>NZ_CP044211.1:0-5488044 GCF_016804345.1 Rhodococcus ruber | reverse complement strand
GAGTTCGGTCCGGGGGGTAACGGGACGTACGAGAGCTGCTCGCGAGTTCCAGCCCGGCCGAACCGATCTGGACGCCGAGCGTCGGGGAGACGACCCGTTCTTCATCCTCTACACCGCGGCACCACGGGAGAATCAAGGGTGCGCTGCACTCGCACACCAGCGCGGCCGCCGGCATGCTCAACCAGACCGTCGCCGAGCGGGTCGTGCCGACCGACGTCTACATGCTCACCGGCCAGATGTACCACATCCCGGTGGTCCTCTCGATGAACTACATGAAGCACGGATGTCCGGTCGTGCTGGTCAATTTCGAGGCCAAGCAGGCGCTCGAATCATCGAGTCGGAGCGGGTCTCGGCGTTCCTCGCATCACCACGATGCTGAACTGGATGATGGCCGTGAGAACTTCGACTCCTACGACCTGTCGAGCCTGCGCAACATCCAGTACGGCGGCGGCCCGATGCCGTCCGCGATCGTCCGAGCGCGCTCGAGGCGTTCCCCTGCACCCTCATCCAGGGGTACGGCCAGACCGAGGCACGACCATGTCGTTCCTGTCCCAGGAGGACCACCTCGACCGGTCAACGGCATCAACGAGCACCGGCTCAAGTCTGTGGCGGGAAGGCTTCGGCACCACCATCCGGGTCGTCGACTTCGACGGCAACGAGGTCCCCAAGGACGGCAAGACCCCCGGCGAGATCGGGTCCGCTCCGAAGCCAACATGCCGGCTACTGGAACAAGCCGGAACTGACCGCACAGACCCTGCGGGACGGCTGGATGTGGACCGGCGACGTCGCGGTCTGGGACGAGGACCACTACGTCTACATCGTGGACCGGCCAAGGACATGATCATCTCCGGCGGCGAGAACATCTACAGCATCCAGGTCGAGGACCATCGGCGCCCACCCCGCCGTCCTCGAATGCGCCGTCATCGCATCCCCGACGACGAGTGGCGAGGTCGTCAAGGCCGTCGTGTCCTCAAGCCCGGGCAGACCGCCACCGAACAGGAGATCATCGACACGCCAAGCGGAACCTGGCCTCCTACCAGAAGCCCCGTTCGGTGGACTTCGTCGACGCCCTGCCGAAGGCGCCGACCGGAAAGATCATGAAGCGGACCTGCGGGCCCCGTACCTCGAGACGACGGCGCCCGATGACCGTGGACACCGGACGCCGGGTGCCGACCGAAGCCGAGCTCGCCGACCTCGTCGGCACCCGCTTCCCGGCGGCAGGCCACGCTCGAGCCGTGGTGGGTGCACTCGTCCTCGACAGCATGCTCGCCGACCCCGCCGACGCGGCGCGCACCCGGTGCTGGTGTTCCTCGTCGCCACCGGCGCGATGGCTGGAGCGCGGACGAGTTGTTCGCCGTGTTCGGGCCACCGAGGCCGACGGACCGATGGCCGGCGAGACCGAGACGGTCGTGCACCGGCGCTGCGCCTACCGCGTCTCGGGCGAGATCGTCTCCGCGACGCGCAAGGGCCGGCGCACCGGCGTCTTCGACATCGTCGGCTACCGCCTCGACCTGCACGGTGAGGACGGGGCGCTGTGCGCCTCCACCACCAACTCGATCGTGTTCCCCCGCCGAGGAGAAATCTCATGAAACCGGCTGTCGGGCAGCAGATTCCGAACGTACCGTCGATGCGGTGGATCCGGCCCGGATGAAGACCCTCTCGGCGCTCATGCGCGACCCGAACCCGATCCATTTCGATCGGAACGCCGCGGCTGCGCTGGGCCTCGGGAGCGCACGGTCAATCAGGGCCGAGCAACATCGCCTACGTCGTGTCCATGCTCGGGTCCTGGGCCGGCGGCGTGGACCGGGTCACCGGATACCGGTTCCGATTCCTCGGCAACGTGTTCGAGGGGGACCGGCTGCGGCCGCAGGGGTGGTGACCGACGTCGAGGACACCGCCGACGGCCTCCTGGTGCGCTGCGATCTCACGCTCGACGTCCTGGGCGGCGCGCGCGTTCTCGAAGGCACCGGGACCGTCCTGGTCCCCGCCGATCACTAGACATCGTTTTCCACGAGAGGAGCGTCAACCATGGCAGGACGAGTAGAAGGCAAGTCGCGTTCATCACCGGGGCCGCCCGCGGCCAGGGCCGCAGCCACGCGCTGCGGCTCGCCGAGGAGGGCGCCGACATCATCGCGGTCGACATCTGCGAGAACATCGACACGGTGACCCCGTACTACCCGCTGGCCACCGAGGACGAGCTGAAGGAGACCGTCCGGCTCGTCGAGGCCCTCGACCGCCGGATCGTGGCCCACCGCGCCGACGTCCGGGACCGCGCGGCGCTGCAGCGCGCCTTCGACGACGGGGTGGCGCAGCTCGGCGGCGTCGACATCGTGGTCGCCAACGCCGGCATCGCCACCTACGGCCGTTCGTGGGAGCTCACCGCCGAGCAGTGGCGGGACATGATCGACGTCAACCTCACCGGCGTCTACAACACCGCCGTCGTCGCGATCCCCACGATGATCGAGCAGGGCCGCGGGGTTCGATCATGTTCACCAGTTCGATCGGCGGACTCAAGGGCATCCAGCAGGTCGCCCACTACGTCTCGGCCAAGCACGGCATCGTCGGACTCATGCGCACCATGGCGAACGAGCTGGGCCCCTACAGCATCCGGGTCAACACCATCCACCCGACGAACGTCGACACCATCATGATCCAGAACCCCGGACGTACGGGATGTTCTCGCCCGGGATCCGGAGCCGTCGCAGGAGAAGGCGATGCCGGGTTCATGTCGCTGAACACGCTGCCGGTGCCGTGGGTCGAATCGATCGACATCAGCAACGCGGTGCTGTTCCTCGGCAGCGACGAGGCGCGTACGTCACCGGAGTCACCTTCCCGGTCGACGCCGGCGCATACGTGAAGTGATGTGAGATGGCCGTCGGCATCGACGACAACGAGGACCTGCGCACGCTACGGGTCGACGAGGACGGCATCGCCGAACTCGTAGCGGCGCAGACCGAATGCACCTTCGCCTTCACCACCGCGGCCGGGTGGCCGGCCGGGGGGTGGTGATGAGCTACCTGCACCACGGCGACCGGTTCTGGCTCACCGCCGCGAAGGACCGCGCCCACGTCCGGGCAGCGACGCGCGAACCCCGCGTGACGCTGGTGGTCTCGAATGCCGGCACCGGACTGCCCGGCAGGAGGATGCTCGCGGTCCGCGGCCGTGTCACCGTCCACGCCGACGCGGAGACCAAACGCTGGTTCTACCCGGCGTTCGCGGCGCGCCATGCTCCGAACGATCCCGAAGCCTTCCAGCGCCTGCTGGACAGCCCGAACCGAGTCGTCCTGGAAGTCCGTCCCGTCCGAATCGCGGTCAGTCACGACTCGACCAGGATGCCGGGCGACGGACGCGGCGGCTCGCTCGGGCCCCGACCGAACAAGGGTGAACGAAATGACCGCGGATCCGGACTCCGCCTACGCCCATCTGCTCTCGCCGTTCCAGATCGGCCCGATGAAGCTGCGCAACCGCGTGGTGCTGCCGCCGCACGCGTCGGCGATCGGCAACATCTTCGGGTCCGAGGCCGACGCCGAACGCAACCTCGCCTACTACGTGTCCCGGGCCCGGGGCGGAGCCGCATGGTTCGACAGCCTCAGCGCGTGGGTGCCGAACACGGGGGTGATCCCGGGGTTCGAACCCACCGGCGTGGGTGCCACGGTCGAAGGCCACTACAGCCTGCCATTCTTCGTCGAACGGGTGCAGGCGTACTCCGATGCCCTGCACGCCGAGGGTGCGGTGGCGACGGGGCAGATGGTGCACCAGGGCGGTATGCCGCACGGCGCGTCGTCGGTCCTGAGCGCCCCGGTGATCAACAACGTTCCGCACAAGCTGAACCGGGACGAGATCGCCTACTTCGTCGGTCAGTACAAGTTCTGTGCAGAGCAGGCCCAGAAGGCACGTCTCGACGGCGTCGAACTCCACATGAACCACGACGATCTGCTGGAGTACTTCCTGTCGCCGCTGACCAACAAGCGTGACGACGAGTACGGGGGCTCGATCGAGAACCGTTGCCGGTTCCCGGTCGAGGTGCTGCGGGCCATCCGCGACGTGATCGGATCGTCCATGGTCATCGGCATCCGCCTGAACCTGCGCGAGGAGGTGCCGGGCGGATACGACATCCACGGCGCCGTCGAGATCGCGCAGTACCTCGAGAGCACCGGACTCGTCGACTACTTCCACGGCGTGGTGGGCAGCCCGTGGGGCAACCCGTCCTACATCCAGCCGCACTTCTACGAGGCCGGTCAGTGGAGCGACCTCGCCGGGCAGCTCAAGCGGGCGGTGTCGCTGCCCGTCGTGCACACGGGCCGGATCAATCACCCCGATGTCGCCGAACGGATCCTCGCGGCCGGCGACGCCGACGTCGTCGGCATGGCTCGTGCGCACATCGCCGAGCCGTCGATCGTCGAGAAGGTCCGCACCGGCCGCGTCGACGAGATCCGGCCCTGCGTCGGCGGCAACGAGTGCATCAGCCGCCGCTACGTCGAGGGGCTGCCGTTCGGCTGCGCGGTCAACCCCGTCACCAGCAACGAGGTCGACGGGCCGTGGCCCACCGTGACCGACCCCAGGCGCGTGCTCGTCGTCGGCGGTGGTCCGGCCGGCATGGAGTTCGCGGCCCTGGCCCGGGAGAAGGGCCACGACGTGGAGCTGTGGGAGGCGTCCGACGTGCTCGGCGGCCAACTGCGCACCGCGATCAACGCCCCCACGTACGACATGTTCGAAAAGTACATAGACTGGCAGCAGCGCCGGCTCGAGCGGGCGGGCGTGAAGGTCGCCTACCGGCACGCGGCGACGAAGGCGGAGATCGAGTCCGCGGGATTCGACGTGGTGGCGGTCGCCACCGGCTCCACCCGCCGGATCCCGGACATCCCGGGTGTCTACGGCGACAATGTCGCCGACATCCGCGACGTCCTCAACGGCGACGCCGTGGTCGGCAAGCGGGTCCTGATCGTCGCGCAGGACGACCACATGCCGCCGCTGTCGCTCGCCGACTTCCTCACCGATCGCGGGCACGACGTCACCGTCGTCTACGCGACCCAGGTCGCGGGGCAGCTGCTCGGCCGCTACATCGTGGGCGCGATCCTCGGGCGCCTCGACGAGAAGGGCGTGCAGTACCGGTTCATGGAGGACGTCGTCGAGATCACCCCGACCGGGGTCGTCACCCGCAACGTCTATTCGGGGCGCACCTACCAGGTGGACGGCTTCGACTCGGTGGTGCTCGCCTGCGGTGGCATCGGGGACGCCGACCTGTACGAGAGTCTCGAGGACGGCCCGGCGGCCGAGGGCGAGCGGGAGGTGCACATTCTCGGTGACGCATACGCGCCGCGGCGGCTGGTGTTCGCCACCCGTCAGGCGTACGCGCTCGCGAAGCTGATCTGACGGACACCGAGACGGGGGTGCGGGCTTCGGGCCTGCACCCCCGTTTCGGTGTCCGTCGGCGATGAGCGGGATGTTGCTGCGTCGAGCGGGAGGTTGTCGTCGTCGCGTCTCGCGTTTCGGCGCGAGATCCTCCCGCTCGGTGCGAGATCCACCCGCGCGATACGAGCGACGCAGCGAAAGGCGCCGGGCGATCGCTGGTCGCGATCGCCCGGCGCGAGGCCCCGACATCAGGCCAGGACGAATCCCTTGAAGTCCGCGTCGCGGACCTCGTTCCACGTCTGCTCGTAGAGCACGATGCCGCCGGCGTAGGGCATGAAGATCTGCGGCTTGCCGGGATGTTCTGCCCGCGGTACCAGGATCCGGACTCACCCTGCGGCCACAGGGTCATGTTCGCGATCTCCTCCACGGTCTCGACCCACTGGTTCTGCGCCTCCTCGGTGGCCTCGATCGTGGTCAGTCCGTGCTCGCGCATGTGATCCATGGTCTCGACCGTCCACTCGACGTGCTGCTCGATGGCGGTCACCATGTTCGACAGCACCGACGGGCTGCCGACGTTGGCGATGATGAACATGTTGGGGAAGCCCGCGGTGCCCAGGCCCAGGTGTGTCTTCGGGCCCTCCTGCCACGCCTCCCGCAACGGCAGACCGCCGCGGCCGCGGATGTCGATCTGCGTGAACGCGCCGGTGAAGGCGTCGAACCCGGTGGCGAGCACGACGGCGTCGAACTCGTACTCGGTGCCGTCGGCGAGATGCATGCCGTGCTCGGTGAAGCTGTCGAGGGGCTTCTTCCGCAGGTCGACCAGTTCGACGTTGTCGCGGTTGAACGTCTCGTACCAGTCCGTGCCGATGACGGGCCGCTTCGCGCCCATCGGGTAGCCGAACGGCTTGAGGCTGTCCGCGACGTCCGGATCGTCGACGATCTCGTCGACCTTGGCCCGGACGAAGTCGCACGCCGAGTCGTTGGCCCGTTGATCCACCATCAGGTCCGCGAACGCGCCGAGGAAGGCGATGCCGCCGCCCTGCCAGCGCTTCTCGTACTCGGCCCACCGCTCGTCGTCGCTGACGTCGTACGCGGCCTTCGGGTTGTCGTCGCGGATGCAGCCGGCGGCGGCGGTCCGGCAGGCCTGGCGCCGCGCGCGGTAGTTCGCCTTGACGTTCGCGACGAACTCCGGGTCGAGCTTGTGGTTGCGGGCGGGAATGACGAAGTTGGCGGTGCGCTGGAGGACGGTCAGCGTGCCGGCCTGCTTGGCGATCTCCGGGATGGCCTGCACCCCGGAGGAACCCGTACCGACCGCGGCGACCCGCAGACCGGTGAAGTCCACCCCCTCCTCCGGCCACGCGCTGGTGCGGTAGATCGGTCCCTGGAACTTGTCGAGGCCGGGGACGTCGACGTCCTTCGGTACCGACAGGCAGCCGACGGCCATGAGACAGAACCGAGCGACGTACTCGTCGCCCCGGTCGGTGCGGACGTGCCACTTCTGCTCGCCATCGTCGAATCGGGCTTCGGTGACGGCGGTTTCGAGCCGGATGTCGCGGCGCAGGTCGAACCGGTCGGCGACGTGCGAGAGGTACGCCTGCAGTTCGGGCTGCGACGGGTAACGCTCGCTCCACTCCCACTCCTGCTCGAGATCCTCGTCGAACCCGAAGGAGTAGTCGTGGCTGTCCACGTCGCAGCGGGCGCCGGGGTAGCGGTTCCAGTGCCAGGTGCCGCCGACCTCCTTGCCCTTGTCGAGGGCGACGGCGGTGTAACCGTGGCGGCGCAGCTTCCACAGCAGGTACAGGCCTGCGAAGCCCGCGCCGACGACGACGGCATCGACCTCGGTAGCGGCGGTGGGGGTGGGAGTTGCAGTCATCGGATGGCCTCTCTGACTGGGGATTCGATCGGATGTGCCGATGTTGCCGCCGGACTCGCGGATTCGGTGGGTCCGGCGGGAGCGTGATCCGCCCGGCTGATCGGCCGGCGCGGAAAAAAGTCTGTGACGGGTATCACTCTATCAATGCGAATGGATATAATCAAAGACGGAAAGCGAATATATGTGGCGGGCTTTCCTGCCTTCTTGCTGCGTGCGGGACCACTCCACCATCCCGCGTGCGGGTCCGCCGCCCGGAGAATGTCCGAACCCATCATCGAAAGAGGTCCACATGTACCGACTCGTCGCCGCCTACAACCACCCCGAGGATCCCGAGAAGTTCCTCGACCACTACCGCAACGTGCACTCCAAGCTCGCACTGAAGCAGCAGGGCATCCGGAACTACGAATGGGGTGTGTGCTCCACTCCCGACGGCAGCACCCCGCCGCACTTCCTGGTCGCGGTCTGCGACTGGGACAGCAAGGAAGCCATGCTCGCGGACATGGCGTCGCCGGAAGGACAGCAGGGCGCAGCCGACCTCGAGAACTTCGCGCAGGCCGGCGTCTCGTTCGACTTCTACGAGATCACCAAGGACATCTGATCGGGGAAACCCGACCGGGACACGCGACCGGGGTGGGGACTGCGAAGTCCCCACCCCGGCCGCGTATCTCGCCGTCGTGGTCAGGCGTCGAAGCCGTCCATCTGCGGCGTGGTGAGACCCGTGATGATCCGCTCGGCGATCTTCCAGCCGTCGGCGGTGCGGACGTAGCGGTCCTCGTTGAGTGCGATCGCCTTGATAGCGGCGCCGTTCTTCATCTCCGCTTCGGAGAAGACGTAATTCGTACCGGTGGCGTGGTCGTCGTCCTCGAAGTCGATCACGTGATTGGTGATGATGTGGAACTGCTTGTCCACCGCCTGTGCGTCCCGCTCGAAGAAGTCGAGGATCTGCTCGTGGCCCTCGTACCGGGTCAGGCCCACGGCGCTGGCGTCCCACACCCCGTCGGGTGCGAAGGCGGACAGGGCTTCCTTGGGGTCGAACCGGTCGAGACCCCGGGCGTAGAGGTGGGTGACGCGGATGATCTCGTTGATGTCGTCGGCGCGCATGTGTCGGTCTCCGTGTACTCGAGGGGATGGGTCAGGGAACGGACGGCAGGTCGATGCCGTCCAGGTCGGCTCTGATCTGCAGTGCGAGGTACTTGTTGTAGATCCGGGCGAACGTGAGATTGCCGCCGCTGAACCAGAACCGGTCGTGGCCGGAACGTCGCCACACCGACCGGATCTCGCCCTCGTCGTCGAGGCCCCAGACCGGTCCGCACCGGTCGGCGACCGCGTCGCCCAGGACGCGGCGGGCAGTGTCGAGAATGCCCCGGAATCCGGTGGCGAACACGACGGTGTCGGCGGGCAGGACGGTGCCGTCCGACATCATGACACCCTCGGGGACGAATCGTTCGACGGTCTTCCCGGCGACCAGCCCGATCGACCCGTCCGCGACGAGCCGCGAGGCGCCGACGTCGATGTAGTAGCCGCCGTTGCGGGTGAGGAAGAGGTTCATCGCTCCGGTCCCGCCGTCGCCCAGGTGATGGCGGAATCCCCGGGCGCTCAGGGCATCGAGCAGATCACGATCGATGTCGGCCATCGCCGCGACCGCGGTACGCAGACCGTCGACGAATCCCTCGTCCCGTCGCGCGAACGACGCCCCGACGAGGTCGGCGATCTCGGTGGGTGCGGTGTCCTCGCCGTAGGCCGGCTTCAGCATGACGTCGACCACGGTGGTGCCGCCGACGACGTAGGTCGGACCCCGCTGGACGAGGGTCACGTTCGCGCCGGTGTTGTAGAGGTCCTGCGCGATGTCGTGGCCGCTGTTCCCGGTGCCGATGACGACGACGTTCCGGCCGCTCCGTCGGGGGTCCGTCGCGTACCGGCCGGAATGGAGCAGTTCGCCCGCGAATTCTCCGGTCCCGGGGATGTCCGGGACGAGCGGCTCGGTGCCGCTCAGTCCGGTGGCCAGGACCACGTGCTGTGGATGCAGTACGCGCCGTTCGCCGCCGCGGTCGAGGAGCACCTCCCAGCGCCTCGTCGCCGGATCGTACGAGGCACTCACCAGTTCCGTGCGCGTCCACACGTTCAGTTCCAGGGCCCGGGCGTAGATGTCGAGCCAGTCACCCATCTTGTCCTTCGGGGTGAACACGGGCCAGGTGGGTGGGAACGGCATCATCGGCAGATGGTTCGACCACACGGGGTCGTGCAGCACCAGCGAGTCGTACCGGTTGCGCCAGTTGTCGCCCACGCGCTCGTTGCGTTCGACGACGAGCGTGTGCACGTTCATCGCGCCCAGGTAGGCGGCGAGTCCGAGGCCGGAATGCCCGGCACCGATCACGAGGACGTCCGGATCCCGGTCGGCGCACTCGTTCGCGAGACGGCGGCGGTCGCCCCAGTGGGCGGTGACGCGTTCCTCGGGTTCCGGGGCGCCGATCGGACGACGTTCTCCGACAGCCGGTTCGGCTCCGGCGAGACTGTCGAGGGCCGTCAGCACGGCGATCGCTCGCCAGCGGTCCGTCTCGTCCGGGGTCAGGCGCGCGACGCCACGGACCTGTCCGAAGCGGACGGTGAGGCGGAAGAGCAGCTGTATCACCGGCGGACCGTCGCCGGTGGGCAGCAGAACCGGCGGGGCGGCGGAATCGAGTGCCTCGTCGCGGACCTCGAGGTCCGCCGCGCCGGTGAGCAGCGGGCGGATCGCCGATTCGCCGTGCAGGCTGCGCAGATCACCGGTGAAGGCGAGCAGGTCGCGCCACCATGCGTCGGTGGCGAGAGCATCCGGATAGTCGCCGGTACCGCCCGACCGGAGTGCATCGGCGAAATCCGCGAGCCAGCGCTCGGCGACCTCGGCGGGGCGGGCGGGATCGAGACGCGGGGTGTCGAGTCTTGCGGTCATGAGGTCTCCCGTTCGTCCGGCCGGATCAGCGCAGGGTGTAGCCGGCGTCGACCTTGAGTTCGGTGCCGGTGACGTACCGGGCCTCGTCGGAGGCGAGGTAGAGCACCGCGTTGGAGATGTCGATCGGTTCGATCCACGGCACGGGCAGGACGTTGGTGGTGGCGAAGACCGGTGCGGCCTGTTCCTGCGTGGGATGTTCCACGTCCGGGAGGAACAGCCGGAAGCAGGATTCGTTCAGGATCATGTCCGTGGCGACGCCGGTGGGATGCACGGTGTTGACGCGGATGCCGTGCGGCCCCAATTCCAGTGCCAGCGTGCGCATCATGCCGACCACGGCGTGCTTGCTCGCGGTGTAGGGCGCCACGTTCGGCGTGCCCTTCAGGCCTGCGGTGGAGCTGGTGATGACGATCGAGCCACCGGTGCCCTGCTCGATCAGGTGCGGGGTGACGGCCTTGCAGGTGTGCCACACGCCCTTGAGGTTGATGTCGAGGACGTCGTCCCAGTCGCGTTCGGTGACGAGGTGCGTCTCGTCGCCGAAGAGGAAGATCCCCGCGTTGGCGGCGACGATGTCGATCCGGCCGAGTTCGGCGATGCCCTCGTCGACGACGGCCTTCACGGCGTCGAAGTTGCGGACGTCGGCCTTGCGGGCGATGATCCGGCGGTCGAGGGCCTCGACGGCGCGCACCGTCTCGGCCAGGTCCTCCTCGGTGGCGCCGGGGTAGAAGCGGGTGACGCTCTCGATCTCCTCGGCGACATCGAGAGCGACGATGTCGGCGCCCTCCTCGGCGAGGCGGATCGCGTGACTGCGTCCCTGGCCGCGGGCCGCCCCCGTGATGAACGCGACCTTACCTGCTACCCGTCCTGTCATAGCTGCTCCTTCGGGGCCGCCGACGGGCCCGATCCGCCGTCAGCGGTAGGTGTTCCAGGTGGGAGCCGACTCCGGATAGTCGGCTTCGGTGTATCGGGTCTGGGGCCACCGAATCCGTTTGGTGGTACGGAAACTCGAGCCCATCGACTCGAACGGTACCGCGTACATGAACGATACGGTGCGTCTTTCGAAAAGCCATGTGCTGTCCCGCCGCACGTACCGGTCCCGATAGCGGAAGGCGGTCATCATCAGCGTGTCGTGGACGGCCAGTTCGGCGTGGCCGGTCATGATTCCGCTTGCGTGCGAGTCGTCTTCGATCGTGACGAGGTGGATCTCGGGGGTGTGCAGCATGGTGTGGTAACGGTCCATGCTGGAGACGTAGAAGGGGCGGATCTGCTCACGACCGCACAGTTCGGTGCCGGCGACCTCGAAGACACCGTCCTCGGTGAACATCGACAGTACGGCGTCGATGTCGTGGTCGTCGACGGCCAGGGCGTAACACCCTGCGAGATCCCGGATCTCGTCCTTGGCGACGAGGCGGCTCAGGGCGGCGGAATCGAGGTCCGCGAGATTCGAGGCAGTCATCGGCTCTGTTCCTGTCGGAGGTACACGGACGGGCCGGGACGGAGTGTCGACTCCGTCCCGGCCCGGGTGCCGGGCGCGGATCACCCGCGCAGTCGCGCGTGCCGATCTAGTCGTCGTACATGATGACGCCGCGGATGTTCTTGCCGTCGCGGAGATCCTTGAACGCGGTGTTGATGTCCTCGAGCTTGTAGGTCTTGGTGACCAGCTCGTCCAGCTTGAACTCGCCGCGGCGGTACATGTCGGCGATGAGCGGGATGTCGCGGCGCGCCGTCGTGGTGCCGTACAGGGTGCCCTGCAGGCGCTTGCCCGACATCGCGAAGGTGAACAGGTCGAACGGCACGTCGCGCTGGGTGACCGGCGCCGCCGAGGTGAGCACCAGGGTGCCGCCGCGACGGGTCATCTCCTGGGCGGGGTTCAGCAGGTGCCCGTAGGCGATGTCGACCGTGATGATGACGACGTCGGCGCCCTGGCCGTCGGTGAGCTGATCGACGACCTCGCGGCACTGGTCGAAGTTCTCGGTGGTGTGGGTGGCACCGAAGATCTTCGCCTGGTCGCGCTTGAACTCGACCGGGTCGATCGTGACGATGTTCTTGGCGCCCTTGTGCCGGGCGCCCTGAACGGCGTTCATGCCCACACCGCCGGTGCCGATGACGACCACGGTGTCACCGAGCTGGATGTCGGCCGCGTAGACGGACGATCCCCAGCCGGTGGGCACGCCGCAGCCGATGAGTGCGGCCTTGTCGAGCGGGATGTCCTTGCCGATCTTCACGCACGAGTCGATGTTGACCACGACGTACGGCGAGAAGGTGCCGAGGTAGGAGAACGGGCCGACGCCCCGGCCGCGGGCGTGGACGCGGTGCGTGCCGTCGGGTGCGTAGCCCGCGAGCACGCCGGCACCCATCTCACACATGTTGGAACGGCCGATGGTGCACATCTTGCAGTGGCCGCAGGACGGCAGGAAGGACAGGACGACGTGGTCGCCGACCTCGAAACCGGTGACGTCCGGGCCGAGTTCCTCGATCACACCGGCGCCTTCGTGGCCACCGATGATCGGCGCCCAGTCGAGGGGGATGTCGCCGGTGTCGACGTGGTCGTCACTGTGGCAGATGCCGGAGGCGGCGAGCTTGACCCGCACCTCCCGGCTCTTCGGGGGATCGATCTCGATTTCCTCGACGCTCCAACCGGACCGGGTTCCCGGCTCCCACAGCAGCGCTCCGATGGTCTTCATGGCTTCTCCTCGTGACGGGGTGAAGGCGCGAGCGGCGGCCGGGGCAGGGCTCCGGCGCGGGCTCGACGGATGTGATCGCGATGTGTGCATGTGATCGCTATCACCATAACCATACGCATGGATATAAGCAATAGCGCGAGGGAAGCGGGGCGCGGGAGGCCGGGCGGGCGGCGGGACGGCCCGCAACGACGGCGGGCCCGCGCCGAGCCGGTGCTCGGTGCGGGCCCGCTGGGGTCCGTGTCGCCGGACGTCGCCGGCGGTCGTGGTCAGCCGCCGAGCGCCTGGTTCCAGGGCAGGACCTGGCTCAGGAGTTCGGGGAACTTGCGCTCGGCGTAGCGGACGTACTCGTTGATGTGGTCGCGCATCCGGTCCTCGGACAGGTCCGCGTCGTGCGAATTCAGCGCCTCGTAGATCTGCGTGTGCGCCTTGAGCGTCGTCTCCCGCAGCGGGGCGGGATGGTCGACGCCCATCACCGTGCCGCCGGTGATCCGGAGCAGCGCGTCCGTCAGGTAGCCGAAGAGCGCGTTGCCGGTGGACCAGGCGATGACGTCGTGGAACTGCTTGTTCGTCTTGAGGAACGTGTCGATGTCCGCGGTGTCGAACGACTGCTGCATCCGGTCGACGGACTGCTTCAGCTCCTGCAGGTTCTCGTCGCTGATCCGCTCGGCGGCCAGGCGGCAGATGACGGGCTCGAGGGCGGTGCGGGCCTCCACGATGGTGTTGAGGGAGGCGTTCTGGAGCTGCATCAGCAGGATGATGGTGCTCGCCAGGTGGGACGCGTCGGGGTCGAGGAGGACGGGACCGCCCTTGGGTCCCGGCTTGAGGGCGATCATGCCCTGGAACTCGAGCAGCCGCAGTCCCTCGCGCAGGGTCCCGCGGCCGATCTGGTACTCCTCGAGCATCGCCTTCTCCGGGGGCAGCAGGTCCCCGGGCTGCAGACCTTTTCGCGCCGTATCCCGGACGATCTGCTGGGCTACCACCAGCGACGTCTTCGGGCCTCTCGACATTGCAGCCACGAAAGCCTCCTCAGCCTCTCGGCCTCCTGACTTCCGGGAAGCGGAGGCTCTCACGGCGGAGCGGGTGCTCGCCGTGTCGGCGGATCGGCTGGGCTACGTCCCCGGTCGATCCGAAATGTGCACTGTACTCATTGTGCACGCGATTGTGCACATTGATGTGCACCATTATCGAACGTGTGTCTATTCGGCGGGCGGGAACTGCGGCTTGCGCTTCTCCAGGAATGCCTGCGCGCCCTCGACCATGTCGGCGCTGCCGATCGCCTGGACGAGCATGCCGAGGCCGTTGCTGAAGGAGTCCCGGGCGGAGTTCCACCAGATGTTCGAACTGACCTTCGTGATCTCGAGGTACCGCGGGCTCAGTGCCTCGAACTCGCGGCACAGCGAACGGACGGATTCCTCGAGGAGTTCGTCGTCGACCACCTCGTTCACCAGTCCCATCTCGTACGCGCGCTCGGCCGGGTAGCGCCGGCACAGCAGCGACAGTTCCTTGGCGCGCTTCTCGCCGATCTGAACGCCCATCACGTTCGTGGCGCCGCTGACCGGAGAACTACCGACGCGGGGGCCGGTCTGCCCGAAGGTCGCCGAGCGGGCGGCGACGGCGAGGTCGCAGGCCACCACCAGCTCGTTGCCGCCGCCCGCCGCGGCACCGTTGACGGCCGCGACGACCGGCCGGGGGCAGGTGCGGATCGCGTCGAACAGTTCGAGCGAGGACCGGTAGAGACCGCGCAGTTCCTTGACGGTCGGCTGACTGAGCTGTCCGAGCGACCCGCCGGCGCAGAAGCTTCCACCGGATCCGGTGATGACCACCGAGCGGTATTCGGTGGCGTTGTGGAGCGCGTCGACCATGACCGCGCACATCTCGGCGTCGAACGCGTTGCGGCGCTCGGGCCGGTTGAGCCGGATCCACAGGCTCGAGTCGACCGAGTCGAGAACGACGCTCGTGGTGGTGGAGGCGGGGCTGCTCATCGGAACTCCTTCGATCGAGGTTCACGGTTCGGCTGGGCCGGGTACCTGGGAGATGCGGCTCGCTCGGCGCATCTTTTCCGGCCCGACACACGAACTGTACGTTATAATCGTTAGCATTATTTTGGCTCGGCGGGAAGTGGGGAGTGTCCGCTCCGGACGGCGTTCCCGAGCCGGCGGGCGCTCCGGGGAGGAGAAGGCGCGATGATCACAGGACGGGCGCCCAAAGCGGCCATGGTGGTGGCGCAGCACATCATCAGGGACGCGACCAGGCAGAATCTGGCGGCGGGCGATCTGCTGCCGTCGGAGCGGATCATGCTCGAGAAGTACGAGATCGGTCGTGGCACACTGCGGGAAGCCCTGCGATTGCTGGAATTCCAGGGGGTCATCGCTCTCAAGCCGGGACCGAGAGGCGGGCCGGTGATGCTGGACCCCGACGCGTCCCATCTTGCGAGTTCGCTCATCCTCCTCATGCAGCTCAAGGACGCCCCGTTCAGCGTCATCATCGAGGCGCGCACCGCCCTCGAGCCGATGATCAGCCGGCTGGCCGCCCAGCGCATCAGCGGCGAGACGCTCGTCGATCTGAAGGAAACCATCGACCGGATGCACGGATCGCTCGGTGACCAGCACGAGTTCCTCGAGGCGAACAAGAGCTTCCACGACCTGATCGCCTGGTCCTCGGGCAATCCGCTGTTCGGGTACATGGTCGATTCCCTGCTCGGCATCATGGACGGCACGGCGGTCGGCATCGACTACCCACCGCACCGGCGCGAGGCGATCATCGTCGCGCACACCCGGATCTACGAGTCGCTCTCCCAGGGGGACGAGATCGGCTCCGAGGAACGCATGCGCGACCACATCAACGCCTACCGGCGGTATGCCCAGCGCAAGTACCCCGACCTGCTCGATCAGGTCATCCAGTGGGACCGCGCACTGGGCTGAGGCCCACCGCGGGCGCAGGGCTGACGCGCACCGCAGGCGCAAGGCTGAGGCCCACCGCAGGCGCAGGAAGGGGCCCCGGATACGTATCCGGGGCCCCTTCCTGCGTCGTGTGCCGGCCGATCGAAAGGCGTCGTCACTCGGTGACGACGGAGATCGCACGCTCGGGGCAGGACGCGGCTGCCTCGCGTGCGGCGTGCTCGTTGGCCGGGTCGTCGCCCCCGGGCAGGACGTACGCGTGGCCGTCCTCCTCGCGCAGCGCGAAGACCTGGGGGGAGGTCATGAAGCACAGCCCGTGGCCCTGGCAGTGGTTCTCGTCGACAACAACCTTCATCGGTCGCTCCTTCCGTCATCCGGATATCGAGGATGCCAGCTCGTTGAACATTTGATTTGATGGCCGGGCTGGCGGTGTGATCTACACTACTATATCATCTGTTATAACCATTAGCAGGAGATGCCCGATCCGACGCAGGAGGGTCCACGCGATGGACAGCCGCAATCGTTGCCCCGTCATCAACTTCGACCACAATTCGCAGGAGCACTCTGCCGATCCGGTCGCCTCGTACCGCAAGGTTCGCCAGAACGAGCGAGTCGCCTGGACGGAGGCGCACGGCGGGTACTGGGTGCTCAGCGACTACGACTCGGTCTTCGAGGCCGCCCGTGACGACGAGACGTTCTCGTCGGCTCGTAACGAATATGGGGGAGAAGGTCTTTCGGTCGTCATCCCGAAGACTCCGATGCACTTCCACATCCCCATCGAGCTCGATCCCCCGGAGTTCCGCAAGTACCGCAAGATCGTCAACCCGATCACCGCGCCCGCGGCCGTCGAGCGGATGAAGGCCCTCGTCGACCGCCACACCGCCGGGTTCATCGACAGCGTGATCGAGGACGGGCAATGCGACCTCACCTCGGTCATCGCTGTGCCGTCCATCGTGACGGTGGACTGGCTCGGTCTCGACCTGGCCGACTGGAAGCGCTACTCCCATGCGCACCACCAGGCACTCGCCGGCATTCCGGGAAGCGACGACTACCGCCATGCAATGGAGGTCGACTTCCCGTACCTGGGTGATCGCATGCGCGAGACCATCCGGGCGCGACGCGAGAACCCCACCGACGACATCATCAGCTACCTCGTGCAGCAGGAGGTCGACGGCCGTCCGCTCAACGACTTCGAGATGTACTCGATCGTCGATCTGCTGCTCGCCGGCGGTGTCGGAACCACCGCGTCCCTGGTGAGCCAGGCCCTCGTGTGGCTCGCGGAGCACCCGGCCGTGCGTCAGCGGTTGATCGACGACCCGAGTCTGATGGACCACGCCGTCGAGGAGTTCCTGCGGTACTTCTCGCCCACCCAGGCGCTCGCCCGGACCGTCACCAAGGACACCGACTTCCAGGGCTGCCCCATGAAGAAGGGCGACCGGGTGCTGCTGTCGTGGTCGTCGGCCAACCGCGACGAGAAGCTCTTCGAGAACCCGGACGAGATCGACATCGAACGGTGGCCGAACCGGCACACCGCCTTCGGGATCGGTGTACATCGTTGCGCCGGATCGCATCTCGGTCGATACATGTCCAAGACGCTCATCAGCCAGATTCTCGAGCGGATGCCCGACTACGAGGTGGACTTCTCCGCGCTCGAGCGGTACCCGCACCAGGGCACCAACATGGGCTGGCAGCGGATCCCGGCCACCTACACGCCGGGCCCGCGGGTGCTGTCGGACTACACCCTGTACTGAGGGGTGCCGAGCACGTCCACCGCATCATCCGATTCATCGACAGGACAGGGGAACGCCGTGTTCAACGGCCGAAGAATCGTCGTCGTCGGCGGCGGCCTCGCCGGGCTCCGCACGTGTGAGGCGCTGCGCGCCGAAGGCTTCGACGGTGAGCTCGAACTGCTCTGCGCCGAGCCCACCCCGCCGTACGACCGGCCGTCGCTGAGCAAGTCCGCACTCGCCGAGCCGCAGGACACCACGTTCGACGTCGACTACGCGGCGCTCGGTGTCGAACTGCGCCTCGGGGTCCGGGCCCGGTCGCTCGACACCGCCGCCCGGGTGGTGCGCACCGATGCCGGCGAGCACTCCTACGATGCGCTGGTCGTCGCGACCGGCGCGGCCCCGGTCACCCTGCCCGGGACCGGCCGGCAACTCGTGCTGCGCACCGCCGCGGACGCCGAGCGTCTTCGCGCCGAGCTACGCCCGGGAGCCCGTGTCGTCCTCGTCGGTGCCGGCTGGATCAACGCCGAGATCGCCACGACCGCACTGGCTCTGGGCTGCTCGGTGACCTGCGTGGAAGCCGGGCCCCGGCCGCTCGCGGGACCGCTGGGCGCGCAGGTGGCCGAGCGGCTGCACGCGTGGTGGGACGGGGTCGATCTGCGCTGCGGCACCGGCGTCGGCGAGATCACGCCCGGCGGACTGACGCTGGACGACGGCACCGCGCTCCCGGCGGACGTCGTCGTCACCGGTATCGGAGTGCGGCCCGACGTGGGCTGGCTGACCGGCTCCGGTCTCGAGATCGATCGCGGGGTCGTCGTCGACGAGTCGCTGCGTACCTCCGACCCGTCGGTGTTCGCCGTCGGCGACGTCGCGATGCGCTGGTCGCCCCGGTTCGGGACACGACTCGGTGGTGAGCACTGGGACGAGGCGCGCACCGGACCGGCGACGGTCGCCGGTGCACTCCTGAGGCCGCAGTCGCCGCCCGTCTTCGACCCGATCCCGTACTTCTGGAGCGACCAGTTCGGGCACAAGATCCAATTCGTCGGACACAGAAGCGAATCCGACGATATGGTGTTCCGTGAGGGTGCGGACGGCAAGTGGGGTGCGGCCTGGTTCGATGCCGCCGGGCAGCTCACCGCGCACCTGAGCGTCGATTCCCCCCGGCACATGGTGCAAGCCCGCATGGCGATCGATCGTCGTGCCGGCGTGGATCCGGACGCGATCCGGGATCTGTCGGCGCCCCTGCAGGCGCCGGCGCCGGCAGTGAAGTAGTACTCCCATCCCATCCAGCGAGTCGCCGTGGCGAGAGTCCGCGGTCGAGTGGAGGAACACAGCATGACCACAGCCACTCCCATCCAGTTGAAGAGCTACGACAAGCTGTTCATCGGCGGATCGTGGGTCGAGCCGTCCAGCGACGCGGTGATCGAGGTGATCTCCCCGATCAACGGTGAGGTCATCGCGACCGTGCCCGAAGCGCGCGAGGCCGACATGGACCGCGCCGTCGCGGCGGCGCGCAAGGCGTTCGACGAAGGCCCCTGGCCGCGGATGACGCCCGCCGAGCGCGCGGAGATCCTCGTGCGCGTCGGGAACGAGGTGAAGAAGCGGATCCCGGAGATGGCCGAGGCCTTCACCCTCGAATTGGGCGCTCCCGCAGCGGTGTCCACGCTGTTCCACCAGAACGCCGTCGACATGTGGGACGACGCGGCCACGTTCCACGAGCGTTTCGCGTTCGAGGAGGAGCGCACCTGGAAGGGCGGGCACGGCAAGATCGTGCGGGAGCCCATCGGCGTCGTCGCGGTCGTGGTCCCGTGGAACGGTCCCGTCGCGACCGGCTCGCTGAAGATCTCGCCTGCGCTCGCCGCGGGCTGCACGGTGGTGCTCAAGCCGGCCCCGGAGGGGCCCGTCACCATGATGATGCTGGCCGAGGCGCTCGACGCCGCGGGCCTGCCCGAGGGCGTCATCGGCGTCGTCCCGGCAGGACGGGAGGTGGGTGACTACCTCGTCAGCCACCCGGACGTCGACAAGATCAGTTTCACCGGCAGCACGGCGGCCGGTCGTGTGGTCATGAGCCGGGCCGCAGAGCGGATCAAGCGGGTCACCCTCGAACTCGGCGGCAAGTCGGCCGCGATCATCGCCGACGACATCGACCTCGATACCTTCCTGCCCGGCATGGTGTTCGGCGGCATCGGTCATTCGGGGCAGGTCTGCGCCGCCCTCACCCGCATCATCGTCCCGCGTGAGCGCCAGGAGGAGGTCGTCGAGGCGATCAAGGCGGTGATGGAGAGCGTGAAGGTCGGTGACCCGCGGGACGAGGACACGGTCCTCGGACCCCTCGCCGCCGAACGTCAGCAGACGCGGGTGCTCGACTACATCGAGGTCGGGAAGAAGGAAGGCGCCCGGCTGGTGACCGGCGGCGGCAAGCCGGCCCACCTCGACCGCGGCTGGTACGTCGAACCGACCCTGTTCGCGGACGTCTCCAACGACATGCGCATCGCGCAGGAGGAGATCTTCGGACCGGTGCTGGTGGTGATCCCGTTCGATTCGATCGACGAGGCCGTCGCCATCGCCAACGACTCGGACTACGGCCTGTCCGGCTCCGTCTACGCGAAGGACGAGGAGCTGGCCCAGAGCATCGCGCGACGGGTGCGCACCGGGCAGATCTCCGTCAACGGCTACGCGATGTGCGTCGTGCAGCCCTTCGGCGGCTACAAGCAGTCCGGTCTCGGCCGTGAGGGCGGCATCGAAGGGTTCGATGCGTTCTTCGAGACCAAGCTGATCCAGCTTCCCTGATCCACGACGGGTGCGGGGTGCGTCCGCGACGAGGGCGCACCCCGGTATCCGGCACCGACGAAAGCGAAGGACCCGACATGACTGCGGTATCCCCCGACCTCGCCCGCCGCGCGGAAGACCTGATGTACGCGTATGCATCCGCCGTGGACGAGGGTGACCTCGACGCCCTGCGCGCCCTGATCACGGACGACGTTTCGATCATCCAGAACGGCAAGGAGGATGTGGGGCCGGAGGAGTTCCTCGGGGTCTACCGCGCCTTCGCCGAGTCCGGCGCGGAGTTCTCCCGTCACGCGATCACCAACGTCCGCGTGTCCGGCGAGGGCGACGGCCGGGTGCGGGTCGACGCGTACTTCGAGGCGACGGTGGCCGGGCCCGAGGGCACGCAGCGGCTGTACGGTCGCTACGCCGACACGTTCGCCGAGCGCGACGGTGCGCTGCTCATCGAGCGCAAGGACATCACGGTGGACCGCGTGCTCGACCAGCCGGCCTCCGCGGCGGCGTACGCGCCCTACTGATCGAACGGGAAAGGGCGGCGATTCGTCGAATCGCCGCCCTTTCGCACGTCCTGAGGGCCGTCCTACGGGCGACCGCCGTGGGTGGCGCCGACGCGGGTGGCGAGCAGGCTCGCGTCGCGCGTATGACGACGGGCGGCCTCCGAGGAGTTCGGCGCCGCGCAGGCGTAGAGGGTGTTGCCTTCCGGCCCGCCGAGCATGCACGCGAACACCCCGGTCGGGAACACGACCTCGGCGGTGATCGTGCCACCTTCCTCGACGCGGATGACCCGCCGGTGGAGAGCGTCGGCGACCCACACCGCACCGTCGCTGTCGAGGCAGATGCCGTCCGGCGCGACGGCCGCGGCGCTCATCGCGGCCTTGACCGACTCGGTGGGCAGGTCCGGTCCGAACGCGGCCCAGGTGCGCTGCCCATCGAGCCGGCCGTCGGCCCCGATGTCGAAGGCGGTCAGCTTGTTGCCCATGCTCTCCGCGACGACCAGCGTGCCGGCGGGGGTGATCACCATGCCGTTGGGGAAGCGGAGGTCGGAGGCCTCGACGGTGAAGGAGCCGTCCGGCGCGACGCGGATCAGGTTGGCCGGCGCGATCGGGGTGTCGCGTTTGAATTCGAAGCCGAAGCTGCCCACGTAGGCGGTGCCGTCCTCGGCGACCACCATGTCGTTGAGCTTGCCGGTCGCGACCGAGGAGAGATCGGCGTGGACGACGATCTCGCCGTCGTGCTCGCGGCGCATGATCCGCCCGGACTCCATCGCGGTGATGAGCAGGCGCCCGTCGGGCAGCCAGCCGAGCCCGGACGGCTCGTCGCCGGGGAGGGTGGCCTCGACGGTGACCGCACCGTCGGAACCGATCGAGATCACCTCGTGCCGGTAGAGATCCGAGACCCACACCCGTCCGTCGTGCCAGCGCGGGCACTCGAGGAAGGCACGGTCGGAGACGACGGTGTCGATGGGGCTCTGCAGCGCGGTGTCCTGGTTTCCGGCAGTCATGGTCGGTGGCCTTCCG
The DNA here is from genome assembly GCF_016804345.1 of Rhodococcus ruber. Taxonomy (NCBI): domain Bacteria; kingdom Bacillati; phylum Actinomycetota; class Actinomycetes; order Mycobacteriales; family Nocardiaceae; genus Rhodococcus; species Rhodococcus ruber. The sequence continues at coordinate 5,466,281 of NZ_CP044211.1, read as the reverse complement.
TAGTAGATGCGGGGAGACGGCAGATGCGGGGAGACGCCCCCCGGAACTCTCTTCCAAGCTAGCCCAATCATGCGCATAGATAAAGGGCTCTGCCGCGCGGTATTGCAAATAATCATGCGTATGGTTATGGTGATGTACATCACTCGCTGGGCGCCGACTCTGCGCATCCGATCGGGAGTTGTCGACGTCTGTCGAAACCCATGCCGCACACGAAGGAGATGCCATGGCCCTCGATTCCGCCACCACCGCGTTCCTCACCCAGATGGCCGAGGCAGGCGGCCCTCCGCTGCACGAGATGAGCCCGCAGGAGGCGCGCACGCTGAGCGACGGCTTCATCGAGCTGTGCGGCCCCGGACCGGAGATGGCCCGAGTCGACGACATCACCGTCCCCGGTGCCGACGGACACGAGGTGCCGGTTCGCGTGCTGGTCCCGACCGGCGACGCCCGCGGCGTGATCGTCTACCTGCACGGCGGCGGCTGGGTGGTCGGCAGCCTCGACGGCTACGACACGCTGGGACGGCAGCTCGCCGAACGCACCGGTTGCGCCGTCGCCCTCGTCGACTACCGCCTGGCCCCCGAGCATCTGTTCCCCGCCGCCGCCGACGACGCCTGGGCCGCGTTGCAGTGGCTCGCGGCGAACCGGGCCACCTACGCGGCCGCGGACGCCCCGCTGATCGTGGGCGGTGACAGCGCCGGCGGCAACCTCGCAGCGGTGGTCGCGCAGCGCGCCGTCCGGGAGAACGGTCCCGAACTCGCCCTGCAGTTCCTCGCCTACCCCGTCATCGACTGCGACTTCGACACACCCAGCTACCTCGATCCCGCGAACGAGCTCATGCTCACCCGCGACGCGATGGTGTGGTTCTGGGACCTGTACGTGCCCGAGGCGGAGGACCGCACCCGCTGGGAGGTCGCCCCGATCAACGCCGAATCGCTGACCGGTGTCGCGCCGGCCGCGGTGCTGCTCGCCGAGCACGACGTTCTGCACGACGAGGGCCGCAAGTACGCCGAGGCGCTCCGCTCGGCGGGGATCCCCGTGCGCGAGAAGGTGTTCACCGGACAGATGCACGGCTTCTTCCAGTTCGTGAACGTCCTGCCGGGCGCCAAGGACGGCATGGACTACGTCGTCGAAGCGGTCGAGGACGTGCTCTCCGGCGCGGACATCGCCCGATGAGGACGGAGGCCGGCATGGGATTCGAGAAGGCGGCAGAGGAATTCGACGCGATCGTGGTGGGTGCCGGATTCTCCGGCATCTACATGGTGCATCGGCTGCGGGAGATGGGACTGACGGTCCGCGCCTTCGAGGCGGCCGAGGGCGTCGGCGGCACCTGGTTCTGGAACCGGTACCCCGGGGCTCGATGCGACTGCATCAGCATGGAATACGCCTACACGTTCTCGCCCGAACTCATCGACGAGTGGGAGTGGACCGAGCGCTATCCCGCGCAGCCGGAGATCCTGCGCTACCTGAACTTCGCCGCGGACCGGCTGGATGTGAAGAAGCACTTCCGGTTCCGGACGCGGGTCGACTCGGCTCGGTTCGACGACCACACCGACCGGTGGACGATCACCACCGACTCCGGAGACGTCGCCGTCGCCAAGTACTTCGTCACCGCGGTCGGCTGTCTGTCCACGTCGCAGACGCCGGATTTCCCGGGCCTGGCGAACTTCCGCGGCGCGACGTACCACACGGCCGACTGGCCCAGTGAGGGCGTCGACTTCACCGGCAAGCGCGTCGGGGTGATCGGCACCGGTTCGTCCGGCGTCCAGGTGATCCCGCTCGTCGCCGAGCAGGCCGAGAAGCTGACCGTGTTCCAGCGGACGCCGGCGTTCAGCCTCGACTGTGGCAACCGTCCCCTCACCGAGGACGAGAAGCGGGAGTTCAAGGAGAACATCGAGACCTTCAAGGCGACCTCGAAGACCACACCGTCGGGCCAGTACACCGACACCCTCGAGGTCAGCGCGCTTGATCACTCCCCGGAGGAGCGGTGGGCGACCTACGAGGAGCGGTGGAACCGGCACCGGGCGATCGACCTCATCGCCGCCTACCCCGACCTGTTCACCAATCGGGAGGCCAACGAGACCATCGCGGAGTTCTTCCGCAGCAAGATCCGTGCTGTGGTGCAGGACCCCGAGCTCGCCGAACGCTTGTCGCCGCGGACCCATCCACTCGGCGCCAAGCGGATCACGCTGGACACCAACTACTTCCAGACCTACAACAGGGACAATGTCGAGCTCGTGTCGCTGCGCGAGGCGCCGCTCGAGGAGTTCACGGACAAGGGAATCCGGACCGGGGGCGTGGAGCACGAGCTCGACGCGGTGGTCCTCGCCACCGGGTTCGACGCGATCACCGGTCCGCTGCTGAAGATGGACATCTCCGGCGTGGGCGGGCAGACGCTGCAGGAGAAGTGGCAGGACGGCCCCGTCACGTACCTCGGAATCGCCGTCGACGGGTTCCCGAACATGTTCATGCTCACCGGCCCCGGCAGTCCGAACGTGCTCACCAACGTGGTGTGCGCGATCGAACAGCACGTGGAGTGGACCGCCGACTGCATCGAACGACTCGAGCAGCGCGGCGCCCGCCGCTTCGAGGCGCTCGAACCGTACACGCACGACTGGACCGACCTGAACAACGAACTGGCGAAGGGCACGCTCTACCCCGAGGGCAACTCGTGGTACACGGGCGCCAACGTGCCGGGCAAGCCGCAGGTGATCATGTCCTACGTCGGTGGGCTCAACACCTACCGTGACATCTGCGACGACGTCGCAGCCGACGGCTATCGCGGTTTCGCCATCAAGTAACGGGAAACGACAACGGCAGGACGTGTATTCGCGGCTGCACGCCGCGGCGCGTCCTGCCGCCGTTTCCGAGGTTCCGACGACGAGGAGTTCGTGGTGTCGCAGGGTCTGAAGTTGGGGTACAAGGCGTCGGCGGAGCAGTTCGGGCCGCGGGAGCTGGTGGAGCTGGCGGTGCTGGCGGAGGAGCGGGGGATGGATTCGGCGACGGTGTCGGATCATTTCCAGCCGTGGCGGCACAGCGGGGGGCATGCGCCGTTCTCGTTGGCGTGGATGACCGCGGTGGGCGAGCGCACGTCGCGGTTGCAGCTGGGCACGAGTGTGTTGACGCCGACGTTCCGGTACAACCCGGCGGTGATCGCGCAGGCGTTCGCGACGATGGGGTGTCTGTATCCGGGGCGGGTCATGCTGGGGGTGGGCACGGGGGAGGCGCTCAACGAGATCGCCACCGGGTACGAAGGCCAGTGGCCGGAGTTCAAGGAACGCTTCGCGCGGTTGCGCGAGTCGGTGCGGCTGATGCGGGCGTTGTGGACGGGGGAGCGGGTCGATTTCGAGGGCGAGTTCTACGCCGCGAAGGGGGCGTCGATCTACGACGTGCCCGAGGGCGGGGTTCCGGTGTACATCGCGGCGGGCGGTCCGGTGGTGGCGCGGTATGCGGGCCGGGCGGGGGACGGGTTCATCTGCACCTCGGGCAAGGGCATGGAGCTCTACACCGAGAAGCTGTTGCCGGCGGTGGCGGAGGGCGCCGCGAAGGCCGACCGGGACGTGGCGGGGATCGACAAGATGATCGAGATCAAGATTTCCTACGACACCGATCCGGAGCGGGCGTTGGAGAACTGCCGGTTCTGGGCGCCGCTCTCGCTCACGCCGGAGCAGAAGCATTCGATCGACGATCCGATCGAGATGGAGGCGGCGGCCGATGCGTTGCCGATCGAGCAGGTGGCCAGGCGGTGGATCGTGGCGTCGGATCCGGACGAGGCGGTCGAGCAGGTCGGGGCGTATGTGAAGGCCGGGCTCAATCATCTGGTGTTCCATGCGCCGGGGCACGATCAGCGGCGGTTTCTGGAGTTGTTCGAGCGTGATCTGGCGCCGCGCCTGCGTGCGTTGGCCTGACGCGGCTGACGCCGCCGGTGTGCCTTTTGGGCTGCCCTGACCGCCCAAAAGGCACACCGGCGGCGGAGCCGCCTGACGAAGGGAGAACCTATGCCCGCGCCCAAGCTGTTGACCCTGCCCCCGGCGATCACGGAGTCCTGGGACTGGCAGCTGCAGGCCGCCTGCCGGGACGCCGACGCCGCGACGTTCTTCCATCCGGAGAACGAGCGCGGGGAGGCACGCACCGACCGCGTCCGCGCCGCGAAGCGAATCTGCCAGTCCTGTCCCGTGCTGACCCAGTGTCTCCGGCACGCCCTCGAGGCCGGGGAGCGGCACGGCATCTGGGGCGGGATGTCGGAAGAGGAGCGCCGCATCCTGCTGCGCCGGGCGAGCAGGTCACCCCATAGCCTGGAGCCATGGCAGATGGCCGTCTCTCCGAGATCCGCACGGGTGTCCGCGACTCCTGGGCAGTCGGTCTCGGCCTGATCCCGCTCGGCCTCGCGTTCGGGGTCGTGCTCACGCAGGCAGGTTTCGACTGGTGGTGGGCGCCCGTCTTTTCGACGGTGATCTACGCGGGCTCGATGGAGTTCCTCGCCGTCGGCCTGATCGGTGCGGTGACCCCGGTGGCGTCGATCGCGGCGGCGACCCTGCTGGTGAACTTCCGGCACGTGTTCTACGGACTGTCCTTTCCGCTGGAGAAGATCCGCAGCCGGCTCGGGCGGGCGTACGGCGTCTACGCCCTCACGGACGAGACCTACGCCATCGTCGCCACCAAGCGTCGCGACGAGCTGACCGGCGCGCGGATGCTCGCGGTCGCGGCGACGTGCCAGTTGCTGTGGGTCGCGTCCGGGACCGCGGGCGCCCTGGTCGGTGCGGCGCTGCCCGCGGGATTGTCGGGTCTGGAGTTCGCCCTCACGGCGTTGTTCGCCGTGCTCGCGCTCGACGCATTCCGTCTCGGGCGCGACCTGCCGGCGTCGGCCGCCGCGCTGGTGTGCGGCCTCGTCGGGGTGACCGTGTCGAAGGACGGCATGCTGGTGATCTCGCTGGGCCTGTTCGTCGCGTATCTGCTGCTGCGGTTCGTCTACCGCAACAAGGTGGCCCGTGCCTGAGTCGGTACCGGGCGCCGGCTACGTCGTCGGTGCCCTGATCGCGATGTTCGTCGTCACCGTGGGTCTGCGGGCGGTCCCGTTCGCCGCGCTCGCCCGGCTGCGGGAGTCGGACGTGGTGGGCTACCTCGGCGGCGCGATGCCGGCCGGGGTGATGGTCATCCTGGTGATGTACACGCTGCGCGACGTCGGTCCGGCGACGTGGCTACCGGCGGTGCTGGGCCTCGCCGGAACCGTCGCGGTGCACCTGTGGCGGCGGAGCGCGGCGCTGAGCACCGTCGCCGGAACCGCGATCTACGTCCTGGCCGGGGCGTTCTGGAGCTGAGCGGCGCGAGCGCCGGCCGGTGCCGGAACCGTGCCGGGACGGCGGGACCGGGCCGCGACGGCCGCCGCGACGAGCACCACGAGTCCGGTGACGCACTGGGCGTTGCCGAGAGTCTGCTGGATGGCCGACTCGACCCAGCCGTGCGTGGAGGTGTCCTCGAGCAGGTAGTTGGGCCCGACGAGGAAGACCAGCGCGGCCGGCAGCAGCACGGGCCACCACGAGCGGTACCGCGGAGCCAGCGCGACCGCGACGAGCAGCACGCTGTAGGCCCAGTGATGCGTCACCGCGATGGGCGCCGCGAGCAGGGTCGCGAGCGCGATCACCCCGAGCGCGACGACGTGCTCGCCCGATCGGGTGAAGCGGTGGGCGGCCCACAGCGCCCCGAGGACGACGAGTGCGACGCCCGCGAGCCAGGCGGCGGTGTAGGCGTGCCCCTCGACGCCCAGCCGGGCAAGCAGGCCGCTGAGCGCCTGATTGCGGAAGAAGTCCTGGTCCCCGGCCCGGTCGGTGGCCCAGGCCTCGGTGGTCCAGAAGTACACGGAGGACTCCGGGCGGAGCCAGTACGCGAAGCCCGCCACGGCGAGGAACGCACCGAAGGCGCGCGCCGCCGACGGCATGTCCCGCCGGAGCAGGAACAGCACACCGAACGCGGCCGGGGTCACCTTGATCGCGGCGGCGAGGGCGATCCCGACGCCGCGGAACCGCTGCGGGATCACGCCGAGGACGTCGGCGACGACGAGGGCCATGAGGAGGATGTTGATCTGCCCGAACAGGAAGTTGGAGCGGATGGGCTCGAGCCAGAGCGCCACGCCCAGTCCGGCGGTCGCGACCAGGTTCGCGCGACGGACGTCCATGTGCTCGAGCGAGACCTTCAGCACCCACCACACCAGGCCGATCAGGCCTGCGGTCCACAGCACCTGCATCAATGTCGCGTTCAGCAGGGGCAGCGGGGCGAAGAGGAACGCCGCGAACGGCGGATAGATGAAGCGGAAGCCCGAACTGGTGTGGAAGCCCTCGGTGTAGAGGGGGGTGTGGTGCAGGAACGCCCACCCCGCGTCGCGGAAGACCGACAGGTCCATCAGGTATCCGGTGACAGCGTTCTCGAGGTGGATGCCTGCGACCACGGCCGACACGAGCAGCCCTGCCCCCACGAGCAGCGAGTACCCGGGCCGGGCTCGAACTTCGGACAGCAGCACGGACGATCACCTCCGCTTGTCGGGACAGGAACCTCCCGGATACGTTACACAATCGTTGCCTTCGGGGCCGGATACGCGGGTTGCCCGGTCTCCCAGCACGTTTCCGGCCGCTTTGTCCTGTTCGGGCAGTTTCGGCGTGTGTCGTGTATCACGACGTCGTGACGAAATCGCGGTCTCTACCCCGTCGCCTAGACAAGGACAGAAATTCCTGTCGTGGGGCGCTGCGACACTGGCCGCATGCCGCGCCGCGTGCCCGAGGAGCTCCTGCCGCATCTGCGCCGCGCCCGTGATCTCGCGGACCGGGAGTACGCGCGACCTCTCGACCTCACCGGGCTCGCCGCCGCCGCGGGGGTCTCGAAGTACCACTTCCTGCGTTGCTTCACCGCCGTGTACGGCAAGACGCCCGGCGTCCACCTCACCGAACGCCGCATCGAGCGGGCGCAGGACCTGCTGCGCGCGACGAATCTGACCGTGACGGAGATCTGTCACCTCGTCGGGTACAGCAGCCTCGGGTCGTTCAGCACCAGGTTCCGTCGGCTGGTCGGGGTCACCCCCAGCGAGTATCAGGCCGCCTTCGCCGAGTCCGGGGCGCCGCGCATCCCGGGCTGCTGGGTGTTCATGCACGGCCTGAGCGACCTCCGCTGAACTGCGCAATTTCGGAGAAGCTCGCACCGTGTCCGTCGCTCTACGGTCGAGACGTGCCACATCACCGATCCGGAGGACACGCCATGATCGCGAACATCTCCCTGGTGACCCTCTATGTCACCGATCAGGACGCGGCGAAGAAGTTCTACCTCGACACGCTGGGGTTCGTGGAAACCGCCGACGTGGCGATGGGTGAGGGCTTCCGCTGGGTGACCGTCGCGCACCCGGACCACCCGGAACTCGAGGTGACGCTGATGGTGCCCGGCCCACCCCTGAACCCGGAGATGGCCGGGGCCGTTCGTCGCGCGCTGGCCGACGGCACCATGGGCGGCTTCGGGCTCCGCACCACGGACTGCCGCGCAGCGTACGAGGAGCTCACGGCCAGGGGCGTCGAGTTCACCCAGCCGCCGTCCGAGCGTCCCTACGGGGTCGAGGCGGTGTTCCGGGACAACTCGGGCAACTGGCTCGTGCTGGTGGAACCCCGTGAGTACACGCCCGGCGACTTCCGTTGATTCGGAATTCTTCGCTTCTCTCGGGATTTTCCGAGACAGGGATATAAAGCCGCAGATCCGCGTGCGACGCCACCGCGCCGCGCCGGCGGTACCCTCCTGTGCGGCGCCGGTCCGTCCGGCGCCGTGACGCACGGGAGGGGAACCCATGAGGTGGCAGGCGTCGGCGATCGCCCTGCTCGTGGCGGTGCTGGCGGCGACGCCGGCCCGCGCCGACGAGCCCGCGACGGACGGGGTACCGGGGAGCGGACCGTGTGCCGGCGACACGTGGCGGCACGAGTCGCTGGTCCCGAAGGATCTCGACATTCCGGTGCCGTATCCGGTGATCACCACCGTGCCGTATCCGGCGCCGGAACCGGACCCGGTACGGATCGATCCACCGCCGTTGCCGGTCGATCCGTGCACCGATCCGTGCCCGGACCTGACCGACGAGCCGGCCCATCCGGATCCGGTCTTCCCCCGGATCGCCCTGAAGCCCAGCCCCTTCCACCTCGGCATTCCGGTGCCCGGGGAGGGTGCCGCGCCGCCGCCACCGCCGGCGCCCGAGACCCCGCCGATCGAGCCCGCCCCGCGGGTCCCCGCCCCTCCGGCTCCGCGCGTCGTCGAGGTCGCCACCGTGGCGAAGCAGACCGGTGCCGGGTCCGTCAACCGGACGGACAAGCGCTGGCAGGTGTACGGCACCGATCTCGGCCTCATGTGGGAGTCGGAGCCAGGCCGGATCGCCGTCGCGTTCGGCGACACCGTCGGCCGGGGCTTCCATCCGCCGGGCGGGCAGGGCGGCGACTGGCGCAGCAACGTGCTGGCCTTCTCCACCGACCGGGACCTGACGGACGGGATGAACTTCGACTCGATGATCCAGGACTCGCGATGCCACGCCGCGGAGATCCTCGGCAGCCGCAAGCTCGACAACGTCGAGATCACCACGATCCCGACGTCGGGATTCGCGATCGGCGGCCGCCAGTACCTGACGTACATGTCCATCCGGACGTGGAACAGCATCCCCGGCACGTGGTGGACCAACCACGGGGGCATCGCGTACTCGGACGACGGTGGTTCCACCTGGGTCGAGGATCCGCATGCGAAGTGGGACAACATCTTCGGCGTCACCAACTTTCAGGTGGCCGCGGCGGTGCCGGCGCACGGCTACGTGTACCTGTTCGGCACCCCCAACACCCGGCTCGGCGCGGTGGCGCTGGCCCGGGTGCCCGAGGACCGGGTGCTCGAGCCGCGCGCCTACCAGTACTGGCGCGACGGGAACTGGACCCCCGTCGGCGGATACACCGCGGCGACGCCCGTCGTGCACGGCCCCGCCGGGGAGTTGTCCGTGCGCTACGACGCCGTCGCGGACCGCTGGCAGATGACGTACCTCGACACCGCCGAGGCCGCGATCGTCGTGCGGGAGGCCGCGTCACCCCAGGGGGTGTGGTCGGAGAGCGCGCGGCTGGTCGGCGTGGAACAGCACCCCGAGCTGTACGGCGGGTTCATGCATCCGTGGTCGACGGACGAGGACCTGTACTTCATGCTCTCGACGTGGTCGGACTACAACACCTTCCTGCTGCGGGCGAGACTCGACCGTTGAACCACGCGCACATGCGCCCGGACCGAATGTCACACCGGTTCGATGACATCGAACCCATGTGACATTCGGCCACGAGGTTAGCGGCCGGCGGCCTCCTCCAACGCGGCGAGGACCGGGTGCACGTGATCGGGCAGGCCGTCGGGGAGCGGTCCCGGCCATGCCTGCTCGACGTCGCGAACGGACGCGGAGAGGCGGTCGAAGAGCTTCTTGCCCCGCACGCTCAGATAGACCCGGGTCTTCCGGCGATCGTGGGCATCGACCTCGCGGTATACCGCCGCAACGGAGACCAGGCGGTCGACGACCCGAGTGAGTGTCGGCGCCGGGGTCCGGGTCCGATCGCGCAGTTCGGCCATCGTCAGTCCCGGCCGGACCGCGAGTGCCTCGAGTACGAGGAAGTGGTCCATGTTGAGCTCGTCGGACGAGAGGACGGTCTCGATCGACTGTGCGGCGAGGCGTGCGGCGAGGACGAGCGCGGTCGTCGCAGATGCTTCCATCGAGGTGGCAACACCCTTGTCCGACATGACAGCCCCCGAGCTATTGCATAGTTCGCGCCTCGCCAATAATACTTCCAAGTGAAATGATAGCCTACGTGCGGGTCGTGGCCCGCGGTGCCGTGAGGGCATCGACGTGAGCGCGGTGCTCGATCGTGCACGCGCGTCACAGTGGCGCGTGGCCATGGTCGTGCCGCTGCAGGGGCCGGCCGGTCTGTTCGGCCCGTCCTGCGAAGCGGTGAGCGAGTTGGCGGCGCGCGACCTGAATTCGTCGGGCGGCGTCCTCGGTCGCGAGGTCTGTGTCCAGATCGTGGACGGAGGCGGCGACCCCCGGCGGATCGCCACCGAGATTCGTCGTCTCGTGTCCACTCGTGCGATCGATGCGGTCAGCGGCTGGCACATCTCGTCCGTGCGTCATGCCATCGCCCCGGTGGTGACCGGCCGCGTTCCGTACGCCTACACCTCCCTCTACGAGGGAGGTGAGAGCCGAGGCGGCGTCTACTGCTGCGGCGAAACCCCCGCGCAGCAGATCGCGCCTGCGCTGAAATGGCTGCGGGAGAACGTAGGGACGCGGCGCTGGTTCGTCGTCGGGGACGACTACGTATGGCCCCGCGGTTCCCTCGGCGCGATACGCATGTACGCGCACGAGTTCGACCTGCAGATCGTCGGCGAGTCGTTCGTCGACCTCGGGCGCGCCGACATGAGACATGTCGTGGACGCGGTCGCGGCTTCCCGGTGCGACGGGGTGGTGATGCTCCTCGTCGGCCAGGATGCCGTCGAGTTCAACCGGGCCTTCGCGCGGCGAGGACTCGCCGACCGGGTCGTCCGATTCAGCCCTCTCATGGAAGAGAACATGCTGCTTGCGAGTGGGCCGGCGGCGACGAAGAACCTCTACGTCGCCGCCGCCTACTTCCGTTCCCTGGTCGGCGCCGACTCGATGGATCTGCTCACCGGGTACGTAGCGATGCACGGGCCGCACGCGCCCGCGCTGAACAATGCCGCCGAGTCCTGCTACGAAGGCATGAACACCTTGGCCAGTCTCGTGGCCCGCGCCGGAACGGCGGATACGGCCGATCTCGACGACGTGGTGGACGGGACTGCGTTCGACGGACCGCGAGGCCCGGTCGAGTTCCGAAACGGAGTGGCTCGACAGAGGATTCACCTGTCCATCGCTGACGGCGTCGACTTCGAGATCCTCACGTCGTTCTGACGAACACTCGTTGACATGTGTGGCGCGGGCCACTACTTTCATTCGAAACAGTTTCATTTGGAAGTAAGGCGAGGTGTCCGGTGGGCAATGTCGGTTTGCTGTACGTGGGAGCGGTCCTCCTCGTCAACGGGTTGACGCTCCTCTCCGTCGTACCTGTCAGGTCGGCTGCAGTGTTGAACCTGTTCGTCGGCGCACTGCAGTGCGTCATACCTACCGCCCTGCTGATCCAGGCCCAGGGGGACACGGCGGACGTTCTGGCCGCATCCGGCCTGTACCTGTTCGGGTTCACCTATCTGTACGTGGGAATCGTGAACCTGGCCGGACTCGAGCCGCAGGGCATCGGATGGTTCTCCGGCTTCGTCGCGGTCGCCGCCCTCGTCTACTCGGCGTTGTCGTTCACCGTCGTCGGCGACCCCGTCTTCGGGGTCATCTGGCTCTCGTGGGCGTTCCTGTGGGCGTTGTTCTTCCTGGTCCTCGCTCTCGGGTTCGACGGACTCACCCGATTCACGGGATGGGTCGCGATCCTCCTCAGCCAGCCGACATGTACCGTCCCGGCGTTCCTCGCCTTGACCGGCAGCCTCCACGCCACCGCGTTCACCGCGGCCGGGTGGGCGTCGGTCCTCGCCGTCCTCGTGGGGATCGCCGCTGCGCTCGGCTTCCCTGCATCCGCTCGTCCCGACGAAAAGCCTTCCCCCCAATACGGTCCCGTCCACAACTGAGCCCGGCGACCGCGCCGGGCGAACTCGAAGAAGGAGCACGATATGCGACACGGGGACATCTCCTCCAGCAGCGACACCGTCGGCGTGGCGGTGGTCAACTACAAGATGCCGCGCCTGCACGACAAGGCCGGGGTGCTCGACAACGCACGACGCATCGCCGACATGATGATCGGGATGAAGTCGGGTCTGCCCGGACTCGACCTGGTGGTGTTCCCCGAGTACTCGACGCAAGGAATCATGTACGACGAGCAGGAGATGTACGCGACTGCAGCGACCATCCCCGGCGACGAAACGGCGATCTTCTCGGCGGCGTGCCGGGAGGCCGACACGTGGGGCGTCTTCTCGATCACCGGTGAGCAGCACGAAGACCACCCGGCCAAGCCGCCGTACAACACCCTGATCCTGGTGAACAATCGGGGCGACATCGTCCAGAAGTACCGCAAGATCCTGCCCTGGTGCCCGATCGAGGGCTGGTACCCGGGGGACACCACGCACGTCACCGACGGTCCCAAGGGACTGAAGATCTCCCTGATCATCTGCGACGACGGCAACTACCCGGAGATCTGGCGTGACTGCGCGATGAAGGGCGCCGAACTGATCGTGCGTTGCCAGGGCTACATGTACCCCGCGAAAGACCAGCAGGTGCTGATGTCGAAGGCGATGGCGTGGGCGAACAACTGCTACGTCGCCGTCGCGAACGCCGCCGGGTTCGACGGTGTCTACTCCTATTTCGGGCACTCGGCGATCATCGGATTCGACGGACGCACCCTCGGGGAGACCGGGGAAGAGGAGTACGGCATCCAGTATGCCCAGCTGTCGGTTTCGGCCATCCGCGACGCTCGCGAGAACGACCAGTCGCAGAACCACCTCTTCAAGCTGCTGCACCGCGGCTACTCCGGTGTCCACGCGGCCGGCGACGGAGACAAGGGGGTCGCGGACTGCCCGTTCGAGTTCTACAAGCTGTGGGTGACCGATGCTCGGAAGGCGCAGGAACGTGTCGAGGCCATCACGAGAGATACGGTGGGAGTGGCCGACTGCCGAGTCGGTTCGCTGCCCGTCGAAGAGACCGCCGAGGCGTAGCCGCGGATGCCGGGAGCCCAGATGCCCTATCTCACCGACATGTTCCACGACCAGAATCGCACCCGGGTGAAGGTCGCGGAACCGGCCGACGCCCCAGCGGACGAGGGGGATCCGACGATGCTGTCGCACAGGCTCAACGCCTGCATCGTCGGGCAACGGCCCGCGATCGACGCGGTCGTCCGCGCCGTGTCGCTGGCACGGGTCGGCGCGCACGACCCGACCCGTCCCCTCGCCAACATCCTCCTCGTCGGACCCACCGGCGTCGGCAAGACCGAACTCGTCCGTCGAGTCGCGGCGGAGCTGCGGTCCGGACCCGACGACATGTGCCGGATCGACATGAACACGCTCGCCCAAGAGCACTACGCCGCCTCATTCTCCGGAGCGCCACCCGGGTACGCAGGCAGCAAGGAGTCGTTCACGCTGTTCGACAGGAGCAGGATCGAAGGCGACCCGTACACCCCGGGAATCGTGCTCTTCGACGAGGTGGAGAAGGCGGATACCACCGTTCTGAGGGCGCTCCTGCAGATCCTCGACCACGGGGAACTGCGGCTCGCCAACGGCCAGCAGACGATCTCGTTCCGCAACAGCTACGTGTTCCTCACGTCGAACCTCGGATCCCGCGAGGTGGCACGAAGACGACGCGCCCCGTGGGCGCGGTTGGCTCGCCGCGCCGGATGGGGGCCACGGTCGGAGCGCAGCCGCGTCGTCGTTCGGAACGCGGTGGAACGGTTCTTCGATCCCGAGTTCTTCAACCGCCTCGACGACACGGTGGTGCTGAACGAGTTCGACGACCGGACGGCTGAGGAACTGACGCGCCGGGAGATCGAGATCGTCACACGCCGGCTCGCCCGCCGAGCGATCGCGGTCGACATCGGATCCGACGTCGTCGCCCTCGTCTGCGCCCGTGGATTCGACCCGGTCTACGGAGCACGAGGACTTCGGCGCACCATCCGAAACCTGGTGACCGAACCGATAGCAGCGGCGGTGCTCGAGCATCGGCCGCACGGTTCCACCCGACTGACCTTGTCGGTCACCGCCGGCGACGGCGGGATCTGGGTGACCCGCCGAGCCGCGCCCGGTCACCCTGAACCCTCCTGATTCCCGGACCGAATGTCACACCGGTTCGATGTCATCGAACCGGTGTGACATTCGGCCAGAGCCGCGAGGCTAGGTGCCGGTGATCTCGTCGGGGGTCTGCGGCAGGGACGCGGTCCGCACCTGGGCGGAGTCGAGATCGACCGCGTGCAGCGCGTTGCTCGCCGGGTCCGTGACGTAGGCGGTGTGACCCTGCACGTACAGGGCCGGGCGCGGCGACTGCCACTCGTCGGGTTCGGTCCACGGGGCGAGGACGTCGATGCGCCGGACCGCCGCGCCGCTGTTCTGGTCGATCACGTGCAGCGCGCCGTCGGTGCCCAGGACGAGTGCCTCACCGTGGGGGCCGCGCCCGAGCGAGCGGAACGTGTAGCTGGTGCCGAGATCGACGAGCCGCAGCTCGCCGGTGCGCGTATCGGTGAGCGAAATACGCTGGGGTCGTTCGAGTTCTGCGTCCGGATCGCTCTTGTAGTCGCCGAGAACGACGGGGGATTCCTCGGATCCGGCCTGGTTGCCGATCCGGCCGTACGGGTCCGGCGAGGTGACCTTGGTGATCGTGCCGTCACGGTAGACGAGCAGGCCGTCCTCGCAGCCCAGCACGACGGTCTCGTCGGCGGCGACGGCCTCGCCGTGCACGCCGGGGCACTGCTCGTTGCGGGTGACCTCCCGGCGTTCGGCGTCGAGCACGGCGATGCCGGTGCGGGACTCGCTGTCGCCGAGGGTGACGATCAGGCTGCCGTCGGCCAGCGCGACCGCCACGCCGTGGTGCGCTTCCGGAGTGGTGTACGTGTCGGTCCGGGGCTTGCCGTCGGCGAGCCCCGCGGGGTCGAGGATGTCGATGCGGCCGGTGCCGTCGTCGAAGAGCACGGTCCGGCCCGCGTGCCGGACGACGTGCCCGGGCTTGGTGGCGGCGAACTCGACGTCGGTGAGTGCCGGAGTGCCCGCGTAGTGGTGCGCGTGGTCGCCGTGGGGTTCGGACCAGCTGCCGGTGTCGAGGACGCGGAAGCCGCCGGCGGTGGAGACGAACACGTGCCGGCCGTCGCCGGCGGGATTGAGTCGGTTGAATCCGTCGAGCGGCAGATCGGCGACGACGTCGAGGTCGTTCGCGTCGAGGACGAGGACGCCCCCGTCGTAGGTGAGGGCGAGCCGGGGCTCGGCGGCGGCGACTTCGGCGGGCGCGGCCGAGGTGGGGGCGGGCGCGGCGGTGTCGTCGGCGGTGGAGGTGGCGCAGCCGGCCAGGAGCGCGGTGGCGCAGCCGGCCAGGAGCACGGTGGCCAGCCCTGCGGTGAGCGCGAGGCTTCGGGAGGACGTCATGCCGGAACATCTACGCCTTATTGCAAACGAATGTCAAAGTCTATTATGCGAATGCCTGCATCCGCGACACGCGGCGGCAGGAGGGAGGCGTCCGTACGCGACGCCGTTACCATCGACCGATGGACCCGGTCCGCAACCCGTACGCTCCCGGCGCGGGGCAGCGTCCGCCCGAGCTCGCCGGCCGGGCGAAGCAGCTCGACGCCTTCGACGTGGTGCTCGAACGGATCGCCCGCGGCCGACCCGAACGCAGCGTCGTGCTCACCGGGCTGCGCGGCGTCGGCAAGACGGTCCTGCTCAATCAGCTTCGCTCCGCGGCGATCTCGCGGAGCTGGGGCACCGGCAAGATCGAGGCCCGGCCCGATCAGGACCTGCGCAGGCCGCTGTCGTCGGCGCTGCACATGGCCGTGCGTGAGATCGCTCCGGCCCACCCGCACCCCGAATCGGTCGAGTACTTCCTCGGCGTGCTGAAGTCGTTCGCGTTGCGGGCGACCGCGGACAAGGGCATGCGCGAACGGTGGCAGCCCGGCATCGACGCCCCCGCCGTCAAGGGGCGCGCCGACACCGGGGACCTCGAGATCGATCTCGTCGAGCTGCTGATCGACGCCTCCGGGCTCGCCCGCGACGTGGGGGTGGGCATCGCGCTGTTCGTCGACGAGATGCAGGACCTCGGCGCGGGGGACATCTCCGCGATCTGCGGGGCGTGTCACGAACTGAGCCAGGACGCCGCGCCCCTCATCGTGGTCGGCGCCGGCCTGCCCCACCTCCCGGCGGTGCTGTCCGCGTCGAAGAGCTACTCGGAGCGGCTGTTCAGCTACCACCGGATCGACCGGCTCGACCGCGGCTCCGCCGACGTCGCGCTCCTCGCGCCGGCCGAGCGCGAGGGCGTGACCTTCACGGCCGAAGCGCTCGACGCGCTCTACGAGACCGCCGACGGATACCCCTACTTCGTCCAGGCCTACGGCAAGGCGACGTGGGACGTCGCGGCGACGACCCCCATCACTGCCGACGACGTGCGGGTCGGCGCGCCCGCCGCCGAGGAGGAACTGGCCGTCGGGTTCTTCGGCTCCCGGTACGAACGCGCCACGCCCGCCGAGCGCGAGTACATGCGCGCGATGGCCGACCTCTCCGGCGACGACGGTCCCGTCGCGACGTCCAAGATCGCAGCCGAACTCGGTCGCAAGCCGGCGTCGCTGTCGCCCGCGCGCGACGGACTCATCAAGAAGGGGCTCATCTATTCCGCCGAGCGGGGCTTCATCGGATTCACCGTGCCGCACTTCGGACGGTATCTGCGCGCTCAGCACGACTGAGCTGCAGTCGGATTCGCTGCAGGGCCCGGTGCTGGGCGATGCGGACCGCGCCGACCGACGTGCCGAGCAGCGCGGCGGTGCGTTCGGCGCTGTAGCCCTGCAGGATCCGCAGCTGCACCACGCGGCGCTGCTGCTCCGGCAGCAGTGCGAGTTGCCGGCGGACCGCGGACCGCAGTTCCTCGTCGAGGACGCCCTCCTCCGGTCCGGGGCCGGCGACGTCGTGCAGCGGTGTCACGGTGCGCGCGGCCTTGCGCCGGACGTCCGCGACCTTGTGCGTGGCGATGCCGAAGGCGAAGCGCAGCAGCGACGCACCGCGATCCTGGTAGCGCGGGAGCGCCCGGGTCAGGGCGAGGCACACCTCCTGGGCGACGTCCTCGGCGGGGGTGTGCGCGCGGGTCCCCTCGTCCATGCGTGCGGCGCAGAAGTTCAGCACATGGGGGCGAACGGAACTCACCACCACGCCGACGGCGTGCGGTTCACCGGCGACGGCGCGCGGTACCCATCGGCGGAGCAGTTTCTCGGTTTCGATGCGGTGCACGGGGTGTCCTCTCGGGCGGTGGAAGGTGGGGAGTTCCACCATCCGTCGCCCGGGCGCCCCGGGCCAGGACCCCTGGGGTGGTTACTCCTCCACCCACCGCACGGTGTCGTCCAGGCTCGCCCGGTCGGTGCGGCAGGTGTTGGCGGGGTGGCTCTCGTCGGCGTATCCGAAGGAGATCGCGCACACGATGTCGCGCTCGGTGGAAATGCCGAGTTCGCGGCGGACGGCGCCGGCGGTCATCGCGACGGCGGCCTGCGGGACGGCGGCGATGCCGAGGGCCTGCGCGGCGAGGAGCAGGGTGGCGACGTACCCACCGCAGTCGACCGCGCCGTAGGTGCCGAGGGCCTTGTCGGTCGTGACGATCGCGACGTGCGGGGCTCCGAAGAAGCGGTAGTTCTCGAGCATCTGCTCGGTGCGGCGGGCGTAGTCGTCGCGGGCGATGCCGAGGCTGTTGTAGAGGGCGTAACCGGCGCCGCGGCGACGCTCGGCGTACACCCCGCGGTACTCGGCGGGGCCGGGGATGTCCGGGTCGAGCCGACCGGAGGCCGCCTGCTCGTACACCGCGCTCCGTAGCCGCTCGACGGCGTCCCCGCCGACCAGGACGACCTCCCACGGCTGGGAGTTGCACCAGGACGGGGTGCGCTGCGCCATGCGCAGCATCGTCTCGATGTCCTCGCGGGGTACCGGTTTGGACAGGAACGCCCGGCAGGAATAGCGGGTGTCGAGCAGTGCCGAGAGCGAGGCGCCGTGGTCGATCGTCATGTGACCAGGGTCGCACAGGCACCTGTATAGCGCTCGTTCAGGCCCGTCGTGCGGGACC
Organism: Rhodococcus ruber; assembly: GCF_016804345.1. Taxonomy (NCBI): domain Bacteria; kingdom Bacillati; phylum Actinomycetota; class Actinomycetes; order Mycobacteriales; family Nocardiaceae; genus Rhodococcus; species Rhodococcus ruber. The sequence continues at coordinate 5,448,468 of NZ_CP044211.1, read as the reverse complement.
GGCGGTGAGGTAGTTCTCCCGGTCGAACCGCCGGGTCCGGAGCCGGTATCCCCAGGACGAGGCCGGCCACAGCGACCGGTTGACCTCGCCGCGGTCCAGGTACCAGCTCCGGCACCCGCTGGTCCACACGGTGCCCGACGAGCGTCGGCGCATCTCGTCGGCGAACTCCCGCTGCGCGGCGGCCCGCACCTCGAGAGCGGCGCCCTCCCGGTCGGCGGCGTCCATCGCGGCGGCGACGTAGCGGAGCTGGCTCTCGATCATGAACAGCAGCGAGGTGTGGCCGATCCCGGTGTTGGGACCGCCGAGCAGGAACGCGTTGGGGAACCCGGCCACGGTCGTGCCCAGGTGCGCCGACGCGCCGTCGCGGCCCCACCGCTCGAGCAGGGTGCGGCCGTCGCGACCGACCACCGGCAGGCCCGCGAGGGCGGCGGAGACCCGGAATCCGGTCGCGTACACCAGGACGTCGACCGCGTGGTCCCGGCCGTCGGCGGTGCGCACGCCGTGCGGGCGCAGTTCCGCGATCGGGCTGGTGACCACCGTGCTGGAGTCCCGGGCGAGTGCGGGATAGTAGCTGTCGGAGAACAGGATTCGCTTGCAGCCGATCCGGTGCCGCGGGGTCAGGACGCGACGCAGGTCCGGGTCGGGCACCTGCCGGTGCAGGTGCCGCAGCGCCCGGGACTCGAGGCGGGTGAGCCGACGGCCGGACCCGGTGAGCGCGGGGACGAGCGCTTCGCCGCGCCAGTACTCGACCGTCCGGCGCGCCCGGTGCGGCAGCGGCAGGCGCTGTTCGCGGCGCGGCAGCACCCAGGCGGGCGTGCGCTGGAACAGGGTGAGGTGGTCGGCGACGTCCGCGAGATGCGGAATCACCTGGGCGGCGCTCGCGCCGGTCCCGATCACGCCCACGCGCCGCCCGGGGAGGTGGGCGTCGTGGTCCCACCGGGCGGTGTGGAAGGCGGGGCCGCCGAAGGAGCCGTCGAGGCGGGGGACCTGCGGGACGTTCAGGGCGCCGGTGGCCAGGACGAGGAATCGGGCCGCGTAGTCCGGGCCGCGGTCGGTGCGCACGTGCCAGCGGCCCGTCGTCTCGTCCCACCGGCATCCGACGGCGGCCGTGCGGTACACGATCCGGTCGGCGAGTCCGTTCTCTGCGGCGAACGCGTGCAGGTGCGCGAGGATCTCGGGCTGGGTCGCGCGGCCGCGGGCCCAGGCGGCCTGGGGTGCGGACGAGTACGAGTACAGGGCGGGATGGATGTCGCACTCGCACCCCGGGTAGGTGTTGTCGCGCCACGTCCCGCCGAGGGCGCCGTCGCGTTCGAGGACGAGGACGTCGCGTCCGCGTTGCCGCAGGTGTGCGGCGGCACCGAGCCCGGCGAAGCCGGCTCCGACCACGAGTGCTTCGGCTTCGATCACTTGAACAGTGTGCAAGTTGCGGGTTCACCAGGCAAATCGGGAAGTATTTCGCCTTCTTGCTCGTGTCCGAGAGTGCCGGATATTTCCCGATCAGACCACGTCCTCCTCGTTGCCCGGGGTGACGCGGCGCAGTCCCCGGTACGCGTCGGCGGGGGAGCGGCGGCCGGCCACGACGGCCTCGACCTCGGCGGCGATGGGCATCTCCACGTCGTACTCGCGCGCGAGTTCCATCACCGTCGGGGCGGTCTTCACGCCCTCCGCGACCTGGCCCAGCCGGGCCACCGCCTCGTCGAGGGTGAGTCCGCTCGCGAGGGCCTCGCCGATCCGGCGGTTGCGCGACGCGGGGCTCGTGCACGTCGCGATCAGGTCGCCCATCCCGGTCAGGCCTGCGAACGTCCGCGGGTTGGCTCCCATCACCTCGCCGAGCCGGGTCATCTCGGCGAGCCCCCGGGTGAGCACCATCGCCCGGGTGTTGTCGCCGACCCGCAGCCCCTCGGCCATGCCTGCCGCGATCGCGACGATGTTCTTGAGGACCCCGCCCAGTTCGCAGCCGAGGACGTCGGTGTTGCGGTACACGCGGAAGACCTTCGAGGCGAACAGCGGTTGCAGGGCCGCCGCGACGCGTTCGTCCGCGGTGGCCACCACGGCGGCCGCCGCCATCCCGTCGGCAACCTCTCCGGCGATGTTCGGCCCGGCCAGCAGTCCCACCGGGTGACCGGGCAGGCATTCGCCGATCACCTCGGTCGGTCGCAGGCGGGTGCCCGGTTCGAGTCCCTTCGCCAGCGAGAGGATCGGCACCCAGGCCCGCACCTCGTTCGAGATCTCGGCGAGGGTGGTGCGGACGGCGTGGGACGGCACCCCGACCACCAGCACGTCGGCCTCGTGCGCGGCCTCGAGGAGGTCCGAGGTGGCGCGAAGGTTGGCCGGCAGGGTTCGCTCGCCGAGGTACCGGGTGTTGCGGTGCTCCTCGTCGATCTCCCGGGCGGTGTCCGGGTTGCGGGACCAGAGCAGGGTCGGGGTGTTGCGAGCCGACAGTCCTGCGACGGTGGTACCCCACGAACCGGAACCGAGGACGACGACGCGAACCGGACGTGCCATGGGTTGTGGATCCTGTCTGCGCGGAGGGACGGTACGGCCTCAGGGTGTCAGTTCGCCCGTCCCGGCGCCGGATTTTCGCGGTTTGCCCGTCCTCTGTCGCCGTCGTCCCGCATGTGCGCATGCGCACACTGGCATGATTCATACCCCAGGGGGTATATTGACGGCAGATTCCGATCATCCCCCGAGGAGGACGCCCATGTGTTACCCCGTCACCTGCTCCAAGTGCGGAAAGACCGGCTGGGGCGGCTGCGGCCAGCACGTCGACAGCGTGATGAAGTCCGTACCGGTCACCGAGCGGTGCACCTGCGACCAGGACTCCGCTCCCGAGGCGAAGTCCGGCTTCTTCTCCTCGCTGTTCGGTCGCTGACGGCCGGCGGGTGCGTTCGCGTACCCGCCGGTGTCACCGGGTCCAGTCGTCCCGCTCGAGCAGCCGCGACACGAGCACCCCGGCCACCAGCCCCCAGAACGCCGCACCGATGTTCCAGAACGTCACGTTCGCGGCCGTGACGACGAACGCCACCAGCGCCCCCATCGTGTACCTCGAGGCGAACGCCGTCACGAACGCGCCCTGCAACGCCCGCAGCATCGCCAGACCCCCGAGGGTCGCGACGAACGCTGCCGGCGCGGCCGTCATCCACCGCACGAACAGCGGCGCGAACAACCCGAACACGATCGAGTACAGCCCGAAGCACACGGCCGCCGTGTACTGGCGGCTCCGCTCCCCGGACGCGGTGAGCAGCGCGTTCGTCGGGCCGGTCAGGCACGTCGACACCGCACCCACGCAGGCCGCGCCCAGCGACCACACCCCGCACGCGATCGTGGTGACGTTGATCGGAGGCCGGTGCCCGGCCGCCGTGAGCACGGCGATGCCCTGCCCGTTCTGCACCACCAGCACGGTGATCGCCAGGGGAATCACCAACTCCAGCAACGCCGTCCAGGTGAACACCGGTGCGGTGAAGACCGGCGACGCGAAGATGCCCGATCCGCCCGGGGCGGGCGAGAAGCGCCCCGACGCGGACACCGCCACCGCCCCGGCGATCAGCGCCCCCAGGATCGGTGGCAACCACCGGCCGATCCGCCCGAACGCGCTCAACGCCAGGAACGTCAGCACCATGGGCGCCGCGATCGCGACGTCCGCGCCGAGCGCGGCCACCAGGTCCACGCCGAACTTCAGGAAGACGCCCGCCACCATCGCCATGACGATCGGCATCGGCAGCGCCTCCATCACCCGTCGCACCAGTCCGGACGCCCCCAGCACCAGCACCAGCAGGCCGGTGACCAGGAACGCGCCGATCACCTCCGGCCAGGACAGGTGCCCCAGCGATCCGCCGACGAGGATCGTGCCCGGAATCGTCCAGGCGAAGCCGAGAGGCTGCCGGTAGGCGACGCTCATTGCGATCGTCAGCACCCCGTTGAGAACGAAGATCCCGAAGATCCACGACGCGAGTTCGGCCGCGCCGAGCCCACCGGCCGCTCCCGCCGCGAGGACGACCGCGACCGGGCCCGTCGACGAGAACACCAGGCCGATCACGCCGTTCGCCGCGTACTCGACGCCGAGATCCCGCAGCACCCGGCGCGGCCGGGTGAGGGGCCGGGCAGGCCGCTCGAGCAGATCGGTATCGCCGGGGGCAGTGGTCTTCTCGTCGACTGCTGTCATTCGCTTCCTCACTCCTCCTCACGGAACCGGGCGGCGAGCTCGCTGCGCGAACGGATGCCGAGCTTCGCGTAGACCCGGGTCAGGTGGTACTGCACCGTCTTCACCGACAGGAACAGCTCACCCGCCACGTCCTTGTTGGTGTTGCCCGCGGCCACCAGCGCGGCGACCGCCTTCTCCTGCGGCGTCAACGCCGCCAGATCCATGTGCGACCGGCGCGTACCGTCGCCGCTCGCCTTCAACCCACCGGCCTTGAGCTCGCGGTCGCAGCGCTGCACGTACGACGTCGCGCCGAGCGTCGCATACAGTTCCCGGGCGGTGCGCATCACCGCGTCCGCCTCCCGTCGCCGCCCGGCCCGCCGCAGCGTCTGGCCGTACGCGAAGTTCACCCGTGCCCGGTCGTACGGCAACGACAACGTCGCCAGGTTCTCGAGCGCCGCTTCGAAGGTCTCGCGTGCGGCGTCGATGTCCCCGCGCGCCCCGTGGATCCGTCCGCGCACGTATCCGAGCCGCGCCCGGGCGGACAGGTGCCCCCGCGAGCCGGCCAGGTCCTCGAACGGACGGAGGAACTCGTCGGCCTCGTCGACGCGTCCGGTCATCACGAGGGCATTCGCATACAGGTCCGGCCACGGCCAGAAACCCGGCTCCACCAACGCCTGTCGTCGATGCGCGGTGAGCGGCGCGAGGTGCCGCAGGACGCCGTCGTAGTCGGCGGCGACCTCGGCGCACTGGGCGGCCGCGAGGCAGGCCGGGACTACCATGACGGCGTAGTCGGTGGCGCCCGCGCGGCCACGTCGCAGGTGCTCGCGGGCCAGAGTCCAGTCGCCCCGCAGGGCATGCACCTGGGCACCCGTCCAATGCACCAGTGGCCGAAGCAGATCCAGGCCCGCGGTGTCGAGCTGTGCGGCGGCGCGGTCGACCGTGCGGACGGCGTCGTCCCAGGCGCCGAGCGCGAACTCGGTGCGGGCCAGCCACGCCTGCGCCCACAGCGAGATCCGGATCGATCCCCCGCGGAAGACCGTCGGTTCCGCACTCTCCAGTTCCGCTCGGGCCCGCTCCGGCTCGTCGAGCGCCAGCGCCAGCCAGCCCTCCGCCATGCGGATGCGCTGGCCCTGGGCGCCCAGCCGCACGCTCTCCGGCAGCGCGGCGTACGAGGTGCGGGCCTCGTCGACGTGTCCGGTCATGGCCAGGCCGAGCCCCCGGATCGCGGCCGACTCGACGGCGGCGGGCGTGTCCGCGGCGACGAGGGACGACGCACGGTCGGCCCATTCGACGAGGCCTGCCCCGTCGAGCCGGGCCAGCGAGTGCAGCACCATGCGCTGGCAGATCATCGCCCCCAGGTCCGGGTCCCGGGCCGGGTCCGGGAGCAGTTGCCATGCGCGGCCGAGGAGTTGGGCGGCCTCGTCCTGCCGCCCACGCTGAATGGCGAGATAGCCGAGCACCACGTCGCGCATGGAACCGTCGGGCGCGGTCTCGACGGCCGGAACGAACGTCAGCGCCTGAGGCAGGTCCGCCGCGCCGGTGAGCGCGTCGACACCGCGGATCAGCCGCTGCGCGCGCTGGTCGCGGTCGGGGCTGATGCCGCTCGCGACGATCAGCGCCTCGGCGGCATCCGACCAGGCGCCGACGGCGGCGCGGCGCCGGCCGTACCGGTCGAGGCGGTCTGCCAGGTCCGCGTCGGCGGTGGCGGTGGCGGACACCAGGTGGGTGAGCGCGGCCCCCTCGTCGTCGACCAGTTCGGCGGCGCGGGCGTTGAGGTCGCGCCAGCGGGCGGGGCCGATGTCGTCGGCGACGGCGGCGCGGGTCATCGGATCCGGGAAGACGAGGGTGACCGTGCCGCGCTGTTCGCGCCGGCGCAGCACTCCGGCGGTGTGTGCGGCGTCGAGCGCCGCGGTCGGGTCCGCCAGCCCGGCCAGTGCCGCCGCCTGGGTCAGGGTGCATTCCGGGCCGAGGACGGCCGCCGCCTCCACGAGGGCCCGGGTCTCGGCGGGGCAGCAGTCCAGCGTGCGGCGCACGGCACCCGCTCGTTCCTGCGGGGCCGGGAACCGGGCCTGCCAGTGCTGCCACTGGTCGCGGGGGATCTCGTCGAGCAACTGCAGAACCGGACGGGGGGTGCCGTGGGTGTGCTCGAACAGCCGCCGCGCGGTCCACGCCGACAGGTCCACCCCGATGCGGGTGAGGGCGAGCTGGGCGATGTCCTGCGGCCCGAGCGGTCCCACGTGCACGGAGACGGCACGGTGATGGTCGAGCACCTGCCGGGTGCTGTCCGGGATCGTGTCCGGCAGCGGGTCCACGATCACCAGCAGGACGAGCAACTGCCTGCCGTGCGCCCGGCGGACGGCCGACGACAGGGCTTGCAGGGACTCGGAATCGGACCAGTGGGCGTCGTCGACGACGAGGACGGTGGGATCGTCCACCAGGGACAACAACTCGTGCGCCACCTCCACCGGATCACGTCCGGTGGCGGGGGCCTGCAGCAGTTGCTCGACGGTGCTCCACGCGCGCCGCGCCTCCCACGGGACACCCGCGGACGTGCGCACCTGCCAGTCGTCGAGCAGCTCGGTGAATCGTTGCACCAGAGCGGACTTGCCGATACCCGGCGGACCCTCGACGAGGGCGAGCACGGGTGAACCGGCTCGCGCCTCGCCGAGGTGACGGTCGAGCTCGGAGAGCTCCCGGGTACGTCCGACCAACATGGTGGGTTGAGTCACACTTCCACGGTAGTGGGGCTCGCCGCCGCGGCCTCCGGGGTTCTGGCAACGTACTGCGCACCCTGCCGGACGGGGACGAACACCGTCACCAGGGCGCCGGCCACGGCGATGCCGGCGAAGATGTAGAAGCTCACGTCGTTGCTCAGCCCGGCGCCGATGAGCAGGCCGCCGATGATGGGACCGAAGATGCCGCCGAGCCGGCCGAATCCGGCGCACCAGGCGACGCCGGCACCGCGCGCGGCCGTCTCGTAGTAGTTGGAGACGAACCCGTAGATGAGCACCTGGGTGCCGATCGTGCCGACCCCGGCGATCGCCACCGCGGTCAGCAGGACCGGCAGCGGGAACCCGAAGGTGAGCAGGATCAGTGCCAGTCCGGCGAGACCGAACGTGGTGGCGATGACCGGCTGGGGGCCGCGGCCGTCGGCGATCCGGGAGGCCAGGAGGCCACCGATGATCGCGCCGCCGTTGAGGACCAGCAGGAATGCGAGCGAACCCTTCGCGTCGTAGCCGGCGTCGGCCATGATCTTCGGCAGCCACGTGTTCAGCCCGTAGGTCAGCAGCAGCCCGGCGAAGCTCATCAGTCCGAGCAGGGTCGTGCCCCACGCGTAGCGGCGGGTGGCCAGGGCGGCGAAGCCGACCTTCTCGGCCGGGGCCGGAGCGGCCGTGGGCCGCGGGAGGCCGAACTTGTCGCAGACCGCGGCGGCCTCGTCCGTCCGTCCGCGCGCCTGCAGCCACATCGGGGATTCGGGGAGCTTGACCAGGGCCAGGGGCAGCAGGATCACCAGGGGCAGTGCGCCGATCCAGAACAGGCCCCGCCAGCCGATGGCGTCGCGCAGCACGATGGCGAGCAGGGAGGCGAGGACGCCACCGGCGGGGACGCCGCTGTAGACGATCGCGTTGAACAGGTTCCGCTTTCCGGGCGGGGCGAACTCGGCCACCACGGCGCCCGCGGTGGCGACGAGACCGCCGACGCCGATGCCGGTGAAGAAGCGCAGGATGCCGAAGGAGGTGATGCTGGTGGCCATCGCGGTAGCGCCCATGCCGACGGAGAACCAGACGATGTTGATCAGCATCATCTTCCGCCGCCCGATCCGGTCGCCGAACGCGCCGCTGAGCAGGGCGCCGACCATGACGCCGATGAGGGCGTACGAGCCGAGCGCGCCGCCCTGCTGCGCGGAGATCGCGCCGATCTGGGTGGGGTCGGCCATCAGTGTGGGCAGGATCGTCCCGTAGACGACGAGGTCGTAGCCGTCGAAGATGATCGCCAGCGTGGCGAGGGCGACGACCCAGATGACGCTGTTGCGGTGCCGGGGACTCGCCCAGGCGGTTGTGTTGTCGGCCATGTCGGCTCCGGTCTGTGAGTGCGGTCACAAGGAAAACGGGGCAGAAAGAGGGCCTCACCAGCAGGGGATCCCTGGCCTGCCGGTGAGGCCTGTGGCGGAGCTGGGGTGGCTACCCCGGATCGCCGCCGGCGACGGGAAGGACCGTGCCGGTGATGTAGGAGGCCTCGTCCGAGGCCAGGAAGGTGATCGCGGCGGCCTGCTCGTCGAGCGTGCCGTACCGCTTGAGCAGTGACGAGTCGACGGTCTGGTCCACGATCTGCTGGTACCAGACCTTCTCCTGCTCGCTCTGCGCGGCGGGGCCGCGCGCCACCCGGCGGGCGGGGGCGTCGGTGCCGCCGGGGGCGGTGGCGACGACCCGGATCCCGTGCGGGGCGGCCTCGAGGGCGAGCGCGGAGGTGATCGCGTTGACCCCGCCCTTGGCCGCGGCGTACGGGACACGGTTGACGCCGCGGGTCGCGACGGAGGACACGTTGACGATCGTGCCCGACCGTTGCTCGATCAGATGCGGCAGCACCGCGCGGCACGTCCACAGCGTCGGGAACAGCGACCGCTGCACCTCCGCCTGGATCTGCTCCGGCGTGTACTGCTCGTACGGCTTCGCCCAGATCGTCCCGCCGACGTTGTTGACGAGCACGTCGATGCGGCCGTGCTGCTGCCGGGCCTCGTCGATCGCGGACTGCGCTCCCTCGAACACCTCGAGGTCGGCGGTGACGGAGTGCGCCTGGAAACCCTTCTCGCGCAGTTCCTTCGCCACGTCGTGCACCAGCTCGGAGCGGTCGACGAGGATCACGGATCCCCCTTCGGCCGCGATGCGGGTCGCGACCACGAGGCCGATGCCCTGCGCGGCGCCGGTGACGGTGACGACCCGGCCGTCGAAGCGGCCCGGATACACGGTGCCCACGGGCAGGAGGACGCTCACGCGATCTCCGCCTTCGCGGAGTCCTCGATGGCGCGGCGCATCGTCGCCTTGGCGTGCTCGGCATGGCTGACGATGAGATCGCGGGCCGCCGCGCGGTCCTTGCGTTCGAACGCCCGCACGATCTGCAGGTGGTCGTGCGGAACCTGCTCGTCCACCCACTGCGCGGTGCGCAGCACCTTGCGCATCAGCTGCGTCACCTCGAGCCGGTTGTACGCCTCGAGCAGCACCGGGTTGCCGCAGCAGCGGAACAGGAACTCGTGGAAGGCGGCGTTGGTGTCGGTGAACGCGCCCGCATCGGTGAAGCGGTCGTGGTCGATCGACGCGGTCGACGCCTCGGCGAGAATCCGGAACTCCACGAGCTGCGCGTCGGTGAGCCGGCCGATGGTCAGCTCCAGCGCGCCGAGCTCGAGCGCCATGCGCGCGTCGAACTGGGCGTCGGACTCGGTGACGGGCGGGTGCTCCTCGCCGATCTCGTAGTTGTCCTGTGCCACGGGGTTCGCGGGCCCGAGCGAGACCGGCAGTCCGGTTTCGGCGGCGGCCTTCTCGGCCGCGATGCGCTCCGCCTCGGTGGGCTCGGGTGCCTGCCCGGCGGCGCCCGTCGCGGAGTTGTTGAACTTCTCGAAGAAGAAGTTGGCGGGCGTGAGACCCTCGCTGTCGAAGTGCGTGCGCACCGCCTCGACCATCGGCGGCGGCCCGCACAGGTACACGTCGACATCGCCGTCGTTCAGGTGCTTCGGCTCGAACAGCGACGTGACGTAACCCTTGTTCGCGGCCGAAGTGGCCGGGTCGGAGACGCAGTACTCGAACGTGAAGTTCGGCAGCGACCGCGTGTACTCCTCGAGCTTGTCGAGTTCGACGACGTCCTGATCGAACGAGGCGCCGTAGATCAGATGCACCGGCAGGCCGCTGTCCTGCTCCTGCATCCTGGCGAGGATGGCCAGGATCGGGGCGAGCCCGGTGCCGCCGGCGAGCAGCAGCGCGGGCCGCGTGCGCTCGCGCAGGAAGAAGCTGCCGAACGGACCGGTGAACTCCAGCGTGTCGCCGACCTGGGCGCGGTCGCGCAGGTACTCCGACATCAGGCCACCCTCGGTGATCTTCACCAGGAACGACAGGTGCGGATCGTTGGGGCCGGTGCTGAACGAGTACGACCGGGTCTGCCCGGTGCCGGGCACCGTGATGTTGACGTACTGGCCCGGCAGGAACACCAGCTCGTCGCGGTTCGGGATCTCGACGGTGAACCCGACGGTGCTGTCGGAGAAGCGGCGGATGTCGGTGATCGTCGCCGTGTAGGTCGCCGCCGCGGTCTTCGCGACGTCGGAAGTCGTGGCGATCTGCAGCACGAGGTCCGACTCGGGCGTCATCTGGCACGGCAGGCAATAACCCTGCTCGGCCTCGTCGTCGGTCAGCGCCTCCTCGATGTAGTCGCCGCCGTCGTAGGTGCCGGACTCGCACAGCGCCTTGCAGGTACCGCACGCGCCGTCACGGCAGTCGAGAGGAATGTTGATGCGCGCCTTGTACGACGCGTCGGCGACCGTCTCGTTCGGTCCGCACTTGACGAAGCGGGTCACCCCGTCCTCGAAGCTCAATGCCACCTGGAAACTCACGGCACGGGCCTCCTTTCGTGAATCGGGGGTGGATCAGACGACGTAGACGTCCACGATGTGGTGGATGTAGTCGTTCTTGAGCACGATCTTCTTCTTCTTGATCACCGGCTGGGCGCCCGAGACGTCGAGCGTGACGAACGTCGTGCCGAAATAGGTGTCGGTGGTGTTGTACCGGTAGTACAGCGAGAACCAGTTGTGGCGCAGGTCGATCTCCGTGCCGCGGCGCTCGAGGATCTCGACGTTGGTGATGTTGTGGCCGGTGCGCGGTTCGGGCAGCGACGTCGCGGACGAGCGGTCGGTGCGGATGCGGAACACCCGGTCCTCGAGGCCGCCCCGGTTGGGGTAGTAGATGAGCGAGATCTCGCGCTGCGGGTCCGTGGTGAGCTCACCGTTGTCGTCCCACGCCGGCATCCAGTACTCGGCCTGCGGGTGGTAGCACTCGAGCCACTTCTCGAACTCGCGGTCGTCGAGGAGACGGGCCTCGCGGTAGAGGAACTGCTCGATGTCGTTCTGGGTCAATTCCATTGCGGTGGTCATGTTCTCGTCTTCCTCAGCGCTCGTTCGCGGCGGTGGACTCGGCGGCGGCCTCGGCCGCGACGGCCTTGCGCATACTGTCGAGCCAGAAGCCGTGCTGGATCGGGTACAGGCCCTCGTCCTCGGTCTTCACCCCGCTCGACAGCACGTTCTTCATGCCGAGGTCGAGCGCGACCTGGTCCGGTCCGTTCAGCTGGTGGGTCGCGCCGCGGCTCAGGTCGTTCCACGGTGCGGCGGTGGCCAGGTAGGTCTTCTGGCAGGACCGGAACTCCTCGAGATCGTCAGGGGTGGCCATACCGGTGGCGTTGAAGAAGTCCTCGTACTGCCGGATGCGGTTGGCGCGGGACTCGGCGCTCTCCCCCTTCGGGGCGATGCAGTAGATGGTGACCTCGGTCTTGTCCACCGAGATCGGCCGGAAATGCCGGATCTGCGACGAGAACTGGTCCATCAGGTACACGTTCGGGTACAGGCACAGGTTGCGCGACGCCCCGACCATGAACTCGGCCTTCTTCTCGCCGAACTCGGCGGCGAGTTCCGCCCGGCGCGGGTAGAGCGGACGGTCCTGCGGGTTGCCCCACCACATCCACAGCAGCAGGTGGCCGTTGTCGAACGAGTGGTAGCCGCCGCCCTGCTTGCCCCAGGTGCCGGCGTCCATCGCCTTGGTCTCGTTGGCCGACTCGCCGGCGGTGCGGCGCGCGGTGGTGGCCGCGTAGTTCCAGTGCGTGGCCGACACGTGGTAGCCGTCGGCGCCGTTCTCGGCCTGCAGCTTCCAGTTCCCGTCGTAGGTGTAGGTCGAGGAGCCGCGCAGCACCTCGAGGCCCTCGGGGGACTGGTCGACGATCATGTCGATGATCTTGGTGGTGTCGCCGAGGTGTTCCTCGAGCGACTGGACGTCGGCGTTCAGGCTGCCGAAGAGGAACCCGCGGTAGCTTTCGAAGCGGGCGACCTTGGTCAGGTCGTGGCTGCCGTCCTTGTTGAACTGTTCCGGGTAGCCGGCGTCGCGCGGGTCCTTGACCTTGAGCAGCTTGCCGTTGTTGCGGAAGGTCCAGCCGTGGAAGGGGCACGTGAACGTCGTGCGGTTGTCGGTCTTGCGGCGGCACAGCATGGCGCCGCGGTGGCTGCACGCGTTGATCAGGCAGTGCAGCTCGCCCTCCTTGTCGCGGCTGATCACGATGGGCTGGCGGCCGATGTAGGTGGTGAAGTAGTCCCCGTTGTTCGGGATCTGGCTCTCGTGCGCGAGGTAGACCCAGTTGCCTTCGAAGATGTGCTTCATCTCCAGCTCGAAGATCTCTTCGTCGGTGAAGATGTTGCGGCGCACCTGGTATCGGCCGGTCTCCGCGTCTTCGACGAGGGCGCCGTCGAGTTCGGCGCGCACGTGGTCCAGGGTCTCGGTCATGGGGATCCTCCAGAAAGGGTGTCGGTCGGCCCCGGATGGCGAGCGGGGCTGTCTCCGCGTTGCCATTCAGACTGCCAGCATGTGGCCGTAGTCACACCAGGCAAATACCTAGGCCTACCTAGGACCCTCGGCAGGAGGGTAAGAGGTCCTCAATCGCCCGGTGCGTCCTTTGGGCTGCTGGGGCAGCCCAAAGGACGCACCGGTCGACTACGCCGCCGAGACGAACTTCTCCCGGTGGATCCGCCGCGGCGACATCCGTCGCCGCTTGAACGCCTTGACGGCGCTGTCGACGAACGCCTCGGAGCCGCAGATGTAGCCGGTGTACTCCTTCGCCGACGCCACATCCTCGACGAACGCGTCGGTCGCGTAGCCCTCGCGGTCGCCGCCGGTCTCGCGACTCAGGCACGTGACCAGCCGGAAGCCCGGGTACTGGCCTTCCCATTCCCGCAGCAGTGCGACGTCGTACAGGTCCTCGGCCGTACGCACCCCGTGGTAGACGGTGATCTCCCGGTGCGGTTCGAGCGCCAGTGCGTGCCGCACGATGCTCTTCATCGGTGCGAGTCCAGTCCCGCCCGCGAGCAGAACCATCGGTCCCGTCGACTCGGCGTCGAAGGTGAAGTCGCCGAACGGTCCCGTGACGTCGACCCGGTCCCCGACCGAGACGGTCCCGAAGATCCATCCGTCGCTGGCCACCCCGCCCGGCCGGCGCCGGATGTGCAGTTCGAGCAGCTTCGGCTCGCTCGGCGGGTTCGCGAGGGAGTACTGCCGCCGGACATCCGTGCCGGGCACCGTCACCTCGACGTACTGCCCCGCCGAGAACTCGAGCGGTGTGTCCAGGGTGAGCAGGACGCGCCGGGTGTCGCGTGCGATGTCGCGGACCTCGGTCACCGTGGCGACGAGATCCCGCAGCACGTGCGTGGCCGCGGTCTGCTCGCCCGCGGGAGGTTCGACGACGGTGTCCGCACCGACGGTCGCCTGGCAGGCCAGGGCGAATCCGTCGGCCCGCTCGGTCGGCGGCAGGGTGTCCTCGGGCGAGGCGTTGTGCTCGACCGAGCCGGAACGGACGCGGATCTTGCACGTGCCGCACGTGCCCTGGTTGCAGGAGTTGGGCATCCACACGCCGCCGCGGAGGAGGGCGTCGAGGACGGTCTGATCGGGTCCGCACGGCACGGTGGTGGTGCCGACGGTGACGGTGTGCTGGGTCATGGCAGTTTCCTGATCGCTCGACGAGGTCAGATTTCCCACGTGACGTGCAGCGCGGTGGGGCCGCGGAAACCCCAGCCCCAGAACTCGACGTCGGCGTCGGTGTCCCGCTCCAGGTTGGGGATGGTCTCGAGCAGCTCCTCGAGCCCGATGCGGCACACGTGGTTGGCGAAGTAGATGCCTGCGCACGCGTGCTTGCCGGCGCCGAACGCCAGGTGCGGCAGCGGGGGACGGGTCAGGTCGTACGCGGTGGGGGCGTCGTACTTGCCGGTGTCGTGGTTGGCCGAGCCGTACGACAGGATCACCACGGTGCCCTCGGCGATGTCGATTCCGGCCACCGTCGTGTCGCGGGTCGCGATGCGCGCGGTCGCGGACCAGATCGGCGACGTCCAGCGCATGCCCTCGGCGATCGCGCGGGGAATCAGATCCGGGTCGTCGACGACGGCCTCGAACTGCTCGGGCCGGGTGAACAGGCCGGTGAGGGTCGAGCCCATCGCGTGGCCCGGCTCCTGCATGGCGCCGAGCAGGAACACGTACAGCGTCGGGTAGATGTAGTCCCGGCCGCGGGTCTGTCCTTCCGGCATGCCGTCGTGCAGCCAGTGCGAGATCGCACTGTCGTCCGGGTGCTCGATCCAATGGTCGATCAGCGGGTCCACGACGGCCTGGATCTCGGCCTTCGCACGGTCGCCGTCCGCGAACCGCTCCTGGTTGGTGAACTCGCCGTTCTCGTCGACCGCGGCATTGGTGAACGACAGCGACAGCCGGTGGAACCAGTCGCGCAGCGTGTCGGAGGAGACGTCCTTCAGGCCGAGCAGGTCGCCGAGCGCGCGGACGCTGACCGGCTCGCAGAACTGGGCCATGAGGTCGGCCCTGCCGTCGGACTCGAAGGCCTCGACGTACCGGCGGGCGATCGGCCGGACCAGGTCGTCGATCCACCGGTCCACCTCGGCCGGCTGCAGCGCCGGCTCGACCATCGAGCGCAGATCCTCGTGGATGTCGCCGTTGACGCCGATGATCGCGGGATGCCCGAAGGTGCGGCCACCGGCGGGCGTGATGACGGCCTCGAAGTCGCCGCTGGTCGCAATGGCGTGGCAGGCCTCGGTGGTCGAGGCGACGTAGGCGCCGAGCACCGGCACGTAGGCGACGGGTGCCTCGGCGCGCAGCCGCTCGTACACGGGGTACGGGTTGCGTTCGAGCTGGGTCATGGTGATCTCGTCGATCCACGAAAGGGTGCTCGTCATGGGTTCTGCTCCTGGATGTGTCGTCGGCCGCGACGCACGCCCGGGTGGGTCGTCGTCGTGTGACCGGGAACATATGACGGGGGTCACGCCGGCGCCGAGACGATGTGCGCGGCGGCTGGACACATCGCGCGACTTTGTGTGATCGGGGTCTCCGATCCGTACTCTCGGGGTGTGAGCACGGCCGAGATCGGAGACTGGGACGCCGCGTCCCGGGCGGTGGCGGACGCGTACTTCCCGCACGAGCTGACCGATCTGTCGGGTACGGACCGGCCCGCGCTGTCGTTGCGGACCGTCGACCTGGGTGGGGTGACCCTCGGACGCCTGCACTGGGGTGCCGACGTCGCGATCGCGTGCGACTATCCCGGCGCGTACGAGGTGAACATCCCGCTCACCGGCCGGCTCGAGTCGCGCGGCAGCCACGGCGAGGTCGTGTCGGCGCCCGGTCAGGCCACCGTGTTCCGGGCCGACACGCCGAGCATGATCACCCGATGGGGCGCAACGTGTTCCGTTCTCGGTGTCAAGTTCGACCGGGACCACCTGGAGCGGGAGGCCGACCGGATCCTCGGTTCGCCGGTGCGCACGAAGCTGGTGCTGCCCGACCAGCTGGACCTGACCGGCCCGGCGAGCGAATGGCACGGGCTGGTACGGGCGCTGTCCGAACAGCTCGACGGCGGCCTGGAGATGGTGAGCAACCCGATCGTCGGTGCCCAGCTCGCCGGGGCGGTCACCGCGGCGTTCGTCCTCGCCGTCTCCCCGCAGGACGGGCCGGCCGCTCCGCCGCGGCCGGGCATGGTCCGCCGCGTCCTCGACGCCCTGAACGACGATCCCGCCCGGGCGTGGACCGCGGCCGACATGGCCGAGCTGGCCGGGACCAGCGTCCGGCGCCTGCAGGAGGCGTTCGCCGACTACGTCGGGGCCAGTCCGTCGGCGTGCCTGCTCGACATCCGGCTCAGCCGCGCGCACGACGACCTGGTTGCCGGCGCCGGGGCGGTCACGGTCGCCGACGTGGCCTACCGGTGGGGTTTCGGTCACCCCGGACGGTTCGCCACGGCGTTCAAGCGGCGCTACGGGACGACGCCGGCGCAGGTGCTGCGCGGCCGGTGACACAGCAGTCCCGGATGTCGACAACCGTCGCGAAGGCTGTCGATGTCCGGGACCGGTGTCGCTGTGGGCCTACCCGACCCAGAACTGCGGGGTGGGCCGGTCGAACGACAACTCCGGGAAGTCGTCGTCGCAGATCGGTACCCGGGCGCGGCGCTCGACGTAGTCGTGGCCGTAGTCGCGCATGTGACCGAGGCACGCGACGGTGTATCCCACGGGATCGGGGTGGGCGGTGGTGGCCGGCCGGAAGAGATTGGGAAAACCGTTCTCCGTCAACGTGATTGCCGTGCACCGCGCACCGTCGCGGCCGTGCAGTGGGAGGGTGCCGTCCCCGTCGACGACGAACTTGGCGCGCGCGACGACGGTCGCTCCGTCGACGATCTCCCAGCGGTGGTCGACCTCGTCGTAGCGGGCGGCGGTGGCCTCGTCCGCCTCCAGCACGGCCAAGCGCACCTCGTCGCGCAGGCGGGTGGCCGCCCGCCGGGAGGCGAAGGAGTGCCCGAGGACCACGGCGTCGAACTCCGGGACCGGGGCGGGGACGACGAACGTCGATGCGGTGGTCATCGCGGCACTCCTTCGCGGGTGGAACGCCGCGCGCGGGCGGCAGGGGATCGCCCGCGCGCGGCAGCTGGGGTTACTTGCGGTAGTAGGCGCTGACGTCGTCGTTGCCGATCAGGTCGGGCACGGTCCAGCCGTCGAGGTCGTACTCGCTCATGAACTGCTCGGCCAGGCCCTTCATGCCGGAGACGATGCCGCGGTTCTCGGCGGCGAACAGCAGCTCGGCCTTGACGTTCTCGTGGTTGCCGGAGTAGTTGCGCTCGTAGAGTTCGTGGCGGCCGCCGAATTCGGAGCCGATCGAGTCCCACAGCGCCTTCATCACCTTGACCCGGTCCACCGCGGTGATGCCGTCCGAGCCGCGGACGTACTTGTCCAGGTACGGGCGCACCTCGGGGCTCTTGAAGTCCGCGGCGGAGGAGGGCAGGTAGATCAGGCCCGACGCGACGTCCTGCTCGATGATCTCCTTGATGCGCGGGTAGCCCTGGATCATGAACATCCGGTAGGTCAGGCCGTATTCGAGCTTCGGGATGACGGTGTCCCCGATCCAGGGCTCGGGGTCGCGGGCCATCGACTCGGTCAGCGACCAGAACAGGTTGCGCCAGCCGATGACCTCGCCGACGCGGGTCTGCACGCCGCGGAACCCGCCGGCGCCGGTCGCGTCGAGGGCCTTCATCAGCAGGCCGGCGATGAAGTCGAGCTTGACCGCCAGACGGGTGCAGCCCTGGAAGGTGAACCGGGGCAGGAAGCCGGACTGCGGGAAGAACGCGTTGATCTTCTCCACGTCGCCGTACATGAAGACGTTCTCCCACGGCACCAGCACCTTGTCGAAGATGAAGATGGCGTCGTTCTCGTCCATGCGCGAGGAGAGCGGGTAGTCGAACGGCGAGCCGACGACGGCGGCGTTCTGGCTGTAGGAGGCCCGGGAGATGAGCTTGATGCCCGGCGCGTCCATCGGCACCGTGCAGATCAGGGCGAATTCCTTCTTCTTGATCGGCAGGCCGTAGTGGGCGATGAAGTTGTAGTTGGTGATCGCCGAGCCGGTGGCGACGACCTTCGCGCCGGAGACGATCAGGCCGGCATCCGTTTCCTTCTCGACCTTCATGAACACGTCACCCACCTGGTCGGGCGGGAGCTGACGATCCACCGGGGGGTTGATGATGGCGTGGTTCCAGTACAGGACCTTCTCCTGCGATTCGCGGTACCAGCGCTCGGCGTTGTCCTGGAACGGGGCGTAGAGCTCGCTGTTGGCGTTGAGCGTGCCGAGGAAGGACGCCTTGTAGTCGGGGGACCGGCCCATCCAGCCGTAGGTCATCCGCGCCCAGGTGGCGATGGCGTCGCGGTCGGCTCGCAGGTCGTCCGCGGACTTCGGGGTGCGGAAGAACGGCATCGTCACCCCGCCGTTGCCGGTGTCGGTGGGGGTGGTGAGGGTGCCGACGTGCTCACCGGTGTGCAGCGCGTCGTACAGCCGGGCGGTCATGCGGATGGAGTTGCGGAACGCCGGGTGGTTGGTGAAGTCCTTGACGCGCTCGCCGTGCAGCCAGATCTCGCGGCCGTCCTTGATCGACTCGATGTACTCGTCGCCGGTCATCGGTCGCGTGGCGAAGTTCTGCTGCCGGTTCGCCGGGGCGTCGGCGGCGACGTTGACCTCGGAACGGTCGATCGCGTTCTCGTCGGGACGGGACTCGAGGGTGGTCATGGCTGTCTCCTTGCGAATGGGACGTGACTGGGATGGAAGATGCGGGGTCAGCGGACGGCGGTGTCGACGTGCAGCGGGGTGAACCGGGTCCGGGCGTCGAACCAGCCGCTGTGCGGGTCGTCCATCGACCCGTTCCACGCCGCGGAGGCGCTCGGTGCGCCGAGTTCGTGGAAGGTGCTGCGGTAGAACAGCAGCGGCTCGGTGTCGCGGCACTGCGCGTCGACGATCTCGCCGATGTAGATGACGTGGTCGCCGCCGTCGTACTCGCGCCACGGAACGCAGGACAGGGTTGCCGCTGCTCCGGTGAGCACCGGTGCGGTGGGGCCGTCCTCGAACACCGGGCCGGGGGTCTGCGGCCGGCCGGCGAAGTGCAGGGCGGTGTCGACCTGGTCGGCGGCGAGGATGTTCACCGCGAACGGCGCGCCGGAGAGGAAGGCGCACGCCTTGGACGTCCGGGTCAGGGTGACCTGGCACAGGCGGGGCTCGAGGGAGACCGCGGTGAACGCGGTGACCGTTGCGCCGTGCGGGGTGCCCTCGTGGTTGGCGCAGGTGATCACGGTGACGCCACTTGCGAACTGTCCGAAGATGTTTCGGAGCCGACGCTGATCCATTTCGGCGCTCCTTGCCGGTCGTTCCGTCGTGATGTGATGTAGACCATAGGAGCGGTCGGACGGCCTTCGCGATCCGCTGAGCGCGGTCGCTATCCGTTCGACGCGGTCGTCATGACGAACGACGCTGTTTGCCCGGGGACGTGTTGCTCATCACACTGGGTAGTAGTGTTCGCGGACACGGGCTGAAAGCCCTCGGACGACACGGGCTGAAAGCCCTCGGACGACACGGGCTGAAAGCCCTCGGACGACACGGGCTGAAAGCCCTCGGACGACACGGGCTGAAATGCCCCGAGGATGCAGGGCCGAAGGTCCCGAGAATGCACACGGGAGGTGCACACGTGGTGTCGACGCCGGAGCCGGTCGACTGGGACGAGGCCGAGCATGTGGTGTCCGACGCGTATTTCCCGCACACCCTGACCCCGCTCGCACGAGGTTCGGAACCCCATGTCAACGTGCGGTCGCTGCAGCTCGGTCCGCTGCGGCTCGCGCGTATCGGCTGGGGGGCCGAGGTCGCGGTGGATTCGGATCATCCGGGTGCGTACGCGGTCAACATCCCGCTGTCCGGCCACATCGAGTCGGTGGCGGCGGGACTGGAAGTGAGTTCCGCCCAGGGGCAGGCCTCGGTGTTCCGGCCCGACACGGCGGCGCGGATCACCCGGTGGACCGAGGACTGCGAGATCGTCGGAGTCAAGCTCGACCGTGACTACCTCGACCGCGAGATGCACCGGATCCTCGGTCGTCCCGACCTCGGGCTGCCCGACCAGGTGGACCTGACGAGCGAGGCGGGGCGGAGCTGGATGGCCCTGCTGCAGTCGGTGGTCGAGCAGCTGCGGGCGGACGAGGGGCTGTGGCGCAACCCCCTCGTCGCCGACCAGCTTTCCGGGGCGCTGACCTCGGCATTCGTGCTCGCCGTGATGCCGAACGCGGGTGCCGGCACGGCGGCGCGGCCACGGATCGTCAAGCGCGTTCTCGACCGCATCCACGAGGACCCGGCGCAGCCGTGGACCACCGCGGACATGGCCGAGCTGGCGGGTGTGAGTGTGCGCCGGCTGCAGGAGGGCTTCCGCGAGTACCTCGGTGTCTGTCCCCGCGACTACCTGCTCGATCTGCGGCTCGAGCGGATCCACGAGGAACTCGCGGCCGGCGACCCGGCGACGACGTCGGTCACGGACGTGGCCCTGCGCTGGGGGATGACCCACACCGGCCGATTCGCGGCCGCCTACCGCCGCAAGTACGGGGTGGCGCCGTCGGCGACCCTGCGGGGTTGACGCGCCCTATCCGCGGTATCCGAGGTCGGCGCCGAGGGCGTGCGCGGACTTCATCAGGCATTCCGCGGCGAGCTCGCGGAACTCCCCGGGTGTGTGCCGGGCCGTCGATGTCGAGCAGGCGAGCACGCCGACCACGGTGCCGGTCGCGTCCCGGACCGGCGCCGCGGCCGAGATCAGCCCCTCCTCGAGCTCGGCGGAGGTGAGCGCGTAGCCCTGGGCACGCACGCGCGCGAGCTCGGCGCGCAATTCGTCGGCGTTGCGCACGGTGGCGGTGGCGAGCTTCTCGAAGCGGGTCGCGGCGACGACCTGCTCGACGAGTTCCTCGGGTGCCCACGCCAGCAGCGCCCGGCCCATCGACGTGGCGTACGCCGGGACCCGGGTGCCGACCGAGACGTTGATGCTCATGATGCGGCGCACGGGGACGCGGGCGGCGTAGACGACCTCCGCGCCGTCGAGCACCCCGAGGGAGGCGGATTCGCCGGTGTACTCGGCGATCTCCACCAGTCGCGGCATGGCCGCCTCGACCAGGGCGTGGGAGGCGGAGTAGTGCTGGCCGATGCTGAGCACGCGCGGGGTCAGCGACCAGCGGCTGCCGGTGCTGGTCACGTAGCCGAGCTTCTGCAGGGTGAGCAGGATGCGGCGCACCGCAGGGCGGGACAGGTCGGTCTTCGCTGCCAGTTCGGCGAGGGACGGGGTGGGATGCCGCTCGTCGAACGCGAGCAGCACCGCGAAGCCCCGTTCGATGCTCTGGACGAAATCCCGGTCCTGACTAGGCATTGTGGTCTCCTACCTGCGGTTTCGGGCAATCCGGGCGCCCGGGTGTTGACAATCACCTGTGACTGGACGCACAGTGTGTGTACGCACTGCGATACGGAAGTACGCACAGCGTACAACCCGAGTGGCGAGAGCGCCAGCCCCGCGATCACCACCCACAGCTTTCGCGACCACCGTTCGAGCCTCGCCGAGGAGGACACATGACCACCACCGAAAACCCCACCGCCCACGCCTCGGGCAACGCCGCCACCGACAAGTTCAAGAGCGAGCGGGTCTCGTCGGACACGTCGGTCGAGCGCGCCGCTGCCATCTACAAGGACGTGCTCGGTGCGTTCGCCGAGATCATCCACAAGCACCAGGTCACCTACGACGAGTACCGGGTGCTCAAGCAGTGGATGATCGACGTCGGCGAGTACGGCGAGTGGCCGCTGTGGCTGGACGTCTTCGTCGAGCACGAGATCGAGGAAGTGCACTACAACCGCAAGCACTTCTCCGGCACCAAGGGCAGCATCGAGGGCCCCTACTACGTGCCGGACTCGCCGAAGCTGCCGGCCAAGTGCACCATGCCGATGCGCGAGCAGGACAAGGCCGCCGAGGCGCTGATCTTCAAGGGCCAGGTCACCGACCTCGAGGGCAAGGGCCTGCAGGGCGCCACCGTCGAGCTGTGGCACGCCGACGAGGAGGGCTACTACTCGCAGTTCGCCCCCGGCATCCCCGAGTGGAACCTGCGCGGCACCATCGAGTGCGACGACGAGGGCAACTTCGAGATCACCACGCTCAAGCCCGCGCCCTACAAGATCCCGGCCGACGGCCCGACCGGCTGGTTCATCGACTCCTACGGCGGCCACCCGTGGCGTCCCGCCCACCTGCACCTCATGGTGAAGGCTCCGGGCAAGCGCGCCATCACCACCCAGCTCTACTTCCAGGGCGGCGAGTGGGTCGAGGACGACGTCGCGACCGCGACCAAGCCCGAGCTGATCCTGGACCCGCAGCCGAACGCCGACGGCGTCGACGAGGTGACCTACAACTTCGCGCTCGACCCCGAGGCCTGAGCACTCCTGTGAACCGGGTCCACGAGTGGTGACGAATGCCGGTGTCCGCCAAGGGCACCGGCATTCGTCGTCGCGGAGGCCCGGCTGTTGCCCGCATCACCGCCGAAATCCGATTGTGAGCTGTTCGATGTCCGACCCCGACCTGAAGATCGTCTCGATCGATACGACGATCGTCGACGTACCGCTCGTGCGTCCCCACAAGTTCGCCACCACCACCGCCGAGAAGCAACCCATCCTGCTCGTGGCGATCACCACCGCGGGCGGGGTCACCGGCCACGGAGAGGGCGTCGTCCCCGGCGGTCCGTGGTGGGGCGGCGAATCCGTCGAGACCATGAAGGCGATCGTCGACCGCTACATCGCCCCCTACATCACCGGCCGCGGCGTCGACGAGATCAGCGGCATCATGGTCGACATCGAACGCGTCGTCTCCGGCGCCCGTTTCGCCAAGGCGGCCGTCGATGTCGCCCTGCACGACGCGTGGGCCCGCGCCCTCGGCGTCGGGGTGCACACCCTGCTCGGTGGCGCCTTCCGCACCGGCGTCGACGTACGGTGGGCGCTCGGCGCGGCACCGGTCGAAGAAATCCTCGAGGAGGTCGAGGAGAAGATGGCGGCACGGCTGAACTTCGCGTTCAAGCTCAAGATGGGCGCGCTCGACCCGAAGGTCGACACCGAACGCGTCGTCACGATCGCGCAGGCCCTCGAGGGCAAGGCTGGCGTGAGCATCGACGTCAACGCCCGCTGGGACCGGTTCACCGCGCTGCGATACGTTCCGCAACTCGTCGACGGCGGTGTCGAGCTCATCGAGCAGCCCACCCCCGGCGAGCAGCGTGAAGTGCTCGCCGAGATCAACCGGCTCGTGTCCGCCCCGGTGATGGCCGACGAGTCCGTGCAGACCCCGCACGACGCCCTCGAGATCGCCAAGCTCGGGGCCGCCGACGTCATCGCCCTCAAGACCACCAAGTGCGGTGGCCTGCAGCGCAGCAAGGAGGTCGTGGCGGTCGCCAAGGCTGCCGGAATCCGCTGCCACGGCGCCACTTCGATCGAAGGACCCATCGGCACCGCGGCATCCGTCCACTTCGCCTGCGCCGAGCCGGGAATCAACTACGGCACCGAACTGTTCGGGCCACAGCTGTTCGCCGTCGAACTCCTGCAGACCCCGCTGGACTACTCCGAGGGTCAGGTGCACCTGCCCCAGGGACCCGGCCTCGGCGTCGAACTCGACATGGACGTCGTCAAGCACCTCGCCCGCGACTGACCACCCCCCGTGCGCGGTTCCGGTAGCACCCGCTACCGGAACCGCGCACGGCCCGAAAGGAGTACCGACCATGGCACTGTTCCACGTTCGCATGGACGTCGACATCCCCCGCGACCTCGACCCCGAGGTGCGCGCCGAGACCGTCGCGCGGGAGAAGGCATACAGCCAGGAACTGCAGCGCGAGGGCAAGTGGCGGGAGATCTGGCGCATCGTCGGCAAGTACAGCAACATCAGCATCTTCGACGTCGACTCCGCCGACGAACTCCACGAGATCCTGTGGAACCTGCCGCTGTTCCCGTACATGAACATCGAGATCATGCCGCTGACCAAGCACGGGTCCGACATCAAGGACCAGTGACGCCCGGCAGGCCATACTCGGGTAATGGACCTGCCGCTGCACGACGTCTACGCCGAACCCACCCTCGCGGATCTGATGCCGTCCGTCCTCGCGTCCGCGGGGGTGCCCGGTGAGGCCAACCGTCTCGCTCTCCCCGAGCAGTCCCGCACCGTCGTGCTGCTCGTCGACGGCATGGGGTGGAACCTCCTGCGACGAAATGCGGCCGCCGCCCCCTTTCTCACCGGCCTCGACGGCCGGCCGATCCGCGCCGGATTTCCCACCACCACCGCGGTGAGCATCGCCTCGCTCGGCACCGGCCTGGCCTCCGGCGCTCACGCCGTGACCGGCTACCAGTCCTACGTCGAGGAGATCGACGCCCCGTTCAACTGGCTGCGCTGGACCCTCGCGGGGACCGCCGTCGATCAGCGCGAGCGATTCGTCCCCGAATGGATACAGCCCCACCCGACGGTGTTCGAACGCGCCGACGCGGCCGGGCTGACGGTGACCACCGTCGTGCCCCGCAGTTTCGACGGCAGCGGCCTCACCCGGGCCGTGCTGCGCGGCGGCAACTTCGTCGGTGTCTCCGCCTACGGTGACCTGCTCGCCCACGTCGTCGCCGCCGTCACCGCCGACGACCGCACCCTCGTCTACTGCTACCTCGGCGAGGTCGACACGGTCGGGCACCTGTACGGACCCGAGTCCCCCTCCTGGACCGCGCAGCTGACCGTCGTCGACCGGTTCGTCGAGCAGCTCGTCGCCGCCCTGCCCGCCGGGACGCGGCTGCTGATCACCGCCGATCACGGCATGATCGACGCCTCCCGGGGCCGGCGCGTCGACTTCGACCATCTCCCCGCTCTCGCGGAGGACGTCGACGTGATCGCGGGCGAACCCCGCTGCCGGCATGTGCACACCCGGCGACCCGGCGCGGTGCTCGAGCGGTGGCGCAACGAACTCGGTGACGACCTGTGGGTCGGCACCCGCGACGACGTGATCGCCGGCGGACTGTTCGGCCCGGACCCCTCGCCCGCCGCGTGCCGGCGCATCGGTGACGTCGTCGCGATCGGGCTCGGCGAGTCCACGGTGATCCGTACCGACGGCGAGCTGGTCATGTCGCAGCTGCCCGGACAGCACGGTGCGCTGACCGACGAGGAGCTCCTGGTGCCGTTGCTGCAGGTCTGAGGCGGCGGATACGTGTGACGGAGAGTACCTCGACCGGGTGCCGGACCCGTCCTATCGTGGCGTACATGCGCACCCACGGATCGACGATCTGGCACTGGACGGTGAGCCTGCGGGCCATCCTCGTCTTCTGGTTCGTGCGGATCTTCGTCAAGCCGCTGTTCGCCTACTGGCCGGCCACCGACCGCGGGATCGAGGCCCTCAGCCGGCTCGACCGTCGCGTGGACAAGATGCTGCCCCGCCCGCGCAACGTCGACATCGATCCCCTCACCCTCGGCGGGGTTCCCAGTGAACGCATCGAACCGCCGCGTCCCGCCGCGGACTCCCTCGCCGGTGCGACGATCCTCTACTTCCACGGTGGCGCTTTCGTCTTCTGCGGGCTCGCCACGCACCGCACGGTGTGTTCGCTGCTCGCCACCGAATCGGGGGTGCCGGTGTACTCCGTCGCCTACCGGCAGCTACCTGTCGGTTCGATCGGGACGTCCGTCATCGACGCGATGGCCGCGTACACCGGGCTGCTCGAGACGGCCGAGGACCCCACGCGCATCGTCGTCGCCGGCGACTCGGCCGGAGGTTACCTGGCGATGAAGGTCGCCGAGATCGCCGCGCTGCGCGGCATGATCCGCCCGGCCGCGGTGATCGGCTACTCGCCGCTGCTCAACCTCGATCTCGAGGAGCACGATCCCGACTTCATGAAGCGCGACGCGTACCTGCCGATGCGGCAGGTGGAGAAGCTGCGCGACCGCTGGCTCGCCGGCCCCGATCACATCGAAGGCGCCCAGTCCCCGGTCCGCGCCGATCCGGCACTGTTCCCGCCCACGTTCTTCTCCGTCGCCGAATACGAGATCACCCGCCCCGACGTCGAGATCATGACCGAGGCGTTCGACGAGGTGGGCACGACGGTCGAGACGCACCTGTGGGCCGGTCAGGTGCACGCCTTCCCCGTCATCGGGCAGGTGCTGCCCGAGGCGCGGACACTGCTGCAGCACAGCATCGACTTCGCGCGGCGCACCGTCGTTGCGGAGGAGCGTCGCCACACGGCGTGATCCTGGGTGGCCGACCCCCTGGGTGGCCGACCCCCTGGGTGGCCGACCCCCTGGGTGGCCGACCCCCTGGGTGGCCGAATGTCACATTCGGTCGACTGCATCGACGCGATGTGACATTCGGCCACATCCACAACCACAACCACAATCACGCATTGGTGTTCACCGGGTCCGGGGTTGTGGGGAACCCAGCGGACGGGGGACCGTCGTCACCGGCCGCGCACGTGAGACCGAGGGTGTAGGCGCTCATCGACAGCGACCCGTACGCGAAGCCGTCGATCAGCGGTTCGACGAGGTCCTCGCCCACGCCCGCCAGGCCCGCGAAGTACAGCAGCGGCAGGAAGTGGTCCGGGGTGGGAACCGCGTGGTCGAAGTCCGCGTGCCCGTCGAGGGCTGCGACTCCCTCGGGGCGGTCCATGACCATGACCCGCGCGGCGGCGTCGAACCGGTGCGCCCAGTCGAACCCCTCGTCCGGGCGGCGACGATCCATGCCGGCCAGGTTGTGCACGATGTTCCCGCTGCCGACGATCAGCACGCCGCGGTCGCGCAGTGGGGCGAGCTTCGCGCCGAGCTCGAGGTGGTAGTCGAAGTCGCGGTAGGCGTTCAGGCTCAACTGCACCACCGGCACGTCCGCCTCGGGGAAGGCGTGGGTGAGCACCGACCAGGTACCGTGGTCGACACCCCACGAGTCGACGTCCGCACCCACCCACGTCGGATGGACGACGTCGGCGATCTCCTCGGCCAGCTCCGGCAGCCCGGCCGCGGGGTAGTCGACGTCGAACAGCTCCTGCGGGAATCCGTAGAAGTCGTGGATGGTGCGCGGGTTCGGCATCGCGGTCACCGCGGTGGCGTTGATGTACCAGTGCGCCGAGATCGCGAGTATCGCCCGGGGCGTCGGCACCGCGGAACCGAACGCCCGCCACGCCCTGGTGTAGCGATTCGACTCGAGCGCGTTCATCGGGCTGCCGTGGCCGACGAACGCGGCCGGCATGCGCGCGGACGGAGCGGCTGTCACCTCAGCCGAGCCTCGGTCGGAGCCATTCCACCAGGTCGTCGAGTACCTGCTTCTTCTCCGGCTCGTTGAACACCTCGTGGTAGAGGCCCTCGTACAACTTGAGCGTCACGTCCTGCGACCCGACCAGGTCGGCGACGAGCCGGCTGCCGGACGGCGCGGTGAGCCGGTCCTCGGTGCCGTGCTGCAGCAGGATCGGCAGATCCAGCGCGGGGAGCCGGGCCGGCAGGCTCTCTCCCGTGGTGACCAGTGCGCGGGCGATGCCGGCGGGTACGAGACCGTGGTGCACGAGCGGATCGGCTTCGTACGCGGCGACGACGTCGGGGTCGCGCGAGATGCCCGCCGAGTCGAGCTTCTGCACCGGCAGCTGCGGTAGGACGCGCCCGATCACCTTGCCGAGTGCGACGACGGGCCGCGGCGTGCCGGAGGTGACGTCGACGGCGGGACCGGACAGTGCGAGGGCCGTGAGCTCGTCGGGGTGCTCGAGCGCATAGGCCAGGGCGATGGCTCCGCCCATCGAATGGCCCAGCAGGACCCGCGGCAGGCCGGGCTGATCGAACGCGGCGATGCCGACCAGGCGATGCACGTCGCCGGTGAACTGGTCCATGTCCCGCACGAACACCCGTCGGCCGCCCGAGCGGCCGTGCCCGCGGTGGTCGAGGGCGTAGACGACGAGACCCAGCTCGCCGAGGCGCTCGACCACGTGGTCGTACCGGCGGGCGTGCTCACCGAAGCCGTGGCAGAGCACCAGCACGCCTGCGGGGTCGCCGTCGGGCGACCACACGTCGTACACGACGCGGGTGCCGTCGGCACTGGTGAACGAGGTCTCGGTTCGCTGCATGATCGCTCCTCACCGCGTGGGTCCGCCGCCGGCTCGGGCCATCCTTCCACGAAACGGCACCGGATCGGTACGCATTGCGACGACCGCGCGGCGGTGTTCAGCTCTCCGGTCCCGGTGGTGTCCGGCTGGTCATCGACTGGTGCAGCGCGTGGATCAGGCTCGACATGGCTGACGATCGGGGCGCGTCGTTGCGGAGTACCCCGCACACGGGGATGCTGAGCCGGTTGCGCGCCTCGCGCATGTAGGCCAGGCCGGTCCGGGGGGTCTCCGCGGCGGTGCTCGGGTACAGAACCGTCCACGCCCGCGGATTGGTGATGACGTCGAGGGTGGCGGTGTGGTCGCTCGCGATCGACGGCCCGAGCTGCACCCGGCGTCCCACCGCCCGGAAGGCGTCCTCGATCACCGTGTGGATGAGCACCTGGCTGTGCCGGGGCGGCAGGAGCAGCGGGTAGGGCGCGAGATCGCCGAGGTCGACGGTGGAGAACGCGGAGAGCGGGTGCCGGCTCGACGTGACGATGACCAGATCCTCGATGCCCAGGTCCACGGTCTCGAGTCCGGGGCGGTCGACGCCGCCCCTGATCAGGGCGATGTCGGCGTCGCCGCCGGCGACGGCGTCGATCCGGTCGGCGAAGCTCTTGATGACGAACTCGATGTCGACCGCCGGGTACTGCTCCCGGACATGCGCGATGGCGTCGAGGCTCTGGGACGCGAAGGTCATGTTCGCGGCGATCCGGATGCGGTTGCGCGGCTCGCGCGCCACCGAGAACGCCTGCGCTTCGAGGCTCAGCACCTGCTGGGCGATGGGGACCAGGCGCGAGCCGGCCGGGGTCAGCCGCACCATCCGCGTCGACCGCTCGAACAGCGACGCACCGAGTTCCTTCTCGAGCCGAGTGATCTGATGGCTGATCGCGGACTGGGAGATGAAGCACTTCTGGGCGGCCTTGCTGAAGCTCAGCTCCTCGCTGACGGCGAGGAAGTACCGCAGCTGCCGGAAATCCATACCCCCATCCTACTTATGAGCGATCGAGATAAGAGCTCCCCGAATTCGGCAGGTTGGTGGCCTCGACGGCCCCCCGTCCATACGGTGGGTGTCATACATCGACTTCAGTGTGGAGGTAGAGGTAATCGTGAGTAGCACAGCAGTGACCGACCGGACCGAGGTCGTCGTCGTCGGTTCGGGCTTCGGCGCGCTGGCGACGGCGAAGAAGCTCGCCAAGGCCGGGACGCCGTTCGTCCTGATCTCCGAGACCACCGAACATCTCTTCCAGCCCCTGCTGTACCAGGTCGCCACCGGTGTCCTCTCGGCCGGGGAGATCGCTCCGTCGATCCGCTCCATTCTCGCGAAGTACCCGAACGCGGACGTGCGGCTCGGCCGCGTCGTCGACGTACGGCCCGACGAGCACGAGGTCGACTACGTCGCCGGTGGCACCGTGCACACGGTCGGCTACCGGTCGCTCGTCGCAGCGACGGGCGCCCGGCAGGCGTACTTCGGCCGCGACGAGTTCGAGAAGGTCACCTACGCCCTCAAGACCGTGGAGGACGCCGAGCGGCTCCGCCGGCAGATCCTGCGGTGCTTCGAGGAGGCGCACACCACCACCGACCCGGAGCGCCGCCGCAACCTGCTGAGCTTCGTGGTCATCGGTGCCGGCGCGACGGGCGTCGAGCTCGCCGGCCAGATCAAGGAACTCGCGGGCCGCTACTTCGAGCAGTCGTTCCACGACATCAGCGCCGACGACGTGTCCGTCACCCTCGTCGAGGGCGCGGGCGAGGCCCTCCCGGCCTTCGGTGGCAAGCTCAGCGAGTACACCAAGCAGTCGCTGCAGAAGTCGGGCGTCGACGTCGTGCTCGACACGTTCGTCACCGACAT
This sequence comes from Rhodococcus ruber, assembly GCF_016804345.1. Classification (NCBI taxonomy): domain Bacteria; kingdom Bacillati; phylum Actinomycetota; class Actinomycetes; order Mycobacteriales; family Nocardiaceae; genus Rhodococcus; species Rhodococcus ruber. Next base: position 5,418,767 of record NZ_CP044211.1, on the reverse strand, counting down.
CGACGAGCACGGTGCCACCCTGAAGGCGAAGAACGACGAGGAGCGCCGGATCACCGCCGAGACCATCATCTGGTCGGCCGGGGTGCGTGCCAACGACTTCGCCGGCGTCCTCGCCGAGCGCACCGGCTGCGCCACCGACCGCGCGGGCCGGCTGCTGGTCAACCCGGATCTCACCGTGGGCGGCTACGCCGACGTGTACGCCATCGGCGACATGACGTCGCTGAACAACCTGCCGGGGCAGTCGCCCGTCGCGATGCAGGGCGGCCGCCACGTCGCCCGGACCATCCTCGGCAAGCAGGGCAAGGGCACCCCGTTCAAGTACCGGGACAAGGGCAGCATGGCCATCATCAACCGCTTCCGCGCGATCACCCGCGTCGGAAAGATCGAGCTGAGCGGCTTCGTCGCCTGGGTGCTGTGGCTGGCCGTGCACCTGGTCTACATGGTGGGCTTCCGCAACCGCTACGTCGCAGTGATGTCGTGGTTCGGATCCTTCCTCGGTCACCGTCGCCCCCACTTCCACTACGCGCAGGAAGCGGTGAGGCTCGACGCGGACGTCCCCGACGACATGACCGTCTCCGCTGTACCGACCCGGGTGGACCGCGCTCCCGAGAAGAAGCCGGAACCCGAGAAGGTCAGCGTCCGGTAGGACGACTCGACGAGACACCGGGCCCCGTGCCGTTCACCACGAACGGCACGGGGCCCGGTCTTCTCGCGCCCGGGAGTGGTCCGTTCGCCGGAAAGGCGGCGGGTGGATGTGGTTGGATGCGGCATGACGACTCTCGCCGAGAAGGCCGTAGCGCTGAAGTCCCTGCACGTCCCGGGTGACCCGGTGGTGCTGCCGACCGTGTGGGACGCCTGGTCGGCGAATCTGGCCGTGCAGGCCGGTTTTTCCGCGTTGACGATGGGCAGTCATCCGGTCGCCGACTCGGTCGGCAAGCCGGACAACGAGGGGATGACGTTCGAGGAGCTGCTGACCCGGGTCCGGCAGGTCACTGCGGCGGTCGACGTCCCGATCTCGGTGGACGTGGAGGCCGGCTACGGTGAGGTCCCTGCTCGCATCGTCGAGGGGCTGCTGGGTGCGGGTGCTGTCGGGTTGAACATCGAGGACACCGTGCACAGTGAGGGCGGCCGGCTGCGCGAGCCGGCCGAGCACGCCGAGTACGTGGCTGGGTTGCGTGCCGCCGCCGACGCCGCGGGGGTGCACCTGGTGGTCAATGCCCGCACCGATCTGTTCGTCAAGAAGGTCGGGGCCGAGTCGGACCGGGTGGACCGGGCGATCGACCGTCTGAAGCTGGCCGCCGACGCAGGCGCCGATGTGCTCTATCCGGTCGGCTTCCACAGCGACGAGATACAGCGGCGCCTGACGTCGGAACTGCCGTTGCCGGTCAATGCGATCGCCCACCCGGCGAAGAACGATCTCGCGTCGTTCGCTGCTCTCGGCGTTGGCCGGATCAGCTTCGGGCCGTTGCTGCAGGCCACTTTGGCCGAGCGGACGGGCGAGCTGCTGGGGCGGTGGCGCTGACCGGTTCCGCAGCGCGCGTTCACCGACCGCGCCGCGGGTAGACTCCCGGCATTGTGGGAGAGCCTGGAGAACGCGACGCCGTGGACGCCATCGTCGCGCACTGGGCGGTGGCCCGTCCCGAACTCGACGTCTCGGGGCTGAAGGTCTTCGGGCGTCTGCATCGGAGTTTCCTCGTCTACAAGGCCCGGATCGCGCCCACCTTCGAGGAGCACGGGATCAACGATTCGGGATTCGACGTCCTCGCCTGCCTGCGCCGCGCAGTGCCCCATCATCGGCTCACCGCGGGGGAGCTCGCCGAGCAGACGCTGGTCACCACCGGTGGGCTGTCGCTGCGGGTGAACCGGCTCGAGGAGGCGGGCCTGGTGACCCGATCGAAGGACAGCCAGGACGCCCGCGTCGTGTACGTCGAGCTCACCTCTGCCGGCGCCGCGCTCGTCGACTCGGTCGCCGACGCGCACTTCGCCAAACTGCGCGCGATGCTCGGCGACCTCGACGCGAGCGAGCGCGAGACGCTGGCGCGTCTGCTCGCCCGTCTGGAGCGCTCTGCCCGCGCGGCCGAGTTCGATGCTCCTGCCGATTCGGGTGCCGATCGTCGGGTCTGACGGTCCGGCCGACAAAAAATTTCGAGAAGGGCTATGACGCCCGCCACACCGCTGTGACCTGCGTCTCCTTCGTTTCGAGGCCGTGAATGCGGCGTAACGACCGGCTGATCTGGGCGTTCGAGCCTTGACCTCTTTGCGCTAAGACGCTACAAATCTCTTAGTGCAAAGATATCGATTCGGCGCGCACCACCCACCGCGAGCACCGTGGTCCGCGTCCCTCCCCACCGAACGGACCTCCCTCATGCCCATTGCGTACGCGTCCCCCCTCCAGGCGGGAACCGCCGAGCACGCCGAGTCCGTCGACACGGTCGACGAGATCCTCGTCGCCGGCCGCTGGCGACGCGGCCTCGGAGAGCGCCTCGACTCCGTCGACCCCGCGACGGGCCGGGTCTTCGCCGGCTTGCACACGGCGACCGTCGACGACGTCGACCGGGCTGTCACCGAGGGACTTCGGGCCGCGCACGGCGGATGGTCGTCGCTGCTCCCGCACGAACGGGCCCGGGTGCTGCACCGCATCGGCAACGCCCTCGACGACGAGGCCGATCGCGTCGCCCGGTTGCAGACCCTCGACACGGGCAAGACCCTGGCCGAGACCCGGGCACTGGTTGCCAGCGCCGCCAACACCTTTCGCTACACGGCGGCCGCCCTCGAGACGATGGACTCGGCCGTGACCACGCCCCGGGGGCCGTGGCTGACCATGTCGACGTACCAGCCGATGGGTGTCGTCGCCGCGATCACGCCGTGGAACTCCCCGATCGCGTCCGACGCACAGAAGATCGCCCCCGCGCTCGCCGCCGGCAACGCCGTCGTGAGCAAGCCGCCGGTGTGGGCCCCGTGGGTGACCCTGCTCCTCGCCCGCATCTGCGAGTCGGCCGGTCTGCCCGCCGGCGTCCTCTCGGTCCTGCCAGGTTCGGGGCGCACGGTCGGCGAGGCGCTGGTCCGGCATCCCGATGTCGCCAAGGTCAGTTTCACCGGCGGCACCGACACCGGTCGCCACCTCGCGCACCTGGCCGCCGACAAGCTCATGCCGATCACGCTCGAACTCGGCGGCAAGTCCCCGACGATCGTGTTCGAGGACGCCGACCCCGAACAGGCCGTCGCCGGCGTGCTCTACGGCATCTTCTCCTCGACCGGGCAGAGCTGCATCGCCGGATCGCGGATCTTCGTGCACCGCAGCATCGCCGAGACCTTCACCGCCGAACTCGTCCGGCGCGCAGCGGCGCTGCGCCTCGGACCCGGCACCGACCCGCGCACCCGGGTGGCCCCGCTGGTCACCTTCGCCCACCGGGACCGGGTGGCCGCCATGGTCGACGACGCCGTCGCCGACGGGGCCCGGGTGCTGTGCGGGGGCGCGATCCCGACCGACGAACGGCTCACCTGCGGTGCGTACTACCCGCCCACGGTGCTCACCGGGGTCGACAACGCCGCGACGATCTGCCGCGAGGAGGTCTTCGGCCCGGTGGCCGTCGTGCTGCCCTTCGACGACGAGGAGGACCTGATCGCGCAGGCGAACGACTCGGTGTACGGGCTGGCCTGCGGCATCTGGACCGCGGACTACCGACGGGCGTGGCGCGTGGCCGGCGCGGTGAAGGCGGGCACCGTCTGGATCAACACCTACAAGCAGTTCAGCATCTCGACTCCCTTCACCGGTCTCGGCGACAGCGGTCTCGGCACCGAGAAGGGACGCGAGGGCATCCGTCAGTACTGCGACCAGAAGAGCATCTACCTCGACCTGTCCGGCGAACCGATCGCCTGGGCCACCCCCGACCCGACAGAAACCCGAAAGGACCCCTCCCGGTGACCGATTCGACGACCGCGACCCACGACCGCACCGCTCACCCGTACAGTCCCGCCTACGCCGCCGCCGGCTTCGGGTTCGTCTCCGGCGCCCTGTCGGTCGACGAACACGGCATCGCCGTCGACGGCACGACCGCCGCCCTCGACGCCGCGATCGCCCGCCTCGGCGAGCGCCTGGCGACCATCGGCATGACCCTGTCCGACGTCGTCAAGACGACGTACTTCGTGACCGACGTGACGCTCCGCGACCAGGCGAACCGCCACTACGAGAAGATCTTCGCCGCTCCCCGCCCAGCCCGCTCGTTCGTCGAGGTCGCCGCCCTGCCCTACGGCGCCACCGTCGAGATCGAAGCCGTCGCGTACCGCGCCTGAACCACCCACCGCACGAAAGGACCACCGACATGGCCGCACCCGAGAAGACCGATCTCGAAACCCTCATCGACTCCTGCATCGCCAGCCGTGACAGCCGCTACGAGGACTGGGACACCCTCGGCTTCCAGGCCGCCAAGGGCGGAGACCGCTTCAAGCGCGCCCAGATCCGCTACATCGGGTCCGGTGCCACCGGCAACCACGAGGGCGACGCCCGCACGCTGCCCGCCGAGCACTTCACCCTGTCCAACATGCGGCTGCCCGCCGGCGCGGTGGGGCCCGAGCACACCCACCACGACGTCGAAGAGGTGTTCTTCGTGCTCGAGGGCGAGCTCGAGGTCGCGGTCCACGACGTCGAGGACGGCACCCGCAAGGCCGTCCGCCGGCTCGGTTACCGCGACATGATCCGCGTGCCCGCCGGAGTGCCGCGCAGCCTCGCGAACGTCGGCGACACCGACGCGCTGTTCTGCGTGATCATCGGCGCCGCCAAGCCGCAGCTGCCCACCTACCCGCCGAGCTCGGAGATGTACGGCGTCACCCGCTGACGCCACCGAGAAGACCCGCCGACAGGGAGATCCCCGATGGAGCAGTCCGTCCGACGTCGCCTCCGCGTCCACCAGAAAACCTGGGAGGCAGACGGAGTCACCAGCGTGACGTTCGTCGATCCGACCGGCGCCGCGTTGCCGCAGTGGCAGCCGGGTGCGCATCTCGCCCTGCACCTGCCGAACGGGGTGGTGCGCGAGTACTCGCTGTGCTCGGATCCGCAGGACACCACGCGCTGGTCGGTCGCGGTGCTGCGCGCCGAGCGTTCCCGCGGCGGCAGCGCCTACGTGCACGAATCGTTGCAGATCGGCGCGGAGATCGACGTCGACGGACCGCGCAGCGCCTTCGCCCTCGACGACGCCGCGACCGAACACGTCCTCGTGGCCGGCGGTATCGGCATCACCCCGATCGTCGCGATGATGCGGCAACTGCGGGCCGAGGGACGGCCGTGGCGCCTGCTCTACGCCGGACGCTCCCGGGCGGCGATGGCGTTCGTCGACGAGATCGCCGCCGGACCCACCGGGCAGGTGACCGTCCACGCCGACGACGAGGCCGGTGGTCTGCCGGACCTCGCGGGGACGCTGTCGGGTCTCGCCCCGACCGCCGTCGTCTACTGCTGCGGACCGGCACCGCTCATCGATGCGGTCACCGCCGCGGTCCCGGACCCCGGCCAGGTCCGCACCGAGCGGTTCGCGGCCCCGGAACCGGCGCCGTGCACGGGGGAGGACACCGCCTTCGACGTGATCGTCGAGAGCACCGGCCGGCGCATCCCGGTGCCGCCGACCGTGTCGGTGCTCGACGCCCTCACCGCCGCCGGTGTGCCCGTGCCGAACTCGTGCACCGAAGGTATCTGCGGGACGTGCGAAGTCGGGGTGATCAAAGGCGACGTGGACCACCGCGACTTCCTGCTCACCGAGTCCGAGCACGCCGCCGGATCGACGATGTTTCCGTGCGTGTCCCGGTGCCGCTCTGCCGAACTCGTGCTGGATCTGTGAGAAGGGAACCGGAACGCATGTATCACCACCAACTTCCGCGCTACAGCGACTCGCCCGTCTGCCGGCTGCGCGCCCTGCGCTCGGTCACCCTGTCGGTGCCGGATCCGGCCGCCTCGCGGGACTTCTACCACGAGGCCTGGGGGCTGACGACCGTCGAGGCCGACGGGGATCGATTCTGGTTGCGCGCCACCGGCCCCGAGCACCACGTGCTGACGGTCGAACGGGGGGAGACCAACGCCCTCGGGCGCATCAGCCTCGCCGTCGCCACCCCGCGTGAGATCGACGACGCCGCACTGGCCCTCGACCGGCTCGGCATCCCGATGCTGCGCACACCGGGCCCCCTCGACGACGCCGGCGGCGGCTACGGGCTGCAACTGGTCGATCCGGAGGGACGCTGCCTCGAGCTGTCGGCCGATACCCACGCCGTCACCGAGCAGGAACCGGCGGGACGCCGCGCCGTTCCCCGCAAGATCGCCCACGTCGTGCTCAACACGACCGACATCGAACGCACCACCGCCTTCTACACCCAGGTGCTCGGCATGCGGGTCTCCGACTGGTCGGAGCGGCAGATGTCCTTCCTCCGCTGCAACTCCGACCACCACGTCATCGCGCTCAACCGGGCGCCGTGGCCCTCACTCAACCACGTGGCGTACGAGATGCAGAGCCTCGATCACTTCATGCGCGGCATCGGCAGCCTGAAGGCCCACGGCATCGCGCCGCAGTGGGGCCCGGGCCGGCACGGTCCCGGCGACAACACCTTCTCCTACTTCACCGACCCTGCAGGCCTGGTGTGCGAGTACACCTCCGAGGTCGCCCAGATCGACGAGGACGCCTGGCTGTGCCGCACCTGGAAGCGCACCCCGGAACTGTCCGACCAGTGGGGGACGGCCGGACCGCCCACCACGACCGTGCGTTCCGCCATGGCGGGCAGCCCCGACCCGGGGCACCGCGACCGTGTCGAGGCCCGCGACGCCGGCTACTTCTACGGGGCCGCCGTCGCGGCCGGGGCGCTGTCGTGACCCCCGCGCACCTGCACGTCGAGCGTCTCGGGACGGGAGATCCGGTGCTGCTGTTGCACGGCATCGGCGGGAACGCGAACTCCTGTGCACCGCTCGCGGCGGAACTCGCGGCCCGCGGACATGCGACCTACCGGCTCGATGCCGCGGGGTACGGTCGCTCCGCCGACCCGGCCGACGTCCACCACGACCACGCGAGGGACGTCCTGACCGTCCTCGACGACATCGACCCGGACCGGCCCGTTCACCTCGTCGGAACGTCCTGGGGTGGTGTCGTCGCGCTCGAGGTCGCGCGCCGCCGGCCCGGCCGGGTCCGCACGCTCGTCCTCGCCGACAGCACCCGGGGCTCGGGCACGTCGCCCGCCCGCGCCGCCGCCATGCGCGACCGTGTCCCGGCGCTGCGCGCCGCCGGCCCCGAGCGCTTCGCGGCCGAACGCGCACCGAAACTGACCGCACCGGACGCGGCCGAGCACGTGCGGGCTCGCGTCGCCGCCGACATGGCGGCCGTCCGCCCCGCCGGGTACGCGGCCGCCGCCGAATGCATGGCGTCGACCGACCACGGGCCGATCCTGCACACGTTGGCCGTCCCCACCCTCGTGGTGGTCGGCGAGCACGACCGCGTCACCGGCGTCGTCGAATCGCAACTCCTGGCGGACGCCATTCCCGGGGCGCGGCTCACCGTCGTCACCGGTGCGGGTCACGCCGCGATCCAGGAGCAGCCCCGCGTGGTCGCCGGCGAACTCGTCCGATTCTGGGAAGAGGTGGCGTGATGAGCGGAACCGTCGTGGTGACCGGTGCCGGGCGCGGACTCGGCTACTGCATCGCCGAACGGCTGTGCGCCGAGGGACGGCGCGTGGTGATCGCCGAGCGCAACGCGGCGAACGCCGAAGCCGCCGCCACCGCCCTGCGCGACCGCGGCGGCGAGGCGATCGCGGTGGTCACGGACATCGCGGACGCCGCGTCCGTGCGCGCTCTGGCGGCGCGCGTCGCCGAGGAGGGGCCGCTGGTGGGCCTGGTCAACAACGCCGCCGTCGCCGACGGTGTCGGCGGGGACGCCTTCTGGGAACTGCCCGAACCCGAGTTCGACCGGATCACCTCGGTCAACGTGCGCGGCACCTGGCTCGTGACCAAACACCTGTGGCCGCTGCTCGCCGCCGCCGGCGGCGCGATCGTGAACATGGCATCCGACGTGGCGTTCTACGGATCACCGCGGCTCGTCCACTACGTCGCCTCCAAGGGCGCAGTCGTCGCGATGACCCGTTCGATGGCCCGGGACGCCGGCCCCCACGGGGTGCGGGTCAACGCCGTCGCCCCCGGGCTCGTCCGGGTCGAGGCCACCGAGTCCGTTCCCGCCGCCCGCTACGCCACCTACGCGCAGGGCCGCGCCCTCCCGCGCGACCAGACCCCCGAGGACGTCGCCGGGGTCGTCCGGTTCCTCCTGTCGGAGGACGCCGCCTTCGTCACCGGCCAGACCGTCGTCGTCGACGGCGGATTCGTCCTGAACTGACCTGCTCGCCCGGCGAGCACCCGAACCCACGGAGAACCCATGGACCTGCACCTCACCGGACGCACGGTGATCGTCACCGGCGCGAGTTCCGGGGTCGGCCTCGCCACCGCCCGGATGCTCGCCGCCGAAGGCGCCCGCGTCGCACTCTGCGCCCGCGACCTCGCACGCCTGCGCCGCGCCGCCGCCACCCTGGCGGCCGACCCGGCCGACGTCCTGACCGCCGCGTGCGATGTCACCGACCGGAACTCCGTGCAGGCCTTCGCCGATGCGGTCGTCGACCGGTTCGGCGGCATCGACGGAGTGGTGTGCAACGCCGGGCGTTCACTGATGTCGACACTCACCGACACCACCGACGAGCAGATCCGGGACGAGTTCGAGCTCAAGATCTTCGGCGCGCTGCATCTGATCCGCGCGGCCCGGCCGGCGCTCGCGAAGTCCGATGCGGCCTCCGTGGTGGTCGTCAACGCGATCCTCGCGCGGCAACCCGAACTGCGGCTCGCCGTCACCTCGGCCGCCCGTGCCGGACTGCTCAACCTGGCGCAGTCCCTCTCCGGGGAACTCGCCCCCGACGGCATCCGCGTCAACTCGGTGCTGCTCGGCCTCGTCGACACCGGCCAGTGGCAGCGCCGGCACGCCGAATCCGGCGCCGGCCGCGACTTCGACGAGTGGAGCGCCGAGATCGCCGCCGACCGCGGAATCGGACTGGGCCGCTTCGGAACTGCGGACGAGGTCGCCTTCCCCGTCACCACCCTGCTCTCACCCCGCAACAGCTACGTGACCGGCGCGACCGTCGACGTCGGCGGCGGAGTCGGACGCTACGTCTGACCCCCAGCGGTCATCTGCAACGGAGGAACCATGGACACCCCCTCGACCGAGCCGGCCCGGCGCACCACCGGCGGCGACGTCCTCGTGTCGGTCATGCGCCGGCACGGCATCGACACCGCGTTCGGCGTCGTCAGCATCCACAACCTGCCCCTCGTCGAGGCCGTCGCCCGCGACCTGAACTTCGTCGAGGTGCGGCACGAGGCCGCGGCGGTCAACGCCGCGGACGGGTACGCCCGCGCCTCGGGCCGCATCGGCGTGGCACTGACGAGCACCGGAACCGGCGCCGGCAACGCCGCCGGATCGATGATAGAGGCGCTCACCGCCGGCAGCCGCGTCCTGCACGTGACCGGCCAGATCGAAAGCGAATTCCTCACGCCCGAACCGGCCTCGTCGAGCCGCGGCGTGATCCACGAATTCCCCCGGCAACGGCAGATGCTCGATGCCGTGTCCGCCTACGCGGCGACGATCACCGACGCCAAGGACGCCGAGGCGGAACTCGAGGCCGCGATCGGCCGCGTCCTGTCGGCACCGCAGGGGCCGGCGAGTGTCGAATGGCCCACCGACCTGCAGTATCTGGCGTCGCCGGACGAGCAGCGGGCGGCCGATACCCGGATCGCACGGCCACCGGCCCCCAACGCTGCTGCGCTGGACCGCGCCGCCGCGGTGCTCGCCTCCGCCGAGCGGCCGCTGCTGTGGCTCGGTGGGGGTGCCGCCGGCGCCGGCGACGAACTGCGTGCCCTCGCGCACCGGCTCGGGGCCGGGATTCTCACCAGCAACTCCGGACGGGGCATCGTGTCCGAGGACGACGACCTCGTCGTCGGGAACTTCGCGGCCTCCCCCGAGGTCGCCGGGCTCCTCGCCGACGCCGACGTCCTGCTCGCCGTCGGAACCCACTTCCGGTCCAACGAGACCAAGAGCTACCACCTCGCACTGCCGGCGACCCAGGTGCAGATCGACGTCGATCCCGCCGCGATCGGCCGGGTGTATCCGGCCACGGTCGGCATCGTCGCCGACGCCCGCACGGCACTGCGCGGCATCCTCGACGCGCTCGACGGCGCCGGCCGGCGCGACGACTGGGCGGCCCGGGTCCGAACGGTGCGCGAGCGCAGCCGGGCCGCACTCACCGAGTACATCGGCGGCTACGCCGAGATCTGCGAGGGCATGCGCCGCGTGCTGCCCCGCCGGTCCGTGGTCGCCCGCGACGTGACGATCCCGTCCAGCCAGTGGGGCAACCGCCTGCTGCCGTTCTACGAGCGGGAGACCAACATCTTCCCGCTCGGCGGCGGCATCGGGCAGGGCCTGGCCATGGGACTCGGTGCGGCCCAGGCCCGCCGGGACGTGCCGACGGTCGTGATGGCCGGGGACGGCGGTCTGGCCGTGCACCTCGGCGAGCTCGCCTCGCTCGCCGGCACCGACGCGTGGTGCGTCGTGCTGGTGTTCAACGACGGCGGCTACGGCGTTCTCCGGAACATGCAGGAGGCCAACGGTTTCTGTCGGTCCGGGGTGGACCTGCACACGCCGCGGTTCGATCTGCTCGCCGCGTCGATGGGCATGCCGTACACCCTCGTGCACCGGCCCGGCGTCTTCGAGGCCGCATTGGCCGAGGCGGTCGCGGCGCGCCGGCCCGCCCTCGTCGAGGTCGACGTGACCGCCCTCGACCCCCCGCCCGGACCGTTCGTCCCACCGGTGCACGTGCCGACGGGAGGTGCGCGATGAACTCGCCGGCCGAGGCGCTCTGGTGGGCCGGCGGGCAGGCCGAGACGGCGTTGCGCGACGGCCGCGCGGTGCACCTGTGCGCCGCGGGTGCCGATGCCGAACCCGCCCTGCGCGCGGCGGGCCGTCACGAATCCCTGCTGCGCAGCCTGATCCTCGCCGATCCCGTGCTCGACGTCGACACCGTCGCCGGCGTCCTCGGCCGGATCACCGTCCCCACCCTGGTGGTGGCCTCCGCGCTCGGCGACGACACCGATCTGTCCGTACCGCAGCGCCTCGCCGGCGAGATCGACAACGGAGTCTTCGTCGTCGTCGACGGATGTCCGGCGCCCGTCCACCTCACGCGGCCCGAGTCGTTCGCCGAATGGGCGAGCGCCTTCGCCGCCATCGCCGAGGGACTCGCCGCCCGCTACCGCTCGGGGCTCGCCGCCCCCACCCCCCACATCGAAGGAGTTCTCGCGTGAACCGCACCGCGACGGCACGATCCGCCGAACCGTACCTGGAACCCCGACAGACCCATCCCGATCCGCTGACCCCCTACGAGGACAAGCTCGCCGGTTCCCTGATGGAGATCTTCGGGACCGGCACCCACGACCTGCCCGGTGTCGTCGAGGGACTCAACGGCCTGGGGCTGCACGGCCCCGACGGCCGGCCCTGGACCGAGGACACCTTCCGCGCCGAGATGCGACGACTGGGGAGATGACATGACCACCTTCGAGACCACACACACCACCACCGGGGGCTCGCGCCCGACCGGACCCCGATTCGCCGTCGGCACCCGCCGGCCGATGGACGCCGACGAGATCGCCGCGACCGGCCTGCGCGACCGCTGGTACCCGATCCTCCCGTCGCGCATGGTCGAACCGGGCGCCATGATCAAGGTCACCCGCCTCGGCGTGGACTGGCTGCTGTTCCGCGACGCGCGGGGCGCAGTCCACATGCTCGAGGACCGGTGCCCGCACCGCAGCGCGCCGCTGTCCGTCGGCCAGCACCTCGGTGACCGCGTCGCCTGCCTGTACCACGGCGTGCAGGTCGACGGCACCGGCACCGTCGTCTCCGTGCCCGGCATGCCCGGATGCGCGCTCGAGGGCAAACGCGCGACCGCGTCGCTGTCGGTGGTCGAAGCCGCCGACACGATCTTCGCGTTCGTGCCCCTGACCCACGACTCCGTGCCCACCCCGTTCGTGCTGCCGGACCGGCTCGCGGACGACGAGGTGTCGTGGTTCCCGAACTACGCGGAGTGGGCCGGGCCGTGGCGGTTCTACATGGACAACGTGCTCGATCCGATGCACGGGGCGTTCCTGCACCGCAATTCGCACTCGATGTTCGGCGGCGACACGTCGGCGCGGTTCCGGATCCGCGAGACCGGCCGCGGGTTCTTCTTCGAGAAGACCGACCAGCGCGGCGTGAACTTCGACTGGGTGGAATTCGTGCGCGGATCGATGGACTACGTGGACCTCGAGATCCCGTACGCCCCCAACGCCGGTCCCGGCGGGGTCTTCGGCATCGTCGGGATGTGCACCCCGATCGACCGGGACCACTCCGCCATCTTCCACTGGCGCACCCGGCGGGTGTCGGGCTGGGAACGGGAGGCGTGGCGCTTCCTGTACCGGACCCGGCTCGAGGAACGGCACTGGGAGGTCCTCGAACAGGACCGCGCCGTCCTCGAGGCGCTGGCCGCGGACGCCGACGTCGAGGAACACCTCTACCAGCACGACCTCGGTGTCTCCCGGATCCGCCGGATCTACCGGGCCGACGCGAAGCAGCAGGCGGCCGTGCTCGCGGGTGTGCCGGCATGAGCGGCGGGACCCTGATGCTCACCGTCGTCCTGCGGCACGACCAGAGCCGGAACCTCGAACAGTTGCAGGGCCGGCTCGACGACGCGGACTGGTGGCACGGGTTCCCGCCCGAGGGGTGCGAGGTCGTCTCGTGGGTCGTCGCGATGGGGATCGGCCAGATCGTGACCCTGCGGCTGCCCGCCGAGCGGCTGGCCGCCGTCAACGTCGAACTCGAGCGTCGCGCGTGGGGCGTGTTCCGCACCGAGTGCTACCCGACCTACGACTTCGTGCCGGTACGCGAGCGGTTGACCCGCGAATCCGACGCACGGGTGGTCCGATGAGCCGCGTCGGCCACCCGTCCGTCCCGGAACCCCCGCGGCCGGGCATGTTCAGCAACGCCCGCGTCTTCGGCCGGCACTTCTTCGTCTCCGGTATGCACGCCGGCACCCCCGACGGTCCCGTCGGCGGCGGCGACGTCTACCGGCAGGCGCGGGAGGCGTTCCGGCGCACCCGCGTCCTGGTCGAAGCCTGCGGGGCGCAGGTCGACGACATCCTCGCCCTGCGCATCTACGTCACGGACATCGCGGACAAGGCCGCCGTCGGGCGGGCCCGGGCGGAGGTGTTCCACGGCGACTTCCCGTGCTCGACCCTGGTCGAGGTGTCGGCCCTGGTCGAGGCCGGCCTCGGCGTCGAGGTCGAGGCACAGGGCATCATCTCAGCGACCGCGACGGCGGACGCGTAATCTTCCGTTTCGACGCCCGTGGCAGGGCATCGACCGACCCGAGGACGCCATCATGCGCGGAACCGACAGCACACCGTCCCTCACCCGAACCGATGAGGACTCGCCCAACTGGCTGGTCCTCGTCCTGACCTTCGTCGCCGTCGTCCTCGACGGCTACGACACGATCGCCCTGGGCCTGTCGGTCCCGGCACTCGCGAGGGACTGGGGCGTCGCCCCGTCCCACTTCACTCCCGCGCTGTCGCTGACCAGCGCCGGCGTCGCGCTCGGCTACCTCGCCTGCGGCCGGCTCGTCGCCCGGTTCGGTGCCCGCCGCGTCGTGCTGGCGGCCGTGGTGGTGTTCACCGTCGGTTCGCTGCTGACCGCGTTCGCGTCGACGATCACCGAACTGACGGCCCTGCGGGTGCTGACCGGACTCGGTCTCGGCGCGGTGCTGCCCGCCGCCGTGTCGCATGCGACGGTGCTCAATCCGCCCCGGCTGCGGCAGTCCATCGCGGTGTTCGTCACGATGGGCATCTCGCTCGGTGCGCTGCTCGCCGGCCTGGTCGGCACGCGCCTGATCGCCGCGTTCGGCTGGGAGTCGGTGTTCCTCGCCGGCGCCGCCGCATCCGCCGTCCTGCTGCCGCTGCTGTGGATCGGACTGCCCGACGGCCGCGCCGCCGCCGGTGGGCCCGCACCGGAGGCCACGACGTCGGCGGTGCGGCAGGCCTCCGTCGCGCGCCTGTTCGACCCCGGTCTGCGCAGCCGCACGCTGCTGCTGTGGGGCTTCTCGTTCCTGATGTTCACCGTGTACTACGTCTTCTCGTCGTGGCTGCCGACGCTGCTGACGAGCTACGGGTTCTCGGCGAGCCTCGCGCCGCTGGGGTCGGCGGCGCTCGGTATCGGCAGCATCGTCGGCGCGGCGGTCCTGATGATCGGCGCGCTGCGGTTCCGGATGTCGTCGGTGCTCGTGGTCACGACGTCGCTGGCGATCGTCTTCCTCGTCGTGTCCGCGTTCCTCGGCGCCGACAAGGTGCTGCTGCTGATCGTCTTCGGTGGAGTGGGGCTCGGCGTCCAGGCGGGCATGATCGGCCAGACCGCACTGTCGGTCTCGATGTATCCGCAGGCCACCGCGACGACGGCGGTGGGCTGGTCGGCGTCGATGGGCCGGCTCGGCTCCGTGGTCGGGCCCGTCCTGGGCGGCGCACTGATCGGCCTCGGCGTCCCCACCGGCACCATCGTCCTCGTCGCCTGCGTCCCGGTCCTGGCCGCCCTGGTCCTCATCGCGGTGCTCGGCCGGATCACCGCGCCGAACGCGCTCTCGAAGACGGAACCCGCCGTCGTGCCCGCCCGCCGCTGACGCGGCCGGTGTGTCCTTTGGGCTGCCCTGGCAGCCCAAAGGACACACCGGCGGCTACGCCGCCTTCTCGAACACCGCGGCCAGGCCCTGGCCGCCGCCGATGCACATCGTCTCGAGGCCGTAGCGCCCCCCGCGACGGTCCAGTTCGCGCAGCAGGGTCGCGAGGATGCGGCCGCCGGTCGCGCCGACCGGATGGCCGAGGGAGATGCCGGAGCCGTTGGGGTTCAGGCGGGTGTCGTCGGGCTCGAGGCCCCAGCTGCGGGTCACGGCGAGGGTCTGCGCGGCGAACGCCTCGTTGAGCTCGATCACGTCCATGTCGGCCAGGGTCAGGCCGAGCCGGCCGAGGGCCTTCTCGGTGGCCGGCACCGGGCCGATGCCCATGGTGCGCGGCGGCACTCCCGCCACCGCCCAGCTCGCGAGCCGGGCCAGCGGGCGCAGTCCCAGCTGGGCCGCCTTCTCGGCGGTGGTGACGATCGCGACGGCCGCACCGTCGTTCTGGCCGCTGGCGTTGCCGGCGGTGACGGTCGACTCCGGGTCGATCCTGGCCCGGATCGGGCGCAGCGTGGCGAGCGATTCGATGCTGGTGTCGGCGCGGGGGTGCTCGTCGGTGTCGACGACGAGCGGTTCACCTTTGCGCTGCGGCACCGCCACGGGAACGATCTCCTGCGCGAAGACGCCGTTCTTCTGCGCGGCGACGGCCCGCTGGTGCGACTGCACCGCCAGGGCGTCCTGGTCCGCCCGGCTGAGGGAGAACTCGGCGCGCAGGTTCTCCGCCGTCTCGATCATGCCGCCGGGCACCGGGAAGTCGCGGCCGCCGGCGGTGACCCGCGCGCGGGCCAGCCGGTCGGACAGGGCCACGGCCTCGCCCTTGACGCCCCACCGCATGCCGGTGGCGTAGAACTCGGCCTGGCTCATCGACTCGGCGCCACCGGCGAGGATCAGGTCGCTGCCGCCGGACTGGACCTGCATGACGGCCTGCAGGATCGCCTGCAGCCCGGAGCCGCAGCGCCGGTCGACCTGCAGTCCCGGAACCTCGACGCCCAGACCGGCGTTCAATGCGGCGACGCGGCCCAGCGCGGGAGCTTCGCCGTTGGGCGAGGCCTGACCGAGGATCACGTCGTCGACGTCCGTGCCGGCGAGGCCGGTGCGGGCGACGAGCTCGCGGATCACGGTGGCGGCCAAGTCTTCCGGAGCGACGTCCTTCAGGACGCCGCCGAAGCGACCGACGGGGGTACGGAGGGGTTCGCAGATCACGACGTCGCGCATGGCACTTCCTTGTCGGGGAATCGGGGTCAGTGGTTCTGGGTCCGGGCGAGGTCGGACGAGATCGCCGCCGCGGTGTCGACCACAGCGGGCACGAGGTCGCTGTGGACGGCGTCGAGGCTGTAGCGGGCGGCCTGGGTGGAGATGTTCACGGCCGCGACGACGGCACCCGAGGCGTCGCGGATGGGTGCGGCCAGCGACCGCAGGCCCTCCTCGAGCTCCTGGTCGACGATGCAGTAGCCGTCCCGCCGGATCCGGTCGAGCTCGGCGCGCAGGTCGGCGGGAGTGACGAGGGTCCGCGACGTGAGGGGCTCGAGCGTCGCGGTGGCGAGGTAGGCGTCGAGGTCGGCGGGGGACAGGCCGGCCAGCAGCACCCGGCCCATCGACGTGGCGTGCGCCGGGAAGCGGGTGCCGATGGTGATGGAGACGGTCATGATGCGGCTGACCGGCACCCGCGCGACGTACACGACGTCGCCGCCGTCGAGCACGGACACCGACGTCGACTCGTGCACCTTCTGGGCGAGCGCCTCGAGGTGCGGGCGGGCGACGTCCGGCAGCGTCAGACTCGACAGGTAGCTGTAGCCGAGTTCGAGCACGCGCGGCGTCAGCCAGAACTGGGAGCCGTCCGTACGTACGTATCCGAGCTCGACCAGGGTGAGCAGGAACCGTCGCGCGGTGGCCCGGGTCAGGTCGGTGGCCTTGGCGACCTCGCTCAGGGTGCGGCGCGGATGCTCGGCGTCGAATGCCTTGATGACGGACAGTCCGCGGGCGAGGGACTGCACGTAGTCCGGCGACGCCGCGATCGGTTCGCCGTGGGTCATCGTCATGTGGTGCTCCCCTCGCCGTCTGCGAGTGCCTGCCGGCCGAGCGCGAAGGCCCGGTTGCTGTTCGGCACTCCCGCGTAGATCGCGGTGTGCAGGAATACTTCCACGAGCTCGTCGGGGTCGGCTCCGGCGCGCAGCGCGGCCCGGATGTGCATGTCGAGTTCGTGTTCGTTGCCGACGGCGGTGAGGATCGCCAGGGTCAGCAGCCGGCGGATGTGGTGGTCCAGGCCCGGCCGCGACCACACATCGCCCCACGCGGTGCGGGTGATGAAATCCTGGAACGGCCGGGTGAACTCGGTGGCCGACGCCACGGCCCGGTCGACGTGGGCGTCGCCGAGGACCGTGCGCCGCACCCGCATGCCCTGCTCGAACGCGGCGGTGCGCTGCGCACCGGCGGGCGTCGCACGGGTGATGTGCTCGCGGATGAGGGCGGTGATCCGGCCGGCCTGCTCGACGTTGGCCAGGTGCGCGCCCGGGCCGACGACGTGGAAGTCGGCGCCGGCGATGCCGTCGGCGATGAGCTGCATGGTGGCCGGCGGGGTGGCCGGATCCTGCTCGCCGGCGACGACGAGGGTGGGCGCGACGATGCGGGCCAGGTCGGGGCGCCCGTCCCACGTCGCGAGCGCCTCGCAGCAGGCGGCGTATCCCTCGTCGCTCGTGCCGGAGACCATCTGCACGTGCCGTGCGACGAGTTCGGGGTCGCGTTCGGCGAGTTCGGGGGTGAACCAGCGGCCGACGATCGACTCGGCGATCGATGCCAGCCCGTCGGCGCGGACGGTCGCGGCGCGGTCGAGCCACGGCTGGGCCGGGGCGAACGCGGCGGACGTGCACAGCAGCGTCAGGGTGCGGATGCGCTCGGGACGGTGCGCGGCGAGCCACTGGCCGACGGCACCGCCGAGCGACAGGCCCACGAAGTGCACCGAGTCGAGGCCGAGGGAATCGAGGAGCGCGACGACGTCGCCACCGAGATCGGCCACCGTGTAGGGCCCGTCGACGACGGGTGACTTGCCGTGCCCGCGGTGGTCGACGGCGACGACGTTCGCGATCGGGGACAGCGCGGTGATCTGCGGCGTCCACATCGACCGGTCGGAGCCGAGGGAGCCGAGCAGCACGACCGGCGGGGCCGCGGGGTCGCCGTACTGTTCGTAGTCGAGCGTGACTGTCATGCTTGTCCTCCGAGGAGCCGGTCGTGGTGGGCGAGGGCACGGTCGACGAGATCGCCGGCGTGGCCGAGGTAGCGGGTGGGGTCCAGCAGGGCGCGGACCCGGTCGGCACCGAGGTGTCCGGTGATCGCCGGGTCGCGGTCGAGGGGGGTGCCGGTCTGCGCGGCGGCGGTGACGATGTCGCGGGCCTCGTCGGTGTGCTGGGCCAGGGCGGCGGTGACCTTCTCGGCGAGGATCGCGCCGCCCGTGCGGTCGAGGTTGCGGGCGAGTGCGTCCGGGTGGACGTGCAGTCCGCCGAGGCTGGTCGAAAGCTGATGTGCCGCACCGCCGGTCAGGCGCAACAGGTCGGTGAGCGGCTCCCATTCGGCGTGCCACGAGCCCGCGGCGCGGGCGAATTCGTGGTCGGTCGATGCGAGCACGGTCGCGACCAGGCCGGGTACCCGGCGGGCGGCGGCACGGGCGGTGATCGCGGCGACCGGGTTGCGCTTGTGCGGCATCGCCGACGAACCGCCGGGCGCGTCCTCGCTCACCTCGCCGACTTCGGTGGCGGCCATGAGCACGACGTCGGTGGCGGGTTTGGCGACAGCACCGGCGGCGACGCCGAGCGCCGTCGCGAGCCGGGTGACCGGGGTGCGGGCGGTGTGCCACGGCACGAGGGGCCGGGCGAGGCCGAGCAGGTCGGCGAGGGTGTCCGCGAACGCGAGTCCGTCGGGGTGCACGGCCGCGAGAGTTCCTGCTGCTCCGCCGTATTGGGCCGGCAGATCGCCGAGGGCGCGGTCCAGTTCGGAGGTGGCGTCGTCGAGTGCGACGAGCCACGTCGCGGCGAGGGCGCCGAACGTGGTGGGCAGCGCCTGCTGGCCGAGGGTGCGGGCGACCGTCGGGGTGTCACGGTGCCGGCGGGCCAGGTGCGCCGCGGCGTCGGCGGCGTCGCGCAGCTCGGCGACGACGCGCCGGCCGGCCTCGCGGGCGAGCAGCATCAGCGCGGAGTCGAGGACGTCCTGGCTGGTGGCCCCGACGTGCACCGCGGCGGCGGGGGCGTCCGCGCGCGCCCGCAGGATCTTCACCAGCGGGATCACCGGATTGCCCCCGGCCGCCGAGAGCCGGCCCAGTTCGGCCGGGTCCAGGTCGCGGCCGAGGTCGTCGGCCGCGGCGGCGACGGCGACGACCTCGGCGGGGGTCGCCCGACCGTGCTTCTCGGCGGCGCGGGTGATCGCCACCTCCACCTCGAGCAGGGCGGTGATCCACGCGCGGTCGGACAGCAGCGGCGCGAGGTCGGCGGCGCCGAACACGGGGTCGAAGAGGGCACCGCGGGTGGGGTCGGACTGCGCCGGCACGGTCAAGACACGCTCCCGTCTAGATCGCGAAGAACGGCGTCTCCACACCGTTCGGATCGAGGTCCTGAACGTACACGGTCCAGACGTACCCGTCGTCGGACTTCTCGGCGATCAGCTTGCGCCGCTGCGTTTCCGGCAGCGCGGCGAGCACCGGGTCGGTCGCGTGCGCGGCGAGATCCTCCGGGAAGTACAGGCGGGTGCAGAGACGATCGAGCATGCCGCGGGCGAAGATCCCGACGTTCAGGTGCGGCGCCTCGTCGGCGTCCGTGTCGGACTCGTGGGCGCCGGGCTTGATCGTGTAGACGGTGGCGGTGCCGGTCTCGTCGGCGGCGCTGCGGGCGAAGCCGCGGAAACCGTCGGTGCCGAACCGGCCGTCGGCGTCGGCCTGCCAGGTCTCGACCATCGCGTCGGCGATCGGCGTACGGTCACCGTCGATCACGGTGATCCGCACGGTGATCCGGCCGGGCGTGTCGGCGGGGACGACGTTCTCACCGTCGGCGCCCCAGTCGAGGCCGATCTTCCAGTACGGGCCGACGGTCTGCGA
This sequence comes from Rhodococcus ruber, assembly GCF_016804345.1. Classification (NCBI taxonomy): domain Bacteria; kingdom Bacillati; phylum Actinomycetota; class Actinomycetes; order Mycobacteriales; family Nocardiaceae; genus Rhodococcus; species Rhodococcus ruber. Next base: position 5,398,894 of record NZ_CP044211.1, on the reverse strand, counting down.
CGGCGTGGGGCCGAAGGTGGCCGTGCTCTGGTCGCCGGGGGTGACGGGGTAACGAGGAGCGAACTCACTCATCGTCGTCCTCCTCGTTCTCGAAGGGGGTGGCCTCGCGGCCGCGCAGGACGATGTCGAAACGGAATCCGAGGGCCCAGTTGTCGACGGTGGCGTCGTAGTCGAAGACGCTGACCATGCGGTGCCGTGCCTCGGCGGGCACCGAGTTGTAGATCGGGTCCTGGAAGAACATCGGGTCGTCGGGGAAGTACATCTGGGTGACGAGCCGCTGGGTGAACGCCGTGCCGAACAGCGAGAAGTGGATGTGGGCGGGGCGCCACGCGTTGTGGTGGTTGCGCCACGGGTAGGCGCCGGGCTTGATCGTGGTGAACCGGTAGTTGCCCTGGGCGTCGGTGACGCACCGGCCGACGCCGTCGAAGTGCGGGTCGAGCGGGGCGGGCCAGTTGTCGTTCACGTGCCGGTACCGGCCGGCGGCGTTGGCCTGCCACACCTCGAGCAGCGTGTGCGGGACGGGCTTGCCGTCGCTGTCGAGCACCCGGCCGTGCACGATGATGCGCTGCCCGGCGGCCTCGCCGCCGTGGGCGAGGGTCAGGTCGGCGTCGCCCTCCTGCACGCGGTCCTCGCCGAAGACGGGTCCGGTGAGTTCGCCGAGGCGCTGCGGGATCAGCGTCAGCGGCTGGGCCGGGCGGCGCAGCGCGGTGGTCCGGTAGTCGGGGAAGTCCAGCGGCGGGTGTGCGCCGTCGGGGCGCGCAAAGCGGGGCGGCAGATGAAGCATGAGACCTCGGTGTTCGGCGCGTGTTCGCGATATGGACGGAGGGACGCTATGCGTACAAGGCTAGTGGGTCACCCGGCACGAATCAATATTCGAAACTGAAACAGTATCGAAATGGTTCGCATGACGGACGAGGGTTCACATTACGTACGACTGGCGCTATCGTAAGGGCATGGACAAAGTCGTTGCCACCGCCGCCGAGGCCGTAGCCGACATCCCGAACGGCGTCACCATCGCCGTGGGCGGATTCGGCCTGGTCGGCGTCCCGGAAATCCTCATCAACGCGCTGCTCGACCAGGGCGCCACCGACCTCGAGACGGTCAGCAACAACTGCGGCACCGACGGCTTCGGCCTCGGCGTACTGCTGGAGAAGGGGCGCATCCGACGCACCATCTCCTCCTACGTCGGCTCCAACAAGGAGTTCGCCCGCCAGTACCTCTCCGGCGAGCTCGAGGTGGAACTGACCCCGCAGGGCACCCTCGCCGAGCGGCTGCGCGCCGGCGGCGCGGGCATCCCCGCGTTCTTCACCCCGGCCGGCGTGGGCACCCAGGTCGAGGAGGGCGGGCTTCCGCTGCGCTACGACGGCAACGGCGGCATCGCGGTCGCGTCGCCCCCGAAGGAGGTCCGCGAGTTCGACGGCGAGACCTACGTCATGGAGCGCGGAATCGTCGCCGACTACGCCCTGGTGCACGCCTGGAAGGGCGACCGGCACGGCAACCTCGTCTATCGCGCGAGCGCCCGCAACTTCAACCCGCCCGCCGCCACGTCGGGCCGCATCACCATCGCGCAGGTCGAGCACCTCGTCGAACCGGGCGAGCTCGACCCCAACGAGATCCACACCCCCGGCATCCACGTCCAGCGCGTCGTGCCCGTCGGACCTGTCACTGTCGGCATCGAGAATCGGACGGTTCGTTCATGACCCAGACCGCCACCACCGTGAAGAAGCTGACCCGCGAGCAGATGGCCGCGCGTGTGGCCCGGGAACTCTCGGACGGGCAGTACGTCAACCTCGGCATCGGCATGCCGACCCTGGTGCCCAACTACCTCGATCCGGGCGTCGAGGTCATCCTGCACTCGGAGAACGGCGTGCTCGGCGTCGGCCCGTACCCGACCGAGGACGAACTCGATCCCGAACTGATCAACGCCGGTAAGGAAACCATCACCACCATTGCGGGTGCGTCGTTCTTCGATTCGGCGCAGTCGTTCGGGATGATCCGCGGCGGCCAGATCGACGTCGCCGTCCTGGGCGCGATGCAGGTCTCCGCGAAGGGCGACATCGCCAACTGGATGATCCCCGGCGCGATGGTCAAGGGCATGGGCGGCGCGATGGACCTCGTCCACGGTGCCAAGCGCGTCATCGTGATGATGGAACACGTCACGAAGAAGGGTGAACCGAAGATCTTCGACGAGTGCACCCTGCCGCTGACCGGCAAGCGCTGCGTCCAGCGGATCATCACCGACATGGCCGTCATCGACGTCACCGACGAGGGCCTGAAGCTCGTCGAGACCGCGCCCGGCGTGAGCGTCGACGACGTCGTCGCCGCGACGGCCGCGACCCTTCTCGTCTGATCTCACCGTCTCCGAAAGGCTCACGGGCCGAACACTTACGGGCCGAATGTCACACCGCGTCGATCTGACCGACCGAATGTGACATTCGGCCCGTCGGCGTCGGAGCCGGTGCGGGGTGCCACGCGAACGAAGCGAGCGGCGGGTCCAGTTCGGCACCGGTGAGGCGGTTGGCGAGCGTCGAGAGGGTGAAGGTGCCGACGCCGAGGACGACGTCGAGTGCATGGCGGGTGGTGAAGCCGGCGGCGGTGAACGCGGCCCACCGGTCGGCCGGGACCGCGCCCGCCGAGTCGAGCACGGCGACGGTGAATGTCCGCAGGGCCTCGAGTCGGGGATCGGTGAGCGGTCGGCCGGCCCGCAGGGCGTCGACGAGGTTGCCCGGCGCACCCATCCGCGTCAGCACGGCGGTGTGCAGTGCGACGCAGACGTGGCATTCGTTGCGCGTGGCGATCGTCAGCACGAGCACCTCGCGTTCGAGTTCGTCGAGGCTGCTGCGCTCGAACAGCGCACCGGCGCGGGTGAAGGCGGACAACAGTTCGGGGGATTCCGCCATGAGCGCCACGGCTGCCGGCACGTAGCCGAACTTCTGCCGGATCGCTTCCATGGTGGCCCGCGACGCCGGGGGTGCAGTCTCGGGTCGATGGTGGAGGAATGCTGTGGACACGGGACGGCCTCCGATAAGATAGACAATGTGGTTGACGAAATAGTAAACCGAGTTGTCGAAAATGTGCAAGACCCGACCCCGGGCTACGAGCTGCCCCTGCTCCTGTTCGCCGGATTCCGCTCGCTCGTCGACGCGCTGCATCGCCGGCTGGCCGAGGAGGGTCACCCGGACGTGCGTCCGGCCCACGGGTTCGCGATGCAGGCCGTCGGAGCGACCGGCGCGTCGGCGAGCGAGATCGGACGCCGCCTCGGCGTCTCCAAGCAGGCCGCCGGCAAGACCGTCGACCGGCTCGAGCGTCTCGGTTACGTTCGGCGCGAGCCGGATCCGTCGGACGCGCGGGCGCGGATCGTCGTGCTCACCGACCGGGGCCTCGACTGCCTGCGGCGGTCGGCGGTGATCTTCGACGACCTGCGGGCGGAGTGGGGGCGGACGCTCGGTGCGGACCGGCTCGAGCGCCTCGAGGTCGACCTGCGCGCCGTCACGCACGGTCAGGACGTCCGGCTCGACGCGCAGGCGTGGTTCGACCGGTAGCCGGGGCGGCTGGGGGATCTGGACAACTCGGTTAACAGCGATTAACTTCGAGACTCGTTGCCGACGGACCAGGAGGCCCCGTGAGTACGCGCTTTCCCGCCATGGAACTGAAGGATCTGCCCGAGGACATCGCCGCGCGCGTGCTCGAGGTGCAGGAGAAGTCGGGCTTCGTGCCCAACGTGTTCCTCACCTTCGCGCGACGTCCCGCCGAGTGGCGGGCCTTCTTCGCCTACCACGACGCGATCATGCTGCGCGAGGACTCCGGCCTCACCAAGGGCGACCGCGAGATGATCGTGACGACGATCTCCGCCGCCAACAACTGCCTGTACTGCGTCGTCGCGCACGGGGCGATCCTGCGGATCTACGAGAAGAAGCCGACGGTGGCGGATCAGGTGGCGATCAACTACCGCACCGCGGACATCACCGCGCGCCAGCGCGCGATGCTCGACTTCGCCACCAAGGTCAACGAGCGGGCATACGAGATCGACGACGCGGACTTCGAGGCTCTGCACGCACACGGCTTCACGGACGAGGACGCCTGGGACATCGCCTCCGTCACGGCGTTCTTCGGTCTGAGCAACAGGATGGCCGGCGTCGCCGGCATGATGCCCAATCCGGAGTTCTACCTGATGGGCCGGGTCCCCCGCGCGTAGCCGCTCAGCCGTCGCCCGGTTCGGGGCCGGGCGCGGCGGTGGCGTCCGTGTCGCCGGTGTCGATGACGAGTTCGTAGCGCCGGCCGTACGTTTCCACGAGAGCCTGGAGGACGGCGACGACCGGGACCGACACCAGCGCACCGATCGCACCGAACAGCGACGCCCCGACGATCACCGACCCGAACGCGACGGCCGGATGGATCGACACGGTCTTCGACGTGATGCGCGGGTGCAGGACGTAGTTCTCGACCTGCTGGTAGGCCGTGCCGAACAGCACCACCCACAACCCGTCGATCGGCTGGTTGGCCGCGGCGATGATCGCGGGCAGCGCGATCGCCAGGTACGTCCCGAGGGTGGGCACGAACTGCGAGACGATTCCGGTCCACAACGCGAGCGGCAGCCAGTACGGCACGCCGATGATCATGAGGAAGATGCCGGTGCCCACGGCGCTGACCGCACCGAGGATGAGGCGGGAGACGACGTAGCCACCGGCCTTCTCGACGGAAATCTCCCACACGGTCGAGATGACTCGTTGCTGCCGGGCCGGGAACCAGCTCGAGATCGTGCGGCGCATCGCCGGGCCCTCGGCCGACATGTAGAACACGAACAGCAGCATGGTCATGGCCTGGAAGACCACGCCCACCACCGACGACACCACGCCGAGCACGCCGGGGGTGAACCGCTGAACCAGATCGCGCACCGTCTCGGGGGTCAGTCGCAGCAGTTCCGGACCCGTGGTGAAGTTCGTGTCGAAGACACGATTGGCCCATTCGGTGACTGCGGTCAGCGCGTCCGGTAAGGCTTTCAGCAACTGGCCCAACTGTTCGGCGAGCAACGTCCCGAACAGAGCGACGAATCCGACGGCGAACGCCAGCAGTCCGAACAGCACCAACCCGGTGGCCGCTCCCCGGCGCAGCCCGTGACGCTCGAGCCAGTCGACGACGGGCTCGAGCGTGATGCTCAGCAACCATGCGAGAAACAGCAATCCGAGGAAGCCGCGCAGGTTGTGGAACAGCCAACCGGACAGCTGGTAGGCGGCGACGGCAAGGAGGACGTACAGGATCGCCGGGCGAAGCCACTGTGGAGCCCGGGGTCCGTTGCGTTTGCGGTGTGCCGGCAGCGGGGCCGGCCCGTCCTCGCTCATCGCACTCTCCGCGGTCGCCCGACAGATCCGTTCACAGCCGGAATCTACCCGTCCGCGCCGCCCGGGCAGAGCGAATGTATCGGTCGCCACCACTATCGAGACGGACGATGCCTTCGCTCGACGAGGCCGGGACGAGCGCGAGGCGAGCCGGACGAGGCCGATACGACGAAACCGGCCCGGACTCGTGAGAGTCCGGGCCGGCGGTGGTAGCGGGGACAGGATTTGAACCTGCGACCTCTGGGTTATGAGCCCAGCGAGCTACCGAGCTGCTCCACCCCGCGTTGCATCACCGACTATACACGAGGCGGAGAGTGCTCCGTTCCGGGGTCGTCCGGACGGGTGTGGTCACGCCCGAGGCTCTCCGCGTAGTAGCCGCGAATGTGATCGACGATGCGGGAACGGGCGAGGTCGGCGTCGCCGGCGCGGACCGCCTCGAGCAGTCCCCGGTGCTCGCACCGCAGCCGGGCACACGTGGTGGGCCAGGTACCCAGCGGAGCGCCGGCGAGCACGTAGCTCTCGATGGAGTCGCGCAGTCCGGTCATCATCGCCGCGATCACCTGGTTCCCGGCTGCGTCCGCCATCGCGATGTGGAACCGGGCGTCGAGCACCAGGAACTCGTGGGCCGCGAGCCCGGCGTCGTCCATCGCGTCGAGCAGTTGCTCCGCGTGGGCAAGGTCGGGCGCCGGATCACTCTCGGCCAGGGCGCGCATCACCTCCGTCTCGAGGACGAGCCGGGTCCGGACCACGTCCGCCACCGGGAAGCTCTGCGCCGCCACCTGCATGCGCATGAGCATCGACATGCCCCCGGTGGGGCGCGAGACGATCATCGCGCCCGCCGTCGGCCCGGATCCGGTCTGTGCGCTGAGCAACCCGAGCGCCTCCATGACGCGCAGGGCCTCCCGCACCGACGAGCGGCCCACGCCGAGATCGGCGGCCAGGACGCGCTCCCCGGGCAACCGCTGGCCGGGCGCGAGTTGTCCCGAGACCAGTTGCTGCTCGAGGTGGTTCAACACGGTCTCCCATGCGCGGGGCTCGGAGTGCGGCATGGTGTGAGCCTATGCCGGTCGCCGGACGGGCCGGACGCTCGGCGGCCGGGCGCGACGTTCCGGGTGCGGCAGAGGAGATCCCGTGCCGCGTCCGCCCGGGGGACGGCTCACGGCAGCATCCACGACAGCACCGGCGTCGACTGGAGGTAGACCAGCACGCACAGCAGGGCCAGCATGCCGACGCTGTAGCCGACGACCTTGCGCAGCAGCAGCGGCTCGCTGCCCGGCCGGCCGACAGCGGTCGCCGCGATGGTGAGGTTCTGCGGGCTGATGAGCTTGCCCACGACACCGCCCGAGGTGTTCGCCGCGACCAGCAGCGTCGGATCGATGCCCGCGGCCTGCCCCGCGGTCTGCTGCAGCCGCGCGAACAACGCGTTCGCCGAGGTGTCCGAGCCGGTCACCGCGGTGCCCAGCCAGCCCAGGATCGGCGACAGCAACGCGAAGATCGCGCCGGTTCCGGCGAGCCACGTGCCGATGGCGACGGTCTGCCCGGAATGGTTCATCACGTAGGCCAGGCCGAGCACCGTGGCCACGGTGGCGACGGAAAGCCGCATCTTCCACAGTGTCCCGGGGAAGGTGCTGAGGGTCAGGCGCACGGTCATCGGGAACCGGTCGCCGCCGCTGAACACCGTGTACACGAGGCCGACGACGATGCCCGAGAACAGCAGGAGGGTACCGGGATTCGACAGCCACGGCAGCGTGTAGATCGCGCCCGTCGACGGATCTCCGCTCGCGGTGAGCAGATTCCCGTACAGGCCCGGCCATTCGACCTTGATATCGGTGCCCGCCAGCCACTTCGGCACGTCCACGCCGAGCGTCCACAGCTTGGCGATGCCGAACACGACGATGACGAGCAGGTACGGGAACAGCGCCATCGCCGTGCGTGCGGCACCGATCGGTTCCGCGGTGACGTGCGAGTGCTGGTCGTCGGGGGTGCTCGGACGCCAGAACCGCAGCATGACCACGGCCGCGGCGAGGCCGACGAGGGAGGCGACGACGTCCGTGAGCTCGTACGAGAAGTGGCTCGAGCACCAGTACTGCGCGATCGCGAACGCGAAGCCGGTGACCAGCGCGATCGGCCACACCTGGCGGACGCCGCGCCGGCCGTCGACCAGCAGCAGCAACAGGATCGGCACGAACCAGGCGAGCACCGGTGTCTGCCGGCCGACGACGGCGGCGATCTCGGTCGCCGGGATACCGGTGAGGTTTCCGGCGGTGGTGATCGGAATTGCCATGGCGCCGAACGCGACCGGTGCGGTGTTCGCGACGAGTACGGTGACGGCGGCGCGGATCGGGGGCATGCCGATCGCGATGAGCATCGCGCCGGTGATCGCGACCGGTGCCCCGAAACCGGCGAGCGCCTCGAGCATTCCGCCGAAGCAGAAGGCGATGAGCATCGCCTGGATGCGCATGTCGCCGTGACCGACGGAGTTGAACACGTGCCGCAGGTCTTCGAAACGTCCACTGACGACGGTGAGTTCGTAGAACCAGATCGCGGTGACGACGATCCACATGACCGGGAACAGGCCGAACGTGAAGCCCTGCAGGGCGGACAGTCCGGCCAGCGGCGCCGGCATCCCGAAGCCGACGACGGCGACGACGAGGGCCACGGCGAGCGCGCCGAGCCCGGAGTACCAGGCCTTGAGTTTGAGGCCGGCGAGGAGCACGAAGAAGGTCAGGAGGGGGACCAGGCCCAGCAGGGCCGTCGCGGTGAGGTTGCCGGCGACGGCGGTGGTCGACGGTGTGTACGTCACCGCGAGCAGTTCGGTTTCCACATGAAACTCCAGGTTTGCGTCGCGGACCGCGACGGGATCTGTGGTCAGACCACAGGACCGTACACCATGACCTCGGTCACAATCCAGAACCGGAGGGAATTCGCAGAAAATCCGGACAGGGGGTGACGCAGGGCACCGACCATGGGTTACTGTGGTCTGACCACATAGACCCGATGCGGAGATCCACATGCGAATCGCCCTGTTCGCGACGTGCCTCGGGGACACGATGTTCCCCGGCGCCGTCTCGGCCACCGCCCTCCTCCTCGCGCGGCTCGGCCACGACGTCGTCTTCCCCGACGGCCAGACCTGCTGCGGCCAGATGCACGTCAACACCGGCTACCAGCCCGACGCGTTGCCACTCGTCGAGAACTACGCCGACGCCTTCGGCGACAACGGCATCGACGCGGTCGTCGCACCCTCCGGATCCTGCGTCGGGTCCGTGCGGCACCAGCACGAGATCGTCGCCGGTCGCTACGGTTCGCCGGCGCTGTGCAGCCGCGTCGACGAGGTGAAGGCCAAGACGTACGAGCTGTCCGAGTTCCTCGTCGACGTCCTCGGGGTCACCGACGTCGGGGCCTACTTCCCGCACCGCGTGACCTACCATCCCACCTGCCATTCGCTGCGCATGCTGCGCGTGGGGGACAAGCCGCTGCAGCTGCTGCGCGCCGTCCGCGAGATCGACCTCGTGGAGCTGCCGGAGGCCGACTCCTGCTGCGGATTCGGCGGCACCTTCGCGCTCAAGAACGCCGAGACCTCCACCGCGATGCTCGCGGACAAACTGTGCAACATCACCGCAACCGGTGCCGAATACTGCAGCGCCGGCGACTCGTCGTGCCTCATGCACATCGGCGGCGGACTGTCACGTCTGCGCACCGGAACCCGCACCATCCACCTCGCCGAGATCCTCGCCTCGGTAGAACCGGCCGTCTCTCCCAAGGGGGTGCCCGCGTGATCGCTCTCGGCATGCCGCCCGTCCCGCCGCGCGGCTCCGGAAATCTGCGGGGTGTCGCGGCGTTTCCCGCCGCGGCGCACCAGGAACTCGCAAACACCCAGCTGCGCCGCAACATCGGCAAGGCCACCCACACCATCCGGGCCAAGCGCCTGAGCGTGACCGGCGAGCTGCCCGACTGGGAGCAGTTGCGCGACGCCGGTGCCGCCGTCAAGACCGACGTGCTGAACCGGCTGCCGGAGCTGCTCACCCAGTTCGAGGCCGCGGTGACCGCCCGTGGCGGCGTCGTGCACTGGGCGGCCGACGCCGCCGAGGCCGATGCCATCGTCACCGACCTGATCCGCGCGACGGGCTCCGACGAGGTCATCAAGGTCAAATCGATGGCCACCCAGGAGATCGGGCTCAACGAGCACCTCGAGGAGCAGGGCATCACGGCCTACGAGACCGACCTCGCCGAGCTGATCGTCCAACTGGGCCACGACAAGCCCTCGCACATCCTCGTTCCCGCCATCCACCGCAACCGGGCCGAGATCCGTGAGATCTTCCTGCGCGAGATGCCGGGCGTCGACCCCGATCTGGACGACAATCCCCGGCATCTCGCGGCTGCGGCGCGGAAGTTCCTGCGCCACAAGTTCATGACCGTGCCGGTCGCGGTGTCGGGCGCGAACTTCGGAATCGCCGACACCGGCACGCTCGCGGTCGTCGAATCCGAGGGCAACGGTCGCATGTGCCTGACGCTGCCGCAGACCCTGATCACCGTGATGGGCATCGAGAAGCTGCTGCCCACCTACCGGGATCTCGAGGTGTTCCTGCAGTTGCTGCCGCGCTCGTCCACGGGCGAGCGGATGAACCCGTACACGTCGATGTGGACCGGCGTCACCCCCGGCGACGGTCCGCAGGAGTTCCATCTCGTGCTGCTCGACAACGGACGCACCGCGGCGCTCGCCGACGAAATGGGACGCGAAGCGCTGCACTGCATCCGATGTTCGGCGTGCCTGAATGTGTGCCCGGTGTACGAGCGCACCGGCGGCCACGCCTACGGCTCGACGTACCCCGGCCCGATCGGCGCCGTGCTCAGCCCGCAACTCGCCGGCATGGATGCCCCGGGGGATCCGAACGCGACCCTGCCCTTCGCCTCGAGCCTGTGCGGGGCGTGCTACGACGCATGCCCCGTCAAGATCGACATCCCCTCGCTGCTCGTCGAACTGCGGCACCAGAAGGTCGAGCACGCGTCGTTCGGGATCGAGGCGGCCGCGATGAAGGCGGCATCACTGGCGATGTCGTCGTCGCGTCGCTGGACGACCGCGCAGAAGGCGGCCGGACTCGGCCGGCTCCTCGCCGGGAAGAAGGGGAAGATCACCTCGCTGCCGGGTCCGCTCGCCGGCTGGACGGAAGCCCGCGACATCCCGGCGCCGCCGAGACAGACCTTCCGGCAATGGTGGAACTCCGACGAGGGACGTGCCGCGCTGGCACAGGCGCGCGAGAAGGGACGGCAGCAGTGAGCACCCGCGACGTGATCCTCGGCCGGATCCGCGACGCCCGGACACTTGCCCCACCGGTACCGGTGCAGGTACCCCGCGAGTACCGCACCGGGCGCACCCTGCCGGACGCACAGCGGCGGGAACTGCTCGTGGACCGGCTCGTCGACTACAAGGCGCACGTGCACGAGTGCGCGCCGGCCGACCTTCCCGACGTGCTCGCACGGGTGCTGACCGAGCACGGCGTGCGCCGCGTGGGGGTCCCCGCGGGATTGGACCGGTCGTGGCTCGCACGGTTCGACGGCGACGTGGTGGTGGACTCGTCCGAGATCCCCGCCCCGGACCTCGGCGACCTCGACGGCGTCGTCACCGCCTCCGCGGTCACGTGTGCCGAGACGGGCACCATCTTCCTCGACGGCGGCCCCGACCAGGGCCGGCGCGCGCTGACCCTCGTGCCGGACCTGCACGTGTGCGTCGTGCCCCTCGCCGACGTCGAAGTCGGGGTGCCCGAGGCGCTGATGCGGCTGGTGCCGGAACGCCCCACCACCATGATCAGCGGCCCCTCCGCGACGTCCGACATCGAACTCGAGCGGGTCGAGGGCGTGCACGGGCCACGAACCCTGATCGTGGTGATCGTCGGATGACCGCCACCCGCACCCGGTCCGGGTTCGGGTGGCAGTTCCGCGGCAGTTGCCGCTCCCTCGGCGAGTTCTACTTCTTCGCCCCGGACGGCGAGGAACCGGTCGTGCGGCGACGGCGGGAGGCAGCTGCGAAACGGATCTGCGCGAGCTGCCCGGTGCTGACGGAGTGCCGGACCCACGCGATGCTCGGCCGCGAGCGGCACGGGGTGTGGGGCGGGCTGTCGGAGCGGGAGCGCCGCGCCCGGTGCTGACGGCGAGGCGCTCCCGGTCCGCTCGGACGAGGAGCGCCCCGCAGCAGCTTCACCCCACGGCCGCGAGCGGTGTCGCAGTCCGGCCGGTGGCGGCCGGCACCGACTTCAGCGAAATCGAGCGCCTGGCCCTCATCGGCCGCTGACGCGGCCGGTGTGTCCTTTGGGTTGTCCTGGCAGCCCAAAGGGCACACCGCTGGGGGCGTTACGACTGCCAGGGGATCCGGTACGGCTCCTGGTCCTGCCCGGCCGCAGGCGTGGTACGCGGCGAGGCCGGGAACCACCGGAACCGCGGATTCGCCTTCAGTTCGGCGACCTCCGGTGGAACCGGATGTGCCACCGCCTCGATCTCGGACCAGCGGCACTGTCCGGCAGCGACTCTCGACGCGTACTGCCGCAGTGCCGGAGACGCCTCCCCACTCGCCGCGAGTTGTTCCATCACCGCATCGTCGACCTGAATGCATCGGTTCGCGCCGGCGAACCGCTGTGCGCGAATCACGGCGGTGTCGAGGTCGGTCACGGCTCGGTGGATGCGGTCCAGTGGACCGTCGAGATGCGAGGGCACGTCCCTCACGGCGCATCCGCCCAGGGGTTCTCGCCGACCGAGTACGGTTCGGAGGGCTTGTTCACGGGGCCGCGGACGTCTGCGACGCCGGCGAGATCGACGGCCACCGCCGCCCGGTGCTCGGTGCGCTCGTACGCCTCGGTCAACGGCGCCAGCGTGTGATCGACCTGCTCCTGCAGGGCGTTCGCCGGCGACGCCAGAGCATCGAGGAACGCCCTCAGTGCGTCCGTGAGCGCGCGGATCCGCGTCACGACGTCGTCGACGAATGCGATCGTGTCCCGAACGATCCTGGCGAGGGTGAGGATCTGTACGGCCGTGCCGGCGAACGGGACCTTCTTCAGCGCGAACTTCAGCGTCTGCATCCCGTCGTCGAACGCCACCTCTTCCTCGAGCATCTCCTTCAGCGACCGAACCGCGGTGACGATCGCTTCCCGGATCTTCTCCGCAACCAGGTTGCACGTCTCCTCGACCACGCGTCCGACCGGTCCCTCCCACCGGAGCGCGTCGACGATCCGGCCGGCGTAGTCCGTGAACGCCCGGGCAGCCTGCCCGTTCCAGTGGGGATCCAGAGCCCGCACCACGGCGTCGAGATTCTCCCCGCCGGCCTCCACCGCCTCCCCGGCGATGCGGTACGCGTTGCCGAGTCGCCGCAGTTCGTTCCAGTTTCCGTCCAGCGGTTCGATCACCTGGGCGATCGGGCTCCACTCGGTCAGCATCTCGATTGTCTTGTCGACGTCGCCGAGCCAGCCGGCCGCCTCCGCGACGATCTCACGGACGTCCTCGTCGGGGGCTTCGGGGTGAGGGAGTTCGGTCCTGCCCGCAACCCCGGTCCGGACGGGATCGGGGTACGGTCGCGCCGGGCCGGCGGCCGGTGTCTCCGGATCGTATGCGTCGATCGACTCCGGAAAGAGGAGGTTGGCATTGAGCCGTTCGTAGTTGCGTTCCTCCGTGTCGTAGTAGATCCACGCGCAGCGGTTCAATTCGATGCCGGTCTTCAGGCAGAGATCGGCAAGGACGAAGTATCGAGACTGTGCCGACGGCAGAACTGCCCGGAACCCGTCCTGGATCGTCCGCAACAGTGCACCGTCCAGTGTGCCGGCCGGCTCACCGTGGACGGCGAGGTACCGGTTGGCCCACAACACATCGTTGCCGATCTCCTGCGCAGCGACGGCAGCGCCGGCGATCTGATTCGCGGTGGCGCTGAACCTCTCGTATGTCTCGGACATCACGACCTCCTCAGCGACTCGACGAGGCCGTCGATGGAATCGTCGTCGAGCTGGCCGGCCACACCGCGATCCGCCTGCACGACGAAGACCGCGACCTCCGCTGAGGCCAGGCCGGTGGTGGCCACGAAGTCCCACCGTGCTGCCGGCGGGGCACATTCGTGGATGTGCGGGATGTCGGCTACACGCGCCGTGATCCGGACCGCCGGATTTCCGTCGATGTCGAAATGGACCGGGGCCGAATACTCGACCGTCGGCGACTGTTCCCGGCCGGAGTACATCCACTCGACTGCTCGAACCTCGTGAGCAGCCACGGTCAGCAGGTCACCGGCGGGCCGCCCCGTGATACCCACGGACGCCAGCGTGGACGTGTCTTCCGCGGCGCAGTACCCATTCCCGAAGGAGGATGCCGAACCGATCACCATCATTTCACCGCCACGGCCGTTCCACCCCATAATGGACTCTCCCCCGAACCAGCCGGGTGGCGTGGTGTACGTGAGCCCGAACTTCGTCGGTACCGGTTGCGGTGCGCCCTCGGGAACGTCGGGCAGTTTCGGAGCCCGCTCCATCGTTGGGAATCCCGGTGGCAGTTCACGTCGTGGTGTTGTGGCAGTAGGTGACTCGGCACGTGACGTCGTGACCGGTGGGGCCCACTCCGGCGCCGCATCCGGAACATCCGGCGCCAGCAGGCTCCCTGCTGCCGATATCCCGCCGATGGCGAGCGCGCCCCCCACGCACCACAACACCACTTTGCCCAGCTCGAAGACGACGACGCCCCACTTCGACATTTCTCGACCCCCCTTGTCGACAGCGGAACCATACCAGTTGATCTGGTCCACAGGGTTTTCCGCGCCCCGAGGGTGTGGAGAACCGGGACCGCCGAACGAGCAACGGCCGCCGGGACGTGGGAGAACGGGGTTCTGCGCGGTCCGCGGGATCGGTCGATCTCACATGCTGTCGAGGCGCCACTGGGCGAGCTGGACTGCGTTCGAGACGCATTCGGTCACCACCGCCGATCGTTCGGCGGGTCCGGGCGCCGTGAGCACCTGCAATCGGTCCGCCTCGCCGATCGGAACGAACCGCGCCAGTGCGAACAGCCGCGCGCCCGGCTCGTCGGGCAGTTCGGTGATGCTCGGCGGTTCGATCCGACCGTTCGACAGCCGGTCGAGCAGACCGTAGAGCCGGCCGAGCCCCACGCTCAGTTCGGCGAAATCCACCGGGCCGGAAACCGTGTCCGGCCACGGCTCGACCTCCGCGCGTGGGTACGGGTCGTCCGGAAGCCAGTTCTTCACCCGGATCCGCTCTTCCCCGATGCACTCCAGGACGTATCGACCGTCGTCGAGTTCGGTGTCCATCACGATCCGCGCGATCGTGCCGACGTCGTGGCGGGTCTCCCCGCCCCCCACCTCGTGCCCTCGCTCGATGAGCACGACGCCGAATCGTGGCCCGTCCGGATCTGCGAGGCAGTCCCGGACCAGGCGGCGGTAGCGCGGCTCGAACACATGGAGCGGAAGCGCGTCGCCCGGCAGCAGCACGGTTCCCAGCGGGAACATCGGGAGCACGGGCATCAGGGCAGCCGCAGCCGGGGAATCGGCGGTTCCGGAATCGGCTCGCCGCGTTCGATCTCGGTCAGCAGGTGCTCGGCCCACGCCGCCAGACCGTCGATGTCCAGCCCGTGCGGCGGCTCGTCCTCGTAGTGCCGGATCCGCGCCTCCCCCTGCCGCAACAACGACGCCGCACCCGCCGGATTGCCCCGCAGCAGATGCGTCAGCCCCACGGCGAGCTGCGCCAGCCCCTGCCACAGGGGCCGCTCCTCGGCCGGCGCCGATTTCCACGTGCTCTCCAGCACCTCGTGCGCATGAAACGGATGGCCGTGGTCGAGCAGTCGCTGGGCCTCGGTGATCGCCTCGTCGGGCTCGAGGTCCAGGTCCTCCGGGACCCGTTCGACACCCTCCTCGCCGTAGGGGAGGGGACGCCCCAGCGCGTCGCGCGGACGGGCATTCTGCGGCCTACCGTCGACGGTTCGATCCCGTTCAACCATGAACCCAGCGTAAACCGGTATCGCCGACCCGACCGCGCTTCTCGCGAGCCCCGTCGACGGCGCGGGCCAGCTCGTCGCGCAGCAGCTCCGGCGACGCGGGACAGACGTGGGTGTGGCGGCCCGTCCGGAACAGGTACCGGCCGTCCCCGACGACGTCGAACCAACCGAGATCGGTGACCGGCGTGAAGGTCAGACCGTCCGGTGAGGACAGTACCCGCAGGTTGCCCGTCCCGGACCGGGGATCGGTCAGCAGCCGTCGCAATCGGACTGCGGGCGGCGCCTGCGCGGTCCGCAGTACCTGCGTCGGGGTCGAGAACTCCGCCACCTCCGCGGTGGGCGCGGACAGCGCCGGCGCCGTGCCTGCGGGTGCGTCGGGCAGACACTGCACGACGGCGTCCGCCAAGGTGTACGCCGACGTGGTCGTGACGACGAAGTCGCCGGCACGCCCCGGTTCCTGTCGCACCAGGACCGCGGAGTCGTGCCTGATGCAGCCCCGCAGCCGCAGCTCGGAGTCGGCCGAGGTCTGCCCGTACGCCTCGACGGTGACCTCCGCGTGCCGCATCGTCGCCATCGCCGCCGCGAGCTGCTCGTCGGGATTCATGCGCCGCCACCGGTGGGCCGCCTCCACGTTCGCGGCGTGTTCGTCCTCCCACAGCGCGGTCGAGCGGTAGCGCAGGGGAAACGGGACCTCGTCGAGTCCTGTCGCGGTCCACAGCGCGAGGAACCGGTCGGGTGTGAGCCGCCACGTCATGCCGGATCGACCCCCAGTACCGGCGGCGCGGTGAGCGGCATCGGACCGATCAGCTCGTTCCCGTTGTCGATGCCCACGAGGTAGCTGGGCACCGTGCGGGCGGCGTCGTCGTCCCGTGCCGGGCGTGCGGGGGCGCCCAGCATGCCCGGGTACATGCCGCCCGCGCGGCCGGAGCCGGCGCGCGCGCCGGGACCCGACGTCGCCGAACCGGTCGTTCCGTTCGCCATCGGCACGCCGCCGACGGGACCGGGTCCGCCGAGTCCCGGAGCGCCGGCGCCGGTCCCCGCGCCGGCGCCTCCCGCGCCACCGCCCCCCGACGTCGCTCCGCCGGTTCCGCCCGGGAATCCCCCAGGGGAGCGCTCCGGGGTCGTGGTCGCGCCGGCCGCCGTCGTCGCGGCCGGGACGGTCGTCGAGGGCTCGGCAGCACCCGTCGTCGGGTCGCCCGGTGCCGCGTGACGGTCTGGGGCAGGGGCGTCTGGGGCTGGGGCGTCGGGGGCTGGGGCGTCGGGGGACGCGGTGTCCGTGACCGGTCGGCCGTCGCTGCCGGCTCCCGCGGGCCCGGAACCGCCACCTCGGCCGTTCGCACTATCCGCGGGGCGCTCCGCTGGGCTCGGTCCGAGCGGTCCCGATCCTGCCGTCGCCTCGTGCGGGGACGGCAGGATCGGGACCGCCGTGCCGGATTCGCGGTAGTGCGGGACGTAGAGCGACTCCATGACGCGCACGGCCTCGGTGCGTGCAGCCTCCGCCGCCCGCGCGAACTCCGCCGTGTCCTGTGGCACCACCACACCCGACGGCATCGGGATCCGTATCGGCGGTGGTTGCACATTGGTTCGGACGGCGGTGGCGATCTCCGATGCCGCAGCCAGCTTCGTCGACACCGCCAGCAGGGCGGCGACCAGTTGTTCGGCCGACGTCGCGAAGGAGCGGGTCGCCGCCACGGCCTGCTGTGCCGCCTCGCCGTCCCATCCCTCGGCAATCTTGTTGCAGATCATCTGGGTTCCGAAGATGAAGCCGATGCTCATGTCGGTCGCGATCGCGCGCCAGCTCTCCGCCAGGCTCCTCATCGCACCCGGGTCCATTCTCTGGACGTCCCGGTAGATGGCGTCGTGCTCCATGCTGTGGAAGTTCTCGAACACGGTGGCATAGTCCGGATCGAAGCTGCCGTCGAGCCGTGCAACGAGGCTGGTGTGCCAGTTCGTCAGGGCGTCGACCCGCTCCGGCACCGCGGGATCGAGCAGCGGATCGAGCATCGACCGGATCGGATTCTCGTTGTACGACAATTTATTCGGCACTTCCGCTCACGACCGCGACGTGTCGCGCCGCGCGTCTTCCGGTGCCGTGTGAAGCCTCGACTGACATGCCCATGGAGTCCCCCCGATTCCGTGGTAGTGCGCAGGATCGTAGCGGACCGGACAGTCCTGTGGCGAGTCGTGCCGGGCCGTGCAGGTGGTGCCGCGATCGCCCTCGTCGCATCCGCGCGGTCCCCAGTCGTCCGCGCCCTCGATTGAGTTCGCGGATGACTGCCGCCCGCGCGGATATCGCGCGACTCGTCGACCGGCGCAAAAGTGCTGGCGTTCAGGCAGAGTCGGTCGTGCCGAGGTGCCGGGCCCAGTCGTACTCGGCGTCGAGGAATCCCTGCCCGCCCGCGGCGAAGGTCTCGCGCATGCGGGCGAGGACCTCGTGGAACTGGGTGAGCCGCTCGTAGGCGGACTCCGGGGTGCCTCTGGCCTTGATGAGGAAGCCTCGGCGAAGTTGTTCCGCGGACTCGAATCCGCCGAAGCTTCCGACCGCGGTCAATTCGTCGGTCCGATCGATCGCGTGCCGGAGTATGGCGAGCAAGTTGTCGCAGACAGCGACGATCTCGTCGATCGTGTGTGGGTCGAGTCGCAACGGGTTGTTCACATCGCTCCTTCAGTTGGCGAGCGGGGCGGTAAGCCGTGCCGTTGTGTCTTCGATTCCCGTGCATAGTTCGTGTCGCGGCGCTTCAGCGGAGTTGTCCGGGTGATGGACACGGGAAACGATGAGGACGCCGAAGGAGGTCTCGACGTTGACTGCGCACGACCATGGCCGGCCGGGGTCCAGTTCGAGCAAGGCGCGACGACCATTGACCTCGGTGAAGGTGGAGTACTCGGCGATCTTCTCCTGCACCTCGGCGAAGGTGATGTTGCCGGCCATCACGTTGAGCCCGTACCGGTGCAGGACGCCGGGGATGTACAAGGTGCCCTCGTAGCGGCAGGTGAGGAATGTGTAGTGCGTCGCGGCGAAGTCGCTGACCTCCTCCGACTTCGGGTCGTAGCCGGCGTCGCGGAGTACCTGGTCGGGGATGTCGAGGCAGGGGTCGAACGTGACCGGGGGCCGGTCGGATTCGTCGACGATGCGCGGCACACGGGTGGTCGACGTGGCCGGCGGCTCCGCGGGTGCTGTGGGTTCCGGGGGTGCGACGGAGGTGCACGCGCCGGCCGTCGCCGCCGCGACGGCGACGATCCACCCACGCGTGCGTACCCGTCGTCGTTCTCGGTAGGTCGCGGCGCGAGCGTGTGGCCGACGCGCTCTCCGGTCACCCGCGACATCCGTTGCGTGCGCAGTCGGCCGATCGCCGCGCGAAGACGTCCCCCCGATCATGGACCCCCCGATCCGTCGTGTGGGGCAGATCCTAACGGACGGCGCCGACGAGGCGCAGGGCCAGATCGGAGTAGAGGTTCGCGATGGCGTGGGGCTCGTTGTAGCGGCCGGAGGGGTACCAACGGCAGATGTCGACGCACAGCGACATCAGGGCCAGGGTGACGCCCTCGGTGTCGGGGACGGTGAACTCGCCGGAGGCGACCCCGGCGTCGACGATGGTGCGGACGACCTGGGTGGTGCGTCGGCGCAGGCCGGTGATGACGCGGTAGTGCTCCGGGGTGAGGGCGGTCAGTTCGTACTGGACGACGCGGGCGCGGCGATGGTGCTCGGCCTGCCACTCGGCGAACCGGGCGATGACGGTGGACAGACGCGTGGTGGCGTCCTCGTCGGGCAGGTCGGCGGTGCGCACCACCTCGAGGGCGAGATCGTGGCCCTCGTAGCTGATCGCGTAGAGCAGTTCTTCCTTGGACTTGTAGTGCGGGTACATCGCGGCCGGGCTCATGTCGAGGCGGGCGGCGATCTGGCGGGTGGTGGTGCCGCCGTAGCCGTTCTCGGCGAACACCTCGACGGCTGCCTCGCGTAGCCGGGCCGCGGCCTTCGATCCGCTGATCACCGCGTCCCTGGATGTGCTCACGTCGTGCTCCCGTTCCTGCTGCGGCCTGGTTGACAAGATAGCGGCCGCGGTTCACTATAAGCGCACGCTTAGAAAATAAGCAGATGCTTACAGATTTGAGGAGCGGTTGATGCGACGCACCCTGTACGGCCCCGATCACGAGGCGTTCCGCGAGTCGGCGCGCGAGTTCGTGAACCGGTTCGTCATGCCCCGTGCGGAGGAGCTCATCGAACGTCACGAGATCCCGCGTGACATCTGGATCGAGGCCGGTAAGGCCGGCTTCCTGGGGCTCGAGATCCCGGAGCGCTTCGGTGGCATGGAAGCGAACGACTACCGTTTCAACGCCATCCTCGGCGAGGAGTTCGCCCGGGCCAACATGGCGCTGTCCTCGTCGATGGGTATCCACTCGGACATCACCGTCCCCTACATCGTCCACCTGGGCAACGAGGAACAGCGCGAGCGCTGGCTGCCGCGCTGCGCCACCGGCGAGCTCATCTGCGCCATCGGCATGACCGAGCCGTCCGGCGGCTCCGACCTCGCCAACCTGAAGACCACCGCCGTGCGCGACGGTGACGACTGGATCCTCAACGGCGCCAAGACGTTCATCACCAACGGCTACAACTGCGACCTCGTCGTCGTCGCGGCCCGCACCGACCCGTCGAAGGGCGCGAAGGGCATCTCCCTGTTCGCCGTCGAGCGCGGGATGGAGGGCTTCGAGAACGGCCGCAAGCTGGACAAGGTCGGTCAGCCCGAGGCCGACACCGCAGAGCTGTTCTTCAAGGACGTTCGCGTCCCGCACGCCAACCTCATCGGCGAGGAGGGCATGGGCTTCATCTCGATGATGAAGATGCTGCCGCAGGAGCGACTCGGCTCCGCGGTCAACAATGTGCACCACGCCAAGCACATCCTGCTCGAGACCATCGAGTACGCGAAGGAGCGCAAGGCGTTCGGCCAGGCCATCGGCGCCATGCAGTACAACAAGTTCCTGCTGGCCGAGCTGGTCACCAAGATCGAGGTCGCCGAGGCGTACGTCGACCAGGCCGTCGAGGCGCATGCCGACGGCAAGCTCACCGCCGTGGACGCGGCCAAGGCGAAGTGGTGGAGCGCGCAGACGCAGTCCGAGGTCCTGGACGCGTGCGTGCAGATCCACGGTGGCTACGGGTTCATGAACGAGTACCGTGTGGCTCGTGCATGGAAGGACGCCCGCGTCACCAAGATCTGGGCCGGCACCAACGAGATCATGAAAGAACTCATCGGCCGCGATCTGGGCCTGTAGAGACTCGAAGCGTCAACACCGAACAAGGAGCGCGTGATGCCCGAAGCTGTGATTGTCTCCGCCGCCCGTTCCCCCATCGGGCGGGCAATGAAGGGGTCGCTCAAGACCGTGCGCCCGGACGATCTGGCCACCCAGATGGTCGCCGCCGCCCTGGCGAAGGTGCCGGAGCTGGACCCGACCCAGATCGACGACCTGTTGCTCGGCTGCGGCCAGCCCGCCGGCCAGTCCGGGTTCAACATCGCCCGCGTCGTCGCGGTGCAGTTGGGCTACGACTTCCTGCCCGGCGTGACCGTCAACCGCTACTGCTCGTCGTCGCTGCAGACCACCCGCATGGCGCTGCACGCGATCAAGGCCGGCGAGGGCGACGTGTTCGTCTCCGCCGGTGTCGAGTCCGTCTCGAGCTTCGTCACCGGCAACGCCGACGGCCTGCCGAACACCAAGAACCCGCTGTTCGCCGACGCCGAGGCCCGCACCGCCACGCTCGCCGAGGGCGGCACGGCGTGGACGGACCCGCGCAGCGAGGGTCTGCTGCCCGACGTGTACATCGCGATGGGTCAGACCGCGGAGAACGTCGCGTCGATGACCGGCATCTCCCGCGAGGACCAGGACCGGTGGGGCGTGCGGTCGCAGAACCGGGCCGAGGAAGCCATCAAGTCCGGCTTCTTCGAGCGCGAGATCAGCCCCGTCACCCTGGCCGACGGCACCGTCGTGACCACCGACGACGGCCCCCGGCCCGGCACCACGTACGAGGCCGTGAGCCAGCTCAAGCCGGTGTTCCGCCCCGACGGCACCATCACCGCGGGCAACGCCTGCCCGCTCAACGACGGCGCCGCGGCCCTGGTGATCATGTCCGACACCAAGGCCGAGGAGCTGGGCCTGACCCCGCTGGCACGGATCGTCTCGACCGGCGTGTCCGGCCTGTCGCCGGAGATCATGGGCCTGGGCCCGATCGAGGCGGTCAAGAAGGCCCTCGCGAACGCCGGCAAGACCATCTCCGACATCGACCTGTTCGAGATCAACGAGGCGTTCGCCGTGCAGGTGCTCGGCTCCGCCCGTGAGCTCGGCATCGACGAGGACAAGCTGAACGTCTCCGGTGGTGCGATCGCCCTCGGCCACCCGTTCGGCATGACCGGGGCGCGGATCACCGCCACGCTGCTCAACAACCTGCAGACCCACGACAAGCAGTTCGGCGTGGAGACGATGTGCGTCGGCGGTGGTCAGGGCATGGCGATGGTGCTCGAGCGCCTGAGCTGACCCCTCTCGACCGGAACGCGAACGAGGCGCGGTCGCGGGCCCGAAAGGGCTTGTGACCGCGCCTTTTTCGAAAAAACAATCTTGAACTCGAGCGCGAATTCAACTATACAAGTCGCGTAGGTACCAATTTTCGGAGGAGACTACCCCCATGTCCGTACTCGACAAGTTCCGACTCGACGACCGCGTCGCGATCGTCACCGGCGCGTCCTCCGGCCTCGGCGTCGCCTTCGCTCAGGCCCTCGCCGAGGCCGGAGCCGACGTCGTGCTCGCGGCCCGTCGCGCGGACCGGCTCGAACAGACCGCCGAACTCGTCCGTGCGGCAGGTCGCCGCGCGCTGAGTGTCGAGACCGACATCGCCGAGCCCGAGCAGGCGCAGCGGATGGTCGACGCCGCGGTCGAGCACTTCGGCAAGGTCGACATCCTCGTCAACAACGCCGGTATCGGCACGGCCGTCCCGGCCACCAAGGAGACTCCGGAGCAGTTCCGGCGCGTCATCGACATCAACCTGAACGGTTCGTACTGGGCAGCGCAGGCCGCCGGGCGCGTCATGCAGCCGGGCAGCGCCATCGTCAACATCTCCTCCGTCCTGGGCCTCACCACCGCGGGACTGCCGCAAGCCGCCTACGCCGCGAGCAAGGCCGGCGTGATCGGTCTGACCCGCGACCTGGCCCAGCAGTGGGGGGCTCGCAAGGGCATCCGCGTCAATGCCATCGCGCCGGGATTCTTCGAGACGGAGATGACCGACGAATACCAGCCCGGCTATCTCGACAGCATGAAGCCGCGAATCGTCCTGGGCCGCACCGGTGATCCCGCCGAGATCGCCGCCACCGCCGTGTGGCTCACCTCGGCGGCCGCCGGTTACGTCACCGGACAGACGATCGCGGTCGACGGCGGCCTCACCATCAACTGAAGTTTCCAACCACACCGGAGGTAAGCAGTGAGCGAAGCAAGCACCCGTACCGCCATCGTCACCGGCGCCGCGCGCGGTATCGGCGCCGCAGTGGCCAAGCGTCTCGCCGAGGACGGATTCCAGGTCGCGGTTCTGGACCTCGACGAGTCCGCATGCGCCGACACCGTCTCGGCCATCGAGTCGGCCGGCGGCAAGGCCCTCGCCGTCGGTGCGAACGTCGCCGACGAGCAGTCCGTCGCCGCGGCCGTGGAGAAGGTCGCGAGCGAACTGGGCGATCCCACGGTGCTGATCAACAACGCCGGCATCACCCGCGACAACCTGCTGTTCAAGATGACCGTCGACGACTGGGACGCCGTGATGAACGTGCACCTGCGGGGTGCGTTCCTCATGTCCCGTGCGACGCAGAAGTACATGGTGGAGGCCAAGTTCGGTCGCATCGTCAACCTGTCGAGCACCTCCGCGCTGGGCAACCGCGGCCAGGTCAACTACTCCGCGGCCAAGGCCGGCATGCAGGGCTTCACCAAGACCCTCGCGATCGAGCTCGGCAAGTACGGCGTGACCGCCAACGCGATCGCCCCCGGTTTCATCGAGACCGAGATGACCGCGGCGACGGCCGAGCGGGTCGGGATGTCGTTCGAGGACTTCAAGGCCGCCGCGGCGTCGCAGATCCCCGTCGCCCGCACCGGAAAGCCCGAGGACATCGCGCACACCGCGTCGTTCCTCGCGAGCGAGGGCGCGGGCTTCGTCTCCGGCCAGGTCATCTACGTCGCCGGTGGTCCGAAGGACTGACGGCGGAGACCGAACCACGACGACGCCGTGCGTCCTTCCCCCCTGCGGGAGGACGCACGGCGTCGTCGTCTGTACGGTCGGTTACGGCTGCCGGACCGCCTGCCGGCGGTGCAGGAGCCAGCACGCGCCCGCGATCGTCGCGGTGAGGGCACCCGTCGCGACGAGCTGGGTGCGCGCGGCCGAGTCGAACAGTGCGAGCACGGCGATGCCGGCGAGCAGGCCGAGCGTCGCGTACGACAGGTACGGGAAGCCCCACATCTTCAGCGGCAGAGCGTCTTCGGTGCCTTCGCGGCGTGCCCGCTTACGCAGCACGAGGTGCGAGACCGCCACGAACGTCCACAGCACGAGGATGGTCGAGCCGACCGCGTTGAGAAGCAGCGGCAGGACCTTGTCGGGACGCACGTAGTTGAGTGCGACGGTGACGAATCCGAACGCCACCGAGGCCAGGACCGCGTTGCGGGGCACGCCGTTGGCGGCCACCCGGCCGAACACCGGGTACGCCGAACCGCGTTGCGAGAGCGAGTAGATCATCCGTGAGGCGCTGAAGAGCATCGCGTTGAGCGAGGACAGCAACGCCACCACGACGATCACGGTCATCACGGCGGCGGCCCCCGGCACCGAGCCGGCGTTCAGCACCGCGACGAACGGTCCCGTGACGAGATCCTCGGAGGTCCACGGCAGCACCGTCACCATGATCAGCACCGAGCCGATGTAGAAGACCAGGATGCGCCAGATCAGCGTGCGCACCGCGCGGCCGACGTTGCGGCGCGGATCCGAGGTCTCGGCGGCTGCGATCGCGATGATCTCGGTGCCGCCGAACGCGAACACCACGATGAGCAGTCCGGCGGCGATGCCGGCGATACCGGTGGGGGCGAAGCCTCCGTGTGCGGTCAGGTTCGCGAACCCGGTGCTGTCGAAGGCCGGCACCCAGCCGGCGATCATCGCGACGCCGATCGCGAGGAAGGCGACGATGGCGACGATCTTCAGTGCCGCGAACCAGAATTCGACCTCACCGAACCGGCGCACGCCGACGAGGTTCACGCCGGTGAGGACGACCATGAAGAACAGGGCCGCGGCCCACTGCGGGATCCCGGGGATCGAGGCGGCGGTGATGGCGGCGGCGCCGGTGGCCTCCGCCGCGATCACGATGACCACCTGGATCCAGTACAGCCAGCCGATGGTGCGACCGGCGACGGAACCGAGGGCGTTCTCCGCGTGCACCGAGAACGCACCGCTGGCGGGGTTCGCGGCCGCCATTTCGCCCATCATCCGCATGATGAGGACCACGAGGGCTGCAGCGGCGAGGAACGAGACGAGGATGGCCGGGCCGGCGACCGCGATGCCGGCGCCGGAGCCGACGAACAGGCCCGCGCCGATCGCGCCGCCGAGGCTCATCATCACCAGTTGCCGCGGTCGCATCGCCTGATGCAGCATCGCCCGTGGGGCGGGCGCGGCCGTGGTGGCCGGTGGGGTGGCCAAGGTGTCAGTCATCGATGCGCTCCCCCGCCGGCACCAGCTGGTCGAGGGCGATCTCGAACGCCGTGGCCGCGACGCCCGTATGGTCGGTGCTGCGCTCGTGGCAGCGCTGCAGCGCCCCGGCAACGGTGTCCGAGACGTCACCGAAGATCGCGGCGTCGGAGACCTCGACGTCGCCCTCCATGAGCTGCGCGAAGGCGCGGGCCATGCCGCTGTTGGCGATGAAGTCGGGGATCACCGAGACGGACTTGTCGGCGTGCTCGTAGGTGGGACCGTAGAAGATCTCGTCGTCGGCGAAGGGGACGTTCGCGCCGCTGGCGATCACCTCGAGGCCCGCCGCGACCATACGGTCGACCTGCTCGCGGGTGACCAGCCGGGACGCGGCGCACGGGAGGAAGACCTCGGCGCCGAGATCCCAGATCGCGTCGTGCACCTCGGTGAAGGGACGCATCCGGTCGCTGCGGAGCGCGTTGCCGTTCTTGGTCAGCAGCAGGGTGCGCACCTCGTCGAAGTCGAGTCCGTCCGTGTCGAGGATGCCGCCGTCGCGGTCGATGATGCCGACGACGCGGGCGCCGGCCTGTGCCAGGTAGTAGGCCGCGGCCGCCCCGACGTTGCCCCAGCCCTGGACGAGCACGCGCTTGCCGGTGAGCTCGCGGTTGCCGGCCGCGTCCCCGTAGATGCGGTAGTGGTGCCGCACCGACTCGGCGACGCCCCAGCCGGTGATGAGATCGGCCACCGTGTACTTCGCGTCCGGGGCGGGGGTGAAGCGGGTGTCCTCGACGACCTTGGCCACACCGAGCCGCAGCTGCCCGACCCGCTGGATGCGCTCGCGCTCGTCCGCGGCGAAGTGCCCGTTGACGACGCCCTCCTGGGGATGCCACAGACCGTTGCTCTCGGTGAGCGGCACGACCTCGGTCATCTCGTCGACGTTGAGGTCGCCGCCGGTGCCGTAGTAGGCGCGCAGCAGCGGCGCGACGGCCGCGAACCAGCGGCGCAGCACCCCGTCCTTGCGCGGGTCGGACGGATCGAAGTCGATGCCGGACTTGGCGCCGCCGATGGCCGGACCGGAGACGGTGAACTTGACCTCCATGGTCTTGGCCAGGGACTCGACCTCGCGGCGGTCGAGGCCGCGGCGCATGCGGGTGCCGCCGCCGGCCGCTCCACCGCGCAGGGAGTTGATGACGACCCAGCCGCGGGCAGTGGTCTCGGTGTCGTGCCACTCGAAGACGATCTCGGGGGCCTTGTCCTCGAAACGGGTCAGCAGGTTCTTCATGTCTTCTCTCGGGAGTCGGGACGGTGCGGTGCCCGGGTGCGGGCGAATGAAGAAGACTGTGACCGTGGTTACAAACGCCACGCAAGTGCGGCCTGCGCTACTGATCAGCCTGAAGAGCTGTAGCGCAGCGGGATGCCGATTTTCTGTGCAGTGTGCAGAGCTGTGCCGCCGTTTTCTGCGGGGGAGGGCTGGTGGGCCGGTCGTCAGCTCTACCGGCGGTAGGCGGGCGCTTTGGCGGTTCTGCCCGGCTGGAGGGTGCGCAGCAGGGGCATGGCCCGGTAGCGGACCACCTCCGACAACACCATGACGCTGGTCGACCGGGCGACGATCGACGAGCGGTTCAGTTCGATCAGCGTCTGTTGCAGCCCGAGGTGGGAGTCCGCGGCGATCCGGCACAGGATGTCGCCGGCGCCGGTCGTCGCGAACGCCTCGAGCACCCCGGGAATCGCTTCGAGGACATCGGTGATGGCTTCGAGCGCACCCTGGACGATCTCCATCGTCACGAAGGCCTGGACCTCGAATCCGGCCGCCGCCAGGTTCAGGCGCGGTTCGTAGCCGGCGATGACGCCGGACTCCTCGAGCCGGCGCACCCGTGCCGAGACCGTCGCGCGCGCCACCCGCAACCGCCGGGACAACTCCAGCGCACCGATCTTCGGATCCGTGTGCAGCGTTTCCAGGAGCGCGAAATCCAACTCGTCCAGCTGCACGGCGTCACGCATGGCCGTTCCTTCCGAAGAGGCGGCGGAAACTGTACCGATTGTATAGCGGTGCGCCCGGCATCCCTCGTATTCCAGTCAGGTGGGCCAGCTGAAAAGGGGGAGATTGCGCCGTCCTTGCGACAGGTTTTTCCTGGTGACACACGACACACCGATGGCGCCGCGTCCGGCGGCAGGAGGAATCGCCATGACTCTCGAGTTCACCCTTACCGACAGCGAGAAGCTCGCCCAGCTGAACGCCGAGGAACTGCGGCAGCTCGTCGGCCTCGTCGAGTACGACGCCGATCGGGACCCGTTCCCCGTCAGCGGCTGGGACGCGGTGGTGTGGGTGGTGGGTAACGCCACGCAGGCCGCGCACTACTACCAGTCCGCGTTCGGAATGGAACTGGTCGCCTACTCCGGTCCCACCACCGGCAACCGCGACCACCACGCCTACGTCCTGCGGAGCGGTGCGGTGCGGTTCGTCGTCAAGGGTGCGGTGGATCCGGACAGCCCGCTCGTCGACCACCACCGCCGGCACGGCGACGGCGTCGTCGACATCGCGCTGCAGGTGCCCGACGTCGACAAGTGCGTCGCGCACGCCCGGGCCCAGGGCGCGACGGTGCTCGAGGAGCCGTACGAGATCAGCGACGAGCACGGCACGGTGCGTCTCGCCGCGATCGCCACCTACGGCGAGACCCGGCACACCCTCGTCGACCGCTCGCGGTACTCCGGCACGTATCTTCCCGGCTACGTGGACAAGTCGTCGACCTACCGCAAGCGCGACGGCGCTCCCAAACGGATCTTCCAGGCGCTCGACCACGTGGTCGGCAACGTCGAGCTCGGCCACATGGACGAGTGGGTCGACTTCTACAACCGCGTCATGGGATTCACCAACATGGCCGAGTTCATCGGCGACGACATCGCCACCGACTACTCGGCCCTGATGAGCAAGGTGGTCTGCAACGGCAACCACCGCGTCAAGTTCCCGCTCAACGAGCCGGCCGTGGCGAAGAAGCGCTCGCAGATCGACGAGTACCTCGACTTCTACCGCGGTCCCGGCGCACAGCACCTGGCGCTGGCCACCAACGACATCCTCACCGCCGTCGACCGGCTCCGTGAGGAGGGCGTGGAGTTCCTCGCCACCCCGGACGCCTACTACGAGGACCCCGAGCTGCGGGCCCGGATCGGCGAGGTGCGGGTGCCGATCGAGGAGCTGCAGAAGCGCGGCATCCTCGTCGACCGCGACGAGGACGGCTACCTGCTGCAGATCTTCACCAAGCCGATCACCGACCGGCCGACCGTCTTCTTCGAACTGATCGAACGGCACGGTTCGCTCGGCTTCGGCAAGGGCAACTTCAAGGCCCTGTTCGAGGCGATCGAGCGGGAGCAGGAAGCGCGCGGCAACTTCTGATCTCTTCCGCGCTGCGGGATCAGGGCTGCGGGATCAGGCGTTCCGGACGACTTGGTCCCGCAGCGCGTTCTCGGTCCGCCGCACGATCGTGCCCACCAGGGGCTCGATGAGCAGCCCGGCCGCACGCCCGGCCGGGCCGCCGGGCAGCTGGTAGCCGAAGTCGACGGCGAGCCGCATGTCGCCGTCGCCCAGGTCGTCGAACTGCCACGCCGAGCGGGTGCGGAAGCCGGAGATCGAGCTCAGCACGATCCGGTGGTTGTCCTCCCACTCGACGATCTCGAGCCGGGAGGTGAAGGCGGCCGGACCGATCCGCATGCACGCGTCGAACACCGCGCCCACGCCGCGGACCTGCTCGCCCACGGGCTCGAAGCGGGTCACGCCGTACATCCACTCCGGGACCGTGCGGTGGTCGGCGACGTATGCGAAGGCGGTGTCGAGTTCGACGTGGGCCACCCCGTCGTGGCGCACGTGGATCATGCGGCGATCGTCAGTCATACGGCGGAACCTCCGCCGGGAACCTAGCGGACTTGCTCGCACCTTCGGAATCCGCCCAGGCAGCAGTGCGGGCGGATTCCGGACGAGCGCGCGAATTGCCCCGCCCGGGGCCGGCGCGCGCTCAGGCGACGTGGCCGAGATTCGAGCGCAGCGCCTGTTCCGTCTGGCGGATCGCGGTACTCACCACCGGTTCGATGAGCTTGCCCAGTGCCCGCCCGGCCAGCCCGCCGGGGAGCTGGTAGGCGAAGTCGACGTCGAGACGGACCCGGCCGTCGCCGAGGTCGGCGAGTTCCCACCACGAGGAGGTGCGGAATCCGGCGATGGAGTCGAGGACGATCCTGCGGTCGAGTTCCCAGTCGACGATCGCCAGGCGCGAATCGAGGCCCTTCGGCCCGATCTGCATGGTGGCGTCGAAGATCGCGCCGATGCCGTTGACCTGTGACCCCACCGGTTCGAAGCGGTGGACGCCGTACATCCATTCGGGGACCGTGCGGTGGTCGTCGAGGTAGGCGAACGCCACGTCGAGGGGGACCTCCGCGACGGCGCTGTGGCGGATGTGGATCATCTGTACCTCCGTGGGGACATTTCTGTTACCCAAGGTATCAGGTAACTCGCGTCCTGGGGAGATCCTCAAAGTCGTCCGTTCGGACGCTCGTCCTGCTCTACTCATGGTGACACAGTTCACAGTGGATCCGGTGGGAGGGTTCGTGAAGACCAAGGCTGCGGTGATCAAAGGGCTCAATCAACCGTGGGAGATCGAGGAGATCGACCTGGGCGATCCGGTCGCCGGCGAAGTGCAGGTACGTCTGGCTGCGTCCGGGCTGTGCCATTCCGACGAACATCTGCGCACCGGCGCGACGCCGATGCCGTCCTTCCCCGTCCTCGGCGGGCACGAGGGCGCCGGCGTGGTCACCAAGGTCGGGCCCGGAGTCACCAACATCCGGGAGGGCGACCACGTGGTGCTCGCCTTCATCCCGGCCTGCGGGCGGTGCCGCGCGTGCGCGAAGGGCCTGCAGAACATCTGCGACGAGGGGGCGAACCTCCTCACCGGGCAGGCGATCGCCGACAAGACCCACCGGGTGACGCTCAACGGTGACCCGGTGATCCAGATGTGCCTGCTCGGCACGTTCGCGCCGTACGTCACCGTGCACGAAGCGTCGGTCATCAAGATCGAGGACGACATCCCGCTCGACAAGGCCGCCCTGCTCGGCTGCGGCGTCGCCACGGGCTGGGGCTCCGCGACGGCGATCGGCGGCACCAAGGTGGGTGACTCCGTCGTCGTGATCGGCATCGGCGGCGTGGGCATCAACGCGGTACAGGGTGCCGCACACGCGGGTGCCCGGCACGTCGTGGCCGTCGACCCGGTGGAGTTCAAGCGCGATCAGGCCAAGAAGTTCGGGGCGACCCATACCTTCGCCTCGATCGAGGAGGCGCTGCCGGTGATCGGCGAGATCACCTGGGGGGCGATGGCCGACGTCACGATCATCACCGTCGGCGAGATCCACGGCGACATCATCGCCCCGTCCATGGCGCTGACGGGCAAGGGCGGTCAGGTGGTCGTGGTGGGGATGGGCAGCGCCGCCGACACCCAGGTGACGCTGAGCCTGTTCGAGCTGACCCTGCTGCAGAAGCGGCTGCAGGGTGCGATCTTCGGTGGCGTCGGACCGCGCTCGCAGATCCCGAAGCTGCTCGACCTCTACCGCAGCGGGCAGCTCGAACTCGACAAGCTGGTCACCAAGACGTACCGGCTCGAGGACATCAACGACGGCTACGCCGACATGCACGAGGGCCGGAACCTGCGTGGCATGGTGCTCTACGGCGACGACGACTACTGAGTGAGCGGGCGAACGAGCGGCGGATCCCACGACGGATCCGCCGCTCGTTCGGTCTTCCGGCGTCGTCGCATGCCACCGGTCCGGACTGTCGAGCGGACGTCGCCGACGCGCGGCCGGAACGTCCCGGAGGGGCCGCACGCGAACCGCACCCTCGACCTGTGCGACCCCCTGCGTCCACGGGCAACCCGGAACCGGCGTGTCCTGACCGGGGTTCGGTCCGTACTGCACGACGCAGGTCGAGCAACGGGCCTCAGGTGGCGTGCAGTTCCGTTTCGTGAGGAGGATAGGCGTGCACCAGTGCCGTGGTGAGGTGCGGGACCGCGGAGATCAGTGCCTGCTCGGCTTCGTGAGCGACGGAGTGCGCAGCGCTCAGACTGAGCCCCGGATCGACGTCGAGCTCGACATCGGCGTGCAGACGGTGACCGATCCAGCGCATCTGGAGGCTGCGAACGCGGTCGACGCCGACCCGGCCCGACAGGACGCGTTCGGCTGTGGTGACGAGCTCCGGATCGACGCCGTCCATCAACCGGCGGAAGACGTCCCGGGCGGCGGTGCGCAGAACCAGCACGATGGCGACGGTGATGAGGATTCCGATCACGGGATCGGCGACAGGGTGACCCAGTGCGACCCCGCCGGCGCTGAAAAGAACTGCCAGAGAAGTGAATCCGTCCGTCCTGGCATGTAGGCCGTCCGCGACGAGGGCCGCCGAGCCGATGTGCCGGCCCACCCGGATCCGATAGACCGCGACGAGTTCGTTGCCGATGAACCCGACAAGCCCGGCCAGTGCGACCCAGCCGAGGTGTTCGATGGGGACGGGATCGATCAGGCGCCGAATCGACTCGGTGCCGGCGATCACCGCGGACAGGGCGATCATTGCCAGCACGAACAGCCCGGCGAGGTCTTCGGCCCGGCCGTACCCGTAGGTGAATCGCCTGGTGGCGGCCCGACGTCCGAGCACGAACGCGATCCACAGGGGCACGGCGGTCAGTGCGTCGGAGAAGTTGTGCACGGTGTCTGCGGCGAGCGCGACGGAACCGGACGCGGCGACGATGACGACCTGTAGTGCCGCCGTCACGGCCAGGGCGACCAGGCTGATCTTCACGGCACGGATGCCGATGTTGCTTGATTCCAGGGCGGAATCGACCCTGTCGGCCGAGTCGTGGCTGTGCGGCGCGAACACATCCCTCAGGGCGCCGACGAGCCCCGAACGCCTGTGGCTGCTGTGCTCGTGGCTGCTGTGCTCGTGGCTGCCGTGCCCGGGGTCGCCGTGGCCGTGCCCGTGGTCGCCGTGGCCGTGGCCGCGCCGGGAGGTCATGTGGCCTCCTGCTGCAGGCCGGCTCGACCGGAGCCTTCGTGCAGGGTGCGCAGTCCGGCGTCGGCGCGGTGGTGCCCCGGCACACCCGGGCCGGCGTGTTCCGCGTTGAACACGGCATCGGTCACCAACTGCTTGATGTGCTCGTTCTCGAGGCTGTAGTAGATGGTCGTGCCCTCGCGCCTGGTCCGCACCAGTCGCGCCATCCGCAGCTTGGCCAGATGCTGCGACACCGACGGGGCGGCCTTACCGACATGCTCGGCCAGTTCGGTCACCGACAACTCCCGGTCGACGAGGGCCCACAACAGTCGAACCCGGGTCCCGTCGGCAAGCATGCGGAACACCTCGACGACCAACCCGACCTGGTCGTCGTCGAGTCTCCGCCGACATGGTCCATTGTCTGCATGCATACGCAGATAATAGACCTTCTCCTGTGGTCGGCGGGAGGGGTGGGAAGTTCGGACCGGCAGCGGAAGTGCGAGAGCACGACTGGTGACGACGGCGCCGGGGGGTCGCCTACGGTGATGCCATGGAAACGCGTGAGGAAGCCGTCGAACCGGGGACGTGGCGGCAGTACGGGCCGTCGACCCTGCCGAAGCCCCTCGAGGCCGCCCTCGAGGCGTTCGCCGAGCGGGGGTACGACGGCACCTCGATACGGGAGGTCGCCGCCGGGGCCGGGCTGTCGGTTCCGGGTCTGTACCACCACTACCCGTCCAAGCAGGCACTGCTGGTGTCGTTGACGACGCTGGTGATGCGCGACCTGCTCGACCGGAGCAAGCAGGCCCTGGCGGAGGCCGGACCGACACCGTCCGAGCGGTTCGACGCCGTTGTCGAGTCGCTGCTGCGGTTCCACATGTTCCGGCGCAACCAGGCGTTCGTCGCCTCCACCGAGATGCGCAGCATGGAACCGGGTAACCGGAAGGCGTACATCGCGTTGCGTGACGAGCAGCAGCGGATGCTGGACGAGATCGTCCGGGACGGGGTGGCGAAGGGGGAGTTCGGCACCGCGTTCCCGGAGGATGCGAGCCGGGCGGTGACCACCATGTGCGTGGCCGTCGCCTCGTGGTACCGGCCGGACGGACCGCTGTCCCCCGACGAGGTCGTCCGCCGCTACCTCGCGATCGCACGCTGCGCGGTAGGCGCTCGGTAGGCCCGGCGCCGCAGACGCCCGGTAGGCACGGCGCGGCAGACGCCCGGTAGGCCCGGCGCGGCAGACGCCCGGTAGGGCGCCCTGGGTTGACCCGGCGGGGTGGGGTATGTCACGGTTGAAGCAACCGAGCGATCGATCGGTCGGGGTGAGGAGGAGGAATCGCGATGGCTGTCGATCTGTCGTACCCGGAACACGTCCAGGCGCTGGTGGCGAAGACCGAGGAGTTCGTCCGGGAGCACGTGCTGCCCGTCGAGGACGCCCACAACGGTGACATCACTGCCGCGGGCGGCGACGACCTGCGCGTGAAGCTGCAGCAGGCGGCCAAGGAGGCCGGTGTCTTCGCGCCGCATGCGCCCGTCGAGTACGGCGGCCACGGCCTCGGTATGGTCGACCGCGCCCCGGTGTTCGAGGCGGCCGGGTACTCGCTGTTCGGGCCGATCGCACTCAACATCGCCGCGCCGGACGAGGGCAACGTGCACATGCTCGCGCACATCGCCAGCCCGGAGCAGAAGGAGCAGTTCCTCGCGCCGCTCGCCCACGGCGACGTGCGGTCCGGCTTCGCGATGACCGAACCGGCCCCCGGCGCCGGATCCGATCCCAACGCCCTGACCACCCGCGCCGAGAAGGCCCCCGGCGGCTGGAAGATCAACGGCCGCAAGTACTTCATCACCGGCGCCGACGGCGCAGGGTTCTTCATCATCATGGCCCGCACCTCCGGCGAACCCGGGCAGCGCGGCGGGGCGACGATGTTCCTCGCGCCCGCGGACGCTCCCGGCCTGACCGTCGGCCGGCACATCGACACCATCGACCGCGCGATGATCGGGGGCCACTGCGAGGTCTTCTTCGAGGACCTGTTCGTGCCGGACTCCGCCGTCCTCGGCGAGGTCGACCAAGGCTTCGCCTACGCGCGGGTGCGGCTCGGGCCCGCCCGCATGACCCACGTGATGCGCTGGCTCGGCGCCGCCCGTCGCGGCCACGACATCGCCGTCGCCCGCGTCGCCGAACGCGAAGGATTCGGGAGCAAACTCGGCGACCTCGGCATGATCCAGAAGATGGTCGCGGACAACGAGATCGATATCGCCGCCACCCGTGCTCTGCTGACGCAGGCGTGCTGGGAACTCGACCAGGGCTCCCACGCGTCGAACTCCACGTCCATCGCCAAGACCTTCGCCGCCGAGGCGGTGTTCCGGATCGTCGACCGCTCGATGCAGATGTGCGGCGGCCTCGGCGTCTCCGCCGATCTGCCCGTCGCGCGCCTGGCCCGCGAGGTCCGCCCGTTCCGCATCTACGACGGACCGTCCGAAGTGCACCGCTGGGCCATCGCCAAGCGGGCTGTCGGCGCCGCGAAGAAGGCCGCCGCCGCGAAGGAGGGCCGGGCATGAAGACCGCACAGCACGAGGGGCTCGACCTGGGTGCCCTGCAACGCTACCTGGAGGACTCGGGCATCGCCCTCGACGGGGAGCTGCGCGCCGATCTCATCTCCGGTGGCAAGTCGAACCTGACGTACGCGATCTCCGACGGCACGTCGCGGTGGGTGCTGCGGCGGCCGCCGACGGCGGGACTCACCCCGTCCGCCCACGACGTCGCCCGCGAATTCCGCATCACCTCGGCGCTCCAGGGCTGCGGTGTGCCGGTCGCCCGCACGGTCGCCCTCTGCGAGGACGACTCCGTGATGGGCGCCCCGTTCACCGTCGTCGAGCACGTCACCGGGCGGGTGATCCGCACGACCGACGACCTCGCCACCCTGAGTGACACCGAGATCGAAGCGTGCACCGGCGAACTCGTCCGTGTGCTCGCCACCCTGCACTCGGTGGACTACGAAGCCGTCGGTCTCGGGAACCTCGGTCGCCCCGACGGGTACGTCGCGCGTCAGGTCAAGCTGTGGGCCGGTCAGTGGGGCCGGGTCAAGACCCGCGACCTCGACGACCTCGACCGCCTGCACGCCGCTCTCGCCGACTCGATTCCGGCATCGTCCGCGGCGTCGATCGTGCACGGCGACTACCGCATCGACAACACGATCCTCGATCCCGGCGACGCGGGAAAGATTGCGGCGGTAGTGGATTGGGAGCTGTCGACGCTCGGCGACCCGCTCACCGACGTCGCCCTGATGTGCGTGTACCGCAACCCCGCGCTCGACCAGGTGCTCGGCGAGTCCGCCGCATGGACCAGCCCGCGCCTGCCGTCGGCCGACGACCTCGCCCAGCGCTACGCGGTCGCGACCGGGCGCGAGCTCGCCCACTGGGACTTCTACATGGGACTGGCGAACTTCAAACTCGCCGTCATCGCCGAGGGCATCAACCACCGCTGGCGCGTCGGCGCGACCGTCGGCGACGGCTTCGACAAGGCGGGGGAGGCCGTACCGGTCTTCGCAGCCGCCGGACTCGCCGCGCTGCGGGGAGGCGTCGCATGACAACCGATCTCGCCAACCCCAGTGCGCTCGTCACGGGCGCGTCCCGTGGCATCGGGCTCGGTGTCGCCACCCGCCTCGCGCAGCAGGGCTACGGTCTGACGCTCACCGCGCGCGACGAGGCCCGGCTCGACGCGGTCGCGTCCGACCTTCGCGACGCGGGCGCGCCCGAGGTGCGCGTCGTCGCCGCCGACCTCGGCGATCCCGAAACCGCGAGCCGCGTCGTCGCGGCACACGAGGAGACGTTCGGCAGCATGCGAGCGCTCGTCCTCAACGCGGGCGTCGGCACCGCCGGCACCATCGCCGAGTTCCCGATGCGGCGGTTCGGCAAGACGGTGTCGGTGAACTTCGAGACTCCGTTCGCGTTCGTCCAGTCGGCACTGCCGCTGCTGCGCAAGGCCGCATCGGCCGCTCCGCGTCGTGGGGCGAAAGTGGTTGCGCTGTCGTCGATCACCGGCGTGTATGCCGAGGCCGGCCTGGCCGTGTACGGGGCGACGAAGGCCGCGCTGATCTCCCTCGTAGAGACCCTCAACGCCGAGGAGTCCGGCAATGGCATCAGCGCGTCCGCGATCGCGCCCGCCTACGTCGACACCGACATGTCCGACTGGATCAAGGACCGCATCCCCGCCGAGGAGATGCTCGAGGTGAACGACGTCGTCGAACTCGTCGACGCGGTGCTGCGGCTGTCGTCGCGCGCGGTGCTGCCGCGCCTGGTGCTCAGCCGCGCCGGAACGGACGCCTACCGGGCGTGAGCTCTCACCGGCCGTCCGCCAGCGCGCGGACGGCCGGGCTCGCGCTGTGCCGGACGAACGCGCAGTCCGAGAGTCGCTCGGCCGCACCGAGGGTGAGCGTCAGGTCGACCGAGTCGGCGAGCCGGTAGGGTCGGCTCTCGACGACGGAGCCGAGTGCGCGGCGCAACCGGGACACCTCCGCCCGCACCGCGACGGCGTGGTCCGGGTCGCCGTAGATGCCGTTGCTGAGCTCGGTGACCGTCATCCCCTCGCGGCCCCGCAGGTGCAACATCAGCAGGATCTCCGCGTGCCGCGCGGACAGCGCGCTGCGCCACGTCGAGTCCGCGCCGCTGACGACCACCGTCGGCGCGCCGGACAGGTCGAGTTCCATCGTGATCCGCGCCGGACCCCCGGCGGGCCGGATCAACCAGCCGTGCGCGAGCTGCTCCGGGACGCACATCCCCAGGCCCGGCACACTCAGGGTGCGGTCGGCGGTCGGTGCCGCCACCCGCTTGGTGGCCGCGACGCCCGATGCGTGCGCCACCCATCCGTGTTCGTCGACGAGCAGCAGCGGACCGCTCATCGAGGCGAGCACCGGCGCCGCGACCGTGCGCAGCCGCTCGAGCCGGTTCTCGTGCAGCCGCCACAGCTGCGCCTCGGCCAGCCGCACCGCCGTCTCCACCAGCGCGCTGATCGTGGGATGGATCGTCAGCGCCGGGCCGCTGACGTCGACCACGCCGAGCAGCTCCCCGGTGCGGGGATCGTGGATCGGGGCGGCCGTGCAGTACCAGGGATGCTGGGACTGCTCGAAGTGTTCGGCGGAGAACAGCTGCACCGGGGCGGCCTCGGCGAGCGCCGTGCCGATCGCGTTGGTGCCCACGGTCGACTCCGTCCACCGGGCGCCCTCGCTGAACCCCAGGCTGTCCGCCCGGCTGCGGACCTTCGCCGACCCGGCCCGCCACAGCACGATCCCGTCCGCGTCGGTCACCACCATCAGCATGTGCGACGCCTCGGCCACCGAGCACACCACCTGCTCGAGGTCGCCGATCACCCCCGACAGGGGCGAGGCGCGGCGCCGGCGTTCCACCTCGGCGAGCGGCAGCAGGGCGCGGGCGTTGCTGCCGTCGGGGGCGAGACCGGCGCCGAGCACCCGCGTCCACGACCGCGCGACCACCGACCGCGGCCGCAGCGGCGAGCGGCCGCCACCGATCACCGCGTCGTGCATACGCGCCAGCTCGCGCGCGTATCGGTGCAGGTCGGTGCCCGGTTCGATGGCGCTGAAGTTGCCCACGGTCTCCGTCTCTCGTCGGTCGAGTTGTCGCGAGCATATGCCCTCGGGTGTGTCCGGCACCACACCCGGCGGTACGCGCAACGCGCTGCAACGTTTGCCGCGGCGGCGCGCTCGATGTGTGCTGGATCACGCGCCGACCTCGGCAGCGGCGCACCCGGATGATCCCGCGTCGGACTCGGCCGACCAAGATCCGACGCCCGTACAGCGAGGAGATCGACCCATGAAGGCAGCCCGCTTCCACGGCCCCGGGGACATCCGGGTCGAGGACATTCCCGAACCGGCCACCCGCCCCGGCACCGTCAAGGTCGAGGTGGAGTGGTGCGGCATCTGCGGCACCGACCTGCACGAGTACCTCGAGGGCCCGATCTTCGCCCCGCCCGCCGACGCACCGCACCCCATCACCGGCGAGACCGTGCCGATCACCCTCGGGCACGAGTTCGCCGGCGTCGTCGCGGAAGTCGGCGAGGGCGTCGACGATCTGCGCGTCGGCGACCGGGTCGCGGTCGAGCCGTACATCATCTGCGGACGCTGCGACGCCTGCCGCAACGGACGCTACAACGTCTGCGGCACACTGGGATTCGTGGGACTGTCCGGCTACGGCGGCGGGTTCTCCCAGTACGTCGTGGCCGAGCGGCGCTGGATCCACCCACTCGGCGAACTCGGCACCGACGTCGGCGCACTCGTCGAACCCCTCGCCGTGGCCTACCACGCCGTACGCCTGTCCGGAGCGCGACCGAGCCACTCGGCGCTCGTGTTCGGCGCCGGGCCGATCGGGCTCGTCACCACGTCGGCCCTGCGCGCCGCCGGTGTCGACCAGATCATCGTCGTCGAACCCGCCGACGTGCGGAAGAAGAAGGCCGAACCGGCCGGCGCGGACCACATCATCGACCCGCGCGACGGCGACGTCACCGAGCAGGTCCTCGAGCTGACCGGCGGACGCGGCGCCGACGTCTCCTTCGAATGCGCCGGCATCGACGCGGTGCTGAAGTCCGCGATCCTGTCCACCCGGGCGGGCGGCACGTGCGTCAACGTCGCGATCTGGGGCCACGAGGCGTCCGTCGCGATGAACGACCTGGTCTTCCGCGAGGTCAACCTGCTCGGCAGCCTGGCCTACGCGAACGACCATCCCGCGACGATCGAGATGATCGCCTCCGGCAAGGTCGACCCCTACCAGTTCATCACCGGCCGCATCGACCTCGACGACATCGTCGCCCACGGGTTCGAGGAACTGATCTCCAACAAGGAGGAGAACGTCAAGATCCTCGTCCGGCCGTGACGGTCAGTCGTCGTCGCCGTTCTCCTTGTCCTCGCCGCGACGGCGCAGGAAGTCGAACCCCGGCACGCCGACGATCGCCTGCCGCACATCCTTCGCCACTCCGAGCAGCTCGTGGATCTCCGGGGCGACGGTCTCGAGCGTGCCGAGGATCGGCATCAGCGCCGTCATCCGGTCCGCGAGCTCGGGCAGCTGATCGAGCAGCACGACCGCCGCGTGCACCTCCTCGGCGCTGAGCTCGTCGATGAACTGGCCGGCGAGCGGCGCCGCCCGAGTCGCCATCGGGGCGTACGTGTCGAGCAGTTCGCCCGCCGAGTCGGACGTGCGGCCGGCCGACGCCACCACGTCCTGTGCGCGGCGGGCGGTGGTCGCCGCCTCGCCGACCACCGCCGAACTGCTGTCGACGACCTCGCCGACCCGCCCGACGGTCGCGCGGGCCTCGGTGACCACGTCGTCGATCCGCGCGACGATCTCGCGGGCATCGGTGACGACGCCGTCGATGCGCCCCACCAGGGCCTCGGTCGTCTCGAGCAGGTTGACGACCCGGCCGGGGACGGACACCGCGAACTCGGCGACCTCCACGGTCCGGTCCAGGACGAGGCGGGCGGCTCCGACGGGCGCGGCGAGAAGCGACATCATGTGCTCATCCTGCCGGACCGAGGTACGTGGGCCGCGCGGGGACCGGCGAGAGTTCAGGGCGCGGTCGAGCCCCGCCGGCATCCTGGGGGAACGCCGATCGTCGGGGTGTGACATCGCGGTGGCGGACGCCGTATCGTTTGCGTCACCAGGTCTCCGGGCGAGCATCGGCCGTGTCGACCGGAGATCCGGGAGTGTGTCTCCGCAAGTGGCATTCGAACCTGCCGATTCCGAGCCCGGCCGCTGCGGTCGCGCGACACCGCGGTCGGGGGCAACCCGCGACGCATTTCGCTCGGATCGGGAGGTAGCAGTGATGAATGTCCTCGACAAGACCGCGCAGGCGGTCGTCGGCGTGGCAGACGCCACCACCCGCGCCGCCGGCGCCGTCGGCGGCGCCGCGCTGGGCGCACTGACAGGCAGCGTGCGCGGCGCCGCCGAAGGAGCTCGCTCCGGTCTCGGCAGCGGAGCCGAGTCGACGCCGACGGCAGCGGCAACGATCGTCGTGCTGGGCGCTACCGGCCTGGCAACCGGTATCGCCGCCGCGCCCGTGCTGGCCGGACTCGGCGCCACGGCCCTGGCCATCCGGCTGCTCACGCCTCGTCCCACCCCCACGCCCGGCGCTCCCGCGACCGAGCGTGCGCCGGCGCCGACCCCGGACACCGCACCCACGAGTCCCGGTGCGCCCCCGATCGCGGCAGCGGCGAAGCCGTCGGCGGGGAAGTCGACGACGGGGGAGCCGCCGACAAAGAAGGCCCCGGCACGGAAGCGGTGATCGGAGGCTCGAGTGCACCGCCGCGAGGCCGGCGTCCGGTGCGCTCGACTACGTCGCAGGGACGACCGCGGCGCCCGCGTTGCCGTTCGTCGCCGCTCCCGGCGAGCCAGGACGTTCGGCGGCGGACTTGGCATGCTCGGTGACCAGGACCTGGCCCACGCCGATCGCCACCGCCACGGGCCACTCGATCAGATCCAACGCCACGAGCAGGCCGAGGCCGGCGAAGTAGGCGAGTTGTTCGGGCCGCGGGATGTCGAGCCGGCCCACGAGGGGCAGGCGCACCGCGAAGCGTTCGGCGTCGCGGGCCACACCGGCAAGGGTGCGGTGGGACTGCCAGAAGGACTGTTCGTCGGCCATGGCCATCTCTTTCGTGAGCTGTGCGCCATCGGACGCACTCCAGGCTTCCACCATCGATCCTAAGGCGATCCCGTTCCGGCCGGCCTCGACCATTTCCCGGTTCGGCCGATTTCGCGCGTATAGGCGAGGGCGGCTCAGGCTGCTGCGGACGTAGGGGTGAGCAGCGAGGCGACGATGTTCGTGGCAATCGTCTGCCGGGCCGCGGAAGGAACCTGGGCCTCGTGAGCGCGCCGGGCGGCCACGGCGAGGCGATCGGCGACCTCGTTGAGCGGGTGCCCGCTGTGGCCGCGCACCCACGAGTAACGGATCGGCAGGCCGCGGGTGCGGTGCCGGATGCGGTCGGCGATCACCGTCGCTTCGGTGGTGAGCGGGGCTTCGCCGCGCAATCCCGCGAGCGCGTGCCGACTGTCACTGAGGATGTGCAGGGGCCGGTTCCGGTAGGTGGTGACGGCCAGTTCGATGGCGAGGAGCTCACCGGCCAGGATCGAGCGCGTGTCGGGGAAGATCTTCTGCCGGAAGTTGCCGTCGGCCCGCACACACGCCACTCCCACGCCGCGACGCGAACCCTTCGACGCGTCGGTGGCCACCGTCTGCTCGACCAGAGGGTTGGTCTCTGCCTCGCGGGCGGCGTCCTCGGCGGCCAACCGCTCGGCGACGTGGCGGCCGATCGCCTCGGCGGCGGCGCGGGCCAGCTCCCCCAAGGGGCCGTAACCGATGTCGATCAGGGTGATCGAGGGGAAGGAGCCCGCGACGGCGTGCAGTTCCCGGCGCAGGTCCGCGTCGGTCAGGTGCAGCCGCACGGACGTGTCGGCGGTACGGGCGCACAGTTCGGCGAAGGCGTCGAGGCCGACGGCGAAGCGGGCCTCGGCGCTGTGCTCCGGGCGGACGAACAGGGCGATGCCCGTGCCGGTGGCCAGTGCCGCGCAGCTGAGCGGGCCGGTGGCGGTGGTGGTCTGCCTGATGTGGATCGCTGCGAGCATGACGTCCTCCTCGTCCGAATCGGGTACGGACGAGAATGCCGCGACTGAGCCGCCATTCGCCGAGTGCATATTGATAACCGGGGTTATCGATCTTTGTGAAGGGCGTGTCGGAAACGTCGTCTAGATTGGGGAAACCGCGCCGATCGCGGGCGTCGAGGCAAGAGTAGAGGGGAGGGCCGACACGTGAGTACCGGTTCTGCGCTCCTGCTGTCCAAGGCGGACATCGCGGCACTCGCCCGCGTGCAGCGGCCCGTCGTCACCATGTGGGCGAAGCGGTATCGCGGCCCGGATCGGCCGTTTCCCGAGCCGGTGCGCGCCGACGGCCGACAACACCGTTACCGTGCGGACGA
This sequence comes from Rhodococcus ruber, assembly GCF_016804345.1. NCBI lineage: Bacteria > Bacillati > Actinomycetota > Actinomycetes > Mycobacteriales > Nocardiaceae > Rhodococcus > Rhodococcus ruber. The sequence goes on along the minus strand of NZ_CP044211.1, from coordinate 5,356,927 downwards.
CGTAGTCGCCTGGCTGTCGAGCCGCGGACTCGGCAACAATGCGTCCGTCGCCGAGGACCTCGCCGCGCACGCAGCCTTCGAGGATCCCGCCGGTGCGGACGCGGCCACAGCGTTCGCGGCGCTGACCGCCCTGCTGTGCGTCAAGGCCCGCACCGGGGAGCAACTCGCGGACCTCGACGGCGACGACCTGCTCGACGAGGCCGACGACCTCGACCCCGACGACGCGTACCTCTACCGCGAGATCGAGGCGCTCGGCGGGCGGCTACCCACTTACGCCGCGCACGCCGACCGCATGGCCGACGCCGCCTACACCGTCGAGCACGCCTTCGAGACCCTCATGGCGCAACGGTTCCGCCTGCCCCTCGACGCGCTGGCCGATACGGCGCTCAGCCCTGCCGCGCTCGAGATGTGCGCGCAGGTCGTCGGCGCGCTGGCACCCGACGACCGGGCCGTCTTCGTCGATCCGTCGCCGGACGGCAGCGACCTGTTCGTCGCGCTGCGGCAGCGCCTGCCGGAGTTCGTCGAGCCGATCGCGATGACCGGCCACGCCGACACCCCGACGGCGCGCCTGGCGCGGCGCCGGCTTTCTGTGCACCGATGGCGTCGCCGACCCACGCCGGCAACGGGATTCGACGAGGACTTCTCGATCGACGGGCCCGCTGTGTTTCTCACCCAGTATCCGTCGCCGTCCACCCTCGGCTACTCCGATGCCCGAATCCTCGCGGAGATCGACAACATCACCGTGCAGATGGGCGCCGAGCACCTCGCGGTGATCGTCGGGCCGGCATCCGCGCTGACCGATCCTCTGCGCGACCGGGAGGCTGCCGCCGTCCGGGCCGACCTGCTGCGGTCGGACCGGTTGCGCGCCGTATTCCGCCTCCCGGAGGGACTGCTCGTCACCAAACCGGGGTCGTCGATGGCGTTGTGGGTGCTCGGAGCGCCCGACGACTCCGTCGCACCCACGGACCGGTGGACGGTGCTGGCGGACCTGCGGACCAGGGCGCTCGACGCAGCGGTGACCGACGGAATCGTCGCCGACGTGACCGCCGCGATGGGGTCGCGCGAGCACCTGCGAGCCCACGCATTCGAGTTCGCCTCGGTGCACCGCACCTCCACGCTGCTCGCCGAGGACCGTCGCGGCCTGCTGCCACCCGCGCCCCGGCGCCGGCGTCGCCGCATCGCGGGCAACGAGACCGCGGCCGAGGCGGCCGAACTGGTGGGCGCGGCGAACCGGGCGGCGCGTGCGGTGCGGGACGACCTGCACCTCGGCGTCGAATACCGGCAGGCTCCGCGCCCGGCGCCGACCGCCGGCCGGCTCGCCGATGCCGGAGTGCTGAAGGTGATGCCTGGCAACCGCATCGACGACGATGATGTCGAAGCCGGCGGCGACGTGCGCGTCATCGGCACCGACGAGCTGCTCGGCCGCGCGCGCATCGGCGACCGCGGCATCGACCGCCTCGTCCTGGCGACTCGCTACCCGAGCGGACGCTACACCGAGCCGGGCGACATCGTCTTCTGCACGGCACCGGAATTCGGCGTCGTCGTCGACCACGAGGGCGCCGCGGTCGTGCTGTCACCAGCGCGCGTGCTGCGGGTCGCCGACCCGCACGCCTCGGGAGTCCTGCCGGAACTCGTGGCGCGCACGCTGCGTCGCATGCCCGTCGCACCTAAGCCCGCCGGGGCCATCCGGTCCGGGCAGGTGTGGCGGGACTGGCCGATCCCGGTCGTGGAGGCCGACCGGATTCCCGCGGTGAGCGCCGCACTGGAGGAGCTGCGCGCGCGACGCGAGGCCGCACGGCAGCTGCTCGACACCCTCGACCGACTCACCGATACCTTGACCGACGGTGTGGGCCACGGCGTCCTCACCGTCACCGCAGGAACCCGGCCCGGCCGGGAGGAAGGTTGACCATGCCACCGAGGAAGAAGGCGGCGCCCACCGCGCCGTCGACGATGAAGGAACTGAAGGACACGCTGTGGAAGGCAGCGGACAAGCTGCGCGGCTCCATGGACGCCTCCCAGTACAAGGACGTGATCCTCGGTCTGGTGTTCCTCAAGTACGTCTCCGACGCGTTCGACGAGCGCCGTGAGCAGATCCGTGCCGAGCTCGTCGCCGACGGTCTCGACGAGGACGGCATCGCTTCGCTCATCGACGACCAGGACGAGTACCTGGGGTCGGGTGTGTTCTGGGTGCCGGAGCCGGCGCGGTGGTCGTACCTGGCGCAGAACGCCAAGGGCATCCAGGAGGCGGCCGGTGTCGAGGCCCGCACCATCGGCCAGCTGGTCGACGCGGCGATGCGGGAGCTGATGAACGCCAACGAGACCCTCGTGGGCACCCTGCCGGTGATCTTCAACCGCGACAGCGTGGACCAGCGGCGCCTCGGCGAGCTGATGGACCTGCTCGGCGACACCCGCTTCACCGGTGAGGGCGCCCGCAAGGCGCGCGACCTGCTGGGGGAGGTGTACGAGTACTTCCTGGAGAAGTTCGCTCGCGCCGAGGGTAAGCGCGGCGGCGAGTTCTACACCCCGGCCGGTGTGGTGCGGGTGCTGGTGGAGGTGCTCGAGCCGTACAACGGGCGGGTGTACGACCCGTGCTGCGGGTCGGGCGGCATGTTCGTGCAGACCGAGAAGTTCATCGAGCACCACGGCGGCAACCCGACCGACGTCGCGGTGTACGGGCAGGAACTCAACGAGCGCACGTGGCGGATGGCGAAGATGAACCTCGCAATCCACGGCATCACCGCGAATCTCGCCGACCGCTGGGAGGATACGTTCGCCCAGGACAAGCACCCGGATCTGCTCGCCGACTACGTGATGGCGAATCCGCCGTTCAACATCAAGGACTGGACGCGTAAGGAAGACGACAAGCGCTGGAAGTACGGCGTTCCGCCGGCCGGCAACGCGAACTATGCGTGGATCCAGCACATTATCTCCAAGCTCGCCGAGAAGGGCAGCGCGGGCGTGGTAATGGCGAACGGGTCGATGTCGTCCAACTCCGGAGGCGAGGGCGAGATCCGGGCGCGGCTCGTCGAGGCCGACCTGGTCTCGTGCATGGTGGCGTTGCCGACGCAGTTGTTCCGCAGCACCGGCATTCCGGTGTGCGTGTGGTTCTTCGCGAAGGACAAGTCGGCCGGTGTGAAGGGCAAGGTCGATCGTCGCGGCCAGGTGCTCTTCATCGACGCCCGCAACCTCGGCTACATGGTGGATCGCGCCGAGCGCGCGCTGTCGGACGACGACATCGCCAAGATTGCCGGCACCTACCACGCTTGGCGCGGAACGGAATCCGCATCCGGTGAGGAGTACGCGGACGAGCCGGGCTTCTGCTACTCGGCGACGCTCGCGGAGATCAAGGAAGCCGATTACGCACTCACGCCGGGTCGGTACGTCGGTGCGGCCCCGATCGAGGACGACGGCGAGCCGATTGAGGAGAAGATCGCGCGGCTGACGAAGGAACTGTACGAGCAGTTCGACGAGTCGGCGCGGTTGGCGGCTGTGGTGCGCGAGCAGTTGGGGAGGGTGGAGTGAGCGAAATTCCCGAGGGATGGCGCCAAGTCAAGTTGGGTGACATGGCTCAGGAAGTGACTGTAGGGCATGTCGGTTCAATGGCCCGCGAGTATAGTGAAGGCGGCGTGATCTTCCTTAGATCGCAGAACGTCGTACCTCATGGATTCGACCTGACGGATGTTCGTTACATCCCAGTGGAGTTTCACGAGACGTTGAGAAAGTCCTCCTTGCGCCCGGGTGACGTCGTTACCGTCCGCACTGGAAAACCGGGCGCAACTGCTGTAGTCCCGCAAGAATGGACCCTCGCGAACTGCGCAGATTTGGTCATTACCCGTCCCGGTCCAAGTATTAACGCACATTGGCTGAGCTACTTCATCAACAGCGTCGTGGAAGGATTCGTAAGTTCCCGTCTCGTCGGAGCCGTGCAACAGCACTTCAACGTTGGCGCAGCACGAGATATGGACCTCTTGCTTCCCTCACTCGACGAGCAGCGCGCCATCGCTGATGTCCTAGGCGCCCTCGACGGCAAGATCGTTGCAGATCGTAAGCTCATTGAGACTGCGCGGAAACTTGCTGTTCTGTGGTTGCACGGCGCCGCATCGGCTCCTTTGGCAGACCTGGTCGAACATCGGCGAACCTCTCAGGATCCTGCTGAGTGCGATGCCGGATCAGTTGCGCACTTCAGTCTTCCCGCATTCGATGAGCGACAGCGCCCCGAGCGTGTGAGTCCCGGCGAGATCAAGAGTGCCAAGTTCCGGATTACGGCACCGTCGGTTCTCATCTCCAAACTGAATCCACGGTTTCCGCGTGTGTGGGACGTGATGGACCTACCGAATGTGCCGTCGTTCGCGTCGACGGAGTTCCTCGTCCTGGAGCCGAAGTATTCGTCCACGTCCGTCCTGTGGGCTGCGTTGAACCAACCCGTCGTCGGACACCAACTGGAGTCGATGGTCGCAGGCACGTCCGGGAGTCACCAGCGAGTGAAGCCGGCAGACATCCTCAAAGTGCAAGTTGCAGATCCTCGTCGGCTCGACTCAGCAATAGCCGAGCGGATCACGAATCTGGCAAGGGTCGTCCACAATGCCCGCGAGGAGTCGGAGACTCTCGCCGCGCTCCGCGACACCCTCCTCCCGCGCCTCATGTCCGGTGAGCTCCGCGTCAGGGACGCCGAAGCAGTCGTCGCCGACGCCGTCTGACCGAAGCTGCCACAGTCGAGTCCCATCGCGCGGATAACGCGCACACCGATTCGTGCGATGGGACTCGTGCAGCATGCACATGGACACCGGTGCGATCCGAGAGAGGTCACCCATGAAACGCATCGCGCCCTACCTGCGCGTCGTCGCAGGCATGTTCGCCGCCATCTTCGTGTGGATGGCGTTTCTGTACGTCATCCACGGCGACGTCGCCGGCTTCCTCCTCGTGCTCGGCATCGGGGTGGGGCTCGGCTACTTGGCTGTCGGGAAGCTGATCCGCGACCGTCGCGCCCGGCTCGAGGCCGAACGGTCCGCCCTGGCGGCCAGGGCCGAGGCCGGCCACCAGGCCTACCTTGCCGGGGATCCGGCAGCCTTCGCGCCGCCGCCCGAGCCGACGCCCCGACCGCCGGTCCGCAGGGGAGTGGTCATCGCGGCCGCGGTCGCCGCGCTGTTCGTGGTCTTCGGAATCATCACCGACATACAGAACGGACTCGAAGACCCCAGCGAGCCGGACGTCACGAACTCGGCGACACCGCCTGTCGCTGCGCCGGCGTCGCGAACCACGCCGACGACCCCGGCTGCCCCGTCGACCACCGTCGCGGCGCCGGCCACCACAACGACGCCCGTGCCGTCTCCGACCACGTCAGCGTCGGCACCGACGACGAACGTCGCCGACACCGCGCCGACCGCCGTCATGCCGGACGTGACGTGCATGGACCTGCAAGCCGCGCAGGACACCATCCAAGCCGCCGGGATCTTCTATTCCCGCAGCGTCGACGCAACCGGACGGGGACGGGCACAGATCCTCGACCGGAACTGGGTGGTGGTATCCCAAGCGCCGGCCCCGGGCGTGCTCATCGGTGAAGGCGACGCAGTGCTGTCCGTCGTCAAGGACGGGGAGCCGGGCGACTGCTCCTGACGACGGATTCGTGGCGTGGCTGGGAGCAACGTGGATTCGTCGACCGCTTCGGACAGACAACCCATCTCGGCTGGGACGTACGATTTCTGTAGAAAGACGGAGGTCGTCATGCGAACCATGAATTACAGCGAATCGCGCGCCCGGTACGCCGAGGTTCTGGACTCTGTCGTCAACGACCGGGAGGAGATCGTGATTACCCGCTCGGGCCACGAACCGGTCGTGATCGTCTCCCTGGCGGACTTCGAGTCGCTACGTGAAACGGCCTACCTCATGCGTTCACCGGCGAACGCTCGACGTCTACTCGATGCGATGGAACGGCTCGAAGCAGGCGAGGGGCAGGTGCACGAACCGATCGACGGTGATGACTGACCGTGCGGCTGGGTGCGGGACGTCGATGCCTGCATCGCCGCGTGCCGGTATCACTACGGCCGGTAAGAGGCCTCGGCGAGATCGTCGAGCCAGGGTCTTCGAGACGCGGCGGCCGGGTGGTCGGCGGCTGAGTTGCACTGACGAGGGCCAGTGGTCCCTTGTGGAGCACCAGGGACCCGGCGCACGCTGGACACATGGTAGTCGCACCGAAGGTAGCGGTGGCGGGCGCGGCGGCAGCCGTGGTCTACGGACGCTTCGTGCGCCCGCGGCTCGTGCGGTGGGGCGCCACCGACGAGGAGGTCCGCGGACCGTTCCCCGGTGCGGATCTGGTGCCCGACGGGGAGAGATCGGGCGCGATGGCTGTCACCATCGACGCGCCGCCCGAGCAGGTGTGGCCGTGGCTGGTGCAGATGGGCTGGGACCGCGGCGGCTGGTACTCCTGGGATCACCTGGACAACGCCGGTCGTCCGAGTGCCCGGGAAGTGCACCCGGAATGGCAGGACATCCGGCCCGGCGACCAACTGAAGTACTGGGCGCCCGGGGCGGGACCTCTGGACGCGTACAAGGTCGCGCGGATCGAGCCGAACCGGTTCCTCGGGCTGTACGGGCTGATCGATCTGCGGGGCGGCACCCTCGACCCCGGTCAGCCGCGCCCGTCCGCCTACCTGGAAGGACTGTGGGGCTTCCAACTGAAGGAGCTGCCCGGCGGGCGCACCCGCCTCGTCGTCAGCGGGTATCAGGCGGGTCGACCGCGATGGCTTACGCGCCTCGTCTACTCCGGGATCTTCCCGCCGGTCGTGTGGATCATGCAGGCGCGCATGCTGGCAGTCCTCAAAAGCAACATCGAAAATGACTCGCAGGCAACGGGTTCGAACACGGCGACAGGCGAGGTGCGACGACGCGACTCTCGTGGTCCGTTGTCGGCGGCGGTGACATGGCGCGGCAGCCTGCACCGCGTCCGGCCCGGCCGGGTCCCGATCCGGGACACCTCCCTCTACGTCGACGTCGTCGGGCAGGGGCCGCCGCTCGTGCTCATGCACGGCGGACCGTCGGCGGACATGTGGACGATGCAGGCCTTCCGGCAGTGCGCGGACCGGTTCACCCTGGTGTTCTACGACCACCGCTGCAACGGGCGCTCGATCGGTGCGCCCGTCGACTCGATGACGTGGGAGAACCTCACCGCGGACGCCGACGCCCTGCGGGAGCGCCTCGGGTTCGACCGGTGGGCGGTGCTCGGCCACTCGTTCGGCGGGCAGGTCGCGCTCGAGTACGCCCTGCGCTTCCCCGAGAGGGTCTCGCACCTCGTGCTTCTCGACACCGGCGCCGACAGTCACTGGGAGCGGCAGAACGCACCGAAGGTGCTCCTCGAGCGCGGCTACGGCCGGGAGAAGGCGGAGCTGGTGCGGCGGTGGTTCACCGGCGAGTTCACTGCCCGCGAGTACTTTCCGATCTTCGCGCAGATCGGGGACGCATACTTCTACCGTTCCGGCCTCGACGTACTGGCGCGCGAGCTGAGCAGCGGCGCGTGGCGTTCGCGGCTGCGGCCGGCGCCGCTCATCTTCGCCGGCCGGCATCTGCTGAAGGACTGGACGGTCACCGATCGGCTCGGCGAGATCACCGCTCCCACGCTCGTCGTGGCCGGGCGCGACGACTTCGTGTTCCCCCCGGAGTGTCAGCGGGAGCTGGCCGCCGGCATTCCCCGTGCGCGCCTTCGGATCATCGACCGGGCCGGGCACAACCCGCACGACGAGCAGCCCGCCGAGGTGATGGAGGCGGTCACGGACTTCCTCGGTGGTGGCGTTCCCGCCGGATGACGAACGTGCCGGGGTGGGAGGCGTGTCGAGGAGGCGGACGCCCTGCGGGCGGCTGTCCCCGACCGAGCGGAGACCCTGCGGGTCCCTGTGTTCTTCGGCCCCTTCCCCGACGCTGCCCGGTCGCCATACCCCGATAGACCGTCTCGGCCAGCACTTTCGGCCCCACGTCGCGGGCGACGTGCGGCTGTACTGGACCCGAACGAACGTGTCGACCCGCGCGATCAGGTGCCCCGCCACCAGCTACGGGGACAAAGGTACTGGTGCCCAGTCGGTTTCGAGCGCAACGAACTCGCACTCGCAGCGTCCGTGCGCTGACGTCGGACCACGGGAGAGTAGCGACGTAGACCGGTGTGCCTCGGTTGCCCTCGCGCACACCGGGAGCAGCGATGCACGACGAGCCCCTCGATGCCGAGGGGCTCGTGCGTCAGGACGCCGGCCGGGTGCAGCGGTGTGGGATCGGCGCGACGGAACGTGCGCGCGGTTGCGGGTACACGCCCCTGCCGGGCGTGTGGATAGACTCCACCCTACGGTGCATGACAGCTCTTTCTGTCGTGTGCCCAGACCCCGGTGCGGTGCTGCAACACCTGCCGGGGTCGACCTGTTTTCAGGCCAATGGAGGGATGGTGGCACGGCCGGCGCCCACCGTCAACTCGAACGCGCGTTCGGATGCCTCGGGCGTGCGTGACGAAATCCGAAGAGAGTCCGGCGCGTCGAGCACGCCCGAGGTGAGCCGCCCGGCGATGGTAGGGCGTGGCGTCAATTTTCCGATATGTCCTACTCGTCGTCGGCGGCTTCACCGCCGGCCTGGTGCTGGCCACCCCGAGCGTCGACACCTATCCCTTGGCCGACGGGTTGCTGCCCGGCCCGGTGTTCACCTCCGACGTCGCCGCCGCAGCAGCGGGAGCGCTTACGGCGCTGGCCGCGGCGACATCGATTCGTCGGCGCGTGCTCGCGGCCGCCCTGGTGGGGGCGATGGCGGTGGCCGTCGTCGCGCTGCCGGGAGGGTGGCGGTTCGACGTGTACGTCGCGACGATCGGCGCGGGCCTGCTGCTCGGCGCGCTCGTCGTGCTGGGCGCCGAGAAGCTGCACACTGCGCTGGCCGGAGCGATGGTCGCCGGGCTGCTGACGGCCGAGCCGCTCGCGCAGTTCCGGGAGCTGAACTCGGCGCCTCAGCGGTACGCGTCCTACCTTGCAGCGAGCGTTCAGCCGGTCGATGCCGTGTGGCTGTCGCTGGCGATCGTCACCGCCGTCGCGGCAGGGGTGGTGGCGCTGACCGCCGGAAACGACACGGCGCCGGTCGCCCGGGCGCGCGGGCGGGAGGTGGCCGTTGGCATCGGTGTGCCGATCCTCGGGGTGGGGCTGTACTGGTCGTTCCACCACGCGCTGTTCTCCCTGGACGACCTCGGGGAGGTTCGGTGGCTGTGGGGTCTGGTGGCGGTGCCTGTGCTCATCGCCGCGGCGCTGTGGTTGCGGGGACGGACGGGGGTGGTGCTCCTGGCAGCGACGGCGGTGGTCGTCGCCGTGGGCGGCACCGTCTCGTGGTCGCCGGCCGCGTGGCCGGCGCTGCTGATCGGGCCGGTTCTCGTGGCTGTCGGTGTGTGGCTGGGTCGCCGCAGGCCGATGCCCCTGGTGGGCGTGGGGCTGCTCGCGCTCGTCGCGGCTTCCGGGATCTTCGATCGTCCGCCGTGGGACAACGTGAACTTCGCGGCGACGGTCCTCGTGGTGTCGTTCGCCGCCGCGTACACGATCGTCGCGTCACTGCCGTCGACGGCGCCCGTGACCGTCACCTCGCTGACCCTGCCGGCGGTGCTGGCGCTGCCGTTGCTCGCGCAGTTCGGGTGGACGGCCTACACCCCGCTCACCGACGACCCAGCCGGGTGGAGCCCGAGTGCGTGGGTGTGGACGTCGGTGGGTGCGTCGACCGCCGCCGTCCTGGCCTGCGGTGCGGCGATGGCACGGCTCGGGCATCGCAGGGCGAGTGAGGACGCCGGAACCTGACGCAGCCGCGGAAACGGACACTGCGAGAATCCGACCATGCCTGACTCCACGTGCGGATACTTCACCGAATCCGACGGCACGTACCTTCCCACGAAGTACGCCGTCAGCCCCTGGTCGTCGACCATGCTGGCCGGGCCGTGCGTGACCGGCCTGCTCGCCCGGGAACTCGACAAGGATCACGGTCCCGACGGGTTCGTCCCCGCACGGCTCACCGTCGACCTGTTCCGCCCGGTGCAGAACGCGCCCGTCCGGTTCGAGACGACCCGCGTGCGCGACGGCAACCGCATCCGCGTCGCCGACGCCTACCTCATCCAGGGCGACGACGTCACCGCCCGCGGAACCGTCGTCTACCTGCGCCCGTCCGAGCAGCCGCCGGGCACGGTGTGGACCCGGGACGAGCACCCGACGCCGCCCGCCGAGGCGTTCGACGGCCCGGAGACCGGATTCGCGCGCACCTGGTTCGGCAGCGACGCGCACCCCGAGGGCTGGTCGCAGGTGCGGGCCGAGCACCAGAACGCGAGCCGGAAACGCATGTGGTCCCGGCAGATTCCGGTGCTCGTGGGGGAGGAGATGTCGCCGTTCGTGCGGACCGCGGTCGTCGGCGAGGGCACCAGTTTCATGGCCAACTGGAGCGACGAGGGCGTCGGCTTCATCAACGGCGATCTCACCCTGACCCTCTCGCGGCTGCCCGTCGGCACCGAGGTCGGCGTCGAAGCCGACCACCACCTCAGCGCCGACGGCGTCGCGGTGGGCACCTCGGTGCTGTTCGACCGGCTCGGCCCGTTCGGGACGGGCGCCGTCACGTGCCTGGCGAACGCTCGTCGTCAGGTGAACTTCGGTTGAGCGGCACTGTGCCGAGCGTGCAGTTCTCGTGGGCGTTGCCCGGCGTGTCGCCACGAGAACTGCACATTCGAGCGAACCCGTGACTGCCCGGGGGGCATGGGCCGCATCCGGCCCACATCGCTTCAAGTGATAACAACACCTGTTATCGTGATGTCGTGGCTGTCGGCTTCGGTGACTTCGTTCGCATCCGGCGGGGGATTCTGGGTCTCTCGCAGCGGGAGCTCGCCGAGCGCTCCGGCATCAAGCAACCCCTGATCGCCGCGATCGAGACAGGACGACGGCAGCCGTCCGAGCCGGCTCGTTCGGCGCTGACGGCAGCCCTGCCCGTTCGTCCCTCCGAGGCTCTGGCAGCCCGACGTGGAGAAGTGTGCGAGCTCTTCGCCGAGGCAGGGCTGCCGAACCCGAGGGTGTTCGGATCTGTGGCGCGCGGCGACGACGACTTCGCCTCGGATATCGACCTCATCGTGGATTTCAGCGATCGCCACGACATCGTCGATCTGCTCGAGTTGCAGCAAGCTTTGGAAGACCTGCTCACCGTGCGGGTCGAGATCGTCGACGGGCGAGCCGGGGGGCGCGTGGGGGACCGCGCCCGAAAGGAAGCCGTGGCGCTGTGACGTCGGAGAACTTGTGACGCCGGAGAAATATGCGGATGAGCGCGTTCGCCGTCGTTTGCAGGACCTCGCCGATTTCGCGGCAGACGCGTCCTACACGGTGGGACTCGGCTTGGAGGCCTACCTGGAGGACAGTCCCCACGGGCGCGTGCTGCGGAACAACGGTCGGCACATCCTGATCCAGGTGGCCACGGTCGTCGAGAAGTTGCCGGAGACGTTCAAGTCCGAGTTCCCCGGCGTCGACTGGGTTGCGATCGGACGGATGCGAAACCTGATCGCACACCACTACGACAAGGTGAACGACCGTCTCGTGTACTCGGCCCTGGCGACGCGGATTCCCGAGCTGAGCGCCACGCTGGGACTGCGCCACTGAGCTCGGCCCTCTGCCGCTCGCCTCGCAGTCTGGACGGCGCCGTACATCGACAACCGTCGCTTTCGTTGTCGATGTACGGCGCAGGTGTGGAGGGACGGGCGTAACGTCCTGAGGTGCGACAGGACGCCGAAGCGTGCGGCTGTCGTCGTCGCTACGGCGCCCCGAACCCGTAGGTGAAGCTGCCCGTCGTCCAGTTCATCGTCGCGTGGTACTTGTACCCGCTCATCGTGCCGTCGCCGTTGTCCTCGGTCGCCACGAAGCACTCGAACACCGTCGTCGTCTCGGTGAGGTTGTCGGTGGACCCGCCGTTGACGGGTGAGCAGGTCACCTCGATCACCGGCCCGTCGAACATTCCGTTGTCGATGTGCTTGTTCGCCATCTGCTCCACACTCGACTCGATCTCCGAGACGGAGCGCGCGCGGGAGGCGCGCTCGGCGTTGTCGCGCTGCTGCTGCGCCGCCTTCTCTGCGGCCTGACGTTCCGCTTCGCGCTGTGCAGCTTCCTCTGCCGCCGCGACCTGTGCCGCAACCTGGGCGTCGTGATTCAGCTTCCAGGTGAGCGCCCCACCACCCACGGCGAGCAGCAGGACTGCCAGCATGATCAGGAGCGGCTTCTTCCTGATTCGGCGCTTCTTGCCGTCGTCGGCGCCGGAGCCGGGGAAGTCCAGCCACCGGGTGCCGTCCCAGTAACGCTGTCCCCCGTTCGGATCGGGGTACCAGCCGGCGGGTGCGGGCGTCTTGTCGTCCGACATCGTCTTGCCCTTCGTCTGAGAATCGACCGCAGGAGCGAGTGAGTGTGCCGCTCCTGAGGTGGTGAGCGATGCTTTCGCTCGGGATGGGAGGGGGCCGGACGAGCGATACATTCGCTCGCTCCCCGAGCCGGGAAAGTGGCGGTGCGCCCGACCCCTCGCGGGCGCACCGGCCCCGGGGACGTCACCGCAGGGAGACGGTGACTCCGCCGGAGAACATGGAGTCGTGCAGTTCGATCGAGGCGGGAACCGCATCGACCGGCATGTCGAACACGACCGGCATCGTGACGGTGTTGCCGGGGTTGATCTCGTCCCAGAACGCGACGTCGGTCTCCAGGTTCAGCGCGGCGGACGTGTCCGGGCTGAACGTGCGGCCCTGGGAGTCGATCAACTTCTGATCGCTCGGGCTCAGACCCTTCGGCTGATCGGAGATGTTGGAGACCGTCATCGTCACGATGACGAACTGGCCCTGGGCTTCCTCGGCCAGGAACTGGTTGTCGCCCAACGTGGTCAGCCCGGTCTGCACCTCGGTGACGACGAACTCGAACTTGCCGTCGCGCACCGGGGTGTCGAGCCCCGCGGCCGGCTGCTCGGCCTGGGTGGGGCGGGACGGTGCCGACTCCCGATCTTCCCGGGTCTGCCCGGCCGACGGCGCGGTCGCCGCGGAGGAGTCCTCTTCGTCACCGCCGGACACGCCGGCAATCACGAACAGCGCGACGACGGCTCCGACGACCCACGGCCACTTCTTGCGCTTCTTCTGCGGCGGCTGCGGCTGGGCAGCCGAGTTCTGCCAGCCCGGGTACTGCGGGGCCTGGAAGCCCTGCGGCGGCTGGATACGCGGATCGTTCTGGTTCACGACAAACCTGCTTTCGAATGGAAGATGGGTGATCAGTCGCCGAGGCTGAGGGAGATGCCGTCCTCGGCTTCGGACGCGGTGAACGAGATGCCTCCGCGGTGGGAGATCTCCACCTCGTAGAAGGCGGCCCCACGCGGGACGTCCGCGACGGCGAACGTGAAGATGCAGCTGTCGCCCATGTCGATGCTGCCGTCGAGCCGGCCTTTGGCGAGGAGGGTGCCGGACTGGTCCGAGACAGTCACCGCCGCCGCGGGGGACATGTCGGAGTAGCCACCCTCGCCCTCGCAGTCGAACTGCGTCGCGGAACTGGGGGTGAATCCGTCCTGCAGCGTCATCGTGCCGCCCACCGTGAACGAGTCCGGGCCGGCGATGTTCCGCACCACGAGCACGACCCCCGTCACCAGCGCACCGACGGCGAGGGCGGCGGCGACGCCGGCGGCGAAACCCCGACGGAAGGCGCGCCGGGACGAATCGACCTCGGCCGCAGGGGCGGGATGAAGGCTCGGGTACGTCACAAGATCTCCTCGATCGAGCGGTGCGGGACGCTCCCAGCTTCGACCCGAGTAGCTCAATCGCAGTACCTTGAACGCGATAACGCGGGTTATCAATCGACTGATAGCGCCCCGTGCAATCGACGACAAGTCTCGACAGATCACCGCCCGCCTGCTCGCTCGACGCGAGCCGACCTCTTAAGTTGGTGCCATGGCAGACATCCTGGATTTCACGGGCCACAGCCTGAACGAGTCGGTGTGGGAGCAGCTCGCGCTCGACACCCTCGGCGAACTGGGCTGGCGTCCCGTGTCCGGAGTGGACATCGCCCCTGGCAGCGGGGAACGCTCGTCGTGGGACGACTTGGTGATCGAGCCGCGCCTGCGCACGGCGCTCGCCCGGCTGAACCCCGACCTGCCGCCCCAGGTGATCGAGCAGGCCGTGGACGTGGTCACCACCGCCGGATCCACCGACGCGATCTCGGAGAATCGCGCCGTGCACGCATACCTCACCGAAGGCTTGCGCAAGATCAACTATGTCGACGACAGCGGCGTGGAGGTCACACCCACGATCCGCCTGATTTCCGTGGACCCGGACGACAACGACTGGCTCGCCGCGCGTCAGGTGACCGTAATCCGCGGCGACCATGAGCGCCGCTTCGACGTGGTTCTGTACCTCAACGGGATGCCCGTCGCGGTGATCGAACTGAAGAACGCCGGCAGCGAGCATGCCGGGCTCAACGGTGCCCACGCCCAGCTGCACACCTACCTACGAGAGTTCCCGCTCGCGTTCCGCTTCGCCGTCGTCGCGCTCGTCTCCGACGGCATCACCGCCAAGTACGGGACGCCCTTCACCCCGTACGAACACTTCTCCCCCTGGAACGTCGACGACGACGGCCGCCCGATCGAACCCACCGGCGACCACACAGCCCTAGACGTCGCCCTGTACGGGCTGTTCAACCTCGAACGGTTCCTGCAGCTCGTACGCGACTTCACGGCGTTCGATCAGAGCGAGGGCGGGCTGATCAAGCGCATCGCCAAGCCGCACCAGTACTTCGCCGTCACCAAAGCCGTCGCGTCGACCGTGCACGCCGTCGACTCCGAGGGCAAGGCCGGCGTCGTCTGGCATACCCAGGGCTCCGGTAAGTCGATGGAAATGGAGCTGTACGCGAACCAGGTGATCCGCCACCCCCGGCTCGCCAACCCGACCGTCGTCGTCATCACCGACCGCAACGAACTCGACGGCCAACTCTACGAGACGTTTCTGCGCTCCCAGCTGCTCCCCGAGAAGCCGCGGCAGATTCGGCGCCGTGACGAACTCCGACAGGAACTGTCCGGCCGGACAACCGGCGGGATCTACTTCACGACCCTGCAGAAATTCGGGCGCAGCCGTGACGAACGCGAATCCGGCCACAGCCACCCCCTCCTCTCGGCCCGGCGCAACGTCATCGTCATCGTCGACGAGGCGCACCGCAGCCACTACGACAACCTCGACGGCTACGCGCGCCACCTGCGCGACGCGCTGCCGCACGCGACCCTCATCGCCTTCACCGGCACGCCCGTCTCGTTCGAGGACCGGGACACCCGGGCGGTGTTCGGCGACTACATCGACGTCTACGACCTCACCCGTGCGGTCGAGGACGGCGCCACCGTCCCGGTCCACTTCGAAAGCCGGCTGGTCAAGGTCGCGTTCGCCGGCGACGTGACCGAGGAGCAGATCGACGCGTCCGCCGACGAACTCACCGTCGGACTCGACGACACCGACCGCGACCGCATCGAGAAGTCCGTCGCGGTCGTCAACGCCGTCTACGGCGCGCCGGCCCGGCTACACAAGCTTGCCGCCGACCTCGTCGAGCACTGGGAGAGTCGCCGCGAGCAGATGGCCAAATTCGTCGGGTCCGACGACAACCCCACCGCGCCCGGCAAGGCCCTGATCGTGTGCGCGACCCGCGAGATCTGCGCCAATCTCTACGACGAGATCGTCGCACTGCGCCCGGATTGGCATTCGGACGAGATCTCCAGTGGGCGAATCAAAGTCGTCTACTCGGGAACCGCGGCCGATCAGCCGCCGATCGACAGGCATGTGCGCCGCGACTCGGCTAACGCCGCGATCAAGAAGCGGCTCAAGGACATCGACGACGAGCTCGAAATCGTCATCGTCAAGGACATGCTGCTCACCGGCTTCGATGCGCCGCCGCTGCACACCCTCTACCTCGACCGGCCGTTGAAGGGTGCGCTGCTCATGCAGGCCCTCGCCCGGGTCAACCGCACCTTCCGCGGCAAGCGCGACGGGCTGCTCGTGGCTTACGCGCCCGTCGCCGACAACCTCGCCGAGGCGCTGGCCGAGTACACGGCGACCGATCAGGAGACCAAACCGCTGGGCCGGCCGATCGAGGAGTCCGTCGACGCCGTCAAGAACCTGCTCACGGTGCTCGCGAACATGCTGCACGGTTTCGACTGGCGGTCGCGCCTCCGGTCCGCCACCGGACCGCGCGGCTATATCGAAGCTGTGCTCGCCACCGTGAACTACCTGCGCGACCCGAAGCTTCCGGAGAACCGGGTGCCGGAAGGGGACGAGACTCTTGCGGCCCGCTTCCGGAAATTCTCCTCCCAACTGTCCCGTTCCTGGGCGATCTGCGGCACCCATCCCGATCTGGGAGGGCTGGCCGCCGACGCGAAGTTCTTCGAGGAAGTCCGCGTCTACATGGCGAAGTTCGACGCCGAGGATCGGCAGGCGCGGGGGCTCGCTGTTCCGGAGGACGTGCGGCGCGCCTTGCGTCAGCTCATGGCCGCCTCGGTCGAATCGGGCGAGGTACTCGACATCTACGACGCCGCCGGCATTCCGCGGCCCTCGCTCACCGAACTCAATGCGGAGTTCCTGGCACGGGCCGAACACGCGAAGAACCCGAACCTCGCGATCGAGGCGCTTCGCAAGCTCATCAACGAGGAGGCGCGAAAGGTCGCACGGCACAATCTGGTACGTCAGCGAGCGTTCTCACAACGCCTGCAGGAGCTGATGAACAAGTACACCAATTCGCAGCTCACCTCGGCGGAGGTGATCGCCGCGCTGGTCGAGGTCGCGCAGGAGGTGCAGGCCGAGGGCGACCGCGGCCGCCGCTTCGATCCGCCGCTGGACTGGCACGAACTCGCCTTCTACGACGCCGTGGCCCAGAACGAATCCGCCGTCACCGAGCAGGGCGACGATGTGCTCGCCCAGATCGCCCGGGAACTCGTCGCCGTCATGCGTCGCGACGTCAGGACCGACTGGCGCGTGCGGGCGGACGTCAAGGCCAAGTTGCGCTCGCAGATCAAGCGGCTGCTCACGCGGTACAAATACCCGCCGGATCGGCAGGCAGGCGCGATCAAGCTGGTACTCGAACAGATGGAGGCGATCGCTCCGACGATGGCGGCGTGAGGGTGCGTTCTGCGCGCGCGTACTGGAGGGTGGCACTCACCGGCGGTCGCGACGTCGTCGCTTCGGCGCCCGTCGGCGTTCGAGGGACTCGACGAACCCCATGGCCGCACCGGCGGCCACGGCGACGATCGCCGCACCGGCCAGCACCTGCGTCGACGCCGCGAACGCGGTGACCGCAACGACGAACACCACCCAGGTCGCGGCGGCCGCCATCGCCTTCGGGTCGGCCCACCACGACCGGCGAGTCGAGCGCAGGTGCAGGCGCTGCCACAGCACCCGCTCGGCGGCGGCGCACAACTCCTCCACCGCCGCCCGCACCGCGGTGACCTCCCCGGCGCCGGACGACACGAGCAGGGTGCGTGCCCACTTCGGGTCGTCGTGCGCCGGCCGAGCCTCGGCGGACAGCACGGCGAGTTCGACGAGTCGCACCCGTGCCCGCGCGACATCGCCGAGGGCGGTGCGGATCTCGTCGGGGTCGAGCGTCTCGTGCCGCCGGAGCGCGGTCAGCAGGCGACGGTGATCGGCATGCAGCTGTGCGCGCAGGCCCGTCCAGCCGAGCAGGTGGTACAGCGTCTCCCGGCTGTCCGCGCCGACATATCCGCCCCCGAGGTCGAGCAGCAACGCCCGGCCGTCCTTGCGCACGGCCACGTCCGTCGCGGCCGGCCGGTGCCAGGCCTGCAACCGTCCGCACGAGCGCGCCGCTGCCTCGGCCAGTACGCCGGCGGGTGGGCCGTCGACCAGACGGCGCGCCGCCTCGCGTGCGTCGCCGGCGACCTCGACCACCAGTCCCTCGATCGACGGTTCGTCGGTAAGGGGAGGCGCGGTGCGGACGGCGACCTGCGCGAGGGGGCGGTACACCTCCGTGTCGGGCAGCCGGGTGTCCAGTCGCGGGAACAGGTCGACCAGGCTGGCGTCGGCGGTGATCCCGAACGGGGCGAGGAAGGCGTCGAGGGTCCGCCGGAAGCCCGTCTCGGCGCCGTCGAACAGAGGGTCGCTGTGCCAGGTGAGCACGGCACCCGGTGGATCGGCGGACAGGATCTCGCAGACCAGTACCGGTCCGGCGCCCGGCACCTCCCACAGCGACGCACATGCCCCCGCCGGTCCGTCGTACGGGCGTGGGTGCGCGGCGGGGGTCGGCGCCCCGAAGGTCAGCCGGGTGCCGGGTTCGGTGCGGTGCCGGAAGGCCAGCAGGGCAGCGGGGCGTTCGAGGTAGCCGGTGCGGCCGGCGATCCGGGCCGGCAGGAACGGCTCGGCGTAGGGCACGGCGGGTACCGGGGGTGGTACGGGCCGTTCGCCGATGTCCAGGGGTAGGAACATCACCTTCAGCACGGCGGCCCGCACGGGTGTGCTGCCCGACTCGAGCCGGGCGCCGGGCGCGCTCACAGGGATGCGCATCATGGTTCGGTCATCGCTTTCGACACCGGCCACACCGGGCCGAGACGACGCTCCGTCCCGGGTGCATCGGCCGGGACGGAGCGAGGGGAGAGGTTTTCAGTGCGGTGTGCGCGCGTCGGTGGTGTCCTGCAGGGCGACCACGTGCGCCAGGGCGTCGTGGAGCCCGCGGCGGTAGCCCCGGGTGTGGGTGGACGATCCGACGGTCGCCAGTTCGTTTTCCAGATTGCTGCGAATATTCTGCAGCGCATGCCTGGTGATTTTCATGCGGCTCGTGCCTTCTTCTCTGCGCTGTCCTTTCTCGCCATCGAAAAAGCGGAGTATCGGGCCAGTTCGTCGAGTACGTACAGCCGGGCGGTTTCCAGCCCTTGGCGGTATCCCGGAAAGTCGATTTCGAGATTCCGGTCTCGCGTCATCATTTCGCCGATGTTCCGGTAGAGGGTCTCCAGAGTCGTTGTCGTGGAGTGCATTCGAGTGTGTGTCCCGGCTTTGATCGAGTGGTCAGCTCTTGCGCTTGCGGATGAGCTGACCCGCATCCTGAGCCTTGGCTCGTTTTTCCGCGCGGCGCTCCTTCAAAGCGCGGGCGGACTGTTTGGAACTTTTGACGGCGGACTTGGCAGCCATTGTCAATCCTTTCCGAATCGGCAATCGCGAACTCGGCTCGACCATACCCAAAAGAAAAAATAAGTCCACTTCGGAGGGGTTGCGTTCCCACATCCGCGTGCCGCCCGGTCGTCTGCGTCGACAATCGTCGCCGCGGATGACTGGCCGGCGCGCGGCTGTTGCCGGTGGACAGGCGACTGCACCGGCAAGGTCGGCGTGATCGGATTCTGCACGGGCGGAGGGTTTGCGGTGCTCGCCGCGGCACCGAACTACGGGATGCTGCCGAGGAACGCGACCGAGGTACTGCGGGGCGCGGCCGGGAAGCTCGAGCGGGTGCTGTCCGAGCGGGTACCCGCTCTCCGGCCGGTCATCCGCTCTGACGATCGTCGCCGCGGATGACTGGGCGGCGAGCGGCTCCCATCGGTGACCTGACTCACGCGCCGGACGGGTGACGGCCGCGCCGCACGAGCCCGGTCAACGGACCCGACAGCAGCAACAACAGCAGGGGGTAGTACGACAGCGGCGGGACGGTCACGCTCAGGACCAGTGCCACCACCATGAGCGCCGTCAGCACGACAGTCCCCGCCAGATCCGGTGGCTCGGCGCCCGCCGTGACGGCCGGGTGCCGGCCGGCGGCCCACGCCGACAACATCAGCGCCGCCCCGCTGGCCGCCATGGTGCCGATGTACAGCGCACGGGTCGCGGTCTCGTCGGAGTTCGTCGCCACCAGCGCGGAGGGGAAGGGCAGGAAGACGATGGTGAGTGCCCACAGGAACAGCGCCCGATCGACCCAGGGATCGTCGGCGACGATGTCGCGGACCAGCCGGTGCTGCCCCCACCAGAACCGGAAGATGACGACGAAGCTCAGGGCGAACGCCCCGATCGCTCCGGTGGCGTCGTGCAGCAATTCGATCGTCGTCCCCTCGTGATCGGAGGCTCGATCGACGAGCGGCAGCACCAGCAGGGTGATCGCGATGGCCACGATCGCGTCGAGGAACGTCAGATACCGTTCGAAGCTCCGGTCCCGCTCTCTCGGTTCCGCCATGGCTTCACAGCATGGCATCGCGCGTCCCGGCGCGGAGCCGAACGGCGGTCACGGCCGGGGGTCCGTGCGGGTCCACCGGGGCCGATCGTGGCGCGTGGCCGCGGTGCAGCGGCGGCACGGTACGACACCGTGTTCGCCGGTGTCCGCCAGGTACAGCGCCTCGCTCCACGGCACGTGCGGGAAGCGGGCGAGGCGGGCGCGGGAGAGCGGGAGTCCGCACAGGGTCTGATTGGTGCCGGGCGTCCAGGCGTGCGTATCGCCGCGCGGGTATCGGATTCCGTCGTCGTCGATCCACTGGCTCGACGCCGCGACCGCGGGTTCGGTTCGCCTGGCCATGAGTCCGGGTTCCCCGGCCGGGGCGGGGCCACGCCCCCCGACGAAAGATGAAGGACCGGCACGCTCGGTCGCCTCACGGCGAAAGGCGCAATGCAGCTCCAGCCGGACGGAACTCTGCAAAGGCAGAAATATTGAGCCCGGGGGACACGGAGCGTGCCGATCCGAACTCTTCAACACCGACCCGTTCCCGGGTATTCCGGCCACGGCCCGGTGAACTGCGTCACGGACCGATCTCACGTTTCCGCCCGTGGAGGCGTCTACCCCGTATACACCGGATGGAAGGATCGAACCCGTGAACGCGACGCGAACCCACACGGTCGTCGACTCACCGATCGGACCGCTGACTCTGGTGCGGACCGCCGGGGCCCTCAGCGGCCTGTACCTCGCCGAACATCGGCACCGACCCGGCCCGCACACCTTCGGGGATCTCGCGGCGACCGGTTTCGAGGAGATCACCGAGCAGCTCGACGAATACTTCGCGGGCCGGCGCACCGAGTTCACCGTGCCGCTCGGGCTGCACGGAACCCCGTTCCAGCGCCGGGTGTGGCAGGCGCTGCAGGCCGTCCCGTACGGCACGGTGTGCACGTACACCGAGCTCGCCGCCGCGGTCGGGCAACCCACCGCCGTGCGCGCGGTGGCCGCCGCCAACGGCCGCAACCCGGTGAGCATCGTGGTGCCGTGCCACCGCGTGATCGGCCGCGACGGCACCCTCACCGGGTACGCCGGCGGTCTCGACCGCAAGCGTTACCTGCTCGACCGGGAGGCGCAGGTGACCCGTGCCGTCCCGTGACCCGCTGCCCCCGTTCGAGCGGGTCGTCGCCGAGCACGGCGGCACCGTCCTGCGGGTGTGCCGCGCGCTGCTCGGTCCCGTCGACGCCGACGACGCCTGGTCCGAGACGTTTCTCGCCGCGCTGCGCGCCTACCCGGCGCTGCGTCCGGGCAGCAACGTCGAGGCGTGGCTCGTGACGATCGCCCATCGCAAGGCCGTCGACGTCCACCGGTCCCGGGCTCGCACGCCGGTACCCGTCGCCGTCCTCCCGGAGCGCCCGGCCGACGCGGGCATCCCCGCACCCGACGACGACCTGTGGTCCGCGGTCGCCGCGCTGCCGTTCACCCAACGCGCCGCCGTCGTCTACCACCACGTGGTCGGCCTGCCCTACGCCGAGATCGCCACGATCCTCGGCAACTCCACCGACGCCGCGCGCCGCGCCGCCGCCGACGGCCGGGCCGCGCTGCGCCGCCGCTATCCGACGGAGGAACCGTCATGACGCTCGAACCGTCCCCTGTCGCCACCGCCGATCTGACCCGCCTGCACGCCCGGCTGACCGTCGCTGCCGGCGCCGCCGACCTGCTCGACGTCGCCTACCGCATCGTGGACACCCCGGTCGGGCCGCTGCTGCTCGCCGCCACCCCCGCCGGACTCGTGCGGGTCGCGTACGCCGTCGAGAACCACGACGCGGTCCTCGATCGGCTCGCCGCCGACATCAGCCCCCGCATCCTTGCCGCACCCGCCCGGCTCGGCACCGCCGCCCGCCAGCTCGACGAGTACTTCCGCGGCACGCGCACCACCTTCGACCTGCCGCTCGACCTGACCCTGGCGCGGGGTTTCCGGCGCGAGGTGATCACGCACCTGCCCGGCTACGGCCGGACCGCGAGCTACGCCGAGGTGGCGGCCGTGGCGGGCAGCCCCCGCGCCGTCCGGGCGGTGGGCACGGCGTGCGCGAGGAATCCGCTGCCCGTCGTCCTGCCGTGCCATCGCGTGGTGCGCGGCGACGGCGACCTCGGCCGGTACGTGGGCGGGGTGGAAGCCAAGCGTGCCCTGCTCCGGCTCGAGACCGCGGCGTGAGCGTCGTCCTGCGGCCGACCGTGACGCCGCCGCTGGCCGCGGCGCCGATGCTCGCCGCGCTGCGCAGCCACACCGTCGCCGGTCTCGAACGGCACGACGCGGACACGGGCACGCACGTCCGGTCGGTGCGGGGGCGGTACGGTCCCACGGTGGTCGCGATCCGTCCCGGCTCCGAGCACGTGTCCGTCCGGATCGACGCGGATCGTCGCGATCTACCCGAGGTGGAGCAGACGGTCCGGCGGTGGCTGGACCTCGATGCCGACCCGGCCGTGATCGACGCGGCGCTCGGCGCCGATCCGTACCTCGCGCCGATGGTGGCGGCCCGGCCGGGACTGCGCGTGCTCGGGACGACGGACTGGTTCGACACCGCCGTCCAGACGGTGCTGGGACAGCAGGTCAGCGTCGCGGCGGCCGCCACGTTCGCCGGCCGCCTCGTCGCCCGCTACGGCGATCCGGGACGCGACGGCCTGCTCTGCTTCCCGTTGCCGACCGGGCTCGTCGGTGCGGACCCGCACGAACTGCAGGCGGCCGTGGGGCTGACCGGCGCCCGGGTGCGTACCGTGCTCGCGCTCGCCCGCGCCGCGGCCGACGGTCTCGATCCGTCCGACCCCGTGCGGTTCCGCCGGGACCTTCTCGGACTGCCGGGAATCGGGCCGTGGACCGTGGACTACCTCGCCGTGCGCGTGCTCGGGGACCGCGACGCGTGTCCCGTCGGAGATCTGGTGCTGCGCAGGGCCCTCGGCGTGGATACCGCCCGCGAGGTGACGGTCCGGACGCGGCGGTGGAGTCCGTGGCGGGCCTACGCCGCGTTCCACCTGTGGACGCACGCCGCCTACGAGTCGTCCGCGCCGTAGCAGTCGCGCACCGAGACCTGCATGGGGAAACGCACTTCGGTGGCTCCGAACAGCAACCGGGTGGCCGACTCCACCGCGGCGGACAGGTGTGCCGTCGCGGTCTCCGGCGTGCGGGTGTGCACCACGATCTCGTCGTGCTGGAAGAAGACGAGCTCACCGGCGTCGCCGGCGGCCAGGCGCAGGCGAAGATCCGCCAGCACGCACAGCGCCCATTCGGCGGCTGTCGCCTGGACGACGAAGTTGCGGGTGAACCGCCCCCGGGCCCGTGCGTCGCCGTGCACGAAGAAGCCGGCGTCGGGCGGCGGGCACGCGCGGCCCAGCCACGAATGCACCACCTCGCCGCGTTCCCCGGCTCGCGCGGCGTGCTCGACGAACTCCACCGCCTCGGGAAAACTCCGCCGCAGCATCGTGAGCAACGCCCGCGACTCACCGGACGTCGCACCGTAGAGCACGCCGAGCACGGCCACCTTCGCCTTCGCGCGGTCGCCGCCGAACGTCGCCGCCGCCACCGGCGCGTACAGGTCCTCGGCCCCCGCCGCCGTCGTCATCCGCGGGTCGCCGGACATCGCGGCGAGGATGCGCGGTTCGAGCTGGCCGGCATCGGCGATCACGAAAACGTGGCCGGGCTCGGCGATCACGCTCGACCGCAACGCCTTCGGAATCTGCAGGGCCCCACCGCCGCGGCTCGCCCAGCGCCCGGACACCACGGCACCGGGCACATAGACCGGGCGGAACCGGCCGTCGCGCACCCAGGTGTCGAGCCAGTGCCAGCCGTTGGTGCTGTGCAGCTTCGACAGATCGCGGTGCTGCAGGAGCAGCGGCACCGCCGGATGGTCGAGTTCGCGCAGTACCCATTTGCGGGTGGACGGCACCTCGATGCCTTCCCGCCGGAACGCGTCGAGCACCTCGGTGTGCGAGGCCGGGTTGAGCGCACGACCGAACACCGCACCGATCCGGGCGTTCAGTTCGGTTATCCGAGGCGGCAACCCGTCGTCGGTGGGGCGCGGGCCGAGGGTGCGCTCGAGCACCCGCCGGTGGGCGTCGGCGGAGAAGGGCAGCCCGTCGAAGCTCATCTCGGCGGCGGCCAGCGTGCCCGCCGATTCGGCGGCGACGAGCAGTTCGAGCCGGGCGCGGCCACCGAGTTCGGCCCGCTGCCGGGCGAACTCGGCGAGCACCGAGTCGAGGTCGGCGGTGGGAGCGACGTCGAACAGTCCCGGTCGCTGGTCGATCGGCTGTTCCGGAGGCGCGGGAATCCCGGCGCGTACGTTGAGGATTGCGCGGGTGGAGGCGAGGTCGTGGCATCGGCGCACGCGGGCCCCGCCGCGCAGCAGTGCGGGGTAGACGGAGGCGGTGCCGGTCCAGATCCAGCGCGGCGGGTTCGTCGCCTCGCACGTCCGCACGAATGTCGTCAGGTCGTCGTGGTGCTCGGCAGCGGCGAGCGGTCGTCCGTCGGGGTCGACCGGAACGGTCCACCCGCCGGGCGACTGCCCGCCGGCGGTGTCGGGAACCAGGACGGTGCGCACCTGTCCAGTCTGCACTGTCGTGCCGACACCGCCGACTCCGGACCCGCAGCTACTCGGAAAGCAGGCCGGACTCCTGAAGCAGGTCGGCGATCTCCGTCGCTTCGAGCTTTGCGATCAGGTTCTCGCGCAGCAGCTTCGGACCGGGCAGGTGCAGTTCCTTCCCGTCCCGCAGCCTGCTGGTGGCCGCGAGCAGTTCCCGGATGTCGTAGGTCGAGCCGAAGACCTCCGGAACACCGCGTTCGATGTCGAGCAGACGATACGCGGCCTCCATCCCGGTGCGCACCGAATATTCGGTGGTGAAGATGCAGTCGCGGGTCGTCTCGGCGAACTGCCCGATGAAGGCGAAGTTCACCGCGCCCTCCGGAACCACGTCCGGCCGGTCGCCCGCCTGACGGGGCATGAAGAACGACGTCACGTAGGGCATCATGACGGGCACGCACTTTGCGCCGTCCGCGGCGAGCTCGGGAATCTCGTCGACGGGAACGCCCATGTGGTAGAGCCATTCCTGCGTGATCTCCTCGCCGGTGCATTCCTGCATCGGCTTGTGCACGTAGTCTCCGGGGACGTCGACGAACAGCGAGTAGACCCAGACGACGATCTGGTCCGAGGGTTGCTGCTTGAAATGCGGCTGCCGGTTGACGGTCCAACTCATCAGCCAACTGGAGTCCTTGGCGGTGACGATACCGCCGGTGACCACCTTGCCGCTGAACGGGTCACGCTTGCAGATCTTCTCGATGTAGGAGGGGATGCGCTTGTCGAGCGTGGTGACAGTCGCCGATTCCCACTTCGTCCGGGGGATGTGGCCGCCGAACACATCCGGATGCCCGAAGGACGGATCCTTGGCGGCGATCCTGCGCCACAGGTCCCACGCCGGGGCCGGGCCCTCGTCGAGTCGGGCCGGGGTGTGGTGGTCACCGTTGTCGGAGTTCTCGGTCAGTGAACCGATGGTGGTGAAGAGCAGGTCGTTCTCGCCGAGGTCGACTCCGCCTGTGCCCTCCTCGGTGACCCAGTGGATGCGCGTGGCCTGCTTGCGGTCCGGGGTGATGTCGAAGTCGATGTCGGTGACCTCGGTGGCGAACCGGAAGGTCACGCCCTGGTCGAGGAGCCACTTGTACAGCGGTAGCACGAGGGACTCGTACTGGTTGTACTTGGTGAACTTCAGGGCGGAGAAGTCCGGCAGGCCGCCGATGTGGTGGATGAAGCGGTGCAGGTAGAGCTTCATCTCGAGGGCGCTGTGCCATTCCTCGAATGCGAACATCGTGCGCCAGTAGAGCCAGAAGTTGCTGTCGAGGAAGTCACGGCCGAAGACCTCGTCGATCCGCTTGTTCTCCATTTCCTCGCGGCTGGCGAGGAACACCTTGACGATGTCCTTCTGTGCCCGCTGGTTCAGGGTGAACAGGCCGTCGGTGTGTGCATCGCGGCCCTGCTTCTCCGTTGCCCGTTGCAGCGAGAAGTTGGGGTCGTCCTTGTTCAGCCAGTAGAACTCGTCGAGAACGCTCGCACCGTCGATTTCGATGGACGGAACGGACCGGAACAGGTCCCACAGACACTCGAAGTGGTCCTCCATCTCGCGGCCTCCGCGGATCACGAAGCCCTTCTCGGGTTCCTTGATGCCGTCGAGCGCACCGCCTGGCAGTTTCAGTCGTTCCAGGATGGTGATTCCGGACGCGGGCATCTGCCCGTCCCGGATCAGGAAGGCGGCTCCGGACAGGGAGGCGAGTCCGGCCCCGACGAACCATGCTGTCTTCTCGTCCACCCCTGCGGGCTTGCGGGGCCGGGCGAACGCTTCGTAGTTTCCGCTGCTGTAGTACATGACGCGTAGCCCTTTCGCCGTGGTCGGTCGTCGTTACTTGTCGTTCGAGTAGCGGTAGAACCCTTCGCCCGTCGCCACACCGAGCTTGCCGACGTCGATGTAGTTCTCTTTCAACCACGCGGCGATGGTCCGGTCCTTCTCGTCGCCGTGGGAGAGGATGTTGTACGGCGTGGTGAGCCCGATGATGTCGTAGATCTGGAAGGGCCCCATGGGTGCGCCGGTGGCGATCCGCCACACCTTGTCGACGTCCTGGGGGTCGGCGTAGCCACCGGCGGCGAGTTCACCCGCCGCGTTGAGGAACGGCACGAGCAGCGAGTTCAGGACATAGCCGGCCTTCTCCTTGTGGATCGGGATCGGAACCATACCGATGGCCGCGGCGAAGTCGACGACTTGATCGAACACCGCGGGGTCGGTGTCGTCGGTGCCCATGACCTCGGCCGTGTTGAACTTCCACACCTGGTTGGCGAAGTGCAGCGCGAGGAACTTGTCGGGACGGCCGGTGAAGTCCTTGATGTCGCTGGGCAGGAGCGTGGAGGAGTTGGTGGCGAAGATCGTCTCCGCGGGTGCGACGGCGCCCAGCTTCGTGTAGGTGTCCCGCTTGATGTCGAGGACCTCGGGCACGGCCTCGACGACGAGGTCTGCGTCCCGGACGGCGTCCGCGAGGTCGGAGGACAGGCGGATGCCGGTCGCAGCCGCCTCCGCCTTCCCGTCGCCGGCACCGGGAACCTCACGCTTGTACGTCTCGGCGAGCTCGCCGAAGCGCTTCTGCGCGTTGGTCAGGGCGTCGTCGCTGATGTCGTAGGCGGTGACGTCGAACCCGCTGTAGGCGGACTGGAACGCGATCTGCGCACCGAGGACACCGGTCCCGAGGACCGTCACCTTGCTGATCCGGCTGGTCATGATTCCTTCTTTCGTTGGGGTGAGGACGTGCCCGGTTGCGGCGTGCCGCGGGCCGGGCGGTCGTCGTCGAGTGCTGCGAAGAAGCCCGTGACGATCTGGTCGATCTGGGCGTGCAGGTCGGCTTCGGGGTCGTTGTGTGGATGCGCACCGGTGAACGCGCGCGCAAGGATCAGGTGCAGGATCGCGAAGATGCTCCGGCCGGCGTGCCGGGCCCGGTCCTCCGCCTGCCTCTCGTCCAGCCCGCGGTTGCGCGCGGCCTCGACGAGCCGGCACGCGACCGTCTCCTCGAAGAGGGCGACGAGATCGAGTCCCTCGAAACGGTATTTCTCGCTTGCGGAGCCGAACAGCAGCTCGCGTTGGTAATTCACCGTGTTCTCGACGTTGCTGTCGGCCGCCTCGAGAATGGGCCGGACGAGGGCCAGTACGGCGTCCACCGGGTCGCGCCGCGAGCGTGACTCGCGCTCGCCGATGCTCAGGGCCGCCCGGAACTGCTGGTTGTAGACCATCATCAGCAGTTCGCCCTTGGACGTCGCGTAGCGGAACAACGTTCCGGCCGCGACGTCCGCGCGTTCGGAGATCTGCTGTGTCGTGACCCCCGCGAAGCCCTTCTCCGCGAACAACGATGAGGCGGCAGCGAAGATTCGGCTCTGCTTGTCACGCATGTTCCGGTCTCGGCGACCCGGCGCTCCCGCCGATTCGACCATTTCGCGCCTCCCGGAATGAGTGGACTCATTAATGAGCATACTCCGCTATCGGTCCGCGGGCATCCGCTGGCCCGCTCGGTCACGCTGCTGCCGGCGACGCCGCAGCCGGGGACAGTTTCATCCCCCGTTTCACCCCGGCGCGGCTGGGCCGGGCGGAATCGGAACGCTACCTTCGAGACCCGGGACCCCGCTGCTCTGCCCTCGAGGAGCAGCGGGGTCCTGTCTCACGTGTCCTGCGCCGGAACGAGTGCGGGGTCGGCGTCGCTGCGGCGGTGGAACCCGCGCACGTCGTAGATCCGAGTCACCACCGCCCCGAGCGCGAGGCCGATCCCGAGACCCAGCAGGGTCATCAGGGCGCCGCGGGTCAGCCCCGCGGGGCCACTGCCGTCGAAGTACAGGATGGCCCGGGTCGCGATGTACACCTGATGCATCGGTTCGAAGGTCGACAGCCACGTGTACAGCGGGGGCATCGCCTCGAGCGGCACGGTCCCGCCCGACGACGGCAGGCCCAGGATGATGAAGATCAACAGGTTCACCAGCAGTCCGGCGGAACCGAACACGGCCATCACCGAGATCGAGGTGACGCCCACGGCCGTGATCGCGAGGGCCCCGTACTCCCACAGCAGCAGGGCGCGGGTCACGGGCATGCCGAGCAGGGTGGCGATCCACAGGTAGAGCGCCGACACGATCAGCCCCAGGATCACCATGATCGCCCACTTCACGAGCAGCACCCGGAACCGCGACAGATGCGCAGTCTTCCGGTCGACGTACCACGGCCCGTACTCGGTGGGGACGAAACCGAGGGCGCTGTCGACGAGCGAGTTGACGATGGTGGCGCCGGTGAAGCCCGCGAGAATGAGCAGCAGTGTGTAGTAGAACGCGGACAGGCCCAGTCCGGTGCCGTCGGGCAGCGGCTTGTGCTCGACGAAGCGGACATCGATCGGATCCGCCAGCGTCAACCGGCTGCCGCCGGACAGCTGCAGATCCGGGGCGCTGGTGGCGAGGGTGTCGGTGACCGTGGTGGTGAGTTGTTCCCCGACGGTGGCGTTCACGGTGGTCAGGGCGCGGTCGGCGATCGATTCGACGATGCCCTTGCCGAAGGTGCCGATGCGGGGGTTGGTGTAGACGGTGATGATCGGCTTCTCGATGTCGCCGGGGATCACGCTGCCCTGCGCCAGGATGGACGTGCGTTTGGTGAAGTCGCTCGGAATCACGATCGCGCCGTAGAGTCGGCCCGAGTCGAGACCCGAGATCGCCCCGGAGATCCCGACCTGCTGCAGGTCGATCTCCGCCGGATCGACCCCGTCGGCGACGGCGGCGGTGATCTCGGCGCCGAGATTGCGCTGCTGGTCCGAACCGGGCAGCACGTCGCCGACGTCCTGGTTGACGATGGCGACCGGGAACCTGTGCAGATTGTCGGCCGGATTGATCATGCTGCCGATGTAGAGGGCCGCCAGGGCCGCCATCACGGCGGTCACCACGACGACCGGCGCCAGCCAGAAGTGGGGGCTGCGCAGGGTGCCGGCGTGCGGGTCGGCGCTGATCTCCGTCGAACTCATTCCAGGCCTTCCGTGATGCGTCGAGTCGGTGCGGTGCCCTTCAATTGTGCACACCCGTAGTCAGATGCGGATGCTTCCCCGCCGCCTCGTGGTACGAGACACGAAACGTGCACGCCCGCGAGGCAGCTCACTCCCGGACTGTATGGTGCCCCGCGGAACAATTCGATACGGGGGGATTTCATGGGGGAAATCGTGCGCGCGGGCCGGGCGTCCGTCGCGAAACGGGCGGTGCCGGTGCTCGTGTCGTCGCTGCTGCTCGTGGGCTGCGGCGGCGAGAGCCGGGACCACATCGCCGAGACCTACGAGCATCGGGAGACGAGGAGAAACACCGAGGTCTACCACTCGCCGGATCCGGTGCAGGCGACGGTCGACGCGATCGTGCGCAGGCAGGAGCCGACCGCGCAGACGGTCGATCGCGGCCGGTGGGAGCTGCGATTCCCCGGCGACGTCGTGATCGTCGAGGCCGCGGCCGAGGGCGGCAGCACAGTCATCGTCCGGGACCTCGACCGGCGACCGCGCCGGGGTCTGTTGCAGCGGCTGGGGGCGCTGTTCGGCTCCGACGCGTCCGGAGCGGGGCACCGGTCGGGGTCCGAACGAGGGGCGAGGTAGGAGCGTAGGCGGGCGGTCGATCGGGATGATCCGGCCGACCCGCGCGTGAGCCGTGGTCGTTCGGCCGCCGGTGCCCTCCGATGCTCTGCCGGGTCGGGGGGCACACCCATGTAATTAATACGTGTACTAAATTATCGAGCTCGGATAAGGTGAAGGCCATGACCGAAGCGGACGCCCGCGACCTCGACTACTGGTCCTTCGTCGAACTCGCGAACCGGCGCCTGAGCAACCGATACGGCGACTACCACGAGCAGGCCACCGAGGTGCTGCTGACTCTCAACCGCGCCTCCGACATCGTCACGTACGACCTCGAGGCGGCCGTGCACCGCCCGCGGGGGCGGTCGTGGTCGGCCTATCGGCTGATGTTCGTCACCTGGCTGGCCGGTCCGATCGAGCCGAAGATGGCCGCCAAGCTCACCGGCATGAGCCGTGCCGCCGTCTCCAATCTGGCGAAACCGCTGGTCGAGGCGGGTCTGTTGACGCGAACCCCGGATCCGGAGGACGGCCGGTCGGTCCGCTTGTCGCTCACCGAGGCCGGCGAGCGGGAGATCGTGGAGACGTTCCGTGCCCAGAACGAGCGGGAAGCGGCATGGGTGGACGTGCTGAGCGAGGCGGAGCAGCAGATTCTCGTCATGCTCCTCAACAAGCTCATCACCAAGCGCAGCCAGTTCGACATGCGCGACCGCAACTGACGACCGATCGGGCCGATGTGGTTGCGCTCACGCCCGAAAAGTAGTTAAGGTGTTTATCAACACCGCGGCCTCCCGCGGATCCGCCACGAAGAGCCCGAGGAGCTGAATCTCATGGCGTTCTACCGACAGCTCGGCGTCATCCCGCCGAAGCGCCACACCCAGCACCGCAACGAAGACGGCGGGCTGTTCTACGAGGAGCTGATGGGCGAGGAGGGCTTCTCCTCGGACTCGGCGCTGCTCTACCACCGGCACATCCCGTCGGCCATCGTCGACGCCACCGAGTGGAAGCTGCCCGACCAGGCCACCACCCCGAACCACCCGCTCAAGCCGCGCCACCTGAAGCTGCACGATCTGTTCCCGCAGACCGTCTGGGCCGAGACCGACGCCGTCACCGGCCGCCGGCTGATCCTGGGCAACGCGGACGTGCGCCTGTCGTACGTCGTGTCGGCGAAGGAGTCGCCGCTCTACCGCAACGTCGTCGGCGACGAGATGGTCTACGTCGAGTCGGGAACCGCCCGCGTCGAGACCGTCTTCGGTGTGCTCGACGCGAAGGCCGGCGACTACGTGCTGCTGCCGATGGCCACCACCCACCGCTGGATCCCCACCGGCGACGAGCCGCTGCGCGCCTACGTCATCGAGGCCAACAGCCACATCGTCCCGCCGAAGCGCTTCCTGTCGCGGTTCGGCCAGTTCCTCGAGCACGCGCCGTTCTGCGAACGCGACCTGCACGGCCCGACCGAGCTGATCCAGGTCGAGGACAGCAACGTCGAGGTCCTGGTCAAGCACCGCACCTCGCACGGCATCGTCGGCACCCGCTACCTCGTGCCCAACCACCCGTTCGACGTCGTCGGCTGGGACGGCTGCCTGTACCCGTACACCTTCAGCATCCACGACTACGAGCCCATCACCGGCCGGGTCCACCAGCCGCCGCCGGCGCACCAGGCGTTCGAGGGCAACAACTTCGTCATCTGCAACTTCGTGCCCCGCAAGGTGGACTACCACCCGCTGGCGATCCCGGTGCCCTACTACCACTCCAACGTCGACTCCGACGAGATCATGTTCTACTGCGGCGGAGACTACGAGGCCCGCAAGGGCTCCGGCATCGGCCAGGGATCGATCTCCGTCCATCCCGGCGGCCACGCCCACGGTCCGCAGCCCGGCGCCTACGAGCGCAGCATCGGCGTCGACTTCTTCGACGAGCTCGCCGTCATGGTGGACACGTTCCGGCCGCTCGAACTCGGTGAGGGTGCGCTCGCGTGCGAGGACGCGGCCTACGCCGGAAGCTGGAACCGGGGGCTGCAGAAGTGAGCACTCTCGGAGCCCTGCTGACGGAACTGTGCGACGACGCCGCGCTGTTCCCGCCCGGTAACGCCCCGCTCGATCGCGCCCTGCCGGCCCATGCCGCGCACCGCATCGCCGACCATGCCGGGCTGGTGGGCACGTTCGTGTTCCCGGCGCCGCGGATCCCGGAGTTGCTCGAGGCACTCGGACAGCGCCCGTTCGGGGGCGACCTCACCCTGAGCCTGACCGTTCCGGGCGGGCCGTCCGCGGTCGTTCCCGCAATGGAGAGCCTGCGCGACGTCGACGGCGTCACCGTGGCCGCCCTCGAGATCGCCGTGCCCGCCGGGGAGAGCCCCGCCGGTGTGCTCGTCGCCCTCGACCTGATCGCCGCAGAGTACCCCGGAGTCGCACTGTTCGTGGAGGTTCCGCGCGACGAGCGCCGCGCCGAGATCCTCCAGGGACTCGTGGGATCGCGTTACGCGGCGAAGTTCCGCACGGGCGGGGTGGTCGCGGAGGCGTACCCCGACGAATGGGAACTCGCCGACGCCCTCTCGACCGTGGTCCGCACGAAGGTCCCGTTCAAGGCCACGGCGGGCCTGCACCACGCGGTCCGCAACACCGACCCGCACACCGGGTTCGAACAGCACGGATTCCTCAACGTGCTCGCCGCCGTCGACGCCGTGCTCGACGGTGCGGACACCGCGGCCGTCGCGGCGGTGCTCGCCGACCGGGACGGCGCCGGCCTGGCCGCCCGGCTGCGCGACCTGTCGCCTGCTCGAATCGAGGAGCTGCGCAACAGCTTCCGCTCGTTCGGCACCTGCAGCATCGTGGAGCCGCTCGCCGATCTCGTCGAGGTCGGCCTGGCTCCGCCGACGATGTCCCCGATCACCGAAGGATCTCTCGCATGACCGTCATCGACATCCCGGAAGGTTCGCTCTTCGGCGCGAACAACCTGCCCTACGGCGTGTTCTCCACGGCCGGAACGCAGCCGCGCGTCGGCGTGCGTGTCGGTGACTCCGTTCTCGACCTGTCCGTCGTGTTCGACGATCCCGCGTTCGCCGCGCCGACCCTCAACGCCTTCATGGCGCAGGGCCGCGCCCGCTGGGACGAGGTGCGGGCCGCGCTGCAGGATCTCGTCGCGGGGGACGTGCCCGCCGAGGCCGTGCACGCCGTCGCGGACGTGACCCTGCATCTGCCGATCGACGTCGCCGACTACGTCGACTTCTACGCCTCGGAGAACCATGCGTCGAACCTCGGGCGCCTGTTCCGGCCCGACAATCCGTCGCCGCTGATGCCGAACTGGAAGCACCTGCCGGTCGGCTACCACGGCCGGTCGAGCACCGTGGTCGTGTCGGGAGTGGACATCGTGCGTCCGTGCGGACAGCGCAAGGGCCCGAACGATCCGGCGCCCGTGTTCGGCCCCTCGATCCGCCTCGACATCGAGGCCGAGATGGGCTTCGTCGTCGGCGTCGGGTCGCCGATGGGATCGTCGATCTCCCCGGACGAGTTCGCCGACCACTGCTTCGGGGCCGTCATCCTCAACGACTGGTCGGCCCGCGACATCCAGGCGTGGGAGTACGTGCCGCTCGGTCCGAACCTCGGCAAGTCGTTCGCGACCTCGATCTCCCCGTGGGTCGTGCCGCTGGCCGCGCTCGAGGCTGCCCGCGTCGACACCCCGGTGCAGGACCCGGAACCGCTGCCGTACCTGAAGGGCACCGAGAAGTGGGGCCTGGACATCGATCTCGAGGTCGAGTGGAACGGTCACGTCGTCTCGCGTCCGCCGTACGCCCAGATGTACTGGTCGCCGGCGCAGATGCTCGCGCACACCTCCGTCAACGGTGCCGCCACCCGCACCGGCGACTTGTTCGGCTCGGGCACCATCTCCGGTCCCGAGAAGGACCAGCGCGGGGCGTTCATCGAACTCACCTGGGGCGGTATGGAACCAGTGCAGGTCGGCGACGAGACCCGGACCTTCCTCGAGGACGGTGACGAGATCTCGATCTCCGCCACCGCGCCCGGGCCGGACGGCACCCGCATCGGGTTCGGTGAGGTCCGCACCCGCATCCTGCCCGCGAAGGACTCGGGCCGCTGACCGACCCGGATCCGCGCGCCGGCTCGACAGCGGCGCGGTGAACTCCGCGCGTCGACGTCCGGTCGGCGCGCGGATCCGTTTCAGCGAACGGTCAGTGAGTCACCCAGCGAGAGAACGCCTTCCGATACGACGTCGGCGTACACCCCGATGCACGGTGCCGGCCTGGCCTCGGGACGGTTCGGGACGCGGTTGCGGTCGGTGACGGTGCGCAGCATGTCGCGCCGCGCCGGCACCTCCTGGTGCGGCAACGTCACCATCACGCACCGCGCCGTGCGCTGCGTCGGCACGAGCGCGACGGAACCGGCCTCGAGCCGGCGGCCCAGCCAGCCGTCCTCGACGAAGCCGGTGCCGTCCGCCGAGACCACGACGTTGGGGCGGAAGCGCCGCAGCGCGACGTCGGCGGGGTCGCCCGTGCCGAGCGCGTCCACGGCTGCCGTCGTGAGCAGGTGCAGCGGCGCCTCGTCGTAGGTGCGCGGGCGGGCCTCCAACGTCAGTGCCCGCCCGGTCAGTTCCGACAGCAGCGCGGGGGTGCGCGGGTCGTCGCCGCGGGTGCACCGGCCGTCGGGCAGGGTGATCTCGAGGACGGCGGGATCCGACGGGTCGGCGTCGTCGAGCAGCCGGGCGCGGCATTCGAGCAGTCGCGACCAGGCGCGCACCTTCTTCGCCGTCGCGACGGCGCCGGTCTCGGCGTCGATCACCGCCCACAGGTGGTCGCCGCGCAGCCCGTCCGGCTCGATCGTCGCCGACGGCAGTTGCTCGCCGCCGAACGACTTGACCGGGTAACGCCAGAGCTGAGAGACCTGCACAACGGGCCAGCATACGGACCGGTGTGCCCTTTGGGCGGTCCTGGCAGCCCAAAGGACGCACCGGCGCAGCCTAAGGTGTGGCGTATGAGCGATGATGCGACGCCTCGCCGTTGGGGCCTGACGATCCCCCTCGACGGCATTGCCCTGCCCGACCAGCGAGATCTGATCGCCGAACTGCCCGACCTCGGCTACACCGACGTGTGGTCGTCCGAGAGCAGCGTGGCCGACGCCTTCACGCCCCTGGCGCTGGCGAGCGTGTGGGCCCCGACGCTGCGGCTGGGCACCGCGATCGTGCCGGTCTTCACGCGCGGTCCCGCCACCCTGGCGATCTCCGCGGCCACCCTCGCCGCCGCCGCCCCGGGCCGTTTCGTCCTCGGCGTGGGCACCTCGTCCAACGTGATCGTCGAGAAGTGGAACAGCACCCCGTTCGAGGAGCCGTTCAAGAGAGCCCGCGACACCCTGCAGTTCCTGCGTGCCGCGCTCGCCGGCGAGAAGATCAGCCACAAGTACGACACGTTCGAGGTCGGCGGGTTCCGCGCCGGACTCGTCCCCGATCCCGCCCCGCCGCTGCTGCTCGCCGCCCTGCGCCCGGGGATGTTGCGCCTCGCCGGACGCGAGGCCGACGGCGCGATCGTCAACTGGCTCTCGGCCGACGACGTGCGCACCGTCGCGCCGTACGTGCACGAGGGAGGAGCGGGCAAGGAGATCGTCGCCCGCATCTTCGTGCTGCCCGGTTTCGACGCCGAAACCGCCCGCAGCATCGGTCGTCGCATGATCGCCGCCTACATGAACGTCCCCGTCTACCGTGCCTTCCACGAATTCCTCGGACGCAGCAACGATTTCGAGGGCATGTGGCGGTTGTGGGCGGAGGGGGAGCGGTCGGCGGCCCTCGCTGCGATCCCGGACCACGTGGTGGACCAGCTCGTCGTGCACGGGCCGCCGGAGGCGTGCCGCGAGCACATCGAACGGTACGTCGAGGCGGGCGTGACCACTCCCGTGATCGCGATGACCACCGCCGGCGACCCGACGGAGATGATCCGGGCCCTCGCCCCGCGCTGACCATCGGTCACGATTCGGTCGCGGCCGTAACGCGCGGCTCGGGCATCGACGACATTCCCGGCAGATCGACCGCTGGGAGGCCGCGATGCCTGGACCGGATCCGCGCCGGGTGACCGTCGCCGCCGACGACGGTGTGCCCCTGTCGGTGCGGGTGCACGGACCCGTCGACGCGCTCGTCACCGTCGTGCTGGTGCACGGCCACTGCCTGCACACCGGCAGCTGGTCGGCGGTACGCGAGCGCCTTGCCGGGCAGGCCGGCGCGGGGGTCCGCATCGTCGCCTACGACCAGCGCGGGCACGGCCGGTCGGGGATCGGCGCGCCGGAGACGTACACCATCGAGCAACTCGCCCACGACCTCGACGTCGTCCTGCGCACCGTCGTGCCCCCCGGGCCGGTGGTGCTGGCGGGGCACTCGATGGGCGGCATGGTGGCGATGGCCTACGCGCGGCTGTACCCGGAGCGGATCGGCAGCCGCGTCGTCGGTGCCGCCCTCGTCGCGACCGCGGCGAGTGGCCTGGCCGAGTCGGGGCTCGGCCGTTATCTGCGGCACCCGGCGGTGTCCGTGCTGCACCGCGCGGTGCGACGCGCGCCGCGGGTGATGCAGGGATCGATGCGGATCGGCGGGCGCATGTGCGGTCCTGTGGTCCGTCGCGGCGCCGCGGACTCGTGGGCACGGTCGCTGGCGACGGCCCTGGCCACCGAGACGTCGATCGTGACGCTCTCGCGCTTCCTGGCGGCGTTCGCCGTGCTCGACGAGTCGGCGGCCCTCGCCGTGCTGGCTGCGATCCCGGTCCTGGTGCTCGGCGGCTCGGCGGACGAGCTGACGCCGTTCGCGCACTCGCGGGCCATCGCCGCGCGGCTGCCCGCCGCCGAACTGGTGCGGGTCGACGGGGCGGGGCACTCGGTGATCGTCGAGCGCGCCGACGAGGTGGCGGCCGCGCTGCTGCGACTGCTCACCCACGTTCGGGGGGTGGCCGCCCCCGTCGCGGTGGTGTAGGCAGGAGCGCATGACCGACACGCGCACCGACCAGCCCGCCGCCGTACTCATCGCCGTCGACGAGGCGTCCGGGATCGGCCTGCTCACCCTGAACCGTCCCGATCAGCGAAACCCGTTGTCCGCGTCGGCGATGCGCGAGGTCACGATGGGGCTGCGCGCGCTGTCCGCGGAGTCCGCGACCCGGGTGATCGTGATCCGCGCCGAGGGCCCGGTGTTCTCGGCGGGCCACGACCTGCGCGAGATGATCGGCCGGACCCTCGAGGACGAGCGGGTCATCTTCGACACCTGTACCGAGATGATGCAGACCGTGCAGTCGGTGCCGCAGCCGGTGATCGCGTCGGTGCAGGGTGCGGCCGTCGCGGCCGGCTGCCAGCTGGTGGCGTCGTGCGACCTGGCGGTCGCGTCGTCGGACGCGGTGTTCGGCACCCCGGGGGTGAAGATCGGCCTGTTCTGTTCCACGCCGATGGTCGCGCTCAGCCGGGCCGTGGGGCGCAAGCGGGCCATGCAGATGCTGCTCACGGGCGAGACGATCGACGCGGCGACGGCGGCGGACTGGGGGCTGATCAACTTCGTCGTCGACCCGGCGGCCCTGGAATCCGAGACCGCGGCCCTGGCCGCGAAGATCGTCTCGGCGTCCCCGGCGACGGTGCGGATCGGGAAGGAAGCCTTCTACCGGCAGATCGAGCTGCCGCAGGAGCAGGCCTACGAGGCGATGGCCGAGACCATGGCGACCAACGCGATGATCTGCGACGCCCAGGAGGGCATGACGGCGTTCGTGGAGAAGCGCCGGCCGGTGTGGCAGGGTCGCTGACGCTATCGATCGATCGGTCTGGTCAATTGGTTGGACGTCCTATAACCTGTCGGCCATGAGCCTCGACCCGCGCGCGAACACCGTCGACGGCGTGCTGCACCGCAGCGCCGTCCGCTTCCCCGACCGCACCGCCCTGCGGTTCGGCGACCGCACCCTCAGCTACCGCGAGCTCGACGACGCGGTCACCCGGGCGGCCGGACGGTTGCGCGCGCTGGGCCTGGACCAGGGCGATCGCGTCGCCGCGTACGGCACCAACTCCGACGCCTACGTCGTCGGGTACCTCGCGGCCGCCCGGGCCGGCCTCGTGCACGTGCCGATCAACTACGCCCTGCGCGGCGAGGAACTGAGCTACCTGCTCGGCCAGTCCGGGGCGCGCGCCGTCCTCGTCGACCCCGCGTTGCGCGAGAACCTCGACGCAGTCCTCGGCGACGTCCCGGCCGAGCATGTGGTGCCCCTGCGCGACGCCGACGACTCGCTCCTCGCCGTCGCGTGCACGGGCGACGTGCCGGAACTCGACGTGACCGTCTCCGACGCCGACCTCGTGCAGCTGCTCTACACCTCCGGCACCACCTCGAAACCCAAGGGCGCCATGATGCCCCACCGGGCGCTGGTGCACGAGTACACCTCGTCGATCGTCGCCCTGGACCTGGCGGCGGACGACAATCCGCTGATCTGCATGCCGCTGTACCACTCCGCCGGCATGCACGTGTTCATGCTGCCGTACCTGGCCGTCGGCGCCACGGTCACGCTGCTGCCCGCCCCCGACATCCCGGAGATCCTGCGGCTCGTCGAGTCCGAGCGGATCGGCTCGCTCTTCCTCGCCCCGACGGTGTGGGTGCCGCTGGCGAGCCACCCCGACCTCGAGACCCGCGACCTGTCGTCGCTGCGGAAGGCGCAGTACGGCGCGTCGATCATGCCCGTCACCGTGCTGAACCGGCTCCGCGAGCGCTACCCGGACCTCGGGTTCTACAACTGCTTCGGTCAATCCGAGATCGGGCCGCTGGCAACGGTTCTGCGCCCAGAGGAGCACGCGGACCGGCCGTCGTCGTGCGGGAAGGCGGTGCTGTTCGTCGAGACCCGCGTCGTCGACGCCGACGGCAACGACGTGCCCGACGGCGAACCCGGCGAGGTGCTGTACCGGTCGCCGCAGCTGTGCCTGGGCTACTGGGACAACCCGGACGCCACCGCGGAGGCGTTCCGCGACGGGTGGTTCCACTCCGGCGATCTCGTCACGCGCGACGCCGAGGGCTACATCACCGTCGTCGACCGGATCAAGGACGTCATCAACACCGGCGGCATCCTCGTCGCGTCCCGGGAGGTGGAGGACGCCCTCTACACCCACGAGGCCGTCGCCGAGGTCGCGGTCATCGGCACCCCCGACGAGAAGTGGATCGAAGCCGTCACCGCCGTCGTCGTGCTGCGCGCCGGCGCGGACACCGACGAGAACGAGCTGATCGACCACGTCAAGCAGCGCCTGGCGCCGTTCAAGGTTCCGAAGCTCGTCCGGTTCGTGGACACCCTCCCGCGCAACCAGAGCGGCAAGCTTCTCAAGCGCGAGCTGCGCACCCGGTGACCGAATGTCACATGGGTTCGATCGAATCGACGCGATGTGACATTCGGTCACGCCGGACGGAAGGTTGAAGGACACCGATGGTGACGAAGCACGTGCCGTCCTGGCACGACGACGAGGTACAGGCCGTGTCGGAACTGGCCCGCGACTTCTTCGAGCGCGAGGTCATGGCCCATGCCGAGAAGTGGGACAGCCAGCGGCGCATCGACCGCGAGGTGTGGCTCGCGGCCGGCAAACTGGGACTGCTGCTGTGCTCGATCCCGGAGGAGTACGGCGGCGGGGGCGGCACCTTCGCGCACGACCTCGCGGTCTTCGAGGCGCAGGGCTACTCGGGTGACCTCGCCCTGGGCATCTCGGTGCACAGCGGCATCGTCGCCCACTACATCCTCGAGTACGGCAGCGAGGAGCAGAAGCGAACCTGGTTGCCCGGCATGGCAACCGGCGAGATCCTCGGCGCGATCGGCATGACCGAGCCGGGCGCCGGGTCGGACCTCAAGGCCATCAAGACCACCGCGCTCCGCGACGGCGACGAGTACGTGGTCAACGGCTCGAAGACCTTCATCACCAACGGTTCGTCGGCCGACGTCATCGTGCTCGCCGTCAAGACCGACCCGAAGGCCGGCGCCAAGGGCGTCTCCCTGCTGATCGTCGACCTGCGGGACTGCCCCGGCTTCGCGGTCGGGCGGGTGCTGGACAAGGTCGGCCAGCACGGCGCCGACACCTCCGAGCTGTCGTTCACCGACGTGCGGGTGCCGGTGTCGAACCTGCTCGGCGAGAGCGAGGGGCAGGGCTTCGCGCAGCTGATGGCGCAGCTGGTGCAGGAACGGCTCATCATCGGCGCGCAGGCGGCCGGGGCGATGGACCGCGCGGTCGAGGAGACGGTGCGCTACACGAAGGAGCGGCAGGCGTTCGGGCACAGCCTGTTCGAGTTCCAGAACACCGCGTTCGAGCTGGCGGAGTGCCGAACCATCGCCCGCACCTGCCAGGTGTTCCTCGATCACTGCATCGAGCAGCACCTGAAGGGCGAACTCGACGCCGCGGACGCCGCGATGGTCAAGTACTGGCTGACCGACAAGCAGTGCGAGGTCATCGACCGCTGCGTGCAGCTGCACGGCGGCTACGGCTACATGCGCGAGTACCTCATCGCCCGGATGTACGAGGACGCCCGCGTGCAGCGGATCTACGCCGGCGCGAACGAGGTGATGAAGCAGATCATCGCCCGCTCCCTCTGAGTCCGTCGGAGGTGGAGGGCTCCCGCGAGGAGCCCTTCGCCTGCCGGGTGTGGTGCGCGAGCACCTTCGTGAGCAGGACGGCGAGCTGGTCCCGCTCGGCCGGGTCCAGCGACGCGAACGCCTCGTCCTGCGCCGCGACGAGGACGTCGTCGAGGGTGCGCAGGTGTTGCCGCCCACGGCGCGTGACGCTGATGATGTTGCGGCGCCGATCGGTGGGATCGGGACTGCGATCGACGAACCGCCGATCGGCCAGCTCGTTGACGGTGGCGACGATGTCGCTGCGGTCCATCCCCGCCCGTCGGCCCAGATCCGCCTGACACAGCGAGCCGTACTCCTCGAGCGCCGCCAGCGCGCGGTAGTGGTAGCCGCGGGCGTCGGCCAGGCCGAGCCGGCCGGACGCCACTCGGTGCACGTGGCGCGCGGACTGGGTCAGCAGCCAGCTCGGGAGCCGCGCGAGTCTCGTGGGCGCGGTCGAAATGTCTGGGTCGGACATGCCACCAGGGTACGGTCCGGCGGCCGAAATCCGACGGTCAGCCGTCGGCGCCGCGGCAGCGCAGCCCGGCGGTACCGGGCCGACGACTCCGGCCCCGGCGGCGCGACCGGCGCGGAGACCTGCTCAGTGCCGACGATGATCGGTGATCGGCGTGCGCGGCCCCCGCCGCGGGACCCGCCCCGCCCCGCCGGTCGCCATGATCAGCCGCACGGCCCGGTAACGATGTGGCCGAAGGGGTTCCAGGTACTCCACCATGCCGGCGTCGTCGAGCGGCGCGCCGAGCAGCGACCAGCCGACGATCTTCGCGAGGTGGTAGTCGCCCACCGACAGCGCGTCCGCGTCTCCGAAGGCGCGCTGCGCGACCTCGGCGGCGGTCCAGATCCCCACGCCCGGGATCGAGTGCAGTCTGCGCTGTGCCTCGACGGGATCGAGGTCGACGAGGCGCTCGAGCCGGTCGGCCAGCTGGGCGCAGCGCACGACGGTGCGGGCCCGGCCGGGGTCGACGTTCGCCCGGTGGAACTCCCACGACGGAACGCGGCGCCACGTCTCGGCGGCCGGCGGCACCCGCATCCCCTCCGGTGCCGGGCCGGGCGGGTCGTCGCCGAACCAGGTGACGAGCCGCCGCCACGACGCGAACGCCGCGACGGCGTGCACCCGCTGTTCGAGGATCGCCGGGACCAGCGCCTCGAGCACGCGGCCGGTGCGTGGGATCCGCAGGGCCGGGAGACGTCGATGGGCCTCGGCCAGGCGCGGATGCTCGGGCCGGAACCCGGTCGGATCGTCGTCGGCGCCGAGCAGGGTGGGAAGACGGTCTGCCAGTTCCGCGGCTCCGGGACCCCACGCCTGGCAGCGCACGCCACGTGGACCGTCCTGCACGAGCCGGTAGGTGACCGGCCCCGACGCCAACCGGGACGTGCGCCACACCGCGTGCCCGTCACGGCGGTGGCAG
Source organism: Rhodococcus ruber (assembly GCF_016804345.1). NCBI lineage: Bacteria > Bacillati > Actinomycetota > Actinomycetes > Mycobacteriales > Nocardiaceae > Rhodococcus > Rhodococcus ruber. Next base: position 5,314,633 of record NZ_CP044211.1, on the reverse strand, counting down.
GGGTCGTAGGGGCCGCGCTGGAGCGGCTGCAACGTCAGCGCGACGTCCACCGGCCGGGGCAGCTCGGCGCGGACGACGAGCGCGCCGGTGCTGGGTGGAGCGGGGACGGGCACCGGTCCACCGTACTGTGCCGCCGTACCGGGCGACGAGGTGCGGATCGAAGGCGGCGACCCGCCGAGTGTGCGCTTCTCGTGCCGACACGCCGAGGAGGGCCGCGATTTCTGCACAGCCGCGGCGCGTCGGTGCCTCGGGCGCGACGTCGCCTCTGCCACGGGATATGGTCTGGCACATGATCATCGTGAGCACCGACGGTTCGTGCCTTCGAAACCCGGGCGGCGCCATCGGATGGGCGTGGGTCAATCACGAAGGGCCGAGCCGGGCCGGCGGGGAACGCTCCGGCACCAATCAGATCGCCGAGCTGCGGGCGCTGCTCGAGGCGCTGAAGGCCCACCCCGGTCCGGAACCGATGATCATCGAATCCGACTCGCAATACGCCATCAAGTGCGCCTCGGAGTGGCTGCCCGGATGGAAGCGCAAGGGCTGGAAGACGGCGACGGGCGCGCCGGTGAAGAACCTCGACCTGGTCCAGGCCATCGATCGCGTCCTCGCCGAGCGGTCCGGGCCGGTGCGGTTCCGGTGGGTGCGCGGGCACGTCGGCAACCACTTCAACGAACTCGCCGACAAACTGGCGGGCGAGGCGGCACGCGCCCAGGGGGCGGCCCCGCCCGCTCCGAAGGCGCCCGTCTCCGAACCGGCCGGGCCCGAGCCGACCCCCGCGCCCGCGCGGCCCGAGCCGACCCCCGCGCCCGCGCGGGCGAAGAAGGCGGTGCGCCGGACGGTGAAGGTGGTCGAGGAGGTCGAGCTCACCCTCTTCTGACGAGCCGTCAGAATCCGTCGGCGACCTCGATCACCGCCCGGCCGGTGAACTTGCCGGCCCGCACGAGATCGAGCACGGACACCAGCTCCCGGGCGGGGATGCGGCGCATGATGTCGGCCAGGTGCCGGGGACGCAGGTCGCCCGCGAGGCGCTCCCACAGCTCGCGCCGCGGGACGATGGGCAGCTGCACCGAGTCGATTCCCAGTAGCGCGACGCTGCGCAGGATGAACGGCATCACCGTGGTCTGCAAGGCGGCGCCGCCGGTGAGCCCGCTCGCGGCGACCGCGCCGCCCCACTGCACGGTGCTGAGGACATGGGCGAGGGTCGCGCCGCCGACGCAGTCCACGGCCCCCGCCCAGTGCGCCTTGCCGAGCGGTCGCGGCTTCGCGTCGGGGTCCTCGGGCAGCCGTCCGATCACCGAGGCGGCGCCCAGCTCGGTGAGCAGGTCGTGGGCTTCCGGCTTGCCGGTCGAGGCGACCACCTCGAATCCGGCCGCGGCGAGCAGGTCGACGCTGACGGTGCCCACGCCGCCGGAGGCGCCGGTGACGACGATGGGTCCGTCGTCCGGGGTCAGGCCGTGCCGCAGCAGCGCCTGCACGCTGAGCGCCGCGGTGAAGCCGGCGGTGCCGATGGCGGCGGCGTCGGCCGTGGAGAGCTCGCCGAGCCGGACGAGCTGGTCGGCGGGGACGCGGGCGTACTCGGCGTAGCCGCCGTGCCGGCCGGTGCCGATCTCGTAGCCGTGCGCGAGGACCCGGTCGCCCGGCGCGAAGTCGGGGTGATCCGAGGTGACGACCTCACCGGCGAGGTCGATGCCGGGAATGATCGGGTAGTTGCGGACCACGCCGCCGCGCGGGACGACGGCGAGGGCGTCCTTGTAGTTGACGCTCGAGTGCAGGACGCGGACGGTGATGCCGTCGTCGGGCAGCATCGTCTCGTCGACGGTCTCGGGGGCGAAGTCGATCGCGCCGTCGTGCTCGCGCGCGACCCAGGCGGAGAACGTGGTTGAGGTCATGATCCGACCGTAGTGGCGGCGCGCTCGTCCGTGTGGAGACACGACTCTTGCCAACGGTAAGTAAAGGCATGCTAAGTTAGGCAACGCTTCGCTGAGTTCGGGGTGGCGGCGGGGCCGCACGAGCGGCTTCGCCTACCCCGGAAGTTCAATTTTCAAGGAGATTGCCCATGCGTATCCGGTTGTCCGCCGCCGTCGCGTTAATCGCGGCCGCCTCGCTCGGGCTTTCCGCCTGCTCCTCCGACACCTCCTCCGACACCGCGGCGGACACCGGCGCGACCGTGGTCATCAGTCACGCCCAGGGCGAGACCGAGGTGCCCGTCGATCCCGAACGGGTCGTGGTCTTCGACCAGAGCGTCCTGCAGTCCATGATCGACCTCGACCTGCCCGATGCCGTCGGCGTCCCCGCCCTCACGAACTGGCCCGAATCGTTCGCACGCTACCGGGGCGACGACGTCGCCAAGGTCGGATCGCTGTTCGAGCCCGACTTCGAGGCCGTCAACGCCCTCGAGCCCGACCTCATCATCGTCGCCGCCCGGTCGGCCACCAGCTACGACGCGCTCAGCGAGATCGCCCCGACCGTCGACCTCTCCGTCGACTCCAAGGACTTCCTGAACAGCGTCGAGACGCAGAACCGCAACCTCGCCACCATCTTCGGAGCCGAGGACGCGTTCGAGGAGAAGTTCGCCGGCATCGAGGAGTCGTTCGACGCCGTGTCCGCGGCGGCCGCACAGGCGAATCTGCGCGGGCTCATCGCGCGCGTCGAGGCCGCCGAGGTCACCGCGTACGGACCCGGCTCCCGGTACGGCATCATCCACGACCTCGGCGTCAAGCCCGTGTCGGAGACCTTCGCCGACGACGTCGCCCACGGGGACGCCGTGTCCTTCGAGTACATCGCCCAGGCCGATCCCGACCTGATGTTCGTCCAGGACCGCGAGGCACCCCTCGGCGACACCACCGGCCCCAACGCGTCCCGAGTCCTCGACAACCCCCTCGTCGGCGGCACCACGGCCGCGAAGGAAGGCCGGATCACCTACCTCGACCTGTACACCTGGTACATGGCGCCGAGCGCGCTGAGCTCCGTCCAGTCCCAGATCGACGTCGTCGGGCAGGCCGTCGGCACGGCCGCGGCGGCATGACCTCCTCCCGCCCGTGAGCGCCCCGGTAACGACCGGCAGGGCCGGCGACCGCACCCCGCGTGCGGCCGCCGGCCCGGCCGTGCGTCTGCGTCCCGTCCTGCTGGGCGCCGTGCTGCTCGCCGTCGCCGCCTTCGCGTCCCTGTTCGTCGGCGTCGCCGACGTCACGCCCGCAGACCTGCTGCGCGGCGACACCGCGACCCTCGAGGTGTTCTTCGTCTCGCGCGTGCCCCGACTGATCGCGATCCTGCTCGCCGGCGCCGCCCTGAGCGTGTCCGGCCTGATCATGCAGCACCTGACCCGCAACCGGTTCGTGGCGCCGGACACCGCCGGCACCGTCGAATGGGCCCTGCTCGGCATCCTCGTCGCGACCCTGTTCCTCGGCGGCCAGTCCGTGCTCGGCAAGATGCTCGTCGCCGTCGCCTTCTCCCTCGTCGGCACCTTCCTGTTCCTGCGGCTGCTGCGCCGTGTCCGGTTCACCGACATGATCGTCGTGCCGCTCGTCGGCCTCATGTTCGGCGGCGTCGTCATGGCCGTCACCACGTTCTTCGCCTACCGGCTCGAACTGATGCAGGCCCTGAACACGTGGACCAGCGGCGACTTCTCCGGCATCCTGCGCGGCCGCTACGAGATCATCTGGGTCGTCGTCGCCGTCATGGCCGTCGCCTATCTGTACGCCGACCGCTTCACCGTGGCCGGCCTCGGCGAGGGCTTCGCGAAGAACCTCGGCGTCCCGTACCAGCTGGTGATCAACATCGGGATGGTCGTCGTCGCCGTCACCACCGCCGTCGTCACCGTCGTCGTCGGCGCCATCCCGTTCCTCGGCCTCGTCGTGCCCAACCTGGTCACCATGGCGCTCGGCGACAACCTGCGCCGCGTCCTGCCGATCACCGCGCTCGCCGGCGCCGGATTCGTGCTCGCCTGCGACGTCGTCGGCCGTGTCATCCGCTACCCGTACGAGATCCCGGTCGGCACCGTCGCGAGCGTCGTCGGCGCCGTCGTGTTCATCGCGCTGATCCTGCGCACCCGGCGAGGTGCGCGATGAGCCAGGTCCTCGCCGCACCCCCCGCGACCCGTCGCCGGAACCCTGCCCGCGTGCTCGTCGTGCTCGGCGTCGTCGCCGCACTGGCGGTGTGCGCCTACCTGTTCCTCTTCGTCACCGGCTCGTGGGACTTCGCCATGAAGATCCGCAGCCGGCAGGTGCTGTCGATGGTGCTCGTCGGCTACGCCACCGCCTTCGCCGCGGTGATCTTCCAGACCGTCACCAACAACCGCATCCTCACCCCGGGCGTGATGGGCTTCGACAGCCTGTTCATGCTGCTGCAGACCCTCGTGGTGTTCCTGTTCGGCGCGAGCGCCCTCGCGACACTGGATCCGCGCCTGAAGTTCGGGGTCGAGGTGCTCGCCATGGTCGCCTTCGCGCTCGTGCTGTTCCGATGGCTCTTCGACCGCGGATCCCGCGACCTGTACGTGCTGGTGCTCGTGGGTATCGTGCTCGGCGCCCTGTTCGGGGGGCTGTCGTCGCTGGTGTCACGGCTGATCGACCCCAACGACTTCATGACCCTGCAGGACGTGCTGTTCGCCAGCTTCAACAACGTGCAGGTCGACCTGCTCGCCGTGTCGGCCCTGCTCGTCGTCGCGGCGACGGCGTTCTCGGTGCCGCTGCTGCGTCAGCTCGACGTCGTCGCGCTGGGCCGCGAGCACGCGGTCGGCCTCGGCATCGACCATCGGCGCGTCGTCACTCGCGCGCTGATCGTCGTCGCGGTGCTGGTCTCGGTGTCCACCGCGCTCGTCGGGCCCATCACGTTCCTCGGGCTGTTGGTGGCCAACCTGGCCCGGGAACTCGTCGGCACGTTCCGGCACCGCTGGACGGTGCCCGCCGCGACGCTCGTCGCGATCGTCGCGCTGGTCGGCGGGCAGTTCGTCCTCGCCCGGCTGCTCGACTACAACTCGAGCCTCATCGTCGTCGTCAACTTCGTCGGCGGCATCTACTTCATCTCCCTGCTCGTGAGGGGTGCACGCCTGTGATCACCGTCCGGGATCTCGCCAAGAACTACGCCGGCACCACCGTGCTCGGGCCCGTCGATATCGACGTCCCGCGCGGCGGGCTCACGTCGATCATCGGTGCCAACGGCGCCGGCAAGTCGACACTGCTGACCATCGTCGCGCGGCTGCTCGACTCCGACGCCGGATCGGTCAGCATCGACGGGCTCGACCTGCGGGCCACCCCCTCGGACGCGCTGGCGAAGAAACTGTCGGTGCTGCGCCAGGACAACACCACCGCGGTGCGGTTGTCGGTGCGTGAACTCGTCGAGTTCGGGCGCTTCCCGCATTCGAAGGGCCGGCTGTCGGCGTCCTGCCACGACGCGGTCGACCGCGCCATCGAGTACACCGGCCTGGGCGGGTTCGAGCACCGCTTCCTCGACCAGCTCTCCGGCGGGCAGCGGCAGCGGGCGTTCGTCGCGATGGTGCTCGCGCAGGACACCGACTACGTGCTGCTCGACGAACCGCTGAACAACCTGGACATGAAGCACTCGCAGCACATGATGCAGCTGCTGCGACGGATGGCCCACGAGATGGGCAAGACCGTGATCCTGGTGATCCACGACATCAACTTCGCGTCGTGCCACTCCGATCGCATCGTCGCGATGCGCGACGGTGCCGTCGTCGCCGACGGGGACGTCGACGAGATCCTCCGGCCCGAGGTGCTGCGCAAGGTCTACGACATGGACATCGCCGTGCACGAGATCGACGGCCGTCGCATCGCCGTGTACTTCTGAGGCGCCTTCGGCGCCGGTGTGTCCTTCGGGCGGCTGGGGCAGCCCAAAAGGCGCACCGGCGGTGGGGTCGCTACCTTCGGGGGATGGACGAAGCGCAGCAGGTAGCCGACTTCCGGGACCGGCACGGCCTCGACGGTCTGATCGACGTGCACACCCACTTCATGCCCAAGAGCGTCATGGACAAGGTGTGGGGATACTTCGATTCCGCCGGACCGCTCGTGGGACGCGAATGGCCCATCACCTATCGGCACGCCGAGGAGGAACGCGTCGAGCGGCTGCGGCGTTTCGAGGTCCGTCGATTCACGGCGATGCTCTACCCGCACAAGCCCGCGATGGCCGCGTGGCTGAATTCCTGGGCCGTGGACTTCGCGGCCCGCACCCCCGACTGCCTGCACACCGCGACGTTCTACCCCGAGCCCGAGGCGGGTGACTATGTCGCCGCGGCGCTCGAGCACGGCGCACGGGTGTTCAAGTCGCACATCCAGGTCGGGGACTACGACCCCAACGATCCGCTGCTCGATCCGGTGTGGGGCCTGCTCGAAGACGCCGGGGTGCCGATCGTCATCCACTGCGGCTCGGGGCCGGCGCCGGGCGCGCACACCGGGCCCGGGCCGATCGCCGCGCTGCTGGACCGGTTCCCGCGGCTGGCGCTGATCGTCGCGCACATGGGCATGCCCGAGTATCGCGAGTTCCTCGAACTGGCCGAGAAATATCCGTGGGTGCACCTCGACACGACCATGGCGTTCACCGACTTCACCCAGGAGTCGATGCCGTTCCCGGAGGACGAGCTGCCGCGGCTGCGGGCACTGGGCTCGAAGGTGCTGTTCGGCAGCGACTTCCCGAACATCCCGTACCCGTACATCCATCAGCTCGAGGCGGTCGAACGGCTCGATCTCGGCAGCGAATGGGTCCGCGCGGTGTGCTGGGACAACGCGGAGGCACTGTTCGGCGCGGTGTGAGCGGGGGCCGTCCGGCCGAATGTCACACCGGTTCGATGTGATCGAACCGGTGTGACATTCGGCCACTCAGGTGCAGCAGTGGGGGTCGAGGACGAGGCGGAGTGCCTGCAGTGCGTCGCTGCAGGCACGGTGGTGGACGTTCATGCCGCGGCGGGTCGATTGCACCATCCCCGCCTTGCGCAGCTGGCCGAGGTGGTGGCTGACGGTCGACTCCGTCAGCCCGACGGCCGACGCCAGGTCGCACGTGCACACGTCGTCCTCCCGCGTGGTGAGCAGGATCGACATCAGCTGGATGCGGGTCGGGTCGGCGAGCGCCTTGAGCCGCAGCGCCACCTCGAGGGCGGCTGCCTCGCTCATCGGTGCCGCCGAGACCGGCGCACAGCAGATGGGGGCGGAGACGTCGATGACCGGGAGCGCCTTGGGCATGCCCCCATCATCCACCCCTCTTGACATATGTCAAAAAGGTGACGACAGTGAAACCAGCAATTCGACGTATGTCTCACAGGTGGAGGTCATCATGTCCCGCGTCCAGCTCGCCCTCAACGTCGACGACCTGCAGGAGGCCGTGACGTTCTACACCAAGCTGTTCGGCACCGAGCCGGCCAAGCTGAAGCCCGGCTACGCGAACTTCGCGATCGCCGAGCCGCCGTTGAAGCTCGTCCTGATCGAGAACGCGGGCAAGGGCGGCTCGATCAACCATCTCGGCGTCGAGGTCGACTCGAGCGAGAAGGTGCACTCCGAGATCGCCCGCCTCACGGACGAAGGACTGTTCACCGACGAGGAGATCGGCACCACCTGCTGCTTCGCCACCCAGGACAAGGTGTGGGTCACCGGCCCGGCGGGGGAGAAGTGGGAGGTCTACACCGTCCTCGCCGACAGCGAGACCTTCGGCACGAGCCCGAAGCTGCTCGACCAGGACGAGAACGCGGAGGGCGTGTGCTGCGGCTCCGCCGCCGAACGGGAGCAGGAATCGGCGACCGGCACCGAGAAGGCGCCGGCCGCGACGACGTGCTGCTGAGCGACACCCACGGCCCCGCTCCGGGCCCCCGCCCGTAGGCGGGCCCGAGCCGGCGCGTCGTCGGCATGCCGGCGCCGCCGCAATCCGGTGCCGGACACCCGGCCGGAGCCCTATCGTGAGGGGATGACTGCCGACGAGCGCAGTGGCGGGGCGACGGGCGGGCGTCCGGCCCGGCCGTCGGAGGAGCTCACGCCGCTGCCGGATCTGGTGCACGGCCGTCCCCGCGCGGGGCCGGTGCGCCGGCGTCGGCCCGTGTATGTGGATCTGCTGCCGCCGTGCAACGCACGGTGCCCCGCCGGGGAGAACATCCAGGCCTGGCTCGCGCACGCGAAGGCCGGCCGGTACGAGCAGGCCTGGCGGCAGCTCGTCGCCGACAATCCGTTCGCCGCCGTCCACGGCCGGGTGTGCTACCACCCCTGCGAATCCGTCTGCAACCGCGCCACTCTGGACAGCGCCGTGTCCATCCATTCGGTGGAGCGCTTTCTCGGCGACCGGGCACGCGAGCAGGGCTGGATGTTCGAGCCGCCCCCCACCCGCACCGGCAAGCGGGTACTGGTGATCGGTGCCGGGCCGAGCGGGCTGTCCGCCGCCTGTCACCTCGCCCGCCGCGGCCACGACGTCGAGATCCGCGACGCCGGCGCCGCGCCCGGCGGGATGATGCGCTACGGCATCCCGAACTACCGGCTTCCGCGCGACGTGCTCGAGGCGGAGCTGGAGCGGGTCGCGGCACTGGGGGTGCGGCTGACCTGCAACCACCGGGTCGAGGATCTCGCGGCGGAACGCGCGGAGGGCGGTTTCGACGCGGTGTTCGTCGCGGTCGGCGCGCATCTGGCCAAACGGGTCGACATCCCGGCCTGCGACGCGGGCACGATGATCGACGCGGTGTCGTTCCTGCGCGGTGTCGCCTCCGGGGAGAACCCGCCCGTCGGGCGGCACGTGGCCGTCTACGGCGCCGGCAACACGGCGATGGACGCGGCCCGGGTGGCCCGCCGGCTCGGGGCCGAGGACGCGGTCATCGTCTATCGCCGCACCCGCGAGCAGATGCCCGCCCACGCGGAGGAGGCCGAGGACGCCGAACGCGAAGGCGTGCGGATCAACTGGCTGCGCACGGTCACCGCCTTCGACGGGCCCGAACTGCAGGTCGAGGTCATGGAACTCGACGAGTCCGGTCGTCCACGGCCCACCGGCCGTTTCGAGACGCTGGCCGCGGACACCCTGATCATGGCGATCGGCCAGGAGACCGAGTCGGCGTTCATGCGCACGCTGCCCGGGGTCGAGTTCGAGCGGGACGGCAGCGTGCGGGTGGACGAGTCGCTGATGACCGGCTGCCCCGGGGTGTTCGCAGGCGGCGACATGGTGCCCGGCGAGCGCACCGTCACGGTGGGGGTGGGGCACGGGAAGAAGGCGGCGCACCACATCGACGCCTGGCTGCGTCGAGTGTCCGGCGAGCGGCCCGCCAAGCATCCGATCGCGACGTTCGACCAGCTGCACCTGTGGTACTTCGCCGACGCGGATCGGCGTGTTCAGCCCGAATTGCCTGTCGAGGAACGTCTTTCCGGATTCGACGAGGTGGTCGGCGGAGTGTCGGCGGAGGCGGCGACCTTCGAGGCGGGCCGGTGCCTGTCGTGCGGCAACTGCTTCGAGTGCGACGGCTGTCTCGGCGCGTGCCCGGAGGACGCGATCGTCAAGCTGGGTCCCGGCCACGGCTACCGGTACGACTACGGCAAGTGCACCGGCTGCGCGGAGTGCTTCGAGCAGTGCCCGGTGCACGCCATCGAGATGTTTCCGGAGCCGACATGACGCGTGCCACGGTGGACGGTAACGAGGCGGCCGTGTCGGTCGCCTACCGGCTCAACGAAGTGTGCTGCATCTATCCGATCACCCCGTCGTCGGCGATGGCCGAGCTGGCCGACGAATGGTCCAGCCGGCACCGGCCGAACCTGTGGGGCACCGTGCCGAGTGTGGTGGAGATGCAGAGCGAGGGCGGCGCGGCGGGCGCGCTGCACGGCGCGCTGCAGGGCGGGGCACTGGCGACGACGTTCACCGCGTCGCAGGGCCTGCTGCTGATGATCCCGAACATGTACAAGATCGCCGGCGAGCTGACCTCGGCGGTCATGCACGTCGCTGCCCGGTCCCTGGCCGCGCAGGGACTGTCGATCTTCGGTGACCATTCGGACGTGATGGCGGTGCGCCAGACCGGGTTCGCGCTGCTCGCCTCGGCCTCGGTGCAGGAAGCACACGACCTGGCGCTGGTGGCGCAGGCCGCGACCCTGCGGACGCGGGTGCCGTTCGTCCACTTCTTCGACGGCTTCCGCACCTCGCACGAGCTCAACACCATCGAGACGCTGACCGACGACGACCTGCGGGCACTGGTGCCCGAGGAGCTGATCCACGAGCATCGCGGACGCGCGTTGTCGCCGGAGCGGCCGTTCATCCGGGGCACCGCGCAGAACCCGGACACCTACTTCCAGGCACGGGAGACGGTCAACCCGTTCTACGCCCGGGTTCCGGCGGTGGTGGACGAGCTGATGGCGCAGTTGGGTGAGCGCACCGGCCGCGGCCTGCGCATCGTCCAGTACGCCGGGCACCCCGAGGCGGAACGAGTGCTGGTCTTGATGGGATCCGGGGCGCAGACCGCATCCGACACCGCTGCCGCGCTCGCCGCCCGCGGTGAGCGCGTCGGGGTGGTGCAGGTGCGGCTGTACCGACCCTTTCCCGCCGAGGCGCTGCTGGCGGCGCTGCCGGCGACGGTGCGCGCGATCGGCGTGCTGGACCGCACCAAAGAGCCCGGGTCGCACGGCGAGCCGCTGTATCTCGACGTCGTCGCGGCCCTCGCGGAGGCACATGCCGACGGTGAGCGAGCCGTCATGCCCCGGATCTGCGGCGGCCGCTACGGCCTGTCGTCGAAGGAGTTCACACCCGGGATGGTGGCCGGCGTCTTCGCCGAGCTCGCCCGTGAGCGGCCCCGACGCCGGTTCACCGTCGGCATCGACGACGACGTGTCCGGCACCAGCATCACCTACGACCCGTCCTTTGACATCGAATCCCCCGACACCGTGCGGGCGATCTTCTACGGCCTGGGCTCGGACGGGACCGTCGGGGCCAACAAGAACACCATCAAGATCCTCGGCGACGAGGAACACCTGCACGCGCAGGGCTACTTCGTCTACGACTCGAAGAAGTCCGGCTCGCAGACCGTCTCGCATCTGCGTTTCGGACCGCGGCCCATCCGCGCACCGTATCTGGTGAGCCGCGCGGACCTCGTCGGCTGCCATCAGTTCCGATTCCTCGACAAGATCGACGTCCTGGGACCGGCCGCACCGGGAGCGACCCTGCTGCTGAACTGCAGACACCGGCCGGACAAGGTCTGGGACGCGCTGCCCCGCCGGGTCCAGGAACAGATCCTCGACAAGGGGATCACGCTGTACGCCGTCGACGCGGGCCGGATCGCTCGCGAGGTCGGGCTCGCCGGGCGGATCAACGTCGTGCTGCAGACCTGCTTCTTCGCGATCTCGGATGTGCTGCCGCGTGAGCAGGCCGTCGCCCGGATCAAGAAGTCGGTGGAGAAGACCTACGGCAACCGCGGAGCCGACGTGCTGCGGCGCGAACTGGCCGCGGTGGACCGGGCGTTGGACGAGCTGCACCGGATCGAGGTGCCCGGCCGGGTGACCACCACCCGAGTACCGGCGCCGATCGTGCCGGAGCACGCGCCCGAGTTCGTCCGCACCGTCACCGCGGAGATGATGGCCGGGCGTGGGGATGCCTTGCCGGTCAGCGCGTTTCCCGTCGACGGGACCTATCCGAGCGGCACCACCGCCTACGAGAAGCGCAACATTTCGGAACTGGTCGCAGCATGGGACCCGGACACCTGCATCCAGTGCGGAAACTGCAGTTTCGTCTGTCCGCACAGCGTGATCCGCACCAAGTTCTACGACAAATCCCACCTGGACGGTGCCCCGGAGCAGTTCGCCTCGGCGGCACTGGGGGCCGTGGGTCTGCCGGACGCCCGGTACACCCTGCAGGTCTACACCGAGGACTGCACCGGGTGCGGGCTGTGCGTCGAGGCCTGTCCCGCCGTGACTCCCGGCGCGACGGTCACCAAGGCCATCAACCTCGCACCCCGCGAACCGCGAGTGGCCGCCGAACGCGAGAACATCGCCTTCTTCGAGACGCTGCCGACGGCCGACCGGGCCCGGGTGGACTTCGGCACCGTCCGCGGAACGCAGTTCCTCGAGCCGCTGTTCGAATTTCCCGGCGCCTGCGCGGGCTGCGGGGAGACCCCGTACCTCAAGCTGCTCTCCCAACTGTTCGGCGACCGGTTGATGATCGCGAACGCCACGGGCTGCTCGTCGATCTACGGCGGCAATCTGCCCACCACCCCCTGGGCGACCAACGCGGACGGCCGCGGCCCCGCCTGGTCCAACTCGCTGTTCGAGGACAATGCCGAATTCGGGCTGGGGTTCCGGCTGGCCGCCGACGAGCACACCCGGCTCGCCCGGCGGCGCCTGACCGAACTGCGGGAGGCGGTCGGTGCCGACCTCGCCGACAGCATCCTGACGGCGCCGCAACTGCGCGAGTCCGAGCTGCGCGCCCAGCGGGAACGGGTCGCCGAACTCGAAACCCGTCTCGCAGAGCTTGATCCGACCACGGCCGCCGACCTGCGCAGTGTGCTCGACCACCTGGTGCGACGCAGCGTGTGGATCGTCGGCGGCGACGGCTGGGCCTACGACATCGGTGCCGGGGGTCTCGACCACGTCCTGGCCAGCGGTCGCAACGTCAACGTCCTGGTCCTCGACACCGAGGTGTATTCCAACACCGGGGGACAGATGTCCAAGGCCACCCCGCTCGGCGCGATCGCGAAGTTCGCCGCAGCCGGCAAGACGGTTCCGATGAAAGACCTTGCGTTGCAGGCCATCGCCTACGGCAACGTCTACGTCGCCCGGGTCGCGATGGGTGCCGATCCGCAGCACACCTTGCAGGCGATGCGGGAAGCCGAAGCCTACGAGGGCCCGTCGCTCGTCATCGCCTACAGTCAGTGCATCGCGCACGGTATCGACATGCGTCACGGGATGGACCAGCAGTACCGCGCGGTGGCCAGCGGGCACTGGCCGCTGATCCGCTACGACCCGGTGTTGCGGGCGGCCGGGGAGAATCCGTTCCTGCTCGATTCGCACCGGCCGAGGATTCCGCTCGAGGACTACCGCAGCCGCGAGCTGCGGTACCGCGCGCTCGCCAACACCGACCCGGCGGAATACGACCGGCTTCTCGGCCTCGCCGAGGAGGCGATCGCTCAGCGCTGGGACCGGTACGAGGACATGGCATCGCAAGGGTCGCACCACTTCACCGCCGACGCCCGCAAGGATCGCTGATGGACCTGTCGACGCGCTACCTGGGCCTGGGCCTGCCGAATCCCCTGATGGCGGCGGCATCCCCACTGTCCCGCACGGTCGGTGGGGTCCGCCGGCTCGCCGACGCGGGCGTCGGTGCGGTGGTGCTGTGTTCGCTGTTCGAGGAGCAGCTGCTGCGTGAGGCGGAACGCAATGCGGCACTGACCGAGCACGGTTCGCAGAGCTACGCCGAGTCCTCGTCGTACTTTCCGGACGACGCCGTCGAGGACCATGGACCGCGCCGCTACCTGAGCCTGCTCGAACGCGCCGCGCAGGCGGTCGCCGTCCCGGTGATCGGCAGCCTGAACGGCGTCACCCCGGGCGCGTGGGCGGGCTACGCACGCTCGATGCAGGACGCCGGTGCGGCCGCCATCGAGCTGAACATCTACTACCTGCCCGGTGATCCGCACATCAGTGGCCGGGACGTCGAGCAACGACACCTCGACGTCCTGGCCCGGGTCGCGGACGCCGTCACCGTGCCGGTGGCGGTCAAGATGAGCCCCCAGTTCAGTTCGATCGGCGAGATGGCGCTCCGTCTCGACGAGGCCGGGGCCGACGGACTGGTGCTGTTCAACCGGTTCCTGCAGCCCGGCATCGATTCCGAAACCCTCACGGTGGTCCCGGCCGTGACCCTGTCGACCCGCGCGGAGACCCGGTTGCCGCAGACCTGGATCGCGTTGCTGCGGGGACGGGTGCGCGCCGACCTGGCCGCGACCACCGGCGTCGAGGACGCCACCGACGTGATCGAGTATCTGCTCGCCGGTGCGGACGTCGTGCAGTCCGCCTCGGCATTGCTGCGCCACGGACCCGAGTACGCCGCCGTCCTGCTCGACGGTGTGCGTGAGTGGATGCGCCGCAAGGGATATCACAGTGTCGACGAGTTCCGCGGCGTGCTCGCCGTGTCGTCCGGCGCGGACGGGACCGGCCGCGGACGCGGTGACTACGTCGGCGCGCTCCGCGAGGCCGACCACCGCGCCTACGGCATCGTGTGAGGCTTCCGGTCCCGCTCGAGCCCCGGGGGTGCTCATAGGGGCGTTCCGGCCGCGGTGCCGGCTCAGAGGTCCAGCGCCAGGCCGGCGACGGTGGCCTTGGCGGTGCGCCCGACCCCGATCAACGTGGCCGAGCCGGGGCCGGTCCAATCCCCGTAGCCGAGCAGATGCAGCTTGGGTTCCTTCAACGCCTGGGTGCCCGCCACATCGATCGAACCGTCGGGCCCGCGCAGGTGCAGCGGCCGCAGCGGCGCCAGGGCGGGGCGGAATCCGGTGGCCCAGACGATCACGTCCGCGCGCCGGCTCTCCCCGGTGTCGTCCCACGAGATGCCGTCCCGGGTCAGCCGGTCGAACATCGGCAGCGGATCCAGCGCGCCGCGGTCCCGGGCCGCGAGGACCTCCGGAACCATCACGATGTCACCGAGGTCGGTGATACCGCCCGGATCGGGGCGTCCGGCCGCCAGCGCCAGCGCGCGCCGCGAGGCCATCTCGAACAACACGCGTCCGTCGACGTCGTCCGGCAGGAACCGCGGCGGCCGGGTGGTCACCCAGGTGGTGTCGGTGACCTCCGAGATCTCGGCGACCAGCTGGGCGCCGGAGTTGCCGCCGCCGACCACCACGACCGCCTTACCGGCGAATTCACCCGGGGTGCGGTACTGCACGGTGTGCAACTGTCTGCCCGCGAAGCCGCGGGCTCCGGGACAAGCGGGCCAGAACGGCTGCTGCCAGGTGCCGGTGGCGCTGATCACCCGCCGTGCCCGCCACACCCGCTCCGCGGTGTCCACCCGCAGCCGCTCCCCGTCGTCGTCGCGGGTGACCGCCCGCACCCGCACCGGCCGCCGCACCGGCAGGCCGTAGCGGCGCTCGTACGCGGTCAGATACTCGATCACGTGCCGGGCGGGTGGGAACCCGTCCCGCCACGGCGGCATCGGCCATCCCGGCAGCGACGCATACTCCGCGGGGGAGAACAACCGCAGCGACGGCCAAGTGTGCGGCCACGCGCCGCCCGGTGTGGGCTGATCATCGAGTACGACGAACTCGAGCCCGGCCCGGCGCAGGTAGTACCCGGCGGCCAGGCCGGCCTGCCCGCCCCCGATCACCACGACGTCCACCTCGACCGTGCTCATCGTCTCCCTCGGCATCGCGTGCGCAGATCGTCGATCCCGGCCGTCAGGGGTGACCGGGGGCGTCGAGCAGGCTCGCCGCGGCGATCAGGGCGGCCTTGACGATCAGTCGTTCGGGGATCTCTTCGAAGGTGACCGGTCCGAGTGCCACTGTCCGGCACGGGGAGTCGCCGCACACCGAGCAGCAGCGGCTGCTGCCGACGTCGGCGTCGAGCCAGTCCTCGAGCGGGCGGCCGGCGATCCAGATGCGGTTGGATTCGGCCGGGTCCGCGGCGAAGGCGGCGTCGTCGAGTTCGCGGACCTCGAGGTGCGGTGCGATGCCGAGCGGGCGCAGGACCTGCTCGAGCGTGCCGATCGCGTCCTGGACCTGCTCACCGGTGCCGGCGCAGCGGCGGCACGTCTGTCCCTGGCTGACCAGGCGTTGCCAGACGATGGGCAGTGCCGTCATCGCGCACCCCTTCTCGGTTCGCGGGGAAGGTGGGAGTCGACCCGGCTCCAGTGTGGCCGACCCGGCCGGGCCGCAGGGCGTGTCCCGGTGGATCCGGCCGGACACGCCCTGCGCTCGGTCAGCTGCGGACGGCGCCGGGGACGAGTTCGGCGATCAGTGCCTCGACCCGCGTCTTGATCTCGTCGCGGATGGGGCGGACCGACTCGACGCCCTTGCCGGCCGGGTCCTCGAGCACCCAGTCGCGGTAGCTCTTGCCGGGGAAGACCGGGCAGGTGTCGCCGCAGCCCATGGTGATCACCACGTCGGAGGCTTCGACGGCGTCGGTGGTGAGGATCTTCGGGGATTGGGTGGAGATGTCGATGCCGAGCTCGGCCATGGCCTCGACGGCGGCGGGGTTGACCTGATCGGCGGGGGCGCTGCCGGCGGAACGGACCTCGACGGCGTCGCCGGCGAGGGCGGTGAGGAATCCGGCGGCCATCTGGGAGCGGCCGGCGTTGTGCACGCACACGAACAGCACGGACGGCTTGGTGGTCATCGAGGGAACCTTTCGGGTGTCAGGCGGTGGGAACGGCGGTGAGGTCGGCGAGCAGAGCGCGGACCCGGGCGTCGACGTCGTCACGGATGGTGCGGACGACCTCGAGGGATTGCCCGTCCGGGTCGGGGACGGTCCAGTCGAGGTAGCGCTTGCCGGGATAGACCGCGCAGGCGTCGCCGCAGCCCATGGTGACGACCACGTCCGCGGCGGCGACGACGTCGTCGGTGAGCGGTTTGGGGAACTCGGCGCCGAGATCGAGGCCGAGCTCGGCCATGGCCTCGACCACCACCGGGTTGATCGCCGCGATCGGCGCGGAGCCCGCGGAGCGGACGTGGACGCGGCCACCCGCGTGGTGATCCAGCAGGGCGGCGGCCATCTGGGAGCGGCCGGCGTTGTGCACACAGACGAACAGCACCTCCGGAACGTCCTTGGCGACGGCGCCTTCGGCCTGGGCCAGTGCGGTCAGGCGTTCGGCGGCGAAGCGCGGGGCGAGCGCGGTCAGGTGGGTGTAGACGGTCGCGGTGCGGCGCAGCGCCGCATAGGACTCGAACACCACCCGTTCGACGGTCTGCGGGGAGAAGATCCCGTCGTACTTGTCGGCGAGGTGCTCGGCGGCACGCTGGAGTACCGCCTGCGGCATGAGCAGTTCGGGCTGGTAGCGGTCGGAGTGGTCGGACATGTCGGCTCCCTGGCTCTCGGGCTTCACGAAGCGGCAGGGGTGGCGGAGGGGGCGAAGCGCTTACGCAGGGCGAGCGAGACGTAGACGAGGCCGACGAGCACGGGCACCTCGATGAGCGGTCCGACCACTCCCGCGAGGGCCTGGCCGGAGGTGACGCCGAAGGTGGCGATGGCCACGGCGATGGCGAGTTCGAAGTTGTTGCCGGCCGCGGTGAACGCGAGGGTGGTGGTGCGCTCGTAGCCCAGGCCCATCGCCGCGCCCAGGAGGTAGCCACCGCCCCACATGATCGCGAAGTACGCCAGCAGCGGCAGGGCGATGCGGGCGACGTCCCACGGGTGGGAGGTGATCTGCTCGCCCTGCAGCGCGAAGAGCATCACGATGGTGAACAGCAGGCCGTACAGGGCCCACGGCCCGATCCTGGGCAGGAACTTCTGCTCGTACCAGGTCCGGCCCTTGGCCTTCTCGCCGAAGTGGCGGGTGAGGAAGCCGGCGAGCAGCGGGATGCCGAGGAAGATGAGCACCGACTTGGCGATCTGCCAGGGCGAGACGTCGAGGGTGGTCTGTTCGAGTCCGAGCCAGCCCGGCAGCACCGAGAGGTAGAACCAGCCGAGGCCGGCGAACATGATCACCTGGAAGACGGAGTTGAGTGCGACGAGGACGGCGGCGGCTTCGCGGTCGCCGCAGGCGAGGTCGTTCCAGATGATGACCATGGCGATGCAGCGGGCCAGACCGACGATGATCAGTCCGGTGCGGTACTCGGGCAGGTCGGGCAGCATCAGCCAGGCCAGGGCGAACATCAGCGCCGGCCCGACGATCCAGTTCAGGACCAGCGAGCCGATCAGCATCCGCCGGTCGCCGGTGACGGTGTCGAGCCGGTCGTAGCGCACCTTGGCCAGCACCGGGTACATCATGATCAGCAGGCCGAGGGCGATCGGCAGCGAGATGCCGTCGATCTCGACGGTGGAGATGATGTCGCCGAGGCCCGGGATCAGGCGGCCGAGCAACAGGCCGGCGACCATGGCGACGCCGATCCACACCGGCAGGAACCGGTCGAGGGTGGACAGCTTGCCGACCACGGCCGGGTGGTCGCTGGTGGTGGTCACGAGGCGACCTCCTCGAGGGTGCCGGCGGGCGCGCACGACGAGGTCGCGACGAGCCCGGATTCGACGGACAGCACCGCGGACAGCTGGGCCAGAGCGGCGGGGACGACCCGGTAGTGCACCCAGGTGCCGCGACGTTCGCAGTCGAGGAGGCCGGCCTCCCGCAGCACCTTCAGATGATGCGAGATGGTCGGTTGCGACAGGTCGAAGGACGGTGAGATGTCACACACGCAGCACTCGCCACCCTCGTGGCTGGCGATCAGGCTCAGCATCCGCAGGCGCACCGGATCGCCCAGGGCCTTGAACATGCGGGCCAGGTCACCGGCCCAATCGGAGGTGAGCGGCTCGCGGCTGAGCGGCGGGCAGCAGGGCTCGTCCCCGCGCGGTGGTTGATTCGGCATGCGTCTATATTGACGGTTGTCGAAACACGGCGTCAAACGGACAGCCGGCCCGGTCGAAAGGAAACCCTCCCGTGCGCACACCTTCGGTGCTGTTCGTCTGCGTGAAGAACGGCGGCAAGTCCCAGATGGCCGCCGCGCTGATGCGCAAGGCCGCCGGCGGCCGCATCGCCGTGCACTCCGCCGGGACGGCACCGGGTTCGGCGCTCAACGCCCTCTCGGTGCAGGTGCTCGAGGAGGTCGGCGCACCGGTGGCCGGCGAGTACCCCAAGCCGGTCGATCCGCAGCTACTGACCGAGGTCGACCTCGTCGTCACCCTCGGCCGCGACGCCCGCGTCGACGCGGCGCACGTGGAGAACTGGGACACCGACGAGCCGTCCGAGCGCGGCATCGACGGCATCGAACGGATGCGCCTCGTGCGCGACGACATCGCCGCCCGAGTCGACGCCCTCGCCGCCCGGCTGCTCGACTCCGCTTCCCCCACCCGCTGATCCGACCAGGAGAAACCATGAGCACCATCGCAGTCTTCGAGCCGGCCCTGTGCTGCAACACCGGCGTGTGCGGCGACGACGTGGACCGCAACCTCGTCACCTTCACGGCCGACATGCAGTGGCTGAAGGATCAGGGTGCCACCATCACCCGCCACAACCTGGCCAACGATCCGCTGGCCTTCGCGCACACTCCCGCCGTCAAGCGCTTCCTCGAGGTCGCCGGCTCCGCCGGTCTGCCGCTCGTGCTCGTCGACGACGTCACCGTGCTCACCGGGCGCTACCCCGATCGGACCCAGCTCGCCGCGTGGGCGGGACTCGACGTCGCCGAGGCACCCGTCGGCGCGACGATGCTGAATGTCGCGGACGATGCCTGCTGCACACCCGGCGACGCCACCTGCTGCTGAGCCGTCGAGGACGAGGAGAGCACCGGATGACCACCCCCACGTTTCTGACCGACCCGCCGAGGTTCGTGTTCTTCACCGGCAAGGGCGGCGTCGGCAAGACCTCCATCGCCTGTGCGAGCGCACTGCGTCTCGCCCGCGCCGGGAAGAAGGTGCTGCTGGTCTCGACGGACCCCGCCTCGAACGTCGGTCAGGTCTTCGGCCTCACGATCGGCAACGCCCTCACCGCGATTCCCGCGGTGCCCGGCCTGTCGGCGCTCGAGATCGATCCCGAGCAGGCCGCCGATGCCTACCGGGAACGCATCGTCGGGCCGGTGCGGGGATTGCTGCCCGACGCCGAGATCGCCTCGATCACCGAGCAGCTCTCCGGTTCGTGCACCACCGAGGTCGCGTCGTTCGACGAGTTCACCTCGCTGCTGACCGACACCGACGGCGAGATCGCGTCGTTCGACCACGTGCTGTTCGACACCGCCCCCACCGGACACACCATCCGGCTGCTGCAGCTGCCCGGGAACTGGACCGAGTTCCTCGCGGCGGGCAAGGGTGACGCGTCGTGCCTCGGACCGCTCGCCGGGCTCGACAAGCAGAAGGCCATGTACGCCGCCGCGGTCGACGCCCTGGCGGACCCGCAGCGCACCCGGCTCGTGCTCGTCGCCCGCGCCACCCGCTCCGCTCTCGCCGAGATCGACCGCACCCACGGCGAACTCGCCGCGCTCGGGCTGAGCCGCCAGCACGTCGCCGTCCGGCGACACGGACCCCCTCGCCCTCGCGATCCACCGCCGCGAACAGGCCGCGTTGGCGGGCATGCCGGCGGCGCTGAAACCCTTGCCGCTGGACCTGATCGAGCTCGAGGCCGCGAACATGATCGGTCTCGATGCCCTCGGGACGCTGTTCGAGACGGCCGACGTCGGCACGGACCTCCCTCCGGAGATCGGTGCGGTGCCGGACGTCGCGGATGCACCGCTGCGCGCCCTGATCGACGACATCGAGCGGGACGGGCACGGTCTCGTGATGTGCATGGGCAAGGGCGGGGTCGGGAAGACCACGGTCGCCGCGGCCGTCGCCGTGGCCCTGGCCGAACGCGGGCACGAGGTCCGCCTGACCACCACCGACCCTGCCGCACACCTGACCGACACCCTGCACGGCGACGTCGAACACCTCCATGTCTCGCGCATCGATCCCGCCGAGGCCACTCGCGCCTACCACGAGCGGGTGATGGCCACCAAGGGTGCGCACCTCGACGAGCAGGGCCGGGCGACCCTCGCCGAGGACCTGCGCTCCCCGTGCACCGAGGAAGTGGCGGTGTTCCAAGCATTCTCGCGGGTGATCCAGGAGTCCCGGCGCAAGTTCGTCGTCGTCGACACCGCGCCCACCGGCCACACCCTGCTGCTGCTCGACGCCACCGGGTCCTACCACCGCGACGTCACCCGGCAGCTGGGCCCGGGCCTGCACGCCGTCACCCCGATGATGCGCCTGCAGGATCCGGCTTCGACGAAGGTCCTGTTGATCACCCTCGCCGAGACCACTCCCGTGCTCGAGGCCGCGGGTCTCCAGGGCGACCTCGAACGTGCCGGCATTCACCCCTGGGCGTGGGTGATCGACAACTCCGTGGCCGCCGCCGCGCCCACCGCACCGCTGCTGCGCCGCCGCGCCGCCGCCGAACTCGGGCAGATCGACAAGGTCCGCACCGAACTCGCCGAGCGCTACGCGGTCGTGCCGCTGCTCGCGACCGAGCCGGTGGGAGTTCCGGCGCTGCGAGCACTCGGCGAGGCCCCCACCCGCGTCGCCGCCCGGTAGATCACGGCCACGAAAGGCACGGCCCCACCCCGGTATCCGGGGTGGGGCCGCGTGTGGGAGGCAGGATCAGGCGCCCGCAGCCTCGAGGCCGGTGGTGAGGTCGGCGAGGATGTCGTCGATGTGTTCGATGCCGACGGCGAGGCGGACCTGGCCGGGGGTGACGCCGGCGGCGAGTTGTTCGGCGGCGGTGAGCTGGGAGTGGGTGGTCGAGGCGGGGTGGATGACCAGCGAGCGCACGTCGCCGATGTTGGCGACGTGGCTGTGCAGGGTCAGCGCGTTCACGAACTTCTTGCCGGCGTCGATGCCGCCGGCGAGTTCGAAGGTGACGATCGCGCCGGTCCCGCGCGGGGCCAGAGCCCGGCCGCGCTCGTACCAGGGGGAGGAGTCGAGGCCGGCGTAGGCGACGGCGGTGACCTCGGGGCGGCGGGCGAGGAAGTCGGCGACCCTGCCGGCGTTGGCGACGTGGCGTTCCATGCGCAGGCTCAGGGTCTCGAGGCCCTGGGCGATGAGGAAGGCGTTGAACGGGGAGACCGCGGCGCCGAGGTCGCGCAGCAGTTGCACGCGGGCCTTGAGGGCGTAGGCGGGGGCGCCGAGGTCGGCGTAGACCACGCCGTGGTAGCTGGGGTCGGGGGTGGTGAACTGGGGGTGGCGGGCGGTGCCGTCGGGTCCGGCGGCGGTCCAGTCGAAGGTGCCGCCGTCGACGATGACCCCGGCGATGGCGGTGCCGTGGCCGCCGAGGTATTTGGTGGCCGAGTGCACGACGATGTCGGCGCCGTGCTCGAGGGGGCGGATCAGGTAGGGGGTGGCGACGGTGTTGTCGACGATCAGCGGCAGGGCGTGCTCGTGGGCGACGGCGGCGACGCCGGGGATGTCGAGGAGGTGGTTCTTGGGGTTGGCGATGGTTTCGCCGTAGAAGGCGCGGGTGGTGGGGCGGACGGCGGCGCGCCACTGGTCGAGGTCGTCGGGGTCGTCGACGAAGGTGACCTCGATGCCGAGGCGGGGCAGGGTGTAGTGCAGCAGGTTGTAGGTGCCGCCGTAGAGGTAGGGGCTGGCGACGAGGTGGTCGCCGGCGGCGGCGAGGTTGAGGATGGCGTAGGTCTCGGCGGCCTGGCCGGAGGCGAGGAGCAGGGCGGCGACGCCGCCCTCGAGGGCGGCGATGCGTTGTTCGACCGCGTCCTGGGTGGGGTTCATGATGCGGGTGTAGATGTTGCCGGGTTCGGTCAGGCCGAACAGGGCGGCGGCGTGGTCGGTGTTGTCGAAGGTGTAGCTGGTGGTCTGGTAGATCGGCAGGGCGCGGGCGCGGGTGTCGCCGCCGGCGGGCTGTCCTGCGTGGATCTGCTTGGTCTCGAAGCTCCAGGAGGCTGCGGGATCGATGGGGGTTTCGCTCATGGGGTTGCTGCTCCGTTGTTCGGTCGACGATCGTCTCGGGGTGACGTGACGGTTCCCGCCCGGGACGAGACACGGGGACGCCACGTCGATGCACACTCGGGATGCCCGGTACGGGCGAGGATCGGGTGCGGCCGGTCAGACGGCCGGACACCCGCACATACACATGCACACGGCGTGGCAGCGGGCGGAGGGCCCCGGCATTGCCTGAATTCGTGTCCGGCTCACGCGCCCGACACTATCTGCTCCGCGGGACGCCGACCAGCGCTCGCCGGAATTCACGCGATCTCGACCACGGTTCGCACCGGGGTCGGGTTGCGCGTCAGATCGAGGACGGGGCAGTGGGCGTCCACCGCTTCCTGCAGTTCGAGGTAGCGTTCGCGCGGCTCCGGTCCCGACAGCGTAACGGCGACCCGCACCTCCCCGAATCCGGGGCGGACGTCGCCGAAGCCGAAGAACCCGCGCACGTCCAGATCGCCTTCGGCGCGCGCCGAGATGTCGTCGACGCGGATCCCGAGCTGCTCTGCCCAGACGCGGTAGGTCACCACCTGGCAGGACAGCAGCGAGGCGAGGTAGTACTCGACGGGGTTCGGCGCGGTGTTCTCCCCGCCGAGAGCCGGCGGTTCGTCGACCTCGACGCTGAACCTGCCGAGGGCGACGGTGCTGGCGACGGCGTCGTGCCCGTGCGCTTCGGCGCGGAAGACGGCGTGAGCCCGGGTGGGGTCGCCGGCGATCGCCTCACGATTCGTGTCGACGACGGCGCGCAGGTGGGTGGACGGAGCAGTGGTCATGAATGTGCTTCCTCGACAGTCGGTTCGGGGGAGAGACGGGCCTACGGGCACGGACACGTGGACGTCGCCGTGCGGGCGAAGTCGATGTGGCGGCGACGGGTCAGCAGGAGCACGGCGCAGACCGTAACCAATTCCCGACCGGAAAGCTAGGGATAGGTGCGTGTGTTCCGCGGCTCAGTGGGTGCACCCGGCGGACGTCAGTTCGGCCAGCCGGGCGATCACGTCCTGGGCGGTGCCGCCGGCGGCGAACACCCGTCGCTGCCGGACGGCCCCGTTTCCGCATCCGAGCACGGCGTGCAGACCCTCACGCGCCTGCTGGTAGCTGCCGAGATCCTCGAGGGCCGGCCGGACGTGCTCGATCATCGCCCTGAGCAGGTGCGCGGCCGGGCGGCGGGCGGTCGAGGGCAGGTCGATGCCGTCGCCGGGCAGGCCGTCGCGCGCCGCGCGCCAGTACGCGGCCCGCAGTACTTCGGAGGAGAAGGCCACGGCGGTGCGGCCCGCTTCGAGATCGCGCAGAGCCGTGAGCACCAGAGCGCGAACGAGGACGGCGACGAGGACCGTCTCGGCGACGGTCACGGGGACGTCGCACACCCGCACCTCGACGGTGGGGAAATTGGTCGACGGACGGACGTCCCAGTAGACCATCGCCTTGTCGAGGATGCTGCCGCACTCCAGCATGGCCGCGACGGTGCTGTCGTACTCCTCCACCGACGAGAAGTACGGTGGTGGACCGGCGCTCGGCCAGCGCGACCACAGGATCGAGCGCCAGCTCGCGTACCCGGTGTCGACTCCCCGGTGGATCGGGGAGTTCGCCGACAACGACAGCAAGGTGGGCAGCCACGGCCGGAGGTGATTGCTCACCTGCACGGCGGTCGCCCGGTCCGGCACGGCCACGTGCACGTGACAGCCGCAGATGCCCTGTTCGCGGGCCAGCATGCCGAAGTGCCGTTCCATCCGCAGGTACCGCGGCTTCTCCGTGACCGGAAGCTCCCGGGACCCGACGACCGGGACACCCACCGCCACCAGCCGGGAACCGCAACGGCGGGCGGCCTCGGCGACGAGGGATCGCCGGGTGGACAGGTCGGTGTACAGCTCGTGGGCGTCGTGGCAGACCCCTGACGCCGTTTCGACCTGGCACCGGTCCAGTTCGTACTGCAGTTCCACCCCGAGGGCGCGGGCCTGCTCGACGACGTCGGAGTTGTTGACGGCGGGTTCTCCGGTTTCCGCGTCGACGAGGAGGAATTCCTCTTCGACCCCCACCGTGGGGAGGTCGGACGATGTGGCCATGGTGCCCCCGGCGGGAGTTGCGGTTCGTACCTGAATTCTGCGCCGCCGCCGACGGTGGCGCAGCACTTGTCCGGATACGCGTTCCCGGAGCGGGTGCGCCGGCGACGGGATTCCGTCGAGGAGGCCCGGCGGACGGCCCGGCCGAGTAGGGTCGTTTCCCGAACCGGGGAGGCGTGGTGAACGAATCGGCATCGGTTCCGGGCGGGGCGTGGCCGCGATTGCGCACGGCCGACTGGGCCGCGACTCGGGACACCCTGCACATGTGGTTGCAGATCGTCGGCAAGATCCGGCTGGCTCACGCGCCGATGGTCAACCACTGGTGGCAGTCGACGCTGTACGTCACGCCTCGCGGGCTGGGGACCTCGTCGATCCCGTACCGGCACAACGTATTCGACATCGAGTTCGACTTCTGCGAGCACCTCCTGCGTATCCGCTCGAGCGACGGTGGCAGCGGCTGCGTCCCGCTCGCTGCGCAGTCGGTGGCGGATTTTCACGGACGCGTTCTCGGCACCCTGGACGAGTTGGGCATCGCCACCCGGATCCAGGGCACCCCGAACGAGGTGGATCCGGCGATTCCGTTCGTGCAGGACCACGAGCACAACACGTACGACCCCGACGCGGCCCACCTCTTCTGGCGGCAACTGCTCGAGGCCGATCGCGTCCTGCACGAGTTCCGAGGGGACTTCCTCGGCAAGGTCAGTCCGGTGCACTTCTTCTGGGGCGCGATGGATCTCGCCTGCACGCGCTTCTCCGGGCGCACCGCGCCACCGCACCCCGGAGGCATCCCCAACTGCGCCGACTGGGTGATGACCGAGGCCTATTCGCACGAGCTCAGCAGCTGCGGATTCTGGCCCGGGGGCGCGGACGAAGGCGCCTTCTATTCCTACGCCTATCCGGCGCCGGAGGGTTTCGCCGAGTATCCGGTGCACCCGGACGCCGCGTACTACTCCACCGAACTGGGCGAGTTCCTGCTGCCGTACGAGGCGGTGCGGACCGCGGCCGACCCCGACGCGGAACTACTGCGGTTCCTGCGCAGCACCTACGAGGCGGCCGCCGATCTCGGCCGCTGGGAGCGAGCCGATCTCGAGCGGCCGACCGGATGAGGGTGCGTGCCGGCGACCCCGACCGGACGGGTCGCGCGAGACCCCACGACCTCGCGCGACCCCGCCGGTGACGGCTCAGAGCAGGTGGACCTTCTTGTAGAGAATCTTCGACGGCCCACCGATCAGGCCGACGCTGTCGAGGAACGTCATGAGCTTGGCGCCGGACTTGCGCACGCGGTCGTGGTAGTGGGTGTTGTTCGCGGCCTCGGCGAGTGCGCGGTCTCGGTCGAGTCCCGCGTTGCTGTACACGTCGGGATGGATCATGCTCTTGACCACGAAGTACACGGTCACCGCGGTGTTGATCCGCTCGAACTGCAGGCGGGCGCGGCTCGCCCCGGCCAGCCGGCGCGCGACCTCCTCGCGGGCGAACCGGATGTGCCGGGCCTCTTCGAGGACGTGGATCTTGCTGACCGTGCGGGTGACCGGCTGGACGCGTTCGTCGCGCATGAAGTCGCGCTGCATCATGTCCAGGATCTCCTCCGCGGCCATGACGCTCGCGTAGGCGTTGGCACCCCGGAAGAACCCGCCCCACACCCGGCCGAGGCGGTGGATGTAGCGGGCCGGGCCGTAGTCCGGCATGCCGAGGCGTTCCCCGGCCCGGCCGAACATGACGGAGTGGCGGCACTCGTCGGCGACCTCGGTGAGGGCGAACTGCACGTGGCGGGAGTGCTTGTCACGGTTGTAGACGTCGCGCAGCAGCATCTGCATGAGCAGGATCTCGAACCACAGGCCCACGCTCGAGACGCTCGCGGCCTCGTGCTTGGTCAGTTCGATGCGCTGTTCCTCGGTCATCTCGTCCCACAGTGCCGTGCCGTACAGCGTGCTCCACTCGGGGGTCATGCCGTACTTGTCGGTGGGGACGGGGGCGTCCCAGTCGACCTCCACCGTCGGGTCGTAGGACTTGCGGGCCGACGAGGCGAGCAGGCGCTGCGCGGTCTCCTCGCGCTCGGACAGCGGGACGCCGGGGACGAAGCCCTTGCTCTCGGCTTCCGACGGGCGGGTGAGCGATGCGGTCATGTCTCCACCTTTTAGTGTGACGACTGGTAACTGTTAATCCGAGGTTACCTCGACAGCCGTCGGTGCACAACGGGTGCGTGCGGATCGGGGCCGTGAGGGCCCGTGCGCGTCCGGCCCGGCAGTGCGTCGACGACACACCGCCGTGAATCGGGGCGCTGCTCAGTCCTGGGCCGGCCGCAGCACCGAGGGGCGCAGCCGATGGAAGTCCTTCACCCGCAGCGCCCGCAGGGGACGCAGCCGAAAACGGTCGTCGCCTTCGAGCACGTCGGCGAGGGTCGAATCGACCAGCACCGTCCCCGGTCGTGCGGCACCGGTCAGTCGCGCGGCGATGTTGACCGCCGAGCCGAACATGTCCCCGAACCGGGCCAGGACCGGCCCTTGCGCCATGCCCACCCGCAGATCCGGGGCGTCGGGTCGCGAAGTCGACGACTCCTGCAGCGCGAGCGCGATCCGCGCCGCGTCCGCCGGATCCTCGGCGGCGAACATCACCTCGTCGCCCACGGTCTTGATCACCCAGCCGCCGCCCTGGGTCACGATGCCCGTCGCGGTCGACTCGAAGTCCTCGAGCAGATCGTTGAGCTCGTCGGCGTCGATCCGACGGGTCAGGCGGGTGTACCCCACCATGTCGGCGAAGCCGACCACCAGGACCCGGCCGGCGGACTCGCCCCCGGCCCGCACCACGTTGCGCCCGGTCGTGGCCACCAGGTGCCGGCGCCACACGTACAGCTGCAGGTTCTCGGTGAGCGGCAGCACCCGTTGCAGCAGGCCGTCGACGAACGACCGGATCTCCTCCTCGGACGGGGTGGCTCCGGTGTACTCGGTCTCGAGCCGGTCCAGGATGTGGGTGTTCATCAACGTCACCTCCCACTCGGCCAGTCGCGACATGGACTGCCCCAGCGACCGCGCGGCCGCGAGCTCCAGGTCGGGGTGCAGGGCGCCGCTGCTCACGATCGCGTCGATGTTGCGCAGAGCCGCGACGTCACCGTCCGTGAACGTCCGCGCGTCCGGGTCCGGGTCCACGGTGAATCCCAGCGCCTGCCAGAGCCGTTGGGCGCGTTCGAAGTCCACGCCGGCCAGGGCGGCGCTCTCCTCCTGGGTGTAGCGGCGTTCGCCGCCGAGCAGGGTCCGTTCGAGTTCGGCCTGCACGGCCTGCAGGAGCTCGGTCCCGAGCTCCGGTTGCTCCGACGCGCTCACGTCGCTCCTTCCCGGCCGCCGAAGGTGACCGGCCGACCCAGCATCGCCCACCACAGTTCGGGTGCGCAACGAATTCGCGAGAGTGTCGCACCTGTGTGCGACAGTGATCGCGCCTCCTGCACCCCCAGCACGAAAGGACGCGCATGCCGCCCCGCAGACGAGCCGGCGCCACCGGCCCGGATCACCTCACCGACGAGCAGCTCGCCGAGCTGACCTCCGCCGTCGCGGACGGTCGCCGTGCCACCGTCTATCTCATCGAGGGCATCCCGAGCCTGGGCATCGCGCCGGGCACGTCGGCCCGGGCTGTGTCGGTGGCGGGCCGCACCGTCACCGTCCGGCCCAAGGGCGTCGACGACGAACTGCCCTTCGAGGCCGAGGAGTTGCGCCTGACGAAGGAGCCGGCCCGCAAGGCCGCGGATCGATCCACCCCGCGCCCCACCGCCCCGCGCCCCACCGCCGCGCGCCCCACCGCCCCGCGCACCCCCGCGCCGCAGCCGGCGGCATCGGGGGCCGCCCGCGGTCCCGCCCCGACGAGCTCGTCCCCGGCGTCCCCGCCCGCCACGAAGGAGACCACCGCCGTGCCGCCCACCGCACCCGAACCGCAGACCGGCGCGACCCCGAAGCCCAAGGCCGCGCCGCGCCGGGCCAAGAAGCAGCCCGGAGTGACCGTCACCATCACGATCGATCCCGAGCAGGAGTGGACGGTCGGTGTCGCGCAGGGCACCAGACGTCTGAGCAAGGCCAATCCCGTCAGCCCCGACGCCGTCGAGCGCGCCGTGCTCGAACTCGGCGACGAGGCGGCCCTCGAAGCGGTCCGGTCGGTGATCGACGCGGCGCGTCAGGCGGCGGAGGAACGCGTCGCGCAGCTCAGCCGTGAACTCGAGGAGGCCAGAAAGGCGTTGGAGAGCCTGGGGTCGGGTTCGACCGGGTAGGCTGACCCGCTGATGCGGCCGGAACCGGCCGGGCGGGAGGGCTCATGTTCAAGCGCGTTGCGATGGCGATCGTCGCAGGTGTTGCACTGCTGGCAGGTGGGACGGGCGTCGCGGTCGCGGCGCCGCCGGTTCCGCTCGGGGGCGGGTCGGGCATCACGCTCGGCAACGGTTCCGAGGATCTGTTCGACTGCACGCTCGCCACGATCGGCAACGACCGGGCCGGCCGGCTCGTCGGCTTCACCGCCGGACACTGCGGCGGACCCGGGACGACCGTGAAGTCCGAGATGGACCTCGGCGCCGGCGTCCTCGGCCGGATCGTCGGGACCAACGAGGTGCTCGACTACTCGGTCATCGAGTTCGACCGCGGCCGAGTCGCACCGGTGAATCGGGTCGGCAACGTCACCATCACCGGCGTCGGCACCCCCGTGGGGTTCCCCAACGTGGCGTGCAAGGAGGGCCGCACCACCGGCAACACCTGCGGTGTCGTCTGGGGCGACGTGTTCAACTCCCAAGAGACCTGGACGCAGGTGTGCGTGGTCGAGGGCGACTCCGGTGCCCCGCTGGTCGTCGGCACGACCCTCGTCGCCATGGTCAACGCGTACCTGCTCACCCCGTGCATCGGCCCGGAGGTGGGCACCAACTTCGTCACGATCCTCGGCGACGTCGACGCCCGCGGCGGCGTCGGTGCGGGGTACCGCCCCATCTGACGTACCGGCGCGGGCTCGTCGGCTACGGGACCGACAGCGGTAGCGGCCGGCCGACGAGGCTCCGTCTCGGGGCCGGCAGGGCCGCGGCGATCTGCCGGATCTGCGAGACGGAATGGGCGTGCGGCGTCGCCACCACGGCCGGGACGCCACTGTCTCCCGCCGCGCGTAGCTCGATGTCGAGAGGCACCTGCCCGAGGAGCGGTGCCGCGATGGCCCGGGCCAGGCGCTCGCCGCCTCCGGTACCGAACAGCGGTGTGCTCGCCTGGTAGGACGAGCACACCAGTGCCGACATGTTCTCCACGACGCCGACAACCGGCATCCGCAGGTCACGCGCCATGCGGCCCACCCGCTGGGCGACGGTCTGGGCCGCCGGTTGCGGCGTGGTGACGGCGAGGAGCGCCGCATCCGGCACGAGTTCGAGCAGCGAGAGGGTGACGTCTCCGGTGCCCGGGGGCAGGTCGACGAGCAGGACGTCGAGCTCACCCCAGTACACGTCGCGCAGGAACTGTTCGATCGCCTTGTGCAGCATGGGGCCGCGCCAGACCACCGGCTCGTCGTCGCGGACGAAGAACCCGACCGACATGAGAGCGACGCCGAAGGCTTCGACCGGCAGCA
Organism: Rhodococcus ruber; assembly: GCF_016804345.1. Classification (NCBI taxonomy): domain Bacteria; kingdom Bacillati; phylum Actinomycetota; class Actinomycetes; order Mycobacteriales; family Nocardiaceae; genus Rhodococcus; species Rhodococcus ruber. The sequence continues at coordinate 5,284,473 of NZ_CP044211.1, read as the reverse complement.
TCGTTCCGTGCAAGGCGACCGGTGCGCGGCGCACTCCGAACAGATGCGGAACGGAGTAACCCCAGACGTCGGCGTCGAGAACGCCGACCCGCTTGCCCTGCTGGGCCAGCGCCACCGCGAGGTTGGCCGTGAGCGTCGACTTGCCGACACCACCCTTGCCGGAGGCCACGGCGTACACCCGGGTCGGCGAATCCGGACCGAAGGGGGGAGCGTCCGTGGGTTTCGCGCCGCGCAAGCGGGCGGCGAGTTGCCTCCGCTCGGTTTCGTTCATCGTCGCGAAGTCGACCTCGACGCCGGTCACGCCGGCGACTGCCCCGGCGGCCGCGGCGACGTCGGCGGAGAGGGTGGCCCGCATCGGACACGAGGCGGTGGTGAGCCGGACGGTCACCCGGACGAGTCCGGAGCGATCGATCTGCACCTCGCCGAGCATGCCGGCCTGCTCGAGCGGCAGATGCAACTCGGGATCCACGACCCGGGCCACCGCGGCCCGCACCGCCGCCGCGGAGACTGCCGGGCCGGACGTCCTCCGCGACAGCAGACTCATGCTCGCTCCTCCGCCCCGGGCGCGCGGAAGGCACGCCGACGGGGTTTGACCGGCCGCATCAGGAACTCCGGGCGGCGCAGCCCGGACCGGCTGGGCCCGGGCCGGGTGCACTCCATCCAGGTGCGGTAGACCTCCCGGGACCGCCGGGTGTCCACCACCACGTCGCCGTACCGGTCGTCGGTGCGGGCCTTCTCCACGCGCACCTTCTGGTGCCAGCAGTGCATGCCCGACAGGGGGTCGGGGTGCACGGCGAAGGCGAGGTTCTGATGCACGCCGGGATCGTCCCAGTAGATCCGCTCGCTGTCGGGATCGTCGCTGCGGAACGGCTGTACCCCCTGCTTGTAGCGCAGCCGCCACACCCCGTTTCCGTCGTTGTCGAGATCGACGAGGCCCATGGCCCACCGGGAGCCGGCGTTCTCGGACGTGCGCCAGCGGCCCATGTGGTGCGAGAGCGCGAGGACGCCGGGGCGGATCGCCTCGGTGGCCCACACCCGGGCCACGAAGTACCCGATCTCGGTGTTGATCCGGACCAGATCGCCCGTGCCGACGCCGAAGCGCGCGGCGTCCGCGGGATTCGTCCACAGCGGATGCGTGTTGCTGATCTCGTTGAGGTACTTCGCGTTCCCGGAGCGAGTGTGGACCAGGGTCGGCAACCGGAAGGTCGGTACGAGCACGATCTCGTTGTTCGCCGGGTCGATCGAGCGGTGCCCGACGTGGGACTCGATGTAGCCCGGGGTGGCGTACTCCTCCCACCCGAAATCGACCATGGTCTCGCTGAACAGCTCGAGTTTGCGCGACGGGGTGAGCCACCCCGCGGTCCTGCTGCCGTCCTCGTGGACGACGCCGACCGCACCCGCCTCGCCGACGAGAGGTGGGGTCGAGTCCAGGGTCACGGCTTTGCGCAGGACCCCGTGCTCGTCCGGGTCCGCCCCCTCGGTCTCGGCGGCCGTCAGCGGCCGCTCGTCGAGTCGGTAGGTGTCCTTGGCGACCTCGAAGACGCCGTATCTGCGCATGTACTCCAGCGGGGTGAGCCCTCGGTCGGCTGCGGCCTTCGGCAGACCCGGCACGCTGTTCTCGAACACCCACCGGTAGTACTCGTCGACGGTGACCTTCTCCCCGGGCCGGTAGGGGGATTCGAAGAACTTGCGGATCCCGAGGCTGCCGTCGGGGTCGATGCGCCAGGACAGCTCGAACCAGAACTCGTTCTCCTCCCACACCTCTCCCGGATTGGACTCGCGGGAGTCGGACACGCTCCGGCCCATGCGCTCGAGCGCCACCCGGGTGACGGGCTGACGGAACCCGAGCCACTTGCCGGCGTACTGCTCGTAGGACTGGGTGTCGTGCCGCTCGGTGCTGTGGCCCATGGGCAGGACGTAGTCGGCGAAGGTGGCCGTCTCGGACCACGTGGGGGTCAGCGCGACGTGGCAGCCCACGAGCGATTCGTCGGTCAGGGCCTCCAGCCAGCTGAAGCCGTCGGGGTTGGTCCACACCGGGTTGTAGACGCGCGAGAAGTACATCGACAGCGTGCCGCGGCCGTCCCGGAGCAGATGCGGCAGCAGGATCGACATCTCGTTGGTCGACAGGGGGAACTCGGCGGGCCAGAGCAGCTCGTTCCAGGACTCGTGTCCCTGCGGCACGTTCGGGCCGTGCGCGATGATCTTGTCCCAGCCGTTGGGGCTGGTGCCCCCCTTGGTGCCGACGCTGCCGGTGAGCACGTTGAGGAAGAACAGGGCCCGCGAGACCTGCCACCCGCCGAGGTTGCCGGCGGTCGCCGCCCGCCAGACGTGCGCCGACAGGGCCGAACCGGCGGTGGCGACGATCCGGGCGAGCTCGGCGATCTGCGCCTCGGGAACCTGCGCTTCCTGTGCGGCGTAGGCGAAGGTGTACCCGGAGTAGTCCTCGGTCAGTGCGCCGACGAACGCGTCGAAGTCGTCGGCGGGCAGTTCGGGGTGGCGGTGCTTCATGTAGGTGGACCAGTTCACCCAGCGACGCAGGAAGGCCCGGTCGATGCGGTCGGTGCGCAGCAGATGCGATGCGACGGACAGCAGGATCGCGGCCTCGCTGCCGGGCCACGGGGCGATCCACAGGTCGGCGTGCGACGCGGTGTTCGACAACCGCGGATCCAGGACGACGACCTTGGCGCCGCCCTGGATCTTGCCCTCCATGATCCGCTGCGCGTGCGGGTTGAAGTAGTGCCCGGTCTCGAGGTGGCTCGAGATCAGCAGGATGACCCTGGCGTTCGCGTAGTCCGGGGAGGGCCGGTCGTAGCCGCCCCACAGGGAGTAGCCCAGCCGGGCGCCGGCGGAGCAGATGTTGGTGTGGCTGTTGTGCCCGTCCACGCCCCACGCCAGCAGGAACCGCTCGGCGAAGCCGTCCTCGCCGGGCCGGCCCACGTGGTAGACGACCTCGTCCCGGCGGTCCTCCACGATGGCGGCCCGGATCCGGGCGGCGATGTCGTCGAGGGCCTCGTCCCAGCCGATGCGCTCCCACTGCCCACTGCCGCGGGCACCGACGCGCTTGAGCGGGTGCAGGATGCGCTCGGGGTCGTTGATCTGGTTGATCGTCGCGGGACCTTTGGCGCAGTTGCGCCCGCGTGAGCCCGGATGGGCCGGGTTCCCTTCGAGCCGCTTGATGGACAGATCGGACTTGTCGACGTACGCGAGCAGACCGCATGCCGATTCGCAGTTGAAGCAGGTGGTGGGCACCAGCATGTACTCGTGCGGAACCTTACGAGGGTGGGCCTTGGCGTCGTATTCGACGTGATGGTCCCAGTTCTCGACCGGAGGAAAGTTCCGCAGCCGCTCGTGCGTGCGCTGACCGGGCAGCACCGGCTCGGCCGCGATGTGTTCCGGCTCGGCCGCGATGCGCTCCGTCTCGGCAGTCATGGCAGTTCCCTTCGGATGGATGGGCGGGTGCCCGGTGGGCCCCTCACGACAGCGGCGGATCCTGACCCGCCCGGACGAACACCGTCTCGTAGGCCAGCAGCGCGACCTGCGTCAGCAGACCGGCGGCAATCAGGAGGACGGCACCGGCGGAGCCGTTCCACGACGGGGCGGCCAGCGCGGCCGCCACCACTGCCGGGGCGATCGCCCCCAGCCGGAACAGCCGGGCGTAGCGGCCTCGGGTGACGATGTGCGCGGCGACGGTCGCCTGCCGGCTCGCATGCCTGCCGGAGTACTCGATGCCCAGCATCAGCAGATGCAGCACGGTCGAGATCACGAAGACGCGGACGAGGAAGGCGACCGCACCGTCGGTGAGACCCGCGAACGGCGCGAGGACGAGCAGTGCCCCGGTCCCGACCATGGCGGCCTGGACCAGCAGGTGCCAGAACAACAGCGGTGACTGCCACAGGTCGCGCCCCTCGGCCTGCCCGAAGAGGAACCCGGTGTAGCCGGCGACGAGCGCGCCGGAGGCGAGGGCGGCCCAGGCGAGTACCGTTGTCGCCCAGCTTGATTCGAGCAGGCTGGCGAGGACCCACAGGGCGGCGACACCGCCGAAGGCGGCCAGCGCGTACGCGCCCCACACGAGCCACGAGGACCAGTTGGATTTGAGGAAGATGTAGAGAAAACGCTCGGGCCGCTTCAGGTCCCAGATCAACAGCACTCCGGTGAGCGCCGCGCCCGCCATGGCCACCACGGGGGCCGCGTAGTCGCCCAGCCACCCCAGGTCGATGCCGAGGAGGTGGGCCAGCCCTGCGACGGCGAGGGCGCCGGCTCCGACGGCCTTGGTCCACAGGTAGGTCGTCACGCGCCATCCCCACGGCCGCGGATGGGCCGTGTTCAGCGTGGTGCGCGCCTTGGTCGTGCGATCCCTGGGCAGGTCGGCGGCGGTCTCGCGGCGGTGCGCGTCCGGCTCCGCCCAGATGTAGGTGTCGGCGACCGGCGCGGCCAACGGATCGAGGACCGCCCGGTCGGCACCGAGATAGAAGACGTTCGGCCCGGTGTTCTGCTCCGGGGAACGCACGGTGGTCTGCTGCGTGCTGACCAGGGTGGCGATGCCGCTCGTCGGATCGTCGAGGTCACCGACCCAGATCGAGTGGGTGGGGCACACCACGACGCAGGCAGGCTCCATCTCGTTGTCGATACGATGCGCGCACATGTTGCACTTCGCCGCGGTGTGGGTGTCCTGATCGATGTAGATCGCGTCGTAGGGGCACGCCTGCATGCAGCTCTTGCACCCGATGCAGCGCTCGTTGTCGAAGTCGACGATCCCGTCGTCGCGCTTGAACAGCGCTCCGGTGGGGCAGATCTTCACGCACGGCGCATCGGTACAGTGGTTGCACCGCATCACACCGAAAGATCTTGTGGTGTTCGGAAACTCGCCGGAGTCGACGTACTTCACCCACGTACGGAACTGGCCGAGCGGCACCTCGTGTTCAGTCTTGCAGGCGACCGTGCAGGCGTGGCAGCCGATGCACGTGCGCTGGTCGATCGCGAAGCCGTAGCGCACCGAATCACTTCTTCCGGATGAGGTAGCGGTGGATGCCGTCTTCGCTGTTGTTGTCCAGCAGTTCGTTTCCCGTGTCGTTCGCCCACGAGGGGATGTCGCGTCTCGATCCGCCGTCGGTGGCCTCGACGAGCAGGATCTGCCCCGACTCGAGCTTCTTGATCGCGCGCGAGGCGAGCAGCACCGGCATCGGGCACTTCTGTCCCTTGGCGTCGACGACGACGTCGATCTGGTAGTCCACGGTCGGCTCCTGTGTCGGGAACGGATCAGATGAACAGGCTGATCTGGGACCTGCTCATGGCGGAGAGGGCGGTGGCTGCACCGACGGGCTCGCCGACGCCCTCGATGAGCTGGTCGTGGCGCACACCGAGCAGGTCCATGCTCATCTCGCACGGCCACAGGTTCACCCCCATTTCGGTGCACATCTCGACCAGCTCGGCGGGATGGGCCACATTCTTCTGGCGGGCAAGCTTTTTCATCATCCACGGGCCGGCGCCACCCAGGTGGAGCTTGGACAGTTTCATGTGCTGCATCCCGGGCCGGTTCATGCCGGCCAGCGCCTTGGTCATCGCGTCGGTCCCGGTGATCCGGACGTCGTCGCGCACCAGGGGGAACAGTCCCCAGAAGGTGAAGAAGATCGTGGTGGACATTCCGTAGGCGGCACCGGTGGAGCCCAGGATCAGCGCCGGCCACATCCTGTCCAGATCGCCGCTCCAGGCCACGATCGTCATGCTCTCGTCGTCGACGTCACGCTGCGGGTTGTCCGACATGCGCCGGCCCCTTTCGTGGTTGCCGGGGAGGCCTTGTCCGGCCTTCGCGCGGAGTGTTGCGATATGTGATCCAGGACACTACATTCGTGTATGCGCATACCGCAAGATGGTTCGGAAAGTCGCCCTCCCGGTGTGCGGACCACCCGCCCGTTTCGTCCCTGGGAGGACACGTGGCCGATACCGTCACCGCCTCGGAGCTGTTTCTCGAGCTCCGGGCGGGCACCGTTCCCGAGATCCTCGACATCCGCAGCACCGAGGATTTCCGGGCCGGCAGGATCGAAGGACCCCGGCCCGTTCCCACTCGCCACGTCCCGGTCTATCGGGTGATGGAAGAGCTCGAGGAACAGGCCGCCGCCACGCGGTCGGGTGCCGTCGTCGTCTGCGGGCAGGGCAACGGCTCCGAACTGGTCGCCGAGGAATTCGAGACGCTGGGCCTGCGCACCCGTTCCCTCGAGGGCGGTACCGACGCGTGGAACCGGCTCCTCGTTCCCGTCGAGATCGCCGGACTGCCCGGCGACGTGCGCATCTGGCAGTTCCAGCGCCCGGCGAAGGCCTGCCTGTCGTACCTCGTCGGCGTGCCCGGCGGCCGCGGCATCGTCGTCGACCCCGCCAGGTCGACCGAGGCATACCTGGAACTCGCTCGAAAACAAGATGTTTCGATCGTGCACGTCGTGGACACCCACGTGCACGCGGACCACGTCAGTGGTGGCCCGGCGCTGGCGGCCCGGCTCGATGCGGAGTATCACCTGCCGCCGGAGGACGCCGGCGGCATCGTCCCGTTCCCCAACCGGCCGCTGAAGGAGGGCGACGAACTCGACCTGGGATCCGCCGCCGTCCGGGCCATGACCATGCACCTGCCGGGCCACACTCCCGGCACGACGGCACTGCTGATCAGCGAATCGGTCCTGCTCGTCGGCGACACCGTCTTCGTCCGGGGCCTCGGCCGGCCCGACCTGACCGGCCGGGCCGAGGAGCTGGCGCGGGATCTGTTCCGCAGCGTGCACGACAGGCTGCGGCCCCTCGACCCGCGAACGACGATCGCCCCGGCCCACTGGTCGAGCAACGAGGAGATCAACGCCGACGGACTGGTCGTCACCACGCTCGAAGAGATCTTCACCGCCACACTGCTGAACGAGCACGCCCTCGAGCGCTTCGTCGAGCAGATCGTGAACTCGCTGCCCGCCGCCCCGGACACCTACGAGACGATCCGCCGCGTGAACGCCGGACAACTCGCTCCCGCCGACGACGAGATCGACGTCCTCGACGTCGGCCGCAACCAATGCGCGGCCTCGACCTCCCTGAAGGCCACCCACTGAGCGGCACGGCCGCCGACGACACCATCACGCTCGCCGCGCTCGCGCCCCGGCCGCGATCCGGGACGCCGCTGCCCCCCGACCGGCACACCTATACTCGGCACCCGACGTTCGGAGGAGTGATGGAACAAGACATCGCGGCACAGTTGCAGGAACTCCACGCCCGAGTCTGCAAGGCCATCGCCGACCCCAAGCGACTGCTCATCATCAACGAACTCCGGGACGGTGAACTCAGCGTCGGTGACCTGTGCGAGGCGCTGGGCTTCAGCCAGTCCAACGCCAGCCAGCACCTGTCCGTTCTCCGCGAGCGCGGGATCGTGAACGCGCGACGTTCCGGCAACAACGTCTTCTACTCGCTGCGCAGCCGGAAGATCGTGCAGGCGGTGGACCTGCTCCGGGAATTCCTGGCCGAAGACCTGGCCGACCAGGCGAACCTGCGGGGCGCCCTCGACGGCCGGAAAGTCGACCTCGGCCTCGATCGGTAGGGCGCCGTCACGCAGGACGATTCGCCACCGTCCCGGCGGATCCGCGAATCGGGTCAGCCGCAGACCGCCCCGCCCGACGCCGAACCGACCAGCTTCGTGTACTTGGCCAGCACCCCGCGCGTGTAGCGGGGAGGCAGCGGCTCCCACCCCTGCCGGCGGGACGCGAGTTCGTCCTCGTCGACCAGCACGTCCAGGGTGCCGTTCGCGACGTCGAGCCGGATCGGGTCGCCGTCGCGGACGAACGCGATCGGGCCGCCGTCCACGGCTTCCGGCGCCACGTGCCCGACGCACAGGCCCGTCGTGCCCCCGGAGAACCGGCCGTCGGTGAGCAGCAGCACGTCCTTGCCGAGCCCGGCGCCCTTGATCGCGCCGGTGATGGCGAGCATCTCCCGCATTCCCGGCCCACCCTTCGGGCCCTCGTACCGGATCACCACCACGTCGCCCGCCGTGATCGTGCCGTCCTCGAGGGCATCCATCGCCGCCCGCTCGCGCTCGAAGACCCGGGCGGTGCCCTCGAACACCGACTCGTCGAAACCGGCGGACTTCACCACCGCCCCGCCCGGGGCGAGACTGCCCTTCAGGATCGTGATGCCACCCGTGGGATGGATGGGCTCACCCAGGGCGCGCAGCACCTTGCCGTCCGGATCGGGCGGGGCGATCTCGGCCAAGTTCTCGGCGACGGTCCGCCCCGTGACGGTGAGGCAGTCACCGTGCAGCAGACCCGCATCGAGCAGCGCCTTCATGATCACCGGCACGCCGCCGATGCGGTCGACGTCCTGCATCACGTGCCGGCCGAACGGCTTGACGTCGGCCAGGTGCGGGACGCGCGCACCGATGCGGGAGAAATCGTCCAGCGTCAGCTCGACCCGCGCCTCGTGCGCGATCGCCAGCAGGTGCAGCACCGCGTTGGTCGACCCACCGAACGCCATCACCACGGCGATCGCATTTTCGAACGCCTCCTTCGTGAGGATGTCGGAAGCGGTGATGCCGCGGCGCAGCAGGTTCACCACGGCCTGGCCGCTGCGGCGGGCATATCCGTCGCGGCGGCGGTCCGTCGCCGGCGGCGCCGCGCTGCCCGGCAGCGACATACCGAGCGCCTCGGCCGCGCTGGCCATCGTGTTCGCCGTGTACATGCCGCCGCACGCGCCCTCGCCGGGGCAGATGGCCCGCTCGATCGCGTCGACGTCCTCCCGGCTCATCAGCCCCCGGGCACACGCGCCGACCGCCTCGAAGGCGTCGATGATCGTCACGTCGCGTTCGGATCCGTCGGACAGCTTCGCGACGCCCGGCAGGATCGACCCCGCATACAGGAACACGGCCGCCAGGTCGAGACGCGCGGCGGCCATCAGCATCCCGGGCAGGGACTTGTCGCACCCGGCGAGCAGCACCGACCCGTCGAGCCGCTCCGCCTGCATGACGGTCTCCACGCTGTCGGCGATCACCTCGCGTGAGACCAGCGAGAAGTGCATCCCCTCGTGGCCCATCGAGATGCCGTCGGAGACGGAGATCGTGCCGAACTCGAGCGGGTAGCCGCCGGCGGCGTGCACGCCGTCCTTGACCGCCTGCGCCAGCCGGTCCAGCGACAGGTTGCACGGGGTGATCTCGTTCCACGACGAGGCCACCCCGATCTGCGGCTTGTCCCAGTCGTCGTCGCCCATGCCGACCGCACGGAGCATGCCGCGTGCGGCGGTCTTCTCGAGGCCGTCGGTGACGTCGCGGCTGCGGGGCTTGATGTCCGGCTCGGTCGCCCTGCTCATCGCGTTCCTCCCGGCCGGGGGTCGCGCCCGGTCAGCGCCAGCAACCGGTCCTGCAGGGGCGCGTCGTCGGGCATCGGCACCGGCGGCGCGAACAGCCCGCTCGCACCCAGCATCTCGCGCTGTGGCTGCAGGTCCTCCCAGACGGCCGTCACCAGGTCGGGGTCGAGGGTCTCGTCGGCGCCGACGGCCCGCGCCAGATCCCAGGTGTGGATCGCGATGTCGCCCACCTGCTGTCGCAGATAGTCCCGCGCGGGGACCATCCCGTACGACAGGTGTACCTGTCTGTCCGGATCGGTGGACGCCCACGCGACGGACGCGTCGACCGCGTGCCGGTCCCACTCGGCCGACAGGTCGTCGCCGAGGGGGACGAGGTCGGCCTCCGCCTCGGCGATCGTCTTTCCGGCGAGGAGGGGCGGCACCCACCGTTGCTCGTCCACCACATGCCGGACCAGCGTGGCGACGTCCCATTCGGTGTCGGGGGTGGGGGCGGACCAGTCGGTGACCGCCGAGAGCCGGTTCTCGAAACCCTGCCGGGCGATGCGCTGCAATTCGAGCCAGTCGTACGACATGGATTCAGCGTAGGCGGGTGGTGGCGACGGCACCGGGTTTCCCGGACGTGCGCCGGATGCCGATGTTCGGAAGGATCGAGCAGGCGCGCCCGGCGCGCCTCCCGCTCGTCCGACATGCACTGGAGAATTCATGCCCGTCCCCACCGTCGCCCTCGCGCCCGGCCTGACCGTCAGTGCCCAGGGATACGGCGCGATGTCCGTCTCGCCCGCCTACGGCCCGGTCGACCTCGACGAGGCCCTCGCCACGCTGCATCACGCGGTCGATCTCGGCATCACGTTCGTCGACACCGCCGACGTCTACGGCGACGGCACCAGCGAGCGGGTCGTCGGGAAGCTGCTGAAGGATCGCGGCGACGAGGTGCAGGTGGCCACCAAATTCGGCCTGGTCGGCGCGCTGGGTACCGGCAACCGCGGTATCGACGGCCGCCCCGAATACGCGAAGCGGGCGATCGACGAGTCCCTGAGCCGGCTCGGGGTGGACAGCGTCGACCTGTACTACCTGCACCGCGTGGACCCGACCGTCCCGATCGAGGACACCGTCGGCGCCCTCGCCGAGCTGGTGCAGGCGGGCAAGATCCGGCACATCGGCCTGTCCGAGGCCACCGGCGACGAGTTGCGGCGCGCGCACGCCGTGCACCCGATCGCCGCGATCCAGTCCGAATGGAGCATCGTCTCCCGTGACGTCGAGAAGAACGTCGTGCCGACGGCCGCCGAGCTGGGCATCGGATTCGTGCCGTACTCGCCGGTCAGCCGGGGTCTGCTCACCGACGACTTCGACGCCGGACAGATCGGCGACCGGGATCTGCGCCGGCGTTTCCCCCGGTTCGACGCCGAGGCGCTGCCCGCCAACCTGCAGGTGCGCGCCGCGGTGCGCGCGGTCGCGGACGAGGCGGAGGCGACCGTCGCCCAGGTGGCGCTGGCGTGGCTCGACGCCAGGGCGCGGCAGTTCGGGTTGCCGTCGATCGCGATCCCGGGCAGCCGCTACGCCGCGCGCGTCACCGAGAACGCCGGGGCACTCGACGTGCGGCTCACCGACGAGCAGCTCGTCCGGCTCGACGCCCTCGCCGACACCGTCGTGGGCGGGCGGGCCGCGGACCCGACCTGGGTGTCGTGGGGCCGGGAGTGACTACCGGCGGGTAGACGCCTCGCCGCGTAGGGTCGTTTCATCATGAAACGGGTGTGGTGGGTGTGGGGCGTGGGTGTCTTCGCCTATGTCGTGGCCGTCATGCATCGCACGTCGTTCGGCGTGTCCGGTCTCGCCGCCACCGAACGTTTCGACATCACTCCGGCCGTGCTCTCCGGATTCGTGGTCCTGCAGATCGTGGTGTACGCGAGCATGCAGATCCCGGCCGGGGTGTTGCTCGACCGGTTCGGTTCGCGGGTGATGATCGCCTCGGGTGCGGCGATCATGGCGTCGGCGCAGCTGGTGCTGGCGTTCACCGAATCCCTGCCCGCCGCCTATGCGGCCCGAGTCTTCGTCGGCGCGGGCGACGCGCTCACGTTCATCTCGGTGCTCCGACTGGTGCCGGTGTGGTTCGACGTGCGACGGGTGCCGCTGGTCTCCCAGCTCACGGGCATCCTCGGGCAACTGGGGCAGGTGCTCTCGGCGCTGCCCTTCGTGCTGATCCTGAACGGATCGGGGTGGAGCGCGGCCTTCGCGAGCGCTGCCGCTCTGGGGGTGCTCGCGTGCGTGCTCGCCGTGGCCGTGGTGCGCGATGCACCGCCCGGCGTGGTCGTGCGGACCCAGGCTGCGGGGATGCGGCAGGTGCTCGGGCAGCTCGGGGTGGTGTGGCGCCGGCCGGGGACGCGGCTCGGGTTCTTCACCCACATGGGGACCCAGTTCTCCATCACCACGTTCGCGTTGTTGTGGGGCATGCCGTATCTCCAGTCGGCGCAGGGACTGTCCGCGGCCGCCGCCGGTTCGCTGCTCACCCTCTCCGTGGTGTCGGCGATCGCGGCCGGCCCGGTGCTCGGGATCCTCAGCGGCCGCTTCCCGCTGCACCGCTCGTGGCTGGTGCTGTCGATCATGGTGAGCAACGCGGTGATGTGGACGATCGTGCTGCTGTTGCCGGCGCCGGCCCCGATGTGGCTGCTCGTCCTGCTGATCGTGATCATCTCGGTCGGCGGGCCCGGGTCTATGATCGGATTCGACTATGCGCGGACATTCAACCCGAGCACCGCGCTCGGCACCGCCCAGGGCATGGTCAACATCGGCGGATTCCTGGCGTCCCTGCTGGTGATCCAGGCGATGGGGGTGATCCTGCAGCGTCTCGGTGGTTACACCTTCGAGGCGTTCCGGGTCGCCTGGCTGGCGCAGTATCCCGTGTGGATCGTGGCGATCGTCGGGGTGCTCGTCACCCGCGGCAAGGCTCGCCGCGAGGCGGGCGTATCGCCGCGGACGTTGCGGCAGGTGCTGCGCGACGGTCGTCGCGCAGGGCCGGCGAATCCGCAGACGCGCGTCGAGGAGGCTGGCGATGACGGGGATCGGACCCGAGCGGACTGACAGCCCCCGACGGGATCCGGCCGGTGTCGGCAGGTCCGGCGGGTTCGCCCTGGAGGACTTGCGGACCAAGGTCGGAATCGTGCGGGACGAGTTCGTCGATCGTCACGGCTACGACCCCGTCGAACACGTCGAGTCGTGGACAGCCGCTGCCGCGCCGTCGGCCGGGCTCGCCGGAATCCGCATCACGTGCGGAGTGAACGCCGACGTGTACCGGCTGCGGGATCTGCTCGCCGTCCGGCGGGACGTGCGGGTGGTGGAGGCGCGGGACTACATCAGACGCGCGGGTCCCGACGGATACCGGGGTCTGTGCCTCGTCGTGGAGGTTCCGGTGGCACGGTCGGACGGCGTGCGCGCGGTGCGCGTCGAAGTGCAGATCCGCACCGGGATCATGGAATCGTGGGAGTTCGTGGCGACCCGGCTGCGCACCGGATTCGCCGATCACCTGCCTCCGGAGATGCTCGACGAGCTGGGCGCGGCAGCCGAGCGTGCCCGCGACCTCGACTCGCGGATCGGCGCCCTGCACCGGCGCATGGAGGACCGCATCGCCGGGTCGCAGCAGGAGGCGCCGCCGGCCTAGGCCCGGCCGTGCACTTGCGCGCGCAAAACCTTGTCGCGCGGGCATTTACGGGCGCATACAGCACCACCCCGCGCGGGGACGACGACGGCACGGACCCCCGCCGAGAACTCGACGGGGGTCCGCGGTGTGAGGCTCAGTTGTAGCTGTAGAAGCCCTGGCCGGTCTTGCGGCCGAGACGGCCGGCGTCGACCATGCGGCGCAGCAGCGCCGGCGGCGCGTAGTGCGGCTCGGCGAACTCGTCGTACAGCGACTGGGCGGCGTTGAGCGTGACGTCGAGGCCGACGGTGTCGATGAGGGTGAGCGGACCCATCGGGTAGCCGCAGCCGCCCTTCATCGCGGCGTCGATGTCTTCCTTCGTCGCATAGCCCGACTCGAGCATCCGCACGGCGGAGGTCAGGTACGGGATCAGCAGCGCGTTGACGATGAAGCCCGCGCGGTCGCCGGCGCGGACCGTCGTCTTGCCGAGGGTGTTCTTGACGTAGTCGAAGACGGCGTTCGCCGTCTCCTCCTCGGTGGTCAGCGCCGAGATGATCTCCACCAGCGGCATCACCGGCACCGGGTTGAAGAAGTGCACACCCACGACCTGACCCGGACGCGACGTCGCCTGGGCCATCTTGATCACCGGCAGCGACGAGGTGTTGGTCGCCAGGATGCCGGACGGCTTCACGACCGCGTCGAGCTTGGTGAAGATGTCGACCTTGAGCGACTCGATCTCGGGCGCCGCCTCGATGACGAGATCACGGTCGGCGAGATCGGTGACGTCGGTGGTGACGCGGACCCGCGCGACGGCGGCGTCGGCCTCCTCCTGCGTGATCTTGCCGCGGGCGACGCCCTTGCCGATCGAGCCGGCGACACGCTTGCGTGCCGCCTCGGCGAATTCCTCGCTGGTCTCGAGCACGATGACGTCGCTGCCGGCCTTGGCGCACACCTCGGCGATGCCGGCACCCATCGTGCCGCCACCGACCACGCCGATCAATTCCACTGCCACGGGGGATTCTCCTCGTTACGAAGGTTGGACCAGGGTGAACTTACTGCCGCGGGGTCAGCGCAGCAGCGCGCGGGACATGACGACCCGCTGGATCTGGTTGGTGCCCTCGTAGATCTGGGTGATCTTGGCGTCGCGCATCATGCGCTCGACCGGGAAGTCGGTGGTGTATCCGGCGCCGCCGAACAACTGCACGGCGTCGGTGGTGACCTCCATCGCGACGTCGGACGCGAAGCACTTGGCGGCGGAGGAGATGAAGCCGAGGTTCGGCTCGCCGCGCTCGGCGCGTGCCGCCGAGGTGTACACCATCAGGCGTGCGGCCTCGACCTTCATGGCCATGTCGGCGAGCATGAACTGCACGCCCTGGAAGTCGGAGATCGGCTTGCCGAACTGCTTGCGGTCCTTGGTGTAGGCGATCGCCGCGTCGAGCGCGCCCTGGGCCAGGCCCACGGCCTGCGCACCGATGGTGGGCCGGGTGTGGTCCAGCGTGGCGAGGGCGGTCTTGAAGCCGGTGCCGGGCTCGCCGATGATGCGGTCGCCGGGGATGCGGCAGTTCTCGAAGTACAGCTCGGCGGTCGGGGAGCCCTTGATGCCGAGCTTCTTCTCCTTGGGACCGACCACGAAGCCCTCGTCGTCCTTGTGGACCATGAAGGCGGAGATGCCGTTGGCGCCCTTGTCGGGGTCGGTCACGGCCATGACGGTGTACCAGCTGGACTTGCCGCCGTTGGTGATCCAGCACTTCGAGCCGTTGAGGATCCAGTCGTCGCCGTCGGCCTTGGCACGGGTACGCATGCCCGCGGCGTCGGAGCCGGCCTCCCGCTCGGACAGCGCGTACGACGCCATCTCGCCCTTGACCAGGTCGGGCAGGACCTTCTGCTTGAGCTCCTCGGAGCCGGACAGGATCAGGCCCATGGTGCCGAGCTTGTTCACGGCCGGGATCAGCGAGGACGAACCGCAGACGCGCGCGACCTCCTCGATGACGATGCAGGTGGCGACGGAGTCGGCGCCGTCGCCGCCGTACTCCGTGGGGACGTGGATCGCGTTCAGGCCGGACTTGTTGAGGGCGTCGAGCGCCTCCTGCGGGAAGCGGGAGTTCTCGTCGACGTCCTTGGCGAAGGGCGCGATCTCCTTCTCGGCCAGCGCGCGGATCGCGGCGCGAAGCTCGTCGTGCTCCTCGTTCAGCTTGAACAGACCGAACTCCGGGTTGAAGGCCATGACGGCGGACTCCTATCGGCACGCAGTGCCAGTATCTGAGTTGGTGTCGCCTTCACCCTAGCGGACGTAGGGCGCGCGACGTCATGAAATTGCATCAAGTGAAGCACGGCACTCAGTGCCAAGTCAATGGCTGTGCTGGTCGGTTGTCCCCCGCGACGTCAGTCCGGTGTCCCCTCGAGCTGCGCCTGCACCCGGCGGGCGACCTCCGCAGGCGGGGTACCCGGCGGATAGGTGACGACCGTGATCGCCCGCTCGCCGGTGGCGGGCGTGGCCTCGGGGGCCCCGCCCTGTCCCGGTGCGACACCGAACGACCGTCGCACCTCGAGCAGCGCGCGGCGCAGTTCCTCCGCCGTCGCGGACTCGTCGCCGCGGATCATCGCGCGCAGCAGGAAGTTGTGCGTCGCGGTCATCGCGGCCGCGAAGCTGACGATCCGCACCCCCGACTCCGACGGCACGGCGGAACGCAGGTAGTCGGTGAACAGCCGCTCGTAGCGGTACGTCGTGACCAGCTCCCGCTCACGCAGCGCGGGCACCCGCTGCACCACCCGGTACCGCCACACCGCAAGCTCCCGCTTGTCCCGGAAGTGCCCGAACACCAGCTCCGCGGCCTCGGCGGTGGCCGCCCACGGATCCGCGAAATGCCCCGACAGGTACCGCGCGACCTGCTCGAGCAGCGACTCGTGATCGGCGAAGATCACGTCCTCCTTCGAGCGGAACTGCCGGAAGAAGGTCCGGCGCGAGACCCCCGCGGCCGACGCGATCTGCTCGACGGTGGTCGACTCGTAGCCGTACTCGGAGAACAGGCGGATCGCCTGCGTCACCACGTGCACCCGGAACTGGGCGGGATCGGGGCCGGTCGCGTCGATGCGGCGGGTGGAGTCGGGACCGAGTGCCATGGTTGTCAGTATCCAATCCGCCGCATCGAAGTCGAAACGGCCGCGCCGCCGATCCTTGCGGCGCGGCCGGCCTCAGGCCTGCGGCGAGTGCGCGGCCCGCAGCTCGAACTTGAGGATCTTGCCGGTCGGCGTGCGCGGCAGGTCCAGCGGGAACACGATCTCCCGCGGCACCTTGTACCCGGCGAGCAACGTGCGGGTGTAGGAGATGAGTTCCTCGGCCGTGACGGTCTCGTCCTTCTTCAGGATCACGAACGCCTTGGGCCGCTCGCCCCACTTCTCGTCGGGCACGCCCACCACCGCGACGTCCAGCACGGCCGGGTGGCTCACGATGGCCTGCTCGACCTCCACGGTGGAGATGTTCTCGCCCCCGGAGATGATGATGTCCTTCGCGCGGTCCTTGAGCTGGATGTAGCCGTCCGGGTACATCACGCCCAGGTCGCCGGTGTGGAACCAGCCGCCCTCGAACGCCTTCGTCGTGGCTTCCGGATCCTTGAAGTAGCCCGCCATGACGTTGTTGCCACGCAGCACGATCTCGCCCATCGTCTGCCCGTCGGCGGGCACGTCGTTCATGTTCGCGTCGACGACCCGCGCGTTCTCCGCCTGCAGCATGCCCACGCCCTGACGCGACAGCAGCGCCGCGCGTTCCTCGGCGGGCTTGTCGTCCCACGAGTCCTGGTACTCGCAGATCGTGTACGGCCCGTAGACCTCGGTCAGGCCGTACACGTGCACCACGGTCACACCGATCTTCTCGAGCTGTGCGATCACCGTCGGCGACGGCGGCGCGCCCGCCGTGGTGATCCGCAGCGGCCGGTCCAACCGGTGGGCCTGCGGGGCTTCGGCGATGGTCGAGCACACCGCCGGAGCGCCGCACAGGTTGGTGACCCCGAGGTTGTCGATTGCGTCCCAGATGGCGTCGGCCCGCACGGCGCGCAGGCAGATGTGTGTACCGCCCGCCGCCGTCACCGCCCACGGCGTGCACCACCCGTTGCAGTGGAACATCGGCAGGGTCCACAGGTACTGCGTCTTCCCGTCGAACGCGTTGTGGAACGTCTCGCCGAAGGAATTGAGATACGCGCCGCGATGCGTGTACATCACGCCCTTCGGCTTGCCGGTGGTGCCCGACGTGTAGTTCAGGGTGATGACCTGTTCCTCGTCGTCGACGCCCCAGTGCAGCGGGGTGTCGTCGAGGCCGTCGGCGGCGGCGAGGAACTCGTCGTACCGGGCGGTGACGATCCCGGCCGGAACGTCCGGGTACGGAACCGTCGAATCCGGCACCTCCACGACCTCGGTCAGCGACGGCACGCTGTCCGCGACGCCCGCGACCGAGCCGACGAACTCCGAGTCGACGAACAGCAGCGACGCTTCGGCGTGACCGAGGATGTACTCGAGCTCGGGTCCGGCCAGCCGGGAGTTCAGCGCGATGAGCACGCCACCGGCGAGCGGCACCGCGAAGTGCGCGATGAGAAGTTCCGGCACGTTCGGCGCCAGGAACGCCACCCGGTCGCCGGGCTGGATGCGGCTGCGCAGAACCCGTGCGAAGCGCTGTGCCTCGTCGGCGAACTGTGCGTACGTGTAGCGGCGGTCGCCGTGGATGATCGCGGTGCGATCCGGGAACACGGACGACGACCGTTCGAGGAACCGCAGCGGGCTGAGCGGGGTGTGGTTCGCCGTTCGGGCGGCGGAGCTGGACGTGAGGGTGGACGACGGGGTGGACACGGATACCTCCGGAACTTCGGCACTCGGTCGGTGTACGCCATTGTGATCGCTGCAACACCGGAACGGGTGGAGGTTATGGGTCACGGGAGATCCCCCGCTACCCTCCGAAGTGGGTATTCGTGGTCTCGGAGGTGGTTCCGGTGAGTTCTGTGTCGGAGAAGCTCGGGACGTCGACTGCTGCGCCGACGCGACCGGGCCGGCACGCGCAGCTGCGGCCGAGCGACGAGGACGCGCTGCGCGCCGAGCTGCGCCGGCTGCAGACCTCCACGGGGATGCCCGTGCTGTTCGGCGGCACCGTGCACGGCGGGGACATGCTCCTGTCCGGGTTCGTCGGCACGCGCAGCGGCATCCTCCGCGACCTGGTGATCAGCTCCGAGTGCGGGCTCGGCGGCAAGGTGGTCGCCGAGCAGCGGCCCGGCGCGGTGTCGGACTACTTCAACTCCCGCCAGATCTCCCACGAGTACGACCGCGAGGTCGCGGGGGAGGGCATCGAGTCGCTGCTCGCCGTGCCGGTGGTGGTGCGCCGCCGCACCCGCGCCGCCCTGTACGGCGGCCTGCGCACCAACCTGCCCATCGGCGACGTCGTCGTCGAGCAGGTGCTGCGCTCGGCCCGCACCCTCGCCCGCGAGATCGAGATCCGCGACGAGGTGGACCGGCGGGTCGCTCTCATCGACAACGCCCGTGCCGCCGCCCCGCCGGCCGTGTCCGCGGCGGTGTCGGAGGGCATCACCGAGAGCTACCTGGCCCTGCGGGAGATCGCGGCACAGACGTCCGACCCGGCGATCGAAGCGCGCCTGCGTGAGGTCGAGGAGAAGCTGCGGACACTGACCGGCGGCAATGCGGCACCGGCGGTGCGGCTGTCGGCGCGGGAGCGGGATGTGCTGGCGTACGTGGCGCTCGGGTGCCGCAACGCCGAGATCGCCGAGCGGCTGGCGCTGAGTGTGGAGACCGTCAAGAGCTACATGCGCAACCTGATGGGCAAGCTCGAGGTGGGCAGCCGGCACGAGGCGGTCGTCGAGGCCCGTCGGCAGGGCCTGCTGCCCTAGCGAAGCTTTGTCGCAGCCCACCTGCGTAGCGGACCGAGTCGGATTCCCGGCTCGGCGCCAGCCGGTAGCGGTGGGCAGCACCGGTATCGGATGAGCTTCTTCAACAGATCTTCACGGGATTTCGTGCCCGACTACAGAAGTGGACACCTACGGTGGGTGAACCCGCCGCAACCGCGGTCGGAGAAGGCGCCGGTGGCGCGCGCATGCCTCCGAGGTGAGAGATGTCTGCACCCGAAGCTGGTTCTGCGGAATCCGTAGGTGGATCGGGTGGTTCGACCCAGGCCCCGCTGCTGACGGCAGAGGGGGTCGAGAAGAGTTTCGGTCGTGGCTGGTGGCCGCGGCGGCACCGCACCGCGGTGCTGCGCGGGGCGGAACTGGAGTTGCACCCCGGCGAGGTGGTGGGGTTGGTGGGGGAGAACGGCTCGGGCAAATCGACGCTGATGAAGATTCTCGTCGGGGATCTGCGGGCCGATGCCGGCAGTGTGCGTCGTCCGCGGCGACTGGGCTATTGCCCGCAGCAGCCGGTGGTCTACGACCGGCTCACCTGCGACGAGCACTTCGAGTTGTTCGGACGGGCGTACCGGATGAGTCCGGAGGCCGCGCACCTCTCCCGCGGCCGCCTGTACACCGCGTTGGGGTTCGACCGCTACGCCGGTACCCGTGCCGACCGGTTGTCCGGCGGGACGCTGGCGAAACTGAACCTGGGGCTGGCGCTGCTGGCCGATCCGGAGGTGTTGTTGCTGGACGAGCCGTATGCCGGGTTCGACTGGGACACCTATCTGCGGTTCTGGGAGATCGTGGCGCAGCGTCAGCAGGCGGGTCGCTCGGTGCTGATCATCAGTCATTTCGTGGCGGACGAGCAACGGTTCGATCGCATCGTCGATCTGCGGGAGGGGCGGACGGTGCCGCGATGATCCTCACCCCCACCGCGCGGTCCGCGGTCGACGATGTCCGGGCGCTGAGCGGCCGGTTCCTGGCCGACTACGCCCGCAACCCGGTGAATCTGCTGGTGCTGGTGGTTGTGCCGGTGGTGTTCGTGATCGTTGCGGCCGGCGCGATGGCCGATGCGGCCCGGCTGCTCGGGGGTGCGAGCGGCCCGGCGGTGGAAACGGCGACGGCCGGGTGGGCGGCGGGTTTCCTGGCCGGGATCGCGATGTACTTCCAGATCAATGCCGCCCGCGCGGCGGACCGTCGACTGGTGTCGGCGGGCCTGACGGCACGGCGGCTGGTGCTGGCCCGGCTCGGTACCGGAGTGGTGTTGGCGGTGCTGGTCTCGGCGGTGGCGTTGCTGGCGCTGGCGGTGCGGGTCGGAATCGATGCTCCGGTGCGGGTGACGGTGGGCACGATGATGTTCGCGGTGATCTATCTGGCCATCGGGGCGATGGTCGGGGCACTGGTGCGCAACCCGGTCAACGGCACCGTGCTGATCCTGTTCGTTTGGATCGTCGACGTGTTCTTCGGGCCGGCGATCGGCTCGGCGCAGCGGGTGGCCACCCGCGGATTTCCCACCCACTTCGTGACGCTGTGGATGGTGGATGTGCCTTCCCGACACGGCGGGAAGGTCGGGGACCTGGGATGGGCACTGGTGTGGATGGCCGGGGCGCTGCTGCTCGGGGCGATGGTGGTCACCGCCACCGTCGGGGGATTGCACGGGCACCGCAAGCGCACCGGCCGGGGTGGGCGGGCGGACCGGTTCTCGGTCGGTCTGACCATGGGATTGCGGGACTGGCGCCGCAATCCGGTGCTGTGGGTGCTGCTGGTGGTGGTGCCGATCGTGTTCATCGCCTTGTCGAAGGCGATGACCGTCCCCGAGTTCGGAATGTTCTCCCTGGTCGAGGACGGACAGGCGGTGACGGAGGTGTTCTGGCTGCCGGACGTGCATGCCGGGACCATGACTCCGATCGCGATTGCGTCGCTGTCGGCGCTGGCCGGGTTGTTCGTGGTGCTCGATGCGCGCAGCGGTGATCGGCGACTGTCGCTGGCCGGCTTCGGCGCCGGGGTGCTGCTGGCGGTCCGGTTGACGGTGATCGCGGTGGCGGCGATGGTGGTGACCGCCTCGTCGTTGCTGGTCACCGCCGCGGTGTTCGATGCCCGTCAGTGGGGCCTGTACGCGGCCGGGAATCTACTGCTGGCATGGACCTACGGGCTGGTGGGCGTGTGCCTCGGGCCGCTGTTCGGGCGGGTCGGCGGCGTGTTCATCGCGTTCTTGGTGCCCTTCCTGGATCTGGGGATCGGGCAGAGTCCGATGCTTCGTCCGCAGCCGCCGCAGTGGGCGCAGCTGCTGCCCGGCTACGGCGCGACCCGGATGATCCTCGACGGCGGGCTGACCGACAGCTTCGACACCGCCGGCCCGCTGCTGGCCGCGTTGGGGTGGCTGGTCGGGCTCACCGCGGTGGCGGCCTGGTTGTTCCGCCGGGCCCCGGCAAGCACACCGCGGCCCGGCGCCGGGCTCTGAACCACCCGGCAGGTCAGTAGCTGGCAACGGTGAGCAGCGCGACCGTGTCGGCGACGGCGTCGATCCGGTGCCGGGTGCGGGGCAGGGCGATCAGGTCCCCGCCGCGCCCGTCCCAGCTCGCCTGGTCGGCGACGACCCGCAACCGCCCGCGCAGGATGTACACCGTTGCCTCACCGGGACCGACGTGCTCGGCCGTGGACTGCCCGGCCTGCAACACCATCAGAGTCTGCCGCAGCACATGGTCGTGCCCACCGTAAACGGTTTCGGCACTTCGACCGCTGGATGCGGTGGCGGCATGCGCGGCCAGGTGCCGGGCGAGCGCGTCGAGCGAGAGCTTCCTCATCGCCGCCCCCGTCCGCTGGTGCCGGCCTGCGCGGTACCGCGGGCAGGGATGGTGCGCGCGGTGCTGCGGGCACCTGCGGCGGCGGTGGCGGGCAGGCGCACGGTGAATCGGGCGCCGGTTCCGGGTCCGCCGCTGGAGGCGGTCAGCGTACCGCCGTGGGCCTCGACCAGGGCGCGGGCGATGGTCAACCCGATGCCGCTGCCCCCTTCTTGCCGGCGACGGGAGGGGTCGGCACGGTAGAACCGGTCGAACAGGTGTCTCAGGTGTTCGGGGGCGATGCCGTCGCCGGTGTCTGTAACGGTGATCTCGACGTCGCTGTCGACGGTGGTGGCGGCGAGGGTGACCGTGCCCCCGGTCGGCGTGTGCCGCAGGGCGTTGTCGAGCAGATTGCCCAGCACCTGCCCGATCCGATCCGGGTCGGCCGTGACCGCGTCGGGGTGCTCGACGTCTTCGACAAGCGCAACGCCCTTGGCGGCGTAGCGGTCGGCGGCGACGCGGACGGCGGCGTCGACGAGGGAGCGGGTGTCGGTGCGCGCGGGCGTGACGGACAGCCGGCCTTCTTCGGCACGGGAGACGGCGCCCATGTCCTCGGCAAGCCGTCCGAGCCGGGCAGTGCTCGACCGTAGGACCGCGAGGGTCTCGGCGTCGGGAACCCGGATGCCGTCTTCGAGGGCCTCGATGTGGGCATCGAGTGTGGCCAGCGGGGTGCGCATCTCGTGCGCGAGATCCGAGAGCATGCGCCGCCGGGTGGTTTCCACCGAGTCCAGCCGATCGGCGAGCTTGTTGAATGTTTCGGCGAGCTGGTCGAACTCGTGGCCGAGACCGGGGCCGGGCAGACGCACGTCGTAGTGGCCGCCGGCGATCTCGGTGGCCGAGGTGGCCACGCCGGTGACCGAGCGCTGCACCCTGCGGGTGAAATACCAGCTCACCGCCAGCGCCATCAGCGCCGAGACCACCAGCGCGATGGCCAACGAGATGATCATCGCCGAAGTGAACGCCTCCTCGACGTGCGCCGCCTCGGTCGAGACGTGCTCGATACCGGCCTGCTGGAGGTGATTGTGGAACAGTCCCGGGGCGACGGCGGCGGCCACCAGCCAGGCGCTGATTGCGCCGCCGACGACGACGATCGCTTGCGCGGCCAGTAGTCGGCTGCCGAAGCCTGCACTGCGACGCCCGGACCTCCGTCCTGCGGCCGCGGGTGGGGTCGTCATTGCCCGGCTCCCATGCGGTATCCGACCCCACGCACGGTGCGGACGAACACCCCGCGGGTGGCGTCGTCACCGAGCTTGCGACGCAGATGCCCGATGTGCACGTCGACCAGGTGTTCGTCACCGACCCAGCTCGGCCCCCACACCGCGGTGATGAGCTGCGCCCGGGTGAACACGACGTGGGGGTGCGCCGACAGCGCAGCGAGGATGTCGAATTCGGTGCGGGTCAATGCGATCGGGACGCCGTCGACCCACACCTCGCGTCCGGCGGCATCGAGGGTCAATGATCCGAAGGTACGGCGGCCGGTGTCGGCGCCGGACGACGCAGACGCAATGCTGTCGCCGGTCGAGGGCCGGGGGCGACGCAGCATTGCCTGGATGCGGGCGATGAGTTCGCGGGGGCTGAAGGGTTTGGTCATGTAGTCGTCGGCGCCGACCGAGAGCCCCACGAGGGTGTCGATCTCGTCGGCGCGGGCGGTGAGCATCACGACATAGGCATCGGAGAACGTGCGCAGCTGCCGGCACACCTCGATCCCGTCCAGACGCGGCAACCCCAGATCGAGCACCACGACATCCGGATCGACCTGGCGGGCACGCTCGACGGCAGCGAGCCCGTCGTGTACGAGCGTGATCTCGAAGCCGGCGCGTTCGAGGTAGGTGCCTACCACCGTGGCCAGCGCCATTTCGTCTTCGACGACCAGCGCCCGCAGACCGGTCGGGGGGCCCGGTGCGGTCGCGGCGGGTACAGGGACGAGCTGATCGGAACCGGAGGCCATGGTCCTATCGTGGCCGTCGCAGCAGGCTGGTGGCGACGTTCTTCAGCGAACCTTCATCGAACCCCCACCCCCGGCGTCGGGTAACGCACCCAGACTCGGATGCGAGACTTTCGAGAAGGGAGCAGCCGTGATGTGGGGTACGGGTGCGATGGGCTGGGCCGGCTGGATGGTCATGGGGCTGGTGATGATCGGTTTCTGGGCCCTGGTGGTCTTCGGCATCGCCGCAGTGTTCCGCACCGGTAAGCCACCGCGCCCGACATCGGGGGATCCACTGCGCGTCCTCGACGACCGGTTCGCCCGGGGCGAGATCGACGCCGAGGAGTACCGGGCCCGGCGTCGGGCCCTGCGTCCCCAACCGTGAGTGGCGCCGACCCCGTGTCGTGCGTTGTCGTCGCCAGTCGATCCAGGAGATCGTGTGATGCAGATGTCCCGCCGTTCGTTTCTGCTCGGTGCGTCCGCAGCCGCCGGGGCGATGGCCCTCGGTGGGCTGACCGGCTGCGCCCGCCCCGGTGTGGCGGGAGATCCGGTCGGGCCGAGTGCCGAGGTGGTGCGCCGGCTCGAGGCCCAGCGCCGTACCGCAGGGCAGACGGTGGTCGCCGCGCAGGTGACAGCGCGGCCGGTGCAGGTCGAACTCGGCGGTGCGGTGGTGTCGACCTGGGGATACGGTGACTCGTTGCCCGGTCCGCTGCTGCGAGCCGGAGCCGGAGATCTGCTGCGAGTGCAGGTCGACAATCGGCTCGACGTCGACACCAGCATCCACTTCCACGGCATCGCGATGAGCAACGACATGGACGGGGTCCCGGGACTCACGCAGCAGCCCATCACGGCCGGGGAGTCGTTCACGTACGAATTCACCGCCCCGCACCCAGGCACCTACTTCTACCACTCGCACAGCGGGCTGCAACTCGACCGCGGACTGTACGGAGTGGTGGTGATCGACGATCCGGCCGAGCCAGGCGGTTACGACGACGAATGGGTCGTCGTGCTCGACGACTGGGTCGACGGCACCGGTCGAACCCCCGAGGATGTCGCCCGCGAGCTCGGCATGCCGGCCCCCGGCCGGCCCGCCCCCCGCACGGGTGGGATGGGCTCGATGATGGACCACGGCGCGATGGGCGACATGGGCTCGATGATGGGTGCAGAGAGCATGCGCTCGGACCTGCTCGGCGGCGCCGGCGATGTGAACTACCCGTACTACCTGCTCAACGGCCGCACCCCTGTCGACCCGGTGACCTTGACCGCCGCGCCGGGACAGCGGGTGCGGATCCGGCTGGTCAATGCCGCCTCGGACACCGCCTTTCGCGTCGGGCTCGGCGGACATGCGATGACCGTCACCCACAGCGACGCCTTTCCTGTGACACCGGTCGACACCGACGCGGTGTTGCTCGGCATGGGCGAACGGTTGGATGTGCTGGTCACCCTCGCCGACGGGGTGTTCCCGCTCTTCGCCGACGCCGAAGGCAAACCCGGTCATGCGGTGGCCGTTGTGCGCACCGCCGCCGGGACAGCCACCACCGATACCCGGCCCGACGAGCTGGATCGACTGGTGCTGCTCGGTACCGACCTGTCCCCGGCCGAGCAGGTTCGCCTGCCCCGACGCTCCCACGACAACTACCTGAGCGTCGACATGGGCGGCACGATGATGCCGTACCGGTGGATGCTCAACGGCGCCACCTTCCCCGACGCCGCGCCGCTGACCGTCGCCGAGGGACAACGGGTGCGGATGCGGCTGCGGAACATGTCCGACATGTTCCATCCGATGCACCTGCACGGCCACACCTTCGCCCTGGTCGACGGCGGAGCCCGCAAGGACACCGTGACGGTGCGCCCGATGCAGACCGTGGAGATCGAGTTCGACGCCGACAACCCCGGCCAGTGGGCCCTGCACTGCCACAACGCCTACCACCAGGAAGCCGGGATGATGACGACCCTGTCCTACCGCGCCTGAAGAAGCGCCTGGAGACAACGGAGCCTGCGTATGACAACTCCTCCCGGTGACCGTCCCGGCACCGCCGAAGCCACGAGTATCCCCTCGGCGGCCCTGCCGTCACACAAGCGTCCGCTGGCCGCAGCCTGGAACGCCGTGTCCGCGACCCTCGGCGCGGTGATGGGGCTCGTGCCGCACGTGCTGCATCACGTGGGCCTGATCGCCGGCGCCGCGCTGGTCACCGGAGCCGGGGGCAACCTGTTGTTCTTCGCCCTCGGGGTGGTGCTCTCGATTCCGTTGCTGCGCCGACTGTATCGGCGGTTCGCCACCTGGAAGGCCCCAACGATCGCCCTGGTGGTGTTCGCGGTGATGTTCGCGTTGTCGGCGTTCGTGATCGGACCGGCCCTGACCGGCCGCTCGGATCCCGATCCGGCGCCGGGACCGAGTCCGGTGCCGACCTCCACCGTTCCGGCCGACCACGGCGAACACCACGGCGGTTGAGCAACTGGCACCGCAGGATCGGCCGGTACGGGTCCGGGCCACCTGCGATGCCCACCTCCGAATCTTCAACCGATCTTCACGGAACCGCCAGCCGAAACACGTACCGGGACCGGAAGAGTCATCGGTGGGCATGGTACTTCCACCCGCACATCGCCGATCCGAGGAGGCGAGATGGTCGACGCGCCGGGAGTGAACATCACCGGAGTCGAACGCGTGGGGCGGATGTTCCTCGGCGGCGCCACCGGATGGACCGTCGTGCCGGCGGTGCTGCCGCCGGCGGCCGGGGTGGACCTGCCGGTCACCGCAGCGATCGGACACTGGCCGCTGTACCACGAGTTCAGCTGCGTGCCGACGTCGTCGAGGACGGAATCGCGATGAACGAGACGAACGCACACGACTGGCGTCCCAGGGAATCGGTGGCCTCCGACCCCCCGACGGAACCGGCGGGCACCGGGGGACGGATCCGTCACCGCTGGATGATGCTCGTCTGCTGCGTACCGATGTTGATCATTGCCGGGGTGCTGGTAGTGACCGGAAATGTGAGCGTCGGCGGGCTCGTGTTCGCGGTCGTCTGCGTGGCGATGATGGCGATGATGATGGCCTCAGCCGGCAGTCACCGCCATTGACCGTCCCCGAACTGCTGCCGGAGGTGCAAGGTGAACGTCATCGGTGAGCCGGTTGCGTCCCGACCGTCTCTTCGGTCCCGACGTCGGCGCCGGAGTGCGGTGACCGCCACGGTCTTTCTCACGGCGGTGGCGCTGGCAGGGTGTTCCGAGGAAAGCGGTCCCACCCCGGGTCCGGCCTCGACGGCGGCCACCTCCGGCCCGCCCGGGCCTGTGACCGGGTCGGTGTGGGTCGCCGACGAGGACGGCAACAGCCTCACGGTCCTGGACGCGGCCACCGACGAGGTGGTGACGACCGTGACCGGGGTGGACTCCCCGCACAATGTTCAGGTCGGGCGCGACGGTGCGACCGTGTACACCGTCAGCGGTGACGACCGGGTGATCGAGATCGATCCCGCCACCTATGCGGTGCGCGCCGTCGCGCCCACCGGTGCAGCGCCGGCACACGTGATCGACGCACCCAACGGCAAGGTGTACGTCACCGATGCGGGGAACGGCACGGTCTCGGTGTTCGCGACCCCCGGACTGCAGCCGGCAGGGCGAATCGAGCTCGGCGGGATGCCGCACGGTCTGCGGCCCGCGGCCGGCGGCTCGGTGATCGTGGTCGCCGACACCGCAGCCGGCGTGGTGCACGTGATCGACCCGGCCGCCGATCGGGCCATCGGGGCGGTACCCGTCGGCGCCGCCCCGGCTCAGGTCGCGGTCACCGGCGACGGACGGTTCGCCTACGCCGGGACCACCGAGCCGGCCGCGGTGGTCAAGGTGGATCTCGCTGCCCGCCTGGTCGTGGGTGCCGCTCCGGTGCCGGCCGCGCCCGTGCAGCTGTACCTGTCCCCGGACGAGAAGACCGTGGTCTCCGCAGACCAGGGCACCCGGCAGCAGCCCGGGAGCACCCTCTCGGTGATCGATACAGCCGAGATGACGATCCGCGGGGCGGTCGGCACCGGCGCCGGTCCGCACGGGGTGGTGATCGATCCCTCGGGTACGCGGGCGTGGGTGACGAACACTTACGACGACACGGTGTCCGTGGTCGATCTGCCCAGCCTGTCCGTGGTGGCGACCGTGCCGGTGGGCGAGCGGCCCAACGGGGTCAGTTTCTCTCCCCGCTCGCCTGCGGTGGCCGGCAGCCGCACCCAGTTACCGCTTCCCACGTCGACCACCCCCGGTCACGGCACCGACGAGGGGGCCGAGCGAGAGCATTCGGACGAACACGGACCCTGACCCGAGACCCGGAGTTCTTCAACGAATCTTCATCCAACCGCCAGAAGATGCCACGGCGGGGCCGAGCAGACTCGGACACGGTCGGCGACGAGCGTGTATCGGTGCCGACCATCGGTAGCGGTATCGGAGCATCGCACCGCGCAGAGGGCGGGCATTGCGTGCCCGGCCATGAGAGGGAGGGACCGGATCGTATGAACCGAACCACCGTTCTGGAAGTAGGCGGCCTGCACTGGGCGACGTCGACGTCGGCCATCGAATCCACCTTGCTGCGCCGACCGGGGGTGTCCGCGGTGGAGGCGAATGCGGTGAATCAGACCGCCACTGTCACCTACGACTCCGACCGCACGTCGGTGGTGGAGCTGTCGGGGTGGGTGCGGGACTGCGGCTATCACTGCGCCGGACGGTCGGTGCCCGAGCACGTGTGCGACCCGATGAGCGAACCGGCTCCCGGCCCCGGCGCACCCGCACATCCCCCGCACCCGGCGGCGCACAGCCACGTCGAACAACAGGGACCTGCCGGGAAGGAGCACCGCCCCCACGCCGAGCACGGCACCCGCTCCGCCCAGGAGATGATGGGTCACGGCGGGCATGCGGGGATGTCGATGGATGCGATGGTTCGGGACATGCGCAACCGGTTCCTGGTGGCGCTGGCGCTGTCGATTCCGATCATGTTGTGGTCGCCGATGGGCCGCGACATGTTCGGTTTCACGACGCCGGCGCCTTTCGGGTTGCGCGACGACGTGTTCGCCCTGGTGCTGAGCCTGCCGGTGATCTTCTATTCGTCCTGGATCTTCTTCGACGGCGCCTACCGGGCTCTGAAGGCCCGGACCCTGGACATGATGGTGCTCGTCGCCGTCGCCATCGGCGCCGGCTGGCTCTACAGCGTGGGCGTGACCCTGACCGGCGGCGGCGAGGTGTTCTACGAGGCCGCTTCCGTGCTGGCGAGTTTCGTGTTGCTCGGGCACTGGTTCGAGATGCGTGCTCGCGGCGGCGCCAACGATGCCATCCGCACCCTGCTCGAACTCGCGCCCCCGAAGGCGGTGGTGCTGCGCGGCGGTGAGCCGGTGGAGGTCCCCACCGCCGAGGTCGTGGTCGGGGATCTGCTGCTGATCCGGC
The DNA here is from genome assembly GCF_016804345.1 of Rhodococcus ruber. Lineage (NCBI taxonomy): Bacteria > Bacillati > Actinomycetota > Actinomycetes > Mycobacteriales > Nocardiaceae > Rhodococcus > Rhodococcus ruber. The sequence goes on along the minus strand of NZ_CP044211.1, from coordinate 5,255,481 downwards.
CGGGGGCGAAGATCCCGGTCGACGGTGTCGTCGTCGAGGGCAGCTCCGAGGTCGACGAGTCGATGGTCACCGGTGAGTCCCTGCCGGTGACCAAGGCCGAAGGCGCGGAGGTGATCGGTGCGTCGATCAACACCACCGGCACCCTGCGGGTCCGGGCGACCAAGGTCGGCTCCGACACGGCCCTCGCCCAGATCGTCGCCCTGGTGCAGGAGGCGCAGAACTCGAAGGCGCCCGGTCAGCGCCTGGCCGATCGGGCCGCGTTCTGGCTGGTCTTGGTCGCCCTGATCGGCGGGGTGAGCACCTTCCTGGTGTGGTGGCTCGTCGACGGTGACGTGCAGAGGGCGCTGCTGTTCGCGATCACCGTCGTGGTGATCACCTGCCCCGACGCGCTGGGGCTGGCCACCCCGACGGCGATCATGGTCGGCACCGGCCTGGGCGCCAAGCGCGGCGTGCTGTTCAAGAACGCCACCGCCCTCGAGACCTCGGCGCGGATCGACACGGTCGTGATGGACAAGACCGGCACCTTGACCAAGGGCGAGCCGGAGGTCACCGACGTCGTGGCCGACGGGCTGCCGGAGGACGAGATGCTGGCCTTGGTGACCGCGGTCGAACGCGAATCGGAGCATCCCCTGGCGGGGGCGATCGTGCGCTACGCGACCGCCCGTGACATTCCAGAGGTGTCGTTGGGGCACTTCCGCAACGTGCCCGGTCACGGCGCGGTCGCCGAGGTGGCGGGCCGGCGGGTGGCCGTGGGCAACCGCAAGCTGATGGTGGCCGAGAACGTCGACTTCGGCGCGTTGACGGACCGGCGCGACCAGCTGGCCTCGACCGGGCGTACCGCGGTGCTCGTGGCGGTCGACGGCCGCGGCGTCGGGGTGGTCGCCCTGGCCGACGCCGCCCGGGAGACCTCGGCCGAGGCGGTGGCGTCGCTGCACGATCTCGGCATCGAGGTGGTCATGCTCTCCGGCGACAACGAGGCCACGGCCCGGCGTATCGCCGGGCAGTTGGGCATCGACACCGTCATCGCCGAGGTGCTGCCCGGTGACAAGGCCGACAAGATCGCCGAACTGCAACGCGGCGGGAAGAAGGTCGCGATGGTCGGCGACGGTGTCAACGATGCCCCGGCCCTTGCGCAGGCGGATCTGGGCATTGCCATCGGTGCCGGCACCGATGTCGCGATCGAAACCGCCGACCTGGTGCTGATGCGTTCGGACCCGCTGGATGTGCCGATCGCGCTGCGCATCGGCCGCGGCACCTTGCGCAAGATGCGGCAGAATCTCGGTTGGGCGATCGGTTACAACACCATTGCGCTGCCGATCGCCGCCGGCGTGTTCGAACCCGCCTTCGGACTGGTGCTCCGCCCGGAGATCGCGGCGCTGTCGATGTCCGGCTCGAGTCTGATCGTCGCGGTCAACGCGCTGATGCTCAAGCGGCTGCAACTGCCGTCCCCACCGCAGGAGCAGCCGGCCCCGCGCCCGGCGCCGGAGCCGATTCCCACCAGTCCGCGCCGCTGATCCTTTTCGGGCCGCTGATCCTTTTCGGGGTGCCGGTGCATCAGTGGGCACCGACGAGAAGTCGGGTGGGCCGGCGTGGCGGTAGAATCGGTGGTGTGGTCCTCGTATACGAGATCGCGCTCGTGCTGGTGGCCGTGCTGATCGTCTGGTTCTCGGTCTATGTGCTGTACCGCCTGGTCACCGACGACTCCACCGGTCGCCACTACCGTCGCTGACACCGCCGCTTCCGGTCCCTGCGCAGCGGACGTGGGCGGAGCGATCGAATCCGATTGCAGGGGTCACGCTTTCGGGTCCGGACGATGGGTGTGCAAGGCGTCGAGACGGCGCCGGTATTCGTCCTCGTCGATCTCGCCCCGGGCGAAGCGCATGGCTACGACCTCTTCCGGCGTCGGGGCATAGCCCGACGGGGGCGGTGTCGACCGGGGAGCCGCGGCGCGCACCAGCATCACGATTCCGACGATCACCAGGGCCCAGAACGCCACCATCCCGACTGTCATGAGCACATAACCCCAACCGCTCATGCCGTCGCCGTACCAGAACATCATCGTCAACCACCCTTCCTCGGTCGGTGCCCGTGCACCGACTGTCCGGCCCCCGCACAGGGCCCACAGTGCCGGTCCCGTGCTCAGCGGCGCGATCCCGGTTCTGCGCTGTCCACGGTGCCCGGCCCGGGTGCGTTCTTCTCCGTCGTTTTCGTGAAGATCTGCTCAAGAACTCCGGTGACGGCCGCTCGGACGCCCGGGTGGAGTTCTTCAGGAAATCTTCACAGAATGGTCCGGGCTGCCACCGGGTGCAGCTGCCAGGCTCGGATCCGAACAAGGTGCACCGGCTCACCGGCCGGTCTGCAGCGCCGGCGCCCGCAGTGGTCCGCGTCCCGACGAGGGGCCCGTAACGGGACCGGGTTTGCCGCCTCCCCTGTGAGGGGATGCTTGCGATATCGCCACCGCGGGGCCTGCCGGTGCGCGTACACAACGGAAAGGAATGTGCTTGTGAGGAAGAAGTCCCTGGCCACCGGCGCGGTGGCAGTTGCCGCGGCGCTCACCCTGGCCGCCTGCAGCGACTCCGGCAACGATCAGGCCTCGCAGGCGAGCCCGTCGGCGACGGCGACCGCGAGTGCCTCCGCCGAGGCTGCCGCCGACCACAACCAAGCCGACGTGACCTTCGCCCAACAGATGATTCCGCACCACAGCCAAGCCATCGAGATGAGCGATGTCATCCTGGCCAAGGAGGGCATCGACCCACGGGTCACCGAACTCGCCCAGCAGATCAAGGCCGCCCAGGGTCCGGAGATCGAACAGCTGCAGAGCTGGCTCGCCGACTGGGGGCAGCCCACCATGCCCATGGGCACGACCAGCATGCCGATGACCACACCGAACATGCCCATGTCGTCACCCGGCATGGAGATGCCCGGTCACGACATGCCCATGCAGTCCACCCCCATGCCCGGCGGCGGACAGATGGGCGGCGGCATGAGCGGAATGATGTCGGCCGAAGACATGGCCGCGCTGCAGAACGCGGAAGGCGTCGACGCCTCCCGCCTGTTCCTGACCCAGATGATCGAACATCACCGCGGCGCGATCGAAATGGCGCAGACCGAGATCGATACCGGGCAGAATCCCGAGGCGGTGGCCATGGCCCGCACCATCGCCGAGACCCAGCAGCAGGAGATCGCGACGATGGAGAACATCCTGTCCTCGTTGTGATCACGAGAGAGTCGGTGAGCTCGCGGGACCGACACGGCAAGGCCCGGCACACACGTGTGCCGGGCCTTACCGGTTTGCTGGGCCGCAGCGCGGCCGGTCGCGTCAGGTCAGGGTGTACAAGGCCTCGGCGGTAGCGGCGTAGGCGGTGTCGAACCCTGTGGCGGTCAGCGCCTCCACCGCCCCGACGAAGACCCGCTGCTCCCAGGCGGCTCCGTCCCGGCTGCGCCAGGCGTAGCCGTCGGTGTCGATGCCCCACAGTCCGTCGCCGGTGCCGGTGAGCAGCACGAGGGCGGGTGTGTCCTCGACCGGGGTGAAGGTGTGTGCCAGGTCGGTGCTGCGCTCGAGCCCGGCCGGCGTGATCGCCCACACCGTGGCCGGGGTCAGCGCCAGGGCCGCAGCCGCCACGGGAGCACCGGCGCTCCAGGTGGTGCCGGCGTCGGTGGATACCCGGATCCCGCGGGTGCCGTCGAAACCGACCACCACCGTGCCGTCCGTGGCCAGAGCATGAAAGTCCACCTCTCCGACCAGGGACCGATCGGTCCAGGTGCGCCCGCCGTCGTCGCTACGGCGCAGTCCCAGCGGGTTCGGACCGGGGTTCGACGGCCCCGGGTGGCCCGAGGCGACCAGGACGTCGCTGCCGGGCACCCCGGCCAGCCCCATCAAGTCGTCGTCGGAGGTGCCGACCTCGGTGGTGGTGCCGGACGGCGCGAGAGCGACCAGTCCGCTGTGGGTGCCGGCCAGGATAGTGCCGGCGGAATCGACGGTCAGCCCGTGCACGTGATCGAGCGTCGGGGACAACGCAACGTGCGGTGCGACGACAGCGCCGGGAGGTGCGGTCGCCGCGCTCCGGGTGTCGGGGGACGAGCACCCTGCCACGAGCAAGGCGGCTGCGGCAATTGCCGACACGGCGCCCGGCAGGCGGGACACAGACATACGGGGATTCCTCTCTTCGGGCCGGACGAAAGGGTGCCGGCGGGGGCATCATGCCGAGGCCGAGACCTGCTCGTCGGTCGGCGTCGGGGGTGGCGCGGTGAGCCGGCCGGTGCGGTGGAGCAGAAACAGCGCTGCCGCGCACCCGATCCCGATCGCGGTGAGCAGCACCCAGATCAGCCATTCCAGGCCGGCGTCGGCGGCCCACCCGAACACCGCCCCGGTGCCGAGGTTGCCCAGCAGGATGCCGACCCCGACGACGGTGTTGTAGAACCCGTAGTGGGTGGCCACAAGCCGGTTCCCGGAGAGTGCGACGACGGTGTCCATCTCGAACGGGAACACCGCCGCCGTACCGACGGAGAGGATCACCGCCGACAGCACCAACGCCCCCGCGGCCATCGCCCAGCCGGTCCCAGTGGGGGAAGAGAACACCGCTACGGGTACGAACGCGGTCGCCATGACCACCATCCCGACGGCCAGGCTGCGTCCGGGTCCCCACCGGTTGCCGCACCAAGAAGTGATACGTAGCTGCCCGGCGATCGCCACCAGCCCGGAGACCGCGAACAGCGAGGTCACGAGCACCGTGGCCGATACCTGGTCCGGGGCGACGACCTCGGCCTGCAGCGGCAGGGCCAGATACACCTGGAACGAGAGAACGTACGAGCCGATCATCGCCGCCGCGAACAGCACGAACGACCTGTTGGTCACCACCGTGCGCCAGTCGTCGAGTATCGAGGGGCGGGGTCCGGCAGGGGTAGTGGCCTCGACGGTCTGCGCCGGCAGCGCTCGGATCTGCGTCAGCGTCAGCGCCGCGAATACCGCCGCTGCCACCAGCGCGGTGATCCGGAAGTCCACCGCGGTCAACGCCAGACCGACCAGCGGACCGAGCAGGATCCCGGCCTGGTAGAAGACGTTGAACACCGCGAAGGCCTCGACGCGGCGGGGCCCGGCGTCTGCGGCCAGGTATGCCCGCACCGCGGGGTTGAACAACGCGCCGGCGAATCCGGTGGCTGCTGCGGCCACCAGCACCGCCGGCAGCGAGTCGACGGCGGCGAGCAGCACGAACCCTGCGGTCCGTAGCAGGCAACCGGCGACGATGAGCGGCTTGTAACCCAGCCGGTCGGCCAGGGTGCCGCCCACCAGGAACATGCCCTGCTGGGAGAAGTTGCGCACCCCCAGCACCAACCCGACGGCCCAGGCTGCCAATCCGAGCGGTCCGGCCAGGTAGCTCGCCAGGTACGGCATGAGCATGTAGAAGCCGACGTTGATGGAGAACTGGTTGACCATCAGCACCTGGCTGGGGCGGTCGAAACTGCGGAATCGGGTGATCAGCGCCTTCACGACCGCAACTCCGCGGGGTCGACGACGGTGGCGCACCGCGTCCACGAGCGTACGACGCGGTCGGTGGGATGGTCGATGGTCATCGGTTCGGTCGGCGCCGGTCCGTCCAGCAGGCCGTGCTCGGCGCAGAAGTCGTCGTTGTAGACGGTGTCGAAGTACCGCTGGGGGCCGTCGGGGAAGATCGCGGCGATCCGAAGGTCGGGGGCGTGGGTGCGGGCGAGCCAGCCGGCGGCCAGGGCGACCGCCCCCACACTCCAGCCCCCGCTGGCGTGGTGAGTGGCGGCCAGGGTGCGGCACGACCACACCGCTTCCCGCGGAGCGACCCAGTGCACCTCGTCGAACGCGCCGTAGTCGATATTGCCCGGATGGATGCTCGAGCCCAACCCGCGCATCAGGCGGGAGGTGACCGGCTGGCCGAACAGGGCCGAGCCGACGGTGTCGACGCCCACCAGTTTCAACTGGGGGCAGAACTGGCGCAGCACCCGGGCGATGCCGGCCGAATGCCCACCGGTACCGACCGAGCAGACGAGTATGTCCACGCGACCGAGCTGGCCGAGCAGTTCCAGGGCCAGTGACTGGTAGGCCTCGACGTTGTCGGGGTTGTTGTACTGATCCGGGCACCAGGAGCCGGGGTGGGCCTCGAGCAGCTGACGCACCCGGTCCCGCCGGGCTTGTTGCCATCCGCCGGTCGGGTGCGGTTCGGTGACGAGCTCCACGTCGGCACCATAGGCGGCGAGCATGCGACGGATGATCGGTTCGAGACCGGGGTCGGTGACCACGGTCACCGGGTGACCGTGGACGATGCCGGCCAGCGCCAGGCCGAGTCCGAGAGTGCCGCTGCTCGACTCGATGATGCGGGCCCCGGGGGCCAGCTCGCCCCGGCTGCGGGCGCGTTCGACCATGTGCAGGGCGGGGCGGTCCTTCATGCCGCCCGGGTTGTTCCCTTCGAGCTTGGCCCAGAACCCGGCGCCGGCATCGGCGAAGGGTTCACCGATCCACAGCACCGGCGTGTTGCCGACCATGGTGGTCGGCTCCGGGCAGCACGGGGCAGAGGTCAACAGCCGAGCCGACGATTGCGGCGGAGTGGAAACGGGGAAGACAGCACTGTTCATGACGAGTCATCTCTGTGGTGGCGCGCAATGAGCGCACGATGCGATGGGCAGCACGAGACGGGCCGACAGGGGGTCCCTGCGGCCGGTCCGCTGCCGATCAGCACCTGCTGATACAGAGTTCGTCGAGGATCGCCCGGCCGCTGCGGGCCGGGGCGGGCGCCGGTGGCGGGGCCCGCGACAGGGTCGGGGCGTGCCGCCGGGCGATCGCGGCCGTAACCACCACCGCGACCACCGTGACCACCGTGACCACCGCGATCGGACGCCCGGCGTTGTCCGCACGAGGGCCGAGGAACAGTTGATCGTGGTGAGGATCGAGGCCGGACGAGTCGTGATCGACATGGGCATGCCCGGGCGCCGTTTCCGCACCGGGTTGCGCGGTCGCACTCACGTGCACATCGTCGTGATGATGGCCGTCCGCCACGGTGAGACCGCACTGCACCAGGGTGTAGCCGAGAAGGTAGAGGACGACCAATGCGACCGCGGTCCGCAGGGGCGGAGAAGTCGATCGGGCCGTCACAACTTCCCGACTGTAGCAGTGCAGCACCGGCGACCCGGCCGACCGTACATCCCGTCGCCCCGTTTCGGCACCCGCTCCGACACTGCTGGGTCAGTGGGTGAGGATGCGATTACAGAGACACAAGTGATGAAAGTGCACTAGCGTTACGGTGTGTCGCCTTGACAAACCCCCATATACCTCTCCAATCGGACATTTCTCGTGAGGCGGCGGGAGGAAGTGCCATGCACCGCACGCACAGCGGCCGGTGGGCCGCGTTGATCCTGGGAGCGTCGACGGCGGGACTGACGGTCCCGTTGCTCACGGCCCCGACGGCCGGAGCGACGCATCTGTCACCGGAGCCGGTGGCGGCGTCCGTGGCCGATGCGCTGACCATCACCGGAGCCGACCCGGCCGGGCAGGTGGTCGATCCCGCTCGATGGCAGACGGTGGCGAACATCGCCGCCGCCGGCGTGCGCGCCGCCCGGGACAACGGCGCACTCGACGACACGGTCGCCACCCTGCAGTCCCTGGCCGGCTGCGCGACCCGATGGAGCGCCCAGGGCACCGGGGCAAGCCTGTTGTCGGTGTGCCGCACCGAACTGGCCGGACTGGATTACAGCATCGCTCCGCGTCTGCTGGCAGCGTTGGCCGCCGACCCCGGTACACCTACGGCACCGGGTCGTCACGGCCCCCCGGCACCGGAGCCCGGGACGCCACCCGAGGAAGACGATGCGCCGGCTGCGGGCGCACCCGATACGGCCCCCGGGAACGAGGGCGCCACCCGGCTGGAAGACCCCGGCGCCGCACCGGCAAGCCCTACCCCGCCGCGCCCGGCCGAGGGCGGGCGTTGGGGTGGGACCGGCCGGCCCGTCGCCCCGACCGCCGGGGTGATCACCTCCACCTTCGGTGACGGGCGCGGACACGGAGGCATCGACATCGCCAACACCATGGTCGCACCGATCGTCGCCGTCGCCGACGGAGAGGTCGTCAGCGCCGGACCGGCACAGGGTTACGGGTTGTGGGTACGCATCCGGCACGACGACGGCACGGTGACCACTTACGGCCACAACAACGCCAACCTGGTGAAGGTCGGGCAACGAGTCGAAGCCGGGCAGAAGATCGCCACCATCGGAGATCGCGGCAACTCCACCGGACCCCACTTGCACTTCGAGGTCGAAGACCCCTCCGGCGCCAAGACCGACCCGGCGCAGTGGCTGGCCGACCGCGGCACCCCCCTCATCGCTGCGGACTGACCTCCGAGCGGGCAACCGCACCTCCTCCTGCCGTGCCGGGACCCCGATGGTCGAGATCCCGTGAAGATCTGTTGAAGATCCCGGATCTCGCACTCGAGGCGGCACATCGGGATCGTCGGCGGGCGATAGTGGGACGATCCCTCCCCGAGGACTACTCGGCTCCAGGAAAGGTCACGGCCGTGAACATGATGGGCATGATGGACCAAGCGCACACCCTGCTGCACCAGCTGATGATGTGGCTCCACGAGATGGGTGGGATGCCCATGATGAACATGCCGATGTAGCGCCACCGCTCGTCGCATCTCGCCGACTGTCCGGGGCCCGCCCCAGCCGGCAGTTCCGGCCGTCTACAGTGGAAGATCCCAGGCGGGAACACCCCCACGGTCGCCTGCGCGGCGCGCCGCAACAGGGACCGCGTGTGCGGCGCCGGTTCACACATCCAGCGTCACCGAACACGACCATCCTCCCGGTCCGCGCTCGAGGCGCAGCCCGTGCAGCGACACGGCCTTCGGGACCGCACCCACCTGTGTGACCGAGGCGACGTCGGCCATCGAGAACCGCACTTCCGCCGTGCCGGCACCGGAGTCGACGGCCACATCGACCGGGACCTCCCCGGCCGCGTCGAGCAGGTAGACGATCTCGTCGAGTACCGCGACGAGCAGGTCCTCGTCGCCGTCGGCTGTCAGCCGGCGGGTGCGCACCCGGACCGGCCCGGCGGAGGAGGTTTCCGCGAAGCTCGCGACGGCGCCGTGCACCGCCTGCGCGATGCACTCGTCACGGGTGGGTGCCCACGCCTCGATGCGCAGGTCCGCCGTGTGCGGCACCGACCGGTATCCGCTTTCGTTCATGACGCGCTCCTGTGCAGCGGGCATTGCAGATTCTATGGTGGAACGAAGCCGCCGACGCCGCGTTCTCCGCCCCGGATCGGACAGTGATGAGGATCGTCGAGGAGACCCAGTACCGGTTCCGGATCGACCGGACCGGCGCGATGCGCGTACCCGGGATCGTCTTCGCGGCCCGGTCCCTGCTTCCCGCCGCGGAAGGAGACGAGGCGCTGACCCAGGTCGCGAACGTCGCGACCCTGCCGGGAATCGTCACCGCGTCGTTCGCCATGCCGGACGTGCACTGGGGTTACGGCTTTCCCATCGGTGGAGTTGCGGCGACGGACATCGACGACGGCGGCGTCGTCTCTCCCGGTGGGGTGGGCTTCGACATCTCGTGCGGCGTGCGGCTGCTGATCGCGCGTGACGCCGACCGGTCCGCGCTCGCGCCGCGCCTCGGGCTGCTGATGGACCGGCTCGGTCACGTCGTGCCCCGTGGCATGCAGACCCGGGGCGTGTGGGAGCTGCCGAACCGCAGCGTGCTGCATAGGGTGCTCGAGGGCGGCGCCCGGTTCGCGGTGGACCAGGGGCACGGTGTCGTCCGCGATCTCGAGCGGTGTGAGGACCGGGGCGTGTTGGCCGGCGCCGACTCGGCCGCGGTGAGCGACCGGGCCGTCGAGCGGGGCCTCGGTCAGCTCGGCAGCCTGGGGTCGGGCAACCACTTCCTCGAGGTGCAGGCCGTCGAGCAGGTCTTCGACCCGGCCGTTGCCCGGCCGATGGGTCTCGACGTGGGCACGGTGTGCGTGATGATCCACTGCGGGTCCCGCGGTCTCGGCCACCAGATCTGCACCGACCACGTACGTGAGATGGAGAAGGCGATGGGCCGCTACGAGATTCACGTTCCCGACCGACAGCTGGCGTGCGTGCCGGTCCGGTCACCGGAGGGGGAGGCGTATCTCGGGGCGATGGTGGCGGCGGCCAACTACGGCCGGGCCAACCGGCAGTTGCTCACCGAGGCGACCCGCCGGGTCTTCGAGGACACGGCCGGTACCACTCTCGACCTCCTCTACGACGTCTCGCACAACCTGGCGAAGATCGAGCGGCACGAGGTGGACGGGCAGGTCCGCACCCTGTGCGTGCACCGCAAAGGCGCGACGCGATCACTGCCGCCCCGCCATCCCGACGTCCCCGAGGACCTGGCGGACGTCGGTCAGCCCGTGCTCATTCCCGGCACGATGGGCACCGCCTCGTACGTGCTCGCCGGTGTCGCCGGGAACCCGGCGTTCTTCTCCACCGCGCACGGGGCCGGCCGGGTGCAGAGCCGGCACCGCGCCGCTCGACACACCGACGGCCGGGCGGTACGCGACGCGCTCGAGTCCCACGGCGTGCTCGTGCGGGGGAGTTCGTGGCGGGGACTGGCCGAGGAGAAGCCGCAGGCGTACAAGGACATCGACGCGGTCACGGAGGTGAGCGAGCGGGCCGGTCTGGCCCGTCGGGTCGCACGGCTCGTGCCGCTCGGCGTCGTCAAGGGGTAAGCACCCCCGCCCTGGGCCGAATGTCACATTCGGTCGACTACATCGATGCGATGTGACATTCGGTCGCCCCGCCGGGCGGTGTCGTGAGGGTCGACGTCGAAACCCGGGCGCGGCAACAGCTCTCAAGCGATACCGCGAATGGGCCACTGCGGGTCCACATCCGACACGTCGCGCCCGAGACCCGCGAGATACTCGGCGAACGTGCGTTGCCGCTCCGCGTGCCAGGCCGCCTGGTCCGTCATGATGTCCAGGTCGGCGAGCTGCGGGAAGCGGGTGCACAGCGCCCGCGCCAGTTGCCCCGCCGCGAGGGCGTCCGCCTCGGCCTGATGCGCGGCGGTCAGCGCGATGCCGTACGCATCGCAGACCGCCTGCAGGGTGCGGCTGCCCTCGCGGTCGCGGTCCATCTCGCGGTCGACGACGTACGGGTCGAACACCAGGCCCGTCTCGAGTCCCGGCAGGCCCAGCCGGCGGCCCTCGGCGTCGACCACCGTGAGGTCGTAACTGGCGTTGAACGCCACGACGATGTGATCGCGGACCCACGCCTCGCACAGCGCCTCGCGGATCTGGGTGTAGCCGGCCGTGTACTCGAGGCCCTCGGCGCGCGCCCGCTCCGTGGTCACGCCGTGGATCGCCGCCGTCTCCTCCGAGATCTCGATGCCCGGATCGAGCAGCCACGTCCGCGACGAGACGGTGTCGCCGTCGAGGACGACGACGGACGCAGTCACGATGCGCGCGACCCGCGGATCGCGGTCGGTGGTCTCGAGGTCGAACGCGCAGATCGGTCGATCGGGCCAGTGCGTCATCGGGGGGTCCTGTCGTCGGTCGGTCGGGTCGGTCACGGCGATTGTGGCCGCAGCCACCGACACCGCGCGCGGCGCGACGCCGTGCACGGGACCGGCTGGCTCCGCACGGCACGAAGGCGTACGCTGCTGGGGGTTCGTCAGGCCCCCGGCACGGTTCCGGGTGATGTGGAGGAGGTGGGACTCGCGATGCGCAGTCGACCTCCGAGTACCAGCTGACGGCAGCCCGTACGCGCCCTGTCGGTGCGCGACGGTTGCCGTCGCGTGTGCGTCCCACGGCGACCACCCTCGCCGTCGCCCTCCGTGCCTCCGAAAGGCCGTGCCGACATGCTGCCCAACCGTTCCGTCCGTGCCCTGCTGCCGCGTCGCTCCGCCCCGGCGACCACCGACCCGTCCGCCGGTTTCGGCGCGTCCCTGAATCCTGCCGCCGCGCAGAGCCCCGGCCGGGACGGTGCGGCGCGGGCGGAGAACAGCATCGTCGACAGCGCGGTCTACCGGGACGGCCGCCGCGTCGCGTCGCCGGCGACACTCGCGCAGGCCCTCGATTGCCTGCCCGAGCCCGGTTCGATGGCCTGGATCGGGATGTACCGGCCCACCGACGCGCAACTCCATGCCGCCGCAGAGCAATTCGGACTGCACGAACTGGCCGTCGAGGATGCCATCGCCGCCCACCAGCGCCCGAAGCTCGAGCGCTACGGCGACACCCTGTTCGTCGTGCTGCGCGCTGCCCGCTACGTCGACGAATCCGAGCGGGTCGACTTCGGTGAGGTGCACGTCTTCGTCGGACCGACGTTCGTGCTGACGGTCCGGCACAGCGAATCGCCCGACCTGTCGGCGGTGCGGGACCGGATGGAGAGCGAGCCCGAGCTGCTGCGGCTGGGCCCCGAGGCGGTGCTCTACGCGATCCTCGACGCCGTCGTCGACGGGTACGCGCCGGTCGTCGCGGGCCTGCAGAACGACATCGACGAGATCGAGACCGAGGTGTTCAGCGGGGATCCCCGGGTCTCGCGCCGCATCTACGAGCTCTCCCGCGAGGTCATCGAGTTCCAGCGGGCGGCCAAGCCGCTGCTCACGGTGCTGTCCGGTCTGTCGTCGGGATTCGCCAAGTACCGTACCGACGACGAACTGCAGCGCTACCTGCGGGACGTCACCGACCACGCGACGACGGTCGTCGAGCAGGTCGACAGCTTCCGGCAGTTGCTCGGCAACATCCTTACGGTCAACGCGACACTGGTGTCGCAGATGCAGAACGAGGAGATGCGCAATCTCAGCCGGGCGAGCATCGAGCAGAACGAGGAGATCAAGCGTATCTCGGCGTGGGCGGCAATTCTGTTCGCGCCCACGCTGATCGGCACGGTCTACGGGATGAACTTCGACACCATGCCGGAATTGCATTGGGCCGCAGGCTATCCCATGGCCCTGCTGATGATGGTCATGACGTGCGCGGGTCTCTACGCGATCTTCCGCCGCCGCGGCTGGCTGTAGCCGGCCGCGGCGGACGGCGGCCTCAGAGCGTGTCGGTGCAGACCACGAAACGACGCTCGCTGTAGACGAATCCACCCTCGGAGACGGAGCAGTCGTTCACGTTGTCGGTGTTCTGCAGGATCTCGGTGACCTTCTCCGTTTCGGGGCCGGGTGCGGCGCAGTCGACGCGCTGCGGGTCCTCACCGGAGATGTCCATGCAACTGTCGACCACCCAGTCGACGTCGAGGCACAGGGCACCCACCTCGACCCCGGCGGAGGACTCGTAGTAGGTCTGGTCGGCGTCCGAGACGCACTGATCGCTCGTCTCGACGATGTCGATCACCTTGTAGTTCGAGTCCATGCTGCCGCAGGTCGCATTCTCGATGGTCGCGTCGTCGACGGTGCCACCGAGGCGCACGCAGTCACCGATCTCGACGTCGATGTCCAGACCGGAGGAGCCGGGGGACGTCGGTGCCGTGGTGGTGGTCGGACGGCCGGTGGTCGTCCGGGTATCCGATGCGCTCGCCGACGTGGTCTCGGACCCGGGCTCGGGCACCGCCCGGGGCTCGACGTCCGATCCGCACGCGCCGAGCACCAGAGCCGCCGCAGCCACCGCGACGACGGTGCCGCTCACCCGTCGAATGAAGTTCATGGGGGGAGAGTACGGAATGTCCGCCTCGGGCGGGAACCGTAGGGCGATTTCTCACAGATCCGGCGGGCACGTGTCGGCCCCGGGTGCGACCATGAGCCGGTGCAGCTGCCAGTCGAACCGCCGATCGCACCGATGCTCGCCAAGGCCGTGCCCGAGGTTCCGGCCCAGCCTGCCGACGGCGACCCCGAGTGGTCGTACGAGCCGAAGTGGGACGGCTTCCGGGCTGTCGTGTTCCGCGACGGCGACGAGGTGGTGCTGAGCTCGCGGGGCGGGAAGGACCTGGTGCGCTACTTCCCGGAACTGACCGCCGCGGTGCGGGCGGAGCTGCCCGCCCGGTGCGTGGTCGACGGGGAGATCGTGGTGCCGCGCCCGCACGACGGCCGCAGTCGGCTCGACTGGCAGGCCCTGTCGGAGCGTATCCACCCGGCGGCGAGCCGCATCGCGCTGCTCGCCGAACAGACCCCCGCGCAGTTCGTCGGCTTCGATCTGCTCGCCCTCGGCGACGAGAACCTGATGGAGACGCCGTTCGCGCGGCGCCGGGAGCGGCTGCGGGCGGCGGTCGGGGGCGGCCCGAGCTGCCATGTCACCGCCGCGACCCTCGACGCGCAGATCGCCGGCCGATGGTTCGCCGAGTTCGAGGGCGCCGGCCTCGACGGGGTCGTCGCCAAGCGTCTCGACGGACCCTACGTGCCGGACAAGCGGGAGATGCGCAAGGTCAAGCATGCCCGCACCGCCGACTGTGTGCTCATCGGCTACCGCCCGCACAAGAGCATCGACGGGGTCGGGTCCCTGCTGCTGGGGCTGTACGACGGCGGGGACGAACCGGTGATGGTCGGGGGCGCGTCGGCGTTCACCGTCGAGCAGCGCCAGGAGTTGCTCGCCGACCTCGCGCCGCTGCGGGTCGGTGCCGACGTCGTCGCCGAGGGCGAGCCGAGCCGGTGGCGGACGGCCGCGGACCGCCGATGGATACCGCTGCGGCCCGAGCGGGTCCTGGAGGTGGCCTACGACCAGATGGAGGGCAACCCGGAGGCCGGCCTGCGGTTCCGGCACGCGGCCCGGTTCCTGCGGTGGCGGCCCGACCGCGATCCGCGCAGCTGCACCTTCGAGCAGTTGGACGTGCCGGTGCGGTACGACCTCGCCGACGTCCTCGACCGGACAGGAGTGTGACCTGCGGTGCCCGACGCGAAGCGCTCTCCCGCGATGGAACTGGACGTCGGCGGTGTGCCCGTCCGCCTGTCCAACCCCGACAAGGTCTACTTCCCCCGCCTCGGTGAGGCCGGCAGCAAGCGCCGCCTCGTCGAGTACTACCGGACCGTCGCGACGGCCGGCTCGGCGCCGCTGCTGCAGGCGCTGCGGGAACGGCCCACGCACCTGCAGCGGTTCCCGGACGGGATCGAGGGCGAGGAGATCTACCAGAAGCGGGTACCTGCCCGCCGGCCCGACCACATCGCGACATGCGAGGTCACGTTCCCGTCCGGCCGCACCGCCGACGTGCTGCGGGTGCGCGCCGCCGCGGACGTCGTGTGGGCGGCGAACCTGGGCACCGTGACGTTCCATCCGTGGGCGGTGCGCTGCGGGGACGTCGACCGCCCCGACGAGTTGCGCATCGATCTGGACCCGCAGCCGGGGACCGCCTTCGACGACGCCCGAGCGGTCGCCCTCGAGGTGCTGCGGCCGCTGCTCGACGAACTGGGTCTGGTCGGGTTCCCGAAGACGTCGGGGGGCCGCGGCCTGCACGTGTACGTGCGCATCGTCCCGGAATGGGACTTCGTCGGTGTGCGCCGCGCCGGGATCGCCCTGATGCGGGAGGTGGAACGTCGCAGCGGCGGACGGGCCACCACCGCGTGGTGGAAGGAGGAGCGTGGGCAGCGCATCTTCCTCGACTTCAACCAGAACGCCCGGGACAAGACGATCGCATCGGCCTACTCGGTGCGGCGCACCCCGATCGCGACGGTGTCGACACCCCTGACGTGGGACGAACTCGCCGACGCCGACCCGGACGATTTCACGATCGCGACCGTGCCGGGGCTGCTCGAACGCCGCGGTGACCCGATGGCCGCGATGGACGAGACCGCGCAGACGCTCGACGTGCTGCTCGAGATGGCCGAGCGGGACGCCGCCGCAGGCCTCGGCGACCTGCCCTACCCGCCCACCCACCCGAAGATGCCGGGCGAGCCGAAACGGGTGCAGCCGTCGCGCGACACGGATCGCAAGCGGCCCGGTTAGGCATTCCGCTGGGCGTAGTCACCGGAGCGGTGACGTCCCGTGACCGCATCGATGCCCGCCCACCCGGTGAACCGGTGCGCGTCTCCGTAGACTCCCCTGAGGGGATTCGGTTTGCGGGGGACGAGGCCGGAGGAGGCAGTCACCGTGTCGGTGGTAGCGGATGCACGGAAGTCGGTTCGGGTGCTCGGCGGTGGTGCGGTGGTGGTCGCGGGTGTCGCGGCCGCACTCGTCGCGGCACCGCCCGCCCAGGCGGTGACGTGCGCGGCGCCCCCGGGTTCGGCGACCTCGGTCACCCAGCTCGACGGGCGGACCGCGTGCGGTGCGGTCGCGGATGCGCCGAGCGGCGCGTGGGGCTACGGCGACGGCGGAGTCGGCTTCGCCGACGCCCGCACCGGGGCGCGCGTGCTCGCGGCCGGACTGGCTGGGGGTGTCGGGGCGGGCGAAGCTGCGGGAGGTCCTCTCGCCGCCGTCGGCTACGGCGAGAACGCCCTGGCACTGGGGATCGTCGAGGAGCCCGCGGCCGCGCTCGTCGTGGCCGGCCCGCAGTCCCAGGCGTTCATCGGTGACCTGCGCGATCCGGTGCTGTGTGAAGGGTCCGCCGCGACCGCGGTCAACCTCACCACGGGACGGGGCTGCGTCGTGCTGGGGACGTTCCGGTACGTCGCCCCCTGACGGGACCCTTCGGCAAAACCCGTTCGGGAACGGACGCTGCGACGTAGCCTGGCGGCACGAAGTCGACTGGGAGGTATCACGGATGACAGCCCGACCGGTGCGGGGCGCGGCGGCGGTCCAGGACCCGCCGCCGACCGAGATGCACGTCGACCGGCGATTCCTGCCGCTCGCGGATCGCTTCTTCGACCTGTACCGGCTGCCCCGGCACGGCGGCGGTGCCCTCGCCGCCTACCTGGACGGCGAGAAGGTACTCGACATCTGGGCGGGCTGGGCCACCCGCGACCGGCGGTGGAACCGCGACACGGTGTCGCTGTCCTTCTCCACCGGCAAGGGCGTGGCGTCGACCGTGGTGCACCGCCTCGCAGACCGCGGCCTGATCGACTACTTCGCGCCGGTCGCCCGGTACTGGCCGGAATTCGCGGCGGCCGGTAAGGAGCACGTCACCGTCGCGGACGTCCTCACCCACCGGGCCGGACTGCACCGGGTGCGCAACCTGCGGCCCGGCCGGATGGGCATCGTCGACTACGACGCGACGGTTCGTGCGCTGGCGGCGGCGCCGCCCGATTCTCGGCGGCTGAGCGGACCGGGGTACCACGCGGTGACCTACGGCTGGCTCGTCGCGGAGATCGTGCAGCGGGTGACCGGGCTGCCGTTCGTCGACGTCGTCCGGCAGGAGATCGCCGAACCCCTGGGCACCCCCGAATTCTGGTTCCGGGTTCCGGAGGACCAGCGGCACCGCATCGCCAAGCTGTTCCCGCGGATCAATCCCGCCGGACTGCACTGGGGGATGACCGCTTCGGTGCTGTCGCGGGTGAGCCTCACCCGCGGTCTCGCGGAGGCTGCGATGCCGGAGGAGTTCGACGAGCTGGTGCGTGATCCGTCGGTGCACGACGCGGTGATGCCCGGGTGGAACGGAGTGTTCTCGGCGCGGGCGCTGGCACGGATGTACGGGGCGATCGCCGCGGGCGGCACGATCGACGGAGTGCAGTTCCTGAAGCCGGAGACCGTCGAGGCCATGAACGAGGTCCGGGTACGCGGGCGCGACTACGTGCTCGGCGTCCCGATGGCGTGGCGCCTCGGCTACCACCAGCCGGTGTTCGTCAGCCGGGAACGGCCGCGCGGGGCGCTCGGCCACTACGGGGTCGGCGGTTCGGGCGCCTTCGCCGACCTCGACACCGGCCTGTCGCTCGCGTTCACGACGAACCGACTGGGCAGCGGCCCGATCGCGCTGGGCGATCTGCGGCTCGCGCGACTGGGTGCGGTGGCGCGTGAACTCGCCCGTCGCGCGTGAGAGGACGGCCACGAGTGTTCGAAGCAGTTCGATACGGAGGGAGCGAAGCTGTGAGCCACGTGTACCGGGTGATCGAGGTGGTGGGGTCGTCGACGGACAGCGTCGACGACGCGATCAAGCAGGCCGTCGCGCGGGCGGCGGAGACCACGCGCCATCTCGAGTGGTTCGAGGTGATGAACGTCAGGGGCCACATCGACGACGGGGCCGTCGCGCACCTCCAGGTGACCGTGAAGATCGGCTTCCGTATCGAGCCGAGCGACGGCTGACCCCCGGCGCGGGGGACACGCCGGGAGAGCAGGTGCAGCGAACCGGATCTCGACCGGAATTGGAACACGTTATAGTCTGGGGGGGTCGTCGAACCCCCGGCACTTCAGGCAGGTATCCACCGTGGTTTACGTGATCACCCAGGCGTGTTGCAACGATGCCTCGTGCGTCGAGGTCTGCCCCGTCAACTGCATTCACCCCACGCCCGACGAGGCGCCGTTCGCCACCACCGAGATGCTCTACATCGACCCGGACACCTGCATCGACTGCGGCGCGTGCGTGGACGAATGCCCGGTGGACGCGATCTACGCCGACAACGAGCTTCCCGCCGAGCACGAGCCGTACCTGAAGATCGCCGAGGACTACTACCGGCGCTACCCGATCGGACCGGACTGGCCCGAGGAGCGCGACCGCACCAAGATCCCCGCCGAACTCGGCTCCCTGCGGGTCGCGATCGTCGGTTCGGGCCCGGCCGCCTGCTACGCCGCGCTGGAGCTGACCAGCCGGTCCCGCGTCGAGGTCGACATCTTCGACCGTCTGCCCACCCCGTACGGACTCGTCCGCGCCGGTGTCGCCCCGGACCACCAGAGCACCAAGTCCGTCGGTGAGCTGTTCCGCAGCGCCCTCGGCCACAAGAAGAGCCAGTGCTGGTTCAACGTCGAGGTGGGCACCCACATCAGCCACGAGGAACTGCTCGCGCACCACCACGCCGTGATCTACGCCGTCGGTGCCGCCGCCGACCGGCACCTGGACGTGCCCGGCGAGGACCTGCCCGGCTCGCACGCCGCCACCGAGTTCGTCGCCTGGTACAACGGGCACCCCGACTACGCCGACCGCACCTTCGACCTGTCCGGCGAACGCGCGGTGATCATCGGCAACGGCAACGTCGCCCTCGACGTCGCGCGGGCACTGGTCGCCGACCCGGACGAGCTGGCGAAGACCGACATGGCCGATCACGCCGTCGCCGCCCTGCGCGCGTCGAACATCCGCGAGGTCGTCGTCGTGGGACGGCGCGGACCCGCCCAGGCCGCCTACACCAATCCGGAACTGCTGGCCCTCGGTCAGCTCCGGGGCGTCGACGTCGTCGTCGACCCGGCCGACGCCGAACTCGACCCGGCCAGCCGGGCCCTCGTCGACGACCCCGCCGTCGAACCACGGATCGCACTGAAGGTCGAACAGGTCCAGGGCTTCGCCCGCCGGACCCCGACCGAGGACAACAAGCGGATCGTGCTGCGCTTCCTCGCCGCACCCGTCGCGCTGAACGGGGACGGCCGGGTCGACTCGATCACCCTCGAACGCACCGAACTGGCCGAGACCAACGGCCGCCTCGAGGCGCACCGCACCGGGCAGACCGAGACCCTGCCCACGGGCCTGGTCCTGCGGTCGGTCGGCTACCGGGGGCGTCCCGTCGCCGATCTGCCGTTCGACGAGACGCGCGGCATCCTCCCCAACGAGGAAGGCCGGGTCGTGGACCCGGAAACGAACGAGCCCCTGCCCGGGGTGTACACCGCAGGCTGGATCAAGCGCGGGCCCACCGGCGTCATCGGCACCAACAAGCAGTGCTCCGCGCAGACCGTCGAGCATCTGGTCCAGGACTTCGTGGCCGGCCGCCTCGTCGCCCCCGTCGCCGACCGGGAGAAGCTCGCGGCGCTGATCTCCGAGCGCCGGCCGGACTATGTGGACTACCGGGGCTGGCAGCAGATCGACAAGCAGGAACGCGCCCGGGGCGGTGCTGTGGGCCGCTCCCGCGTGAAGTTCGTCGCTGTCGACGATCTCCTCGCTGCCTCCCGAATCGAGTCCTGACCTGGCGTCGAGCTCCCGACGGGCCACCCGGACGGGCGCGGTCGAATTGCCCGCCCGCAGGTGTGCTGTGTCTAATGGGTGCGCCAAGTCGTCGCTGTCGGGGCGGACGTGGGTGCGACGGCACGAACGAACGATGGGTTGTCGAATGTTCGAGAAGAAGGGTCGGCCGAACAGTCGCGGCCGCGCCGGACGCTGGTCCGGCCGTGTCGTCACCGCGCTGGTGGGCGTCGGCGCCGCCACGCTCACCATGACCGGACCCGCCGCCGCGGTACCCCTGTGGCCCGGCGGACCCGAACTGCCGAGCGTGCAGGAACTCGTCGAACGGCTGCCCGGCCAGGCGCCGGAACCCGCCCCGTTCTCCGCACCGTCGATCAACCCGTCGAACGGTGAGACGGTGGGCGTCGCGCAGCCGATCATCATCCGCTTCGACGAGCCGATCACCGACCGCGCCGCCGCCGAGCGGCACATCGAGGTCCAGGCCGACCCGCCCGTCGACGGGCACTTCTACTGGGCGTCGGACCGGCAGGTGCGCTGGCGGCCCTACGAGTTCTGGCCCGCCCACACCCAGGTCACCGTGAACGCCGGGGGCACGCAGTCGTCGTACACCGTCGGCGACGCGCTGATCACCGTCGCGGACGACGCCACCAAGACCATCACCGTCACCCGCAACGGTGAGGTCGTCAAGACCATGCCGACGTCGTTCGGCAAGCCGGGCTACGAGACGCCCAACGGCACCTACATCGTCGGCGAGAAGTTCCGTGACATGTACATGGACTCGTCCACGTACGGCGTGCCGGTGGACTCGCCCGAGGGGTACCGCACCTACGTCGAGTACGCGACCCGCATCTCCAACAGCGGCATCTTCGTGCACGCGGCGCCGTGGTCCGAGTGGGCGCAGGGCAACACGAACGTCAGCCACGGTTGCCTGAACGTGAGCACCGAGGACGGCCGCTGGTTCTTCGAGAACGCCCGGAAGGGTGACCCGGTGATCGTGCAGAACACCGGGGGCGGCATCCTCAACGGCTGGGACGGCCTCGGTGACTGGAACCTCTAGCCGGACAACGGCCGGCGCCGGCGAGCACTTCGTACCTCGACGGTGACGAGAGTACTCGTCGGCGCCAGACCGGCGTAACCTCCGGTTCGTCCGCGGCAGACACACTGCCGCAGTGCGCTCGAGTCCGGAAAGAGTACTGCCCCGAACCGACCGGGGTCCGTGGGGACGCCCGTGGGGCGACTACGCGCTGTTCGCCGCGCTGATCGGACCGAATCTCGCGCTGCTGGTCCTGTTCACGTACCGGCCGCTCGTCGACAACATCCGACTGTCGTTCTTCGAGTGGAACATCTCGAGCCCCACCGCGACGTTCGTCGGACTGGGCAACTACCGCGAGTGGTTCGGCCGTGCCGACACGTGGCAGATCGTCGGCAACACCGTCGTCTTCACCGTCGCGACCGTCGCGGGCTCCATGCTGCTCGGACTGGCGCTGGCTCTGCTGCTGGACCGGAAACTGCTGGGCCGCAACCTCGTCCGGTCCGCACTCTTCGCTCCGTTCGTCATCTCCGGTGCCGCGGTGGGGGTGGCGTTCCAGTTCGTGTTCGATCCCAACTTCGGCCTCGTCCAGGACCTGCTGGGCAGGCTGGGGCTCAACACCCCGGACTTCTACCAGGATCCGGCCTGGGCGCTGGTGATGGTCACCCTCACCTACCTGTGGAAGAACCTCGGCTACACGTTCGTCATCTATCTGGCGGCCCTGCAGGGCCTGCGTCCCGAACTGTCCGAGGCCGCCGCGATCGACGGCGCCTCGTCGTGGACGGTCTTTCGACGCGTCCTGCTGCCGCAGCTCCGTCCCACCACGTACTTCCTGTCGATCACCGTGCTGCTCAACTCCTTCCAGGTCTTCGACATCATCAACGTGATGACCCGGGGCGGGCCGCTCGGTACCGGCACCACCACGATGGTCTACCAGGTCTACAACGAGTCCTTCCGGAACTTCCGGGCCGGCTACGGTGCCACCGTCGCGACGATCATGTTCCTCGTGCTGCTGGCCGTCACGGTCTACCAGGTGCGCCTGATGGACCGCGACGACACTGCGCGCCCCGCCCGCCGTCCCCGGCGCGCGCGTGGGGGTAGGCGTGGGCGTGGGCGTGCGACCGAATGTGACACGCGTTCGATCACATCGAAGCCATGTGACATTCGGTCGGTCCAGCGGACGGGGGGTGCGGAATGACGACGCTCCTGGAGCGCCCGGTCACGACCACGGAACCGGCAGCGGCGCAGCCGTATCGGCGTCGCGAGCGCACGATCCGGGTACTCGCCTACGCCGCGATGGTCGTGGCACTGCTCGTCGTGGCGCTGCCGCTGTACTGGATCGTGGTGACCTCGTTCAAGCAGCGACCCGACATCTACACGCTGCCGGTCACCTGGTGGCCCTCCGTGTTCCATCCCCGGAACTACACGGAGGCAGTCACCTCGGTGCCGTTCGGCACGTTCCTGCGGAACTCGTTGATCATCACCACGGTGCTGTCGAGCGTGAAGTTCGTCCTCGGCATCCTGAGCGCCTACGGTCTGGTGTTCCTGCGCTTCCCCGGCAAGAACCTCGTGTTCCTCGGTATCGTCGCCGCGCTGATGGTGCCGAACCAGATCACTGTCATCTCCAACTACGCGCTGGTGGCGGAATGGGGGTGGCGCAACACCTTCCAGGGGATCATCGTGCCGCTGGCAGGTGTGGCATTCGGAACGTTTCTGCTGCGCAACCATTTTCTGTCCATTCCCGCCGAGATCATCGAGGCGGCGCGGATGGACGGGGCCGGGCACGTCCGCCTGCTGTGGCGGGTCGTGCTACCCGTGTCCGGACCGACCCTGGTCGCGTTCGCGCTCATCACCGTGGTCAACGAGTGGAACGAATACCTGTGGCCGTTTCTCATGGCCGACGACGCGTCCGTGGCGCCGCTGCCGATCGGGCTGACCCAGCTGCAGAACAACGACGGCGTCACCAACTGGGGGCCGGTGATGGCCGGCACGGTGCTGGCCATGCTGCCGATCCTCGTGATCTTCCTCGCGCTGCAACGTCACATGATCAAGGGCCTCACCTCCGGTGCGGTCAAGGGCTGAACTCTCCAGGAGCAATTTCGTGAACATCGACAGGCGTGGATTTCTGGGACTGACCGGGCTCGTCGCCGCGAGCGCCGCGCTGGCGGCGTGCGCCGGCACCGGGTCGTCCGGGTCCTCGGAATCCGCATCCGCGGCGAACACCATCAAGTTCTGGTCCAACCACCCGGGCAAGTCCCAGGACGTGGAGCGCGAGCTCATCGCCCGGTTCGAGGCGAAGTACCCGGACCTGACGGTCGACCTGATCGACGGCGGCAAGAACTACGAAGAGGTGTCGCAGAAGTTCAACGCGGCCCTGTCCGGAGGCGACCTGCCCGACGTCGTCGTCCTGTCGGACGTGTGGTGGTTCAACTACGCGCTGACCGGCGCGATCACCCCGCTCGACGACCTCTTCGCCGAGGTCGGCGTGGACACCGGGGACTACGTCGATTCCCTGCTGGCCGACTACCTCTTCGAGGGCCGTCACTTCGCGCTGCCCTACGCCCGCTCGACGCCGCTGTTCTACTACAACCGGGACGTCTGGCGGCAGGCCGGTCTTCCCGACCGCGGACCCGCCACCTGGCAGGAGTTCGCCGAGTGGGGTCCCGAACTGCAGCGGGTGGTCGGGTCCGGCAAGCTGGCACACGGCTGGGGTAACGCCAAGGACTACCTCGGCTGGACGTTCGAAGGACCGATCTGGACGTTCGGCGGAGCCTACTCCGACGGCTGGCGGCTGCGTTTCGGCGACGCGGAGACGATCGCCGCGGGTCAGTTCCTGAAGGACATGATCCACACCGGGAGGTACGCGGGCGTGTCCACGGACATCGCCAACGACTTCTCCGCCGGGATCATCGCGTCCACCATCGCCTCGACCGGCGATCTGTCCGGCATCACCGCGAACGCCGCGTTCGACTTCGGCACCGCGTTCCTGCCCGCCCCCGACGGGACGCCGGGATGCCCCACCGGCGGTGCGGGACTGGCGATTCCGGCGAACATCTCCGACGAGCGGAAGCGCAACGCGCTGAAGTTCGTCGACTTCGTCACCAACGGGGAGAACACCGCCTACTTCTCGCAGAAGATCGGCTACATGCCGGTGCGCAAGTCCGCCACCGAGGATCCCGGGATGAGAGCATTCCTCGAGCAGAACCCCAACGCCCGCACCGCTGTCGATCAGCTCGCGCGCACCCGGTCGCAGGACTACGCGCGCGTCTTCGTGCCCGGCGGCGACCAGATCATCGGCACCGGCCTCGAACAGATCGCGCTGCAGGGGGCCGACGTGCCGACGGCGTTCGGCGACGTCGCGCGGCAGCTGCAGCAGATCATCGACCGTCAGATCACCCCGAATCTGTAGGGAAAGCCTTGGCAAGCATACGTTTCCGGTCCGTCACCCACTGCTACCCCGGTGCCGATCGGCCGTCGGTGGACCGCCTCGACCTCGATGTCGCGGACGGGGAGTTCCTGGTCCTGGTCGGGCCGTCGGGCTGCGGGAAGACCACGAGCCTGCGCATGCTCGCGGGCCTCGAGGCGGTCGACGACGGTCGCATCGACATCGGTGGGGCCGACGTGACGGGACTGCCGCCCAAGGCCCGCGACGTGGCGATGGTGTTCCAGAACTACGCGCTGTACCCGAACATGACCGTGGCCGAGAACATGGGTTTCGCGTTGCGCAACGCCGGCGTCGGCAGGGTGGAACGGACGACGCGGGTGCTCGACGTCGCGCGGATGCTCGAACTCGAGCCGCTGCTCGACCGCAAACCGGGCAAGCTCTCGGGTGGGCAGCGACAGCGCGTGGCCATGGGCCGGGCGATCGTGCGACGGCCCGCGGTGTTCTGCATGGACGAACCGCTGAGCAACCTCGACGCGAAGCTGCGCGTCAGCACGCGTTCGCAGATCGCCGGACTGCAGCGGCGACTCGGCACGACGACCGTGTACGTCACCCACGACCAGGTGGAGGCCATGACGATGGGGGACCGGGTGGCCGTCCTCGACGGCGGTCGCCTGCAGCAGGTCGCCGCACCCCGCGTCCTGTACGACAACCCCGTCAACACCTTCGTCGCCGGGTTCGTCGGTTCGCCCGGCATGAACCTGCTCGACGCACCCGTCCGCGACGGCGCGGCCGTGCTCGGCGCCCTACGAGTGCCGGTTCCGGCCGACGTCGGCGCCGACCGGATCGTCGTCGGGGTGCGGCCCGAGGCATGGACCCCCGTGGGCGCGTGGCGGTCCGGGACGCTGTCCCTGACGGTGGACCTGGTCGAGCAGCTCGGCGCGGAGGCCTTCGTCCATGCGACGGCGACCGGGCCGGCCGACTGGTCGAGCGCGACGGGCAAGGTCGTCGTACGGGTGGATCGACGAGTTGCGATCGGTCCGGGGGAGCAGGTGTACCTGCTCCCGCAGCCGGGGGAGGTCTACTTCTTCTCCGCGACGACCGGTGCTCGCCTCGGTGTCGGCGACCGAATGTCACATACGTTCGATTCGATCGAACGCGTGTGACATTCGGTCGAACCGGCGGCATGCGGGCGAACCGGCGGCATGCGGGCGAACCGGCGGCATGCGGCGGGCGGGCTCAGCCCGGATACGGCGGGTACTGCCGTTCGCGCAGCACGGTGCTCAGATGGACGGCGTTCCGTGCCAGTGCCTGCGTGGTCGTGGATACCTGTTCCGGAACCTCGGACAGGTCCTTGAAATCCGTGCCGGACATCGCTTCCCCGTTCCAGTAGGTGCAGCCCTG
Source organism: Rhodococcus ruber (assembly GCF_016804345.1). Classification (NCBI taxonomy): domain Bacteria; kingdom Bacillati; phylum Actinomycetota; class Actinomycetes; order Mycobacteriales; family Nocardiaceae; genus Rhodococcus; species Rhodococcus ruber. Next base: position 5,229,791 of record NZ_CP044211.1, on the reverse strand, counting down.
GGCCGGGATGCTGAACCCGATGTCGTTGAGACCCTGGAACAGGTCGGCGACGATCTTGTGCGCACCGTCCTCGTTGCCCACGACCGCGGCGACGGCGACCTTCCCGACCATGCGTGGCCGGTTCTCGTCGTCGGTGCTCGACAGTTCCGCGTCGAGGCGTTCGAGCACGCGCTGGGCGACGCTGGACATGTGGCCCACCCAGGTCGGCGTGGCGACGATCAGGATGTCGGCGGCGGCGACGCGTTCGAGCAGGCCCGGCCACTCGTCGCCGTCACCCATGTCCGCCTCCACACCGGGACGGACGTCGTGGTCGACGACGCGCACCGATTCGGTGGTCACGCCGTGCCCGGCGAGCGCGGACAGGACATGCGACACCATCAGGTCGGTGCTGGACTCCGCCGGGGACGGTTTGAGTGTGCAGTTCAGGGCGAGGGCACGAAGGGTGGTCATGGGTGCGGTTACCCGGTCCGGTGGGTGTCAATCCCCGGCCGCGGGTTTCCCCGGGCTCGGTTCGGGCACCCGGGTGATCGCATCGGTGCCGTAGCGAGCGGCGCCGGCGCTCAGAGCGAAGTGCGGACCGGAGGAACACCTGATGACAGAGCCGAATTCGTATCGATACACCGCAACGGCCGAGGACACCTCGGTGCGCATCGACGGGCATTCACCGGACCTGCGCGTGACGACGCCGGACAACGCCGCCGGGTTCGACGCGGTGACGCCCGAGCAACTGTATGCGGCGGCATTGGCGGCGTGCGTGTACCAGACCCTCATCGCGACGGCGTCGGCCGGCGATCACGACCTGGGGGAGTGCGCCGTGGACGCCCGCGTCGAACTCACTTCACGGGGCAACCAGGAGTTCGATCTCTCCGCCGAGGTCGACGTGCGGCTGCCTCGTGTCGAGGATCGTGATGCCAGGGAAACCCTCGCGTTGCGGGCCGTCGAACGGTGTCCGATGGCCAAGTCGGTCCAGGTGCGACTCGCCGGCGCGCACGCGTAGTGACGAGCACGAGCCGGAACGCACGGTGACCGCGCCGTCCGGATGGAGCGGACGGTCGAGCGCTACCGCTCCGCGGCGGCCGGCGCCTACCCGGCGGGAAGGCACGGTCCGTCGGGCGGCGGGGTGTGTTCGTAGCCGGGGTAGCAGGGCAGTACCTGTGGTGCTGCGGGCGCCGGTGCAGGTGCCGGGGCGGGCGCGGGAGCCGACCCGGCGGGAAGGCACGGTCCGTCGGGCGGCGGGGTGTGCTCGTAGCCGGGGTAGCACGGCAGTACCTGTGGTTCTGCCGGTGCAGGTGCAGGTGCAGGTGCAGGGGCGGGCGCGGGAGCCGACCCGGCGGGAAGGCACGGTCCGTCGGGCGGCGGGGTGTGCTCGTAGCCGGGGTAGCACGGCAGAACCTGTGGTCCTGCGGGCGCAGGTGCCGGAGCCGGGACGGGGGCAGGGGCAGGAGCCGGCGGTGCCGATCGAGGCGCCGGCCTCGCGGGGGCGGCGTCCTGGGGTGGAACTTCGCCGTCCTGGGCTGGAACCTCGGCAGCCTGGGACTCCGTCCGAGGTGGCGTCGGCTCCTGTTCCGCGGCTGTCGAGGTGGTCGGTGCGGCCGAGGGCGTGGACGTCGGAGAGGCCGGCTGCACCGCGATGGGGACGGGCGTCGGGTCGGCGTCGTCGGACGACACGGCCCCGAGGGCCACGCCGCCGACGACGAGGACGGCGACGATCGCCGCGAGAACCGGGATCATGACGCGCCGGTTCCGGGTGAGCGGAGCGACCGCGGGAACGGACCTGCCGGTGGGATGTGACGGCGCGGCCGCGGCGCGTGCCGCCGCGGCCAGCTCGCTCACCGATCCGTAGCGCCGCGCGGGTTCGGGTGCGGTTCCGCGTGCGACGACCTCGACCATGCCGGCCGGAAGATCCGAGACCGCCGACGACGACTGCGGGGCCCCCGCTCGTCCACCCGAGGACTGGAAGAGTCTGCCGGTGAGGCATTCGTACAGCACCGTCGCCAGGCCGTAGACGCCCGTCGCCGCGCCGGGATGCGGGGGGAACCCGACGTCGGTGAGGAGAACATTTCCGTCGCCCTGCACCAGGACGTTCGCCGACGTCACTTCCTGTTCGACCAGCCCGGCCGCGTGCACGGCCTCGAGCGCCGACGCCAATTGCTCGACGACACCGACTGCCCGCGGGACGTCCATCGCGCCGGTGGACCGGAGCATCGTCTGCAGATCGGTGCCCTCGACGACGGGCGTTGCGAGGAAGAGCCGGGTGCCGATCTGCCCGAAGTCGTGGATCGGGAGCACACGAGGGTTCCGGATCCGGGCGGCGATCTCGGCTTCGCGTTCGAAACGAGCGCGGTACTCGTCGTCCTCGGTCACCTCGGGTGGCAGCGCCCGCACCGCGACGTTCCGGCCGGTGGTGGTGTCGAACGCGGCCCATACCTCGCCCGTCGCGTCCACCGACAGTGGACGGTCCAGGCGATACCTGCCGAACAGGGCACCAACTTGCATCTGTCACTCTCCGCCCCTGGAAGTAGCTGTGGCTGCGGATCCGTGCACCGGAAGGATCGACCGCCTCCTCCACCGGAAGTCTATGCGGCGGATGTGCGCAGTGTCGCGCTCGGCCTCGAACCGCGCTCCTACGCTGGTTCTTTCGCCCGCGACCTCAGGCCACCGGCTGCGTCGTTGCCGGAAGCGCTGCCCGGGAGAAGCGCACGGCGCCGTCCTCGAGTCGTCCGCGGCGCATCATCACCAGGTCCCGGACGTAGTTCTGGAACAGCCGCCACGGCGCCGCGGGGCCCTGCCTGGGCATCGAATCGATGCTGCGCAGGACGTACCCGGACGCGAGATCGACCAACGGGGACGTCGCGGTCGTGGTCGCGGGGGCCGTCGGGGTGCAGTAGGCGTATCCGCGGGCGTCCATGTGGCGCAGCAGGCGGCACACGTATCCGGCGACGAGATCGGCCTTCAACGTCCACGACGCATTGGTGTATCCGACGGTGAATGCGAGATTGGGCACCCCGGAGAGCATCATCCCCTTGTACGCCAGCGTCTTTCCCATCTCGACGTCGCGACCGTCGACGCTCACGGCCATCCCGCCGAGCAGAAGCAGGTTCAGTCCCGTCGCGGTGACGATCACGTCGGCGGCGAGTTCCTGCCCGGATTCCAGGCGGATCCCGTGTTCGGTGAAGGTGTCGATCGTGTCGGTGACGACCGTCGCCCGGCCCTCCCGCAGCGCCCGGAACAGGTCGCCGTCGGGCACGAAACAGACGCGCTGGTCCCACGGGTCGTATCGCGGCCGGAAGTGCACGTCCACCTCGTAGTCCGCGGGCAGGTGGCTCTGCACGCCCTTGCGTAGCAGCCGCTTGACCAGATCGGGCCGGCGCCGGCTCAACTGGAAGAAGGCCATGCTGCCCAGCACGTTCGCCCAGCGGACGACAGGGTAGGCCAGCTTCAGCGGTATCCGGCCGAGCAACGCGCCGGCGACCGGGTCGATCGAGGGACGCGACATGACGTAGCTCGGGGAGCGCTGCAGCATCGTCACGTGTGCGGCCGTCCTCGCCAGTGCTGGGACGAGAGTCACGGCGGTGGCGCCGCTGCCGACGACGACGACGCGCTTGCCGGTGCAGTCCAGGTCCTCTGGCCAGTGCTGTGGGTGTACGAGGGTGCCGGTGAACCGTTCCACGCCGGGAAACTCGGGGGTGTAGCCCTCGTCGTAGCGGTAGTAGCCCGAATTGACGAACAGGAAGCCGCACGTGAGGCGAACTCGTTCCCCGGTGTCGGTGCGCTCGGCCGTCACGGTCCAGCGGGCGGCCGGCGTGGACCATTCGGCGCGGACCACGCGATGCCGGAACCAGACCTTCTCGTCGATGCCGCGATCCCGTGCGGTGCGGCGGACGTAGTCGCGGATGGACGGGCCGTCGGCGAAGGTCTCGGGCTCGGCCCACGGCTCGAACGAGTACCCCAGGGTGAACATGTCCGAGTCGGACCGGATGCCCGGGTAGCGGAAGAGGTCCCAGGTGCCGCCGATGACGTCGCGTGCCTCGAGGACGGTGAAGGTCTTGTCCGGGCATTCGTCCTGCAGGTGACAGGCCGCGCCGATACCGGAGAGTCCGGCGCCGACGATCAGGACGTCGACGTGTTCGTCGTGCATCGCGCTTCTCCGTTCCCGGGGGTCTGGGCGACCGGGGCAGCTGACGCAGACACTACCAACGCGCCGAGCACTCGGCGGCGACGCCGCTGTGGAATCAGCGGCGACGCCGCTGTGACATCGGCGGCGACGCCGCTGTCGTATCGGCGGTGATGCCGCTGTGGAATCAGCGGCGACGCCGCAGCGCCCCCTGCAACGCTGCGGTGCCGCCGATACCTGCTGCCAGCACGAACAGCAGCAGGACGACATTGGCGGTCACGGCTGCACCTGCCGTGCCGCGCTTCGGAGACCGCACCCGCGGGGTGTGGTCAGGATGGCGAGCAGATGGACCATGGCTGTTCCTCCGTCGACACTTCCGACTGCTGGAGCAACGCCCGTCCGGGCAGGGAGCGCAGCAGTCGCCTCTACGAGACGAAACCGGCTGCTTCTCAACCTTGTTTGCAAGAGTAACGTCTCCGCGGCGTGCCCGTAGGCCGAATCCGTGAAGATTCCGTGAAGATCCCGGAAGTCCCGTCGCGGCCGTGGCCCGAGCATCTCAGCGGGCTCCGGAGCGTACGGACCGCACCGACCGCGGATCCGCCGGGACGCACCTCTCGTAGGTGCGCACGGCGTCGGCCGCGGAACGGTCCCACGAATAGCGGGTGCTCGCCCGGTCGTGGCCGGCGAGACCGAAGGCGGTGCGCTGGACGTCGTCGGTGAGCAGGGTGTGTACCGCCGCCGCGACCGCGTCGGCCGCGTGCGGGGGCACCAGCGTGCCCGTGACCCCGTCGACGACCGTGTCGAGCAGGCCGCCGACCGCGGTGGCCACCACCGGCCGCCCGCATGCCATGGCTGCGAGCGGCACCAGGCCGAGCGGTTCGTACCAGGGCGTGCATACGACGACGTCCGCCGACCGCAACAGCGCCGGCATGTCCGTCCGGGACACGTGCCCGGTCATGTGCACCCGGTCGAGCACGCCGTGGTCCCCGGCGACGGCGCGCAGACGTGCGGCCTCGTCGGGGGCGCCGTCGTCCGCCGGTCCGCCGGCGATCACCAGTTCCGTGCCGGGGAGCAGGGCCAGCGCCCGGATCGCCACGTCGAAGCCCATCCGCGGCACGAGCGGCCCGACAGCGACGATGCGGCGCCCCGGCCCGCGCGCCGGAGCCTCGGGGCCGGTGGGCGCGAACTGCGCGAGGTTCACCCCGCAGGGCACGACGGACGTGCGGGTGCGGGGCAGGCCCAGCGCGGCGAGCTCGAACACCTCGTCCGTGCAGGTCGCGGCGACCCGGCTCGCGCCGCGCGCCAGGAGCCGCTCGATACGGATCCGGTTCGGCGACCCGGTCTGCGCCCCGCCCCGATGCCGGCTCTCCACCACACCCAGGGTGTGGAAGGTCTGCACCGTGGGCACCGTGACGGTGCGGGCGGCGAGCTGCGTCGCGATCCCCGGCATCCAGCAGTGGGCGTGGGCGACGTCGGGCCGATCCCTCGTCCATTCCCGTTCGAGGAAGGTACCGAGCTCACCCATCCGTGGGAGCAGCTCGTCCGCCGGTAGCGGAGCCGGCGGACCGGCGGGGACGTGGACCACCTCGTACCCGTCGTCGGTCGGGACTCGCTCGGGTATGTCGGGGTCGTCGCGACGGGTGTAGACGGTCACGTCGTGTCCTGCGCGCACCAGCGCCGCCGACAGCTCGGCGACGTGCACCTTCCGGCCGTCCGCATCGACGTCGCCGGGGACCGTGAAGGGGCTTGCGTGATCGGACACCATCGCGATCTTCATGGCCCTTCCCTTCTGCGGATCGTCGTGCCCGTCGCCTCGCCTGACAGCGCCTCGCCTGACAGCCTCGTCGCGCCGCCCGACCGCGCGTACGACCCGCGGACCCACCGCCGGTCGTGGTGCAGGTCCGGACTCCGAACGTGCGGGGGCATCACGTGCGGGGGCATCGACGAGCCGTGGACGTGCCACGACGGCACGTTCACCGAGGACGCCATGGGTGCAGGGTTGCCGATTCTGCGGCAGGTAAACCGCGCGGACGGAAATTGCCGCCGGATCGGTGCGGGCACGTTTACTCGCGTGGGTCGGGGGCACACGAATCGAGAGACCGTGAGGCACCGACGAAGGAGTAGCTGTGCACGCCGATCGATTCGCAGACTTCACCACCGCGACCGGCCCGTTCGCCTCGGTGTACTACGAGGATTCGCACGCGACCGAGGATGCCGCAAAGGTTGCGGAACTGACCTGGCGTTCCATCGCGGAGCAACTGGAACAACTCGGGACTCCGCAGGCCGTGCTCGGCCACGTCGAGCGCGCGGTGACCGAGGCGCCGGCGGCGGTCGGCAGCGGTGGCCGCGCGATCGTCGCGAACCCGGACGGGGTACTCGTGCACGAGCGGCTCGTGCGCCCGCCGCTGCGCACCGAGGTGCGACTGTCCGACATGCCTTACCTGCTCCCGCTGGTGGAACACGGCACGAGCGGCCGGCCCTACCTCGTGGCCGCCGTCGACCACGCGGGCGGCGACCTGACCGTCTACGACCGGCACGGCGGCGTGCTCCACGAGGAGACGGTCGCCGGGGAGGGCTACCCGATCCACAAGGCGGCCGGCGCCCAGTCGCCCGGTTACGGGGATCCCGAACCCAACGTCGAGGAGCAGCGGCGCCGCAACATCGCCGCCGCCGCCGACCGCATCACCGAACTGGCCGACGAGCACCACGCCGAGCCGGTGTTCGTGATCGGCGAGGTCCGCTCCCGCACGGACCTGGCGGAGGCCCTGCCCCAGCGCACCGGCGACGTCCTGGTGCAGGTGCAGACCGGTTCTCGCGCCGACGGCTCCGACCGCGAGCGGATCCGGGATGTCATCCAGGAGGAACTGGCGCAGCGTCGCCTCGCCGAGATGGACGACGTGGCCGAGCGCTATCGGGCCGGCGCCGGAACCGGCCTGGCCGTCGAAGGGGTGACCGAGGTGACGGCGGCGCTGCGCGAACGGCGGGTCGACACGCTGATCCTGGGGGACCTCGACGACACCACGGTGCTCGTGGGCGACGACCCGTCGCTCGTGGCCGCCGACGCAGGAGCGCTGTCCGAGATGGGTTCGGGCAGCGAGCGCGTCTGCCGCGCCGACGAAGCCCTGCCGTTCGCGGCCGTGGCCACCGGCGCCGCCGTGCTCCGCATGGACGAGCGCCTCACGCCGGCGGACGGCATCGGCGCCCTGCTGCGCTACTGACGGCCGGTGTCAGGACTGCACCGGCCACGGCACCGTCGCCTGCAGGACAGCCTCCTGCAGCGCGTCGGTGCGCCACGCCGTGACCCGCTGGTACTCGGGGTCGGCGACCATCTCGGAGAAGGCACGCCGCGTCGGGTAGCGCACGAGCAGGACCGCGTCCCAGTCCTGCCCGGTCTCCGCCACGAGCGCGGTCGACCCGTCGCCCGCGTAGAGCACCTCGCCGCCGTAGCGCGGCAGGAACGTCTCGTGGAGGGCGTCGGCGTAGCGGGCGTAGATCTCGCGACCACCGGTGCCGAACCGCAGCAGGTTCAGCATCACCACCGGCCCGCCCGGGTCCTCGGCGAGAAAGCGCTTCAGGTCGGCACCACGTGGATCGACAGCCATGTTCCGGAGTCTGGCACAACATCGGACACGCCGTGCTCTCCGACTGCCGGCGCGGCGGCCGGTCATGGGGGCCGAACCGCAGTCGCTGCCGTACCGCGTACGGTCGGAGAACGTTCCGTGCACCCCTGGTTCAGGAGCCCACCACATGACCGAGCCCGCCGAACCCATCGTCGTTCTGCTGGTCGAGGACGACGCCGGCGACGAATTGATGACCCGCGAGGCCCTGGAGGACCACAAACTGGCCAACGCACTGCACGTCGTACGCGACGGTGAGCAGGCGTTGAGCTTCCTCTTCCGGCGCGACCCCTACGCCGACGCGCCGCGGCCCGATCTGATCCTCCTCGACCTGAACCTGCCCCGCTACGACGGCCGGGAGGTCCTCGCACAGATCAAGGCCGACCCGGAACTGCGGCACATCCCGGTGGTGGTGCTCACCGCCTCCGCCGCCGAGGAGGACCTGCTCCGCAGCTACCGGCTGCACGCCAACGCCTACATCACCAAGCCGGTCGACTTCCCGCAGTTCGCGGAGGTGATCCGGCGGATCGACAACTTCTTCCTCCACATCGTGCGCCTTCCTCGTTCCCACTGAGTTCCGTCGGCGGCAGGTTTGGTTCGTTGCGCAGGGGGTAGCGCCTCCGGTATGACGCGTACGGACCGGATCCGGGACCCGTGGGGTGCTCGCACTCCCTACGGTCCCGGTGAGACGTGGCCGACCAGGGTGGACATGTATCTCGCCGAGGGGGTGGACGAGGACGACGTCGACACCTGGGTGCAGTCGGCGACGATCCTGCACTCGAACGGGGACGGGCTGGACATCGCCGTCGAGAACGGGCGCATCGTGGGCGTGCGGGGCCGGGCGGTCGACCGGGTCAATCACGGCCGGCTCGGTCCGAAGGACCTGTTCGGCTGGCAGGCGAACCATTCGCCGGATCGGTTGACCACACCGCTGATCCGGCGCGACGGTGCGCTCGTGGAGACGGACTGGGACACGGCGATGGACGCCGTCGCCGGGCGCACGAAGGAGTTGCTGGCCGAACGCGGTCCGAGTTCGATCGGCTTCTACACCACCGGTCAGCTCTTCCTCGAGGAGTACTACACGCTGGCGCTGATCGGACACGGCGGCATCGGCACCAACCACATGGACGGCAACACCCGGCTGTGCACGGCGACGGCGGCCGCGGCGCTGAAGGAGTCCTTCGCGTGCGACGGTCAACCGGGGTCGTACACCGACATCGACCACGCCGACGTGATCGCCCTGTACGGGCACAACATGGCCGAGACCCAGAGTGTGCTGTGGACCCGGGTGCTCGACCGGCTCGCCGGCCCGAACCCCCCGGCGATCGTCTGCGTCGACCCGCGGGAGACGCCGGTGGCGCGCGCGGCCACCGTGCACCTCGCACCCCGGCCCGGCACCAATGTGATGCTGATGAACGGGCTGCTGCACGAGATCGTGCGGCACGGCTGGATCGACCGCGACTACGTCGACGCCCACACCGTCGGCTTCGACGAGCTGGAGAAGCAACTCGAGGGCTACCCGGCGGAGAAGGTCGCGCAGGTGTGCGACGTCCCGCTCGCCGACCTGCGGGCGGCCGCCCGGCTCCTGGGCACCGCCGAACGGTTGCTGTCCACCGTGCTGCAGGGTTTCTACCAGTCCCATCAGGCCACCGCCGCTGCCGTCCAGGTGAACAACGTGCACCTGATCCGCGGCATGCTCGGCAAGCCGGGGTGCGGGGTGCTGCAGATGAACGGCCAGCCCACGGCGCAGAACACCCGCGAGTGCGGGGCCGACGGCGACCTGCCGGCGTTCCGGAACTGGGCCAACGACGAACACATCCAGGAGCTGGGGCGGGTGTGGAACATCGACCCGATGCGGATCCCGCACTACACCGCGCCCACCCACCTGATGCAGATGATGCGGTACGTCGAGGACGGTTCGATCCGGTTCCTGTACGTCAACGGCACCAACCCGGCGGTGTCGTTGCCGGAACTCGGCCGCATCCGCGAAATCCTGTCCCAGAAAAGGCTTTTCCTCGTCGTGCAGGACATCTTCCTGTCCGAGACCGCGCAACTCGCGGACGTCGTGCTGCCGGCCGCCACGTGGGGGGAGAAGACCGGCACGTTCACCAATGTCGACCGCACCGTGCACCTGTCGGAGAAGGCCGTCGACCCGCCCGGGCAGGCCCGGCCCGATCTGGACATCTTCCTCGACTACGCCCGCCGGCTGGGACTGCAGGACAAGGACGGGCAGCCCCTGGTCAAGTGGTCCACGCCGGAAGAGGCGTTCGAGGCCTGGAAGCAGTGCACCGCGGGACGGCCGTGCGACTACACCGGCCTCTCGTACGACAGGCTCCGCGGCGGCAGCGGCATCCAATGGCCCTGCAACGACGAGCACCCCGACGGCACCGAGCGCCTCTACGCCGACGGGAAGTTCTGGAGCGCACCGGACTACTGCGAGAGCTACGGTCGCGACATGGTCACCGGCGCCCCGCTCGAACCGACCGAGTACAAGGCGATGAACCCCCTCGGCAAGGCCGTGATCAAGGCAGGGGAGTACCTGCCCCCGCACGAGGTGGTCTCCGAGGAGTTCCCCTACCTGCTGACCACCGGGCGGACCCTCTATCACTTCCACACCCGCACCAAGACCGGGCGGGCACCGCAGCTGCAGAACGCCGCCCCCGAGGTGTGGGTGGAGATGTCCGCCTCCGACGCCCAGCGGCACGGCTGGGGGGAGGGCGACCTGCTGCTCATCACCACCCCGCGTGGCCGGGTGGAGGCACGGCTGCGGATCAGCGGCATCCGCCCCGGCGTGCTGTTCCTGCCGTTCCACTACGGCTACTGGGACACCCCCGGCGGGCACGAGCCGGGCGACTCCGAGGGCCGCGCCGCCAACGAACTGACCGTCACCGACTGGGATCCGGCGTCGAAACAGCCACTGTTCAAGACCGGCGCCGCCCGGGCCGAGCGTCTCCTGGCCGGGGACGGCACACCGTCCGCCGCGCCGACGACCACCGCCTCACGACCGGTGGGCACCGACGTTCCCGACACCGTGGGCGGTCCTGCCGGCACCGCGACCGAGACCGTCGTCGACACGAGCGGAGGCGCATCGTGAACAAGGTAGGTCTGGCAATCCGCGAACTGCACCGCGCCGAGAACGACCTGGCGGGGGAATTGCTGCAGATCTCGGACCGGCAGAAGGCCGACCACGAGATCTTCTACCTCGGACGGGATCTCGCGCGCTGGTCCCAGGAACACGTGCGCGAACTCGCCCGGGTCGGGCGCGACTACGACCTCGACCTCGACGCCGAACCGGAGGACGACCACACGATCCTGGCCCGCCTGCGGCAGAAGGGCAGCGAACTGCTCGGCCGGCGCCACGAGCCCGGCCTGCTGCTCCTGCACGACCTGCGCGAGATCCACCGGATGGCAGCCGGGGTCTCACTGGACTGGGAGATCCTGGCCCAGACCGCGCAGGCCATGCAGGACCGGGAACTGCTCGCCACGGCCGAACGCTGCCACCCGCAGACCCTGCGTCAGTTGCGCTGGGCCAACGCGAAACTCAAGGAGAGCGCCGCGCAGATCATGGTCACGGGCTGACCGGTACTCGTCCACGAGCACCGACTCCCGTGGTGAAGACAATTCCGCGGGAACGGATTACCTGTCGGAACCGCCCCCGAGTTCGAGGATGTCGACAACCTTCTCGGCCCGGGCGATCCACTCCCGTACTCGCGTCCCGGAAACCCGGCGGGGAAGCTGCCCCAAACGCAGCGTGCGCGTGTAGCCGCCCGCTCGGTCGCGAACCGGCAGTACGACGGAACCGATGTCGTAGGTTTCCTCTTCCTCGAGGTCGCGCAACGTGTAGTCGACCGCCGATTCGACCACGCGCTCGCGGATGTTCCGCTCCTGCGCCGGGGTCAGTCTCCCGTTCGCATAACGGTGGGTGGCGTCGCGCATCCCTTCGTATGCGGCTCCGCCTTCCCGAGGAAGGAACGACAGCAGGAACCCGTGTGCGCGGACGAAGTCGAGACGGTCCCGGTAGAGCTGCCTCCCGGGCTCCTCGACGCCGTGGGCCTTGGCGAGCCACCGCTCCTGATCCTCCGGCGGGAGATCGAACACGAGCGAGTCACCGATCGGGGGCACGATCGGAACTCGCTGCGCCAGGCCGTTCTCCGGATCGACTCCGGGAGCCGACGCCGAGAGTACCGTTGCCATCTCGTCCCGACCGACCGCGGTGTAGACCGTGACCTCGCAACCGATGTCGTGCGCGAGGTCCTCGACGGCCGTCCGTGCGCAGTCCGCCTCCCGAATCGCCGACAGCAGCCGGTGCTCCATCCGAGCCATCAAGGAGGTCCCGACGAAACTCCCGTAACCGCCCTGGAAGAAGATCAGCGGGGCCACCGGGTTGGTGACGGCCATGTCCGCCACAGCGCACAGGACGATCCAGTGATCGCCCGCCTCCACCGTGTCGGTGATGCGGGTGTCGATCCATGCCACCGAGTCCGCCAGCACCGGATCCCCCGACGGGGACGGGAACCAGTCGATTCCGTCGAACTTGTTCTCCCAGCGCCGGGCGAGGGTGGAGACCAGTTCCTCCTGCTCACCGCCCACGATGTTGATGCACAGCGACGCGCACTCCCGCATCTTGGCGAACGTCTTCGACGTCTTCATCGGCATGAAGGAGACGAGGGGCGGATCGAGAGACACCGACCCGAAGGTCCCGACCACCAGCGCCAGCAGTTCGCCGTTGTCCGCACGGCCGGTCACGACGGCCACTCCGGTCGGGTAGTGCCCCATCACCTCCCGGAAGAGCCCTCGGTCGACCGGGGTCGCGATATCCGTCATTGCGGTCCTCCTGATCTCGGGGACGGGATGGCTCCGGCGTGCATCGAGATGCCGGTTCAATGCTTGACGTACTCGGACTGCAGTTTCCGGCCGAGGCTCTCGGGCCGGAGGAACAGGATGCAGAGCACGCCGCCGACGAGGAGGATGATGCCGGTGATGGTGAATGCCTGGTGCACACCGACCGCCATGTTCGTCGCCATTTCGGGAGCCAGTGTGCTGCCGGCAGGGGGCGAGACATAACCGGCGCGGGCCATCAGCCAGCCCACGAGCGTCGGGGAGACGATGGCACCGATCGAGGCCACGCCGCCGAGCGTGGCCATGAGAATCGGTCGCTGCTTGGCGCCGACCGCATAAGCGATCGCAGAGGCGGTCATCGGGTACGCGAGGCTGCAGCCGGCGGCGAGGCACAGCAGGGCGACGGCCGGCACACCCGACGTCGTCTGGACCAGGATGAAGCAGATTCCGGCCACCAGCGCTGCGATACCGAACGGGACCGCGATCGCGCGATGCGCGTTGTGGCCGTGCTTCATCAACCGGTGGCCGAGGAAGCCGAGCAGCAGCAACACGGCGGCACCGAGGATCCAGGGAATGGTGGTGACGGTGCCGACCTGAGGAAGTGACAGGCCGACCACGGTGCCGAGGTACTGAGGCAACCAGGTCGTGACGAAACCCTGGACCCAGAAGTTGGAGGCCCCTCCGATCACCGCGGCGAGGAAGGTCATGCTGAGCAGGGCGCGCCATACGACGACCGGCTTCTGCTCGTCCACCTCGGCCGTGGCGACCTCCGCGGTGCCCTGCGCCGGCTTCCGGTCGCCGGTACGGTCGTTCGCCGGAGTGTGCTTGCCGTGCCCGGCGAACGGTCCGTCGGCGGCGATCAGGAGCCAGGCGACGACCCACACGAATCCGACGATGCCGAGGACGCCGAAGGCCCAGCGCCAACCCCAGGCGACGATGACCCAGGCGAGGGCAGGCGCGGCGATGACCGGTCCCAGGGTCGAGCCGGCAGCAACCAAGTTGGACGGCAATGCGCGACGACGCGGCTCGAACCACGAATGAGCCGAGGTGAGGGACATCGCCGTCGCGGGGCCTTCAGCGCCGCCGAGGACGATGCGGGTCATCAGCAGCACCGCAGCACCGCCACCGAGGAGCATCGGGAACTGCATGACCGCCCAGACGACGCCCATCGTGAGGATGATCCACTTGACCGAGAATCTGGCAGCCAGGAAACCCGTGATCACGGAGACCACTGCGTAGAGGAAGAAGAACGCACTGCCGATGAATCCGAACTCGACGGCGGAGATTCCGAGATCGGGCATGGCCTCGGAGGCCACCAGGCCTAGTACGGCCTTGTCGGCGAAGGCCACGATCTGGAAGAGGACGAGCAGCGCCGTCACTATCCACGCCTTGCGGTTCATCCTGTGGAAGTCGATCCTCTTCTCCCCGTTTTCCGGGGAGGCGGAGACATCGGGCGCCACGGTCGAAGCCATGAGCAGCCACCTTTCCTAGCGAGCCGCGGATGCTGAATCCGTCGGCGAGTCGACAGTGGTTCAGAAGCTATTTCCACGCATCCCTACTGCGGTAGGAGGGAAACCTTTACTGTCGGCTCCCGCCGTGTTCACCCAGAATGAAGGGGTCGAGACCGGAGGAGGACTATGAGCACGCGCGCGTCGGACCTGTCCCTGGGTGAGCAGGTCGGGGCTGTCCGAACCGGGTCGGTGACGGCCGAGGACCTTGCTACGCAGGTCAGACGAGCGATCGAGCTGCGGGAACCGGAACTCGGTGCGTGGGTGTGCCTGTCGTCGACGATTGCGGAGCAGGCCCGTGCCGTCGACCGGGACCCCGGCTCTGCACCGTTGGCCGGGCTGTCCGTCGGAGTCAAGGACCTCATCGACGTCGCCGGGATGCCGACGCGCGCCGGTTCCGCAGTGACCTCCCCGAATCTGGTCGGCACCGACGCCGCCTGCGTGAGCCGCCTGCGTTCCCTCGGTGCGATCGTCCAGGGCAAGACCGTGACGACGGAGTTCGGCTACTTCACCCCCGGGCCCACCCGCAACCCGCACGCTCTCGGTCACACCCCCGGCGGGTCCTCCAGTGGCTCTGCTGCGGCCGTCGCAGCGGGGACCGTGCCCCTCGCGCTCGGCACCCAGACGGCCGGCTCGCTGACCCGGCCGGCCTCGTACTGCGGAGCCGCCGGCATGGTTCTCGCGCACGGCACCACGGACATGTCCGGCATCACCGGTCTGAGCGAGTCACTGGACGCCCTCGGCCTGCTGACCCGGTCCGTGTCCGATCTTCGCTTCGTGCACAACGCATTCAGCGGCCACGGGCACTCGGAGGTCCCGGCTCCGGAGCCGGTGACTCGGGGCCTGGTCTGGAACGCCGGTGCCCTCCACCCCGTGGAGCCCCCAATGTCGGCGTTGCTGGAACATGTGCCCGCCCTGTTGGAGGAGATCGGGGTGAAGGCCGAGCCTCTCGACTGGGACGATCATGTCCAGACCTTGTCCGAGGACCACGTCACCGTCATGTCGTACGAAGCCGCGCGGGCGCGGGCCCACGAATTCGACGAACACGCGGGTGCACTGAGCGCGCCGATCCGGGATCTGCTGGAGAACGGCCGCAGGATCGCCGGAACCGAGTATTCCGCGGCCCTGACCCGTCGGGACCGCTCCCGGGAACTGCTGGACGCGATTCTGGCCTCCGATCCGATCATCGTCGGCCCTGCAGCGCTGGGACCGGCCCCGCTCGGTCTGTCCGCAACCGGGTCGCCGATACTCAGCCGCCCGTGGCAGCTGCTCGGATTGCCGGTCGTGGTCGTGCCAGGTGCCCGCACGTCCGCGGGACTGCCACTGGGTCTTCAGATCGTCGGGCTACCGGGGCACGAGGACCGGCTGCTCGCCGTGGGCGAGAAGCTCGAAGTGCTCCTTCGCGAACTGCCGGAGATTGCCGTCTGAGCCGGCAAGCTCGCTCGGCTCGGTGAATCTGCTCGCTCGGCTCGGTGAATCTGCTCGCTCGGCTCGGTGAATCTGCTCGCTCGGCTCGGTGAATCTGCTCGCTCGGTAGAAAGGACCGCTCATGCTCGAACCCCGCCCGACCAACCATCACAGGATGTTCCTCACCTGCTACGAGGACACCTTCGACCGCGGTTGGCACCACGTCGATCTGTTCGTCCACGACGAGCACGGCCGTGAGGTCAACTGGGTCCACTGGACAGTGGAAGCTGACGGCCCGGAGGCGGCCGACGAGTCGGTCCACAGAGAGGAACCGCTCCTGCGACGGACCACCGAGTGGCGGCACCGAGTGAGCGCCGCGGGAATGGACTATTGGACTGCCGATGCCTGCTGGGACGACGCTCCGGCGGACGTTGCGTGAGCCGGTCGTTCCCGCCGGGCGGGGGCGGGGACAATGTCGGGAGTCGGGGAGAAGCCCTGGCTCCCGAATTCGGAGGTGGTGACGACCCATGGCGGAGAGTGCGGAAGACCTCCGAGCCGAGACGACGGTGTACGTGGTCGACGACGACTTCGAAGTATGCGAATCCGTCGACTGGTTGCTGGAGAGCATCGGGATCAGACCGGTGGTCTGCCACAGCGGCGAGCAGTTCCTCGACGCCTACGACGGCAGCCGGCCGGCCTGCATCGTCCTCGACGTGCGCATGCCCCGTATGAGCGGGACGCGGTTGCAGGAGAAGCTCAACGAGTTCGCGCCGCACGTCGCGATCATCTTCGTCTCCGCCCACGGTGACATCCGGATGTCCGTCTCCACCCTGAAGGCGGGTGCTCTGGATTTCCTCGAGAAGCCCTACGATCCGCAGCGGCTGTTGGACGCCGTGCAGGCCGGGGTGGAGAAGGCCCGCCTCCGTTTCACCGATCACGTACTGCGAGAATCGGTGCGGAGCAAGGTCTCGTCCCTCACCCCGCGCGAGCGCCAGATCCTGGCCCTGGTGGTCGAAGGTCTGCCCAGCCAGAACATCGCCCGGAAACTCGGCATGAGCGTGAAGACCGTCGACGTCCACCGCGCTCGCATCAAGAGCAAGACCGACGCCGACAGCATCAGCACCCTCGTACGGGACGTGCTCCGGTACGGGGTGGACGTGCCGGTGGAGGATCAGTAGTAGTCCAGCACCAGGCGCTCGCCGGCGGCCCGCGACACGCAGACCGCCATGACCTCGCCGGACTCCTTCTCGGACCGCGTGAGAACGTTGTCCCGGTGGACCGGAGTCCCTGCGACCACCTGCATGATGCAGGTACCGCAGATGCCCTCCTGGCAGGACGTGTCGACGTCGCAGCCGTTCTCCTGGAGCACCTCGACGATGCTCCGGTCGGCCGGGACCCGATAGGTCTCCCCTTCCAGTTCCACCTCGAACGCGGAGTTCTCGGATGCGTCCGGCTGTTCCGTCGCGTGGAAGTTCTCGAGGTGGATCGATCCGGCCGGGACGTGCCGGCTCGCGAGCGCAACGACCTTGGTCATGAACCCGTCGGGTCCGCACGTGTAGACGTGGGTTCCGGGATCCGTTCCCGCAAAAATGGTTCCGAGAATCTCGTCCTGCTCGTCCCGGCCCACCCCGAGATGGGCATGGAGCTTGTCCGGGCAGCGCTCGCGCAGCAGCGGCAGGAAGGCGGCTTCCGTCTCGCTGCGGGCGAAGTAGTGCAGTTCGAAGCTGATGCCGTGGACGTCCATGTAGCGTGCCATGCTCAGCATCGGCGTGATGCCGATGCCGGCCGCGACCAGGACGTGGTGCGTGGCGTCCGCCGCGATGCTCAGCAGATTCCGTGGCGGGCTGATCCGGAGAGCGTCGCCCACCCGCAGCTCGTGGAGGGCCGCTGAACCCCCGCGGGAGTTCTCCTCGCGCTTGACCGCGAACGCGAACGAATCCTGCGCATCGGGTGTGCTGAAGAGCGAGTACTGACGGGTGATCGAGGTGGGTCCGACGACGTCGATGTGCGCACCCGGCCGGTACGTACCCAGTGGCGACCCATCGGTCTTCGTCAGCGTGAACGATCTGACGGTGGGTGATTCCTGAACGATCTCGGCGACGGTGACGTCGATGAGTGCCATGTCCGTTTCTCCTCGTGAATTTCTCCGGACGGAAGTGCCGACCGGACCCTCCCGGGCAGGAGGATTCCGGTCAGCGCAGATACAGTCCGCCGTTGACGTCCCAGCAGGCGCCCGTGACGAAGTAGGCGTCGTCCGAGGTGAGCAGCCCGACCATGTCGGCCACGAACGACGGATTTCCCAAGCGTCCCACGGGGATCCCGGCGACGATGCCTTCGAGTCTGTCGGGGGGCACCGTCGCGCGCACGACCGGGAGGTCGTGCGGGCCGGGAGAGATCGCGTTGACGGTCACTCCCCGGCCCGCCAGCTCGCGCGCGAAGACCTTGGTGGTGGTCAGGATCGCTCCCTTGGAGGCCGCGTAGTGGCCCCCGGTCGCCGTCCCGCCGTTCTGTCCGGCGAGCGACGCCATGTTGACGATCCGTCCGAAGCCCCGCTCGGCCATGGCCGCACCGAACACCTGGCAACCGAAGAAGATGCTGTTCACGTTCGTCGTGAGGACGCTCGTGAAGTCCGCCTCCGCCAGGTTCATCAGATCCGCTGCCTGCGTGACGGCGGCATTGTTGACGACGATCGTGGGGACGCTCCAGATCTGCCGGCAGGTCGCCAGCGCTTCCTCGAATCCGTCCTTGCGGCTGACGTCGAGTTCGAGGCCACGTGCGGTCGACCCGTCGCCGGACAACTCCGCTGCGAGGGCTTCGACACCGGCCGTGTCGATGTCGGTGAGCAGAACCCTCCTACCGTCGGTGTGGAGTTTCCGGGCGATCGCCGCACCCATACCTCCGGCCGCGCCCGTGACGACGGCGATGCCGGGTCCGGTGGACTGAGAGATCACATCGGCCCCCTACAGCAGGTAACCCGAGGCGCTGACCGCGTCCTCGCTGTCGATGAGCCGCACGACCTTGAGAGCGATCGCGTCCCTGTCCTCGCCGAGAGCGATCCGGTGGGTCAGCTCGGCACCGACGGTCGTGAACTCGTTGCGCTTGAACGCATTGAGGATCTGGGCCGACCGGAGGGTGACCGACGTGTCGGTGACGTCCTCCACGGTGAACCGCGAGACGATCCGCACGGTCCGGGCCGCGGCCACCGCAGAAGGCGAATAGCCCTGCATCATCCGCTCGACGCGCAGGTGCCGCATGCGCTTGTCGTCGTAGACCATGTTCAGGCCTGCGGCGAAGTCGTCGGTGTGCGGATCGATGGGAATCACGTAGTGAGCGTCGTCCGTGTACATCTGCTCCCAGGTCCGATAGTCCTTGGCATCGAGGACCTGTGCTTCCTTCCAGACGAGCTCGATCGCGCGGAGGGTGCGGGAGTCCGTCAGGGTCGACATCGTCAGGGCCTCAGTCATTGCTCATCATCTTCTTCCACATCGCGTAGGCCTCCCGCATGCCCGTCTCGTCGGTGACATGTGAGGTGGGCCAGCCTTCTTCGGTCGTGTACTCGCGTCCCTCGCCGCGGTTGACGAGGATCGGCATGTTCGGATTGCCGCCGGCCCCGATCTGCACCCGGATCCACCCCTCGGCGTCGTCGGGGCTGCCGAAACCGAACGGGCCCTGGAAGTGCTCGTGGATCCTCAGCCGCTCGCGGTTGATGCTCTCGGGTCCGCCGTCCATTCCCAGTGCCATGTGCCAGATCTCGGTCTCGTCGACGGAGAGGGGGATGAGGACGCGGAAGAACGACGACGACATCGCGACGTTCGGGAAAGTGTTGAGATTGAAGCCGCAACCGTGCATGGACCGCATGTAGCGACGGATCCGTTCGGGGCTTTCTCCCGCGGCGGCGAGCTCGTCGACCAGGTGCTGGAACCGAGGCTGGATTTCCTCGCTGCCGTCGTCGATGTCGAGATCCGCGTGGGCTGCGGCCATGATCGCGACGCTGTGTCCGTTGCCGAGGGCGTGGGTCTCGGCCGTGGGGTCGTCCATGAACGACATCATGTCCGCCGTCTCGGCGTCGACCGAGGCCATCCACGACTTGTGCACCATCGGGAAGTGGTAGCCGTCCGTGGTGTTCTCGAGCTGGATCTTCCAGTTCCCCTTGAAACGGAACTTGTGAACTCCGATCACCTTGGTCGGAAATCCGTTGCTCTGCTTGAAGAAGCGCTCCATCCAGATCTTCGCGTCCCCCAGGAAGTCCTCGAGGGGTTCGATGTCCGGGTCGAATGTTGCCCAGATCATTCCCAGGTAGCTCTCGGTACGCAGGGTCTGGAGCGGGAAGTCCTTCTTGTCGACGACGCCCTCGTATCCGTCCGGGTAGGGAATGCCACGAAGGCGTCCGTCGAGTGCGTAGGACCAGTTGTGGTACGGGCACGTGAAGCCGTTGGCCTTACCGCTGCGCTGATCGCAGACCGTCGCACCGCGATGCCGGCACCGGTTCAGCAGCGTGTTGAAGTTGCCCTTGCGATCCCGGGTCACGATGACCGGCTGATCCCCGACCTGGGTGGTCTTGAACGAACCCGCTTCCGGGATCTCGCTCTCGTGTGCCACCCACACCCAGGTCTTGTAGAAGATCCTCTTCATCTCCTCCTGGAAGATGTCCGGGTCGGTGTACAGCCGGCCCGCGACCCGATCCTTCGCGACGAGGTCCGCGTAGGTGCGTGCGGTGGGTTCTTCTGTCGTCGTCATGTCATCCTTCGTTCGTGAGGTCGGGCGGTCGCCCCGGATAGGTGGGCCATCGCGTCGGTCGGCAGCGGCGCAGCGAACATCCGCCGGGTGCGGAATCGGCTCATGCGGGCCGCCGTCCGTCCGGATGCCCGGTCCAGGTCGAAGTCGATCGTGAGCCGGGCGCAGAGAAGTTCGGCCGTTTCCGTCGGATGGAGCGAGAACTGCTGCATGATCCACCGTCCGCTCGCACGGTTGCCGTCGAGACGGATCTGCTCGCTGCCGAGGAGGTGCACGTTGCGGAGGAAGTGGTCGGCCGGCGGCAGGTACCGGGACACGAGAGTGACGACTTCGTCTCGCCCACGGGCGATTCCGAACTTGTCGGCGTACTCCGGACCCAGCCCTTCCCACGTTGCGTCGTCGGTGAACAGGACGCCGAGCTGCTCCGGGCTCTGCAGAGGTCCGGGCACATCGCACAGGTCCAGGTAGCGAGCGATGCAGTCACGGACGGCGTCCTTCGCCTCGACGACCTCGAGGCGCTGGTCGGTGCCGGTCACGGGTCAGACCGCGACGTCCGCGCGGATCGTCAGTTCCCGGCCCATGCGGGCCTCGATCTTGAAGTACTTCCACAGGGCGTACTCGCCGATCATCGTCGTCCGCAACAAGTTGCACGCGGCCCGGACGGTTTCCTGGTCCTTCACGTCGGCCAGGACGTAGCAGGTCCAAGGCCAGCCGTCGGACGGGCCGACCATGTGGGCGTCGTCGTCGAAGGTGCCGATGACCTGGACGCCGTCCATGTTCGCGAGAGCCGAGAGCATGGTGGAGATGCCGACCCACACCGGGCCGATCTCCGCCTTCGGCAGGTCGAAGAAGTTCTGGTTGTTGCCGATGCAGAACAGGGTGCGCAACGGTTCGGCGGTCATGGGCGTCCTTTCGCGGGGAAGGCAGGAACTGGTCTCGAACGGTCGTGTCCCGGTCAGGGGAAGCTGGGAATGCCGGGGTCGAGGCCCAGCAGGACGGCTCCGGCCGCCTCGAAGGTGTTGGTCTGAAGCATGGCGTGCTGGGCCGGGACGAGAGCGTCCCGCAGGTAGCGCTGCAGCGGGTGGCTCTCGTAGATCGCCCCGGTGCCGGCCAGGTCGAACGCGGCGAGCACGACATTGCGGCCGACGTGGGCGGCCTGGGTCGCTCCCAGGCGGAGCAGGGCCGTGTGTTCGGCGGTGATCTCGTCGCCGCGGACCGCCAGATCCCACACCTCGTCGGTGATCTCGTAGAAGAAGGCCCGAGCGGAGCGGAGATCGGCCTCGGCGCGGGCCAGCCCGGTCTTGTACGCGGGACGGTTTCCCTTGCTGTCACCGCCGGTGATGCTGGATCGCACCGCCCCGACCTCGTGGGCGTAGTCGAGAGCCCCCCGTGCGGCACCGAGAGTCACCACCGCCAGCACCTGGGCCGCGTAGGCGAGCGTCGGATACCGGGTGAGCGGCTCGTCGATTCGGGGAGCACCGCCGCGGACGAACGTCATCTCCTCGGGGACGAAGAGTCTGTCGGCCTTCACTGCGTGTGATCCCGTCGCCTTCATGCCTGCGACGTCCCAGTTCTCCACTATCTCGACGTCGGCGGGGTCGACGAGGGCGGTCAGCGGCTTGCCGTTCGTTTCCGGACCGCCGGCGAGGCCGATGCCGAGGATGTCGGCGCCCAGGCATCCGCTGGCGAACTGCCAGAGGCCGCTGCACAGGTAGCCGCCGTCCACCTTCTCGGCCTTCTGCATGGGGAACAGCCCGCCGGCATAGGCGACGTCCGGGCCGTCGGAGTAGATCTTCTCCTGGGTTTCGACCGGCAGGGCCGCGAAGTACACGAGTGAGGACCCGAAACTTGCCACCCAGCCGGTGGCCGGATCCACCGCGGAGATCCGCTCGACCTGCTTCATGAAGGAGGCGGGGGCCATCGGTTCGCCGCCGAACTGTGCGGGGGTCGACGCGCGGTAGAGCCCGGCGCGCTTGAGGAGCGCGACGAAGTCCCTCGGTACGAATCGTTGCCGGTTGAACTCGTCGCGCCGGTCCCGCAGCACGGCGAGAGCGTCCTCGAAGGCCTTCTCCCGCGCGGGGCCCGCTGTCGCGGCCCGCACTGGATTCATCGTGCTCCGGATCGCCATCGTCGTCTCCATCCACCTCGTCGTGTCGCGCTGAGGAGAACGCTAGGAAAGGTTCGGACGAGGCGGTATCGGGATTTCCTCCGCCGGTCATAAAGCAATCCCCTATGGTCGATCCGCCGATCGTGGGTCGACAATGAACCGTCACGGCACCCGGAAGTGAGGATCGATGTTCCCGACAGGCCGCGACTTCCAGGAGATGGTGGAGAAGACGGAGACGGGGATCCTCATCCACGAGGCGGCGTCGAAGAACATCCTCTGGGCCAACCCGGCTGCGTGCCGGATGTTCGGTTTCACGCTCGAGGAGCTGCGACCGCTGAAGGCCCACCACATGAGCAGCCAGGAGCGTCAGTACCGGCGCTCGGTCGGGGTGGCGTGGCTGCAGGACGCCGTCGTACGTGGTTCGAGCCGCAGACAATGGAAGTACCGGACCAAGGACGGGCAGGACTTCCTGGCCGATGCGGTCGCCTCACGCCTGACGTTCCAGGACGGGCAGGTCGTGATGGTCGAGTTCCGCAACATCGCGGAAGAGGTGGAGCTGCAGGAGGAACTCAGCTGGGTGTCACAGTCGCTGCAGCGCATCATGACGCACACGTCGGCGGGCATCGTGGTGCTCGACGAGACGAACTGCATCGAAGACATCTCGCCGCTCGCGGCCCGGCTGTTCGGCAGAACCCCGGACGAACTGTCCGGGGTGTATCTCGAGGATCTGGGCCGTTGTGAGCCCCGGCTGACCGCCGAGCCCGTCGTGGCCAAACTGGACGCGGCGGCAGGACCGGTGGGCATCATGCAGGAGATCGAGAAGAGCGACGGGACGACGACCTGGTTGTCCGGCTTCCTCGAGGCCGTGGTGCACGACGGAATGACGTCACGGGTGCTGACGATCCGAGACGTCACGGATCGTGTGGAGTGGGAACGCCGTCATGCCTACCAGGAGGCCAACCTCCAGTACCTCAGCCGGTACAACGCAATGGGGGACATGGCCATGATCCTCGCTCACGAACTCGGGCAGCCCCTCGCGGCCTCGACGAACTACCTGAGCGGCCTCAAGGCACGGATCTCCGATGGATCCCTCGACCCCGAGGCCCTGAGCTACGGGCTGGACAGGATGGAGAAGCAGCTCGGCCGGGCGGCGGAGATCGTGTCCTCCGTGAAGCGCTATGTGCGGCGGATCGAGAGCACCAAGGCCGCCATCGACCTCAACGAGACGGTCGACGAGAGCCTGTACTTCGTTCGGCTGCGGGCAGCCGAACGGGGGGTGCACATTTCGCTCGACAGGTCCCGTTCGCCGTTGCCCGTGGTAGGGGAGAGCGTGCTGATCGGGCAGGTGGTGATCAACCTCTGCTTCAACGCGATCGACGAGATCGTGTTGCCCTCGACCGCCGTCAAGGAGCTCACCGTCCGGACCGCTCGGCGTGGAGAGTGGGCCTGTGTCTCCGTTTTCGACCAGGGACGGGGCATGGATGATGCCTCGGGAAACCGGCTGGCCTCCGGGGCGTTCTCGGCCAAGCAGGACAGTTCCGGCATCGGTCTGATCATCTCGGAGCACATCGTCGAGCGACACGGGGGCAGCATCCGCTATCTGCCCAACGAGCCGCACGGCACCGAAGTCCGGATGTGCCTGCCCCTCTCCGAATCCGGAGAGGATTGACGGTGCCGTTCTCCGGGCAACACTGCACGCATGAGCATCGACATCGTTCTCGCCACCGTCGGGGTGCTGGGGGTCGGTGTGGCGGCGTTGTCGGCGAAGATGCGCCGCCTGCCGCTGTCCGAACCCCTGCTCGGACTGGCAGCGGGTGTGCTGCTCGGACCGTACGTGCTCGATGTGCTGTCCCTACCGCCGCTGACGGCCGAGCACGGGTTGTTGCACGAGGCGAGCCGGATACTGCTGGCGGTATCGGTGATGGCGGTGGCGCTGCGGTATCCGATGGCGGACGTGCTCCGGCAATGGCGTCCCGTCGCCGTGTTGCTGGCCGTAGCGATGCCGGTGATGGCGGCCGTCACCGCCGGGTTGGGGTGGGCGTTGCTGTCCATGCCCCTGGCCACGGCCGTGTTGCTGGGCGCGGCCCTGTGCCCGACGGACCCGGTTCTCGCCTCGAATGTCGTCACCGGAGAGGCGGCCGAGGAGGATCTGCCCGCCCGGAACCGGCAGGTCCTCTCGCTCGAGTCCGGGGCGAACGACGGTCTGGCGTTGCCACTGGTGCTGGCCGCGGTCGCCGTCGCCGGAGGCATGGGAGCGGGCACGGCGGCACTGGAGTCGCTGTGGCAGGTGGCCGGGGCCGTGCTGATGGGGGCCGCGAGCG
The DNA here is from genome assembly GCF_016804345.1 of Rhodococcus ruber. NCBI lineage: Bacteria > Bacillati > Actinomycetota > Actinomycetes > Mycobacteriales > Nocardiaceae > Rhodococcus > Rhodococcus ruber. The sequence continues at coordinate 5,205,144 of NZ_CP044211.1, read as the reverse complement.
GATGGGCCGGTGGCCGGGCCCTGCGCTGGGGTGAAAGGTACGGGGCGACGGATCCGGCGCCGGCCCTGTTCTTCACCGTCGTGCTCGCGCTGGGAATTCTGGGTGTCGCCGGGTTGATCCATGTCGACGGGGTGCTGGCGGTGTTCGTCGGCGGGCTGGCATTCAACCTCACCAGTACCGGCAGCGAGCGGACGGCGGAGGTGCCGATCGACGAGGCGATCAACCGCTTTGCGGTGTTGCCGCTGTTCGTCCTGCTGGGGGCGGCGCTGCCCTGGCCGCAGTGGGCCGAGCTGGGCTGGGCGGGGGTTGGTCTCGTGGTGGCGGTGCTGGCGTTGCGCCGGGTGCCGGTTCTGCTGTTGCTGCGCCGTCCGCTGCGCTTGTCGATGCCGGATGCTCTGTATCTGGGCTGGTTCGGTCCCATCGGGGTGTCGGCGCTGTTCTACCTGACGCTCGAAGCGGAGCGGATGGGTGCGGACGAGACGGTGCTGGCGGCGGGGTCGCTGGTGCTGGCGGCGAGCACGGTGATCTTCGGTGTCACCGCGGTGGCCGGCCGGGTGCTGTACCGGCGGGCCACGGCTCCGGCGGCGCGGTCCCCCGAGCGGCACCGGTGAGCGCCGCCCCGGTTCCGAGTGTGATTGCCGGGCCGTTCCCGGGGTATTCGCAGGAGATGTGGTTCGAGACGTGGTCGGAAATTGTGCGGGTGCTGCTGGTGGGCTCGGTGATGCAGCACCGAGTGAGCCTGCGATGACCGACGACTCCCGGACCCGGACACGACAGGGACCGATCGGGGCTGCGCTGAAACGCCGGCAGGTGTTCGTCGAAGCGATACGGTCGCGGCTGTGGCCGGTCCCGGCAGCTGCGGTGCTGGTGGCCGTGCTGGCCGGCATCGGCATACCCGAGCTCGACGCCGCCATCGACGACCGGCTGCCACCGACGGTGGCGGGGTATCTGTTCGGTGGTGGTGCCGACGCCGCCCGCGAGGTGCTGAGTGCGATCGCCGGCTCGCTGATCACCGTCACCTCGCTGACGTTCTCGCTGACCCTGGTGACCCTGCAGCTGGCCAGTAGTCAGTATTCACCGCGGTTGCTGCGCACCTTCGCCGCCGACCGGGTCGTCCAACGCACCTTGGGACTGTTCCTCGCGACGTTCGTCTACGCGCTGACCGTGCTGCGCACGGTCCGCAGCGGCACCGACGACACCGACGACAGTGCCTTCGTCCCCCAGCTGGCGGTCACGACGGCGTACCTGCTCGCGGTCGCCAGCGTCATCGCCCTCGTGCTGTTCCTCGGGCATCTGGTCCGGCAGATCCGCGTCGAGGCCGTGCTCGAACAGGTGCGCGCCGACACCTGCGAGACCGCCGCCAGGTTGCTACCTCCGGATCGGCAGGATCGGCCCACACTGCCCGTCCCCCCGCCGGCCCCGCATGTCGTCGAAGCGGACTCGTCCGGATTCCTGGTCGAGCTCGACGAGTACGCGCTGCTCGCGGCGGCCGAGGAGGCCGAGGCCGTGGTGTGGGTGAACCGACCGGTGGGCAGCCCGGTGCTGGCGGGCACGCCGGTCGCGTCGTGGTGGTCCCTGCGTCCGCAGCCCCTGACCGAGGACCAGGCCCGAAGGCTGTGCGACCGGGTGCGCGGTGCCCTGCGCACCGGTAGCGAACGCACCGCCGTCCAGGACCTCGGGTACGGACTGCGGCAGCTGACCGACGTGGTGGTGCGGGCCCTGTCGCCCGGCATCAACGATCCGACCACCGCGGTGCACGGCCTGGTCTCGTGCACCGCGGTCCTGGGCGAGCTGCTCGACCTCGAGCTCGGCCCGTACCCCCTGTGCGACGAACACGACCGGGTCCGGGTGGTGCTGGCGCGACCGACCTTCGCCGAACTGCTGGATCTGGTGTGCACCCAGCCGCGGCTCTACGGCGCCGACGATCCGGTCGTGCTGGACGCGTTGCTCTCGATGCTGCGGGAGCTGGCATGGAAGGCCACCACTGCGGAACAGCGTGCGGCGATCACGGACCAGCTCGGTCGACTGCGGGAGCACATCCCCGGCCACGGTACCGCGACGCGTGGGCACTTCGACGAGCTCACCCGGCAGGTAGGCGACGCCCTCGAAGGACGATGGCAGACATCATGATCTGGATCTCGAGCATCGTGGGCGCGGCGTTGATCGTCGGGGCACTGCGGGACATCTTCGTCACGTTGTGGCATCCCCGGGGATTGGGCACGATCTCCCGGGGGGTGTTCGTCGTCCTGTGGCGTGGGGCGCACCACGCCGGGCGACGAGGGCGGCTGCTGGGCTCGGTCGGGCCGGCCGGACTCGTCGTCACCGCCGGGGTGTGGGCGACGATGATCGTGCTCGGCTGGGCACTGATCTACCTGCCGCACATGCCCGACGGGTTCTACTTCGCCAGTGCGCTGCGCCCGTCGGCCGCGTCGGACCCGGTCATGGCGCTGTATCTGTCCCTGGTGACCGTCGGCACCCTCGGCTTCGGGGACATCACCCCTGCCTATCCGGCGCTGCGACTGCTGATTCCGTTGCAGGCGCTGATGGGGTTCGTGCTGTTCACTGCGGCCATTTCCTGGGTGCTGCAGATCTATCCGGCGCTGAGCCGTCGCCGCGCCACCGCCCGCCGGCTCGTGCTTCTGACGGCCACCGGCACCGAGCAGATCCTTCCCGCCGCCGAGGCGAGCATCGCCGTGCAGTGGCTCGACTCGGTCACCGAGTCGCTGATCACGTGCGAACTGGACCTGATGCAGTACGGCGAGACCTACTTCTTCCGCGAATCCGACGCGGACCTCTCGTTCGCCGCCGCTCTGTCGTACGCACCGCGACTCGCGGCCGCGGGCGCCGGGTCGTCCGCGGTCGAGGTCCGCCGAGCCGCGGCGATCCTCGACGAACAGACCCGTCGCCTCGCCGGGCGTCTGGACACCGGGTTCCTCCACACCGGCGGAACCGTCGACGAGATCTGCGAACGCTTCGCTGACGACCACCGGCATCGGCCGGTGAGCGCCTCGTAACAGGACGCCCTGCAACCGGAATCGCCTCGGGGAACGAATCGTGTGTCTGGTGTTATCTCGTCGATCCTGTGGGTACGCGAGTCGGTACCGGATCTCGGTCGACACCGATCCGGATCAGCCGAACAACGAGTCCCCACGAAAGGACGCACATTCATGAGCACTGCAGCGACCATGCTCGACAGCTACCCGAAGGACCTCGACGGCGTCGACACCGGCAAGCTCGCCGCGTGCATCGAGGCGTGTATCGAATGCGCTCAGGCGTGCACCGCCTGCGCCGATGCCTGCCTGAGCGAGGATTCGGTGGCGGAGTTGATCAAGTGCATCCGCACCGATCTGGACTGCGCCGACATCTGCGAAACCACCGGCCGGGTCCTCTCGCGCCATACCGGCTACGACGCCGACCTGACCCGTTCGGTGCTCGAGACCTGCGCGGCGGCGTGCAAGTCCTGCGGGGACGAGTGCGCGCAGCACGCCTCCCGTCACGCGCACTGCAAGACGTGCGCCGATGCGTGCCGGCGATGCGAGCAGGCCTGCCGGGACCTGATCGGTTCCCTCGGCTGAGAGTCCGCCGTCACCACCCTTGCCGCGAACACCGGACGCTCGGCCGCTGGGCTGGACGATCGGCGGGTGCCCACCGTCATTGCGCCGAGCGTCCGGTGGACCGCCGGCGGTGTGCCACGTGGCGGCGCACGATCAGCCATTGGCTCGCGAAGACGGCTGCGGCCACCACCGCGGTGACAACCACCGTGAACAGATCCGTGCGCACCTTCATGATCACGAACGGCACGAGCACGAGCACGTCGAGCGCGATCGCCACGGCCGGGACCCAGGTCGCGAACTCGACCTCGTCGCGCAGGCGGCGGACCATGCCCCAGTGGATGGCGATGTCCATCGACAGGTACAGCATCGCCCCGAGTGAGGCGATCTGACTCAGGTCGAACACCGTCGCCGTCACCAACGCCAGCGCGGCCGTGATCAGCAACGACTGCCGGTTCACCGACCCCGGCAACCCGGGCACCTGTCCCATCTCCCGCAGCATGTCGTACAGCCGCGACACGGAGAACAGGCTCGCCACCAAGCCGGACAGGGTCGCGACCACCGCCACCGCCACCGTCAGCCACACGCCCCAGGACCCGAACAGCGGCTCGGCGGCCTCGGCCAGTGCGTAGTCCCGGGCGGCGACGATCTCCGGCACCGACAGGCTCCCGGTGACCGCGACCGTCAGCAGCAGATACAGCACCGTGCACACCGCGATCGCGATCACGATCGAGCGCGCGATGTTGCGCTGGGGATCGCGCAGATCGTCACCCTGATTGGTGATCGTGGTGAAGCCCTTGTACGCCAGGATGCACAGAGCGATGCCGGCCAGGAATCCGAGCAGTCCGCTGTCCGGCGGCGTCGCGTCCGCACCCCCGGTGACCAGCCGGGAGAAGGCCGACACCCCGGTGGCGGCGATCCCGGCCACCGCGAGCGCCGCGATCCCGACGATCTTGATCGCGGCGGTCACCGTCGCCGACCCTTCCACCCACCGGTTGCCGACCAGGTTGACCACCGTCGCGGCCGCGATCGCCACCACGGCCAGGACCGGCACCCACACCGCCGAGCCCTGCATCCCGAACGGACGCAGCAGGTACGTGCCGAAGGTCCGGGCCAGCAGACTCTCGGCCAGGATCATCGACACGTACATGAACAACGAGAACGACCCGGCCACCACCCCGGGGCCGTAGGCGGCTTTCAGGATCATCGCGATCCCGCCCGAGGACGGGTTCGTGCTCGAGTACCGCACGTACGAGTAGGCACTGAAGGCCACCACCACCGCGCCCGCGACGAACGCCCAGGGGACCCAGGACCCGGCCAGTTCCGCCACCTGCCCGACCAGGGCGAAGATGCCCGCGCCGATCATCACCCCGGTTCCCAGCGCGACCGACCCGGTCAGCGACAACTTCTTCTTCTGCTCGGTCTCCGACGGCACGCGTTCCACCTCGTCTCACGTCCACAACCTCGTCACCTCGACCTCCGGGCGACCGGTGATGCGAGCCCCACCGAACGGCGCACACATCGGCGGACGCACCGGGGACGGAGCGTGCGACGGCAACTCCACGGAGGACTGCACGGCTAGATTACCCTCGGTCTGCCCGTCGAACACCTCGACGGACCCTCCTGTCCACAGCTGTCCGGACGCCCGGCCGAACCGGTCCGTCGGATCGAAAGGGGAGACGGTGCCCCACAGCGTCCTCGTCGTCGACGACGAACCTCACATCCGTCGTGTCCTGCGCGGCTATCTGGAGGCGGACGGCTACGACGTCATCGAAGCCGCAACAGGCTCACAAGCGTTGACATCGGTGCAGTCCCGCCGCCCCGACCTGGTGTTGCTCGACATCCGCCTTCCCGATCTCGACGGCCTCGAGGTGCTGCGCCGGATCCGCGGGTTCTCGGACGTGTACGTCGTGCTGATCACTGCCCGCGCCGAGGAGGTCGACAAGCTGGTGGGACTCGCGGTCGGCGCCGACGACTACATCACCAAACCGTTCGCGCCTCGCGAGGTCGCGGCCCGCGTCCGTGCCGTCCTGCGCCGCGCCCGCGGCACCGGCGGGGCGCCCTCCCGGGTCGTGGCCGCCGGTCTGACGGTGGACCCCGAGACCCGGGAGGTGACGGTCGACAGCATGCCCGTGGAACTGTCCGCGCTCGAGTTCGATCTGCTTCTGGCCCTGGCGCAGGCCCCGGGCCGGGTGTACTCGCGGCGGCAGCTGCTCGAGAAGGTCTGGGGCGGAGACTTCTTCGGCGACGAGCGGGTCGTGGACGTGCACATCCGCAGCATCCGCCGGGCGCTCGGCGACGATGCCACCGCCCCTCGTTTCATCGGGACGGTCCGCGGTGTCGGCTACAAGTTCGTGGCCGCGAGCGAGGTCGACCGGTGAACCGCGGTCTCCGGCTCCCGGTGCCGAGCCTGACGATGCGACTGTTCGTCTCCCACGTGCTGGTGGCGGTGGTCGGAGCGCTCGTCACCTTCGCCGTCGTCCGCGCCGCGGCACCGGCGCTGTTCGAAGAACGCGCCGCCGGCCCCGGCAACGGCCGCGGTCGTGCGAACGGGTCTGGGCCGTTGCGGGAGGTCGTGTCCGATGCCGTGACGACGGCATTGCTGCTCGGGGTGCTCGCCGGAGTGATCGCGGCCGCCGCGCTGGGTCTGCTGGCGTCCCGCCGCCTGCTGCGGTCGCTGCGGTCGGTGCGGTCGGGTACCCGGGCAATCGCCACCGGTGACTACCGGCACCGTATCCCGGTGCCGCCGGAGTCCGAACTCGCCGCGGTCGCCGGCGACGTTAACGATCTCGCCGTCCGACTCGCCGACACGGAAGCCCGGCGGGTCCGGCTGCTGTCGGAGGTGGCGCACGAGATGCGCACCCCGCTGACCGTGATCGACGGCTACGCCGAGGGCGTCCTCGACGGGGTCTTCGCGCCGGCAGAGCTGGTCCGGATCGAAGCCGAGGTGGGTCGACTGCGCAGGCTCGCCGACGATCTGTCCACCCTGTCCCGGGCGGAGGAGGGCCGGCTGGACCTGCAGCCGGTCGAGGTCGACCTGTACGGGCTGGTGACCCAGGTCGCGGGCCGGCTGCGCCCCCAGTTCGACGACGCCGGCCTGACCGTGACCGTACTCCCGCCGTCCCGCCCGGTCGTGGTGTGGGCAGATGCCGACCGGATCACGCAGGTGCTGACCAATCTGCTCGGCAATGCCCTGGCCGCCACGGAGACCGGCGGGGTGAGCATCGACGTCACCGCCGGTCGGGACGTCGCCACCGTGACCGTCACCGATACCGGCGAGGGACTCGAGCCCGACGATGTGGAACGGATCTTCGAGCGGTTCTACCGTGTTCCGTCCCGGCGCCGGCAGGAGCACGATCCAGGTTCGGGCATCGGCCTGACCATCAGCCGGGGAATCGCCCGCGCCCACGGCGGCGACCTGTCCGCCGAGTCCCCCGGACGCGGTCACGGATCACGGTTCACACTGCAGTTGCCCACCCGAAACCGCCATCCGGCCGGAGACTGACGCCGGGCCGGTCCGAGTCGGACCGGCCCGCGTGCCGTAGGTTCCCGGCGGGCTGCACTCCGACAGCGAGCCGGCTGCCAGGTGTTACTCCGGGTGCTGCGGCCCCTGGCCGTGCCCCTGCTGCCCCTGGCCGTGCCCCTGCTGCCCCTGGCCGTGCCCCTGGCCGTGCCCCTGCCCCTGCCCCTGCCCCTGGCCGCCGGGTAGCTCCTCGCCGGCCGCGGCTGCCTGGAAGGCCTGCAGGTGATGCTCGGAACCGGTGCGCAGCCTGCCGTACACGCGGTCGATCGCGTCCTCGTCGCTGACATCGATCGCGCGGGACAACTCGGCGATATCGGCGGCCTCGAGTTCGGCGCCGACCGCGTACGCCTCCTCGACGGAGGTCAGACCGCGGGCCAGCCAACTGTCGTAGGCGCCCTGCAGTCGAGAGTCGCCGTAGGTTCCCGCCGCGAGCCCGGCCGACGGATCGCTCACGCCGTACCGGTCGAGCAGACCGCCGACGGCATCGTAGTGGCGCTGTTCGCTGTCGGAGATGCGCTCGAAGGTCTGCACCCCCCACTTCTGCGCGAACTGCTGGTACAGATCTCGCTCCAGCCGTTCCTCCTCGCGCATCGCCACCAGATCGGACTGCTCCTGCGTGGACAGCGCACCGCCGCTCGTATTGCCCTCGGGCGCTTGGGCGGTCGCAACGGCCGTTCCGAATCCGGCGATTCCGATCGCCACCCCAGCCGCGAGTGCGGCCACAGTCCTGCGCCGTGTGTTCATTGCCGGCACCACCTTTCTCTCCCCACCGAGTCAACGCACCGTCGGTGAAGACTTCCCGTTCCGGAATGTGAAGCTTGTGTGAGAGCACCCGTCGTCCCTCCTCCCGGCGGCCTCGGATCCGAGCCCGGCGACACGAGCGGGACCGCCTACGCTGCGGCGTCACCGAACGCCGATCCTCAGGGGCGAACGACGGGCAGGGGCCGAACTGTGGGCTTTCGGCCCTTGAGGGCCGGTGCAGGGATTCGTAGCGTCGGAGTCGGGCATCGTGACGAGGAGGCCGGCGATGACGAAGGCAACCCCCATCCCGCCCGGCATCGAGTCGCCGGACCAGGTGCACACCCGGGTGGGCACCTTGCGGTTCTTCGACGGCGTTCCGGACGACGCGACGGTCCGGACGTTGTTCGACAACCTGGACTTCCAGCGCGCCGTCCAGGCATACCTGCTGGCTCTGCCGGTGCTGAACATACAAGCAATGCGCACGGCCCTGCTGAAGTGGGGCCCGGTCAATTCGACGGCGTACGTCTTCGAAGACCTGATGCACCCGTGCACCGTCTGGCTCACGGCGAACACGAGTACCTCCTACACCGCCATCTGGATCGACCTGCGCGACGGTCCGCTCGTGGTCGAGGCGCCGCCCGGTGTGCTGGGGGCGATCAACGACAGCTGGGGACGCTGGGTGGCCGACGTCGGCGTGTCCGGCCCCGACAAGGGTGAGGGCGGCGCCTACCTGCTGCTGCCCCCGGGCTACGACGGTGAGGTCCCCGACGGCTACTTCGTGGTGCGGACCGACAGCTTCGGGATGGTGCTGTTCGCGCGGGGTTTCCTCGACGAGCACGGCGATCCCCACCCCGCCGTCGAGGTCGTCAAGGCCCGGACCCGGGCCTACCCTCTCGCCCTCGCCGATCGTCCACCGTCCATGCGGTTCGTGAACGTGTCGCCGGAACCGATGGTCGGCGTCCCGCCCGCCGACTTCCGGGCGTGGGAAATGCTCGACGAGGTGGTGCAGTCCGAGCCGGCCGAGTCGTCGGATCCGCTCACCCTCGGATTCTTCGCCTCGATCGGCATCCGGCGTGGCCGGCCGTTCGACCCCGACGAGCGCATGCGGGCGATCCTCACCGAGGCCGCCGCGGTGGGCGACGCCACCGGTCGCGCCCTCACCTACCGGTTCCGGGAGCCGGCGGCCTACCGCCACCCGGGCGGTGCCTGGCGCGCCATCTTCCTCGGCGGCCACCGGTTCGAGGAGGACGGGGTCGCCCTGCTCGACGCGGCCGCGCAGTTCAACTTCTCGGTCATCGGCATCAGTCCGGCAGAGGACGTCGAGAAGGTCGGCGCCGGCTCCCAGTACGTCGTCGCCTGCGTCGACTCCGAGGGGGCCCCGTTCGACGGCGGAAGCGCCTACCGGCTCCGCGTCCCTGCGGACGTTCCGGCAGCCGATTTCTGGTCGGTCCTCGTCTACGACACCCAGACCCGGTCCATGCTGCAGACCGGGCAGGAGTGGCCGTCGGTGACGAGCCAGGACCGCGATTTCACCACGAACGACGACGGTTCCGTCGACATCCACTTCGGTCCGGAGCAGCCCGAGGACGGCCACAACTGGATCCAGACCGTGCCCGGCAAGAGCTGGTGGGCCATGTTCCGGCTGTACGGTCCCCTCGCACCGTGGTTCGACAGGACGTGGCGGCTGCCGGACGTCGAGCCGGTGTGACGTCAGATCTCGCGCCAGCTCTCCTCGGTCATGTCGTGACCGTGCGCGGCCATGAGCATCAGCCCCCCGTCGACGGGGATCGAACCGCCCGTGAGGTACGACGAGCGCGGCGAGGCGAGAAACGCGATGGCCGAGGCGACTTCGTGGACGTGCCCGGGCCGGCCGACCGGATTTCCGGGACGGTCCTCGTGAAACGCCTGCGACTCGTCCATGCCCGTCATCGGTGTCGAGATCTCGCCGGGCGCAACCGCATTGACGAGGATCCCGTGCCGGCTCAGCTCCAGTGCGAGGCACTTGGTGAGCATGCCCAGGCCGGCCTTGGCGCTGCAGTAGGCGGCGGCCCCGAGCCGGGGGATGTGCTCGTGCACGCTCGTGACGTTGATGATCCGGCCCCCGCGGCCACCGGCGATCATCCGGCGGGCCGCGCGCTGGGCGCACAGGAACGGACCGTCGAGGTCCGTCGCGAGCACCTCGCGCCACGTCTCGTAGCCGAGGTCGAGGACCCGGTCCATGTGCCCGGTTCCGGCGTTGTTGACCAGAACACCCAGCCCGCCGAGCTTCTCGGCGAGCGTGTCGACGACGTCGGCGGTGTCCGGACTGGTCAGATCCTGGCGGACGACGAAGCAGCGCTGGCCGCGCTCCTCGATCCCCTCCCGGGTGTTCCGGGCGCCGGCGTCGTCGGTATGGAACGTGATGCCCACGTCGAATCCTTCCGACGCCAGCGCCTCGGCCGTGGCTTTGCCGATTCCGGAATCGGCACCGGTGACGATCGCGAGCCGCTCGTGTGCGGGAATGCTCATGACCGGCGAGTACCCACTCGCCGGGCGCCGACACGTCATCGGTGGTCGGCGGGTGGTCGTCTCGAGTAACCTCACGCGGGGGAGCACAGGAGGCGCACATGACCACCTTTGCCGTGACCGACACCGGCGACGGGCTGGACGTCACACTGAACGGCACGACCCACCGTCTCGACGTGGCGGACGCGAGCCGGCTGGCGCACCGGATCCTCGACGTCGTCCATGCCGCCTACCCCGAGCGCACGGGCCGGGGCCTGGAATCGTGGCCCACGGAGCGCGTGGAGGAGTTCGTCGCCGACCTCGAACGGACCGTGAACCCGGACCGGCCCGGGCATATTCTCAGGGCCGCCCGGGTAGAGCTGGATCGCCGTCGGGGCGACGTCCGGTGATCAGGAAGACGACCCGTTCGGCCACGTCCACGGCCTGGTCACCGAAGCGTTCGTAGAAGCGTGCCACCAGGGCGAGGTCGACGGCGGGGGTCACGCCGTGCGTCCAGGACGGGTCCTGCAAGGTCCCGAGGACGCGGGCGTGGACGAGGTCGAGTTCTGCGTCGGTGTTCCGGATCTGCGAGGCCGGCTCCAGCTTCGGCTCGCGGAAGGCATCGCACAGGGCGCGGACCATCGTGGCCGTGAGCTCACCCATCCGGGTGATGTCGCCCCGGACCTGATCGGGGACGAGCTCGCCGGGGGTGCGGCGCCGGGCTGCGCGCGCGATGTGCAGGGCGAGCTGGCCCATACGCGCCAGATCGCTGCTCATGCGCACCGCGGAGAACACGAACCGGAGATCCCCGGCCACCGGATGCTGCAACGCGAGGATCGCCACGGCCCGCTCGCTGCACTCCGTGTGCAATGTCTCGATGTCCTCGCCGAGGTCGAGCGCTTCCTCGGCCGCGACGACGTCGCCGTCGAGCAGCGCGCGTGTCGACAGCTCCAGCGCCTTCGCCGCGAGTTCGGCGAGGCCCCGGAGCCGATCGGTGAGATCGCGCAACTGCTGATCGAACGAAGCCCTCATGTGTACCGATCCACTGCGCTGTCCTCCGTTGCTGTCGGGAAGGCATACCCCGAGCCGGCCGCCGGTATACCCGCATCGACGAGTTGTCCCCGAACCGGCCGTCGACCGTCGCGGCACGAAGTCCGACGATCCCCGCAATACGGTCCGAACGGACGGCCGAGGTTTCGGGGCGACCGGACGGGGATAGCCAGTTCACGATGAGTAAGAACATTTTCGTACCCGGACTGACCGATCTGCAGCGAGGAGAGCTCGGCACCGTCGAGGTTCCCGAAGGGTTCACCCTCCACGGGTTGCTCGACTACGAGTCGCTGGTCTCCGCCGACAGCTTCGACTTCGACGCCTTGCTCGAGAGAGCGGACAAGGAGCTCGATTCCTTCGAGGGCAGTGTCGACGCGATCATCGCCCACTGGGACTTTCCGACCAGCGTGCTCGTGCCCGTTCTCGCGGCCGAACGCGGCCTGCCGTCCCCGAGCCTCGAGAGTGTGATCCGCAGCGAACACAAGCTGTGGAGCCGCATCCTGCAACGCGAGGTCGTGCCCGAGTGTGTGCCGGCCTTCGACGCCTTCGATCCCTTCGACCCCGAGGCACTCGACAAGATCGACGTCCCGTTCCCGTTCTGGGTCAAGCCGATCAAGGCGCACTCGTCCCAGCTGGGATTCGAGGTCTCGAACGCCGAGGAGTTCGCCTCCGCCACCGCCCGCATCCGAGAGGAGATCGGCCGCATCGCGAGTCCCTTCGACCAGGCGCTGGCTCACGTGGACGTCCCGGCGGAGGCGCGTGCCGCGGGCGCACGCACCTGCCTGGCCGAACAGATCGTCACCGGGACGCAGGCTGCACCGGAAGGGTCGATCTTCCAAGGGGAGTTCGGGGTGCACGGCGTGTTCGACATGCGCAAGGACGAGGCCGGCCACAGCTTCGATCATCTCGACTATCCCGCGCGCACCGTCCCGCCCGAGGTGCAGCAGCAGATGATCGACGTCACCGAGCGCTATCTGCGGCACACCGGTTACGACAACGGCTGCTTCAACTCCGAATTCATGTGGGACGCCGACACGGGCAAACTGTGGCTCATCGAGGTGAACACCCGCATCTCGCAGTCGCACAGCGACCTGTTCGCGAAGGTGGACGGAGCGTCCAACCACGCGGTGGCCATCGACGTCGCCCTCGGCCGCCGGCCGCGGATGCCGCACCGGCAGGGCGAGTTCGCGGTGGCGGCCCAGTGCATGGTGCCCCGCTACGACGACGGCATCGTCACCCGCGTCCCGAGCGAGAGTGAGATCGCCGCGCTGCAGGCACGTTTCCCCGGTACGGTCGTGCGGATCGATGTGCGGCCCGGCACCCGGCTGTCGGACCTGCCCAACCAGGACGCCTACCGGTACAAGCTCGCCACCCTCTACCTCGGCGCTTCCGGTCACGACGAACTGGAGCAGCGGTACCGCGACTGCCTCGAGGCACTGCCCTTCGAATTCGAGGAGGTCACCTAGTGCACACGGTCGAGTCGTTCCCGTACGAGGTGCGAGACGTCGAGAACGTGTTCATTCCCATGCGCGACGGCGCGCGCCTGGCCGCCCGGATGTGGCGACCGATCACCGACGAACCGCTCCCGGCGGTGCTCGAGTACATCCCGTACCGGAAGCGGGACCTGACCCGGGCGCGGGATGCCCTCAACCACCCCTATCTCGCCGGGCACGGCTACGTGTCCGTGCGCGTGGACATGCGTGGCAGCGGCGACTCCGACGGGGTGCTCGCCGACGAGTATCTGGACGCCGAGCACGACGACGCCTGCGACGTCATCGCGTGGCTCGCCGAACAGCCGTGGTGCGACGGCAACGTCGGCATGATGGGCATCTCGTGGGGTGGGTTCAACAGCCTGCAGGTGGCCGCCCGCCGCCCGCCGGCGCTCAAGGCGATCGTCAGTGCCTCCGCCACCGAGGATCTGTACGTCGACAACATGCACTACATGGGCGGATGCCTGCTCTCGGACAACCTGTCCGAGGCAACGGTGATGTTCGCGTTCAACAGCCTGCCCCCGGATCCGGCGATCGTCGGTGACCGGTGGCGGGAGATGTGGCACGAGCGCCTGTCCGGCAGCGGATTGTGGATCGAGAAGTGGCTCGGGCATCAGCACCGCGACGACTACTGGAAGCGCGCGTCGGTGAACGAGAACTACGGCGACGTGGAGTGTCCGGTGCTCGCGGTGGGCGGCTGGGCCGACGGCTACACCAACGCGATCTTCCGGTTGCTCGAGCATCTGCACGTTCCGCGTCTCGGTCTGATCGGCCCGTGGGGGCACCGGTATCCGCACCTGGGCGTGCCCGGCCCGGCGATCGGGTTCCTGCAGGAACTCGTCCGCTGGTGGGACCACTGGCTCAAGGGCCGCGACACCGGGATCATGGACGAGCCGGTGTTGCGGGCCTGGATGCAGGACAGCATCCCGCCGCAGCCGTCGTACGCGGACCGGCCCGGTCGCTGGGTGTCGGAACCGTGCTGGCCGTCCCCGAACATCGAGGACCGGCGATACACCCTGACCCGGCATTCGTTGTCCGACAAGCCCGCCGAGGAAGCCGATCACCATCGGATCCGGCTGCAGTCGCCGCTCAGCGTGGGCATGTTCGCCGGCAAGTGGGCCTCGTATGCCGCGACGCCGGACCTGCCGGGCGATCAGCGGGAGGACGACGGCGGATCGCTGGTGTTCGAGACCGAACCGCTCGGCGACACCTTCGAGGTGTTCGGGCTGCCGACGCTCGAGTTGGACGTGTCGGCGGACCGGCCCAATGCGATGGTGGCGGCGCGTCTGTCGGATGTGGCGCCGAACGGCGAGGCCACCCGCGTCACCTACGGCCTGCTGAATCTCACCCACCGCGACGGCAGCGGCGACCCGCAACCCCTCGAGCCGGGCCGGACGTATCACGTGCGTGTCCCGCTCAACGGAATGGCGCATTCGTTCCCCGCCGGCCATCGCATCCGGTTGTCCGTGTCCTCGTCGTACTGGCCGCTGGCATGGCCGTCGCCGGAACCTGTGATGCTGACGGTGAATACGGGAACCAGCACCCTGACGCTGCCCCACCGCCCCCAGCGTCCCGGGGACGACGAGAGACTACGAGCGTTCGGTCCCCCCGAGGTTGCTCCCGAGGCGCCCGCGACGCACCTGGAACCGGGCAGGCACCACTGGAAGGTCGAACGGGATCTGGCGACCGGGGTCTCCACCCTCGAGATCGAGAACGATCAGGGCACGATCCTGCTCGACGACGTCGGCACGACGGTCCGCCGCGCCACCACCGAATGGTTCAGTTTCCGGGGCAACGACGTCGATTCCGTACGGGGCGAGACGCGGACCGTGCGCCGCCTCGAACGCGGCGACTGGCGTACCGAGATCACGACGAACACCGTGCTGCGCTGCACGGCAGACGAATTCATCATCGACGCGCGACTGGACGCGTTCGAGTTGGGAAATCCGGACGTCGATCCGCGGCCGGTGGAGAATCGGGTCCACTCGCAGAACTGGCACCGCCGGATCCCGCGAAATCTCGTCTGACCGCCGAGGTGGAACCTCGTCTGACCGCCGAGGTGGAACCTCGTCCGACCGCCGAGGTCAGTTCGCTGTTTCCTGCTCGCGCTGCCGGCGCAGCCGCTGTGCGGCCGTGTGGGCGCCCTCCCGCTCGAGGGCGTCGAGCATCGTCTTGACCTTGTCGGCGGAGGCACGCGGTGGCAGCAGCGGGGTGGCCGGGTCGACGACCGCCTGGATCAGCACCGGACGGTCGGCGGTCAGGGCGGTGCGCCATGCCTCGTCGACGTCCTCGGGCCGATCGACCCGGATGCCTTCGAGACCGAGCAGGCGGGCGTAGTCGGCGTAGGGGAACGGCGGGACGGTCTGCGAGGCGGGGATGCGGGCGTCGCCCTCCATTTCCCGCTGCTCCCAGGACACCTCGGTGAGGTCGCCGTTGTCGAGGACGAGGACGGCGAAGCGGGGATCGGCCCAGTCACGCCAGCGGTGGGCGAGAGTGATGAGCTCCGAGATGCCGTTCATCTGCATGGCGCCGTCCCCGGCCAGCGCGACCACCGGGCGATCCGGGTGGGCGAGCTTGGCGGCCAGCCCGTACGGCATCGCGGACCCCATCGAGGCGAGGGTGCTCGACAGGTGTGCCGGCACCCCCGGTGGCAGTCGCAGGAACCGGGCGTACCAGTACACGACCGAGCCGACATCCACGGCCACCTGGGCGTCGGGTGGGAGGTGATCGGACAGGGCCGCGACGACCGCCTGCGGATCGAGCCCGTCCGCGGGCTCCGCGCATCGTGCGGCGGCGATCCGCCGCCAGGTCCGGACCATCTGCTCGACGTCGCGCCGCCACGGACGGTCGGTCCGGTGCAGCCGCGGCAGCAGGGCATGCAGGGTTTCGCGGGCGTCCCCGGCGAGCGGCACCTCGACGGGGTACTTGGCACCGAGGTTGCGGGCTTCGATGTCGATCTGCACGGCCCGCGCCTGGCCCGGAGCGGGATAGAACTCCGTCCACGGGTCGTTGCTGCCCACGATCAGCAGGGTGTCGCAGCCGGTCGTCAGGTCCGCCGCGGCGGTGGTGCCGAGATGCCCCATGACGCCACAGGCCCAGTCCCGGGACTCGTCGATCACCGGCTTGCCGAGCAGCGACGTCGTCACCCCCGCACCGAGCAGGTCGGCGAGTTCGTCGATCTCGTGGGCCGCACCGTATGCGCCCTGGCCGACGAGCAGCGCGATCCGCTGCCCGGAGTTCAGCAGGTCGGCGGCCCGGTCGAGGTCGGCGTCGGTGGGCAGGACCCGCGGGACCGCGACCGTCGCGGCGCTGGGAACCACGCCGTGCGTGTGCTCGTCCTCCGAGACGCCCGCCTGCTGCACGTCGTGCGGGACGATCACGCACGTCGGGCTCGAGGTCGCCCGGGCGGTGCGGAACGCGTTGTCGAGTACCGCGCCGAGTTGTTCGGGGGTGTCGAGAGTCTGCACGTATTGGGCGCACACGTCCTTGAACAGGGTGGGCAACGCGACTTCCTGCTGGTAGCCGCTGCCCTGGGCCGTCGTCACCACGTGCCCGACGATCGCCACCACCGGCTTGCCGTCCAGTTTGGCGTCGTACAGCCCCGTGAGCAGATGCACCGCTCCCGGTCCCTGGGTGGCCAGGCACACCCCGACCTCGCCGGTGTACTTGGCGTGGCCGGTTGCCATGAACGCGGCCATCTCCTCGTGCCGGGCCGTGACGAGTTCGATGTGCTCGCCCGCGCGGTCGAGCGCGGCCAGGATGGGGTCGATACCGTCTCCGGCGTAACCGAAGACGCGGTGCACGCCCCAGGCCCGGAGCCGGTCGACAATCCCGTCGGCGACGTTGGCCATGGTGTTCCTCCCGGTGGTGCCCGCCGTCCGCCGTGGGCATCGTTCGTCGTGTATGCGTTCGTCGCGTACTCGGGGCCGGGTGCCCGGTGGGAGCCGTGCGAAACCTCGGATGTCCCGGTGGGCGGCACACTGGTCGCATGAGGTTGCTGCTGCTGGCCGACACCCACGTCCCCGTCCGCGCGCGGGACCTGCCGGCGCGGGTGTGGGAGGAGGTCGACCGCGCCGATGTGGTGCTGCACGCCGGTGACTGGGTCGACATCGCCCTCTTCGACGCCCTGTCCGAGCGGGCGGCCCGGTTGGTCGCGTGCTGGGGCAACAACGACGGTGCCGAATTGCGGGGCCGGATGCCCGAGATCGCACGCGTGACGCTGGAGGATGTGCGCTTCGCGGTCGTCCACGAGACCGGAGCCTCGGCGGGCCGCGACCGGCGGATGTCGGCGGCGTATCCGGACACCGACGTCCTGGTGTTCGGGCACAGCCACATCCCGTGGGACACCACCACGGCCACGGGGCTGCGGCTGCTGAACCCGGGGTCGCCGACGGACCGCCGGCGACAACCGTTCTGCTCCTTCATGACCGCCGCCGTCGCCGACGGCGCACTGGGCGAGGTCGCACTGCACCGCCTGTGACCGGAAATCGAGCCGGACGACCGGTTCGGGCGTACGGTGGGTGTGCCCCGCCACCGCCCGAGGGAGCTCACATGCCCGCATCCTTCTTCGCGCATCCCCACCAGGCGTTCACGGCAGGTTTCTACCGCGACGAGGACTTCGACTTCGACGTCCGCTTCCTGCTCGGGCAGGCCGTGCACGGCGCGGCGGACGTCGGCGAAGTGCTCGCCACGATCGCCCCGCTCGGCGAGAAGGACCACGAGAAGTGGTTCGACGCCTGGGTTGCGCTCGGCACTCGCGTCCGACGCCTCGCCGATGCCTCCGCCGAGGCCGGGCACGCGGTCAGTGCCGCGGGCGCATACCTGCGTGCGGCAACGTATTTCGCCACCGCGGTCAACTCCGTCGACGGGCTGGGCGACGACGGCCCGCTGCTGCCGACGTTCCGGCAGCATCGGGCGGCGTGGGACCGGTTCGTCGAGACCACCCCGCACCCGGCCGAACGGGTCGACATTCCCTACGAGGACGGCTTCCTGCCGGGCTACCTGCTCCGTCCGCTCGGTGAGGAGACCCGCGAGCCCCGCCCCACGCTGATCCTGAACAACGGCAGCGACGGACCGATCAGCAGCCTGTGGACCGCCGCCGGGGCCGGCGCCCTGGCGCGCGGCTACAACGTGCTGTTCTTCGACGGACCGGGCCAGCAGTCCATGCTGTTCGAGCGCGGCGTGCCGTTCCGGCACGACTGGGAGGCGGTGATCACCCCGATCGTGGACTTCCTCATCCGATACCCGGAGGTCGACGACTCGCGCATCGCCCTCTACGGGATCAGCCAGGGCGGATACTGGGTTCCGCGCGCACTGGCCTTCGAGCACCGGATCGCCGCCGCAATCGCCGACCCGGGTGTGGTCGACGTGGCCGCGTCGTGGCTCGCCCACATGCCGAAGAACATGATCGAGCTGCTCGAGAAGGGCGACCGGGAGAAGTTCGACCGTGACATGGCCTTCGGCATGCGGCTGTCGGGCCGGCTCGAACGCACCTGGCGGTTCCGGGCGCGCCCCTACCGTCGGATGGACTCGTACTTCGACACCCTCACCGAGGTGCTGAAGTACCGGCTCGGCGACCTCGCCGGCTCGATCACGACGCCGCTGTTGGTCACCGACCCGGAGGACGAGCAGTTCTGGCCCGGCCAGTCCCGCCGGCTCGCGGACGGGCTACCGGGGGTGACGGAACTCGTCGCGTTCACCGCTGCAGAGGGCGCCAACTTCCACTGCCAGCCCCTCGCCCGCGCTCTCACCGATCAGCGGATGTTCGACTGGCTGGACACAATGCTGGTCGACCCGGACCGCGTCCGGGCTCCGGGCGGCGCGTCGTCGCGCGAGGCCGCGGAAGGCTGATCGAGGTGGCAGCCGGCAGGAGCCGGCCCCGCGGCGGTGTCCTGTCCACACCCGCGCGGTCCCCGGGCAGCCGCGACCGCCGTTGCTGTCGCGGCTGACTGCCCGGCGCGCGGTTGCGCTTCCTCCGACCGAATGTCACATTCGGGTCGCGGAACCGACCGGATGTGACATTCGGTCAGGCAGGACGCGCTACCCACAGCCGCTAGCATGCGCTAATCTGTGACTCGACCGTGACCAATCCGTTATTGAACGGACTACTCGAACGTCGAGGACAGCAGTTTGGCCCCGTACGCCCGCCCCGATGGTGACAACTTCAGCGAAACACTCGAACCCGCAGTACCCCGGCGTGGGGCACACCGGCGCGCGCACCGGAGTGGGCCCGCTCGCCGGTTGCTGACCATTCCCCTGGCGATCGGTGCCGTGCTCGCGGCCGGCAGCGCCGCGGCCCAGGCGGCACCCGGACAGCCCCGCGCCCAGGCCGCCCCCGAGCGGCAGCAGCCGACGGTCGGACTCTCGACGGCGCCGCAGGTGCTGCAATTCCCGGACGCCGGCACCGACCGGTACGTCGACCAGTTGCAGCGTGCCGCCGAGCGGGAGACCGCGCGCCTGGCCGCGGAGGCCGCGGAGCGCCAGCGCGAGGCCGAGCGGATCGCCCGGGAGGAAGCCGAGCGGATCGCGCAGGAACTCGCGAGCCGCCCGAGTGCCGTCTTCCCCACCATCGGGGCGCTGACCTCCGGGTTCGGGCCCCGCTGGGGAACGGCGCACAACGGCATCGACATCGCCAACGCCATCGGCACGCCGATCAAGTCGGTCACCGACGGCACCGTGATCGAATCCGGCCCCGCCTCCGGCTTCGGACTGTGGGTGCGCATCCAGCAGGACGACGGCACGATCGGCGTCTACGGGCACATCGACCAGTCGCTCGTGTCGGTCGGCCAGCAGGTGCGGGCAGGCGACGTGATCGCCACGATGGGCAACCGCGGCCAGTCCACCGGGCCGCACCTGCACTTCGAGGTGTGGCAGCCGGGCGGCGCCAAGATGGACCCGCTGGCCTGGTTCGGCTCGCGCGGGGTATCCGTACCACAGTCCTCGCGTTCCTAGTCGGACGCCGGTACGCCGCCCCGTCGGGGGGCGCGGCGCACCGGCGTCCGGCTCACCAGATCCGCACGCGCTGCGCCGGGTCGAGATACAACTCGTCGCCGGGGTGCACGTCGAACGCCTCGTAGAAGGCGTCGATGTTGCGCACCACCCCGTTGCAGCGGAACTCCGGCGGGGAGTGCGGGTCCACGGCGAGCCGGCGCAGCGCCTCCTCGTCGCGGACCTTGGTCCGCCACACCTGCGCCCAGCCGAAGAACACCCGCTGCAGGCCCGTGAGGCCGTCGATCACGGGCGGTTCGGCTCCGTCGAGCGCGATCTCGTACGCCTTCAGCGCGATGGACAGCCCGCCGAGATCGCCGATGTTCTCGCCGATGGTGAAGCTGCCGTTGACGCGGTGCCCGGCGAGTCCCTTCGGTTCGAACTCGTCGTACTGCGCGATCAGTGCCGCGGTGCGCTTACCGAACTCGGTGCGATCGTCGTCGGTCCACCAGTTCTCGAGATTGCCGTCGCCGTCGTACTTGGCGCCCTGATCGTCGAAGCCGTGCCCGATCTCGTGCCCGATGACGGCCCCGATCCCGCCGTAGTTGGCGGCGTCGTCGGCATGCAGATCGAAGAACGGCGGTTGCAGGATCGCGGCGGGGAACACGATCTCGTTCATGCCCGGGTTGTAGTAGGCGTTCACGGTCTGCGGTGTCATGAACCACTCGTCGCGGTCCACCGGGCCGCCGAGCTTGGCCAGGTCGCGGTCGTACTCGGCGGCGTAGCCGCTGCGGTAGTTGCCGACCAGGTCGTCCGCGGCGACGGTCACGGCCGAGTAGTCGCGCCACTTGTCGGGGTAGCCGATCTTCGGCGTGAACTTCTCCAGCTTGCGCAGCGCCGCCTCACGGGTCTGCGGGCTCATCCATTCGAGCTCGGCGATGCTGCGCCGGTACGCCTCCTGCAGGTTGGCGACGAGCTGCTGCATGCGGTCCTTGGCCTCGGGCGGGAAGTGCCGTTCGACGTACAGCTTGCCGACAGCCTCGCCGAGCAGGTCCTGGACGAGCGCCACGCCGCGCTTCCACCGGTCGCGGATTTCCTGCGCCCCGGTCAGGGTGCGGCCGTAGAACGCGAAGTTCTCGTCGACGAGCTTCTCGGTGAGGTACGGCGCGCGGGAGTGCAGGACCCGCCAGGTGGCCCAGGCCTTCCAGTCGTCGAGGGGCGCCTCGGCCCACAGCTGCGCGAACGTGTCGAGAAAGCCCGGTTGGCGGACCACGATCTCGGCCCACTGTTCCTCGGTGGCCCCGAGCGCGCCGATCCAGCCGCGCCAGTCGAAACCGGGTCGCTCGGACGTCAGCGCCTCGAACGTCACCAGGTTGTAGGACAGGTCGGCGTCTCGCCGCTTGACCACGTCCCAGTGCCCGGCCGCCAGGCGGGTCTCGAGGTCGAGCACCCGCTGCGGGTCGTACTCGATGCCGGCGAGCTCGAACATGCGCCCGATGTGCGCGACGTACTGTGCCCGGATCTCGGCGTGACCGTCCTCGCGGTAGTACGACTCGTCGGGCAGGCCCAGACCGGACTGCGTCGTGTGCATCAGGTAGCGCGCCGAGTTCTTCGCGTCGGTGTCCACGTAGTGCCCGACGGCGCCGCCGATCCCGACGCGCTGCAACCGGCCGAGCACCGCCGCGAGCGCGTTCCGGTCCGCGGCGTCCGCCACGGCGGCCAGTTCGCCGGCGATCGGGTCCAGGCCCGCCGCCTCGACGGTCTCGGTGTCCATGAAGCTGGCGTACAGGTCACCGATGCGCTGCGCGTCGGTGCCCGGCTCGGCCGAGGACGCGGCCGCCTCCTCGATGAGGGTGCGGACGTCGACCTCGGCCTTGTCGAACAGGGTGCGGAATGCGCCGTCGAGGGCACGATCGGCGGGGATCTCGTGTTCGGCGAGCCAGCGGCCGTTGACGTGCTCGAACAGATCGTCCTGCGCTCGGGTGCGCTCGTCGAGGTGGGTCAGGTCGATGCCCGAGTGTCGGGCCCGGGGATGCTCCACGATGGTCATGCCGTCCATCCTTACACCCATTCCCCGCACCCGGCACGGGCCTGCGTACGGGCGACGGGCCGTCTCCGCCCGCGACACGCCGCGCTCGAGTTACCGTGACCGAAGCCACACAGACACGTGGAAGCGGGGTGGGCGAGTGGGTCTGATGGACCCGATCGACGCGGTTCTCATGACGGCAGAGCTGCTGGCGAACCCCATGCACGTCGGGGTGGTGCTGATCCTGAACCCACCCGAGGACGCCGGCTCCCGATTCGTCGACGACGCCTACCGGGACGCGCTCGGCCGGGGCGACGAGGTGGATCCGGTGCTGCGACGCCGGGCGCACCGGGGTGTGGACACCGGCGGGTGGTGGGCCTGGCGCGACGTGGACGACATCGATCTGAGCTACCACGTGCGGCGGGCGTCGCTGCCGCCCGGCGCTGGACGGGACGCGCTGTGGCAGCTGGTGGGGGAGCTGCATGCCGAACCGCTCGACCGCTCCCGCCCGATGTGGGAGGCCCACCTCGTCGACGGCCTTCCCGACGGCCGATTCGCGCTCTACACGAAGGTCCACCACGCGGTCCTCGACGGGATCGCGGGCCTGCGGATGATCGAGGAGTCGATGTCGCCCGACCCCGATCGCCGGTCGATGTCCCCGTTCTTCGCCACCGGCAGGCACCCGCGGCCCGACGCCGGGCACGGTGGTCTTCCGACGCCGCTCGGCCTGGCCCATTCGGTCCTCGGGGCCCTCACCTCCGGTGTGGGCCTGGTTCGCCGGACCGTCGAGGGGCAGGTCGGGGCCACGGTGCAGGGTCTGACCACCGACACCACGGTGCTGCCGTTCGGGGCGCCCCGCACCCGGCTCAACGGGCCACTCGGAACCGGACGCGTCTTCGCCGCCGCCGGCTGGCCGAAGTCGCGACTGCGCGCGATCGAGCGCGCTGCGGGCGTGACCGGCAACGACGTCGTCACGGCCGTGGTGGCCGGGGCGTTGCGCTCGTGGTTCGGCGAGCACGGCGAACTCCCCGGCGACTCCCTCGTGGCGATCTGCCCGGTCTCGGTGCGCGGACGGCAGGACGGCGCGACGGCGGGCAATGCGTTCGGAACGGCGGTGTGCACCCTGGGCACCGATCTCGCCGACCCGGCCGACCGGCTGCGGCTGATCCACCGCTCGATGCAGGTCGCCAAGGACCGCGTCGCAGCGCTGGGGCCGGTGCCGTCGCTGGTGGTGACGGCACCGAGCATCCTGCCGACCATCCTCGCCCCGATGCTTCCGTTCGACCCGGGGCTGCGGCCCGGGTACAACCTGCCGATCTCCAACGTGCCCGGTCCGCGCACCGAGCTGTACTGGAACGGCGCCCACCTCGAGGAGATGTACCCCGTGTCGATCGTCTACGACGGGATGGCCCTCAACGTCACGGTGTGCTCGTATGCCGACCGGATCGGTTTCGGATATGTGGCCGGCGGGGAAGCAATACCGGACATCGCGACGTTGATACCTCTGACGGAGCGGTCTCTGTCGGAGTTGGAGACTGCGGTAGGAGTGGCGTGATGAGTTCCGATGCCGGAGCGGCCAAGCGGGTGGACGGCGAGCACCCCCCGACCGAGATGATCGTCGACCCCCGCTTCCTGCCGGTCGCCGACCGCTTCTTCAAGATGTTCCGCGACACCCGGAACGGCGGCGGGGCGCTCGCGGCGTACCTGCACGGCGAGCCGGTGCTCGACATCTGGGCGGGCTGGGCGTCCCGGGACAAGCGGTGGACCCACGACACCGTCGCGCTGTCGTTCTCCACGGGCAAGGGCGTCGCGAGCACCGTGCTGCACCGGCTCGCCGAGCGCGGGCTCGTCGACTACGACGAACCCGTCGCGACGTACTGGCCCGAGTTCGGGGCCGCCGGAAAGGAATCCATCACCGTCCGGGAACTGATGTCCCACCGCGCCGGTCTGCACCGCGCGCGGGGCCTCGTCCCGGGACGCTTCGGGCTGCTCGACTCCGATGCGGTGGCGGCCGCGCTGGCGGCCTCCGTGCCGGACCCGCGGCGGCTCGCCGGCCCCGGCTATCACGCCGTCACCTACGGCAACCTCGTCGCCGAGATCGCCATCCGGGTGACCGGCCTGTCCTTCACCGAGCTGGTCGAGCAGGAGATCGCCGGCCCGCTCGGTCTGCGCGAATTCTGGTTCCACGTGCCGCAGGACGAGCGGCACCGGATCGCCCGGGTCTTCCCCCGGCTGAACCCGACCCCCGCGCCGTGGGCGGTCACCGGCACCGTGCTGTCGCGGCTGCCCGGGCTGCGTGGCGTCGCCGAGGCGGGCATGGCCGAAGGCTTCGACGAGCTGGCCCGCAGCCCCGCCGCGCACGACGCGGTGATGCCGGGATGGAACGGGGTCTTCACCGCCCGCGCGCTGGCCCGGATGTACGGGGCGCTGGCGAACGGCGGCGAACTCGACGGAGCGCGGCTGCTGAAGGCGGAAACCCTCGAACAGGTCCTCGAGGTGCAGACCCGGCGCCGCGACTACGTGCTCGGTATCCGCCCCAACTGGCGGCTGGGCTACCACCCGGGCTGGGTCGCCCTGCGGGAACAGCCGCTGCAGTCGATCGGTCACTTCGGCTTCGGCGGCTCCGGCGCGTTCGCCGATCCGGAGACGGGCTTGTCCATCGCCTTCGTCACCAACCGCCTCGGCAGTGTCACCCCCATCTCGGACATGCGGTTCCCGCGGCTCGGGGCCGCGGGCGTCGTCGTCGCACGGCGGGCGGCCTGACGGCCGACGCCCGTTCCGTCACCGGTCCTCCGTCCGGCCGCGCTCGTGAGCCGTCGTCAGGGCGCCAGCAGCTGCACGCTCGCCTGGGCCCGGACCAGGACCGCGCCGTCGGGTGCGGTGAGATGCGTGTCGATCGAGGCGAGCCGTCGGCCGGCCCGGGTGACCCGGGCCTCGACGAGAAGGTCGGGGCCGGGTGCCGCGGGGGAGCGCAGGTAGTCGAGCGTCAGGTTCAGCAACCGGTACTCCTGTCCGGCAGCGGTGAGGGTCTGCGCCGCGAGTTCGGCGACGGTGCCGGCGACGGAGACCAGGACCCCACCCTGCACGGCGCCCATCGGATTGGCCATCCATTCCGCGGGTGGTACGACCGCGGCGACGCGTCCCTTCTCGACGGCGCCGACGCGCAGATCGAGCAGCCCGGCGAGCGGGCCCCGGGCCACGGTTCCGGCGGCGATGCCGGAGACCGTGTCGAGGCCGGTGCGCTCGGCGAGTTCCGAAGGGTCCGTCCAGGGTTCGGGGGCGGGCCGGACCAGTCCGGACGCGTCCGCGAACGCGTCGAACACGGCGGGACGATCCACGACCATCGACCGTCCCGTCAGCTGGATCACCAGATCGCCTGCGTCGTCGCAGATCTGCGCGGTGCTCAACGCGGTGGCGTCGTCCACGTGGACGGCGCGGCCGGTGCCGTGCAGAGCCCCCCGGGCCGGCATCGGATTCGCGGTCGAGGCGCTGAGCTGGCTCAGGACGGACCGGGTGTCGCGGCCCTGCCCGCGCCACACGAGGTGCGGGGCGGCGCCGAGAAGGACGTCGGTGAACACGCCGACGGATCCGACGGTGGTGCGGCCGCGGTGGTCGACGAATCGGGCGCCCAGCGGCTGGCGGAACGACACCGTGCCCGGCTCCCCGCTCACGGTGTCGATGCCCATGAAGGCGTTGAGACGATCGGTTTCGGGGGCGGTGACGGTCACGGCGACATCCTGAGGTCGAGCGGAGCGAGGGTTCGCTCGGTCACGGTACCGAGGCCGGGGCCGGGCGTTGCGCCCACCCCGGTCAGCCGATGCGGGCGTGCATCTCCCACACGAGGATTTCCGCGGCCGTGTCGGTGTGGACCCGCTGTCCGCCGGAGCCGGTCAGCCGCACGGCGTCGCCCTCCCGCAGGATTCCGGCGCCTTCGAGCTCGGCTGTGCCCTGGGCGACGAAGAGGTGCAGGTAGGGGGCATCGGGCAGGACGACCGGCCGGCCCGGCTGCAGGCGGGCGACCGACAACCCGGCGTACTTGTTGTGGATGCGGATGGCGGCGTGATCGCGGTGCTCGGGGATGCCGGTGGCGACGGGCACCAGGCCGCCGCGCATGAGCTCGTCGTCGATCTCGAGTTGCTCGTAACCGGGGGTGATGCCCGATTCGTCCGGCACCACCCACATCTGGACGAAGCGGACCGGCTCGGCGTGCTCCGCGGCGTGCACGCCGGTGGCGCCGGGCAACCGCCAGGAGTCGTTCTTCTCCGAGTGCAGGATGCCCGTTCCGGCGCTCATCCGCTGTGCCAGGCCCGGATAGATGACGCCCGAGTGCCCGATCGAGTCCTGGTGCACGAGGCTGCCGCGCAGCACCCAGGTCACGATCTCCATGTCGCGGTGCGGATGCGTGTCGAAGCCCTGACCGGGCAGGACCGTGTCGTCGTTGTTGACCAGCAGCAGCCCGTGGTGCGTGTTGTCCGGGTCGTAGTGGTGGCCGAACGAGAACGAGTGCTTCGAGTCGAGCCAGGAGATGTTCGTCGTCAGCCGGTCCTCGGCGCGCCGGATGTCGAGAGTCGTGGCGTCGGTCATGGATTCTCCTCGGTGAGGTGCGGCGGGTTCAGGGTACGAGCGCGTCGGCGCAGCGTCAGGGCAGCTGTTCGTGCCCGGCCGGGATGGTCCCGAGACGTCCCGCCTGGAAGTCCTCGAACGCCTGGATGATCTCGGCCTTGGTGTTCATCACGAACGGCCCGTACATCGCGACGGGCTCGCGGATCGGCCGTCCGCCGAGCAGGAACACCTCGAGGGACGCGGTGCGCGAGTCCTGGGTGCGGTCGGCGGTGAACGTGACGCTGTCGCCGTCCGGGCCGAACACGGCGGTCTGTCCCGCCCGGATGGGGGCGTGCTCGGCGCCGACGGTGCCGTCCCCGGCGAGCACGTAGCCGAGCGCGTTGTACTCGCGATGCCAGGGCAGGGTCACCGACGCGCCCGGCGCGACGGTCAGGTGTGCGAGGGCGATCGGGGTGTGGGTCACGCCCGGGCCGCGGACACCGCCGATCTCACCGGCGACGACGCGGACGAGGGCGCCGCCGTCGGGCGAGGAGGCCAGGGCTACGTGGCTGCCGGCGATGTCCTGGTATCGCGGCTGCGCCATCTTGTGGTTCCGGGGCAGGTTCACCCACAACTGCACGCCGTGGAAGAGGCCGCCGCTGGCGACGACGTGTTCCGGCGGCGCCTCGATGTGCAGGATCCCCGAGCCCGCGGTCATCCACTGGGTGTCGCCCCCGCCGATGGTGCCGCCCCCGCCGTTGGAGTCCTTGTGTTCGAGGATCCCGTCGATCATGTAGGTGACGGTCTCGAATCCACGGTGCGGGTGCCACGGGGTGCCCTTGGGTTCGCCGGGGGCGTACTGCACCTCGCCCATCTGGTCCATGTGGATGAACGGGTCGAGGAAGCGCTGGTCGATGCCTGCGAATGCCCGGCGCACCGGGAAGCCCTCGCCCTCGTATCCGACGGGAGCGGTCCGCACGCCGAGGACCGGACGGGCGGTCGCGTCGGGTGCGGGGGCCGGGATGCGGGGCAGGGTGAGGATGTTGTCTACGGTCACCGCGGGCATGGCGGGCTCCTTCGGCATGTAGTTGACTATGCAACTACTCTAACCGACGGGCCGGGGGATTTGTTCCTGCGCTCCGAGCGGTGTGCAGGCGGACCCGAGAGACGACGAAACCCCCTGCCCGAGGGGAGGGAGGGCAGGGGGTCCGCGCCGGGCGTGTGACGCCCGGCGCCACGTCCCGCCTTCGGGGGGAGGGAGGAGGGACGCGGTGTCGGTGGCGGCCGATCGTCTCCGTCGGCCGGGTGAGGCCAGGATACATACCCGCAGGGGTATGGTCCATCACCTCGGCGCGCGGAGCACCGGGCGCCGAGCATAGTTTCTCGCTCCGATGCGTGCCGGGGTTTCGGCGATCCCGTCCGGCGCGATGAGTTTTCCGGAGCCGGACGGTCTACCTTCTCGACACCTCACACGAGGTGCCGGCCGTCCGCTCACACACAAGGAGTTGAAGATGTCCCGCATGCTCTTCGCCAACCTGTCCGTCAAGGACGTGGCTGCCGCCCGCACGTTCTTCGATGCTCTCGGCTTCACCTTCAACGAGATGTTCTGCGACGACAACACCGCCTGCCTCGAGATCAACGACCAGACCTACGTCATGCTCCTCGAGGAGGCGCGCTTCCGCGACTTCATCACCGGCGACATCTGCGACACCGCCACGGCCCGCGAGGTGCTCCTGAGCGTGTCCGCCGAGAGCCGCGACGACGTCGACCGCCTCGTCGATGCCGCGCTCGCCGCCGGTGGCAGCGACTGGATCACCGCCGGGTCGGAGGAGATGAAGACCGACTTCATGTACGGCCGGGCCTTCCGCGACCTCGACGGGCACGTCTGGGAGGTCATGTGGATGGACGTCCAGGCCGCGGCCGCCGCGATGGGACCGCAGGCCGAGACGTCCGCGCAGGCGTAGCGGCCGGCGTCAGGGGTGCTCGGGTAGTCCGAACAGGGCGAACAGATCGGTGTCGAAGAACACGGTCACATGCACGACCCGGTCACCCACGACGTCGAGCACCTGCAGCTGGAACGGATGGTGCTGCCCGTCCTCGCCTCGCATGTAGAGGCCGAGGGCGGGCTGCCCGTTCGCCACCGTGGGCAGCAGAACCTGGTCGCCGGGACCGCTCGCCGGGCAATGCGTCCGGATGAGGTTTCCGATCGCCTCGGCGCCGCGGTACCAGCCCTCGAACGGCGGCATCTCCCACACCGCCTCCTGGGTGAGCATCTCGACGATCGAATCGATGTCGTACTTCTCGAACCCCTCGACCCAGCGCCGCACCAGCGCCTGGGCCTCCGGACTCTCCGGCTCGACCAGATCGTCCTTCGTCACCTGCGCCTGCTCCAGCTGCGCGCGGGCCCGCTGGAGCAGACTGTTCACCGCGGCCGTCGAGGTGTCCAGCGCGGCGGCCACCTCGGTCGCCCGCCACTGCAGGACGTCCCGCAGCAGCAGCACTGCCCGTTGCCGCGCCGACAGATGCTGCAGCGCCGCGACGAACGCCAGGCGGATGGACTCCCGCGAGGTCACGATCGCCGCCGGGTCCGTCGGATCGTCCGGCCGGCCGTCGTCGCCGAAGGACCCGCCGGGAATCGGCTCGAGCCACGGCACCTCCCCGCGCTCGACGAGGTCGTCGGCCGGATCCGAGCTCGGCGCCCCCAGCCCCGTCGGCAGCGGCCGGCGCGACCTGCCCTCGAGCGCGGTCAGGCACACGTTGGTCGCGATGCGGTGCAGCCACGTCCGCAGCGACGAGCGGCCCCCGAAGTTCGCGTAGCCGCGCCAGGCGCGCAGGTACGTCTCCTGCACGAGGTCCTCCGCGTCGTGGATCGAGCCGCTCATCCGGTAACAGTGCGCCAGCAGCTCCCGCCGGTACGGACCGGCCAGCGTCAGAAAGTCGTCCTGCGAGTCGAGAACCTGCTCCGTCATGTCGTACCCCCGCCTGCCCGTCGCTGCCGAAGTGCAGTTACGAGCGTGAGCGTAGTCCCGGGGGCCGACAGGAAACAGGGTCTCGAACTATCTGTGCACTCCGGGTACCGTCCAGTAACTGCCCCGGCCGACAGCCCCGCCGGCAGGCAGAAGGACGAAGGTGACCCGTGCCCGACATCGCGCCCCGACCGACAGGCCCGTACGCCGGGGGACCGCCCGCGTCGGCGCTGCATGTCGACATGCCCCCGCTCGAGCGTTTCGGCCTGCGCGAGGCCGGTCGCACGGTCGTCATCGGTGTGGTGCTCCTCGTCAGCGTCCTGCTGAAACTGCTCGCCTGGCCGCTGCGGCCCGACGGCCGCGGCCCCGCCGATGCCGCTGCCGAGGGCACCGTCGATGCGTTCGAGATCCTCGGTCCCACATTCGTCAAGCTCGGCCAGCTCATGGCGTCGTCGTCCGGGGTGTTCCCCAGGCCGCTGGCCGACGCGTGCCTGCGCTGCCTCGACGACGTCGCACCCGTGCCCGCGGACCGGGCCCGCGCCGTGATCGAGGAGGATCTCGGCCATCCCGTCGGCGAACTGTTCGCCCGGTTCGACGACGTCCCGCTGGCCGCCGCGTCCGTCGGCCAGGTGCATGCGTGCGTCTTGCACGACGGCCGGGAAGCGGTCGTGAAGGTGCAGCGGCCCGGCATCGCCCACCGCATGCTCGTCGACCTGCGGGCGGCCTACGTCGGCGCGCGTCTGCTGCAGGCGTTCGAGTTCTTCCGCATCGCCAACGCCACCGCCATCGTCCGCGACCTGCACTCGTCCACGATGACCGAACTCAACAGCGCGGTCGAAGCGGACCGGCAGAGCCGATTCCGGGAGTGCATCGGCGCGTTCGGGGACAACACGACCGTCACCACGCCGCAGGTGTACTGGGACTACTGCGGTCCGCGCGTGATCTGCATGGAACGGCTCCGCGGTGTGCCCATGGACCGGGTGCCCGCCGACTCGGCGATCGACACCAGTCTGCTCATCCGCCGCGGGGTGAAGGTATGGATCGAATCGGTCGTCCTGCACGGACCGTTCCACGGCGACGTGCACGCCGGCAACCTGTGGCTGCTCGACGACGGCCGTCTCGCCTTCCTGGACTTCGGCATCGTCGGTGAGCTGCCCGAGCACTGGCGCGCCATCCTGCGCGATCTGTTCCGCGCGACCGCCATCGACGGGGACTTCGCCCGTGTGGCGCGCGGCATCCGCGCACTCGGCTACACCAGCGGGCTCGACGCCGACGACGCCGAGATCGGCCGCCAGGTGGCGCAGGCGCTCGCTCCGATCCTCGGGCGCGACCTGGGACAGCTGCGGCTCAGCGACCTCATCGTCGCGCTGATCCGGCTCGGCAAGCAGTGGGGGATCGCCAGCCCGGAGGAACTGGTGCTGTTCGGCAAGCAGCTCGGCTACTTCGAGCGCTACGCCACCGCCCTCGCCCCCGGCTGGGTCATCGGCCGGGACCTGTACCTGCTGCGCAACGTCTTCCCCGAGGAGGTGGCGCGCCGCGCCGCCGAACAGGGGCTCGAGCTACCCGCCTGACACGGAGGCGCCGGGCCGCGGAGCGTGCGGACCCATCGCCCGGCTCCGCACGCCGGCGGCATGGTCCGTTCGCTCGGTTCCAGCCGGCCCGGGCGGGGCGTGGTGTGTCCGGCGCGTCAGCCCACGTGGGTGACGGGGATCGAAGCCCCGGTGACGGCGGCGCCGTCGTCGGAGAGCAGGAACCGGATCACCCGCGCGACCTCGGCCGGCCGCGACCACGAGCGCCGGTCCGCGTCGGGCATCGCCGCCCGGTTCGCGGGTGTGTCGATGACGACGGGCAGCAGCGCGTTGACCCGGACACCGTCGCCGGCGTACTCGACGGCCAGGGTCTCGGCCAGTGCGGTCACGGCAGCCTTCGACGCGACGTACGCGGCACCCCCGGCGAACGGCCGTTTCGTCGCCGCGGTGGACATGCAGACCACCGACCCGCCGCCGCCCGCGAGCAGGTGCGGCAGCGCCGCGCGGGTCACGGCGTAGGCGGTACGCAGGTTCAGATCCAGCTGGGCGTCGAGGACCTCGACGGGCGTCTCGTGTACCCGGGGAGCCCGAGGTGAACCCGCCCAC
This sequence comes from Rhodococcus ruber, assembly GCF_016804345.1. Taxonomy (NCBI): domain Bacteria; kingdom Bacillati; phylum Actinomycetota; class Actinomycetes; order Mycobacteriales; family Nocardiaceae; genus Rhodococcus; species Rhodococcus ruber. The sequence goes on along the minus strand of NZ_CP044211.1, from coordinate 5,173,709 downwards.
CAGATTCACCACGCCGAACAGCGGCGCGGAGTCGTCGGCGGCCGCGAGCGCGACGGCCTGCCGCAGCTGCGCGTCGTCCGACACGTCCGCCTCCACGAGATGCAGACTCGGATGGTCCCCGAGCCGCCCGAGTTCGGTACGAGCCACCCAGGGGACCACGACCCGCCAGCCCGCCTCGAGCAGATGCGTCGTGACGGCGGCACCGAGACCGCCGGTGCCGCCGGTGACGAGCGCGGACCGGGTCGTGGTCATCGAAGATCCTCTCGGCGAGCGGACGGATGCCCGTCCACGATAGGCGCCGGGCGCACCCGCGCATCGCGATACCGGGCTACGCGCTCCGGTTCCCGACATCGACAACCGTCCCGACGGTTGTCGACGTCCGGATCTGCACTCCGGTAGGCGAATCCGGCCCGCCGGCGGAGAGGGGGCCCTACGCGGAGCGCGACGCCGCGTACGCGCCCTGCCACACCGTGTCGAACGGGGTGTGCGCCCCGACCCGGCCCTCGATACCGGCGGTGACGAAGTCCTTCGCGAGCGCGACGGCGGCCGGCACGTCGGCGCCCTTGGCGAGTTCGGCGGTCACGGCCGCGGCGAGAGTGCAGCCGGCACCCGACACCCGTTCCCGGCCGACCTTCGGCGCGGCGAGGACGGTGACCTGCTCGCCGTCGAAGAGCACGTCGACGGCATCGTCACCGGCGAGTTCGACGCCGCCCTTGGCCAGGACGTACCGCGGGCCCAGGGCATGGATGCGGCGAGCGGCCTCGACGAGGTCGTCGACGGTGTCGATGCGGTCCATCCCCGCCAGGGTGCGGGCCTCGAACAGGTTGGGGGTGACCACCGTGGCCAGGGGAAGCACGGACTCACGCAGCGCGTTGTCGGTGTCGAGCGCCGCCCCGGGTTCCTGACCCTTGCAGATCAGCACCGGGTCCAGAACGACGTGCCGCCACGACCGGCCACGCAGACCTTCGGCCACTACGTCGATCGTGGCGGGGGTGCCGAGCATGCCGATCTTGACGACGTCGAGGTCGTGGGCCGCGGTGGCCGCCTCGATCTGGTCCGCGACGACCTCGGGCGCGATCGGGACGAAGCGGTGCGACCAATTGTTGCGGGGGTCGAAGGAGACGATGCAGGTCGTGGTGCCGACGCCGTAGACGCCCAGCTCCTGAAACGTCTTCAGATCCGCCTGCAGCCCTGCGCCGCCGGTGGCTTCGGACCCGGCGATGACATAGGCGAGGTCGACCACGGTGTACTCCAATCCGATGGGGGACAGACTGCGTGCCGGACCGAGGAGCCCGCACGTCCGGGGAGACCACGGCTGTCCGCGACGTCGTCGCCGGATTCGCGACCGGTCCCGGCACCCAGGCTAGCGCGCCCGGTCCGGCGTCCCGGCCGGACGGCCCCCGCCGATGACCGGCGTCACACGCGTGTCGGTGCGGTGCGGCACCATGGGAACCGACCGGTCGAGGCCCGACGACGGAAGGTGAGTGCCCATGTGCGGTCGGTATGCGAGCACGGTCACCGATCAGGAACTGCGCTCCCTGTTCGACGTGGTGGAGACGGTGGGCGAGCCGCTGCCCCCGTCGTACAACGTCGCGCCGACGCAGACCGTGCGGGTGGTGCTCGAGCGCGCCCCGAAGGGCGAGCCCGGCGCGGAGGCGGTGCGGCAGCTCCGGTCCGCCCGGTGGGGGCTCGTGCCGTCGTGGGCGAAGGACCCGAAGATCGGCAACCGGATGATCAACGCCCGCTGCGAGACGATCACCGAGAAGCCGTCGTTCAAGGCCGCCGCCTCGCGGCGACGGTGCATCCTGCCGGCCGACGGGTACTTCGAGTGGCAGAAGCGCGAGGACGGCACCAAGATCCCGTACTTCCTGCACGGCGACGGCGTGCTCGCGATGGCGGGACTGTACGAGCTGTGGCCCGATCCGGACCTGCCCGACGACCATCCCGACAAGTGGCTGTGGACCGTCACCGTGCTGACGACGGAGGCCACCGATGCGGCCGGGCAGATCCACGAGCGGTGTCCGCTGGTGCTCCCGTCGTCCTTCCACGACGTGTGGCTCGACCCGGCCCTCACCGACCGCGACGACGTCGACGCGCTGGTCGCCTCGGTACCGGAACCTCACCTGCATCCGTACGAGGTCAGCACCGAGGTCAACAACCCCCGCAACAACCGTCCGGAGCTGCTCGAGCCGGTGTGACGGGGCCGGGTCCCCGGGCGTCCGGGTGGCCGCACCCTCCCGGTCCGGGCAGGATGGGCACGATGCACACTCCTCGATTGGCCTGTCGACGTGCCGGTTCCGGCGAGCCGCTGCTTCTCCTGCACGGGATCGGCGCTACTCGCGACGACTTCGCCGAACTCGTTCCGCGCCTCGCCGAGCACTTCGACGTCCTGGCCGTGGACCTTCCCGGCCACGGATCGTCACCGATGCTGCCGACCCGTCCCACCGTCGAGTCTCTCGGCGCTGCCGTCGCGGCGGACCTCGACGCCCACGGGCTGGACCGGGTACACGTCCTGGGCAACTCCCTCGGCGGCCGTCTGGCGTTGGACCTGGCGCGGCGCGGGCGCGCCAGGTCGGTGGTGGCGCTGTCCCCGTCCGGTCTCGGATTGCCGCCGGAGCGGGCGTTCCAGGGACTGCTCATGGCCGTCGCGCGGATCGTCAACAAGGCACGCAGCCCGTTGATCGAGCGGATGTCGGACAGCGCCGTCGGGCGCACTGCGCTCACCGCCGGGCTGCGGGCCCTGCCGTGGCGCACCTCGAAGGCTGAATCCCTGTCCGTGGCGGGAGGTTTCGCGGAATCGGAAGGTTACTGGTCGATGCTGTGGAATGCCGTGCTGACGGACGTGCCGACGGGTCTCGACCGCATCTCGTGCCCCGTCACCCTCGCGCAGGGCGTGCTCGACGTCGTCGCATCCGCGCAGACGGTGCGGTACGTCCCACTGATTCCCGGGGCGCGGTTCGTGCCGCTGCCGTGGGCCGGGCACGCGCCGCAGTCGGATGCTCCCGTCGCGATCGTCGACCTCGTGCGGCGGACCGCGGCGCAGGCATGATTCCGACGCGGGTTCCTCAGTCGATCCGGACGCCGCCCGTGACGACCCAGATGCCGTCGGCCCCCTCGCGGACGGGCTGGCGTAGCTGAAGCACCACGATGCTGCCGTCCGTCCGGTCGGTCACCTCCACGGTGTGCGGGTCGGCCGTGCGCGCCTCGGTGTCGCTCCAGCCGAACCGGTCCGCCACGAACGCCTGCGCGACCAGGGACGGATCCAGCCGCCACGGCCGGCTGCCCTCGTCGACCGCACGCTGAAGTTCCCCGGCCTCCTCCGGGGTCAGGTTCTCGCCGGGAAAGGACGCGTCGGTCGGTGGAGCGGTGTCCCCGGTCGCTGTGGTCGACGAGGTGTTCGGCACGGGGGTGCTCCCAGCCGTCGTCGCCGTCACCGGTGCCGGTGACGACGCGGGCACGCCGGTGGTCGGCGCCGGGCCCGGCGGGGTGTCGCCGCACGAGGTGACCAGTCCGAGCGAGAGGGCCACTGCAGCAAGAGTTTTCGATGCTCTGAGCCGCACGCTTTCGAACCTCACGCCGTCCTCCTCGCGGTCCCGGTCACGAGGTCCTCACTGGCGGTAGGACTCGACCTCCCCGACCGGCCGCGCCTCCGCCTCGTCCGGGTCGTTGCCGAACTCGGCTTTCGCGCGGCGTTGCCGGAGCAGGTCCCAGCACTGGTCTAGGCGTTCCTCGACGGCGCGCAGGCGCTGCCGGTCCTGATCGCTCATGCCGTCGCCGCTCGACTTCGAACGCAGCGCCTTCTCCTCGTCCACCAGTTCCTCGATGTGCTGGAAGAGGTCGTTCTCGTCCATGGGAAGACTCCCTCGCTGTGGTCGTCTCCCCGGCATATCCGGCCTCCGACCCCGGTAAACCTGCGCGTTTCCGCGTTCGCCGGCTCGGGTACGTCACAGTCATGAGTATCGAAGACGGCCCCGGCGACACCCTCAGCCCCAGCGAGGGCCTCGACTCCGACGAAGTCCGCAACGACGACGGTGACGAGGTCGTGGACCCGCCGGAGGGCTGGAGCGGTGCCGACCGATTCGGCACCACGCAGCGGGAGGAACAGGAGGGCGAGTCGCTGGACCAGCGCCTCGCGGAGGAGGAGCCCGACGTGGCACCCGCGGAGCCGCTCGAACGGCCGGTCGCGGCCATGCCCGACGACCAACTGACCGAGGATGTCGTCGACGAGGTGGTCGACGGGGACGCCGCCGTCGCGGGCGGCGGTGGGAAGCACGCCGAGGTGGTCGAGGGTGTCATCGTCGAGGACTCGCGCGTCGATCGAGGGCAGATCGACGGCAGTCCCGAGGACGGCGACTCCCTCTTCCCGATCGTCGAGTGAGTCGGGCCGTGAGGACGTGCCGAAGCCGACACGGAGGGCGCCGAACCGCCGTTGGGATGTCCGCGGGCGCATTAGCTGTCATGATCATTTGTTATGAGTGACAACTCGGGAGACGCAGGTCGCGGCGGGCTCACCGTCGGCTCGCGGGTGGTGGTGCGCCGCGGCGACGAGAAGAGCCGTGCACCCGGTGTAGTGGTCGAGGACTATGCCAGCGAGGCTGCCCAGGCCGGCGAGCAACTCGGACGGGACTGGGCGCCGGTGCGCCGTTGGGCCGTCGCGCTGGACGACGGCCGGTTGGTCTTCGCCGACGACGACGAGGTGGAGGCGGAGCCGAAGAAGGGCTGACCGCGTCACCGGAGCCGCCTGCCGAACGGGTGGTACCCGGCAGTACGGAGCAACGCAGGCCCACCGCGGGGAAGGCGCCGGACCCCGGCGCCCTCCCCGCGCTGTGCAGAGCGTGCGACGGGCGTTTCGGACGCGCAGTCCGCAGCCGAAGACCGGCCGGCCTATGCCTAGGTCTGCTAGGTTCATGCCTAGCAGACCTAGGCATAGGAGACCTATGTACATCGAGAAGGACCTCGTGGCCGCGTCGGCGACCCCGCTCGTGCTCGGAATCCTCGCCGAGGGCGATTCCTACGGCTACGCCATCCTCAAACGCGTCAAGGACCTGTCCGGCGGACGGATCCAGTGGACCGACGGAATGCTCTACCCCCTGCTGCACCGGCTGGAACGGTCCGGATACGTGTCGGCATCGTGGGGGAGTTCCGACACCGGACGACGACGCAAGCACTACGCGATCACCGACGCGGGACGGAGCGCGCTCGCCGAACGGCGCAGCCAGTGGGACGTGGTCGCGGACGCGCTCGACCAGGTCTGGCGCTGCGCGGAGATGCCCGCGGCCCCCGGGTGGTCGTGATGGACGCCGCGCTGGAGACGCAGATCGGCCGATGGCGAGGTTACGTCGAACGGCGTCGCGTGATCTCCACCGCCGACGCCGACGAGATGGAAGATCATCTGCGGGACCAGATCTCGGATCTGTCCGCCGCGGGACTGGCGGCCGACGAGGCTTTCCTGGTCGCGGTCAAGCGCATGGGCAGCGTGGACGACATCTCCCGGGAGTTCGCGCGCGAGCATTCCGATCGGCTCTGGAAGCAACTCGTCCTGACGTCCGTCGCCGCGGACGGCAGCGGTCCCCGGCCCAGGCGTGAGTTGCTCGTCGTTCTCGCGCTCGCCGTCGGCGGCGCCGTCGCACTGAAGGCGGGACTGGCGACCCTGGACGAGGGCATCGTCGCGCGCAACCTCGGCCTGCTCGTGCTCCCGTTCCTCGCCGCCTACTTCGCGTGGAAGCGCCGGATGTCGCCCCGCGGCGCCGTGGCGCTGCTGGTGCCGTTCGCGCTGGCGGCGGCCGTGACGAACGGATACCCCTTCGTCCCGAGCGGTTCGACCGAGGTGATCGTCGCGATCCACACCCCGATCGTGTTGTGGTTCGTCGTCGGTCTCGCCTACGTCGGTGGCGAGTGGCGGTCCGACCGGCGCCGGATGGACTTCATCCGGTTCACCGGCGAATGGGTCGTCTATCTCACCCTTCTCGCCCTCGGCGGGGGTGTGCTGGTGGGTCTGACGATCGGCGCGTTCGATGCGCTCGGCACGGATGCCGAGTGGGTCGTCGAGGAGTGGGTGCTGCCGTTCGGCGCGGCGGGCGCGGTCGTCGTCGCCGCCTGGCTGGTCGAGGCGAAGCAGAACGTGGTGGAGAACATCGCGCCCGTCCTCACCCGCGTGTTCACCCCCGTCACGATCGTCATGCTGCTGGTGTTGCTCGCGGCCCTCGCGACGACGGGAAGCGTCGTCGACGTCGACCGGAATCTGTTGATCCTGATGGACCTCATCCTCGTCGTCGTCCTGGGCCTGTTGCTGTACGCGGTCTCCGCCCGCGAGCCGCATCTGCCGCCCGACCTGTTCGACCGCCTGCAACTCGTCCTCGTCGTCCTTGCGCTCGTGGTCGACGTGCTCATGCTGACCGCCATGCTCACGCGAATCGCGGAGTTCGGCTTCACTCCGAACAAGGTGGCCGCACTCGGGATGAACCTGGTTCTGCTGGTCGGTCTCACCTGGTCGGCTCGGCTCCTGTTCGGGTTCGTCCGTGGCCGCCGCGGTTTCGGCTCCGTCGAACGCTGGCAGACCCGCTACCTGCCGGTCTTCGGGATCTGGGCGGCGCTGGTGGTGTGCGTGCTCCCACCCCTGTTCGACTTCGCGTGAGCGCGGGCGTTCGACTTCGCGTGAGCGCGGCCGGCCCGGCCGTCGCGGCGTCCCCCTCTTTACAACGGGTCCTCGGCACAGTAATTTGAACGATCGTTCGACCTAATCTGCTGCCTGCCGTTCCGTCGGCCGAAAGGACCTCCGCATGAGCGCACCCGAGGACGTCGTACTCTCCAGCCGCGAAGGCCACGTCACGACGTGGACGATCAACCTGCCCGAGGCGCGCAATCCGATCTCCGGCGACGACGTCGTCGAGCGGCTGGTGCAGCTCGTGGACGAGGCGAACGCGGACTACGAGACCCGCGTGGTGATCCTCACCGGCGCCGGGAGCGCGTTCTCGGCCGGCGGCAACGTCAAGGACATGGCCGACCGTACGGGGATGTTCGGGGGTGCCCCGCATCAGCTGCGGGAGGGCTACCGTCGCGGAATCCAACGGCTGCCCAAGGCGATCTACCACTGCGAGGTGCCGATCATCGCCGCCGTCAACGGTCCCGCGGTCGGCGCCGGCTGCGACCTGGCCATGATGTGCGACATGCGGATCGCCTCGAACACCGCGTTCTTCGCCGAGAGCTTCGTCAAGCTCGGCATCATCCCCGGCGACGGCGGCGCCTGGCTGCTGCCCCGCGCCATCGGTGCGGCGCGGGCCGCGGAGATGGCCTTCACCGGCGACCGCGTCGACGCCGCCACCGCGCTCGAGTGGGGCATGGTCTCCCGGGTCGTCGAACCCGATCAGCTGCTCGCCGCGGCCGGTGAGCTCGCCGCCCGCGTCGCCTCGAACCCGCCGCACGCACTGCGCATGACCAAGAAGCTGATGCGCGAGGGGCAGCGCCAGGATCTCGACAGCATCCTCGAGCTCTCGGCGGCGTTCCAGGCCCTCTCGCACCACACCGCCGACCACGGCGAGGCCCTCTCGGCGTTCCTCGAACGCCGCGGCGGGAACTTCACCGGGAACTGACCGCCGCGCCCTCGCGGGTCGCCGCACGCAACGAAGGGAATACGGCCGTGGAGCGGACGATCTTCAGCCGGGAGCACGACGAATTCCGGTCCATGGTGCGCGATTTCATCGCGCGAGAGGTGCTGCCGCATCGCGAGGAGTGGGACGAGCTGGGCCGGCCCCCGCGCGAGTTCTTCCACCGCCTCGGTGAACTCGGCATCCTCGGCATCCAGGTGCCCGAGGAGTTCGGCGGTGGCGGCGAGGCGAGCTTCAAGTACAACGCCATCGTGTTCGAGGAAGTGGCGCGGGCCGGGGTGTCCTTCGGCTCCTACACCGTGCACTCCTGCCTGATCCTGCCGTACCTGCTCGAATACGGCACCGACGAGCAGCGGAAGCGCTGGTTGCCGGACTTCGCGTCCGGGCGGATGATGACCGCCGTCGCGATGACCGAGCCCGGCACCGGCTCAGACCTGGCCAACATCGCCACCACGGCCACGCTGTCCGCCGACGGCTCGCACTACGTCGTCAACGGCGCGAAGACGTTCATCACCGGCGGCGTCACCGCCGACCTGGTCCTCACCGTGTGCCGCACCGCCCCGTTCGACCCGGAGGACCGTCGCGCCGGACTGTCGATCCTCTGCGTCCCCACCGACGCCGAGGGGTTCTCCGTCGGCCGCAAGCTCGACAAGCTCGGTCTGCACCAGCAGGACACCGCCGAGCTGTCGTACCAGGACGTGAAGGTGCCGGTGGAGAATCTCCTCGGCGAGGAGGGCAAGGCCTTCGGCTATCTCGCCCACAACCTGCCCCAGGAACGTCTGAGCATCGCGTTGAACCAGGTGGGCCAGGCCGCGGCCGCGATCGAGCATGCCCTCGCGTACACCCGGGACCGCACGGTGTTCGGCAAGGCGGTGGCCTCCTTCCAGAACACCAAGTTCGTTCTCGCGGAATGTTCCGCCGAGGTGCAGGCGGCGCGGGTCTTCGCCGACCACTGCCTCGAGCTGCTCGACCGGGGCGAGCTGTCGGTCGCCGACGCCGCCCGGGCGAAGCTGTTCTGCACCGAGGTCGCCGGTCGCGTGATCGACAGGTGCCTGCAGCTGCACGGCGGGTACGGCTACATCACCGAGTATCCGATCGCCCGTCTCTACGCCGACACCCGCGTCAGCCGGATCTACGGCGGCACCAGCGAAGTCATGAAGACGATCATTGCCAAGGACCTCGGCCTGTAACCGTACTGCCAGGGCAGGTGGAAGGAGCTCGGATGTATCCCGGACGCTACGCGTCGGTCACCCCGGACAAGCCGGCGGCGATCGAGGCCGCCACCGGCCGTGTGGTGAGCTACCGTGAGCTCGAGGACCGTTCGGTGCAGTTCGCACACTGGCTCCGCGCCCACGGCCTCGGCCTCGGGGACCACCTCGCGGTGCTGTCGGTCAACGACGCCACCGCATTCGAACTGTACTGGGCGGCAGTACGTTCCGGAATGTACGTGACGTTCGTCAACACGCATCTCGCCCCCTCCGAGGTCGCCTACATCGTCGACGACTGCGACGCCACCGCCCTCGTGGTCTCCGCGCCGCTCGCCGACCTGGCCGTCGCCGTTGCCGACGACACACCGAAGGTGCGGCACCGCTTGGCATTCGGCGGCGACATACCCGGACACCTCGGATACGAAGCCGAGATCGCCGCGATGAGCACCACCCCGCCGGCCGACCAGCCCGGCGGCACGGACATGCTCTACTCGTCGGGCACGACCGGCCGGCCGAAGGGGATCAAGCCCGCGCTCAGCGGAGTGCAGGTCGGTGAGCAGGCGGCCTCCAACGCGGTCGGCCTGCTGCAGAGTTTCGGCTTCGACGACGGTTGCGTGTACTACTCCCCGGCGCCGATCTACCACGCTGCGCCGCTGCGGTTCGGGGCCGCGGCGCAGGCCCTCGGGGGCACCGCGATCGTCGCGGGCAGGTTCGACGCCGAGACCTGCCTCGCCGACCTCGAGCGCCACCGCGTCACCCACAGTCAGTGGGTGCCCACGCATTTCGTCCGGTTGCTGAAGCTGTCCGAACGGGCCCGCGGCCGCTACGATCTGTCCGCGATGCGGGTGGCCATCCACTCGGCCGCGCCGTGCCCGGTCGAGGTCAAGCGCGCCATGATCGACTGGTGGGGTGAGCGGATCTACGAGTACTACTCGTCCACCGAATCCGTCGGCAGCACCCTCGTCTCGCCGCAGGAGTGGCTCCGCAAACCCGGCACCGTGGGCCGCACCGGTCACGGCCACCCCAGCCGTGCCCGCATCTGCGCCGAGGGCGGAACGGAGTTGCCGCCCGGGCAGATCGGGTCGATCTACTTCGAACGTCCCGGGTACAGCTTCGAGTACCACAACGATCCGGAGAAGACGGCCGAGTCGCGCCACCCGCTCCACCCCACCTGGGCGACGACCGGGGACATCGGATATCTCGACGAGGACGGCTACCTCTTCCTCACCGACCGGGCCATGTTCACCATCATCTCCGGCGGGGTCAACATCTACCCGCAGGAGATCGAGAACGCACTCGCCTTGCACCCCAAGGTGTTCGACGTCGCGGTGATCGGCGTGCCCGACGCCGAGATGGGCGAATCGGTCCGGGCGGTCGTCCAGCCGGCGGTGGGCGTTGCCGGCGACGAGGCGCTCGCCGCCGAGTTGATCGCCTACTGCCGCGACCGCATCGCCGGGTACAAGTGCCCGCGCAGCGTCGACTTCGTCGCTGCGCTGCCCCGGACGCCCACCGGCAAGCTCGTCAAGGGGGCGCTGCGCCCCGTGACCGCCGGAGGTGACCGATGAGCGTCCGGCGGGGCACCTATGCACGACAGGGAGACACCGTCGTCCCCTCGGAGCGGCAACGGGTGTTCATCGAGGCGGCCCGTCGCGAGTTCGTCCGCAACGGATACGGGGCCTCGTCGATCCGGACGATCGCCCAGGAGGCCGGCGTCAGCCTGTCCGCGCTGTACTACCACTACAAGAACAAGCAGGACCTGCTGCTGGCCATCCTGATCGACGGCGTCAACGCCTTCGACGCGATGTGCGACGAGGAACTCTCGCGTGTCGGGGACGACCCGGTGGAGCGACTGCGGGCCCTGGTGATCGCCCTCGTCCGGTTCCGCACCACCTGCCAGGAGCAGAGCCTGATGATCGGCACCGAGGTCCGCAACCTGGAACCGGAGAACGCGGCGGTCTACGAGCAGCGGCGACGTTCCGGAAACGAGTTGCTGGGCAGCATCATCGAGGACGGCGTGAAATCCGGAGCGTTCACCACCCCGTACCCGGAGGATTGCCGTCGCTCGATCCTGGCGATGACGACCTCGATCGCGAACTGGTACGACCCGGACGGTCCGGACACCCCCGCCGACATCGCGGCCCGGTACGGCGACCTGGCCCTGCTGCTGCTGCAACCGCGACCCTGACCCCCTCACGGAAGAAGACGACGATGCGTACATCACTGGTGCCGTCCGCCGGTGCCCCCGACCCGAGCCTCGCCGCGTTGCGAGCCGAGGTGCGCGCCTTCCTGCGCGAGCAGATCGACGCAGGCGTGTTCACCCCCGGCGTGGACACCTGGCTCGCCCGCTGGAACACCGACTTCACCAAGGCCCTCGCCGCCCGCGGCTGGGTCGGCATGACCATCCCCACCGAGTACGGCGGGCACGGCCGCACCTTCATGGAGCGTTTCGTCGTCACCGAGGAACTCCTCGCGGTCGGCGCACCGGTCGCCGCCCAGTGGGTCGCGGACCGGCAGGCGGCGCCGTCGCTGCTCAAGTACGGCACCGAGGAGCAGAAACGGCGGTTCCTGCCCGGCATCGCCCGCGGCGAGATCTGCTGGGCCATCGGCATGAGCGAACCCGAGTCCGGATCCGACCTGGCGAGCGTGAAGACCAGGGCCGTGGAGGTCGACGGCGGCTGGCGCATCACCGGCACCAAGCTGTGGACCTCCGGCGCCCACCACGCCGACGCCTTCTTCGCGCTGGCCCGCTCCGCGCCGCTCGACCCGGCGCACCGGCACGCCGGACTGAGCCAGTTCATCGTCCTGCTGGACTCGCCCGGCGTGGAGATCCGGCCCGTGCTGTCGATGTCCGGTGAGCACCACTTCAACGAGGTCGTCCTCGACGACGTGTTCGTGCCCGACGACCTCGTGCTCGGCACCGTCGGCGACGGCTGGGCGCAGGTCACCTCCGAACTCGGCTACGAGCGCAGCGGCCCGGAACGCTTCATGTCCACGTTCGGGGTGCTCGCCGGGGCGGTGGACGAGGCCGGCGCCGGCCGTCTGCCGGCCGACCCCCGCATCGGCGCGTTCGTCGGCCGGATCTTCGGCCTGCACCACATGTCCCGCGGGGTGTCCGAGGCACTGCAGCGGCACGAGAACGCGGAGGTCGCCGCGTCGGTGGTCAAGGTGCTCGGCACCCAGACCGAGGGCGACATCGCCGACCTCGCCGACGAACTGGCCGACGAGAGCGACACCGCCGGGGAGGGGTTCGCCGAACTGGTCCGAGCCGGCGTCATGCAGCGTCCCGGATTCACCCTCCGAGGCGGCACGAGTGAGATTCTGCGCGGGGTCATCGCGCGGGGATTGGGGATGCGCTGATGAGTAACGCGACTACTGGCAACGACGTCGAGATGCGCGAACTCGCGCAGATGCTCGAACAGCTCTTCGGTGAGCGCCGCGGCGACGATCACCGCCTCGACGGGCCGCTGCGTCTCGACCGCGAACTGTGGTCGACCCTGGCCGAACTCGGTCTCGCCCGGCTCACCGGTCCGGAGGCGGACGGGGGCAGTGAGGCGGGCTGGGCCGAAGCCGCCTACCTGCTCGGCGCCGCGGGCGCCGGTGCCGCGGCGGTGCCGGTTGCCGAGAACGACCTCCTCGCCGGCTGGCTGCTGCAGCTGTCCGGCTGCGAGCGCGCGGTGACCGATCCGGCGGCGGCACGCACCGCCGCCGTGCTGACCGCCGACGGCTCGGCCCGGCACGTGCCGTGGGCCCGCGACGTCGACGCCGTCGTCGTGCTGTGGGAGGCGGACGGCACGTGGCGGGTCGCCGACGTCGCCCGCGCCGACGTCGAGGTCACCGAGGCGGTCGACGTCGCGTCCGAGCCGCGCGACCACATCCGCGTCGACGTCGCCGCGCTCTCCGGTGCCGCGGTGCCGGACGGCACCGCGGAGGAGTTCCTGCGCCGGGGCGCGCTCGCCCGGGCGCTGGCGATGAGCGGCGCGATGGAGCGGGTGCTCGACCTGGTGGTCGGCCACACCACCGCCCGCGTCCAGTTCGGCCGTCCGCTCGCCAAGTTCCAGGCGGTGCAGCACCTGGTGTCGGACATCGCCGCCGAGGGGGCGCTCGCCCGCGCCGCCGCGCAGGCCGCCGTGACGATCGCCGAGGATTCCGGATTCGGCAGCGACGAAGCGGGATTCGCGATCGCCGCCGCGAAGTCCTGTGCGGGGCACGCCGCGTCGGTGGTGGTGCGCAACGCCCACCAGAGTCTCGGCGCGATCGGCTTCACCATGGAGCACGAGCTGCACCGGCACGCGAACCGGCTGCTGTCGTGGCGCCGGGAATTCGGCTCCGTCCGGTTCTGGGACGACAGGCTCACCGCGGCGGCCGTCGAGGCCGGGTCGCGCGGGCTCTGGCCGCTGATCACCGACGGCCGGCCGGAGTAGTCCGTACCGGGACCCCGCTGGACAGGGACCGCCGGTCGGGTATCGACTGTGGGGCGACGGGGCACGGGTCCCGGACGAACGAGAAGGGGTGCACGTGCAGGACGAAGAGCAGTCCGGACCCGGGCCGGTGAACCTGCGGGACCTCGGTGGGCTGGCGCTGACCGACGGCGGCCGCACCGCCGCCGGTGTGCTGTACCGCGGCGATGCCTGCTACACCGGCGACGTGGTTCGCGGACTCCTCGCCGAGCGGCCCCCCACGACGGTCGTCGACCTGCGCTCCGACGCCGAGCGCGGCCACCGCACCTACACCTGGCCGGACGGCACGCACGTGCACCGGCTGTCGCTGCACGCGGACGCCGCGCCGGGCGGGCGCACCGGCCTCGCCGAACTCTACGGCCGCGTGGTCGACGTGGCCGCGCCGCTGTTCGCCGGGCTCGTGCCGGTCGTCGCGCGGGCCGCGGGCCCGGTCCTCGTGCACTGCACCGCCGGCAAGGACCGCACCGGCCTCGCCGTCGCCGTCCTGCTGCTTGCGGCGGGGGTGGAACCGCAGGCCGTCGTCGACGACTACGTGGCCACCGACACGAACATGCCCCGTCTGTACCGTCGCTGGGAGGCCGTCGGCCTGCGCGTGGGCGGCTCGTCCCCGGGCGGTGGCCGGGCGGTACCGTCGGAACTGTTCCGCGCGCCCGCCGAGGCGATCACTCCGATCGTGGAACGCCTCGTCGCGCATCCCGGCGGGCCGGAGGCGTGGCTGATCGACCACGGCGCGCCGGAGGACGATGTGCGACGGTGGCGCTGCCGTGCCCGGGGAGAGGCCGCGACGGCATACGAAGACAGGAAGGCGCACACGCGATGAGCGAGCACAGCGAGCCGGGAAGCGAGGCATCGACGGGCCTGCCGCTGGCGGGCATCACCGTCGTCAGCCTCGAGCAGGCGGTCGCCGCCCCCATCGCGACCCGCCACCTCGCCGATCTCGGCGCCCGCGTCATCAAGATCGAACGCATCGGGGAGGGCGACTTCGCCCGCAACTACGACGCCGCCGTCCACGGGCTGGCGTCGCACTTCGTGTGGCTCAACCGCGGCAAGGAGTCGATCTGCATCGACCTCAAGGCCGCCGAGGGCCTCGCCACGGTGCGTCGCCTCGTCGACGACGCCGACGTGGTGCTCCAGAACTTCGCGCCCGGCGCGGCGGCGCGGCTCGGGCTCGGCGCCGACGAGCTGCGGCGCGCGCGGCCCGAGCTGATCGTGGTGAACATGACCGGTTACGGCACCGAGGGCCCGCTGCGCGAGCGCAAGGCCTACGACATGCTGGTCCAGGCCGAGACCGGGCTGTGCTCGATCACCGGCACCCCGGAGACCGCCACGAAGACCGGCATCCCGACCTCCGACATCGCCGCCGGCATGTACGCGCTCACGTCGATCCAGGCGGCGCTGTTCCGGCGCGAGCGCACCGGAGCGGGTGCGACGATCGACGTGTCGATGTTCGATGCGACCGTCGAGTGGCTCGGCCACCCGATGTACCTGCAGATGTATCAGGACACGCAGGTCCAGCGGATGGGTCTGAGCCACGCGTCGATCGCGCCCTACGACGCGTACCCGACCGTCGACGGGAAGATCCTCATCGGCGTGCAGAACGACCGCGGCTGGCGGGCGCTGGTCACCGAGGTGTTCGGCCGCCCGGATCTCGCCGGGCACCCGAAGTTCGCGACGAACATCCTGCGGGTGCAGCACCGCGCCGAGACCGACGCGGTCGTCGCCGAGCACACGCGCCGCTTCGAGACCGCCGAACTCGACAAACGGCTCGCCGCCGCGGGGGTACCCGCCGCCCGGCTGAACGAGATGAAGGATCTGATCGAGCACCCGCAGCTCGAGGAACGGAACCGCTGGCGGGAGGTGGGCACCGAG
The DNA here is from genome assembly GCF_016804345.1 of Rhodococcus ruber. Taxonomy (NCBI): domain Bacteria; kingdom Bacillati; phylum Actinomycetota; class Actinomycetes; order Mycobacteriales; family Nocardiaceae; genus Rhodococcus; species Rhodococcus ruber. Next base: position 5,158,571 of record NZ_CP044211.1, on the reverse strand, counting down.
GCGGGCCCGGTGCGGGCCGTGCTGCCGCCCATGACGTTCTCCGACGTGGAGATGCGCATGGGGGCGGTCCCGGCGCTGGGCCAGCACACCGACGCGGTGCTCACCGATCTCGGCCTCACCGACGAGCAGATCGCCGGGCTGCGTGCCGCCGGCATCGTGCAATAGCCGGTAGCCGACCCGGCACGGTCATCGACCCGGCGCAGTGATCCACCGGCGCAGTGATCCACAGGTGCAGTACTCGAACCCGAAGGAGCCCGACGTGCCCCAGCTGTTGCAGCTCGATTCGTCCGCGAACCTCGAGACGTCCGTCTCCCGCGAGCTGACCCGTCTCTTCGCCGACACGTGGCGCCGGCGCGGACCCGGCCACACCGTGATCCAACGGGACCTGCACCGAGACCCGGTCCCGCATCTCGGGGACGCGGAACTGCACTACGCGCCACGCCTGCGGGCACCCGGCGCCTCCGTCGATCCCGCGGCGGAGGCCTTGCAGACGGAGTTGATCGCCGAGGTCCGGAGCGCCGATGCCGTCGTGATCGGTGCCCCGATGTACAACTGGTCGCTGCCGTCGACGCTGAAGGCGTGGATCGACCACATCCACGTACTCGGCACCACCGTGCCGTTCGACACCCCGGACCAGCCGTTCGCGGGCACGCCCGTCGTCGTGATCTCGAGCCGCGGGCTGGCCTACGGCCCCGGCGACCCGGACGAGGGCCTCGACCACACCGTGCCGCCGCTGCAGCAGGTGCTCGGCACGTCGCTGGGCATGGACGTCACGGTCGTGACCGCCGAATACACCCTGGCGGGACGTATTCCGGCACTGGAGCCGATGACCGAGCGCTCCACGGCAAGCCTGGACGCGGCGCGCGAACGGGTGCAGCGGCTCGCGCACGGTCTCGGCGCCTGAGCCGGGCGCGGCCGGTCCTCTCGTCGGCTCTCAGGCGAATCCGGCGGCGGCTCCGAGGCTTCAAAAGTAGTTCCGCGCCAGTGACTGCGCTGGGAGATGCGTCGTTTATGGCTGGCCGACGGGGCTCCCCCTCACGTCCATTCGTTCGGTTCTTCCGGGCCGCGCTCGAGCGGTCGCTGTCGGTGTGATGCGTCCAAATCGCGAGTCGCTCGTCAGAGATGTCGACTTCCCAACCCAGGGAAGCGCCGTCTCGGAAGGACCCTCAGATGACGACCATCCGTGTCCACATCGCGCTCGACGCCGACGACACCGACGCACCACCCCTCCTTGCGGGGGTGCCCCGACGTCCGGGCCGGCGACGCCGGAGCGCGCCGGCAGTGCACGTGCCCGGCACCGGTTCGGAGGCGTGAGATGAACGCCCCTGCAGTAGTAGTGGACGATCTCCACGTCGCCTACGACAAGACGTGGGCGCTCGACGGCCTCGACCTCGAGGTGCGGGCGGGCACGACGCTCGGCGTGCTCGGCCACAACGGCGCCGGTAAGACGACCTTGATTCGCGTGCTCACCACGCTGGTGCGGCCGACCGTCGGCCGGGCGCTGGTCGAGGGCCTCGACGTCGTCACCGACGCGATGGACGTGCGCCGCCGGATCGGAGTCACCGGCCAGTATGCCGGACTCGACGAGTTCCTCACTGCCCGAGAGAATTTGGAACTGATAGGCCGCCTCACCGGTCTGCGCGGCCGGACACGGGCTCGGGCCGACACTCTGATCGACCGGCTCGGGTTGCTCGACCTCGCGTCGCGGCGGGTCGGTGAACTCTCCGGTGGGTCACGACGTCGGGTCGACCTGGCCGCCAGCCTGGTCGGATCTCCGTCGGTACTGTTCCTCGACGAGCCGACCACCGGCCTGGATCCCATCGCCCGCAGCGCGCTGTGGGACGTCGTCGACGAACTCACCACCAACGGCACCACCGTCGTGCTCACGACCCAGTACCTCGAAGAGGCCGACCGGCTTGCCGACCACATTGTCGTGCTCAACCGGGGGCGGGTCGCCGCCCGCGGTACGCCCGCCGAGCTGAAGCGGATTGTCGGCGGCAAGGTGGTGACCGCCACGATTCCCACGCACCAGCTCGGCGGCCTGCCGTTCGGGCCCGAGACCGAGAATCCCGTCGACGGCGGTCGGGTCCGTGTCTCGCTCACCGTCGGCGACGCGATGACCGCTGCCGAACTCGTCGCCCAGCTCGCCCGGGACCGCGTCGACGTCAGCGACCTCGATGTCGCCTCGCCCAGCCTCGACGACGTCTTCACCCACCTCACCCACGACGGAGCCACCCCATGAACGCCATGCTCACCACCCGATCCGGGCGGTCACCCGCCGCAGACCAGCTCGCGGCCCTTGTGGTCCGCAATCTGCGCACCAGTGCCCGCGTCCCGCAGTTGCTGATGTTCTCGCTGACGATGCCGATGGCGATGTTGGTCCTGTTCAGTCAGGTGTTCCGCAGTGTGGCGGCCGGACCCGGTTTCCCTCCCGGGGTCAGCTACATCGACTTCCTCACCCCCGCCATGCTGGCAGTCTCCACCGTGATGGCCGGCACCAACGCGGGGGTGTCCGCGGCGATCGATCACACCAACGGCCTGCACGACCGCTTCGCCGTGCTTCCCATGCGGGCGGCGCTGCCCGGTGTGGCGCGCACGCTCAACGAAGCCGCGTTCACACTCGCCCGGGCCGCGCTCCTCGGTGTCGCCGCCGTCGTACTCGGGTTCGAGTTCCATGGCACCGTCGTCGACGCCCTGGCCGGCATCGTCGTGCTCGCCGTGCTGGCCGCGGCGATGAGTGCCCTGTTCGGGCTCATCGGTGACCGGCTCCGCCGTCCCGATGTGGTGCAGTTCGCCGGGATGATGGTGATGATGCCGCTGATGTTCGTCTCGAGCGCGTTCGCCCCGCTCGAGACCATGCCGGGTTGGATGCAGGCCGCCGCGACGCTCAACCCGGTCGCCCACGCCACCGATGCCCTGCGCGGATACGAGCTCGGCACCGCCACGTTCGGCGACACGGCCACTGCCGTTGTCGCCGCGGTCGCGCTGTGGGCGACGGTGACGCTCCTGCCCGGCATCGCGCGCCGGTTGCGCGCGTCGGTCGCGCGTTGAGCCTGCCCACCTGGGCGGTGCGCTGCCCGGATGGTTCATACCCGCGATCGGACTGACCGTCCACGGGACTGGAAGGTCGTCGTCGGTCGAACAGATCGCTCGACTGTGTAGTCGAGAGAAGGCGCAGGAGGCGAAGATCGCGCCCTACCTGAACGACCTCGTCATGCAGCGCGGACGCACACGCCGTGGGCGCTCGAATGGGACCTGCGACGAGATCGCCACGCCGGGGGGAGTGAGCGACCGCGGGTAGGGTCAGCCGGCCGCCGACGTAGCACGGTCCGGCAGCCAGCGGACGTACCGCAGTCCGCGGCGTTCCCTCTCGGTGAGTCCGCCCCAGATTCCGTGCTGTTCCTTGTTCTTCACGGCATGGTCGCGGCACGCGATACGAACGGGGCAGGGTGCGCAGATGTCCCGGGCCGCTCGTTCCCGGCGTTGCCGCTCGCCCAGGGTCTCGCCCTCGGGGGCGTAGAAGGTGTCCGGTCCGATGAACCGGCAGCGGGCGTGCAGACGCCAGTCGGGTGCGTCGGGGGCGACGATGGGGTCCGGTGCCGGGGCAGGAGAAGTCATGTCGGTTCCGGGGTCAGGCCATGAGTGCGGTGAAGCGCCAGTCCAGCACGGCTGCCGGCGCGTCGGTGCCGCGGTGGGCGTGGACGATCGAGCGCAGTTCGAGGACGCCCCCTCCGCTGTCGAGGGGGTGGGCGGACTCGACGTGCAGGTCGCTGGTGAGGGTGTCGCCCTCGTGGACCGGGCCGGTGTGGTCGCACGAGTGCCAGCCGAGGACGGTGACGAGGTTCGGCAGCGCCCGGGTGGCCTGGGCCAGGGCGAGACCGATGGTGTGACCCCCGTACACCAGTCGTCCTGCGGCACCGACACGTTCGTCGTGGTGGGTGGCGGCGATGTTGAGGGTCAGCCGCGCCAGCTCGGGTGCGCTGGTCACGACGTCGCCGCTCGACCGCAGCACCGCACCGGCCAGCGACGGATCGAAATGCGTTCCTGGAACCCGTGTCCGGTAGGCGGCGAGATCCCAGTCGGCGGGCGCGGACCACCGCGGCGGCTCCTGCGGGCCGATCGCGGACAGGTCGTCGGCGGCCACGACGCGTTCGGGATCGGGGTTTTCGCTCAGCGGCAGCATCGCGCACCGGTAGAAGTCGAGGACGGTCCGTCCGTTCTGGTCGACGGTGTTCATCCGCAGCGCCGCCAGGCCGGTGGGTTTGCGGCCGGGCTTGACCGAATTCTCCTTCAGACCAACCACTTCGGTGGTCGTGTAGAGCGTGTCACCGAGGTGCGGGAAGCGGTGGAAGCGCAGGCCGCGGTAGAACAGGTTGGCCTTGACGTGGTGGGTGACCAGGGTGGACTGGCCGATCGCGAGATCGGTGACGAGCCCGGCGTGCGCGACGGGCCCACCGGCGACGGCCGCCGACAGGTGCGCATCGAGGGGCAGGCGCAGCCGGTCGCCGAGGATCGCCTGGTGGGCGGCGGCGAGGCCGTCGGTGATCGTGACCGCGGGGGCGGTGTCGAAGACCTGGCCGACGGTCAGCTCGTCGAAGTAGGGGCCGCCGACCTCGGTGGCGGCGTTCGCGGTGGTCATCTCAGTTCTCTCCGATCAGGGCGAGGGTGCGGCGGGCGGCGACGGCGACCGCCTCGTCGAGCATCTGTCCGTCGAGCTGGGCGGCGCCCGCGCCGCGGGCCTCGGCCTCGGCCAGGGCGGCCAGCACCCGCCGCGCCTGCTCGGCCTGCTCGTCGTTCGGGGTGAAGGCCGCTGCGGCCGAGTCGATCTGGGCAGGGTGGATGACCCATTTGCCGTCGAAGCCGAGGTCGGCGGTCCAGCGGGCGGCGTGACGGAACCGATCGTCGTCGGTGATGCCGAGGAACGGGCCGTCGATCGCCTGCACGCCCGCGGCGCGGGCGGCGTGCAGGATCCGGTCCTGCACGTACAGCCAGTGCTCGGGGGCGGCGGTGCGGGTGCGGCCGAGCGCGGCGCCGAGGTCGGCGTAACCGAGGATCACCGCGGCCAGTCGCGGGCCGGTGACGATCTCGTCGAGGCGGGTCACCCCGGCCGGCGTCTCGATCAGCGCCTGCACGGCCAGGTCGGTATCGCCTGCCGCCGTGAGGATCCGGTCGGTCTCGGCGAGGTCGGCCGGGCCCTCGACCTTGGGCACCACCACCGACGACAGGGCCGATCCGAGGGCGGCGCAGGCGCGCAGGTCGTCGGCGAACCACGGCGTGCCGGGACCGTTGACACGCACCGCGATCGTGCGACCGGTGCCGTGCGTGGACACCAGGTCGGCGACGAGGTCGCGGGCGGTGTCCTTGTGGCCGGTGGCGACGGCGTCCTCGAGGTCGAGAACCACCTCGTCGGCCGGGGAGGCCAGAGCCTTGCCGGCCTTGCGGTCGTCGGAGCCGGGGGCGACGAGCACGGCTCGCCGGCGGCGGGGCTGGGCGAGAGTCACGGATCAACCTCTGCTGTGGGGCGGTCGGGAACGCGCTAAATGTACGGCCATTGTCCGGTCCGGCGCTACCCGGAGCGGACCTATAGGCGACGGCAGGGTCGACGTATAGGCGGTTCGAGGGGTGTCGTGCGACCGGATGGTGTTGACACGGCCGGGTGCGCCACGAAAAATGGCCGTACAAATGACGGGTGGGATCGCAGGTCCCGTGTCGATTCGAGGATTTTTCCGTGAGCTACCTGAGCGACGAAGAGACCTACCTGGTCAAGACGGTGCGCGAGTTCATCGACCGGGAGGTCAAGCCGTCGGTGCAGGAGGTCGAGCACTCAGGCGAGTACCCCGAGAAGTGGATCGAGCAGATGAAGCAGATCGGGATCTACGGGCTGGCCGTGCCGGAGGAGTACGGCGGGATGCCGGTGTCGATGCCGTGCTACGCGCAGGTCACCGAGGAACTCGCCCGCGGCTGGATGAGTCTGGCCGGGGCGATGGGCGGGCACACCGTCGTCGCCAAGCTGCTGGTGCTGTTCGGCACCGAGGAGCAGAAGCAGCGTTGGCTGCCGAAGCTCGCGACCGGTGAGGTGCGCGCGACGATGGCGCTGACCGAGCCGGGCGGCGGCTCGGACCTGCAGGCGATGACCACCACCGCCCGCCGGGACGGCGACGACCTGGTGATCACTGGCGCCAAGACGTGGATCACCAACGCCCGTCGCGCCGGGCTGATCGCGCTGCTGTGCAAGACCGACCCGGCCGCCACCCCCCGGCACAAGGGCATCTCCATCGTCCTGGTCGAGCACGGGCCCGGCCTGACCGTCTCGCGGGATCTGCCCAAGCTCGGCTACAAGGGCGTCGAGTCCTGTGAGCTGAGCTTCGACGGCTACCGCGCCCCGGCGACGGCGATCCTCGGCAGCGAGCCCGGCCGGGGTTTCGGGCAGATGATGAAGGGCCTCGAGACCGGCCGCATCCAGGTCGCGTGCCGCGCCCTCGGCGTCGCCGCGGCCGCGCTCGAGGACTCCCTGGCCTACGCGCAGCAGCGCGAGAGCTTCGGCCAGCCCATCTGGAAGCACCAGTCGATCGGCAACTACCTGGCGGAGATGGCCACCAAGCTCACCGCGGCACGGCAGCTGACCCGCTACGCGGCCGAGCGCTTCGACAGTGGCGAGCGGTGCGACATGGAGGCCGGCATGGCCAAGCTGTACTGCTCGGAGATCGCGATGGAGATCGCGCTGAACGCGGTGCGCATCCACGGCGGCTACGGCTACTCCACCGAGTACGACGTCGAACGCTACTTCCGCGACGCCCCGCTGATGATCGTCGGCGAGGGCACCAACGAGATCCAGAAGGGCGTCATCGCGTCCCAACTGGTGGCCCGCGGCGGCCTGTGACCGCCCGTCACTAGGATCCGTGATCGTCATGGGCGAACGCGACACGGAACCGGCGTACGCGCAGCTGTCGCGACGGCTGCGCGAGGCCGTCGACGCCGGCGAGTACCGCGGCGGCGTGCGGCTGCCCACCGAGGCCGAACTCGCGCAGCGCTACGGACTGAGCCGGCAGACGGTGCGGCGGGCGTTCCAGGACCTCGTCGCCGACGGCGTCGTCTACCGGGTGCCCGGCCGCGGCACATTCGCCGACGAGGGCGGGCGGCGCTACCGGCGCCAGCTCGGCTCCATCGAGGACCTGCTCGACCTCGCCGCCGACACCACGATGGAGATCGTCGCGCCACTGAGACGCGGCGTGCACATCGAGGCCGCGAGCCGGCTGCGACTGGACACCGATCTGGTGCATTCGGTGGCGCTGCGCCGCGTGCACGACGGGATCCCGTTCGCGCTGACCACCGTGTACCTGCCCGATCACGTGGCCGCGCACGTGCTCGATGCCCCGGAGCTCGCGGCCGGGGCGTCGAGCCGGAACACTGTGATGGGTCTGCTCGAACCGCACCTCGAGCATCCCATCGTCGAGGCGGCACAGACGATCACCGTCGCGCGGGCCACGGACGAGGTTGCGCGCGAGCTGAACTGCACCGCGGGGCATCCCCTGCTGCGGGTGGACCGGCTGTACTCGAACGATCTGGGCGAACCCGCCGAGCTGTCCGTCAGTTACTTTCTGCCCGAGCACTACACGTATCGCGTCACCCTCCGTCGCGCCGGACACCGTCCGCAGCGGCCCTGACCCGGGAGAAACGAATCATGCGCACATTCCACGGAATCGACGAGATCGAGGCGGCCGTCGGCGAGGATCTCGGCCACAGCGAGTGGCTCGAGATCACCCAGGAGCGGGTGAACCTGTTCGCCGAGGCGACGGGGGACCACCAGTGGATCCACGTCGATCCCGAGCGCGCGAAGGACGGGCCCTTCGGCCGGACCATCGCTCACGGCTACCTCACCCTCTCGCTGCTGCCCGTCCTCGGATCCCAGATCTTCGCCGCCGAGGGCCTGAAGATGCGGATCAACTACGGTGCCAACAAGGTTCGATTCCCGTCGCCGGTGCCGGTGGGGTCGAAGGTCCGGGCGACCGCGAAATTCACCTCGCTCGAGCGCACCGCGAAGGGCGCGAACCTCACCGTCACCTACACCGTCGAGGCCGAGGGTGCCGAGAAGCCGGCGCTGGTCGCGGAAACCATTGCCGTGCTCGTGGCGTAGCGGTCCACCAGCCTGCGGACGGACGCGGGCACGGGCACGTCGTCCGCGACCCACGGCGCGGCGACCGGACGGTCCGCGACCGTCCGCAACGGGACCACACCCGCCCACGAGCCGTCGCTCACGTCGGGCGCGGACGGGGGTGCGTCGCGGATCTTGACCGTCCACTGTCCGGCGCGGATGGGCAGGACCAGGGTGGCGGTGGCCGCCAGTTCCTTCCTGGTGTGTGCCCGGGTCTCGGTGCTGCGCCCCGGAATGAGGCCGTCCGACAGGGCATCCAGGGCGGCGGCGGACTCCTCGGCGGGCAGGGCCGTGACCTCGCCCCGGACGACGGCGGATCGGAAGTTCGCGGACGAGTGGAACAGATCCTGCGCGACGACGACACCGTCGAGGAGCGAGACGCACACGGCCACCGGCGCACCGGATGCGGCCAGGCGCAGTGCGCCCGCGCCGGTGGAGCCGTGCAGCAGGATCCGGTCGCCCTCGCGCGCGTACAGCATCGGTACCACCCACGGCAGGCCGTCGACGACGGTCGCGAAGGTGCAGGTGACGGCCGCGTCCAGCACCGCGTCGAGGTCGGCCCGTCGGGTGCGGGCCCGTTCGGGATAGCGCCTGATGTTCTCCATGCCGGTGAGTCTGTCGGTTATCCGGTCCACTGAACAGGTCCACAAAGCGCGCACAGTCCAGGACCAGTATCGTGGCGCCGTGCCCCGTGTCGCGCCCCCGGTCCATCCGGCCTTCGAACTGCCCGACACCGACGCGCCCCTCCGGCAGCGCCTCGCCGAGGCCGTCGTCGACCAGATCCGGTACGGCCGCATCCGGGTCGGCGATCCGCTGCCGTCGACCCGCGTGCTGGCCGCCGAGCTCGGGGTGTCCCGCGGGTGCGTCGTCGACGCCTACGACGAGCTGTGTGCCTCGGGATTCGCTGTGGCGCGGGCGGGTTCGGGCACGCGCGTCGCGCCCGGTGCCGACGTCGCGGCGCGGGCGCACGCCGCATCCCATCCCGTCGTGCCCGCGGCGGCGACGGAGCCGGATCCGGTGCGGCGCGCGCCCGCACTGGACCTGCGGCCGGGGATCCCGGATCCGGCGCTGATCTCGGAACCGGAGTGGCGTCGCGCGTGGCGGGCGGCCGCCGCGGCGCCGCGGGCCCTCGGCGTCGCGGATCCGGAGGCTCATCCGGATCTGCGCCGGGCGCTGGCCGACCATCTCCGGCGGACGCGGGGCCTCGCCTGCGGGGCGGACGAGATCGTCGTGCTGCCGGGCGTCGCCGCCGCGGTGCGGGTGCTCGCGATCGCGGCGCGGCTGCGAGACCGCGACGTCGCGTTCGAGGATCCGGGATACCTCCGTGCGCGACGGGCGCTCGTCGGTGAGGGCGCCCGGCCGCGTCCGGTCCCGGTGGGGGAGGACGGTCTGGATCCCGACCTGCTGCGGGACACGGACGCCGCGGTGTACTGCACGCCCGCACATCAGTATCCGTTGGGGGCGCGCATGCCCGTGTCCCACCGCGCCCGGCTCGTTGCCCGTGCCGCCGAGAGCGGAACGATCGTCGTCGAGGACGACTACGACGGGGAGTTCCGGTACGACGTGTCGGCCCTGCCGGCGCTGCGCAGCATCGACGGCGGCCGCGAGTGCGTCGCCTACGTGGGGACGGCCTCGAAGATCCTGTCGCCGGATCTGCGGCTCGCGTGGCTGATCCCACCGGCCCCGTTGCGCTCGCGCATCGCGGCGGCCGTGGCCGAGAGCGGGGAGGTGGCCGGCTCGGTCGCCGCGTCCGCGCTGGCCCGGCTGATCGAGTCGGGGGCGCTGTCTCGGCATCTGGCGCGTGCGTCCCGCACCTACCGCGCCCGTCGGGCGGCGTTCGTCGGTGCGCTTCATGGTCTCGAACGGTCCGGGGTGTCGGTGACCGGCATCGAAGCGGGTCTGCATGTGGTGCTCCGGTTTCCGGAGGGTGTCGACGACGTCGCGATCGCCGCCGCAGCGCGACGGCTCGGTGTGGAGACCACGCCCCTCAGCAGGTACAGCGCCGGCCCCGGTGGTCCGAGCGGCCTGGTGTGCGGCTACGCGCGGTTGCCGGAATCGCGGGCGGCGGCCGCCGCCGACGCGATCGGAGCCGCCCTACCCGGCGGTGTGCCCTTTGGGTTGCCCTAGCAGCCCAAAAGGCACACCGGCGGCGGAGCCGCCTGCGTGCTACGTGTTGCGGCCCCGCGCGGCGACTGCCCACCGGTCGACCGCCGTGTCCCCGGCGACGACAGTCAGGTCGTCGGCGAGGTTGACCGTGGAGCACACGTGGTTGGGGATCACCCGGAGGCGTGTGCCGAGGGTGGGGCGGTCGGAGTCGTCCGGCCACAGCACGGTGGCGTGGTGTTCGGACAGCGCGACGATGCGCGCGTCCGGGGCGCCGAGGATGCGGCCGTAGCCCGTCGCCCACGGGGCGCGGTCGGCGCCGAGCACCTTGCTGCCGGCGTCCAGCACGACGGTGTCGTCACGCGCCGACACCACCGTCGCCAACGCGGTCAGCGCGATCGCGTCCTCGTCGATCGTGCCCAGTTCGAGCTGCTGGGCGTCGCCGAAGACGTACACGCCCGGGCGCAGTTCGGTGGCGGCCGGCACGTCGAGGTGAGCGGTGGGGGTCGAGCCGCCGCTGATCACCTCGGCGTCGTGCCCGGTGGCCTCCAGGGCCGCCACCGCCCGGCTCAGCGCTGCCGCCTCGTCCGTCGCCGCGACCGCCGGCCGTCCCGGGCCGTACGAGTGCCCCGGAAAGGTGAACACGCCGCGCACCTCGAGCCCGACGGACGCCGCCGCGACGGCGACCGACCCGGCCCGCTCCGGCGCGACGCCGGTGCGGTGATGACCGCTGTCGACCTCGACGAGCACGGTCAGGCCCGGCCGGGCGTGCTCGGCGAGGGCCCGCGCGCCCTCCGCCGAGTCCACGCCCACGGTCAGCCGGACCTCCGCGGCGAGCGCGCGCAGCCGGGCACCGCGCGCGGCATCCGTCCACAGCGGATACGCGACGAACAGGTCGCGGAAGCCGGCATCGGCGAAGACCTCGGCCTCGGAGACCGTCGCGACGGTAAGCCCGACGGCGCCGGCGGCGAGCTGACGCCGGGCGATCTCGACGCACTTGTGGGTCTTCGCGTGGGGGCGCAGGGCCACCCCGCGGGTACGTGCCGCGTCGGCCATCCGCGCGATGTTGCGGTCGAGGACGTCACGGTCGACGAGGAGGGCGGGGGTGGCGGGAACCGCCGGGAACGCGGGCATGGCCGCACTCTATTCGCGGCGCTGTCCCGCGCCGGTCCGCACCCCGGGTTGCCCGAAAATAGAGAGCGGTCGTCCTCTTTCTGTCTATGCTTCGTGCATCGACGTGAGGGAGATCACATGAACACGACACCGGCGCCCACCGAGTTCGACCTGGTCGTCCGCGGCGGACTGTGGTTCGACGGCACCGGCGCCCCCGGCGTGGTCCGCGACCTGGGCATCAAGGACGGGGTGGTGGCGACGGCGAGCGCCGACCCACTGCCCGTCGGACCGGGCACCGAGGTGATCGAGGCGGCCGGCCGCTGGGTGATGCCCGGCTTCGTGGACCCGCACACGCACTACGACGCCGAGGTGCTCGTCTCGCCCGGCCTGCCGGAATCGGTGCGGCACGGCGTCACCACCGTCCTCATGGGCAACTGCTCGCTCTCGACGGTGTTCGTGCCGCCGCTCGACGCCGCGGACCTGTTCAGCCGGGTCGAGGCGCTGCCCCGCGAGCACGTCCTGACGGCACTCGAACAGGGCCGGACCTGGTCGTCGCCCCGGGAGTACGTCGCCGCGCTGGACGCCCTGCCGCTCGGCCCGAACGTCGCCGCGTTCATCGGGCACTCCGACGTGCGGGCGGCCGTCCTGGGCCTGGGCCGCTCCACCGATCCCTCGAGCCGGCCGAGCCGGGCCGAACTCGCCGCGATCGAGGCCGGCGTCGAGGACGCCCTCGACGCCGGCTTCCTGGGCGTGTCCACCATGACGAATCCCTGGGACAAGCTCGACGGCGATCGCTACCGCTCCCGCACCCTGCCCTCGACCCACGCGTCGTGGTCCGAATTCCGCCGGATCCACCGCATCCTGCGCCGCCGCGGCCGCGTCCTGCAGGCTGTGCCGAACCTCAACACCAAGTACGACGTGGCCTTCTTCGCCCTCGCCACCACGGGTGTGGGCCGCAAGCCGATGAAGGCGGCCGTGCTCGCCGCCGCCGACACCAAGGCCGAGCGCTGGGTGCACCGCATCTTCGGTCCGATCGCCTTCGCCGCCAACCGGATCGGGCGCGGCGCGTTCCGGTGGCAGCACCTGCCCACCACGTTCGAGGTGTGCTCCGACGGGATCGACCTCGTCGTGTTCGAGGAGTTCGGTTCGGGGCGCGCCGCGCTGCACCTGAAGGAGGAGGTCGCCCGCAACGAACTGCTGCGCGACGAGGCGTACCGGCGCTGGTTCCGGCAGGACTTCGACAAGAAGTTCTCGCCGCGCGTGTGGCACCGCGACTTCGACGACACCACCATCGTCGGGTGCCCCGACGCGTCGCTCGTCGGTCGCTCGATCGGCGACGTGGCCCGCGACCGCGCCGTGCATCCGGTGGACACCTTCCTGGACCTCGTCGTCGAGCACGGACGGAAGTTCCGCTGGCACACGGTGATCGCGAACGACCGGCCCGAGGTGGCCAATCGGCTGCTCCGGCAGCCCGGCGTGACCGTGGGCTTCTCCGACGCCGGTGCGCACCTGCGCAACATGGCGTTCTACAACTACGGCATCTGCATGCTGCGCCGCATCCACGAATACGCACGGCGCGGCAAGCCCGTCATGCCCTTGGAGTCGGCGATCCACAAGCTCACCGGCGAACTCGGCGACTTCTACGGCATCGACGCCGGGCACCTGCGCGTCGGCGACCGGGCGGACCTCGTGGTCGTCGACCCGGCCGGGCTGAACCAGGACACCGACGCCTACCACGAGGCGCCCATGCCCGAGTTCGGCGGGCTGAGCCGCATGGTCAACCGCAACGACGCCGCCGTCACCGCGACCGCGGTGGCCGGTCGCGTGGTGTTCCGCGCGGGCGAGTTCGTCCCCGGGTACGGCGCCACCGTCGGCGCCGGCCGGTTCCTGCGCGCGGGCACCGACGCGCGCGGACCGGTGCCGGCGCGACGCCCCGCTCCGCGCGCCGCTGCACCGCCCGCCGCCGTTCCGCCCGCCGCCGCTCCGCCCGCCGCCGCTCCGCCCGCCACCGCCCCGGCCGGCAGCGCGGCGCCGTGACCGGGACCGCGGCACCGTCGCGCCGCACCCAGCAGCAGCGGCGCACGGCGACGATCGAACGGATCCTCGACGCGACCGTCGCGTCGCTGGGCGAGCTGGGTTACACGGCCACCACCATCGGGGAGGTGTGCCGCCGCTCGGGGGTGTCCTCCGGAGGGGTGTTCCGGCACTTCCCGACCCGGCTCGACCTGATGATCGCGGCCGCCGACGCCGTCCGCGAACGGCAGTTCGCGAACTTCCGGCTGGGGTTGACGCAACTCGGCGGGCCCGACGAAAGCCCCGAATCGGTCCGCGAGTGCCTGCGCCTGCTGCGGGCCGCGTGCCGTGCCCCGATCAACGCCGCCTGGTACGAACTGCTCGGCGCGGCGCGCACCGACCCCGCGCTGCGCGAACGCCTGGCCCCCATGGCACAGCGGTACCACGGCCGGATCGCCGAATTCGGGCGCACCCTGCCGATCGCCTCGCGATTCGAACCGGCGGAGTTCGACACGCTGCTGTTCACGCTGGTGCACCTGCTCGACGGGGAGGCCGTCGCGGCGGTGGTGCACCCGCAACCCGAGCAGGAGGAACCGCGCCTCGAACTGATGGCCCGCCTGGTGACCGGGGCCACGCCACGCAGTAGATTCAGGTAATGAGCATCGACAACGATTCGGCGCCGAAGTGGTTCGTCGAGGCCCTGTCCGCGCCGGTGGAAACGGGCAGCGTCGAGGTCGACGGCGCCTCGATCGCGTATCGCGCGTGGGGTGAGGAGGGCCGCCCCGGCATCGTGCTGGTGCACGGCGGGATGGCGCACTCGTGCTGGTGGGATCACGTCGCACCCCAGCTCGCCCAGGGCCGGCGCGTCGTCGCGCTGGACATGAGCGGGCACGGGGACAGCGACCACCGCGAGCACTACTCCCTCGAGACGTGGGCGCGCGAGGTGCTCGCGGCGGCGCAGGCGGGTGGGATCGCCGGAGCGCCGGTCCTGGTCGGGCACAGCATGGGCGGGATCGTGTCCTTCGTGGCCTCTCACCTGTACGGCGACCGGCTGGACGGGGTGATGATCCTCGACTCGCCGATCCGGGACCTGACGCCCGAGGAGATCGAGATGCGCGCTCAGGTGGCCCGCGAGCGCAGCGGCACGAAGGTGTATCCGACGGCGGAGGAGGCGATGGCCCGTTTCCGGCTCGTCCCGCCGCAGGACACCGCCGAGCCGTACGTGCTCGAGCACATCGCCCGTCAGTCCATGCGGCAGGTGCCCGGCGGCTGGAGCTGGAAGTTCGACGCCCTGCGGATGACGAAGGACCGGCGCACCAGCCTCGAGAGCTTCGAGGCGAAGTGCCGCGTCGCCTATTTCCGTTCCGAGAACGGGATCGTCGCCCTCGATCTGCTCGGTCGCATGCGGCCGCAGTTCGGTCCGGGTGCGCTCGTGGCCGAACTGCCCGCCGCGGGGCACCATCCGATGATCGACCAGCCGCTCGCGGTGGTGACCGCCGTGCGGACGGTCCTGGCCGGATGGGCGGCGCCGTGAACCCGCTGCGTCCCGTCGCGGTGCAGCTCGGCCGGCAACCGTGGCTGCCGCGGTTCACCCCGCAGATCGTCACCGTCGACCACACCCTCCAGCGGGTGACGTCCGGCCGGGTCACGCTGTTGACGCTCGCCGGGCTGCCGGAACTGGTGCTCACGGTCCGCGGCCGCAAGAGCGGGGTGGAGCGCCGCACCCCCCTGCTGTGCGCCCCGCGCGACGACGGCTGGCT
Source organism: Rhodococcus ruber (assembly GCF_016804345.1). Taxonomy (NCBI): domain Bacteria; kingdom Bacillati; phylum Actinomycetota; class Actinomycetes; order Mycobacteriales; family Nocardiaceae; genus Rhodococcus; species Rhodococcus ruber. The sequence continues at coordinate 5,143,430 of NZ_CP044211.1, read as the reverse complement.
CGTCGCCGGAAGCAACTGGGGGATGCCCGAACTGCCGGGCTGGGCGCACAACCTCGAGGCCGCCGACGAGGCACTGGTGACCTACCGGGGGGAGGACACCGTGGTCGTGCCGCGCCGCGCGCGCGGCGTCGAGCGCGACGTGCACTGGGAGGTGCTGGTGCAGGTGTGGCCCAATTACGAGCTGTACGCCCGGCGCACCGAGCGGGAGATCCCGGTCTACCTGTTGACACCGAAGGACTGAGGGACTCACCGCCCTCGGGGTCCACGGAAATTCCTGCGCCGAACCGGAATTCGCCCCCGCCGCGGCGCGAGCGGATTCCGGATCGGCGAGCAGATCCAGAACGGCTCCTGCAGCCCGGTACCCGGACGGCCGTGCGTCGGGGCCGTCAGCCGGCGCGCATCGCGGAATGCATCGCCTCGTAGGCGGCCTTCTCGGCGTCGCGCTGCCGGACGCGCCGGGGGTTCTCGAGGTCGCCCGGCAGGCCGTTGCGCTCGAGCCGGCGACGACGGTTCTGTGCCATGTAGGCGGCGGAGAAGAACAGGGCGAGCGCGACGCCGAGCCCCATCGTCGACAGGCGCAGCCACACCGGGCCGGGTAGCAGCAGGAAGGCGGCGTACAGCGGGAGGAACGGGATCTGGCTGCGGATCATGTGGCGGGCGACGGCGTGGTCGCCGACCAGGTCGTTGCGCACCCATTCGCGCATCGAGGCCGGGAGGGGACGGCCGAAGGCGTAGGCGAGCCATTGGAACGGTCCGGGGCGGGTGTGCATTCTCTCGGGCCTTTCGTGCGGGAGTGGCACCTCGGAGTCTAGACATTTAGATAGTGCGTTAACTAATAGCAGGCTAAATATGTCCGACGTCACGCTCACGCCGCGCCGGCCTGTGTACCTTTTCGAGAACGTGTTCTATATTTCGTTCATGTACGCGTGGTCCGACACCGATCTCATGTTCCGTGACGCCCTGCGCGGATTCATCGAAAAGGAGATCCGCCCGCACGTGGATCGGCTCGAGAGCGGTGAGCTGCCGCCCTACGACATCATCCGCAAGCTGTTCGCCGCCTTCGGCATCGACGAGCTCGCCCGCGACGGCCTGAACAAGGCCCTCGCCCGGGAGGAGGCCGGTGAGGTGCCGTCGGCAAAGTCGGGTGGCGGCATGGGCTCGGGCGGCATGGCGGCCCTGCTCAACAGCGAGATCGCCGGCGTCAGCCTCGGGCTCGTCGCCTCGATGGGGGTCAGCCTCGGTCTCACCGCCGGCACCATCCGCAGCCGCGGCACCCTCGCCCAGAAGAAGCGGTGGCTGCCCGAACTCGTGACGTTCGAGAAGGTCGGCGCCTGGGCCATCACCGAACCCGACTCCGGGTCGGACGCCTTCGGGGGGATGAAGTCCACGGTCCGGCGCGACGGCGAGGACTACATCCTCAACGGGCAGAAGACGTTCATCACCAACGGTCCCTACGCCGACGTCGTCGTCGTGTACGCCAAGCTCGACGAGGGTGACCCGAGCGTCGACCGGCGCGACCGCAAGGTGCTGGCCTTCGTGCTCGAGAAGGGCATGGAGGGGCTCACCCAGAGTCCGCCGTTCAAGAAGATGGGCATGAACTCCTCACCCACCGGCGAGCTGTTCTTCGACAACGTGCGCCTCACGCGCGACCGGCTGCTCGGTGAGACCGAGGAGGGTGGCCGCAGCGACGGCAAGGAGAGCGCGCGGGAGTCGTTCGCTGCCGAGCGGATCGGCATCGCCTACCTGGCCCTCGGCATCATCGAGGAGTGCCTGCGCCTGTGCAAGGACTACGCGCGCAGCCGCACCCTGTGGGGCCGCGAGATCGCGCAGTTCCAGCTGATCCAGCTCAAGCTCGCCGAGATGGAGATCGCCCGCATCAACGTCCGCAACATGGTGTTCAGCGCCATCGAGCGTGCCGAGGCCGGTAAGCCCGTCGCTCTCGCCGAGGCGTCGGCGATGAAGCTGTACTCCTCGCGTGCGGCCACCGAGGTCGCGATGGAGGCGGTGCAGCTCTTCGGCGGCAACGGCTACATGGCCGAGTACCGCGTCGAGCAGCTCGCGCGGGACGCGAAGTCGCTGATGATCTACGCGGGCAGCAACGAGATCCAGGTGACGCACATCGCCAAGGGTCTGCTCTCCGGGTGACCGCGGTCCGGGCCGCGCCGTGCGGTCCCGGTACCAGGGACAGGTATCTGCACTCGGGCTGCAGGTTCCACTATCGTGTCGCCATGCCCGAGCTCATGCCGGACTCGCCCGACGTCGACCCCGTACCGGCCGACGCGACACCCTTCCCCGACCCGGTCCTCGCGGCCCCCCACACCACCGGTGTCACCGTCGAGGAATGGCTCGTTCCCGGCGCGCTCGGCGACCCCGAGGTGCCCGTGCGGATACACACGCCCGACACCTGCCCGGACGGCAACCCCGCGGCGCGGCCCGTCGTGCTCGAGATCCCCGGCCGCGGGTCGGGCCCCGGCAGCGCCGCCCCCGACGAGGCCTTCGCCGCCGCCGTCGCCCGCGCGACCGGCGCGATCGTCGTCTCCGTCGACTACCGGCTCGCGCCCGAGGACCCTCCTTCTGCGGCGGACGACTGCTACGCGGTCCTCGAGTGGGTTGCCTCCGGCGCGGCCTGCCTGGACATGGATCCGGACCGCATCGTCGTCCTCGGCGACGCCGCAGGCGGCGCCCTCGCCGCGGCCGTCGCCCTGCGGGCACGGGACGAGGACGGCCCGCACATCGCGCTGCAGGCCCTGCTCGAACCCGGACTCGACGACCGGACCGGCTCCGTGCGCGACGGTGCCGCCGGACGGGACGACCTCGACGCCACCCGGGACCGGCGGCACCACCTCGGCGGCCGGGAGGCCACCGAGCAGTCCGGGCCCGCGCACCGGATCGACCTGACCGGACTGCCGTCGACCTACCTCGCCGTCGACGAGCACGGCCCCTTCCGGGACGCGGCAACCGACTACGCCCGACGGCTCCTGCAGGCCGGCGTGCCCGTCGAACTGCACTGCCACCGCGGCGCGTTCCCCGGATCCCTCCTCGCCCGGGATGCCGGCGCCCGTGCCACTCGCGCGCTGTGCGACGCGATCGTCCGGGCCACGGCCCGCACCCCCGTTCTCGATCCCGACTGAACCGCTCCCCGCGCGGCGCCGCGCTCCTCGGTGACACAGGCCCTGGCACAATTGGGTTCGCCGCACCGGTTGGGAGGAGCCGGTCGGCGACACGGGAGGAGAGACACGTGACCGTCACCGACGGACGCGTCGCGCGGGCCGAACGGACCCGCCACGCAGTGATAGAGGCACACATCGCCCTGATCGAGGCCGGGGAGCTGAAACCGACGGGGGCGCAGATCGCCGCCCGGGCCGGGGTCTCGCTCCGGGCGCTGTGGGCGAACTTCAACGATCTGGAGACGCTGTTCGCGGAGACCGGGGCGGAGTTGCTGCGGCGACAGGACTCCGCGTTCGCCCCGGTCCCCGTCGACCTGCCGCTCGGCGAGCGGATCGACGCGTTCTGCCGGCAGCGCGCCGAACTGCTCGAACTGATGGCGCCGTTCGCGCGCTCGTCCGCGATGAGAGCGCCGCAGTCCGAACGGATCCGGCGAAACAAGTTGCGGCACATCGCCCGGGTGGTCGAAGAGGTCGACGCGCTGTTCGCGGCGGAGCTGACCGCGCTCGACCCGTCGCACCGGGGCCGGCTGGTGCGGTCCGTGGCGGTGGCGAGCACCTGGGGATCGTGGGTGGCGCTGCGCGACGTGCTCGGCCTGCCGGTCGCCGAAGCCACCGAGCTGATGAAGCACACCGTCACCGCGCTGTTGTCCGAGGCCGGCTCGCCGGCACTGTCCGAGGCCCGCCCGCCGGCACTGTCCGAGGCCGGCCCGCCGGCACTGTCGGAGGCACACCCGTCGGAGGCACGCCGGCCGGCGTCGTGCTGAGACCGGTCAGGGGGCCAGCCGGTAGAACCGCCAGAACCCGAAGTCCTCGATCGGCAGCACCGACACGTCCGAGAAGCCCGCGTCGAGCGCATACCGGCGCAGGGTGTCCGCGCGCATCACCGTGCCGGTTCCCGCGCTCGGCGGATGGCTCATGCCGTCCGGCAGGCAGCACACGATGCTGAACCCGTACATCAGCCGCTCGACCTCGTCGCCGGGCGCGGTGAACCGGTCGGCGACGGCCTCGTCCATGACGACCATGACACCGTCGGGCGCGAGTGCACCCCGCACCGCGGAGAGCACCTCGACGGGGCGCGGCATGTCGTGGACGCACTCGAAGGCGAACGCGGCGGTGAAGCGTTCGTGGGGCAGGCCGGCCGCGTCGGCCTCGACGACGGTGACCCGGTCGGCGACGTCGGGGCACGCCGCGACGTTCGTCCGGGCCAGGGCGACCGTCGCCGGATCTATGTCGACGGCGAACAACCGGGCCTGCGGGTACGCGCGGGCCAGCGCGATCGTGGACCATGCTCCGCCACAGCCGATGTCGGCGATCACGGCCCCCGGCCGGCGTAGCAGGGCGTCCAGGTCCGGCACGGACGCCAGGGCACCCGGAAGCGCCTTCTCGTACCACGGCCGGTTCATGTCCGCCTGGCTCTCGCGCGCATCGGTGCCGAGCTGCGCCCAGCTCACGCCGCCGCCGGTGCGGTAGGCGTCGAGCAGAGCCGGGAGTTGCACGGACACCCCGGCGAACATGCGGGCCAGCGGCCCGAGGTAGTTGAGACTCTGCTCGTCGGTGAGGACCTCGGCCACCGCGGGCGGGAGCGTGAAGCGCGGCGGATCGTCGTCGTCGACCTCGAGCAGACCGGTCACCGCCTGCTGCTCGAGCCACTCGCGGGCGTAGCGCGGGTCGGTTCCGGTGCGCGTCGCGAGTTCGTCGGCGGCGGCGGGGCCGTCGGTGACGAGGCTGCGGTACCAGCCGAGCCGGTCGCCGAGGTAGATCGCGATCAGATCGACGGCGCCGAGCGCGGAGTCGAGGACGCGCTGAGCAGCGGTGTCGACGGGGGAGACGGTGTGCGTCACGGTGGGGCCTTCCGGAGGGGACAGGGGTGATTCCGAGAGTCCTCCGACTCCGGGCGGCGGACAACACCCCCTTGGGGGCCGAATGTGACATCCCGTCGATCAGATCGAAGCGATGTGACATTCGGCCACCCCCACGCAGCGGGGTGCGGGAACCAGATGCGTCCGCCGGACGTTCGGAGTCGTGCAACCGGAAGGAGTTCACCGTGCAGATCACCGCCAGTGCCCTGTCCCTCAACGTTCCCGACGTGGCCGCGTCGGCCGACTTCGCAACCCGCCACCTCGGGTTCACCGAAGCGATGGCCGAGGACGGGTTCGTCTCCCTCACCCGTGAGGACGCCGGCTTCAACCTCGTCTTCCTGCGGACCGGGCTCGGCAGCTTCAAGCCCGCGAGCATCGCGGGCGACGCCGGGCAGGGGACGCTCGTCGCCTTCGTCGTCGACACGATCGACGACGAGTACGAACGCCTGCGGGCCGAAGGAGTACCGATCGTCACCCCGATCGAGACCGAGCCGTGGGGCGAGCGGTACTTCCAGATGCGCGACCCGAACGGCATCGTCTACCAGCTCGTGCAGTGGGTGGACGAGCCGTCCTCGGCGAGTTAGCCGGACGAGTCGTCGGCGTGCGCCGCGAGGAACGGTTCGATCACGGACAGTACCTCCGGCGCCGCCGCGATCGTCGTCGCGTGGTCGTACCCCCGGATGACGGCGAGCAGGGCCCCGGGGATCGTCCGCGACAGCTCTCGGGTGTCGTCGATCCGTTCGCCGTCCTCCGAACCGACGAATGCCAGCGTCGGCACGTCCAGCGCGGCGAGGGCGGCGTCGTCGATGCCGGGTTCGCGATCCGACCGCCGCATGTACGCGGCGAGGGCGGTTGCGTCGTTCGCCCGGAACGCGGCCTGTGTCGCCGCGTCGACGGGTGCACCGAGGTGTTCCGCCCATGCCTCGAGGAACCCGTCGATGCCGTAGTGACCGAGCACGTCGGCGCATCCCGGGAAGAACAACCGGTCGAACGTCCCGGCCTGCGCACGGGCGCTGCCACCGCCCACGGTGAGCGTCCGTAGCCGCCCGGTGTCCCGCACCGCCAGCGACAGGCCGACCCGGGCTCCGAACGAGTATCCGAGGTAGTGGACGCGGTCGGTGGCGGCGGCGTCCAGTACCGCCAGCACGTCGTCGACGATCAGGTCCATCGCGTAGGCGTCCGGGACGTGGGGCTTGTCGCTGCGGCCGTGTCCGCGCAGGTCGGGCAGGATGAGCCGGTACCGCTCCCGCAGGGGACGCACGTACCCGAATCCCCGCCAGATGGCGGACGAGAGGGCGCTGCCGTGCGCGAGCAGCAGCGACGGGCTGCCGGCGCCGGCGTCGGAGTCGATCACCGAGAAGGCGATGCGGGTTCCGTCGACAGGGTTGATCGCATGGCTCACCGCTCCAGTCTGACCGACCGGGTCACGCCGATGTCGGCCAGGAACCGCTCGTCGTGGCTGACCACCACGAGGGCGCCCCGGTAGGCACGCAGCGCCTGCACCAGGTGTGTGAGGCCGGGCAGGTCCAGGTTGTTGGTCGGTTCGTCGAGGAGCAGCAGCCGCGGCGCCGGGTCCGCCGCCAGCAGGGTCGCCAGCGCCGCCCGCAGGCGCTCGCCGCCCGAGAGGGCGGCCGCCGGCACGTCCGCGTCGGCACCGCGGAACAGGAACCGGGCGAGCAACGCCCGGACCTGCTGCGCCGACAGGTGCGGGGCACGCAGCGCGACGTTGTCCGCCACCGACAGCGTCCCGTCGAAGATGTCCAGCCGCTGCGGCAGCACCGCGAACGGCACCCGGGGGCCGGCCGCGACGACGGCGTGCAGCAACGTCGTCTTGCCCGAACCGTTGGGTCCGCGCAGCGCGATCCGCTCCGGGCCGACGATCTCGAGCGGACCCTCGGCGACGCGCGCCCCGGCGTGCACCTCCGTCTCCGGCAGGTCCACCCGGATCTCCCGGTCGTCGCGCACGGTGTCCTGGGCCTGCTCGAGGGTCTCACGCGCGCCGGCGAGCTTGCCCTCGTGTTCGCGCCGCAGCCGGCCCGCCGACTCCTGGGCCTGCCGCTTGCGGGCGCCCATCACGATCTTCGGCTCCCGCTTGTTCTCGAACATCTTGCGGCCGTAGCGCTCTCGCCGGGCGAGCTTGATGTGCGAGTCGCGCAGTTCGCGCGCCTGCCGGCGCACGTCCGCGCGGGCGTCGCGCACCGCGGCCAGCGCGGCCTCCTGCTCGGCCGCGACGATGCGTTCGTACTCGCTGTAGTTGCCGCCGAACAGCCGCAGGTCTCCGTCCCGTACCTCGGCGACGGTGTCGACCCGTTCGAGCAGGTCGCGGTCGTGGGTCGCGACGACGAGGGTCCCGGGGAACTCCCGCAGGACGTCGTACAGACGCGTGCGGGCCGCCGGATCCAGGTTGTTCGTCGGTTCGTCGAGCAGCAGGACGTCGGGCTCGTCGAGCAGACGGGCCGTGAGGGCCAGCAGGACGGTCTCGCCGCCGGAGAGGGTGCCGACGGTGCGATCGAAGTCGCTGGGGGATCGGACGATGCGGTCGAGGCCGAGGTGGTGCAGGGTGGCCAGGGCGCGCTCCTCGACGTCCCAGCGCTCGCCGACGGTGTCGAAGTCGCGGGCGGCGGTCGAGCCGGCCTCGATGCGCCGCAGTGCCGCACGCACGCCGTCGATGCCGAGGACGGCGTCGACGGTGCGGTGCCGGTCGAGGACGATGTCCTGCGGCAGCAGCGAGACCCGGCCACGTATCGTGACGGAACCGCGGGTCGGGGGCAGATCGCCCGACATGATGTGCAGCAGAGTCGATTTGCCGGACCCGTTGCGCCCGACGAGTCCGGTGCGGCCGGTGGGGAGGGTGGTGTCGAGACCGTCGAACACCACGGTGCCGTCCGGCCAGGTGAACGCGAGGTCCGAGAGAATCGGGGAAGGGTGTGACATGGCTGCTCCCGGCAGTAGGTGACGACGTACCGCGCGCAGGGTGCGGCGCGGCGGGCGAAACCTCTACAGGAGCAACGGCCTTCTCCGATCGGCGGGAACGTGACGAGAATCCACGGTAGATCGGTGATCGCGGAGCGGCAACCGGTTTTCTGCGCGACCGCGACCCGCGTCACAACGTGCCGCCTGTACGGCACGCCCTCCCGGGTCGTGCCCGACGGCACCGTCCGAATTCGGGCATGATCGTGGTCGTGCCCATCCTTCGACGCCGACCGGTTCCGCTCCTGACGACCGTAGTCGCCGCGCTCGCGGCCGCCGGGTGCTCCTTCGGGCCCGACCAGCCCGAGACCGTCGTGGGCGAGTTCGCGGCGGCGCTCGAGGCCGGCGACGTGCAGGCCGCGGCGGACCTCACCACCGACCCCGCGGCGGCGGCCACGACGATCGGCGACGTGTTCGACGGTCTCGGCGTCGACGGGTCCGGCACGGTCCGCCCCGACGTGAACCTCGCCGGCACGGGGGACGCGGGCACGTTCGACCTCGACGTCGCGTGGACCTTCGGCGCCGGGCGGGACTGGGCGTACCGCACGTCCGGCAGTGCGGTGGACCTCGACCCGCAGGGCTGGCGCATCGAGTGGGATCCGGCGCTGCTCGCCCCGGACCTGACCGCCGGCACCACCCTGAGCTACACGACCACGGTGGGTCCGGCGCCGTCGGTGCTCGACCGCCGCGGGCAGCCGATCCTCGAACAACAGGTCGTGACGCTGGTGAGCCTCGATGCCACCGCCGACCCGGCGGCCGTCGCGCCCCTGCTGGCGACGGCCGCGCCCACGATCACCGCGCAGTCGCTTGCCGCCGACGTCGCCGCCGCGGCGGGCAAGCCCGTGACGGCGGTGACCCTCCGGGAGACCGACCTCGCGCCGATCGAAGCGCAGCTCGCCGCGCTGCCCGGGGTGACCCTCGTCCGGCAGACCCGGTTGCTGACGGTCGACCGAACCCTGGCCTCGCCGGTGCTGTCCGGGCTGGGCGAGCTGTGGCAGGAGGGGCAGGACGCGTCCGCCGGTTGGGCCGTGCGGCTCGTGTCCGGGGACGGCAGCGCGCGCCGCGTCGCCGGGGCCGACGGTCCACCGGCGCCGGACCTGCAGACCACGCTCGACCTGGACCTGCAGACGCGCGCCGAGGCGGTCCTGGCGCCGATGCAGCAACCGGCGGTGATCGTCGCGATCGAGCCGTCCACCGGGGCGGTGCGGGCGGTGGCGCAGAACGCCGCCGCCGACGCCGAGGGGCCGCTCGCCCTGACCGGGCTGTATCCGCCCGGCTCGACGTTCAAGACCGTCACCACCTCGGCCGCGCTGCAGGCCGGGGCCACGACCCCCGACACGGTGGTGCCGTGCCCCGGGACCGCGAACATCGAGGGTCGCGTCATCCCCAACGACGACAGCTTCGACCTCGGCTCCGTCCCGTTGCACACCGCCTTCGCCTTCTCGTGCAACACCACGATGGGCCGGCTCGCCGTGGGACTGCCGGCGACCGCGCTCACCGACGCGGCCGCACAGTTCGGGCTCGGGGTGGACTACGTCACGCCCGGACTGGTCACGGTCACCGGCAACGTGCCCGAGGCGCGGACGCCGGCGGAGCGCGTCGAGTCCGCGATCGGCCAGGGCCGGGTGACGGCGTCCCCGTTCGGGATGGCACTCGTGGCGGCGTCCATCGCGCACGGGTCGACACCGCTGCCGATGCTCGTCGAGGGCCGGCCGGGGGTGGCCGATCGCGCGCCCGGCGCCGCGCCGGAGGAGGTCACTGCCGCGTTACGGACGATGATGCGGGAGACTGTCACGGGGGGAACCGCGAGTGCGCTGCGGGACATCCCCGAACTCGTCGGTAAGACGGGGACGGCAGAGTACGGTGATGGCACCGGTGCCCACGGGTGGTTCGTCGGCTCGCAGGGAGACCTCGCATTCGCGGTTTTCGTTGCGGGAGCGGGCAGTTCGGCGCCGGCAGTGGACGTGGCGGGACGCCTGCTGAGGGGGTGATACGCGGTTCGAGGCGCAATCGTGATCGCATCGTAGGCAGGACGTGCTTGTTGCTGAAGTGACAGAAGTGAAAGTTGGTCGTTATGGGTTTTCGGGACTGGCGCAGGATGCGCGGCCGCGTGACAGCCCTGGTCTCCGTCGTGGTTCTCGCCGCGGGCATGGCGTCCTGCGTGTTCGACGACTCCCGGAGCGACGCGCAGCGACTCGTCGACGACTTCGTCGCGGAACTGAACGAACGCGACGCCGCCGGCGCGGCCGCCCTCACCTCGTACCCGAACGCCGCCGAGACGTCGATCAGCCAGATGTTCGAGGGCATGAAGGACGGTGACGTCGAGTTCGACGTCGCCCAGTTCGTCGAACTCAACGAGCAGACGGGATTCTTCTCCCTCGGAGCCGACTGGAACTTCGGGCCCGGCAAGGACTGGGGCTACCAGGTGGACGGCGTGGCCAAGAACCTCGCCGTCGGCTGGCGGATCTCCTGGGACCCGCAGGTGCTGGTGCCCGACCTGAACCGGACCCGCACCGTGCACCACGTGCGCACCGACGCCGCCCCGCCGAAGATCTTCGACCGCACCGGTCGGCTGCTCATGGCCGAACAGACCATCAACGCCGTCGTCGTCGACCCCGCCCTCACGTCCGATCCGGTCGACACCACGACACGGCTCGCGAAGGTACTCGAACCGGTCGCCCCGGTCATCACCGCCGACCTGCTGCAGCGCAACCTCGCGGCCGACCCGGGCGCGCGCATCACCGCGGTGAAGCTGCGCGACCAGGACTACCAGTTCCTCGAGGACGACATCGTGTCCATCCCGGGCGTCGTGGTGGTCGAGACACCGACCCTGATCAGCGCGGACCGGCGGATCTCCACACCCCTGCTCGACCCGTTGCGCGCGGCCTGGCAGCTCGAACGCGACGCCACCGCCGGCTGGGCCGTCACCCTCGAAGAACCCGGCGCCGACCCCGTGCAGCTCGCCGGCTTCCAGGGCCCGCCGCCGCCGGACCTGCAGGCGACCCTCGATTCGCACGTCCAGCTCGCCGCCAAGGAAGCCGTGGTCAGCGTGGGTACCCCCGCGGCCATCGTGGCCATCCAGCCGTCCACCGGCGGCGTCCTGGCCCTGGACGTGAACAACTGGGCGATGGAACTCGGACCGGTCGCCTCGCGCGGGCTGTACCCGGCCGGACAGGTACTGGATCCGGTGCGCCTGGCCGCGGGCCTCGACCGGGGCGTCGATCCGGTCTCGGTGAGCACCGACGATCTGGCCGCCACCGCCCGCCGGCTCGGGCTCGGACTCGACTACGACGTTCCGGGGTTCGACTTCGAGACCGCGCAGATCGGGGACAACCGGTCGGGCGTGGTGCAGTTCTCCGGCTCGGACGGCGGCAGCGAGGCGCTCGTCAGTCCGTTCGGGGCCGCGCTGCTCGCCGCGTCCGTCGCGCGGGGGGAAGCGCCGCTGCCGGCGATCGTGCAGGGCAGGTCGGCGAAGGTCGACGAGACCGTCGAACCGCTGCCACCGCAGGTGACCGACGCGTTGCGCGCCGCGATGGCCGAGAACGTGCGCAGCGGCCCCGCATCGTTCCTGAAGGGTCACCCGGGTCTGGCCGGCATCGCGGCCGCGAGCGGCGACGACCGGTGGTTCTACGGATACACCGGCGATCTGGCGTTCGCGGTGTTCGTCGCCAACGCCGACGGCGGCGACCGTGCGGTGAAGATGGCCGACATGTTCCTGCGGGAGCTGGCCAAGCCGCCCACCGACGGCTGACCGCCGCGGACCTCGACGGTCCCGTCGGAGCGGACCCGGGTACGTTTGTCGCTCGTGACCCCCGTCGACCTGCTGCTGCTCGCGGTCGCGGGGTTCTTCGCCGGGCTCATCGGGTTCGTCACCGGCCTTGCGTCCATCGTGTCGTACCCGGCGCTGCTCGCCGCGGGGCTGCCACCCGTCGCCGCCAACGTCACCAACACCGTCGCGATGGTGGGGGTCGGCGTGGGGGCACTCGCCAACTCGACCCGCGAGGTCGTCGACACCGGCCCACGGCTGTGGCGGTGGACCGCGTACTCGGCGCTCGGCGGCCTCGTCGGCGTGTGGGCGCCGGCGGGGTCGTTCGAGGCGGTGGTGCCCTACATGGTGGCGTTCGCGGCTCTCGCGCTGCTGCTCCAGCCGCGGATCCGCGCCCTGTCCGGCGGCCGGGACCTGCCGGGACCGTACTCGGCGCTGCTGTTCGTCGTCGCCGTGTACGGAGGCTACTTCGGGGCCGGGGCGGGCGTCGTCTTCCTCGCCGTGACCCTGATCTGCACCTCCGAGCACATCTGGCGCGCCACCATCCTCAAGAGCTACCTGCTCGGGGTGGCCAACCTCGTCGCGGCGATCGGGTTCGCCGCATTCGGCCCGGTGCACTGGGGTGCGGCCGCGGCGATGGCGCTGGGGGCCGTCGCGGGCGGGTGGTGCGGACCGCCGGTGGTCCGGCGCATCCCGCCCGACGTGCTGCGGGTGGGGGTCGCACTCGCCGGATTCGGGCTGGCGGTGTGGCTGGCCCTCCGGTGAGCCCGCCGCGCCCGTGCACACCGTCGACCTACGGTCGGTGACATCGTCGACCTACGGTCGGTGACACCGCCGGGTCAGTGCACCCCCTGCATCTTCCGCCGGATCCAGGGCGACAGCAGCGCCAGCACGACGCCGATCGCGATCGAACCGAAGCCGATCCACGCGAAGTACGGCTTCTCGTTCGCCTCGTCGTAGTACTTGGCGAGCGTGCCGGCCATCGCCGTGCCGAGTGCGACGGACAGGAAGAACAGCGCCACCATCTGGGTGTGGAAGTTGCGTGGGGCGAGCTTCGTCGCGAGGGACAACCCGACGGGGGAGAGCAGCAGCTCGGCGAACGTGAACAGCAGCAGGATGCCGGCGAGACCGAGCACGGGAGCACTGTTGGGGCCGCCGCCGGACATCGGGACGAAGCACAGGAATGCGATGCCCATGAGCATCGTGCCCATCGCGAACTTCGCCGGCGACGACGGCTGCCGGGGCCCGAGCCGGGTCCACAGCGCGGCGAACACACCGGCGAACACGATGATGAACACGGGGTTGATCGACTGCACCCATGCCGGCGGGAAGTCCCAGCCGAACAGGTTGCGGTCGAGGCGCTTGTCCGCGTAGACCGCGACGGTGGTGAACTGCTGCTGGAACAGCGACCAGAAGGCCGCGCTGGCCAGGAACATCGGGATGAAACTGACCACCCGGCTGCGTTCGGCCGGGGTGATCTGCCGACTGGACAGGATCACCACGAAGTAGACGACGGAGGCCGCGACGATCGTGCCGACCACGACGTCGGACAGGTTGTCGACGGTGACCAGTCCGGTCGCGAACAGCACCGCGATCAGGGCGAGCACGACGAGGGCGATCCCGGCGGCGCGGACCCGCTGGGTGGCGGGCAGCGGGTGCGGGGGCGTGGCGCCGATCCCGCGCAGGTGCTTGCGGCCGAGGGTGTACTGGATCAGGCCGAGCGCCATGCCGATCGCGGCCAGGCCGAATCCGTAGTGGAAGCCCAGCTCGGTCTGCGCCCACCCGGTGAGCAGCGGACCGATCAGCGCCCCGATGTTGATGCCCATGTAGAAGATGGAGAACCCGGCGTCGCGACGGGTGTCCTGCTCGTCGTAGAGATCACCGACGAGCGACGTCGCATTGGCTTTGAGGCCGCCGCTGCCGACCGCGACGAACACCAGGCCGACCGCCACTCCGGCGAGTCCGGGCAGCAGAGCCAGCGAGATGTGGCCGAGCATGATGAGGATCGCGCTGTAGAACAGCGTGCGTTCGGAACCGAGCAGCCGGTCCGCGATCCAGGCGCCGAGGATCGTCGACAGGTAGACCGTGCCGCCGTACGCGCCGACGATCGACGTCGCGGCCAGCTCGCTGATCCCCAGTCCACCGTCGGCGGCCGAGTAGTACAGGTAGTAGATCAGGATGCCCTGCATGCCGTAGAAGGAGAATCGCTCCCACATCTCGACACCGAACAGGTTGGCCAGGGCGAAGGGCTGGCCGAAGAAGGTTCGTTCCCGAGTCCGTTCGGGCGGCGGCGCGGTCTCGCTCATGGCTGTCACTCTCGCACAGCCCCGGTCTCCCGGACGGCGTTCGCCCCGGACCCTGTCCGATATGCGCACTACGGCTCGGACGGGGCGGAACGGTCAGGCGGCGTCGACGCGTCGGCGCGCCCAGAGGCCCGCCAGCAGGCGCCACCCGAGCAGGAACACCGCGAGCACGATCGATGCGACGACGATGAACGACCCGGCGGTGCCCTGGCCGGTGACGACCCGCAACAGCATCCCGACGACCACGGTGGACAGCCAGGCGAGCACGCCGGTCGGGACGACCAGCCACGGATCGAACTTCTCCTTGTAGAGCGCAGCCGTCGCGATCCATCCCGCGGTCAGGCCGGCCAGGAACGGCCATGCCGTGCTCGCGAGTCCGACCAGATCGACCCCCTCGTCGTGACTCGCGCGTCCGAGCGCGGCGAACACGATGACCAGGACGACGTCGATCAGGGCGGGTGCGTACTTCTTCACGTCGTCCAGCGTAGGGCGACGACGACAGCGAGCGCCCTCCGGGACGGGAGAGCGCTCGCTGTGCGGGACGGGATCAGGCCTGCAGGCCGGCCTCGATCTCGAGGTTGATGGTGATCTTGTCGCCGACGACGGCGCCGCCGCCCTCGAGCGGCATGTCGATGGAGATGCCGAAGTCCTTGCGGTTGAGGACGGTGGTGGCCTCGAAGCCGGCGACCGGGCCCTGGCCCATACCCGGGTTCACTCCGTTGAACTCGAGCTTCAGTTCGACGGGCTTGGTGACGCCGTGCAGGGTGAACTCGCCGTCGACCACGTAGTCGCTCCCGGCGGTGCGCACGCCGGTGGACCGGAAGGTCGCGGTCGGGAACTGCTCGGCGTCGAAGAAGTCGGCGGAGCGGATGTGGGCGTCGCGATCGGCGTTCCTGGTGTCGATGGACGCGACCTGGATCTCGGCGGCGACGGCGACCGTGCCGTCCTCGGCGACGGTGACGGCGCCCGAGAAGTCGTCGAACGTGCCGCGCACCTTGCTGACGACGAGGTGCCGGACGGTGAAGCCCACCGTGGAGTGGACCGAGTCGATGACCCAGGTGCCGGCGGTGAGCCCGGGGAAGGTGGCGGTGGTGGCGGCGGTGGTCATGGGTGCTCCTCCTGGTCGAGTATTGGTTGAAGTTTCAACCTTCGATGCAGTCAACGATCGCATCCAATGGTTGATTCCGCAACTACTTTTGATGTGAGGTGGATCTCACTCCGGCGCGGGGGTGCCCTCGCTCGCGGCCCGGCCGCGACGTCGTTCGAGCACCGAACGGGCGTGTTCCTCGCGTTCGAGATCGGCGTCGATGTCCTCCTCGTGCCGGCTCGTCCGGAACTTGAAAGCCACCACCGTCCACCCCACCAGTGCGACCAGGATGAAGCTCACGCCCCGGTACACGAACACCGCCGCCAGGGCCTGCGAGGCACTCATCCCGGCCGCGGTGAGCGTGGCGATCAACGTGCCGTCGACGAAACCCAGCCCGCCGGGCGCGAGCGGAATGCTCCCCACCGCCTTGGCGGCCGCGAACGCGATCAGCAGTCCCGGCAGCGACGGCTCCCCGCCCACCGCCCAGCACGCGAACCCCAGACACGCGACGTCGAAGACCCGGTGCACGGCCGACCAGCCGATCGTGGCGAGCCCGTCGCGCCGACCCAGGTGCACCGCCTCGATCTGCCCGAGGACCTGCTCGAACTTCTCCAACCCGGTGTCGGCCGGCTTGCGCAGCAGGCGGTTGACGCGCGCGAGAACCCACGCCCCGGCCGACTCGACGGACGACGGATTGCGGGACGCGTACCGGACACCGACGATCAACGCGATCACCCCGGCCACCGACAGCACCAGCGTCACCGGGCTCACCCGCGTACCGACCGCGAACGCGCCGCCCACGCCGACCGCTGCGAGCGTCACCGCCGCGATCACCCCCGAGACCGCGAGTTGCCACGACGCCACCACCGGCGTCGCACCCCAGCGCCGGGTCTGCTGGTAGGTGAACGCGGTGGAGAACACCGGACCGGCCGGCAACGTCACCGCCATCGCCGTGCTCGCATAGATCACCGACGCCGAGCGCACGTGCCCGACGACGACCTCCCCGGCGCGCAGCAGCCGTCGCTGGACTTCCGCGAAGCCGCTCAGCGACAGGGCCTGCGCGAGGATGCACGCGGCCAGCCAGCCCCAGTGCAGTTCGGTCAGAGCGCGCCAGGAGTCGGCCAGCGTCGGCCACAGGTAGATGCCCTCGACGACCAGCAGGGCGACCAGCGCCACGGCGAGCAGCCACTTCACCCGCCCGAAGCGACCCCGGCGCCGCGTGGCGTCGGGTGCTGGCGGATCACGTCGGGGCTGCGCCACAGGATTCAGCGTAGCCAAGCGGACCGGAGGGTGGATCGTCCTTTTCGTCGCCGACTCGTCCGGCCGTCCGTCACTCGTGGCCCGATTCCGGATACCGCACCGGCCAGGCGAGATGCGTCACCCGGCGGCGGCCCCGCAGCTGCACCTCGTCGCCGAGCTCCCAGTGGGCCCGTTCCTCGTCGTCGGCGAAGTACAACGCGCTCGACGACGCGAGCACCCGGCTCGGCCGCAGCTTCGCCAGTTCGGTCAGCCGCGACGCCTCGTTCACCGGATCGCCGATGACGGTGTACTCGAACCGTTCGGCCGCGCCGATGTTGCCGGCCACCGCCAGCCCCGCCGAGACCCCGATGCCGATGTCGAGATCGGTGATCTCGTCCAGCGCGAATCGCAGCTCCCGGGCCGCCGCGAGCGCGGCGGTGGGCGCGTCGGGCCGGTCCAGCGGAGCGCCGAAGATCGCCAGCGCCGCGTCGCCCATGAACTTGTTGACGAAGCCGTGGTGCCGGTCGACGACGTCCACCACGACCCGGAAGAACTCGTTGAGCAGCTCGACGACCTCGCCCGGCGGGCGTTCGGCCGCCGTCGCCGTCGATCCCACCATGTCCACGAACAGCACTGCGACGTAGCGGGTCTCCCCGCCGAGCTCGGTGCCGTACTGCAGGGCACGGCGGGCCACGTCCTCGCCGACGTGCTGACCGAACAGCTGGCGCAGCCGCCGCCGCTCGTCGGACTCGGCCATCATCCGGTTGAAGCCGACCTGCAGGCGGCCGATCTCGCTGCCGTCGAACACCTCGACCTGCACGTCCGTCGCGCCGCGCTGGACCCGCTCGATGGCCCAGCGCAGCTGCTTGACCGGGTCGGAGATCTGGGCCGCGGTGAGCGACGACAGCACCCCCGCCAGACCGATCGCCATCACCGACAGGGCCAGCACCGCCCAGGCCATCGCGTCCACCGGGAACTCGACGTCGGTGGTCAGCTGCGTGACGCACAGCAGGGCGATGCCGCCGGCCGGCATCAGCGTGCCGAGCCCCCACGTCATGGCGAGGCGCGTACCGACACCCGGCGCGAGGGTCCGGTCGAACTCCCCCTCGCTCAGGGCCCGCGCCGCCACCGGCCGCAGGATCCGCTCGCCGAGCATGTACGTGAACCCGAACGTGCTCGTGGCGGCCATCGCGACGGTGATCGCCACCGCCACCGCCAGCTCCGGCATCTCCTCCGCGGTGAGGAACACGAACAGCACGCCGCCGAGGATCCACAGGACCAGGTGCACGATCGCCTGCCGCAGCGGCGCGTGCAGCGCGGACATCTGCTCGGATCGGGTCGGCGGGCCGCCGCGCAGCTGCCACCGCACCACCGCCCGCAGCATCAGGGCCGCGGCCGTCAGGCTCACGATCCCGGCGAACACCAGATACACCGCGAACACCGCGAAGTTGCGGACCCGGTCCGCGATGATGTTCTCGTTCTCGGACAGCGGGATGCCGTACCGGACGAACGCGAACACCAGCAGCGCGCCGAACAGGTTCGACGCCCCCATCGAGGCCATGTAGAGCGGCCAGCGACTACGCAACGTCGCCGCGACGGCTCGATAGGACCCCAACACGACATCAAATCAAACCACTGTGCCCACCGTCACAGCGCACCATGGTCGTGATCCGGGCGTTTCGGGCGGTTACCCTCGGCGCGACGACCGACCGGGAAGGGGAACGTCCGCATGGTCCGGCGCAGAGCCGACGACAGGCCGCCGCGTCGCGTCGCCGTGCCCGCCGCACCCGCCCGGGACCGGATCGGCGCCGACCCGGACGCGCCGCTGTGGCGGGCCGCGCAGGTGTTCCGGCTCGTCACCGTCGTCTACGCCGTGAGCTCCCAGTTCTCCACCGTCACCCACTACACCTCCCCGCAGCTCAGCTGGTTCTTCGTCGCGCTGCTGGCGGTGTGGTCCGGCGTGTCGGCGGTGCTGCTGTCGCAGGGAGTCGGCCGGCGCGCCGTGGTGGTCGGGATGGATCAGGTCGTCGCGGTCGCACTCATGGGCGCGACGCGGCTCGTCGCCGACCACGACTGGTACAGCGCCCATCAGACGCTGCCCACCACCCTCTGGGTCGCCAACGCGGTGCTCTCGGCCGCGATCCTCGGCGGTCCCGCCGCCGGCGTGGCATCCGCGCTGGCGATGGCCTCGGTCAGCGCGGTGGTCCGCGACCAGATCAACCTCGACCTGTGGCGGGACGCGACCGCCCCCGTCCTCGTCGCGGTCGGCGTCGCGATGGGATTCGCCACCACCACCGCCCGGCGCGCGCACCGGCAGCTCGAACAGGCCGTGCGGGTGGCGGCCGCCACCGAGGAACGCGACCGGCTCGCCCGCGAGGTGCACGACGGGGTGCTGCAGGTCCTGGCCCTGGTGCGGCGCCGGGGCACCGCTCTCGGCGGGGAGGCCGCCGAACTCGCCCGGCTCGCCGGGGAACAGGAGGCCGCGCTGCGGATGCTCGTCTCCGAACAGGGCACCCGGCTCGACCGCGGCGACGAACTCGTGGACCTGCGGGCGCTGCTGCGGGGCCAGGCCGGTGCCGGCGTCACCGTTTCGGCGCCCGCCGACCCGGTCCTGCTCGACCGCGTCCGCGCCGCGGAACTGGCGGCGATCGCCACCACGGCGCTGACCAACACCACGCTGCACGCGGGTGCCGGGGCGAAGGCGTACGTGCTGGTCGAGGACCTCGGCGACGAGGTGATCCTCAGCGTCCGCGACGACGGGAAGGGCATCGCGGACGGGCGGCTCGCCGAGGCCCGCGCCGAGGGCCGGATGGGTGTGTCGAAGTCGATCGTCGGCCGCGCGCAGTGGCTCGGTGGCGTCGCGGTGCTCGACAGCGCGCCCGGTGCGGGCACCGAATGGGAGATCCGGATTCCGAAGAGGGGAGCACGAGGTGGGTGAGGACAGCGCGACGAGCGGCCCGATCACGGTGATGGTCGTCGACGACCACCCGATGTGGCGCGACGGCGTCTCGCGGGACCTCGACGCGGCCGGCTTCCGGGTCGTCGCCACCGCCGACGGCGTCGGTGCGGCCGCGCGCCGGGCCGCGGCGGTGCAGCCGGCCGTCGTGCTGATGGACATGACGCTGCCCGACGGCACCGGCACCGAGGCCACCGTCGCCGTGCTCCGGGCCTCCCCGGCCAGCCGCGTGCTGGTGCTGTCCGCGTCCTCCGAGCGGGACGACGTCCTCGGGGCCGTGAAGGCCGGTGCCTGCGGGTACCTGGTCAAGAGCGCGTCGGCCGCCGAGCTGGCCGAGGCCGTGCGGGCGACCGCTGCCGGGCAGGCGGTGTTCACGCCCGGCCTGGCCGGTCTGGTCCTCGGCGAGTACCGCCGCATGTCCTCCGGCGAGTACCGCCGCATGTCGTCGGACTCCGGCCGGCGCGCCCCCGCCCCGCCCACCCTCACCGAACGCGAGACCGAGGTGCTGCGGCTCGTCGCGAAGGGACTGTCGGCCAAGCAGATCGCCGCCCGGCTCACCCTCAGCCACCGCACGGTGGAGAACCACGTCCAGGCCACGCTGCGCAAGCTGCAGCTGGCCAACCGCGTCGAGCTGACCCGGTACGCGATCGAACAGGGACTGGACTAGCGCACCGGGCGTCACCGGTCCTCTAGAATTCGACCGCTTCCGCAGTCCGGTTGCGGCGGTGGCGTGCTCGATCGAAAGGCGGAGCGCGGATGACTACCCCTGGCGTGGCGCTCGGCGTACTCGGAGGCTTCGCCGTCAGCGTCGACGGACGACCCGTCGACCTCGGTGGCATCCGGCAGCGCGCCCTGCTCGCCGCGCTCGTCGTCGCGTTCCCGGGCGACGTGTCGGGTGAGCGGCTGCTCGAGCAGGTCTGGCACGACGTCGACGACCCGAAGACGAGCTCGCTGCACTTCGCCGTCTCCAAACTGCGCGACCGGCTCAGCCCGCAGCGGCCGCGCGGGGACGAGGGCGTGATCGTCCGGGAGGGCTCGCGGTACCGGCTCGCCGTCGCCGCCGAGCAGATCGATGCCGTCCGGTTCACCGACCTCGTCGCGCGGGGCGACCGGCTGCGCGAGCAGGGCGCCGCTCAGGCCGCCGCCGAGGCGTACGCGACAGCCCTCTCGTGCTGGCGCGGGTCGCCCTACGCCGACGTCGCCGACGCCGAGTTCGTGCGCCCCGAAGTCGCCCGGCTGACGGCGGTCGAGTTGCGCACCCGCAAGGCCCTGCTGCAGATCCGGCTGGACCTGGGCGGCGCCGACGTCGTCGAGACCGCCGAGCGGCTCGTCGCCGCGCACCCGCTCGACGAACGGGCCTGGGAACTGCTGGTCGTCGCCCTCTACCGGGCGGGCCGGCAGGCGGACGCGCTGGCGGCGCTGCGCCGCGTGCGCACCGTGCTCGACGGTGAACTCGGCATCGAACCGGGCACCGGACTGCGCGAACTCGAAACGGCGGTGCTGCGGCAGGACGACGCGCGGCTGCTCGGCACGGCGATCCCGCCGGCGGCCGCGGCCCCGCGGAACCCGAACTCCACTCTGCCGTGCCCACGCACCGCCCTCGTCGCCCGCGGCCGTGAACTCGCGGAGGTCGGTGCGGCGGTGGCCCGGGAACCGTTGGTCACGCTCGTCGGCCCCGGCGGGGTCGGCAAGACACGTCTGGCGGTGGAGGTGTGCCGCCACGGCGGTGAACGCCGCGCCGACGGACCGTGGTTCGTGGACCTGGGGGCGGTGCGCGCCGACGCGCTGGTCGCCGCGACCGTGGCGGCAGCCCTGCAGATCCTCGGCCCCGGAACCGTCGATCACCTGGCGACGGTCCTCGCCCCCCGCGAGTTCGTCCTCGTCCTGGACAACTGTGAGCACCTGCTCGACGGGGTCGTGGAGCTGGTGACGGCGCTGCTCGAGCGCTGCCCCGGCGTGCGGATCCTGGCGACGAGCCGGGAGCCGCTCGGCCTCGACGGCGAATGGGTCTACGAGGTGCCGCCGTTGGACGAGGACGCGGCCGTCGAGCTGTTCGGCGTCCGGGCCGCCGGGGTGGTGCCGGGCTGGACGATCCACGACGCGGTGACCGAGCCCGTGCGCCGCATCTGCACCGAGCTCGACGGGATCCCGCTGGGCATCGAGCTGGCGGCGGCACAGCTGCGGGTGCTGTCCGAGCAGCAGATCGCGGAGGGGCTGAGCGACCGGTTCGCGCTGCTGCAGGGCGGCTCTCGCACCGCTCCGCCTCGGCAACGCGGACTCGCCGACGCGATCGAGTGGAGCTACCGGCTCCTCGACGACGAGCAGGCGCGGTTGCTGCGCGAGGTGGCGGTGTTCGCCGGCAGCTTCGATCTCGAGGGCGCCGCCGCCGTGCACGGCAGCGCGCCGCCGCTGAGCGTCCTGCCGCCGCTGACCGCCCTCGTGCGACGGTCGCTGCTACGCGTGGAACCGGCGTCGTCGCCGCGGCGGTACTCGATGCTGCAGACGATCCGGGAGTTCGCCCTGGAACGCGTGGACGCGTCCGAACGGGACCGGACCGCCGTCGTGCACCGCCGGTTCGTGCTGCGGCGGGCCCTCGCGGCGACGCCGCACCTGCGCGGCTCCCGGGCGCGGCAGACGTTCGACGCCCTGACGGCGGACATCGCCGAGCACCGGGCCGCGGCGGCGTCCGCCGCAGCCGCCGGCGACGCCGTCTACCTGCTCGAACTCGCCGGAGCGCTCTACTGGTTCTGGTACCGGCGCGGGCACATCCGGGAGGGCCTCGGGGTGATCTCGGCGGGGCTCGGGGCGGTGGAGGGGTCCGCCGCCGTCGTCCCGGATGCGACCCTGTCGTCGGCGCTGACCGGACTGGGCGGACTCACCTACCTGGCGGGCGACCCGGCCACCGCGGCGGCCGCGCTGCTCCGGTCCGCCGAGACCGCGGCGCGCACCGGCGATGCCGTCACCGAGGCATGGATGCGCTCCTGGTGGGCGTACTGCTCCGCGATCACGGGACCGTCCGAGGAGTTCCTGCACGCGGCCCACGAGAGTGCCGACGTCCTGCGCCGGGAGGGTGCCGTGTGGCAGCGCGCCGACGCGCTGCTCATCGAGGGCATGATCCTGCGCTTCCTCGGCCGGCCCGAGCGGGCCCAGCAGGTGTTGCGCGAGGCCGTCGAGACGGGCGAGCGCTGCGGCCACGGCTGGGCGGTCGGCTCGGCGTCGTGGACCCTCATGCGCACCGCGATGGACGTCGGGGACACGGATGCGGCGCTCGACGCGGTCCGGGTGATGCAGCCGGTTCTCGAGGCCGAGGGTGACGTGACGTCGTGGCTGGTACTCGTCCACAGCGCCGCGGCCCTGGTGGCCCGGCTCGGCACACCCGACGTCGGCGCGATGCTGCTCGGCGCGGTCCGTGCCCTCGGTGGCCGCATCGGCTTCCTGCCCGAGGTGATGGATCCCGTCGACGGGCCGCGCGAGGTGGCGGTCGTCCGCGATGCGCTCGGGGGGACCGAGTTCGAACGGTACGTCGGTCTCGGCGCCGGCCTGGACCGCGCGGAGGTGAGCGCGCTGCTCGACCGGCTGTGCCGGACGGGGCACGTCGGTGCCCAGCCGGAGCTAAGCGGCCGCTAAGCCCCGTTCGCTGTCCTGGTGGGGACCCCGAGTCGTCCCCACCGAGGAGCATCATGTCCCACCAGCCGTCCCCGACCCTGGCCGCCACGTCCGTCGCCGACCGCCTCCGCACCGCCGTCGCCGGCGCGGTCCACGCCCCCGACGACGAGGGTTACCGCCTGTCCGCCACCGGCTTCAACGTCGCCACCGTGCACCGCAGCGCCGCGGTGGTGGTCGCCTCGAGTGCCGCCGACGTCGCCACCACCGTCCGGATCGCGGCCGAGTGCGGACTGACCGTCGCGGTGCAGGCCACCGGCCACGGCGCGGCCCCCGCACCGGAGAACAGCATCCTCGTCGACACCGCCCTCCTCGACGGGGTGAGCATCAACCGGGCCGAGCGCACCGCCACCGTCGAGGCCGGGGTCCGCTGGCGGCAGGTGCTCGATGCGGCCGCCCCGCACGGGCTGGCACCGCTGGCCGGGTCGTCGCCCGACGTCGGCGTGGTGGGGTACACCCTCGGCGGTGGTCTCGGACCGATCGCCCGCACCCACGGCTTCGCGGCCGACCGGGTGCTGCGGATGGAGGTCGTCACCGCCGACGGACAGCTGCGGCGGGTCACCCCCGACGAGGAACCCGACCTGTTCTGGGCGCTGCTCGGCGGCGGCGCGGCGTTCGGGATCGTCACCCAGATGACCTTCGAGCTGCTCCCCATCCAGACCCTCGACGGCGGCGGCCTCTTCTACGACATCGCCGACGCACCGGCCGTGCTGCGCCGCTGGCGGGACTGGATCTCCGCGGCGCCGATGTCCGTGTCCAGCTCGCTGGCGATCGTCAACTTCCCGCCCCTGCCCGTCCTGCCCGAGCCGCTGCGCGGCCGCACCGCCGTGCACGTGCGGTTCGCGCACGTCGACGACCACGAGGACGGGGTGGAAGTGCTCGCCCCGATGCGGGCGGCGGCCACCCCGATCCTCGACACCGTCGCCGAGATCGTGTACCCGGCGCTGGGCTCGATCCATGCCGACCCCACCGATCCGATGCCCGCCGCGGAACGTTCCGTGTTGTTGCGGGAACTCCCGGACGCCGCCCTCGACGCCCTGCTCGCGGTCGCCGGTCCCGCCGGCGGGCTGCCGATCGCGTTCGCCGAGCTCCGCGCGATGGGTGGCGCCCTGAGCGCTCCGCCGGAGACCACCAACGCGGTCGGGGGTCGCGACGCCGCGTTCAATCTGTTCACGGTCGGTGTGCTGGCGCCGCCCGTCGCCGACGCGGTGCCCGGTGCCCTCGAGTCCGTCGTCGAGGCACTCGCGCCGTGGGGAACCGGGGGCGCGTCGACGAACTTCGCCGGCGCGGCGGACGGTGTCCCTGCCGCTCGGGTGGCGAGGGCGTGGACCCCGGCCCAGCGTGCGCGGCTCGCCGGGATCCGCGCGGCCTACGACCCCGCCGGGGTCTTCGCGTCCGCGGCGCGGTGGCCCGCCTCGGCGGTCTGAGCCCGACGATTCCTCGCTTCATGATCGTCCGGCAAGCGCGGCAGCGCCTACCCTGTCGATCATGGAGTCGAGGGATCTGCGTGTTTCGGACGCCGAGCGCGAACACGTCGGAACGTTGCTGCAACGGGCGGTGGGGCAGGGGATGCTGTCGCTGGGGGAGTTCACCGAGCGGATGGACACCGCGCTGGCCGCGAAGACCCGCGGAGAACTGAACGCCGTGCTCGTCGACCTGCCCGGCGTGCAGGTGCGGCCCGAATACCTGCCGCACCCCGCCCAGCCCGGTCCCGTCCCGGCGCCACCCGTGCCCGGCCCGGGGCATTCCGCCCCACCCGTGTCCGGCCCGGTGTATCCCGCGCCGTCCCCGCACATGCAGGTACCCACCATCCGTGGCCGGATGTCCACCCTCAGCCGCAAGGGCCGGTGGGAGGTGCCACCGGTGCTGCGGCTCGACACCCTGATGTCCTCGGTGACCCTCGACTTCACCGAGGCCGTCATGCGCACCCAGGTCGTGCGGATCCAGGTCGACGACTACCTCAGCTCCCTCACCCTGATCGTCCCCGCCGAGGCCACGGCCGACATCAACGGTCTCGACACGGTCGCCGCGAGTGCCCAGTCGAAGGTGCGCAACGGACCCCCGTTCGGTCCGCTGCACCTGATCGTCGACGGGACCGTCCGCCTCGGTTCCGTCAACGTCAAGCACCCGCTGGGGACGACCCTACGCAAACTGCTGGGCTAGGCAGCAGTACCCGAGCCGCATGTGCGGTAGTGATACTCATGCCCACGGACGCCGGGCCGCGGACCATGTAGGCATGAGTACGCCGACTCCGCCCGGTCTCGATCCGCGGCTCGTCGCCCAGCTGTCCGGCGAGTGCTACGCGCTCGAACAGCACCTGCACGCCGTCGGCGCGCACGTCGCACACCTACGGGCCCAGCTCGACCGCCTCGCTGTCGTACCGGCGCCCGTACCGGCCCCGACCCCGAGCCCGGTGCCGGCCCCGCCGCCGGCGCCGTCCATGACGCGGACCCCGCCGCCACCCCGACGGCCGGTCCCGCCGGTGGCCCCACCGAAACCGTCGGCACCGGCGCGGGAACCGTGGTGGCAGCGCGACGGCGTGATCAGCCGCCTGCTCGCCGTCGCCGGGGTGGCGGTCACCCTCATCGGCGTCGTGATGCTGCTCGTGCTCGCCGCACAGGCCGGGATCTTCGGTCCCGTGCCCCGCGTCGTCTCCGGTGCGGTGCTGTCGGCCGCGCTCGTGGCTGCCGGGATCCGGGTGCACCGCCGCGAGGGCGGACGCGTCGGCGGGGCCGCCCTGGCCGCGACCGGTTTCGCGGGCGGCTACCTGGTGGTCTTCGCCGCGACCGCGTACTACCGGTGGGTGCCGGCGGTCGTCGGTCTGGCCGCCGCGCTCGTCGTCGCCGGCGCGGGCGTCGCGCTCGCGGTGCGCTGGTCGGACCGGATCCTGGCCGTGCTGCTCGTGCTCGGTGCCGCACTGCTCGCCCCGGTCCTGTCGGAGGGCGACCCGCTGCCGCTGCTCGGCTTCCTGCTGGTGTTGCTCGTCGCGAGCTTCCCGGCCCAGTGGCAGCGCAACTGGGCGCTGCTGCATCTCGCGCGGGTCGTGCCGATCGTCGCGGTCCTGCAGGCGACGATCGGCGGGGGCGAATTAGCCGACCGCGGCGAGCAGGCCTGGCTGGTCGGATTCCCGGTGGCGGTGGCCGTCTTCGTCGCCGGCACCGCGGTGCTGCTGCTGCGCCGGGACCCGGGCGACGTCGTCGCCGCGGTGTGCCTGGCGGTCGCGGCACTGCCGCTGCTCACGGTCGGAACAAGGCTGGACCGGTGGCCCGCCGTCGCACTCGAAGCCACGGCCGCCGCCGGGTACCTCGCGCTGTTCGCGCTCGCCGGCCCCCGGTCGCGCCCGCTTCGGGTGGCGTCCGCCGCGGTGGCGGCGTTCGCGCTGCTGCACGCATGCCTCACCGGTGCGAGCCCCGACGCGGCCGCCACCGTCCTGCTCGCCGTCGCCGCCGGTTATGCAGGCGCGGCCGCATCGATGCGCTCACGTCTGCTGTTCGTCGCCGGCCTCGGCTTCTGGGTGCTCGGCGGCGCGATGTTCTACGACGGGGCCGAAATCGAGAATCTCACCGACCGGATGCAGGCGGTGGACCGCCTCGACGTGACCACGCTGGTCACGTCGGTCCTGCTCGCCGCGGTCACGCTGCTGTTCGCGTGGACGGCGACACGACTGCATCTCGTCCGGGACCGGGGCGTGCCCTGGGTGTGGAGCGGCGCGGCGCTCGTGGTGCTGTACGCGGTGACCACCGCCCTCGTCACGGCCGGCGTCCTCCTGGGCGGCGCGGATGCGGGGTTCGTCGCCGGGCACGCCGCCGCGACCATCTGCTGGATGATCGCGGCGACCGCGATGCTGGCGTTCGGTCTCGCCCGCACCGAGTATGCGCATGCCGCGCTGGCCGCCGGGCTGTCGCTGACCGGTGCCGCCCTCGCCAAGCTCTTCCTCTTCGACCTCGCCGCCCTCGAAGGGGTGTGGCGGGTCGTCGCCTTCATCGTCGTGGGCCTGCTACTGCTCGCGGTCGGCACCCGCTACGCCAAGGCGTTCGCCGGCCGGGAAGCCGGCTCGTCGGAGTCGGGGCACGACGCGGACTGATCCGTGCGGGTCAGTCGCGGCCGGTCAGTCGCGGCGGGTCAGTCGCGGCGGGTCAGTCGCGGCGCTGCCGCGCGATCAGTTCGCTCACGCTGATCGACTGGCTGTTCTCGGCTCCGCCGTGCCGGCCGCCCTGCGCGTGCTGCTCGTCGGCCTGCGCCCGCTGGGCCGGGGCGTCGTCGGTGGGGGCGCCGGTCTCCGCCGGCGGTGTCGTCTGCGTCCGATCGCCGGTGACCGGCTGATCCGCCGTCCGCGGATTCGCCCGGCGCAGCTGTGAGAGCCAGTTCTCGATCGCCTGCGGGTCCCGGACGGGTGCGCCGGAAGAGCGCGGTTGCGGCGGTTGTGGACGCACGTAGGTCTGCGTCACCGGGGGTGGCACGTCGCCGCGTTGCCGACGGGGCAACGGGGGCGTGGCGGGCCGCCCCGCGGGGGAAACGCCGCCCGGCTCGCCGCTCGGGGCCGGGGACGGCGCCTGCGGATCCGGGGCCTGCTGCGGGCGGGGCCGCTGGGGCAGGGGACGTTGCGGCAGCGGTTGCGGCGCCTGCGTCGGCTCGGCGCGCGGTGGCCGCGGTTCGGGTGCCGGCGGACGGGGACTGTCCTGGGCGGGCGGACGGGGACTGTCCTGGGCGGGCGGACGGGGACTGTCCTGGGCGGGAGCCGGCCGGGGTGGCGTCGGTGCCGGGATCCGGCCCGACGGATTCTGGGCCGCCGGTTGCTGCGGCCGTGCCGGCGAGGCCGGGGCGGCACCGGTCGGGCGGCGGGGCGGCCGGTCCCGATCCTCCGGTGCCCGTGCCGGGGGCTCCACCGGGCGTGAGGGGCGCGGCGGCGCCGACCGGCGGACGGGCGGCTGGAGGTCGCGCACGCGTCGCTGTTCGGCGGCCGAGCGGGGTGCGGCGATCTTCGGCAGCGGCTGCGTCATCGGATCGTCCAGGGCGACGCCGGCGACGGTCGGCAGTCGATGCGATCCGGTGGCTGCGACGGTGGCCGGGCCGAACATGCCGACGGTGATCAGCTCCGGCACGTCCTGCGGCATGAGCTCGTTGTCGAGGATCGGTTCGGCGAGCCCGATCTTGGCCTGGATGCGTTTCATCCACGCCGGCGCCCACCAGCAGTCGTCGCCGAGCAGTTTCATCGTCGCCGGAACGAGCAGCATGCGGATGACGGTGGCGTCGATGATCAGGGCCGCGATCATGCCGTAGGCGATGTACTTCATCATCACCAGTTCGGAGAAGCCGAAGGCACCGGTCACGACGATCAGGATCAGCGCTGCGGCCGTGATGATGCGGCCGGTGTGGGCCGTGCCGATCCGGATGGACTCGGTGGTGCTCGCCCCCTGCGAGCGGGCTTCGACCATGCGGGAGAGCAGGAACACCTCGTAGTCGGTGGACAGGCCGTAGATGATCGCGATGATGAGCACGAGCACCGGCGACATGATGGGGCCGGGGGTGAAGTTCAGTGGGCCGGCCCCGTGGCCGTCGATGAAGATCCACGTGAGGATGCCCAGGGTCGAGCCCAGGCCCAGGGCGCTCATCAGCGCCGCCTTGATCGGCAGCACCAGCGACCCGAAGGCCAGGAACATCAGCAGGGTCGTGAGCACCACGACCACCGTCACCATCAGCGGCAGCGTGTTCATCAGGGCGGCGATCGAATCCTGCTCGATCGCCGGTGTCCCGCCGACGAGTACCTCCACGCCGTCGGGCCACTGCGCCGCATGCAGGTAGTCGATGGTCTCCGCGGAGTTGTTGCGGTCCTCGAGGCCGGCCTTGACGACGCGGACGCCGTCCCGGGCGGGGCCCTCGATGGTGAACTTCTCCACCAGGCCGGGGGCCGAGCTGGCCGTCTGGATGATCTGGTTGAGGTCGCCCCCCTCGGCCCCGCGGACGACGATGCGTACCGGCTCGGCGCGCTGGCCGGGGAACAGGTCGTCGAACTGCTCCTGGGCGAGCCGTGTCGGATGGTCGGGCGGCAGGTAGGTCTCGTTGATGCCGCCGAACTTGATGCCGGTCAGCGGCACGATGAGCAGCAGCAGGCCGATCACGGTGGGAATCGTGACCTTGAGCGGGTTGCGCATCACCCAGCGGGTGATGCGTCCCCAGATGCTGTTCTCGATCTGTTCGTTGGACTGGATCTGCCCGAACCGGGACCAGCCCCACTTGTCGATGTTCCTGCCGAGGATGGCCAGCATGGCGGGCAGCAGTGTGATCGAGGTGATCGCCGCGAGGGACACCGTCGCGATCGCGCCGTAGGCGACGGACTTGAGGAATCCCTGCGGGAACAGCAGCAGGCCGCCGAGGCTGGTGACGACCATCGTGGCGGAGAACACCACGGTGCGTCCCGCCGTCATCACCGTGCGCCGGATCGCGGCGGGCGTGGCGTAACCCTCGGCGAGTTCCTCCCGGAACCGGGACACCATGAACAGGCCGTAGTCGATCGCCAGACCCAGGCCGATCAGGGACACCACCGGGGCGACGAACGAGTTCACCTCGGTGAAGTTCGTGATGAGCCGCACGATGCCGTTGGCGGCGACGACCGTCAGTCCGCCGGTGATCAGCGGCATCGCGGCCGCGATCACGCCGCCGAAGACGAAGAACAGCAGGATGCCGACCGCCGGAATGGCGAGCAGTTCCATGCGCTTGATGTCCTGCGCCATCGTGTCGTTGAGGGCGCCGGAGATCGGTTGCAGGCCGGCGAGCTGCACGTCGACCCCGTCGATGAGGAACTCGTCCTTCACGTCGCGGAAGTTGTTGGTCAGCTCGGTGTCGTTGTCACCGGCGATGGCGATCGACGCCACCGCGTGCTGCCGGGACTCGTCCGCGAGGGCGGGCACCGCGGGCGCCCCGTTGGTCGGCCAGTACGCGCCGTTGATCTTCAGGATCTGCTCGGAGTGGTCCTCGACCAGCGAGTTCAGGCTGTCCTTGACCTTCGCCGCGAACTCCGGATCGTCGACCGTCCGGCCCTCCGGCGCCGTGTACAACGCGAGGACGTCGCCGTTCGTGTCCCGGCCGAAGGTTCCGTCGGCCAGCTTCGCCGCGGCGACGGACTCCGAGCCGGGATCGTCCCAGCCGCTCTGGCTGAGATGATCGCTCAGGCCCGCGCCGTACCCGGCGAGCCCGAGCAGACCGGCGACCATCACCGCGATGACGGTGAAGCGCGCGCGGTGGACGAGCTCTCCCCAGCGGTCGAACACGAAACTCTCCTATTCGGCCACGCTCTTGCGGCCCACGAGCAGGGCGGACAGCGGTCGGAACGGCTGCAACCAGGCGCCCTCGTCGGGCAGCGAGTCCAGGCTCACGCGTGGCAGCGGCTCGCGGAACACCCCCGGGATGTCCTCGAGATCGAGGAAGTCGAGCACCTCGGACGTGACCGCCCAGCTGGCGTGCTCGCGGAAACCGAGGACCTGCACCGCCACGCCGGTGGCGGCGATCTCCTCGAGCGGTTCCCGGAACGCCTGTCCGTCGGCGGAGGCGACCATCACCCCCGCCAGACCCTCACTGCGTCGCAGCGCGATGTGCCGCAACATGTCGGAGTCTACGTCGCTGTCCTCGTCGATCTTCGGCTTGGCGAACACCGCGAAACCCACGTTGCGCAACGCCTCGACCCACGGGCGCACCACGTCGGCGCTGCCCGGCGCGATGTTCGTGAACACCGTCGCCTCGGGTTCGAGGGTGGCCGTCGTGGTGCGGGAGAGTTCGGCCGTGCGGCTGAGCAGCCACCGTCCGAGCGCGTCGAACCGCGGCCGGTACGCGGCGGTGGGCCGGCCACCCAGAATGGCACCGAGACCCATGTCCAGGTTCGGGGCGTCCCACACGAGCAGCACCCGCTCGCGCCGCTCGGTGCCGTCCGCCGTGGGAGCCGCGGACACGTCGGACAGTTCTTCGTGGACGCTCATGCCCTGATCTTCCCCCACACGAGCTCCGTGATGCTGCTGCCCACCCGCTGCGCCTTGTCCTCGAACTTCGTGACGGGGCGTTCGTGGCTGATGGGGGAGTCCCAGTCGAGGCTCGTCAGCAACGGCTCGGCGTTGCCCGCCTCGGCGATGGCTTCGGCGTACTCGGCGTGGTCGGTCGCCACGTGCAGCACGCCACCCGGCTGCAGCCGGCTCGCGATCAGGGCGAACGTCGGCGGCTGCAGGAGCCGGCGCTTGTGGTGGCGGGCCTTGGGCCACGGGTCGGGGAAGAACACCCGCACTCCGGTCAGCGACTCGGGCGCCACCATGTGCTCGAGCACCTCGACGGCGTCGCCGCGCAGGATCCGCAGGTTCCGGATCGGCGTGTCGGTGTCGTAGGTGCGCTCGATCTGCTGCAGGGTCTGCGCGATCCCGGGCTTGTAGACCTCGACGGCGATGAGGTTCACGTGCGGTTCGGCGCGGGCCATCGTCACCGCGGCGGTGCCGGTGCCGGAGCCGATCTCCAGCACGACCGGAGCCGAACGGCCGAACCAGGCGTCGACGTCGAGCCGGTCGTCGCCGACGTCGCGGCCCAGCTCGGGCCAGCAGCGGTCCCACGACTCCTGTTGCGGAAGCGTCAGCGCACCCCGCCGCGAGCGGAAACTCGTCACCCGCGGGTACAGACGGTTTCCTCGGGTCGGGCCCTGCTCCAGCGTCTCGGTCGTGTCCAGATCGGCGTCGTTCACCCGACCATTGTCGCGTATCGACGGAGTGTGTGGCAGGAGGGACTGATGTGACCACAGTGTTTTCTCAGGGTGCCCTGGGTTTTCTCGGGGTGTCCCGGGTTTTCTCGGGGTGCCCCGCCCCGGGCCGCTGCCGTCGGCGGCCCCCTCTGCCAGAATCGGCGGCGACACACGGGGGTGGTCATGGTGGGGGATGCGGGGGCCGCGCACGCTCGGTGGCGGCAGATCGTCGAGGACATCGGCCGGTTCGACGCCGGAGCCGGCCGACAGGCCCAGTGCGCTCTCGAGCGGCACGACGCCCCGCTGCGGGTGCAGATCGCCGGCCGCGGCGGTGCGGTCCGTCCCACCCTCCGCACCGCCGTCGAGTCGGCGGTCGCGACGGTCGCGCACGTCGAAGCCGCGCACGTCGAAGCCGCGCACGTCGAAGCCGCGGAACTCGACTCGCCGGACCGGCCCGAACCGGTCCTCGACGCGGACGTCGTCCTCCTCGTCCTCGCCGCGCGGGCACACCCCGCCGATCTGGCGGCCCTCGCCCGCTCCGCGGATCCGGCGGCACCGGTCCCGGGCCGCGACGAGCGCCTCGTCGTCGTGCTCGATCGGACCGAGGGACTCGACGACGCCGACGCCGCGTTCGCCCGTGCCGCCGCGCAGGTGCGACGGCCGGTCCTCGCGCCCGGGTCGGCGCCGGCGGCGGTGGCCGACCGGCTCGGATCCGCGCGCCGCCGCCGGGCCGCCGCGCTCGCCCGCGACCTGGCCGGCATCGCGGCCGGCCCGCGGGCCCGCGACGTCATCGAGGCCGCCCTCGACGATCTCCTCGGGACGGCGTGATGAGCCCGGCCGACGTCGGCGACGTCGTGCGCCGCTGGAACCCGGACGGATGGACGCGGCTGCACGCACCGTCGGGCCCGCCGCGGGTCCGGGTCGCCGGGGTGGACGGCTGCGTTTGCGCAGCGCTCGTCGACGAACTCTCCGCGCTCGACGCGGCCCCGGAGTACGTCCGTGACGGCCGCGCGACCGTCGTGCTGACGGTGTTCGAGGCCTCGGCCTACCTCGGCCGGACCGAACTCGCCGTCCTCGAGTCCGCCGGACGGGGCGCCGGCCGCGTGGTGTGCGCCCTCACCGGCATCGACGCACACCCGGACTGGCGGGAGGTGCACGAACGGGACGTCGCGCTGCTGCAGCGGCACGCGCCCTGGCTCGGTCCGGTGACCCTGCTGCCCGTCGGGACGTCGCTCGCCGCCCGCGCCCGCGTCGTCGGCGGCGACGCGGGCGCGGTGCTGCGGCTCGAATCCGGGATCGTGGACCTGCACGAGGCCCTGACAGCGGCGCTCGTCGCGGGCCCGCACACGGACCGGGCCCTGCGCACCGCCGTCGTCGCCGAGACCCGCCACCTCGTGGCCCGCGCGGCCGCCGAGTTGCGCGCCGGCGACGACACCGCGGCGCTGCGCGCCGAACGGGCGCGGTGGAGCCTGCGCGCGTCCACTCCCGCCGACGACGGCGGTCTCCGCGCCGAGCTGCAACGGGCCCGTCTCGACACCGCACAGGCCGTCTCGGCGGCCGTCCGGGCGGCGTCCGCCGAGGTCCGCGACGCCCTCGAGTCGGTGGACCCGGCGCGCGTGCCGGACCTGCTCGGCGACGCGGTGCGCGACCTGTACGTCCGGGTGGATGCGGTCGTCACCGCGCGGCTGGCCCGCATCGGTCCGGCCGAACAGCGACCGGACGGACCGCCGGTGGCGCCCCCGCGTCTCGCGCCGCCGTCCCCGCGACGTTCCGTGGAGGACCGCCTCACCGTGGTGATCGGTGCTTCGGCGGCGGCCGGGCTGGGGCGGGTCGCGGTGTCCCCGCTGTCCCTGGTGCCCGGGCTCGAGCTGGCGACGGTACCGCTGAGCCTGCTGCTCGGCGCGGCGGCGGCGTGGTGGCTGGTGCGGATCCGGCGCCGGCTCGCCGAACGGGACCGGATGCGCCGGTGGGCGCTCGAGGAACTCGTCGACGTGCGGGCCGAGCTCGAGGCAGTCGCGCTCGAGCGGATCGTCGACGCCGAGGCGCGGCTCGGGGCCGCCGTCGCCGCCGGGCGCGCCGCCCGGATCGCCGCCGCCCGGGAGCGCATCGCCGCCGTCGACGACGAACTGCGACGTCGCGCCGAGGACCGGGCCGGGAAGCTGGTGGCCTGCGAGCGCGATCTCGCGGTACTCGCCCGGGCGGGAACCGGAGGCCGGGCGGGCGCGTCCAACGCGATGACGGCGTCCGACGGTGTGACGCGGGAGTGAGGAGCGCACGATGGTGGACGGTTCGATCGGTATCGACGACGGGGAACCCGACCCACCCGCCCCGGGACGTCCGGCGTTCGTCCCGGGACTGGCCCCGGCGCTGCTCGACCCGGCCGGTCCGGGTGCGCTGCCCCCGGCCGTGGACGTCGACGGCGACGGGTTGCCCGAGACCGTCACGTTCACCACCGCGGAGGCTCTCGTCGTCGCCTCGGACACCGACGCCGACGGCTGGTTCGACCGGGTCACCGAACTCGGCGACGACGGACGGTTCGGCGTGTGGCAGTTCCGGCGCGACGTCGACGGGGCAGAGTCCTGGACCCGGATTGACGAAGGTCACCTGGACGGGGGAAAGTGAGGCAAATCGCCTGTGCCGGGAGGGTGTGATGCGGGTACGCTGTCGCCCCTCTGAATCGTTTCTGTGACATTTCCGACCGGCCCCGATTGCCATCACCCCGAAGTCCGGCGTTAACCTCTATGAATAGGACATCCGGCGCCCGCCTCGTCCGTTCGGCCACGGAGGAAGCGGGTGGTACCCCTGCCGAGAGGGGGAGTCCGGGTCCGCCGCTGGTCCCTGGGACGGTTCGTCGCAGGTCGGGGGAGGGATCCGGTTCCGGCGCACCCCAGGAGAGTTTGATGACCTCAGTGACCATTCCCGGTCTGAACGGCACCGACGGCACACCCCCGACCCAGCATGCCGAGCTGCTCGCATGGGTCCAGGAGGTCGCCGAACTCACTCAGCCGGACCGGGTCGTCTGGGCCGACGGGTCCGACGAGGAATGGGACCGGCTGACCACCCAGCTGGTCGAGGCGGGGACCTTCACCCGCCTCAACGACGAGAAGAAGCCCAATTCCTTCCTGGGTAACTCCGACCCGTCGGACGTCGCGCGCGTCGAGTCGCGCACCTTCATCTGCTCGCGCAACGAGGTCGATGCCGGACCGACCAACAACTGGATGGATCCGGCCGAGATGCGGGCCACCATGACCGAGCTGTACCGCGGCAGCATGCGCGGACGCACCCTCTACGTGGTGCCGTTCTGCATGGGCCCGCTCGGCGCGGACGACCCGAAGCTCGGCGTCGAGATCACCGACTCGGAGTACGTCGTCGTCTCCATGCGGATCATGACCCGCATGGGTGCCGCGGCTCTGGAGAAGCTGGGCACCGACAAGCCGTTCGTCAAGGCCCTGCACTCCGTGGGTGCGCCGCTCGAGCCCGGCCAGAAGGACGTGCCGTGGCCGTGCAACGACACCAAGTACATCACCCACTTCCCGGAGGACCGCGAGATCTGGAGCTACGGCTCCGGCTACGGCGGCAACGCCCTCCTCGGCAAGAAGTGCTACTCGCTGCGGATCGCGTCGGCCATGGCGCACGACGAGGGCTGGCTCGCCGAGCACATGCTGATCCTCAAGCTGATCTCGCCGGAGGACAAGGCCTACTACATCGCGGCCGCGTTCCCCAGCGCCTGCGGCAAGACCAACCTTGCGATGATCCAGCCGACCATCCCGGGCTGGCGCGCCGAGACCCTCGGCGACGACATCGCCTGGATGCGCTTCGGTGAGGACGGCCGCCTGTACGCGGTCAACCCGGAGTACGGCTTCTTCGGCGTCGCGCCCGGCACCAACCACGGCTCCAACCCCAACGCCATGAAGACGATGGAGGCCGGCAACACGCTGTACACCAACGTCGCGCTGACCGACGACGGCGACGTGTGGTGGGAGGGGCTCGAGGGCGATCCGCAGCACCTCACGGACTGGAAGGGCAACGACTGGACGCCCGAGTCCGGCACCCCGGCCGCGCACCCGAACTCGCGGTACTGCACCCCGATGTCGCAGTGCCCGATCCTCGCCCCCGAGTGGGACGATCCGCAGGGCGTGCCGATCTCCGCGATCCTGTTCGGCGGTCGCCGCAAGACGACCGTGCCGCTGGTGAGCGAGTCCCTCGACTGGCAGCACGGCACCTTCCTCGGCGCGACGCTGTCGTCCGAGCAGACCGCCGCCGCGGAGGGCAAGGTCGGCACCGTCCGTCGTGACCCCATGGCGATGCTGCCGTTCATCGGGTACAACGCCGGCGACTACCTGAACCACTGGATCAACATCGGCAAGTCCGCCGACTCGGACAAGCTGCCGAAGATCTTCTACGTGAACTGGTTCCGTCGCGGTGACGACGGCCGTTTCCTGTGGCCGGGCTTCGGGGAGA
The DNA here is from genome assembly GCF_016804345.1 of Rhodococcus ruber. NCBI lineage: Bacteria > Bacillati > Actinomycetota > Actinomycetes > Mycobacteriales > Nocardiaceae > Rhodococcus > Rhodococcus ruber. The sequence goes on along the minus strand of NZ_CP044211.1, from coordinate 5,107,249 downwards.
ACTCCCGTGTGCTCAAGTGGATCGTCGACCGTATCGAGCACCGGGCCGGTGCCCAGTCCACGCCGATCGGCTTCGTGCCGTCGGCGGCGGACCTCGATCTCGAGGGCCTCGACGTCGACCGCGACGACGTCGACGAGGCCCTGAAGGTCGACGTGGCGGAGTGGAAGGAAGAGCTGCCCCTGATCGAGGAGTACTTCGAATTCCTCGGTGAGAAGGTGCCCTCCGGCATCCGTGACGAGTTCGAGGCCCTGAAGCAGCGCCTCGGCTGACGCCTGACCGACCGAATGTCACATCGGATCGCTTGGATCGATCCGATGTGACATTCGGCGTTTCAGGGTGCCGGTTGCTCAGGACGACCGGCTCGTGAGCCATTCGTCGATGCGACGTCGTGCCTCCTCGGGCGCGACGTCCTCGACCCGCGTCATGATCGCCCACCGGTGCCCGAACGGGTCGAGGATCGTCCCGAACCGGTCGCCGGTGACGAATGTCGACGGTTCCTCGAAGACCTGCGCCCCTTGCTCGACGGCGCGGGTGAACGTCGTGTCGACGTCGGTGCAGTACAGCACGTAGGAGTGGTCGACGACGTTCGTCCCGTCCGGGGCGCGCAGGCCCATGGCCGGCGCGGGGTCGCTCAGCTGGAGCCGGCCGCTGCCGAAGTCCAGTTCGGCGTGCGCGATCGTGCCGTCGGGCCCGTCGGTGCGATCGACGACCTCGGCACCGAACACGGTGCGGTAGAACTCGACGGCGCGGGCCGCACCGTCCACGACGAGGAACGGGGTGAGGGCGGTGTAGCCGGTGGGAATCGGTTTCACGGAATGCGTCATGCGACCAGTCTCGCGTCGTCACCGTCCGCAGTATTGGACGTTTCCGACATCGTTCGCCCGGCCCACGGACCGAATGTCACATGGGTTCGATTCGATCGAAGCCATGTGACATTCGGTCCGTTCCGCGGCGACGGGTTCGCGGTGGCACGCTGTGCGGCTCCCCACGTGAATCGGGCATCCGGCGGAATGATGCAATAGGTGACGACGGAACCAATCCGGTCGGCACTGCGACCGGGAGGAGGATCGGGCCCATGAGCGGTATCTACAACAATGTCACCGAGCTGGTCGGGCGAACCCCGATCGTGCGGCTGAACCGGCTGACCGAGGGGCTCGACGCCCAGGTCGCGGTCAAACTCGAGTTCTACAACCCGGCCAACAGCGTCAAGGACCGGATCGGCGTGGCGATCATCGACGCGGCCGAGAAGTCCGGCGAGCTGCGGCCCGGGGGGACGATCGTCGAGGGCACCAGCGGCAACACCGGCATCGCGCTGGCGATGGTCGGTGCCGCGCGCGGCTACAAGGTCATCCTGACGATGCCCGAGACGATGTCCACCGAGCGGCGGGTGATGCTGCGTGCGTTCGGCGCCGAGATCGTCCTGACCCCCGGCTCCGAGGGCATGGCCGGGGCGGTGTCGAAGGCGGAGGAGATCGTCGCGAAGACCGAGAACGCGATCCTCGCCCGCCAGTTCGCGAACCCGGCGAACCCGGAGATCCACTACAACACCACCGGTGAGGAGATCTGGAAGGACACCGGCGGGGAGGTCGACATCTTCGTCGCCGGCATCGGCACCGGCGGCACCATCACCGGTGCGGGCCGCAGGCTCAAGGAATACAAGCCGGAGGTGAAGATCGTCGGCGTCGAGCCCATCGATTCGCCGATCCTCACCGGCGGGCAGCCGGGCCCGCACAAGATCCAGGGCATCGGCGCGAACTTCGTGCCCGACGTGCTCGATCGCGCGGTCTACGACGAGATCGTCGACGTCTCGTTCGACGACGCCGTGCGCGTGGGCCGGGATCTCGGTACGCAGGAGGGCATCCTCGGCGGCATCTCGTCCGGCGCGATCGTGTGGGCGGCGCTGGAACTGGCGAAGCGCCCGGAGAACGCCGGCAAGCTCATCGTCGCCGTGGTCTGCGACTTCGGCGAGCGGTACATCTCCACTCCGCTGTTCGAGCACATCCGGGACTGAACGAATCGTGAGTGTTCTGCGCACCCTCCGGGAAGACCTGCAGGCGGCCCGGGGCCACGATCCGGCCTCGCGTGGTGACATGGAGAACGCCCTCGTGTACTCGGGCCTGCACGCGATCTGGTCGCACAGGCTGGCACACCGGATGTGGGCGCGACCGGCGCTGCGGGGACCGGCTCGCGTCCTGGCGCAGTTCACCCGCTTCCTCACGGGCATCGAGATCCACCCCGGCGCGACGATCGGCCGGCGATTCTTCGTCGACCACGGCATGGGCGTGGTGATCGGGGAGACCGCCGAGATCGGCGACGACGTGATGATCTATCACGGCGTCACGCTCGGCGGGCGGTCGCTGGCACGGACCAAGCGGCACCCGACCATCGGCAATCGGGTCACCATCGGCGCGGGGGCGAAGGTCCTCGGGCCGGTGGTGATCGGCGACGACGTCGCGATCGGCGCGAACGCGGTCGTCACGCGCGACGTCCCCGCCGACTCGATCGCCGTCGGCATCCCGGCGACGATCCGGCCCCGCAAGTCGCACGAGGAACTCGTCGACCCGGCGTGCTACATCGATCCCGCGATGTACATCTGACGTCTGCCGCCGCGTGACGGCCGCAGGTCGCGTGACGGCCGAATGTCACATCGGGTCGATTCGATCGACGCGATGTGACATTCGGCCGAAGCCCGCGAGAGTCCGTCAGGCGCCGTAGCCGGGCGGGTACAGCACCGACTTGGTCTCGCAGAACGCCTCGACGCCCTCGGGGCCGTTCTCCCGTCCGATGCCGGAATTCTTGTAGCCGCCGAACGGTGAGCCCGGATCGAAGGCGTACCAGTTGATGCCGTAGGTGCCGGTGCGCACCCGCGACGCCACCTCGAGGCCCTTGTCGACGTCGGTGGTGTAGACGGAGCCGGCGAGGCCGTAGTCGGAGTCGTTGGCGATCTTGATCGCCTCGTCCACGCTGTCGTAGGGGATCACGCACAGCACGGGGCCGAAGATCTCCTCGCGCGCGATGGTCATGGAGTTGTCGACGTCCGCGAAGATCGTCGGTTCGACGAAGTACCCCTTGTCCAGGCCTGCGGGCCGGCCGCCGCCGAGCACCAGTCGCGCGCCTTCCTCCTTGCCCGTGGCGATGTAGCCCTCGACGCGGTCGCGCTGCTTCGCGGAGATCAGCGGTCCGAGTTGCGCCGCCGCGTCGTCGGGCATGCCGACGGGGAAGAACGCGGCGGTCGCCACCATCTTCTCGACGACCTCGTCGTAGCGCGAGCGCGGCGCGAGGATGCGGGTCTGGCCGACGCAGGCCTGCCCGGTGTTCATCAGGCCGGACATCACGAGCATCGCGATCGTCGAGTCGAGGTCGGCGTCCTCGAGGACGATGGCGGCGGACTTGCCGCCGAGCTCGAGTGAGCAGCGGGTGAGGTTGCGTGCTGCGATCTCGCCGATGTGCTTGCCGACGGCGGTCGAGCCGGTGAAGGTGATCTTGTCGATGTCCGGATGCGCGACGAGGTACTCACCGGTCTCGGCGCCGCCCGGGACGAGGGAGAGCACGCCTTCGGGCAGGCCCGCCTCGGCGAAGATCTCGGCGACCGCGTTGGTGGTCAGTGGCGACTCGGGCGCGGGCTTGAGCACGACGGTGCAGCCGGCGAGCAGGGCCGGGCCGAGCTTGTTGATCATCAGGAACAGCGGCACGTTCCACGCGATGACGGCGGCGACCACGCCCACGGGTTCACGCGTCACCCGGGAGCGTCCGAAGGCGCCGGTGCGCTCCTCCGTCCACGGAAACGAATCGGCAAGGCCCGCATAATAGTTGATCGTCGCCAGCGACGGCGTCACCTGCATCATCTGCACCGAGGCCGGCGGCTGGCCCATCTCGGCGGACAGCGACGCCGCAAGGTCGGCGCTGCGTTCCTCGATCAGCTTGGCGGCCTTGGCGAGCACCTGGGCGCGCTCGGACGGCGAGGTGCGGGGCCACGGTCCGTCGTCGAAGGCGCGACGGGCGGCGGCGACGGCGGCGTCGATGTCCTGCGGCCCGGCGACCGGCACGGAACCGACGCGTTCCTCGGTGGCCGGCGAGAACACCTCGAGGCGCTCGTCGGTGGATGGGGCGGCCCAGCGTCCGCCGATGAAGAGCTTGTCGTAATCGGTCATGTCACCTTTCCTCAACGATCTTCGGTTGCGCACTTGTCCGACCGGGCGGGGTGGGTGTCGACGAACCCGGTGAAGCCGTACTGCCGGTGCGGTCCGATCACGGCGACCTCGAACAGTCCCGTGCCGACGGCGTCCGACCCGGTGATCCGGAACCGCGCGAGATGGTCGGTGGGGCAGAACAGCAGCAACGCCGGGTCGATCTCGCGGACGTCGCGGCGCAGCGCCTGCACCACCAGCTCGCCCTGCCACATGCCGTGCCGCCAGTCCTGCTCGAGCCCGTAGCCGGTACCGACGGCGAGCAGGTTCGGCACCAGCAGTTCGCAGTCGACGGTCACGACCTCGGACCCGGGCCGGTGGAACGTCAGCACCGCCCCCGTGACGTTGCGGGTGCCCGGCGCGAACACCAGCCGGTGCTCCGGCCGGCCCAGCCACTCGGGCTCGGCGCCGGGCCGGATCCGGATCGCCTCCTCGACCAGACGCCGACCCTGGTCGTCCTCCTGCACGATCGTGACGAGCGTGTCGTTCTCGAACTGCATCACCGAGTAGATCCAGAAGAAGCCGGGCGTGCCCTCGTGCGCCTTGCGTCCGGGCGGCTCCGGTTCCCCGACCGGGCGCACGCCCCACGAGCGGTCGCGGTTGCCGAGCCACGTGCGCGGATCCACGTGCCGCGTCTGCCCGTCGACCGTGAGGGTGCCCGACCATCGGCCGGATTGGACGAACCGTGACGTGTCCATGACGACGCGCTCGAGCTGGCGCAGTCGCTGCGGTGTCTCCTCGGTGGCCGGGACGGTGCCCTCGAAGGTGAGATCGAAGGAGAGGTCGGCGGTCTCGGCGTGGCCGGGTTCGAGGACCACCCGCAGCCGCCGCAGCCCCTCGAGCACCTCGACGCGCAGCGGTCCGACGGCCGTGTCGGTCCGATCGGTGCCCAGTGCCTTCGACGCCCGGACGACGAGGTGGTCGTCGCCGCGGCGCAGCACCGCGAAACCGTCGGCCACACCGAGATTCGGGTACTGGCCCATGCCGACGATCAGGAACAGGTCGGCGGTGTCGGCGGGGTAGCAGTTGAAGTAGTACCGGTCGTAGAAGTTGCGGTCGGACGTCGCGACGCGCCGGATCGGTTCGGCCGTCTGGTGGACGGGGTAGTCGTCCAGGGGGGACAGGGAGCTCACGACGCCGACCCCTGCCGGTCGGTGCCGTCGAGCATCGCCTCGAGGGTGGCGCGGTGCATGATCGCGTCGTCGGGGTCGTGGGGTGGCTGCGCCTGCCCGAAGTGCACCGCGCGAGTGTGGATGCGCAGCATGATGATCGCGTGCTGCAGCGCCGCGTGGACGGTGTAGAAGTGCAGGTCGCGCGGGACGTGACCGGTGCGCTGCGCGTACGTGCGCGCGACGTCGTCGAGACGCAGGAAGCCCGGCAGACCCGGGAGCCCGGCGGAGGCGGCGATGTCCTCGAAGAACCGGTGCAGGAACGTCATCCAGGCCAGGTCCATCTCGCGGGCGCCGAGGGTGGCCAGTTCCCAGTCGAGCACCGCGACGGGCCGGAACCCGTCGAAGAGGATGTTGCCGATCCGCGCGTCGCCCCAGCACAGCACCGCGGGGGAGGGGTCGTCGGGACGGTGGGCGTCGAGCCAGGTGAGCGCCCGCTCGACGAGCGGGGAGCGGGGGCCGCCGGTGCGGGTGGTCCATTCGTAGTAGGCGCGCTGACGCTCCAGGTGCGCCCGGACGGCGTCGGCGACGGTGCCGGCCGGTCCCAGCCCGGCGCTCGCCGGCGGGACGTCGTGGACACCGGCGAGCACCTCGACGCAGGCGTCCTGCATGGCGGCGCGCTCGGTGTCGCCGGCCTCGGTGACCCAGGAGCCGAAGTTGTACGGCATGACGTCCGGCGGTACGCGACCGGCGACGCGGGTCATGACGAAGAACGGGGCCCCGAGCGGGGCGGGGTCGGGTTCGTACCAGTGCACGGCCGGGACGGGGACGCGGGAGTGCTCGGCGACGGCGCGCATGACACGGGCCTGGCCCTCGAGGTCATAGGTGGGGAAGACGGGCACGGCGGTCTCGGCCGGGGCGACGCGGGCGACCAGCGGACGGTCGGTGCCGTCCCAGCGGGCGTCGAACAGGAGCGTCTCGCTGGACATGCCGGTGGTCTCGGGGATGTGCACGTTCTCGACGACCGGGTCGGTCACCTTCGTCGCGAGCCACGATCGCAGGTTCTCCCGGACCTGCTCGGGATCGCGCCGGGAGTCGCTGGGCCGCGCGACCTCGGCGTCGTGGCCGGCGGCGCCGGACGTCGACGCGGCAGGATCGATGCTCACGCGCTCTCCTTCCGGCCACCGGGACTGTGACCTCGAACACTAGAACACGTTACAAGTTTTCGGAAGGGGTCACCCCAGGTGAGTCCCGAACCAGGCGAGCATCCGGTCGTACGCTCCCGCGGCCGCGTCCGCGTTGTACCGGGGGCCGGTGTCGTTGAAGAAGGCGTGGTCGGCGCCGGGGTAGGTGACCACCTCGTGCGCCAGGCCCGCCCGCTCGAGCGCCGCGGTCGCCGCGTCCCGCGAGGCGTTCACGCGCTGGTCGAGTTCGGCGTAGATCGCGAGGACGGCGGCTCGGGAGCCGGCGAAGTCGGCAGCGTCGGGCAGCGGTCCGTAGAACGGGACGGCCGCCGCGACGCGCGGGTCGCCGGTCGTCAGCAGCAGCCACGTCATGCCGCCGCCGAAGCAGAACCCCACGGCCCCGACGCCCCGATCCGGCACCCGCCGGGTCAGCTCGTCGATGCCCGACCGCATGTCCTGGGAGAACCGTTGCGGCGGAACGGTACTCAGTGCCGCCGTGGCCTGCGCCGGGTCCGTGAACACGGCCGTGCCCCCCTCCTCGGAGAGCAGGTCGATCGCGAGCGCCGAGTAGCCGGCCCCGGCCAGGCGCCCGGCCACCGAGCGGATGTGATCGTTGAGTCCCTTGTTCTCGTGGATCACGAGCACGGCACCCCGGGGCTCCGCCGCCGGCGCCCATGCGCCCTGCAGCGTCCGTCCTTCCGGGCCGGGGAACGTGATCGGCTCCGTCGCAACGGCCGTCGCGCTACCCGGCGGTGTCCGGTCCGGGGATGCGGAAGCCGCCCCAGAAGGGCTGGAAGGTGTTACGGTCGAACCGTTTTCGTTCGAGCAGGCCGCCAGCAGGGCGGATGCCGCGGTGAGGCTCAGCCCCATCAGCCCCAGCCGGCGCAGCGCCTCGCGGCGGGTGAGCAGACCGTCGGCGTGGTCCACCGCGATCTCCTCGGCGATGTAGCGCTGGAAAGGCGTCATGGCCGCTCCCGTCCCGAGGGCAATACCCTCGTATTGTGACGCGGGAAGGGGCCGCGGCGCGGGCGATTCGCGTCGAAGCTCAGCCCGCGACGGCGAGGAGCCCGGCGCCCGTCAGGGTTCCCGCGGCGGCGAGCCGCGCCGGGACGAGCCGCAGCCCGGACAGGAACGGCAGCCGGGCGTGCCGGGCCGCGGCCGCGCGCATCGGCCGCCACAGCGGCGCGCCGGCCTGCGCGAATCCCCCGCCGACCACGACGAGGTCCACGTCGACCAGCGCCGCGGCCGACGCGATCACCTCCCCCAGGGCCGTCCCCGCCCGTCCCAGCGCCGCCACCGCGACAGGATCGCCCGCCCCCGCGTCGCGGGCCAGCGCCGCACCGTCGGCACCGGACCAGCCGTGCCCCCGCGCCCACCGCACCGCGGCGGGCCCGCTCGCCACGGTCTCCACGCACCCGGCGCCCCCGCACGCACACGCCTCGGTACCCACGCTCGACACCATGTGCCCGATGTGGCCCGCGTTGCCGGTCCGGCCCCCGGCAATCCGGCCGTCCAGCACCAGACCACCGCCGATGCCGGTCGAGACCACCACAGCGACGAGGTCGGCCGTACCCCGGCCCGCCCCGAGCCGGTGCTCGGCCAGCGCGGCCGCGGCCCCGTCGACCGCGAGCCGCACCCCCGCGCGCGGGAACAGTCCGCGCACGGCATCGGCCAGATCGAAGCCGCGCGCCCACTCGCCGATGTTGATCGGCGCCACCGAGCCGGCGCCGGTGTCGACCGGGCCGGCACTGGCGATCCCGACGGCGGTCACCTCGTCCCCCGCGGCGACCTGCCGCAGCAGCTGCGCGCACGCCGCCCACACCCCGTGCACGGGCGTCGGCACCGTCCGCGGTGGGTCGAGCGTGCCGTCGGCGCGAACGCGGGCGGCGGCCATCTTGGTGCCGCCGACGTCGAGGGCGAGCGCGACCATCAGCGCCGGCGCAGCACGAGCACCAGGTTGCTGACCAGGAACTCCCGTAGCGCGGGGACCCGAACCAGCCACCACGCCCAGTGCGGGTGGTACCGGGGGAACGCGGCCAGCAGCTCCCCGTGCGGCGTCGACCGTGCCCAGTGCAGCCCGTCGCGGCAGCCCACCTCGAACAACGAGACCCCGTACCGGTTCTTCGGTTCCCGGCCGTGCCGGCGGGCGTACCGCCGGGCCGCGTACTCACCGCCGAACGCGTGCCACGGGCCGGTCTCGTGCCCCCCGAACGGACCCCACCACAGCGTGTACGACAGCACCGTCAGCCCGCCCGGCCGCGTCACCCGCAGCATCTCCTCGGCCATCACCCACGGCTGCGCCACGTGCTCGGCGACGTTCGACGAGAAGCACACGTCCACCGACCCCGTGCGCAGCGGCAGCGCGAGGCCCGAGCCGCGGACCGACCCGCCCACGGCGAGGCCGGCCGCGTGCATCTCCGACGGATCCGGCTCGACCGGCACGTAGCGGGCACCCGCCGCGCCGAACACCTCCGCGAAGTATCCCGGTCCGCCCCCGACGTCGACGACGGTCGTGCCGGTGAGGTCCCGGTCGGTCAGGTCCGCGTACAGGTCACCGATCAGGTCGACGGTGTCGCGCGCGAGCGCCCCGTAGAACAGCTCGGGTGCGGACTGCTCGTGCCGGAAGTCGCCGAGCAGCCCGACGGATCGGCGCAGGGTGGCGCGCCGGGCGAAGGTGCGGGCCACCGGGGGAACGGGCAGGGTCGGAACAACCACGAGGAGCAACCATAGCGGCCCCCGCACTGCACTACCCGCCGGTAACCCTCCACCGCGGGTGCCCCTGCACCCGTTAGTGTGTTCCGGGATACATCCGTCGACGACGAACCACAGGGGGTCGCCACGTGCGCGAGGTTCTGTTGCTGTGCTGGCGCGATACCGGGCACCCCCAGGGCGGAGGCAGCGAACGGTACCTCGAGCAGGTCGGAGCCCAGCTCGCCGCGCGCGGCATCCGCGTCACCCTCCGCACCGCCGCCTACCCCGGTGCCCCCCGCCGCGACGAGATCGACGGCGTCACCGTCAGCCGCGGCGGCGGACGGCTCACCGTCTATCCCCGGGCCCTCGCCGCGATCGCCGCCGGCCGTCTCGGCGTCGGCCCGCTGCGTCACCTCCGGCCCGACGCCGTGATCGACACCCAGAACGGCATCCCGTTCTTCTCCCGGCTCGTCGCCGGGGCGCCCGTGACCGTGCTCGTGCACCACTGCCACCGCGAGCAGTGGCCCGTCGCCGGGCGCGTCATGGCCGCCCTGGGCTGGTGGATCGAGTCCACGCTGTCGCCGCGCGTGCACCGCGACGACCAGTACCTGACCGTGTCGCTGCCGTCCGCCGACGAGCTCATGGCCCTCGGGGTCGACCGCGACCGCATCGCCGTCGTGCGCAACGGTGCCGACGCCGTCCCCGCCGGCGTCGAACCCGGCGACGAACACACCCGCACCGCGCATCCCACCGTGTGCGTGCTGTCGCGGCTCGTACCGCACAAGCAGATCGAGGACGCCCTCGTCGCCGTCGCCGCGCTGCGCGACCGCGTCCCCGGCCTGCACCTCGACGTCATCGGCGGCGGCTGGTGGGAACGGAACCTGCGCGCAGCCGCCGCCGACCTCGGCATCACCGACGCCGTCACCTTCCACGGCCACGTCGCCGAGGACCGCAAGCACGAACTGCTCGCCCGATCCTGGGTGCACGTGATGCCGTCCCGCAAGGAGGGGTGGGGGCTCGCCGTGGTCGAGGCCGCCCAGCACGGTGTGCCCACGATCGGCTACCGCAGTTCCAAGGGCCTGACCGACTCGATCATCGACGGCGTCACCGGCGTGCTCGTCGACTCCCCGGACGAGCTCACCGGTGCCGTGGCCGACCTGCTCGCCGACGCCGACCGCCGCCGCACCCTCGGCGGCAAGGCCCGGGTGCGCGCCGCCGAGTTCTCCTGGTCCGCGACCGGCGACGGGGTGCACGAGGTGCTCGCCGCGACGGCCGCGGGCCACCGCGTCTCAGGACTGTTCCCGCGCCCCGCGCAGGCCGCCGTCGTGCTCGCGGCGCCGGACGCGCCGTCGCAGGACCAGCAGGCCCACGAGCCCGCCTGCTGACACCGCCGCCCACAGCGCGTGCGCGGCGATCGCCGCCGTCCGGTCGTCCGACCGGGTCCCGGCGACCCCGCGCACCCGGTACAGCGACAGCGCGGCGTCGGTGACCACCGGCTCGAGCTGCTCGAGCGTGCGGGCCGAGTCGCCGAGATCCCCGGGCGTGCCGTGCTCGACGAGCACCCACCCCACGCCGTGGGCCGCGAGGTCGGCCGGCGCCGCGCCCGCCAGCAGCAGGCGTTCCACCTCCGCGGCCCCCCGGCCCTCGCCGGCGACGGTGCCGCCGGCGACGATCAGCTCCCCGGACTGCAGCACGTCGGCGCGCAGCATCCGGGGGGCCGGATCGAGAACCGGTGCGGCGCCACTGAACTCGAATCGCCGGAACATACCCGCCGGCAGCACCGCCACATCGCCGTCGCCGGGCGGCACCGTCGCCGCGACCCGCTGCCACGCGTCCGGATACTGCACCGGGCGTACGCGCCCGCCCACGCCCCACGCCAGGTCCGGAAGGGCCAGCAGCACCGCCAGCGCGGTCGCCGTGGCCCAGACGCCGGCCCGCCCGCCGAAACGCGTCCGCAACGTGCCGACCCCCGCCGCGGCGGCCAGCGCGTACAGCGGCACCGCCCAGGCCACCCACTTCTGCGTGTCGCGCAGCAGACCCGCACCCGGGACGTGCACCATCGCCCACTCCCCGGCCCGCAGCCCCGGCCCCGTCGCCGCGAGGGCGGGACCGAGCACCGCGACCGCGGCCAGCGCCGTCAGCACGCCGAGCACCGGGTTGCGCCGTCGCCGCCACAGCGCCGGCACCCCGCACACCACCACCAGCAGCAGCGCCGCAGTACCGACCAGCGCCCACACCGTCGTCCGCGACGCGGGCACCGCGTCGGCGTTCCAGATGCCGCCGAGCCCCGCCACGCTGCCGAGCGTGCCCAGCGCGGGCTCGGCCCGTGCCGCGAAGGCGCGCACCCCCGCCGGATCCGATCCGTCGCCCGCGCCGCCGGAGACGGCCGTCGCCACCAGCCACGGCGCCGCCACCGCACCCGCCAGCGCCACCGCGCCGGCCAGCCGCGGCACCCGCCGGGACCGCCCGCCCGGGGGCGCGAGCACGGCCAGCGCCGTCCCCGACGCCAGCAGCGCACCCGTCGGGGTCAGGCCCGCCACGCCCAGGCACACCGCCAGCGACGGCCACCCGGAGCGGTCGCCCCGCCGCACCGCCACGGCGGCCACCACCGTCCACGGCAGCGCCGCGTAGCCCACCAGCAGGCTCCAGTGCCCCTGCAGCAGCCGCTCCGCCACGTACGGGTTCCACACGCCCACCGTCGCCGCCACCAGCCGGGCCGGCAGCCCGGCCGTCGGCAACAGCACCGCCACCAGCCGGGCGCTGCCCCAGCCGGCCGCCCACAGGGCGCCGGTGAGCAACGCCGTCACCACCAGGCCGCCGTCCGCCACCGAACTCGCCGCCGCCAGCAACGCGTCCTGCGGGACGGCCCGCGCCGCGGCATCGGTCAGACCCAGCGCCGAGTCCGTCGGAAACGACCGCGGGGTGCTCACCGCGTCGCGCAACAGCAGGTAGCCGGGGGAGGTGAGCAGCGGCCCGAGCACCACGGCCGCCAGCGCGAGGCTGTAGAGGGCCGGGACAGCGGGACGCAGCGACACCGGCCTGGGCATGGCCGCACAATACCCATCTCGCGCCGGTGTCCCGCGCCTCGTCGCCCGCACCCGCCGCGTGCAACCATGGTCCGATGCCGCGACCTGAGATGCCGCGCCCGGCCACCGGAACCGCCGTCGCCGGGATGACGATGGTGACCGCCGGTGCCATGACCGCCAACCTGGCGTCCTATCTGCTGCACCTGCCGGCGGCCCAGTGGCTCGGACCCGCGGGATACGGGGAGTTCGCCAGTCTGCTGGCCGCCCAGCTGGTCCTGGCCGTGCCGGCGCTCGCCCTGCAGACCGTCGTCGCCCGGGAGACCGTGCGCGGTGCCGGCACCGCGGCCCTGCGCCGTCTCGGCTATCGCTGCGCCGGCCTCGCCGGGTTCGTCGCGCTCGCCGTCGTGCCCCTCGTCGCGTGGGCCCTCGACACCAGCGTCGCCGGTGCCCTCGGCTCGCTCGTCACCGCACCCCTGCTCGTGCTGCTCGCCACCGAACAGGGCCTGCTGCAAGGCCGGGGACGGTTCGGCGCGCTCAGCGTCGTCCTCGCCGCGGCCGGCGTGGCGAAGGTCGTGCCCGCCGTCGCGGTGCTCGCCGTCGGCGGCGGACCGGGGGCGGCCCTGTTCGCCGGCGCGGTCGGCACCGGGTTCGTCGCGGCCGCGGCCGCCACGCTCGTGTCGCGCTCCCCGGCGGGGCCCGGATCCGGGACCGCCCCGGCGGTCGGCGTGCTCGCGGTGCTGCGCGCTTCCCAGGTGCAGCTGGCGCTGATCGCCCTGACGTCGCTGGATCTGCTGCTCGCCCGCACCGTCCTCGACCCGCAGGACGCGGGATTGTATGCGCTCGGCGCCGTCGCGACGAAAGTCGCGTTCTGGCTGCCGCAGGCGGTCGGGGTGGTGCTGTACCCGCGGATGGCCGACCCCGCCCAGTCCGCGGCCGCGGTCCGCTCGGCCCTGACCGTCCTCGTCGGGATCGGTGCGGCGCTCGTCGCGGGCGCAGCCGTGGGCGCGCCGCTCGTGCCGCTGCTCGTCGGTGACGCCTACGCCCCGGTGCAGTCGCTGCTGTGGCTGTTCGCCCTGCAGGGCGCGTGCCTGGCGGTCCTGCAGGGCGCACTGCTGTCCGCGATCGCGGGCGAACGCACCCACCTCGCGGCCGTCGCGTGGGTCGGTCTCGCGGTGGAGGCTGCCCTCATGCTCACCGTCGCCACCACCACGAGGCAGTTCGTGCTCGTCGCTGTGGCCGTCGCGGCGACGACGGCCGCGGTGGTCTCCGTCCTCGCCGTGCGCGCCGCCCGCACCGTCGGGCCGGATACGCGGCCCGCCCCGTCGGGCCGAATGTGACATCGGTTCGATCCAACCGACGCGATGTCACATTCGGTCACACGCCGACGCCCTCCCGATCGGGAGTCCACACGCCGATGCCCCTCCCGATCGGGAGGGGCATCGGCCGGGTACCTACTGCTACCTACTGCTGCGGCGGTTCCTTGCGCAGGTCGGTGCGCGGGATCTCCTGCGTCTGGTCGGTGGTCCAGTCCCGCTGCTGCGGGGGAGCGTCCGTGCGGGGGATCTCCTCGGTGCGGTCGCTGGTCCAGTCGCGCTGGGCCGGGGCGGCGTGGGCCGGTCCGGCCGGTGCGGTCGGGCCGCCCGTCGCGGCGACGGGACGGCCGGTGCGGCCGCTGCCGCCGCGCAGGCCGAGCACGATGCCGGCGATCAGCGCGAGCAGGCCGAGGATGCCGAGGATGATCGGCACGGTGCGACCGAACAGGTTCAGGGTGTCGATACCGTTCTTGGCCTGTTCCACCTGGAACTCGATGGTGTCCTCGTTGAACGGCAGGGACACCTGCAGCACCGTCACCTCGGGACGGCTCGCCTCGCGGGCGTAGTACTGGTACTGCTGCTCCTGGCCCTTGATGACGACGCCGGTCTCCGGCTCGACCCACAGGTCACGGACGTTGGTGTACCAGCGGGTCATGGTCACCGGCGTCTCGCCGCCCTCGACGCCCCACGTCGAGGCGGGCAGGCTCAGCTTGTAGGTCGGCACCGACGGATCGACCGCGGACAGGTCGACGGGCTCGATCTCGTGCCGGAAGTGGTAGACCTTGACGCCGTTGATCTCGGTCTCGTCGATGTAGTCGATCGGGTAGGTCTCGCGCGCATTGAGGTCGAAGTACGGGTAGGACTTCTGCTCGGTGCCGAACGGGAAGCGGTACTGCAGACCGTCGCGGTTCGGGATCTCCGTCGGCGGAGCCGTGGCCGAGGTCTGGATGGTGCTGACCGCGTCCGGGTTCTCCTCCTTGGTGACCGGCATGCCGCTGACCCGGTCCACCGTGACCCGGTCGACGGTGGCGGAGACCAGACCCGTGTCGCCCTGCATGTCCAGGCGACGGACCGTCTGGCCCGCCTGCAGGGTCATGATGTCCGCATTCGACGGGTCCTCGACGGTGACGAACCGCTGCGCCACGATCGGCACGTCGGTGTCGACCTGCGCCCGCCCCGACAGCAGCGCCCGCGCGTTGAGGATGTCGCCGGTGCCCTCGGCGACCGTGGTCACCTCGAGGTCCAGCGGCGTCTTGGCGAGTTTGCCGACGGTATACGTCGGGATCAGTATTGCCGCGACGATGAGGAAGGCGCCGAGGCCCACCAATGCCAATGCCAGTTTCCGGCCCGAGCCCGAACGCTCAGCCATGCTGTGTCTCCTCACTCAACGGTTCCATCGAGTACCCCCACCGGCAGCCGGTCTGCACGGATCGCCTGGCATCCGGCTCGCGAATACCACGTGAGCCCAGACACTAACAGGGCATCCGCCCGGCGCGCGCCACCGTTCGGACTCGAGATCCCGGCTTCCCCGCCCCGAAGCGACCGGGCAGACTGTCGTCGATGACCAGCAGTGCCCCGCCCACCGCCTCGGCTCCCGCCGTCTCCGGCTTCCTGCCGGCGCTCGAGGGCATGCGCGGATTCGCGGCCGTCGGCGTCCTGATCACGCACGTGGCATTCCAGACCGGCGCCGTGCACGACCCGGTGCTCGGCCGCATCTGGGGGCGGTTCGACCTCGCCGTCGCCCTGTTCTTCGCGCTGTCGGGCTTCCTGCTGTGGCGGCCGCACGCGGCGGCCGCGCGTGGTCTCGGGGCCGCGCCGACCACCGGGCGCTACCTGCTGTCCCGGGCCACCCGCATCCTGCCTGCCTACTGGGTGGTGGTGTGCATCGTGCTGCTCCTGCTGCCCGAGGCGGGCGGCGGGTGGCGGCTGTGGCTCGCGAACCTGACCCTCGTGCAGGTGTTCGTGCCGCTGAGTCTCACCGAGGGGCTCACCCAGATGTGGAGCCTGTCGGTGGAGGTGGCCTTCTACCTGCTGCTGCCGCTGTTCGCCGCGGCGCTCGCCGGTCTGCGTGGCGAACGGGCCCGGTTCCGCGTCCCGCTGTTGCTCGCCCTGAGTGCGCTGTCGCTGGTGTGGGCGTGGCTGCCGGTTCCCACCCCGGACCACATCAACCACGACAACTGGCTGCCCGGCTATCTGCCGTGGTTCGCCGCCGGCATGGTGCTCGCGGAGCTCGTGACGGGCGAGCGGACCTGGGTGCACCGCCTCGCGGCGCACCGGGTGCTCATGGCGGTGGTCGCCGTGGCCGCGTTCGCGCTGTCCACCACGGCCCTCGGCGGGCCGGAAGGCCTCGTGAAGATCGATCCGTGGCAGTACAACGGCAAGATCCTGCTCGGCGCCCTCATGAGCTTCGCACTGCTGGCGCCCCTCGTCCTGGCGCCGCGCGCCGAGCACCGCATCCTGGCGAGCGGTCCGGCGCTGACCGTGGGCCGATGGTCGTACGGCATCTTCATCTGGCACCTGGCCGTGCTGTCCATCGTCTTCCCGGTCTTCGGTCTCATCCCGTTCCAGGGCGACTTCTGGTTCGTGCTCACGGTGACTCTGGTGCTGAGCATCGCCGTCGCGTCGGTCAGCTACGCCCTCGTCGAGGAACCGGTGCGCCGGGAGGTCAGGCGCCGTCAGAGCCGCGTCGCCTCCACCGCAGAACGCGTCGCAGATTCCGCCGCGCCCTGACCGAGACCGGCAGCGCCGCGATTCCCAGCGCGACGAGCCCGCACAGCGCGGCGAACTGGACGGCGACCGAGTGCCCGACGTAGCCGTCCGGCGCCCGCCACGGCCCGGTGGACAGCAACGCCATCGCCGTCATGGTGGCGCATCCGGTCACGACGACCAGCGTGCGGGCAGCCACGTCGCGGCCCCAGCGGGCGCCCACCGCCACGATCGCCGCTGCCGCCACGACCGTCGTCGCCGCGCCCACCGCGCCGGCCGCGAGGACCGCGACGGCCAGCACGCCGGCGAAGCCGACGGTGGTACTGCCCCAGACCCGGGGCGACGGCCCCGGATCGGCGACGGGGCGCCGGCGCGGCCACGCCGCGAGCGCGAACAGCGGCAGCAGCAGGAGCAGGCCGCCGAAGATGCCGAGGCGATACCACCGGTCGGTGGCGAATTCGAGGGTCACGGTGCCGCCGGTCCCGGCGGGCACGACCCAGCCCTGCTGCCAGCCGTCGACCACCACGGGTGTCAGTTCGGTGCCGTCCGCGGCCGTGGCGACCCAGCCGACGTTGGTGCTCTCCGGCACGACGACGAGCCGGTCCCGTTCGGACGCGGGCACCTCGAGCTCGCGCAGGTTCTCCGTCCAGGTGCCGACGGCGAGTTCGGTGGGTTCGGCTGCCGGCGGGCTCGCGGCGCCGGGAACCGGGAGCCGCAGCGTCCCGACGGTGAACGCCTGGCCCGGGTCGATCTCGACGTCGACGCGCCCGGCGGGCAGCGGCGCGACGGTCTCGTCGCACAGGGTGGCCGGCACCTCGACACCGGCGGCGAGGTCCGCGACGGTCGCGGTGACCGAGGTCCGGTAGCTGCGTCCGTCGACGGTGAGCACGGGCCCGGTGTCGCAGCCGACCGTGACCTGCCGGTCGTACACCGGATCCTGCGGACCGATCGGACCGTCCGGGCCGAGGACGGTCACCTCCGCCAGACCCGGCGGGACGACCTTCGCGAAGCCGAGCACCGTCTGGTCCAGCACGTCCTCCCAGCCGACCAGGCCGAGCACCACCCGATCCGTCACGTGTGGTTCGAGATCAATTGTCGTCGTTGATGATTCGACGTCGCGCACCTGCGGTCCGCTGCCGAGGTCGACGGCGACGCGGGTCGGGCGCGCCGGCAGCGGTCCCAGGCCCGCGGTCACCTCCAGGCCGGTCACCAGCTGCGGGGACGGCAGGTCGAGCGTGACGGTCGGTCGCGGCGCGCCGGGGCGCACCGACTCCTCCGACGCCGTCCACGTGGTGCGCGGATCACCGTCGGTCGCGGCGAACGCGGAGCCCTGCAGGTCGACGACGTCGGCGGCGCCGCGGGCGACCACCCGGTCCGGCAGCGCGGCGATCTCGGCGAGGGCCGGGCCGGGCCGGGCCCGCACCCACGGTTGCGGCGTCACCGACGTCGCGTCGGGCACCGACAGGGTGCGGGTGAAGAGGTTCGGCTCCTCGGCTGCGACGGCCAGACCCCGCGCACACCGCACCCGATCGGGGGTGTCGACGCAGCCGCCGCGGCCGGGCAGTTCCTGACCGAGATTCCAGCCCCGCACCGTCGCCCCGGCGACGACGTCCGGCAGCACGATCCGCTGCCGGATGTCGACCGGCCGGGGGTTGTCGCGGTCGGTGAAGTCGTCCACCGCCACCTCGGTCAGCCCGAACTGGTTGCCCACCGACCCGTCCTCGGTGCGGGTGGAGGTGATCCGGATCCAGGTCGTCCGTCCGAGCGGCAGCGCCACGGTCTGTTCGCGGCCGGGTTTCTCGACGCGCACGGCCGTGCTGCCGCGGTCGGTGGTCACCTCGAGCCATTTCACCGCGGGGCCGAGCGCGCCGGGGCTGGTGCTCAACCGCAGCAGCCCGGCCTCGAGGGGCCGGTCCAGGTCGAGCTGCAGCCACTGGCCGACCGCGGACTCGAGGCCGTTGCTGTGCCAGCCGGTGGTGGGATCGCCGTCGACGGTGGCCGCCGGTCCGCTGCCCACGGAGGTGCCGCCGAGCTGGGTGGCGTCGGACGCGGAGCTGGACACACTGATCCGGGCGCCCTCCCATTCGGCATGCACGAGGTCGGTGTCCGGCACCGGATAGTCCGGTACGAGGTTGTAGGTGCGCCGCGGGTCGCCGGCGGCACGGATCGCCGAGCTGTGGTGGTCGACCTGGCCGTAGTCGGTCTCACGGGCGGTGGGGGTGTCGGTGACGAGGACGTCGTCGACGGGCAGACCCGCGCGGTTCGCGTCGGCGGCGAGCAGGGCGGGGCCGGTGCTGCCCGGCTCGGCGTCGTCGAGGCGCAGCAGGGCCTCGGGGCCGCCCTGCACCCGGGGCACGTCGGCCGCGTCCACCGCGTACGGCCCGACCGGAGCGCCGGGCAGGTCCACGCGGTAGATCTCGACCGCCGGGTACGCCGGCCGCAGGTCGGAGTCGGCGGTGAAGCCCTCCTCGAAGTTCCGGGTGATCTCGTTGCCGAACTCCGCGACCCGGACCAGCCCGGGGGAACCCTCGATCGCCCGGTGCACGAGCACCGGCCGCGCCGACGGCGACGTCTCCGGGTCGAGGTCGTTGCGGATCACCACGTACCCGATGCCCTGACCGCGCAGCGTCGCCGCCAGCCCCGGGGTGGGCCGGCCGTCGGCGATGTGCCGCTGCACCGAGTCCAGGGCCCGGATCGCGCCCGGCGGCACGAGGGGCACGGCGTCGCGGGAGGCCCACGGCGTCGACGCGAGCGCCTGGAGGGGCTCGTCGCGGGTCAGGCCCCAGATCTGGCTGCCGAAGGGGGCGCCCGGCACGATCAGCGCGCGTTCCCCACGGGTGTGCTCGTCGAGCCACGCGGCGGTCTCGTGCCAGTATCCGGGCACCGCATCGTAGGCACCGCGCGGGGCGAGCCGGCCGGTCCACGCGAGCGACGTCGCGAGGGTCAGCGCCACGAGGATCAGGGTGGCGAACGCGACCATGGGCTGCCGCTCGGGATGCGCGAACGCGGTCCGGGCCTGCCGCCACGGCACCGCGCCGGGCAGCGGCACCCGGCGCAGCAGATGCGCGAGCCCGAGCACGAGCGGCAACCGCACCAGCGGCTCGAGCTTGTGCACGTTGCGCAGCGGGGCGCCGGTCGAATCCAGGAAGTGCCGGACCTGCTCGGCGATCGGCGAGCCGAGGTCACCGACGTACCCGGCGGCCAGCCCGGCGATGCCGGCGAACAGGATCAGCGTCCACCGCCCCCGGGCGGGCATCGAACGCATCGCCAGTCCCGCCAGGCCCGCGGCCGCGAGCAGACCGGTGACGAGGACCGCCGCGGGCTGGGTGACCAGCACCGCGCCGGCGATGCGCTCGGGGGAGACGAACGGGGTCCAGCTGTCGGTGCCGCGCAGCACCTCCGCCAGCGAGGTCCACTGCGTGGTCACCCCGGATGATTCGATGTAGTCCAGGAACGGGGGGCTGACGCGGCCGAGCAGCAGCAGCGGCACGATCCACCACAGCACCGCGACGACGCAGGCCGGGATCCACCACAGCGTGAACCGCCACCATCGCCGGTTCGGGCGGTGCGCCAGCCACCACAGCCCGGCGACGAGGCACGCGGCGACGGTGGCGACGGCGTTGATCGCGCCCATGAGCGCGACGGCGACGGCGGACTGCGCTGCCGCTCGTCGAGCGGAATACGACGCTGCCGCTCGTCGAGCGGAATACGACGCCGCCGTCCGACGAGGCGAATACGACCCGTCGCCGTCGAGGTAGCGCACGAGCGGCAGCAGCACCCACGGCGCCAGCATCATCGGCAGCGTCTCCGACGAGATGGATCCCAGGGTGGTCAGCACGCGGGGGGAGAGCGCGAACGCCGCCGCGGCGATCAGCCGGGAACCGCGGTTACCGACGCCGAGCGCCTCCGCGAGCCGCACCACGCCCCAGAACCCGGCGAGCAGCAGCAGCGCCCACCACACCCGCTGGGTGATCCACGGGGGGATGTGCAGGAGCTGGCCGACGGCGAAGAAGGAACCGTGCGGGAAGAAGTAGCCGTACGCCTGGTTCTGTACCTGGCCGAGCGGCGCGATGCTGCTCCACTGGTGGGCGGCGCGGGTGAGGAACCCGAGGGGATTCTGGGTCAGGTCGTACTTGGTGTCGGCGACGATCAGGCCGGGGGCCTGCGCGAACGCCAGCAGCAGCGACACCACGGCGGCCCCGTACAACCACCGCCTGGAGAAGGGGTCGGCGGACGGTGCCCCACCGGGGTGGGGTGCCGTGCCGTGGGAAGTGCGTGAACTCGTCGCGTGGACGGCGCCGTCAGCGGCTGCCGTACTCAACCTGGTTCAGCAGGGAGGAATCGGCGTTGCCGCTGCGGTCGACCTGCGGGCGGGTGTTCTCCTGAACCGCCGCCGTGACGCCGAACACCGCCACGGCGCCGAGGACGGCACCGATCGCCGCGCTGGCCAGGCCCGGGCCCACGAACTTCGCCATACCCATCTCCCCATCGTCCATCGTCGGCTCCCGTGTGAGCCGACATCCGTCGCGCGCGCCCGTCGCCGGATCCGAACCGGCGTCGTCGCGCTCCGCGTCAAGGTATCACCCGCACGGGGACAACTGTGGCGTGCTCCACTCGTGGCGGCCTAGAGGCCGAGCACGCCGAGCAGTGTGCGCAGCTTCGCGGTGGTCTCGTCGAGTTCGGCCTGCGGATCGGATGCCGCGACGATGCCCCCGCCGCCCCACGCGAGGGCACGCCTGCCGTCGGCGCTGAGTTCGGCGCAGCGGATCGCCACCAGCCAGTCCCCGTCGCCGTTCGCGTCGCACCACCCCACCGCTCCGCCGTAGAAGCGACGGTCGCCCTCCGTGCCGCGGATCGCGGCGAGCGCGGCCTCGGTGGGAGTGCCGGCCACGGCCGGGGTCGGGTGCAGCGCCGCGGCCAGGGTCAGGACGTCCGTCCCGGGATCGCGCAGGGTGCCGGTGATCGGGGTGGCCAGGTGCCACACGTCGCTCGTTGCGGTCAGCACGGGCGTGCCGGGGATCTGCAGGTCACCGCAGAGCGGGGCCAGGCGGGCGCGGATCCACTCGATGACGAAGGCGTGCTCGGCGAGGTTCTTCGCCGAGGCGAGCAACTGGCGGCCCGCCTCCCGGTCGGCGTCCGGGTCGGCGCACCGCGCGGCGGTGCCGGCGAGCGGACGGCACGTGACGGCGTCGCCGCGACGGCTGACCAGCAGCTCGGGCGTCGCACCGACCAGGGTGTGGCCGCGGTACCGCTCGCCGGCGGCGCTCAGATCCACCGCGTAGACGTGCGCGGTGGGGTGGCGTTCGGCCATCCGGGCCGCGAGGGCGAGCGGGTCGACAGGGGTGTTCGCGACGAGCGTGACCGAGCGGGCGGCGACGACCTTGTCGAGTTCGCCGCGGCCGAGCCGGTCGCGCAGTGCAGCGACCCGCGCGACGTGTTGCTCCGGCGCCGGGGTCTGCGCGGCGATCCGCACCGTGGGCAGGCCGGGCAGGGCGTCCGGCGGCTGCCACGCCGCGCCGGTCACCTCGGCGGTTTCGGGCTGGGTCAACGCGGCCGGACGCTCGGGATCGAACGGCAGCGCGCCCACGATCAGGTCGGCCTCACCGCGGCGCAACGCGAGGGAGGCCTCGGCGATGTCGGTGAACCGGCGGCGCGTCCCGGTGGTGTGCACGGTGCGATCGGCGCGGGAGAGCAGGAAACCGTCCATGGTGGGTCGACGATATCCTCGCCCGCGTGCGGTTCGCGCCGCGGCTAGCGTCCCGGCGGGACGATCAGCACGGGCCGGTGGCTGTGCCGCAGCACATGGTCGGCCACCGAGGACTGCAGCAGCGAGCGCAGGCCGGTGGTGCCGCGGGTGCCGGTGACGATGATGTCGACGTTCAGCTCGTCGGCGGCCTCGACGATGGCGGTCCACACGGCACTGACCACCTCGAGGGTGCGGCCCTCCGCGGCGAGGCCGGCGGAGCGGGCCAGGTCGAGTCCCTCCGCGTTGATCACCTTCGCGTCGGTGAGGGCGACGTCCTCGGTCTCCTCGTCGGGGACCCACTCCGGCTGCATCACCCCCGACAGCCCGGACATGCGGGCGGCCTGACGGACCATCGGTTCCCAGGCCGTGACGACGACGGCGCGGCACGAGGCGAGGAATCTCCCCGCATATTCCACGGCCCGCTTGGCGTTCTCGGAGCCGTCGTAGGCGATGAGGATGAGATCTGCGGGCATCACGAATCCCTGCTGTCGTGGCGGTCCTTGGGGGACACTTTACCGGCCGCCGTGGGCCGCGGGGACCACCCGCCGCCGCGGGTCGTGGGGACCACCCGCCGCCGCGGGTCGTGGGGACCACCCGCCGCCGTGGGCCGTGGGGACCACCCGCCGCCGCGGGTCGTGGGGACCGGCACGGTGGTGGTCGGCTACCGTCGGAGGCCATGCGGATCCGTCACACCCTCACCGTCGCGGTCGCGGCCGTCCTCGCCGTCGCCGGGTGCGGAGGACAGGACGCTCCCCGGGCCGCCGAGTCCACGGCTGCGCCCACGTCGCAGGACACCTCGGCCGTCGCGCAGCCACCGTCGCCCGCCCCCATGGCGACCGCGTCCGCCGCACCGGCGTGCGGCGACGAGCTGCTCGCGTCGCTGACGGTGCGGCAGCGGCTGGCGCAGCTGCTCAACGTCGGCGTCACGGGCACGGCCGACGCACTCGAGGCGGTGCGGTCCGAACAGATCGGCGGGATCTTCGTCGGCAGCTGGACCGATGTGTCGATGCTGGCGAACCGGGAGATCCCGCAGGTGACGGCGGCGAGCCGGCTGCCGCTGATGGTCACCATCGACGAGGAGGGCGGCCGGGTCTCGCGCGTTGGGGCGCTGCTGGGTCCCGATCCGTCGGCGCGGGTGACGGCGCAGACCATGACGGTGGAGGAGACCTACCGGATGGCGCTGGAGCGGGGCCGTGAGCTCCGCGAGCTCGGCGTCACCGTCGACTTCGCCCCCGACGTGGATGTGAGCAGCCAGCCCGACGACGCGGTGATCGGCGACCGTTCCTTCTCCGCCGATCCGCAGGTGGTGGTGCAGTACGCCGGCGCCTACGCGCGCGGGCTGCGCGACGCGGGAATCCTGCCGGTGCTCAAGCACTTCCCGGGCCACGGTTCGGCGTCGGGCGACTCGCACACCGGTGCGGTCACCGCGCCGCCGCTCGACCAGCTGCAGCAGGTGGACCTGGTGCCGTACCGGGAGCTCGTCGATTCCGGGGTCGCGGTGATGCTCGGGCACTTGGACGTGCCGGGTCTGACCGAGGGCGTGCCGGCGAGCATCAGCCCGCAGGCCGTGCAGTTGCTGCGTTCCGGAACGGGCTACGGCGCCCCGCCGTTCGACGGGGTGGTCTTCACCGACGACCTGTCGGGGATGCGGGCCATCACCGATACGTACGACATCACCGAGGCGGTGCAGGCGGCGCTCGCCGCCGGGGTGGACCAGGCGCTGTGGCTGTCCACCGACGACGTCCCGCGGGTGCTCGACCACCTCGAGCAGGCGGTGGCGACGGGGGAGCTCCCGGCGGCGCGGGTGGACGACGCGGTGCGCACCGTCGCGCGCGCCAAGGGCGCGCTGGACTGCTGAATCGACGTCGGAAACCCGATCCTTACTCTAGAGTAAGGATCGGAGCATCGGGACTTGGAGGAGACATGGCCGGCGGTACCAAGCGACTGCCTCGCGCGGTGCGGGAACAGCAGATGCTCGATGCCGCGGTGGAGGTCTTCTCCGAGAACGGATTCCACAATACCTCGATGGACGCCATCGCGGCCCGGGCGCAGATCTCCAAGCCGATGCTCTACCTGTACTACGGCTCGAAGGACGAACTGTTCGCCGCGTGCATCAGCCGCGAGGGGCAGCGGTTCGTCGAGGCGCTGACACCCGCCGGCGACCCCGGGCTCACGCCGCGCGACCAGCTGCGGGTGGCGCTCGAGTCGTTCCTCGGGTTCGTCGACGCCCACCGCAACTCGTGGATGGTGCTCTACCGCCAGGCGATGTCGCAGCAGGCGTTCGCCGGGCAGGTCCGCAGCAGCCGGGACCGGCTCATCGAGCTCACCGCGCATCTGCTGGAGTCGAGCACCCGCGACCCGGAGCCGGGAACGGACTTCGCCATCATGGCGGTGGCGCTGGTCGGTGCCGGTGAGGCGGTCGCCGACCGCATCGCGGGCGGCGAGATCGACGTGGAGAAAGCCGCCGACCTGCTCGAGAACCTCGCCTGGCGCGGACTGGCCGGCAAGAAGCGCACCGACCAGCACGGCTGAGACGCCCCGAGGCCCTGTCGGGGCAGTCCGGAGACGGCCCCGGCAGGGCCTCGGGGGAGCCTTCCGCCGGACGTCGTCCGGGCGAGCCGAGGTGGCTGCCCGTTACAGCGAGGCCGGCACGGCCACGCCCCGACCGGCGACGTCGCCCAGTGCGACGGACTCGTCCGCCAGGGCGGCGCGGTCGATCGGGGCGCCGGCGGCCACGAGCCGGCGCACGATGCGGATGTCCTTCGGACGGCCGAGGGCGATCGCCCCCACGAGCCGGTCGCCGCGCAGCGCGAGCGCCGTGAAGTCGCGGTCCTCGATCGACCCGCGCACCACGTAGTCGTCGTCGTGCCGGGACCAGCCGGCGAACTGCAGGTTGTGCCCGTACTGGTTGGACCAGCCCCACGGCACCTCCGCGGCGCCGAGCGGCTGCCCGAGAACGGATTTCGCCGCGGCAAGGCCCTGCGCCCGGGCGCTGTTCCAGTTCTCCGTGCGGTGCCGGCCGCCGAGTACCGGGTCGGGTTGCTCGATCACGTCGCCCGCGGCGTACACCCCGGCGGCCGAGGTGCGGTAGGCCTCGTCGACGACGATGCCGTCGCCGACGGTGAGCCCGGCCGCCCGGGCGAGCGCGGTGTCCGGCACCGAGCCCACCGCGACGAGCGCGGTGCCCGCCGTCCAGGAGCGGCCGTCCTCCGCGACGGCGTGCACCCCGTCGTCGCTCCCGGTGAGGGAGCGCAGCGCGACGCCGGTGTGGACGGGCACGTCGTGTTCGGCGTGCAGGCCGACGTACATCCGGGCCACCGCGGGCGGCACGATGCGGGCGAGCGGCGACGGCGCACTCTCGAGCACCGTGACCTCGGCTCCCAGTTCTCGTGCGGTGGAGGCGACCTCGCAGCCGATCAGGCCGGCGCCGACGACGAGGAGCGCTCGGTGCGACGCGATCGCGGCCCGCAGCGGCGCGACGTTCTCCGCCGTGCGCAGGCTCAGCACCCGGTCCCCGGCGTCGTGCTCGAGGTGACGGGCGCGCGCACCCGTCGCCAGGATCACCGCGTCGTACTCGACGATCTCGTTGTCCCACAGCCGGAGTCGGTGACGTTCCGGGTCGAGTTCGACGACCCGGGTCTCGGTGCGCAATTCGATGTCGTGGTCGGTCCAGTAGCCGGCCGGTTCGAGTTGCGCCTTCTCGTCGGTGATCCTGCCGGCGAGCAGGTCCTTCGAGAGCACCGGCCGCCGGTACGGCAGTGCGGCCTCCTCGCCGATCAGCACGACACGGCCGGCGAAGCCTTCGTTGCGCAGGGTCTGTGCGGCGGTCGCGCCGGCCACCCCGGTGCCGACGACGACGATCGTCTCGGTCACGTCCGGCTGACCTCGACCATCTCGAAGTCGGACTTGGCGGCGCCGCAGTCCGGGCAGGACCAGTCGTCGGGGATGTCGTCCCAGCGGGTGCCGGGCTCGATGCCGTCCTCGGGCCAGCCCTCGGCCTCGTCGTACTCGAATCCGCACTGCAGGCAACGGAACAGCTTGTAGTCGGTGGTCATCTCAGCGTCCTTCGAAGTCGATCTTCTCGCGGACCCCGCAGTCGGGGCAGCACCAGTCGTCGGGAATCGCGTCCCAGGGGGTGCCGGCGGGGAAACCCTCGCGCGGCGCGCCGGCGGTCTCGTCGTAGACGTAGTTGCACACCGGGCATTCGTAGGCGGCCATCACTGTGCTCCGTACTGCGCGAGAACCTTGTCGCGCTTGCGAGGCTGGATGTTGGCCCGGGTGAGGTCGCCGTCGTAGTGCTCGACGACGCGATGGTCCATCACCTTGCGCCACAGCGGCGGAATGTAGGCGAGGCCGATCATGCTCGCGTAGCCGCTGGGCAGGTTGGGGGCGCCGTCCATGCTCCGCAGGGTCTGGTAGCGGCGCGTCGGGTTGGCGTGGTGGTCGCTGTGCCGCTGCAGGTGGTACAGGAAGATGTTGGTGACGATGTGGTCGGAATTCCAGCTGTGCGCGGGGGTGCAGCGCTCGTACCGGCCCGAGGCCGTCTTCTGCCGCAGCAGTCCGTAGTGCTCGAGGTAGTTCACCGTCTCGAGCAGGGAGAAACCGTAGACGGCCTGCAGGATCAGGAACGGAACGATGACCGGGCCGAACACCGCGACGAGCACGCCGAACAGGACCACCGACATCGCCCACGCGTTGAGGACGTCGTTGCGCAGGGTCCACGGGCTCTTGCCGAGTCGCTGCAGGCGGGTCTTCTCGAGCTCCCACGACGACTTCAGGCTGCCCCACACGCTGCGCGGCAGGAACGCCCAGAACGATTCGCCGAAACGGGCCGAGGCCGGGTCCTCCGGGGTGGAGACCCGCACGTGGTGGCCGCGGTTGTGCTCGATGTAGAAGTGGCCGTAGCCGGTCTGGGCCAGGGTGATCTTCGACAGCCACCGTTCGAGGTCGTCCTTCTTGTGGCCGAGTTCGTGGGCGGTGTTGATCCCGACGCCCCCCATCACGCCGACGCTGAACGCCAGGCCGATCTTCGAGACCAGACCCAGGCCGCCGTCGATCCCCAGCCAGGACAGGTCCGTGGCCGACCACAGGTAGCAGGCGAAGACGAGGCTGGCCAGCTGGAACGGGATGTAGGCGTAGGTGCAGTACCGGTAGTACTTGTCGTTCTCGAGCATCTCCATCACCTCGTCGGGCGGATTCTGCCCGTCGGGGCCGAAGAACCGGTCGAGGATCGGCAGCAGCACGTACACCAGCAGGGGACCGATCCACCACCACACCGACGAGACCGCGGTCCAGCCGAGTTGGTTGAATCCCCAGACCAGCGCCGTCGCGAGAAAGATTGCCGTGGGCGGGATCAGCCCCATGAGCCACAGATGCCGCTTGCGATCGCGCCACTGTTCCACCGGCGTGTGCGCGTGCCGGCCGATGTCCGACGTCGTCACCGTTCGACCTCCCTGTCCCGTGATCCGCGGAGGAGCTGGTATGAGCCAGCTCACTGTCTCTTGGACAGTACATCAGTTTGGGTCGGCGCGGTAGACAAAGGAGAAGATTTGTAAATAGAGCCACTTCGCGACGCGGACGTCTTCGGAGTGAGGGACGCCAGAGTCAGCGACGCCGTGCGTGTTTTCGGTAGTCGGTACTACCGAAAACACGCACGGCGGTGGCGGTGCGTCGATGGTTCAGCGTGTGAGTGCGGACTGCGGCGCAGCCGCTCTCAGCGCAGGGTGGCGGTGAGGTGCGGGTAGCCCTTCTTCGGGTCGCGCAGCGCCAGGTCCCAGCCGGCGGCGGCGCGCGCGGCGTACAGATTCACGGTCGCGGGCAACAGGACCGGCTTGCCGAACCGGACCGAGTACGTCGCGTGCGACGGGATGCGGCCCTCCACGGCCCGCAGTGCCGCGGCCGCGCTCCACATGCCGTGCGCGATGGGCCTGGGGAACCCGAACGCCTTGGCGCCGAGCCGCGAGACGTGGATCGGGTTGCGGTCACCCGAGATCGAGGCGTAGCGGTCGATCGTCTTCTGGTCCACCCGCAACGTCGACGTCGGCACCGGCGGGATCTCCTCGGCCTTCGGTTCGGGCTTCGGCTGATCCGACAGCGAGGTGCGCTGCTGGCGCAGGAACGACGACGTCTGCCGCCACACCGGCTCCCGGCCGACGCTGATCTCGCTCACCAGGTCGACGAGCAGGCCCTTGCGGTGTTCCCGCAGGTTCTCGGCATGCACCCTCAGATCCAGCGGCTCGGTCACGGACACGGGCCGCAACTGCTCGATCACGTTCTCGGCGTGAACGGAACCGACGGCGGGGAAGGGGAAGCCCTTCGACACCATCAGCTTCATCACGACGGGAAACGTGAGGGTGAACGGGTAGGTCAGCGGCAGTGTGTCGCCGAAGCGCAGCCCGCACACCTTCGTGTACCCGGCCAGGTTGTCCGGGTCCACGCGCAGGCCGCGCAGCACGAGGGTGTCGTCGGGCAGGCTGTCGCCGGAAGCACCCACGACCGGCAGCGCCGAGAGCACCGCCCGGGAGTAGACGTCGAGAGTCGAAGGGCGTGAAGAAAGTTCGACGACAGCCATCACGCCCCCAGCATGGACTGGCCGCACACGCGCACGACCTGGCCGGTGACCGCGCTCGACGCCGGGTTGGCGAACCAGGCGACGGTCTCGGCGACGTCGACGGTCTGCCCGCCCTGCTGCAGCGAACTCATCAGCCGGCCGGCCTCGCGGGTGGCCACCGGGATGGCTGCGGTCATGGCCGTCTCGATGAAGCCGGGCGCGACGGCGTTGACGGTGATGTTCTTCTCGGCCAGCACGGGCGCGGTCGCCTGCACCATGCCGATGACGCCCGCCTTGGACGCGCCGTAGTTGGTCTGGCCGCGGTTGCCGGCGATGCCGGCGATCGACGACACGTCGACCACCCGGCCGCCCTCCTTCAGTGCGCCCCGCTCGACCAGTTTCTCGGTGATCTTCTGGGGGGCGAGCAGATTCACGGCCATGACGGCGTTCCACCGCGCGGCGTCCATGTTGGCGAGCAGCTTGTCGCGGGTGATGCCGGCGTTGTGGACGATGACGTCGGCGCCGCCGTGCCGCTCGAGCAGGTAGTCGGCGAGCTTGTCGCCCGCGTCCGGGGCGGTGACGTCCAGTGCGAGGGAGACCCCACCGACCTTGTTCGCCGTCTGCGACAGGGCGTCGCCGGCCGCCGGCACGTCCGCGCAGACGACGTGCGCGCCGTCGCGGGCGAGTACCTCGGCGATCGTGGCGCCGATGCCGCGGGCGGCGCCGGTCACGACGGCCACCTTC
Source organism: Rhodococcus ruber (assembly GCF_016804345.1). Lineage (NCBI taxonomy): Bacteria > Bacillati > Actinomycetota > Actinomycetes > Mycobacteriales > Nocardiaceae > Rhodococcus > Rhodococcus ruber. Next base: position 5,077,993 of record NZ_CP044211.1, on the reverse strand, counting down.
CCCGCGAGCGGACGCTCCCACGATTCGGGCGCCGTCGCGTCGCCGGCTCCGACACGGATCACCTGACCGGAGACGAAAGCGGACTTCGCGGACAGCAGGAAACGCAGCGTGGATTCGAGACCGGAGAGTCCGGTGGCGGCGTCGGGGGAGACGTACACCAGTTGCGCCGTGGCCCCCCGGCGCAGCTCCTTGCCGACGCTGCGGGTGAAGCCCTCGAGCGCGCGCTGGGCGATGCGCTCGTCCACGGAGGACGCCTCCTCCGGGGTGGTGCCGAGCACGACGACACGTCCGCTCGGACCGAGGCCCTTGATGGCGGGCTGGAAGAAGGTGAACAGCTGTTCCAGCCCGGCGACGTCCGTGATGCCGGTGGCGTCGAAGACGAGCGCGCCGTACTCGGTGTCGGCGGGGTCGGCGAAGGGGTAGTCGGACAGCAGCGTGCGGATCGGTTCGACGAGGCGGCCGTTGCCCCCGAGGAGCAGCGGGCCCGCCAGCGGCGGCTGCCCCGGCTCGTACCGGCGCAGCTTCTCCGGCTGCGGCAGGCCGAACTGCTTGGCGAGGAATGCTCCGGGCGCGGACCCGATCAACTGGGCGTAGAGGCCGGGGGCGGTCTTGGTTTCAGCCACGATTCCACCTTCTCTGGTTCGGACGTCGGTATTGTCGGGAGGGGCCGACGATGTGGTGTCGACAATGAACTTACTCGCGAGTAAGAATAGTAGCGAGAGCCCGTACTCACCGCCATCATCCACCAGCATCCCGGGAGACGTCAGTGACCACCACCGCCCGTTCCACGCAGCTGCGCCGTGTCGCAATCCTCGGCGGCAACCGGATCCCGTTCGCCCGGTCGGACCGCACGTACGCCCGCGCCTCGAACCAGGACATGTTCACCGCCACGCTCGACGGCCTGGTGAGCCGGTTCAATCTGCAGGGTGAGCGGCTCGGTGCCGTCGTCGGCGGTGCCGTCCTCAAGCACAGTCGCGACTTCAACCTGATCCGCGAGTGCGTGCTCGGCAGCGCGCTGAACCCCCACACCCCCGCCTGGGACCTGCAGCAGGCCTGCGGCACCGGCCTGCAGTCGGTGATCTCCGTGGGGGACGCCATCGCCGCCGGCCGCATCGAGGCCGGCATCGGCGGCGGAGTCGACACCACCTCCGACGCCCCCATCGGTGTCAACAACGAACTGCGCGAGTTCCTGCTCTCCCTCAACCGGGCCCGTTCGACGGGGGACCGCATCAAGCTGCTCGGCCAGGTCCGGCCGTCGATGCTCGGTGTCGAGATCCCCCGCAACGGCGAGGCCCGCACGGGGTTGTCCATGGGGGAACACGCGGCCGTCACCACCAAGGAGTTCGGCATCTCCCGCGAGGCGCAGGACGAACTCGCCGCCGCGAGCCACCGCAACATGGCCGCCGCCTACGACCGGGGCTTCTTCGACGATCTCGTCACCCCCTTCCTGGGCCTCACCCGCGACGACAACCTGCGCCCGGACTCGACCGTCGAGAAGCTCTCCGGCCTGAAGCCGGTGTTCGGAGTCAAGCTCGGCGACGCCACCATGACCGCGGGCAATTCGACCCCGCTCACCGACGGTGCGTCGGCGGCGCTGCTGTCCTCCGAGGAGTGGGCCGCGGAGCGCAGGCTCCCCGTGCTCGCCTACCTCGTGGACTCGGAAACCGCGGCCGTCGACTACGTCCACGGAGGTGACGGCCTGCTCATGGCCCCCACCTACGCGATCCCGCGCCTGTTGCGCCGCAACGGCCTGACCCTCCAGGACTTCGACTTCTACGAGATCCACGAGGCGTTCGCCTCCGTCGTGCTGGCCACGCTCCAGGCTTTCGAGTCGGAGGAGTACTGCAAGGGCCGGCTCGGCCTGGACGCTCCGCTCGGGTCCATCGATCGCACCAAACTCAACGTCAACGGCTCGTCGCTGGCGGCCGGGCACCCGTTCGCCGCGACCGGCGGACGCATTCTCGCGTCCCTGGCGAAGATGCTGCATGAGAAGAAGCAGGAGACCGGCAAGCCCGTGCGGGGCCTGATCTCCATCTGCGCTGCAGGTGGGCAGGGTGTGACCGCCATTCTCGAGGCCTGAGTCCCGCTTCCTGCGGTCCCGTCCGGAAAAAATCTCGGAAGTCTGTAACGCCCGGGCGGGACCACCGATAAACCAGGCGACCTCGCGTTGCTGCCTGACCCCCGACCTGGCGGCAGCGCGAGGTCTTTCGCTTCTCCGTGCGCGCTCCGGCCGCCCGTCCGATCGGGAGCGCTCGGGATCCGACATTAGGCTGGATACCGAGTGGTGCGCCCGAACCGGGGTGCACCCCGGTGAAAGGACACGGGTGAGCGGCAAGAACGGGACGAACGACCCCGAGGACGGTCAGGACGACGCTCGATCGGTCGTCCCCGAACCGGAGGCGGCGGCTCAGGACGCCGCCGGTGACCGGTCGGAGGCAATCCCCGGGGAGAGCCCCGAGCACACCCCGCCGTCCGTCGCCGACGACGCTGCGCCCGAGCCCGCCCGGTCGGGCCCGGACGCCGAGCCGGCACCGCCGGCGGAGGTACCGCCCTGGGAGGCGCCCACGGCCGTGCTGCCCGTCGTCGGGCCGGCGACGGACCGCACCGACGCCGTCGGGCCGGCGACGGACCGCACCGACGCCGTCGGGCCGGCGACGGACCGCACCGACGCCGTCGGGCCGGCGACAGACCGCACTGCGGCCGACGTCGAGACCGAGGTCCTCCCCAGCCTGTCGGACGACGCCGCCCGCGAGCCCGCCGTCGCGGGGGACGCGACCGCCCGCTCGGCGACGCCGTCAGAGGTACCGGACACCCCCCCGCCCGCCGGACCCCCGCCTGCCGGACCCCCGCCTGCCGGACCCCCGCCTGCCGGACCCCCGCCTGCCGGACCCCCGCCCGCCGGACCCCCGCCCGCCGGACCCCCGCCCGCCGGGCCCACACCCGAGGAGCCGGCGCCGACCGGACCCGGGGGCGACAGCGGTCCGCCCTGGCGCCGCATCGCCCTCGTCGCCGGTGGAGTGTTCGCCGTGCTCGCGGCCCTCTATGTCGGTGACCTCGTCGTCTCCTCGGGGAACGTTCCGCGCGGCGTCACCGTTGCCGGCATCGAGATCGGCGGACGGTCGGTTCCGGAAGCCGAGCAGATCCTGCGGGCCGAACTCGGCCCGCGCACAGACGAGCCCGTCACCGTCACCGCGGGCGACGTGACCGCGCAGATCGTGCCGGCGCAGGCCGGTCTGGACGTCGACTGGGAGCACACCCTCGACCGCATCGGATCGCAGCCGCTCGATCCGATAACCCGCGTGACGTCGTTCTTCGGTGGCGGTGACGAGATCGGTGTCGTGTCCACCCGCGACGACGCCGCGCTGTCGGCCGCGATCGGCGGCGTGCGTGCGGTCGCCGACCGTGCACCCCGCGAGGGCAACCTCGTGTTCGACGGCGCAACGCCGGTGCCGGTGGCGCCGCTGCCCGGGCAGACCCTCGATGCGGAGGCCTCCGCAGACCTGTTCGCCGAGCGGTGGGCGTTCGGCGACGTCGAGTTCCCGGTCGAGACGGTCGACGTGACGGTCACGCCCGAGGGACTCGAGCGCGCACTGCGGGAGGTCGCGGACCCGGCCGTCGCCGGCGACGTGACGGTGCGCGGACGGGACGGGGCCGTCGCGACCCTGCCCAGCGACCGGATCGGCGCTGTGCTGACCTTCGTGCCGGACGGCAACGGGGGCCTGTCCCCGCAGTACGGGATCGAGGCCGCGACCGAGATCCTCCGGCCGCAACTGGCGGCGACCGAGGTCGAGCCGAAGGACGCCCGGATCGTGCTCGAAGGCGGCGGCCCGACGGTGATCCCGTCGGTCGCCGGCGAGCTCGTCGACTGGCCGGTGAGTCTCGAGTCGCTGCCGCAGCTGCTGGCCGCGCCGGGCGAGCGGGTGACCGACGCCGTGTACAAGCCGGCCGAGCCGGCGCTGACCACGGAGGCCGCCGAGAAGCTGGGCATCCGCGAGGTGATCGGTGAGTTCACCACCGGGGGCTTCGAGTACGCGTCGGGTGTGAACATCCGCCTGGCGGCGTCGGAGATCAACGGTGCGCTGGTGAAGCCGGGGGAGACGTTCTCGCTCAACGGCTACACGGGCCCGCGCGGCGCGGCGCAGGGGTATGTCGAGTCCGGGATCATCAACAACGGGCGTCCGTCCAAGGCCGTGGGCGGCGGCATCAGCCAGCTCGCGACCACCCTGTACAACGCGACGTACTTCGCCGGTATGGAGGACGTCGAACACACCGAGCACAGCTATTACATCTCGCGGTACCCGGCGGCCCGGGAGGCGACGGTCTACGAGGGCGCGATCGACCTGAAGTTCCGCAATCCCTTCGACACCGGAGTGCTGATCCAGGCGATCGGCACGTCGTCGGACATCACGGTGCGGATCTGGGGCACCAAGACCGTCGACGTCGAGTCCGTGACCGGTTCCCGCACCAACTTCACGGCACCGAACACGATCACCCTGCCGGCCGGGCCGGGATGCATCCCGTCGAGCGGTGCGCAGGGGTTCACGGTGAGCGACACCCGCATCATCACCGACGCGGCCACCGGCCGGCAGATCTCGAGCACCACCCGCACGGTCCGCTACGACCCGGTGCCCGTGGTGCGCTGCGTCAGCGCCGAGCCGGAGCCCGAGCGGGAGTCGGCGCCGGCCGCACCGTCGCAGCCGGCGCCCGGTGAGGCGGAGACGCCCGGCGGTGGCGCGGAGGAACCTGCCGGCGCGCGCCCGGCCGTGACGACGACCCCGCAGCCCGCGCCGAGCGGCGCGGACGAGGCGGAGGAAGTTCCTGCCGCGGCGCCCGCGGCGGCATCGCCGACTGCGGCCGATACGGAGTAGCCGCGGCAGTCCCTGCACACAGCACTGTGCCCTCCCGTCGTGCGACGGGAGGGCACAGTGCTTTCTGTCTGCGTACTCGGTTCCGCCCGAGAGCCGGCTCAGAAGGCCGCTTCGTCGAGCTCCATGATGTCGAGGTCGACGTTGGCGACGATGCTGCGCACGGCGGTCAGCTCGGGCAGGACGTTCTTGGCGAAGAAGCCGGCGACGGCGACCTTGCCTTCGTAGAACGCCTTGTCCTTGGAATCCGGGCCGGCGTCGAGGGCCGCGAGGGCGATCTCGGCCTGCTCGAGCAGCCGCCAGCCGATGAGCAGGTCACCGACGGCCAGCAGGAACCGCACCGAGCCCAGGCCCACCTTGTACAGCTCGGTGGGCTGTTCCTGAGCACCCATGAGGAAGCCGGTCAGGGTGGCGGTCATGGCCTGGACGTCCTCGAGCGCGGTGGCCAGCAGGGCCCGCTCCGACTTGAGGCGCTCGTCGGCGCTGTCGGAGGCGAGGAACTTCTGGATCTGGCCGGTCACGTGTGCCAGGGCGACGCCGCGGTCACGGGCGATCTTGCGGAAGAAGAAGTCCTGCGCCTGGATCGCGGTGGTGCCCTCGTAGAGGGAGTCGATCTTCGCGTCGCGGATGTACTGCTCGATCGGGTAGTCCTGCAGGAAGCCCGAGCCGCCGAACGTCTGCAGCGAGTCCGTCAGGTACTGGTAGGCGCGCTCGGAGCCCACACCCTTGACGATCGGCAGCAGCAGATCGTTGACGCGGTGCGCCAGCTCGTGGTCGGCACCGGAGATCTGCTCGGCGACGACGTCGTCCTGATGCGCGGCGGTGTAGAGGTAAACCGCGCGCAGACCCTCGGCGTAGGCCTTCTGCATGGCCAGCGAGCGTCGCACGTCCGGGTGGTGGGTGATGGTGACCCGGGGGGCGGTCTTGTCGGTCATCTGGGTCAGGTCGGCGCCCTGCACGCGCTCCTTGGCGTAGGCCAGGGCGTTGAGGTAACCGGTCGACAGCGTCGCGATGGCCTTGGTGCCCACCATCATGCGAGCGTGCTCGATGACGTCGAACATCTGGGCGATGCCGTTGTGGACCTCGCCGACGAGCCAGCCCTTGGCCGGGACGCCGTGCCCGCCGAAGGTGAGCTCGCAGGTGGCGGACGCCTTCAGGCCCATCTTGTGCTCGACGTTGGTGACGAACACGCCGTTGCGCTCACCCATCTCGTTCTTCTCGAAGTCGAAGTGGAACTTCGGGACGAAGAAGAGCGAGAGGCCTTTGGTGCCGGGGCCGGCGCCTTCCGGGCGGGCGAGGACGAGGTGGAAGATGTTCTCGAACAGGTCGTCGGAGTCGGCCGAGGTGATGAACCGCTTGACGCCCTCGATGTGCCAGGTGCCGTCGTCCTGCTTGATCGCCTTGGTGCGGCCGGCGCCGACATCGGAGCCGGCGTCGGGCTCGGTCAGCACCATGGTGGCGCCCCAGCCGCGTTCGACGATGGTCGCGGCCCACTGCTTCTGCTCGTCGGTGCCGTTGGCGTGGAGCACACCGGCGAAGGAGGGGCCGGCGGCGTACATGAAGGCGGCCGGCTGGGCGCCGAGCATCATCTCGTTGACGGCCCAGCTCAGGGCGCGCGGTGCGGGCGTTCCGCCGATCTCCTCCTCGAGGCCCATGGACCAGTAGCCGGCCTCGTACCAGGAGTTGAACGCCTTCTTGAAGCCCTCGGGCAGCGAGACCGAGTGGGTCTCGGGGTCGAAGACCGGGGGGGTGCGGTCGGTCTCGGCGAAGGACTCCGCCGCCGGGCCCTCGGTGAGGGTCTTCACCTCGGCCAGGATGCCACGAGAGGTCTCCTCGTCGAGGTCGCCGAACTTTCCGGCCTCGAGGAGCGTCTGAATCCTCAGCACCTCGAAGAGGTTGAACTCCAGATCCCGGAGGTTGCTCTTGTAATGGCCCATGTCTGCGCTACTCCCAGTGAGATGGTGCGGTCAAGCTGTGTTCGAGTACCGCCCAAGTTATTACTCGTCGGTAACATCCGCCTATGTTACCCGTCGGGCAACTAACTGCCAAGAGTTGGTTTGCGGGCCACCACCAACGCATCGATCGCCATTCCGGCGTCCGTTTCCCGCATTCTTCGTTCGGCGGTCCGGATTTGCAGTCGGCCATCGATTTCCGCGACGACATCTGCTGGGGTGTAGAGGATTTCGGGATCCCGGGGGCCGCCGGCACCCTCGGTGGGATTGAGCGAATCGTGGCCCAGAAATATGAGGATTCCGTCAGGTTTCAGGGCCGCGATCGCATTGTCGATCAATGCCCGTCGCTGTGGTGGAGGGAAATGGAGATAGGCCGAGAGGACGAGATCATATCGAGCCTCGAAAGTGGCCCCGGTCACGTCGGCGCACTCGTACGTCAGGCGTTCGCGCACCCGCCGTGGCGCCTGCGCCGCGATCGCCCGGGCCTTGTCCACCGCCACGCGGGAGAAGTCGAGTCCGGTCACCTCCCAGCCGCGCGTGGCCAGCCAGAGCGAGTGCCGGCCCTCGCCGCAGCCCAGATCCAGAGCCCGGCCGTGCGGCAGCGACGTCGCGAACTCGACGAGCACCGGGTTCGGCGGCACCCCCCACACCGTCTCGCTCTTCGCGTACCGCGCATCCCACTCCCGTGCGTCCATGGACGCACGGTAGCCCGGACGCCGCGCGGGTCAGGGGTGGAGCGTGGTGCGCAGCAGGAGCACGTTGTAGTTCTGGTGCACGGTCGTGAGGAAGTACAGGTCCGGGCCCGACGACCACGGGTGGATGTACGCGCCGTACGCCGTCGGCAGTTCGCGGGTGTCGAGGACGACCTCCGGCGCGCTCCACGGCCCTGTCGGCGACGGTGCCCGGCGCAGCACGACGGAGTTGTGCGCGTCGGTGGTCAGCAGGACGAACTGCCCGAGGTGGTCGTTCCACTGCACCGACAGTTCCGCCGCACCACCCGTCATCACCGGGCGCGCCGCGTTCACGTCGCGGACCCACGCGCCGCCGTCCCAGTACTCGTACGCCGCGAGGTCGAGGATCTGCTGTTCCGGTACCCGTGCCAGGTGCACCGGCCCGCCACGACCGGGCGGGGTTCCGTACTGATAGACGAAGCCGCCGTGCCGGACGAAGGCGCCCATCTGGAAGTTCCGGTTCCCGTCGGCGTTCGGCCGCTCGGTCTGCGGCGCCACCGTCCAGTTCTCCCCGTTGTCGTGGGAGAAGGCCAGGCCGGAGAAGTTGGTCTCCCACGAACCGGCCGGCCCCCAGTTCTTCACCGACATCAGGCTCAGGAACTGGGTGTCGCCGACGGCGATCCCCGCGGTGGGGATCCGGCTGATCTCCACGAACGGGATCTTCGGGCTCGGGACGAGTTCCTTCGCCTGGCCGAAGAAATCGCGGGCCGCGCTGTCGAACGTCATCCCGTCGGCGAGGTGGCGGTCCGAGCTGCGGAACAGGGAACTGCTGCGCCAGGCCCAGATGCTGCCCGACAGCAGATTGGGCACGCCGAGGCCCGCGGTGTCACCGAACGCGGTCAGCACCTGGCCGCGCCCGTTGTCCCACATCACGCCCAGGTCGGTGCCCAGGACGTTCAGATCCTGGGTGCGGTTGGTGCTGAGCATCCCGGTCTGCTGGGCCACCACCTGGGTGCGGCCGCGCAACTCCGGCAGGCCGTTGACCCCGTTGAGGCCCGGGATGGGATTGATCGCGTTCGGGTTCGCCGCGGAGGTGCCCGCGAACGGGACCAGGGCGACGACCGCACAGGTCAGTGCGGTGACCCCGACTCGGAACGAGGCACGTCGGTAACCCCCATTACGTGTGTGCACGGCCACAGACGGTAACAGCGGGTGACAACCGTCACACGTCCTTCGGTGTCCGTCGGCGTGTCCCGGCGGTACTCGCACGAGGCCCGGGCCGACGGGTGGGCTCCGCTACGATTCGCGCGCGCGTTACCGTGTCAGGGACGCGATGCACTGACGAGCAGTGCACGAAGCAGAGGAGATTCGCCTGATGGGTGCACAGATCGCCGGTCCCGCCCCGCTGCGGAACACCGCACTGCTCGGGCTGGGCGTGCACCGCCCCGAGCGGGTCGTGACCAACGACGAGATCTGCCAGCAGATCGACTCGAGCGACGAGTGGATCCAGTCGCGGTCCGGCATCAAGGAACGGCGCTTCGCGAAGCCGCACCCCGAGGAGTCGGTGGTGGACATGGCGATCGCGTCGGCCCGCAAGGCGCTCGAGGCCGCCGACATCACCGGTGATCGTGTCGGCGCCGTCATCGTGGCCACCTCGACCTACCCGAATCAGACGCCGCAGTCCGCGGCGCTGGTCGCGCACGCCCTGGGCACCGGGGGCGCGGCCGCTCTCGACATCTCGGCCGGGTGCGCCGGGTTCTGCTACGCGCTCGGCGTGGCGTCCGACATGGTGCGCACCGGGACCGAGGACTACGTGGTCGTCGTCGGCGTCGAGCGCATGAGCGACACCACCGAACCCACCGACCGCTCGGTGCGGTTCATCTTCGGCGACGGCGCCGGTGCCGTGGTCGTCGGCCCGTCCGACGAGGTGGGTATCGGTCCCACCGTGTGGGGGTCGGACGGCTCCCAGGCCGACGCCATCCGCCAGGAACCGGACTGGGTGAGCTTCGCGGACAACCCCGATCAGAAGCGGCCCTGGATCATCATGGAGGGCACCGCGGTGTTCCGCTGGGCTGCCTTCGAGATGGGGAAGATCGCCCGCCAGGTCGCCGACAAGGCCGGTGTCGAACTCGCCGCCCTCGACGCGTTCGTGCCGCACCAGGCCAACCTGCGCATCAACGACGTCATCGTCCGGCAGCTCGACCTGCCGGAGACGGTGGCCGTCGCCGACGACATCATCGAAACGGGCAACACCTCCGCCGCGTCCATCCCCCTCGCGATGGAGAAGATGCTGCGCACCGGCCAGGTCCGGCCCGGCGGGCTCGCCCTGCTGCTCGCCTTCGGCGCCGGACTGTCCTACGCGGGGCAGGTCGTGAAGATGCCGCAGCTCGCGCAGTAGTGGCCGCGGCGAACTCGACCGGTCGTCGTCGCTGGTTGTGGTCGCTCGCCTACGTGCTCGCCTTCGTCGCCTTCGTCGTCCTCCAGCAGACGTACGGCGGCGACGAGGCGGGTCCCGGCGGGTCCACGTCGGCGCCCGTCCCGGCCCCGTCGTCGGCCGCCGCCGCCGAGGCGGTCGAACTGCTGAAGAGCCTCGCCGTGCGGGAACCGGACCCCTCCGGCGGGTACGACCGTGCGCTGTTCGGGCCGGCGTGGACCGACGACGTGACCGTCGCGGGCGGGCGCAACGGCTGCGACACCCGCAACGACGTCCTGAAGCGGGATCTGGTGAACATCAAGCTGGCACCGGTGACGAAGGAGTGCACCGTCGAGGCGGGAACCCTGTACGACCCGTACACGGGCCGGGAGATCTACTTCCGGCGCGGGGTGGACACGTCGTCGGCGGTGCAGATCGATCACGTCGTCGCCCTGTCGGACGCGTGGGAGAAGGGTGCGCGCCTGCTCGACGCACAGGCCCGCAAGAATCTCGCGAACGATCCCCGGAACCTCCTTGCCGTCGACGGACCGACGAACCAGGGCAAGGGCGACAAGGACGCGGCGCAGTGGCTGCCCCCCAACCCCGAGTACCGCTGCACCTACGTCTCCCGGCAGATCGAGGTGAAGGCCGAGTACGGACTGTGGATCACGCCGGACGAGAAGGATGCGATGGCCGGCGTCCTGGCCACCTGCTGACCGGTCTCAGGCGCGGCGGTGCGCGACGTGCTTGCGGACCGCCGTCACCACCCCGACCGCCGAGGCGACGATCACCACGATGCACACGATGCCGACGGCGAGGTTCAGCTGAGCCGTCAGGTCCGAGCCCGCGCGCTCGCGCAGGTCGGACAGGAACTGCGGGGAGAAGTACGGCCGGTGCACGAGCACGGCCGTGGCCACCGCGACAGCGAGCAGGTCGGAGACCACCGACAGTGCGGTGACGACCGTCGTCCAGCTGCGCACGGCCAGCGCGACGCTCGCCGAGACCACCCACAGCACCGCGACGGCCACCATCGCGGGCACCAGCCGGTCGGTGAAACTGGGGTCGAGCGCCTCGTACCCGGCACCGAAGAACGACGGCGCCAGCGACGGGGACAGACCGGCCACCCCGATCAGCACGACCACCGCGAACACCAGTTCCGCGACCGCCTCCCCGACCGGGATCTCCCGGCCGTGCGGCACCGCGGGCAGATCGTCCGGATCCCACCGCCCGAGATCCGTGCCGGCGGGCGCGGTGCGTTCGATCACCGCGAACACGACGGTCACCCAGAAGGCGGCGTACACACCGCCGGTCAGGGCCGCATCGATCGCGTCCCACACGACGTCGGCGCCGTCGAGGGGCGCGGCCGCGGGGTCGGTGGCCTCGGTCAGGGCGGCGAGCAGGGTCAGACCGCCGAGCACCGCCGCCACCACGCCGACGACGGGCCACAGCACCCGCAGATAGGTGTCGTAGAACCTCGGGCCGATCAGGTGCCGCGGCGCGCCCCGGTAGGTGCGGGCGAGATCCTCCGGGGACCCCAGGTCGGCGAGCACCGCACGCGTCTCGTGCTCGGCACCGGCGTCCTCGAGGCGACGGCGCAGGTCGGCGGCCACCTCGGCGCGCCGGGACCGGGGCAGGTGGACGAGGACGGCGTGCAGGTACCGCTCGACGAGTTCCCCGTCGGTGAGGCGGGTGGACATCCCGGTGTTCCTTTCGTTCGGTGCCGGCCCGCGAGCGGCCGGCGCGACGACCCGCGCCGCCCGGGGCCGGGCGGTACTGTGCCGGTACACAGTATTGGGCAGGACCTGCGAGGGTGTGGGGCAGCGCGATGACGGCCGAGCCGCTCGACGAGTACTTCACCGCCACCGTCCGCGGCTGGAGCGCCGGGGCCGGGCAGGCGTCGAACGAACCGGTGCTGCGGTACTTCGACGCGCAACTGCAGTCCCGTCACCTCGACTTCGCGGCCCGCGAGATGCAGCGACGCGGTGCCGGGTTCTACACCATCGGTTCGTCCGGCCACGAGGCGAACGCCGCGCTGGGGCTGCTGTCGCGGGTCACCGATCCGGCGCTGCTGCATTACCGGTCGGGTGCCTTCTACGCCGCGCGGGCGGCCCAGGTGCCGGGCACGACGCCGGTGCGGGACGTGCTCGCCGGGTGCGCCGCCTCGACGCTCGATCCGATCTCCGGCGGCCGGCACAAGGTGTTCGGCAACGCCGAGTTGAACATCCTCCCGCAGACCTCGACGATCGCGTCCCATCTGCCGCGCGCGGTGGGGGCGGCGTTCGCCCTCGCCCGCGCGTCCCGGTTGGGCCTGCAGTGCCCGTGGCCCGCGGATTCGGTGGTGCTGTGCAGCTTCGGGGACGCCTCCGCCAACCATTCCACCGCGGTCGGTGCGCTCAATGCGGCTGCCTACTGCGCGTACCGGGGCCTGCCGCTGCCGCTGCTGTTCGTGTGCGAGGACAACGGGCTCGGCATCAGTGTCCGCACGCCGGAGGGCTGGACGGAACGGGCCCTCTCGTCGTACCCGGGGGTGAGCTACCGCGCGGCCGACGGCGCGGACCCGGTCGGGGTGCTCGCGGCCGTCGCGGACCTGCTCGTCGCCGTCCGGACCGCACGCGCACCGGCCGTGCTGCATCTGAGGGCGGTACGGTTCCTCGGCCACGCCGGCTCCGACGCCGAGACCGCGTACCGCAGCCGCGAGGAGATCGCCGCCGACTACGCCCAGGATCCGTTGCTGGCCACCGCACGTGTCCTCGTCGACCACGGAACGCTCACCCCCGCACAGGTGCTCGAACGATACGAGGCGGTGCGCGCCGTCGTCGCCGCGGAGGTGGACGCCGTCGCGGATGCCCCCCGGCTGGGGTCGGCCGCCGAGGTGATGCGGCCGCTGCACATGCACGGCCGGCGCCGGGTTCCGGACGGGCCGGAGCCCGCGACGACGGAGCCCTGCACGCTCGCCCAGGCCGTGAACGGCGCGCTCGCCGGAATTCTCGACGAGATCCCGGAATCGTTCGTGTTCGGGGAGGACGTGGCCGAGAAGGGCGGGGTGTACGGCCTCACGCGTGGCCTGCTCCGCCGATTCGGGCCGCGGCGCGTCTTCGATACCGTCCTCGACGAGCAGACGATCCTCGGCACGGCACTGGGATTCGCGGTGACGGGCCTGCTGCCGATTCCGGAGATCCAGTACCTGGCCTACCTGCACAACGCCGAGGACCAGTTGCGCGGCGAGGCGGCGAGCCTGATGTTCTTCTCCGACGGCCGCTTCCGCAACCCGATGGTGGTGCGCATCGCCGGCCTCGCCTACCAACGGGGGTTCGGTGGGCACTTCCACAACGACAACTCCGTCGCGGTGCTGCGCGACATCCCCGGTCTGGTGCTCGCGGTGCCGAGCCGCCCGTCGGTCGCCGGGGCACTGCTGCGCAGTTGCGTGCACCTCGCGCGCAGCGAGGGCCGAGTGTGCGTGTTTCTCGAGCCGATCGCGCTGTACCACGAACGCGACCTGTACGACGAGGGCGACGGGCTGTGGCGTGAGCCGCCCGATTCCGTTGCGGTACAGCCCGGTTCGGTGCGGGTGTACGGCACGGGCGAGGACGTGCTGCTCGTGACGTTCGGCAACGGCGTCCGGATGAGCCTGCGTGCGGCTCGTCGGCTGTCGGCGCGCGGTGTGCAGGCCGCGGTGCTGGACCTGCAGTGGCTGGCCCCGCTGCCGCTGGCGGAACTCCTCGCGTGCGCACAGTCCTTCCCGCGCGTGCTGGTGGTGGACGAGACGCGGCGCAGCGGCGGGGTGTCGGAGGCGGTGGTCACCGCGCTGGTGGACGCGGGCTACCGGGGCCGGATCTCGCGGGTCACCAGCCGGGACAGTTTCGTGCCGCTCGGCCCGGCGGCGGCCGAGGTGCTGCTGTCCGAGGACGACGTCGTCAGCGCGGCCGCCGAGTAGCGGCGCCCAATCGGTGGGCCCCGGTCGGTGGGCCCCGGTCGGTGGGCCGTGGTCCGCCCGGCCGGGACGAAGGTCCCGGAAAGCAGGGACCTTCAGCGGGCGGAAATACCCGCCGGGGTACTTGAAGAGCCGACGCCGCGCGCCTACAGTCGTCGGTGAATACCCCACCGGGTATCTAGGGGCGTGGAGGCCCAGCCCGCGTCCGCGCCTGCGTCACGGACGGAAAGGACTGTTCACATGTCGCTCCATTCAGGCAACGGTGCCGCGCGACATCGAGTACTCGTCGTCGGAGGTGGCACGGCCGGAATCGCGACCGCTGCGCGCCTGCGCCGGGCCGGCGTCACCGACATCGCGGTGATCGAGCCCTCCGACGAGCACTGGTACCAGCCGCTGTGGACACTCGTCGGCGGAGGCCAGGCGTCGCTGGACGAGACCCGCCGCGCCGAGGAGAAGCTGATCCCCAAGGGCGTCCGGTGGATCCGGGCCGCCGCGACCGCCGTCGACCCCGACGCGCAGACCGTCACGACCGACCGCGGGACCGTCGTCGGCTACGACTACCTGGTGCTCGCCACCGGACTGCACCTCGACTGGGACGGTGTGCCGGGCCTCGCCGACGCCGTCGGGCACGGTGCCGTCTCGAGCAACTACTCCCCGCGGTACGCCCCCTACACGTGGGAGCTGATCCGCAACATGCGCTCCGGCACGGCGATCTTCACGCAGCCGGCGGGACCGATCAAGTGCGCCGGCGCGCCGCAGAAGATCGCCTACATCGCCTCCGACTACTGGCGGCGGCAGGGCCTGCTGGACGGGATCCGCGTCATCCTCGTCCTGCCCGGTGACTCGATGTTCGGCATCCCGTCCTGGCGGCGGACCCTCGAGGGGGTCGCCGCGCGGTACGGCATCGAGGTGCGCCTGAGCTCGGAGATGACCGCGCTCGACGGGGCGTCGCGCAAGGCGACGATCGTGAACAACGCCACCGGAGACGAGGAGATCGTCGGGTTCGACATGCTCCACGCCGTGCCTCCGCAGCGCGCGCCCGGCTGGGTCGCGGCGAGCCCGCTCGCCAACCCGGCGAGCCCCTTCGGGTACGTCGAGGTCGACAAGCACACGCTTCAGCACCGCCGGTACCCCAACGTGTTCGCGCTCGGCGACGTCGCGGACCTGCCGACGTCGAAGACCGGCGCCGCCGTCCGCAAGCAGGCGCCCGTCCTCGTCGCCAACCTGGTCGCCGAGATGCGCGGGGTCGGCAAGCGCAAGAGCTACGACGGGTACTCGTCCTGCCCGTTCGTCACCGCCCGGGACAAGATGATGCTCGCGGAGTTCGACTACGAGCTCGAGCCGTCCCCGAGCATTCCGGTCATCGACACCACCAAGGATCGCCGCGACATGTGGCTGCTCAAGCGCTACGGCCTGCCGGCGATGTACTGGCACGGAATGGTCAAGGGTCGCGTCTGACCCCCAGTCTGCGTCACCGCAGGCGGCGCAGCGCGATCGGCTGCCCGTCGGACGGGTACGGCAGCGACGTGAAGTTCAGTGGGGCAACGTAATCGGACGGCACATGCCAGCTGTACCCGAGCAGCAGGTGGTGCAGTACCGTCTTGATCTCGGCGCCGGAGAAGTACATGCCCAGGCAGCGGTGCTCTCCGGCGCCGAACGGCGTCCACGCGAACTTGTGTACTCGGTCCTCGCGGCGTTCCGGGGAGAAGCGGCCGGGATCGAACTTCTCCGGCTCCGGCCACAACTCGGCCATGTGGTGGCTGTAGTGCAGCCCGACGTTGATCAGGGTGCCGCGCGGCACGAAGTGGCCGAGGATGTCGGTGTCGGCGGTGGTGTACCGGACGATGCCGGGCACCGGCGTCACGAGCCGCTGGCATTCCTTGATCACCAGGTCCAGGCTGGTGAGCGATTCGAGGTCCGTCAGGGTCGGGGTCGTCGTGCCGAGCGCCTGCGACTCCTCCCGGCACAGTTGCTGCCATTGGGGGAACTGACCGAGGTATTGCAGCACGGTGGACAGCGTGATGGTCGAGGTGTCGTGCGCGGCCATCATCAGGAAGATCATGTGGTTGACGACGTCCTCGTCCGAGAACCGTTCGCCGTCCTCCGATTCCACGTGACACAGTGCGGTGAACAGGTCGTCGCCGTCGCCGGCGCGACGCGCCGGCAGGTAGCGCCGGAAGAACTCCTCGAGCCGGCGACGGCCCACCACGCCACGGCGCCAGCGGGTTCCGGGCAGGGGGTAGCGCACGATCGCGGTGGCCGCCTGCACGCACCC
The DNA here is from genome assembly GCF_016804345.1 of Rhodococcus ruber. NCBI lineage: Bacteria > Bacillati > Actinomycetota > Actinomycetes > Mycobacteriales > Nocardiaceae > Rhodococcus > Rhodococcus ruber. The sequence continues at coordinate 5,061,886 of NZ_CP044211.1, read as the reverse complement.
GATGAAGGCCTTGTTCACCTCGGCCATCTCCGTGGCCGACGAGCCCTCGGCGCCGCCCATGAAGATCGAGGTGGCGAGCCCGAGCGTGAGTTCCTTGAGCGTCGGGTAGGCGCGGAAGTCCTCGCTCGGCGTCCACGAGTCGAGGGCCCGGGCGATCGCGGGCTGCATCGAGTCCGTGTACCGGGCGAGGCGGTCCCGGGTGAAGGCCTGTTGCATGATCCGGCGGTGCGTGCGGTGCTCGTCGCCGTCGAGCAGCATCAGGCCGCGATCGAAGAACGGGCCGATGAGGGTGCGCCAGCCCGGACCGTTCGCGAGTGCCCGGTCGCGGTTCTGCAGCGCGGCGCCGCAGGCGTCGGGGCCGAGCAGCACCACCCAGGGCCGGCCCGCGAACCGGAACCAGGACACCGGCCCGTGTTCGCGGTAGCGCCGGTCGTAGGCCCTCAGCGGGTTGCGCATGTAGTCGAGGGCGTACCCGACGTACGGCAGGCCGGCGTCCCCGGGAACGGCGGTCAGACCGGGCGGGGAGGGTGCGAGCACTTTCGTCATGGGGTCTCCGATTCGTCGGACCGTATCTGACATGAAGCTCTGTCAATTGACTGTAGCGTGGATCACAGGCCGTGATCTGTCAAGATTCGACTATGGACCGGCCCAGTCGTCAGTACCGCGGAAAGAGCGCCGAGCAGCGCACCGCCGACCGCCGCGAGCAGTTGCTCGAGGCCGGTCTGACGGTGTTCGGCCGCGACGGTGGCGACCGTGCCACCATGACCGCGATCTGCCAGGAGGCCGGGCTCACCGAACGGTACTTCTACGAGAGTTTCTCCGGCCGGGACGAGCTGCTCGTGTGCGTCGTCGAGCGGATCGCCGACGAGATCCGGGAGCGCGCGCTGGCCGCACTCGCCGAATCCGAGCGCGGACCGGAGGAGCGGGCCCGCGCCGCCATCGCCGCGTTCGTCGCGGTCCTGACCGACGATCCCCGCAAGGGCCGGGTCGCCGTCGTCGAGTCCACCGGGTCCGAGCCCGTGCGCGTCCGCCGCCGGGAACTGCTGCGCCAGTTCGCCGGCCTCGTCGCCGTGGAATCCCGCGAACTGTGGGGCGACCGCGCTCTGCAGCCGCCCCACGATCAGATCGCCGCGCTCCTGTTCGTCGGGGGTCTCGCCGAGCTCACGACCGCCTGGCTCGGCGGGGAGATCGACGTGACCCCCGATCAGATCGTCGAGTCCGCGACCCGCCAGTACGTGTTCACCGCTCACCGCTGAGGCTGTCGTCGCGCTCGGTCCGCTCCGCGCGCCGCCGGGCACCCGGCAGCCGCCACACGGGCTCGAGCGCCGCGGTCTCCTCGGCCGTGGCCACCCGGAACGGCGGCGTCGTGGGCGCTTCGAGGCCGCGACGGCCCTGGCCGCGCGTGGCGCGCAGGCTGGCGACGATCGACACGGTCAGGATCGTGGCGACGACGGCCAGCGAGATCGGCGTCGGAATGTAGAACACGTCGATCTTGAGCAGCATCTTGATGCCCACCCACACCAGCACCAGAGCCAGCCCGATCTTCAGGTACACGAAGCGGTGGATCAGGTCTGCGAGCAGGAAGTACATCGCCCGCAGTCCGAGCACCGCGAATGCGTTGGCGGTGAAGACGAGGAACGGTTCGTCCGTGACGGCGAAGATCGCGGGGATCGAGTCGACCGCGAAGACGATGTCGGTGATCTCGATGAGGACGAGTACCGCAAGCAGTGGGGTGGCCAGCAGCGCACCCCCGCGACGGACGAGCAACTTCTGTCCGTGGTAGGCGTCGGTCATCGGCACGTGGCGGCGGAACAGCCGTAGCGCCCGGGACTTCTCGGGATCGAGGTGCTCGTCGCGCTGCCGGATCATCCGGTAGCCGGTGTAGAGCAGGAACGCCGCGAACAGGTAGAGGATCCAGCCGAAGCTCGCGATCAGCACCGATCCCGCCGCGATGAACAGACCCCGGAACACCAGGGCGCCGAGCACGCCGAGGAACAGGACCCGGTGCTGGTACTCGCGCGGCACGGCGAAGTACGTCAGGATGATCGCCCAGACGAAGACGTTGTCGACGGCGAGCGACTTCTCGATCAGGTAGCCGGAGAAGTACTGCTGGCCGAACTCCGAGCCGTACTGCCACCAGATCAGCGCGCCGAATCCGACGCCGGTACCGACCCAGAACACCGACCAGCCTGCGGCCTCGCGCACACCGATCACGTGAGCACGCCGGTGCGCGAACAGATCCACGGCCAGCATCGCCACGATCGCGGCGAGCACCGCCGCCCACAACCACAACGGAACGGTCATCAGGACCACCTTTCAGCCTCGAACGGCCGAAAGTCTTTCCCGGCTCCGGTGAGCCCGCTCCGCCGGAGAGCCGGCGGACGGCTCCCGAGTTGACGACGAAGCGCGGAGGGATACTCCCTTTCGCGAACTTAGATTAGTGAAGAGTATTTCCGGTTAATTGTCAAGGGGGCAGGACACGGAAGTGAAGAGCAATACCGGAAACCGTGGTGCCCTATGGTGTGCAGGTGACCTCCTCCGCCCGCTCGTCACCCGCCGTCGGCGAGGACCGTGCCCGGGGCTGGACGTTCCTGACCAACCACGCGCACGTGCTGCTGTGTGTCGCGCGGGGCGGACAACCCACCGTCCGCGAACTCGCGCAACGGATCGGGATCACCGAGCGCTCCGTGCAGACGATCCTCGCGGATCTGGTCGACGGCGGGTACCTCACCCGCACCCGGGTGGGCCGCCGCAACACCTACTCGCTGAATCCGGAGGGGCGGCTGCGGCATCCGCTCGAATCCGCGCACACCGTCGGCGAACTGATCGACGCGCTGCGCTGAGCGGCCGGGAAGATGTCCGGCACGCGCCGTCACGGACACCTGCCTCGTGTGGCCGCCGTCACGTGGCATGCTGGCGCTCATGATCGACGTCGAACGTCCCAAGCTGGAAGGCACCGTCGCGGTCGGGGGCAGCCGCCGGATCGGGTTCGCCGAGTTCGGATCGGCCCAGGGCCGAGCCGTGTTCTGGCTGCACGGCACCCCCGGGGCGCGCCGGCAGATCCCCGTCGAGGCACGCCGCTACGCCGAGCGTGAGCACGTCCGGCTCATCGGCCTCGACCGCCCCGGCATCGGCTCGTCGAGCCCGCACCGCTACGAGAACGTCCTCGCCTTCGCGGACGACCTGCGGATCGTCGCGGACACCCTGGGGGTGGACCGGATGGCGGTCGTCGGGCTCTCCGGCGGCGGGCCCTACACCCTCGCCGCGGCGCACGCGATGCCCGAGCGGGTCATGGCCGCCGGGGTACTCGGGGGTGTCGCACCCGTCGTCGGCCCCGACGCGATCAGCAGCGGCCTGATGCGGCTCGGCACAATGGTCGCGCCGCTGCTCGCCGTCGCGGGCGTCCCCATCGGCATGGGCGTGACCTCGATCATCCGGGTCGTGCGCCCGTTCGCGTCGCCGATCATCGACCTGTACGGCCGGCTCTCGCCCGAGGCCGACCGGCAGTTGCTGGCCCGCCCCGAGTTCAAGGCGATGTTCCTCGACGATCTGCTCAACGGCAGCCGCAAGCAGATGGCCGCCCCCTTCGCCGACGTCGTGGTGTTCACCCGGGACTGGGGCTTCCGCCTCGAGGACGTCAAGGTGCCGGTCCGGTGGTGGCACGGCGACACCGACCACATCGTCCCCATGGAACACGGCCTCCACGTGGTGGGCCGGCTCCCCGACGCCCAGTTCCACCACCTGCCGGGAGAGAGCCACCTCGGCGGTCTCGGCGTGTCCGAGGACATCCTCTCGACCGTCCTGCGGATCTGGGACGACGCCGACCGCTGACCCCCGGTGCCCGGTGCCCGGTGGCCGTGCCCATCGCCGTGACCGAATGTCACACCGCTTCGATGTGATCGAAGCGGTGTGACATTCGGTCGCCCCAGCGACGGGGTGCGCACGGCGCGTGCGGCTCCCGCAGGCCGATCACAGCCACCGGCGGGGCGGCTTCTTCACCCACATGATCTTCTCGTCCGCGGCGGTGGGGGAGGCCGCCGGGTGGTCGGGGTGTTGCGCGGCCCAGGCCGACTTCTCGTCGAGCAGCCGAGCGACGAGCGTCCACGTCTCCATCGTGCGCGGCGGGTGCGCCCCCGCCGCCCGTGCCAGCTTCCGGCGCACGTCCTCGCTCAGGGCCAGCAACTCCTCCGCGGTGATCCCGCGATCCCAGGCGAACCGGGCGAGGACGATCGCCTTCTCCCGACGGTTGCGGGCCGCCTCGTCGGTGTGCGCGAAGTCCTCGTCGGTGGCCATGCCCTACAGGATTGGCCGCCGGCCGTGCCGTTGACAACCCACCCCGCGCGGCTCACGCTCGGAGCAGGCGCAGCTGCGGCCCGGGGGAGGACGACATGCCGGTGACTCCGATGGATCTCCCGGACGGCACGCCCGAGGACGTGCGGGTGCGCGCGGCGTCCGCCCCCCGGGTGCCGGTGTCGGATCCCGCGCTCGGACGGGACGTGCAGGTCGACGCCCGTGGTGTCCCACCGCACCGGCTCGTCGCGATCGGGGATTCGGTGCTGCAGGGGTTCCAGAGCGGCGCCGTCTTCCACACCGACGTCTCGGTGCCCGCGATCGTCGCCTACGAACTCGGCTGGCTGCGCCGGTTCCGCTACCCCCGCTACGCCGGTCCGGGCGGGTTGCCGCTCAACATCGAACTGCTTCTGCGCGACCTGGAGCGACGCTTCGGGTCCTCGGTGAACGTGTGGGAGACGCCCCTCGCGCTGTTCGCCGTGCGTGCGCTGATGGACGAGGTGGAGGACTACTGGGAGCGCGGGCCCGGTCGGGACGCGCCGCTGCCCGCGACGTATCGGCACAACCTGTCCTGCTTCGGCTGGGACCTGCGCGACGCCCTGAGCAAGACCGCCGCGACGTGCGAGGCGGCGATCGCCACGCCGAAGGACGACCTGCTCGACCAGATCGTGCAGAACAACGGCGAGCGGGCCGCGTTGCGGGTGTATCCGCGCTGGAGCGACGAGGCGAAGTCGATGACGGTGTTCGACGCGGCCGCGGCCCTGGGCGACGACCACGACGACACGACGGAAGCCGGGATCGAGACGCTGGTCGTGTTCCTCGGCTCCAACAACGCGCTCGGAACGGTCACGGACCTGCGTATCTCCTGGAGCGGCCCGGACTTCCGCGACCTCACCGCGAAGGACGCCTACACCATCTGGCGGCCCGAGCATTTCGCGGCCGAGTTCGCGGAGGTGGTCGATCGGGTGGCGGCGATCCGGGCGCGGCACGTCGTGTGGTGCACGATTCCCCACGTCACCATCGCCCCGATCGCCAAGGGGCTCGGCCACAAGATGGAACCGGGTTCGCCCTACTTCCCCTACTACACCCGGCCGTGGATCGAGGAGTCCCGGTTCGACCCGGCCCAGGACGAGCACATCACGGGTGCCGGCGCGTACGCGGTGGACGTCGCGATCGATCTCTACAACGAGCACATCGAGCAGGCGGTCGCCGACGCCCGCGCCGGTGCGCACGGCCCGGCACGGGACTGGTATCTGCTGGACGTGGCCGGTCTGCTCGAGCGCCTCGCGTCCCGGCGCTTCGTCACGGATGTCGGTGCCCGTCCGGCGTGGTGGACCCCCTACCCGCTCCCGCCCGCGCTCGCCGCGCTCGACCCCGTGCCCGATTCGCGGTTCCTGACGGCCGACGGCCGGGGCGGCCGGGCCGCGGGCGGGCTGTTCTCCCTCGACGGTGTGCACCCGACGACGGTGGCGAACGGGATCCTCGCGCAGGAACTGGTCAACGTGATGCGTCGCGCGGGGGTGCGGTTCCACCATGCCAACGGTGGCGTGCGCCCCGATCCGGTGACGGTGGACTTCGAGCGGTTGATCCGCAGGGACACCCTCGTGCGGACGCCACCGGGGAACATCGACTCGACGCTCGGCATTCTCGCGTGGGCGGACGAGGTCGGTGACCTCGTCCGTCGCACGCTCAGCTTCCGCGTCCGGTGATCAGTTCTCGACGGTGGTGGCACTCCGGTCGATCAGCGCACCCCACAGGTCGGTCGCGACGGTGTGGGCGCGCCGGTGTGCCGGGACGGTGTCGGAGGTGGTGGTCAGGTCGGTGAGGGCTTCGCACAGGTCGACGATGTCGACGTGGAAGCGCATCGAGGCGTCGAGCAGTTCGTCGAACGCCTGGTCTTCGCTGTAGGAGCGGCCCCGTGCGGAGCGGAGAAGGGTCTGCGCGGTGTCGAGTGCCGTCAGGCGTCGTACCGCGGGGATGTCACGGTGTGCTTCGATCGTCAATTGTCCGCCTCTGAGGTGTCGCCACTGGGCGTGTGTCAACTCGTTGTAGTGCGGGTACCCCGCCGGTTCGGCAGCTACCCGGTCTTGTGTCCTCCGTCACAGTACGAGGACTGTGCCGTCGTGTCCACCGTACCCGTGTTTACCCAGCACAGCCCGGTGGGGCGACGCCGCGTCCGCGGGTGTTCCGTCCTCGATGTCCGAATTCGTCGCAGCTGCACAGGTTTCCGACACCATGTATGTTGCGCGCCGGTCAGGCCGGAGGGTGGTGGTCGAGGAACCAGTCCCGCGCCTGCTGCGCCACGACCTCGAGCGTGCCGGGTTCCTCGAACAGGTGCGTCGCCCCGCGCACGATCCGCAGGTCGTGTTCGCACCGCAGGGCCGCGGCAGCCTGCCGGTTCAGTTCGATCACCGTGCGGTCCAGGCCGCCGACGAGCATGAGCGTGGGGGCACGGACCCGGCCGAGCCGAGGCATCGCGAGATCCGGCCGTCCGCCGCGGGAGACGACGGCGGCGATCTCCCGGTCCGGGTCCGCAGCGGCCCACAGCGCCGCGGCAGCGCCCGTGCTGGCCCCGAAGTAACCGATCCACGCGGCCTCCGTGCGGACGAGGTCGGTCACCTCGCCGAGCCGGCCCGCGAGCAGCTCGATGTCGAAGACGAGAGTGCGGTCGCCCTCCTCCCCGGCCGTCAGCAGGTCGAACAGCAGCGTGCCCAGACCGGCGGCGTTCAGTTCCCCGGCGACGTACCGGTTGCGCGGGCTGAACCGGCTGCTGCCGCTGCCGTGCACGAAGATCACCAGGACGTCCGAACCGGCGGGGACGGTCAGGGTGCCGGCCAGGGCCACGTCGCGGAGCTCGAGCTCGACGTCTCGCGCGCTGTCGGCGGTGCTCATCGGGTTCGGCTCAGGCCAGGGTGACCGTGCGGGTGTGCGAGCGGACCGCGTCCTGCAGGTCCTGGCGCGACAGGGTGTGCGGGCCGCACGCGCAGCGCGCGGGCACGTCGTCGTCCTCGAACTGCGTCGTCTCGAGAGTGTCGACGAACTCGGAGCCGAGGGAGCCGCCGTGATGTGCGGTCTCGGAGCGGTCGCGATTGCCGTGTGCCGTCGGCCCACCGCCGGCGACGAGCACCGGCCCCTCCGGCGTGCGGTAGACGGTGGCGACGTTGTGGCTGGCGGGGCACTTCACGCGGACGAGGGCGTGGTCACTGCGCTGGGTACCCAGCGAATCCACGGCAGCACGAGCCATCCGGCGGCGGTCTGTGGGAAGGAGGTCGGGGATGTTCATGGGACCTATTGCACACCCGATCGCGGCCGGATCGAGGGCTTTCGCGGGCAACGGGCCCGATTCGCCCGTTGCGCTACCAGTGCTTCGGCGTGGTCACTGTGGCGGGCAGCCGGGTGCGGCCGTCGCCCCGCGCGGAGTCGAGCTGGGACTGGACGAGGAACAGGCTGCCGGTGAGATCGGCGCCGCGCAGGTCCGCATCGCGCAGGTCGGCGCCGATGAGGTCGGCGCGGCGCAGGTCGGCCTCGCGCAGATCCGCGGCGACGAGGAGGGCGCCCCGCAGGCTGGCGCCCCGCAGGTTCGCCCGGCGGAGTTTCGCACCGACCAGGTCCGCACCGCGACGGTCCTTCCTGCGACCGGGCACGGTGGCCCGGGCGAGTTCGCTCGCATGCAACAACAGGGTGTTGATCTGCTGCCGGTGTGCCGCGACGTCGAGGCGGGCGAGCGCGCCGGCGTCGCCGTTGCTCAGCCGGTCGGTCGCGGCCCGCGCAGCGCGCAGGTCCGTGCGGATCGGCCCGGAGGTGGGCAGGGCGGCCGCCTCGTCGAGATACCACAGCAGCTCGTGCAGTTGGCGCACGACGGGGAAGACGTCGAACATCTGCCGGGCGAGCTGCGGCGAGCGCCGCCAGTCCTCCCCGCCGAAGGTGAGCTGTGAAACCTTCTGGCCCGCACCGAAGCAGTCGTAGACGGTGCACCCGGTGAAGCCCCGGCTCCGCAGGTCCCGATGGATGCCGCAGCGGAAGTCGTCCTGCAGGTTCGGGCAGGGCCGGCCCGCGTCCTTGTCGATCGCGAAGTCCGACGACGCGGCGAACGGCAGAGCCACGCAACACAATCCGAAGCAGTCGGCGCAGTCGGCCAGTAGTTCCGGGCGGGGAGTGGGGTGGTCGGGCAAGGAATGCGTGCCTTTCTGGGCGGGCGGACTGTGGTCGGGGCGCCCGCCGAGCCTAGTCCGGACCGTCGCGCGGGGTCGGCTCCCGGCGGTCGTGGGGCGGACGCCACGACGGGTCGCGTCCGCTGAGCCCGATCAGGCGGTCGAGATCCGGGGCGTCGTCGGGAACCGCGACGGCCGGCCCGAAGAGCCCGCCGGCTGCGCGTTCCTCGTCGGTGGTCGCGGCGACGAACGTCAGGCACGCGGCCAGCGCGGCGGGATCGCAGGAGAACTTCCGGCCGCAGGCGGTCGCGATGTCCCAGCCGTGGATCACGAGTTCGTCGAGCGCCACGACTCCCGCGACGTACCCGGGCAGGTCGACGCCGCCGGCCCGGGTGGTTCCGGTCCATGCGCCGGGGTCGTGCCACGCCTCGGCGAGGGCGAGGACCTGGCCGGGGATCCTGACGCGCCAGTCGTCACCGAGCCGGGAGGCATCCGCCGACGGTCTGTGATCGCCGACAGCTCTACCCGCGGCGGCGGTGAACGCCAGGGACAGCCCGCCCACGTGATCCACGAGGTCCCCGACGGTCGTGCCCGCGCACGGGGTGGGACGGGCCAGTTGCTCGTCTGTGAGCGCGCCGACGAGCCGTGCCATCTCGTGGGCGGCCGGTGCCAGGTCGAGGATCTCGGGCATGAGCGTTCCTTCCGGCGGCGGTGCGCTCATGGTGCCGCACCGGTCCGACAGGATCGAAGGGCAGCCTTGCGGCAGCCGAAAGAAACTGCAGTCGCAACAGTAGACTTTCGATAGCGCGGCCGATAATATCGAGGGCGTCAACGCGAAGGATCCGGAAGAGGGGCAACCGACGGGTTGCCGGCGAAGTTGAAGTTGCAGAGGGGTGGAGCCGCACTCGGTTCTGCGGCTCCACCCCGACGGCGCGACGGGGCGGACTCTGGGAGGCCGACCACGTCGCCACCGGAGAACAGAGCGAGAGGCTGGTGATGCGTATCCATCGGGATTGCGAACTCGTGTATGTCATTTCCTCGTGCCGGTCGAGGCCGGCATTGTCATAACCGTCACGAACCCCGGCGCTGCACGTGCCGGGGTTCCCTCTCGTAGCAACGAAGGGCACGTGGATCCGACCGACGACCGCACTCCCGCGGTCACCAACGAACTCGACAACGACGACTACCCTGCCTTCAGCATGGGCCGCGCCGCTGCGGCACTCGGCGTCACCCCCGCCTTCCTCCGTAGTCTCGATGCCCCCGGCCTCGTGGTTCCGCACCGTTCCGAGGGAGGCCACCGCCGCTACTCCCGCAACCAGCTCCGCATCGTCGCGCGGGTGCGGGAACTGGTCGACAGCGGCACGGCGGTGGACGCGGCGTGCCGCATCGTCTGCCTCGAGGATCAGCTCGCCGAAGCGCGGAGCCGGATTCCGAGTAATTAGAGCACCCGGGGCAACTGGAGCACCGGGTTCCGGCCGGGCGGGTACAGGCTCGATGCGGGGGGGCAGACACGCCTCCGCGCCGCTGGGACTACCCCTCGTATAGTCCCGGCGACGCGGAGGTGCCGTGATCTCGGGTCGATCGGAAACACCCCTCCGCGTGCTCCACGGCCGACCCTTTTTGTTTCCCGACTGCACTACACGTTAGCATAAACCGGTCGATCGGTTTGTGGAGTTCGAAGAATTCATCCGAGCGATCGACGGGGGACGGAAACCGTTCCCCACGAGGGTGCCGGCTACCGGACGCGAGCGTCTCCCGATTCGTCCCGGTCGTCTATAGTCCCTCGATAAAAGCAGTCCGGCCGGTTTGCAATGAAAGAAGCGACAATGACCGTGGATGCGGACGCAGTGCCCCGGAACAGTCCCGTCCTCGGTTTCGAGTCGACGGTGCCCAGGCGGTACGTCCATCGGCAATCGGTGTCGGAGGTGTTCCTGACGGACTGCACGTCCGTCGGCGTCGCCCACCGATTCCTTCTGGGTGCCCAATGGCCACGGCTGCACGGTTTCTACCGGACCGAAACCGGCCGCTACGACGCCATGCTGATCGCCGAGACTCTGCGCCAGACGGCGATCTACTTGGGGCATACGCAGTATCGTGTGCCGCTCGGCCATCCGTTCGTCATGCAGACCCTGCGGGTGGACGCGGCGGTGGACGCGCTGGCCATCGGGGCCGGAGCCGCAGAGGTCGTGCTCGACGCCTCCCTCGACGACCCGGTCTATCGCGGCGGGTTGCTCTCCCAGTTCGACCTCACGGTGGTGTTCGCGATCGACGGACAGCGGGTGGGCACGGGGGAGGGGGTGGCCAACGTCCTCACCCCGGACGCCTACCAGCGGCTGCGCTGGAACGGCGCCGGCCCCCGCCGGATCGGGGATCCCGTCTGCCCCCCGCCGATTTCCCCCGTCGTCGTCGGCCAGTCCCGGCCCGTGGACGTCGTCCTCGGACCGCAGTACGCCGAGAACCGCTGGCGTCTGCGGGTCGACGATCGGCACCCCGTCCTGTTCGACCATCCCAGCGACCACGTGCCCGGAATGCTCCTCCTCGAAGCGTTCCGCCAGAGCGCCCGCGCCGCGTGCGGGTGTCCGGACGCGGATATCGCGCTCATCGAGGCCACCTATCACCGGTTCGTGGAACTGGACGAGCCCGCGAACGTGGTGGCGCGAATCGATGCGCACGATCCGTGGATCGTGCGCACCACCGTCGAGCAGTGGGGCGAGGTCCTGGCGAGCGGCGTCGTGCGGCTCGCGCCGGACCGGTCGCGATGCTGACCGCCGGCGACCGTCGTTCAGTCGCCGGACGGCGGCGTCCAGCGGGCCGCGCGGATCCGCGGCATCTCACCGTGGCGGTCGGCAGGCATCACGGCGGGCAGCAGCAGGATCCACATCTCGTCGAGGCGCTGCTCGAGATCCTGCCGGTGGGTGAGCACGTTGGACACGAGCTGGACACCGTTGTAGGCGGAGATCACGAACCGGGCCAGCATGGCCGCGTCGATCGTGTCGAGGATGTCGCCCTGGGCGATCGCCTGCTCGGTGAGCTTCTCGCAGGCGGCAATCCAGTCCAGGTACGGACCGGTGGGCCCGTCGGTGGCACTGAGTTCGAGGGTCAGACGGATTCCGGCCCGCACGATCGGCTCGTCGATCATCTGGCGCGCCATCTCGTGCGAGAGCATCACGATCTGTTCCAGCGCGGGAATGTCGAGGTTCGCGATGGCCTCGACCGCGGCGATCGAGATGCGATGCTGCTCCTCGATCACGACCTGCGCGAGCTCGTCCTTCGACCGGAAGTGGAAGTAGAGAGCACCCTTGGTGATACCCGAGCTCTCGACGATCGCCCCGAGGCTCGCGCCCTCGTAGCCCGATCGTTCGAAGTTCTCTGCCGCGCCCAGGACGATCTGCTGCCTGGTAGCCACCGCCCGCGCTTGCTGAGCCATCCGTCCTCACTCCGTTCCCACCCTGTGTTCCGACGAGGTGCATCGTGACGAACCCCATCGGGTTTCCCCCACCCGGCCGAATCGTACCCGCCGCCCCGGAATGCCGCCGCGACGAACCTTCGGCGCAGCACCCGCGAATCGCGGTGATCGGCGCGACCGGCTTCGTCGGCGGCGCCGTGCTGGCCGGGCTCACGGAGGCGGGTGTGCCCTGCACGGCCGTCGCGCGACGACCCGACGACGTGCCCGCCGCGGCGACGCGACGGATCGCGGCGGACCTGACCGAACCGTCGTCCCTGGGCACCGTGATCGCCGCCGCCGACGTGATCGTGCATGCGGCCTCGTACACCGGATCGGACCCGCAGACGTGCGACGAGGTGAACCGTGCCGGGACCGAGAACCTGCTGGCGGCAGCGAACCGGCAGCACTGGCCCCACGTGATCTACGTCAGCACGATCGGAGTCTACGGACCGGGCCCGCACCGCGGCGTCGCCGAGGACGCCGTCGTGCCGAACCCGGTCTCGGTGCTCAGTGCGAGCCGGCTCGCGGCCGAGCTGGCCGTGCGGGACTACGGGGGCACGGTGGTGCGCGCCGCCTTCGTCCACGGACCCGGAGACCGCTGGTTCGTGCCCGGAATCGCGCAGATCCTCACTCGTCTCGGTGCGTGGGTCGAGGACGGACGCCCGTTGCTGTCGGTGATCTCGGTCGGTGATCTCGGCCGCCTGATCGCGGCACTCGCGGTTCGCGGCACCCGTCCCGGGGCCGGCGGCGCTGTCCTGCATGCCGCCCACCCGGAGCCGGTGAGTGTGCGCGCACTCGCCTCGGCCGTCGCGCGCGACGCCGGATTCGACCTGCCCAGCACCAGTCTCGGGTACGACGAGGCCGTGGCCCTCGCGGCGGAGCGGGGACTGACGGAGCGGCACATCGATCTCGCCGGTCACGACCACTACTACGACGCGACGCGCATCTGGCGGGAGACCGGGCTGCGCGTGCCACCCCCGGCCTTCGCTCCGTAAGGGGTGGGCACGGCGCCGTTCCCGGCCACCGGGAAACCGCCGGATGCCGCCGGGGCGGGACGGCTACCGTCGCGACGGTGACCACCGTGCCGAGCTCGAACACTCCGTCGCATCCACTGCTGTCCGGACGGACCGCGGTCGTCACCGGAGGAGCGAACGGCATCGGCGCGGCCGTCGTGCGGTTGTTCGCCGAGCACGGTGCCCGCGTCGTCCTCGTCGACACCGATCGCCGGGCGGCCGAGCAGCTCGCCGCCGAAGTGCCCGCCGCGGTTCCGATCGTCGGTGACGCAGCGGACCCGGCGGTCGCGACGGAGGCCGCCGCCCATGACCCGGACGTGCTCGTCAACAACGTCGGCGACTTCCTCCGCGCCGCGACGCCCTTCGCGGAGGCCGACGAATCCGAGTGGGAAGCCCTCGCCCGCGTCAACCTCGACCACGCCCTGCGGATGACCCGCGCCGTCCTTCCCGGCATGATCGACCGGGGGAGGGGCGGTTCCGTCGTCAACGTCACCACGGTCGAGGCGCACCGGGGCATTCCCGGGCACGTCGTGTACGGCACGTACAAGGCCGGGCTGCGGCACTTCACCCGCAGTCTCGCCCTCGAGGTCGGCCGGCACGGCATCCGGGTGAACGCGATCGCACCCGACCTGATCGAGACGCCGCAGGTGCCGTACGAGCGGCTCGTGCCCGAGGCGGACCGGCACCGCTGGCCGGGCTGGGCGCCGCTCGGCGGTCCGGGCCGGCCCGAGGACGTCGCCGGGCCGGCTCTGTTCCTCGCCTCCGACCTCTCCCGCTACGTGACGGGGTCCACGGTGCACGTCGACGGTGGCAGCTACGCGGCCGGCGGCTGGTTCGCCCGCGCCGACGGATCGTGGACCAATCGTCCCCTCGCGCCCTGATCCCTACCACCGAAGGACCTTTCGCGTGAATCCTCCCACCCTGAGCGTCAACCTCCCCAACTTCGGCGACGTGCTGGCCCGCGACAACTACGCCCACCTCGTGGACGTCGCGGTCCGGGCGGAGGAGAGCGGGGTGGACCGGGTCAACGTCACCGACCACGTCGTGATGGGGTCCGACACCTCCGGTTACGCGTGGGGACCGTTTGCCACCGAACCCGATGCGATGTGGCTCGAACCCATGACCGTGCTGGCGGTGATCGCCGGCCGGACCCGCACGATCCGCCTCGGCACCGGCGTGATCATCGCGGCGTTGCGGGGCGCGGCCGTGCTCGCCAAGACCGCGGCCACCCTGGACCACCTGTCCGGCGGGCGGCTCGACCTGGGCGTCGGAACCGGCTGGCAGGAGAAGGAATACGAGGCGGCCGGGTTGAGCTTCCGCGAGCGCGGGCCGCTGCTCGACGACACGCTCGCCGCCTGCCGGGCCCTGTGGGAGCACGCCCCGGCCTCGGTGCAGCGGCCCAGCGTGGCCTTCACCGAGGTGTACTGCTCGCCGCGCCCCGGAGACCGGCGGATCCCGGTCTGGGTCTCGGGATCGTTGTCGAAACCGGTGATCCGCCGGCTCGCCCGATGGGGCGACGGGTGGATCCCGATCATGGGTGCCGGACCGGACGAGCTGCAACGGGGCCGCGACCTGCTCCGTGCCGCGCTCGAGCGGGAGGAACGCGACCCCGACCACCTGCAGATCCGCGGGCGGCTGCAGGTGGTGCACGAGGCGAGCGGCGAGATCGCCGTGCCGGAGACCGCTCGGGCGGTGAAAGAGCTCCTTGCCGTCGGCGTCACCGATGTGATGGTCCCGCTGACCATGGTGCATCCCGATCCGGACCGGGCCGCGGACCGGCTCGCGACGCTCGTCACGGTGCTGCGGGAGGCGGCAGCCTAGAGCGACGGTCCCACCACGACCTGCGGTGCGGTGGCATCATGCCGGGGTGGAACGTGCATGGATGCAGCCGCTCGCCGAACTCGGCGCGGGCACTGTCACCGCGCTGGTCCCCGACACCCTCGTCGACCTGCTCGGCCGCGGTCTCGCCCTCCGGTACGCCGGCCGTCCGGTCGAGACGACCGTGCAGGGAGCGCCGCTGCGTGCCGTCGTCGACGGCGTCCGAATCCGTCGTGACCGCGCGCATCTGCGCGCCCGCGTGCGGCTGAGCCGACTCGACTGGGACGACCGGCGCATCGACAGCCTGACGGTGACCGCACACGGGCTGCGGATCGTGCCGGGCTTGTCCACCCGGATCAGCGCGGCGCGTCTCGACGTGCAGGGCGTCGCACCGATCACCGTCGTGCTGGACTGGTTCAACTCCCTCGACACGCCGTGGCGGCTGAGTCACGGGGACGACATCCGCGCCGATCACCGTCGGCTGAACGTCAGCGCCGTCGTGGACGGGGCGGTCGTCGACGACGTCGCCTACGTGGAGTTGCTGCGCCTGCGCTGCTACGGCCTGCTCGTACCGGTCGTCGCGGCTCGGCGGGTTCCGTTGCCGCCGTTGCCGGCCGGGATTCGCAAGGTGTACGCCGCCCGACGAGGCGACGACGTGCGGTTCGGTTTCGAGATCGCGGACGTCGACGGTGTGCTGCCCTTCGGGGACAGGCCACGCAGGTAGTCGCGCACTGTTCGCCCTCCGAAGCGGACGGTGTCGGGTCAGGGCCGCCGGGCGGCCCACGCCGTGCGGACGCTGCGGACCGTCAGATCCGGTCGCCGCGCCAGGTTTTCGGGGCTGCCGGGCGACAGCAGGCGATCGAGCCGGTCGAGGTCGTCCCTGTCCAGTCGATCGTCGAGCGCGTCGCGGATGCGGGCCAGGTAGGTCGATGCGTACCTCACCGTGTTCGATTGTGCCGCAGTGGCTTCCGTCGAGAACCGTTGCCGGTCGACGACCTCGAACCCGGCGCGCTCGAGGTGGGCGTGCCAATCGGGGTGGGCGTTCCACCCTGCCTCCGTGAGCGCCCGAAGGCAGCGCTCCTCGAGGCCGGGCCGGTCCTGTCCGGTGTCGTCGGGCAGGAAGCGCGGCAGCTCGTCCATCTCGACGACGACGAGCAACCCGCCGGGCGTCAGGCCGGCGTGGAGGTCGCGCAGCACCCGATCCGGGTCGGCGACCTCGTGCAGCGACGAGGCCGCCCACGCGAGGTCGACCTCGTCGACCGGAAGCCGGGTGGTGTCCAGGTCGGCGAGGACGGTCCGGATGCGTTCGGCGAGGCCGTGTTCGCGGGCGGTGGCGCGGACGCGGTCGAGCATCGATGCCGACCGGTCGACCGCGACGATCTCCGCGTCGGGGAATCGGCGGGCGAGAGCCACGCTGCCGGTTCCGGTTCCCGCCCCCACATCGGCGATCACCCGGGGACGGACCGGGGCGTACGGTTCGGCCCACGCCGTCACCTCGTCCAGATACGCGCCAAGCACCTCGGCGTCGAGGTCGAGGAGGTCCGCCAGGCCGGCCTCGTGATGCGTGTGCGGATGGCCCGGAGAGTGGGTGTGGTGCGTCATGTCGCTCACGGTAGCGGCCGTGGTGCCTATAACGCATACCATCTTGCGTATGACGCAAGATCTGGACGCCGTGATCCGCCGCCGCATCCGCAGCCTGCGCCTGGCCCGCGGCTGGTCGCTCGATTCGCTGGCGGCCCGCTGCCGGCTCAGCCCGTCGACGCTGAGCCGCATCGAGACCGGCAACCGCCGGATCGCTCTCGATCAACTGGTGCCGATCGCCCGGGCCCTGGGCACCACGCTCGATCAGCTCGTCGAATCCGCCGAGGACGAGGACGTGGTGATCCGGCCGCAGCCCGAGCACATGCCCGGGGTGACGACGTGGCTGCTGTCCCGGGAGCGGGCCCTGCACGGCGTGACGGTGGCCAAGATGCGCATCACCCCCGACCGGCCCACCGGAACCGGTGCGGCGGCGGTGCATCCGGGCCGGGAGTGGTTCACCGTGCTCGCCGGCACGGCCCGGCTGCAATTGGGCGAGCGGACGGTGCTGGTGCGGACCGGCGAGGCCGCCGCGTTCTCGACGATGGTCCCGCACGTCATCGGTGCCCACGACGGTCCGGTGGAAATTCTCACGATCTTCGACCACGACGGCGAGCGTGCCCACCTCCACGGTGAGCACGGCTCGTCGCGGCCGTGACGCCGGCGCTACCGCGACATCACCGACGGCCCCTCGGCCCCGACATGCATCGTGTCGTCACCGAGATGTGATCCGTGAGAGACACGTTCAGTCGGGGGGTAGGTCGCGTACGTATCGGCCGGGGGCGGCCTCGAGTGGGGGATGCCGGGCACTGCCGGGCGCGGCCGGCGCGACGGTCTCCTCCCCGCTGTGGGCGAGCACCCAGTCGGCCCAGGCCTGCCACCAGCTGCCCTGCTGCCGCTCGGCGCCCTTCAGCCAGGCATCGGGGTCCGGGCCCGGTGTGCCACCGGTCCAGTAGTGCGCCTTCGGGTTGCCGGGCGGGTTGACCAGGCTGGCGATGTGCCCGGAGAAGCTGAGCACGAACTCGGTGTCGCCGCCGAGCAACTCGGTGGTGCGGTAGCAGTTGCGCCACGCGGTCAGGTGATCGGCGATCGCGCCCGAGACGAAGGTGGGTACGGTGATCGACGTCAGGTCGAGGGGCGTGCCCAGCACGGTGAACGCGCCGGGTTCGACGAGCAGGTTGTCCCGGAAGAGGTCGAGGAACTGCCCGTGCAGGGCGCCGGGCAGGTTGGTGCCGTCGGCGTTCCAGGCGAGGATGTCGAAGGCCGGCGGGGTGCGCCCCATGAGGTAGTTGTTGACCACGTAGTTGAACACCAGATCGTTCGGGCGCATCCAGGTGAATGCCGAGCCCATGTCCCGGGCGCTGATGAGGCCCTTGCGGCGGGACCGGCCCTTGGCGAACCGGATCAGGGCAGGCCGGGCGAACGCGCCGAGCAGTGCCGGATCGCCGAAGTCGAGCATCGTCACCGCATACGCCATGCTGTGCACCCGGTCGTCGCCCCGGGCGGCCAGATGGTTGAGCACCGTGGTGGCGAGGATCCCGCCGGCGCAGAAGCCGATCAGATTCACCTCGTCGCTGCCGGTGATCTCCCGTACCTCGTCGATCGCGCGCAGCACCCGCCCGGCGTAGGTGTCGAAGTCCCAGTCACCCTGCTCGGCGGTGGGATTGCGCCACGACAGCAGGAAGGTCTGCTGGCCCCGGCCGACGCTGTACTCGACGAAGCTGCGTCCCGGGCGCAGGTCCAGGAAGTAGTACCGGCCGATGGGCGGGGGCACCGCGAGCACCGGCCGGCGGCGGACCGTCGCCGTGGTCGGGGTGTACTGCAGCACCTCGGCGACCTCGTCGCGGGAGATCACCGCCCCCGGGGTCACCGCCAGGTCGGTGCCGACGGTGAAGGCGCCGCGTCGGACCATCGACGGCATGCCCCGGTTCTCGACCACATCGGAGACGAAGTGCTTCGTGCCGCGCACCAGGCTGAGGCCGGCGGTGTCGAACGCCTCCTTCAGCGCGGCGGGGTTGGTCCACAGGTAGTTCGTCGGCGCCAGGGCGGCGGTGAGGATGTCGGCGGCGAATTTGGCCTCGGCGGCCCGGCGTGGGTCGATGCCGCGGCCGACGTCGGCGACGACGCCGTCGACGGCGTCGGTGGCGGCCAGGTAGGTCTGCTCGAGCCGGCGGTAGGCCGGGTGCGTGCTCCACGCCGGATCGGCGAACCGGCGGTCCCCCTCGGCGGGGGCCACCGTGGATCGACCGGCGACGATCTTCGCCAGTTCCTTGCCGAACGCCGCGCCGTGCCGGGCCACGGTCCGGCCGTGACCGAACACGTCGGCCAGGGCACCGACGGCCGCCCCGAGCCGCGGCGGCGCGACGTCCTCGCCGCCGCCGATCGACTCCTCGACGCTGTCCCCGATCACCGATCGTGTCTGGGTCATCTCGCGCCTCCCTTCGACACCTGGATTGTCGCACCGGATCGGTGTCCCAGCGGCCGGGTATTGCGTAGGCGACAGGTGCAGTCGTCGGAACCGGGCCACTCGGGCCGGTACCGGCCGTGCCGGGCCCCCGTCCGGTGATCGTGACAAGCGTCCAGTTCGCAATCACGTCCACGTGTTACGAGCCGGTCGGCGGGGCGCCACCGCCACTCGGGGCGGAGTCGTTGTTGCATGTGCGGTGGCAAGTGATGCCCGCATCGGGCGGCGTGTGCGCATCACTTGCTCGGTATGAGGGGCAGCTATCGGACGAGTCGGACCGCGACCAGAGGGGCGTGCGGGAAGATCTTCTCCGTACCGTCGGGCATGAACCCGTTACGGCGATAGAAGCTGTGGGCGCGGGGATTGTCCTCGGCAACCCACAGTTGAGCGGGTTCTCCGACGAGAACGGCATCGAGAAGTAGTTGCCCGGCACCGCTTCCGTGGTGTTCGGGGAGGAGATAGAGGGTGTAGAGCTGGAGGTCTCGGACGGGGTCGTCGTCCTCGATCGGTGGGCCGGCAGCAGCGAACCCGACGATGTCTCCGTGTGTTTCGGCGACGCGGAGTCGTGGCGGACGGTGCAGCCCGTTCAGTACGGAGCGCCACATGGCTGTGCGCTGCTCGAGCGCGGTGGCGTCGAAGTACGAGCTGGGGAGGAGGCTGCCGTAGGTTGCCTGCCAGGTGGCGACCTGCACTCGAGCGATCGCCTCGGCATCGGCGGGCTCCGGTTCCCGCACGTGAAACCTCGCAGCCTCCTGCACGGTTCGAGACTACCGTTCGTCCCGAACATGACGGCGCAGACGTGCATCGCTCCGTCTACGGACGTCCGGAACTGTCTGGCGCTCACCGTGGGGTCCGACGCTCGAGGGCACCGGCCGCGGCGACAGCGACCACCCTTCGGCCGCGGGGCGTGAGTTCGAGTTCGGCACCCCGATCGGGGAGCCGGCGATCACCACGGATCTGTTGCTGCACCGGCGTGGTGCAGTGTATGTCACTGTGTGCGAACGGGATTGCAGTCGGACGGCCGTCGAACAGTCGATGGTCCGTTCGGCCGTCCCGGACCAGTGTGCCGCCCAGGGTGACGAAAGGGGTGGTGCTGGGGATGTATTCGGATTCGGACGGGCCCGGAAATCACTGGAACAGTATTGTATCGAAAACGCGTACGTTCTAGAATCGGGGTATGGCCACGGTCGAGTACGACTCGACGGCCGGCGGCTCCGGAACTCGCCGGTACCGCTCTTCGCTGCGCCGGATGCAGGCAGCCCAGACGCGGAGGGTCGTGCTCGAGGCCGCCACCCGCTTGTTCGCCGAGCGCGGCTGGGTCGGCACCGGGATGCGCGAGGTCGCGCGGACCGCCGGGGTGTCCGTCGAAACCGTCTATGCAACGTTCGGATCCAAGGCGGATCTGTTGAAGTCGGCGCTGGACGTCGCCGTCGTCGGCGACGACGCGCCGGTGCCACTGGCCGCCCGGCCCGCCTACACGGAGATCGGTTCCGGACGAACGACCGGCGAGCGCATCGAGATCACCGCGCGCATGATTGCCCTGATCAACGAGCGCCTCCATCGCCTGGCCGCGGCACTGCGCCAGGGGGCGACGGTCGATCCCGCGCTCGCCGCGGTGGTTGCCGATCTGGAGCGGCAACGCAGGCTCTCGATCGCCGACGTCGTCGGCGTGATTCTGGGCCGCCACCCGGATCCCGGTCAGGTCGACGAATTGTGGGTTCAGGCCGGGGACCAGGTCTACGCCCTTTTCATCGAAGGATGCGGCTGGAGTCGGGTCCGCTACGAGGCGTGGCTCATCGACCGCATCGAAGAAATTCTCGATCGCCCGGGGTGAGACTCGGGTGCCCGTGGCTGGAGACGAACATGACAACCGACACTCTGCCCCCCGCCGACACGCGGATCATGCGTGTCGTGCACAGCGCGCTGCGCCGCGATCTGACGCGCGCCGCCCAGGTACTGCGTACCGCGCCTGCGCCCGAACGGACCCAGCGGGTCGCCCTGGCCGATCATCTGGTGTGGATGATGCAGTTCCTGCACCTGCACCACAGCGGCGAGGATCAGGGACTGTGGCCCCTGGTGCGCGCCGTGAACCCGGCCGCCGAGGCCCTGCTCGACGAGATGGACGCCGACCATGCGCGGATCGGCCCCGAGATCGAACGGGTGACCGCTGCGGCCACCGACTACCGTGCCGATCCCGCGGCCCGAGAAGATCTGGTGCATGCCCTCACCGCACTCGAACAGGTACTGCTGCCGCATCTGCAGCGCGAAGAGGACGAGATGATGCCGGTCGTCGCCCGGACCCTGACCCGTCGTCAGTGGGACGAGGTGGAGCAGAAGGTGTTCATTGCCTCGAAGGCGAAGCGGGAGTTGGGGATCGAAGCTCACTGGGTGGTCGACGGGGTCGATCGGGAAGACTACGACGTCGCCGTCGGCAAGGTCGGCCCCGCTACTCGGTTCCTGCTGCGGCATGCGTTCGCACGACCGTATCGGCGGGCATGCGCCGCTCGGTGGG
The DNA here is from genome assembly GCF_016804345.1 of Rhodococcus ruber. NCBI lineage: Bacteria > Bacillati > Actinomycetota > Actinomycetes > Mycobacteriales > Nocardiaceae > Rhodococcus > Rhodococcus ruber. Next base: position 5,040,615 of record NZ_CP044211.1, on the reverse strand, counting down.
GCGCCGACGTCGATGTCGGCCCGCGGCTGCACCGGCCGCCCCGCACCGAGGGGTCGGTGGAACTGCGGATCGACACCCCGGCCCGGCAGCTGTACGACGCGGTCGCCGACGTCACGCGCATCGGGGAGCGCAGCCCCGAGTGCCGCAGCTGCGAGTGGCTGCCGGGACGATCGCCGGGGACGGTGGGGGCCCGCTTCCGCGGACGCAACCGCGCCCATCACATACGCTGGTCCCGGGTCTGCGAGGTGACCGCCGCCGATCCTGGCGAGAGGTTCGAATTCCACACCGTCTCGGACCGGCGCAACCCGCTCTACCACGACTCGACCACCTGGTCCTACGTGTTCCGGACCGACGGTGACGGGACCCGGGTGACGCACTCGTACCGGATCGACGTACTGCCGTACCGCCCCCTGCTCGCGCTCTACTCCCGCCTGCATCCGCAGCACCAGGACATGCGGCCACAGATGCGACAGAACCTGGAGACGCTGCGGCGGCAGGCCCGCGCCGGCACGCCTACAGGGCCGACTCCTGCCTCATACACCTGACGCGCATGCCACGCCGATCTGTCCGAAGGGTGCTACGAGGGCTCGGTGCCCTGATCCTGCCGGTGCGACATTTTCGACGTGCACTCCACGAAGGCGCCGACCGCGTCCGCGGTCTGCTCCCGATGGTGTTCGCGGCCGGCCCGGCGAACCGGTCGGACGGCTTCCTCGAGCTGAACCTGCTCGCGTGCGAGGGGCGCATCGATCCCGACGACGAGGAGATCGGCGCGGTGTGGGCCGCCGTGGACCGAGCCGACCGGAAGCTCGCTCCCCGGCAGCATCTGGCGTGACCCCCGGTTCGTCCCGACCGGTGCCGCGATCGAGGCGCTCCCGCGTGGCATCCCCCATGTCGTGCCATGTTCGACGGCCCGGTGCGAGTGGGGATCCGCCTGCGCTGCAGAGGTGGAATAGAAACGGGATTGAAGTGGAAATATTGCGTTATATGGTCGCAGTCGAGACTATATATGAGTGAAGGAGATGTCCGTAGCGGCCGCAGCTGTCGAACTGGGAGTCAGCAGGCGACAGGTCGCCCGCTTGGCTCGCGCCGGTGAAGTGGTGGTAGCGCGTGAGATCGGTGACATGCTGCTCCTGGATGCCGGCTCGGTGCACCGTCGTGCACAGTTGCGCCCGGTCCGCGGGCGGCCCTGGAACGAAGACGTCGCCTGGGCGGCGTTGACGCTGCTGTCCGGGGAGGACGTGGACTGGATACCGGCGGCGCAGATGGCCCGGCTCAAGCACCGGCTCCGGCGATCCAGCGCGCAGGAAGTCGCATTTCTCGCGCGTCGCCGTGCGGCGGTTCATCGCATGCGTGGATGGGCCGGCAGCGCGGCGAACCTCTCCGAGTATCTGGTGCTGACCGGCGCAAGCGCGCTGGTACGACGCCCCGTCGCGAGCAAGTTCGGTTTGGCTGCGAGCCGGAGAGGAATCGACGGATATGTACTGGCGGAGGAGTACGACGGTCTTGTCGATCACTTCGGTTTGACCGTCGACGGGGATGGTGACATCACTGTGCGAGCGGTGACGATCGCGGATGCCTTTCGTGGGGGAGAGGTGCCGCTGGCAGCTGTCGCAGTGGATCTGATGGACTCTCTCGACACTCGCGAGCGTAGCGCCGGCACGCGGGTGCTACAGAATTTGCTCGATGACGTCCGGTGACCGGCCGAGATGGGAAGTGCCGGCTCCTGTCGGCGGGTGGACGCCGCCGTGACCCCAGGTAGCGGAACTGTCCCGGACGATCTCGCGCCCCGTCATCGACCGAAGGTGGCCGGCCGTGAGGTATTCGCCGTGCCTGCAGGAACTTCGGCTCTCCGCAAGACCGTCGACTGCATCGTCGAGTACGACGACGGATCGATCCGGCTGAGCGTTCCTGACGTCCTCGGTGCGCTGGTGCTGAAAGGTGCTGCCTACAAGGAGGACGCACGGGACCGAGCGCGGCACCTCGACGACGCGGTGGTGTCGGCGTGTGCGATGAGCGATCCGTTGGGCGACAGCCTACGCATGGAAGGCAGTGATCGTGGACGGGTCCGGGTCTTGGCCGACGCATTGGCCGCAGAGTCGCATCCGTCCTGGTTGCAGGTTCCCGAACAGTTCCGAAGTCAGGGGTACCACGCACTTCTTCGAGTGGTCGAAGAGCCGAAGCCTGTTCCGCCGCAGCGGAGACTGGGGAGGTAGGGGCGAGCGCAATGTGCTCGGTGGCAGCAATTCCGTTGCTCTGGGACGATTTCCGCCAGAGACGTCACGAAGCCGTTCCACGTGCGCTGCCCTCGGCTCCGCAAGAGAATTGCTGAGCCATCCGTGGCGTGTCGACGAGGACCGAGAGCCGGTGAACCGACGAGACGCGTTACCGCGAAAAGCGCTCCGTCACCATCTCGATCCCCGAGACGGCAACCGACGAAGTCCTACCGGAGCGGCTTCAGAAAGTCGAAGAACCCGGGTGTGTGCACCTGCCGCAGCCGGGTGAGCTTGCGGTAGCTGATCAACCACACGCCGTCGACCTTCCGGTACTCCTCGTGGTAGTGGCCCCAGCCGTGCAGGTGTTCCTCGACCGACCCGTTCGTCCACCACAGTTCGTCCTCCATCGCCCAGATCCCGGTCGCGGTGGTGTCGCCGGTGAGGGTGATCTCGGGAGTGTGACCGTGGTGCGCACTGGTGACCGGAGTGCCTCCGTCGAGCAGGTTCTCGATGGCGCGCCGCAACGGTTCGCGGCCCACGACCCGATTGGACCGTCCACCGGTGCGCGGCTGGGTGTCCTCGGGCAGGCCGCCCCAGGTCTCGCTCACCACGTCCTCGGTGTGCAGGGTGGGGTACAGATCCCACTGCTTGGTGTCCATCACCCGCAGCCGTGCGGCGAAGAGCCGCTTGATCTCCTCGACGGCCAGCAGTTGTTCCGCGGCGCTCGGTGTCAGGCCCGCGTCGGTCTGTGTCACGAAGGTTTTCCCCTCACTCGGATCGGAGCAACGTCACTTCACGGTCGGCGGTGAGATCGACGACCAGTTCCCGGCGCGAGATGCGCCAGCCTTCCGGCTCGCGCCGGTACTCGTCCCGATAGCGGACGGACACCGTGTAGTCCCGGTAGCCGTCGCCGCTCGGGTACACGTGGTGCGCCTCGCAGTACAGCTCGCCCCGGGCGCGGTCGCCGTCGAGGTCGATCACGTGCTGGCCGAGGACGTGGCGTGTGGAGTGCAGGTGCGCGACCGCGGCGAGCACCCCGTCGGCGATCGGTCCGGCACCGGTGAGCACCGGGTCGTGTCCGCGACGGACCAGCCCGGGCGGCTGCACGAACTCGGCGTCGTCGGTGAAGAGCGAACGCAGCACGGCCGGCTCGCGGCGGTCGACGGCACGGGCGTACCGTGCGACGACGTCCGTGAGCGCGAGGCGATCCTCGAGTGGGCTGCTCATGCGGGCATTCTCCATCGCTCGACGTCCGGCGCGCGCTCGTCGTCCCACTGATCGGTCGGCGACGAGGCCGCTCCGGGGCGGGTGAAGCGCAGGACCGGGCAGCTGCCCGGGTGGTCGGCGACGGTCACGACGAGACCGGGGTGGTCGGTGACGGCGGGCAGCAGCGCGGCGTACGTCGTCGCAAGCGCGTCGGCGAACGTGCGCCGGTGCGGACTCACCGGTCCCGCAGCGCCGGGGCGCAGCACGGACGTCGTCGCGGTCCCGCCGGGCGGCGACGCGTGGTGCTCGCCGGTGACCACGACGTGGTCGAAGCGGTCGGCGGTGATCTGATCGTCGTGGTTCTCGATCCCGACGAGCACCGCGATGTGGGCGGGGTCGAGGAGGGACTCGGCGGCGTCCGCCAGCACTCGCACCGTGCGCGGCAGCCCGTGGGCCGGCATCAGCACGGCGCGGTGGCCGGTGCCGATCGCGCTGACCCACGGTCCCAGCAGCGAGAACAGGGGTGCGGTGCGGCTTCCCACGATGGCCACCGTCCCGGCGTCGTGGTGCGGGCCGCAGTGCCACAGCGCCCCCGACGGCCCGGGTATCCGGTAGGTGGGCCGACCGGCGCTACCCCAGCCTTCCAACGACTCCCGCACCCGGTGCAGTGCCGTCAGGGACGTGAGGATGTCGTCCATGACCACGTGGGTCGGCAGTTGTCCGTCGAAGTCGGCGTGGACCGCCTCGGTGAGCGGCTTGTGGTGCTGCACGAGCAGATCGATCATGGCGCGGACGGGCCGGACCCGGTGGCCCGGATCGGTGGCCGACGCCGTGGACGGCGTCCGGCGCTGCCGATCGAGCACAGCGGAAAGTTGCTCGGGGAACGAGGATCCCATGGAGGCCTCCTGTCGTCACCGCCGCGCACCCGCCCCGTTCGGGTCAGGTCAGCGACGCTTCGTGGATCGCGCGGTCGAATTCGGGCAGCGGCCCCCCGGCTTGCAGGGTGGTCGCGAGGGCCGGGTCGGCCAGGTGCAGGCGGCCGACGGCGATCAGGTCGAATTCGCCGCTGTCGATCCGTCGTTCCACCTCGTGGACGTTGTCGTCGATCGGTGCCGAGCCGCTGATCCGGCTCTCCCGCAGCGACTTGCCGATGCCGACGCTGCCGACGGCCATGGTGGTCACGCCCGTCAGCTGCTTGGCCCAGCCGGCGAGCGAGAGGTCGCTGCCCTCGAAGGCGGGGGTGTCGAAACGGCGGATGCTCGCGTCGAGGATGTCGACGCCGGCCTCGACGAGAGCGCCGAGGATCACCTTCAGCTCGTCGGGCGTCTCGGCGATGCGCGCGGTGTAGTTCTGCTGCTTGTGCTGCGAGAAGCGGAACACGATGGGCAGATCGTCGCCGATCTCGGCGCGGATGGCCGCCACGACGGCCGCGGGGAATCGGGTGCGCCGCTCGAGGTCACCGCCCCACGCGTCGGTCCGGGTGTTGGTGCCCTCCCACAGGAACGAGTCCAGCAGGTAGCCGTGCCCGCCGTGCAGCGCGATGCCGTCGAATCCGGCCTCGGCGGCTGCGGCGGCGGCGCGAGCGTAGGCCGCGATCACGTCGGCGATGTCCTGCTCGGTCATCGCCTCCGTCGGCCGGGTGGCCCACGCGACGTAGTCCTCCGGGTACGAGGTGATGCCCAGGGCGCCCCAGCTGCCCGACGGACGCATCGGCTTCAGTGCGGGATCGACCGCGCTCATCGCGCCCCACAACGGTCCGACGTGCCACAACTGCGGGACGATCCGGCCCCCGGCGTCGTGTACTTCGTCGACGACCCGGCGCCACCCCGCGAGTGCCTCGGTGCCGTGCATGCGCGGAACACGCGGATTGTCCACGGCCGTCGGGTGATCGATGGCGACACCCTCGGTGACGATCAGGCCCGTCCCACCCGCGGCCCGCCGCCGGTAGTAGGCGGCGACGTCCTCACCCGGCACACCGTCGATCGAGTACGACCGCGTCATCGGTGACATCACGATGCGGTTCGCCAACTCGAGCGAACGCACACGGAGCGGGCGGAAGAGCGGGGAGGAGGAAGCCATGCGGTCGAAACCCTCTCTCGGACGGTACGGACGTGGCTGCCGTGCGGCAGACCGGATATGGATGCGGCCCGCCGGCCGGGTACGACACCGGCCGGCGGGCCTGTAGGACGCAGATTTCCACGCGGCACCGCCCCTGTCGATCGGGTGTCCCACTCAGTGCGATGGAACCCGGCGCGAGGGAACCCCGCTCACCGCAGCTTGATGCTGCCCCCGTCGGCCATCAGCGTCTGCCCCGTCATGTACTTCGAGTCGTCGGAGGCGAGGAACACCACCACCGGCGCGATGTCCGTCTCCGGGTCGCCGATGCGCTGCAACGGCACCTTCGCCGCCGCGGCGGCCGCCCGGTCGGGGAACGCCTGCTGCCAGGCCTGCACGCCTTCGGTCGCGGCGAACGGGCACACGACGTTGACGCGGATGCCGTCGGCGGCCCATTCGTTCGCGGCCACCCGGCTGACCGCCCGGATCGCCTCCTTCGCCGCCGCGTACGACGTCTGCGTCGGCATGCCGTCGAGGGCGGACCCGGAGCCGAAGTTGACGACGGAACCCCGGGCCTGCTTGAGCTGCGGGTAGCAGGCCTGCATGAGGTGCACGGTGGGGTAGAACCCCGTGCCGAACGACAGCTCGAACATCTCCGGGGTGTGCTCGACCAGCAGTGCCTGGCGCGACGCGTGCGCGTTGTTGACCAGGATGTCGATGCCGCCGAACGCCGCGACGGCGGCGTCGCGGATCTGGTCCGCGCTCTCGCGCCGGGAGATGTCGGCCTGCAGGAACTTCGCCTCACCGCCGGCCCCGGTCAGCTCGGACTCGAGCGCGCGCCCCCGATCGTCGTCGACGTCGACGAACAGCACGCGGGCGCCCTCGCGGACGAACACGCGGGTCACCGCGCGGCCGATCCCGCCCGCACCGCCGGTGACGACGGCGGTCTTCCCGCGCAGTTTCACGGCCACGTCCCTTCCACTCATGCGCCGACGGGGTCGCCCGTGGCGAGCGCGACCTTCTCCAGTTCGGCCACACTGTAGGCGGCGTAGGTCTCGTACGGGCCGCGACCGGAGAAGTAGGACGAGAGCTGGTCACCGAGTTCGTCGACGGTGAACGCGGAGCCCGCGGCGTCGAAGCGGTGCTCGACCTTGGGGGCCTCCATGAGCGCGACCATCTTGCCGTACACGACGAAGACCTGACCGTTGACCTCGTCGGAGGCGGGGGAGGCGAGGTACCGGACCAGGGTGGCCACTCGCTCGGGCGCGAGCGGGTCCAGACCCGACGCGCCGGTGTTGTTCTCGCCGAATGCGTCCGCAGTCATGGCCGTGCGGGCGCGCGGGCAGATGGCGTTGGCCCGCACCCCGTACCGCGACAGGCCCTGGGCAGTCGACAGGGTCAGGGCGGTGATGCCGGCCTTGGCGGCCGAGTAGTTGGGCTGCCCGGCCGAGCCGAACAGGAACGCCTCGGAGGAGGTGTTGATCACGCGGCCGTAGACGGGGCCGTTCGCGTCCTTCGACGCCTGCCGCCAGTGCACGGCCGCGGCGCGCGACGTCGCAGCGTGGCCCTTGAGGTGCACCCGGATCACGTCGTCCCAGTCCGACTCGGACAGGTTGAAGATCATCTTGTCGCGCAGGATGCCGGCGTTGTTGACCAGGATGTCCATCGATCCGAACTCGGTGACCGCGGTGCGGACGAGTTCCTCGCCGAGCGCCCAGTCCGAGACGTCGCCGGTGACGGCGACGGCGCGGCCTCCGGCGGCGCGGATCTCGTCGACGACGTCGTGGGCGGCGGCGCCCATGTCGTTGACGACGACGGCGGCCCCGGCGTCGGCGAGGGCGAGGGCTTCGGCACGGCCGAGGCCGGCGCCTGCTCCGGTGACGACGGCGGAGCGGCCGTCGAGGGTCAGGTTCTGAGTCATGGTGGCTCCTTGGGTCCGTGCGGGAGTACAGAACGGTGACTAAAAACTAGTATTCATTCTAGTACCTGCACAAGGGTGTTCTCCGGCCGCACTCTCGCGAGCCGAGGGTGTTCCCGTAAGTCCGCAGGCAACCGTGGGGCCTGGCCTTCGCGTCATCATCCGGCCGTTGATCCCGGAACAGGAATATGTTCTACTGAATTTGCTGTGATCCGCGGCACACCCGCGACGATCGCGTGGTCGTGCGAGTCCTGCCCCACCCACGAACCCCGGAAGGACCCGCGATGTCTCTGAACCTGGCCGATCTCACCGAGGCCGTCGTCGATGCGATACCCGACCGGACGGCCCTGATCTGCGGGGACGAGTCCCGGACGTACGCCGAGTTCGACGCGCGCGCCAATCGGGCCGCGCACCACCTCGCGGCCGTCGGAGTGACGGCAGGTGATCATGTGGGCCTGCACATGCGCAACAGCCTCGAGTTCCTGGAGGTCATGTTGGGCTGCTTGAAGATTCGCGCGGTGCCCGTGAACATCAACTTCCGCTACGTGGGTGCCGAGCTCGTGCACCTCTACACCGATGCGGACCTCGTGGCACTCGTGGTCGACGACGAGTTCGCCGACGTCGCGGCGCAGGCCGTGCCGCACACCTCACGGCTGCGGCACATCACCGTCGTCGGAAGCGCCGAGACGGCGGCGCTCGAGCAGGCCGCGGCAGCTGTGGACGCGACCGTGGCGCGGTACGCGGAGGCGGTGGAGAGCGCCTCGGGGGAGAGGGATTTCGGTGCGCGGAACGGCGACGACCGGTACATCCTCTACACCGGCGGCACGACGGGCATGCCCAAGGGCGTGATGTGGCGGCACGAGGACTTCTACTTCGCGGCGCTGGCCGGCGGCAACCCCTACGGCGAACCGCACCGCAGCCCTGCCGATCTCGCCGCGGCCGCCGCGGCCAACGAGCACCCGATGTCCTATCTCGTCACGGCGCCGCTCATGCACGGGGCCGCGATGTACTCGGTGCTGATGGGGCTGTTCACGGGTGCGAAGCAGGTGCTGATGCGGTCGTTCGATCCGATCGAGGCGCTGCGCCTGATCGACCGGCACCGGATCGCGATCGTGATGGTGGTCGGCGACGCCATCAGCCGGCCGCTGGCCGACGCGGTCGCCGCCCGCGGCACGGAGTTCGATCTGAGCTCTCTGCTGGTCATCGGCTCCGGCGGGGCGCTGTGGTCGGCGAGTGTGCGCGCACACCTGGCGGAGCTGCTGCCGAACGTCTACCTGCGCAACTCCTTCGGCTCGTCGGAGGCGGGCGCGACCGGCACCCTCGACGCCGGCTCCGACGGCCGTGCGCGGATCTCCCCGTCGCCGACGCTGCGGGTGGTCGACACGGATCTGGCCGAGGTCGAGCCCGGCTCGGAGACCATCGGTTACCTCGCCCGCATCGGCCACGTCCCCCTCGGCTACTACAACGACCCGGACAAGTCCGCGGCGACGTTCCCCGAGCGTGACGGTGTGCGCATGTGCCTGCTCGGGGACCTGGCCACCGTGGAGCCGGACGGTGCGATCGTCGTGCTCGGCCGCGGGTCGGCCTGCATCAACACCGGCGGCGAGAAGGTCTACGCGGAGGAGGTCGAGGAAGCCGTCAAGAGCCATCCGGCCGTCCTCGACGCCGTGGTGGCGGGGATCCCGGATCCGCTTCTGGGCGAGCGGGTCTCGGTGGCCGTCCAGTTCCGTCCCGGTGTGGACGCGCCCACGGCCACGGAACTGGCCGACCACTGCCGGACCCTGATCGCCGGGTACAAGATCCCGAAGACGATCGTGCCGGTTCCCGAGGTGCTGCGTTCGCCCGCCGGGAAGGCGGACTACCGGTGGGCGAGGGCGACGCTCGAGAACGCGACCGTCGACGCCTGACGTCGTCGGACGAGGAACGGCCGGCCCCACATTCGGTGCCGGCCGTTCCCGGTGTCCGGGGCGGGTCAGCGACCGGCGCGGGCGAGCAGCTCGCGCGACTCGTCGCGGCCGTCGAGCACCCGGGCGGTGCGTCTGCGGATCCGCCACCGGCCGTCGTTCTTGACGAGTTCGAAGCGGTTGGCCGTCACGCGCCAGACCCGGAAGCCGTTCTCGTCGTGGCGCAGCAACTGCGAATGGCAGGTGGCCACGGCCGTGTCACCCTCGACCCGGATGTGCACGGGATCGAGGAGGTGTCCGCATCCTTCGTGGATGTAGTCCTGGTGCGGCCGTGTGCGCACCATCTCCATGATCTCCTTGCGGCCGTTCATGGTGCGCATGTCGACGTCGTAGACGGCGTCCTCGGTCCACAGTTCGCCCACCGCGTCGGCGTCGCCGGCATCGACGGCCGGGCCGTAGGCGGTGACGATCTCCTGGACGGCGATCTTGTCCTCGAGGAGCTGGACGCGGGCGAGGAGGGACCGCACGAGTTCTGCGGTGTCGGTCTCTGCGGTGTCGGTCATGGGGTCTCCTGTTCGGATGGTTCGGCCGGGGCGAAGTCCAGCCCCAGATCGGTGCCGAGTGCCCGCAGGCACTCGAGTTGTTCGCAGTAGTGTTCGACGCCGGTCGCGGCGACGGTCGCTCCGACCACGGTGGCGCCGGCCTCGCGACGGCGATCCAGCGACCGGGCGGTGCGCTCGCGCGCGCCCAGCGGGTCGAGGGGCGCACCGGTGTCGAGGACGACGTCGAAGCCCTCCGGGCGGTCCACCCGGCCGAGCATCGCGGTCAGGTCGGGCAGGGGCAGGCCGAACGGCACCCAGCCGTCGCCGTGGGCGACGGCGCGGCGCAGCGAGCGCAGCGTGCGGCCCCCGATCCACAGCGGGACGCGGGGTTGGACGGCGTGCGGCTCGACGAGCAGGTTCTGGAATTCGTAATAGGGCCCGTGGTACTCCGGCAGTCGTCGGGACAGTGCGGCGCGCAACGCGGCCAGGGCGTCGTCGGCGCGGGCGCCCCGGTCCTCGAACGGTGCGTCGAGGAGGTCGAACTCCTCGCGCAGGCTGCCCACCCCGAGGCCGAGCGTCAGCCGGCCGCCGCTGAGGACGTCGAGGGTGCCGTAGCGCTTGGCGATCTCGAGCGGGTGGTGGTAACCCAGGACGAGCACCTGAGTGGCGAGCCGGATGCGTTGCGTCCGGGCAGCGAGATAGCTGAGCGTGGCGAGGGGGTCCCAGTAGGTGCCCCCGCGGGTGGCCGCCACGTCCACCGGGACGGCGACGTGTTCGCTGCAGGTCAGATGGTGGAAGCCAAGGAGATCGGCGGTTCGGGCCACCCGGGCGAGGTCGTCGATGCCGGCGGTGCGTTCCCACGGTGAGTGCACGCCGGGGTGCTGGACCACGACGGGGCTGACGATTCCGATGCGCATGCGAGCCTCTCCGCTGCCGGGACTGGGAGGGTGTCGGTCCGTTGTACCGGACGGCATCGTTTCGTCGCGGCCGACGTTCCGATCAGCGGGATCCGCGTCGACCGCGGACGCGAGGCGCGTCAGGGTCGCAGGGGGAGATTCGCGCCGCCGATCACTACTGGCGGCGAGAGTGAGCTGATACACTTTCAGAATTCATTTCAGTTTTCCCGCTCCCATCCGGGGGCAGAAGTATCGGGAGGCCGCAGATGGCAGTCGTCGAAGCAACGGAACCGACAGCTACCACCGCCCCGCGGCGCGACGTGCCGCCGTCGATGGTCGAACGGATGACGCTCATCCTCGACGCGTTCGAGGGCAGGTCCTCGCGCCTGACGCTGGAGGAGGTGGCCTGCCGCACCCGGCTGCCCCGCTCGACCGTGCACCGCATCCTCGATCAGCTCGTGAAGCTGAACTGGGTCGACCACGCATCCTTCGGCTACTGCCTCGGCCGGCGGGCGCTCGGTCTCGGCAGCGGGGACGGTGGCCACGGGGAGATCCGGGCGTCGGCGGCGCCGCTCCTGCACGAGCTGCACATGCAGACCGGCATGGTGGTCCACCTCGCCGTCCTCGACGGCGCCGAGAGCGTCTACCTCGACAAGGTCGGCGGCCGCTTCGCCGCGGCGCTGCCCTCGCGGGTCGGCGGCCGGGCCCCGGCGTACACCACCGCCGGTGGCAAGGCGATGCTGGCCTGGCTCGAACCCGAGCGCGTCGACGACCTGTACGAGCGGCGCCTGGCCCGCCGCACCGAGCACACCATCGGTGACCTCGCGACCCTGCACCAGGAACTCAGCCGGATCCGGCAGAGGCGCGGTCTGTCGTTCGAGCGCAGCGAGTCCGTGCGCGGCGTCGCGTGCGTCGCCGTCGCTGTGCGCGGGCACGACGGTCCGGTCGCCGCGATCTCGCTGTGCGGCGACGCCCGCACCGCGCAGCTCGAGCGGGTCGCACCCCTCGTGGTGGACGCCGCCCGAGAGGTCTCCCGCAGCCTCTACCCCGAACTCGGCGCCCCGCGCCGGGGCCGCCGGGCGCCCGAACCGCCCGAGAGCACGTGGTCCCCGGACGCGATGGACCGGCTGCTGTCGGTCCAGAGCGGTCAGTGGCTCTGAGGGACTTGTTCGAGGCCTCATGCCGCGAGCTGGCTGCGGTGGTGGGCTTCGTGCCGGTCTCGTCCTGAGGGTCCCGCTTCGACGCGTGCCGCGTCGGTGCCCTACGGACCCCTCGCTCCGTCCCGGCCCGCGAACAGTGCCCGAGGTGAGTGCTTGAGTCGGGTGTCCGCCCCCGGTCGCGGTGGGATACTGGACGAGGGGTGACGGTTCCCGACGGAGGAGTTCTGCGATGACCGAGACCGACCACCGCGAGCATGCAGGCCACGACCACACCCATGGCGAGGGTTGCGGGCATGTGGCCGTTCCGCACGGCGACCACATGGACTACATCCACGAGGGGCACCGGCACGCCGCGCACGAGGGGCACTACGACGACCACTGACCGGCAGGACTCGCCCCGGGGCGCAACCGACCCGCGCATCCGGGAGTTCTGTGAGCGCAATCTGCGCTGGAGATGGGTGCTGCTGGGTGGGATCTGCAGCATCGGGGCACTGCTGGGGGTCGCGCCGATCCGTGTCGCGGTGGTCGGCGCCTGGCTGATCCTGCTGGGTATCGCGGTGTTCTCTTTGCTCCACCGGCCGATCGGAGCACCGGTGGCCTCGTTCGGCCTCGGAGTGCTGACACCGGCCGTCGTTCCGACAGCGCTGGATCTGCTCGACTCGCTGTGAGTTCCCCTCATGGTCTGGGAACCGCGGCAGCGGCCCACTCCCGGGAGGGCGACAGCGGTCGCCGCCGAACTCGGGGTCGACGAATCGCAGGGTGAGCTCCGAGGACACGCTCGACGTCGCACACCGACTCCAACGGGGTCCGTGGTGGCGACGGCGGGCGACCCCATGAGCAGGGTCTTCGAGGACTCGGGCGACGAGCGGCCGACGTTCACGAGTCCCCCTATTAATGAAAACGGTTATCGTTATAATGGGGCATCGCACCTCGACCCTCAGGACGCCCCATGGACATCTCCGATCCGGTGCGCGTGCACCTCTTCTTCACGCAACCGGCGGCAGCCACCGCGTTGCGCCGCGCTCTGGGCCCGTCGGCTGCGGACCGGCTCGTCGAGTTCGACGCCTTCGTGCCGCACCTGCGCTCGGCCGCGGACGTCACCGCTACCGACGCGCTGTTGCAGTGCCGCGGGGACGCCGGCGCGCCGCACGTGATCTCCGAATTCGTCTCTGCCCGCGACGAACATCCCCGGGGCCTCGCCCTCGCCTCGGTCGTCACTACCGTCGACGCCCTGACATTGTGGGATATGTTGGTTGCCCCTGCCCTGTACCGGAGGCGAAACCCGGGGGCGTCGCTCGTGGCGACCGCGACGCAGATCGAGCACGCCACCGTCGTGGTGTTCACCGCATGGACATCGCTGGCAGTGGACGATCTCCATCTGCTCGTGGCGCTGGTCGGGCACCTGAACCCGGCGGCGACGGTGGTGCTGCTCGGAGCCGACGCCCCCTTGGCGCTCGATCGGCACGGATTCGACGACGCCGAGGCGAGCCTCAACCGCGCGGGTTGGATGCACGTGCTCAGCGACACCTTCGCCCCGCGCAGTGTCCACGCACGGGTGTCCACCTTCCGGTATCAGAATCTTCGCCCGTTTCATCCCGGCCGTCTGGCTGCGTTGTTCGATGCAGGTCCGGACTCGCCTGTCGGGGCGAATGTGGTACGGGCGGTGGGCTTCTGCCAGCTTGCATCGCGCCCCCACACGGTGGTGCTGTGGGATCAATGTGCCACCGAGTTGCAGTTCACGGCCATGCACACCGACACCGATGCCTGCGCGGAGGAATCGCTCGCCCTAGGCCAGGACATCGCATTCTTCGGCGTCGACCTCGATCCTGCCCGGCTGCAGGACGTGCTGGATGCGTGCATCCTCGATGACGACGAGTTTCTTGCCGGGCCTGCAGCCTGGACGGCTCTGCCGGATCCGCTGCCTCGGCGGGGAACGTAGATCCCGTGCCCGCGCCGGGGCCCGGCGCTTGTGCGGTCCCGGGCTGGTCCGGGAGCAGACTCGGGTGACCGTGGGCCGGTCAGGTAGCAGCGGTGGTCGCCGCATCGGCGGAAACACCAGCTTCTCGCTGCTGTGGCCGTCGCTACGCGCCGGTGGCCATCGAACGTCGAGTTCGTCAGGAGAACCACGGTATTCACCAGGGACACAAAAAATCCGGCAAACCGGGCACATCGAAGTGTCGTCGGCGATGTCATCTTCACGGGGACCCTGTCACGGCTGCGGATCGATCCGCCCCCTTCCCGAGTGCTCTCCCGCTTTTCCATGCGCGGTATCCAGCCCGCGCGCGTTCCGTGCGGCAACCGACCCGGCTGCGACCGCGAGTGTTCGTGCCGGGCCCGGGCTGCAATCCGCCGCAACGTTGAGCGGGCTCGCTCCCTCTCCCTACATTCGTGACCCGGGTTACACGGCGTGAGACGAGGACCGTCCCGAAGTCTCGTCACGCTCGGGGCTCGGCCCTGTGCGGCAGGCCCTCAGGCAGAAAGTAGAGGAGAGCAATGGCGCTGAACAAGAGTGCATTACTGAGCGCGTATCGGAAGATGTCGGAGATCCGCGAGTTCGAGGACCGGTTGCACGAGGAGAACGCGACCGGCGACATCCCGGGGTTCATCCATCTGTACTCGGGGCAGGAAGCGATCGCCGTCGGTGTGTGCGAGAACCTGCACGACACCGACTACATCGGCTCCACCCACCGCGGACACGGCCACTGCATTGCCAAGGGGTGTGACCTCGACGGGATGATGGCCGAGATCTTCGGCAAGAACGACGGACTGTGCCACGGCAAGGGCGGATCGATGCACATCGCCGACCTGTCGGTGGGCATGCTCGGCGCGAACGCGATCGTCGGCGGTGCCCCGTCGCTGGCGATCGGTGCTGCGCTGAGCGCCAAGACCCTGGGGAACGGCGGTGTCGCGGCCTCGTTCACCGGCGACGGCGGATCCAATCAGGGCACCGTGTTCGAGGCCATGAACATGGCGGTCGTGCTCGAGTTGCCGATCGTCTTCGTCATCGAGAACAACGGATTCGGTGAGGCCACCGGCCGCGACTATGCGGTCGGCACACCGAGTATCGCTGCGCGCGCCGCGTCGTTCGGGATGCCCGCTACCACCGTCGACGGTACCGACTTCTTCGAGGTCCACGAGGCGGCGCGCGAGGCGGTCGAGCGCGCCCGCAGGGGAGGCGGTCCTTCCACCATCGAGGCGGTGGCACACCGCTGGCACGGCCACTTCGAGGGCGACGCCCAGCTGTACCGCACCGCGGACCAGGTCGCCGAACTCCGAAGAACCCACGATCCGCTGGTGAAGTTCCGCGCGAAGGTCGACGGCAAGAAGGTCACCGCGAAGGAACTCGATGCGATCGACGCCGAGGCTCGTGAACGGGTCGAGGTCGCCGTCACGAAGGCGCGCGCTGCCGAGTATCCGCCGTTGACGAACCTGCTGACCGACGTCTACGTGTCGTACTGAGAGAGAGAACGAAAATGACCACGTCGAAGACGACATATCGCGAAGCGATCAAGGCCGCACTCGCACAGGAGATGCAGCGGGACGCGACGGTCGTGCAGATCGGTGAGGACCTGCGCGGCGGTCACGCCGGCACCAATCCGGAGCTCGAGTCCGGGAAGGTGGAGGCGTTCGGCGGTGTGCTGGGGGTGACGAAGGGTCTGTGGACCGAGTTCGGTTCCGACCGTGTCATCGACACCCCGATCACCGAGTCCGCGATCATCGGCATGGCAGCCGGCGCTGCTCTGACCGGGCTGCGACCGGTGGCCGAGTTGATGTTCATGGACTTCTTCGGAGTCTGCTACGACGCGCTCTACAACCAGGCCGCGAAGTTCCGGTACATGTTCGGCGGCAAGGCCCGTACCCCGCTGGTGGTGCGGGGCATGATCGGCGCCGGATTCTCCGCCGCCGCCCAGCACTCGCAGTCACCGTACAACGTGTTCGCCGCCGTTCCCGGCCTCAAGGTCGTCGCCCCGTCGAATGCGTACGACGCCAAAGGCCTGCTGATCCAGTCGATTCGCGACGATGATCCCGTCGTGTTCTGTGAACACAAGACACTCTACGACGTCAAGGGCGAGGTTCCGGACGAGCCGTACACGATCCCGTTCGGTGTCGCCAACTACACCCGTGAGGGCACGGACGTCACGATCATCGCGCTGTCGGCGATGGTGAACGCCGCCAACACCGCCGCGGACAAGCTGGCAGCCGAGGGGATCTCCGTCGAGGTCGTCGACCCCCGCACGGTGTCGCCCCTCGACGAGGAGGGCATCCTCGAATCCGTCGCCTCCACCGGCCGGGTTGTGATCGCCGACGAGTCCGCGGCGCGCTGCGGGTTCGGTCACGACGTCGCCGCGCTGATCGCGACGCGTGCGTTCGGGTCACTGAAGGCGCCGATCGAACTGGTCACCCCGCCGCACACTCCGGTGCCGTTCTCCCCGGTCCTCGAGCAGGCGTGGCTGCCGAACGCCGCTCGGATCGAGGCCGCCGTCCGCAAGGTTGTGAGTGCCTGACATGAGTGAGATCAAACTGATCGAAGTTCCCAAGTGGGGCCTGTCCATGGAGGAAGGCACCGTGGCGGAGTGGCTGGTCGAGGAGGGAGCGTCCTTCTCGAAGGGCGACCTGATCTGCGAGATCGAGACCAGCAAGATCGCCAACCAGTTGGAGGCGCCGTTCGACGGGGTGCTCCGACGGGTCGTCGCCAAGCCGGGGGAGACGTTGCCGGTCGGTGCGGTGCTGGCGGTGTCGGCCGAGGCCGCGGTCTCGGACGCCGAGATCGAGGAATTCCTCGCGGGCATCGGGGCAGATCAGGTGCCGGCACCGGCCGAGTCGGGGCGGTCGCCGGGCGGGCAGCCCGCCCCCGCGCCGCCGGATCTCGAGAGCAGCCCGCCGGCGCCGGCGGCCCACGAATCGGTCCCGGCGACCGGGGCGGCCCCCGGGTCCCGTCCGCGTCCCGGCGCGACGATCGTTCCCGATGCCCTGCGCGGACGGACGAACGGTGACGTGTTCGCGACTCCGCACGCCCGCCGCCTGGCGGACGAGCTGTCGATCGACCTGGCCCGTGTGACGGGGACCGGCCGGGAGGGCCGGATCTCGGTTGCCGATCTCCACGACTCGATCCGTGCGGCTGGTGGAACCGTCGCACCACCGCAGTCGCCGACGCGGTCGGGTGTACCGGGACGTTCCTTCGAGGACGACACCGCCGTCCCGGCCACCCCCGTGGCCCGACGTCTGGCCGCGTCCCTCGGGATCAATCTGCACGACTGCCGCGCCACCGGTTCACGTGGTCGGGTGTGTGAGGCCGACGTCCGCGAGGCCGAGCGCCGGTTCCGGCTGCAACCGGAAGTCGTCGCCGCGCCCGAACCCGCCGCGGAGGCGGAGTTCGAGACGATTCCGTTCACCGCGATGCGCAAGGCGATCGGGCAGCGGTTGCAGGAGTCGAAGCGCAGCGCCCCGCACTTCCGGCTCACCGCGGACCTGCAGATCGACGATCTTCTTGCCTTGCGGACGAAGATCAACGCGACCGTTCCGGCCGTCAAGCTGTCGGTCAACGATTTCGTCGTCAAAGCGTGTGCCGCGGCGCTGCGGAAGGTGCCCGATGTCAACGTTCAGTTCGACGAGGCGACACAGTCGGTGCTGCGCTACGCGAGTGCCGACATCTCGGTGGCTGTCGCACTGCCGTCGGGTCTGATCACCCCGATCGTGCGCGGCGCCGACGGCAAGACGCTCGCCGAGATCTCCGGGGAGGTGCAGTCGCTGGTGACCAAGGCCAAGACCGGGAAACTGACGGCCGACGAGTTCCAAGGCGGCACCTTCACGGTGTCCAACCTCGGCATGTTCGATGTGCGGGAGTTCGACGCGATCATCAACCCGCCGCAGGGCGCCATCCTCGCGGTCGGTGCCGGACAGGAGCGTCCCGTCGTCGTCGACGGTCAGGTGGTTGCGCGCACGATGCTCACCGTCACGCTCTCGTGCGACCACCGGGTGATCGACGGCGCGCTCGGCGCGACCTTCCTGCGAGAACTCCGGCGTTTCGTCGAGTCACCCGCGCTGATGCTGGTCTGAGAGGTACACCATGACAGAGAAATACGACGTCCTCGTCGTCGGCAGCGGGCCGGGTGGCTATGTCGCCGCCATCCGCGCCGCGCAGCACGGTCTGCGCACTGCGGTCGTCGAGCGGGACCGGCTCGGCGGGATCTGCCTGAACTGGGGGTGCATCCCCACCAAGGCACTGCTGCACGGCGCCGATGTCGCACACACGCTGGCGAACCTGCGTCCGCTCGGATTCAGCGCGAGCGGTGTGGAATTCGACATGGGACGCCTCGTCGAGTTCAGCCGGTCGGTGTCCGGGCGACTGTCCGACGGCATCGGCTACCTGATGAAGAAGAACGGCATCGACGTCGTCCGGGGGTCGGCGCGGCTGCTCGACAAAGGCGTCGTCGCAGTGACGGCCGCGGACGAGTCGGTGTCCGAGTACCGGGCCGACCACATCATCCTGGCCACCGGAGCCCGGCCGCGATCGGTACCCGGTGTCGTCCCCGACGGTGACCGGGTCTGGACGTACTTCGATGCCCTGGTCCCGTCGGAGTTGCCGAAGTCCTTGCTGGTCATCGGCTCCGGCGCCATCGGCGTCGAATTCGCGAGTCTGTACAACGATCTCGGCACCGACGTCACCCTCGTCGAGGTGGCTCCGCAGATCATGCCGGTCGAGGATGCCGCCGTCGCGGGCCACGTACGGCGGCAGTTCGAGAAGCGAGGCATCAGGATTCACACCGGCGCCTCGGTGTCCGAACTGACGGTCGGCACGAACGCCGTCACCGTGGCCGTCCGGTCGGCCGACGGAACGATCGACGAGTCGACCGTGGACAGGGTTCTCGTTGCGGCCGGAATCCAGGGCAACGTCGAGGACCTCGGCCTCGAGGAACTCGGCGTCGAGGTCGATCGCGGATTCGTCACCACCGACCAGTGGTGTCGCACCACCGCATTCGGCGTGTACGCGATCGGTGACGTGGCGGGCGCACCCTGCCTCGCCCACAAGGCAAGCCACGAGGCCGTGCTGTGTGTGGACAGGCTCGCCGGTGCGGATCACGTCCGGCCGTTGGACCGCGACTACGTTCCGGGCTGTACCTATGCGAGGCCGCAGGTCGCCAGCCTCGGTCTCACCGAAGAACGAGCGCGTGCGACCGGCCGCCGCCTGCAGATCGGGCAGTTCGACCTGCAGGCGTCCGGGAAGGCGCTCGCGATCGGTGAAGCCGACGGGTTCGTGAAGACGATCTTCGACGCCGACAGCGGCGAACTCCTCGGTGCCCACATGGTCGGCCCGGATGTCACCGAGCAGATCCAAGGATTCGGTATCGCTCGATCCCTGGAGGCGACCGCCGACGATCTCGCCGAGGTCGTCTTCGCGCACCCGACACTGTCGGAGGCGATGCACGAATCGGTTCTGGCCGCACTGGGCCGCCCGATCAACATGTAGCAAGTCCCGCCGAACCGCGGGCCCGCGTGGGACCGTGGTTCGGCGGGAACCCCACGCCCAGGAATCGAACGAAACGTGAATCCCACCCCTGGAACATCACCCGAGGCGCCGGCCCGGTCGGGCCGCACATTGCTTCGACTGGAGGTCCGCAACGCGCAGACCCCCATCGAACGCAAGCCGAACTGGATCAAGGCGCGCGTCAAGACGAGTCCTGCGTATGCCGAACTCGAGAGTCTGGTCGAACGCGAAGGGCTGCACACGGTGTGTGCGGAAGCCGGCTGCCCCAACATCTTCGAATGCTGGGCAGACCGCGAAGCCACGTTCCTGATCGGCGGGCGGCAGTGCACGCGCCGCTGCGACTTCTGTCAGATCGACACCGGCAGACCCACCGACCTCGACCGGGACGAGCCCCGCCGCGTCGCCGAGTCCGTGCACGCGATGGGACTTCGGTACTCCACCATCACCGGGGTCGCCCGCGACGACCTGCCCGACGGCGGCGCCTGGCTCTACGCCGAAACCGTCCGGCAGATCCACGCCCTCAACCCCGGCACCGGCGTCGAGAACCTCGTCCCCGACTTCGGCGGAAAGCCCGACCTGCTGGCCGAGGTGTTCGACTCCCGGCCCGAGGTGCTCGCCCACAACCTCGAGACCGTGCCGCGGCTCTTCAAGCGGATCCGCCCCGCGTTTCGCTACGAACGCTCGCTCGGTGTGCTCGCCGCCGCCCGCGACTTCGGCCTGATCACCAAATCGAACCTGATCCTCGGTCTGGGCGAGACCCCACAGGAAGTGCATCAGGCGATGATCGACCTGCACGATGCCGGCTGCGACATCCTCACCATCACCCAGTATCTGCGTCCCTCGCCGCGGCACCACCCAGTCGAGCGGTGGGTCGCGCCGGAAGAATTCGTCGAGCACGCGAAGGCCGCCGAGGAGATCGGTTTCGCCGGCGTCCTGGCGGGGCCGCTCGTGCGTTCCTCCTACCGCGCCGGCCGCCTCTACGCCGACGCCATGGCCCACCACCGCCGTCCACTCGCGGCTGCTCTCAGCCGTCTCGCCCCAGCGCACCCGCCAGGAGAGTGACCACATGAGTTCCGCCGTCGAAGACGACCGCATCGTCGAGTTCGCCCGCCGCTGGCTGCCCTACGGGGGCGGAAGTCCCGGAGACCTTCTCGTCGAATTCGGTATGACCCCCGCGGGATATCTGACCCGGCTGGGTGAGATCCTCGACAGCCCCGCCGCCTTACGGCTGCACCCCCGATTACGTGCGGACCTGCGCAACTTCGTCGCTGCGCGCACCGTCGCCTCGCGCCCCGCCGAATCCGCGCCGACCCGGAGGGACGATGTTCGGAGAGAAGCCCGGTCCGCCCCACTGTGAGCCCCGGGGAGGAGGGCGCGCGTGCCGCTCCTACCCGGATTCGTCGACACGGAGGCGGCGGGGGCTCGGAGCGAGATATCCGCAGGCGGATCTCACCTGATCACACGGACTTCGACCCCCTCCGCGAACCGGTACGGTTGGGGCGTCAGCACAGGACCGAGGCTCTTACGCAGGCGGGAGACCTCGGCACGGACGGCAACGATGTGGTCCCGGTCGCCGAACAGGGCCTCGCTCAACGACGCGGCATCGATACCGGCCGACCGGGTACGTGCCAATACCCGCAGAATCTGCGCGTGCCGCGGTGACAGGGCGCGCGTCCATTCCGTCTCCCCCCGCACCGTCACCCGCGGAGCCGCCCCCAGGTCGAGTTCGAGTTCGACGGCCGCCCGTTCCGCTCGGCGCCGCACCAGCCATGCGTCACCGAGCGGTTCGGGCACGCAGAGTCCGAGACCGGGCACGAGCAGCGGTCGGTCGCCGCCCGGCGGTGCCAGTCGTTCGGGAACGCCGATTCCGCTGGCTGCCACGACCCAGCCGTGGCCGTCCACGACAACGGCGGGCCCGCACGTCGCTGCGAGCACCGGTGCCGCATCGGCACGGAGCCTGTCGAGGTGGGCGGCATGCTCGCGCCAGAGCATCGACTCGGCCAATCGCACAGCCGTCTGCACGAGGGCCACGGTGGCCGGATGCACCGACATCGCGGACCCGCTGATGTCCAGTACCCCGAGTACCTCGCCGGAGCGTGGATCGTGGACCGGTGACCCCGTACACGACCAGCCGTAGTGGGACCGCGCGTAGTGTTCGGCCGAGAAGAGCTGCACCGGAGCGTCCTCGACCAGCGACGTGCCGACCGAATTGGTGCCCACCGACTTCTCCGACCACCGGGCGCCCTCCACGAATCCGAGGACGTCGGCTTCCCTCTGCACGTCGCGTGCACCCTCTCGCCACAACACCACCCCGTCCGAGTCTGCGACGACCACGATGAAGTTCGCGTCGCTCGCCACCTCGGTCAGGGTGCCGCGTAGCTCGGGCAGAACCGATCTCAGGGCACTTCGTGCACGGCGCGCCTCGAGTTCGGAAGTGTCCGCGAGTACGACGTCCTCACACCGGGCGGGACTGACACCGTCTGCCCGAAGACGCGACCACGACCGGGCGACGACGTCGCGCGGCGGTACCGGCGGCGTCCGACCGGACATCACCGCGTCGTGGACGTCGCTCAGCAATCGGGCGCGGCGCGACAAGTCTTCACCGGAACCGAAAGCGAGCAACCGTTGGCGCGCCGAACTGGCCTTACTCACGCCGTCCAGCCTACCGTCAGGAGTGTGAGCCACACCATGGCCCCTGCCGTCTGCGGCCGTCACGAATGCGGAATTCGTCGACGATCTCGCACACTCGCCGAGAAGTGGGTCGACCGGCACACTGCCTGAGCAAGATCGTTCCGCACGAACGCTTTCGGGCCCCACGCACGCCACCACAGGTCGACACACCCGCGCGAAGCGGACCGCACCGTGTACGGCGTGGCCCCGGCCGGCTCGCCACCGAACCCGTCCATCTCCCGCGGCCCCACCGAGCCGCCGAACGACGTCGACGCCTTATGATCCTCTCGACACGGGGTGCCCTGGAGGAGGGCTGAGATCACACTCGTCGAACCTGCTCTAGTTCGTACTAGCGAAGGGATGTCCGAACGACGATGTCTGCTTGTCCACCGCCGCGAGTGTTGTCCGTTGCCGGTTCGGATTCCGGAGGACAGGCAGCGCTTCTTCTGGACCATGTTCAGGCGACCCACTGCCGCCGGATCGTCCTCGTGCCGGGCGGGAATCCTTCGCAGCCTGCCGAGTTGTCCGATGTGACATCGAAGTTCGACGTGCAGGCACAGCCGGGGTAGGCTTGCGACGGACTCGACACGGGGTGCCGGAAACGGCTGAGAGACAGACCCGTCGAACCTGATCTCGATCATGCGAGCGAAGGGATGCCGAGCCGGCGCGGCCGTGTGGTCCGTCGCTGCGGTGAACCCCTTCCCACCGAAGGGAAAGAACAGACAATGCTCCTGCAGAACCAGACTGTCCTCGTCACCGGCGCCGGGCGCGGTCTCGGTCGCCACCTCGCGCAGGCGTTCGCCGACGAGGGCGCCGCCGTCGTGGTCAACTACCGCAACAGCAGCGACGCCGCCCACGCCCTCGCCGAGAAGATCGGCCCGGACCGTGCGATCGCCCTGCCCGCCGACGTGACCGACGCCGCGCAGGTAGACGTCCTGTTCACGCAGGCCCGGAAACAGTTCGGCCGGCCGGTCACCACCGTGGTCAACAACGCGCTGCCCGACTTCTCCTTCAACGGCGACGCGCGCCGCAGAGCCGACGAGATCGGCTACGGCGACTTCGCCGCTCAACTCGACGGCATCGTCGGCGGCGCTGTCAACACGATCCAGGCGGCCCTGCCCGGCATGCGCGAGGCCGGCGGCGGCACCGTCATCAACATCGGCACCAACCTGTTCCAGAACCCGGTGGTGCCGTATCACGACTACACCGCCGCCAAGGCGGCACTGCTGTCGCTGACCCGCACGTTCGCGGCAGACCTCGGGCCCGAAGGCATCCGCGTGAACATGGTCTCCGGCGGGCTGCTGCGCACCACCGACGCATCGGCAGCGACCCCCGAGGAAGTATTCGACCTGATCGCCGCCTCCACGCCCCTGCGGAAGGTCACCACCCCGGCGGACTTCGCCGCCGCCGTGCTGTTCTTCGCTTCCGACTGGTCGCGAGCAGTGACCGGCCAGAACCTGGTGGTCGACGGTGGACTGGTGATGAACTGATGCCGGAGCCCCGCACCCTCCATCTGAACGCCTTTCTCCACGGTGTCGGCCACCATTCGGCGGCCTGGCGGCATCCATCGTCTGCGGCGGAGCGAATCGGCGACATCGCCTACTACGAGGAACTCGCGCGGACCGCCGAACGCGGCTGCCTCGATGCGGTGTTCTTCGCCGACGGACACTGCGTGAACCCGGGCTACACGGCTGGGACCACGTGGTTTCTCGAACCCCTGACCGCGCTGTCCGCCATGGCGCGCAGGACGAATCGCATCGGGCTGGTCACCACGGTGTCCGCGAGCTTCCATACACCGTTCCATGCGGCGCGGATGCTCGCCTCGCTGGACCACATCAGCGGTGGACGGGCCGGGGTGAACATTGTGACCTCGATGTTCGACGCGGAGGCGCGCAACCACGGGTTCGACGCGCTGCCGGACCATGCCGAGCGTTACGGCCGCGCCGAGGAGTTCATCGAGGTGCTGACTGCGCTGTGGGACTCGTGGGACGAAGCCGGCATCCTCGTCGATCGCGCGGCCGGTCGATACCTCGACGCCGATGCCATCCGTCGGATCGACCACCGCGGTCAGCACTTCCGCGTCGACGGGCCGCTCACCGTGCCGCGTTGTCCGCAGGGGCGTCCGGTGCTGTTCCAAGCGGGCGCGTCGGAGACCGGACGCAACCTCGCAGCGCGGCACGCCGAAGCGGTGTACTCGGTGTCGTGGGATTCGGCCGCGGCGCTCGACTTCGCAACCGATCTGCGTGGCCGCGCTGCCGCCGCCGGACGAGATCCCGCGTCGATTGCGATACTGCCGGGCCTCGTCCCCTACGTCGGTCGCACCGAGGACGAGGCCCGGGCGAAGAAGGCGACCCTGGACGCGTTGCTCGACATCGACGCCGCGCTCGCCCAGCTCGGTGTCTTCACCGGTCAGGACTACACGGGCCACGATCTCGACGCGCCGGTGGACGACCTGCCGCCCCTCGATCAGTTCTCCGGCCCGCAGGGCCGCTACGCGACGGTACAACGGATCATCGAAACGCACCGGCCCACTCTGCGTGAACTGCTCGGCTACCTCGCGGCCGGAGGAGGACATGCGACGATGATCGGCACGCCCGAGGCGATCGCGGATGGGATCGAGGAGTGGTTCGTCGCCGGCGCCTGCGACGGATTCAACCTGATGTGTCCGGCGTATCCGGATTCGCTGGACGACTTCGTCGACCTCGTCGTCCCGGAACTGCAACGCCGCGGCCTGTTTCGCACCGCATACCCCGGGGCCACCTTGCGCGACAGTCTGGGACTGTGGTCCTTCGCGTGAAGGCACCCGGGTGACGGCGCCGCTCGGGTAGTGCACAGCGCGGTCAGGGGTCCTGCTCGTCGAGCACCCGCCCGACGAAGCCACCGAGTCGAGTCCCGAGCCGGCGGATCCGAGTCTCGGTGGGCAGTGCTCGATCGGGCTGATTGCCGGGCAGAGGCGCCAGCTCCCGCACATACAGTGAGCATGCGAAGTTGCTGCACATGTAGGTTCCGATGCTGTTTCCGGCCTTGCCGCCGGCGCCGGCCTTGCGCGCCGTGAACAGCGACGTCCCGCCGGTGCGGTGGGCTCGAGCTGGCCTGGGCGGAAGCGCACACGCCGGATGGGCGCCGGCGAACCGCCATGTTCTTCGAGATCTATACCGCGGCGACGCGGGATCCCGAGCTGCAGCAGACATTCCTCGTCCCGGTGGTGACCGAATGGCTCGACCCCATGGCCGCGGCGATCGAGGCTGCGGGCGCGGCACCGGGCGCGGCCCGGTCCGTCGCCTCGCGCATCCTCGCGGTCCATCGAGGTCTTCTCCTCGAGGATCTCGCGCTCGGCTGCAACGTCGCCACCGATGCAGCGCACCGGGACGCCGTCCTGGCGATCCGTACCGAGATCTCCCGTGCGACTTCCTCGGACGAGGAAGGGGTCCGTGACCCGGCCGAGTGAGCAGCCCGCCAATCGTTCGTCGCGACCCCGTTCGCACCGCTGTTCCGGGCTTTCCCGGCGTCGCCGGGGTCGCCGACCGGCCTGGGATCGAGCCCGGCTCGATCGGCGGATCGGCACGAGCTGCCGGACCTTCGTGGGCCACCGTTCTCATCGGCCTCGCAATCGTCCGGCACAACCAGTCTTGCTAACGATAACGATTATCAGTAGCTTCTGTGGCGCTGGGTACTACGGAGGATGCGAGCGGAAGGCCACGTGTGGCACACCTACTGCTGGTCGAGAGCTGGGTCGGGGCAATGGGAACGTTGCTGCCGAGAGCGATTGCCGACCTGGGAGTCGAGTTCACATTCCTGACCCGACGACCGGGGCACTACCCGGACACCCTGCCGGACGGCTCCCCGCATCCGCTGCGTCTCGGTCGCGCGGTGGCGACTGCCGAGACCAACGATCCGGCTGCCGCACTCGAGGCGGCGCGGCGGATCGATGCCGAGGCAAGGATCGACGGCGTCCTCACCAGTTGCGACTACTACCTGCCGACGGCCGCGCGAATTGCCGCCGCGCTCGGACTTCCCGGTCCGACACCCGAGGCGATCGAGACCGCCTGTGACAAGGCGCGCACCCGGGCGGTGTTGGATTGCGTCGGTGTCCCGGGGCCGCGGCACACCACCGCCTCGGTCGACGACCCGATCCGGCTCCGTACCGCGGCCGAGTTGGTGGGATTCCCCTTGGTGGTCAAGCCCACCGATCTGTGTGCGGGAATGTTCGTGCGACGCGCGGACAGTTGGCTGGATGTCGAGTCGGCGGTGCACGCGCTGCGGGGGTTCGAGATCAATGCGCGCGGGCAGCGGCGGAGTCCGGTGGTGTTGCTCGAGGAGTTCCTCGCCGGACCGGAATTCAGTGTGGAGAGCTGGAT
Source organism: Rhodococcus ruber (assembly GCF_016804345.1). Taxonomy (NCBI): domain Bacteria; kingdom Bacillati; phylum Actinomycetota; class Actinomycetes; order Mycobacteriales; family Nocardiaceae; genus Rhodococcus; species Rhodococcus ruber. The sequence goes on along the minus strand of NZ_CP044211.1, from coordinate 5,014,207 downwards.
TTCACGCGGAAACGTCCACACGGTCGGCGTGACCGACAAGAGCCTGGGTGGGGCGTCGGGTTTCGTGGAGACCGGGCACATGTTTCCGGCCGACCTGGCTGAGGGGGACCGCGCGAAGGTGGTGGCCGCCGCGGAGGAGGCGATCGGCGCGGTGGGCCTCGATCACGGTGTGGTGCACACCGAACTACGTCTGACCGCCGCCGGGCCGCGGATCATCGAGATCAATCCACGGCCGGCCGGCAATCAGATCACCGAGCTGATCCGGCATGTGAGCGGAGTCGACCTGCCGCGGGTGGCGGTCGAGCTCGCACTGGGACGCGAGCCGATCGTCCCGACGGTCTCGGACGAGCACCGTGACGGCGGACGGCCCTCGAGCGCAGCCGTGAGCATGCTGGTGCCGACGAGGGCGGGTGTCGTCACCGGAATCGAGGGAGTGGACACCGTCGCAGCCGATCCGTCGGTGGTCTCGGCGGCGTTCAAGGGGCCCGGTCACCGAACCACGCCGGGAATGGACAACAACAGCTACCTGGGCAGCGTCGTCGTCATCTCGCCGGAGCGGTCCGGGGCCCGCCCGCTGGCGGAGCGCCTGTTGTCGTCGATCTCCGCCACATACGGCGAGGAGCCGGCGTCGTGACCGCCACCTCGGCGATCGATACCGCGACGAACGGGCGCCTGGCTGCGCTTCTCGAGTGTTACCGCACCGACCCTGCCCGGCGTCCCGCGCGCGACGTGGTGGTGTCGGTTGCGTTCACCACGTCACAGGGGGTACGGCACGGCGGGCGCAGTGGCGGCTACCGCAACCAGGTGATCTCGCTGCGGGTGGGGGCTGCGACGGGCTCGTGCGCGGTCGAGCCGGGCTCGGTGGATCCGGAGATCGTGCACGCCTGCGCAGGGGTGGCAGTGGCCGATCTGCTGCACCATGCCGAGATCGCCGTGCGAATCGCCGCACTCGACGCCTACCTGACGCACCAGCGCCCGCACTCGGATGAGCCCCGCGCAGTGACGGTGCAGCTGGATTCCGGGGATTCGCTGCAGCGCTCGCTGGCCCGGGCGCATCACGTGACCGGGCTGGTCGACGCACCACCCGGCGGGCGGGTGCTGGTGATCGGAGTGGTCAACTCGCTGCTCGTCAGCTTGCGCGAGCGCGGGCTGCGGTACGTGCCGTGTGATCTGAAGGGCGGCACCACCGAGTGGGGTGAGCCGATCGTTACCGACTTCACCGAGCATCTCGACGAGTGTGATGCGGTGCTGGCCAGCGGAATGATGCTGGGCAACGGCACCGTCGACACCTTGTTCGCGCGGGTGGCGGCGTCCGGCCGGCGGATTCCGATCACGATGTTCGCCCAGAGTGGCGCCGCGGTCGCCCGGGAGTTGCTCGGACACGGCATCGACGCACTCTCGGCCGAGCCGTACCCGTTCTTCTGGCTGACCGGGGACGCCGGCCCGATCTACCTGTACCACGGGTCGAGGGCACGATGACTGTGATCGATCTACCGGCGCGGGTGGGGAACAGCCCACTCGTCCGCATCCTCACGCCGGTGCCGACCCGGCATCCGGGCTACTTCGCGAAGATCGAGGCGCTCGGCCTCGGTGGGCTCAAGGCGCGGTCGGCCCTGTCGATGCTGGTCGGCGCCCGGCGACGCGGGGAACTGCGGGCGGCGCGCGGATCGTCGAATCGACCAGCGGCACTTTGGGAGTCGGGTTGGCATACGTGGCACAGCCACTCGGCCACCCCGTGACCCTGGTGGTGGACTGCGAGCTCGAACCCGCCATGCGCAATCTGCTGTGCGCGCTGGGTGCCACCGTGGAGATCGTGGACCGTCCGCACCCGGAAGGCGGGTGGCAGCAGGCCAGGCTCGACGTCCTGCACCGGATTCTTGCCGCCGACCCGGATGCGTACTGGCCCAACCAGTACGACAATCCCGACAACGCCGTGGGCTACCACGGGCTCGCCGACGAGATCGTCGCGGGCCTGGCCGCACAGGGTATCGAGCGGGCCGAGGTGCTTGTGTGCAGTGTGGGCACCGGCGGCCACAGCAGCGGAGTGGGTCTGCGGTTGCGCCAGGCGTGGCCGGACCTGCGGATCATCGGGGTCGATGCGGTGGGGTCGACGATCTTCGGACAGCCCGCCGCCTGCCGGGTCATGCGGGGACTGGGCAGCAGCGTGCATCCGCGCAATGTGCGATACGAGATGTTCGACGAGGTGCACTGGGTCGGCCCGCGCGAGGCCGTGCACGCCTGCCGCAGCCTGGCGCGGGACGGGTTCCACACCGGCGGCTGGTCGACGGGTGCGGTGGCCACGGTGGCCGGGTGGGCGGCCACCCGCTGGCCGGGCTCGGTGGTCACCGTCTTTCCGGACGGCCCCGACCGCTACCTGCGCACCATCTTCGACGACGACTGGTGTGCTCGGCACAGCCTGCTCGCTCCGCCGCGAACACATCCGCACGAGATCGCCGAGTGCGGTGACCCGGCGGAGTGCTGGACGCGGTGCGAATCCGTGCGGGCCCCGCACCCGGGGGCGAGGGACCGGATGGAGACGGCGCGATGAGCCTGACCTGGTCGGTGAGCACCCTCGCCCTGGCCCGGCCGTTCCGGATCAGCCGGGCGGTGATGTCGTCCCGCCAGGCGATCACGGTCACCGTGACCGATCCCGACACGGGATCGTGCGGCCGCGGCGAGGTCGTCACCTCCGTGTTCGCGGGCCTGGACGTGCACCTCGTCGAGGCCCAACTGCGGGCGGTCGCGGCGTGCTGCGGTGCCCGAGGGATCCCCGAAACGATTCCGGCACACGTGCACCCGGCGGTCGCCGGCGCCGTGTGGTCCGCCGTCGCCGACTACCGGGCACGCGTGAACAGGCAGACGGGCGCTGCGCACCTCGGGCTGCCGCTGCCCGCCGAGATCCCGATCTCCCGCACCCTCGGAATCGGTGCGCCCGAGGACATGGCCGCCGAGGCCGCCGAGTTGTCCGGGTGCGGGTTCGCTCTGCTGAAGGTCAAGACCGACGCCGACCCGACCGAATCGGTACGGCGGCTGGCCGCCATCGCCGCTGCCGCTCCAGGCGTGGACCTGATCGTCGACCCGAACGAAGCGTGGACCGCCGCCACCGCGCTGTCGGTACTCGCCGACAGCGGTGGTCTGCCGATCGTCGCGCTCGAACAACCGCTGCCGGTGCACGACCGCGACGGAATGCGGGAGCTGCGCAGCCGCACCGATCTTCCGCTCGTCGCGGACGAGGCCGTCCACGACCTGACGGACCTGGACGAGCTGACCGGCCTCGCGGACGTGGTGAACATCAAACTCGCCAAGTGCGGCGGCATCTACCGCGCCCACGCACTGGCCGAGGCGGCCGGCGCGCGCGGAATGGAGGTGATGCTCGGCTGCCTGGTGTGCAGCTCGCTGGGTATCGCCCCCGCGGTTCAGCTGGCGTCCCTGGCCCGATGGTGCGACCTGGACGGGCACCTGCTGCTCGCCCGAGACCCGTGGGCCGGCCTCGGGGGCGGAGACGGAAAGCTGCGCCCGAGCGGCCTGCCCGGACTCGGCGTGTACCGACCCGACAACGAGGAAACGCGATGACCGCCACCGACTCCCCGGCAGGGACCTTCGCTCTGCTGCGCAGCTTCCCCCGCTCGGTACAACTGCTGGTGCTCAACCAGTACGGCGTCAACACCGGCTTCTACATGCTGGTGCCGTACCTGTCGATGCATCTGACCGGGAACCTGGGTCTGTCCCTGGCGATCACCGGCCTGGTCCTCGGGGCGCGCACCCTCAGCCAGCAGGGGTTGTTCCTGATCGGGGGCACCGCTGCCGACCGGCTCGGACCCCATCGGGTCATCATCGCCGGCTGCGCACTACGGTCGGTGGGCTTCGCGGTGTTCGCTGTGGGCACCAGCGTGCCGCTGCTGCTGCTCGCCTCTGTTCTGTCGGGATTGGCTGGGGCTCTGTTCAATCCGGCCGTGCGCTCCTACATCGCCGTCGCCGAACCCCGGCGCCGGGCGGAGGCGTTCGCGGTCTTCAATGTCTTCGCACAGGCGGGGGCACTGTCCGGGCCGCTGATCGGCAGCGCGCTGCTGACGGTGGACTTCCGTACCGTCGCCGTCGCCGCGGCGGCCGTCTTCGCCGCCCTCACCCTGGCACAGCTGCGGTTTCTGCCCGCCCACCCGGTGGACCGCGCCGAGACGACGGTGCTCCGCGGCTGGGGTGCGGTGCTGGCCGACCGCCGGTTCGTGCTGTTCACCGTGACCATGCTCGGGATGTTCGCCCTGCAGACGCAGATGTATCTGGTGTATCCGGTGCTGGCCGGGCGGATCACCGACTGGAGTGGGGCAGTGGCGGTGCTGTTCCTGTCCACCACCGTCTTCGGTCTGCTCGCTCAGGTGCGGCTGACCCGATGGTTCGATCGCCACACCAGCCGGGGCACCGCGATCACGGCGGGGCTGATGCTGATGGGCGCCGCGTTCGTGGTGGCATTGCCGGTCCTGTGGGGCGAACCCTCCCACGGCGCGGGACGGATCGCCCTGACGCTGGCACCGCTGTTGCTCTCCGCCCTGATCCTCGAAGCGGGCATCCTGATCGCGCAGCCGTTCGTGATGGAACTGATCCCGGCATACGGGCCGTCGAACATGTCCGGAACTCTGTTCGGGATGTTCTACCTGGTCTCCGGGGTGGCCGCCGCCGGCGGCAATGCGCTGATCGGATACGGCCTCGACCTGGGCAACGGGTGGCCCGGAGCGCTGGTGTGCGTCGCCCTCGCATGGGGTTCGGCCACCGGGATCTGGCTGTTGCACCGCCGCGGCCTGCTCGCCGACCCGGCCGGAGCGCGGACATGACCGCGGCTGCAGGGGCTCGGAACCTGTTGACGGACAACCCCGCTCTGTACGAGGCACGATTCCCCGACCCGGACCACAGCGCCGCCCGGTTCGTCGACGACATTCTCGCGACCTACCTGACCTCCGACGATCCGGCGCCGCGGACACACCCCGCGACAGTGCTGGACCTGGGCTGTGGCACCGGCCGCGACCTGGGATACCTGGCCCGGCGGGGATACCGCTGCCTGGGCATCGACCAGTCCCCGGCGATGGTGCGGTACGCGCAACAACAGTATCCGGGCGTGAGAGCCGCGGTCGGCGACCTGCGCACCTTCGAGGTCGACGCGAGCGTCGACGCCATCGTCTGCCTCGACAGTGCCCTGCTGTACTGCCACACCGACGTCGAGCTGGAATCGTGCCTGCGCTGCTGCCGCAGGCACCTACGTCCCGGTGGGCTGCTGATCGCGGAAATGCGCAACGGCGCCTTCTTCCTCGGCAACACCGAACTCCTCGACGGGCCCACCCGCTCGTCCTTCTCCTGGCACGGCCACACCTGGCGGGCGGAGACCACCCTGTGGATCGACCACGCCGCGCAGCTGCTACGCCGCCGCCGGCGGTGGCAGATCCCCGAGTCCGCCGAGCCCCTCGTCCAGACCTCGGCGTGGCGGCTGCTGTTTCCGCTGGAGCTGACCGGCCACCTGCAGCGCGCCGGATTCGTGGTGCGGGCACTGTTCGACACACCCGGACCCCGCACCGAGACCGGCTGGCCGGGGCAAGGAACCGATCTCGGCGGTACTGCGCTCTGCGGCGACCGGCTGCACGTGATCGCCGAGGCCGTCTGACTCACCCCCACTCTTCACCCCGACCCGCTCGATCCACTGCCCGAGGAGATACCCCGATGAATCCGATTGCCCTGCCTCCGCGTCCGCACCTGAGCCGGCGCTCGTTCCTCGGCCTCGGCGCCGCCGCCGGCGCCGTACTGCTCGGGGCATGCAGCACGAGCGGCGAGACCGCCCCCGCGGCCACCGCCGGGCCCCGGGACGGCGGCCGACTGCGAGCGGTGTTCGCGGGCGGTGGCGCACAGGAGGTGTTGGACCCGCACAAGACCAACCTGTACGCCGACGTCGCCCGCGCGAACGCGCTCTACGACAAGCTCGTCGAATACGGCGACGACCTCGGCCCGGTACCGCGGCTCGCCACCGCCTGGCATCCGAACGCCGACGCGACCACCTGGACGGTGGAGCTGCGCCCGGCGGTCTTCCACGACGGCCGGCCGGTGCGCGCCGCCGACGTGCTGTACTCCTACCGGCGGATCCTGGACCCGGTGAATGCACTGCGCCCGCGGGCCTCTCTCGAGGTGATCGACATCGCCCGCTCCCGCGCCCTCGACGACCACACGATCGAGTTCGTCTGCGCCCGCCCGTGCGGGGAACTGGCGAACGTGCTGGCCGCGTTCGGCGCCTACATCATCCCGGAGGGCACCACCGACTTCAGCCGTCCGATCGGCTCCGGGCCGTTCACGTTCGTCTCGTTCGAACCGGGGCGCTCGCTCGTCACCGCGCGATTCCCCGACTACTGGGACGGTGCCCCCCATGTGGACGAACTCGAGATCCTCACCGCTCCGGACGAGACCGCACGGATCAACGCCCTGCTCGGTGGGCAGGTCGACTACGCCGACGACCTCGGTGTCACCTCGGCGCGCACCTACGAAACCGATGCCCGGATGCAGATCCTGCGGTCGCCGCGCAGCGCGATGTCGGCGTTCGCGATGAAGGTGGACCGGCCCCCCTTCGACAACGTGGATCTGCGGCGGGCGATGTTCGCCCTCGTCGATCGCGACGAGCTGGTCACCACCGTGCTGGGCAGCACCGGTGTGGTCGGCAACGACCTGTTCGGCAAGGACGCCAAGTACTACGCGGCCGACCTGCCGCAGCGCACCCTGGATCTGGACGAGGCCGAGGCCCTGATCCGCAAGGCCGGCGCCCGGAACGCGACCATCGAACTGCAGACCACCGGCGCCACCAACGGCTTCGTCGAGGCCGCCAACATCCTGGCCGAGCAGGCCGGACGCGCCGGACTGAAGATCGATGTGAAAGTCGTTGAGGGATCGACCTATTGGACGCGCACCCTCGACGAGGGTGTGTTGTCGAGTTTCCGCTCCGGGGCCATGCCCATCGAAACGCACCTCGCGCAGCGGATGCTGTCGACCTCGGCGAAGAACTACACCCAGTGGCGCCGCCCCGAGTTCGACGCCTTGTTCGCCACCGCCAGCGAAACCACCGACGAGAACGTCCGGGCCCGCGCATATCAGCAGATGCAGTCGCAGCTCCACAGCGAGGGCGGTCTGCTGGTGTGGGGCTTCTCCGACGGCCTGCACGGGATGGCGCCGCATCTGGCGGGGATGGCCGAGAATGCGCCCAGCAACACCCTCGGGTACGCCCGTTTCGACAAGGCCTGGCTTTCGTGATGCTCGCCCGCTACGCCGGTACCCGCCTCACGGTGGGACTGGCCCAGGTGCTGGGCGTACTCGTCGTCGTCTTCGCGATCGCCGCCCTGCTGCCGGGGGACGCTGCGGTGGTGATCGCGGGCGATGACGCAGATCCGCGGCGGATTGCGCAGTTACGCGAACTCCTCGGGCTGGACCGGCCGCTGTCCGTGCAGTTCGGGGACTGGCTGACCGGTCTGCTCGGCGGCGACCTGGGCACCTCCGTGGTATCCGGCCGCCCCGTCACCGCGATGCTGGGCTCGGCGCTGGCGCCGACGCTGACCCTCGCCGCCCTGGCGTTCGTGGTGCTGGTCCCGCTGGCACTGCTCCTCGGGGTGGTCGCCGCGGTGCGCCGCGGCCACCGGATCGACCGGGCCGTCACCGCCCTGACCGTAGCGTTCTACGCGGCACCGGAATTCGCGTTGGCGATCGTGCTGGTGGCAGTGTTCGCGGTCGGGCTGGGATGGTTCGCGCCCACCGCGGTCGGCGCCGGTGGTCCGTTGCTGATGCAACCGGAGCTGTGGGTGCTGCCCGTACTGGTGCTGGTGATCCGCCCGGTGTGCTCGCTGTCGCGGTTGGTGCGCTCGTCGCTGATCACCACCCTGGACTCCGAATACATCCGGCACACCCGTCGCCTCGGTGTGCCCGTGCGGCGGGTGATCTGGCGGCATGCCCTGCCGGGCTCGCTCACCCCGGCGACACAGCATCTCGCGCGGGTCGCCGATTGGCTGCTCGGCGGGGTCGTGGTCGTCGAGGCGGTGTTCGCGCTCGGCGGTCTCGGGCAGCTGCTGGTCAGCGCGGTCAGCAGCCGCGACATTCCGCTGTTGATGGGATTGGTGACGGTGTTCGCGGTGATCACGGTGGCGGTGAACACGGTCGCGGACATCGCGGCGTTCCAGCTCAACCCCACGGCCGGATCGGCATCGTGACCGGCTCCACGTTTCTCGAGCGTGCGGGTGGGCGGTCCCGGGTGCGCGTCGGGGCTGCCCTGACGGCGGTCCCGCTCGCGGTCGCGCTGCTGGGGCCCTTGTTCACCGAACCCGGTGCCCGTGGCCCGGCGTTCACCTACGGGGACCAGTGGCTTCTGGGAACCGATTCCGAGGGGCGCGATCTGCTCACGCAGGTCCTGCTCGGGGGGCGTTCGCTGGTGCTGGTGGCCGCGGCGGCCGTGGCCCTGACGTACCTGCTCGCCGTGCCGTGGGGGATAGCTGCCGCGACCGCTCGGGTACCGATCGTCGACGAGATGCTCATGCGCCCCCTGGATCTGCTGCTGTCGCTGCCGTCGATCATGGTGCTGCTGCTGGCCGTGGCGCTCACCGACGCCGACCTGGTCGTTCTGACAGTCACCGTGGCGGTGCTGCTGTTCCCTGATGCGGCGCGTCTGGTGCGGGCGTCGGCGCTGCACACCGCGCACACCCCGGCCATGGAGGCGCTGCTCCTGCAACGCGAAACCTGGTGGCGCCGGCACCTCGGCTATCTGGGACGATCGCTGCTCCCGGTCCTCGCGGCAGACGCAGGGCTACGGTTCGTCGGGGCGATCTACCTGGTCGCCTCGGCCAGCTTCCTGGGGGTGAGCGCGGACTCCGCCGGCACCGACTGGGCCGTGATGATCGACCGCAACCGCGCGGGCCTCGCCCTCGTCCCGTGGGGTGTCGTCCTGCCCGCGGCCCTGATCATCGCCTTGGCGATGGGGGTGAATCTGCTGTTCGACTCCGGTGCTCGCGCGGCAACACGCGAGGTGTCGACGAGGAAGTGGCGATGACCGAGGTAATCCCCGCGGCCCCGGCCGCCGCTGTGCCCAGCAGCACCATCCGAGTGCGCGGTCTGACCGCACGGACACGGGATCGGCTCCTGGTCGACGGCGTCGACCTGGACATTCCCGCCGGGGTGGTCACCGCGCTCGTCGGGGCTTCCGGGAGCGGCAAGACCACCACCGCGCTGGCATTGATGGGCGAGCGCCGCCCGGGGGTCGACGTGACCACGACCGTTCTGGACACGGGCGGGGCACGGTTCGGGTACGTGCCCCAGCACCCCTCCTCGGCGCTGAACCCGGCCCTGCGGATCGGTACCGTGCTCGACGACATCGCTCGTGCCGGCCGACGGCACGGGCATCCGGTGACCGTGGCCGACGCACTCGCACGTGCGGGATTCGCCGACGATCCGGGCATGCTGCGCCGTTACCCGCATCAACTGTCGGGCGGACAGCAACAACGACTGGTCATTGCCCAGGCTCTGCTGACCGACCCGACATGCCTGATCCTCGACGAACCCACTACCGGGCAGGACCCGGCTCGTCGGACGGCGGTCCTCGACGAGATCACCCGACTTGCCCGGCAGGGCCTGACGATCGTGCTCGTCACCCACGACCTGGACGCAGTCCGCGCGGTCGCCCAGCGTGTGATCGTCATGGGCGGCGGCCGGGTGCTCGAGACCGGTGACGCCGGGATCCTGCCGGTCGCCGCCCTGCGGATCCCGCAGACACGCGCCGACAGTGCGGATCGCCGCCCGACCCGGGCCGACGCCAGGTTGAACCTGGACGCCGTCTCGGCGAGGTACCGCAACACCGAAGTTCTGCAGCATTTCTCGCTCTCGCTCCAGCCGGGCGAATGTCTGGCACTTCACGGCCCCTCGGGCTGCGGCAAGACCACCGCGGCCCGGGTCGTCGCGGGCTTGCACCCACCCACGGCCGGACGGGTTCTTCTCGACGGCCACCCGTTGGCCGCATCGGTACGGCGACGGACCCGGCACCAGACGGCGGCGATCGGGTACGTCTTCCAGGACGCCAAGGCGGCCTTCGACCCGTATCGCAGCGTGTGGGAGCAGATCCTGCGCGGTCCGGCACGCCTGCGCGGTGCCACCGGCCCGGAATCGGCCGCGGCGGCCCGTCGCGCGCTCGACCAGGTGGGTCTGGCCGAACGGATCACCCGGCAGCATCCGTCCGCCCTTTCCGGCGGCGAGGCCCAGCGCGCCGCCCTCGCCCGTGCCCTGGCGGTCGAGCCCTCGCTGCTCATCTGCGACGAAGTCACCACGGGACTCGATCCCGCATCCCGACAGCGGGTGCTCGACATCTTGTCCGATCTCGTACGAACACAACGCATATCCCTGCTGATGATCAGTCACGACGGCGCCGTGGTGGATGCGATCTCCGACCGGGTCGTCGACATGACCCTCCCGGCCACGAACGGGGAACCGCCGTGAGCGCGCCTCGCCGCGTCCGTCGCCGAGGAAACCCGGCTGTCTCCGCACCGAGCCCGAACCGGACAAATCACTCGCATTCGAGGGGCCGGTTGTGTCAGTCTCTCGGACATGACCGTGCACGACGCCCTCACCATCCGTACCGCCACCGACGACGACTGGCCGGCCCTGGAGTTGCTCGACTCGGTGGCGTTCGGGTACCACCCCATCGATGCCGATCGGACACTGCTTCGTCCGATGTTCCGCACGGAGAACATCGTGGTGGCGACCGAGCGGGGCGCGCCGATCGGTCAGGCGCTGTATCTGGACCTGGAGATCACTGTGCCCGGCGGGCACCAGGTCCCGGCATGTGGTGTCAGCTGGGTTTCGGTCGCTCCCACGCACCGTCGCCGCGGCGTGCTGCGGTCGATGTTCACCGAGCTGCACCGCCGGATGGAGGCGACCGGGGCACCGCTGGCCGCCTTGACCGCCAGCGACGCCGGCATCTACGGGCGTTTCGGATACGGTCCGGCCACCGTCGCCACCGAGGTCACCGTCGATCGGCGCTTCGCCCGCTTCCGCGAGGACGCCCCCGATCCCGGCGGGGTGGTCCTTGCCGACGCTGCGACGGCGGCGGTCCGGTTGCCGGAACTGTACGACCGGTGGCGGCTGTGCACGCCGGGAGCGCAGGCCCGTCCGAAAGCCGAGTGGGACTACACTTTTGCCGATCCCGAGGAGCGCCGCGACGGCGCCTCGGCGCTGTTCTTCCTGGTACACCCCGACGGGTATGCCACCTTCCGCCGCAAGGGATCCGACGCCGAGCCGGTCGCGGTGGTCGAGGAGCTGGTCGCGATCACCGACGACGCCCACGCCGCGCTGTGGCGCACCCTGTGCGGACTGGACCTGACCCACCGCATCGAAGCCGTCCAGCATCCCGACGATCCGCTGCGCCTGCTGCTGACCGACTACCGCCTGCCGCGCACGACCGCCCGGGTGGACGAATTGTGGCTGCGGATCATGGACGTGCCGGCCGCGTTGACCGCCCGCGACTATGCCGCCGACCTGGACACCGTGCTGGCGGTCCGTGACCCGTTCCGCAGCGCCGGGGGCACTTTCGCGCTGACGGTCCGCAACGGCCGGGCCCGGTGCGTCCGCACCGACGCGGCGCCGGTGATCACGCTGGACCTGGACGCGCTGTCCGCGTTGTACCTCGGCGCGCACAAGGCCCGCACGTTTGCTGCAGCCGGCCGGGTGGAGGCGCGCAGTGCTCGTGATATCGCCGACTTGGACCGCGCGTTCGACGTCGCCCGCCCCGCAACACTGGGCTGGCACTTCTGAATCGAGAGCTGCCCTGTGTCATGTCGACACAGCCTTGTCGACACAGTGTGGGATTCTCATGATCCGGTCGGAATCCTCCGGTTGCGACCTGCACCAGTCGGCAGGCCGGCGACGTCGACGGTGGCCGCCGATGCCGCGGCCAGCCACACCAGCACGAACACTCCCGCCGCCGCCCATGCGGCCACCAGCGGGCCGAAGCCCGGCAGACACTGCGTGCCGGTGCGGACGCACTCGCCCCATCCGGCGTCTGCGACCACGCTCCCGGTCACCATCACGATCACCGAGACTACCGCCGCGAGCTCGCCACACCTCCGGACCGCGCGGACCGGCGACGCGTCAGGTCGGCGACGTCGATCGAGCGACGTGTACAGGTCAATCGGCGACCAGTCGCGCCGACCCGTACCGTCCTGCGCCGTGCTCGCGTTGTCGACGGATCACGTAGCAACCCGGAGCGATCCCCGTCGCCCCGTGCTCGGGGTGAAGAAGATACGCCGTCCCGGTGGTCTCGACGATGCCCAGAGCGAGACCCATGGTGTCCCGGACGGGGGTCGTCCACGTGCAGGTGCCCTCGTCGGCGACGAGGGAGTGCGGGTTGCCGCCGGCGGCGCTCCGCAGCAACTCCACTCCCGACTGTGGCACCCGGAGGGAGCGCGCCCACGGTGTGCGTTCGACGGCGGCACCGACCACCGGGTAGGGGATGACGATCAGATCGCCTTGAGCCTGGAGACCACCGGTCACCGGGACGGTGACCTCCCGGTCCAGGTGGTCGAGGACGTCCAACCCGCTGAGAGTCGTGAGATCGGACAGTGTGAGTTCGGACAGTGCGAGTTCGGAATGCATGGGATCACCTTGGTGGAGTTCAGGTTCGGCGAACGAGTTGGGCATAGTCGGTACCGCTGATGCCGTAGGTCCAGCCCGCGGCGTCCAGTGCGGAGGGAACCCAATCGGGGACGTGCAGGCCGTACCGGCGCCGTTGCCCGTCGCGTTCGGCGGAACCGTTGACGACGAGCAGGATCCGGCTGGGCCGACCCCAACCGGTCGGGGATGCATACAGTCCGAGCGTGCATCCCGGGTTTCCCGGATCGTCGGCACGGTCCACGAGTTCGAGCGCAGCCATGTCGATGTACCTGTCCCAGCCGATTCGCTCGATGGCGCATCGGCGGACCTCGACATTGCGCTCGTCGTTGATCCGCTCGACGGTGGGATCGAGGACGACCCAATCGGGAACGATGGTGCCGTGATGCACGAAAACATGGCTGCCGTCCGATAATTCGAGTGCCGGACGATCGGGATGGTGTAAGCGGCGTTCGTTGTGGACGCCCTCCGGTGTGGGTTCGGTGTGTAGTGCGGTAGGCCGTTCGGCCATGACGCAGACTCCGCCGAACGCCCACCACCACCCGGTGGCGCGGACCAGTGCGGCCTGAAGATCGAGGAGGTCGTCGTCGCGCGACTCGAAGCTCGCGAGGCCGAAGCGTCGGACCGTGTCGTAGTGCGCGACCCGATGTGCCTCCTGTTGCCCGTACCAGGTGACACCGGGAGTCGGGCGCGGCCACAGTGTGCGTATCGCCGTCGCGACACCGACGTACAGAGACGTCCGCAACGAATCCCACACGGCCGCACGAAGGAGCGGGTCCTGCCGCCGAGGTATGCGGGCGTCCATCCGGTCACGGGACGCGGACCAGAGTGCGGCGATCCCCGCCGAAGGGTGTGCCGGCTTTCCGAAGCGCAGCGGGGGGACCGAGAGGCCTTCGTCGGCAATCAAGTGCAGTGCCGCTGGGGGAGAGGGGACCCAGACGAACTCCGGTTCGTCGAATCCCGCTCGTCGGTAGAGCTCTGCGACGGCGGATTCCGCGGCGGGCTGGTCGGAAGGCCTCGTACACAGTCCTTGCGCGAGCCAATGGTCGCGCCGGGCGGACGCGGCGGCGGCAAGGGCGTGCGGATCGGTGATTCCGGTGGACAGGGTGCGGTGCGGAACCGCTGATGAGATCGGCACGGCGCTCACCGGATGGTGGCGGTGGCCGCCTTTCCTGTAGTCATGGTTATCGAGGATGGCACGGGAAGGCTCTGGGCGCAAGCAAGTGTCCCCGCCCAGGCGTTCGGGCGTGGACGAAGACCGACGTCTACGTCATCGGCCGAGCGGGACCGTCGTCGATCGTCGTACGGGACTGCTGCAGAAGGGCATTCTCGGAACTACCGCCGCGACCCGGGCAACGGATCGGCACGCGGGCAACGGCGCCCGCGCGTCAGCCGATCTGCTCGAAGAGCGACACGATGATCCCTTCGGGTCCACGCACGTAGGCCATCCGCACGCTGTTCTCGTACTCGCCGATGCCGCCGACGAGCCCGTAACCGTCCGCAGCCACCGCGTCGACGGCCGCCTGGAGGTCGTCGACCTCGAAGGACACGTTGCGCAGCCCGAGCTCGTTGGGCATCGCCGTGGGTGATCCGGGCCCGTGGTCGGGCGTGACGAAGGTCGCGAGCTCCAGCCGGGTCCCTCCGTCGGGCGGCCGGAGCACGGCGATCTCACAGTGCGCGCCGGGGATGCCGCAGACGGTCTCCACGAACTCGCCCTCCACGGATCCGGTGCCCTCCACCTCGAGACCCAGTCCGACGAAGAACGCCGTCACCGACTCGAGGTCCGCGACGGTGATGCCGATGTGGTCGAAACGTTTCACGTGTGCCATGGGACCCATCCTCCGAGTGTCGTCGTGCCGATGCTGGGACGGAGACGGGTCCGGGATCTCGACATGTTCTTGCCGCAGAGCCGCGGTCGACCCGTGGTATCGAAAGGTCGCTGTTGTCCTGCATGGACCGGACCTCGCCGGTCGTGGGCACGCATCCGGTGTTGTCCCGGGTGCTACCGAACCGGGGAAATGGCACGCGAGCGACCGGGCCGTCCGCGACGTCACCGAGGAGCTCGGCGAGGAGTGATCACCCGGCCGGCGACGGCGGGCGGCTCACAGGCCCTCGGCGCGTAGCCAGGTGCGGAGGCGGCGCCGGGCGTTGGTGTACGGGGAGGAGGTGTTGAGCTGGATCATCCGTCCCGCGGTGTACGTGCGATACCAGGGCGCGCCGTAGAGTTCGTCGTTGTCGAGCCCGCGCACCAGGGCAACGATGCGGTCGTGGGCGGCATCGAGCCGCTGCAGCAGCTGCGGCCACGGTACGTCGGCATGATCGCGGTAGAACTTCTGCGCCAGCGGGCCGAGTCGGTTCCAGGTGAATCCCGGTGCCGGGAGGTGCGGGTCGATGCCGCGAGCGCGGTCGTCGTGCCACGAAACGACCAGTTCGCTCCATCCGATCAGGTACGCCACCAGATCGGCCGGGCTCATCCGGGTTCCGGCGCGGTGCCCGGGCAGCGACGCCTCCCGGGCCCGTTCGGCAGGCACACGCTGCAGCTCGCGCGTGAGCGCGCCGTACGTGTCGGCGAGGGCGTGCAGCAACTCGTCCTTGGTGTGCGGTACCGGCATGCGTGTCTCCGTGTGGCGGGCGGTGGTGCCGGCATGCACGGTATCGGCGACGGTGGGTCTGTGCCCGGCGACGGGCCCGGTCAGACCACCGGCGCCGGGCTCTCGATCCCGAACCGGCCCCGGAAGAACACCATGGGACGCTCCTCGCACACGGTGTCCAGCTCCAGCACCCGGCCGATGATCACGTCGTGGTCGCCGGCGACGTGGACGTCGTGCACCTGCGCGTGCACGCGCATCAGCACGTCCGGCAGCGCCGGCGTTCCCCAGCGGGACACCTCCCAGGCAAGATCCTCGTACTTGCGCCCCCGGCTCGAGCCGAACCGGGCGCACAGGTCGGACTGGTCCTCGCGGAGCACGTTGACGCTGAACCGCCCCGTCGCCCGGATCCGGGGCCACGCGCGGCCGCGGTGGTCGGCGCAGAACAGGATGAGCGGCGGCTCGAGCGACACCGAGGCGAACGACTGGCACGCGAACCCCACCGGGCCCTCGTCGTCCAGTCCCGTCACCACCGTGACCCCGGTGGCGAACTGTCCCATCACCCGGCGCATGTCCTCCGGGCTGGGCGCGTCGGCTGTCGATGGTGCGAGGGTCGTCGTCTCGAGGGGCATGAGTCCACCTCCGGGTCGTGGGGACGGATCGGCGTGATCACTGGTCGATGGGCGACGCTAGGTCAGGGCCGGGGCGGTCCGAGCGAGCGTCCCGCTGAGCGGACGGGGTCGGCGGCGCCGCCGTCGACCGAGCGGTGATCTCGCTGAACGGGATGGTGTATGGCCGTCGTCGATCAGGGCTGGCAGCCTGCGGTTCGAATGGGCGGTGTGCCCGGCACCACGGCGACGAACAGGGACGACGATGACCGAAGTGAGCTACGAGGGGACCCTGAAGGAACTTCCCACCGATCAGGGTGTGCTGCGCTACCACGAGGCCGGCGACGGACCGCCGCTGCTGCTGCTGCACGGCTCCGGCCCGGGGGTGACGGGGTGGCGCAACTACCGCGGCGTCCTCGCCGACTTCGCGCGGCACTTCCGCTGCCTGGTGCTCGAGTTTCCCGGTTTCGGCGTCAGCGACCCCGGCGACGGCCATCCGATGGCGATGGCGCAGGGGGCCGTGGGCACCTTCCTCGACGGCCTCGGTCTCGGTGCGGTGGACATGGTCGGCAACTCGATGGGCGGGATCGTCGCCGCCAAGGTCGCCATCGACGAGCCGCACCGCGTGCGCAGGCTCGTCACGATCGGCGGGATGGGCAAGAACGTCTTCGCGCCCGGACCGGGCGAGGGCATCAAGCTGCTCATGGAGTTCACCGACAACCCCACCCGCGAGGGCCTCGTCCGCTGGCTGCAGTCCATGGTCTACGACCCCGCCGTGGTCACCGACCAGCTCGTCGAGGAACGCTGGGCGCTCGCCACCGAACCGAAGACCCTCGAGATCGCCCGCCGGATGTACAGCTCGAAGGCGTTCGCCGCCGGCGCCGCCGCGGCGGCCGCCTCGAACGTCACCCCGTACTGGGCGCAGCTGCACAAGATCACCGCGCCCACCCTGCTGACGTGGGGCCGCGACGACCGGGTCAGCCCCGTGGACATGGCGATGCTGCCCATGCGCGACATCCCGAACTGCGAGCTGCACACGTTCCCGAAGTGCGGGCACTGGACGATGATCGAAGCCCGCGACGCGTGGCTGTCGGCGGTCCTCGCGTTCCTGCTGCGCGACGACGATCGCAGCTAGCCCACGATCCCGCTGAGCGGGAAGACTTCCGTCCTCCCACCTGCGCATATGCCACCTTCGAGACAACCGATCGGCGCGACGACGCGCGGATCATCGACCAGTTCCAGGAGTGCACGATGCTCGACGGTTCCCGGCGACTCGCCGCCGCCGATCTTCTGTGGGCCGCCGAGCGCGACCGCGCCGCGATCGCCCCGCTGACGGAGACCTTCCCCGACATCGACGTGGTGGATTCGTACGAGATCCAGCTGATCAACATCCGCCGCCGGCTCGAGGCGGGCGCCACCGTCTACGGCCACAAGGTCGGCCTGTCGTCCGAGGTCATGCAGAAGATGATGGGCGTGGACGAGCCCGACTACGGACACCTGCTCTCGACGATGGTGTACGCCGAGGACGAGCCCATCGACACGGCGCAGTTCTGCTACCCGCGCATCGAGGTCGAGATCGGCTACGTCCTCGGCGAGACCCTCCCCGGCGAGGACTGCACCGAGGCGGACGTGCTCCGGGCGACCGAGTACATCGTCCCGAGCATCGAACTCATCGACTCGCGCATCGTGGACTGGCGGATCGGGTTGGCGGACACGATCGCCGACAACGCCTCGTCCGCGGGAGTGATCCTCGGGGCGGGCCGCATCGAACCGGACCGGGTCGACATCGGAGCGATCTCGGCGGTGCTGTACCAGGGCGACGAGGAGATCGCGCGCGGCGAGGCGGCGGCGGTACTGGGCGACCCGACCCGTGCCGTCGCGTGGCTGGCCCGCAAGGTGGCGAGCTTCGGGGTGCGGCTCGAGGCCGGGCACGTGATCCTGCCCGGCTCGTGCACCCGCGCCGTCGATGCCCGCCCGGGCGACGTCTTCCGCGCTGATTTCAGCGACATCGGCTCTGTCTCAGTAGAATTCAAGTAAGGAAGTGCACCAGTGACGAAGGCTACCGCCGCGATCGTCGGGCCCGGCAACATCGGCACCGACCTGATGTACAAACTGCTGCGCTCGGACGTCATCGAGCCGCGGTGGATGATCGGTGTCGACCCCAGCAGCGAGGGTCTCGCCCGCGCGGCGACCGAGGGCCTGGTCGCGAGCCACGAGGGTGTGGACTGGCTGCTCGCCCAGGACGAGCGGCCCGACGTGATCTTCGAGGCCACCTCGGCCTACGTGCACCGCGCCAACGCCCCCCGCTACGCCGAGCTCGGCATCCAGGTCGTCGACCTGACCCCGGCGGCCCTCGGGCCGGCCGTCGTGCCCGCCGTGAACATGGGCGAACACGAGGACGCGCCGAACGTCAACCTCATCACCTGCGGTGGCCAGGCCACGATCCCGATGGTGCACGCCGTCTCCCGGGTCACCGAGGTCGAGTACGCCGAGATCGTCGCGAGCGTCGCCTCCCCGTCGGCCGGGCCCGGCACCCGCGCCAACATCGACGAGTTCACCATCACCACCAGCCGCGGCATCGAGACGATCGGCGGTGCCCGCAAGGGCAAGGCCATCATCATCCTCAACCCGGCCGAGCCGCCGATGCTCATGCGCGACACCGTGTTCTGCTCGATCCCCGAGGACGCGGACCGCGACGCGATCGCCGCGTCGATCCACGAGGTGGCCGCCACGGTGCAGGGCTACGTCCCCGGCTACCGCCTGCGCGCCGAGCCGCAGTTCGACGACCCCACCCCGATGAGCGGGGGACGCGCCCGGGTGGCGATCTTCCTCGAGGTCGAGGGCGCCGGCGACTTCCTGCCGCCGTACTCGGGCAACCTCGACATCATGACCGCGGCCGCCACGAAGGTGGGCGAGAGTTTCGCGGCCAAGCTGCTCACCGCCCGCGTGTAGACCCCCACCGCAGACCGTACTTTCGAAGGAACACAGTCGATGCCCTACAGCGCTGATCTCGACATCCGGATCACGGACTCGTCGTTGCGTGACGGCTCCCATGCCAAGCGTCACCAGTTCACCGTCGAGGACGTGCGCTCGATCGTCGGTGCACTCGACGCCGCCGGTGTGCCCGTCATCGAGGTCACCCACGGCGACGGCCTCGGTGGCTCGTCGTTCAACTACGGCTTCAGCCGCACCCCCGAACAGGAGCTGATCAAGGCCGCCGTCGAGACCGCGACGCAGGCGAAGATCGCGTTCCTGATGCTGCCGGGTCTCGGTGTCCGGTCTGACATCCGTGAAGCCGCCGACAACGGCGCGTCGATCTGCCGGATCGCCACGCACTGCACCGAGGCCGACATCTCCGCCCAGCACTTCGGTCTGGCCCGCGAGCTCGGACTCGAGACCGTCGGATTCCTGATGATGTCGCACAGCCAGCCGCCCGAGGTGCTCGCGAAGCAGGCGCGCATCATGGCCGACGCCGGCTGCCAGTGCGTGTACGTCGTCGACTCGGCCGGCGCCCTCGTCCTCGAAGGGGTCTCGGACCGGGTCGCCGCCCTCGTCGCCGAGCTCGGCGACGACGCACAGGTCGGTTTCCACGGGCACGAGAACATGGGGCTCGGCGTGGCCAACTCGGTGCTCGCGGTGCGCGCCGGCGCACTGCAGATCGACGGCTCCACCCGCCGGTTCGGCGCCGGCGCGGGCAACACGCCCGTCGAGGCGTTCGTCGCCGTCGCCGAGAAGCTCGGTATCCGAACGGGTATCGACACCCTGAAGATCATCGACGCCGCCGAGGACGTGGTGCGGCCGATCATGGACGGCGAGTGCCTCCTGGACCGGATGTCGCTGACGATGGGGTACGCCGGCGTGTACTCGAGCTTCCTCAAGCACGCCGCCACGCACGCCGATCGGTACGGGGTCTCCGGCGCGGAGATCCTCATCGAGGCCGGCCGCCGCAACCTCGTCGGGGGCCAGGAAGACCAACTCATCGAGATCGCCGTCGGTCTCGCCGCCCAGAAGTAGACCCTCGGGTCCCGAGCAGAGAGCTGACAGTCATGGGCCAGGTTTTGGACAACATCATCCAGTACGCGGACGAGATCCGCGCCGAGGGCGCCGAGGGCGACAAGCTCATGCGCCTGACCGACAACAACGCCAAGCGGCTGCGCAACGCCGGTGTGATCCGCATGCTGCAGCCCAAGGAGCACGGCGGCCTCGAAGTCCACCCGCGCGAGTTCGCCGAGACCGCGATGGCGATCGGAGCAATGGACGGCGCCACCGGCTGGGTCGCCGGCATCGTCGGCGTACACCCGTGGGAGCTCACGTTCTTCGATCCGAAGGCGCAGAACGAGATCTGGGGCGAGGACCCCGACATGTGGATGGCCTCCCCGTACGCGCCGATGGGTGTCGCGGTTCCGGTCGACGGTGGCTACATCCTCAACGGCCGCTGGTCGTTCTCCTCGGGCACCGACCACTGCGGCTGGATCATGATCGGCGCCGCGGTGGGCGACAAGGACGGAAACCGGCTGAACCCGCCGCAGGTCCTGCACGTGCTGCTGCCGCGCTCGGACTACGAGATCGACCAGGACAGCTGGAACGTCGTGGGCCTGCGCGGCACCGGCTCGAAGGACCTGATCATCGAGGACGCCTTCATCCCCGCCTACCGCACCCTCGACGCCGATGTCGTCCTCAGCGGCAACGGCTGGCGGCACGCCGGGCGCGACGAGACCCTCTACAAGTTCCCGTTCTCGTGCATCTTCCCGCTGGGCATCACCTCGTCGCTGATCGGCATGGCCGAGGGCGCGCTCGCGTGCTACATCGCGGCCCAGAAGGAGCGCGTCGCGGTCACCGGTATCCCGATCAAGGAGGACCCGTACGTCCTCTATGCCCTCGGTGAGGCGGCCGCCGAGATCGCCGCGTCGCGCGCCGCGATCCTCGAGACCGTCGACCGCTTCTGGGACAAGACGGACAAAGGCCAGGAGGTCACCTTCGACGAGCGTGCCATCGGGCGCCGCACCCAGACCGCTGCCGCGTGGCGGGCCGTCCGCGCCGTCGACGAGATCTTCGCCCGCGCCGGTGGTGGCGCGATGCACCTGAAGTTCCCGATGCAGCGTTTCTGGCGCGATGCGCACGTCGGTCTGTCGCACGCGATCCACGTCCCCGGCTCGATCTTCCACGCGTCTGCGCTGACCCAGCTCGGCGGCGAGCCGCAGGGCGTCCACCGCTCGATGATCTAGCTCTCCCGCGAACGTCCCGGAAGGAACACATATGACGGATATTCGAGGACTCGGATACCTCCGGATCCAGACCACCGACGTCGCGCGCTGGCGTGAACTCGTCGTCGACGGCCTCGGCATGGCCGTCGGCTCCGGCCCCGAACCGGACGGCCTCTACCTGCGGGTCGACGAGCGGCGGGCACGCCTGATCGTGCTGCCCGGCGAATCCGACAAGGCACTCGCGGTGGGCTGGGAGGTGCGCGATCAGTTCGCCCTCCAGCGGGTCCGCGAGACCGTCGAGAAGGCGGGCGTCACCGTCGACGTCCTCTCCCAGGAGGAATGCGACTACCGCGACGCCGAGCAGGTCATCGCGTTCGACGACCCGATCGGCACCCGCGTCGAGGTGTTCTTCGGCCCGGTGCTCGACCACAGCCCCGTCGTCACCCCGCACGGCGGCCGGTGGGTCACCGGCGAGCAGGGCCTCGGCCACGTCGTGCTGCCCGCCACCGATTTCGACGCGGCGCATGCCTTCTACACCGAGGTGCTCGGCTTCCTGCCGCGCGGCGCGATCCGGCTCCAGGCTCCCGGCCCGGCGCGGCGCGTGCGCTTCCTCGGCGTGAACCAGCGTCACCACAGCCTGGCCCTGTGCCCGGCGCCGCCGACCGAGGAGCCCGGCCTCGTGCACCTGATGACCGAGGTCGACACCCTCGACGCCGTCGGTCAGGCACTCGACCGCGTACGTAAGCTCGGGTTCTCCATCTCCTCGACGCTGGGCCGGCACACGAACGACAAGATGGTCTCGTTCTACGTGCGCGCGCCGGGCGGCTGGGACCTCGAGTTCGGCACCGAGGGAATGCTCGTCGACGAGGCGTACTACACGGCCGAGGAGATCACCGCCGACAGCTACTGGGGCCACGACTGGTCCGGGTCCGAGCCGCTGGCGGCGTTCAGCCCGAAGTCCTAGCTCGCAGAGGGAACACGAACAAAGGCCCGGCCGGGGATCACCCCGGCCGGGCCTTCGTCGTCGAGCCCTGGTGCTGGGCCGCACCTCGCACGGCATGGTTCCTGCCGTGCTGCTCGGCGTCGTCGCGACGCTGCTCGCGACGAATTTGTCGGTGCGGCTGCGACGGTGCACCCGCGCCGCGATCTGTCATGGCTCGTCGTGATCGTCGGCTACGGCTGCGCCATGACCCCGGTGCGCCTGCAGGACAGGATCGTCGGTGCTCTGCGCGGAACGCAGTGCCGGTCCGCGCCTGCCGACGACGCACCGAGCTCGCAGGTCCCGCCGGCGCGGCAGTCGACCCGGCCGGTGCTCCGACCCGCACAGAAACGAACTGCCCACACGCCGTGCTCGGCGGGTGGGCAGTGCGGATACGAGAACCGATCGGGCCGGCCGTCCTGCGCAGCAAGTCGACGGTGGACCGACTGTCATGGAATGTGCGCAGTCCGGCCGACCCGATCGTGTGTAAGGTACCCCCGCGTCGGTGCTTTCACACCGACGCCCCGGAAATCCGTTCGGTCAGCTCCTGTTCAGCAGCTTGCGCATCGCCTCGGCCGCGCCCCGGACGAGCTTGTCGCGGGGGAACCCGCTGCGCTTGACCGCGGCGTCGTAGTTGCCGCCGGCCACCCACACCGGCCCGTCGGTGAGGTGTTGGAGGCCCTCCCGGGCCACCTCCTCCGGCTCGGCGACGAGCATGCCGGGGATGTCGAAGTTCAGCCCGGCGCGGATCATCGCCGGGGTGCGGGTCACACCGAGGACGAGTTCGACGACGTGCACCCCGTGCGGGGCGAGTTCGAGCCACAGGCTCTCGGCGAACACGCGACTGAACGCCTTGGACGCCGCGTAGATGCTCTGGTGCTCGGACCCCATGTAGCCGGCGAGCGAGCCGAGCAGCATGATGCCGCCGCGCCCGCGCTCCTTCATCTTCGACCCGAACAGGTGCGAAAGTTCCAGCTGCCGATCGATGTTGAGGGTGATCACGCCACGGAAGCCGTCGAGGTCGCCGGAGACGAACTCGTGACCGTAACTGTTGGCGCCGGCGTTGAAGATGAGCAGACCCACCTCGACGTCGGCGGTCGCCCGCCGGAGCTGCTCGACCGCGTCGTCGGCGAGCAGATCGAGCGCGAGGGTGCGCACCTCGACCCCGTTGCCGCGGACCTTCTCGGCGGTCTCCTCGAGCGGGCCGGGCTTGCGGGCGACGAGCACCAGGTTCAGCCCCGCCTTGCTGAGCTCGTCGGCGAACGCGGCACCGACGCCCTCGGAGCCGCCGGCGATGACGGCCCACGGGCCGTACTGCTTGACGTCGATCACGAAAGTTCCTTTCCGGCTGACTTACTGGATGATCGGCCCCGGGACCGGGGTGTCGTCGAGGACGGTGAGGCGGCCTTCGGTCGCGGCCCACGTGATCGTCTCGGCGAGCTTCGCGCAACCACGGCGCGGCGCCCCGGGCCGGGAGTCCTGCCCACCCTGCTCACGCATCTCCGGGCACCGAGACCGCGCCTCCTCGTTCCACTGGACGGAGGTGTGCTCCCAGCTGTTCTTGGCGACGAGAACCCGGGCGCCGCACTCAGTGCACTGCAGGGGTTGCATCGGTGGTCGCCGCCTCCTCGGCTGCCGTCTTGCGGGCGAGGTTCTCCTCGACCTCCTTCATCCACGCCGCCACGGGGCGGGTGGTGTCCATCTCGAACTCGAACCGCTCGGTCATCTCCGGCTTGACGTCGGCGGCGTCCACGTAGAACTGCTCGTACCAGCGGCGCAGCTGGTAGACCGGGCCGTCCTCGTCGCACAGCAGCGGATTCTCGATGCGCGTCTTGTTCTTCCAGATCTCGACGTCCTGCTCGAAGCCTCGGGCGATGAAGTCACCGAACTTGCGGGCCGTCTCGTCGGCCGAGTCGCCGAGGGCGTCCGACTTTTTCACGATGATCCCGTACATCAGGACGAACTTGTTCTCGGTGACGGGGTAGTGGCAGTTGAGCAGCACCGAGTCGATGTCGTAGCCCTCGTACTTGTACTGCAGGTCGTCGATCATGAACGACGGACCGAAGTACGCCGCCTCGGAGCGGCTGCCGACGAGCTTCGGCTGGCCGTCGGCGTGCGGCCGCATGTCCTCGCGCGCCTGACCGTGCATGATCTGCGTCGCGACGTGGCCCTCGAAGATGTTCTTGAAGTACGTGGGGAACGAGTAGTGCACGTAGAAGAAGTGCGCCATGTCGACGATGTTGTCGATGATCTCGCGGCAGTTGGTGTCGACCTCGGTGGTGTACCAGACCCAGTCGGTCCACTCGTCGCTCGTCGCGCCCTCGATGCGGGGGATGGTGACGTCGGCGGGCGGCGGGTTGCCCTCGGGATCGTGCCAGACGAACAGCATTCCGTCCTGGTCGAGGGTGTGCCACGCGCGGGTCTTCGCGATCGGCGGAACGCGCCGCGCGTAGGGGATCGAGGTGCACCGGCCGTTGCCGCCCCAGCGCCAGTCGTGGAAGGGGCAGGCCACCGAGTCGCCCTTGATCGTGCCCTGGCTGAGGTCGCCGCCCATGTGCCGGCAGTACGCGTCGAGGATCTTCAGGTTGCCGTTGCTGTCGGCGAACACCACGAGCTTGGTGCCGAAGGCGTGGATCGAATGCGGCTTGCCGTCCTTGAAGGACTCGGACAGGCCCAGGCAGTGCCAGCCCCGGGCGAACCGGGTGGGCGCGGCACCGGCCACGATCTCGCGAACTTCGACGTCGTCGGACTTGCTGGAGCTCACTGTCGTCCGTCCTTTCGGAGGAAATGTCGTATCGGATGGAGCACCTCGGTGCTGTGCGCGGGTGGGCCGGGGGACGGCAGCCGCCTGCGACCTGTGGGATCGACGCTAGGTGAGGCCGGTCACCGGGGGTGCGGCGATCCCACTGTCCGGGACACGTTCCGGCGGGCCGCGGCGACGGCGCCGCACGATGGGGGAGCCCGTACCCGCCCCGGTCACGAAGGAGTGACGCCGATGCCCGACGACGTGCTGACGAAGGTGCGCGAACTGCTGCCGTCCATCGCGGAGCGCGCGCAGACGGTCGACGACTCGCGCCGGGTGCCGGACCAGACCGTGCAGGACCTGGCCGCGGCGGGGGTGTTCCGGATGCTGCAGCCCGCCCGGTACGGCGGTCTCGAATGCGACCCCGTGCGCTTCTACGAGGTGGTGCGGGAGATCTCGGGGGCCTGCGGGTCGACGGGCTGGGTGACGTCGATCCTCGGGGTCCACTCCTGGCACCTGGGCCTGTTCGACCCGCAGGCCCAGGACGACGTGTGGGGGCAGGACGATTCGACGCTGCTGTCCTCGTCGTACGCGCCGGTCGGCGAACTCGTCCCGGTCGACGGCGGTTTCCGGCTGTCGGGCAACTGGCGGTTCTCGTCCGGGTGCGAGCATGCGACCTGGGCGTTGCTCGGGGCACTCGTCGTCGGTGCCGAGGGCCGGCCGGTGGACTTCATGACCGTCCTGGTGCCGCGCAGCGACTACCGGATCCTGGACGTGTGGGACGTCGTGGGCATGCGCGGAACCGCCAGCAACGAGATCTCCGTCGACAAGGCGTTCGTGCCGCACCACCGCACGGTGCGCAACTACGACCTGGCGCAGCTGCGTGCCCCCGGCCACGCGGTGAACCCGGGACCGTTGTTCCGGCTGCCGTTCGCCGCGATCTTCACCACCGCCGTCGCCGCGCCGGTGATCGGAACGGTCGCCGGGTGCTACGAGCAGTATCTGGGCGCGATGCGGAACCGGGTGCGGTTGAGCCTGGGCGGGGGCCGGTTCGCCGAGGACCAGTTCGCGCAGGTCGCCGTCGCCCGGGCCGCCTCGGAGATCGACGCGGCGATCCTCCAGACGGACCGCAACATCCGGGAGTTGTACGAGCTGGCGGTGGCGGGGCAGCCGCTGCCGACGCGGCTGCGGCTGCGGCTGCGCCGCGACCAGGTGCGGGGCACCGAGCGTGCCGTCGAGGCGATCGATCTGCTGTTCAAGACCTCGGGCGGCAACTCGCTCGGCCGGGGGACCCCCGTCGAGCGGGCGTGGCGTGACGCACACGCGGGCAGCGTGCACGTCGCCAACGATCCCGAACGCGCCCTCGCGATGTACGGACGGGGCGCATTCGGCCTGCCGGTGGAGGACAACCTGATCTGAGCCGCCACCTGCTGGAACGAGGGGTGCCCGGGATCGCTGTATCCTCCCTCTCGTGCGCCTAGCACGCGCGCGTCCCACTGAGCGGAAGATCTCCGGCGGCTCGGCGCGGAACGCGGGATGCTGGGCGGCGCGGCATCGCCGCAGAGACGAGACGACGGAGGAGGACCCCCGTGCCCAGAGTTGCCGAAGCGCGGGACGCCGCGGAGCCGACGTCCGCCGAGCAGCGCGCGCGGTTCGGGCGCATCCTCGACGCCGCTGCGAGCCTGGCGACCGAGAAGGAACTCGAACGGGTGCAGATGCACGAGGTCGCGAAGATGGCCGGCGTCGCCATCGGCACCCTGTACCGGTACTTCCCGTCCAAGACGCACCTGTTCGTGGCGGTCATGGTCGATCAGATCGATCAGATGAGCGAGCGGATGGCCCAGCGCACCAATCCGGACGCCACCCCGCAGGAGGCCGTCTACGAGGCGCTCGTGCGGGCGACGCGGGCGCTGCGGCGACGGCCGTTGCTGGCGACGGCGATGATCCAGTCCACGAGCACCGCCAAGGCCACCTCCATTCCCGACGTCGCGAAGATCGACCACCGCTTCCGCGAGGTGCTCTATCGGGCGGCCGGGCTCGAGTACGTCACCGAACGGGACGCGACGCTGGTGCGGGTCCTCGAGCAGGCGTGGTTCGGGATCATCCAGTCCAGTCTCAACGGCCGGATCTCGGTTCCCGACGCGGAGTCCGACCTGCGGGTGGCGTGCGAGCTGCTGCTCGCGGGCCTGTCGAACGCGAGCCCGGCGAACGCGAGCCCGGCACCCTCCGTCTGACCTCCCCGGTCGCGCACCCGTGTCTCGAACCGTGGCGTGCCTCCAGAACTGAAATGAATTCTTATTCCGTCCGTGGGGCGTAGACCTGCATGGGGTCCGAATTAGGCCATTGCCGTGGCGTAAGAAATGGAATACATTCCAAAAGTGAACGCGTTCCGGTTCTGTGCACCGGCGCGTCCCATCGACACCTGCCCAGCACTCATGTTCCGAGGAGCCAGCTCATGACCGACGTAGTCATCGTCGACGCGGCCCGTACCCCCGTCGGCCGCCGCCGCGGCGCCCTGTCCGGTCTGCACCCGGCCACCCTGCTCGGCACCGCCCAGCGCGCCGTCCTCGAGCGCACCGGCCTCGCCCCCGACCAGGTGGGACAGGTCGTCGGCGGCTGCGTCACCCAGGCCGGCGAACAGTCCAACAACGTCACCCGGCAGGCGTGGCTGCACGCCGGCCTGCCCTACACGACGGCCGCCACGTCGATCGACTGCGCGTGCGGCTCCTCCCAGCAGGCCGTCCACATCGTCGCCGGCCTCATCGCCTCCGGCCAGATCACCGCCGGCATCGGCTGCGGCGTCGAATCCATGAGCCGGGTCTTCCTCGGCCAGGCCCTCACCCCCGAGACCGGCAGCCCCTACCCGGACGACTGGACCATCGACATGGGCGACCAGTTCACCTCCGCCGAGCGCATCGCCGCCAAGCGCGGCATCAAGCGCGGCGACACCGACGCCTTCGGTCTCGAGTCGCAGCGCCGCGCCGCCGCCGCCTGGGCCGAGGGCCGGTTCGACCGCGAGATCGTCCCCACCGAGGCGCCCGTGCTCGCCGACGGCGTGCCCACCGGTGAAACCACCGTCGTCACCCGCGACGGCGGCCTGCGCGAGACCACCGCCGAAGGCCTGGCCGCGCTGAAGCCGGTCGTCGCGGGCGGCATCCACACCGCGGGCTCCGCGTCGCAGATCAGCGACGGCGCCGCCGCGGTCCTGCTCACCAGCGCCGAGCGCGCCCAGGAACTGGGCCTGCGGCCCCGTGCCCGGATCGTCGCCTCGGGCATGGTCGGGTCCGACCCGTACTACCACCTCGACGGCCCGATCGACGCCACCCGCCACGTGCTCGGCAAGGCCGGGATGACGCTGGACGACATCGATCTCGTCGAGATCAACGAGGCGTTCGCGTCGGTCGTCCTGTCGTGGGCGCAGGTGCTCGACGCCGACATGTCCAAGGTCAACGTCAACGGTGGCGCCATCGCCCTCGGCCACGCCGTCGGGTCGACCGGTGCCCGGCTCCTCGCCACCGCCCTGCACGAGCTCGAGCGGTCCGACCGGTCGACGGCACTGGTCACCATGTGCGCGGGCGGCGCACTGTCCACCGCCACCGTCATCGAACGCATCTGACCACCACCATCGAATTCGCGAGGCCGACATGACCATTGGACTGACAGACGAGGACCGCGACCTGCGCGACGCGGTGCGCGGCTGGGCCGCCCGCCACGTCACCGCCGACGTGGTGCGCCAGGCCGTCGAAGCCAAGACCGACACCCGTCCCGCGTTCTGGGGCTCGCTCGCCGAACTCGGTGTGCTCGGGCTGCACCTGCCCGAGGAGGTCGGCGGCGCCGGCTTCGGTCTGGTCGAACTCGCGGTGGTCATCGAGGAACTGGGCCGGTCGATGGTGCCCGGCCCGTTCCTGCCGACCGTGCTGACCGCCGCGGTGCTGCGCGAGGCCGGCCGCACCGCCGAACTCGCCGGTCTCGCGGACGGTGCCACGCTCGCCGGCGTCGCCCTCGACCCGGGCACGTTGCGGGTGGGGCGCGGCTCGGCCGGCACCACCCTGTCCGGGCGGTCCGGATTCGTCCTCGGCGGCCACACCGCCGACGTGCTGCTCGTCGCGGCCGAGGACGCCGGCAACCGCGCCTGGGTGCTGCTGCACCGCGACCGGGTCGACGTCGAGGATCTGCCCAGTCACGATGTGGTGCGCGGCAATTCGCAGTTCGAGGTGGACCGTCTGGCGCTCGGCGCCGACGACGTGCTGCGGATCGACCCGCAGCGCGTCACCGATCTCGCGGCCGCCCTGTTCGCGGCCGAGGCGTCGGGCATCGCGGACTGGTGCGTGCGCACCGCCGCCGAGTACGCCGCGGTGCGCCGCCAGTTCGGCCGCCCGATCGGCCAGTTCCAGGGCGTCAAGCACCGCGCCGCACGCATGCTCGCACTCGCCGAGCAGGCCCGCGTGTGCGCGTGGGACGCCGCCCGCGCCCTGACCCCCGGCGGTGCCGAGGCGGACGAGGCGTCCCTCGCGGCCGCCGTCGCCGGCGCCACAGCCCCCGAGG
This sequence comes from Rhodococcus ruber, assembly GCF_016804345.1. NCBI lineage: Bacteria > Bacillati > Actinomycetota > Actinomycetes > Mycobacteriales > Nocardiaceae > Rhodococcus > Rhodococcus ruber. The sequence goes on along the minus strand of NZ_CP044211.1, from coordinate 4,984,883 downwards.
CCGCGTTCGCCGTGGCCAAGGACTGCATCCAGATTCTCGGCGGCATCGGCTACACGTGGGAACACGACGCGCACCTGTACCTGCGCCGCGCCCAGTCGCTGCGGATCCTGCTCGGTTCCACCGCGTCGTGGCGCCGGCGGGTCACCGACCTCACCCGCGGCGGCACCCGCCGCGTCCTCGGCATCGACCTGCCGCCGGAGGCGGAGCGGATCCGGGACGAGGTGCGCGGCGAACTCGCGCCCGCCGCTGCGCTCGACGGCGCCGAACGCACCACGTACCTCGCCGAGAAGGGCTACACCGCACCGCATCTGCCCGCGCCGTGGGGCAAGGGCGCCGATGCGGTCACCCAGCTGGTGATCGCCGAGGAACTGCGCGCGGCGAGCCTGAGGCCGCACGACATGATCATCGGCAACTGGGTGGTGCCGACCCTGATCGAGCACGGCAGCCCGGAGCAGCTCGAGCGGTTCGTGCCGCCGTCGCTGCGCGGCGACATCGTCTGGTGCCAGCTGTTCTCCGAGCCCGGCGCGGGCTCGGACCTGGCGTCGCTGACCACGAAGGCCACCAAGATCGACGGCGGGTGGATCCTGCAGGGGCAGAAGGTGTGGACCTCGATGGCCCGCGACGCCCACTGGGGCATCTGCCTGGCCCGCACCGACGCCTCCGCTCCCAAGCACAAGGGCTTGTCGTACTTCCTCGTCGACATGCGCGGCAGCGAGGGTCTCGACATCCGCCCGCTGCGCGAGATCACTGGCGAGGCGCTGTTCAACGAGATCTTCATCGACAACGTCTTCGTCCCGGACGAGTGCCTCGTCGGCGAGCCCGGCGACGGCTGGAAGCTCGCCCGCACCACCCTCGCCAACGAACGCGTCTCCCTCTCGCACGACTCGTCCCTCGGCTCCGGCGGCGAGGCCCTGCTCGACCTGGCCGCCGAACTGCCCGGCGGACTCGACGACGAACAGGCCACCGTCCTCGGGAAGGTGCTGTGCGACGCGCAGACCGGCGGGCTGATGGCGTTGCGCACCACGCTGCGCTCGCTGGCCGGTGCCCAGCCCGGTGCCGAGTCCTCGGTCGCGAAGCTGCTCGGCGTCGAGCACATCCAGCAGGTGTGGGAGGTCGCGATGGACTGGGCCGGACCGCGTGCCCTGCTCGGCGCGCAGGACCGCCGGTCGGCGACGCAGATGTTCCTCAACTCCCAGTGCATGTCGATCGCCGGCGGCACCACCAACGTTCAGCTCAACATCATCGGGGAGCGCCTGCTCGGCCTGCCCCGCGACCCCGAGCCCGGGAAGTGAGCACCGCCGTGACGTCGGCGCGGCAGGGACGCCGCGTGTTCGTCGTCGGCGTGGGGATGACGAAGTTCGAGAAGATCGAGACCAGCGGCCGGGAATACCCCGAGATGGTCCGCGAGGCCGTCGACATGGCCCTCGGCGACGCCGGCATCGGCTACGGGCGGGTGCAGCGGGCCGCCGTCGGTTACGTGTTCCAGCCGTCCACCGCCGGTCAGCGCGCCCTGTACGAGGTGGGACTGACCGGCATCCCGATCGTCAACGTCGACAACAACTGCGCCACCGGCTCCACGGCGCTGATGACGGCGCGGGACTGGGTGCAGGGCGGGCAGGGCGACGTCGCGCTGGCCGTCGGGTTCGAGAAGATGACCCGCACCTCCCTGACCGGCACCGGCGAACTGCCGAAGGTCACCACGCTCGACCACCACCTGAACGTCATGACCGACCTGCACGAGTGGGGCACCGGCCCGATGACCGCCCAGCTGTTCGGCAACGCCGCGGTCGAGCACATGGAGCGCTACGGCACCACCGCCGAGCAGATCGCCGCCGTGGCGGTGAAGAACCACCGGCACTCGGTGCACAACCCCTACGCGCAGTTCCGCGACGAGTACACCCTCGAACAGGTGCTGGGCGACAAGATGATCCACGCGCCGCTCACCCGCTCGCAGTGCTCGCCCACCTCCGACGGCGCCGGCGCGGCGGTCCTGGTGAGCGAGGCCTTCGTGCGCGAGCACGGCCTCGAGGACCGGGCCGTCGAGATCGTCGCGCAGGCGTTGACCACCGACACCGGCGAATCGTTCGACAGCCGCTCGATGATCGACGTCGTCGGCGCCCCGATGACGGGAGCGGCCGCCGCCCGGGTGTTCGCCGAGTCCGGGCTCACCGTCGACGACGTCGACGTGATCGAACTGCACGACTGCTTCGCCATCAACGAGATCATCACCTACGAGGGGCTCGGGCTGTGCAGCCCCGGCGAGGGCGGCAAGCTCGTCGAGTCGGGTGCCACCACCCACGGCGGCCGGTGGGTGGTCAACCCGTCGGGCGGCCTGCTCTCCAAGGGCCATCCCCTCGGCGCCACCGGCCTGGCCCAGTGCGCCGAACTCACCTGGCAGCTGCGCGGCGAAGCCGGCGGCCGTCAGGTCGACGGCGCCCGCGTGGGCCTGCAACACAATCTGGGGCTCGGCGGCGCGTGCGTGGTGACGCTGTACCGGGCCGGAACCCTCACCGGAACCGCGGACGAGAAGGAGAACTGACCGTGCCCATCGACCCGAAGACCGCACTGTCCGCCGAACCCACTGTGCGCGAAGCGGTCTGGACCAACCGCGACGTCATGCTGTACCACCTCGGGCTCGGCGCCGGCGGCGACGGACTCGACCCGGCCGAGCTGCGCTGGGTGTACGAGAAGGACCTGCGGGTGCTGCCGACGTTCGCGATGGTGGCCGGCCAGGGCATCTCGGCCGGCGCGCTGAAACCGGCCGGCATGAACCTGCCCGGCATCGACATCGACCTGCGCCGCATCCTGCACGGCGGGCAGTCGCTGCAGCTGCACGCCCCCATCCCCGCCTCCGGGACGGCGCACATCTCGTCGCGCGTGGCGCACGTGTGGGACAAGGGCAAGGCCGCCGTCATCGTGCTCGAACAGGCGGCCACCACCCCGGAAGGTGCGCCGCTGTGGACCACCGGCATGCAGATCTGGGCCCGCGGCGAGGGCGGCTTCGGCGGCGAACCCGGCCCGGAGACGCCGCACACGGTGCCCGACCGCGACGCCGACACCGTCCTCGTCTCGCCCACCGGCACGCGGCAGGCCCTGCTGTACCGGCTCAGCGGCGACATGAACCCGCTGCACGCCGAGCCCGCGTTCGCGCAGGCCGCCGGTTTCGACCGGCCCATCCTGCACGGTCTGGCCTCCTACGGGATCGTGTGCAAGGCCGTCGTCGACGGCCTGCTCGACGGCGACCCGGCGCGGGTGCAGAGCTACTCGGTGCGGTTCGCCGGCTCGCTGTTCCCGGGCGAGACTATCGAGACCGCCGTCTGGCGCGACGGCGACCGGCTGACGTTGCTGGCGACCTGCCCGAAGCGCGACGGCGCCCCCGTCCTCACCCACGCCGTCATGGAGGTGCGTCCGTGAAGGTCGGAACCCATCCCACCGCCGCCACCCACGCCCACGGCACGGTGCTGACCTCGGCGCCGCAGGACGCGCCGGTGGACCGGGCGACCGCCGCCGCGCGCCGCGTCGTCGACGCCATGCTGCGCACCGACCGCGGCAACGCCAACCTCGACCGGGTCGCGGAGGAACTGAACAGCATCGCCGACCACCTCGAGGAACACGCCCCGGAGGTCGCCGAACGACTGATCGACATGTGGAACGGCGAGGGCGTCACCCGGCACGACCCGGTCACCGGCCCCGAGAACGCCATCGCCCCGCCCCTGGTCCTCGAGGGCCTCGAGGACGGCTCGGTGCAGGGCACGGTCACGCTGACGATGCCGTACCAGGGTCCGCCCGGGTGCGTCCACGGCGGGGTGTCCGCGCTCATCCTCGACCATGTGCTCGGCGTCGCCAACGCGTGGGGCGGCAAGTCCGGGATGACGGCGAAACTCGAGACGAACTACCACCGGCCCACGCCGCTGTTCGAGCCGCTCGTCGTCACCGGCCGGCTCGTCTCCGTCGACGGCCGCAAGATCCGCACCGTCGGCAGCATCACGACGGCCGACGGACAGCTGTGCGTCTCGGTGGAGGGACTGTTCATCGACAAGACGGTTCCGCGTCCCCGTTAGGAGAATCCGCATGGGAGCACTCGACGGTCGTGTCGCGCTGATCACCGGCGCCGGCATGGGCATCGGGCGCGGCATCGCCGCGGCGTACGCGCGGGAGGGCGCGGACGTCGTCGTCGCCGAGATCGACGAGCAGGCCGGCGATGCCACCGCCCGGTGGCTGCGCGACGAGTGGGGTGCGCGCGCCCACTTCGTGCGCACCGACGTCACCGACAAGGCCCAGGTCCACGCGGCGGTCGACGGCGCGGTCGAACGGTTCGGCCGCCTCGACGTCCTCGTCAACAACGCCTGGCGCGGCTCCGGGTACGCCCGGTTCGAGAACATGACCGACGAGCAGCTGCGCGCCGGGTTCGACACGGCCGTGATGGCGGCGTTCTGGGCGATGCAGCGGGCCCTCCCGGAACTCGAGCGCCACGGCACCGGCCGGGTGATCAACCTGTGCTCGCTCAACGGCGTCAACGCGCACATGTACTCCGTGCAGTACAACGCCGCCAAGGAGGCGCTGCGCACCCTCACCCGCACCGCGGCGCGGGAATGGGCGCCGAAGCAGATCTGCTGCAACGTGATCTGCCCCGGCGCGCAGAGCGAGGCGTTCCGGCGGGTGGCCGAGACCGACCCGCAGATGGCGGCGGCGTCGGCGCAGGCCAACCCGATGGGCCGAATCGGTGACCCGCTCGACGACATCGGACCCGTCGCGGTGTTCCTCGCGAGCGACGGTGCGCGCTACCTCACCGGCAACACCTTGTTCGTCGACGGCGGCGCGCACATCAACGGCGTCCAGTGGGCGCCGCGGGTGGACTGAGCATCCGGTCCCGACCCCCGAGACCGGCCCGTGACCGTCGGCGACGAAGATGAAGAGGTCGTGTCGGTGACCAGCGGGAGGCGTGTACAACGATGATGCCGGGCAGGTGCGCAGCGTGCGGGCGGATCGTGGGTCCGTTCGAGCGGCGGGTCGACGGCCGGTGCACCCGGTGTGTCGCCGCCCGCCTCCGCGCCTGGGCGGCGGCCCCCGAGGTGCCGGTGCGCCGGGAACCGCAGGACCGCGGCCCGAAGCTGCGCCGGCTGCGTCGTCCCGCGGTGCAGTGGCCCCGCCGGTCCGAGCCGCAGCCTCGTCGCGAACCCGAGTACGCGGGAGTGCGCCGGCCCGAGCCGACGTGGCCGCCCGTCGCCCGGCCCGGGCCGCCCCCGCTGCCGGCGCAGCCGCCCCACAATCCGTGGCCGACGCGGGCGAAGCGGGCCGGGGCAGCGGTGGCGGCGCTCGTGCTGATCGCGCTGACGGCCACCGCGTCGCTGCGGGTGTGGACGCCGGCGTCGTCGCGGTTCATGCGCATCGACGACGGCCCGGTCACCTACCAGTACGTCTCGCTCGACCACGTCAGCCGCTACATCGTCGCCTCGGTGATCGCCCACGAGGACGACCAGATGGGTCTTCGTGCGCAGGCGTTCCACTGGGGCGACTACGCCGACCGCGCCCGCGCCCACCTGACGGGTGAGCCGCAGCAGACGTACTCGACGATCCCGCAGCAGCTCGCGAAGAACATGTTCTTCACCCCCGACCAGAGCGCGATCCGCAAGGCCGTCGAGACGGTGCCGTCGATCCTGTTGAGCAGCACCCTGCCCGACGCCCGCATCATGGAGCTGTACCTGAACTACGCGCAGTTCGGTCCCGACCTGTACGGGGTGTGCGCGGCCAGCTGGTACTACTTCGACACCGCGCCCTGGGAGATGTACCAGTACCACGCGATGCAGCTCGCGGGCATGCTGCCCAATCCGGAGGACGTCGTGCGCCTGCCCGGCGGGGGCGTCGCCACGCCACCGGACGCGCCGTATCCGAGCGCCGCGTTCCACATCAACGGTGCCGCCAACGTCGATCTGCCCGCCCGCTTCGCCGGGTGGGGCGGCTGGGAGAACATCGTCGCGTCGGTGGGCATCGAGGATTCGGCCGCCGACCACGCCGACGACCGGCCCAGCGCGGATTCGTGCTCGACGATGCCCGAGCCGGTGCGTCAGCGTCTGGCGGTCGAGGACCCCGGGTTCGTGTCCCGGTCGCAGTAGCCGCATCCGCGACCGGCGGTGCTTCTCGCGCGCGTGAGAACGCGCGCAAGAAGCACCGCCCCGCGCAACTAGATGCTGACCTCGCGACGCACCGTCTTGCCCGTCGCGTTGCGGGGCAGCAGGTCGGAGGTGATCCGCCAGCGGGTGGGAACCTTGAAGTACGACAGACGCTCGGCCGCGTACTCGCGCAGCTCCTCCTCCGTCACGCTCGCCCCCTCGGCGAGGACGACGACCGCCGCCACCTCCTGACCGAGGTCGGGGTGCGGGACGCCGATCACGGCGCACTCGCGCACGGCCGGGTGCTCGTCGAGGGTCTGCTCGATCTCGGTGGGGTAGACGTTCTCGCCGCCGCGCAGGATCAGGTCGGAGCGACGGCCCGTCAGGCGCAGCCGGCCGTTCTCGATGACGCCGTAGTCACCGGTGCGCAGCCACCGGTCCGGGGTGATCGCCGCGGCCGTGGCCTCCTCGTCCTCCCAGTAGCCGAGCATGACGAACGGGCTGCGCACGCACACCTCGCCTTCGACCCCGTCCGGCAGCCATTCGCCGAACGGATCGCGGATCTCGAGGCTCACCGTGATGATCGGCCGGCCCAGGGTGCCGGGGAACGCCTCGATGTCCTGCGAGTTGGCGACCGCGATGGCGGTGCTGCACTCGGTGAGCCCGTAGCTGTCGACGAGGGCGTCGCGCGCGAAGGGCACCTTCTCGCGCAGCCGGTCCTTGAATGCGATCGACGACGGTGCCGACGCGAGTGCGAACGCCGTCAGCGACGACAGGTCGTACTTGTCGAGGTTGTCGTGCTCGAGCAGCCGCGACGCCATCGTCGGCACCGCGCCCCAGTTGGTGACGCGTTCGCGTTCGATCAGGCTCAGCACCTTGTCCACGTCGAACGAACCCTGGTGCATGATCACCGCGCTGCCCGTCGCCAGCCGCGGGATCACCAGGTTGTGCAGGCTCGCGATGTGGAACAGCGGCGAGGTGAGCAGGTACCGCAGGTCGCTGGGGACGTCGTCGCTGTAGGTCCGGCCGGTGAACGCCGCGAGCAGGGCATCGCTGAACCGGTGGTAGTCGACGACCGCCAGCAGGTTGCGGTGCGAGTGCAGCGCGCCCTTGGGCCGGCCGCTGGTGCCGCTGGTGTAGAGGATGACCGACGGGTCGTCCTCGTCGATGTCGACGCGCGGCGGCTCGGCGCCGGGGTACTGCGCGATCAGCCGGGGCAGGTCCTCCTCCATCGTCAGGACCGTGATCCCGGTGGTGTCGACGTCCGCGAGGGCCTCGGCGCGCTTGGCGTCGACGACGAGGACCTTCGGCCGGCTGTGCTCGAGGCCGTACTCGATCTCCCGCGGCACCCACCAGCCGTTGAGCCCGACGGTGATCGCGCCGAGCGTCTGGCTCGCCCAGAACGCGATCACCCACTCCGGGGTGTTCGCGGCCAGGATCGCGACGCGATCGCCCTTCTCGACGCCGTAGTCGCTGCGCAGCGCCCGGGCGAGGGAGTAGGCGGCGGCGGCGTGCTCGGCGAAGGAGAGCCGGCGGTCGGCGGTGACGAGGTAGTCGCGGTCCCCCCAGCGCAGGGAGTCGGCGAGCAGCTCGCCCACGGCCTTGCCGCGGTTCTTCATCACCGGCATCGAGGCGCCGAGCACCTCTTCCTCGACGATCTCGAACCGGCCACCCGGGCCGGTCAGGCGGGAGACGACCTCGTCGAGGTACAGCCGGGGATCTGCGGACGCAGTCATGCGGGGACCTTTCCTTCGTGTCACGTGAATACCGTGTCACCTGCGGCGATAGACCTGTGACCTCACCCTGGCCGCGGCCGCGTGTGAGGCGTGCCACTGCAATTTCTCACGTCGGGCCGTGGGTGCGGTAGTGGTTACCACTGAGCGGGACTCACCGTGATCCACCCGACAGCCGGGGCTACGTTCGGCGCAGAATCGCTGCCGGAGGAGCAACCGCATGTCCACATTTCTCGATACCCCGACGACAAGGATCGATCCCTTCGCCCCCGCGAAGCTCGGCCCGCTGACCCTGCGCAACCGGGTGATCAAGGCGGCCACGTTCGAGGGCCTGACCCCGAAGGGGCTCGTCACCGACGAGCTCATCGAGTTCCACCGCCGGCCCGCCGCCGGCGGCGTCGGCATGACGACGGTCGCCTACTGCGCCGTCGCACCCGACGGCCGCACCGCCCCCGGTCAGCTGCAGTGGACCGACGAGACCCGGCCCGGCATGCGCAAGCTCACCGACGCGATCCACAACGAGGGCGCCGCGGTCTCCGCGCAGATCGGCCACGCCGGTCCGGTCGCCGCCGCGAAGTACCTCGGCACCCCGGCCCTCGGGCCGAGCCGCGCCTTCCGCATGACGACCCAGAACTTCAGCAAGCCCGCCACCAAGGCGGACATCGCCCGCATCACCGAGGGCCACGCCGAGGCCGCGCGCCGCGCCGTCGAGGCCGGCTTCGACGCCGTCGAGATCCACTTCGGGCACAACTACCTCATCAGCTCGTTCCTGAGCCCGAAGATCAACAAGCGCAAGGACGAGTACGGCGGGTCGCTGGAGAACCGCGCCCGCTTCGCGCGGGAGGCCGCCCGCGCCGTCCGCGACGCCGTCGGCGACAAGATCGCGATCCTCGCCAAGCTCAACATGGACGACGGCGTGCCCGGCGGCTTCTGGCTCGACGAGTCGATCCAGGTCGCCAAGTGGCTCGAGGCCGACGGCTCGCTCGACGCCCTCGAGCTGACCGCCGGCAGCTCCCTGCTCAACCCGATGTACCTGTTCAAGGGCGACGCACCGTTGCGCGACTTCGCCGCCGTGATGCCGCAGCCGACGAAGCTGGGAATCCAGCTGGTGGGCAAGCACTTCCTGCGTGAATACCCCTACCGCGACGGCTACCTGCTCGAGGACGCCAAGCAGTTCCGGTCGCAGCTGAAGATGCCGCTGGTGCTGCTCGGCGGCATCACCAACCGGGCGATCATCGACGAGGCGATGGCCGAGGGCTTCCAGTTCGTCGCCGCCGCGCGGGCGCTGCTGCGCGACCCGGACCTCGTCAACCGCATGCAGGAGGACGCGGCCACCGCGTCGCTGTGCAACCACTGCAACAAGTGCATGACCGCCATCTACGGGGGCACCCACTGCGTGCTCCGGACGGCGTGAAGGGAGCCGCAACGATGACGAGCACCGTGAACCCCGGCACCGCCGCGACGGAAGCGGGCGTGCAGCGCGCCACCATCGCCGAGATGCTGCTCGACCGCGTCGGCGACGACCGGCTCGGCCTGCGGACCCGGGAACAGGACTGGACGTGGGACGCCGTGGTGCGCGAGAGCGCCGCGCGTGGCGCTCTCGCGCGGTCGCTGCGCGGCGACGGCCCGTTCCACATCGGGATCCTCCTCGACAACGTCCCGGACTTCCTGTTCTGGCTCGGCGGGGCCGCGCTGGTGGGCGCGACGGTCGTCGGCATCAATCCCACGCGCGGCGCGGCGGAACTCGAGGCCGAGATCAGGTACGTGGACTGCCAGCTCATCGTCACCGACACCGCCGGGATGGCGAAGCTGCGCGGCCTCGACCTGGGCCTCGGCGAGGACCGCTTCCTGCTGATCGACGATCCCGGCTACGCGGCCCGCCTCGAGCGGGTGGAACCGGCGATCGCCGACGGTGTCGGCGAGGACAGCCTGTTCCTGCTGCTGTTCACCTCCGGCACCACCGGCCGGTCCAAGGCCGTCAAGTGCTCCCAGGGCCGGTTGTCGCGGCTCGCGTACGCCAACACCGCCAAGTACGGGCACCACCGCGACGACGTGGACTACTGCTGCATGCCGCTGTTCCACGGCAACGCGCTGATGGCGCTGTGGGCGCCGGCCCTGGCCAACGGTGCGACGGTGTGCCTGACCCGCAAGTTCTCCGCGTCCGGGTTCCTGCCCGACGTGAAGTTCTTCGGCGCGACGTTCTTCACCTACGTCGGCAAGGCCCTGGCCTACCTGATGGCCACCCCCGAACAGCCCGACGACGCCGACAACCGGCTCGAGCGGGGCTTCGGCACCGAGGCCTCGCCGGAGGACAAGGCCGAGTTCGTGCGCCGGTTCGGCGCGGTGCTGTTCGAGGGGTACGGCTCGAGCGAGGGCGCCGGTTCGGTCCGGCTCGATCCGGCGGCGCCGGAGGGCGCGCTCGGCCGGCCCGCGCACGCCGGGATCGCGGTGGTGCATCCCGACACGTTCGCCGAGTGTGCCCGCGCGGTGCTCGACGAGCACGGCCGGGTGCTCAACCCGGACGAGGCGATCGGCGAGATGATCAACAAGGAGGGCGCCCGCGCCTTCGAGGGCTACTACAAGAACGACGTCGCCGACGCCGAGCGGATCCGCAACGGGTGGTACTGGACCGGCGACCTCGGCTACGTCGACGAGGCCGGCTTCATCTACTTCGCGGGCCGCAAGGGCGACTGGATCCGGGTCGACGGCGAGAACACCTCGGCGCTGATGATCGAGCGGGTCCTGCGCCGGCACCCGAAGGTCGTGACCACCGGTGTCTACGCGGTGCCGGACCCGCGGTCGGGCGATCAGGTGATGGCGGCGATCGAGGTCGCCTCGCTCACCGACTTCGACCCGGCCGAGCTCGCCGAATTCCTCACCGGCCAAGCCGATCTCGGGTCGAAGGCGATTCCCCGGTTCGTGCGGGTGTCGACGAACCTTCCCGTGACCGGCTCGAACAAGGTCCTCAAGCGCGAGCTGCAGGCGCAGCGCTGGCACACCACCGAGCCCGTGTACCGGTGGGTGGGACGCGGCGCGCCGGAGTACACCGCGATGAGCGAGTCCGACAAGGCCGCCCTGGACGAGGAATTCGCCGCACACGGCCGGCAGCGGCTGCTGAGCGTGTAGCCGATGCCCGGCACCCGCGTCGCCCTCGTCACGGGCGCCAGCCGCGGCATCGGACGCGAGACCGCCCTCGCGTTCGCCCGTGCGGGCTTCGACGTCGCCGTCACCGCCCGCACGGTCCGCGAGGGCCAGGGCGCCGTGCCGCCCCGCAGCCGCCGCGACGGCGACGAACCCATCGCCGTGCCCGGCAGCCTCGAGACCACCACCGCGGAGATCGAGGCACTGGGAGTGCGGGCGCTGCCCGTCCCGATGGACCTGCTCGACGTCGAATCGGTGCGCGGCGCGGGCCGGCGCGTCCTGGACGCGTGGGGCCGGGTCGACGTGCTGGTCGCCAACGCGTACGCGCAGACCGCGGGGAACATGGACCGGCTGCTCGACATCGACCTCGCCGACGCCGCCGCCATGATCGACGGCAACTACCTGCACCAGGTGGCGTTGATGCAGACGGTGCTGCCGGCGATGCTCGACCGCGGCAGCGGTGTGGTGATCGATCTGGTGTCCGGGTCGGCGGCGATCGACCCGCCCGCCCCACCGGGGGAGGGCGGCTGGGGCCTGTCGTACGCCGCGTCGAAGGCCGCGTTCGCCCGGATCGCCGGGATGATCAACGCCGAGTACCGGGGCCGCGGGATCCGGGCGTTCAACCTCAGCCCCGGGTTCGTCGTCACCGAGGCCGGCCGGGCCCGGGGCGGCACGCGCGCCGTCGAGGACGCCGGATTCGAGGCCGTGCCGGCGACGGTGCCCGCCGCCGCCGCGGTGTGGCTGGCGACCGCGCCCGAGGCGGACCGGCTGCTCGGCAAGGTGGTGTGGGCGCCGAAACTGATCGAGGAGACGACCGCTCGGGGAGCGGCGGCACGAGAGGACGGACGTACGTGAAGCTGGGTGTGGTGGTGCCGATCGAGCTGGGACACAGCGGGGACCCCGAGTGGATCCTCGAATTCGCGCGTGCCGCGGAGAAACTGGGGTTCGACGAGATCTCCGCCGTCGAGCACTCCGTGGTGATCGCGAACACCGGCAGCGCGTATCCGTACTCGCCGACCGGCAAGTCCCACCTGCCCGACGACTGCGACCTGCCCGACCCGCTCGAGCTGCTGTCGTTCGTCGCCGGTGCCACCACCGACCTCGGTCTCGCCACGGGCGTGCTGGTGCTGCCCAACCACCATCCGGTGGTGCTGGCCAAGCGTCTGGCCACCCTCGACCGGCTCTCCCGCGGCCGCGTCCGGATCTGCCTGGGGCTGGGCTGGATGCGGGAGGAGATCGAGGCGTGCGGCGGCGACTTCGACCGGCGCGGAAAGATCGCCGACGAGGCGATCGCCGTGATGCGCACCCTGTGGGCCGGCACCGACCCGGCGGGAGCGGACTTCGACGGCGAGTTCTACTCCTTCCGCGGCGCCCACAGCTGGCCGAAGCCGCACCGCGAGAGCGGGGTGCCGCTGTACATCGGCGGGCACAGCGCCGCCGCGGCCCGCCGGGCCGGTCGCCTCGGCGACGGATTCCAGCCGCTCGGCCTGGCCGGGGAGGATCTCGATCGGGCGATCGGGCAGATGCGCCGCGCCGCCGAGTCGGCCGGCCGCGATCCCGGCGCCGTGGAACTGGTGCTCGGGGCGACGCTGCCGCGGCTCGACGAGGCCCGCATCGACCGGGCCCGCGCCCTCGGGGCGACGCGGATGGTGCTGTCGGCGTCGCCGAAGGCCGGGACGCTGAACCGGGTCGTCGACGAGATGGCCGCCTGTGCCGAACGCCTCGGCCGGGTCTGACCGGGCGGTTCCCGCTGTCCGAGACGGTCCGCCCGCTCGGCGGCCCCGCTGACTAGCGTCCGAGGTCACAACGACATTCGGTCGCTAGGAGAATTCGCGATGGATCTGAAGGAATCCCCGGAGCAGGTCGCGCTCAGGAGGGAGCTGCGCGCCTACTTCGCGTCGCTGCTGCCGGAGGACAAGCGTCGCCGCGCCGGTGAGCAGGGAGTGGGGGGCGAGCACTTCCGCGAGGTCGTCACGCTGCTCGGCAAGGACGGCTGGCTGGGGATCGGCTGGCCCACGGAGTACGGCGGGCAGGGCAAGTCCATCGAGGAGCAGTTCGTCTTCTTCGACGAAGTGCAGCGCGCGGGCCTGCCGTTCCCGTTCGTCACCGTCAACACGGTCGGCCCGACCCTGATGAAGTACGGCACGCAGGAGCAGAAGGACCGCTTCCTGCCCGGCATCCTTTCCGGCGACATCGTCTTCGCCATCGGCTACACCGAGCCGGAGGCCGGCACCGACCTGGCGTCGCTGAAGACCCGCGCGGTGCGCGACGGCGACGAGTGGGTGGTCGACGGCAACAAGATCTTCACCTCGGGCGCCAACACCGCCGACTACGTGTGGCTGGCGTGCCGCACCGACGCCGACGCCCCCAAGCACCGCGGGATCTCGATCCTCATGGTGCCGACCGAGGCGCCCGGGTTCTCGTGGTCGCCGATCCACACCGTCGGCGGCCTGTCGGTCACCGCCACCTACTACAGCGGCATCCGCGTCCCCGACCGGGACGTGGTCGGGGAGATCAACGGCGGCTGGCCGCTGATCACCGCCCAGCTCAACCACGAGCGCATCGGCCTGGCCGCGATCGGCGGCCGCACCTACGGGCTGTGGCATCAGGTGCTGGACTGGGCGAAGGAGAACGGCGCCATCGAGATTCCCTGGGTGCAGCAGGAATTCGCCCGCACCCACGCGAAGCTCGAGGCGATGCGGCTGCTGAACTGGAAGATGACCGCCGCCGTCGCGGCCGACACCCTCTCGGGCGCGGACGCCGGTGCCACCAAGGTGTACGGCACCGAGACCCACGTCGACGTGTACCGGACGCTGCTGGGCATCCTCGGCGCGGCCGGTCGCATCCGTCCCGAATCGCCGGGCGCGGTGCTGGCCGGTCAGATCGAGCAGATCTCCCGGCAGGGCATGGTCAACACGTTCGGCGGCGGCGTCAACGAGGTCCTGCGCGACATGGTCGGCACCATGGGCCTGGGCCTCGTGCGGGAGAAGAGGGTCAAGTGAGCGAACTGCTGACCACGCTGCGGGCGTTCGAGGGGCAGACCCTGACCCCCACCACGTGGGGGCCGGACGAGGTCAACACCCCGATGATCCGGCACTGGGTCGAGACGATGGGCGACACCTGCCCGATCTACCTCGACGACGAGGCCGCCCGCGCCACCGGCCGTGACGGTGCCGTCGCCCCCGCGCTCATGACGCAGGTGTGGACGATGCGCACCTTCACCGACAAGATGGCGAACAACGACCCGTCGCAGGTGTGGACCGACCTGATCGCCACCCTGGACGCCGCCGGGTTCACCTCCGTCGTCGCCACCGACTCGGACTTCGAGTTCTTCACCGAGCTGCGCCCCGGCGACCGGGTCTCGCTCACCGAGGTGATCGAGTCGATCTCGGAGGAGAAGAGGACCGGGCTCGGTGCCGGGCACTTCGTGACCACGCTCAAGACGTACCGCAACGGCGCCGGCGAGGTCGTCGCCACCCAGCGGTGGCGCACCCTCCGTTTCCGGCCGAAGGGCACGGCGCAGCCGAAGGGCACGGCGCAGCCTGACGATGCGGCGCAGGCGAAGCCGAAGGGGCTGCGTCCGCGCCCGGCGCTCAACGCCGACAACGCCTTCTGGTTCGAGGCGGCGAAGGAGCACCGGCTGGTGATCCAGCGCTGCACGTCGTGCGGCACCCTGCGGCACCCGACGGGACCGATGTGCGGGCAGTGCCGCTCGCTCGACTGGGACACCGTCGACGCGTCGGGCCGCGGCACCGTCTACAGCTTCGTGGTCAACCACCACCCGCAGATTCCCGGCTTCGAGTACCCGCTCGTCGTGGCGACGATCGAACTCGAGGAGGGCACCCGCCTGATCGCGAACATGACCGGTGTCGCGCCGGACGCGGTGGAGATCGGCATGCCGGTGGAACTGGACTGGATCGACGCCGACCCGGATTTGACGCTGCCCGCGTTCCGGCCGGCCGCACGGGAGGACTCGTAGATGGATTTCAACTTCAGCGAAGAGCAGGAAGCGATTCGCGGCCTCGCCCACGAGGTCTTCACCGGCAAGGCCGGCATCGACCGGGTCAAGCAGGTCGAGCTCGGCGACGAGCGCGTCGACCGGGAGCTGTGGCGCGAACTCGCCACCACCGGTCTGCTCGGCGTCGCCCTGCCCGAGGAGCTCGGCGGCGGCGGTCTCGGATTGTCGGAGCTGTACGTGCTGCTCGAGCAGCAGGGCCGGCACGTGGCGCCCGTCCCGATCTGGCAGTCCGTGCTCGCCGCCCTGGCGGTGGTCGAGTTCGGCACCGACGCGCAGCGCACCGCGCTGGTTCCCGGCGTCGCCGACGGCAGCCGGTTCCTGACGATCGGGCTCGAGGAGTTCGGTCCGTACGTCGACGGCGCTCCGGCGACCACCGCGACCGAGACCGGCGGCGGGTGGCACTTGACCGGCGCCAAGGCCGCCGTCCCGGTCACCCACGTCGCGGAGCGCGCGATCGTGTCGGCGACGACGCCGGCCGGTGCCGCGCTGTTCGTCGTCGACCTCGCCGGTGACGGTGTCACCGTGGAGCAGACGCAGTCCACCACGTGGGAGATCTGCGGCAACGTCACGTTCGACGCGGCGCCCGCCGAGCTGCTCGGCCCCGCCGACGGCACCGCGGTGCAGTGGTTGCTCGACCGCGTCGAGCTCGCGCTCGCCGCCCTGCAGCTCGGTGTCGGTGCCGGGGCGGTCGAGCAGGCCGTCACCTACCTCAACGGGCGCATGCAGTTCGGGCGTCCGCTCGCGACGTTCCAGGCGGTGGGCCATCAGCTCGCCGACTGCTACATCGACCTCGAGGCCATGCGGGTGACGCTGTGGCAGGCGGCCTGGCTGCTCACCGAGGGCGCGGACCCGGGCACATCGGTGCTCGTCGCCAAGTGGTGGGCCACCGACGGCGGTCAGCGCGTCGTGCACCGCACGACGCACGTGCACGGCGGAATGGGCGTCGACACCGACTATCCGGTGCATCGGCACCTGTTGTGGGGCAAGCAGATCGGCGCCACCCTCGGCGGGTCCGCGTCGGATCTGGCGCGGCTCGGTGCCCAGCTCGCTGCCGGGGTCGAGGTGGTGGCATGACCGCCACCGTGTCCACGGACCGCAGCTACGACGACATCGAGATCGGCGAGGTGCTGCCCGAACTCGCGATCCCGCTCACCCGCACCCTGATCGTCGCGACCGCCCTCGCGACCCGCGACTTCCAGGACGTCCACCACGATCCCGAACTCGCCCGCGAGCGCGGATCGAAGGACGTGTTCATGAACATCCTCACCAGCAACGGCCTGGTGGGCCGGTTCGTCACGGACTGGGCCGGTCCGTGCGCCGTGGTGCGGCGGGTGAAGATCCGCCTGGGCGCACCGAACTACCCCGGCGACACCATGACGATGACCGGTGAGGTGGTCGGCAAGTCCGACGGGCTCGTCGAGGTCCGCGTCCGCGGCGCCAACAGCCTCGGCGACCACGCCGCCGGCACCGTCACGATCGCCTTCACCGACCGGCCGGGAGGAACCCGATGACCACCCCGCTCTCCGGTGCCGCCGCGATCGTCGGCATCGGCGCCACCGAGTTCTCCAAGAAGTCCGGCCGCTCCGAGCTGCAGCTCGCGTGCGAGGCGATCGTCGCGGCGCTGGCCGACGCCGGCATCGACCCGTCCGAGGTCGACGGCCTGGCCACCTACACGATGGAGACCAACGGCGAGATCCTCGTCGCCCGCAACTGCGGACTCGGGGAACTGAAGTTCTTCTCCCGCATCGGGTACGGCGGCGGGGCGGCCTGCGCGACCGTGCAGCAGGCCGCGATGGCCGTCGCGACGGGCGTCGCCGAGGTCGTCGTGGTCTACCGTGCGTTCAACGAACGTTCCGGGGTCCGGTTCGGTCTCGGCCAGCACGACCGGCCGATGGATTCGACCGCCGACCGCGCGGCCTACGCGTGGCTGACCCCGCAGGGACTGGCGACTCCCGCCCAGTGGGTCGCGATGTTCGCCCGCCGGTACATGCACCAGTACGGTGCCACGAGCGAGGATTTCGGCCGGGTCGCCGTCGTCGCCCGCAAGCACGCCGCGAACAACCCCGCGGCGTGGTTCTACGGCAAGCCCATCACGCTCGAGGACCACCAGAACTCGCGGTGGATCGCCGAGCCGCTGCACCTGCTCGACTGCTGCCAGGAAACCGACGGCGGGCAGGCGCTCGTCGTCGTCTCCGCCGAGCGGGCCCGGGACCTGCGGCACACACCGGTCCTGGTCAAGGGCGCCGCGCAGGGCTCCGGCAAGGACCAGCACATGATGACCAGCTACTACCGTCCGGACATCTCCGGCATCCCGGAGATGGGTCTGGTCGGCCGCCAGCTCTACGCGCAGAGCGGCCTGAGCCCGGACGAGATCGACGCCGCGATCCTCTACGACCACTTCACCCCGCTGGTGCTGCCGCAGCTCGAGGAACTCGGCTTCTGCCGCCCCGGCGAGGCGAAGGACTTCATCCGCGAGGGCAATCTCGAGCTCGGCGGCCGGTTGCCGTCCAACACCCACGGCGGGCAGGTCGGCGAGGCGTATCTGCACGGCGTCAACGGCATCGCCGAGGCGGTGCGCCTGCTGCGCGGCACCTCCACCAACCAACCCGACGGCGTCGAGAACGTGCTGGTGACAGCGGGAACCGCGGTTCCCACCTCCGGCCTGATCCTCGGCGCGGCCTGAACCGGAAGGACACGACATGACGGCAGTGGAGCAGAAGGCCGGTGCGTGGCGCGGCGCCGACCTGGGCACCCGCACGGTGAGTTACGACGAGCGCGACGCGATCCTGTACGCGCTCGCCGTCGGCGCCCAGCCGGCCACCGACCTGGACCTGGTGCTCGAGGACCGGCTGCGGGTGCTGCCGACGTTCGCGCTGACCCTCGCCCAGTGGGCGCCGGACGAGCTGGGCTCGCGGGGCGCGTTCGACACCGGCACCGCGCTGCACGGCTCGCAGGAGCTGACCGTGCTGGCTCCGCTGCCGCGCCGCGGCGAGGTGGAGCTGCGGGCGTCGGTGGGTGAGGTGTGGGACAAGGGCGCCGCGGCCGTGTTCGAGGTCCGGGTCGAGTGCGAGTACTTCGTCGCGACCTGGTCGATCTTCGCGCCCGGCGCGGGTGGGTTCGGCGGCGAGCGCGGCCCGTCGAAGCCGGCGGCCCCGCAGGGCGAGCCGGAGCTGACCGCGCCTCTGGCCACCGCCGCCAACCAGGCCGCGCTCTACCGGCTCACCGGCGACCGGCACCACATCCACATCGACCCGGAGGCGGCCGCGCGGATCGGGCAACCGCGTCCGATCATGCACGGGCTGTGCACGCTCGCGGCGGCGACATTGCCGCTGGCGCGGCTCGTCGGTGCGCATCCGGCGGATCTCACCGCGCTGCAGGGCCGCTTCGCGGCGCCGGTGTTCCCCGGCGACGTCGCCGAGTTGCGGGCCTGGGGTGGACGCGACGACGTGGCGTTCGAGGTGGTCGGGGACGGACGGGCCGTGATCTCGGGGGCGCGGGCGTCGTTCGCGTGACGTGGGATCGGTGCCCGGCATCCGGGCACCGATCCGCGCGGTCACTTCCCGTGCAGGGCCATGTACCGGGCCGGGAACTCGCCGCCGCCGTGGACGGCGAGGTCGGCGCCGTTGACGTAGGCCGCCAGGTCGCTGCCGAGGAACAGGCAGGCCCGGGCGATGTCCGACGGGACCGCCATCCGCTCCATCGGCAGGGTCCGGGTCACGGCGGCGCCGCCGTCGTCGCCGTACACCGACGCGGCGGCCTCGGTGCGGATCAGGCCGGTGGTGATGTGGTTGACGCGCACCTTCGGGGCCCATTCGAGGGCGAGAGCCTTCGTCAGGCCCAGCAGGCCGGCCTTGGCGGCGGTGTAGGCGGCGGTGCCGGGCTGCGGGTCGTGCGCCGAGACGCTGCCGATGTTGACGATCGCGCCGCCCTCGGGCTGTTCCTGCATCACCCGGTTGGCGGCCTGCGCGGCGTAGAACGGGGCGAGCAGGTTCAGTGCGACGATCTTCTCCACGAAGCGCGGGGAGACGGTGGCGGCGTCGGCGTCCGGCGACCCGCCGGCGTTGTTGACGAGCACGTCGAGCCGGCCGAACCGGGCGACGGTGTCGTCGACGAGGCCGGCCACGTCGGCCGGGTTGCGCACGTCGACGGCCCGGAACGCGGCGCTGCGGCCGTCGACCGCGGGCAGCGTCTCGGGTTCGTTGCGGGCGCAGACCAGGACGTCGGCGCCGGCGGCGAGGAAGTGCTCGGCGACGACGAAGCCGATGCCCTTGGTGCCGCCGGTGACGATCACGGCGCGCCCGGTGTGGTCGGCAGGATTGGGAAGGTGCACGTGGCTACCTTTCTGCGAGTTCGGAGCGGTTCGAGACTGCTTGCCGTCCGACGCTTTTCGCGGGCGACGGTGGAAACCGACATAGACAAGCAAGTGCTTGGTCAAGGATAGTGGACGGGGAGCCTGGGACGCACCAGGACTTCCGAAGTGGCGAGAGAACCGGAGCAGGACACATGAGCAAGCTGGACGGCAAGGTCGCGCTCATCACGGGCGCGGGGCAGGGGATCGGCCGGGGCATCGCCCTCGCCCTCGCCAAGGAGGGCGTGCGGATCGCGGCGGCGGGCCGCACCGAATCCAAGGTGATCTCGACGGCCGAGGCGATCGAGGAGCTCGGCGGCAAGGCACTCGCCGTGCGCTGCGACGTCAGCAACCCCGACGACGTCGACGCGGCGGTCCAGCGCACCGTCGAGCACTTCGGCGGCGTGGACATCCTGGTCAACAACGCCAACGACTGCCGGCCCGGACCGCTGCTGTCGTTCACCGACGACGAGTTCGAGCGGTCCTTCGCCACCGGACCGCTCGCGACGCTGCGGCTGATGCGGGCCTGCTACCCGGTGATGAAGGAACGCGGGGGCGGATCAATCGTCAACCTCGTCACCTCGGCGGCGGTCCGGTGGGACGCGAGCAACTACGGCGTCTACGGATCGATCAAGGAGGGCATGCGGTCGCTGACCCGTGCCGCGGCGTGCGAGTGGGGCGTCGACGGCATCCGCGTCAATGCCATCGCCCCCCACGCCCTGTCGCCGGGACTCGAGCGGTGGATGGAACGCAACCCCGAGGAGGCCGAGGAGTTCCGCGCCGGAATCCCCCTGCGTCGCATCGGCGACCCCGAGACCGACATCGGCCGGGCCGTCGTCTTCCTCGTCGGCGAGGACGCCGGCTACCTCACCGGCGCGACCATCCCCCTCGACGGCGGTCAGTCCCGCTGGGGCTGACGCCCCCGGTGCGTCCTTTGGGCTGCCCTGGCCGCCCAAAGGACGCACCGGCGCCGGAGGCGCCTATCCGGTCACCCGGCCCGCGTTGCCGGCGTCGACCGGCAGCACGGTGCCGCTGATGTGGGCGCTCGCCTCGGCGGCGAAGAACAGCACCACGCGGGTGATCTCCGCGGGATCGAGCCACGGCACCGGCTGTGCGTGCAGGCTCTGGAAGACCGGCGCCACGTCGTCGGCGCCGGGGTGCTCGAGGTCCGGGCGCATCAGGCCGTAGAGGAAGTCGTTGTGGATCATCGGCGTCGAGATGTTCCCGGGGGCGATCGCGTTCACCGTGATCCCGTGCGGAGCCAGATCCAGCGCGGCGCTCTTGGTCAGGCCGATCACGCCCCACTTCGACGCGCTGTACGCCGCCATGTTGGTGCTGCCCGCGCGCCCGAGCATCGACGAGATCGTCACGATCCGGCCGTACCCACGCTCCACCATGCCGGGTGCCACCGACCCGACCGTGTTGAACACCCCGGTCAGGTTCGAGCCGATCGCCTCGGCCCACTGTGCCTCGGTCATCGACTGGATCGGGGCGGCGACCGACACTCCGGCGTTCGCCACCGCGATGTCGATCCGGCCGAACTCCGCGTGCGCCTGCGCGACGAGTTCGTCCATCGCCGGGCGGTCCGCGGTGTCCAGCTTCGCGGTGAGGCACCGGCGCCCGGTCGCGCGCACCGCCTCCGCGGTCTCCTCCAGGTCGGCCTCGGTGGCCAGCGGGTACGGCACCACCGGGCTGTCGGCACACCGGTCGCACAGCACGATGTCGGCGCCGCGCTCGGCCAGCGCCACCGCGTGGCTGCGTCCCTGCCCGCGTGCCCCGCCCGTGATCAGCGCGACCCGGCCTTCGAATTCACTCATCGATTCACTCCTCCTACTCGGTCAGCAGGTCGATGCTGCTGCCCCGGGAGGGCGGCGACACTCCGGCGATCCCGCTCAGCGGGAGGAGGGCAGGTCGTGGATCCTCACGCGACGGCTGCGACGGGCACGGACGCAGCGCCCATGCCCGACGGTGCGTAACCGGGCCGGTACGACGGTTGCGACCGGTTCCCCGAGACGAGTACCGCGACGACGACGAACGCGACCGCCAGCAGCACGGCCAGCACGCCGACGACCGTCCACAGATCCGGTCGCCACGAGCGCCCGCGGGGCTCGTCGCCGTAGGTCAGCCGTTTGACGCGTCGGACCTCGGCGCCGGAGGCCGGGACCCGCGCCGCGGAGTGCGACGCCGGCGCCGCGGCCGGCTCGCCCGGGACGAGCAGCTTGGCGATGGGCTGGGTGGACGCGAGGGGGTCCACCGACTCGGGATTGTGCATGGTCGTCCGTTCTCCACAGGTGTCGACTGTCCGCAGTTGCCGACGGCCGTAGATCGACAAACCCGGCACGCCCGTTACGGTGAAATTCGCCACGCCCTCAGGTGGTCCATGCGAAACGGAACCGCTCCGCGAGTTCGGCGGGTGGCCGCGCGCGGTACTCGCCGTACTCGTAGCTCTTCACCGCGAGCAGCGCCTCGCGCAGCGACGGCCCGAACAGGTCACCGGCGAGCCGCGACGAGGCGAGGGCCGCGAGCAGGTCGTCGGGGCTCGTGGGCAGGAGGTCGACCCCGAGCGCGGCGCGTTCGGCGTCGGTCAGCCGGACGGGATCGACCGGGACCTCCGCCGGCAGCGGCAGTGCACCGACGAGGCCGGCGTGCGCGGCCCCGAGGATCGCCGCGCAGGCGAGGTACGGGTTCGCCGACGGATCCACCGGCTTGACCTCGAGATGCGCGCCGTGCGGATTCCCAGGCGTGAGGGCGCACAGCCGCACCGCGGCCTCGCGGTTCTCGAGTCCCCAGCAGCACCAGGCGCCCGCCCACATGCCCGGCCGCAGCCGCAGGTGCGAGAGCACGGACCCGGTGAGGACGGCGCCGAGGTCGGGGAGGGCGCGCAGGATGCCGGCGACGACGCTGCCGCCCGCGTCCGTCATCCCGTGCGGGCCGGCGCCACCGGACAGCAGCGGCCGCCCGTCCCGGGTGAAGGACACGTGGACGTGGGCGCCGTTGCCCGACCCGCCGGCGACGGGCACGGGCGAGAACGACGCGCGCATCCCGTGGGCGCGCGCGGTGCGACCGATCAGGATGCGCGCGAGAACGAGGTCGTCGGCCGAGCCGACCGGGTCGGTGGGGGACAGGGACAGTTCGAACTGCTGCGCGCCCGCCTCGGCGTGGATCTGCTCGATCCCCAGTCCGGCGCCTGCGGCGGCACGCAGCAGGTCGGCGACGAACTCGTCCTGCCCGAGGACGGCGCCGAGTCCGTACGCGGCCCACTCGCCGTGCCCGCCGACGAGCGTGAACTCCACCTCGTGCCCGATCCGGGCCTGCACCCCGATCCCGGCGAGAGCGTCGACGACGCGTTCGAGCACCCCGCGGGTGCACAGCGACGACCGTGTCCCGTTCTGGTCGTACAGGCCGGCAGGAGCCCATCGGATCCCGTCGCCGATACGCCGGAGCCGGTCGCGGTCGATCCGCAGCCGCAGATCACCCGTCACCGACAGCGACGGTGTGAACGCCAGGTGGTCGTCGACGCAGAACACCGCCCAGCTCGGCGACGCCCCCGCACCGACCTCGATGAACCACGAAAGCATGTGCGCGGGAAAAGTTTTGGCGCGCGAGATCCCGGTCGAGTCGACGATCGAACCGACGATCCGATCCGCCGCCCCGGTATCGAGCCGTTCCTCCGTCACAGGAAACCTCCCGCACGCGCCGTGGGCCGTCCCGAGGACACAGTAGAGGGGGGACGGGTCACGGGGGCCGTCTTCGCCGACACCGGACAGCGCCGGCGACGACCGTCGCGGTCGGTGCTCGGAGACGCAGTGGATGTCGCCCCGCGGTGGAAGGGCGGCCCTCTTCGTCGCGCACCGTCGCCGGGGTCCGCCGTCCGGACGAGCGCCGAGCCCGTGCGGTGTCCGCTGAGAGGGACGCTCGTTGACACGGGCACGGCTGCCTGCGGAATGTAAGTGGGGTCACATCCACTCAGTCGGGAGGGCTGCTCGCCATGACCGTTTCGGAAACCTCGACCGGGTCGGCCACCGCGCCCCGGGATCCGTTCGCCCCCGCGACGTTGGGCCCTGTCCGGCTCCGCAACCGCATCGTCAAGGCCGCGACATCGGAGGGGCGTTCACCCGAAGGTCTGGTCACCGACGACCTGATCGACTTCCACCTCGGCTTCGTCCGCGGTGGGGTGGGCATGACGACGGTCGCGTACTGCTGTGTGGCTCCCGAGGGCGCCAGCGCGCCCGGTCAGATACTGATGAACCGGCAGGCGCTTCCCGGCCTGCGGAAGCTGACGGATGCCGTCCACGAGGCCGGTGGCGCAATCTCCGCTCAACTCGGCCACGCCGGTGTGGTGGCCTCGAAGAAGATCACAGGCGTCACCGCGATGGCACCGAGCCGGGTGATCAACCCTTCGTCTTTCGAGTACTGCCGCGAAATCGATCGAGCCGAGATCCAGAAGGTCGTCGATCAATTCGGTGAGGCGTCCGCCGTCGCGGCCGAGGCCGGGTTCGATGCGATCGAACTGCACTTCGGCCATCTGTATCTGCCGAGCTCGTTTCTCAGTCCGCTTCTGAACCGCAGGAAGGACGAGTACGGGGGCAGCATCGACAATCGCTCCCGCTTCGTCCGTGAGATCGCCCACCGGGTGCGGGAGGTGGTCGGCACGCGAGTGGCTGTCACCGCGAAAATGAGCATGGACGACGGGATCCGCGGCAGCATCTGGCTCACCGAGTCCCTTCGCACAGCGCAATTGCTCGACCAGGACCGCAACCTCGATGCGCTCGAGCTGACGCAGGGCTCGTCCTTCTTCAAGCAGATGTACCTGTTCCGCGGCGACGTGCCTGTCGACGAGTTCGCGTCGGTCATGAAGGAACCCTTCAGGACGGGTGTGCGCCTGTTCGGCAAACGGGCGCTGGGTTCGTATCCCTACGAGGATCTGTACATGCTCGAGTCCGCTCGCCAGTTCGTTCCCGTCATGGAGCACACCGCGTTGATCCTCCTGGGCGGGATCAACAACTACGACCACATCACCACCGGAATGCGGGAGGGGTTCGACTTCGTCGCCATGGGGCGCGCGCTGCTGCGGGAGCCGGATCTGATCGAGCGCATCCGCGCGGACCACACGGTGACCGGACGGTGCAACCACAACAACAAGTGCATGTACACCGTCTACGGCCGTACCCACTGTGTGCTCGTCCCCGATGAGCGCCCGGGGAACGTGGCGATCACGGGTCCGACGCCCTTCACCGCGTCCCGTACGGCCGCACGGTAGCGAACCACCGACCCGGCCCGGGAATCTGCTCCGGGCGCTGTTCAACGGACGGGCCGGCGGTGCCGGCGCGGCGGCACCGCCGGACCCGTCACCGCGGTTGGTGCTGGGTGATGCAGTGGATGCCGCCCCCGCGGCGGAAGAGCGGCCGGGCGTCCACTCCCACGACGCGCCGGCCCGGATACGCGGCCGCCAGGATCTCCGCGGCCTCGTCGTCGGCGGGGTCGCCGAAGCGGCAGGCGATCACCCCGCCGTTGACGACGTAGTGGTTGATGTAGCTGTAGTCCACCCAGCCCTCGTCGTCGCGCACCGTGGCCGGGGCCGGCACCCGGACGATGCACCACGGCTCGCCGCGGACGTCGGTCGTGTGCTGCAGCCGGTCGACGATCTGGGCGGTGACGTGGAAGTCCGGGTGGTCCCGGTCGCGCTGGTCGTGGACGAGGACCACACCGGGGGACGCGATCGCGGCGACGATGTCGACGTGCCCGCGGGTGCCGTAGCGTTCCTGGTCCCGCGTCAGCCCGCGCGGCAGCCAGATCGCGCAGGTCGCGCCGAGGGTGCGCCGCAGTTCCGCCTCGACCGCGGC
The DNA here is from genome assembly GCF_016804345.1 of Rhodococcus ruber. NCBI lineage: Bacteria > Bacillati > Actinomycetota > Actinomycetes > Mycobacteriales > Nocardiaceae > Rhodococcus > Rhodococcus ruber. The sequence continues at coordinate 4,959,690 of NZ_CP044211.1, read as the reverse complement.
CTTGTCCAGGTGCGGGTTGCGCCCGGGGTCGAGCTGGACGGTCTCGGTGAGCAGGACGGTGCCGAGACCGTCGACCTGGATGCCGCCGCCCTCGTTGACCAGCGTCGAGGCGACGCGCTCGACGCCGGCGCGCTCGAGCACGAACGACGCGATCCGGGCGTCGCGGTCCCAGCGGGCCCAGTCCTGGGCGCCCCACCCGTTGAACACCCAGTCGACCCCGCCGCGGCGGCCGTCGTCGTCGAGGACGAAGGTCGGCCCGATGTCGCGCATCCAGGCGTCGTTCAGCGGGGCCTCGATCAGTTCGACGTCGCGGGACAGGTATCGGCGCGCCGCGTCGACCTGGCCGGGATCGGCCACCACGGTGACGGGTTCGAACTCGGCGACGGCATGCGCGACCGCGGCCCACGTGGCGCGGGCCTCGTGGCGCTCCTCCGCGGTGTCGCCCAGCGAGTATCCCTCGGTGGGGAAGGCCATCCACGTGCGCTCGTGCGGTTCGCCCTCCGCGGGCATGCGCCAGCTCATCGCGTGGCCCCGAAGGGGGCGTGCGCATCCACCGGCGCGGTCAGCGAGCCGTAGGTGTCCGGGCGGCGCGTGGTCAGGAACGGGAACAGCGACAGCCAGTCCCGGCGCTGCGCGAGGTCGAGATCGGCCACCAGCACGGCGGATTCGTCGCGCGGGGCCTGCACCAGGATGCGGCCGTACGGATCGGAGACGAACGAGGAGCCGTAGAAGGTCACGGCTCCCTCGCAGCCGTACCGGTTCGGCACGATCATGAACGTGCCGTTGGCGATGCCGTTTCCGACGATCACCTGCTGCCACAGCGGACGGGTGTCGAACTCGGGATGGTCGGGTTCGGAACCGATCGCCGTCGGGTAGACGAGGATCTCGGCCCCGGCGAGCGAGTACGCGCGCGCCACCTCCGGGAACCACTCGTCCCAGCAGGTCGGCATGCCGATGCGGGCGCCGTCGAGGCCGTCGGGGGTGTGGACGGGATACGGGTCGGTGGCCGGTCCGCCCCGGAAGTAGGTGTCCTCGTGATATCCGGCGGTCACGGGGATGTGCAGCTTCCGGGTGCGGGCCACCGGCTCGCCGGCCGGGGAGACGAGGACGGCGGTGTTGTAGCCGAGTCCGTCGGAGCCGTCGGCGCGTTCGTAGAGGGAAGCGTGCACGAACACGCCGTGGGCGGAGGCGGCGGCCGCGGCGAAGGCGACGGTCGGGCCGGTCCGCAGGTCTTCGGCGGTCCGGGCGGCGTCGGTGCCGCCGGGTGTGTCGGCCGGGTAGCGGCTGAGGGTGAGTTCGGGCAGGAACACGACGCGTGCGCCCAGGCCGGCGGCGGTGGCGATGCCCTCGGTGAGTTCGGCGCGCAACGCCCGTTCGTCGTCGTGCCAGCGGTGCTGGACCAGTCCGACGCGCAGCGGCGGCCGATCGGGGGTGTCCACTCGGCACAGCGAGTCGGGCGGCGTGGTGGCGGTGATGGTGAGCATGGGGTCCTCGGGAATCGGTCCGGGGAATAAAACGAATGTGATTCGTTAAGTATGGTGGACGAGCGCGTTCCGGGCAAGAGCCCACGACGATTTCGAGGAGTGTCCGTATGCCACGACCGCCCACGCGGCTGCTCTCGCCCGAGATCATCACGGACGCCGCCATCCGGATGGTGGACACCGCGGGCGACTTCACCATGCCCGGACTGGCCGAACGGCTGAAGGTGCGGCCGTCGTCGCTGTACAACCACGTGTCCGGGCGCGCCGAGATCGTCGAGGCCATGCGGGCCCGCATCATGTCCACCATCGCCGTGGGCGCCCCGGCCGGCGACTGGTCCGAGACCGTCGCCGCCCTCGCCCGCGAGTACCGTCGCGCCTACGCCGCGCATCCGCGGCTGATCCCGCTGTTCACCGCGCAGACCGTGCAGTCGCCGGTCGCGTTCGGGCTGTACAACGCTCTGGCACAGGCATTCACCGATGCCGGGTTCACCCCGGCGCAGGTGCTGCATGCCGTCACGACGGTGGACAGCTTCGTTCTCGGCTCGGCGCTCGACCTCGCCGCGCCCGAGGTGGTGTGGGCGAACGTCCCCGAGACCGGGGACGCGATGCGCGCCGCGCTGCAGACCGCGGGCCCCAATCCGCAACGGGCCGATGCCGCCTTCGAATTCGGCCTGCGCGCACTGGTGGCCGGCCTGGTCGCACAGACGCCGGCCGGGCGCTGAGCGGCCCGGCCGGCGGTGATCGGTGCGGTCCGAGGTCAACCGCGGTCGGTGGAGAGCACGTCCGTCTCACCGGTGAGCGCGGCGGTGCTGCGCGTGAGGGTCTCCCCGCGGAAGAACTGCGGGTTGCGGGCCCGCATCACCAGCATCAGGACCGCACCGAGCAGCAGGATCCCGAAGCCGAGGAAGAACACCAGTCCGATGCCGCCGATCTCGGCGCCGCTGCCGTTGTCGGGATTCATGCTCTCGCCCACGGAGATCGCGAAGACGGCGGCGAGCATGATCCCGCCCGAGAGGGGGAAGGCGAAGCGGAACACGGCGTTGCGAGCGCTGGTGAACAGCCGTCCCCGGAAGTACCAGACGCACGCGAACGCGGTGATCCCGTAGTACCAGCAGATCATGATCCCCAGCGCCGCAATGGTGTCGAGCAGGGTCCGTTCCGACAGGAACGTCACGCCGGCGTAGAACACCGCGGTGACGACCCCCGCGACGACCGTCGCGTACGAGGGCACCAGGAAGCGGGGGTGCACCGCCGCCAGCCGGCGCGGGAACGCGCCGTAGGCGCCCATGGCGAGCATCGTCCGCGCCGCGGGCAGGAAGGTGGTCTGCAGGCTCGCCACCGACGAGACGAAGATCGCGAGGAAGAGCAGCAGGCCGCCCCACTGACCCAGGACGGGATCGGCGAGGGCGCCGAAGATGTTCTCGGAGTTGTCGGGATTGCCCAGCCCGAGACCCGTCGTACCGACGCCGGCGTACATCATCGCCGCGACCGACACCAGCAGGTAGGTCAGCAGGATCGTGGCCACGCACAGCAACCCGGCCCGGCCCGGGGTCTTCTTCGGGTCGCGGGACTCCTCCCCGAGGGTCAGGCACGTGTCCCATCCCCAGAACGCGAAGATCGAGCCGGTCACGCCGATCACGAAGGCGCCGAGTGCGAGTCCGTGGAACGGGTCGAACCAGGAGGCGTCGAGCGAGAGCCCGGCGGGCGCGTCGCCCGCGCCGACGTGCACGAGCGCGGCGACCGCGAACGCGAGCAGAAGCACCATCTGGAAGCCGACGAGCGCGTACTGGACGCGCTCGCTGGTGGTGATGCCGCGGCTCGCGATCCACGTCGCGATCGCGATGAACACCAGGGTCGTGCCGACGTTGACGAGCTTGTTCCCGGGCAGATCCGCGAGCGCGGCGTCTCCGGTGATCCGCGCCAGGAACAGGTAGAAGAACTGGACGGCGATCGCGGCCAGGTTGGACAGCACGATGATCGTCGCGATCACCATGCCCCAGCCGCACATCCACCCCACGTACGGGCCGAAGGCTTTCGTCGACCACGTGAACGACGCTCCGCAGTCCGGTGATTCGGAGTTGAGTTCGCGGTAGGCGTACGCGGTGAGGAACATCGGGACGAACCCGGCGATGAAGATCGCCGGCATCTTCAGTCCCACGGCCGCGACGATCAGGCCGATGCTCGCGGTCAGCGTGTAACCCGGCGCGACGGACGAGATGCCCAGGACGGCACCGCCGAAGGTGCCGATCCGGCCGGCGGCCAGGCCCTTCGAGACGACACCGTCGGTGGGTGCGGCCATCGGGGGGACCTCCCGGATCTCGGTGGTGGGAAGCGAATTCGTCATGACGGGTCTACTCACTGTTCTCGAACTCGTGCTTGGGAACGACGATCATGGGCACCGGAACGACCCGCAGCATCTTCGCTGCCGTCGAACCCAGGAAGAGCCGGTGCGGTTGGGCGAGCCGGCTGGAGCCGACCATCACGACGTCGCCGTCGTGCCATTCGAGCTTCGCCACCGCCGATTCGACGGTGTCCCCGTCCGCGACGAGCGACCGGACCGGGTAGTCGCCGGGAAGCTCGGCGCGGGCGGTGTCCAGAAGGGTGCGCGCGTGGGCCCGCGCCGACTCGAGGGCGAGTTCGTGCGACTTGCGCGCGTCGCGGCCGAGACCGTGCGGATCGAGGGCGACGAGCGAGACGAGCCGCAGCGGCGTGCGCATCCGCTCGCAGGCGCGGACCGCGGTCCTGAGCAGGACGTCCGCTCCGGTGCGGGTGCCGAGTGCGCACGTGACCTCGTGGACGCGGGGCGCGGCCGAGTGTCGGAATCCGCGCGGTGCCAGGGCCAGCGGCACGGGCGCGGAATGCAGCAGCTCGGACGACACCGTGCCGATGGAGTGCCGGCCGAGGAGCCCGTCGCCCGCGGCCCCGAGAACGACGGCGCGCGCACCGAGCCGGGCGACCTCGTCGAGCAGGCCCTGCGCGAAGGATTCGTGGAAGCTCAGGTGCGTGTGCGCCCGCACGTCGTCGGGCACCGTGGCCGCCGCCTGGGCGAGCCATGCTTCGCCCGTGCCGGCGAGGACGTCCTCGTACCCGGGTTCGGCGGGCACCCGGGAGGGCACCGGGCGGTCCGGGGGCAGGACCATACAGATGTCGAGTTCGGCGCCCAGGCTGCGGGCGAGCTGGACGCCGAGCGCCAGCCCGTCCGCGCCGCTGGGGGTGGCGAGGTATCCGACAACCAGTCTCATGGGATTCCGATCCGGTAGGGGAAGCCGGCGGGAGGGTGCCGCCGGCTTCCGGCAACGGCGCGGTCGGGCCGCGGCAGGTCAGTCGTGGGTGCTCATCACGTGCTTGATGCGGGTGTAGTCCTCGACGCTGTAGGCGGAGAGGTCCTTGCCGTAGCCGGACTGCTTGAACCCGCCGTGCGGCATCTCCGCGACGAGCGGGATGTGGCAGTTGATCCACACCGCGCCGAAGTCGAGCGTGGCGGACAGCCGCTGGGTGCGCCCGTGGTCGCGGGTCCACACGCTCGCGGCGAGCCCGTAGCGGACGTCGTTGGCCAGCGCGACGGCCTCGTCCTCGGTGGCGAAGGACTGCACCGTCAGGACCGGGCCGAACGTCTCGTCCTGCACGATGGGGTCGTGCTGGCCCACGCCGGTGACGATCGTCGGTTCGAAGAAGAAGCCCTTCTCGCCGGCGCGCCGGCCGCCGGTGACGATCGTCGCCGAGGCGGGCAGGGCGGCGATCTTGTCGGTGACGCGCTGGAAGTGCGCGGCGTTGTTGAGCGGGCCGTAGAAGGCGTCCGAGTCGTCGGGGCGGCCCGGGCGCAGCAGCTCGGCCTGCCGCGCCAGCGCGTCGACGAGGTCGTCGTGGATCGACTCGTGGACCAGTACCCGGGTGGCGGCCGTGCAGTCCTGGCCGCCGTTGAAGAAGGCGGCCGCCGCGACGGCTTCGGCGGTCTTCGGCACGTCGGCGTCGTCGAAGACCAGGACGGGGGCCTTGCCGCCGAGTTCGAGGTGCGCGCGCTTGAGCTGCCGGGCCGCGGAGACCGCCACCTCGGTGCCTGCGCGGACCGAACCGGTGATCGACACCAGGCCGAGCGCGGGATGCTCGACGAGGGCGGCCCCGGTGGCGGCGTTGCCGAGCACGACGTTGAAGACGCCGTCGGGCAGGATGCCCCGGGTCAGGCGGGCGAGCACCAGCGTGCTGTCGGGGGTGGTGTCGCTGGGCTTGAGGACGATGGTGTTGCCGGCCGCGAGCGCGGGTCCGATCTTCCACAGCGCCATCATCAGCGGGTAGTTCCAGGGCGTGACCTGACCGACCACGCCGATCGGCTCGCGCCGCACGTAGGAGGTGTGGCCCTCCATGTACTCGCCGGCCGCCTTGCCCTCGAGCATGCGGGCCGCGCCGGCGAAGAAGCGCAGCTGGTCCGCACCGACCTTGACCTCCTCGTCGGCGATCATGGACTTCGGCTGGCCGGTGTTGCGGCACTCCGCCTCGACGAGTTCGTCGCAGTGCTCCTCGAGGGCGTCGGCGAGCTTCAGCAGCGCCGTCTGGCGTTCCTTGGGGGTGGTCCTGCCCCAGGTGCGGAACGCGCGCTGCGCGGCCGCCACCGCGGCGTCGACGTCGGCGGCGGTCGACACCGGGATCGAGCCCACGAGGGATTCGTCGACCGGGTCGATCAGCGGCAGGGATTCGGTGGCCGTCGAGGGCACGAATGCGCCGTCGATGTAGTTCTCGCGGAGAGCGGTCATGGCTGGGTTCCTCTCGGAGGCCTGCCCGGCCGGGGCAGGGACTCTGGTGATCAGTGTGGGCCGCACCGACGGTGCCGGGCCAGGGATCCGGCGGCCGGATCGGGTGCGAAAGGTTCGGAGGGCGGCGGCGCTGCCGGAGGGCGGCGCCGCCGGGACCGGAATGCTCACCTCGTCGTGAGCGGGTCGGACGCCGAGACGGGCGCCGAGCGAGCGTGAAAACTATTGTGAAACCGGATCTTCGGATCTGCAGGGGGAAGGGCGGGGCGGTCAGTGCGCCGGGGCGCCGGCCGCCGCGGTCGCGCGGGAGCCGAGGGCGTCGAGAATGCGCCGGGCCGTGTCCTCGCCCATGCGCACGGCGCCGTCGACGTGCTGGTAGCCCTCGGCGGCCAGGTCGGACGACGAGAAGAGGATCGGTCCGACGGGTGTGAGCTGGTCCTTGCCGTAGCGGTGCAGGCCGCCGAGATCGTAGCTCGCCGCGTAGGCCCCGCGGGTCCACTCCTCGGAGCCCCAGTCGGATTCGTAGTAGACCACCGGGTTCTGGGCCTTCTCGCCGAGATAACCGGCCATGGACGAGAGGATCGCGGCCTTGCGTTCCGCGGCGGAGAGTTCGAAGACGGCGTCGGCCTTCTCGTCCGCCACGAACGCCACCAGGGTGCCCCGCGGATCCTCGAAATTGGTGTTGTCGTAGATCTCCTGGACGAGCGCCCCGGCGCCGAAGCACGTGCCGGACAGGCCCTCCTCGCGCCAGAACGGCGTGTCGTACACGGCGTGCACCTTGATGACGAGCCCGAGGGACTGGTGCTGGTGCATCTGGTGTTGGCGGCGCGGCAGCGGCGGGACGTAGGAGATGCGGGAGTACAGGTTCGGCGGCACGGCCAGCACGGCGAACCGGGCGTCGACGGCGACCCCGTCGGCCACCGCGCGCACGCGCCCCGGCGCCCCGGCCTCCGCGCCCTCGGACCAGTGCAGGGTCCGCACCGGATTTCCGAGAAACACGTCGTCGCCGAGCCTTTCGGCCAGCCGCTCCGACACCTGCTGCATACCGCCGACGACGCGCTTGTCGAGGATGAAGTCCTCGTCCACGAGGTTGCTGAACGAACCCGCGGATGCCGCCATGAGGATCGCCTGCAGCGCGGAGAACGCGTGGGCCGGCTTGGTGAGCATGCCCCCGGCGATGAACAACCCGATGTTGGCGCACGCTTCCTCGTCGTCCGAGTTAGCCCGGAGCCAGTGGTGGAAGGAGACGGTGTCGAGTTCCCGCGCCCGCGGATGCGCCCACGGCTCGTGGGGGCCGATCTCGGCGGCGAGCGCGTCGAGCAGCGCGATCAGCTTGTCCATCTCGGCGCGGGTGTGCTCGGAGGTCGGGAACGTGTCGCCGCGGTACCGGACGGGCCGGCCCTCGGCGTCGAGGTAGATGTTCTCGCCGTCGCGGTAGCGGGCGAAGGTGCGCAGACCCAGTTCGTCGAGGAGGGCGATCAGGGCGGTCTGGTCGGGGGACACCCACTGACCGCCGATCTCGAGCATCGCTCCGTCGATCGTGTCGGTCCAGGTGCGGCCGCCGACGCGGTCGCGGGCTTCGAGGACGGCGACCCGCAGGCCCGCCTGTCGCAGGCGGTAGGCGGCGGTCAGGCCGGACGGTCCCGCCCCGACGACGACGACGTCACGCTCGATGGATTGCATGGGATTCCCCTTCGAGAAAATGAACGACATTCATATGTGTCGCATCACACTGTAACCTCATCGAGGCGCGAGGAGAAGACCCTCGCGGCAATTCGTGGCCGGAAATCGTGAGACGGAGGGGGAGCGGCGTGGGAGAGGGGACGCACCGGCGCGCCGGCCGGCCGTCGACGAAAGTGCTGTCTCGGCAAGCGATCACCGACGCCGCACTCGACGTGATCGAACACGGCGGCTACGACGCCTTCACCGTCGCCAAGCTCGCCCGCGCCCTCGGGGTGGCCCCGTCCGCCCTGTACAACCACGTGCGCTCGAAGCAGGACGTCCTGCTGTGGGTGCAGGAAGATCTCATGACCAAGGTCGACGTCAGCGGGTTCGGCACCGAGCCGTGGGCCGTGGCGACACGGCGCTGGGCCCTGTCCTACCGGGACGTGTTCGCCCGGCACGCGCCGCTGGTCCCGGTGATCGCCGTGATGCCCGTCGCGGGCGCGCCCCGCACCCTCGCGGTCTACGAGGCGGTGGCCGCGGGCTTCGCCGAGGCCGGGTGGCCGATCGGGACCATCGTGCCGGTCGTCGTCGCGCTGGAGTCGTTCATCTTCGGCTCCGCGCTCGACGCCAACGCCCCGGCCGACATCTTCGACACCGCCGACCTCGCCGGCGTCAGCCCGGTGTTCACCGCGGCGATCGACGCGTTCGCCGGCTCGGGCGGCGACTACACCCCGGACGCCGGTTTCGACGCCGGCCTCGACGCGATGATCGCCGGACTCGAGGCGCGCCTGGATCGGCTCCGGAATGACTGAGTCCCAATAGGATACGGCTCGGCCCGGGAGCGCGACGTGCCGCGCTCCCGGACCGAGCCGGTATTCGGATTCCTGATGGTCCCGCTACAGGGCGATGTACTTGGTGTCGAGGTACTCCTCGATGCCCTCGGCCGCGCCCTCGCGGCCGAAACCGGACTCCTTGACGCCGCCGAAGGGGGCGGCGACGTCGGAGATGACCCCGCGGTTGACCCCGACCATGCCGGTCTTCAGTGCGCCCGCCACGCGCATCGCGCGGTCCAGGTCGCGGGTGTAGAAGTAGGCGGCCAGGCCGTACTCGGTGTCGTTGGCGGCGGCGACGGCCTCGTCCTCGGTGTCGAAGACGGTGATCGCCGCGACCGGGCCGAAGATCTCCTCGCGCAGCAGCCGCGCGTCGGCCGGCACCTCGTCGAGCACGGTCGGCGGGTAGAACGTGCCGGGCCCGTCGGGGATCTGCCCGCCGGTGCGGACCCGGGCGCCGCGCTCGACGGCGTCGCGCACCAGCGCGTCGACCGTGGCGCGCTGCCGGGCGGTGATGAGCGGGCCGAGGTCGGTGCCGTCGTCGAGGCCGTGGCCGCTGCGCAGCGCCGCGATGCGGGCAGTGAGCTTGTCGGTGAACTCGACCGCGACACGGCGGGCGACGTGGAAGCGGTTGGCGGCGGTGCAGGCCTCGCCGCCGTTGCGCATCTTCGCGGCCATCGCGCCGTCGACGGCGGCGTCGAGATCGGCGTCGTCGAACACCAGGAACGGGGCGTTGCCGCCGAGTTCCATCGAGGTGCGCAGCAGCCGGTCGGCGGACTGGCGGACCAGCAGCTTGCCGACGCCGGTGGAACCGGTGAAGGTGATCTTGCGCAGCCGCGCGTCGGCGAGCAGCGGCCCGGTGAGCGCCGCGGCATCGGTGGCGGGCAGGATCGACAGCACCCCGGCCGGCAGGCCGGCGTCGGCGAAGACCTGCCCGAGCAGCAGCATCGTCAGCGGGGTCTCGGCGGCCGGCTTGACCAGGATCGGGCAGCCCGCGGCCAGGGCCGGGCCGATCTTGCGGGTGGCCATCGCCAGCGGGAAGTTCCACGGGGTGATCGCCAGGACGGGCCCGACCGGTTCCTTGGTGACGAGGATGCGCCCGTTCCCGGCGGGGGCGGTGGCGGTGCGGCCGCCGATGCGCACGGCCTCCTCGGCGAACCAGCGCAGGAACTCCGAGCCGTAGTTCACCTCGCCGCGGGCCTCGGCGACGGTCTTGCCCATCTCGAGGGTGATGACGCGGGCGAAGTCGTCGGCGCGGGCGTGGACGAGTTCGAAGGCGGTGCGCAGGATCTCGCCCCGCACGCGCGGCGGGGTCGCCGCCCACTCGGCCTGCGCGGCGACGGCGAGGTCGAGGGCGCGCAGCCCGTCGTCGGCGGAGGCGTCGGCGACGTCGGCGAGCACCGCGCCGGTGGCCGGGTCCTCGACGGGGAACGTCGCGCCGGTGGACGAGTCGGTGAGCTTGCCGCCCAGCCAGAGGCGGGTCGGGACGCCCGCGGGAAGGGTGTGGGTCATCGGGTGACTCCTGCCAGGGTCGGGCGCACGCCCGCGACGTCGCGGACGGCGGCAGCGAGAACGTCGAGGCCGTCGGTGAGCAGCTCGTCGGAGATCACCAGCGGCGGCAGCAGGCGGACGACGTTGCCGTAGGTGCCGCAGGTGAGCACGATGACGCCCTGCTCGAGCGCCTTCGCGGCGATCGCCTTGGTGGCCTCCGGGTTCGGCTCGCGGGTGCCGGGCCGGACGAACTCGACGGCGAGCATCGCGCCGCGGCCGCGGACCTCGCCGACGATGTCGACGTCCGCGGCGAGCGCCCGCAACCGATCGGTGGCGATCTGCTCGATGCGCCGGGCGCGGCCGCACAGGTCCAGCTGCTCGATCCGGTCCAGGGTGGCGAGCGCCGCGGCGCACGCGACGGGGTTGCCGCCGTAGGTGCCGCCGAGACCGCCGCCGTGGACGGCGTCGATCAGTTCGGCGCGGCCGGTCACCGCGGCGAGCGGCATGCCGCCGGCGATGCCCTTGGCGAGGGTCATCAGGTCCGGGACGATGTTCTCGTCGTTGCCGGCGAACCAGTCACCGGTGCGCGCGAAGCCGGTCTGCACCTCGTCGGCGACGAAGACGATGCCGTTGGCCTTCGCCCAGTCGACGAGGGTGGGCAGGAAACCCTTGGCCGGCACGATGAATCCGCCCTCGCCCTGGATGGGCTCGAGCACGATCGCGGCGACGTTGTGCGCGCCGATCTGCTTGTCGATCTGCGAGATCGCGCGGTGGGCGGCCTGCTCGCCGGTGACCTCGGTGCCGTCGTAGTTGCGGCCCTCCCGGAACGGGTAGGACGCCGGCACACGGTGGATGTCCGGGGCGAACGGGCCGAAGCCCTCCTTGTAGGGCTGGTTCTTCGCGGTCAGCGCCATCGTCAGGTTGGTGCGGCCGTGGTAGGCGTGGTCGAAGACCACCACGGCGCTGCGACCGGTGGCGACGCGGGCGATCTTCACCGCGTTCTCGACGGCCTCGGCGCCGCTGTTGAACAGCACCGTGCGCTTGGCGTGGTCGCCGGGGGTCAGGGCCGCGAGCTTCTCGGCGACGGCGATGTAGCCCTCGTAGGGGGTGACCATGAAGCAGGTGTGCGTGAAGTGCGCGACCTGCTCCTGTACCGCCGCCACGACCGCCGGGTCCGAGGCGCCGACGCTGGTGACCGCGATACCGGAACCCAGGTCGATCAGGGCGTTGCCGTCGACGTCGACGACGATCCCGCCGTCGACGTCGGCGGCGTAGACCGGCACGGAGGACGCCACACCCGCCCCGACCGCCGTGCGGCGACGCTCGGTCAGTGCCGCCGAGCGCGGGCCGGGCAGCGCGGTGACCAGGCGACGCTGCTGTGGAAGGCGGTATTCGATGCTCGTCATGGGGGACTTCCTCGGGCTCGGCGGCGTAGAGACGATTCGAGTATGGGAGCGGCGGCGGACCCGAGACAGGGCCGATCCGTACAACTCGGCGAATCGCACCGCGCCATTTCGTCGAGGCGTCCTACGATGGCCCCATGAGCGTCGGCATCGCCTGGCTACTGCGGCAACCGGGACTGGGATTGACCCTGCGCGGTGGCCGAGCCGGGATGGACCGGAAGATCGGCTTCGTCCAGCCCACCGAACTGCTGGACCCGCGGCCGTGGCTCTCCGGCGGGGAACTCGTCCTCACCATCGGCCTGGGATTGGAGCCGGCGGCGGGCGGCGACTACGTGCGCCGCCTCGCGGAGGCGGGCGTCGCCGCCCTCGGCTTCGGCACCGGGCTGTCGCACGAGCGGATTCCGCAGTCGGTCCTCGAGGCGGCCGACGCGGTGGGGCTGGCTCTGCTCGAGGTGCCGTACACGACGCCGTTCGCCGCCGTGAGCCGTGCCGTCACCGCCCGGCTCGCCGAGCAGCAGTACGAGCTCGTGCGGCGCGCCGCCGACACCCAGGTGCGCATCACCCGTGCCGTGCTGCGTGGCGGTGTGCCGGCCGTCGTGCGCGAACTGGCCGTCGCCACTCACACCGCCGTCGCCTACCTGGACGAGCGCACCGGGGAGGTGGCCGCCCACCCCGAGGCCGCGGCGGAGCTGGCGGAGCAGATCCCGGAGTTGCGCCGGGACGGCGCCGGCTCGGTCACCACGAGCCGGCCCGGCCGGACGCTGACGGTGCAGCCGGTCACGCACGCCGGCGTCGTCAGCGGATACCTGGCCGTGCAGGCCGACCGGCCGCTCGAGAACGTCGAACTCGTCCTGATCGGCCACGCCGTCTCCCTCGTCACCCTCGAGCTGGACAAGCCGCGGCGGCTGCGGGCGGAACGGAACGCGCTGGGCGCAAAGGTGTTCGGTCTCCTCGTCGCCGGTGCCCTCGACTCCGGCGACGCCTCGGAGTATCTCGCCGACGCGGTCGGCACCCGCAACCGAATCCGGATCCTGCAGCTGCACACCCCGATCCCGGCCGACGTGCGGCGCGTGCTCGACGCCGGTCTCGGTGCCCGGCAGCGGCCGCTGTACGCGCGCAGCGACGACGAGGCGCTCACCGTGCTGCTGCGCGGCGAGGACACGCTGTCCGACGTGGCGGCGCTGCTGGCGGACCTGTCCCCGCCGCAGGCCCGCACCCTCCGCGGCGGCCTCAGCGCCGCGCACCGGCTCACCGACACCCGCCGCGCCGTCGAACAGGCCGAGCACGCCGTCGCCGCCGCGAACGCGGCGCACCGCCTCGTCGAGTTCGACGCCACCCACGGCACCGCCCTGCTCGCGTCCCCGGCGGTGCGGGCCGTGCTCGAATCCGTGGCCGCGTCGACGGTGTCCGCTCTCGCCGACTACGACCGCGGTCGCGGGACCAGGCTCGTCGCGTCGCTGCGGGCCTTCCTCGAGGCGAACGGGCAATGGGAGGCGGCGGCCGCGGCCCTGGAGGTGCACCGGCACACCCTGCGCAGCCGGATCGCCAAGGCGGAGCAGGTGCTCGGCGTGGACCTCGGTGATGCCCGCGTCCGGGCAGAGCTGCTGCTCGCCTTGCTGATCGGGGAACCGGCGCCTTAGATCACCGGCCTCATCGTGAAAGGAAGAGCCGTGACCGGGCAGTTCGTGCGTGTACCTGAAAGTGCCGGCGCAGCGCGGCGAGGAGTGTCATGGTGCCTCGACAAGTTCGGGTGGTCCGCCGATCCCGAATCCGACCCCAGGGAAACTCCAGGGAAGTCGATGCGCATCCACATCGTCGAGCCGAGGCAGTCCCCTCCTTCGCTTTCTTTTCTTGTTTATCTTGTTCAGAGGCGTAGCCTGGGGATATGAGCACGAAGCGGACCGGTCGTACGAACATCGGGTCGGCCTCGACCGCGCGCACGAAGGACAGGGGTCGGGCGGCCGGGACGAAGTCCCGCACGTCGACCCCGCGGACGACGCCGCCCGCGTCCGGCGCTGCAGGTACCACGACTTCGGCGCCGGGTGCAGCGGGCTTTTCCGCGGTGTTGAAGGACGTGCTCGGCAGTGTGCCGGAGGCGGAGCGGGAGAGTTTCGTGCTCGGCGTGGTCGGGGACGAGGGTGAGGGGCTGGACGCAGGGTTGTGGGGGCGGGGTCCGTCCCCGGCCGAGCGTAGACACGCCGCATTGGAGAACCTGCGCCGGCAGTATCGGGCCCGTCGCGCGGTGGTGGCGGAGTCCCTGACCCGACCGGAGGCCGCGGAGCTGCTCGAGGTGTCCGAGCAGGCGGTCCTCGATCGTCTCAAGGCGGGGGATTTGATCGGGGTGAAGAAGGGCCGGGAGTGGCGACTGCCGTCGTGGCAGTTCGACGCCGACACCGAGCAGGGCTTCGTGCCCGGCCTGGCCCGGGTGAGTCGGGTGTTTCCCGGGGGTGCGGTGTCTTTGACCGAATGGGCCCTGAACGTGAACCCCGACCTCGACGGCGCGACCCCGGCCGAAGCGCTCGCCGCCGGGCGCATCGACGACGTCGTGCGGGCGGCCGAAGCCGGCACCGCAGCCGCGTGGTAGCCCCACTTCCCGCACCGACGCGACCGCTGCATGGCGGACGAGCATGGGTCTGGCGGTGGCGCGAACCGAGCCCCGGCCACCCGTGGCGCTGGTGCCGCATCTACCACCCGTCCCCGCACACCCCGAACGGAACCACCCACCGGCACTTCGGGCCGTTGCACCGACTGGACCCGCATCTGCCGGCCCCCGACGGTGCGCCGCGGACGTGTCCGGACGGGCGGTCGGTGCTGTACGTCGCCGGCAACTTGGCCACGGCGCTCGGCGAGGTCTTCGGGGATTTCCCTGCGGCGGCGGTGTGCCCGCGCTACCGGGTGGCGCTGCTGCGACCGACCGCCCCGGTCACCGTGCTCGACCTGCGCGGGCAGGGCGCGGCGATGCGCATCGGTGCGCTGCCGTCGCTGGCCACCGGCGACTATCCGCGCCCGCGCACCCAGCAGTGGGCGCGGGCGATCTACGAGGATCAGCCCGTGGCTCGACGGCGTATCCACGGTGTCTACTATGACGCCGCGCATTCCAACGGTCCTGCGTTGGCGTTGTGGAACACCGAGGACCGGCTCGAGGTACCGGCCGACTCGCGCGGCGCGGTACAGGACTTCGCGCTGGCGGAGCCGCGGATGTGGCCGCGCGTGGTCGATGCTGCGGTGAGTCTGGGCATGCGCGCCGACCTGGTCGCCCACTGCCCCACCTGCTCGTAGTGGGGACCATCCAGGAGAGGCTGTGGCAGAAGGAGTTTCATCCTCCTGCGTGTACGGCCTGCCCGCCGCGCGGGTGTTCTCGACCCGCTGTACGCTCCGAATGGCCCTCTCCTCCCTGCCCCACCTGAGTGGGGTCGCGGATTCTGTCCGTAGGGGATGAGGCGAGGCGATGCGACGAACCGCGGCGCGGCTTGCGGTGGCGTATCGGGCCCCGGGACACCGACCGCGCGGCACATCCCGGTGCCGGGGCCGGGTCCCGGGAACGCAACGCATCATCCACGACATGCGTCATGCCGCACGCAAGAGCCGATCCATAAGAGACACCCGCTCAGCGGTCGAGCAGGCGCAGCTCCCCGGCGATCACGGCCAGCCGGGCGGTGTCCACCGCGTCCTCACCGCGGAGCCGGTCGAGGAGCCGCACGAGCCGGTGCGCGCGATCGGGCAGGTCCGCGGCACGGCCGTCGAGCGCGGTGACGACGAGCGCGTCGAGCCGGTCGGCGATCTCGTCGCGCAGAGCCGCCGCACCCATGGCCTCCCAGTACGGGCCGCGCACCCGGGTCACGAAACCGTCCAGGAGCCGGCGAATGTGGAGGAGGTCGGCCAGTTCGTCGCGGGCCGCGGCGACACGGGCGGGGTCGATGCCCAGGCGCAGCGCCACCGCGGCGTTCGCGAAGGCGCCGCGGCAGTCCTCGGCCGAGGGCCGGTCGCCCAGGGCGGCGGCGACGGGCGCGGCGAAGACCGCGACGAGAGCCTCCGGTGTGTCCGCGTCGGTGCACGCACCCGCGAGCACGTCGCGGAGCGTCCGGCGGGCGGTGTGGCGCAGCAACCACGCCATCTCGGCCTCGACGACGCGCGCGAGCGCGCTCAGTTCCGCCACCGTGGTGCGCGCGTCGGCGCCCGCCGCGAGGATCCGGGCCCGGATGTCCTCGGTGTGCAGCACCCGGCTGACCACCACGTAGGCGAGCGCCGAGTCCTCGGTGGCGGCGCCGAACCGTTCCTCGAACCGGTACAGGGCGCCGGGGCCGAGCCGGTTGACGAGTTCGTCCGCGAGCGACGCGACGACGATCTCCCGGCGCAGGGGATGCTCGGCCACGCCGCTCGCGGCGCGGGCCCGGATCTCGGCGGGGAAGTAGCTCTCGGCCCACGGGGCGCAGGCCGGGGAGTCCGGCAGCGACGACGCGGCCAGCTCGCTCGCGACGACGTTCTTCGACTGCGCCAGGAGCACCGCCAGCTCCGGGCGCAGCAGGCCCGTGCCCGCTCGCCGCCGCTCCCGGATCTCGTCCGTGGTGGGCAGGCTGTCGTCGCTGCGGGGGATCCGGCCGGCCCGCGCCAGGTCCTCGATCAGGCGTTCGTGCTGGGTGAGCAGCGCCGGGGCGTCGTGCTCGCCGGCTCCCAGGGCGAGCACCTGATCGCGGGAGGCCGTGAGCACCGCCGCGGCCACGTCGTCGGTCACCGCGGCGAGCAGGGTCTCCCGCCGCCCGGGCGCCAGCGTCCCGGCCGCCACCGCGCGGTCGACCGCGATCTTGATGTTGACCTCCCGGTCCGAGGTGGCGACGCCGGCGGCGTTGTCGACGAAATCGCCGTCGCAGCGGCCGCCGCAGCGCGCGTACTCGATGCGGGCGGCGCGGGTGAAGCCCAGGTTGCCGCCCTCCCCGACGACGCGGGCCCGTACCTCGCGGGCGTCGACCCGGACCCGGTCGTTGGCGGGATCGGCGGCGTCGCCGTGTGTTGCGCCGGAGGCCTTCACGTACGTGCCGACACCGCCGTTCCACAGCAGGTCCACAGGCGCGCGCAGGACGGCCTTGATCAGCTCGTCGGGTGTCAGCGTCTCGGCGTCGATCCCGAGGGCCGCGCGGGCAGGGGCGGACAGCGGCACGGACTTGGCGGTGCGCGGCCACACGCCGCCGCCCGCGGAGATCACCGCGGGGTCGTAGTCGGCCCAGGACGAGCGCGGCAGCGCGAACAGCCGCGCACGCTCGCGGTGGGCGGCGGCGGGGTCCGGGTCGGGGTCGAGGAAGATGTGCCGGTGGTCGAACGCGGCGACGAGGCGGATGCGGTCGCTGAGCAGCATGCCGTTGCCGAAGACGTCACCCGACATGTCGCCGATGCCCGCGACGGTGAAGGTCTGCGTGTCGACGTCGTGGCCGAGCTCGGCGAAGCGGTGCCGCACGGCCACCCACGCGCCGCGGGCGGTGATGCCCATCGCCTTGTGGTCGTAGCCGGCCGACCCGCCCGAGGCGAAGGCGTCGCCGAGCCAGTAACCGTATTCGGCGGCAACGGCATTGGCGGTGTCGGACATGCGGGCGGTGCCCTTGTCGGCGGCGACCACCAGGTAGGCGTCCGCGCCGTCGTAGGCGACGGTGTCGGGCGGGGTGACGGGCGAGCCGTCGACGATGTTGTCGACGACGTCGAGCAGGCCGCGCACGAACGTGGTGTAGGCGGTGGTGAGGTCCGCGCCGGAGCCGGGCCGGATCACGAACGCGCCCTTCGCGCCGCCGGGGACGATGGGCGCGTTCTTGACGGCCTGGGTCGCCATCAGCCCGAGGACCTCGGTGCGGTAGTCCTCCGGGCGTTCGGAGAATCGCAGTCCGCCGCGCGCGACGAGCTCGGCCCGCACATGCACGCCCTCGACGTCACGGGAGTGGACGTAGATCTCCCGCACCGGCACGATCGCTGCGCCGACGCTCAGCGCGGACGGATCGAGCTTGAACGACGCGTACGATCTGCTGCCCCCACGCTGGAACCAGTTGGTGCGCAGCGTCGCGTCGACGAACGAGCGCAGCCCCCGCAGGGTCCGGTCCAGATCGAACGTCGCGGCGCGATCGATGTGGCCGGCCACCGCCGCGCCCGCGGCGGCCACGGCGCCGTCCCGGTCGGGCAGCCCGGGCCGGAACCGGGCGTCGAACAGCGCGGCGAGGTCCGCCGCGAAGCCGGGGGTGGCGGTCAGGCAGCCGAGCATGTACGCCGGCGACAGGCCGATCCCGGCCTGGGCCAGGAACCGGACGGCCGCCCGCACGAGATCGACCCACCTCCACGAGATTCCCTCCTGCAGAACGAGAATAGAGAAGTCGTCGATCTCGGTGCGGCCCTCGGTGCCCGCGACGAACGCGTCCGCGATCAGCTCGAGCACCCCGGGATCCGGAGCGACGGTTGCGGCCGGTGCGATCGTGAAGTGGTGCGTCCCCGGCTCGTCCAGCGGCCGGTGATCGCTGACGTGGAGGCCGAAGCGCCGCAGGACGTCGACGACGTCGGTGAGGGTGAACCGGTGGTCCGGCCAGGTCGCGACACAGCCGAGCGGAGTGCCGTCGGCAGGATCGAGGAAACGCAGGGTCGTCGTGTGCTGGGACAGGGAGGGGGCGCTCACGGGGGGTCCTTTCCGGGGCGGCGGCGATGGGGCGAGTCTGCCGCCGTCGCACCCCCACAGGGCAGGGCCGAAATGGAGCGGACGAAGCGTAAGGGCACGCCGAATCGGCGCGGGCGGTCCCGTCACTGCCCGGCCGGCGGACCTGCCGGGCGGCCCCCTGCCGGGCCACCACCCATCCCGCCCTGCGGCGGCATGTCGGACTGGACGTTCGCCGATTTCTCGGCGACACCGATCGTGATGTCGACGGCGTAGCCGGTGTCGATGCTGCCGCTGACGGCGGCGAGTTCGGCGTCCCAGCCGTCCCCGAAGACGTTGTCGGAGTCGAGACCGACCTGCGCGAGGTTGCGGGTGCTCTGCGAATAACCTTCGGCCTGCGCGTACACCGTCTCGCACACGTCCTGGGGGAGGGCGATCTGCGACGTCAGCCGGGCGTTGTCACCGGCGACGGCGACCTCGAGGGAGTCGTAGACCTCGAAGTGGATGTGCGGCCAGCGTCCCGAATAGCAGGCCGGGAAGATCGAGGTGAACGAGACGGTGCCGTCGGCCCCGGCCACCTGCACGCCGCGCAGGTAGTTCTGCTCGGTGACACCCTCGCTGTAGAGCGAGTAGTTGCCGTCGCGGTCGCAGTGCCACAGGTAGACCGCCATGCCCGCACCGGCGGCGCAGTCGGCCGCCAGATCCTGCAGGTGCAGCGTGACGGTCGTCGGCACGCCCTCGGCGGTGCCGGTGTAACTGCCGAAGCTGGTGGTGAGGTCGCGCCGCACGATTCCCGACTCGATCAGGACGTTGGGCCCGTTCGATCCGTCGCCGGGATACGGTCCGGCGGTCTCCTGCGGTGCGGCCGCCACGCACCCGCCCGTGGCCGCCGCGGTCGTGCTCGACGCCGTGGTGGCGGAGGCGGCCTCCGAGGTGGACGTCGACCCACCCGTCGAGCACGCGGCGAGGGCGGCGGTGCCGGCCACGCCGAAGACGGCCAGCATCCGCCGGCGCGACAGCATCGTCCTCATGTCGTGGGCCAGGCCCAGGTCGTGCTCGTGGAGGTCGGGGTCGGTGGGAACGCGACGCGCCCGGCGTGAACTCATTGCGGTGTCCTCTCGGTTCGGTGAGGTTCACGCTACGAAGCGATGCTGGGGAATCCGTGGACGGAAGCTGGGAACCTGCTGACAGCCTGGCTCGGGTGGATTCGTACTTCCGTCGTCGAGCGCGGCTCGCACCGGGTGGGCGCGAGTAGGATGCGAAGGGTCGGCGCCCCTGCTGATTCCCGATCGCCACGACATGAGGAATGCGATGTACTCGTACAAGGTCGTCGAGGTCCGCGAGAAGATGCTCGGCGGGAAGATGTCCGGTGACAAGCTCGAGGATCTGCTCAACGAGCATGCCCGGCAGGGATGGCGCCTGAAGGCCATCACGTCCGCCGAGATCAAGGGCCGCGTCGGCCCGGGCGGGGTCGAGGGGTTGCTCGTCACCTTCGAACGCGAGGGCTGACGGGCGCCGATCAGCGCGGCGCGGTGAGCGACAGGCCGGCGAGCACGTAGCGCCGCACGTAGCGCAGCACGGCGGCGTCGTCGTCGGGGTCGAGGGTGTTGCCGGGCACCGTCGCGAGGCTGATGAGCGAGCGCGCCACCCACTCCGCGGCCTCGACGGGCTCGGCGTCGTCGCGGACCTCCCCGCGTTCGATCGCCGCGACCACGAACTCTAGCCAGAACGCCGCGAGGTCGGGAACGAGCTCGCGGACCCCCGCGCCGGCGCACGCCGCGAACTCCTCGGGCTCGGCGGCGCGCAGCCGGAGCGGCAGCGCCCCCGGATCGTCGTAGGTGGCCCGGCCGATCCGGACGCCGGCCGCGAGTTGCTCGACGAAGGTGCCGTACCCGGCGAGGGCCGTCCTGGCTGCGGTCCAGTACGCGTCGTCGAGCCGGACGATCACGCTGCCGACCAGGCTCGCCTTGTCCGGGAAGTGCCGGTACAGCCAGGCCCGGGACACCTCGGCCACCTCGGCCACCTCCGCCATCGTCGTCGCCCGGATTCCCTTGGCGCGCAGGACTTCTTCGGTCGCGGCGAGCAGCCGCTCGCGGACGCTTCCGGGTGTCGTCTCGGTGGGCACGCGCTGTTCCTCTCGGCTCGCGGACCGCCGGCCCGCGAGCCGACCCTACGCGCAGTAGACACTTTCCGAAAAGTGTCTACACCCGCGGTGAACATGTTCTACATTGGGGTCGTCGTCACCGGACGCGTTCGCGCCGGCGATCGGACCGGCTCACCGGGGGGCCGGAACCTGCACACGAGGAGCTGCGACATGCCGGCACCGACCACCGCCGTCATCGGCGCGGGAATCAGCGGTCTGACCGCAGGAAAGATGCTCGGCGACTACGGCGTGCCCTACACGTGCTTCGAGTCGTCGGACCGGATCGGCGGCAACTGGGCGTTCGGCAACCCCAACGGTCACAGCAGCGCCTACCGCTCCCTGCACATCGACACGTCGAAGCACCAGCTGTCGTTCAAGGACTTCCCGATGCCGGAGTCCTTCCCCGACTTCCCGCACCACACCCAGATCAAGCAGTACCTCGACGGATACGCCGCGGCGTTCGACCTCGAGTCCCGGATCGAGTTCCGCAACGGCGTCGTGCACGCCCGCCGGGGCGACGACGGCCGGTGGGAACTCGACACCGAGGACGGGCGCACCCGGTACTTCGACTACCTCGTCGTGGCGAACGGGCACCACTGGGACCCGCGGATCCCGGACTTCCCGGGAGAGTTCACCGGCACGTCGCTGCACTCCCACCACTACATCGATCCGCGCACGCCGATCGACTTCTCCGACAAGCGCATCCTCGTCGTCGGGATCGGCAACAGCGCCGCCGACATCGCGGTGGAGCTGTCGTCGAAGGCACTCGGCAACGAGGTCACCCTCTCCACCCGTTCGAGCGCGTGGATCGTGCCGAAGTACATCGCCGGGCGGCCCGCCGACAAGTACTACCGGACCAGTCCGCACCTGCCGCTGTCGTGGCAGCGCAAACTCGCCCAGCTCGGCCAGCCACTCCTCGCCGGCCGGCCCGAGCGGTACGGACTGCCCACGCCCAACCACAAGTTCTTCGAAGCGCACCCCACCCAGTCGGTGGAACTGCCGCTGCGTCTCGGCTCCGGCGACGTCGTCGCCAAACCCGACATCCGGTTGCTCGACGGCGCGACGGTGCACTTCGCCGACGGCACCTCCTCGGACTTCGACGTCGTCGTCTACGCCACCGGGTACAACATCACCTTCCCGTTCTTCGACGAAGACTTCATCGCCGCACCCGGCAACCACATCCGGCTCTACAAGCGGATTTTCGCGCCCGGCATCGACAACCTCGCGTTCGTCGGCTTCGCGCAGGCCACCCCGACCCTGTTCCCCTTCGTCGAGTGCCAGGCGCGGCTCGTCGCGGCCCACGTGATCGGCCGGTACCGGCCGCCGCCGCCCGACGAGATGGAACGAGTGATCGACGCCGATCAGCGCAAGTACACCGGGCACATGCTCGACCGGCCCCGGCACACCCAGCAGGTCGACTACTTCCTCTACGAGCACGACCTGCGGGTGCACGAGCTGCCCGACGGACTGAAACGTGCTGCGGCCCAGAACTCCCCACGCCCGGTGGGCAACGTCCCGGAAGGGGCACGCCGATGACGCCCCGGAACCTGACCTTCCGCTCCGGCGACGCCGACTGCGACGCCTGGCACTTCCCCGGCCGCGGCGACGCGTTCACCGGCGACGACGGACGGCCGGCGGTCGTGATGGCGCACGGCCTCGGCGGCACCAAGGATTCCGGACTCCGCGAGTTCGCCGATCGCCTGGCCGACGCCGGCCTCGACGTCGTCGCCTTCGACTACCGCGGGTTCGGCGCCTCCGGCGGCACGCCGCGGCAACGGGTCGACCTGCGCGGCCAGGCCGACGACTACCGGGCAGCCCTCGACGCGGCCGCGGCGCTCGACGGTGTCGACCGGAATCGACTGGTGCTCTGGGGAGTATCGCTCTCCGGTGGGCATGTGCTCACCGTCGGCGCCCACCGCTCCGACGTCGCCGCCGTCGTCGCCGTCACCCCGCTGGTCGACGGACCGGCCGCGGGACGGCTGGCCGGCCGGCACCACTCCGCACGGACGATGATGCGGTCCGCGGCCACCGGCGCTCGCAGCCGGGTCTCGACGCGGACCGGCCGCGGACCCGTCACCATCCCGGTCGTCGGCCGGCCCGGGGAGACCGCGGCACTCACCCTCGACGGCTACTTCGAGGACTACACCGTCCTGGCCGGACCGACGTGGCGCAACGAGATCGACGCCCGCATCGCACTCGAACTCGGCACCTACCGTCCCGGCAAGGACGCCGCCGGGCTGCGCTGCCCGCTGCTCGTCCAGATCGCCGACTTCGACCGCAGTGCGCCGCCGCGCGCCGCCGCGCTCGCCGCCGAGCGGGGCCGCGCCGAGGTCCGCCACTACCCGTGCGACCACTTCGGCGTCTGGCCGGGGCACGAATGGTTCGACGCTGCTGTCGCGCACCAGATCTCGTTCCTGTCCCGGCACCTGACCACCGACCCCACGACGACGAGGTGAGACCGTGGCAGACACCGTCCAGCAGGCACTGCGCGCGCGACTCGGCCAGACCGGCACCGCCGTGGTGTACGGCGACCGCGCCTGGACGTGGCAGGAGCACCTCGGTCGTGCGTCCGCCCAGGCCGCCGCGCTGCTCACCCTCGCGGACCCGAACCGCCCGATGCACGTGGGAACCGTGCTCGGCAACACCCCCGACATGCTCGAGGCCCTCGCCGCGGCCGGACTCGGCGGATACGTCCTGTGCGGCATCAACACCACCCGTCGCGGCGACGGTCTGGCCCGCGACATCTCGCGCGCCGACTGCCAGATCGTCGTCACCGATCGGCAGCACCGGCCGCTGCTCGACGGCCTCGACCTACCCGGGGTGCGGATCCTCGACACGTCGACGCCCGAGTGGGCGGATCTGCTCGCCGGCGCCGGCGAGCTGCGCCCGCACCGCGAGGCCGAGGCGATGGACACGTTCATGATGATCTTCACCTCCGGCACGAGCGGCGACCCGAAACCGGTCCGCGTCGCGCACCTGATGGTGCTGTTCGCCGGCCAGAACCTCATCGGGCGGTTCGGCATCACCGACCGGGATGTGTGCTACCTGTCGATGCCGCTGTTCCACTCCAACGCCGTGCTCGCCGGGTGGAGCGTCGGCGTCGGCAGCGGCGCGGCGATGGCCCCGGCCACGTTCTCGGCGTCCCGGTTCCTCGGCGACGTCCGCCGCTACGGCGCGACGTACATGAACTACGTGGGCAAACCCCTCGCCTACGTGCTCGCCACCCCGGAGCGGCCCGACGACCGGGACAACCCGCTGCGGGTGGCGTTCGGCAACGAGGCCACGGACCGCGACATCGAGGAGTTCGCGCGTCGGTTCGACTGCACCGTGTGGGACGGTTTCGGATCCACCGAGAACGCCGTCATCGTCACCCGCGAACCGGGCACCCCGCGCGGCTCGATCGGCCGGGGTCTCGAGGGCGTCGCCGTGTACGACTCCGCCACCGTCACCGAATGCCCCGCCGCGGAGTTCGACGACACCGGCGCCCTGCTCAACGCCGACGAGGCGATCGGCGAACTCGTCAACACCCACGGCGCCGGGTTCTTCTCCGGGTACTACAACGACCCGCAGGCCACCGACGAGCGACTCCGGCACGGCATGTTCTGGTCCGGCGATCTCGCCTACAAGGACGCCGACGGCTGGATCTATCTCGCCGGCCGCACCGCCGACTGGATGCGGGTCGACGGCGAGAACCTGACCGCCGCCCCGATCGAGCGGATCCTGCAGCGGCTCCCGGCGCTGAGCCGCGTCGCCGTCTACGCCGTGCCCGACGCGCACGTGGGCGATCAGGTGATGGCCGCGCTCGTCCTGCGGGACGGCGCCGAGCTGACCCCCGACCGGTTCGAGGAGTTCCTCGCCGCGCAACCCGATCTGTCGCCGAAGGCCTGGCCCCGCCACGTGCGCATCGCCCCCGACCTGCCGGTGACCGCCACCAACAAGATCCTCAAACGCGAACTGGTCCGGCAGGGGCCGACCCCGGGTGACGGGGTGCTGTGGACCCGGCGGGACCGACGTGCCCCCGGCACGGGGGAGGGGTGCGCGTACGTCGCCACCGACTGAGCGGGTGGCGGTCTCGCTCAACGGGACTGCGCCGGGGACCGGCCGGCACCGCCCATAGCATCCGCGCCATGACCGCAACCATCGGCACCGACGTGCACGCGCTGCTCGAGAACCAGCAGAGGGAGTTTCGCGCACGACGGACCAGCTCCGCGGCGCAGCGCCGCGCCCGGATCCAGCGGGTGATCGACATGCTCGTCGCCCGCCGCGGGCGGATCGTCGAGGCGATCGACGCCGACTTCGGTGGCCGCCACCCGGGGTACTCCACCGTCAACGACGTGCTCGGCTCGCTGACCGCGCTGAAGTACTCGCGTGACCACCTCGAGGAGTGGATGCAGCCCGAGCAGCGGTCGGTCTTCGCCCCGTACGACCAGCTGGGCGCCACCGCCTCGGTGCAGTACCAGCCGAAGGGGTCGGTGGCGGTCATCGGAACCTGGAACGCGCCGGTGTTCACCCTCCTGAGCCCGCTCGCCGGGGTGCTGGCCGCCGGGAACCGGGCTGTGCTCAAGCCGTCCGAACTCGTCCCCCGCACCGCACAGGTGCTGGCCGAGGCGGCCGCCGAGTTCCTCGACCCCGCCGACGTCGCGGTCGTCACCGGCGGTCCCGACGTGGCGCAGGCCCTGACGGCACTGCCGTTCGACCACATCGTGTTCACCGGCGGCCAGGCCGCGGGCCGCTCGGTGCTGGAGAACGCCGCCCGCAGCCTGGTGCCCGTCACGCTCGAGCTCGGCGGCAAGTCCCCGACGATCGTCGGGCGTTCGGCCGACCTCGCCGCCGCCGCCTACCGGATCGCGGTCGGCAAGGCCACCAACGCCGGTCAGCTGTGCGTCAACCCGGACACCGTGTACGTCCCGTCGGAGAGCCTCGAGCCGTTTGTCGCCGCGGTCCGCGCGTCGTATCTCGAACTGCTGCCCACCGCCGCCGGCAACGCCGACGCCACGGCCGTCGTCACCGAGCGGCACGCGGCACGCATCGACGGCTACATCCGCGACGCCGAACAGCGGGGGGCACGCATCGAGACCGTGCCGGCGGAACCGATCGACGCGACCGACCGGCGCCGCCCCCTGCGGCTGGTCGTCGACCCGCCGGCGGACGCGGCGATCTCGCAGGAGGAGATCTTCGGACCGGCCATGGTCGTGCGCACCTACGACGACCTCGCGGACGTGATCGCGCAGCTCAACGCCGGGCCGAAACCGCTGGCCCTGTACTACTTCGGGAAGGACGACGACGAGCAGCGCACCGTCGTCGAATCCACCACCTCCGGGGGCGTGACGATCAACGACGTGATGATGCATCCGGGCATGCTCGACGCGCCGTTCGGCGGGATCGGTGCCTCCGGCACGGGGCATTACAACGGCCGCGAGGGCTTCCTCGAATTCAGCCACGCCCGAACGGTGTTCGTCGCCCCCGACCAGGATCCGCGCCGCGAGTGGGGGATGCTGCCGCCGTACGGCGACGGCTACCGCGCCGCGATGGACGCCCAGGTCACCCCCTGACGGTGCACCGAACCCGGCCACCGTCCCACCCATCCGAAGGAACCCGATGAGAACCCGTGGCGCGATCATCCGCCAGGCACCCGGCACGTACGAGATCGCCGACCTCGAACTGGACGAGCCGCGGCGAGGCGAACTGACGGTGCAGATGGTGGCGGCGGGCCTGTGCCACTCCGACGACCACATCGCCACCGGCGACCACGCGGTCGGCAGCTACCCGATCTGCGGCGGCCACGAAGGCGCCGGCGTCGTCGTGCAGGTCGGGCCCGAGACACCCGGCTGGAGCGAAGGCGACCACGTCGTGTTCTCGTTCCTCGCCGCGTGCGGCCGGTGCCGGTGGTGCGCCAAGGGACTGCAGAACCTGTGCGACCGGGGTGCGGCGATCATGACCGGCAGCCGGCCCGACGACCCGGCGAGTTTCCGGCTCAGTCTCGACGGGGCACCGGTCGCGCAGACCTGCGGCCTGTCCACCTTCAGCGAATACACCACGGTGAGCGTCGATTCGGCGATCAAGGTCGACAAGGACCTGCCGCTGGACAAGCTGTGCCTGCTCGGCTGCGGGGTGGGCACCGGCTGGGGCGCGGCGGTCAACTCCGCCGAGGTGTATCCGGGGCAGACCGTGATCGTGCAGGGCGTCGGCGGCATCGGCATCAACGCCGTCCAGGGCGCCGCCCACGCCGGCGCGGCCCGGATCATCGCCGTCGACCCGGTGCCGTTCAAGCGGGAGAGCGCGCTGCGGTTCGGTGCGACGCACGCCGTCGCCGACATGGCCGAGGCGACGGAGATCGCCCGCTCCTGCACCGACGGTCAGGGCGCCGACGCCGCGATCGTCACCGTGGGCGTGACGACCGGCGAGCACATCGCGCAGGCGTTCGCCGCGATCCGCAAGGCCGGCACGTGCGTGGTCACCGGTCTCGGCGCGATGAGCGACGTGGGAATCCCCGTCAGCCCGATGGAGCTGGTGCTGTACCAGAAGCGGCTGCAGGGTTCGCTGTTCGGCGCCTCGGCCCCGACCGCCGACATCCCGTGGATGATCGAGCTGTACACCTCGGGCAAGCTGAAGCTCGACGAACTGGTCACCGCCACCTACAAGCTCGACGACATCGCGCAGGGCTTCACCGACATGCACGAGGGACGGAACCTGCGCGGGATCGTCGTCTTCTGATCGACACGGAGGTCCCGAGATGGAAGTGGTGGCATCACTGCCGGCGGACACGCCGCTGAGCCGGGTGGCCGAGCGGGTTCGCCGGATCGAGGCCCTCGGATACGACACCGTGCACGTGTCGGAGACGGTGCGCGATCCGTTCGCGGTGTGCGCCCTGGCGCTCGAGCACACCTCGCGGCTGACGGTGCGGACCAGCATGGTCGTGGCGTTCGCCCGCAGCCCGATGGTCACCGCCTACTCCGCCTGGGAGCTGGCCCGCTTCTCCGGGGGCCGCTTCCAGCTCGGGATCGCGACGCAGGTCCGCGGCAACATCGTGGGCCGCTTCTCGATGCCGTGGAGCGATCCCGCCGCGCAGCTGCGTGACTACCTCGACTCCCTGCGGGCGATCTTCGACGCGTTTTCCACCGACAATCCGTTGTCGCACAGCGGAACCCACTACACGTTCGACCGGTTGCAGCCGTACTTCCGGCCCGGCCCGCTCGATGTCGCGGCCCCGCAGTTGTGGACCGGT
Organism: Rhodococcus ruber; assembly: GCF_016804345.1. NCBI lineage: Bacteria > Bacillati > Actinomycetota > Actinomycetes > Mycobacteriales > Nocardiaceae > Rhodococcus > Rhodococcus ruber. The sequence goes on along the minus strand of NZ_CP044211.1, from coordinate 4,932,088 downwards.
GGGGTCAACCGCCGCATGTGCGTGCTCGCCGGGGAGCGCTCCGACGGCTTCGTCACCCACCCCACGAATTCGCATCCGCTGTTCCTGCGCGAGCGGGTCCTGCCGGCACTGCGGGAGGGCGCCGCCCGCGCCGGCCGGGGCGACGGCGGTCCCCGCGTCGTGGTGGTCCCCAAACCGATCACCGGACGCGACGACGCCGCCGTCGCCGCCGCCACCGACGCCGCACGCTCGGAGTTCGCGTTCCTGTACTCGACCCCCGCCTACCGGCGCACCCTGGAGATGCACGGTCTCGCCGGTCTCGGCGAGCGGCTCGGTGCGCTCGCCCGGGACCGGCGCTGGGCGGAGATGGCCCCGCTGATGAGCGACGACGTCCTGCACGCCCTCGTGCCGTGCGGCACCTACGCGCAGCTGCCGGAGGTCCTCGGCTCCTGGTACGGCGGGCTGTGCGACGGCCTGGCGATCGACCCGCCGGCGGAACCGTCGGGCGACGACGGTTTCGCGCGCCTGCTCGATCGTCTCCGCGCGTTGCCGGAACGCCGCGCGGCCGAGGATCGGTGAGACGGACGCGGCAACTGCCGACCGGCGCGCCGATACCGAAATCGTGCACTTCCGGCAGCGCCGCGATGGACAATGACGGCCAGGGACCCGGATCCGGGGAGGGGATCGTCGATGACCGAGAACGACGGTGCGGCTCCGGGTGGGCCGCCGAGTCGGCAGCCGGCGGCCGGGTCGCGCGTCGCGGACGGACGCTATGTTCTGGTCGATCGGCACGGAACGGTCGACGGCCTGCAGTGCTGGCGCGGACACGACACCGTCATGAACCGCACCGTCGCGCTGACCGTCGCCCCGCGACCGGCGGGCGACGACGGTGCCTTCTTCCACGCGCTGTGTGCGCGCACGGCCTCGGCCGCGTTCGGACGGGTGGGAGCGGCGGCCCGTGTCTTCGATGTCGCCGACCACTCCGCTTGCTGCGTGGTCGTGTCCGAATGGACGCCAGGCCGGTCGCTGCCCGACGTCGCCGGGGACCGTCCCGATCCGGCCGCCGCGGCGCGCATCATGCTTCGTCTGGCCGAGACGGTGCGTGCCGCGCACCGGCAGTCGACGATCCTGGGCCTCGACGATCCGGTGCGCATCCGGGTCGACGAGTCCGGCGCCGCGGTCCTGGCCTTCCCCGCGACGCTGCCCGGCGCGGACGAGACGACCGACGTCGCCGGTCTCGGCGCGGCCCTGAGGTGCATGCTCGGAGACCGGGGTGGTGCACCGGCGATGCGGGCACTGGCCGACGAGGCGGTCGACGGAAGTGTGTGCACTGCAGCAGTGTTCGCCGAGCGGCTGGGACGGCTGCTGCCGGGGGCGCCGCCGCACCGTCCGGAACCGGTGGCCGAGACCGCGGCACCCGCACGGGAGCCGGAGCCGCCCCCGGCCACCGCCCGTCGCAGTGCGGCGGTGCCGGCCGTGGTGGCGCTGGTGGGCGTGGCGTGTCTCGCGGCGGTCGGCTGGGTGGCCGGCACCGCGCTGAGCGGACCGCGTGCCGAGTCGGCATCGCCGGCGACGCTTCCGGTGGTCGCCGCCGCGTCGCCCCCGACGGAGGGCGGGACCGCCGGCCCCGTCGTCCCCCGCGCGGTGCGTGCCCATGCGCAGGAGGGCGCGGCGGACAACGCCGTGACGGCCGACCTGGCGGTCGACGGGAACCCGAACACGGCGTGGAGCACCGAACTGTATCCGCGTCAGCTCCCCGCGGGACGGGCCGGACTGGGTCTGACGGTCGCGTTCGCGCAACCGGTGCGGCTCGGTGAGGTGTGGATCGACAGTCTCAGCGCCGGTTCGCGCGTCGAGATCCGGACGGCCCCGGCCGGGGGCGGTCCCCTCCACCTGTCCCAGGTGGTCGGCACCGCCACGCTCGACGAGGGCATCACGCGCATCCCGGTGGCGGCGACGGCGGCACCGATGTCGGAGGTGCTGGTGTGGATCACCCGGCTCGGACCGGCCGGGGACCGCTTCCGCACGTCGCTGTCCGAGGTGGGATTCACGGCCTTCGACGGCCCGTGAGCCCGGCGGTCAGTCGCGGGCGCAGACGTGCCCGATCAGCACGTGCGGCCCGTACAGGACGCGCGCCCGGCCCAGCAGGGCCGCGTGCACCTGCTCTTCGGTCACGCCGGTCGGCAGGGACAGCACCAGGGGATCGAGGCGGCGATCCGGATCGGTGGGGTCCTCGACGAGGCCGGTCCAGTCGAACGTTCCGCCGTCGCGTCTGCGGGCCGCTTCGATCCGGGCGGCGTGGACCTGGCCGCTCCGCTCGAGCACGCCGTCCGTGGGGTTCTCTCCCACCAGCCGATCCAGATGCTCGTCCGACCACCTGTGCACACCGAAGCTCTGCCGTCCCGGATCCATCTCCCCACGCCTCCCCGCGGTGCATTACCGGTAGCTCGGCGGTGATTATCCCACTCGGGCAAGGATCGCACAGGTGATTCCGCGGGTCGATCCGGTCGAACCGGCGCGGGCCGAATCCGTGGCGCCGGCTCTCCCGGTCCACCACGATGGGGGCACACCCCGCGCGTCGACTCGAAGGACGGTCCCGCCCATGAGTACTCCCGAGCTGGCCCGGCAGGCCTCGCAGTTGCGTGCGGATCTGCACGGGTTCGACCGGCGGATCCAGGAGCTCAGCGAGGAGTTCGGACGCATCGACCGGCATTCCCACGGCGACTCCGCCGAAGCCGCGCTCCTCGAGATCCTCGACCTCCTCGCCGACGCGCGACTCGACCTGCGCAGCGTCGATCGGCACCTGGAGACGACGGTCCGGCACGCGGAAAGCCTGCGCTGACCCACCTCGATCGCCCGCGGCGGGTGTGCCCGTGCACTCGCGGTCGGCCCACGCCGGCATCGCGGTGAGTTTCGACAGACGACCGGAGAAGGGAGACCGGGATGCCGCAACCGGGTTCGCCGCCGTGGCACTACGTGCGCTCGGACGTCCGCACCCACGCCCCCGCCCGGGTGCGTGTCGCCGCCACGGTGGCCGCGGTCGTCCTGGTCCACGCGCTCGGTTTCGGGCTGCTCGGTCTGGCCCGTCTCACGGCCGGCGACGCGCTCACCCTCGGGGTGGCCCTGTCGGCCTACGGTCTGGGCGCCCGACACGCACTCGACGCGGACCACATCGCGGGCATCGACAACGCGATCCGCAAGTTCGTCGCCGAGGGGCGCCGCCCCGTGGGGGTGGGGCTGGCGTTCAGTCTCGGCCACAGCAGCGTCGTGCTGCTGGCGACGTCGGCGGTCGTCGCCGGGATCGGGTCGACCACCGGTCTGCTGGCGGGCGAGGGTGCGACCGCCACCGCCCTGGGGACCTTCGGTGCCGCCGTGGCGGGCGGCTTCCTGCTGCTCGTCGCCGGGGTCAACGCGGTTGCGTTGCGCGGCACGCTCGCCGCCCGACGTTGCGGTACCGACGAGGTGCACTCGTCCGCGGCGGCGCGGGTCCTGTCGGCGCCGCTGCGACGGGTGCGTCATCCCCGCCACGTCTACGTCCTGGGCTTCCTGTTCGGTCTCGGTTTCGACACCGCCTCGTCGGTGGGTCTGATCGCGCTCGCGGTGACGGCGAGCCTCTCGGGCGCCGCCACCTGGCTGGTGCTGTGCCTGCCGCTGTGCTTCGCGGCCGGGATGACCGCCGTCGACGGGGTCAACGGGATCGCCATGGTGCGGATGTACGGATCGGCGCAGATCCCCAGCCGCGATCGGCAGATGTTCAACGTCGTCGTCACCGCCGTGTCCGTGGTCGCCGCCGGTGTGCTCGGCGCGATCATCACGCTGTCCGCGGTCGACGAACTGCTGCCGGGGTATCAGCCCGTCGCGTCCTGGGCCGCGGGCGTGGACCTCGCGCACGCGGGGTGGTGGCTCGCGGCGGGGTTCTCCGCGATCTGGGTTGCGGCCGCGGTGACGCTGTGGGCACGCCGGGGCTCCGCGGTCGTGAGCGGACCGCGGCGGACACTCCGGGACATTCCATAATTCCGTAGAATGTCGTATCGTACGGTCATACGACAGGTCCCGGAAGGCGCTCATGAACACCCCCACGCCACCCACCGCCCCGCCCGACAAGCAGATCGGACTGGGCCTGCGCCGCAACCTCGCCCAGTTCACCCTGCTGGTGGTCGTCAACGCGCTCGTCGGCGGCATGCTCGGTCAGGAACGCACCGTGCTGCCGCTGCTCGCCGAGGAGGAATTCGGCATCCGCGCCTACACCGCCGGGCTGTCGTTCATCCTCGTCTTCGGCCTGTCGAAGGCGATCACCAACTACTTCGCCGGCACCTTCTCCGACCGGTACGGGCGCAAACCGGTGCTCGTCGCCGGGTGGCTGGTCGCCCTCCCGGTGCCGCTGCTGCTCATCTGGGCACCCTCGTGGGGCTGGGTGATCTTCGCCAACGTGCTGCTCGGCATCAGCCAGGGACTGACCTGGTCCACCACCGTGGTGATGAAGATCGACCTCGTCGGCCCGGCCCGGCGGGGATTCGCGATGGGACTGAACGAGGCCGCCGGGTATGCCGCCGTCGCCGCGACCGCGCTGGCCACCGGATATCTGGCCGAGGCCTACGGGCTGCGGCCCGCGCCCTTCCTGCTCGGCATCGCCTTCGCGGCTCTCGGTCTGGGACTGTCCACCCTCGCCGTGAAGGAGACCCGCGAATACGCGCGTCTCGAGGCCGTCGGCCACGTCGCCCGCGCCGACGGACGCCACGACCACCTGCACGACAAGCTCACCGACCGGCAGGTGCTCGTCCAGACCAGCTTCAAGGAACCGGCCCTGTCCTCGGCCAGCCAGGCCGGGCTGGTCAACAACCTCAACGACGGCCTCGCCTGGGGGCTGTTCCCGATCCTGTTCGCCGCGGCCGGCCTGTCCGTCGGCCGGATCGGCATCCTCGCGGCGCTGTACCCGGCCGTGTGGGGAGTCGGCCAGCTGGCCACCGGTGCACTGTCGGACCGGTGGGGCCGCAAGTGGATGATCGTCGCCGGCATGTGGCTGCAGGCGCTCGCCCTGGCCGTGATCGCCGTCTCGGACTCCTTCCTGCCGTGGGCGATCGCCGCGGCCGCGCTCGGCGCGGGCACCGCGCTGGTCTACCCGACCCTGCTCGCCTCGATCGGCGACGTCGCCCATCCCGCCTGGCGGGCCCGGGCCGTGGGCGTGTACCGGCTCTGGCGCGACGGCGGCTTCGCGGCCGGCGCCCTGCTGGCCGGTGTCGTCGCCGACGCGTTCGGCATCCACGCCGCCGTGTGGGTCGTGGCCGCGCTGACCGCCCTGTCCGGACTGGTCGTCGCGGTGCGCATGTACGAAACGCATCCCCGGCCCACCCGCGCCCCACAGGAAGGACCCACCCGTGGCTGACCGAGCCGCCAAGGACGCGCTGTACACCGAGTTCGCCGCCGTCGGCAAGGTGCTCGGCAATCCCGCACGTCTGGAACTGCTCGACCTGCTCGCGCAGGGACCGCGCAGCGTCGACGAGCTCGCCGCCGCCGCCGGGCTCGGCGTGAGCACCTGTTCGGCGCACCTGCAGACCCTGCGCGCGGCCGGGCTGGTGCGGTCCCGCCGCGACGGCAAACGGATCTTCTACTCGCTCGCCGGGGACGACGTCGCCGAACTGTGGGACACCCTGCGTCGCGTGGCCCAGCGGCACCGCCCGCACACCGAGCTCGCCCGGCGCGCCTACCTCGGCCCGGACGACACCGCCGCCGTCGACACCGAGGAACTTCTGCACCGCCTCGAGACAGGCGAGGTGGTCCTGCTCGACGTGCGCCCCGCCGCCGAGTACGCCGCTGGGCACCTGCCCGGCGCACTGCACGTGCCGCTGGACGAGCTGACCGAGCGGCTCGCCGACCTGCCGGCGGACCGGGAGATCGTCGCCTACTGCCGCGGCCGGTACTGCGTGCTCGCCCACGACGCCGTCCGGCTGCTGCGCACCCACGGTGTGCCGGCCCGGCGCGCCGCCGACGGTGTGCTCGAGTGGCGACTCGCCGGGCTGCCCGTCGACTCCGACGTCGCCTGACCGCCCCCGCGACGTTCGCCTCCGGTTCGATTCGCGGTCACCCGCCGGCCACGGAACCGGGCTTTCCGGCACCTACGGTCCGGAGGACCCGACCGCATCGATGGAGGTATCGAGAACAGTGACGACGGCACCACTGAACCGCCGGGGATTCCTCGGGCGCACCGCACTGGCCGGCCTCGGCGTGGCCCTCGCCGGCAGCGTCGAGGCGCTCGTCCGCCCCGGACTCGCGTCCGCAGTCCCCGGCGGGGCGATCGGCTACGGCCCGCTCGTCCCGGATCCCCAGCGCATTCTCGCTCTGCCCGTAGGGTTCTCGTACACCGTGGTGTCGCGCTCCGGGGAGACGACCCTCGACGACGGCACGCCCGTCCCCAGCGATCCCGACGCCAACGGTGTGTTCGCGCACGGCAACGGTTCCACGATCGTGACCAACCACTAGATCGGCAAGGACGAGCCGTTCGGCGTGCCCGTCGTCGACGGCCTGACCTACGACCCCGGCGCACGCGGCGGCACCACCACCGTCACCGTGAGCCCGAACGGGCAGCGCACCGGCCAGTACGTCAGCCTCGCCGGCACCGTGAACAACTGCGCCGGCGGCATCACCCCGTGGGGCACGTGGCTGACGTGCGAGGAGACCGAGGACCGGGCCGGCTCGAAGGGATTCACGCTCGATCACGGCTACGTGTTCGAGGTCGACCCCGCGAGCCAGGACGCCAACCGCGGCAAGAGCCCGGTGCCGCTGAAGTTCCTCGGCCGGTACGCGCACGAGGCGGTCGCCGTGGACCCGGCCACCGGCGCGATCTACCTCACCGAGGACGCCGACGAGCCCAACGGCCTGTTCTACCGGTGGACGCCCCCGCAGGGTTTCCGGGGCGGGCCGGGTGCCCTGCGTGAACTCGCCCAGTCGCCCGGCGGCGACACCGCGGGCAGCCTGCAGGCGATGGCCTGCTTCGACGGCGGCGCGCACGTGCCCGACCTGTCGCAGGCCACCGAGCCGGGGGTGCGCTACACCGTGCGGTGGGTCGACGTCCCCGACCGCGACGCCGCCACCACACCGGTGCGCGAGCAGTTCGCCGCCGACCAGGTGACCCGCAGCCGCAAGCTCGAGGGCCAGTGGTGGGGCGACGGCGGCGCCTACTTCGTCGCCAGCTACGCCCGCACGAGCGACGGCAGCATCGCCGAACACGACGGCCAGGTGTGGTTCTTCGATCCGGCCTCGCAGACGGTCACGCTGAAGACGCTGTTCGGGGTCAACCCCGACCCGTCCGTCGACACCGGCAACTACGACGGTCCCGACAACATCACCGTCTCGCCGTACGGCGGGGTGATCCTCGCCGAGGACGGCGACGGCATCAGCCACCTCATCGGCGTCACCGCCGAGGGGAAGCCGTTCACGATCGCACGCAACGAACTCAACGACAGCGAGTTCTGCGGGCCCGCCTTCAGCGCCGACGGCAGGACCCTGTTCGTCAACATCCAGTCACCCGGCCTGACCCTCGCGATCACCGGGCCGTGGCGTCGCCCGATCGGCTGAGCCGCCGCCCGCGGACCACGACCGCCAGCGCAGCCCGTCGATCCGGAGCACCGGTCCCGACGGGCGCGCCGCGCGGTACTGCGCGTACTTGACGGCCAGCGCCGCGAGACCGGCCGAGCCGAGCTCCGAGCGCGGATCGTGGACGGTGGCCGTGCCGTCGAGACGGACCCACCACAGCCGGGACCAGTCGTCGTCGTAGTGGTCGACGAGCACCGCCACCCGCGGGTCGTTCTCGATGTTGCGCAGGCGCCGCAACCGTCTCGTCGTCTTCGGCTTGTCGTCGACGCAGGTGTAGAGCGCGTCGCCGACGAGCGCGAACACGATCGGCACGAGGTGCGGCCGCCCGTCCGGTCCGGTCGTGGCCAGCCGGGCGACGCGGGCCGTGGTGACGAGAGCACGGGCGTCCACCTCGTTTACGGTAGGCGCATGCCGGCGGTCATCTCCTCGGCCCGGGCATGCCCCGGTCGGGCCCGAACCGCGAGCCCGTGAGCCCCGGGGGCACCGGCCGCCAGTTGTACAGGTTCTGCGGCGGCGGAGATTCCAGGTCGGCGCAGGCCTCCCGCGCCCAGGCCTCCGCCTCCGGGCCCGGCCCGAAATCGATGCCGAGCGACGGATCGTGGGTGCCGATCACCCACCGGTGACCGTCGGGGGTCGCATGGATGCGGTAGCGCCGGATCGTCGCGGGGTCGGGGAGAGGTGCCATGCAGACCGGTTTCCCCACCGCGCGGCAAATCATGTCGGCGCGGCAAATCATGTCGGCACAGTGCGATCCGGCCCGCGCGCCGCTCAGGTGGTGCCGAGGCGCTGCGGCCGGGCGCCGTCCGCCTCCGCCCGCAGCACGTCGAGTACGACCTCGCCGTCGACGGTCTCCTCCTCGACGAGGATCGCGGCCAGCCGGTCCAGCGCCGCCCGGTGCTGCGTCAGGAGCGCGACGGCCCGTTCCTCGGCGGCCCGCAGCAGCCGGGCGACCTCGCGGTCCACGAGCTGCTGGGTGTGTTCCGAGTAGGGCCGCACGAGGCTGCGCTCACTGGTGTCGGCATGCAGGTAGTTGGGGTCGCCCGACCCGTACCCCACCGGGCCGAACGCTTCGGACAGCCCGAATTCCCGCACCATGCGCACGGCGATGCGGGTCGCGCCGCTCAGGTCGTCGGCGGCACCGGTCGACCCCTCCCCGAACACGACGAGCTCCGCGGCCCGCCCCCCGACCCGGACGGTGAGCAGGTCGTTGAGATATCCCTCGCTGTAGAGGTGGCGTTCGACCTCGGGTAGCTGCTGGGTCGATCCCAGGGCCATGCCCGCGGGCAGGATCGTCACCTTCGCCACCGGGTCGGCGTGCGGGCACAGGGCCGCGAGCAACGCGTGGCCCGATTCGTGGACCGCCACCGAGGTCCGTTCGTCGGGGAGCAGGGCATTGGCGCTCTCGCGGCGTCCGAGCAGCAGGCGGTCACGCGCGGACGACAAGTCGTCGGCGCAGATGACGGTGCGGTCGTCCCGGACGGCATTGATGGCGGCCTCGTTGACCAGGTTCGCCAGATCCGCACCCGAGAAGCCCGGGGTGGCCCGGGCGAGCACGCTCAGATCGACGTCGGGTCCGAAGTGTTTGCCCTGCAGGTGCACCGCCAGGATCGCGGCCCGTTCCGACTGGGTGGGCAGGGGGATCACCACCGTGCGGTCGAACCGGCCCGGCCGCAGCAGGGCCGGATCGAGCGCCTCCGGGCGGTTCGTCGCCGCCAGCACCACGATGCCGACGCTCTGGTCGAAGCCGTCCATCTCGGCCAGCAACTGATTGAGCGTCTGTTCCCGCTCGTCGTTCCCGGCGTAGGTCCCGACGCCGCGCTTGCTGCCGATGGCGTCGATCTCGTCGATGAAGATGATCGACGGCGGGCTCTTGCGGGCCTGCTCGAACAGGTCCCGCACCCGGGAGGCACCGACCCCGACGAACATCTCCACGAACTCCGAGCCCGTGACGGACAGGAAGCGCACCTCCGCCTCGCCGGCCACCGCGCGGGCCAGCAGTGTCTTGCCGGTGCCCGGCGGGCCGATCATCAGCACCCCGCGGGGGCCCTTCGCGCCGGCGGCCGCGTACTTCTCCGGATCCCGCAGGAAGTCGACGACCTCGCTGACCTCCTGCTTGACGCCGTCGTACCCGGCGACGTCCGCGAAGCGCGTGGTCGGCCGGTTCGCCTCGATCACGCGGGCCTTCGAGCGGCCGAACGCGCCCATGCCCCCGATGCCGCCGCCGCTGAAGGCGCGCTGTGCCCGGCGGCCGACCCACAGCAACAGCCCCGCGAACACGACGAAGGGCAGCATGCTGAGCAGAATCGCGGCCCACGGGCTGTCGTCGGTCTGTTCCGCGCTGACCTGGACCTGCTTCGCCCGCAGCTTCGCGTCGAGCCCGGCGAGGTTCAGTGCGGTCGGCAGCTGGGTGACGAATTCCGTGTCGTCCGAGAGGGTTCCGTAGGCCGATCCGCGGTCGTCGATCGTCACCTGCTGGACGGTGCCCGCGTCGACCCGGTCCACGAAGTCGCTGTAGGACAGGGTGCTCGACGTCGGGGTCTGCAGCGCCAGGGCGACCACCAGACCACCGAGCAGGACGGCGACGGCCACCAGCTGCCACCACAGGCCCGACGACGGCGCCGGCGGAGGCGGCGGGTCCGGGGGCGGCCCCGATCGCGCCGACCTCGAGAGATGAACGGAGAAGAATCTCGTTCGCGTGATCATCCGGCGCTCCCCTGACCTGTCCGTGTCGGGTCCACGGTATCCGGCCGCGCCGAGGTCCTCACTCGGGTCGCCGGGATCGGCGAGTGGTACGAAGAGGCGCTCGATGCGACGCATCGGTTCGGCCTGCGGCGCTTCCCGCCTCTCTTCGACGGGGGCGCTGTCGTCGTAGGCCGTTGAGTCAGGAATTCACCAGCTCGACGGCGCCGGCGGAGGCGGCGGGTCCGGGGGAGGACCCGATCGCGCCGACCTCGAGAGATGAACGGAGAAGAACCTCGTTCGCGTGATCATCCGGCGCTTCCCTGACCTGTCCGTGTCGGGTCCACGGTATCCGGCCGCGCCGAGGTCTTCACCAGGGATCGACGTCGAACGGCGACCGTGGCGGCGAACCCCAGGGGGTTCGCCGCCACGGTCCGGGGTCAGCCCGCGACGGGGACCGGTGGGAGCTGCGGAGCCTCGGCGAGCTCGCGGACGGCATCCTCCGCGGCGGGCCGGTGGCCGTAGCCTGCCTCGGGTTCGGGAGAGTTCACTGCTCGGTTCCGGTCCGTTGCGTGGAGGCGGCGGACACGGTGGCGAGCTTGCGGACGCCGGCGGGGTAGACGCGCTTGCCGACCAGCAGCGCCACGACGGCCCCCAGGTAGACGAGCGGCGCGAGCTGCAGCGCATTGGCGAGGCTGATCTTGTCCGCGAGGACGCCGACCACGAACGGGCCCGCAGCCAGCCCGAGCAGGCTGTTGGCCAGGGTGGTGGTGCCGAACGCCGAGGCCCGCACGGTGGGGTGGGTCAGGTTGGCGACCATCGCGGTGACCGCGCCGGTGGAGCCGGCGGAGAAGAACGCGCCCAGTCCGAGCAGCACCAGCTGCGCGGTGCCGACCGGCAGCTGGAACCCGACGATGAGCAGTACTCCGGCGGCGAGGCTGATCGCGATCGCGACCGTCCACTTGCGGGCCGGGTCGATGCGGGCGGCCCGGTCGGCGACGAAGCCGCACACGATCATGCCGGCGCCGATGAGCAGCACGAAGATCGCGGCCATCGCGGCGGCCTTGTCCGCGGCCAGCCCGTAGGAGCGCCCGAAGAAGCTGGGCAGCCACGCCATCAGCGCGGCGGCGGTGAACATCTGCAGCCCGCCGCCGATGTAGGCGCACAGCACCGCGGGGTTGGTGAACAGGCTCGAGATCGGGGCACGTGCAGCCGTGCCGGGCGCAGCGGTGTGGGTGGTGTTCGCGTCGTCGTCGACGGCGTGGCGGGCGAGCTTGCGTTCACTGACCAGCGCCCAGAACAGTGCGACCAGGACCAGCCCGAAGACCGCCATCGACGCGAAGGACCAGCGCCAGGACAGCTGTACGGCGACGACCCCGCCGAATGCGACGCCGATCACCGACCCGAACGAACCGCCGGCCATGAATGCACCCGAGAGCGAGGCTCGCAGCCGCGGGGCGAACACGCTGAGCACGACTGCGATACCGACGCTGCCGTAGGCGGCCTCACCGACCCCGACCAGGAACCGGGCGCCGAGCATCTGCTCGTAGGAGCCCGCCACCGCGCACAGCAGGGTCGCCACGCTCCACAACGCGGCCATCACGACGAGGCTGCGCACCCGGCCCCACCGGTCGGCGAGCATCGACAGCGGCAGGGTGAGCAACCCCACCATCAACGCGACCACGCTGTTCAGCGATGCGAGATGCGAATCCGAGAGCGCCCATTCGGCTTTCAGGAACGGGAACACCGCGCTGAGGACCTGCCGGGACATGTAGTCCGACAGCAGCAGTCCGAAGGTGAGCGCGAACACGAGCCACGGGTAGAACCGGGATCGCCCGCTGCGGCGCGACGGCGCCGAAACGGCCGCGGGCCGCTCCGGCGCGGTGGTGGTGACAGACGACATGATCTTCCTGAATCTGGGTGAGGGGACGAGCTCGACGGCCGAGGTGGAACCGATGACGTTGGCTGGGACGGGATTTCGCGTGCCCGGGGGCGCGGCACCGGGTTGTGGTGTCGCGCCCACCGGTCACGCGGATACCGCGTCAGGCGTGCTGGGTGAAGCCGCGCTGACCGGGGCGGCGGTTGGGCGCAAAGCCGATCCTGGCGAGGGTCTCGTCGGCGTCGGTGTAGTGCTCGTCGAGGCGGTAGATCTCGCGGGCCTCCTTGCCGGTGGCGACCTCACGACCGAGTTCGTTCGCGATGCGGACGAGCTGTTCGACCTGGGCGACGGAAGTCATCTTCTCGCCCTTGCGGCCCCACAGGGTGTCCTCGGTGCCGCAGCGGGCGTGCAGACCCATTGCGATGGCCATGGTGTTGACCGGCAGCACGCTGCGCATCAGGGTTTCCAGGGTGAGCACCGCGCCGTCGGGGGTGCGGCGGACGAACTCCATCATGTTGTACGGATTGGGGCCGTCGAAACCGCCGCCGATACCGACCCAGGTCACCATCAGCGGGCCGGTGTAGACGCCGCGGCGGATCAACCGCTCGACGGTTTCGAGCTGGGCGATGTCGGCGAGCTGGAAGTGCGGCTGGATGCCGTTGGCCTGCAGCCGGCGCAGGTGCTCCTCGACCCAGCCCGGCCCGGCCGGGACGGTCATCTCGCGGTAGGCCTCGTACACCTCGGGGCGCTCGAAGGAGGTGCCGGCGATGTCGTCGGCGGTCATCAGCTCGACGATGTTCATCTGGTTTGTGTTGATCGCGATGGTGACCTGGTCGGGCTTGGGGTCGAGTTCGGCGAGCATGTGGCGGGCGTCGTCGGAGAGCCACTTCGCGTCCGCGCCCTCGCCTTCGGGGGCGAACGAGATCGAGCCGCCGACCTGCAGGATCATCTCGGGCACCGCCTCGCGCAGCCGTGCCAGCAGTTCGTTGAACTTCGAGAGCCGCTTGGAGCCCTTGCCGTCCAGTTCACGGACGTGGATGTGCAGCACGGTGGCTCCGGCGTCGTAGCAGTCCACCGCCTTCTGCACGTGCTCGTCCATGGTCAGTGGCAGATCCTCGGCGAAGTCGTCGATGTCCCACTCGGGGCCGTAGGGGGCGACGGTGATGACCAGCTTCTCCTGGTTCTCGGGGAACAGGGCGTCGTCGTGGAAGTGCATGGTGATGCTCCGATCGGAGTTGTCGTGAGAGTGGGGAGGGTGAGAGGGCGGTTCAGAAGGTGGGGTCGCCGACGATGCCGGCGCGTTCCATCCTGCGGACGGCGGGCCAATAGTCCTGCACCGCATAGTGTTGCGTGGATCGGTTGTCCCAGATGGCGACGCTGTTCTTCGTCCAGCGCCACCGCACCTGGTATTCCGGGATCGTGGCCTGGCTGATCAGGTAGCGCAGCAGATCCCCGGCGCCGGGGGCGTAGTCGATCCCGAAGCGCACATTGTCGGGGGTGTGGTAGTTGACGATGTGCGTCGTGAAGGCGTTGACGAACAGGATCTTCTCGCCGGTTTCCGGGTGCGTGCGCACCACCGGGTGCTCGGCGTCGGGGAACCGCCGGTGGAGGGCGTGGCGTGCCTCGACGGGCATGTTCGCACCGAAGCTGGCCTCGATGCTGTGCCGGGCGCGCAGTCCCTCGATCCGCTCCTTCACCGACTGCGGCAGCCGCGTGTAGGCCTGCGCCATGTTCACCCAGATGGTGTCGCCGCCGACCGGCGGGATCTCCACCGCGCGCAGCACCGAACCCATCGGAGGGTTCGCCCGCCACGTGGCGTCGCAGTGGTAGGCGTTCTCGTAGTGCTCGGGCGGGCTGCCGAGGTCCTTGTAGATCCGCACCAGGCCGGGATGGTCGGGGTCGCTGCCGGCCACCGGGTGATCCTCGAGCGGACCGAACCGCTCGGCCAGGGCGACGTGCTCGGCGCGGGTGATGTCCTGCCCGCGCAGGAACAGCACCTTGTGCTCGAGCAGCAGTGCCCGCAGCTCGGCGAACAGCGCGTCGTCGCGGGACACCTCGCCCAGGTTCACGTCGAACAGCTCCGCGCCGATCGTGGCGGTCAACGGCTCGACCCGGAAAGGGATCACCGTTCGTGCCCGCCGGGGCGTCTCGCTCGTGACAGACATTTCGTTGTCTCCTAGATGAATTGGGGTGGAGTACGGTGTCGGGTGGCTCGCGGAAACGAACGATGTTCGCCCGCGGATCTCCCTCGTCGGTCCCGGGCCCCACGCGTCCTGACGTCAACTCGAAATAACTGGGTGTACAACAGTTTTCACGTTCGTTCGGTTGTGTCGGTTCGGGATGTGGGGTCGGTCACCGACCTGCTCCTCTTGTGATGGACCTAACACTACGTGCCCGTTCTCGGTATTACTTTTCCTGGTGGGACATCAACTATTCACTTCGAGACGCTGTAGCCGGATCCGGTCCGATCGACGGGCTTGAGATGGCGACGTCGCCTCCGGGGCGGTGTGGACGGCGCGGGGCGGAACGGTGTCGGACGATCGCGTCGACCGGGCGCCCGTGCCGGCGGGGTGCTCGTCGGATTCGTGCGGCAGGCAATGCCATCGGCGCAGGTACGCTCCTGTCCCGATTTGAACAGTTTGCCGACCCGAAGGGATAAGTGCGGGAAGTGCGGTTCCACTACTGTGGAGTCGCAACCCGAAGACCCGCATGGGTTCTCGATCGAATCCCGCACTCGACGGGCCACATCACCAGCTCCGAGATCGTCGCTGCAGCCGGCAGGCGCAGCCACCTGCCCGGCCTGCTCGGACGCCACCGTCGCCACCCCACCAGGAAGACCGATGACCAGGACCATCTACGCCGCCGACCACCTCGCCTTTCGTGACACGGTCCGTGATTTCACGCAACGCCACCTGATTCCGGAGCACGAGCGGATCATCGAGCAGCGGTTCATCGACCGCGAGATCTGGATCGAGGCGGGCAAGCTCGGCCTACTCGGTTTGGAGGTACCCGAACAGTACGGAGGCAGCGCGGCGGGGGACTACCGGTTCAACGCGGTGGTAGGGGAGGAACTCTCGCGGGTGAGTGCGGCGATCGCGTCGAGTTTCGGAATCCACTACGACATCGTGGCGCCGTATCTGGTGGAGCTGACCACCGAGGAACAGAAGCAGCGGTGGCTGCCGGGGTTCTGCACCGGGGAGCTGGTCACGGCGATCGCGATGACCGAACCGGCCGCGGGATCGGACCTGGCCGGGCTGAAGACCACGGCCCGACGCGATGGGGACGACTGGATCCTCAACGGTTCCAAGACGTTCATCACCAACGGTTACCACGCCGACCTGGTGATCGTGGCAGCAAAGACGAGCCCGGAGAAGAAGGCCAAGGGCATCACCCTGTTCGCAGTCGAGACCGGCATGGCGGGCTTCGAACGGGGCCGCAAGCTGGACAAGGTCGGTCAACCGGAGTCCGACACCGCCGAGCTGTTCTTCACCGACGTCCGGGTCCCCGCGGCGAACGTGATCGGCGAGGTCGACAGCGGGTTCGCGCACATGATGCGAATGCTGCCGCAGGAGCGGATCTGCGCGGCGGTGTCGAATCTCGCGCACGCCGAGGCGATCCTGGGCGAGACTCTGGACTATGCCCGGGAGCGCAGGGCGTTCGGCCAGGCGATCGGTTCGTTCCAGTACAACAAGTTCCTCTTCGCCGAACTGGTCACCACGCTCGAGGTGGCGCAGGCATTCGTCGATCGGTGCGTGCAGGCGCATACCGAAGGCCGGCTGAGCGCGGTGGACGCCGCGAAGGCCAAGTGGTGGAGCTCGCAGGTGCAGAACCAGATACTCGACAGTTGCGTGCAACTGCACGGCGGCTACGGGTTCATGAACGAATACCGGGTTGCGCGGGCATGGAAGGACGCGCGGGTGACCAAGATCTGGGCCGGGTCCAACGAGATCATGAAGGAGATCATCGGACGGGACCTCGGACTGTGAGCATCACCGCGCCGACCACTCACCCGGCCGAATCCACCGAATGGCTCGCTCGTCCGAGGCCCACCCGGCTCGACGCCGGCGCACGCATCGCGTGGCTGGCCTGGGTGCTCGGCTCCATCCGCTGGGCTCCGGCGCTGTGCGTGCCCCCTCGGCCCCGCGCCGGCTCGGATACGACCATTGACCACGACCCCTTTCTCGAACCACACCGGAGACCCACCACATGACCAACCTCAGTACCAATCTCGTTGTGTCGGCGCGCAACTACCCCGACAAGACCGCCCTGCGGTGCGGCGAGGACACGCTGTCGTTCGCGGAGTTCGACGCGGCCGCGGCGCGGGTGGCAACCCTGCTCGCACGGGCGGGGATCGCACCCGGTGACCGGGTCGCGGTGATGCTGCCCAACACCGCGGCGTTCGCGATCGTGTTCTACGGCATTCTGCGCCGCGGGGCGGTCGCGGTGCCGATGAACCCGCTGCTGAAGGCCCGCGAGATCGAGTTCTTCCTGACGAACACCGCCGCGGCGGCGCTGTTCGCGACCCCGGTGTTCGCCGAGGAGGCCCGCGCTGCGGCCGATGTGGCCGACGCCCGGTTGTGGCTGGTGGACGACGACGCCCTCGCCCGGCTGATCGCCGACCTGCCGGCGCAGGCCGCCCCGGTGCCGCGGGCGGGTGAGGACACCGCGGTGATCCTGCACACCTCGGGTACCACCGGCAAGCCCAAGGGCGCCGAACTCACCCACGCCGGACTGGCCGGCAATGCCGAGGTGACCGCCCGCACCCTGATCCAGGTCGGAGCCGACGACGTGGTGATGGGCGCACTGCCGCTGTTCCACGTCTTCGGACTCACGTGCGGGCTCAACGCCTCGGTCCTCGTGGGCGCCATGCTCACCCTGGTGCCGCGCTTCGACCCACGGACCGCGCCCGAGGTGATCGCCCGCGACCGGGTCACCGTGTTCGAGGGCGTGCCGACGATGTACGCCGCGATGCTGGGTGTCGCAGAGGAATTCGACGCGGCGGCGACGGCGAGCCTGCGAGTGTGCGTGTCCGGCGGTGCATCGTTGCCGGTGGCGGTTCTCGAGGACTTCGAGCGGACCTTCGACGCGGTGATCCTGGAAGGGTACGGGTTGTCGGAAACCTCGCCGGTCGCCTCGTTCAATCACCCGGACCGCGTCCGCAAGACGGGCTCGATCGGCACCCCGATCGAGGGGGTGCGGATGCGCGTGGTGGACGGCTCCGGTGTCGAGGTACCGGCCGACCGACCCGGCGAGATCCAGATCGCGGGACCGAACGTGATGAAGGGCTACTGGAACCTGCCCGAGGCGACCGCGGCCGCGATCGACGCGGCCGGTTGGTTCGCCACCGGCGACATCGGCCGCATGGACACCGACGGCTACTTCTACATCGTGGACCGAAAGAAGGACCTGATCATCCGCGGTGGGTTCAACGTCTACCCCCGCGAGATCGAGGAGGTTGTCTACGAGCATCCTGCCGTGGCGGCGGCCGCGGTGGTCGGCATCCCGCACGACACCCTCGGCGAGGAGATCGGCGCCGCGGTCACGCTCAGAGTCGGCATGAGCGCCGACCCCGTCGAGATCGTGAAATTCGTCAGACAGCGCGTCGCCGCCTACAAGTATCCGCGCCACGTCTGGATCCTCGACTCCCTGCCCCAGGGCCCCACCGGCAAGATCCTGCGTCGCGACATCACCATCCCCACATTCGAAAGCAGCAGCAACCGAGCATGACCACCACCGTCACCACCACCGAGCCCGTGCACCGTTCCGACGAACCCGCCGCGCCGGTGGACCTGCTGCTGGCCGGCTCGGCCCGCGGTCTGGCCCGCCGGATGCTGCCCGATCGAGGCTGGGCCCGGCTCGCGGGCGGGCTGGCCGCGCGCCCCGGCACGCTCGCGCACCGCGGCGGAACGCTGGCCAGGGAGCTCGCCGCCGTCGCCGCCGGCCGCGCCGACCGCGCACCCGCCAAGGGCGACAAGCGATTCACCGACCCGGCATGGCAGCACAACCCGTGGTTGCGTCGCAGCATGCAGGCCTACCTCGCCACCGCCGACACCGCCTATGCCCTGCTCGCCGACGCCGGCCTGGACTGGCGCGACACCGAACGGATGCGGTTCGTGCTCGACAACCTCGTCGAGGGTCTCGCGCCGAGCAACAATCCGGTACTCAACCCGCTCGGATGGAAGGCGCTCATCGACACCGGCGGACTGTCCGCGCTGCGCGGGGCGCGTGCATTCGCCTGCGACATGGCCACCAAGCCGCGGGTGCCCGCCATGGTCGAACCCGGTGCCTACACCCTCGGCGAGACCGTCGCGGTGACACCCGGGGCGGTGGTGCTGCGGACCCCGGTACTCGAGCTGATCCAGTATGCGCCGCACACCGCCACCGTGCACGAGGTGCCGCTGTTGATGGTGCCCCCGGTGATCAACAAGTACTACATCACCGACATCGCCCCAGGCCGCAGCATGATCGAGTACTTCGTCGCCCAGGGCCAGCAGGTGTTCACCATCTCCTGGCGCAACCCCCATGCCGAACACCGGGACTGGGGCCTCGACACGTACGTCACGGCGATCGTCGATGCGATGGACGCCGTCCAGGCGATCACCGGGACCGGCCGCACGCACCTGCAGGGCAGCTGTTCGGGCGGGATCCTGGCCGCGACGACCGCCGCGTACCTGGCCGCTACCGGACACGGCGACCGGGTTGCCGGGCTGACCCTGGCGGTGACCGTGCTCGACCAGGCGCGGGCCGGGTTCGCCGCCGCCGCCCTCGACGAACGCACCGCCGCGACTGCGATCGAACGCTCGCAGTCGAGGGGCTACCTGGACGGGGACGAGCTGGCCGAGGTGTTCGCCTGGCTGCGCCCGACCGACCTGGTGTGGCGCTACTGGGTCAACAATTACCTGCAGGGCCGCCCGCCCGCGCCGTTCGACGTGCTGCACTGGAACGCCGACACCACCCGCATGGCCGCCGGCCTGCACCGCGACCTGGTCCGCATCGGCGTCACCAACGCGCTGGCCGCCCCCGGCACGATGGAGCTGTCGGGTACCCCGATCGATCTCGGCGCGGTCACCGCCGACGCGTACGTGATCGGCGGGATCGCCGACCACATCTCGCCGTGGCAAGGCTGCTACCGCAGCGCCGCCCTGCTGGGCGGTGCCGACACCCGGTTCGTGCTCTCCACCAGCGGGCACGTCGCCGCGCTGGTCAACCCCCCTGGAAACCCCAAGGCGTCCTTCCGGGTCGGGACCGTCGACGCGGACACCCCGGAGCAGTGGCTCGACCGCGCGGAGGTCACCCGAGACTCGTGGTGGCCCGACTACACCGCCTGGCTCGCTGCGCGCAGCGGCCCCACCGTTCCTGCCCCCACCACCGTCGGCGGTGCCGCCCACTCCCCGCTCGACGCCGCACCGGGCACCTACGTTCACCACAGCTGACCCCAGGAGACGACATCATGACCACCACACTCGACAACCCGCGCGCGCTGCTCGATCTGGTCGGGCGCGAACTCGGCCGCACCGACTGGCGCGAGATCACCCAGGAACAGGTGGGCCGGTTCGCCGACGCCACCGGTGATCACCAGTGGATCCACACCGAGCCCGAGTTGGCCGCGGCCGGACCGTTCGGCACCACCATTGCTCACGGCTACCTCACCCTGTCGCTGACGCCGATCGTGCTCGCCGAGGTACTGGTCTTCGACGACCTCGGTATGGCAGTGAACTACGGGACGAACAAGGTCCGGTTTCCTGCGCCGGTGCCGGTCGCATCGGAACTGCGCGCCACGGTCACCCTCACCGCCGCGGTGGAGAAGCCCGCCGGCATCGAGGCGGTGTTCACGCTCACCTACGAGATCCGGGGCGGGGTGCGGCCGGTGTGCGTGGCCGAGGTCGTCATCGTCTACCGATGACCGGCGGCGCTCGTACCACGCGGCACGAGATCCTCGTGGGCCGGCAACGCATCCGGGTCCAGGTCCGGCACGGGTTCGGAGTGCCGCTGGTGCTGTGCAACGGGATCGGCGCCGGGTTCGAGGTGCTCGACCCCTTCGTCGCCGCCCTCGATCCGGCCACCACGATCGTCCGGTTCGACGTCCCCGGCGCCGGGGGGTCGCCGCCCGCGCTCGCGCCCTACGGGTTCGGCTACCTTGCACGGCTCCTGGGGCGGGTGCTCGACCGGCTCGGTATCGGCACGGTGGACGTGCTCGGCTTGTCCTGGGGCGGGGCGCTGGCCCAGCAGTTCGCGTTCCAGAACCCGCGCCGGTGTCGGCGACTCGTGCTCGTCGCCACTGCCACCGGGGCGCTCATGGTGCCCGGGCACCCCCGGGTGCTCGCCAAGATGGTCACCGGTCGCCGGTTCACCGACCCCGGGCGTGCGGCGGCGATCGCCGGCCGGATCTACGGCGGTACCGCGGCAGACCGCAGCCACGACATCGCCGCCCTCTTCGGCGCCCAGACCCACGCCGGATCGGCGATCGGCTACCTGCATCAGCTGCTGGCCGGTGCCGTGTGGACCAGCCTGCCGCTGCTTCCCGCCATCCGCCAGCCCACCCTGATCGTCGCCGGCACCGACGATCCCATCGTCCCGATCGCCAACGCCCACATCCTGCACCGACTGCTGCCGCACGCCACCCTGCACCGGCACGACGGCGGGCACATCGAACTGATCACCGACGCGGACGGGCTCGCCCCGGTGATCGAGGCCTTTCTCCACGAAGCCGGACGACGGCCGTGACGATCACCGAGGCATGCCCCCGCCCGCCCGTGCCGGGGCGAGCGTATCTTGAGGTGACCTGGGTTGTTCCCTCTGGGACGGGATGTGGGGTCGGACATGAAGCCGTTGGCCCGCTACGCCGCCATCACCGGGTATGCCGACCTGTGCGCCTCGCTCGGAATGGACCCCACGCCGTTGCTGCGCAGCGTCGGGCTCGATCCCACGGGTTTGGGTCTGCCGGACCGGTGGATCCCTGCCGTCGCGATCGCGCGCCTGCTGGAACGTTCGGCGGCCGCCGCCCGCTGCCCCGACTTCGGGCTGCGGCTCGTCGAGCGACGGCGCTTCGCCAGCCTCGGCCCGGTGAGTCTGGTCCTCCGGGAGGAACCCGACGTCCGCAGCGCGCTGAAGTTCCTGATGCGCTATCAGCACATGTACAACGAGGCCCTGCGGATGCGGTTGGTCGAGGCCGAGGACGTGGCGACCATCCGGGTGACGCTCGAGTTGGGTGAACCTGCCGACACCCGGCAGGCCATGGAACTGGTGATGGGGGTCCTGCACGGGCTGTTGCGCGATTTCCGCGGTGGCCGCTGGCGGCCGTTGGCGGTCTGCTTCACCCACCTCGCCCCCGAGGACATCAGCACCCACCTCGACGTGTTCGGGCCCATGGTCAAGTTCGACCAGGAGTTCACCGGAATCGTCCTCTACACAAGCGATCTCGACGCTCCCAATGCCATGTCGGGTCCCTCGATCGGTCCGTATGCCCGCCAGTACCTCGACAGCCTCGACACCCGGCCCGACGCGATGCTCGTCACTCGGGTGCGCGAGCTGATCGAACTGCTGCTGCCCACCGGGCGATGCTCGGTCGAGCAGGTCGCCCGCAGCCTCGGGGTGGACCGGCGCACCGTGCACCGTCACCTCGCCGAGGCCGGGCAGAACTACACCGCGGTGCTCAATGCCACCCGCGTGGACCTGGCCGAACACCTCGTTGCCGGTCGGCGCTACTCGCTCACCGAAGTTGCCGACCTGCTCGGCTTCTCCTCCCCGAGCAACTTCTCCCGCTGGTTCAGCAACGAATTCGGTTGCAGTCCGCGACAGTGGCGTGCCGAGCACCGGACCGATGCCGGCGTCGGAGCCGGGGACGTGCCGGTATGAGCGGGAGCTTCCGGACCGACGGTTGTGCGTGTCTTGCCAAGGCATTTCGGTCCGGCAACGGCGCCATGGCGACCCGGCCCGAATCGTGAGTCGGCCCCGGCGTGTTTTCGCCCGTCCCGGCGACGAGTCCCCACGCTGATCCGGGTCGCCTCCCGGCATCACACCGACTCCCCGGGCGGTGTGTCACGTCGTCGATCGACGTGGCTCGGTAGTCGGGGGTTCGAGAATTGCGCTTCGGTGCGTCCCGTATCGAATACACCGTGTCCCGCTGGGAAAAGTATGCCGTGCCGGATCCGGATACTGTGAGGTACGTCGCATTCGGGGTCCCGTAGGGGGATCCCTCGGCGGGGCCGCTCGACCGTGGCCCGCTCGATCACGGCGACGTCCGAACCGGCCACAGGCCCGAATATCTCGGCCGGGCCGGGTCCTCGTGCCGACACGTGGAAGAAAGAGAGTGTGCAGCGTGCAGGGTGCTACCGCAGCCGCGGAGACCGACCGCACAGATCCCGAACACGACAGGTCGGCCGGGCCGGACACGCGACCGGTCGCGGACGAGGTTGCCCAGCCGGGGGACCGGGGACGCAACGGCGGCCGTGGTACGGGAGTCACGCGGCACGTCTCGCTCGAGCGCGTGCGTGCATCGCTACCCGGATTGGTGTTGTCTGCCGCGGCGGCGGCAGTGGCCGTTGTCGCGGCACGCGTGTTCGGCGGGATCAGTCCGCTGCTGATCGCGATCCTGCTCGGCGCAGTGGTCGCGAATGTGAGGACCCTGCCGGCGGTCCTCGAACCGGGTGTGACCGTCGCGTCGCGGCGACTGCTCCGCATCGGAGTCGCGCTGCTCGGTCTGCAATTGCTGCTGCCGAACGTGCTGGCGCTGGGATGGGGGACGCTCGCGGTGGTCGCTGCCGTGGTCGGCCTCGGCATCGCCGGGTCGATGGTGCTCGGGAGGATGCTCGGGATCGGCTGGACGCAACGGCTGCTGATCGCGTGCAGTTTCTCGATCTGCGGTGCCGCCGCCGCGGCTGCGGTCGACGGCGTGGTGAACGCACGCAAACGGGAACTGGTGACCACGGTCGCGCTGGTCGTCGTCTTCGGCACCGTGATGATTCCGGCTCTGCCCGCGGCTGCGGCCGCCCTGGGCCTGGACTCGGCCCAGGCAGGGATGTGGGCCGGCGCCGCGATCCACGAGGTGGCGCAGGTGGTCGCTGCCGGCGGCGCGCTCGACGCGGGGTCGTCGGCCGCGGCGGTGGGCGGCGGCGCCCTGGCCGTTGCGGTGACGGTCAAGCTGGCCCGGGTGGCGCTGCTGGCGCCGGTGGTCGCATGGATCGGGGTGGCGTCACGACGCCGCGCCGCCACTCTCACACAGACGAGGCGGCCGCCCCTGGTGCCGCTGTTCCTGATCGGATTCCTCGCCTGCGTGGCGTTGCGGGCCACCGGCGTTCTCGGACCGGCGTGGCTCGACGCCGCGCGAGTGACCCAGACCGCGCTGCTCACCGCCGCGATGTTCGCCCTCGGTACCGGGGTCCGGCTGTCCGTGTTGCGTGGTATCGGATGGCGACCTTTCGCTCTCGCCGCCGCCTCCACGGTCATCGTCGCCACGATCGCGCTCACCGGAGTTCTGCTGGTCGGCTGAGCCGTGCATCGTCCCGCGGGCCCGAGTCGGACCGACGGCGAAGGGCCCCGGCTGCGCGGTGCGCCGGCCGGGGCCCTTCGGGGAGAGCCGATGACGGGAATCGAACCCGCGTATTCAGCTTGGGAAGCTGATGTTCTACCATTGAACTACATCGGCACGCTGGGCTTTTGCCGATTTCTCGGCGTCGTCCCAAGCTCGTCGCACACTGTAGCAGACTCCGCGCGGCCGTTGTCACACCGACCGGGACGTTCCTGCGTCGAACGGGGCGTGGCTGCGGCAAACGCCGAGTGGCGACGTCCGGAACCGCCCGTTCGTCGCGAGATCCTCCCGCTCGGACAAGATGCTCGGACAAGACGACAGCGACGCGCCGTTCCCGCACACTGAAGGCATGAAGGCCACGGCGGGGCGGTCCGAGGCGTCCGAGCTGGCTCGGCTGCTGCTCGACGAGGTGGGCGCGGCGACCGGCGGCGTGCAGGCGGTGCACCGCCGCATCGCGGACCGGGTGTTCGGGGCGGTCGCGCTGGGGGTCGGGACGCCGGCGCTGGCGGTCAAGGCCGCGCACGACGCGATCACCGACGGGGTCTATTCCGTGATCCGGGAGGCCGCGTCGGCGACGGCGGCACTGGCCGAGTTCGGGTTTGCGGAGTCCGCCGGGGACCGGGCGCCGTCGGAGACCGTTCGCGGCGCGATGGCGATCGCCGCGGTCGACGGCCTCATCGGGGACGTCCTCGAGTCGGAGGGATCACCGCTGGCGCTGCCCGTGTCGGTGCGGGTGGACGGCCGGGCCGTGCCGCTCACGGCCGACGCCCTCGCTCGCGCGCTCCCGCACGCGACGAACCGCGTGGTGGTGTTCGTGCACGGGCTGATGGAGACCGAGGCGACGTGGCGGTTCGGCGGCCGCCGAACCTACGGCGAACGGCTCGTCGACGATCTCGGCTGCACGTCGGTGTTCGTGCGCTACAACACCGGCCGGCACATCTCCGTCAACGGGCGCGAGCTGTCGGAGCTGCTCGACGCGCTCGTGCGGGCGTGGCCGCGCGAGGTCGAGCAGATCGCCCTCGTCGGTCATTCGATGGGAGGACTCGTCGCGCGCAGCGCCTGCTTCTACGGCACCGAGAAGGCGTGGTCTCGCCGTGTGCGCCATGTGGTTTCGCTCGGGTCCCCGCATCTGGGGGCGCCGCTCGAGCAGGCGGTGCACTATGCGAGCGCGGCGCTCGTCGCGATCCCGGAGTCGAAGCCGTTCGGGACGCTGCTGCGACGGCGCAGCGCCGGCATCCGCGACCTGAACCGGGGCGCGGTGGTGGACGAGGACTGGTCCGGTCGCGACGCGGACGACCTGCGGCGCGCCGTGTGCCGGGAGGTGCCGCTGCTCGACGGAGCGATGCACTGCTTCGTGTCGGCGACCCTGACTCGTAGTCCCACGCATCCGCTGGGCCGGTTGCTCGGGGACGGACTCGTCCTCGTGCCGAGCGCGTCGGGGAACGGCCGGACCCGGCGCATCGGCTTCCGTGCGGAGGACGGGATGCACCGGGCGCCTGCGCACCATCTGACGCTGCTCAACGACGACGAGGTCTACCGGCAGTTGCTGAGGTGGCTGCGCACCGGTCCCGGAGCGCCTAGACCAGGGGACGACCGGTCCGGATCCGCCGGCGCAGATCGGCCATGAGCAGCCGGTAGGGCGCTTCCCGCAGCGCCACCGGAATCCGCGAGTTGACCGCCCCGAGGGTGCGCGTGAGCCGGTCGAAGCGGCGCTGGTCGCGCGGGCTCCACGGCAGCCGCATCCGGTCGCGGAACATCGGGGGCAGGAAGCCCGTGGTGAGGAACAGGTTGAGCCGGCCGAACAGCAGCGACACCGGGCGGGGCAGGAAGCGCATGGTGGCGATGGCGTAGAGGTGCTCGCGCACGACGTCGTCGATGTCGACCCGGGCGAGCGCGTCGTTCCAGTACTTCTCGAACGCCTCGCGGTCCGCGGGCCACATATCAGGCTTCACCTGCAGGGTGGTGCCGAACGCGGCGCCCTTGCGGTAGTACCAGTCGACGGCCTCGGCGGGGATCGGCCCGTAGAGCGCGTTGTGCACGTCCTCGAATCCGCGGTAGATGCACGCGGCCACCCACAGCTGCAGGTCGGGGTCGAACGCGTTGTACTCGACCGGGCTGGTCTCGGTGGAGCGGACGTGCCGGTGGGCGGTGTTGACGGCCTTGCGGTAGAGCTTCTTCTCCTCGTCGGTGCCGGTGGCCGCGACGGCCAGGTAGGTGAGGGTCGTGCGGGTGCGCTTGATCGGGTGGTCGAACAGCCGTCCGGAGGCGACGCGGCTTTCGACGACGCCGTAGCCGACGCCGGGGTGGGACAGCTGCATGATGACGTTCGCCGCGCCTGCCATGAGGCCGAGCCCGTCCATGACGTCGTCGAACTCCGCAGGCTTCTCGAGGGTGGTCACGAGTTCGATCCCTTCGTCCGTCCTATATGTGAGCACGACTGTAGTCACATATATGACCGGGGTAAAGGGGTCGCCTGCGAAGATGGACCGATGGTGACAGGACGGCTCTACGGAGGACGCGGGGGAGAACAGCGGCAGGCGGAACGACGGGCGCAGCTCATCGAGGCCGGGCTCGACATCCTCGGCGGACCCGACGGCGATCACACGCTCTCCGTCCGCGGCGTGTGCAAGCGCACCGGCCTGGCCTCCCGCTACTTCTACGAGAACTTCGCCGACCGCGACGAACTCACCGTCGCCGTGTACGACCACGTCATCCAGCGCATCGCCGAGAGCACCCTGCGCGCGGTGACGGAGGCGCCGCGCGACGAGCGGGCGGTGGTCCGCGCCGGCGTGGAGAACATCGTCCGTGAGGTCGCCGAGGACCCGCGCCTGGGCCGGCTCGTCTTCTCCGTCAGCCAGGCGAATCCACACCTGGTGAGCCGGCGACTGGAGTCGTCACGCATGTTCGCGGGCCTGGTGACGGCGCAGGCGGTGGACTTCTTCGAGGTGAGCTCCACGCCCCGGCTCGATCTCGCCGCCCACTTCGTCGTCGGCGGCCTCGCCCAGGTCCTCACGGCGTGGCTCGAGGGTGACAGCCCGCTCGGCCAGGACGAGGTCATCGACGCGTGCACCGACTTCCTGCTCACCATGTCGTCGCAGGCGCGCTGACGCAGCCGCCGTCCGCCCGGCGGCGGTCAGTGGCCGTCGCCGAGTCGGCCGGAGAGCCGGTCGAGGCGGTCGAGGCTGGCGCCGTCGAGGCCGACGATCTCCACGTGCTTGCCCTTCGCGGCGTACTTGTGCCGGATCGCATCGAGGGTGGCCACGGTGGACGCGTCCCATATGTCGGCGCCGGTGAGGTCGATGACGACGTTGCGCGGATCCCCGACGTAGTCGAACTGGTAGATCAGGTCGTTGCTCGAGGCGAAGAACAGCTCGCCGTGCACCTTGTAGACACGGGTGTCGACCGTGCCGTCGTGGTCGGTGTCGGCCTCGGAGACCTTCTCGATGCTGATCATGTGGGCGACGCGGCGGGCGAAGAGCACCATCGCGGTGACCACCCCGAGGATCACCCCGATCGCGAGGTTGTGGGTCGCGACGGTCGCGACGACGGTCACCAGCATCACCAGGGTTTCGCTGCGCGGCAGCAGTTTCAGGGTGCGGGGGTGAATGCTGTGCCAGTCGAGGGTGGCGACCGAGACCATGATCATCACCGCGACCAGGGCCGCCATCGGGATCAGTGCGACGATGTCGCCGAGGGCCACGACGAGGATCAGCAGGAACACCCCGGCCAGGAAGGTGGAGATGCGGGTGCGCGCCCCGGAGACCTTCACGTTGATCATGGTCTGGCCGATCATCGCGCAGCCGCCCATGCCGCCGAAGAACCCGGTGACCAGGTTCGCCACCCCCTGGCCCCAGCCCTCGCGGGTCTTGTTCGAGTGGGTGTCGGTGATGTCGTCGACGAGCTTGGCGGTCATGAGCGATTCGAGCAGGCCGACCAGCGCCATCGCCAGCGCGTAGGGCGCGATGATCGACAGGGTCTCGGTGGTCAGCGGCACGTCGGGGACGAACAGCGCCGGCAGCGACTCGGGCAGCTCACCCTCGTCGCCGACGTTCGGCACGTCCCAGCCGAAGACGAGCACGGCGGCGGTGAGCGCCACGATGGCCACCAGCGGCGCCGGCACCACGGAGGTGAGCTTCGGCAGCAGGAACATCACCGCCAGCCCCACCGCGACGAGGGGATAGACCAGCCACGGGACGTCGATCAGGTGCGGCAACTGCGCGGTGAAGATCAAGATGGCCAGGGCGTTGACGAAGCCGACCATGACACTGCGCGGGATGAACCGCATCAGCTTGGCCACCCCCAGCACCGAGAGCACCACCTGGAAGATTCCGCCCAGGATGACGGTGGCGACGAGGTAGTCGAGGCCGTACTCGCGGGTCACCGGCGCGATGACCAGCGCGATCGCGGCGGTGGCGGCGGAGATCATCGCCGGGCGGCCGCCGACGATGGAGATGGTCACGGCCATGGTGAACGAGGCGAACAGCCCCACCCGCGGGTCCACCCCGGCGATGATGGAGAACGAGATCGCCTCCGGGATCAGCGCCAGCGCGACGACCAGTCCGGCAAGGATCTCGGTCTTCAGGCGTTTCGGGGAGTGCAGGGCGCCGCGCACCGAGAGGGCGGGGTCGGCGTCCGCCTCGGGAACGACCGGCGCGCTGCCGGCAGGAGTGGTCACAGTCGTGTCTTCTTTCCGGCGCCGGGATGGGGAATCGGGGGGCGAGGCACCCCCGTGCGCGGGCGGGACGGCATCGTCGCGTCCGCGGAACCCGCCGAACTCTACCCTCCGGTGAGGGTAGAGTTCGAATCGAGGGTCGGGCCGCTCGCTACGGTGGAGACGACCGGGAGGAAAGGGTGCGGCTGTGACCATCGATTCGGGGCATATGCAGATCGGGCAGGTGGCCGCGCGCACCGAACTGTCGATCAAGACCATCCGTCACTACGACGAGGTGGGCCTGGTCACCCCGTCCGCCCGCAGCACCGGCGGGTTCCGTCTCTACACCGACGACGACGTACGGCGCCTGCTGGTGATCCGGCGGATGAAGCCGCTCGGCTTCACCCTCGAGGAGATGCGCGAGTTGCTCGCCGCTCTCGATCGGATCGCCGACGCCGCGCCCTCCGGACAGGCGGCCGACGGCGCCCGCGGCGTGCTCGCGGAGTTCCACCGGCGCGCCGAGGACAGCTGCGCGCGTCTGCGCACCCAGCTCGCGTACGCGGAGGAACTGACCACCATCCTGGGCGAGCACGCCACCGGCGCCTGACCCTCCGTCGGCGCCGCGCGGAGGTCGACCGCGGCGTCGGTCACCGCTCGCTCGCCCGCACCGGCCGCGTGTCCCGTTCGGCGAGCCGATCGACGAACGGCACGATCTTCGTGGCGACGGCGACGTCGTAGGCCTGCGGCTGCTGGATCGGGTTGGCGTGCCCGGTGCCGGCCAACCGGACCACCAGCAGCGAACCCCTCGAACCGCCGACCCGCTCGAACAGCACTCGCTGGCTGTAGTCCACGTCGACGACGTCGTCGTCGGTGCCGCGCCCGGGACGCACGAACACCACCGCCGGCCCGCGACTGTCCCCGCGCCGCGACGCCAGCGCCCGCAGATCATCGAGCGCGCCCGAGGCGACGATGGCCTCGAACTGGGACTCGATCAGCCCGGTGCTGGCCACGTCGCGGTCGAAGATCTTGTCCTCGAGCACCTCGGTGACCGCGTCGACCAGCCCGCCGGGATCGACGGTGGGGAGGCCGTGCGGATGCGGAACGACGTAGCGGTCCTTGCGGGCGGCGGTCTCGACCACCAGCCGCAGGGTGCGGCTCTCACGCGCCCCGGGCACCCACCCCACCCAGCGCAGCAGATCCTCCCCGGTGTCGCGCTTGTCGGCCCGCACCGCGTGCAGATCGACGGGAGTGCAGTCCAGGATCACCGCCAGCAGATCCAGGTCCGGGTCGGCGACGACGTGGCCGGCCACCTCGAGGGCGATGATGCCGCCCATGCTGTGCCCGGTCAGCACGACGCGTTCCACCCCGGCCTGCTCCGCGTGGTCGACGATCATCCGGCTGATGACCGCGGTGTCGAGGCCGGTGTTGTCGTACTGCACCGCCCACACCTGCCCGAGCGCGGCCAGCGCCGGTAGAGCACGGGTGGTGTCGGTGGCATCGAGATTGCCGAGTCCGACCATGCTCACCACCGCGGTGGCGCGATCGGCCGGATCCGCCGCGTCGAAGATCGGATGCAGGTGCGGCCGGGTGTGGGCCAGCCGGTCGCGTTCGGGGGCGACGTCGTGGATCCAGTACTGCCCGCCCAGGATCGAGACCGGAACCGTCAGCAGCGCCAGCCACGCGAGACCGCGGCGCACGCGCCCGAACCGCCGCCAGCGGTGCCCGAGCCGGGTGGAGCGCAGGCACGCTTTGCGGCGCTCGTTGCTCCAGTCTGTCACCGGGCACGGCGCGAGGGACCGATCGTGCACCATGTGGGGCCGAGCTTAGTCGCCGCGCCCGGCCGCCGGCGCCCACCCGGCGCGCGAGCCGCGGGACCGCCCGGGGCGGGTTGTTAGTCTCTACCCCGTGCTGCTCTCCGATCGCGACATCCGCGCCGAGGTCGCCTCCGGGCGTCTCGGCATCGACCCCTTCGACGTCGCGATGGTGCAGCCGTCGAGCGTGGACGTGCGGCTCGACAGCCTGTTCCGGGTCTTCAACAACACCCGCTACACGCACATCGACCCCGCGCTGCGGCAGGACGAACTCACCTCGCTCGTGCAGGCCCCGCCGGGCGAGCCGTTCGTCCTGCACCCGGGCGAGTTCGTGCTCGGGTCGACGATGGAGACGTGCAGCCTGCCCGACGATCTCGCCGGTCGCCTCGAGGGCAAGTCGTCGCTCGGCCGGCTCGGGCTGCTCACCCATTCCACGGCCGGATTCATCGACCCGGGTTTCAGCGGGCATATCACCCTCGAGCTCTCCAACGTGGCCAACCTGCCGATCACGCTGTGGCCGGGGATGAAGATCGGGCAGCTGTGCCTGTTCCGGTTGACCAGCCCCGCCGAGCACCCCTACGGCAGCGCCGCCGTCGGCTCCAAGTACCAGGGCCAGCGCGGGCCGACGCCGTCGAAGGCGTATCTCAACTTCGTGCGCGAACATCCCGACGCCCGGCCGAGCTGACCGGGCGCCCGCGGCGCCGGCTCGTCCCGGTCAGCCGCCGAGATTCGCGACGGTCGCCTCGAGCGTCGTGGCGTGGAGTTCGAGATCGGTGTCGTTGTAGTCCCGGTCCTTCGGCAACTGCCCGCGCAGCTCGTCGCGGGTGACGATCACCAGCGCGCGGTTCTCGTCGGTCAGGTCGTCCGCGGCGACGACCTGCGGCCGGCCGCCCTGCAGGATCAGCGTCGCACCGTCGAGCGACGACTCGAGCAGCGTGCGCAGCGTGTCCGCGGTGACGTGAGTGTTCACGGGCTTGTCTCCTCCGGTCGTGGTCTTCGCTGCCGGAGGCGTACCCGTCCGGTTGCGATTCAATCGCAACGACCGTCCCTGTGCCCGGTTCCGCGACCCGAGGAACCGCTCGCCACCTGGATCCGGATGATCCGGCGCACGGAGAGCCGGCACGCGCCGTCCCGCATCATCGCCGCCCTCGACAGCATCGTGGGTTGAACGGGGACACGCTGCGATTACCGCCGACGCTCCGCGGTGCGCGGCATAGGGTGGGAGCACGGGGAGCCAAGACTCCTTTCCCGGAAGCTGCAGGAGGGGGCGGCCATGGACGGGTGTGAACGGATCGTTCCGAGCGGCGGACGCGGCCTCGGGGGCGGGCGATGACCGCCGACCCGGGCCCCGCCGACCTCGTCCTCG
This sequence comes from Rhodococcus ruber, assembly GCF_016804345.1. NCBI lineage: Bacteria > Bacillati > Actinomycetota > Actinomycetes > Mycobacteriales > Nocardiaceae > Rhodococcus > Rhodococcus ruber. The sequence continues at coordinate 4,900,606 of NZ_CP044211.1, read as the reverse complement.
CCGGCGGCGGGGTGAAGGGCATCGGCCTCGCCGGCGCCGTCGTGGCGCTCGCCGACGCCGGCTACCGGCTCAAACGGGTCTCGGGCACCTCGGCGGGCGCGGTGGTCGGCGCCGTCGTCGCGGCCGGATCGAAGGCCGGGTGGACGGGGGAGCAGATGCGCGACGCCGTCTTCGGAATCGAGTACGACAAGTTCCTCGACCCGGGACCGGTCGAGCGGATTCCCCTGTTCGGTCCCGCGTTCGGGGTGCTGCGCGGATCGGGCCTCTATCGCGGCGACTACGCGCACGCCTGGATCCGGGACACGCTGAAGGACCTGGGCGTCAGCACCTTCGGGGATCTGCGGACGGACGACAAGGACCTCCCCGAGGAGCGACGGTACCGGCTGGTGGTCACGGTCACGGACATCACGCGAGGGCTGCTGGTCCGGCTGCCGTGGGACTACCGCTCGGTCTACGGCCTCGATCCGGACGAGCAGTCGGTGGCCGACGCGGTGCGCGCGTCCATGTCGATCCCGTTCTACTTCCGGCCCGCGACGCTCACGGCCACGTCCGGATTGCGGTCGACGCTGGTCGACGGCGGGCTGCTGTCGAACTTCCCCATCGACTCGCTCGACCGGATCGACACCGACCAGCCCCGCTGGCCCACGTTCGGTGTCACCGTGTTGCCGAACCTGCCCGCCGGCAACGACAAGGTCCTGCCCCCGCTGCGGCTGCTGCGCCCGTTCTCGGCGCTCGGTGACTCCCCGGAGCTGATCGAGGGCATCGTCACCACCGTCCTCGTCGGCCGCGACCAGGCGCATCTCAATCAGCCGTGGGTGAGCGCCCGCACGATCCGCGTCGATTCCACCGAGGTCGGCGTCCTGGACTTCGACATCGACAAGTCCGAGATCGAGGCGCAGTTCGCCAAGGGGTACGAGGCGGCGCAGGGCTTCCTGTCCACCTGGAACTGGGTGGAGTACGTCAAACGCTACCGATCCCACGGAAAGCGCTGGTGAGGTCGTGACCGCCGACAGTCTCGAAACGCTGTTCGCCACTTCGACGATCGGTGCCCTCGTCACCCTGAAGAGGGACGGGCGGCCGCAGCTGTCCAACATCGTCTACCACTACGACCCGGGCACACGGACCTTCGCGGTCTCCGTCACCGACGGCCGCGCCAAGACCGCGAACGCGCGCCGCGACCCCCGGGTGAGCCTGTACGTCAGCGCCGCCGGCGGCTGGGCGTACGCGGTCGCCGAGGGCACGGCCGAGCTGTCGCCCGTCGCGGCGGACCCGCACGACGACACCGTCGAGGACCTCGTCGCCCTGTACCGGAAGGTGCAGGGCGAACATCCGGACTGGGACGAGTTCCGGGACGCGATGGTCGCCGACCGCCGGCTCGTGCTGCGGATGCGGGTGGAACGGTTCTACGGGATGGCCGGACCGACCGGCTGATCCGGACGAAAGGGGGAGACGATGCCGCGCGCGTCGACGACAGGGTTCGCAACCACCACCGAGGGGGAACGGTTCCTCCGCGCCTACGATGCCGTGCTGGCGAAATGGCCGGCAGACGTCCGTCCGGTGACGGTCGAATCGGACTTCGGCACAACGCATGTCACTGTCTGCGGCAGCGACGACGCGCCGCCGGTCGTCCTGCTGCCCGGCGGGGGAGCGACGTCGACGGTGTGGTTCGCCAACGCCGCCGCGCTCGCCGGCCGGTACCGGGTGCTGGCCGTGGATCCGATCGGTGACGTGGGTCGGAGCGTCGCGCACGGAAGGCCCGTGCGCGACGTGGACGACCTGCGGTCGTGGCTCGACGGCGTCGCCGCGGCGCTCGGCCTGTCCTCGTTCCACCTGGCCGGCCACTCGTACGGGGCCATGGTCGCGCTCGCCTACGCACTCGAACGCCCCGAGCGGATCCGCAACATGGTGTTGCTCGATCCGAATTCGTGCTTCGTCCGGATGCGCGCCGGATACCTGGCTCGCGCGGTCCCGCTGCTGCTGCGGCCCAGCGGAGACCGCCAGCGACGATTCCTGCGCTGGGAGACCGGCGGCCGGTCACTCGACGAGGACTGGCTCGAGCTCGTCGCCCTCGGTGCCGAGCACTTCCCGGCGGGCAAGCTCGTCGTCCCGAAACGTCCCGCCCGCCGCGCCCTCGCCGGACTCGCCGTGGACACGACGGTCGTCCTCGCGGCCGGCAGCAAGGTCCACGACAGTGCGACGGTGGCGGCCACGGTCGAGGCCGCGAGTCCGCGGCTGCGCCCGGTGCTCGTCGAGGGCGCGACGCACCACACGATGCCCATGGTCCCGGCCGCGGAGGTGAACGCCGCCGTTCTCGGCGCGCTCGGCTGACCACCGGCTGCCGCACGGTCTCGTTCAGTGGGAACGGCGATGTGCGGCACGTCACAAGCCCCTACGTTCGGTCGGCAACAGGGCCGTGCGCATCGGCGTCCGTCCTGAAATCGATTGTGCGCGCGAGCGCTTCGAGGAAGGGGCGAGATGCCGGTCGCAACGGGCAGGTTTTCCATCCGGCGGTGGACGGCCGCCCTCGGAACGTGCGCGGTGCTCGTGACCGCGTGCGGCTCCGAGGTGTCCGAGAATTCGGGCGTCGCCGACCCCGCGATCCCGCTGCGCTACGCGACGGTCTTCGGCGCGTCCTCCTTCGACCCGCACAAGACGAAGATCACCAGTGACGCCACGATGCTCAACCTGGTCTACGACCGGCTCGTGCACCGCGACGTCGACGCGCAACCCGTCCCCGGCCTGGCCGAATCGTGGGAGCTGACGGACGAGTCCCTCACCCTGCATCTGCGCGAGGGGGTGAGCTTCGCCGACGGTTCCCCCGTGGACGCGGCCGCCGTCCAGGCCAACCTGAACCGCGCGCTCGAACCGGACTCGGTGACGGCACCGATGCTCGCCGGGGTCACCGGCATCACGACTCCCGACGAGCGCACCGTCGTGCTCGCGCTGGACCGGCCCGGCGCGCAACTCGTCCTCGCGCTGTCCGACCTGCCGGGAATGATCGTCGACCCCGACGCATTCGGGACACCGGAGAAGAACGCCGCGCTGGCCCTCGCCCCGGCCGGTGCCGGCCGTTACACGGTCACCCGCGCGCAGCCGGGCGCCGAGTACGAGTTCACCGCGCGGCCCGGCTACTGGGATCCCGACGCGGTCCGCACCGACAGCGTGGTGTGGACGGTGATGACCGACCCACAGGCCCGCCTCGCCGGCGTCACCTCCGGAGACCTCCACGCCGCCATCACGACCCCGCTGACCATCGATGCCGCCGAGCAGCAGGGCCTGCGGGTCGAGACGGCGCTGCGGCTCGACCACATGGCCGTCAACCTCAACCGCTCGCGCGGGGAGTTCGGCAAGCTCGAGGTGCGGCAGGCGCTGGCGCACGCGATCGACCGGCAGGCCATCGCCGACACGGCGATGGAAGGTCACGCCGAGGCCGCGACGCAGAACTTCCCGAAGGACTACTTCGTCTACGAGCCCGACCTGGCCGGCGCCTACCCGTACGACCCGGACAGGGCACGACAGCTCCTGGCGCAGGCAGGACTGCCGAACGGGTTCTCCTTCACCGCCATCCTGCTCAACCTGCCCGAGAACGTGCAGGTCGCGCAGATCGTGCAGCAACAGCTCGCCGAGGTCGGCATCGACATGCAGCTGAAGCCGATGCCGCCGTCCGAAGCCTCCCCGACGTTCAACCGCGGGGACGCCGACGCCCTCGTCACCACCTTCACCGGCCGGTCCGATCCCGCCCTGCTGTTCTCCTCGCTGTACGGGGCGCAGTCGCCGCAGAACCCTTCCCGCAGCACGGCCCCCGGATTCCAGGAGGCTCTGGATGCGGCCAACCGCGAGTCCGAACTGCAGGCGCGTGCCGACAAGCTCGGCGACGTGTCGAAACTGGTGAGCGACAACGCGCTCGCGATCCCGCTGGTGTTCTTCGAGCTCGGCTCCACCCTGACCGATCAGGTCGTGGGCTACGAACCCACCCTGCTCGTCGACGAGTGGCGCGGCGTCGGCGTCGCCGCCCCGTGAACCCGTCGACGACCCGAATCACCCCGAGGACTGTCATGTTTCGCAGATCGATGAAGGCCGCCCTGTCCGTGCTCGCCGTCGCCGTCGCGGTGGCCGGGTGCGGCAGCTCCGCGGCGACGGACGCCGCGCAGACCGCCGACCCGAACGCGACGTTGCGCTACGCCACCACCTACGGCGCGTCGTCGTTCGACCCGCACAAGACGAGAATCACCAGCGACTCGATCATGCTCAATTTGGTCTACGACCGGCTGGTGCACCGTGACCGGGACGCGAACCCGATTCCCGGCCTGGCCGAGTCGTGGGAGTTCGCCGACGACGGCTCCACCCTGACGCTGCGCCTGCGGCAGGGCGTGACGTTCTCCGACGGCACCCCGTTCGACGCGGCCGCGGTGGTGGCCAACCTCGAACGCGCGATGCAGCCCGACTCGATCACCGCCGCCATGCTCGCCGGTGTCGCCGCGGTCGAGACCCCCGACCCGCAGACCGTGGTGCTGCGGCTCGACGGACCAGGTGGGCAGCTCGTGCTGACCCTCTCCGATCTGCCCGGAATGATGGTCGATCCCAACGCGTTCGGCACCCCCGACAAGGACGCCGCCCTGGTGCTGACTCCCGCCGGCACCGGCCGCTACACCGTCGCGCAGGCACAGCCCGGTGCGCAGTACGAGTTCGTCGCCCGGGACGGCTACTGGGATCCGGACGCGGTGCAGGCCCGCGCCTTCGAGTGGATCGTGATGACCGATCCGCAGACCCGGGTGAGCGCGGTGGCCTCCGGTCAGCTCGACGCCGCGATCGCCACGCCGCTGTCCGTCGACCCGGCCGAGCAGCAGGGCCTCGAGTCGCACGTGCAGACCACCCTCAACAACTACGTGCTCAACCTCAACCGGACCCGCAGCGAATTCGGCCGCCTCGAGGTGCGGCAGGCCCTCGCCCACGCCGTCGACCGGGAGGCCGTGGTCGAAACCGCCCTCGAGGGGCACGGCGAGGCGGCCAGCCAGAACTTCCCCACGGGGTACTTCGCGCACAACGCCGCCCTCGACGGCCAGTACGCCTTCGACCCCGAACGCGCGAAGGCCCTGCTCGCGCAGGCCGGCGTGCCGAACGGGTTCTCGTTCGTCGCCGGTGCGTCGAACCTGCCGGAGAACCAGCTCATCGCGCAGATCATGCAGGAACAGCTCGCGCGGGTGGGCATCACGATGGAGATCCGGTCGATGACGCCGACCGACCTCAATCCCGCGTTCAACCGCGGCGAACTCGACGCCATCCTCACCACCCTGACCGGGCGCGCCGAACCGTCGCTGCTGCTGACCTCGTACTACGGGCAGGACTCGCCGCAGAACCCGTCGCACGACGACATCCCCGGCTTCCGGGCGGCGATGGAGGCGGCCAACCGGGCCACCGACCCCGACGAACGTGCCGCCCTGCTCGGGGAGGTCAACGCCGTGGTGATGGACCACGCCGCGATGCTGCCCGTCGCGTTCGCCGAACTCGGCGCGATCACCTCCGGCACCGTCGTCGGCTACGAGCCGAGCCGGGTGCTCGACGAGTGGCGCGGAGTGGGAGTGGCCGCGCCGTAACGCCCGTCTCCATCCCCCGCCGAGAAACGGAGAACATCATGGCTCGTCGCACGAGACTCGCCCTGGGCGCCGCGCTGGCCGTCGCGCTCCTCGCCGGGTGCGGTTCCGCCGGCACCGCGCCGTCCGACGTCGTCGATCCGCAGGCGACGCTGCGGTACGCGACCACCTACGGGGCGTCGTCGTTCGACCCGCACAAGACCCGGGTCGCGCAGGACAACATCATGCTGACCCAGGTGTACGACCGGCTGGTGCACCGCGACCGGGACGCGAATCCGATTCCGGGACTGGCCGAGTCGTGGGAGTTCTCCGACGACGGGCGCACCCTCACCTTCCGTCTGCGGGAGGGCCTGCAGTTCCAGGACGGCACCCCGCTGGACGCACAGGCGGTCCGGGCCAATCTCGAACGCGCCCAGGAGCCGGACTCGATCACCACGACGATGCTCGCTCCGGTCGAGGCGATCGAGACCCCCGATCCCACCACGGTGGTGCTGCGGTTGAACGGGCCCGGCACGCAACTCGTCCTGACGCTGTCCGATCTGCCGGGAATGATGGTCAGCCCGAATGCCTTCGGCACGCCGGACAAGGACGCCGCCCTGGTGCTGCGGCCGGTCGGTGCGGGCCGGTACACCGTGGCCGACGCGCAGCCCGGCGCGTCGTACGACTTCGCGGCCTGGGACGGTTACTGGGATCCGGCATCGGTGACCGCCGAGCGTTTCGAATGGGAAGTCGTCACCGACCCGCAGACCCGCATCAACGCGCTGGCGTCGGGCGAACTCGACATCGCGATGGCCACCCCGCTCTCGATCGACCCCGCTGCCGCCCAGGGGCTGAACTCGCAGGTGCAGACGAGCCTGAACCACTACGTCCTGCACTTCAACCGCACCCGCAGCGAATTCGGCAAGGTGGACGTGCGCCGGGCGCTGAGCACCGCGATCGACCGGCAGGCCCTCGTCGGCTCCGCCCTCGAAGGTCACGGCGAGGCGGCCAGCCAGAACTTCCCGCAGGGCTACTTCGCCTACAACCCGGAGCTGGCCGACCGCTACGCCTACGACGAGCGGGCCGCCCGCGAGACACTCGCGGCGGCCGGACTGCCGGACGGGTTCACCTTCACCGCCGGGGTGATGAACCTGCCCGAGAACGAGCGGATCGCGCAGATCGTCCAGCAGCAACTCGACGCGATCGGCGTCACCATGCAGATCCGGCTGCTCAGCCCCGCCGAGATGTCGCCGGTCTTCAACCGCGGTGAGCTCGACGCCGTGCTGACCACCTTCTCCGGACGGGCCGATCCGTCGCTGCTGCTGACCACGTACTTCGCCCCGGACTCGCCGCAGAACCCGTCGCACGACGTCACCCCCGGTTTCGCCGAGGCCCTGGCCGCCGCGAACGCCGAACCGGACCAGCAGGCCCGCGGACAGCTCCTCGGCGAGGTCTCCGCCACGGTCGTGGACCAGGCACTGATGATCCCCCTGGCCTTCTCCGACCTCGGCGCCACCCTCACCGACCGGGTCGTCGGCTACCAGCCGTACCGCGCACTGGACGAATGGGGAGGGATCGGCCTCACCGCCGCCGAATGACCGCGGCGGCACCGCCCCGAGCGACACCTCGACAGATGTAAAGGACCGGCAGGATGCTTCGATTGATCGGGCAACGGCTGCTCGCGGTGCTACCGCTGCTGCTGATCGCCACCGCCATCACCTTCGGCCTGATCTTCCTGATCCCCGGCGATCCCGCACACCGGATCGCCGGTGAGACCGCGACACCCGAACAGATCGAACTGGTGCGCACCGAACTCGGGCTCGACCAGCCCGTCGTCGTGCAGTACGCCGACTTCCTCGGCGGACTGGTGCGGGGTGATCTGGGCACCAGCTTCACCTACAAGGCGCCCGTGCTCGAGATGATCGTCGACCGGCTGCCGGTCACCGTGTCCCTGACCCTGGTGGCGGTGCTCGTCGCGCTGGCCGTCGGCATCCCGGCCGGCATCGTCGGCGGCAGCCGGCCGGGCAGCTGGCAGGACCGCGCCACCAGCGTCGGCTCCACCCTGGGCGTCGCGACCCCGAACTTCGTCCTCGGCCTCATCCTGGTCCTCGTCTTCGCGCTGCAACTGAGGGTGCTGCCCGCCACCGGCTACACCCCGCTCGCCAAGGGCGTGTGGCCGTGGCTCAGTCACCTGTTGCTGCCGGCGATCGCGCTGGGCCTCGCCGCCGCCGCCGAGATCGCCCGCCAGTTGCGCAGTTCCATGATCGAGGTGATGCAGCAGGACTTCGTGCGCACCGCCACCGCCAAGGGACTCGGGCGGCGCTCGGTCCTGTGGAAGCACGCCCTGAAGAACGCGTTCATCCCCACCGCGACCGTGCTCGGCATGCAGATCGCGTTCCTGCTTGGCGGCACGGCCGTCATCGAGTCGGTGTTCGGGCTCAAGGGACTCGGCGACTTCGCCGTGCAGGCGGTGCTGTCCGGCGACCTGCCCGCCATCCAGGGCGTCGTCATCTTCGGTGTCTTCGCCACCGTCGTGATGAGCCTGCTCGTCGACATCTCGTACGGGTACCTCAACCCTCGGACCAGGAGCGCGGCATGAGCGACACCCTCACCCCCTCGCAGCCCGTCGTGGAGGCGGCGCCGGCCGCCGTCGAATCGCCGCGCCGCCGGTTCCTGCGCCGGTTCCGGGGCCGGCGGGCCGCCGTCGCCGCGGCGGTGTTCCTGGCCCTGATCACCGTGCTCGGGCTCGCCGCCCCGTTGATCGCCCCGCACGACCCGCTGGTGCAGGAACTCACGGCCCGCCGGCTGCCGCCGCTGTCCGACGGCTACCTGCTCGGCACCGACAACCTCGGCCGGGACACCCTGTCGCGGTTGCTGTACGGCGCCCGCGTCGCGGTCACCGCCGCGGCGATCTCGGTGACCGTCGGCCTGCTCATCGGCGTGATCCCCGCCCTCGTGGCCGGGTTCCTCGGCGGCCGCTGGGACGCGCTGCTCTCCCGCATCGCCGACGCGTTCCTCAGCTTCCCGCCGTTGCTGCTGGCGATGGCGATCGTCGGCGTCATGGGACCCGACCTCACCAACGCCATGTTCGCGATCGGAATCGTGTTCGGCCCGAGGTTCTTCCGCGTCGTGCGCGGCGCGGTGATCGCGGTGCGGGAGAACACCTTCATCGAGGCGTCCCGCAGCATCGGCACCCCCACCGCGCGGATCGTGCGCCAGCACATCCTCCCGCACACCCTCTCCCCGCTCATCGTGCAGATCAGCCTCGCGTGCGGCTTCGCGATGCTCGCCGAATCCTCGCTCAGCTTCCTCGGACTCGGCGTGCAACCACCGGACCCGAGCTGGGGGCGGATGCTGGCCGAGGGCCGCGAGGCGTGGAACTACACCGCCTGGCCCGTGCTGATCCCCGCCGTCGCGATCATCCTCGCCGTGCTCGCCTGCAACACCCTCGGCGACGGGATCCGCGATTCGGTGGGCCGCGAGAATCGGAGCGAGAAGTGACCGAACCCCTGTTGAGCGTCGACGGTCTCGGCGTCGAGTTCGCCACCGCGTCCGGCTGGACGCCGGTGCTGCAGGACGTCTCCTTCGACGTCGCGGCCGGGCAACTCGTCGGCCTCGTCGGCGAATCCGGCTCCGGCAAGTCCGTCACCTGCTCGTCGGTGCTGCGGCTGCTGCCGCCCCGGCAGTCCCGCACCGTCGCCGGTCGCATCCGCTTCCAGGGCCGCGACCTGCTGACCATGCCGTCGCGCGAACTGGAAGCGGTGCGCGGCAACGACATCGCCATGATCTTCCAGGAGCCGATGACGAGCCTGAACCCGGTGTTCACGGTCGGCGACCAGATCGCCGAAGTGGTACGGCGGCACCGCCGCGTCAACCGGAAGGCGGCGACGGCCCGCGCGGTCGAGGTGCTCGACCTCGTCGGCATCCCCGACGCCGCCCGCCGGATCCGGCAGTACCCGCACGAGTTCTCCGGCGGCATGCGGCAGCGGGTGATGATCGCGATGGCGCTGGCGTGCGAACCGAAGCTGCTCATCGCCGACGAACCCACCACCGCGCTCGACGTCACCATCCAGGCGCAGGTGCTCGACCTGATCCGCGAGATGGCCGGCCGGTTCGGGATGGGCGTGCTGTTCGTGACCCACGACCTCGGGGTGGTCGCCGACCTGTGCACCGAGGTCGTCGTGATGTATGCGGGGCAGGTCGTCGAACGGGCCCGCACCGAGCCGCTGTACGCGACGCCCCGCCACCCGTACACCGCGGGCCTGCTGCGTTCGGTGCCCGACGTGGGCGGGCGCAGCGAACTGCACACCATCGCAGGCTCACCGCCGCCGCCCGGCTCGATCCCCGTCGGCTGCCGGTTCGCGCCGCGCTGCCCCCACCGGGCCGACGAGTGCGCCGCCGACGTGCCGCTGCTCGCCGTGGGCGACGACCGGACGGCGCGCTGCGCCCGGGTGACCGATCTGATCCTGGAGGGAACCGTATGACCGTCGTCGAGAAGGACACGAACGCGCCGCTGCTGAGCGTGCGGGGCCTGCGGGTCGAGTTCCCGGTGCGGGGGCGCGCGTTCGCGAAGAAGCGCACGATCCGCGCGGTGGACGAGGTGGGGTTCGACATCCGGGCCGGCGAAACCTTCGCCCTGGTCGGAGAATCCGGCTCCGGGAAGTCCACCACCGCGCGCGGCATCCTGCGGCTGGTGGACGTCGCCGCCGGGTCGGTGGTACTCGACGGTGTCGACGTCACCGCCCTGGGAAAGTCGGAGCTGCGCACCGCGCGCCGCGACATGCAGATGGTGTTCCAGGACCCGTACTCGTCGCTGGATCCGTCGCGCACGGTCGGCGACGCCGTCGCCGAACCGCTCGAGGTGCACACCGACCTCGACGCCGCTGCCCGCCGCCGCAAGGTCGAGCAGCTGCTCGAACAGGTGGGGCTGCGGCCCGAACACGCCGAGCGCTACCCGTACGAGTTCTCGGGCGGGCAGCGCCAGCGCATCGCCATCGCCCGGGCCATCGCGGTGGAGCCGAAACTGGTCGTCGCCGACGAGGCGGTGAGCGCCCTCGACGTCTCCACCCAGAACCAGGTGATCGCGCTGCTCGAGGAGCTCTCCGCCGAGCTGGGCATCGCGTACCTGTTCATCGCGCACGACCTCGCGGTGGTCCGGCACATCGCCCACACCACGGCGGTGATGTACCTGGGCCGGATCGTCGAGTGGGGTCCGTCGGAGCGGCTGTTCACCGAGCCGGCGCACCCGTACACGCAGGCGCTGCTGTCGGCGGTGCCCGTGCCGGATCCGGCACGGCAGCGCCGCCGCGAACGGATCCGGCTCACGGGCGAGCTGCCCGACCCGGCGAACCCGCCCGCCGGGTGCGCATTCAGTACCCGCTGCCCGAAGGTGCTGCCGGTGTGCCGGGAACGCCGCCCCGAGATCACCGAGGTGCCCGGGGGCGGGCAGGTGGCCTGCCACCTGGCGTGACACCCGCTGACGGACGGCGCTCAGGGCGGCGGCACGTCGTCGGTCCGATCACCGGCTGCCAGGGCGGTGTCCACCACGATCTCCGAGTGCAGGGTCCGGTGCACCGGACAGCGGTCGGCGATCTCGAGCAGGCGCTGCCGCTGTTGCTCGTCGAGATCACCGGCGAGCCGGATCACGCGTTCGACCCTGTCGAGCCGCCCCGTCCGGGTCTCGCAGTCCTCGCAGTCGGCGGCGTGGATGCGGCTGTGATGCAAGGAAACCGACACGTTCTCGAGCGGCCACTGCTTGCGGTCGGCGTACATGCGCAGCGTCATCGACGTGCAGGCGCCGAGGGAGGCGAGCAGCAGGTCGTACGGTGACGGCCCGGTGTCGTCGCCTGCGGGAGGGGGTTCGTCGGCGGTCACCAGGTGCCGGCCCATGGTGATGCGCTGCCCGAACCGGGTGGCTCCGTTCCACGAGACGTCGACGACGCCCTCGGCCGGGGACGGCTGCGGCGCGGTGTGCTCGTCGAGGTATCTGCCCACCCAGACCGCCAGCGTCGAGGCGACGAACCGGGCGTCGGACTGCCGGGTGAGCAGGTGGTCGGCGCCGTCGACGGACAGGAAGGACTTGGGGTGACGGGCCGCCTCGAAGATCTGCCGGGCGTTGTCGATGTCGACGGTGTCGTCGTCGGGGGAGTGCATCACCAGCAGCGCGGCACCGAGCTTGTCGATCTGCTCGGTCGCCGCAGGGGCGCCGATCGTGACCACGGCTCGCGCCTCGGGCGCGTGCTCGGTCGCCGCGAGGACGGCCGCGCCCCCGAAGGAGTGGCCGATCAGGACGCTGGGAGCGGCGTAGTGGTCGCGTAGGTGATTCGCGGCGTGCACGAGAGCGGCGACCTCGGACTCCGAGGCGGTGCCCTGGCAGCCGACGCGCAGGACGCCGAGGCCGTGCTCGGTGAGGGTCTCCGAGATCCGCGACGCTGCCGTGCCGGAGCGGTGGGCGAACAGTGCGAACGCGCGCGGCGGGCCTCCCGGCAGATCCAGCACCGCCGTCGATTCCGTGCCGCCGGAGCCGGCGACGGGGATCTTCTCGCTGTGCATGGTGCCCGCCCTCTCGCCCTTTCCCGGAGGCTATCTCGTTCCCGGGAGGGACCACAGAGGATTCGGCGCCCTCCGCGGATCAGTACAGCGGGCCGCCGCCGAACGCCCCCCGGTGCGAATCCGGTTGATTGCCTTCGACGTCGACGACCCCGTAGTCGAGGGCGGTCTCGGCGGTGATCAGGGTGTGCCCGCTGCGCTTGTTCACCTTCGGGTCGTTCGCGAGCGCGACGATCACCCGTCCGACGAATTCGGGGGTCTCGGCGTTGGCGAGGGAGAAGCCCTCGAAGTTGTCGATGCCGCGGGCGAGCATGGCCTCGTTCTTGACCAGCCCCGGCCACACCGACAGGGCGGTCACACCGGTCCCGCGCAGGTCCACGGCCATGTCGGCGGCCATCTTGTCCAGCCCCGCCTTCGAGATGCCGTACAGCACCGAGTGCAGGTAGCCGCGCGTGCCGAACGAGGAGATGTTGACGATCGTTCCGCTGCCGCGCGGCACCATGAGCTTCGCCGCCTCGACGGACGCGACGTAGTGCGCACGCAGCCCGAGGCCGACGAGCGAGTCCCAGTCCGAGAGTGGGCGCTGCCAGAACGGCTCGGAGAAACCCGCGAAACCGGGCGGCCCGGCCCACACGTTGTTCACCAGCAGGTCCAGCCGGCCGCCCTGCTCGTCGGCGATGCGCCGGAACAGCGCCTGGATCTGCTCGTCGTCGGTGTGGTCGCACTGCACGGCGATGCCGGTCCCGCCGCGGGCGGTGACCTCGGCGGCGGTGCGGTCCAGTGGGCCGTCGGTGCCGACCGGGCCGCGGGCGGTGACGTAGACGGTCCAGCCGTCGGAGCCGAGTGTGCACGCAACGCCCTTGCCGACGCTGCGGCTCGCGCCGGTGACGAGGGCTACCTTGTGTTCGGTCATGTCTTCGGTCATCTGATGTGCGGCGCGATACTGCCTCGTTCACGAGGGAGAGGAAGCGCCGTCCTCCTTTCGGGGGAGTGGTGGTGTCGGGCGAACCTGTCGGTGGGGTCGGTTAGCGTGCCGGCATGGGGGTCGAGGTGGTGCGCTACAACTACCGGTTGCGGCCGGGCACCACCGCCGAACATGCCCTGATGCAGGAGTGGCATCGCTGCCGGTTCCTGTGGAACGAGGCGGTGCACCAACACAAGGCCGGTCGCCGGCCGACGTTCGGGAAGCTGGCCAAGCAGTTGACCGAGGCGCGGGCCCGCTCGTCGTGGTTGCGGGACGGCTCCCAGGTCGCCCAGCAGCAGATGCTGCGCACCTACGCGCAGGCGCTCGACGCGTCGTGCACGGTCGAGGGCCGGGGCCGGCCGCGGTTCAAGGCGCGGAGGAAGACCCTGCCGTCGCTCGAGTACACCCGCCGCGGGTTCCGGATCCGGGACGGCCGGTTGGTGTTGCCCAAGGGCGTGCGTGTGCCGGTGGTGTGGTCGCGGGCGTTGCCGTCGGAGCCGTCGAGTGTGCGCATCACCCGCGATTCGTTGGGGCACTGGTACGCCTCGTTCGTGGTGACCCGCGAGGCCGAGCCGATCCCGGCCGCCGACCCGAACAGCGCGGTCGGGATCGACTGGGGCGTGGCCCGCACCGCGACGGCCACCGAGGAGCGGTTCGACCTGCCGCAGCACGGGCACCGGAAACGGTGTGCGGCGCAGGTGGCGAGAGCGCAGCGGACGATGGCGCGGCGCCGCCGAGGCACGGGGCACCCACCCTCGAGGGGCTATCGCCGGGCCCGCACCCGGGCCGCGAAGGTGCAGAAGAAAGCGGCCCGACGCAGCCGGCACGACGGCCGGATCTGGGCCCGGGCCGTGGTCGAGGCGCATCATCTGGTCGCGGTGGAGGATTTCCGACCCCGGTTCCTGTCGAGGTCGACGATGGCGCGCACGGCCGCCGATGCCGCGATCGCGACGGTGAAACGGGAGTTGCTCGAGCAGGGCAGGCGGGCCGGCCGGAAGGTGGTGCTGGTGCGGCCCGCGTACACGACCATGACGTGTTCGAGGTGTTTCGCGAGAGCCAAGCAACCCCTCGGACTCGAGGAACGTATCTTCCGGTGCCGGGCGTGCGGGCATACCGCGTGCCGGGACCGGAACGCTGCCAGAGTGATTCTGGCTGTGGCGGAGCGTGGCCACACCGGTGTCGACGACGTGAGTCAAGCGGATCACCTCCCTCCCGGTGGTGGTGCGGTTGCGGTCTGAGTCGGGAATCTCCTGCCTTCGGGAAGGAGAGGCGTTAATGCACCACTTTCACGTCGTCGGTCAGTGGGCGTTCGATGGACCAGTGCACCCGCACGTGGCACCGGGCGATCTTCCATTGTCCGTCCTCGACGACGTAGTCGTCGTCGTAGTCGAGTGCGCTGACCCGCTCGGTGCGGGCCCGCAGGTCAACCTGCCGGAACCGCAGCGTCCACGCCCCGGTGGCGGTGCCGTCGCCGGTGATCTCGAGGCTCGGGTGCATGCCGTGGTGCATGTCGAGGATGACGTACCGGTCGTCGAGGCGTTCGAGGGCGAGACGGGCGTAGACCTCGACGAGACCGTCGGCGTCGTCGAAGCTGCCCAGTGCGGGGCCGTAGTAGATGTCGGCACCCTCGGCGACGAAGCAGGCGCGCATGCCCTCCGGGTCCTTGGCGTCGCACGCACGGAAGTACCGGTGCTTGAGCATCCGGATCTCCTCGAGCGCCTCGAGCCGGGCCAGTCGCTCTTCGACGGTCATGGTCGCGTCCCTTCCGTCCTGCGGATACAGCGGCGACCCGGACCCTAGCCGCGGCGGGAGAATGCCGGCGGCGCTCGTCCCGCTCATCGGGCCGCAGCACCGGAACGATCGTAGAACTCGTTTCAGAAACCTCGTCGCGGCGCCTTCCTTCGGAGTACATATGTGTGCAGAATGCTCGGCATGCCGACGCCCACCGCCCGCCTGTTCACCGCCGCCCTGACGATGCTGCTGGCGCCACTCGTCGCAGGGTCCGTCGCGGCCGCCGCTCCCACGGGGTCCGCATCGGGCCACGACGCGTTCTACCTCCCACCCGATCCGCTGCCCGGCGGCGCGTCCGGCGACGTCCTGCGCGCCGAGCCCGTCGTCGCCCCGGCGCTCGACGCCCTCGCCACCCGGGTGATGTACCGCAGCGAGAACGCCACGGGCGGCCCGATCGCGGTCACCGGCACGGTATTCGTGCCGTCGCGGCCCTGGGCCGGCGACGGTCCGCGCCCGACGGTCGTCCTCGGTCCGGGCACGCAGGGCATGGGCGACCAGTGCGCGCCGTCGAAGTTGACGAACCACCTCCAGGAGTACGAATACCTGCACATCGTGCCGCTGCTCGCGCGGGGCTACGCCGTCGCGATGACCGACTATGAGGGCCTCGGCACGCCCGGTGGGCATCCCTACCTGAACCGCGTCTCGCAGGGGCACGCCATGCTCGACATGGCTCGTGCGGCGCTGCGACTGACCGACCGCGGTATCGACGAGGGCACCCGCATCGGCTTCTGGGGCTACTCGCAGGGCGGCATGTCGTCGGCGGCGGCCGCGGAGCTGGCCGACACCTACGCCCCCGAACTGCCCGTCGTCGCCGCGGTCGCGGGTTCCCCGCCCGCCTCGCTCGCCGACCTCGCCGTCGCCGGCGACGGATCGCTGCTCTCCGGCGGGATCGGCTGGGTGGTCAACGGCTTCGCCGCGGCCTATCCGCAGGTCCGCGAGGAACTGTTCGGGGCGTTCAATCCCGCCGGACGCGACATTCTCGCGCGTGCCGAGACCTACTGCGTCTACGACGCGCCCCGCATGAATCCGTTCTTCCCCACGGCCTGGTACACGGTCGACGGCCGTCCCATCGCCGACCACCTGGCCGCCGAACCGTGGGCGTCGCTGGTGCGTGAGCAGGAGCTCGGCAACATCGCCCCCACGATCCCGACGTTCGTCGCGCAGAACGCGACGGACGACTTCGTTCAGGTGAGCGGCGTCGACGCGATGGTCGGGAAGTGGTGTGCGGGAGGAACATCCGTCACCTATCGCCGCTACGCCGTTCCGCCGGTGCTGCGCGGGACCGGCGCGGGTCACGGGATCGGCCTGCTGCCGGCCGCCGTGGAAGGCCTGGACTGGATGGACCGGCGGTTCGCGGGAGCGCCCGACGAGGGCACCTGCGCGGGCTGAGGACGGTCCACCGGCCGCGGTGGCATGATGCGGTCGACGGCCGCGACACCGGGAGGACCACGTGATCGACGAATCGGAGATGACGCACCTGCGGCGGTGTGTGGAACTGGCGCGGGAGGCGCTGGACGCCGGCGACGAACCGTTCGGCTCGGTGCTGGTGGCGGCCGACGGCACGCGCCTCGCCGAGGACCGCAACCGCGTCGCGGGCGGGGACCGGACCAGGCATCCCGAGTTCGAACTGGCCCGCTGGGCCGCCGCACACATGAGCGAGGCCGCGCGTGCCGGCGCGACGATGTACACCTCCGGGGAGCACTGCCCGATGTGCGCGGCCGCGCACGGCTGGGTCGGGCTCGGCCGCGTCGTGTACGTGGCGTCGTCGGCGCAACTCGCCGGCTGGCTGGAGGAGATGGGCGTGCCGCCGGCGCCCGTCCGGTCACTGCCGATCCGGGAGGTCGCGCCCGCGGTGACCGTCGAGGGGCCGGTGCCGGAACTCGTCGACGAGGTGCGTGCCCTGCATCGTCGGTGCTACGGACACGCAGTGTAACTGTTCCGTGACACACTGGGTCACGGTCTGGTGACAGCCGACCGATATTGATCACGGGTTGTGTTCGACTGCGGCGCTTTGCAGTTCCTGTACCCGTTCCTGGGTCGACCATTGAACCGGTCGGGCTGGTCGACGGTCGAAAGGAACGCCCATGAAGGGCTCGAAGCTCGGACGCGCGGCGGTCGCCCTCGCGGCGCCGCTCGCATTGATGACGGGCCTCGCGCCCACGGCATCAGCAGTGGATCCCTACCCGTACGGCAGCTGGAGCGTGAGCGTGCGGGAGAACACGATCACGGTCAAGTTCATCTACTACCGGGCTCCCGAGGCGGACTACCCGCACTACTGCAACGCGGTGATCGACGGAATCCCCGACGTGCGAGTGGCCGAGATCTACTACGCCGACTACGAAACCGTGAAGTTCGAGAACGTGCCCGACGGCGACTACACGGTCGACGCGGACTGTCAGGACGACGACCACGTGTACCGGAGCGTCGGGTCGATCGACGTCTCGATCCCCGGCCCGGCGCAGACCCGGTTCGTCGGCAGCCACCACTTCTCCTTCGGCTGAGTCCTGACCGCTCACCGGAGCGGGAGGTGTCATAGACAACGGCGGCCCGACTCCACGCGAGTCGGGCCGCGGTTCCCGCTGTCCGGCGTCCCGAAGTCCCTCGCGTGGTCGCTGCCAACGGACGCAGCCGACAACGAACTCTGTGCTCCGCACAGTGGGTGACGGCGCTCAGCCCCGCAGGAAGTCCGCGACGAGTTCGTTGAATTCCGCGGCCCGCTCGATCTGCGTCCAGTGCCCGCAACGAGCGAAGACGTGCAGGTCCGCGTCCTGCAGCAGGTGCAGCATGGTCCACGAGACCTCCGGCGGCACGACCTTGTCCTCCCTTCCGTGAATCAGGAGCGAGGGCGTGCGGATCGACCGCACTTGCTCCTCGGTGATACCGAGTTCGTTGCCTTTGTGCCGGGGGTCGAGGAACATCGCGCGATAGGCGTCGAAGGTTTCCAGGCTCGCCTCGTAGCGAATGCGGACCAGCTCGTCGGTGATGATGGACGGGTTCACCGCAAAGTAGTCGAGCAGCAGCGCCCGCATGTTCTCCAGGGAGGGTTCGTAGGCGCGCAGAGCCTTCAGCCCGTCGGTCACGGTCATCCCGACGCCGGGCGAACCCATGAGGACCATTCGGGAGATCCGTTCCGGATGGCGTTCGGCGAGGTCGAGCGCCATCCGTCCGCCCAGGGAGTTGCCTACGAGCGACACCCGATCGAGTTCCAGCACGTCGAGCAGGCCGAGGATGTGGTCGCTCCAAGTGCGAAGTGAGTAGACGATGTCCCCGGGACGCGAGGTGGCCCCGTATCCCACGGTGTCCGGTGCGATCACTCGGAAGTGCTCGGCCAGCCCGGGAATCGTGTGCTGCCAGTTCGCCCAGCCCGACACCCCGGGGCCGGATCCATGAAGCAGCACAACGGGATCGCCGCTGCCGGCCTCGAGGTAGAACGTATCGATGGGCTCGGCGGTAACACCGGGCACGGCGACTCGGCGGCCCTGGGCGAGGTCGGTGGTGGTCATCGTGGTTCCTGTCCCGCCCGGCCACCGGCACCGCCGGCGTAGGCATCGTCGGGCTTGCCGGAGAACACGGCGAAGCACTTGTTGGAGTTGAATACGTCGGTGGTGACGAGGGTGGACCATGTAAGGGGCAGCCCGAGTTCGTGCATTGCGCCGAGCAGGCAGTACCAGTTGAGCATCTCGTGCTGGCCGGACTCGACGATCTCGGCGCCGCTCACTGCACGCCAGGTGTCGACGTCCCCGTGCACGAAGGCGTCGTAGAGCCGCTCGTCGACCGGGGTGTCCGGGCGGAGATGCCAGAGCTTGTCGGTGAGGAAGGCATGCGACCAGCTCGACGAGGCCACCAGGGCGACCCGCTTGTCGGTCGCGGCGAACGCGCGCGCCACGGCGGCGCCGAGGTCGAAGCAACGGTTCGGGGTCGGGCCGACCGGGTCGAGCTGTTCGTCGGCGATGTCGGCGAATCGAGCGAGGCCGCCCTTGCGGGCAATCGCGTGCTGGCCATAGCAATTGACGGTGATCGGCACGATCGGATAGGGGAGTTTCGATCCCGCGTTCTCGTAGTCGAGAAAGATCTGTGTGTTGAGGATGGCGTGCGGGAAGTGAGCCTCGGCGCGCTTGCGGTACGAGTAGGCCATGTCGAAGCCGTCCTCGATCAAGGCATTTGCCAGATTCCTCGCGGCGTGCGGGTCGCCGTGCAGGGTGATGGTGAAGTCGTCGGGTAGCCCCCAGGCATTGGGGCTGCCACGCTCGTTCATCACCTCGAACGCCGGGACCTCGAGGTCGTCGTAGGCCAGCACGCAGAACGGCGGCACCACCTCTTCGCGGAAGTTCTCGTACTGGTCGTCACCCCATACCACCACGAGATCCGGTTCGAACTCGTCGAGTGCGGCCCTGCACCGGGCGAGGTGCTCGACCAGCTCGGCGCGATGCGCGGCTGCGGCGGCTGTGCCGCCGTCGGCGTCCCATTCGCGGCGCATCCGGGCCGGCCAGTTCGCCGGATCCTTCAGGTCTTCCGGGATGTCCGGGTCGGTCAGGGTCCACCGCAGTAGCCCAGCCATGTGCTCGTCGGTGCCGGCGAGCAGGGGATAGTGAGTGATCCCCAACCCGAGGAATTCTGCCATGACTCCTCCTCATGCATTCGGCATCGCTGCCGAGACAAAACATTACGGAATCATGCATGCATAATTCAAGGGCTGGAGCGCAATCGTTGGCAACTATTCCGGCGCCACCGGTGAACGAGTCGGATCCACCGCCCGCACCAGGTCCTGACGGTGCAGGTCCAGGCACTTGCCCAGCGCCTCGCGGTCGCCGCCGCGGATCGCGGCCACGATCTCGGCGTGCACGGCGATGCTGTGCTGGTACATCTCCTCGTGATCGGGTAGCAGTTCGACGCGCGTGGCCGCGCCTCCGATGATCGCGGCGATCGCCTCGTACATGCCCGCCAGCACGGGGATCCGGGCGGCCCGCGCGATCGCCAGGTGCAGCCTCAGGTTTGCATCCAGGAAATCGCGCGGCGTACTCGCCGACTGCATCGACTCCAGTGCCCATTCCATGTCACGGATGTCCGTCGGGCCCGCCCGCTCTACGGCAACCCTGGTCAGGACGTCCTCCAAGTGCATGCGGGCCTCGAACAGATCCAGTGGATCCGTTCCTGTTCCGGAGAACCACAGGTCGAGCGCTCCGAGCCGGACCTGCGGCGGCCGGCTCGCAACGAACACCCCGCCGCCGGGCCCGGGCTTGACCACCACGAGCCCGCGGTCGCGCAGGATCCGCAACGCCTCGTTGATCACCGTCGGGCTGACCCTGAAGCGCTCCATGAGGTCCGTACGTCGGCCGAGGGAGGTCCCCACCGGGGTGTGCGCGGCGAGCAGCTCGTTCTCCACTTCGACCGCGACCTGTTGTGCCCGCGACAGCGACCGCTGGGCCTGCCCCTTGTCGTGGCCGTCCACTGTCCGCGGGTGATTCCTAGTCGATGACGTCATCAGGTTCGACCTCTTCTCAGGGCTGTGAGCTGCGTATATACCGGAGACGCCGGCGCGGGGCCGTAGTCCGACCACAATCGTATCTGCAGGATTGGCGAGAATCGCACGGTACGAGCCTCCGGGTACGGGGTGTAGCGGGCGGGCCGGTTCGGGAAGGTGGACCGACGTAATCATCTTGAATCCTGTAGTCATGATTTGTTACGGTGTCGACCACACCGTCGGAACATCGACCCCGCGGGCGTCGTCGAGGGAGCCAGCATGAGCACGCACGTGAACGGCGACGCCGGATTGCCGCTTCCTCTCGGGGCGATCGACGTTCACACCCACGCGATCGGTACCCGGCTTCCGGACCTGTCCGGCCGACCGGGACGCTGGCCGTCCATCGAACTCCTCGATCCCCGACGCGCCCAGCTCCTGCTCGGCGGTCGTCCCTACCGCGAGATCGACCACCGGTGCTGGTCCGCCCAGCGCCGACTCGTCGACATGGACGCCGAGGGGATTGCAGCACAGGTCGTCTCGCCAATTCCTGTCACGTTGTGTCACGACCAGCCCGCCGACGGCGCACGGATCCTGGCTGCGGCGCAGAACGATGCCTTCGCCGCACTGGTCGCCGAGGCACCGGGGCGGCTGTATGCCCTCGGTGCCGTTCCCTTGCAGGACCCCGACGCCGCGGTCGCCGAGCTCTCCCGCTGCATCGACGAACTGGGTTTCCTCGGTGTCGAGATCGGCACTCGTGTCGGCACGCGGGAGCTGGCCGACCCCGCATTCGACGAGTTCTTCGCCGCTGCGGCCGAGCGCTCGGCACTGGTGCTGGTGCACCCGGTGGACACGACGCTCGACCCGCGGCTGTCGAAGTTGGGCCTGGAGTTCGGGCTGGGGATGCCCATGGAGACAACGACCGCCGCGGCGGCACTGCTCACGGGGCGGACCCGTACTCCGGGCGTGCGCCTGTGCCTGGCCCACGGCGGTGGCGCCCTGCCTGCGATCTTGCCCCGACTCGACCGAGGCGCCGTTCTCTCCGGCACGCCCGGACCGGCGCCGAGTGTGCGGGCCCGGGACCTGTGGTGCGATTCCCTCACCTACGACGCGGCGGCACTCGGCCAGGCCGTCGCCCGATTCGGCGGCGAGCACGTCCTGCTGGGCACCGACTACCCGTTCGCCGCGCGCGAGACACCACCCGGAGCCGTCCTCGGCGCCTGCTCCGACGACCTCGCGGCCGCGATCCGCCGCGACAACGCCGCCGAGCTCATTGCCACGGTTCGCCCGCTCACCGGACCGGCAAACGCCCGCTGACGACGAACTCCCGATATCGGGGTACACAGCAGGCACACTTCCACCCAGCGCCGGCGGAAGCTGCGTCGCGGCGAGACCGTGACCACGTACTGCTGTCCGGCCATCCACCGCCTGCCACGCGTGGGCACGCCTTGGTCGTTCGTGAACCAGGAGCTATCACAATGGGATTCGGTCCCGGAGACCTGCGACGGAACCAGGACTCGTTCAGGTGCGTTCGCGCACCCCGGGGCGCTTGCAGCCCCGGGGGACGTGACTCAGGACCGCAATTCGGGGAACTGGTCGTCGCGCCATTCACCGGCACCGGCGACGCCGGATTCCTCGCGGCCACGCAGTTCCACGCGGCGGATCTTGCCGGAGATGGTCTTCGGCAGGTCGGCGAACTCCAGGCGGCGTACGCGCTGGTACGGCGCGAGGTTCGCGCGGGCGTGCCGCAGAATCGCCAGTGCCGTCGCCCGCGTCGGCTCGTGACCCGGCGCGAGGCTGACATAGGCCTTGGGCACGGCCAGCCGGACTTCGTCGGGGGCCGGCACGACCGCGGCCTCGGCGACCGCCGGATGCTCGATCAGCACGCTTTCCAGCTCGAACGGCGAGATCTTGTAGTCACTGGCCTTGAACACATCGTCCGTGCGCCCGACATGGAAGATGTAGCCGTCGGCGTCCCGGGAAGCGACGTCGCCGGTGTGGTAGAAGCCCCCTGCCATCGCCTCGGCGTTGCGTTCGGGATCGCCCAGGTAGCCGGTCATCAGGCTCATCGGTCGCGCTGTCAGATCGACGCAGAGCTCACCCTCTCCGACTCCGTCGACCCGCGCGCCGGACAGCGGATCGACCAGCACGACCGGAACACCGGGCAACGGCAGCCCCATCGATCCGGGCTTGACCGGCATACCGGGTACGTTCCCGACAGCCAGTGGCAGCTCGGTCTGGCCGAACCCGTCGCGGATCGTCAATCCCCATTGCCGCCGCACCTGATCCATGACTTCGGGGTTCAGCGGTTCTCCCGCGGAAAGCAGCTCACGCAGCTGCCCGGGGCCGCCGGAGAGGTCGGCGTTGATCAGCATTCGCCACACCGTCGGTGGAGCACAGAACGTGCTCACGCCGGCCCGGCGGATCTGTCCGAGCAACGCGGCGGCATCGAAGCGGGAATAGTTGTAGACGAAGATCGTCGCTTCGGCGATCCACGGGGCGAAGAAGCAACTCCAGGCGTGCTTCGCCCAGCCCGGCGAACTGATGTTCAGGTGGACGTCCCCGGGTGCGGCTCCGACCCAGAACGAGGTCGCGAGGTGCCCGAGGGGGTAGGACACCTGCGTGTGCTCGACGAGTTTCGGCCGGCTCGTGGTGCCGGAGGTGAAATACAGCAGCTGGGGGTCGTGCGGAGCGGTACCGGGGTGCGTTGCACGGGGAACGTCGAGCGCGTACGCGCCGGCGAAGCGCACCCAGCCGGCCGGCGCGTCATGCCCGCCGCCGACCACGAAACGCGTGTACTCACCCTCGATCTCGTCGAACTTGGCGGTGTCGGCGACGTTGGCGACGACGTGCCGGGCACCGCCCCGGCCGATGCGATCGGCCAGATCCACCGGGCCCAGCGCGGTGGTCGTGGGCATGATGACCGCACCGAGCTTCATGACCGCGAGCATGGCCTCCCAGAGTTCGACCTGGTTGTTCAGCATGAGGACGACTCTGTCGGCCCGGGCCACCCCGTGGGCGGCCAGATGGGCGGCGACCTGATCGGACCGGCGTGCGAGCTCGTCGAAGGTGTACTTCGCCTCGGCGCCGTTCTCCTCCACGATCCACAGGGCCACCCGGTCGTTGCCCCGTGCGATCGCGTCGAACCAGTCCACGGCCCAGTTGAACCGCTCCCCGAGATCCGGCCAGGTGAACTCGTCGACCGCCTTGCGGTAGTCGCGGCCGAGATCCTGGAGCAGATCGCGGGCCGACCGGTAGAGTTCGGTTGCTGTGCCGGGGGTCGACAGTGGTTCGGGAGCAGAAGCATCCGTGACACGAGATGTGTCGTCGACGTGGGATACGCCGGTCATGGCTCACCTTTCGGGGTAGGGACGCTGGGTGCGGGTCGGTCTGTGCCGCGGCGGAGCGGAGAGGTTTCAGCCCATGCTGCTGCCGCCGTTCACACTGATCACCTGGCCGGTGACGAAGCCGGATTCCGGGCGAAGGAGATAGGCGACGGCGCCGGCGACTTCGTCGGGAACGGCAGGGCGTCCCATCGGAATGAGCCGCACCGCGTCCTCGACGACCGGCCGCAGAACCTCGGGGAGGCGGTTCGCTTCGATCGCGGCGGCCAGCTCCGCGGTCAGGGTGTAGGCCGGCGCCACGGTGTTCACGGTGATGCCTGCGGGCGCGAACTCGCGCGCCAATCCGACGGCGAACGCGTGCACCCCGCCCTTTGCGGCGTTGTAGACCGCGTGGGCGGTGAGCCCGTTGCGCACGGACTCGGCGCCGATGTTGACGATGCGTCCCCCGCCGTTGTCGACGAGATGGGGGAGTAACGCCATGCTGGCCCGCAGCGTGGTCCACAGGTTGTTGTCGATGGTCGACTTCAGCGTCTGCTCGGTGTGCTGGAGCGTCGGCGCGATGACGCCCCCGCCGGCGTTGTTGACGAGTCCGTACACCGGGCCGAACGCGTCCGTGGCCGCGGTGAGCATCGCGTCCGCGGCGCCCGGGAGCGCCAGATCACCGACGAATCCGGTGGGCTCGGGAACGCCGGGGGGTGCGCTCAGCGCCCCGAGCCCGCGATGGAGTTCGTCCTCGTCCCGGGCAGCGACGAGCAACGACGCGCCGTCGGCGAGCAACCTGCGGGTGATCGCGAGACCGATGCCGGTCGCTCCTCCCGTGACGACCACGGTGCGGCCCCGCAACGGTGCCCCGTCCAGTTCGGCGTTCACAGGATGATCGCGACGTCGGACACCTGGCGCAGGCTTCCCATGCGCAGCACGCACCGCTTCGACGCGATCCGCAGGTGCCCGTCGACGACGCGCAGTCGATAGTGGTAGCGGCCGGCGTAGGTGTAGGAGCGTTCGCCGCGGAAGCGCCAGACGACGAACTCGGCGACCACCGGAAGCTCGGCTGCACCGCCGGTGCCGTCGACGACCGGGCGCAGCCGCACGTTGGACACCTGGTGGCTGGTGGCCGAGTGCGGGTATTCCCGGTGTGCCCGGCGGGAATTGAGTCGCTCCACGCGGCAGGACAGACGCAGGTGGTCGTCGTCGACGAGCACCAGGTCCCGGGCCGGGTCGGCGTCGGGGGTGTCGTTGCAGGGCACGACGTAGCGGCAGTCGTCGGTGTAGAGGGTGATCCAGGTGTCGAGGTCCCAGTCGTCGAGCAGTTCGGCCTCGAGGTAGAGCAGGTCCTCGACTCGGCTGCGGGTGACCTGCCGAAGGTCGCCGACCTGCGGGGAGGGCGCCGGCGCGGCCTTCGGGGTCTCGGGTGCGGTGGTGGTCATCGGGCCTCTCCGATCATCTGCTCGTTCCAGCGTCGCCAGAAGGCACGCATCTGCTCTTCGTCATTGGCCTCGGGCGTGCGCGCCATGCCGCGTGAGATGTCGTTCCACTCCACTCCGCCGCTGTGGAAGCCTTGCTGGCAGGACTCGAGGGCTTCGATGTCGTCCGGGGTGGCGAAGCCACCGGGCCCCAGGAAGGTGAGGAAGCTGTCGAGACGGCGCTGCCGCAGCTGGGATTGCTCCTGACTCGGAGCGAGCTCCCAGGCGGTGATCTCCATCCGGTCTGCGGAGACAGGCATGAAGGTGCGTACGGTGACAGCCATGATGTCGTTGATCACCAGGTTCGGGTAGATCAACAGGTTGCGGTTGACGTCGGCCATGCGCGCGGCGCGCTCTTCGCCGTGCTTGGCCACGAGCTCGGCGCGCAGCCGGCTGATCTCCTCGCGCGCGCCCTCACCGAACAGCGGCTCCCACTTCGCTACCGGTCGGCCCCACGGTGCGGTGTATTCGAGTACCGCGTGCCCGTTGCCGAGCGCCTTCGCCGTGCCCTGGACCCCACCCGCGAGGTCGGTGCCCAGCGCTACCAGGTACTTGAAGTAGGTGTCGTGGGTGCTGACCGCGTGGTAGCCGTCGATGCTGTTCTCCGCCAGGAGTTTCCAGTTGGCGTTGATCGCGTACTCGTTGGTTCCGGAGATGATTTCCGCGTCCTCGACCGCGTCGACGACGAGGTCGAGGTACTCCGTGGCGCCCGCCAGGTAGTCGACCAGGGGCACGATATCGCGATCGTAGGAGAGGAAGACGAAGCCGCGGTAGCTGTCGACCTTGGCGGCGGGCCGGAGCCCGAGTTTGCCGAAGTCGAGGTCGTCGCCGTAGGCCTGGCGGTCCGGGATGCCCACCAGTTCACCGTCGGTGTTGAACGACCAGGCATGGTAGAAGCACGAGAAGATCTTGGCGTTGCCGCGTTCGGCGCGGCAGACCATGGCGCCGCGGTGGGTGCAGGTGTTGTGGAAGACGTTCACCTGCCCCGATCGTCCGCGGACCATGAAGACCTGACGTCCGCCGACGGGGCGGCGCACGTAGTCGCCCTTCTTGCGGATTTCCGACTCGTGCCCGACGTAGAGCCAGCTGTGCGCGAAGACCCGCTCGAGTTCCATCGCATGGATCTCCGGTGAGGTCATGGTGGAGCGGTGGACACGGAAGCTGTGTGCTTCACGATCGTCCTCGACGAACGGTCCGTGGGGTGTCGGTAGCTGGGTGGTCGGGTCGTCTGTGACGGTCATCGGTGCCTCTCTGGGATTGGGCCGAGGTTGGTGCGGGGGAGGGGATCCGAGGGGCCGGATCGGAGCAGTCGTGCGGTCGCTAGAACCGGATGACACCGCGGATGTTGGTGCCTGCACGCATGTCGTCGTATCCCTGGTTGATGTCGTCGAGGGCGTACTCGGTGGTGATCAACTCGTCGAGCTTCAGATAGCCGGCCTGGTAGAGGTCGAGCAGCTTGGGGATGTCTGCGCGCGGGCTCGACGAGCCGAACAGCGAACCCACGATCTTCTTCTCGTAGAGGATCAATTCGAGGATCGGTACCGGGATGCCGACGGCGGTGGCGTTTCCGAGGGCAGTGACGACGACCGTGCCCTGCTTGCGGATCCCGGCGAATGCCTGCGCGATGTGGTCGCCGGTGATGACGCCGACGGTGACGATCGCGACGTCGGCGCCCTGGCCGTTGGTGAAGCTCTTCGCGATCTCGATGGCCTCCTCGACGGTGGCGACGGCGTGCGTGGCACCCAGTGAGAGCGCCGTGTCCCGCTTGAAGGCAACGGGGTCGACCACGATCACTCGTGCCGCACCGGCGTGCACGGCACCCTGGACGGCGTTTGCGCCGATGCCGCCGACACCGAGGATCAGCACGGTGTCGCCGGGTTGCACCTTGCCGGTGTTGACCGCCGAGCCCCAGCCGGTCCCGACTGCGCAACCGAGCAGGCACGCCTTTTCCAGCGGGGTGTCCGCCGGGACTTTGATGGCGGAGTCGACGGCGACCGTCGTGTATTCGGAGAAGGTGGAGATGCCGAGCGCCTGGGCGACGGGGGTGCCGTCCTCGAGCTGTAGGCGGAAGCTCGTCGGATCTTCCCAGCGCGAGCCGACCAGGACATTGGCGCCGAGGTCGCAGAGGTTCTGGTGCCCGGTGGAGCACCAGCGGCATTTTCCGCAGGCAGGCAGGAACGAGAAGATGACCTTGTCTCCCGGTTCGAAGCCGGAGGTGTTCGGGCCGACCGACTCGACGATGCCGGCGCCCTCGTGTCCACCGCAGACCGGGTAGACAGCGACGGGGAGGTCACCGGTGGCCATGTGGTCGTCGGAGTGGCACAGCCCTGAGGCGACCATCCGGACTCGGATCTCGTTCTGTCGGGGTTCGTCGACGACGAGGTCGACGATCTCGAACTTGCCAGGGGCTTGGCGGAGAACGGCGCCGCGGCTTTTCATGAGGACTCCTCGGTTGTGGGTCGGTGTGACGGGTTCTGCTCAGGCCTGCGCGGCCGAGGCGTCGAGATAGACGGTCTTGAGGACCTGGTAGCTGTGCAGGGCCTCGGGTCCGAGTTCACGGCCGATTCCGCTGGCCTTGATTCCGCCGAAGGGGGCGACGGGGTCGTTGACGTAGCCGTTGATGCCGATGCTGCCGGTGCGCACCCGGCGGGCGACGGCCTCGCCACGCTCCGGGTCGGCGGTCCAGACACTGCCGCCCAGGCCGTAGTCCGAGGCGTTGGCGATGGCAACGGCCTCGTCCTCGTCGGTGTACGGGATCACCGACAGGACCGGCCCGAAGATCTCCTCCTGGGCGATGGTGTGGTTGTTGTCGACATCGGCGAACACGGTCGGCTGCACGTACCAGCCGCGGTCGAGGCCCTCCGGCCGGCCGCCGCCGGCGGTGAGCCGGGCCCCCTCGGCCTTCCCCTTGGCGATGTAGGACTCGACCCGATCGCGTTGCCGTGCCGAGACCAGCGGACCGATCTGAGTGGTCTCGGCCAGGGGGTCGCCGATCCGCAGGGAGGACACGAGTCCGCTGACGGTGTCGACGACCTCGGCGTATCGCGATCGCGGCGCCAGTACGCGGGTCGAGAGCCAGCAGATCTGTCCGTTGTTGAGAAGTGTCGAGGCGAAGAAACTCTCGATCGTCGAAGCCAGGTCGGCGTCGTCGAGGACGATCGCGGCGGACTTGCCGCCGAGCTCGAGGGTCACCGGGCGCAGCAGGCGCCCGCACGTCTCGGCGATCGTCCGGCCGGCCGCCGTCGACCCGGTGAACGAGACCTTGTCCACCTGCGGATGGGCTACCAGGTAGGCCCCGACATCGCCTCCGCCGGGCACGACGTTCAGCACGCCCGCCGGCAGTTCTGCCTCGGCGGCTGCCTCGGCCATCAGCATGGCGTCGAGGACCGTCTCCGGAGCAGGCTTGAGCACGACCGTGCACCCGGCGGCCAGGGCGGGGGCGAGCTTGAGGAAGGTGATTCCCTGCGGGACGTTCCACGGGACGATCGCGCCGACCACCCCGATCGGCTCACGGATCACCCGCGCCTGCCCGCCGAGCATGCCCTGCCGGGTCTCCTCCTGGGGGGTGTCGGCGACCAGGCCGGAGTAGTAGCGCAGCAGCAGGGCCGGGAACCCGCCCTCGAACTGCTGAGCGAGCCAGATCGGCATACCGTTCTGCGAGCTCACTCGGGTCGCGGTTTCGGGGGCGCGCTTCTCCAGTGCCACCGCGAAACGCTCGAGCGCCTCGCGGCGGCGCGCCGGATCCCAGCGGGACCAGCCCTGAGGGTCGTCGAATGCCCGGCGGGCGGCGGCAACGGCGTCGTCGATGTCCCGTTCGGTCGCCTCCGGGACGCTGCCGAGGCGTTCCTCGGTGGCCGCGGCCCGCACCTCGACGGTGCGCGACGATGACGGGTCGGTCCAGTGGCCGTCGATGTAGAACTGCTGATAGTCGGTCGTGCCGGTGAGTGCGGTCATGGGGTGCGGCTCCTTTGCAGCGCGGTCCCGGAAAAAGGGGTGAGGAAGGGGATGGACCCGCAGGCGGGGTCCGGCGCCGGATCAGCCGTTGGAATCGGGCACGACCACTCGGGCGCCCTCGCACGCGGCGTTGACGATCAATTGGCATGACAGCCGGGACCGCTCGCCGACGTCCTCGGCGTACTCGAGCAGGTCGCGTTCTTCGTCGGTGGCCGCATCGAACAGCTCGGCGTACTCGGGGTCGACGTGTACGTGGCAGGTCGCACAGGAGCAGCTGCCGCCGCACTCGGCGACGATGCCGGGCAGGTTGTTGCGAACCGATCCGTCCATGATGCTCTGTCCCACTGGGACATCGACGATGTGAGCGGTCCCGTCGGGGACGAGATAGGTGATCTTGGGCATGGTGTTCCTCGGGTCGTGCGGGTGGGTGGGTGTGCCGCAGGCCGGCGCGATGACGTCAGCGGACGGCGTCGCGCAGGGCGACGCCGGGATCGGCCAATCGACCGGGATCGACAGGTGTGCCGGCGCCGATCCACTTCTTTCCGGCCATGAATTCCGGTGCGGCATTCGCGGACTCGACCGCGACGGGGATTCCGTCGCGCAGGTGGAAGAGAGCGAAGCGGCCCGACTCGGGGTTCCCGCGGCGGACGACGTCGGCCCCAGGCCGCACGACGCCGGCGATCTTCAGCTTCAGATCGAACTGGTCGGACCAGAACCATGGCGTCTCGGGCTGCGGCGACGGTGTGCCCAGGATCGCGGCTACCGCCTGCCGGGCCTGCTCCGTCGCGCTCGGGATGCTCTCGAGTCGCCCGATGCCGTCGAGTCCGGGCACACGCCGGCAGGTCACGTCGCCGATGGCGAGTATCGCGGGATCGCTTGTGCGAGCGAACTCGTCGACGACGATGCCGCCGGCCGGTCCGCGCTCGAGGTCGCAGGCTGCGGCCAACTCGTCGCACGGCAGGGCGCCGATCCCGACCAGCGCCGCGGTGCAGTCGATCGTCTCCCCGTCGTCGAGGACGACGCGTTGCACCTGCCCCTCGGTGCCCTCGAGCCCGACGACCCCGACACCGGTCCGCACGGCCGTGCCCTGCGCGGTGTGCCGCGCGGTGAGGATCGTCGACAGGTCGGGGCTCGCGACCCGGGCCAGCACCCGGTCCTCGCGTTCGAGGATCACCGCGTCCGCGCCGGCGGAGCGAACTACTGCCGCGACTTCGAGGCCGATGTAGCCGCCGCCGATGATGGCGAGTGTGCGGTCTTCCGCGACCCACTTGCGCAGGGCCCGGGCGTCGCCGAGGGTCCGAAGTGCGCCGACCCCGGCCAGGTTCGCGCCCGCGACCGGCAGGGGGCGGGGGCGGGAGCCGGTGGCCAGGACCAGCACGTCGTACCCGATCCGCTCGCCGGAGGTCGTGACGACCCGGCCGGCCTCGCGGTCGATCGCGGTGACCTGTTCCCCGAGGCGTACCGTGACATCCTGCTCGCGGTAGAACTCCGGGGGGCGCAGCCACTGCTCGAGGTCCCCCTCGGCGAACTTCTTCGACAGCGGCGGCCTGTGGTACGGGTAGTCCAGTTCCTCACCGAGCATCGTGATCCTGCCGGTGTGCCCCTCCTGCCGGAGCAGGCCCACGAGTGAGGCCGCGGCATGTCCGGCACCGACGACCACCACGCTCCGGTCGGCGGCAGGGGCAGCGGTGGTCATGCGAGCTCCAGCCGGACCGGCAGGCTCTTCAGCCCGCCGACGAAGTTGGTCTGGGTCACCTTGCGTTCCCCGGTGATCTCGATCGAGCGGATGCGCGGCAGCAACTCCTCGAACATGATCCGCAACTCCTGCTTGGCCAGGTGCTGGCCGGTGCACATGTGGGGGCCGTAGCCGAAGGCCATGTGCCGGTTGGGCTTACGGGTGATGCGGAATTCGTCCGGGGTGTCGAAGACGTCGGTGTCGCGGTTGCCGGACTGGTAGAGCAGCATCAGCCGGTCGCCGGCCTTGATGTGTCGACCGCGCAGCTCGTAGTCCTCGGTGGCCTGGCGCATGAAGTGTTTCACCGGGGAGCACCAGCGCAGGCCCTCGTTGATCAGGTCTCCGATGAGGGTGGGGTCCTGCTGGACCGCGGCGAGCTGATCGGGGTGGTGGGCGAGTGCTTCGAGGGTGCCGGCCAGGGTGGAGGTGGTCGTGTCGTGTCCGGCGGTCGCGATCGTCACGAACCAGCTGTAGGCGAACTGCTTGGGCCAGTACTCGCCGTCGGCCTGCCGCGCGTTGGCGATGATCGAGGCGAGGTCCTCGCGCGGATTGGCGCGGCGATCCTCCACCAGCACGTCGAAGTACGCGAAGAAGTCGGCGATGGCGGCGGCCCACTGCTTGGCCGCGGCCTCCGGGCTGAGGGGTTCGACGTCGGCGCGGACCTCGTCCGGATCGGACGTACCGAAGAACTCCTGGGTCAGAGCCATCATGCGCGGCTCGTCCTCTTCGGGAACGCCGAAAAGGGTCATGACGACGTGCAGCGGGTAGAAGATCGCGAAATCCTTGACGAGATCGAATTCGTTCATTCCGGGGCGCAGCCTCCGTGCGATCGCCTCCGTGGCCAGCGTCCGGATGCGATCCTCCCAGCGCTTGAGGTTGGCGGGCCGGAACCAGTCGCTCGCGACGTCCTTGACCGCGGTGTGCTCCGGCGGATCGAGATAGGGCAGGGCGTCGAGGATGCGCAGGCTTCCGCCGGTGAGGCTCTTGGTGAACGCGTCGCCGGCCTGGTTGGTCAGGATGGGATTGTGGGTGCCGGGTGCGGACCCTCCGCCGTTGCAGAAGAGTTCCGGCCGGCGCTCGATCTCCAGAATGTCGGCGTGTTTGGTCACCAGCCACAGCGGGTCGTAACCTTCGACGTGTACCTGGGGGAGCGGGTTGTTCTCCCGCAGCCATTTGTAGGCCGCGAACAGGGCCGTTTCGTCTCGGTGGCCTTCGGGAAGAACGATCCGGCGGGCGATTTCGTCCGGTACGGGTCGGGTGGGACCCGTGATGGCCTCGATGGTGGTCACAGTTTTCCTCCGATGGGTGGCAGCAATGTCGCGGAGACGTCGCGGTCCGGCCGTCCGTTGCGTGACGCCGATCACTCGAGTCCCGATAATCTTCGATCCCGGGCGGGGTGATGCACATCACTCCCTGGGCGCACGTTTCTCATCCCAACGGCTGACTCGGCCTCGACGACCACCTGCGCCGAAGGGGGGACGAGCGCGTCGCCACGCCTATCGTTCGACGGACAGGAGGAAGATTCGAAAACATGCATCCATGTCTCACCCCGCGGTCGAGTGGATCGGCGGACGGGCTCCTGAGCGCGGTCGGCGCGGGCGAGCGAGAAACGCCACCAGTCCGGGCCCGAACGAACTACGCCGATCGGATTCCTTCAGAAAACCCGGAGTATTGAGACATGCATGCATGATTTGCTAACGTTTCTCTTATCTGCTCTGGCAATATGGCCGGGAAGGAGCACCGAATACGTGGTACCGACGATGCCTTTCGGGTCGACCGCGGCCGGCCGCGCTTCTTCGCCTGCGCTACGCCCTGTCGGGAGTGTCGGCGAGGAGTTGGAGCGGGCCCGGGGCGTGCTGGCACTTGCCCACGAGCTCCTGGGACGGGGCGCCCCGGCGGATCCGCGCACTGCGGCCGACCTCGACGAGGCAGATATCGCCCTCGAGGTCGTCGAGAAGGCCCTCACGCGCAGGCTCGGTGAAACAGCGCCAGGCGCGGAGATCGCACGTCTGCTCGCGTTGTCTCAGCAGGTCGGTCACGCGCGGGTGATGTTGCGCCAAGCCGAGCTGGCGCAGCGATCGGAGGCGATCGCCGGAGTCGGGCGGGCGCTCGATGCGCTGCGGACCGTCGGGTCGGTAGCCGACCTCGTCCGGTTCGCCCCGACCCATGTCGGCGAGCTGGGGTATCAGCGGTGCATGTTGTCCCGCGTCGAGGGCAACCGCTGGGTGGCGAAGTCGTGCTACGTGCGGAACGATTCGGCGCTCGCTGCCGAGATCCTTGCGGTCGGCAGTCGCAGCAGAACCCTGGGCCACCGGCTCATCGAAAGCGAGATCGTGCGGCGCCGTTCTCCGGTGCTGGTCCCCCGGGCGCAGGCCGACGACCGCGTGGACCCGGGCTTCAAGCAGGTCACAAGCACGTCCTCCTACGTCGCCGCTCCCATCATGGTCGGCTCCGGAGTGTTCGGCTTCGTCCACGCCGACAGCCCGAGCGACGGGCGGGAGGTCGGCGAGTTCGATCGGACGCTTGTCCGCACGTTCTCGGAATGTCTCGGCTATGCCCTGGAACGTCTCTACTACCAGGAACGCCTCCGGACGATCCGGCAGCAGGTCACCGCCGTCATGGATGCCTCGCCGGACATGCTCGACGAAATGATCGGTTCCAACGAAGAGCCGGCGAACGATTCGGTCGTTGCGCTTCCGGGATATCGCCACCCGATGCAGTCCGGCCACCCTGCGGGGAATGTGGACCTGCTGACCCGGCGGGAGCTCGAGGTCCTTGCGCACATGGCCGAGGGTGACTCGAATGCCCGCATCGCGAACCGGCTGTTCATCTCGGAGGCCACCGTCAAGGCCCACGTGAGGCACATTCTGCGCAAACTCGGTGCCGCCAACCGAGCTGAGGCGGTCTCCCGCTACCTTCGGGCGGGGTAACTCCTTCCGGCGTCGAGGAATCCGACGCGAGTGCCAGGGCGGGGTGCCCTGCGGTCCCGGCTCCCGCTCCAGGAACCGGGGATCGCCGAGTCCGGTCTTCCGATGCCCGGTGCCCGCTGTGACCGGACTCGAGCCGGGCGGCATGCTTTCATCGATGATTCTGTGGCACACCGAAATCGCTTCTCCCGTGCTGGAATTCGACAACCGCGCGATCGCCGCGCTCAGCATCACAGGTGCCGTCGACCGATTCGGGCCCGAGCTCCACGCCTCCTCGGTCCGGGCGGGAGCAACCGGGGTGGCCGCCACCATCGCGCGCCGGGCGCACATGCCGGAAGACACGTGAGATGTGGCGCCATGAGTGCGGGACCGGCCTGCTCGGACTCCCGCTACTCTCGCCGGCCTCGACTCCCGCCTCAGTCTGTGCTGGTAGGGCTAGAATGAGGAACCAACCCCAGGTAGAGCCATGAGTAACCATGATCCAACCGGAGACAGTCAGTGGCGTAACAGTCGGTGAGGACGAACCGTGTCCGACGAAGCCGTCGAGCATCCCCCGAGCCAGTTCGAGGCAGAGATAGCGAACGAGCTGGCTGCTGTCGGATTCGACGAGCCTCGGGTGCTGGGCCGCGGCGGGTTCGGCATCATCTACCGTTGCCGTCAACCTGCCCTGGACCGGGTAGTGGCGATCAAGGTCTTGAGCTCGAGCCCCGATGAGGTCGACCGCACCCGCTTCCTGCGTGAGCAGCAGGCGATGGGCCGGCTGTCGGGGCATCCGAACATCGTGCACGTGCTCGAGGCCGGCGTCACCCATACCGGGCGTCCCTACATTGTGATGCCGTTCCACCGCCGCGACTCGCTCGAAGCGTGGATCACCCGACGCGGGCCCCGCACGACCGCCGAAGTTGTCGACATAGGCATCAAACTGGCCGGAGCCCTCGAGACGGCACATCGGGCCGGGGTGCTGCACCGTGACGTCAAACCGGCGAACATCCTGATTTCCGAGTACGGCGAACCGCAACTCGCCGATTTCGGGATCGCCCGACTGTCGGACCGGCAGGACACCACCCGGGGTCTCATAGTGGGTTCTCCCGCCTACACCGCGCCGGAGGTGTTGCACGGGCACCCTCCATCGGTCGCCTCGGACGTCTACGGGCTCGGCGCGACCTTGTTCACCGCCCTGGCCGGTCGACCGGCCTTCGCTCGCCGCCGGGGTGAGGAACTGGTGGCGCAGGTGCTACGGATCAGCACCGACCCGATCCCCGACCTGCGCGAGAAGGATGTCCCGGAGGGCGTCCGGGTGGTGATCGAGCAGGCGATGGCCCGCGCCCCTGCCCACCGCTTCGGGACGGCGGCGGCGCTGGGGGAGGCGTTGCGCCGGGCCGGAACGGATCTGGGATACCTCGTTGCCGACCTGCCGCTGCCGCTGGCGTGGGACGAGGAAAGCTCACCGCAGCGGGAAAAGCGTGAACCTGCGGGCACCGCGGCGTACCTGCGCCTCGATCCGTCGGCCGGGGCGTCCGGGCCCGTCCCTCCGCCCGCCGTGACCACCAAGTACCGCCCCCCGGTCACGGCGCACGCGATGGTGCCGCGCGCCCGGCTGCTCGGCAGACTCGGGACCGGAACCCGACCCCGGTTGATCTTGATTCATGGTCCGGCCGGATACGGCAAGACCACCCTGGCCACCCAGTACGTGCAGATGCTCGAGCGCACCGGGGGTACGACCGCCTGGTTGACCATCGACGAGGACGACAACACCCCGGCGTGGTTTCTCGCTCATCTCGTCGATGCGATCACGGTGACCCTGCCCGGGTTGGGCACCGAGCTGACCCGGGCGCTGGAAGGGCACGGGGAGGGTGCCGAGCGGTTCGTGCTGACGACGCTGATCAACCGGGCGCACACGGGTGGACAGCACATCGCGGTGGTCCTGGACGACTGGCACCGGGTGACCAACCCTGCGAGCCGAGCCATCGCCCGGTTCCTGCTCGAACACGGCTGCCACCACCTGCAGCTGGTCGTCACCAGCCGGACCCGGCAGGGTCTGCCGCTGAGCGGCCTGCGGGTGCGCAACGAGTTGATCGAAATCGACTCGGCCGCATTGCGATTCGACCTCGACGAGTCCCGGGAACTACTCACCGGCGCCACGGATCTGCAACTCGAGGACGAGGAGGTCGTCGATCTGGAGGAATCGACCGACGGGTGGGTGGCGGCGCTGCAATTGGCCTCGTTGGCCCTGCGCGAACACCGCGATCCGCGTGCGGCGATCCGGCACCTGTCCGGCCGGCACCGGGTTATCGGCGAATACCTCGCCGAGAACGTCCTCGACACCCTCGAGCCGGATCTGCTCGACTTCCTGCTTGCCACGTCGATCACCGAGCGCACGTGCGCTGCCCTGGCCACCGCCTTGACCGGCCGGGGGCATACCCAGACGGTGCTCGAAGACATCGAGGCGCGGAACCTGTTCCTGACGCGTCTCGACGAGGACGGGCAGTGGTTTCGCTACCACCACCTGTTCGCCGAATTCCTACGCCGCCGGCTCGAGCGTGACGATCCGGAACGCCTGATCGGTTTGCATCACACTGCCGCCCGGTGGTTTCTCGAACAGCATCTACTCAGCCCGGCTGTGGATCACTTCCTCGCCGCCGGCAGCGACGACGACGCGATCGATGCCGTCGAACACGAGGCGATACCGCTGCTCGAGCGCTCCCAGATGAGTACCCTGCTCGGGCTGGCCGCAAAGCTCCCCGGCACATCCAGCGCGCGTCGGCTGCGCCTGCAGACCGCGCTGGCCTGGGCGCACGCCATCCTGCATCATCGCGCTGCCGCTGCCGAGGCGCTCGGCAACATCGCGGCAACTCTGCCGTCGGCAAGTGCCGACGAAGCTGACATCCGAGCCGAAGCAGCGCTCATCCAGGCCACGGTCAACGCCTTCGACGACCGGCTCGACGGGATGGATGCGGCGGTCGAGGCCTGCAGTGCCCGTTCCGACCGGCTCCGCCCCTGGGTCGTGTGCGGCACCGCTGACGTCGCGTCGTTTCGCTCGATCCATCGGTTCGACTTCGCCGACGCCCGGCGTTGGCAGCAATGGGTACGTCCATACCATCGGCGGTCTTCCGGGCCCTTCAGCGTCATCTACGGGTACTGCCTCGACGGGCTGGCCGCAAGAGAACAACTCGATCTCGACGGCGCCGAGGCCAGTTTCCGCCACGCCATGCAGCTGGCAATCGAGCGAGGAGAGGAACTGTCCTACGGCTCCCGGCTCACCGGGGCCCTTCTCGGAGACCTGCTGTACGAACAGGGGAACCTGGCCGAGGCGGAGCGATTCCTCGACCAGAGCTACAGTCTCGGGGCAGAAGGCGGAACGGTCGATTTCATGCTGTCCACCTACGTCGTCGGTGCGCGCCTGAAGCACCGGCTCGGCAGGTACGACGCCGCTGCCGAGCGATTGAACGAAGGCGAACAGCTGGCACGCACCCTGCAACTTCCGCGCCTGGCGGCGCACCTCGTGAACGAGCGCATTCGCCTGGGAATCGGATCCGGGCATTTCAGCCCGGACAGCTTTCCTCGGCAGCTCCCGCAAGGACCGCTGGACGGTATCACTCGGGTCACCACCGAGATCGCGGAGGAATCGGTCGTCCGGCTCCTTGTTGCCGGCTCGGCCGGCGCCCGGAAGCAAGCCTGTGACAGGGCTCGAGTGCTTGCAGAGTCGATCGACGCCACCCAGCGGCCGAGAGCATCCCTCTATGCGCGCGTGTTGCTGACCGAGTGCCTCGCCACTGCCGGGTCGGACCGTGAGGCGGTGCGCGTGGTCCTTCCGTTGCTCGAGCAATGCGCCGGGGTGAGGATTGTGCAGCCCTTGCTGGATGCGGGGTCGGCCGTCCGCGCCCTTCTACACCGCCTCGCGCAGGGGCACGGCGCCCACGCTCTCAGTCCCGCAACGGGTCTCCACCTGGACCGATTGCTGGAGAGCCCGTACCACCCCTCGGGCTGATGTGGCTGTCCCGTATCGGATCCACCGTGCATGTCACCGTCGTCGGCTGCGCGACATCGGCTTCTGCTGGACGACTGGTGGATAGCCGAGTTTGCGTGTGCAGAGGTTCTTCAGACGGCGCCGGGTCCCGGCGTCGATCTTCGGTCGCGCGTCGAGGAGACACCGCAATCGGTGGTAGAAGTCGGTGGGGACGAGTCCGAACTCGGGAAGGATATGCTCGTCGCCGCCGCCGTAAGGTGCCCACTGCACCGCGAAGTCGAGCAGCGCGACTTCATCTTTCGTCATTGTGTTTCCTTTCCTGACACCTACCGCCGTGGGTGCGGCCGCATGCACGTGCATGCGGCCGCACCCACGCCGGGGTCATCGCATGTCGAGGTAGATGCTCTTGAGTTGTTGGTAGCTTGCCAGTCCTTCGGGTCCGAGTTCCCGTCCGAGTCCGCTGTTCTTGATGCCGCCGAAGGGGGCGGTGGGATCGTTGGCGTAGCCGTTGATGCCGACGGTGCCGCTGGCGATGTTGCGGGCGAACCGGGTACCGCGGTCGGGGTCTGCGGTCCAGACCGAACCGCCGAGGCCGTAGTCCGAGTGGTTGGCGATGGCCACGGCCTCGGCCTCGTCGGTGTAGGGGATGACCGACAGCACCGGGCCGAAGATCTCCTCCTGCGCGATGGTGTGCCCGGTCTGGACGTCGGCGAAGATGGTGGGCTCGACGAACCAGCCGTGCTCTGCCCCGGCGGGACGCTTGCCGCCGGTGGTGATGCGTCCGCCGTCCGACTTGCCCTTCTCGATGTAGCCTTCGACGCGGTCGCGTTGGCGGGCCGAGACCAGCGGTCCCATCTGGGTCGTGTCGGAGAGCGGGTCGCCGACCGCGATGCCCTTGGCGAGATCGGTGATGGTGTCGACGATCTCGTCGTAGCGGGAGCGCGGCGCCAGGACGCGGGTGCCGAGCCAGCAGATCTGGCCGTTGTTGAGCAGGGTCGCCGCGTAGAAGGATTCGACGTTCGCGGCGAGGTCGGCGTCGTCGAGGATCACGGCGGCGGACTTGCCGCCGAGTTCGAGGGTGACCGGGCGCAGCAGTTCACCGCAGGTGCGGCCGATGGCCCGGCCGGCGGCGGTGGAGCCGGTGAACGAGACCTTGTCGATGCCCGGGTGCGCCACCAGGTAGGCGCCGAGTTCGCGGCCGCCCGGGACGATGTTGAGCACACCGGCGGGCAGGCCCGCCGCGATCGCTGCTTCGGCCATCAGGAAGGCGTCGAGCACCGTCTCCGGGGACGGCTTGAGGACCACGGTGCAGCCGGCGGCGAGCGCCGGAGCGAGTTTGAGGAACGTGATGGCCTGGGGGACGTTCCACGGCACGATCGCGCCCACCACGCCGATGGGGGCGCGGGTGACGAGGGTCGCTCCCCCCAGCATGCCGGGACGGATCTCGTCCTCCTGCTGGGCCGCCATCTCGGCGTAGTAGCGCAGCAGGAGGGGCGGGAAGCCGCCCTCGAACTGCCGGGCCAGGCCGATGGGCATGCCGTTCTGGCTGCTCACCCGGGTTGCGGTGTCCTCGGCGCGGGCGTCGAGTTCGTCGGCGAAGCGGCCCAGGACTTCGGCGCGCCGGGCGGCGCTCCAGGACGCCCAGCCGTCCGGGCCGGTGAATGCTGCGCGGGCGGCGTCGATCGCATCGTCGAGGTCGGACTCGGTACCGTCCGGGACCGAGCCGATCCGCTGTTCGGTGCTCGGGGAGATGACCGGGATCGTGGCATCGCCGGACGGTCGTACCCATCCGCCGCGGATGTAGAGCTCGGTGTAGTCGATCGTCATCGGGGTGTCCTTCTCGGGAAGTGTGTCGGGGTGGGGTGGTCAGTCCTGCACGAGCACGGGTTTGAGCACCTCGCCCCGGTGCTGGGCCGCGATCGCGTCGTTGATCTTCGCGAAGGGGAAGGTGGTGACGAGCTTGTCGAGCGGGAACCTGCCCGCCTTGTAGAGCTCGACCAGTTCGGGGATGAACTCGTCGGGAACACTGTCGCCTTCGATGATCCCGGTGATCGTCAGTCCCATGGCGAGGGAGTTGATGATGTTCAGCGGCACCGAGGCCGCCGGGTCGGCGGGCACGCCGATGAGGCCGATCTTGCCGTGGAAGGTCATGGCGCCGACGAGCGACTCGATCACGGCCGGGACGCCGGAGGTGTCGATCGCGTAGTCGACACCGGCCGGGACGATGGCACGGACCTGCTCGACGAGGGGACCGGCGGCCGGATCGACGACGTGGGTGGCGCCGAGTTCGAGGGCGAGGTCGCGCCGGGACCGGTGGGGTTCGACGGCGATGATGGTGGTGCAGCCCTGCACGACGGCGCCCATGACGGCGGCCAGGCCGACCGAGCCGGCGCCGGCGACCAGGACCGCGGAGCCGGGCCGGCAGTTCAGGGAGCGCATCACCGCGCCGGCACCGGTCTGGATGCCGCAGCCGAGGGGGGCGAGGAGTTCGGCCGGGAGGTCGTGGGGAACCTTCACGACATTGCGTTCGAAGGCGAGGCTGTGGGTGGCGAAGGAGGACTGTCCGAAGAACAGGCCGGTGAGGCGCTCGCCGTCGGTGGTGGACAGCGGGCCGGTGCCGTCCTCGCGCACCCCGTCGTAGGCGAGGTGCATGAACTGGTGGCAGTAGGAGGGTGCCCCCGTGGTGCACGACGGGCAGGTCCCACAGCTGTGGAAGGTGATGCCCACACGGTCGCCGGGTGTCACCTTGGTGACGCCGGAGCCGACTTCCCGGACGATGCCGCATCCTTCGTGGCCGAGGACGGCGGGCAGCGCGGTCGGGAGGGCGCCGTCGCGGGCGGCGAGGTCGGTGTGGCAGATGCCGACGGCCTCGATCTCGACGAGCACCTCACCGGCCCTCGGTCCCTCGATGATGATCGGCTCGAGGGTGAACTCGGCGTGCGGCTCTCTCGCGACTGCTGCGAGTGCTTCCATCGTCACGTACTCCATGTCTTGTGGGCCGACCCGGTAAGGCCGGCGGAAATCGAAAGGGTCTACAGAACGGCGTCCCGCAACGAGGTCACGGGATCGGCGAGTGCGGTGGGATCGAGCTTGGTGCGGTTACCGATGAAGCGTTTGCCGGCCATGAATTCGGCTGCGGCGTTGACGGTCTCGACGGCGACCGGCACGCCGTCACTGTCGAGGTGGAACAGGGCGAAGGAGGACTCGGACGGATCTCCGCGCAGGACTGCCCGGGTGTCGGGATCGACCATTCCGGCCATTTTCATTTTCAGGTCGAACTGATCCGACCAGAACCACGGCACCTCGTGGGGCGGCAGTGGTGCGTCCGTGATGACGGCTGCCGCTTGCTTCGCCTGCTCTACCGCGCTGGGAATGCTCTCCAGTCGCACCATCTTGCCCAGGGTGTCGTGCAGGCGGTAGGTCACGTCCCCGATGGCGAGGACATGCGGATCGCCGGTGCGCGCCGAACCGTCCACCACGATCCCGGTGAGGCATTCGATGCCCGCTTCCCGGGCCAGTGCGTCGTTGGGGATCGCTCCGACGCCGGCCAGCACCAGGTCGCAGGCGATGTGGGTGCCGTCGGTGAGGGTGACTCCACCGACTCGACCGGCTGTCCCGGTGATCTCCCGGACCTCGGCTCCCGTGATGATGCGCGTGCCGCGGTCGCGGTGGAACCGGGTGAGGACGGCCGACAGCTCCGGGCTGGCGACCCGCGCCAGCACCCGATCCTCACGCTCGACGACTGTGACTTCGCAGCCGCGGGCGCGGGCCGAGGCTGCGACCTCGAGTCCGACGTACCCGCCGCCGACGATGGCCAGGGAGGAGCCGGTGTGGACCGCCGCGCGCAGTTGTGTGGCGTCGGCGAGGGTGCGCAGGCTCAGGACACCGTCGAGGTCGCTTCCGGGGAGTGTCAGTGTCCGCGGTGTGGCGCCGGTGGCGAGGACGAGCGTCGTGTACTGGAGGATCTCGCCGGATGATGTCGTCGCGGTTCGCGCGTCCCGGTCGATGTGCACGACCGGATCGCCCAGCCGGGTCTCGATGGCGTTGTCGGCGTAGAAGGAATCCGGCTTGAGCCATTGCACGAACTCGTCGTCGGCGTACTTCTTCGACAGCGGCGGCCGGTGATACGGCGGATGTGCTTCCTCCCCGCACAGGACGATGCGGCCGTCGAACTTCTGTTGCCGCAGCATGCCGGCGAGTGTGCCGCCGGCATGCCCGGCCCCGACGATCACCACGGTGGGTGACGGGTGTGGCGTGAGCATCGTGTTACCCGGTGAACTCGATCTTGACGGGCATGTTCTTGAGTCCACCGACGAAGTTGGTCTGGATCATCTTCGTGTCGTCCACCAGCTCGAGGGACTCGATGTGGGGGAGCAGTTCTTCGAACATGATGCGCAGTTCCAGTTTCGCCAGGTGCTGGCCGATGCACATGTGCGGGCCGTAGCCGAAGGCGATGTGCTTGTTGGGCCGGCGGGTGATGTCGAAGCGATCGGGGTCGGGGATGACCTCCGCGTCGCGGTTGCCCGACTGGTACAGCAGCATGAAGCGGTCGCCCTTCTTGATGTCGCGGCCGCGCAGCGTGTAGTCCTGCGTCGCCTGACGCATGAAGTGCTTCACCGGCGAGGCCCAGCGCAGCGACTCGTTCACGAGGTGCGGAGCGAGCGCCAGATCGGCCTTCACCTTGGCGAGCTGGTCCGGGTGGCGGCCGAGCTCGAGCACGCCGCCTGCGAGGGTGCTCGAGGTGGTGTCGTGGCCCGCGGTCGCGATGGCGATGAACCAGCCGTAGGCCATCTCGTTCGGGTAGTACTCACCGTCCTTGTCGCGGGCCAGGGAGATGATCGTCGCGAGGTCGTCTTTGGGGTTGGCGCGGCGATCCTGGAGCAGCCGTTCGAAGTACGCGTAGAAGTCCTGGATCGTGGCCACCCACTGCTTGGCGGCGGCGTCCGGGGTGAGCGGTTCGACATCCTCACGGACGGCGTCGGGGTCGGCCGTCCCGAAGAACTCCTGTGTCAGGGCCATCATGCGGGGCTCGTCCTCTTCCGGCACCCCGAACAGGCTCATGATGACGTGCAGCGGGTAGTTCAGGGCGAAGTCCTTGACGAAGTCGATCCGGCCGTCCGTATCGAGGAGTCGGGCGACGGACGCCTTGGCGAGGTCACGGATGGTGGCTTCCCACTTTGCGAGGTTGGTCGGCCGGAACCAGTCGATCGCGATGTCCTTGATCTCGGTGTGCTCCGGCGGATCGAGGTAGGTGAGGGTCTCCAGGATGCGGAGACTGCCGTTGTTGATGCTCTTGGTGAACTCGTCGCCGGCCTGGTTCGCCAGGATCGGGTTGACGGACCCCTTGTCCTCGCCGCCCGCGCTCGTGAAGATGTCGGGCTGGCGCTCGATTTCCATGATGTCGGCGTGCTTGCTCACCAGCCACAGCGGGTCGTACCCCTCGACCACGGCGCGGCCGAGCGGGTTGTTCTCGCGCAGCCAACGGTAGGCGTCGAACAACGCGTCGTTGTCCCGGTGTCCTTCGGGAAGGACGATCTGACGGGCGACGGTGTCCGGGATCAGCTCCGTGACCTGCTCTGTAGTGCTCATCGATTCCCCTTCGTGGTGCAGTGAGATCTTCGTGGTGCGGTGAGATGTAGCGCCGTACGTTGCGGCGCTCACGCTGACTGGAGTGAGTTCAGCCTGTCAGCCGTTAGAGTGAGGGGCATCACACCAGCGAACGAAAGTTGTCCACCTAACGGGGGATGTGTGCCCGGTCACCCCCGCTGCCCCGTGCCGGTCCGGCCGCAACTTTCACCCTCGGGGAGGGGGGTAATCGGTCGATGTGGTGATGCGTACGCCGAGTGACCGGCGACACAATGTGGACATGGAGAACGCGCCGCACCTTCCGGGTACGGCACTCGGCCCCGCGAGGCGGCCGCGCAGATGTTCACCGGTCGAACCTGAAGGAGATCGCCATGCCCACTGTCGTGTACCAGCTTCCGGACGGCTCGACGTCGTCCGTCGACGTCCCGGCCGGCCAGAGCGTTATGGACGGATCGGTACGCAACAACCTTCCCGGCATCGTCGCCGAATGCGGCGGCAGCTGCTCGTGCGCCACCTGCCACGTGTACGTGGACGAGGACTCCGCCGCGGTGTTCGGGCAGCCGACGGCAGAGGAGCAGGATCTTCTCGAGTTTCTCGACGGCGTCCAGCCGTGCTCTCGCCTCGCCTGCCAGCTCGTGCTGACCCCCGAGGTGGACACCATCACGGTGACCGTGCCACCTTCGGACGCCTGACGACGCGGCGCAGTGGGCCTGCATCGCCGGGCCCACCACGCCTGGACGAGTCACGGTGTCGGAGACGCCGAGTCACCGCGGGGTGGACTGATACTTCGCGATCAGTTCGGCGCGGTTGGTAGCGCCCAGTTTTCGGAGGATGCGTTTCACATGCGACTTGACCGTGTCAACGGTGATGACCAGCTCGGCGGCGATCGCGGCGTTCGACGCGCCGGTGAGGATCAGCCGAACGACGTCCGCTTCGCGCTCGGTGAGCGGATCGAGCAGGCGCCGGTCCACGTCGTCGTGTTCTGTGTGGGACGGCGCGCTGTCGGGCGTGTCGCGTGGGAGCAGCGCGTCGAAGTCGGTGTCGCTGCCCCACCGCCGGGCGCTCTCGCGGAGGAGAAGGTCCTGGCGTTCGCGTCGCGATTCGAGGCCGACCCGCTCGAAGCAGCCGCCGAGCATTTCCGCGAACACGCTCAGGGCGTGGCGTCGTGGACCGTCCAGCACTGTGTCGACGTGCACGAGCGCAGTTGCCTTCCCGTCGACGACGACCGGAGCGGTAGAGAAACCATTGTCGCCCAGGGCATCTCGGAACGACTCGGCCACCACTTCGTCCACCGTGACCGTGTTCGTCGCGAGCGCGTGCGCTTCGGGCGAACCCGGCACGAGGTCGAACCCGGGGGGCAGCGACGGCGACGTGCCGGGGTCGGTGCTGAAGGAGATCACGGGAACGATTCGATCTCCCTCGAGCCGAGACAGGAGGACCTTCCGCGCAGAGCAGAGTTCGGCGACACGCTCGCACGCGCG
This sequence comes from Rhodococcus ruber, assembly GCF_016804345.1. Lineage (NCBI taxonomy): Bacteria > Bacillati > Actinomycetota > Actinomycetes > Mycobacteriales > Nocardiaceae > Rhodococcus > Rhodococcus ruber. The sequence continues at coordinate 4,855,817 of NZ_CP044211.1, read as the reverse complement.
TCGCAGGAGTTCCGCACTCGAGGCGGCATCGTCCAGGGCATGGACGGCACGATCGATGCCTGACGCAAGTGCACCGATCTCGGCGGACCGCTTCTCCGCGAAGGCCTTTCTGTGATCGAGGAGAACGACGAGGCGCCGGCCGAGCTCGGTGGCGCGTTCGGTGGTCGCGGTGCGCATGTCGGTGAGGATGTCCGAGATGGCGCGATCGAGCTCGGCGTCCCCGGTGTTCATGTCCGGATGTGCATGCGCTTCGGGTACGTCAGGCGCCACCGGTCACCGTCTTGGCGTTGGCGTACAGCGCTGCCACCTCGGCGCGCGTCGATACCCCGAGCTTTTTGAAGATCCGCTGGACATGGCTCTTGACGGTGCCGTCGGAAATGCAGAGCCGCCGGGAGATTGCCGCGTTGGTCGCCCCGGTCGCCAGGAGGGTGAGCACTTCGCGCTCGCGAGTGGTCAGCGACTGCGCGCGCGGAACGCCCGGGTCCCGCGACCCACTCTCCAGGGCCGCTACGTCGGAGCGGGACAGTTCACGGGTACCAAGTTCCGGCATCGTGACGGGTGCCTGCTCGAGGTGCCGTATTGCCCGGGTGAGACGTTGGATCTCGGCCTCGACGTGCTCGTTGCGCGCATGGATCTGCTGCCGCAGGTCGGCGCGTTCCTTCGACGAGGCGCACATCGCGGCGAGCGCGCCGACGATGTGGACGTCGGTGTCGGACAGTCCGTCGCTCTGCCGGTCGACGTGGATCATCGCCACTACGCGGGAGCCGACGACGACGGGAACGGCGATGTATCCCGCCGGACGCGACAGGTCTATGAGGGGGCGGTACGTGTGCCGGTAGGTGTCGGCCGCCTCCACTGCGTACGGCCGGCGACGTCGGACCAGTTCGGCTTCCCGCGGGGCTTCCCGCAGGGAGATCTCCCGACCGTCGATGGCCTCGAGAAGTGGGTGGAAATCCCCTGTCAGTTCCGGATGGACGGCGAGCGCGATGGGTGACCAGATGGAACCGCGGACGACGGAGAACATGGCCTTGGCGTATCCGAGGTTCGTGCACAGTTCCTGCGTCACGGTCCGTGCGATCTGGTCGGCTCCGGCGTCGATGGTGCGCATCGCGTGTTGGAGCGCCTCGAACTGCTCGGTGTGCACGCGCAGGCGACGCGCAATGTCGTCACGTTCGGCGGCGTCGAGTCGCATGACGAGTTCGGCGAGCCGCACCGCCTGCTCGGGGGAGTTGGCGCCCTCCCGGAGTGTGCGGGCTGCGAATGCGCGGATCACCGCGGGGTCGGGCGCGCCACCGGCCGGGCGAACCAGGTTCGGCTCGCTTCCGAGTAGTTCCTGCAGTTCTGCAATTGCCTGCTCGGCAAGCTCGAACGAACTCGTCGAAATGACCACTCACTACTCCTCGCGCCACGGCGGCCACACGGACGGCGGCGACGCCGTCGCGCCTCCCTGTGACACAACACACAGTATAGAGAGTTGCATCGCCGGGACGTCCGGTCGCCGTCTGCGGCTCCCCTTCAATGTATATGGTCAGTCCAATCCCGTCACCCCCTTGGCGGGAATCGCTGCGATCGGCTCTTGTCTCCATCTGATCGCGACGCTAGGGTCGAATGGTACGACCAAAATGGAAGGATGGGCAGTATGGCTCACCCCGTGCGATACGACGTCGACGAGCACGTCGCCGTCCTCACTCTCGACCGCCCGGAAACCCGCAACGCTTTGTCCGACGACCTGTTGGACGAACTCCTGGCCGCGCTCGAGCGCGCGCGGGCGGACGACGATGTGCGGGTTGTCGTGCTGGCCTCGTCGCACGAGAAGGTCTTCTCGGCGGGCGGGGACCTGAAGGCGTTCGCGAGCGACACCCCGACGATCGTCAAGTATGCGGGCCTGGACCGCTTCCCGCGGTTGTACCGACTCATCGGCGGTCTCGGGAAACCGGTGATCTGCGCCGCCGGTGGCGACGTGCTTGCGGGTGCGTTCGGGCTCGCGCTCGCCTGCGACTTCGTGCTGGCCAAGGAGTCGGCTCACTTCGGGTGCCCGGAGATCAATGTCGGCGTCTTCCCGTTCATGATCTCCGCGCTCATCTACCGGAACGTCGGCCGGCTCAAGGCCAATGAGCTGATGATGTATGGAGAGAAGCTCACCGCCGCGGAAGCTCGCGAACTGGGACTGGTGAATCGCGTGTTCCCGGACGGCGACTTCGATGCGGAGGTGTGTGCGTGGGCGCGCCGACTGGCGAGAAAGTCACCGCTGTTGATGCGCCTGGGCAAGGATGCGATCAACAACACTCGTGACATGTCGCTGCCGGACGCACTTGCGACGCTGCAGTCTCAACTGGCCCTTGCATTCACTACCGAGGATCTCGTCGAAGGTGTCACGGCTTTTCGTGAGAAGCGTTCGCCTGTGTGGAAAATGCGATGAAGGCTCCAGGGTCGTCTCCTGCGGTGCCGCCGTCGACAGGAACCGCGCTTATTGCCGGCCCGGCGACGGCCTCGAGGGATGCGGACGGCATGCGACATCGGTTGAACAGTGTGCCGTCGATGGTGAACATCTCTGGGCCCCTTTGCTTGCCGATCGACCGACGGGTGCGATGAGCGCTCGCGAATGTCACCGAAGGTGGTTGCCACTTCGGTCTAACCATTCTAATCTTTACGTGAACGTGTGGCAGAGCAAGAAGGACGGAATCCTCCATGACGCGCGAACGAAACCTCGGCCGATACACCCCTCAGCAGGTAGAGGAGTTCTATGCCAGTGGCCAATGGGCCGACGAGAACCTCACCGAGCTTCTGCGGGCACGTGCCGAGAGCAGTCCCGACAAGATCTTCGTCACCGACGGCACGCAGGAGCTGACTTTCTCGCAGCTCTACGACAAGTCGCAGCGGCTGGCGCTCGGCCTCCACCGAACAGGGCTCCGGGCCGGCGACCGTGTCGCCGTTCAACTGCCCAACTGGGGGGAGTTCGTCGTCGTCGCAGCTGCGCTCGCTCGGCTCGGCGTGGTGACGGTGCCGATCATGCCGATCTACCGGGCGGATGAGGTGTCACACGTTGTCGCCGACGCCTCGATCCGGATGGCGATCGCGCCGGCACAGTTCAAGGGCTTCGACTATGTGTCGATGTTCGACGGTATCCGGCGGTCGTCGCAGACGCTGGAGACGATCATCGCGGTGCGCGCTTCGGACGGGAGCCGTCAGACACTTGCCGAGCGGGACATCGAGGTTCTCGAGAGCCTCGTCGTGGACGCGGACCTGGACGTCATCGACACGGAACTCGACTTCCGTGCCCACCCCGACGATCCGTTCGTCATCGTGTACACGTCCGGAACCACGTCGCGTCCCAAGGGCTGCCTCCACACCTTCAACACCTACGCTTCGGGCGCACGTGCGCTGAAGACGGCCTTCGGGCACACCGAGGCGGATGTCCAATTCGGGCCGTCCCCGATCACGCACACCACAGGGCTCGTCACCAGTGTGCTCATCCCTCTGCTCAGCGGCGCGGCGACCCACATCATGGCGGAGTGGGACCCCGAGCGCGGGTTGGCCGAGATCAAGAAGTTCGGATGTACGGCCGCGGTCACGGCCACCACCTTCCTGCAGACGTTGTTGGCTGCGGCCGAAGAGGATCCGGACGCCGATCTCTCCTCCCTCCGGGTCTGGGTGTGCGCCGGCTCCCCGATCCCGGCGGCCGTGGTGGAGAAGGCGAAGTCCGACCTGCCCACCACCGCCATCCTGTCGCTGTACGGGAGGAGTGAGAACCTCACCACGACGACCTGCACCGTCGAGGACGACCCGAGCCGGGCGGTCACGTCCGACGGCGCCGCGCTGCCGGGGGCAGAGGTCAAGGTTGTGGGCGAGAACGGCCTCGAGGTGGCACGGGGGAGTGAGGGCGACATCGCCTATCGCGGGCCCTCGCATATGATCGAGTATCTGAACCGGCCCGAGGACACTGCGGAACTCTTTACTCCCGAAGGATTCTCGAGGTCCGGAGATCTCGGAGTCATGGATGCCGATGGGTTCGTCCGGGTTACCGGCAGAACCAAAGACATCGTGATCCGCGGCGGCATGAACATCAGTGTGCGTGAGGTCGAGGACAAGTTGGCAGAGCACCCCGATATCCTCGCTCTCGCCGTAGTGGGGATGCCCGACGAGCGGCTCGGGGAGAAGGTGTGCTGCTACGTGGTGCCCAAGGAGGAGCAGAATGCTCCCACCCTGGACCATCTCCGCAACTATCTGCTGGAGCGGGGAGTTGCGATTCAGAAGGCCCCTGAACGCGTCGAGGTGGTCGCCGAATTGCCCATGACCGCCACCGGGAAGATTCAGAAACACCTCCTCCGCAAGCGCATCGCGGCAGAGTTGGCTGCCGGTGCCCAACGCCCATGAAGGTTGAAAGGCAGGTGAACTCCTGGTAGCTCGTCGAGTGGCTTACGCCACGACCGACCAGGAGTTCACCTGCGCTCATCGCGCCATGCCCGTCCTGCCCCGACGCTGACACGGTGCCCGGACACGGGGGTGCGATGTACCCGTCGTCGCCGACCGACCCCCGGTGGCGGCAACTGCCGGTGGAATTCTCCGCCGGCGACGACGGTGTACGCGATCGTCGCCGGCTGCGTGCGGACCGCGTCGCGGCTGCGGATCCACGACGTCGTGTGCGGGATCCGGGTCGCCGAATACGCGGCCTTGGAATCCGGTCAGCGAGCTGTCAGGCCTCGGCGACGACGACCGTCGCCGACCCGGTGACCACCGGCCCCTTCGCTCCGGAGACGACGAGATCGAGCTCGGCCCGCGCCTCCCCATCGGTCTCGGTGATCGCCGTGATCGTCCCACCGACGGTCAGGGTGTCGCCCAGGAAGACCGGCGCGACGAAGCGGACGCCGAAAGCCCGGACGTGCTCGACGCCGAAGATGTCGGAGAGCCAGCCGGCCAGGATCCCGGCCTGCATCTGGCCCATCGCGATGACGCCCGGAAAACCCGACGTCGCAACGAACTCCGGATCGTGGTGCAGGGGGTTGAAGTCGCCTCCGGCGCCGGCGAATCGCACGATGTCCGTCTGGGTGATCGGGCCGACGACACGCGTGTCGACGACCGCACCGATGCGGGCCTTCGTAGGTGCTCTCATCGTTGTTCTCCTCGTTCGATCAGCATTTCCTCCAGTCGCACCACCGGATCACCGTCGGCGTCGACGTATTCGGTCTCCAGCGTTACGACGCGCATCGATCCGCCGCGCTTGCCCTCGCGCCGCGCGTCGTCGACGACGCGCCGCGTGCCGACGACGTGGTCGCCTGCAATCAGGGGTCGAAGGTATGTCCACTTCACCGAGCCGACCACCACTCGTTCGAGCGCCAGGCCGAGCGTTTCGACAAACCTGCGCTGGTCGCGCTGGTGTCCGGCGACGACCGTGTGGGTCAAAGTCGCGGGGACATCGGCGAATCCGGCGGCGTGCGCGGCGGCCCGGTCCGTGTGGGCGGGATCGGTAGTGAACGTCGCACGGGCGAACTCACGAATCTTGCCGCGCTCGACGTCGTACTCGACTCGGTCCACCTCGCCGCAGTGGAGTGGTTCTGTCATCACGGTCCTCCTCTTTTGGACTGACCTATAGTATCATTTGGCCTAAATACGTGAGGAGGGGTTCTATGGAGCTCGCTGATTCCCCGGACGAAGCCCGGTTCCGCGCAGAAGTCCGAGAATGGGCCGAGAAGGCAGTCGCAACCCTGCCCTGGCCGGAACCGGTGGATCTGGTCGACAAGGTCCCGTTCTGGCGCCAATGGCAGCGGTTGCTCTTCGACGCCGGCTACGGAGGAATGTCGTGGCCGAAGGAGTACGGCGGGCAGGCAGCCGACCCCATCCGCAAGGCCATCTTCACCGAGGAGATGGATCGCGTGGGCGCGCCGGAGCGACTGAACACGATCGGTGAGGACTTCGCCGGTCCCACCATCATCGACTTCGGCACACCGGCCCAGAAGGAACGGTTTCTGCGCCCGATCCTCACCGGAGACGAGATCTGGTGCCAGTTGTTCTCCGAACCGGAGGCCGGGTCCGACCTCGCGTCACTGCGCACCAAGGCCACGAAGGTCGACGGCGGATGGAAGATCAACGGGCAGAAGATCTGGACCAGCCGCGCTCACATCGCGGCTCATGCCATCCTGCTCGCGCGCACGGGCGGGGGACCACGTCACAAGGGCATCACCTTCTTCCTCGTCCCCATGGACAGCGAGGGAATCACGGTTCGCCCGCTCGCTCATATGCTCGGTGAGGCCGAATTCAACGAGGTCTTTCTCGACGACGTGTTCATCCCCGACGATCTCGTCGTCGGCGACGTCGACGGCGGGTGGAAGGTGGCCATGGGCACGCTCGCCTACGAGCGAGTGGCGATCGCCACCGGCCGGGTCAACACCAAACGGGCCGTCGACGACATCGTCGGCGACATCGCGGAGATGACCGACGAGTCCGGCCGCCCGCTCGGTTCGGATCCGGTGATCCGGCAGAAGGTCGCGGACCTCTACGGCCGCGCGCTCGTGCACTATCTCATCGGCCAGCGCGTGATCACCCTGGCGGCGAACGACGGCCCACCCGGTCCGGTGACATCGATCGGCAAGCTGTTCTTCTGCCCGCTCGTCGAAGAACTGGCGGATTTCCGGCTGTCCCTCGAGCCCGCCGGCGGCCAGTTCGCGCTCGACGACGAGGAGCAGCGAACGTCGCGCTGGCTCCGGCTGGCGTATCAGGCGCGCGGCACCGCCATCGCCGGTGGTTCCACCTTCATCCAGCGCAACATCGTCGCCGAGCGCATGCTCGAGATGCCGAGGAGCTGACCATGTCCGACTACACGTGGGTCCCCACCGCCGACTACGTCGACAACGCCAACGTCACGCGGCTCGCCCGCGCGCACGGCCTCGGCGGTCTGGACGAGTTGCGTGCCCGTTCCGTCGCCGACGTGCGGTGGTACTGGGATGCGGTGGTCCGTGATCTCGAGCTGCCGTTCCAGGTGCCTTATCGCGACGTGCTCGACACCTCACGCGGCATCGAGCATCCCGACTGGTTCGTCGGCGGACGGACGAACGTCGTCGATGCGTGCCTGCGTCGCTGGGCTGCCGATCCGGTGGCCGCCGATCGGCTCGCCGTCGTGCACGAGGCGGAGGACGGCACGGTCCGCACGCTGACGTATCGCGAGCTGGAGGCGGAGGTGGAGCGTGCGGCCGCCGGACTGCGGGAGCTGGGAGTGGGCCGGGGCGACGCTGTCGCCCTGTTCCTGCCGATGATTCCGGAGGCCGTCGTGTCGGTGTACGCGGTCGCCCGGCTCGGTGCGGTTCTCGTGCCGCTGTTCTCGGGGTTTGCGCCCAGCGCGATCGCGTCCCGCATTCAGGATGCGGATGCGAAAGTGGTGGTCGTTGCGGACGGCACCGTACGCCGGGGCAAGTCGGTCGCGATGAAGCCGGCCCTCGACGAGGCCCTGAGGACCTGCCCCACGGTGAAGTCGGTGGTCGTGGTCGACAACCTCGGTGCCGGAGCAGGATCGGGTGAGCACGAGATGTCCTGGACCGGACTGCGCGCGAGCCGTGATGCGGGTCCGATCGAGGCGATGGACGCCTCCGAGCCGTTCGCGCTGGCCTACACGTCCGGCACGACCGGCAAGCCCAAGGGCGCCGTTCACACCCACGCCGGGTTCCTGGTGAAGACGGCGAGCGAAGTGGCGTACTCGTTCGATCTGAAGCCGGGCGGAGTGTTCTGCTGGATCACCGACATGGGCTGGATCATGGGTCCGTTGTCGATCGTCGGCACGCATGCCAACGGGGGGACGCTGCTGCTGTACGAGGGCTCACCGGACGTACCGGACCGGGACCGGCTGTGGCAGCTGACCGAACGGCATCGAGTGACGATGCTCGGAGTCTCGCCGACGCTCATCCGGACGCTGCGCGGGCAGGGAAGCGATGTCGCCGCACGGTACGACCTGTCCTCGGTGCACACGATCGGCTCGACCGGGGAGCCGTGGGACCCGGACTCGTACGAGTGGCTCGCACGCGAGGTGTTCGGTGGCCGCGTCCCGATCATCAACTTCTCCGGCGGTACCGAGGTCGGCGGATCGTTCCTCGCACCGTATCCGGTGCAGCCGATCCGCAGCTGCTCGCTGGGCGGTCCGTCGCTGGGCATGGACGTCGACGTCGTCGACGATGCTGGCCGTCCGCTGCGCGGTGAACAGGGCGAGCTGGTGTGCCGGCAGCCGTGGCCGTCGATGACCCGCGGGGTCTGGAAGGACGAGGAGCGGTACCTCGAGGCGTACTGGTCGACGTTCCCCGGTATGTGGCGGCACGGAGACTATGCGCTTGTCGACAGCGACGGGCAGTGGTACATCCGGGGCCGGTCCGACGACGTCATGAACGTGGCCGGCAAGCGCCTGGCTCCGGCGGAAGTCGAGGCGGTCCTGACCGCGCACCCGGCCGTGTCGGAGGCCGCGGCGGTCGGTGTCCCGGACCCGAAGAAGGGGGAAACGGTCTGGGCGTTCTGGGTGCCCCGCCCGGAGGCGGACGGGACGGACATCTCGGGGGAGCTGGCCGCCAGTGTGGCCGCAGAGCTGGGTAAGCCGTTTGCGCCCAGCGTGGTTCATCGGGTGTCGCGTCTGCCGAAGACGCGGTCGGCGAAGATCTTGCGCCGCGCGGTGCGAGCGGCGGCGTTGGGCACCGATCCCGGTGACTTGTCCGGTGCCGAGAATCCGGAGGCGGTGGAGGAGATCCGCGCCGTGGTGACCGGCGCCGAGCCGGGCGCCGTACGGACGTAGGCAACACGATGGCCGCCCATACCGGAGTGGTACGGGCGGCCATCGTTTCTGTCCGGTGAGGGGACGCCCGCGAGCCTGGGCAGGGGCGTCGCTCAGGACTCCTGGTCCAGTGGAATGTCGGTTCGCTCTTCGAACTCCCGGATCGACTCGGCGTACGAGTGGACGTGGCGGCTCATGCGACGGACCGCAGCATCGGGGTCGCGGTCTCGGATCGCTCTGGTGACCGAACGATGCGCCTTCACGGTGATCTCGCGGACCTTCTCGTCGATGAAACCCTCGTTCTCGGTGGCAGCGTAGATGGCACGGGACAGCGAGATCATCAGACCCGACAGCAGTTCGTTGTGGCTCGCGCTGGCCACGGCGATGTGCCAGTCGACGTTGGCCTGGAGGAACGCGTCGAGCTTGTCGCCGGCGGCCGCGATGTCCTCGTTCGCGGCGTCGAGCCGCGCGAGATCCTCGTCGGTCCGATGACGGGCGGCCAGTTGCGCGCAGAACGGTTCGATCGCCTCACGCGTTTCGAGCAGCGCACCCAGGCGGATCTGGCGTCCTCGGATGAGCAGCGCCACGGTGTCGGCCATCGACTGCTCGCCGGGTCGCTGGACGAAGGCACCCCCGGCGCGTCCCGCCTTGATTCGTACCAGGCCCTGTACCTCGAGGATGCGCAGAGCCTCGCGCACCGTGGTCCGGCTCATCTTCGTCTGGACGACGAGTTCGCGTTCCGGGGGAAGCGGGGTCCCTTCGGTGTATTCGCCGCTGAGGATGCGTTCGCGCAGCTCGTTGGCAAGAACATCCGACGCCTTGGGAACCTCCATCGGAGTCAGCTGGATGGAGGAACGTCCGGTCCGGGTCGTACTCGGTGCGGCTGGTGACATGACTCCCCGCCCTCTCTGGTCTAACGGTCAGACCTAATATACCATCGAATCGTCGCTGCATTCATCTTGCAGGGTATTCCCCGACTCATCGAGAGGACCAGTTCCATGCGTTGGGAGCTGTCAGAAGAGCAGGAAATGTTCACCGAAGCCCTCGGCGGCTGGCTCGAGCGATTCGCGGCACCCGCGAACGTGCGGAAGTGGGGCGAAGCGGGTGAACCTGCAGAGTTCGAGCGCAGGTTCGTGGACGAGGGGTGGTTCTCGGCCGGTCTGCCGGAGGACATGGGCGGACAGGGCGGCGGTCTGCTCGAGCTCGCGCTGACCGCCGAGGCGCTGGGCCGGTATGCCGCACCGGCGAGCGCGTGGACCGCCTCGGTGCTCGCGGCCCCTCTGTTGCCGCCTGATGTCGCCGACGCGGCACTCACCGGTGGCGAATTCGCTTCCCTGGCAGTCGATTCCAGTCGCCCCCTCGGGCTCCGCGATGCCGTGCGCGTCGACGAGCGAGGGGTGCTGACCGGTCGCGTGTCCGCCGTGCTCGGCGCCGAACGGGCCGCCCGGCTCGTCGTCCCCGCCGACGACGGCGACGGAACGGCCCTCTACCTCGTCCGGGTCGCAGACCCGGGCGTCACTGTCACGCCGCGGCGCTTCCTCGATCCGTCCCGGGGCGCGGCCGACCTCCGGTTCGAGAACGTCGTCGCGCAGCGCCTCGACGTCGACGCGCCGGCCGCGCTGACCGACGCGGGATTGCGCGCCGCCGTGCTCGTCTCCGCGGACGCGCTCGGCGCGATGGAGCGGATGCTGCACTTGGCGGTGGACTACAGCCGAACACGCCACCAGTTCGGTGTGCCGATCGGTTCCTTCCAGGCGATGAAGCACGCTGCCGCAACGATTCTCGTGTCCGTGGAGGCTGCTCGGTCCATCGCCTACTATGCCGCGGCCTCGGTGGACCTCGGGCTCGGGGAGCGCGCGATGCATGCGGCGATCGCGAAGGCGCAGGTGACCCGGAGCGCGGTCCAGGCCGCCGACAGTGCCCTCGTGATGCACGGCGCGATCGGCTACACGTGGGAGCACGACCTGCAGCTGTTCTACAAGCGCGCCAAGCTCGACGAGAAGCTGTTCGGTAGCCCGGAGGTGTGGAACGAGCGTCTCGCTCGGGATCTGCCTCTTCTGCCGGCGGCCGGCCGAGTCACCGTTGACTAAATGGTCTGTCCTTTAGTAACTTAATGCCAAACGGTAGCGACGACGACGGGACTGTGTTGTGGACTTCGATCTGACCGAGGATCAGGCAACGATCCGAGATGCGGTACGAGAACTCGCCGGCAAGTTCGACGAGCAGTACTGGGTGGAGAAGGATGCCGCCCACGAATTCCCCACGGAGTTCTACGACGCGTTCGCCAAGGGTGGCTGGCTGGGCATCACCACCCCCGAGGAGTACGGCGGACACGGCCTGGGCATCACCGAGGCCTCGATCCTGCTGCAGGAGGTCGCCGCGTCCGGCGCCGGCATGAACGGCGCCAGCTCGATGCACCTGTCGATCTTCGGCATGCACCCGGTGATCGTGCACGGCTCCGAGGAACTCAAGCAGCGCACCCTGCCGCGGATCGTCAACGGAGACCTGCACGTGTGCTTCGGGGTCACCGAGCCCGGCGCGGGCCTGGACACCACCAAGATCACCACCTTCGCGCGGCGCGACGGCGACAAGTACATCGTCAACGGACGCAAGGTGTGGATCTCGAAGGCGATGGAGTCGGAGAAGATTCTCCTGCTCACCCGCACCACCAAGTTCGAGGACGTGACGAAGAAGACCGACGGTCTCACGCTCTTCCTCACCGACCTGGACCGCTCGAAGGTCGAGATCCGCCCTATCAAGAAGATGGGCCGCAACGCCGTCACCTCCAACGAGTTGTTCATCGACGGCCTCGAGATCCCCGTCGAGGATCGGGTCGGCGAGGAGGGCAAGGGCTTCAAGTACATCCTCGACGGGCTCAACCCGGAACGGATGCTCGTCGCTTCGGAGGCCCTCGGCATCGGCCGTGCCGCCCTGCACCGCGCCACCCAGTACGCCACCGACCGTGAGGTGTTCGGCCGCCCGATCGGCATGAACCAGGGCATCCAGTTCCCCCTCGCGGATTCCCTCGCCCACCTCGACGCCGCCGAGCTCGTCCTGCGCAAGGCGACCTGGCTCTACGACAACGGCCGCCCCTGTGCACGCGAGGCCAACATGGCCAAGTACCTGTGCGCCGACGCCGGCTTCCAGGCCGCCGACCGTGCCCTGCAGACCCACGGCGGCATGGGCTACTCGGAGGAATACCACGTCGCGCGCTACTTCCGTGAGGCGCGCCTGACCCGCATCGCACCGCTGAGCCAGGAAATGGTTCTCAACTACCTCGGCGAGCACGTGCTCGGCCTTCCCAGGAGCTACTGATGTTCGAACTCACCGGAAGATCCGCCCTCGTGACCGGCGCGGGCAGCGGCATCGGCGCCTCCGTGGCGCACGCCTACGCCGCCGCCGGCGCTGCCGTCCTCGTCACCGATGTCAACGAGGACGCGGCCGCCGCCGTCGCCGCGGAGATCATTGCCGCCGGCGGTACCGCCAAATCCGCCGTGCTCGACGTCCGCAACGCCGCGCAGGCCGCCGCGGCGGCGGAACAGGCCGCCGCACTCGGTGGCGGCGTCGTCAACATCCTGGTCAACAACGCCGGGGCCATCGCACCGGCGATGTTCCCGAATCTCGAGGAAGACGACTTCCGCCGCATCGTCGACATCCACCTCGTCGGCAGCTACGTGTGCAGCAAAGCCGTGCTGCCCTATCTGCCGGAGGACGGCACCGGGCGCATCATCAACGTCACCTCCGCCGCCGGCCTGCAGGGCACCATCGGCCAGGCCAACTACGGGGCGGCCAAGGCGGGCATCATCGGCCTGACCAAGTCGCTGGCCCGCGAGCTCGCCCGCAAACAGGTCACCGTCAATGCCATTGCGCCCCTTGCGGCCACGCCGATGACCGAGAACATCCGCAGCAACGACAAGCTCGCGGCCAAGACTCTCGAGCGTGTCGCGCTGAGGCGCTGGGCCGAGCCGAACGAGATCTCGGCCAGCTTCGTGTTCTTCGCCTCCGACGGCGCCTCGTACATCACGGGCCAGGTGTTGCCCGTCGACGGTGGAACGGTGATCTGATGACCAACGCAACCAACCCGTTCCAGCGCTCCGCGCGCGAGGTGATCATCGCCGAAGCGGCTCGTACCCCGATGGGCCGATCCCACGCCGAACGCGGGTGGTTCCGCGATACGCATCCGAACGAGATGCTCGGCGCGGTCTACACGGATCTGATCCGCCGCAGTGGTCTGGCCCCGGCGGCAGTGGAGGACCTCGTCGTCGGTTGCACCGCGCCCTTCGGTGAGCAGTCCCGCAACATCGGCCGCAACGCATGGCTGCAGGCCGGATACCCGCCCGAGGTGCCGGCCGTCGTCCTCGACCGCCGTTGCGGCTCCGCGCAGACCGCGGTCGAGATGGGTGCCGCCCTCGTCGGGTCCGGCACGCACGACCTCGTCATCGCCGGCGGCGTCGAGCACATGGGCCACGTGCCGATCAACTCCCCGGCCAAGATCTCCGAGCTCTACGGCGATCCGTGGCCGGCCGAGCTGCGGGAGAAGTACGACTTCGTGCACCAGGGCGAGAGCGCCGAGCTCATCGCCGACCGGTGGGGCATCACCCGGCAGGAGATGGACGAATTCGCCGTCCGATCCCATCGTCTGGCGACCGAGGCCATCGAGGCCGGGCGGTTCGACGAAGAGATGATCCCCCTCGAGCTCGACGGCGAGGTCCGCAGGACCGATCAGACCGTCCGGCCCGGCACGAGCCTGGACACCCTGGCCGGTTTGAGGACCGCGTTCCGGGAGAACGGCCGGATCACCGCCGGCAGTTCGTCGCCGATCTCGGACGGCGCGGCCGGTGTCCTGCTCGCGTCCCGGGACGCGGTCGATACCCACGGTCTGCGCGCCCGCGCCCGGATCCTCGACCAGACCACGGTCGGAGTCGACCCGATCATCATGCTCACCGGGCCGATTCCGGCAACGCAGAAGCTGCTCGACCGCAACGGGATGACGATCGACGACATCGACCTCTTCGAGATCAACGAGGCGTTCGGTTCCGTGGTCCTGGCCTGGGAGCGCGAGCTCAAGCCCGACATGGACCGGGTCAACGTCAACGGCGGCGCGATCGCGCTCGGGCACCCGGTCGGTGCCACCGGGGCCCGTCTCATCGCGACGATCGTCGCCGAACTCGAACGTCGCGACGCCGAAATCGGGCTGGTCACCATGTGCTGCGGTGGCGGACTCGGAACCGCCACCCTGATTCAACGGATCGACTGATGATCGACCTCACGCCCCACGTCCGGGCCGGCGACGGAATCTGGTGGAGCCAGACGAGCGCGGAACCCACCCCGCTCGTCCACGCCCTGCTCGACCAGCTCCCGTCGATCGGCGCGGTCCGGGCGTTCGTGGGACTGACCTGGGACCGCCGACTCACTGAGCAGACCCCGGACGAGTTGTCCGTCGTCTCCTACGGTGGGCTGGGTGAACTGCGCCGGCTCAGCCAACGGGACCGGCTCGAGGTCGTGCCCTGCCACTACGCGGCGTTGCCCCGGCTGTTCGCCGAGCACCGCCTGCCGTGCGACGTCGGGTTCGTGCAGGTCGCTCCTCCCGACGCCGACGGCAACTGCTCGCTCGGCGTCGGCGTCGACTACGTCGCCGACGCACTCGAGCACACCCCCGTCCTGATCGCTGAGATCAATCAGCGCATGCCGAGAACCCACGGTGCACCCGCGATCCCGCTGTCGCGGTTCGCGGCGGTCGTCGAGACCGACCGGCCGCTGCTCGAAGCGCCCGACCGTGAGCCCGCCGCCGTCGAGACGGCGATCGCCCGGCACGTCGCCGGCCTCGTCGAGGACGGTGACACCATCCAGGTCGGCGTGGGCACGCTGCCCTCGGCGGTGCTGGCGGCCCTGGAAGGACATCGGGACCTCGGTCTGCACTCCGGCATGATCTCCGATGCGGTGCTGCGGCTGATCGACAAGGGCGTGCTGACCGGTGCGCGCAAACAGATCGACGTCGGACGCCACGTCACCGGGGCGGCGCTGGGCACGGCCACCCTGTACGAGCGTCTGCCGCATCTGCCGGTGGAATTCCGTCCCGCCAGCTATACCCATGCGCCGCAGGTGCTCTCGCAGTTGACCGCGCTCGTGTCGATCAACTCCGCCATCGAGGTCGACCTCACCGGGCAGGTGGGGGCGGAGCAGGCCGGAGCCGCCTACGTCGGCGCGGTCGGCGGCCAGGTGGACTTTTCCCGGGCCGCGGCCCTGACCGGTGGCCGCTCGGTCATCGCGCTGCGGTCCACCGCGCGCGGCCGCTCGTCGATCAAGCCGGCCCTCGAGTTCGGCTCCGTCACCACGGCGCGCGCCGACGTGGACTACGTCGTCACCGAGCACGGCGTCGCCGAACTGCGGGGCTGCTCGCTCGCGGAACGGGCCCGACGAATGATCGCGGTCGCAGCCCCGCAGCATCGTGAGCAGCTGGACATCGCACTGACCGAGCACGACCTTGCTTCGTAGCGGAGCGAGCGGAAACGAGGAGTGAACGCCATGACGCGCCCCCAACGGGTACAGATCCGAGAAGTCGGTCCGCGCGACGGCTTCCAGAACGAGCCGGAGACCATCCCGACCGACGACAAGGTGCGGCTGATCAACGCCCTGGGTCGTGCCGGCCTGAAGCGGATCGAGGTCGCCAGTTTCGTGCGGCCCGATGTCATCCCGCAGCTGTCGGACGGGGTGGAGGTGCTCAGCCGCATCGACGTGCCCGACGACGTGAGGCTGATGGTCCTCGTGCCGAACAGTAAGGGCCTGGACAACGCGCTGAAGGTTCGCGACACCTTCCACGAGGTCGCGATCTTCGTCAGCGCGTCCGAAACCCACAACAAGAAGAACGTCAACCGCACCGTCGACGAAACCATGGCGGACAACGACATCATGGCTCGCCGGATCGTCGCCGAGGGCCTGCACTGCGCCGCGGTCATCGCGACGTCGTTCGGATGCCCCTTCGAGGGCAAGGTGGAGTTGAAGCGGGTGTTGGACCTGGCGGAGCGATTCGCCGAATCCGGAGCCACGGAGATCGGCTTCGGTGACACTACCGGCATGTGCAATCCGGCCTATGCCTCGGAGTTCTTCGCCGCGGCCATCGAACGTCTGCCCGGCGTCGAGGTCACCGCGCACTTCCACAACACCCGCGGCCAGGGCCTCGCGAACGCGTTCGCCGCGCTCGAGGCTGGATGCGCGAGCTTCGAGTCGAGCTTCGGTGAACTGGGCGGCTGCCCCGTCCCGGTGGGGTCGACCGGCAACATCGCCACCGAGGACCTGGTGAGCATGTTCCACGAAATGGGTGTGGACACCGGCCTCGACCTCGACCTGGTCATCGACGCCGCTCGCGAGGCTCAGCAGGTGCTGGGCCGCAAGCTCACCAGCCACTCGATCGTGGCCGGCCCGATCCAGTGGGCCGCGGGCGTGCGCTGACGCCCTCGTCCCCGGTACGACTTCGACATCAGAACCGACAACACGGAGTGAAATCATGAGCAATCGAGTCGCATTCGTCACGGGCGGCGCGCAGGGCATTGGCAAGGGAATCTCCGATGCGCTGGGTGCCGCGGGCTTCCGCGTCGCGGTCGCCGACCTCAACCTCGAGGCCGCGGAGGAGACCGCGGCCGCCATCCGCGAGGCCGGAGGCCAGGCAATGGCCGTTCCGGTCGACGTGACGGACACCGAGTCCGTGCAGGCGGCGGTCAAGCAGGTCGCCGAGCAGTTCGGCCCCGTCGAGATCGTCGTCAACAACGCCGGGTGGGACGACTTCATGCCGTTCGTGAAGACCGACGAGGCGTTCTGGGACCGGATTCTCGAGATCAACTTCAAGGGCCAGCTGCGAGTCGTCCAGGCGACCCTGCCGGGCATGGTCGAGCAGGGCTGGGGGCGCGTCATCAACATCGGTTCGGACGCCGGACGCGTCGGCTCGTCGCTCGAAGCGGTGTACTCGGGTGCCAAGGGCGGCATCATCGCGTTCACCAAGACCCTCGCGCGGGAGGTCGCCACGAAGGGCGTCACCGCCAACACGGTGTGCCCCGGTCCGACGGACACCCCGGCCCTGCGCAAGTTCGCCGACAACTCCGGCCAGGAAGCCGACAAGGTGATCGCCGGCATGACCCGCGCGGTGCCGATGAAGCGGCTCGGCAAGGCCACCGACATCGGCGCCGCCGTGGCGTTCTTCGCCTCCGACGAGGCGGAGTTCGTCACCGGCCAGACCTTGTCCGTCAGTGGTGGTCTGACGATGGCCTGACGGTCATCGGTCGGTTCTCACCCCGACAGCGCGGTCCGGAGCCTATCCGGCCGCGCTGTCGTGCGTCGCGGTCCGTTAACGATCGTTTGCAGGAGAGCTTATGATCGGTATATGACGAATAATTGCGATACAACGGATTTCGTGGAATGGACCTCGCTCGGCGAGTACGCGGACATTCGGTACGAGCACAGCGGCGACGGGATCGCAAAGATCACGATCTGCCGTCCGGAGGTGCGCAACGCGTTCCGGCCGCAGACGTTGATGGAGATCTCCGACGCGTTGGTCGATGCCCGGGAGGACTCCTCGATCGGTGTCATCGTGCTGACCGGGGAGGGGCCCGATGCATTCTGCTCGGGCGGGGATCAGCGGGTGCGTGGCGACACCGGCTACCTCACCGAGCCGGGCAAGGCCGGCGGCGTGGGGCGCTTCCACGTCACCGACCTGCAGATCCAGATCCGCCGACTGCCGAAGCCGGTGGTGGCCATGGTGGCCGGGTATGCGATCGGTGGCGGGCACATCCTGCATCTGGTGTGCGATCTGACGATCGCAGCGGACAACGCCCGCTTCGGCCAGGTGGGTCCCAAGGTCGGTTCCTTCGACGGCGGGTACGGCGCGGGTCTGCTCGCGGAGTTGGTCGGGGTGAAGAAGGCCAAGGAGATCTGGTTCCTGTGTCGCCAGTACGACGCGCAGCAGGCCCGGGAGATGGGGCTGGTCAACACCGTAGTCCCGTTGGCCGATCTCGAGCGCGAAACCGTCCAGTGGTGCCGCGAGATGCTCGAGCTCTCCCCCTTCGCGCTGCGCCTGATGAAGGCCAGTTTCAATGCGGCGGAGGATGGCATGGCTGGCATCCAGCAGCTCGCCCACGATGCGAATCTGCTGTTCTACTCCACGGACGAGGCGAAGGAAGGGCGGGAGGCGTACAAGGCGAAGCGCCGGCCTGAGTTCGAGAAGTTCCCGCGTCGGCCCTGACCTTCCATTTAGGTCCAACAATTAGTATGGTTGGGTCATTGTTGGACCGAACAGGATGGTGTGCATGTCGGAAACCGCTACGCCCGCAGTCGCATGGAGTGACGTCGACGCCGGTGTCATGACGATCACGCTCCAGCGCCGGCCCGCGAACGCCCTGGGCCTGCCGATCATCGACGGCCTGAACGCGGCGTTGGACGCCGCCGATGCCGACGGTTCGGTGAAGGTGATCGTCGTCCGATCGGACATCCCCGGGTTCTTCGCCGCGGGGGCGGACATCAAGCACATGTCGTCGGTGGACGCGGAGTCGTTCACCGCCTACGGCGATCGGCTCCGTGGGGCGCTCGACCGGCTCGCGTCCGCCGACAGGATCACGATCGCCGCGGTGGACGGCCTCGCGCTCGGGGGCGGCCTCGAACTCGCAATGGCCTGCACCCTGCGGGTCGGCGGTGCGGACGCGAAGTTCGGGCTTCCCGAGGTCAAACTCGGCCTCATCCCCGGCGCCGGCGGCACCCAACGTCTCCCGCGCCTCGTGGGCCGAGGTCGTGCGCTCGACATCATGCTGACCGCCCGCCAGATCCCCGCCGACGAGGCACACGCGATCGGACTGATCGACCGGCTCGTCGATGCCGGCGGCGCGACGGACGCGGCGCTCGCCCTCGCGGCCGAGCTGTGCACGATGTCGCTGCCCGCGCAGCGCGCCGTCATCCGGACGGTCGATGCCGCGTTCGACACGCCGCTCGACGAGGGCTTCCGCTTCGAGGTCGCCCAGGAACAGGACCTGTTCGAGAGCGGGGAGGCGAAGGAGGGCATCACCGCGTTCCTCGAGAAGCGCACCCCGCGCTTCGCCTGAGCGTCGTGCCGTCCGGATCCGCCGGGCGCGGAGCGATCGCACTCGCCCTGTCCCTGGTCTACCTGATCTGGGGGTCGATCTACCTCGCGATCCGCCTGGTGATCGAGGAGGTGCCGCCCCTCGGCTCGATGGGTGCGCGCTTCCTTCTCGCCGCCCTGCTGATGGCCGTGTTCCTCGCCGTCCGTGGCGGCTGGAGGCGGCTGCTCGTCACCCGGCGTGAGGCCGGCGGGGCCGCGTTCCTCGGGGTCCTGCTGCTCGCGTGTGGAAACGGCTTGACGTCGGTGGGCCAGTTGCACGGTGTGCCCTCCGGAGTGACGGCGCTTCTCGTCGCGATGGTGCCCGTGTGGATCTGCCTCTACCGTGCCGTGTCCGGCGACCGCCCGCGAGCTCTCGAACTGGCCGGCGTCGGGGTGGGCCTCGTCGGCCTGGCCGTGCTGGTGCTGCCGACCGGAAGTGAGCGTTCGAGCCTTCCGCTGGTCGGTGTGGCGGTCATCGTGCTGTCGAGTCTGTCGTGGTCGTTCGGCTCCTGGATCAAGCCGAGGCTCTGGTTGCCGCAGGACGTGTACGTGGGCGCGACGTATCAACTCCTGGCGGCCGGTGCGGCGATGATGCTGGCGTCGGTGGTTACCCGCGAGCGCTTCGGAGGTGAGATCGGACTGCGGGCCTGGGGCGCGTTCGGCTACCTCGTGGTCTTCGGCTCGGTCGTCGGATTCACCGCGTACGCGTGGCTGCTGCACCATGCACCGCTTCCGCTGGTGGCCACCCACACGTACGTGAACCCCGTGGTGGCCGTCGCCCTCGGATCCGTCGTCCTGTCCGAGCCGGTCACTCCTGCGCTGGTCGTCGGTGGCGTCGTGGTCCTGGTGTCCGTCGTGTTGGTGGTGAGTGCGCAGGCTCGGTCCCGGCGTGGGCGCGCTGCCGACCGCTCGGGGGAGACGAGCATGGTGCGCGACTGAACCGGAGCATTCCGGGTGTTCTTGGAGCCTTCCCTGAACAACGCGAAGGTATTATTATCAGACCAAATTCGGGAAGGTGCAGCAATGACGCAGAACGGCACGAAACGCTCGTTCACGGGTCCGCTGTCGGGTCTGAAGGTGGTCGAAATCGGTTCGATCGGCCCGGGGCCGTTCTGCGCCATGCTGCTGGCCGATCTCGGTGCGGACGTGGTGCGGGTCGACCGCGCCACCGGCGCAGGGTTGGTCGGGCCGAATGCAGAGTTCCGCACCGAACTGCTGCACCGGGGACGTCGTTCGCTTGCCGTCGATCTCAAGCACCCGGACGGAGCGGAGGTGGTGCTGTCGCTCGTAGCGGACGCCGACGTGCTGATCGAGGGCTTCCGCCCCGGCGTCACCGAGCGGCTCGGGATCGGACCGGACGACTGTGCCCAGCGCAATCCGCGGCTGATCTACGGTCGCATGACGGGCTTCGGGCAGGACGGCCCTCTCGCGCAGCACGTCGGTCACGACATCAACTACGTGGCACTCAGTGGTGCCCTGTCGCTGATCGGACGCCACGGTCACCCGCCCACCCCGCCACTCAGCCTGATCGGTGACTTCGGCGGTGGCGGAATGCTTCTCGCCATGGGAGTGATGTCTGCACTCTACGAGAGGCAACGTTCGGGCACCGGGCAGGTGATCGACGCCTCGATGGTGGAAGGAGCCGCCCTCCTTGCGACGCCGTTCTTCGGCTTCACCCAGAGCGGGTCGTGGAACCGTGAACGCGGCACGAACCTCGTCGACAGCGGCGCACCCTTCTACGACGCCTACGAGACCTCCGACGGCAAATGGCTCTCGGTCGGCGCGCTCGAACCGCACTTCTACGCCGACCTCGTAGCCCTGCTGGGCCTGCCCGACGATCTGCCGGATCAGAACGACCGCGCGCAATGGCCGCAGATGAAGAAGGTCTTCGCCGACGCCGTACGGGGCCGCGCCCTCGCGGAGTGGCTCGACGCGGCCGAAGGACACACGCCGTGCATCGCGCCCGTCCTCGACGTCGACGAGGCACCGTCGCATCCCCACCATGTCGCCCGCGGGACCTTCGTCGAGGTCGACGGACTCGTCCAACCGGCCCCCGCGCCCCGATTCAGCCGGACGGCGGCGGCAGTGGACCGCCGTCCGCCGACTCCGGGGGAGCACACCACCGAGATCCTGACCGACTGGGGAATCGACCCCGACCGCACCGACCAATGGCTGCGCTCGGGCGCGGTACGACACGCCCCCGCCGAAGCCTGACCGATCACACGAACTCACGGCGCCCACCTGGAACCGCCGGACCGAAGAAGGAGTGAACCCGTGACCGAGCCCACGATATGGGAAACGTTCACGCTCGAGCGACCCGAACCCGGGATCGCCGTCGTGACGCTGAACCGTCCCGAACGAATGAACTCGATGACGAACACGATGTTCGTCGAACTCGAGAAAGTGGCGTTGCACCTCGACCACGAGGACGACCTGCGGGTCGTGATCCTCACCGGAGCCGGCAAGGCATTCTGCGGCGGGTTCGATCTCGACGACGCCGAAGGGCTGTCGTCGTTGACGCCGATGGGGATGCTCGATCAGCAGGAGCTGGCGGCGCGGGCGCTCTCGGCGATCCGCAGCATCCGCGTTCCGGTGATCGCGGCGGTCAACGGCGCGGCGGCCGGTGGAGGACTGTCCCTGTCCCTGGCTGCCGACATCCGGATCGGCTCGCCGGCCGCGCGGTTCAACGCGGCGTTCGTGCGAATCGGCCTCTCGGCCGGGGACCTGGGCGCCTCCTGGCACCTCACCCGGCTGATCGGCCCGGCGCGGGCCGCGGAGTTCGCCTACACGGGCCGATTCATCGAGGCCGTCGAGGCGGAGTCGCTCGGGCTGCTGAACGCGGTGGTTCCCGCCGAGTCGCTGCTCGACGAGGCGCTCGTGATGGCGCGCCTCATCTGCGCGAACTCGCCTGCCGGCGTGCAGCTGTCGAAACGCGCACTGCACGCGAACATGGAGGTGTCGTCCTACGCCGCGGCGCTCGAACTGGAGAACCGTGGCCAGGCGCTGCTCACCCGTGGTGAGGACATGCCCGAAGCGCTGGCCGCGTTCAAGGACAAGCGCAGCCCGAAGTTCACGGGCCGGTGATCGACATGACGCAGATGGACACGCGGGAAAATACGTCCGTGCTGAGCAACTACGAGCCACCCCGGCTGGAGACCCTCACCCTCGAGGTGCTCGAGGGCAAGATCGCCGTTCTCACGATCAACCGGCCCGACCGGATGAACTCGATGGTCGTGAAGATGTTCGAAGAGTTCAACACGGCCGCCTACGCATTGCGCGACACCGACGCGCGGGCACTGATCATCCGCGGTGCGGGCGAGCGGGCGTTCTGCGCCGGGTTCGACCTGGACGAGATCAGTGTGATCACCGAAATGGGCGTGCGCGAGTTCCTGAAATTCCAGGAGACCGCGACCGGAGGCCTTGCTGCGCTGCGGCATCTGCCGTTCCCGGTCATCGCGGCGATCCACGGCGCTGCCTCCGGCGGCGGTATGTCGCTCGCCCTCGCCGCCGACATCCGGCTCGTCGCCCCGACCGCGAAATTCAACGCGGCCTTCGTCAAGGTGGGGTTGTCCGTCGGGGAACTCGGCACCTCCTGGCAACTGACCCGCCTTGTCGGGCCGGGCCGGGCGGCGGAGATCGCGTACACGGCGCGCTTCGTCGGCGCCGAGGAGGCGGTCCGGATCGGGCTGGCCAACCGCGTGGTGCCGAGCGAGAACCTCTTCGACGAGGCCGTCGCACTGGCCGAGACGATCGCGACGAATTCTCCCGGCGGGATCCGGATGTCGAAGCGCGCGTTGCAGCGGAACCAGGAGGTGACCTCGTACGCGGCGGCGCTCGAGTTGGAGAACCGGGGGCAGGCGCTACTGACCCGATGCGCTGACATGCCGGAAGCGCTGGCCGCATTCAAGGAGAAGCGCGCTCCGCGTTTCACCGGGGCGTAGACGTCGACGAACGACTGCGTGCAGCGATCGGGGCCGGGCGGCGCGGCCGGCGGCACAATCTGATGGAGGCGAGAATATGACCTGGGAATGGACTCCCGACACCCTCGGCGCGCTGGAACGATTTCTGCGTGAGCGGGGTATCACAGATGGACCGCTGACGACGTCGCGTATCGGTGACGGGCATTCCAATCTGACGTTCCTGGTGTCCGACGGGGTACGTCGGGTGATCGTCCGTCGACCGCCCCCGCCGCCCGTCCCGCCGGGTGCTCACGACATGCTGCGGGAGGCTCGGCTCGTCGGTGCACTCGCCGGCAGCGGCGTGCCGGTGGCGGCCGTTCTTGCCGTCGGTCGGACGGGCGACGTGCTCGACGTCCCGTTCTACGTGATGGATTACGTCGCCGGTCCGGTGGTCACCACCGAGACCCCGGCGGCGCTGAGCGCGCCGGCCGACCGTCGCCGGATCGGTGAGGCGCTGATCGACACCCTCGCGGCACTGCACGCGGTCGACTGGCGGGCCGCCGGCCTCGGTGACCTCGGCCGGCCGGACGGTTTCAACGAGCGTCACCTGCGCCGCATGGGCCGGTTGGTGGCGGCCGAGGACGGGACGCCGCCGCCGGAGTTCGCGGAGATCGATGCGTGGCTCGCCGCCCACGTTCCCGCCGAGTCCGGTGCGGCGATCATCCACAACGACTACCGCATCGGCAACGTCATCCTCGCTCCTGACCCGCCGGGACGTCTTGCGGCGGTGCTGGACTGGGAGCTCGCGACGATCGGCGACCCGCTGTTCGATCTGGGGTATTTTCTTGCGTCGTATCCCGTCGAGGGGGAGGAACGCACGCCGACCGAAGATCTCGGTGTCGCGGTCCTCGAGGAGGGGTATCCGACCCGCGACGAACTGGCCCAGCGGTATGCGGCTGCCACCGGCGCGGACCTGTCGAACCTCGACTGGTACACGGCACTGGCCCTGTGGAAGCTGGCGGTGCTGTACGAGTACGGGCGGCGCCGGGCCGTGGCCGGCGTTGGGGATCAGTACTACCGCGACGGTGCCCTGGTGCGTGCCTTTCTCGACGCCGCGCACCGGGCGGCGGGGCTGACGGCAGCCGGGGTCTGATCGGACCGGTACCAGCCGGGCTCCGACCCGGTGGTCCCTACCCGACGCCCGCGATCTCACGCCAGCGAGCGTGCGCTGCCGGCGTCCACTCGGTACGCAAGTCGCGTAGTCGCTTCGCCGCCCGCAATCCGGCCCAGTCCGGCAGCAGGACCTCGGGCAGTCGGGGATCCAGGTAGGGCATCCGGCGCAGGGAATCGGCCAGCTGCAGGTGGGTGATGAGCAACTCGTCGTCCGAGGCGAATCCGCGCACGTCGAACCGGGCGAGCAGCTCGTCGTAGACCTTCTCGGCCTCGTCGAGATCCCAGGACCGCCGCACGAGTTCGGCCTCGGTGATGCCCGGCTGGCCGATTGGGCCGACGAAGGTGACCGTGTTGTCGGTCAACCCCAGCGACTCGATCGTCCTGGCGGCCTCCGCGGCGCGATCGACGTGGGGGGTCACCCAGACCCCGGGAGTCGGGTTTCCGAAGCCGGCCCACCGCAATGCCGCATACAGTTTCTTGCGACTCGAGCGGTGAGATTCGGGAACCGGGACGTTGATCACCAGCCAACGGCCGTCCCACTGGGTGACGTCGACATCGGGGGGAAAGACACGCATGTCGCCTTCGGCGAACAGTCGGTGCGCTTCGTCGGTCAGGTGCCACAACGTCTCCCGACCGACCCGCTCGGCGGCGATCAACCCGGACGATCCTGTGCGGGCCAGAGCCTGCCGTGCCGCGGGCTCGCCGAATCCAAGTCCCTTCAGGACGTGGAGCAGGGCCGCGGTACGAACCGGTCGACCGTATGGTTCGACCAACTCGCCGAGCACCGTCACAAGCACGGATCGGGCGCTGCGGGTGGGGGCTGCGTCCTTGTCGGACGCGGACCCGATGTCGGGATCAATCATGGGTCCATCGTCGCGCAAGCGGTCGGAGCAACGCCACACCGGACCCCGGCGGTGCGGGGACGGCGGGATGTCGCACATCAGTCCGCACCGTCGACACCCCAGTCGCGCAAGACGGCGTCGGTGTCCGCGCCGGGCACGCGAGGTGCCGAGTACGTGGCCGGCGCCGCGTTCGCGAAGCGTGGCGATGCCGCCGGCTGACGCTGTCCGAACGATTCGACGACTGTCCCGCGTGCGGCGATGTGCGGGTGCGCCGCGACCTCGTCCAGGGCGAGCACCGGCGTGAAACACGCGTCGAGGGGGGCGAAGTGCTCCACCCATTCGTCGCGATCGCGTCCGCGGAAGATCTCGGCGAACCGAGTGCGCACCGTAGGCCAGGCCGTGCGATCGTATTGATCCGGAAGGTGTGCCGGGTCGAGTCCGAGGCCCGTGAGCAGGTGCGCGTAGAACGCCGGCTCCACCGCGCCGACTGCGACGTACCGCCCGTCGGCACATTCGTAGGTGTCGTAGAACGGGGCCGCGCCGTCGACGACGTTGGTTCCCCGGTCGGCGGACCATAGGCCGTTTTCGGTCAGCGTCCAGTACATCGTCATCAGCGTGCTGACGCCGTCGACCATCGCGACGTCGACGACGTCACCCTGCCCGGACCGCTCCCGCGCATAGAGGGCACCGAGGATGCCGGTGATCGCCAGCATCGAGCCTCCCCCCAGGTCGGCGACCAGGTTGAGCGGTGCCAGCGGGCGTTCGCCTTTCCGTCCGATCGCGTTCAACGCCCCGGTGAGGGCGAGGTAGTTGATGTCGTGCCCCGCGTAGGGGGCCAGCGGACCGTCCTGTCCCCACCCGGTGATCCGGGCGTAGACGAGGCGGGGATTGCGTGCTCGGCACACGTCGGGGCCGATGCCGAGGCGTTCCGCCGCGCCGGGGCGGTAGCCCTCGATGAGCACATCCGCATTGTCGACGAGGCCCAGCACGCGCTGCAGATCGTCGAGATCTTTCAGATCGGCGCGGACCGAGCGACGGTTGCGCAGGCCGGCGTCCTGCTCCACGGGCAGGAGTTGGCTCACCCCGCCGGGACGTTCGATCCGCACGACGTCCGCCCCGAGGTCGGCCAGCAGCATCGCGGCATGGGGGGAGGGGCCGATCCCGGCCAGCTCGACCACCCGCAGCCCGTCGAGTACACGCGTCATCTTCTACCTCCGAACGGCATTAATGTTTGACAACTCTGGATACTAACTACCAAATTAAGTATTATCTAGCTCGACGTCGCAGCGAAGCACCGACTTGTCGCTGTCGGCATCCATCGACGAATCCGAGGGCGAAACGTGAACAGACTCAGTCCAGAACTGATGGCGACGCTGCGCGCCGTGGCCGTAGATCCGGTCGCCTACGCGCAGACATGGAAGGCGACCCATGGCCGCAGCGTGATCGGTTCCTTCCCGATGAACTTTCCCTCCGAACTTGTGCACGCCGCCGGCGCCCTTCCGGTGCTCATCCAGGAGAACCGGACCCCGATCACCGAAGGCCGCAACCTGCTCGCCGAGTTCTACTGCGGATACACCCGCAGTGTCGCCGATCAGGCGGCGGTCGGACAGCTCGACGTCTTCGACGCCTTCGTGGCGGCGGACCACTGCGTGCAATTACTCGGCGCGGTGGACGTGATCCGATGGGCGCGACCCGAGAAACCTGTGCACTTCGCCCAGCTCACCAGCGCCATGGACGATACGTGGACAAGACCGCGGGTGGCGGGTCGCATCGGCGAACTCACCACCGAGATCGAAGCCGCCCTGGGTGTTTCGATCACTTCCGATACCTTGACCGCCAGCATTCGGATGTTCAACGCCAACCGGCGTCTGCTGCGCGAGTTCTATGAGCTGCGTCGCTCCGGCCGGCTCCGCATCACCGCAAGCGAAATGCAGGTGCTGGTGAAGTCGAGCATGGTGATGGACATCGTCGAACACACCGCTGCCCTCGAGCGCCTTCTCGACGCGATCGAGCCGGCTGCGGAAGCGCAGCCCGACGTGGTCAGGCTCTATCTGTCCGGCCACTTCTGCCACGCCCCGCGGCCCGAACTGCTGGACGTGATCGAGGAGACCGGGGTGATCGTGGTCGACGACGACCTGTACACCGGATACCGCTACATCTCCACCGATGTGCCCGAGAACGGTGATCCGTTCGAGGCGCTGTCGAACTGGTATCTGGAGCGAAACCTCAACGCCCCATGCCCCACCCGAGTGACCACTCAGGTCGACTGGGACCGATACCTGATCGACGAACTCGCTCGAAGCAACGCGAACGGCGTGATCGTGATGATGGCGAAGTTCTGCGAACCTCACATGCTCTACTACCCGGAACTGCGGAAAGCGCTGGAGAGTAACCGAACCCCCGTGCTCCTCATCGAAACCGAACACGAGGGCAATCCTGTGGAAACACTCCGGACCCGGGTCGAGACCTTTGTGGAGCGAATCCGCCGGCTCCCCGCGCCGGTGCTGTCCTGAAACCTGCTCGACCACCCGAGGGAGATCGTGATGACTGTTGCACAACCGCGCAAGGACAAGGCGCACCGTCTGTCCAGTACCCGCGTCGGCGGCAAGCTGGTCGCCGACTACTGGGAAAACATTTTCACCGCGAAGGAGCGCGGTAAGCACGTCGTCTGGTACAACGGCGCAGCGTTGAACCCGCTCTTCCAGGCGGCCGGCCTCGAATGGTGCCACGGTGAGGCGTTCGCTGCACGACTGGCCGCCCAGCATCTCGAGGGTCCGGCTCAGGCCGCCGGGGCCGAGTACGGCTACATCAACGAGCTGTGCTCGTACGCCCGCACGCACCTCGGCTGCGCCGTGCTGACGCATCAGAACAGCGGGCGGAGCGAGACCGGCGTCGTGGGCCTGACCGATCAGCAGGAGCTCGCGAGCAAGCTGCCCGCTCCGGACTTCTTCGTGAACGGATATGCCGGCTGTAGCACCGGACAGCAGTGGGACGCCATGACGTACCGAGTGTTCGACCGCAAGTTGCCTCTGTTCAACGTCTCGCTCCCGATGCTGTGGGGCAACAAACCCGACGCGGGATACATGCGCGGGGAGGAGTGGGTCGAGGTCGGCAAGTACGTCGAGGGCCAGCTCCGGGAGCTGGTCGACTTCCTGGAGTACCAGACCGGCCGGCCGTTCGACTGGGATGCGCTCAGCGAGAGCATGTCATACATCAAGCGAGCTTCGGAGTTGCGTCTCGAAGGTATGGAACTTTGCCGGCAGGCGCCGACCCCGGCGACCTACTGGGACTGGGTGGCGAGCATCGCGCCGATCAACTTCCTGCCTGGCAACCAGGATCTCGTGGACTACTTCGCCGGGGTGAAGACCGAGATCGAACAGCGGATCGCCGACGGTGTCAGCGCCGTGGAGAACGAGCGCTACCGGGTCTACTTCGACGGGATCATGAACTGGAACAAACTCGGATTCCTGACCAGGAAGTTCGCCGAGTACGACGTGGCCGTGGTGGCAGGCCGGTACACCCACGAATCCTTCTGGCAGGAACCACAACTCATCGACGTCGACAATCCGCTGCTCGGTATGGCGCAACACTACCTGCTCTGCCCGCTCAACCACGGGCTGAAGAACCTGCAGGAGCTGTTGTTGCGTCGTCTCGACGAATATGCGATCGACGGCATCGCCTTCCACTCCACCCGGACCTGCCGGGCGATGACCAACCCGCAGTCGATGCTCGCCCGGGCCGCCGAGACCGGGCGAGGAGTCAAGTCGTTCTTCTTCGAGGGGGACGTTGCCGACGCATCGTTCTACAACGACGAGTTGTTCGACAGCCGCCTCGAAGCGATGCTGGAGGCGATCGATGTGCAGCGGATGAGGTCCGCGGTCTAGCGCGATACCGTACCGGAAGAGACGAGTGCGATGAGTACCGACAAGTGGTTCGTCATGGGCGTCGATCTGGGATCGACGACCGCGAAGGCTGCCGTCGTCGATCAGGACGGTGCGTTGTGCGGGACGGATGTCGTGCAGATGGGCGCTGTGAGCCGCGAAGCTGTCACCCGTGCGATCGAGGGTGCCGCCGTCGCGGCAGGAGTGCCACGCGAGGCCATTCGATGGACAGTGAGCACCGGGTACGGCCGCCGATTGGTTCCGGGCGCCGACCGCACCTTCACCGAGATCACCTGCCATGCGCGCGGCGCGGCAGCACTGCGTCCGGGGGTCCGGCTCGTCATCGACATCGGCGGCCAGGACAGCAAGGCGATCATCGTCGACGACGACGGATTGGTGGAACGTTTCGCCATGAACGACCGTTGCGCGAGCGGAACGGGTCGATTCTTCGATGTGCTGGCCCGCGCGCTCGAGATCGACATCGATGCGGTGGGGGATCTTGCGCTCGCCGGTGCCGACGGCCTCGAGGTCAGCAGTATGTGTGCCACATTCGCCGAAACCGAGGTGATTTCCCTGCTCGCACAGGGGCAGGACAAGGCCGACATCGCCGCGTCCGTGCACCGTGCGGTTGCGGCGCGCACCCTGGGGCTGGTCGGTCAAGTCGGCAGGGCCACACCGGCGGTGATGACCGGCGGTGTGGCCAAGAACCCGGCTGCGATCCGGTGTGTATCGCAGGCGTTGAGACATCCGATCGAGGTGCTCGACCAGCCGCAGATCGCCGGTGCCTACGGCGCGGGGCTGCTTGCACGCGACGAGTATCGCGGCGCCCGAACAGCCCTGCCCGCGCGCGATGCCGCGACGGAGACGAACATGGCATCGCGAAGTCCGGGCGGTGGTCAGCACTGTGCGAGCTGCGACGGTGTCCTGGACGGTGATCATGCGCATGCCGGCCGACCGGTGATGCTCGATCTGCGGAGGAACGATTGATGATGAGAGAACCGAGTGAGTTCCGGGTGCCGGTACCGGCCGAGTCGACGATCTACATCGTCGGGGGGACGAGTGGTGTCGGGCTCGAGGTGGCGCGTCGGTTCGTGCGTGCGGGCGTCCAGCGGATCGGTCTGGTGGGGCGCAACGTCGAACGTGGCGAGAAAGCGGCACAGCACATTCGGACCCTCGCACCCGGCGTGTGGTGTCTGTTCGCTGCGGCCGACGTGAATGTTCCGGGGGAGGCCGTGCGGGTTGTGACGGAACTTGCGGATTCGCTGGGTGCTGCCGACATCCTCGTCAACAGCACGACGGGTTCGTTCAACCCGCGACTGTTCCACGAGATGGACCCCGAGGACATTCCGGGGGTGCTGTTGAGCCAGGCTCTCGGCCCGATCAACATGTGCCGAGCCGTCCTGCCCGCGATGCGACAGCAGCGCGGCGGGGTGATTGTGAACATCGCCTCCGATGCGGCGAAGCATCCGACGCCGGGCGAGAGTGTGATCGGTGCGGCCATGGCAGCGATCGTCATGTTCTCCAAAACCCTTGCAATGGAGGCCAAGAGGGACGGCATCCGAGTCAATGCCGTGACGCCGTCGCTCATCCGCGACACCGGTGGCTTCGATCGCGTCATGTCCGAGCCGTTCAGTGCGAAGCTGTTCGAGAAGGCGAGTCGGCTGGCGTCGTTGGGGGTGGCGGAGCCGGGCGATGTTGCCGACCTCGTGCTGTTCCTCTGTAGTGCGCAGGCGCGGCGGATCACCGGGCAGGTGGTCAGCCCGAACGGGGGGATTTCCGCGGGATAGTGGTTGCCGCGAGAAGCCGGCCGAGGTGGGAACCTCGGCCGGCTTCAGGTGCTTCGGGGATGGACCCGGAGGTGTCGTCCACCAAAATGTTTGACAGATCTGTAGCGGAAGGCGACTGATTCGTACTATATTCTGTGTGACCGCGATTACAATTCAGGGTGCCCGGCCCAGGGCCCTGGTCGGTCCCTGCAGTCTTTCTTTCTTCCATCTCGCGCAGCCGAAAGCAGGAGCACACCATGTCGCTACAGATGTCCTATTGGCCGGCGGCCACGAGCACGGGCATTCGAGACATCACGTTCAGTGATCTTCTTCGGGAGGGGGCCGCGACCGTTCCCGACCGCGTCGCGCTCGTCGACGGCGTTGCCGACCCGGCGGACCGGAGAGAATGGACCTATCGCCAGTTGCTCGCCGATACCGAATCGACCGCCCGCGCCTTGCTCACCCACTTCTGCCCCGGCGATCGGATCGCGGTGTGGGCGCCCAACAGTGCCGACTGGGTGATCCTGCACCAGGCCATCGCGATGGCGGGCATGGTGCTGGTCGGCATCAATCCGGCGTACCGGGCACACGAACTCGAGTACATCCTGCGGCAGTCCGAGGCAGCCGGTCTCTTCTTCCGCGAGTCCTATCGTGGAGCGGACCTGTGCGCGATTCTGGACGAGGTCCGCCCGACTCTGCCCGGACTGCACACAGTGGTGTCCGGCAGCGAGTGGGCCGAGTTCGTGCGTACCGGCGATCCGAACGCGCAGTTCCCGGCCGTCTCGCCGACGGACGCGGTGCAACTGCAGTACACCTCGGGCACCACCGGATTTCCGAAAGGCGCACTGCTGCACCACAAAGGTCTTGTCAACGAGGCCGCGTTCGTGTTCGAACGGGCCGGCCGGACAGACCCGCTGGTCTGTGTCAATGCCATGCCGATGTACCACATCGGGGGCGGTGGCGTCACCGAGCTCGGCACGTTCGCCGTCCACGGAACCTACGTGATCTTGCCGGCCTTCGAGCCGGCCGCGATGCTCGAGATGATCGAGACCTACCGGGGCACCCACTCGCTGATGGTGCCCACGATGCTCATCGCCCTGCTCGACCACCCGGACCGGCACACGCGTGACCTGTCGAGCATCCACACCGTCATGTCCGGCGCAGCGGCAGTACCCGAGGCGCTCGTCGAACGGGTGACCCAGGACCTCGACTGCAACTTCACGATCTTGTTCGGCCAAAGCGAGATGCACGGAGTGATCAGCCAGACGCGGATCACGGACGATGTCGTCGACCAGGCGACCACGGTGGGACAGCCGCTGCCGGAACTCGAGGTCAAGATCGTCGATCCGTTCACCGACGAGATCGTTCCCGTCGGTGAGCAGGGCGAGGTCTGCTGTCGCGGCTACCAGGTGATGCTCGGGTACTCGGACATGCCCGACGAAACCGCCGCCACCATCGATGCGGACGGATGGCTGCGCATGGGCGATCTGGGTGTGATGGACAGCCGTGGGTTCCTCCAGATCACCGGTCGTCTCAAGGAGATGATCATCCGGGGCGGCCTCAACATCTATCCCCGCGAGATCGAGGAACTGCTCTACCGGCATCCCGCCGTCGCCGAGGTGGCGATCATCGGTGTGCCGGACGAGAAATGGGGTGAACAGATCGGCGCCGTCGTACGGGTGAAGGACCCCGACTCGCCCCCCAGCGCGGCGGAGCTGAAGTCCTGGCTCCGCGAAAGGCTCGCCGCACACAAGACGCCCGCCCTGTGGTACTTCACCCGGTCCCTTCCCATGACCCCGTCGGGCAAGATCCAGAAGTTCCGTGTGCAGGAACAGATCGCCGCCGGGACGCTGACCGCGGCACCGATGGCCGAGGGCGACGCGGCCGAGCAGTCCTCGGCCGATCTGGTGTCGTGACGACGTCCGCCGCGGCCGAGGACCGAACCGTGACCGGCGGAAGGACCACACCTTGACACAGTTGCTGAACTCCGATGCGCGCGGGATCCGTGACGCGGTGCGGGCATACGCGGCGAAACGCCTGGCACCCGGGTATCTCGAGCGCGCGAAGTCCGCCACGTTCCCCTGGGATCTGCATCGCGAGATCGCCGGCCTGGGGCTCTACGGTCTGCTCGCAGGGAAGGGGTACAACCCTCTCGAGCGGGAGGACTTCGTTGCGGCCGGCGTCGCCGTCGAGGAACTCGCCTACGCGGACTTCAACGTCGCCAACATCACGATCCCCGTCATGCTGATGAGCACGTTGATCCGGCACCACGCATCCGAGACGATCGCCGAGAGGTGGCTGCCGCGCCTGATTGCGGGTGAAACGTACGTCGCGTTCGGCTTGACGGAACCCGAGACCGGATCCGACGCCGCCAACATCAAGACCGTCGCGCGAGCTACCGCAGATGGGTACACCATTTCCGGCGAGAAGACGTCGGTGACCATGCTCGCCGACGCGGAAGCCATCATCCTCGCCGCACGGACGATCCGGGACGGCAAGGATGCCGGCGTCTCGACGTTCCTGGTGCCGCTCGATGCGCGTGGCATTGCCACGTCGACGGTTGCGGATACGGGATGGGGCATCCTCGGTCGCGGGGTCCTGCATCTGGACGGAGTCGAGGTGCCACCGGAGAACCTGATCGGCCTCGAAGGCCGGGCGTTCTCCCGCGTGCTGAACGGGTTCGACTTCACTCGGCCGCTGCTCGCACTGACCGGACTCGGCGCGGCCCGGGCGTCCCTCGACGAAACAGCCGAGTACGTGCGCCGCCGCACGGCGTTCGGTGCTCCGCTGGCGAAGTTCGAGGGCGTGTCGTTTCCCATGGCCGAACACCTCACCAAGGTCGAGGCGGCGCGGATGATCTGCTACGCGGCGCTCGAGAAACGCTCCCTCGGTCTGCCCCACACCATCGAGGCGGCGATGGCGAAGTGGTACGGCCCGCTCGTCGCGAGCGCAGCGGTAAAGGAATGTCTCCTCCTGCACGGCAACTACGGGTACTCGCAGGAACTTCCGTTCGAGCAACGCCTGCGTGATGTGATGTCCGTCGAGATCGCCGACGGTACGGCACAGATCCAGAAGATCATCATCATGCGGGAGAAGTATGGGACCGACTTCGTTCCCTACGAGAGGCGCGGCAGCGACGCGGCCTCGTCGTGGCAGAGAGGAGCGGCCCGCCCCGCGCCCGCGACACAGTGAGTTCGTCGAGTGTCCATCACCTACCGACAGGCGAAGGGGGACCCGAATGGCCGGGCCTGCCGATCTCATGGTGCGGATGCGAGCTCGAGTCTGAACGTGATTCCGCCCTGGGCTACCCCTGCACCTTCAGATAGGCGCAGGGGTAGTCACGGGCTCGGCGTGTTACGCCAAGGAGGGGCGGTAGGCGTACGACGACGACCGCGACAGGGCGAATTCGAAAATGCCGTATCCGGTCTGTCCGTTCCAGCCGAACGTGCAGCATCGGTCCGTCAGGGCGGAGTCGAGAGTCGTCGGTCCCACCGTCCCGTCGAGGGGATAGACGTCGAACTCTTCGAAGTCGCGACCGCGAACCTTTCCGTGGTGTCCGCCGTAACCGCCACCGGCCATGTATCCACCGCCGGCCGAGGCGTCGGCGTCGAGGCGGTAGGTCGCGCCGGCGGCGGTCACGATCTCCACGGTGCCGCTGGTCAGGTCGTTGCCTGCCGTGAACGCCAGGTTGTGCCGGACGCCGGTGATGTCGTCGAGTCGGCCGTCGTCGTGCATGACGGCGCCCTCCAGCAGGATCCGTCCGCCGTTTCGGTCCTCGACGAGGAGGAATCCGAACGTGCGGTCCGGGAACTGGGCCTGGTACCAGATGTGCAGGCCCTGGCCTCCGGACATGGTGCGTACTCCGCGGGAGCGGTCCCGCAGTCCGTACCATCCGGCGACATCGGTGGTGGTGCCGTCCAACGTGAGCGTGCCTTCGTAGCGGCCGGGCTGGAAGAGGTGGTCGAACGAGGTGACGTTTCCGTCGGTGTTCGCCACATCCACCGACCCGAGCCAGTAGGGCGCCCGGGCGTGCCAGAGGAGGTCGAGTTCGAGTCCGGTTTTGTTCTCGTCGAGCTGGATTCGCCACGCCGTGTTGTCCGCGACGGTCTCCCAGCGCAGGGGTCCGACGGACGCGGCGTCGGTGGTGTTGTGCTCTGTGGAGAAGCGGAGGTTGCGTTGCTCGGACCCGGTGGTCAGCACCACGAAGCCGTCTACGACGTTGCGCGGCGGATAGACTCCGGCACCGAGGATCACCGACGGTGCGGTGCTGCCGTCCGGATGAAGATTGAACATGAACCGGTCGAAGAATTTCTCCGGCATGTCCGGGGTGGCCCGGGTTACCAAGGCGTCGTGGAATCCGTCGGTCATTCGTGCTCCTTCTGGTCGACGGGTTATCAGTTGGAAACCGGTGATGTCATTGTCTCCTGGGCCTCATCAGCAGCGTCGACCTGCTTGTGGTCGAGGGTGAAGCGGTAGGAGCCCATCATCAGCAGGCAGGCGATGCCGATGCCGACCAGCACGATGATCGGTATCGCGCCGGCACTGTAGGAGCCCGTGGCGCCGTAGATCTGTCCGAGCAGGAAGATGCCGAATGCCGCGCCCTGGGCGTAGAGGAAGTAGATGAATCCCAGCACCCGACCGTACGAGTGCTTGGGGAAGTAGCGGCTCACCATGTAGGCGGCGAGATCGCCCTCGGATCCCAAACCCAGGCCGATCAGCGCGGAACCTACGAAGAGCAGGCCGATCTCCGACGAGGTGATCATGAGGAAGACTCCGACTGCGCACAAAGCGAAGATGATCGAGCCGATGACTGGAGCGTAGAACCGGTCGAGCAGATAGCCGGCGAGCAGACGAGCGGAGATCGACGCCAGGCTGAGTACGGACAGGATGGAAACGGCAGTCCCCTGGCTGATGCCCTTGTCGGTGGTCATCGGCACGACCTGCGACATCAGACCGAAGGTGGCCGAGGACACCACGAAGATCGCGACGGAGAGCAGCCAGAACTGTCGATATTTCCGCGCCACGGTGAGGAGGGACTCCCCGGCCATCCGGCCCTGCA
This sequence comes from Rhodococcus ruber, assembly GCF_016804345.1. Taxonomy (NCBI): domain Bacteria; kingdom Bacillati; phylum Actinomycetota; class Actinomycetes; order Mycobacteriales; family Nocardiaceae; genus Rhodococcus; species Rhodococcus ruber. Next base: position 4,820,358 of record NZ_CP044211.1, on the reverse strand, counting down.
GACGTGCGGCCGTGCGCTCGGCATCGTGTTCGGCGGGCATCCGGGTGACGAATGCGTAGACCGACGCCGGGATGACGGTGCACACGGCGCCGATGACGAGGAAGGCGACGCGCCAGCCGCCCATACCCAGCACCCAGTTCGCGAGATAGGGCATCAGTACCCCGCAGGCGCCGAGACCGGCCATGAGGACGCCCAGCGCCATGCCACGGCGATCCTGGAACCACGCGCTGACCACGGTGGAGTGCGCCACCGGGTTCACGGCGCCCGCGCCGGCACCGATCACGATGCAGAGGGCAAAGAAGAGCATTTCGTTGTTCGGAAGTGCGGACATCAGCATGAGTCCGATTCCGAACGCCAAGGCCATCGGTACCGAAGGCATCTTCGGACCGTAGCGGTCGATGAGGAAGCCGAGGATGACGATGCTGACTCCGACCATCACCGTCTCGAGGGACAGGCCGTTGGCGATGACACTGCGGTCCCATCCGAACTCCTCGGTCATGGGCTTGCCGAGGACGTTGAACAGAACGTTGACCGTGCTGGTGCCGAACAACAGGGTGACAAAGCCGGTGATGACGTACCACCAGCGGTTCAAGTGCCGCGAGGGCGCCTGCAACCCAGTCGTGCCGACTGCGCTCATGGAAGCTCCTGTGATTGATATCGGTGGTCGGGGCGGCGATGCTGCGCACGAATCCACGAAGAGTGGTCTCCGTCACACGATGAGAGCATACGGACAGTCCAATGTAAAGGACAGTCCAAAGTGTTCGGATGAGCGGGCGGGGGCGACAGCGTGCTGCACGTGCGGCGCAGCGTGATCCCGTGAGCGATGGGTCATACCATTGGACTGTAGGTCCCCGTCTGGGTACCATCGATCGGTGATTTCAATCACAAAGAGGTGGGAGTGCCGTGGACAACGAGGTCGGGATGCGAGACGAAGGTGAGTCGGATGACTTCACGCATCTCGTAGAGCGAGCCGCCGAGTGCCTCGGTACGGCCGGCAAACTGCTGGGCGACCGAACCTGCGACATGCGCTCTTCCGCGCTGTCGGTGTCGCTGGCCATGGCACGGCGTCGACTCGCCAGGGCGCTGACCGAGGGACGGGTGACCGGAACGGACATCGAGGACGCGTGTCGAGTTCTCGTCCGCATCGAACACCTCGAGGAGCAGTTCGCCAAGGCCGAGGCGATTCGTCCTGTCGCCGAAGTGGTCGAGGTGCACGACGCGGCACTCCAACTTCGGGAGCTTCCGCCGCGCGAGATCATCGAGTCGGCTCCAGAGATCGTCTGCACCGCGTTGCCGTTCGCACGCTCGTTGATTTCCGCGGTATCGGGCACTCGGTGGCAGCCGCGCCGCCTCTATCTGCGGCCCGAACTCGACGGCTCCCCCCTCGACTTCTCCGACTACGTAGACTCCGCCGAACTCTCGTTGGTGGAGGCACCTCTGGAAACCGAGCTGGTACGTCGACGGGTTCCGGCGCTGGTTGCGGCCCCGGCCGATGACAACCGCACACACAGGGAGATGGTCAGTGCGTCCCGGACGTCGGCGTACGTCGCTGCGCCGGTCATGTCCGGGGGAAAGGTCATCGGGCTGCTCCATGCCGATCGTCCTGGCTCGACCGAGGCGCTCGACCCGGGGGATCGAGACCGATTGGACACGTTCGCAACCATCCTGGCGATCATTTACGAACAGGCCGTTCTGAAGCATCGGCTACAACTACAGCGTGCACGGATCGAGAAGTCGTTCGACGCAACTCAGGCCATGCTCGATCGGATCTCGAAGGCCGACTCGATTCTCTCCCGCCGTGCCGACGGTCCGGCGGACGGTGCCGTTGGCAAGCCCGACGACCACCATGTGGTCGAACTGGCCTCGGTACTGACCCCCCGCGAACGCGAGATCCTCTCCCATCTCGCCACCGGAGCAACGAACAGCCAGATCGCCCGAGCACTGGTCATTTCCGAGGGCACCGTGAAATCGCACGTGAAAGCGGTACTCAAGAAGCTGCACGCACCTACGCGCGCTGCCGCGGCTGCTCTCTACTCGAGCCAGGTTCGACGACCGCGATGAAGGAGAAATCTCAGGGGCAAAGAGCCGCCCGGGCGGCCGTCGACCGCGAATTGTCACACGCCGTGATCGCCCTCCTCGACCATCTCCGGAACACCTACGGCGTCGGTCCGCGTCCCTGCACGACTCGGTCGGATTCACTCGACACTCGAATGACACTGCTGGACGAAGCCACCGAATCTGCGTTCGCCGCGCTTGCCGACCTCGACCCGGAGCGGCAACGGGCACTCGGTCGCCTCATCGTCGACCTCCAGGACTTGCGCCGGCGAATCCGCACGGAGCATTCCGGACCGGTACATGCGTTCTCGCCCCACGACTTCGCCGGCGCGATCCGTCGTCTTCGCGGAGCCGAGTCGGTCGCCGGTCTCCGCAAACTCATCTGCCGAGAAGTGGCGCACACCGCCCACCTCGACCGAATACTGTTGTCCGAGGTACACAAAGGAACGTGGACAGCGCTCGAACTCTACAGCGCGTCAAGGACGGAGGAGGTACTCCAGTTGCCGCACGCCCTACCCCTCACCTCCGAATCGGCCGAGGGCAGGGCCTGGGAGACACGGTCGGCGGTACTCGCCGGCTCGGGCACCGACGTCGGACCGACGCAGGAGGCTGCGCAGATGCTCGCCTCGAGCTCGTACGTGGTGGCTCCGATCGCCGTGTCGACCGGTGTGATCGGGCTCGTGCACGGAAGCCGCACCACCGGTGAAGCGTTGGACGCGGTGGTACGCGATGTGGTCGGCGAATTCGCGCGAAGTTCCGGAACGCTGTTCGAACGGCTGATGCTCGCCGATCGCCTCAGCGAACAGAAGAACCTGATAATCCAACGATTGCAGCAGGAAGCCAGGGAAGCCGAGCTTCTCGAGCATGCCGATGTGCATTTCGTCGACGAGAACTCCACTCGGTGGGCCGTCGCGCCGGCGGGGGGCTCGAACGAAGACCTGGATATCCCGGCGCTCGGCTCTCTGACTGCTCGTGAACGTGAGGTCTTCGCATTAGTTGTCCGGGGTGCGTCCAACGCCGACATCGCCGAGGAGTTGGTGATCAGCATCTTCACGGTGAAGACACACGTCAAGAAGATTCTCCGAAAACTGGGCGCGATGAATCGGTCCGAAGCCATCTACCGCTACCTCGAGATGACAGGCTCGCGGTAGGCAGCTCGAATCCTTTCGCTGACGGACAGATACGCGGTGGCCGGCGATCTCGAAGTGCACAACTCCTTCGTGGCCTGCCGTCCGAGGCCGGCTCCCGATGAGCCGCCCCGGGCGGCGGTAGCCGATCAGGCGTCGGTAACCGATTCGGCTGCCTGCTTGCGGAGGAGGAACTTCTGGATCTTTCCGGTCGCGGTGGTAGGGAGTTGATCCACAACCACAAGCTTTTCCGGAATCTTCTGCATCATGGCCTTGCGTTCGTTCCGGAGGAAGTCGGCCACCTCCTCCAAAGTCGGCGCGGAGTCGTTGACGACGATGAAGGCGCACACCTTCTCGCCGAGGCGGGCGTCGGGCATCGACACCGCAGCTGCCGCGACGATCCGCGGATGCGCCAAGAGGTGCTCCTCCACCTCCCGTGCCGAAATGTTCATGCCTCCACGGATAATGAGGTCCTTGATTCGTCCCGTGACCCGGAGATAGCCGTCCGCATCGACGCGGCCGAGATCACCGGACGCGAGGAACCCACGGCCGTCGACCGACGCGGCCGTGCGCTCGGAATCACGCCAGTATCCGAGGAAGATGCCCGGTCCTCCGTAGAAGATCTGACCTTCCTCGCCTGCCGGCAGGACGGTCCCCTCTTCGTCGCGGACCTCGAGATCGACGCCGTCGAAGGCCCGCCCGTCGGAGGAGAGCACTTTCTCGACGGGATCGTCGATGCGCACGGCTGTCACCAGGAGTCCCTCACTGCTGCCGTACACCGGAAGGAGGGTGCAATCGGGGAGCGCCGCCTTCCAATTCCGCAGTAGGGTTTCCGGGATCGGGGCCCCGGCGCTCACCCAGAGTCGCATCGAGCTCAGGTCGTGAACTGCGCCGGCCTCGATCGCCCCGAGCGCCATCTGGAGGAACGGCGTCGCGGCCATGCTGACGGTCGTCCTGTACTCCGCGATACGTCGAAGTCCCTCGTTGGGCTCCCACACGTCGAGAAGGTGAATTCCGCTTCCGAGGATCAACGGTGTCGCCACGCCCACGGCGAGCCCGGTCGCATGCGTCACCGGGGAAGGCATGAAGACCACATCGTCGGAATTCAGGCCCATCACCTCACGACCGAGACCGTAAACGGTGAAGGACAGGGTGTTGAACGTGTGCTGGCAACCTTTCGGACGTGATTCCGTCCCGGAGGTGTAGATGATCGCGTGTGCGGCATCGGCCGACGGTGGCGATCCGAGCTCGTCGTTACCGGGCACATGGTTGCCGGCGATCAGCGAATCGAACGAGAGCTCTCCGACGCCTACCGCCCCGCGTACGACGACGACGTGCTCGAGGCCGGGCACTTCCCGACGGACGTCGGTCAACATGTCGGCATAGCGGAACTTGCGAAACTCCTCGGTGACGAAGGAGATCTTGGCACCGGAGTGCTCGAGGACGTAGCGCACCTCGTCATGTCGGTAAACCGGCATCGTCGGCACCAGAACGGCGCCGATCCGGGCCACGGCCACATAGATGACGACGAATTCGTTCCAGTTCGGCAGCTGCACCTGCACCCGGTCGCCGGCGGAGATTCCGAGTCTTCTCAGAGACGCCGCCAGTCGGTACGCCTGTGCGCGAAGTTCGCTGCGGGTGAGCGCTGCATAGCCGTCGGTGACGGCGACGAAACCCGGGTCGACCTCCGCCCAGCGGTCGACGTGTTCGGTCAGGCTCTCGTCACGCCAGTAGCCGTTCGAGCGGAACGCGTGCAGAGTGCTCGCGCTGTAGCGGTCCTCGGGAAGGATTGCCCGTCTGTGCTCCACGACGTCCATGTGCGGATCCTTGCTTTCAGGTGCCCCTCCGCAGGGCGGAAGCGGGCCGAAGTTGTCAGTCGAACCATGATGTCGACCGGGAATGGGGAAGAGAACGATTCGGACGCGATCTCAGCCTCGAGGGGGAAGAAGTTGCCCCGATGGGATGAGAGGCCGGGAGTGGCGCAAACGCGCCCTACCCCCAGCGGCGTGGTCGATGGTGAAACAGGGTCGGGTCTTCGCTTCGGAGGTAATTTTCAGGCCGCGGATATCCCCCCGTTGACGCTGATCGCCTGTCCGGTGAGCCGCCGTGCGGCGGGGGAGGCGAGGAAGACCGCGAGTGCTGCCAGGTCCTCGGATTCGGGGACGCCGAGGTGGGCCTGCTGGGCGGCCTTGGCGAACAGTTTGGCGCTGAATCCGTCGGAGGTGATCCGCTCGGTCGAGCCGGTTCCGGCGACCAGTGACGGGGTCAGGACGTTGACTCGGATCCCATTGCGCTTGGCTTCGATAGCCAGGGTTCGGGTGAACATGACGATCGCCGCCTTGGCTGCTCCGATGACCGCTTCGCCGGGCGTGGCGGTCTTCGCGGCATCCGAGGCGACGTTGATGATCACCCCGGACTTCCTTGCCGACATGTGCGGAACGATTTCGCTCGCAAGGTACATGCACGGCAGTGCGAGTTGGTTGAAGATGCGTGCGATGTCGTCGGTGGGGATGTTCGCGAAGAGTTCCGGCCGGGTGTCGGCGGCTGTCGTGGAGACCAGGATGTCGACGCCGTCCAGGACCCGTTCGGCCTCGGACGCGATGTGCGCGGCGCCGTCGACGGTGGTCGCATCGGCGGACAGGAAGGTCACGTCGCACGACGAGTTGGCGGACGAGATACGTTCTCGGGCAGCAGCTCCACGTTCCGATCCGCGACCGACGATCATGATCCGCGGTACCCCGGACTGGGCGAGGCCCACGGCGGTCGCCAGGCCGATTCCGGCTGTGCCTCCCACGACCAGGGCGCTGCTGTCCTTCAGTTCCTTCGGTGCTGCAATGTCAGGCGTGCTCATTCGTGTATTCCGTTCGGGAGTGGTGGGTCAGAGAGATACCGTGCCGCGGGCGAAGATGTCCTTGGCGATGACGCGCTTCTGGATCTCGGCCGTGCCGTCGGCGACGAGGTAGGCGGTGACGTCGCGGTATCTCTGCTGCAGAGGTGATTCGGTCGAGTAACCGAGGTTTCCGTGGACCCGCATGGCGAACTCGATCGCGTTCTTGGCCACGACGGGCGGCCACCACTTGCTCATCGACGCGAGGGCGGTGTGCGGTTGAGCGGTTTCCCGCAGCCACAGCGCCCGATAGCAGATCCAGCGGGCACCCTCGAGGTAGGTGGCGTGTTCTGCGAATTGGAATGCGAGGCCTTGGTGTTCGGAGAGAGGATGCCCGAAGGTTTCCCGATGCCGGGCGTAGTCGGCGGCCTCCTCGAGGCTCTGCTTCGCGGCTCCGAGACACATCAGCCCGAGGGCGGCACGGCTGAAGTCGAAATGCTCCATGACCGAGTGGAAGCCTTTGCCGAGTTCGCCGACGAGATGCGATTCGGGGACGAAGACGTCGGACAGGTGGATGCTTCCCCAGCCCAGCGGGAGGCAACCCATGCCCGGCATGTGGCTGACGGTGACTCCGTCCGCGTCGAGCGGGACGACGAAGCAGCTGACGCCCCGCGCCCGCTCCGATCCGGGCTCGCGGGCATAGACGAGTGCCGCGGTGGCGTTCATCGCCCACGAGATCGCGGTCTTCTCACCGGTCAGGCGCCACCCGCCCGCCACGGCGGTGGCGGTGGTGCGAAGGGCGCTCGCGTCGGATCCGGACCCCGGCTCGGTCAAGGCTATGGCGACGGTCTGTTCGCCGCGAATCAGTGGTGGAAGGTAACGCTCCTGGACCTCGTCCCGGCACAGCGCCAGCTGGGAGGCGACCAGACCGATCTGTACGGGAGCCGATGCCATGTTCACGTCGCCGTATGCGAGAGTCTCGGTGGCGATTCCGAGCAGAATCGGATCTTCGGTGCCGGTCCCGCCGTACTGCTCGGGTAGCCCGATGCCCAGCAGGCCGATGTCGCCGAGTCTCTTCAGGATGTCGAAGGGAAAGTCCGTCGATGCTGCTCGGTCGCGGTAGCCGGGGAGGAGAACGCGGTCGCTGAACGCTGTCAGCGTCTTTCGGAACTCCTCGTGCTCGTCGGTGAATGCGAAGGAAACCATCGGAGAGTGCTCCTGTGCGTGATTCGATCGGGGGTGATCACGGCGAGGGAAGCGTTGACGCGCAATGTGAAGGCGGGTGGACCTGTTCCCTGCCGGGAAAGAACTCTAGATTTGAATAGTAGGTCGATAGAGTTGTTCTGGCAAGGGGTGTGGGGCGGGAGCCGGAGAAGCGCGGCACACGACTGCTACTGCCGCAAAAGGTTCAGTCGCTCAGTGGCCGGTCTCGATGTCGCCGACGGCGCGGCGGACGAGCTGCAGGTGTGCGATCAGGGATTCCAGTGTCTCGGTGTCGACCGAGGCGAGACCGAACCGGGCGCCGGCGAGTCGATCGTTCGCTTCCTCGACCACGTCCATGCCGGCTGGGGTGAGAGTGGCGAGAACGGTCCGGCGATCCGTCGCATGAGCGTGGCGTTCGACGAGGCCGGCCTTTTCGAGTTGGTCGACGGCCATCGATACCGTGGTGGGATGGACCATGAGGTACTTGCTCAGCTTTCCGAGCGGGCGGGTTCGGTCCTCGGAGAGTTGCAGCGACGTCAGAATGAGGTAGGCGTTGCGTGACAATCGGAGCGAGCGCAGTTCCTGATCCATGGCGCGGACGATCCACTGGTGCGTACGCAGTAGGGCCATCGTAGTGGCGAATTCCAGTTCGCCCGAATCCCGCCGTTCCGTCCACTCGGCGCGCATCCAGTCGATCACGTCGCGGCTGTCGTCGGCAGGGGCCGGCCGTTCACTCGCCACTGCGCGTCCTCTCGTCGTCGCCGAATCGCGTCTCGGACCGACAGCCGGTCGTATCGGGATTCGATGATAGCGACATGGGCATGGACTGCCGGCGTGCGAACGGCTCTCAGCTGTTCGAGAGAACGATCTTCCCGAACCCGCTTCCCTGTTCGAGGTGCTTGTGTGCGGCGGCCGCTTCGGCGAGAGGGAACACCGCGCTGATGGGCAGTGGGGGAACGGTTTCGGCGTCCAGCAGACGTAACAGGCCCCTGAAGTCGTGCGGGCTGCCCATCGTGGTCCCGATCAGTTCGTACTGCCCGAAGTAGAACGGGCGGACGTCGAGGGTGGCGCGTTCGCTGCGTGATGCCCCCAGCACGACCAATCGACCACCCGGCCGCAATGCTGCGACGGACTGTTCCCACGTCCCGACGGAATCCAGGACGAGATCGAAGCCCCGGCCGCGGGGTGAGAGTCGGCGCGCGGCGTCCGGCCATGCCGGGTCGGTGTACAACACGCCGTTCGTCGCACCGAGCTCTTGCGCCTGCGCGATCTTGGAGGTGGACGAGGAGGTGACGGTGACGCGCGCACCCACGGCGGCCGCGAGCATCACGGCCATGGTCGCGACGCCGCCACCGGCGCCGAGAACCAGGATGTTTTCGCCGGCGCGGAGTCGGCCGCGTGTGAACAGGGCGCGGTACGTGGTGAGTCCGACCAGGGGCAGTGCAGCGGCCTGCTCCCAGGTGAGATTGCGGGGCTTGGGAGCGACGCAGTCCTTCGGGACTCGGACCAACTCGGCGTAGGTGCCGCGCTGGTGATCCCCGAGGATCTCCCACTGCGCCCCTGGGGCCGCTTCACGATCGCCCCACCACAGCGACGGGAGCACGAGGACGTCCTCGCCGGTGTCCGTGCGGATACCCGCGCCGTCCGCACCGAGAATGTGGGGCAGGGGTGACGAGTATTTACCCTGTCGCACCAGGACGTCGTGCCAATTGAGTGCGGCGGCCTTCAGTCGGACGGTGACCCACCCCGGGCCGGTTGTCGGATCGGGGACCGACTGCCACCTCAAGACATCGGGTCCCCCGAACTCCTGCATCACCACGGCGTCCATAAAGATCCTTTCGGTCGTACCATTTGCACGATACTGCACACCCCTGCGTTGTGGCGACGGGCAGGCCGCGCTCCTCACCGGCGCCGATCCGAGGGACGAGCCGGTGGGCGCCGTCGGGATCGGTTCGTTCCGGCCTCACCCCCGCTGGCTACGAGGATCTCCACAGCGGTCGTCGGTGTCGCTTGCGGTCGATCTCGGTCAGGCCGCCCCAGATGCCGTACTGCTCGAAGTGGGCCAGTGCATGCTGTCGACATCGGAGAAGCACGGGGCATGGCTGACACACGCGCTTCGCCTCGGTTTCGCGCAGCGCTCGTTCGTGACCGGATTCGTTCTCCGGTCCGAAGAACAGCGAGGGGTCCGCATCCCGGCAGCGGCCGTCCCGCTGCCAGTCCGCGACGGCGACGACGACCGAGGCTGTCATGAGCACTCCCTGGGGCTGTTGCGGGTCGGAAGGGGTGTCCTCCGCCGGTCAGTGGACCGCACTGCAGGTGATGGTGGCGGTGGTGCACGTCTTTCCGGCTGTGGTGCGACTGGAGACCTCGACGATCCCGAGGCTGCGACCCCGGTGCGCAACCTTCGGCGCGAAGGTGACGGGTTCGTCCGACGGACACGGGCGCAGATACGAGATGTGGATCGAGGTGGTGCGGAACTCCGCGTCGGTGGGTAGCGCGGCCGAACCCGTGATCTCGGAGGCGCACAGGAGCACACCGCCGTGGATGTTGCCCATCGGATTCGCGAGCGTCGGAGACGGGCCGAACTCGATCCCATTGGCCCCCCGCGCGTGCTCTGCCCCCAGCAGGTCGATGATCGAGTGGGCACGGAGTCGAGAGTCCAGGTCGTCGGGGGAGACCACGGGTGCGCCCGGTGGGTCGGTGAGCGGCACGGTCTGAAGGCGGGTGGACCCGCACGCAATCAGACGGCCGTGCGCGTCGACGACCCGACCACCGGCCAGCCCCGTCTGCGCCCCTCGACCGAGAACCCAGCTCTCGGCGCGGAGAACCGATCCGTCGACCGGTGGGTCCGCTACGAAGTCGAGATGGATTTCGGTGCTCACGGCCCAGAATCCTTCGGGGGTCATTCCATTGACGAGATGTCCCATCACGTCGTCCATCGCGACACCGAGAGTTCCTCGGCACGGTCGTCCGAGTTCGTCGGCAAGCCATGGCCCCGTGACCATTTCGGTGTACCCGTTGGTGTCGTCCCCGGTCACGTCGGCGACTCGAAACAGTCTTTCGGCGCCGGTGGAAAAGAATCGGAGCGCGGTGGGGTTGTCGGTGGTCATGGCTCTCCTGACGGACGTGCGGTGTCGCCGAGTGCGGGAACGCGCCCGAGGGCCTGACCGCCGGAGAGTGGTCTCCGGCGGTCAGGCCCGTCGGGGTGGGAAGCTCAGACGCCGCGTTGAGCCTTGGCGGTCTCGCTTGCGGCCTTACTGCGTTCGCGTGCGGCGGCCCAGTCCGCGTCGGTCATGGAGGTCAGACCAGCGAAAGTGCCGGGGCCGGCGAGCATCTGGCCGCCGTCCATGGCGATGGTCTGCCCGGTGAGGTAGTCGCAGGCGTCGGACAGCAGGAAGATCGTCAGGTTGGCAAGTTCCTCGATGGTGCCCATCCGCCCCATCGGGACCTGGTCGGCCTGAGTGGCGCCGACCGCGCTCTTGTCGGTGGGGTTGAGCATCTCCCAGGCATAGTCGGTGGGGATCGGACCCGGGGCCATAGCGTTGAGGCGGATTCCGTAACGCGCCCATTCGACCGCGAGGGACATCGTCATCGAATGCACGGCCGCCTTGGCCATCGCGGAGGGGACGACGAACGCCGAGCCGCTCCACACCCAGGTGGTCAGCGTGGACAGGACCACGCCTTTGGTGCCGCCCTCGATCCAGCGGCGACCGGCGGCGTGGGTGGTGTTGAACGACCCGTTCATCACGGTGGAGGTGACGGCCTCGAAGGCTCGCGGGCTGAGTGATTCGGTGGGGGCGATGAAGTTGGCGGCGGCGTTGTTGATCACGCCGGTGAGCGGGCCGTGCAGGGTCCAGATCTCGTCCATCGCCGACGACACCAGGTCGGCGTTGCGGACGTCGACGGTCTGCCAGTGGACCGAGCCGGGTCGCGAGACGGACGCCTCGGTGGCGGCTTCTTCGAGGACGGCGGGCCGGCGACCCCAGAGGTGGACGTCGGCGCCGTGGTCGACCAGGTGGCGGGCGACGCCGCGACCGAGGCCGGTTCCGCCGCCGGTGATGAGGATTCGCTTGCCGGCGAGAGCCTCGGACGTGAACGGGGAGGTGGTCATGCCAGGGGTCCTATCGGTCGGGGGATCGGGAATCACAGTCCCAGGCTCTTGCTGATGATTTCGCGCTGGATCTCGTTGGTGCCGCCGTAGATCGTCGGTGCGAGGGATCGACGCACCTGCTCCTCCATCCCGTATTCGCGGGTGTAGCCGTAGCCGCCCATCATCTGCATGGCTTCGAGGGTGGTCTTCTTCGCGATCTCGGTGCACTTGAGCTTGGCCATCGAGCCCTCACGGTTGAGATTGTCCTCCTCACCGGCGTCGATGCGTTCGGCGACCTCGTAGACGAAGGACTTCGCGAAGGCGATCTCGGTGGCGAGGTCGGCGATGCGGTGACGGATCGCCTGGAAACTGCCGACCTTGCGACCGAACTGCTCGCGTTCGGTGACGAACGCGATGACGTCGTCGAGCGCGCGTTCGGCCGCACCGAGCGACATCGTGGCGATGATGAGCCGCTCGACGCTCAGGCCGCGCATGAGGTGGCGCCACGCCTGGTTCGGAGTGCCGACCACTGCGGTGACCGGGACGGCCACGTCGGTGAAGTAGAGGTCGTTGCAGGTGCGGGCCTCCATGGTGGCAATACCGTGGATCTCGAGGCCCGGAGTATCGGTGGGCACCATGAACAGGGTCAGACCCTCGTGCTTGGAACCGGAGGAGTCGGTGCGGGCGAGCAGCAGGACGTGCTCGGCGACGTGGGCTGCGGAGATCCACGTCTTCTGGCCGTTGATCACGTAATGGTCGTCGACGAGTTCGGCCTTGATGCGGACGCCGCCGAGGTCGGATCCCGCCCCGGGCTCGCTCAGGGCGATCGCCTCGAGCTTGCCCGCGGCCATATTCGAGACGATCGTGCGCTTCTGCTCCTCGGTCCCGTAGCGCAGGTACGTCTGGGCGGCGGTCAGGCCGGTCGAGTAACCGGTGATGGGGGCGAGGCCGCGAGAGGTCTCCTCGAGGAAGATGCACTCCTCGATCATCCCGGCGCCGCCACCGCCGAATTCCTCGGGCAACGACACCGCGAGCCAGCCGAGCCCCGCAAACTTGTCGAGGATGACCTGGCTGTTGGCCACGGTGCCGTCCGCGGTGAGAGCATCGCGTTGTTGAAGAGTTTTGCACTCGGCGTCGCAGAACTCGCGGACCGCGAGTGCAAACTCCTGTTGTTCTCGGCTGAAGCGCATGTCGACAACTGCTCTCTGTGAAGGACCGGGGAGGACGACAGAATCGGGAAGGTAGGTCACCGGGCGGCGGGACGGTGGTGTCCCGCCGCCCGGGAGCTGGGGGCGGTCAGGCGCCGCGGAACTTCGAGAAGTCGGGCTTGCGCTTCTCGTTGAACGCGCTGATGCCCTCGAGTGCCTCGGCGGACTCACCGAACAGCTTGAGCGTGGAGTAGGCCATGTTGCCCTGGGCGATGAAGTGCTCGGTGTCGGCGTTGAGCGACTGCTTGAGCACCTTGAGCGAGGTGGGGGAGAGCTGCAGGATCTCGTCGGCCCACGCCCGGACCTCGGCGCGGAGCTGGTCGGCGGGCACGACCTTGTTGACCAGACCCCATTCCAGGGCCTGCTGGGCGCTGTAGCGGCGGCACATGAACCAGATCTCCCGCGCCCGCTTCTCGCCGATGGCGCGGGCCAGGTAACCGGTGCCCAGGCCGGCGTCGAAGGATCCGACCCGCGGGCCGTTCTGTCCGAAGATGGCGTGCTCGGCGGCAATGGACATGTCGCACAGCAGGTGCAGCACGTGTCCGCCGCCCACGGCGACACCGTTGACGGCGGCGATGACGGGCTTCGGGGTGTCCCGGATGACACGGTGCAGGGCCTCGACCTCGAACAGGCCGCTGTCGGACGGGCCGTAGTCACCGGTCTCCATGCGCTGCTTCTGGTCGCCGCCCGAGCAGAAGGCCTTCTCGCCGGCGCCGGTGAGTGCGACGGCGCCGACCTCCGAGCTGCCCCAAGCCGCCTTGAAGGCCTTGACGAGCTCGTCGACCGTGCGGGCGCGGAAGGCGTTGTAGCGATCCGGCCGGTTGATCGTGATCCAGGCGAGCCCGTTGTCGACCTCGTACGTCACGTCCGTGAATGCGGTGAAATCAGTCATCGACCTGCTGGTCCCTTCCTGCTCTGGTGGCTCGCCCGTCGCCGCGAGAACAGGTCGCGGGGACGGGGTCGTCGGGTTTGGTCCGACCGTATGACAAATGTATCCGCGTTAACGATCGTTTTCAAGGGGTGGGTTGCGAGCTGCGGCCCGAGGCCGAGGGGGGGAACCGCGCAGTATGCCCACGGCTGAACCGGGGCGGAGGACGATCCCGGTCGAATCCTCGCGGGAGTTACCTGCAGGAATCGACATTCGCGACCGGTTCGAGGTGCGTCGCGGGGGACCGACCGACCGTAGGGTTCGCTCGTCGCTGTGCTCCCGACCGGGCGCGTTCCGCCATGCCCTCATCCACGGAGAATGAACTTCATGGAATTCGACGTCACGACACTGCACGCCCGCTACGCGGATCAGCGTTGGAATCGGATGGCCGTGGGCGACCTGCTCGACCGGCGGGTCTGGCCGCCGGCGAACGCGTTCTGCTCTACTACGCGAACTCCGTCGAGGCTGTGGTGACGATGTTCGGTATCGCCAAGGCCGGTCTCGTCGTGGTGCCGGTCATCGACCGGCTCGATTCCGCCGCGACCTGATCCCCATCACTCCGCACAGCGGCGCCGGCCAGCCGACCTCCTCGGTGGCCGCGAGTTCCCGATCGACTGCCTCCGCGACGTCCGGGGCGAACGGAACGACGCGCCGGGTGGTGAGGTCGACATGGGGTGCGACGACCTCGAGTGTGTTCGCCAGCGCCTCGGCCGTGTCGTCGACGAGCAGGGCTATGCCGTGGATGATCTTGTCGGAGCGTTCGACGACCCGGAAGTAGGCCGAGATTCGGTGGCCGACGTGCACTTCCGCGTAGTACTTCAGGTGATGCTCCGCGGTGAAGAAGCCCTGCCTGCGTGTGGCCCGGTAGTCGTCGGTGAGACCGATCCTGCGGAACGCGGTGTCGATCGCTTCGGCACCCAGATCCAGGTAGTGCCGGATGTTCATGTGACCGTTGGCGTCCTCGAAGTCCGGCGGGACGACGAACGGGCCGTACTCGCGAGGAAGACGAACGACCTGGTCGTAGGTGGGCAGGGTGACGGTGGCGGTCATCGGTCTCCTGACGGGTGCATCCTGACGGCGGTCGGTTGCCGGCGCGTCCATGCCTTCGAGGCGCGACCGTCGGCATGCGCCGTCCCTGTCGCTCGGCCCGCGTCGCACGGCCGGAAGCGTTCCCGCAGTATAACGATCGTTCACACATCGTGCTAAACTCGGCGAGTGGACAGGAGCCGGAAGATTCTTGACATCGCCGCAGAACTGTTCTACGAAAAGGGATTCCACGGAACGAGCGTTGACGAGCTGGGTGCTCGTGCGGGACTCACCGGGCCGGCGATCTACCGGCACTTCTCCGGCAAGGACGAAATCCTGGCCACCCTGTTCGACGAGGCGATGGACGAGCTGATCCGCGCCGCGGAGCCCATGGACGAGGACGCCGACAGCGACTTCGAGCGTCTGGTCCGCCATCATGTCGAGTTCGCGATCCGGCACCGACACCTGGTCAATGTGACCCAGCGTGAAGACCGGTCACTCGTGGACCCCTGGCGCCGCAAGGTCAATCGCCGGCGCAAGCTCTATGTCGGCTGTTGGGAAACCGCGGTGGCCCGGTGTCTCCCCCGGGCGACACCGGCGGAGGTCGCCGTGGCGACCCAGACCTGCCTGGGCACGATCTTCTCGATCGCCTACTGGCCGACCAAGGTCAGCCGCACCCCCGGGCTGGCCGACCTGATCGTCCGTCTCACGAACGAGGGGCTCGACGCCTTCCGTGGCTGACCACCGTCGCTGCCCGACTCCCTGGGGCCGATGCTCGTCGGCGATCGGCGCGGTGGTCGGCGAGGTGGTTCCGCCGCCGAACGATCACGTTGTCACGGCGCTCGTATCTTTGTCGTCCAGGTCGGCTTCACCGACGAACTGCGCTGCGAGGCGGTGTGTGCGGAGTCGGATCCCGAGGTGCGGCGATCAGCTCTCGACGAGCAGCTTCCGCACGGCGGCGGCGTGCTCGACGGATGCCTCCATCGAGGTTGCGGCGGGGATGAGCGTGATGCTGTCCGCTCCTGCGTCGACGAACGGGCGCAGCCACTCGGCGACCTGTTCGGGCGTGCCGGCCGGTGCCAGGTGCCGGAACTTGTCCCGGGGAAGGTGGTAGAGGGCCTGCATCTGCTCGCCCACCAGGCGGTCGGCCGTGGCGGCGTCGTCGTCGAGTCCGCACCACACGTTGACTCCGAAGGTGCTCAGCGTGCGGTTCTCGCGGGCGGCAGCGTCGAGAATCGCGGTGCGTGTCTCGCCGAATCGGCGGGGCGTCGAAAAGATGGCGAGCCATCCGTCGCCGTACTTCGCGGTTCGACGGATCGCGGCGTCGCCTCGGCCGCCGATGACGATCGGCACGGTCGGTTGGGGCGCGGGCAGGATCCGGGCACGGTCGAGGGTGAAGAACTCTCCGGTGTGGGTGACCTCTTCGCCGGACAACAATGCCCGGAGAACCTCGAGTGTTTCGTCCAAGCGGCGACCCCGGGTGCGTGGGTCCACTCCGGAGTTGGAGATCTCCGATCGGTCCTCGCCGCCGACTCCCGCGCCGAGGATCAACCGCCCTGGGGCGAGCTGCGCGATGGTCGAGATCTGTCGAGCTGCGAGCATCGGATGCCGCAACCCAAGCAGGTAGACGCCGATGACGACGGAGAGCGTGTCGTGGGCTGCGAGCACCGAGGTGGCGGAGACCGTCCCGTCGAAGCCGGTACCGCCGTGGAAACTGATGTGATCCCCGACCGTGATGTGGTCCAACCCGGCATCGGCGACGGACGCGAGCAGTCGTCGCCGGGCGAGCGGGTCGGGAACCAGTATGGAATCTGTGATCGACAAACCGACTTGGACGGTCACGCGACCCCCTTCCGAAGTATTGGACTGACCATAGGTCCGAAATCGTCGAGTGGCAAGAGGGCGCCTCGCGGGTGTCGATCGACGTGTCGATCCCCGGCTCGGCATCAGCGCGGTTCGACAGGAGCAAGCACTGCGTGCCGACCGATCGCCGTTCCCGACGCTGCGGCCGAACTTGTCCGCCCCTCCGGCATCCGCACATGGCCTGGCGTGGGCCGATTCCGAAGATGCGAGCAAGTCCGCGCGCCCCCTATTGCCTCACGTCAAGATGCGCGCGAGGTGCGCTTCGTTGACTCATTCAAGGATGCGCGCGTGGAGGAGGGCTCGACGATGGGGGTACGCCCCGGGCCGGCCTTGGCGGTGGTGAGCGTGAGCAGCTCGGCGGTCAGGGCCTGAATCTGCCGCTGGATCGCTGCCGGGTTGAGCGTGACGTAGGTGCCGGCGAGGATCGCCTTGTCCTCGGCGGTGACGGCATCGTGCCGCTCGACGCGACGATGCGGAGTGGTCGCGGTGTTGTACTTCTTGGTCACCTTCGCCCCGTCACGTACCTTCGATATCAGCTTCTGCTGCGGGCAGAAGAAGTTCGACAGACTCGATTGAAGAACCCAAATACCGTTGAGCACCAACAACTCTGCCGATGTGTCGTAGCGGTGGTAGCCGACCACGGTCCGTACAATCGCCCAGTTCTTCTGCTCGACGTGCGCGCCGTCGTTGGAGTTGCCGGGCCGGGACCGGGTGAAGGTGATCTGCCGCTGCGCGCACCAGGCGAGCAGGTGATGGTTGATGAACTCGCTGCCGTTGTCGGAGTCGACCCCGCGGATCGGGAACGGCAGGATGCCGGCGATCTCCTCGAGGGCGGCGAGCACCCACTTGCGCGCCTTGTTCGGCACGCTCCGGTTCTCCGTCCACCCGGTGGCGATGTCGGTGACCGTCAACGTGTAGGCATGGTCGCCGACCGCGTTGCCGCCCTCGTGCCCGACCAGGTCGATCTTGCGCGTTCCCGGGCACGGCGTCGCCCCACTGCGCCCACGTGCGGATCGGGATCTGCGACTCGAGCACCCGACCCCGGCTTGGTGTGCGCTCTGCCTTTCGGATCGAGCCTGCGCCGGTCCTCGGCAAGCCGGCGGTCGATGGTCGCCGCCGACATCGACACCAACAACTCTGCGGTGGCGTCGTCGATGCTCAACTCGCCGAACCGACGCAGGATCGGCACCAGGTCCGGCAGCACCGCCGCGAGGCGCTTGCCCGCCGGCGCACCGAGCACCGCCCAGCAGAACCGCAGCGCCGCAATCACGTCGGAGCCGTACTTCGGTGATCTCGGGGTGCGTCGCCTGACCGCGGTGGGCCGCAACGCCTGCATCAACGCCTTGCGGGCGTGATTGCGGTGCCAGCCGGTCGTGGCACACAACTCGTCGAGGATGACACCCTTGGTGGCCTTGTCGGCCCGGGCGTACCGCGTCGCGATCGTCTTGGTCACGGCCTTGCGTTGACTCATCGACAGCCCCATCGTCCGGGCCTACCGCCCGGCCCAGGCCGGACACGGCAGGCGCACCGTACGCGCGCATTCTCATTTGAGGCAACGACTACCTCTACGCGCGCATTTTGATGAGTCAACGCGCGCCCTTGACACCCTCCGGGCCCCGCCCTCAAACTGACAACGTGCGTAGTCAAACTGAGCTCGTGCCGCTCGGACCCGACAGCCTGACGTGGCGGTACTTCGGCGGCTGGCGCGGAATGGTGTTCGGGCCGTGGGCCGGATCGATGCAGAACATGCATCCCGGTCTCGGCGCGGCCGTGGAGGAGCACTCGCAGTTCTTCGACGAGCGGTGGGAACGGCTGTACCGCTCGCTGTACCCCATCTACGGCGTCGTCTTCGACGGTCCGCGCGCCCCGGAGACCGCCGCCCAGGTGCGTGGTTACCACGACACGATCAAGGGCATCGACAAGCAGGGCCGGCGCTATCACGCCCTCGACCCCGACACCTTCTACTGGGCGCACGCGACGTTCTTCTACAGCCTCGTCGTCTCGATCGAGTGGTTCGACGGCCCGCTCCCGCTCGCCGACAAGCACCGGCTGTTCGACGAGCACGTGCAGTGGTACCGGCTCTACGGGATGTCGATGCGGCCCGTCCCCGACAGCTGGGAGGACTTCCTGCGCTACTGGGACCGCATGTGCCGCGAGGTGCTCGAGGACAACAAGGCGACCCGCGACGTGCTCGACCTCTCGCACCTGGGCCGGCCGCCGTTCCTGCGGTGGATGCCCGCGAGCGTATGGGCGGTGCTGCGGCCGCCGGTGACCCACGGGTTCCTCTGGCTGACGATCGGCCTGTACGATCCGGCGGTGCGCGACCTGCTCGGGTATACCTTCTCACGCCGGGAGCAGCGCCTGCACCGCCTCGTCGGCCGATCGATCGGGCTGGGGGAGAAGCTCGTTCCCCGGCGCTACCGCTACCATCCGCGCGCTCGCGCCGGCTGGGACCGGGCCCGGGGCCGCGTCCCGGCGGACGCACCCGTCGTGCACACCCCCGACCGCAACCTGCCGCCGGCGCACCTGTTGGACAGCCCCATGCACTACACGGGGACACACGAGACCGTGGGCAGTGCCCGGCACTGACCCGCAGCGCCCGACATCCCCGCTCGGTCTGGTGCTCGGCGCCCCGATCACCCTCGTCCTGCGGTCGGTGTCCCCGGCGCGCGGCCGCACGATCGGCCGCGTACTGCGCTCCTCGCCCGTGCACCTCGTCGCGAATCCCTTCGTCGCCCTGGCCCTCAACGTCGGCGGTCTGGCGGTTCTGTACTTCTCGCCGCTCTACGTCGCGACCACCCGGAACGAGTTGCTGCACGTGCTCGTCCACGTCCACTTCCTGCTCGCCGGCTGCCTGTTCGCGTGGGTCGTCGCCGGCCCGGATCCCGCCCCGCGCCGTCCCTCCGTGCCGGTGCGGCTCGTGGTGCTCGGTCTCGCGATCACCGCGCACGCCGTCATCTTTCAGGTGATGTACGCGGAACTGTTCGTCCAGGTTCCGGTTCCCGCGGCGCAGCTGCGGGGAGCCGGCGAGCTCATGTACTACGGCGGGGACATCGCTGAACTGCTCCTCGCCGTCGCGCTGCTGTTCACGTGGCGTCCTCGGCCGGTTCGTGACGAGACGGCACGCGCCGTCGATCCTGACGGACGTCAGCCCTTGCCGGCCCGGTCGGTCCTCTCCGTGCGCGCGCCCTCGGCGCGAAGATTCAGCACCCGCCACAACTGATTTGGTAAAGTGCAAGTAATGCACCAATGGCACGCGCTCGACACCACCGCAACGCTGGATCGTCTGGGCACCTCGCCGACCGGGCTGAGCTCGGACGAAGCGGAGCGGCGGCTGACCGAGCACGGTCCGAACGAGCTGCCGCGTCCCCCGTCGGACCGCTGGTGGTGGCGGCTGCTACGGCAGTTCCACAACGTCCTGCTCTACGTGATGCTCGGCGCCGCGGTCATCACCGCGTTCCTGCAGCACTGGATCGACACGGCGGTGCTGCTCGCCGCCGTCGTGATCAATGCGCTCCTCGGATTTGTGCAGGAGGGGCGGGCCGAATCGGCGCTCGACTCGATCCGGGCGATGCTCGCACCCCGCGCCCGCGTGCACCGGGACGGACGGATCGTCGATCTCCCCGCGGCCGACCTGGTGCCCGGCGACGTCGTCCGGCTCGTCTCCGGAGACCGGGTGCCCGCCGACCTGCGGTTGATCCGCGTGCGCGAACTCCGAGTCGACGAGGCGGCCCTGACCGGGGAATCCGTCCCGGTGGACAAGACGTCCCGCCCGGTGCACGCGGACAGCGAACTCGGGGACCGCCGGTCGGCCGCCTACGCCGGAACCGTTGCCGTGTTCGGGCAGGGTGACGGCGTGGTCACCGCCACCGGTGTCCACACCGAACTCGGCCGCATCAATGCCCTCCTCGCCGGAATCCCGAAGACCACGACGCCGCTGCTGCGGCAGATCGGCCGGTTCGCCCGGTGGCTGGCCGTGGTCATCCTGGTCGTCGCTGCGGCGACGTTCGTACTCGGAATCGCGTGGCGCGGCGAATCCCCGGCGCAGATGTTCACCCTCGTCGTCGCGCTCGCCGCCTCGGCCATCCCCGAGGGGCTGCCGGCGATCATGACGGTCACCCTCTCGCTCGGGGTGCAGCGGATGGCCCGGCGCAACGCGGTGATCCGGCGACTACCGGCGGTCGAGACGCTCGGTTCGGTCACCGTGATCTGCTCCGACAAGACCGGCACGCTCACCCGCAACGAGATGACCGTGCAGAAGGTGTTGTGCGCGCACCACCGCATCGACGTCGGCGGGATCGGCTACGCCCCGGTCGGGGCGCTGACCGCCGGCGAAGGCACCGTCGCGGATCGGGCATCCGTCCCCCCGCTGGATCTGGCCGTGCGGGCCGGTGTGCTGTGCAACGACGCGCGCCTGCTCGACGTGGACGGGGCATGGCAGATCGAGGGCGACCCCACCGAGGCGGCGCTGCTCGTACTCGGACGCAAGGCGGGGCTGACTCAGCAGGACGCCGAGCACGCCTGGCCGCGTCTGGACGTCGTGCCCTTCGAATCCGAACACCGATTCATGGCCACCCTGCACCGCGCCGACGACGATGTGCACGAGCGGATCTTCCTCAAGGGCGCGCCGGAGAAGGTGCTCGCGGCGTGCACCCATCAGCTCGAGAAGGACGGCTCGCGGACCGTCGTCGACACGGCCTACTGGAGCACCCGCGCGACGGAGACCGCCACGCAGGGACTGCGCGTGCTGGCCCTGGCCTACCGGGACCGCGACGCCGTCGGTGCCACCCTCGACTTCGAGGACGCCGAGCACGACTTCACCCTGCTCGCGCTTGTCGGGATCATCGACCCGCCCCGCGAGGAAGCCGTCGTCGCGGTCCGCGAATGCCACCGGGCGGGCATCACGGTCAAGATGATCACCGGCGATCACGCCGACACGGCCGCTGAGATCGGCACCCAGATGGGACTGGGCATCGGCTCGCGGCCCGTCACCGGCGCCGAGATCGAAGCACTCGACGAACCTGCGCTGCGGCGCGTGGTCGCCGACACCGACGTGTTCGCCCGGGCCAGCCCCGAACACAAGTTGCGCCTGGTGCGGGCACTGCAGGAGAACGGCCACGTGGTGGCGATGACCGGCGACGGCGTCAACGACGCCCCGGCCCTCACCCGCGCCGACGTCGGTGTGGCGATGGGTGCCGGCGGCACCGAGGCCGCCAAGGAAGCCGCCGACATGGTGCTGGCGGACGACAACTTCGCGACGATCGCCGCGGCGGTGCGCGAGGGTCGCGGCGTCTACGACAACCTCAAGAAGTTCGTGCTGTTCATGCTGCCCACCAACGGCGGCGAAGCACTCGTGGTGATCGCCGCGATCCTGTTCCAGCTGACGCTGCCGCTCACCCCGGCCCAGGTGCTGTGGATCAACCTGGCCACGGTCAGCACCCTGGGCCTGGCACTCGCGTTCGAACCGACCGAGGCGTCCGTGATGCGCAGGCCGCCGCGTCCGCCCACCGAGTCGCTGTTGTCGGCGTTCTTCGTGTGGCGCGTGGCGATGGTGTCGGTGCTCATGATGGCCGGCGCGCTGGGGCTGTTCCTGTGGGAGCTGGAAGCGGGTACGACTGTGGAGGTGGCCCGCACGATCGCGGTCAACGCGATCGTCGTGGCCGAGATGTTCTACCTGATCAACAGCCGCCGCATCGAGGGCTCGGTCCTGAACCGGGAGGGGCTGTTCGGCAACCGCTACGTGCTGGGTGCGATCACCGCCTGCATCGGGCTGCAGCTGCTCTACACCTACACGTCGTTCTTCCAGACCGTGTTCGGCTCCGCGGGACTGACGCTCGTGGAGTGGGCGAAGGTGCTCGGCGTCGGGCTGACGGTCTTCTTCGTCGCCGAGGCGGAGAAGTGGGTGGTCCGCCGCATCCGTGCCCGACGTGCCGAGTCGTGAGCACGATGGACACGTCCCCTCTTCGGCACATCCTGGTCGCCACCGACCTGTCCGACGGCGCGGCCGACGCGGTGCGCCGCGCTGCACAACTCGCCCGCGAGCACCACGCGCAGCTCACCGCCGTGCAGGTCGTGCCGTCCCCGGCCGCACCGGAAACAACGCGGCGCGCGCACACTCTCCTGACGGACCATCTGCGCCGCTGCGGCGGGGACATCGAGGGCGTGGTCCGGGCCGGTGAGGTCGCCTCCACCGTCGGCGCCCTCGCCCGGGAACGCGACACCGACCTGCTGGTCGTCGGCGCGCACGGAGCCCGCCGGCTCGCCGGAGCGTTGCCGGGCAGCACCGCCGAACGTCTCGTCGGCACCAGCACCGCGCCCGTACTGGTGGTCAAGAATCCACCGGCCGGCCCCTACCGGACCGTCCTCCTGGCCGTCGACACCTCTCGTGCCGCCACCTCGGCCGCCCACACCGCCGCAGCCTGGACCCCCGAGGCCGACCACGTTCTCGTACACGTGTCCGTCGTGATGGGCGAACAACTCATGCGACTGCACGGCGCCGACGACGCCGCGCTGGCGCAGCTGCGGCACGTCAGCACCGAACAGATCCGCCTCCACCTCGACGAACTCGCCGCGACCCTGATCCCCGAGCCCGCCGACACCCGCATCGAATCCGGCCATGCGCCCTCGATGATTCCGGAGATCGGAGCCGAGCATCGCGCCGAGCTGATCGTCGTCGGAACCGGGGAGCGTTCCGCCCTCGAATACGCAGTGCTCGGCAGCGTCGCCCAGCACGTGCTGCGACACGCCACCACGGACGTCCTGGTGGTGCCGGACACCGGTGCTCGCGCCAGGTGATCGGTGCCCCGTCCGTAGCGTTGCGCCCAATGTTCCGGTGAGTGAGCACTTCTCGTGCCATCGCCCGGCGCGCCGTCACGAGAAGTGCATCGTCGGCGATCGCATCAGTCCGGGTGAGCCGCGCGCCACGCCTGCCAGACCTCGGGGCGGAGGCGGCCGCGGTCCGGCACGGGTAGGCCCTGCGTGCGGGCCCAGGCTCGGACCTCGGCCGTCGACGGCGCCGCGGTGGCGGGCGCGGCGATGCGGGCGATGGCCGGGCTCTCGGTCTCGGCCCAGACGTAGGCGGCCGCGAGATACCGGTAGGTCCACTGTTCGGCGAGTGCACGGGTGTCGCAGAACACGATCGGCACGTTCGGCCAGCGCACCTGCAGCTCGGCCAGGCCGTCGGCGACGGTCGCCGGCCGCACCCGGTCGAGCGCGAAGATCGCCGAATAGCGGTCCTCGACGACGACCGCGGCGCGCGGCAGCGCCGCCAGCTCGGCCAGTGCGTAGCGCAGGGTGCCGTTCGTCAGGCTGCCTACCAGGTCCGGAACCGATTTGCGTTCCACCGAGGCCACGAGACGCTCGTCGTGGAAGACGCCGTAGTCACCGCACGGCAGTGCCCGCTTGGTGAGGACGACCTGCTGGTCGGCGAACCGGTAGGCGTAGCGCTCGTGCGAGTCGACGACGATCGGCAGGTCGGCGACGCCCGCGGCGCGGGCGGTGGGAGTGCGCACGTTGGGGCGGGCCTGCTTGCGGGTGCGGGGGGACTGCCAGAACACGACGTCGCGTCCGCGGGCGGTGGTGTACACGATCTGTGAGCGGTTCTCGCGACCGCGGTCGAGCACCAGGTCGATCGCCGCGCCGCGGCGTGCGCACGACCGGACGGCCACGCGCTCGACGACCTCGGGGTCGTCGGGCCACTCCTCGCTCGGCACGGGGTGGCAGTACAGCGCCTTCGTGCGCGGCCAGGTGCCGGAGGTCCGGAACACCAGCCCGCCGTCGAGGGGTACACGCAGCAGGTAGCCCAGCTTGGACGCCGGGTCGGGGTTCACCGCGATCACCATCTCCACAGCTGTCAGGTTCCCATCCAGTGGAACTGTGCGCGGAAGTTATCTGCCGGTTCGTGCCGTCGGGGCATCATGGGCAATTGATTGATCGATTACTCAATGAAGGAGGACGCACGTGAATTGCCTGAACGGGGAGACGGCCCTGGTGACCGGGGCGGGCCAGGGCGTCGGTCGCGGCATCGCCCTCGCGCTCGCGGCGGCCGGGGCTCGCGTGGCCCTCGCCGGCCGTACGGCGGAGAAGGTCGAGAAGGTGGCGGCGGAAATCGAGGAGCGGGGTGGTCGCGCGGCCGCATTCGAGTGCGACGTCACCGACGCGGATCGCATCGACCGTCTGGTCGAGCAGGTCGTCGCGCGCTTCGGCGGACTGTCGATCCTGGTGAACAACGCCCAGACCACCGTTCACGGCCATCTGCTCGAGTTGGACGAGGAGGTCTACCAGCGGGGAATGGACTCGGGACCGACCGCCACCCTGCGCCTGATGCGGGCATGCCACTCCCACCTGAAGGGCCGGGGTTCGATCGTCAACCTGGGGTCCGCGGCGGGAGTGCGCTGGGACCCGTCCGGATACGGCGGCTACGCCGCCGCCAAGGAAGCAATCCGGGTGCTGACCCGCACGGCAGCATGCGAGTGGGCGGCCGACGGAATCCGCGTCAACGCGATTCTCCCACTCGCGAATTCACCCGCGCTCGAGGTCTGGGCGCATGACAGCCCGGACGAGGCGCGGGCCTACCTCGACACCGTACCCCTCGGTCGTCTCGGCGACCCCGAGACCGACATCGGCCCGGCGGTGGTGTTCCTGTGCAGTCCGGCGGCGCAGTACATCACCGGTCACTCACTGCCCGTCGACGGCGGCCAGGCGCTCATGCGATGAACCGATCCACGGACGAACACCCGAAGGAGGGAAACGTGCAGATTCCCGACGTGCTCGCACCGGCCCGGCCCGGCGAACAGGTGTCCCGCTGAGCTGACACCCCGCAGCGACGGAGCGGGGAACTTCCTACGCTCGGTGTACCCGAGGAAGGAAGTGATCGGATGCAGTCGCTCGAGTGCCACACGTGTGGCAACAAGGTGCTGGTGGCGAAGTACAGCCCGGTACACACGAGCATTCAATGGACCGGACCGGCCCACGAGACGTGCCGTGAATTCGCTTCGGCGGCAATCGCGGACGAGACCACGACCTACCTGCCCCGCTGTGGGGCGCTGCACGAGTCGGTCGATCGCGCCGTGCGCGACGGCCGGCTCGTGCCCTCCCGCCGGGTCGAACCCCAGCAGATCGAACCGTAGCCGGTCCGGCGTCGCCGCACCTGGAAGCACATCACTTGGAGGACTTCATGACTGTCGAACTCGAGACCATCGAGGTTCGGAGCATCGAGACGGGGACCAACCCGACGCGGTATGCCCGCGGCTGGCACTGCCTCGGCCTGGCCAAAGCCTTCCACGACGGAAAGCCGCACCAGATACAGGTTTTCGGAACCGATCTGGTGGTCTTCGAGGACTCGAAGGGCGCCCTGCACGTGCTCGACGCCTTCTGCCGCCACATGGGCGGCAATCTGGCGCGTGGCGAGATCAAGGGCGACACGATTGCGTGCCCGTTCCACGACTGGCGGTGGGGTGGCGACGGTCGGTGCGCGGAAGTCCCGTACGCCCGCCGCACACCCAAACTTGCCCGGACGAAGTCGTGGATCAGCATGGAGCGCAACGGCTTGCTGTTCGTGTGGAACGATCCGCAGGGAAATCCGCCGCCGGCGGACGTGACGATTCCGGAGATCCCCGACTACGGGACCGACGCCTGGAGCGAGTGGACGTGGAACACTTTCCACGTCACCGGGTCGAACTGCCGGGAGATCGTCGACAACGTCGTCGACATGGCGCACTTCTTCTACGTCCATTTCCAGATGCCGCAGTACTTCAAGAACGTCTTCGAGGGCCACATCGCCGCGCAGCACATGCGTTCGACGGGCCGTGACGACATCAAGACGGGCGTGCAGCTCGATCTTCCGGATTCCCAGACCATCTCGGACGCGATGTACTACGGTCCGTCCTTCATGCTCGACACCGTCTACACGGTGTCCGGGGATGTGACGGTCGAGACCAAACTCGTCAACTGCCACTACCCGGTCACGCAGGACTCGTTCGTGCTGCAGTTCGGCACCATCGTCAAGAAGGTGGACGGGGTCGGCGACGAGGAGGCCGCTGCGATGGCGACGATGTTCACCGAGGGCGTGGAGACGCAGTTCAAACAGGACGTCGAGATCTGGAAGCACAAGACCCGGATCGAGAATCCGTTGCTGACCGAGGAGGACGGCCCGGTCTACCAGTTGCGTCGCTGGTACAGCCAGTTCTTCGTCGACGTCGAGGACGTCACCCCGGACATGGTGCAGCGCTTCGAATTCGAGGTGGACACCACCCGTGCGCTGGAGAACTGGCAGAAGGAGGTCGACGAGACCCTCGCACGTCGGGCCTGATCGGTCGATGTGCGCACGCCCCCGTGGCCGGTCATTCGGCGCGGGGGCGGAAGCCGTCGACGAAGATGCGGGTGATCTCGCGAGCGAGATCGGCGTTGGAACGCTCCGACGTCGGTCGGTGCCACCGCGGTGCCTGCCAGACGGCGTCACGAATCAGCTGGTAGAACACGTCCGGGTCGATGTCGTCGCGGAACGTCCCCTCGGCCACGCCGTCGGCGATGGCCGCCCGCCACGCTCTCTCGACCTCGTCGGCGGTCTCGGCCAGGTCGGCCTCGACGAGGCGGTCGCGCATGTACTCGCCCTCGCGCTGCCAGATCGTCGTGGCGCCGCGGTAGTCCTCCGACGTGGACAGGGCCAGCAACGCGAGTGCCTCGATCCGGTCGACCGGGGTCTGGGACTGCGCGGTGATCTCGCGACACCGCCCGCTCAGGTCGTCGATGTACTCGCGGATCAATTCGGTGACGATCGCTTCCTTGGACGGGAAGTAGTGGTAGAGCGCTCCGGAGTAGACGCCGACCTCGTCGGCGATCTCCCGGATGGTCGTCGCCGCAATCCCTTTGGACGCGAAGAGGTGTGCGGATCTGTCCAGGATCTGGCGGCGGCGCTCGTGCGGATCCATGGCACTCCTCGGGACTCGGTCGTCGGCCGGTCCATTGTGCCACATCTATTGATCAATCGATCAATGCGGTGTCACACCGCAGTCCGGGCGTTTCCGGCACGCAGGTGGGTGAAGCGCCGCCACGCGGTCAGTGCGGCCACGCGCACCGGAGCGGCCAGGGCGGTGGCGCGGATCGATGCAGACGGACCGCTGAGGGAGAGTGCTCCGACGCACTTGCCGGCCGGTCCGATCGGCGCCGCGACACAGGAAACGCCGGGCGCGGCCTCGTCGCGTTCGTGCGCGACGTGCTGCTCGCGCATGCGGGCGAGTTCGCTGCGCAACCGGCCCGGGTCGGTGACGCTGTGCGGGGTCCGGGCGGGGAGGGGATGATCGGCGAAGAGCGCTTCCACATCGTATTGCCCTTGTGCGAGAAGGGCTTTGCCCAGTGCCGTGCAGTGTGCCGGCTGCCGGCCACCCACGCGGGAGGGGATGCGCATCGAGTAGGGTCCGCCGACCTTCTCCAGGTACAGCACCTCGGTGCCCGTGAGCACCGCCAGGTGGACGACGAGGCCGGTGCGGCCGTGCAACTCGTGCATGACGGGTAGTGCGGCTCGGTGGAGGGCGTCGTTGTGCTGGACGAGGGAGCCGAGCTCGAGCATCTTCGTGCCCAGCGAGTACGCGGGTGCGTCCCGTCGGACCCAGCCGATCTCGACGAGCTGGTTCAGTAACCGGTGCGTGGACGAGCGGGGCATGCCCGTCAAGCGGGTGAGCTCGGCCAGGGTGAGCCGTTCGCTGTCGCGGAACGCCTCGAGCAGCCGGGCAGCGCGATCGATCACCGCCACCGGCACATCGTTGTGCGTCGTCACTATGCCTCCCACTGCGACAGAGGGTCCTTTACTGATCAAGCGATCAATCAATGATTGTGGTGACTCTAACAGCTCGGCGGCGGACCGTGAAGAGAAACACAGGATGGACGCGGTCGCGATGCCCATACCGATGCCGAACAGCAGCACCCACAGCACGAGCGGGAACTTCGCCGAGTGCGCGAACGCGGTGAGCACTGGCCCAGCACGTGGTGACAGCGGACGGGACGGGAATCGTCTACGACAGCCGCGGGTTCTTCGTAGCGTTCCTCGTGGCTGCCGTCGTCGCGCTCGCCGGTGCGGTGCTGGCGTTCTGGATCACGGCCGGGAGACGCGGGGAGGCGCCGCTCGCTGAACATCGGTCGTCCGTGACTGCGCAGTTGTCGTTGCCCGCGTCGGGGTGTCGTCACGACAACTGCGCAGTCGACCGGTCAGTGGGTGGCGAGCGCGACCCGGCGGCGGTCGTCGGCCTCGTCACCTGTCCGGGCGCACGATGCAGCGGAAACCGATGTGGCACGTCGACGTCTCGACCGACTCGCCCTGCCGCGCCGCCGGACGGTAGCGGAGGCAGTAGTTCGGCGCGCACAGGTGCGAGCCACCCTTGATCACGCGCCGCGGGTACGGGCCGGACTCGTCGCCGGCACCCGTACGGGGATTGCTGGGGATGCAGCAGGCGTGCGCGGGGGCGGTGTCCCGACCGTCGGCGCCGTGGTGCGCGGTGTAGTGGTCCGCCGACCACTCCCACACGTTGCCGGCCATGTCGACCAGTCCATAGCCGTTGGGACGGTAGGAGCCGACGGGCGAGGTCCCCACGAAGCCGTCCTCGCCGGTGTTCTCCCACGGGAAGCGGCCCTGCCAGGTGTTGGCGCGGTAGCGGCCGTGGGGAGCGAACTCGTCGCCCCACACGAACCGCGCCCGATCCAGGCCACCGCGCGCGGCGAACTCCCATTCCGCCTCGGTCGGCAGCTCCTTGCCGGCCCACTGCGCGTAGGCGAGCGCATCGAAGTGCGACACGTGCGTAACCGGGTGACGGTCGCGTCCCGCCACGGTGCTGCCGGGCCCTTCCGGGTGCCGCCACTGCGCGCCCGGCGTCCACGCCCACCAGCGGCGGTAGTCGTCGAGCGGCACCGGACCTGGCGGTGGCACGAAGACCAGCGACCCCGGCACCAGCAGCTCGGGTTCCGCGTCGGGGTAGTCCCGCGGATCGGGTGCCGTCTCGGCGGTGGTGACGTGCCCGGTGTCCTTCACGAACCGCCGGAACTCGGCGACGGTCACCGGATGCTCGTCCATGAAGAACCCGTCGACCCGGACCTGGTGCACGGGACGCTCCTCGGGATAGAACTCCTCCGACCCCATCCAGAATGTCCCGCCGGGGATCCATGCCATGTTCCTGGGCGCGGTGGAAGTTGCTGTGGGGGCAGCCATGCACTCCAGGTTCTCAGACAGGCGCGCCGAGTGGGCGGGTTGTCCCGCTGGCGGGGTACTACGCGGAGCCGACCGACCAACCTCCCTGGGGACATCACACCCAGCGCACGGCCACCATCGTGATACCGCTGGTGTCTCGAGGTCGATGCACTACCGGGGATGGCTCACGTGTCGACCGAATTCGCCTCCGGCGGGATCCGGCCCGGCAATGTTGTCGGAATCGACATCGACGGTGATCCTCGTGTCCTGTGGGGTCGAGGCCGAGACACCAGACGGAAGGGGCTGACTTTGTCAGGTGCCACGCGGTCTCGTGTTCGCCGACAGTGTGCTGCGCACTCTCGTGGGCAACCTGACGCGTCGGCTGCTGCCGCCCTGGCCGCAGTGAACGGTGGTTCGGGTGCTGGTTCAACCTCGTTCGAGTTGTGCGACAACCAGATGCAGTGCGGCCGTGGTGGTGAGGGTTCGGACCCGTTCGCGGTCCCCGGGGAAGCGGCGGGTGACGGTGTACGTCGGCCGTCCGTCGATCGCGACGCCGAAGCAGACTGTGCCCACCGGCTTGGTTTCGGTGCCACCGTCGGGACCGGCGATCCCGGTGGTGGAGACCGCGACGTCGGCCCCGAGACGGCGTCGGGCGCCCTCGGCCATCGCTGCGGCGACCTGCTCGCTCACTGCACCGTGCGTGGCGATCATCTCGGCCGGTACGTCGATCAGATCGGACTTCGCGTCGTTGGAGTACGAGACGACCCCGCCCATGACATAGGCCGACGAACCGGGGCGGGCGGTGAGGCGCGCAGCGATGAGCCCGCCGGTGCACGACTCCGCAGTCGCGATCAGCCGGCCGTCGAGGGCGTCGATCAGTCGGTCGTCGATGGTGGAGCCGTCGGTCGAGAAGATCTTGTGTCCATGGTGTTCGGCGAGAACATCGAGAAGACGGCGATAGACGTCCGCGTCGCCGGAGGCGAATCGGGTCACCATGTCGAGTTCACCGTGTCGAAGACAGGTGGTGATCTCGAGTCGATCCAGGCCGGCGATCTCTGCTTCGGCCCGGCGCAGTGTCTCGGCGAGTTGCGCCTCGTGCAGTCCGTACGCGCGCACGGTCTCCTGCTGCATGTCGTCGGCTCGGGTCAGCGCCTCGGCCACCGCAGGTGAGGTGATCGCGCTCGGCCACATCGCCTGCAACTCACCGGGCGGCCCGGGGAGGACGACGATGGTCGGGACCGGCCGGTCACCGGCTACTGCGGGGATCACCACGCCCGGTGCTGTGCCGGTCGGCGGTAGGGCGGTGGCACCGGTGGGGACCCGCGCCTGTTTGCGGATCCCGGTACGCGTCGGCCCTTCGTCGAGATCCGGGGTGTCCGGGCGGTAGCGGCGGATGACACCCGCGATGTGTTCCTCGAGTTCGGGGTCGAGCAGCAGGTCACGATGACAGAACTCGGCGACGGTAGCGACGGTGAGGTCGTCGGCGGTGGGGCCGAGCCCACCGCTGGTGACGATGAGGTCGACGCCCTGGTCGGCGAGGAAGCGTAGTTGTGCGATCAGGTCGGCGGGCCGGTCGCCGCAGATCGTGATGTGGGCGACGTCGACGCCGAGTGTCAGGAGCTGACGAGACAACCACGGTCCGTTCTGGTCGGTAATCCTCCCGGTCAGCACCTCGGTCCCGGTTACGACGATTCCTGCACGCACGCTCACGGCATCGAGCCTAGTCGGCAGCGTCCACCGCAGAACGGGACGCGGCATCGCCAGTTGGAGACGACCGGCTGGAGCATCGACCCCGCCGGTGCGCGAAGACACGGCGGTGACACCGGAAACCGACCCGCCGTCACCTCCGGCGGCCGCGCGTCACGGGCACGATGCTGCGTCTCGGGTTCGGAGCGGTGGTGGGCGAGCGCCGACCGGAGAATACTCGAAGGTGTGCGGCTCGGAGTCCTGGACATCGGCTCGAACTCGGCGCAACTGCAGATCGTGCAGGCGCTGCCGGGGGCTCCGCCGCTGCCGATCCACGCGGTCAAGACCTCCACGCTGCTGGGCGAGGCGATCGGCGACGACGGCTGCCTGGAGGAGGCCGGTATCGAACGCGTCTGCCAGGCCGTGAGCCGCACACTCGCGGCGGCACACCGGTACGAGGTGGAACAGCTGTACCCGTTCGTCACGGCGGCGATTCGTGATGCGGCGAACCGGGATGCGGTTCTCGAACAGATCCACACCGAATGCGGGATCCGTCCGCAGTACCTGTCCGGGTTGCAGGAGGCGCGGTTGACCTACATGGCCGTACACCGCTGGTACGGATGGTCGGCGGGCCGCATCCTCATGCTCGACATCGGTGGCGGGTCGATGGAGATCGCATTCGGGCGCGACGCCGAACCGGAGTTCGTCCTGTCGCTGCCGCTCGGCGCCGGTCTGCTCACCCGCACCTATCTCCATTCCGATCCGCCGCGCGGGCGTCAGGTCAGGGAGCTGCGTCACTTCGTGCGCGACACGCTGAGCGAGTCGGCGGAGCGACTGCGCTGGGAGGGAGACTTCGGGCGGGTGGTGGGCACGTCCAAGACGTTCAAGCAGCTGGCCCGCCTGACGGGCGGAGCACCTCAGCGGCGCGGTCCGTTCGTGCGCCGCACCCTGCACCGCAGCGACGTGCACCGCTGGGCGGGACGGCTGACGCAGCTGCCGACACGTGAACGGGCGAGGCTGCGCGGCATCTCGCCCGCCCGGGCCCGCCAGATACCCGCCGGTGCGATCGTCGCCGACGAGGCGATGCGCGCGCTCGACGTCGATCTGCTCGACGTGAGTCCGTGGGCACTGCGCGAGGGCGTGATGCTGCAGCACCTGGCGACGGTGACCGCCCCGGACGTCGCGTTGCCGCTGCAGCCGCTCGTGCCCGCCGAGCCGGAGAAGGCGCAACTGGTGTCGTTGCCGACGGAAGCGTCGAAGCGAACGGGATTCGCGTGACGGGACGTTACCCGCGGATCATCGCCCACGTGCGCGGCCCGTCGCCGGGCAGATCCACGGCGCCGACGACGTCGAACCCGAGCCTGCGGTAGAACGCGACGTTCCGCTCCGACGAGGTCTCGAGATACGCCGGTACCCCCGCCTCGCGGGCCTCCCGGAGGCCGGGGGCAAGGACCGCGCCGCCCAGGCCCGAGCCCTGCCGGTCCGGATCGACGGCGACGGTCGCGAGGAACCACGCCGGCTCGCTGGGCCGCAGCGGGGCCAGCGCCTCGTCCGCGGCCGTCGCCGTGTCGGCCCGATCTCCGGACAGCTCGGCGACGCGCCCGGCGATTCGTGCGAAAGCTTCTAAGATACCGGTGGATTCGGGAGTGGTCCACACGGCGGCGGCGGCGGCGTCGTCGGACACCCACACTCGCCCGCAGCGCAGACCGATCTCTGTCAGGTACAACCGCTGCAACTCCTCGACGCGGTGCAGGTGGTCGCGGGCGTCGACGGTGTGGCGGGTGAAGGGATAGTCCGCGAAGGCGCGCACCAGGGTGCGGGTCGCGCGGTCGACGTCGGTGGGTTCGGCAGGGCGGATCTCGGTCATCGCGCCGAGCGTAGAGGCACGCCTGCGGCGGCCGCGAGTTCTTTTCGGTTCCTCACAGTCGCGCGACGGGGTGCTTTCCGGTCTCGGGGCCGCGCGGCCTCGCGTCCATGCCGGAGCCGCGGGGACACGCCCTGCCCGGCCCTCGACTGATCGCACCCGACTCCGCGGATCGCATCATGTGCACCAGTCATACTTCGGTCATGCTTGCAGTCTGACCGTCAAGTTCACGATCAGTCTCCCGGACGAGGATGCCCACGTCCTCGACGAGTACATCCGGGATCATGGGCTCCGCGGCCGGTCGGCGGGAGTCCGGGCCGCTGTCCGCCTGCTCGCGGCAGCCGGACTCGAACGGGACTACGCCACGGCCTTTGCCGAGGTCGACACAGAGCACGCGTGGGATGTCACCACGGCCGACACCGAATGATCCGCCGAGCGCAGATCCACTGGGTCGATCCGGACCCTGCGCAGGGTAGCGAAGCGGCCGAGCGCCGGCCGGCAGTGGTCGTGAGCAACGACCGCGCCAACGCGACCGCCGAGAATCTGGGCAGAGGAGTGGTCACCGTCGTTCCTCTGACCACCAACACCTCACACGTCTTTCCGTTCCAGGTACTCGTGGAACCCGACGAGTCAGGGCTGACCAGAGCAGCGAAAGCTCAGGCAGAACAGGTACGTTCGGTGTCCGTGCGTCGCCTGGACACCGAACCTGTCGGAAAGCTCGGGGCGAGAACTCTCGCAGCGCTCGAGGAAGCGCTGCGGCTACATCTCGATTTGCGTTGACGGCCGCCAGGTCTGGTCGGGCGAGCGCGGGGAGTGGCTGTCGTCTTGTCGGTCGAAGCCCGTCACCCCGGTTCTCGTCGCCTGACCGGGTCGGTGGGACGGATCTCGAACCGCTCGGGGATCCGCAGCCACGCGGTGCTCACCGTCGACCAGTCCCCGACGCCGGGCCACGGTCCGGACTGGCTGTGGCGGTAGCCGCCCGCCTCGTACCGGTCGTACGGCACCTCCGACAGCCGCGGATGGGCGCACAGCAGGCCGAGCGCAGACAGGTGCACGGCGTCCCACCGCTCGGCGATCGACGGCCAGTCCGGGACGTGCGCCCCGCGGTATTCGAGCGGGTGCGCGGCGATCAGCTCGGCCCAGTCGTCGGCGGTGTCGATCCGGACGATCCGCGCGACGTCCGGGTCGAAGTGCACCGTGTAGCGGGCGGGGTCGGTCGCGCTGCGCAGGTTCTCGCCGCTGGCACCCCACGTGTCGGACGTCCCGTCGTCGAGGGGCGTCGCGGTCCAGAACGCGCCGTCGGGCAGCGCCCCGGGCCGCGCGCGGTTGCGCACCCGCGGCACGCTCAGTTCGGTGACGGCGCCCTGATGCACCTGCGGGTTGACCAGCGTGTCGCGGCTCGACGCACGCAGGGCGTCGCAGATCGCCTCGCTCATCTCACGGACGGCGGGGGAGGTGACGGGCAGATCCAGGATCTCGTTGGCGCCGTTGCCGTAGAGGTACTCGCGGATGATCAGCAGCGCATTCTCGACGAAGTCCTCGAGCGAGTCGGCCTCGACGAACTCGGTGACGGACGGCTGTGGATCCGCGGTGCGGTAGGCGCGCAGGTACCACTGGACGAGCATGCGGCCCGGCACGGTGTCGAGCAGGTTCGCCGCCACATCGGAACACATGGTCGACATGCTGCCGCATCGGTCGCGCTGTCGACACGAACTCCGCAATCCACCGATTTCGGTGTCGGTCCCGTCCTCGTCGCTGCAGGACGCCGGCATGCCTGCGGAGCTTCCTGAACTGAGCGAGTCCCGGTGATCGGAGCCTGCAGCGATCGCAGGTTGTCCTTCAGATGGTGTCGACCTCCAGTAGGTGTTCGATGCCGCGGAGATCGTCCGCGTTGCGGGTGACGAGTCGGGCGTTGTTCGCGTGCGCGGTGGCGGCAATCATCAGATCGAGTGCTCGAGGCCGAGGTTTGCGACCGTACGCGTGCACGGCCGCGGCAAGCTGTCCGTAACTTCGAGCGACACTGGCGTCGACAGGGAGTGGCTCGAACGCGCGCTCCACGGCGACCAGGCGCTGCAACCGCTGAGCGCGCTGCTGCGCGGTGGTCGCGACCAGGACTCCGAAGTGCAGTTCCGCCAGACTCACGGCGCTGATCGCGACCTCGCCGTCAATGGGCGGAACATCCCTCGCGATCAGGATGCTCGTATCGAGTACCGTCCTCACCGCGATGCCCACGGGTCCGCGATCGGGTCGTCGATCAGGTTGCGGTCTGCCTCCCACGTCGGATCGGTGTCGGTTCGAAAGATGCCGGCGACCTCGTCGAAGGCACACCACGTCTTCCGGCCGGCCGGGCCGAGGATCGCACTCGGGCGGCCGGCGACTGTGATCAGCATCGTCTCTCCCGCTTCGGCACGCTTGACGTAGTCGCTGGCGTGCTGGCGCAGTTCCTTCAACCCCAAACTCTCCATACCCGATGGTAGCACTAATGCTACTTATGGACTTCGACTTGGTGCGTGGCGAGTGCCGGATTGCAGAGCTCTGTTTCGACCACCGGCGGACGGCGCGCGCGGCAAGTGGACCCGAACCGGTCTTCACCTGCCGTCGACACAGCGGACGGGCTTCCTGCCGGGCCGGCAAGGGGCTACCGTTCGCGCATGCGCGCAGCCGTGGTCGTCGCCTGCCTGATCGCGGCGACCGCGTGCGCGCCACCACCGCCGTCCGAGTCGCCGGAGCCGCCGCCACCGCCGCGCGTCGCCGTCGACCACCGCGGCCTGACCCTGGACGCAAAACCGTGGTGGCCGGCCGGGCTCAACGCGTACCAGCTCGCCTCCGACTGGGACGTCAACGGCGGCTGCGGCGCGCAGGTGGATCTGGATGCGTACTTCTCGTCCCTGCCCCCGACGTCGCTGACCCGGTTCAACGCCTTCCAGTCGCTCGCGCTGAACCGGGTCACGGGGACCCTGGACTTCTCCGCGATGGACGCCGTGTTCGCCGCCGCGGAACGGAACGGGCAGCTGGTGATGCCGGTGCTGTCCCCGCAGGACGGCGCGTGCGGCAACGAGCTGTACAAGGATCGCGCCTGGTACGAGCACGGCTGGACCGTGCGCCGGGCACCCTTCGCGGTGAGCTTCGCGGACTGGGTGCGGCTGGCCGTGGACCGATGGCGGGTCTCACCCGCGCTCGCCGCATGGGACCTGCTGGGTGAGCCCGAGCCGGGCGTATGCGGCGACGAGGCGTGCAGCCTGCCGCGACGTTCGTGCCCGGCCGACTCGGCGCAGCTGCTGCGGTCGTGGATCGACGCGGTCGGCCGCATCGTGCGGGAGACCGATCCGCGGCACCCGATCACCCTCGGTCTGATCGGCGGGGATCAGTGCGGCAGTGCCGGGGACGGCTACGCGCAGCTCGCGCAGTCGCCCTACCTCGACGTGCTGCAGTACCACGACTACGACGACGCGGCGTGGCTGCCGGTGCGCCTCGGCCAGGTGACCAAGCCGATCCTGATCGCCGAACTCGGCATCGAAGCCGGCAGTTGCCTGTCGCTCACCGAGCGTGCCCAGCGGGTGGACGAGACGCTGACCGGCTACCGCGAGGCAGGTGCCGCCGGTGCGCTGCTGTGGGCGTTCGTGCCCGACCCGCGCGGTGACCAGTGCACCTACGACGTCGGCCCCGGCGATCCGGTGCGTGACGTGCTGGCGCGACACGGGAGCCGCTGACCTGCGCCGTCGAGCAGTTGGTCGAGTCCTGGCCATCGACCTCTCGGGGTCGAAGAGGCTATGCCGGAGCCGAATTCAGCTGATCCGAGCGGAAATGTGCTCGACAGCGGACGCCTTTCGTTCCTGACCGGTCGTCCTGGCGAGCCCGCACCCTTCCTGCAGTGGTCCGGCTACTTCACGGCGGATGGACCTTGTCGTCTGCCGAGCCGTGCGAACTATGTCAGCCCGGACCGCAATCCCTCAGACGTGGGATCGACATCGGTGGACTTCGGGCCCGAGGATCGATATCGGAGAGACGCGCGACTACATGGATATTCGACCCTGCAGTCGACACCTAGGCTCGGACCCGGAAGGAAAAATCCAATGAGTATCGTGGCAATCGCGGCTGTGGCAGTTGCGATCAAGCAGATGGCGGAGTCGCTGAGAACCGTTTACGGCGTCCTGGACGGCGACCGGGGCGTCGCTATCGCAGTTGCAAATCACACGTCGCATGAGCTCGAAATTGCCTGGACTTCATTCGACCACGGCGGATGGGCAGAACCGCCGGATCAGATGGTTCCGCCAGGAGAAGCCTCCCTGTTCTCGGTGAGAGACAAGGGCTTCATGACAGGAACAAAAGGGTGGCTGACATACAGCATCAATGGCTCGGACCCTCAGTGTTGGGCGCAGATCTTCTGGGATAATCCCTTCTTGGGGCAAAACAAGGCGGGGTGCTGGGATTTCAACAGGATCCCTGTAGGGGATGTCATGAAGAAGATGTTCCCCGAGGGTCTCCCGGTGAGTGCCGCAGGCTACCGGATGACCGCCATTTCGGGCACGGGAAATATTTGTCAGAACAAGTACGAGGTGTTCGAGGGGTGAATGAGACGTCCCCGATCCGACAGCGGCCCGGCGATCCGGTGCGGGGCGTGCTTCCCGGCACGGAGCCGCTGAAATGTGCCGTGTCGTCCCGCGAGTGCACGGACGTGCGCCCGGCCGTCATCTAACATCGAGCCACCGTGCGTCGGTTCGTTCGAACGTACGTGTCCGCCAAACGGATACGTCCGAGACCCGCGCGACGGAGGGCCCGCGGCCGCGGTGCTCCGGTGGAGGGGAGGAACTGCGGTATGAGGCGATCCCAGGGATTATGGTCGGTGGCGACGGTCCTGGCCGTGTCGATGTCGGCATGCTCCACCGAGTCGCCGCCGTCCGAACCGGCGGCACCCGATTCCGCACCGGCGCACCTCGCGTCGGCGCCGGTGGAGGCCGGCGGGGTCGAGCTCACCGTGCAACTACCGGAGGGGGCGGTCACGGTCGAGGGGGCAGCGGGGGTGGCGCCGGTCGGCACCGAGCTGGTCGTCGATCCGCTCGACCCCGTCGACACCGGCGACGGCGCGGCATTGCGTTTGAGCCGGCCTGCCGCGTCGATCACCCTCGGAGGCGGGCAGCAGCCCGAGTCGGCGCTCACCGTCCGGTTCCGGATCCCGGACGGTGAGGACACGTTCGACGAGCTGACCGACGATCAGCAGCCCGTGGTGGTCGCGCGCAGTGACCGCAACCCGGACGTCTCCGAGCTGCTGCCCGCAACGTGGGACGAGGCAACCCGAACACTCTCCGCCGAGACGACCCACCTGTCGGAGTTCCGCGGCGGAGTCGTCGACTTCTCCGACATGCGGCAGACCGTCGAGGAAAACGTGGAGGGCTTCTTCGGCACGTCGATCGACGAACCAGCGTGCCACGGTGAGCCGGTGACGATCGGCGACGTCACCTACGATGCGATCACCCCAGGTGAGAAAGTCGTCTACCCCTGCCTGGCCGAGGAGGACGGCAAGCTCGTGGTGTCGCTGCACTCGAACTCTTCCCTCGGCTGGATCGCCCGGTCGACGCCGCCGCCCACGGAGCGGGCGGAGACCACCGAACTGTCGGTGGGCGCAGCCGGCAACTCGATCGTCTACGGATCGATCCTCGCGTCCGACGTCGGCGACGGTGCTCTGCTGCACCCGCGGGGCGTCACCGATCTGGTGTACGACACTTCCGACGTGCCACGGACGATCGACCTGCGCGTGCACGCCGCGATGTCGCTGGTCGACGCTGCCGCGCACGGCCTGTCGATGGTGTGGGGCGGGAACACACTGCTCGATATGACCAACCCCGGCGACATCGTCGCCACCTTGGACTGCATGGGCGATCCGATCACGATGGAAGGCATCGTGTCGGCGAGCGACCGGGAGGCAGGGGACCTGAGCCGCAAGGCGATCGAGTGCACCACCACCGCCGGTGGGTGGGCCGTCAAATCACCCAGCTTCTCGCCGGCCGGCACCGCGCGGGAGGCGTTGGGCAGCTTCGTCACCGGGATCGGTTCGCTGCCGAAGAGCGCCGGCTTGCTGGGGTCCATGGTGGAGGGGCTGGGCGGCGAATTCACCGGCCGCAACTCGGCGACGGTCGTCCTCCGCGCCCGCGGCGGCGATGCGGTGGACATGTCGGACGTGCCCGAGGAGGTGTACGCCATCGACCGCTTCGAACTCGACAACCAGATGACCGAACCGGTCCGCGCGGGCCGCAAGATCGGACCGTACCTGTATCAACTGTCGACCGGTGCGGACCCGGCCGTCGAAGTGTCGTACGGGTGGTCGGCCCGTACCGGCGACGAACGGTACGGCGGGGAGCACTGCCAGATCACCGTCACCCTCACCGGGCCGGAGGGGGAGCGTCACGAGGACCACAAGTCTGCCCGCTGCTCCGACGGGTACGCGTCGTCGTTCGGTGGACTGACGAAGTTTCGGGTAACCACCCCGGGCCAGTACACGCTGCGGCTGCAGGATGTCGTCACCGGTCTGAGCGCGGAGTCGACGTTCACCGTCGAGCGGTGAGACAAGGCGACGCACTCGACGCGACGGCTCGGGTCAGCTGGATGCTTCGGTCGCCGGGTGGGCCGGGAGGTGCGTGGCGGCCCA
The DNA here is from genome assembly GCF_016804345.1 of Rhodococcus ruber. NCBI lineage: Bacteria > Bacillati > Actinomycetota > Actinomycetes > Mycobacteriales > Nocardiaceae > Rhodococcus > Rhodococcus ruber. Next base: position 4,780,664 of record NZ_CP044211.1, on the reverse strand, counting down.
GCTGGCGAGAACCTTGAGCCGGTCCTCGGATGCGGTTGCGGGTTCGGCGGTGTAGATGGTCAGGTCCAGGACCCAGTGGTCGTCCGCGGCCAGGTCGAGGGAGTGGTAGACGAGGTCGAGCGGCCCGACCACGGGATGGTTGAACTGCTTGCTCCCGGCGTGGTGGATGCGGACATCGTGGGCCGCCCACCGGGTGCGGAATTCCTCGCTGAGCGTGGACAGTTCGCCGACGAGGTGGCGCAGGTCCTTGTTGTGGGGGTCGCGGCCGGCTTCGGCACGCAGCAGTGCGACGGTGACGTTGGCGGCGCCGTCCCAGTCCGGGAAGTAGTCCTGGGCGCCGGGGTCGAGGAACTGGAACCGGGCGATGTTGGCGGGTCTGCGGTCGTCGGTGAACAGCGGCGAATACAGCGCGCGGCCGAGCGCGTTGGTGGCGAGGATGTCCATGCGTCCGTTGCGGACGAACGCGGCGGAGGCGGTCATCGAATCGAGCATCCACTGCACCCTCGGCCGCACCTGAGCCTGTTTGCGGGCGCGGGGTGCGCGGTGGGTGGGCCGGGCGGCGCGGGCGAGGTCGAACAGGTAGGTGCGTTCGGCCTCGTCGAGTTGCAGTGCCCGGGCAACCGCCTCGAGGACGTCTTCGGAGACGCCGCCGATGTGACCCTTCTCCAGGCGGGTGTACCACTCGGTGCTCACCCCGGCCAGCACGGCCACCTCCTCGCGCCGCAGCCCGGGGACCCGGCGGCGCCCGCCGCCGGCGGGCAGCCCGACCTGCTGCGGGGTCAGCCGGGCCCGCCGGGTGGCGAGGAAGCTGCGGATGTCGGCGCGGTTGTCCACGCCGTCCACGGTACGTCCGGTGCGTCGCCGAGGGAGGTTGCAGTTGTACCCCCATGAACGCGACCTCCCGTGCGGGCGGTGCGCGCCCGAGTTGCAGCAGTTCAGTGTGCCGACCCCGACGTGGGATTCGGGATCTCGAGGGAATCGAGGATGCTCACGGCGTCGTCGGTGAGCGGATCGACGGCGGTGTGTTCGTGCCCGGCGATCGTGACTTTCTGGCAGCGCCGCGCTGACGTACTGGAAGAAGCTCGCAGAATCAGACATCCTGAACTTGCACGCAGATGCCGATACCGTGGGTCGAGATTGTCCGGAGGAGCCGTATGTGCACAGCCGCCAACTACACCGCCAAGGACCACTACTTCGGCCGGAACCTCGACCTCGAGTATTCGTACAGGGAATCGGTGACGGTCACGCCGCGTAACTTTCCGTTCGAGTTCCGCAGGGTGCCTGCGCAGAGGACGCATCACGCCATGATCGGTATGGCAACCGTGGCCGATGGTTACCCGCTCTACTACGACGCGACCAACGAGAAGGGCTTGAGTATGGCGGGGCTGAATTTCCCCGACAATGCCGACTACAAGCCCGTCTCGGAGGATGGGACCAATATCGCGTCGTTCGAGTTCATTCCCTGGGTCCTGGGACAGTTCGAGACCGTGGCTCAGGTGCGAGACGCACTGGCAGACGTGCGCATCGTCGACCTCGCCCTCAGCGAAGAGTTCCCACCTTCCCCGCTGCACTGGATCATCTCCGACCGGAACGAATCCATCTCTGTCGAGTCGGTCCGAGAGGGCCTGAAAGTCCACGACAATCCGATCCAGGTCCTCACCAACAACCCGACATTCGATATCCAGCTGTTCAACATCAACAACTACATGAGTCTGTCCGTCGATCCGCCGGAACCGCGATTCTCGAAAGAGATACCCTTCGACACCTACAGTCGCGGACTCGGTGCTGTGGGATTGCCCGGAGACCTGTCCTCGATGTCGCGTTTCGTCAAAGCTGCCTTCACCAAGGTGAATTCGGTATCGGGCGAGTCGGAATCCGAGGCGATCAGTCAGTTCTTCCATATTCTCGGCTCCGTGGAACAACAGCGGGGATGTGTTCGGCTCGACGACAAGTACGAGATCACCATCTACTCGTCGTGCTGCAATACGAGCAAGGGCGTCTACTACTACCGGACCTACGAGAACAGCCAGGTCACCGGCGTGGATATGCACAGAGAAGATCTCGACGGCAGCGCCCTCGCGGCATACCCGCTGGTCAAAGAACAGCAGATCCTCATGCAGAACTGAGCCGGGAAACGGCAGGGTCGTTGTGCTGTCGTGTTCGGGCACGACGAGTCGTAGTCGTACAGCAAGCGTGTCATTTCCCGAACCCGCACCGCTGTCACCAACACAACGCCGGATCGGTTCCGAGAATCGGCCGACCTGGTGCGACTCCGGTCCGGTGTGTCGCCGAGGGAGGTTGCAGTTGTACCCCCTATGAACGCGACCTCCCGTGCGGGCGGTGCGCGGAGTTCCATGGAACGAGGGCCGGAGACATGCCGGACCTCGAGTTCGAACATCAAGGAGCACCGTCATGCGAGGAGCAGTCCTGCACGCCCCCGGCGACGTCCGTGTCGAGGAACGCGACCGTCCGTCCCTCGTCGAACCCACCGACGCGATCATCCGACTGTCCGCGAGCTGTGTGTGTGGCTCGGACCTGTGGCCCTACCGCGGGGTCGAGACCTACGACGGCCCGATCCCCATGGGCCACGAGTACGTCGGCATCGTCGAGGAGATCGGCGGGGACGTCGCCGATATCAAGATCGGCGACTTCGTCGTCGGGTCGTTCTTCGCGTCCGACAACACCTGCGAGATCTGCCGCGCCGGCTACCAGAGCTCGTGCGTCCACCGGGTGATCATGGGCAGCCTCGGTTCCCAGGCCGAGTTCCTGCGGGTTCCGCTCGCGGACGGCACCCTGGTGGCCACGCCCGGGATGCCCGACCCCGACCGGATCCCGTCCTTGCTGGCTGCCTCGGACGTCCTCGGCACCGGATGGTTCGGTGCGGTCGCCGCCGAAGCCGGACCGGGCAAGACCGTCGCGGTCGTCGGCGATGGCGCCGTCGGCCTGCTCGCGGTGCTCGCGGCGAAGCAGCTGGGTGCCGAGCGGATCATCGCGATGAGCCGCCACGAACCGCGCCAGCGGCTGGCCCGCGAGTTCGGTGCCACCGACATCGTCGTCGAGCGCGGCGACGCGGGCGTCGCCCGGGTCAAGGAGCTCACCGGCGGGCTGGGGGCACACTCGGTGATCGAGGCCGTCGGCACCCAGGAGTCGATGATGCAGGCCATCCGGTCCACTCGGCCCGGCGGGCACGTCGGCTACGTCGGCGTCGCGCACGACGTGCAGCTGCCCGGCGACGAGCTGTTCTTCTCCCACGTGCACCTGCACGGCGGTCCGGCCCCGGTCCGGCAGTACCTGCCCGAGCTGATCGACCTGATCTGGAATCGAACGATCGATCCGGGCAAGGTGTTCGACCTCGAGTTGCCCCTCGGGAAGGCCGCCGAAGGCTACAAGGCCATGGACGAGCGAAGCGCCATCAAGGTCCTGCTCCGCCCCTGACCTCGACCGTCACCGACCGGCGGCCACCACCTCGAGTCTGCCGCACGGCCGACTCACGACTCATCAGGAGCCGTTCGCTCATGCCTGCCTCCCTGACCTCGGACCGCCACGACGACCGCCGGGTCGCCGTGGTCAAGGTCGGCAGCGTTTCGGGCCCCGGAACCGGAGGTCGGGCGCTGGGCGTCGTGCTGAGCCTGCTCACCGTCTTCGGCCCGATCTCGATGGACCTGTACCTGCCGGTCCTGCCCGCGCTCACCGCCGACCTCGGGGCGAGCACGTCGGCCGCGCAGCTGACCGTCACCGCGTGCCTGCTCGGGCTCGCGCTCGGGCAGGTCGTCGCGGGTCCGCTCTCGGACCGGTTCGGCCGCCGTCGCCCGCTGCTGCTCGGCGTCGCTGCCTACATCGTGGCGTCCGCCTGGTGCGCGGTGAGCCCGACCATCGAGATGCTCGTCGCGGCGCGCCTGGTGCAGGGGTTGACCGGCGCGGTCGGCATCGTCATCGCCCAGGCCGCCGGCCGGGATCTGTATTCCGGCGCCCGGCTGCTGCGCTACTACGGCCGGTTGACGATCCTCGGCGGCCTGGCCGCCATCGTCGGCCCGGTCATCGGTGGACAGCTGGCGACGGTCACCGACTGGCGGGGCACCTTCGTGTTCCTGGCCGTCGTGGGCGTGGCCATCCTCGTCGCGAGTGCCGTTGTGCTGCGTGAGACGCTGCCGTCCGGCAGCCGGCGAACCGGTGGCCTGGCCGACACCGGGCGGGTGTTCCGCCGGTTGCTGGCCGACCGGGTGTTCCTCGGCGCAGTCCTCGTCACGGGGTTCGTCAACGCCGCACTGTTCGCCTATCTCAGCGGCGCCACTTTCGTGCTCCAGGGCATCTACGGCCTGTCACCGCAGGGCTATTCGTACGCTTTCGGTCTGAACTCGTTGGGATTCATGGTCTTCGGCTTCCTCGCCGGACGCACCGCGGAGCGGTGGTCCGTTCGGGGCACCCTGGTCGCCGGTCTGATCATGGTGGTGGCCGGCGCCGGTGGGGTGTTGCTCACCGCCGCTGCGGATCTGCCCCTGGCCACGATGGTCGTCTCACTGCTCATGATGGTCAGTGGGGTGGCGGTCACGACACCGCCGTCGACTTCCCTTGCACTGGAAAACTATCCCGACGTCGCCGGTTCGGCCGCCTCACTGCTCGGGCTGGCCCGCTTCGCATTCGGCGGCCTCACCGCACCCCTCGTCGGCCTCGCCGGTCCGGGGACCGCGGTGCCGCTGGGCGTCGTCACCGTCACCGCGGCCCTGCTCGGGGTCGGCGGCTACGTCCTGCTCCGCCGACCGGCAGCCGACGTGCCGGAACGCGCTGCGTTCACCTGACCCTTCAGCCTGCCCGGCGTCACCGCGATCCTCAGCCCGGGACTACAACCCTGTGCCGTCCCGCGACACCTGAGCGCGTACCGAGACGCACTCGAACAACCCACCTATGGAGGCTCTTCGCACTTCGTAGGGGCGTGATGTTGTCCGACCCCGTGCCGTGTCGGTGATTGAAAAAGGGCCCGCGCCCTTGTGAGCTGGGTGTTCTTCAGGCAACCAGACCAGCAAGGAACGCGGGCATGCTCCACAGTAGTGGTTCACTGCTGCTCGATCTCGACGGCGTCGTCGTCGAATCGGTGCGGCGCCTCGACGACGGCAGCCGGATCGTCCGGCTCGGCACCGACCCCCGGTGGGTCGGGGTGTGCCCGCAGTGCGGGCAGAAATCGACACGGTCGAAGGGCTGGGTGACCACCCGTCCCCGCGACGTGCAGGTCGGCCCCGACCGCCCCCGACTCGAATGGGACAAGCGGAAGTGGTTGTGCACCAACACCTCATGCGATCGGAAGGTGTTCACCGAGTCCGTGCCCGGCATCCCTCCCCGCAGCAGGGTCACCCCGCGGGCGAAGACGATGATGGCCGCGGCCGTCCTCGACGACGACCGCTCGGTGGCCGCCGTCGCCGCCGAGTACCGGTGCGGCTGGCACACCGTCCACGATCGGGTCGTCACCGTCGCCGACACCGTCCTCGACGACGAGCCCGGGCCGGTGACCGTCCTCGGTATCGACGAGACCCGCCGCGGCAAGGCGAAGTGGGAGACCGACCCGGTCACCGGAACCCGGCGGTGGGTGGACCGGTGGGACACCGGCCTGGTCGACATCGGCGGCGATCAGGGCCTGCTCGCCCAGGTCAACGGCCGCAGCGCGGCGACGGTGATCGACTGGCTCGACGCACGCGACGAGCAGTGGCGACGGCAGATCACCCACATCACTATCGACCTGTCGTCGGTCTACGCCAAGGCGGTACGTGAGGCGCTGCCGCACGCCGAATTGGTGGTCGACCGGTTCCACCTGGTCAAGAAGGCCAACGAAGTCGTCGATGCGGTGCGCCGGCGGGTCACCCAGACCCACCGCGGTCGGCGCGGCCGCAAGTCCGATGTCGAATGGATCAACCGTCGCCGGCTGCTGCGCGGCGCCGAGACTCTCACCGCCGAGCAGCGCACCGAGCTGTTCACCAAGCTGCTCGCCGCCGACCCCAGCGAGGAGATCGCCGCCGCCTGGATCGCCAAGGAGCTGCTGCGGGACCTGCTCGCGTGCACCGCCCGCGGCGGGCTGCGGCACGAGATCCGGGCCGCGTTGTATCGGTTCTACAAGTTCTGTGCGGCCTGCTCGGTGCCCGAGGTCACCGCGCTGGCCCGCACCGTCGAGACCTGGCAGGACCCCATCGTCCGGGCCATCCAGACGGGCCTGTCCAACGCGCGCAGCGAGGGCTACAACCGAATCGTCAAGCACGTCGGGCGGATCGCATTCGGATTCCGCAACCCCGACAACCAGCGACGCAGGGTACGGTGGGCCTGCACCCGCCGCTCCCGGCGGAGCACACCCAGTCGGCGTCAATGCCACTGCTAACTGCGAAGAGCCCCTATGGAGGCCCGGTGAACACGCGCAGCCGTCGCCGGGACGTTTTCATCTTCGGGCTGGTCATCGTCATTCTCGCGGTGACGACATACCTGGACCCGCCGTACGCGTAACCGCCGGCCTATCGAGCAGGTCGGTGATCGGCACCCGAGGGCGCGACGTGAGGCGTAGGAGAATTGGAAAGCTCGGCCGCGAAAGAGTCTCGGTTGGTGCACACCAGTGTCGACTCTTTGCCTGAGCGTCACCCCGACTGTCGTCAGATCCACCGCTTGTACTGCTCCACCGGCATCAACTTCGGGAAGAACTCACGTCGCAGATCCTTGATCAACGATGCATAGTTCGAGTCTTCAGTCTTTGCGGCGATGTCCAAACAGTGGAACGCGGCATTCAACGGATCAGGCTTCACCGCTGTGGAAACAACGTGCATCCCCCGTAGAGCGGCAGATACCTCGGCATTCTCGACATCATTGCCGGTGACGGTCGTGTCGATAGCCGGATCGTCGTCGAATGCCTGCCGCAGTGCCTGGGACTCGTGTTCCCCGAAAGGGTGCGGTAATGGCTCGTCCCGATCCAAGGCGGCCAGTGCCGGGCGAATCCATTCGATCTCTGCGATGCCTGCAGTGGTATATGCCCGGCGTGCTGCCCAGGCCGCGATGCGACGCAGTTTCGGGGACCGAGCACGGGTGATCGCATCGGCCAGGGGGCGGTCGAGACCGGCGATGCCCATCGCGTAGTAGTTGGCGCGGAGCTTGTCCGATGGCGGCCGCCCACCCCATCGGATGGCTTCGTCCTTCGCCCACTGGGCCATCCGGTCGTATCCGTACTTGACATAGAGAGTGGCGTCGCCGGCCGGATCGGGATCCCACCAGTTGCGCTTGGGATGGGTGACGATGCTCTGGTCCCACGCGGCATCGCACTTGTGCAACCGCGCCATCTCTCGCGGTTGCGTCGTCTGCCAAACCTGAACCAGGTAGTCTTCCGTCGGTTCGGTGACGGATTGCCCGGTGTAGGAATCACGTCCGCGGCCGAAAACCCGGAATCGATGCGGACCTCGTTTGATCGGCAGTTTCCGGAAGTCCGGAGCTTTCATTCCGTCCAGGGTGAGCACGTGTGCCGAGGCGGTGAACTCGACTGTGGCTTCCTCAATGACGCCCCATCCTTCGATACCGACCGGGGGCCTCGGGTTCGCTGTCGAGGACATCGACGGTCAACCGGACCGGTCCCGAGGCGATGCCGGTCATAACCGTAGCGAAATTCGGGCCAACTTCGATGACGCTGCCGGTTTCCTCCGGCAGGTACGTTTCTCCGGTGGGTGTGCCGAGCACGAATTGGTGGTGGTCCGCGATGACGATTCCGTGTTGGATCACGACGAGACCGTATCGCGGGTGGTGACGCCCACGATTCAGGCGAGGTGTACTCGTTGCACCGTATTTCGTGACGATGGATCGACCAGCCACATCCCACCTGCGACGATCCACATTCGTCCTTCGCCGTCGTACGACACCTCCGGGTACGGCGAGAAGACAGCCAGACGGCACTTCAATGCAAAGGTGACCGGGTCGAGCACCGACAGCAGGCAGTGCCAATCACTGAGGGGGTTCGGTTCGACACTCAGGTCACCCCCGGGATGCACGACCCATACCCACGGCCCGGCCGTTCCGCCCACAGATCCCCTGATCGGAACACTCTCGACCTCACCGGCTGTCAGATCCGGCCGGATCGGTACCTGTCGTCCTCGCGGGTCGACCAATCGTCGCGGATCGTTCCCGACGAAGAACGTGCCCGTCAGCCGGGTGAGCGGGGGGCCGAGTCGGGTGCGCCCGTCCGCATCGATGACGAACAGCCTCGAGAAGTCGCCGTCGGTATCGGTGTCCGTTCCGGGGTGCAGCACACCCATAAATCCGTCTCTGCCAGGGTCCACGGCGCCTATCCGGCCGTCGAGCGGCTCGAGCTCCTGATGCCGTCCACCGGGCCACTGCAGGCTCACCGAGGTGTGCTCGCCGGTGCGTCGCCATGACAGCAACACTCCGTTGTATGCGGCAGAGCCGATGATTGGTTGCTCGTCGATCCGGACGACGGATCCGTCGAGACTGCAGCGGAAGATTCCATCCCGTCCGACCACCCAACATCCATCGTCGTCGGCATGTACCCAGCGGGGGCGGTGTGCACGCCCGGCCAGAATCGCACCCGGAAAGCGGTATTCGCGCACAGTGCTCGGTTCTCGCAGTCGGATCACGGTGGGCAGTTCGCGATCGACCACCCACACATCACGGTCATGGGCGGACACTGCGGCCGGGACGATGGTCGGCCGTACCGGTGGTGGCGGCACATCGTCGAGATCGAGGTCGACCAGCACCCCGCATTCGCGAACCGCGTCCTCCGCGGGTGACTCGGCTGCCGTCGGGTTGGTGTCGTCGCGGAACACTCCGGTCGCTGCCTCCACTTCCCGGAATGTCCGGGTGCCGGGGATCGGGATCCACCGTGGGTGACGTTTCGGTTCGGTGGGAGGCTGTTCGAACATCTGGTAACTGTCGGAGACCACTCGTGCTCGAAGGATCCGGCCCGTGGCGGAGCCGGTGGTGGCATAGCCGAGATCCCCGAACAACCGGCCGGTCAGTCGCTGCCTGCCGACCGTGGGGCGTCGGCTGTACCAGGTGGCCGTCCACCCGTCACCGCGTAGGAACAGTCGCCATTCCCACCACCGTTCCTCATCGAGAAATGCCGGCGAGGGAGCGGGTTGTCGTAGCGGGACACCGTCGTCGAGTGGTTCGACGTCGACCTCGACGGTGACGATGCTCGGATCTCCTGCGTCCGGTGGTGTCTCGGCGAACAGCAACCAGTACTGTCCGATCTCCCCGACTTCAGGTGGCGCGACCTCTCCATCGCAGATCGCCAGCTCTGTCACCAGCACCGACAGCGTCCGGTGCGGACGGACGGGCCCACGTGATGTCGGCATGCGGCCAGTGTGCCATCACACCCAGGGCCCGGACCGCAACGAACGAGGCGCTTCGGATCGAACTTCCTGAGCCGCAACAGCCGCAACAGCTCACTACCCCTCCACGTCGTCCTCAGTGGCAGGTTCCGCGTGTCCGGCAGGGTCGAAAATTCTCCCACTACTGAGTGTTGTCACTTACCAGTACTCAGTGTTACTTTGTACCGGTAGTCAGCGACACCAGGTACTGGGAGAGAGTGATGGGCAAGCAGGCGACCGAGATGCTCAAGGGAGTCCTCGAGGGCATCGTGCTCGCGATCCTCGCGACACGGCCCGCCTACGGGTACGAGATCACCGCACAGTTACGCGAGCAGGGCTTCACGGACATCGCGGAGGGCACCGTCTACGCCCTACTCGTCCGGGTCGAGCAGCGAGACCTCGTCGACGTGGAAAAGGTTCCATCCGAGAAGGGCCCGCCGCGCAAGGTGTACACCCTCAACGCGCGGGGGCGAGACCAACTCAGCGAATTCTGGAGGAACTGGAGCTTCCTCGCAGAACGTATCGAACAGCTGCACGAAGGAGAGAAGTGATCATGGCCGCCAGATGGATCGAATTCCTCACCGGATCACTCGAGCAGAAGAAGCAGTTCAAGCGGTACAAGGCCCGGATCGAGAAGCTGCCGGAACCCTACGCAAGCACCGCGAAGGCCTTCCAGCGGTACCTCACCTACTACGGTGGCCTCACCGACGGCGGCACCCTCGTGACGATGCTCGGCGACTCCGCCGACCTGTGGGAGCGCGCCGCGGCCGACGGAACTCCGCTCCGGGAGATCGTCGGCGAAGACCCCGTCGAGTTCGCCGAGACGTTCGCGCAGGCCTACACCGGCGCGCAGTGGATCGACAAGGAGCGTGCTCGATTCACCAAGGCGATCGAGGACGCCGAACGTAAGGAGCAGCGATGACCACCGCGATCAGCGTCAAGGGCGTCGAGAAGTCGTACGAGCAGTTGCGCGTGTTGCGCGGCGTCGACTTCGAGGTCGAGGCGGGCAGCATCTTCGCGTTGCTCGGCTCGAACGGCGCCGGCAAGACCACGCTCGTGAAGATCCTCGCCACGCTGCTGAAATCGGACGCCGGGCAAGCCGCCGTCGCCGGCTTCGACGTTGTCGACGACGCCGCCGACGTACGCGAATCGATCAGCCTCACCGGCCAGTTCGCCGCCGTGGACGAGATTCTCAGCGGCCGGGAAAACCTCGTGCTGATTGCCAAACTGCGTCATCTACCCGATCCGCGGGTGGTGGCCGACCAGCTGCTCGAGCGCTTCTCACTGACAGCAGCCGGGGACCGAAGGGTCTCGACGTACTCGGGAGGCATGCGCCGGCGCCTCGACATCGCGATGAGCCTCATCGGCAACCCGCCGATCGTGTTCCTCGACGAACCCACCACCGGGCTCGATCCGCAAGCGCGCATGGAGGTGTGGCAGGTCGTTCGAGACCTCGCCGCACGCGGCACGACCGTCCTCCTGACCACGCAGTACCTGGAGGAGGCCGAGCAGCTCGCCGACCGGATTGCGATCCTGCACGAGGGCCGGATCATCGTCGACGGCACCCTCCCCGAACTCAAGCGCCTGCTTCCCCCCTCGAAGGTGGAATACGTCGAGAAGCAGCCCACCCTCGAAGAGGTCTTCCTCAGCATCGTCGGTGGCGGCGCCGGCGTCGAAAATCCCAGTGCCACAGATGGAAAGGAACCGAAATGACCACCCATGTCGTCGCCGACACCGCGGCCCTCACCGGACGATCCCTGCGCCACATCACCCGCAGCCCCGACACCATCATCACGACCGCGGTCACGCCGGTGGCCATCATGTTGCTGTTCGTGTTCGTCCTCGGCGGCGCCATCGACACCGGCGCCGGAACGGGCACAGCCGCGTACGTGAGCTACCTGCTGCCCGGCATCCTGCTCATCACCGTCGCCTCGGGTGTTGCGTACACCTCGGTGCGACTGTTCAACGACCTGCAGGGCGGCATCGTGGAACGATTCCAGTCGATGCCGATCTCCCGGTCCTCGGTGTTGTGGTCACACGTCCTGACCTCACTGGTCGCCAACCTGACCGCACTGGCCATCGTCGTCGGGTTCGCCGTCCTCATGGGGTTCCGTTCCGGGGCAAACATCCTCGAATGGCTCACGGTCGCCGCAATCCTCACCCTGTTCACGCTGGCGCTGACCTGGCTCGCGGTCATCGCCGGCCTGTCGGCGAGCACCGTCGACGGCGCGGGGGCATTTGCCTACCCGCTCATCTTCCTGCCGTTCGTCAGCTCCGCCTTCGTGCCCACCGAGTCGATGCCGGGCCCGGTGCGGGCATTCGCCGACAACCAGCCCGTGACGTCGATCGTGAACGCGGTCCGCGACCTGCTCACAGGCCAGTCAGTGGCCGGCGACCTGTGGGTGGCCCTCGCCTGGTGTGCCGGCATCCTGGTCGCCTCGTACACCGCAGCGGTCATGATCTACCGACGCAGATTCTCCTGACCGTCATCACGCCGGAACAGTTGCAGCTCGCCCCCGTGACTCTCTCCACCTGACGCCGCAACTCTCAGACCGCTCGACCAGCCCCGATCGACGCTCGAATCGCCGCGCTGCACGCGGTCCAGAGATCGGATCCGCATCTTCCGCCGCCCGCGCGCGAGGTGTTCTCGTACTCACTCAGCCTCCTCGAGGCGGAAAGGACGTGGCTCGCAGCGCGAGTCCAGGTACCGAATGACGGAGAAGACTGATTTCAAGAGGACGCTCGACGCCTATCAGGCACGACGGGGCAAGTTCCGCCTGGTCGACGTACCGACGATGCAGTACCTCATGATCGATGGTCATGGCGACCCCAATACCTCTCCCGACTTCGATCGGGCAGTCCGCGCACTGTACCCCGTGGCGTACAAGCTGAAGTTCGCCAGCAAGCGCGATCTGGACCAGGACTACGTCGTTCCGCCACTCGAGGGATTGTGGTGGGCGGACGACATGGATTCGTTTACCGCGGCGCGGGACAAATCACGATGGGACTGGACCATGATGATAATGACGCCGGACTGGATCGACCACGCGATGTTCGCCGCGGCCGTCGAACGCGCCGGAGCCGAGAATCGGCCGCAGGGCCTCGACGACGTCCGCCTCGAGACGCTTCACGAAGGCCGATGCGTGCAGACACTGCACGTCGGCCCCTTCGACGACGAAGCTGCCGTACTCGCGCAACTTCACGAAGAGTTCGTCCCGGACAACGAATTGCGCCTGACCGGCAAGCATCACGAGATCTATCTCACCGACTTCCGCAGGACCGCGCCCGACCGACTGCGCACCATACTCCGACAGCCGGTCGCCCCAATCCTCTGACACCGAACGAGAGCCCGATCTCGTCGATTCCGGTCAGCCGGCGCTGCCGCCGGTGCCCACTCCGGCATCGGTCGGCCGTGAGCCGGAGGCGGCGCTTCCGGCCTGCAAGTGGGAGGAGGTCGCCTGACGCTCGTTCGTCCACAACGATTCGGCAATAACTTGTGCGGCGTCGCGATGAGTTTCGCCCTCCGGGGCAGTCTGATCTGCATGGGCAAACTCATCTATGGCTTCAACGTGTCGGTGGACGGGTACATCGCCGATGCGCAAGGGAACATCGACTGGAGCGATCCGAGCGAAGAACTGCACCAGTACTGGAACGACTTCGAGCGGGAGACCGCCCTGTCGTTCTACGGGCGGCGGCTCTACGAACTGATGGCTGCCTACTGGCCGACTGCCGACAAGGCCCCGGACGCCACCCCTCTGATCGTCGACTTCGCCCGCATCTGGCGCGACATGCCCAAGGTCGTGTTCTCGCACACCCTGGAGTCCGTCGAGTGGAACTCCCGCCTGGAACGCGGTGACCCGGTCGAGGTGGTGACGAAGCTGAAAGCCGAAACCGACGGGACGCTGGAGGTGGCCGGCGCGACGCTGGCCGCACCGATCGTGCGGGCGGGACTGGTAGACGAGTACCGGCTCGTGGTCGCCCCCACCGCCGTGGGTGGCGGCACCCCGTTCTTTCCGACACTGCCGTCATGGATCTCGCTGCGACTGTTGGAGAACCGCACCTTCCCGGGTGGCACGGTCCTGCTGCGCTACGAGGCGAAACACGACTGATCGGCCATACACCGCCAGGCGAGGTGCGGATGCACTACGCGATACACGACTCGAGCGGCCCGCAATTACTGCTGCTGGACGGCGGCCGCGCGGAGTTACGAGAACGCTCTGGCGAAGTCGTTCTTCCAGAGCCTGAAAGACCGCTACGCCAGTCCGATCGGCGAGCCTCGGCGGGCCGGTGGACGCGAGGTCAGCGGGCGAGGGTCAGATGTTCACGAGCGTCGAGTCCGCCGGCGCTTCGGCACTCGGCCGATCCATCGCCGTGGCGATCCGCAGCACGACGAGGCCGGCGGCTGTGACGACTGCACCCATCCAGATCGGGGAGGTGAAGCCCAGGCCGGCTGCGATGGTCAGTCCGCCGAGCCAGGCACCGAGGGCGTTGCCCACGTTGAAGGCGGCGATGTTGGCGCCGGAGGCCATGGTGGGGGCGGCGGAGGCGTAGTTCATGATTCGCATCTGCAGACCGGGAACTGTCGCAAAACCGAAGGCGCCCATGAGGAACAGCGAGACGATCGTCATGGTCCGGTTGTCGGCGGTGGCGGCGAAGACGACCAGGACGGCGGTCACCAGGACGAGGATCCAGGTCAGCGCCGGGGTGAGGGCTCGGTCGGCTGCCTTGCCGCCCAGGTAGTTTCCGACGAACAGGCCGGAGCCGAAGACGATGAGCAGCCACGGCACGCTGGACGTGGCGAAACCGCTGACCTCGGTCAGGGTGAAGGCGATGTAGGTGAAGGCGCCGAACATGCCGCCGTAGCCGAGGACGGTCAGCGCGATCGAGAACCAGACCTGCTTGTTGCGGAACGCGTGGAGCTCGCCGCGCAGGCCGCCGTGCGTGGCGGCAGGGGGAGTGGCCGGCACCAGGGCGGTGATACCGACGAGCGCCGCCACGCCGATTGCGGTGATCGCCCAGAAGGTCGAGCGCCACCCCAGTTGCTGACCGAGCAGGGTGCCGAACGGAACTCCGAGGACGTTGGCGATGGTGAGGCCGGCGAACATGATGGCGATGGCGCCGGCGCGCTTGGAGGGTGCGACCATGTCCGCAGCCACGACCGATCCGATGCCGAAGAACGCGCCGTGGCACAGGGCCGCGACGATGCGTCCGCCCATCATGACCTCGTACGACGGAGCGAGGGCCGACAGCAGGTTGCCGACGATGAACAGCACCATCAGGGACAGCAGGGCCCGTTTCCGGTCGAAGCGGGTGAGGGCGGCGGTGAGCAGGATCGCGCCGAGGGCGACCGAGAGCGCGTACCCGGAGATGAGGTAGCCGGCGACGGACTCGCTTACGGCGAAGTCCGCAGCGACCTCCGGTAGTAATCCCATGATCACGAATTCGGTGAGACCGATCCCGAATCCGCCCATGGCGAGGGCGATGAGGCCTGAAGGCACGTCGAGTTCCTTTCGAAGGTCTGCGCGTCAGCGCATAGAGCGCGTGTGCAGTAGTTGCAGACGCCTCATAAATAGTTGCACGCGCTCTATACATGCGCAAGCGGGTAGTATCGGCGAGGGCAGGAAGCGAGGAGGCGACGTGGGCATTGCGGACGACGCGGTGGAGATCCGCGCGCAAGGTTGGCGCACGCTGGCCGCGCTGCACGGGGCGCTCGACACCGAGCTCGAACGCGCCCTCCAGCAGCGGCACCAGCTCTCGGTGGTCGAGTACACCGTGCTCGACGCGCTGAGCCGGCAGGACGGCTGGCACATGCGGATGGCGCAGCTCGCCCGTGCGGCCGCGCTGAGCAGCAGCGCGACGACCCGGCTGGTCAATCGTCTCGAGAAGCGCGGGTTGCTCACGCGGATCCTGTGCGAGGACGATCGCCGCGGCATCTACACCGAACTGACCGCCGCCGGGCGCGAGCTGCTCGACAGTGCGCGTCCGACGCACGACGCCACGCTCGAAGCCGCCCTCGGCGAGGCGTGCGAGATCCCGGAGCTGGCCCCGTTGGTGCGCGCGTTGCACGAGCTGCCGCCCAGCCCGCACTGATCCCGGGCGCTGTGCACCCGGGCGCACGTCGCCGGAGTGAGTGCACGCGTTCGGGCCTGGCGGAGGAGAATCCGGGGCGGCAAAGCAGACGGAGACCCTTCGGGTCCCTGACTCGTCGGCCCCTTCCCCAAGCAAACCCACGGACCATGCCCCGATACCGCGTCTCGGCCAGCACGTCTGGCCGCCTGCCGAAAGGGCAAGCGGCTGAGCTGGACCCGGTCGGACGTGTCGACCCGTACTCGATCGGGTGCCCGGTGCCGTTCACCGGGACGAAGGATTGCCGGATGCGGTTGGTTAGCGTCGGACCCGCACGGAAAACGACGTGACCGCGTGCGCCTCGGTCACCGGAACGGCCCTCGCACGCACGCAGGGAAACACCGATGGCCCCGGACCCGGCGGTCGGGTGCGGGGCGGGGTGCAGATCAGGTCGTCGGCGGGCTCGCGCAGGTCAGCGCAGCGGACGACGCCACGTCGGGGCGTGTGGCACGCGGCCACTTGCGGGGATACGCGCCGGGAATCGGCGTGTGGATACAATCCACCTCACGGTGCATGACAGCTCCTACTGTCTTGTGCCCAGACCCCGGTTCGGTGTTGGCGCACCGGCCGGGGTCGCCCCGTTTTCGGGGTCGGTGCAGCGATGGTGGCACGCTGCCCGCCGCGCGTCAACCGATCCGGTACAGACGCCAGGTCGGCTGGTTGTCGCCGTCGTTGGGGATCTCCAGATCGAGGGTCGCGATGTCGGCGCCGTTCTCGAAAACGGTGGGGTAGCGGCGGTTCACCGCATCCGAGACGCCACGGCCCTCGTTCGGCACGGTCAGCAGATAGCGCACGCCGTTCGCGGCGGGGTCGTTGAGGATGCGGGTGAAGTCGGCGTCGGAGGGGACGACGAACTGCTCGGGCCGGTCGGTGGCGGTGAGCACCGCGAACCCGTACACGGTGTCCATCACCACCGAGCCGTCGGGCAGGTCGAGGTCGTCGAGATAGTCGGCGACGCGGCGTTCCGTGCCGAACGAGGCGATGATCCGGTTCTCCTGGTCCCGCAGCTCCGACGTGTCGTCCGGGTCGGGAAACAGCACGGTGCGCAGCGCATGCTGCTCCTGCGAGAGGTTCGCATCGCCCATCGCGACGAACGTGACCGGCACCGACACCGCGAGCGCGAGCGCCCCGACCGGCGCGAGGGAGCCGCGGTCCTGCGGGCGCACCGTCGCGTGGGCGCCGAGCCGCCGCGCCCGCAGCTGCCCGCGACGGGGCGCGAGCTGCACCACCCACATCACCGCCAGCGGCACCGCGGCCAGGTAGAACCGCAGGAACGGGAACGTCATGCCCCGGAAGTACGACAGGGCCGCGAACGCCAGCACCGCCCCCAGCACCACGAACGGCACGACCGGCTCGAAGTCCCGGCGGCGCCACGCCAGCACCGCGACGACCGGCGCGAGCAGCGGCAGCGCCGGCCCCAGCACCAGGATCTCGGCGACGGAGAACGCCAGCGCCGCCAGACCCCCGGCCGAACCGCCGCCGCTCTGCTCGAGGATCGCCGCATTGCCGTACGACGACGAGAACTGCTGCAGCGCTTCGCCGGTGATCAGCCAGCTCGTCGCCGCCCACACCAGGAACGACAACGCCACCGGCGACGCGACGAGGATCGCGTCGAGCAGCGCCGGACGCCAGCCGCCCGTGCGCCACCGCGTCACCGCGACGACGAGGACGGTGACGGCCGCGCCGACGGCGAGCGCGTCGTACCGCGCCAGATACGCCAGGCCCACGGCGATCCCGGCGACGGCGAGGTCGTGCACGTCGTCGGTGCCGATCCACCGCACCAACCGGCGCGCCGCCCAGCACAGCAACATCAGGAACGGCGCCTCGCTCATGCCGTTGGCGCCGTAGTACACGATCATCGGGTTCAGCGCGAACAGCGCCGTCACCGTCCACACCAGCCACGGCGACGCGCCGCGGTCGCGGGCGAACAGGTGCACCTGGGTGACCGCCCCGGCCATGAACGGCGCCGACAGCGCCACCGCCGTGATGCCCCACCGGGTCAGCGCGGGCCACCAGTCCGACAGCGCCACCAGCGGCAGCTGCAGCAGCGCCGTGAGGGGAGTGAACACGAACCCGATCGCCGCCAGGTGCGGGTCGCGGCTGTGCAGGGCGCTGCGCGCGGCCGCCACGCGGCTGAGCGAATCGCCTTGGAAATAGGCCACATCCAGCGCCAGGTACAGGCCCACCGCCGCGTACAGCAGGCAGGACAGCCAGAACACCCGGGCGGCGCTGCTCCTCATGAGGACAGCCCGTGGAAGGTCTTCTCCCAGTAGGAGGGATTGCGGATCAGCTGGTAGGTGCCCTTGATCGCGGCGACCGACATCATCAGCCAGTACAGCGGCACCGTCAGGCACGCGAACCACAGCGCCGAGTTGCCGGTCTCCCGGCACGCGACCAGGTTCATGTACAGCACCGCGGAGTTGCCGAACACCAGGGAGATCAGCGCCGGGAAGTACACGTACCAGGGGAAGATCTCCTCGACCAGGAACGGCTGGCCCAGCAGCCAGGAGATGGTGATCAGCCAGAACACCATGTTCAGGCACGCGATGATCGGCGTCCCGGCGAGCAGGGTCGTGAACCGGAGCATCCCCACGGTGCCGATGCCCCGCCACAGTTGTACGGGCCGGCGCACGTGCACCAGCCACGTCTGCAGATAGCCCTTGTACCAGCGGGAACGCTGCCGGATCCAGTTGATCGGATCGCTGTTGGCCTCCTCGAGCGTCGTCGAGTCCAATACGGCCGTACGGTAGCCCGACTCGGCGATGCGCACCCCCAGGTCGGCGTCCTCGGTGACGTTGTACGGATCCCACGCGCCGATCTCGTCGAACACGCTGCGCCGGATGTGATTCGACGTACCGCCCAGCGGAATCGGCGAATTCGAGCGCATGAGCCCGGGCAGCACGAAGTTGAACCACAGCGCGTAGTCGGCGGTGAACCACCCGGTGAGCATGTTCTGGGTGCCGTTGTGGAACGCCAGCTTCGCCTGCACGCACGCGACGTCGTCGCCGAGCCGGTCGAACGCCACCGCCACCCGCCGCAACTGCAACGGATCGGGCAGGTCCTCGGCGTCGAAGATGGTGACGACGTCGCCGGTGGCGAAGTGCAGCCCGTAGTTGCACGCCTTCGGCTTGGTCCGCGGGTCCGCCGCCGGCACCAGCAGGATCTCCACGATCTCGCCCAGGCCCGCCTCCCGCGCCGCGGCGATGGTGACGGCGTCGTCCTCCTCGAGCAGCAGCAGCACCTGCAGCTTCCCGGCCGGATAGTCGATCGCGGTCATCGCCGCGATCAGGTCGCCCACCACCTCCGGCTCGTTGTAGGCCGGCACCAGCACCGTGTACGTCGGCAGGTCCTGCTCGGGCACGGCCCGGGCCTCGTCGTCGTCGACGGTGAAGATCGCGTCGCGCGCCAGGCCGCGGGAGAACAGCAGCAGCCGGTCGGCGAGCGTGGCGATGTACCCGGCCGTGCACACCGCCGTGAGCACGGTCAGCGTCGGGATCGTCGCGAACACCAGCGCCAGGATCACCACCGCGACCAGGCCCAGCGTCAGCCACTTCTGCCACGGCACGAACGCCACCGACGCCGACGACAGCGGCC
The DNA here is from genome assembly GCF_016804345.1 of Rhodococcus ruber. Classification (NCBI taxonomy): domain Bacteria; kingdom Bacillati; phylum Actinomycetota; class Actinomycetes; order Mycobacteriales; family Nocardiaceae; genus Rhodococcus; species Rhodococcus ruber. The sequence goes on along the minus strand of NZ_CP044211.1, from coordinate 4,761,606 downwards.
GCTTCTCCCGCAGCCCGTACACCGCGTCGTGCAGCGCCGCGGCCTTGAACTCCTCGTCGACTAGATGCCGCGCCACTGCGCCTCCACCAGTTCACGGCCCACCTCGGTGAGCATGTCCAGGTCCTTGTACTCGGGGTCGGAATCCTCCACCGACGCCCGGCCGCGCAGGAACACCGACAGCAGCGCGCTCGCGTTCGACGCCATGTTCGGTGTGGGCTGGGGGAACGGGGCGTCGAGCTCGTGATTGTCGACGGTCATCAGGCTCACCCGCTGCGCGAGGACGTCGCCGCGCGTCCACACGAAACTCATCAGGCTCCACGTCAGCAGTAGGTCGTCGTCCACGACGGTGAAGAAGTCGGCCTGCACACCCCGGCCGAGGTCCACCCGGATCTTCGGGCTCACCCGCGCCTGCCCGAGGTCGTACATGGTGTGGACCGGATACACCTCGAACACCCCCACCCGCCGCACCTGCAGGGTCTGCACCGCGACGGTCCGCGGGCGCGAGAGCCGGTCCCAGTCGGCGCGCGGCTCGACGGCGCGGATCATCTGCCGGCGCAGCTGCGCCGTCGACCCGAAATACCGTCGCGGCCAGTCGTAGTCGACGGACCCGATCTGATACCAGCCGACGGGGACGACCTGGCTGACGGTGCCGCTCGGCGGCGGACCCACCGACACGGGCGTGAGCTGCTGATCGGGCAGCGGCGCAGCGGCCAGCACGACGGTCGCGGGCACGATGAGCAGCAGCGCGCGGGCCGCCTCCCGCGGCGACACCGGGTTCGGCGGCAGGGTCCGCGGCGCCAGGCCCCGGTACCGGTACAGGTAGAACGCGGCGCCGACGACGAGCGCGGCCACCGCCGACGGCACGATCTGCGCGACGGCGACCCGCGCATCCGGGTAGCGGGTGGTCACCACGACCAGCAGCGCCAGGCCGAGCAGCATCGTCGCGCCGAAACCGATCAGCGCGCGGCGCCGGGTGCGGCCGACCGCGACGGCGATCGCGACCGAACCCAGCAGCACCATCAGGAACCCGGCGGCGAACTTGCTGCCCCCGAGCTGCACGAGCACCGCCCGGTAGGCCAGCGGCGAGGTGCCCAGCAGCAGCAGCCACACCGGCCAGTAGCGGGAGGTCACCCGCAGCCCGAACAGCAGCACACACATGCCGATCACGAACAGCCACGCGGACAGCACGTCGAGGTGCATCATCTGGTAGTTCGGCCCGTACCGCGGCAGCAGCAGCCACTTGACCGCGATCGCGATGAGCAGGACGGCACCGCCGACGATCCGGTCGGTCTGCCGGTCGTGGATCGGCAGCTCGCCGCGCCGGCGCCGGGTGACGCCCTCGGCGGCCAGCACCGCGAACGGCGGCACGAGCGCCACGTAGCCGCCGCCGGTGCCGCGGGCGACCTCCTCGGACAGCGCCAGCCACGTGGTCCGGTAGCCGATCAGGGTCGCGGCGACGATGATCGCCCAGCGGGCGCTGGTGTGCGCGAACAGTGCGGCGCGCTCGGTGGTCGTCACGGTGCTCATGGCGGATCCGATCAGTGCGGGCGCGGCCGGCCGCGACGCCATCGCAGCGCGCCGATCACAGCCGCGACGAGACCGGCGGCAAGGAAGAGGCCGCCCCCGACGAGCACCCACGTCGTCGAGACGCCGAGGGACTGCTGCGACGTGGTCTCGGCGGCCGGGTCGGTGAGCGCGAGTTCGACGGGATCGCGGTCCGCGGTGGTGAACAGCACGTCACCGTCGAGCTCGGCCCAGCGTTGCGGTTGCGCGGCGAGCCAGCCCAGGGTGCGGTCGAGTTCGGCGGGCACGTCGGTGGCGGCGGCGACGAGGACGGCGCGCTCGCCGTCGCGCGCCACCTGCAGCGACGCGAACTCGACATCGGTCGGGAAGGTGACGGAGGTGGCGTCGCCGGTGGCCGGGTCGACGAGGTCGAGGGTGCGGCCCTGCGTGCCGGCCAGCGGCAGCTCGAGCTGCTCGGGGACGCGGCCGTCCGCGGCGACGACGATCGCGGGGGTGCTGCCGGTGGCGGCCTCGTCGAGGCTCACCCACTCGGGGTCGAGCGGCACCGACGTCAGACCCTGCAGGCCGGCCACGAGCGCGACGGCCCGGGCGGTGTCGGCGATCCCGGCCTCGGTGGCGGCGACGTTCACCTTCGGCAGCAGCGCCTGCGGCAGCGACCGGAACCCGCCGGGCTGCGGCGGATCGGCGGGTTCGGTGGTGACGCGGCTGCCGGCGTCGACGGTCAGCGTCATCGGCTGCTGCAGGCCGCACTGGTGGGTGCCGCCGGTGGAGCGCAGCGACACCACCACGTCGGTGACCCGGCCGAGCACGGTGTCGGGCACGGTGATCCACCGATCCAGCCGGCCCGTCGCGTCGGCGGGCCACGAGTCGACGACCGTGTCGCCGACCGTCACCGACACCAGGCCGCCCTCGGTCGTGGGCAGCGGGGTGTAGGAGCCCTGCAGGTTGATCCGCAGATTGTGGGACGGCCGTCCCAGACGGGTCTGGTCGATGCCGAGCGGTACCTCCACCACGCCGACGCCGGTGTCGGTGAGGCCCCCGAGACCCAGTTCGGCGAGGGTCGTCGCGTCGGGGGACAGCCGCGGCGGCAGACCCAGCGTGCCGACGGTGGCGGCCGAGGCCACCGCGACCGACGAGATGTCGCTCGTGACGAGGCGGGCCTGGTTGCGCAGCGCGTCGGCGTTGCCCGTCACCGCCAGGGCGGGGACGCCGCCGGGCACGTCGACGAGGGCGGCGGCACCGGCGCCGTCGGTTTCGACGATCGCGATCTGCCGGGTGAACGGCCCGGCCGGGGCGGGTGGCACCGCGTCGTCGCCGGGCAGGGTCTGCACCGTCACCCGCAGCGGCCGGCCCGTGTACTGGGCGGTGACGGCCGCGGTGAGATCGAGCGCGGTGGCCGACTCGGCGGGGGTGGGGTCGGCGGGCAGCGACAGTTCCAGCGACTCGAGGATCGGCGGCAGGAAGTCGGCGACCACGGCCGGCGGGGTCGGGGCCCCGGTGTAGCGGACGCGCCCGTCGCGCAGCACCACCGACCGATCCGTCCAGTCCTCGGGGCAGATGCCGTCGAACGGCAGCAGGTGGACGGTGAGGGTGACGGTGACGGCCCGGTCCACGACCGGCGCCGCCTCCAGGGGCAGCGAGACCGGCACCAGGGTTCCGGCGGCGGGCAGGTCGATGCGGGCCAGCAGCAGGCCCTGCGACTGGACGTCGATCCAGCCGCGGGAGACGTTGGCGGGCATCTGCACCGTCGTGTCGAACGCGGCGGGCCGCAGCCCGTCCGGCACCGGGACGGTGAGGGTCGCGGTGTCGCTGTGGCCGCGGAAGGCGACGGTGTCGCCGAATCCCAGGGTCTGCGTGCCGAAGACGACGTCGCCGGGCGGGTCGACGGGGTCCTGCGCGGCGGCAGGAGCTGCGGCCAGCACGGTCAGCGCGGCGAGGGCGGGAACGAGGAGTGCGTGTCCGGCACGGCGAATTGTCTGGGTCGGCACGTCGGGGACTTTACGGTTGATCGGTACGAAATGTGGGACAAGTGGAGCAACATCGCGCTTGGGCGTGTTTCTGACGGAGACCTACGACAGCAGGTCTCGTGTCTTCTTGCGGAGGCATTCGTAAGGTGCTCGACCGGCCAGGGCACGGTGGACTCGATCGTAGTTGTAGTGGCCCCACACTGTTGGAGGCGCTCGGCGACCAGGTTCGCGTCATAGATGACCTCACCCCCGAGGAGTCGGTAGAACTCGTCGGAATCGACGCGGTGAGAACTCTTGACCGTCTCATTTGAGACTGGGTGGCAACATTTCGGCTAGTCTCACCGAAATGAAGTGGGGTCGAACCGGTTTCCGGGCAGTATTGGGCGCCGCGCTGTGTTCGTTTCTCGTGATCTCCGGTTGCTCGGGCAAACCCGAGGTCGAGAAGATCGAGGTCTCGCCGGAACAGCAGACGACGTGGCGTTCTGTCGATGGCGGCGTGACGGTCGAAATTCCAGGCTCCTCGGTCGACTCGGACGGCGAGCTGCGCATCGACGCGGCCACCACGCCGGACGGCCGCAGCGGTTGGTCGATCGAACTCGACGGGGCCGAGCTGACCGGTGACGCTACCCTGCGTTTTCCGGTGGGCGAACTCGAACCAGGTGAACCGGTTCCGACGGTCACCTATGCCGAGAGCCCGGAGTCCGAACCGACCGTGGCTACCGCCGTGCGCTATGAAAACGGCGAAATCATCGTCACGACCGATCATTTCTCGTTCTGGCTGGTCGACCGCTGGAACGACGTGCGCGCGTCGGCGGCTACGTGGCTGCGCGGACGATTCGACGACATCGCGAGCCTCGGATACGGGTCACCGCCCACATGCCCCGGCGAGAACGAGGTCCGTAAGGCAGGCTTCGATGTGACCAGCGATCAGGGCAAGCGCGTGTACTGGTGTCTCGGCCAGGACAAGGAGTCGCCGCTGTTGAAGGCGGTGAATGCGCGCGGTTACGGCGTCTCGGTGGAATACACTCCCGGCCTGGAGTTCACCGGCACGGACCGTAAGGACTGGATCGGGCACGCCGCCGACTTGCTACGTCCCGCACCGAGCCGATTGGGCAATCGCGTCGAGCTGCTACCCGCGGGCAGTGAGATCGAGTTCGACCTCGTCGGGCGCCGGGCATCCGACGGGGTGATGATCAAGCCGGACCCGGCGAGCTACCTGCTGACTGCGCTCGACTTCGGCGTCGGCACCTACGCGATGGCGATCGAGCGGGTGGGCGGGCGCGCCGGCGCCGAGAAGTTCCTCGAGGCGATGAAGGGCGCTACCTGCTTGAGCTCGTTCAGCAAACTGGCGGCCTCGGATCCCGCCGGTGCGGGCGAGCTGACGCAGTTCTTCGCCACCGCATTGAACATGGCGCTGGACTGTGCCGAACTTGCACTCGAGGAAGCGGATCTGGGCCCGATCCTGTCGACCATCGTAGCCCCGGTCCTGTGGGTGGTGGACGGGGTGCGCACCGTCATCGATGGCATTGTCGGCGCGGTGGAAGGCATAGATCACAACGGCTACCAAATCATCGTGAGCCGTCCGGTGGCAGACACGGAGGTCATCGATGTCGTTGCCGTCGACCGCACCGGTACCCCACTGCCCGGGTGGAGCGCGCGCAACCCGCGACGGACGGTCATCGACTGCCAGTACCCCTATCCGTCGGTATCCTCGCGCGGCGCCGATATCGTGTCCTGCGGTTCCACTGCAGACAGCGCACACACCTGCTGGATCCATCCAGACCGCAGATCTCTGACCTGCGGGATCGACGTATGGAAGCAGGAGTTCTTACAGTACCGGCTCGAAGAGCCCCTCGGCCCAGTGCCTGCCGCGACAGATGTGGCGCCCGAGTGGATCGAACTCGACGACGGCACCCACTGCTTCCGCAGACACGGCGGCGCGTGGGGCGGGCGAGCCGACGGTATGGTCGGCGCGTATCACTGCGAAGGCGCGGATTATTACGTCCTCGCCGCAGATGGCCCCGCGGTCGACACCGGAACCCGGCAGTGGACCGTCAAGGTAGGGGGACTAGGCAACCCCGACGAGGTTTTCCCCGCACCGAACGTGGTCGGGGTCGTGCGGGCATACTTCACCACCTCGCCTTAGGCGACGCAATATCGGTCACACTTGCGTCCGCGTTACCCATCGGCGACGAACTTCGTACACACTGGGTGTATGTGGTGGTGGGTTGCGGCGATCCTCGTCGCCTGGCTGATCGTCTCGGTGGCGATCGGCCTGGTGCTGGGCAAGGTGCTGCGCGTGGCCGACACCGAGGAATCCCTCGTCGAGATCCAGCGCGCCGAGCGCGAACGCGACCGTCACAGCGCCCAGTCCTGACCCGCGGAACGGCCCCGACCGGCACAAGATCATTTGTACTCGCGAGTAACTATCTATCGGACTAGTGTCTCTGTGTCGCCTTCCTGTCCCCCCTGCGAAGGCGACAACTCGCGAGCCGGTTACCCCCCATCACCGGCTCGCGTCGAGGCCCCGCCGATTCGCCACCACGGTCGGCGGGGCCTCACCTTCTTCGAGCGGCCGGCCGATACGCTCGGGCGGTGACCGAGCCGCGCACCGCACCCCGCATCACCATCACCTACTGCACGCAGTGCAACTGGCTGCTGCGCGCCGGGTGGATGGCGCAGGAACTGCTCAACACCTTCGGCACCGATCTCGGCGAGGTCGCGCTCGTGCCCGGCACCGGCGGGATCTTCGTCGTCACCGCCGGCGACCGGACGGTGTGGGACCGCAAGACCGACGGCGGCTTCCCCGACATCGTCACGCTCAAGCAGCGGGTGCGCGACGTCGTCGATCCCGAACGGGATCTCGGGCACGCGGACCGGGGGAGCGGAGCGTAACGAACGGTCACCCGAGATCCTCGATTCCCGTTATCGCTCTTGTGGTTTCGGGCGGGCGGATCCGAGGCCGAAGGTGCTGCCGTGCCCTGGGAACTCTGCGCGGCTTCGTTCTTCGCCGATGTAACGTTTCGGGGATTTGCCCGATTCAACCGACCGTCAGGTCTTTCCCTCTTCGAATCGAGGTCTTCGTGAAGCGTCTTCTCGCCGGCATCCTGGGCTGTGCCGCCATCACCGTCGCCGTACCGGCCACCGCAATTGCGGCCACCGGAAGCACCGATCTGCTTCCCCACCTTCTTCCCGCCGCGATCTGCGCCCTCACGTCCGGGTCCAGTCAGTGCGCTCTGGTTCCGCTTCCCGCGCCGGGCGGAGTGATCGGCGCTGCCGACCCGGCGCCCCTCGCCGTGGCGGGATAGGGCCAGACGCAGCTGCCGCGGACGTGCTCAGACCCCGACCGGGGCCCAAAGGATCGTTTCGGTCTCGGCCGGCTCGGCGGGCGCTTCCGCGGCGCGCGTCGGGCGGGACCGTTCCTCCCGGAGCCGGACGGCGTCACCGGCCACGACCGCGACCAGCACCGACAGCGCTGCCCACAGAACCAACAGGCACAAGACGATGTCCATGCGTCGAACCCTAAACGATGCCGGCAGAGTCCATCGTTTCGTCCGCGGCGACGGGCGCGGGCTGGAATAGTCCGCTGAAACGACACCGAGAGTGCAGATTGGAGGCGGGGGTGCGGGCGCGCGGGGCGCCGCCGGAAACAGACCGACCGACTCGCATGTGAGGCCGCCTCGGGTTACGGTGTCCCAGAACATTCCGACCGGGGGGTCGAAGTGGACGCCGCGACTTCTCGCGGAGACGCCGTACTCGAGGGAGCTTTGATGCAATCCGTTCTGAAGAAGACTGCCGTGACCGTGGCCGGGGTGGGAGCGCTCGCGCTGTGCGTGCCGGGGACCGCGTCCGCCGCAGGCAATCCGAACGTCTCGGCCTCGGGCACGCCGGGCTCGATCACCGTCGACTTCGACTTTGCCGGGGTCGACGTGTCCGCCGGCGTCACCTGCGTGTCGTACGTGTCGACCAAGCAGAGCGGCCTCGACGCCGCCGACCCGTCGGGCCGCGCGGACGCGCAGGCCCCGGGCTCGAAGTTCTCCATCGAGAACACCAGCACCTCCGCGATCACCTTCGTGCAGGACGGGCAGCCCGTCTCGCAGGGCCCGCAGCCCATCGCCGCCGGCACCTACTACGTGTACTGGGGTTGCCAGGACGCCGCCGGCACCCAGTGGGACAACGTCGGCCTCCGCTCCGGAGCGCCGTTCCAGGATCCGATCGTCGTGAACATCGCCGGTGACGGCGCCGCACCGGCGCCCGCGGCCCCGGCCGCCCAGTCCGCGCCGACCAAGTCCGAGGGCACCGTGCCGCAGTCCGAGACCGAGGACGGGCCGAGCACCGACGACATCATCGACACCCCCGAGGAGCTGATCGGTCTCGTGATCGATCTCTTCGGCGGACTGCCGGACCTCTCGCAGAGCTGATCCCGAGCGCCCGCTGGCGGCATCCCCGACGGGATGTCGCCACGGCGTGCTTCCGGGACGACGACTTCGTGCGCGCACGCCTCGCTCGTGCGTCGCACCGGGGAATCATGAATGCAGAACACGCACCGGATGCGGTGATCCTGGTCGGAGGCAAGGGGACACGACTGCGTCCCCTCACCCTGTCGGCTCCCAAGCCCATGCTGCCCACCGCCGGCGTGCCGTTCCTGACGCACCTGCTGGCTCGGATCAGGACGGCCGGCATCACTCACGTGGTGCTCAGCACCTCGTTCAGGGCCGAGGTCTTCGAGGAGCACTTCGGTGACGGCACGAGCCTGGGCCTCGAGATCGAGTACGTCACCGAGACCGAACCGCTCGGCACCGGCGGCGGAATCCGGAACGTGCTCCCGCAGCTGCGCGCCGACAACGTCATGGTGTTCAACGGCGACGTGCTCGGCGGCAGCGACCTGCGCGAGATCCTGCGCACCCACGAGACCAACGACGCCGACGTGACGCTGCACCTCGTGCGCGTCGCCGATCCGCGCGCCTTCGGGTGCGTGCCCACCGATCCAGAAGGACGGGTCACGGCGTTCCTGGAGAAGACGCAGGATCCGCCGACCGATCAGATCAATGCGGGCTGCTACGTGTTCCGCCGCGAATGGATCGAGAAGATCCCCGCCGGACGTCCCGTCTCGGTGGAGCGCGAGGTGTTCCCGTCGCTGCTCGTGGACGGCGCACGCGTGTTCGGTCACGTCGACGCCGCCTACTGGCGGGACATGGGCACGCCCGGTGACTTCGTGCAGGGTTCGTCCGACCTGGTGCGTGGCATCGCGCCGTCGCCGGCGCTCGCGGGGGAGTGCGGCGAGTCCCGCGTGCACCCCACCGCTCGGGTCGCGCCCGGCGCGATGCTGATCGGTGGGACCGTGATCGGCCGCGACGTCGTGGTCGGCGGCGGTGCCCGCCTGGACGGTGTCGCGGTGTTCGACGGCGCGCGCATCGACGCCGGGGCGGTGGTGGAGCGCTCGATCGTGGGATTCGGAGCCCGCATCGGGCCGCGCGCACTCGTCCGCGACGCGGTGATCGGCGACGGCGCCGAGGTCGGTGCCCGCTGCGAGCTGCTGCGCGGGGCGCGGGTGTGGCCGGGAGTCGTGCTGCCGGACGGCGGCGTCCGGTTCTCCACCGACGTGTAGTGACTTGCAGGACAAGCTGATCCGGTTTCGGGGAGGAGTTCGATGTATCCGCTTCGCGGGGCCGTTCGACACTATTCGTGGGGTTCGCACACCGCGCTGGCCGAGCTGACCGGCCGGCCCGCGCCGACCGAGGAGCCGGAGGCCGAGCTGTGGCTCGGTGCCCATCCGGTGGCCCCGGCGACGGTGGACACCGGGGATGCCACGGTGCCGCTGTGCGATCTCATCGCGCGCGACCCCGAAGGTCAGCTCGGGCCGGACTGTGCTCGGCAGTTCGACGGCCGGCTGCCGTTCCTGCTGAAGGTCCTCACCGCCGAGCAGCCGCTCTCGTTGCAGGCGCACCCGAGCCGGGCGCAGGCCCGGGAGGGGTTCGCGCGCGAGAACGCGGCAGGCATTCCGCTGGACGCCCCGCACCGGAACTACCGCGACGACAACCACAAGCCCGAGATGGTCGTCGCGCTGAGTCGATTCGAGGCGCTGGCCGGATTCCGGCCACCGGCCGAGACGGTCGAGTTCCTCCGCGACCTCGGGGTGTCGGAGTTGACGCCGTACGCCTCCGAACTCGGTGACAATCTCGATGCGACAGGACTGCGCGCCCTGTTCACCGCATGGATGACGCTGCCGACCAAATCGCTCGTCGGGCTGACGGACGCCGTCCTCTCGGGCTGCGAGCGCTACCTGCAGGACCGATCCGGGTCGGAGGACGAGTTCACCGCCGCGGCGCGGACCGCCCTCGAGCTCGGGCTCGCCTATCCGGAGGACCCCGGCGTCCTCGCCTCCCTCTTGCTCAACCGGGTGAGCATGGAACCGGGCGACGCCCTGTTCCTCCCCGCGGGCAACCTGCACGCGTACCTGCGGGGCACCGCCGTGGAGATCATGGCGAACTCGGACAACGTGCTCCGCGGCGGGCTCACCTCCAAGCACGTGGACATACCGGAACTGCTGCGCGTGCTCGACTTCGACTCGGTCGGTGTGCCGTGGGTGCGCGCCCGCCGCGACGGACACGAACGCCTGTACGCACCGCCCGTGCGCGAGTTCGAGTTGTGGCGGGTGGCGCTGGACGAGTCGGGAACGTCGGGACCCGCCACCACCCGAATCGGCGGCTCGACCCCGCGGATCCTGCTGTGCGTGCAGGGAACAGTGCAGCTGCGGTGCGGCCACCGGGTGCTGAACCTCCAGCGGGGGGAAGCGGCGTGGGCTGCGGCCTCGGACCCCGAACTCGTCGTCCAGGCCGCGAGTTCTGACGCGATGGTGTTCGTAGCGACTCCGTCGGTTCGGACCGGGTCGGTCTGAACCGGCCGATAGCGCCAACTCTTCATGCACTGTTGGTTCAGCCCTCAGCGTGCATCGGTGTGCTGCACACCCGTACTGGGTACCTCTGAGAGCATGCGCTGCACAGTCTTCGGCACGGGATACCTGGGCGCCACTCATGCCGCCTGCATGGCAGAACTGGGGCACGACGTCCTGGGCGTCGACATCGACGCCGGGAAGATCGCGAAGCTGACGGCGGGGGAGGTGCCCTTCTTCGAGCCCGGACTCGACGAGGTACTGCGGCGCAGCCTCGAGAGCGGACGGTTGCGTTTCACGACGTCCTACGCCGAAGCCGCCGACTTCGCGGACCTGCACTTCATCGGCGTCGGCACCCCGCAGAAGAGCGGCGAGTTCGCCGCGGATCTGTCCCAGCTGCATGCGGTCGTCGACGCGCTCGCCCCGCTCCTGACCCGTCCGTCGCTGATCGTCGGGAAGTCGACCGTGCCGGTCGGAACGGCCGAGCAACTGGCGGAGCGTGCCCGGAGCGCCGCACCGGCCGGCGACGACGTCGAGGTGGCGTGGAACCCCGAGTTCCTGCGCGAGGGGTACGCCGTGCGCGACACCCTCACCCCGGACCGGTTGGTCGTCGGGGTCGACCGCAGTCGCGGCGGGCAAGCCGAATCGATGCTGCGCGACTTCTACGCGTGCCAGATCGCCGACGGCGTGCCCTTCCTGGTCACGAACATCGCCACCGCCGAACTCGTGAAGGCCGCCGCGAACGCGTTCCTGGCAACGAAGATCTCCTTCATCAACGCCGTCGCCGAGGTATGCGACGCGAGTGGCGCGGATGTGGTCGAACTGGCCGATGCGCTCGGCTACGACGCCCGGATCGGACGGCGATTCCTCAATGCGGGACTCGGATTCGGAGGAGGGTGCCTCCCGAAGGACATCCGGGCGTTCATGGCGCGGGCCGGCGAGCTCGGCGCCAACAACGTTCTCCACCTGCTCCGGGAGGTGGACGGCATCAACATGGGGCGCCGCAGCACCATGGTGGAGATGACGAGGGAAGCCTGCGGCGGATCCCTCCTGGGCACCCGGATCGCAGTTCTGGGCGCGGCCTTCAAACCCGACTCGGACGACGTCCGGGACTCGCCGGCACTCAATGTGGCCGGCCAACTCCAACTGCAGGGCGCAGCCGTGACGGTCTTCGATCCGAAGGCAATGGAGAACTCTCGACGGCTGTTCCCCACCCTCGCCTATGCGGCCGACATCCCCGAAGCGTGCAAGGGCGCCGACGCGGTGCTGGTGCTCACCGAATGGCAGGACTTCAAGGACCTGGACCCGGAGGAGATCGGCGCAGTCGTTCGGGCGCGCACCGTGCTGGACGGGCGCAACTGCCTCGACGCCCAGCGCTGGCGCTCCCACGGCTGGCGCTACCACGGCATGGGCCGGTAGAAGGGACCGACAGGTCCGCGGGTGGCCGACCCTTACTGCAGGGCGTCGGGCGCGGCGTCGGGATCGATCTGCTTGAGCCGGTCCGTCAGCCATGACCGCAGCATCGGGCCGTACTCCGGGCTGGCAAGGGCGGAGTCGACACAGGCACGTAGATAGCCGCCGGGATTGCCGAGGTCGTGCCGCGAACCACGGTGGACGACGACGTGGACGGGGTGGCCCTCGTCGATCAGCAGTGCGATGGCGTCGGTGAGCTGGAGTTCCCCGCCCACTCCGGGCGTCACGCGACGCAACGCATCGAAGATCGCGCGATCGAGAAGATAGCGCCCGGCCGCGGCGAGGGTGGAGGGCGCGTCCTCGAGCTTCGGCTTCTCGACCATGCCGAGCACCTTCATCACATCGGGGTTCGCGACACCGGGAACCTCCTGGACTTCGAAGATGCCGTACGAGCTGACCTGAGACTTGGGCACGTCGATGGCGCAGAGGACGGTGCCGCCGCGCTTGGCGCGCACCCGGGCCATCACCTCGAGGACGCCGCAGGGCTGGACGAGGTCGTCGGGAAGGAGGACTGCGATGGCGTCCTCGTCGTCGTCGAGAGCCTGTTCGGCGCACCCGACGGCGTGCCCGAGTCCGAGCGGCTCGGCCTGCACGACGGATTCGACGTCGAGCAAACTCGGTGCCTTGCGCACCTTTTCGAGCAGGTGGTGCTTGCCCTTCGCCGCCAGGTGATTCTCGAGGACCAGGTCTTCGACGAAGTGCGCGACCACGCCGGCCTTGCCCGGCGCGGTGACGATCACCAGGCGGCCCGCACCCGACTCGGCGGCCTCCGACGCGACCAGTTCGATACCGGGGGTGTCCACGACGGGCAGGAGTTCCTTGGGGACCGTCTTGGTGGCGGGCAGGAACCGCGTGCCCATACCGGCAGCCGGCACCACCGCGGTCTTGAATACGCACGGATTCTCGGCGATCAATTCGCCCATGGCGACACCTCGTCTCTCGAATAGGGCAAATCGGATATTCGTCTGCGGGAGGTACTCATGTCATAAAGAATGTCGCTCGGAATAGGCACGCACCGAGCCGTTGCGGGGCGGGGGAGTCACCGCAGGAATGCGCGATTGTGCGAAGTTTAACCCATCGGGCGAAATTCGCGACTTCGCTCGTACGACTCAGTGGGACGCCCGGGCTGACGCTCACGCTCCGTCGAAGGCTGCTCCGGGTCAAGGCAAGTCGGACGTGCCGGCCGACGTTCGAGTGACCGCCTCGCGCGGCCGTGCCCGGGAACGGGCCAGGATCATCCGCTGAAAGATTCGAAATCCTGGCACGAAGAGTACCGGTTCTGTATCAGCTTTTGACCCTACCGCCTGTACGTTCCTGTGAATTGGTCGTGCGTCCAACTCGGGGCCCGCCCGGCGATGCGGAATAGCCGTGTGTGACATTTCACACTGTAACGACGAATCGCTTGCGACCGAATGGCATACGCGTCTACGGGGGTAACAAACCGTCTGACCTGGTACTTCCTGAGAAGCTACTGAGAAGTAGGCAGTCTTCGCAGGTCAACGTGTGGCATCACCGGTCTCAGCCGTGTCCCGATCGAGATGCAAGTCGCTGCTGAATGTCCCAATATGTTCCTTACCGAGGGCAACGCAGGTTTGAGATGTGTGCGGTACGGGGAGGTAGTTGCACACCATCGATGCCGTCCGCGTGTTCCGCCCGAGGTGATCGCACCAGTACGGGCACCTCGCCCGTGTGGGGCTCGGGGAGGGAACGGAATGGAATCAGCAGTGGACCAGTCGGACCGGGTGCAAGCCGCGGCCGACTCCACGACGGAGGTGCCGGCAAGGCACGGCCCCTATCTGGTCGGAGACCGCTCCGGCAACACCCGATGGTCGTGGCAGAGCGGGTACGTCCGCCGTCTCTTCTGGACCGATAGCGTCATCGTCGTCTTGGCAGTCGTCCTGGCGCACGTCGTGCGCTTCGGGCACGCCGATCTGCTCGCGGCAACCTCGTTCAGTGAGGTGAACTACGCCGTCGTGTCGGTGTGTCTGGCTGCGGGGTGGATCGGGACTCTCGCACTCTTCCGCACCCGGTCGCGCCGCGTCATCGGCAGCGGGTACGAGGAGTACCAGCGCGTAATTTCCGGAACGCTGCGGCTTTTCGGTGCAATCGCGATCGTCTCGCTGGTATTCAAGCTCGACTTGGCCCGCGGCTACCTCGCCATTGCGCTGCCTGCCGGGCTCATGATGCTCATCTTCAGTCGATGGATGTGGCGGCGCGTCGTGGCACGAAAGCGGAGCCGCGGCGAGTTCCAGACGTCGGTCCTCGTTGTCGGTGGCGAGCACGCGGTACGCCTCATGACGCGGACATTCCAGCGCGGAGCATCCGACGGCTATCGAGTCGTCGGTGTCTGCGTTCCGCGCTATGCCGGCGCACGCGGTGAGTCCATCGAGGTGGACGGAAACCGGGTCGCGATCTACGGCGACGAACGTTCGGTCGTCGACGCCCTGGCCGAGTCGGGCGCAGACACCGTTGTAGTGACGGCCACCGAAACCCTCGGCCACGAGGGCATCCGCGACCTGGTCTGGGAACTCGAACCGTACGAGGCCGATCTCGTCGTCGCCACCGGCGTCGTGGACGTTGCGGGTCCGCGTATGGAGATGCGACCCGTTGCCGGCCTGCCGCTCATACATGTCGAGAAGCCCAGCTACCACGGCGCCAAGCGAAGCGGAAAGCGCGCGTTCGACTTGGCCTTCTCGCTCACGGCTCTCTTGCTGTTGGCTCCCGTGTTCGCTCTCGTGGCGCTCGCCATCAAGCTGGACAGCAAGGGCCCGGTGTTCTATCGCTCCGAACGCATCGGTCTCGACGGCGAGCCCTTCGGCATGATCAAGTTCCGGTCGATGGTGACCGACGCCGACAAGCAGGTGACCGCGCTCCTTGATCGAAACGAGGGTGCTGGGCTCTTGTTCAAGATGCGCGACGACCCGCGGATCACCCGTGTCGGCAAGTTCATTCGTCGATACAGCGTTGACGAACTTCCTCAGTTCATCAACGTCGTCCGTCGCGAGATGAGCGTCGTTGGGCCCCGGCCGCCCCTCCGCCGCGAGGTGGAGAACTACGACGGAGTGATCCGTCGTCGCCTCCTCGTTCGACCCGGCGTGACGGGACTCTGGCAAGTTAGCGGACGTTCCGACCTGTCTTGGGATGAGTCCGTGCGTCTTGACCTGTCGTATGTCGAGAATTGGTCCATGATCAGTGATCTGTTGATTATCGCAAAGACCGTTCGCGCAGTAGTCGGTAGCGATGGCGCGTACTGAAATCAGCTGCAAGACGAAATGGCGAGGTAACTGGTGATGCGTATCGCCGTATTTGGCACTGGATATCTGGGGGCGACACATGCCGCCTGTATGGCCGAATTGGGACATGAAGTCATTGGGGTTGATGTAGACGCAGGCAAGCTCGCCAAACTCGAAGCGGGTGAGGTGCCGTTCTATGAGCCGGGACTTGAGGACGTCCTGAAGCGCAACCTGAAGGCAGGTCGGCTGCGGTTCTCGTCGTCATATCAGGACGCTGCCGAGTTTGCGGATGTGCACTTTATCGCTGTGGGTACGCCCCAGAAAAAGGGGGAATTCGCCGCCGACCTCACCTATGTGGACGCTGTCATTGAATCCCTTGCACCGTTACTCACCCGGCCGGCGATAATACTCGGTAAGTCGACAGTTCCAGTAGGTACGGCATCACGATTGGCCGCGCACGTACGGGCACTAGCGCCTGCTGGCGAATCCATCGGGCTGGGCTGGAATCCAGAATTCCTTCGAGAAGGGTTCGCCGTCCAGGACACCTTACATCCCGATCGATTGGTCCTCGGCGTTGCAGACGGTCAGGCCGATGACGTTGAAACCGCGGCCCGTGAAGTCTACCGGACGCTGCTCGACGAGGGCACTCCGTTCTTGGTCACCAATTTGGCGACCGCAGAACTCGTAAAAACTTCCGCAAATGCGTTTCTCGCGACAAAAATTTCATTCATCAATGCAATGGCAGAGGTGTGTGAAGCGGCAGACGCAGATGTAACAGTTTTGGCCGATGCCATCGGTTTTGATGTACGGATCGGTCGCCAGTTCTTGAACGCTGGTGTTGGCTTCGGAGGGGGATGTCTGCCCAAGGACATCCGAGCGTTCATGGCTCGAGCAGGCGAACTGGGAGCAGATCAGGCGCTCACCTTCCTGCGCGAGGTCGACAACATAAATATGCGACGACGAACTCGAATGGTTGAGATCGTTCGGGATTCAGTCGGCGGCTCGCTTCTGGGCACACGAATCGCTGTGCTGGGAGCAGCATTCAAGCCAAATTCTGATGATGTTCGGGATTCTCCAGCGCTGAACATTGCCGGCCAGCTGCAACTGCAGGGCGCATCAGTAACTGTCTTCGATCCAGAGGCCATCGAAAACTCACGAGTCGTGTTCCCGACGCTTGAATACGCGGCGAGCATAGAAGAAGCGTGCAATGGCGCAGACGTTGTAGCTGTCCTCACCGAATGGCGGCACTTTCGCGAGCTGACCCCGGCAGATTTGCGGACGTATGTCAGGCAGCCGTCTATTATCGACGGCCGGAATTGCCTCGATCCCCAACAGTGGCGCAGTGAAGGGTGGAACTACCGGGGTGTGGGCAGATAGGTACAGCGTCATTCCAGTTGCTCCAACGGACCACTTCAGCGCAAACATGACGCGATGCAAATTCATAGAAAGACGGGAAATCACTAATGACGAGGGAACCGCAGAATCCTCCGGTGATCGTCTTGTCAACCGCGGACTTCAAGGCACCAGTGTGGACGAATAAGCAGCACATTGCTTCACGTCTGGCGCAAGACCGAGATGTATACTATGTCAATTCGATGGGGCTGCGGACTCCAAATCTCAATTCCGCAGATGCTCGCCGCATCGCGGCCGGTTTGTCCACGAGAATAAAGCACGCAACTCGGCGTTTCACACCGCGGAGCCGGGAGGATCATACGTGCGAGCCTGGCTCGCCGCGCCAGATCGATCCGCAGGTAATTCCGGTGCACACCAGTTCAGTCATAAGGCGGACTAATCGCGCCCTTCTCCGAAACCAGCTCAGGCGCATTGTGCCAGACATTGAGAGTGCAATATTGTGGACCTTCAGCCCTCTGACCTACGGCATCGAAGACCTCGCTCATCGGACCATATACCACAGCGTTGACCTCCTACATAAACTTCATGGAGTTCCATCCGATCTCATTCTTGCAAAAGAGTCGCAATTAGTCGCGAAAGTCGATGCAATTGTCGCGAGTAGCGTTGGCGTCCGGGATCACCTGCAGAATACTCAGCGTGCGCGGTCGGTTCGTCTGTGGGAAAACGTGGCTGATTTCGATGGAATCTCAAGCGTTACTGCTGTCGAGCGACGCCCGAAAGCGATATTTGCAGGAAATCTGACACCTCAGAAAGTCGATTTTGTGCTGCTACAAAATCTGGCGGATTCCGGAGTTGAACTCGCGATCGCAGGTCCACGGGATGTTGATGGAACGAAGGGGGGCACACAGGTTGACGCCCTTCTTCGACACCGTAACGTTCACTACCTCGGCAACCTGGGGCCAGCCGCACTTGCGAACGCGCTCAATTCCGCAACAGTGGGACTGATTCCGTACGTTTCCAACGGCTACACCAATGGTGTCTTTCCAATGAAGGTCTACGAGTACCTCGCCGCTGGGCTCGCGGTTGTAGCCACTCCATTGCCAAGCCTTGCGAATATTTCGTCGAGCGTCGAAATCGCCGATCGTGCGGGGTTTCTAGAGAGCGTGAAGAACAATATTCAGATTCCGCATTCGGACGTCATCGCGTCACGACAGCGGACTGCCAGCGCTAACTCATGGTCATCTAGGATGCGACAGATCGAATCCTTGATCGGTGATTTGACGTGCGCAACCAGACCCTGACGACACGGGCGCGAAAGCGCATATCCAATTTCTCGTCACTTCGGAGCATACTCGCATATGGCATGAACCCCGCCGTAGGATTGATGACGGGGCCCGTACTGGCTCGTATGCTCGGTCCGAACGGACGGGGGGAACTGGCTGCACTCCTCCAACCGCTAACAATGGCCGATAGCGTAGCTGCGCTCGGTGTTCCCACCGCCATCGTCTACTTTCTCAATCGAGGTAATCCGAGCGATCGCACAATGAAGATCGCATACTCGGTGGTAGCGGTATCTTCCTTGACCGTATATCTGTGCCTCGCCTGGTACGCAGGAATACTCACATCTGATTCCCAGTTGCCCGAAAGCCAGGTTCTCCTACTCTGGACAACAGTGATTGTGGGCGCCTTGGCAAGCTGTCGCCGTGCGCAGCACGCAGCGGCAGCGAACTGGGCAGTACTGGACGCGGAACGCGCAACGTCCGCGATATTGCGACTTACCACAGTACTTGGCTTGGCCGGCTTCGGAATCACCAGTTCGACGTTATACGCAACTGCATACCTCGGTGCCGGAATATTGGCCTACGGTGTACTCCTTTATCCGACACAGTCATCGGCGAACGTCGAACGACACACTGTTGGTTTGTCAGAATTCCTCCGGTTTGCATGGGTGAGCGCGGCAGCGGCCGTAGCAATGACAGCGAGTGCCCGGCTTGACCAGATAATGCTTCCGATATCAGGCTCGATGGAGGAACTCGGATACTACTCGGTCGCGGTAACGGTAGCGGAGATACCTATGATCGCAGCTGCCGTCGGTGCGCGCAACATCCTCACGGACGCCACTCAAGGCCACACGACGTTGAGCGCTCTAAGGCGGGCAACGCTTCCGATTTTGACGTGTGCTGCGGCTTCTACCCTTGGTGCGATACTTGCCCGTCCTGCTATCCCAGTTCTATTTGGTCCCCAATTCAACGGCGCCGTAGCGCCTACAGTAGTCCTGTGTATCGGAACCATATTTGGCGGTATCACTGCAATTGCGGTTTCCTATCTTGCGGGAATTGGAAGACCAGCGTGGTCGTCCGTGTCCTACGCCTCCGGAATTGCACTTACTCTGCTTTGCTTCGGATGGGGATGGCGGCGAATCGACGCGGTCGACGCCGCGATAATTGCAACCGCAGCCCAAATGGTGACGGCTACTACTGCGATTCTGTTTATGCGTCGTGCGCATCAGCAAACTTTGAGGGAGCGTACTGCATTCGGGGAGGATGCATATGAATGAGTTGGATCGTGTAAACGTATCTATAGCGCATGACTATTTGTTGCAGTGCGGCGGTGCTGAACGCGTTGTTGAAGTCTGGGCACGTCAGTTTCCGAAGGCAAGAATATCAACGCTCGCTTACAATCCCGAGGCGACATTTCCGACGTTCTCCAACCGAATCATCCACACAGCGCTTCCGAATAAGTCGATTTTCCGAAATATTGAACCGCTGTTGCCGGTCCTTCCGTCGCTGAGTCGTCGGACGAGAATCCAGAATGCTGACCTCGCGATTATCAGTACCTCCGGTTTTGCGCACCTGTTTGACCGTGATTGTCCTGCGATCGTCTACTTTCACAGTCCCGCGCGCTGGCTTTACGCTGCAAACCACTATAGGATGGGGTTATCAATCCCCAAACGAATCGGACTAGCTCTTGCGACGCCGATACTGAAAGCACTCGACAAGATCGATGTCGGCCCAGCGACATCCTTTGTCGCGAACAGTCGAGTCACTCAAGATCGACTGCGCAACGCGTATGGGATCGATGCGCCTGTCGTGAATCCACCAGTTAATGCTATTGCGGCGCAGTATGAAGACCTTCCGGCGGTGGTACCCAGCGAGTACATCCTCACCGTGGCTCGACCGCGAGGCTACAAGAACGTCGACTTGGCCTCGAATTGCGCGCGGATCTTGGGAATACCTCTAGTCGTCGCCGGATCGGGTAGCGAAGGCTATTCGGACGGGAAATGGACATATGGAGTCGGCCGAGTCAACGACGGAGTCCTGCGTTCTCTTTATCGGAATGCACGCGCTCTGATTCTTACGGGATTTGAGGATTTCGGCCTGACTGCCGCCGAGGCGAACTATGAGGGTACACCAATTATTGCAACGCCGGTCGGCGGCTATTTGGAGACCGTAACTCCAGGGGTAAACGGATATCTCGCCGAGGATGAATCAGTCGGTGCGTTGGTGTCGTGCGGGAAATCCGTTTTGGAAACTTCGTGGCACGAACTAGACCACTTCGCGTCCGAACGGTTTTCTAATGCAACGCACTTCAGAGAGCTTGGCAGATTGGCCCAGGAGGTTATGGCACATGGCTGAAGAATGGGCCGGCAGGCACGCCGCTCAGTGGACCGAATGGCATGTAGTGCCACGAGGCGACAGATACATCGCAGAAAATGGTTCGGCTATCCTCGGGGTATGTAAGGCGCTCAGTGAGGCAGCTCAGGAATCGGGCGTGGACTCTACTGTGATTGTCGACCGCGACGCAGAACATCAGGCCGGTCCATACGTTAGGGCAATTCGATATCACGGTATTCGTGAATCTCGCATTGGGCGTTTAGTTGGCAAGGCACGACTCGTAGGTCTCGGAACCGGATACGCGGACGGTCTAGATATAGACTACTCCGGAGATTCACCCGCCGTAATATATCTCCATAATCGACCTTGGGCGGTCGGTGCATTCAGGGAACGGTTCCCAGACGCTTTTATTAGTCTGTATCTTCATAACTCTACGATGCGTGGGGTTCCTCCGAGAAGTATCAGAAGGTGCATCTCCAACTTCGATCAAGTTGTGTGTGTGAGTGACTACCTAAGAAATGATCTGATCCGCCGCGCAAAAATTGATAATGGCATGACTGCTGCCAAAGTCATTGTTGTAAACAATGCGGTCGATAGCACCCGATTCTCGAAGGTCACTCCAGTGGATTGCGATGTGCTCTACGTGGGTCGAGTTATCCCGGAGAAAGGGCTCAAGGTACTTCTTGACTGTCTCACGGATGTCCGTCTTTCTAAAGTGCGAACGAAAGTACTTGGGGGCCACACATTTCTCCCGGGAAATTTATCAGATTACGAACTCGAATGCCGCAACATCGTCGAGTCAAACAAGTTGCATGTCGAGTTCCTAGGTCCTCTCTCCCCGTCTCGCGTGCCCGAATTCATGAACAGATCGAAAATACTGGTCGTTCCGTCGACATGGGACGATCCGTGCCCGCTTGTCGTATTAGAGGGACGGGCAAGCCGCGCGGCGGTGGTTGCATCTCGCGTGGGTGGAATCCCAGAGATCGGCGATTGTAGTCGCGGCGTTGTTCTCTTCAATCGCGGGGACTCGCTAAGTCTTGCAGACATCTTGGTCCGTCTCCTGCGAGATGAGTCAGCGCGGCTCCAGATCGTGACCAATGGTCAGAGTACCGCACGAGCCTGGACGTGGGGTGACGCCTACGCACAGCTGCGCGCCTCCAGGCAAACTACGAGCCCAGCGCGGTCGATCGCGCGTGAAACCGAGCGATGAGCCGAAGCGGAAGGTCCTCGATGAGCAAAGGCCGTATCCAGGACCAAGCGTTTTCGCCTGTGTTTCCGATGGTCGGATTGGCGATTGTGGGGATTTGCGGTATCGCCACGAACGGCAGTACGTCGAGCCTCATCGTTTGGGCATTTGCCGTCCTTTGCGTTTCGACTGTCTACTCGGTAATTCGTTGGCTCCGCTGCGCAGGTTCCGATGTCGTGGCACCCGCGGTGGTAGGGCCGTTGATGATTGCGCTCGGTTTTATTCCGATCGTCCTTATCCCCGTGTTTGCCCAATCATCCGGTATTGTCGGCTCAAAGCTGGCCAGGGCGGGGCTCCCCATTGACGAGGCTCTGGACGCAAACATCTGGTATGTAATTGTATTGTCTGTCTCCCTGGCCTTCTGTGGTGCCGGCGCATTGTGGGGCGGAATCTACTGCATGACAAGAGGCCGCCGCTCTTTTCAAGGCAAATTCTTTGCCAGCGGTGAGGGATCACTCGTTCGTCGTACACACACCGTCTTCGTGGCTCTTGGTATTGTCGGGTACTTCGCTTCGCTGGGGCTGGGACTCTCCGATGGTGCAGAAAGTCGAGGTGCTGAGGACGGTAGGGGCCTTGAGGTTATGGTCGGATGGTTTCTTCCTCTTTCGATATCCATGGGGTTTGCATACCGACATTTTGGTTCTCGGCGGAGATTGGCGGTTTCGCTATTTGGCTGCGCACTCCTGCTCCTTGGGGGAGTTAGAAGTCCGTTCTTGCTGATTCTTGTTGCCGTTGTTGTGGGGTCGCTGAAGTCGCAACGTTTTGGAATCCGGGGTAATGAGCGTACTTCGTATCGACTCGCATTGCTAGCCGTAATCGGAGTCGGAATGGGCTTGGTCAGTGCATTTATTTCTCAGTGGCGCGGCAATCAGATTGCTGGAGAGAACCAGACTGTAACATCTCTGATTGGAGAGATATTCGGTAATCCACTCAGTGCGGTGGCGAGAAGCGGACTCGATAGCTACGACGGTATCCGGCTCGCATTTATCGCGCGGCGCTCCGGATTGGAGGGATCGGCGTTTGATCCACTGAAGGGTATCGTTAATCTCGTCCCTCGATCAATCTATCCAGATAAGCAGCAGTGGTTGGGGAACCAGCTTACGGAGGAATTGCTCGGATGGGGCAAGGGAGGAATATTCTTGTCTGGGATGGGTTATTTCTACTTCTTGATGGGATCAATTCTTGTGGCATTTGCGCTTGTGTTCGCTGTGGGATTCGCGGTCGGTTATATCGAGGTTGCTGCTGGCACGAATCTTATTGCAGTGACTCTTGTTGTGTACTTCGTCCTTCGATTCCTCATGGGCGGCGATGCCTTCGATCTACACCATGTCTTGATGCTGTGTATCGTCTGCATCCTTGCAACATTCGCGGTGCGGATTTCAACGTTCTTGTTTCCTATATCGTCAACGGACGGTGGGCATAAGGTGTCGTTTGGCGGTTCGCTGGCACTGGAACGGAGCGGTTAAATCGGAATGGGACCAAGAATCTTGTTGGTTTCTCGCTCGACTGTCGGGCATGCATGTGCAGGCGGAATGGAACTTTCGCTTGATGGCCTGGCGAGAAACCTTAAGTCCGCGGGCTGCTCCGTTGCCATCTTAACGACCTCCGGAATTGTTGACTCGTCCGCGATTTCAGTCTTTGATTCTGTTTTCGCGGTTCCTGTAAAATCGCCTGGCCGGTATTCTCTTCGGTGGTGGTCGGGGAGTCTGCGGTATGCGGTGCGACTGCGCTCCGCATACGACGCAGTTGTTAGCATCAGTTCGGCAGGCTCGGCGTTCTTGATCGTGCCGAACCGCCCGATGGTTGTTGCCCAATGTCATGGGACCGCGATTGCTGAAGTACGGTCGTCGATCAATTCACTCGGGCTCCGGGAAGTTGCGAAGATCGGCTTGAATCTTGGAAGGGCGATTCGGGAGTTCGTTGCATATCGGAGGTTCGACGCTGTGATTGCGGTCTCAGACGAGGTGAGTCTGCAGTTGCGGCGCTTTCCCTACCGCGTGATGGAGTCGCGTGTGCGTATGATCCCGAATGGCGTTTCCGTCAGCGATTTGCACTTTGACGCGGGCCTACGCGAAGCTGCACGCCGTAACTGGGGCGTAGGTGAGGAGGACAGCGTGGGGCTAGTTCTTTCTCGTCTACATCGACAGAAAGGGGTCGATCTTGCAATCTCGGCCTTGGCGTTAGGACAATCGAGTAATCGCGTGTTGATAATTGCCGGTGATGGGCCTGAGAACGCTTCCCTGAGGATGCTGGCGTTGAGGCTGGGTGTCCTCGACCGAGTTAGGTTTGTTGGTCGACTGGCTCGAGACGAGGTGGTGTCAGCGTTGTCGGGTGCGGATGTATTTGTCTTCCCAACGCGCCGCGTGGAAGGTCTTCCTCTTTCTCTGCTTGAGGCGCTTGCGAGTGGCCTTCCAGTAATTACGACGCGTGGATGCAATGTTCCGAGCGATCTTCGGACGTCTGTGTTCGAAGTTGACTGTATGCCGGCTCGCATTAGTTCTGCGTGGGACGATTGCGCTACGGCGGGGGGTGTGACGTATTCCGGTCGTCCGCCTAGGTCATCACGATTACCTCCACGGTACTCAGAGAGTGTCATGGAGCGTGATTACGTAGAGTTCATCACGGCAAAAATTGGCGAGGGAATCGTCAGCCCGAGTTTGAATAGAGAAATGGACTGACCGAATTGATTGAACGTTCTTGGTATCTTGCTATTGAGCTTCAGAGGCGAGGGCATTCTCGGGCTTCAAGGTTAGTGAAGGGTATGATCTA
Organism: Rhodococcus ruber; assembly: GCF_016804345.1. Taxonomy (NCBI): domain Bacteria; kingdom Bacillati; phylum Actinomycetota; class Actinomycetes; order Mycobacteriales; family Nocardiaceae; genus Rhodococcus; species Rhodococcus ruber. The sequence goes on along the minus strand of NZ_CP044211.1, from coordinate 4,737,535 downwards.
TCTCTTCAATCAAGCTGTTCTGCCACCAGAAGCTATTGTAGGCAAGGGTCTTTCCCTTGGGCACTTCGGGAGCGGCGTCACGGTTCACCCTAATGTTTCGATTGGGGACAACGTGAGGATCTGGCACAGAGTCACGTTGGCGGTTAGCGATCGCCCTGGCTCAGCGACACGTCTGTGTATTGGCGATGGTGTGACTATTGGTGCTGGCGCAGTCGTAGTTACGCCGTTTCGGACGGGTCTCACGGTCGGTCAAGGCGCGATAATTGGCGCGAATGCTGTTGTTACGAAGGATGTTCCGGCTGGAGCGGTCGTAGTTGGGAATCCTGCCGTAGTGAAGCACTTTGTCGGTGAGGGAACGTCTGATCAGTACCGCTAGGTACGTGCGTCGAGGTTCAGCGGTGTTTGTTGCTGCGATTCGCGATATCGCCTGCGATTGGATCTGGTTGAGTGCGGAAGGTGGGTGTTCTTATTAACCCGGAGGTGTTTCGTAGTCTTGTGTTCATGTGCTCTCTCTTCGCTTCTGCGGCGTGGTGTCTGGCCCGACCCGTTTTACTGTCAAGCATGGCGCTGTCTGTCGCCTCAGTCCTTTGGCTGGCGCTGAACGGCTCGCTGGAAGGACGAGTCCTGTACGTGCTTGATCCCCGTCATGGCCTTACCGAATCGGATCTACTTTCTCTTGTTGGATTCGGCATCGCGGGGTGGGGATTCATGGTTACCTGGCGTCGTTCGCGTCGTGCCGGTCGGAAGCGGCAGGTATGAGTCGGTGGGCCGCTTCTAGCCGCAGGAAGGTACGGAGACGCTCACCTTGGGCTCATCTATCAGTGGTTGCACAGGGATGACAGCATCGCCAGCGGTGGTGGGTTCGGTCAGTTGAAATACGATCTCGGCCGTTTCGCCCCGAGGGATAGGCAGCTGCACGCTGTGCACGGGGTGGCCGAATTCCTTGCCGGTAAAGCTCATTGCAGCAGTCCCATCTACTGTCACCTTGTCGAGGGTGGCCCCCTGCGTGGCAACCAATGATAAGTCTGTCAGGTTGGATCCAAATGGTGCGCCCACTGGGTTGTCAAACATGCCTGCCACGTAGTTGGTGAATTCACCCTCAGGCAGATCGTTGGTCAGCCGCACCGTCACGGTGGAGTTCCGGGTTGCGCCATCACACGGGCCGGCGGTGTATTCGATCGACCGCTTCAGGTAATAGTCCAGCTTGTTTCCGCCAAGGTTGTTAACCACGACCCCGGCATACGGCGCGGGGTCATCGGGGACTGTATGACCGAGCGGCGTTGCTGCCAGGACGCCCTGCTCGTCGGGGTTGGCACTCCACACGGCAAGGCGGCCTTCGCTGACTGCCCGGCCGAGCGCTTCGAGGAGGGCTTGAGGCCGGCTGATTGTGCCGGTCATCTTTTGGACAACGGCCGCTGCGACGTTCTCCAGGTACTGTTTGCGGGCGGAGTTGTCGTCGGCAAAGCGGGCGTACGCAGTCGATTCAGTGAGCTCCACAACGTTGTCGGCGGTGATCTTTTCCCCGTCGGGCAGCGCCACCGGACCGACTACCTCAAGAACGTAACTGAGCGCGACCGGATCCGTGGCGACAGCGCCATCGACACGTTCGCCCGACTCTTGCTGCCAGAGCGATTGCCAGATCTGAGCTGCGTACGGAAAGTGAGGGCTAACGTTGCTGTTCACAGCGCGTGTTGTCGGCTGACTGTGGCCGTATGTCCGGTGGAAGTCCGCGCCCAGGTCGATCGGCTGGAACGGCCCGGTGAAATCGCGCCTGGATAATTCGTCGACCCGTACCGCGCCGTCTGCGGCACGCACGATGCCGAACCCGCCGAGCAGTCCGCCCGTGCCTCGCGCCTCGGCGTTGGTCTGGAAGCCGATGAAGTAGCTGCGCGGCCCGTCGGCGCCCAGCATGGCCGGCGCGATTTCGGCCGCGAGGGAAGTGTTGTGGAGCAAACCGGACAATTCGCCTGTCTGGTCCTGCAATTGGGTGCGTGCGTCGTCGATCAGGCCCAGGTAGGTGCCGTCGATGTCCTGCGCCCGGGCGTCCAGTTCGGCGGCCGCGGCCGCGGTGGTCTCGAGGACCGGTGCGGCGTCGCGCAGGGCCGCGAGGTTGATGCGGGCGCCGTCGAGGATCAGCTGATCGGGGGAGACGGCCGAGCCGGCGTCCACGGCGGGCACCAGAACGTCGGATGTGAGACCCGTCACAACGTCGCTCATCTGCTGGCTCGAGGCGAACGGGCTGCCGAGCCACGGGATCACCGCGGCGATGCTCCATGGCAGCGAGTGGGTGGAGTCCTGCGCCTGCTTCGCGTACTTGTCGGCGTCGCCAGCGGTGCGCAGGGCCGTCTCGGTATCACCGGCCAGCAGGGCATTTTTCGAACTCGTCGCGTACTCCCGGGCCTGTTCGAGACTCGACTTGGCCTGCAGCCCTTCGTAAGCCAGCCAGACGCCCATCCCGCCGACGACGACCGCTCCTGCGGTGCAACCGATCGCGATGTTCCGGCGCTTGCGGCGCTCCTGTGCGATCTGCTCGTCGGTCTTGCGCCGGCGCACCTTGCGTCGGCCTGGTTCCGGCGAAAGTGACTCGTCGGTAACATCGTTCACGCGGTCCTGCCCCCTTCGATTCCTCCGGGGTGACCATAACCGAGAAACGGGTCAGCTGGTCGGTTCGAGTGGTGAGTAACGCCGGGGATCGTTAGGGTCGATGTATTCGACGGTGATGGATGCAGGGAGGCGTCCACGTCGTTGTCGATCGATGGGTCCCCACTGCACGCCCGTCGATCTCGAGGGAAACACGAGGGGGTGCGGTGCCGTCATTTGCCATGTCCACGAGTCAGCGTGGACTGTGGTTCGCTCAGCAGCTCACCCCGGACGTCCCGTTCACCATCGCCCAGTACCTGGACCTGCACGGCCCGCTCGACGCCGACCTGATCCGCGCCGCCTGCAACCAGGCCGCCCGCGAGGTCGAATCCGGAACCCTGTTCCTCGAGCTGGTCGACGGCGAGCCCCGCCAGCGGGTGATCCCCGACGTCGACGACTACCCCGGCTACCTGGACCTGCGCGGCCACGACAATCCCGAGGCCGAGGCGCGACGGTGGATGGACGAGACGTACACCCGTCCGGTGGACCCGCTGCGCGACCGGCTCATCGCCACCACCCTGATCCAGCTCGCCGACGAGCACTTCTACCTGTTCACCTACATCCACCACCTCGCCCTCGACGGGCACGGCGGCATGGTGATGCTCGGCCGCAGCGCCGAGCTGTACACGGCGTGGGCGCGCGGGGAGGAACCGCCGCCGATCCGGGCGCTGAGCCTCGAGCAGATCGCCGAGCACGAGCGCGCCTACGTCGGCAGCACGCGGCAGGCCGCCGACCGCGAGCACTGGGCGCAGCGCCTGGTGGACCTGCCGCCGCCGGTCACGCTCGCCCCCGGATCCGCCGCGCCCACGATGCCGTGCCGGCACGCCGGCGCGGAACTCACCGCCACGGTGACCGCCGCCGTGGCCGACCTGGCCGGCAGCGCCAACTCCACCGACGTGCCGATCGTCGTCGCCGCCTTCGCGGCGTACCTGGCCCGCATGAGCGCTGCCACGGACGTCGCGCTGAGCCTGCCGGTCTCGGCCCGCACCACCGCACCGCTGCGCCGCTCGGCCGGCTCGATCTCGAACATCGTGCCGCTGCGGGTGCGCGTGGAACCCGACGTCATCGTCGCCGACCTGGTGCGGCGCGTGCAGGTGGAGCTGACCGGGGCGCTGCGGCACCAGCGGTACCGGTACGAGGACATGCTGCGCGACCTGCACGCCGTCGGCGATCACCGGGAGACGCGCAGCGCGTTCGGGCCCGTGGTGAACCTGATGATGTTCAACCCGGCATACGCGTACGGCGACATCTCCGGCGAGTACAACCTGCTCTCCACCGGCCCGGTCGACGACCTGTCGGTGAACGTGTACGCCGGGATCGCCGGGCGCAGCGTGCGGGTGGACTTCGAGGCCAACCCGCGGCTGTACGGCGACGAGACGCTCACCCGGCACCACCGCCGCTTCCTGGACTTCCTCGGCGCGTTCGCGCGGTCGGCCGAGCACGCCGTCGGGGATCTGCCGCTCGCGACGCCCGACGAACTCGCCGGCCTCGTGCCCGCGCGCGGCCCGCAGGCCGAGGGCGGGTGCCTGCTGGCCGACGTGCTCACCGCGCACGCCGGCTCGGACCGCGTCGCCGTGCGCGACGGCGCCGTCCCGCTCACCTACCGGGAACTGGACGAGCGTTCAACTGCGCTCGCGCGCAAGCTCATTGCCATCGGCGTCGGACCCGACGACCGGGTCGCGGTGCTGCTGCCGCGCTCGGCCGCCTCGGTGATCGCGCTGTGGGCCGTCGCCAAGGCCGGCGCCGCCTACACCCCGATCGACCGGGGCACCCCGGCGCTGCGGCTCGCCGAGCTGCTGCGTGACGTGCCCGTCGCGGTGTGCGGCGACGACGTCGCCCTGCCCGACGGCGTCACCCGCGTCGATCCGGGCGACGGCGAGACGTCGTCGGCGCCGTTCGAGGTGGGGGAGCGGGTGCGTCCGCTGCACCCCGAGCACCTCGCGTGGGTGATCCACACGTCGGGCTCCACCGGCACCCCCAAGGCCGTCGCCGTCAGCCACCGCGGGCTCGCCGGACTCGTCGCGACGCTGCGCGCGCGGTATGCGGCCGACGCCGACTCGCGCGTGCTGCACCTGGCCGCACCGAGTTTCGACGCGTCGCTGCAGGAACTGCTGCTGGCCTTCGCCGCCGGCGCCACCCTGGTGATCTGCCCGCCCGACGTCGTCGGCGGACCGGACCTGGCCGCGCTGCTGCGCGAGCAGGCCGTCACCCACGCGATCACCGCGCCCGCCGTCCTGGCCGTCACGCCCGAGAACGACCTGCCGGCGTTGCGGATGCTCGACGCGGGCGGGGAGGCGCTGCCGGTCGACGTCGCCGACCGGTGGTCGCGCGGGCGCACGATGCTCAACGCGTACGGGCCTACCGAGACCACCGTCCTCGCCACGCTCAGCGACCCGCTGCGCCCGGGTCGGGGCGTGCCCATCGGCGCACCCGTCCACGGCGTGACGGCGCTCGTGCTCGACGCGCGGCTGCGGCCCGTGCCCGTCGGCGCGGTCGGCGAGCTGTATCTGGGCGGGCCGGCCGTCGCGCGCGGCTACCTCGGCGACCCGGCGCTGACCGCGGCCCGGTTCGTCGCGTCGCCGTTCGGCCGCGTGTACCGCACGGGAGACCTGGTGTTGTGGAGCGGTGTGTCCTTTGGGCTGCCAGGACAACCCGAAGGACACACCGAGGGCGGGGGCGTCCTGGAGTTCGTCGGGCGCGCCGACCGGCAGGTCAAGATCCGCGGCTACCGCATCGAACCCGGCGAGGTCGAGACGGCGCTCACCGGGCTCGACGGGGTCGCGAGCGCGGCCGTCGTCGTCCACGGCGACACCCTCGCGGCCTACGTCGTCGGCGACGTACTGCCCGACGACGTGCACGCCCGCCTCGCCGAACGCCTGCCCGCCTACCTGCGGCCCGCGACGATCACCGTGCTCGACGCGCTGCCGCTCACCCCGGGCGGCAAGATCGACCGTCGCGCCCTGCCCGCCCCCGCCGTCGACACGGCCACCGGCTCGCGGGCGCCCGCCGGACCCACCGAGACCCTCGTCGCGCGGCTGATGTGCGAGATCGTCGGCGTCGAGACGGTCGGCGCCGACGCGAACTTCTTCGCCCTCGGCGGACATTCGCTCGGCGCAGCCCAGCTCGCCGCGCGGCTCGGCGCCGCCCTCGGCCGCGACGTGCACCTGCGCGACGTGTTCGACCATCCCACCGTCGCCGCGCTCGCCGCCGCCGTCGACGCCGGACCGGCGGCGACCGTGCCGGCCCCGTCGCGCTCGGCCGACGACACGCCCGCCCCGCTCGCCCCCGCGCAGCGCCGGCTGTGGCTACTCGCCCACGGCGACACCGCCGCCTACCACCTGCCGTTCGCGCTGCACCTCGACGGCACCCTCGACACGGACGCGCTGCACGAAGCGCTCGGCGACGTCCTCGGCCGGCACGAGATCCTGCGTACGGTGTTCACCGAACCCGGCCCCCGCCAACACGTCCGGCCCGTCGCCGAGGTGCTGCCCGACCTCGACGCCGAACCCGTCGACCCCGCCGACGTGGACGCCCTGATCGCCGAGTGGGCCGCCACACCGTTCGACCTCACCACCGACATCCCGCTGCGGGCGCGCCTGCTGCGGGTGGGACCGGACCGGCACGTGCTCGCCGTCGTCGCCCACCACATCGCCATGGACGGCGCGTCGTTCGTGCCGCTGACCCTCGACGTCGCCGCCGCCTACACCGCCCGCGCCGCCGGGCACGGGCCGCGGTGGGAGCCGCTGCCGCTGCAGTACGCCGACTACGCCCGCTGGCACCGCGCCCTGCTCGGCGACGAGGACGACCCCGACAGCCTCGCCGCCCGCGAACTCGCGCACTGGACCACCGCGCTCGCCGGGCTCGGCGAGGCCCCCACCCTGCCCACCGACCGTCCCCGCACCGGCAGCCCCGAACCGGCCGAGTCCCTCGAATTCGCCGTCCCCGCCGCGCGGTTCGAGGCGCTGCGCCGCCTGGCCGCCGCGCACGACGCCACCGCGTTCATGGCCGTGCACGCCGCCGTCGCCGTGTGGCTGTCGACGTGGACCGGCGGGCGCGACGTCGCCGTCGGCTCCGGCACCGCCGGCCGCGAGCACCCCGACCTCGACGCCCTCGTCGGCATGTTCGTCGGAACCGTCGCGCTGCGGCTCGACGTGGACCCGGCCACGTCGTTCACCGACCTGCTCGCCGCCGCCCGTCGCACCGACCTCGACGCGTACGCGCACGCGACGGTGCCGTTCGACCGCGTCGTCGACACGCTCGGCTTCGCCCCGTTCCAGGTGATGCTCGCCTACGACAACGTCGCCGTGCCCGACCTCGACCTGCCCGGCCTGCGGGTGCGCGTCGAGGAGATCCCGTCCGGCCGCGCCCGATTCGACGTCGAGCTCGCGGTGCGGGAGCTGCCCGACGGCTCGCTCGCCGGTCGGGTGATCTACGACGGCGGGCTGTTCGAACGCGCGACGGTCGCCGCCGCGGTGGCCCGGCTGCACGCGGTGCTCGACGCGGCCGTCGCCGCGCCGCACGCACCCGTCGGCGATCTCGACGTCGGGGCCCCCGAGATCGTCGTGGCCCCGGCCGGGCCGGTCGCGACGCTGCCGGAACTGCTCGCCGCGCACCCGCTGCACGTCGTCGCGCCGGGCGGTGCGCCGATCGAGTTGATCCCGGCCGCAACACCGTTGGCGTGGCACCTGCTCGAGCGCGGGCTCGGGCCGGAGGACCGCGTCGCGATCCTGCTGCCGCGGTCGGTGGAGTCGGTGCGCGCGGTGGCGGCCGTCGCGCTGACCGGGGCGGCGTTCGTGCCCGTCGACCCCGCCCAGCCCGCCGCGCGCATCGCCCGCCTGCTCGCCGACGCCGAGGTGCGACACGCCGTCGCCCGGCCCGGCACGTCGCTGCCCGACGGCGTCGCCCGGATCGACCCGGACGCCGGAGCCGCGCGGTCGGGGGCGATCACCGACGCCGACCGGGTGCGTCCGCTGCGGCCCGACCACGCCGCGTACCTCGTCTACACCTCCGGCTCGACCGGCGCGCCGAAGGGCGTCGTCGTCACCCACCGGGGGCTCGCACCGCTCGTCGCGGCGCTGCGTCGTCGCATGGACCTCGACCCGCAGGCGCGGGTGCTGCACTTCGCGTCGCCCGCGTTCGACGCGTCGGTGCTCGAATACCTCCTGGCTGCCGCGGCCGGCGGCACCCTCGTCGTCGCGCCGGCCGACGTGTACGGCGGCGACGAACTGCTGGAACTGCTGCGCGCCGAACGCATCACGCACTGGTTCTCCACCCCCGCGGTGCCGGCCCTGCTGGACCCGGCGGGGCTGGACGCGCTGCGGGTGCTCGCCGTCGGTGGGGAGGCGTGGCCGGCCGAGACCGCCGCCCGCTGGGCGCCCGGTCGCACCATGCTCAACGTGTACGGGCCCACCGAGACCACCGTCCTCGCCACCGCCAGCGCGCCGCTGGTGCCGGGGGAGCGGCTGACCATCGGCAGCCCCCTCGACGGCGTCACCGCCCTCGTCCTCGGCCCGCGGCTGCGGCCCGTACCCGTCGGCGTGGTCGGGGAGCTGTACCTGCTCGGGCCGGGCGTCGCGCGCGGCTACCTCGGCATGCCCGGGCAGACCGCGAGCCGGTTCGTCGCGTCGCCGTTCGGCGGTGGTCGCATGTACCGCACGGGCGACCTGGTGCGCTGGAGCGGTGTGTCCTTTGGGTTGCCAGGGCAGCCCAAAAGACGCACCGGCGGCGGAGCCGCCCTGGAGTTCGTCGGGCGGGTGGACCATCAGGTCAAGCTGCGCGGGTTCCGGATCGAGCTCGGCGAGATCGACGCCACCCTCACCGGGCATCCGGCGGTTGCCGCCGCGGTCACCGTCGTGCGGGGGGACGCGCTCGCCGCGTACGTGCACGGACCCGACACCGCCCGCCTCGACCCGGCCGAGCTGCGGGAGTTCGCGGCCGCGCGGCTGCCGCGGCACATGGTGCCCGCCACCGTCACCGTCCTCGACGCGCTGCCGCTGACGAGCACCGGCAAGATCGACCGCGCCGCGCTGCCCGCGCCCGTCGTCGCGCCCGGCGCCCCGGCCGGATACCGCAGCGCCGCCGAGGAACTCGTCGCCGGGGTCGTCGCCGACCTGCTCGGCCTGCCCGCCGTCGCCGCCGACGACGACTTCTTCGCGCTCGGCGGCAACTCGCTGCTCGCCACCCAGCTCGCCGCGCGGCTCGGCACCGTCGCCGGCCACCGCGTCGGCGTGCGGGAGATCTTCGAGCACCCCACCGTCGCCGGTCTCGCCGCCGCCGTCGCCGATCCGCTCAGCGGCGAACGCCTGCCGCTGCTGCCGACCGGCGACACCGGGCCGGTGCCGCTCGCCCCCGCCCAGCAGCGGATGTGGCTCGCCAACCGGTTCGACGTCGCCGACGCCGCCCCCGGCGACCACATCGCGTTCGTCGTCGACCTCGACGCCGGCACCGACCTCGACGCCCTCGCGGCCGCCGCCGCGGACGTGCTCGCCCGGCACGCCGTGCTGCGCACCGTGCACCCCGACGGCCCGGACGGCCCGGCGCAGCAGGTGCTGCCCCGCATCGACCTCGACCTCGCACCGCACGCCGCGTCCGCCGATCTCGACGCCACCGATCTCGACGCCACCGACCTCGACGTCGCCGACTTCGCCCGCGCCGGTTTCGATCTCACCGTCGACCCGCCGCTGCGCACCCGCCTGTACCGCACCGCCGCCGGGTACACCCTCGCGGTGGTGCTGCACCACGTCGCCGTCGACGGCCTGTCGCTGCTGCCGCTCGGCCGCGACCTCGCCGTCGCCTACGCCGCCCGGCGCGACGGACGCAGCCCCGCGTGGCCGCCGCTGCCGGTCACCTACCGCGACTTCGCCCGCTGGCAGCACACCCTGCTCGGCGACCCCGCCGACCCCGACAGCCTCGCCGCCCGGCAACTCGCCCACTGGACCCGCACCCTCGCCGGCGCCCCGCCGCTGCTCGCCCTGCCCACCGACCGGCCCCGCGGCGACGGCGACTCCACCGCCGGGCGCGTGACCTTCTCGGTGCCCGCCGAACTGCACGCCGCCGTCGACAAACTCGCCCGCGCCCACGACGCGACGACGTTCATGGTCGTGCACGCCGCGCTGTCCGTGCTGCTCGCGACGCTCGCCGCCACCGAAGACGTCACGGTCGGCACCGCCGTCTCCGGGCGCATCGACCCGATGCTCGACGACGTCGTCGGGATGTTCGTCGGCACCGTCGCGCTGCGGCTGCCCGTGCCGGCCCGCGCGACGTTCGCGGAACTGCTCGCCGACGCCCGCCGCGTGGACCTCGACGCGTTCGCCCACGCCGACGTGCCGTTCGACCGGGTCGTCGACGCGCTCGGTGCCTCCACCGCCGGCCACCATCCGATCTTCCAGGTGATGCTCGCCTACGAGTCCTTCGCGCTGGACGGGCTCGACCTGCCCGACGTCACCGGTGTGCGCGAGCTGTCCACCGGCACGGCCCGATTCGACCTCGAGGTGGCCGTCCGTGAGAACCGCTCCGACGCGGGCACCCCCACCGGCCTCGACGGGGTGCTGACCTACGACCGCGGCCTGTTCGACCACGACACCGTCGCGGGGTGGGCGCCGTTCCTGCTGCGCATCCTCGACGTCGTCACCGCCGACCCGGCCGCCGCGATCGGCGACATCGACTTGCTCGGCCCCGACGGCGACACCTCCGCACCCCGGACGGACCCGGCGACGGCCACGCTGCCCGCGCTCGTCGCCGACCAGGCGCGGCGCCGGCCCGAGGCGATCGCGCTCACCCACGGCGACGACACCCTGACGTACGGGCAGTTGCACGCCCGCTCCGGGGCGCTCGCGGCGTTGCTCGCCGAGCGCGGACTCGGCATCGAGGACGTCGTCGCCGTCGCGCTGCCCCGCTCGCTCGACCTGGTGGTGGCGATCCTCGCCGTCGCCCGCGCCGGCGCCGTGTACCTGCCGCTGGACGTCACCCACCCGCCGGCGCGGCTGCGGGCCCTGCTCGACGACGCCGCCCCCGCCGCGGTGCTGTGCGACACGAGCTTCGCGGTCGACACGGATGCGCCTGTGCTGCAGATGGATTCGCTGGACCTGCGGGAACGCCTGGACGGCGGCGGGGGATACGACGCGACCGTCCCGGCCGGGGCGGGCGCGTACCTGATCTACACCTCCGGCTCCACCGGCACCCCCAAGGGCGTGCTCGTGAGCCACGAGGCGGCCGCCGCGGTGTTCGCCGCCACCGCCGAGTTCGGGTTCGGGCCGCGCGACGTGTGGACGCTGTTCCACTCCCCGGCCTTCGACTTCTCCGTGTGGGAGATGTGGGGCGCGCTCACCACCGGCGGCCGGCTCGTCGTCGTCGACCACTACACCGCCCGCGACCCCGGCGCCCTCGCCGCGCTGCTCGACGGCGAGGGTGTCACCGTCCTCAACCAGACCCCCACCGCGTTCCACCAGCTCGCCACCGTCGACACCCCGCTGAACACGGTGCGGCTGCTGATCTTCGGCGGCGAGGCCCTCGACCCCGAGCAGGTCCGGCCGTGGCTCGCGGACCGGCCCCACGTGCGCGCGGTGAACATGTTCGGCATCACCGAGACCACCGTGCACGTCACCCGCGGACCCGCCGACCGGCCCGGCGTGGGCCGGCCCCTGCCCGGGCTCGACGTGCAGATCCTCGACCGGTCGCTGCGCCGCACCCCGCCCGGCACCGTCGGCGAACTCTACGTCGCCGGAACGCAACTCGCCCGCGGCTACCGCGACCGCCCCGCCCTCACCGCCGCGCGGTTCGTCGCCGCGCCCGGCGGCACCCGCCGCTACCGGACCGGCGACCTCGGCCGCCGCGGCCGCGACGGCGTGCTGCACCACCGGGGCCGCGCCGACGACCAGCTCGAACTGCGCGGCTACCGCATCGAACCCGGCGAGATCGAGGCCGCGCTGCTGCGCTGCGACGGCGTCACCCAGGCCGTGGTGGTGCTGCGCGACGACCGGCTCGTCGCCTACCTCGTCGGCGGCACGCCCACCGCGGCGCTGCGCGAGCTGCGCCGCACCCTGCCCGACTACCTCGTGCCCGCCGCCGCCGTCGCGCTGGACGCGCTGCCCCGCACCGCCAACGGCAAACTCGACCGGGCCGCGCTGCCCGCGCCCACCGTCGCACCCGGTGGTGGCCTCGCCCCGCACGGGCCGCTCGAGGACCTCGTCGCCGAGGTGTACCGGGAACTGCTCGCCGCCGGGCCCGTCGGCGCCGACGACGACTTCTTCGACCTCGGCGGCAACTCGCTGCTCGCGACCCGCCTCGCCGGGCGCCTCGCCGACATCGCCGACGTCGACGTCACCGTCCGCGACGTGTTCGCCGCCCCCACCGTCACCGACCTCGGCGCCCTGCTCGCCGCCCGCGCCGGCACACCCCGCCGCCGCGCCCCGCTCGTCGCGGCCGGCGACGACACCCCCGTGCCGCTGTCCCCGGCGCAGCAGCGGCTGTGGTTCGTCAACCGGCTCGACCCCGAATCCGGCAGCTACAACCTGCCGTTCGCGGTGCGCCTCGACGGCCGGCTCGACGTCGCCGCGCTCACCACCGCCGTCGCCGACGTCCTCGGCCGGCACCGCACCCTGCGCACCGTCTACCCCGACCCCACCGCGCAGGTGGTGCGGCCCGCCGCGCGACCGGCTCTCGAGCCCGTCGCCGTGCCCGCCGACGGACTCGACGAGTTCGTCCGCGAGTTCGCCGCCCCCGGATTCGACCTCACCGACGAGCCGCCCGTGCGGATGCGGCTGTACCGGCTCGCGCCGCGGCGGCACGTGCTCGCGGTGGTGGTGCACCACATCGCCGCCGACGAATGGTCGCTCACCCCGCTGCTGCGCGACATCGTCGACGCCTACACCGCCCGCCTCGCCGGGCACGAACCGCGGTGGGCGCCGCTGCCCGTGCAGTACACCGACTTCAGCCGCTGGCAGCGCGCCGGCGTCGACGCGCAGCTCGAACACTGGACGAGTGTGCTCGCCGGCCTGCCCGACGAGGTGACCCTGCCCGGGGACCGGCCCCGGCCCGCGCGCCCCACCGGGCGCGGCGCCACCCACCGCACGACGGTCGATCCCGTCGTCGCCGAGGGGGTCTCGCGGCTCGCGCGGGAGGGCCGCGCGACGACGTTCATGGTGCTGCACGCGGCGCTGGCCGTGCTGCTGGCCCGGCACGGCGCCGGGGGCGACATCGCCGTCGGCACCGTCGTCGCCGGGCGCGGCGACCCGCAGCTCGACGACCTCGTCGGCATGTTCGCCGGCACCCTCGTGCTGCGCACGCCCGTCGACCCGGACGCCGGCTTCGCCGACCTGCTCGCCGACGTCCACGCCCGGGACCTGGCCGCCTACACCCACCCCGACGCGCCGTTCGAGACCCTCGTCGAGCGCCTCAACCCGGCCCGCAACCCCGCCCGGCACCCGCTGTTCCAGGTCGCGCTGTCGCTGCGGCGCCCCACCGTCGACGCGTTCGAGCTGCCCGGCCTGACCGCGCGGGTGCTGCCGGTGGCCGACGAACACGCCAACTTCGACCTCCAGCTCGTCGTCACCGAGACCGGCACCGACGTCGACCTCGACTTCGTCTACGCCACCGACCTGTACGACGCCGGCACCGTCGCCGCGTTCGCCGACCGGTACGTCGCGATCCTGCGTGCCGTCGTCGCCGACCCGGCCGTGCGGATCGGCGACATCGACCTGCTCACCGAGCCGGAGCGGGCCGCGCTCGTCCCCGCCGCCGGGCCCGAGCCCGCCCCGGCGCGCACGCTGTGGCAGTGGCTCGCCGACGGCGCCTCCCGCGGCGGCGGCGGTGTCGCCGTGCGCGACGGCGACACGGACCTGACGTATCCGCAACTCCTCTCGCGCGCCGAGGCGCTCGCCGCGAGGCTGCACGCCGCCGGCGTCCGGCCCGGCGCGGCCGTCGCGTGCGCCCTGCCCCGCTCGTTCGACGCCGTCGTCGCCGTGTGGGGGATCGCGCGCCTCGGGGCCGCGCCGATGCTCGTCGACCCGGCCCAGCCCGCCGCGCGGCTCGCCGGAATGCTCGCCGGCACGAGGGTCGGCGTCACCGGCGCCGCGCACCTCGGGTCGCTGCCCGCCGCCGTGACCTGGCTCGACGTCGCCGACACCTGCGACGGCGCCGTCGCGGTGGCCGACCCGGATCCGGGCGCGCCCGCCTATCTGGTGTTCACCTCCGGCACCAGCGGAAACCCCAAGGGCGTCAGCATCACCCACCGCGGCGTCAGTGCCCTCGTCGAGGACCTGGCGGAACTGTTCGCCGCCGCGCCCGGCGACCGCATGCTGCACGTCGCGTCGCCGAGCTTCGACGCGGCGATGCTCGAGCTGCTCGTCGCCGGGGCGTCCGGCGCGACCCTCGTCGTCGCCGGGGCCGACGCCTACGGCGGCGACGCCCTCGCCGACCTGCTCGGGGGTGAACGCATCACCCACGCCTGCCTGACGCCGTCGGCGCTGGCGACCGTGCCGTCGCGCGCGCTGCCCGACCTGCGGGTGCTCATGCTCGGCGGCGAGGCCGTGCGCGACGAGCTCGTCGCGCGGTGGGGCGCGGGCCGTCGCCTCTACAACGGGTACGGCCCCGCCGAGGCGACCGTCTTCGCGACCTGTTCGTCGCCGCTGACGCCCGGCGCGGACGTCGTGATCGGCACTCCCGTGCGCGGGGTCGAGGCCCTCGTGCTCGACGAGCGGCTGCGGCCCGTGCCCCTCGGCGTCGCGGGGGAGCTGTACCTGGCGGGGGAGCGGCTCGCCGACGGCTACCGCGGCGATCCCGGCCGCACCGCGACCCGGTTCGTCGCCGCGGCCGGCGGTCGTCGCCGGTACCGCACGGGCGACCTGGCCCGCTGGGCCGGTGTGTCCTTTGGGCGGCCAGGGCAGCCCAAAGGACACACCGGCGACGGAGTCGCCTTGCGGTTCGTCGGGCGCAGCGACGATCAGGTCAAGCTCCGCGGGGTGCGGATCGAGCCGGGGGAGGTCGATGCCGCGCTGCGCGGGGTGGCCGGGGTGCGGCAGGCGGCGACCATCGTGCGCGACGGGGCGCTCGTGTCCTACGTCGTGCCCGCCGGCGTCGACGCCGACGACGCGCGCCGGCAGCTGCGCCGCAGCCTGCCCGCCCACCTCGTGCCCGTCGCCGTCGTGCCGCTCGACGCGGTCCCGCGCACCGCGCACGGCAAGCTCGACGTCGCGCGGCTGCCCGCGCCCGACCTCGGCGGCCGCGACGAACCCGGCACCGACACCGAGACCCTCGTCGCGCGGATCTTCGGCGAACTGACCGGAACCGACCCCGGCCGCGGCGACGACTTCTTCGCCGTCGGCGGCAACTCGCTGCTCGCCACCGTCCTCGTCGGCCGGCTCCGCGAGGAGACCGGCACCGCGGTGCCGCTGCGGCTGATCTTCGAACACCCCACCGTCGAGTCCCTCGCCGCCGCGCTCGACGCCGGCGGACTCGACGCCGACACCGGGCCGGTGCCCGTCCACCCCCGCCCCGACCGGATCCCGCTGAGCCGGGCGCAACGCCGCCTGTGGGGCCTGAGCCGCCTCGACCCCGACGCCTACCGGCTGCGCGCCGACGTGCACCTGACCGGACCCCTCGACGTGCCCGCTCTCGAGGCCGCGCTCGGCGACGTCGTGGCGCGGCACGAGATCCTGCGCACCCGCATCGTCGTCGACGAGCAGGGCCCGCACCAGGTCCTCGCGGACCGCGGTGTCCACTGGGACCTCGAGGAGGCCGGAAGCGCCCGGCGGCTGCGGCTCGCGGTCGACCATGCCGCGGCGGACGGGGCGTCGCTCGCGCCGCTGCTACGCGACCTCGCCGTCGCCTACGCCGCCCGCGCGGCCGGGCAGCCGCCGCGGTGGGAGCCGCTGCCGCTGCAGTACGCCGACTACGCGCTATGGGAACAGACCCGCGGGATCCCCGAGCCGGACGTCGCGCACTGGCGACGCGCCCTCGACGGCCTCGACCCCGTCGAACTACCTACGGAAACAACCACTTCCGAGGCAGTGGCGGAGACCGTCGCGTTCGAGGTGCCCGCCGACGTGCGCGCCGGGATCGCCGCGCTCGCCCGCGCCCACGGTGCCACCGAGTTCATGGTGCTGCACGCCGCGCTGTCGGTGCTGCTCGCCCGCGTCGGCGCCGGCCACGACGTCGCCGTCGCCGCCGTCGTCTCCGCCCGCCGCTGGGCGCAGGTCGAACAGCTCGTCGGCCCGTTCCTCGACACTCTCGTGCTGCGCGCCCGCGTGGAACCCGACATGCCGTTCGCCGGGCTGCTCGCGCAGGTCCGCGACTTCGACGTCGCCGCCCTCGACCACGCCGGGGTGCCCTACGAGCAGATCCTCGCCGGCCTGTCCGGCCGCGCCCCGCAGGTCGCGCTCGCCCTGCAGGACTTCACCCTCGACCCCGTCCGGATCGGGGACCTCACCGTCGAGGCGCAGGAAGTCCTGGCCGGCGCACCGAAGTTCGACCTGCAGTTCGCGCTCGCGCCCGCCGCGGACGGCTACACCGGCACCCTCGTGCACGACGCGTCCCGGTTCGCCGGACCCACCGCGCGCCGGCTCGCCGACCGATTCGTCGCCGTCCTGCGGCACGTCGTCGCCGCACCCGACGCGCTCGTCGGCGACCTGCCCGTCGCCCCGCCCGCCGCGCCGCTGACCGGGGCCGACCCCGCGCCCGCCCGCACGCTGCCCGAGCTGCTGCGCGCCACCGCCGCCGCGCACCCCGACCGGGAAGCGCTGCGCGAGGGCGAGATCGCCCTGACCTACCGAGAACTCGACGCCCGCTCCGACGCGCTCGCCGACGAGCTGCGCGCCGCCGGCGCCGGCCCCGGCACCGTGATCCCGATCGATCGGCCCCGCGGCCTCGACCACGTGCTGCGGCTGTGGGCGATCACCAAGACCGGCGCCGCCTTCACCAGCGCCGCCTCCACCAGTGCCGCCGCCACGAGTGCCACCTCCACCGGTGCCGCCGGCGAGCCCGCCCCGGCGAACGTCGCGTACGTCGTGTCGACGTCCGGTTCGACCGGCGCTCCCAAACGTGTCGCCGTCACCCACACCGGTCTCGCGCCGCTCGCCGCCGAGGCCGCCCGCCGCTACCGCGTCGGACCCGGCGACCGCGTGCTGCAGGGCTACCACCCGGCGTTCGACGCGGCCCTGCTCGAGCTGCTGCTCGCCCACACCACCGGCGCGACCCTCGTCGTCGCCCCGCCGGAGGTGTACGCGGGCGCGGACCTGCAGCACCTGCTGCGCACCCAGCGCATCACCCACTACCTGTCCACCCCCGCGGTGCTCGGCACCCTCGACCCGCAGCAGCTGCCCGACCTGCGGGTCGTCGCCTCCGGCGGCGAAACCCTGCCGCCCGCGCTCGCCGCCCGCTGGACCCAGGGCTCGGGTGCGGCGGCCCGGCACATGCTCGACGCGTACGGACCCACCGAGGCCACCATCGTCGCGACCCTCGCCGACGTCGACGGCCGCGGCGGCATCGGCCGGCCCGTCCCCGGCACCGTCGCGCACGTCCTCGACGCGCGGCTGCGCCCGGTGCCCGACGACGCCGTCGGCGAGCTGTACCTGGCCGGGACGTCCGTGGCCCTCGGCTACCTCGGCGCCCCCGGCCTCACCGCGCAGCGGTTCGTCGCCGCACCTGGTGGCACCCGCCGCTACCGCACGGGCGACCTCGTGCACCGCCGCCCCGACGGCACCCTCGCCTTCCGGGGCCGCACCGACCGGCAGCTCAAGGTCCGCGGCGTGCGCATCGAACCCGGCGAACTCGAGGCCGCCCTGCTCGCGCAGCCCGGCATCCGGCACGCTGCCGTGCTGGTCTCCGGCGGCGCGCTCGTCGCCTTCGCCGCCGCCGACCCGGACGTCGACGACACCCGCGTGCGGGCCGGTCTCGCCGAAATCGTTCCCCCGCAGCGCATGCCGGCCCGGCTGCGGCTGCTGCGGCAGCTGCCGACCACCGTCAACGGCAAACTCGACGTCGCCGCCCTGCACGAACTCGACACCGTCCGCGACGACGCCGCCGACGACCGGCCCCTCACCGACGTCGAGGACCTCGTCGTCACCGTCGCCGAGAGCGTGCTCGGCGCCCGGCCCGACATCCACGCCGGGTTCCTCGCCGCCGGCGGCGACTCGCTGTCCGCCGTCGTCCTCGCCGCCCGCCTCGCCGACGCCTTCGGCGTCGACGTGCCCGCCCGCGCGGTCCTGCAGGCCCCCACACTCGCGGCGCTCGCCGCGCACCTGCGCGACGGCGACACCACCCGGATCCCGTTGCGCCGCTATGACGACGACACCGCCACCCCGCTCGCCCCCGCGCAGCAGCGGCTGTGGCTGCTCGGCCGCGCCGAACCGCGCAGCGCCGCGTACACCGTGCCCGTCGCGCTGCACCTGAGCGGCGACCTGGACACCGCCGCGCTGGCCGCTGCGGTCGGCGACGTCGCCGACCGGCACGAGGTGCTGCGCACCGCCTACCCCGACGGCGTCGCCACCCTGGTGGATCCGCCTGTGCTCGAGACGGTTCCGGGCACCGACGTGACCGCCGCCGTGACGGAGGTGTTCACCGCGCCGTTCGACCTCACCGCCGAGGCGCCGCTGCGGATCCGGCTGATCGACCTCGGCGCCGGCGAACGGGTGCTCGCCGCGGCCGTGCACCACATCGCGTTCGACGGCGGCTCGGTCGCGTCGCTGCTGACCGACCTGCAGCACGCCTACGCGGCCCGCGTCGCCGGCTCCGCCCCGATCTGGTGGCCGCTGCCCGTCCGCTACCGCGACTACGCCCGCTGGCACCACGACCTGCTCGGCGACCCCGCCGACCCGGACAGCCTCGCCGCCCGCCAACTCGACCACTGGGCAACGACTCTCGCGGGTCTGCCCGACACGCCGCTGCCGCTGCCCACCGACCGGCCCCGGCCCGCGCGGCCCAGCCACGTCGGCGGCGCTGTCACCGCCCACCTCGACGCCGCCACCCACCGCCGCGTGCGCGACGTCGCGCGCGCCCACGACGCCACCGGGTTCATGGTGCTGCACGCCGTGCTCGCCGCTCTGCTCGCCCGCCGCAGCGGCCGCGCCGACATCGCCGTCGGCACCGCCGTCGCCGGACGCGCCGACCCGCGCCTGCACGCCCTCGTCGGCATGTTCGTCGGCACCCTCACCCTGCGCACCACCGTCGACGGCGCCGAGCCGTTCGCGGACCTGCTGCGCCGCGTCCGCGCCACCGACCTCGACGCCCTCGCCCACGCGGACGTCCCGTTCGATCAGGTCGTCGCGCGGGTCGCGCCGGCCCGCGGCACCCACCACCCGCTGTTCCAGGTGCTGCTCGCCCACCGCACCGTGCCCGCCGGGCAGGACCTGCCCCAGCTGCCCGGGCTGCGCGTGCGCGAATTCGACGCCGGCACCCCGGCCGCCCAGTTCGACCTCACCGTCGACGTCACCGACCGCGGCGACGACGGCGTCGACGTGCGTCTCGTGTACGCCACCGACCTGTTCGACGCCGGCACCGCCGAGGCGCTGCTGGACGAGTACCTCGCGCTGCTCGGCGCCGCGCTCGACGACCCCGCCGTCGCCGTCGGCGATCTCGCCGTCCCCGCGCCCGCGCCGCTGACCGCGTCCGCCGCGCCGCCGCGGACGCTGCCGCAGATCCTCGCCGCCACCGTCCGCGCCCACCCCGGCGCCATCGCCGTGCGCGCCGGGACCGTCGCCTGGACCTACGCCGGGCTCGACGCCCGCGCCGCCGCCGTCGCCGCGCGGCTGCGCGCCCGCGGCGTGACCGGCGTGGTCGCGGTGGCCGTGCCGCGCGGGGAGTACTGGCCGCTCGCGGTGTGGGCCGTCGCGAAGGCCGGCGCGGCGTGGGTGTCCGTCGACCCGGCGCAGCCGCCCGCGCGCGTCGCGACCGTGCTGCGCGACAGCGGCGCCACCGTCGGCCTGACCGTGCCGGGCGCGGCCCCGGCGGGGGAGGGCATCGACTGGCTGGACCTGACCGCCGGCGAGTCCGAAGACGATGCCCCGGATGTCGCCGCCGAGCCGCACCCCGACGACACCGCGTACCTGATCTACACCTCCGGCAGCACCGGCGCCCCCAAGGGCGTCGCCGTGCCGCACCGCGGCCTCACCGCCGTCGCCGACGCGCACGTCCTCGGCGTCACGCCCGGCAGCCGGGTGCTGCAGGCCGCGTCGCACACCTTCGACGCGGCGGTGTTCGAACTGCTCGTCGCCCACGCGCACGGCGCGACCCTCGTCGTCGCCCCCGACCACGTGTATGCCGGTGGGGCGCTGCAGGAGCTGATCGCCGCCGAGCACGTCACCCACGTCGTCGCCACCCCCTCCGTGCTGGCCACCCTCGACCCGGACGCGCTGCCGCGCCCGGTCACGGTGCTGTCCGAGGGCGAGGCGCTCACCGCGCCCGTCGTCGAACGCTGGCAGCGGCACCGGCTGCTCAACGGGTACGGGCCCACCGAGTTCACGATCGCCGTGTCGTTCGGCGGCCCGTTCGCACCCGGCGCCCGGCCCACCGCCGGGACCGTCGTCGCCGGCGCCACCGCCCACGTCCTCGACGCGCGCCTGCACCCCGTCCCGGCCGGGGTGATCGGGGAGCTGTACGTGACCGGGCCGAGCCTGGCCCGCGGCTACCACCGCCGAAGCGGGCTCACCGCAACACGATTCGTCGCCGACCCGTACGGCGCGCCGGGCGGGCGGCTGTACCGCACCGGCGACCTCGCCCGCGTCACCGCCGCCGGCGAACTCGACGTCCTCGGCCGCGTCGACGAGCAGATCCAGCTGCACGGCATCCGCGTCGAACCCGCGGAGATCGACGCCGTGCTCACCGCCGCCGACGACGTCGACGCCGCCGTCACCGTCGCGGTGCCCGGCCCCACGGGCGAGACCGTCCTCGTCTCCTACGTGCAGGGCGGCGCCGACGCCGCCGCGCTGCGGGCCCACGCGGCCGCGCACCTGCCGCGGCCGCTGCGGCCCGCCGCGATCACCGTCGTCGACACGCTGCCGCTGCTGCCGTCCGGCAAGGTCGACCGCGCCGCGCTGCCCCGACCCGACTTCGGCGTCCCCGCACACGGTTTCGTGCCGCCCGCCGGCCTGACGGCCGAGGTGGTCGCCGAGGTGTTCGCCCGGCACCTCGACCGGCCCGTGTCCGCCGACCGGGGGTTCTTCGATCTCGGCGGCACGTCGCTCGGCGCCGTCGCCGTCGCCGCCGACCTGCGGGCCGCGCTCGACCGCGACGTCCCGCTCGACTGGCTGCTCACCGCGCCGACCGTCGCCGACCTCGCCGACCGGATCGACCACGGCGGTGACGACACCGACCCGCTCGCCACCCTGGTGCCGCTCGCGGGACGCCCCGACGGCACCCCGCTGTTCTGCGTCCACCCGATCAGCGGAATGTCTTGGTGCTACACGGGACTCGCGCCGCACCTGCCCGGAGTCGCGCTGTACGGGCTGCAGGCCACCCGGCTCGAGCCGCTGCCGCGCACCGTCGCCGAGTTCGCCGCCCGCTACGTCGACCGGATCCGCACCGTCCAGACCGAAGGCCCCTACCACCTACTCGGCTGGTCGCTCGGCGGAACCGTCGCCCACGAGATGGCCGTGCAGCTGCACGAGGCGGGGCAGCAGGTGGCGTCGCTGATCCTGCTCGACACGCTCACCCCCGACACCCTCCCCGACGTCGCGGCCCTGCCGGACGAACCCGTCGTCGAACTCGAGGTGCCCGGCCTGCCGTCGACGTTCGTCGCCGAGATCCGGGAGCGGGCGCTCGCCGCGGGCGCCGCCCTCGAGGAGGCCGTCACCGCGCACACCCCCCGCGTCCTCGACGGCGACGCGCTGCTGTTCCGCGCCCGCCCCGACGGACCGGCCGGACCCGACCTCGCGGCGAGCTGGCGACGGCACGTCCGCGGCCACGTCACCGAGCACGACGTGCCCTACCCGCACGCCGACCTGACCACCCCCGGCGCGCTGGCCGTGATCGGCCCCGCGCTCGCCCGGCACCTGACCGCACGACAGATTTCCGCGCCCGTGGGGCGCACCGACAGTGTCACAGCAACGAGGGAGACACCGTAATGGAAGTACACGACTACCTACGCATCCTGCAGGCGCGATGGAAGATCGTCGCCGTGACGACCGTGGTGGCGGTACTCGGTGCGCTCGGAGCCTCCCTGCTCACCACCCCGATCTACCAGGCGAGCACCCGGCTGTTCGTCTCCACCTCGTCGGGGGCCTCGGTCAACGAGATCTACCAGGGCAACCTGTTCTCGCAGCAGCGCGTCGCCTCCTACACGAAGCTGCTCACCGGCACCACGCTGGCGCAGCGCACCCTCGACCGGCTGGGCCTGTCCGACCTGACGTCGTCGCAGCTGGCGGAGAAGGTCACCGCGTCGTCCGCGCCCGACACCGTGCTCGTCGACGTCAAGGTCGACGACGCGTCGCCCGAACGGGCCCGGGACCTCGCCAACGCCCTCTCCGACGAGTTCGTCGTGATGGCCCGCGAGCTCGAGACCCCCGAGAACGGCGGTGAGCCCACCGCGCGGGTCGTCGTCGAGCAGCACGCCGACACCCCGGCGACCCCGGTCTCGCCGAAGACGAAGCGCAACCTCGCGCTCGGCTTCGCCGTCGGCCTGCTCCTCGGCATCGCGCTCGCGGTGCTGCGCGACCGGCTCGACAACACCGTCAAGGACCGCAAGACGGTCGAGGAACTCTCCGGAACCGGCCTCGTCGGCACCGTCCCGCTCGACAAGGAACGGCAGGAGCACGCGGCGATCGCCTTCCAGGAGTCGAACTCCGGCAGCGCCGAGGCGTACCGGGAGATGCGCACCAACCTGAAGTTCCTCGACGTCGACAACCCGCCGCGCGTCATCGTCGTCACCAGCGCCCTGCCCGCCGAGGGCAAGACCACCACCGCCATCAACACCGCCCTGGTGCTCGCGGAGGCCGGTCACTCCGTCGTGCTCGTCGAGGGGGACCTGCGCCGGCCACGGGTGTCGAAGTACCTCGGGGTCGTCGGCGACGTCGGCTTCAGCACCGTGCTCTCGGGCCAGGCGGGCCTCGAGGACGTGCTGCAGCCCAGCCAGTACCAGGGCCTGTGGGTGCTGGCCTCCGGGGCGCTGCCCCCCAACCCCAGCGAGCTGCTCGGCTCCGACACCGCCAAGCACGTCCTCGACGACCTGCGGGCGCGCTTCGAGTACGTCATCATCGACGGCTCGCCGGTCCTGCCCGTCACCGACTCCGTCGTGCTCGCCGCGGCCACCGACGGCGCACTGCTCATCGCGCGCCACGGCAAGACCACCCGAGAGCAGCTCAGCCGCGCCGTCGGCAACCTCGGCAGCGCCGGCGCGCACCTGCTCGGCACGATCATCACGATGACGCCGAACAAGGGACGCGGCGCCTACGAGTACCGCTACTACTACGAGTCCGACCCGGCGGTGAAGAAGGCCGCCGCGGACGCGCCCGCCCAGCCCGCCGCGCAACCCACCGGCGGCCGTCGCCACCGGGGCGAGCCCAGCCGGCCGGAACCGTACCGGCCGGAACAGCAGGGTCCCGGCGACGCGCAGGCCGGGCAGCACTACCGGACCCCGCAGGCGTACTCCGCCGAGCCCGCCCACCAGCAGTCGGTGCCGACGGCGGTATCCCGGCCCGTCGCGCCGTCGCCCCTGCCGGGCCCGCGCAACGGATCAGTCGTGGATCCGGGCGAGCAGCGGTAGCAGCAGATCGGCGATCTCGGTCCCGACCGCGACGAACGTGTCCTCGTCGCGGCCGATCGGATCGGTCACATCCTCCGGCCCGGGCGCGGGAAACTGCGCCCGGGCCGCGGCCAGTTCGGTGACGGTCTCGGCGCCGCTGAGCTGCTGCAGCCGCGCGGCCTCACGCAGCGTGAACGTCCGCTTGAGCATCCGGGGCGCCGACTGCAGCACGGCCCCGCGATGCGACTCGGCCATCGTGATCACCAGGTCGGCGTCCTGCGCGATGCGCGGCGACAGACGCCGGGCGACGAAGCCGTCGGGTTCGCCGCCGAGCTGACGCAGCACCAGCGCCGCCGTCGGCTCCATGGGCCGGCCCACCATGCCGCGGGTGCCGGCACTGTGGGCGGACAGCTCACCCCGGCCCGCCTCCTTCGCGAAGGCGGTGGTCAACAGCTCGGCGGTGGGCGATCGGCAGATGTTTCCGGTACAGACGTACAGAACCCGCATCGCTCGATCGTAGGCAGCCGAAGGGTCGTTCGTCCGGTTCCCGGGCCGCATGTCCGATTCGGCCGGGGGTCTGTCCGGACCGTTCGGTAGCATCGGGCGGTCGGGATGCGCCGGGGGAGGCTGTGCGGCGCAAAACACGATCAGAAGGCGGCTGATGAGTTCGGTTCTCGGGGTGACCGCAGGGACGAGTGCCGTCCGGATCGTTCGTCCGATCGATCCGGACGCACCCTCCGCGGGCTACCAGTTCCAGGTGGTCGAGACCAGACGGGACGACCCGGCACGCCTCGCGGCGCAGACCGTGGGCGTGCTCGTGCAGGCCGGCATCGCGGGGGAGAGCGTCGAGCGCGCGGGCCTGGTGTACCGCGACGCCGCCGAGGCCGAACGGCTCCGCGCCGCGATGGCCGAGCAGGGACTCGACCGCTACCGGCTCGTCGGCGAGTCCGAAGCCGCACTGACGTACCTGCGGGCCACCGGCGAGCTCACCGCCGACGTCGCGGTCCTCTACGACCTCGGCGCGTCCGGGCTCACCGTCACCGTCGCCGACCGCAGCACCGGCGCCGTGCACACCGAACGCACCGGGGCCGTCGCCGGGCGCCTGTTCGACGACGCGGTGCGCCTGCACCTGCTCGGCTCGGACGGCGTGTGGCGGCCCGACGACCCCGAGGACGAGGAGTTCGTCGCCCAGTGCCGGACGGCGAAGGAACAGCTGTCCGGCAGCGACGCCGTCGCCGTGCCGGGTGCCGCCGGCGTGATCCTCATGTCCCTGGAGACGTTCGAACCGCTGATCAACCCGCTCGTCGAGGGCTCGGCACGGTTCGTGCGCGACGTCGTGCAGCGGTCCGGCGCCCGGCCGGAGACGATCGTGCTGCTCGGCGGCGGGGCCCACGTCCGCCTGGTGCGCCGGGTGCTGGAGACGTGGACGAAGCTGCCCGTCGTGGTGCCGCACGAACCCGAACTCGTCCTGGCCAAGGGCGGCGCCCTGCGTGCCGTCGCCGCGGACACCGCGGTCACCGAACAACTCGCCGCCCCGGCCGCGACCGAACGCATCGTCCCGCCGGGCGGCACGGCGCCGCACCGCACCGAGAGGCTGCCGCGCCCCGCCACGCCCGCACCGGCCGACGAGACCAGGACACCGGGGCGGAAGCGGGCGGCGACCGCTCACGAACCGCACGTGTCCAAGCGGCAGATCAGCGGGGCCGGGCTGGCCGGCACCGCCCTGGGCGTCGTCGCCATGATCGGCCTGGCGCTGGGCGCCCAGAACACTCTCGCCGGCGACGACGAGTCGGACACCCGGCAGACCGAGGTGATCGTGACGACGCCGTCGCCGACCCCGCAGCCGGCACCCGCCGTCGCGCCGGCACCGGCACCGACGACCACCACGACCGTCCCGCCGGTCGAGGACCCCACGACCGAGCGCGTGGTACCGCCTCCGCCGCCTCCCACGACGGCGCCGCCGCCGTTGATTCCCGGCCTGAACATCCCGGTGCCGACGCTGCCGCCACTGCCGCCGCTGCCCACGATCGAAGTGCCGCCGGAGCTGCGGCTGCCGATCTGACGGGCCCGGGCGCCGCCCGTGGGACCTCGTGTCCGATGGCGTCCGGCGCGACAGGTTAGAGTACAGACGATGTTTTCGCCGCAGAACACCCCGCTGTGCGACTCGGTCACGCTCGCCTATCGGCGCGTGCGCGCCGAGCCCGGTCAGCTGACCGTGCTGCGGCGTGCTCTCGAACGCTGGCTCGACGCGGTGCACGTGAGCCCCGAGCTGACCCGCGACGTGCTGCTGGCCAGCTACGAGGCGCTCGCCAACGCCGTCGAGCACGCCTACCGCGACGGCGCGTCGGGCACCCTCGACCTCGAGGCGACGCTCATCCCGGGCGACCGTCAGGTCGAGGTCGCCATCATCGACCGGGGCAGCTGGCGCGCGAACGACACGGACCCGGGTACCAGCTCCCGCGGTCACGGCCTCACGCTGATCAACTCCCTCTCGGACACGGCGACCGTGGCCCCGGCCGAGACCGGGACCGTCGTCACCATGCGCTGGAGCATCTGACGACAGCCGCACCGGCGGGGCGGGGAGCCTCCGTGGTGACGACTACCGGCGGTGACGACTACCGGCGGTGACGACTACCGGCGGTGACGACTACCGGCGGCGCGGCAGCCGGACGACCTGCACGAAGAACTCGTCGATCTGCCGGACCGCCCCGATGAACTGGTCGAGATCCACCGGCTTGGTGACGTACGCGTTGGCGTGCAGCCGGTAGCTGCGCAGGATGTCCTCCTCGGCGGCCGAGGTGGTCAGCACCACGACCGGGATGTCGGACAGATCCGGGTCGGACTTGATCTTCTCGAGGACCTGCCGCCCGTCGTACTTGGGCAGGTTGAGGTCCAGCAGGATCAGGTCGGGCCGCGGCGCCTCGGTGTAGGCGCCGCGCTGGTACAGGAAGTCCAGGGCCTCCTCGCCGTCGCGGACCACGTGCAGCTCGTTGCCGATCTTGTTGTCCTCGAAGGCCTCGCGGGTCATCAGCTCGTCGCCCGGGTCGTCTTCGACCAGCAGGACGTCGATGGGCTCGGCGGGGGTCATGCGGGGGCTCCTTCGAGGTCGGTGTCGGCCGGGGCGGGCGCTTCGGGTTCTTCGTCGGGCAGGGCCGGAACGGTGAAGCAGAACCGGGTGCCCTCGGTGTGCTCGGTGTCGATCCAGATCCTGCCACCGTGGTACTCGACGATCTTCTTGCACACCGCCAGCCCGATACCGGTGCCGGTGTAGACGTCGCGGCCGTGGAGACGCTGGAAGATGACGAACACCTTCTCGGCGAACTCGGGGTCGATGCCGATGCCGTTGTCCGCGACGCACAGCGTCCAGCTGCCGGGCCCGTCCTGGTCTCCCTCGTCCCGCTCGCAGGTGATCTGCAGGACGGGAGTGCGGTCGGGGTGGCGGAACTTGATCGCGTTGCCCAGCAGATTCTGCCAGAGCATCGTCAGCAGGGTCGGATCGCCCGTGATCTCGGGCAGGTTCTCGGGACGCTCGACCCGCGCGCCGGACTCGTCGATCGCCGCGGCCAGGTTGGCCAGCGCCTTGTCCAACTGCTGATCCAGGTCGACGCGTACGTGGGCGTCGCTGACCCGCCCGACGCGGGAGAAGGTCAGCAGGTCGTTGATGAGGACCTGCATGCGCTTGGCGCCGTCGACGGCGAACGCGATGTACTGGGCGCCGCGCTCGTCGAGCTTGTCGCCGTAGCGCTTCTCGAGCAGCTGGCAGAACGAGGCGACCTTGCGCAGCGGCTCCTGCAGGTCGTGGGAGGCGACGTAGGCGAACTGCTCGAGCTCGGCGTTCGAGCGCCGCAGTTCCTCGGCCTGGGTGTCGAGGTCGGCCTTCTGCTGGGCGAGTTGCTGGTGCTGGGCGTGGGCGGCGGCCAGCGCGAACACGATGCGCCCGCGCATCTCCTCGACGTCCCGGGCCAGGATCCGGATGTCCTTCGGGCCCTGAGGGTGGATGTGCTGGTCGAAGTTGCCGTCCGCGACGACCCGCCGCGTCGCCGCACGCAGGCTGACCAGCGGCATCGCGACGAGGTTGTGCACCAGGACCACCATGAGCAGGCCGGTGAGCAGGAAGCCCGCCACCATCGCCACCAGCACGGAGTTGCGGATGGTCCGGGCGTGGATCAGGTCGTCGTAGCCGTCCACGCGGGCCTGGACGAGTGCCGCGTTCTGCTCCTCGAACAGGGTGCGCATGGCGTCGAACGTGGTCCGGCCGCGCTCGGTGGTCGCGGGATCCACCGGTGCGGGGACGCCGGGGACGACGCTCGCGACGAGCGGGTCGGCGTAGTCGGCGCGCCAGGCCTCGGCCGCTGCCTCGATCTCGTCGACGTCGGCGAGCAGCTCCGGATGGCCGGTGGTGAACTCGCGCATCCGGTCGGCAGCCTCCTGCTCGACGCGTTTGCCGGTCAGGTACGGGGCGAGGAACTCGACGTCGCCGGTGGCGGCATAGCCGCGGGCGCCGGTCTCCTGATCCAGCAGAGCCGCCTGCAGCCGGTATGCCTCGGCGCGGGCCGGTTGGATCTGGTCGACGAGCTCGTCGGTGATCTGGGCGGTGCGCTGGATGAAGTACCCGCCCACGATGGTGCCGAGAACGACGAACACGGCAAGGACCGCGAAGGCGACCTGGAACCAACTCTGGACCGTCAGCCGCGAGCGCACCCGCTCGACCTTGGGTTCGGGCTTCGACGGGTCTCTCATGCCTGCTCCGTTGCCTTCTCGCTCCATCGCACGTGCACCACGGCCACGTCGTCGCCGAGTCCTCCGTGACTTTCCGCCAGGGCCTCGGCCCGGTCGATCAGGGTGTCGACGAAGGCCTCGGGCGTCAGGTGACCCTCCTCGCGGGCCAGCCGCAGCAGCCCCTCCTCGCCGAGGCGTTCCCCGCCGTCGCCGACCCGGCCTTCGAACAGCCCGTCGGTGAACAACATGATGCCGCCACCTTCCGGCAGCTCCAACTCGTGCACGGGCCACGTCGACACACCGGGCAGCAACCCGATGGCGGGTCCGCCGGGCGCCTCGACCCAGTCGACCCCCCGAGGGCTGTGCAGGAGCAGACCCGGATGCCCGGCGCGCATCACCTGCACCCGGCGCCGGTCCGGCGACATCGCGAGACTGGTGAGGGTGGCGAAGTGCCGTTCGTTCGCGCGCTCGGCGACCATGATCCGCTCGAGCTTCTGCAGCTGGGTGACACCCGTGACGCCGGTGACCACCAGGGTGCGCCAGGCGATCCGCAGGCTCACCCCGAGTGCGGCCTCGTCGGGACCGTGCCCGCTGACGTCGCCGATGAGCACGTGCACAGTGCCGTCCTCGGTCTGGACGACGTCGTAGAAGTCGCCGCCGAGCAGCGACTGCTCGCGTCCGGGCCGGTAGCGGGCCACGATGTCCACGTCGCCGGTGCCGTGCAGCATCGGCGACGGCAGCAGTCCGCGTTCGAGGCGGGCGTTCTCCCGGGCCTGCAGCCGGCTGGCCTGCAACGCGACGGCGGCGTGCTCGGCCTGCTTGCGCTGGATGGCGTAGCGCACGGTGCGGCCGAACAGGTCCGGCTCCACGCGTCCCTTGACGAGATAGTCCTGCGCGCCGGCGGCGACCGCCGCCAGGCCCGTCTGCTCCTCGGCGAGGCCGGTCAGTACCACGACCGGGACGCCGGCGGCGTACTGCTGGACCCGCGCGAGGGCGTCCATGCCCTGCGCGTCGGGCAGATGCAGATCCAGCAGGATGCAGTCGGGCAGGCCGGCGTCCAGTTCGGCGCGCGCCGCGGCCATCGTCTGAACCCATTCCAGGCGCATGCCCTGGGCGCTGTCCGCCACCAGTTCCTCGACGATGAGCGCGTCGCCCGCGTCGTCCTCGATCAGCAGGACCGACGGCTCCTCCCGGGCCCAGTCGGTGTCCAGAGCGACCGACGAAGTGGTGGTGCCGATTCCTGGTGGTGCGCCGGCAGGCCTGTGCTGCTCGGAGAACATGGCCCCTGCCCTTCGATCTCGCGTGCCGTGACTCCGGTTCCCTCGTTCCGGACGACAACAGAGGAAGAATACCTATCGTGCGCACGTTCCCCGACGCGCGCGGCCCCGGAAACGGTCACCGGGCATGCCGGCCCTTGCGGGCGACGGGCTCGGGGGCGCCGGGCCGGGCCAGCAGCGCGGCGATGCCGGTGGTCAGCGGAACGGACAGCGCCAATGCGATGCCGCCCACACACGCCCGTACCACCTCGATGGCGACGGCGTCGCCGGTGAGCACGTCCGACATGGACCGGCCGGCCACGCTGAACAGCAGCAACAGCGGCAGGGCGCCACCGGCGTACGCCAGCACCAGGGTGTAGACCGTGCTGGCGATGTGGTCGCGGCCGACCCGCATCGCGGAGGAGAACACCTTCCGGCGCGAGGCGGTGGGGTCGAGGGCCGCCAGCTCGAACGCCGACGCCGCCTGGGTGATGGTCACGTCGTTGAGGACACCGAGGGAGCCGATGATGAAGCCGGCGAGCAGCAGGCCGGTGATGCTGACCTGTTCGAGGTACAGCTGCACGTCGGTGTTCTGTTCCTCGGACAGCCCGGTCAGGTGGGTCATCCGGATCGTGACGTACGAGAGCACGGCGGCGAGCAGCATCGACGCGAGGGTGCCGAGCAGGGCCGAACTGGTGCGCAGGTTGACCCCGTGCGCGAGATACAGCACGGCGTAGAGAATGATGGCGCCGCCGACCAGCGCGACGGGCACGGCGGGTTTGCCGTCGAGCAACGCGGGGAGCATGAACACCACGAGCACACCGAATGCGATCAGCAGGCCGATCAGGGCGCGCAGGCCGCGCCAGCGGGCGACGGCGACGATGACCACGGCGAAGGCCGTGATGATGAGCGCGATCGGGAGGCCGCGGGCGTAGTCGTAGAACGAGTACTGGGTGGCGCCGGACGGGTCGACCTGCCGCACGAGCCGGATCTCCTCGCCGACGCGCAGGTCGGGCTGCCCCGGGCCCGGCCCGATCTCGAGCAGGGTGCGGGTGCCCTCGTTGGGGCCCGAATCGATCGTGACGATGCTGCGCTGGCACTGGTAGGCCTCGGTGGGAGGCGGGACGGGGTCGCCGGTGAAGGGGCGGCCGGCCGAACTGCTGCCGCACGCGCCGATGTCCTGTTCGACGACGGTGCCGGCCTCGGTGACGACGGCTCCGCCGCCGGTGGTCTGGAGCGGGGCCGGGATGTCGACGGCCTCGCGGCTCGGCCACAGGGCGACGGCGCCCGCCAGCACGGCGATGCCGATCACGACGAGGAGTCCGACGACGACCTTCGCGGCGGTGGGTCCGACGGGGACGGGTCCGGAGAAGTGGCCGTGTCCGTGCCCGTGTCCGTGTCCGTGGCTGGGGCCGGTGGGCTCTGCTCGTGTCACCGACACAGGGTAACGACGTGGTCTCGGTGAGGTCGCATCGCGGAGTCCGCGGTCACTCGCGGGGGAGATGGGCTGGTGGTGGCGGGGAGCAGGGGGGGTGTCCCCGCCACCGTCGACCTGATCTCGCACAGGGGGGTGGCGATGATCAGGGAGCCCAGCACGCTGAGGTGCCGTAGACAAACGTACTGCTTCTGTCGGTCCGACGGGTAGTACCTACGGTGTGTCGGTCCTCACCGGAACCCGGCCGAACGCTCGTTCCCGGTTCGTGGTCGACGTCCCGGCCTGCGGCGATGCAGTTCGCATGGGGGTACATATACATTCGACAACGTTCGGCGTGTCGCGCATCCCGGGCGTGTCGCGAGGGTGATCGATTCTCGTGGAGATCACTGCTTGTAGCTGGACAGGAAGTTGCCGAACCGTTCGATGGCCACCGCGAGGTCGCGGGCCCAGGGCAGCGTCACGATCCGCAGATGGTCCGGGTCCGGCCAGTTGAAGCCGGTGCCCTGCACCATCAGGATCTTCTCCTGCAGCAACAGGTCCTGGACCAGCTTCTCGTCGTCGTGGATCTCGTACACGTCCGGATCGAGGCGCGGGAAGGCGTACAGGGCGCCGCGGGGCTTGACGCAGCTCACCCCGGGGATCGAGTTCAGGCGCTCCCACGCGACGTCGCGCTGCTCGAGCAGCCGGCCGCCGGGCAGGATCAGGTCCTCGATGCTCTGATGCCCGCCGAGCGCGACCTGGATTGCGTGCTGAGCCGGCACGTTGGGGCACAGGCGGGTCGAGGCGAGCAGGTCGATGCCCTCGAGGAAGCCGGCCGCGTGCTCCTTCGGGCCGGTGATCGTCATCCACCCCGACCGGTATCCGGCCACCCGGTAGGCCTTCGAGAGGCCGTTGTAGGTCAGGCACAGCAGGTCGGGGGCGAGGGTGGCCAGGGAGATGTGCTTGGCGTCGTCGTAGAGGATCTTGTCGTAGATCTCGTCGGCCAGGAGCAGCAGCTGGTGCCGGCGGGCCAGCTGCACCAGCTGTTCGAGCACCTCGAGCGAGTACACGGCGCCCGTCGGGTTGTTCGGGTTGATGACCAGCAGGGCCTTGGTCTTGTCCGTGATCTTCGACTCGATGTCCTCGATGTCGGGATTCCACTCGTTGGACTCGTCGCACAGGTAGTGCACCGGCGTGCCCCCGGCCAGGGACGTCATCGCCGTCCACAGCGGGTAGTCCGGCGCCGGGATCAGCACCTCGTCGCCGTCGTCGAGCAGGGCCTGCATCGTCATCGTGATCAGCTCGGAGACGCCGTTGCCGAGGTAGACGTCGTTGATGTCGAGCTTCGGGAAGCCCGGCACGAGTTCGTAGCGGGTGACGATGGCCCGGCGCGCCGACGCGATGCCCTTCGACTCCGAGTAACCCTGGGCGTGGGGCAGCGCGGCGATCATGTCCTGCACGATCGTCTCCGGCGCCTCGAACCCGAACGGCGCCGGGTTGCCGATGTTGAGCTTGAGGATGCGGTGCCCCTCCGCCTCGAGCCGCGCGGCGTGCGCGTGCACCGGCCCGCGGATCTCGTACAGCACGTTCTGCAGCTTCGCGGACTGCTCGAGTTTCCGGCTGATGCGGTGGTGAAGGTGGCCCTGTTCTCCTGTACTCACGGCGTCCATGGTGCCACCCGTCCGCAACCGGGTTTCAGCCGGATTTGGGGCGCGTCGCCGCGTCCACCGCGACGTTCGGCTCGAAAAGTGCAATCATGACGACTTGTGACCGTGGCGTCGGGGTGACGCGCGGGTGGATTGAGGAGTCGTACGGTATGGCACAGGGAACTGTGAAGTGGTTCAACGCCGAAAAGGGTTTCGGCTTCATCGAGCAGGACGGCGGTGGACCCGACGTGTTCGTTCACTACTCGGAGATCCAGGGTTCCGGTTTCAAGTCGCTGGACGAAGGGGCCCGGGTCGAGTTCGAGATCGGACAGGGACAGAAGGGTCCGCAGGCCCAGGGGGTTCGTCCCATCTGAGCGGGTTCGTCCCGACAATTCGGCGGCGCTGCACCTTCGGTGCGGCGCCGCTGCTGCTTTCGGTCCAGGTCACAACCCATTGGGCAGTTCGTCTCTTTTGTCCTACCATTCGGTAACATTCCGGCGCGTCGCGGGCATACGCATGTGGGAACCGTGATGTTCGGGAGATGGGCGAGACAACCAGGGGGTTGGTGTAGATGGTGGGGGACGGTGCCGCTGTGGCGCAGTGGCGGGACCGCAAGCGATACCTGTGGCTGTGCGGGCTCGCCGTCCCGCTGAGCCCGTTCGTCGCGTGGGTGCTCGTCGAGTACCTGCGTCTGGGACTCTTCTGGGCGTTCGGCGCGCTGCTGATCGCGGTGATCGTCCCGCTCGTCGATCGATTCACCGGCGTCGACAAGGCCAACCCGCCGGAAGAACTCGTGCGTGAGCTCGAGGAGGACCGGTACTACCGCTGGTGCACCTACCTGTACCTGCCGCTGCAGTACGCCGGTCTCGTCTTCGCCTGCTGGGTCTGGACCGTCGCGCCGATGGGCTGGCCCGAGCGGTTCGCGATGGCCGCCACCGTCGGCGTGGTCGGCGGCGTCGGCATCAACGCCGCGCACGAGCTCGGGCACAAGCGCACCGACCTCGAACGCCGGCTCGCCAAGATCGCCCTCGCCCAGTCCGGGTACGGGCATTTCTTCGTCGAACACAACCACGGTCACCATCTGCGCGTCGCCACCCCAGAGGACGCCGCGACGGCCCGGTTCGGCGAGACGTACTGGAAGTTCCTGCCGCGCTCGGTGTTCGGTGGCGTCCGGTCGGGCTGGCGGTACGAGCGCGACCGCCTGGCCCGTCGCGGGCTGCCCTGGTGGAGCCCCCGCAACAACGTCCTGAACGCCTGGGCGCTGACCGTCGTGCTGTACGCCGGGCTGATCGCGGTGTTCGGGTGGTCCGTCGCGCCGTGGCTGATCGTGCAGGCGGTCCTGGCGGTGATGTTCCTCGAGGCCGCCAACTACCTCGAGCACTACGGCCTGCTGCGCGAGCAGCGACCCGACGGTTCCTACGTGCGGGTGGCGCCCCGGCACAGCTGGAACAGCGACCACAGCTGCAGCAACCTGTTCCTCTACCACCTGCAGCGGCACAGCGACCACCACGCCAATCCGCTGCGGCGCTACCAGACGCTGCGCACGATGGAGGAGGCGCCGCAGCTGCCCGCCGGCTACGCCGTCATGATCCTGCTGTCGTTCGTTCCGCCGCTGTGGCGCAAGGTGATGGACCCGCGACTGCTCGACCACTACGACGGTGACGTCTCGCGCGTGAACCTCGATCCCGCACGTCGCGAGGAGCTCATCGCCCGGCACAGCTGACACCCGTATCCGCATGCTTGCATCCGATGCGGCCGTCGAATTCGGGTGCAAGGACGCGATATCCGGCGCAAGCTCGGCTGTCCACAACCGGGCGATCCATCCACAGATCGAGTCGGTCCCGCCGTCGTCGCAGTGTGCGCCCGGCCCGATACGGCACTGTGACCGCATGGGCGACGAACACGACATCATCCGGCGCGCTGCGGCCCTCGAGCGGGGCGTCAGCGATCGCGAGATCCGGCGACTGTGCGGGCGCGGGCACTGGCACCGCGTCCACCGCGGCGCCTACCTGCCGGCCGAGAGTTATTCGCAGCTCGACGAATACGGCCGCCACCATCGCCGGACCGTCGCGGTGGCCGGGGCGATCCGTTCCGACGCCGCGCTCAGCCACGTCTCGGCCGCCGTCCTGCACGGCCTCGCCCTGTGGCACACCCCGCTGGACGACGTCCACCTGACCCGCAACCGCGCCGGGGGAGCGAAACGCACGCCGGGACGGAACCTGCACGCGTCGCCGTTCGCTCCCGACGAGGTCACCGAGATCGACGGAGCGCGCGTGCTGACCGTCGCGCGCACCGTCGCCGACCTCGCCCGCACCCTTCCGTTCGAGCAGGCCGTCGTCGCGGGGGACCACGCCCTGCACACGTGCGGGATCTCCGTCGCCGACGTGACCGACGCGCTGGCGCGCAACGTCCGCCACCCCGGTCATGCGAAGGGCCTGCGCGCGGCGCAGTTCATGGACGGACGGAGCGAGAGCGTCGGCGAGTCCCGCAGCCGCGTGCTGTTCGTCCGCGACGGACTTCCGATACCACTGACCCAGGCGACGGTCCACGAGGCCGGTGGACGGTGGCTGGCCCGGGTCGATTTCCTGCTTCCGGACCACGGGGTGATCGGTGAGTTCGACGGTCGCGTGAAGTACCGGGGTGACGACGTCGCGCCGGAGGAGACGGTGTGGCGGGAGAAGCAGCGTGAGGATCGTCTGCGCGACGCCGGCTGGACCGTGGTGCGCTGGGTGTGGGACGAGCTGGCCGTACCCCTGGTGGTCGCCGACCGCATCCGGGAGGCGATCACGCGGGCCGCGCGGGGCCCGCGGCCCACCGGGACGTTCAGGGTCTGAGGTCGAGCTTGCACCCGTCGTCGCGTGCTTGCCCCCGCTGTGGGCGTACGCAAGGGGTGCAAGGACGGTAGAAAGGGTGTCTGCTCGGGAAGACGACGACGCCCCCCACACGAGGTGGGGGGCGTCGCTGGCGTTACGAGCGCCGGCCGGGGGCCTTGGCGCCGGACCGGAAGCCCAGCGCGCCGGGCTTGGCCTGCGGGGGAGCCGGGGACTCGGCGCCATTGGTCGGCGAGGCCTCGGCGCCATTGGTCGGCGTTGCCTCCGCACCGTTGGTCGGCGTTGCCTCCGCGCCGTTGGTCGACTGCGTCTCGGGCTCCGGTGCCTTCTCCGGCGGGGCGTCCGGATCGGGTGCCTCACCCGGGGGTGCGTGCGCCGGTTCCGGTGCCTTTTCGGGGGCCGCGGGCTTCTCAGCCGGCTCGGGCTTTCCAGCCGGCTCGGACTTCTCGGCTGGAGCTGTCGGCGCGGCGGCCTTGCGGGCGCCGGGAGCCTTTGCTCCACCCTTGAAGGCCAGGCCGCCCGGCTTCGCCTTCGGCGGCTCGGGAGCCGTCGAAGTCTCGGCAGCGGGTGCTTCCGCAGCCGGTGCTTCCGCAGCGGGTGCTTCCGCGGAGGCGGGAGCCTCGGTGGCGGGAGCCTTGGCGGCCGGAGCCGCCGGGGCGGCCTTCTTGGCGCCCGGGGCCTTGAGCCCGCCCTTCATCTGCAGCCCGCCCGGCTTGGCCTTCGGGACCGACGGTGCGGCCGGTGCCTCGGCAGCCGGCGCCTCCGCGGCGGGAGCCTCGGCGGCCGGAGCTGCCGGGGCGGCCTTCTTGGCGCCCGGGGCCTTGAGCCCGCCCTTCATCTGCAGCCCGCCCGGCTTCGCCTTCGGCGCAGCCGGTGCCTCGGCAGGAGCGGATTCGGCGGCCGGAGCCGCCGGGGCGGCCTTCTTGGCGCCCGGGGCCTTGAGCCCGCCCTTCATCTGCAGCCCGCCCGGCTTGGCGGCGGGTGCAGCGGGAGCTTCGGCTGCGGCGCCGTCACCGGAAGCCTTCGCGCCCGGAGCCTTCAGACCGCCCTTCATCTGCAGTCCGCCCGGCTTCGCGCCGGGAGCCTTGGCGGCGCCCTTCATCTGAAGACCACCGGCCGGGGCCGTCTTGGGGGCTGCCGGCGTCGCGGCCGCCTCCTCGATCTCCTCGACGCGTTCCTTCTCCTCGGTCTCGGCGACGGCCTCGGACGCCACGGCGGCGCCCTTCGAGTCCGCGGCCGGGGCGGGAGCGGGCCGCTCACTCGGGATCACCTTGAGGTTCTCGCCGAGCTGCGCCGGTTCGAGACGCGTGATCGAGTCGAGCATGAGCTGCGCGACGTCGACGACCTCGACGCCCTCACCCTCGCCCTTCTCCTGGCGAGCGGTGACACCGTCGTTGAGCATGACGCGGCAGAACGGGCAGCCGGTGGCGATCTTCGACGGACTCGTCGACAGCGCTTCGTCGACGCGGTCGATGTTGATCCGCTTGCCGAT
The DNA here is from genome assembly GCF_016804345.1 of Rhodococcus ruber. Taxonomy (NCBI): domain Bacteria; kingdom Bacillati; phylum Actinomycetota; class Actinomycetes; order Mycobacteriales; family Nocardiaceae; genus Rhodococcus; species Rhodococcus ruber. The sequence continues at coordinate 4,700,869 of NZ_CP044211.1, read as the reverse complement.
CTTCTCTTCCATCCACATGCGGGCACCACCGGCACCGCAGCACATGGATCGCTCGCCGTGCCGCGGCATCTCGGTGAGCTTCGCACCGGACGCTGCCATGAGCTCGCGCGGCGCGTCGTACACCTTGTTGTGGCGGCCGAGGAAGCAGGGATCGTGGTAGGTCACGTCCTGGCTCACCGACGCCACCGGCACCAGCTTCTTCTGCCGCACGAGGCGGTTGAGCAGCTGGGTGTGGTGGACGACCTCGTAGTTACCGCCGACCTGCGGGTACTCGTTGTTGAGCGCGTTGAAGCAGTGCGCACAGGTGACGACGATCTTGCGCTTGGAGTCCTCGACGCCTTCGAACACCGAGTTCAGCGTCTCGATGTTCTGCATCGCGAGCTGCTGGAACAGGAACTCGTTGCCCGCGCGACGTGCCGAGTCGCCGGTGCAGGTCTCCTCGGCGCCGAGCACCATGAACTTCACGCCGGCGGTCGCGAGCAACTCGGCGACGGCCTTGGTGGTCTTCTTGGCCCGGTCCTCGTAGGCACCGGCGCAGCCGACCCAGAACAGGTACTCGTAGTCGGCGAAGGTGTCCGCGTCCTGACCGAACACCGGAACGTCGAAGTCGAGTTCGGAGATCCAGTTGAGCCGGTCCTTGGCGTTCTGGCCCCACGGGTTGCCCTTGTTCTCGAGGTTCTTGAACAGACCCGCGAGCTCGGACGGGAAGTCGGACTCGATGAGCACCTGGTAGCGGCGCATGTCGATGATGTGGTCGACGTGCTCGATGTCCACCGGGCACTGCTCGACGCAGGCACCGCAGTTGGTGCAGCTCCACAGCGTTTCCGTGTCGATGACGGGCGCGAGCTCGCCCTCGACGGTCTCGCCGACGAGCCTGCGGTCGGTCTCGGCCAGCGCTGCGGCCGGGATCTTTCCGAGCTTGGCTTCGTCCGGGTTGCCCTCGGCGTCGACCAGCCCGATCTCGTCGCCGCCGAGGTCCTTGCGGCCACCGGCGAGCAGGTAGGGCGCCTTGGCGTAGCCGTGGTCGCGCAGCGAGGTGATGAGCAGCTTGGGCGACAGCGGCTTGCCGGTGTTCCAGGCCGGGCACTGCGACTGGCAGCGGCCGCACTCGGTGCACGTGGTGAAGTCGAGCCAGCCCTTCCAGGAGAAGTCCTCGATCTTCCCGGCACCGAAGGTGTCGGTGTCCGGATCGGCCGTCTCCATGTCGATGGCCTTGCCCTTCGACGTCATCGGCTTCGCGGCACCGAGGGCGACGCCACCGTCGTCTTCACGCTTGAAGTAGATGTTGAAGAACGCGGCGAAGCGGTGCCAGGCGACACCCCACGTGATGTTGCGGCCGACGACGTACAGCCAGATCATGCCGGACATCAACTTCACGAACGCGAAGATCGACACCATCACGGCGCTCGCCGGCAGCAGCTTGGCGAGGTTCATCGTGAAGAAGTCGGTCCACGGGTTGGCGTGGCCGTAGGTCGCGATCTTGCCGGCCTTGACGAAGATCATGCCGAGGCCCTCGATGAGGACGACGGTCTCGACGAAGTACGCCGCCCGGAAGTCGGAGCCGGCGAAACGCGAGAGCCGCTCGGGCTTCCGCGGGTGGTTCAGCTGCCGAATGATGATCAGGGCAGTGATGCCGATCACGGTTCCGAGGCCGAGCAGTTCGTCGATCAGGTGGTAGACGGCGGTGTTGCCGATCAGCGGCCAGCGGAACGCCGGGTCGAAGGTCTGGCCGTAGGCCTCGAACCAGACGATCGCGCCGAGCATGAAGCCGACCATCACCAGCCAGTGGGCCCAGCCCACGGTGCGGAACTTGCTCATCCGGGTGTGTGCGACGAACTCGACGAGCATCTGCTTGAAGCGCGGGAAGAACGGCTGCCACCGATCCGGAGCCGGCTGGCCGATCCGGACGACGTTGACCATCTTCATCGCGCCACCGATGAACGAGTACCAGCACACCAGACTGAGCAGCACGCCGATCGTGCCCAACGTGATCGTCAGGGCATTCATAGGTGGCCTTTCGTGTCGGGGGCGGCCGCGGCCGCCTGGTATAAGCCCACGCATCGTAACCCGAACTAAGTTACCAGCCGGTAGCTATAGGAAGTTACCGGCCAGTAGTCTAGTCTCGCGGTGCTGCGGCGCGGTGCCTGGTGGAGGTCGACCGCGTGGGGGGCGGCCGAATTGCCGCATCGCGCCGTAGCGTGAGTGTCCGCCCACGGTAAGCGTTAAACCTTTCGACTCATTGAGTCAGGCATACCTAACGTGCGGTAACCGGTCACGCTTCGGCATCCCTACCGTCGAGTCGGGCAACAGACCGGCAACGGATTCGGCACATTCCGGACGCGACGATCCCTGTGATGTCGGTTATGATGCTGCGCGAGATGTGCTTCGCGCACCCGCGATCAGGGCCTACGGTGCGCAGGGGCGCATTGGTGTCAGAACTTGGGGGGCGTCCGTCGGGGGCGTGCGCCGAAGTCACAGAACGGAATCGAATGAAGTTCAGGAAGCTCGCCGCCGTGGCGGCGATGACCATCGCTGCCGTCGGCCTCACCGCCGGCACGTCCTACGCCGCTCCGGCGGTCACGGCACCGGAGAAGATCAACTACGAGTCCAAGGTCGACGGCGAGTCCGTCGTCACCGTCATCGACGCCGGTACCTTCCAGGTTTCCGGGGACGGCAAGAATGTCGAACTGCAGGACGGCGACGGCAACGCGGTCGTCAGCCTTCCCCTGGCTTTCCAGCTCGGGGATCTGCAGCTGCCTTTCGAGCGGGAGATCAGCGAGGACGGCAAGACCCTCACCCTCACCCCGGTCACCGACATGTCCCAGGCGACTCCGGTCGCTCCGGAGGACAAGACGGCTCCGAGCCTGAACCCCGTCAGCCTGGCGCTGAAGGATGTCGCGTCGCCTGAGGAGAACCTCAAGGCTCAGCAGAACTTCAGCTCGCAGCTCGCGATCGCCTCTGCAGTCGGTGGTTTGACCGGCGGCATCATCGGGTGTGTCATCGGTGCGGTGGCCGGCGGTATTCCGACCGCCCTCATCGCTGCACTTCCCGGGTGTGCCGCAGGTTTCGGCATCGGCAGTGTCGTCGGTACCATCGCTGCCGGCGGCCCGACGCTGATCGTCGCCGGAATCGGCCTGATCCAGACCCTGATGGCCCCTCCGGGCACCACTCAGTGGGCTGAGTAGTCCCAAGCAATCCAACTGCGGCCCCCCGCCATGGCGGGGGGCCGCAGTTGTCTTCGGAGCTCAGGAGTTGAGCGTGATCAACCGGAAGAGATGCACCACTATCTCGACGGCGTAGCCCACGATATCGACCCCGACCAGCAACAGATCTGTTGACACCGGCCACTCACCTTCTGTCGAACCGGCCGTCAGCGGACGCCGGGATATGCAACAGTCCGGCCGCGGAACACTCCGCAGCCGGACCTCGGGACGTTCTGGATCCTAAACCGGTCGGCTGGTTTCCGATCGTCGCGCCCGGTGCGACACGCCGCACAGCACGAGGGCCCGCCTCCGGTCGGAGGCGGGCCCTCGGGGACCACTCACAGTGACGCTCTCACAGAGCGACGATCACCAGGTGCGCACGCGCAGCCCGGGGTTCTCGGCGAGGACCGCGGAGATCGGCGTCGCGAACAGCTCCGGCGACTCGCCGAGCAGACCGCTGACCACGCCGGCGATCTCGCACATGCCGTACTGGCCGACGTTCGAGGCGCTGGAGATGCCCAGGGCGAGGGTGCCGGTGACGATCGTGCCGCCGCTGTCGCCCTGCAGGGCGCACAGGTTGGTGGAGAAGCCGTCCCTCAGCACCCGGTGGCCGACCTCGACGGTCTGACCCGCCGCGGTCACGACACCGCAGCTGTAGCCCGAGCGGACGCCGGACTTGCACGCGGGCGCACCGACGACGGGCTCGGCGATACCGGTGATCGGCAGCGGCGCCGCGAGCGGCACCCGCACCCCGTTGTTCTCGAACCGGCCCTGTGCCTCGGCGGTGGGCCGGATCAGGGCGTAGTCGTGGCCGTCCAGGCTGGTCTTCTCGAAGGTGCCGAGCTGCTGGCCGAGTTCCTCGCCGATCAGGTGGTACACCTTCGACGCGTACTCGGTGCCGGCGGACGGCCGGTTCGGGTCGCAGTGCCCGGCGGTGATGTTGACCGGCCGGTCCGAGCCGTCGACGGCGTTGAAGCCGAGCGAGCAGCGCAGACCATCGCCGGCGCCGAGGGCGGCGTAGGCGTCCCCGCCGAACAGGGCCGTGGGGGCGGCGAGATCGGCGACGGGCTGCAGGTCCCCTGCGGCCGGCTCCGGGACGAGCGGTGCGGGCGCGAACAGCACCCGGGCGCCCTGCAGGAAGTCGGGCAGCTCGATCCCGGCGACGTTCTCGGTGCGCAGCACGACGTCGTTGTGCACGACGTCGATGGCGACGCCGCGCACCAGGTCGGCGACGGCGGGCGGCTGGGTGGCCAGCCAGTCGTTCAGCGCCTTCAGTTCGTCGCGCAGCTGCGTCTCGGTGCGGTCGGTGTCCTCGACGGTGAATCCGGCGTCCTCGGCGGCCTCGCGGGCGGCGTCGTAGCCCTCACCCTCGGTCAGCCCCACCTTCGGCGTGCCGTCCTGCTCGAGCCACACACCGGAGAACACGGCAGCGAACTGCTCCCGCGCCGTCTCGGCGAAGCGGGCCAGCTCCTGGCTGCGGGCAGCGTCCGTCAGGTACCGCTCGGGGCTCATCTGCAGGTCCCGGGCCAGCGCCTCCACGAGTTCGTTCGGCAGCGCCGTCGCCTCGATCGGGGCCGGTTCGGCCTGGGCGATGGCGGCGGCGGGGCCGAACAGCATGAGCGCTGCCGAACCGTAGACCGCTGCTCGACGGGCGAAGGAGCGTCGCATGGATGCCTTCCTCGTTGATCTCCGCGACGGTGCGCGGAGATGCCGGCCCCGGGCGGGCCGGTGCTGGACGGGACGATCATATGGGTTCGGCGGCGTGTACACCCAGCCGCGCGAACCGGTCAGGCCGCCGCGCCGGTGCGCACCCGCGCGCCGGTCTCGGCCTCGATGTCCTGGATCGCGATGCCCAGGCTGGACGTGCCGCCCTGCGGGGCGAGGACGAGGTTGGCTTCCACGCAGTCCGGGGCGCCGGAGCTGTTGGAGCCGCTGATCACCCCGAGCGCGAGGGTGCCGGTGACGATGGCGCCGCCGCTGTCGCCGGAGAGGGTGCAGGCGGTGGTCGCGAAGCCCCGGATCGTGGTGCTCGTGCCGTCGGCGCGGACCAGCTGGGTCTCGATCCGGTCGGCGGCGACGATGCCGCACGTGAAGTACGACGACTGCCCGGACTTGCACACCGGGGCACCGGCGACGGGCGCCGCGGTGCCGGTGACGGTGAGCGTCGAGCCGTTGCCGCCGCGGATCACGGGCCGGTTCAGGCCGACGTCCACGCCCGCCTGGTCGAGGCCGATGATGCCGTAGTCCAGGGTGCTGCCCTCGCCGACGGTCGAGCGGGTGAACGCGCCGATCTTCACGCTCTCGTCGATGTTCTCCCGGTTGGGCAGGTAGACGGTGGAGCCGCCGTCCTCGCGGGCGACCGCGTCGCAGTGGCCGGCGGTGATGTTGACGGCCGACCCGTCGGCGTCGACGGCGTTGAAGCCGAACGAGCACACGCCGATGCGGTCGAGCGGCGTCGAGCGGACGTCGCCGTCGGCGGTGATGTAGGTGTCGCCCCCGAGCGGGCCCGGCTCGTTCGGCGGCTGGCCGGGGGTGAGCATGACCTGGACGTTGGCGATGAGCGTCGGCAGGTTCAGGGCGCGGCCGGCGGGGCTGTTGGCGATGTCGACGATCAGCCGGTTGTTGAACACGTCGATCGACGTCGAGTTCACCTGGGAGGCCAGTTCGCGGGGCAGCGCGGCGACCCAGCGGTTCAGCTCGGCGAGGGACCGCTCGAGCCCGTCCGCGGACACCGGCGCGACGGTGACGTGGTAGCCGTCGTTCTCGGCCTGCCGGGCAGCGTCGGGGTTGGTGACCGCGACGACGGGCTTACCGTCGGTGCCCAGCCATGCCCCGGCGAAGTCGTCCGGCCGTTCGGCGCGGAAGGTGCGCGCGTAGTCCGCGAGTTCCTGGGCGCGTTCGGACCGCTCGAGGTACTCGTCGGCGCTGATCTTCAGGTCCCGGCTGATGGCCTCGACGAGTTCGGCGGGCAGCTGATCCACCGGCAGCTGGTCGGCCGGGGCCGCGTGGGCGGTCGCGGCGAGCGGCCCGGCCAGCAGCAGCGCCGACGCCGCAGCGACGACGACACGGCGGACGGTGGTACGAGCAGCGGCGCGCGACGCCGACGAGTAACGCATGGGGGCCCTTCGAGAATGTGTTGACGGGTTTCGTGCGTGATCGTGCCGCGGGAGCGAGCACGACCGTGTGACAGCGTACGGGACGGTTGGTCTCACTCCGGTGCCTCGGAACCGGTGGTGTCCGTTGGGTCCGGTTCCGTGGTTCCGGTGGGCGTGGACGTGACCGTCGTGGTCGGCGCGACGGTCGTGGTGGCGGTGGGGGTCGTCGTCCGGGTGGGCCGGTCCCGTTCCCGGGTGGCCGCGCTCGTGGTGGGTTCGGCCGTGGTCGAACGCGTGGTGGTGGTGGGTGCCGGGCGGGATGTGGTGGACCGGGTCGACGGGGCGACCGCGGCCGCGGGCAGCGGCTCGGTGACGGCGGGCCACGAGTCGACGGGCCCCGAGTCGACGGCGACCGGCGCCGCGTCGGGGGTGGTCGCCGGGGCGGCGGTGGTACCGGTCGGTGTCCCGGTGGTCGACGGCACCTGCACGGCGCTCGACAGCGACTCGTAGGCGGCGCCCGCTTCCCGCACGGGGGTCTCCGCCGGGGTGTCCCGCAGCGAGAACACCAGGGCACCCATTCCCACGAGCAGCGCGACGGCGGCCGCGACGGCGCCGCTGACGACGAGCCGGTTGGGTGGGACGCGGTCCGGCTCGGCGGATCCCCGGTCGGTAACGGTCGCCGCGACGGCGGGGCCGGCGTCGGCACGGGGTTCGGGGGCGACACGGGGTTCGGGGGCGGCAGGGGGCTCGAGCGGTGTGCGTGCGGCGGCGGCCGAGCGGACCGCCGGGATGATCCGGGTGGCGCCGACCATGTCCGCCGACCCGGCCGCGGCCGCGAGCGCCGCGCCCCGCACCACCGTGTGCTGCGGCTGCGGCGGCAGCACGCACCGCACGCCCATCCCGGCCTTCACGGCCTGCGCGACGAGCTGTGCCGCCGACGGGTCCACGGGGTCCTCGGTGCTGATCACGACGGCATCGAGGTTGCTGACGAGCCAGCCGAACGCGCCGAGCGCGGCCGACAGCTGCGCGGGCACCGACGGGGCGTCGCCCTCCGGATAGCGGAACGCGCGGCCCGCGGCGACACCGGAACGCACGAGCGTCACCGTCGATCCGCCGGCGTCGAGGTGATAGACGGCGACGAGCCGACCGCTCTGCTGCGCGACCCGCGCCTCGAACCACGCCGCGACGGCCTCGGCGTCGGAGATGAGGGCGACGTGCCGCAACCCGACGTAGTCGAGGGCGTTGCGCAGCACCGCGACGGTGGCCGGGGACCATTCGGTGGGATGCGCGGCGGCCACCGTCGCCGGGGCGTCGCCGACCAGGGGCGCGGCGTCGGCGAGGAGGCATTCCATCGCGGTCGCCACGAGGTCCTCGGCGCGGGAGAGCGCACCGTCCTCGGCGCGCACCCCGGCCGGGTCGCCCACACGGTCGACGAAGCCGGCGAAGGAGCTGCACCCGCCGGCACCGGGGTCGCGGACGCCGAGTGTGGCCGTGCCGTCGGAGTGCAGGTGCAAGTGGGTGAGGCGTTCGACCGGTTCGGGGTCGGGACGGATGCCCTCGGCGGAGGTGACGGCCACGGCGGACACGGTGGTGCCGACTTTCAGGCCCACGCCTACGGACATGCGGAAGTCCCCCCGTTCCCACTGGTTGCCGGTTGCCGAGCCTCGGCCCCGTGCCCGAGCGCGCGGAGCATCGAGATGAGCTCCGATCGCGAGCCGGCGCCGAGCCGCCGCCGGATGCGCGCGACGTGATGCTCGACAGTCTTCGCGGAAATGTACAGGCGGGACCCTACTTCGCGGTAGGTCAGTCCGGCGACGACGAGGTCGGCGACCTCCGCCTCCCGATCCGACAGGGGACTCGGGGCCATCGGCGCGGCGGCAGCGGGCGCCGGCGCGGGGGAGCGCGGCGCGGCCGACGGGTGCCGCACCGCCCGTGCGACCTGCAGCAAGGCCGTCGCCGTCGCGGTGTCGCCCACCCGCAACGCGGCCTCGCCGGCCAGTCGTGCCCCGTCCCAGGGCAGGCCGATCGCGGCAAGTGACTCCGCCGCCGCCTGCACCCGCGCCGGATCGGCGTCGCCCTGCAGCACCCGCAGCCACGCCTGCCCGGCCCGCGCCAGGGCGGCCGCGTAGGCGGTGGACTCCGCCGCCGACCCGAGCGCGCGGGCGTGCGGCAACAGCTCCGCGGGCCGGTCCGCGGCGATGGCCGCCTGCACCCCGTACCAGTGCAGCGTCGCGCCCCACAGCGGCGGTTCACCGAGGGTCGACAGGAGCTCCTGCGCCTGAGCGACCAGATGGGCGATGCGGTCGGCCTCGCCGAGCCGGACCGCTGCGAGCCACAACTCGCCGAGGGGCAGCAGGCTCAGCAGGTCCACCGAGTATGCGGCCACCACGCCCTGCGCCGCGGTCCAGGCGGCGGTCAGCGCGCCGACGTCGCCGCCGCGGCGGGCCAGGCCCACCCGCAGCCCGTGCAGGAACAGCTGGTCCCGCTGCTCGGTCGCCGAGGGGGCGAGCTCGTCGGCGGCGGCCGTGGCCACCGGCAGGTCCCCGCCGATCAGCGCCGTCCACGCCGCGAGCAGGCGGTGCCGCACGGACGGCACGGTGCTGGGGCGGCCGAGCACGGCGGCGGCATGGACGAGTTCGCCGGAGTGCAGGCACAGCAGTGCCGTGACCGCCTCCGGGGTGTCCGGCAGCAGCCGCGTCCGGTCGCCGGTGCCGTGCACGGACAGGGCCCGCGTGAGGCTGTTCATCGCGACGCGCCCGTCGCCACCGACGGACTCGCGCAGGCCGGCGGCCAGCAGCTGCGCGGCCGCCGCGGACGACGTCGGTGCCGGCGCAGCCGTGCCGAACCGGGCAGCGGCGCCGGGACGGCCCGCGGCGAGCAGCACCGTCGCGGCGACGGGCGCATCGGCACCCGCGCGCTCGGGTCCGAGCCACTCGTACAGATCCGCGCTGCGACCGAGCATGCCGCGGCGCGCGGCGACGGTCGCGGCGATGCGGGTCGCGGCGGTCAGCTCGTCGCCGGGCAGGGTTGCGGCCCGGTCGAGCAGCCGATCGGTGAGCTGTGCGGCGGTGGCGAGATCACCGGCGAGCCCGGCGGTCTCGGCGCGGCGCACATCGAGCGCGTCGGCGTCGGCACCGGCGCGGATCGCGGCGTCGTACAGCGCCAGGGCCTGCGCGGGCGCGGCCTCGGCGGCGAGCGTCACGAGACGGTCCGCGAGACGGGCGTCGGCCACGCCCGCGTCGGCGAGGGCGCGGGCGGTGTCGGCGGACAGCAGCCCCGCGTCGAGACGCAGCGCCGCCAGCCGGTGCGCGAGCGTGCGGACACCGTGGGATCCGAGGACGGTGGCGGGCACCGCGGCGGCCGCGGGGATCGGGACGTCGCCGTCGACGGTGAGCAGGCCACTGGCTCGCGCGGCGTCGACGAGCTCCCGCGCGCGGTCCGCCTCGACGCCGAGGACGGAGGCGACCTCGAGCGGATCGAGGGTGCCGCCGAGGGCGGCGAGGACCAGCACCCGGGGCAGGTCCGGGTCGCCACCGGCGAGCCGGTCCCGGACGCGGGCCGCGGCGGCCCGTCGGGGATCGGTGCCGTCGCGCAGTGCCACGAGGGCCGCGTCCACGACGTCGCGGGTCCCGCCGGTCAGGCGGTGCACCGCGCGGATCGGTTCCGGACGCGGCGTGAGTCCGAGAGTCGCTGCCCGACCGGCGATTTCGCGTGGGCTGAGGGGGCGCAGTTCGACGAGCGCCGAGTGCGTGCCGAACGCGGACAGTAGCGCGCGCAGATCGCCGCGGTGAGGCCGCGGTTCCGTCGCGACGACCACCGCCCGCTCGCCGCGCCGCACCTGCTCGGCGAGCGCGAGGACGGACTCGGCGGGCAGGGTGTGTGCGTCGTCGACCACCAGCGCCGACGTCGCGGGCGAATCCGGATCGGTGCCGACGGTGAGGCCCCGATCGGCGAGCGTCTGCCGCACCGAGGACAGCAACGCGGACTTGCCGCTGCCGGCGGGACCGGCGAGCAGCAGCCGGGGAGGACTCGCGGCGACGGCGTGCGCGACGTCGCGCGGCAGGGAAACGGGTTGCGGCATCGGTCAGTTGCCGAGAAGTCCGCCGACGCCGTCGACGACGCCACCGACGGCGCCGCCGACCCCTTCGACGACACCGCCGACCGCGTTGCCGGCGCCGCCGACGACCGCACCGGCACCCTCACCGGCACCGCCGAGGGCATCACCGACCTGGGAACCGTAGTTCGGGGCGGGCGCCGGCGCGGGAGCCGGTGCCGGGGCGGGAGCGGGAGCCGGGGGAGGGGTCGTCGTGGGGACGGGGGCGACGGTGCCCGGGGCGACGGTGCCCGGGGCGACGGTGCCGGGGGCCGGTGCGCCCGGCGCCGCACCGGGCGCGGTGGTGCCCGCGGGAACGGACCCGGCAGGGGCGACGGTCCCGGGCGCCCCGGGCGTCGCCGCCGTGGCCGCGGCCCGCGTGCCCGGTGTCGTCGCGGGCACGGCACTGCTCGTGCCGGAGCCGGTGGTCGCGGTCGTCGCCGGCCCCCCGGCCGAGGCGGGGGTCGCGCCCGGGACGGTCGCGGAAGTGGCGGCGCCGACGCCGGCCTCCGAGGCGTCGGACGTGCCGAGCGTCCCCACCGCGAGACCACCCGCACCGAGCAGAACGAGCGCAGCGGCCGCGGCCCCCGCGAGCACGTAGCGCCGCGACCGGAAGGGAGCCGCAGCCGCCGCGGCGGCCGGAGCCGGGGCGGGGACGACGGCCGGGCGGACCGGCGAGATCGCCTCGGTCGGCCGGGCGGTCGTCACCGGCAGCACGGTGGTGGGCACATCGTCGTCCACCGGGGCGGCGACCGCGGTTCCCGCCCGTGGCTGGGCCGCCCCGAGGGCCGCCGTGTGGGCCGGATGCGGCCCGGCCACCACCGCGACGCCCAGCTCCGCCGAGAGCAGCTCGGCGACGAGAGGGATCGCGCCGCCGCCACCGGTGAGCAGCACCCGCCCCACATCCGACGGCTCGACCCCGGCCCCGCGCAGCGCCTCGTGCACCAGCGCCGTCGACGCCTGCAGCGGGCCGCGGGCCAGTTCCTCGAACTCGTCGCGTACGAGACGCACGTCCCGCCGCACCCCGGGCAGATCGATCGCGACGACCGTCTCGGTGTCGGTCGACAGCTGCTCCTTCGCGGCTCTCGACCGGGTACGCAGCTCCGCCAGCGCCGCCGTCATCGGCGCGGCGAACGGATCGAAGTCGGGGACGTCGTCGCGCACGGTGTCCAGCAGATGGGTGGTGACCAGATGGTCGAGGTGACCGCCGCACACGTCCTCGCTCGCGATCGGACGGCCGAGAAGAACCGGTTCGGCGCCGGTGCGTACCACCGAGACGTCGAGCGTGCGGGCGCCCAGGTCGTAGACGACGACCACCCCGTCGCCGAGGGGACCCCGGGTGGCCTCGAGCCAGCGCACCGCGGCGATCGGCTCGGGCATCAGCGTCACGTCCGCGAGCCCGGCCCGCGACAGGGCCTCGCGCAGCGCGTCGACGGTGTAACCGGCCCAGGTCGCCGGGTGCGCCACCGTGATCGCGGGGGCCTCCGGCAGGTCGAGCGAGGCCTCGTGCACCAGGCAGCCGATCGCCGTCGCGGTCAGGTCCGCCCCGGAGTACGACGCTCCGTTGTCGGCGAGCACACCGACGGGATCCCCGACGCGGCTCACGAAGTCGGTGAACACCAGCGCCCCCGGGGCGGCCGGCCGGTGACCGAGGTGCGGCGCGTCGTCGGGGGGAAGGTGCAGTTCGCTGGCACGGGACAGGACGACCGGACGGTACGTGTCGGCGCGATCGAACGCGGTGGCCGCCACCGAATCCGCCGAACCGATCGTGACTCCGAGCCCTGCTGCCATGTCGTTTCGCTCCCTGTTCGGGGCGGACGTATCCGCCGTGTCGCGTTGAATGTCGTAATCGGACACGATGTCGTTAGCCCGATACGAGACCTTCGACCCTGGTGCGGGGGCGATCCCCCTGTCCGCCCCGATCCCCTAATGCGCACCCCCGTACGGGCCCCGGACCGAGGGGGGTCTCGGCCCCCTTGGGCGGGGGACCGGCCGTTCGTAGCGTGAATCGCAGAACACCGACCCCAGGAGATGCGATGTCCACCAACGCTGTGCTCGACTTCATCCTCAGCCTGCTGCGCGACGACGAGGCCCTCGCCCGCTACTGCGCGAACCCCGACGCCGCCCTGGCCCAGGCCGGGCTGGCCGACGTGTGCCACGCCGACATCGTCGCCGTCGCGCCCCTCGTCGCCGACAGCGGACTGTTCGCGGGCACGGCCGCCGAGCTGACCGCGGCGCTCGGCGGGGCGGCGGGCGCGGCCGGCGCCATCGGAGCCGGTGCGGCCGGTGCCATCGGGGCCGGTGCGGCCGGTGGTCTCGCCGGGGGTCTGGCCGGCGGTGCGGGTCTCGGTCTCGCTGGCGGTGCGGGGCTCGGCCTCGCGGGTGCCGTCGGCAGTGGCCTCGGCGGCGGCCTCGGTATCGACACCGACTTCGCGGCCGAGCTGGCCGCCGGCCTCACCGGCACACTGGGCGCGGCCCTGGAACTCGGCGGTGATCTCGGTGCCGCCCTCGGCGCGGCGTTCGGCGCGGCCCTCGGCGCGGGCGGTGCCCTCGGCGGCATCGGTTCCGGTGCCGTGGACCTGGCGGGCGACCTGGACCTGGGCGCGGTGCTCTCCGGGGCACTCGCCGGCGGTCTCGGACTCGATGCCGCAACCGGAGTCGTCGCGGACCTGGGCGCAGCGCTCGATGCGGCGCTCGGCGCCACGGCCGGGACGGCGCTCGACCTGTCCGGTGCACTCGAGGCCGCCTTCGGGGTCGGTGGCGAGCTCGGCGGCCAGCTCGGCGGGGCGCTGGGCGGGCTGCTCGACACGGCACTCGCCGCGGGCGGCGACTTCTCCGCCGCCGTCGAGGCGGCCCTCGCCGGAGGCGCGGACCTCGCGACGGCCGTCGGCGCGACCCTCGGCGGCACGCTCGGGCTGGGCACCGAACTCACCGCGCAGCTCGGCGGCGCCCTCGACTCCGTCCTCGAACTCGGAACCGGCCTCGCCGGCGGTCTGGACCTCGGCGGCGGTCTCGACGCCGTCACCGGCGTGACCGCCGGACTCGGTGCCTCCCTGTCGGCTCTGCTCGAGGCCGGTGGTTCCGTCGCCGGTGATCTCGGCGGCACGCTCGGCGCCGTGCTCGAGGCCGGCGCCGACGGGGGGCTCGTCGGGGGCGTCGACCTCGGCGCCCTCCTCGGCGGCGACGCCGGCGGCGACCTGGACCTCGGCACCGCGGTCGGCGGGCTGCTCGGCGGCGCGCTCGGCCTCGAGAACTCCGCCACCCTCGAACTCGGCAACGCCCTCGACGTCGCGCTCGACCTGTCCGCGTCCGTCGAATCGAGCGCCGACGGCACCCTGTCCGCGGTGCTCGCCTCCGCGTTCTCCGTCGGCGGGGAGGCCGGCGCGAATCTCGGTTCCGCGCTCGGTGGCGTGCTCGAGGCGGGCCTCGGTGGCGTGCTCGAGGCGGGCCTCGGTGGCACCGTCGACTCCACCGTGGACCTCGGCTCGCAGCTGGCCACCACCATCGGCGGCGGGCTCGGCGTCGACGCCGACCTGACCGGTCAGCTCGGCTACGCCCTCGACGGTGCGCTCGACCTCGGCGGGCAGCTCGCCGGCGGCGGCGAAGCGGCAGGTGATCTCACCGGTGGTCTGACGGGTGGGCTCGACGGTGCGGCGGATCTGGGTGCGGGCCTCGGTGGGGGTCTGGCCGGTGGTCTCGGCGGTGCGGTGGATCTGGGTGGGGGTCTGGCCGGTGGTCTCGGCGGGGCGGCCGATCTGGGTGGCGAGCTGGCCGGTGGTCTGGCCGGTGGGCTCGACAGCGCCGCGGATCTGGGTGCGGGTCTCGGTGGGGGCCTGGCCGGTGGTCTCGGCGGAGCGGCCGACCTGGGTGGCGAGCTGGCCGGTGGTCTGACGGGTGGGCTCGACAGCGCCGCGGATCTGGGTGCGGGTCTCGGTGGGGGCCTGGCCGGTGGTCTCGGCGGAGCGGCCGACCTGGGCGGCGAGCTGGCCGGTGGCCTGGCCGGTGCGACCGACCTGGGCGGCAGCCTCGGCGCCGGCCTCGACGGCGCCGCGGGCGGCGCGTCGCAGGTCGGGGGCGCCGTCACCGGCGGTGTCGAGGGAGCCACCGACGCCGGCGGCTCGCTCGGTGCCGGCCTCGGCGGTGCGGTCGAGAGCACCTCGCAGCTCGGCGGCCAGCTCTCGGGCACCGCCGACGGCGCGACCGGTGCCTGGTCGTCCATCGACGCCGGTGACGCCTTCGGCAGCGCCGGCGGCACCGGTGGCCTGTTCGGTTCCGCCGAAACCGGTGCCGACTTGCACGGTGGGATCGACGCCGGCGCCGGCGCGGACACCGACCCGGACTTCGACACCTTCCTCGGCTGACTCACTGCACGGACCCCGATGCCGGCCCCGCGTGCACCACGCGGGGCCGGCGTTCTTCGCAGAGGACATAATCTCGGTGCAGCCCGCACTCCGACAGAAGGCGAGTCGAAGCGATCACCATGCACACGTCCTCCGCAGATGCCGCCGCTCGCCGCGCGGCCCTCGTCGAACTGATCGACGCGGCCGCCGAACACATCCGCGCCGCCGAGCGCGGAGACCTCGCCACCAGGCTCGAGGCGGCGCGCACCCGCGTCGTCGACCCGCGCCTGCGGGTCGTCGTCGTCGGCCAGCTCAAACAGGGCAAGAGCCAGTTCGTGAACTCGCTCCTCAACCTCGAGGTGTGCTCGGTCGGCGACGACGAGACCACCGCCGTCCCCACCGTCGTGCAGAACGCGGACCGCACCTTCGCCGAACTCGTGCTCGCCGAGCCCGGCCGCGATCCCGTCCGGGTGGACCTGCCCGTCGACGAGCTGCAGCGCGTCACGCCCGCCACGCCGCGCGCGGGCGGGCGCGAGGTGCTCCGCCTCGAGGTGAACGTGCCGAGCCCGCTGCTGGCCGACGGCCTCGTCCTCGTCGACACACCCGGCGTCGGCGGGCACGGAAACCCGCACGCCGCAGCAACATTGGGCCTGCTTCCGGCCGCCGACGCGGTGTTCGTCGTCTCCGACGCCAGCCAGGAGTTCACCGAGCCGGAACTGAGCTTCCTGCGGCAGGTGCTGCAGCTGTGCCCCGCCGCGGCGGTGCTGATCACCAAGACGGACCTGTACCCGCACTGGCGCGAGATCGTCGCCGCGGACCGTGGGCACCTGCAGCGCGCGGGCCTCGACGTGCCCCTGCTGCCCGTCTCGTCGCTGCTGCGCAGTCACGCCCTGCGCCTCGACGACGCGTCGCTGCACGAGGAGTCGGGCTTCGAATCGGTCTACGGATTCCTCCGCGAGCGGGTCGTCGCGCGCGGGGCCGACGTCGCCCGGCGTTCCGTCGCGCTGGACGTGAAGTCGGTCGTCGAGCACGTCGCCCTGAGCCTGGGCAGCGAGCTCGCGGCGCTGCGCGATCCCGAGACCGGTGCGGCGGCCGTCGCGGAACTGCAGCGGGCGAAGGCCGCCGCGGAGGCGCTGCGCACGCGGGCCGCCCAGTGGCAGCAGACCCTGGCCGACGGGATCGCCGACCTCGCCGCCGACATCGACCACGACCTGCGGGACCGGCTGCGCCGCGTCACCCGCGAGGCTGAAGCCACCGTCGACGAATGCGACCCGGGCGAGGAGTGGCCCCGGATCGGGGAATGGCTCGGGGAGCAGGTCGCCGAGTCCGTCGGCGACAACTTCGTGTGGGCCCACGAGCGTTCGGTGTGGCTCGCCGAGGTCGTCGCGGGGCACTTCGCCGACAGCGGCGCCGTGGACCTGCCCGATCTGCACCTCGGCGACCTCGAGGGACTGCTCGAGCCCGTCTCCCGGCTCTCGGACCTCGAATCGGGCCGCATCGGTGTCGGCCAGAAGATGCTGGTGGGAATGAAGGGCTCCTACGGCGGCGTGCTCATGTTCGGGCTGATCACCACGCTCATGGGTATGGCCCTGGTCAACCCGATCTCCGTCGGCGCGGGAGTTGTGCTCGGCACCAAGGCCTATCGCGACGACAAGCAGGCACGCATCGCCAAGCGCCGCGCAGACGCCAAGGTCGCCGTCCGCAAGTTCACCGACGACGTCGGGTTCCAGGTGGGCAAGGAGTCGAAGGACCGGCTCCGGCTGATCCAGCGCCAGCTGCGCGACCACTTCACCGAGCTGGCCGAGCAGACGTTGCGGTCGCTGTCGGAGTCGCTGCGCGCCGCGCAGGAGGCCGCGACGGTCGAGGAAGCGCAGCGGCAGCGCCGCGTCGCCGAACTCGAGACGCACGTGCGGGCGTTGACCACGCTGCGCGAACGGGCCGCACAGCTGGCCGGGGTCGACGCGTGAGTGTCGAGCAGGCCCGCGAACTTGTCGCGGCCGCGCGTGCCCGGTACGGAAGCGACCCGCGCGCTGCCGAGCAGCTCGCGCTGTGCGCGGCGCGGCTCGAACAGCCGCTGCGCGTCGCGCTCGCCGGGTCCCTCAAGGCCGGCAAGTCGACGCTGCTCAACGCCCTCGTCGGGCAGGACATCGCCCCCACCGATGCCACCGAGTGCACGCGCGTCGTCACGTGGTACCGCAGCGGCTCGACCCCCTCGGTCACCGCCCACTACGACGGCGACCGGATCCTGCCGGTGCCGGTGCAGCGCCGCGACGGCCGGCTCACCTTCGATCTCGGAGAGCTGACCGCGGACCGGGTGGACCGGATCGACGTCGAATGGCCGGCCAGTGCGCTGTCCCAGACCACGATCATCGACACGCCGGGCACGTCGTCGCTGTCACAGGACGTCTCGGGCCGGACGTTCGAACTGCTGACCCCCGACGACGACGCCTCCGGCGCCGACGCCGTCGTCTACCTGATGCGCACCCTCGGGGCCGCCGACGTGCAGTTCCTCGGCCGGATCGGCCAGCACGTGGGCGGCGAATCCGGGCCGCTCGGCGTGATCGGTGTGGTCTCCCGCGCCGACGAGGTCGGCGCGGGCCGCATGGACGCGATGATGTCGGCCAAGGAGGTTGCGGCCCGGTTCGCGGGTGAGCTCGAGCGCACCGGACTGTGCCAGGCCGTCGTGCCGGTCGCGGGGCTGCTCGCGCTGGGCGCGCGGACGTTGCGGCAGAGCGAGTTCGCCGCGTTCGAGGCGCTCGCGCAGGTGCCGTCGCAGGACCTTCAGGTGGCGATGCTGTCGGCGGATCGGTTCGCCCGCCCCGACATCACGCTGCCCGTCGATCCGGGCACCCGGGCGCACCTCGTCGACCGGTTCGGCCTGTTCGGGATCCGCATGGCCGTCACGCTGATCGGTCTCGGGGTGCGGGACTCGCCGACGCTGGCCGCGGAGCTGGTGGCGCGCAGCGGGCTCGACGAGCTGCGCCAGGTGATCGACGTGCAGTTCGGCCAGCGCGCCGATCAGCTCAAGGCCCATTCGGCGCTGATGTCGCTCGAACGGGTCCTGCGCGCCCACCACGACGGCCCCCTGCTCGCCTCCGTGCAGCGGCTGCTCGCCGACGTCCACGGTTTCACCGAGCTGCGCCTGCTCGGCCGCCTGCGCTCGACCCGGGTCACCCTGAGCGAGGACGACGTGCTCGAACTGCAGCGCCTGATCGGCGGTTTCGGTATCGGCCCGGCCCAGCGCCTGGGTCTCGCGCCGGATGCGACCGTCGCCGAGATCCACGCCGCGGGCGTCGCCGCCGTCCGCACCTGGCGCGCCCGGGCCGAGCACCCCCTGCTCGACCGGTTCACCGCGAACGCGTGCAGCGTGGCGGCCCGCAGCGGCGAGGGCATCCTCGCCGACGTCGCAGGCTGATGCGCGCGTCGGTGCCTCTTGCGCGCGTAAGAACAAGCGCAAGAGGCACTTTCGCGCGCAAGGCTTGGGGGCTTCAGCGTCGCGCCCGCTGTGCCGCCTGCTCGAACCGCGCCTGCACGACATGGAAACGGAACAGATCCGGCCACGTCCATCGGATCACTTCGAAACCGAGCTGCCGGATGGCGTCCTCCCTCAGCTTCTCCCGGCGGACGATCTCGGCGGTCGCACCGGGCTCGTCGGCACCGTACTTCCCCATGCCGTCGAACTCGCCGGCGATTCCCTCCCAGTAGAAGTCGGTGCGCGCGACGAACCGGCCGTCGCCGGTCCGCAGCTCGTGCTGCAACTGCGGCCGGGGCATTCCGGCGTCGCGCATCCGCAGCCTGCTCAGCGATTCACCGGGACTTTCGCTGCGTCCGTCCAGGAAGGGCACCACCCGCCGTGCGGAGGCGATTCCGGCCTTCGTCCCCGCAGCTGCCAGGGCGACGGACAGCGCGCCGGGGTCGACGCGACGCAACCGCAGTGCCGAATCGCCGATCACCGTGGCGTGGTCCGAGGGCAGGGTGCGGGCCAGATCGACGACGGTGCGGGCGGCGGAGGTGACCGGCAGTCCGTCGCACGTGGCGATCTCGTCGGCCCCGTACCCGCCGACGTGGACGTGCAGGTGGGGGGTCCGGCGACCGCCCGACGTGCGCCCGCGGGTGACGTGCACGCGGGAGAGGTCCACGTTCCACAGGTCGAAGCCGTGGAGGACGGCGGCCGAGACGTGGCTGAAGACCGCGTCGGCGTCCAGCGCGGGGGCCAGGGCCTGCACGCGCAGCCGGTGCCGGTCGACGTCGTCGAGGCCGTCGGTCTCGTGCCGCCGAAGATAGATGCCGGGAGCGATCCTGCGCAGGCGTCCCGTGCGCAGCGCGTTGCGTAGTTCGGTGGGTGTGTGTCCGGACGCGAGCAGGTCCGCACGTCGTAGTGGTGTCGGGTCGTTCATGCCGACCAGAGTGGGGTGGACATCCGTCGGTCGCGCGCGCTCGGCGGCGTGCGGGCCGGATCTGTGGATGAAGCCGCCGGTTGTGGACAACTCCTTGCGCGCGTCGCTGCCTCATGCGCGCGTGAGAACGCGCGCATGAGGCACTTTCGTGCGCGACGAGCAGTGGGGTCAGCGACGCCAGGTCGCGACCGCGCCGACGACGGTGAGCCCGGCCCACAGCAGGGGAGCCCACAGCAGGACGCCGGCGGTGGCGTCGCCGGCGTCGGCGAGGACGCTGCGGGCGGCGACGGCCGTGACGACGGTGGCGACGGAGACGACGGCGAGTGCGGGGCGGGCCCAGGGTCGGCCGCGGCGCAGGAGCTCGAGGAAGACGGCGGCGAGCGCGACGAGGAGCAGGCCGGCGGCGGCGAAGCCGGTGAGGGTGAGGGCGACGGTGTCGGCGATGCTCGCGGCGGTGGTGCCGGGGTTGGCGCTCCGCAGCGACTGCTCGAGGGCGTCCCGGACGGATTCGCGGTCGAGGTAGACGGCGCCGAGGAGTCCGGCGAAGACGACGAACGACAGGCCCCAGGCCGAGACTGCGGCGCCGACGCGGGGGCCGGGGGTGTCGGCTGTGCGGAGCGGGGTGACCGAGAACTCGGGGCGAGGCGGCTGCGGGCGTGTGCTCACTCCGGGATCGTAGCCTTCGCCATTTTGTGTGATCCGAGTCACGAAGGGAACAACCCGCGGTGGTGTGCCGTTGGAGAAAGCAGACAACTTGAGCGACAGCGACTCAACTTTGACTTGACTGGGACTTCCGGACGGGTGCAAGCTTGAGTCGACTGCGCTCAGCTGAGTCGGATCGGCTCAGGTTGTGCATGAACACCCATGTGGCACGGATGTGTCGCAGCGAAGAATGGAGAAGCACTATGGCTCGTGCGGTCGGTATCGACCTCGGAACCACCAACTCCGTCGTTTCCGTGCTGGAGGGCGGCGAGCCCGTAGTGGTCGCCAACTCCGAGGGATCGCGCACCACCCCGTCGGTCGTCGCCTTCGCCAAGAACGGCGAGGTGCTGGTCGGCCAGCCCGCCAAGAACCAGGCGGTCACGAACGTCGATCGCACCATCCGCTCGGTCAAGCGCCACATCGGCACCGACTGGACCGTGGAGATCGACGGCAAGAAGTACACCTCCCAGGAGATCAGCGCGCGCACGCTCATGAAGCTCAAGCGCGACGCCGAGGCCTACCTCGGTGAGGAGATCACCGACGCCGTCATCACCGTCCCCGCCTACTTCGAGGACGCACAGCGGCAGGCCACCAAGGAAGCCGGGCAGATCGCCGGCCTGAACGTCCTGCGCATCGTCAACGAGCCCACGGCCGCTGCCCTCGCCTACGGCCTGGACAAGGGTGAGAAGGAACAGACCATCCTGGTCTTCGACCTCGGCGGCGGCACCTTCGACGTGTCCCTGCTCGAGATCGGCGACGGCGTCGTCGAGGTCCGCGCGACCTCCGGCGACAACCACCTCGGCGGTGACGACTGGGATCAGCGCGTCGTCGACTGGCTGGTCGAGAAGTTCAAGGCGCAGCACGGCGTCGACCTGACCAAGGACAAGATGGCCCTGCAGCGTCTGCGTGAGGCCGCGGAGAAGGCGAAGATCGAGCTGTCGAGCTCGCAGTCGACGTCCATCAACCTCCCGTACATCACGGTCGACGCGGACAAGAACCCGCTGTTCCTCGACGAGCAGCTCTCGCGCAGCGAGTTCCAGAAGATCACCTCCGATCTCCTCGACCGCACCCGCGCGCCGTTCCAGCAGGTCATCAAGGACGCCGGCATCTCCGTCAAGGACATCGACCACGTCGTCCTGGTCGGCGGCTCGACCCGTATGCCTGCCGTCACCGACCTGGTGCGTGAGCTGACCGGTGGCCGTGAGCCCAACAAGGGCGTGAACCCGGACGAGGTCGTCGCCGTCGGCGCCGCCCTGCAGGCCGGCGTCCTCAAGGGCGAGGTCAAGGACGTGCTGCTGCTCGACGTCACCCCGCTGTCCCTCGGCATCGAGACCAAGGGCGGCGTGATGACCAAGCTCATCGAGCGCAACACCACCATCCCGACCAAGCGGTCGGAGACCTTCACCACGGCCGACGACAACCAGCCGTCGGTGCAGATCCAGGTCTTCCAGGGTGAGCGCGAGATCGCGGCGCACAACAAGCTGCTCGGCTCGTTCGAACTCGGTGGCATCGCCCCGGCTCCGCGCGGCGTCCCGCAGATCGAGGTGACCTTCGACATCGACGCCAACGGCATCGTGCACGTCACCGCGAAGGACAAGGGCACCGGCAAGGAGAACACGATCAAGATCCAGGAGGGCTCCGGCCTCTCCAAGGAGGAGATCGACCGGATGATCAAGGACGCCGAGGCGCACGCCGAGGAGGACCGCAAGCGTCGCGAGGAGGCCGAGGTCCGCAACCAGGCCGAGTCGCTCGTGCACCAGACCGAGAAGTTCCTCCAGGAGAACGAGGACAAGGTCGCTGCCGACGCCAAGGGCAAGGTCGAGTCCGCGATCAAGGAGACCAAGGACGCGCTCGCCGGCACGGACATCGCCGCGGTGAAGACCGCCGTCGAGAAGCTCGCGACGGAGTCGCAGGCCCTCGGTCAGTCCCTGTACGAGTCGCAGGCCGCCGACGCGGGTGCTGCCGCCGGTGACGGCGCGGCTGCGGGCTCGGACGACGTCGTCGACGCCGAGGTCGTCGACGAGCCGACCGACTCGGAGAAGAAGTGACGGCGGGGCAGCCCGAGCAGGAGCCGGTGACCGTCACCGACAAGCGTCGGATCGACCCCGACACCTTCGAGGTTCGCGACCCGGACGCCGGGTCGCAGCCTGTGGAGGAGACGGACACCGAAGCTCCGGCTGCGGGAGAACACGAGGAGGCCGCGCTCGCGGCCGAGCCGTCGCCCGAATCGGCTCAGCTGGCCGAGCGCACCGCGGATCTGCAGCGCCTCACCGCCGAGTACGCCAACTACCGGCGTCGGGTGGAGCGCGAGCGGGTGGTCACGACCGAGGCGGCCAAGGCCTCGGTGGTCACCCAGCTGCTCGACGTCGTGGACGACCTCGACCGGGCCCGCGCGCACGGCGACCTCGAGCAGGGGCCGCTGAAGTCGGTGGCGGACAAGCTGACCGGCGTCCTGTCGGGCCTGGGGCTCCAGCCCTTCGGTGACCCGGGCGACGCCTTCGACCCGGAGATCCACGAGGCCGTGCACATGGAGGGCGACGGCGCCAACCCGGTGCTGGACACGGTGCTGCGCAAGGGATACCGGCTCGGTGAGCGGATCCTGCGGCACGCGATGGTGACCGTGACGGACACGGTCCTGTCGGGCGACGCACCGGCCGAAAAGCCGGATTCCGGTGCGGACGACGAGTAAGTACAGAGAAGCAGCGAGAGGAGGAGACACCCGGTGAGCCAGAGGGAGTGGATCGAGAAGGACTTCTACAAGGAGCTGGGTGTCTCCTCCGACGCGACGGCCGACGACATCAAGAAGGCCTACCGCAAGCTGGCACGGGACCTGCATCCCGACGCCAACCCCGGGGACACCAAGACGGAGGAGCGCTTCAAGGCGGTCAGCGAGGCGTACGCCGTGCTGTCCGATCCGGCCCGGCGCAAGGAGTACGACGAGACTCGGCAGATGTTCGCCTCCGGCGGCTTCGGCGGCGGATTCCGTCCCGGTGCCGGTAGCGGCGGGTTCTCCGGCGGAACCACCACCTTCGATCTCGGCGACCTGTTCGGTGGCGGGGGCGGTGGCGCCGGCGACGCCGGTCTCGGCGATCTGTTCGGCGGTCTGTTCAACCGCGCCGGTGGCGGGGGCGCGCGCACCACGTCGCGGCCCCGGCGCGGATCGGACGTGGACGCCGAGACGACGCTGGACTTCCGCGACGCAGCGCTCGGGGTGACCGTCCCGCTGCGGCTGACCAACCCGGCGCCGTGCACCACCTGCCACGGCAGCGGTGCCCGTCCCGGCACGAGCCCGCGGGTGTGCCCGCGCTGCAACGGAAGTGGCATCGTCTCGCGCAACCAGGGCGCGTTCGGATTCTCCGAACCGTGCGACGACTGTCGCGGCACCGGTTCGATCATCGACGAGCCCTGCACCGACTGCCGCGGGTCCGGTATCCAGAACCGCACCCGCACCATCACGGTCCGGATCCCACCCGGGGTCCGCGACGGCCAGCGCATCCGGCTGCCCGGTCAGGGCGAGGCCGGCCTGCGCGGCGCCCCGTCCGGCGACCTGTTCGTCACCGTGCACGTCCGTGCCGACAAGGTGTTCGGCCGCGACGGCGACGACCTGACGCTGGTCCTGCCGGTCAGCTACGGCGAACTGGTGCTCGGCACCACCGTCTCGGTTCCCACCCTGGAGGGACGGGTCGGCCTGAAGATCCCGGCCGGCACCGCCGACGGGCGGGTGCTGCGGGTGCGCGGGCGCGGCGTCCCCAAGCGCGGGGGCGGCGCCGGTGATCTGCTGGTGACGGTCAAGGTGGCCGTGCCCCAGAATCTTGACGATCAGGCGATCGAAGCGCTGCGGGCGTACATGCACGCGGAGCAGGCGAACGGCTTCGATCCACGGGCGGGCTGGGCAGGTGCATGATGAGCGAGAACCGCAACCGGAACGATTCCCCGATGGACCCCGACGCCCGGGTCTACGTGATCTCGGTGGCGGCGGAACTTGCCGGCATGCACGCGCAGACACTGCGCAACTACGACCGGCTCGGCCTGGTCACCCCGCACCGCACCCGCGGTGGTGGACGCCGTTACTCGCCCCGCGACGTGGCGCTGCTGCGTGAGGTGCAGCGCCTGTCGCAGGACGAGGGCGTGAACCTCGCGGGCATCAAGCGGATCATCGAGCTGACCAACCAGGTCGAGGCCCTGCAGCAGCGGGTGTCCGAGATGGCAACCGAGATCGCGCAGCTGCACGCGTCGCGCCGGGCGCTGGTGCCGATACCACGCAGCAACGCGCTGGTGGTCTGGAAGCCGAAGCACCAGCGCGACAGGTAGCCCTGGTCAGCCCCTGCATTCACCCGATACCGTTGTGGCCGAATGTCACATCGCGCGTGGCCGAATGTCACATCGCGTCGATTCGATCGACGCGATGTGACATTCGGCCATTCGGCCTTCAGGCCGGGACGAGCCCGCTGACCTGCGCCAGCAGTTCGAGCGAGCGCAGCCACGCCTTGCGACCCGGCGCCGACGACACGACGATCAGTTCGTCGGCTTGTGCGCGCTCGGTGAAGCGGTCGAGATAGTCGCGCACCTCGCCCGGGGTACCGACGGCGGTGTAGCGCAGCATCTGCAGCACCTGCTGCCCGGCGGGGGCGTCGAGCAGCATCTCGACCTCCTCGTCGGTGAACGTGCGGCCCCGGCCGAGCATCTGCCGGATGCGCTGCCGCTTGGTGGCCTCGAACAGGGCGTCCGCCTCGTCCGTGGTGTCCGCGGCGATCACGCCGACGCCCGCGACGACGTACGGCTCGGACAGTTGTTCGGACGGCTGGAACTCGCGCCGGTACAGCGCGACGGCGTCCTCGAGCGCCTGCGGCGCGAAGTGCGACGCGAACGCGTACGGAAGACCGAGCAGCGCGGCGAGTTTCGCCCCGAACAGCGACGAGCCGAGGATGTACAGCGGCACGTCCGTGCCCTTGCCGGGGACGGCGTCGACACCCGGGATGCGGGACTGCCCGCGCAGGTAGGCCTGCAGCTCGAGCACGTCCTGCGGGAAGCTGTCGGCCGACGACGGGTCGCGGCGCAGTGCCCGCAGCGTGTTCTGGTCGCTGCCGGGGGCGCGGCCGAGGCCGAGGTCGATGCGGCCCGGGTGCAGCGTCTCGAGGGTGCCGAACTGCTCGGCGATGGTCAGCGGCGAATGGTTGGGCAGCATGATGCCCCCGGCGCCGAGCCGGATCGTGGAGGTGTGCGCGGCGACGTGCGCGATCAGCACGCTGGTGGCCGACGACGCGATGGTCGGCATGTTGTGGTGTTCGGCGTACCAGATGCGGCGGTAGCCCCACTGCTCGGCGCGCTGAGCCATGTCCACGCTCGCGGCGAAGCTGTCGCGCGCGGTTTCGTCACGGCCGATGTGAGCCAGGTCGAGAATCGATAGTGGTGTGGTCACCGGGATCCTTCGCGTGTCCGGGGCCCGGTGTCGGGATCCGGGCACACGATCGGTCCAACCATCCCGGACGGTCCGCTATTCCGTGACGTGCGCCTCGTCGCCGTTCACCGCAGCGGGTTCACGTCGGTGGCGGTCTCCTCGTCGAGGATCGTCTCGGTCGTGTACCGCCCGAAGCCGCCGCGGTAGAACAGCAGCGGGCCGTCGTCGTGCAGCGCGGTGAGCCCGGTGACGCGGGCGACGACGATGGTGTGGTCCCCGGCGTCGTGCTCGGCCTCGACCACCGCTTCGATGCGGGCCAGGGCGCCGGTGAGCGCGGGTGCGCCGTTGTCCCCGCGCGTCCAGTCCACGCCGGTGAACTTGTCGCCGCCGCTGACGGCGAACGCCATGCACGTATCGCGCTGGTCGTGGGCCAGGACGTTGATCGCGAGGGTGCCGATCTCCCGGATCCTCGGCCAGGTCTGCGACGTGCGGGCGGGGCAGAACGACACGAGCGGTGGATCCAGCGACACCGACGCGAACGACTGGCACGCGAATCCCAGCGGTTCACGGCCGTCGTGGCCGGTCACGACGGTGACGCCGGTGCAGAAGTTGCCCAGCACGTCGCGCATGGTCCGGGGATCGAGCACCGTGTGTTCCGCGGCCATCGAGGCTCCTCTCGGGTAGGTCTGTGTCCAGTGTCCGTCATGCCGGTGCGTGCGATGCAAATCGCTCCCGGTCGGCGGGAGCGCGACGGCGGTGACCGGTCGGGTTCGGACGACGCGGTCAGTCGAGCCGGCCGGGCGTGGGGCAGCTGCGAGCGGTGATCGGCAGTTCACCGCGGTCGGCGAGCTCGTCGACGGTCTCGCGCAGATCGGCGCAGCTGTGGAGGGCGGGACGACCGTGCTCGGCGTCGGCGCGGAAGCGCGCGCACGACCGGGCGGCGTCGGTGAGCCACTGGATGCTCGTGTGGACGGGACTGTACTTCTCGGCGAGCACGCGGTTACCGCAGGTGCGGCAGGTGACGGGGTGCACGACGGACCTCCTCAGTTCTGTCGCATGTCGGCCGGCGCCCAGAAGGCCCGCATGCTCGTGATGAGGCCGTTCTCGTCGAACGTCATGACATCGATGGGTTCGATCTCGTAGCGCTGCCCGTCGGTTTCCGTGATCACCCGGAAGTGGAAGGCGGCGCCGGCGTCGGTGATGCGGAGCGTCAGCAGCTCCGTTTCGTTCCGCGTGTTCTCCACCGCGCGGTAGAACGCCCGGATGGCCTCGTGGCCCGCTTTCGGTTCGCTGCCGGCGGGATCCTCGACGGTGGCGTCGGGCGCGTAGAGGGCGGTGATCTCGTCGGCGGTGCCGTTCGCGACGGCGGAGAGGTAGGCCGTGACGGTGGCGCGGATGCGGTCCGTTCGGGTGGCGAGGTCGGTCATCGTGGACGCTCCTGTCGGTTCTCGCGGCTGCTCTTCCGGACGCTATCGGCGCGGCCGCCGCAGTGGGGGCTCGTCTCCCGCGGAGCGGGACATCGGCGCAGCCCGCGGAGCGGGACATCGGCGCAGCCCGCGGAGCGGGACATCGGCGCAGCCCGCGGAGCGGGACATCGGCGCAGCCCGCGGAGCGGGAGATCGGCGCAGGTGGTCGCGGGTCGTGGGGTTGTTAGGCTCGCGGGGTGTCCGATTCCGCTCCTGCCGCGTATCCCGGTCTACCCGCGACGAGTTGGGCGGTGCTGGGGGTTCTGGCGCTGGGGGAGGAGATGACGGGCAACGACGTGAAGAAGTGGGCGGATTGGAGCCTGAGCTTCTTCTACTGGAGTCCGTCGGTCAGCCAGGTGTACGGGGAGCTGAAGAAGCTCGAGAAGCTGGGCTTCGTGCGGTCGCGATCGATCTCCGAGCCGGGGGCCCGCAGCCGGCGCGTCTACTCGATCACGCCGACCGGGGTGGGGGCGGTCCGGGCATGGTCGCGGGAGGCCCCGGTCGAGGCCCCGGTGCTCAAGCACGGGGTGATGTTGCGCATGTACCTGGGTCACCTCAACGAACCCGAGAAGTTGAAGTCGATCGTGCGGGATCACATCGCCAACCTCGAGGAGAACCTCGGGCGCGTCCGGGACTACGCGGACCATTCGGACGTGGAACCGAGCTGGGCGTTCCCGTTGCTGAGCCTGCGCTGGTCCGAGCGGTACTTTCGTGCGGAGATCGGTCTGTTCGAGGAGCTGCTCGACGAGATCGACGAAGCGGCAGCGCGATTCGCGCGCAGCGACATCGACGAGAACGGTGTTCCCCATCCGCGGCGGCGGGGTGGCTGGCGCACAGTGGAACAGATGCTGAGCGCCCACGACGAGGACGACGACGGATCGGGACCCGCCGGGTAGGGGTCGGGCGCCGATAGGGATCAGGCGCCGATGGTGGTCACGCAGAGCGCAGCCGGGGGCTTCGGGACGTGGCGGGGAAGCGCTGCCGGTCGTATCCGCGCCAGGTCGCGGTCGCTGCCAAGCGGACGCGCCCACTGAGCCGGTGATCGAACGGCATGTGCTGCAACGGCCCGCACACGGAGACCGCTGCGGGAGCCGCGCCGACCGGACCGACGGGCACGGCGATGCACCCCAGCCCCGGCACGGCCTGTCCGCGTTCGTAGGCCACCCCTGTCTCCCGGATGCGTTCGAACTCGGTGCCCTGGGCCCCGGCGTAGGCGAGCAGCGCCTTGCCCAGGGCGGCATGCGGTGCCGGCCGGCGCCCACCGATGCGGGTCGGGACGGCGCTGTCCAGACGTCCCCCGAGCTTGTCGAGGTAGACGACGTCGGTGCCGTCGAGGACTGCGAGGTGGACGACGAGTCCGGTGGCTCGGTGCAGCTCGTGCAGGTGGGGACGCGCGGCGGCGCACAGGCCGTCCTGGTGCACGGCGAGGGAACCGAGTTCCATCAGCCGCAGCCCGAGTGCGTACTCGCGGCCGTCGCGTCGCAACCATCGCAGGTCGACCAGGCGCTCGAGGATGCGGTGCGCCGACGAGCGGGGGAGGCCGGTGCGACGGACGATCTGGGCGAGCGTCAGCCGCCCGGTCTCGTCGAAGGCGTCGAGGACGAGGCCCACACGGTCGATGACAGCACTGGGGGTGGCGGGGGCGGCGGGAGTCGGCACGGGTGCTCCTCACTCATTTGCGGCTGATGAGCTGGCTATTTCGATTCGAAATAGTGTCACATCGCGGCCTCGTTGTGAAGTGCGTCACCAATCCGGGCGTGGCGGGGCCCCGCACGGTCACCGTGCGGGGCCCCGCGGTCGACGTCCCGGGGGTGACGGATCACCCGGCCGTCGCGGCGATCAGGACATCACCCCGAGCGGTTCGCTGCCGGACCAGTCGTGTCCCCAGTAGCTGTCGGCGGTGATCTCCTCCGCGGTGTAGTACCGCTCGTCGACCGCCGTCCCGTCGGTGCCGTACTCGATGTCCCAGCCGCCGGGGGCACGGACGTAGAAGGACACCATCTTGTCGTTGGTGTGCCGTCCCAGCGTCGACGAGACGGAATACCCCTCCCGCGTCACCCGGTCGAGGGCCCGGCCGACGGCGTCGAGGGTGTCGACCTCCACCATGATGTGGATCAGGCCGGGGTCCTTGCCTGCGGGGACGGGCATGAGTGCAAGGCTGTGGTGCCGCTGGTTCACGCCGAGGAATCGGATGCGCATCGGACCGGCCTCGGGAGGAGCCGGCAGGCGGAAGGCGCCGCGGGGCAGGAACCCGAGCACCTCGGTGTAGAACTCGAACGTGGCTTCGGGATCGGTGACCGGAAGTACGACGTGCCCGAGACCCTGTGCGCCCGTGACGAATCGATCACCGTGCGGCGTGACCACCGGACTGTGGTCGAGGGCGGGGCCGTGGAACACCTCGACGGAGGTGCCGGAGGGGTCCTGGAAGGCGATCACCTCCTCGGCGCGCCGGGCGTCCGCCTCGTCGACCGAGAGGGCTTTCACGGCGACGCCGGCGGCCTCCACGGCGCGGCGCACCCGCGCCAGCGCCGCATGATCGCGCACCTCCCAACCGACGTCGACCACCCGGTCGCTGTCGCCGGGGACGACCACGATGCGTGCCGTGCGCTCGTCCATGCGCAGGTACAGGGCGCCGGGTTCCGGTCCCGACCCCTCGGCGAACCCGAGGACGTCGAACGCGAAGGTCCGCCACCGGTCCATGTCGTCGGTCTGAATCTTGATGTAGCCCAAACTCTTGATGTCGGACACTGTCGTCTCCCGCCTGAACTCGAATCGGTCAGATCATCGCCCGCAGCGGACCCTGTGGGTCCGCGCCGAGGCGGCTGAGGGTCGCGGCGTGCAGCACCGTGCCCGGCTGGTGGATCGCGTGGTGCAGGCCGGCGTGGGCGTCGCGCCAGAACCGCTGCAGGGGCTTGTCCATCCGCAGCGCGTTCCCGCCGCAGCGCGGGTAGATGCGGTCGATCGCGTTCACCGCCCGCCACGCCGCCTGGACCTGGGTCTGCCGGCTCGCGGCGCGCTGCTCGAACGTCGGGGTCCGCCCCGAGTCGACGAGATCCCAGATCCGGTCGACGTTCGACAGCAGCGAGTCGCGCGCGGCCCGCAGATCGGCGACCGCCTCACCGAACACGTACATCGTGTAGGGGTCGTCCTTGACGGCGGTGCCCTGCGCGTTGATCCGGTCGGCCTGGTAGACGTCCGCGTGCAGCACCAGTCCCTCGCAGATCCCGATCGTGGCGGCGGTGATGCCCAGCGGGAAGGCTGTCGACCAGGGCAGCTTGTAGAGAGTCTCGGTGCGGCCGTAGCGGGCCACCGCGCTGCCGTCGATCAGGTCGTCGTAGTACATGACGCGGTACTCGGGGACGAACGCGTCCTCGACCACCACGTCCTTCGACCCGGTACCCCGCAGGCCCACCACATCCCACGAGTCCTCGACGATCCGGTAGTCGGTCCGCGGGATGATGACGTGCGCCATCTTCGGGGGCTGGGCCACCGAACCGTCCGGGTTCCCGACGAACGCGCCGAGGAAGGCCCAGTCGCAATGGTCTGTGCCGGAGGAGAACTGCCAGCTACCCGAGAACCGGAAGCCGCCGTCGACGGGGGTGACGATGCCACCCGGCATGTAGGGCGACGCCATCCAGGTGTCCGGATCCTCTCCCCAGATCTCCTGCTGCACGCGAGGATCCGCGTAGGCGACCTGCCACGGATGCACTCCCACGATGCCGTGCACCCAGCCCGCGGAGGGGTTCAGCGCGGCCGTGCGCATGACGGTCTCCGCGAATTCCCTCGGGTGCGACTCGAAGCCGCCGAACTCCCGGGGCTGGAACATGCGGATCGAGCCGGCCTCCTTCATCTTCTCGGCGGTCTCGTCCGCGAGGCGGCCGAGCCGCTCGGCTTCCACACCTTCGGCGAACAGATCGTCCGCCATCGCGTCGATGTGCTCGAGGACTTCGTAACTCATGGTGTCTCCTCGACTCTGACGGCGGACGCTCAGGCGACCGGCTCGGGGGCGGATTCCGCACGGGCCGCGAGATTCTCGGCGATCTGCTGCTCCCACCGCGCGGCCGGTTTCGTGGTGTCGATCGCGAACTCGTAGCGGTTGGTCATGTCCGGGGTGATGTCGGCGACGTCGACATAGAACTGCTGGTACCAGCGGCGCAGCTGGTAGACCGGGCCGTCCTCGTCGCACAGCAGCGGGTTGTCGATCTTGGCCTTGTTCTTCCAGATCTCGATGTCCTGCTCGAACGTCTTCTCGGTGCCCCCGCCGAAGTGGGCGGCCATCGCATTCGCCTCCTCGGCGGACATGCCCGGCAGGCGCTTGACGATCACGCCGTACTGCAGCACGAACGAGGTGGGCGTGACGGGGTAGTGGCAGTTGACGAGGACCGTCTCGATGGTGGCCTCGCCGGTCTCCGTCCACAGCTTGTCGATCATGTAGGAGGGGCCGTGGTACGACGCCTCGGAGCGCGAGAAGTTGTCCGCACCGAAGTCGATGTCCAACTCGACGTCGGTGCGCTGGTTGAACGACATGATCTGTGTGGCGACGTGACCGTCGAAGATGTTCTCGAACGACCGCGGGACGCTGTAGTGGACGTAGAAGAAGTGCGCCATGTCCACGACGTTGTCGACGATCTCGCGGCAGTGCGAGCCCTCGATGAGCACCGAGTTCCACGTCCAGTCGGACCACTCGTCGGTGCCGGCGCCCTCGATCGCGGGGATGGTGACGTCCGCCGGCGGCGGATTGCCTTCGGGGTCGTGCCAGACGAACAGTTGCTGGTTGCGTTCCAGGGTGGTCCACGACCGCGTCCGCGCGAGCGGGGGGACGCGGCGCGCATACGGAATGCCGGTGCACCTGCCGTTGCCGCCCCAGCGCCAGTCGTGGAACGGGCACGCCACCGAGTCGCCCTTGATCTCGCCCTGCGCGAGATTGCCGCCCATGTGCCGGCAGTAGGCGTCGAGGACCTGCAGTTCGCCTGTGCTGTCGGCGAAGACGACGAGGCTGGTGCCGAACGCGTCGACCTGGTGGGGCTTGCCGTCCCGGTAGGTGCGGGCCAGTCCGAGGCAGTGCCAGCCGCGTGCGAAGCGGGTCGGTGCCGCGTCGGCTTCGATGGTGCGGACTTCATCGTGGGGTGTGGTGGGGGGTGCGCTCTGCGTCATCGTGTCCTCCGAAGCGGGTGAGTGCTGCGCCCGAAACAGGCATCGAGGTCATGCTGGGCGGCGGCGTGAGCGGCACAGAAGGGGTTCTCCCGCTGGGCGGACCGTTCGTCCGGGGGCGTCCCGGTGGGCGGGACACCTCCCGGTGGGCGGTGCCGACGTGACCTAGCCTCGCTCCGAGGTCCGCACCGCCGTCCGGCGTCGACGACCTTTCGTCCCAGCGGCAACGACGTGAAGGAGCAGATCGATGGCGACCAATCCCGTACCGGTGAGCCCCACCCACGACACCACCGTGGACCTGCTCGTGATCGGGTCGGGCACCGGCATGGCCGCCGCGCTCACCGCGCACGAGCTGGGGTTGTCCACCCTGATCGTGGAGAAGACGGAGTACGTCGGCGGCTCCACGGCGCGCTCCGGCGGGGCCTTCTGGGTGCCGGCGAATCCCGTGCTGCGCAAGGCCGGCTCCGGTGACACGCTCGACCGGGCCGGCACCTACATCCGGTCCGTGGTCGGTGAGTCCGCACCGGCGGAGCGGGGTGCGGCCTTCCTCGATCATGGCTCCGCCACCGTCGAGATGCTGCAGCGCACCACCCCCATGCGGTTGTTCTGGGCCAAGGGCTATTCCGACTACCATCCGGAGCTGCCCGGCGGGTCCGCCGTCGGCCGCACGTGCGAGTGCCGGCCCTTCGACGTGTCCGTCCTCGGACTCGAACGCGAGCGGTTGCGGCCGGGACTGATGAAGGCCGGCCTGCCGATGCCGGTGACCGGCGCCGACTACAAGTGGATGAACCTCATGGCGCGGAAGCCGTCGAAGGCGTTCCCGCGCATCTTCCGTCGCCTCGCGCAGGGTGTCGCCGGGCTCGCCCTCAAGCGGGAGTACGTCGCCGGGGGCCAGGCGCTCGCGGCCGGCCTTTTCGCCGGCGTGGTCCGGGCCGGGATCCCGGTGTGGACCGAGACCACGCTCGTGCGGCTGCTCACCGAGGGGGATCGGGTCACCGGTGCCGTCGTCGCGTGCGACGGGCAGGAGGTGACCGTGACCGCGCGGCGCGGTGTCGTCCTCGCGGCGGGCGGCTTCGACCACGACATGGCGCTGCGGCACAAGTACCAGTCCGAGCGGCTCGGCGAGCACGAGAGCCTCGGCGCCGAGGGCAACACGGGCGACGGCATCCGCGCCGCGCTCGACGTGGGTGCCGCGACCGACCTGATGGACCAGGCGTGGTGGTTCCCCGCCGTCGCCGCCATGAAGGGGCGCCCGCCGATGGTGATGCTCGCCGAGCGGGCACTGCCCGGGTCCTTCATCGTCGACCACACCGGCCGCCGGTTCGTCAACGAGGCGACCGACTACATGTCGTTCGGCCAGCTCGTGCTCGACCGGGAACGCGCCGGCGACCCGGTCGAATCGATGTGGATCGTGTTCGATCAGCGCTACCGCAACAGCTACATCTTCGGCGGCGGGCTTTTCCCGCGGCAGCCCGTCCCGGAGGCGTGGATCCGGGCGGGCATCGCGCACCGGGCGGACGATCCGGCGGCGCTGGCCCGCGCGGCCGGCCTGCCGGAGGGGGCGTTCACCGAGACCTTCCGCCGGTTCAACGATGCCGCGGCCGCCGGCACGGACGCCGACTTCCGCCGCGGTGCGAGCGCCTACGACCGGTACTACGGTGACCCCACCGTCGAGCCCAATCCCAACCTGCGCCCGCTGACGGACGGACCCTTCTACGCGGTGAAGATGACGCTGAGCGACCTCGGCACGTGCGGCGGCGTGAAGGCCGACGAGCGGGCACGGGTGCTGCGTGAGGACGGCAGCGTCGTCGACGGCCTGTACGCGATCGGCAACACCGCCGCCAACGCCTTCGGCAACACGTACCCGGGTGCGGGCGCGACGATCGGTCAGGGACTGGTGTACGGCTACATCGCCGCACAGGACGCCGCGAAGTCCCGCTGAGTCAGTACGGGTCGAACCGGATGTTCCCGGCCGGCGTCCCGGTCCCGGTGAGCTCGTGCAGGGTCGCGCGGACCATCGCCGCCGACCCGCACACGAGCACCTGGTGGTCGCCGAACGCCCCGTAGGAGGTGACCACCTCGTCGAGGCTGCCCTCGAGCAGGTCGTCGGGGTGGAACCCGGCGTCGCCGACGTGGGCGACGATGCGTTCGTACCACTCGTCGCCGAACTCCGGGTCCTCGACCGACTCGACGACCGGCACCACCGTCAGCCACGGCAGCGCCTCGGCGAGCAGGATCAGCATGTCGGCGGCGTACAGGTCGCGCGGGGAGCGGCCGCCGACGAACAGGAAGGTCTGCGGCGGGTCCGGCCGGCGCGCGACGTCGAGGATCAGCGCGCGCAGCGGCGCCAGGCCGGTGCCGCCGGCCACCATGATCACGATGCGGCCGGAGTCGTCGACGTGCAGGGTGCCGCCCTGCGGCGCGCCGATCGTCCACACGTCGCCGGGGCGGGTGCCGGCGACGATCGTGCCGCTGACCCAGCCGCCCGGCACGGTGCGGACGTGGAATTCGAGCTTGCCGTCGAGCGACGGCGGCAGCGCGGGGGAGAGGCGGCGCGGCAACCGCGGGTGCTGCGGCACCGTCACGTCGACGTATTGCCCGGGGGCGAACGGCACCATCGTGTCGGCTTCGAGACGCACCACGGCGACGTCGTGGCGCAGGCGGTGGTGTTCGACGACGGTCGCCGTGGTGTCGCGGGCGTGCAGGGACTGTCCGGCCGGCTGCATGGTGTGACTCCCGGGGCTCGAGCGTGAAGGGTGGCCCCACTCTAGGGGAGTCCGGCGCCGATCCCCGGAATGAAACATGTTCCAATTTTGCCGTCGATGTGGTTATGGTGGCGGCGGGTGATCCCTGCCACGTCGCGCCGTCACCACGCCGCCCCATCGACCGGAAGGACGACCATGACCGACGAGTACGCCGACCTGCATCGCCCCGTGTTCACCGCGGACCTGCTCATCACCGCCCTCGAACGCAGCGCGGACAAGCCGGCCCTGTACCTCGGCGACGTGGTGCTCACCGGCGGGGAGATGCGTGACGAGATCAGCCGGTTCGGCCAGGCGCTCGCGTCGGTGGGGGTCGGGCAGGGCTCGTCGGTGGCGATGCTGTCGAAGAACCGTCCCGAGGTGCTCATCTCGATGGGTGCGACGATGGTCGCCGGGTGCCGCAACAGCGCGCTCAACCCCATGGGCTCGCTGCCGGACCACCTGTACATCGTCGGCGACGCCGCGATCGAGACGCTGATCTTCGATCCGAACCACTTCGAGGAACGCGCCGCCGAACTGCAGGCACAGGTTCCGACGCTGAAGAACGTCTTCTCCCTCGGCCCCTCGCAGGTCGGCACCGACATCCTCGCTCTCGCGGCACAGTTCACGCCGCAGCGGCTCGTCGCGGCGCCTGTGGCGGCGGAGGACACCTCGTCCGTCGTCTACACCGGTGGCACCACCGGAAAACCCAAGGGCGTCATGGGGTCGTTCCGCTCGGGCGCGACCCTCACCCAGATCCAGATGGCCGAGTGGGAATGGCCCCACGAGCCGCGCTTCCTGATCTGCACGCCCCTCTCGCACGCCGGGGCCGCCTTCTTCGTCCCCACGCTGCTGCGCGGCGGATCCCTCTACGTGCTGCCGTATTTCGAACCCGGTCTGGTGCTCGAGACGATCGAGAAGCACCGCATCAACGCCACGATGCTCGTGCCGACCATGATCTACCTGCTGCTCGACCACCCCGACTTCGACACCCGCGACCTGTCGAGCCTCGAGACGCTGTTCTACGGTGCGTCGGCGATGTCGCCGGCGCGGCTGCGCGAGGGCATCGAGCGGCTCGGCCCGGTGTTCTTCCAGTTCTACGGGCAGAGCGAATGCGGCATGACGATCTCCGTGCTGCGCAAAGAGGATCACCTCGCCGACGACCCCGAGCGCCTGGCCACGTGCGGCCGGCCCGTGCCGTGGCTCGACGTGCGGCTGCTCGACGACGACCTGAACGAGGTGCCCCGCGGCGAACTGGGGGAGATCTGCGTGCGCGGACCGCTCGTGATGAAGGGATACCTGAACAAGCCCGACGAGACGGCCGAGGCACTGCGCGGCGGCTGGTTGCACACCGGTGACGTCGCGCGGGCCGACAAGAACGGCTTCCTGACGATCGTCGACCGCAAGAAGGACATGATCGTCACGGGCGGCTTCAACGTCTTTCCCCGCGAGATCGAGGACGTCCTCTCGTCGCACCCGGCCGTCGCGTCTGTCGCGGTCGTCGGCGTGCCCGACGCCAAGTGGGGCGAGGCCGTCAAGGCGTGCGTCGTGCTGCGGGAGGGCCAGTCCGTCTCCCCCGAGGAACTGATCGAGAAAGTCCGTGCCGCAAA
This sequence comes from Rhodococcus ruber, assembly GCF_016804345.1. NCBI lineage: Bacteria > Bacillati > Actinomycetota > Actinomycetes > Mycobacteriales > Nocardiaceae > Rhodococcus > Rhodococcus ruber. Next base: position 4,664,673 of record NZ_CP044211.1, on the reverse strand, counting down.
GGGTTCGGTCCACGCTCCCAAGTCGGTGGACTTCCTCGACACGCTGCCGCTCACCCCGCTGGGCAAGCTGGACAAGAAGACCCTGCGCGCCTCCTACCGGTAGGCGGCTTCGCCGCCGGTGTGCCCTTTGGGCGGTCAGGGCAACCCAAAGGACACACCGGCAGCGCAGCTGCACCCGTTGTCGGTGGTGCGTCGCCACCCGAGACGGGTGAGGACGGCTTCGACCTCTGCGGCCACACCGCACGGGTCCCGGCTGACCTCGTCGTACCCGTACACCAGGCGGGAGCGGCCGGCGAGCTCGGCGGCATTGTCGCGGCGACGGTCCCGGAAGGCGACCTCCGCCATCGAGTGGAACCTGCGTCCGTCGAGCCGGACGGTCAGCGCGGCGCCGTGAACGTCGTAGGTGCAGTCCTCGTACAGCGTTCGCCCGTCCACGACCGTCGGGGTCTGCCGATGTGCCGGGGGAAGACCGTGCCGTTGCTCCACCTCGGTCGCGTAGCGGAGTTCGAGCATCGACTGGACGCCGTCGGCGAGCAGCCGGACCGCATCGTCGAGCGCCTTCCGGTAGCGGTACGGGGTTCGCTCCTGCATCCGGCGTCGGATCTCCGACAGGGGAATGCGACTGTCGGAGACGACCCGGATCAACCGGAGGTAGCCGTCGTGCGGGGTGGGGGCGGCTGTTGCCAGGTCGAGCGCCGTGTCGGCGCGGCCGGTGCGCGGGGGCATCGTCGGCACCCCGATGTGTGCGTGGGCCCTGCTGCGGTGGACGATCACGCCCGGATGAAGCATGTCTCCGAGATGCGGCAGCCGAATGCCGCGCGGCTTCGCCGTGGCGAAGGTCGCGGTCTGTCCTCTCGTCGACGATCCCACCGGCACGGTGACATGGACCGGTTCGAGTGGATCGTGGGACAGCATCCCCCATTCCTCGGCGGCCGTGCAGTGACTGAGGACGGCGGCCTCACCGGAGAACGCAACGGCCGCGGCCAGCACCGCGGGCCGGGACAGCGGACCGGTCGTCACCGAGTACACCCCTCGGAGTACCTGCTGCCACCGCCCGCGCTCGAGACGGTGCCGGATCCACGGCCACGTACGTCCGTGGTGTTCGAGTTGGGCGCGGGTGACGATCCCGTGCTGGAACGTGACGATGCGATCGAGTTCGGGGACGTCCGGGAGAAACCGCATGCAGACATGATTCGGCGGGGAACGCTCCTCGGGAACCGGTAGCCCGGCCGATCGCCGCAATCTGTGGAGAAACCGGGCGGCTGGGGATAACTCGGCGGTGTGCCCTTTGGGCGGTCAGGGCAGCCCAAAGGGCGCACCGGCGGCGTCAGCCGCCTACAGCGGGTCGAAGCTGATGTTCTGCCGGGGAGTGCCGCCGGCGGACAGCGCGTACAGGGTGGTGCGGATCATCGACGGGGAGCCCGCGATCTGGATCTGCCGGTCGGCCCAGGAGCCGAACTGCGACACCACCTTGCCGAGCTTGCCGTGCAGGGGCCGGTGCAGGCCCGGTGGTGGATCCTCGACGGGAACCGGGTGCCACCACGGGTTCTCGGTCTCCTCGACGACCGGGACGACGGTGAGCCACGGATTGGTGGTGGCCAGCTGCCACAGGGTCTGCAGGTCGTACAGGTCGCACGGATACTTGCCGCCGAAGAACAGGTGCACGCGCGGATTGTCGCCCCGCATGCCCATTTCCATCAGTTGCGCCCGCAGCGGCGCGAGGCCCGTGCCGGAGGCGATCATCAGCACGTCCTCGCCGCTGTCCCGGTCGACGTGCAGTCCCCCGAGCGGGGGTCCGATGACCCAGCGGTCGCCGACGGCGGTCTCGCCGACGAGCGCGGGACTGACCCAGCCACCGGACACGCGACGGACGTGGAACTCGATCTGCCCGTAGGGATTCGGAGGAATCGCCGCCGACAGGTACCGCCACATGTGCGGGCGCTGCGGGATCTGCACGCTCATGTACTGCCCGGCGTGGTACGGGATCGGGGAGTCCGTCTCGAGCCGGATGATCGCCAGGTCGGGCAGGACTCGCTCGTGGCCGACGACGGTGGCGCCCCACGCGGCGGGCAGCTCGTCGTCGGCGACCGCGTCCGCCATGGTCCCGACGAGCAGGTCGATCACCCGGGCCCAGGTGCGGTCGAGGGCGTCGGTCCACAGGATCGGCGGGGTGCACTCGCGCACGGCGGTGTGCAGCGCCCGGCCCGCGGACCGGAAGTGCTCGGGCCGGACCCCGTACTTGCGGTGGTCGCGCCCGAGCTGGGTGAGGAATGCGGTGACGGCGTCGGGGTCGCCGAGGCGGTTGACGGCCCAGCCGACCGCGGTCGCGAACCGCTGGCGCATCGTCTCCATACCCGCGGGGAACAGCTCACGGATCCCGACGGTGTCGCTCCACAGGGCGGTGTAGAAGGCGGTGGCGAAGCGCTCGGCGCCGCCGGGGGTCGCGACGATCGACGCGAAGCTGAGCTGGACGCGGGCGACGGCGAAGGCCTCCACGCACCCTCCTGCTCGCCGTCTCTGCTGGTCGGCCGCCACTGTAGTCCCGTGGCGGTGTTTCGGCCACAATCGACGGCGGGCGGCCCGGCCCGCCCGGAATGTGTCGCACATCACATAACCGGATAAAGTTGAGCGGAACAAACTCAAGTTTGGGGCCGTTGAAGCTTGCGAATGCCCGCGACGGGAGGCTTGCGGGTGCAGAATTGATACCGGCTCGCTCAATGAAGGGAAGGGGTTCGCAGTGGACTCGTTCAATCCCACCACCAAGACCCAGGCGGCGATGACGGCCGCCATGCAGTCCGCGTCCGCTGCGGGCAACCCGGAGATCCGTCCGGCCCACCTGCTCGTCGCGCTGCTCGACCAGACCGACGGCATCGCCGCGCCGCTCCTCAAGGCGGTCGGCGTGGATCCGACCGTCGTGCACCGGGAGGCGCAGACGCTCGTCGAGCGGCTGCCGCGTGCCACCGGCGCCACCCAGACGCCGCAACTCGGCCGCGAAGCGGTCGCCGCCCTGACCGCCGCCCAGCACCTCGCCACCGAACTCGACGACGAGTACGTCTCGACCGAGCACGTGCTCGTCGGCCTGGCCGGCGGCGATTCCGACGTCGCCAAGCTCCTCGTCGGGCACGGCGCCACCCCGGCCGCGCTGCGCGACGCGTTCACCACCGTCCGCGGCAGCGCCCGCGTGACCAGCCCGGACCCCGAGGGCACCTACCAGGCGCTCGAGAAGTACTCGACCGACCTCACCGCCCGCGCCCGCGAGGGCAAGCTCGACCCGGTCATCGGCCGCGACAACGAGATCCGCCGCGTCGTGCAGGTGCTGAGCCGGCGCACCAAGAACAACCCCGTGCTCATCGGCGAGCCCGGCGTCGGCAAGACCGCGATCGTCGAGGGTCTCGCGCAGCGCATCGTCGCCGGCGACGTCCCCGAGTCGCTGCGCGGCAAGACCGTCATCGCGCTCGACCTGGGCTCGATGGTGGCCGGCGCCAAGTACCGCGGCGAGTTCGAGGAACGCCTCAAGGCGGTGCTCGACGAGATCAAGGAATCGGCCGGTCAGGTCATCACCTTCATCGACGAGCTGCACACCATCGTCGGTGCCGGCGCGACCGGCGAATCGGCGATGGACGCCGGCAACATGATCAAGCCGATGCTCGCCCGCGGCGAGCTGCGCCTCGTCGGCGCGACCACCCTCGACGAGTACCGCAAGTACATCGAGAAGGACGCCGCCCTCGAACGCCGTTTCCAGCAGGTGCTCGTCGGCGAGCCGAGCGTCGAGGACACCGTCGGCATCCTGCGCGGCCTCAAGGAGCGGTACGAGGTGCACCACGGCGTGCGCATCACCGACTCCGCGCTCGTCGCCGCCGCTACCCTCTCCGACCGGTACATCACGTCCCGGTTCCTGCCGGACAAGGCCATCGACCTCGTCGACGAGGCCGCGTCCCGGCTGCGCATGGAGATCGACTCGCGTCCCGAGGAGATCGACTCGGTCGAGCGCATCGTCCGTCGCCTCGAGATCGAGGAGATGGCGCTGCAGAAGGAGACCGACGAGGCCTCCAAGGAGCGGCTCGAGAAGCTGCGCGCCGAACTCGCCGACGAACGCGAGAAGCTGAACCAGCTCACCACCCGCTGGCAGAACGAGAAGACCGCCATCGATTCGGTGCGGGGCATCAAGGAGCAGCTCGAGGCGCTGCGCGGCGAGGAGGAACGCGCCGAGCGCGACGGTGATCTCGGCAAGGCCGCGGAGCTGCGCTACGGCCGCATCCCGCAGCTGGAGAAGGAACTGGAGAAGGCCGCCGCCGCGTCCGGAGCCGCCGCCGACGGCGACGTCATGCTCAAGGAGGAGGTCGGCCCGGACGACGTCGCCGACGTCGTCGCCGCGTGGACCGGCATCCCCGCCGGCCGCATGATGGAGGGCGAGACCGCCAAGCTGCTGCGCATGGAGTCCGAGCTCGGTAAGCGCGTCGTCGGCCAGGACGAGGCCGTCCAGGCCGTGTCGGACGCGGTGCGCCGCTCCCGGGCGGGCGTCGCCGACCCGAACCGGCCCACCGGCTCGTTCCTGTTCCTCGGCCCCACCGGCGTCGGCAAGACCGAGCTGGCGAAGGCGCTCGCGGACTTCCTGTTCGACGACGAGCGCGCGATGGTGCGGATCGACATGTCCGAGTACAGCGAGAAGCACTCCGTCGCACGGCTCGTCGGTGCCCCTCCGGGCTACGTCGGCTACGAGTCGGGTGGTCAGCTCACCGAGGCGGTGCGTCGCCGCCCCTACTCGGTGGTGCTGTTCGACGAGGTCGAGAAGGCACACCCGGACGTGTTCGACACGCTGCTGCAGGTGCTCGACGACGGCCGGCTCACCGACGGGCAGGGCCGTACCGTCGACTTCCGCAACACCATCCTCATCCTCACCTCGAACCTGGGTGCGGGTGGCGACCGGGAGCACATCATGGCGGCGGTGCGCGCGGCGTTCAAGCCGGAGTTCATCAACCGGCTCGACGACGTGGTGGTCTTCCACTCGCTCACGGAGGACCAGCTCGAGCAGATCGTCGACATCCAGCTCGAGCAGCTGGCCGGGCGCCTGGCGGCCCGCCGGCTCACGCTCGACGTGTCGAGCTCGGCCCGGTTCTGGCTCGCTGTGCGGGGCTACGACCCGCAGTACGGTGCGCGTCCGCTGCGCCGGCTCATCCAGCAGTCGATCGGCGACCAGCTCGCCAAGAAGCTGCTGGCCGGGGACATCAAGGACGGTGACACCGTCTCGGTGGGCGTCAGCGACGACGGCGACCACCTCGTGTTGGGCGCGTAGCGCCCGGTGCGTCCTTTGGGCGGCTCCAGCAGCCCAAAGGACGCACCGGCGCGTGGCGCCTACCCTGGAGGGACCATGACTGACCCGCACGATCCGCGCACCCCCCAGGAGCGCGCCTACTCGCTCGACGAGGGGCGCGACGACGACACGGGCGCCGGCCCGGACGCCGACGACACCCGGGTACTGCACACCGCCGACCCGACCGAGGCGTACGGCCGGCCCGTCGACCCCACGTTGGTCTACCCGTCGTACGACCCGCGGTTCGATCCGACGGCGGCGCCCCCGAACCCGACCCAGGCGTTCGAGCAGCCCGGCCCCTACGGTCCGCAACCCCAGTACGCCCCGACCCAGCAGTACGCCCCCACGCAGCAGTACGCTCCCACTCAGCAGTACACAGGGGCGCAGCAGTCCCCCTACGGCCAGGAGTACGGGTCGGCGCCACCGACCCCGCCGCACACCGGTGAGTACCCGCCGCTCGACGCGCAGCCGCCCCGACGTCGCCGCTGGGGTCTGATCCTGCTCGCCGCGGCGGCATTGATCGTGCTGGCCGGCCTCGGCGGCTACCTGCTCAGCGGCGGCAGCGGCGACGATCCGCAGCAGCGCAGCGCCGCGGCCCCGACCACCACGACCACGGTGCCCCGGCCCGCGCCCACGACGCCCGCGCCCACCACCGATCCGGCCGCGCCCGGCCTGCCGTTCGAGCAGCTGCCCGGCGGGCTCGGCGACGTCATCGGCTCCGCCGGCACCGTCGTCGGCACGATCACCGCCAACGACGGCACGTCCCTCACGCTCAGCGGCATGGGCGGCTCGATCGTCACGGTGCGGCTCACCCCCGAGACGCAGATCATGTCGCTCGCGGGCTCCGATCCGTCGTCGCTGCGGGTCGGCGACTCGGTCGTCGCGCAGGGCTCGCCGCTGCGGAACGGGGAGATGATCGCCGACACGGTGGTCAGCGCGTCCCTGCCGTCCTTCGGCGGTCCGGGCAACTAGAACGCGATAGGCTGGCGCTCGATGACGGTGATGTGGTTCGGACTGGCGGCGATCGCACTCGCGGGTGCGTTGGCGTTGCTCTACGTCGACCGCACGCGGCGTGAGCAGTCCGGTCGCGTGCGTGAGATCTGGGCGCGCGCCCAGGGCTACAAGTACAGCGCCGCCGACGACTCCCTGCCCGGGCACTGGCACCGGGCGGCCCTCGCCAAGCAGGAGTATCTCGGCGCGGTGGACGTCGTCCACGGCATCCGCCGCGGCGAGGAATTCATCCTCTTCGACATCGAGGAGACCGCGACGATCGTCGCGGTGCGCCGCAAGGTCGGCTCCGACGTCGACATCGACCTGCGCCTGAAGTCGACGCCGCCGCCGAAGGACCCGGACATGAACCTGCTCGGCGCCATCGGGCCGCGCATCGTGTTCGCCACCGACCTCGAGATCGCCCGCCGCATCTGTGACCAGCGCATGGTCGCGTACACGGAGTCGATCCCCCCGCACGTGCAGATGCTGTGGAGCGAGGGCGAATGGACCCTCGGCTCGATCCCGGTGGGCAGCACCGGCCGCGAATGGGACGCGGCCATCGAGACCGTCGCCCGCCTCTCCGGAATCCTGCACGTGCTGCCGCCGATCGTGGAGCCGCAGGAACTCGACCGGGTCGCGCACGATCCCGGCCGGCCCTCCGCGCGGCGCTGAGCCCGCGTCACCCGACGCGGCCGGCGCGCTGCGCTAGCTTTACCCCATGACTTCCGCTGCCACCCGGCCCGTCGCCCTGGTCACCGGACCCACCTCGGGCATCGGCGCAGGCTTCGCGCGCGCGCTCGCCGGCAAGGGGTACGACCTCGTGCTCGTCGCTCGCCGTGAGGAGAGCCTGCGGTCCCTTGCCGACGAACTGGCTTCCCGTTTCGGCACCACCTCCGAGATCCTCGCCGCCGACCTGGCCACCGAGGACGGCCGCGCGGCCGTCGCCCGCCGCCTCGCCGAGGGCGTGGAGATGCTCGTCAACAATGCCGGCTTCGGCACGTCCGGCGAGTTCTGGACGGCCGACCCGGCCGTGCTGCAGGCTCAGCTCGACGTCAACGTCACCGCCGTGATGCAGCTGACCCGGGCCGCGCTGCCGCCGATGATCGCCGCCGGCAAAGGCAGCATCGTCAACGTCGCCAGCGTCGCCGGTCTGCTCTCCGGGCGGGGGTCGACGTACTCGGCCAGCAAGGCCTACGTCGTCTCGTTCACCGAGGGACTGTCCGGCGGCCTCGCCGGCACCGGGGTGAAGGTGCAGGCACTGTGCCCCGGCTTCGTGCACACCGAGTTCCACGAGCGGGCCGGGATCGAGATGAGCTCGATTCCGGAACTGATGTGGCTCGACGTGGACACCGTGGTGCGCACCTCCCTCGCCGACCTCGAGGCGGGCAAGGTGATCAGCATCCCCGGCCTGCAGTACAAGGTGCTCACGACGGTGGGCCGGCTCGTCCCGAAGAACCTGGTGCGCCGGGCGACCAACCTGGTCGGCCGGGGCCGGGACCGGACGTAGGCCGCACCGGATAACGGTCCGGACACGGCGCCACGACACGGCGCGTCGCGCTCCGGGTGTCGCGTCCGCTGCGCGGTAGATTCCGCCCTGTGACGTCTGTGGCCCTTGTGATTGTCGTTGCGGTCGTGGTGATCGTGTTGCTGTGGACGCGTGCCGCCGTCCGCCGCCTCCGGGTGCTGAAGATGCGCCACCGCGACAGCCTGCGCCTGCTGACCAACGAACTCGACGACCGCTACGACCAGGTACCCGCACTCATCGCGGCGTCCGCCGGTGCGGGTCTGGATCGCAGCCGGCTCAGCCCCGTCGTCGGGGCGCGATCCCTGGCGATCGCCATGCGCGACCAGCGGCTGCCGCTGGGGGAGCGGGCCGCGGCCGAGAACACCCTGTCGGCGGCCCTGCACGAGCTGATCGGCGTCCTCGACGGCGTCAACCACTGGCCGTTCATCCGCGTCGCCCGCGAGTTGCGGACCCGCGAGCAGCGCATCGCCGGGGCCGCCCGCGTCCACAACGATCTCGGCCGCACCATCAACACCGCCGCCACCACCTTCCCGACCTCGGTGTTCGCGCGCATCGCCGCGGTCGGACCCGTCCCGCTGTTCGAGGTCGTCGCCCCGCTCGCCCCCGCCGCCGTCGTCCCGCCGGTGCCGGTCGCGCCGGAGCCGGCCGCCCCCTCCGCAGACGCGCCGACCGGCGGATCGGACACCGTCGCCGCCTGACCGCCGGCCCCCGGCTAGGCTCGTCGTCGCCGGCGCCCACGGGTGCGGCGTGGAACGAGAGACGGTAAGGGGTTGCGATGACCGATCGCGAGGAGTTGGCTGCGCTGGTTCGAGAACTGGCGGTGGTGCACGGCAAGGTGACCTTGTCGTCCGGCAAGGAGGCCGACTACTACGTGGATCTTCGCCGCGCCACCCTGCACCACCGGGCCGGGCCCCTGATCGGCAAGCTCATCCGGGAACTGGTCGCCGACTGGGACTTCGACGCCGTCGGCGGACTCACCATGGGTGCCGACCCGGTCGCGCTCGCGGTCATGCACGCACCGGGCCGTCCGATCGACGCGTTCGTCGTCCGCAAGGCCGCCAAGGCGCACGGCATGCAGCGGCAGATCGAGGGCCCCGACGTGCTCGGCAAGCGGGTCCTGGTGGTCGAGGACACGACCACGACGGGCAACTCTCCGCTCACCGCCGTCAAGGCCCTGCGCGACGCCGGCGCGACCGTCGTGGGCGTCGCCACCGTCGTCGACCGGGCCACCGGCGCCGGCGAGGTGATCGCCGCGGAGGGCGTGGAGTACCGCTACCTGCTGGGCCTGCAGGACCTGGGACTGCAGGACGCCTAGGAGTCCGGGTGCGACGGACCGCGGCCCGCCTCGCGGACGGCCGGGAGCTGTTCTACTTCGACGACACCGAGCCGTACGCCGGAGGCGGAGCAGTGCGGGAACGGCACGACACCCGGCGGCTGCCGCCGGCCGGGGCGGTCTCCGAACTGCGCTTCGACCCGCTGACGGGGGAGTGGGTGGTCTCCGCGTCGCACCGCATGGACCGCACCTTCCTGCCGGACCCCGCCGACTGCCCGCTGTGCCCCACCCGGCCGGGCCGGGCCGCCACCGAGATCCCCGCCGACGACTACGACGTGGTGGTGTTCGAGAACCGTTTCCCGGCCCTCGGATCCGGTGGCGCCGACGCCGGTCCGGTGGACGGCGACCCGCTGTGGCCGCGACGGCCCGCGACGGGACGCTGTGAGGTGGTCGCGTTCACCGCCGACCACGACGCCCGCTTCGCCGACCTGAGCGTCGAACGGGTCCGCACGGTGTTCGACGCACTGGCCGACCGCACCGCCGAGCACTCGGCCGCCCCCGACGTGCGGCAGGTGTTCTGCTTCGAGAACCGCGGCGCGGAAATCGGTGTGACACTGCAACATCCGCACGGTCAGATCTACGCCTACCCGTTCCTGCCGCCACGCTCGCAGGTGCTGCTGCAGCGCGCCCGCGCGCACCACGCGGCGACGGGCCGGCTGCTGCAACGCGACGTGCTCGACGCGGAACGCCGGGCGGGCACCCGCGTCGTGTGGGCCGGACGACGGTGGACCGCCTATGTTCCGGCCGCGGCGCGCTGGCCCGTCGAGGTGCACCTCGCCCCGCATCGCGACGTGCCGGACCTCGTCGCCCTCGACGACGCCGAGCGCGACGAACTGGCGGTGCTCTACCGGGAGTTGCTCCGTCGCGTCGACCTGTTCTTCGACGGCGTGGAACGCGTCCCGTACATCGCGGCCTGGCACCAGGCGCCGGTCGGCGACGAGCGACCGTACGGTCGTCTGTTCTGCCAGATCTTCTCGCTGCGACGCGCTGCCGACAAGCTCAAGTACCTGGCCGGATCGGAGTCCGCGATGGGCGTATGGATCAGCGACACCTCCCCCGAACGCATCGCGGTGCGGCTGCGGGAACTCGCCGGATGAGCGTGGCCGCGGCCGCCGCAGCCGGGTTCGCCGAGGCGTTCGGGGGGGCCCCGGAGGGGGTGTGGTGCGCGCCGGGCCGGGTCAACCTGATCGGTGAGCACGTCGACTACGCGGGCGGGCTGTGCCTGCCGCTGGCGCTGCCGCAGGTCACGGCCGCCGCGGTCCGGCGACGCGACGACGGCGCGGTCCGGCTGGTGAGCGAGGGCTTCGCCGGTGTGTCCTTTGGGCGGCTGGGGCAGCCCAAAGGACACACCGGCGGCTGGGCCGCCTACGTCGTCGGGGTGATCGGCGCGCTCGACCCGCCGGGATTCGCGGGCGCCGACATCGCGATCGCCTCCGACGTGCCGGTCGGCGCGGGCCTGTCGAGTTCGGCGGCGCTCGAGGCGGCCGTGGCTCTCGCCCTGGCCGAGCTGTCCGGGCTGCCGGTCGACGATCCGGGCCGGGCCGTCCTCGCCGCCGCCTGCACGCGGGCCGAGAACGACTACGTCGGCGCCCCCACCGGCGGGATGGATCAGCAGATCGCGCTGCGCGGCCGCGCCGGGCACGCCCTCCTGCTGGACTGTGCGACGGGCGAGGTCGAGCACCTCCCGATCGACCTCGAATCGCACGGCCTGGCACTGCTCGTCGTCGACACCGACGCCCCGCACCGCCTCGTCGACGGGCAGTACGGGCAGCGGCGGCGCGACGTCGAGGAGGCCACGCGCCGGCTCGGGAGCCTGCGCGACGTCGGCACCGTCGCCGCGCTCGGCGCGCTGACCGACCCGGTGCTGCGGCGCCGGGCCGGGCACGTCGTCACGGAGATCGCCCGGGTCCGCGCCGCCGTCGCGGCCCTGCGCGACGACGCCCCGCGACGGCTCGGACCGCTGCTCGACGCCGCCCACCGGTCGCTGCGCGACGACTTCGAGGTCAGCTCCGTCGAACTCGACACCGCCGTCGACGCCGCGCGCGCCGCCGGTGCGCTGGGTGCGCGGATGGTGGGTGGCGGATTCGGCGGCTCGGCGATCGCATTGTGCCGGGCGACGGACGTCGACGCGGTGGCGGAGGCCGTCACGGTGGCCGCCCGCGAGCGGGACCTGCCGCGCCCGAAGTTCCTGCGGGCGACGGCGTCGGCAGGCGCCCGCCGCTGCGCCTGAGGAAAGCCGGCCGGGTGACGCCGCGCGGATCGGTACGCTGCCGTGCATGGGATGGTTCAGCCGGGACAGGTGGAACGCCGAGCACGCGGTGTTCGCCGCGGCCGCGACGGCGACGGTCGTGGGCGGCGTGCTCGGGAACGAGCGGCTGCAGCGGGTCGCCAAGCCGCTGATCGGGCCGTCGCTGGCGGTCCGGGTGCTGCGGCACGCCCCGCACACCGACCGGTCGGACACCGCCCTGCTGCTGCTCGCCTTGACCGGCGCGACCGTCGGCGACGTGTTCATGATCGACCCGGACGACGACGCCCGGCTGCTGCGCGGTGCGTCCTCGTTCGCCGTGATGCAGGTCTGCTACTCGGCGCTGCTGGCCCGTCGCGGGGCCCGTCCGACCCGGTCGGCGGCGGTGCCGCGGGCCGTCGCGGCGCTCGGAGCCGCCGGCCTGCTCGGCGTGAAGGCGCCCCGGGTGGCGGCCCCGTTGACGGGCTACGGTGCGCTGCTCGGGACCACCGCGACACTCGCCGCGGACCCGTCGCTCGCCCCCGGCGCCCGCCGGCTGGCCGACCTGCCGATCCCGGGCCGGGACCGGCGCAGCTGGCTGGGGCTCGGCGGCCTGGTGTTCACGCTCTCCGACGGCACCATCGTCGCGCGGCGGGTGCTGTTGCGCTCGGAGGGGGCGCGCGCCGCGGCGGAGGGGTTCGTGCTCGCGACCTACGCGCTGGCCCAGCTGCTCCTCGTCGAAGGCAAGCTCGCGCTCGGGCGGGAGGGCGCCGTCGCGCCCCGGCTGTCCGCGTAGGCGACGGACACACCGGTCGCCTACGGGCAGAGGACGATGCGGTCCCGGTCGCGCGGGTCGACGCGGATGCCCACGACCCGGCCCGGCTCGAACCGGTCGAGATCCTCGCGGGCGACCTCGTAGAGCACCCGTCCGTGGTACGGCTCGGAACCCGGCACCGTCAGATCGAGATCCAGCTCGGTGAGCTCGCCGTTGTCCACGGTGTGCCCGAGGTGCCGAGCCGAGGTGATGGTCGCCCAGCCCTCGAGGCCGCGGCGGGCGAGACGGCGGTCGGCGCGCGACGGCCGCCCGGCGAGGATCATGGCGATGCCCAGCGCCGAGCCGTACGCGGCCAGCAGGAACATGATCTGGTAGGGGACGGTGCCCTCGGGAGAGCTGCCGACGAACAGCCCCAGCCACAGGGCCAGGACGACGAGATATCCGGCGGTGACGAACGCGACGGCACGAACGACTCGAACGTGGCTCATTGCTCCTCCGATGCCAGGATAGTCCGTGACCTGCGCCACGTTCGGCGTCGCTACGCTGCATTCATGAATTCGCCCACTGCCTTCGTCACCGGTGCCGCCGCGGGGATCGGCCGCGCCACCGCCCTGCTCCTCGCCCGCCGTGGCTACCGGGTCGCCGCCGTCGACGTCGATGCCGCGGGCCTCGAGGCGCTCGCCGCGGAGCAACCCGGCATCGTCACCGCGGTCCTCGACGTCACCGACGCGGCGGGCTGGGAACGCACACTGAAGGCGTTCTGCGCCGACGGCACGCTGGACCTGCTCGTCAACAACGCGGGTGTCCTGGCCTCGGGTCCGTTCGAGACGACCCCGCTCGCGCGGCACCGGCAGATGGTCGACGTCAACGTCGCCGGGACGATCACCGGCTGCCACAGCGCGTTCGAGTACCTGCGCCGCACGCCCGGCGCCCAGGTGGTCAACCTGTGCTCGGCGTCGGCGCTGTACGGGCAGCCGGAGCTCGCCACCTACAGCGCCACCAAGTTCGCCGTGCGCGGGCTGACCGAGGCCCTCGATCTGGAATGGGCTCCGCACGACATCCGGGTGGTCGCGATGTGGCCGCTGTTCGTCGAGACGGCGATGACCCGGGACATGAACATCGGTGCGTCGCGGCGGCTGGGGATCCGGCTCGACGCCGACGACGTCGCGCGGGCGCTGTACGACCTGACCCGTCCGGGCCGGCGGGCGGCCGGTGTCCACCACACCGTGGGCTGGCAGGCGAAGGCGTTCGCCGCCTTCGCCCAGGTCACGCCCGCCCGGCTCAATCGCCTGGTCAACCGGTGGGTGACCGGCAGCTGACGCGGTCTCGCTAGAGTGGCGGACGGATCAGCGACGGAAGGGAGTCGGGTGAACGTGCGTCGGATGTCGTCGATCGGTGCGGCCGCGGTGGCGGTGCTGGCACTGGCCGGGTGCGGAGGTTCGTCGGAGGGGGTGGAGCAGCCGGCTGCCGCGTCGTCGTCGAGCGCGGCCGTCACGACCACCACCACGGTGGCACCCGCCCCGACGACCACCGAGCCCACCTCGACCACCCCGGTCCCCGAGAGCGCCCCGGCAGGGCCCGAGAGCGCTGCGGCGGCGCCGGCCGACGTGCAGTACGAGCGCAACGAGTCGTACTACTTCACCAGCCCCGACGGCGGGTTCCGGTGCGGGATCGTCAAACTCCCCTCCCGCACCGAGGCGGGCTGCGAGGGCGTCACGGATCCGGTGCCGCCTCGGCCCGAGAACTGCATGGTCAACTGGGGCAACGGTATTCGCGTGCAGGACGCGGGGCCCGCGGAGTTCATGTGTTCGGGTGGGTCGGTCTACACCTCCGGCGGCGACGACCCGGTCCTGCCGAGCGGATCGACGTTGAGCAAGCTCGGCTACACGTGCGAGACCACCGCCGCCGACGTCTCCTGCGTCAACGACGCCACCGGGCACGGCTTCACGATCGCTGCCGCCTCGAACACGACGTTCTGACCGTGCATCTCGACGACGTTGCCGGTCCCACCGAGTGGGGCGAGCACCCGCACGGGTACGGTCCGTGGGTCGAGGAGTACGGCACCGAGCCCCCGCGGGATCCGCGCTACGACCCGGAGCTGCTCGCCCACGGTGACCGGCGCAACGTCGTCGACGCGTACCGCTACTGGACGCGCGAGGCGATCGTCGCCGACATCGACACCCGCCGCCATCCGCTGCACGTGGCGATCGAGAATTTCGGGCACGACGCGAACATCGGCACCGTGGTGCGCACGGCGAACGCGTTCGCGGCGGCCGCCGTGCACATCGTCGGCCGCCGGCGCTGGAACCGTCGCGGCGCGATGGTGACCGACCGGTACCAGCATCTCGTGCACCATCCGGACGTCGACTCCCTTCTGGACTGGGCGGCCGGACAGGGACTGACGATCGTCGCGGTGGACAACACCCCCGGATCGGTGCCACTCGAGACCGCACGGCTGCCCCGCGCGTGCCTGCTGCTGTTCGGCCAGGAGGGCCCCGGTGTGACGGCGCGGGCGCGGGAGGTCGCCGCGACGACCGTGTCCATCGCCCAGTTCGGCTCGACCCGCAGCATCAACGCCGGCGTCGCCGCCGGGATCGCGATGCACGCCTGGATCCGGCAGCACGCCGACCTCGACCGCGCCTGGTGAGGAAACGTTCGACGAGGTGCGGCCGATAGGGGAAAGCTGGTAGCGGTAGCGACGGTGAGACGAGGTTGGCGACGACATGTCGGATTTCTGGGCCGAGCGGGCGGATCTCGCGGAGGCTGCAGTCACGTCGCGGCACGTGCGGCGGTTGTGGGCGTTGCCCGGCACCGCGCTCGGAGTCGTCGGATGGCCGGCGGTGCGCCGCGAACGACTCTTCCTCACCTGGCACTACTGGTGGCAGGCGCACCTGATCGATCTCGCGGTCGACGCCGCCGAGCGGGAGGCGACGCCGCGGCGCCGGCGCCGGGTGCTGCGGCTGACGCGCTCGCACCGGATTCGCAACCTTCTCGGCTGGACCAACAACTACTTCGACGACATGGCCTGGCTCGGCCTCGCTCTCGAGCGCGCGCAGCGGCACCTCTACGTCGACCGCCGCGACGCCATCGCCGTCCTCGAGAACGAGCTGTTCGAGGCGTGGGCCCCCGAGCGGGGCGGGGGCATCCCCTGGCGGCGCCGCGACGACTTCTACAACACCCCGGCCAACGGCCCGGCGGGACTGCTGCTCGCCCGCACCGGCAAGCTGCTGCGGGCCCAGGAGATGGCGGACTGGATCCACGAGACGCTGCGTGATCCGGAGACCGGCCTGATCTTCGACGGGATCCGCGGTGGCCGGGTCGAGCGCGCGGTCTACACGTACTGCCAGGGCGTCGTGCTCGGGCTGGAGACCGAGCTGGCGGTGCGGATGGGCGAGCCGCGGCACCGGGAGCGGGTGCACGCCCTCGTCGAGGCCGTGGACACCCAGTTGGCGGACCGTGGGGTGATCACCGGCGGGGGCGGTGGGGACGGGGGACTGTTCAACGGCATCCTCGTCCGGTATCTGGCGATGGTCGCGACGACGCTGCCGGTGGCCGACGTGGAGGACGAACGCGCGCGCCGGCTCGCCGCGCGGATCGTGCTCGCGTCCGCGCAGGCCGCGTGGGCGAACCGCCTGCAGATCGAGGGGCTGCCGTTGTTCGGGCGGGACTGGTCCGTGCAGGCCCGGCTGCCCGGCACGGCACCCGGGATCGCGCGTTTCTCCGGCGGCACGGTGCGCAGCTCGGGCGTGGCGGAGCGGGACCTGTCGGTGCAGCTGAGCGGGTGGATGCTGATGGAATCGGCGTACGCCGTCGCCACCGAGCGGGCGCCGGGACCGAGTTCTGCGCGACCCGACGGCACCCATTTTGAAAACGGTTATCGATAACGGTTACCGTCGACGGCATGACCGCCGCGACCCCACTGCCCGTCACCGTGCTCTCCGGCTTCCTCGGCGCGGGCAAGACCACGCTGCTCAACCACATCCTCGCCAACCGCGACGGTGCCCGCGTCGCGGTCGTCGTCAACGACATGAGCGAGATCAACATCGACGCCGCGCTCGTCGACGGCAGCCTCGACCGCACCACCGAGAAGCTCGTCGAGCTCACCAACGGCTGCATCTGCTGCACGCTCCGCGAGGACCTGATCGAGACGGTCGCGCGGCTCGCCCGGGAGAACCGGTTCGACCACCTCGTGATCGAGTCGACCGGCATCTCCGAGCCGATGCCCGTCGCCGCGACGTTCGACTGGGAGTTCGACGACGGCTTCCGCCTCGGGCAGCTCGCGCGCCTCGACACGATGGTCACCGTCGTCGACGCCACCACGTTCCTCGCCGAGCTCGCGCGCGGCGACCGACTCGACGAGCGCGATCTCGAGGCCGGCGAGGGCGACGAGCGCAGCATCTCCGACCTGCTCGTCGACCAGGTCGAATTCGCCGACGTGCTGCTGCTCAACAAGACGGACCTGGTGAGCGACGCCGTCGCCGGGGCCGTCGAGGCCACCCTGCGCCGGCTCAACCCGACGGCGCGGCTCCTGCGCACCGTCCACGGCGCCGTCCCGATCGGCGAGGTCGTCGGCACCGGACGCTACGACCCGGAGGCGGCGGCACTCGCCCCGGGCTGGGCCGAGGAACTCGCCGGCGGCCACACCCCGGAGACCGAGGAGTACGGCATCCGCAGCGTCGTCTACCGCGCCGATCGCCCCTTCGACCGCGCCCGGCTCGAGGCGGCCGTGGAGAATCTGCACGGGGTGCTGCGCAGCAAGGGCTTCTGCTGGTTCGCCGACGACCCGGACACCGCGGCGGTCTGGTCGCAGGCCGGCCCCGATCTGGTGCTCGAACCGGCCCAGCCGTGGTCCCGGACCGGCGAGACGCCGGGGCAGGAAATCGTCTTCATCGGCGTGCGCCTGGATCCGGACACTCCGCGCCGCATCCTGGACCCCGCCCTCGTCTGAACGCGCATCCCCACCCCTCCCGGACATCGACAGCGGGCTCAGTCGATGGCCTCAGTCGATGGCCTCAGTCGATGGCCTCAGGCGATGGCCGCGGGCGTGCAGGCCGTGTCGACCGGGGCAGCCGGCCGCTCAGTCGGGGTCGACGTCCGCGATCTCCACGTCCACCGCCGGCCGCGCCATCTCGATCCGGTACTGCCGAACGCCGAGCACCGTGCCCACGACGAGGACGGCGGCCATCACGGCGAGGACCGTCGGCAGCAGCCACGAGACCCGCTCGAGGTACTCGCCGAAGTAGAACCCGACGAGCAGCAGCACCGGTGCCCACAGGATCGCGCCGATCGTGGACGCGATCGTGTAGCGGGTGTGGTTCATCCGCGCGGCCCCGGCCACCAGCGGAGACAGCGTCCGCACCCACGGGATCCAGCGGGCGATCAGCACCGCCCAGAACCCGTAACGGTCGAGGAGGACATTGACCTTCCGCAGGTTGGCCGCGTTGAGGTATCGGCCGTTGCGGCGGGCGATGAGGTGGTGACCACGCCGGTGGCCGATCACGTATCCCACCTGGTTCCCGGCGATCGCGGCCACCATCGCCCCGACCGACAGGGCCCACACCTGCGCCGCACCGGAATGGTGGGCGGCCAGCACGACGCCGGCGGTCAGCAGCATGGAGTCCCCGGGCAGGAACAGGCCGAGGATGATGGCGCATTCCACGAACACGAACGTCACGACGACGAGCCACACCAGGGCGGGCCCGGCGGTTTCGAGCGGACCGAAGGTCTCCGCGGCGAGAATCATGGAGGACGCGTTCGCGCGCGTGCTCAGGGCGTGGTGTCGCGACGCGTCGTCGGCACCGGCACCGTGTCGGCAGTGGCGTCGGCCTCGTCGGCAGTGGCGTCGGCCTCGTCGGCAGTGGCGTCGGCCTCGACGACGGCGGCGGCCCTGCGCTTGGCGATCAGGTGCTTGCCGACCTCGAGGATGATCGGGACGACGGAGGCGAACACGATCAGCAGGAAGATGATGTCGATGTTGTCGCGGATGAAGGTGATCTGACCGAGCAGGTAGCCCAGCAGCGTCACGCCGGCGCCCCACAGGATGCCGCCCACGATGTTGTAGGTGAGGAACACCGGGTACTTCATGCGGGACGCGCCCGCGACCACCGGCGCGAAGGTGCGCACGATGGGCACGAACCGGGCGAGGACGATCGTGATCGGACCGTGCCGCTGGAAGAAGTCCTCGGACTGGTCGATGTAGCCCTTGTTGAAGATCTTCGAGTCGTAGCTCTTGAACAGGCGCGTACCGCCCTTGGCACCGATCCAGTAGCCCACCTGGTCGCCCAGGATCGCCGCGATCGGGATCGTCACCATCAGCACCCACAGCGGTGCGAACGGCGGGATCTCCTCGGACTTCGAGGCGGCGATCAGACCGGCGGTGAAGAGCAGCGAGTCGCCCGGCAGCAACGGGAACAGCAGACCCGACTCGATGAACACCACGAGCAGCAGGCCGATGAGCACCCAGGTGCCGAAGGAGTTGAGCAGATTCACCGGGTCCAGGAATCCCGGCAGTAACGCCAGATTCGTCACGGTCTCCGGGACGACGGTCACGGACTCCAGTCCTCCGAGCACACTCACGGCCACCAGAGTACCGGTGGGAGGCCGGTGACCCGAATCATGGCGGGCACCCGACTGTGTCCCCGCGCCGACAGTTGACATACTGCAGGGACAACCCTGGAGCCCTCCCGCACCCCCGGGAAGGCACCCATCGACTCTCATCTGGAGGACAGCCGCCGTGCCAATCGCGACTCCCGAGGTCTATGCCGAGATGATCGCCCGCGCCAAGGACCACTCCTTCGCGTTCCCGGCCATCAACTGCACCTCGTCCGAAACCATCAACGCCGCGATCAAGGGCTTCGCGGACGCCGGCAGCGACGGCATCATCCAGTTCTCGACGGGTGGCGCCGAGTTCGGCTCCGGCCTCGGTGTCAAGGACATGGTGACCGGCGCCGTCGCGCTCGCCGAATTCGCACACGTCATCGCCGCGAAGTACGACGTCACCATCGCGCTGCACACCGACCACTGCCCGAAGGACAAGCTGGACGGGTTCGTGCGCCCGCTGCTCGCCATCTCGCAGGAGCGGGTGAAGAACGGCGAGAACCCGCTGTTCCAGTCGCACATGTGGGACGGGTCGGCCATCCCGATCGACGAGAACCTGCAGATCGCCCAGGAACTGCTCGCGCTGTCCAAGGACGCGAACATCATCCTCGAGGTCGAGATCGGCGTCGTCGGCGGTGAAGAGGACGGCGTGGAGAACGCCATCAACGAGAAGCTGTACACCTCGATCGAGGACTTCGAGAAGACGGTCGACGCGCTCGGCGCCGGCGAGAAGGGCAAGTACCTGCTCGCCGCGACGTTCGGCAACGTCCACGGCGTCTACAAGCCGGGCAACGTCAAGCTCAAGCCGTCCGTGCTGGCCGACGGCCAGGCCGCCGCGTCGAAGAAGCTGGGCCTGGCGGCCGGCTCGAAGCCGTTCGACCTGGTCTTCCACGGCGGTTCCGGCTCGCTGAAGTCCGAGATCGACGAGGCGCTCAGCTACGGCGTGGTGAAGATGAACGTCGACACCGACACCCAGTACGCGTTCACCCGTCCGATCGCCGGGCACATGTTCGCCAACTACGACGGTGTCCTGAAGATCGACGGCGAGGTCGGCAACAAGAAGACCTACGATCCGCGCAGCTACCTGAAGAAGGCCGAGGCGTCGATGACCGCTCGGGTCGTCGAGGCCTGCAACGACCTCAAGTCCGCGGGCCGCTCGGTGTCCGCCGGCTGATCGATCCCGCGCAGTCGTCCGACGCGAGCGGTGACGCGGGCCCGGCCCGCGGCACCGCTCGCGTCGTTTCGTTCTGCCTCTACCGTTCGCCCTCTACCGTTCGTCGCGGATCATTCGCCGCAGACCTTCCAGTCCTCCCCCTCGCGGGCCAGGTCGAAGGTGCGCTGGGTGACGTCGGTCGGCGTCCCGGCGGGGTGCGCCGTGACCTGTGCGATGGCCTGGCCGTCGGTGATCTGCACCTTGTCGACGCCGGTGACGACGGGCACGGTGCCCTGGTCGACGGCGGTGCGGTGGATGTCCGCGAACTGCTCGGGCGGTACCGAGGCGTAGAACTCCTGCAGTCCGCCGCACGTCGTGGTGCGCAGCGTCGTCAGGTCGCCGGCGGCGAGCGCACCGACGAAGGTCTCGACGGTGGCGCGGATCCGGGCCTCCGGCGAGTTCGCCGCCCGGTCGTCCAGGTAGACCTTCACGGCCGCGGCCGCCACTGCGGCGACGACGAGCAGTCCCGCGACGAGCGCGGCGATCACCCAGCCTCGCCGGCCCCGCCTGCCGGGTGCGACGGGGTCGATGCGCTGCGGCCCCGGGACCGGCTGGGCGCGCTGGGGTTGGACGCGCTGGGGTTCGGTGCGCCGGGGTTCGATGCGCTGGGGCTCCACCCGCCGGGCCTCGGCACGGTGCGGTTCCGGCCCCGCCGGCGGGACCCGCTGCGGTTCGGCGCGTTGGGGAACGATCCGCTGCGGCGCCTGCTTGGGGGTGTGCGTGGTGACGGCGATGCGGGCGGTGGGCGCGTCGGCTGGGGAGGGGGCCGGTTCGGCGCGCCGCGCGGCCGGGATGGCCACGGTCTCCGCCTCGCTCGCCGAGGCCGGCTCGTCCGCGGCGCGGTCGGCGGGACCCGTGGCCGGTGTGCCGCCTTGCGGGCCTGCGTGCGGTGCCGGGCCCTCGGCGTCGCCGGGCGCTGTGGAGGAACGGGGGTTGTCCGTGGCCGGTGTGCCGCCTTGCGGGCCTGCGTGCGGTGCCGGGCCCTCGGCGTCGCCGGGCGCTGCGGAGGAATCGGGTGCGCCCGTCGCCGGATCGGGGGACGTGGTGGTGTCTTCGTTCTTCGGATCCGGCACGCGATCCCCCTTGCTGAGCGGACGGCTGTTCTCCCGGGCAGCCTAACGACCGTCGTCCCGCGGTGGGCACAATGGTGGCCATGACGTCTTTCGGTGATCTTCTCGGACCCCAACCCACCCTGCTGCCCGGCGACGACGAGGCGGAATCGGCGCTGCTGAACCGCGAGGATCCGGCGAAGGTGGCAGCCGACCACCCCACCGCGTCGATCGCGTGGGCCTACCTGGCCGAAGCCGCCCTCGAGCGCGGCGAGACGATCGCGGCCTACGCCTACGCCCGCACCGGCTACCACCGCGGTCTCGACCAGCTGCGCCGCAACGGCTGGAAGGGCTTCGGTCCCGTGCCGTACGAGCACGAACCCAACCGGGGTTTCCTGCGGTGCGTCGCCACGCTGGCCCGCGCCGCGAAGGAGATCGGCGAGGCCGACGAGCACGCCCGCTGCCTCGACCTGCTCGAGGACTGCGATCCCCGCGCCGCCGAAGCGCTTGGCGTCGATTAGTCCCCGGCTGCCCACCAGGGACGGCGTCCGCCGGCGGCTGCGTGCGTCGGGGCGCCGGCTGCGGTCCTCGGCGCTGCCCATCCTGCAGTGCGCGCTCGCGGCGGGCATCGCCTGGTGGGTGGCGACGGGACCGGTCGGACACGAGCAGCCGTTCTTCGCGCCCATCGCGGCGGTCGTGTCGCTGGGGCTGTCGCTGGGGGCGCGGATGCGCCGGTCGGTCGAACTCGTCTGCGGGGTCACCGTGGGCATCGGCATCGGCGACCTGATCATCTCGTTCATCGGCAGCGGTCCGTGGCAGATCGCACTCGTTGTCGCGATGGCGATGGGCACGGCGGTGGCCCTGAACAGCGGTCCGATCTTCTCCATGCAGGCCGGGAACTCGGCGGTGCTCGTGGCGACCCTGATCCCGCCCGGCGGGTCCGGGGGCGTCGACCGCATGGTCGACGCCCTCGTCGGCGGCCTGGTCGGCATCGCCGTCGTCGCCGTGATTCCCACGCATCCGGTTCGCCGGGCGCGCCGGGAGGCGGCGAACGTGCTGGCCACGGCGGCGGACGTGCTGCGCAAGGTCGAGACCGGCCTGGTCGAGAACAACCCGAAGCCGATCGAGGCGGCCCTGCGCGAGGCCCGGGCCACGCAGTCGGCGATCGACGCGATGCGCACCAACATCTCCGGCGGCAAGGAGATCAGCCGCATCTCGCCGCTGTACTGGAACAGCCGGCCGCGGCTCGAACGGCTCACGGCCGCGGCGGACCCGATCGACAACGCCATGCGCAACACGCGCGTGCTGGCGCGCCGGTCGCTCTCGCTCGTGCGCGACGACGAGATCCTCGATCCGCGGCTGGTGCGGCGCATCGACGAACTGGCCGACGCGGTGGACGTGCTGAAGGCGATGGTCCTCGCCGAGCCGGGGGAGAAGCCGGACCAGGCGGAGGCGGCCCGGGTGCTGCGGAGTGTGGCCCGGGAGATGAAGCCGGACCAGGTGCAGGGTGCGGGTCTGTCGGCCACGGTGGTATTCGCGCAGATCCGCTCGCTGATCGTGGACCTGCTCCAGGTGGCGGGGCTGAAACGGATCTCGGCGATCGCGACCCTGCCCCCGACCGTGGAGCATCCGGCGTATCCGCCCGAGTCCTGACATCCACCCCTCCGTTGAACATATGCGTATGTCTGCATATGATGGCCGAAACTTCGGAGGGAGGATCATGGGGGTCGGACACGGTCATTCGCACGGTCACGCCGGAGCCGGTGCGCCCGGCGAGGCGGGGCCGTCGCGGGGGCGGCTGCGGCGGATGGCGATCGCCCTCGCGATCCTGGTGGCGTTCCTGCTCCTCGAAGCCGGCGTCGCCCTGTGGATCGACTCGCTCGCCCTGCTCGCCGACGCCGGCCACATGCTCACCGACGTGGTGGGCATGTCCATGGGGATGGCCGCCCTGATCCTCGCGCGGCGCGGGAGCACCGCCGCCGCCCGCACCTTCGGCTGGCACCGTGCCGAGGTGCTCGCCGCGATGGCGAACGCCGCACTCCTGCTCGTCGTGGCGGTCTGGGTGTTCTACGAAGCGATCCACCGCATCGGCGACGCCCCCGACATCCCCGGCACGGCCCTCGTGCTCACCGCGACGGCCGGTCTGGCCGCCAACCTCGTCGTGATGCTGCTCCTGCGCGCCGATGCCAAGGACAGTCTCGCGGTCCGCGGTGCCTACCTCGAGGTCCTCGCCGACGCGGTCGGAAGCGTCGGCGTCCTCGTCGCCGGCGCCCTGGTCCTGCTGTTCGACTGGACCCTCGCCGACGTCGTCGTCGGCGTCCTCATCTCGCTGTGGGTGGTGCCGCGGGCGGTGCGGCTGGCCGCGGCGTCGCTGCGCATCCTCACCCAGGCGTCGCCCGCGCACCTCGACGTCGACGGGGTCCGCGCCGACCTGTCCGCCCTGCCCGGCGTCACCGGCGTCCACGACCTGCACGTGTGGACCCTGACGACCGGGATGGACGTCGCCACGGTGCACCTGATCAGCGACCACGACCCGCAGTGGGTGCTCGAATCGGCCCGCGCCGTCCTCACCTCGCACGGGCTCGAGCACGCCACCGTGCAGGTCGAGACGACCGTCAACGGGCGGCGCTGCGAGGAGAACGTCACCTGGTAGCGCGGCTCAGTCCAGCCGCAGCGACCACCGGCCCGACCGTCCGTGCAGCCGGACCCGGGCGAGCGGACGCACGTCGATCCGCCAGAACGACCGCGGTCCCGCGCCCAGTGCGTACCCGGTCGCGGCGCGGATCACCGCGGGGTGGGTCACCGCGACGACCCGTCCCGGCGCCAGCTCGTCGAGCCATCCCGCCACCCGGTCACCCCAGCGCCGCGACGGATTCGCCGCCGTGCGGTGCCGCGTGCGGATCGGTCAGCCACTCGTGCAGACCCGCGGCCGGCACCTCGTCCATGGCCAGCCCCGCCCAGTCGCCGTAGTCCAGGTCCCGCAGCGCGGGATCGACACCGGCCGTCGCGCCCAGCGCGGCCGCGGTCTCGGTGGTGCGGCGCTCCGGCGCCACGACGACGCGGTCGGCCACCGGCGCCACCACGCGCCCGAGTTCGCGCCTGCCGCGCTGCGACAGCGGCTCGTCGGCGGGGAACCGGACGGCGCGTTGCGCCTCCGTCGAGGCGTGGGCCAGGAGGGTGAGACGAACCACGGCGTCATCGAACCACACCCCGCGCGTTCGCCTTGACAGGGGAAGGCGGGGGTGCGAATGTTCCTTCGTTACCCGTGCCGAGGTGCAGGCAATCCGGTGCAAGTCCGGAGCGGTCGCGCCACTGTGACCGGACGTGACGTCCGGGAGTCAGAAAACTCCCTCGGTGCAAGAACTTTCGACGGGACGCGTTATCCCAGGAGGATGCTTTGGCTACTGTCCACACCCCCGAGTCCACGATGGGTTCGGCAGCGCTGGCTGCCGCGATCACCGCCGTCGTGCTGCTCGCCTTCGTCACCCTCTACCTGGTCGGGTTCGACCAGGGTGCCGTGTCGCGCACCGGCATGTTCATGCACGAACTGATGCACGACGGCCGGCACCTGCTCGGCCTGCCGTGTCACTGAGCGCGGGGGCCGTGTCACCGCACCCGGATGCCGCCGTCTCGGACAGCGTCCCACTGGCCGGTCCCTACACCCGGATCCTGCTGCGCGGCCTGCTCGCCGGTCTCCTCGCGGGCCTGCTCGCCGGCGCCGTCGCGTTCGTGATCGGCGAGCCGCACATCGAGGCCGCGATCGCGCTCGAGGAATCCGCCGCCGAACACGCCGCCACCGGCGCACACACCCACACGCACGAGGCCGGATCCGCCGGTCACAGCCACGGCGAGGACGCCCTCGTCGGCCGCACCGGGCAGAAGGCGGGCCTGATCCTCGCCACCACCCTCGGCGGGCTGGCGCTCGGTGCGCTGTACGCCTCGGTGCTGCACTTCGCGCGCCGCCACACCACGCTGTCGGGTCCGGTGCTCGGACTGCTCGGCGCCGGAGCCGGCTGGCTCGCGGTCGCGGCGGTGCCGTTCCTGAAGTACCCGGCCAATCCGCCCGCGGTGGGCGACCCGGACACCATCGACCAGCGCACGCTCCTGTGGGTCGCGACGGTCGTGCTCGGCCTCGTCGCGCTCGCGGTGGCGGTCGCCGTCGCGAAGGCCCTCGCCCGCCAGGAGATGCGCACCGTCCGGCTCGCAGGCCCGGTCCTGGCCTTCCTCGTCGTGGTGGGCCTCGGATATGCGGTGCTGCCGACGATCGACGAGGTCGGTGCCGGATTCCCGGCGACGCTGCTGTGGGACTTCCGCGTTGCGTCCGTGGTCATCCAGACCACATTGTGGTTCGCCCTGGGGGTGGCGTTCGCGTTCCTCACCGAACGCGCCGATCGGCGCGCACCCGTCCGCGTGGCGTAGCCGGCGTGGGACAGGGCCTGCTCGTCGCCGGAACCACCTCCGACGCCGGGAAAACCGTGGTGACCACCGGGATCTGCCGGGCCCTGGCCCGACGCGGATTGTCGGTCGCGCCGTTCAAGGCGCAGAACATGTCCAACAACTCGATGGTGGCCCTCGACCCGGACACCGGTGCGGGCGTGGAAATCGGCCGCGCGCAGTGGATCCAGGCGGTGGCGGCCCGCGCGACGCCCGAGGCCGCGATGAATCCGGTGCTGCTCAAACCCGGCAGCGACCGTCGCAGCCACGTCGTCGTGCTCGGCCGCCCCGCGGGGCACCTCGAGGCCGGCGAGTTCGCGGGCGGGCGACGGCATCTCGCCGACGCCGCGTTCGCCGCATTCGACGACCTGCGCGCCCGCTTCGACGTCGTGGTCTGCGAGGGCGCCGGCAGCGCCGCCGAGATCAACCTGCGGGCCCATGACTACGTCAACATGGGTCTGGCCCGGCACGGCGACCTGCCGACGGTGCTCGTCGGCGACATCGACCGCGGCGGGGTGTTCGCCGCCATGTACGGCACCCT
This sequence comes from Rhodococcus ruber, assembly GCF_016804345.1. Taxonomy (NCBI): domain Bacteria; kingdom Bacillati; phylum Actinomycetota; class Actinomycetes; order Mycobacteriales; family Nocardiaceae; genus Rhodococcus; species Rhodococcus ruber. The sequence goes on along the minus strand of NZ_CP044211.1, from coordinate 4,638,681 downwards.
CGCCCTGCTCGACGCGCCCGACCAGGCCCTCGTCCGCGGATTCGTGATCAACAAGTTCCGCGGCGACGTCGGGCTGTTGCGACCCGGCCTCGACACGCTCGAAAAGCTCACCGGCAGGCCGGTTCTCGGTGTCCTGCCGTGGCAGCGCGACCTCTGGCTGGACTCGGAGGACTCGCTGGCCCTGTCGTCGCGACCCGCCCACGACGGCGCCGGCGCGCTCACCGTCGCGGTGGTGACGCTGCCCCGGATCAGCAACTTCACCGACGTCGACGCCCTGTGCCTCGAGCCGGACGTGCGGGTGCGGTTCGTCGACGACCCCCGCGCCGTCGCCGGTGCCGACGTGGTGATCCTGCCCGGTACCCGCGCCACCCTCGCCGACCTCGCGTGGCTGCGCGGTCGCGGCCTCGACACCGCCGTCGCCGACCACGCCCGTCGCGGGGGCGTGGTGCTCGGCATCTGCGGCGGATTCCAGATGCTCGGCCGGCGGATCGCCGATCCGCACGGCGTCGAAGGCACGCGCGATGCGTGCGTGGACGGGCTCGGATTGCTGGACGTGCACACCCGTTTCGAACCCGAGAAGGTGCTGCGGCTGCCGACCGGGACGGCGCTCGGCGTCCCCGCCTCGGGTTACGAGATCCACCACGGCCGCATCTCCCGCGGCGGCGACGAGGAGTTCCTCGGCGGCGCCCGGGCGGGAACGGTGTTCGGCACCATGTGGCACGGCAGCCTCGAGGCCGACGCCCTGCGCACCGCCTGGCTCCGCGAGGTCGCCGCACTCACCGGCCGCGACGTCGCCACCGGCACCGTCGGCTTCCACGACGCACGCGAGGCCCGCCTCGAGGTGCTCGCCGACATGATCGAGGAGCACCTCGACGTCGACACCCTGCTCGGGATGCTGGGGGACCGGCCCGCGCTGCCCACCCTGACCGGCGGCCTGGCATGACGGTGCTCGTTCTCGGTGGCACCGGAGAGGCCCGGGCGCTCGCCGCTCGTCTGGAGACCGCGGGGGTGGCGTACCTGTCGTCGCTCGCGGGACGGGTACGCAACCCGCGGCTGCCGGTGGGCGAGGTACGGATCGGCGGTTTCGGGGGCGTCGAGGGACTGCAACAGTACCTGCGCGGCAACGGGATCGACCGGGTCGTCGATGCGACGCACCCGTTCGCCGCGCGGATCAGCGGCAACGCCGCGACCGCGTGCGCGGCGGCCGGGGTGCCGCTGCTGCGCCTCGCGCGGCCGGGCTGGACCGGCACCGCCGACTGGACGTGGGTCGACGACCACGACGCCGCGGCCGTGGCAGCGGCCGGGGGCACGAGCGTGTTCCTGAGCACGGGACGTCAGACCCTCGACCGCTTCCTCGGCCCCCTCGCGCGGCACCGTGTCCTCGTGCGGGTGGTCGAACCGTTGGACCTCGACGTGCCGGACTCGTGGACGGTGCTGCTCGCCCGGGGCCCCTACACGCTCGACGGCGAGCGGGCGCTGCTCGCCGGCCACGGCGTCGACGTGCTCGTCACGAAGGACTCCGGCGGGGACCTGACCCGCGCCAAGCTCGACGCCGCGGCCGAACTCGGCGTGCGGGTCGTCGTCGTGCGCCGACCGCCGTCGCCGCCGGGGGTGCCGACGGTGACGACGGTCGCCGAGGCCGTCGCCTGGGCCTCCGAGCCGATGACGAAATAGACACCGGCGCGCCGGATTTCGCGCGCGCGGCCACGGGGATCTGCGGCGTCAGACCTGCGGGCCCTCGGCGCGCAGGTCGTCGACCTTGCGCATCGCCTCCCGGAGCTCGGCGAGCCACTGCTCGCTGTGCGTGCCGACGAGCTTGATGCACCAGGCGAGCGCGTCGGAGCGCGACCGGGCGACGCCGGCGTCGACGAGGGTGTCGAGGACCTTGCGCTCGGGCTGGCGCAGCCGGGTCATCACCGGAACGGCCAAGTGGGTGAACAACACCCGGCGATCGCCGAGGGTGACGCCCCAGGCGACCTTCCGGCCGTAGCGGGCCTCGGCCTCGTCGGCGATGCGCATGCGGTCCGGGCGGGTGCTCTCCCGGAAGCGGGCGATGCGCCCGTCGACGGCCGCGGCGCCGGCGTCCTCGGGCGGGGGGAGTTCCCCGACGACGACGATCTCCTCGCGGTCGACCTCGATGGTGGCGGGGCCGGTGAACCAGTCGTCGGGCAGTCGTCCGGAGAACCACTCGGTGGCGTCGCTCGCATCGGGGACGTCGGCCTGCTGCCAGCCGCCGGGGCGTCCGAAGCGGGGTCCGTGCATGTGGGGGGTGTGTCGCATGTCGTCCTCCTCGGGACGAAGGGTGTTTCACTGATTACAGTGTTACACCTCTTACGTGATGCGCGCCACATCCCTGGTCGCGACCGTGAGGACAGTGCACACCGCCAGCGCTCCCACGCCGACCCGCGCGGCGAGCCGCACCGCACGCCCCAGGTCCGCCGGCTGCGGCGGCGGACCGTCACCGAGAGTGCCGCGGTCCTCGACGACACCGTGATAGACGTTCACCCCGCCCAGCGTGACCCCCAGCGCCCCGGCGAACGCGGCCTCCACCGGACCCGCATTCGGGCTCGGGTGCCGGTGGGCGTCCCGGCGCCAGGCCCGCAGCGCCGCACCCGGCCGGCCGCCCAGGCCGACCGCGAGCAGCGCCGACAGCCGCGCCGGAGCCAGATTGAGCACGTCGTCGAACCGGGCCGACGCCCAGCCGAACCGCTCGTGACGGGGCGTGCAGTGGCCCACGCGGGCGTCGAGGGTGTTCGCGGCCCGGTAGCCGAGCAGACCCGCCGGCCCGGCCACCGCACCCCAGAGCAGCGGCGCGACCACCGCATCGGACGTGTTCTCCGCGAGCGACTCGAGCGTGGCGCGGGCGACGCCGGCGGCGTCGAGCTGCGACGGGTCGCGGCCGACGAGGTGGGTGACCTGCCGTCGCGCGGCGGGCAGATCCCCACGGCGCAGCTGGCCGTCGATCGTCGTGGCCTCCCGCGCCAGCGAGCGGCCGCCGAGCACGGTCCACGTCGCGGCCGCCGTCACCGCCGTCCGCAGCAGCGGGCGCCGCCGGGTGAGGCGGTCCGCGCCGTAGCCGAGCCCCGTGGCGCCGCCGACCAGCACCACGGTGAACAGTGCCCCGGCCGCCCGGTGATCCGCGTACAGCGCCCGTTCGGTCGCGCGCGCGATCCGGCCGAAGCCGCTCACCGGATGGAACCGGCGGGGATCGCCGAACGCCCGGTCGGCGGCATAGCCCAGGACGAGGCCGGCGGCGCGGGCATTCACGTCGGCCACGCCTCGAGCAGCGCCGCGGTCGTCTGCGGGTCGCGCACCGCGATGCGCACCCAGTCCGCGCCGAGGCCGGGGAACGTGTCGCCGCGGCGCACCGCGAACCCCCGGCCCCGCAGGCGCTCCCGCGTGCCGGCCGGGACGTGTGCCAGCACGAACGGCGCCGCGGACGGTCCGGCCACCGCGACGCCGAGGGCGGTCAGGCCGTCCACGAGGACGGCGCGGTCGGCCGCGATCTGCACGGCGGCCCGCTCGGCCTCGACCGTGGCCGCCGCCGACGCGCACGCGATCATCGCCGCCGCCGCCGGTGTGGACACAGACCACGGTGGCTGGTGCGCGGCCAGTTCGGCGACGATCGACTCGTCACCGAGCACGTATCCGGCGCGGATCCCGGGAATCGCCCACGTCTTGGTGAGCGAGCGGATCACCACGACACCCGGAATCGACTCCCCGGCAAGCGATTCGGTCTCTCCCGGTACCGCATCCATGAACGCCTCGTCCACCACGAGCACCCGCCCGGGGCGCGCCAGGGCCCGCAGCGCGGCAGCCGGGTGCAGCACCCCGGTCGGGTTCGTCGGGTTGCCGACGACCACGAGGTCGGCGTCGTCGGGCACCGGCGCCGCGTCGAGGACGAACCCGTCCTCGGCCCGCAACAGCACCCGGGTCACCTCGTGCCCGGCGACGCGCAGCGCCGCCTCCGGCTCGGTGAACTGCGGGTGGATCACCACCGGTCGCGCCCAGCGGCGGGCGCGGGCGACGAGGGTGAACGCCTCCGCGCCGCCGGCGGTGGGAAGCACCTCGTGCGGATCGCGGCCGTGCCGCGCGGCCAGGGCCGCGCGGCACGGCCGCGGATCCGGATACCGGTCCAGTTCGGCCAGCGAGCCCGTCAGTGCCGCCTCCAGCCAGTCCGGACGCGGCCGGCGCGCGACGTTGACGGCCAGATCCACCAGGCCGGGGGTCGCCTCCCGGTCACCGTGGTGCTGCAGGTCCGGTGCGGCGGTACGGGTCGTGCGTGGCGGCGGGGGGACCGGCGTCGCGGCCCGCACCGCCTCGGCGAACCGCCGGGCAAGGACCGGATGCCCGGCCCAGTGGGTGTGCAGATAGGACGCGTGCACGGTGGCGGAGGCGAACCCGTCGGGCCTACCGCCCAGCAGCCACGCCGGCTCGCCGGTGGAATCGACGGTGGTGCGGTGGAATTCGTGCCCGGTCACCCGAGCGCCCGCCGGGGCGAGCAGCGTGTCGCGGGGCGCGACGGCGGTGCGGTAGCCGAGGGTGAGCCGCGGGGTCATCCGCGCGGACGCGTCGACCGCGCCGACCATCGGAGCGCCGTCCACGTCGCGGCACAGGTACAGCAGGCCCGCGCACTCGGCGACGGTGGGCGTGCCGGCCGCGATCGCGGCCCGCAGATGCTCGCGCAGCGGCGTGTTCGCAGCCAGGTCGGCGGCGTGTACCTCCGGGAACCCGCCGCCGAGGTAGATTCCGGCGGTGCCGTCCGGCAGGCGTTCGTCGCGCAGCGGGTCGAAGACGACGGTGCGGCACCCGGCGGCGCGCAGCATCTCCTCGGTCTCGGCGTAGCGGAACGTGAAGGCGCGACCCCCGGCGATCGCGACGACCGGTCCGTCCTCGGCCGACTCGCCCGGCTCCCACGGTTCGGTGACGAGAGCCGGTGCGCTGCGGGCGATCCGCATCACCTCGGCAAGATCGACGCGCGCGGCGATCTGCGCGGCCAGCCGGTCGAGCTGGGCGGCCGCCCCGGCCCGCTCCTGCGCCGGCACCAGCCCCAGATGCCGCGACGGCGCCGAGATCCCGTCGTCGCGCTGCAGCACCCCGAGCACCGGAACGCCCGTCGCGGCCAGGGCCTCGACCACCTCGTCGGAATGCCGCACCGAACCGGCCTTGTTCAGGATCACCCCGGCGATGCGGACACCGCGGTCGAACGTGGCCATGCCGTGCACCACCGCCGCGATGGAACGGGAGGCGTGCGAGACGTCGACGACGAGGACCACCGGGGCGCCGAGCACCGTGGCGGTGTGGGCGGTGGACGCGAAACCGTCGGCGCCGAGCATCCCGTCGTACAGGCCCATCACGCCCTCGACGATTGCGACGTCCGCGCCGCGGGCGCCGTGCGTGAGCAGCGGTGCGAGCAGGCCGGTGCCGACGAGGTGCGCGTCGAGGTTACGTCCCGGCCGGCCCGTCGCGAGGGCGTGGTAGCCGGGGTCGATGTAGTCCGGGCCGACCTTGTGCCCCGACACGGTGTGCCCGGCCGACCGCAGTGCGGCCATGAGACCCGTTGCGACCGTGGTCTTCCCGTGCCCGGACGCCGGCGCGGCGATCACCAGCCGCGGCAGCGTCACCACGCTGCCACCCCGAGTGTCACCACGCTGCCGAGTGTCACCACGCTGCCACACCCGAGTGTCACCACTCGATGCCCTTCTGGCCCTTCTGGCCCGCGTCCATCGGGTGCTTGATCTTCGTCATCTCGGTCACGAGATCCGCGGCCTCGATCAACGCCGGATGCGCCCGGCGGCCGGTGATCACGACGTGCTGGTGGCCGGGACGCGCGGCGAGCGTCCGCACCACCTCGTCGGCGTCGATCCAGCCCCAGCCGATCGGGTAGGTGAATTCGTCGAGCACGTACAGCCCGTGCTGCTCGGCGGCGAGCCGGCGCTGGATCTCCCGCCACCCGGCGAGTGCCGCGGCGGCGTGGTCCTCCTCGGTGCCGTCCTTGCGGGACCACGACCACCCGGAGCCCATCTTGTGCCACTCGATCGGGCCGCCCGTGCCGCGCTCGGTGTGCAGGTCGCCGAGGGTCTCGAAGGCGGTCTGCTCACCGAGACGCCACTTGGCGGACTTGACGAATTGGAACACCGCGACCGACCAGCCCTGGTTCCATCCGCGCAGTGCCAGACCGAACGCGGCGGTCGACTTGCCCTTGCCGTCGCCGGTGTGGACCATCAGCAGCGGCCGGTTGCGGCGCTGGCGGGTGGTGAGACCGTCGTCCGGCACGGCGACCGGTTGTCCCTTCGGCATCTACGCGGCCCTTCCTCGGACGACGGTGGTGAGCGCGTCGGCGTGAACCTCGCCGACGGGAACGTGTTCGGCGTGGAGCCGTTCGGCGAGCCGGGCCGCGAGACCCATGCGGAACCGGCCGGTCTCGGAATCCACGACGACCGCGTCGATCCCGGCGGTGGCGATGCGGTCGGCGGCCGCGAGGGACCGGGCCACCGCGTCCGAGCCTGCGGTGGCGCGGCCGTCGGTGACCACGACGAGCAGTGCCCGCCGGTCGGGTTCGCGCAGCCGATGCCGCCGGATCGTCTCGGCCGCCTCGAGCAGTCCCTCGGCGAGCGGGGTACGCCCGCCCGCCGGCAGCTCTCGCAGCCGAGCCGCGGCCACGTCCACCGAATTGGTCGGCGGCAGGGCGAGCACGGCGCGATCCCCGCGGAACGTCACCAGACCCACCGTGTCGCGGCGCCGGTAGGCGTCGAGCAGCAGCGACAGGATCGCCGTCTTGACCTGCGTCATCCGCTGCCGCGCCGCCATGGAGCCGGAGGCGTCGACGCACAGCAGCACCAGGTTGGCCTCCCGCCCCTCGACGACCTTCCGCCGCACCTGCCACCCGTGCGCGTTTCCGGTAGTTCCCGCTACCGGAAACGCGCACGGGTGGGCGGCGGTGGCGCGGATGGTGGCGGGCAGGTGGACGGGGCCGGTGTCGGCGCGACGCTCGCCGACCGTGCGGCCGACCGTCGTGCGCGCCCGGGAGCGCCGGCCCGCGGTGCCGCGGCCCGTGCGGTCGGCGGTGAACAGGCGGGTCCGGTAGGGCTCGGCCGGGGTCGCGACGGACGTCGCCGCGCCGGCGCCCGCCGCACGGTCGTCCCGGTCCGGCGTCGCTTCGCCGCCTCCGGGACCGTCGGGACCGGCACCGCCGGGGCCGGGGCCGGGATCGTCCGGGTCCGGCTCGGGGGCCCGGTCGCCCAGGAGTTCGTCGAGCAGCGTCTCGTCCATGCCGGGCTCGTCGAAGGGGTTGCGGCGACGACGGTGCGGCAACGCGAGCCGCGCCGCGACCGCGATGTCCTCCCGCGTGACCTCGTCGCGACCCGCCCAGGCCGCGTGCGCGACGGCGGTCTTCGCGGTGACCAGGTCGGCGCGCATCCCGTCGACATCGAACGCCGCGCACACCTCCGCGATCGCGACGAGCGCGTCGTCGCCGAGCCGCACGTGCGGCAGCCGCTCGCGGGCCGCGGCGAGCCGCCGCGCCAGCTCGGCCTCGGCGTCGGCCCAGCCCGCGACGAACGACACCGGGTCGGCGTCGAACGCCAGGCGCCGCCGCACGATCTCCGCCCGCACCTGCGGATCGCGCGGCGCGGCCACCTCCACGGTCAGCCCGAAGCGGTCGAGCAGCTGCGGACGCAGCTCCCCCTCCTCCGGGTTCATCGTTCCGACCAGTACGAACCGGGCGGCATGCGAGACCGACACCCCGTCGCGCTCGACGGAGCACCGGCCCATCGCCGCGGCGTCGAGCAGCAGGTCCACGAGATGGTCGTGCAGCAGGTTGACCTCGTCGACGTAGAGCACCCCGCGGTGCGCCCGGGCGAGCAGGCCCGGCTCGTACTCGGCGGTGCCCCCCGACAGTGCCTTCTGCAGGTGCAGGGAGCCGGTGACCCGGTCCTCGGTGGCGCCGACGGGCAGTTCCACCAGCCGCGCCGGCCGGGTCTGCGCCGCCGCACCGTGCGGATGCGGGCCGTCGGGACAGGACGGGTCGGGGGCGGCGGGGTCGCACGCGAACCGGCAGCCGGCGACCTCCGTGACCTGCGGCAACAGCGCGGCCTGGGCGCGCACCGTGGTCGACTTGGCGGTGCCCTTCTCCCCGCGCACGAGCACCCCGCCGATCGACGGCGACACCGCGCACAGGGACAGGGCCAGCGCGAGGTCGTCGGAGCCGACGACGGCACTGAACGGATACACGTGCACTTTCAACCTCCACAGGCTCCCGCTGGGATGTCTTCTCGGCAAACGGAATCGAGGCCGGTATTCGGACTTCCCGGTCGGACGCCGTGCGATCGCCTTCCCGGACCGGGCGGTCCAGTGGCTGCGCGTGATGCGCATGATCGACGACTCCCGGGTCACCGCAGCGGGCCTGTGCCGGATTCACACCGGCTTCCCGATTATCCCCGTGAGGGGCACCTCGATTGTCTTGCCGGCGCCGAGTCTAACCGCACCGGCTAGGGTTCGACGCCATGGGCTCACACATCACCGTCGTCGGCATGGGTGCCGACGGCTGGGACGGCCTGCCGCCCCCCGCCCGCGACGCGGTGCTCGGCGCGCAGGTCCTGCTCGGTGGGCGGCGCCATCTGGCGCTGCTGCCCGAGACCGGCGCCGTCCGCGAGCCGTGGCCGTCCCCGCTGCGCGACGGACTCGACGCGCTGCTCGCGCGGCACCGCGGCCGCACGATCGTGGCGGTCGCGTCGGGCGATCCGCTCGTCTCCGGCATCGGGACCACCCTGATCGACCGGCTCGGCGCCGACGCGGTGACGGTGCTGCCCGCCGTGTCGTCGGTGGCGCTGGCCCGCGCCCGCATGGGGTGGAGCGCCGAGTCGGTGGACGTGGTGACGCTGGTGGGCCGGGACGTGCACGCCGTCCGCCGCGCATTCGGGTGGGGGCGGCGGCTGATCGTGCTCTCCTCCGACGGCTCCACCCCGGCGCGGGTCGCCGACCTGCTGCGCCGAGACGGGTTCGGCGCGAGCACCCTGACCGTGCTGTCGGACCTCGGCGCGCCCGAGGAGGCGCGGCGCACCGCCGCCGCCGACGACTGGTCCGGCGACGCGCCCGCGCTCAACGTCGTCTGCATCGAATGCTCCGGAGCCGAGGGGTATCCCGCGACGCCCGGCCTGGCCGACGACGCGTTCGAGCACGACGGTCAGATTTCCAAACGCCCGATCCGGCTCGCCGCGGTGTGCGCGCTCGCGCCGCGGCCGGGGCAACTGCTGTGGGACGTCGGGGCCGGCGCCGGGTCGGTGGGCATCGAGTGGGCCCGCACCGATCCGCGCTGCCGCACGGTGGCGATCGAACGCGACGAGACGCGCGCCGACCGGATCGGCCGCAACGCCGCGCGGCTCGGCGTCCCGTCGGTCGTGGTGGTGCGCGGCGCCGCCCCCGACGCGCTCGCCGGTCTCGACACCCCCGATGCCGTCTTCGTCGGCGGCGGCGGGTCGATTCCCGGAGTGCTCGAAGCCTGCTGGGCGGCACTGCGTCCGGGTGGCCGTCTGGTCGCGCACGCGGTGACCCTCGAAACCGAGTCGACGTTGGTGCAGTGGTGGAAGACCCACGGCGGGGAGCTGACCCGGACGACCGTGGAACAGGCCGCACCACTCGGCGGGTTCAGCGGCTGGCAGGCGCTGCGCCCGGTGGTGCAGTGGCAGGTGACGAAAGGCGTGAGATGACAGTTCACTTCGTGGGATCCGGGCCCGGTGCGGCCGACCTGCTGACGCTGCGGGCCGCGCGCCTGCTGAGCGAGGCGCCGGTGGTGCTCTACGCCGGCACCTATCTCGACGACGAGGTGCTCGCGCACTGCCGGGACGACGCGGAGCTCGTCGACACCCAGCGCCTGGACCTGGACGAGATCACCGCGCACCTCGTCGACGCCCACCGCCGCGGCCTCGACGTCGTCCGCTTGTGTTCCGGTGACCCGTCGCTGTATTCGGCCCTGACCGAGCAGACGCGCCGGCTCGATGCCGCGGCAGTGCCGTGGGACGTCACGCCCGGTGTGCCGGCCTACGCGGCCGCCGCGGCGACCCTCGGGGCGGAGCTGACCGTGCCCGAGCTGGTGCAGACCGTCGTGCTGACCCGCACGCAGGCCCGCTCGACGACCATGCCCGACACCGAGGCCCTCGCCCGCGTCGCGGGCCTGCGCGCGAGCCTCGTGCTGCACCTGGCGATCACCCGCATCCGCGTCCTCGCCGAGGAGCTGAGCGTCGAGTACGGCGCCGACTGTCCGGCCGCGGTGGTGGCGTTCGCGTCCCGCCCGAACGAGCTGGTGCTGCGCGGCACGCTCGCCGACCTCGCCGACAAGGTCGAGGCGGCGGGACTGAAGCACACCGCGGTGATCGTCGTCGGCCGTGCCCTGGGCGTGCGGTCGGCGGACGTCGCGTGCTCGCACCTCTACGACCCGGCGCGGGACCGCAGCGGCTTCACACGGTGAACCGGAATCCGCGCGCGCCGTGACGGGCGCGGATCCCGGTGTTCCGGGCGAATGTTCAGGGACGCACCGAGCGCGACGTCCACACCGCGCCGGTCGCGGTGACCGCGGTGCCGGACGAGCCCACGAGGATCAGGCACTTCATGTCGATCGCGTCCGGGTCGAGCTTCTCGAGGGTGGTCACCTCGAGCGACTCGCCGGGGCGGCCGACGTCGCGACCGACCACCACGACGGTGTCGGCGGGGCGGTGCCGCAGCAGCACGGCCCGCGCCTGCGCGACCTGCGTGGTCCGCGACCGCGACGCCGGGTTGTAGATGCCCAGCACCAGGTCGGCCTGTGCGACGGCGGTGAGCCGCTGCTCGATCACCTCCCACGGCTTGAGCCGGTCCGACAGGCTCATCACCGCGAAGTCGCCGCCGATCGGGGCGCCCGCCCGCGCGGCGACGGCCTGGACCGCCGACACGCCGGGCAGCACCCGCACCGGGATCTCCGCGAACCGCGGATCCTGCGCGGCCTCGAACACCGCCGAGGCCATCCCGAACACTCCGGCGTCGCCACCCGAGACGACCGCCACCCGTTCGCCGGACAGGGCCAGCTCGAGCGCGACGCGGGCGCGGTCCACCTCGACGGTGTTGCCGGACGCGTGCCGTCGCTGCCCCGGCCGGACCGGCACCCGGTCGACGTAGGGCCCGTACCCGACGACGTGGTCGGCGGCCGCCAGCGCGGCGGCGGCCTCGGGGGTGAGCCACTTCTCGTCGGCGGGGCCGAGACCGACGACGAGCAGCTCACGGGCAGCGACCGCGTCGGGAACCTCGGCGACGACGGGCCGGGACCGGTCGGTGATGTCCCGGTTGCGCGGCGCGCGGTCGCCGGGGGTGAGGATCACCGAGAAGTACGGCACCGCATCGGCGTCGACGTCGGCGACGGGGACGATGCGCTGCCCGCCCATCGACGCGCGCTCGACGTACACCGCGTCGTCGAGCCGGCCCGCCTGGGCGAGCGCGGCGCGGACCGCGGGGAAGGTGCGGCCCAGCTTCATGATCGCGGCGCCGTCGGTGTCGGCGAGACGGCGCGCCAGTTCCGGCTCGGGCAGCGTGCCGGGCAGCACGGTGAGCACGTCGGTGCGCCGCACCAGCGGTTCCGCCGCGGCGGCCGCGGCCGCGGACACCGACGTCACGCCCGGAACCACCTTGGTCGCATAGCGGTTCGCGAGCCGGTCGTGCAGGTACATGTAGGAGCCGTAGAACAGCGGGTCGCCCTCGCACAGCACGACGACGGTGCGGCCGGCGTCGAGGTGCGCGGCCAGGCGCGCCGCGCACTCGTCGTAGAAGTCGGCGATGGCCCCGTCGTAGCCGCCGGGATGGTCGGTGGTGCCGGTGGTGACCGGGTAGACCAGCGCCTCCTCGAGCACCCCCTCCCGGATCAGCCCGGCCGCGATGCCCCTCGCGATGGACCGGCCGTGGGTGCCCGAGTGGTAGGCGATCACGTCGGCCTGCTCGATCAGCCGGGCCGCCTTGCGGGTGATCAGCTCGGGATCACCGGGGCCGAGGCCCACGCCGTAGAACCGTCCGGTGTCGTTCACTCCGCCTCCTGGGCCAGGGCATTGATCGCGGACGACGCCATCGCCGAGCCGCCGCGACGTCCCCGTACCACCAGGTAGGGCAGCTGCAGCGGATGCGCGGCGAGCGCCTCCTTGGATTCGGCGGCGCCGATGAACCCGACCGGCACCCCCACGATCGCGGCCGGCCGGGGGCCGCCGGCGTCGATGAGCTCGAGCAGGTGGAACAGCGCGGTGGGTGCGTTGCCGATCGCGACGACGGCGCCGTCGAGGCGGTCCTCCCACAGCGACACCGCCGCGGCCGAGCGGGTGGTGCCCCACGCCGACGCGAGCTCGGGTACCCGCGGGTCCCGCAGGAAGCACAGCACCTCGTTGTCCGCCGGCAGCCGGGTGCGGGTCACCCCGGACGCGACCATGTGCGCGTCGGTGAGGATCGGCGCGCCGGAACGCAGCGCCGTGCGCGCCGCGGACACCAGGCCCGGGTGGATCGCGAGGTCGCGGGTCAGGTCGGTCTGCCCGCAGGCGTGCACCATGCGCACCGCGACCTTCTCGGCGTCGGCCGGAATCGCGGACAGGTCGGTTTCGGCGCGGATCGTCGCGAACGACCGGACGTAGATGTCGGCGCCGTCGGTGACGTAGTCGTAGCGCCGGGGTGGGGGGGACAGGGTCATGCCGGGTTCCTCGCGAGCAGGAGCGTGTGGGGGAAATTCGGTGCGCCGCAGGATCGTTCGCATCCCACGACGTGCAGGTGGCCGGGTGGCGGCGCATCGGCGACGACGCGCCGGGCCGTGGCACGGGTGTCGCCCCCGGCGAGGCTACACCGCGGCGCGCCGGTGCATGCGGTGGTGCGGGTCCACGGCGACGCGCCGTCGAGGACGAACCCGGCGTCGCGCAGCGGCTGCGGATCGTGCTCGCCGGGCAGGACCAGGCCGCGCCACGGGGTGACGATCACGTCCGGCACGGGCAGCGCCGCCACCATCGCGGGCGAGAGGATGCCCAGCGGGACCAGGACCGAGACGGCTCCGGGCAGGGGGCCGTACGGCGCGGTGTACCGGGTGGGCGGCGGCAGCGGCGCACCACCGCCGAGTTCGGCGCCGGCCTCGGGCAGTCGGTGCACGTGCCAGCTGGTGCCGCGGATCGCCGCGAACCGTTGCGCCAGGTCGACCAGGGTCCCGACGGCCCGCTCGGCCGGCACCACCGGGCCGGAGCGCCGGCCGATCGTGACGCGGAACAGTCCGGGTTCGACGGCCACCGCGGCGAGGTCGCAGCGCAGGGTGGTGACGTCGCCGCGGCCGTCGTCGAGCCCGAAGAGGAAACGCCCCGGCAGCTGCGCCAGGGCGGGCTCGGCGCACAGGGCGGCGTCGAGCGCGCCGATCAGCGGGCGGATGTCGGCGCGGCCGCCGGTGATCCCGGACAGCGGCGAGGCGACGACGTTGCGGACCCGTTCGTGCGCCGGCGCCGGCAGGAACCCGGCCGCCGTCACCGCCTCGACCAGGCCGGCGGGCACCCCGCCGCACTCGTCCAACGCGACGCCCCTGATCTGCAGGTTTCCGCGTGAGGTGAGGTGCACGTCGCCGTCCGCGAAGGCGACCGACGCCTCCGACAGCGCCTGCAGGCCGCCGTCCGGGAGCCGGCCGCCGGGCGCGCGCAGCCGCACCAGCGCGCCGTCGGCGGCGAGGTGGGGGCGCAGCAGACCGGGGCACCGATCCTGGGTGAGCGCAGCGACGGGGGATGCCGCCTGGGCCGGCGCCGGGGGAAGGTCGACCATGGGGGCACATGGTTGCACACGTGCGCTAAGCTCCACCTGCCGTGGTGCTCGGGAAGCCGGTGTGAGACCGGCGCGGCCCTCGCCACTGTGAGCGGGTAGTTGCTCGCCCTCGTCCGAACCGGTCCGCCGGTCCGGAGACCACTGGACGCACGTCCGGGAAGGTCGGCGCAGCAGCGACGATCCGTCAGCCAGGAGACCGGCCACGGCACGGGAAGTCCACGAGGGTTTGGAGACTGAACATGACCGAATTCGTGCTGCGCGGAATCGAACTGCGCAGGACCCGGCCGTGACGCGGCTCGCGCTGCTGTCCACGTCCGACACCGACCTGCTGTCGGCGCTGAGCTCCGACGCCGAATACGCGCTGGGCAATCCGTCGCGCCTCGACGTCGGCACCGAGCTGCCGCGCCTGCTCGACGGCGCCGACCTGGTGATCGTCCGCATCCTCGGGTCGGTGCGGTCCTGGCAGAACGGCATCGACGCGGTCCTGGCGCACGGCGCACCCGTCGTCGTGCTCGGCGGCGAGCAGCTGCCCGACGCCGAGCTGATGAGCCACTCCACCGTCCCCGTCGGCATCGCCACCGAGGCGCACGCCTACCTCGCGCAGGGCGGGCCCGCGAACCTCGCCCAGCTGCACGCCTTCCTGTCCGACACCGTCCTGCTCACCGGCGAGGGCTTCGATCCGCCGGCCGCGCTGCCCGAGTGGGGCAGCCACGCGCCCGCCGCGGCCGATCCCGACCTGCCGAGGGTGGGCATCCTGTACTACCGCGCCCACGAGACCAGCGGAAACACCCGCTTCGTCCGTGATCTCGCGCGGGCGGTCGACGCCACCGGCCGCGCCGTGGCCGTGCCGATCTTCTGCTCCACCCTGCGCGGGGCCCCCGCGGACCTGCTCGCCGAACTCGGCACCCTCGACGCCCTGATCGTCACGGTCCTGGCCGCCGGTGGTACCCGCCCGGCCACCGTCTCCGCCGGCGGCGACGACGATGCCTGGGACGTCGCAGCGCTTGCCGCGCTCGACGTTCCGATCCTGCAGGCGTTGTGCCTGACCTGGGGACGCGACGCGTGGGCCGAATCCGACGAGGGAGTTTCCCCGCTCGATTCCGCGACGCAGATCGCCGTCCCCGAATTCGACGGCCGCATCATCACGGTGCCGTTCTCGTTCAAGGAATTCGGCGCCGACGGCCTGCCGCGCTACGTCACCGACCCCGAACGGTGCCGTCGCGTCGCCGGTATCGCCGTCGCGCACGCCCGTCTGCGGCGCATCCCACCCGCACGGCGGCGCCTGGCGATCATGCTCTCGGCGTATCCGACGAAACACTCCCGCGTCGGCAACGCCGTCGGCCTGGACACGCCCGTCTCCGCGATCCGGCTGCTGCGCGCGCTGCGCGAGCACGGCTACGACCTCGGCGACGGCTTTCCCGGCCTCGACACCGACGACGACGCCGAGGCAGGCAACGCGCTGATCCACGCCCTGATCGCCGCGGGTGGCCAGGACGAGGAGTGGCTCAGCGCCGAGCAGATGGCGGGCAATCCGGTGCGGGTGAGCGCGGCGCGCTACCGCGAGTGGACGGCGGACCTGCCGTCCGAGCTGACCGGCGCGATGACCGAGGCGTGGGGCGAGGCCCCGGGCGAACTGTTCGTCGACCGCAGCGCCGACCCGGACGGCGAGATCGTGCTCGCCACCCTGCAGGCCGGCAACGTGGTGCTGATGATCCAGCCGCCCCGCGGGTTCGGCGAGAACCCGGTGGCGATCTACCACGATCCGGACATGGCGCCGTCGCACCACTACCTCGCGGCGTACCGGTGGGTGGAGAACGGCTTCGGCGCCGACGCCGTCGTCCACCTGGGCAAGCACGGCTCGATGGAATGGCTGCCCGGCAAGAACGCCGGGCTGTCGGCGGCCTGCGCGACCGACGCCGCCGTCGGCAACCTCCCGCTGATCTACCCGTTCCTGGTCAACGATCCGGGGGAGGGCGCCCAGGCGAAACGCCGCGCCCACGCGACCATCGTCGACCACCTGATCCCGCCGATGGCGCGGGCCGAGTCGTACGGCGACATCGCCCGGCTCGAGCAGCTGCTCGACGAGTACTCCAACATCGCCTCGATGGACCCGGCCAAGCTGCCCGCGATCCGCGCCCAGATCTGGACGCTGATCCAGGCCGCGAAGCTCGACCACGACCTCGGTCTCCACGACCGCCCGCACGACGCCGAATTCGACGACTTCCTGCTGCACGTCGACGGCTGGCTGTGCGAGGTCAAGGACGCGCAGATCCGCGACGGTCTGCATGTGCTCGGCACCGCGCCCGTCGGGGAGGCTCGCGTGAACCTGGTGCTGTCGGTGCTGCGGGCCGCGCAGGTGTGGGGCGGCAGGGCGCACGCGGTGCCCGGGCTGCGCACCGCGCTCGGGCTGAAGCCGGATGCGCCGCTCGCCGAGACCGACGCGGTCGAGTCCCAGGCCCGGACCCTGGTGCAGGGCATGGAGGACGCCGGCTGGCGGGTCGAGCGCGCCGGCACCGTCGTCGAACAGGTGCTGGGACAGCAGGATCCGGAGGTCGAGCGGGTGCTCGCCTTCGCCGCCGAGCAGGTCGTGCCGCGCCTGGCCCGCACCACCGACGAACTCGACGCGGTGCTGCACGCCCTCGACGGCGGCTACGTCCCTGCCGGTCCGTCCGGGTCGCCGCTGCGCGGCCTGGTCAACGTGCTGCCCACCGGCCGCAACTTCTACACCGTCGACCCGAAGGCGGTGCCGAGCCGGCTCGCCTACGACACCGGCGTGGCCCTGGCGAACAACCTGCTCGACCGGTACCGCGCGGACACCGGCGACTACCCGCCGTCGGTGGGCCTGTCGGTGTGGGGCACCTCCGCGATGCGCACCTCCGGCGACGACATCGCCGAGGTGCTCGCCCTGATCGGCGTGCGCCCCGAATGGGACGCCGAGTCCCGGCGGGTGCGCGAACTGACCGTGATCCCCCTCGACGAACTCGGCCGGCCCCGCATCGACGTCACCGTCCGCATCTCCGGGTTCTTCCGCGACGCCTTCCCGCACGTCGTCGCGATGCTCGACGACGCGATCCGCACCGTCGCCGCCCTCGACGAGCCCGACGACCTGAACTTCGTGCGCGCGCACGCCCGCCGCGACGAGGCCGAGCACGGCGACCCCGAGCGCGCGGTCCGGCGCATCTTCGGTTCCCGGCCCGGCTCCTACGGCGCTGGCATCCTGCCGCTCATCGACTCCGGGAACTGGCGCAGCGACGCCGATCTCGCCGAGGTGTACACCGCGTGGGGCGGCTTCGCGTACGGGCGGCACCTGCACGGTGTCGCGGCCGCGGACGACATGCGCGCCAACTACCGGCGGATCGCGGTGGCGGCGAAGAACACCGACACCCGCGAGCACGACATCGCCGACTCGGACGACTACTTCCAGTACCACGGCGGCATGGTCGCCACCGTCCGCGCGCTCACCGGCGCGGACCCGAAGGCGTACATCGGCGACTCGACCACCCCCGACCAGGTCCGCACCCGTTCGCTGGCGGAGGAGACCGCCCGCGTGTTCCGGGCCCGGGTGGTCAATCCGCGCTGGCTCGCCGCGATGCGCCGGCACGGCTACAAGGGGGCGTTCGAGCTCGCCGCGACCGTCGACTACCTGTTCGGCTACGACGCCACCGCCGGCGTCGTCGCCGACTGGATGTACGAAACCCTCGCCCGCACCTACGCGCTCGACCCGGAGAACCAGCAGTTCCTGCGCGAGGCCAACCCGTGGGCGCTGCGCGGCATCGTCGAACGGCTCTCCGAGGCCGCCGACCGCGGGCTGTGGGCCGAGCCGGATCCGGCGACGCTCGCGGAACTGCAGCAGGCCTACCTCGACGTGGAGGGCGACCTCGAGGACCGCGGATGAGAAGGCGGCTGCGGCTGATCGGGATCGGGCCGGGTGGTCCCGACGACCTCACCGTGGCCGCGGTCCGGGCGCTGAACGAGGTGGACGTGTTCCTCGTCGCCGACAAGCAGCGCGGCGTCGACGATCTCGTCGCCGTGCGGGAGGAGATCTGCCGCCGGCACGTCACCGGCGACTACCGGGTGATCACGGTGCCGGATCCGCCGCGCGACCGGGCCCCGTCCGCCTACGGCGCCGAGGTGCGGGACTGGCACGCGGCCCGCGCCGCCGTCTACGAGTCGGTGCTGCGCGAGCAGGTCGCGCCGGACGAGACCGCCGGATTCCTGGTGTGGGGCGATCCGAGCCTGTACGACAGCACCATTCGCGTCGTCGAACGCATCCGCGACCGGGGCGTGCTCGACGTCGACTACGACGTGGTCCCGGGGGTGAGCGCCGTGTCGCTGCTCGCGGCGCGGCACCGGTTGGTGCTCAACCGGATCGGCGGCCCGATCACGATCACGACGGGCCGGTGCCTCGCGCACGAGGTCGCCGCCGGGGGCGACAACCTCGTGGTGATGCTCGACGGCGCGCTCGAATGCGCCCGGCTCGACGGCGACTGGCACATCTGGTGGGGCGCCGACCTCGGCACGTCCGACGAGGAACTCGTCGCCGGCCCGCTGCACCGGGTGCTGCCGGAGATCGAGCGGGCCCGCGCCCGCGCGAAGGCGGCGCGCGGCTGGGTGATGGACACCTACCTGCTACGTCGCGCGGACGGCGTCGGCGCCGGCTCCTGACCGGGTGAGGGGAACGGCGTCGCCGCCCCGCCGGTACGACGCCGCGTACAGGACCCACGCCACGATCGGCAGGACGATGTCGAACCACAGCGGGAATCCGACGTTGCCCGGCTCGGTGTTGTCCTTCGCGAGCCAGAAGTACAGGTGACCGGCGGCGTCGCCGAAGTACTGGACGGTGGTCACGACGATCGTCGCGAGCCAGAACCCGCCGCGGAAGCGGTAGCACAGGATTCCCGCCACGCCGATCGCGAGATCGCCCATGGCGTTCTCGAATTGGAAACCTCCGTCGCCGCGGGTGAATCCGATCATCTCGGCGGTCGCGGGACCGTCGAAGACGTGGAACGCCGCCCCGATCACCGAGGCGACGCCGACCACCGCCACGAGCCACCACACGAGGTAGGTGTCGATACGGGCGGCGCCGTGGCGGTGGCGGGACTGCAGGAAGGCGCCGACGAGGGCGACGACGGCGAGTACGGCGGTCGGCACGGCAACTCCCTTCGCGGGGCAGCCGCATCCGGCCGCTTCACCGGCGAAATGTACGCCGCGCCCGGCCCGTCGCGCAGTGGAACGCCGGGACATCCGCGCGGTGCGCGGATGTCCCGGGTCGGGCATCGGCGTCAGAGCACCGGCGTGGTCACCGGCTGCGGCCGCCGGTCGGTGGGGGAGCGGCTGAGCACGACGGGCAGCCACTGCGAGGTCAGCGCCACCATGCCGAGCCAGGCGAGCACCATTCCCGCGCCGGGGGCGTGCGGAGTCTGCACCGGCATGCCGTTCTGCGACCAGTAGCCGAGCAGCCCGAACAGGGACGCCAGGCCGGAACCGAGCATCGACGCCGACGCGAGCCGCCAGCGGTGCGTGCACAGCGCCGCGGTCGACGACACCACACCGAACACCACAGCGAGGCTCACGAAGACCCGCATCGGCACGGTCGTCGTGGCCTCGTGCCCGAACCACGTGCCGAGCACCGTCCACGACCATTCGGTATCCGATTGCGGCAGAAGCAGACCCAGCACCACCGCGGCGACACAGGCGACGAGGACGCGGTGTCGCCGGCCGGCGTCGAACTCCCCGGCGATCTTCCGCTCGATGCGGGCGAACTCCTTACGGTATGCGGACAGGTCGTCGCTCACCGGCACTCCTCGTCGATAGGCACACGAGGGTTCATTATGCGCGTCCCCGGCTACGCCACCCGACGGCGGTGTCGACGACGAGGAACGCCAGCAGGCTGAGCCCGAGCACCGGGGCGAACCACCCCACCACCGCGGCCGCGACGCCGATCGCGACCGCCGGACCTGCGCCGACGCGACGGAGCGCGCCCCGGGACGGAGCGTGGCCGACGGCCCACGCCGACCCACGGGTGGGCCGTCGCCGCCACCACAGCACGTACCCGCGCACCACGACCGTGATCAACGCCACCGCCAGCAGCGCCAGGGCGACCTGCGTGATCAGCCCGAACATGATGCCCATGTGCAGGGTGATCGACCACCACGTCAGCTGCGCGGCGAGCGGCCAATCCGCGAACCGCAGCACGTCGACGACCTCGCCGGTCGCGCCGTCGACGGCGACCGAGTCGATGCCGTACACCCACGGCTGGCGGGTCTCGGCGACGGTGAAGGCGGTGCCGGTCTTCGCGGGGATCGAGGCCTCGACGACCCCGGTCAGTCCCGCCGCGGCCGCCGCGTCCAGCACCGAGTCGATGCGGGCGATGTTCGTGTCGAGCAGCGCCGGGTCGGCGGCGTGCCCGCCGTGGCCGCCGTGCCCCTCGTGGCCCGTCGCGGGTGCGGCGCTGCTCCCCGTCAGGGTCGCGTCGACGGCGGGCGTCTTCCAGTCCAGTGCCGCCCGCAGCTCGGCGATGTTGTCGCCGGCGAACCGGGACCAGGTCAGACCGGTCGCGGACAGGAACACCAGGCCGACCGCGATCCATACACCCACCACACCGTGCCAGCCGAGGGTGCGGGCCCGGCCGGTGGCGGTGCGGTCGACGGTGAGCAGGCGCGCCTCGGCGTCGCGGGTCCGGGACGTCCGGTACCGGCGCACCCACAGGTACACGCCGCCGAGCGCGATCACCCACATCCAGGACGCGGCCAGCTCGCTGTAGAGGCGGCCCGGTTCGCCGAGATGCAGGTGGCGGTGCAGCTGCGAGATCCAGGTCCGCACCGGCAGGGCGCTGCTGCTGCCGTAGACGGCCAGCTCACCGAGCGGCCGCGCGGTGACCGGGTCGACGAAGACCGCGAGCCGCTGCGACTCGCCGAGGCTCGGGTCGGCGAACAGGACCCGGGTGGTCTCGCCGGGCGCCGCGGCCGGCCGCACCGCGGTGACGGTGAGATCGGGCCGCTGGCCGGTGGCCACCCGGATCTGCTCGGCCACCGGCACGGCGGGACCGGTGGCATCGGTGTGCAGCTGATCGCGGTAGACGAGTTGCTCGATCGTCGGCGCGAGCGCGTAGAGGCCGCCGCTGACCGCGGCGATCAGGATGAACGGGGCGACGAGGAGGCCGGCGTAGAAGTGCAGCCGCAGCACGAGTGGTCGCAGGGAGGAGGTGCCGGATCGGCGGGTCGGGGGCGGGACGGAACGATCCGTCCCGAGGTCGGTCGTGGACATGCGAATGCTCGTTTCGATCGTCGGTGACGACGGCAGCGTCGTCACACGTGGGAAAGCCGCCGCGGGGTACGGACGCGGCGGAACAGGATCGGGTCAGGCGGTGCGGGGCGGACCCCGGGTGCCGGCCTGTGCGGAAACGAGCACTCGCAGCACGAGACGTGCCCGGTGCGAGGGTGTGGCCACCCACAGCGGCGCATGCGCCGGGGGCAGGGTCAGTATCGCGGCGACGATGTGCCGCAACACGCCGAGTGCCGCGACGCAACCCTGCTCGGCCGCCCGGATCAGGGCGGCGGAGACGACGAGGGCCGCGGCGTGGGCGCCGAGCATCGCGGGCGAGAGCCCGAGGCCGTGGGCGTGCTCGGCGGTGAGGGTCAGGACGGTGTGACCGATCGTCTGGCCCGCGGCCAGGACGAGCACCAGTGCGGTCAGCGGCCGGTGCGACCGGAGCGCGGACACCGCGGCACCGAACGCGGCGCAGGCGGCGACCATCAGCACCACCGACGCCTGAGACGGAATCTCGCCGCCCGCGAGGCCGTGGGCTGCGACGGAGACCGCGGCGGAGGTCGAGCCCACGAACGCGCCACGCAGCTGCGTGGACGTCGGCGGGCGTGGATTCACGCGAAGGAGCCTACAGCGGTGTGCCCTTTGGGCTGCCCTGACCGCCCAAAGGGCGCACCGCTCAGTGACCGCGCGGTTCGCGCAGGCTCGTTCCTTCGACGTTGCGGACCCGCTTGCGCTCGAGCAGGACCAGCAGGGCACCGATCCCGAAGGACACGATGCAGGCGGGACCGGCGATCCAGGCCCAGCCCTCGAAGCCGTAGCCGGCAGCCACCAGAGTCAGACCGAGCAGCAGCAGCCCGAGGCCCAGGAAGAAGTAGCCCGGCCAGCCCCGGGAATCGGTCAGGGCCTCAC
The DNA here is from genome assembly GCF_016804345.1 of Rhodococcus ruber. Taxonomy (NCBI): domain Bacteria; kingdom Bacillati; phylum Actinomycetota; class Actinomycetes; order Mycobacteriales; family Nocardiaceae; genus Rhodococcus; species Rhodococcus ruber. The sequence goes on along the minus strand of NZ_CP044211.1, from coordinate 4,616,715 downwards.
CGGCGTGGCTGCGCATCGTGCGGGCGTCGTCGGCCGGGAAGTCGCTGTCGTTCGTCAGGTCCCGGTCGTGGGCCTGCCTGCTGTGCACCGGATCGGCACCCGCGCGGGTCTCCTCGCTTCGCCGAAACTCACTGCTTCGCCGAAACTCACCGCTTCTCCGAAATTCACTGCTTCCCCGAAACTCACTCTCGTGTTCCGTCACAGCCCCATCCTTTCCAGAGGTCGGGTCGGGAGAGCGCTGCAGCGCTCGGATTCACCGACCGGTGCCGCTCGTGTACCCGCTCCCGGCGCCGGGTATGCACCGTGCGGACACGGCGGCTCCGTAACCGCCCGCACACCGCTGAGGGAGGACCCATGACCGACCAGCACCGGCCCCGGAATCCGGTCGAGCAGTACCCGGCCCCGGATCGTGAGCAGCAACCCGAACTCGAGTACCCGGGCCTGACGTCCGACATGGTGTCGGCACCCGACCACGGCGAGCAGACCTATCGCGGCAGCGGCAGGCTCGAGGGCCGACGGGCGCTGATCACCGGTGCCGACTCGGGGATCGGACGGGCCGTGGCGATCGCGTTCGCCCGTGAGGGCGCCGACGTCGTCCTCAGCTATCTCGAGTCCGAGGAGGACGACGCCCGCGAAACCGTGCGGTGGATCGAGGAGGCGGGTCGGCGCGCCGTCGCGGTGCCGGGCGACATCCGCTCCGAGGAACACTGCCGGCACCTGATCGACACGGCCGTGCGTGACCTCGGCGGCCTGGACATCCTGGTGAACAACGCGGCGTTCCAGATGGTGCAGATGAACGGGATCGCCGACATCACCACCGAGCAGTTCGACCGCGTGCTGAAGACGAACCTGTACGCGTTGTTCTGGCTGTGCAAGTTCGCGATCGACGTGATGGAACCGGGCTCGACGATCATCAACACGTCGTCGATCCAGGGGACGAGCCCGTCGCCGGAACTGCTCGACTACGCCACGACCAAGGCCGGCATCGTCGACTTCACCAAGGGTCTGGCGTCGGACGTCGCGAAGCGGGGGATCCGGGTCAATGCCGTCGCCCCGGGACCGATCTGGACGCCGCTCATCCCGGCCACGATGCCCCGGGAGAAGTTCGAATCCTTCGGTGACGACGTCCCGCTCGGCCGGCCCGGGCAGCCGGCCGAACTGGCCCCGGCTTACGTCTTCCTCGCCTCGCAGGAGTCGAGCTACATCACCGGCGAGGTCATCGCCGTCACCGGCGGCAAGCCCTTCTCCTGACAGACCCGCGGGGGGTGGTGCCGGTGGCCGAATGTCACATTCGGTCGATTCGATCGACGCGATGTGACATTCGGCCACCACCACCGCCGCACCACCGCCGCACCGCCGTAGCAGCAGCAGCAGGGGGCGGGTCAGGCCTGGGACCGCTCCCACACACGGTGGGCGCCGAGCAGTTCGACGATTCCGGTCACCACCGCTTCCGGATCGTCGGCGGTGACCACTCCGGGGGCCTCGGTATGGACGGCTGCGTGCTCGAGCGCTTCGGTGCCCGTGCCCCACGTGCCGATCGCCTTGCAGTGCCGGAACGTCTCGTCGACCAGAATGCGTACCCGCGGATCGGCCGGGGCGCTCGCGAGCAGCAGGGCGTCGTACTCGACGGACCGCGCCGTGTCGAAGGTGCGCGAGATCGGCACCTCCTTGCGGCCGCCGTCGAGCTTGCCGCCGTGCGGACCGATCACCAGCGGCACGGCCTTCGCCGCGGCCACCGCCGCCACGGCCTTGGCGACCTCGGCGACGTCGGCGCTGTCGTCCGCGACGATGCCGATCATCCGCCCCTCGACCGGCCACGTCGCACCGACCTGGGACAGGGCCTCGCTGCGCAGCGGCTCACCGTCCGTCGACACCGTCGGCTCCGGTGCCGGCAGGCCGAGACCCGCCGCGACGGTGGCGCACAGCTCCGCGTCGATGTTCGCGAGCACCTGCAGCTGCCGTTCCTTGATCGCCTGCTCGAAGCACTTCCCGAGCTCGAACGTGTACGCGTTCGCCACGTGCTTCTTCTCGATCTCCGACAGGCTCCGGTAGAACAGCCGGGCCTGCGAGAAGTGATCGTCGAACGTGCTCGGCGCCTCGCGTTCCTTGACACCCGCGGCGATCGGCGCCGGCACGTCGATGAACGCGGCGTCCTCGACGCCCGCGAGGAACGGGCATCCCGCTCCGAGCGAGTTGGGCCGGTAGGGAGCCGCGCCCGGATGGATGCCGGTCTGGTGCATGCCGTCGCGCAGCATGTCGTTGACGGGGGCGTGCGGCCGGTTGATCGGCAACTGGCCGAAGTTCGGTCCGCCGAGCCGGCTGAGCTGGGTGTCGAGGTAGGAGAACAGCCGACCCTGGAGCAGCGGATCGTCGGTGACGTCGATGCCGGGGACGAGGTGGCCGGGATGGAAGGCGACCTGCTCGGTCTCGGCGAAGAAGTTCGTCGGGTTGGCGTTGAGCTGCATCGTCCCGATCACCTGCACCGGGGCGAGCTCCTCGGGGACGATCTTGGTGGGGTCGAGAAGGTCGATGCCCTCGAAGGTCTGCTCCGGGGTGTCGGGGAAGACCTGCACGCCCAGATCCCATTCGGGGTAGGCGCCGGATTCGATGGCGTCGGCGAGGTCGCGGCGGTGGAAGTCCGGGTCGATGCCGCCGAGCAGCTGCGCCTCCTCCCACACCAGCGAGTGCACACCCAGGCGCGGCTTCCAGTGGAACTTCACCAGCGACGTCTCGCCATCGGCGTTGACGAGACGGAAGGTGTGGACGCCGAAGCCCTCCATCATCCGGTAGGAGCGCGGAATGCCCCGGTCCGACATGTTCCACAGGGTGTGCGCGGTGGCCTCGGTGTGCAGCGAGACGAAGTCCCAGAACGTGTCGTGTGCGCTCTGGGCCTGCGGGATCTCGCGGTCCGGGTGCGGCTTGGCGGCATGGACGATGTCCGGGAACTTGATCGCGTCCTGGATGAAGAACACCGGAATGTTGTTCCCCACCAAGTCGAACGTTCCCTCGTCGGTGTAGAACTTCGTCGCGAAACCACGGGTGTCGCGGACGGTGTCGGCGGAACCACGCGAACCGAGCACCGTCGAGAAGCGGACGAAGACGCGCGTCTCGCTGCCCTTCTGCAGGAATCCGGCGCGGGTGATCTTCGAGGCGGCGCCGTTGGCCCGGAAGACGCCGTGCGCCGCGGCGCCCCGGGCGTGCACCGCCCGCTCGGGAATGCGCTCGTGATCGAAATGGGTGATCTTCTCGCGGAAGTGGTGGTCCTGCAAGAGCGTCGGACCGCGGCGACCCGCCTTGAGGGAATGGTCGGTGTCGGTCAGCCGTGCACCCTGGGCGGTGGTGAGGAAGCGGCCCTGGGGACCGCGCGCACCGTCGGGCAGGTCCTCGGGTGTGCCGGTGGCAGTGACCGGGACGGGCTCACGCTGGTCGGGTTTGGCCGGAGGCGGGTCCGTCGGGGCCGTGGGTTCCTCGACCGGAACCTCGAAACCGGCGGGCGAGCCGGGAACCGGCGGATTCTTGTCGAACACTGCGATGCTCCGTTCGGTCGAGACAGGGGACGTTCACGTCCCGACCGAGTTGCCCCGCGCGTCCCGGTCCAAACATCGGCCACGTCCGCGCCCCGCATGCGCCGCGGTGGCGACCCACCGGTCCGCGGCCGCGTCGTACCGGGCCAGACCCGCCTCGGCGAATCGGGTCAGCCACCCGGTCATCGGCCAGCGCCCCCAGCGCCGGTGGAAGACAGCGGCGTTGTGGAGGATCTCGTGCAGATGCTCGACCGGCGGGTCGGAGACCGGGTGGTGCTGATGGAAGGCATGCGCGCCGCCGACCCAGCGCAACCCCACCCCGGCGTGCGCGGCGCGCTGGGCGAAGTCGGTGTCCTCGCCGCCGTACCCGACGTAGTCCGTGCAGAAGCCCCCGACGGCCGTCCACGTCTCGCGGGTCGCCGCGAACGACAGCGACCAGAACAGGTCGTACTCGTCGCCGGTGCGGATCGTGCCGGCCGGGGGGTTCGGCCGTGCCGGATGCGGGTTCACGCTCCGCTCGAGGCGGCCCAGGTCGTATCCGCGCGGCCCCGGCGGCGGCAGATACGTCACCGGACCGCACAGCAGGGCGCTGCCGTGCCGCGGATCGCTCGCGGCCCGCTCGTACAACCCGAGGAGGCCCGCGGAGGGAATGCAGTCGACATCGAGGAACACCAGCAGCTCGGCGCCGCGCGCCAAGGCACACTCGGCGCCCACATTGCGCGCGGTGGACAGTGACAACGGTCCGCCCGCGGACGGTGGCGACGGTCCGCCCGCGGACGGTGGCGACGGTCCGCCCGCGGACGGTGGCAACGGTCCGCCCGCCGGCAGGGTCACCGTATGAGCCGGGTAGCCCTCCGCTTCGATCAGCGGTGCGACGGCCGGGTCGCCCATCGACACCACCACGTGATCGTCCGGAGTCCGTGCGCTGCGCGTCAGGCCCCGCAGCTGCAGCCGCAGGTGCGCGTGCCGGCCGGCGACGAGAGTGATCACGGTCGTTCTCATCGTGGTGCCACCTTCGCGGCGACCTCGTCGAGCACCGCGGCGGCGCGCCCGGCAGCCCCCTCGGTGCGCCACCGGGACCACTGTGCGGGATCGAGCCGCAGGGCCCGGCGCAGCAGTTTCGGCCAGTCGTCCGGATGCGGCCAGGCCGGCAGGGTCACCGCCAGGCCGGCTCGGCCCAGCGCGTCGGCGGTGGCGCACTGCTCGTCGTACGGCCGGGGTTCGGCGACGACGATCGCCGGCCGCCGTGCCGCGGCGATGTCGGCGATGGAGTTCTGCCCGGCGTGACCGACGACGACGTCGGCCCGGCTCAGGTCGGACCACGGATCATCCACCCACGGACCGCCCGGCACGCCGACACCGTCCCACGCGTAGCCGGGATGACGCTCGGCCAGCTCGTGCAGGCGCTCGGCCGACAGGGACGAGCCGCCGCTGCCGCTCAGGACCAGGACCCGGGGCCGGCCGCCGGGGGCGGGGCCGGCGACGGGCCGGCCGTCGAACCGGCTGATGCCGCCGACATAGGTGGTCTTGTCCGCGTACGGACGTAGATACGCCGGCTCGTACACCTCCCGCGGCCACGGCGCGACGATGTGCTCGGCCGCGCGGTAACCCAGCCCGTGCGGGGTGTCGGTGCGCTCGCCCGGCATGGCCACGACCACGACGGGGACGCCCAGCAACCGGGCGAACACCGCGACCTCGACCGACACGTCGACCACCAGCAGCCGGGGCCGGGCCGTGGCGACCCAGGACGCCAGCGCCGCCATCCGCTCGCGTAGGCCGCGGTCGTGCCGGGGGACCCAGTGCAGCAACCCGCCGGCGGTGGGATCCTCCGCGGTGTCGACGGACTCGTCGTCGCGGGGCAGTTCGACGACATCGGCGAAGACGTCGGCGAAGCGCCCCAACGGCGCCGAGCACAGGGCCGTCACGGGTTCGCTCGTGCGGGCGCAGATCGAGGCCGCCCGGGTGCGGTGCCCGTGTCCGTGGTGATGGATGTAGTAGCCGATCATGCCGGGCGCTGCCGGACGACGGAGCCGGCCGCACACAGGCGGCGGTACAGGGCGAGGTAGGAGTCCACCATGGTGCGTTCGGAACAGAACGTCTCGGCGCGGCGGCGGGCGTCGAGCCGGGACAATCGGACGGCCCGAGGCACGGTGGCCGCCAGCGCCTCCACGTCGTCGGGGGCGACGAGGCAGCCGCTGCCCCGGTCGAGTACCTCGGGGATGCCGCCGCGCGCGAACGCGACCACGGGCGTGCCGCATGCCAGGGACTCGGCCACGACGAGGCCGTACGGCTCGTTCCACTGCGGCGTCACCAGGGTCGCGGCCGACCGGCCGACCGCGGCCGCGAGTTCCCGCTGCGGCAGATGACCGAGATACGTGACGCCGTCGCCCAGACGCGGGGCGATGTGCCGGGTGAAGTAGTCCTCGTCGCTGACCGGACCGGCCAGCCGCAGGGACGTTCCCGCCCGCCGGGCCGCCTCGATCGCCAGGTGGGCACCCTTCTCGGGGACCAGTCGTCCGAACCAGATCAGCGACGGCCCGCCCGGGCCGAGCGGCCACGCCCCGAGGTCGACGCCGTTCGGGACGACGGTGATCTGCGAGGCGACCGCATGCGCCCAGGTCGCCGCGGTGTATCTGCTGACGGCCGCGTAGTGCGCCGAGCCGCCGCCGGGGACGGCGAGCGCCGACTCGAGCCACGGCGTCGGCGGGGTGTGCAGGGTGGTCAGCATCGGGGTCCGCAGCGTCGCGGCCATCGCCGGCGGCAGGTAGTGGACGCTGTGGTTGTGGATCACGTCGAACGAGTCGGCGAGCGGGCCGGCCAGTTCCAGCAGCAGGGACAGGTAGGCGTGGTGGGCGTCGAGGAACGCTTCCGGCGGCATCGACACGTCGCTGCGGGCGGCGGGGCTGGGCGTGAAGGTGCGCACCTCGAGGAACGAGGCGGGCAGCGTGACGTCGGAACCCGCGGCGGCGAACAGCGTCACCCGGTGTCCGTCGGCGCCGAGCGCGCGGGTCAGGTGCCACACGTGTGCCTCGAGTCCCCCGGCGAAGGGCTGCGCGACGGGAAATCGGTGGGACGCGATGAGGGCGATACGCAGTGGGCGACCCGTCACGACAGTGCCCGTTCGTAGATCGCGTGGTGCGCATGGGACAGGAAGCGGCGTTCGAACATGCGCTGCGCCCAGTCGCTGTGGGGCCGCCGACCGCTGTGGTACAGCGCGCGCACCGAATCGGCCAGGGAATCCGGGTCGAAGGTCTGCTCGTCGTATGTGAACACCTGGCAGGGCCGTTGCTGGTGGTAGAACCCGCAACTCGGGGCGATCACCGCCGTACCGAGGTCGTGGCAGGCCTCGAGCCAGCCGGAATGGGTGCCGAACCGGTAGGGCAGGACGGACACAGACAGCGAGGACAGGTACTCCCACAGCTCGTCGTCGGAGAAGTACTTGTGCACACGCACGTCGACGCCCGGCCGGTCCCCGAAGGCGAGGATCTTCGCCCCGGCCTCGGGGGCGTACCAGTGGTTGTCCGGATCGAAGATCTCGTCGTGGACGTTGATCCGCAACTGCGCGCCCGGCAGGTCACGGACGGTGTGGGAGAGGACGTCGAGGACGGGGAAGACGTCCATGTTGGCGCGCAGGCTCTTCGCGTGCACCCCGACGACGAACGGCTCGTCCGGGGACCGGTTCGCGCGCGCGAACCAGGGCTGTTCGACGACGTGTGGGTGGGGCAGGACGGTGGGGGTGCGGCCCCACATCGTCTCGATCCGTCCGGCGGCGCCCTCGGTGAGGGTGATCAGTTCGGTGGCGGCGGGGATCAGGACGTCGAGCTGCTTGTGGTGGGTGCCCGACGTGGGGTGGTGCGGGTTGCGCAGGTCGTGCACGGTGTAGACGAGCGGGATGTCGTGGTCGGCGAGTTCCGCGACCACGTCCTGCAGGGCCTCCGGTTCGATCGCGTCGAAGCCGAAGTGGATGTGGAACACGTCGAACTCGGTGTGGTTGGCGGCGATCCATCCCGGCTCGAGCATCAGCGGCGGCCACCATCCGCCCGGTACCTTGCGTCCGTCGGCGGGCACCGGATCGGCAAGCCGCACCACCTCGTCGTCCCCGTGCGGTCCGGCCAGATGCCGGACGTAGACGTGCGACGCGGGCACCGAGGCCACTCGGATCATGTCTCACCCTCCCCGTGACAAACGACCGGCCACGCACGCGGAGCGGCCGGCTCCGAGGGGCGGCTACCCGTTCGGCGGGGAGTCCACACCTCGCCCGCTCGGGCGTCGCGGGGAGCGATTTCGGGTCCGGAGGTTTCGACCGCGCCGCAGGGGGCACAACGGTCGGGGCTGTTCCGTAGTCCGGATGCGGGCCGGCCAAGGCGCCCCGGGTTGAACTCGACAGCCCGGGGCGCCGAACTCTCCGTGCCGAACCTCTCCGTGCCGGGCCGCGCGGCGGGCCCGGTCAGCGGACGAAACGCTCGACGGCGGCCCCGGGCCGCCACAGATCCACGTACAGGTGTTCCTCGTCGACCGTGGTGAGCACGGCCTCGGCCAGGTCGAGTTCGAACAGGTGCATCGGCCCCGGCGGCACCTCCTCCGGGTAGGCGGCGAGCACGGCCGCCTTCACGTCGTCGTGCAGTTCCCGGGCCCGGCCGCGGACCTTCGCGTCGCCGCCCGTCATCGAGTGGTGCCCGGGATTGGAATGCAGGGCGTAGCGCGGATCGCGCTGCAGGTCGCGGGCTTTCCTCGCGCCGGGCATCGACCCGAGCACCAGTCGGCCGTCGACGATCTCCACCTCCGTCCCGCTGACGCGCGGTGAACCGTCCCGCCGCAGCGTCGCCAGGACGTGATGCTTGTGCGCCTGTAGTCGTGCGGCGATCGCCTGTGCCAGATCCGGTGCCTGCTCGGAGAACTCTTTCCATGGACTCATGAGGTCAGGATGCGCCGATATCACTGACATCGAGTGTCAGTGATTTTTGCGTAGGCTGCGGTCATGCGATCGGCACGCCTGCTCGCGATGATGCTGCGTCTGCAGGGCACCGCGGGCCTGACCGCGCAGCGGCTCGCGGACGATCTCGGCGTCTCGGTGCGCACCGTGTACCGCGACGTCGGTGCCCTGTCCGCCGCGGGGGTCCCGGTGTGGACGGAGAGCGGACCGGGCGGCGGCATCCGCCTGCTCGACGGGTGGCAGTCCCGGCTCAGCGGGCTCACCAGCGACGAGAGTGCCGCGCTGATGCTGCTGGGGGTGCCCACCCTCGCCGCCGACCTCGGTGTGGAACTCGATGCGGCCCGCGGCAAGCTGCTCGGGTCCATGCCGGTCACCCTGCGCAGCGCCGCCCAGGCCTGGCGCGACCGGGTCCACGTCGACGTCCCCGGCTGGTTCGCCGCACCGGGGGACAACACGCACCTGCCGGCCGTCGCGTCCGCCGTGTTCGACGAGCGCCGCCTGAACATCCGCTACCGGCGCGGCGACCGGACCGTGGCGCGCACCCTCGACCCGCTCGGGCTCGTCGCCAAGGCCGGGGTCTGGTACCTCGTCGCCGCGCACCGCGGTCACGTCCGGACCTACCGGGTCGGGCGCATCGCGTCCGCCGCCGTCCTCGACGCCCCGGCCCGACGGCCCGACGGATTCGACCTGCCCGCCTACTGGGCGGCGTCCGCGGCGGAGTTCGATCGTGCGCTGCGCAGGTTCGCCTGCACACTCCGTCTCGGCCCGGCCGCGTGGCGGCGCCTGCCCCGCGTGGTGGGCACCGACGCCGCCGACGTGGAACCGGGACCGCCGGACGCGGACGGGTGGGTGCGGGTGGACCTGTTGCTCGAGTCCGAGGAGGTGGCGCTCGACCAGCTCCTCGCCCTCGGCGGCGGGGTCGAGGTCGTGGCCCCGGAGTCGTTGCGGGCCGCACTGCGCGCCGCCGGCGAGGCCCTCGCCCGGTGCAATGCGTGACGCCGGTGAGGGCTGCGCCCGCGGACCCCGCCCGCGGCGGAATCCGGTGTGCGGGTGTCCGGCGGGGGCGGAGGAAATCACGACAAGCGCTCAGCCGGAACGGCTTTCGTACCGCGACGGCAGCCCGCTCAGCGCACCAGCTTCCACTTGTGCTCGTGCCGGTAGAAGGTGGAGCGCTTGACCGCCCGCGGATTGGCGACCCCGTCGCGGGTGAGCACGGCGCCGGGTGAGCCGAGCTGCACGGCACGGCCGGTCACCCAGCGGTAGCCGCCGAACCAGCGCGGCCGATCGATCGCCGCCCGCAGTCCCGGCATGTCGACGGTCGGCTCGATCCGCACACCCGGGGTCATCCCGCTGAACAGCCGGGTGTCGTCGACGTACGCCTCGCCCACCAGCTCACCGACCTCGCCCTCGACGAGGGCACGCCCGACGAGGGCGATGCCGGCGTCGTCGCGGATGAGCGGCACCGGCCGTGCCGTGCCCTGCAGTGCGACGGTCGCGGCCTTCGATCCGAACCGCAGTCCGTACGCCTCGGCGGCCGGGGTGCGTCGCTCCGGCACGTAGGCCAGTTCGATGCCGAGCCGCTCGGTGCGCATCATCCGGGTCAGCGTCGCGGCGAAGGCGGCGTCCCCGCCCACCACCACGAGCCGGGGGTCCTCGACCGACTCGAGATGCGCGAACACGTCCTCGAAGTCGTCCTTGCCGGGCAGAGCCGGGGCGGTCAACGTGGTCAGGGATGTCAGTGTCAACGGCAGTGGGGCATCACCGCACTTGAGCACAACGGGGGTCAAGAGCACTCCTCTCGCGGGCGACGATGCTCCACTCACTCTAGTCACGACTCGCCTCACCGCCGGACGCTCGAACGCGGCACGGTGAGTCGGGTGGATCGTCGGCACCCGTCACAGTCGGGACGGCGGCCCGCGGACGCCGGGGGCGGTGCCGCACGTGTGGTCCGCTAGACTGTCCCCCCGGCTTCTGTTCTGTGACGGCAGAACCCTGCAGGCGGAGGGCGCCCGCACGTCGACACCCTAGGAGACAGCGAAATGCCGGCAATCGTCCTGATCGGCGCCCAGTGGGGCGACGAGGGCAAGGGCAAGGCCACCGATCTGCTCGGTGGCCGGGTGCAGTGGGTGGTGCGCTACCAGGGGGGCAACAACGCCGGCCACACCGTCGTCCTCCCGAACGGGGAGAACTTCGCGCTGCACCTGATCCCTTCCGGCATCCTCACTCCCGGCGTCACCAACGTCATCGGTAACGGCGTGGTCGTGGACCCGGGCGTGCTGCTCGACGAGCTCGCCGGTCTCGAGAACCGCGGGGTCGACACCACGAACCTGCTGCTCAGCGCCGACGCGCACCTGATCATGCCGTACCACGTGGCCATCGACAAGGTCACCGAACGCTTCCTCGGCGCCAAGAAGATCGGCACCACCGGCCGGGGCATCGGCCCGTGCTACCAGGACAAGATCGCCCGCGTGGGCGTCCGCGTCGCCGACGTCCTCGACGAGAAGATCCTCACCCACAAGGTGGAGGCCGCCCTGGAGTTCAAGAACCAGGTGCTGTCGAAGATCTACAACCGCAAGGCCCTCGACCCGCAGCAGGTCGTCGACGAGGTGCTCGGCCAGGCGGAAGGGTTCAGGCACCGCATCGCCGACACCCGGCTGCGCCTGAACAAGGCCCTCGAGGCCGGCGAGACGGTACTGCTCGAGGGATCGCAGGGCACGCTGCTCGACGTCGACCACGGCACCTACCCGTACGTGACGTCGTCGAACCCCACCGCCGGCGGCGCGGCCGTCGGATCGGGCATCGGTCCCAACCGGATCGGCACGGTGCTCGGCATTCTCAAGGCCTACACCACCCGGGTGGGGTCGGGTCCCTTCCCGACGGAACTGTTCGACGAGCACGGCGCCTACCTGGCCAAGACCGGCGGCGAGGTGGGTGTCACCACCGGCCGGGCCCGGCGCTGCGGCTGGTTCGACGCCGTGATCGCCCGCTACGCGACCCGCGTCAACGGCATCACCGACTACTTCCTCACCAAGCTCGACGTCCTGTCGAGCCTCGAGACCGTGCCGATCTGCGTCGGCTACGAGGTGGACGGGGTCCGCGTCGACGAAATGCCGATGACGCAGACCGACATCCACCACGCCACGCCGATCTACGAGGAGATGCCCGGCTGGTGGGAGGACATCTCCGAGGCCCGCACCTTCGAGGACCTGCCGGAGAACGCCCGGAACTACGTGCTGCGGCTCGAGGAACTCTCGGGTGCGCGGATGTCGTGCATCGGTGTCGGCCCGGGCCGCGACCAGACGATCGTGCGCCGCGACATCCTGAGCTGAAACCCGCTGCGGCCCCGCGTCAGAACAGGGTCGGATCGCCGAAGCCGGGGGCGTGCTCGAGGGCGAGCAGCTCCCGCTTCGTGACGGTGCTTCCGGGCGCGGAGAACCCGCCGATCCCGCCGCCCGCGGCGAGGATCCGGTGGCACGGCACGATCAGCGGAACGGGGTTGCGTCCCAACGCCTGTCCGACGGCCTGGGCGCCGGCCGGCCGGCCGACCCGGCGCGCCACCTCGCCGTAGGTTGCGACCGCGCCGGGGTCGACGGTCCGGGCGAACTCGTAGACCGCCGTGTCGAATTCGGAGACATTCCGGTAGTCGACCGGAACCCGGCGCAGGTCGTCGGGCGCCCCCGCGAGATGCGCGGCGACGGCGTCGATCACGGGCTGCACCCCCGCCGGGACGGGCCGCTCGACCGCGGCCGGGAACCGGCCGAGCAGTGCGTCGCGCGTGGGTTCGGGCGCGGTCTCGGGCAGTTGCACGCCGACGACGCCGGCCGCGGACCACACGAGCCCGCACGTGCCGACGGCGGTGTCGAACAGGGTGTAGCCGAGGGTGGTCACGCCGTCAGTATGAACTGGCCCGGGGACAGGTGACCACCTCGCCGACTGGACTGCGATACTGGACTGGTGATCACGCGTGCGATCGGAGCCGGTTCCCTGGCCCGCGACCTCGGCAACTGGCAGGACACCGCCGATCGGCGGCCCGCGTACCGGGCTCTCGCCGACGGGATCCGGCTGCTGGTGCACGACGGTCGCGTTCCCCTGGGCGTGGCGCTGCCCAGCGAGCGTGAGCTCGCCGCCGCCCTGGCGCTGAGCCGCACCACCATCACGTCCGCGTACACGGCTCTGCGCGAGGCCGGCTACCTGCGCAGCCGGCAGGGTGCGCGCAGCACCGTCGCGCTGCCGCCGCGGCGACGGGGCACGCCGGCGCGTTCCGCCGCCCCGGCCGCCGCGGAAGCGCCGGAGCCCGTGGATCTCAGCTCCGCGTCGATGCCGGCGCCCGCCGCCGAGATCGAGTCGGCCTACGCCGCCGCGCTGCGGTCGGTGCCCGCCTACCTCGACTCCCACGGCATGGAACCGATCGGCCTGGCCCTGCTGCGGGAGGTGATCGCGCGGCGCTACCGGGACCGCGGGCTGCCGACCGGGGCGGAACAGATCATGGTCACCTCCGGCGCACAGCACGCGCTGCGCCTGCTGCTCGGCGTGCTCACCGACGCCGGCGACCGGGTGATCGTCGACCATCCCACCTATCCCAATGCGCTCGAGGCGATCCGGCGGCACGGGGCGCGGCCGGTCGTCGTGCCGGTGCGGCCCGAGGGCGGCGCCGACGACGGCTGGGACCTGGAGGGCCTGCGCAGCGCCGCCCGGCAGACCGCGGCGCGAATGGCGTTCCTGATCCCGGACTTCCACAGTCCCACCGGGCTGTGCATGGGCGCGGCGGGCCGGGCCGAACTCGTCCGCATCGCGGAGGAGACCCGCATGACGCTCGTCGTGGACGAGACGATGGTGGACCTGTGGCTGGACACCCCGCCGCCGCCCGCCGTCGCCTCGTACGGCGCGGACCGCTCCGTCGTGACGGTGGGCTCGACCGGCAAGTCCCTCTGGGGCGGTCTCCGGGTGGGCTGGATCCGCGCCGACCGATCCCTGATCACCCGGCTCGTGGGGGCGCGCTCCGCCGTCGACCTCGGCACGCCGGTCATGGAGCAGCTCGCCGCGGCGCACCTGCTCGGCGACGTCGAGGACCTGCTCGAGCGGCGACGCGGACAGCTGCGCCGCCGGCGGGCGGCGATGCTCGGCGCGCTCGACGAGTTCCTGCCCGACTGGACGTACACGGTCGGACCGGGCGGGATGTCGCTGTGGGTGCGGATGCCCACGCCGGTGTCGACCGCGCTCGCGGCGACCGCCCCCACTCACGGTGTGGTCCTCGCCGCGGGACCCCGCTTCGGGGTGGAAGGCGCGTTCGAACGGTTCCTGCGGCTGCCCTACGCGCGGGAGGCCGACGAGGTGCGCCGGGCGGTCGCGTCCGTGGCCTCGGCGTACGACGCGCTGGCCCGCGGCCGGGACCTCGTCGAACCACACCTCGTGGTCTGATTCGGGGGTGGCCGGACCCCGACCGGGAACGGGTCCGCGGCGTTATGCTCGAGGGGTACGAACGGGTGGCCGCCTGGGAGTCGCCATATCGGACGGATGCGAGAGTTACTGTGGCCGAACACGATCCGTACGCGACGCAACGCGACGTCGGGGTCGACCTCGCCGCCGAGCTGGCCGACGCCGGATTCGACGACGCGCGTGAGATCGGGCGCGGCGGTTTCGGGGTCGTCTACCGCTGCTACGAGACCGCACTCGACCGTCCGGTCGCGGTGAAGGTCCTCACCTCCCACATGGACCCCGACAATCTCGAACGCTTCCTGCGGGAGCAGCGCGCGATGGGCCGGCTGTCCGGGCACCCGAACATCGTCAACGTCATGCAGGTCGGCACCACCCGAACGGGACGCCCGTACCTCGTGATGCAGTACCACTCGCGCGATTCGCTCGACGCGCAACTGCGCAGTGCCGGCCCCGTGCCGTGGCCGGAGGTGCTGCGCATCGGCATCAAGCTGGCCGGCGCCCTCGAAACGGGCCACCGCGCCGGCATCCTGCACCGCGACATCAAGCCGGGCAACATCCTGCTCACCGAGTTCGGCGAGCCGCAGCTCACGGATTTCGGCATCGCACGCGTGAGCGGCGGCTTCGAGACGGCGACGGGCGAGGTGACCGGGTCGCCGGCCTTCACCGCCCCCGAGGTGCTCAGCGGACGTGCGCCCACACCGGCCTCGGACGTCTACAGTCTCGGCGCCACGCTGTTCTGCGTGCTCACCGGACACGCGGCGTTCGAACGGCGCAGCGGCGAGCGGGTCGTGGCGCAGTTCGTCCGGGTGACCACCCAGCCCGTTCCGGACCTGCGGGAGCGGGGGATCCCGGATGCGCTCTCGTCGGCGATCGAACGCGCCATGTCGGTGGACCCGCAGACCCGGCCCGCGAGCGCCGCCGAGTTCGGGGAGATGCTGCGCGAGGTGCAGGCGGACGAGGGGCTGCCGGTCGACGAACTGCCCGTAGCCGGGGAACTCGAGCCGGGTTCGGAGTCCGGTCACCATCCGTCGCCGTCCGTGGCGGAGCGACGGGGCACCTACCGGTCCGGTGTGCGCGCGACCACCCCGCCGGCTCCGGCCACGCGGTTCCGGCCGCCGTCGACGCCGCGCCGGCTGGTGCCGCGCCGGCGCCTGCTGTCGATCCTCGACGCGGACCAGCGACGGAAACTGACCGCCATCCACTCGCCACCGGGATTCGGCAAGACCATGCTGGCCCTGCAGTGGCGCTACGTGCTCACCGAGAAGGACGTGCCCGTCGCCTGGCTCAACGTCGACCACGACGACAACAACGTGGTGTGGTTCCTGACGCATCTCGTCGAATCCATCCGGCAGGTCCGGCCGTCGCTCGCACGCGAACTCGGCCAGGTGCTCGACGAACACGGGGACGAGGCGGAACGCTACGTGCTCACCTCGCTCGTCGACGAAATCCACGAGGCCGGTGAACGACTCGTCGTCATCATCGACGACTGGCATCGGGTGACGGATCCCGCGACGGTCGCCGCGATGGCGTTCCTGCTGGACAACGCCTGCCACCATCTGCAACTCGTCGTCGTCGGGCGCACCCGCTCGGGCCTGCCCACCAGCCGGATGCGGGTGCGCGACGAACTCGTCGAGATCGACTACGAGCAACTGCGTTTCGACGTGGACGAGGCCCGCGTGTTCCTCGTCGACCTCGCCGGCCTCGACCTCGACGACGACGAGGTCGCCGACCTGACCGCCGCGACCGACGGGTGGGCGGCGGCCCTGCAGCTCGCGGCGATGTCGCTGCGCGGGCGCGACGACCCGGAGGAGCTGATCTCACATCTGTCCGGCCGGCACCGGGCGATCGGCGAGTTCCTCGCCGAGAACGTGCTCGCCTCCCTGCCCCCGGCCGACGTCGAGTTCCTGCTCGCCTCCTCGATCACCGAACGCATCTGCGGCAGCCTCGCCACCGCCCTCACCGGGCACGAACGTGGCCAGGCGCTCCTCGAGAGCATCGAGGAGCGGGATCTGTTCCTGCACCGGATCGACGAGGACGGCCGCTGGTTCCGGTATCAGCCGCTGTTCGCCGAATTCCTCCGGCAACGGCTCGAACGCGAACACCCCGAACGCATCCCGGCCCTGCACCGGACCGCGTCCGAATGGTTCGAGAGCCATGCCATGGTAGGTGAGGCCGTCGACCATGCCCTCGCCGCGGGGGACGAGGACCGCGCGACGGATCTCGTCGAGGAGAACGGGCGCCGGCTGCTCGAACACGGCCATGCGACCACCCTGCTCGGCCTCGTCGCCAAGCTGCCGCGCCGGGCCGCCTCGGGCCGGATCCACCTGCAACTGTCCATCGCGTGGGCCAACATCCTGCTGCACCGCTCGGCACCGGCGCTGCGCGCGCTGGAGGTGGTCGAGGCGGCGGTCGCGGACTCCGGCACGGACGCCGAGGAGGCGGCCGACATCGCCGTCGAGGTGGAGGTCGTGCGCGGCGTCGTCGACCTGCGGTGCGACCGCATGGAACGCGCCGACGATCTCGTCGAGCACTGCCTGGCCCGGGCCGACACGCTGCCGCCGCTGGTGATCGCGTCCGGGCTCAACGTCGCCACGTTCGCTGCGGTCTACCGCGCGGACTACGACGAGGTGGTTCGGCTGCAACAGCTGGCCCAGCCGTATCACGACCTCAACGAGGGGCCCTACAACCTCATGCACGGCCGCGCCCTGCTGGGCCTCGCGGCGATCGAACAGCTCGACGTCGCCGGCGCCGAGGAGCACTTCCGGGCGGGTCTGCGGGCGGCGCGCCGGGGCGCCGGCCGGCACTCGTCGGCGGCGATGCTGGCCGGGTCGATCCTCGGCGAGCTGCTCTACGAACGAGGCGAACTCGACGAGGCCGAACGGCTGCTCGACGACGGCTACGCCCTCGGGTCCGAGGGCGGGGTCGTGGACTTCAAGATCTCGCGGTACGTCGTCGGTGCGCGGCTCAAGGCCGTGCGCGGCGACCGCGACGCGGTGGTGTCGCGACTGGCGGACGGCGGCCGCGCGGCCGCCGTCATGGACCTGGAGCGGCTGGCGGCTGTCGTGGAGAACGAACGGGTCCGGCTCGGGCTCGGGCCGTTGCCGGGGGTGGCGCCGCCGCCACCGGTGTCCTACGGCACGCGTCCGCGACCGGACCACGGCACGGCGGCCTGGACAGCGCAGTTCGAGGAGACCACGGCCATCCGGTTGCTGCTGGCCGACCCCACACCGGAGAACACCGAACTGGCGTGCCGGTGGGCCGGCGAGTGGGTGCAGCTGCTGCGCGGCAGCCGCCGGGAGCGGAGGCTGTTGCGCGCGGAGCGACTCGAGGTGGCGTGCCTGGCCGCGGCCGGACGGCACGAGGAGGCGGTGACCCTGCTGGCCTCCGTCGCCGCGCGATGCGAACGAGCGGGCCTGCACCGGTTCCTGCCCGACGGCGGCCCGCTCGTACTCGACGTCGCGCGCCGCCTCGCGGACGAGCTCACCGCAGGCAGGGGCCGCGCCGGCCGCCCGGACGTGTCCCCGGCGTTCCTGCACGAGGCCGTGGACACGGGCGCCGTGCATCTCCTGTAGGCGCCTGCGGCGCCGGTGTGTCCTTTGGGCGGCCCTGGCCGCCCAAAGGACACACCGGCAGCTTCGCTGCCTAGCGCCAGACGGAGTCGATGTCGGTGGCCTCGCCGGCCGGGGGGGTGGGGGCGCCGGCCGGGGTGCGGGAGAAGCGGGGCGCCGGGGCGTGCTGGGTGACGCCGTCGAGCTCGATCAGCGAGCCGCGGGCCGCGATGTGCGGGTTGGCCGGGGCCTCGCCGAACGTGAGCACGGGGGAGACGCACGCGTCGGTGCCGTCGAAGATCGCGGCCCACTCGTCGCGAGTCTTGGACAGGAACTTCTCCGTGAACAGCTTCTTCATCTGCGGCCACGCCGACGTGTCGAGCTGCTGCGGCAGCTCGGCCGGGTCGAGCTCGAGACCCTGCAGCAGCAGCGCGTAGAACTGCGGCTCGATCGAGCCCACCGCCATGTACCTGCCGTCGGCGGTCTCGTACACGTCGTAGAACGGTGCGCCGGTGTCGAGAAGGTTCACGCCGCGCTCGTCCGACCACACGCCGCGGCCGCGGAACGCCCACATCATGTGCGAGAGCGCGAGCGCGCCGTCGACCATCGCGGCGTCGACGACCTGTCCCTTGCCGGAACTCTGGCGTTCGACGAGGGCGGAGAGGATGCCGAAGATCAGGAACATCGAGCCGCCGCCGAAGTCACCGACCATGTTCAGCGGCGGCACCGGCCGCTCACCCTTGCGTCCGACGGCGTGCAGCACACCGGTCAGCGAGATGTAGTTGATGTCGTGCCCGGCGGCGTGGGCGAGCGGCCCCTCCTGCCCCCATCCGGTCATCCGGCCGTACACCAGGCGCGGATTGCGGGCCAGCGCGACGTCCGGGCCGAGGCCCATGCGCTCGGTGACCCCCGGGCGGAAGCCCTCGATGAGCACGTCGGCGCGTTCGATCAGCCCGAGCACCTTCTCGACCTGCTCGGGATCCTTGAGGTCGGCCTCGACGACGCGGCGGCCGCGCTGGATCTGGTCGCGGTGCCCGGCGGGCGGAATCAGACCCGGACGCTGCACGCAGACGACGTCGGCGCCGAGGTCGGCGAGCAGTGTCGCGGCGTGCGGGCCGGGACCGAGACCCGCGAACTCGACGACGCGGATACCCGCGAGCGGACCCTTCTTCTCAACAGCTTCAGCGGACACTCGTCGAACCTCACTCGGGTGCGTTGGGACCATTCCCCGAGGAGGCTACCTTAGCGATCGTTAGGGTGTGCCGAGGGTCACGGCGTGCCCTATCCCTCGTACAGATCACCCTCGTTGAGGCGAGTGGCCTCGAACGCCTCCTCGAGCGTGTCGTGCCGGTACACCGAGACCACGTGGTCGCCCACCACGCGGAACGCGATCGCTTCACTACGCGGGTGCTCCGGATCGGCCGCCCACGTCGCGGTCTCCTCGACGACGACGATGCCCTCGTGCACGAACATCCGGCCCGGCCGGAACGTCACGCCCGCCGTCGTCGCCCACTCGCGCAACTCGTCGAGGCCCTGGTCCTCGTCGTCGTCGCCGGTGGGCAGCACGATGTCGTCGCTCGACAGCGCCAGCAGGGTCTCGATGTCGTTGGAGTTGACGGCGTCGTGCCAGGCCAGGACGGTCGCGATCTCGGAGGTGCTCATGTCGCAGATGCTAGTACTCCGGGCCCGCCACGCTCGGATTGTCGCGTCCTTGCCTGGCCGCGAGGCGAGGCGCACAGTGGAGCCCATGACGATCAGCGGTCAGCTCGTGAGCTTCCTGCCCAGTACCGACCTCGACATCTCGGAGATGTTCTACGTCGACACGCTCGGTTTCGAGAAGCTGTCCCGGGACCATTTCACGCTGATTCTCGACGGTGGCGGTGGCGCACCGGTCCGGGTGACGTTGGTGCAGTCCCGCTCCGACACCGGCTACACCGCGCTGGGGTGGCGGGTGCCGAACCTGGACGCGACCGTCGACGCCCTGCGGGCCAAGGGTGTCGAGTTCGTCCGCTACAACGGAATGGACCAGGACGACCACGACGCGTGGACCTCGCCCGAGGGCATGCGGGTCGCATGGTTCCGCGACCCGCACGGCAACGTCCTGTCGCTGATGGAGGTCGCCGGCTAGGCACACCCGGGCGGGGTCGCCGCCTCGTCAGCTGCACCCGCTGGTGTTTCCGCACGACGGACACGCGTGGCAGGAGCCGGAACGCTGCATCTGCACCCCGCACTGCATGCAGTACGGCGCGTCGCTGCCGCGGGCGCGTCCCTGGCGCGTGTCCACGACGACCTCGGCGGCGGGCTCGCTGCGTTCGGCGCCGGTGCGGATGCCGAGTTCGGCCCGCTCGTCCGCGTCGAGGTACTCCACCGCCAGGCGCCGGAAGATGTAGTCCAGGATCGACGTCGCGATCCGCAGGTCCGGATCGTCAGTGATGCCCGCCGGCTCGAATCGGGTGCTCGTGAACGCGTTGACGAACGTGCGCAACGGAACCCCGTACTGCAGGCCGTAACTCACCGCCATCGAGAACGCGTCCATGATCCCGGCCAGGGTCGAGCCCTGCTTTGCCACCCGCAGGAACATCTCGCCCGGACGGCCGTCGTCGTACTGGCCCACGGTGACGAAGCCCTTGCAGTCCGCGACGCGGAACTCGAAGGTGCGCGACCGGCGCAACCGGGGCAGCCGTTCCCGCCGCGGCCGGGGCACCGTCGTCGCGCGCGGCGCGGCCGTGGCCGACAGTGGTTGTCCCAGTTTGCAGTTGTCGCGATACACCGCGATCGCCTTGAGTCCGAGCCGCCACGCGTCGAGGAACAACTCCTCGATGTCGGCCACGGTCGCCGCCTCCGGCAGGTTCACGGTCTTCGAGATCGCGCCCGAGAGGAAGGGTTGCACCGCGGCCATCATCAGTACGTGTCCGCGCGGTGCGATCACGTTGTCGCCCATGGAGGTTGCGAACACCGGCAGATGCTCGGCCCGCAACTGCGGCGCGCCGACGACCGTGCGGTGCGTGTCGATGTGCGTGAGCAGCTCGGCCACCCGATCCGGGGGATAGCCGAGCCGGGACAGGGCCCGCGGCACCGTGCGATTGACGATGGACAGCGTCCCGCCGCCGACCAGCTTCTTCGTCTTCACCAGCGCCAGATCGGGTTCGATACCGGTGGTGTCGCAGTCCATGGCGAGGCCGATCGTGCCGGTCGGCGCGAGGACCGTCACCTGGCTGTTGCGGACCCCGTGTGCCTGGGCGAGCGCGCACGCCGCGTCCCAGTCCTCCCGCGCCGCGGCGAGAATGCCGGCGGGCGCGAGTTGTTCGTCGATGTCGTCGACGGCGCCGCGATGACGAGCCAGCACCGCGAGGGTGTGCTCCCGGTTCTCGGCGAATCCCTCGAACGGCCCGAGCCGACGAGCCATCCGCGCCGAGACCGCGTACGCGTGCCCGGTCATCAGGGCCGTCAGGGCCGCGGCGTAGGCCCGGCCGGCGTCACTGTCGTAGGGCAGCCCCAGCGCCATCAGCAGCGCCCCGAGATTGGCGTAGCCGAGGCCGAGCTGCCGGAACCGCCGCGACGTCTCCGCGATGCGGTCGGTGGGGTAGTCGGCGCGGCTCACGAGGATCTCCTGGCCGGTCAGCACCACCGCGACGGCGTGCCGGAACCCGGCGACGTCGAACGTGCCGTCGTCGCGCAGGAACGCCAGCAGGTTCAGGCTCGCCAGGTTGCACGCCGAGTCGTCCAGGTGCATGTACTCCGAACACGGATTCGATCCGTTGATCCGGCCCGTCGCGGCCGCGGTGTGCCAGCGGTTGACGGTGGTGTCGAACTGCAACCCCGGATCGGCACACTCCCAGGCGGCGGCGGCGATCCGGTGGAACAGGTCGCGGGCGGGCACCGTGCGCACCGTCGCACCGGTGGTGACCGCGCGCAGCGGCCACTCGGCGCCGTCCGCGACGGCCTGCATGAACTCGTCGCTCACCCGCACCGAGTTGTTGGCGTTCTGGTACTGCACCGAATGGATGTCGCGACCGTCGAGCCCCATGTCGAACCCGGCCTTCGCGAGCACCCGCGCCTTGCGTTCCTCGATCGCCTTGCAGTCGACGAACTCCTCGACGTCGGGATGGCCGACGTCGAGGATCACCATCTTCGCGGCCCGGCGCGTCTTGCCGCCGGACTTGATGGTGCCCGCCGAGGCGTCGGCGCCGCGCATGAAACTCACCGGGCCCGACGCGGTGCCCCCACCGGCCAGCGGCTCGGCCGACGACCGGATGCGCGACAGATTCGCCCCCGCGCCCGACCCGCCCTTGAAGATCACCGCCTCCTGCCGGTACCACTCGAGGATCGAATCGATGCTGTCCTCGACCGACAGGATGAAGCACGCGCTGGCCTGCTGCGGAGTGTCGGGCACCCCGATGTTGAACCACACGGGGCTGTTGAACGACGCCCGCTGCGTCAGGACCAGGTAGGTCAGCTCGGCGGCGAACGCCTCCGGGTCGTCGAGGTGGCCGTCGGCCGCGCCCCACGCGGTGATCGTGTCCACGATGCGCGCGACGACGTCGCGCAGCGACCGTTCCCGGGCGGCGGTGCCCGGAGCGCCGCGGAAGTACTTCTGCGCGACGATGTCGGTCGCGTTCTGCGACCAGGCGGCGGGGAACTCGACGTCGCGCTGTTCGAACACCACCGCGCCGGTGCCGTGGTGGACGATGCGGGCGTCGCGCCGCTGCCAGTCCATCTCGTCGGCGGGATCGATCCCGGCCGTGGTGAAGAACCGTCCGGTGTCCGACTCGAGATTCGGTTCGGCGACGTCCATCGCGACCTCCGGGTGCGACCTGAGGGGCACATATAGTCCCCCCATGGTCTCACCACGAATCGGTACCCCGCTGACTCCCGGCGCCCTGCGCGTCATGCTCCTCGGTGCGGGTGAGCTGGGCAAGGAGGTGGTCATCGCGCTGCAGCGGCTCGGTGTCGAGGTCATCGCGGTGGACCGGTACCCGAACGCGCCCGGGCATCAGGTGGCGCACCGCGCGCACACCGTCGACATGAACGACCCGCAAGCCCTGCTCGCACTCGTCGAAGCCGAGCAACCCCACCTGGTCGTGCCCGAGATCGAGGCGATCGCCACCGACGCGCTCGCCGTCGTCGAGGAACGCGGTCTCGCCGAGGTCATCCCGACCGCGCGGGCCACCCGGCTGACGATGAACCGGGAGGGCATCCGGCGCCTCGCCGCGGAGGAACTCGGGTTGCCCACCTCCCCGTACCGCTTCGCCGAATCCCTCGACGAGGTCCGCGCCGCGGCGGCCGAGGTCGGGTTCCCGTGCGTGATCAAGCCCGTGATGTCCTCGTCCGGCAAGGGCCAGTCCACGGTCCGCACACCCGACGAGATCCCCGCCGCCTGGGATTACGCGCTCGCCGGCGGGCGCGTCGACCTCGGCCAGGTCATCGTCGAGGGATTCGTCGACTTCGAGTACGAGATCACCCAGCTCACCGTCCGCGCCGTCGGACCGTCGGGGCAGGTCGAGACGTACTTCTGCGAACCGATCGGGCACCTGCAGCGCGCCGGCGACTACGTCGAGTCCTGGCAGCCCCAGCCGATGAGCGAGCGGGCCCTGGCCCGGTCCCGGGAGATCGCGGCGACGGTGACCGGCGCGCTCGGCGGCCGCGGCGTCTTCGGGGTGGAACTGTTCGTCGCGGGCGACGACGTGTACTTCTCCGAGGTGAGCCCCCGCCCGCACGACACCGGCCTGGTGACGCTGCGCTCGCAGCGGTACTCCGAGTTCGAGCTGCACGCCCGCGCGATCCTGGGCCTGCCCGTCGACACCGCACTCCTCGCGCCCGGGGCGTCCGCGGTGATCTACGGCGGCCTCGAGGCCGCCGGCGTCGTCTTCGAGGGCGTCGCCGACGCGCTGTCGGTGCCCGACACCGACCTGCGGCTGTTCGGCAAGCCCGAGTCGTTCGTCCGGCGTCGCATGGGGGTGGCGGTGTCCACCGGTCCCGACGTCGAGACCGCGCGGGCCCGCGCGGTCGAGGCGGCCGCTCGCGTGCGGGCGGTCGCACCGTGACCGCCGGGGCGGAGGTGCTCGTCGGTCTGGCCGTCCTCGTCGGCCTCGTCGGCATCGTCGTGCCGATCCTGCCGGGCACCCTGTTGATCTTCGGGGCGATCGCGGTGTGGGCGTGGCTCACCGGCGGCACCGTCGCGTGGACGGTGTTCGCCGTCGCGACGACGGCCTTGCTGGTGACCGGCATCGTGAAGTACACCTGGCCGGGCGGCCGGATGCGACGGGCCGGGGTGCCGACGCGGTCGATCGTCGCCGGCGGCCTGCTCGGCATCGTCGGGTTCTTCGTCGTTCCCGTGATCGGGCTGCTGCTCGGGTTCCTGCTCGGCACCTACCTGTCCGAGGTGCAGCGGCACCGCACCCACCGTGACGCCTGGGTGTCGACCGTGCACGCGACCAAGGCGGTGGCGCTGTCGATCCTCGTCGAACTGCTCGGTGGCCTCGTCGCCGCCGGCGTGTGGCTCGGCGCGGTGCTGTTCACCTGACCGGACGTGCCCCGGTACGACTGTGGCCGAATGTCACATCCGGTCGATCGAATCGACGCGATGTGACATTCGGCCACCAGGGGTCGGGGTGTCAGGCCTTGTGCGGCTCGGACGCGCGGAACATGTCCTCACGCTCGACGACCTTGACGCGCTCGCGGCCCTCGGCCTCGCCGAGGCTGCGCTCGTGCGCGTCGAGCCGGTACCAGCCCTGCCAGGTGGTGTAGGGCAGCTGCTTGTCCTCGAGGAAGGCGACGATCGCGTCCTCGGACGGATCCTCGGGGGTGTTCAGCAGGCCGTGGGCCCGGTCGGCGAGCAGGTTCGCGACGGTCTCGTTCGCGTCGCCCTTGGTGTGGCCGATCAGTCCGACGGGACCGCGCTTGATCCAGCCGGTGACGTACGTGGCGGGCAGGAAACGCGCGGGACCCTCGGCGGACTCGTCGGCGACGACGCGTCCGGCCTCGTTGGGCACGGTGCCGGCCTGCTCGTCGAACGGCAGCTTGGCGATGTTCTGCGACAGGTAGCCGACCGCCCGGTACACGGCCTGGACGTCCCAGTCGCGGAAGCGGCCGGTGCCGCGGACGTTGCCGGTGCCGTCGAGCTCGGTGCGCTCGGTGCGCAGGCCCACGACCTTGCCGTCCTCGCCGAGGATCTCGGCCGGGGACTCGAAGAAGTGCAGGAACAGCTTGTGCGGGCGGTCTCCCACGTCGCGGATGGCCCAGTCCTGCAGGGTGTTGGCGACCATGTCGACCTGCTTGGAATTGCGGCGCGCGGCCTCCGAGCCCTCGTCGTAGTCGATGTCCTCGGGATCGACGATGACCTCGATGGTGGGCGAGTGATCGAGTTCACGCAGCTCGAGCGGCGTGAACTTGGCCTGAGCGGGACCGCGGCGGCCGAACACGTGCACCTCGACGGCCTTGTTGTTCTTCAGGCCCTCGTAGACGTTGGCGGGGATCTCCGTCGGCAGCAGCTCGTCGCCGGTCTTGGCGAGGACGCGCGCGATGTCGAGGGCGACGTTGCCGACGCCGAGCACGGCGACCTTCTCGGCCTCGAGCGGCCAGCTGCGCGGCACGTCGGGGTGGCCGTCGTACCAGGAGACGAAGTCGGCGGCGCCGTAGCTGCCGTCGAGGTCGATGCCCGGGATGTTCAGGGCCCGGTCGGCGTTGGCGCCGGTGGAGAAGATCACCGCGTCGTAGAAGCGACGCAGGTCGTCGAGGGTGATGTCGGTGCCGTAGTCGAGGTTGCCGAGCAGCCGGACCTGGGGCTTGTCGAGCACCTTGTGCAGGGCGGTGATGATGCCCTTGATGCGGGGATGGTCCGGCGCCACGCCGTAGCGGATGAGACCGAACGGCGCGGGCATCCGCTCGAACAGGTCGATGCTGACCTCGGTGTCGGACTTCATGAGCGCATCGGCGGCGTAGATACCGGCGGGGCCGGCACCGACGATCGCGACGCGAAGGGGACGAGTCTGATCGGTCATCAGGGGTCAACTACCTCTTCGGTGTGCGGACGGACGTGATTCAGCTTAAATGAGGAAGGGAGTCGGCAGGGGTGGCTGCCAGGGGGCACGCGGGAGCGGCAAGAACTGCGCGACGAACCGGGCGTGACGAGAATTCGCTTCAGCGACAACACATGTGGGCGCTCACTCGACACAGGTCGACGGCGAGACGTCGAACGAGGTGCGTAGAGGCCATGGCCAATTCCTACCTCGAGAGGGTTTATCGGGGCAAATGCGCCCGCGTGGGGCCGTGCCGGTGCCGCCTAGGATCACCCCATGGCAGCCGAACGCGCACCCGAGCCCGACCCGGACGAAACGGACCGCAGCAGCGCGACGCCGTTCCTCGCGGCACTCGCGATCATCGTGGTGCTCGTCGTCGGGGTGTTCGTCGCCCAGCTGGTGTCGCCGTCGGACCGCAGCGCCACCGGCACCGAACTCGTCGTGCGGACGGTCGACGACTACGTCCGCGCCCACAACGCCGGCGACCGCGTCGCGCAGGACCGGCTGCGCTGCGACCGGCTCGCGGCCGACCGGGCCCCCTGGGCCGGCGTCGACGGCGAGGTGCAGCTCGAGGCCGTCGAGAACGTCGAGACGGACGACGACCGGGCCACCGCCGACGTGCGTGCCCGGTCCGCCGGCGGCGAGCAGACCAGCACGTGGCAGTTCGTCCGGATCGACGACGTCTGGCGGATCTGCACGTTCTGACCGGCGGCCGGCACCACCCGCCCGCCTGGTCGGCTCGCCGTGAGCTGTGAAAAGCTGGTGCGGTGAGCTACGCAGGTGATATGACGCCGCAGCAAGCCTGGGAGCTGCTGCGCGAGAACCCGGACGCCGTGCTCGTCGATGTGCGTACCGACGCCGAATGGAAATACGTGGGGGTTCCCGAGACGTCCTCCATCGGGCGTCGCGCCCTCTTCGTCGAGTGGGTGCGCTACCCGAACGGCGCCCGCAACGAGCACTTCGTCGACCAGCTGAAGGACGCCGGCGTGACCGGCGGGCCGATCGTGTTCCTGTGTCGCTCGGGACAGCGTTCCATCGCCGCCGCGGAGGCGGCCACCGCCGCGGGCCTGGCCCCGTCGTACAACATCCTCGAAGGATTCGAAGGCGGCCTCGATGCCGAGAGGCATCGCGGCGCCGAGGGCTGGCGGGCCGCGGGCCTGCCGTGGAGGCAGTCGTGAGCACAATTCCCAGGGGCGGCGCGTTCGAGCGGCCGCTGCCGGCATCGGTGCGTCCCGCCACGCTCGGCGTGCGCGGCGGCACCATGCGGTCCGGATTCGAGGAGACCTCCGAGGCGATCTACCTCAATTCCGGCTTCGTCTACGAATCGGCCGAGGCCGCGGAGCAGGCGTTCACCGGCGAGGTGGACCACTTCGTCTACTCCCGGTACGGCAACCCGACGGTGAAGATGTTCGAGGAGCGGTTGCGGCTGCTCGAAGGCGCCGAGGGCTGCTACGCCACCGCCTCGGGCATGTCGGCGGTCTTCACCGCCCTCGCGGCGCTGCTCGGCAAGGGCGACCGGCTGGTCGCGGCCCGCAGCCTGTTCGGCTCCTGCTTCGTGGTGTGCAACGAGATCCTGCCGCGCTGGGGCGTCGAGACCGTGTTCGTCGACGGTGAAGACCTCGACCAGTGGGAGCAGGCCCTGTCCGTGCCCACGACGGCGGTCTTCTTCGAGACTCCGTCCAACCCGATGCAGACCCTCGTCGACGTGCGCCGGGTCTCCGAAATGGCCCACGCCGCCGGCGCCAAGGTGGTGCTCGACAACGTCTTCGCCACGCCCCTGCTGCAGCGCAGCCTCGATCTCGGCGCCGACATCGTCGTGTATTCGGGCACCAAGCACATCGACGGTCAGGGTCGCGTGCTCGGCGGGGCGATCCTCGGCCCGCAGGACTACATCGACGGCCCGGTCCAGCACCTCATCCGCCACACCGGCCCGGCGCTGAGCCCGTTCAACGCCCACACCCTGCTCAAGGGCCTCGAGACGATGGCGGTGCGGATCCGGCACTCGGTGGAGTCGGCCGAGCGGATCGCCCGGTTCCTCCAGGACCACGCCGCGATCCGGTGGGTCAAGTACCCGTTCCTCGAGTCGCACCCCCAGTACGACCTGGCCCGGTCCCAGATGAGCGGCGGCGGAACGGTCGTCACCTTCGAACTGGACGCCCCGGAAGGCGCCGGCAAGAAGCGCGCGTTCGAGCTGCTCGACGGGCTGCGCATCGTCGACATCTCCAACAACCTCGGCGACGCCAAGTCGCTGATCACCCATCCGGCGACGACGACGCACCGGGCGATGGGGCCGGACGGCCGGGCGGCGATCGGCCTGTCCGACGGCGTGGTGCGGCTGTCGGTGGGGCTCGAGGATCCGGAGGATCTGCTCGAGGACTTCGAGCAGGCGCTGCGGTAGCCGGCGGCGAGGTCGAGGGCCGCAGCCGCATCGAGGCCCCGTCGACGTGGCGGGGCCCCGATCCACCGCCCGGAACTGCCGGGGCGACGACACCGGCCGGACCGGGCAGCGCCGGAGACCCGACCCCGCGGTCGTGCGCGCTTCGGTAAGTTCGTGCGCGCTTCGGTAAGTTACAGAGTCGACCCGCAACTGCGTGTCGTTCGATCGGCTCTGCACAGCCGAACTGTGGGAGGTTCCCGTGGCTGGTGGTCTCGTCGCCCTGCTGGACGACGTCGCGGCACTGACGAAAGCGGCCGCGGCGTCCATCGACGACATCGGCGCCGCGGCCGGCAAGGCCGGCGTCAAGGCGGCAGGTGTCGTCGTCGACGACACCGCAGTCACCCCGCGCTACGTGCACGGGTTCACCCCGGACCGGGAACTGCCGATCATCCGCAAGATCGCGATCGGGTCGATCCGCAACAAGCTCCTGATCATCCTGCCGGTGGCGATGCTGCTGAGCCAGTTCCTACCGCAGGCGCTGCCCTACCTGTTGATCGCCGGTGGCCTGTTCCTGTGCTTCGAGGGAGCCGAGAAGGTCTACGAAGCGCTCACCGGCGGTCACCACGACGACGACACGACGGCGGCGCAGAGCGGCCCCGAGTTCGAGAAGGCGATGGTCGGTGGCGCGATCCGCACCGACCTCATCCTCTCGGCCGAGATCATGGTGATCTCCCTGTCGTCGGTCGAGGACGAACCGTTCCTCACCCGGCTGGCGGTGCTCGTCGTCGTCGCGATCCTCATCACCGCGCTGGTGTACGGCGCGGTCGCGCTGATCGTGAAGATGGACGACGTGGGCCTGTCGCTCGCCGGCCGCCGGTCGTCGTTCAGCCGACGGGTCGGCCGGGGACTCGTGGCCGCGATGCCGAAGGTGATGACGGTGCTCACCGTGGTCGGGATCGCCGCGATGCTGTGGGTCGGTGGCCACATCCTGCTCGTCAACGTCGGCGAGGCCGGATTCCACTGGCCGGCCGATCGCCTGCACGATCTCGAACACTGGTTCGGCGATCTCGTGCAGGGCGGCTTCGGCGGTGTGCTGTCCTGGACCGCGGGGACCGTGGTGTCCGCGCTCGTCGGGCTCGTCGTGGGCGCGATCATCGTGCTGATCGCGCACCTGATTCCGAAACGGAAGAAGCGCGAGGCGGCGCACTGACGGACCCCGGGCTGCCGTCCCCGGGCCCGGAGCCCTGCGATACGCTGCGGTGACCCCGCTTCCGGGTGGGGTGCCGCAGCGTATCGGTGAAGTCCGGTGTAATCCGGCACTGTCCCGCAACTGTGAGGCCGGCAGCGCGCTGCCGGACGAGTCAGGTCGGCCGGCGCGGCGGCCACGTACTGGTCCTCGGACGAAGGACGGTGTCGTGCCGCAACGGTGATCGTTGCAGCCGTGCTGTTTTCGTCCTCCGCCTCACGGAGGATGGTTGTGCCTGCCCCCACTGTGCCGGCCCGCCGGCTGTTCGCCGCCGGACTCGCCGCGTTCGCCCTGTTCGTCGCATCGTGCGCCTCGAGCGGCGGCTCCGAACCGGCCTCCGCGCCCTCCGGGGACGGGAGCTTCCCCGTCGCCGTGAGCTCCGGCGACGGAGCGATCACCCTCGATGCGGCCCCGGATTCGATCGTCTCCCTCAGTCCCACCGCCACCGAGATGCTCTACGCCGTCGGCGCCGGCGACCAGGTCGTCGCGGTCGACGACCAGTCCGACTTTCCCGCCGGGGTGCCCGTCACCGCCCTGTCCGGATACTCACCGAACGTCGAGGCCGTGCTCGGCTACGAACCGGATCTCGTGGTGGCCATGGACGACGTGGGCGACCTCGTCTCCGGCCTCGAGGCCGCCGGCGTCCCCACGCTCCTGTTGCCGGCCGCCACCACTCTCGACGAGGCGTACACGCAGATCGAGCAGCTCGGCGCCGCCACCGGGCACGTCGGTGACGCGGGCGAACTCGTCGCCTCGATGCGCAGCGACATCGACGAGGTCGTCGCCGGGTTGCCCCCGCGCCCGGCTCCGCTGACCTACTACCACGAGCTCGACGACACCTACTACAGCGTCACCGGCGACACCTTCGTCGGGGGCATCTACGAAATGCTCGGCCTGCGTTCCATCGGCGACGCCGCCGGTGCCGACGCCTACCCGCAGCTGTCCGCCGAGTACGTCCTCGACGCCGACCCCGACCTGATCTTCCTCGCCGACGGGCAGTGCTGCGGCGTCACCCCGGAAACCGTGGCCGCCCGCGCCGGCTGGGGTGAGCTGACGGCCGTCCGGTCCGGACAGATCCACGTGCTCGACGAGGACGTCGCCAGCCGCTGGGGACCGCGGGTCGTGGACCTCGTGCGGAACCTCGGGGCGATCGTGGCTGCCGCCGAACCCGCCGCCCAGCCCACCCGGTGACCCGCGCCGCGCGCCATCCGGCCCTGGTGCTCGGCGCGGCAGCCCTCGTCCTGGTGATCGTGCTGCACGTCGGGGTGCTCGTCGGCCCCGCCGGACTGACCGTGCGCGGCGTGTTCCTGGAACTGATCGACGCCCTGCCCTTCGTCGACGTCGACTCCGGGCTGACGACCCGGCAGCAGGCCATCCTGTGGAACATCCGCATGCCGCGGGTGGCGCTCGGTGCGCTGGTCGGCGCGATGCTCGCCATCGCCGGCGCCACCTACCAGGGGGTGTTCCGCAACCCGCTGGCCGACCCCTACCTGCTCGGGGTGTCGAGCGGCGCCGGCCTGGGCGCGACGCTCGCGATCGCCCTCGGCGGAGTGCTCGCGTCCGTCGGGGTGCCGGTCGCCGCGTTCGCCGGCGGCCTCGTCGCCGTCGCCGCCACGTACGCGCTCGGGCGCAGTGTCGGCGGGATGCGCTCGGAGGTGGTGATCATCCTGGCCGGCGTCGCGGTGGCGGCCTTCGCCAACGCGGCGCAGACGTTCGTCCAGCAGCTCTACGACGACACCCTGCGGCAGGTGTACACGTGGCTGCTCGGCCGCCTCAGCACCGACGGCTGGTCCGACGTGGTCGTGGTCCTGCCGTACGTCGTGGTGTCCGCGGCGGTCATCCTGCTGCACCGCCGGATGCTCGACGTGATGGCGGTGGGCGACGTGGAGGCCGCGAGCCTCGGGGTGAACCCGGCGCGGGTCCGGCTGATCCTGGTGTGCGTGGCGACCCTCGGCACTGCCGCCGTGGTCGGGGCCAGCGGGCTCATCGGCTTCGTCGGAATCGTGGTGCCGCACGCGATCCGGCTGATCGTCGGACCGGGGCACCGGCTGCTGCTGCCGCTGTCGCTGATGATGGGAGCCGCCTTCCTCGTCCTGGCGGACGTGCTGGCCCGGACCGTGATGTCCCCGGCCGAACTGCCCATCGGCGTGGTGACCGCGGCTGTCGGCGCGCCGTTCTTCCTGGTGGTGCTGCGCCGGCATCGAGGGGTGTCGTGAACGCCGTCGAGTGCCGGGGCCTGCGCGTCGACCGCGGCGGCAAGACCGTCCTGCACGGGGTGGACCTGACCGTCGGGCAGGGGGAGTGGATCGCCCTCGTCGGGCCCAACGGTGGGGGGAAGACCACGCTCCTGCACGCGCTGGCGGGACTGGTGCCCGCCAGCGGCCGGGTCCGCGTCGGCGGACTGGACCCCGCTCACGCCGGGCGCCGGGCGATGGCCCGGACGGTGGCGCTCATGCCGCAGCGGCCCGTCGTGCCCGAGGGCATGACGGTCACCGACCTGATCCGGCTCGGCCGCACCCCGCACCTGCCGCGGTTCGCGACCGAGTCGGCGCACGACCGTGACGTGGTCGAGTCGGTCCTCGACCGGCTCGACCTGCGCGGACTGGCGGCCCGTCCGGCGACGGAACTGTCCGGCGGCGAGCTGCAACGGGTGGTCCTCGGGCGCGCACTCGCGCAGGAGCCGCAGGTGCTGCTGCTGGACGAACCCACCAGCGCCCTCGACATCGGCCACCAGCAGCACGTGCTGGACCTGGTGGAGTCGATGCGCGCGGAGAACGGGATCACGGTCCTCGCGGCGATGCACGACCTGACCTCGGCGGCGCTGTACGGCGGACGGCTGGTACTGCTCACCGACGGTCGCGTGGTCGCCGACGGTGCGCCCCGGCAGGTGCTCACGGCCCGGCGCATCGCCGAGGTGTACGGCGCGCGCGTCGAGGTGCTGGACCGTCCCGGTTCCGGTCCGGCCGTCGTGCCGGTGCGCGGAAGTTCTTCGGGCCGAGTCGAATCGGAGGATCCGTGATGGAGGTACTGCTGCTGGGCACGGGTGCGGCCGACGGCTGGCCGAATCCGTTCTGCCTGTGCCGGTCCTGCTCGGACGCCGCCGCCCGCGGCGAGATACGCGGGCAGACGGCCGCACTCGTGGACGACGTGCTCATGCTCGACTGCGGTCCCGAGGCGCCGCGCGCGGCCCTGCGCCACGGCCGCACGCTCGCCGGGGTGCGGCACGTCCTGCTCACCCACTCCCACCCCGACCACCTCGGTCCGCAGGCGCTGCTGTTCCGATCCTGGGCGGCAACGGATTCCGAGATCGAGATGATCGGCCCAGTCGACGCGCTGGACCAGTGCCGGGACTGGATCGCTCCCACCGACCCCGTGCGGTTCGTGCCGGTCGCGGCCGGGGACGTGCTGACAGTCGGGGAGTACCGGGTGCGGGTGCTGCCCGCCGCGCACCGCGTCCTGAGCGAGGGAGACTCCGTGCTCTACGACGTGCAGGGCCCCGGCGGTGACCGGTTGTTGTGGGCGTGCGACACCGGGCCGCTGCCGATGGAGTGGTTCGACCGGGTCGCCGGTGCGGACTACGACGCGGTGTTCCTGGAGGAGACGTTCGGGGACCGACTGGATCTGGGCTCCGCGCACCACACGCTGCCGGCGTTCGGCGAGACGGTGCGCACCCTGCGCGCGTGCGGGGCGGTGACCGAGCGGACGGAGGTGGTGGCCGTGCATCTCGGCCACCACAACCCGCCCGTCGGGCAGTTGCGGATCCGGCTGGCGGCCAGCGGGGCGCGACCGGGCGACGACGGTGAGGTGACGACGGTGGGACGCACGACCGGCAAAGCCGCTGCGACGCAGCGCACTCTGGTACTCGGCGGTGTGCGTTCCGGCAAGTCGCGGCACGCCGAGGAGTTGCTCGAATCGTTCCCGGCGGTGACGTACGTGGCGACGGGCGGCACGCGCGACGGCGACGCGGAGTGGGCCGAGCGCGTCGCGCTGCACCGTGCCCGCCGGCCGCGGTCGTGGACGACGGTCGAGACCGACGACGTGGCGGCCGTGCTCCGCGAGGCGGACGAGCCGTTGCTGATCGACTGCCTGGGGACCTGGCTCACCGCGCGCCTGGACCGTCACGACGTGTGGTCGGGTGGGGACCTCGCCGCGGTCGAGGCGGATGTCGAGGAACTGCTCGATGCGTGGCGTTCGTGTGCCGTGCCGGCGGTGGCGGTCAGCAACGAGGTCGGCAGCGGCGTGGTCCCGCCGACGGCGTCCGGCCGGCTGTTCCGGGACCTGCTCGGTCGGCTCAACGCGCGGGTCGCGGCCGAGTCGCAGGCGGTGACGTTGGTCGTCGCGGGCATCCCGACGCGGTTGCGCTAGATCATCGAACTGCGTTCTGCGCAAGTAGGATTCCCAGTCACAGATAACCCCTCTGCCGCACACGGCTGTGCTCGGATGTGATCTGGAACACAGGCGTAACTGTTTAGTGACCCTTTGCACCGGGCGTGTTATCGTTCCGAAACGAACTGGGGTCCGAGCGGGGGTGTCGGTCCACAGTGCCCCTCGGGGCAGGCACACCAACGACACCTGAATCCGCTTGTGCGAGAAACCGACCGGTATCTCGCCCCGACCTGACCAGAATGCACATCCGAATCGACCGCGGCGGCTGCCCGCGGCCGTGATCAGCCGTGCCCGGGGGCGCCCGGGTAACCGCACACCTGAGTAGGGGAATGAATTGAGCAACAAGCACACGTCCGGCCTCCGCCGCGGCGCACGCATCGGTGGTGTCGCAGCAGCGGCCGCCGTCGCCCTGGGCTTCCTGTCCGCAGGTGCGGCGAACGCCGACACCTTCGTGCCGCTGCCCGACGGCGAGATCGCCGCTCCCAGCGGGAACGTCATCAAGCGGTTCGCCGAGAGCGCCCTGATCTCGCCGTCGCTCGCGGCCAACGGCGCAGGTCGCGTGGCCTGGGTGTCCGGTACGGTCACCGCCGATGTCAAGGGTGTTCCGGCCAATGCGGAGGCCGGTCCGTCCAACGGCGGCATCGCCGAGAACCCCGACGGTTCGATCAACACGAACGGCACCCAGGGCACCTCCACCGACGGTGTCCCGCGCCTGACCACCGGCTACATCGTCGGCTGCCAGGTGGACATCAGCAAGCTCTCGGGCACCCTGGGGCTCAACGCGGGTCTGTCCGCGAACCTGGTCTCCGAGAGCGCCAGCGGTACCGCCGGCGGTTCCGCCAACATCTCGGTGCCGATGAGCGCCGGCCAGGTCAAGTTCGCCCGTGTCGAGAGCAAGGCCATCAAGAAGGACGGCACGTACACCATCCAGTACCAGGACGCGCAGATCGACGCTCAGGGCTGCGGCGGCTACGCGCAGGCTCGTTCGTACACGGTCCTCGAGGTCCCGGGTAACGACTACGAAAAGACCACCCTGTACGGCCAGCCGTTCAGCATCGGCTGAGCACCTCCAGGCCACCCCTCCTTACCCTCGCTCGCACGAGCGTAGAACCTCGAGAGAGAGACCATGAAGACCAGCTTCAAGACCGGCCTGCGCCGCGCGCTCAAGACCGCCGGTGTCGGTGCAACCGTCGCCGTCGCGATCGGATTCGCCTCCGTCGGTGCGGCCAACGCCGACACCTTCGTTCCGCTGGAGGACGGCTCGATCAGCCAGACGCTGCCCGACGGCATCACCGTCACCGTCACCCGGAGCGGTGAGACCGCCAACATCTCGCCGTCGATGGGTGCGACCCCGCTGCACCGCAACGTGTGGGTTTCGGGCAAGGCCGACGTCGAACTGAGCGGCCCGGGCGTCGACAAGCTCGGTGGCCGGATCCAGCCCGGCTACATCGTCGGCTGCCAGCTCGGTATGACGGCCAACCTCGGTGCAGGGGCCGGCCTGACCGGTGGTGCCAGCTCGACCAGCTCGACGCCGACCGCGGGCGCCTCGGTGACGGGCAACGCCGGCATCACCCTGACGCCGAACCAGGCCTACGACTACAAGGTCCTCGACCTGACGCAGACGGACCCCTGGGGCGCCGAGGTCCACCGCAACTTCAATGTGTTCAAGGGCGCGAGCGGCAGCGTCACCTGGGGCGACTCGACTCTCGGCGTCACCGGTTGCGCCGGCTACGCCCAGGCCCGCAGCTACGTCAAGGTCACGGTCGACACCGCGACCACGACCCACCAGGTCACCCTCTGGGGGCAGCCCTTCAGCATCGGCTGATCGAGGCGCCTTCCGGAGGTGAGCAGCCCCGCCGACGAGAACCTCATCCTCTCGTCGGCGGGGCGTCGTCGCTGCCCGGTCCGGTGGGGGCCGGGCAGTGGCGCTGTGGGGTGAACAGCGAGAGGGAGGTTGTCGCGGCATCGCCCGAGTGGCATGCGCGAGAACCTCCCTCTCGCCGCCGGAACCGCCCGCTCCGGTCAGAACGGATTCGCCGTGCGCCCCACCAGTTCCGCGACGGATTCGATGACCCGGGTGGGCCGGTAGGGGAACATCTCCACGGACTCGCGGGTCGAGATGCCGGTCAGCACCAGCAGCGTCTGCAGACCCGCCTCGAGGCCGCAGACGATGTCGGTGTCCATCCGGTCGCCGATCATGAGCGTGTGCTCCGAGTGCGCACCGATCGCGCGCAGCGCGGACCGCATCATCAGGGCATTCGGTTTGCCCACGAAGTACGGTTCGCGGCCCGTCGCGCGGGTGATCAGCGCCGCGACGGCCCCGGTGGCGGGGAGCGAACCCTCACGCGACGGTCCGGTCGGATCCGGATTGGTGGCGATGAACCGGGCGCCGCGCTCGACGAGCCGGATCGCGGTGGTGATCGCCTCGAACGAGTAGGTGCGGGTCTCCCCGAGGACGACGTAGTCCGGGTCGTTGTCGGTCAGGACGTAGCCGATGTCGTGCAGAGCCGTGGTCAGTCCCGATTCGCCCACCACGTACGCGCTGCCGCCGGGTCGCTGATTCGCCAGGAACGTCGCGGTCGCCAGCGCCGACGTCCAGATCGCCTTCTCCGGGATGTCGAGGCCGGTGCGTAGCAGCCGGGCGCGCAGATCCCGCGGAGTGCGGATCGAGTTGTTGGTGAGCACCATGAACGGTGTGCCGTTCTCCCGCAGTTCGGTCAGGAACGCGTCGGCGCCGGGTATCAGGTGTTCCTCGTGCACCAGGACGCCGTCCATGTCCATGAGGTAGTTCCAGACCGGCGCGGGTACGGGTTCGTCGTTCACCGTTCGAGTGTGTCACCGACCGCTCACGCCAGCAGCCGGTACAACCCGATCGAGCCGACCACGACGATGACGGCCCGCAGTGCCGTGGGCGAGAGCCGGCGGCCGTACCGGGAGCCGAGGGCGCCACCGATCAGCGAGCCCACGGCGATCAGCGCCGCCGCCGTCCAGTCGATCCGGTCGAACGCGACGAGGGTGTAGGCGACGGCCGCCACGACGTTGACCAGCAGCGAGAGCAGGTTCTTCGCGGCGTTCTGCCGCTGGATGTGATCGTGCAGCAGCGCCCCGAACAGACCCATCAGCAGGATGCCCTGCGCGGCCGTGAAGTAGCCGCCGTACACGCCCACGGCGAAGGTGCCGACGACCAGCGCCGTCATGCGCGCGGGCCCGATCTGCTCGGCCGGGCCGCTGGAGCGTCGCAGCACCCACTGTTGCAGCTTCGGCTGGAACACGACCAGGAGCAGCGCCAGCACGAGCAGAACGGGCACGATCGTCTCGAAGGCCGATTCGGGCAGGTTCAGCAGCAGCCACGACCCGAGGACCGCGCCGGAGACGGAGGCGGGGATCTGCCATCGCAGCCGCGGCCACTGCCCGCGGAGCTCGCGCCGGTACCCCCATGTGCTCGACACCCCACCCGCGACGAGCCCGACGGCGTTGGACATCGTGGCGGTCACCGGCGGCAGCCCGAAGGCGACGAGCGTCGGGAAGGTGATGAGGGTCCCGGAGCCGACCAGCGCGTTGATCGCGCCGGCGCCCAACCCGGCCAGGGCGACGACGAACAGTTCCAGCGGTGTCACCGAGCCGACCTTACGTCAGCCGCCGAAGTGCGCTGTCGCCGCCACCCCTGATCGGCGGGGCTACTCGAATCCGCTGTCCGGAAGGGTCTTTCGCGGCCGCCGCGCGAGACGGAGCGGCCCGCCGCGCCCTGCGGCGGCGCACCGTCCCATTTCCGGACACCGTCCGTCGATGGAAGCCGTCCCGCAACCCGGGTAGCCGGACGCCTCCGTTCCGGTGTCACGCCGAACCCGCAGGTAGAGGGCGTCTCGAGGTGGAAGATGAGCCATGTCATAGCCGGTGTCCGGAAGTGGCACACTTCACACCCGCCGGCCAGGCCCAGGCTTTCCCCATTCGAACCGCAACACGCAACCCGAACGGGGGACACCCGATGGACAGACTCATCAACATCGACAACGGTGGCACGCTCACCGACATCTGCGCCTGGGACGGCCACGAATTCAGCTTCACCAAGACCCTCACCACACCGTTCGATCTGTCGCAGTGCCTGTTCGACGGACTGACGAAGGTGTCGAAGGAGATCTACGGCGCCGAGGACCTGCCCACCCTGCTGCACTCCACGGCGCACATCCGCTACTCGACCACGCAGGGGACGAACGCGCTCGTCGAGCGCAAAGGTCCTCGCATCGGCATCGTCACGGACTCGGCCACCCTCGTCGACGAGCTGCGCCGCACCCCCGAGCAGCGGGCGCTGTTCGACGACCTCGTCGGCACCCGCGTCGCCGTCGTCGACACCGACGCCGCGGACCTCGAAGGCGAACTGGTCGCCCGGGTCAACCGTCTGACCACCGACGGCGCCGCCCGCATCGTCGTCGCCGTCGGGAACACCGACGACGGACGTGAACGGACGCTGCGCGGCATCCTGCTCCGCAAGTTCCCGCGCCACCTGCTCGGGTCGGTTCCGTTCCTGTACTCGTGGGACTTCACCACCGACCGCACACCGGCCCGGCGGGTCTGGTCGGCCGTGATCAACACGTTCCTGCACCCGACCATGGAACGGTTCCTCTACAACGCCGAGCACCGGCTGCGCGACCACCGCGTGAAGAACCCGCTGCTGATCTACCGCAACGACGGCGCCTCCTCGCGCGTCGCGAAGTCCGTGGCCCTCAAGACGTACTCGTCCGGCCCGCGCGGCGGACTCGAGGGCACCCGGGCGCTCGCCGAGATCTACGGGCTCAAGCACGTTCTCATGATCGACGTCGGCGGCACCACGACCGACATCGGCACGGTCGCCGGACGCGAGATCCTCACCGACCGCCGCGGCACCATCGCCGGCATCCCGACCTCCTTCCCGATGTCGAACGTCGAGTCGGCCGGCATCGGCGGCAGCTCCGTCATCACCGTCACCGACGGGGCGATCACCGTCGGACCGGAAAGCGTCGGTGCGGCACCCGGACCGGCCTGCTTCGGCTTCGGCGGCACGTCCGCGACCATCACCGACGTCAATCTCCTCCTCGGCGTGCTCGATCCGGCCACCTACCTCGACGGCGACTTCACGCTCGACGCGGACCGGGCCCGCGCCGTCGTCACCGCCACCGTCGCCGAACCGCTCGGACTCACCCTCGACGAGGCCCTGCTGGCGATGGAACAGGCGTACTTCACCGCGATGGGCAACGCCGTCGCCCCCGCGGTGTCCGACGCCGACGAGACCACCATTGCCGCGTTCGGCGGCGCCGGCCCGATGAGTGCCTGCGGCGCGGCACGGGTCGCGGGCGTGCGCAGCGTGCTCGTCCCCAAGCTCGCCGCGGTGTTCTCCGCCTTCGGCATCGGGTTCTCCGACATCGGGCAGAGCTACGAGGCCGACGTCGCAGACACGACCGAGACGACCCTCGCCGCGGCCGTGACCGACCTCCTGGCCAAGGCCGAGCGGGACATGTTCCAGGAAGGGCACGCCCTCACCGACTGCGAGCTGTCCTGGACGCTGACCACCGAGGATGCGCACGGCGCCACGGTCGACGAGACGCCGTACGAGCCCGGGGAGTGCGTCGAGCTGCTGCCCGGCGCGTCCACCGCACTGACCCTGGTGGCCACCCGCCGGATGAACCGGATCGAGCTCCCGCACGGCTCCTTCGCCGAGGCCCGCGCCCCCCGCGCGGCGGGCGAGCGCACCGTGCTCGGAGCCGCCGGCCGGCAACCGGTGCCGGTGTTCACGCTGGCCGACCAGGAGCCCGGCGCCACCGCCGAGGGCCCGGCCATCGTCGAAGGCCCCTTCTTCACCGCCCGGGTGCAGGAGGGCTGGAGGTTCGAGGTCACCGCCGGCGGCGACCTGCTGCTCACCGACACCCACTGACCGACAGATCCCGAAGCCTGTTCGACCGCAGGCTCGTTCGAAGGACGCACGACATGCAGATCCCCATGACCGAATACCTGGTCATCGACCTCGACAGCGAACTGTGGGTGTGCCGGGTGTGCCGGCACGAACTCGGCAGCGCCCGCGGGAACTACAAGGAAGGCACCCTGGTCTACGACCGCGACCCGCGCGAGATCCACCAGCCCATCATCGATCCCGACCGCTACGAGTTCACGTTCTCGCCGGATCCGAACTACTGCCGCATCCTCGAGTACTACTGCCCCGGCTGCGGCACCCAGATCGAGACCGAGTACATCCCGCCCGGACACCCCCCGACCGTCGACATGGAATGGGACGTCGACGCCTTGCGCGCCCAGTGGCTCGAACGCGGCACCGATCCCGGACAGGTCGTCACGTACGGCCCCGGCCAGGACGCCGAGGGCGAGTTCGAAGGCCGGCGCCACAACCACCACTAGTCACCGCGACCCGCAAGGAACCCCGTCACCATGAAACGAATCTCCGTCGACATCGGCGGCACCTTCACCGACTGCTTCTTCGCCTGGGACGACAAGTACGTCGAGGCCAAGGCCCTCACCACTCACCACAACCTGGCCCAGGGTTTCAACGAGGCCCTCGACCTCGCCTGCCGTCGCGCCGAGCTGGACCGGGACGACGTGCTGTCCCAGGTGGATTCGGTCCGCTACGCCACCACACTCGGCACCAACGCCCTCATCGAACGCAAGGGTCCGCGCGTCGGTGCCATCGTCACCCACGGCTTCGAGGACACCATCCCGCTCTCCCGCGGACGGGGCTACGGTGAGGGCCTCGATCCGTCGATGCAGCAGAACCTTCCGGCCGCGGAGCGCCCCGACCCGCTGGTCCACCGCAGCCTGATCCGGTCGGTCCAGGAGCGGGTCAACTCGGCCGGCGAGATCGTCGTCCCGCTCGTCGAGCGGAACGTGCGCGAGATGGTGCGCGAGCTCGTCGACGCCGGCGCGCAGGCGCTCGTGGTGTCGCTGGTGAACGCCACCGAGAATCCCACCCACGAGCTGCGGATCATGGAGATCATCCAGGAGGAGTACCCGGAGCATCAGCTCGGCGCGATCCCGGTCCTGCTCGGCCACCAGGTTTCCGGACGCAAGGGCGAGTACGTCCGCGCGACGTCCACCATCGTCGACGGCTTCCTGCACGGCATCATGTTCCACGCCATGAGCCAGCTCGCGAACAACCTGCGGGACTCGGGCTACGACAAGCCGATGCTCATCATCCACAACTCCGGTGGCATGGCCCAGATGAACTCGACCGATGCCCTGCAGACCATCCACTCGGGTCCCGTCGCGGGTGTCAGCGCCGCCGAGCATCTGTCGGAGTCCTCGGGGATCGGCAACATCATCACCACCGACATGGGTGGCACGTCCTTCGACATCGGCCTGGTGCCGGCGGGCGGCGTCAAGCACTACGACTTCCAGCCCACGATCGACCGCTGGCTGGTCTCGGTCCCGATGATCCACCTCGAAACCCTCGGTGCCGGAGGCGGATCCATCGCGAGCTACGACCGGATCCACCACTCGGTCCGGCTCGGGCCCGAGTCCGCCGGCTCGGACCCCGGTCCGGCCTGCTACGACCGCGGCGGGCTGCGCCCCACGGTGACCGACGCCGACCTGCTGCTCGGCTACCTGGACCCGGACAACTACGCCAACGGTTTCATCAAGCTCAACCGCAAGCGCGCGGTGTTCGCCGTCGAGGAACAGCTGTGCGACGAGCTCGACCTCGACGTCATCGACGTCGCCAAGGTCATCAAGCGATCGGTCGACGAGCAGATGGCGATCGGCATCGCCAAGGAGCTGCGGGTGCGCGGCTACCTGCCGGAGGACTTCACGATGCTCGCCTACGGCGGCAACGGCCCGCTGCACGCGTGCGGGATCGCCGACCAGGCCGGCATCCGCAAGATCCTCGCCCCGCCGTTCTCCTCCGTGTTCTCCGCGTGCGGTGCCGGCAACATGAAGCAACTGCACATCCACGAACGCGGCGTCCACGTGGTGCTCTACAACGCCACCACCCGCGGGCTCTACGACAGCTACGACGAGTTCAACGAGATCGTCGCCGCGCTCGAGGCCCGGGGCGCGGAGGACCTGCGCCGTCAGGGCGTCGGCGACGGCGCGATCGAGCACCGCCTCGAGATGGACCTGCGCTACGGCAACCAGCTCGTGACGACCGCGGTGGCGTTCGACATCAACCGGATCCACGGGGTCGGCGACGTGCTCCACCTGATCCGCACGTTCTCCGACATCTACTCCAAGCGCTACGGCGAGGGGTCGGCCGCACCCGAGGCCGGCATCCGCGTCCAGACCATTCGCGTCGCGTCCTACGTCAACGGTGAGACCGTCGAGTTCGATTCCCTGCACCACGACGGGGAACGGACGCTGCCGGCCCCGGTCGGGCACCGCGACGTCCACTTCGTCGCGCATCCCCGGGCGATCACCACCGCGATCTACGACGCCGACGCGCTGAGTCACCACCACGTGATTCCCGGTCCGGCGATCGTCACCACCGAGAACACGACCTACCTCGTCGAGCCGGGCTGGCGCCTCGAACCCTCACCGCAGGGCGCCGTCTGGTTCCTCAAGGACTAGCGCAGAAAGCACAGGAGACACAGCCATGACCGCACTTCACGACGACCTCGCAACCGCTGCGGAGCAGCGCCTGACGGCATCGCTGAACGAGCAGGAACAGCAGTGGGTCGACGACTTCATGGACGAGACGACGCTGTTCCTCGGCCCGGATCGCGACATCATGCGTTCGCACCACATCACCTCCCGCAGCGAGTTCGAACAGCAATGCCTCGCCGACGGTGTCGACCCCCTGCAGGTGGACCGCATCCGCAAGCGCCTCGCCGGCGCCCTCGACGAGGGCTTCGAGATGTGCGAGGCGATGGGCGCGGCACCGGG
Organism: Rhodococcus ruber; assembly: GCF_016804345.1. NCBI lineage: Bacteria > Bacillati > Actinomycetota > Actinomycetes > Mycobacteriales > Nocardiaceae > Rhodococcus > Rhodococcus ruber. The sequence continues at coordinate 4,574,394 of NZ_CP044211.1, read as the reverse complement.
CGCCAAGTGGGGCGACCTCACCACGGCCATCTACACCGCGGCCGGGGACGTCACCTACCTGTCCTGCCACGGCGTGATCGCGTTCTCCGCGATCCTGCACCACCCGATCCGGTACATCATGAAGTACTGGAAGGACGAGCCGACCGTCGGAATCCACCCCGGCGACGGGTTCATCCACAACGACGCCCGCTTCGGCAACGTCCACAACACCGACCAGTCGATGATCATGCCGATCATCCGGGACGACCGCATCATCGCCTGGGTGGCCGCCACGATCCACGAGGGCGAGAACGGCGCCTGCGAACCGGGCGGCATGCCCTCCGGTTCGGAGACCCCGTTCGACGACGGGCTGCGGATGAGCCCGTTCAAGATCGTCGAGCGCGGCGAGTTGCGCCGCGACCTGCTCACCTTCCTGCAGCACTCGGTCCGCGACCCGAAGCTCCAGCTCGCGGACCTGAAGGTGAAGATCGGTGCGGTCCAGCGCATCCAGGAACGCGTCGACAAGATCATCGACGAGGTCGGCGTGGAGACGTTCGTCGCGGCGCTGCGGATCACCGTCGAGGACGTCGAAGCCGAGGTGCGCCGGCGCATCCGGGAACTGCCCGACGGCACGGTCCGGTTCAACCAGTTCATGGACTCCACCCTCAAGGAGAACATCCTCATCAAGCTCGCCTGCTCCATCACGGTGAAGGGCGACAAGATGACCATCGACCTGCGCGGCAGCGGACCGGAGATCCTGAACCGGGCCATCAATTCGCCGCTGTGCTCGGTCAAGTCGATGATGATGCAGGCCATCCTCGCGTTCTGGTGGCCGGACCTGCCGCGCTGCACCTCCGCGATGAGCCCCATCGAGATCATCTCCGACGAGCACACGTGGTCCGACGCCGGCTACGACGCCCCCATGGGCCAGTCGCTGCAGGCTTCCTTCCGCGGCTTCTCGGCGCTCCAGAACCCCTGGGCCAAGTTGCAGTTCTCCAACCCGGAGAAGTTCTCCAACGTCATCGCGCCCTGGTTCAACCAGATCAACACCTTCCTGTGGGGTGGGGTCACCCAGCACGGCGACCAGGTCGGCAACCTGTGCGCCGACCTGAACGGAATGGGCGGCGGCGCCAAGGCCTTCCGCGACGGCGAGGACGCGGTCTCCCCGCTCTTCTGCGCGATGGCCGACACGGCCGAGCAGGAGGTCATGGAGGAGGAGGTGCCCTTCATGCAGCTGGTGAGCAAGCGGATCGTCCGCGACAACCAGGGATTCGGCAAGTACCGCGGCGGCATGGGCTACGAGATGATCGTCGCGGCCGAGGGCACCCCGCTGTGGGGCTTCATGACGGTGACCTCCGGCGCGAAGTTCTCCTCCGTCAGCGGGCAGTTCGGCGGGTACGGCTGCAACACCTACCCCCTCGCGACGGTCAAGGGCGTCAACGTCTACGACGAACTGCGCCGCAACCCGGAACGGTTCGACCTGTCCATCGAGAAGGTGATGAACGAACAGCCCTTCGAGGGCGCCGAGTACAGCACCAGCCACATGGGTCTGCAGTTCGACGTCGCCAAGGACGGTGAGCTGTACATGATTTCGCAGGGCACGGGCGGAGGCTACGGAGATCCGCTCGAACGCGCCCCGGAGGACGTGGTTGCCGATCTCGAGATCGACCGGATCTCCGCGAAGGTGGCGCACGACATCTACGGCGTCGTGTACGCGCCGGACACCTTCGTCGTGGACGTCGACGCCACGGAGGCGCTGCGTGCCTCGATGCGGCGCGACCGGCTCTCGCGCGGTGTGCCCTACGGGGAGTTCGTCGAGAAGTTCGTGACGCCGGAGCCGCCGCAGGACCTGCTGTACTACGGGTCCTGGGGCGACACCGAGGAACTGACGGCCACGCACTTCACCGTCCACGGGGCCGAGCGGGTCACCACGACGATCGACCGGATGCCGATCATCATGATGCCCGACCGCCGGGAGCTGAAGATCGCCGAACTCGCGGCCCGGGTGAAGGAACTCGAGTCGAAGCACGGCGAGATCGTCCACCGCAAGTCCTGAAGCCGGTCCGGCCCGCTCCGGCCACCGGATCCACCCCGAACCGGGTGCCCGCACGTGTGCTCCCCTCACCGTGCGGGCACCCATTCCCTGGAGTCACGATCATGACCATCTCGTTTCCCGCCATTCTCGACGCGCCGGTCTCCGGGCGCCGGGTCCCCCTCGTCGTCGACCATCTCGACTACAGCCGCCGGGTCCTGCTCCGCGGCAACCCCGTGCCGTGGACGGATCCCACCGCGCTGTCGAACTTCCTCAACCAGGCGCACGGGCTGCTGCGGCCGGACGTCACACTGCTCGATCTCGGCGAGTTCTACCGCCTCGCGGCGGACGACCCGCGGCTGGGCGAGGCGATGGCCGCCCGGTCCCGGACCGGGTACGCGTTGCGGGCGCTGCTCGCGGACGCCGCGACCACGCGCGCCGTGACGACGCTCGCCGCCACGGTGGCCGGCACCACCCGGTTGCCGCTGCTGCTGCAGATCCCCTCACCGCGGGCCTGGCTGGCGGCGACCCATCCCGGAGACGTCGCGGACCTGGACGCGGACCGTGTCGAGGCCGCGGCCATGTACGTCGCGGACTGGCTGCGCGGCTTCGCCGAGGTGCCGGTCGCGGCGGTCCTGCTCGACGAGCGGATCGCGCCGGGCGCTGCCGCCGCGTTGCCGCCGGCCGATCCGCAGTCGTACGTGCCCGTGACCAACGTGGCCGCGCACTACCGGTGGGAGATCGGACTGCGCGACGAGGACACCGTCTCGATCGGCGAGCACGAGGGTGACGTCCTCGGCTCCGAGTACTGGCTCGCCGCCGAGGCTGCCGTCCCGGACGCGCACGGCGTGTTCCGGCTCGCGCACCTGCCGGCGGACGCAGTCCCGGAGACGGTGCTCGCCCGGCTGGCCGCACTCGACGGCCCCGGTGCCTGATCGTGGACGACCTGCACGCCGGTGCCGCGGGGAGCGGCACCGGCCGGAGGACGGGCGCTACCCTGGAGACGTGACATGCATCACGACCACACCGGGGCGGGGCGGCCGGTGAAGAGCGCGGACCGACGGCTGCGGGTGGCGGTGGCCCGGGCCGGATTCCTCGACTCCGGCGAACCGGACGATTCGCTGGTCTCGTCCGTCGTGTCCGCGTCGTGGCGACGCTCCGCCGCGGCGGGGGTCCGCCCGTCCGGTGGGGAGGTCCGGTTCGCGGGTGAGGTCGACCGGGCCTCCCGCCTGGTCCAGTGCTCGCTGCCGGTCCTGGACCGGCTCGCGGAGGAGACCGTCGACGTCCCGGTGAGCATCGCCCTGACCGACGCCAAGGCGCAGGTGCTGATGCGCCTCGACGGTGCCCGGGCCATCGGACGGCTGCTCGACCACGTCTCGCTCGCACCGGGCTTCGACTACAACGAGGGTCAGATCGGCACGAACGGCGTCGGCACGGTGCTCGAATCCGGGCGTGCCGTGCAGATCGAGGGCGCCGAGCACTTCCACGAACGGTTCCAGCCGTTCGCCTGCTCCGGGGCACCGATCCGGGACCCGTTCAGCGGACGCGTCGCCGGCGTCATCGACATCAGCTGCCTCACCGAGCATTCGTCGCCGCTGCTCACGACCGTGGTGCGGACCGCGGCAGCGGAGATCGAACAGAATCTGTTCCGCGACCGCAGCGCCCGTCAGCACGCGCTGTTCGACGCGTTCGTGCGCGCCGACGCCCGCGGCGGGGCGGCCCTCATGGCGATCGGGAGCGCGATGTCGCTCGCGAATCCGCTCGCCCACACCCTCCTCGCGCCGGAGGACCAACGCCGGGTCGGTGAACACGTCGACTACGTCATCGGGCACCGCGCGCGAATCGACGAACTGCTCGAACTGAGCACCGGCCTGTCCGTCCGGGTCCGGGCGACCCGGATCCTGGCGGGCGAGGACACCGCCGGATACCTCGTGGAGGTCTCCGAAGCGGCCGCGTCCGCGGCACCGCTGCCGTCCGTGCCGAACCGCGTTCGCGAGCACCGCATGCACTCCGGACGGGTCGGTCTGGCCGCGGCCGGCACGGATCGTCTCCGCTCGAGCGGTTCCTCCGCGCTGTGGATGCGCGCCTGCAACGAGATCGAGGAGGCCCTGTCCGCCGGGGCGAAGCTGCTCCTCACCGGCGAGCCGGGCACGGGGAAGGCCTCTCTCGCGTCCGAGATCTTCCACTCCCTGTACGCCGGGGGGCGGAGCATCCTCGTGGACGGCAGCGAGACCGATCTGTCCGGGCTCACGGTGCCCTCCGCCAACCCCACCCTGTACGTGCTGCGCAACATCCAGGCGATGCCCGGCCCGCTCACGACCACCCTGGCCGAGACCCTGGCGGAACCCGTCGCCGAGCACGTCTTCGTCGTGGCCACCATGGAGGAGTCCGAGGAGCCGCCCTCCGAGACCCTCGCCCCGCTGCTCGCGGCGCTCGACCGGACGGTGCACGTTCCCGCCCTGCGACACCGCACGGACGACATCGCAGGAGTCGTGGCCCAGGTCCTCCGCAAGATCACCGGATCGCAGAGCCGCACCGTCGCTCCCGACGCCATGCGGGTGCTGGCACGCTATCCGTGGCCGCGCAACATCCACGAGGTCGAGGCGGCGCTGCGCTGCGCCGTCGCGCACCGGCCTGCCGGTGCCATCACGGTCGAGGACCTACCCGAGTGGTGCCGGCACGGTCCGCGCCGGCAGCTCAACGCGGTCGAGTCCGCCGAACGGGACCTCATCGCCAAGGTCCTGCGGGAAACCGGTGGCAACCGGGTGCACGCCGCGCGCGCCCTGGGAATCTCCCGGTCGTCGCTGTACCGGAAACTGACCCTGTTCGGTTTCACCGGCGAGTAGGCCCCCGCCGGTCGTCGAATCTGCCGCCGGTGCTCGCACGGTGCGAACCCGTGTCCGGATGTGGGACAGTTCACGACCGCCCCTCCTGCCGAAGATGGAGACAGCACATCTCGTCAGCGCGAAGGAGGAACGAGAGTCGTGGACGTCATGGACGAGCCGTTCTTCAGCTGGAACCGGCGACGAATGATCCTGCACACCAACAGATGTCCGGTCCCCGAATCGTCCGGGTCGCCGGCCGGCGCCGGGCTCGTCTCGGACGTCCCGCTGACGGTCGGAACCCGGCGAGGGCGTCTGATCACCGTCGTCGTCGACGACGACGAGTACGTGGCACTGGTGGTGGGCGACGTCCGGGGGCGGCACGATGTGCCGGTGCGCCGGGTGGTCACCGAAGGGTTACTGATCGAGGGGAGCCGCAGCCGGCTCGACGCGGAGATCCTGTTGCCCGTTTCGGAGGCGCCCGTTGTTCCGGTACCGAGTGTCGTCCGGCGGATCCCGGACCCTCGGAGCCGGTACGCCGAGGCGGTGCAGGCACTCCTCGCGTACTCCGGCGCCCGGTCCGTCACCGTCGAATTCGCCCCGGCGTCGCTGCGGACCGCTCGGGGCCTGGACCGATCCGCGTGAACGCCGGCGGCCCTCAGCCGATCGGGAACTACGTGCATTTCGGGCGCCGGAGGGCTTTGATATCGGTATGAACGGCAGGACCGCCCCGGACCCGGTGCGCGTGGCGGTGGGGGCCGCGGCCACCGTGGGCGACGGGATTCGTCGCATGCTTCTGTTCGGCGTCGACGCAGCGCGCCGGCTACCGGGTGTGGACCCGGCGCTCGTCGCCCTCGAGTCGCGCGGCGCCGAGACCCTGCGCGCCGGGGACGAGATCGCGGACCGGGTGCTGCACACCGTGGTGCGCAGGGTGGTGGACGCGGCCCTGGACGTCGTGGACATCACCGCCGTCGTGCGGGACCACGTGGACCTCGACGTCCTCGCGGAGGGGATCGACATCGAGCGGATCCTCGACCGGGTGGACATCGACGCCGTCGCGGCACGCATCGCGATCGCACCGATCCTGGCCCGCGTCGACATCGACGCGGTCGCCGCGCGAGTGGACGTGGCGGCGATCGTCGACCGCGTGGACCTCGACGCGCTCGCGGCGAAGATCGATGTCGAGGCGATCATCGACCGCGTCGACCTGGACGCGCTCGCGGCGAAGATCGACGTGGACGCGATCATCGGGCGGGTCGACCTCGTCGGCCTCGCGAACGCGGTGATCGAAGGGGTCGACCTGCCGAGCATCATCCGCGAGTCGACGGGGTCCATGTCCACCGAGGCGGTCCGCGGCGTCCGCAGCCAAGGGATGCACGCCGACGACGCGGTGTCCGGGTTCGTCGGGCGGTTCTTCGGACGCGTGCCGGAAACCCCGGAAGCACCCGCGTGACCGGCGGCGGGCAGCCGCACGGGCCGGCGGGGATCGTCACGCGGGGTATCGCGGCTGCCGTCGACCTCGGCGTGGTGCTCACGGTGATGGGCGGGATCTACCTGGCCGTGCTGTTCGCGCGACTGCTGTTCTCGCCGCAGGAGTTCACCCTCCCGGACGCACAGATCCTGCTGTCCGTCGCCGTGTTCGTCGGTGTCGCGGTGGTGTACCTGACGGCGTGCTGGGCGACGACGGGACGAACACTCGGTGCGGTGGTGATGGGGTTACGGGTGGTCAGCCGCAACGGCGACCTCGTCGGGTGGATTCGTTCGGCGGCGCGGGCCTGGCTGTGCGTGATGTTCGGCTTCGGGTTGCTGTGGGTGGCGGTGGACCGGCGCCGGCGGTCTCTGCAGGACATCCTCCTGCGCACCAGCGTCGTCTACGACTGGCAACCGCATCTGCATCCGGCCGAACTCGAGACGTGACGTCGCGCCCGTCACAGTCGGCTGGGCCATACTCGAACCGACTGAGAAACGTAGACGGGTAGGAGTTCGTGGTGTCGCAGGGTCTGAAGTTGGGGTACAAGGCGTCGGCGGAGCAGTTCGGGCCGCGGGAGCTGGTGGAGCTGGCGGTGCTCGCCGAGGAGCGGGGGATGGATTCGGCGACGGTGTCGGATCATTTCCAGCCGTGGCGGCACAACGGGGGGCATGCGCCGTTCTCGTTGGCGTGGATGACCGCGGTGGGCGAGCGCACGTCGCGGTTGCAGCTGGGCACCTCGGTGCTGACCCCGACGTTTAGGTACAACCCGGCGGTGATCGCGCAGGCGTTCGCGACGATGGGGTGCCTGTATCCGGGGCGGGTCATGCTCGGGGTGGGGACGGGGGAGGCGCTCAACGAGATCGCCACCGGCTACGAAGGCCAGTGGCCGGAGTTCAAGGAACGCTTCGCGCGGTTGCGCGAATCGGTGCGGCTGATGCGGGCGTTGTGGACGGGGGAGCGGGTCGACTTCGACGGCGAGTTCTACGCCGCGAAGGGGGCGTCGATCTACGACGTGCCCGAAGGTGGGATCCCGGTGTACATCGCGGCGGGCGGTCCGGTGGTGGCGCGGTATGCGGGCCGGGCGGGGGACGGGTTCATCTGCACCTCGGGCAAGGGCATGGAGCTCTACACCGAGAAGCTGTTGCCGGCGGTGGCGGAGGGCGCCGAGAAGGCCGAACGCGACGCACGCCGGATCGACAAGATGATCGAGATCAAGATTTCCTACGACACCGATCCGGAGAAGGCGTTGGAGAACTGCCGGTTCTGGGCGCCGCTCTCGCTCACGCCGGAGCAGAAGCATTCGATCGACGATCCGATCGAGATGGAGGCGGCGGCGGATGCGTTGCCGATCGAGCAGGTGGCCAAGCGGTGGATCGTGGCGTCGGATCCGGACGAGGCGGTCGAGCAGGTCGCCGCGTACGTGAAGGCCGGGCTCAATCATCTGGTGTTCCATGCGCCGGGGCACGATCAGCGGCGGTTCCTGGAGTTGTTCGAGCGTGATCTGGCGCCGCGCCTGCGTGCGTTGGCCTGACGCGGCTGACGCCGCCGGTGTGCCTTTTGGGCTGCCCTGACCGCCCAAAAGGCACACCGGCGGCGGAGGCGCCTGGGATCAGGCGGTCACGCCGCGCAGCGTCTCGGACGGGCTCACGCCGTACTTGCGCCGGTACGCGGCCGCGAACCGTCCGGTGTGCATGATGCCCCAGCGGAGCGCGACATCGGAAACGGTTGCGGTGCAATCGCTCACGGACAGATCTGTGTGCACGCGCTCGAGCCGGACGTCGGCGAGGTATTCCATCGGGGTCATGCCGACGCACTCGCGGAACCCCTGCTGGATGCGGCGGACACTGACGCCGACGAGTTCGGCCATGTCTGCGGCGGTCCACTGACGCGCCGGATCCTGCTGGATCGCGTCCATCACCCTCTTGACGGTCCGCGGACGTGCTCCGGCCGGGGAGTCGCGGTCGTCCGGTGCGGCGGCGAGCACGAGGGCTGTCGTGACGGCGCGGCACAGCTGCTCGGCCACCTGGTCGCTGCGGAGCAGGACGTTGTCCCGCAGCGACTCGTCCGCGATCGCACGCACGAGACGCAACCAGTCGGCCCCCGCGCCGGACCGCAGATCCAACTGCGCGGGCAGCCGCCTGCCGGGACGGGGGAGCAGGCGGTCCATCTCGCGCTGCACGTAGTCGCGGTCGACCTTGAACCCGATGATCTCGCACGAACTGCTCCACCGGGTGATGACGGTCGGGGTGTCGGGCGGGCAGACCGTCGCCAGCCCGGGAGCCGACACGACCTCGTCGCGGCCGACGGCGGTGACGAGGTGCCCGGTCAGGGGAATGTTGATGCCGTACGCGCCGGGGTGCTCGGAACGGATCAACACGTCCACCCCGAATCCGATCCGCGCCAGCCGCGAGGCGCCGAGCTGGGTCGATTCCAGCGACGTGCGGGCTGCGGGCCCACGGCCGAGAAGCGTCAGCTGGTGCGGGAAGTACGCCTGGGACACCACGTCGTGCACTTCGTCCCAGTCCGTGAAGCCGCGGCTCTCCGGTGCTCGCATTCGCCCTTCCAACCCTCCCAACTGGTGCTGTGCCGGTGTGTGGGCAACTCCCCACGCTAGCACCGTACTGTGACGACGGTCACGTGTCGCCCGGTCGATCCGGCCTGGTCCGAGCCCGCTTCGCAATGCGGATCGCCCCTTCGCAACGCGGATCGACGGAGTGTGATCCGGGTCATACGTTGGTTCTCGTTCCGGATCGACCCGCAATCGCACATCGTGCAGGAAGGCGGTCTCCCCATGGACCAGCGAGCACTTCGCAACATCTTCGGCCAGTTCGCCAGTGGGGTCACGGTGGTCACGTGCGCCGGCGCCGAGGGCACCCCGCACGGGGCCACGGTCACCGCCTTCACGGCCGTCTCGCTGGAGCCGAGGCTGTGCCAGGTGACGCTGACGCGGACGTCGAAGGCGTGCGGCTACCTCACCGACGCGCCGTTCGCCGTGAACATCCTGTCGGCCGACCAACTCTCCACCGCACTGCATTTCGCCGGCAGGCCGCAGGCCGTCGCACCGGACTGGGACGACACCGGGATCGCACCCGCCTTCCCCGGTAACGCCGCCACCCTGATCTGCCGGCCGTGGGCCGAGTACGACGGCGGCGACCACGTCATCTTCGTCGGCGAGATCGTCGACGCCTCCGTCGACGCCGAGAAGGACCCGCTCCTGTTCTTCCGCAGCACCTTCCACGACCTCGGGGACCGATCCGGCTCGACCGCATGGAACGGGTGCCTCGACGATCCGCACAGCGGATGGTTCGACGCCACAGCCACATTCACCCCACTGCCCGCGCAGCTCGCCCGCGCTGCCTCCTGATCCCACGCCCGCCTCTCTCGAAGGGAAGAGCATGACCACCACCGAAGCAGCCCCCGCCACCGGCACCGTGGACCGGTCGAAGGTCAACGTCGCCGCGGACCACCCGGCCAATCAGCAGCAGAACTTCGCCGCCCGGCCCATGACCGGCGACGAGTACATTGCGTCGATCGACGACGGCCGCGAGATCTACCTGCACGGCGAGCGCGTGAAGGACTTCACCAACCACCCCGCGTTCCGCAACTCCATCCGCATGACCGCCCGGCTGTACGACGCGCTGCACACCGGCGAGCACGTCGGCACCCTCACCACCCCCACCGACACCGGCAACGGCGGGGTGACAATGCCGTTCTTCCGCACCCCGAAGTCCGCGGACGACCTGCGAGCCGACCGCGACGCCATCGCCACCTGGGCGCGGATGACGTACGGCTGGATGGGCCGGTCCCCCGACTACAAGGCGTCCTTCCTCGGCACGCTCGGCGCCAACGACGAGTTCTACTCGCCGTTCCAGGACAACGCCAAGCGCTGGTACCGCGAATCGCAGGAGAAGGTCCTGTACTGGAACCACGCCATCATCAATCCGCCGGTGGACCGGTCGCTGCCCCCGGACGAGGTGGGCGACGTGTTCATGAAGGTCGAGAAGGAGACCGACGCCGGCCTGATCGTCTCCGGCGCCAAGGTCGTCGCCACCGGCTCGGCGATCACCAACTACAACTTCATCGCCCACTACGGCCTGCCGATCAAGAAGAAGGAATTCGCCCTGATCTGCACGGTGCCGATGGACGCTCCCGGCATCAAGCTCATCTCCCGGGCCTCCTACTCGCAGAACGCCAATGTCGTCGGCTCGCCGTTCGACTACCCGCTCTCGTCGCGCATGGACGAGAACGACGCCATCTTCATCTTCGACAAGGTGCTGGTGCCGTGGGAGAACGTGTTCATGTACGGCGACGTGGAGAAGATCAACAACTTCCTCGGCGGCTCCGGCTTCCTCCAGCGCTTCACCCTGCAGGGCTGCACCCGTCTGGCGGTCAAGCTCGACTTCATCGCCGGCCTGCTGATGAAGGCCCTCGACGCGACCGGCGCCGGCGGGTTCCGCGGCGTGCAGACCCGCGTCGGCGAGGTCATCGGCTGGCGCAACCTGTTCTGGTCGCTCACCGACGCGATGGTCAACAACCCGGAGCCGTGGATCGGGGACACCGTCATCCCGAAGCTCGAATACGGCCTGACCTACCGGATGTTCGCGATGCAGGGCTACCCGCGCATCAAGGAGATCATCGAACAGGACGTCGCGTCGGGCCTGATCTACCTGCCCTCCTCCGCGGCCGATTTCAAGAATCCGGACGTGCGGCCCTACCTGGACAAGTACGTCCGCGGCTCGGACGGCATCACCGCGGTGGACCGGGTCAAGGTGATGAAGGCGCTGTGGGACTCGATCGGCTCCGAATTCGGCGGCCGACACGAGCTCTACGAGCGCAACTACGCCGGCAACCACGAGAACGTCAAGGCCGAGCTGCTCTTCGCGGCGGAAGGCCGCGGGGACGTGTCCTCGATGAAGGGCCTGGCCGAGCAGTTCATGAGCGAGTACGACCTCGACGGCTGGACCGTGCCCGACCTCGTCGGCAACGACGACGTGTCCCACTTCCGCCGCGCCTGACCACTTCCCGGGAGACACCATGACCATCACCGAAAGCCCCACCGCCGTCGCCTCCGGCAACGCCGCCACCGACAAGTTCAAGGGCGAACGCTTCACCGCCGACACCTCACCGGAGCGGTTGTCCGCCATCGCGACCGAAGCCCTCGCGGGATTCAGCGCGCTGATCCAGAAGCATGCCGTCACCTACGACGAGTACCGCGTGCTCAAGCAGTGGCTCATCGACGTCGGCGAGGGCGGCGAGTGGCCCCTGCTGCTCGACGTGTTCGTCGAGCACGAGATCGAGGACGTCAACTCCCGGCGATTCCGCGGCACCAAAGGCAGCATCGAGGGGCCGTACTACGTTCCGGGCGCCCCCGAACTACCCGCACAGTGCACCCTCCCGATGCGCGACAAGGATCGCGTCCATGCCCCGCTGGTCCTGCGCGGGCAGGTCACCGACCTCGACGGTCGGGGCCTCGACGGCGCACGTATCGAGATCTGGCACGCCGACGACGAGGGCTACTACTCGCAGTTCGCCCCGCACCTGCCGCAGTGGAATCTACGTGGCACCGTCGTCGCCGACACCGAGGGCCGTTACGCGATCACCACCATCGAACCGGCCCCGTACCAGATCCCGACGGACGGGCCCACCGGCCGGTTCATCGAGGCGGCCGGCTGGCACCCGTGGCGCCCCGCCCACCTGCACCTGCGGGTGACCGCGCCCGGCCGGCACCCGATCGTCACCCAGCTGTACTTCGCCGGCGGTGAGTGGCTCGACGACGACGTCGCGACGGCGACGAAGCCGGAACTCGTCCTCGACCCCCAGGCCGACGACGCCGGGCGCAGGGTCGCCACGTACGACTTCGCGCTCGACCCGCTCGCCGACTGACACCGCCCCGCCGCCGGTGTGTCTTTCGGGTTGCTCCCGCAGCCCAAAGGACGCACCGGCGGCGAGCCGCCTATCGTGTGAGCCATGAGCGCCGCCGCCGAGTCCGTGTCGAGCATCTACATCGCCGCCCCGGAGGGCGACACCGGCAAGTCCACCGTCGCGCTCGGCCTGCTCCAGGCGCTGTGCGCCTCCGCCGCGCGGGTCGGTGTCTTCCGCCCCATCGCCCGCTCCGACGGCGACCGCGACTACATCCTCGAACTGCTCCTCGAACGCATCACCGTCGACCTCGACTACGACGAGTGTGTCGGCGCCACCTACGACGACGTGCACGCCGACCCCGAGGCCGCCCTCAGCGAGATCGTCGTCAAGTACCACGCCGTCGCGGACCGCTGCGACGCCGTCGTCATCGTCGGCAGCGACTACACGGAGATCGCCAACCCCAGCGAACTCGGCTACAACGCCCGCATCGCCGCGAATCTCGACGCGCCCGTCCTGCTCGTCCTGCGTGGCTCGCGGCGCACCCCCGACGAGGTGGCGCAACTGACCGGCGTGTGCACCGCCGAACTCGCCGCCCAGCACGCCCACCTGACCGGCATCGTCGTCAACCGCTGTCCCGCCGACCGGCTCGACGAGATCGCCGCGGCCGTCGGCGACCGGGGGGTGCCGCTGTGGACGCTGCCGGAGGTGCCGATCCTCGTCGCGCCGACCATGGGGGAACTGCTCACCGCGGTCGACGGCGAACTCTACAGCGGTGACCCGGAACTGCTGCACCGCGAAGCGCTGCGCGTCATGGTCGGCGGCATGACCGCCGAGCACATCCTCGAACGCCTCACCGAGAGCGTCGTGGTCATCGCGCCCGCGGACCGCTCCGACGTGCTCCTCGCCCTCGTCAATGCCAATGCGGCCGAGGGGTTTCCGTCGCTGGCCGGGATCATCATGAACGGCGGGCTCCTGCCGCACCCGGCGGTGGCGCAGCTCGTCGCCGGGCTCAAGCCCAGCCTGCCGATCCTGACGACGAGCCTCGGAACCTTCGACACCGCGTCGGCGGCCGACCGGACGCGTGGCCGCATGGCTCTCGGCGCGCACCGCAAGATCGACACCGCCGTCGCGCTGATGGAACAGCACGTGGACACCGATCAGCTGTTGAGCCGCCTCGACGTGCCCCGGCCGTCCGTCACGACCCCGCAGATGTTCGAGTACCAGCTCATCGACTGGGCACGCCGCCGGCGCCGGCACATCGTGCTGCCCGAGGGCGACGACGATCGGATCCTGCGCGCGGCGGGCCGTGTCCTGCAACGCCGGATCGCCGACCTGACGATCCTCGGCGACGAGACCCAGGTGCGGCGCCGGGCCACCGAACTCGGCGTCGACCTGAGCGCCGCGGAAGTGCTCGATCCCAGATCGTCCGACCTCGCCGAGCAGTTCGCCGAGGAATACGCCCGGCTGCGTGCCCACAAGGGAATGACGATCGAACGCGCCCGCGAAATCATGAGCGACATCTCGTATTTCGGCACGATGATGGTCCATCTCGGCATTGCCGACGGCATGGTCTCCGGTGCCGCGCACACCACCGCCCACACCATCCGGCCGTCCTTCGAGATCGTCAAGACCGAACCCGGCGTGTCCACGGTGTCGAGCATCTTCCTCATGTGCCTGTCGGACCGGGTGCTCGCCTACGGCGACTGCGCGGTGGTCCCCGACCCCACCACCGAACAGCTCGCCGACATCGCGATCTCCTCCGCCGCCACCGCCGCCCGTTTCGGCATCGAACCGCGCATCGCGATGCTGTCCTACTCGACCGGCGAATCCGGGTCGGGCGCCGACGTCGACAAGGTCCGCGCCGCCACCGCCCTGGTGCGCGAACGCCGGCCGGATCTGCCGGTGGAAGGACCGATCCAGTACGACGCCGCGATCGAACCGTCCGTCGCCAGCGCCAAACTGCCCGGCTCGGAGGTCGCCGGCCGGGCGACCGTGTTCATCTTCCCGGACCTCAACACCGGCAACAACACCTACAAGGCCGTGCAGCGCAGCGCCGGAGCCGTCGCCGTCGGGCCGGTACTGCAGGGCCTGCGCAAGCCCGTCAACGACCTGTCGCGGGGGGCGCTGATCCAGGACATCGTGAACACGGTGGCGATCACCGCCATCCAGGCGCAGGAGGTCGACGAATGAGCGCCCGGACGGAAGGCACCGTGCTGGTGCTCAACTCGGGCTCGTCGTCGATCAAGTTCCAGCTCGTCCACCCCGGGACCGGGGAGTCGGTGGCGCACGGTCTCATCGAGCGGATCGGCGAGCCGGAGGGCCGGGTCGTGTTCCACCACACCACCGGAACCGAGGAACACGTCGGTCCCATCGAGGACCACCGGGCCGGACTGCGGATCGTCCTCGACTGGGTGGAGGGACTGGGCCGGCCCCTGCGCGAGGCCGGCATCATCGCCGTCGGCCACCGGCTCGTCCACGGCGGTGAGGTGTTCCACGAGCCCACCCTCGTCGACGACGACGTGGTGCGCACCGTCGAGGAACTGTCCGTTCTTGCGCCGCTGCACAATCCCGCGAACGTCATCGGCATGGAGGTCGCGCGCGAGGAACTGCCCGACATTCCGCACGTCGGGGTGTTCGACACGGCGTTCTTCCACGCCCTGCCCGCCGCAGCCGCGACCTACGCGATCGACCGGGACGTCGCCCGGGCACACGGAATCCGGCGGTACGGGTTCCACGGCACGTCGCACCAGTACGTGTCCGAACGTGCGGCGCGGTTCCTCGGACGCGAGCTGTCGGAGCTGAACCAGATCGTGCTGCATCTCGGCAACGGTGCGTCGGCCTCCGCGATCGCCGGCGGCCGGCCCGTCGACACGTCCATGGGACTGACCCCTCTCGAAGGTCTGGTGATGGGAACCCGGTGCGGTGACATCGATCCCGGCGTGCTGCTGCATCTGAATCGCAGCGCGGGGATGGACGTCGACACCATCGACGGCCTGCTCAACCGGCGCTCCGGGCTCAAGGGCCTGTCGGGTGTCAACGACTTCCGGGCGCTGCTGCGGCTCGTCGCCGAGGGTTCCGAGGACGCGAAGCTGGCCTACGACGTCTACGTGCACCGGCTGCGCAAGTACCTCGGCGCATATCTCGTCGAACTCGGCGGCGTCGACGTCGTCGTGTTCACCGGCGGGGTGGGCGAGAACAACGTCGACGTCCGCCGCGACGCCCTCGCCGGCCTCGAACGCCTCGGCATCGTCGTCGAAGACGCACGCAACGTCGCGCCGGAGCGCGGCGAGCGACGCATCTCGGCGGACACGTCGCAGGTGGAGGTCCTCGTGATCCCCACCGACGAGGAGCTCGCGATCGCGCGGGCGGCCGCGGCGCTGGTGTAGGCGAGAGGGACGTTTCTGCGCCGAGCGGGAGGTTGTCGTCGAGGCCACTCGGCCGATGCCGCGAGATCCTCCCGCTCGCTTCCTCACCACCGGGCGCCGGCCGCCCGCAACGCCGCCCGTACTCGCTCGAGCACGACGTCCGGGCGCTCGGCGAGCAGTCGAGCGTCGACTCGGACGACCCGCCATCCCGCGGACTCGAGCAGCGCGTACCGGTCGATGTCCCGGGTGCGCTGGGCGGGGTCCGTCCAGTGGTGTCCGCCGTCGTACTCGACGAGAACCCGCCAGGATCGCCACCCCAGGTCGGCGCGGGCGAGCAGTCGTCCGTCCGCGGCACGGACGTGGATCTGGGTCTCGGGAACAGGAAGCCCGCCGCGCACGAGCAGCAGGCGCGTCCGTGTCTCGGGCGGGGACTCGGCGCCGCCGTCGACGAACTCGAGCACCTGACGCAATGCGGACACCCCACGCGCTCCCGCGTGCCGGCAGGCGAGCTCGCGGATCTCCGCAGGCTTCACACCGGTGGCGTGACACAAGGCGTCGAGGAGTTCGACAGCACGGTCCCCTTTCGCAGTGCGGCCGAGGTCGAACCCCGTCCGCGCCGGACTTGTCACCGTCATTCCGTCCACGCGGCACAATTCGTCGTCGTCCGGGATGCCTTGCCGGACGACGATGCCGGAGGGCGCACGCACGTGACCGGCCCGAAGCAGCTCCGCCGGGGCGGAGCCGTCGATCCACTTCGTCCCGTGCAGCGCCGCGGCCGACAGTCCGGCGAGCGTTCCCCTGCCCGCCGACCACAACCACGCCGCCCGGGCCCTGTTGCGTGCCGTAGGCGCGACACCTCGCCGCACGTAAACATCGCGGTGCAGGCGGACGAATCCGTGCCGCAACTCGTAGGCGGTCAGCGCACCGGACGCGATAGCCTCGGTGCCCCGGAAGGGAGCGTCGAAGGAATGCACGGACGCACACGATGCAGGGCGTCCGGCCGTTGCGGAACCCACCTCGCCGGACTGTGGACAACTTCGGAGTTGTCCACAGGGACGGTGATCGGGCGACCCCCGCGCCGAGCGGGAGGTTGTCGTCGAGCCTACTCGGCCGATGCCGCGAGATCCGCCCGCTCGCTCACAGCAGGCTGCGGGGGCGGATGGCGTTGGCCAGGTCGACGAGCGTGAAGCGGTGGGCGCGGGTCGGCGCGTTGCGGGCCAGGTCCCGCAGACCGGTCTCGGTACCGCTGCGAAGACCCCTCTCGTCGAACGGGACGTCGAGAATCGGGTCCGATTCGCGCCGTGCCGAGTGCCCGGCGCGGACCCAGTCGAGAGCGATCGAGAGCACCAGGGTGCGCATCTGCAGAAGCCGTCCCTCCTCGGGCGACAACGTCGCCACCCGCCGCGCGGCCTCGCGCAGGTCGGCCTCCTCGATCTCCTCGACCGGACGGTCGTGCAGCAGGATCAGCACGGTCGTCATCCGGGCGACGGCGTGGTGCCGGGAACTCGGCGGCACCTGGTCGAGAGCGGCGATCGCGGCTGCCCGATCGCCGCGGAGGGTGAGTTGCCGCGCCAGACCGAACGCGGCACTCACCACGTTGTGGTCGGTGCGCCACACGGTGCGGTAGTAGTTCTCGCAGAACGCGCGCCAGGCACCGGGATCGTCGCTCTCCCAATGCTGCAGGATGAGTTCGGCCGTGGCCGCCAGGGCGAGCTTGGGTGCGGCCTCGCCGGGCGTCGCGGCGAGCACCTTCTCGAATCTGCCGAAGGCGGACTCGTATTCGCCGTTGATCAACTCGGCGAGACCGGCGTACCAGTCGATGCGCCAGTCCGCTCCCAGGTCACGTTCGAGCTTGCCCAGGATCTCGGTGGCGCGCACGCCGTGCCCGAGGTCGAGATGGGCGCGGACCTCGGCGAGGGTGATCTCCCGGGAGAACGAGACGTCGGCCGTGCCGACGACGCGCTCGATGCCGTTGTCGCGCGCGTGGCGCAGCGCGTCGAGGGTCTGCTGAGGTTCGCTGTGCACCGCCGCCGCCAACAGTGCCGCGCTCGGATCGAGCGGGTCGAGCAGCGGAACGGGCAACGCCGCCGCCACATCACGCGCCGCGAGGTTCTCGTCCCGTTCGACACCGTCGACGATCGAATCCGTGCGCCCGACGGCCTCGTCCGTGCCGAACGTCGTCCGCTGCCGGCTGAACACCGACGACAGCCCCGGATGCTCCTCGCCGGTCTGCTGCGACAGGATCTCGCGCAGGACACCGGTCAGCTGGCTCGCCATCTCGTCGGCCGACTCGAACCGCCGCTGCGGATCGGAATCGGTGGCCCGCAGCAGCAGCCGGTGGTAGGACTCGTACTCCGCCAGCAGCGGCGCCTCGGCCGGCGTGGGGAGGCCGTCGGCCGGACGCCCCTGCTTCCACGGCATGTCGAGGGTCAGCACGGCGAGGGTCCGGCCGACGGTGTAGATGTCGGACGCCACGGTCGGGCCGGTGCGCACGATCTCCGGGGCCTGGTAGCCCGGCGTGCCGTACAGGTAGCCGTAGTCCTCGATTCCGGTGACGGCACCGAGATCGATGAGCTTGAGTTGCTCCTCGGTGACCATGATGTTCTCGGGCTTGAGGTCGTTGTAGACGAGCCCGACCGAATGCAGATAGCTCAGCGCCGGCATGATCTCGAGGACGTACGCGACGGCCTGCTCGACGGGCATCCGCGCGGGCTTGGGGCAGGTGTCGAGCACCTCGCGCAGCGAGTGCCCGCCGACGTATTCCATGACGATGTAGCCCATCGGGCTGCCGTCGGGGCGAGGGTGCTCGACGAAGTTGAAGATCTTCACGATGCTCGGATGCGTCACCTCGGCGAGGAACTGCTTCTCGGCCAGCGCGACGGCCTGCGCCTCGGCGTCTCCCGAGTGCAGCAGACCCTTCAGGACCACCCAGCGATCGCTGACGTTCCGGTCGATCGCCAGGTAGATCCAGCCGAGACCGCCATGGGCGAGACAGCCCTGCACGACGTACTGTCCGCCGACGACGTCGCCGACCGCGAGCATCGGAGTGAACTCGAACGGGGTTCCGCACGAAGGGCATCGGCCCGACGTCGCGCCCGGTCCGTTGGGGGTGCTGCGGCCGACCGGCTTGCCGCACTTCCAGCAGAACCGTTTGCCCTCGGCGACGTGCGGGTCGCGCAGGACGACGGACTCGGGATCGACGGGGGTCGGGACGGGGATGTCGACCATACCTGCGAGACGTCGCCGCGACGGCAGCCGCGACCGGGAGCGGCGCGAGGACGACCGCTGCGACGGCACGCTCGCCTGGCGGCTGCGCTGTGTTTCCGGACCGATGCTCGGTGCTGTTTCCGGACCGATGCTCGGTGCTGTTTCCGGACCGATGCTCGGTGCTGTTTCCGGACCGATGCTCGGTGCTGTTTCCGGACCGATGCTCGGTGCTGTTTCCGGACCGATGCTCGGTGCTGTTTCCGGACCGATGCTCGGTGCTGTTTCCGGACCGATGCTCGGTGCCGTTCCCGGACCGATGCTCGGTGCTGTTCCCGGGCCGGCGCTCGGTGCGGTCGCCGGACCGGACTCCGGCGGGGCCGCCGGTGCAGTGGCCGGACCGGAATCCGGGGGTGCCGCGGACGCTGTCGCCGGTCCGGTGTCGTCGTCGGTGTCGGACATGGGTTCTCTCTAGTCCACGTACGTCGGGGGCGGCGGCGCCGGGGCGGGCCCCAGGACGGTGAGCCAGCGGTTGTAGATCTGCGTCCACGTGCCGTCCCGACGGATCCGCTCCAGGGTGCCGTTGACGAACCGCACCAGATCCTCACGGCCCTGCGCGATCCCGATGCCGTAGGGCTCGGTTCCGATCGGCGCCCCCACCAGTTCCAGGTACGGGTCCTGGGAGGCGAGCCCGGCGAGGATCGTGTCGTCGGTACTGACCGCGTCGACCTGGCGCTGCTGCAGCACGACGAGACAGTCCGCCCACGACGGGACCGTCAGGATCGCCGCGGACGGCTGCAGTTGCCGCAGACGCATCAGCGACGTCGTGCCGCGCACGACACACACCCGCCGGCCGGCGAGATCGGCGACGTCCCGGACGTCGGAGCCCTGGACCACCAGGACACGCTGCTGGGCGACGAAGTACACCGTGGAGAAGTCGACGCGTTCACGTCGGGCGCACGTGATCGTCATCGTCTTCGCGACGATGTCGACGGTGGAATCCTGCAGGGCCTGCTCCCGGTCCGCGGAGTTCAGGATCCGGAAGTCGAGCAGGTCCGGGCTGCCGAGCAGATCCCGGGCGATCTCGCGGGCGATGTCCACGTCGAACCCGGCGATCCGGCCGGTCGAGGGGTCGCGGAAACTCATCAGGTTGCTGCCGGTGTCGAGCCCGACGACGAGGCGCCCGCGCGCCCGGATCGCATCGAGGGCGGGCCCGGTCGTCGCCCCGTCGGGACGCAGCCCGGCGGTCGGGTCGCCGCAGTCCGGCTCCGGGGGGATCGGCACGTCGGTAGGCGCGAGTGCGGCGCGCTCCGGCAGCGGCGGCTCGGTGTAGGACACGTCGGGGCCGACGACGATCTCCGGCTGCGACGTCGCGCACCCACCGGTGAGGACGGCCGCGGCGACGACGGCGGCGAGGAGGGCGTTGCGGATGTTCACAGGTACTCCCGGATCCGTGGCGCCAGTCCTCCCACGACGCCGATCCCCGCGAGCACGGTCAGCACCCACGCGGCCGGTGCGAGCGCGGACAGCGTGTCCGCGGCGCGGACTTCGTTGCCGCGGAGTTCGGCGCGCGCGAGGTCGATGCCCCGTTCGAGGGCGCGGTCGACGGCGTGGAACTGGGCCGCCGCCTCGTCGGGCCCGGGGCCGGTGGCGAGGATCGCGGCAGCCGGGTAGTCGCCCCGGTCGAGCGCCGCCTGCACGCGGTCGTGCGATGCCAGCCAGGCCGTGCGCGCTTCGGCGGCGCGGCCGGCGGGTTCGGCCTGGGTCTCCACGTCGGCCGCCGCGGAGCCGGTGAGCAACTCGTCGAGACGGTCCATGCTGCCGTCGAACATCGCGTCGTATTCGCCGGTGACGTCCCGCCGGACCAGCTGCAGCGTCTCGGCGGTCCGGGCCTGCTGGGCGAGGATCCGGCTGTCGGTGAAGACCCCGAGCGGTTCGCCGCCGCGCTCGACGGCGTTCCGGGTGGCGCTCGACGAGATCAGTCCCGCAACGAGGAGCCAGCACAGCAGGATCCCCGTCGAGGCGATGGCCGCGAGCAGACCGAGGTTCAGGGTGCGGCGGCTGATCCGCGAGACGATCACGTGCACGCCGGTCAGCGCGACGACCGTCACCAGCAGCATCCCGATCGACGTCCACGGCGGCTGCACGGCCGCACGCTGGGTGGACGTGACGGCGGACGAGCTGCGTTCGTACAGTTCCTGCGCCATCGGCAGCAGTTCGGACTGCATCAGGTGCGAGGCCTCGCCCAGGTAGGCGGCGCCCACGGGGTTTCCGACGCGGTTGTTCGCACGAGCCGTCTCCACCAGGCCGGTGTAGACGGTGAGCCGACCGGCGATGTCCGCCACCAACCGGGCGCCCACCCTGTCGTCCGCGGCGATTCCGCCGGCCGCGGCGACGAGCTGGGTGGACGCCTCGCCGACGGCCTGGGTGTAGCGTTCCCGCACCTCCTCGGGTTCGATACCGCCCGCGATGAAGCCGGTGGCGGCGGCCGCGTCCGCGACGGACAGGGCACTGTAGAGACTCTGGGCGGCGTCGGCGAGGGGTTCGACGGAGGTGAGCAGCCGACTGTGCGTGGCCTGCCGGCTCGTCACGGTCTGACCTGCGACGATGCCGGAGACGATGAGGAGGATCAGCAGCAGGGCGCCGAGCGTGAAGAGTGCGACGGGGGTGGATCGGAGCAGGGCGCGCCAGTCGTCGGCGCGGCGGTCGTGGTCGACGACGGGACCGGACACGTCGCCGCGCTGGAGGCGACCCCCGACCGCGCCGAGCGTGGGGGTCACGCGCACGTCCACGAGAGCACCCCTTCCGATGTGGCACTGTGTGTGGCGAGCATATAAGCAGTACTGGGATGTTGTTGCCGTCCGAGGACGGTGGACGCCCGGCTCGCGGCCTGCGACCGGGCGGCAGGGAGGCGGACGCGATGCGAGGTGACGGGGACGGCTGGGCCGTCGGACCCGACGGTGGTCGCCGGTGGGGCAGATTCGGCGCGGCCGGGCTGCTGCTGCGTGCACCGCTGCCCGACGGCACCCCGGCCGTGTTGCTGCAGCACCGCGCGGCGTGGAGCCACCAGGGCGGCACGTGGGCGCTGCCCGGCGGCGCCCGCGACAGCGACGAGAGTCCCGTCGTCGCGGCTGTACGGGAAGCCGAGGAGGAGACCGGGATCGACCCGGCTGCCGTGAGCGTGCGCACCGAGCGGGTCACCTCCGGCGTCGACGGAGGATGGACGTACACCACGGTCGTCGCGGACACCCCGAGCCCGATGGAGACGACCCTCAACGGGGAGAGCACCGAACTGCGCTGGGTGCCGGAGGCGGACGTCGAGACCATGCCCCTGCACTCCGGGTTCGCGGCCGCCTGGCCGGACCTGCGGACCCGGGCGGTGCGGATGCTGCTCGACACGGCCAACGTCCTCGGCGCGCGGCCGAACGGCTGGTGGCGCGACCGGCCGGGCGCCACCGCACGACTGCTCGCGGAGCTGGCGGAGTCGGTGCCCCGCACCGTCGAGCTGCCCGGCGGCTCGTTCGGCTGGGTGAGCCGCATCGAGGCGGTCCTCGAGGGGCAGGCCCGCGCGGCGGTGATCGACGACGACCGCACCCTGGTGCACACCGCCGCCGGCAGCGGAGACGACGAACTGGCCGTCCTGGCGAAGGGCACGTCGGCGGTCCTGGACCAGGTGCTCACCGTGGTGGTGACGGCCGACCGGGGACTGCGCGCCCGGCTGCCCGGGGATGTGCCGACCCTGGCGCCGTCGACGGTGCTCGACTGGCTGTGACGGACCGTCAGCGGGCGGCGCCGCCAGTGCGGCCGCCGCGGGTGCGCGACCGGCTGTGACGGACCGTCAGCGGGGCAGCGCGGCCTTCAGCGCGGCCGCCGCGGTCCGCGGATTCGGTGCCGCGGTGATGGCGCGGACCACCGCGATGCGGGTGGCGCCGGCGTCGAGCACCTCGGGCAGCCGCTCGGCATCGATGCCGCCGATGGCGAACCACGGCCGCCGCGGCTGCGACCGGGCCACCTCCCGCAGCACCTCGAGGCCCGCTGCGGTGCGGCCCGGCTTGGTGGGGGTCTCCCACACCGGTCCGTTGGCGAAATAGTCGACGCCGTCCTCGATGTCGGCCAGGCTGGCCTGGGCCCGGCTGGCGGTGGAGCGGCCGATCACCACGTCGTCGCCGAGGACCTGCCGGGCGTACCGCACGGGCAGGTCGCCCTGCCCGAGGTGCAGGATGTCGGCGCCGGCGGCCAGGGCGATGTCGGCGCGGTCGTTGACGGCCAGCAGGGCCCCGTGCCGGTGGCAGGCGGCGGCGAGCACCTCGAGCGCCTCGAGCTCCTCGCGGGCCTCGAGCGGGCCGAACTTCTTCTCGCCCGCCGAGCCCTTGTCGCGGAGCTGGACGATGTCGACACCGCCCGCGAGTGCCTCCTCGACGAATCGGGCCAGGTCGCCGGTGTCGCGACGGGCGTCGGTGCACAGGTAGAGCCGGGCCTGCGCGAGGCGTTCCCGGGGGGCGGGACGGTTGCCGCGGTAGGTAGTCACGGCGGAGACGGTAGTCTCTGCTCTGAACGAATCGACACGGGAGTCCCGGGGATCGCGGGGCTGAGAGGGGGCCTGCCGGCCCCGACCGTCAGCACCTGAACCGGATCATGCCGGCGCAGGGAGTGAGGTGGACGAACTGTTGGGAACCGTATCCGTCGTCGGCGGAGGCGTGATCGGGCTGTCGATCGCCTGGCGCACGGCCCGGGCCGGCTGGACCGTGACCGTGCACGACCCGTCCCCGGGAGCGGGGGCGTCGTGGGTGGCCGGGGGGATGCTCGCACCGTTGTCGGAGGGCTGGCCGGGTGAGGAACACGTCCTCGAGCTGGGTGCCGCGTCGCTGGCCCGCTGGCCGGCGTTCGGTGCCGAACTGCTCCGGGAGACCGGCCTCGACCTGTTCACCTCCACCGCCTCGCTGACCGTCGCGCTGGACGCGGCCGACGCCGCCGACCTGCGCACGATCGCCGAGTGGGTGTCGGCGCAGGGGCACGAGATGCGCGTGCTCGGCCGCGCCGAGGTGCGCGAACTCGAGCCGTCGCTGGGGCCGCGCATCCGTCTGGGTCTGCTGGCCCCGGACGAGCTGGCCGTGGACAACCGGGTCCTCGTCGACGCGCTGCGACGGGCTGCCGCCGGGGCCGGCGTCAGCTTCGTCGACGAGCCGGTGCGTGACGTCACCGAACTGGACGCCGACCGGGTCGTGCTCGCGGCCGGTGCCGCCTCGGCGCGGTTGTGGCCGGGCCTGCCGGTGCGGCCGGTCAAGGGGGAGATCCTGCGGCTGCGGACCCGGCCGGGCGCGGCTCCCGCCCCGCACCGGACGGTCCGCGGCAGCGTGCACGGCCGGCCCGCGTACCTGGTGCCGCGCGCGGACGGACTCGTCGTCGGCGCAACCCAGTACGAGGCCGACGACACGCAGGTCACCGTCGCGGGGGTGCGGGATCTCATCGCCGACGCCGAGGCGCTGTTCCCGGCGATCGGCGAGTACGAGCTGTACGAGGCGAGTGCGGGGCTGCGACCCGTGAGCCCGGACAACCTGCCGCTGATCGGCCGGCTGTCCGAGCGGGTGATCGCCGCGACCGGGCACGGCCGCAACGGCGTGCTGCTGACCCCGGTCACGGCGGACGCGGTGGTCGCGGAGCTCGCGGACGAACCGCTCGCTGTGGCGAAATATGCTGATCCGCAACGATTTACCGAGGAGTGAGTGTGATGAACGGTGCGCCGACGGTGGGAGTCACGGTCAATGGGGAGGAGCGCTGGTTCGCCCAGGCGCCGACGATGGCCGAGCTGCTGAGCGGACTCGGCCTCCCCGACCGGGGGGTCGCCGTCGCCGTGGACGGTGCCCTCTTCCCCCGGGGACGGTGGTCCGAGCGCGTCGAGAAGGGCTGGCAGATCGAGGTGCTGACGGCGGTGCAGGGTGGCTGAGCGCAACCCCGGCCACGACCTGCCGCCCCTGACGATCGCCGGACGCAGCTTCGCCTCGCGGCTGATCACCGGCACCGGTGGGGCCGCGAATCTCGCCGTGCTCGAGGAGGCCCTCGTCGCCTCCGGCACCGAACTGACCACCGTGGCGATGCGCCGGGTGGACGCGGCGTCCGGGACCGGCGTGCTCGATCTGCTTCGCCGCCTCGACATCGCGCCGCTGCCCAACACCGCCGGCTGCCGCGGCGCCGCCGAGGCGGTGCTCACCGCGCAACTCGGTCGCGAGGCGCTCGGGACGGACTGGGTCAAGCTCGAGGTCGTCGCCGACGAACGCACGCTGCTGCCCGACGCGATCGAACTCGTCTCGGCCGCCGAACAACTCGTCGACGACGGGTTCGTCGTGCTGCCCTACACCAACGACGATCCGGTGCTGGCGCGACGGCTCGAGGACGTCGGCTGTGCCGCCGTGATGCCGCTCGGCTCGCCCATCGGCACGGGGCTGGGCATCTCCAACCCGCACCACATCGAGATGATCGTCGAGGCCGCCGGGGTGCCGGTGATCCTCGACGCGGGCATCGGTACCGCGTCCGACGCCGCGCTCGCGATGGAACTCGGGTGCGACGCGGTGCTGCTGGCGACCGCGGTGACCCGGGCGAAGGACCCGGCGCTCATGGCGTCGGCGATGCGCCACGCCGTCGAGGCGGGCTTCCGGGCCCGGCACGCGGGCCGCATCCCGAAGCGGTTCTGGGCGCAGGCCTCGTCGCCGCTCGAACCCTGAGGCGACCGGATGTGAGGCGGTGACGGTCGGTTTCTCGACGGACCCGGTGGTGCCGCACGCGTCGCGGCACCCCCGGCCTCGTCGAGGGCGGAGAACGGTCGTGCACGGGGGGGCACTGCCCGCGCTCGCAGGGCGGCAGCGGCGGCGGACGAAGGTCGTGCGAAACCGGTCGCCCCGCAATGCCGGCGCACGCCCGTCTATTGCCTCCAGCGGATCGGGGGAGCATGGTGAAACCCGGGGGGACGACAACGACCGGCGGCGCCGCGTCGGCACCGCCCTGAGGAGAAGGGTGCCGATCGTGTTCGCACGCTCGACCACAATTCACGCGCATCCGTCGTACATCGACGCCGGGATCCGGCACGTACGCGACACCGTGATGCCCACGCTGGCAGACATCGAGGGCTGCCTCGGCATGTCCCTGCTCATCGATCGCGGCACGGGCCGGTGCATCGCGACCAGTTCGTGGCGGGACGAGGACTCGATGCGCGCCAGCGAGGACACGGTGCGCATGCTCCGTGACGACGCGGCCAGGATCTTCCACGGCACCACGGAGGTGTCGCGGTGGGAGATCGCCGTCGTGCATCGCGACCACCGTTCGGATCGCGGGGCCTGGTGCCGGGTCACGTGGGTCGAGACCGACCCGGCGCACATGGACCGCGGCGTCGACCTGTGGAAGATGGGCGCACTGCCCGAGCTGGAGGAACTCGACGGGTTCTGCAGCGCCAGCCTGATGATCGACCGCGCATCCGGCCGCGGGGTGTCGTCCGTGACGTTCGACAGCGCCGAGGCGATCGAACCCCACAGGGAACGCCTCGACGGTATCCGGGCCGCAGTGACTCGCGAGGCGGGCGCGGAGATACTCGACACCTGCGAATTCGAGCTCGCCATCGCGCACCTGCACGTCCCCGAGACGGTGTGAACCGCAGGCTCGGGACCGGTCGTCCTCGATCCGGCGAAGTCTCGTCGCCGGCCGAAATGTCGCCCTGGCCGGAGTGAGCGCGGTGCGGGGTCTTCGGTCCGGACGGACCTGCGCGGTCGCGGGTGGGACTCGCGCCTGCTGAACCGTGGCGGTGGGTGAGTGTCGGGGCGGAGGACGACCCCGCGCGGCGCGATCCGGCCGAATCGGGCAGGCTGTGGGTCATGATCGAAGTGACCGGACTGACGAAGACCTTCGGTTCCACCGTCGCCGTCGACGACGTGACATTCACCGTCCGGCCGGGGATCGTCACCGGATTCCTCGGCCCCAACGGTGCCGGGAAATCCACGACGATGCGGATGATCCTCGGCCTCGACCGGCCCACCGCCGGGACCGCGCTGATCGGCGGCGTCCCCTACCGCCAGCTGAAGCGGCCGCTGCGGACCGTCGGTGCCTTGCTGGATGCGCGCTGGGTGCACCCGAACCGGTCGGCGCGGGCCCACCTGCGCTGGCTCGCCGCATCCAACGGGCTGCCGAACTCGCGGGTCGAGGAGGTGCTCGCGCTCGTCGGCCTGACCGAGGTGGCCGACAAGCGCGCGGGCGGCTTCTCGCTCGGCATGTCGCAGCGGCTGGGACTGGCCGGCGCGCTGCTCGGGGATCCGAAGGTGCTGTTGTTCGACGAGCCCGTCAACGGCCTCGACCCCGAGGGCATCGTGTGGATCCGCCGATTCATGCAGGCCCTGGCGGCGGAGGGGCGCACCGTGCTCGTGTCGAGCCACCTGCTGTCGGAGATGGCGCAGACCGCGGATCATCTGCTGGTGATCGGCCGGGGCCGGCTCATTGCGGACACGTCCGTCGCGGAGTTCGTCGAGCGGGCGTCGGAGGCGACGGTGCGGGTGCGCAGCCCGCAGCTCGACACCCTCCGCACGGCACTGGCCGGGCAGGGCCACGCCGTCCGGGACGACGACGGCGCGCTGATCGTCAGCGGCGTCACCACCGCGCAGATCGGGGAGCTCGCCGCCGCGCACTCGGTCGTGCTGCACGAGCTGGCGAGCCGGAACGCCTCGCTCGAGGAGGCGTTCATGAAACTGACCGGAGACGACGTGGAGTACCAGGGAGCCGTGGCCGGAGACCCGGCCGTGCAGCCCATGAAGGGGGAGCTGCGATGAGCGTGGCCGTCGACAACACCGGGGCGGCGAGCGTGGCCGTGGACACCGTCAAGGCGGAACGGATCAAACTCACCTCCACCCAGTCGCCGTGGTGGTGCACCGTCGTGATCGTTGCGCTCGGCCTGGGCCTCGCCGCGATCCTCGGCGCCGCCTCCAAGGCGAGCATGTCCGTCGACGACGAGATGGGCCGGTTCTACCCGACCGTGGACGTCGCGGTCAGCGGCGTCGCCGGCTTCGGCGTGCTCGTGCTGATGATCCTCGCGGCGCTGTCGGTGACGAGCGAGTACCGGTTCGGGGTCATCCGCACCACGTTCCAGGCGATGCCGAACCGCAGCGTCGTGCTCGTCGTCAAGGCGCTGCTGATCGGGCTGTTCGGCGCGGTGCTCACCGGCGTGCTGGCGCTCGCGTCGTTCGCCCTCGCCAAGGCCCTCGCGGGCCCGGAGGCCGGGCGGGAACTCGTCCTCGAGGGCGACCAGGCCTGGCGGTCGATCTACGGCGTCTCGATCTACGCGCTGCTGTGCGCAGTGCTCGCCGTCGCCGTCGGGGCGCTGCTGCGCCAGTCCGCCGGCACCATCGCGCTGCTGTTGCTGTGGCCGCTGCTGATCGAGTCGCTGTTCGCCTTGTTCGGTTCGTTCGGCCGGCAGGTGCAGCCCTTCCTGCCGTTCGCCAATGCCAACCACTTCCTCGGCAGCGATCAGGGCATCGACTTCCACTGGGGACCGTGGGGTTCGCTGGTGTACTTCGCGGTGTTCGTCGCCGTGGTGTTCGCTGCCGCGCTGCTCGTGGTGAACCGGCGCGACGCGTGAGTATCCTCGGCGGATGAACCGGGGAGCGCGGGTACGGGCCGGGGGCGTCGCCGCAGCGATCGTGCTGCTGGCGGCGGCATGTTCGGAGGAGCCACCGCCACCACCACCGGTGGATCCGGCCGCGCTGGCGCAGGCCGTGGGAATCGATGCGGTGGTCGGGCATCTCACCGAACTCGACCGCATCGCCACCGAGCACGACGGCAACCGCGCCGTGGGCACCGCCGGCTACGACGCGAGCGTGGACTACGTCGCCGGCCGGCTGCGCGACGCCGGATTCGACGTGCAGACCCCGGAGTTCGACGTCCGCAGTTTCGACGTCGAGGCCGAGACCCTGACCGTCGCCGGCGCGCCGGTGCCGGTCCGGGCCCTCGAGTTCTCGCCGTCGACCGGTCCGGACGGGCTCACCGCCCGCCTCGTGCCGGTGCCCGCCGACGACACGCCCGGGTGCGAGGCCTCCGACTACGAGGGGCTCGACGTCTCCGGTGCCGTCGTGCTCGTCACCCGCGGGGTGTGCCCGTTCTCCGTCAAGCAGCAGGTCGCTGCGGAACGGGGGGCGGCGGCGCTCCTCGTCGCCAACAACGAGGACGGTGCGCTCACCGGCGCGACGCTCGGCGAGGAGGGCGACGACCGCGTGCCCGCCGCGGGGATCAGCGGCGCCGACGGCCGCGCGCTCGCCGCTGCCCCCGCCACCGTGACCCTCCTCCTCGACACCCGCATCGAGAGCGTGCGCTCGCGCAACGTGCTCGCGCAGACCGCCACGGGCTCGACCGACGACGTGGTCGTCGTCGGCGCCCACCTCGACAGCGTCCCGGAGGGCCCGGGCGTCAACGACAACGGCACCGGCGTCGCTGCGGTGCTCGAGACGGCGCTGCAACTCGGCAGCGAACCGGGCGTCACCAACGCGGTGCGGTTCGCGTTCTGGGGCGCCGAGGAGGTCGGGCTGGTCGGCTCCACCGACTACGTGGCCTCCCTGGACGACGCCGGCCGCGAGGACATCGCCCTGTACCTGAACTTCGACATGCTCGGCTCGCCCAATCCGGGATACCTCGTCTACGACGGCGACGACTCCGACGCGGTGGGCACCGGTCCGGGACCGGAGGGCTCGGCGGGCATCGAGCGCACGTTCCTGGCCTACCTGACCTCGCGCGGCATCGCCGCCGACGGCACCGATTTCGACGGGCGCTCCGACTACGGGCCGTTCGTGGACGCGGGCATCCCCGCGGGCGGTGTGTTCTCCGGTGCCGACGACCGCAAGACCCCGGAGCAGGCGCAGAAGTGGGGCGGCACGGGCGAGGAACCGTTCGACCCGAACTACCACAGCCCGCAGGACACGCTCGCGAACATCGACCGGGCGGCACTCGCCGTCGCCGCCTCGGCCGTCGGATACGGGGTCGGCACGTATGCGCGGGCCGTCACGGGACCGGACGGGGTTCCGGTCGGACCGCAACGCACCGAGGTCCGATCCGATGGATGAGACACCGGGGTTCGGTCGTCGCCTCGTGGACCGATTCGCGGCCGTCGACCGGCGGCCCGAACTGGTCCGGCTGGCCCGGCGGCTGCGACGCACCCTGCCCGGCGACCCCGGCTTCGGCGATCCGTTGTCCACGGCGGGGACCAGCGGGCCGCAGGCGGTCGCGCGGCTGGCCGGGAGGTGGCGAGACGTCGACGAGCCGAGCGCGGTGCACGAACTCGGCTTCGGCGTGCTGCAAGCGTGGCAGGCGCTGCTCGAACGCACCGGCGCCGGGCGCGGCGACCGGGAGGTCACCGTGGTCTTCACCGACCTCGTGGGATTCTCGACGTGGTCCCTCGCCGCGGGCGACGTCGCCACCCTCGACCTGCTGCGGCGTCGCCTGGGCGCTGGAGCCGGCGTTCACCGACCGTGGCGGCACAATCGTCAAGCGGCTCGGCGACGGTCTGATGGTGGTGTTCGACCGGCCGGAACGGGCGCTGGAAGCGATCTTCGCGGCCCGCGCCGCCCTGACCGAGGTGACCGTGGACGGCTACCGGCCACAGATCCGGGTCGGCGCGCACACCGGCCTGCCCCGGCGGATCGGCAGCGACTGGCTGGGCGTCGACGTCACCGTCGCGGCCCGCATGATGGAGCTCGCCGGGAACGGGCACGTGGTGGTGTCGTCCGCGACGCTCGACGCCTTGCCGCCCGGCGCGGTCGACGCGCTCGGCCTCGAGGTGCGCTCGCATCGGCGTGGGCTGTTCACCTCGGCCCCCAAGGGTGTGCCGCCCGAACTCGGGATCTGGCGGGTCAGGACTGCAGTCGCCACAGGGGGTTGACCGGGCCGTGCCCGGCGCCGAGGTCGTACGACCACTCGAGGCACCGGGTGACCCACTCCTTGCCGAACGCGACGGCGTCGGGCACCGACCACCCGTGGGCCAGGGCCGACGCGATCGCCGCGGCGAGCGTGTCGCCGCCGCCGTGGTCGTTGCCGGTGTCGATGCGGGGACTGGTGAACTCGAGAAAACGATCCCCGTCGAACAGCAGGTCGGTGCTGACCTCGGAGGTGCGCAGGTGCCCGCCCTTGACGACGGCCCACTGGGCGCCGAGGTCGTGCAGCGCCTCGGCGGCGCGCCGCGCGGAAGCGTCGTCGACGACCTCGATACCGGTGATCAGCCGCACCTCGTCGAGGTTCGGCGTGACCACGGTGGCCTGCGGGATCAGGGTGTGCCGCACCGCTTCGAGGGCCTCCGCGTGCAGCAGGGGATCGCCGTGCATCGACGCGCACACCGGGTCGACCACGAGCGGTACCGGCCGGTCCCGGCCGATGCCGACCTCGGTGCACACCGCGGCGACCGCCTCGATGATCCCGGTGGAGGCGAGCATGCCGGTCTTGGCGCCCGAGACCCCGATGTCCTCCACCACGCAGCGCACCTGCGCGGCCACCGTCTCGGGCGGGATCTCGTGAAAGCCGCTGACGCCCACGGAGTTCTGCACGGTCACGGCCGCGACGGCGACGCAGGCGTGCACGCCGCACATCGCCATGGTGCGCGAGTCGGCCTGGATCCCGGCCCCACCCCCCGAATCGGTGCCGGCGATGGTGAGGGCACGGACCGGGGTTCGGCCCTTCGGGGGCAGGGGCAGCAGCTTCACGGCTGCGACCCTACCGATCCGGTCCGATTGCCGGCCCGGCCCCCCGGCTCGGATCCCGGCCGCGCGTGCGGCCGCCGATGTGCGCTGCCACACCGGCGCGGCACCGTCCCGGGGCAACGTCCAGTTTTGTCTCACACGTCTCGGCAGATGCACCCTGCATGCTCTATAGTGGCGTAGGTCACAGTTCGGTTACGGCACCACGGAGGGGATCATGCTCGTCAACTCGCCGCGCACCGAGGTGACCGACAACAAGGATCAGAACCGCTTCGAGCTACGCCTGAACGGGGATCTTGTCGGGATCCTCGGGTATTTCGACACGGATCGTCCCTCCGGCGTGCCCGGACGCAACCATCCCGTCGTCGATTTCCTGCACACCGTCATCGTCGAGGACTTCGGGCACCGTGGGCTCGCGGGCGTTCTCGTGGGCCGCTCCCTGGATCTCGCGCGCGAGCGGGGCTGGCGGGTCCGTCCCGTGTGCACCTATGTGCAGCGCTTCCTCACCGCCCACCCCGAGTATCGGGACGTCGTGCTGCCCCTCGAGCCGGCCGCCGGTCGTCGCTGACGCGCCGGGCCGGGCCGGGGACCGGACGTCTCAGTCCGCGAGGTCGACGACGACCGGCGCGTGGTCGCTCGCCCCCTTGCCCTTGCGCTCGTTGCGGTCGATCTCCGCGCCGGCCACACGCGCCGCGAGCGCCGGGGAACCGAGGACGAAGTCGATCCGCATGCCCTGACGCTTCGGGAATCGGAGCTGGGTGTAGTCCCAGTAGGTGTACACCCCCGGGCCCGGGGCGTGCGGGCGCACCACATCGGTGAAGCCGCTGTCGAGGAACGCGCGGAACGCCTCCCGTTCCGGCTCCGACGTGTGGGTCTTCCCCTCGAAGAACGCCGGATCCCACACATCCTCGTCGGTGGGCGCGATGTTCCAGTCGCCGACGAGCGCGATCTGCGTCTGCGGGTCGGCGGCGAGCCAGGCCTGGGCGTCGGCGCGCAGCTTCGCGAGCCACTCGAGCTTGTAGACGTAGTGGGGATCGGCCAGTTCGCGGCCGTTGGGCACGTACAGGCTCCACACCCGCACCCCGCCGCACGTCGCGCCGATCGCCCGGGCCTCCTGCGCCGGGTCGGCGTCCGGGTCCTTGGTGAATCCGGGCTGGTCCTCGAACCCGATCTGCACGTCGTCGAGACCGATGCGGGAGGCGATGGCCACGCCGTTCCACTGGGAGAGCCCGACGTGTGCGACCCGGTAGCCGAGCTCTTCGAACCGCTCGTACGGAAACTGCTCGTCCTTGCACTTGGTCTCCTGCATGGCGAGCACATCGGTGCCCGACCGCTGCAACCAGTCGAGGATCCGGTCGGCACGGGCACGGACGGAGTTCACGTTCCAGGTAGCAAGACGCACGGTCCCACTCTAGGCGAGCGGGCGGACAGGTTCCGTCGCGTACCGGTAGCGATGGTGCTCGACGAATCCGAGCGCCCGGTACAGGCCCCGGGCGGCGTCGTTGTCCGCTGCGACCTGCAGGTATGCGTGGGTGGCGCCGTGGTCGCGTCCCCACTGCAGCAGGGCGCCGCACACGAGCGTGCCGAGGCCGCGCCGGCGGTGTGCGGCGGCCACCTCCACGGCGGTCAGCCCCACCCAGCGCCGCCCGTCGGGGGCATCGGTGACCGCGGCACGGGCGATCGCCAGGGTCGCGGTGTCGCTGCCGATACGGCCGAACCCCAGCGCGCCGCCCAGGACGGACTCGACGACCGCCCGGCCCTCGGCGGGCACCGGAGCACCGCGATACCGGTACAGCGACAGCCAGCCGGCGTCCGGGCGGGGGCTCACGGCCACGGGGGTGGTGACACCGGGCAGTGGCACGTTGTCGAGGTCGGCGGCCAGCACCTGCACCTCGTCGCTCGGGGTCCATCCGTGCGGGATGCGCGCGAGCCGGTCCGGCAGCAGGAGCCGCAGCGGCAGGCCCCGTTCCGCGAACCACCCGCGCATCCGGGCGTGCACGTCCGGGTCGAGGGGGTCCGCGACCGTGCCCGGGTCGCCCAGCGGCGTGGCGGAGTTCGCACGACCGGTGAAGCCGGCGCCGGCCCGCAGGAGCCAACCGTCGATCCACCCCTGCTCGAGCCCGGGCCAGGCGGCGGCTGCGGCGTTCTCGAGGGCGCGGATCTCGCCGGTGCGGATCGGGCGGGCGCCGAGTGCCTTGAGCGCCACCACGGCGTCGGGCGCGACCTGCACGAGACGGCTGTCGGCGGTGCGGACCACCACGGCCGGGTCGAGGGCGACCAGTTCCCCGATCACGTCGGTCATCGGGTGGCTGTACCCGGCGGGCAGCCGGTAGCGCAGCACCACCCGGGTGCCGACGGGCACGGGCTGCTCGGTCGTCACCGGGGCGTCAGTCCTCGTCGTCGTGGCCGAACGGGTCCTCGACCGTTCCCGGCACCCAGCTCAGGCCGGGCACGCCCCATCCGGCCCGCTTGATGGTCTTCTTCGCGGCCCGGGCGTTGCGACCGATGAGCTTGTCGACGTACAGGTAGCCGTCGAGGTGGCCGACCTCGTGCTGCAGCATCCGGGCGAAGAAGCCGTGGCCCTCGATCTCGACCGGGTCGCCCTGGGCGTCGGTGCCGGTGACCTTCGCCCACTCGGCGCGCCCGGTGGGGAACTGCTCGCCGGGGACCGACAGGCATCCCTCGACGTCGTCGTCGGGGTCGGGCATGGTCTCGGGGATCTCCGACGTCTCGAGCACCGGGTTGATCACCTCGCCGCGGCGGCGGACCACGGTGCCGGACTCGTCCAGGTCGGGGCAGTCGTAGACGAACAGCCGCAGGTCGACTCCGACCTGGTTGGCGGCCAGGCCGACGCCGTTCGCCGCGTCCATCGTCTCGTACATGTCGGCGATCAGCTGGGCCAGTTCGGCCGGCGACTGGGTGACCGGTTTCGTCGGGTGATGCAGGACGGGGTCACCGACGATCCGGATCGGAAGTATTGCCATGGTGCAAGAGGATAGTGGGCGGGACTCGCCCGTCCGTTGAGCCGGTACCTGTCGTACCACCGTGGTTGAATTGCCCTCGGAAACACCCGGGTCCGATCGGATGCCGGTGTGATTCGAGGCAGTCGAGGAGTGAGATGGACGGCGCAGCAGCGCATATCGGTAACGAATCCGAGCAGGTTTCCGACCGGAGCAACCACGCCGAGAACAACCCCGCCGTCGTGGATCCGGCGGGCACGGACGGTCTGTCTCGCCGCGAACGCGACATCCTCGCTTTCGAACGGCAATGGTGGAAGTACGCGGGTGCCAAGGAAGAGGCGATCAAGGAGCTCTTCGGTCTGTCCGCGACCCGTTACTACCAGGTCCTCAACGCCCTGGTGGACCGGCCGGAGGCCCTGGCGGCGGACCCCATGCTCGTCAAGCGGTTGCGGCGCCTGCGCGCGAGCCGGCAGAAGGCCCGGGCCGCGCGCCGGCTCGGGTTCGAGATCACCACGTAGTGCGAGTACGACGGTGCTCCGGCGGACGCGGCAACTAAGGTCGACAGCGTGAGCACAACCTCGGAATCGTCGGGTCCGCCGCTGCGAGCGCTCGCGATGGTGCTGATCTCTCTCGCCATCCTCTTCGCGGGCCTCGGCCTGGCCTCGCTCGGAAGCTCCGATTCCGAGGGCTCTGCTCCCGAGCCTGCGACCGAACCGGCCGCCGCGCCGGCGACCACCTCCGTGACGTCGGCGCCGTTCGCCGCGACCTCGGCGCGGACGACGACCGCCGGCGCTACGACGACGGCCTCCGCCACCACCAACCCCGGGACTGCCGCCGCACCGGTACGGGTGTTCAACAACAGCAACGTCTCCGGGCTCGCCGCCCAGACGGCCGGCCTGCTCGAGGACGAGGGATTCACCGTCTCGGAGACGGGCAACTACAGCGACGGCGTGATCGAATCCACGTCCGTGTACTACGGCACGGGTCCGGGGGAGCGGCAGACCGCCGAGGCGGTGGCCGAGGCGCTGGGGGTGACGGCGCAGCCGCGCTTCGCCGGGATCGAGGACTCCGCGCCCGGGGTCATCGTCATCGTCACCTCGCCGTGAGGGCGTCCGCCGCCCGGTTATGATCGGGTGACTTTTCGCCACTTCGAAGGAGCGGTTTGATGGCCTCGAGTTCCACCCGTCGCATGTCCTGGCGTGCCCTGGCCCCGATCGTCGCGATCGCTGCGGTGGGCCTGAGCGCGTGCTCGAACAGCGAGGAGCCGAGCGACACCCCCGGCACCACCCCGCCGGTGTGGACGGGTTCCCCCGCCCCGGAGGGTGCCGACGAGGCCCACGGCGGCGGCGCCGTCCCGGGCGAGGCCACGGCGGGCGCATCGGGTAGCCACGGCGGCGGCGCGGACAACTCCGCCGAACTGCGGACCCCGGCCGGCGAGGCCGCCGGCACGGTCACCTTCACCGAGGTCGACGGGGGTATCGAGGTCACGGTCGACCTCGAGGGCATGCCGGCCGGCTACCGCGGCGTCCACGTCCACGAGGTCGGCAAGTGCGAGACCAACTCCACCGCACCGACCGGAGGCGAGCCCGGCAACTACCTGTCCGCGGGCGGGCATCTGCAGGCCGGCGGCAACACCAGCGTCCCCGAGAGCGGGGACCTCGGCGCGGTCGTGGTGCGCGAGGACGGCACCGGGTCGCTGACCGTCACCACCGAGGAGTTCACCCTCGACGACCTGCAGGGCGGGGACGGCACCGCCGTCGTCGTCCACCAGGAAACCGCCGCGGGCGAGCGTCTCGCCTGCGGCGTCGTCTCCTGACGGCGACCTCCCGACACTGCCATCCACAGGGCCCCGGCGACCGGCGACGGTCACCGGGGCCCTGTGGTTGGATCGACTCGTGCCCGTACCGTTTCCCGGTTCGCCCCGCCCGACCCTCGGCGTCGAGTGGGAGATCGCGCTGGTGGACAAGAAGACCCGCGACCTGTCCAACACCGCCGCCGTCGTCTTCGACGCGGTCGAGCGGCGTGCCGGTCAGACCCCGCGGCTCACCAAGGAGTTCCTCCGCAACACCGTCGAGCTCGTCACCGATGTGCACGACACCGTCGCCGAGGCCGTCGACGACCTCGCCGAGTCCCTCGACCTGTTGCGCACGGCTGCCGATCCTGCGGGTGTGGATCTGATCTGCGCCGGCACCCACCCGTTCGGGCAGTGGACCGACCAGGTCGTCACCCGGTCCCCGGACTACGACGAGATGATCGAGCGCACCCGCTGGTGGGGCCGGCAGATGCTCATCTGGGGGGTGCACGTCCACGTCGGTGTCTCCTCCGCCGAGAAGGTCATCCCGATCCTCAACGCGCTGCTGGTGAAGTACCCGCACATGCTGGCCCTGTCGGCGTCCTCGCCGATCTGGGCGGGCGTGGACACCGGTTACGCGAGCAACCGTGCCCTGATGTTCCAGCAGCTGCCGACGGCCGGGCTGCCCTACCACTTCGAGAGCTGGGCACAGTACGAGAGCTTCATCGAGGATCAGCTCAAGTCCGGTGTCATCACGAAACCGGGCGGCATGCACTGGGACATCCGTCCGTCGCCGAGGTGGGGCACCATCGAGATCCGGGTGTTCGACGGCATCACCAACAAGGCCGAGCTGGCCGCCCTCGTCGCGCTCGTGCACTCGCTCGTCGTGTACTACGACGAACGGCTCGAGCAGGGCGAGCAGCTGCCCACCCTGCAGCCGTGGCACGTCAAGGAGAACAAGTGGCGTGCCGCCCGCTACGGCCTCGAGGCCGAGGTGATCCTCGACCCGGTGTGCCACGAACGGCTCGTCACCGACGACCTGAACGATCTGCTCGAACAGCTCACCCCCACGGCTGCGCGGCTCGGCTGCGCGGACGAACTCGCCCAGGTGGCGCAGATCCCCGTGCGGGGGGCCTCCTACCAGCGGCAACGCCGGATCGCGGAGCAGACCGGCGGCGACCTCGTCGCCGTGGTGGATTCACTGGTGGAGGAACTGCGGGCCTGACCCGGCAGCCGCGTTCCCGCGCAGTTCACGCGCTGTTTACCATGTGTCGGTGTCGATCCGAGAGGTGGAGCGCCCGAAGGCGCAGCCGGCGCATGTGCCGCAACTGTTCGTTCCCCTCGCTCTGATCGGCGCGATTCTCGGGGTCCTCGTGGCCGAGGCGGTCGCGCGGTACAGCGGGTTCCCCGGGCCCATCCCGGGACTCGTCGGTGACGTCGTCGGCGTCCCGACGTCGGCGTCCGTGCCGTGGGCCGGTCTCGCGCTGGCGATGGTGGGGCTGACCACGCGCCTGCGGGTCGTCTCCCTCACTGCCGCGGTGCTGCTCGACGCGGCGTTCGCGGCCGAACGGTACCTCACCGGTGGACCCCTGACGGCGGGGAACGGGCCGACGATCGTGCTCGTGCTGCTCGCCGGATACGCCGCGGTCGCGTTGCAGGGCGGCCCCCGGCGAGGTGCGCTGCGCGGCATCGCCCTGGGTGTGCTGCTCGTGCTCTCCGTCAAGATCGGCGACACCTGGCTCGAGCTGACCGCGCGGACCCGGCCGGAGGTGCTCGACGAGTACGTCCAGCTCGCCGACCACGCGCTGGGCAATCCGTCGTGGCTGGCCGGTCAGGTCCTCGAATGGCTCGGACCCGGGGTGTACGCCGTGCTGCACTGGGTGTACATCGAACTGCCCGTCGCGGCGATCGTCGTCGCCGTCTACCAGCTCCGCCACGTCGGCGGGGGCCGCCCCTGGCCCGCGCACCACCTGGTGCGCACCTTCCTGCTCATCGGCCTGGTGGGCCCACTGATCTACATGCTGTTCCCGGTGGTGGGCCCGATCTTCGCATTCGGCGACCACGGCGAGGGCTGGCAGGTGGGGACCTTCTGGCCGGGTGCGGTGCCGTGGAATCCCGACCCGCAGCCGATCCCGTTCGACACGATCACCCCGCGCAACTGCATGCCGAGCCTGCACACCGCGTGGGCGCTGGCGCTGTTCCTGCACACCCGCGGCGGCCCCGGCTGGCTGCGGCTCCTCGGCACCGGATGGCTCGGGTGCACGCTCGCCGCCACGCTGGGCTTCGGCTACCACTACGGCGTGGACCTCGTCTCCGGCGCGGTGCTGTGCCTGACACTCGAGGCGGCGCTGCGCGACCCCGACCGCGGATGGGGCTGGTTCCGCATCAGGCTCGTCGCGGGCGGCACGGCGGTGCTGGCCGCGCAGCTGGCGGCCTACCGGTACCTGCCGCACCTCATGGCGGAGCACGCGCTGCTCGCCGGGCCCCTGCTGATCGGTTCGCTGGTGGTGGTGGCGGTGGCCTTCCACGTCACGTTCGCAGGCACCGGCGCGTACCCCGAGGGCGCTCGATCCGGATCCGGTGCACCGTCCCGGGCGGACAAGACGAACGAGGCCGCGTGACGTCGGCGTCGACCCGAGGGCCGGGTGGACGTCACTCCGAGGGCAGTTCCTCCGGCATCGGGAGGCCGTCGCGACCGAGTTGCTCCCGGTAGGCCACCCGGCCCACCCGGTGCGCGACGACCGGTGCGGTCAGCACCATGAACATCGACGCGAGCACCAGCATCCAGATGTCGACGCTCCCGCGCAGGTTGAGGATGGCCCCGCTCAGCACGAGCAGGACGCCCACCACCTGCGGCATCGTGGCGGGGTGCATGCGTGCCAGGGTGTCGCGGAAGCGCACGACGCCGATCGCCCCGGCCAGGCAGACCGCCGAGCCGAGGAGGATGAGGATGTGTCCGACCACTTCCAGGATGTCCGTGATCATTCGTCACGCACCCGGAAGCGAGCGATGGACACCGAACTGATGAAGCCCACCAGGGAGAAGGCCACGAGCGCAGGAACGATGCTGGTGTCGCGGCTGTAGACGGCCCACACCGCGATCCCGCACAGCGTGAGGGCCAGGACACAGTCCATGGCCACCAGCCGATCGAGGGAACTCGGTCCGGCCAGAGCCCGGAAGATCAGCAGCGCGGCTGCCGACGCCAGCAGCACGCCGGACACTGCCAGTAGCACGGTCATGCGATGTCCTCCACGTTCGCCGAGGTCCGGTCCCGGTACCAGGGACTGGGTTGCCATTCGGAGTTCCGTTCGAACGTCGAGATCAGCAACCGCTCGATCCGGCGCGCCGACCGGTAGAACTCGGCCACCGCCCGGTCGCTGCTCAGGTCGAGGACGTGCACGTAGACGATCCGTCGCACCCGGTCGATCTCGAGCACCATGGTTCCCGGGATGTTGTTCATGATGTCGGTCCACAGGGTGAGGACCAGGTCCGACTTGATGATCAGCCGGCAGCGCAGGACCCCGGTCAGTGGACCGGGTCCCGGCCTGATGCTCAGCCAGGCCACCGACGCGGTGCTCCTGATCGTGTCGCCGAAGATGACGAGCGCCAGTTTGAGCAACGAGAACAGGTGGACCCGGCCCTCGACGGGCACCCTCGGCAACGGCAGCAGGAACATGATCGCCAACGCGACGACGAGGCCGCTGAGGGCGTTCGCGACGGAGAAGGTGCCCCACAGCAGCACCCAGACCAGGACCATCCAGGCAAGGACGAGGAATCGGAGCAGCGATGCGCGACTGGTCATTCGGGGACTCCTCCCAGGACCGCCTCGACGTAGACGGAGCGGTCGCGTAGGTTCTCCGCGGCACGATCGCTGATGTCGATCAGCGGCCCGGCGAAGACGGTGAGACCGAGGCCGACGAGCGCGAGACCCACCGTCGGGACGAGCATCGCGGGGGGCATGCGTCCCACGTCCGCCCGGTCGCCGAAGGCGATGTCCTCCTCGGAGCGGTCGAGCAGGGCGGACGGCGCCGTGTCGGCGAGGTCGCCCTCGGGTGCGTCGGCACGCGCGCGCCAGAACGCCTTCGTCCACACGCGGGCCACCACGTAGAGGGTGAGCAGACTGGTGGCGGTGCCACCGGCCACGAGCACCCACGCCAGTACGGAGCCCTCGGATGCGCCGGCCTGCAGGAGAGCGACCTTCCCGATGAATCCGGAGAACGGCGGGATGCCGCCCAGGTTCAGGGCCGGGACCAGGAACACGATCGCCAGCAGCGGGCTCGCCAGGGCCAGCCCGCCGAGACGACGCAGGGACGCCGATCCGGCCTGGCGTTCGATCAGCCCCACCACCAGGAAGAGGGTGGTCTGGACGAGGATGTGGTGCGCGACGTAGTACACCGCGCCGGACAGCCCGGCCTGTGTCGACAGGGCGATGCCGAACACCATGTAACCGATGTGACTGACGAGGGTGAACGACAGCAGGCGCTTGATGTCGTTCTGCGCGATGGCCCCGAAGATGCCGACGAGCATCGTGAGCAGGCCGGCGATCAGCAGGACGTCGTCGAGTTCCCCGCCCGGGAACAGGAGGGTGTGCGTGCGGATGATCGCGTACACACCGACCTTGGTGAGCAGGCCGGCGAACACGGCCGTGACCGGTGCCGGGGCGGTGGGGTAGGAGTCGGGCAACCACGAGGACAGGGGGAAGACGGCGGCCTTGATACCGAATGCGACGAGGAGGACTCCGAAGATCGCCGCCCGCGTGCCGGCGGGCACGTCGTCGAGACGCAGGGACATCTGAGCCAGGTTCAACGTGCCGGTGGCGGCGTAGGCGAGCGCGATCCCCGCGAGGAAGATCAGCGACGAGACCATCGACACCATCACGTACGAGACGCCGGCGCGCACCCTGTCGGCGCTCGCCCCCAAGGTGAGCAGCACGAAGGACGCGGCGAGGAGGACCTCGAACCCGACGAACAGGTTGAACAGGTCTCCCGCCAGGAACGCGTTGCACACGCCTGCCGTCAGCGCCAGGTACGTCGGCAGGAAGATGGACACGGGTTGCTGCTCGGTGCCGTCGTGGATGCCCTGACCGACCGCGTACAGCATGACGGCGAGCAGCACGATCGCCGACACCACGAGCATGAGGGCGGACAGACGGTCCACGACCAGCGTGATCCCGATGGGCGCCTCCCACCCGCCGACCTGCAACGTCGCGATGCCGTCCCGATCCGCGAGATACAGCAGCAGGCCCGCCACGACGAGCACCGCGACGAGGGATACGACCGTGACGGCACGCTGGGCACGCGGCCGGCGCCCGAGGATCAGGGTGGTGGCCGCCGCGAGCATCGGAATGAGGACGGGCAGCGGTATGAGGGCGGCTGCGGACAGGGTCATCGGGTCCCTCCTCGCGGGGACGGCGCATCGTCTCCGCGTGCCGGCTCACCGTCGCTGTAGGCGGAGTCGGTCTCGTCGTCGAAGTCCCCGTCGTGCAGGTCCTCGTAGCACTCGAGATCCTCGATGTTGGTCAGCTCCTCGAGGGGGATGGGGTTGCCGGCGGAATCGAAGGCGTCGCCGATCTTGCTCGGCTCGCCCGTGACCGGATCGTCCGAGCGGTCCCGGTCCGGGGCGTCGGCGCGCGTCCGGCGCTGGGACACCTTGGTGTCCTCGGGGTCGTTCTCGACCTCGTCG
The DNA here is from genome assembly GCF_016804345.1 of Rhodococcus ruber. Lineage (NCBI taxonomy): Bacteria > Bacillati > Actinomycetota > Actinomycetes > Mycobacteriales > Nocardiaceae > Rhodococcus > Rhodococcus ruber. The sequence goes on along the minus strand of NZ_CP044211.1, from coordinate 4,532,518 downwards.
CGCGCGCTGAGCGTGAAGGACCGGTACGTCAGGGCGAGCACGAACGCCGCGACACCCATCGTGATGACGATGGCGGTCAGGATCATCGCCTGCGCGAGCGGATCGGCCATCTCCTCGTGGAGTTCGTTGCCGAATCCGATGATCGGCGGTTCGCCGGCGGGACCGGCGAGCCCGATGATCAGCAGGTTGATGCCGTTGCCGATCAGCAGGAGCCCGAGCAGCATCTTGATGATGCTGCGCTCGAGCAGGAGGTACACCCCGGAGGCGACGAGCACCCCGGTGGCGATGAGCAGCGTCAGGTTGACGGTCATCGGCGTTCACCGACGATCTCGGCGTCGAGCCGGGCTCCGAGGCTGCGGAGCACATCGACCACCAGGCCGACCACGATCAGATACACACCGAGATCGAAGAACAGGGCGGTCACCATCTTGACGTCTCCCAGTAGGGGCAGAGTGAGTTCGAGTGTCGCCGAGGAGAGCGCGGGCGCCCCGAGGAACAACGAGACGAGCGCGGTGCCCGCCGAGAAGGTCAGGCCCAGGCCCAGGATCTTGCCCGCGTCGATCGGGACGGCCTCGCCGAGTTCGTAGCGACCACCGGCGAGATAGCGCAGCACCAGAGCCAGGCCGGCGGTGAGCCCACCGGCGAAGCCGCCGCCCGGGGCGTTGTGGCCCGCGAAGAAGAAGTACACCGACAACACCATCATCGTGGGGAAGACCAGCCGGGTCGTGACCTCGAGGATCAGCGACCGGTGTCGCGGATCGATCAGGTCCCCACCCCGGAGCCAGGTCGTCTCGGTGCTGGCGGCCACGGCGTCGAGTTGCGCGGCGGGGGCGTCGGCGACCCGGGGGGCCGCTCCGAACCGCCGGGTACGGAAGACCAGGCTCGCCACGCCCGTCGCGGCCACGAGCAGCACCGAGATCTCCCCGAGGGTGTCCCACGCCCGGATGTCGACGAGCAGGACGTTGACGACGTTCTTGCCGTCGCCCAACTCGTAGGCGGCCTGCGGGAGGAGCAGGGCGATCGGTTCGGTGCTGCGGGCCGCGACGGCGAAGGCCCCGATTCCGGTGACCGTCGCGCCGACGGCCACCCCGAGGAGGGCTCGGCGGAGGCGGTTCCCGGCGACGTGCCGGTTCTCGGCCGGCAGCTTGCGCAGCACCAGCACGAAGATCACCAGCGTCAGGGTTTCCACCAGCGCCTGCGTCAACGCGAGGTCCGGGGCGCCGTGGAAGGCGAAGAGCAGGCCGCAGCCGTATCCGGTGAGGCCGACGACGAGCACGCCGGCGATCCGGTTGCGCATGATCGCGGCGGCGAGGGCACCGCCGATGATCGCGAGCACCACCACGAACTCGAACGGGCTGTCCCACCAGCGCAGCCGGGGACGTTCCGCGACACCGAACACGAACAGCAGGATCGTGGGGAGCAGGACCAGCGTCACCAGGATCGTCGCCTGGGTCAACGGCAGCGATCCCCGCTGGAGGAAGCCGGTCAGACGCATCGACACGGTGTCCATGAGCCGCAACGTCTCGTCGTACATGCGGTCGGCGTTGCCGAGCATCGGACGTTCGAACTTCAGGCGCGAGATGGTGCGGTGTGCGAGATACAGCGTGGTTCCTCCGACCACGACGACGGCAGTCAGCACGAGGGGGAGTCCGACGCCGTGCCACAGCGCGAGGTGGTACGGCTTGTCCAGGGTGCTGGGCAGCGTGTCCGCGTAGGGGGAGAGCAGCGTGTCGATCCACGGCGCGGCGAGTCCGGCGGCCAGCCCGCCGAACGCCAGGACGGTCGGAGAGAACAGCAGCAGTGGCCCCGGCTCGTGGAAGCTCTGCACGGCCGGACTCGGGCGCTTGAGTTGCTTGCGTCCGAAGGCGCCCCACACGAAACGGATGCTGTATGCCAGGGTGAGGATCGATCCGACGACGATCGCGGTGAGGACCGCGATCCGCGCGCCCGGACTCAGCAGGGTCGTCACCTGCACGGCCTCGAGGGCGGCCTCCTTGCCGACGAACCCGATGAACACGGGCAACCCGCCCATGCTCATCGCGGCGACGGCCGCGACGGCCGCGAGGAACGGCGTCCGTTTCCCGAGGTGCGCGAGCTTGCGGATGTCGCGGGTGCCTGCGCCGTGGTCGACGATGCCCACCACCATGAACAGGCAGGCCTTGAACATCGCGTGGGCCACGACCATGGCCATGCCCGCCAGCGCTGCCTCCCGGCTGCCGATCCCGACGAGCGCGATGAGGAAGCCGAGCTGGCTGACGGTGCCGAAGGCCAGGATCAGCTTCAGGTCGAAGGCCCGGAACGCGCGCCAGCCGGCGAGCAGCATCGAGGCCAGGCCGAGGGTGACGACGATGGGCCGCCAGGGCGCCGCATCGGCGAACGCCGGAGCCAGCCGCGCGACCAGGTAGATGCCCGCCTTCACCATCGCGGCGGCGTGCAGATACGCGGAGACGGGCGTCGGGGCCGCCATCGCCCCGGGCAGCCAGAAGTGCAGCGGTACCACCGCGGATTTCGACAGGGCGCCGACCAGCACCAGGGCGATGCCCACCCCGGCCAGCCAGCCGCTCGGGGCGGCCGCGATCACGTCGGAGAGGTTGTAGCTGCCCACCAGTTGCCCGAGCACGATGACGCCGACGAGCATGGCGAGGCCACCGGCGGTGGTGACGAGCAGGGCCTGGGTGGCCGCGCGGCGGCTCGACGCCCGCTCCGCGTAGTGGCCGACGAGCAGGAACGACAGGACCGTCGTCAGTTCCCAGAAGATGTAGAGAACCAGCATGTTGTCGCTGGTCACGAGACCGAACATGGCCCCGGCGAAGGCGACCATCTGGGCGGCGAAGATCCCCAGGCGGGGCTCGTCGTCGGTGAAGTACCGGGCGCAGTAGAGCAGAATGAGCGCGCCGATGCCCAGCACCAGCGCCGACATGATCGCTGCGAGGGAGTCGAAGCGCATGTCGATGTTCATCGACAGACCCGGAGCCCAGGCGATCTGCAGGGTGCGTTCGGTGCTCCAGTTGCCGATCACCCAGCCGAGACTCGCCAGCGGCACCAGCGCGAGCGGCAGGAACGCATTTCTCCCCATGACTCTGACCAGAGGCGGCGCGACGAGCGTGGCGACCGCGTGAGCGATGAGTATGGCGAGCAAAAGGCACTCCGTCGGGGTCGGGCCTGGCGGCGGGGTGTAACAGGCTTGCAATTGGTGGGCCCCGCCCGCAGGGGACGATGCCCGAACTGCGCGGAACCGGGAAAGCCCCGGCACACGCGCTGCCGTGCAAATGGACAAATCGGATTGGCCCGAAGTCTACCGGCATCGTTCGCAACGTTGCGAACGGACCGTCGACGCCCAGGCGTCCGCCTCCCATCGTAGAGTCCCTCCATGCCCGACACCGGCTCGATCCGTACCGCCGCGCTCGCGTACGTCCGTGACGGACGCCTCTTGCAGACCCGTTCCGTCGGCAAGACCACCTTCTACATGGCGGGCGGCAAGATCGACCCCGGCGAGACGCCCGAGCAGGCCCTGCACCGGGAGATCCGCGAGGAACTCGGCGTCGACCTCGTCGACGGCACCGTGGCCGAGGTGGGGATCTTCGAGGCCGACGCGTTCGGCCATCCGCCCGGCACCCGACTGCACATGACCTGCTTCACGGCCGAACTCGCCGGCGAACCGCGTCCGGCGGCGGAGATCGCCGAGCTCGGCTGGTTCACGGTCGCCGACTACGCCGCCCTCCCCGAGGTCGCGCCGGGCTCGATGCTCGTGTTCGAGCACCTGCACGCCCTCGGTCTCGTCCGGGCCCGGTGAGAGCGGCGACGTCAACCCCGGCAGCGCCAGGCACACACCGCGCCGGTTGCGACCAGCGCACCGGTGAGCATCCGCTGGTCGGCGGGTAGGGCCGCCACCGCGGCGACCGTGGCCGCCGCGAACGGCAGCGCCAGACCCATCGCGGCGACCGGCGCCGCCCGCGGCAGCGCCGCTCCCAGCGCGAGACCGGTACCCGCGGCGACCAGTGCGACGCGCACCAGCAGCTGCGGGCCGTCCGCCCCGACGCCCGGCCACAGCGCAACGGTCAGCGTGACGATCAGGGCCACCCCCAGTCCCAGGTCGACCCGCGGCACCCGCCACGCCAGCGCCGCTCCCGCCGCGACGGCCAGCAGCCCGGTCGCGGGCACCCACGCGGACACTTCCGTCCCGGCGAGATCGTCGACGAGCGGGTACGCCGCGGCCGTCGCCCCGAGCGCGGCGACGGGGAACCGGCCGTCCGCGAAGGGCAGGACACGCGCGACGGCCTCGACGCCGAGCACCGTCGCGGCGAGCGCGCCGACGGCGACCGGCCACATCCACGCCCCTGCCGCGTGCTCGCCCACCCAGCCTCCGAGCACGTGCAGACCGACGACGAGCACCGCGGTCGCTCCGACCGCGACGATCGGCAGCCGGGCATCCGGCCGCTGCACCCGGGCTCCGGGCCCCGCGACGAGCGCGGCGAGCACCACGGCTCCGGCCCCGACGGCGAGCGGCCACTGCAGCGGCGACGGCAGCGCCGACGACTGCAGCGACGTCCCCGTCGGACCGGCGACGAGGAACACCGCCCACGTCCCGGCGACCACCGCCCACTGCCCGATCGGTTCCCCCCACGCCGCGGCGACCGCCGCCCCCAGCAGGATCCCGGCCGCCCCCGCCCCGGTCAGGTCCAGCGCGGTGAGGGTGTCGACGTCGGCGGCCGGCACCGCGAAGCGCACCGTTGCGAGCACCACCGTGCAGCCGGTCGCCAGCAGCCACGCCGTGCGGCGCGAGCCGGAGCGTTGCAGCCCCGCGACCGCCAGCACCGCCGCCACCGCGAACACGATCGGTGCCGCCGCGCTGCCGGTGCCGGCGGGGAGCGCCACCACGTCCGCCGACACGGCGAAGCCGGCGAGAGCGCCCGCACACAACGCCGCGAGCCCCGCGACGGGTTCGTCCACCCGCACCGTCACCGCCGGCATCGTCAGCGTCCCTCGGCGTAGGCGCGCAGGTGTTCGACCTGTGCGGGGTCCAGCGAGGGGCGCACCGCCTTCCGTGCCGTCGCCACATCGTCGGCGGTGACCGCCGCGGCGTCCACGCTGCGGCGCATCGCCGCGAGCGCCGCCTCCCGCAGCAGCGCCGCACAGTCCGCCGCGGAGTACCCGTCGAGGTCGGCGGCGAGGGCGCCGAGGTCCACGTCGTCGGCCAGCGGCACCGACCGGCCCGCGGTGCGCAGCACCGCCGCGCGGGCCTCGGCGTCCGGCGGCGGCACGAACACCAGCCGCTCGAGCCGGCCGGGGCGCAGCAGAGCCGGATCGATCAGGTCGGGCCGGTTGGTGGCGCCGAGCACCACGACATCGCGCAGGGGTTCGACCCCGTCGAGTTCGGTGAGCAGCGCGGCCACCACCCGGTCGGTGACCCCGGAGTCGGAGCTCTGCCCGCGCCTGGGGGCGAGCGCGTCGATCTCGTCGAGGAACACCAGTGCCGGTGCGGAGTTGCGGGCCCGCTGGAACAGCTCCCGCACGGCCTTCTCCGAGGCACCCACCCACTTGTCCATCAGCTCGGCGCCCTTGACGGCGTGCACGCTGAGCTGTCCCGAGCTGGCCAGTGCCCGCACCAGGAAGGTCTTGCCGCACCCCGGGGGCCCGTAGAGGAGCACACCGCGTGGCGGCTCGACGCCGAGGCGCGCGAAGGAGTCGGGGTGCTGCAAGGGCCACAGCACCGCCTCCGTGAGCGACTGTTTGGTGTCGACCATGTCGCCGACGTCGTCCAGAGTGACGCTGCCGATGGCCAGCTCCTCGGTGCCCGACCGCGACAGGGGGCGGATCACCTCGAGGGCACCGAGCAGGTCGTCCTGGGTCAGCTTCGGCTCGGTGTCGTCGCGACTCGCCCGCGCCGCCGCCCGCAGGGCCGCCTCCCGGCACAGGGCGGCCAGGTCGGCGACGACGAAGCCGGGTGCGCGGGCGGCGACGGCGTCGAGGGCGAGGTCGCCGGTGGGCACCCGGCGCAGCAGCACGTCGAGGAGGGCGCGGCGGGTGGCGCCGTCGGGCAGCGGCAGGGCCAGTTCCCGGTCGCAGATCTCGGGGGACCGGACCCGCGCATCCACCTCGGTGGGGTGGGCCGTGGTCGCGACGAGCGCAACCCCGACGGTGTCGACGGCGCGGCGCAACTGGTCGAGGATCAGCGCCGACACCGGTTCGGGGTCCGCGGGCAGCAGGGCATCGATGTCGGTGACCAGCAGGACCCCGCCGGCGGCCAGGTCGGCGACGGCGGCCGTGACCCGGCGCAGCCGGTCGTCGGCGGCGGTGGCGCCCACCCCGGGCCCGTCGAGTTCGACGACGCGACGGGAGGCGAGCACCGCGCGGGCGAGGGTGGCCTTGCCGACCCCGGCGGGCCCGGTGATCAGCACCCCGAGGTGGGGGGAGGCGCCGAGGGTGCGCAGCAGTTCGGGCTCGTCGAGGGCCAGCTTCAGCCACTCGGAGAGCTTGCCGGCCTGGGTCTGCACGCCGACGAGGTCCTCCACCGGTGGCGGCGGCGGTGCGGGAGCCGGGGCCCGGACCGACCGCACGGCGTCCGGGGCCTCGGCGACGAGTCGTCCGGCCGGGGCGCTGCCCCAGCGCACCGCGGTGTTCGGCTGCACGCTCACCGGTGCACCGGGGTCGACGGCGGTGACGGTGAGCAGTTCCGTGGTCCAGGCGATCCCGAACGTGCGGGACAGCGTGCGGGTGGTGGGGGCGGTGCTCGTGCCCGGTCCGAGGTCGCGGGGCAGCAGGGACACCGCGTCGCCGACGGTGAGGACCTTGCCCAGCAGTGCCTGACGCAGCGTGACGTCGTCGATCGTGTGGGTGGCGAGCGCCGATCCGGTGACCGCGACGGTGCGGGCGCCGCGGACGACGACCGGGCCGACGAGGACGGTGGCGTCCTCGCGCAGCCCCACGTTGGACAGTGTCACGTCGTCGAGCAGGATCGTGCCGGTGGGGGTGCCGGCGGGGGCGAGGCCGGCGACGGCCGCGGTGCGACGCCCGCCGATCAGGCCGATCGCATCCCATTCGCGCAGGCCCAGCGCGGTGAGCACCTCCGGGTGCACGCGGACCACGCCGCGGCGTGCATCGGCCGCGGAGGTGTTCAGACGGACGGTCAATGCGAGTTCGGGGCTGCTCACCCCGCCGAGCCTAGAGCGTCGTCAGCGTCCGCGGGGGCGGCGCAGACCGAGCCGCGCGGCGGACTGCCGGGGCTGGGGGGCGCGCCGGATCCCGACCCGGCGGGGCCGCAGGGCGCGGTGCTCGGCGCGCAGGGCGCGCCGCTCGGACGGTTTGATGTTCCAGGTCTCCGGACGCGCCGCCACCCAGCGCTTGGAACGGACCGCGAACGGGATGTGCGCCAGGTACAGGCCGACGAGGACGAGCATGAGCACGTACGGGTAGGTGACCAGCGCGGCCGCCGCGACCGCCACGAGTACCAGCAGGACCACCGCGTAGCGCGGCGGGACGGACACCGACTTCATCGCCAGGGTCGGGATCTGACTGACGACGAGGGCGGCGGTGAGCAACGTCCAGACGGCCACCACCGGGTAGGAGTCCCACCAGCCGTCGCCCCACTGGACGTGCGCGGCGACCGGTGCCAGGGCGACGAGGGCACCGGCGGGGGACGGCACGCCGACGAAGTACTCGCGTGCGTACGCGGGCACCGTGTCGTCCTCGAGCAGCGTGTTGAACCGGGCGAGGCGCAGCACGATGCTGACCGCGTACAGCAGGGCGACGATCCAGCCGAAGGGGCTGCCGTCCAGCAGCGTCACGTACAGCACGAGGGCCGGCGCCACGCCGAACGCGACGGCGTCGGACAACGAGTCCAGTTCGGCGCCGATCTTGGTGGTGGCGTCGAGCAGGCGGGCGATGCGCCCGTCGAGGGAGTCCAGCACGGCCGCCGCACCGATCATGCCCAGCGCGGTGCCCAACTGGCCGTCGAGGGCGAACTTCACCGCCGACAGGCCGGCGGAGAGCGCGAGGATCGTGATGACGCTCGGCAGCAGCCGCACGGCCTGCGGACGCCCGCGGCGTCTGCGTTCCGGGGCTGCCTGGGATGCTGCGGACCGGCTCACGGGAGCTGAGCGATGACGGTCTCGGCGCCGATCGTCTTCTGCCCGCGCTCGACGAGGAGAGTGCTGCCCGGGGGCAGATAGGTGTCGACGCGGGAACCGAAACGGATCAGGCCGTAGGTGTCGCCGATCGGCAGCGTGTCACCCACCTGGGCGTCGCACACGATGCGGCGGGCGAGCAGCCCGGCGATCTGGACGACGGCCACGTCGGCTCCGTCGCGGGTCTCGAGCAGCATGCTGTTGCGCTCGTTGACTTCGCTGGCATCGGCGAGATCGGCCGAGAGGAACTGCCCCGGCCGGTGCACGACCTTGGTGACGGTGCCGCCGACGGGACTGCGCTGGACGTGCACGTCCAGCACGGAAAGGAAGATGCTCACCCGCGGCCGTGGTTCGGTACCCATCTCGAGTTCGGCGGGTGGCACCGCCGTGTCGACGAGGGCCACCTCCCCGTCGGCGGGCGCCACGACGACGCCGACCCGGTTCGGCGGCACCCGGTGCGGGTGCCGGAAGAACCCGGCGGTGGCGGCGGCCGAGACGAGGCCGGCGCGACGGATCCACTTGCGGTTGCGGCCGAGCGCCGCGACGGCGAGAGGCGCGGCGACGAAGGGGATGCCGGCCGGGTGGAGCGGTGGAATCGTCTTCCGGACCAGTTCGAGTACGTGTTCGACGCTGGTGGGCGGTGGGGTTCCGGGGGGTGTGGGCTTTCGGGCCACGGCTCCTCTTAGTGTCGCGCGGTGTGACCCGCGGGCGTGCGGCCCGCGGGCTCTCACAGCCTACGCGAGGAGGGTCACCGGGCGAGGGCCGCGCCCTCCGCCTCCCGCTTGATGCGCGCGAGGGTGGCGTTCATGCCGACGACCATGTCGTCGTCGAAGGCGGTGGCGCCACCGAGAACCTTGTCGATGAGGAACTGCGAGACCTTGCTGGTGCCGTTGGGGGCTTCCCGCCTCTGGGTCACACGGGTGCCGGTCTGCGTCGGTTCCAGAGCGAACGACCAGACGGTGCCGTTCTCCGCGACCCGGAAGCGGAGCAGGCGGCCCGGCTCGAACGAGAGCACCTTGGCGGTGGTGGGCCACACGAGCAGGCCCTTGCGGTTGATGTTGATCGTCTTGGTCCCCGCGCCGACGGGTCCGCCGAGGACGACCATCTTCCGGCACTGCGGGCTCCGCTCGCCCATCCGCTTCAGGTCGGAGATCACCTGCCACACCTGCTGCGGCGATGCGGTGATCTCGACGGTGGCTTCGAGGGTCTTCGACACGGGGGTCCTCCCTGATCCTTCGCGTAACCGCGAGTTACAAGTAATTCCCGTCGATCATAGCCGAGTTTGTGATGCGCACCACCGGAGGGTGTGCCGTCCGCCGAGGCCGGGGCCCCTCGGGAGGGTGGTGCCCTCTCGGCCGGCGAGCGTTCGGCCGAGCAGTACCAGTCCCCACGGTCCGATCACCCAGATCGGCCACGGGTACACCGTCGCGCCGACGGCGATCGACACGATCGACCAGATCACGAGGTTGATCGTCCCGGCTGCAGCCCACGCCGCCCATTCGATCCGCTGATGCGCGGGGAGCCGGGGGGCTGCGGTGCGGGCGGGGGTGCGAGCGGGGGCGCGGACGGGTGCGGGGGCGGGTGGGGGTGCCGTGGGAAGGTCGCTCAGCACGCGGCGCGCCTCGTCGGTGGTGACGGATCGGTACACCGCTCCGACGCGCTGGTCGAACTCGCCGATCGTGAGCCGGCCGGCGGTGAGGTGCCGGCCCAGCTCGTCGACGAGGCGTTCACGTTCGGAGTCGGAGATGCGGATGCCGTCGGCGTAGTCCATCGCTGCCTCCCGGAGGGGTCGAAGCGACCGAGGGTCTGCGGATGGAAGTTCCACAATGGAAGGTCGCTATCACCATGGTGGATATGCCACAGTGGAATGTCAACCCCCTGGAAGGTGCCGAATATGGCCGATCGCCCGTCCGAGGCCCCCGCCCGTCCGCACGAGGCCACTGCGGCTCGTCCGCTCGAGGCCACCGCGGCGCGCCCGCTCAAGGCCACCGCGGCGCGTCCGCTCGAGGCCACCGCGGCGCGTCCGCTCAATGCCACCGCGGCATCGCTGCTGGGATTCCTGCACGAAGGGCCGAAGACGGGGTGGGACCTGGTGGTGACCGCGCAGGAGCGGATCGGGAAGTTCTGGTCGATCACGACCAGCCAGGTGTACCGCGAACTCGCCGCGATGGAACGGGCCGGTCTGGTCGAGGCCGGCGAGGTGGGCCCGCGCGACCGCAAGCCGTTCGCGCTCACCGGCGCCGGCCGGGCCGCGTTCGCCGAGTGGATCGAACGCGAACCCGGGCCGGAGAACATCCGCTACCCGCTGCTGCTCACCGTCGCGTTCGGCAGGCACCTGCCCCCCGGCAGGCTGGCCGAGATGCTCGCCGTTCACCGTGTCGCCCACGAACGCCGGCTCGCCGACTACGAGCGCGCGGCCGCCGAGTGCGGTGCGGACCCGTACTCGTCGGCGACCCTGGACTTCGGCATCGTCTACGAACGAGCCGTGCTCGAGTGGTTCGACCGGGTCGAGGGCTCGTTGGGGGGCGGACTCGTGAACCCGGACGTCGTGTGAACCCGAGGCAGGCGACCGCGCCCCCGATCGAACCGGACCTGCCTCGGTCACCCGGCCGGCCTTGCCGCCGCGATTCCGCGGCGCACCGGCCGGTGCCCGGGACACAATCCGGATAGCGCGTATCGATCGGGAGGTGACCGTGGCCGGGGAGGTCGTCGTCGGGGTCGGTCCCGTCGCCGCGGACGACGTCCTGCGCGTGGCGCGGTCCGGTGTGCCGGTCCGGATCTCCGCGGAGGCGCTCGCCCTCGTCGGCGCCGCCCGCGCAGTGGTCGACGCGCTCGCCCACGACCCCCGGGCCGCGTACGGCATCACCACCGGCTTCGGCGCGCTCGCCACCCGCCACATTCCGCCGGAATCACGAATCGATCTGCAGCGCAGCATAATCCGATCCCACGCCGCCGGGACCGGCCCCGAGGTGGAACGGGAGGTGGTCCGCGCGATGATGCTGCTGCGCCTGTCGACCTTCGCCACCGGGCACACCGGGGTCCGTCCCGGGACGGCCACGGCCTACGCCGCGATGCTGAATGCGGGCATCACCCCGGTGGTGCCCGAGCACGGCAGCCTCGGCTGCTCCGGGGATCTCGCGCCCCTCGCCCACGTGGCCCTCGCACTCACCGGCGAGGGCGACGTCCGCGACGCCGCGGGCAGGCTCGTACCGGCCGCACAGGCTCTCGCCGCGGCGGGCCTCGATCCCGTCGTGCTCGCCGAGAAGGAAGGACTCGCCCTCGTCAACGGCACCGACGGGATGCTGGGCATGCTGGTCCTCGCGTGCCACGATCTGCGCGCCCTGCTGCGGCTCGCCGACGTCACGGCCGCGATGAGCACCGAAGCGCTGCTCGGCACGGACCGGGTCTTCGCCGCCGACCTGCACGCCCTGCGGCCGCACCCCGGCCAGGCGGTGGCCGCCGCCAACATGACCCGGCTCCTCGCCGGTTCCGCCGTCGTGGCCAGCCACCGCACCCCAGACTGCCCGGTGGTGCAGGACGCCTACTCGCTGCGGTGCGCCCCGCAGGTCGCGGGAGCGGCCCGCGACACCCTCGCCCACGCCGAGCAGGTCGCCGGGCGCGAACTCGCCTCCGCGATCGACAACCCCGTCGTCACCGGCGACGGCCGGATCGAATCGAACGGCAACTTCCACGGCGCCCCGCTGGCGTACGCCCTCGACTTCCTCGCGATCGTCGTCGCCGACGTCGCGAGCATCAGCGAACGCCGCACCGACCGGCTGCTCGACGTGGCCCGCAGCCACGGCCTGCCGCCGTTCCTCGCGCACGACCCCGGCGTCGACAGCGGGCACATGATTGCCCAGTACACCCAGGCCGCGCTCGTCGCCGACCTCAAACGCCTCGCCGTGCCGGCCAGTGTCGACTCCGTTCCGTCGTCGGCCATGCAGGAGGACCACGTGTCGATGGGCTGGTCCGCTGCCCGCAAGCTGCGCCGCAGCCTCGACGCACTGACCCGCGTCCTGGCCATCGAGGCCCTGACCGCGGCGCGCGCCCTGGACCTGCGTGCCCCGCTTGCTCCGGCGCCCGGGACCGGCGCTGTCGTCGCCGCACTCCGCCGGTACGTGGCCGGGCCCGGCCCGGACCGGCGGCTCGGTCCCGAGATCGACGTCGCGGTCCGGCTCGCCGCGAGCGGGGAACTCGTCGCCGCGGCGGAGGCGGCAATCGGGGCGCTGGACTGATCGTCAGCGCAGCGGATCGAAGTGCCGCAGGACCGCCGCCGGCGTACCGGTCATCGCGTCGGCCAGCAGCCGCCCGGTCAGCGGGCCCAGCGCCACCCCCCACATGCCGTGACCGCCGGCGACGAACACACGCGCCGAGCGGGTCCCCCCGACCAGTGGCAGACCGTCCGGGGTGCAGGGACGCGAGCCCACCCATTCCTCCGTGCGGGCGGACCAGTCGATGCCGGTGAGCAGCGGCCGTGCGGCGTCGACGATGGCCTGGATCCGGCGCGGGTCGAGCGGGGCGTCGGGCCGCCGGAACTCCATCATCCCGGCGATGCGGAACCGGTCGTGCAGCGGCGTGCACGCGACCCGCTGGGCCGGGAAGTAGATCGGGTTCTTCGGCAGGTCCGCCGGGCGCACGCTGAAGCTGTACCCGCGGCCGGCCTGAACCGGCGTCCGGACCCCGAACGGCCGGAGCAGGTCGGTCAGCCTGGCGCCGGTGGCCAGCACCACCGCATCCGCCGCCCGGTCCGTGCCGTCGGTACCGACTACCCGCACACCCCGGGCGTCGTCCCGGACCGCCTGCACCTCGCATCCGGTGACGACCGCACCGCCGCGGTCACGCACCGAGTCCGCCAGTGCGGCGACGAACCGCGGCGGATCGACGAACCGCTGCCCCCGAAGGCGGATCCCGGCCCGCACCCCGTCGCCGAGCAGTGGTTCCAGAGTGCGGATCGTGTCCCCGTCGAGCAGGTCGAAATCCACCTCGCCGCCGGCCGCGGTCACCTGCTGGAACTCCTCGACGAGGACGCGACGGTCGTCCTCGGACGCGAACGCGGCCAGGAACGGATCCGCCGGGCGGGTCTGTTCGACGACACCGCCGCGGGCCAGATCGTCGTAGGCGCCCAGCGCGCTCCGGTTCACCTCGGCGAACACGGTCATCGCCGCCCGCCACCGGCGGGGGGTGCAGTGCCGCGCGAAGCCCACCAGGAACCGCCACAACCGCAGGTCGACCGCGGGCGGCACGTACACGGGCGACGACGGCGTGAGCATCGATCGGATCCCGTACCGCAGCACCGCCGGTTCCGGCAGCGGCAGCGTCAGCGCGGGCGCCAGCCAGCCGGCGTTGCCCCACGACGCATCCGCCGCCACCCCGGTCCGGTCGAGCACCGTGACCTCGACGCCGCGCTCCTGCAGGAACCACGCCGTCGACAGGCCGGCGAAGCCCGCCCCGACGACGACGACCCGACGAATCGCCATGACGCACTCCCGATCTCGAGGTACCCCATCACCTCCATCATGGACCGCCGGCGGGTTCGGTGCCCGCGAACCGAGGGTGGCCGTCGTCCGGCCGGCCCGTGACGATCCGGTGGATCAGCCGCGCCGCCGCCCGCGCCGTCCGCCCGTCGACGTCGAAGGCCGGCGCCAGTTCGGCGACGTCGACGAGCGCGAGCCGGCCGCTGCGCGCCACGACGTCGCACACGTGCTGCACCACCTCGAACGCGACCCCGCAGGCCGCCGGGGCGCTCACCCCGGGCGCCACCCAGCCGGGCAGCACATCGAGATCGATCGTCAGATGCACCGCGTCCAGCTCGCGGACGAACTCCTCCACGAACGTCTCCACGACGGGCAGGTTCGTGGCGCGGCACTCGTCGTCCAGCAGGTACCGCGCCCCGATCGCGTCCGCGGCGGCGAACAGCGCGGCCGTGTTGCTCGGCTGCGCGATGCCCACTACCGCGTAGCGCAGCGACCGGCCCTGCTCGCGTTCGCGCTCGGCCATCTGCCGGAACGGGGTGCCCGACGTCGCGACGGGCGCGGCCCGCAGGTCGAAGTGCGCGTCCAGGTTCAGCACGCCCCACCGGGCCCCGGCCCGCGCGGCCGCGGACCCCGCCCAGCCCAGGTAGCTGCCGAAGGCGACCTCGTGCCCGCCGCCGAGAACCACCACCGCGTGCTTCGCGTCGAGCAGCGCGGCGACCGCGGCACCGAGACGGCGCTGCCCGTCGTCGAGGGCGCCGCCGCGCACCTCGATGTCACCGGCATCGTGGATGACGGCCGGCGCGGGCAGCGCCAGCGACGCCAGGGCGCGCCGCAACGCGACCGGCCCGTCCACCGCGCCGGCCCGCCCCTGGTTGCGGCGCACGCCCTCGTCACTGCGGAATCCGATCAGGACCTGAGCCCGCGCCGCGTCCGCCGGCAGCGGCGAGACCACGCCGTGCCAGCGCAGGTGTTCGACACCGGGCCCGTCGTCGCGGCCCGTCCACGGCACCGGCGGCACGTCGACCGGAATCGTCACATCAAAAGTCCCTCCAGCCAGACCTCACGGATCAGCTGCACACCCGGCCGATACGCCAGGTGCAGATACGACGGGGCGTCCAGCGCGATCAGATCTGCCCGTGCGCCCTCCCGGACGACGCCGACGTCGGTGCGGCGCAACGCCGCGGCGCCACCGGCGGTCGCCGCACCGACCGCCTCCTCCGGGCTCATGTGCATCTCACGCACCGCCAGCGCGACGCAGAACGGCATGCTCGTCAGGTACGAGGTGCCGGGGTTGCAGTCGGTGGCCAGGGCGACGGTCACGCCCGCGTCCAGCAGTGCCCGCGCGTCCGGATACCGGTTGCGCGTGCAGAAGTCGGCGCCCGGCAGCAGCGTCGCGACCGTGCCGGAACCGGCGAGCGCCGCCACGTCCGCCGCCGTCGTGTACGTGACGTGGTCCACCGACGCCGCGCCGAGCTCCACCGCCAGCTGCACGCCGGGCCCGGGACCGAGCTGGTTGCCGTGCACCCGCGGGGTGAGGCCGTGCGCCATCCCCGCCTGCAGCACGGCCCGGCACTGATCGGCGTCGAACGCGCCCCGCTCGCAGAACACGTCGATCCACCTGGCGTGCGGAGCGCACGCGGGAACCATCTCCTCGCACACCAGCCGGACGTAGTCGTCGGGGCGGCCCGCGAACTCCGGCGGCACGACGTGCGCGGCGAGCAACGTCGTCTCGGGTGTGTACACCTCGGCGATCTGCAGGCTGCGCAGTTCGTCGGCGACGGACTGGCCGTACCCGGACTTGCACTCGACCGTCGTCGTCCCGGACCCCCAGCCCTCCGCGACGAGCCGCGACGCCGTCGCCGCGAGCGCGCGATCGGTCGCCGCGCGGGTCGCCGCGATCGTCGTGGCGATCCCACCGGCCGTGTAGGGCACACCGGCCATCCGGGCGGCGAACTCCTCGGCGCGCTCACCGGCGAACACGAGATGGGCGTGACTGTCCACGAACCCGGGCAGCACGGCTCGGCCCTGCAGGTCGTGCCGGGTCCCGGCGGCGCCCTCGGGGATCCGTGCGCTCGGCCCCACCCACCGAACCAGACCCTCGCCGACGACGACGGCGGCGTCGACGAGCACCCCCAGCGGGCCCCGGCCCAGCTCCGGGTCGTTCGTGACGAGGCAGCCGATGTTGTCGAGCAGGGTCCAGTTCCGTCCGGGCGACATGGCGTCAGCTCTCCCGCATCGGGATGCGCAGTCCGCGACGCGCCGCGACCTCGGTGGCCCGGGAATACCCGGCGTCGGCGTGCCGGAGGACGCCGGTGCCGGGGTCGTTCGTCAGCACCCGCTCGAGCTTGCGCGCGGCGAGGTCGGTGCCGTCGGCGATGCACACCTGTCCGGCGTGCAGCGACCGGCCGATACCGACCCCGCCGCCGTGGTGGATCGACACCCACGATGCCCCGGACGCCGTGTTGACCAGGGCGTTGAGCAGCGGCCAGTCGGCGATCGCGTCCGAACCGTCGGCCATCGCCTCGGTCTCGCGGTACGGCGAGGCGACCGACCCGGCGTCGAGGTGGTCCCGGCCGATGGCGATCGGAGCGGAGAGCTCTCCGGCGGCGACCATCTCGTTGAACCTCAGGCCCGCCCGGTCCCGTTCGCCGTAGCCGAGCCAGCAGATGCGGGCCGGCAGCCCCTGGAACGGCACCGCGCGTCCGGCCAGCGTGAGCCATCGGGCGAGATGCTCGTTCTCGGGGAACAGTTCGAGCACGGCGCGATCGGTGGCGGCGATGTCCGCGGGATCGCCCGACAGCGCGACCCACCGGAACGGTCCGCGGCCCTCCTCGAACAGCGGACGGAGGTACGCGGGGACGAAGCCGGGAAACGCGAACGCCCGGTCGAAGCCGCCCTTGCGGGCCTCGTCGCGGATGGAGTTGCCGTAGTCGAACACCTCGGCGCCGCGATCGAGGAACCCGACCATGGCTTCCACGTGCCGGGCCATCGACCGGCGGGCCTGCTCGGTGAACCACACGGGGTCCTTCGCCGCGAGGGTGGGCCACTCCTCGACCGTCACCCCGCGCGGCAGGTAGGACAGCGGGTCGTGGGCCGAGGTCTGATCGGTGACGATGTCGATCGGGGCCTGCATCGCGAGCAGCTCCGGCACGACGTCGGCGGCGTTTCCGACCACTCCGATCGAGCGTGGTTGCCGCGCATCCCGTGCCGCGAGCGCCTCGGCCAGCGCCGCTTCGACGCCGTCGGCCTTGGTGTCGAGGAAGCCCTGCGCGAGCCGGCGGCCGACCCGGGCCTCGTCGACCTCGACGCAGATCGCCACACCCTCGTTCATCGTGATCGCCAGCGGCTGCGCCCCGCCCATGCCGCCCAGGCCCGCGGTGAGGGTGACCGTTCCGGCGAGAGTGCCCCCGAACCGCGCGCGGGCGACGGCCCCGAACGTCTCGTAGGTTCCCTGCAGGATGCCCTGCGAGCCGATGTAGATCCAGGACCCGGCGGTCATCTGCCCGTACATCGTCAGTCCCAGCGCCTCCAGGCGGCGGAACTCCTCCCAGTTCGCCCAGTCGCCGACCAGGTTCGAGTTGGCCAGCAGCACGCGCGGTGCCCACTCGTGGGTGCGCAGCACCCCGACGGGTTTGCCGGACTGCACGAGCAGCGTCTCGTCGTCGCCGAGGGTCTCGAGGGTCCGCACGATCGCGTCGAATGCGGCCCAGTTGCGGACCGCCCGGCCGGTGCCGCCGTAGACCACCAGGTCGTCCGGCCGTTCGGCGACGTCGGGGTCGAGGTTGTTCATCAGCAGTCGCAGCGCGCCCTCCTGCTGCCAGCCCCGGCACCGCAACCCGGGGCCGCGCGGGGCGCGCACGGGCCGCGGTCCGGGCCCGGGGGAGGGGGTTGTTCCGGTGGCCATGGGGCCTCCTCTCGACACCGGCGCGCCTTCGCCTCACTCCATGACACTGCGGTGGAGCACCCCACGACAACAGGTCCGGGCGGATGTGTCGGATCCGAGACCGAGTGCCGCCCGCGGCCCGGGCGCGGCCCCTTGGAACAGTGGACCGGACCGGTCGTACGATTTCGTCGAACGTTCTGCTGTCGAAGGGAACCATCCATGACTACGGGTATCGAACAGCTCGAGTTCCAGGCGGAGACTCGTCAGCTGCTGGATCTGCTGATCCACTCGGTGTATTCGAACAAGGACACCTTCCTCCGGGAACTCGTCTCCAACTCGTCGGACGCGCTGGACAAGCTCAAGCTCGAGGCATTCCGCAACAAGGACCTGCAGGTCGACACCTCGGACCTGCACATCGAGATCGAGGTCGACAAGGAGCAGCGCACCCTCACCGTCCGCGACAACGGCATCGGCATGTCGCGGGACGAGGTGGTCGACCTGATCGGCACCCTCGCGAAGTCGGGCACGGCGGAACTGCGGCGCAAGCTGCGCGAGGCGCAGGAATCGGCTGCGCCGGCAGAGCTCATCGGGCAGTTCGGCGTCGGCTTCTACTCGACCTTCATGGTCGCCGACAAGGTCACCCTGCTGACCCGCAAGGCAGGGGAGCACGACGGCACCCGGTGGGAGTCGAGCGGTGAGGCGACGTACACGATCGAGACGGTCGAGGGCGCACCCCAGGGCACGTCGGTGACGCTGCATCTCAAGCCGGAGGACACCGAGGACCACCTGTTCGACTACACGGCCGAGTGGAAGATCAAGGAGATCGTCAAACGCTACTCGGATTTCATCGCGTGGCCGATCCGGATGCAGGTCGAACACACCGAGCCGGCCGAGGGTGAGGGGTCCGTCGCCGAGGTGGTCCGCGAGACCGAGACCCTGAACTCGATGAAGGCGCTGTGGGCGCGCTCGAAGGACGACGTCTCCGCCGAGGAGTACAACGAGTTCTACAAGCACGTCAGCCACGCGTGGGACGAGCCGCTCGAGGTCATCCCGATGAAGGCCGAGGGCACGTTCGAATACCAGGCGCTGCTGTTCATTCCGTCGCAGGCGCCGTTCGACCTGTTCATGCGTGAGCGCAAGACCGGGATCCACCTCTACGTCAAGCGCGTGTTCATCATGGACGACTGCGAGGAACTGGTCCCGGAGTACCTGCGCTTCGTCAAGGGCGTGGTCGACGCACAGGACCTGTCGCTCAACGTCTCCCGCGAGATTCTGCAGCAGGACAGGCAGATCCGCGCGATCCGCCGGCGGCTCACCAAGAAGGTGCTGTCGACGATCAAGGACATGGCGGCCACCGAGCCGGAGAAGTACCGGACGTTCTGGTCGCAGTTCGGCCGGGTCCTCAAGGAGGGTCTGCTCTCGGACTTCGACAACCGCGACACCCTGCTCGCCGTGTCCTCGTTCGAGTCCACGCACAGCGAGGACGCGACGACGACGCTCGCCGAGTACGTCGCGCGGATGCAGGAGGGCCAGGACGAGATCTTCTACATGACCGGCGAGTCCCGGCAGCAGATCGAGAGTTCGCCGCACATGGAGGCGTTCCGCGCCAAGGGGCTCGAGGTGCTGCTGCTCACCGACCCGGTCGAC
Organism: Rhodococcus ruber; assembly: GCF_016804345.1. Taxonomy (NCBI): domain Bacteria; kingdom Bacillati; phylum Actinomycetota; class Actinomycetes; order Mycobacteriales; family Nocardiaceae; genus Rhodococcus; species Rhodococcus ruber. Next base: position 4,513,391 of record NZ_CP044211.1, on the reverse strand, counting down.
GAGATGTGGGTGGGGTCCGTCCCCGAGTTCGAGGGCAAGCGGTTCCAGTCGATCGCCAAGGGTGAGGTGGACCTCGGTACCGAGGACGAGAAGAAGGCCGCGGAGGCCGAGCGCGAGGAGCGGGAGAAGGAGTACGCCGGCCTGCTGTCGTGGCTCGGCGAGACGCTCGACGAGCATGTGAAGCAGGTGCGGTTGTCGTCGCGGCTGACCACGTCGCCCGCGTGCCTCGTCGGCGACACGTTCGCCATGTCGCCCACCCTCGAGCGGATGTACCGGGCGTCGGGCCAGCCCGTCCCGCACACCAAGCGCATCCTCGAGCTCAACCCGGACCATCCGTTGGTCACGGCCCTGCGCGACGCGCACGCTCAGCGCGCCGACGATCCGACGCTCGGTGAGACCGCCGAATTGCTGTACGGCACCGCGCTGCTCGCGGAGGGCGGCGAACTCGACGACCCGGCGGCGTTCGCCCGCCTGCTCGCCGATCGCCTCGCGCGCACGCTGTAGCCGCTCACCCTTCCGGCCGAATGTCACATCGCGTCGATCCGATCGACGCGATGTGACATTCGGTCCGTGGGCGGCGGGGGCGGGGCGACCCGATAGGCTCGCACCATGGCCGGTGTGGACGGGGTGTTGTTCGATATCGAGGGCGTGATCGTGACGTCGTGGGTGCCCGTGCCGGGCGCCGCCGAGGTGCTCGCCGGGCTTCGTGAGCGCGGCGTGCATCGGGCCTTCCTGACCAACACCACGTCGCGGACGTGTGCGCAGATCGCCGAGACCCTCTCCGGCCTGGGCATGCCGGTCGAACCCGCCGAGATCGTGACGGCCGCGTCCCTCACCGCCGAGTATCTGCGGCAGACCTACCCGGACCGGCGCTGCTGGGTGCTCAACCACGGCGACGTGGAGGCGGACCTCGCGGGCATCGTGCGCGACGAGGACGATCCCGAGGTGGTCGTGCTGGGCGGGGCCGGGCCGGAGTTCAGTCACCGCGCCCTCAGCCGTGTCGCCGAACTGATGCTCGACGGGGTGCCGGTGGTGGCGATGCACCGCGGCGCCACGTGGCAGGCCGCGGACGGGTTGCACATCGACACCGGCGTCTACCTGCCGGGTCTCGAGGAACTGAGCGGGCAGACCGTCGTCGCGGTCGGGAAGCCGTCGATGCGGGGCTTTCTCGCCGCGGCCGAGCTGATGGGCACCGAACCGGACCGGATGGCGGTGGTGGGCGACGATCTCCACGCCGAGGTCATTCCGGGCCAGCGCCTCGGTATGACGGGAATCCTGGTGCGCACCGGCAAGTTTCGGCAGTCGGTGCTCGATCTCGCGGTCGAGCGTCCCGACCGGGTGATCGATTCGGTGGCCGACCTGCCGGAGCTGCTCGACACGCTCTGAAGACCTCTCGCTCCGGAAGGGTCCGGCCGGTACCCTCGCGCCGGGGGAGTCGCCCCCGTCCGCAGTATCCGAGCCCCGGCCCAGCGCAGAGGAGACCTTGTTGTCCATCCGATCCATCCGTGCCGTCGTAGTCCCCCGCCGTCTCCTCCGGGCCGGTGTGGTCGCCGCTCTCGGTGTCGCATCGGCGGCCCTGCTCGGCGTGGGCACCGCCGCGGCGGCACCGGTGACGTGCGTGTCGCCGCCGTCGGCCAACGAGATCCTGGTGTCCGACGCCGCGAGCTGCGGTGCGACGGCCACCGAGGGCGGCACGGCCCACTCCTTCGCCTCCGAGAGCGGCACCGCGGTGTCGTCGGCCCGGACGGCCGGCGCGGCCGAAGCCCGTGCGACGGGCTTCGGGACGGCCTTGAGCGGCGCCGGGGACGGTGGCCGCGCCTACGCGTACGCCCTCGGCGGCGGGCTGAGCCATTCCTCGGCCCAGGGCCCGGTGACGACGGTGTCCGTCGCCGGCTGGGGTTCGGGGGCGACGGCCGATCCGACCGGCGTGACCTGCGTCGGTCCGCAGTCGTTCGCGGTCAACACGGCCACCGGCCAGTGGTGCGCCGTCGGCGTCGGTTCCACGCGTCGCTGAGCCCACCCCGGACCGGTCCTGCACGACGAGGGTGGCGGGTGCTCCAAACCTTGCACTCGCCACCCTCGAGTGCTAAGAATGCTCTTGGCACTCGCAACACGTGAGTGCCAGGTCGGGACGGTGAGGCCGGGAATATCGACACCCCTGGTCGTCCGTCGCGGGCACTGCTTCCGGCCGAAGGCGTACATGGGGCGACCCGACGAGCGGTCGCCCTGCGTGTCACCCCCATATCCGGAGGATCACTTCGCAATGGCCAAGATCATCGCGTTCGACGAAGAGGCCCGTCGCGGCCTCGAGCGGGGCCTGAACAGCCTCGCCGACGCTGTCAAGGTGACGTTGGGGCCCAAGGGTCGCAACGTCGTGCTCGAGAAGAAGTGGGGCGCCCCCACGATCACCAACGATGGTGTGTCCATCGCCAAGGAGATCGAGCTCGAGGACCCGTACGAGAAGATCGGCGCCGAGCTGGTCAAGGAAGTTGCCAAGAAGACGGACGACGTCGCGGGTGACGGCACCACCACCGCCACCGTGCTCGCCCAGGCGCTGGTGCGCGAGGGTCTGCGCAACGTCGCTGCCGGTGCGAACCCGCTCGGTCTCAAGCGCGGCATCGAGAAGGCCGTCGAGGCCGTCACCGCCAAGCTGCTCGACACCGCCAAGGAGGTCGAGACCAAGGAGCAGATCGGCGCCACCGCCGGCATCTCCGCGGGCGACCCCGCGATCGGTGAACTGATCGCCGAGGCCATCGACAAGGTGGGCAAGGAAGGCGTCATCACCGTCGAGGAGTCCAACACCTTCGGCCTCCAGCTCGAGCTGACCGAGGGTATGCGCTTCGACAAGGGCTACATCTCGCTGTACTTCGCCACCGACGCCGAGCGTCAGGAGGCCGTGCTCGAGGACGCCTACATCCTGCTCGTGTCGGGCAAGATCTCGACCGTCAAGGACCTGCTGCCGCTGCTGGAGAAGGTCATCCAGTCCGGCAAGCCGCTCGCGATCATCGCCGAGGACGTCGAGGGCGAGGCCCTGTCCACGCTGGTCGTCAACAAGATCCGTGGCACCTTCAAGTCGGTCGCCGTCAAGGCCCCCGGCTTCGGTGACCGTCGCAAGGCCCAGCTCGCCGACATCGCCATCCTCACCGGTGGCGAGGTCATCAGCGAAGAGGTCGGTCTCTCCCTCGAGACCGCCGGCCTCGAGCTGCTCGGCCGTGCGCGCAAGGTCGTCGTCACCAAGGACGAGACCACCATCGTCGACGGTGCCGGCGACGCCGACGCCATCGCCGGTCGCGTGAACCAGATCCGTGCCGAGATCGAGGCGTCGGACTCGGACTACGACCGCGAGAAGCTGCAGGAGCGCCTGGCCAAGCTGGCCGGCGGTGTCGCGGTCATCAAGGCCGGCGCCGCCACCGAGGTCGAGCTCAAGGAGCGCAAGCACCGCATCGAGGATGCCGTCCGCAACGCCAAGGCTGCGGTCGAGGAGGGCATCGTCGCCGGCGGCGGCGTCGCGCTGCTGCAGGCCGCTCCGGTTCTGGACGACCTGAAGCTCGAGGGTGACGAGGCCACCGGTGCCAACATCGTCAAGGTCGCCCTCGAGGCTCCGCTGAAGCAGATCGCCTTCAACGCCGGCCTCGAGCCCGGCGTCGTCGCCGAGAAGGTGCGCAACCTGCCCGCCGGCCACGGCCTCAACGCCGCCACGGGCGAGTACGAGGACCTGCTGGGCGCCGGCATCAACGATCCGGTCAAGGTCACCCGCTCGGCGCTGCAGAACGCGGCGTCCATCGCGGCCCTGTTCCTGACCACCGAGGCTGTCGTCGCCGACAAGCCGGAGAAGGCCGCCGCTCCCGCCGGCGACCCGACCGGCGGCATGGGTGGCATGGACTTCTGATCCACCCCCGACCGTCTTCGAGGCCCGGTTCCACTTCGGTGGGGCCGGGCCTCGTGGCGTCGGTCGTTCGGGTGATTTCTCCGATTTCCGCGTTCTCGGGTCGTCGACTCTTGTAACAATGGCGTCGCGGCCGTACTTCCAGGACCGCGCATCCGTGACACGGACGAAATCAAGGAGGAGTCGCCATGGGATCTCTCGCGGACATCATCGGCTGGGTGCTCGAAAACTTCGATCTGCTGGAAGTTCTGGACTCGCTGAGTGCAGACGACTAGCGGCCACCCACGACCTGGACGGAGAAGATCATGATCGGCAGCCTGCTCGACCTCATCACGCCCATCCTCGAACTGATCGCCGACCTCGGCTCGGGCAGCGCGGACTAGTCCCGGCCCGAGAGCACACCCGAATCGCAGCCGCAGCGCCGGGATCTCCCGCCGCTGCGGCTGCGTTCGTGTGAGGTGCCGACCGGGTCAGACCGCGACGGCCGGGGCGGCCGCGCGCTTCGCCAGCCGCGCCGCGATCGCCGCGCACACCAGCAGCTGGATCTGGTGGAACAGCATGAGTGGCAGGACGATCAGTCCGATCGGTTGGCCCGGGAACAGGACCGTCGCCATCGGCAGGCCCGTGGCCAGGGACTTGGTCGAACCGCAGAACAGGATCGTCGCGCGGTCCTCGTAGGCGAAGCCCAGGCGCGGTGCGCCGAACCACGTGAGCGCCAGGACCAGGGCGAGCAGCACGAGGCACACACCCGCCAGGGCGAGCAGCCGCCCGAGCGACAGGCTCGACCAGATGCCCTCGTTCATGCCGCGACTGAACGCGACGTACACGACGAGCAGGATCGAGCCGCGGTCGACGATCTTCAGCGGCCCGCCGTGCCTGCCGACCCATCCGCCGATCCAGCGGCGCAGGAGCTGGCCGGCCAGGAACGGGACCAGCAGCATGAGCACGATGTCGAGCACCGCGGAGGCACTGAACGTCACGCCCTGCGTGGTCATCGTCAGCGCGACGAGCAGCGGCGTCACGACGATGCCCAGCAGGCTCGAGGCACTGGCGGAGACGACCGCACCCGCGATGTTGCCGCGGGCCACGGAGACCAGCGCGATCGACGACTGCACAGTCGACGGCAGCAGGCACAGGTAGAGGACCCCGAGATACAGCGGTTCGGTCAGTACGGTCGGCACCAGCATCTTCGTCGCCAGCCCGAGCAGCGGAAACAGCGCGAACGTGGTGGCGAGGATCGTCAGGTGCAGGCGCCAGTGCCGGAGGCCCTCGAACGCCTCACGCGTGGACAGTCGCGCCCCGTAGAGGAAGAACAGCAGACCGATGGCGATCTTCGCAGCCCACGTGAAGATGTTCAGGGCCGTGCCCGAGGCCGGCAGCAGTCCCGCGACCGCGACGGTGGTGAGGATGCCGACGAGGAACGGGTCGAGGCGACCGAGCACGGGAATCCTGGAGAACATGAGTCGACGCTAGGACACCGCCGGGACGAGCCGACACCCGGTGTGGGAAGCGTGCACCCTCTCCGGCGTCCCGGAGCGGGTGCATGCTTCCTGGAACGGGTGCAGGCTCGCGGTCACTCCGGCAGCAGCATCCACAGTGCCAGGTAGACCAGGGCGGCGCCGCCTCCGGTCACGAACGCGGCGACCACCACGCCGGCGCGGACGAGGTTGACGTCGATGCCGAAGTACTCGGCGAGGCCGCCGCACACACCGCCGAGCATGCGCTGCGAGCGGGACCGGGCGAAGGGACGGGGAGCGGGGGTGTTGTTCTCGAATGTCATGCGACAAGAGTGCCGCCACGGGCCTGCCGGTCGCATCGGGTGACGCCCCGATTCCTACCCTGATCTTTCGTCTCGGGGTGTGTCCTCAGCGCTTCTGGGCAAGCGTCTTCTTGAAGACCACCAGGGGCAGCAGCATCCGGGCGACCAGCGCGACGGCCCACACGATCACCGTCGCGAGGATCCAGGTCGCCGCGCCACTGATCTGCAGTCCGTCGCTGACGAGTGAGGTGACGATCAGCGCGACCAGCGTCGAGACGAGCGCGCTGCTGCCCAGGAGCGCCGGGGTCTTGGTGACCGCCAGCTGGCGCAGCAGCGGGTCGACGAGCATCGCCGTCACGGTGAACAGGGCGACGGCGATGACGAAGGCGACGCCGTCGAGCGACATGCCGGGCAGGACCCAGGCGCCGACGAGCAGCGCCAGGGCATTGGCGAGCAGTGCGACGACCGCGGACGCGAGCAGACGGACCATGCGAGGAGAGTAGCCTTCCCGGCCGGGTCGGTGAACCGGAAAGACGATCGGGCGGGCCGGAATCCCGGCCCGCCCGATCGTCGGCGAGAACTCGTCAGTTGCAGACCACCGTCAGGCCCACACCCCGCCAGAGCGGCGTCTCGACACGTTCGAACTCGTTCTTCTCGTGGTTGTACTGCATGTCGACCTCGGTGCGGTAGCCCCGGTCGCGCTGCCCGGTGACGTGGCAGTGGCCGGACGCCGTGCCCGCGCGGTTGACCACGCCGTACGGCACGCCCTGCGCCTCGAGCGTGGCCCGGGCGCTCTGTTCGCTCATGCCGACCACGTTCGGGACCGGCCGGGTCGCAGCCTGGGCCGCCGCCGTCCCGGCGCCCAGGAGCACCGCCGTCCCGGCGCCCAGCAACACCGCCGTCCCGGCGCCCAGCAGCACCGCCGCGGTGCACACGGCGGCGACCGAGGCGCGTATCGAACGTCCTGCGCGGTGCGCGGTTTCGGGTACGACGAGAGAACTGCTCGAAGTGGATGTCATGCCTTCGAGCGTGCCGGGCGCAGGACCCGCTCCACATCGGGTGACGCCCCGATCCGCACCCTGAACTTTCTTCTCGGGGTGCGCGCCGACGATGCTCCGTAGGATCTGGGAATGGCCGGACCGACGCGGGTGGCGCTCGCCCTGGGCAGCGGGGGTGCCCGCGGCTACGCCCACATCGGTGTGATCGAGGCGCTCGAGGAACGCGGACTCGAGATCGCCGGCGTGGCGGGCTCGTCCATGGGCGCGCTCGTGGGTGGGTTGTACGCGGCCGGCAGGCTCGACGACTACACCCGCTGGGCGACGTCGTTGACGCAGCTCGACGTGCTGCGGCTGCTCGACGTGTCGCTGTCCGCGCCGGGCGCCATCCACGCCGAGAAGATCCTCGACAAGGTGCGCGAGATCCTCGGCGACACCCCCATCGAGGGGCTGCGGATCCCGTACACGGCCGTCGCGACGGACCTGGCCGCCGGACGATCCGTCTGGTTCCAGCGCGGCCCCGTCGACGTGGCGATCCGCGCGTCCATCGCGATTCCCGGCGTGATCACCCCGTACGTGCTCAACGGGCGGGTGCTCGCGGACGGCGGGATCCTCGATCCGCTGCCGCTCGCCCCGATCCTCGCCGCGGGTGCCGACGTCACCATCGGTGTCAGTCTCGGGGCCGAGGAACGCGACGTCGACGGCGGCGCCCCGGCCCACGCGAGTGCGGAGCCGCGACCGGTCGACGAGTGGATCGGCCGATTCCGCCGCAGCGCCGCGCAACTGCTGGAGCGGGACGTCGTCCGCTCGATGGTGGGTCGTTTCGGCGGTGGGCCGGGGGCGCGCAGCGACGCCGCGGAGGACGTGGCATCCGAGGACGCCGAGGTCGTCGACGATCCGGTCCCGGTCCCGAAGCTGAGCCGTTTCGAGGTGATGAACCGCTCGCTCGATCTGATGCAGTCGGCCCTGGCCCGCTACCAGCTCGCCGGGTACCCGCCGGACGTGCTCATCCGCATCCCCCGCAAGTCGGGTCGCAGTCTCGACTTCCACCGCGCGGCGGAGATGATCGCGCTCGGCCGCAGCCTCACCGAGTCCGCCCTCGACGCCGCGGGACTCGGGACCGCGCCGGCGGCCGAACCGCCTGACCCGGACACCGGAACCGCCTAGGCTGAGCCGGTGGAGACCGTACCGATCCAGCTGCCGGGCGGCACGACGACACCCGTTCGCCTGTTCCCCGGTCCGGAACAACCGGCCCGCATCGACGCGCCGCGGCCCGTGGTGGTGATCCTGCCCGGTCTCGGCATTCCGTCGGGCTACTACGAGCCCTTCGCCGACGCCCTGACCGCGCACGGGTTCGACGCCGCGCTCTGCGAGCTGCCCGGACAGGGCGACAGCCGGCCCCGCCCCGGACCCGACAGCGACTACGGCTACCAGGAGCTGGTGGCCGTCGACCTGCCGGCCATGCTGGAGGTGGTGCACGAGCGGTTCCTCGACTCCACCCCGTACCTGCTGGGGCATTCGATGGGCGGGCAGCTCGGGGCGCTCTATGCCGCCCGCAACCCCGGACGGCTCGGCGGGCTGGTCCTCGTCGCCGCGGGGACCCCGTACTACCGCCACCACGCGGGCATCCGCGGGCCGGGTCTGCTCCTCGGGTCCGCGGCGATGTCGATCACCGCGAGCATCGCCGGATTCTGGCCCGGCGACCGGCTCGACGTCGCCGGTTTCGGTCGCCAGTCCCGGCAGCTCATCTCGGACTGGGCGCGCCTGGCCCGGAGCGGGCGTTTCGAGCCCCGCGACGCCGACGTCGACTACGAGCAGCGGCTCGCCGAGCTGAGCCTGCCGGTCCTGTCCGTCACTGTCGAGGGCGACGACCTCACGCCGGTCGCCGCCGCCCGGCACCTGCTCGAGAAGATGCCGGGCGCGGACGTGACGACGTGGCACCAGTCCCGGCCGCTGGGGCACAACGGCTGGATTCGCGACAACGCGGACACCGTCGACCGCATCGCGGCCTGGTTGAAGGACCGGTGAGTTCTACCCGGACAGCATGCGTTCGAGGAACGTGAACGTCAGCGCCGCCTTGAAGGCGGCCTGGGCGTTGTCCGCGGCACCGCCGTGGCCGCCCTCGATGTTCTCGTAGTACCAGACCTCGTGGCCCTGTTCCTCGAGCCGCGCCACCATCTTCCGGGCGTGCCCGGGGTGCACCCGGTCGTCCCGCGTCGACGTGGTGATGAGGATCGGCGGGTACTTCGCGTCCGCGGCGGTGTTCTGGTACGGCGAGTACTCGCGCAGGTAGCCCCACTCGTCGGGGTTGTCGGGGTCGCCGTACTCGGCCATCCACGACGCTCCGGCGAGCAGCAGGTGGTAGCGCTTCATGTCGAGGAGCGGCACCTGGCACACGATCGTCCCGAACAGTTCGGGGTAGCGGGTGAGCATCACGCCCATGAGCAGGCCGCCGTTGCTCCCACCCTGGATGCCGAGACGATCGGCGGTGGTGATGCCCCGCGCGACCAGATCTCGTGCCACCGCGGCGAAGTCCTCGAACACCTTGTGCCGGTTCTCCTTCAGCGCCTGGGTGTGCCACTGCGGTCCGTACTCGCCGCCGCCGCGTATGTTGGCGATCACGTACGTGTACCCGCGTTCGAGCCACGCCAGGCCGACACCGCCGCTGTACGCCGGCACCATCGAGTTCTCGAATCCGCCGTAGCCGTACAGCAGGGTCGGAGCCGGGGACGAGGTGTCGCGGCCGACCACGAAGTACGGAATCCGGGTCCCGTCGTCCGAAGTGGCGAAATGCTGTGTGGCGGTGATGTTCTCGGCTTCGAAGAACGCCGGTGCCTGCTTGATCGACGCCAGCGGCCCGCCGACCGTGCCGGACAGCAGCGTCGCGGGCACGGTGAAACCGCTGGAGTTGAGGAAGAATTCGTCGCTCTCGAGCGGATCGACGTCGATCACGGAGGTGGTGGTCGCGGGCGGCACGTCGTCGACCGGCCGATCGGTCCACCCGTCCACGCCCGGGGTGAGCACCCGCACCTCGGTCTGCACGTCGCGCAGCACGACCGTCAGCAGGTGGTTGCGCGTCCAGGCGTACTGTTCCAGCGAGCTGTGCGCGTCCGGCGCGAACAGCACCGTCATCTCCCGGGAGCCGGCCAGGAAATCCGGGTAGTTCGCGGCCAGCAGGGTGCCCGCCGGATGTCCGAGCCACGGCGACCGGGTCCGGATCAGCAGGTGGTCGCGGTACACGGAGACCTTCGCATCGTCCGGGGCCTCGATCCGGACGAGTTCCCCGTCGGGCCGCAGTTCGAACCGGTGCGACGTGTAGAAGTCGATCGCGCGCTCGACGAAACTGCGCTCGAAACCCGTGCGGTCGTACCAGGCGGAGACGGCGACGTCGGATCTGTCGCCCTCGTACACCGTCTCGGCCTCCGCCAGCGGCGTACCGCGGCGCCAGCGCTTGGCCAGGCGCGGGTACCCGGAGTCGGTGAGCGAGCCGTCGCCGAAGTCGGTGCCGACGTACACGGTGTCCGCATCGATCCAGCCGATGTCGGTCTTCGCCTCCGGCACCGTGAAACTGTCCGGTCCGTCGACGAATTTCCGTGACTCCATGTCGAACTCGCGGATCACGGTGGCGTCGGCGCCGCCGCGTGACAGTCCGATCAGGGCCCGGGACTGGTCGGGTCGCAGCACCTGCGCCCCCGACCACACCCAGTTCTCGCCCTCCGCCTCGGCGACCGCGTCGAGGTCGACCAGCACGTCCCAGTCCGGTTCGTCGCGCAGGTACTGCTCCATGGTGGTCCGCCGCCACAGGCCGCGCACGTGCCGAGCGTCGCGCCAGTAGTTGTACAGATACTCACCGCGGCGCCGCGCGTACGGGATGCGCGCGTCGGTGTCGAGCACCTCCCGGATCCGGGACTGCAGCGTCCCGAACGCCTCCGTGCGGGTGTATTCGTCGACGGTGCGGTCGTTGTGCGCGCGCACCCACCCGAGCTGGTCGTCGCCGGTGACGTCCTCGAGCCAGAGGTGCGGGTCGTTCGTGTCGTCGGCCATAGGCAATTCTTACCCATCCGGCCCGGGACGACCCGGCGGGGACCGCGGGCGCGGCTCCCGCGCCGCGCCCGCCACACTGGCGGAATGCAGTTGCATCCCTCCGACGCCCTGCGGGACTGGCTCGACGACCGTGTCCGCAGCGACCAGTTCCTGCTGTTCTGTTTCGAAGGGGAAGCCGGCGACCCGGACACCCTGGTGACCGAGCTTCGGCATCGGGCGTCGGCCGTCCCCGAACTCCGGTTGCGCGCCGTGCCGGTGCCGGGTCGTCTGGACTATCCGTACTGGGCGGCGGGGCTAGGGCGTGTTTCATAAGCGGTCGGGCCGGAGCCACTGATTGATAGCCGCGATTCGGACGGTGGCGGTATAGCGGACCGCGAGTTTGTCGTATCTGGTTGCCACCGCGCGGTTCTGCTTGAGCTTGTTGATACCGCACTCGACAGCATGACGCTGCTTGTAGTGCTCGGTGTCGAACTCCGGCGGACGCCCACCGGACGACCCCTTCCGCTTCCGATGGGCGGCCTGATCGGACTTGACCGGAATGGTCGCGCGGATACCGCGTCTGCGCAGGTAGGCGCGGTTTCCGGTGCTGCTGTATGCCTTGTCGGCCAGCACACGATCCGGCCGGGTACGCGGCCGACCGCGGCCGGTCCGCGGCACACCGATCCCGTCGAGAACCGCGGTGAACTGCGGACTGTCCCCACTCTGACCGGCGGTGACCACGATCGACAACGGTTTGCGGCCCTGCTCGCAGGCCAGGTGGGTCTTGGTGGTCCACCCACCACGCGACCGTCCCAACGCGTGATCATCCGGTTCGGTCTCCACCCCGCCGGGTGGCTCGATCTGCTGATCGCCGTCCCCGCGGGCCCCGGCCGCATGCTGGTGGGCCCGCGCGATGGTCGAGTCGACGCTGACGTCCCACACGATCGCGCCGGCAGCGTCGGCGAGCGCCTGCAACGCCGTCAGGATCTGTGCCCACACTCCGCCGCGTTGCCAGCGACGGAACAGCCCGTACACCGTCTGCCACGGTCCGTACCGGGCCGGGATGTCCCGCCAGGGGGTACCCGTGCGGGTCCGCCACCGGATACCGTCGATGAGCTGGCGTTTCGTCCACTTCGGCGGGCGGCCCGCCTTCTTCCCTCGGGGCAGCAGCGGAGCCAACCGCGCCCACTGCGCGTCGGTCAGGTCTGCTCGCCCCGGCACCGCTACGCTGGGCACGAGGTCTCCGGTATTCAAGGTTTTGCTTGGTCGCTAAACCCAGATACCGGAGACCTCGCTCATTCAGTGGCAGCGACACACCTACCGTGTCCGAACTCCCTCACAGTGAGCACTTTTGAAACACGCCCTAGTCGGCGCCGACCGGTTCGTCGTGCACCGGCTGCCGGATCCGTCCTGGCCGGGAGTGCAGCGGGCCCTCGGTGAACTGCTCACCGACCGGCTCGACATCACGACCTCGCCGTGGCGAGTGCATCTGCTGGCCGGCGTGACGGGGGCGCCCCGCTGCGCCACAACCGCAACCGTTGTGGTGCTGCAGGTTTCGCACGCCTTCGCGGACGGGATGCGCGCCTCGGTCCTGGCCCGGGCGTTGCTGTCGGGTACGGGCCCGGCCGCCGACGGTACCCCGACGGGGCCGGAGGCGCCGTCGGTGCCGGCGATGCTGCTGCGTGCCGTGGCCCGGGTGCCGATCCAGCTGGGCGCACTGCTGGCGACGGGGGTACGCGCGGGCCGCGCCGAACGGGACCTGGCCGATCCGGCTGTCCCGCCGGCGGCCCCGGGATGTCCGCTGAGCGCCGTGAACACCGACCCCGGCCCGGGGCGTGCGGTGCGGACGATCGTGTGCTCCGCGACGGACCTGCGCACGGTGGGGACCGTGACCGTCGGTGCACTGACCGCGATCGCGTCCGCGCTCGGCGAGTTCCTCGGCGACTTCCCGGCCGACCGGCTCGGCGCGGAGGTGCCGGTCTCCGTCGCCCCGAACGGGACGGCGCGCAACTCCTACCGCAGCGCCGGTGTCCGGCTGTTCGCGCACGTGGACGATCCCCGGGAGCGTGCCGCGGCGATCGCCGCCGACCTGGCGCTGCGGCGACGACGGCTCGTGCATCCGGCCGTGGATCTCCGGGACCGTCCGTTCGCGCACCTTCCGGCGCCGCTGTTGCGGTTCGGGCTCGCCCGCGCCGACCTGGGTGCGGTGCCGCGAACCGTCACCGGCAACACGGTCGTGTCCAGCGTGTACCGCGGCGCGGACGACCTGGTGCTCGGCGGGGCCGCCGTGCGCTTCACCGCCGGTTTCCCGGGGTTGTCGCCTGTCATGGGCCTGACCCACGGCGTGCACGGAATCGGCGACGCGGTCACGTTGTCGATCACCACCAGTCCGCAGGTGATCGGGCTTGGGGAGCTGGACCGGTACGAGAGCTTGCTGCGCGGCGCCGTCGCGCGGCTCGCGCGCGCGTAGGGGGCGCCGTCGCGCGGCTCGCGCGCGTAGGACAGGCGCGCCCGGAGGCCCCGAGGTGGCGGGCGAGCAACTGCTTGGTTCGGGGTGGCTCCGGCGGTAGCGTGCCGGTCGGAACCGGATCGACGAGGGAGTGGCGATGGGCGTGTACGCGGTGACCGGGGCGGCGTCCGGCATGGGCGCGGCGAGCGCGGACCGGCTGCGGGCCGCGGGCCACACCGTGATCACCGTCGACCTGAAGGAGGCCGACGTCGTCGCCGACCTCTCGACCCCCGCGGGGCGGTCCGCGGCGGTGCGTCGAACCCTCGAGCGGGCCGGGAACCGGCTCGACGGTGCGGTGCTCGCGGCGGGTCTCGGCCCGGTGCCCGGCAAGGAGCACACCCTCGCCCAGGTCAACGTCCGGGGCGTGATCGAGTTGCTCGAAGGGTGGCGGCCGGCGCTCGCCGCGGCCGGAAACAGCAAGGTCGTGGTGTTCGGGTCGAATTCGACGACCACCACCCCGGCCGTGCCCATGTCGGCCGTGCGGGCGTTTCTCGCCGGCGACCTCGAGAAGGGGGTGCGGCGGGCGGGACGCATCAGGCCCGCGGCCGCCCCCTTCACCTACGCCGCGTCGAAGATCGCCGTCACCCACTGGGTGCGCCGGAACGCGGTGACCCCGGACTGGGCGGGGGCGGGGATCCGCCTGAACGTCCTCGCGCCGGGCGCGGTGTCGACCCCCCTCCTCGACACTCAGCTCGCGAGCCCGGAGGGCGATCGGGTCCGGAGTTTCCCCGTCCCGATCGGGGGGTTCGGTGAGCCGGACCGGATTGCCGAGTGGGTGGAGTTCATGCTGTCCCCGGCCGCCGACTTCCTCGTCGGCTCGGTCGTGGTGGTCGACGGCGGCAGCGAGGCGTGGTTCCGTGCCGTCGACTGGCCGCGACCGGTGCCGGTGCGGAAGGTGCTGCGGTACGTGCGGCGGATGCGGAGCTTCCGCCGCTGACCGGGGGCTGCGCCCGCCGCTTCCGCCACGTTCGGGCCCGTGTGCACGCCCGATTCGTGCCTGGTGCCGGGACTACCGGCGGGTAACCGGACCATCCGCAGACACGCCGGAGCGGCAGGTCTACGCTGTTTGTTCGTGACCTCACACTATGACGTCGTTGTCCTCGGAGCCGGTCCCGGTGGGTACGTCGCTGCTATCCGCGCGGCACAGCTGGGCCTGAGCACCGCCATCATCGAGAAGAAGTACTGGGGTGGTGTCTGCCTGAACGTGGGCTGCATTCCCTCCAAGGCGCTTCTCCGCAATGCCGAACTGGCGCATCTCTTCACGAAAGAGGCCAAGACGTTCGGCATGTCCGGGGACGTGTCCTTCGACTTCGGTGCGGCCCTGGACCGCAGCCGCAAGGTCGCGGACGGCCGCGTCAAGGGCGTGCACTTCCTGATGAAGAAGAACAAGATCACCGAATACGACGGTGCCGGCTCGTTCGTCGACGCCAACACCATCTCGGTCGAGCTCAACAAGGGCGGGACCGAGACGGTGACCTTCGACAACGCGATCATCGCGACCGGGTCGGTGACCAAGCTGCTGCCCGGCACGCAGCTGAGCGAGAACGTCGTCACCTACGAGGAGCAGATCCTCACCCGCGACCTGCCGGGCTCGATCCTGATCGTCGGCGCCGGTGCCATCGGCATGGAGTTCGGCTACGTGCTGAAGAACTACGGCGTGGACGTCACCATCGTCGAGTTCCTCGACCGGGCGCTGCCCAACGAGGACGCCGACATCTCCAAGGAGATCGCGAAGGCGTACAAGAAGCTCGGCGTGAAGATCATGACCGGGGCCGCGGTGCAGTCCATCGACGACGACGGCAACAAGGTGACCGTCGCGATCAAGGACAACAAGTCCGGCAACGTCGAGTCCGTGGTCGTCGACAAGGTCATGCAGTCCGTCGGGTTCGCCCCGCGGGTGGAGGGCTTCGGCCTCGAGAACACCGGTGTCGAGCTCACCGACCGGGGCGCCATCGCCATCGACGACGTGATGCGCACCAACGTGCCGCACATCTACGCCATCGGCGACGTCACCGCCAAGCTCATGCTCGCGCACGTCGCAGAGGCGATGGGCGTGGTCGCGGCCGAGACCATCGGCGGCGCCGAGACCCTCACCTTCGACGACTACCGGATGATGCCGCGTGCGACGTTCTGCCAGCCGCAGGTCGCCAGCTTCGGACTGACCGAGCAGCAGGCGCGCGACGAGGGTTACGACGTCAAGGTCGCCACCTTCCCCTTCACCGCGAACGGCAAGGCCCACGGCCTCGGCGATCCCAACGGCTTCGTCAAGCTGATCGCCGACAACAAGCACGGAGAGCTGCTCGGCGGCCACCTGATCGGCCCCGACGTCTCCGAACTCCTGCCCGAGCTGACCCTCGCGCAGAAGTGGGACCTGACGGTCAACGAACTGGCCCGCAACGTCCACACCCACCCGACGCTGAGCGAGGCGCTGCAGGAGGCCATCCATGGCCTCGCAGGCCACATGATCAACTTCTGATCCCGGCGCGTCGAAGATCCTCCGCGCGGGCAGATCCCCGTTCGGATGTACCGGCCTCAGCCCGCGGTGACCGAAACGTCGCCGCGGGCTGTCGTCGTCTCGGGCAACGACGAAACCTGATTGGATACCCGTGACGCGGGGTACCTTGTCGGCATGGCAGAACGGGGTGCGCGTCCCAGGGTGCATCCGGTGCGCAGAATGATGTTGCGCGCCGTCCGACACCTTTTCACTCCTCTCCGGCCCGACGACTACCTCGAGATGATCAATCCCCTGTGGACCACGAGGGAGTTGCGGGGCCGGGTCGAGCGGGTGGTACCGGAAGGTCCCGACGCGGCGTCCGTGCTCATCCGTCCCGCCTACGAGTGGCGCGGACACCGCCCCGGCCAATACGTACGACTGGGCGTGATCATCGACGGCGTCTACCACTGGCGTGCCTACTCGCTGACCTCCGATCCCGATCCCGAGGACGGGCTCATCAGCGTCACCCCGAAGGTGGTCGAGACCGGCGTGGTCTCGCCGCACCTGGTGCGCCGCATCCAGCCCGGCGACGTGGTGCGGCTCGGCGAGGTCGAGGGCGTGTTCACCCTGCCCGATCCACTGCCTGCGAAGATGCTGTTCGTCAGTGCCGGCAGCGGTATCACCCCCATCATGAGCATGCTGCGCAGCCTGGACCACCGCGACCGCCTCGACGACGTCGTTCTGGTGCACTCGGCGCGCACCGCCGACGAGGTCATCTTCGCTTCCACGTTGCGTGACCTCGAGGCACGCCGGTCCGGGTTCCGGCTGGTGCTGCGGCTCACCGCGGAGCAGGGCCGCATGACGCCGGCCGATCTGGACGAGCTGTGCCCCGACTGGCGGGAGCGGGAGGCGTTCTGCTCCGGCCCCGGCGACATGCTCGACGCATTCGTCGAGCACTGGAACGACCACGGTGATCCGAAAAAACTCCACATGGAGCGTTTCCAGCCGATCATCGGCGGGAATGCGGGATCGGGTGAAGGCGGCACGGTCCACTTCCTCGACAGCGAGGCCGACGTCGAATGCGACGGCGGCACGCCGATCCTGGTGGCGGGCGAGAAGGCGGGTCTGCAGCTTCCGTACGGATGCCGGATCGGGATCTGCCATACCTGCGTGGGCACGCTGCGCTCCGGCAAGGTGCGGGACCTGCGCACGGACGAGGTCGCCGAACCCGTCGGCGCTGCGGTCCGCACCTGCATCCACACCGCCGAAGGCGACATCGAAATCGAGCTGTGAACGGAAGGAACGCGA
This sequence comes from Rhodococcus ruber, assembly GCF_016804345.1. Lineage (NCBI taxonomy): Bacteria > Bacillati > Actinomycetota > Actinomycetes > Mycobacteriales > Nocardiaceae > Rhodococcus > Rhodococcus ruber. The sequence continues at coordinate 4,496,477 of NZ_CP044211.1, read as the reverse complement.
GATGACGACGGAGATCGAGAGTCCACTCGCGCATCTGAGCGAGGAAACGCTGGACGCGTTGGCGAAGGAGTTCGACGCCATCCACGACAGGGTCTACTCCGAGCTGGGGGAGCGGGACCGTCGCTACATCAAGACCGTGATCGCGACGCAGCGACAGCTCGCCGTCGCCGGCCGTGCGCTGCTCCTGGGTTCGGCGTCGAAGTCGGCCTGGGTCGCGGGCACGGCATGCCTCGGCATGGCCAAGATTCTCGAGAACATGGAGATCGGCCACAACGTCATGCACGGGCAGTGGGACTGGATGAACGATCCGGACATCCATTCGTCGGTGTGGGACTGGGACACCGCCTCGACCGCGGCGGGCTGGAAGCACTCCCACAACTACATCCACCACACCTTCACGAACATCCGCGGCAAGGACAAGGATCTCGGGTACGAGATCATGCGGATCGATCCGCACCAGAAGTGGCACCCGGTCTACCTGGCCCAGCCGTTCTACAACGTGCTGCTCATGGCGTTTTTCGAGTGGGGTGTGGCGCTGCACGACCTCGACCTCGATGCGTTGTGGGCGGGAGAGAAGACGCCGGGGCAGGTGCTCGAGGAGCTGAAGGGCATCGCGGGCAAGGCGCGGCGGCAGTTCGTCAAGGACTACGTGGGTTGGCCCCTGGTCTCGGCCGGCGCGTTCGCGGCCGCGGCGCTGCTGTCGGGAGGGCGGATCCCGCAGCCGCGGACCTCTCGCATCGGACGCCGGCTGCGCGGACTCGGCCGTCTCGGGCGCGGCGGTGCCGCCCCGCGGGCCGACGCCGTCGCCGACGTGCTCGACAAGGTCCTGCCGGGCGTGGAGAAGACGTTCCTGGCCACCCTGGCGGCGGACTTCACCGCCAACATCATCCGCAACGTGTGGTCGCACGCGATCATCTTCTGCGGGCACTTCCCGGACCAGACGTACACCTTCAGCCGGAAGGAGGTGGAGAACGAGAGCCGCGGCGGATGGTACGTCCGCCAGCTGGTCGGCGCGGCCAACATCGAGGGCAGTCCGCTGTTCCACGTCATCAGCGGAAACCTCGGCTACCAGGTCGAACACCACCTCTACCCCGACATGCCGAGCACCCGGTACTCCGAGGTGGCGCCCGCGGTGAAGGACATCTGCGAGCGGTACGGGCTGCCGTACAACACCGGACCCCTGTCGAAGCAGTGGGGCACCGTGCACCGGACGATCCTGCGCCTCGCGTTCCCCGGCGGCAAGCCGCGACCGAAGCCCGGTCCGTACCACAGCGCGGACGATCCGTCGCGCAAGACGGCGCCGAGCGAGGCGGCCCGCTTCCGCAGCCGGCTGCCGGCAGACCACCCGGCCGCCGGTCCGGAGCACGAGCACGGTGGCGTGGAGGTCGAGCCGCCGCCGCGCTGACGATCGCGGATTCGCGCGCCCCTTCGGAATCCGCTCACGTCGTGGCGTGAGCGGATTCCGAAACGCCGTGGGAATCCCGGTTATCCACAGGCTGCGGCTTCATCCCCAGATGTGCCGGTCCGCGCAAAGTCGAGCCGCGGCCGCCCGAGCGGTGCGTCGCCCTCCTTGCATGACCGATCCCATCGCCGTGACGAGACAGGACCTCCTGACGCAAGGCGTGCCGGACGACCGGATCCGGGCGGCGCTGCGTGCCGGAGACCTCGTTGCGCTGAAACCCGGCGTCTATCTGCGCCGCACCGACGTCGCGTCCCTCGACGACGTGAGCCGCCACCGGGTCCTGGCGCGGCACTTCGCCGCGGCTCTCCGCCCCGGGGAGGCACTCAGCCACGTGTCTGCCGCCGTCCTGCTCGGCCTGGACGTGTGGAACGTCGACCTGCGCCGGGTGCACGTCTCGCGGGCATCCGCAAGCGGGCGCAGGGCCACGTACCTCCACGTGCACGGGACCGACTGGCGCGACGGCGACGTCGTCGCAGTCGACGGCGTCCACGTCACCTCGGTGGCGCGCACCATCGTCGACCTCGCGCGGTCGTTGCCGCTCGACGAGGCCGTCGTCGCCGGGGACTCCGGCCTGCGCGCCGAACCGTCCGCGCGGGAACGCCTGCCGGATGTTCTCACCGCCGCCCGCCACCGCACCGGGGTGTCCCGGGCGGCCGCCGCGGTGCGTCTGCTCGACGGGCGCAGCGAGAGTGTCGGAGAGTCGTTGTCTCGCCTGCGGATGACGCGATGCGGCCTGCCGCGGCCCGAACTGCAACACGAGGTCGTGGCTCGGGACGGGCGTCGCTACCGGGTGGACTTCTTCTGGGAAACCCCGGGCGTCGTCGGCGAGTTCGACGGCGCCGGAAAGTACTCCGACCGACGCGACCTCGTGGCCGAGAAGCACCGCGAGGACGCGCTGCGCGATCTCGGCCTCGAGGTCGTCCGGTGGACGTGGGCGGACCTGGAGCGGTTCGACCTCGTCGCCGAGAGATTCGCCCGGGCCGTCGATCGGAAATCGAAGCGGTGAACCGGAATCCGCCCACGCCGTGGCGTGGGCAGATTCCGAAGTAGCGCACCGATTCAGCGCGTCCGGTAGGCCACCCAGCCGCCGAACTCGGTGATGTCGACGGCGTCCGCCGCGGCGTCGTGCGTGCAACCGAAACCGACGACCCAGCGCCCGTCCGAGAGTTCGACGCTGGTGAGCGTCATCGGAGCGGGCAGTGCGGCTAGGAACCGGCCGAGTCCCGCCTCGGAGACCCGGAAGAGCTCGCCGGCGATCGGCGCGCCCCGGCCCGCGCCGTGCCGGACGAGACCGGGCTTCGGGGGAGTGGTCCTCAGCGCCGTCAGCCGGTACGCGTCGGAGGTGCGGACCTCGTCGACGAACCGGGCACCGATCTGCTCCAGTTGGACGTGCAACGGCTGGCCGCGCAGGTGCGCCCCGAACACCGCCAGCTCCACCCCGCCCGAGACGAACTTCGGCGTGGGGACACCCGTCAGCCGGGCCGCGAGATCGACAGCGACCTGATCGGCGAAGGCCGGCACGACGAACATCACCCCGAAGGGACGATCCTCGGCGGTCGGTGCACCCGGTACCGCGACGGCCGCCATGTCGAGCAGATTGCAGAAGTTCGTGAACGTGCCCATCCGCCGGTTGATCCCGATCGGGTCGGACTGCACCGCCGCGATCGTCGGGTGCTCGGTGGTGGTGGGCAGCAACAGCCCGTCGAACCCGTCCAGCAGGCCCGCCGCGAACGCCTTGGCGCGGGTCAGCGTGTCGAGGTCGGCCACCAGCTCGTGCGCCGCCGGGTGCTCCGCGGCCGCGACGATCGCCGCGACCGTCGGATCGGCTCCGGCGGGGTTCGTCGCCAGGAACTCGCCGACGGCCGCATACCGCTGGGCGACGACGGCGCCGTCGTAGAGCAGTGTCGCGGCCTCCAGGAGCGGGGTGACGTCGACCTCGGTCACCTCCATCCCGGCGTCGCGCGCCGCGCCGACGGTGCGCGCGAATGCGTCCCGGTAGTCGTCGCACAGCGCGACGAGATTCCCGGCGCGCGGAACCGCGACCCGCGGCGACGCGGGCGCCGCGAACGGTACGTCGGCCGGCCACGTCCGGCTGCGCGGGTCGCGCGGTTCCGGCCCGGCCATGACCGCCGCGGCGGTCGCCGCCAGGTCGAGCGACGTGGCGAACACCGTGAGGCAGTCGTAGTCCACGCATGCCGGCACCACGCCGTGGGCGGGGATCACGCCCAGCGTGGCCTTGATCCCCACCAGACCCTGCAGCGCGGCCGGGACGCGGCCGGAACCCGCGGTGTCGGTACCGATCCCGATGTCCGCGATGCCGAGCGCGACCGCCGTCGCCGAACCCGAACTCGAGCCGCCCGACACCCGTTCCGGATCCCAGGAGCAGCGCACCGCGCCGTACGGGCTGCGGGTGCCGACGAGACCGGTGGCGAACTGGTCGAGATTGGTCTTGCCCAGGATCACCGCGCCGGCGTCGACGAGCCGCGCGACGCCCGCCGCGGTATCGGTGGGGGTGTACGCGAATTCGGGACAGCCCGCCGTGGTCGGCATCCCGGCGACGTCCACGTTGTCCTTCACCGCCACGAGCAGGCCTGCGAGCGGCAGGTGCTCGCCCGCCGCGACGCGCGCGTCCACGGCGTCGGCGTCGGCGAGCACCTCGGCGGCAGGCCGCAGCGCGATCCACACCTCGGGCCGGTCGACGTCGTCGATCCGGCGCAGCGCCGCCTCCGCTCGCGCCCGGCTCGATGTCGATGCAGCCGAGAGTTCCTGTTCCACAACGATGCTCATGCTGCTCCGATCACGAGAAGGGGAGTGCCGGGGGCGACCTTCGCGCCCGGCCCGACGAGGACTTTCAGGACGATCCCGTCCACGGCGGCCGGCACCGGCATCTCGAGCTTCATGGCCTCGAGGATGACGGCGGTGTCGTCGGCGCCGACCTGTTGGCCCTCCGCCACCTCGACCCGCCACACGTTGCCGACCATGGGGGCTTCGACGACGACCGATCCCGCCGGCATCCCGGCGAGCGGGTCGACGGCCTCGGTGACCTCTGCCGGTGTCGTCTCGGCCCGGTCGAACTCACCGGCCGCGTGCCATGCCTGCTTCTCGGTCTCGAACGCCGCGGCCTGACGCTCGTGGAACGCGTCGATGGACTCGGCATTGTCCGCCAGGAACCGCAGATGGTCGGCGAGGGCGAACGTACCCTCCGAGACGTCGGCGTCGAACCGGCCCGCCAGGGACGCGGCGCGGTACTCGAGCAGCTGTTCCGGGCTCACCGGTTCCCATACGATCCGGTCGAAGAAGCGGAACAGCCACGGCTTGCCGTCCTCGAACGGCCCGGACTGCCGGTATCCGGACCAGATCGGTACCGTCCGCCCGATCAACTGGTAGCCGCCGGGGGACTCCATCCCGTAGACGCACAGGTACTTGCCGCCGATGCCCACGGCGTCCGACGGGGTCCACGTGCGTGCCGGGTTGTATTTCGTCGTCACGAGCCGGTGCCGGGGGTCGAGCGGGACGGCCAGCGGCGCACCGAGGTACACGTCGCCGAGACCGAGGACGAGGTACTCGGCGTCGAACACCGTGTCCCGGACCTGCTCGACCGAGTCGAGTCCGTTGATGCGCCGGATGAACTCGGTGTTCGACGGCAGCCACGGCGCCGAGTCGCGCACACCGCTGTGGTAGCGGGAGATCGCCTCGGCGATCGACGGGTCGTCGAACGAGAGCGGCAACCGGACGGTGCGGCTGGGCACCACCAGATCGTGCGTGGCCGGCAGTTCCGTCTCGAGGTCCTGCAGGGCCCCGAGCAGGCGGTGCTGGGGCAGCACGTCCGGGTCGAAATGCACGTGCAGCGAGCGCACCCCGGGCGTGACGTCGACGATCCCCGACAGGCGCAGCGCCGCGAGCGCCTCGGACAGGGCGTGCACCCGCATCCGCAACCCCAGGTCGAGCACCATGTCGCCGTACTCGACGAGGATGTTGTCGTCGCCGCCGCGCAGGTACCCCACCTCGGGACGGTCCAGGAAAGCCGGGGTACCGGCCAGCCGGCCGCCGTCGAGCGCGGCGGGCCGCGCCACTGGCGGGACGTCGAGGGCGCGGGTGGCGGCGCCGCGCAGCTCGACCGCGGCCTCGTCGGTCACGGGGACGAACCGCACCGAATCCCCGGGCCGGATCTGCCCCATCTTCCAGCGGTGACCGGAGACGACCGTGAGCGGGCAGGCGAACCCGCCCAGGCTCGGACCGTCCGGGCCGAGCAGGATCGGGGTGTCGCCCGAGACGTTGAGCGCGCCCACCGAATAGGGGTTGTCGTGCAGGTTCGACGGGTGCAGCCCGGCCTCGCCGCCGTCCGTCCGCGACCAGGTGGGCTTCGGGCCGTCCAGACGGATGCCGGTGCGGTTCGCGTGGGACTGCACCGTCCACGTGGTGTCGTAGAACTGGGCCAGGTCGTCCTCGGTGAAGTAGGCCGGTGCGGGCTGCGGACCCTCGGTGACGGCGAGATGCCACGTGTGGGTGAACTCCGGCCGGCGGTCCACGGGTACCGGTGCCGGGGAGGCAAGCGCGCGGGACTCGGCCACACCGAGCACGTCGCCCGTGGCCACGGCCCTGCCGGTGAGGCCCCCGAAGCCGCCGAGTGTGAACGTCGAAGCGCTGCCGTGGTAGAGCGGGGCGTCGAGACCGCCACGCACCGCGACGTAGGTGCGCAGGCCCTGCTCGGCCGGCGATCCGACGTCGAGCACGCCGCCGGCCGGCACCTCCAGGGGCTCCCACATCGGCACGGGGGTCCCGTCGACGGTGACCACGACCGGGGCACCGGTGACGCACACGAGCGTCGGGTCGGAGAACTCGAGGCGCGGGCCCTGCAACGTGCACTCCAGCGCCGGTGCCCCCTCCGGATTGCCGACCGCGCCGTTCGCGGCGCGCATCGACAGGTCGTCCATCGGACCCGACGGCGGAATGCCGACCGCCCACAACCCGATCCGGCCGGGGAAGTCCTGCACCGTGGTCATGGTGCCCGCGCGCAGCACGTCGATGCGGTGGCCCGTCGCCCGTACCTCCCGCAGCGTCGCGGTGGTGTGGGCGGCCCCGAGCACCTGCTCCGCCGTGCAGATGCGCCGCAGCTGCGGCAGATTCGTCTGCACGCCGTACAGGTGCGTGTCGTCGAGCGCCTCGGCGAGCGCCGCGAACGCGGTGCGGCGGGACTCGCCGCGCACGATGATCTTGGCGAGCATCGGGTCGTAGAACGAACTCACCTCGGTGCCGGTGTCCACCCACGTCTCGACGCGGGTGTGGGCCGGGAACTCGACGGCGGTGAGCAGTCCGGCGCTGGGCCGGTAGTCGTGCCCCGGGTCCTCCGCGTACACGCGCGCCTCCACGGCGTGACCGAGGATGCGGGGCCCGCTGTCGGGCAGGGCGTCGAGCATCTCGGTCTCGCCCCGGCCGAGCCGCAGCATCCACTCCACCAGGTCCACGCCCGTGACCTCCTCGGTGACCGGATGCTCCACCTGCAGACGGGTGTTCATCTCGAGGAACGAGGCCTCACCGCGTTCGACGTCGTACACGAACTCCACGGTGCCGGCGGAGCGGTAGCTCACCGACGACGCGAGCCGGCGCGACGACGCGAGCAGTTCCTCGACGACCGCGTCGGGCAGGTTCGGGGCGGGCGCCTCCTCGACGACCTTCTGGTTGCGTCGCTGCAACGAGCAGTCGCGCGTACCGAGGCTGATCGTGCGGCCGCGACCGTCGCCGAACACCTGCACCTCGAGGTGGCGGGCGTGGGCGACGAACCGTTCGAGGAACACCCCCGACGAGGAGAAGTGTGCGGACGCGAGACGCTGCACCCGCTCGTACGCGTCCCGCAGTTCGCCCGGAGTGTGGCAGGCCTGCATCCCGATGCCGCCCCCGCCGCCGACGGCCTTGAGCATCACGGGGTAACCGACGGTGTCGGCGGCCGCGAGGGCGGCGTCGACGGACCCGAGCAGGCCGCTGCCCTCGACGAGCGGGACGCCGACGGCGCGTGCCGCCTCTCGCGCGGTGTGCTTGTCGCCGAAGACCCGCAGCTGCCCGGGGGTGGGCCCGATGAACGCGATGCCCGCCTTCTCGCAGGCGTCCGCGAATTCGGCGTTCTCCGAGAGGAATCCGTAGCCGGGATGGACCGCGCCGGCGCCCGCCGACAGGGCCGCCTCGATCACCAGATCCGCCCGGAGATACGACTGCGCTGCCGGGGCCGGGCCGAGACGCACGGCCATGTCCGCCATCTCGACGTGCGCGGCGGACGCGTCCGCATCCGAGTACACGGCGACGGTCTTCAGCCCCAGCGCATGCGCCGAACGCATGATGCGGCAAGCGATCTCGCCGCGGTTGGCGACGAGCAGGGTGTCGAAAGCGAACGTCACGACAGGCTCCTTCGGTGACGGGGAAGGGGAAGGTATGGGGCGGAACAGACCTCAGTGAGCGAACGACATCGCCGACACGGCGCGGGTCACCCGGTCGAGCACCACCGCGAGGGATTCGCCGATGTGCCGGTGCAGCAGCCGGTGGGCGAGTTCGAGTTCGTCGCCGAGGACGGCATCGACGATGGCGAGATGTTCGGCGATCGACGTCTCGATCCGGCTGTTGACCATGAAGTCGTACATCCGCACGTGCCGGATCCGGGAGTTGACCGACTCGAGCGAGCCGGCCAGTTCCGCATTGCCCGACGCGGCTATCAAGGCCATGTGGAACTCCTCGTCGAGCACCACGAAACCCGGTTCCTGCTGCGGCGGGTCGGCGGACAGACGCAACCATCGTTCGCGCTCGGCGGTGAGGGCGACGCGGTCGTGCCGCACATCGGGATTGTCGATCGCGCGCGCAATGCCCTGCAGTTCGAGGGTGATCCGCAGCTCGTAGAGGTCACGGACGCGGGGAATGCTCACCGGGACCGGCGAGAATCCGAACTCCTCGCGGCGCAACAGCCCGTCCGCGCACAGCATCGCGAGCGCCTCCCGGACCGGGGTGCGGGAGATCCCGAACCGCGCGGACAGTTTCGGCTCGGTCAGCCGCTCGCCGACGCGGATCGAACCGTTCATCAGCTCGGTGCGCAGTTCCCGGTACACGCGCGTCCGCAGCGGTTGCGCCGTGGCTGTATCCGTACGTGTCGACATAGCTGTATACGCTATGGACGTCGTGTTTCGCCGAGATTGCCCGCGGTAAAGCGACGGTTAGGAAGAGCTCTCAGAAGTCCCGCTCGAGGCGCAGCACGCCGATGGTGGTGGCCAGTCCGTCGTATTGCGCTACGAGCAGGCAGAATTCGATCATCCGACGGTCGTCGAGGTGAGCGGCCAGCGCCGCCCACGTCTCGTCGCCGAGGTCTCCGGTGGCGATCAACTCGTCGACGGCTGTGAGCATCGCCCGGTGCCGCGGGCTCCAGCCGGGCGCGCCGGGTCCGTCGAGGATACGCTGCAGGATCTCGGGGGTGATGCCGGCGCGACGGCCGAGCCGGGTGTGGTGGTCCATCTCGTAGCCGCACTCGCGTAGGTGCGCCACCCGCAGGATGACCAGTTCGGATTCGAACCGGGGCAACCGCCCGAACGGCATGAGCTTGCCGGAGTAGTGCAGCCAGCCGCGGAACAGGCCGCCGGTGCGGCCCAGGGTGCTGAACAGGTGCGCGTCCTTCGTTCCCGCCGCGGTCGAGAGCACGCGCCAGACCGCCCAGTTGAGCGGGCCGAGTTCCTTGAACCGTCCGGGCCGGATGCGAGGCGACATGCCGGTCAGTCTCGCACGGCACGCGCCAATCGGGCCATCGTCCGGGCCTGCTCGGCGCGCTGCACCACCACCGCCCGTGAGGTGTCGATGTGGGCGAGGAGCTGGTCGTGGGCGTCCTCGAGACGGCCGGCGAGCACCGCCTCCGCCACACCGATGTGTTCGTCGACGGTCGCCGCGATCCGGTCGTGCGTCAGGTAGTCGAACATGCGCACGGGCCGGACCTTCGCGTTCACGGCAGCCAGCGCGTCGCACAGGGCCGGGTTGCCGGCGGCGGCCAGCAATGCCAGGTGGAACTGTTCGTCGAGGACGACGAAGCCCGCATCCGGTTCGGGGAGGTCGCGCCGCAGCGCGTACCACCGGTCGAGCTCGGCGCCGAGCACGTCCGGATCGTGGCGGATCGAGTGATCGGCCAGCGCGCGGCGGATGCCGCGCAGCTCCAACGTGGTCCGCAGCTCGTACAGGTCGGCGAGGTCGTCGAAGCGCGGCCGGTACGGGAACAGCCCCTGCTCGCGCCGCTCGACCAGACCGTCGGACACCAGCCGCGCCAGCGCCTCCCGTACCGGCGTTCGGGAGACCCCGTACTGCTCGGCGAGCCGTTCCTCGCCGAGCCGTGTGTCCGGCGGCAGAACGCCCGTCATCAGATCCGAACGCAGCGCCCGGTAGACCCGATCACGCCGCGTGCCGCCGGCGCTCATCAGATCGCCATGGCCGCGCGGACGGTGCCTGCGGCATCGGTCCCGCCGTCGCCGCTGGCGGTGATGCGTCCGGATTCGAGGACGTAGTACCGCTGCGCCGCCTGCAGGGCGAAACCGATGTGCTGCTCGACGAGCAGCACCCCGAGGTCGCCGCGCCGGCTGAGTTCGACGACGGTGCTTTCGATCTCGGCGACGACCGACGGCTGGATCCCCTCGGTGGGTTCGTCGAGGATGAGCATGCGGGGCTCGGTGATCAGGGCGCGGGCGATCGCGAGCTGCTGGCGCTGGCCTCCGGAGAGCAGACCGGCGCGCCGGTCCAGCAGTGGCACGAGGGCGGGGAACAGCTCGAGCATGTCGGCGACGAGCTGCTTGCCGCGCTTGCGTCCGTCGGCGACGACCTGCAGGTTCTCGGCGCAGGTGAGCTGCGCGAAGGACTGCTGGCCCTGGGGGACGTAGGCCAGGCCGCGGGCGACGCGCGCGGCCGGCCGCAGCGAGGTGATGTCCGCACCGTCGAGGAGGATCCGGCCGAAGGTGGTGGGCAGCAGGCCGACGGCGGCGCGCAGCAGGGTGGTCTTTCCGGCTCCGTTGTGACCCATGACGGCGACGACCCCGTCGGCGGGGACGGTGAGGGTGGCCCCGTGGATGATCTCGGTGCGGCCGTAACCGGTCCGCACGTCGACGAGCTCGAGCATCTCACGCCTCCTGTACTGCAGTGGCGGTCCCGAGGTAGACCTCCTGGACCTGCGGGTTGTTCTGCACCTGTTCGACGGTGCCGTCGGCGATCACCCTGCCGCGGGCCAGGACGGTGACGGAGGTGGCGAAGGCGCGCATGAAGTCCATGTCGTGTTCGACGACGACGACGGTGCGCTGCGCCCCGATCCGGCGCAGCAACTGCCCCGTCTCCTCGCGTTCGTCGTGGCTCATCCCGGCGACCGGCTCGTCGAGCAGCAGCACGTCGGAGTTCTGGACGAGCAGCATGCCGATCTCGAGCCACTGCTTCTGCCCGTGGGCGAGGATGCCGGCGGGCACGTCGCGCAGGCCGGTCAGGCCGATCGTCTCGAGGGCTTCCTCGATCTGCGGCAGCACGGTCGTGCGGCGGCGCAGCAGCGACCACGGGGAGCGGCCGGAGCCGGCGGCGATGTCGAGGTTCTGCAGCACCGTGAGTTGCTCGAACACCGACGCGGTCTGGAAGGTGCGGCCCACCCCGAGGCGGGCGATCTTGTGCACCTTCTTGCCGAGCAGTTCGATGCCGGACTTGGTGACCGACCCGGTGGCCGGCACCAGGCCGGTGACGGCGTCGACGAGGGTGGTCTTGCCGGCGCCGTTGGGGCCGATGAGGAAGCGCAGGTCGCCCTGCAACAGGGTCAGGTCCACGCCGTCGACTGCGGTGAAGCCGTCGAAGCTGACGCGCAGGTCGCGGATCTCGAGGTACTCGCTGGACATGCCGGCGTTGCCGCCGTAGTGGGGTTCGGTCATCTCGCCGGCTCCATCGTCGTGGTCGGTTCGGGAATCGGGCGCGCCGGGCCGGTGCGGGTGCGTCGCCGGCGCAACGTCGCCAGCCCGGCGAGGCCCGCGGGGAAGAACCCGATGACGACGATGAACAGCAGGCCCTGCGCGTAGGTCCACGCGGACGGGAAGCTCTCCGACAGGGCGGTCTGGGCCCACGCGACGCCGATGGCGCCGAGGACCGGGCCGAGCAGGGTCGTGCGTCCGCCGATGGCGACGCCGATGAGGAAGGCGAGGGAGGGGACGATGCCGACGTCGGCGGGGGAGATGATGCCGACGATGGGCACGAACAGCGCCCCGGCGATGCCCGCGAAGAAGGCCGCTGTGGCGTAGGCGACGACCTTGACGTCGGCGGGGTCGTAGCCGAGGAAACGGACCCGCTCCTCCTGGTCGCGCACGGCCACGAGCAGTTCGCCGTAGCGGGAGAACATCAACTGCCGGGTGAGCGCGACGACGGCGAGCAGGACACCCGCGGCGACGAAGAACAGCATGCGCTTGTTGGCCGGGTCGGCGAGGGACAGGCCGAAGAAGCTGCGAAAGCGGTTGAGCCCGTTCGATCCTCCGATCGACTGCTGGCCGATCAGCAGGATCGCGAAGGCGGCGGTCAGGGCCTGGGACAGGATCGCGAAGTAGGCACCCTTGACGCGGCGCTTGAACACGCCGAGCCCGAGCAGCACCGCGACCAGGGCGGGCAGCACGAGGATCGCGGCGATCGTCACCAGCGGAGAGGCGAACGGCGCCCAGTAGCCGGGCAATTCGCGGATACCGGCGATCTGCATGAAGTCCGGGACGGTGTCGCCGCGCAGCCCGGCGTCGGCGATCTTCAGGTGCATCGCCATGAGGTAGGCGCCGAGGCCGAAGAAGACGCCCTGGCCGAGGGTGAGCATGCCGCCGCGGCCCCACGCGAGACCGATCCCGACGGCGACGATCGCGAAACACAGGAACTTCGCGAGCAGGTTCAGACGGAAGTCCGACAGCACGGCGGGGGCGAGGGCGAACAGAACGAGTGCGGCGAGGGCGAACCCGGCCCACGTGCGGGCCGGGCCGGGCCGGGTGAGCGCCGGAAGACGTGTCGGGGCAGGCATCAGACCAGGCTCCTTGTCTTGACCGCGAACAGGCCCTGCGGCCGGACCTGCAGGAAGATCACGATGAGCACGAAGACGATCACCTTCGCGATCGATGCGGTGGTGGAGTATTCGATGAACGAGTTGAGCAGGCCGAGTGCGACCGCCGCGATGACGGCACCCTCGATCCGTCCGAGGCCGCCGATGACGACCACCAGGAACGCATCGATCAGGTAGGACTGGCCGATGGTGGGGCTCGTGGAGCCGATCAGGGTCAGCGCCACGCCGGCCAGGCCGGCCAGGCCGGAGCCGAGGAAGAACGTGGTGATATCGGTGCGCCGCGACGAGATGCCCACCGTCTCGGCGAGGTCGCGGTTCTGCACGACGGCCCGGATGCGTCGGCCCATCGGGGTGAACTTCATCGCCGCGATCAGGATCGCCACGCACACCACGGCCAGCGCGAGGATGAACAGCCGGGTCCTGGGCACCACCGCCCCGAGGATCTCCACGCCACCGGAGAGCCACTGCGGCGCAACCACGTTGACGGCCGGTGCGCCGAAGATGTCGCGGGCGGCCTGTTGCAGCAACAGGCCCACGCCGAAGGTCACCAGCAGGGTGTCGAGCGGGCGGTGGTACATGCGGCGGATGAGGGTGACCTCGAGCAGCACCCCCATCACGCCGCCGACCAGGAAACCGACGAGCAGCGACACCAGCAGGGACACCCCGGCGGCCGAGACCACCTGCTGCACCACGTACGCGGTGTAGGAGCCGGCCATGATGAACTCGCCGTGGGCCATGTTGATCACGCCCATCTGCCCGAACGTCAGCGACAGGCCCAGCGCCGCCAGCAGCAGGATCGAACCGATGCTCAGTCCCGTGAACAGCTGTCCTACAACGACATCCATGTCGCCTCCCTTCTCGTCGGCTTCCCGGTCACGATGGTCAGCTGCCGGACAGGCCGGCGGCCCAGTCGTAGCTCTCGAGGTACGGGTCCGGCTCGATCGCCCCGTTCGACTCCCACACCGTGTAGATCAGTCCGTCGCCCCGGATCTCGCCGATGCGGGCCGTCTTGGTGATGTGGTGGTTGTCCCCGTCGATCGTGACGGTGCCCTCCGGCGCGTCGAACGAGACGCCGTCGGCCGCGGCCTGCACGTCGGCGACGGCGAACGAGTCCGCCTTCTCGACGGTGTTCTTCCACAGGTACACCGACGCGTACGCGGCCTCCATCGGGTCGGAGGTGGGCTTGTTCGCACCGTACTTCGCCTTGTACGCATCGACGAACGCCGTGTTCTCGGGACCGCCCACGGTCTGGTAGTAGTTCCAGGCCGTGAGCTGGCCGGTGATGTTCTGCGCGCCGATTCCGACCACTTCCTCCTCGGCGATCGACACCGAGATCACCGGCATGTCGGCGGCGGTGAGGCCGACGTTGGAGTACTCGCGGAAGAACGCGACGTTCGAGTCGCCGTTGAGGGTGTTGAACACCGCGTCCGCGTCGGCGGTGCGGACCTTGTTGACGATCGTGGAGAAGTCGGTGGATCCGAGTGGGGTGTAGTCCTCACCCTTGATCTCGATGCCGTTGGCCTCGGCGTACGCGCGGATGATGCGGTTCGCGGTCTGCGGGAAGACGTAGTCGCTGCCCACGAGGTAGAGGGACTCGACGCCCTTCTCCTTCAGGTAGTCCAGCGCCGGCACGATCTGCTGGTTGGTGGTGGCGCCGGTGTAGAAGATGTTCGGCGACGACTCGAGGCCCTCGTATTGCACGGGGTAGTACAGCAGCGAGTTCAGGTCCTCGAACACCGGCAGCATCGCCTTGCGGCTCGACGACGTCCACCCGCCGAACACCGCGGCCACGCAGTCGGAGCTGATCAGCTTCTCGGCCTTCTCGGCGAACACCGTCGGCTCCGACGCGCCGTCCTCGGCCACGATCCGGATCTGCTTGCCGAGAACGCCGCCGTTCGCGTTGATCTCCTCGACGGCCAGCGCGATCGAATCGCGCACCGTGACCTCGGAGATCGCCATGGTGCCGGACAGCGAGTTCAGCGAACCGACCTTGATCGTGTCCCCGGAGGTGTCGACGCACGAGGCGGACCCGGCGGCGTCGGTACTGTCGGTGGCCTTGCTGCCGCAGGCGCTGAGCACGAGGCCGACGGCGGCCAGCGCGACCGGCGCGGCGACGGCGCGCCTGGCGAACGTGGATGTGGCAACTGGCATGGAGGTGCCCTTCGTCGAAGGTGGGAACCGGACGGGGCCCGGTGTATCCGGGCTGCGTATACAGCGCTGTATCCGTGGGTCCGAAGAGTAGGCGGCCGGTGTTGCGTCGGAATGTCTCGCGGTGACGAGTTCATGACGCGTGTTACGACCTCGTTGCCGAACGCGCACACCCCGAGGTAGCACCTTATCCGCACCACGAATAGCCGTCCGCGCCGGCAATTGCCGATGCGGATGCCTGGGAGTTTCGCGGCTGTTCGCAGCGACGCGATCGGGCGATGGCCCGTTCGAAGCGGGCGACGACGGTCGGGAACCGGAACAGCTCCGCCCACGTCCAGCGGACCACCTCGAAGCCGAGGTCTCGCAGCGCATCCTCGCGCAGCTTCTCGCGCCGCACCGTTTCGGCGGTGGCTCCGGGGTCGCCGGTCCCGTACTTGCCCATGCCGTCGAACTCGCCGACGATCCCGGTCTCTTCCCAGAAGAAGTCGGTCCGCGCGACGAATCGGCCCTCGCTCGTCCGGACTTCGTGCTGGAGCGCCGGGGCCGGCATTCCGGCCTGGTGGATGCGGAGCCGGCTGATCGATTCGCCGGGACTCTCGCTGCGACCGTCCAGGAACGGGACGATGCGCCGTGCCGCGGCGATTCCCGTCCGCGCCCCGGCCCGGTGAAGTGCGGCGGCCAGCGCCGGCCGCAGGCCGGGATGCCCGCGCAACGCGGAGTCCCCCGCCACCACGGCCTCCTCGGCGGTGACCGTGCGCGAGAGGTCCACGACCGTCCGCGCAGCCGAGGTGACGCGGATCCCCTCCACGGTCTCGACTTCGTCGTGGGGGAGGGCCGCGGCGTGGACGTGCTGACGCGGAGTACGTCGACCGCCCGACGCGCGATCGCGGGTGAGGTGGATGCGGGACAGGTCGGTGCGCCAGACCGCGAAGCCGTGGACGACGGCGGCCGAGACGTGGCTGATCGCAGCGCCCTCGTGCAACCGCGCTGCGCCCGACCGGATCCGCAGCACGTGGCGTGCCGCGTCGTCGAGTTGCCCGGCGTCCTCACGCTCGAGGTACACGCCGGGCACGATGCGTTCGAGACGACCCGTACGGATTCCTCGGCGTAATTCGGCGTCGGTGATCCCGGTTGCGAGGACGGCAGGACGCAGCAGTGGCGTGGGTTCGCTCATACGGGGAGCGTGCCCGAATACCGGCGCTGCGTCCGCGAGCCGCGGGCGTGAGGTGGAGATCTGTGGATGAATCGTCCGCCTGTGGACAGAGTATCCGCGAACGTCGCAGTCAGCCGCGCACGCAATTGCTTTCGCGCACGGCGAATACGTGCGCGGGTGTTACTTGATGAGGTAGGGGGACACCGAGCTCTGGTGCTCGTTGATGACGAGTTCCTTGCCCAGCGGGGGGAATGCGCGCTGCGGGCAGTTCAGACGCTCGCACACTCGGCAGCCGGAACCGATGGGGGTACCCGGGTTGGCGTCGCTGAGGTCGAGTCCGTCGGCGTAGACGAGGCGGTGGGCGTGGCGCAGTTCGCAGCCGAGGCCGATCGCGAAGGTCTTCGACGGCTGCCCGTAGCGGGCGGCGCGGCGTTCGACCGTGCGCGCGACCCACAGGTAGCGACGTCCGTCGGGCATCTGGGCGAGCTGGGTCATGATCTTGCCCGGGTACGCGAACGTCTCGTACACGTTCCACAGGGGACAGGTGCCGCCGCTGGTGGAGAAGTGGAAGCCGGTGGCGGACTGGCGTTTGGACATGTTGCCCGCCCGGTCCACGCGGACGAACGAGAACGGCACGCCGCGCAGCTTCGGCCGCTGCAGGGTCGACAGCCGGTGGGCGATGGTCTCGTAGCTGACCGCGTAGAAGGCGGAGAGCCGCTCGACGTCGTATCGGAAGTCCTCGGCCATCTCGTGGAACTGCGCGTACGGCAGCATGATCGCCGCGGCGAAGTAGTTGGCGAGGCCGTGGCGGGCCAGGGCGAGGGAGGCCTCGCTGGTGAACGCGCCCTCGGCGACCAGCTTCTCGATCAGCTCTCCGCACTCGAGGTAGGCGAGCTCGGTGGCGAGCTTGAACACCTGCTGGCCGCCCGACAGTCGCGCGGAGATCTCGAGGGTGCGCGTGGCGGGGTCGAACCGGTGCAGGACGTTCTCGCCGAGGTCGACGCGACGGACGAGCTGCACGTCGTGCACCGTCTCCATGCGCTTGATGATGCCGCCGGAGATGTCGCCGCGATGGAAGCGGATCCGGGTGGCGAGTTCCTCGGCGGCGGTGTCGAGGTCGTGCAGGTAGTTCTGCCGCTGGTAGAAGTAGTCGCGGACCTCCTCGTGCGGCATGGTGATGGTGCCGGTGCCGCTGCCGTCGCTGTACCGGTCCTCGGTGGCGGCGGCGAGTTGCGCGGTGGTGTTGCGGAATCGCCGGTGCATGTTGACCATGGCCCGTGCCAGCCCGGGGTGGGCCGACACCATCGCGGCGATCTCCTGGGCGTCGGCGTCGATGCCCATCTCCTGGTCGAGAGCCACCTCTCGCATCTCGGCGATGAGCCGGGTGTCGTCCTGGGACGAGAAGAACGTGGTGTCGACCCCGAAGACCTCGCTGATGCGCAGCAGGACCGGAACCGTGAGCGGCCGCACGTCGTGCTCGATCTGGTTGAGGTAGCTGGCCGAGATCTCCAGGGTCTTGGCCAGTGCTGCCTGGCTCAGTCCCCGCTCGGTCCGCAGCTGGCGCAGGCGGGCGCCGACGAACGTCTTTGGCATCACCCCAGCGTACGAGCGTCTACACAGCTTTGCAACGGCGGATTCGCAACGTTAGCTCTCCTCGAGTCCCAGCCAGGATCCGGGCGCGAAGGCCTCGTAGTGGACGGCGTCGGGCGACACCCCCGCAGCGAGCAGCGTCTGCCGGATCGACCGCATGAACGGGACCGGACCGCACACGTAGACCTGCGGGTCGGCCGGCAACTCGACCCCGTCGAGCGGGGAGTGGCCGTCCTCGCGGAGTTCCTCGAACTCGGAGTAGCGGGTCTGCATGCGGGCCCGCGGCAGGCGATCGACCAGGGCCTGCGTCTCCGCGCGGCGGGCATGGTCGTAGGGGGAGCGGTCGACGTGCACGACGAGAACCTCGCGCTCGGATCGGTGCGCCGCCAGGTGCTGCAGCGCCGCGAGCGTCGGGGTGATGCCGATGCCGGCCGAGATCAGCACCAGGGGATCGTCGCCGTCCTCGACGACGAGACTGCCGAACGGATGGGAGACGACGAGTTCGGTGCCGATGCCGACGCCCCCGGCGAGGAACGGGGAGACGATCCCGCCCCGGACCCGCTTGACGGTGACGGCCCACTCGCCCGGGACGTGGCTGCGCACGAGGGTGTACTGGCGGATCTGGCGGGTGCCGTCACCCAGCGTGGTGGCGACGGAGATGTACTGTCCGGGAAGGAAATCCGGCAGCGGGGTGCCGTCGGGGGAGCGCAGCGTCAGCGTCGCGACCTCGGCGCCGTCGAACTGGACGTCGCTGACCACGACGACGCGCCAGATCTGACCGGGCCGGACCCCGGCCTTGTCGTAGAGGGCTGCCTCCTGCTCGATGAGCGAGTTGGCCATCAACGTGTAGACCTCGCGCCAGGCCGCGGCGACCTCGGGGGTGACCGCGTCGCCGAGCACCTCGGCGATCGCGGCGAACAGCTGGTGCCGCACCACCTCGTAGTGGGGCGCCTGGACGCCGAGCGAAGCATGCTTGGCGGCGATCCGGGCCATGATCGCGTCGATGTCCGCGGCGTCCTCGGTGACCAGGAGCGTCGCGAACGCGGCGACCGAGCTGGCGAGTGCCTTCTGCTGCTCCCGGTTCTCCTGGTTGGTGCGGTTGAACAGGTCGGTCCGCAGCGAAGGCGCGGCCGCGAAGAGCTTGTCGTAGAACAGTTCGGAGATCCGGCCGATATGGGCGCCGACGATCGGCAGGGTGGCCTCGATCACCGGCTTCGATGTGGCGGAAAGGATGGCGCCCTCCTCGACTCGTGTGCGAGTGGGGAGTGGGCACGCCCGATCGGCGTGACCGGCCCCGACTGATCAACGCGCACATGGTAGACGAGCGATCTCTAGCCCCCCACCGATTCGACCGGCGCGACTTCCCGATTTGCCGGAGTGCCTCTTGTGAGACTGATCACAATCGCGACGGCATCCCTTGCTCCTGTGGCTGGTGGGCTCGCGTTCGGGGGTTTCGTGACCCGCGCCCGGCCGAGGCGCCGGCGCGGACAATGCCGAGGTAGTTGCTACCGGCGGGTAGCTCGGGGCTCGGCGGCCGCGTTCGTTGGACGCCCCGAACATTTACAACCTTTGCAAGGGTGTGGGAAAACCTAGCGAAGATTGGCATTAGCAACAGGTAGACGGCACTTTCCGGGTGTGTCATTGTCGAGTGGTACATCCGAAAGGTCCGCGAAGGATGTGAAGTAGTACGCACGTACTGCAGAGCTTCCGGCGCGGATCAGATCTAGAGAGTGGAGCTTAGATGTCGACCACCGGCACCCCGAGGACCGCTGAGGAAATCCAGAAGGATTGGGACACCAACCCGCGCTGGAAGGGGATCACCCGCAACTACACGGCCGAGCAGGTCGCGAAGCTGCAGGGCACCGTCGTCGAGGAAGCCACCCTCGCCCGCCGCGGCTCGGAGATTCTGTGGGACCTCGTGAACAACGAGGACTACATCAACTCGCTGGGCGCCCTCACCGGCAACCAGGCCGTGCAGCAGGTCCGCGCCGGCCTCAAGGCCATCTACCTGTCCGGCTGGCAGGTCGCCGGCGACGCGAACCTGTCCGGCCACACCTACCCGGACCAGTCGCTGTACCCGGCGAACTCGGTGCCGCAGGTCGTCCGCCGCATCAACAACGCGCTGCTGCGCGCCGACGAGATCGCCAAGATCGAGGGCGACACCTCCGTCGAGAACTGGCTCGCCCCGATCGTCGCCGACGGTGAGGCCGGCTTCGGTGGCGCGCTCAACGTCTACGAGCTGCAGAAGGCGATGATCGCGGCCGGTGTCGCCGGTTCGCACTGGGAGGACCAGCTCGCGTCGGAGAAGAAGTGCGGCCACCTCGGTGGCAAGGTGCTCATCCCGACCCAGCAGCACATCCGCACCCTGACCTCGGCTCGCCTCGCGGCCGACGTCGCCGACGTCCCGACGGTCGTCATCGCCCGCACCGACGCCGAGGCCGCCACGCTGCTGACCTCCGACGTCGACGAGCGTGACCGCGAGTTCCTCGACGGCACCCGCACCGCCGAAGGCTTCTACGGCGTCAAGAACGGGATCGAGCCCTGCATCGCGCGCGCCAAGGCGTACGCGCCGTACTCCGATCTGATCTGGATGGAGACCGGCGTGCCGGACCTCGAGGTCGCCAAGAAGTTCGCCGAGGCCGTCCGTGGCGAGTTCCCGGACCAGCTGCTGGCCTACAACTGCTCGCCGTCCTTCAACTGGAAGGCGCACCTGGACGACGCGACCATCGCGAAGTTCCAGAAGGAGCTCGGCGCGATGGGCTTCAAGTTCCAGTTCATCACCCTCGCCGGCTTCCACTCGCTGAACTACGGCATGTTCGACCTGGCCCACGGCTACGCCCGCCAGGGCATGACCGCCTTCGTCGACCTGCAGGAGCGCGAGTTCAAGGCGGCCGAGGAGCGCGGCTTCACCGCCATCAAGCACCAGCGTGAGGTCGGCGCCGGCTACTTCGACGCCATCGCCACCACCGTCGACCCGAACACCTCCACGGCTGCCCTGAAGGGCTCCACCGAGGAGGGCCAGTTCCACTAGGAACCGGCAACGGATGCAGGCGCGGCGGGATCTCGGACGACCAGGTCCCGCCGCGGCCGTATCCACCCTCTGTCGAAAACCACCTTCACGACCCCCACATGACGAGTAGGAGCTGACGTGACCAGCGAAAAGATTCAGCGCGTCGGCGTGATCGGCGCCGGGATGATGGGCGCAGGTATCGCCGAGGTGTGCGCGCGCGCTCATGTCGACGTACTTGTGTACGAGCAGACCCGCGAGCTCGCGGCTGCCGGGCGTGCCCGCATCCTCCGGTCCCTCGACCGCGGTGTCAGCAGCGGCAAGATCACCGAACGGGAGCGTGAGCAGGCCGCCTGGCGGCTGCGCTTCACCTCCGACCTCGGCGACTTCGCCGATCGCCAGCTCGTCGTGGAGGCGGTCGTCGAGGACGAGAAGGTCAAGGCCGAGATCTTCGCGGAACTCGACAAGATCGTCACGGATCCGAATGCGGTGCTGGCGTCCAGCACCTCGTCGATCCCGATCATGAAGCTGGGCATCGCCACCACCCGGCCCGAGCGGGTCATCGGCATGCACTTCTTCAACCCGGTTCCGGTGCTGCCGCTGGTCGAGCTCGTCACCACGCTCAAGACCAGCCCCGCGGTCTCCCAGCGCGCGGAGGCCTTCGCCTCCGAGGTGCTCGGCAAGCAGGTCGTCCGGTCCTCCGACCGGGCCGGCTTCATCGCCAACGCGCTGCTCGTGCCCTACCTGCTGTCGGCGATCCGGATGGTCGAATCCGGCTTCGCCACCAAGGAGGACATCGACAAGGCGATGGTTCTCGGATGTGCGCACCCGATGGGTCCGCTCGCCCTGACCGACCTGGTGGGTCTGGACACGGTCAAGTCGATCGCCGACTCGATGTACGGGGAGTTCAAGGAGCCGCTCTACTCGGCTCCGCCGCTCCTGCTGCGTATGGTCGAGGCGGGCCTCGTCGGCAAGAAGTCGGGCGCCGGCTTCTACGAGTATGCCGACAACGGTCGTGCCGCCAAGAAAGTCAGCTAGGTAGGTAGCACCACACCGCATCTCGGCGCCCGTGTGCCGACAGCACAGCCGTTGCGCTGGCTGTCGGGGCACGGGCGCGAGGTGCATCGAGGGAAAGGTCGACCCCTGATGGCCAGCAATGCAGACGGATACGGCTCCAGCATTCTCGGGTATCCGCGCATCGGACCCCGCCGTGAGCTCAAGCGTGCGCTCGAGGCCTACTGGCACGGGACCGGCACGCGCGACGAGCTCGTCGCCGTGGCCCGCGAGATCCAGGAGTCCACCTGGAGCGAACTCGCCGCCACCGGACTCACCCAGGTGCCGGGCAACACGTTCTCCTACTACGATCACGTGCTCGACAACGCACTGCTGTTCGGTGCGATCCCCGAGCGGTTCCGTCCGCTCGTCGGCGAGCTCGATCCGCTCGACTTCTACTTCACGCTGTGCCGGGGCCGTGAGGACTTCCCGCCGCTCGAGCTGGTCCGCTGGTTCGGCAGCAACTACCACTACCGGCAGCCCGAGCTCGACGAGACCACCACCTTCGCGTTGAACTCGGCGGCGGTCCTCGACGAGTTCGAGCGCGCCAAGGCCCGTGGCATCGAGCTGCGGCCGGTCGTGCTCGGCCCGATGTCCCTGCTGCTGCTGTCCAAGGTCTCGGAGACGTCGGAGCAGGACGGGTTCTCCACGCTCGATCTGCTCGACCGGCTGCTGCCGGAATACGAGAAGCTGTTCGCGGAGCTCGCGCGCGCCGGCGCCTGGTGCGTGCAGCTCGACGAGCCGTCCTTCACCGAGGATCGCACCCCGCAGGAGCTCGAGGCGTTCGCGCGCGCCTACGACACCCTCTCCCACGCACCGCTGCGCCCGCGCCTGCTCGTCACCGGTCCCTACGGTCACCTCGGCGAGGCGCTGCCCCTCCTCGCTGCCACCAAGGTCGAGGCCATCGGTCTCGACCTGGTCAACGGCCGGATGAGCGCGGAGGAGCTGGCCGCGGTGCCGGGACTCAAGCGCAAACGCATCTACGCCGGGGTCGTCGACGGCCGCAACGTGTGGAAGGCCGACCGGCACCGCACGCTCGAATACCTGAGCAGCCTCGCCGCCGTGGCGCCCGACCTGGTGGTCTCCACGTCGTGCTCGCTGCTGCACGTGCCCTACGACGTGCTCGCCGAGTACGACATCCCGGGCGACGTGGCGGACCGGCTGGCGTTCGCCAAGCAGAAGGTGGGAGAGGTGGTCTCGCTCGCCAAGGCGCTGACCACCGGGGCGGAGGAGCGGTGGCGCAAGCCGCCGACCTCGGTGCACTTCAAGCAGAAGCACACGATCCGCGCGCGCGTCAACGCCCTGCGACCCGAACACCGCCGCCGGGTCCCGTACGAGGAGCGCCGCGCCGCGCAGCAGGAGCGCCTGAAGCTGCCCCCGGTGCCGGCGACCACACTGGGGTCGTTCCCGCAGACGGCCGAGGTCCGCAAGGCTCGCTACGAGCTGGGCGAGGGCCGCATGTCGTGGGACGACTACGTCAAGCGCATCCAGGAGGAGATCGAGTCCACCATCCGGTTGCAGGAGGACATCGGTCTCGACGTGCTCGTCCACGGCGAGCACGAGCGCAACGACATGATCCAGTACTTCGCCGAACTGCTCGAGGGCTTCGCCACGACGCACTTCGGCTGGGTGCAGGCCTACGGTTCGCGGTGCACGCGTCCGCCGATCCTCTACGGCGACATCGTGCGGCCGAAGCCGATGACGGTGGAATGGATCGCGTTCGCACAGTCGCTGACCGACAAGCCGGTCAAGGGCATGCTCACCGGCCCGGTCACGATGCTGGCACGGTCGTACGTGCGGCAGGACCAGCCGCTGCACGAGACGGCCGACCAGCTGGCGCTGGCGATCCGCGACGAGATCGCCGATCTCGAGCGGGCCGGCATCGCGATCATCCAGGTCGACGAGCCCGCGATCCGGGAACTGCTGCCCTTGCGGCAGGACGGCCGGGCCGAGTACCTGGACTGGGCGGTCGACGCATTCCGGCTCGCGACCGGCGGCGCCAAGCCCGAGACGCAGATCCACACGCACCTGACCTACTCCGGTCAGGCGTCGGTGGTCGACGCGATCGCACGGCTCGACGCGGACGTCACGGCGATCGTCGCGACCCGTTCGATCCGCTGGGTGCTCGAGGCCATCAAGGACAAGGCGCTCACCCACGGTGTCGGGCCCGGGGTCTACGAGAGCCGATCGGCACGCATTCCCGACATCGACGAACTCGACGAATTGCTCAGCACCGCTGCGGAGTCCGTCGAACTCGACCGGTTGTGGGCCAATCCGGACGGTGGGCTCAAGACCCGGCACTACTGGCAGCTCGAGCCGTCGCTGCGCAACCTGGTCGCCGCCGCACGTCGACTGCGGCGCCGGGCCGCCGGACGGTAACCGCCGGCGCGCACCCGCGAGCAGCCCCGCGGGTGCGCGTCGTCGCGCCGGCAGGTAGGCATGAACGCATGACTACCGTTGCTGCGTACGCCGCCACCGCGGCGGACGCTCCCGTCGTCAAGACCACCATCGAGCGGCGCGAGCTCGGTCCCCTCGACGTGCTCGTCGAGATCCGGTACGCCGGGATCTGCCATTCCGACATCCACACCGCCCGCAACGAATGGGGCGGCACCCGTTACCCGGTCGTTCCCGGTCACGAGATCGTCGGGGTGGTGAGCGCTGTCGGCGCCGAGGTCACCAGGCATGCGGTCGGCGACCGGGTCGGTGTCGGCTGCTTCGTCGACTCGTGCCTCGAGTGTGAGGCGTGTACCAGCGGCGACGAGCAGTACTGCGCCGGCCGGGTCACCGGCACCTACAACGCGGTCGGCCGCGACGGCGAGGTGACCCAGGGCGGATACTCCACCCATATCGTCGTCACCGAACACTTCGTCCTGAAGATCCCCGACGGCCTCGAGCTCGATGCGGCGGCGCCGCTGCTCTGCGCGGGCATCACCCTGTACTCCCCGCTCCGGCACTGGGGCGCCGGGCCGGGCAGGAAGGTCGCCGTCATCGGCATGGGCGGTCTCGGTCACGTCGGCGTGAAGATCGCCGCGGCGATGGGTGCCGAGGTGACCGTGCTGGGGCATTCACTGGCCAAGCGGGAGGACGGGCTGCGCTTCGGGGCCGTGGACTACCGCGCCACGACCGATCCGCAGACCTTCGTGGATCTGCGGGGCACGTTCGACCTGATCGTCAACACCGTGTCGGTGAACCTCGACATGGATGCCTACCTGTCGATGCTCGCCCGCAACGGCACCCTCGTCGAGTTGGGTCTGCCCGAACACCCCATCACGGTCCGGGCGTTCTCGCTCGCCCGGAACCGCCGCAGTCTCGCCGGCTCCATGGTCGGCGGGATCCCGCAGACGCAGGAGATGCTCGACTTCTGTGCCGAACACGGGATCGGCGCCGAGATCGAGGTCGTCTCGGCCGACCGGATCGACGAGGCGTACGACCGCGTCGTCGCGAGCGACGTGCGCTACCGATTCGTCATCGACGCCACCACCATCTGAGCCGTCCGGCAGGTGTGAGACCGCGACGGCCGGGTACTCCCGCCTCGTACCTCGACACGTGGAGGAAATGTGAAGAAGGCGTTGTACCGGCCCGTGAGCCTCGTAGTCAGTTCCCTGGCGGGTGTGGCCGCCGGAATGGTGTTCCGGAAGGTGTGGGCGCTCGGTGCCGGCCAGGAGGATCCGCCCGAGGCCATGGACAGCCGCTTCGGGTGGCGTGAGGTGCTGGTCTCCGCCGCCGTGCAGGGTGCGATCTTCGGTGCGGTGAGCGCGGCGGCGAACCGCGCGAGCGCGGTCGGCTTCCGCCGCGTCACCGGCACCTGGCCCGGAAAGGAATGACCCGGGGGACGGGCACGCGACTCGCGGTCCTAGAAGCCCTCGCCCAGTTGTTCACGCAGCTGGGCGAGGGTTTTCGTCAGCAGCCGTGACACGTGCATCTGGGACACGCCGACCCGTTCGGCGATCTGGGTCTGGGTCATGTTCCCGAAGAAGCGCAGCAGCACGACCGTGCGCTCGCGTTCCGGCAGGGCGGCGAGCAGCGGACGCAGCGCTTCGTGGTTCTCCACGTGCGCGAGCGCGGCGTCGTAGTCGCCGAGGGTGTCCGCCAGGGTGACGCCGTCGTCCCCGGCCGGGGCCGGTCGGTCGACCGAGACCGCCTGGTAGGCGTTGCCGGCGACGAGGCCTTCCGCGACCTCTTCGGGATCGAGGCCCAGTTCCGCGGCGAGTTCGGCCGCCGTGGGGGCACGGCCGAGGCGCTGCGACAGCTCCCCGGTCGCCTTGCTCAGCGCCAGGTGCATCTCCTTCATGCGGCGCGGGACGCGCACCGCCCACCCGGCGTCGCGGAAGTGGCGGCGCACCTCGCCCATGATGGTCGGAACCGCGAAGGACACGAAGTCCGAGCCTCGCTCGGGATCGAACCGGTCCACGGCGTTGACCAGGCCGAGGCGGGCGACCTGGAGGAGGTCGTCGAATGCCTCGCCGCGGCCGTCGAATCGGCGGGCGATGTGTTCCGCGAGTGGCAGGCACCGTTCGACCAGGCTGTCCCGCATGGTTCCGCGGGCGGGATCGTCCTCGCCGAGCGTCGTCATCTCCTCGAAAACGGGGATGACGTCGGCGTATTCGTCGGCGGCTCGGCCGCTGCGCCGTTGGGCGCCGGTCCCCGTCACAGAACAGCGCTGCTGTCGGTCAGGGACACGTCGATGGTGGTGACAGACCCCTCGTCGGTCTCGTCCACCTTCACGTCGACGGAGTCGGCGAGCGCATTGAGCACGTGCCATCCGAAGGTCCGCGAGTCCGCCGTCAGTCCGCCGTCGACCGTGAGGGCGGACGCGCTGATCCGCAGTGCGGGCGGCATCGCCTGGAACCGGCACGACAACGTCGCACCTTCCGGAGCGCGGGTGATGAGCCGGGTGCCCGCCTCGTCGATCGCAAGCTTGACGTCGGCCACCGCGTCGAGGTCGAAACCCTGCTGGATGGCGATGGCGGCAGCGACCGCGCGCAGTACGGGAAGCTGGCCTGGTTCTGCGCGTACCCGCAACTCCACTACGGGATGGGTGCGTTCGAGGGCCGGATCGATCGATGCCGTGTTCGCCATGTGTGTTGTATCTCCGTTGCGGCAGGTTGAGGGCCCGGGCGAGCGGGTGTTCCTGGCGAGACTACCCGCGGCGCGGTGTTCTCAATCATGCGGAAGCGGCCCCCGTCCGGACGCATCGGGTCCGGCAGATCGGCTCTTTGCAGTGCCGCAACGGCTGCCGTAGGGTGTCAGTGAGGTTGAGCACACAGCCTGACTCGGAGGTGCCGCATACCTGCGGAGACCGGTGTCGGTGCGGTCCCGCTCTGTCGACGCTTCCATCCTCTTCCGAAGATGGGAAGCTCATGACTGTCGCTACTCAACGCAAAGTCACATCGCTGTGGGTCACCCGTTCGGATCGGTCGTCGACCTTCTTCGCCTCGACCGGTGCCGATTTCTCCACCGAGAGAATCAGTTCCGCTCTCGTCCGGGTCGCTGTGGCGGGCGAACTCGACCTTCGCAACGCTCCCGCGTTGTGCAGCTACGCGGGCGCCCGGCTGCACACCTCGTCGCGTCTGGTGCTCGACCTGTCGGAGGTGGAGTTCTTCGGCTCGGCAGGACTGACCGTGTTCGAGGAACTCGACACCCTGGCCCGGCATCGGAGCTCTCGGTGGGCGCTCGTGGGCGGACGGGCGGTGAACCGGCTGCTGCGGGTGCTCGGCGAACCGGTCCACGCGCATGCCACCCTCGAGAGCGCGATCCACGCCCTCCGAGTGCCGGCCTGATCCGTACTCGCCCTGATGCGCCGACGCGACGTTGCGTCCGAGCACCGGCTCGCTCGACTGCGGATCAGGCAGGTTTCGGGGGCTTCGGGCGACGGTTACCGCGCGGATCGACCGCCAGGACGAGCAACAGCACGCCCAGGGCCAGGTGCAGCCAGTTGTCGGCCGCATTGACCGGCACCACGTTGACACGGCTGTCGTGTCCGACCACCATGCCGAACGCCGACAACGCCAGGTATCCGGCACCACCCGCGATCAGGTAGATGCGCGACGCACGCACCTTGCGGGCGGCCAGGATTCCCACCGCGCCGTAGGCGAGGTGCAGCAGGTTGTGGGCGATCGAGACCCGGAACAGGCCCAGCAGATGGGCGTGCGACTCCTGTCCCGCGAGCGTCATCGAGTCGTACCCGCTGGTCAGGCCGGGCACGAATCCGAGCGCCCCGATGAGGAGAAACACGATGCCGACCGCGAAGGCATAGCCCTGGACCCGGGTGCGCTGCACCCTGGGATACGGACTGGGTCGGATCATCGTTCCTCCATCGGGGTGCGCGGGGCGCTGCGCCCCGGGACGGAGGAATAGCCCGGGCGGGTGTTCCCGAAACACGCCCGGCGGGCGTCCTCGCCGGCTCACCCCGTGACGAGGACGCCGGACGAGATCGTCCCGTACACCAGGGTCAGGATCATCAGCCCCCAGCCCGTGCCGTGCCAGATCGGCCATGTCCCACCCGAGCGCCACACCCGGTAGGTCTGCACGAATGCGCCGACCGCGCCGAGGAGCAGGATCGCCGTGGGGCCGAGGGCCAGGACCAGCCGTGCCGGGTCGGTGCACACGAGGAACTCCTCGTCGGCGCACCGGTCACCGTTCGCGGCGGCCCAGATCACCACCGCCGCCATCAGCAGCAGGGCCGCGACCACGACGACGGCCGCATAGCGCACCGCCGAGCGCGCGGTGCGGGGATCCCGCCATCGCTTCTCCACATCCTGTGTCACACTGTCTCCTCATGCTCGGTCGGTAAGCGCACTCTGCCCCGATTGCCGGGCGCAGTGGGCGCAGCAGAACATGGTGCCGTCGGCTTCGACGCCGTGGCCGAGAATGCGGCAACCGCAGTGCGCGCACTGCGGCGCCATCGCCTGTGCCGCACATTCGAAACTGTCGAATGTGCCGGAGACGTCGCCCCGGGTCACGGTGAAGGTCTTGTCGTAGTCGTTGCCGCACGTATCGCACGTGGTCATCACGGTCCTCCTCTCCGGATGTCCGGTCCTGTGGATCGGGTGCCCGGCGCCCGGACCCCTCAAACTGCTCGTCGTCGCCGGCCCTCCACGCCCGTCGTAACCCGGCCGTTTGGCCGGAGACGGTGCGGGAATTCTCCGAGGGATGGGGTGCCCGCTGCGGTCGCGAACCCGTCGGTTCCGGGGTCACCGGCCGCCGAGAGAAGGAGTGGGTGATGAACGCACCCGATCCGCGCAACATCCCCGATCCGCAGGCACATTCCGGTACCGATCCCGATCCTGCCCGCACACCCGATCTGGAGCCCGGCGGCGGGGTGGCACCGGGGTCGACGCCGCCGGACTCGGGAACCACCTCCGGACTGTCGGCGCCCGAGCCGCGCACTCGGAACAATTTTCCGCCCACCGGCGTCCTCGCGATCGTTGCGGTCGCGCTGATCGTCGTTCTCTTCCTCGTGGTGATCGTGGGAATTCTGCTGTAGGCGGCGCAGGTTCGGCTGCCGCACGCGCGCGTGGTTTGCCGGAGTCCGCCGAGGGTATTCCTGGCTCGCAAGCGAGGAACGCCGACGAGGGAGAGTCGCATGGCAGAGAACACGAGCGGACCGAGCGAAGGCGTGAAGGGCGTCGTCGAAGACGTCAAGGGAAAGGCCAAGGAGGCGGCCGGCGCCGTCGCCGGCAACGACGAGCTCACCCGGGAGGGGCGGGCCCAGCAGGACAAGGCGGACAGCCAGCGCGAGGCCGCGAAGAAGGAAGCCGAGGCCGAGAAGGCCCGCGCCGACGCCGACGTGGACGAAGCACGGCAGCGCTCGCATCAGCAGTGACGGGGAGCGGCCCCCGGGTCGCGCCCGACGTTCGTCCCACGACCCGGGGGCCGCTCGGCTCCCGGGTCTTCGTCCCTAGGAGCAATGATGCGCATTCTGACGTTCGTGGTGCTGGTGTGGCTGGTGATCGGAGCGGTTGCGGCGGGCCAGCGCGGATACTTCACGGAAGCCGAACAGAACTGCGCCGACTTCGCCACCGTCGCGGTGACGGTGATCGCGGGACCGCTGAACTACGCCGGGGTCAATCCGAAGGTGGAGTGCGAGCTTCCGCAGCCGAGTCCGTGACCGGACCTGGAGGCGTCTGCACAGACGGGACGCGCTCGTGCACGGTCATGAGCAGATGGTCGAACTCGTTGCGGAACGTCGTCGGTACGTCGAGTCCGGTGGAGACGTCCCGGACGAGCTGCTCGGCGAGCGCGCGGAGCTTGACATTCGACTCCTGCGACCGCCAGGCGAGGATCTCGAAGGCGTGATCCGCCTGGATCCGGTAGACCGCCATGATCATGCCCTTGGCCTGTTCGATGACGGCACGGTCGTGCGCGAGTGCCGAGACCGCCTCGTCGACGCCCTCGCGGACCTCGTCCTCGTACGCGTCGGACAGGTCCACATAGAACCCGGACGTGCCGACGATCCGTCCGCACTCGTCCAGCAGACGGTCGGCGACCACGACCACCGGCCGGACCTTGCCGTGCGCATCGACGATGCGGTGCCGGCCGCTGAACGGCTCGCCGTTGCGCTGCATGGCGCCCAGCAGGGCTGCGACCTGGACCTTGTCGTCGGGGTGCTTGTGCTTCAGCAGCAGTTCGGTGGTCGGCCGTACGGTCCCGGGGCTGTACCCGTGCATCCGTGCCACGTCGTCCGACCATTCCCACGCGTCGTCGTCGATCAGATAGCGGAAACTGCCGACCCGCTGCGGCTTCACACTCGCGAACACCTGTTCGAAGGCGTCGCCCGCCCTCGTGTCGCTGATGCGCGTGCTCGGTTCACTCACGCAACGATTATGCCCCCGGAAGCGCGCACGACCGCCGGGGTCGCAGGACGGGACCCGAGCTAACCGGCGCGCTGCTCCGCGTTCGCGAACACCTCGACGAGGGTCGTGCAGAAGGCGGGCAGATCCTTCGGATTGCGGCTCGACACCAGGTTCCCGTCGACGACCACCTCCTCGTCGACCACGTTTCCGCCCGCGTTGCGGATATCCGTGCGGACACTCGGGTAGGACGTCAGGGTCCGTCCCCGGACCACGTCGGCCTCGACCAGCGTCCAGGGGCCGTGACAGATCACCGCGACGGGCCGGCCCGACTCGACGAAGTCCCGTACGAACGCCACGGCGGTGGGGTCCTGGCGCAGGTGATCGGGGTTGGTGGTGCCACCGGGCAGGATCAGCGCGTCGAAGTCCGACACCGACGCCTCCTGCACCGCCTGGTCGACCCGGTATCTTCCGGCCGCGTTCACGTCGGACTTCATGGCCTGGATCTCGCCGGGTTCGAGCGACAGCAGGCGCACCGTACCGCCCGCTTCCTCGACCGCGCGCCGCGGCTCCACCAGCTCGACCTCCTCGACACCGTTCGTGGCGAGGACGGCCACGGTGCGTCCCGCCAGCCGGCCGTTTCCTGGATCACTCATCGCCGAGTCGTCCTTTCGTCGTGGTTCACCGGTCGCGTACCCGACGCCGGCAACGGGGAAACGTCACTCCCGCGGCAGGTCCCGGGTGGCGGGACCCTCGAGCAGGCCCCCGTCCGCGGCGAAGCGGGAGCCGTGCAGCGGACAGTCCCAGGAGGCTTCGGCATCGTTCCACCGCAGCACACCGCCCAGGTGCGGGCACACCGCGGAGACCCGGTGCGTGGTGCCGTCCACGGTGCACACCCCGACCGGGCGGAGCTTGTCCCGGCGAACCTCGCCGCTGCCGTCGGGCGGCGGCGCGCCGTCCCCGGACAACTCGGCACGCATCCATCCGCGCGTCATCTCCACCGCCACGGCGGCATTGAGACGGGTCGCGGCCGGGAGGTCGAAAACCTGCGTGGGATTCCAGGACTGGAACGCCGATCCCCACTCCGGGGCCGCCTCGCCGAGGATGCGGTCCGCCAGCAACCGGGCCGCAGCCACCCCGTTCGTCATTCCCCACTTGCCGTACCCGGTCCCCACGAGCAACCGGTCGTTTCCGGGTAGCAGCGGACCCACGTACGGCAGATGGTCGAGCGTCGAATAGTCCTGCGCCGACCAGCGTGCCACGGTCTTCGCGCCGGGGAAGTGGCGGCCCGTCCACGCGACGAGATCGTCCGCGGCGCCGCGATGATCGTGTGCCCGCCCGACGGTGTGCCCGTTGCCGCCCACGAGGAAGTACTGCCCCCCGTACGCCGTGCGCAGCGAGCGCGTCGGCGAATCCACGGACAGGTACATGCCGCTCGGGACGTCGCCCGGCACTTCGAATGCGGCCGCATACGACCGTTGGGGCTCGAGGCGGGCGAAGAATCCGCCGCGATCGAGGATCGGTGTCCCCGTTGCGAGCACGATGTGCCCGGCCCGCACCTCGCCGCGATCGGTGACGGCCACGCATCCGTTCCGGTCCGAGCGGACCTTCCGGACCCGGCAGCCGGTGAACAGCGCGCCACCGCGTTCCCGGAATTCCCGGACCAGTTCGTGCAGCAACGGCATCGGATCGATCTGCGACTGGTCCGCCAGCGTCACCGCGGCGGCCACGGGGTACGGCAGTTCCGTCTCGGTCGTCATGCGGGCGTCGAGCCCGGCGGCGCGGCAGGCCTCGTACTCGGCGCGCACCGTGGCGGCGCCCTCCTCCCCGGCGCTGTAGGTGAAGGCCGCCGCGGATTCGATCGGCAGATCCCGTTCGCGGCACAGCTGCACCACCCACCGTTGGGCCTCGAGGTTGCCGGCCACGTAGTTGCGCAGGACGTCGCGCGAATGGCCCCTGGCGATACTCGAGAGGGTGCTGCCCTGCAGCAGGCTGACCTTGCCGGTGGTGTTGCCGGTGGTGACGGCGCCGACCGTGCGGGCCTCGAGGACGGCCACGCGGTGCCCGGCGCGCGCGAGCAGGAGAGCGGTCACCACTCCGGTGAGGCCGGCCCCGGCCACGACGGTGTCGAAGCGGGCCGGACCCTCGGGCCACGGAGTGTCGTCGAGGCGGGCGGTGTCGTCGAGGCGGGCGGTGTCGTCGAGGCGGGCGGTGTCGGTGCGGGCGGTGCCGGTGCGGGAGAGCCACAGGGAGGTCACCTGTGGGGAATGCCCCGTGCCGCGGACGGGAAACCTGCGATTGTCCGGGTGCCCGCAGGGGTATCCGCGGCGCAGCGCGCCGGTGGACGAGTGCGCGAGGAGGAGCGACCGGGATGCGAGTGCGGCGGAGCAACCCGTTCGGTCCCGGCATCCGGCGGGTGCGGCGCGGGCGGGGCTTCACCTATCAGGACGCCGACGGCAATCGTGTGACCGACGAGGCCGTCCTCGCCCGTATCGACGAACTCGTCATCCCTCCGGCGTGGCGCAAGGTGTGGATCTGTCCCCACCCCGACGGGCACATCCAGGCCGTGGGCATCGACGCCGCCGGTCGGCGCCAGTACCTGTACCACCAGCGGTGGCGCGAGGAGCGTGACGAGGAGAAGCACGACCGGGTCCTGGCGATGGCGGCCCGGCTGCCGGCCTGGCGGGACCAGGTGCAGGCCGACCTGACCGAGCGGGGGGTCGGGCGGCGCCGGGCCGAGGCGGTGGCGCTGCGGTTGCTGGACCGGGCCGTGTTCCGGGTGGGTGGGGAGGAGTACGCGGCCGAGAACGGAACCTACGGGGTCGCGACGTTGCTGCGCAGCCACGTGCGGCTGCGTGATACCGCCCTGACGTTCGACTACCCGGCCAAGGGCGGAATCCGGCGGGTCGTCACGGTCGACGACGCCGACCTGGCGACGGCTGTCCGGGCGCTGCGCCGGGTCCGCAGGGGGCCCGGCCGGCTGCTGGTCTACCGCGACGGTGACGCGATCCGCGAGTTGCACGCGGACGACGTCAACGCCCGGTTCAAGGAGCTCGCCGGTGAGGACTGCAGTGCGAAGGATCTGCGCACGTGGGGTGCGACGGTGCTGGCCGCCGCGGCCTTCGCCGAGCACGACGTGCCTGGGAGTCGGCGCGGCCGGGCGCGGGTCGAGGCGGCCGTGATGCGGGCGGTCTCGGAGGAGCTCGGCAACACCCCCGCCGTGGCACGGGCCTCGTACGTCGACCCGCGCGTGGTGCGGGCCTGGGCGGAGGGCCGCACGATCCGTGCCGCACTGCGGCGAGCCGGAAAGTGCGGCGATCCGGACGAATCCCGGGCCGTCGTCGAGCGCGCCGTGATCCGGCTGCTGCGCCGGTCCTGAGTCCGCCCGCGTGTTTCGACGCGGGCGCGGCGCGGTATCCGGCAGTGCCCGCTCGTGGACCCGCGGGCATCGGACTGCGAGGTGGATCCGGTGGGAGCAGGGTACGGGAGCGTGGGGCGGACGGTCGCCGCATGGCTCGTCGCATCGGCCGCGGTGCTGAGCGGCTGTGCGGGGCTGCCGGGTGGCGCGGAGGGTGACCTCTCGCGGGCCGCAGCGCAATCCGCCTCGGCCACCGCCTCCGCGGGACTGGCGATGGAACTGGTGTCCGAGCACCGCACCACCCGCGCCCACGCCGTGACCGTGCTGTCGGACGCACTCGACGAGGTGCTCGCCGCCTACTCGGCCGTGGCTGCGGTCGAGGTCGCCACCGGGCAGCAGGCGGCGCACCGCGCCGCGCTTCTCGACCGGATCGATGCCGCCGCCACCGTCCTCGGCGAGGCCCGCGCTCGAACGGACGCCGTCGCCACAGCCCCGCCCGCGTCGGACCTGACGGGCCGCCTGGCCGATCTCACCGGCTACCTGTCCGAGTTCGCGGAGGGACGCCGATGAAGAGACTCCTCGGTGTCGCCCTCGGAATCCTCACGGCCATCGGCGGCTTCCTCGACATCGGCGACATGGTCACCAACGCTGTGGTGGGCTCGCGGTTCGGGCTGGGCCTGGTCTGGGTCGTCGTCCTCGGGGTCGGCGGCATCTGCCTGTATGCGAGCATGGCCGGGCGCGTCGCCGCGGTGAGCGGCCGCGCGACCTTCGAGATCATCCGGGAACGGCTCGGCCCGCGCGCGGCGCTGGCGAACCTCGCTGCGTCCTTCCTGATCAATCTGCTGACCCTGACCGCCGAGGTCGGTGGGGTGGCCCTGGCCCTGCAACTGGCCGCGGGGACGGGACCGCTGATGTGGATGCCCGTGGCGGCGCTCGCGGTGTGGCTTGTGATCTGGCGGGTGCGGTTCTCGGTGATGGAGAACGTCACGGGACTGCTGGGCCTGTGTCTGATCGTGTTCGCCGTCGCGTTGTTCCTGACGGGCCCGGACTGGGGAGAACTCACCGGTCAGGCTTTCGCGCCCGCGATCCCCGAGTCCGAGGCGACGTCCGTGTACTGGTTCTACGCCGTCGCCCTCTTCGGTGCCGCGATGACCCCGTACGAGGTGCTCTTCTTCTCCTCCGGCGCCGTGGAGGAGCGGTGGACGGTCGCCGATCTCGCCCGCTCCCGGATCAACGTGGCGGTGGGGTTCCCGCTCGGTGGGATCCTGTCGGTCGCGATCGCCGGATGCGCCGCGGTGGTTCTTCTTCCCCGCGGCATCGAGGTGACGTCGCTGTCGGAGGTCGTGATGCCCGTCGTGGTGGCCGGGGGCACGCTCGCGTTGGCGTTCGTCCTCGTCGGGATCGTCGCGGCGACCTTCGGGGCGGCGCTCGAGACCACCCTGTCGAGCGGGTACACGCTCGCGCAGTTCTTCGGGTGGTCGTGGGGCAAGTTCCGGCGGCCGGCGGAGGCAGCCCGGTTCCACCTGTCGATGATGATCGCCCTGGTCGTCGGTCTCGCGGTGCTGGCGACCGGGGTGGACCCGATCCTGGTCACCGAGGTGTCGGTGGTGTTCTCGGCGGTTGCCCTGCCGCTGACCTACCTGCCGATCCTCCTGGTCGCGAACGACCTCGAGTACATGGGAGAACACGTCAACGGACCGGTCGTCAACGCGCTCGCCCTCGCCTACCTTCCGGTGATCGTGGTCGCGTCGATCGCAGCGGTGCCGTTGCTGGTGATGACGGGAGCGGGAGCATGAACGAATCCGGACGGCTGCCCGAGGCGCCGCTGCGCGGCCGGCTCGTCGATGCCCGGCTGCATCTGCTCGACCGGCTGGTCGTGGACGTCGACGGCCGGCCGGTGACCACCGTCGACGATGTCGACCTGGCCGGGGTCGAGGTGGGGACGGACGTCGACCCCGCCGCGCCGGCACCGACGGTGCGGGCAATTCTGAGCGGAAACGCGCTTCCCACGAGGATATTCGGCGGCCGACCGCCCGATTCCCGACTCGACACGATCGACTGGTCGGACGTCGCCCGGCTGGGCACCACGGTGGAGTTGCGCGTGACCGGTGACCGGCTGGACCACCTGTGGGTCGAGCGGTGGGTCCGGGACCGCATCGTCGCGCGCATCCCCGGAGGTCGTCGTGCGCCTCAGTGAACTCGTCGGGGCGCGGGTGCACGACGCGGACGGTCGTCGCGTGGGTTTCGCCGTCGATGTGCGGTTCGTGGAGTCGCCGCAGAACCGGCTGCGGCTCGAGGGCCTGCTCGTCAGCCCGAGTTCGAGCGGCTCCTTCCTCGGCTACGAACGCACGGAGGAGATCCGGCCCGCGCTGATCGCCCGGTATCTGCGGTGGCGTCACCGTGGTGCGTTCCTCGTGCTGTGGCGCGACGTGCGCCGGGTCGGTGACGGCCGGGTCGAGCTGCGGCCGGGGTATTCGCGCTGGTCGCCGATGCTGCGGTAGGGCAGGGAAGGTTTGCGCCCCGCCGTGCGGGGTAGGCGGTTCGAGCCGGCGTTGTGCCGCGTAGCCCACGAGGAAGAGAGCCCGGCACGGCCGGGGTGAGAAGAGCCCGGCACGGCCGGGGTGAGAAGAACCCGGCACGGCCGGGGTGAGAAGAACCCGGCACGACCGGGGCGAGAGGAGCGGCGATGAAGGCAGTGACATGGCAGGGCAAGCGGAAGGTGAGCGTCGACACGGTCCCCGATCCGAAGATCGAGCAGCCCACCGACGCGATCATCCGTGTGACGACCACCAACATCTGCGGTTCGGATCTGCATCTGTACGAGGTGCTCGGGCCGTTCATGTCGCCGGGGGACATCCTCGGGCACGAACCCATGGGCATCGTCGAGGAGGTCGGGGCGGACGTCACGAAGATCAAACCTGGTGACCGCGTGGTCATTCCGTTCCAGATCTCGTGCGGCAGCTGTTTCATGTGCGGGGACGGCCTGTTCTCCCAGTGCGAGACCACGCAGGTGCGGGACCAGGGATCCGGTGCGGCGCTGTTCGGGTACTCGAAGCTGTACGGGAGCGTTCCCGGCGGCCAGGCGCAGTATCTGCGTGTGCCGCATGCGGATTCGACCCACATCTCGGTTCCGGAGGGGCCGTCGGACTCGCGGTTCGTCTACCTGTCCGACGTGCTGCCCACCGCGTGGCAGGCCGTGGAGTACGCGCACGTTCCCGACGGCGGTTCGGTGACGGTGCTCGGCCTCGGACCCATCGGTGAGATGGCCGGGCGGATCGCGGTGCACCACGGCTACCGGGTGATCGGTGTCGACATGGTGCCCGAGCGGCTCGGGCGGGCCGCCACGCGCGGCATCGAGACCATCGACCTGAAGGAGGCCGGGAACTCGCTGGGCGAGATGATCCGGGACCGCACGGACGGCCGTGGCACGGATTCGGTGATCGACGCCGTCGGCATGGAGGCCCACGGGTCACCCGTCGCGACGGCGATGCAGACCGCGACGGGCCTGCTGCCCTCCGCGCTGTCGGCGCCGCTGATGACCCACGTCGGCATCGATCGTCTGCACGCCCTCTACACCGCGATCGACGTGGTACGGCGGGGCGGCACGATCTCGCTCAGCGGCGTGTACGGCGGCATGACCGACCCGATGCCGATGATGACCCTGTTCGACAAGCAGATCCGGCTGCGGATGGGTCAGGCGAACGTCAACAACTGGGTGCCGCAGATCATGCCGCTGCTCACCGACGACGATCCGCTCGGTGTGGACACCTTCGCCACGCACCGGCTGCCGCTGTCGGACGCCCCGCACGCGTACGAGATCTTCCAGCGCAAGCAGGAGGGGGCGATCAAGATCCAGCTCGAACCCTGACCGGGTTCCCGGCTTTCGGTGCCGCCGGGGTCACCCCAGGTCGGCCGCGGTGCGCGGCAGATCCTCGGTGGCGACGTCGGCGGCCTCGAAAGGCGACCGCAGCACCGTCGCGGTCGCCCAGCCCTGGGCGAGCAGGCCCGCATCCGTGTCCTCGGACTCGTCGGCCCGGATGTCGCTGAACGTCACCGTCACGAACCGGCGGTCGTCGTCGTCCGGGGTCTGGTCCGACTCGCCGATGTCGGCCTGCACGGCACCGAACGCAGCGAGCGGTGCCGTGCGCAGCCCCCGCAGCTCGCTCAGCGGGACGTCGGGCACGTTGACGTTGAGCACGGTTCCCGGCACGCCCTGGCCCAGCACCCATTGCAGGGCATGCCGGGCGATGACCTCCGCGCCGTCCCAGTGCTCGTGGACCGATCCCGCCAGGGACACGGCCAGGGCCAGACTGCCGTGGTTGGCGCCGGTCAGCGCCGCGCCGACCGTTCCGGAGTGCAGGATCGCATGACCGGTGTTGGGGCCGTGATTGATCCCGGAGAGCACGATGTCGGGCCGGGGACCGAAGGCGCCGTACATCGAGACGAAGGTGATCAGTGCCGGCGACGCCTCCACGGCGAGCACCGTCGTGTCCGGCAGGTCCGGGAACGTGCGCGGCGAGACGACGAGCCGGCCGTCCTCCTCGAGGGCGCTGAGCGAGGCGCTGGCGCCGCTGCGTTCGGCGTGCGGCGCGGCGACCACCACGTCGAGACCGGCCTCGACCGCCACCCGGCTGAGCACCGAGATGCCGTGACTGTCCACCCCGTCGTCGTTGACGATCAGCGCTCTCACGTGACTACCTCCCCTTCTTCCCCTTCGCGAACGGCCGGACCTCGACGCTCTCGGCGACCTTGGCGACGAGTTCTCGCTGCCCGGTGGCCAGCCCGTGCCGGGTGACGTTGACGGCGCCCGCGGCCGCCCCGAGCCGGAGGGCCTCGGCGAGGGGCCGCCCGGCAGCCAGCGCAGCTCCGATCCCCGCGGTCATGGAGTCGCCGGCGCCGCGGTGGTCGGCAATGTTCAGCGGCGGCGAGACGATCTCCATCAGTTCGTCGTCGACGAGCGCGAGCGCCGGGTCGCCGGCACGGGAGAGCACCACGTTCCGGGCCCCCTGGGCGACGAGTTCCTTCATCGCGGCGATCAGGTCGTCGACGTCGTCGGACCGGGCGCGACCGTCTTCGATGAGATCCTCGTGGCTGACCTTGAGCACGCTGAGGCCGCCCTCGAGCGCCGCGGTCATCGTCGGACCGGACAGATCGGCGACGACGGGGACGTTCATCGCGGTCAGGTCGGCGGCCAGCCGGGTGTAGACGTCGTGCGGTATCGCCTCGTCGCAGTGCGGGCCGCCGAGCAGCGCCACGTCCGCGTCGAGACCCTCGGACAGTGCCGCACCGAACAGGTCGTCGGCCTCGTGCCGGTTGAGTGTCGGCGGCGGGACCTCGACGATCTCCTCGCGCTCGCCGCCGCGACGGTCGTGCACGTACGAGCCGTTCTGCCCGGCGGTGACCACCGGCCGCACCGACACGCCCTCGCGTGCGATGAGATCGCTGACGACGGGACCGGTCTCGCCGCCGAAGGTGCCGCACAGCCGCACGTTCAGGCCGAGGGTGGCTGCCATGCGGGCAATCCAGAACCCCTGCCCGCCGGCGTGGATGTGCAGTTCCGGGACGTCGGACGGCGACGACTCGATGGTGACGGTGAGCAGCGGGGTGGGAGCGAAAACGAAGGCGGAGGGGGCACTGTCGTCGTTGCCGTCTCGGGGCGGGGGAGTCATGCGGATCCTTCGGAGAGAGGTGGACGCGCCGCCCGTGGGGACGGGCGTGCAGTTC
Source organism: Rhodococcus ruber (assembly GCF_016804345.1). Classification (NCBI taxonomy): domain Bacteria; kingdom Bacillati; phylum Actinomycetota; class Actinomycetes; order Mycobacteriales; family Nocardiaceae; genus Rhodococcus; species Rhodococcus ruber. The sequence continues at coordinate 4,457,128 of NZ_CP044211.1, read as the reverse complement.
GGATGGCGGTGTCGGCCCGTCAGGCTGTTCCGTCGGGCGAGCCCGCGAGGACGGGATCGTAGGCGGGAGCGTTCGGCACCTCGGCCGGGCGCACGTTTGCGCCGAGCGAATACGCGAGGTGACCGCCCAGCAGGCCACCCAGCCCGATCAGTGCCGCGCCGGCGGCGCTGAGTGCCACCGCGCCGGGGGCGTTGAGGGTCACCGCGCCGGGGGCGTTGAGGGTCACCGCGCCGGGGGTGCGCCCGCGCCGCCGGCGGCGGTAGGACAGGGCCATCAGGGCCGCTCCGGTGCCGTTGACCACCGCATGGATCAGCCCGACCCGGCGCTGCACGGTGTCGGTGTGTACCCAGTCGACCCAGCCGGCCAGGACCGTCGGCGGAGCCGCCAGCAGTCCGAGCCCGATCAGCCGCCGCGCGGCCTCGGGTTGCCGCAGGGCGTCGAAGGCGACGGCCGCGGTCCATGCCCCGATGGGCACGGTCACGAGTGCCGGATGCAGTGGGTGACCCACCGGCGTCCCGTGGAGCACGGCGCCGACCGGAGTGTCCGCCAGCCGCGAGAGCTGCCTGCCCAACAGTTCGGCGGGGCCGTCCAGCCACGTCGCCGATTCCGTCCCGGAATAGAGGATCTCCATCTGCGAGCCCGTCATGCCCACGGGCATACCCGTCCCCGAGCGGGTGAAACCTGCCACGACGGGTGTACGACGCAGCCCGGTGGGGAAACTCCTGCGATCATGGGACAGCGCATCGTGATCACCGGCGCCAGCGGCAACGTCGGCACCGCCCTGCTGCGACGACTCGCTCTGCGATCGGAACCGCCGGAGATCGTCGCCGTCGCCCGCCGCGTGCCACCGGCCACCGAACCCTACGGCGAGATGACCTGGCACAGCATCGACCTCGCCGCGCCCGACGCCGGGACCAGGCTGCGCCCGGTCGTCGAGGGCGCCGACGCCGTCGTGCACCTGGCCTGGGGCTTCCAGCCCTCGCACCGCCGGGACTACCTGCGCCGCACCGGGGTGGACGGCACCGCAGCCGTGATCGACGCCGTCCTCGCCGCGGGTGTCGGGCATCTGGTCCACATGTCCTCGGCTGCGGTGTACGCGGCCGGGGCGTACGGCCGTGCGGTCGACGAGTCGTGGCCCGCGACCGGCATCGACTCGTGCGCGTACAGCGTCGACAAGGTCGCGGCGGAGCGGCTGCTCGACCGACGCGTCGCGGACGCGGCCGCGGCGCCGACCGTCACCCGGTTCCGGCCGGGATTCATCGGTCAGTACGCGGGTGGCAGTGCGTTGCGACGCTACGCGGTGCCGGGATACGTGCCCGACCTGGTGCTCCGTCACCTACCGTTGCTGCCCGTGGACCCCGGAACGACGATCCCCGCCGTGCACGCCGACGACGTGGCCGCCGCCCTCGACGTCGCTCTGGAGCGGCGCGCACCGGGGGTGTTCAACCTCGCGACGCCCGAACCGCTGCGGGCGGCCGACATCGCCGGCGCGTTCGGGGCGCGGGCCGTCCCGCTGCCGCGGCAGGTACTGCGTGCCGTCGTCGAGGCGACCTGGCAGGCCCACCTGCAACCGATCGCCGGTGGCTGGATCGACCTGGCGTACAACACCCCGATGCTGAACTGCGACCGGGCCCGCCGGGACCTGGACTGGGAACCGACCGTCCCGGGTCCCCGGGTGTGGCGCGAGGCCATTGCGGGTATGCAGGCCGAGGCCGGCACCGACAGCCCGGTCCTGCGCAGTCGCGGACCGCTCGAGACGATGAGCGCCCTGCTCGGGCGGGGGACCGTCGGGCGCCGCGTGCCGCCGTGACCACTCGCGGCGGAGCGACGAGAGAGGGTATCGGGATGAGTGAGACGGCGCAGCGCGACACCACGGCGACGTCGCAGCAGGTGTGGGACGTCCTCGCCGACGGCTGGTCGTACGCGAGCTGGGTGGTGGGGGCCTCCCGGATCCGGGCGGTGGACGACACGTGGCCGGCGGTGGGCAGCCGCATCCACCACTCGGTGGGGGTGTGGCCCGCCCTGCTGAACGACCACACCGAGGTGGTGGCGTCGGTTCCCGGCAAGGAGCTGAAGCTGCGTGCGCGGGCGTGGCCGGCCGGACAGGCCGAGATCACCATGCGCCTGCACGAGCGACCCGGCGGTTGCCGGATCGAGATGGCGGAGAAGGCCGCCGCCGGCCCGGGTCAGCTCGTTCCCGATGCGATCCAGGCCCGGCTGGTGCTGCCGCGCAACATCGAATGCCTGCGCCGGCTCGTCCTCATGGCCGAACGCGCCACCGAGCCGAAGGGCGTCGGCGAGTGAGTACCGAGACCGTCGATGCCGTCGTCGTCGGCGCCGGTCAGAACGGCCTGACGGCCGCGGCCGTGCTCGCCGACGCCGGGTGGGACGTCCTGGTGCTCGAGGAACAGCACGAGGTCGGCGGCGCGGTCCGCACGGCGGAACTGCACCCGGGCTTCCGGATGGACCTGTTCAGCGCCTTCTATCCCCTCGCGGCGGCCTCCCCGGCCTTCCGCGCGCTCGACCTGTCCTCGCACGGGTTGCGGCTGCGCCGGGCGCCGAGGGTGTACGGGCACGCCGCCGGTCCGCACGACGAGGACGCCGCGGTGGTCTTCCCGGACGTCACCGAGACCGCGGCCGAACTCGAACGGCGGCATCCCGGCGACGGCAGCACCTGGATCCGGCTGACCGAGCAGTGGAAAGACATCCGTGAACCGTTCCTGAGCGCCCTGTTCGAACCCTTCCCGCCCGTGCGCGGCCCGGCGGGGCTGATCCGCCGACTCGGTACCGCGGACGCTCTGCGCTTCGTCCGGATGCTGGCGCTGCCGGCGCGCCGGATGTCCGAGGAATTGTTCGGTGGCGAACACGCGCGGCTGCTGCTGCTCGGCAACGCGATGCACGCCGACACTCCCGTCGACTCGGCGGGCAGCGGAATCATGGGGTACGTGCTGACCATGCTCGCGCAGGATGTGGGCTATCCGGTGCCCGAGGGCGGGGCCGGGGAGCTCGCGGCGGCCCTGGCGCGTCGCGGCGAACACAGCGGGGCCCGGATACTGTGCGGCCGGAAGGTCACCGGCATCGAGGTCGGCGGCGGCAGGGTGACCGAGGTCCGCACCGAGCAGGGCGAACGCGTCCGGGTCCGGCGGGCGGTACTGGCCGACGTGTCCGCGCCGGCGCTGTTCGGCTCGCTCCTGCCCGCGGACGCCGTGCCCGCCGCCGTCCGGGACGACCTGCGGCGCTTCGAGTGGGACACACCCGTCGTGAAGGTGAACTACGCGTTCGACCGGCCGATTCCGTGGCGCTCGCAGGCACTCGCGACGGCCGGGACCGTCCATCTCGGCGCCGACGCCGACGGTCTCGTGCACTGGTCGGCCGACCTGGCGACCGGCCGCGTGCCGGAGCACCCGTTCATCATCTTCGGTCAGATGACCACCACCGATCCGGCCCGCTCCCCGGAGGGGACGGAAAGCGCCTGGGCGTACACCCACCTGCCGCGCGGTGTCGCCGACGACGCCTCCGCCGAGGAGCTCGCCCGGCGCGTCGACGCGGAGCTCGAGGCACACGCTCCGGGGGTGCTGAGCTCGATCGTGCACCGCAGCGTGCAGCGTCCCCGCGACCTCGAGGCCGCCAACGCGAACCTGGTCGGCGGCGCGGTCAACGGCGGCACCGCTCAGATCCATCAGCAGCTCGTGTTCCGGCCGTTGCCCGGCTTCGGTGGTCCCCGCACGCCGGTCGAGGGCGTGTATCTGGCCGGATCGTCGACTCACCCCGGCGGCGGTGTGCACGGCATGTGCGGGTGGAACGCGGCCCGCGCAGCCCTGCGTGACCACGGCGTGGGCGGCAGGCTGCGCCGGCGGCTGAACGAGGCGATCTCGGACGTGCTGACGCGCAGCTGATTTCCCGATGCCGTTGCCGACGCGATTGAGCAGTCCGCCGAACGGGTATCAGTAGGCATGGGAATGCCAGTGGGAACACCGATCCGGCAGGTACACGGCCCGTCGCTCGTGCCGCAGGCGCTGCGCGAGGTGGAAGGCGGAGTCGCCGCCCTCGCTGCCGGGATCTGCGTGATCGCCGCCGTCGGTGTGGGTGTGCTCTCCGCTTCCGCGCTCACGGGCGTCGGGGCCGGACTCGCCGTGGCGGCGGGCCTGTCGTTCATGCTCGGTTCGCTGACCTCGGCACCGGCCGCCGGACAGCCGGATCCGGCGCGGTCCTCGGCGGTCCGCACTCGACCGGACGGAGCCGCGGTGTCGCGACGCGGCACCGCCACCGCCACCGCCTTCCGCCGGCACCGGGTTTCGGGGGGCGTCCCGGAGGGGTACTCCCACGTATGACAACGACGTCTCGCCCGGAATTCATCGTGTCCCTCGCCCGGTCCACCTACGGGGGCCGTGCCGTCACAGCCGGGGTCCGGTAACGTGCCGGCGCCCAGGAGGGTGTGGCGACTGCCCGGTGTGTACCGCCCGCAGGAGGATTCGCATCTGCTCGCCGGAGCGCTCGACCGTGCTGCGGCACCCCCCGGCGCCAAGGTGCTCGACTTCTGCACCGGCACAGGCTTCATCGCCGTGTCGGCGGCGATGTCCGGAGCCGGGTCCGTGACGGCACTGGACATCGCCCCCCGCGCGGTCCTCGCGGCGCGTCTCAATGCGAGGTCGCGGAAGCTTCCGATCCGCGTCGTGCGCGGCGGGCTGGACGAGGCCGGCCGGCACGGACCGTTCGACGTGGTCCTGTCCAACCCGCCCTACGTTCCGCACGACGCCGATTCCGGCGACGCCCGCTGGGATGCCGGGGCCGACGGCCGGGCGGTGCTGGACCCGCTGTGTCGGAGACTGCCGAACCTGTTGTCTCCCGGCGGTTTCGCTCTCGTCGTGCATTCCGAGTTCTCCGGGGTGGACGAGACGCTCGTCCGGTTGCGCGACGCCGGTCTCAAGGCCTCCGTCGTCGCCCGGCGCCGGATTCCGTTCGGGCCCGTGATGCGCAGCCGCGCCGGATATCTGCGGACGCGCTACGAGCTGCCTGCCGGCGTCGACACCGAGGAAGTGGTGGTGATCCGTGCCGATCGAACACACTGCCCGTGAGGTAGCCACGGGTGACAGCCCCCGGGACACGTCCCCCGGGGGCGTCGCTGTGCCCGGCCTGTGCCCGGGACTGCGGGTGGAGGGTCTCGCGGCGGAGGAGCCGAGGGTCGTCCGGCTGGTCCGCGGCGGTCCCGCCCTGGTGGAAGGTCCGGTGCGCATCGTCGCCGAGGACGGCGACGAGGTGGAGTCGGACCGGTTCGTCGTCGCGATCTGCCGGTGCCGTCGCAGCGAGCGGTACCCGCTGTGCGACACCAGTCACCGTCGGCCCCGGCGCGATCCGCGCTGAGTCCGGTCCACGTCCGGTCCACGTCGACCGGCCCCTGGCGCACGGCACGCACACAGCGGGGCGGGCGGTTCCTGAGGAACCGCCCGCCCCGCAACGCGTCACACGTCACGCGTCAATACCAGTACTTCCGGCCGCCGACAGCCCGGCCCGTCGCTCCGAGGATCGCCAGGATTGCGCCCACCACCAGGAGAATGATCCCGAGTGTCCACAGGATCGAGATGTTGGTGAGGAAACCCACCACGAGCAGAATCAAACCCAGAATGATCATGAGTGTCACCTCGCTGTCGGTGCCCGTTGCCGGTCGGATCCGGGCCTTGCCGAGGGGATACCCGCATCGGATGTGCCGAAACCTCACGAACCTCACACCGGTGGACAGCAGGTACTTCGCGTCGATTCGTGGCGCGCCGACGGTCCCGGTGGCATTGTCTGGGGCATGCCTACTTCGGAGAACCCCGGGGACAGCGTCCCGGGCGAGTACAGCGTCGACGACGAGGACCAGTTGCAGCCGGAGGACTCCCTGATCGACCGCGGCGTCGACGACGTCCTCGACGAGGGATTCTCACCGATGGAACGACCTGTCGGCCTCGACCGGCACGAGACCCTGGACGAGCGGCTTCGTGAGGAGGAGCCCGAACGGGAGGACGAGGGCGAGAGCGAGTTCCGCAGCTCCGTCGCCGAGGCCGGCCGGACGCGCGCCGGGCGCCTCGTCGCGCCGGACGAGGGCACCGCCGAGGACGAGGACGCCGAGTTGTTCGGAACGGACGTGGGAATCGACGGGGGCGCCGCGTCCGCCGAGGAAGCGGCCGTGCACCTGATCGACGAGGAGGATTCCCGCCGGGAGGACTGAACGGCGACGGCCCGGCACCCGAGAACTCGGATGCCGGGCCGGATATCGGCCGGAGGGACGCTCAGACGGATCCGGTGCCGAGCAGGGACGATTCGTCGTTCTTCCACCGCTCGAGCAGGTACGCGGCGAGCCGGCCCTCGAGGTATTCCATCGCCTCTGCGCCGAACGCGACGTCGCCGGCACAGCGCGGATCGCGCTCGACGAGATCACCCGCCACGTCGTAGCGGAGCACCTGCTCGTGCACCGCGTCCGCCTCGATGTGCTCGGTGTAGAAGTGGATGCACGCGTCCGGCGCGCCCAGGCGTTCGAGGCCGCGTGCCATCCGGCGCGCCATCGGCGAGGAGGTGATCTCCGCGGAGGCGAACAGGCCCACGAGTTTCGGGGTGTGCGCGCGGTGCAGTCCGCACAGGGACATGAAGTTCACCGTCGCGAGCGTCTCCGCGGGCACCCGGTCCAGATAGGCCAGGTATCCCGTGTCGAGACCGGCCGCGGCGAGCAGGTCCGAGTAGAGGACCGAGTGCATGCGCTCGGCCCGGCCGCCGCCGAACTCGTCGAACTCCACCGCCACCAGCGCCGCCTTCGCCCTGCCGGTGAGCCGCGGGATGGCGAACGAGTGGGGGTCGGCCTCCTTGAGGTGGTAGACGGACCGGTGGACGAAGAACTCGCGCACCTGCTCCCACGTGCCCCGGTCACGGATGTGATGGGACACGCCCCACGCGTCCTCGGGTTCGCGGCACAGGTCGTCGAACACCCGCTGGGGATCGTCGCCCGACGGCACGTCGGCGCGCAGCCGGTCCAGGAAGAGCCGTTCGAGACCGGCTCGGACGGCCAGCGGGCCCGGCGCCCATTCCCAGCCGGCGTCGACCCCGTCGAACCCGCGGTAGGACAGTTCGTACAACACCGTCAGAGCCAGCTGGGCATCCTCGCCGTAGGGGTCGGTCCCGGCCACCTCGATCGGCCAGAGGCCGGTGTCGGCCGGACGCGCGAGCCGTTCGATCACCTGCCCGGAGACAGGCCCCCGGGCCCGGGGGAGGGCGGCGGACTGCAGCACGGCGGTCGCAGAATTCGCAGGCATGTGCGCGGATACCCGGACCCGATTCGTGCGAAACGCCGGGTGTGGGGCGGGTCCGGGCGGGTATCCGCCCGGACATGAACAGTGAAAAAAGCGACGGTGACAACAGCGACGTGGAGAACGGGACTCCATCCGGCGGCGAGGATGTCGAGCGCCCGCCGCACACGATCGATTACCCCGGTGAGACGGCCGACATGGCCGAGCAGCCCCGCGACGAGATGCGGAACTATCGGGGCCGCGACCTGCTCGCCGGCCGCAAGGCCCTGATCACCGGCGGTGACTCCGGTATCGGGCGCGCGGTGGCGGTGGCCTTCGCGAAGGAGGGCGCCGACGTCGCGATCGCCTACCTCGACGAGCACGACGACGCCGAGCACACCGCGGACCTCGTGCGGCGTGCGGGTCGTCGATGCCACCTCCTCCCGGGAGATCTCGCCGCGGCGGACCACTGCCGGGCGGTCGTCGCCGAGACGGCCGCGGCGCTCGGCGGCCTCGATCTGCTGGTCAACAACGTCGCGTACCAGGAGCCGGTGGACGACCTCACCGAACTCGACGACGCCCAGTGGCGGCGGACGTTCGCGGTGAACATCGACAGCTACTTCCACGTGACGAAGGCGGCGCTCGCCCACCTGCCGCGCGGTTCCGCGGTGATCAACACCGCCTCCATCAACGGTCTGCGGGGCAACAAGTCGCTGATCGACTACTCGGCCACCAAGGGTGCGGTGCTCGCGCTGACGTACTCGCTGGCGCAGTCGTTCCAGGACCGGGGAATCCGCATCAACTGCGTCGCGCCGGGACCGGTGTGGACGCCGCTGATCCCGGCGACCATGGATGCGGAGAAAGTCGCGACGTTCGGGCAGCAGGCCCCGTTCGGCCGGGCGGCGCAGCCGGACGAGATCGCACCCTCGTACGTGTTCTTCGCCTCCGAGACGATGTCGTCGTACTACAGCGGTGAGGTGCTCGCACCGATCGGTGGTGAGACGCTGCCGGGCTGAGCCGGGTCAGCGTCGGTATCGCCAGGGGTAGGCCACCCACAGGGTCAGGAACAGCACGACCGTGACGAGGCCCCCGGCGATGCCGGCGGCGGTGTTGACCACCAGCCCGACGACCAGCACGACGACGCCGGCCATCGCGACCCCGAGCAGGAGCAGGCCCGCCATGGCGAAGCGGTGCGCCGTGACCACCAGTTCCGGGAGGCGGCGCTGCCGGAAGAGCAGGCGGTGCATACCGACGGGGGCGACGAGCAGGATGGTGGCCGTGATCGACGCCAGCACGGTGACGAGATAGACGCCGCGCTGGAAGCCGGTCAGCTCGTCGAACCGGCTCTGGAACGGCAGGGTGAGCAGGAAGCCGGTGAGGAGCTGGACGCCGGTCTGCACGACGCGCAGCTCCTGCAGCAGACTCGACCAGTTCCGGTCCAGTCGCTGCACGGGCGTCTCGTGCCGGACCCGCTTGTTCCAGTCCTCGTTCGGAACCGCTGTGGGCTGCACTCTCTCGGCATGCCCCGTACGGCGCTCGTCAAACCTCCCCGGTAGCACCACCGTCCTCTTGTGACCTGTATCACTGTACGGGTACTGTCGGCTCCACCAGGGACAACGTCGCTCCGAGGAAAGGAGGGCGGTCATGAAGCTCAATCTGTTCGTCGCATGGACCGGCTACATGCTCGCGTTGGTCTCGATCGTGAGTCTTGCGGGTTTCCTCTACGCCGCGGGGTCCGGCAACGGCGGGTGGGCGCTCGTCGCGGGCGCGGTGTGCGTCCTCGCGGTGGCGTCGGCGATCGCGATGATCGGTAGTACCGTCCATCACGACCATCGTCTGCATCGCGAGACACCGCACCTGTTCTGACGGTTCCGCCGTCTCACGCCTCGGCCAGGCGCCGCTTCTCGAGTTCCACATCGAACCCGGCTGCCGGCCAGTCCAGGTCGAGGCGCTCGAACGCGTCGACGAGCAGTTCCATGACGGCGATGCGGCTGTACCACTTGCGGTCGCAGGGCACGACATACCAGGGGGCGTGCTCCGTCGAGGTCTTGTCCAGCATCGCCTGGTACGCCTCCTGGTAGGCGGGCCACAGCGTGCGTTCGGAGACGTCGCCGGGGTTGTACTTCCAGTGCTTGTCCCGCCGCTCGAGCCGTTCGGCCAGGCGGCGCTTCTGCTCGTCGAGCGAGACGAACATCGCCACCTTGACCAGCGTGGTCCCACTGTCGACGAGTTCACGCTCGAACTGGTTGATCTCGTCGTACCGGGTGCTCCACACGCTCTCGGGCACGAGGTTGCGGACCCGCACGACGAGCACGTCCTCGTAGTGCGAGCGGTCGAACACCCCGAGCTGTCCCGCCCGCGGCAGCGCCTTGTGGATGCGCCACAGGTAGTGGTGGCGCTTCTCCTCGGGCGTGGGCACACCGAACGACGTGTGGTCGACGCCCTGCGGATCCACGTGGCCGATGACGTTGCGGACCATGCCGCCCTTGCCCGCGGTATCCATGCCCTGCAGGATCAGCAGGATTGACCGGCGGTCCCCCGAGCGTCCGTTGGCGAACAGCATCTCCTGCAGGCGCGAGAGCACCGCCCCGCGTTCCTCGATGAGCCGTTCGCCGGTGGCCTTGTCGCCGGTGAAGCCCGGGGTTCCGTTCGTCTCGATGTCGGCGACCCTGGTCCCGGGGTGGGCACGGAGCACCTCGACGGCCGGCGCCTGCCACGGATCGGTGCTCTTGACGGTCATCTGCCGAGCGTGCCACATCCCGTGGCCGGATCAGCCGAGTTCGAGCTCGGTGTCGTCCGGGCGGGTGGGGTAGGGCGGAGCCGACATCCCGTCGACCATGTGGCTGCCCCACAGGTCCGTCTCGGTGATCCGGGCGATCGCCGGAACGGGGCCGTCGGGTCCGGGCACCGTGAGGTGGACGTCGGTGCCGGGGGAGAGGTCGGTGCCCGGCAGGGCTGCCGCGAGTCCGCGGAGACGCCCCCGCCAGCGGTAGCGGCCGCTGATCGGGTCGAATGCCCCCGAGAGCTGGACCTCCGTCGTGGCGTGCTGCTCGCCGACGGTGACCTCGGCGGGGCCGCGGTAGCCGTCGGGTTCGTCGTCGTGTGGGTCGGACATGCCCGCGACCTTACATGTAAACGTCAGTTACACAAACAGGGTCACGGGGTGCCGGCGTCCGGAAGCAGCGGGTGCGGCCGGCTCTTGAAGCGGGCCGGCGAGCCGCCGACGGCTGCGATCCCGGATATGCCGCCCCAGGTCATCATCGTGAGGTAGTTGGTCAGGTCCTCCGCCGACATCGACTTGTTGGAAATCCACCAGTGGGTGGCGAGCTGGATCGCGCCCACGATCGCGTACGCCCACGGGACGGACCCGCCCGAGTCCATCTCCAGGTGCCGCAGCCGCTCACCGATCACCGTCGCGACGAGCTCGGCGATCATCCGCTCCGAGTCGGCCACGACGTCGCGCCCGGCCGCGGCGCTGTTGGTCATCACGTACAGATACACCTCGGGATCGGAGGCGACGGTCTCGACGTAGGTGGCGATCGCGACCCGGGTCAGGTCGTACTCGTCGAGGTCCTCGGCCACCGCCGCGTAGATGCGCGGCGCCAGGATCGTCTCCACGTACCGCAGCATCGTCGCCGTGGTCAGGTCGTTCTTGTCGGTGAAGTACCGGTAGAGAACGGTCTTGGAGACACCGATCTCGGCGGCGATCTCGTCCATCCCGACGTCGCGTCCGCGGGACCGGATCGCCTTGATCGTGCCGTCGACGAGTTCCTCGCGCCGGGCGATCTTGTGTTCGTGCCAGCGACGCTTGCGGCCGTCCTGTTTGGTCGGCGCGGCGGCCGTCGGGACCGGCGTGTCGGTCGGGGACGGGGGCTGGGGAACTCGGTGGTTCGGCACTGGGTGGCACATCCGTTCGCTCGATCGTCCGTCCAGTTTAGAGGGGGCCACGCGGCCGGCCGTGCGGACGTCCCGTTCGGGGCACGACGTCCGTTTCCGCCGCGTCCGCCCTCGCCGGGCGCAGCTTCGGCACAATAGCGGAGGTGCAGCTGATGAGCATCGACGATGACGCCAAGCGCAGGGACCTGCGCCGGATGAAGGCGGTCGCCACCGGCTTCCTGCTCGTGGCGACCGCAATCTACCTGTTCTGCCGCTGGCAGGAGACGCGCGGCGCCGGCGAATGGGTGGGGTACGTGCGGGCCGCCTCCGAGGCCGGGATGGTCGGCGCGCTCGCGGACTGGTTCGCGGTCACGGCGCTGTTCCGGCATCCGCTGGGCATCCCCGTTCCGCACACGGCCATCATCAAACGGAAGAAGGATCAGCTCGGGGCGAGCCTGAGTTCGTTCGTCGGCTCCAACTTCCTCGCCCCCGAGGTGGTGTCGGCGAAGGTCGAGAACGCCCGGATCCCGCTGCGCCTGGGAACCTGGATGGCGGAGCCCGAACACGCCGAGCGGATCGCGCAGGAGACGTCGACGGTGCTGCGGGGACTCGTGACGGTCCTGCGCGAGGAGGACATCCAGCAGATCATCGACAACACCATCGTCAAGCGCATCGCCGAGCCGGAGTGGGGGCCGCCCATCGGCCGGGTGCTGTCCGAGCTGCTCGCCGAGAACCGGCAGCTGCCGCTGATCGACATGCTGGCCGAACGGGCTCACCAGTGGGCCCTCGGCAGCCAGGAGACGATCGATCGCATCATCAGCCGCGACTCGCCGTCGTGGTCGCCGAAGTTCGTGGACCTGCTGCTCGGCGAGCGGATCCACCGCGAGCTGGTCGAGTTCACCTGGAAGGTGCGGTCCGACCCCGACCACGAGGTGCGTGTGGCCGCGAACCGGTTCCTCGCCGACTACGCGCGGGACCTGCAGCACGATCCGGTCACCATCGCCAAGGCGGAGAAGGTCAAGGCGGAGATCATGGGTCGGGAGGAGGTCACCCAGCTGGCCTCCGCGACGTGGCGGGCCGCCAAGCGGATGATCCTCGAGTCGGTCGACGACCCGCACAGCACGCTGCGCACGAAGGTCACCGAGAACGTCATCCACTTCGGGGTGCGGCTGATGGAGGACCACGAGCTGCGCGGCAAGTTCGACCGCTGGCTGCTCGACGGGGCCCGGTACATCGCGGCCAACTACGCCGACGAGATCACCGCGGTCATCCGGGAGACGGTGGAGCGCTGGGACGCGGAGGAGGCCAGCCGCAAGATCGAGCTCCAGGTGGGGCGCGATCTGCAGTTCATCCGGATCAACGGCACGGTGGTCGGGTCGCTCGCCGGTCTGGCCATCTACACGTTCTCGAATCTGCTGTTCGCGTGACGTTCCACACCTGCTAGCAGAGTGCTTGCTACAGCTAGCACTTGTCGGTACAGTGGAACCGTGTCCACGAAGGAACGGGGTGAACCCGCCGACGGAGGGGACGATGACAAGGACGATGCGTCCGGCGCCACCGAGATCGCCACGCGGGTGGTCAGCACTGCCGCGCAGGACATCGGCAGTTTCATCCGCTCGCAGCGCGAGGCGGCGCAGGTGTCCCTGCGTCAGCTTTCCCAGCTCGCCGGCGTCAGCAATCCCTATCTGAGCCAGATCGAGCGAGGGCTGCGCAAGCCCTCGGCCGAGGTGCTCGGGCAGATTGCCAAGGGGCTCCGGATGTCCGCGGAGGTCCTCTACGTCCGGGCCGGGATCCTGGAGCAGCGCCCGACGAGCGCGGTGCGCGACGCGCTGCTGGCCGACGCCGTGCTCAACGAACGGCAGAAGCAGGTCCTGCTCGACATCTACGAATCGTTCTGCCGAGAGAACGGTTCCCACCCTTCCGGGGCGGACCTCTCACCCGAGGTGTCTGCACCCGAGGTATCCGCACCCGCGGCCGCTGCCCCGAACGGCGCGACCGACCCCGATCGACAGGAGAACTGACATGACCGATCCGAAGAACCTCGCCACCCCGCTGTACGCCGCTGTCGGCGCCGGCGACACCGTGGTCCAGGCGGTGGCCGACATCGTGGCTCGCACCCGCCGTCGCGCCGAGACCACCCAGACCGACGTCGGCGACCGGGTCGACAGTGCCCGGGGCCGTCTCGCCGACTTCCAGGAGGACCTGACCGAGAACGTCGAGTCCCTGCGCGAGCGGCTCGCCGGCCTGCCGGCCGAACTGCCCGAGGATCTCGCCGAGCTGCGCGAGAAGTTCACCGCAGAGGAGCTGCGCAAAGTCGCCGAGGCCTACCTGAAGGTGGCCTCCGACATCTACACCGCACTCGCCGAGCGCGGTGAGGAGACCATCGAGCGGCTGCGCAAGCAGCCGGTCGTGGAGGAGGGCATCGGTCGCGCCGAGGCCGCGTTCGGTGACGCCGTCGAGCTCACCGAGGAGGCGCTGGGCACCGTGGCCCGACAGACCCGCGCCGTGGGCGAACAGGCCGCCCGGCTCGCGGGCCGCGCCGCCGGCCGGATCGAGGAGACCGCCGGCGACGTCGGCGAGGCCATCTCCGGGGCCGGCGAGGAGGCCGGCCTGCGGGTGCTCGACCTCGGTGGCCAGGCCCAGGAGGCGGCTTCGGAGGCCGCGGACCGGGTCGAAACCGCCGCGCTCGAGCTCGACGAGGCCGCCACCAAGGTCGAGGAGGCCGCGGAGAAGGCAGCCGCGCCGAAGACCGAGGCTCCGGCGCCCAAGACGCCGGCCAAGGCCCCCGCCAAGGCTGCGGCCAAGACGCCGGCCAAGGCGCCCGCCAAGAAGGCGGCGCCGCGCAAGACCACCGGCGCCTGATCACACCGGTCGGTAGAACCGCCGACGGCCCCCACGCGACCTCCGCGTGGGGGCCGTTGCTCGTACCATGGGAACGTGCCCAACGTCGATTCTCTCGCCGCCCTGATCATTTTCGCTCTGCAGATCGTCGCGCTCGCCGGGGCGGGTTTCGCCCTCCTGCATGCCGTGCGGCAGCCCGCCGAGGCGTTCCCCGCGGTCGACAAGCTCACCAAGCCGGTGTGGCTCGGCATCCTCGCCGCCTCGCTGCTGGTGATCGTCGTCTTCTGGGGCACCTTCATGATGCTCGGAATCATCGCGGTGATCGCCGTGAGCGTGTACCTCGTCGACGTGCGACCGCGGGTGGACGAGGTACAGCGGCCGCGCTGGTAGTTCCGCTCGGAGGCCTTGACAAGCGCCGAGCGGTTGATGACACTTCGGGTAACGGGTAATTACCGAGACGAGGTGATCGACGATGGCGCTCACCCGGACCGTCCGCACGGACGACCGTGAGGACACCGCCGAGAGGCTGCTGGCCTCCGCGGCCCGTTCCTCCTACGACCCGGCCCTCGAGATCGACTGGGATGCCCCTGTCCCCGCCGACAAGTACGGGATGACCCCCGAGTGGAGCAGCCTCTACGGCACCGCCCTGTGGGAGTCGATGAGCGAGCGGCAGCGGATCGTCCTGACCCAGCACGAGGCCGCCAGTATCGCCGGCACCGGCATCTGGTTCGAGATGATCCTGATGCAGATGCTCGTACGCGACCTCTACCGCCGTGACCCCGCCACCGCCTACGTCCAGTTCGGGCTCACCGAGATCGCCGACGAATGCCGGCACTCGACGATGTTCGCGCGCGCGGCACAGCACTTCGGGATCCCGTCCTACCGGCCGAAACGCTGGATCCGGGAGAGCGGCCGGCTGTTCAAGGCCACGGCAGGCGGGGCCCTCGCGTTCGGTGGAACCCTGTTCGCCGAGGAGATCCTCGACGCGATGCAGCGCGACTTCATGCGCGACGAGCGGGTCCAGCCCGTCACCCGCACCGTCAGCCGCATCCACGTCGTCGAGGAGTCCCGGCACATCCGCTACGCGCGCGAGGAGATCGTCC
Organism: Rhodococcus ruber; assembly: GCF_016804345.1. Taxonomy (NCBI): domain Bacteria; kingdom Bacillati; phylum Actinomycetota; class Actinomycetes; order Mycobacteriales; family Nocardiaceae; genus Rhodococcus; species Rhodococcus ruber. The sequence continues at coordinate 4,442,052 of NZ_CP044211.1, read as the reverse complement.
GCCGCACCCGCCACCTGTCCCGCACCGAGCGCGTCCGCGTCCGGCTGCAGCTGGGCATCTCCGCGTACTTCGTCGTCACGAGCCTCGTGCACGACGACGTCTACGCCGCCGCGGGGCTCGACGTGGCCGAGGCCACGGCTGCGGTACGGGCCAACACGCACTACCACGACCGGCTCCGTGAGGGCGCCCGACGGACGATCGAGTTCCTCGACGGCGTGGGCCTGATCGGGGGGCCGTCGACCCTGCTGCTCCGCCGCGCCCACGTCCTGTGATCGCGGACCCGTCCCTCGGCCGCCGCGTCCCGCGACGGCCGTCGTTCCAGGAACCAGGAGAACAACACAGGTGAAGAAGCCGTCCCGCAGGACCACCCTGGCGCTCGCCGGGGCGGCCGGCGCTGCCGCCGTCGCCGGACTCGTGGCCTACCGCGCCCGCCGTCGCCGCACCGTGGTGCGCGCCGCCGACCGGCCACCGCACGCGCTGCTCGCGCCGCCCACGCTGGACCCCGACATCGTCGACCTCACCACCGACGACGGCGCTCACCTCCACATCCGCGCCTACGGCGATCCGGACGCCGATCCGATCGTGCTCAGCCACGGGTGGACGTGCAACGCCGACTACTGGATCCCGCAGATCAACGCACTCGCCGGGCGCTACCGGGTGATCACCTACGACCAGCGCGGTCACGGCCGCAGTGACCTCGGTACCCGGACCTTCGGCCCCGACGTCCTCGCCGACGATCTCGCAGCGGTCCTCGCGGCGACGGTGCCGGCCGGCCGCAGGGCAGTGCTCGCCGGGCACAGCATGGGCGGCATGAGCATCATCGCGTGGGCCGGCCGCCACCCCGAGCAGGTGCGGGAGAAGGCGTCCGGAGTGCTGCTCGCGAGCACCGGCACCGACAGCCTGCTCGCCGAGGCCGCGCTGCTGCCGCCCCGCCTGGGCCGGGTACCGGAGCCCGTCGCGCGGCGTGTTCTCGGCGCCGCCGTGCCGCTCGTCGCCTCCCCCCTGACCACCCGCGCGCTGAAGTACGTCGCCCTCGCGCCCGGTTCGAGCACCGCCGAGGTGGAGTTCTGCGAGAAGATCGTGCTCGGCTGCACCCCCCGGGCCCGGGGCAACTGGGGGACGGCGCTCAGCGCAATCGACATCCGAACGGGGCTCGAGCACCTCACCGTCCCGACCACCGTGCTGGTCGGCACCGCGGACCGCCTCACGCCGCCGGTGCACGCGCACCGGCTCGCCGAGGCCCTCGAGGCCGCCGGGCACCTCGAGCATTTCGTCGTCCTCGACGGGATCGGACACATGAGCTCGGTCGAGGCGATCGACGCGTTCGACGACGAACTGCTGTACCTCGCCGAACGGGAGCCCGTGCAGGCAACCGCCTGACGCTCCCATCCGCGGGGGTCGCGGCACCGAACCCCCGGTGTGCCGTCGACCGGAGAAGGACCCGTGACAGTGTCGGGCCACCGCGCCGCGCGTGCCCTCGCCGGACTGGTGTCGTTCGGCGTCGTCCTCGGCGTCGGCGAACTGCTCGCCGCGCTGATCGGCCCGGCGTCGTCGCCGTTCTACGCCGTCGGCGCCACGACCGTGGACCGGGCGCCCGCGTGGGCCCGCGAGTTCGCGATCGACACCTTCGGAACGTCGGACAAACCGGCGTTGTTCATCGGCATGTCGGTGATCCTCGCGGTGCTCGCCGTGGTGGCGGGGCTGCTCGAACAGCCCCGCCGCCCGCGTGGCGGCGTCGTCATCGCGGTCCTGGCCGCCGTCGGCGGGTACGCGGCGCTGAGCCGGCCGGGCGCCACCGCCGTCGCCGCGTTGCCCACGGTCGTCGGCGCCGTCGCGGGCGCGGTGCTGCTGCAGTACGCCGTCCGGCTCCTTGCCGCATCCGGCGTCCGCGACGACGGGACGGTCACCCCGGCGGCGTGGCCGCGCCGCCGGTTCCTCACGGTGCTCGGCACCGCGGCCGCCGTGGCCGTGGCCGCCGGCGCCGCCGGCCGGCACCTCACCGACCGGCTGGCGCGGGCCGTCGAGGACCGTGCCCGGTTCCTGATCCCGCGGCCGGCCCGGGCCGCCGCTCCCGTGCCGGCGGGCACCGAGGTGACGGTCCCCGGCGCGACGCCCTTCCTCACCTCGCCGGCGGAGTTCTACCGCATCGACACCGCACTGCGGGTGCCGCGGTTGCGCACCGCGGACTGGCAGCTGCGCATCCACGGCATGGTCGAGCGGGAGGTGACGCTCACCTGGGACGATCTGGCCGCGTTCGAACCCGTCGAACGGATCCTCACCCTCACCTGCGTGTCCAACGAGGTCGGGGGCGACCTGGCCGGCAACGCCCGCTGGATCGGATACCGGATGCGCGACCTGCTCGCGTGGGCCGGGGTCCGGGCCGACGCCGACATGCTCCTGTCCACCAGCGCCGACGGCTTCACCTGCGGCACCCCCGTCGCCGCCGTCCTCGACGGCCGCGACGCCCTGCTCGCCGTCGCGATGAACGGCGAACCGCTGCCGTTCGAACACGGATACCCGGCCCGGCAGGTGGTACCGGGCCTGTACGGCTACGTCTCCGCCACCAAGTGGGTCGTCGACTGGGACCTGACCCGCTTCGACCGGGCCGAGGCCTACTGGACGAAACGCGGCTGGGCCGAGCAGGCCCCCGTCCGGACCGCCTCACGCATCGACGTTCCCGCCGCCTTCGGCCGGCTCGAATCCGGGCCCGTGGTCGTCGCCGGTACCGCGTGGGCGCAGCATCGCGGCATCGACCGCGTCGAGGTCCGCGTAGACGGCGGCCCCTGGAACGACGCCGTGCTCGCCGAGGAGTACTCGCTCGACACGTGGCGGCAGTGGACGTGGCGCTGGGATGCGACACCTGGCACGCACACCCTCGAGGTGCGTGCCACCGACGGGGAGGGCCGGGTGCAGGACGAGCAGCGCCGCCCGCCGATCCCCGACGGCGCCACCGGCTGGCACAGCCGCACCGTCACCGTCGGCTGACCGGCGGATCCCGCGTCGTCAGCTGAAGACGACGGTCTTGCTGCCGTGCACCAGCACCCGGTCCTCGAGGTGCCAGCGCAGACCGCGGGCCAGCACCAGCTTCTCGACGTCCCGTCCGAGGCGCACCATGTCGCCGACGGTGTCGGCGTGACCGACGCGCACCACGTCCTGCTCGATGATCGGGCCGGCGTCCAGCTCGGGGGTCACGTAGTGGCACGTCGCGCCGATCAGCTTCACACCGCGTGTGAAGGCCTGATGGTAGGGGCGTGCGCCGATGAACGACGGCAGGAAGCTGTGGTGGATGTTGATCGCCCGGCCCGCCCAGTGCTCGCACAGCTCGGGCGGCAGGATCTGCATGAACCGCGCGAGCACGACCGCGTGCGGATCGTGCACGTCGACGAGCTTGCGCACCTGCTCGAACGCGGGCCCGCGCTGCTGCGGATCCTTGGGGAAGGACACGTAGTGGAAGTCGATGCCGTGCCGGCGGGTCACCCGCTCGAGGTCGGGATGGTTCCCCACGACCGCGCAGATCTCCGCGTTCAGCTCGCCGGCGGCCACCCGGCCCAGGATGTCGTGCAGGCAGTGGCCTTCCTTGCTGACGAGGAGCACCACCCGCTTGGTCTCGCCGGTGTCCTGCAGCGTCCACTCGGTTTCCGGGCCCAGTTCCGCCGCGACGGTCGCGAATCGCTGGCGCAGTTCGTCGAGGCCGAGCGGAATGGAGGAGGCGCGCACCGCCTGACGAGTGAAGAACCAGCCGCTGTCGGGGTCCGCGTGGTAGCCGGCTTCGACGATCGAGCCGCCCACGTCCGCGAGGAAGGTCGAGATGCGGGCGACGATGCCGGTGGCGTCGGGGCAGCCCAGTGACAGTACATACCGACGGTCGTCGGACGAGGCAGCGGAGGTCATGCCGTCCAGTCTCTCAGGTGGGATCCCGGCCCCACCCGACCGGTCACACCGTCGCGGGGGGCCGCCGGACCGTGGCGGTCCCGACGAGGGTCGTCGCGTCGATCGTGTGGATGCCGCGCTCGGTGACGGCCGCGAGGAATTCGGCGCGCACCGCGGCGACCGCGTCGGCGTCGAGCCCGGCCAGGACCGCCCGCAAGCCCGATCCGGTCACCAGTGCCCAGCACAGCTCGTCGGTGGCGGGGAGCAGGCTCGACAGGGTGCGTACCTCCACCGAGTGGGTGCCGGCGGCCGCGAGCCACGCCTCGAGGGTGCGCGGCAGGTCGATCGTGTGCAGCGGCGTCCGGTCCCGCAGCGACGGCCGGCCGGCCACCGCCGGGTTGCGCCGGCCGACGACGTCGAACAGCGTCGCGCTGATCTCCTCCATCGCCCCGGCCCGCCACACGGTCACACCGACCCGGCCGCCGTGCCGCACCAGGCCCACCAGACGATCGAACGTCGCGTCCATGCGGGGCAGCAGGAACACCCCGTAGGAGACGGCGAGCGCGTCGTACCCGGCCTCCGGGACCGCGGACGGCGGTTCCCACGTGGTGGCGTCCGCGCACACGAAGTCGATGTTCTGCAGCGCCCGCTCGGCGGCGACGAGCCGGCCGATCTCGAGCAGGTCGTCGGCGACGTCGATCGCGTGGACCCGGCCGGTCGGTCCCACCGCCGCCGCAGCGGGCAGCGCCGAGGCGCCGGCGCCGCAGCACACGTCCAGCACCGTCGCGCCGGGACCGGGCCCGAGCTGGAAGATCAGCGCCTGCCCGGCCGGACCCCACACCGTCGGGGTGAGCCGGTCGAAGTCGCCGCTCGCGTCGTCGAAGGTGCTCGCGAGCCGTGCCGTCTCGTCCACTGCGTCGGCCATGCCTGGTCCTCGGGTTCTCGAAGCCGGGGCCGGAGCCCCGGACGCCCAGCGGTGCAGCCGATACCTTATTGCAATTCCGAACGTTTCAGTTCCGTAGGCTGGATGGCTCCTTCGCGTCCGGTGAGACGAGTGCGGTGCGGCGGCGAGGACGGGGATGCCGGTCGTGACCGTCTTCCGGGCGACAGGAAGCGTTGGGCGAGTTCGACGTCGGAGCCGGGGTGCGCATGGTCACCGCCGGCGCGGTGCCGTTCACCCGCGCAGGACCTCGCGCTCCTCGCCGGCAGGGAATGACCCGCGAATCCGGCCGCAGCCGTGGAGAGAACCGGCCCGTCGGCACGACGGACTTCGCGCGGGCGGCGCCTAGAATCGGAAGCAATCCGAGGTGGCGTCATGATCAGGTCCGCAGATCACCGGCCGGCAGAACCGGCCACCGGCAGTGCCGCGGTATACCTCCCGGAGTGCCGGGCGCAGTCCGAAGACCGGGTGCACAGTGTCCGGTGACGCCGCTGCACGTTCCGCTGATCCGCCCCCGAGGGAGCTCGCGGACGAATTGGGCGCGGCCGGTTTCGTCGAGCCGCGGGTGGCAGGGCGGGGAGGGTTCGGCATCGTCTACCGCTGTCGTCAGCCCGCCCTCGACCGAGTGGTAGCGGTCAAGGTGATGAGTCCCAGTCCGGACGAGACCGACCGCGTGCGGTTTCTGCGCGAGCAGCAGGCGATGGGCCGGCTGTCGGGGCATCCGAACATCGTGCACGTGCTCGAGGCCGGCGTCACCCGTACCGGGCGTCCCTTCATCGTGATGCCGTTCCACCGCCGGGACTCCCTCGAAGCCTGGATCGACCGGCGCGGGGCCCGCACGGTCGCCGAGGTTCTCGACATCGGCATCAAGGTGGCCGGGGCGCTCGAGACGGCGCATCGGGCGGGTGTCCTGCACCGCGACGTCAAACCGGCGAACATCCTGATCTCCGAGTACGGCGAACCGCAACTGACCGATTTCGGGATCGCCCGGCTGTCGGATCGGCAGGACACCACGCGGGGCTTGGTGGTGGGCTCGCCCGCCTACACCGCGCCGGAGCTGCTGCACGGGCAGTCTCCGTCGGTCGTCTCGGACGTCTACGGACTCGGCGCCACCTTGTTCACCGCTCTGGCCGGCCGGCCTGCCTACGCGCGCCGCCGTGGGGAGGAACTGGTGGCGCAGCTGCTGCGGATCAGCACCGAACCGATTCCGGATCTGCGCGAGCGGGATGTTCCGGAGGGGGTGTGTGCGGTGATCGAGCACGCGATGGCCCGGGAGCCCGCCCACCGTTTCGGTACGGCGGCGGCGTTGGGGGAGGCGCTGCGCAGCGCCGGGACCGATCTCGGTTACCTCGTTGCCGACCTGCCGCTGCCGTTGGCCTGGGACGAGGAGAGCCCACCGCAGCCGGAAGGTCGCGAATCCCCCGCGACCGCGGCGTATCTGCGCCTCGACCCGTCGGCTGGTGGATCCGTGCCCGCTCGTCCGCCCGCCGTGGCGACCAAGTACCGTCCACCGGTCGCGGCTCATGCGATGGTGCAGCGCACCCGGTTGCTCGACCGGCTCGGTACCGCGACCCGGGCGCGACTGATCTTGATCCACGGCCCGGCCGGATACGGCAAGACCACTGTGGCCGCCCAGTACGTGCGGATGCTCGAGCACGACGGTGGCAAGACCGCGTGGTTGTCGATCGACGAGGACGACAACACCCCCGCCTGGTTTCTCGCGCATCTCGTCGATGCGGTCACTGTGACCCTGCCCCGGCTGGGCAGAGAGCTGACCCGTGTCCTGGAGGGACACGGGGAGGGCGCCGAGCGGTTCGTGCTGACCACCCTCATCAACCGGACACACACGGGCGGGCAGCACATCGCGGTGGTACTCGACGACTGGCACCGGGTGACCAACCCCGCCAGCCGGGCCATCACCCGGTTCCTGCTCGAGCAAGGGTGCCACCACTTGCAGCTGGTCGTCACCAGCCGGGCCCGGCAGGGCCTGCCGCTGAGCGGCCTGCGCGTGCACAACGAGTTGATCGAGATCGACGCCGCCGCTCTGCGCTTCGATGTCGACGAGTCCCGCGAGCTGCTCACCGGTACTACCGGATTGACCATGGAGGACAAAGACATTGCCGAGCTCGAGGAAACAACCGATGGGTGGGCGGCGGCCCTGCAGCTGGCCTCGCTGGCACTACGCGAACACCATGACCCCCGGACGGTCATCCGCCAGCTGTCGGGCCGGCATCGCGCCCTCGGCGAGTACCTCGCCGAAAACGTCCTCGACAGCCTCGAAACGGACCTGCTCGACTTCCTGTTGGCCACCGCGGTCAGCGAACGCACGTGCGCAGCCCTGGCCACCGCCCTGACCGGCCGCCGGGACGCCCAGGCCGTGCTCGAGGACGTCGAAGACCGGGACCTGTTCCTCACCCGGCTCGACGAGGAAGGACAGTGGTTCCGTTACCACCACCTGTTCACCGACTATCTACGCCGCCGGCTCGAACGAGGCGACCCGGAACGGCTGCACGAGCTGCACCGGACCGCGGCCCGGTGGTTCGCCGATCAACGCCTCTCGAGTGCGGCGGTCGATCATTTCCGCGCTGCCGGCGACGACGACGCGGCGATCGACGTGGTCGAGCGGGAAGCAATCCCACTGCTCGAACAATCCCGGATGAACACTCTGCTCGGGTTGGAGACCAAGCTACCGACGACCGCCGGCGCGATGCGGCCACGCCTGCAGCTGGCGGTGGCCTGGGCGCACGCACTGCTGCACCACCGCACTGCGGCCAACGACGCTCTCAGCCGCCTCGAGGCAGTGCTGCCGACCGTGTCCGGCGACGAAGAGGCTGACGCCCGGGCCGAGGCCTCTCTCATCCGGGCCACCATCACCGTCTTCGACGACCGTCTCGACCACCTCGGTGAGGCACTCGAGGCATGCATCGCCCGCGCCGACAGACTCCGTCCGTGGATTCTGTGCGGTGTTGCCGATGTGGCCTCGTTCCGCGAGATCCAGCGGTTCGACTTCGACGAGGCCCGGCGCTGGCAGCAATGGGCACGCCCGTACCACCGCCGCGCCTCCGGGCCGTTCAGTGTCATCTACGGCTATTGCCTCGATGCAGTGGCCGCACGGGAACAACTCGATCTCGACGGCGCCGAGACGAGCCTGCGCCACGCCATGCACCTGGCCACCGCTTCCGACGAAGACAATTCCTACAGCTCCCGCCTCACCGGTGCCCTCCTCGGGGAAATGCTGTACGAACAGGGAAACCTCGCCGAGGCCGAAGGCCTGCTCGACGAGAGCTACAGCCTCGGCGCCGAAGGCGGAACCGTCGAGTTCATGCTCGCCACGTACGTCATCGGCGCTCGCCTGAAGCATCGCCTGGGGCAGCACGAACAGGCCGCCGGGCGACTGGCCGAAGGGGAGCGGCTGGCACTGTCACTGCAACTGCCCCGTCTGGCGGTACATATCACCAACGAGCGCATCCGGACGGGCATCGGGATACCGCAGGTCTCCCCGGACGCCTTTCCTCCCGGGCTTCCGAGCGACGTTCCTGACGGGATCGCCCAGGTCACGGCCGAGACCACGGAAGAGGCGGCAATCCGGCTGCTGCTCGCCGCCGGCTCCGACAGTGACCGGACACACGCGTGCCGGCGCGCCCGAATCCTCACCGAGTCGATCAGCGCCACCGACCGGCCCCGAGCGTCCCTCTATGCCCGCTTGCTGCTGACCGAGTGCCTTGTCACGGTCGGCTCACTCGAGGAAGCGGAACGAGTGTTGCTGCCCGTCCTCGAGCAGTGTGCACGGTCGGGGTTGGTCCAGCCGGTCCTCGATACCGGACCCGCTGTGCGAGAACTCGTTCGACGGGTCGGTGCGGACCGGCACGACCGCAGCATCAGCCCCGCCCTCGCCCACTTCCTCGATCGGCTGCACACAGCACCACAGCCGTCCGCAACACCGGAGGACACGTGAGTCCTCCCACTCCGGGGAACACCGGATCGAGCGCATCGCGACACCGCGATTGCCGCCCCGACGATCCCCCGCGCTAGCCGATCTCGTAGAACGGAGGGGCGTAGTGGAAGACGCCGCGCAGCTGCGGCCGGTGCGCGGTGAGGGCGCGGGCCTGCAGGTGCGACGCCCATTCGGGCACGTCGGGATCGACACCGAGCTCGGCGGCCGGGACGAACCCGAAACGCGGGTAGTAGTCCAGGTGCCCGAGCAGCACGACGAGCGGTTCGTCGAGGGCATCCGCCGCGCCGAGCACCGCGTGCATCAGGGCGCCCCCGACGCCGGCGCGCTGCCACGCCGGCAGCACCCCGATCGGCCCGAGCGCCAGCGCCGGCTCGCCGTCGACCGTGCCGCGGGTGACGCACACGTGCCCGACGACCGAGCCCTCGGCTCCGGTTGCGACGAGCGAGAGCCGGGGCAACCACGCCGGGCCGGCACGCAGCGCCTCGACGAGGCCGGGCTCGACCGGCTCCACGCCGGCGGGAGCGAGCGGCGCGAATGCGGCGCGGTGCACGTCGCTGATCGCAGGGATGTCGGCGGGACGTTCTCGTCGGATGAACACGAGAGCAGTGTGGACACCGGCGCCGGGCCGGGCAACGGAATATCGCTGTGGAAAGCTGACGGGCATGCCGGAGACCACCCTCACCCGTGCCCGGGTCGCCGCGATGGTCGACCACACCCTGCTCAAACCCGAGGCGTCGGGCGCCGACGTGCGCGCGCTCGTCGACGAGGCCCGCGAACTCGGGGTCTGGTCGGTCTGCGTGTCGCCGTCGATGCTGCCGCTGCGGGCGGACGGACTCGTCGTCGCCACCGTGGCGGGCTTCCCGTCGGGCAAGCACCATTCGCTGATCAAGGGCGCCGAGGCCCGGCTCGCCGTGGATCAGGGCGCCGCCGAGATCGACATGGTGATCGACATCGGCGCGGCCGTCGCGGGGGACTACAACGCGGTGCTCGCCGACATCCTCACCGTCCGGGAGGCGATCGGGTTCGAGCCCGTGCTGAAGGTGATCCTCGAGTCGGCGGCCCTGTCGGACGAGGCGATCGTCGAGGCGTGCCGGTGCGCCGAGCGGGCGGGCGCGAACTTCGTCAAGACGTCCACCGGGTTCCATCCCGCCGGGGGCGCGTCCGTGCACGCGGTGCGGCTGATGGCCGAGACCGTGGGCGGCCGGCTCGGCGTCAAGGCCAGCGGCGGCATCCGCACGGCCGAGGCGGCGCTGGCCATGATCGAGGCCGGTGCCACCCGGCTCGGCCTGTCCGGCACCCGCGCGGTGCTCGACGGCCTGCCCGAGTGAGCGGGCTGCGGCCTCAGCAGTCGAGCTGGTTCTGCGACTGCTGGCCGGCCGGCGGCTCGGGCATCGTGTAGGCGCCGCCCTCGAGCGTCACCTCGATGCCGGAGTCGGTGACCGACACGGACGTCGCCTGCATGTCCAGCGGGTACTGCTGCAGGCTCTCGGTGAGGATCTGCACGATGCCGTCGACCAGCGCTGTCGGCAAGCCGATGCCGAACAGCGACGCATCCACCGTCTCGATCGCGATTGCCCCGTTCCGGGCCTCCGGTCGCACGGTCAGTTCCGCCAGCCCGGCGCCGCCCACGGTGAATCGGAGGGTGCCGGCGTCCGCGTCGGGGGTGACGTCGGTGATCAGCGAGCCGAGGGGCAGCGTCTGCACCGTCGCGAGAATGCCCGACGACGGCCACACGACCTCCGCGCTCGAGCTGCCGATGGTCCCGGCGCCGGCGGCGCTCTCCCGCAGGTCCACGTCGCGGACCACGGCGTGTACCTGCATCTCCTGGGCAGGGCCGAACGCCGTGTCGTCGCTGTCGAGCGTGACGGACGAGACCTGCTTGTCCACGAGCGAGAGCAGCACCGGTTTCCACCCGAGATCCACGTCGACGTTCGTGCCGAGTTCGCTCTCGAACGACTGCGCGAGGCAGTTGGTGGCACGGTTGCGGACGTAGACCTCGGCGCCGACGAGCACCGCGACCAGCGCGACGGCGAGGACGATGCCGATGGTGGCGAAGGGGACACGCTTCCGGTTCGTCATGGTTCCGGATTCTCCCGAAGAACTCTGAGGAAGGTCTGTGAAGATGCGCCGCCGGGACCGGAAAGTGTGAGGTGTACCACAGTTGTTCGGTACTGTGGCGGCATGACGGGCTGGACGGAACCTGAACACGACGCCTCCGGCCGGGTGGATCCGGACGAGGCCCTGCGACACACCGCGCTCGCCCAGGCGGGCTTCTTCACCACGCGGCAGGCCGTGGCCCACGGCATCGCCACGATCGACTTCGTCGGCCGGATCGCGGCCGGGCACTGGGTCCGGATCCAGACGGATCTGTTCCGGCTCGGTGACAGCCCGCACACGAAGTTCGACGAATTCGCGCAGTGGTGCGCCTGGTACGAGGGCGCCGCGGTGGTCTCCCACCAGAGCGCGGCGGACCTGCACGGCATGGGCCACCTGCAACCCCGCTTCCTGCACCTGTCGACAGCCGACCAGCGGACGGTGCCGAGCAACCGGCTCGCCCTGCACCACCGGCAGCTGCGCGAGCAGGACTGCGAGCAGGTGGGGTGCTTCCGCATCACGACCCCCGCGCGGACCGCCGTCGACCTGGCGGCGGGCGGAGTCTCCCAGGAGGTGCTCGACGAGCTCGTCGGCGACGCCATCGCCATCGGACGGGTCACCTCGGCGCAGCTGCACGCCGCGGTCGTCGATCAGCCCGCGGCCGTCGCCGACCGCATCGAGCTCGCGCTGCTCGCGGCCGGCTGAGTCTGCGCGGGGGCGACGAAGTCCCACGGCACGGTCAGCACACAGTCCCGCAGGCGACGGCGTTGCGGCGCCGCCGGCACCCCCTGGGCGCGCAGCAGGTCCAGGGTCGCGCGCCAGCGCACGCGCGGCCCGAACGCCGCGTGCGGGGCCGCCGCCGCCCAGGCCCGATCCGCCACCTGCAGCAGCTCGTGGATCCGTTCCCCCGGCACATTGCGGTGGATCAGCGCCTTCGGCAACCGCTCGGCCAGGTCCGACGGTGCAGCTGAATGGAACGGGCTCCACGCGAGGGTGAGCGTGCGCGGGCCGTGCTCGTCGAGCAGCACCCATGCGCACCGCCGGCCCAGTTCGTCGCACGTGCCGTCGAGCAGCAGCCCGCCCGGTGCGAGCCCGGCCCGCAGCCGAGCCCACGCCGGCGCCACCGCCTCCTCCGGGTACTGACGCAACACGTTGAATGCGCGGATCAGCACCGGCCGGAGCCCGGCCAGCTCGAAGCCCCCGCGGGCGAACTCCACGCCGTCGCGGCCCGGCACCACCCGCCCGGGATCGATCTCGAGACCCACCACCCGCAGCCGGCGGCGCACCGTGCGCAGCCGCGCGGCCAGTTCGAGGGTGGTCACCGGCATCGCGCCGTAACCGAGGTCGACGACGAGCGCATCGTCCCGCGAGTGCAGGACGCGGGCGACGTCGGGATGGTGCATCAGCCACCGGTCGCTGCGGCGCAGGCGATTGATGCCCGTGGTGCCGCGGGTGACGACACCTTCCGGGCGCGGTACGCGCACGGGGGGAACTACCCGAACCGGCGCGCGAGCCAGTCGGCGGTGATCTCCGCCTCGGTGCGGAACAGGTCGACGAGGTTGACGAGCATGAGCTGCTCGAGTTTGCCGCCGATGAACGGCAGGAAGACCTTGGCCTCCGACGTGGTGCGCAGGGTGCTGCCCCCGTCCGAGGCGAACAGTTCCATCGTGCCGGTGAGGCTGCCGGGCCCGGCGGGGACCGAGGCCTGGTAGCTGCCGGTGATCGTGTCGCCGAGGGGGGTGTAGGTCTCCTTGCGGGTGATGACCATGTCCTTCTTCATCACCGTCCGGGCGATCTCGGGCAGTTCCGTGCGGGGCAGGACGTGGTGCAGGACCAGGTCGATACCGTCGTCCGACACCTCGAACTCGGCGAGATGGTTCTCGGAGTACTTGCGCATCTCCACGATGCGCGCCTCCCAGTGCGTGCGGTCCGAGAGCGCCTCGTACACCTGCTCCGGGCTGTACGGATAGCGGGCGGAGTAGTCGATTCGCCGTGCCATGACAGCCGAGGTTACCGGTTCGTTACCGAACCACGGAAATCGTCACGGCTCCGCAACGGCACGTCGGTGCGGTTCGGACAGCCGTCAGTGCGGTTCGGACAGCCACTGCGCTGTGAACGTGCGCTCGACGTCGAACAGTTCGACGATCTGCTCGACGATGATGCCCTCGATCTTGCCGCCGAGGAAGGGGATCCGCACCTCGGCGGTGCCGTCGATCTCCACGATGGTGCCCGAGCCGTCCGGGGCCATCGTGGACGTGCCGTCCACCTTGCCGGGCAGCCCGTCCACGTGCGCGGAGAAGCTGCCCGTCGCGCGGTCCCCGCTCAGCGGCTGCCACGACTCGTGCCGATGGATGACCAGGTCGCCGGGATGGAAGTTGGTGACGAAGCTCGGCAGGTGCTCGGCCGGGATGGACTGCGTCATGTGCAGGTCGATCGTCCCGTCGCCGATGCGCACGTCCTCGAGGGTCGCGCCCGGGCCGCCGATCTCCGCCAGCCGGGTCCGCCAGTAGTTCTCGTCGACGAGCGCCGCGTGCACCGTGGCGACGGGGAACGCGTAGTGCGAGTAATGGTCGATGCGGCTGCCCATGGTCGGCACGCTACCGTTTGCGGGTGTCTGATCCGCGTATTGGGGCCCAACTCGTCGAGGCGGGCGCCGCTGTGTCCGAGCACGTGCCGCTGTCGACGCTGACCACGCTGCGGCTGGGCGGTCCGGCGCGGTGGCTCGCCGAGTGCACCACCACCGACACCCTCGTCGACGTCGTCCGCCTGCTCGACGCGGCCCGCGTCCCCACCCTGGTCCTGGCGGGTGGCTCCAATCTCGTGATCGGCGACGCCGGATTCGACGGCGTGGTGGTGCGCATCGCGACCACCGGGATCGAACCGGGGGAGGACACCGTCCGCGCCGAGGCGGGCGCGGTGTGGGACGACGTCGTCGCCCTCACCGTGAAGTCCGGTCTCGGGGGACTCGAGTGCCTGTCGGGGATCCCCGGCTCCACCGGCGCGACCCCGGTGCAGAATGTCGGCGCCTACGGGGTGGAGGTCGGATCGGTCCTGCGCGCCGTACGGCTGCTCGACCGCACCAGCGGCGACGTCCGGTGGGTCGGCCCCGGGGAACTCGGGCTCGGCTACCGCACCAGCGTCCTCAAACATTCCGACGACGCGCTGGTGCTCGAGGTGGACCTCGCCGTGCGGCCGGACGGGGCGAGCGCACCGCTCGGCTACCGGGAACTGGCGTCGGCGCTGCACGCCGAGGAAGGGGAGCGGCGCCCGGCGGCGGAGGTGCGTGAGCAGGTGCTGACGCTGCGCCGCGGCAAGGGCATGGTGCTCGATCCGGGCGACCTCGACACCTGGAGCGCCGGATCGTTCTTCACCAACCCGGTGCTCTCCGACGACGAGCTGTCCCGGGTGCTCGCGGTCGTCGAGGAACGCGTCGGGCCCGACGTGCGGATCCCGCGATTCCCCGCGGACGGCGGCACCAAGCTCTCCGCGGGATGGCTGATCGAGCGAGCCGGGTTCGGCAAGGGCTTCCCCGGGGCCGACGCACCGGTGCGGCTGTCCACCAAGCACACCCTCGCACTCACCAACCGGGGAGCCGCGACCACCGCCGATCTGGTGGCCCTCGCCCGGGAGGTGCGCGACGGCGTGCAGGACGCGTTCGGGGTGCGGCTCGAGCCGGAGCCGGTGACCGTGGGCTGCTTCATCTGAGAGCCGGTCTGCCAGACCTGCCGCCGCGCTGCGACGCGACAGCGCGGCGGGCGTACCCTCGTCGGAGTGCTCCACCTGGGTGAACGAAGTCGTCGGTTGTTGTGGTTCGGGCTGCTCGCACTCGTCGCGGTGCTTGCGGCGTGCTCGTCGGGTCCCGGCGGGAGCGCGGTACCCGCCGGCACCGGGCCCGTCGTGTCGATCGTCACCGACCCCGCCGACGGCGCCACCGACGTGAACCCCACCGCCCCGGTCCGTGTTTCGGTCACCGACGGCGAGCTCACCGACGTCGCCCTCACGAACGTCGGAACGAGCGCCGTCGTGCGTGGCGCCCTCGCCGCCGACCGCCGCAGCTACACCGTCGCCGAACCGCTCGGCTACGGCGCGACCTACCGCTGGTCCGGCACGGCCGTCGGCTCCGACGACGAGACCGTGGCCGTCGAGGGCAGCTTCGACACCGTCGACCCCGACCGGGTCGTCTCCGCGAACCTGAACATCGCCGACGCACAGCCGGTCGGAATCGCCGCCCCGATCATCGTCCAGTTCGACGGCCCGATCACCGACAAGGCCGCCGTCGAGAAGGCCATGGTGGTCGGCACCGACCCGCCGACCGTCGGCAGCTGGGCGTGGCTGCCCGACGACAACGGCGGTGCCCGCGCGCACTGGCGCCCGCAGCAGTACTGGACGCCGGGCACCGCGGTACACCTCGACGCGCGGCTCTACGGCCTCGACTACGGCGACGGCGCCTACGGGGCGGAGGACCTCACCCTCGACTTCACCGTCGGCCGGAGCCAGGTCGTCGTGGCCGACGCCACGTCGCACCGCATGCAGGTCGTGCGCGACGGGGTGACGATCATGGACATCCCGGTGAGCTACGGGCAGGGCAACCAAGCCCGCAACGTCACCCGCAGCGGCGTCCACGTGGTCACCGAGAAGCACGAGGACTTCCTGATGTCCAACCCGCCGTACTACGAGAACGTGCGGGAACGCTGGGCGGTGCGGATCTCCAACAACGGCGAGTTCATCCACGCCAACCCCGCGACCCTCGGCCAGCAGGGCGCGACCAACGTCACCAACGGCTGCATCAACCTCTCGCTCGGGGACGCCCAGGAGTACTTCGCGACGGCGATGTACGGCGACCCGGTCGAGGTGTCCGGAACGTCGATCGAGCTGTCCGCCGCGGACGGCGACCTGTACGACTGGGCGATCGACTGGCCCACCTGGCAGTCGATGTCCGCGCTGTAGAAACCCGCCGGAACCGGGGCGGCACCGAGCGGCAACGGGTGCAGGCTGCGGCGCTGTCGGGGGGACCGCGCGTCGTCGGTGGCCACCGAGTATCCGCTGAATTCTCACGTGCTGGAAAAGCTCTTCGGTGCCGAGGTGCAGAAGCTCCCGACGCGGGCAATCAGGGACCCGGTCGTGCTTGTGGGATCGCGACCGATCGCATCCGAAACGCCGGCGACGGGACGGCGTGAGGGTGATCATGTAGGCGGAGGTAACCATGGAACCGAAGGTCCCGGGTTCGCGCGGCGGTTCGCTGCCGAGCACCCCAGAGGCACCGGACGACCATGGAGTTCGGCTCGAGACCGGGCAGGGTGCCGCGGCGGTCCGGAATGCCGCCGGCACCGACGCTGGTGGGCCGCCCGAGGCCGGGGAACGCCGGAAGCTGCTGTACGTCACCTTTCCGGGGTGCTGGGGTGCACTCGTTTTCGCGTGTCTGTCGTTCACGCCGTCGCTCGCTCCCGCGCGGCGGGCTCCTGCAGGGCATGATCTGCGGGATCACTGCCGCGATCGGATACGGGCCGGGCGTGCTCGCAGCCTTCGTGTGGCGCGCGTTCGCCGACCGCCCGGCCCTGGAGCCGATTCGGAGCTATGCCGGGCTCACCTCGGCCGAGGACTCCGAGAGCCGGGCGGCCGTGGCAGTCGAGGGCCTGACCCGGGTCGGGGTTTCCAGCGCGGCGATTCGGTCGTGGTGACGACGACCGGGAGCGGCTGGGTGGACCCGGCCCTGGTGGACACGCACCCGCCCCCGCAAGCCCGACGCGGGCGACCGGGCGTTCGACCACGTCCACGGATGCGAGGAGGGTGGGTCTGCCGTGACCGAAGAATCGACCGCCGCCGGTTCCGCGGGGGCAGCGCGCCCGCAACGACTGCTGGCCATCCTGCTGGCGATGGCGATGTTCGTGCTGGTCGTCGACACGTCACTGATGAACGTCTCGATCTCGTCGGTGGTCCGGGATCTCGAGACGACCGTGAGCGGCGTCCAGGCGGCGATCGCGCTCGAGGCGCTGGTGTCGGCGGCGTTCATCCTGATAGGTAGCAAGGTCGGCGATCTGATCGGACGCAAACGTGCCTACGTGCTGGGTCTGCTCGGCTACGCCGTAGGTGCGGCGGCGATGGCACTCGCGCAGAGCCTGACGGCGGTCATCGTCTTCTGGGCACTTCTGGGTGGAATCGGCGCATCACTCCTCCTGCCCGCGATGCAGTCCCTCATACACGGCAACTTCGAAGGAGACGATCAGAAGAAGGTCTACGCCCTCGTCGGGGCGGCGGCCGCGATCGCCGCGGCCGTCGGACCGCTGCTCGGAGGTTTCATCACCACCTACCTTTCCTGGCGCCTCGCGTTCGTGCTCGAGGTCGTCATCATTGCGATCGTGCTGTCCGGCATCAGACTCGTCCGAGATGTGCCGTACACAGGACCTCGGGGCGTCGACACAGTCGGTGCCGTGCTCTCGGTGTTGGGCATGGGCGGCATCGTGCTGGGAATCCTGGTGTGGCAGGAGGGCGGCGAGGCAGTCGCCGCGCTCCTGGTGAGCGGTGCGGCGGCCCTGGCCGGACTGGCGTACTGGCTCGGGCGGCGCAAGCGGCGAGGCGAACCCAGCCTGCTGGACCCGGATCTGTTCACGTCCAAGATCTTCAGACTGGGGATCTCCCAGCAGATGCTCCAGCAGATAGCGCTGGGTGGCACCATGATTGCGCTGCCGATCTACCTGCAGATGGTGCTCGAATACAATGCGATGCAGGCGGGTTTGTCCCTCGCACCCCTCTCCCTCAGCATGTTCGCAGTGGCGCTGCTCGCGGGGAAGAAGGCGGGCGATCGGCGCCCCAGCAGCATCATCCGGTGGGGATTCGTTCTGCTCACGATCGGGATCGTGGCGCTGATCCCGATCGTGCCCCGGGCAGAGTTCGGTTGGGCCCTGGTGGTCCCCCTCATGATCGCGGGGTCGGGTCTGGGGCTGTTGGTGTCGCAACTCAACAACTACACGCTGGCTCCGATCTCGCAGGAGCGTGTCAGCGAGGCAGCAGGTGTGAACTCGGCGGCCGGATCGTTCGGGTTGTCGTTCGGGTTGGCGTTCGCCGGTGCCATCATGCTGGCAACGCTGTCCATCACGTTCACCGCGATGGCGGAATCGAGCACCGTCCTTCCCCCAGCCGAGCAGCAACAGGTGGCACAGGTGCTCGAGGACGACGCCGAGGTCATGAGCAACACCCAGCTCACGGAGTTGCTCGCCGATCAGCCCCCGGACGTTCAGGACGAGATCATCCGCATCAACACGGACGCGCGGCCTCTCGCCCTGCAGGTGGCGCTGCTCGTTCCGCTCCTGGCCGGTCTCCTCGGGCTGTTCAACTCGTTCCGAATGAATCGGCTACCGGACACCCCGTCCACGGTCTCCGACCGGACGGAACCGCACTGACGGACGGGAATGTCACGGCTCGGGTGGACCTTCGACCCGAGATCGTCCGTCCCCCTGCCGTGGACGGACGATCATCATGCCCGAGCCGCATGCCGTGGAGTTCCGCGCGACGTCGTTGCGTGGCAGGAATGACTGCAGTACTCCGGCACGCGCACGCCACTCGTCTCGTCGGTGCACCGCGACTCGGTGGACTGCGGTTCAGGGGATCGGGACTCAGTGGCGGTGGAAGCGCATGGGGCTGGCCTGGTCGCGCGGCTGCACGATGATCTGATCCAGGTTCACGTGCGACGGGCGCGACGCGACGAACCCGACGATCTCCGCGATGTCCTCGGCCACCAGCGGGGTGATCCCCTCGTACACCTTGGCGGCGCGCTCGGCGTCGCCCTCGAACCGCACGAGGGAGAACTCGGTCTCCACCGCGCCCGGCGCGATCTCGGTCAGGCGCACCGGCTTGCCGAGCAGCTCACCGCGCAGCGTCCGGTGCAGCACCGCCTGGGCGTGCTTGGCGGAGGTGTAGCCCGCGCCGTTGTCGTAGGCGTGGAACGCCGCCACCGACGTGATCGTGACGATCAGGCCGTCGCCGGAGTCGACGAGCTTGGGCAGCAGGGCCTTCGTCATCCGCAGGGTGCCGAGGACGTTGGTCTCCCACATCCAGCGCCAGTCGTCGAGGTCGGCCTCGGCGACCGGGGCCATGCCCTTGGCGCCGCCCGCGTTGTTGACCAGGACGTCCACCCGGGGGAGCACCGTCGTGAAGGCGGTCACCGAGTCCTCGTCCGTGACGTCCAGCTCGAGGGCCGTGCCCCCGATCTCGTCCGCGAGCTTCTCGATCCGGTCGACGCGGCGAGCGCCGACGACGACGTGGAAGCCCTGGGCTGCGAGGGTGCGGGCGGTGGCCTCGCCGATGCCGGAGGAGGCACCGGTGACGACGGCGACGGGAGAATCGGGAGAAATCGTCATGCGAGCGATCCTAGGGTGCCCCGGGTGCGGTCGCGCGGGGGTCCGCGCGACCGCGGCACCCGCTACGACGCGAGCGGCCGGGGCGTCTCGATGATCGAGTAGGCGCCCGCGTCGCCGGCGACGGACCGGCTCGTCTCGCCGTGGACGCTCACCGGGACGTCGCCGGCGAGGGTGATGCGGTGCAGCCGACGATGCCGGCCGTCGTAGTCGGCGACGGCGTAGTGCTGGGTGGCCCGGTTGTCCCAGATCGCGACGTCGCCGGCGGCCCAGTGCCAGCGGGTGGTGTACTCGAGCCGCGTCTGGTGGTCCTGCAGCAGCCGGAACAGCGCCTGCGACTGCCGGCCGCTCAACCCGACGAAGCCCTCGACGAAGTGGCCGAGCAGCAGCGACCGCTCCCCGGTCTCGGGGTGCACGCGCACCACGGGATGCTCGGTCGCGAAGTATTCGGACCGGAACTCGGCGCGGTACTCGGCGACCCGCTCGTCGGCGCCGTCGCGGAGGTGCTCGGCGCTCTCGGCGGCGTAGTCGTACACGTTGGTGTGGGTGGCCCACAGGTTCTCGGCCAGTGTCTTCAGCGGTCCGGGCAGGCCCTCGTAGGCCGCCACGCCGGAGGCCCACGTGGTCGAACCACCGTAGGGGGGCAGTTCCACCGCGCGCAGGATCGACGCCTTCGGGATGCGGTCGACGAACGAGACGTCGGTGTGCCAGCTGTTCGCTGTGCCGTAGTCGGAGTCGATGGGCAGCACGTGCGCCCCGCGCGACGTCACCGTCGGGTGCGCGGTGGTCGGTGTGCCGAGCAACTCGGCGAACGCGTACTGCGACGCGTCGTCGAGGTGGTGCTGGTCCCGGAAGAAGATCACCTTGTGCTCGGCCAGCGCGCGACGGATCGCTTCGACGGTGCGCCCGTCGAGGTCGCCGCCGAGCCGGACTCCGTCGATGCGGGCACCGACGTGCCCGCCCAGGCGGACCACGGTCACGTCGCGAGCGGGTGCGGTGCGGGTATCGAAATCGACAGACATGAAGGACCTTTCGTGGATCGGATATCGGTACCGTCGACCTCATCACCGGTGATGTTCCGGCGTAAGGGTTTTCGTCACCCTGATCGGGATGGTTGCCTGCGCGTCGCCGGGCGGAGTGGACACGGCGGCGCGCGGCGGCTAGGTTGCGGGTATGTCAGCTCGCCGTCTCCGTGCTCCGCGGGTCACCTATGTGACCGCCGCGCTGGGCTCGCGGCTGCCGCTGGCGCGCGACCTGTGTTGTCGCTGACACCGCACCTCGCGCCCCGCTTCGTCGCCCGCCGTCACCCGGCGGATCGCCACGGTCGAGCGGATCGGCGCCTCCCCGTCACGCCCCGGGTCCTCGAACCCGTCCCCGAGGAAGAGCCGCAGTGTCTGCAGCAACCACATCGAATGTCTTGTACCCCAATGTCGTCCGTCCGAAGACCGGTGCCCGGTCCCGCGGCGCCGCCGCCCGCGTGCAGCCGACGGCGCGCGTGCAGATCGTGCCGCCCGAACTGAAGATCGCCGACGGCACCGCCGCGGCCGTGTTCCGGACCGCCGCGGCGCGCGGGCCGATCTGCCGCGACCAGGCGGCAGCGGCGACGGGCGCGAGCATCGCCACCGTCAACCGACAGGTCTCCGCGATGCTCGCCGCGGGACTGCTGCGGGAGCGGCCGGAGCTGATCGAGTCCGGCGCCGTGGGCCGGCCCCGGGTGCCGTTCGAGACCGACCACGAGCGCTACCTGACCGTCGGGATCCACGTCGGGGCGGCCGTCACCGGTATCGTCGCGAGCGATCTGCGCGGGCGCGTGATCGGCGGGGTGGAGATCCCCACTCCGCGCGGCGGCCAGGAGGCGGCGCTCGGGACGATCACCGGCAGTGCGAGGGCCTTCGCGGCGCGCTGGCATCGGCGCATGCCGCTGTGGGCGGGCGTCGCGCTCGGCGGGCGCGTCGACTCGGCCACCGGAACCGTGGACCACCCGCGGCTCGGCTGGACGGATGCGCCCGTCGGCGCGGTGGTGAGCCGGGGTCTGGGCCTGCCGGTTTCCGTCGCCGCGCACGTCGAGGCGATGGCCGCGTCGGAGCTGCTGCTCACCCCCGACCGCGACACCGCCGACGTCGAGGGCGCCACCCTGTACTTCTATGCCCGTGAAACCGTGGGTATCGCAATCGCATTCGACGGCCGGGTGCACACGCCGCGCGGTGGCCCGGGTTCGGTCTCGCACCTGCCCACCGGATCGTCCGTGCCGTGCGCCTGCGGTGCCCGCGGCTGCCTCGAGGCCACCGTCGCCGACCGGGCGGTGCTGGCCCGGGCCCGTGCCGCCGGGTTGCTCGACGCGCGTGCCACGTCCGTCGCCGCGCTGTACGCGCTGGCCCGCAACGGCTCTCGCGAGGCGCACGAGATCCTCGCGGAGCGCGCGCAGGTGCTGGGGCGGTCCGTCGCGATGCTGCGCGACCTGTTCAATCCGGACCGGGTGATCCTCGGCGGCCAGGCGTTCACCGCGTACCCGGCGGCGGCGCCGCACGTCGCGCGCGCGCTCGGGTCGACGTCGGGCGCCGACGTCCGCGTCACCGGATTCGGCGACCGGGTACAGGCGCACGCCGCGAGCGTGGTGTCCCTGAGTTCGCTGTACTCCGACCCGCTCGGAGCGATGCGTCGGGCGCTGGGCTGATATGCGCACGAAATATCCATCCGAGCATACGATTTCATTCGCGTGTGGCCGGAAAGTGCGCGGATCCGGGGCCGCCGGTCATCGGCTGCGCAGGGGCGGGCCGTCCGTGGCGTCCGCCGGCGCAGCGCGACGGTCCAGTTCGGCCCGTGCGCGCGCCAGACCGCCGTGTTCGAGTGCCGCGAGGGGGGACTCGTCCGCCCACACCGGGGTGCCGCGGTCTCGGACCGTCACGCTCAACGAGCCCGCCAGGTGCTCGAGGGAGCCGGGCACGTTGCGGCGTTCGAGCGGCAGCGGGACCGGCAGCACGTGCGCGTCGCCCAGCGGGGCGGTCCCCTCGATCTCGACGGTCCACCGCGGCCCGCGCCCGAACAGCGACCACCGCTCGTCGGTGACGTGGGCCCGCACCGGCGAGACCACCGGGTTGCCGAGCCGGATCACGGGCCCGTCCGGCAGGGCGACCACCACGGCCGTCACCTCGGTCCGCAGGGGACCGGCGTGGACCTGCCCACCGGCGAAGGCGACGCACGCGGCGGAGTCCGCGAAGCCGTGTGCCTGGCCCCACCACCACGACTCCGGGAAACCGCCCCTGCCCCAGTTCTTCTCCGCGTACACCTGCGCGCCGTCGAGGTTCCACGTCTCGCCGCCGAGCACGGCCTCGCCCTCGGCCCGCCCGTCGAGCAGCCACGGGTGCCAGTACTGGTTGAGGGCGGGAACCGCGTGGAAGACGCTGGAGCCGCCGAATCGGCGACGCGGCCACGGCCGGGGCGCCGTCACTCGCACCTCGAGGCGTGCGTCGTCGCCGAGGTCCACGCGCAGCCGGTCGGGTTCCCCGCGGAACGCCGTGCCCGCCGAGGCGCCGAGCCGCAGGGGGTCGGCGAATCCGTCCGGATGCGCCGTCGTCCGCAGGAACCCGCCCGGGTGCGCCGCCAGGCCGAGCGTCGCCCACGACCCGTCGCCGGCGCGGTTGACGCCGCACAGCGCGATCACCACCCGTTCGGTTCCGGGTTGGGTGAATCGCCAGAAGTACCCCTCCATCGCGACGTCGTGGGCCGTCAGGGGGTCGCCGAAGGGCAGGTCGGCGCCGGTGGCGCGGTAGCGCGAGTACAGCGACACGGCGCTCAGATCCCGGCCCGGGCCGCGGCCGCGATGTCGTCGAGGTCCCGCTGCAGCGCCGTGCGCGTCGCCCGCAGGCCCAGCGGAGCGAGGAGCGCCGTCAGTACCCGCCGGATCCGGCCGGGACGTCCGTCGTCCGCGGAGAACCGCACGGTCAGCATCGTGCCGGCCCGATCCGGGGCCACGTCGAATTCGGTGCGGTAGCGCACCCCGCCGGATTCGGCCTCGACGACCGTGTGCCGCCCCGGCTCCACGGCCGTCACCGTCATCTCCTCGGTTGCCGCCCTGCCGAACATCGTGCGTGTCTCGCGCCAGCGGGTGCCGACCTCGTAGCCGACGCCCGCGAGCCGTTCGACACTGTCCACCCCGCTCAGGACCTGCGGGGCCGAGTCGACGGAGGTGAGCACCCGCCACACCCGGTCGGGTGGGGCGTCGACGGAACGGCTCAGCTCGATGTGGTGGCCCATTCGTGCTCCTTCGGTCGGATCGGTCACAGGGGCAGGGCGTGCTCGCGCAGCGCCGGTTCCGCGCCGCGCCGGCGGAACCACTCGAGCCCGAACGCGCTCGCGAGCTGTTCCGGCGTCATCGCCAGCATCGGCCCGAAGTCACCGACCTGCGAGGCGTGCGCGAGCATCGCCGCCCGTTTCGCAGGGATCGTCGCGGACACGTCGATCGTGGTGGTGATCTCGGCCTCCGGCAGGCCGAACGTGTCCAGGTCCGGTGGCGCCGCGTCCGGGCTCACCTCCGGGGTGGCGGCGAGCAGGCGACGGATGTGGTCCCGGTTCATGGCCGCCTCGTACACCGACGGATGTGCCGTCAGCTCCTGGGCCCGGGCACCGACGCGGTGCACCTGCACGTGGTCGGGGTGCCCGTACCCGCCGTTGGGGTCGTAGATGGTGACGACGTCGGCGCTCTCCTCCTCGAGCACGGCCGCGAACCGGGCCGCGGCCGCCTCCACATCGACGTTGCAGAACGCCGCCGGGTCCGAGTTCCGCGGCGTCCCCGCCATGCCCGAATCGGCGTAGCCGAGCGGCACCAGGCGGGCGACCCCGAGCGTCTCGGCCGACGCCTCGAGTTCGGCGCGGCGGCGCTGGGCCAGGGACTCGCCGGGACCGAGCAGGCCGTCGGGAACCTCGCCCGCGGCACCGTCCGTGGCCACGACCAGCACCACCCGATGCCCCGCGTCCGCGGCCAGGCGCATCACCCCGCCGGTGGTGAACACCTCGTCGTCGGGATGGGCATGGAAACACACCAGCACGCTCACGTACTGCATGCTGGCACGAATGCGCTCCTACCGTGCACTGTTCACCGCGCCGGGCGCCGCCGCGTTCTGCCTGGCGGGGTTCGTCGCGCGGCTGCCGATCGCGATGGTCGGCATCGGCATCGTGACGATGTTCTCGCAGCTGCGCGGCGACTACGGCCTCGGCGGCGCCCTGGCCGCGGTGTTCGCGCTGTCCTACGCCGCGCTCACCCCGCTGGTCTCGCGGGCCGCCGACCGGCACGGACAGTTCCGCGTCCTGCCGGTCGCCGCCGGGATCAGCGCGGCCGCGACCGCCGCGATGCTGGCGGGGGTGCGGTGGGAGGCCCCCGAGGCGCTGCTGTTCGCGTGCGCGATCCCGGCGGGACTGATGCCCACGATCGGTGCCATGGTCCGGGCCCGGTGGACCGAGCTGCTCCGCGGCACCGATCGGTTGCGGACCGCGTTCGCGCTCGAGGCGGTGATCGACGAACTGTGCTTCATCGTCGGGCCGGTGCTGTCGGTGGGGCTGAGCGTCGCCGCGTTCCCCGAGGCGGGCGCGTTGCTCGGGGCGGTGCTGCTGGTGATCGGCACCGTCGCCCTCGCCGTGCAGCGCGGCACCGAACCTCCCGCGCGCCCGGTCGCCCGGGGTGCGCCCGGGGTGAGCGTGCTGCGGATCCCGGTGTTGCTCGTGCTGGTGGTCGCGATGACGGCGATGGGCACGATCTTCGGTGTCGTCGACGTGGTCGGGGTCGCGTTCACCGCCGAGCAGGGCGTGCCCGGCGCCGCGACCGTGGTGCTGGCGATGTTCGCGACGGGATCCGCGCTCGGCGGCCTCGTCTTCGGTGCGGTGCGGCTGCGGGCGCCGCTGACGCGGCAGCTACTCGGGGCGACGACGGCCGTCGCGGTGCTGCTGTGGCCGCTGCTGCTCGCCGGCACCGTGCCGGCCCTCGCCGTGCTCTACCTCGCGGCCGGGGTGGCCGTCGCCCCCACCATGATCGTCGCGACCTCCCTGACCGAGCGGATCGTGCCGCCGGGCCGGCTCACGGAGGGCATCACCTGGACGGTCACGGGACTCGGGGTCGGGGTCGCGGTCGGCTCCGCCGTCGTCGGTCAGGTCATCGACCGGTCCGGGCCGAGTGCGGGCATCGCGGTCGCCGTCGTGGCCGCGCTCGTCGGGTGCGCGTGTGCCGTGGGAGTGGCCCGGCTCGCCCGGCTAGGGTGACCCGCATGACAATCCGTGAGGTCGAGAGTTCCGACGGCACCCCCATCGTCTACCGCGTCACCGGCGATCCCGCCCACCGCCCGCTGGTCCTGCTGCACGGATGGGCCCAGTCGTCGCGGTGCTGGGGCGAGTCCGTGCTCGACGAGCTGGCCCGCACCCACCGGGTGATCGCCGTCGACCTCCGCGGACACGGGTACTCGGGCGCCCCGGAGACCGGATACGACGAGTCGAAACTGTGGGCCGGGGACGTGCAGGCCGTGCTCGGCGCCGAGGACGCCCACGACGCGGTGCTGCTCGGCTGGTCCTACGGCGGCCTGGTGATCTGCGACTACCTCGCGACGCACGGCACCGACCGCGTCGCCGGGATCGTGCTGGTCGGCGCGATCACCAGCATCGGGCGCGGTGAGAAGGGCGGCAAGGTCGGGTCGGCCATGCGCGCCGCCGTCCCCGACGCGATGTCCGAGGATGCGGCGACGGCGATCCGCGCACTCGGTGCCTTCGGCACCGCCCTCACCGGGACCGGGGCGGACACGGGCGTCGCGGCGCAGGCGCTGTTCGGCACCAGCCTGTGCACCCCGCCCCGCGTGCGGGCGGCGATGTTCGCCCGGACGGTGAGCAACGACGAGCTGCTGCGCAGTCTCGACATCCCGGTGCTCGTCCTGCACGGCACCGCCGACTCGGTCGTCGACGTCTCGGCCGCCGAGCACGCGGCGGCACTGCTGCCGAACGCGACGACGTCGTACTGGGAGGGCACCGACCACGGCCCGTTCGTCGAGGACCCGCAGCGGTTCGCCGCGGAGGTCACGCGCTTCGCGGGATCGCTGTAGCGTCCACCGACCCGATCGCCTGCGTCCCGGCGAGCAGGAGCGTCTCCTCCGGTGTGAGCGGGTGGAACTTGACCCCGCGCACGTCGCGATAGCACTGTTCGAGCGGGCTCGACCGGTAGAAGCCGCGGCCCCCGGCGACGTCGAGCGCCAGGTCGCACACCTCGATCGCGGTCCGCGCGATCTCGGCCTTGGCGGTCATCACCGCGGCGACCGTGCTCATCGACGGCACCGGATCGTCGCCGACGGTGTCGAGGGCACCGTCGAGGGCCCACGACGCGACCTGCAGGCGGGTGGCCGCCACCCCGAGCTGGCGGCGCACCGTCGGGTCGTTCGCCCGCGGGGTTCCGGCGACGAGTGCGTTCGCGGTCGCGTGCGCGGTCTCGGCGACGCCGAGATAGACGGCCGCGACCACGGGCATGGCGACGCTGAGCACCAGCTGGAACGGCGGGTCGATCACCCCGTAGGGGCGGCGGGCGACCACGGCCGCGTCCGGGACGAACACGTCGGTCAGCTCGACGTCGTGGCTGCCGGTGCCGCGCATGCCCAGTGAGTCCCAGTTGTCGTGGACTCGTACCCCGTCGGTGTTCATCGGGATCATCATGTTGAGCACGATGCGGCCCTCGTCGGGGTCGTCGAACGGGAACATGGTGGCGAGCACGTCGCCGACGGGGGCCTGGCTGCAGAACACCTTGCGGCCGTCGACGCGGTAGCCGCCGGGCACCTTCCGGGCGGACCCGCGGGGGTGGGTCTGGTCGGCGCCGCCGGTGGAGACGAGCACGAGCGCCTCCTCGGCGACGCGGCGCAGCATCCGGTCCGCGCCGGGCGCGCCGTGCCGGTACCGCCACGCGGCGGCGAGCACGACGTGGTGGTGCATGGCCGAGGCGAGCGCGGTCGCCGCGCAGTGGTGTGCCAGGGTGCGCTGCACGGTGGCGACATCGCGCACGGTCGCGCCGCCGCCGCCGAGTTCGCGGGGGACGGCGAGGGCGAGACGGCCCTCCGAGCGCAGGATCTCGTAGGCCTCGGCGACGAACGTGCCGTCGCGGTCGTGGGCGCGGGCGTAGGGGGCGATCCGCCGGCCGAGTTCGTCGGCGCCGGCGACGAGTTCCTCGCGGGGCCGGGATCGGGGGTACTGGGTGATGTCTACGGTGGTCATGTCTCGACGGTAGGAGCACGGATCGATACCGCCCAGTGCACGTTCTGGACCTACTCTGGAGGTGTGCGCGAGTACGGGCAGTACTGTCCGGTCTCGATCGGCAGCGAGGTGCTCGCCGACCGGTGGACCCCGCTGATCCTGCGCGAAATGGTCTACGGAAGTACCCGCTTCAACGAGATCGAACGCGGTCTGCCCGGCATCTCGCGCACCCTCCTCGCCACCCGGCTGCGGCACCTCGAGCGCAAGGGCGTGCTGGAGCGGGTCCCGCAGGCGCGGGGCTGCGAGTACCACCTCACCCCGGCCGGCCGCGAACTCGCCCCGATCCTCGTCGCGATCGGGGAGTGGGCGGTGAAGTGGTTGTTCTCCGAGCCCCTGCCCGCCGAGGTCGACCCCGTGACACTGACCTGGTGGATGCACCGGCGGGTGGACCGGGACCGGGTGCCGCCGCAACGGGTGGTGATCGAGTTCGACTACACCGGTCCCGCCCCGATCCGGTTGTGGATCGTCCTGGACCGCGGCGAGCCGTCGGTGTGCCGGAAGCATCCGGGCTTCGACGTCGACGTGTACGTGACCGCGGAACCGGTGGCCCTGATGCGCGTGTTCGCCGGCACGCGGACGCTGATCGAGGCGCTCGACGACGGCAGCGTGCGACTGCACGGGCCGGCCGCGCTGGTGCGCGGGTTCGGCGTCTGGTTCCTGTGGAGCCCGTTCCACGCCGCGGTGCGCCGCGCAGTCACGGGTTCCGAGACGGGCGAGCGGTCCTGACCGGCCGGGTGCGACGTCGCGCAGACGAGCCCGGTCGGGGCGCAGCGGGACGGAGCGCAGGGGAGGGCGGAACCGGACGGGGATGCCCGGCAGGGCAGTATGGAGAAGTGACGTCGAAGTCGAACAGCCGTCCCCGCCGCGTGGCCGTCCTGTCGGTCCACACCTCGCCTCTCGCCCAACCCGGCACCGGGGACGCCGGCGGAATGAACGTCTACGTTCTGCAGACCGCCGTGCAGCTCGCGCGGCGCGGGGTGGAGGTGGAGATCTTCACCCGGGCGACCTCGTCGGCGGACCCCGTGGTGCAGGAGGCGGCACCGGGCGTGCTCGTACGCAACGTCGCCGCCGGTCCCTACGAGGGACTCGACAAGCACGACCTGCCCACGCAGTTGTGCGCCTTCGCCGCCGGGGTGCTGCGGGAGGAGGCCCGGCACCCGCAGGGCTACTACGACCTGGTGCACTCGCACTACTGGCTGTCCGGCCAGGTGGGCTGGCTCGCCCGCGACCGGTGGGGCGTCCCGCTCGTGCACACCGCCCACACTCTCGCCGCAGTGAAGAACGCCTCGCTCGCCGACGGTGACGTGCCCGAGCCGGCGGCCCGGCAGATCGGCGAGCAGCAGGTGGTCGCCGAGTCCGACCGGCTCGTCGCCAACACGATCGACGAAGCGGCGCAGCTCGAGCGCAGCTACGGTGCCGACCCGTCACGGATCGACGTGGTGGCGCCGGGCGCGGACCTGTCCCGCTACCGGCCGGGGGACCGGGCGCTCGCCCGCGCCGAGCTGGGGCTGGACCCGAACGAGACGATCGTGACATTCGTCGGCCGGATCCAGCCGCTCAAGGCACCCGACGTGCTGCTGCGCGCCGCCGCGGCGGCGATGGCCGCCGACCCCGAGGTGCCCCTGCGGGTGCTGGTGGTGGGCGGGCCCTCGGGCACCGGGCTCGAGCGCCCGCACTCGCTGATCGACCTGGCCGCCGAGCTCGGGATCGCCGCCCGGGTGACGTTCCTGCCCCCGCAACCTCCCGAACGGCTCGTGCAGGTCTACCGCGCGTCGGACGTGGTGGCGGTGCCGAGCTACTCCGAGTCGTTCGGCCTGGTGGCGATCGAGGCGCAGGCGTGCGGGACCCCGGTGCTGGCGGCGAACGTCGGCGGCCTCGGCGTCGCGGTGCGCGACGGCGAGACCGGGCTGCTCGTCGACGGGCATCGCACGAGCGACTGGGCCGCCGCGCTGCGCTCGCTGGTCACGGATCCGGGTCGGCGGGCCGTGCTGGCGGCGGCGGCGCCCCTGCACGCGGAGAACTTCTCCTGGGAGCACACGGCGGACGGGCTGCTCGCCAGTTACCGTAAGGCCGGTGCGCTGCGGGACCGCTCCCTCGCGAGCGGCGAGTTTCCGCTGCGCCGGCAGCGCGGAGTGTGGAAGATCCGGCGGACGACGGGGGTGCGGGCGTGAGCGAGCGACTGAGCGAGACGATCGAGGCGACGCTGCGCGATCGCGGCCTCGAGTTCTCCCGCAAGGAGGGTGGGCACTTCGTCGTCGACCTGCCGGGGGAGAACAAGCTCAAGACGACGACCCTGCTCTCCCTCGGCAACCACGGCCTGCGGGTCGAGGCGTTCGTGTGCCGCAAGCCCGACGAGAACTTCGAGGGCGTGTACCGGTTCCTGCTCCGGCGCAATCGGCGGCTGTACGGGGTCGCGTACACCCTCGACAAGATCGGGGACATCTACCTCGTCGGCCGGATGTCGGAGGCATCGGTCACTCCGGACGAACTGGACGCGGTGCTCGGCCAGGTGCTCGAGGCCGCCGATCACGACTTCAACGTCATCCTCGGGCTGGGTTTCCTCGCCTCCATCAAGCGGGAGTGGGAGTGGCGGGTCTCCCGGGGCGAGTCGCTGCGCAACCTCGAACCCTTCCGGCACCTGATCGAGGACGGCCGGCCCTTCGTGGTGGAGGACGCGCAGCCGTAACGGCGCGATATCGGTGACCCGTCCCACAATATTACTGTGAGCCTGGTCACATAACGGCCGTGTAACTACGCGGTGTCGAAACGGCGATACTTCCGACGTCACCTGGGAAAACGGCGCCGCCCGATCTTGGAATGTGGGACGCACGTGCCGGAAAACAGCGCGTGACCGATCCGTGATGACTCTCTAGCGTCGTAATCAGCCCGATACCACCGGGCAAGCAAGACCGGCCCGTCGCCGCTGACTCTGCCCCGCGGGACCGGAACTCGATACCTGATCGAGGGGCAGGGACGAGGCACAGCTCCGAATCCGGGCAGCGGGATCGACATCGTCGGCCGCCGCAGTGCCTCGCCAGCAGACGCGAGAGGAATTCAACCGCATCATGGCTAACTTCACCTTCAAGCGCGCCCTCGGCACCGTCGCCGCCACCGCGGCCCTGGCCGTCACCCCGCTCGCCCTCGGCACCGGCACCGCCAACGCCGCGTCCGGCAACTGGGACGCCGTCGCGCAGTGCGAGAGCAGCGGGAACTGGGCGATCAACACCGGCAACGGCTACCACGGCGGCCTGCAGTTCGCTCCGAGCACCTGGAACGCCTACGGCGGCCAGCAGTACGCCCCCACCGCCGACCAGGCGACCCGGGAGCAGCAGATCGCCATCGCCGAGAACGTCCTGGACGGCCAGGGTCGCGGCGCGTGGCCGGTGTGCGGTCAGTACCTCTGATCCGACACTCGGACACGTGCCCGGGCTCGCGCCCGTAGCAGCCGAACGAGCCCCGCGTGCACCGCACGCGGGGCTCGTCGCATCTCACCGGATCGCCGCACCTCGATAAGCGGCGGTCTCGAAGTCGAGATAGCCCTGGAACGACACGGCGTCCGCGAACGGCAGGATCTGCGTGGCCCAGAAGCCGCCGAGCCCGTTCTCCCGGTCGATCCAGTAGTAGAGATTCGCCAGACCCGCCCAGCCGAGGGCACCGGCCGGGCGGCCCGTCGGCGCCGGCTCCTCGTTCACCAGGAACGTGTACGCCCAGTTCTTGGCCAGCCCAGGGAAGAACTCCGCGTCGTTCGACAGCGCCGGGACGACCCCCGGCAGCGCGGTCACCTGCTGCCCGTCCAGGCCGCCACGCACCGCGTCGGCGACGGTCGCAGGCGAGAGAACCCGGTCACCGCCGGGGGCCGCGCCGTCGCGCAGCCACATCCGGATGAACTTCAGGTAGTCCGGCACGGTGGTGTAGAGCCCGTGGCCTCCCATGTGGATCTCCGGGTCCTGGGGCAGCACCATCTCCGGCATCGGCGCGAGTGCTCCGTCCTCGCTGCGCTGGTGGACGACGGCCAGCCGCGCGCGCATGTCGTCGGTGAGTGCGAACGCCGTGTCGCCCATCCCGAGCGGCTCGAAGATCCGCTCGCGCATGACCTCGCCGAGACGCCGGCCCCGCACGGCCTCCACCACGAGACCGCACCAGTCGATGTTCGAGCCGTACATCCACCGGTCGCCGGGATCGAACAGTAGCGGTGTCGTCAGCGCGGCCTTCGATCCCGTGATCACGCTGGGCTGACCGTGCTCCTCGGCGAGGCGCCGGTAGTTCTCGTCGAAGAAGTCGTATCCGAGACCGGCCGTGTGGAGCAGCAGCATGCGGGTGGTGATGTCGCGCTTCGGCGCGCGCAGCAGGGGCGCGCCGTCCGTTCCGAAGCCCTCGAGAACCTGGAGTTCCCCGATCTCCGGGACGTAGCGGGCGGCGGGGGCGTCGAGGTCGAGCAGGCCCTCCTCGACGCACTGGAGTGCGGCGGTGCCGGTGATCGCCTTGGTCGTGGAGAAGGCGGCGAACACGGTGTCCGCCGTCATCGCCGAGCCCGAGCCCGCTGCGCGTTCCCCGGCCACCCCCTCGTACACGACGCCGTCCCGGTCGGTGAGCATGGCCACCACGCCCGGCACGCCCGTCGGGCGGTGGGTGAGTTCTCGCAGGGTTGCGTCCATCGTGGTCGCGAAGTCGTCTGTCACGGTTCCTCCTGTGTGCGGTCCGCCGCCGGCCGGCGTCGGAGGGGGACGCTACGGACGGAGCTGTGACGCGGGCCACCTCGGATCGGCACGCGTTGTCGGATTACGGCACTCGGCGCCCGCGGGCCCGGGCGAGCGTGCGCGACGGATTCTCGCCGAATCGGCGACGGTAGGCGGCGGCGAAGACCCCCATGTTGACGTAGCCCCACCGGGCCGCCACCGCCGAGACGGTGCACTCGGCCGACGGGATGGAGAGCTCGTCGCGGATGTGCCGCAATCGCACGTCGGTGAGGTACCGGTTCGGCGTGGTGTCCAGGTGGCGGCGGAACGCCCCCGACAGGGCGCGCACGCTGACACCCACGGCGGCAGCGACCTCGGAGACCGTGGGCAGGTCCGCGGCGTGCTCGCGGATGTAGCGCTCCGCGTGCCGGACGTACGCCGGGGCGGCCGGCGGTTCGCCGGGGTCGAGCGCGACGCCCGCCGCGGCGGCCCATTCGGTGACGAGGTGACCGAGGAGCAACTCCTGCAGATGGGCGCCCGGCCGGCCCTGCGCGATCCGCACCGGATCGGCCCGGATCGCGCGGACCGCATACGCGAGCAGCGTGTTCCAGCCCGACGACCCGGTCCCGACGACGCACTTGTGCTGCCACAGGCGATCGTCGGGGACGACGCCGAACCAGCGGTCGGCGAGGTCGGCGACGAGCCGGTGCGGCACCGTCAGGTTCAGCTGCAGGTGCTCGTCGTCGAAGTCGACGCGATGCTCGATGCGGCTGCAGTTGGCCACGAACGTGGCGCCGGAATCGACCTCCACCTCGCCCGCTCCGACGCGGTGCCGCGCGTGCCCACGGATCGTCGTGAGCACGAGGATGTTGCCGGCCTCGGCGGAGAGCCGGTCGACGGTCACCGGAATGCCGTAGCGGAACCGGGTGAGCACGATGTCGCCGATCGACGCCGAGAACATGCTCGATCGCGGGTGCAGCAGGCGTCCGCTCGGCCGCACGCGATAGGGCATGTACACCCGGTCCGACCACGTCCGGATCTCGTCCCAGTCGGTCGAGACCGTCGCGGGCGAGGAGCCGCGGCCGGAGAACGGGTCCAGCGAGTGCACGACGTCCGTCATCCGGTCGAGCCTAGGGTGCCGGACCGGCCGCCGACACTGCCCGATCGGCCGGGCTCCGGGGCGCGTGACCGGGCCCGCGACGGTCCCCGACCCGGTAGTGTCCGGCATGCCTGTGACTGCCTTCACAGCCGTCGGATACCGTACTCCCGGCACGTCTGGCACGGCGTGCCACAGATTCCTGCCCCCGAGGAGAACCAATGAGCTTTCGCAGTCCCTTTCCCGACGTCGACATCCCGGCACTGAGTGTCTACGACTTCCTGTTCGGTTCGATCGCGGAGTCGGACCTCGATCGCCCGGCGTTGACGGAGGGCGCGACCGGGGCCGTCACCGACTACCGGACCCTGATCGGGCAGATCGACGCGATCGCGGGTGCTCTTGCGGCGCGCGGTGTGGGAGTCGGCGACGTCGTCGGCCTGCTCTCGCCGAACGTGCCCGCCTTCGCGGCCGTCTTCCACGGCATCCTGCGGGCGGGGGCCACCGCGACCACCGTCAACGCGCTCTACACCGCCGAGGACATCGCCAAGCAGCTCGAGGATTCCAAGGCGACGTTCTTCTTCACGGTCTCGCCGCTGCTGCCGCACGCGAAGGAGGCCGCGGCCGCGGTCGGTATCCCCGACGATCGCCTGGTCGTGCTCGACGGCGCCGAGGGGCATCCCTCCCTGCGCGACCTGCTCGCCGAGAACGCCCCCGCCCCCGAGGTGTCGTTCGATCCGGCCACCCATCTGGCGGTGCTGCCGTACTCGTCCGGCACCACCGGTCGCCCGAAGGGCGTGATGCTCACGCACACCAACCTGGTGGCCAACGTGTGCCAGATCAAGTCCCCGATCAGGATCGACCCCGACGACCGGATCCTCGCCGTCCTGCCGTTCTTCCACATCTACGGCATGACCGTTCTTCTCAACGCCGCCCTGTTCAACCGCGCGTCGCTGGTGACGATGCCGAAGTTCGACCTGCCGGAGTTCCTGCGGATCGTCTCCGAACAGAAGTGCACCTACGTGTTCATCGCACCGCCCGTCGCGGTCGCCCTGGCCAAGCACCCGCTCGTGGACCAGTACGACCTCTCGAGCGTGCACACCGTGTTCTCCGGCGCGGCGCCGCTGGACAGGGCGCTCGGGAACGCGGTCGCCGCGCGACTGGGATGGAAGGTCCGTCAGGGGTACGGCATGTCCGAGATGAGCCCGGTCAGCCACGCCATCCCGTTCGACGGCGACGACGTGCCACTCGACTCGGTGGGACCGACGATCGCCAACATGGAGTGCAAGCTCGTCGACCCGACCACCGGCGAAGAGGTCGAGTACCCCACCGGTGAGGGTGTCTCCGAGCCGGGTGAGCTGTGGTGCAAGGGCCCCAACGTCATGGTCGGCTACCTCGGCAACCCGCAGGCCACCGCGGAGACCCTCGACGCCGACGGGTTCCTGCACACCGGCGACATCGCCACGGTCGATGCGGCCGGCAACGTCACCATCGTCGACCGGCTCAAGGAGCTGATCAAGTACAAGGGCTACCAGGTGCCGCCCGCCGAACTCGAGGCGCTGCTGCTGACCCACCCGAAGATCGCCGACGTCGCGGTGATCGGTGTGCTCGACGACGAAGGCGAGGAGGTGCCCAAGGCGTTCGTGGTGCGTCAGCCGGACGCCGAACTCACCGAGGCCGAGGTCGTCGAGTTCGTCGCCGAGCGGGTCTCGCCGCACAAGAAGGTGCGGCAGGTGCAGTTCATCGACATCGTCCCGAAGTCCGCCGCCGGCAAGATCCTCCGGAAGGATCTGCGCACCCCGGCGACGTAGCCGGTCATTGCCCGGGCCGCAGGATCCGGCCGAGATGCGCCGCGAGCGCCTCGATCGTCGGATCCTGCGCCCGGAACCCGACGTAGCCGTCCGGCCGCACCACCACAGCCGCGGCGGCACCGTCGAAACCGTACGCCCGCGCGGCGCGGCCCGCGTCGTCGCGCAGTACCCGGCCGTCGGCCGGGCTCCCGGTGCTTCCCGCCACGAGCACGTACGCCCGCAGCGCGTCACCGAAGCGGTCCGTCGCCCGCTCGGCGAGCTCTCGCTGCGCCTGCAGCGCCTGCGCCGTGGGCGCCCACAGCAGCACGGTGTGACCGGGATGGCGCAGCAGCTCGTGCAGCCGCAGCGGCGAGGCGACGGCGTCCTGCCGCAACTCCGTCGCATCGGGGGCGCGATCGCCGGGAGCCGGACCGCCGCCGTGCGGCACGTCGCTACCGCCGCCGTGCGGCACGTCGCTACCGCCGCCGTGCGGCACGTCGCTACCGCCGCCGTGCGGCATGTCGCTACCGCCGCCGTGCGGCACGTCTTCACCGACGAGCGGGCTGTCCCGGTAGCCGAGCAGCAGCTGGGCCTCGCGCGCGATCGCGGTCGCGGCGTCCGTCTCGCCGGCCCCGAGGCCCTGCCGGGCGTGCCGCACGGTGCGGCCCACCACCTCCTCCCCGACGGGCCGGCGCTCGGCGTCGTAGCTGTCGAGCAGGCCGTCGGCAGCGCGTCCCTGCACCGCCAGCGCGAGCTTCCAGCCGAGGTTGTAGGCGTCCTGGATGCCGGTGTTCATGCCCTGTGCCCCGGTCGGGGGATGGATGTGCGCGGCGTCTCCGGCCAGGAACACCCGGCCCCCGCCGTAGCTCCCGGCGAGGCGGTGGCTGATCCGGAACACCGACGACCAGCGCAGGGCACCGGCCCGGGTCGGTTCGGGCGCCAGCCGGTCGAGCACGGCCTGGATGTGGCCGAGCGTGGGCCGGCGCCCGCCCTCCAGTCCGTGCGCCACGGCTCCGGCGCCGGACGCGGAGGTCGCCAGGTCCGGCGCGACGAAGGTCGACAGGCGGTAGCGGCCGGTGCCGGGCAGCGGGATGCACACCATCATGTCCGTGGTCGTGCCGTCGCTCGTCGTCGAGGCGCGGATGCCGTAGCCGCCCGGCATCGACCAGTCCAGTTCGACGTCGGCGAGCATGTACTCCTCGCGGAACGCGTCGCCGTCGAAGGACACGCCGAGTCCTTTCCGTACGGCGCTGTGCGCACCGTCGCAGCCGACCAGGTAACGGGCCGCCAGCCGCGTCGTGTCGTCGCCGTCGCGCAGGTCGGCGACCACGCCGTCCGCGGTCTGCTCGAACCCGGTGAGCTCGATGCCGCGGCGCACGACGGTGCCGTGCTCGGCCAGGGCCTGCGTCAGCACCCGTTCCGTGGCGTACTGGGGCATGCAGACGAACCGGTACGGCACGTCCTCGGGCAGTTCGAGTTCGAGGCGCATCACCTGCCGGCCGTCGACGTAGACGATCTGCCCGTGCATCGGCGCGGACACGTCGAGCGAAGGGCGGACCACGCCCATCGCGTCCCAGACCTCGAGGGTGCGCGGCTGGATGCCGACCGCCTTGGCGTACTGCGGCGGTTCCGGCAGCCGGTCGACGATCACGACGTCGACGCCGCGCCGGCGCAGTTCCAGCGCGGCGGTCAGTCCGACCGGGCCGGCGCCGACCACGAGTACCGAGGTCTCGCTCATGGGCATGCCCTTTCGTCGCGTTCGAGGGCAGTATGTCGGAATTCGGCGGCCGCGCGGGCCTGTTCGCCGCATCCGGATCCTCGACGTGAGCGGTGCCCGGCGCCGGAACGCGCGCCGTCACACGTCGAGCAGGTGCGGCAGGCCCGCGCGGTAGCGGTCGGCGTCGATGCGGCGCATCGGTTCGAGTTCGGGTGGCTCGTGCAGTCGGTACAGCGCCGGCGGTGCGGCGGGCGAGTCGGCGGCTTCGAGCAGCGCGGTGACGGCCGCACGCGCGGATTCGCCGGCCGACTCCATGGTCGCGAGATCGATGTCGGTGCGGACGTAGTCCCCGGCCAGGAAGAGGTTCGGGATCGCGGTGCGGGCGTCGGGCCGGTCGGACAGGGAGCCGACGGTGTTGACGAGCAGGGGTGTGGCGTTGGTGTTGCGGCCCTGCGCGGGATCCCACCGGATGCCGGGGTCGAGGAACCACGAGACGATGTCGTCCTCGTCGAGGACGCTGGTGCCGGTGTCGTCGAGGCATGCCGACATCTGGGCCCACGTCTCCTGGGCGATCTCCTCGGCCGTGCACTCCTTGGCGGTCTTGCCGTGGAGGACGCCCGGGGTGTCCCAGTCGGAGATGTCCACGGACAGGCAGTCGTGGGCGCTGCCGTCGCCGTAGCGGCCGGCGAAGTCGCCGCGCCAGAACTGGCCCTGGCTGATGGAGGTCAGTGCCCACGGCGAGCCGAGGTATGCGACGTGGCCGGCGGCGATCGGGGTGGGCCGGCGCAGGAAGTACTGGATGCCCACCATCCAGTCCGTCTGCAGGTTCCGCATGCCTTCGAGGCGAGGATCTGCGGCGAGGATCCGCGGTGACCACAGGGGCGCGGCCCGTTCGACGGGCATCGCCGCGACGTACCAGTCGGCTTCGGCGACGGACCGGGTGCCGTTGCCGTCCACCAGCCGCACTCCGGTGATCGAACCGGACGCGATGTCGAGTGCTTCTGCCGCCCAACCCATTTCGAATACGACGCCCAGGTCGCGCAGGTGCGCGGCCCACGGGCCGATCCACGCCTCGTCGGTGGGAGCGGCCAGGACCCGGTCCAGATGGCCGTATGCGGGGACGGTGCCCATCGCGTTCCACACGAACGCCTGGCCCATGATGCCGATGGTGCGGGTGGAGGCGACGGTGGGCCGGGCGGCCACCAGTTGACGGGTCAGGGCCGAGACGAGGATGTCGCGGTAGGCCGACGACTTGCCGTCGGCCTCGAGCGTCTGCGACCACGTCCGGTGTTCCCACTGGCCGTCGCGTCGTTCGAGACTGCTGGTCAGGAACATCACCAGCTTGCGGGTGAAGACGGCCAGTTCGTGCGGGGGGATGGCGTTGCCGAGGGAGAAGGCCGCGGCCAGGGATTCCTGCAGCGAGGCGGGATCGAGGACGCCGTGGGGGAGCGGGGCGATCGACGCCGGGGCGATGAGGTCGGGCCCGCCGGGGATCGCCATCCGGAAGGCGGCGCCGGCGACGAGATTGTCGAACACGCCGTTCGGATTGCCCGGGAAGGGGATCCGTCGCATCGTGTCGGGGATGTGCTGGTAGAAGCCCGGGAAGAAGCGGAATCCGTGCTCGCCGGGCAGGTCGGCGCGGCCGCCGGCCGCGGTGCCCGGCGACGGGATGCTGCGGGCCTTGCCGCCCAGGGCGGTCGGTTCGAAGACGGTGACGTCGAAGCCGCGTTCGATCAGTTCGTGGGCGGCCGTCAGGCCCGCCACCCCGCCGCCGAGCACGGCGACGCGGCGGCCCGTCGAGCGCAGCGCCGGGGAGCGCGGGGCGGCGTGGGCGGGGGCGGGCGCGACCGCGAGGGCGCCCAGGGCGGTGAGGAAGGTGCGGCGGGAAAGTCGGGTGTCGAACACGAGAAGCCCCCATCCGGACGTCGTTCTGAAAACAACCGTTGTCACATATATCCGATGTGTGCGTCTCGCGCGGGGAATTCACTGAACGGTGCCGACGTAGCGTTGCCACGCGGGCGTGCCAGGATTGGCCCATGACCAACGGAACACTTGTGTTGCTCCGCCACGGCGAGAGCGAATGGAACGCGATGAACCTCTTCACGGGATGGGTGGACGTCCACCTGACCGACAAGGGGATCGCCGAGGGCAAGCGGGCCGGCGAACTGCTCGCCGAGCACGATCTCCTGCCGGACGTGCTCTACACGTCGCTGCTGCGCCGCGCCATCAGCACCGCCTACTACGCGCTCGACGCCGCGGATCGGCACTGGATTCCGGTCGTGCGCGACTGGCGCCTGAACGAGCGGCACTACGGTGCGCTGCAGGGCAAGAACAAGGCGGAGATCAAGGCGGAGTTCGGCGACGAGCAGTTCATGCTGTGGCGCCGCAGCTACGACACCCCGCCCCCGCCGATCGAGCCCGGCAGCAAGTACAGCCAGGACAGCGACGTCCGGTACGCGGACGTCGACGAGGTGCCGCTCACCGAGTGCCTGAAGGACGTCGTCGATCGCCTCATCCCGTACTGGGAGGAGACCATCTCCCAGGACGTGCGGGCCGGCCGGACCGTCCTGATCACGGCCCACGGCAACTCGCTGCGTGCTCTGGTCAAGCACCTCGACGGGATCTCCGACGAGGAGATCGCCGGGCTGAACATCCCCACCGGCATCCCGCTGCGTTACGACCTCGACGAGAACCTGCGCCCGCTGAACCCGGGTGGCACGTACCTCGATCCCGAGGCGGCCGCGGCGGGTGCCGCCGCCGTCGCGGGTCAGGGCGGCCGGTAGTTCCCAGGGGCCGCGGGCGACTGTCCGCGGCCCCGGGAAACGGGCGGTGAACACGCGGCAAATGCTGCGAACATGCGGTGTGACGTGCGGCGGAATGCCCCGACCCGCTGTCACCGCCGCGCCGCGCGTACGTACGATTCGAGACGTGACTGTTGCGCAGGCCGTGCTGCTCGCCGGGGCCGCCGTCCTCGGTGCCGTGTCCGCGATCGTGCTGATGCGGCTCCTCCGGCGCCGGGCCGCCGACCGCACCGACGCCGACCTCACCATGGCGCAGGTCCTCGATCGCGTGGTCTTCGGCGCGGACACCGGCATCGCCGTCGTCGACCGGTTCCACGACGTCGTCCTGTTCAATCCGCGTGCGGAGGAACTCGGCCTGGTCCGCAACCGGCTCGTCGAGGACTCGGCCTGGGCCGCCGCCACCCGTGTCCTCGAGACGGGTGAACCCGCCGAACTCGACCTCACCGCGAAGACGCCCCGCGGTCGCGAGCGCGTGGCGGTGCGCTGCGTCGCGCGGCGTCTGCTCGACGACGACGCGCGCTTCGTCGCGCTCTACGCCTACGACGACTCCGAGCAGGTCCGGATGGAGGCCACCCGCCGGGACTTCGTCGCCAACGTCAGTCACGAACTCAAGACCCCCGTGGGCGCGATGGCCCTGCTCGCCGAAGCCCTGCTCGAATCCGCCGACGACCCGGAATCCGTGCGGCACTTCGGAACCCGGCTACAGAGCGAGGCCAACCGGCTCGGCAACATGGTGACCGAACTGATCGCGCTCTCGCGCCTGCAGGGGGCCGAGAAGCTGCCGAACCTCGAGGTGGTCGAGGTCGACGACGTCGTCGAGGAGGCGCTGCGCCGCACCCGCCTGACCGCCGAGAACGCGCAGATCACCGTCACCACCGACGCCGCCGGCGGGTACGAGGTCCTCGGCGACCAGACCCTGCTCGTCACCGCGCTGGCCAATCTGATCGAGAATGCGATCGCCTACTCGTCTCCGGGTTCGCCGGTGTCGGTCAGCCGGTCCCTGCGCGCGGGCAAGGTCGCGATCGCGGTGACCGACCGCGGCATCGGGATCGAGAAGGAGGACCAGGAGCGCGTCTTCGAACGGTTCTTCCGGGTCGACAAGGCCCGTTCCCG
Source organism: Rhodococcus ruber (assembly GCF_016804345.1). Lineage (NCBI taxonomy): Bacteria > Bacillati > Actinomycetota > Actinomycetes > Mycobacteriales > Nocardiaceae > Rhodococcus > Rhodococcus ruber. The sequence goes on along the minus strand of NZ_CP044211.1, from coordinate 4,401,384 downwards.
CGCCACCGGTGGCACCGGTCTCGGGCTGGCGATCGTCAAGCACGTCGCCGCCAACCACAACGGGGAGATCCGGTTGTGGAGCCAGCCGGGAACCGGGTCGACGTTCACGCTCCTCATCCCCGCCTGTTCGCCCGATCCCCGCGAATCCCACGGAGCCACACCTCGCCACGAGGGCGGCCCCGCGCTGACGGTGGAGCGGTGACGGGCGAGCGGTGACGGTGGAGCGGGGCGACCATGCCGACACCTACGACGAGAATCGGAAATGAGCCGGATGCACCAGGTGACAAAGGGTACGGAGGACCAGCAGTGACGCGTGTGCTGATCGTGGAGGACGAGGAATCGCTGGCGGATCCGCTCGCGTTCCTCCTGCGCAAGGAGGGCTTCGAGACCACCGTCGTCGGTGACGGACCGTCGGCGCTCGCGGAATTCGACCGCGCCGGCGCGGACATCGTCCTGCTGGACCTGATGCTGCCCGGCATGAGCGGCACCGATGTCTGCAAGCAGCTGCGCAACCGGTCCGGCGTGCCGGTGATCATGGTGACCGCGCGCGACAGCGAGATCGACAAGGTGGTCGGCCTCGAACTGGGGGCGGACGACTACGTCACCAAGCCGTACTCGGCGCGCGAACTCATCGCCCGCATCCGTGCGGTGCTGCGCCGCGGCGGGGAGAACGACGCCGAGGCGACGCAGGACGACGGGATCCTCGAGGCCGGGCCGGTGCGGATGGACGTGGACCGGCACGTCGTGCACGTGGCCGGGAATCCCGTCACGCTGCCGCTCAAGGAGTTCGACCTGCTGGAGTACCTGCTGCGCAACTCCGGCCGGGTGCTCACGCGCGGCCAGCTGATCGACCGGGTGTGGGGTGCCGACTACGTCGGCGACACCAAGACCCTCGACGTGCACGTCAAGCGGCTGCGCTCGAAGATCGAGGCCGACCCCGCCAAGCCGCAGCACCTGGTCACGGTCCGCGGCCTCGGCTACAAGCTCGAGGGGTAGGGGCCCGCCCCCGGGGTGCGCTCGGCGGCGGCCGTCGTCGCGGGATGCACGGCGATCAGGCCCAGCCCCTCGCGACGACGGCACAGCCGCGCGAGTTCGTCGTAGGCGGCGTCGCCGATCAGCTCGCGCAGTTCCGGTGCGTACGACTGCCACACCGGTGCGGCCCCCACGTGGGCGTCCGGCGAGCCGGAGCAGTACCAGTCCAGGTCGTGGCCGCCCTCGCCCCAACCGCGCCGGTCGTACTCGGTGACGACGGTGCGCAGCACCTCGGTGCCGTCGGGACGCTCGACCCAGTCCTGGGTGCGGCGGATCGGCAGTTGCCAGCACACGTCCGGCTTCACCTCGAGAGGCTCGATGCCGCGTCGCAGCGCCATCTTGTGCAGCGCGCAGCCGATGCCGCCGGCGAAGCCCGGCCGGTTGAGGAAGATGCACGCCCCCTTGTAGCGGCGAGTGCGCAGGGCCGGCTCGTCCTCGAGGTCGTCCTCCTCGAGATAGCCCTTCTTGCCGAGTCCCTTCGGCATCAACTGCCAGTCCTCCGGCGTGAGATGTCTCACTGCGGCGTCCAGCTTGGCGCGATCGTCGTCGTCCGACAGGAACGCGCCGTGCGAGCAGCATCCGTCGTCCGGCCGGCCGGCGATGATGCCCTGGCACGCGGGCGTGCCGAACACGCAGGTCCAGCGGGAGAGCAGCCACGTCAGGTCGGCGGCGACGACGTGCTCGCTGTTGTCCGGGTCGATGAACTCCACCCATTCGCGCGGGAAATCGAGGGGCACTTCGGGGGCCGGGACCTGCTTGTGTGCGGCACCGGGCATACCTGCTGTCACAGGACCCGACGGTAGACCCAGTACCGTATGTATGTGCGCCTTGGGGTACTCGACGTCGGAAGCAACACCGTTCATCTACTCGTGGTGGACGCTCATCGCGGTGGCCATCCCACCCCCATGAGCTCGACGAAGGCAACCCTGCGCCTGTCCGAGAACACGGACGACCGCGGTGACATCACCCCGCAGGGCGCCGACCGGCTGGTCGAGACGGTCGCCGACTTCGCCGGCATCGCCCGCACCTCCGGATGCGAGGAGCTGATGGCGTTCGCGACCTCCGCGGTGCGCGATGCCACCAACTCCGACGCGGTGCTCAGTCGCGTCCGCGCCGAGACCGGCGTCGCGCTCGAGGTGCTCTCCGGTGTGGACGAGGCCCGGCTGACGTTCCTCGCGGTGCGGCGGTGGTACGGCTGGAGCGCGGGACGCATCCTGTGCCTGGACATCGGCGGCGGCTCCCTGGAGCTGACCTTCGGCGGCGACGAGGACCCCGATGTGGCGTTCTCGCTGCAGCTCGGTGCCGGGCGCCTGACCCGGGACTGGCTGAGCGAGGACCCGCCCGGTAAGCGGCGCGTCGCGGTGCTGCGGGACTGGCTCGATGCCGAACTCGTCCGGCCCGCCGAGGAGCTGCGGGCGGCCGGTGCTCCCGACCTGTGCGTGGGGAGCTCGAAGACCTTCCGCACCCTCGCACGGCTGACCGGTGCCGCCCCGTCGTCGGCGGGCCCCCGGGTGCGGCGCACCCTGACCGCCGCCGGGTTGCGTCAGCTCATCGCATTCATCTCCCGCATGACGGCCGCGGACCGTGCCGAGCTCGAGGGCGTGAGCTCCGACCGGTCGCAGCAGATCGTCGCCGGTGCCCTCGTCGCGGAGGCCGCCATGCGCGCGCTGGGAGTGGAAACTCTCGATATCTGTCCCTGGGCCCTGCGCGAGGGGCTCATTCTCCGCAAGCTCGACACCGAGATGGGGGGCGAACTGATGGTGGTTTCGCAATGACGGACGGCAGCAGCACCGACACCGGGCAGATCTCCGTCGCGGAGCTGCTGGCCCGCAACGGCCAGAAGGTGAATTCCCGCGCCGGCGGACGCCGCCGCCGTGGCGTCAGCGGCGGCATCTCGGTTGCGGAACTGACCGGCGAGATTCCCGTGACCGCCCCGGAACCGGCCCAGGCGCCGAAGACCGGAGTCTCCGAGGCCGACGTCCCCGAGACCGAGGCTGCCGAGACCGAGGCTCCCGAGACCGAGGCCCCCGAGACCGAGGCCCCGGAGAGCGAGGCCCCGGAGGCCGAACCCGTCGTGTCCGCTCCGCCGAAGGCGCAGGCGCCGGTGCCCTCGACGACGCAGGCGCCGGTGGCTCCGAAGGCGCAGGCGCCGGTGGCTCCGAAGGCGCAGGCGCCGGTGGCTCCGAAAGCGCTGGCGCCGGTGCCGCGGCGGCCGGACCGTCGCGAACCCGAGCCCGAACCCGAACCGTCCGAGACCGAGGCGACCGGGCCCGGGACCCCGGCCCCGACGTCCCCGCCCCGGACGCGCGAGGAGCCGGCGGCCGAGCGGGTGCCGGTGAAGGTCGAGTCGCCGACCGAGATCATCCGTCCGGCCGTCCTGCCGCGACGAGCGCGCGCGCACGCCGAGGTGGCCGTGAGTACTCCGGCGCGGCCCGCGGATACCCCCGAGCCGAGGCTGCTGTCCGGGCCCGCGAGCGACCTGCGGGGCAGCGGCGACGACACCGCCGACGGCGAGACCGAGACGATCGGCAAGGCCGTGGCCGCGGACGAGCCGGACGTGGAGCAGCGGGAGAAGCCCGCGTCCCGTCGCAGCGACGCCGCAGCGGCGGAGACCCCGTCCGCGGCGGAGTCCGACGTCTCGTCCGGCACCGGCGAGTCCCGCAGCGCGATCGCGCAGTGGGCCCGGTTGATCGGCGAGGGTGTCGTCGCGATCGTCGCGGGCGCCCTGCTGTTCAAGGGCTTCGAGCAGTTGTGGGATGCGTTGCCGTGGGTGGCATTCGCACTCGCCCTGCTGGTCATCGTCGGCCTGGTGGCGATGGTGCGCATCCTGCGCCGCACCGACGACATCGCGAGCCAGCTCATCGCCCTCGCCGTGGGTGCCTTCGTGACGTTCGGTCCGCTGTTGTTCCTGCTGCCCACCGGCTGACCCGGCACATCGTCATGAGCACCCTGTCGCGAGAGATCCTGGTCGGACTGTCCACCGCTTCGGTGTACCCGGAGAACACCGAGGCGGCCTTCCGCTATGCGGCCGAGCTCGGCTACGACGGCGTGGAGCTGATGGTGTGGGCGGAGTCGGTGAGCCAGGACGTGCGTGCGGTGCAGGCGCTGGTGCGCAAGTACGGCATACCGGTGCTGGCGGTGCACGCGCCGTGCCTGTTGATCTCGCAGCGTGTGTGGGGTTCGGATCCGGCCGCGAAGCTCGAGCGGTCGGTGCGCGCAGCGGAAGCGCTCGGGGCCGCGTCGGTGGTGGTGCATCCGCCGTTCCGATGGCAGCGCCGGTACGCGGAGGGCTTCGCGGATCAGGTCGCGGACCTCGAGGACCGCAGCCACGTGGTCGTGGCGGTGGAGAACATGTACCCGATGCGCGCCGACGTGTTCTTCGGCGGCCGCGACCGCACCGCGCAGCGCATGAGACGGCGTGGCGGGCCCGGCCGTGCGGTGTCGGCCTTCAGCCCGTCGATCGATCCCACCGACACCGGCTTCGCGCACTACACACTGGACCTGTCGCACACGGCCACGGCGGGGATGGACGCGATGGCCCTCGCCGAGCGGATGGGCGGCGGTCTGGCTCATCTGCACCTCGCGGACGGTCACGGCGCGTCGACGGACGAGCATCTGCTCCCGGGCGACGGCGGCCAGCCGTGCGAGCAGGTGTGCCGGCTACTGGCCGAGAGCGACTTCACCGGGCACGTCGTCCTGGAGGTCAGTACCCAGGGGGCGCGCACGCGGTCCGCGCGGGCGGGAGCGCTGACCCGGTCGCTGGCCTTCGCGCGCGAGCATCTGCACCGGGCCCCCCGCCTGGCGATCACCACCGGGCCCGAGCATCCGCGTGCGACGACGATCGAGCAGGTGCACCCGTCAGGCCAGAGCACCGAGTCCGGCGCCGAGAACCACGACTCCTGAGATCGTCACGCCGGCGACGAGGGCGGCGGCACCCAGCCATACGCAGGCGATCATGGCGCCCGGCCGCCTGGGGTCCGGGCCGAGCACGGACAGGAAGAACCCGGCGGGAATCAGGATCGCCGAGCCGAGCACTGCGATCGCGCCGGCGGCGGCCCATCCGGGTGAGGCGCCGACGGCGTCGGTGAGCACGGCGACCAGCAACCCCAAGGTGACGAGGACGCCGGCGTGGGCGTGACCGGCGCGGAAGAAGGACTTCTGCAGGTCGTTGGCCGGCACGTGCCCGCCCGCGACGCGCAGCAGGAACGTGCCGCCGAAGGCGATCCCGGTGACGGTAAGCAGGGTGGCGCCGAGAGCGACGACGAGTACGGGGTGCACGGAATCCTCCTCGCGGAGTATTGGATAGTTACAGTATCCAATACTGGATAGTTGTACTATCCACTGTCAAGGGGAGGTGGCAATGCGGATCTCGGAACTGGTGGACCGGACCGGCGTCCCGCTGGCGACCGTGAAGTACTACCTGCGCGAGGGGCTGCTGATGCCGGGCGAGGCGACCAGCGCCACCCAGGCCCGGTACGACGGGCGGCACGTGCGGCGCCTCGCGCTGATCCGTGCGCTCGCCGCCCAGGGGCTGCCGCTGCCGCGCATCCGCGAGATCGTCCGCCTCCTCGACGGCACCGACGAGTCGCTGTTCGTCGCCCTCGGCCGGGCCATCGCGGCGCTGCCGCCCTACCCGCCGGGCGACGGCGAGTCCGTACCCCACGACTATCCGCGCGCCCGGCACGTCCTCGAACGGCTCGGTCAGCTCTACGACCCCCGGTTCGCCGCCGTCGCACAGCTCGAGCGGGCCCTCGCCGCCCTCGACTCCGCCGGCCTGACGATGAGCGACGAGCGCATCGACGTCTACGGACGGCACGTGCTCGGCATCGCCGAGATCGACATCGACCTGCTGCCCACCCGCTCCCGGGAGGCGACGGTCGAGGCGGCGGTCCTCGGCACCGCCCTGTACGAACCCGTCCTCACCGCGATGCGCCGTCTCGCACACCAGCACCTTGCCGCCCGTCGCCTCACCGAGTCCGGCCCGCCCGTCCCCGATTCACCGGACGGACCCGTCCCCGATTCACCGGACGGACCCGTCCCCGATTCACCGGACGGACCCGTCCCCGATTCACAGGAGCAGCAATGACCGACACCGTGCCCGATCCCGGCAACCACCCCTTCCGCGACCTGACGACGCTCGACGCCGCCGGCGACGACCGTTGGCTCGCGCACATCGCCCCGGTCTGGACGATCGGCCCCAAGGTCCACGGGGGCTGCATGCTCGCGGTGTGCGCCGCGGCGGCCCGGTCGGCGGCGCAGGCGGCGGGAGCCGATCCGGCGGTGCAACCTCTTGCGGTCAGCGCCGGGTTCGTTGCCGCCCCCGACCCGGGCGACGTCCAGCTGACCACCATCGTCCGCAAGCTCGGGAAGCAGGTCGGGCTCGTCGACGTGGAGCTCTCGCAGGGCGATCGGGTCGCGGTCCGTGCCTCGGTGACGCTCGGTCGGCCCGACACCGGCGAGCCGCGATACACCACTGCCCATCCGGTGGCCGAACTGTCGGTGCAGCCGCCCGCGGACGCGCCGCTGATCGGCCCCGGCCACCCGATGGCCCAGGTGGTGAACCTGTGCGGGGGCGCCGACCTCGTGGTGGACGAGACCAGTGCCCGTTTCCTCGCGGGAGAGCAGGGTGAACCGGTGGTGCGGATGTGGGCGCGGCCGTGGCCGGGGGACGAGGCCGACGTCGACACCGCCGCGCTGTTCGCGCTCATGGCCGGGGACATCTCGGCTCCGGTCACCATGAACCGGGGCCTGTTCGGCTGGGCGCCGACCGTGCAGCTCACCGCGTACCTGCGGCGACTGCCGGCGCCCGGCTGGCTGCGGATCATGGCCGACAGCACGGTCCTGGGCAACGCCTGGTTCGAGGAGGACCACACCGTCGTCGATGCCACCGGCGCCGTCGTCGTGCAGAGCCGTCAGCTCGCCATGGTCCCGCGCTGATCGTCGGGGCGATGCGGGCCCCGGCAGCGGCCGTGGCAGGCTGTTGCCCATGACGAGAATTGCGGTGATCGGCGGCGGCAGGATCGGTGAGGCGCTGGTCTCGGGGCTGCTGCAGAGTGGATTCGCGACCAAGGATCTGGTGGTCGTCGAGAAGTTCCCGGCGCGGAGCGAGGAGCTCACCGCCGAGTACTCGATCCGGGTCACCGACTCGATCGCCGACGCGGCCGAAGGTGCGGACGTGCTGGTGATCGCGGTCAAGCCGGGCGACGTCGACGTCGTGCTCGCCGATCTGGGCAAGGCAGACCTCGACAGCGAACGCGAGAAGCTGCTGATGTCGCTGGTCGCCGGCGTGCCCACGTCCCGGTACGAGAACCGGCTGCCGGCCGGATCGCCGGTTGTGCGCGTCATGCCCAACACCCCGATGCTGGTGGGGGAGGGCGCGAGCGTGATCGCCGCCGGCCGGCACGTCAAGCCCGACCACCTGGCGCTGGCACGTGAGGTCCTGGAGTCGGTGGGGACCGTGACGGTGGTTCCCGAGTCCCAGATCGACGCGGTGACCGCTGTGTCCGGTTCCGGTCCGGCATATTTCTTCCTCGTCGCCGAGGCGATGATCGACGCGGGCGTCGCCCTGGGACTGACGCGGGCGACGACGACCGAGCTCGTGGTGCAGACGATGACCGGCTCGGCGGCCATGCTCGCCCGGTCGGGGGAGAACGCCGCCGACCTGCGCGCGGCGGTGACATCGCCGGGTGGAACCACCGCGGCGGCGATCCGGGAACTCGAGCGCGGCGGCGTGCGGACGGCGTTCTACGAGGCCCTCGCGGCCGCCCGGGACCGCTCTGCGGCACTCGGTTCGTCCGCCGATTGAGGAAATTGGTCGTCCGCATCGTCGCACGGGAACCATTGGTCACGCTAAGCTCGATTGAGCACGTGCGTGTCTGTTCCGCCGGAGGGGAAGCCGGCGGCGCGGGACGTGCCGGAGGTGTGTAATGGTATCTGGAAGCAAACCGTCGAAGGGTCAACCCGAGGACGGTCAGTCGGTTCTCTCCGGCACCCAGTTCCTCACCGTCGCCGAAGTGGCGGCGCTGATGCGGGTGTCGAAGATGACCGTGTACAGGCTGGTGCACAGCGGGGAACTGCCCGCCGTGCGAGTGGGACGTTCGTTCCGGGTGCACGCCAAGGCCGTGCACGATTACCTGGAAACGTCCTACTTCGACGTCGGCTGAGCGGTCGACGGCCGCAATCGGAGCCCGGAGCGGACCTCGGTTTCACTACTCGAAACCCGCCCCGGTACGATTGCTTGTCGTCGTACCGGCCACCCGGTGTCGTGAGGCGCTGAGCTCGTCACCACGCGGCCCAGCGTCGACTACAGGCGTACGTCACCGGCGTGCGCGCAGGAACGCTAGAGAGAACGTGAGGGAAACCCAGATGGGTTCTGTGATCAAGAAGCGCCGCAAGCGCATGTCGAAGAAGAAGCACCGTAAGCTGCTCCGCCGCACCCGAGTGCAGCGTCGTAAACTCGGCAAGTAGATCGATTCCCCGATGCCCGTCACCCGTGTGGTGGCGGGCATCGAGCGTCTGTGCCGACGGCCCGTCACGAGGTCGTCCGCGGAACGCCCGATCCGGGTGGTATGCGGAGTCCGGGTGGCTGAGGACGAACGTCCCGCCTCCGGGTCTTTCCAGTGATCGGTTACGCCGGTGTAATGCTCTGTTGCGAGAGTCACCGTATCGTGAGAGACCGGAGTGACAGCAGGGGGTGAGTGGGTGAGTTCGGAGATCGACGGCATCGACCCGCCGAGGGTGGCTCTGGTCACCGGCGCGAGCCGATTCCTCGGCGGGTACCTGGTCACCCGTCTGGCCCAGCACCCGGACGTCGAACGCGTCATCGCGGTCGACACCCAGTCGCCCACCAAGGACATGCTGCGGCGCATGGGCCGCGCCGAGTTCGTGCTCGCCGACATCCGCAACCCCCTCATCGGCAAGGTCATCCGGAACATGGACGTCGACACCGTCGTCCACACGTCCACCCTCACCAAGGCGCCGAAGTCCGGCAGTCGCGCCGCCATGAAGGACATGAACGTCCTCGGCGCGATGCAGTTGTTCGCCGTGTGCCAGAAGACCCCGTCCGTGCGACGCGTCGTGCTGCGCTCGTCGTCGGTGGTGTACGGATCGAGCGCGAAGGACCCCGCGAAGTTCACCGAGGAGATGAGCGCGCGCCGCCGTCCGACCGGCGCCTTCGCCCGCGACATGATCGAGGTCGAGGGCTACCTGCGCGGGATGGCACGCCGGCGGCCGGACATCGCGGCGACGATCCTGCGCCTGGCCCCGACGGTGGGCAACCACCTGCCCGGCTCCGTCTCGCGATACCTCACCTCCCCGATCGTGCCCACCATTCTCGGCCGCGATGCCCGGTTGCAGTTGCTGCACGAGGAGGATGCGCTCTCGGCGCTCGAGCGAGCCACCGTCGCCGGCCAGTCCGGGACCTACAACGTCGCCGGGGACGGCATCGTGATGATGTCGCAGGCCGTGCGGCGGGCCGGCGGACTGACCGTGCCGATGCCCTACGGCTTGTTCCGCACCGTCGGGCAGGCGCTGATGGGGCCGGTGATGAAGTCGTTCAACAAGGAAGAACTCGACTACTTCCACTTCGGGCGCGGGCTGGACACCACGCGGATGCGCACCGAACTCGGCTTCGAGCCGAGGTGGACCACGAGGCAGGCCCTCGACGACTACGCTCGCAGCGTCGGGCTGCGGCAGGTCGTCAGGACGGAATGGGTCGATCGAACCGAGTCGATCCTGCTCTCGGCGCTCGGAGAGCGAATGGAGGCGCGATGACAGAAGTGGCCAAGGTGATTCCACTCCACGGGGGAGCGGGGTCGGCACGACGGGCGGGTGCACGCCCGGGCGCCGGTTCCGGTCACCCGTCGACGTACGGCTCCCCGATCCCACCCGAACCGCCCGCGGCGCCGGTGCAGGAGACGGCGGCGGACGGGTTCCTCGACGACCTGCGGCACAAACTGGTCGGGCAGATCACCGGCACCGCCGAGTTCCTGCGGCGACGGATCACCGGCGACTACGAGGTGGACGACTTCGGCTTCGACCCGCATTTCACCGACAACGTCCTGCTGCCGGCGCTGCGGCCGCTGTTCGAGAAGTGGTTCCGTGTCGAAGTGCGGGGCATCGAGAACATCCCGGCCGACGGGCGCGCGCTGATCGTCGCCAACCATGCCGGCACCTTGCCCGTGGACGCATTGATGACCTCCGTCGCGGTGCACGACCTCGCCCACCGTCCCCTGCGTATGCTCGCCGCCGACCTCGCCTTCGGTATGCCGGTCGTCGGCAGCGTCACCCGCAAGGCGGGGCACACCCTCGCGTGCCATCCGGACGCCGAGCGGCTCCTGCGCGAGGATCAGGTGGTCGCGGTGTTCCCCGAGGGGTACAAGGGTCTCGGCAAGCCGTTCAGCGAACGCTACAAGCTGCAGCGGTTCGGGCGCGGGGGCTTCGTCTCGGCTGCGCTCCAGACGAAGGCACCGATCGTGCCCTGCTCGATCGTGGGTTCGGAGGAGATCTACCCGAAGATCGCCGACCTGACGTCCATCGCCCGGCTCCTCGGTCTTCCGTACTTCCCGATCACCCCGTTGTTCCCGGCCCTAGGCCCGCTGGGCATCGTGCCGCTGCCCTCGAAGTGGTACATCGAGTTCGGTAGTCCGATCGCCACCGACGTCTACGACGATGCCGCGGTGGAGGATCCGATGGTGTTGTTCGAGGTGACCGACCACGTGCGGGAGACCATCCAGCAGACGCTGTACCGGTTGCTCACCAAACGGCGCAACGTATTCCTCGGTTGAGTCCGGCCGTCACGCCGCGGAGTCGCGGCGACGGCCGAGAGCGGCGGCGAGCGCGCCCCCCGCGGCACCGAGAGCCAGCGCCGTCGGAACGCCGATGCGCGCCGCCTTGCGGGCCGTGCGGAAATCCCGGATCTCCCACCCCCGGGTCTTCGCGAGTTCCCGCAGGTCGGCGTCGGGGTTGACGGCGACCGGCGTGCCGACGAGCGAGAGCATGGGTACGTCGTTGTGGCTGTCGGAGTACGCCGTGCAGCGCTTGAGGTTCAGTCCCTCGCGGATCGCCAGGGCCCGCACCGCGTGGGCCTTGCCCAGGCCGTGCAGGATGTCGCCGACGAGACGGCCGGTGAACACGCCGTCCTGCGACTCGGCGACGGTGCCGAGGGCGCCGGTCAGACCGAGGCGCTCGGCGATGACATTCGCCAGTTCGACCGGGGTGGCGGTCACCAGCCACACCTGCTGCCCGGCGTCGAGGTGCATCTGCGCCAGCGCGCGAGTGCCGGGCCAGATCTTGTCCGCGATGATCTCGTCGTAGATCTCCTCGCCGAGGCGGGCCAGCTCCGCCGTGGACCGGCCGGCGACGAACGACAGCGCCTTCTCGCGGCCGCTGGCGACGTCGTCCGAGTTCTCCTTGCCGGTGACCCGGAACTTGACCTGCTGCCAGGCGAACTCGGCCAGGTCGGACTTGGTGAAGTAGTCGCGGGCGGCGAGTCCGCGCGCGAAGTGGATGATCGACGCGCCCTGCACCATCGTGTTGTCGACGTCGAAGAACGCGGCCGCGGTCAGATCCTGCGGAACGGGAGTCGTCGAGATGCCGACGGGCTCGGCTTCGGTGCGGGCCTCCTGCAGGGCGAGCGCGGCATCGGCACTCGCCTGTCCGGCGAGGTTCGCGCGGACCTCGGCCTCGCTGGGGCCGAACTTGCTCCACAGCCGGCGCCGGCCCGGCCGGATCAGACCGGCCAGGGTCTCGCTGACGCGACCGGCCAGGTTCTCGCCGAATCCCCAGCCGTGTGGCACTGGACGTTCCGGCACCTGCACCTCCCTGTTGCGCGACGGCCGTGCCGTCGAGTGCTGCCGGCCGGGTTTGCCGGCGGCCGGCCGTCGTGTGTGGCAGACCGCCTCAGCCTAGCCCGCGCCGTGCCCCGCTCCGCGCGTTGCCGCATGTGGACCGGGGGTGTGACATTCGTCTCGGCGGGGTATGGCGCACAGTTGACCTCATGAGCGAACACCTGTCCGGGCCCGCCGCCACACCCGGCGCCCGCCACGAGATCACTCTCCTCGTCCGAGCCGGCTGCGGCGCCTGCGCTCCCGCGCTGGCGCTGCTCGAGCAGCTGTGCGACGAGTTCGGCGCGGGCCTGACGTGCATCGATGTCGATCGGGCTGCCTCGACGGATCCCGACCTGCGCGCCGAATTCGGCGATCGTCTGCCGGTGGTGCTGCTCGACAGCCGGGAGCACAGTTACTGGGAGGTCGACGAGGCACGATTGCGGGCCGATCTGGCCGGTTGAACACCGTCGGGCGGAACCGTGGTGCAGGTGAGAAGCACATTCGGGGCCGTTCGAGCAACTTTGTGCAGGGCTTCACAAGCGGTTACCGTGGTGTGAACGAATCCCCCGGATCACCGTGAGGACCGACGTGTACCCGTCGGCCGGACGAGGAGCCACGAACGTGACAGAGCTGCACCCCCCGCAGGGCGATGCCGCCCGCGGCGGCGTCGCCGAAGTCGACGGGGGTGCGTCTCCCGGTGTCCCCGTGCGGGACATCCCCCAGGCTACTGTGACGCGTCTCGCGACGTACCTGCGGGTCCTCGGAATGCTCGCCGACGAGGGCACGCTCATCGTCTCGAGCGAGGAACTCGCCACCGCATCCGGGGTCGGTTCCGCGAAACTCCGCAAGGATCTGTCCTTCCTCGGCCCCAACGGGGTGCGTGGCGTCGGGTACGACGTGCTGCGCCTGCAGGCCCGCATCGAGAACGCGCTCGGCCTCGACCGGGGACACCGCGTGGTCCTCGTCGGCGTCGGCAATCTCGGTCGCGCACTGGCCGGCTACGCAGGGTTCGACCGCCGCGGCTTCACGATGGCCGGACTGTTCGACGCCGACCCGGCGCGGGTGGGCACCCGGGTGGGCAACCTGACCATCCGGCACGTCGACGGGCTCGAAGCGGCCGCCCGCGAACTCGCCGCCACGATCGGCGTGATCGCGACCCCGGACGACGCTGCTCAGGGCGTATGCGACCTGCTGGTGCGGTCCGGCGTCCGGTCCGTGCTGAGCTTCGCCGCGGCACCGCTCGAGGTACCCGACCATGTCGAGGTCCGGCGGGTCGATCTGTCCGTGGAAATGCAGGTCCTCTCGTTTCACAGCGCCCGCAACGACACGCCGGTGGACGGCGGTCGCGCCGGTCTGCCCGACATCCGCCGGGTCGCGTCGGGCGAAGCACGACGGGCCGCGACCGGCGCGTCCCGGCTCACCGCCCAGAGAGCGAGCGCGACCGGGCGCACCGCGCCGAGCGCGACCGGGCGCACCGCGCCGAGCGCGACCGGGCGCACCGCGCCGAGCGCGACCGGGCGTACCGCGCCGGGCGCGACCGGATTCACCGCATCAGGAACGCCGAGCCCAGTGGCCTCGGCAGCGACAAGAAACGGATCGGTGATTGCGCCGTGAGTGTTCTCCTCGTCGGGGTCTCGCACAGGACCGCGCCCGTCTCGGTGCTCGAAAAGGTGGCCGTCACCGACACCGACCGACCCAAGCTCACCGACAAGATGATGGCCTCCGGCCACATCTCGGAGGCGATGATCGTCTCCACCTGCAACCGGGTGGAGATCTACGCGGTGGTCGACGCGTTCCACGGCGCGCTGGCCGACGTGAGCGAGCTCATGGCCGAGCACTCGGGTCTGACCCTCGTGGATCTGCACAAGCACGCGTACGTGCGCTACAGCGAGGCGGCCGCCGAGCACCTGTTCGCCGTGGCCAGCGGCCTGGACTCGATGGTGGTCGGTGAGCAGCAGATCCTCGGCCAGATCCGTACCGCCTACGCGAGTGCCGACGCTCAGCAGGCTGCCGGCCGGGCCCTGCACGAGCTGGCTCAGCAGGCGCTGCGCGTGGGCAAGCGAGTGCACACCGAGACCGGCATCGACGCGGCGGGTGCGTCCGTGGTGTCGGTGGCGCTGGACAAGGCGGCGACCGTGCTCGACGGTCTGGCCGGCCGCACCGCCGCCGTGATCGGTGCGGGCGCGATGGGCGGGCTCGCCGTCGCGCACCTCACCCGCGCCGGGATCGCGCGCATCGTGGTGGTCAACCGGACCCGGGAGCGCGCCGAGCGGCTCGCCGAGACCGCCCGCGGCAACGGCATCGAGGCCGACGTGCTGCCGTTCGACCGGCTCGCGGCCGCGTTGTCGCAGGCCGATGTGGCCGTCACCTGCACGGGTGCGGTCGGTACGGTCGTCACTCTCGCCGACGCACACCGGGCCCTCGCCCAGCCCGAGCGCGGCACCCGTCCGCTGGTGATCTGCGATCTCGGCCTGCCGCGCGACGTGGAGCCGGCCGTCTCGGGTCTGCCCGGCGTCACCGTCTTCGACATGGAGTCGCTGCAGCGCGATCCCGCGGCCGGCGCCGCCGCCTCCGATACGGACGCCGCGCGTTCGATCGTGGCCGCCGAACTCGCCGACTATCTCGCCTCCCAGCGTCTGGCCGAGGTCACCCCCACCGTCACCGCGCTGCGTCAGCGCGCCGCCGAGGTCGTCGAGGGCGAACTGCTGCGGCTCGAGTCCCGGTTGCCGGGGCTCGACGACGGCCAGCGCGGCGAGGTGGCCCGCACGGTGCGCCGCGTCGTCGACAAGCTGCTGCACGCGCCGACGGTGCGGGTCAAGCAGCTGGCGTCCACCCCGGGCGGCGACCAGTACGCCGAGGCGCTGCGCGAGCTGTTCGAATTGCGGCCGGGTGCCGCCGAGGCCGTCGCCACCCCGGTGGCGAAGGAACTCGGTGCTCTTCCCGACGTGACCGGCGCGACCGACCTGTCGGCCGCGCTGGATCCGGCCGTCACCACGGAGCTGCGGTCGCCCCGGAAGCAGTCGCCCGGAGCACTGGGAGCTTCTCGAGAGGAAAGGCAGGCATGAGCGCCGAGGTCGCATCGGACACCCGGATCGAAGCCGGAACCGGCAGCCGCACGCTGCGGATCGGAACGCGCGGCAGCCTGCTGGCGACGACGCAGGCGGGCACCGTCCGGGATGCGCTGATCGCCGCCGGCCATCCCGCCGAACTGGTCGTCATCACCACCAAGGGTGACGTCACCGCGGGCCCGGTCGAGCGGATCGGCGTCGGCGTCTTCACCGCCGAGCTGCGTGAGGCGCTGCTCGCCGGCGACGTCGACCTGGCCGTGCATTCGTACAAGGACCTTCCGACCGCGCAGGATCCGCGACTGGTGATCGCCGCCGTGCCGCCGCGTGAGGATCCGCGCGACGCGCTCGTCGCCCGCGACGGGCTGGTCCTCGGCGAGCTGCCGCCGGGCTCGCGGGTGGGCACCTCCGCGCCGCGGCGGCGTGCCCAGCTCGCCGCCATGGGTCTGGGCCTCGACATCCGGCCGCTGCGCGGGAACATCGACACCCGGCTCGGGAAGGTCGCGTCCGGCGAACTGGACGCCATCGTCATTGCGCGCGCGGGACTTTCGCGTATCGGCCGCCTCGACCGGATCACCGAGTCCCTCGAACCGGTGCAGATGCTGCCGGCGCCCTCCCAGGGTGCTCTCGCGGTCGAATGCCGCGCGGAGGACACCGCACTGATCGAGATCCTCGCCGGTCTCGACGACCGCGCCAGCCGCGCGGCAGTCGTCGCCGAGCGGGCGCTGCTCGCGGAGCTCGAGGCCGGCTGCACCGCCCCCGTCGGGGCCGTTGCCGAGGTCGTCGAATCCCTCGACGACGACGGCCGCGTGATCGAGGAACTGTCCGTGCGCGGCTGCGCCGCCGCCCTCGACGGCTCGGATGTGCTGCGCGCGAGCGCCGTCGGCGCCACCGCGCGCGCGGAGGAACTGGGCCGGGCGGTGGCTCGCGAGTTGCTCGATCTCGGTGCGCGTGAGCTGATGACCAGCCGGGGGGACGACGCGCCGGAACAGGGCACGGCCGATGTTTGACGCCGTCCGCCCGCACCCCAGGTTTCCCTTTACCGCAGATTCGACCGCACTGGAGAATGACCGATGAGCCGAGTCCGTAAGCACAATCCCGGACGGATCCTGTTCGTGGGAGCTGGGCCGGGCGACCCGGCTCTGCTGACCGTGCGTGCCCGCGACGTGCTCGCGGGCGCGACGATCGCCTTCACCGACCCCGACGTCGACAGGGGGGTGGTGGCGCTCGTCGGCACCACCGCCGGCCGGGACGCGGAGACCGGGGAGCCCGTCGCCGAGGTGCGTCCCGCGCTGGGCGAGCCCACCGAGGTCGCCAAAACCCTCGTCGCGGAGGCGAAGAACGGCCACGATGTCGTGCGCCTCGTCGCCGGCGACCCGCTGACCACCGACTCGGTGATCGCCGAGGTCAACGCCGTCGCCCGCACCCAGGTGGTGTTCGAGGTCCTGCCGGGGCTGACCCCCGGCTCGGCCGTGCCGAGCTACGCCGGTATGGCGCTGGGCTCGTGCCACACCGAGGTCGACGTGCGCGGCGAGGTGGACTGGGCGGCGCTCGCCGCCGCGCCCGGCCCGCTGGTGCTGCACGCCACGTCCGGTCATCTCGCGGAGACTGCGAGCGCCCTCGTCGAGCACGGGCTCGCGCCGCAGACCCCGGCGGCGATCACCGTCCGTGGCACGACCCGGCAGCAGCGCACCGTCGAAGCCACCCTCGCCACGCTCAACGACGCCGGTTCCGAGCTCGTCGGTCCGCTCGTCGTCACCGTCGGCAAGATCGTCTCGCAGCGCGGCAAACTCTCGTGGTGGGAGTCCCGCGCCCTGTACGGGTGGACGGTGCTGGTGCCGCGCACCAAGGAGCAGGCCGGGGAGATGAGCGAGCGGCTCGTCACGCACGGAGCGATCCCGATCGAGGTACCGACCATCGCGGTGGAGCCGCCCCGCAGTCCGGCCCAGATGGAGCGGGCCGTCAAGGGACTCGTGGACGGCCGCTACCAGTGGGTGGTGTTCACCTCCACGAACGCGGTGCGCGCGGTGTGGGAGAAGTTCGAGGCGTTCGGCCTCGACGCTCGCGCCTTCTCGGGTGTGAAGATCGCGTGTGTCGGGCAGGCGACCGCGGACAAGGTGCGCTCGTTCGGGATCACCCCCGAGCTGGTGCCCTCGGGCGAACAGTCCAGCGAGGGGCTGCTGGCCGAATTCGCCCCGTACGACGACGTTTTCGATCCCGTCAACCGGGTGCTGCTGCCGCGCGCCGACATCGCCACCGAGACCCTCGCGGAGGGCCTGCGCGAGCGGGGCTGGGAGATCGACGACGTGACTGCCTACCGCACGGTGCGGGCGGCACCGCCGCCGGCCGAGACCCGCGAGATGATCAAGACCGGTGGGTTCGACGCGGTGTGCTTCACCTCGTCGTCGACGGTCCGCAACCTCGTGGGTATCGCGGGTAAGCCGCACGCGCGCACCATCGTCGCGTGCATCGGGCCGAAGACCGCGGAGACCGCGATCGAGTTCGGGCTGCGGGTGGACGTGCAGCCGGAGACCGCGCAGATCGGTCCCCTGGTGGAGGCGCTCGCCGAGCACGCCGCCCGGCTGCGGGCCGAGGGCGCATTGCCGCCGCCCCGCAAGAAGTCCCGCGCCCGCCGCTGACCCCCGTGCGCGGTTCCGGTAGCCCCCGCTACCGGAACCGCGCACGGCTTGCCCGGAAGGTGAGTCCGCCGATGTATCCCGATGTCCGTCCCCGCAGGCTGCGCACCACCCCGGCCATGCGCCGGCTGGTTGCCGAAACCTCCCTCGAGCCGCGGCATCTGGTGCTGCCGATGTTCGTCGCCGACGGCCTCGACGCGCCGCGAGAGATCCCGTCGATGCCCGGTGTGTACCAGCACACCCCCGATTCGCTGCCCGCCGCGGCGACCGCGGCGGTCGAAGCCGGTGTGGGTGGGCTGATGCTCTTCGGCGTGCCGCGAGCCGAGGACAAGGACGCCCGCGGCTCGGGCGGCACCGACCCCGACGGCGTGCTCAACCGTGCGCTGCGGGACCTGCGCGCCGAACTCGGCGATGCGACGGTCCTGATGGCCGACACGTGCCTCGACGAGTTCACCGACCATGGTCACTGCGGCGTCCTGGGCGCCTCGGGTGCGGTGGACAACGACGCCACCCTCGAGCGGTACGCGGAGATGGCCGTCGCGCAGGCCGAGGCCGGCGCGCACCTGCTCGGTCCGAGCGGGATGATGGACGGTCAGGTCGCGTCTATCCGCGCGGCGCTCGACGCCGCGGGGCATCAGGACGTGGGGCAGATCGCGTATTCCGCGAAGTACGCCTCCGCGTTCTACGGGCCGTTCCGGGACGCGGTGGGGTCCTCGCTCGAGGGCGACCGGCGCACCTACCAGCAGGATCCGGCGAACCGCCGGGAGGCGCTGCGCGAGGTCGATCTCGATCTCGCCGAGGGCGCCGACCTGGTGATGGTCAAACCCGCGATGTCGTACCTCGACGTGCTGCGCGAGGTCGCCGACCGCTCGGACGTGCCCGTCGCGGCGTATCAGATCTCGGGCGAGTACGCGATGATCACCGCTGCCGCGCAGAACGGCTGGATCGACCGGGATACGGCGATCCTGGAGTCGCTGACGAGCATCCGCCGCGCCGGTGCCGACATCGTGCTCACGTACTGGGCGGCCGAGGTCGCGGGCCGGCTCTCGTGAGCACGCCCGAACCGTCGCAGTGGCCCGGGCCGCCGGACACCCCGCCCGGGCCGGCACCGGCGCAGCGGCGCCCCACTCCCGTGGACGTCGAGACCGCGTTCCAGTTGTGGTGCGCGGTCGCGGTCCTGGGGTTGGTGTACCTCGGCGCGAGTGTGCTGCTGATGTGGGAGCGCCGGGACGAGTTCGTCGACCAGATGACGGCGGAACTGGCCCGGCAGACGCCACCGGTGGACATGCCGCGCGAGACGGTGGAATCGTTGCTGCCGTTGGGATTCGGCATCACCGCCGTCCTGGGGCTCGTGTTCACCGGCCTGTTCCTGCTCGTGGCCTTCGCGATGCGGCGCGGCCGGAACTGGGCGCGCATGCTGCTCACGATGATCGGTGTCTTCCTGACCGTCACGGCGATCCCGACGGTGTTCGGCGTGGGTGCGCTGGGCGGCGGTGCCGGCCTCGTGATCGGTCTGGTGAGCATCCTGCAGGGGGTGTGTTCGGTCGGGGCGATCGTGCTCATGCACCGCCGCGAGCCGAATCTGTACTTCCTCCGGTTGCCCCCGAGCTGACCCGACGAGCGCGCGGAGTACGGTGTCTGACGACCCACGGCCCGCGCGGTCGTTTCCGACGAGCGAAGAGGACTTTCATGCAGGTGGAGCCCCGGCCCTACGGTCGTCGTCGTGAGCTGGTCCTGATCGGCCTCATCGCCGTCCTGGGCGTGGTGACGCTGGTGCTGGTCGTCGTTCCGGGCATGCTCAGCGCCTGATCACGACGTGAACGAGTCGGCCGAGCCCCGCTTCCACGAGCCCGGTGGCCGTTGGCGCACCGTGGCGTTCGGGCCGGTGCTGTGCCTCGTCGCGCTCGTCGTCGAACTGGCGACCGGGCCGGTGGTGCACTGGGTCGCACTGCCGGTGATCGCTCTGGTGCTCAGCGGCTTCGCGTACGTGATGGTCGTCGCGGCCCGGCGGCACGTGAGCGTGGAGCTGACCGCGAAGACGCTGCGCCTCGGGACCGAGGAACTGCCGCTCGAGGAGATCGAGGCGGTGCTGTCCGCGGCCGATCCCCGGGCCCGGGATCCCGAGCGGTGGGAGACCGCCCGGCCGTTGGGGGAGCTGGCGAACGTGCCGCGGGGCCGGACGGCCGTCGGCCTGCGGTTGCGGGGTGGCGCCCTGGTGCGGGCGTGGGCCCGGGACCACGAACGGCTGCGGTCCGAACTCGAGGCGGTGCTGGCCGAGCGCGCCGATCCGCCCTTGCTCTAATACCCCCTAGGGGTACGATACGAGTATGGCCGGATACACCCCGCACCAGGAGGACCTGCTCAAGCGCCTGCGCCGCATCGAGGGGCAGGTCGCGGGCATCGCCCGGATGATCGAGGACGACCGCTACTGCATCGACGTCCTGACCCAGGTCTCCGCCGTCACCAAGGCCCTGCAGACGGTCTCGCTCAAGCTGCTCGACGCGCACCTGGCCGGCTGCGTCGTCGACGCCGCCCGGCAGGGCGGACCCGAGGCCGACGCGAAGATCCAGGAGGCCTCGGACGCCATAGCGCGCCTCGTCCTCAAACCCTGACCACCGAGGAGCCGATCGGCATGCGGATCGCCCACGGACTGTGCGCTGCGGCGCTGGCCTGCGCGCTGACCGCGTGCGCGTCGGAGGAGCCCGCGCGGACGGTGCTCTCGGGCGCACCCACCGCGGTCCCCGACGCGGGAACCCCGCCGCGGGTCACCGTCACCACCGTCGTCGACGGTCTCGACCATCCGTGGGACGTGGTGCAGGCCCCCGACGGGACGTTGCTGACCGGTGAACGCTCGGGCCGGTTCGTCGTCCGCCGGCCCGACGGGCGCGTCGAGGAGCTGCGCGCCGACCTGTCGGACCTGTACGCGGTGGGGGAGACCGGCCTCATGGGCGTCGCGCTCGCCGTCGACTTCGGGGTCAGCCGCACCGTCTACACGTGCCAGGGACACCGCGACCCCGACGACGTCCGCGTCTACGCCTGGACCGTCGATCCCGGCTGGACCACCATGACGCGGCAGCGCACCGTCGTGGAGGGGCTGCCCGTCGCGCGCGGCGGCCGCCACGCCGGCTGCCGCATCCTCGCGCACCCGGACGGCACCCTGTACATCGGCACGGGCGACGCCACCCGCCCGACGGCGCCGCAGGACCCCGGCAGCCTCGGCGGCAAGGTGCTGCACCTGAACCCCGACGGGTCGCCGGCCCCCGGCAACCCCGACCCGGGCAGCGTGGTGTTCACCCTCGGCCACCGCAACGTGCAGGGGCTGGCGCTGCAGCCCGGCACCGGGCGGCTCTACGCGGTCGAGCAGGGCAGCAGCCGCGACGACGAGGTCAACCTGCTCGTGCCGGGCGGCAACTACGGCTGGCGACCCGACCGGGAACCCGGAATGTACGACGAGTCGGTGCCGATGACCGATCCCGAGCGCGTCCCCGGCGCGATCCCGGCGGTGTGGAGTTCCGGGTCGCCCACCATCGCCACCCCCGCGCTGGCGTTCGCGGCCGGACCGGGGTGGGGCCCGTGGTCCGGCGCGCTCGTCGTCAGCAGCCAGCAGGACGAGAAGCTGCTGCTGCTGCGCCTGTCCGAGGACGGCCGCAGCGTGACCGAATCGACCGACCTGCTCGAGGGGGAGTACGGGCGCCTGCGGTCGCTCACCCCACTGCCCGACGGCTCGCTCCTCGTCACCACCGACAACGGCTCCGACGACAGGGTGCTGCGAATCGCCCCCGTCTAACGTGCCCCTGGGTCGACGCGCCGCGCGCCCGCGCCGTCCTTGCCCAGCCGATCGCCCGGATTGAACAGTGTGCACGCCTGCAGCGACAGGCAGCCGCAGCCGATGCACCCCGCCAGTTCGCGCTGCATCCGGTCGATCGCCTGCTTGCGCTCCTCGAGTCGCTCGTGCCACGCCCGCGAGATGCGCATCCAGTCCCGTCGGGTCGGGGGCCGTTCGGCCGGCAGCGCCGAGAACACCTCGGCCACCTCGGCAAGCGGAATGCCGAACCGGGTCGCCAACTGGATGATCGAGATGCGCCGGATCGTGTGCCGGGGGAAGCGGCGCGTGCCGCCTGCGGTGCGGTGTGCGGTCACGAGTCCCAGCGACTCGTAGTAGCGAATCGCAGACACGGCGGCTCCGGTGCGCCGGGAGACTTCACCGATCGCCAGCAGTTCTTCGCTCGTGCGGCTCATCACGACTCCGTTCCCCGCGCTTGATCTCGAGTGCACTTGAGACTCTACAGTCACCGTCATGCACGGATCCACGACTCGCGCCGGCGCCTGGTCGGAACTTCTCGGACGCGAATACCTCGGTACGGCAGCGGTTCTCGCCGGCGGAGTTGCCCTCTACGCCACCAACGTGTACCTCACCACGAGCCTGCTGCCGACCGCGGTCGAGGAGATCGGCGGCCACGCCTACTACGCGTGGACGGCGACGGTGTTCCTGCTCGCGTCGGTGATCTCCTCGACGGCCGTGGCCCGGACCCTCGCCGTCCGCGGACCCCGGGGCGCCTACCTCATGGGGCTCGGGTCTTTCGCGGCCGGCACCCTCGTGTGCGCGCTCGCACCGTCCATGGAGGCGCTGCTGGCGGGCCGGGCGGTCCAGGGGCTCGGTGGCGGCCTGCTCGCCGGACTCGGCTACGCAGTACTGAACAGTGCTCTGCCGGAACGTCTCTGGAGCCGCGCCGCGGCGCTCGTATCGGCGATGTGGGGTGTGGGGACCTTCGCGGGACCCGCCGTCGGCGGCGTGTTCGCCCAGTTCCACGCCTGGCGATGGGCGTTCGGCGCGTTACTGGTCTGCACGCTCGCGGTCGCAGCCGCGGTGCCGTTCGCCCTGCCGGCGCACGCCCGCGGATCGCGCGCTGCCGGCAGGATTCCGCTCGTTTCGCTGGCCCTGCTCACCGCCGCGGCCCTGGCGGTCGGCGTGGCCGCCGTCGTGACCGGCGGTGCGCCCACGATCGCCCTGCTCGCGGTCGCGTCCGCCGCCGTGGTCGCGTTCGTCGCCGTCGACCGCCGCAGCCCGCACGGCATCCTGCCGGCGGCGACGTTCACCACCGCCCGGCTGCGCTGGGTGTACCTGACGATCGCAGTGCTGGCGGTCGTCTCGACCGCCGAGACGTTCGTCCCGTTGTTCGGGCAGCGCCTCGCCGGCCTCGCGCCGCTGGCCGCCGGCTTCCTCGGCGCCGCCCTCGCGGTGGGGTGGACGCTCGGCGAGATCCCGAGCGCCTCGGCGTCCGCGCCCCGAACCGTGGTGAGTGCTCCGGTGCTCGTCGGCCTCGGTCTCGCGCTCATGGCGGCCGCCGTGCGTGACGAGGCCGGACCGGCTGCGGTCACGGTGTGGGTCACGGGACTGGTCGTCGCGGGCGCGGGCATCGGCATCGCGTGGCCGCACCTCGCGGTCGGCGCGATGAACGCCGTCGCCGACCCGCGCGACAGCGGCAAGGCGTCCGCTGCGATCAACACCGTCCAGTTGATCGCGAACGCGTTCGGCGCAGCACTGGCCGGAGTCCTCGTCAACGCGGGACAACCGTCCGACGTGCGTTCGGCGCGGCTGCTGCTGTTCGGGTTCGCTGCCGTGGCGGTGCTCGGCGTGCTCGCCGCGCGCCGCGCGGGTCCGGCGCGCGCGCACCGGAACCGGTCGGCACCCGCGGACGCCTCCGCAGCGGAACCCGAACGAATCTGACGCCGCCGCGCGTGTCGTCGCCGTCCGGCGCATCGTCTTCCGTAGCATCGCCGGGATCCGACGACGAGGAGATGCGCGTGCGAATCTCGGGGAGATGTGCGGCGGCGATCGCAGTCGGCGTGCTCGCGGCCGGGACGCCGAGCGCCCACGCGGCGCCACCCGAGGCGGGCGCGCTGCCCGAGCTGACCGTGACGCCGCTGATGGAGGGGCTGAGCAAGCCCTGGGACGTCGTCGCCGCTCCGGACGGGACGATCCTGACCGGGGAACGGCGGGGCCGCTTCGTGGTCCGGGATCCGGACGGTGGGATCCGGGAGGTGCGCGCCGACCTGTCCGGCCTGTACGCCGAGGGCGAGACCGGCCTGATGGGTCTGGCGCTGGCACCGGATTTCGGGACGAGCCGGACCCTCTACAGCTGTCAGGGCCACCGCGGCCCCGACGGCACCGACATCCGCGTGCAGTCCTGGACGGTCGATCCCGGATGGACGGAGCTGACCCGCGGCGCCACGGTGCTCGCCGGCATCCCGGTCGGGCAGGGCGGCCGGCACGGCGGGTGCCGGTTGCTCGCCCATCCCGACGGGTCGCTGTTCGTCGGGACGGGCGACACCGCCCACCCCCAGGTGCCTCAGGACCGGAACAGCCTGGGCGGCAAGGTGCTCCACATCGATCCCGACGGCACCCCGGCGGCGGGAAACCCCGACCCGGGCAGCCCCGTGTTCACTCTCGGGCACCGCAACGTGCAGGGACTGGCGCTGCGTCCCGGGAGCGGCGAGCTCTATGCCGTCGAGCAGGGCACCGTCCGCGACGACGAGGTGAATCTCCTGCAGCCCGGCGGCAACTACGGGTACCGCCCCGACCGCTTCCCGTTCGTCTACGACGAGTCGGTGCCCATGACCGATCCGGCC
This sequence comes from Rhodococcus ruber, assembly GCF_016804345.1. Lineage (NCBI taxonomy): Bacteria > Bacillati > Actinomycetota > Actinomycetes > Mycobacteriales > Nocardiaceae > Rhodococcus > Rhodococcus ruber. The sequence goes on along the minus strand of NZ_CP044211.1, from coordinate 4,377,195 downwards.
CGCGTGCCGGGAGCGATCGGGGCCGTGTGGAGTTCCGGTGCCCCCACCCTCGCGACTCCCGGCGGCACGTTCGTCTCCGGCGCCGGCTGGCAGGGCTGGGACGGCGCGCTGGTGATCACGAGCCAGCAGCAGGAGAAACTGCTGTTCCTCGAACTCACCGCCGACGGCCGGTCGGTGGACGAGACCGCGACGGCGCTCGAGGGGCGGTTCGGCCGGCTGCGGTCGGTGACCGCACGACCCGACGGGGCGCTGCTCGTCACGACGGACAACGGCCGCGACGACCGGGTCCTGCTGGTGGAACCCGCCGACTGAGAGGCCGAGACGAATGTGCTCACCGACCGTGCTCGACCGGGTGTACCGCGAAATCGAGGACGGCCGGCCGCGGTTCGGCCGCCGGTCCTTCCTCGCCGCCCTCGGCGTGAGCGCCGCGGGTCTGGGCGCGGCGACCGCCGCCGCGGCGCCGGCACGAGCCGGCGGGGACACGGCCGCCGTGCGGGCCGACGCGGTGATCGACCTGACCCACACGCTGACCCCGCAGTTCCCGGTGTGGCCCGGCAACGAGCGGTTCGCGATGCGTCCCGTGGCCACGTTCGACACCGGACGGTTCGCCGTCAACGTGATGTCGCTGTGGGAGCACACCGGCACCCATCTCGACGCCCCGGCCCACATCGTGCGCGGCGGCGCGACCGTCGAGGCGCTGCCGGTGCGCGACTTCGTGGCCCCGCTCGCCGTCGTCGACATCGCCGGCAAGGCCGCGCAGGACGACGACGCGGTGGTCACCGTCGACGACGTGGCGACGTGGGAGCGGCAACACGGCCCGATCCCGCCGGCCGCCTTCGTCGCGATGCACTCGGGATGGGAGGCCCGCCTCGCCGACCCCGGCCGCTTCGTCAACGCCGACGCACTGCGCATCCCGCACGCACCGGGCTTCGACCGCGAGGCCGTGCGCATGCTCGTGCACGAACGGAACGTCGTGGGGCTCGGCGTCGACACCCTGAGCCTCGACCGGTCGGGCGAGGTCGGCGCCCACGTGGAGTTGCTCGGCGCGGGCCGCTACGGCATCGAGGCGATGGCGAACCTCGCGGCCGTGCCGCCACGCGGCGCGACCGTCGTCGTCGGCGCGCCGAAGCACGCCGGCGGCACCGGTGGGCCGTGCCGGGTGCTGGCACTGGTCTGAATCCCGCACCCGGCCCGGCGGGTCAGCCGAGGCGACCGGCGTCCGTGCCCGGGCCGTCGAGCATCGCCGACCCGAGCAGGTGCTCCGGCACGCCGAGGCCCTCGACGAGGGTCGTCACGTGGGGACGCAGGGTCCGGCAGCGCTCGTTGATGCCGCGCAGCACCGCCTTCGCCCGTTCCACCGACAGCTGCCGGTGCTCCATGTACCAGGCCTTGTCCTCGTCGATGACGCTGAGCGCGTACAGATCGCACAGGTCCGACAGCAGCTCGCGGGCCTCCTCGTCGGGACACGACTCGATCCCGGCGACGAACGCCTCGAGCACGACCCGGTCGATGTGGGCGCGCGCCGCGTGCAGCACGTGGTCCTGCACGAAGTTGAAGGCGTCGAACAGGTTCTCCTCGCGGTTCGACGCGGCCTGCAGTCGCCGCGCCGCCGTCGAGAGCAGGTATTGTTCCCGGTCCTCGAACATTGCCATCTGCGTGCCCCGATCGAAGAGGCTGCCGTCCTCCTCGTTGTCCTTCCGGGTGTCGACGAGCGTCTGGAGGATCTGCTGGGCGGCGGTGCGCTTCTTGACGATGTCCGACACCGTGACCGCGGCGAACTTCATCCATTCCACCGGGCTCATGCCGCGGACCTCGTCCGCGTAGGCGGTGAGGAGTTCCTTGGCGACGAGCTGGGTCAGCACGTGGTTGTCGCCCTCGAAGGTGGTGAACACGTCCGTGTCCGCCTTCAGCGCGGTGAGCCGGTTCTCGGCCATGTACCCGGCACCGCCGCAGGCCTCACGGCACTCCTGGATGGCGCGCGTCGCGTGGGCGGTGTTGGCGACCTTCAGCCCGGCGGCGCGGCCTTCGAGCTCACGCTGCTCCTGCGGATCCACCTCCTCGACGGGCGTGGTCTGGATCCGGTCCATGGTGGAGATCAGCTCGTTCTGCGCGAAGGTCAGCGCATACGACTTGGCGATGAGCGGCAGCAGGCGGCGCTGATGGACCAGATAGTCCATCAGCAGCACTTCCTTCTCGTCGCCGGGGGCGCTGAACTGGCGGCGCTGCAGCGCGTACCGCGTGGCGACCGACAGCGCGACGCGGGCCGCGGCACCGGCCGAGCCGCCGACGGTGACCCGGCCCCGCACGAGCGTGCCCACCATGGTGAAGAAGCGGCGGTTCGGATTCTCGATCGCCGAGACGTAGGTGCCGTCGGGCTCGACGTCGGCGTACCGATTGAGCAGGTTCTCCCGGGGAATCCGCACGTGGTCGAACATGATCCGGCCGTTGTCCACGCCCGGCAGGCCACCCTTGTGGCCGCAGTCGGAGGTGGTGACCCCGGGCAGATCGTCGCCGTTCTCGTCGCGGATCGGCACGACGAAGCAGTGCACGCCCTGGGACTTGCCGCCGGTGATCAGCTGTGCGAACACCGCGGCGACCGTCGCGTGCTGTGCCGCCCCGCCGATGTAGTCCTTGCGCGAGGACGGGGTCGGGGAGTGGACGACGAACTCCTCGGTGCCCGGGTCGTACGAGGCCGTCGTCTCGAGCGACTGGACGTCGGAGCCGTGGCCGGTCTCGGTCATCGCGAAGCAGCCGAGCAGATCGAGATCGATGAGCGGGCCGATGTAGCGGTCGTGGTGCCGGGCCGTGCCGAGATTCTCGATCGCGCCGCCGAACAGACCCCACTGCACACCGGCCTTGACCATCAGGGACAGGTCCGACATGGCGAGCATCTCGATCGACGCCACCGCGCCGCCGGCGTCGCCGCCGCCGCCCACCGCTTTCGCGAAGCCCGCCCGGGCGTAGCCGGATTCCGCGAGCATCCGCATCTGCTTCAGCGTGATCGCCCGGGCCTCGTCCAGGTCCGGTGTGTAGTGCGGGGCGAACTCGGGCCGGTCCAGGTCCGTGCGTGCCCGCTCGCGTGCCTGCCGCCACGCGCCGTCCAGGGTGATGCGGATGTGCTCAGCTGTGGTCGTCATGGACCGACATTAGGACGATTCGAGCCCGTCGTGTGGGTATGTGCGAACGTCGGTATCGGCTGCGGCATGCGCCCAGTCCGTCGGCACGTCCGCGCCCCCTTCCGGACTGACCCGGGTGCCGACGCGCGCGAGCAGCGGAGTCGGGGCGATCGGCCCGGCGAACAGTGCCTGGCCGAGTCCGAAGGTGGTGGCGCGTTGCAGCATCGCCGGGGGGACGTGGGAGAACAGGTGGGACAGCTCCTCGATGTCGGTGCTGCCGTTCATCCGCATCAGGAGCAGGTTGTCGCACTGGGAGACGACGTTCGGATGCACCTTCCCCGGCCGCTGCGTCGCCACGAACAGGTGCAGCCCGAACTTGCGTCCCTCGCCGGCGATGAGCACCCCCAGATCCGCGGTGCTCGACAACAACGGATCCGCCGTGACCGACGGCAGGATGTTGTGGGCCTCGTCCACCACGACGAGCATCGGCAGGCGCCGCCGTCGCAGCATCCACAGCCGGCCCAGCAGCCCGAGGGACACCGCGGCGCGCTCCCCGGGGCTGTTCAGACTGCCGAGATCGATCACGAAGCACCGGCCCGTGCGCACGTCGAGTTCGGCGGCCGAGCGTTCCTCCCCTCGCCGCCACAGCTCCCACGACGCGATCCCCAGATTGTCGATGCGGGTCGCGAGACGCTCCGTCGCGGGGTCCGCCGCCGCCGCGGACCGCACGTCCGCGACGGAGTAGGGCGCGTCGAGGGCAGCGGTGACGCGGCGCAGGGCCGAGTACTCGTCGAGATCGTGCACCGGGTCCAGGCGCAGCAGCAGCGCCTGCGCGACGAGGGGAAGGTCGCTCAGGTCCAGGCACAGCAGGTGGTCGGAGCCGGTGCCGCGGGCCCGTACCACCCGCACTCCGGTGGCGGCCCCGCGATGCCGCTGCGCGGCGGGGGAGTCGTCCTCCGGATCCCGCAGCCGGCCGAGGTGTACGTGGTCGGAGTTGGGGTCGAGCACCACGATCGGCAGGGTCGTCGCGGCGAGCAGCCGCTCGAGGACCGCGCCGGTGGTGTACGTCTTGCCGGAGCCGGACTGGCCGCACATGAAGGTGTGCCGGGCGAAGCCCGCCGGGTGCAGCCGCGCCGCCACGGCCGGGGCGTGCAGCAGGGTGCCGACGTCGAGACTGCCGGTGAGGGCGGCCGCGAGCGTCGCCGTCTCGGCCGCGGTGGCCGGGCGCACATGCCGCTCGGGAAACGGGGCGACTTCCGCCGTGGCGGCGAACCGGTCGTCGCCGAACACGCCCAGCACACTCGCGGACCCCGCCAGCGTCCGCACCATGGCGCGGCCGCGCACGGAGCGCACCGGCAGACCCGGTTCGTCCACGGCGACGTCGACGTCCGCGCCCTCGCGCTCGACGATGCGCACGCTGCGGACCTGCACGGCGAGACGGCGCTCGTCGTCGAGTTCGACGACCGCGAATCCGCCGACCTCCAGGCCGACGTCCACCGGTCCGGTGAGAAGTACCTCACGACCGTCGGCGGACAACGCGGCGGTGACGACCCGGAACCGGTCGGCGAGGGCGGTACGGACGTCGTCGAACGAGACCATGGTCACATTCCTACCGCAACGACCGCCGTTGCAGGGCCCGCGCCTTTTGGCAAATCCCGCGAAACTGGGACACTGGAGGTCGTGACTGCGACCCCCGATGCATCTCGCGCCCGCGACTCCGTTTCCACCGCACTGTTCGACCGGGCGTCGAAGGTGATTCCCGGGGGTGTGAACTCGCCGGTCCGCGCGTTCGGATCGGTCGGCGGCACCCCGCGCTTCGTCGCCTCCGCATCCGGCTGCACCCTGACCGACGTGGACGGCAATTCGTATGTCGACCTGGTGTGTTCGTGGGGGCCGATGATCCTCGGCCATGCGCACCCGGCCGTCGTCGACGCGGTGCGCAGTGCCGCCACGACCGGGCTGTCGTTCGGCGCGCCGACCGCCGGTGAGGTGGAACTCGCCGAGGAGATCGTGGCCCGCATCGAGCCCGTCGAGCAGGTCCGGCTCGTCAACTCCGGTACCGAGGCGACGATGAGTGCGGTGCGACTGGCACGCGGATTCACCGGCCGGACCAAGATCGTCAAGTTCGCGGGCTGTTATCACGGTCACGTCGACGCCCTGCTCGCCGACGCCGGCTCCGGCGTCGCCACCTTCGGGCTGCCGACGTCGCCGGGTGTGACGGGCGCCCAGGCCGAGGACACCATCGTCCTGCCGTACAACGACCTCGAGGCGGTGCGCGCGGCGTTCGCGGCCGAACCGGGGAAGATCGCGGCGGTGATCACCGAAGCCGCGGCCGGCAACATGGGCACCGTCCCGCCGCTGCCCGGCTTCAACGCCGGTCTGCGCGAGCTGACCCGCGAGCACGGCGCGCTGCTGATCATGGACGAGGTGATGACCGGGTTCCGGGCGGGACCGGCCGGGTGGTACGGCATCGACGGCGTCGCCGGTGACCTCATGACGTTCGGCAAGGTGATGAGCGGCGGACTGCCCGCGGCCGCGTTCGGCGGCCGCGCCGACGTGATGGCCCATCTCGCGCCGGCCGGGCCCGTCTACCAGGCCGGCACCCTGTCGGGCAATCCGGTCGCCGTCGCCGCCGGCCTCGCCAGCCTGCGCGCCGCCGACAGCGACGCCTACGCCGCGCTCGACCGCAACGCCACCACCCTCGGACGGATGCTCGGTGAGGCGCTGACGGCGGAGGGCGTGGCCCACCGGGTCCAGTTCGCCGGCACCATGCTCAGCGTGTTCTTCACCGAGGAGCCGGTCACCGACTACGCGCAGGCCAAGGCCGCGCAGACGTGGCGGTTCCCGGCGTTCTTCCATGCCCTGCTCGACCACGGCGTCTACGCCCCGCCGAGCGCGTTCGAGACGTGGTTCGTCTCGTCCGCGCTCGACGACGACGCGTTCTCCCGCATCGCCGACGCACTGCCGCACGCCGCGAAGGCGGCGGCCGCCGCCACCGCCTGAGCGCGCCCCTTCCAGGCCGTCCACACCCGCCGCACACCCGAGGAACTCCCACGTGACCGAACCTGCCCCGTCCGAGACCCGCACCATCGTGCACGTGCTCCGGCACGGCGAGGTGCACAACCCCAGCGGCATCCTCTACGGCCGGCTGCCCGGCTTCCGGCTGTCCGTGACCGGGGAGGCGCAGGCCCGGTCGGTGGCCTCGGCCCTCGCCGACCACGACATCGCGCACATCGTCGCCTCCCCGCTCGAGCGGGCCCAGCAGACCGCCCAGCCCATCGCGGACAAGCACGGCCTGCCGGTGGCGACGGACGAGAACCTCGTCGAGGCGGGCAACCAGTTCGAGGGCCTGCGCGTGGCCGTCGGCGACGGGGCGCTGCGCCGCCCGCGGCACTGGTGGAAGCTGCGCGACCCGTTCACCCCCTCGTGGGGTGAGCCCTACCTGCAGATCGCGCACCGCATGCTGGCCGCGGTCAACGCCGCTCGTGTCGCCGCCGTGGGCCGCGAAGCCGTGTGCGTGAGCCATCAGCTTCCGGTGTGGACCCTCCGCCGCTTCCTCGAGGGGGAACGGCTGTGGCACAACCCGCAGCACCGGCAGTGCAGCCTGGCATCGCTGACCTCGCTGGTGTACCAGGGCGACACCCTGGTCGACATCGTCTACTCCGAACCGGCCGGGGCCTCGGACCCGACCGTCCACGGCGCATGAGTCGCCGGGCCACGCGACGGGCGGCGCTGGCGGCGACGGCGCTGGCCTGCGGCGTCCTCACCTCGTGCGCCACCGGCGACGACGCCGTCGCCACCGGCGGCACCTTCGACTTCGTCTCGCCGGGCGGTCAGACCCGCATCTTCTACGACCCGCCCGCCGAGCGCGGCACCCTCGGGACGCTCTCGGGGGAGGACCTGATGAACGAGGGCGAGACGATCTCGCTCGACGACTACGCCGGCCAGGTGGTGGTGCTCAACGTGTGGGGCCAGTGGTGCGCCCCGTGCCGTAGCGAGGCCGACGACCTCGAACAGGTCTACGAGGCCACCGAGGACCAGGGCGTGCAGTTCCTCGGCATCAACGTCCGCGACAACCAGCGCGACAAGGCCCAGGACTTCGTCGTCGACAACCGGGTCGGCTACCCGTCGATCTACGACCCGTCGATGCGCTCGCTGCTGGCGCTGGGAGCGAACTACCCGACGTCGGTCGTCCCCACCACCGTCGTCCTCGACCGTGACCACCGCGTCGCGGCGGTCTTCCTCACCGAACTGCTTGCGAGCGATCTGCAGCCCGTCGTCGAGCGGGTCGCCGCGGAAGCCCCCGCCGAGCAGTGACATGGGTGGTGCAGTCGTGAGCAGCAATCCGCTCGTGAGCGAAGCCGTCCTCGCCGCGGGCATCGGGGACACCTTCCAGTCGGTCGCCTCGTCCGGCCCGCTGCTGCTGGCCCTCGGAGCGTGCCTGCTGGCCGGGCTCGTGTCCTTCGCGTCGCCCTGCGTGGTGCCGCTGGTGCCCGGCTACCTGTCCTATCTGGCCGGGGTCGTGGGCGCCGAGGCGCCGGCGGTCACCGCCGCCGAGGCGCGTGGACGCACCACCACCGTCCGCGCCGACGGACGGCTGCGCGTCGCCGGAGCAGCCGCGCTGTTCGTCGCCGGATTCACGGTGGTGTTCGTCCTCGCCACCGCGTCGGTGTTCGGGGCGATCTCCGCGCTCGCCGTCAACCGCGAGCTGCTGATGCGGATCGGCGGGGTGGTCACCATCGTGATGGGCCTGGTTTTCGTCGGCCTGATCCCGGCGCTGCAGCGCGACACCCGCCCCGAACCCCGGCGGATCTCCGGCCTGGCCGGCGCGCCGCTGCTCGGCGGCGTCTTCGCCCTCGGCTGGACGCCGTGCCTCGGTCCCACCCTTGCCGGGGTGATCTCCCTGGCCGCCGGCACCGAGGGCGCCACCGCCGCCCGGGGCGTCGCGCTCATCGTGGCGTACTGCCTCGGTCTCGGGTTGCCTTTCGTCGTACTCGCGCTGGGCTCCGCCCGGGCCCTGCGCGGGGTGGGCTGGTTGCGCGCCCACGCCCGCACCGTCCAGCTCGTCGGCGGCTTCATGCTCGTGGCCGTCGGAATCGCCCTCGTCACCGGCGCCTGGGACGTGTTCGTCTCCTGGATCCGGGACGCCTTCATTTCCGAGGTCACGCTCCCCATATGACGGCCACCGACACACCCACCGCCCCACCGTCACCGACCCCGCCGCGGCAGGGCCCGGCCGGTCGCGCCGCGGCGTTCGTCCGCAACACCTGGCGCGGCCTGACGTCGATGCGCACCGCGCTGGTGCTGCTGTTCCTGCTCGCGCTGGCCGCGATCCCCGGCGCCCTGCTGCCGCAGCGCAGCCTCAACGCCGGCAAGGTCGACGAGTACATCGCCGCGCGTCCGACCCTCGGTCCGCTGATGGACCGGCTGGAGCTGTTCGACGTGTTCGGCAGCTTCTGGTTCACCGCGATCTACGTGCTGCTGTTCGTCTCCCTGATCGGCTGCATCCTGCCGCGCTGCACCGAGTACTACCGGGCGCTGCGCACCCGGCCCGTGCCGGCGCCGCGCAACCTGTCGCGACTGCCGCACCATCTCGAGACCACGGTCGACGGCGCCCCGGACGAGGTGCTCGCCCGGGTGCGGGGCCAGCTGCGGGGCTGGCGCGTCGCCGAGCGTGGCGAGACGGCCGCCCGCCGGGGCGCGCGCGACGGGGAACTCACCCTCTCCGCGGAGAAGGGATACCTGCGCGAAGCCGGCAACCTGCTGTTCCACCTCGCGCTGGTGGGGCTGCTCGCCGCGGTCGCGGTGGGCAAGCTGTTCGGCTACGAGGGCCAGCGCATCCTGGTCGCCGACGGTGAGGAGTTCTGCACCAGCTCGCCGGCGGCGTTCGACTCCTTCCGCGCGGGCAACACCCTCGACGGCACGGGCCTGACTCCGATGTGCATCCGCGTGAAGGACTTCTCCGCGGACTATCTCGACAACGGCCAGGCGGAGATGTTCACCTCGAACATCGACTATCAGGCGGGCGCCGACCTGGCGACGAACACCTGGCGCGAGGCCCAGCTGAAGGTCAACCACCCGCTGCGGGTCGGCAGCGACCGCGTCTACCTGCAGGGCCACGGTTTCGCGCCGTCCTTCACGGTGACATGGCCCGACGGCGAGACCCGCACCGAGACGCTGCAGTGGCGACCGGACGACGCGACCACCTTCCTCAGCAGTGGTGCGATGCGGTTCGACCCGCCGGGCGGAATGTACCCGGATGCCGACGAGCGGCGGCGCAACCAGATCGCGATCGAGGGGCTGTTCGCGCCCACCGCGGTGTTCCACGGCAACCTGTTGTCCTCCGGCTACCCGGCGCTGACCGATCCCGCCGTCGCGATCGACATCTACAAGGGCGACACGGGCCTGGACACCGGCACTCCGCAGTCGCTGTTCTCCCTCAACGGCGAGCTGATCAACCAGGGCCGGCTCGTCAAGCAGGACCGCGTGAACCTGTATGCGGGAGAGAGCGTGACACTCGCCGACGGGACGCAGATCCGGTTCGACGGCGCGACCGACTTCGTGAACCTGCAGGTCTCCCACGACCCGGCGCAGACGTGGGTGCTGGTGTCGGCCGTCACGATGATGGCGGGGCTGCTGGTGTCGCTGCTGATCAAACGTCGCCGCGTCTGGGTGCGGGTCTACCCGGCCGGTACAGTGGCCGACGGGGAACGACGTACCGTAGTAGAACTCGGTGGTCTCGCCCGGACCGACCAGGCCGGATGGGGTGACGAGTTCGAGCGTCTGACCGGCCGACTGCTCGGCGACGACACGACCGCACGTGCGAAGGCAGCACAGGAGAAGAAGGCATGACCCTCAACGAGACCCTCGCGCAGTACAGCGACTGGGCGTTCGAATCGGCGTTCGCGGTACTGGTGCTCGCGCTGGTGCTGCTGATCGCCGAGTACGCGTCGCACCGGGCCGACCTCGTCGCCGAGCGCGAGCGCAAACTCGTCGCCGTGGGCGCGGCGGCCGAGCCGCCGCCGGTGCCGGCCGGGCCGGGCCGGGTCGAGGAGGTGGGGGGCCGGACGCTGTCCGAGCGTCTCGGCAACATGGGGCGCGCGCTCGTCGTCGTGGTGGCTGCCCTGCAGGTGACGTCGATCGTGCTGCGCGGGCTGTCCACCGAGCGCTTCCCACTCGGCAACATGTACGAGTTCGTGGCCATGGCGTGCGCCGCGGCGGTGCTGTTCGGGCTGGTGGTGCTGCGCAAGCCGGCCTACCGGATCATGTGGGTCTACCTGCTCGTGCCGGTGCTGATCCTGATGTTCCTCGCGGCGACCGTGCTGTACGCCGACGCCGCCCCCGTCGTGCCCGCCCTGCAGTCGTTCTGGCTGCCCATCCACGTGACCATCATCAGCGTCGGCAGCGGCATCTTCCTGGTCTCCGGCGTCGCCAGCCTGCTGTTCCTGCTGCGCATCCGGTTCCCGAAGGGCGAGGAGGGCCGCGGCGTGTTCGGCCGGATCGCCGAACGCCTGCCCGACGCGCAGACCCTGGACCGTCTCGCCTACCGCACCACCATCATCGGGTTCCCGCTGTTCGGTGCCGGCATCATCCTGGGCGCGATCTGGGCCGAGGCCGCGTGGGGCCGGTTCTGGGGCTGGGATCCCAAGGAGACCGTCTCCTTCATCACCTGGGTGATGTACGCGGCGTACCTGCACGCCCGCGCGACGTCGGGCTGGCGCAACACCCGTGCGGCGTGGATCAACGTCGCCGGGTTCGTCGCCATGCTGTTCAACCTCTTCATCATCAACATGGTGGTCTCCGGTCTGCATTCGTACGCCGGCCTGAACTGATCTGTTATCGTCCGCGTCGGCCGGGCCGTGGGGGACCGGGGACGGGGGACGACAGCGTGGTGCCGCAGGAGGGCGAGCGGGCAGGGACAGCACAGCCGTCGGCGCGGGATCTGGACGCGTCGCTGCTCGTGAACCGGGTACAGTCGGCGCCCGCGCGGGGGTGGCGCCGGGCCGTGTACCGCGGCACCGGCGGGCGCATCGATCCGGGCGACGGCCGGCGGGACCGGCAGCGGCGTGAGTTGACAGAGCAGGTGCGCGGACCGCTCCGGGGCTGCTACCGGATCGCACTGCTGAGCTTGAAGGGCGGGGTGGGAAAGACCACCACCACGGTCACGCTCGGATCCACGTTCGCGTCCCTGCGAGGCGACCGGGTGATCGCGGTGGATGCCAACCCCGACCGGGGGACGCTCAGCCAGAAGGTCGCCGACCGGACCTCGGGGACGGTGCGCACGCTGCTGCGCGACGAGGCGAGCATCCGCCGCTACGGCGATGTCCGGGCCCACACGGCACAGAATCGGCATCGGCTCGAGGTGCTGGCCTCGGACAGCGATCCGGCCGTCTCGGAGGCGTTCAGCGCGCGGGACTACGAGCGGACGCTGGCAATCCTCGAACGTTTCCACACGATCGTGCTCACCGACTGCGGCACCGGACTGATGCACTCGGCGATGCGGGCGATCCTCGAGAACGCGGACACACTGGTAGTGGTCAGTTCCGGCTCGGTGGACGGTGCGCGCAGCGCCTCGGCGACGCTGGACTGGCTCGACGCCCACGGCTACCGGGCCCTCGTGGCCCGTTCCGTGGCTGTGGTCAACGCCGTGCGGCCCCGGTCCGGCAAGGTGGACGTGGACCGGTTGGTCGAGCACTTCGCGCGGCGCTGCCGCGCCGTCCACGTGCTGCCGTTCGATCCGCACCTCGAGGAGGGCGCGGAGGTCGACCTGGCCCGGCTGCAGCCACGCACCCGGCGGGCGCTGCTGGAACTGGCGGCGGGGGTCGCCGCCGACTTTCCGCGCCGAGGCGGCCTCGGCGAGCGCAGCGACGGGGCATGAACCTGGGCGAGCGCAGCGACGGGGCATGACCCTGGGCGAGCGCAGCGACGGGGGATGACCCTGGGCGAGCGCAGCGACGGGGGATGACCCTGGGCGAGCGCAGCGACGGGGGATGACCCCTGCGAGCGCAGCGAGGGATCACTCCGGCGCGAGCGCAGCGACGGAGCGGGCGCCGCGGCCCGAGGTCAGTCTCCGGGGTCCTGATCGGGGCCGGGGGTGCCGTCGGTGGACCTGCGACGGAACTCCCGGTCGACCTTCCAGAGGAAGTCCGGGTCGTCGTCGGGGCCGATCACGCGGGTGGGCTGGGAGCGAAGTCCGGGACCGAACGCCTTCCACAGCAGCACCGCAATCGTGAGGGCACCGACTATGGCCAACAGGTAGAGCACCACGCACCTCCTCGCCGCGAGCAGTCCGCCGGCGTTTCCGCGGCCGGCCGGGCCTGCTCCTTCAGTCTATTCGTTGTGACGAGGGTGCCGGTGCGCCCCGGGTCCCCGATGCGGCGTGGGCCCGGGTCAGCGGGTGGCTTCGGTGGTGAGGGAGCGCAGCAGCGCCAGCACCTCGGACTCCCGGAAGCGGCGGTGCCCGCCCGGGGTTCGCAGCGAGCCGAGCCGGCCGGCGTGGGCCCAGCGGGTGACCGTCTTCGGGTCCACGTGGAACAGCGCCGCGACCTGGCCGGGGGTCAGCAGTGATTCCTTCGCGCCGTTGAATGCGGGTGCGCTCATCGATGGTCCTTCCGGGTGTTTCGTCTCGTTCGGATCGTCGTGGCCATGTTGACACCGAATACCCTGGTTGCTCGAACGGTCTACGGTTGGTAAAGCGGAAGTAATAGACAAAACGGACGGTCGACCAGATGGGCCGCGGCGCGCGGCGGTTACCCTGGACGGGTGAGTGAAGCATCGCAGAACCGTCCTGACCAGCCCGGAAATCCCGGCCGGCCCGGCAACGCCGGCACCGACAGAGGCACCCTGGCCCGGGACGTCGCCCTCTACTCGCTGGCCCGGCTGGGCCTCGTCCTCGTGCTCGCCGTGGTGATCCTCTACCTTCCCCGCCTGTTCGGGGTGGAGATCCCGTTGCTGGTCGCCGCGCTCTTCGCGGTGCTGATCGCGCTGCCGCTCTCGCTCGTCGTGTTCGCGCCGCTGCGCCGCCGGGTGAACGCGGGCATCGCATCCGTCGACGCGCGCCGACGCGCCGACCGGGCCGACCTCCAGTCCCGGCTGCGTGGCGAGGATCGTTAGGTGAGCGAAGGCGTCGTCGACCGCAGTGCGTCGCGGGAGTGGGTGGATCGTGCCGTCCAGCTGATCGAGGCCGACTCCCAGCGCAGCGCCGACACGCATCTCCTGCGCTATCCGCTGCCTCCCGAGTGGGGCGTGCAGCTGTACCTCAAGGACGAGTCCACGCACATCACCGGCAGCTTGAAGCACCGGCTCGCGCGATCGCTGTTCCTCTACGCCATCTGCAACGGCTGGGTGCGTGCGGACACCCCGATCATCGAGGCGTCGTCCGGCTCGACCGCCGTCAGCGAGGCGTACTTCGCGAAGCTGCTCGGCCTCGACTTCGTCGCGGTCATGCCGCGGAGCACCAGTCCGGCCAAGGTTGCGCTCATCGAGGCGCAGGGTGGGCAGTGCCACTTCGTCGACCGGCCGCCGGAGATCTATGCCGAGGCGCGCCGGCTCGCCGCCGAGCTGGGCGGTCACTACATGGACCAGTTCACGCACGCGGAACGAGCCACCGACTGGCGCGGCAACAACAACATCGCCGAATCGATCTTCACCCAGCTGCAGCTCGAGGAACATCCGATCCCGGAGTGGATCGTCGTCGGCGCCGGCACCGGCGGCACCAGCGCCACCGTCGGCCGGTACATCCGGTACCGCCGGCACCGTACCCGGCTGGCCGTCGTCGATCCCGAGAACTCCGCGTTCTACGGCGGGTACGAGACGGGATCGGCGGACTACACGACGGGCATGCCGTCGCGGATCGAGGGCATCGGACGGCCCCGCGTGGAGCCGTCGTTCGTCGGGCAGGTGGTGGATCGGATGATCCGGGTGCCGGACGCCGCCTCGATCGCCGCGATGCGTCACGCGAGCGAAGCGCTGGGCCGCCGCGTCGGGGGCTCGACCGGGACCAATCTCTGGGGTGCGTTCGGCCTGATCGCGGCGATGATCGCCGACGGCCGGCACGGCAGCGTCGTCACCCTCCTGTGCGACGGCGGGGAACGCTACGCGGGTACCTATTTCGACGACGAGTGGGTGGCCGGGGAGGGTCTGGACCTCGCCGGCCCGACCGCGACGCTCGAGAAGTTCGCGGCCACCGGCAGATGGGCGGCCTGAGCCTCGCCGCCCCGGACCCTACGAGTCCGTAGCCTACGGGTGCGTAGGTTCGGTATCGTGAGGACATGGAGCGCCCCGCCGTGTCCCTGGACAACTACGAAGCCGTGTACGACTTCTACCTCGGGCACCGGCAGAGCCGGCCCGTCGCCCGGGCGGCCTACGCCCTGCTCGCCGCTCGGTATCGCCCCCGGGTGTGCTGCGCAGGGGACGTCCGCGATCGTCTCCGCGAACTCGTGCGGGGCGGGACGCCCCTGCTGATCGTCGCCAACCATCTCACCCACAGCGATCAGTACGTCCTCGCCGCGACGGCGTGGCGCTCGCCGCTGCGCCCGGTGATCGGCAGGACGCGGGTGCTGGCGAAGGACGAGCTGTTCGCCGACGAGTCACGACGCCGCAAGGTCGACATGATGGGTGGGATCCCGGTCTTCCGGGCCAAGAACCACGGCCTGCGGGCGGTCTCCGACGCCGGACGCCGGATGATGGACGTCTCCGCCGCCCGGCTGCATCGCGGCGACAGTGTCGCGATCTTCCCGGAGGGCACCTGCAACGAGGGCGACCCCACGCGGTTGCAGCCGCTCGGGACCGGCATCGGCCACATCGTCCGCCGGGCGCGCGACCTGGGGGCGCAGCCCGCCCTGGTGTGCGTCGGGATCGGATACGGGCCGGACAAGGACCCGTCGCGTCCGGCGAGTGTGTTCCTCACCGGCCCGGTCACCGACCTCGACGGCAGGGTCCGTGACGTCACGCGCCTGGTGCAGGACGAACTACAGCGTGCCGTGGACGCTGCCGTCGCGCGGTACTGATCGGGTGGCCGGACCCGTCCTGTCAACTTGTCTTGACGTTCGCCGGTTGTCAACGTAAATTGACGGCATGACCGAGGCCACCACGCTCGCCGCCGCCGCCGGAAGCCCCGATCCCGCGGAGGGGCTGCGGGCGGTGCGCGCCCTGCGACGGTTGCTCGAGCGGCTCGAGGCGATCCAGGTCGACAACGCCCGCCGGCAGGGCTGGTCGTGGCAGGCGATCGCCGATGCGCTCGAGGTGAGCAGGCAGGCCGTCCACCAGAAGTACAACCGGAAGCGTGGGTGATCCGCCGTGTTCGAACGATTCACCGCCGGCGCGCGAGCCGCCGTCGTCACCGCGCAGGAAGAGGCCCGGGAGCTGGACGCCCGACGGATCGAGCTGGCCCACCTGCTGCTCGGCGTCCTCGGCACCGCGGACACGACGCTCCGTGACCTGCTCGCCGACCTGGGTCTCACCGCCGGGACCGTGCGCAGCGAACTGGTCCGGGACGCCGGGATGCTCGGCGACGAGGACGCCGCCGCGCTCGGCGCCATCGGCATCGACCTCGATTCCGTCCGGGCGAGGCTCGAGGAGAGCTTCGGCGAGGGCGTCCTCGATCGGGGACCAGGCGGCGGCCGGCGGGGACCGTTCGCGCGGCATCTGCCGTTCCATCCTGCCGCGAAGAAGTCCCTGCAACTCGCCCTGCGGGAAGCTCTCGCGCGGCGGGACCGCGTCATCGGCTGCGAGCACCTGCTGCTCGGAATCCTGCGCTCCGACGACGATCGTGCCCGCACGCTGGTCGAGTCACACGTCCCCCGCAGGGTCCTGCGCGACCGTCTGCGTGACTACCGGGGCCGGGCGGCCTGACCGTCCGGGATTCGCGACGGCGTCCCCGGGGGCCGGATGTGGAACAGTGTCGGCATGATCAACTTCCTGGTCCGGCTGGTCCTCAACGCCGTCGCCATCTGGCTGGCGGCCCAGTGGGTCTCCGGCATCGACTTCACGGGATCCGGCACCGGCGCCACCGACGAGATCATCGCCCTGCTGGTGATCGCGCTCGTCTTCACCGTCGTCAACGCATTCGTCAAGCCGCTCGTGCAGTTGCTGTCGCTACCGCTGCTCATCCTGACGCTGGGTCTGTTCACCCTCGTCGTGAACGCGCTGATGCTCCTGCTCACCGCATGGCTGAGCGAGTTCACCGACTACGGTCTGACCGTCGAGGGCTTCTGGACCGCGTTCTGGGGCGCCCTGATCATCTCGATCGTCAACTGGGCGCTCGGCCTGCTGGTGCCCGACCGGAAGTGAGGTTTGCGGGCGCGACCGCTCAGGCGACGAACAGCGCCGCCGCGGTCGCGACGGCCCAGGCCAGCATCGCCACGCCCGAGTCCCGCAGCGCCGGGATCAGGTGCATACCGAGACCACCGGATCGCACCGGTGCGTGGGCACGCACCGCGAACGGCAGCGCGAGCAGGCCCGCCAGCGCCCACGGCGTGCGCGCCACCAGGGCCAGCGACGCCACGAACGGCACGGCCAGCAGGATCAGGTGCAGCGTCCGGGTCCGCGGGTCGCCCAACCGCACCGCGAGCGTGCGCTTGCCCGAGACGGTGTCGGTGGGGATGTCGCGCAGGTTGTTGGCCACCAGCACCGCGCTCGAGAACGAACCCACTGCCACCGCGCACGCCAGCCCGACCCAGTCGATCCGGCCGGCCTGCACGAACTGCGTGCCCGACACGGCGACCAGCCCGAAGAACACGAACACCGCGACCTCGCCGAACCCGCTGTAGCCGTAGGGACTGCGGCCGCCGGTGTAGTACCAGGCGCCGGCGATGCACACCGCACCGACCAGGAGCAGCCACCAGGCGCTCGTGAGCGCCAGCGCGATCCCGGCGATCGCGCCCACTCCGAAGCACGCGAACGCGGCCCGCTTGACCGCGGCCGGCGCCGCCGCGCCCGAACCCACCAGCCGCAGCGGACCGACGCGGTCGTCGTCGGTCCCGCGGATGCCGTCGGAGTAGTCGTTGGCGAAGTTGACCCCGACGATCAGCGCGAGCGCGACCACCAACGCCAGCAGCGCCTTCCACCACACCGCGCCGTCGAGCGCGGCTGCGGCGCCGGTACCGGCGACGACCGGGGCGATCGCGTTGGGAAGTGTGCGCGGACGGGCGCCTTCGAGCCATTGACCAGCGGTTGCCATGCGTCGATCCTGCCATCGAGCGAATAGGGCATCCCGCCGGGCCGAGGAGACGACCGAGGGAGATGACCGATCCGCCCGCTCGGCCGTGACGGGTCGACCTACGAGAACCGGGCGACCAGCGCCCGCCGGTCCACCTTGCCGGGGCCGCGCAACGGCAGGGCGGGGACGACGTACAGCGCCCGCGGGGCCGCGGTGACGTCCAGCGAGGCGCTCGTCCAGGCTCGCAGTTCGTCGAGGGTGGGGGAGGCGCCGGCCTCCGGGACGACGACGACCGCCACCCGCTGGCCGAGCCGCGGATCGGGCAGGCCGATCACGGCGCACTCGCGGACCGCGGGGTGCTCGAGCAGGACGGCCTCGACGACCTGCGGCACGACGGTGAGGCCGCCCGTGGAGACGGCCTCGTCCAGGCGCCCCAGGATGCGCAGGATCCCGTCGGCGAGTTCGCCCGCGTCGTCCGTGCGGAACCAGCCGGGCTCCGCGAACGCCGGATGATCGGGCAGACCACGGTAGCCGCGGGCAAGGGTGACCCCGCCGAGCCACACCCGGGACTGCGCGTCGACCCGGACCGTGGTCCCGGCCAGCGGGACGCCGTCGTACACGCACCCGCCGCACGTCTCGCTCATCCCGTAGGTGCGGACCACGGTGATCCCGGCGTCCCGCGCCCGGCGCAGGGCCGGAGCGGGCGTGGCGGCACCGCCCAGCAGGATCGCATCCAGCTCGGCGAGAGCCGCGACGGCGGCCGGGTGATCGAGGGCCTTGATCAGCTGGGTGGGCACCAGCGACGTGTAGCGCCGTCCTGCGGGCATCGCGGCGATCGCCGCGGGCAACCGGACCGGATCGAAGCCGCCGGCGACGTCGATCACCACGGGCCTGGTTCCCGCCAGCAGGCCCCGCAGCAGCACCTGCATGCCGGCGATGTGGTGGGCGGGCAGCGCCAGCAGCCACGAGCCGGGCCCGCCGAGACGCTCGTGCGTGGCGTCCCCGCTGGCCCGCAGCGCTGCGGCGGTCAACTGGGCGCCCTTCGGGGTGCCCGTGGTGCCCGAGGTGGCGACGACGAGACCGATGCCGTCGTCGACGGGTTCGCCCGGGCGCAGGGCCCCGGTCAGTCGCCGGATCTCCCGGTCGTCGGCGGCCGGCACCGGGAGCAGGGCCGGTCCGTCGCCGTCGAGCATGCGCCGGAGTGCGGGCAGGACCGCCTGCACGGCGTCGCCGGAGGGGACTGGCAGCACCTCGAGGTTCATGTGGCGGGGCCGGTGAGGGGCCATCCTCCGGTCTCGAGGTGCCGGCGCACCCGATCGATGTCCTGTTCGAGCGGCATCTCGTTGGTGATCTTCGTGATCAGCACGGCGATGTCCGTCTTCGAGATGGGCAGGTCCCCGTCGTCGACGAGGGCGTGCGCGACCTGGTCGACCTCGTCCTCCGACAGCCGCCGGCTGAGCAGCGCGAACAGCGGCACGTAGTCCTGTTCCGGCACGCCCTCCGGATAACCGGCACGCAGCCATTCGATGATGGAGGTGAGGAACGGCGGAAGCGTCACGGGGGCACCTCCTCAGTCCGTCCCGTCGTCGCCGGTCACCACGGTCCCGTCCTCGGCGACCACCGGCCAGCCCCCCGCGGCGAGGTGCCCGGCGACTCGTTCGAGGTCCTCCTCCGACGGTTCCTCGTGGAGCACGCCGGCGATGATCTGCTTGAGCGTGTCGTAGTCGACGTGGCGCTCGGGATGCTCGTGGGCCGTGGCGATCGACATCTCGCACACTTCGGCGATCTCCTCGTCCGTCAGACGCCGGCGCAGCACGGCGAGCAGCGCGAAGTGATCCTTGGCCGGGATGCCTTCCGGGTAGCCGGCACGCAGCCAGTCGAGGACCGAACGGAGCGAGTACTTGGACAATGTCGTTCTTTCGTGGGACGGACGGCGGGGCGGTGGCTCAGAAGAGGTCGAGGCCGAAGGTGCTCGACAGGAAATCCGAGGCCAGCAACAGTATCCCCGCGACGATCGCGATCAGCACGACGGCGAAGCAGACGACGGCACCGGCGATGCCGAGCGGGTTCGGCCGGGCCTGCTCACCTGCGCGACCCGCCACGAGCGAGCGCATGCCGAGCGCGAAGACCGCCGGCAGGCCCGCCCCGAAGAAGAGGCCGACGAGGACGACCTGCCACAGCGAGCTCAGGGTGTTCGTCAACAGGGTCACGGGCGTCCCTCCGTGGGAGTGGTCGGTGCGGCCGGCACGTCCTCGGGCGCCGGGGCCGGGGCCGGGGTCTGCGCGGGAGCGAGCTTGCCGTCCCACTCCGCGGTGACGTTTGAGGCGTCGATCGGCTGCCGGCGCGAGCGCACGTACATCAGCAGCGACAGCGCGCACAGCACCGCGAACACCACCACCACACCCGGCAGGCCACCGATCAGATGGGCCAGCCCCCAGCACAACGCGCCGACGAGAGCCGCCGACGGCAGGGTGATCAGCCAGGCGACGGCCATGCGGCCCGCGACGCCCCAGCGCACGTTCGCCGAGCGGGTGCCCAGACCGGACCCCAGGATCGACCCGGTCGCCACGTGGGTGGTCGACAGGGGCAGGCCGAAGTGGCTCGAGGTGAGGATGATCGCGGCCGACGACGACTCGGCCGCCATGCCCTGCGGGGGTGCGATCTCCACCAGCCCCTTGCCGAGCGTGCGGATGATGCGCCAGCCGCCGAGGTACGTGCCCAGGGCGATCGCGACGGCGCAGGAGAACTTCACCCAGAACGGCATCTCCGCGTCGGCGGTGATGCTGCCGTGCGCGACGAGCGCCAGGAAGATCACGCCCATCGTCTTCTGCGCATCGTTGGTGCCGTGCGCGAGCGAGACCAGCGAGGCCGAGCCGATCTGGCCGATGCGGAAGCCGTGACCGCGCGTCTCGTCGGGCACCGCGCGGGTGATGCGGTGCACGGACCAGGTGCCCACCGTGGCGACGAGGGCCGCGACCACCGGCGCCAGCAGCGCCGGAATGATCACCTTGCCGATCACTCCGTCCCACACCACGCCGCCGATTCCGAGCGACGCCAGGGCCGCGCCGATGAGGCCGCCGAACAGCGCGTGCGACGAGCTCGACGGCAGGCCGAACAGCCACGTCGCGAGGTTCCAGAGGATGCCGCCGACGAGACCGGCGAACACGATGAGCAGCAGGGCCTCGCCGCCGGTGCTGTCCAGGTTCACGACGCCCTTGGCGACCGTCGCGGCGACCTCGACCGACAGGAACGCGCCGACCAGGTTCAGCGAGGCGGAGAGGGCGACCGCGACCTTCGGTTTCAGGGCGCCGGTGGCGATCGATGTCGCCATCGCGTTCCCGGTGTCGTGGAAGCCGTTGGTGAAGTCGAATGCGAGGGCAGTGACTACCACCACCAGGAGGACGACAAGCTCTGCGGTCACATCTGCCGATTGTGAGGTAGCCGGTGGGTAAAAGTACAGCGACGGGTCGGTGAACACCGACACCTCGACGGTTCCGCCGGTGGCAGGGTGCCCGCGGCGGTTCCCCGCTGTGCGGAGATTCACTCACCGATCGGTGTGTGACCGACTTCACCGCAGGTCTCACTGACCGGGAATCCCACGTCGCGGCCTCCGCGGCCCTGGCTAGCTTTCGCCGCACCACCCCTCCCGCGCCGACCGCCGGACAGGGGTTGCTGTGACGAAGGAGACACCCGACCTTGAACAAGCACACACTCGCCAGGACCGTGCTGGCGCTCACGGCCTCTGTCGCGTTGCTCTCGGCCTGTGCCGGCGAACGCGGCGCCGATCCGTCGGGCGGGGCCGGCACCGGCGGCACCGGAGCCGCCGCGGCCGACACCCTCACGGTGGACAAGTTCGGCACCCTGGACTCGCCGTGCGGCGAAGGCGACGCCACGGGTGCCACCGACCAGGGCGTGACCGACACCGAGATCAGGATCGGCTACGGCGACGACCGCGGCTACGCCAAGAGCCCCGGCCTGAACAAGGAGATGTCCGACGCCGTCTCCGCGATGATCGACTGGTGCAACGCCCAGGGCGGCATCAACGGGCGCACCATCGTCGGCACCGACTACGACGCCGCGATGACCCAGGCCAACTCGGTCATGCAGGATGCGTGCCGCTCCGAGTTCATGATGGTCGGCCACGGCTTCGCGATGGACCAGACCGCCGAGCAGACCCGCGTGGCCTGCAACCTCGCGGCGGTGCCCGGGTTCACCGTGTCCCCGGAAGCGGCCAACGGCCCGATGACCTACCAGGGCGTGCCGTTCCCCGTGGACTTCGCCAACGGCTCGGCCTGGTTCCAGCTGGCACAGCTGCGACCGGACCTGAAGGACAAGTTCGACCTCGTCGGCAGCACGATGCCGACGATCGTCACGTCCCTGACGAAGGTGCGCTCGATCGCCGAGGCCGCGGGGTTCGAGCTGAAGAACTGCGGCGTCACCATCAACTACGACGGCGAGGCCAGCTACGTCCCGTTCGCCGAGAAGTTCAAGGAGTGCGGCGTCGAAGGCCTGTGGACCTCCCGGTCGCCGGTGCCGAACGAACTGAACTTCTTCAAGGCACTCGGACAGGTCGGCATCGATCCCGTCCTGATGGGTGAGGCCACCTGGTACGGCGAGACCGTCAAGGAGGCCAACGCCGGGGGTCTGCTCGACAACCTGTACGCGGGCATGGGCTTCCAGATGCTCGAGAACGCCGACAAGGTGCCGGCCGTCCAGCAGTACGTCGACCTCGTCGAGGAGCAGGGCGGCAAGACCGCGTTGCTGGGCATGCAGGCCACCTCGTCGTTCCTGCTGTGGGCCACCGCGGCGAAGGAGTGCGGGTCGGACCTGACCCGGCAGTGCATGATCGACGAGCTCTCGCAGATCCACGAGTGGGACGGCGGCGGTCTGCACGCCGTCACCGATCCCGGCGCCAACATGCCCGCCAAGTGCGGCCTGATGGTCTCGCTGAAGGGCGACGCGTACACGCAGGCGTTCCCGCAGTCCTCCGGCGAGTTCGAATGCAACGACGAGTACCTCGTCGCCACCGCACCCGAGACGTGGGGCACCGAACTCGGTCCCGACCGGATCGCCACCAAGTTCATGAACCCGAACGTGCTCGCGCCGCAGGACTGACCGGCCTGCACCGACCGGCGGGGCGGTGCCCGCGCGGCACCGCCCCGCCTCCACACGACCGGTTCTCTACCGACAGGGCTTCACCATGAACACATTCGTGACGTTCACGATCCTGGGCCTCGTGCTCGGGTCCGTGTACGCGATCGCGGCCTCCGGGCTCGTTCTGACCTACAACACCTCCGGAATCTTCAACTTCGCGCACGGCGCCCAGGCGATGCTCGGCGCGTTCCTCTACTGGCAGCTCACGGCCGGCTGGGGGCTGCCCGTCCCGCTGGCCCTGCTGGTGGTGCTGTTCCTCGCGGGGCCGCTCATGGGCCTGGCGCTGTACGTGGTGATCATGCGGGGCCTGCGGGACACCGCCGAGGTCACCAAGATCGTCGTGACCGTCTCGATCATGCTGGGGATGCTGTTCCTGTCCCAGTGGTTCTGGCATCCCGAGAAGCCCCGCTCGCTGGGCATGTTCTTCGGCGACGACACGGGGATCCGGGTGCTCGGCGCGTTCGTCCGCGTCCACGAGATCCTGTGCGTGCTCGCGGCCGTGGGGATCGCGGTGGGATTGCGCATGCTCTTCCAGCGCACCCGGACCGGCGCCACGATGCGCGGCGTCGTCGACGATCCCGACCTGCTGCGCCTCAACGGGCACAACCCCGAACGGATCGCGGCGTTCTCCTGGGCGCTCGGCTCCACGCTCGCCGTCCTCGCCGGCGTGCTGATCACCCCGATCAGCGGCGGCAGCCTCGAGGCCAACATGCTCACCCTGCTCGTCATCGACGCGTTCGCGGCCGCCATGTTCGGCCGGATCAGCTCGATCCCGCGCACCTTCGTCGGTGCCCTCGTCCTCGGCCTCGCCGGCGCCTACCTGATCGGCTACGCCCCCTCCTCGTGGGCGTGGACGTCGAATCTGCGTGTCTCGCTGCCCATGGTGGCGTTGTTCGTGGTGCTGATCGTGCTGCCCCAGGACCGGCTGCGCGGCGCGGCGATGCGCACCCGCGAGCGCTACCACGTGCCGAGCGTCCGCAAGGCCGTGGTGTGGGCGGTCGCTCTCGTGGCCATCGTCTACCTCATCCGCCTGCTCATGGTGGAATCCGCGATCACCACCTTCACCCTCGGCATGACCTTCGCGATCGTCGCGCTGTCGCTGACCCTGCTCACCGGGTACGCGGGGGAGATGAACCTCGCCCCGCTGTCGTTCGGGGCGATCGCCACGATCGTCGTGTTCCACTTCGGGATCACCGGCACCGGACTCGACCAGCGGCTGACCGTGTGGGGTGTGCTGCTCGCCGTGGTCGTCACCGCGCTCGTCGGCGGGCTCGTCGCGCTCCCGGCGCTACGCCTGCGCGGCCTGTACCTCGCGCTCGCCACCATGGCCTTCGGCGTGTTCGTCTCCAACATGGTGCTGCGCGACACCACCGAACACGAACTGTTCGGCGTCGAGTTCTCGATCTTCACGGGCGGTTCGCTCGTGATCCCGCCGCTGCGGATCGGCCCGCTCGACCTGCAGGACGAGACGACGTTCCTCATGACGGCGACGGTGCTGTTCGCGCTGCTCGGTGTCGGGGTCGTCGCCCTGCGCAACAGGGGCTACGGACGTCGCCTGGCGGCCATGAAGGACAGCCCCGCCGCATCGGCCATGCTCGGGCAGAACCTGATCACCCTCAAGCTGAGCGTGTTCATGCTCTCGGCCGCCATCGCCGGACTCGGCGGTGTGCTGATGTCGAGCGCCACCGGTGCCGTCGCGGGCGAGAACTTCAACATCATCGTGAGCCTGACCCTGCTCATGCTCACCGTCGTCGCGGGCATCGGGTACGTCAGCGGCGCGCTGTTCGGCGGTGTCATGGCCGGCGTGGGCTTCGCGGTCATCATGGTCTCGTTCAACAACCTCGCCAAGACGCAGCCCGAACTCGAGGGCCTGTACCTCCTGCTGGGCAACATCGCCGCCGTCAGCCCCGCGCTGATCGGTATCGGGGTGGGTCACAATCCGTCCGGCAGCGTGCACCAGATGGTCGAGGGCTACCGCCGTCTGCTCTCCGCCCGGCCGGTGCTGTACGGCGGCGGCGCGGCGATCGCGCTGCTCTACGTCCTGGCCCTGACGGGCGTCCTGGGCAACTGGTGGTTCGCGGCCCTGACCATCACGATCGTGTTCCTGCTGCCCGTCGTCGGCGAGTGGCTCATGCCCGGTGCGGTGCTCGGCGCCGACGAAATGGAACGGCGCCGCACCACCCCGCCCGAACTCGTCGGTCTCGACGAGCCGTACACGGCCGAGGGGCGCTACCGCCTCGACCGGGAACTGGGCCTGCCCGCGGCGCGGCCCACCCCGGCGGCGCCCGAATCGTCCGCGAGCGTCGCGAAGGAGCTGAGCGCGCATGTCTGACACCCTGCTCGAGACCCGGGGCATCACGGTCCGGTTCGGCGGGCACACCGCCGTCGACGACGTGAGCATCAGCGTCGCCGCGGGCACCGTGACGGGGCTGATCGGCCCCAACGGTGCCGGCAAGACCACCCTGTTCAACACCGTCACCGGACTGCAGAAGCCGACCGCCGGGCAGGTGTTGCTCGACGGCGTCGACCTCACCCGCGCCGCGCCCTACAAGCGCGCCCGGCGCGGACTGGCCCGCACCTTCCAGCGGCTCGAGCTGTTCCTGTCGCTGTCGGTGCGCGACAACCTCCGGGTCGCCGGCGACATGCACCGCACCGCGACCCGTGCGCGGCACGACATCGACGCCGAGACCGACCGGCTGCTCGACCTGACCGGACTCACGGACGTCGCGGACATGGACGTCTCCGACATTCCCACCGGCCGCGCCCGCGTCGTCGAGGTCGCGCGGGCGCTGATGACCCGGCCGCGGGTGCTGCTGCTCGACGAACCGGCGTCCGGACAGACGGAACAGGAGACCGACGACTTCGCGGACCTGCTGTGCCGGCTCGCGGACGACGGCCTCGGGATCTGCCTCGTCGAGCACGACCTGCCGCTGGTGATGCGGGTGTGCTCGCGCATCCACGTCCTCGACTACGGCGCGCTCATCGCCTCGGGCAGCCCCGAGCAGATCCGCAACGACCCCGCGGTGATCGCCGCGTACATCGGAACCGAGGAGGTGGCATGAACGCCCCCGTCACCGATCTCGTCGACGTCTCCGGCGACGAGCCGACCCCGTTGCTCGAACTCGTCGACGTGCGGGCGAGCTACGGACCCATCGAAGTGCTGCACGGGGTGAGCCTGACGCTGCAGCCGGGCTCGGTGGTCGCCCTGCTCGGGCCGAACGGCGGCGGCAAGACCACGACGCTTCGGGTGTGCTCGGGCGTACTGCCCGTCGAGCACGGCGAACTGCGCGTCGCCGGCCGCGTCGTCAACGGTGTCGACGCCGCCGCGCTCGCCCGGCTCGGCGTCTGCACCATCCCGGAGGGGCGGGGGATCTTCCCCAACCTCACCGTCCGGGAGAACCTGTGGGTCGCCACCGGCACCGGCGTGTCGCTCGAGGATCTCGAGACCGTCGCCTACGAGCGCTTCCCGATCCTCGGGAAGCGACGCGGCCAGCTCGCGGGGTCGATGTCGGGCGGCGAGCAGCAGATGCTCGCCCTGTCCCGCGCCCTGGGCACCGATCCCACCGTGCTGCTGCTCGACGAACTGTCCATGGGGCTCGCCCCCCGGATCGTCACCGAGATGTACGACATCGTCGGCCGGCTCGTCGAGGACGGGTTGTCGATCCTCGTCGCCGAGCAGTTCGCGCGGGCGGTGCTGCCCATCGCGACGTCGGCCGCGCTGATGCTGCAGGGCCGCGTCGTGCGGATCGGTGAGCCCGCCGACATCGAGAACGAACTTTCGACCAGTTATCTAGGAGGATGACCATGACCGCACTCACCGAGGAGCGGCGCGCCAAGTTCCGGAAGGACGCGGCGGAGCTGAAGCTCGACACCGGATCCGCGAAGGGGGACGGACCCGCACGAATCGGCGGGCTCGTGCTGATGATCGGCGGTGCCGTCGCCGCGTTCGTCGTCTACTTCGCCTCGCTCACCCAGGCGGACCTGCGCAACATCGCGTCGTACCAGATCCTCGCCACGGCGTTGCTCATCGTCGCGATCCTCGGCGCCGCGCTGTACGTCGCCGGCGCGATCGCCCGGGTGCTGAGGCTGTGGCTGCTGCGTCAGCTCTACGAGTCGCAGGCCCACACCGAGCAGATCGCGGCCGCCCTCGAGACCCGCCGCTGACGCGGCCGGTGTGTCCTTTGGGCTGCCAGGGCAGCCCAAAGGACATACCGCTCAGCGGGTGTCGCGGCGCAGAGGGTGATCGGCCGGGATCTGCACGAGCACGATCGGGATGCCGTCCGGATCCGCGATCCACAGTTCGTGCAGTCCCCACGGCTCCTGCCGGGCCTCCCGCACGATGGGGACGCCCTTCGTCACCAACTCGGCCTCCGCGTCGTAGACGTCGCGCACCTGCAGCCACAGTGCGCCCTCGAAGTGCTGCGGCCGGGCGCTGCCGCCGTGCGCGGCCACCTCGAGGAGCGACTGACCGGCGAAGAACACCGTTCCGCCGGGATACTCGCGGTAGATCGCCAGACCCAGGACTTCGCCGTAGAACCTCAGGGCGACGTCGTAGTCCGACGGCCGCAGGATCGTCCGGCCGGCGAGAATCTCCATCTCACCCGTCCTCGACCGGTCTGGCCTCGTGCCCGCGTCGCCCGTGGGTGCGGCGGTCCTCCTTCATCTCGGCCTCGAACAGATGCCGGCGGCCGGCGACCAGCTCGTCGCGCACCTGCCGGTCGAGCTCACGGAACTCCGTCCAGTAGCCGTCGTCGAAGTCCTCCACGATCTGGAAGGTCCACCGCCCCTCGACAACGTTGCGTCCGACCATCTCCGTCCGGACCCGGTCGGCGAGCTCGCGGTGACCGGCTTCGGCGAGCTTGTCGACGGCGTCGCCGAGCAGCAGGTCGGCGCGGCCCATCAGCTGGTGGAAGGCGTACAGGTTGCCGCGGGCCTGCTCGACCGTCTCGAGCGCCTCGGAGAGTTTGCCGGCGGCCGCGACCGTCTCGTCGGAGACGCCGGCGGGGCGGATGTGGTCGGGGAGTGGTTGCTCGCGATCCGTCATGGTCAGGAGTGTGCCCGATTCGGACCGTTTCAATCGGGACGTTCTCGCGACGAGCGGGAGGTTGGCGTGCACTGCACCCGGACGACGAGGCGACAACCTCCCGCTAACCTCCCGCTCCGCGCGGGCAACTCCCGATCAGTAGTGCCAGGGGTAGGGCGACCAGTCGGGTTCGCGTTTCTGCAGGAACGCGTCGCGGCCCTCGACCGCCTCGTCGGTCATGTACGCCAGCCGAGTGGCCTCGCCCGCGAACAGCTGCTGGCCGACGAGCCCGTCGTCCTGCAGGTTGAACGCGTACTTGAGCATGCGCTGGGCCTGCGGGGACTTGCCGTTGATCTTCGCGGCCCATTCGAGCGCGACGTTCTCGAGCTCGGCGTGGTCGACGACGCGGTTGACCGCGCCCATGTGGTGCATCTCCTCCGCCGTGTAGGTCTCGCCGAGGAAGAAGATCTCGCGGGCGAACTTCTGCCCCACCATTTTCGCGAGGTACGCGCTGCCGTAGCCGCCGTCGAAGCTGCCCACGTCGGCGTCGGTCTGCTTGAACCGGGCGTGTTCCCGGGACGCGAGCGTCAGGTCGCACGTGACGTGCAGACTGTGCCCACCGCCGGCGGCCCAGCCGTTGACGAGGGCGATCACGACCTTCGGCATGAACCGGATCAGCCGCTGCACCTCGAGGATGTGCAGCCGGCCCGCCCGGGCCCTGTCCACGGTGTCGGCGGTCTCGCCGTTCGCGTACTGGTAGCCGCTGCGCCCACGGATCCGCTGGTCGCCGCCGGAGCAGAAGGCCCAGCCGCCGTCCTTCGGGCTGGGGCCGTTGCCGGTGAGGAGCACCGCGCCGACGTCGGACGTCATGCGGGCGTGGTCCAGCGCCCGGTACAACTCGTCGACGGTGTGCGGACGAAACGCGTTGCGCACCTCGGGCCGGTCGAACGCGACGCGGACGGTGCCCTGCGTGACGTGCCGGTGGTAGGTGATGTCGGTGAGGTTCTCGAACCCGGGTACGGGCCGCCACAGCTCGGAATGGAAAGTCACCCGTCGACCATAGAACCCCGATGCGCCACCGCGGCACCGACGTCCTGCCGGAACACCGTCCTGCCGGAACACCGTCCTGCCGGAACACCGTCCTGCCGGAGCACCGTCGTGCTGGAACGCGTTACCGTGCAGGCATGAGCGAGCAGACGGACAGCACGGTGGACGCCGAGTACGAACATCACGGCGGGTTCCCGGTGTACACGCCCGTGAAGGCCGGACCGAACTTCGGCCGCCTCGTCGAGGCCCTGCGGCGGCTGCAGGATCTCGCCGTCTCCACCCACCTCCCCGACGACGTCGTCGACCGCGCCATCGAGCAGGCCGAGGCGCTCGGGGACCTGCTCGAGCCGCACGTCGTGCCCGAAGGCCGGTCTCCGGCCGGCTTCAACGTCGACCTGCCCGGCCGCGGCAGCCTGCTGATGCTGCCGTGGATGCTCGAGAAGTTCGATGCCGAGTCGGTTCGCTCGCGGGGCACGTTCCGGGTCTATCACCGCGGCGGCAACAGCGCGGCGCACGGCGGAACCCTTCCACTGCTGTTCGACGACCTGTTCGGGATGGTCGTCCACGCGGCCGGTCATCCCATCGCCCGCACCGCCTACCTGCACGTGAACTACCGCAAGATCACTCCGCTCGAGACCGAACTCGTCGTCGAGGGCCGGGTCGACCGGGTCGACGGGCGCAAGTTGTTCTGCTCGGCCGAGCTGCGCGACGTCGACGGCACGCTGCTCGCCGACTGCGAGGCCCTGATGGTCCAGTTGCGGCCCGGCCAGCCGTGACCGCCGCGGCCCTGCCGCCCCTCGACGAGATCCTCGACGCTGCCGTCGTGGTGTCGCTGCCCATGCGGGTGCGGTTCCGCGGCATCACCGCACGTGAGCTCGTGCTCGTGCGAGGTCCCGCCGGCTGGGGAGAATTCGGGCCGTTCCCCGAGTACGCCGACGAGGAGGCCGCCCACTGGCTGCGTTCGGCCCTCGAATCCGCGTGGCTCGGGCCTCCGGCTTCGCGCCGGGACACCGTCCCCGTCAACGCCACCGTCCCGGCCGTCGGCCCCGGCGACGTACCGCAGATCCTGGCCCGGTTCCCCGGAGCCCGCACCGCGAAGGTCAAGGTCGCCGAACGTGGACAGGACCTCGCGCAGGACGTCGCACGGGTGCGGGCCGTGCGCGAGCTGGTGCCGAACGTCCGCGTCGACGCGAACGGCGGGTGGAGTGTGGACGAGGCCGTCGTGGCGCTCGGGGAACTCGTCGCCGACGGCCCGCTCGAGTACGCCGAGCAACCCTGCGCGACCGTGCCCGAACTGGTCGAGGTGCGTCGCCGCATGCCCGACGTGCCGATCGCGGCGGACGAGAGCATCCGGCGCGCCGAAGACCCCCTGAAGGTGGTCCGGGCCGGCGGCGCCGACGTGGCGGTGGTCAAGGTGGCCCCGCTCGGCGGGATGCGACGGCTGCTGGCACTGGCCGACGAGCTGGCCGGGCACGGCGTGCCGGTGGTGGTGTCGAGCGCACTCGACTCGGCCGTCGGAATGGGGGCCGGACTGGCCGCCGCGGCCGCGCTGCCCGCGCTGCCCTACGCGTGCGGACTGGGCACGGGCGGGTTCTTCACCGCCGACGTGGCAGCGCCACGGACGATGGCCGACGGGCAGCTCCCGGTGGGACAGGTGACGCCGGATCCGGCGCTCCTCGACACGGTGCGAGCCGACCCCGAACGGACGCGCTGGTGGTTCGACCGGGTGCGGCGGTGCCGCGCCGCGCTCGACTAGGTGCGGCTCGGGTCGTCGTATATCGTTCCGGGCGTTCGTACTCACGAGTCACATTACGGAGGCAGTGGAAGTGGTTGCAGCTCTGGATGATGCCCTGCTCGGCGCCGACAAGGTCCCGGCGGTCGTCGCCGACGTCGAGGCGCTGATCGACGCCGAGGTGGCGGACAAGAAGGGCGCGTCGGGTCTCGCGCTCAAGGCCGGTTACGCGGCGGTGACGAAGCTCGGCCCGTCGATCGTGCCCAGCGCCGTCGAGGGCCTGCTGCCGGAGTTCGTCGCCAAGATCCAGCCGTTCTGGCAGGACTACGCCGGCAACGGTGACTTCGCCGACTACCTCACCGCGCGCGGCGAGACCGTGGCGGACTCGCTGCTCGGGGTGACGGACGCGCGCATCGCGGCCTCGTCGCGCACGGCGATCAAGAAGGTCTACGACAAGCTGCGTCCGTCGGCGCAGAAGCACGTCGTCGAGGCCCTGCCCCGCGTGGGCGCGCTGGTGCAGAAGCACGCCGGCTGAGACGTCGACGGCGCCCTTCCGGTCCCCGCACACAGGGCCGGAAGGGCGCCGCCTCAGTACGCGGCGGCCCCGTACTTCCAGTACCCGCTGAACGTCACGGCCGACTTCTCGAGGCCCCGTTCCCGCACGAGGTGACGGCGCATCGCCGTCACCAACCCGGACTCTCCCACGACGAATCCGTAGCCCGGCCCGTCCGGCAGCTCCGCGGCGCGCACCGCGTCGAGCACCTGCGCTCCGGGCCGCACATCCGTCCGGGTCACCGGATGCACACGGGTCCGCGGTCCCGTCACCAGGTTCTGCGCCGCGACGTCCTCGAGGTGGGAAACCTCGACGAACACCTCCGTGACCGTCGCGTCGTTCCGCTCGGCCGACGAGGCGAGGATCCCGGCGATCGCCGGCAGCGCACTCTCGTCGCCCACGACGATCTGCCAAGTCGCCCCGGCCGGGCGGTGGAACATGATGCCCTCGTCGAGCAGCGCGAGCGCCGCACCCGGTTCCGCTGTCCGCGCCCACGCCGACGCCGGTCCGGTGTCGCCGTGGGTCGCGACGTCCACGACGAGTTCCGCTCCGGGCCCGTAGCGGCCGCAGCCCGCCTCCCGGTAGTCGCGCACCGTGTAGTTGCGCAGGATCGGACGTATCTGTTCCGGCATCGCCTGCATCTGCGGCCACCAGCTGTGGTCGGCGGCTCCCGGCAGGGTCGGCGCGTGCCGGCCGGGACCGGGCAGGAACATCCGGAACCACTGGTCGAACCCCATCGGCGCGAACCGGGCGAGTCCGTCGCCGCCGACGGTCACGCGCACGAAGCTCGCCCCGAGTGGTTCGGCCGCGAGGACGTGGGCGGTGACGATCTCGCGGGTGGCGGGCGGCGTCCGGGTCGTGGTGCGCGCAGCCATACATAACCTCCGTCCCGAGACGCCGGGCGTCGTCGGCGACACTCGGTCGACGATAAAATCAGCGGAGGCTAACCTATCATTCGGGTCGATCGAGGTGGCGCACCCGCGGTGTCAGACCCCACTCGTTCCGCCCCAGCCGGCTCGCCGGTGCCAGAGCCGCCACGTCCGGCAGCCCGTCCTCGGCCAGTACGTCGGCCCGGACCGACACGGCCACCACGTCGCCCATCACCACGAAGCAGTCCCCGACCTCGATCACCCGGTGCAGAGTGCACTCGATCGCCGCCGGCGATTCCGCGACCCGGGGTGGATGCACCCGCTCGCTGCGCTCGGGCCGCAGGCCCACGGTCGCGAACTCGTCCACGTCGTGCGCGAATCCCGCCGACGTCGCGTTCACCCGTTCCATCAGCGGCACGGTCGCGACGTTGATCACGAACTCGCCGGTCTCCTCGATGTTGCGGACGCTGTCCTTGCGCCCCACCGAGGTGAACTGCACCACCGGCGGGTCCACGGCGGCGACGGTGAAGAAGCTGTACGGCGCGACGTTGGGCACACCGTCTGCGGACACCGTCGACACCCACGCGATCGGCCGCGGCACGATCGTGGCGGTCATCAGTCGGTAGAAGCGGCCGGTGCCCAGCTCGCCGGGATCGAAGACGGTGCGCATCGGCCCATTGTCGCTGTGACCCGCGTCCCGCGCCGCCCGGGGGACCGGGGCGCGCCGTCCGGGGGACCGGGGCGCGCCGCCCGCCCCGCACTACTCTGGGTTCCGTGAACCCGTCCACCGCCCAGGCCACCGCCGTCGTCGACGAACTCGCCCGAGGGGGCGTCCGCGACGTGGTGCTGTGCCCCGGCTCCCGCAACGCACCGCTCGCCTTCGCGCTGCAGGCCGCCGACAATGCGGGCCGGTTGCGGCTGCACATGCGCATCGACGAGCGCACCGCCGGATTCCTCGCGATCGGCCTGTCGGTTGCCTCCGGCCGTCCGGTGCCCGTCGTGATGACCTCCGGCACCGCTGTCGCCAACCTCGCGCCGGCCGTGCTCGAAGCCAACTACGCCCGGGTGCCGCTCGTGGTGCTCAGCGCCAACCGGCCCTACGAGCTGCTCGGCACCGGCGCCAACCAGACCGTCGAACAGCTCGGCATGTTCGGCACCCAGGTCCGCGCCACCATCAGCCTCGGCCTGGCCGAAGGGATCGAGCAGAACAGCCAGTGGCGCTCCGCGGTCAGCCGCGTCCTCGCCGCCGCCCGCGGCACCCGCTCCGGCAACGCCGGTCCGGTCCACTTCGACATCCCGCTGCGCGAGCCGCTCGTCCCGGACGTGCACGCCCAGGGCCCGGGACCCGAGGGCCGCCCCGACGGCAGCGCCTGGACCACCACCGTGCACGCCACCCTCGACGTGCCGATGGACCTCGACATCACCGCCGACACCGTGGTGATCTCCGGGCACGGCTCCGCCTACCGGCCCGAACTGTCGGCACTGCCGACCGTGGCCGAACCCACCGCGCCGCTCCACGGTGTCCCGCTCCATCCGATGGCGCTGCCGCATCTGAAGCCGCGGCAGGCGATCATCACCGGCCGGCCCACGCTGCACCGGCCGGTCTCCAAGCTGCTCGCCGATCCGTCGGTGGCGGTGTACGCCCTCACCACCGGACCGCGCTGGCCCGACGTGTCCGGCAACGTCCTCGCCACCGGCACCCGCGCCGTCGTCACCGGCCGGCCCGATCCGGCCTGGCTGGAACGCTGCCGGAACCTGTCCGCCCACACCGACAAGGCCGTGCGCGCCCAGCTCGACGCCCATCCGAAGCCGACCGGCCTGCACGTCGCGGCGACGGTCACCGACGCGCTGCGGGAAGGGGACCAGCTGCTGCTCGGGGCCTCCAACCCGGTGCGCGACGCGGCGCTGGTGAGCTACCCGCGCGACGGGGTGCGCGTGCTCTCCAACCGGGGTGTCGCGGGCATCGACGGCACCGTCTCGACCGCCGTCGGCGCCGCCCTGGCCTACCCGCAGGGCCGCACCGTCGCCCTGATGGGTGACCTGACGTTCCTGCACGACGCGTCGGGGCTGCTGATCGGCACCGCCGAACCGCGACCGCAGAACCTGACCGTCGTCGTCGCCAACGACGACGGCGGCGGCATCTTCGAGCTGCTCGAGCAGGGCGACCCGCAGTACGCCGGCGTCTTCGAGCGGGTGTTCGGCACCCCGCACGGCATGGACCTCGCCGCGCTGTGTGCCGCGTACCGGGTACCGCACGAGCGGGTGGACCTTCCCGCACTGACCGCCGCGCTGGCCGACCGGGCCGAGCTCCCCGGCGGCATCCGGGTGCTCGAGGTGATCACCGACCGTTCCGGCCTGCGGGAACTGCACGCGGCCGTGCGCGCCCAGCTGTGACGGACGCATGAGCGGAATCGACAGGGCACGCCGGGCGGTGCTCGGCGTCGCGATCGGCATCTCGGTGCTCGCCGTGATCCTGGTCCTTGCGGCGTGGCGCAACGACCATCTGATCGCCTCCGACATGGGCACCGCCACGGCAGAGGTGCTTTCCGCCGGGTCGCTGCGCTCGGCGATCAGCTTCGTCACCC
Organism: Rhodococcus ruber; assembly: GCF_016804345.1. Classification (NCBI taxonomy): domain Bacteria; kingdom Bacillati; phylum Actinomycetota; class Actinomycetes; order Mycobacteriales; family Nocardiaceae; genus Rhodococcus; species Rhodococcus ruber. The sequence continues at coordinate 4,342,958 of NZ_CP044211.1, read as the reverse complement.
CCGACGGTGTCACCCACAATCCCGAGCTCGGTGTGCTGTATCCGACGGGACTCACGGCCGGGCAGCGGATCGCCGTCGAATACGCCCGCAGCGACCCCGACCTCGTGCGGGTCACCGGCCGCGACGCCCGGGTCGCTCTCGTGCCCGCCGCCTCGCTGATCGTGGTGACATGGCTGGTCGCGGCCCCCGTGCTCACGTATCTCCGGCGGCGCAGCGAGGCGCGCGCGTAGCGGTGCAGCCGGGAGGATTCGCCGGAACTTCGCCCGGCGGACACCTCGACCACCCCGCCCGGACCGCCGCCACGGCGATGCTGGGCCGGTGCGAGTAGCCATCGTCGCGGAATCCTTCCTCCCGAACGTCAACGGCGTCACCAACTCGGTGTTGCGCGTGCTCGAGCACCTCGACCGCCACGGCCACGAGGCCCTGGTCGTCGCTCCCGACACCGTCGCCGGTCTGCCGCCGGCGCCCGCCCATCACGACGGCATCCCGGTGCATCGGGTGCCGGCGGTGCACGTGCCGAAGGTCAGCTCCCTGCCCGTGGGGCTGCCACAGCCCGCGCTCACCGGCATCCTGCGCGGATTCGCACCCGACGTCGTGCACCTGGCGTCGCCGTTCCTGCTCGGTGCCGGCGGCCTCGGCGCGGCCCGCAGGCTCGACCTGCCCACCGTCGCGGTCTACCAGACCGACGTCGCCGGATTCGCGTCCAGCTACGGTCTCGGCCTCGCGGCCCGGGCCGCCTGGCAGTGGACACGCCGGATCCACCGGGCCTGTGACCGCACGCTCGCGCCGTCGACGGCCGCCGCCGCGGACCTCGCCGCGCACGGCATCCCCCGGGTGCACCGCTGGGCGCGGGGCGTCGACACCGCACGCTTCACCCCGGCCCGGCGCAGCGACGCGCTGCGCCGGGCCTGGTCGCCGGACGGCCGGCTCGTGGTGGGTTTCGTGGGCCGGCTCGCCCCGGAGAAGCACGTCGACCGTCTCGCGGTCCTGTCGGCCGACCCCCGCTACCGGCTCGTCGTCGTCGGGGACGGCCCCGAACGCGCCCGGCTCGAGACGGCCCTGCCCGGGGCGGTGTTCACCGGCCACCTCGGCGGTGACGCCCTGGCCGACGCCTACGCGAGCCTCGACGTGTTCGTCCATCCGGGCGAGCACGAGACGTTCTGCCAGGCCGTGCAGGAGGCGCTCGCCAGCGGCGTCCCCGCGATCGCGCCCGACGCGGGCGGCCCACGCGATCTCGTCGCGCACTGCCGCAACGGCTATCGGCTGCCGGTCGACGGCTTCACCGACCTGCTGCCGGGCGCGGTCGGCGCACTCGCCGACCCGGTGCTGCGCGCCCGGTTCGGCGCGGCCGCGCGGCGCGGTGTGCTCGGCCGCACCTGGCCCGCGGTGTGCCACGAACTGCTCGGGCACTACGAGCAGGTCTGCTCGGTCCGGCCGGGCACGCTGCGGCGCAGCGCGTAGCGGTAACGTCGGCACAGCGCGTAGCGGTAACGTCGGCACAGCGCGTAGCGGTAACGTTTCGACCGTGGCAACTACTCACGGGTCGCGGGCCTCGCTCGCGAAGGATCCGCGCGAGGTCGCGTCGATGTTCGACGGCGTCGCCCAGCGATACGACATCACCAACACCGTGCTCTCCTTCGGGCAGGACCGCAGCTGGCGACGAGCCACCCGGGCGGCGCTGGACCTGCGGCCGAGGGAGCGCGTCCTCGATCTGGCCGCCGGCACCGGGGTGTCGACGGTGGAACTCGGCCGGTCCGGTGCGTGGGTGGTGGCCACCGACTTCTCCACGGGAATGCTGCAGGCGGGCGCGTTCCGGCAGGTGCCGATGGTCGCGGGCGACGCGATGCGCCTGCCCTTCGCCGACGCGGTCTTCGACGCCGCCACCATCTCCTTCGGGCTGCGCAACGTCTCCGACTTCGAGGCCGGGCTCCGCGAGATCGCGCGGGTGACCAAACCCGGCGGCCGCCTCGTGGTGTGCGAGTTCGCCACACCCGTCTCGGCTCCGCTGCGCGTGCTCTACCTCGAGTACCTGATGCGGGCACTGCCGCGGGTCGCGCGGACCGTCAGCAGCAACCCCGACGCGTACGTCTATCTCGCCGAGTCGATCCGGGCGTGGCCCGCGCAACCCGAGCTCGCCGAGCGGATCCGGGCCGCCGGCTGGCGGTCGGTGCAGTGGCGCAACCTCACCGGCGGGATCGTGGCCCTGCACCGGGCGGTGCGCTGACCGGACGCGGCTCAGGCGAAGAGCGGTCGGCGGTCCCAGCGCAGCGACGCGCCGCCCCCGGCCCGCCACGCCCGTGCGACGACATCCTCGTCGCGCTCGGTGACGAGGTTGCCCATCACCCGGACGGCCACCGTCATCAGCGACGTCGAACTCATCCCCACAGGCCCGGTGGCCGGCAGAAACCGCGGCAACGTCAGCAGCCCGGCCAGTCGCCGGGCTGCGGAGAACGCCCGCCCGTAGCGCTCGCGCAGCAGGGCCGGCCACAGCTGCGTGAGATCGTCCGCATCCAGGACGCCGGCGACGAGCCGCCCACCCTCGAGGCCGTAGTCGATGCCCTCGCCGTTGAGCGGATTCACACACGCCGCGGCGTCGCCGACCAGGGCCCAGTTCGGGCCCGCCACACCGGACACCGCACCGCCCATCGGCAGCAGCGCCGACGCCACCCGGGTCGTCTCGCCGAGTCCCCACTCGCCGCGCCGCCGCGACGCATACAGCTCGATCAGCGGGCGCAGCGACCCGACGGCCGGCCGCTTGGAGGTGGCGAGCGTGCCCACGCCGATGTTGACCTCCCCGGTGCCGAGGGGGAACACCCAGCCGTAGCCCGGGTGCAGCGTGCCGGCGTCGTCGCGCAGCTCCAGGTGCGACGTGATCCACGGGTCGTCGCTGCGGGGGGAGGTGGCGTAGGCGCGGGCCGCGACCCCGTACGCGGTGTCGCGATGCCACTGCCGGCCGAGCAGCCTGCCCAGCGGAGAACGGACCCCGTCCGCCACGACGAGTCGTTCGCACCCGACGGTGCGCGGACCGCGCGCGGTCGCGAAGGTCACCGCGGTCACCCGCGTTCCCTCGCGCTCGACGGCGACGGCCTTGGTTCCCTCGGCGGCCGCGGCGCCCGACTCGAGGGCGACGCGGCGGATCCGGTCGTCGAGTTCGGTGCGTGGCACGGCGCTGCCCTGGGCCGGGAAGGAACCCGACGGCCACGGAAGTTCGAGGCTGCGACCGAAGCCTTCGAGCCGCAGGCCCCGGTTGACGGTGCGCGTGCGCACCCAGTCGCCGAGGCCGAGGCGGTCGAGTTCGGCCACCGCCCGCGGGGTCAGGCCGTCGCCGCACGTCTTGTCCCGGGGGAAGGTCGCGGCATCGACGAGCAGTACGTCGCGGCCGGCGCGGGCCGCCCAGGCGGCGGCCGCCGACCCGGCAGGACCTGCGCCGACGACGAGCACGTCGGTACGGTCGGGGAGCTCCGGAAGGTCGGGCCGCGGTTCGGACCCAGCGTGTTCTGCCACCACGGCTCCATCCTTCCAGGTACGGCTTCGGTGCCTCGGGGAGGTAGCCGACCGGCGGAGCGGCTAGGTTCACTACCGTGGAGCCGATTCGACAGCGGACAGCGGTAGCCGGGTCGACAGAACAGGATGGGTACCTCATCGTGAGCACTGAAGGGGCGGCGCAGTCCGCCGGTCCGTCCGGCGCGACGTCGGACACGGTGGTGGCCGGGGTGGACCTCGGCGATCCGGTCCTGGCGGGCGCCGTCCGGGACGGTCTCGCCCGGGTCGAGGAAGTGCTGATCTCCGAGCTCTCCGACGGCGAGGACTTCCTGACCGAGGTCGCACTGCATCTCGCCAAGGCCGGCGGCAAGCGGTTCCGTCCGCTGTTCACCCTCCTGACCGCCCAGCTCGGTCCGAAGCCGAACGATCCGGCGGTCGTGACGGCGGCGACCGCGGTCGAACTCGTGCACCTGGCCACGCTGTACCACGACGACGTGATGGACGAGGCCACCATGCGCCGGGGCGCACCCAGCGCGAACGCGCGGTGGAGCAACAGCGTGGCCATCCTCGCCGGGGACTTCCTGTTCGCGCATGCGTCGCGACTGGTGTCGACGCTCGGTCCCGCTGCGGTACGGACCATCGCCGAGACGTTCGCCGAGCTCGTGACCGGACAGATGCGCGAGACCATCGGCAGCGGGAAGGAACGGGACCCGGTCGAGCACTACCTGAAGGTGGTGTGGGAGAAGACCGGCTCGCTGATCGCGACGAGCGGACGCTTCGGCGGGACGTTCTCCGGCGCCGACCCGGACCAGATCGCGCATCTGGAGCGGCTCGGCGACGCCGTCGGCACCGCGTTCCAGATCGCCGACGACATCATCGACATCTCGTCGGCGTCGACGGAGTCCGGCAAGACCCCGGGGACGGATCTGCGCGAGGGTGTCCACACCCTGCCGGTCCTCTACGCCTTCCGTGAGACCGGGCCCGACGCCGATCGGCTGCGCGAACTGCTCGCCGGACCGGTCGAGGACGAGGCCGCCGTCGCCGAGGCCCTGGAGCTGCTGGCGCGGTCGCCGGGAATGGCGGCCGCGAAGCGGACGCTGGGCGAGTACGCGGACAAGGCCCGCACGGAACTGGAGTCGCTGCCGCCGGGACCGGCGAACGAGGCCCTGCGCCGGCTCGTCGACTACACGATCGCGCGCGTGGGGTAGGAACCCGGACGTCGGGAGGCCGCTGCAGCCGATGACGGCAGGGAACCCGCTCCCCACCCTGCTTCGTTGAATGCTGGGGCAAGATCGACGGGAAGAGGCGTGACGTGCACGGGAATGCGAACCGGCTGAAGACGGCGGGGCTCCTCATCGGGATGTCCGCCCTCATCGTGTTCATCGGCGCCCTGTTCCGCAACCCGACGATCCTGATCGGGTCGATCGTCCTGGCCGTCGGGATGAACGCCTACGCCTACTTCAACAGCGACAAGCTGGCGTTGCGGGCCATGCATGCCCAGCCGATCACCGAGGTACAGGCGCCGGTGATCTACCGGATCGTGCGCGAGCTGGCGACCACGGCGCATCAGCCGATGCCCCGGCTGTACATCAGCCCGACCAGCGCACCCAACGCGTTCGCGACCGGCCGCAATCCCCGCCATGCGGCGGTGTGCTGCACGTCCGGGATCCTGCAGATCCTGAACGAGCGGGAGTTGCGCGCGGTGCTCGGGCACGAGCTGTCGCACGTCTACAACCGGGACATCCTGATCTCCTCGGTGGCCGGTGCGATGGCGGCGGTGATCTCGGGGCTGGCGAATCTCGCGTTCTTCGCGAACATGTTCGGCAACCGCGACCAGGGCACGAATCCGCTGGCCCTGCTGCTGGTGTCGCTGCTCGGTCCGATCGCGGCGACCGTCGTCCGGCTCGCGGTGTCGCGTTCCCGCGAGTACCAGGCGGATCAGTCCGGCGCCGAACTCACCGGAGATCCGCTGGCGCTGGCCTCGGCGCTGCGCAAACTCGAGCAGGGCACCCGGGCGGCGCCCCTGCCCCCCGAGCCTCGGATCGCCGCGCAGTCGCACATGATGATCGCGAACCCGTTCCGTCCGGGGGAGCGGGTGAGCCGATTGTTCTCGACCCACCCGCCCATGGCGGAGCGCATCGACCGGCTCGAGCGCATGGCCCGCGGGGGCTGACGCCCGCACTGCCTACCGGACGCACTGCCTACCGGACGCACTGCCTACCGGACGCACTGCCTACCGCCCGCACCGGCTACCGGACGCACTGGTAGTCGATGCACTGCCTACCGGTAGTTGACGAACTGCAGCGCGATGTCGAGGTCGGCGTTCTTGAGCAGTGCGATCACGGCCTGCAGGTCGTCGCGCTTCTTGCTGGTCACGCGCAGCTCCTCGCCCTGGATCTGCGCCTTGACACCCTTGGGTCCCTCGTCGCGGATCAGCTTGGAGATCTTCTTGGCGTTCTCGGTGCTGATGCCCTGCACCAGGGACCCGCTGATCTTGTAGACCTTGCCGGACTGGGTGGGCTCGCCGGCGTCGAAGGACTTCAGGGACAGATTGCGCCGGATCAGCTTCTCCTTGAACACCTCGAGGGCGGCCTTGACGCGTTCCTCCGTGTCGGCGGTCAGGGTGATGGACTCTTCGCCGCTCCACTCGATGCCCGCCCCGGTGTTGCGGAAGTCGAAACGGGTGCCGAGTTCCTTGGCGGCCTGGTTCAGCGCGTTGTCCACCTCCTGGCGGTCGACCTTGCTCACCACATCGAACGACGAATCAGCCACGTGCACTCCACTTCGGATCGGTTCTGTACGGGTTGCCGCCCCGACGCTATCGGGTGGCGCAGTGCCGCTGTCCACCCGGTTTGCACAACAGGGGGGTGTGCGTTGTATTGTTTCAAACGCGCCAGGGACACGGTCCCGATCGCGCCCGGCAGGTTGCCCGAGCGGCCAATGGGAGCGGACTGTAAATCCGTCGGCTTACGCCTACGTAGGTTCGAATCCTACACCTGCCACCGGAACGGCCCCGATCCGAACGGATCGGGGCCGTTCTGCGTTCGCAGACGTTCCGGTACCGACCAGTCGCCGGGTTTCGGCGGGCGCAGACTTCAGAGCGCCTCCGGGTGTTCGGCCGAGGGGTGAAAAAGTCGATTTACGGCCCCTGAACTGGCGATTTTGTTCCTGCAGAGGAGTGTGTGTAATCTTTTGGAGGCCGCAGCGAGCAGAGATGCTCACGGTGGTCGCGCCCCCTTAGCTCAGTCGGCAGAGCGTTTCCATGGTAAGGAAAAGGTCGACGGTTCGATTCCGTCAGGGGGCTCGCTGGATTGTGGTGCCGCCGTTGTTCGCGACACTCGACACCGAGGCGGTGTAGCTCAGTTGGTAGAGCAAACGACTCATAATCGTTGCGTCGCCGGTTCAAGTCCGGTCACCGCTACCACAGTTGAATGAACCACCCTGATCGTCGTTGATCAGATTGACGCGAAAGAAGGCATCCCGTGGCCTCCTCCACCGACGTGCGGCCGAAGATCACCCTGGCCTGCGAGGTGTGCAAGCACCGCAACTACATCACGAAGAAGAACCGTCGCAACGACCCCGACCGGTTGGAGCTGAAGAAGTTCTGCCCCAACTGCGGCACTCATCGCGCACACCGCGAGTCGAAGTAGTCGTACAGGGTCGACGTCGACGCGTGAGCTCCCCGCACAATCGCCCACGCCGGCCGGCGTCCGGGCGAAGTTGCGGGAGTTCTGCGTATGACGGGCACATTCGTGAGTGAAGAATCGGTCGTGGACGGCACCGAACAGGCCGGGATCCAGTTCGATGTAGCGGCACATGCGGCCTCGATGGTCGGTCACCACTATCGCGTCGAGGACTTCTACGAGGTCGGGCGGGAAAAGGTCCGCGAGTATGCGCGCGCCGTGCTGGACAACAATCCGGCACATCACGACGAGGAAGCGGCGAAGGGCCTCGGCTACGACGGCCTCGTCGCGCCCCTCACCTTCATCTCCATCGTCGGCATGATCGCCCAGCGCAAGCTGTTCGACGAGGTCGTCACCGGATACGACCTCAGCCAGATCATGCAGACGGACCAGCGGCTGGTGTTCCACCGGCCCATCCAGGTGGGCGATCGGTTGTTCTGCGACGTGTACCTCGACGATTTCCGTCAGGCTGCCGGCAGCGACATCATCACCACCAAGAACATCATCACCGATCAGCACGACAACCTCGTGATGACCTCGTGGACCACCCTGGTGGGCCGCACCGGTGGCGAGGTGGACGAGAACATCGCCCACGCAGTCAAGGATGTGATGATGCATGTCGCGCCGTAGGTTCGAGGACGTCGCCGTCGGTGAGGAGCTGCCCGTGCGGGTGGTGACGCTCACCCGTGGCAACCTCGTGAACTACGCGGGTGTGTCGGGTGATCCCAATCCGATCCACTGGAGCGACGAGGTCGCCAAGCTCGCCGGCTTGCGCGACGTGGTCGGCCACGGCATGCTCTCCATGGGCATCGCGGCCGGCTTCGTCACCGACTGGCTCGGTGACCCAGGGGCGGTGACCGAGTACAACGTTCGGTTCACCAGTCCGGTCTACGTCGAGGCCCACCGGGCCGCCGAGGTGGAGTTCTCCGGCAAGGTCAAGTCGGTGGACGCGGACAGCAAGACAGCAGTGGTCGCGATCGTGGCGAAGTCCGAGGGACGTAAGATCTTCGGGCGGGCCACGGCAACGGTCCGTCTGGCCTGACCGGCCGGCGGATTGGGTTTGTCCCGGGGCTATGAAGTACACTAAGACTTCTGGGATCGCATAGCGCAGCGCGCTGCTCTCGAAGGCCGTAACGGCTCACGGGGTGGCGCGCATGTCATGTGGTCGCAGATGGGTCGATCGAGACGCCGGTTTTCCGGCGGAGGCATCGACCAGAGGGGCGTAGCTCAATTGGCAGAGCAGCGGTCTCCAAAACCGCAGGTTGCAGGTTCAAGTCCTGTCGCCCCTGCCCCCGGACGGCCAGCGACCGAGAGGAACGATGTGAGCGAGGAGCGCGGTAAGCGCGACGGCGGTACCGCAGGGACTTCCAGCCCTGAGGACGCCGGATCGGCGACCGACGCGACCCCCGGCGCTTCCTCCGCATCCGCTGCCCCCACCGGCAAGAAGTCCCCGCGGCGTTCCGCTGCTCCGGCGTCGACCGCGGTGGCGGCAGGTCGCCGGCCCGAATCGAAGCCGGCCAAGTCCGCCGCTCGCTCCGGTGCCCAGGGCACCGAGAACATCTTCAAGCGCCTGCGGCGCTTCTTCCGTGAGGTCCTCGCCGAGCTGCGCAAGGTGATCTGGCCGAATCGCAAGCAGCTGGTCACGTACACGACGGTCGTCGTGGTCTTCGTGGCGGTCATGACCGCGTTCATCTTTGGATTGGATCTGGCGTTCGTGAAGGGCGTCAGCTGGTTGTTCGGCTAGCGCGTCAGCGTGCCGGCAAATGTGATCGACGAGAGGAAAGTGCCCGGTGAGCACCCCCGAGAACGACTCCTACGAGCCCTCGGCCGAAGAGCGCGTTTCGGACGAGGTCTTTGTCGACGACTCCGTGACCGTGGACGCGGCCGACGAGTCGGCAGGGGAACCGGCCGACGAGACGGACGGGGAACCGGCCGACGAGACGGCAGAGACGGGCATCGAAACCGACGAGACGGCCGGTGACGAGCCCGAGGCGCCCGCGGAGGCCCCGGCCGAGGAGGTCGATCCCGCGGAGGCCCTCGAGAAGCAGCTTCGGCTCGAGCCCGGCGACTGGTACGTCGTGCACTCCTACGCCGGTTACGAGAACAAGGTCAAGGCCAACCTCGAGACCCGCGTGCAGAACCTGGACCTCGGGGAGTACATCTTCCAGGTCGAGGTGCCCACCGAAGAGGTCACCGAGATCAAGAACGGCCAGCGCAAGCAGGTCAACCGCAAGGTCCTGCCGGGCTACATCCTGGTGCGGATGGAACTGAACGACGAATCGTGGGGCGCGGTGCGCAACACCCCCGGCGTCACCGGATTCGTGGGTGCCACCTCGCGCCCGTCGCCGCTGACGATCAAGGAGGTCGTGAAGTTCCTCCTGCCGCAGCAGGCGAAGAAGAAGCCCGCCGCCGCGACCAGTGCCGCCGAAGGCGCTGCGACGGCTGCCAAGCCCACCATCGAGGTGGACTTCGAGGTCGGCGAGTCCGTCACCGTCATGGACGGGCCCTTCGCGACGCTGCCGGCGTCGATCAGCGAGGTCAACGCCGAGCAGCAGAAGCTCAAGGTCCTGGTGTCGATCTTCGGTCGTGAGACCCCGGTGGAGCTGTCCTTCAACCAGGTGTCGAAGATCTGACGGTCCGACCCACTCAAACTTGCGATAGCAGTACGCAAGAACCACACCGAGCAAGAAACTAGGAATAGAGATGCCCCCGAAGAAGAAGAAGATTGCCGGGCTCATCAAGCTCCAGATCCAGGCAGGTCAGGCCAACCCGGCTCCGCCGGTCGGCCCCGCGCTGGGTCAGCACGGCGTCAACATCATGGAGTTCTGCAAGGCGTACAACGCGGCGACCGAGTCGCAGCGCGGCAACGTCGTGCCGGTCGAGATCACGGTCTACGAGGACCGCTCGTTCGACTTCAAGCTCAAGACCCCGCCGGCAGCCAAGCTGCTGCTGAAGGCCGCGGGTGTGCAGAAGGGCTCCGGCGAGCCGCACAAGACCAAGGTCGCGAAGGTCACCATGGACCAGGTGCGCGAGATCGCCAAGACCAAGCAGGAAGACCTGAACGCCAACGACGTCGAGGCCGCCGCGAAGATCATCGCCGGCACCGCGCGTTCGATGGGCATCACGGTCGAGGGCTGAGCGCAGCGCCGCTCGGGACCCGCAGGGCCCAGTGCCCGGCAGCAGTAATCCGTGGGAGGGCCGGCCAGGCTCGACAACCACGACCGAACCGTTCACCTTCCGGTGACAAGTTAGGACAGAACAATGGCAAAGCGCAGCAAGGCGTACCTCGCCGCCGCTGAGAAGATCGACGCCTCGACGCTCTACAGCCCCCTCGCGGCCGCTCGGCTCGCGAAGGACACCTCGTCGAAGAACTACGACGCCACCGTCGAGGTCGCCATGCGCCTCGGTGTGGACCCCCGCAAGGCGGACCAGATGGTCCGCGGCACGGTCAACCTGCCGCACGGCACCGGTAAGACCGCCCGCGTCATCGTGTTCGCGGTGGGCGAGAAGGCCGCCGAGGCCGAGGCCGCCGGTGCGGACGCCGTCGGCGCCGAGGACCTGATCGAGCGGATCCAGGGCGGCTGGCTGGACTTCGACGCCGCGATCGCGACCCCGGACCAGATGGCCAAGGTCGGCCGCATCGCGCGTGTCCTCGGTCCGCGCGGTCTGATGCCGAACCCGAAGACGGGCACGGTCACCCCGGACGTCACGAAGGCCGTCGCCGACATCAAGGGCGGCAAGATCAACTTCCGCGTCGACAAGAACTCGAACCTGCACTTCGTGATCGGCAAGGCGTCGTTCGACGACGCGAAGCTGGTGGAGAACTACGCTGCCGCGCTGGACGAGGTCCTGCGTGCGAAGCCGTCCACCGCGAAGGGGCGTTACGTCAAGAAGGTCACCATCGCGACCACCACCGGCCCGGGCATCCCGGTGGATCCGTCGCGCACCCGGAACCTCCTCGAGGACGCCGAGTAAGGAGACCGGTACCCGGTCTTCGCAGGCAACGCACGAACGGCCGGCACGGAACTGCTCCGTGCCGGCCGTTTTGCGTCGGCGCGTCCCGTCGGGTACGCTGGCTCGCGGAGTTCGGCGCGTGCCGATCTTCACCCCGATCATGTTCTACCCAAGACCGTTGGTCACCGGGTCCGCGTGTGGATTCGGTTGAAGGTCCGGGATTGCCCGGCGGCCCACGCAGGAGGACGAGGTAGGGGAGATACGACATCGTTCGCGATGCCGTCCTTCTCTCTGTACGCCCCGTGTGCCCTGCACCGGGGCGTTTTGCATTTTACGGATTTCGAGTGGAACTTCCCGAGCGGGAAAACGACTGTTACTGAGAGGAGGCGAAGTATGGCAAAGCCTGAGAAGGTTTCCGCGGTTGCGGAGATCACCGAGCAGTTCAAGGACTCGACTGCCGCCGTGATCACGGAGTTCCGTGGTCTGTCGGTGACCAGTCTGACGCAGCTGCGACGCGCTCTCGGAGAGGGTGCCACCTACTCCGTCGCCAAGAACACCCTGGTCAAGCGTGCCGCCGCAGAGGCGGGCGTCGAGGGCCTTGACGACCTGTTCGTCGGACCGACCGCCATTGCGTTCATCAAGGGCGAGCCGGTCGACGCTGCGAAGGCCCTGAAGACCTTCGCGAAGGACAACAAGGCGCTCGTCATCAAGGGCGGCTACATGGACGGCGCTGCGCTGTCCGTGGAACAGGTCAACCAGATCGCGGACCTCGAGTCCCGCGAGGTGCTGTTGGCCAAGCTCGCCGGCGCGATGAAGGGCAACTTGGCAAAGGCCGCCGGCCTGTTCAACGCTCCTGCCTCGCAGGTGGCCCGTCTCGCGGCCGCTCTGCAGGAGAAGAAGGCGGACCAGGAGTCTGCCGCAAGCTGATCCGCACCCTCGCGAATCACTGACCCACCCACCCCGCGCGCCCCGGCGCGTATCCCATCCGGTCGCGGATCAGCGACATGGGATCCACAAGGAAGGACCGCCACCATGGCGAAGCTCACCACCGAAGAGCTGCTCGACGCGTTCAAGGAACTGACCCTCCTCGAGCTCTCGGAGTTCGTGAAGGCCTTCGAGGAGACCTTCGAGGTCACCGCTGCCGCTCCGGTCGCCGTCGCCGCTGCCGGCGCCCCGGCCGCTGCCGCCGAGGCCGAGTCCGAGCAGGACGAGTTCGACGTCATCCTCGAGGGTGCCGGCGACAAGAAGATCCAGGTCATCAAGGTCGTCCGCGAGATCGTTTCGGGCCTCGGCCTGAAGGAGGCCAAGGACCTCGTCGAGGGCGCTCCGAAGCCGATCCTGGAGAAGGTCGCCAAGGACGCTGCCGACGCCGCCAAGGCGAAGCTCGAAGAGGCCGGCGCCAAGGTCACCGTCAAGTAAGAGGTGCGAGGCTGCTCGACTCCGGTCGAGCGATCCGGCAAGGCCGCTGCCCACGGATTCACGTCCGTGGGCAGCGGCCTTTTCGCGCATTCGTGACCGGTTCGGCGGGCACGCGGAATGCATCCGCGATAGGTTGACGTCAATGCCGCACGGGGACGGCAAAGACGCAGGTCATCACCCTGATCGACGGGTGTTATGCCCGAGTTGACCTGTGTTCTTACTCGCTAGTAGGATCCCGTGTCACAGGTAACACTTCGATGCGCTACAGTGACGCAATCCACAGTGGGGAACAGCATCGAGCCGTGCGGAGGTAATGGTGGGAGTCGAAGTAGCTGTCGAGGGCTTGACGAAGTCCTTCGGGTCTCAGCGGATCTGGCAGGATGTGACGTTGACCCTCCCGGCGGGCGAGGTGAGTGCCCTGCTGGGCCCGTCCGGCACGGGCAAGTCGGTGTTCCTCAAGTCGCTGATCGGTCTGCTGCGGCCGGAGCAGGGCTCGATCGTCATCGACGGCACCGACATCCTGCAGTGCTCGAGCAAGGAGCTCTACGAGATCCGCAAGCTGTTCGGGGTGCTGTTCCAGGACGGCGCGCTGTTCGGGTCGATGAACCTCTACGACAACGTGGCGTTCCCGCTGCGCGAGCACACCAAGAAGTCCGAGTCCGACATCCGCAAGATCGTGATGGACAAGCTCGAGCTCGTCGGTCTGCTCGGCGCCGAGGACAAGCTGCCCGGCGAAATCTCCGGCGGCATGCGCAAGCGCGCCGGGCTGGCGCGGGCACTGGTGCTCGACCCGCAGATCATCCTGGTCGACGAGCCGGACTCGGGACTCGACCCCGTGCGGACCACCTACATCTCCCAGACACTGATCGACATCAACGCCGAGATCGACGCGACGATCCTGATCGTCTCGCACAACATCAACCTGGCGCGCACGGTGCCGGACAACATCGGCATGCTGTTCCGGCGCGAACTGGTGATGTTCGGTCCGCGTGAGGTGCTGCTCACCAGCGACGAGCCGGTGGTCAAGCAGTTCCTCAACGGCACCATGATCGGGCCGATCGGGATGTCGGAGGAGAAGGACGAGGCCACGATGGCGCAGGAACAGGCGCTCGTCGAGGCCGGGCATCACGCCGGTGGCGTGGACGACATCGAGGGCATCGTCCCGCAGATGAAAGCCACCCCGGGGATGCCCGAGCGGCAGGCGGTGCGCCGCCGGCAGGACCGGGTGCGGCACATCCTCCACACCCTGCCCGAGCCCGCCCAGCACGCCATCCTCGAATCCTTCGAGGAGAGCAACGGATCGCACGCGGCACCGGCGTATCAGGACCATTCCTACCGCGACGACGACACGCAGGTCATTCCGGCGTACCCCGGTGACGGGTACGACGAGTCCGCCCGCCACCACACCAGCTAGGAGAACACATGGGGGTCGGTTCGGGCACCAGCTCGTTCGTGCGTCCGATACACGGTGCACTCACCCAGGCCGGAAACATCGTCGAGTTGTTCGTCGACGTCGTGCGCAACCTGTTCCGCCGGCCGTTCCAGTTCCGCGAGTTCATCGAGCAGGCGTGGTTCATCGCGAGCGTGACGATCCTGCCCACCGCCCTCGTGGCGATTCCGTTCGGTGCCGTCGTCTCGCTGCAGACCGGGTCGCTGATCAAGCAGCTCGGCGCGGAGTCGTTCACCGGCGCCGCCAGCGTACTGGCGGTGATCCAGCAGGGCAGTCCCATCGTGACCGCGCTGCTGATCGCCGGCGCGGCCGGTTCCGCGGTCACCGCCGACCTCGGGTCACGCACGATCCGCGAGGAGATCGACGCGATGGAGGTGCTCGGTATCAACCCGGTGCAACGCCTCGTGGTCCCGCGCGTGCTCGCGATGGTGCTCGTCGCGCTGCTGCTCAACGGGCTGGTGTCCGTGGTCGGCATCGCCGGCGGCTACTTCTTCAACGTCATCCTGCAGGGCGGAACTCCGGGCGCCTACCTGGCATCCTTCTCGGCCCTGGCCCAGCTACCCGACCTCTACGTGGCCGAGATCAAGGCAGCGATCTTCGGTGTCATCGCCGGCGTCGTCGCGGCCTACAAGGGCCTGCACCCCGGCGCCGGACCGAAGGGTGTCGGTGAGGCCGTCAACCAGACCGTCGTCATCACCTTCCTCCTGTTGTTCTTCGCGAACCTGATCCTGACGATGGTGTACCTGCAGATCGTTCCGGCGAAGGGATCCTGACTCGATGACAATCGCAAAGGGCCGCGGAGATGTCATCTGGCTCCGCGGGCGCAGAATCGTGCGCGCTCCTCTCGACATGCTGGATCGGGCAGGCGACCAGATGTCGTTCTACGCGCGGGCCATCGCCTGGACCCCACGCACCCTCGTCCACTACCGCAAGGAGGTGCTGCGGCTGCTCGCCGAGGTCACCTTCGGCAGCGGCGCGCTCGCCGTCATCGGCGGAACCATCGGCGTGATCGCGATGATGTCGGGATTCACCGGCGTCGTCGTGGGTCTGCAGGGCTATGCCGCCCTCGAGCAACTCGGCTCCTCGGTGCTCACCGGCTTCCTGTCGGCATACGTCAACACGCGCGAACTCGCGCCGATCGTCGCGGCGCTGGCGCTGTCGGCGACGGTGGGCTGTGGTTTCACCGCCCAGCTCGGTGCGATGCGGATCAGCGAGGAGATCGATGCGCTCGAGGTGATGGCGGTGCCGTCGGTGCCGTTTCTCGTCACCGCCCGGATGATCGCCGGTTTCGTCGCCGTCATCCCGCTCTACATCATCGGCCTGCTCGCCGCGTACCTCG
The DNA here is from genome assembly GCF_016804345.1 of Rhodococcus ruber. Classification (NCBI taxonomy): domain Bacteria; kingdom Bacillati; phylum Actinomycetota; class Actinomycetes; order Mycobacteriales; family Nocardiaceae; genus Rhodococcus; species Rhodococcus ruber. Next base: position 4,327,630 of record NZ_CP044211.1, on the reverse strand, counting down.
CGACACGCGTGATCAGCACGATGTTCAACGGGCAGTCGTCGGGTTCGTACGACCACTACTTCAACCTGTTCCTGCCACCGGAGGACGTGCTGTACTCGTTCGCGAAGGTGCTCGTCTTCGCGTTCTTCCTGATCCTCATCCACTGCTACTACGGCTTCAACGCCAGCGGTGGTCCGGCCGGCGTCGGCGTGGCTGTCGGCCGTGCCGTCCGCACCGCGATCGTTACGATCGCCGTGCTCGACTTCTTCCTCAGCCTCGCCATCTGGGGCACCTCCACGACCGTGAGGGTGGCCGGATGAACCCGACTCCCTCGACCCTCAAGCGGAGGGTCCTCGGCCTCATGTTCTTCGTCGTGCTGGGGTTGTTCCTGTTCGTCACGATCGCTATGTACAACAAGACCTTCAAGAAGGTCGTCGAGGTGGACCTCGTGACCGACGAGATCGGCAACGCGCTGCCGATGAACGCGGACGTCAAGGTGCGGGGGCTGATCGTCGGCGAGGTGCGCGGCACGACGGCCGAGGGCGGGACGGTGACCGCGCATCTCGCGCTCGAACCGGACAAGGCCGCCCTGATCCCCGCGAACGCGACCGCTCAGCTGCTGCCGAAGACGTTGTTCGGCGAACGGTACGTCTCGCTGATCCTGCCGGACCAGCCGGCGCGCCCGGTCCAGGCAGGGGACACCCTGGTGCAGGACACGAGCGCCGAGACCGTCGAACTCGGCGAGGTGCTCGACGGCCTGCTGCCCCTCCTGGAGGCCATCCCGCCGCAGGACCTCGCGAACACCCTGGGCGCCCTGGCCCAGGGCCTGAGCGGACGCGGCGAGACCCTCGGGCAGACCGTGGACCGGCTCGAACAGGTGTTCCGCGAGGTCAACGTGGAACTCCCGGCCGTGCAGGAGGATCTGCGCGGACTCGCGGACTTCTCCCAGACCTACTCCGACGCCGCGCCCGATCTGATCAGTGCCCTCGACAACCTGCGCACCACCGGCAACACGGTGGTCGAGCAGGAGAACCAGCTCGAGACGTTGCTCGTCACGGCGACGGGAGCGTCGTCGGCGACCGCCGGGCTGCTCGAACAGAACGCCGCCTCGATCATCAGCATCGCCGCCGACTCCAAGCAGGCTCTGCAGCTGCTGGCGCGGTACTCGCCGTCGTACCCGTGCATGCTGAAGGGCTTCGCCGACGCGGCGCCCGCCGCCGCCGGCGTGCTCGCGGCCGACGACCCGTTCCCCGGCGTCCGGGCGAGCATCCAGTTCGTCAATCCGAAGGGCCGGTACCTGCCGAACCAGGACGAGCCGCGCCTGCTCGACACTCGTGGCCCCACCTGCTACGACAACGTCACGGCCCCGGGACGGTTCTTCCCGCAGTACCCCGGCGGCTCGATCAACGACGGTTCCTACCAGGTGCCGTCCCGGAATCCGGGGCCGGAGTCCATGTCGTATTTCCCGGCGCCCGAGGGGTCCGGGGTGCCGAACGACGTCGGCGAGCTGATCGGGACGACCCCGGCGACGGCGCAGGTCGCGTACTCCGGGTCCCGGGCCGAGCAGGACGCCCTCGACGTCGTGTACGGGGAGGCGACGGGCATCGCGCCCGAGGACGTGCCGACCTGGACGACGCGCCTGGGTGCGCCCGCACTGCGTGGAACGGAGGTGAGCTTCCGATGAGAGGCCTGGCAGCACCACTGATCAAGCTGATCGTCTTCGCCGTGGTCACGATCTTCGCCACCGGGATGCTCGCGGCGACCATCGCGAGCCTCGGCGGCGGGGGCGGGACGAAGTTCCACGCCATCTTCTCGGATGTGACCTCGCTCAACGAGGGTGACGACATCCGCATCGCCGGCGTCCGCGTCGGCCAGGTCGAGGAGATCGAGATCGTGGACCGCAGCGAGGCGCGCGTGACGTTCTCGGTGTCCGATCGGGACTGGCTGCCCGCCGCGACCACGGCGACGATCCGCTACCGCACGCTCGTCGGCCAGCGGTACATCGCTCTCGACCAGGGTGAGGGCATGCAGGGGATGAAGCTGACCGACGGCGACACCATCCCGCTGGAACGCACCAAACCGGCCGTGAACCTGACCACCCTGTTCAACGGTTTCCGCCCCCTGTTCCAGACCCTCAGCGCCGAGGACGTCAACACGCTGTCCTCGCAGATCGTCCAGGTGTTCCAGGGCGAATCCGGGACCATCGACGACCTGGTGCGCACGACGGCGAGCCTGACCAACACGATCGCCGACAAGGACCGGGTGATCGGCGCGGTCATCGACAACCTGAACTCGGTGCTCACCAACATCAACGAGCGGGACGCGCAGCTCGACTCGCTGCTCGTCAACACCCAGGCGCTGGTGAGCGGACTGGCCGCCGACCGCGACACGGTGGGTGCGGCAGTACAGTCGCTGGCCGGGCTGACGGACGCGACGGCCGATCTGCTCGAGCCGACCCGGCCGGCGATCGCCGGTTCGATCACGGCGGTCGAGCAGCTCGGGGCGAACCTGAACAACAACCGCGACGCGGTCGACGAGATCCTTGCGACCCTTCCGGTCAAGCTCGAGAAGCTGGGCCGGGTCGCGAGCTACGGGTCGTGGTTCCAGTTCTACCTGTGCGGCATCGACGTGATCGCCGGTCCGGGTTCGGTTCCGTACCTGAATCTGCCGACGGGTCTTCCCACGGTGAACCAGCCGATCTACACCAATGCTGCGAAGCGCTGTACGCAGGACGGGATGCAGGAGTTGCAGGGACGATGAGCAGACGTCGCAGTCCGGCCGTGTCCGGCGCCCTCGGGATTCTCGTGGTCCTGCTGGCCACCCTGTCGGCCTTCTTCCTGGATTCGCTGCCGATCATCGGGGCCGGCGCCACCTACCGCGCGGAGTTCACCGAGGCGGCCGGCCTCAAACCCACCAACGAGGTGCGCATCGCCGGCGTCAAGGTCGGCCAGGTCACCGACATCGAGCTCGACGGTGACCGGGTGCTCGTGTCGTTCAAGGTCAAGGACGCCTGGCTCGGCGACGACACCTCCGCCTCGATCCAGATCAAGACCATCCTGGGCCAGAAGTACCTCGCCCTGGAGCCGCGGGGCACGGAGGTGCTCGATCCGGACGATCGGATTCCGTTGTCGCGCACCGTCGCCCCGTACGACGTGATCGAGGCGTTCTCGTCGGCGGCCACCACTCTGGGCGAGATCGACTCCGAGCAGCTGGCCACGAGCTTCGACACCCTCTCGGAGGCGTTCTCCGAGACACCGGACGACATCCGGGCCTCGCTGGACGGCGTGACCAGGCTGTCGCAGACGGTGGCGAGCCGGGACCAGGAACTGAAGCGGCTGCTCGAGGCGACCGGCCGGACGTCGCAGATCCTCGCGGACCGGAACGCGGAGTTCAACCGGCTGATCAGCGACGGAGCGCTGCTGATCGCCGAACTCAACAACCGCCAGCAGGCCATCTCACAGCTGCTGACGGGGACGCAGCGGCTGTCGGCGGAGTTGACCGGCCTGGTCCGTGACAACGAGGCGACGATCGGTCCGGCGCTCGACCAGCTGCGGGGTGTCGTCCAGATCCTGCAGGACCGCAACGACGATCTGGACCGGGCGATGAAGCTGTACGAGCCGTTCGTCCGGCTGTACTCGAACGTCGTCGGCAACGGCCGCTGGTTCGACCAGGTCGTCGTCAACCTCATTCCGCCCGGATTGCCCGAGATCCCCGGATACCGCGATCCGGTTCGCACGTTGGGAGAGAACTGATGTCGCATGCCGAGTCCGGTGGCGGCTCACGGCGCGGCCCGATCGTGCTGATCGCCGCGATCGTCGCGGCCGTGGTGCTGATCGCGGGCGTGCTGTGGTGGGTCTTCAACCGCATGGGCACCACCGAGATCACCGCGTACTTCGACAAGGCCGTCGGCGTGTACGAGGGGTCCGACGTCCGGGTCCTCGGCGTCGAGGTCGGTAAGGTCACCGCGGTCGTCCCGGAAGGGGACCAGGTGCGGGTGGACATGCGTGTCGACCGCGGCGTCGACATCCCCGCCGACGCCAAAGCCGTGCAGATCACCCCGTCGGTCGTCGCGGACCGCTACGTGCAGCTCGCTCCCGCGTACACCGGTGGCGAGACGATGGCCGACGGCGCCGTCATCCCGCGGGAACGGACCGCCACCCCGGTCGAGGTGGACGAGCTGTACGCCAGCGTCGACGAGCTGTCGCGGGCTCTCGGCCCGGAGGGCGCGAACAAGGACGGGGCACTGACCCGATTCGTGGAGACCGGCGCCGAGAACCTCGAGGGCAACGGTGCTGCGCTCGGCCAGACCATCGAGCAGCTCTCCGCCGCGTCGCGCACGCTCAACGAGTCGCGGGGTGACCTGTTCGGCACCATCGAGAACCTGCAGATCTTCGTATCCGCGCTGGCGGCGAACGATCAGCAGGTGCGCGAGTTCAACACCCAGCTGTCGGACCTGTCGGGCTACCTGGCCGGTGAACGGGAGAACCTCGGGCTCGCGCTGAATCAGCTGTCGGAGTCGCTCGGGGTGGTCGCGCAGTTCGTGAACGACAATCAGGCGGCGCTGAAGGACAACGTGGACGCCCTGGTCCCCGTGACGAACAACCTTGCTGCCAACCGGGATTCACTGGTGAATTCGCTGACCCTGCTGCCCCTGGCCGTGAGCAACCTGGTCAACTCCTACGACGCGGAATCCGGGTCGCTCGCCTCCCGTCTGGTGGTGACCGACCTGCAGGACCCGGCCGGCGTGATGTGCAAGCTCATCGATCTCGGTCGGCTCGTGCCGGGCGACCCGAGGTTCGAGCAGCTGGGCCGACAGATGCAGCCGCTGATCGATCAGTGCTCCGGCCTCGCCGAACAGATCACCAACGACATCCGGACCCCGGATCTGATCCTGCCGTTCGGTGTCCTCAGCGGCGAGAACATCCAGCGTCAGGTGGTGCCCGGCACCGTGCCCGGTGTCGAATCCCAGCGCCTGAACCTCGAGGAGGGCGGACAGTGAGACGCTCGGTGATTCTCGGTGCCGGAGCCTGCGCGACGGCCCTCGCGGTGTCCGCGTGCGGTGGCGCCGAGAGCCTGCCCCTGCCCGGTGGCGCGGACGTCGGTTCGGACCCGATCCACGTGACCGTGCAGTTCGACGACGTGCTCGACCTCGTGCCGCAGTCGACCGTCAAGGTGGACGGCGTGCCCGTCGGCCGGGTGGAGACGGTGTCCGTGGGACCCGACGGGTGGACCGCGGACGTCGGGATCGTGGTGGACTCGGCGGTGGAGTTGCCGGCCAACGCGTATGCCGCGGTGGAACAGACCAGCCTGCTGGGTGAGAAGTTCGTCCAGCTCACTCCGCCGCCGAGCGACCCGTCGAGTGAACTGCTCGCCGACGGCGACGTCATTCCGCTGGACCGGACCCGGCACGCCACGGAGCTCGAACCCGTACTCGGTGCGCTCTCGCTGCTGCTCAACGGTGGCGGCGTCGGCCAGTTGCAGCCCGTGGTCGAGGAGCTGTCCACCGCGTTCGAGGGACGCGAAGGCACCACGAAGAGCCTTCTGCAACAGGCGGATCGGCTCATCGACGGTCTCGATCGGCAACGTGACGACATCACCCGCGCCCTCGACGGCCTCGACGTGCTCACCGTCCGGGTCGCGGAGCAGAACGACCGGGTCGCGGCGATCCTCGACGACCTGCCGGTGGCCACGGCGGTGCTCGAGCAGCAGCGTCCCCAGCTGACCGAGCTGCTCGTCCAGCTCGACCGGCTGGGAACCGTGGGCACCGACGTGCTCGACCAGTCCAAGGAGAACCTGATCGCCGACCTGCTGGCCCTGCGCCCCACGCTGCAGCAGCTCGCCGCGTCCGGGGACGACCTGGTGAAGGCGCTGCCGTTCATCCCGACGGTGCCCTTCCCGGACGGGGTCGAGAGGATCGCCCTCGGTGGCTCGGTCAACCTGTTCCTCGCTGTGGACATGCAGATCGGGGACGCGCTGGCCTCGCTCGGCGTCGGACAGGGTGAACCGGTCTACCGGCAGCCCAAGTTCGGTGAGCCCAAGCCCGTCGTGGATCCGTCGAATCCGTACTACAACGGCAACGGGCCGAGACGGGGCTGGCCCACGGTCTCGCTGCTGCCGGAGCTCCCGGAGCCGAGGCTGCCGGCGGGACTCGAACTGCCGCCGGGGGTGACGCTGCCCGGCCTGCCCGCCGCGGCGCCGGACTCCGGTGCAGCGCCGGCCAATCCGCTGGAAGGCCTGCTCAACCAGCTCGGAGTCGGGGGAGGGCGATGATGAAATCGCGATTGCTGCGGGTACAGATCGTCGCGTTCGTGGTGATCGCGCTGCTCGGCGTGGTCTTCGTCGGCGCGCGGTACGTGCGCCTCGACAACCTGCTCGGGTTCGGGCAGTACACCGTCCACGCCCGGTTCGCCGATTCGGGGGGCATCTTCACCAACGCCGAGGTCACCTACCGGGGCGTGCCGGTCGGGCGGGTCGGGGAACTCGGTCTGACCGAGGACGGCATCGACGTCACCCTCCTCCTCGACAACGGCGGGCCGCAGATCCCCGCGTCCACCCGTGCCGTGGTGGCGAACCGCTCGGCGATCGGCGAGCAGTACGTCGACCTGCTGCCGGACACCGACGAGGGTCCCTACCTCGAGGAAGGCTCGGTGATCGGGGAGGACGCCACCGACGTGCCGGTGCCGGTGCAGGACCTCCTGGTGAGCACGAACGCGCTCGTCCGGTCGGTGCCGGTGGACTCGCTGCGCACGGTGGTGACCGAACTGGGGGCCGCGTTCGACGGCCGCGGCGGCCAGCTGCAGACCCTCGTGGACTCTCTGGCCCAGCTCAGCGACGCCGGAGTGCAGTACCTGCCCCAGACGGTGTCGCTGATCCGCGACAGCCAGACCGTGCTCGACACCCAGTCGGTGCAGGCGTCGGCGATCCGGCAGTTCAGTGCGGATCTGGACCTGGTGACCGCGCAGCTGCGCGACAGCGACCCGGACGTCCGTCGCCTCCTCGAGACCGGGACGGCGGCGAGCGAGGAACTCACGCAGCTGGTCGCGGACTCGGGCCCCGGCCTGACGGCGAACCTGACGAACCTGGCGCTGCTCGGCGACAAGCTCGGCCCGCAGGCGGTGGCCTTGCAGCCGCTGCTCGCGTTCCTGCCGGCCGTCGCGGCCAGCGCCGGGACCGTGGCGCCCGGCGACGGTGCGGTCCGGCTGGGCATCCTGTTCGAGACGAACAACCCGCCGTCGTGCACCATCGGGTACGAGGGCACCCAGGCGATCCTCGACGAGATGCAGCGCCGGGATCCCAACTTCGACGACACCCAGCAGGACTTCCCGTTCAACACGGAGGCATCCTGCGAGGTCCCGCAGGGCAGCGTCACCGGCGTGCGGAGCGCGAACCGGATCGTGTTCGCCGACCCGGCCACGATCCAGCCGTGGGACTTCACGCCGAAGAAGGACCCGGACAAGCTCAATTTGAATCCGATCGCGACGCAGCTCGCGCCGCTGCTCGGAGTCACCCCGAAGTAGGTAAGTAGGTTGGTGCAGTGAGTTCAGAAACGACGTCCCGTCCCCCGCAGACGGCGGGGGCGGGCGGCGACACGATACGCAGGATCGTTCTGGCAGTGGTGAGCGTGCTGGCGGTGGTCGCCCTCGTCGCGGCCGCCTGGTTCGGCTTCGGGTGGGGGCGGGCCCTGCTCGTGGACCGTCCGGCGGCCGAGGCGCGGGACGCGGCCCTGTCCGGGGCGATGCAGGCCGCGATCAACCTCAACAGTGTCGACGCCGCCGACGTCGACACGTCGATCGAGAACATGCGGTCGTCGATCACCGGCGAGGCCCTGAACAACGATCTGGCCGCGACGGAGCAGCAGATCCGGGAGCAGGTGGCCCAGACGGGCACGGGCATGTCGGCAGACGTGCTGTTCGGTTCGCTGACCGCGCTGGACACGGACGCCGACACGGCGCAGGCCCTGATCGTCCTGGCGGTGAAGACCACCTGGCCCGACAACTTCGTCGAGAACAAGGTCACCGTGAACGTGGCGATGCGCAAGGACGGCGACGTGTGGAAGGCGGAGACGATCCAGCCGCTGGACTCGGTGCAGCTCGGTGCCGGGCCGGCGGAGGGCGCGCAGCAACCCGCGCCGCCCGAACCCGCCCCCGTGCCCCCGGCCGAACCCGCCCCCGTGCCCCCGGCCGAACCCGGTCCCGCCGCAGGCGAGTGAGCCGATGAAGGAGAGTGTGTAGTGCCCCCGCAGCGTCGCAAGCCCAATCCGGCCGGCCCCCCGAGGGGGCGACGGCCCAAGATCGCGGGGACGGGCCGGACCGGCGGTGCCGTCCGCCCCGAGGCCACCGGGCCCACCCCGAGCGGACCCACCCCGCCGGAGTCCCCCTCGCCCGAGTCCACCCCGCTCGAGCCGACCCCGCCCGAGTCCCCCCCGGCTCCGACGGCGGGAGCGGGAACGGCGGCCGCCGAAGCGACCGGGTCCTCGGCGGCCCCGGCGGGGCCGGGCTCCGGATCCGACCGGACGAGCGCCCCGGAGCCGCATGAACCGGCGCCCGTCGACGACGGTGGGGACGCGGAGGAGCCGGCAGCGCAGGCCGCCGGCACCGCCTCGCGCGGCAGCTGGCGTGCGGTGGCGATCGTCGGCGGGGCCGCGCTCGCGCTCGGTGCGTTCGCCGCGGTCGCGGCCGCCCGTCCCGGCGCGACGGTGAGCAACGAGGCGTGGGTCGACAGCACCGCGACGTCCGAGGTCACCGCCGCTGCCGGCAATGCGATCGAGACGATGCACGGCTACAACTACGAGACGATCGACGAGGACTTCGCCGAGATCCGCGAGGTCCTCACCCCGCCGATGCGGGAGGAGTTCGATCTGACCGCGGAGGTCACCAAGCAGGCGGCGGTGCAGACGCACACCGCGACGGAGGTGCGCATCGACCACATCGGTGCGTCGATGCTCGACGACGACCGGGCCGAGGTCGCGGCGTTCATCAGTGTCAGCGCGACCGGCGACGCGGTCGCCCAGGGCAGTGCGTCGGCGCCGCTTCTGGTGCGGATGGAGAAGATCGACGGCAAGTGGCTGGTCTCGGAGATCCGGGACAGCTGACGAGCGCGCCGACCGGGAATCGGCCCGGTTGCTCTTGACGCGGGCGGCGTGAGCGGTCACTCTATCGGTACGCACGCACGAACATGCGTCCTGGGCGCCCGGGGTCGGGCGCTTCTTTTCGTGCCGTCGCTCGACATCTGCGACTTTTGGGTGTAAGTTCGGACTTTGCGCTGGCTGCCTCCTGTCCATCTCTCGACCGCATCGCGGGGAGCGTTGCCCTCCGGGGCCCGTTCCGCCGACTTCGCGGTGGGGTTGTCGTTCGGGTCGCAACCAGCGATAACGCCCCACATGAAGAAGCAGGTACAGCGGCGGTCGCACCGGTTGGAGCGGCCCGCGTGAGGTGCTGGAAGGACGCATCTTGGCAGTCTCTAGCCAGACCAAGGCAGTTGCCGGAATCCCCGGAGCCCCGAAGAGGGTCTCGTTCGCAAAGATTCGCGAACCTCTCGAAGTCCCCGGGCTCCTCGATCTACAGACAGATTCCTTCGAATGGCTGATCGGCTCCGAGCGCTGGCGCGCGCTCGCTGCCGAACGCGGTGACGGTCCCGTCGTCGGCGGCCTCGAGGAGATCCTGGCGGAGCTCTCTCCGATCGAGGACTTCTCCGGGTCGATGTCCCTGTCCTTCTCCGACCCGCGCTTCGACGAGGTCAAGGCCTCCGTCGAGGAGTGCAAGGACAAGGACATGACGTACGCGGCGCCGCTGTTCGTCACTGCCGAGTTCATCAACAACAACACCGGCGAGATCAAGAGCCAGACGGTCTTCATGGGTGACTTCCCGATGATGACCGACAAGGGCACCTTCATCATCAACGGCACCGAGCGCGTCGTCGTCTCGCAGCTGGTGCGTTCCCCGGGCGTGTACTTCGACCGCGCGGTCGACAAGAGCACCGAGAAGGACCTGCACAGCGTCAAGGTGATCCCGGGCCGCGGCGCGTGGCTCGAGTTCGACGTCGACAAGCGCGACACCGTCGGCGTGCGGATCGACCGCAAGCGCCGCCAGCCGGTCACCGTGCTGCTCAAGGCGCTCGGCTGGACCAACGAGCAGATCGTCGAGCGCTTCGGCTTCTCCGAGATCATGATGTCCACTCTCGAGAAGGACAACACGGCCGGCACCGACGAGGCCCTGCTCGACATCTACCGCAAGCTGCGCCCGGGCGAGCCGCCCACCAAGGAGAGCGCGCAGACCCTGCTGGAGAACCTCTTCTTCAAGGACAAGCGCTACGACCTGGCGCGCGTGGGACGTTACAAGATCAACAAGAAGCTGGGCCTGAACGCCGGCCAGCCGATCGAGGCGTCGACCCTCACCGAGGAAGACATCGTCGCCACCATCGAGTACCTGGTGCGCCTGCACGCGGGGGAGACCACCATGACGGCGCCGGGCGGCGTCGAGGTTCCCGTCGAGGTCGACGACATCGACCACTTCGGCAACCGTCGCCTGCGCACCGTCGGCGAGCTCATCCAGAACCAGATCCGCGTCGGCCTGTCCCGCATGGAGCGCGTCGTCCGTGAGCGGATGACCACTCAGGACGTCGAGGCCATCACGCCGCAGACGCTGATCAACATCCGTCCCGTCGTGGCCGCGATCAAGGAGTTCTTCGGAACCTCCCAGCTGTCGCAGTTCATGGACCAGAACAACCCGCTGTCGGGCCTGACCCACAAGCGCCGCCTCTCGGCGCTCGGCCCGGGTGGTCTGTCCCGTGAGCGCGCCGGCCTCGAGGTCCGCGACGTCCACCACTCGCACTACGGCCGCATGTGCCCGATCGAGACCCCGGAAGGCCCGAACATCGGCCTGATCGGCTCCCTGTCGGTGTACGCGCGGGTCAACCCGTTCGGTTTCATCGAGACCCCGTACCGCAAGGTCGAGAACGGCATCGTCACCGACCAGGTCGACTACCTCACCGCCGACGAGGAGGACCGCCACGTCGTGGCGCAGGCCAACTCGCCGGTCGACGCCGACGGCCGCTTCAGCGAGGAGCGCGTCCTCGTCCGCAAGAAGGGCGGCGAGGTCGAATTCGTCGCGGCGACCGAGGTCGACTACATGGACGTCTCGCCGCGGCAGATGGTGTCCGTGGCCACGGCCATGATTCCGTTCCTCGAGCACGACGACGCCAACCGTGCCCTCATGGGTGCGAACATGCAGCGTCAGGCCGTGCCGCTGGTGCGCAACGAGGCCCCGGTCGTCGGTACCGGCATGGAGCTGCGTGCCGCCGTCGATGCGGGCGACGTCGTCGTCACCGAGAAGTCCGGCGTGATCGAGGAGGTCTCGGCCGACTTCATCACCGTGATGGCGGACGACGGCACCCGCCGCACCTACCGTCTGCGCAAGTTCGACCGTTCGAACCAGGGCACCTGCTCGAACCAGCGGCCGATCGTGGACGAGGGGCAGCGCGTCGAGTCCGGTCAGGTCCTCGCCGACGGCCCCTGCACCGAGAACGGTGAGATGGCGCTCGGCAAGAACCTCCTCGTGGCGATCATGCCGTGGGAAGGCCACAACTACGAGGACGCGATCATCCTGTCGCAGCGCCTCGTCGAGGAGGACGTGCTCACCTCGATCCACATCGAGGAGCACGAGATCGACGCCCGCGACACCAAGCTCGGTGCCGAGGAGATCACCCGCGACATCCCGAACGTCTCGGACGAGGTCCTCGCGGACCTGGACGAGCGCGGCATCGTGCGCATCGGCGCCGAGGTGCGCGACGGCGACATCCTCGTCGGCAAGGTCACCCCGAAGGGCGAGACCGAGCTGACCCCGGAGGAGCGGCTGCTGCGCGCGATCTTCGGTGAGAAGGCCCGCGAGGTGCGTGACACGTCGCTGAAGGTGCCCCACGGCGAGACCGGCAAGGTCATCGGCGTCCGCGTGTTCTCGCGCGAGGACGACGACGATCTGCCCCCGGGTGTCAACGAGCTCGTCCGCGTGTACGTCGCGCAGAAGCGCAAGATCCAGGACGGCGACAAGCTCGCCGGCCGGCACGGCAACAAGGGCGTCATCGGCAAGATCCTCCCGCAGGAGGACATGCCGTTCCTGCCCGACGGCACCCCGGTGGACATCATCCTCAACACGCACGGTGTCCCGCGTCGTATGAACATCGGCCAGATCCTCGAGACGCATCTCGGCTGGATCGGCAAGGCCGGCTGGAACGTCCAGGTCGCCGGCGACGGTGAGCGTCCCGAGTGGGCGAAGAACCTGTCCGACGACATGCTCGCCGCCGATCCGGACACCAACATCGCCACCCCGGTGTTCGACGGTGCCCGCGAGGACGAGCTGACGGGTCTGCTCGGCTCGACGCTGCCGAACCGCGACGGCGAGGTCATGGTCGGCGCGGACGGCAAGGCGACGCTGTTCGACGGCCGTTCCGGCGAGCCGTTCCCGTACCCGGTGTCGGTCGGCTACATGTACATCATCAAGCTGCACCACCTGGTCGACGACAAGATCCACGCCCGTTCGACCGGCCCGTACTCGATGATCACCCAGCAGCCGCTCGGTGGTAAGGCGCAGTTCGGTGGCCAGCGGTTCGGTGAGATGGAGTGCTGGGCCATGCAGGCCTACGGTGCCGCGTACACGCTGCAGGAGCTGCTCACCATCAAGTCGGACGACGTGGTGGGCCGCGTGAAGGTCTACGAGGCCATCGTCAAGGGCGAGAACATCCCGGAGCCGGGTATCCCCGAGTCCTTCAAGGTGCTCCTCAAGGAACTCCAGTCGCTGTGCCTGAACGTGGAGGTGCTCTCCAGCGACGGCGCGGCCATCGCGATGGCCGACGGCGACGACGAGGACCTCGAGCGGGCGGCGGCCAACCTGGGCATCAACCTTTCCCGCAACGAGTCGGCCACGGTCGACGACCTCGCGAACTAGGAGCCGACCCGATGAGATGCACTCCCGCACGGCGGACTGCATCTCGTCGGGCCCCGGCAGCAACAGCGACAACTAGCAGCAACAAAACCCGTGAAGGGGAAAGGAAGTTACGTGCTCGACGTCAACTTCTTCGATGAACTCCGCATCGGCTTGGCCACTGCGGAGGACATCCGCAACTGGTCGTACGGTGAGGTCAAGAAGCCGGAGACCATCAACTACCGCACGCTCAAGCCCGAGAAGGACGGCCTCTTCTGCGAGAAGATCTTCGGCCCCACCCGGGACTGGGAGTGCTACTGCGGCAAGTACAAGCGTGTCCGCTTCAAGGGCATCATCTGTGAGCGCTGCGGCGTCGAGGTGACTCGCGCCAAGGTGCGCCGCGAGCGCATGGGCCACATCGAGCTCGCCGCGCCGGTCACGCACATCTGGTACTTCAAGGGTGTGCCGAGCCGCCTCGGTTACCTGCTCGACCTGGCGCCGAAGGATCTCGAGAAGATCATCTACTTCGCCGCGTACGTCATCACGGCCGTGGACGACGAACTGCGCCACAACGAGCTCTCGACCCTCGAAGCCGAGATGGAGGTCGAGAAGAAGTCCGTCGCCGACCAGCGCGACGCCGACCTCGAGGCACGCGCGCAGAAGCTGGAAGCCGACCTGGCCGAGCTCGAGGCCGAGGGTGCCAAGTCCGACGTCCGCCGCAAGGTCAAGGACGGCGGCGAGCGCGAGATGCGTCAGCTGCGTGACCGTGCCCAGCGCGAGCTGGACCGGCTCGAGGAGATCTGGAACACCTTCACCAAGCTCAAGCCGAAGGACCTGATCGTCGACGAGCTGCTCTACCGGGAGCTGCAGGACCGCTACGGCGAGTACTTCACGGGTGCGATGGGCGCCGAGTCGATCCAGAAGCTCATCGAGAACTTCGACATCGACGCCGAGGCCGAGTCGCTGCGCGAGACGATCCGCAGCGGCAAGGGCCAGAAGAAGCTGCGCGCCCTCAAGCGCCTGAAGGTCGTCGCGGCCTTCCAGCAGTCCGGCAACTCGCCCATGGGCATGGTCCTCGACGCGGTGCCGGTGATCCCGCCGGAGCTGCGCCCGATGGTGCAGCTCGACGGTGGCCGCTTCGCGACCTCCGATCTCAACGACCTGTACCGCCGCGTCATCAACCGCAACAACCGCCTCAAGCGACTGATCGACCTCGGTGCCCCCGAGATCATCGTCAACAACGAGAAGCGGATGCTGCAGGAGTCGGTGGACGCGCTGTTCGACAACGGCCGTCGCGGCCGGCCGGTCACCGGCCCGGGCAACCGTCCGCTCAAGTCGCTGTCCGACCTGCTCAAGGGCAAGCAGGGCCGGTTCCGTCAGAACCTGCTCGGCAAGCGTGTCGACTACTCGGGCCGTTCGGTCATCGTCGTCGGCCCGCAGCTCAAGCTGCACCAGTGCGGTCTGCCGAAGCTGATGGCCCTCGAGCTGTTCAAGCCGTTCGTGATGAAGCGTCTGGTCGATCTGAACCACGCGCAGAACATCAAGTCCGCCAAGCGGATGGTCGAGCGGCAGCGTCCGCAGGTGTGGGACGTGCTCGAAGAGGTCATCAACGAGCACCCCGTGCTGCTCAACCGTGCTCCCACGCTGCACCGTCTCGGCATCCAGGCGTTCGAGCCGCAGCTCGTCGAGGGCAAGGCCATCCAGCTGCACCCGCTGGTGTGTGAGGCGTTCAACGCCGACTTCGACGGCGACCAGATGGCCGTGCACCTGCCGCTGTCCGCGGAGGCGCAGGCCGAGGCCCGCGTGCTGATGCTGTCGTCGAACAACATCCTGTCGCCGGCATCGGGTCGTCCGCTCGCCATGCCGCGTCTGGACATGGTGACGGGTCTGTTCCACCTGACCCGCCTGGTCGAGGACGCGCCCGGCGCGTACCGGCCGGCCACCGACGGTGAGCCGGAGCAGGGCGTGTACTCGTCTCCCGCCGAGGCGATCATGGCCGTGGACCGCGGTGTGCTGTCGGTGCAGGCCCCCATCAAGGTGCGCCTGGAGCGGCAGCGGCCGCCGAAGGACCTCGAGACGGAGCTGTTCCCCGACGGCTGGAACTACGGCGACGGCTGGACCGTGCAGACCACGCTCGGTCGCGTGCTGTTCAACGAGCTGCTGCCGGTGAACTACGGCTTCGTCAACGACGTCATGCCGAAGAAGCGCCAGGCCGCGATCATCAACGATCTCGCCGAGCGCTACCCGATGATCGTCGTCGCGCAGACCGTCGACAAGCTCAAGGACGCCGGCTTCTACTGGGCCACCCGTTCGGGTGTGACCGTGTCGATGGCCGACGTGCTGGTGCCGCCGGAGAAGAAGGAGATCCTCGAACGCTACGAGGCGTCGGCGGATCAGCTCGAGCGCAAGTTCGCTCGTGGTGCCCTCTCGAAGGAGGAGCGGCGCGACTCGCTCGTCAAGCTGTGGCAGGAGGCGACCGAAGAGGTCGGTCAGGCCATGGAGGCGCACTACCCGGACGACAACCCGATCCCGACGATCGTGAAGTCCGGCGCCGCGGGCAACATGACCCAGATCCGCTCGCTCGCGGGCATGAAGGGTCTGGTGACGAACCCGAAGGGCGAGTTCATCCCGCGTCCGATCAAGTCCTCGTTCCGCGAGGGCCTGACCGTGCTCGAGTACTTCATCAACACCCACGGTGCGCGTAAGGGTCTGGCCGACACCGCGCTGCGTACCGCCGACTCGGGTTACCTGACCCGTCGTCTGGTGGACGTGTCGCAGGACGTCATCGTCCGCGAGACCGACTGCGGCACGCCGCGCGGCATCGAGATGATCATCGCCGAGCCCGAGCGGGACGGGACGGGCGCCGAGACCGGTCGTCTGGTGCGCGACGCCCACATCGAGACCAGCACGTACGCCCGTACGCTGGCCACCGATGCGGTCGACGCGGACGGCAACGTCGTCGTCACCCGGGGCAGCGACCTCGGCGACCCGGCGATCGAGGCCCTGCTGGCCGCCGGCATCCGGAAGGTCAAGGTCCGCTCCGTGCTGACCTGCGACACCGGTACCGGCGTGTGCGCCACCTGCTACGGCCGCTCGATGGCGACCGGCAAACTCGTCGACATCGGCGAGGCCGTCGGTATCGTCGCAGCCCAGTCCATCGGTGAGCCCGGCACGCAGCTGACGATGCGTACGTTCCACCAGGGTGGCGTCGGTGAGGACATCACCGGCGGTCTGCCCCGAGTGCAGGAGCTGTTCGAGGCCCGCGTTCCGAAGGGCAAGGCGCCCATCGCCGACGTCTCCGGCCGCGTGCGACTCGAGGACGACGACCGCTTCTACAAGATCACCATCGTCCCGGACGACGGTGGCGAGGAGGTCGTGTACGACAAGCTGTCGAAGCGTCAGCGTCTGCACGTCATCCGTAAGGCGGACGGCACCGAAGGTGTCCTCGCGGACGGCGACCACGTGGAGGTCGGTCAGCAGCTGCTCGAGGGTGCGGCCGATCCGCACGAGGTGCTGCGGGTCATGGGACCGCGCCAGGTGCAGGTCCACCTCGTCAACGAGGTCCAGGAGGTGTACCGCAGCCAGGGTGTGTCGATCCACGACAAGCACATCGAGGTCATCGTGCGCCAGATGCTGCGCCGCGTGACGATCATCGACTCGGGGTCGACGGAGTTCCTCCCCGGATCGCTGGTCGAGCGCAGCGAGTTCGAGGCCTCGAACCGGCGCGTCGTCGCCGAGGGCGGGGAGCCGGCTGCCGGCCGTCCCGTGCTCATGGGCATCACGAAGGCGTCGCTGGCCACCGATTCGTGGCTGTCGGCGGCGTCGTTCCAGGAGACCACTCGCGTGCTGACCGACGCGGCGATCAACTGCCGCTCGGACAAGCTGATCGGTCTGAAGGAGAACGTGATCATCGGCAAGCTGATCCCGGCCGGCACCGGCATCAACCGGTACCGGAACATCCAGGTGCAGCCGACCGAGGAGGCCCGCGCGGCCGCGTACGCGATCCCGTCGTACGAGGATCAGTACTACTCGCCGGAGGGCTTCGGCCAGAACACCGGCGCTGCGGTTCCGCTCGACGACTACGGTTACTCCAGCGACTACCGGTAGAGCCGTCACCGCAGCCGGTTCGCCGGCCGCGGTCAGGCACCTGCCGTAGCCACGAAGGTCCCGCCCTCTTCTCTTCGGGGGCGGGGCCTTCTGGGTTCCGGGGGTACCCGCGCGGCGACCCAGTCGATCCGCTAGTTTGGGTAGGCACTCCTAATTAATCGAAGGGAACGCCAGTGCCGTCGACCCGAATCCCGAGATTGCTTGCCGCAGCCGGTCTCGCCCTCGCATTCGTCCTGACCGCGTGCTCGTCGGGCGGCGACGACCCCTCCGAGGCATCCGGCTCGGGCGCGGGCGCGTTCCCCGTGACGATCGAGCACGCCCTCGGCAGCACCACGATCGAGACCGAACCCGAACGGGTGGTCACGTGGGGCTTCGGGAGCACCGACGCCGCGCTCGCGCTCGGGGTCGTCCCCGTCGCCATGCCGGCACAGCCGTACGGCGGTGACGAGCAGGGTGTCCTGCCGTGGATCGGAGACGAGCTCACCGAACTCGGTGCCGAGACACCGACGATCCTGCAGAACGACGGCACGGACGTGCCGGTCGAGCAGATCGCGGCGGCCCGCCCGGACGTCATCCTCGCCAACTACTCCGGGCTCACCCAGGATCAGTACGACACCCTCAGCCGGATCGCTCCCACCGTCGCGTACCCCGGTGAGCCGTGGGCCACCCCGTGGCGTGACGTCGTCTCCACGGTCGGGCAGGCGCTGGGCCGGTCCGCCGACGCCGAGCGCCTGATCGCCGACACCGAGGCGATCATCGCCGACAAGGCCGCCGCGTACCCGCAGTTGCAGGGCCGCACCGTCGCCGCGGTATGGGACACGGGTGACACGTTCTACGTCTACAAGCCCGCCGATTCGCGGGTGGAGTTCCTCACCGACCTCGGTCTCGTCAGCGCCCCGAGCGTCACCGAACTGAGCACGGACGAGTCCAGCTTCTACTTCACGATGAGCTTCGAGGAGGTCGGCAAGCTCACCAGCGACATCCTCCTCTCCTACGCCGACGACGCCGCAGCGCAGGAACGCACCCTCGCCCAGCCGTGGGCGCAGACCATGCAGCAGGTCACCGAAGGCAGGGTGGCGACGGTGAACGGCACCGAGCTGATCGCCGCGGTGTCGCCCCCCACGGTCCTGTCCCTGACCTGGGGGATAGATGCCTACCTGGAGGCGCTCGCCGCCGCGGTGAAGTAGGGGCTCGCCGCGGTGCAGTAGGGGCGGCTCGCCGCGGTGCAGTAGGGGCGGCTCGCCGCGGTGCAGTAGGGGCGGCTCGCCGCGGTGCAGTAGGGGCGGCTCGCCGCCGTGCAGTAGCGGCCGTTCCCGGTCAGCGCGGGATGTGGAAGTCGACCAGGGCGGCCTCACCGGCACCGAGGTCGTGCCACGTCCCGCGCACCTCGAGCACCGCCACGGCGGAAGTCGGGAACTTCTCGACGATCTGACGGGCGGCGTCGGAGTCGTGGTCGGCCGAGAGCAACAGCGTCGTCGCCGACAGGACGGGCTCGTGTCCCACGACGAGCAGCGTGGACACGTCGTCCGGGACCCGGCGGATCGCGGCGACCACCCGCTCCGGTGTGGTCTCGTAGAGGTCGTCGAGGAAGTCGGTGGACGCCTCGACGGCGGCCTCTGCGAGCGTCTTGCGGGCCCGCGTCGCGGTCGAACACAGCACCGCGTCGACGGGGGGCTGGTGGGCCCGCAGCCAGCGCCCGGCGAGACCGGCCTCGCGCCGCCCGCGGGGGGCGAGCGGGCGCTCGTGATCGGCGACGTCGTCCGGGTACGCGGACTTCCCGTGCCGCAACAGGATCAGGGTGCGGGTCATGGGTTCACCCTAGGCGGTGACGTTCACCGGCGGCCGACGCGTGCCACCGCCCGCACCTCGTCGTCGACCGTGAACCACAGGGTCAGCGAGTCGGCGTCGTGCCGGGCGCGCAGGACGAGCGTGTCGCCGGCGACAACCGGTCGAAGATGCTCGATCGCCGCACGATACGGGGCCGTCTGCAACTCCGGCCGTCCGGCGAGGTGCTCCTCGATGCCGTGCCAGTAGGCGGCGTTGTTGACGTGGTCGAACGGGTCGATGTCGGTGGCCCGCAGCGGGAAGTGCGTGCCGGCGTCGGCGTCTGCGGACGGCGTGGGCGGCAACCATGCCCGCCACCGCAGACGGGTGTCCGCGGCGTGACGAGCCATGTGTTCCCAGAGCCGGTCGCTGATCCGAGCCGGCATGCCGTTGGTGGGCCCGATGTTGATCCAGAACGCCGACGTGTCCATCGCGGCGCCGCCGGTGCCCTCGAACCGCACACGGACGTTGGCCCATCGCGTGGACAGGGCGTCACACCATCGGCGCAGTTCGAGCTGTTCCCGGAAGCGGGCCGGCCGGTGCACGTCGACGACGGTGCGGCGCACGATCCACAGCGGATCGGTGTCGGTGGCGTCGACGGCGTCGAGGTTGTCGGTGCCGATGTCCTGCAGGTAACGGGCCACGCCGTCGAGCCGGAGCCGTTCCCGGCTGTCGACGTCGCCGGTGCGCACCGTGCGCGTGGACCGGAACGCGTCGTCGGGCGGGGGAGCGGTGGCGAGGGGCTGCGCCCAGGCGTCCTCGGGTACGTGCTTTCCCGGTGCCGCTGCCGCGGCGGTATCCGTAGGTGCCGCTCCCGCGGCGGTATCCGAACCCATGCGTCCCCCTGGTCTTCGTCGGGCCCCGCCGATTCTGACAGTTGCGGGGCAGGCCCGCAGCGAATCTTGCGAGCGGCGGACCCCGAGGCTACAGTCGATATAACTGTTACCGGATGTCACATGAAATCCGGTCCCGGCTCTTCGAGGACGCGACATGGCCTACGTGATCACCCAGACGTGCTGCAACGATGCGAGCTGCGTCGCCGTGTGCCCGGTGAACTGCATCCATCCCACTCCGGAGGAGCGGGAGTTCGCACAGACCGAGATGCTGCACATCGATCCGCAGACCTGCATCGACTGCGGCGCGTGCGCGGACGCCTGCCCGGTCGAGGCGATCTTCCCCGAGGACCGGCTCACCGAGGCTCAGACCCGGTTCAAGGACATCAACGCGGAGTACTACACGGCGCATCCGATGCCCGAGAACTGGAACCCGCTCACCCCGACGCCCGCCCCGCCCCGGGGGCAGGAGACTCTGCGCGTCGCGGTTGTCGGGGCCGGGCCGGCGGCGTGCTACGCCGCGCAGGAACTACTCGAGCGCTCGAATGTCGAGGTGGAGATGTTCGACCGGCTGCCGACCCCCTGGGGCCTGGTCCGCAGCGGCGTCGCGCCCGACCATCCCGGGACGAAGGCTGTCACCGAGTCGTTCGAGTGGTCGTTCCGTCGCGAGGCGTTCGCCCTGCACCTCGACGTCGAGGTGGGCCGCGACATCGACCACGACGAGCTGCTCGCCCATCACCACGCCGTCGTCTACGCCACCGGCGCGTCCGCCGACCGCAGTCTCGGCATTCCCGGCGAGGACCTGCCCGGCAGCCATGCCGCCACCGAGTTCGTCGCCTGGTACAACGGCCACCCCGACTACGCCGACCGGGTCTTCGATCTCTCCGGTGAACGCGCCGTCCTCGTCGGCAACGGCAACGTCGCACTCGACGTCGCCCGCATTCTCACCATGGACGTCGACGAGCTGGCCCGGACCGACATCGCCGACCACGCGCTCGAGGCGCTGCGCCGGAGCAACATCCGCGAGGTCGTCCTGCTGGGCCGCCGAGGGCCGGCGCAGGCGGCCTACAGCAATCCGGAGTTCCTCGCCCTCGGTGATCTGAACGGGGTCGACGTCGTCGTCGACGAGTCCGAGCTCGACCTCGACCCCGCCAGCGCGGAGCTCGCCGCGGCGGATCCCGCCGTCGCGATGCGGATGCGGCTCGCCCGCGAGTACGCGCGCCGCGAACCCCGGCCGGGGAACAAGCGCATCGTGTTCCGTTACCTCGTGTCACCCACCGCGATCGAGGGCACCGACCGGGTCACGGGCCTGCGGGCGGTGCGCAACGAACTGATCCCCGGCGACGACGGTGCGCTCGTCGCCCGCCCCACCGAGCAGACCCTGCATCTCGACGCGCAGCTGGTGCTGCGCTCGATCGGCTACCGCGGGGTTCCGCTCCCGGGGGTGCCGTTCGACGAGCGGCGCGCGATCGTTCCCAACGAGGACGGGCGGGTCACCGGGGCCGGACCTGGCGTGTACGTCGCCGGGTGGATCAAGCGCGGGCCGAGCGGCGTGATCGGCACCAACAAGGCATGCGCCAAGGAAACGGTCGCGGCTCTGCTCGCCGACTTCGACGCCGGTCGGCTCGCGCGGCCGGCGTACGGCCGGCGGGAACTCGATCGCCTGCTCGGGCAGCGGCGCCCGAGCCGGGTGGGACTGAGCGGCTGGCACGAGATCGACGAGGCCGAGCGCGCGGCCGGTCGTGCGGCCGGCCGGCCACGGGTCAAGCTGACCGATCGTGCGCGCCTGACGAAGACGGCGGCCGGCCGCCCGCGGTCGGGACGCAGCCTGCTGCGTCTGGTCCGCCGATAACCGGTTGGGGCTTCGTCTGCACCGGCACTAGAATCTTCCGACGGTGCCCGGCACCGCCCGCGGCGACGTCCGCCGGGGGAGCGCAGGCCGGGATGTCGATCCGCCGCGCTGTCGGGGCGCGCGCTGGTCGCCGGGCACGTCGAGGGTGACACGCGGTCCACACCGGCGGTGACACGCGGCTCGCGCCGGCGGTGACACGCGGCTCGCGCCGAGACGGTCGTCGCCGTCCGGCACGACGTGGTGCCCGGCCCTCGACTCCGTTCCGGCAGGTCCGCCTGCCCTCGCGCCTCGAGAGGACCGACCCATGACAGCCCCCCATGCGGGCCCGGCCGCCGCGCCGGTGAGCGACAAGCTCGACGCGGCAGTTCTGAAGATCGCCTCGGTGGTGGTGCTCGGCGCCATCATGTCGATTCTCGACGTGACCGTCGTCTCCGTCGCTGTGCCGACGTTCATGGAGGAGTTCGACGCCGGCTACGCGACCGTCGCGTGGACCATGACCGCCTACACGCTGGCGCTCGCCAGCGTGATTCCGCTCACAGGCTGGGCCGCGGACCGATTCGGCACCAAGCGCCTCTACCTCGCCGCACTCGTCCTGTTCGTCGCCGGTTCCGTGCTGTGCAGCATGGCGTGGGACATTTCTTCGCTCATCGCATTCCGGGTCGTGCAGGGCCTCGGTGGCGGCATGCTCATGCCGCTCGGCATGACGATCATGACCCACGCGGCGGGCCCGCACCGGGTCGGCCGCGTGATGGCGGTGCTCGGTATCCCGATGCTGCTGGGCCCGATCGGCGGCCCGATTCTCGGCGGGTGGCTGATCGACACCGCCAGCTGGCACTGGATCTTCCTGATCAACCTGCCCATCGGTGTCCTGGCGCTCGTCGCCGCCGTGGTGATCCTGCCCAAGGACCGCCCGAGCAGGTCCGAGTCCTTCGACTTCGTGGGCATGGCGCTCCTGTCGCCGGGGCTGGCGCTGTTCCTGTTCGGTGTCTCCTCCATCCCGGAGGTCGGCACCGTCGCCGCGACGCGGGTCCTCGTTCCCGGCGTGATCGGCGTCGCGCTGATCGCCGCGTTCGTGTTCCACGCCATGCGCGCCCGGAACCCGCTCATCGACCTGTACCTGTTCCGCAACCGCCAGCTGACGTTCGCGGTGCTCACCATGTCGGTGTTCGCGATCGCGTTCTTCGGTGCGGGGCTGCTGTTCCCCAGCTACTTCCTCCAGGTGCGGGGCGAGTCGACCCTGGCGGCGGGCATCCTGCTCGCACCGCAGGGCCTCGGCGCCATGCTCACCATGCCGGTCGCCGGCCGGCTCGTCGACCAGATAGGCCCCGGGAAGATCGTGCTCGTCGGCCTGACCCTCGTCACGCTCGGTATGGCGGTCTTCACGCAGGTGGGCACGGACACCTCCTACGTCCTGCTCCTCGGCGCGCTGTTCGTCATGGGCATGGGCATGGGCGCCACGATGATGCCGACGATGACGGCCGCGCTGCAGACGCTGACCCATCAGAGCGTGGCCCGCGGGTCGACACTGATGAACATCGTCCAGCAGGCCGCCGGCTCCGTGGGCACCGCGACCATGTCGGTGATCCTGAGCAGCCGCCTCGCGACCCCGGCGGGGGCACCCGAGGGCGGGGGACAGATGGACCAGGCGGCGCTCGACCAGATGCCCGCACCGGTACAGGAATCGATCCTCACCTCGCTCGCCGACGCGTTCGCGACCACGTTCCTCGTCGCGACCGTTCTCATGGCGCTCGCGGTGATCCCCGCGCTGTTCCTGCCGCGCACCCGCGTCAAGCATCCGGCGGGGGAGGGACTGCAGCCGGTCGTCGTCCACTGAACCACCCGCCCGGAGGGGCCGTGACGTAGGTCGCGGCCCCTCCGCGCGTCTGCGGCTAACCTCGTTCCGGCACCACGACGGCGACCCGAACGGACGATCCCATGAGCATCGAACCCACCGACCCACGCTCCGCGTCGACAGACGGACAGCCGCGTCTGTGCCGGCGCACCCTCTTCGGCGGGGCCGGTGCCGTCGCCGCCGCCGCGGTCCTGTCCGCGTGCGGCGCCGAGAGCGAGGGCACCGAGCGGGCAAGCACCGACAGCGCCCCCGCCGCGCCGACCACGCCGCCGGAGCCCGGTCCGGACGCCACGGTCGTCGCCGCCGCGGCCGACATCCCGGTGGGCAGCGGCGTCCTGTTCGCCGACCGGCGTCTCGTGGTGACGCAGCCCGTCGCCGGGGACTACCGGGCGTTCGTCGCGCTGTGCACGCATTCGGGGTGCAACATCACCGGTGTCGAGGCCGACGAGATCGTCTGCGACTGTCACGGCAGCCGGTTCCGTCTGGACGGGACCGTGAGCCGAGGTCCCGCCCGCAAGCCGCTGAAGGCGCGCCCGGCCGCGGCCCGCGGTGCGGACGTCGTCGTCGACTGATCTACGCGATCGGCTGAGCGGACGGGCGGGGGCGGAGTAGATTCGACCGCGACATCATCCCTGAAGTGCTGACCGGCAAGGGGACCCCATGGTGCGCAGGGGGCCGTTGATCACGTTGGCGGCGGTGGTGGTCCTCGCCGCCGTGCTGCTCGCGGTGAATGTCTCCAAGGAGGACGACGGCGCGACGCCGGCCCCGGGTCCTGCCGCGACGGCGGCGCCGGACCCCACGACGACGGCGACCTCGGCTGCGGTGGAGTTCCCCGCGCAGGCCACCTACGTCGGACAGATCCCCGTCGCGACCGGGACTCTCACGCTCGCGATCGCCGTCGAGGGCGAGGACGCCGTCGCGTACGCGTGCGACGGCAGCGCGGTCGAGTCGTGGCTGGCCGGCGACGCAGAGGCCGGCCGGCTCGAGCTCGAGGGCCGGGAAGGAGCCCGTCTCGAGGGCGAGTTCGACGGCGCGACGGTGCGCGGCACCCTGTGGCTCGGCGACCGCAGCTGGACCTTCGACGCCGCGCCGGCCGAACCGCCCGCCGGCCTCTACCTCGCGAACGTCGGCGATGTCCGGGCGAGCTGGATCGTCACGCAGGACGGAACCGTCACGGGCGTGCTCCGCGGCGGCGACGGCGGCACCACACCTGCCCCGGCCCTCGCACCCGACGGGACGGCGGTCGTCGACGGGGAGACCGTGACCGCGGACCCGGTGTCCGGCAGCGACACATTCTGACGTGCCACCGCGCGGTGACACCGAGAGGAGGACGGATGAGCACACCGCAGGTCCATCCCGCCGCGCCGCCGCGCACGGCCCCCGTGATCGTCGCATTCCTGGTGGGTGCCCTCGTCGCGGTGGGGCTCGGCGCCTACGGCCGTGTGCACGAGCCGGCCTTCTTCTCGATCAACGTCGCCGGGTTCTCCAGCCCGACCGCGGTCAAGACCTGGCTGGCGACCCTCGCCGGCGTGCTGGCACTGGTGCAACTCGTCTCGGCGGCCGGGATGTACGGCCGGTTGCCGGGACTGCGCACGCCGAGCTGGATCGGGACCCTGCACGTATGGTCGGGCCGCCTCGCTGTGCTGGCGACCGTCCCCGTCGCCGTGCACTGCCTGTATGCGCTCGGTTTTCGCACCGGCGAGCCGCGGGTGCTGTGGCACTCGCTGGCGGGATGCCTCCTCTACGGGGCGTTCGTCACCAAGATGCTGCTGCTCAGTCGGCGGGGCCTGCCGGGATGGGCGGTTCCGGTGGCCGGCGGTGTCCTGTTCACGGCGATCGTGGTCGTGTGGACGACCTCGGCGCTGTACTTCTTCCGCACGACGGGCATCACGTTCTGACGCACCGACCCACTGTGTCCCTCCCACGATCGGAGCCGGAAAATGGATCTCGAGCAGTTTCCCGTCAGCCGCCGTTCGGTGCTGCTCGGTGCCGGGGTGGCCGCCGTGGCCGCCGCCGCGGCCTGCAGCACGTACGGCGACGAGCCGGCCTCCGGGCAGACCTCCGCGGCGGAGGACGCCGGCACCGGGGCCCCGGCCGGCGCGGCTGCAGGACAACCCCTCGCGGCCGTCGCCGACATCCCCGTCGGCGGGGGACAGGTTTTCCCCGATCAGAAGGTCGTGGTGACCCAGCCGGCCGCGGGCGAGGTGCTCGCGTTCAGCGCGATCTGCACCCATCAGGGCTGCACGGTCGCGGCCGTGCAGGACGGCACGATCAACTGTCCCTGCCACGGCAGCCGGTTCAACCTCGACGGCACCGTCGCGAACGGTCCCGCCGCGCGTCCCCTCGAGAGCAGGGCTGTCACCGTCGACAACGGCGAGATCACACTCGCGTAATCGGTTCCGCCGTCCCGTCGCCGGACCGTCCGGGGCGGCACCGGGATAGGGTCGACTGCGTGATCGGACCTCTGCGCGACTGGCGGCCGCGGGCGTTGCGTGACGGCGACGAACCCGACGCCCGCTTCACCCTCGCCAACGAGCGCACGTTCCTCGCGTGGATCCGCACCGCGCTCGGCGTGATCGCGGCGGCCGTCGCGCTCGAGACCTTCGCCGGCGACGTCGTGGGACCGGTGGTGCGCACCACGCTGGCGTGCGCCCTGCTGGTCTTCTCCGCGGTCCTCGTGGTCGCCGCACTGCGGCGCTGGCTGCAGATCGAGGCCGCGATGCGCACCGCACGCCCCCTGCCGCCGCCGCGGATCGCCTTCCTGCTCGCCGCGATGCTGGCGGTCGGGGCTCTGGCCCTCGCCGCGGCGCTCCTCCTGTGACCGTGCCACCGGGTCCACGACGCGAGCCGGGTCGGCGATGAGACACGACGACCCCGGGTTGCAGCCGGAGCGCACCACTCTCGCGTGGCTGCGCACGGCGACCGGCCTGGGAGCGGTGGTCCTGCTGTTCCTGCGCCTGGCGCCCGGCCCGGCACCCGTGGTGGTGGCGATCGGCCTGCTGTGCCTGCTGCCGGCGCTCGTGCTGCTCGTGACGAGCGGACGCGAGCACCGGGCCCGGGTGAGCCGCTTCATCGAGGGACGGGCGAAGCATCACTGGTGGCGCAACATCGTCCTGACCGTCACGGTCGTCGTCCTGGCGCTCGCCGCCACCGCGCTCATCGTCACGTCGAAGGTGTGAGCGCCGCCCAGGCCGAGGCTCCGGCCGGTTCGGCTCCTTGGAACCGGACCAGACCCGTCCGGGCCACCGCGGCCCCTACGAACCGGCCCCCTGCCCCGAACGCCGGTCGAGGTCGATCACCCGGGCGCCGCCCTGCGCCGCGGCCACCCTGGTCTCGGTACCGTCCTCGGTCACGGCGACGATCTCGCACCGGCACAGCGCCTGTCGCCGGCTCGAGTCGACGACCGTCGCCTCGGCTCGCAGCAGCGTGCCGCGACCCGGGCGCAGGTAGTCGATGGTGAACCCGGTGGTCACGATGGACGATCCGAGCACGGTTCCCGCTGCGAAGGTCAGGGAATTGTCCGCCGCATAGGCCAGCACTCCACCGTGTACGAACCCGAACTGCTGCAGCAATTCCGGGCGCAAAGGGATCTCGAGCACCGCGCGTCCCGGCTCGTACCCGACGACCCGGGCACCGACCAGGACGCTGAACGGTTGCGCGGCGAGCACGGCCGCCGCGTCGTCCACTCCGCGAAGTTCCACGGCCTGCAGTCTGCCCCACCCTGTCGGGAAGGGCCATATCATTCGCGCATGACGCAGCCACCTCCGTCGCCGACGGTCCGTTGGCCCGACCTCGCCGCCCTCGAACTGCTCGTCGGCATCGACGATCACGGCGGGCTCGGCGCGGCTGCTCGCGCGGCCGGTGTCGCGCAACCCAATGCCAGCCGTGCGGTGCGCCGCCTCGAGAAGCAGCTCGGGGCCGTGCTCGTGCGCCGGGGGCGCGCCGGGTCGGCGCTCACCCCGGAGGGCACCGTGGTCGCGCACTGGGCGCGGCAGACCCTCACCGACGCCCGTCGACTGCTCGACGCCGCGGCGGCGTTGCGCACCGACCGGCAGGCCGAACTGACCGTGGCGGCCAGCATGACCGTCGCCGAACACCTCATCCCGCGCTGGCTGGGCCGCTTCCGCGGTCTCCACGACGACGTGCACATCCAGTTGCAGGTCCACAACTCGCGGCAGGTGTGCGACGCCGTCGCGGCAGGCCGCTGCCACGTCGGATTCGTCGAAGCTCCCGCCGTTCCACCGGGACTGCACAGCACCCCGGTGGCGCAGGACCGGCTGGTGGTGGTCGTCACGCCGGCTCATCCGTGGGCGCGCCGCCGGCGACCGCTCACCGTCGCCGAACTCGCGGCGACGCCGCTCGTCGTGCGTGAGGAGGGGTCGGGGACGCGGCACACGCTCGACCTCGCCCTGCGCGAGTTCGATCGGCCGGCACCTCTGCTCGAGCTCGGCAGCGGCGCCGCGGTACGCACCGCGGCGCTCGGGGGTGTCGGTCCGGCCGTGCTCAGCACCTTGGCCGTGGCCGACCACCTCGCGGCCGGGGAACTGCGGGCCGTCGACGTCGAGGGCCTCGATCTGGCCCGCACCCTGCGCGCGGTGTGGCGCCCCCCTCGCAAGCTCGCCGGCCCGGCCGGGGACCTGGTGCGGATGATCGTCCGCGGCGCCTGATCGCGTGCCGATCGCCCCGATCGGCCCGGATCAGCGTTCCGGTGCGTCATCATGATCGTCGAGGACACTGCCATCGGGAGTGGGACATGGACGCATCGCGGCACCACGGGACGTCGCGGTGACGGTCGCCGAGGTCGACCGTCGCCCGCAGCGAGCGGGCTCGGTCCTCGCGACGCTGATCCTGGTCGCCACCGTCGCCAACCTCAATCTCTCGGTGGCCAACATCGCACTGCCCGCGATCGGCCGGGCATTCGACGCGAGCCAGACGGAGTTGAACCTGGTCGCCGTCGGGTATTCGCTGGGTCTGGCCGCGTCGGTGCTGTACCTGGGGGCGCTCGGGGACCGCTACGGCCGCAAGCAGTTGCTCGTGCTCGGTGTCGCCCTGTCGATACCCACGTGTCTGCTGGCGGCCTTCGCGCCGAACATCGAGGTGCTGTTCGCGGCCCGGCTGGCCGGCGGTCTCGCCGCGGGACTGGCATATCCCACCACTCTGGCGCTGATCACCGCGTTGTGGTCGGGAGCCTCACGGACCCGCGCGATCGCGTTGTGGTCGGCGACCGGCGGGGCGGTCGCCGCGCTCGGACCGCTGTTGTCCGGTCTGCTCCTCGAGTACTTCTACTGGGGCTCGGCCTTCCTGATCACCCTGCCGCTCGCCGCCCTCGCCCTCGTGGCGGCCGCAGTGCTGATCCCCGCGCACGTCAACGAGACCACCGGTCCCGTCGACCATGTCGGCGGAGTCCTGTCGGTGCTGTTCGTGGCGGCGCTCGTGATGACGGTCAACCTCGCACCCGAGAGCGGCCGCGCCACGGCAGCCCTGGTCTGCGCGGCCGTCACCGCCGTCGCGGGCGCGGTGTTCGTGTGGCGGCAACGGCGGGTGCCCGAGCCGCTGTTCGACCTGAAGGTGGCCGCGCGGCCGACGTTCTGGGTGGCTGCGGTGGCAGGCATCATCGTGTTCGGAACCCTGATGGGCGCGATGTTCGTCGGGCAGCAGTTTCTGCAGAACGTGCTCGGTTACTCCACGCTCGCCGCCGGGTCGACGATCCTCCCCGCCGCCGCGTGCATGCTCGTCGTGGCTCCGTACTCGGCCCGCCTGGTCGAGAGCCGGGGTGCCCGCACCACATTGCTGCTCGGCTACGCGTTCATCCTCCTCGGGCTCACCGTCGCACTGACGATGTGGGACGAGACCTCCAGCTACTGGCAGATCGCCCTCGCGTACGCCTTCGTCGGGGCCGGGGTGGGTTTCGCCGGCACGCCCGCCTCGCGCTCGCTCACCGGCTCGGTGCCGGTGACCCGCGCCGGGATGGCGTCCGCGACGGCCGACCTGCAGCGGGACCTGGGCGGGGCCGTGATGCAGTCGGTCCTCGGGGCGTTGCTCACCGCCGGGTACGTGGCGTCGATCTCGGCGGCCGTCGCATCGTCGCCGGACGCGGACGAGATCAGCGACCAGACCCAGGCTGCGCTGACCAAGTCGTTCGCGAGTGCCGCCGATCTCGCGGAGCGGTACCCGCAGTACGCCGACGCCATCATGGCCGCGGCGCGCGCGGCATTCCTCGCCGGGGACACGAAGGCATATGCCGCCGCCCTTCTCGTCGTCGCCGCCGGAGCCGTCCTGGTGTTCTTCGCATTCCCGAAACGCGACGCCGAACGGCGGCTGCTCGCGTCGTACCGCGCTCGAGACGAACGCGCCGAGCCGGCGGTGGACGAACGCGCCGAGCCGGACGGCCGGTCGGAGGCCGCGCCCGGCGACGTGGACCGTTAGCGCGGTTCGCCGCCGCGGTGCCGGGTCAGCGCGGTTCGCTGCTGCCGTGCAGGGCGCCGACTCCGGCGACGATCACCAGCGCGATGCCTGCCGCCGCGGCGGGCTGGACCCATTGGCCGAGCACCAGCGCACCCGCCAGTGCCGCCGCCGCCGGTTCGAGGGCGATGAGGATCGCGAACACGTTTCTCGGCAGATCGCGCAGCGCCCGCATCTCCAGGCTGTAGGGGATCACGGAGGACAGCAGGGCCACCACCGCCCCGGCGCCGAGAATCGCAGGATCGGCCAGGCCGGCGCCGGCGGTTCCGAGACCGAAGGGCAGGACGAGCACCGCCGCGACGGTGGTGGCGACGGTCAGGCCCGCCGCGCCGGAGACGGTGGCGGCCACGTGCGAGCCCGCGACGATGTACCAGGCCCAGCCGGCCGCGGCGAGCAGCGCGAATCCGACCCCGGCCGGGTCGAGCGCGTCGCCGTCCCCACCGAGGCCGCGCGCCCCGAGGAGGGCCACCCCGGCCAGCGCGAGGGCCACCCACAGCGCGTCCCGCGGGCGGCGGGAGAGCACCGCGGCGAGGGTGAGCGGTCCGAGGAACTCGATCGTGACCGCTGCCGCGAGCGGGAGCCGGGCGATCGCCACGTAGAAGAAGCCGTTCATCGCGGCCAGGCTCACCCCGAGGGCGGCCGCGCCGCGCCACTGCGCCCGGCCCCAGTGCCGCACCGACGGCCGTACCGCCGCCCACAGGATCACCGCGGCGAGCGTCAGCCGCAGCGTGACCGTGCCGAGGGCGCCGACGTCGTCGAACAGGGTGCTGGCGAAGGCCGCACCGAACTGCAGGGAGAGCACCGAGCCGAGCACGGCCGCGACGGGCACGGTCCGGCTGCCGCCTCGTGGCGCCCGTGCCGTGCTGCTCATGCGTCCTCCGGAAGTCCCGGGATCCGTCGTCCCGCGTGTGACGAATGTTGCCGCACGGCAGCACGATCGGCAGCAGCGGCGACGCCGCGCAAAAAAACAATCACGAGAGCTTGCTTTTCCGTGCCGCGAGTGTGACTCTGGTCGCATGACGGAGCTGCAACCGCTTCTCGACGATCTGCGTGCCGAGGGCGAGGACCTCGATGCCCTCGTCGCCGACCTCCCGGACGAGCGCTGGGCGACTATGACGCCCGCCGAGGGCTGGACCATCGCCCACCAGGTCGGGCATCTGCTGTGGACCGATCGGGCCGCCCTCACCGCCGTCGAAGACCCGGAGGCGTTCGTCGCCGGGCTCGGCGAGATCACCGACCCGGACCGCTTCGTCGACGACGGGGCGCGGGAGCAGGCCCGCCGGCCGCCGGCCGAACTGCTCGCCGACTGGCGCGCGGCGCGACGCGCCCTCGCCGACGCCCTCGCGGCCGTTCCGGCCGGGACCAGGATCGTCTGGTACGGCCCGCCCATGAGCGCGGCTTCGATGGCCACGGCGCGGCTGATGGAGACCTGGGCGCACGGCGCCGACGTGGCCGACGCGCTGGGCGTCCCCCGGACCCCCACCCACCGGCTGCGCCACATTGCCCATCTCGGTGTCCGCACCCGCGACTTCGCGTTCACCGTGCACGGGCGCACCCCGCCGGCCGAGCCGTTCCGCGTCTGCCTCACCGCTCCCGACGGGCGGGAGTGGACGTGGGGTCCCGAGAGCGCCGCCCAGACCGTCACCGGATCCGCCGTCGACTTCTGCCGCCTGGTGACCCAGCGGGTCCACCGCACCGACACCGACCTCGTCGCCACCGGACCGGACGCGGATGCATGGCTCGAGCTCGCGCAGGCGTTCGCCGGTCCGCCCGGCGCCGGGCGCACCCCGGACGGAGCGACCGCGTGAACGCGCAGCCGGCGGGCCGTGCGGTGCGCATCGGGAACTGTTCCGGCTTCTACGGCGACCGGCTCGCAGCTATGCGGGAGATGCTCGAGGGCGGCGAACTCGACTACCTGACCGGCGACTATCTCGCCGAGCTGACCATGCTCATCCTCGGCCGGGATCGGATGAAGGACCCGGAACTCGGCTACGCCAAGACGTTCCTGCGGCAACTCGAGGACTGTCTCGGGCTCGCCGTCGACAAGGGCGTGAAGATCGTCGCCAATGCGGGGGGACTCAACCCCGCCGGGCTGGCGACGGCCGTGCGCGACCTCGCCGGCCGGCTCGGACTCGACGTCGCCGTCGCCCACGTCGAGGGCGACGATCTCATCGCCCGGGCCGCCGAACTCGGGCTGGCCGCCGATCCGCCGCCCCTGACCGCCAACGCCTACCTCGGCGCCTGGGGCATCGCCGAATGCCTGACCGCCGGCGCCGACCTCGTCGTCACCGGCCGGGTCACCGACGCGTCGGTGATCGTCGGTCCCGCGGCAGCCCACTTCGGTTGGGCCCGGGATGATTTCGACGCTCTCGCGGGCGCGGTGGCAGCCGGGCACGTGATCGAGTGCGGCGCCCAGGCCACCGGCGGCAACTACGCCTTCTTCACCGAGATCGCCGATCTCGACCGGCCGGGCTTCCCGATCGCCGAGATCGAGGCCGACGGAAGTTCCACGATCACCAAGCACCCGGGCACCGGCGGCGCCGTCACCGTCGGCACCGTGACCGCCCAGCTGCTGTACGAGGTGACCGGGGGCCGCTACGCCGGCCCCGACGTCACCACCCGCCTCGACACCGTCCGGCTCACCCCGGACGGCCCGGACCGGGTCCGCATCAGCGGCGTCCGCGGTGAGGCGCCGCCACCCACGCTCAAGGTCTCCCTCAACGCCCTCGCCGGCTTCCGGAACGAAGCGGTGTTCGTCCTCACCGGTCTGGACATCGAGGCCAAGGCCGCCCTGGTGCGGCGGCAGGTGGAGGCGAGCCTGACCACCCGGCCCGCCGAGCTCGAATGGACACTCGCCCGCACCGACCATCCGGACGCCGACACCGAGGAGGCGGCCAGCGCCCTGCTGCGCTGCACCGTCCGCGACCGCGACCCGAAGGTCGTCGGCCGCGCCTTCTCGTCGGTCGCCGTCGAGTACGCGCTGGCCAGCTACCCGGGCTTCGCGCTGACCGCCCCGCCCGGCAACGGACAACCGTACGCGGTGTTCACCCCCGGCTACGTCGGCGCCGCCGAGGTGCCGCACACCGCGGTGCTGCCCGACGGCAACCGGGTCCCGATTCCGTGCGTCACCCCGACGCGTGCACTCGAACCCGTCGGCGAACCCGAGCTCCCCGAGCCGCTACCGCCCGGGCCCGCACGACACGCACCGCTCGGACTCGTCGCCGGCGCCCGCAGCGGCGACAAGGGCGGCGACGCGAACGTGGGGGTGTGGGTGCGCACCGACGACCAGTGGCGGTGGCTGGTGCACACCCTCACCGTCGACACGTTGAAAACCCTCCTGCCCGAATCGAAGAACCTGACCGTGACACGTCACGTGCTGCCGAACCTGCGGGCGGTGAACTTCGTGATCGAGGGCATCCTCGGCCGCGGCGTCGCCTCGCAGGCCCGCTTCGACCCGCAGGCGAAGGGTCTCGGCGAGTGGCTGCGCAGCCGATACCTCTACATCCCCGAGGTCCTCCTGGAGGGCGGCGGGACAGCGAACCCCGAGAGGAAGTACACCGAGTGAGCATCTGGGACACCCCCGAACGCCGCGAGCTGCGCTCGACGGTCCACTCCTTCGTCCGGCGCGAGATCCTGCCGCATCTCGCCGCGTGGGAGCGCGACGGTGAACTGCCCCGCGAACTGCACAAGAAGGCCGCCGCTCTCGGGCTGCTCGGCGCCGGATTCCCCGAGGCCGTCGGCGGTTCCGGGGGCGACGCGGCGGACACCCTCACCGTGTGCGAGGCCTTCCACGAGGCCGGCGCCTCCGGCGGCGCCTTCGCCTCCCTGTTCACCTGCGGCATCGCCCTGCCACACCTCGTCGCCGCCGGCGACGAAGCGCAGATCGGCAAGTGGGTTGCCCCGACCCTCGCGGGTGAGCTCGTCGGCTCCCTCGCGATCACCGAACCCGGCGGCGGCTCCGACGTCGGGCACCTGACCACCACCGCCGTCCGCGACGGCGATCACTACATCGTCGACGGCGCCAAGACCTACATCACCTCCGGCTGCCGCGCCGATTTCGTCGTCACCGCTGTGCGCACCGGCGGCCCCGGTGCCGCCGGTGTCTCGCTGCTCGTGATCGAAAAGGGCACACCGGGTTTCACCGTCTCGCGCAAGCTGGACAAGATGGGCTGGCGTGCCTCCGACACTGCGGAACTGTCGTTCGCCGGTGTGCGCGTGCCGGTCTCGAATCTCGTCGGAGCCGAGAACAGCGGCTTCGCGCAGATCGCGCAGGCGTTCGTCGCCGAGCGGATCGCCCTCGCCGCCCAGGCCTACTCGAGCGCGCAGCGGTGCCTGGATCTGACCGTGTCCTGGTGCCGGGACCGCGAGACGTTCGGCCGGCCCCTGATCTCCCGGCAGTCGGTACAGCGCACCCTCGCCGAGATGGCACGGCGCATCGACGTCGCGCGGGTGTACGGCCGGCGGGTCGTCGAGCGATCCCTCGTCGGTGACGGCGACCTCGTCGCCGAGGTGTGCTTCGCCAAGAACACCGCCGTCGAGGCCGGGGAGTGGGTCGCACACCAGGCCGTGCAGCTCTTCGGCGGCCTCGGCTACATGGCCGAGTCCGAGGTCGAACGACAGTACCGCGACATGCGCATCCTCGGCATCGGCGGCGGCACCACCGAGATCCTCACCGAACTTGCCGCGAAACGATTGGGGTACACCGCGTGAGCATCCTGCAGACGACCGTCGACCCGTCCTCGGCGGAGTACGCCGCCGCGGCCGAGGCGATGGCCGCCCAGCTGGCAGAGCTCGAAGCCGAACACGCCAAGGCCCTCGCCGGCGGCGGGGAGAAGTACGTCCGACGGCACCACGAACGCGGCAAGCTGCTGCCACGCGAACGGATCGAACTGCTCCTCGACCCCGATTCGCCGTTCCTCGAGCTGTCCCCGCTCGCCGCCTGGGGCACCGAGTTCCCGGTCGGCGGCAGCACCGTCACCGGAATCGGCGTCGTCGAGGGCGTCGAATGCCTGATCGTCGCCAACGACCCCACCGTCCGCGGCGGCACGAGCAACCCGTGGACGCTGCGAAAGGGATTCCGCGCCAACGACATCGCGATGCAGAACCGGCTGCCGGTCATCTCCCTCGTCGAGTCGGGCGGCGCCGACCTCCCCACCCAGAAGGAGGTGTTCATCCCCGGCGGGCGCATGTTCCGCGACCTGACACAGCTGTCCGCCGCCGGGATCCCGACCATTGCCCTGGTGTTCGGCAATTCCACCGCGGGTGGCGCCTACATCCCGGGCATGTCGGACCACGTGGTGATGATCGAGAAGCGGTCGAAGGTGTTCCTCGCCGGGCCGCCCCTGGTGAAGATGGCCACGGGCGAGGAATCCGACGACGAATCCCTCGGCGGCGCGGAAATGCACGCCCGCACCTCCGGCCTGGCCGACTACTACGCGGTCGACGAACCCGACGCGATCCGGATCGGCCGGGGCATCGTCCGTCGTCTGAACTGGCGCAAGCAGGGCCCCGAACCCCACCCGGAGGTACGCGAGCCCCGCCACGATCCCGAGGAACTGCTCGGCATCGTGCCCGCCGACCTCAAGGTGCCGTTCGACCCGCGCGAGGTGATCGCCCGCATCGTCGACGACTCCGACTTCGACGAGTTCAAGCCGCTGTACGGGTCGTCGCTCGTCACCGGCTGGGCCCGTCTGCACGGCTACCCGGTGGGAATCCTCGCCAACGCCCGCGGCGTGCTGTTCAGCGAGGAATCCCAGAAGGCCACCCAGTTCATCCAGCTCGCCAACCGTGCGAACACGCCACTGCTGTTCCTGCACAACACCACCGGCTACATGGTCGGCCGCGAGTACGAGGAACGCGGCATGATCAAGCACGGTTCGATGATGATCAACGCCGTCTCCAATTCGACGGTGCCGCACATCTCGATCCTGCTCGGCGCCTCCTACGGGGCCGGCCACTACGGGATGTGCGGCCGCGCCTTCGACCCGCGGTTCCTGTTCGCCTGGCCCAGCGCCAAGTCCGCGGTGATGGGCGGCGCACAGCTCGCGGGCGTCATCTCCATCGTCGGACGGGCCGCTGCCGAGGCGCGCGGTCAGGCGTTCGACGAGGCCGCCGACGAGGCGATGCGCGCGGCGATCGAGAACCAGATCGAGGCGGAGTCGCTGCCGATGTTCCTGTCCGGCCGGCTCTACGACGACGGGGTCATCGACCCGCGCGACACCCGCACCGTGGTGGGGATGTGCCTGTCGGCCATCGCCAACGCGCCGATCGAGGGCACCGACAGCTTCGGTGTCTTCCGGATGTGAGGCAGCAGTGAACCGTTCCGACACCGTCACCACCGTGCTCGTCGCCAATCGCGGCGAGATCGCCCGCCGGGTGTTCGCCTCCTGCCGGCGGGCCGGCCTCGGCACCGTCGCCGTGTTCTCCGACGCGGACGCCGACAGCCCGCACGTCACCGAGGCCGACGTCGCGGTGCACCTGCCCGGCACTGCCCCCGCCGACACGTACCTCCGCGGCGAGGCGATCATCGCGGCTGCCCGCACGGCGGGGGCCGACGCGATCCACCCGGGGTACGGGTTTCTCTCGGAGAACGCCGAATTCGCGAGGGCGGTCCTCGACGCGGGACTGACCTGGATCGGGCCGGACCCGGACTCCATCGCCCGGATGGGTTCGAAGGTCGAGGCCAAGAAGATCATGGCCGACGCCGGCGTGCCGGTGCTGGCCGAGCTGGACCCGGCCGCGTTGACCGAGGCCGACCTGCCCGTGCTGATCAAGGCCTCCGCCGGGGGCGGCGGCCGCGGCATGCGGGTCGTCCGCGACCTGGCCGAACTGTCCGACCAGCTCGCCGCGGCCCGACGTGAGGCACAGTCCGCATTCGGCGACCCGACGGTGTTCTGCGAGCGCTACCTCGAAACGGGGCGGCACATCGAAGTGCAGGTCCTCGCGGACCGGCACGGGACCGTGTGGGCGGTGGGGGAGCGCGAATGCTCGATCCAGCGGCGGCATCAGAAGGTGGTCGAGGAGGCCCCGTCGCCGCTCGTCGACGCCACCCCCGGCATGCGGGAGCGGCTGTTCGAGGCGGCCCGGCGCGCCGCGCACGCCATCGACTACGAGGGCGCCGGGACGGTCGAGTTCCTCGCGACCGGGGCGAGCGAAGCGACGGGAAATGTCGCCGGGGCGAGCGAAGCGACGGGAAATGTCGCCGGGGCGAGCGAAGCGACGGGAAATGTCGCCGGGGCGAGCGAAGCGACGGGAAATGTCGCCGGGGCGAGCGAAGCGACGGGAAATGTCGCCGGGGCGAGCGAAGCGACGGGAAATGTCGCCGGGGCGAGCGAAGCGACGGGAAATGTCGCCGGGGCGAGCGAAGCGACGGGAAATGTCACTGCCGGAGGTGAGTTCTTCTTCCTCGAGATGAACACCCGGCTGCAGGTCGAGCACCCGGTCACCGAGTGCACCACCGGGCTCGACCTCGTCGACCTGCAGCTCCAGATCGCTGCCGGCGGCCGTCTCGATCCCGAACCCCCTCCGGCGAGCGGACATTCGATCGAGGTGCGGCTCTACGCGGAGGACCCCGCCGAGGACTGGCGGCCGCAGTCCGGCACGGTGCACCGCCTCGCCCTGCCCGGTCGCGTCTCCGAGTTCGAGGTGCTGCCCGGGCCCGGGCTGCGTCTGGACGCCGGCGTCGAGGACGGCTCGGTGGTGGGCGTGCACTACGACCCGATGCTCGCCAAGGTGATCGCCTACGCCCCGACCCGGGACCGCGCGGCCCGCATGCTCGCGACGTCGCTCACCCGTGCCGAGGTGCACGGCCTGCGCACCAACCGGGACCTGCTCGTGAACGTGCTCCGGCATCCCGAGTTCCTGGCCGGCAACACCGACACCGCCTTCTTCGACACACACGGGCTCGCCACGCTCGCCGCACCCCTCGCCGACGCCGCCGCCGAGTCGCTGTCCGCGCTCGCCGCGGCCCTGGCCGACGCCGCCGCTCGTCGTGCGACGGCGACGGTCGGCCGCGGCCTGCCGAGCGGCTGGCGCAACCTGCCGTCGCAGCCACAGGTCAAGCGGTACGACGGCGACCACGGTGAACACGAGGTGCGGTACCGGCTCACCCGGCACGGCCTGGTCGCCGACGGCCATCCGGGCATCGTCCTCGTCGCACACACCGAGCGCCGGGTGGTGCTCGCGATCGACGGCGCGCAGCGGCAGTTCCACGTCGCGCGCTACGGCGACACGGTGCACGTGGACTCCTCGCTCGGTCCGGTGCGGTTGCGAGCGATCCCGCGGTTCGTCGAACCCTCGGCCCATGTCGCCGCGGGGTCGCTGCTCGCGCCGATGCCCGGGTCGGTGATCCGGATCGGGGCAACGGTCGGCGACGCGGTCGACGCGGGGCAACCGGTCCTGTGGCTCGAGGCGATGAAGATGGAACACATCGTCAAGGCCCCCGCCGCGGGCGTGCTCACCGAACTGCCCGTGGCCGTCGGCACCCAGGTCGAACTGGGCGCCGTGCTGGCCGTCGTCACCCCCACCGAGTCCACCGACACCCAGGAGAAGTGATGAGCGTCATCGAAACCGACGAGCAGAAGCAGCTGCGGGCTGCGGTCGCGGGCCTGGCCAAGCGCTACAACTACACCG
The DNA here is from genome assembly GCF_016804345.1 of Rhodococcus ruber. Taxonomy (NCBI): domain Bacteria; kingdom Bacillati; phylum Actinomycetota; class Actinomycetes; order Mycobacteriales; family Nocardiaceae; genus Rhodococcus; species Rhodococcus ruber. The sequence continues at coordinate 4,289,176 of NZ_CP044211.1, read as the reverse complement.
ACTACGTGCTGCCGAAGGCCCGCAAGGGCGAACCGCTGACCGAGCTGTGGCGGGAGGCCGCCGGGCTCGGATTCCTGGGCGTGAACCTGCCGGAGGAATTCGGCGGCGGCGGGGCCGGCATCTACGAACTCGCCCTGGTGCAGGAGGAACTCGCCGCGCAGGGCTGCGGGCTGCTGCTGGTGGTCGTCTCGCCCGCCATCTGCGGCACCATCATCGCCAAGTTCGGCACCGACGAGCAGAAGCAGCGCTGGCTGCCCGGGCTCGCCGACGGCTCGAAGATCATGGCGTTCGGCATCACCGAGCCCGATGCCGGGTCCAATTCGCACCAGATCACCACCGTCGCGCGCCGCGACGGCGAGGACTGGATCCTCCACGGCAGCAAGATCTACATCTCCGGCGTGGACCAGGCCGACGCGGTGCTCGTCGTCGCCCGCACCGAGGACGCGAAGAGCGGGAAGCTGCGGCCGGCGCTGTTCATCGTCCCGACCGATGCCGAGAACTTCGTCAAGACGCCGATGGAGATGGACATCGTCGAGCCGGACCATCAGTTCACCCTGTTCCTCGACGACGTGCGACTGCCGGCGGACGCGCTGGTGGGGGAGCCGGACGCGGCGCTGATGCAGTTGTTCGCGGGCCTGAATCCGGAGCGGATCCTCGGCGCGGCGATGGCCGTCGGGATGGGCCGCTACGCCCTGGACGCCGCGGTGCGGTACGCCAACGAACGCACCGTGTGGAAGTCGCCGATCGGGGCTCACCAGGGCATCGCCCACCCGCTCGCCCAGTGCAAGATCGAGCTCGAGCTGGCGAAGCTGATGATGCAGAAGGCGGCGGTGCTGTACGACAGCGGCGACGACTTCGGTGCTGCCGAGGCCGCGAACATGGCCAAGTACGCCGCGGCCGAGGCCAGCATCAAGTCGCTCGACCAGGCGATCCAGACCCACGGCGGGGGCGGGCTCACCCGGGAGTACGGGCTGGCCGCGATGCTCGGCGCGGCGCGCATCGCACGGGTGGCGCCGGTGAGCCGGGAGATGATCCTCAACTTCGTGTCCCAGCATTCGCTGGGTCTGCCCCGGTCGTACTGAGGGGAGCGCCGGTGTCCGAGACGTTCGTCCGGTACGAGGTGAGCGAGGGATTCGCCACCCTCACTCTCGACTCGCCGCACAACCGCAATGCGATCTCCGCCAGGCTCGTCGCGCAGCTCCGGCAGGGACTTGCCGACGCGGCCGCCGACGACGGGGTCCGCGCCGTCGTGCTCACCCACGAGGGCGGCACCTTCTGCGCCGGGGCCGACCTGAGCGAGGCGAGCACCGCGGAGGGCGGCGTCGCCGCGGCGGCCGCCGCCCGGACCCGGGAGATGACGGCGGTGCTGCGTTCGATCCTGGAGCTGCCCAAACCGGTGATCGGGCGGATCGACGGGCACGTGCGCGCCGGCGGCATGGGGTTGGTCGGCGCGTGCGATCTCGCCGTCGCCGGGCCCCGGTCGACGTTCGCGCTGACCGAGGCCCGGCTGGGCCTGGCCGCGTCGATCATCTCGCTGACGGTGCTGCCGCGGCTCACCTCCCGCGCCGCGAGCCGCTACTTCCTCACCGGGGAGCGGTTCGGGCCGGAGGTCGCGGCGGCGATCGGCCTGGTCACCGTGGAGACCGACGATCCGCGGGCCGCGGTGGCGGAGATCCTCGCCCAGCTGCGGGAGTGTTCCCCGCAGGGGCTGGGCGAATCCAAGCGGCTGACCACGATGCGGATGCTCGCCGACTTCGATCGGTACGGCGACGCGCTGGCGGAGCAGTCGGCGCGGCTGTTCGGCTCGCCGGAGGCGGTCGAGGGGATGACCGCGTTCCTGCAGAAGCGGCCGCCGGCGTGGAGCCGTCCGTGAGGGACGGTCCGCCGCCCCGGCCGGGACGTGCCCGAGACCTGCCGGGCGCGCGCGTGCGGGCGGTCGTCGGCGGCACCCGTCCCGGGCACCTCACGTGGACGGTCACCCTCCGCGAGCCGGCGCGCCGGTCTGCCTAATCTGATCGCCATGAGCAGCCCGTCCCCGGACACCCGCCGTCGCGGCGAGCAGGAACGCAGCCGCGCCACCCGCAAGCGGATCCTCGACGCGGCGGTGGCCGTGCTGGTCGAGCACGGCTACTCCAACGCCACCACGGTGCGCATCCAGCAGGCTGCCGGCGTGTCCCGCGGACGGCTGCTGCACCACTACCCGTCGCGGGACGCCCTGCTCGTCGCCGCCGTGCACCACCTCGCCGCCCAGGGCGTCCAGGGCCTCGACGGCGACCATCCCTGGCCCGCCGACCCGGTCGAACGTATCGCCGTCGCGGTCGATCGGATGTGGTGGAACTTCCGGCAGCCGTACTTCTGGGCCTCGATGGAGCTGTGGCTCGCCGCGCGCGGTCACGAGGAACTCCGGGCCGAGCTGCTGCCGCTCGAACGAATCCTGGGCCGGATGATCAAGGAGCAGACGACCGCGAACTTCGGTCCGGAGATCGCCAACCGCCCCCGGTTCGTCGAGGTGCGCGACCTGATCTATCAGGCGATGCGCGGGGCGGCCCTCGGGTACGCCATCGACCCGCGCGACCCGCTGACCGAACCCCAGCTGGCGGTGTGGCGCCGCCAGATGGAACGGGTCCTGGTGGACGACGAACCCGGGGATTCCGCCGCCGGGGGTGCGCTGCGATGACCCGCCAGCCCAAACAGGATCGGAGCCGGGCCACACGCCGCCGGCTGCTCGAGGCGAGCATCGACTGCCTCGCGGAGCTGGGATGGGGCGCGACCACCGTGGGCGTCGTCGCCGAACGGGCGGGAGTCTCCCGCGGCGCCGCGCAGCACCACTTCCCGACCCGGGAGGACCTGATCACCGCGGCGCTCGAGTTCATGTTCGACAGCCGCATGGACCTCGCCCGCCGCGAGCCCGTCGACATGCCCGTCGGCGCGGCCCGCACCGAGGCGGTGGTGCGCCGGCTCGTCGACTACTACACCGGCAGCCTGTTCAAGGCGGCGCTGCAGGTGTGGACGGCCGCGGCGGCCGATCCGGAACTGCGGGCCCGCATCGTCCCCCTGGAGGAACGCTTCGGCCGCGTCGCCCACCGGGTCGCCGTCGAGCAGCTCGGCGTGGACGAGGTCGACCCGACGGTGCACCGCATGGTGCAGGCGACCCTCGACCTCGCGCGCGGGCTCGGCCTCGCCGACGTCCTCACCGACGACTCGCGGCGTCGGGCCGAGATCGTGCGGCACTGGGCCGCGCAGCTGGACACGGTGCTCGACGCGGCCCGGCAGCGTTCGGCGGCGCAGCACCCGGCCGGTTAGGTTGGTGTCATGCCTCCCAAGCTGGCCACGGTCGCGGTCCTCGGGCTCGCCGGTGCCGTCGTCGCCGGATGTGGTTCGGATGCGGCCGAGGCCCCGGCGCCGGGCGCGGCGCCCACGCCGCAGGTGACCGAGCCGGGCCCGTTCTTCGGTGCGTGCGGGTCGGTCACCGACGACGAGGTGGCCCGGGCCTTCGGGCTGGGGTCGTTCGCACAGGTCACCCGCAACTCGGTGGGGTGCGAATGGGAGCTGGTCGGGGCGGGCGGCCCGAGCGTGACGTTCTCCTGGTACCGCGGCAGTCCGATCGGCCGCGAACGGGCCGGCTCCGATCTGATCGGCCGGCCCGCGATCGACGTGGAGATCGACGGCAGACCCGGCTTCCAGGGCTCGGCGCAGAACGACGTCGGGCAGACCGTGCTGTGCGAGATCGGCGTGCAGTTCGGCGGTGACTTCGTGCACTGGTCCGTGACGTACGGACCCTTCACCCCGGCCGCGGACGCGTGCGTGGTGGCCCGCGACCTGGCCGAGCTCAGCGCGGAAAGGGCACAGGAGTGACGCGGACGAAGCGGGCAGCGGCGCTGCCGGTGGCGCTGGCCCTGGTTGCGGCGCTCGCCGGGTGCGGCAGCACGATCGAGGGGCAGGCGGTGCCGCAGGGGGCCGGATCGGGTGGTGCCTCCGCCGAGTTCACCCGCCTGCTCACCGAATGCGACGCCGTCACCGACGAGCAGATCGCGGAGGCGGTCGGCGTGGAGGCGATCGAGCGAGGCTTCTTCGGGGCGATCTGCCGGTGGGACACCGCGGGCTCGGCGAAGGTCACCTTCAACTGGTTCGAGACCGGTTCCCTGGACACCGAGCGGGGGACGGCGCAACGGCTGGGATACACGGTGGAGAACACGACCGTGGAGGGTCGGCGGGCGGTGCTGATGCGCCCGCCCGACGACCCGGCGTCCTGCGGGATCTCGGCGGGAGCGTCCACGACGGGGATCTTCGGCTGGTGGGTGCAGTACGCCCCCGGCTCGCAGTCCCCGGATCCGTGTGCGGCGGCCGTCACGCTGGCCCGACTGACCCTCGACCTCAGCAGTTGAGCGGCGGCGGACCCCCGCGGCTCGCTTTGACCTTGCGCCGCGCCGCCGGGTATCGTTGTGGGTCGTGTCCGGCATGCCCGGGCCGATCTGTGTGCCTATGCGAGGTAGTGCCGTGCGCGCGGTCTGTGGAATCTCCGCAGGAGCGAGCCCCCGGCTGCCTGTGTGGGGGTACGCGACACGCCCGACCTCGTGTGCACACGAGGGGTGGGTGCGGGGCAGCAGCTCTCTTGCCCCAACCGATGGATCCCTAATTTCAGAACAGCCAAGGTTGCTCGTGCGAGCAGTCTTCAGACAACGAGAAAGCCGGTAGATGCCAACCATCAATCAGCTGGTCCGCAAGGGCCGCCGCGACAAGGCCGCCAAGGTCAAGACCGCGGCCCTCAAGGGCAGCCCGCAGCGTCGCGGCGTGTGCACTCGCGTGTACACCACCACCCCGAAGAAGCCGAACTCGGCGCTCCGGAAGGTCGCCCGCGTGCGTCTGACCAGCTCCGTCGAGGTCACCGCCTACATCCCGGGTGAGGGTCACAACCTGCAGGAGCACTCGATGGTGCTCGTGCGCGGTGGTCGTGTGAAGGACCTCCCCGGTGTCCGCTACAAGATCATCCGCGGTTCTCTCGACACCCAGGGTGTCAAGAACCGCAAGCAGGCGCGCAGCCGCTACGGCGCGAAGAAGGAGAAGGGCTGATGCCACGTAAGGGTCCCGCTCCGAAGCGTCCCCTGATCGCCGACCCGGTCTACGGGTCGCCGCTGGTCACCCAGCTGGTCAACAAGATCCTGCTGGACGGCAAGAAGTCCACCGCCGAGCGCATCGTCTACGAGGCACTCGAGCGGGCGCGCGAGAAGACCGGCACCGATCCGGTCGTCACCCTCAAGCGCGCGCTGGACAACGTCAAGCCCGCTCTCGAGGTGCGCAGCCGCCGTGTCGGTGGCGCCACCTACCAGGTGCCGGTCGAGGTTCGTCCCGGCCGGTCGACCACCCTCGCGCTGCGGTGGCTGGTCACCTTCTCGCGTCAGCGTCGTGAGAAGACGATGGTCGAGCGTCTCGCGAACGAGCTCCTCGACGCCAGCAACGGCCTGGGTGCGTCCGTGAAGCGTCGCGAGGACACCCACAAGATGGCCGAGGCCAACAAGGCGTTCGCGCACTACCGCTGGTGAGTCGCCGCCGGCCGGGAGGATCCGGTGCTACCGACATCCTCCCGGCCGGCCGCTCGCACAACTGTGTCGGTCCCTCAAGGCCGGCTGAACATCCGAGAACACTGGTCCGCACCCTAGGACCGACACGAGCTACGAGCGGGGTTACCTGTGGCACAGGAAGTGCTGACCGACCTGAACAAGGTCCGCAACATCGGCATCATGGCGCACATCGATGCCGGCAAGACCACGACGACCGAGCGCATCCTCTTCTACACCGGTGTGAACTACAAGATCGGTGAGACCCACGACGGTGCGTCGACCACCGACTGGATGGAGCAGGAGAAGGAACGCGGCATCACCATCACCTCCGCCGCGGTGACCTGCTTCTGGAACAAGAACCAGATCAACATCATCGACACCCCCGGCCACGTCGACTTCACGGTCGAGGTCGAGCGGTCGCTGCGCGTCCTCGACGGCGCGGTCGCCGTGTTCGACGGCAAGGAGGGCGTCGAGCCGCAGTCCGAGCAGGTCTGGCGGCAGGCTGCCAAGTACGACGTTCCGCGCATCTGCTTCGTCAACAAGATGGACAAGATGGGCGCGGACTTCTACTTCACGGTCCAGACCATCATCGACCGCCTCGGCGCCAAGCCGCTCGTGCTGCAGCTGCCGATCGGTGCCGAGGACGCGTTCGACGGCGTCGTCGACCTGGTCGAGATGAAGGCCTACACGTGGCGTGGCACCGTCGAGATCGGTGCCGAGCCGACCGTCGAGGAGATCCCTGCGGACCTGGCCGACAAGGCCGCCGAGTACCGCGAGAAGCTGCTCGAGACCGTCGCCGAGAGCGACGAAGAGCTCATGGAGAAGTACTTCGGTGGCGAGGAACTGACCGTCGCCGAGATCAAGGGCGCCATCCGGAAGCTGACCGTCGCCTCCGAGCTGTACCCGGTGCTGTGCGGGTCCGCGTTCAAGAACAAGGGCATCCAGCCCATGCTCGACGCGGTCATCGACTACCTGCCGAACCCGCTCGACATCGGCGAGGTCGAGGGCCACAAGCTCGGTGACGAGGAGGAGGCCCTCACCCGCAAGCCGAGCAAGGACGAGCCCTTCTCCGCGCTGGCGTTCAAGATCGCCGCGCACCCGTTCTTCGGCAAGCTGACCTTCGTGCGCGTGTACTCCGGTCGCATCGAGCCGGGCGCCCAGGTGCTCAACGCCACCAAGGGCAAGAAGGAGCGCATCGGCAAGCTCTTCCAGATGCACGCCAACAAGGAGAACCCGGTCGACGAGGCGGTGGCCGGCCACATCTACGCGATGATCGGCCTCAAGGACACCACGACCGGCGACACCCTGTGCGCGCAGGACGCCCCGATCGTGCTCGAGTCCATGACCTTCCCGGATCCGGTCATCCAGGTCTCCATCGAGCCGAAGACCAAGTCCGACCAGGAGAAGCTGGGCACCGCGATCCAGAAGCTGGCCGAGGAGGATCCCACCTTCTCCGTCGAGCTGGACGAGGAGACCGGCCAGACCGTCATCGGCGGCATGGGCGAGCTCCACCTCGACATCCTCGTCGACCGGATGCGTCGCGAGTTCAAGGTCGAGGCCAACGTCGGCAAGCCGCAGGTGGCGTACCGCGAGACCATCACCAAGCGGGTCGAGAAGCTCGAGTTCACGCACAAGAAGCAGACCGGTGGTTCCGGCCAGTTCGCGAAGGTCATCATCGCCCTCGAGCCGTTCGTGGGCGAGGACGGCGCGACCTACGAGTTCGAGAACAAGGTCACCGGTGGCCGCGTGCCGCGCGAGTACATCCCCTCGGTGGACGCCGGCGCGCAGGACGCCATGCAGTACGGCGTGCTCGCCGGGTATCCGCTGGTGAACGTCAAGGTCACCCTGCTCGACGGCGCCTACCACGACGTGGACTCGTCGGAAATGGCGTTCAAGATCGCCGGTTCGCAGGCCCTGAAGGAGGCTGCGCGCAAGGCTGCGCCGGTCATCCTCGAGCCGCTCATGGCTGTCGAGGTCACCACCCCCGAGGACTACATGGGTGAAGTGATCGGCGACCTCAACTCCCGCCGTGGCCAGATCCAGGCCATGGAGGAACGCAGTGGTGCCCGTGTCGTGAAGGCGCTGGTTCCGCTCTCGGAGATGTTCGGTTACATCGGGGACCTGCGGTCGAAGACCCAGGGTCGCGCGAACTTCTCCATGGTGTTCGATTCCTACGCTGAGGTTCCGTCGAACGTCTCGAAGGAAATCATCGCCAAGGCGACCGGCGAGTAACCTCGGTTGCAGAACCGGTCGGCTGCACGACCAAGTAAGTAACAAAACCGCACTGCTGCATACTGCAAGCAACAACAGTCCAGGAGGACCCTCAAGTGGCGAAGGCGAAGTTCGAGCGGACCAAGCCGCACGTGAACATCGGCACCATCGGTCACGTCGACCACGGCAAGACCACCACCACGGCTGCCATCACCAAGGTGCTCGCCGACAAGTACCCGGACCTGAACGAGAGCTTCGCGTTCGACCAGATCGACAAGGCTCCGGAGGAGAAGGCTCGTGGTATCACGATCAACATCTCCCACGTCGAGTACCAGACCGAGAAGCGCCACTACGCGCACGTCGACGCCCCGGGTCACGCCGACTACATCAAGAACATGATCACCGGTGCGGCTCAGATGGACGGCGCGATCCTGGTCGTGGCCGCCACCGACGGCCCGATGCCGCAGACTCGCGAGCACGTGCTGCTCGCCCGTCAGGTCGGTGTGCCCTACATCCTGGTCGCCCTGAACAAGGCCGACATGGTCGACGACGAGGAGATCCTCGAGCTCGTCGAGATGGAGGTCCGCGAGCTGCTGGCCGCCCAGGAGTTCGACGAGAACGCCCCGGTCATCCCGATCTCGGCGCTCAAGGCGCTCGAGGGCGACGAGAAGTGGGTCAAGTCCATCGAGGACCTGATGGACGCCGTCGACGAGTCCATCCCGGACCCGGTCCGTGAGACCGACAAGCCGTTCCTCATGCCCGTCGAGGACGTCTTCACCATCACCGGTCGTGGCACGGTCGTCACCGGCCGCATCGAGCGCGGTGTCATCAACGTGAACGAGGAGGTCGAGATCGTCGGTATCCGCCCGACCTCGACCAAGACCACGGTCACCGGCATCGAGATGTTCCGCAAGCTGCTCGACCAGGGCCAGGCCGGCGACAACGTCGGTCTGCTGGTCCGCGGCATCAAGCGCGAGGACGTCGAGCGCGGCCAGGTCGTCGTGAAGCCGGGCACCACCACTCCGCACACGGAGTTCGAGGGCCAGGCGTACATCCTCAACAAGGAGGAGGGCGGCCGCCACACGCCGTTCTTCAACAACTACCGTCCGCAGTTCTACTTCCGTACCACGGACGTGACGGGCGTTGTGACCCTTCCCGAGGGCACCGAGATGGTCATGCCGGGCGACAACACCGAGATGTCGGTCGTCCTGATCCAGCCGGTCGCCATGGACGAGGGCCTGCGCTTCGCGATCCGCGAGGGTGGCCGCACCGTCGGCGCCGGTCGCGTCACGAAGATCATCAAGTAGGCACCGCCTACGCGATCATCAAGTAGGCACCGCCTACGCGATCATCAAGTAGGCACCGCCTACGCGATCATCAAGTGAGCTAGTTCTCGCTGACGTCGGACGGCGTCCATCCCTCGGGGTGGGCGCCGTTCGGCGTTTCCGGGATCGAGCGGAAGTATCGCCGAGTCCGACGAGGTGAGCGGCACATTCGCTCGGCTCGGTGGGCGGCCCGGGAGACGACCGACCGGGCTACGCGGCCGGTTCGGGGTGAGCCGGATCCAGGTGCAGCAGGACCTGCGTCGCCACCCGGGCCCCGCCCAGGGCGCGGGCGGCCCGCTCGGCGGTTTCCTCGGCACGGGCGGTGAAGTCGGCGACGTCGATGTTCGGGTCCGCGTACACCGTGATCGACAGGGTCGGCAAGTGGCGTTCGACGACGGCCCGGCTGCGGGTGGCCCGCACACCGGGCAGGGCCGCCAGTTCGCCGGCGACACCGTCGGCCACCGGTCCGAGTTCCACGGCCAGAGTGGCCTCGGTGACCTCGTCGTACAGCTGCACCCGCGACGTCCGGCGCCGGGAGAAGTTGACCGCCAGGAGCACGATCCCGATCGTCACGCCCACGGCCACGGCGGTCCACAGCGCCCCCTCCCACCAGGACTGGTCGGGGACGTCGATGATGCGGGGGCGGTCCAGGCGGGCCAGCCATTCGCGGGCGAAACGCACCTGCCAGACCCAGGCCAGGGCGAACGCCCCGGCGCCGAGCAGCGCGGCGCCCACGGCGAACGTGAGCAAGCGGTTGACCAGGACGGTGCGCAGCTTCATCGTGCCGTCCTCGGTCGGTGCACCTGCACCACGAGCGTGATCGGCTCGGCGAGCAGTGCCAGGTTCGGGGCCACCGCGCCCCGGACCGCGGCGACCAGATCGGCGGTCGACTCCTCACCCGACCCCACGATGCTGACCAGCGCGCGACGGCGATCGACGACGGTGCGGGCCGTGTGCACTCCGGGCAGTGTCGACGCGTGGGCGCTGCACATCCGGGCCAGGTCGGTTCGGCGCATCCACACCGTGGGGACCGGTCCGGAGACCTGCAGCGGCACGTGCGTGCGGCGACGCGGCTTGACGGCCACCACCACGAGCACGACCCCCAGCAGGACCAGGGTCGCGGCGACGGGTGCGATCCAGCTCTGCCAGTGCAGCCGGCCGAACCACTCGAAGGAGTTGCGCAGCCACGGTGCGCCCGCGTACGTGCCGCGGACGATGAGCAGTTCCCGGGCCGCGGCGAACGCGAGCGCGAGTGCCCCCACGGCGATGAGCGCGGCCGCCGGCGCCGCGGCCGGGTGGGCGAGGGGCGGCAACGGCGCGACGACCGGGACCGGAGCCCGGTACTCGGTCCGGGCGACGATGTCGGCCTCGGTGTACTCGACCGGCACCGACGGTTCGTTGCGCTCGGCCGGCTCCGCGACGGACGTCGCGGCGACGAGGACGTTGAGTTCGTGCACCGGCAGACCGGTCAGCTCGTGGAGTTGACGGTCGACGGCGTCGTGCACCCGCCGGGTGAGGGCGGCGGCGTCGTAGGGCCATTCGGCCGCGATGTACAGGTTGACCGCGACGGCGCCGCCGCCGGTGGTGACGTCGGCGCGGGGCAGGTCCCGCCCGGTGAACAGGCTGAGTCCGCCGCGCTGGCGGGTCACCCCGGGCACCTGGAGTGCGGCGGCCGCGGCGATCCGCTCGACGGCGCGGTCCTTGATCACCAGCTGTCCGCGGTGCCCGACGGGGTCGACCGTCTCGGGGGCGACGGCGTCGGCGCCGGCCCGGGACGGCAGGGTCTCCGGCTCGGTGGGCGTGGAGTCAGCCACGGCCCCGGCTCCGCAGCAGGGCGCCCAGGTCGAGGAGGCCGTCCCGGTGGGCGCCGATCACCATGCCGACGGCGCCGAGCAGGATGCCGAACAGCAGACCGCTGAAGCCGCCGAGGATGCCGGCGAGGGCGAGGAGCAGGCCCGCCAGGAGTCCGACGGCGGTGTTGCTGACAGGGGTGTGGTTCATGGGGTCACCTCACTGGTCGGGTGCTCACCGTCGGGCGACGGGATCCGCAGGTCTTCGATGGTCACGTCGACGGGGACGCCGACCAGCGGCCCGAGCCGGTCCCGGACCGCGGCCGCGACGGCGTACAGGTCGGCCGGGTACTCGACGACGATGTGGACCGCGCACGTGTCCGCACCGAGGCGGATCCCGGTGACACGCCGGCCCGGCAGATATGTCGCGACCTCGCCGAAGGCTCCGCCGTGCAGGTCGGCGACGCCGGGCACCTCGAGGGCGGCGGCCGCGGCCAGTTCTGCGGGCTCGGCGGGAGTGGTCACTGGACGCGGGGTTTCAGGTCGTCGGCGACGCCCGTGGCCTCGTCGAACAGCACGACGTCGAAGACGGTGATGTTGACTTCGGTGACCTCGAGGCCGGTCATCCGTTCGACGGCGGCGATCACGTTGTGGCGGATCGCGACCGCGAGTTCGTGCAGGGCCACGCCGTATTCGGCGACGATGCCGATGTCGATCGCGGCCTGTTTCTCCCCGACCTCCACGGCGACGCCCTGGCCGTGGTTGATCCGCGCGCCGGGGATGCGGTCCCGCAGCGCCCCGACCACTCGTGCGGTGCCGGCGCCGACGTCGTAGACACCGCTGATCTCGCGGGTCGCGATTCCGGCGATCTTCGCCACGACCGCGTCGGCGATGATGGTGCGCCCCTGGGTGTCGACCGGCCCCGGAGCGATTCCGCTGCCGAACTGCACGCGGCTGATGCCTGCGCCGCTGTCGCTGGTCATGGGGGCTCCTCGTCGGCCTGCCGGATGAAGTTCTGTCCCTTCCGACTCTAGTAACTCCCGGCGGGTACGGGGTGCGCGGCTCGCGCGAAGGACGCCCTGTCCGGGAATCCCCGGATTTGGTAAAACAGTTGCACGGATTGTGGTGGCGTGGGTCACTGCCGGAGGAGAGGGCGCAGCGGGTGGGTGTGACGGGAGTACAGCGGATCGTCGTGGTCGGGGCCGGACTGGCGGGGGTGCGCGCCGCCGAGGAACTGCGTCGCGGCGAATTCGACGGGGAGCTCGTCCTGATCGGCGACGAACCGCACCTGCCCTACGACCGGCCGCCGCTGTCGAAGGAGGTCGTCCGGGGCGGCACCGACGACACCACGCTGCGGCCCCGGGAGTTCTTCGACGAACAGCGCATCGAGCTGCGGCTGGGCGTGCGGGCGCGGGAGCTCGACCCCGCGACCCGCACCTTCGCCCTGTCCGACGGGCAGAGCGTCGGCTTCGACGAGCTGATCATCGCCACCGGACTGCGGCCGAGGCCGCTGCCCGGCACGGACGGGCTCGCCGGAGTGCACGTGCTGCGGTCGTTGGACGACAGCCGGGCCCTGCGCGCGGGGATCGTCCCGGGCGGGCGGGCGCTGATCGTCGGCGCGGGGTTCATCGGGTGCGAGGTCGCGGCGAGCCTGCGGGGGCGGGGCATGGACGTGGTGCTGGTCGAGCCGCAGGCCACCCCGCTCGCGTCCGTGCTCGGCGAGCGGGTGGGCGCGCTGGTCGCCCGGCTGCACACCGAGGAGGGCGTCGAGGTCCGCACGGGCGTCGGGGTGCGGGAAGTACGCGGCGACGGCCGGGTCACCGGGGCAGTCCTCGGTGACGGCACCGAACTCGACGTGGACGTGGTCGTCGTCGGTATCGGCTCGGTGCCGGTCACCGACTGGCTCGACGGTTCGGGCGTGCGCGTGGACGACGGGGTGGTGTGCGACGGCGTGGGCCGCACGTCCGTCCCGCACGTGTGGGCGGTCGGCGACGTCGCGGCATGGGAGGTCTCGGACGGCCGCCGCGCGCGGCTCGAGCACTGGACGAACGCCGGTGAGCAGGCGAAGGTGCTCGCCGGCGCTCTGCTCGGCTCCGGTGTCGATCCGGTCGCGCAGGTGCCGTACTTCTGGAGCGATCAGTACGACGTGAAGATCCAGGCGCTCGGAGCGATCCGGGCCGACGACACCGTGCACGTGGTGCGCGACGACGGCCGCAAGTTCCTCGCCTACTACGAACGCGACGGCCGTCTCACGGGGGTGGTCGGCGCGGGACTGCCCGGGCAGGTGATGAAGATGCGCGGGAAGATCGCCGCGGGCGCACCGATCACGGAGATCCTCGCGCCCACGTCGTAGCCGCCGCGTCGGCGAACGCTAGATTCGTAGGGTGATCGTTGCGCTCATCGACTCGGGTCTCGGCCTGCTGCCGACGTCTGCCTGGCTGCGCCGATTGCGTCCCGAGCTGGACCTGATGCTGTCGATGGACCCGGACGGCGCCCCGTGGGGCCCGAAGCCCGGGGACTGGGTGATCGACCGGGTCGTGCGCACCGCGGAGCGGGCCGTGACCCGGGGTGCCGAGGTGGTCGTCCTGCCGTGCAACACGGCCTCGGTGACCGCGCTCGAGCATGTGCGCGAGGCCCTCGGCGACGAGATCCCGGTGATCGGAACCGTGCCGGCGATCAAGCCGGCCGCCGCGGCGTGCGAGTCGGTGGCGATCTGGGCCACCGCCGCGACCACCGCCAGCCGATACCAGGCCGACCTCGTCGCCCGGTTCGCCGGCGACCGCACGGTGGTGGGGGTGGCCTGTCACGGGCTCGCCGACGCCATCGACCGCGGCGACACCACCGCCGCGGCCACGGCCATCGCGGCGGCGGCGCAGCGCACCCCGCCCGACGTGGGTGGTGTCGTCCTCGGCTGTACCCACTACCCCCTCGTCGCCGACGTCATCGCCGCGCACCTACCGCCCGGGGTACGGCTGTTCGACAGCGCCGAAGCGGTGGCGGCGCAGACGCTGCGGCGCATCGACGCCCTCGGCCGGCCGTGGGCGGGCAGCGGGCGGGTCGAGGTGTTCCTGAGCGGCAGGCCCGGCGAGCTGCCCCCCGGCGCCCTCGGCTACCCGGCGGGCCGGCGGCTCGTCGACGGCATCGGCGACCCGACCGCGGGGCTGCCCGGCGACGAGGCTCCACGCGCCGAGACGCGCTGACCGGCCGTCCCGCTCAGCCCATCCCGGTCATGCCCGCGGCGACGAGGCGCGCGACGCCCCAGAGCTCGTCGGGGGAGGTGCCGTCGAGACCGAACAGCCGGTCGACCGTGGCAGCGGAGAACATGGCCGACACCCACGTCGTCGCGCAGGCCCGCAGGGTGCCCGGTTGTATCGGGCCGGGCACGCTGGCCTGCAGGACCCGCATGGTGGCCTCCTGGAGGGAGGTCCGCAGCCGGCGCAGCGGGACGCGCAGTCCGGGGTGGCTCTCGGCCTCACGCCAGATCACCCGGAGCAGCGAGGAGTGGTGGGTACGCAGGTCGAGGGCGGCGTCGAGGTTGACGAGACTGGCCGCCGGGTCGCCGGGGGAGACGAGGCCGGTGACGTCCTGGATCGGTTCGGCGGGCAGCCGCTCGGCAACGAGTGTCTCGAGGATCGACTCCTTGGTGGGGAAGTAGTAGAAGATCAGTCCCTTGGGTACATCCGCGGCGACGGCGATCGCCGTCGTCGAGGTGGCGTCGAAGCCGTGGGCGGCGAAGAGGGTTTCGGCGGCGTCGAGGATGTGCACGCGCGCGGCGTTGTCCCGCCGGGCGCGACGGCGCGGCGGTTTCGAGCCCGGGGTGCTCATGGCGTTCACCTCCGGGGGCACGGGCGGGAATGTGACGGCGCCAGGGGCGTGGGCGGACGGCCGGCATGCCGGCCGTCCGCGGGGTGTGTGACGCGGGGTGTGTGATCAGTGGTGCGTGGCCAGTCCGCCGTGTCCGTGCATCCGGGCGTTCATCGCGGGCAGCGCTGCTACCGCGACGACCACGGTGAGCACGCCCACCACCCAGGCCGTCCAGGATGCACCGCTGTACTCGGTGTAGCCCATGACCCAGGGGGACAGGAACAACAGCACGCCGAGCACACCCATCGCGTAGTCGATCGCTGCCATCGTGGGCCGGACGATCTGCGCGAGTCCGGTCAGCGCGATCAGCACGCCGAGAACGACGAGGGTCCACGTCGTCGTGGTGTCGGTGGTGACCCACAGGGGGGACAGGGCGGTGAAGACGCCCAGGATCACGGCCACGTAGTCCTGTAGCCGGCTGTCGGAGAACATGTCGAGCCTCCTCGTGCGTATCGGGTCCTGCCTTCGGTATAGACCTGATCGACCGGTCGGTCAACGGCCGGGACGTTGCACTGCGATAACACTCGAGCGCAGGTGAGAGGCGGTTTTTACCGGGAAGTGACCGGGCGGGGAATGATCGCCGAGGGCGGCATGTTCCACTAGTTCGTTGCCTTGGTCAACGAACTGTCGACCGTTCCCACGAGTTCCGAGGAGGTCCGATGCCGGAGTCGACGCCGGGTCGCTCCCTGCCACGCCGTCACGGTTTCCTGGCGGTCGGCACGGCCAGCTTCCTGCTCACCGCGTCGTCGTCCGCTCCCTCCCCGCTCTACCCGCTGTACCAGCAGCAGTGGGGCTTCTCGCCGGGGATGCTGACCGCCGTCTTCGCCGTGTACGCCCTGGCCCTGCTCGCCACCCTGCTGACGATCGGCTCGATCTCCGATCACGTCGGCCGCCGGCCCGTGCTGATCGGGGCGCTGCTGCTGCTCGTGGTGAGCATGGGCGTGTTCGTCCTCGCCGACGACGTGGGCTGGCTCGTCCTGGCCCGGGTGCTGCAAGGCCTCGCGGTCGGGGCCGCCACCGGCGCCGTGAGCGCCGCCGTGATCGACCTGCAACCGAGCCCCCGGCTCGGATCCTTCGTCAACAGTGTCGCGCCGTCGCTCGGGCTCGCCCTCGGTGCGGCCGGGGCGGGGCTGCTCGTGCAGTTCGCGCCCTTTCCCACCGTGCTGGTCTACGTCCTCGTCGTCGTGATCGCGCTGTCGCTGGCCGTCGTGCTCGTCTTCGTCCCCGACCGGGTGCCCGCGCCGGGCTTCGCGTCCCGCGGGGCCGCGCTGCGCAGCCTGCTGCCGAGCGCGTCCGTGCCGGCCGGGGTGCGGGGCCCGTACCTGGTGATCCTGCCGGGCCTGCTGTCGGCGTGGTCGCTCGGCGGGCTCTACATGTCCCTCGGGCCGTCGATCGTGGGTACGGTCTTCGGGATCGGCAACCGCCTCGTCGCCGGTCTGGCGATCTGCACGCTCTTCGCCTCCGGTTCGGTGGCGGCGACGATGCTGCGCGGCTTCGATCCGCGGCGCGTCGTCGTCGCGGGGACCGTGATCCTGGCCGCCGGCGTGGGCGTCGTCGTGACCGCCGTGCTCGGCGGGTGGGCCGTCGCCTACTTCGCCGGTACCGCCGTCGCGGGCTTCGGCTGGGGCGCGGCGTTCCTGGGAGCGATGAACGTCATCGGCGCCCTTGCGGCGCCACACGAGCGCGGGCGCCTGTTCGCCACCACGTTCGTCGTCTGCTACCTCGCGTTCTCCGTGCCGGCGGTGATCGCGGGCCTCGCGGCCGGCGTGTACGGGCTCACCGCGACGACGCTGGGCTACGGCGGCGCCGTGATCGTGCTCGCGCTCGGCGCCGGGGCGGGTGTGGCGCTGCGCGGCCCACGAAAGCCGGGCGTCCACCGGGTGGAGACGCCGGTCCTCGTCCGCTGAGACGAGGACCGGCGACGTCTCAGAAGACGATCTTGACGGTGTCCGTCACCGGGCGGGCCTGGCAGCCGAGGACGTAGCCTGCCTCGATGTCCTCGGGGTCGAGGATCTCGCAGTGCTCCATCTCGACCTTGCCGTCGAGGACGGTGCACGCACACGAGCCGCACTCGCCTTCCTGGCAGGAGTAGGGCACGTCGAGTCCCTTGGAGAGCATGATGTCGACGAGGGTCTGCGAGCGCGGCCACGGAATCGTGTGGGTTTCCCCGTCCAGCTCGACCTCCACCGTCGCGGCGTCGGCCGCCTCCTCGTCGCTCACCTCGAGGGGCGTGTGGTCGGCGAACGGGTCTCCCGCGAGGGAGTTGAACACCTCCGCGTGCACCTGCGTGCGCGGCATGCCCGCGATCTGCAGCGCCCGGTGCACGGCATCCATGAACGGGCCGGGGCCGCACATGAACGCCTCGTGGCTGCTGAACGGAGCCGCCAGGGTGGCGAGCTGCTCGGCGGACGGCAGGCCCTGCACGGACTCGAGCCAGTGCACGACGGTCAGGCGGGTCGGGTACTTCTCGGCCAGGGCGCGCAGCTCCTCGGCGAAGATGACCGACGCCTCGTCGCGGTTGGCGTAGACCAGCACGACCTTCCCGGAGCCCTGGGTCAGGGCCGACTTGAGGATCGAGACGACCGGGGTGATGCCGCTGCCCGCGCCGAACAGCAGGAAGTCGTGGTCGAGCGACTTCGGGGTGAAGACGCCCGACGGCGGCAGGACCTCGATGCGGTCGCCGGCGGAGATCCGGTCGCACAGCCAGTTGGACCCGTAGCCGTCGACGGTCCGCTTGACCGTGACCTTGGGGGCGTCGTCGGTGTACGGGGAGCTGGCCAGCGAGTAGCAGCGGGCCACGGAGCCGGTCTGCTCGCTCGGAATGCGCAGGGTCAGGAACTGTCCGGGCTTGTACGCGAACTTGTCCTGGAGCTCGGCCGGCACGTCGAAGACGATCGAGCGCGAGTCCGGCGTCTCCTCGATGACTGCGGAGACGGTCAGGATCGCGGATCGCGAGCCGTGCGGCACCTCGACTGTCGTCATGGCCAGGTCGGTCCTTCCGTGGTGCGGGTGAAGCAATCTAGAACGCGTTCTAGTTCCAGGTTATCAGCAACACGACGCTACCGGGACGGGGCGCGTCGGCCTGCGGTCGGCTCCCGATCAGCGGGAACGGACCCCTGCCCGATCGGGCAGGCCGCCCCGCTCGACCGGACGGCTTCGGTGCCGCGACCGGACGGTTCGGGCCCGAAGGCCTTTCCGTGGGCGTGATCGAGACCGAAGGTGGAGAAGCGAAGAGACGCCGGTCACACCGGACGCCGCATTCGAACCACCACTTCCGGCCGACACATCAGGAGAGACGCGATGGCCATCGAACTCAACCAGATCTGGGACTTCCCCATCAAGGAGTTCCACCCCTTCCCGCGGGCACTGATGGGTGTCGGTGCCCACGACATCATCGGTGTCGAGGCGAAGAACCTGGGCTTCAAGCGCACCCTGCTGATGACGACCGGTCTGCGCGGTTCGGGCATCATCGAAGAGCTGATCGGCAAGATCGAGTACCAGGGTGTCGAGGTCGTCCTGTACGACAAGGTCGAGTCCAACCCCAAGGACTACAACGTCATGGAGGCCGCCGCCCTCTACCAGCAGGAGAAGTGCGACTCCATCATCTCCGTCGGCGGCGGCTCGAGCCACGACGCCGCCAAGGGCGCCCGCGTCGTCATCGCCCACGACGGCCGCAACATCAACGAGTTCGAGGGCTTCGCCAAGTCCACCAACAAGGAGAACCCGCCGCACATCGCCGTCTCCACCACCGCCGGCACCGGCTCGGAGACCTCCTGGGCCTACGTCATCACCGACACCTCCGACATGGACCACCCGCACAAGTGGGTCGGCTTCGACGAAGCCACGATCGTCACCCTCGCCATCGACGACCCGCTGCTGTACTACACCTGCCCGCAGCACTTCACCGCGTACTGCGGCTTCGACGTCCTCGCCCACGGTTCCGAGCCGTACGTCTCGCGGCTGGACTTCGCCCCGTCGCTCGGCAACGCCCTGTACTCGATCGAGCTCGTCGCCAAGCACCTGCGTGAGGCCACCTTCGAGCCGCGCAACCTCAAGGCACGCGAGGGCATGATGAACGCCCAGTACATCGCCGCGCAGGCCTTCAACTCGGGCGGCCTGGGCATCGTCCACTCCATCTCGCACGCCACGTCGGCCTTCTTCGACAGCCACCACGGCCTCAACAACGCGATCGCGCTGCCCCGTGTCTGGGAGTACAACCTCCCGTCGCGCTACGAGCACTACGCCCGCATCGCCACCGCGATGGGTGTCGACACCCGCAACATGACCACCGTCCAGGCCGCGGACGCCGCGGTCGAGGCCGCCATCCGGCTCGCCAAGGACGTCGGCATCCCCGACAACTTCGGCCAGGTGCGCGTCGACTCGTACGAGAAGAACCGGATGAACACCGGCAAGTACGCCGGCCGCGGCGACGTCATCAAGGGTGACGAGAAGACCGTGCGCGCCATCTCCGAGCACATCCAGGGCGACTGGTGCACGCCGGGCAACCCGCGCGAGGTGACGGTCGAGTCGATGATCCCCGTCGTCGACCACTGCATCAACCGGTCCTACTGACCCACCGCCCGACCGATCCGTGTCCGGGGCGGGGCCACCCGCCCCGGACACACCCACCTCGAGTGCCGACGACACAGGAGCACCGATGACCAGCTTCACCAGCGGACCGGAACTCGCCGACGCGCTGCGCCGCCACGACTACATCGCCGACGACGAGTTCGCGGTCGTCGTCCACCTCGCCACCGCGCTCGAGCGGCCGCTGCTGCTCGAGGGCCCGGCCGGCGTCGGCAAGACCGAACTGGCCAAGGCGCTCGCCGCCGTCGGCGGACGCAAGCTGGTACGGCTGCAGTGCTACGAGGGTCTCGACGACAGCCGGGCGCTGTACGAGTGGGACTACGCCAAGCAACTGCTGCACGTGCAGATGCTGCGGGACCGCATCGGCGAACAGCTCGCCGCCTACCCCGACGTCGCCGACGCGTCCCGCTTCCTCGCCGCGCAGGACTTCGGCCTGTACTCCGAGACGTTCCTGGCCGTGCGTCCCCTGCTCGAGGCGATCCTGTCTCCGGAGCCGGTGGTGCTCCTCGTCGACGAGGTGGACCGCACCGAGGAATCCATGGAGGCGTTGCTGCTCGAGGTCCTCGCCGAGCGGCAGGTCACCATTCCCGAGGTGGGTACCTTCACGGCCCGGTCCGCGCCGTGGGTGATCCTGACCTCCAACGACACCCGCGAACTCTCGCCCGCCCTCAAGCGCCGCTGCCTGCACTACCACGTCGGCTACCCCACCCCCGAGCGCGAACGCGAGATCGTCACCGCCCGGGCCCCCGAGGTCGACACCGTGACCGCCGGCGAGGTCGTGGACCTGGCCCGCACCCTGCGGGAGCTGCCGTTGCGCAAGAGCCCGTCCATCTCGGAGGTCATCGACGCCGCGCGCGCCGCGACCGTGCTGCGGCGCGGCGGCGGCGACCACACCTCCCTCCGGCAGATCCGGGACATCCTGCTCGCCGCGCTGCTCAAGTACACCGGCGACGCCGACCTGGTCCGCGCCCGGCTCGGCGGTGACGCCCCACCCCCCGCACCGACGACCACCGCACCGACGACCACCGCACCGACGACCGCCGAACCTGCGGGGGAGCGACCCGAGCGGGCCACGGTCGCCTCCCGGCCGGCCAACACCACCACCGCGGTGTTCCGCGGGCGCGGCGGCGGCGGTGTCGGCATCGGCGCGCGGCGGTGACCCGATGCCGGTGACACCGCTCGCGACGACGCCCGTGACACCGCTCGCGGCGATGCACCCCTCGTACCCTCTCGACGTGGTGGCCGCCGTCTTCGGCCGCCTGCTGCGGCGGCACGGGGTGTCCGCCTCGCCCGCCGAGACCATCGAGGTCCGCCGCGTGCTCGGGCTCGTCGGTGCCCGCGACCGCGACGTGCTGCGAGCCTGCCTGCGCGCGGTGTGCGCGAAGTACCCGCACGAGCAGGTCGGTTTCGACCGCGCCTTCGACGCGCTGTTCGCCGCGGCGGACGCGGCCGGCGTGACGGACGGGAAGTCCTCGCCGCGAGCGCAATTCGCCGAGTCCCTGCCGACCGCGCTCGAGCTCGACGACGATCCGCAGGTCGCGCGCTACGCCGAGTACAACGAGCGTGCCGCGGAGGTCGGCGACCACTTCGACACCCCGGAGGCGGACAAGGGCTTCAATCCCCACAAGGACGACGACGACGTCTCGATGACCTCGTCCGACGCGGCACTGTCGGTCGACACGGGCGCCGACTCGGGCCGGCGCGGGGTCACCTACACCGTCGACGTGGATCGGGCCGGGACCGCAGCGGTCGGCGAGCTGGCCGCGAACCCGGGTGCCGCCGTCGTCGGGTCGCTGTCGTGGGACGATCCCGAATCCATCCTCGCGTGGCTCGACGCCTACGACCCGCGCCGCGTCTACGGCGACGACCACGCAGACGAACCCCTCAGCGCGGCACAACTGAACCGGCTCGTCGAGGCCGTCGAGGCGTTCGTCGCGGCGCTGTCGCAGGCCGGGCTCGGTGGTCCGCTGCCGGACGGTGAGCCCGATGCCCCCGACACCGCCGGAGACGTCGCGTCCCGGGCCGAGATCGAGCTGGCGTGCCACGAGGTGCTGCGCCGCATGCGCGGCCCGGCGCGGCCGGTGCCGCGCGAGCTGACCCGCGGCCGGCTCGACATGCGTCGCACGGCGCGTGCCGGGATGCGCACCGAGGGGGTGCCGTTCCACCTGATCGTGCGTGCCCCGCGTCCCGACCGGGTCCGGTTGCTGATCCTCGCCGACGTGTCCCTGTCGGTGCGCCCGATCACCGCGTTCACCCTGCGCCTGGCGCAGGCCATGCACGGCCGGGCCCACCGCTGCCGCGTCCTGGCGTTCGTCGACCGGCCCGTCGATGTGACGCGGGAACTGCTGGCCGCCACGGGCGACGGCGCCCTCGCGGCCGTGCTGGCGCATCCCGGCCTCGACCTCGAGGCGAGCAGTGACTACGGCCGGGTGCTCGACGAACTGCTCACCGAGCACGCGGGCATCGTCGACTCGCGCACCAGTGTGCTCGTCGTCGGCGACGGGCGCTGCAACGGCCTGCCCGCCCGCGTCGACCGGCTCGCCGACCTGCGTCGTCGCGTGCACCGGCTCGCCTGGATCACCCCGGAGCCCCAGCGCTACTGGGCGCAGGCGACGTGCGCGATGCCCGAGTACGCCGAGGAGTGCGATCGCGTCGTCGTCGCCCGGGACGCCGCCCAGCTGCTGTCGCGGGCGGCGGAACTCGGGCACGCACTGCGTTGAGCGTGTGCACCCGTCCGGCTCCGGCGGGGCAACGGCCGGTGGTTACTATGGACCGGTAAATACCCCCCGGGGTGTGTGTGCGCCGTCCGCCCACGCCACCGCCGGCGGGCCGGCCGCCGTACGGGAGAGTGCTCCGGCACACGGGCATCCCGGGCGCAGTTGAGGAAGACGACGATGCAGTTCGCGAAGAAGCACTATTCGATCCGTGAGGCCTACTGGATCTTCTACCGGGGCGTTCGATCGATGAAGCACCTGATCGGCGCCAGGAAGCGCGCCGAGTTGAGCCCCGAGTTCGTCGAACGGATCATGCTGGCGGTGACCGAGGTGAACGGCTGCGGCGCCTGCTCCTACGCCCACACGAAGATCGCTCTCGGGGCCGGAATGAGCAGCGCCGAGATCCGGAACATCCTGGCCGGGGTCCTCGACGACGTTCCCGACTCCGAGGTCGCTGCGGTTCTTTTCGCCCAGCACTATGCCGACACCCGGGGCAACCCCACGGCCGAGGCGTGGGATCGCCTCGTGGACGTGTACGGGAAGTCCGCCGCCGAGGGGATCCTCGGAGCGATACGGGCCATCATGGTCGGCAACGTCCACGGAATCGCGTGGACCGCGCTGCGCGGCCGGTTGAACGGGAGCCCGGATCCGCGCAGCAGCGTGGCGTACGAGGTCGCCATGTTGCTGATCGTCCTGGCGTTCTTGCCGATGTCCGTCGTGCACGCTTCGATCTCCGGCGTGCGCGGTGCGCCGCTCGTGGAGTTCGACAGGTGGGCCGGCGACCGGGTCAGGGGTCGCGCTTCGTGAGCCGGACCCGGTCGGGGCGGAAGTGCTCGAGGGCCTCGTCGTAATTTGCGCGTGCGAGCCGTTCCGACGTCCATCCCTGCGAGATCCACCGGTCCACGCCGAGCGGGTACCGGATCTCGACCCGGTGGGTGCCGCGGATCGCCGTGCGGCCCTCCGCGTCTTCCCGCGCCCGGACGTATGCGGCGAACTCACTGCCCAGCACCAAGGTGCGGTTGGGGCGTTCGATGACCGGATCCCCGACCCGCCGGTCGGAGTGGAGCGCCCGGTACGCCGAGTCGAGCGCCGCGGCCCCGTTGTCGTGGACGTGCCACGTGACGCCGTCCACCTCGTGCCACCACACGATCCATCGGTCGTCGATGATGCTCTCCCAGGGTCGTTTCCGCCGGTGCGCAGCCTGCTTCCTGCGTATCCGGTCCACCCCTGCGACGTGCATCCTATATGTCCCGTTTTCGGGGAGGCCGCGGTGGTGGCATTCACTTCGTATTCACCCCGCGGCCGGCTCGCGGAGGCCCGGCCACACTCGGACCTACCTACCCGATCGGGCAGGTATCGCCCCTGCCGTTCGGTCCGGTGCCGACCCGTCGTGGAGGGGCTAGGCTCGGAAGCCACGTAAGCTGGATCACAGCAGTCGGGATCGTCAGGAGTGTGCAGTGGCCGTCGCATCGGAGCACACCGCGACGACGCTGGCCAAGTTCCACGCCCCGGAGATCGTGTTCGGGATCGGATCGCTGGTCGAAGCGGCGCACGCGGCGGTTCGGCTCGGCGCGGTCCGGCCCCTCCTGGTCACCGACCCGGGGCTGATCGAGGCCGGCTGGGTCGACGAGCTGCGCGGTCATCTCGTCGAGCAGGGCCTCACGCCGATCGTGTGGGGTGATCTCACCCCCAACCCCAAGGACCACGAGGTCACCGCCGGACACGAGACGTACCGCGTCCACGGCTGCGACGTGCTCGTCGCGCTCGGTGGCGGCTCGGTGATCGACGCCGCCAAGGGCATCGCGGTGCTCGCCGCCAACGGCGGCAGCATCCTCGACTACGAGGGTGTGGACCGGGCGGCCGCTCCGATCCCACCGATGGTGGTGGTGCCGTCGACGTCGGGGACGGGCGCCGACGTCTCCCAGTTCTGCGTCGTCACCGACACCGTCCGAGGCACCAAGATCACCATCATCGGTCGTTCACTCGTCCCGGACCTGACCGTGATCGACCCGCGGCTGCTGACCACCATGCCGGACGAACTGAACGCCGCGACCGGGCTGGACGCCCTGACCCACGGCGTGGAGGCGTTCGTCTCCCGCGCCCACAACCCGCTCACCGACCACCACGCCCTGCGTGCCGTCGGTCTCGTCACCGACACGCTGGTACGCACGATCGAAGACCCCCGGGAGATGGCGGCCCGATCGATCATGGCGCAGGCCAGCCTCGAGGCCGGCCTGGCGTTCACCAACGCGATCCTCGGTGCCGCGCACGCGATGAGCCACCAGGTCGGGGGTCTGCTCGACCTGCCGCACGGCGTCATCAACGGAGTGCTCCTCCCGCACGTCATCCGGTTCAACGCAGCCTCCGATCCCGAGCCGTTCGTCGCGATCGCCCGGGCGCTCGGGCTCGACGAGCACCGCGGTCCGGCCGTGGAGGCCGCACTCGCCGTCGCGGACCGGGTCGAACGGCTCGCCCGCGAGGTCGGGGTGCCGCGCGGACTGCGGGAACTCGGGGTGCAGGCGACCGACCTCGAACGTCTGGCCGCGGGCGCGCTGCGCGACGCGTGCATGTCCACCAACCCCCGCGAAGCGACGCACGAGCAGATGGTCGCGCTGTTCCGGGCGGCGTTGTGACCGCTCCCGACCTGTCGCGACTGACCGGACTGCGTTCCGGCAAACCCACGTTCTATCCCCAGTACCGCGGAGCCGCCGAACGTCTCGAGCGGGTTGTTCACGCGCTCGAGCTGATCTCGCGTGCCCTGGTACGCACCGTCGAGGGCCCCGAGACCCTGATCTGCGCCGTGGCGGAGGCCGCGCGTGCCCACCTGAGCGCCCGCTGGGTGGTCTTCGCCCTGACCGACAGGACCCTGCCCGACGCAGGGCCGCGCCGGCTGGTCCTCGGACCCGATGCCACCCCGTTCCTCGTCGACAACGTCGAAGGCCCACCCCTGCCCGACGACGTGGTGCGCTGCCTCGAGGACATCCGATCCGGCTCGATCGGCCGGGACGCCACCGTCGACACCCATCGGGCCTTCGTCCCCATCGTCCTCGACGGCGGGGTGGCGGGTGCGATCGCCGCGTGGACACCCGAACACCGCACCATCGACGGCACCGACCACGCCGTGCTGTCGATCCTCGCCAGCCAGACCGCCGTGGCCCTGCAGAATTCCGCGCTCTACCAGCGGGGCCAGCTGCTGCTCGGGCGGGCCGAGCAGGCCTACCAGGAGGCGAATCGCGCGGCGGCAGACCTGCAGGCCCGCAACGCCGAACTCGAGGCGACGTTGCGCCAGCTGGAATTGACCCAACGGCAACTCGGTGCTGCGCATCGGCACCAGGCGCTCGACGAGGAACGTCACCGCATCGCGCGGGAGCTGCACGACAGCGTCACCCAGGCCGTGCTGTCGGCCGGCATGCAGATCGAGGTGTGCCGCAGCGACATTCCCGACGCCGAGCGCGGCGAGCGTCTCGACCTGGCCAAGGAGCTCACCCGGCGCGCGGTCGAGCAGCTGCGCTCGGCGATCTACGCGCTCAACCACCCGTCCGACTCGGATCGCACGTCGCTGCCGGAGATGCTCGAACAGCTGTGCAGCGCGCACACGCCGGGCGAACTCGACATCACCGTCCGGGTGGGCGGCCCGCCGGTCGAATTGCCGGGCGAAGCCGAACATTCGCTGCTGCGCATCGCAGGGGAGGCGCTGTTCAACGCCGCGGTGCACGCCAACGCCCGGCGCGTGGTGCTGCGGCTGACCTACCGGCCGGACTCGGTGCTGTTGTCGGTCGCCGACGACGGGGACGGCGACCCGGCGCGGATGCGGCTGATGCTGCGCCTCGCCGCGGACAACGACTGGGACGGCCGCCATCGCGGGCTGGCGAACATGCAGGCCCGCGCGCACGAGCTCGGTGGCACTCTCGAGGTGCGTCGCGCCCGCCTCGGCGGGGTCCGGGTGGCGGTGCGCATCCCGGTGCCCGAACCGGCGGTCGACGCGGAGCGGGACGCCGACGAGACGACCGGAACCAGCGGGAACAGTGCGGCGCCGGCACCCGCGGCGCGGACAGGAGATCAGCGATGAACGTGGCAACCCCGGCCGGGACGGTGAATCGCACGGTCCGCATCGTCCTCGTCGACGACCACGCGATCCTGCGCCAGGGGCTGCGCTCGATACTCGAGCGGGAGCCGGACCTCGAGGTGGTCGGCGAGGCCTCGCACGAGGCCGAGGCGCTCACCCTCGTGGGCCGGGTCCGGCCCGACATCGTCCTGATGGACCTGAAGCTCTCCGCCGGGTCGGACTACGAGGGGCTGACGTTGTGCGGGCAGCTGTCGGCGGCCCACCCGGGGCTGGGTCTGCTGGTGCTCACCACGTTCCTCGACGAGCAGCTGGTCGTGCGTGCCGTGCACGCCGGGGCACGCGGGTACGTCGTGAAGGACGTCGACACGACCGAGCTGGTGCGTGCGATCCGCGCGGTGTCGCGCGGCGAGAGTGCCTTCGACTCGCGCAGCGCCGCGGCGGTGGTGCGTTCCCTCAACGGGCAGACCACGCCGCAGGAACAACTCACCGAGCGCGAACTCGAGGTGCTGCGGCTGCTCGCTGCGGGCCTGTCCAATTCCAAGATCGGTGAGCGCCTTTTCATCTCGGGCACCACGGTGAAGTTCCACGTGAGCAACATCATGCGCAAACTGAGCGTGAGCCGCCGCGCCGAGGCCGTGTACGCCGCCAGCAAGCGCGGCCTGATCTGACGCGCAGTGCGGTGACAGGCCAGACTCAGCAGGTTCCGGTGACCGGTGCTCCGTCGAACCGCTCGCCCAGGAACTCGAACGCGTCCGGCAGACCGAGCACCGCCGCCGACATGTGGTCGGGACTGGGGGTCTCGACGCGGCGCACCGGCGCGCCCGCGGCGCAGTAGCGGTCGAGCGTCGCGTCGATGGAGTCCACCGGGACGAGTGCGTCGGTGGGGCTGTGCCATTCGAACACGGGCACCGTCGGCACGCCCGGGTACAGCTCGAGGCTGTTCTCCTCCGCGACGGCGACCGCGTCGGCATCGTCGGCCAGGTGGGCATTGGTGCTCACCTGCCGCAGGCTGCCACCGGCACCGCGCGCGAGGATGTCGTTGGTGCAGGCGTCGGCCAGGGCGTCGCGCATCGCCACACCCGCAGGGGTCAGGTCGGCGCTGATCCGCATCCGTTCGGGGTACTCGCGTTCGAGACCCAGCGCGGCCGCGAACGCCAGACCGAAGGCGGGGTGCGGGTTCTCGCCGAGCGCCTCGGCCATCTTGCGGATGTTCATCGGCACCCCGCCCATCGCCGCACCCACCAGTTTCAGGTCGGGGGCGTAGGTCGGAGCCAGTGCCGCGGCCCACCCGGTGGCCATCCCGCCGCCGGAGTACCCCGCCAGCGCGACCGGGCTGTGGGCGAGCTGCAGCTCGGGTACCTGCTGCACCGCGCGGATGCCGTCGAGGGTGATCTGCCCGCCGAGGCGAGCCGCGCCGTAGGCGCTGTTCGGTCCGAGATGGTCCGGGATCGCGACCGTCCAGCCCCGCCGGAGCACCACGTTGAGGGCCGGAGCCTCCCGGACGGCGAGATCCGGGTCGCTCGTCCACAGCGTCTGCGACGGCGCGCAGTGCGTGCCGAGGGCGTTGATGACGTGCTGGAACGACAGCAGCGGACCGTCCGGAGCCTTGCCGACGGGGGCGAGGACCGTCGTCACCGCAGGGATCGGGTGGCCGGTCGAATCCGTCGACCGGAACCGCACCTGCCACGCCTCGACGTCGAGGATGCCGGGTGGTGCGGGCACGCGCCGCACCTCGAGCGCATCGCCGGCCGGTGCGTGGGTGATGTCGGCGGCCGCGCGGTAGAACGGATCGGCCGGCGGCACCGGATAGACGGGTGCGGCACCCGCGGTTCCGGTTCCGGCGACGATGGCGCACACCGCCGCCGCGCCGACCGACGCATTGCGGATTCCCCGACCGAACCGTGCGGCCACGTCCCCCACCTCTCCAGCGCACCGACCGGTGCCGTTCCTCGAAAATCAGCGATCCCGGCGAAGCCTAAACGACCGATTTGCGAGGGTTCACCCGACCCCGTGCGCTGTGCGGATCGTCGCCACACGGACCCCCGAATGGGCGTAGCCTCGGCAGCATGTCGACGGCGATCTCCGTGGAACAGCTCGTCAAGTCGTTCGGAACCACTCGGGCTCTCGACGGTCTCGACCTCGAGCTCCGCCGAGGCGAGGTGCACGGATTCCTCGGCCCGAACGGATCCGGCAAGTCCACCACGATCCGCATTCTGCTCGGGCTGCTGCGTGCGGATTCCGGCCGGGTCGAACTGCTCGGGGGCGACCCGTGGCGCAACGCGGTGGACCTGCACCGGCGGCTCGCGTACGTACCCGGCGAGGTCAACCTGTGGCCCAACCTCACCGGCGGGGAGGCGATCGACCTGCTCGCCGGCCTGCGCGGCGGCATCGACGAACGCCGCCGTGCCGAACTGCTCGAACGCTTCGAGCTCGATCCCACCAAGAAGGCCCGCACGTACTCCAAGGGCAACCGGCAGAAGGTCGCGATCGTCGCCGCGCTCGCCTCGGATGTGGAGTTGTTCCTGTTCGACGAGCCCACCTCGGGTCTGGACCCGCTCAAGGACGAGGTGTTCCGGGACTGCGTCCGCGAGGCCGTCGCCGACGGGTGCTCGGTGCTGCTGTCGAGCCACGTCCTCGCCGAGGTCGAGGCGCTGTGCGACCGGGTGACCATCATCCGGCAGGGCCGCACCGTCGAATCCGGCACGCTGACCGAACTGCGACACCTGACCCGCACGTCGGTGGTCGCCGACACCGTGCGCCCGGTGGCCGGGCTCGAAGCGGTCCCCGGGGTGCACGACCTGCAGGTCGACGGCCTGCGGGTGCGCTGCGAGGTCGACACGGCCCGGATGGACGCGGTGCTGCGCGAGCTGCTCGACTTCGGCATCACGTCGCTCACCAGTACCCCACCCACCCTCGAGGAACTGTTCCTGCGGCACTACGGGGACGACCTGCCCGGCGAGCACATCCACGTCCCCGGCGAGCACCTCGCACACGGCCGCCCGGCCGTCGGCGACGGGGACGGCGCATGAGTGCCGCATTCGTCGGCACCGGCCGGCTGGTGCGTCTGGCGGCCCGCCGCGACCGCGTGCAGCTGCCGGTGTGGCTGGTGACGATCACGATCGTGTACGCGATCTCGGTGTCGAGCTTGAAGGGGCTCTATCCGACCGAGGAGGACCTGCACCTCATCGCCGTCAGCTCCGCCGTGTCGCCGGTGGTGCTGGCCACCAACGGCCTGGTCTCCGGGGACAGCCTCGGCGCGGTCGTCGCGGCGCAGACCCTGCTGTTCCTGGCCCTGGGGGCGGGTCTGATGAGCACGATGGCCGTGGTCCGGCACACCCGGCAGAACGAGGAGACCGGCCGCGCGGAGCTCGTCGGCGCCAGTGTGGTCGGTCGGCGTGCCCTGCTCACGGCGGCCCTGATCGTGGCCACAGCGGCGAATGTCGCGCTCGCGCTGCTGCTCGCGATCGTCTCCCTGGGTTTCGGACTGCCGCTGTCCGGATCCGTCGCACTCGGGGCGGCGACGGCGGCGGCCGGGATCGCGTTCGCGGCCGTCGCGGCGGTGAGCGCGCAGGTCGTCGAGGGGGCCCGGGCCGCGAACGGACTGGCCGGTGCCGCGCTGGGGTTCGCATTCCTGCTCCGCGCCGTCGGTGACAGCGCCGGCACCGTCGATCCCGACGGGGTCAGCGTCACGAGCATGTGGCTGTCGTGGCTCTCGCCGATCGGGTGGGCGCAGCAGATCCGGCCGTTCGACGAGGACGCCTGGTGGATCCTGGTGTTGTTCGTGATGTTCACCGTCGCGGCGACGTGGTCCGCGTACGAGCTGACCGGACGGCGCGACCACGGTGCCGGGCTGGTGCAACCGCGCCCGGGACCGGACCGCGCGGCGGCATGGCTGCCCACCGCGTGGGGCTTCGCGTGGCGGGTGCAGCGCACGACCTTGATGTGGTGGGCGTTCGGCATCGTCGTTCTCGCCGCGACGTACGGCAGCGTCGCGAACGAGATGGACAACTTCCTCGACGAGGGCGGCGCCGTCGCCGACATGATGAAGCAGCTCGGCGGCGGGGCGCAGGCCCTCACCGACGCGTACTTCGCGATGATCTTCCTGATGATGGCGTTGTTCACCAGCGGGTACGCGGTGCAGGCCGTGCTGCGGACGCACAGCGAGGAGACATCCGGGCGGGTCGAGCCGCTGCTGTCGACGGCCCTGGGCCGGGTGCCGTGGATGCTCGCCCACATCGGCATGGTGACGATCGGGGTGATCGTGCTGCAGGTCGTCACGGGCGTCACGCTGGCGGTCTCGTACGGTCTGACGGTCGGCGACGTCACCGGATCGCTCGGCAACCTGCTGCCGGCGTCGTTGGCGTTCGTCCCGGCCGTTCTCCTGGTGGGGGCGATGGCGGTGCTGTGCGTGGGCGTGGTGCCGCGGCGCGCCTCGAGCGTCGCATGGGGTGTCTTCGCCGTGTGGTTGCTCCTCGGGCAGCTCGGCGTCCTGCTGGACCTGCCGCAGGCGGTGCTGGACCTGTCGCCGTTCGTCCACGTACCCCCGGTGCCGGCCGCGGAGATGCGGGTGCTGCCGTTGCTGGTCCTGCTGGGTCTCGCGGTGCTCACGGCGACGGCGGGGGTCGGCGCGCTGCGCCGTCGCGATCTCGTCGTCCAGTGACCCGCCCCGTGTGCGCGGCCGAATGTCACATCGCGTCGATGTGACCGACGCGATGTGACATTCGGTCACAAGGCGTTCGGTCACAAGGCGTTCGGCCACAAAGCGTTCGGCCACCGCGCCGTTCGGTCACCGCGCGTCGAGCACGAGCCAGCCGCCGTGGTGTTCGAAGGCCTCGAAGGCGCGGCCGGTCGATTCGCCGAGGGTGTGCAGGGCCGGCAGGTCGAACGTGCGTACGTGGCCGTGGCAGGCCGTGGCCTCGTCCTCGAACGGCACGGCGATCACCACGCGTTCCCGGGCGATCCGCAGCGCCTCGGCGACGACCGCCGCGCCGGTGGCCGCGTCGACGTGCTCGAGCAGGTGGATCGCGGTGACGGTATCGGCGCTGTCGTCGGGCACGGGCACGTGGGCCGCGTCGCACACGAGGGTGTCCACCGCGAGGCCGAGGCGGGGCGCGACCGCGTCGAGCAGGGTCATGGTGCCGGGCAGGATGTCGGTGGCGGTCACGGCGACCCCGGCGCGGGCCAGGCGCAGGGGGAGGAACCCGAAGCACGAGCCGAGATCGAGGACGCGGCCACGGACGAGTTCGGCGGCCTTGTCGTGGATCGGGGCGAACTCGGCCGTGCCGTCGAGCAGTTCGGTCAGCGAGTTGCGGTAGTAGGTGACCCACGAATCGAGGGCGCCCGGCACGGTGGAGCGCACCAGCCCGACCATCGTCAGCTCGAACTCCTCCCGGCCGAGGTCGCTGCCGGCGATCGAGGCGGTGACGTCGGCGACCAGGCGTTCGCTGAGGTCCTCCGGTCCGAGGGAATGCGTGACGTGCAGTCGTCCCGCGTCGCGCCGCAGCGAGATCGGGCCCGCAGGTACCCGTTCCACCGTGACGTGGGCGTGCGACCACCGGCCGGTCGGGCAGGGGGCGAGAGAGTCGAGCACAGTCATTGCAGCGCAGCCTTTTTCGATGAGGTGGGGACGTCGGGGCCGGTGATGGACGGCGCGGCCGCGTCGAGGCCACTGTAGAGGGCGCGCATGCCGGCCGACAAGAGATCGGGCAGGGCGAGGGAGTCGTCGGCGAGCCACTGCTCGTACGCCGCCATCGCGACGCCGAGGACGAGATAGCCCACGGTGCGCGGGTAGTGGTCCTCCGTGGCACCTCCGATGCGGTGCGCGACGTACTCCGCGATCACGCGGCGCCAGCCCTCGTACATCACCACCGAGTACGCCTGCAGCGCCGGGACCCGCAGGATCAGGCCCATGCGGTCGCGGTGCAACGTCGCCTCCGAGGCGGGAAAGGTGTTGAAGTCCAGCAGTGCCGAGGTCAGTGCCTCGGCGAGGGGCACCTCGGGCGGCAGGGCGTCGAGATGGGCGCGCATCTGCTCGAGGTGGGCGTCGAAGTCGCCCCAGGGCACGGCGTTCTTGGAGGGGAAGTACCGGAAGAAGGTGCGCCGGGCGATTCCCGCGGTCTCCGCGATCTGGTCGACGCTGGTCTCGTCGAACCCCTGGGTGCGGAACAGTTCGATGCCGATCGCACTGAGGCCCTCCCTCGAGGTGGAGGGGCGACGACCTATCCGAGCGGACGGTTTCCGGCGGCTACGCATGGTGTGAGCCTTCCATGGGTGACATTCTGCACTCGATGCCATTACAGTGGTGAACCGAGTCACAGCGCAACAGGCCTGTGACGACCGACTCCGACCGTGGAGTCCCCATCCGAGGAGGAATGCATGTCCGATCGTGACAACAGCGTCGTCGAGTCCGACCTGATCGAGGAGTCCCTCGTGGAAGAGGTCTCCATCGACGGCATGTGCGGCGTGTACTGATCGTGCCCGCCGACGCCGCCGCCACCGTGATCGACTCGACCGAGGACGACTCGGCAGGGTTCGATCCGGACACGACGTGGAGGCTGCACCCGCAGGTAGCGCTTCGCCCCGAGCCGTTCGGGGCGTTGCTCTACCACTTCGGGACCCGCAAGCTCTCGTTCCTGAAGAACACCACGATCGTCCGGGTCGTCGAAACCCTCGATCAGCATCCGTCCGTACGGGCCGCGCTCGCTGCCCACGGAATCGACGAGCCCGCGCAGCGTCCGTACCTGCGTGCGCTGGCCACGCTGGCCGACTCCCACATGATCGTGCCGGCCTAGACCCTGCCCGCACACCTCCCGCCCGCCACCGACGAGGACGCAGCCCATGACCTCAGTGCTCGAATCCGCCGCAGTACGAGACGCTTCCGCCCCACCGAAGGTCGGCCGCCTGGTCGACCAGTTCGAGAAGGGCCTCGACGCCCCCATCTGCCTGACGTGGGAGCTGACCTACGCCTGCAACCTGTCGTGCGTGCACTGCCTGTCCTCGTCCGGTCGGCGGGACCCGCGTGAGCTGACCACCGAACAGTGCAAGGCCATCATCGACGAGCTGCAGCGCATGCAGGTGTTCTACGTCAACATCGGCGGCGGCGAGCCGACCGTGCGCTCGGACTTCTGGGAGCTCGTCGACTACGCCACCGAACACCAGGTGGGCGTGAAGTTCTCCACCAACGGCGTCAAGATCGACAAGAAGGTCGCCGCGCGGCTGGCGGCCTCGGACTACGTCGACGTGCAGATCTCGCTCGACGGCGCCACCGCCGAGGTCAACGACGCCGTGCGCGGCCCCGGTTCGTTCGCGATGGCCGTACGGGCACTCGAGAATCTCGCCGAGGCGGGCTTCCGCGACGCGAAGATCTCCGTCGTCGTCACCCGCCACAACGTCGACCAGCTCGACGAGTTCAAGGCCCTGGCCGACAGGTACGGCGCCACCCTGCGCATCACCCGGCTGCGCCCGTCGGGCCGCGCCGTGGACGTGTGGGACGACCTGCACCCCACCCACGAGCAGCAACGCCAGCTCTACAACTGGCTCGTCGCCCACGGCGAGGGCGTGCTCACCGGCGACTCGTTCTTCCACCTGTCCGCGTTCGGCGGGGCCGACGGTGCCGGCGCGCTGCCGGGGCTGAACCTGTGCGGCGCGGGCCGGGTGGTGTGCCTGATCGACCCGGTCGGCGACGTCTATGCCTGCCCGTTCGCGATCCACGACAAGTTCCTCGCCGGAAACATCCTGTCCGACGGCGGATTCCAGCAGGTATGGCAGCATTCGGAACTGTTCACCGAGCTGCGCTCCCCGCAGACCGGCGGTGCGTGCAGCAAGTGCACGTTCTACGATTCGTGCCGCGGCGGCTGCATGGCCGCCAAGTTCTTCACCGGTCTGCCGATGGACGGACCGGACCCCGAATGTGTCCAGGGCTACGGCGAATCCGCGCTCAGCGCCGACCGCACCGTGCCCAAGTCCAGTGTCGACCATTCCCGCACCGGCGAGCGCCGCACCCCGCGCGCCCCCGTCCCCCTGAAGCTGATGGTGCGCCCGCCGTCGCGGGCGTGCGACGAGAACCCGCTCGCCGGAATGCAGTAGCCGGCGCCTTCCCCGCAGTACGAGAGGCAGATCCCCCATGGGCAACGACTGGTTCGAAACCGTTGCGGTCGCGCAGCAACGCGCGAAGAAGAAGCTCCCCAAGTCCGTCTACGGGGCCCTCGTGGCCGGCTCCGAGAAGGGCATCACCGTCGAGGACAACACGGCCGCGTTCGCCGAGCTCGGCTTCGCCCCGCACGTCGCGGGCCTGTCCGACAAGCGCGAGATGGGCACCCACGTCATGGGGCAGGACGTCGGCATGCCCGTGCTGATCTCCCCGACCGGAGTGCAGGCGGTGCACCCCGACGGCGAGGTCGCCGTCGCCCGTGCCGCCGCGGCCCGCGGCGTCGCGATGGGTCTGAGCTCGTTCGCGAGCAAGTCCATCGAAGAGGTCTCCGCCGCCAACGACAAGACCTTCTTCCAGATGTACTGGGTGGGCAGCCGGGACGTGCTCGTCCAGCGGATGGAGCGCGCCCGGGCGGCCGGCGCCAAGGGCCTGATCATGACCCTGGACTGGTCGTTCTCCAACGGCCGGGACTGGGGCAGCCCCGCGATCCCGGAGAAGATGGACCTCAAGGCGATGTTCCGGTTCGCACCCGAGGGCATCCTGCGGCCGAGCTGGCTGCTCGACTGGGCCAAGACCGGCAAGGTGCCGGACCTGACCACGCCGAACCTGACGCCGCCCGGTGGCAGCGCGCCGACGTTCTTCGGCGCCTACGGTGAATGGATGGGCACCCCGTTGCCCACGTGGGAGGACGTCGCGTGGCTGCGCGAGCAGTGGGGCGACGCGCCGTTCATGCTCAAGGGCGTGATGCGGGTCGACGACGCCAAGCGCGCAGTCGACGCCGGCGTCACCGCGATCTCGGTGTCCAACCACGGCGGCAACAACCTCGACGGCACCCCGGCCCCGATCCGCGCGCTCCCGGCGATCGCCGACGCGGTCGGCAAGGACGTGGAGGTGCTGCTCGACGGCGGCATCCGGCGCGGTAGCGACGTCGTCAAGGCCCTCGCGCTCGGCGCCAAGGCCGTCCTGATCGGCCGCGCGTACCTGTGGGGCCTCGCCGCCAACGGGCAGGCGGGCGTGGAGAACGTCCTCGACATCCTCGCCGGGGGCATCGGCTCGGCGCTCATCGGACTCGGCAAGACGTCGATCCACGAGCTGACCCCCGACGACATCGTCGTCCCACCGAACTTCCGGCGCGACCTCGGAATCTGAGCGGTCCCCTCTGCCGATGGGCACTCTCACCGAACCGATCACCCTGGCCGGCCGCGACGCGCCGGCCAGGGTGCTCTTCGGACCGCACGAAACCAACCTCGGTGTGGGGAGGGCCTTTTCGCCTGAACACGTGGCGTACTACGAGCGCCGCGCCCGCGGCGGAGCCGGGTTGCTCGTCACCGAGGTCGCCTCCGTGCACCCGCACGACCAGCCGTACGAGCGGGCACCCCTGGCCGCGGAGGGCGGCCCCGGATGGGCGTCGATCGTCGCCGCGTGCCGGCCCCACGGCACCCTCGTGCTGGCCGGGCTCGGCCATGCCGGTCTGCAGGGGTCGAGTGCGTGGACGCAGGCTCCGCTGTGGGCACCGTCGCGGGTGGCCGATCCGGCCGGGCGCGAACTGCCGATGGAGGTCGGCGACGACGAGATCGGGGAGCTGGTCGAGGGGTTCGCCGCCGCCGCCGCCGTCGCGGTCGCGGCAGACGTCGACGGAATCGAGCTGGACGCGGGGCCGACCTCGCTGCTGCGCCAGTTCCTCTCGGGACTGACCAACCGGCGCACCGACCGCTACGGTGCCGACCGGTCGTTGCTGCTGCGACAGGTGATCGCGGCCGTGCGCGCCGAACTCGGTCCCGGCCGGATCCTGGCGCTGCGCCTGAGCTGCGACGAGGAGGCGCCCTGGGCCGGCATCACACCGGAGCAGGCCGCCGGTCACGCGTCCGTGCTCGCCCCGCACCTGGATCTGCTCACCGTCGTGCGCGGCGGACTCTACGCCCCCGGCGTGTACCGGCCCGACGCCCACACCCCGGCCGGGTTCAACACCGGGCTGTGCCGCGCCGTCCGCGATGCCGTGGCCGGCGCCGTGCCCGTCGTCCTGCAGGGCAGCATCGTCGAGCCCGTCGCCGCACAGCGCGCCCTCGACGACGAAGTGTGCGACCTGGTGGAGATGACCCGCGCGCAGATCGCCGATCCGGACCTCGTCGCCGCCGTGCGCGACGGGCACACCCCCCGGCCGTGCGTGCGATGCAATCAGGCCTGCCTGGTGCGCGACTTCCGCAATCCCCGGGTCGGCTGCATCGGCAACGCGGAGGCCGGGCACGAGACCCGCACTCCGCAGCCCCCGGCGGCCGTGACGCGCGATGTCCTCGTCGTCGGTGGGGGGCCTGCCGGGCTCGAGGCCGCCCGCGTGCTGGCCGAACGCGGTCACCGGGTCCGTCTCGTCGAACGCGCCGGGCGCGTGGGCGGGATGCTGCGCACCGCGGCGGTGGGCACGGGACGCGACACGCTCTCCGCACTCGTCGACTGGCTCGAGGTCCGCTGCCGCGCGCTCGGCGTGCGGATCGACACCCGCAGCGCCGTCGCCGCCGCGGACCTCGACGCGGCCGCCGCCCAGGGGACGGTCGTCGTGCTCGCGACCGGCAGCCGCGACCGGCCCCCCGAGTACCCGGCGGAGGACGGGCACGTCGTGACCGCCGCGGGGCTGCTCGCCGGCGGCCCGATCCCCGTGCGGCCGGTGGTGGTGTGGGATCCGGTCGGCGGGCCCGTCGCCGTGGGCATCGCGGAACAACTCGCCGCCCAGGGGTACGACGTCTCGTATGCGACGACGGACCCGATCGCCGGTGCCCGGCTCGCGCCGACGGGCGACCTGGTCGCGGCCAACGCCCGGCTCCAGCGAGCGGGAGTCACCCGGCATCTGGGGGTCACCGTGCGCCGGGTCGGCGCCGACGCCGTCGAACTCGAGCACCGGCTGACCGGGCAGCGCACCGACGTCGCGGGCGCGCTGCTCGTCGACTGCGCCCCGGGTCTGCCGGAGGACAGCCTCTACCGCACCGGGCTCGTGCGGATCGGGGACTGCCTCGCGCCGCGCAGTGTCCACCACGCGGTACGCGAGGGCCACGCACTCGGATCCGAACTGTAACCTGTTCCAAAACGCTGGGATCGGAAGGATCGGCACATGGGCGAGTTCGACGGCAGGGTCGTGTTCATCACGGGTATCGCGCGCGGCCAGGGCCGCAACCACGCGATCCGGTTCGCGCGGGAGGGCGCCTCGATCATCGGCGTCGACATCGCCGGACCCGTCTCGGCGTACAACACGTACGCGCCGGTCACCGAAGCCGACTTCCACGAAACCGTCCAGCTCGTCGAGGCCGAAGGCGCGAAGATCCACGCCCGCATCGCCGACGTCCGCGACAGCGCCACCCTGCAGGCCGTCGTCGACGAGGGCGTCGCCCAGTTCGGCCGTCTCGACGTCGTCGTCGCCAACGCGGGCATCTGCAACTGGAACCGCTTCTGGGAGATGCCCGACGAGCAGTTCGAGGAACTGATCGACATCAACCTCACCGGCGTCTTCAAGACCCTCAAGGCCGCCACGCCCGCCATGATCGAGGCCGGCAACGGCGGGTCGATCGTCGTCGTCAGCTCCGTCGCGGGT
This sequence comes from Rhodococcus ruber, assembly GCF_016804345.1. Lineage (NCBI taxonomy): Bacteria > Bacillati > Actinomycetota > Actinomycetes > Mycobacteriales > Nocardiaceae > Rhodococcus > Rhodococcus ruber. The sequence continues at coordinate 4,251,335 of NZ_CP044211.1, read as the reverse complement.
CTGAAGGCCATGCCCGGCCAGGCCAACTATGCCGCTGCGAAGTTCGGCCTCGTCGGCCTGACCCAGACCGCCGCCAAGGAGCTCGGTGAGTACCGCATCCGGGTCAACTCCATCCACCCCTACGGCGTGAACACGCCGATGGGCACCGACCAGGGTGCGCTGAAGATGTTCGAGAAGTACCCGCACTGGTTGCCGAGCTTCGCGCCGATCCTCACCGAGAAGCCGATCGCCGACGTCGACGACATCGCCGAGGCCGTGCTGTTCCTCGCGAGCGACCGGGCCAGGACGATCACCGGCAGCCAGATGGCCCTCGACCAGGGGAACTCGAAGGTGTGAGCGAGCCCCGCTCCGCCCGACCGTACCCGCGGCTGGCCGCCCCGCTGCGGCTCGGCCCGGTCACGCTGCGCAACCGGGTGGTGTTCTCCGCGCACCTGACCAACTTCGCCGTCGACGGCCTGCCGACCGCACAGCACGCCGCCTACTACGCCGCGCGGGCCCGCGGCGGGGCCGGTCTGATCGTCTCCGAGGAACACACCGTGCATCCGACGGACCGGCCCTACGAGAAGCTCATCCGCGGCTACGACCCCGCCGTGGTGCCCGGCTACCGGCGCATCACCGAGGCCGTGCACGGCCACGGGGGGCGAATCCTCGCGCAGCTCAACCACAACGGCGCCCAGGGCTCCGGCATGTACACCGGCCTGCCGCTGTGGGCCCCGAGCGCCGTGCCCGACCCGCTGTTCCGGGAGGTGCCCAAGGCCGTCGAGGAGCACGAGATCCGCGAGCTCGTCGACGGGTATGCCCGCGTCGCCGCACACTGCCGTGCCGGCGGGTTCGACGGTGTCGAACTGCAGTGCTCGCAGGCGTCGATCGTGCGGCAGTTCCTGTCGCCCGGCACCAACCGCCGCACCGACCGGTACGGCGGCCCGCTCCGGAACCGGGCACGGTTCCTGCTCGAGGTCGTCGCGGCGCTGCGCGCGGCCGTCGGGCCCGGCCTGGTCGTGGGGGTCCGGCTCAGCGGGCACGACGGCACCGACGGCGGGATCACCCTCGACGACGCAGTCGCGCTCGCCGCCCTGGTCGAGGACAGCGGGCACGTCGACTACGTCAACACCTCGATCGGCGTGGCCACCGAGACGCTGCACCTGATCGAGGCGTCCATGGCGACGCCGCACGGCTACGCGCTCTTCGTGCCCGACGCGATCCGGCGGCGGGTGCGCCTGCCGGTGGTCGGCGTCGGTCGCTTCACGACCCCGGCGCAGGCCGAGGCGGCGCTCGCCGCCGGGCGCTGCGACCTCGTCGGCGTCGTGCGCGGCCAGATCGCCGATCCCGACTTCGCCGCCGAAGCCCTCGCCGGCGACGACGAGGCGGTGCGCCCGTGCCTGGCCTGCAACCAGGAGTGCATCGGGCGGGTCGGCCTCGGGCGGTGGATCGGCTGCGTGGCCAACCCTCGCGCCGGACGCGAGGCGCAGCCGCTGCCCGATCCTCGCCGGCCCGGCCGGCGGATCCTCGTCGTCGGTGGCGGCCCGGCCGGGCTGCGCGCCGCCGCGACCGCCGCGCAGCGCGGGCACCGGGTCACCCTCTGTGAGAGCGCGGATGTGCTGGGCGGGCAGATCCGCACGGCCGCAACCGCGCCGGGCCGCGGCGAGCTCGGCGGTCTGGTCCGCAGTCTCGAGATCGAGTGCCGGCGCGCGGGCGTGGAGATCCGCACCGGCGTGCACGTCGACGCCGCGGTCGTGCGCGACGCGCATCCCGACGCGGTCGTCGTCGCGACCGGTGCGCGACCGCGGCGCCCGGACTGGGCCGGCGACACCGACCTCGTCGTCGACGTCCGCGACGTCCTCGACGACCGGGTGTCACCGCACGGCGACGTCCTCGTCGTCGACGACCTGGGCTTCCACCACGCGACGTCCGTGGCGGAGTTGCTCGCCGGCCGCGGCGCCGCGGTCACCGTCTGCACGGCCGGGATGATCGTCGGCCAGGACCTCGGGCTGACCCTCGACATGGAGGGCTGGACCCGCCGGGCGTACACCCTCGGCATCGAACAGCTGACCGACACGCTCGTCACCGCCGTCGCCGAACGCGACGGCAGGCTCGACGTGGCGCTGCGGCACCACCCGACCGCCGTCGCGCACCAGCGCACGGTCGACCGGGTGGTGGTGGCCACCCATCAGGATCCGGTGGACGAACTCTGGACAGCCTTGCGCGACAGCGCCTTCCACGTCGTGCGGATCGGTGATGCGCTCACCCCGCGGCGCGCGGACGCCGCGATCCTCGAGGGCGAGCGCGCCGCGATCCACTTCTAGCCGTGCGCGTTTCCGGTAGCCACCGCTACCGGAAACGCGCACGGGCCGCGCAGCGGCCTATCGGCTCGCGCGCTTGGTGGCCTCGGCCCAGGACTCGACCGCCGCGTACCCGTCGCCCACGCCCTGGGTGAACGCGACCAGGGCCCCGTACATCCGGGTGCCTTCCACGGCGAGTTCCGTCTTCGCCACCCAGTCCGCGGCACGGGCCATCACGTGGGCGGAGATGTCGGCACCGTCCTGGGTGCCGCGGGAGGCGTGCAGGAACGACTCGTCGGCGATCTGGAAGGTCTGCACCACGGCGCGCCAGTAGTACTCCGCGTCCATCGCCGCGCGGACCTCGTAGTAGTCCGTGGCGTTCTGCCGCGCCACCGCCTCCTGCAGCGTCGTCGCCGCTCCGGAGATGCTGCGCAGCGGCACGTACACGGGATCGTCGGACGCCCCCCGTGTGGTTCGTCTACTCGTCACCGGCACGATGCTTTCAGACAATGGCACCCCCTCGATGGTCCACAAGATCATCGCACGCGCAAGTGCCGGCGCGGGTCAGCAGGTGAGCGCATCGCCCGGGCACGCCGGCGCGTGCCGCTGCGGATCGAACGGTTCGAACCACGCGTCGACGGTCGCGAACAGGGCGCGCTGGGGAATCCGGAAATCGCCGAGCCGCTCCTGTTCGGGCAGCGGCCCGTCGTCGCCGAGGTCGACGCCGCCCACCGTCGCGGCGACGGTGCGGACGGACCACAACCGGCGCGGTGCGGCACGGAACCACTGTCCGTTCGGTACGTCCCCGGTGAGGCGGATCCGGCCGGCGCCCAGGACCGGCCCGGCGAGGCGCGCCACCGCGGCCAGGACCGCGGGGTGGTGCCGTATGCGGTCGGGTAGGAGCCGACCGGTCAGGGTCGCCAGGGCGGTGGACGGCGACGAGGTCACCTCTACGTCCCAGACGACGTCGTCGCCGGCCGTGATGTGCAGCCGGGACGGGCCGGTCCATGCGGCGGCGACGTCGGTGCGCACCGTCCGGTTGAGGGCGGCGCCGAGGTAGCGGGGGCATCCGTGCTCCGGCGCGGCATCGCTGTAGACGGTCCACCGGCCGTGCGGGTCGCGATGCCAGACCGAGGTGAAGGCCGGGCCCACCGATCCGGCGGTGAACCGGCGCAGTGCCAGACAGTGCCCACTGGCGAACGGTGCACCGATCACCGCGTATCCGGTGAACCGTTCCCCGGCGACCCCGGCCAGGACGCGGGGCTCCTCGGCGGCTGCTTGCGGCGTGGTCTTCATGTCGTCCTCCTGCGGTGTTTCGGTTGTTCCGATCGTGCGCCGTGTCGTGTCCGGAAGGCATGGGGCCGATGCCTCATCTTTTGCCCGGGCGGGCCCCCGATTCCCGCGGCGGAGGACAATGGAGCCGTGCAGCGCAGGAGCGGGTCGTCTCCGGCGCCGCGGGACGGGCCGCGGCGCGCCGAGTTGCTCGCAGCGCTGTCCCTGGCGATCGACCTGGGCCTGGGGCAGCCCATGGAGCACATGCTGCGCTCCGCCGTACTGGCCGGACGGATCGCCGAGCGCATGGGGCTGGACGCCCGGCAGCAGGCCGTCGTCTACTACGCGAACCTCGTCGCCTGGATCGGATGCCACGCCGACTCGCACGAACTGGCGCAGGTGTTCGGCGACGACATCGCACTCCGCGCCGACACCTACGGGGTCGACATGACGGGGTTGCCGTTCCTGCGGATGCTGACGGGTCACGTCGGGCGCGGGCTCGACGGCCCGCGTCGCGGACTCGAGGTCGCCGCGTTCCTGCTGACCGCCCGCCGTCGCATGGCCGAACTGATCGGTTCGCACTGCGCGTCGGCGGGAGCGCTGTCCGACCGGGTGGGCCTCGACCGGCAGGTGGGTGCGGCCCTGGCCTATGCGTTCGAACGATGGGACGGGGCCGGGCTACCCGCGGGGGTACGCGGCGACGACATCCCGCTCGAGATGCACATCGTGCACCTGGCGGAGGTCTGCGAGGTCCATCTGCGAACCGGCGGGCCGTGGCGGGCCGTCGAGGTCGCCCGAGCGCGCAGCGGGACCCAGTTCTGTCCGCGGGTGGCACGGGTGTTCCGGGAGGGTGCGGACGAGTTCACCCACGATCTGCTCGAACGGGACGCATGGGCGGCGGCACTGGATCGGGCACCCGACCGTGAGTGCGTCCTCGCCGACGGCGAACTCGACGCGCTGCTGCGCGCGACGGCGGACTTTGTCGACCTGAAAGTCCCTTTCCTGCTGGGCCATTCGCGGTCCGTCGCCGAACTCGCGGCGGCGGCGGGTCGCCTGCGCGGCCTGCTGGAGACGGACACCGCGGTGCTCTACCGGGCCGGTCTCGTCCACGGTCTCGGGCGAATGGGGGTGTCCAACCGGATCTGGGAGAAGCCCGGTCCGCTCACCGCCACCGAATGGGAGCGGGTCCGGCTGTATCCGTACCTGACCGGGCGGATCCTCAGCCGTGTCACCGGCATGGAGGACGTCGTCGCCGTCGCGACCACGCACCGCGAACGCCTCGACGGCTCCGGATATCCCAACGGCGTCCGCGGCCGCGACCTGAGTGTCGCCGATCGGCTGCTCGCCGCGGCGGAGACGTACCAGCGCTTCGGGGAACCCCGGCCGCATCGTGATGCGCTCACCCCCGATCACGCGGCGGAGCGCCTGCGGCGAGAGGCCCGCGGCGGCCGGGCACCGGCAGGTGCGACGCGCGCCCTGGCCGGCCGGACTGACCGCCCGGGAGGTGGCGGTGTTGCGGCTCGTCGCCCGGGGCCGCTCCAACCGGCAGATCGCCGCAGAGTTGTGCATCGCGGAGAAGACGGCGCGCAACCACGTCGAGCGCGTCTACGTCAAGCTCGGGGTGGACAACCGCACGCGGGCCGGCCTGGCCGCCGTCGACCTCGGGCTGGCGTGGTGAACCACGGGCGGACGACGGCCACGAACGGTGCACGGCCGGGTGTCGCGGTGCTCCCGCCCGGCCGGGTTCAGCGGCTCGGGTCGGTCCTGGCGCCGCCCCTCCGCTCCACGAGACTGTTGACGAGTCCGGCGGCGGTCGCGGCGTCGTCGACCACGACCAGGGTGCGCGCGCCGTCGCGCCGGTGCAGCACCAGGGCAGGGCCACCGCGCAGGACGAACCCCCGTGCACCGCGCAGCGGGCCGAACACTGCCATGCGGTATCCGTAGCCACCGAAGTGCCGCAGCGGTGCCACGTCGGTGACGGAGGCGGAGGCGATGTCACCGAGCCGAGTGTGCAGGTGCGGCCACCCGAACATTCCCGCGACGGTGACCCCGCGGGCGTCGACGGTGACGCGGATCGAGCAGGTCGCAGCCACCAGCACCGCGAGCAGCACGGCCAGGCCCAGCAGGATCCACAGCCGGGTCAGCACGCCCATCGCGGCGACGAGGCCGATCGCCGCGACCAGCGCGCTCGTCGTGACGTTGCCGGTGGCCACCGAGCGGGTCCACACCACGAGTTCGTCTGTGCCGACCGGAATTCGTGGTGCCTCCGCGGCCGGGGGAGTGGCGGGTCCCCGCGACCACCGTGGTATCGCCGCGGCGGCGGCCCCGAGGGCGAGGCCGACGCCGAGTGCGGCGAGGAGCGACGTCCCCGGCGGTGCGGCTGCGGTGGCGTCGGCGAGACCCCGTTGCGAGCCGGTCGCCAGCACGATCAGGGTGGTCACGAACGCGACGGTGCCGGTGACGGTCGCGGCGACCGCGCGGGTGAGGGCGGGGTCGGCGGCGGCAGCCCGGGCGAGACCGAAACCGAGGGCGGCGAACAGCGCACCGAATCCCAGCACCAGCGCGATGGTTGCGGGGAGTCCGGCGAATCCGTCCGCGGTGCCGTCGAGGTTCCAGTGCGTCGCGATCGGATCCGGCAGTTGCGCACGCCAGTTCCGGAGCACGAGCGCGCCGGCGGCGGCGACCCCCAGCGGGGCGACCGTGGAACCGAGGAGGATACGGCCGGCGGGGCGCCCGCCGGTGCCGGGATCGTCTGTCATCTGTACTCCGCTCTGATCAGGTCGACGAGGCCGTCGGCGCTCAGCCCGACGCGCTTGGCGTGCGCGACGACCTCAGCGACGGCGGAATGAACGGCGGCATAGCCGGTTTCGGCGCGATCGGTGACGACCGCACCGCGTCCGCGACGCAGCTCCACCAGGCCTTCGTCGCGCAGCTGCTGATAGCCCCGCAGCACGGTGTGGACGTTGAGGCCGAGCGAGGCGGCCAGGTCGCGTGCACCGGGGAGGCGCTCGCCCGCCCGGACCTCGCCGCGGGCCACCGCGCCGCGCACGGCCGCAGCCAGCTGCACGAACAGCGGGTCCGGCGAGTTCGGATCCAGTCTGATGAGCACGACACCAGCATATTGTTCTATTTGAGATAGAACAAGTCGGCTATTTGCAGCGGCTGGTGCGTCCGGTCGCTGCCGAGCCGGGCGGGGGACTCAGTCGCGGGCCTGCCATCCGCGATGGAGCATGTCGAGTGCCTCGTGCAGCAGCGCGTCCCTGTCGGCGGGGACCGAGGCCGGGATCTGGTGCAGTGCGGCCAACCGGGCGATGCCGTAGACGGTGCCCCACGCGGCCGCGCACCGTCGCAGAACGTCGGCTTCGTCGATGCCTGCGGGTTGGCAGGCCGCGACGGTGTCGTGCAGCAGCTCCCAGTAGTCGGCCGCGGCCTGCTGCAGGCGTGGGTGGTCGGCCTTGTCGACCGTGGGCCCGTAGGCCAGGTCGTGCACGTGCGGGTTGTCCCGCACGAAGCGCACGTAGGCGCCGGCGAGGGCGTGGAGCCGGTGCAGGGGGTCGGGGCCTGCGGCTTCGACGGCGGCGGCGGCCGTCGCCGCGGCCCGCCGGAGTCCGGTCCCGGCCACCGCCGCGAGGAACCGGCGCTTGGTGCCGAAGTGCACGTAGGGCGCCTGGTGGCTCACGTCCAGTTGTTGTGCCACCCGGCGCAGGCTGAGCCGTTCCGCGGGCTCCTCGCGCAACTGCTCGAGTGCGGTCTGGAGCAGGCGTTCGTCGAGGCTCGGGCTCGTCCGCCCGGCTCCCGGGCCCCCATTGACACTGTCAACCATGCGGAGGACCATAGCACTTGACAATGTCAACCGGGAACCGGAGGCGGTGAGGGCGATGACCCGGAAGATCTCGACCGGAGTGGGCTCGCTGGCCGTGCGAGTGCGGGGCCAGGGTCCGACCGCCGTGCTGTGGCACAGCCTGTTCGTCGACGAAAGATCCTGGGGCCGAGTCGAAGACGAGCTGGCAACCGAACGGCGGGTCGTGTCCGTCACCGGCCCGGGGCACGGGGCGAGCGATGATCCCGGCCGGCGCTACACCCTCGCCGAATGCGCCGCGGCGGCCGGAACGATCCTCGACGAACTCGGCGTCGACGAACCCGTCGACTGGATCGGCAACGCCTGGGGCGGCCACATCGGCATCGTCTTCGCGACCGACGCGGCGCCGCGCTGCCGGACGCTGGTGACGCTGGGGACGCCCGTCCAGGCGCTGAACCGGACGGAGCGCGCACGCACGGTATTCCTCCTCGCCGCCCACCGGATGCTCGGCCCCGTCGGCTTCATCCGCTCGGGGGTGACGAACGTATTGCTCTCCGCCGCAACGAGGAAACGCGATCCGGAGGCGGTCGCCCTCGTCGGGGACTGCCTCGTCCGCGCCGACCGGGCGGCACTGCGCAACGCGGTCGTCTCCATCTCGCTGCACCGCCCCGATCTGACCGACCGTCTGCCCGGGCTGTCCGTGCCGACCCTCTTCGTCACCGGCAGCGACCACAAGGGGTGGACGCCGGAGCAGGCGCGCGCGGCGAGCCGCCTGGTGCCGCAGGGCTCGTGCGCCGTCGTGGACGGCGCCGCGTACCTCGTCCCGCTCGAGGCGCCCGCCGAGACGACGGATCTGGTGCGGCGATTCTGGTCGGCGTCGGTGCCGGAGTACCCGTGACGGCGTTCGACGCCGTTCACAGTCCGCGTCGCATCACCGCCCGCGGCCACCGATCCAGACCGCGGGCGGCCTCCTCACGACGGATCCGGCGCAGGCCCGGACCGAGGTCGTCGTCGCGCACGAACTCGAAGCCGAGCCGCCGGTAGTAGGGCCCGTTCCAGGGGACGTCGACGAAGGTGGTCAGCGTCAGCGCGGGCAGCGCCCGAACGCGTGCCCAGGTCGCGAGGTGATCGATCAGGACCCGGCCGAGCCCGCGGCGCGCGTGCTCGGGATGCACCGACACCTGCGCGACGTGGGCGGTGCCGTCGACGATCTCGGCGAGTAGGTAGGCCACCGGGCGGTCGTCACCGTCGGTACCCACCCACACGCGCCCGGCGGTCACGTACTCGCGCAGCTCCGCGAGCGTGGGCGGCGCGTCGTCGGCGACGGCGTCCATGCCGAGCTCGGTGAACGCCCGTCCGGCCGCACGTTCGATGTCCTGCAGCAGCGGCAGGTCCGCCGCGGTGGCCGGGCGGATGCGGTGCGCGGCGTCCTGCGGCGGCAGGTCCTTGGCGAAGTACAGCGACGAGTCCGAACAGGCGTACTCACCGAACCGCTCGGCCAGCGGAACGTACCCGGCCGCCGCGTACATCGCGAGCGCCTCGGGCTGCTCGGTGCCGGTCTCGAGCACCATGCGGCGCCGGCCCGCCTCGGCGGCGGTGCGCTCGAGCTCGGCCAGGATCCGCCGCGCCACGCCTCGTCGGCGCAGACCCGCGCGCACGTACATGCGCTTGATCTCGGCGTCGCCGTCGCGCAGTCCGGGGTGCGCCGAGTTCCGCGCCCGCCATCCGCCGATGCCGGCCGGGACGTCGTCCAGCGACGCGAGCAGGAAGATGCCGTGGGGTGGATCGAACTCCTGCGGGTGCAGCAGCGTGTGGTCGGGACCGCCGTACCGGCGGACGTATTCGAGTTGCACCTCGTCGACGAGCGAGTGCACCGCGGCGTCGTCGAGGGAACGCGGTTCGATGTGCACGCCCGCAGGCTAGCGCGCGGAATACTGGGAGCATGAGTACCGTCGCCGACGGAGTGGACTTCGTGGCCGCTCCGTGGCTCTACCCCGGACCCGCCGCGCCGGGGACGGGCCTGCTCACCCGCGACGGCTACCACCGCGCACGTGCTCGCGCCGACTTCGGTGCGAGCACCCTGCGGCTCGCCGGTACCAGCCGGACCGTCGACGGCGCGCTCCGGGCGGCCGGCGTCGACGGCGTCCGGGACCGGCGTCTCGTCGTCGCCGTGGGGTCCAACGCCTGTCCCGCGGTGGTGGCGCGCAAGTTGACGGCCGGGCACGTCGACCCCACCGTGCCGTTCCTGCGCGCGACGGTGACGGGCATGGCGGTCGGGCACAGCGCCCACGTCAGCGTGGCCGGTTACGTCGCGGCGACCGCGTTCCGCCGGCCGGGGGCCCGCACCGCGGTGTTCGCGTCGCTGCTGGACCGGGACCAGCTCGCGTGCCTCGACGCGACGGAGCCGAACTACACGCGCCGCGCCGTGACCGCGGACGAGTGCATTCTCGCGATCGACGGGGGAGCGCGGCCGGTGGGCTTCGACGTGTACGTCTCGAAGTGGGGCACCCTCGCGCCGCCCGGTGGGTCGCCGATACCGCTGCAGACCCAGGAGGCGCTGTTCGGCACACTGCTGCGCGAGTGCGCCGGCTTCGCGGCACTCGTGGGCCGCCGACCGCACGAATATCGGTCCGTGATGACGGAACTCGCCGGAGCGGCAGACCTGCGCGCCGCCCTGCGACGGTCGTTCGCCGCGTCGGGCTGGGCCTCCCGCAGCGGCTTCGGCGACTGATCCGGGTGCCGAAAGACGGGTGCGGCCGCTCGGCCGATGCGGCGACGACACCCCGAATCGATCCCGGTCACGACCGGCCCGTCTCCTCCAGACGACGGCGCAGGTGCGCGCGTTCGGGTTCGGTTCCGGCCAGCTCGAGTGCCCGCCGGTAGGCGACGGCGGCCTCGTCGTCGCGGCCGAGCCGGCGCAGCAGCTCCCCGCGGGCCGTGAGATACGGGTGGTAGCCGCGCAGCCGGGGCTCGTCCGCGAGGGCGTCGAGCAGCACCAGACCGGCCTCCGGACCGTCCCGCATCGCCACCGCCGCGGCGCGGTTGACCGCGACGACCGGCGAGGGCGCCAGGGTGGTCAGGACGTCGTAGAGCGCGACGATCTGCGGCCAGTCGGTGGAGGCGACGTCGGCGGCCTCGTCGTGCAGCGCGGCGATCGCGGCCTGCACGCCGTACGGGCCCGGCGGGCCACCGGTCAGCGCCACGGGCACGAGAGCGGTGCCCTCGGCGACGAGAGCGCCGTCCCAGCGTGCACGGTCCTGGTCCGCGAGCAGAACCACCGCGCCCTCCGGCCCGGTCCGGGCGTCGCGGCGCGCGTGGGTCAGCAGCATCAGGGCGAGCAGCCCGGTCACCTCCCGCTCACCGGGCAGCAACCGGTGCAGGATCCGGGCCAGCCGGAGAGCCTCGTCGGCGAGGTCCGGACGCTGCAGGTCCGGCCCGGAACTCGCGGCGTATCCCTCGGTGAAGATCGAGTACAGCACCTGCAGTACACCCGGCAACCGCTCCGGCAGTTCGTCCCGCTCGGGCATCCGGAACGGAATGCGGGCCTGCCGGATCTTCTTCTTCGCCCGCACGATCCGCTGCGCCATCGTCGCGGTGGGGACCAGGAAGGCCCGCGCCACCTCGGGCGTCCCGAGCCCGGCCAGGCACCGCAGGGTCAGCGCCACCCGGTCCTCGGTCGCCAGCGCCGGGTGAGCGCAGGTGAAGTACAGCTGCAGGCGCTCGTCGGGCACGTCGCTGCCGGCCACGGGGGTGGGAGAGTGGTCCGCCCGATCCGAATCCACCTGCAGGACGGCCAGCCGGGCGGCGTAGGCCTGATCCCGCCGGAGCCGGTCGACGGCCTTGCGCCGCGCCGTCGTCAGCAACCAGGCCCCCGGCTTGACCGGCACGCCCCGGACGGGCCAGTGCACCAGCGCCGCTTCGATCGCCTCGCCGGCCACGTCCTCGGCCAGGTCGAGGTCGCCGAAGCGGTGCACGAGGGCGGCGAGCAACCGCCCCCGCTCCTCCCGGAACACCGCTTCGACGGCTGCGTCGACCCGCGCGCCGGCGCCCGGCCCGTCCGTCGCGGTCACTGCCCGAAGTCGGCGATCGGCCGCACCACCACGGATCCACCGCCGCGCGCTCCGGGGCAGCGGGCCGCCCAGTCCAGCGCGACGTCGAGGTCGGGCACGTCGACGACGTAGAAGCCGCCGAGAACCTCGCGCGTCTCGGCGAACGGCCCGTCCGTGGTGACGGATCGCGCCCCGTCGGGACCGACCCGCACGGTCGTGGCGGTGGTCAGGTCGGCGAGCGATTCCGAGGCGACGACGACTCCCGCCTCCTGGATCTCCTTGTCGAAGACCATCCACTCCTCGACGGTGCACTGGTCGCCGGCCTCGGCCGATGCGGCGTTGATCAGCATCATGTACTTCATATCGAGCCCTTCTCGTAGGGTGGGTGTCCTGCCCGGCAGGGTTGCCGTACGACATGACGACGAACGGAACCGGGTCGGATCGACAGGAGCCGCCGGTTCGTTCCGGACTACGGCCGCGCCGGGTGTCGCGCGGAGGCATGCAGCCGGGGTGAGGAGGCATTCATGAGCGTGCCGCGACGGCTCGCCGCCCTCGTCTCGATCGCCGCGACGGTGCTCGGGCTCACCGCGCTGGTGGCCTCCGCGACGGACGTGGCGAGCAACGCCGTGATCGCCTGGGCGTCGCTCGGCCCGTACCTGCTGCTCGGGACGGTGGCGGGTGCGGTCGTTGCCGCCCTCGCCCGGCGCCCGGTTCTGCTGGCCTCGGCGCTCGCGGTCGTCGCCGCCGGAGCCTGGACCCTGGGACCGTTGTACGTACCGGGTGTCCGGGACGACCGGCCGGCCTCGACTTCCGGTCCCACGATCCACGTGATGCAGGCCAATCTGATGGTCGGGCAGGCCGACCCGGATGCGCTGGTCCGGACGGTGCGCGAGCGGCGGGTCGACGTCCTGACCGTGCAGGAACTGACCGAGGACGCGGTGGCCGCGCTGCGGGTCGCGGGACTCGACGACCTGCTTCCGCACCGCTTCCTGGCCCCGACGCCGACCGGCGGTGCGGGCGCCGGGATCTACAGCCGGTTCCCCGTCTCGGCCGGCCGCACGCTCGACGGGTTCGGGCCGACGAACCTGGCCGCGACCCTGGACACCGGCCCCGGGCGGCCGCTGATCCTGTACGCCGTGCATCCCGCGCCCCCGTACCTGACACCGGCTCCGGCGTGGGCGGCCGAGCTCGAACGCCTGGACGAGGAACTCGAGTCGGTGACCGGCCCGGCCCCGGTCGTGGTCAGCGGGGACTTCAACGCGACGTACTCGCACACCCGCTTCCGCGACCTCCTCGACTCCGGGTACGTGCACGCCGCGGACCGGGTCGGCGGCGGGCTCGTGCCGACGTATCCGGCGGACCGCCGCTATCCGGCCGTCGTCGGGATCGATCACATCCTCACCCGGGGCGCCACGGCGATCTCCCTCGACCGGATCGAGCTCCCCGGCTCCGATCATCACGGCCTCGTCGCCGTCGTCCGGCTCCCGCCGCCGGCCGGGGACGAGAGTTCCGGCGACGGCGAATAGCAATCTCACCGCACGACCCGCAGCCGGATGTCCGTCGCCACGGGGCCCTGGGTGGTGCCGAGACGTTCCAGCGCGAGCGGGTCGCCGACGAACGTCACCCCCGGAACCGGCTCGGCCGGCGGGCGGTGGGTGAGCACGAACTGCGGTCCGCTCCAGCCGCCACCGAACGCCTCGCCCTCGGTGGGTGTGCCCTTGTGCGGGTCGTCGCCGCGGAAGGTGCGGTTGCCGACGAGGAGCGCACCGATCTCGCCGACGAGTTCGTCGATCGCCGGATCCGGCCCCAGGTACGGCACCAGCCACGACATGTCGTCGCCGGGGCCGGCGATGAATCCGTCGATCGACATCGTGGCCGAGTACAGCAGCTTGCTCATGGCTCACCTTCCGCTCGCGGCGTCTCGATTCTGTCCGTACCGACCGCCGAACGGGCGAGAACTCGTCGCGGCACCGTGCTCCGCGTCCACGGGGACCGTCGCGCCGGCCGGACGAACGCGCTGCTCAGCGCGTCCACCGGCAGCGGGTGCCGGCTCGGGTCGAGCATGCACTCGCCACTGCCGACGGCGACCCGAAGGGCACACCCCTACCATCGGACCGGTGACCCGCGACCTCGCCACCGCCTACTGGCCCGACATCGAACCGGGCCGCGCGACGGTCGCGGTTCCCGTCGGCGCGCTCGAACAGCACGGGCCGCATCTTCCGCTCGACACCGACACCCGGATCGCCCGGGCGCTGACGGCAGCCCTGCCGGGTGTGCTCGTCGCGCCGGCCCTCGAGTACGGGGCCAGCGGCGAGCACGAGGGCTTCCCCGGCACCGTCTCGCTCGGCGCCGACGCGATGGAGACCGTCTTCGTCGAATACGGACGTTCGGTGTGCCGGTGGGCCGCGCGCCTGCTGTTCGTCAACTGGCACGGCGGCAACGTGCCCGCACTGACCAGAGCGGTGTCCCGGCTCCGGTACGAGGGCCGCGACGCGGCGTGGCTGCCGTTCGCCGTGCCCGGCGGCGACGCCCATGCCGGCGTCACCGAAACCAGCCTGCTGCTGCATCTGGATCCGCACGTGGTGGACACCGCCCGCGCCGAGAAGGGAAACACCGGCACCCTCGCCGACCTGATGCCACGAATGCGCACGGGCGGTATCGTCGCCGTGTCCGCGAACGGCGTGCTGGGGGATCCGACGCCCGCGAGCGCAGCGCAGGGGGCACGATGGTTCGCCGACATCGTCGATCGAGCGGCGGCACAGACGACCCGGTGGGAGCCGGATGCGAAAGGAAGACTCCGTTGACGAGCACGGCCCGACTGCCCGACGGATTCGGCGTCCGTATCGATCCGCGGGTGCGCGCCTACTCCGACGGTCGCGTGCTCATCGGCGGTTCACCCACGCGCATGCTCAAGCTCGCCCCCGCGGCCGCGGCGATGATCGGTGACGGCTACGTGAAGGTCGTCGACTCGCAGACCGCCGTCGTGGCGCGACGCCTGCTCGACTCCGGCGTCGGAAACCCCCGTCCCACCGCGTTGCCCGCCACCTCCGACGTCACCGTCGTGATTCCCGTGAAGAACAACCCGGCCGGGCTCGAGCGCCTGCTGGCCGCCGTCGAGGGCCTGACGGTGATCGTCGTCGACGACGGCTCGGACGTTCCGTTGTCCGCCCCGGCCAGGGACTCGCTCCGGGTGCTGCGGCACGAGCGGTCCCGCGGCCCGGCCGCGGCCCGCAACACCGGCCTGCGCGCCGCCACGACGCCGTTCGTCGCCTTCCTCGACTCGGACGTGGTGCCGCGCAAGGGCTGGCTCGAGGTGATGCTCGGGCACTTCTCCGACCCGGCGGTGGCGCTCGTCGCGCCGCGCGTCGTCGCGCTCGAACCCGACAGGGGCGCCCTGGGACGCTACGAACACGCGCGCTCGTCGCTCGATCTCGGCCGCCGCGAGGCCGCCGTCAAGTCCGGCAGCCCGGTCGCGTACGTGCCGAGCGCCGCGATCATCGTCCGTCGCGACGTGCTCACCGCGACCGGCGGATTCGACGAGACCATGCACGTCGCCGAGGACGTCGACCTGTGCTGGCGGCTGCAGGAGGCCGGCTGGCGGCTGCGCTACGAACCCGTCGCGCACGTGGCGCACGATCACCGCGTGGGGTTCCGGAAGTGGTTCACCCGCAAGGCCTTCTACGGCACCGGTGCGGCACCGCTCGCGAGCCGCCACCGCGGTTCGGTACCGACGATGTCGATGTCCGGGTCGATGCTGTTCGCGTGCGTGGCCGCCGCGAGCCGCACCCGCCTCGGGGCGGTCGGCGCGGTCGCGTCGCTGTCGGTGACGATGCTCCGGCTGCGCCGGATGTTCGCCGAACTCGACCAGCCGACCCGGATCGCGGCGGTGCTCACCGCGCAGAGCTTCGCCGGCGGACTGTGGCAGGTCGCCTCCGCGCTGTGCCGGCACTACTGGCCGATCACGTTCGTCGCCGCCGTGGTCTCGCCGAGAGTGCGTCGCGCGGTCCTCGGCTTCGCCGTCGCCGAGGGGCTGTGGGACTGGTACGGCCACCGCGAGGACGGCGGCCTCGACCCCCTGCGCTACGTGTTCTACAAGCGTCTCGACGACATCGCCTACGGCGCCGGACTGTGGTGGGGTGCGGTCGTCGCCCGGGATGCGGCGGCGCTCGCGCCCCGCATCCAGGGTTGAGCGGGGTAGTCGCGCCCGTGGCCGCGCCGGCGCACGCCGACGTCGTCGTCGTGGGGGGTGGCAGTTGCGGCTGCGTGCTGGCCGCCCGGCTCAGCGAGGATCCCGACCGGACGGTCCTGCTGCTCGAGGCCGGCCCCGGCTACCGCTCCATCGCGGACACCCCGTCCGCGGTGCTCGACGCGACCGTCCTGCCGGTCGGTCCGGACAGCCCGTGGACCTGCGCCTACCCGGTCCGGCTGACCCGACGTCGCCCGTCCGTCGTCGCCCGCGGCCGGCTGCTGGGCGGCTCCGGCGCGGTCAACGGGGCGTACTTCGTGCGGGCCCGCCCGGACGACTTCGAGGCCTGGCCGCCGTCCTGGTCGTTCGATCGGGTGCTGCCGCATTTCCGCGCCACCGAGACCGATGCCGACGCCGGGACGGGTGTGCACCGTCGCTGGCACGGGACGTCCGGTCCCGTGCCCGTCGCCCGTACGCCGTGGGAGCGGCTGCACCCGGTCGGTGCCGCATTCCACGACGCGGCCCTCGCCGCCGGACATCGCCGGATCGCCGACCTCAACGCGCCCGGACCGGACGGGGTGGGCCCCGTCCCGCTCAACATCCGCGACGGGATGCGCGTCGGTCCGGCCCACGCGTACCTGCTGCCCGCACTGACCCGGCCGAACCTGACCGTGCGCACGGGAACCCGCGTGCGCCGGGTCGTGCTCTCGGGGTCGCGCGCGGTCGGCGTCGAGACCGAGGACGGCGAGACCGTCGGCGCCGGCCACGTCGTGCTCGCCGCCGGTGCGATCGGCTCCCCGCAGCTGCTCATGCTCTCCGGCATCGGCGCCGGCGCCGAGCTGACCCGCCTGGGCGTCACCCCGCGGATCGAGCTCCCCGGGGTCGGGACGGGCTTCACCGACCACCCGGAGATCGCCGTCCCCTACCGGTACCGCGCCCCGCAACCCGGACCGGCCCCGGTCCTGCAGGTCGTCCTGCACACCGGCAATCTCGAGATGCGCCCCTACACCGCACCGTTCGCCGCGTCCGTCCCCGGAAGCGGCGTCGCGGACCCCGTTCTGGGTGTGGTGCTCACCCGTCCCCGCAGCCGCGGCACGATCCGCCTCGACCCGGCCGATCCGACGCGGCCGCCGCTGCTGGACTACCGCTACCTCGAGGACCCGGGCGACCGTGCCGACCTGCGCGACGGGGTCGCGCGCGCCGCGCATCTGCTCGCGGCGATGCCGGACGTCGTGGACCGGACCGGGGTCGATCCCGACGCGTTCGACCCCGGCGACGCCTGGCTCGAACAACACCTCGGGACGTCGCTGCACCTGTCCGGGAGCTGCCGGATGGGCACCGACGAGGCGGCGGTCGTCGACGACCGGTGCCGGGTGCACGCCACCGAGGGACTGAGCGTCGTGGACACGTCCGTGTTCCCGCAGGTGCCCGGCCGCGGCCCGCACGCGACGGCGGTGATGCTGGCGGAGCGGGTGGGCACGGGGGCGGGCTTGTGACTCGGGTTACAGTTGTCCGGAGGAGGAACCGGCAGATGAGCAGCACCGCATGACCGACGAACGATCCGGCTCGGCCAACCCGTGGGTGGCGCTGCGGCCCGGTGACGATCCGTCGCAGCTGGCGCAACGGGTGTCGTCGGCGCACAGTTCGTTCCTCGACGCGGCCGACACGTCGGTCGTGCCGGCCTCCGTGCGGTCGGTGGTCCGCGAATCCTGGCTGCGCAGCCGCCGCAACGGGATCAGTCCCGACGCCGTCGAACAGCCGAGCCTGCTCACCGGCCTGGACCTCGAGCGGTACCGGGCCGGGCATCCGATGGCGCTGATCCGTCCCGTCGTGCGCAAGCTGCTGGTGGAGGACGCCGCCGACAGCGGGCTGCTCGTCGCGATCAGCGACGAACAGGGCCGGTTGCTGTGGGTCGAAGGCGACCATGCGGCCCGGGACCGGGCGCTGTCGATGAGCTTCGTCGAGGGCGCCGACTGGAGTGAGGAGCGGGTGGGCACCAACGCGCCCGGCACCGCTCTCGCCGTCGACCACTCGGTCCAGATCGTCGCCGCCGAGCACTTCAACCGCACCGTGCACGAGTGGAGTTGCTCGGCCGCGCCGGTGCACGACCCGAGCACCGGCCGGATCCTCGGCGCCATCGACATCACCGGCGGTCTGCGCGTCGCCGCGCCGGAGGTGCTGCAACTCGTGCGGGCCACGGTCGCCGCCGCCGAGTCGGAACTGCGGCTGCACCTGCTCAGCTCGCCGCGGCTGTTGTCGTCCGCTCGCACGAGCCTCGACACGTTCGGTTCCGGACGGCCCACGTTGCACCGCGACGGCGAGCGGATCCCGCTGTCGCAGCGGCACGCCGAGATCCTGCTGCTGCTCGCCGAGCATCCCGAGGGTCTGAGCTCGGACCGGCTTGCGGTGCTGCTCGACGAGTCCGAGCTCGACTCCGTCACCATTCGTGCCGAGATGTCGCGGCTGCGAAAGGTTTTCGGATCCGAGGGGCTCGGTTCTCGCCCGTACCGGCTCCTCGGCGAACTCGTCACCGACGTCGCGGAGGTCCGCGGTGCGCTCGACCGCGGTGACGTGGCGACGGCGGTGCGCCTGTACGCCGGGCCGGTGCTGCCCGGATCGGTCGCGCCCGGCGTCGAGGAGATCCGGGACGAACTGCGCGCCCGGGTGCAGGCGGCGCTCCTCCGCGCCGGCGACGCCCAGTTGCTCGCGCGGTGGACGGCATCGGTGCACGGGCGCGACGACATCGCCGCCTGGGAGGCGTACCTGACCACCCTCGATCCGCACTCGACGCTGTTCGCCCAGGTCAGGGCCCGGATCGAGCTGCTGGACCGCCAGCTCGGCATCTGAGGTTGCAGCTACGCAACGTAGTTGCAACCCACCGGCTCGTAGTGTTCCGGATCACACGCCCCGCATGGGGTGTGTCAGACCATCCGAGGAGTGAACACCGATGACCGTGTACGCCCGTCCCGGCTCGCCCGACGCCCTGATGTCCTTCCAGTCCCGCTACGACAACTGGATCGGCGGCCAGTGGGTACCGCCTGTGAAGGGTCAGTACTTCGAGAACGTCACCCCGGTCACGGGACAGCCGTTCACCGAGGTGGCCCGGTCCACCGAGGAGGACATCGAGCTGGCCCTCGACGCCGCCCACGCCGCGGCGCCGGCCTGGGGCAAGACCTCCGTCGCCGAGCGGTCCATCCTGCTCAACAAGATCGCCGACCGTATCGAGGAGAACCTCGAGTCGATCGCCCTCGCCGAGACCTGGGACAACGGCAAGCCGATCCGCGAGACCCTCAACGCCGACATTCCGCTCGCGATCGACCACTTCCGCTACTTCGCGGGCGCGATCCGTGCGCAGGAGGGCTCGATCTCCGAGATCGACTCCGAGACCGTCGCCTACCACTTCCACGAGCCGCTCGGCGTCGTCGGCCAGATCATTCCGTGGAACTTCCCGATCCTGATGGCGGTGTGGAAGCTTGCCCCCGCCCTGGCCGCCGGCAACGCCGTCGTCCTCAAGCCGGCCGAGCAGACGCCCGCCTCGATCCTGCACCTCATCTCCGTGATCGGCGACCTGCTGCCTCCGGGCGTGGTCAACATCGTCAACGGCTTCGGCGTCGAGGCCGGCAAGCCGCTGGCGTCGAGCCCGCGGATCCGCAAGATCGCGTTCACCGGCGAGACCACCACCGGCCGCCTGATCATGCAGTACGCCTCGCAGAACCTGATCCCGGTCACCCTCGAGCTCGGCGGCAAGAGCCCGAACATCTTCTTCTCCGACGTGCTCTCGGCCAACGACGACTACCAGGACAAGGCGCTCGAGGGCTTCACGATGTTCGCCCTCAACCAGGGCGAGGTGTGCACCTGCCCCTCGCGCTCGCTGATCCAGCAGGACATCTTCGACGACTTCCTGTCGCTGGCCGCGGTGCGCACGAAGGCCGTGCGCCAGGGTAATCCGCTCGACACCGACACGATGATCGGTGCGCAGGCGTCGAACGACCAGCTCGAGAAGATCCTGTCCTACATCGAGATCGGCAAGAGCGAAGGCGCCCAGGTGATCACCGGTGGCGAGCGCGCCGACCTCGGCGGCGACCTGTCCGGCGGCTTCTACGTCCAGCCGACGGTGTTCAGCGGCCACAACAAGATGCGCATCTTCCAGGAGGAGATCTTCGGACCGGTGGTCTCGGTGACCTCCTTCCGGGACTTCGACGACGCCATCTCCATCGCCAACGACACCCTCTACGGCCTCGGCGCCGGCGTCTGGTCCCGCGACGGCGGGGTCGCCTACCGGGCCGGTCGCGCGATCCAGGCCGGCCGGGTGTGGACCAACACCTACCACCAGTACCCGGCGCACGCGGCGTTCGGCGGCTACAAGCAGTCCGGCATCGGGCGCGAGAACCACCACATGATGCTCGATCACTACCAGCAGACGAAGAACCTCCTGGTGTCCTACGCCCCGAAGGCCCAGGGCTTCTTCTGATCAGACCCGGCGCCTGTCACGTCACCCCCCTGCGACGTGGCAGGCGCCGTTCCCATTCCGCCCTACCCCCGCCGACAATCGGAAGGCACCGTATGTCCGTCCCGCTCCGCCTCGTCGCCACCGCCGACGCGGTCACGCTCCTGCGCCGCCTCGCCGAGCGCCACGGGCCGCTGATGATGCACCAGTCCGGCGGCTGCTGCGACGGGTCGGCGCCGATGTGCTATCCGGACGGCGACTTCATCGTCGGCGACCTGGACGTGCTGCTGGGGGTGCTGGACCTGCGTCTCGAGGTGGGGCGGACGGCAGACGACCTGCCCGGCGGCGCCGACGCCGTCCCGGTGTGGATCTCGGGATCCCAGTTCGAGGCGTGGAAGCACACCCGGCTCGTCCTCGACGTGGTGCCGGGCCGCGGCTCCGGGTTCAGCCTCGAATCCCCCGAGGGGCTCCGGTTCCTCAGTCGCGGCCGTGCCTTCACCGCTCAGGAGAACGACGCTCTCGCCCGCGACACCCCCGTGCTCGGCAAGCAGTGGGCCGCCGGCGCCCGCCCGGATCCGGCCACGGAGCCGACCGTCGTGGCCGAGGCCGCCGATGCGTGCCCGGTGCCGACGACCCCGGGTCGCTCCTCGTAACACTTCCGTGACCGCGTACTGACGCGGTGTGTACATACCGCTCGTACCGTGAGTACGCGCGGTGTCCTCGGCGTGCCTGCTCGACACGTCGCCATCCTCCGTCGAGAAGAGGAATCATGTCGTTGACCGACCCGCCCCGGACCGGAACCGCGGCTCACCACGACGGCGCGGACTTCCACGCCGAGAGTCGTGCCTATCTCGAAAAGCGAAGTCTGAGAAAGGGTTCGGCAGGCTGGATTCTGCTCGCGGGGCTGGGGGTCAGCTACGTCATCTCGGGTGACTACGCCGGCTGGAACAACGGCCTGGCCGAAGGCGGGTTCGGTGGACTGCTCGTCGCCTCGGTGATCATCGCGGCCATGTACTTCGCGATGGTGCTCGGCATGGCGGAGTTGTCCTCCGCGCTGCCGGCCGCCGGCGGCGGCTACACCTTCGCCCGTCGCGCACTCGGACCCTGGGGTGGATTCGCCACCGGCACAGCAATTCTCATCGAGTACTCGATCGCCCCGGCGGCGATCGCCACGTTCATCGGCGGGTACGTCGAGTCGCTGAACCTGTTCGGCATCACCGACGGGTGGTGGATCTACCTCGCCGTGTACGCGGTGTTCATCGGCATCCACCTCACCGGCGCGGGCGAAGCCCTCAAGGCGATGTTCGTGATCACCGCGATCGCACTCGTCGGGCTCGTGGTGTTCGCGGTCTCGGCCGTCGGGCTGTTCGACACCGCCAATCTGACCGACATCGCCGTCGACGAGACCGCCGCCGGTGCGTCGTCGTTCCTGCCCTTCGGTCTGTTCGGCATCTGGGCGGCCGTGCCGTTCGCGATCTGGTTCTTCCTCGCCGTCGAGGGGGTGCCGCTCGCCGCGGAGGAGGCGACCGAACCGGAGAAGAACGTGCCCAAGGGCATCATCGTGTCCATGCTGGTACTGCTCGTCACCGGTGCGACCGTGCTGTTCCTGGCCACCGGCGCGCTCGGCGCCGAGGCCCTGTCCACCTCCGGCAACCCGCTCGTCGAGGCCCTCGGCGACAGCGGCGCCGCGAAGGTGGTCAACTACATCGGCCTCGCCGGTCTGATCGCGAGCTTCTTCTCGATCATGTACGCGTACTCGCGGCAGACGTTCGCGCTCTCGCGCGCCGGTTACCTCCCGACGAGCCTGTCGCTGACCAACAAGCGCAAGGCGCCGGTGCTGGCGCTGATCGTCCCCGGTGTGATCGGGTTCGCGCTGTCGCTCACGGGGGAGGGCGCGATGCTGCTGAACATGGCCGTCTTCGGTGCCGCGGTGAGCTACGTGCTGATGATGGTCAGCCACATCGTGCTGCGGCGGCGCGAGCCGAACATGCCGCGGCCCTACCGCACCCCCGGCGGTGTCGTCACCACCTCCTTCGCGCTGGTCGTCGCGGCCGCTGCCGTCGTGGCCACCTTCCTGGTCGACCCGATCGCCGCCCTGTGGACCCTCGGCGCCTTCGCCGCGTTCATGGCCTACTTCGGGCTCTACAGCCGGCACCGGCTGGTGGCGAACTCGCCCGACGAGGAGTTCGCCGCGCTCGCCGAGGCGGAGGCCGAGCTGAAGTGAGCGTCTACACCCAGCACCTCGCCGGCACCACCTACACCTTCGACGGCCTCGTGGACCTGCTCGCCAAGGCCACCCCGCGCCGCTCCGGCGACGAACTCGCCGGCTGCGCGGCCGAATCCGACGCCGAGCGCGCGGCCGCGCAGTGGGTGCTCGCCGACGTCCCGCTCGACGTGTTCCTCGCCGAGCCGGTGGTGCCCTACGAGACCGACGAGGTCACCCGGCTGATCCTCGACGACCACGACCGCGACGCCTACCGCGCCGTGCAGCACCTGACGGTCGGGGGACTGCGCGACCTGCTCCTCGACACCGTCACGAAGGCCGATGCGGCCGCGACGTTCGCCGCCCTGTCACCCGGCCTGACGCCCGAGATGGTCGCCGCCGTCAGCAAGCTCATGCGCAACCAGGACCTGATCGCGGTGGCCCGCGCGATCGAGGTCACGTCGGCGTTCCGCACCACCGTGGGACTTCCCGGCCGGCTCGGCACCCGGCTGCAGCCCAACCATCCCACCGACGACCCGCGCGGCATCGCCGCCGCGACCCTCGACGGGCTGCTGATGGGGTGCGGCGACGCCGTCATCGGCATCAACCCGGCGACGGATTCGCCCCGGGCCACCGCCGACCTGCTGCACCTGCTCGACGAGATGCGGCTGCGCTTCGACATCCCGGTGCAGTCCTGCGTGCTCTCCCACGTGACGACCACCCTCGGCCTCATCGAGGCCGGCGCCCCGGTGGACCTGGTGTTCCAGTCCATCGCCGGCACCGAGGGCGCCAACGCCGGCTTCGGGGTGAACCTCGCGCTGCTGCGCGAGGCGAACGAGGCCGGTCGCGCCCTGGGGCGCGGCACCGTCGGGGACAACATCATGTACCTCGAGACGGGACAGGGTTCGGCGCTGTCGGCCGGCGCGCATCTCGGCACGGGCGGACGTCCGGTGGATCAGCAGACCCTCGAGACCCGGGCGTACGCCGTCGCCCGCGCGCTCGACCCGCTGCTGATCAACACGGTGGTCGGTTTCATCGGCCCGGAGTACCTCTACGACGGCAAGCAGATCGTCCGGGCGGGCCTCGAGGACCACTTCTGCGGCAAGTTGCTGGGCCTGCCCATGGGTGTGGACGTGTGCTACACCAACCACGCCGAGGCCGACCAGGACGACATGGACACCCTCCTGACGCTGCTCGGGGTTGCCGGCGCCGCGTTCGTCATCGCCGTGCCCGGGGCCGACGACGTCATGCTCGGCTACCAGAGCCTGTCGTTCCACGACGCGCTGTACGTGCGGCGCGCGCTCGGCCTGCGTCCCGCTCCCGAGTTCGAGCGGTGGCTCGCCGGCCTCGGCATGGTCGACGGAGCCGGGCACATCCTGCCGGTGGACGCGGCCGCCTCCCCGCTGCGCGCCCTCGCGGGAGGTGCGGCATGAGCGAGTCCGTCGACCGTGACTTCTGGGCGCCGCTGCGGTCGTCGACGCAGGCCCGCATCGGGCTCGGCCGCGCCGGCGACGGCCTCCCGACCGCGCGGGTGCTCGAGTTCCGGGCCGCGCACGCCGCGGCCCGCGATGCGGTGCACCAGCCCCTCGACGTGCCGGCCCTGGCCGCCGACGTCGAACGTCTCGGACTCGGCGCGCCCGTCGTCGTCGAGAGCCGCGTGCGCGATCGGGGCGAGTACCTGCGCCGCCCGGATCTCGGCCGCGTGCCCGCGGACCTGTCCGCGGTCCCGGCCGTCGGCGCCGACGTCGGGGTGGTCCTCGCCGACGGGCTCTCGCCGCGGGCCCTGACCGAGCACGGCGTCGCCCTGCTCGAGGCGATCGTGGCGGCCCTGCCGCGGCACCTGTCCGTGGCGACGCCGGTGATCGCGACGTCGGCGCGGGTCGCGCTCGGCGACCACATCGGCGCCGCCCTGGGGGTGCGCACCCTGCTGGTCCTGATCGGGGAGCGGCCCGGGCTGTCGGTCGCCGACAGCCTCGGGGTGTACCTGACCCACGAGCCGCGGCCCGGTCGTGCCGACGCCGAACGGAACTGCGTGTCCAACATCCACCCACCCGAAGGGCTGGGGTATGCGGCGGCCGCGTGCGTCGTCGCGGGGCTGGTCGACGGGGCGCGCCGGCTCGGGCGGTCCGGGGTGGACCTGAAGGACACCACGCGGGGCGACCGGCTCGATTCCGCGACGGTGGGGGAGTTGTAGCGGCGAGAACGTGACGCATCCGCGTGGCCGGTTGACATTGCCGCCGCATCCGCCAAATCATGTACTCCGCCCGACCGGGTGACACGTACGGCCCGCGACCGGGCGACGAGGAGAGGACACGATGGCTTTCGCTGGCAATGTCGACGAGCTGGCTCTGCTGCAGACGGTGCGGCTGAAGCAGACCGTCACCGCGGAGGTGATCGCGGCGCATCTCGGGGTGTCCGTCGCGTCCGGCCGGGCGGCGTTCGACGCACTCGTCGCCCAGGGCAAGGCGAAGGAGAGCGGCGACGGTATCTCCCTGACCGACGCGGGTGCTGCGGAGCTGACCGATCAGCTCGACGCGGAGCGCGTCTCGATCGACGAGGATTCCCTCGCGGAGCTGTTCGAACAGTTCGGGCCGCTCGACGACGAGCTCACCGCGCTGCTCGCCGACCCGGAATCCGCCAACTTCCTCGACGAACTGATCGAGCTGGATCGCAAGGCGCAGAATCTCTTCGACGACGTGTCGGCCTTCGTTCCGCGCCTGTCGCGGTACCAGGACCTGTTCGCCGAGGCGCTCGGGAAGATCAAGTCCGGCGCGCTGGCATGGGCCACGGCACCGAACATCGACTCGTACGCGACCGTGTGGCGCGAGATGCGCGCCGAACTCGCCGGCGCCGCCGGTCGCTGACGCGCCGGTCACCGGAACGCGGCGACGAAGCGCCGTTGCCCGGGCGTGTCCACCGCTCGGCGCGAATAGTGCTCGCGCACATAGGCAACCGCGTCGGCGGGCGGCACGCCGTCGAGGATCGCCAGGCAGGCCGGCGCGGTGCCCGTGCGGCCGTGTCCCCCGCCGCAGGCGACTTCGACGCGTTCGGCCACACACCGCTCCCATGCCTCGTGCAGTATCCGGCGCGCGGCCCGGGGATCGGCTGGGAGCCGGAAGTCGGGCCAGCGGATCCATCGGGCCTGCCACGGGACCGTCGGCGGTTTCCGGCCCGAGCGGTAGATCCCGAGTGTGGGGTGCGGGCCGGTCGGCAGGGGCCGGCGGACGCCCCGGCCCCGGACGGTCCGGCCCGACGGGAGGGCCAGAACCCCCGGGTGCCCGGTTCCCAGGTCGTCGTCATGGACGGAGCGTAGGCGGCGCGGGCGCGGCCGGTCCGCCCCGGTGGCCGCGCCGGGATGCCCGACGCGCTCCGGTCATTCGTTCGCCGAACTACGTGATACGGCTCACAGCCACCCCCCTTTCGGGGGTAGTGGGGGAGTGAGGCGGATCACTACCTTTCCTTCCATCCCGCGGCGCAGGTCCGCCGCGGCTCGGACGGAAATACGGAGGACAGACGTGACCACAGTGTCGACACCGGGGGCCGAACCCCCCGTGGTACCGGCGGGGCACAAGCCCGCCGCGCCGACCGCTCCTGCCCCGGGCGGCCCCGGCATCCGACGCGTCGCCATCGCCAGCTGCATCGGCACCACCATCGAGTTCTACGACTTCTTCATCTACGGAACCGCCGCAGCCCTGGTCTTCCCGACGGTGTTCTTCCCGGCGCTCGGCGCCACCGCCGGCACGGTCGCCTCGTTCGCGACCTTCGCCGTCGCCTTCATCGCGCGCCCGGTCGGCGCCATGCTGTTCGGGCACTTCGGCGACCGCATCGGCCGCAAGAAGACCCTCGTCTCCACCCTGCTGCTGATGGGCATCTCGACCCTGCTCATCGGGTTGCTTCCGGGCGCCGAGACGATCGGCGTCGCCGCCCCGATCATCCTCGTGCTGCTGCGCTTCGCCCAGGGCTTCGCCGTCGGCGGTGAATGGGCCGGCGCGACGCTGCTCACCGCCGAGTACGCGCCACCGGGCAAACGCGGCCTGTATGCGATGTTCCCCCAGCTGGGCCCGGCCATCGCCTTCGCCCTGTCGAGCGGCACCTTCCTGTTCACCGGCCTGGCCCTCGGCGACACCAACGAGGCCTTCCTCGACTACGGTTGGCGAATCCCGTTCCTGCTCAGCATCGTTCTCGTGGCCGTCGGTCTGTACATGCGCCTCGCCATCCAGGAGACCCCGGTGTTCCGGGCCGAGAGCGAAGCCCGCGCCGCCGCCCCGGCCGAGAAGCGCACCCTGCCGTTCCTCGACGCCCTGCGCTACCAGACCAAGGAGATCCTCCTCTCGGCCGGCGCCCTGGCGATCATGTTCGCCTTCTTCTACATGGGCACCGCGTACCTGACCAGCTACGCGACCAAGACCCTCGGCTTCTCCCGGCCGTTCGTCCTGACCGTCGGCATCGTCTCGTCGCTCGTGTTCGGCGCCGCGATCGTGCTCTCCGCGCTCTACTCCGACCGGGTCGGACGCCGTCGCGTCATCATGATCTCGTGCGGCTTCTCCGTCGTGTGGGCGCTGGCGCTGTTCCCGCTGCTCGACACCGGATCGCCGGTCGCGTTCGTCGTCGGCATGATGGTCACCCTGGCCATCTTCGGCATCGCCTACGGCCCGTGCGGCGCACTGCTGCCGGAGATGTTCCACACCCGGTACCGGTACACCGGCGCCGGACTCGGCTACAACCTCGCCGGCGTCCTCGGCGGTGCGATCCCGCCCATGCTGGCCGCGCCCCTGGCCGCGTCCTACGGCGGCATCGCCATCGGCGTCATGCTCTCCGTGCTCGGCGTCCTGAGCTTCGTGTGCACGAAGGCCCTCGTCGAGACCCGGGACCGAGCGCTCTGATCCCGCCGGCGCCCTCCCCGACACCCCGGGGAGGGCGCCTCGTGCTGTCACCACCCCCTCAACTGTCCAGAATCCGAACACCTGCGGCCCCGGATCGGCGAGCATGGTGGACGAGTCCTCGAGACCCCGTCGCTCGTCCCGGGCCGCGCACACTGCAGGAGCACCAATGACCGGTTTCACCACACCCGAACTGCCCAGCTACACCTCGGGGGCGTGGAACACCCCGCTGCTCGGGGACACGATCGGCGACAACTTCGACCGCACCGTCGCCCGGCACGGTGAGCGGGACGCGCTCGTCGACCGCGCCGCCGGCCGGCGCTGGACCTACACCGAGCTCGCCGGCGAGGTCGACGCTCTCGCGTTCGGGCTGCTGCGGGCCGGCATCGGCAAGGGCGACCGGGTGGGCATCTGGGCGCCCAACTGCGCCGAGTGGGTGTTCGTCCAGTACGCCACCGCGAAGATCGGCGCGATCCTGGTCAACATCAACCCGGCCTACCGCTCGCACGAACTGCAGTACGTGCTCACCCAGGCCGGAATCC
This sequence comes from Rhodococcus ruber, assembly GCF_016804345.1. Taxonomy (NCBI): domain Bacteria; kingdom Bacillati; phylum Actinomycetota; class Actinomycetes; order Mycobacteriales; family Nocardiaceae; genus Rhodococcus; species Rhodococcus ruber. The sequence goes on along the minus strand of NZ_CP044211.1, from coordinate 4,223,678 downwards.
GCATGCTGGTCGCGGCCCCGAGGTTCAAGACGTCCGACTACGCGGCGATGATCGACGAGGTGCGGGGCAACTGCCCGGATCTCGAACAGGTGGTGCTGCTCGGCTCTCCCGACTGGGACGAGCTCGGCGAGTCCGGCCGCGCCGCACTCGCCGACGACCGCACCCGGCTCGACGCCGCGCAGCGCGACCTGTCGGCCGACGATCCGATCAACATCCAGTACACGTCCGGCACGACCGGATTCCCCAAGGGCGCCACCCTCAGCCACCACAACATCCTCAACAACGGGTTCTTCGTGGGCGAGCTGTGCCACTACACCGAGCAGGACAAGGTGTGCATCCCGGTGCCCTTCTACCACTGCTTCGGCATGGTGATGGGCAATCTGGCCTGCACCAGCCACGGTGCGACGATGGTGATCCCGGGACCGGCCTTCGACCCGGCCCAGACGCTGGCCGCCGTCGCCGAGGAGCGCTGCACCTCCCTCTACGGTGTGCCGACGATGTTCATCGCCGAACTCGCCGACCCCGGCTTCGACGGCTTCGACCTGTCGAGCCTGCGCACCGGCATCATGGCGGGCTCGCCGTGCCCGGTCGAGGTGATGAAGCAGGTCATCGAACGGATGGGCATGGCCGAGGTCTCCATCTGCTACGGCATGACCGAGACCTCCCCGGTGTCGCTGCAGACCCGCAGCGACGACACCATCGACCAGCGGGTGTCCACCGTCGGCCGCGTCGGCCCGCACCTCGAGGTCAAGATCGTCGATCCGGCCACGGGCCTGACCGTCCCGCGCGGCGAGCCGGGCGAACTGTGCACCCGCGGCTACTCGGTGATGCTCGGCTACTGGAACCAGCCCGACAAGACCGCCGACGCCATCGACGCCGCCCGGTGGATGCACACCGGCGACATCGGCGTCATGGACGCCGACGGGTACGTCTCGGTCACCGGCCGCATCAAGGACATGGTCATCCGTGGCGGCGAGAACATCTACCCGCGGGAGATCGAGGAGTTCCTCTACACCCACCCGGACATCCTCGACGCCCAGGTCGTCGGGGTGCCCGACCAGAAGTACGGGGAGGAGCTCATGGTGTGGATCCGGATGCGAGAGGGTGCGGCACCGCTCGACGCGCAGTCGCTGCGCGAGTACTGCACGGGCAAGCTCGCGCACTACAAGATCCCCCGCTACGTGCACGTCGTCGACGAGTTCCCGATGACGGTCACCGGCAAGATCCGCAAGGTCGAGATGCGTGAGATCTCGACGGCCCTGCTCGGGGAGGCCGGACAGGGGTGAACGGTCTGCGGCCGGAGATCGCGCTGTCCTGGAAGCGCTCACAGCTGAGCGGGATAGACCCGGGACGGCTTCCCGAACCGACCCTGCTGGGCCCCTCGGACGCGGCCGGGCGGCTGCTCGACGCCGCCCGGCCGGTACTCGACGAGCTGCGCACCCAGCTCGCCGGCACGGGCTGCTGCATCCTCCTCGTGGACCGCGACTGCCGGATCGTGGCCCGGTTGTTCGACTCGGCACCCATGCAACGGGCCATGGAGGAGATCGGCGTGGTCCCCGGCGCCGCCCTGAGCGAGGACACCTACGGCACCAATGCACTCGGCACCCCGTTCGAGGTGCGGCAGAGCCTCGTGGTGCACGGCGAAGAGCACTACCTCGAGTCCCTCAAGGACTTCAGCTGCTACGGGCATCCCCTCGTGCATCCGGTCACCCGTCGCATCGAAGGCATCCTCGACATCACCGCCGCCGGCAAGACCGCCAATCCGCTGTTCGCGCCGTTCCTCGCCCGGGCGGCCCGCGACATCGAGGCACGGCTGCTCGAGGGCGCCCGCGAGTCCGACCGGCGGGTCGTCGACGCGTTCCAGCGGGCCGCGCAGCAGCGCGGCGTCGCGGTCGCGGCCATGGGCGAGGACATCATGCTCACCAACAAGGCCGCCGTCGAACTGCTCCTGCCCGCCGATCACGCTGCCCTGCGCGCGATCGCGGTCGATCTGCCGGCGGGGGAGTCCCGCACCATGGACTTCGCGCTGTCCGCCGGCGGCAGCACCCGATTGCGGATCGACCGCATCCCGGGCATCGGCAGCGGTGCGTTGTTCCTGCTCGACGCCTCCGGGGCACGCGAACCCGTGCCCCGGAGCGACGTCGCGCAGGATGCGACGACGCGGCTACGGCGGCGGCTCGGGCGGCTGCGCGACGGTGCCGGTGGCGTGGCGATCGTCGGCGAGCCCGGCAGTGGGCGAACCTGGGCGGCAAGGGAACTCGTCCGTGAGGCGGGCACGTTCCTGGATGCCGCCCGGATCGTCGGTGAGGGTGAACGCGAATGGTCGGCCCGGTTGCTCACGGTCGCGGCCGCCGCGACGGACCGCGGCTTCGTGGTCGTCGAACACGTGCACCTGGCGCCGGACCCGGTGCCGGCGCTGCTCTCGTCGATGCTCTCCGACCCGGCCGCACCGCGGCTCGTGCTCACGGCCGACCCCGTCGACGGCATCCGGCCGCCGGTGCGGGAGCTGTTGGCACGCTGCCCCGGTCAGGTCCGGGTCCCGGCCCTGCGGCAACGGATCCGGGAACTCGGTGACCTGGCCGCCGCGCTCGCGCAGGAACTCGGCCGACCGGATCTGCGCCTGGGCCCGAGTGCCCTGACGGCCTTGTCGGAACGTTCGTGGCCCGGCAACCTCGCCGAACTGCGGGCGGTGCTCGCCGCCGTCCCGGTGCGGGAGTCCCCGCTGCCGGTGCGACGGGAGGATCTGCCGGTCGACTACCGGGCGACGAGCCGGGTCTCCCGCCTGGGAGGGCGCGAGCGCGCCGAGCGGGAGGCCATCATCGAGGCGCTGCGTGAGAGCGGCGGCAACAAGGTGCACGCCGCGGCGCAGCTCGGTATCAGCCGCACCACGCTCTACAGCCGGATCCGCGCGCTCGGCATCGCGGGCTGACCGTACCCGCGCGGGTCTCGTCGCTCGTATGCGCATGTGCGCACTGTCCAATCCTTGAACAGTTCCCACAGCCCTGCCCGAAGCAGTATGACCCGTGTCACACTACTTCAGGAGGTTGGGCATGACAGCTGTTGCCGAGCACATCGTCGCTCCGCGGATCCGAGAGTTCCTCTCCGGGACCAGACAGCTCTACATCGGCGGCGAATGGCTCGACGCCGCCTCGGGCCGCGTCTTCGCGACCTACGATCCCGCGACCGGGGACAAGCTCACCGACGTCGCCCACGGCGGCGCCGAGGACGTCGACCGGGCCGTGCGGGCCGCCCGCAAGGCATTCGACGAGGGCCCGTGGCCGACGATGAAGGCCGCCGAGCGGGAGCGCATGATCTGGCGGGTCGGTGATCTGCTCACCGAGCGCGCCGAGGAGTTCGGCCAGCTCGAGGCGCTCGACAACGGCAAGTCCGCCGTGATCGCCGCGGCCGTGGACACGGCGTGGTCGGCGGACATCTTCCGCTATTACGCCGGGTGGGCCACCAAGATCGAGGGCAGCACGGTGAACGTCACGATGCCGTTCGTGCCCGGCGGCGAGTTCCACGCCTACACGCTGCGCGAACCGGTGGGCGTGTGCGGGCTCATCGTGCCCTGGAACTTCCCGCTGCTGATGGCCGCGTTCAAGCTCGCGCCCGCCCTCGCCGCCGGCAATACCGTCATTCTCAAGCCCGCGGAGCAGACGCCGCTCACCGCGCTGCTGCTCGCCGAGATCTTCGAAGAGGCCGGGTTCCCGCCCGGGGTGGTGAACATCGTGCCCGGCTTCGGCGACGCCGGCGCCGCCCTCGCCGCGCACGACGACGTCGACAAGATCGCCTTCACCGGGTCCACCGAGGTGGGCAAGAAGGTCGTCGACGCCGCCAAGGGAAACCTGAAGAAGGTCTCGCTCGAACTCGGCGGCAAGAGCCCGAACATCGTCTTCGCCGACGCCGACTTCGATGCGGCCGTGCAGGGTTCTCTCGATGCGTGGCTGTTCAACCACGGCCAGTGCTGCGTGGCCGGCACCCGGTTGTTCGTCGAGCGTCCCATCTTCGAGAGGTTCACCGAGGCCGTCGCCGAGGCGGCGAGCAAGGTGAAGATCGGACCCGGTCTCGACCCGGCCACCCAGCTCGGCCCGCTGGTCTCCCAGGAGCAGCTGGATCGGGTCACCGGGTACCTGCGCGAGGGTCTGATCGACGGGGCGCGCGCCCTCACCGGTGGAAAGCGCTGGGGCGACAAGGGCTTCTTCGTCGAACCGACCGTGCTGGTGGACGTGCAGCCCGACTTCAGCGTGGTGCGCGAGGAGATCTTCGGTCCGGTCGTCGCCGCCATGCCGTTCGACGCCGACGACGGCATCTCCGCCGCCGCCAACGACTCGATCTACGGACTGGCCGCGGGCATCTGGACGCGAGACCTGTCGAAGGCGCACCGCACCGCGCGGCGGCTCAAGGCCGGTTCGGTGTGGATCAACCAGTACAACGGCTTCGACACCGCCATGCCGTTCGGTGGGTTCAAGCAGTCCGGATGGGGACGTGAGCTCGGTGCGGGAGCGCTGGACCTCTACACCCAGACCAAAGCCGTGAACATCGCCCTCTGACCCGACACACCCGAGGAGAACAACGATGAAGACCAAAGCTGCAGTCCTGCTCGAGACCGGCAAGCCGTTCGAGATCATGGAACTCGACCTCGACGGCCCGGGCCCCGGTGAGGTGCTGATCAAGTACACCGCGGCGGGGCTGTGCCACTCGGACCTGCACCTGACCGACGGGGACCTGCCCCCGCGCTTCCCGATCGTCGGCGGCCACGAGGGCTCCGGCATCATCGAGGAGGTCGGCCCCGGCGTCACCAAGGTCAAGCCCGGGGACCACGTCGTGTGCAGCTTCATCCCGAACTGCGGGACCTGCCGGTACTGCTCGACGGGCCGGCAGAACCTGTGCGACATGGGGGCCACCATCCTCGAGGGCTGCATGCCGGACGGCTCGTTCCGGTTCCACTCCGGCAGCACCGACTTCGGCGCGATGTGCATGCTCGGCACGTTCGCCGAGCGCGCCACCATCTCGCAGCACTCGGTGGTCAAGGTCGACGACTGGCTCCCGCTCGAGACCGCCGTGCTCGTCGGCTGCGGTGTGCCGTCCGGCTGGGGCACCGCGGTGTACGCCGGGGACGTCCGCGCCGGCGACATCGTCGTGATCTACGGCATCGGCGGTCTCGGCATCAACGCCGTCCAGGGTGCCGTGCACGCGGGCGCCAAGTACGTCGTGGTCGTCGACCCGGTGGAGTTCAAGCGCGACACCGCCCTGAAGTTCGGTGCCACGCACGCCTTCGCCACTGCCGCCGAGGCGGCCGAGAAGGTCAACGAGCTGAGCTGGGGCCAGGGCGCCGACGCTGCCCTGATCCTCGTCGGCACCGTCGACGAGGAGGTCGTCTCGGCGGCCACCTCGATCGTCGGCAAGGGCGGCACCGTCGTCATCACCGGCCTGGCCAACCCGGAGAAGCTCACGGTGCACGTGTCCGGAACGGAACTGACCCTGTTCCAGAAGACCATCAAGGGCTCGCTGTTCGGCTCGGCCAACCCGCAGTACGACATCGTGCGGCTGCTGCGCCTGTACGACGCGGGCCAGCTGAAGCTCGACGAGCTGGTCACCCATCGCTACAGCCTGGAGGAGGTCAACCAGGGCTACCAGGACCTGCGCGACGGCAAGAACATCCGCGGGGTCATCCTCCACGACGCCTGATCGCGGGATGCGCCCCGGCGGCCGGCCGGGGCGCATCTGCGGGCCCGCGCAACATTTTGCAGAAGATTTACCGGAATTCTCCCGAAGCGCGCATATTCCGCGCACTCTGTGGCATACCGTCCCCACGGTTCGATGTTCCGAGAGAGGAGCCCGTGATGGGAGAGATCATCGGCACGATCATCTTCGGTGCGGTCATCGGTGTGCTCGCACGGCTGGTGATTCCCGGAAAGCAGGCGATGGGGTGGCTCATCACCATCGTCATCGGCATCGTCGGCGCCCTGATCGGCTACTGGATCTGGGGCATGATCAGCGATCAGGGTGATACGCCCGGCATCGACTGGTGGCGCTGGATCATCAGTATCGCCGTCGCCGCGGTGCTGACCCTGGCCTACACCTCGATGACGAGGGACAAGGTCCGGTAGCAGCAGTGCAGTGCCGGTAACGGCAGCACGATGGGAGCCCCGTCCGGTGATCCGGGCGGGGCTCCGTGCCTGTTCAGGCGTCGGATTCGGGGTCCCCGGCCCGCTCGGCGCCCAGTGCGGCCAGGGTCATGTGGCGCAACACCGCCCGGGTCGCGGCGGGGGAGGACCGGTCGGCGCTGTGCGGGGTCGAGTTGATGAGCCCGAAGGCGGCATGCGCCATGGTCCGTGCGTCGGACTCTCCCAGGGTGGGGTCGAGGCGGCGCAGGGCGCCCACCCACAGTTCGACGTAGCGCCGCTGGGTCTGGCGCACCTCCCGGCGGGCGTCCGCCGGGAGGGATTGCAGCTCCCGGTCCTGCACCCGGATCAGGTCCGGTTCCCCGAGCGCGAAGTCGAGGTGGAAGTCCACCAGGCGGTCGAGCGTGCGCCGGGGATCGTCGGTGTGGTCGACCACGTCGGTGCCGCCGGCCAGCAGGCGACGGCTGATGTCGACCAGCAGCTCGACGAGCAGCGCGTCCTTGTTGGGGAAGTGCCGGTAGACGGCGGGGCCGCTGATGCCCACCGCTGCCCCGAGGTCCTCGAGTCGTACGCCGTTGAACCCGCGCTCGGCGACGAGGCGCGCGGCGGCCTGGAGCAGCTGCCGTCGCCGGTCGGCCTTGGCCCGGCCGCGTGCGGTGAGCAGCTGTTCGTCGGTGTCCGGCTTCAGCTCGGTCATCGGCCGCACCGTTCCTTCCTGACGGGGTCTGGACAACTCAGTTAATCACAGCTAACCTCATTTTCAGTTATCGAGTATTAACTCAGGCGCCCACCCCAAGGCGAGGACTGTACTGTGACAACCCCCCTGACAACCGCTGCGCGGACCTACCGCGAGCAGCACGTCCAGCTGGTCACCGAGCTGCGCGACAAGCTCGCGACCGCCGCTCTCGGCGGCAGCGAGAAGGCCCGGGAACGGCACGTCGCCCGCGGGAAGCTGCTGCCCCGCGAGCGCGTCGACGCCCTGCTCGATCCCGGCAGCGCATTCCTCGAGATCGCGCCGCTGGCCGCGAACGGCATGTACGACGACGAGTGCCCCGGTGCCGGGATGATCGCCGGCATCGGACGGGTGTCCGGCCGCGAATGCGTCATCGTCGCCAACGACGCCACCGTCAAGGGCGGCACCTACTACCCGGTGACGGTGAAGAAGCATCTGCGGGCCCAGGAGATCGCGCTGCAGAACCAGCTGCCGTGCCTGTACCTGGTCGACTCCGGCGGGGCGTTCCTGCCGCGGCAGGACGAGGTGTTCCCCGACCGCGAGCACTTCGGCCGCATCTTCTACAACCAGGCCACCATGAGCGCCAAGGGCATCCCGCAGATCGCCGCGGTCCTCGGCTCGTGCACCGCGGGCGGCGCCTACGTGCCCGCGATGAGCGACGAGGCCGTCATCGTCCGCAACCAGGGCACCATCTTCCTCGGCGGTCCGCCGCTGGTGAAGGCCGCCACCGGCGAGGTCGTCACCGCGGAGGAACTCGGCGGCGGCGACCTGCACTCGAAGGTCTCCGGCGTCACCGACCACCTCGCCGAGGACGACCGCGACGCCCTGAACAAGGTGCGCGCCATCGTCGCCACGTTCGGGCCCCGCACCCCCCGGCCGTGGGACGTCGCGCCGACCTTCGCGCCCGCCGCGGATCCGGCCGAGCTCTACGACGTGGTGCCCACCGACCCGCGCACCCCCTACGACGTGCACGAGGTCATCGAGCGCCTCGTCGACGGCGACCCGACCGGACCCGGTTCGAGCTTCTCCGAATTCAAGGCCGAGTACGGCAAGACCCTGGTCACCGGGTTCGCCCGCATCCACGGCCACCCGGTCGGCATCATCGCCAACAACGGCGTGCTGTTCGGCGAATCCGCCCAGAAGGGCGCCCACTTCATCGAGCTGTGCGACAAGCGCTCGATCCCGCTGCTGTTCCTGCAGAACATCTCCGGCTTCATGGTCGGCCGGGACTACGAGGCCGGCGGCATCGCCAAGCACGGCGCCAAGATGGTCACCGCGGTCGCGTGCGCGCGTGTCCCCAAACTGACCGTCGTCGTCGGCGGCTCCTACGGCGCCGGCAACTACTCGATGTGCGGGCGGGCGTACTCGCCCCGGTTCCTGTGGATGTGGCCCAACGCGCGCATCTCGGTGATGGGCGGCGAGCAGGCCGCCTCCGTGCTGGCGACGGTGCGTTCGGACCAGCTCGACGCGTCCGGCACGCCCTGGACCGCCGAGCAGGAGGAGGCGTTCAAGGCCCCGATCCGCGAACAGTACGAGCACCAGGGCAACCCCTACTACTCGACCGCGCGGCTGTGGGACGACGGCATCATCGATCCCGCCGACACGCGGGAAGTTCTCGGCCTGGCCCTGTCGGCGTGTGCGAACGCGCCCCTCGAGCCGGTTTCCTACGGCGTCTTCCGGATGTGAGGCAGTTGAACATGTTCGATACCACCGGCCCAGCCGGGATGTTCCATACCGTTCTGGTCGCCAACCGCGGGGAGATCGCGGTGCGGGTGATCCGCACGCTGCGGCAGATGGGGATCCGCTCCGTCGCCGTGTACAGCGACGCCGACGCAGGCGCCCGGCACGTGCGGGAGGCCGACACCGCGGTGCGCCTCGGCCCCGCCGCCGCCCGGGAGAGCTACCTCGACATCGCCAAGGTGATCGATGCCGCGCGGCGCACCGGCGCACAGGCGATCCACCCCGGTTACGGCTTCCTGTCCGAGAACTCGGGATTCGCCCAGGCCTGCGCCGACGCCGGGATCGTGTTCCTCGGCCCGCCCGCCAAGGCCATCGAGGTCATGGGCGACAAGATCACCGCCAAGAACGCCGTCGCCGCGTTCGACGTCCCCGTCGTGCCGGGCATCTCCCGGCCCGGCCTGACCGACGACGAACTGATCGCGGCGGCGGGCGACATCGGATACCCGGTGCTGATCAAGCCGTCCGCCGGCGGCGGCGGCAAGGGCATGCGCCTGGTCACCGAATCCGGGCAGCTCGCCGAGGCGCTCGCCTCGGCGCGACGCGAGGCCGCCTCCGCGTTCGGCGACGACACCCTCTTCCTGGAGCGCTTCGTGCAGCGCCCGCGGCACATCGAGGTACAGATCCTCGCCGACACCCACGGCAACGTCGTCCATCTCGGCGAGCGTGAGTGCAGCCTGCAGCGCCGCCACCAGAAGGTGATCGAGGAGGCCCCGTCGCCGCTGCTCGACGAGGCCACCCGCGCCCGGATCGGCGAAGCGGCGTGCAACACCGCCCGCAGCGTCGACTACACCGGCGCCGGCACGGTCGAGTTCATCGTCTCCGCGGACGCGCCGGACGAGTTCTTCTTCATGGAGATGAACACCCGCCTCCAGGTCGAGCACCCCGTCACCGAGATGGTCACCGGACTGGACCTGGTGGAGTGGCAGGTGCGCGTCGCCGCGGGTGAGGCGCTCGGTTTCGCGCAGGACGAGATCACCCTGACCGGGCATGCGATCGAGGCCCGCGTCTACGCCGAAGACCCCGCCCGCGGGTTCCTGCCCACCGGCGGCACCGTGGTCGACGTCGTCGAGCCGGAAGGGTCCGGCGTACGCGTCGACTCCGGTCTCGAGGTGGGCACGGTCGTCGGCAGTGATTACGACCCGATGCTGTCGAAGGTGATCGCGCACGGACCCGACCGGGCCGCCGCGCTGCGCCGTCTCGACCGGGCCCTGGCCGACACCGCGGTCCTCGGGGTGGTCACCAACATCGACTTCGCCCGCTTCCTGCTCGCCGACCCCGACGTGCAGGCCGGGAACCTCGACACCGGACTGCTCGACCGCCGCCTCGGCGACTACGCCGCCCCGGACACCCCCGATGCGGTGCTCGTCGCCGCGGCCGCGCACCGGTGGCTGCGACGCTGGCCCGCCGCGTCGAGCCACGCCCCCGTCGATCCGTGGGACCGGCCCACCGGCTGGCGCGTCGGCGGATCCGCGCCGACCACCGTGCGGCTGCACACCCCCACCCGCACCGACCACGTGCACCTGAACGGCACCCCGGGGGCCGCCACCGCGCGGATCGAGGACGGCCCGGAGCGCGTGCTCACCGCTCGATTCGAAGGGGACCGCCTCGCGGTCACGCTCGACGGGGTGCGCTCGGAGTTCCGCGTCGCCGAGGGCGACGGGCAGCTGTGGCTCGCCGGCGACGGCGGCACCTGGCCGGTGCGTGAGGCGCGCGAGGCGAGCATCCGCGGCGCCGACGCCCACGCCGGTGAGGCCGAGCTGACCAGCCCGATGCCCGGCACCGTCATCGCCGTGCCCGTCGAGGCGGGGGCCGCCGTCACCGCCGGCACGACCGTCGTCGTCGTCGAGGCGATGAAGATGGAGCACGCCCTGACCACGCCGGTCGACGGCACCGTCGAACTTCTCGTCGCCCCCGGGGACCAGGTCAAGGTCGACCAGCTCCTCGCCCGCGTCGTTCCCACCGACACCACCGAAAGCTAGGACACAGCAGATGACCGACTACCTCTCCACCGGACAGCTTCCCGACGACTACCGGGACCTGAAGGACACCGTCGCCGACTTCGCGCGGAGCGTCGTCGCGCCCGTCGCCGCCGAGCACGACGCCAACCACACCTTTCCGTACGAGGTCGTCAAGGGCATGGCCGATCTCGGCCTGTTCGGGTTGCCGTTCCCCGAGGAGTACGGCGGACAGGGCGGCGACTACTTCGCGCTGTGCCTCGCCCTCGAGGAACTCGGCAAGGTCGACCAGTCCGTGGCCATCACCCTCGAGGCCGGCGTCTCGCTCGGCGCCATGCCGATCTACCGCTTCGGCACCGAGGAGCAGAAGCGCAAGTGGCTGCCGCAGCTCGCGGCCGGCCGGGCCCTGGGCGCGTTCGGGCTGACCGAGCCCGGCGCGGGCAGCGACGCCGGCGGCACCAAGACCACCGCCAAACTCGACGGTGATCAGTGGATCATCAACGGCAGCAAGCAGTTCATCACCAACTCCGGCACCGACATCACCGAGATCGTCACCGTCACCGCCGTCACCGGCGAGCGGGACGGCAAGAAGGAGATCTCCACGATCGTCGTGCCCACCGACACCCCGGGCTTCGTGGCCGAGCCCGCCTACAACAAGGTCGGCTGGAACGCCTCGGACACCCACCCGCTGAGCTTCACCGATGTGCGGGTCCCGGCGGAGAACCTGCTCGGGGAGCGGGGCCGTGGCTACGCGAACTTCCTGCGCATCCTCGACGAGGGCCGCATCGCGATCGCCGCCCTGTCCACCGGTGCCGCACAGGGCTGCGTCGACGAGTCGGTCAAGTACGCGAAGGAGCGCGAGGCCTTCGGCCGTCCCATCGGCCGGAACCAGGCGATCGCCTTCAAGATCGCCCGGATGGAGGCACGGGCCCACGCCGCCCGCGCCGCCTACTACGACGCCGCGGCCCTCATGCTGGCCGGCAAGCCGTTCAAGAAGCAGGCTGCCATCGCCAAGCTGGTCGCGTCGGAGGCGGCGATGGACAACGCGCGCGATGCGACGCAGATCCACGGCGGCTACGGCTTCATGAACGAGTACGCCGTCGCGCGGCACTACCGGGACAGCAAGATCCTCGAGATCGGCGAGGGCACGACCGAGGTCCAGCTCATGCTGGTGGCGCGGGAGCTCGGCCTGTGAGCACCCGGGTCACCCAGCGCGGACTGTGGTTCGAGGAGTTCGAGGTCGGCACCGTCTACGAGCACCGCCCCGGCCGCACCGTCACCGAGGCCGACAACGTCGCGTTCACCACGATGACGATGAACACGCAGGCGCTGCACCTCGACGCCGCCTACAGCGAGGGCACCGAATTCGGTGAGCGCCTGGTGAATTCGATGTTCACCCTGTCCACTCTCGTCGGGTTGTCGGTGGCGCAGCTGACGCAGGGCACGATCGTCGCCAACCTCGGGTTCTCGGAGATCAAGTTCCCCGCGCCGGTCCGCCACGGCGACACCCTCTACGCCGAGACACTGGTCACCGACAAGCGTGCGTCCAAGTCCCGTCCCGGGCAGGGGATCGTCACGCTCGAGCACACGGCGCGCAACCAGCGCGGCGACGTCGTCGCGGTCGCGGTGCGCCAGACGCTGGTCCAGTGCCGGCCGGCCGGGGAGGAGCAGGCATGAGGTCCGTGCCCGCCGTCGGCGGCCCGGCGTGGTTGTTCTGTCCGGCGGATCGGCCGGAGCGGTTCGGTAAGGCGGCTGCGACGGCGGACGTGGTGATCCTCGATCTCGAGGACGGGGTGGCGCCGGGGGACAAGGACTATGCCCGCAAGTGCCTGCAGGACACCGCGCTCGATCCCGCTCGCACGGTGGTGCGGGTGAACCCGGCCGGCACCGACGAGCACGACGCCGATCTGAAGGCGCTGGCGGTCACGAGCTACACCCGGGTGATGCTGGCGAAGTGCGAGTCGGCGCAGCAGGTGACGTCGTTGGCGCCGCGGGAGGTGGTGGCGTTGATCGAGTCGCCGTTGGGGGCGTTGAAGGTCGACGAGATCGCGCTGGCCGCGGGCACGGTGGGGTTGATGTGGGGGGCGGAGGATCTCGTGGTGGGGCTGGGTGGGCAGTCCTCGCGCCGGGCCGACGGGACGTATCGGGACGTGGCGCGGCACGTGCGGTCGCAGGCGTTGCTGGCGGCGAAGGCATACGGGCGGTTCGCCCTGGATTCGGTGTTTCTCGACATCCGGGATCACGACGGGTTGCGGGCGGAGGCGCTCGATGCGGTGGCGGTGGGGTTCGATGCGAAGGTGGCGATCCATCCGGGTCAGGTGGGGGTGATCCGGTCGGCGTATGCGCCCAGTGAGCAGGATGTGGCGTGGGCGCGGCGGGTGCTGGCGGCGGTGCCGGAGGAGCGGGGGGTGTTCCAGTTCGAGGGCCGGATGGTCGATGCGCCGGTGCTGCGGCACGCCGAGCAGATCCTGCACCGCGCCGAGGAGTCCGCCGCGGCCGCCGACCGCTGACCGCGTCCGCGGCACCGACAGATCCGCCCGCCGCCCAGTCGTACACACCTGACATTTCCCGCGCGTACGACTATCCGGCGCGCGGATCCTGGGCAAATGCCCTGACAGGGGGCCCTGCGGACAGCATCATCGAAGAGATCACCGATGGAGGAGGTCTCTATGTACGGCGTCGGCGGCCCGGCGTGGTTGTTCTGTCCGGCCGATCGGCCGGAGCGGTTCGGTAAGGCGGCTGCGACGGCGGACGTGGTGATCCTCGATCTCGAGGACGGGGTGGCGCCGGGGGACAAGGACTATGCCCGCAAGTGCCTGCAGGACACCGCGCTCGATCCCACTCGCACGGTGGTGCGGGTGAACCCGGCCGGCACCGACGAGCACGACGCCGATCTGAAGGCGCTGGCGGTCACGAACTACACCCGGGTGATGCTGGCGAAGTGCGAGTCGGCGCAGCAGGTGACGTCGTTGGCGCCGCGGGAGGTGGTGGCGTTGATCGAGTCGCCGTTGGGGGCGTTGAAGGTCGACGAGATCGCGCTGGCCGCGGGCACGGTGGGGTTGATGTGGGGGGCGGAGGATCTCGTGGTGGGGCTGGGTGGGCAGTCCTCGCGCCGGGCCGACGGGACGTATCGGGACGTGGCGCGGCACGTGCGGTCGCAGGCGTTGCTGGCGGCGAAGGCGTACGGGCGGTTCGCCCTGGATTCGGTGTTCCTGGACATCCGGGATCACGACGGGTTGCGGGCGGAGGCGCTCGATGCGGTGGCGGTGGGGTTCGATGCGAAGGTGGCGATCCATCCGGGTCAGGTGGGGGTGATCCGGTCGGCGTATGCGCCGAGCGAGCAGGATGTGGCGTGGGCGCGGCGGGTGCTGGCGGCGGTGCCGGAGGAGCGGGGGGTGTTCCAGTTCGAGGGCCGGATGGTCGATGCGCCGGTGCTGCGGCACGCCGAGCAGATCCTGCACCGCGCCGTCGAGGCCCGCTCGGGTGATCACCGAGGGAGCGCGACGGCATGACCGACACGCAGATCCCGCCCCAGTGGACCCCCACCGAACAGGACGTCGCGAGCGCCCGCCTCACCGCCTTCGCCCGATGGGTCGAACGGCGCCACGGCGTCTCCCTCCCCGACTACCACGCCCTGTGGCGGTGGTCCGTCGACAATCTCGGACCGTTCTGGCAGGACGTGTGGGACTGGTTCGACGTACGGTCGCGCACCGACCCGGGACCCGCGCTGGACGACGCCACGATGCCCGGGGCCGTCTGGTTCCCGGGGGCGCGCCTGAACTATGCGGAGCACGCCCTGCGGCACGCGCGCGACGACCGCCCCGCGATCGTGCACGTCGGTGAGGACGGGAAACGCACCGAGCTGAGCTGGGCCGAACTCGCCAGGCAGACGGCCGCGCTGGCCGCCACCCTGCGCGAGCACGGCGTCGGTGTCGGCGACCGCGTCGTCGGCTACCTGCCGAACATTCCCGAGGCCGTGGTCGCGCTGCTCGCCACCGCAAGCATCGGCGCCGTGTGGGCGGCCTGCGGTCAGGACTACTCGGCGCCCGCGGCCCTGGACCGGCTCGGGCAACTCGACCCCACCGCCCTGATCACCGCCGACGGTTACCGGTTCGCCGGCCGCACCCACCCCCGCGCCGAGGCGGTCGCCCGGTTGCGGGAGCAGCTGCCCTCGCTGGCGCTGACCGTCGTGGTGCCCCGGCTCGCAGACCCGCATCAGGACCTCGAAGGTGCGCTCACCTGGGAGGCGGCCACCGTCGGGGAACACCCGCTGAGCCCCGAGCCGGTGCCGTTCGACCATCCGCTGTGGGTCGTGTTCTCGTCCGGGACCACCGGTCTGCCGAAGGGCATCGTGCACGGGCACGGCGGTGTCCTGCTCGAGCATCTGAAGGCGGTGTCGCTGCACACGGACCTCGGATCCGACGACACCTTCTTCTGGTACACGAGCCCGAGCTGGATGATGTGGAACTTCCAGGCGGCCGGGCTGCTCGTCGGGGCGACGATCGTCTGCTACGACGGCAGCCCGTCGCACCCGCGGGTCGACCGGTTGTGGGAGATCGCCGCACAGGAACGGGTCACCGTCCTGGGCACCAGCCCGGGGTACGTGCTGGCCTGCATCAAGGCGGGCGTCGTGCCCCGGCGGGACCACGACCTGTCCGCGCTGCGCGCGATCGGCGTCACCGGGTCGACGCTGCCGGCGCCGTCGTCGCGGTGGCTGGCCGACAACGTCGGCGAGCACGTGCCCGTCATGTCCATCACCGGCGGCACGGATGTCGTCTCCGCGTTCGTCGGCGCCGTGCGCACCGTGCCGGTGTGGCCGGGTGAGCTGTCGGTGCCGTATCTCGGCGTCGCGCTCGATGCGTTCGACAAGCAGGGCCGCCCGGTCCGCGGCGACGTGGGGGAACTCGTGGTGACCGCCCCGATGCCGTCGATGCCGGTCCGCTTCTGGAACGACCCGGACGGGCACCGCTACCGCGAGGCGTACTTCTCGGTCTATCCCGGGGTGTGGCGGCACGGCGACTGGATCACGATCACCGGGCGCGGGACGGTCGTGATGCACGGACGTTCCGACTCGACGCTCAACCGGCACGGTGTCCGGATGGGCAGCGCCGACATCTACCAGGCCGTCGAGAAGCTCCCCGAGGTCCTCGAAGCGCTCGTCATCGGAGCCGAGCAGCCCGACGGCGGCTACTGGATGCCGCTGTTCGTGGTGCTCGCCGACGGCGTCACCCTCGACGACGCGCTGCGCGAGAAGATCCGCACCGTGATCCGCGAACAGGCCTCACCGCGACATGTGCCCGACGACATCGTCGCCGCACCCGGTGTCCCGCACACCCGCACCGGCAAGAAGCTCGAGGTGCCGATCAAGCGGCTGTTCCAGGGGGCCGACGCGGCCCGCACCGTCGACCGCAGCGCGGTCGACGCACCGGAGTTGCTCGACTGGTATGCGCAGCAGCGGCAGGCGCGGTGACCCGCGCCACCGCCGCCCGGGAGCGATGAGGATCACCTGACTGGACATTTGTCCTGTTCGGGTGGTCCGATGGCCGCATGACGCTCGCCATCGACATCTTCCTCATCCTGCACTTCATCGGCCTCGCCGGCATCATCGGCTCCTGGCTCGCCGTGATCAAGGAACCGCGCGTGGTGGCCGGCATGCTGCACGGCGCGATCCTGCAGGTGGTGACCGGACTCGCGCTGGTCGGGCTCAACGAGGCGGACGGCGCCGACCTGAACCACATGAAGATCGGTGTCAAGCTCGTCGTCGCCGTCGTCATCCTCGTACTCGCGATCGTCGGTCTGAAGAAGGAGCGGCAGAACCCGGGCTCGACCGCAGCCCTGGCACACGCGGCCGGTGCGCTCGGTGTCCTCAACGTCGTCATCGCCGTGCTCTGGTGACCGCTCCGACACCGCGGCGGCAAAGATGAAGCCGACCTTACCGACCCTGTAGATTGGTCCGGTGCGCAAGTCAGGCGGCCGGAAGGCGACCGGCGAGTAACCTGCTCGGGCAGCTCCGCGCCGACAGGCGGGGTGATCGTTGTCCCGGCGGGTCTCGCGGCGTTCGCGCCGTTGTCCGCCGTGTAACGCTCCTCCCCTGAACAGCAGATATACCTGAGCACGGTGCTCGCCCGGGTCACCGGGCGCGACGGTCGGGCCTGCGTCCGACGGTGAGAGAGAGGTTGGGGTTTGGACTCGCTGGGTGTCGGCGGATCGGGTGCGACGAACACGAACGCGGCGAACGTGCCGGACGGTGCCTTCCCCCTCTCTCCGGCACAGCTCGGGATGTGGTTCGCGCAACACGTCGACCCGTCGGTGCCCGCGAACATCGCCCAGTACGTCGAGCTCGTCGGCGACCTCGACCGTGGCCTCCTGCTCGAGGCCAGCGCGCGTGCCGCGCTCGAGATGGGCTCCGGTTTCCTCCGGTTCCTCGAGGTCGACGCGCAGCCGTACCAGCTCGTCGATCCGACCCTCGACGCCTCCATCGGATACGTGGACCTGCGGGACGCGGACGATCCGCGCGAGGCCGCGATGGAGTGGATGCGCGCCGACCGCAGCACCCCGGTCGACGTGCTCAAGGACCGGCTGATCTCGGCCACCGTCCTGCAGATCGGCGAGCGCCGCTACTTCTGGTACAACCGCGTCCACCACCTCGCGCTCGACGGTTTCGGCGCCGCGACCTTCATGACCCGGATCGCGGAGCTCTACACCGCCGCCGTGGAGGGCGCCGAACCCAGCCCCAACAAGGCGTCGGACGTGCGCACCGTGTACGAGGCCGAGATCGCGTACCGGAACTCACCGCGGTTCGACACCGACCGCGAGTACTGGTCGACGATCGTCGACGGCATCGACGAACCCACCAGCCTGGCCGGCCGCCCCGCACCGCCGGCCCCCGTCAGCCGGATCGACAGCGCCGCGCTCGGCGCCCGCGTCGAGGAGCTCGTCGACCATTTCACCGAACGCGAGAACACCAGCCTCGCCACCGCGGTGATCGCCGCCTTCGCCGCCTACATGGCCCAGATGACCGGCCGCACCGACGTCGTGCTCAGCCTGCCCGTCGCCGCGCGGACCACCGCGGTACTGCGCCGGTCCGGCAGCATGGTCTCCAACGTGGTGCCGTTGCGCCTCGAGGTGGCCGCCGGCACCACCGTGCGACAGCTCGTCGCGTCGGCCACCGCCGCCGTCTCGGGAGCGCTGCGGCACCAGCGGTACCGCCACGAGGACATCGTCCGCGACGCCGGGAGTGCGGCCGGCGGCCGCTCCACGTTCTTCGGCCCGTGGGTCAACATCATGCTGTTCGACAACGAGGTCCGCCTCGGCGACATGGTCGGACGGATCAACATCCTGTCCACCGGTCTCATCGAGGACCTCGGGGTCAACGTCTACAAGAGCGGTGGCACGCGCACCCACATCGACTTCGAGTCCAACCCCAACCTGTACGGCGTGCAGGAGTCCCGGGCGCACCACGCCCGGTTCGTGGAGTTCTTCGACCGATTCGTCGCGGCCGATCCCGATCGGCGGGTATGGGACCTGCCCCTCGGAACCGGCGCCGAGACCGCCCGGGTGCTCACCGAGTGGAATCGCACCGAGCACCCCGTCGACCACCGCACGCTGCTCGCGGAGTTCGAGGAGCAGGTGGCACGCACACCCGACGCCACGGCCCTCGTGTACGAGGGCGAAAGCCTGACGTACGCGGAATTCGACGCCCGCGTGAACGCGCTCGCGCGGCTGCTCGTCGCGCGCGGCGTCGGACCGGAGTCCCTGGTCGGACTGTCGGTGCGGCGTTCGCTCGAACTGCTCGTCGGCATGTACGCGATCCTCGAGGCCGGCGGCGCCTGGGTGCCGATCGACCCGGATCACCCCGCGGACCGGACCGCCTACATTCTCGACACCGCCCGGCCCGTCTGCGTGGTCACGACCGCGCGTGACCGGGTGGATCTGCCCGCCGGCCTCGATGTGGTCGAGATCGACCGCATCGATCTCACCGGACTGGACACGCGCCCGCTCACCGACGCCGACCGGCTCGGGCCGGTACGCCTCGACAGCACCGCCTACGTCATCTTCACCTCGGGCTCCACCGGGCGTCCCAAGGGTGTCGCGGTCACGCACCGGGCGATCGACAACCAGATCCGGTGGATGAACGACCAGTACGCGCTGTCGGCGTCCGACGTGTACCTGCAGAAGACCGCGACGACGTTCGACGTGTCGCTGTGGGGCTTCTTCATGCCACTGCGTGTGGGGGCGACCCTGGTGATCGCCACCCCCGACGGCCACCGCGACCCGATGTACGTGGCCGACCGGATCGCCGAACACGGGGTCACCGTCACCGACTTCGTGCCGTCGATGCTCACGGTGTTCGTCGCCAATGCCCGGCCCGGCTCGTGCGACACGCTGCGTCACGTGTTCGTGATCGGTGAGGCGCTGCCGGCCGAGACGGCGGCCGCGTTCGCCCAGCTGTGCCCCGCGCAGCTGCACAACCTCTACGGACCCACCGAGGCCGCGGTCTCGATCACCTACCATCGCGCCACGGCCGAGGACGTGACCACCGTCCCGATCGGCGTCCCCCAGTGGAACAGCCGCGTCTACGTCCTCGACCACCGGCTGCGGCCCGTGCCGCCCGGCAGGCCCGGCGAACTGTACCTCGCCGGGGTCCAGCTCGCGCGCGGCTACCTGCGCCGCCCCGACCTCACCGCCGACCGGTTCCTCGCCGATCCGTTCGGTGCCCCGGGCGACCGGATGTACCGCACCGGCGACCTCGTGTTGTGGTGCCTCGGCGCGGACGGTGCCGGATACCTCGACTACATCGGCCGGACCGACTTCCAGGTCAAGTTCCGGGGTCAGCGCATCGAGCTGGGCGAGATCGAGGCGGTCCTGCTCGCCGCCCCGGAGGTCTCGCAGGCCGTCGTGCTCGTGGTGCCGACGGCGACCGGCGACCAGCTCGTCGGCTACCTCGTCGCCGCCCCCGGCCACGCGATCGACACCGAGGCGCTGACCGAGGCGCTGGGCCGGGCGCTGCCGTCGTACATGGTTCCGGCGTCGCTGATGGTGCTCGACGCGTTCCCGCTCAACACCAGCGGCAAGCTCGACCGCAAGGCCCTGCCCGAGCCGGTGTTCAACAGCGCCCGCATATTCCGGGCGCCGCGCACCGCCGCCGAACGGGTCGTGGCCGAGACGTTCTCCGAGGTCCTGGGAGTCGCCGAGGTCGGCCTCGACGACGATTTCTTCGAACTCGGCGGCAACTCGCTCGTCGCCACCCAGCTCGTGTCCCGGATCGGCTCCGCCATGGACACCCAGGTTCCGGTGCGGGTGCTGTTCGAGTCGTCCACCGTCGTGGGCCTCGCGGCCCGGGTGGCACGACAGTCCGGATCGGGTGCCCGCCGGCCGCTCGTCGCGGGCCCGCGGCCGGACGTGCTGCCCCTCTCGACGGCGCAGCAGCGGATCTGGTTTCTCAACCGATTCGACGCCGGCACCGCCGCCTACAACCTGCCCTTCACGGTGCGGCTGACCGGTCCGCTCGATCCGGCCGCCCTCGACGCCGCCTTCGGCGACGTCGTCTCCCGGCACGAGACGCTGCGGACCGTCTACCCGGCCGTCGACGGGGAACCGCAACAGGTGATCCTGCCGGTCGAACACGTCGACAGCCGGGTCCCCGTGCTCGACATCACCGCGTCCGAGCTGCACGACCGGGTCGTGGCCCTGGCACAGCGCGGGTTCGACGTCGCCGTCGACGTGCCGTTCCGGATCGCGCTGTACCGGCTGGCGGACGACGAGTTCGTCCTGGCGATGGTGTTGCACCACATCGCCGCCGACGGGTCGTCCTTCGAGCCGCTCGTGCGCGACATCGTTGCCGCATACGCGGCGCGGGCGGCCGGCTCCGAACCCGGCTGGTCCGCGCTCCCGGTGCAGTACGCCGACTACGCGCTGTGGCAGCGCGACGTGCTCGGTCTCGAATCCGACCCGAACTCGATCTCCGCGCAGCAGATCGCCTACTGGACTCGGGAACTCGACGGCATCCCGGATCAGCTCGACCTGCCCGCGGATCGTCCCCGCCCGGCGGTCGCCACCTACCGCGGCGACAAGCGCCGGTTCGTGATCTCGGCCGAGACCCACCGTGGTCTCGTCGAGGTCGCCCGCTCGCACCACGCGTCGCTGTTCATGGTGATGCACTCCGCGTACGCCGTCCTCCTGTCGAGACTGAGCGGATCCGACGACATCGCCGTCGGCAGTGTCGTCGCCGGCCGTGGTGATCGTCTGCTCGACGACCTGATCGGCATGTTCGTCAACACGCTGGTGCTGCGTACCCGGGTCGATCCGGGTGCGCGCTTCGAGGAACTCCTCGACCGGGTCCGCGACTCCGATCTGAGCGCCTTCTCCAATGCGGACGTCCCGTTCGAGCGGCTCGTGGAGGTCCTCAAGCCGCCCCGGTCCACGGCTCGGCACCCGTTGTTCCAGGCTGCGCTGGCGGTGGAATCTCCTGGAACGCGCGACATTTCGTTCTCCGGGGTGCGCGCCACCGCGGCCGAGTTCGACGTGCCGATCGCGAAGTTCGACCTGCAGCTGTGGCTCGTCGAGCGGACCGACGACGAGGGGCGCCCGGCCGGCGTCAATGCCGTGTTCGAGTACGCGACCGACCTGTTCGACACCGACACCGTCGACGTCTTCGGGCAGCGTTTCGTGCGGATCCTCGAAGCGATCGTCGCCGATGCGGCCACGCCCGTCGGTGACATCGACCTCCTCGCGCCCGAGGAGGAGGCCCGGCTCGTCTCGGTCCGCGGCCCCGAACTCCATCGTGCGGAGCGACCGCTCGTCGAACTGCTCACGGCTGGAGTGGATCTCGCGCCCGATACGATCGCCGTCCGATGCGGCGAGTCGGCCCTGACGTACCGGGAGCTCGACGAGTGGTCCAACCGCCTCGCCCGCGTCCTCGTCGACAGCGGTGTCGGACCCGAGACGATTGTGGCCCTGGCCTTCCCGCGCTCCGCGGAGATGGTGCACTGCGTGTGGGCCGTCGCCAAGACCGGCGCCGCGTACGTGCCGATCGATCCCGCCCACCCGGTCGAACGCATCCGGCACATCGTCCGGGACTCCGGCGCCGTCCTCGGTCTGACCACCGCCGCGCACCTGCCGGAGCTGCCGGCGGATTTCGACTGGAACGCCCTCGACGCCGACGAGACCCGCGCGGCGATCGAACGGGCCTCGGCCGCGCCGCTCGGCGACGCCGACCGGCTCGCGCCGCTGCGCCTCGACCACGTCGCGTACATGATCTACACCTCGGGGTCGACGGGCCTGCCGAAGGGCGTCGCCGTGACCCACCACGGGCTCGCCGCGCTCGTGCAGGAGAGCGTCGAACTGTACGGCGTCACCGAGCGGTCACGGGTGTTGCACGTGTGCGCGCCCAGCTTCGACCCGTCGGTGCTCGAGTGGCTGATGGCCGGCTCCTCCGGCGCCGAACTCGTCGTGACACCCGCGAACGTGCTGGGTGGCACCGAACTGCACGACCTGATCGAGACGTACGGGGTGACCCATGCCGTCATCACCCCCGCCGTGCTCGGATCGGTCGACCCCCGCGATCTCGACACGCTGCGCGTCCTCAACGTCGGCGGCGACGTCTCCACCGCCGATCTGGTCGCCCGCTGGTCGCCCGGCCGCCGCTACTTCAACGCGTACGGCCCGACCGAAACCACGATCGTCACCACCCGCGGCGAACTGCACCCGGGCGAGCCCATCACCATCGGCACCCCCGTGGCCGGGGTCGGTGCCCTCGTGCTCGACGCGCGGCTGCACCCCGTTCCGGTCGGCGTGTCCGGGGAGCTGTACCTGACCGGGGACGCGCTCGCGCGTGGCTACCACCGGCGGCCCGCACTGACGGCGGACCGTTTCGTCGCCTCCCCGTTCGGCGCGCCGGGCGAGCGCATGTACCGCACCGGCGACGTCGTACGGTGGGACGACGAGGGCCGGCTGGTGTACGCCGGGCGGACCGACTTCCAGGTCAAGGTCCGCGGCTACCGTATCGAACTGGGGGAGATCGACGCCGCCTACCTCTCGCACCCCGCCGTCGACTTCGCCACCACGATCGGGCACGAAATGCCCTCGGGGCAGACCACTCTGGTCACCTACGTCCACGGCGAGGCGGGACTCGACAGCGAGGAGCTCACCGGGTACGTCGCCGGATTCCTGCCGTCCTACATGGTTCCCTCGGTCTGCGTCGTCCTCGACGCCGTCCCCCTCACCCCGAACGGCAAGGTGGACCGCAAGGCACTGCCCGAGCCGGTGTTCGAGGCGCGGGCCTTCCGCGCCCCCACCACGCCGATCGAGGAGATCGTCGCGGGCACATTCGAGAGCGTCCTCGGCATCGACCGGGTCGGGCTGGACGACGACTTCTTCGAGCTCGGTGGCAACTCGCTCGTCGCGACCCAGCTCGTGTCCAGGCTCGGTGCGGCCCTCGACACCCAGGTGCCCGTGCGTCTGCTGTTCGAGGCGTCGACCGTCGTCGCGCTGGCCGCGCGGGTCGAACACCGTGCCGGCGCCGGCCGCCGCATCCCGCTCGTGGCCCAGCCGCGCCCCGACCGGATCCCGCTGTCCCTGGCCCAACAGCGCATGTGGTTCCTGAACCGGTTCGAGCCCGAATCGGCCACCTACAACCTGCCCTTCGCGCTGCGACTGTCCGGTGAACTCGACATCACCGCGCTGCAGGTCGCCATCATGGACGTCATCGACCGGCACGAGTCGCTCCGAACCGTCTACCCCGAGGGGCCCGACGGGCCGATGCAGGTCGTCACGGACGCTGCCACGGCGGTGCCCAACCTGACGCCGACGTCGATCACGGAAGAGAACCTGCAGCAGGAGATCTCGGCGCTCGCGTCCACCGGGTTCGACGTGACCCGCGAGGTGCCCGTGCGGGCCCACCTGTTCGAGATCGACCCGACCGAGCACGTGCTGGCGATCGTCATGCACCACATCTCCGCCGACGGCTGGTCGATGGGACCGGTCGCACGCGACGTCATGGCCGCCTACGCCGCGCGCATCGAGTGGGAGCGTCCCGCGTGGCCGCCGCTGCCGGTGCAGTACGCGGACTACACACTGTGGCAGCACGAACTTCTCGGCTCCGAGAGCGACCCGGAGTCGCTGATCGCCGACCAGCTCGCCTACTGGCGCACCACCCTCGCCGGGCTGCCCGACCAGCTCGACCTGCCGTCGGACCGGCCGCGGCCGGCACGGCAGTCGTTCCGCGGCGGCACCGAGCGGTTCGTCGTGTCCGCCGAGGTCCATTCCGCGCTCGACGACGTCGCGCGCCGGCACGGCACCACGCTGTTCATGGTGGTGCACGCGGCGCTGTCGGTGCTGCTGGCGCGGTTGTCGGGGACCGACGACATCGCCGTCGGCACCCCGGTGGCCGGTCGCGGCGAGCAGGAACTCGACAACGTGGTCGGCATGTTCGTCAACACCCTGGTGCTGCGGACCCAGGTGGACCCGGACCAGCCGTTCACCGAGCAGCTCGCCCGCGCCCGGGAGGCCGCGCTCGGTGCGTTCGCGCACGCGGACGTGCCGTTCGAGCGGCTGGTGGAGGTGCTCAATCCCGCCCGGTCGACGGCGCGGCACCCGCTGTTCCAGGTCATGCTGGCCTTCCAGAATCTCGGGTCGACCCACGTGGAGCTGCCCCGGCTCGTCCTGGAGACACAAGCCATCGACACCTCGGTGGCCAAGTTCGACCTGCAGCTGACGCTGTCCGAGTCCACGGACGACGACGGCGGAGCCGACGGGCTCGTCGCCGAGATCACCTATGCGACGGATCTGTTCGATGCGTCGACGGTGGCGGGGTTCGCGGCGCGGTTCGTGCGGGTGCTCGAGGAGGTGGTGGCCGATCCGTCGGTGGCGGTGGGGGATCTGGAGATCCTCGAGCCGGGGGAGCGGTCGCGGGTGCTCGAGGTGTGGAACGACACGGGGCATGCGGTGCCGGCGGTGACGTTGGTGGGGTTGTTCGAGGAGCAGGTGCGGCGGTCGCCGCAGGCGCCGGCGGTGACGTTCGACGGTGTGTCGCTGACGTACGGGGAGTTCGCCGGGCGGGTGCGGCGGTTGGCGCGGCATCTGGTGTCGGTGGGGGTGGGGCCGGAGTCGCTGGTGGGGTTGGCGATGCGCCGGTCGATCGATCTGCTGGTGGGGATGTATGCGGTGGTGGAGGCCGGGGGCGGGTATGTGCCGCTGGATCCGGATCAGCCGGCCGAGCGCAACGGGTACATCCTCGAGGTGGCGGCGCCGGTGGTGGTGTTGACCACGACGCGGGACGGGTTCGTGGTGCCGGGGGAGAGCTCTGTCCGCACTCTGGTGCTCGACGAGTTGGATGTGTCGGGGTACTCGGGTGCGCCGGTGTCCGATGCGGAGCGGCGGGCGCCGTTGCGGGGGTCGAACACGGCGTATGTGATCTTCACGTCGGGGTCGACGGGGCGGCCGAAGGGGGTGGCGGTCTCGCATGCGGCGATCGTCAATCGTCTGGTGTGGATGCAGGGGCGGTACGGGCTGACCGGCGCGGATGTGGTGTTGCAGAAGACGCCGTTCACGTTCGATGTGTCGGTGTGGGAGTTCTTCTGGCCGTTGCAGGTGGGGGCGCGGTTGGTGGTCGCGGCCCCGGACGGGCACCGCGACCCGGGGTATCTCGCGGCGGTCATGCGCGCCGAGTCGGTGACCGTCGCGCACTTCGTGCCGTCGATGCTCGCCGTGTTCGTCGCCGAGTCCGCGGTCGGCGGGATCTCGTCGCTGCGGTACGTGTTCGCGTCCGGTGAGGCCCTCGCCGCCGCGGTCGCCGCCCGGGTGCGGTCGGTGCTGCCGGCGGTGGTTGTGCACAACCTGTACGGGCCGACCGAGGCCGCGGTGGATGTGACGTTCCACGAGGTGACCGACGCGGATGTGGTGTCGGTGCCGATCGGTGCGCCGGTGTGGAACACGGGTGTGTTCGTGCTCGACGGGCGGTTGCATCCGGTGCCGGTGGGGGTGCCGGGTGAGTTGTATCTGGCGGGTGTGCAGCTCGCGCGCGGGTACGTCGGCCGGTCGGATCTGACCGCGGATCGGTTCGTGGCGAACCCGTTCGGGGCGGCGGGGGAGCGGTTGTACCGCACCGGTGATCTGGTGACGTGGACCGCCGGTGGGGAGCTCGAGTACCTGGGCCGCACGGACTTCCAGGTCAAGCTGCGTGGTCTGCGCATCGAACTCGGCGAGATCGAGGCGGCGCTGCTGGAGGTTCCTGCGGTGGCGCAGGCGGTCGTGCTGGTCCGCGCCGAGCAGCTGGTGGCGTACGTGGTCACGACCGCCGGTGCCGTGTTCGACGAGGACGAGGCCCGGTCGGCGGTGGGGCACGTGCTGCCGTCGTACATGGTGCCGTCGGCGTTCGTGGTGCTCGCGGAGTTGCCGCTGAACGCGTCGGGCAAGCTGGACCGGAAGGCGTTGCCGGAGCCGGTGTTCGAGGTCAAGGCGTTTCGTGCCGCGACGACTCCGGTGGAGGAGATCGTGGCGAGTGTGTTCGCCGAGGTGCTCGGTCTCGAGCGGGTCGGTCTCGACGACGACTTCTTCGCGCTCGGCGGCAACTCGCTGATCGCCACGCAGGTGGTCTCGCGGATCGGGGCGGCGCTCGACGCGTCGGTGCCGCTGCGGGTGCTGTTCGAGAATTCGACCGTCGAGGCGTTGGCCGCCCGGATCGACGGTCACGACGGTCCGGCGCGACGTGCCCCGCTGGTTCCGCAACCCCGGCCCGAGCGGGTGCCGCTGTCGCTCGCCCAGCAGCGCATGTGGTTCCTCAACCGGTTCGATCCCGATTCGACGGCGAACAACATTCCCGTGGCCGTCCGCATGTCCGGCCGGCTCGACGTCCCGGCGCTCGAGGAAGCGGTGTGCGACGTCCTCGCCCGCCACGAATCCCTGCGCACCGTCTACCCCGACCTCGACGGGTACGGCTACCAGAAGGTGCTCGCGCCCTCCGAGGCCCGCGTCCCGCTCGAGGCCGTGCGCATCGACCCGGCGCAGCTGCCCGACGAACTGCGGACGCTGGCGGCCACGCACTTCGACGTGTCCACCGACGTCCCGATCGTCGTGCGGTTGCTGTGCCTGAGCCCCGAGGAGCACGTGCTCGTCGCGGTCATGCACCACATCGCCGGCGACGGCTTCTCGATGGGTCCCCTCACCCGCGACATCATGGTCGCCTACGCGGCCCGGTCGCTCGGCAACGAACCCGCCTGGGAGCCGCTCGAGATCCAGTACGCCGACTACACCCTGTGGCAGCGCGACGTGCTCGGCTCCGAGGACGATCCGGACTCGCTCGTCACCCGTCAGCTCGAATACTGGAAGCAGACGCTCGACGGCCTGCCGGACGGCCTCGACCTGCCGACCGACCGTCCACGGCCCGCGGTGGCGACGAATCGTGGTGCGACACACAGGCTCACACTCGACGAGTCGCTGCACGCTGCGCTCGGCCGGCTCGCCGGCGAACAGCGCGCGACGGTGTTCATGGTGGTTCACGCCGCCCTGGCGCTGCTGCTGGCCCGTCTCGGCACCTCCCGGGACATCGCCGTCGGCACCCCGGTGGCCGGCCGGGGGGAACGCTCGCTCGACAACCTGATCGGCATGTTCGTCAACACCCTGGTGCTGCGCACCGAGGTGGACACTGCCGACACCTTCGCCGAACTGCTCGCCCGGGTGCGCGAAGTCGACCTCGGGGCGTTCGCGCACGCCGAGGTGCCGTTCGAGCGCCTGGTGGACGTGCTCGCGCCGGAACGCACTCAGGCCCGGACCCCGTTGTTCCAGGTCATGCTGGCGTTCCAGAACATCGGCGACGTGGCCCTGGAACTACCGGGACTGTCGGTGGCGCAACTGCCGCTCGACGGCGGCGTGGCGAAGTTCGACCTCATGGTCACGATCCTCGAGGGTCAGGCGGCCGGCACCGACGCGGGTGCTCTCGCCGTCGAGATCTCCTACGCCACCGACCTGTTCGACGCCTCGACGATCGCCGCCGTGGGCGACCGGTTCGTCCGTCTGCTACGGCTGGTGACCGAACGACCCGACGTGCCGGTCGGCGACCTGCCGATGCTGCCGGGGGCGGAACTCGGTGCGGTCGAGCAGCTTTCGCACGGCCCCCGTCGAGCGCTCGATTCCGACGCCACCCTGGTCGATCTCCTCGCCCGGCAGGCGGCCTGCACGCCCGACGCCGTGGCTGTGGAGTCGGCCGAGTCGACGTGGACGTACCGCGGGTTCGGCTCCCGTGTCAACGCCCTGGCGCGGTATCTCGTCGCGCACGGCGCGGGACCGGACACCGTCGTCGCGGTGGCCGCGAGCCGCTCCACGGAGATGCTCGTGGCGATCCACGCCGTCCTGGCTGCGGGGGCCGCCTACGTCCCGCTCGACCCGGACCAGCCGGCCGACCGGATCGCGTATGTCCTCGAATCCGCCTCGCCCGTAATGGTTCTCACCCGTACCGGACGTGAGCGCCTGCCGGGTGCCGACGCGGTGCCGATCGTGGCGCTCGACGAGGCCGACACCACCCCGTACGGCGATGCGCCCCTGACCGACGCCGACCGGCTCGCGCCGCTGCGCCCGGATCATCTCGCGTACGTGCTCTACACGTCCGGTTCCACCGGCCGGCCGAAGGGCGTGGCCGTGCCGCACGCCGCCGTGGTCCACCAACTGCTGTGGATGCAGGACCAGTTCGGCCCGGGCGCCGGCGACGTCCTGCTGCTCAAGACCCCCGCCACCTTCGACGCCTCGGTCTGGGAGATCTTCCTGCCGCCGCTCGTGGGCGCCCGGATCGTGGTCGGCGCACCCGACCTGCACCGCGACCCCGCCGCGATGGCGGCAGCGATCGCCCGGCACGCCGTCACCCTGGCCCAGTTCGTGCCCGCCGTCCTCGACGCCGTGCTCGAACACCTCGACCGGGCGACCGCCGCGTCCCTGACCCAGGTCTTCTGCGGCGGCGAGAGCCTCCCGGCCGACACCGTCGCCCGGCTGCACGCACTGAGCGATGCACCCGTCCACAACCTGTACGGCCCGACCGAGACGACGATCCAGACCGTCCACCGGACGGCCGGACCCGGCGACACCGCAACGGTTCCGATCGGTACCCCGGTCTGGAACACCGGCGCGCTCGTGCTCGACGAACGGCTGCACCCCGTGCCGCTCGGCGTCGCCGGCGAGCTCTACCTCACCGGTCCCCAGCTGGCGCGGGGCTATCACGGCCGCCCGGATCTGACGGCCGAGCGATTCGTCGCCGACCCCTGGTCCAGCGGCGAGCGGATGTACCGCACCGGCGACCTGGTGCGGTGGACCGCCGCGGGCGAGCTCGACTACCTGGGCCGCACGGACCTGCAGGTCAAGTTGCGCGGCCTGCGTATCGAACTCGGCGAGGTCGAGTCGCAGCTGACCGCCCTCGACGAGGTGCGCCAGGCCGTCGCCGTGGTGCGCGAGGACCCGCGCTTCGGATCGCAACTGGTCGGCTACGTCGTTCCCGAGCCGGGCGTCGCGTTCGACCCCGCCCGGGCGAAGGACGCGCTGGCCACCACGCTGCCGTCCTACATGGTGCCGTCGGCCTTCGTCGCCCTGGAGGCGTTCCCGCTGAACGCCAGCGGCAAGATCGACCGGCGCGCTCTGCCGGCCCCGACCTTCGAAGCACGCACCTTCACCGCGCCGCGGACCCCGGTCGAGGAGATCGTCGCGGGCGTCTTCGCCCAGGTACTGGGTGTGCCGCGGGTCGGCCGCGACGACGACTTCTTCGATCTCGGCGGCAACTCCCTCGTCGCGACGCAGGTCGCGGCCCGCCTCAGCGACGCGCTCGACGCGTCGATCCCGGTGCGGGCACTGTTCGACGCCCCGACCGTCGAGGCTCTCGCGGTGCGGGCCGAGCAGGAGGCCGGCGCGGGTCGCCGCACCCCGCTGGCCCCGTACGAGCGGCCCGAGCGCATCCCACTGTCGCCGGCGCAGCAGCGCATGTGGTTCCTCAACCGATTCGACCCCGGGTCGGCGGTGAACAACGTCCCGATCGGCGTGCGTTTCACCGGCGCCCTCGACGTGCCCGCCCTGCGCGGGGCGATCCGGGACCTGACCGAGCGCCACGAGGTGCTGCGCACCATCTACCCCGACGTGGACGGCACCGGCTACCAGCAGATCCTGCCGGAATCCCCGGTGCGGCTCGAGGTCGAGCAGATCGACGCGCAGGCTCTGCCGGACCGTGCCCGCGAACTCGTCACGCGCGGGTTCGACGTCACCACCGAGGTGCCCTTCCGTGCGGTGGTCTTCGAGCTGAGCCGAACCGAGCACGTGCTGCTGTTCGTCGCCCATCACATCGCCACGGACGGGTTCTCCCTGCGTCCGCTCGCCCGCGACGTGATGGTCGCCTACGCGGCCCGCACCCGCGGCGAGCTGCCCGGCTGGGCACCGCTCGAGATCCAGTACGCGGACTACGCCCTGTGGCAGCGCGACGTGCTCGGCTCCGAGGACGAGCCGGGATCCGTGGCCGCCGAACAGGTGCAATTCTGGAAGCGCACGCTCGCCGGGCTGCCCGACCAGCTGGACCTGCCGTCCGATCGGGCCCGTCCCGAGCGGGCCTCCGGACACGGCCGCACCAGCCGCTTCCACGTCGACGAGGCGCTCCACGACCGTCTGCAGAACCTTGCGCACGAGAAGAACACGTCGCTGTTCATGGTCGTGCACGCGGCGCTCGCGGTGCTGCTGGCCCGGTTGTCCGCCACCGAGGACATCGCGATCGGCACCCCGGTCGCCGGCCGCGGCGAGGCCGCCCTCGACGACCTGGTCGGCATGTTCGTCAACACCCTCGTCCTGCGCACGGACGTGCAGGGCGGGCAGTCCTTCGCGGAACTGCTCAGCGCGGTGCGCGAGAGCGACCTCGACGCGTTCGCCCACGCGGACGTGCCGTTCGAACGGCTGGTGGAGATCCTCGACCCGGAGCGCTCCCAGGCCCGGCACCCGCTGTTCCAGGTGGTGCTGACCTTCCAGAACATCGGACAGGCCGAGTTCGAACTCGACGGTCTCGCGCTCGAGGCTCTCGACTACGACCCGCCCACGGCGAAATTCGACCTGCAGTTCACCTTCTCGGAGCAGGTGGCCGAGGACGGTTCGGCGGCCGGCATCGCCGCCGCCGTCACCTACGCCACCGACCTGTTCGACGAGCTGCGCGTCGCCGCCTTCGCCGAGCAGCTGCTGCGGATCCTGCGGGCCGTGGCGGCGGATCCGTCGGTGGCGGTCGGCGACATCGAGATCGTCGACGAGTTCGAACGTGAACTCGTGGTCTCCCGGTGGAACTCGCTCGGCGACGACGTCGCCCCGGCGGACGTGACGCTGGTGGACATGTTCGAGGCGCGGGTCGCCGCCGCACCCGGCGACACCGCGGTGCGGTTCGGCGACGAGGCACTGACCTACGCGGAGTTCGCGTCCCGGGCGCGGCGACTGGCCCGGCATCTGATCTCGGTGGGCGTGGGCCCCGAGTCGCTCGTGGCGGTCGCGCTGCCGCGGTCGCCGGATCTGGTGGTCGCCCTCGTCGCGGTGCTCGAGGCCGGCGGCGGGTATCTGCCGGTGGACCCGAACTACCCGGCCGACCGGATCGAGTTCATGCTCACCGACGCCGCACCGGCCGCGGTGCTCACCGCCTCCGGCACCGGGATCGAGGTGCCCACCGCGGTGCCGGTGGTCGAGCTCGACACCGTCGACCTCTCGGGGACGGACGACGCGCCGATCCGCGACGAGGAGCGCACCGCGCCGCTGGGCGCCGCGAACCTCGCGTACGTCATCTACACTTCGGGGTCCACGGGCCGGCCGAAGGGCGTGCTGATCCCGCACCGGAACGTGGTGCGGCTCATGGTGAACACCGAGTCGGTCTACGGGTTCGGCCCGTCGGATGTGTGGACGATGTTCCACTCGTACGCGTTCGACTTCTCGGTGTGGGAACTGTGGGGCCCCCTGCTGTACGGCGGCACCCTGGTGGTCGTGGACTGGTTCACCTCGCGCTCGCCCGAGGCGTTCCGCGAGTTGCTCGTGCGCGAACGGGTGACGGTGCTCAATCAGACACCGTCGGCGTTCTACCAGCTCGCCGAGGCCGACCGCACGGCCGGTGGCACGGAGGGCGACCTCGCTCTGCGGTACGTGATCTTCGGCGGTGAGGCCCTCGAGCCGCGCCGGCTGGCGGGCTGGTTCACCCGGCACGGGGACACCTCCCCGCGGCTGGTGAACATGTACGGCATCACCGAGACCACGGTGCACGTGTCGTACCGGGAGATCGGTGCGGAGCTGGCCGAGGCCGGTTCCGCGAGCATCGTGGGCGTGCCGATCGCGGGCCTGCGGGTCTACGTCCTCGACACCCGCCTCAACCCGGTTCCGGTGGGCGTGGCCGGTGAGATGTACGTCGGCGGCGGCCAGCTGGCCCGCGGCTACCTGGGCCGCCCGGACCTGTCCGCGGCCCGGTTCGTGGCCGACCCGTTCTCCGCCGACGGTGGATTGCTGTATCGCACCGGCGATGTCGCGCGCTGGGCGGTCTCGGGGGACCTCGAGTACCTCGGCCGCGCGGACGACCAGGTCAAGATCCGCGGCTTCCGGATCGAGCTCGGCGAGGTCGAGTCGGCCGTGCTGGCCCAGCCGACGGTCGGGCAGGCCGCGGTGATCGTGCGCGAGGACGCCCCCGGCGCGGCGCGCATCGTCGCGTACGTGGTGCCCGCCGACGGCGCGACCGTCGACGTCGAGGAACTGCGCGCCGGGGCGGGTGCGCTGGTGCCGGAGTACATGGTGCCGTCGGCGTTCGTGGTGATCGACGCGATCCCGTTGACCGTCAACGGCAAGCTCGACCGCCGGGCGCTGCCGGAACCGGTGTTCGAGACCCGGGTCTTCCGGGCGCCGTCGACGCCGGTCGAGGAGATCGTCGCGGGCACGTTCGCCGAGGTGCTCGGCGTCGAGCGGGTGGGCGCGGACGACGACTTCTTCGAGCTCGGCGGCAACTCGCTGATCGCGACGCAGGTCGTGTCACGGCTCGGGGCGGCGCTCGACACGCAGGTCCCGGTGCGGACGCTGTTCGAGGCCTCGACCGTCGCCGCGCTCGCGGCGCGGGTCGAGCAGGACGCCACCGGCGGCGCCCGGGTGCCGCTGACCGCGCGCACGCGTCCCGAACGCATCCCACTGTCGCCGGCGCAGCAGCGCATGTGGTTCCTCAACCGCTTCGACCCCGAGTCGACGGCGTACAACATCCCGATGGCCCTGCGCCTGACCGGCGACCTCGACGTCGACGCGCTGCGCGCCGCCGTCGCCGACCTGGTGGCCCGCCACGAGACCCTGCGGACCGTGTACCCGGAGACGAATTCCGGTCCGGTACAGGATATCCGGCCCGCCACCGCGGTCCCGGTCGACCTCGACCCGATCGACGTCCCGGCGGCCGAGCTGGAACCGCGCCTGCGCGAACTCGCCTCGACCGGCTTCGACGTCACCCGCGAGATCCCGCTGCGGATCGCGCTGCTGCGTCTCGCACCCACCGAGTACGTCCTGGTCACCGTGGTGCATCACATCGCCGCGGACGGCTCGTCGATGGTGCCGATGGTGCGCGACGTGATGACCGCGTACGCCGCCCGTTCCGCCGGCACCGAGCCGGCGTGGGCACCGCTCGAGCTGCAGTACGCGGACTACGCGCTGTGGCAGCGGGAGCTGCTCGGATCCGAGGACGATCCCGAGTCGCTCGCCGCCCGCCAGCTCGACCACTGGCGGACCGCGCTGGCCGATCTGCCGGATCAGCTGGACCTGCCCACGGACCGGCCGCGGCCCGTGCAGCAGTCGTTCCGCGGCGACCGGGTCGAGTTCGTCGTGGACGCGGACGTGCACGCCGCGTTGCGCGACCTCGCGCGCGCCCGCAACGCGACCGTGTTCATGGCGATGCATGCCGCGTTCGCGGCACTGCTCGCGCGCCTGTCCGGATCCGACGACATCGCGGTGGGCACGCCCATCGCGGGCCGCGGCGAGGCCGCCGTCGAGAACCTGATCGGCATGTTCGTCAACACGCTGGTCTTCCGCCTCTCCGTCGACGGAAACCGGTCGTTCGACGAACTGCTCGGGGCGGCACGGGAAACCGACCTGCAGGCGTTCGCACACGCGGACGTGCCCTTCGAGCGGCTCGTGGAGGTGCTCAACCCGGCCCGCTCCACCGCGCGGCACCCGCTGTTCCAGGTGGGCTTCTCGTTCCAGAACCAGCAGCGCACCGAACTGGAACTGGCGGGCCTGACCGTCGCCCCGATCGACCTCGAGGGCGGCACGTCGCAGTTCGACCTGCACCTGATCGTCAGCGACCGGTACGACGAGCAGGGCGCCCCGGCCGGGATGGACGCGATCCTGACCTTCGCCACCGACCTGTTCGACGAGTGCACCGCGCGTGCTGTGGCCGAGCGTTTCCGGCAGTTGCTCCGTGCACTGGTGCAGGCGCCGGACGTGCCGGTGGGCGAGCACCCCGTGCTCCTCGCGCGCGAAGAGCACGACGTCCTGGCGGCGTGGAACGACACCGCCCACGAGACCGGCGCGGCCGCAACGCTCGTCGACCTGTTCGACGAGCAGGTACGCCGGGACCCCGGCGCGGTCGCACTGGTGTACGAGGGTGCCGCCGTCACGTACGGCGAGTTCGACGCCCGCGTCAACCGTCTCGCCCGGCACCTGATCGCCCAGGGCGTGGGGCCGGAGGACCGGGTCGCGCTGATCGTGCGGCGTTCGCCGGAACTCGTCGTCGGCATGTACGCGATCGCCAAGGCCGGCGGTGCGTACGTGCCCCTCGACCCGGACCAGCCGGCCGAGCGCAACGCCTACATCCTCGACACCGCGGCGCCCACGTGCGTGGTCACGGTCGCGGCGGATCGGATCGACGTGCCCGGCGTGCCGGTCGTCGAACTCGACCGCGTGGACCTCTCCGGTCTGCCGGACGCGCCGGTGACCGCGGCCGAACGTCGCGCGCCGCTGCGTGCGGCGAACACCGCGTACGTGATCTTCACGTCCGGATCGACCGGCCGGCCCAAGGGTGTGGCGGTTCCGCACGCCGCCGTGGTCAACCAGATGGTCTGGAAGCGGGACGCGTTCGATCTCGGACCGGACGACGCGGTGCTGCTCAAGACCGTCGCCACGTTCGACCTGTCGGTGTGGGAGTTCTGGTCGGCGCTCACCTCCGGCTCGCGTCTGGTGATCGCGACCGCCGACGGGCACCGCGATCCCGACTACCTGCTGCGGTTGCTGCGCGACGAGCGCGTCACCACTCTGCATGTGGTGCCGTCGATGCTGTCGATGCTCACGACCGCCGCGGGTGGGGAGGTCGCGTCGTCGCTGCGGCGCGTGCTCGCCATCGGCGAGGCGCTGCCGGCGGCCACCGCGCGGCAGTTCCGGGCGGACAACGCGGCGGCCCTGTTCAACCTGTACGGGCCGACCGAGGCCGCGGTGTCCGTCACCGTGCACGAGACGAGCGACGCCGACACCACGGTCGTGCCGATCGGTGTGCCCGAGTGGAACAGCCGCGTGTACGTGCTCGACGCGCGCCTGCGCCCGGTGCCGATCGGGGTGGCCGGCGAGCTGTACCTGGCCGGCGCGCAGCTGGCGCGCGGCTACCACGGTCGTCCCGACCTGACCGCCGACCGGTTCGTCGCCGACCCGTTCGGCGGCGGCCGGATGTACCGCACCGGCGACATCGTGCACTGGAACCGTGACGGCGAGCTGGTCTACCGCGACCGCGCCGACTTCCAGGTCAAGGTGCGCGGCTACCGCATCGAACTCGGGGAGATCGAATCGGTGCTGCGCGCCCGCGACGGGGTGCGCGACGTCGCCGTCCTCGTGCGCACCGACCCGCACGTCGGCGACCGGCTGGTGGCCTACGTGGTCCCGGCCGTCGGAGCCGACGCTGCCGGAGCGGACGCTGCCGGATTCGATGCGGCCGAGACGAAGACGGCACTGGCGCAGGCCCTTCCGTCGTACATGGTGCCGTCGGCGTTCGTCGTCCTCGAGGCGCTCCCGCTGAACACCAACGGCAAGCTCGACCGCCGGGCGCTGCCCGAGCCGGAGTTCGAGACCGGGCAGTTCCGGGCCCCCACCACCCCGGTGGAGGAGATCGTCGCCCGGATCCTCGCCGAGGTTCTCGGCATCGAACGCGCCGGCCTCGACGACGACTTCTTCGAACTCGGCGGCAACTCCCTGCTCGCGACGCAGCTGGCCTCCCGGCTCGGTGTCGCGCTCGACACCCGGGTGTCGGTGCGGACCGTGTTCGAGGCGTCGACCGTCGCGGCGCTGGCCGGCCGGATCCAGCCGTCCGTCGGCCGCGGTGCCCGGCCACCGCTGGTACCGCAGCCGAGGCCCGACCGGATTCCGCTGTCGCTCGCGCAGCAACGGATGTGGACCCTCAACCAGGTGGATCCCGGGTCCGGGGTCTACAACATCCCCGTCGCGGTGCGGCTGCGCGGCTCCCTCGACACCGAGGCCCTGCGCTCGGCGGTCGCCGACGTGATCGCCCGGCACGAGGTGCTGCGCACGGTGTACCCGGACACGGAGGACGGCCCGGTCCAGGTGGTGCTCCCGACGGCGCAGGCGCTGCCGGACCTGGCCCCGGTGCCGGTGTCGGAGAACGAGATCGTCGACCGGCTCACCGACGTCCTCGGTGCGGGCTTCGACGTGACGGCACCGACCCCGCCGGTGCGGGCACGGTTGTTCCGCGTCGCCGACGACGAGCACGTGCTCGCTCTGGTGGCGCACCACATCAGCGCCGACGGCTACTCGATGCGGCCCCTCGTGCGCGACGTGATGGTCGCCTACGCCGCCCGCGCCGAGGCGCAGATGCCCGGCTGGGCGGAGCTGCCGGTCCAGTACGCCGACTACACGCTGTGGCAGCAGCGGGTGCTCGGCAGCCCGGACGACCCCGACAGCGAGCTGTCCCGCCAGCTCGGGTACTGGACCGACGAGCTGACCGGCAGTCCCGAGCTGCTCGCGCTGCCGACGGATCGGCCGCGGCCGGCGCGGCAGTCCACCGAGGGCGACTCGGTGACGTTCACCATCGGGGAGGCGCTCGCGCAGCGCATCGAGAAGACCGCCCGCGAGCACAACGCGACGGTGTTCATGGTCGTGCACGCCGCCCTCGCGGTGCTCCTGTCGCGTCTGGCGTCCGCCGAGGACGTCGCGGTCGGAACTCCGACCGCCGGCCGCGCCGAGGAAGTGCTCGACGACCTGGTGGGCATGTTCGTCAACACGCTGGTGCTGCGCACCCGCGTGGCCGGCGGGGACACCTTCGCCGATCTGCTCGCCCAGGCGAAGGAGAAGGACCTCGCGGCGTTCGGCAACGCCGACGTGCCGTTCGAGCGGCTCGTCGACGCCGTCGGCCGCAGGCGGTCGAGCTCGTACACGCCGCTGTTCCAGGTGATGCTCACGTTCCAGAACATCGAGACCGGCACGCTGGAACTGCCCGGAATGGCGGTCACCCCGCTCGAGGCGGGCACCCACCAGGCGAAGTTCGACCTGCAGTGCACCTTCGTCGAGCAGTTCGCGCCCGGCGGCGGCCTCGGCGGCCTCGAGGTGATCTTCACCTACGCGACCGCGCTGTTCGACCGGGAGACGGTCGAGCTGTTCGCCGAGCGGTTCACCCGCATCCTCGAGGCGGTGACGTCGGATCCGCAGATCCGGTTGCGGGCGATCGACATCCTCACCGAGGCCGAACGGGCCCGGCTGGCCGCGCCGCGCAAGCCGCGGACGGTGGCGGACCTGCCGGATCTGGTCGCCGCCGCCGCCGAGGCCGCCCCCGACGCGGTGGCGCTCAGCCACGAGGGCCGGGACGTCACCTTCGGGGAGTTCGCGCAGAAGCTGGCCGCGACGGCCACCGCGACGGGCGGGGCGCTGACCGCGGAGGCGCTCGTGCCTGTGGTGTTGAACACCCTCATCCCCGGCGTCCTGCCCGCGCTGGGTGCCGACGGGTTCGCCGAACTGGTCCGATCCGTGCTCGCCGCGGCCGACGAGATCACCGGTGGGGGGCTCTGACCTGGGCGCTTCGTTTGCTGTCGGTCCGACCGGGATAATCGAACATCGACTGTCGTCCGACCCCGTGGGCACCGGGTGCCACGGGGTCGGACGGAGCGCGCACGACAGTGCGCGACACGCAGAGGTATCGGAGGATGAAGTAGATGGCTGAAGGCACGTCGGGCAAGCAGGCGCTGACGATCGCAGACCTGCCCCGGTTGCTGGCCGGAGTCGTGGACCGCGAGCCCGACCGCGTCGCCCTCGCCCACGGTGACACGCAGCTGACCTACAGCCGGCTCCAGCAGGAGATCGCCACCCTCGACGCCGCGATGGGAGGCGTGCTCGGGATCGAGGCGCTGGTCCCCGTCGTGCTGTCCAACCTCGCGCCCGGGCTCCTCGCCGACGGTGGGCTGCCCGCCGTGCTCGACGGTCTCCTCGCCGACGCCGCCGCCGTCCTCGGTGACGCCGCCGTGGCCCCCGCCGGACCCGACCTCGGCACCCTCGTGGGCCGGTTCGACGCGCAGGTCGCGGCGACCCCCGACGCGGTCGCCCTCGAATTCGACGGCGAGACCCTGACCTACGCGGAGTTCGACGCCCGCGTCAACCGGCTCGCGCGGCACCTGATCGGGCTCGGCGTGGGCCCGGACACCCGCGTCGGCCTGTCGATGCGGCGATCCTTCGACCTGCTCGTCGGCATGTACGCCGTCGTCAAGGCCGGCGGCGCCTACGTGCCGCTGGATCCGGACCACCCCGCGGACCGCATCGCCTACGTCCTCGACATCGCCGAACCGGTCGCGGTGGTCACCACCGCCCGGGACCGCGTGGACCTGCCGGCCTCGGTACCCGTGGTCCTCGTCGACACCCTCGACCTCGCGGCCGTGTCCGCGGACCCGGTGCGCGACGACGAACGGCTCGGCTCCCTGACCGCGGACGATCTCGCGTACGTCATCTTCACCTCGGGCTCCACCGGCCGTCCGAAGGGCGTCGCCGTCGAGCACCGGGCCATCGTCGCCAACATCGCCTGGCGGCAGGCCGAGTACGGGCTGCGCGGCGACGACGTCGTGCTGCAGAAGACGCCCTTCACGTTCGACGTGTCGGTGTGGGAGTTCTTCTGGCCGCTGCAGGTGGGCGCGCGACTGTCGATCGCGCTGCCCGACGGTCACCGCGACCCCGCCTACCTGGCGCAGACCATGATCGAGCGCCGGGTCACCGTCGCCCACTTCGTCCCCTCCATGCTCGCGGTCTACCTCGCCGAGCCGACCGCCGCGGCCGTCACCTCGCTGCGGTACGTCTTCGCCTCGGGTGAGGCGCTGCCCGCGCAGACCGTCGCCCGGTTCCACGCGATCTCCACGGCCGGGCTGCACAACCTGTACGGCCCGACCGAGGCCGCGGTCGACGTCACCTACTACGAGACCCACGGCGACGACACCGTCGTCCCCATCGGTGCGGCCGTGGCCGACACCGATCTCTACGTGCTCGACGAGGGATTGCGGCCCGTTCCGCAGGGGGTCGAGGGAGAGCTGTACCTCGCGGGCATCCAGCTCGCACGCGGCTACCTGCGCCGGCCCGACCTGACGGCGGACCGCTTCGTCGCCGATCCGTTCGGTGCGCCGGGCGATCGCATGTACCGCACCGGTGACCTGGTCAAATGGAACACCGACGGTCTGATCGAGTACGTCGGGCGCACCGACTTCCAGGTCAAGCTGCGCGGCCTGCGCATCGAGCTCGGCGAGATCGAATCCGCCCTGCTCGACCACCCCGGGGTCCGGCAGGCGGTCGTCGTCGTGCACTCCGACGAGACGCTCGGCGATCACCTCGTCGGTTACCTCGTCACCGACGGTGAACCGGTCGACCGCACCGAGCTGGCTGCGGCCGTGCGCCGGCGGTTGCCGGACTACATGGTGCCGTCGCTGTTCGTGGAACTGACGGAGTTTCCCCTCAACGCGTCGGGCAAGCTCGACCGCGGAGCGCTGCCCGAGCCCGACTTCAGCGTTCTGGCAACCGAATACCGCGCACCGAGCACCCCCACCGAGGAAACGGTCGTCGCGGCGTTCGAGAGTGTGCTCGGCGTCGAGCGGCTCGGCGTCGACGACGACTTCTTCGCCCTGGGCGGCAACTCACTGAGCGCCACGCGCGTGGTGGCGCGGATCAACGCCGACCACAAGGTCCGCATCGACGTACGGGAGTTCTTCGACGCCCCGACCGCCGCGCAGCTCGCCACGCTCGTCGACGCGGCGATGGCCGCCGGCGACTCCCACCGGCCCCCGCTGGTGCCGCAGGTGCGGCCGGAACGGGTGCCGTTGTCGCTGGCGCAGCGGCGGATGTGGTTCCTCAACCGCCTCGATCCCGGCTCGGCGGTCAACAACATCACGGTCGTCCTGAGACTGTCCGGGGCGCTCGACGTCGACGCGCTCGGGGCGGCCGTGGCGGACGTGGTGACCCGGCACGAGGTGCTGCGCACCGTCTACCCCGAGACGGAGGGCGTCGGCTACCAGCAGGTGCTGCCCACCTCTGACGTGAACCCGGCGCTCACGCCGTCGGCGGTGAGCGAGTCCGAGATCGTGCCGACGGTCGCGGAGATCGTCTCGGCCGGATTCGACGTCACCACCGAGGTGCCCGTTCGCGTACGTCTGCTGCGGGTGTCGGACACCGAGCACGTGCTGGTGCTCGTGGTGCACCACATCGCCGCGGACGGATTCTCGATGGGTCCGCTCACGCGGGACGTCATGGTCGCCTACGACGCCCGGACCCGGCACGAGGCACCGGCGTGGGAGCCGTTGACCGTCCAGTACGCCGACTACGCCATCTGGCAGCGACAGGCCCTCGGCTCGGAGGACGACCCGCAGTCGGTCGTCACCCAGCAGATCGAGTACTGGACACGTCGGCTCGACGGCGTACCCGAGCGACTGGACCTGCCCACGGATCGGCCGCGGCCGGCGGTCGCCGGCAACCGTGCCGCGGTGCATGCCTTCACCGTCGGCGAATCGGTGCACCGGGGTCTCGTCCGGCTGGCACACGAGACCCGGACGACGCCGTTCATGGTGGTGCACGCCGCCCTGGCGGCGGTCCTCAGCCGCCTGTCGGGCTCGGCGGACGTCACCATCGGCACTCCGATCGCCGGTCGCGGCGAGCAGGAACTCGACGACCTGATCGGCATGTTCGTCAACACCCTCGTGCTGCGCACCGAGGTCGAGCCGGGGGAGCCCTTCACCCGGTTGCTGGCGCGCGTGCGCGAGTCCGACCTCGCCGCCTTCGGTCACGCGGACGTCCCGTTCGAACGGCTCGTGGAGGTACTCGATCCGGTCCGGTCGCAGTCCCATCACCCGCTGTTCCAGGTGATGCTCGCCTTCCAGAATCTCGAACAGACCAGCCTCGAACTGGGTGAGCTCGCGATCAGTCCCGTGACCGCGAACCGCGAACAGTCGCAGTACGATCTGTCGTTCATCTTCGCCGACACCGTGGACGAGAACGGCGAACCCGGTGGTCTCGCCTGCGACCTGCTCTACGCCAC
The DNA here is from genome assembly GCF_016804345.1 of Rhodococcus ruber. Classification (NCBI taxonomy): domain Bacteria; kingdom Bacillati; phylum Actinomycetota; class Actinomycetes; order Mycobacteriales; family Nocardiaceae; genus Rhodococcus; species Rhodococcus ruber. Next base: position 4,182,635 of record NZ_CP044211.1, on the reverse strand, counting down.
CGACCTGTTCGACGAGCCGACCGTCGCGACCCTCGTGCGCCGGTTGCTGCGGGTGCTCGAGACCGTCGCCACCGACCCGGCACGGGCCGTGGGCGACATGGCCCTCCTTTCGGCACCGGAGCGACAGGCACTGACGTCCGTGCACGGTGCCGCCGCGGAGGCCGGCGGCACCCTCGCCGAGATCCTCGCCCTCGCCGCGCGTCGCGACCCGGCGGCCGTGGCCCTGCGGTTCGACGGCCGGTCGGTGTCGTACGGGGATCTGGACGCGACGTCGTCGCGTCTGGCCCGGATGCTGATCTCCCGTGGTGTGGGACCGGAAGACCGCGTGGCCGTGGCCGTGCCCCGGTCGATCGAGTCCGTCACGGCGTTGTGGGCGGTGGTCAAGGCCGGTGCCGCGTTCGTCCCCGTGGACCCGACGTACCCGACCGAGCGGATCGCCTACATGCTCTCCGATTCCGGCGCGGTGCTCGGGATCGCCACAGCCGGAACCTTCGCTACGCTACCGGATTCCGTTCCGTGGCTCGTGCTCGAGGAAGCGATCGAGGCCGGCGCGGGACTGCCGGCGGGACCGGTGGCCGACGCCGAACGCGTGCGCTCCCTGCTTCCCGCACACCCGGCGTACGTCATCTACACCTCCGGCACGACGGGCACGCCGAAGGGCGTCGTGGTCGCGCATGCCGGAGTGGTGAACTTCTGCGCCGAACAGGTGGAGCGGTACGCGGTCACCGCCGACTCCCGCACGTTGCACTTCGCGTCGCCGAGCTTCGACGCCTCGGTGCTCGAACTGCTGCTGGCGTTCGGTGCGGGCGCGACGATGGTCGTCGCGCCGACCTCGGTGTACGGCGGCGCCGAACTCGCCGGTCTGCTGGCCGGGGAGGCGGTCACCCATGCCTTCGTGACCCCCGCGGCCCTCGGCTCGGTGGATCCCGAGGGCCTCGACTGCGTCCGCGTGGTGATCACGGGCGGCGAGGCGTGCTCCCCGGGCCTGGTGGCACGCTGGGCGACGATCCTGCCCGACGGATCGCGCCGCGCGTTCTTCAACGCCTACGGTCCCACCGAGTCGACGGTGGCCTCGAACATCAGTGACGCCCTGCTACCCGGCGAACCGGTGGTGATGGGCGGCCCCGTCCGCGGAATGCGGGTACTCGTTCTCGACGACCGGTTGCAGCCGGTGCCCGTGGGTGTTCCGGGCGAGCTGTACCTGGCGGGAATTCAGGTGGCCCGTGGGTATCTGGGCCGGGCCGGGCTGACCGCCGAGCGATTCGTGGCCGATCCGTACGCCACCGACGGCAGCCGGATGTACCGGACCGGTGACGTGGTGCGGTGGTCCGGTTCCCCCGGGGACGAGACGACCGGGGTGGTCGAGTACGTCGGCCGGGCCGACGACCAGGTGAAGATCCGCGGTTTCCGGATCGAACTCGGTGAGGTCGAAGCGGCTCTCGCGCGGTGCGCCGGCGTCGCCCAAGCGGTTGCGACGGTGCGCCGGGACGGGCAGCGGGGTGAGCAGCTCGTCGGCTACGTCGTTCCCGAGCCTGGCACCGAACTCGACGGCGCCGCCGTGAGGGACTCCGTGGCACAGTTCCTGACGAGCTACATGGTGCCGCACGCGGTCGTGGTCCTGAACTCGATCCCGCTGACGCCCGGCGGCAAGCTCGACCGGCGTGCACTGCCGGAACCGGAGCAGGAAGCCCGGGTCTTCCGGGCTCCGACGACCCCGGTCGAGGAGATCGTCGCGCGGGTCTTCGCCGACGTCCTCGGCGTGGAACGGGTCGGTCTGGACGACGACTTCTTCGAACTGGGCGGCAACTCGCTGGTCGCCACGCAGGTGATCTCCCGGCTCGCCGCCGCGCTCGGCACGGCGGTTCCGGTGCGGACCCTGTTCGAGGCTTCGGCGGTCGCCTCGCTCGCGGCCCGTCTCGAGCAGGCCGACTCCGCCGGCAGCCGGGTGCCGTTGGTGGCACGCCCGCGGCCCGAGCGGGTTCCGCTCTCGTTGGCGCAGCGCCGCATGTGGTTCCTGAACCGATTCGAACCGGACTCCGCGGTGAACAACATCCCGCTGGCCATCCGGTTGTCCGGGTTGCTGGACCGGCACGCCCTGCAGGTGGCGGTCGCCGATGTGCTCGCCCGGCACGAATCCCTGCGGACGGTGTATCCGGACGCCGACGGCGTGGCGTACCAGCAGGTGTTGCCGACCTCGCGGGTGATTCCGGATCTGTCGCCGATTCCGGCCTCGGAGAACGAACTGATCGCCGAGGTCCTGACGATGGCTTCGGCCGGGTTCGACGTGTCGACGCAGGTGCCGTTCCGGGCGCGGTTGTTCGAGGTGTCCGCAACCGAGCATGTTCTCGTCCTCGTCGTGCACCACATCGCGGCCGACGGCTTCTCCATGGGGCCGCTCACCCGTGACGTGGTGGTGGCGTACTCGGCACGGGCCACCGGCGGTGAACCGGAGTGGGAGCCCCTGCCGGTGCAGTACGCCGACTACGCGTTGTGGCAGCGGGAGATCCTCGGCTCGGAGGACGACCCGGACTCGGTCATCGCGAGTCAGGAAGCGTACTGGAGCGGCGCGCTCGCCGGACTGCCCGATCAGCTCGACCTGCCGTCCGACCGTCCCCGGCCGGCGTCTGCTTCCAACGCGGGTGCGGTGCACGAGTTCTCGCTCGGACCGGAACTCCATGCCGCGATCGGACGGGTCGCACGTGAGCGCAACGCCACCCCGTTCATGGTGGTGCACGCGGCGCTGTCGGTGCTGCTGGCGCGGTTGTCGGGGACCGACGACATCGCCGTCGGCACCCCGGTGGCCGGTCGCGGCGAGCAGGAACTCGACGACCTCGTCGGCATGTTCGTCAACACCCTGGTGCTGCGGACCCGGGTCGAGGGTGGGGAGTCCTTCGAGGACCTGCTCGCGCGGGTGCGCGGCACCGACCTCGACGCGTTCGCGCACGCGGACGTGCCGTTCGAGCGGCTGGTGGAGGTGCTCAATCCCGCCCGGTCGACGGCGCGGCACCCGCTGTTCCAGGTCATGTTGTCCTTCCAGAACCAGGCGACGGGAGCCCTCGAGCTGCCGGGCCTGACCGTCTCGGGCCTCGACTTCGACGCCGCGACCGCCCGGTTCGACCTGCAGTTCTCTCTCGCCGAAACGGCCTCCGAGACAGCCGATTCCGTCGGGTACGCGGTCGGGATCACCTATGCGACGGATCTGTTCGATGCGTCGACGGTGGCGGGGTTCGCGGCGCGGTTCGTGCGGGTGCTCGAGGAGGTGGTGGCCGATCCGTCGGTGGCGGTGGGGGATCTGGAGATCCTCGAGCCGGGGGAGCGGTCGCGGGTGCTCGAGGTGTGGAACGACACGGGGCATGCGGTGCCGGCGGTGACGTTGGTGGGGTTGTTCGAGGAGCAGGTGCGGCGGTCGCCGGAGGCGCCGGCGGTGACGTTCGACGGTGTGTCGCTGACGTACGGGGAGTTCGCCGGGCGGGTGCGGCGGTTGGCGCGGCATCTGGTGTCGGTGGGGGTGGGGCCGGAGTCGCTGGTGGGGTTGGCGATGCGCCGGTCGGTGGATCTGCTGGTGGGGATGTATGCGGTGGTGGAGGCCGGGGGCGGGTATGTGCCGCTGGATCCGGATCAGCCGGCCGAGCGCAACGGGTACATCCTCGAGGTGGCGGCGCCGGTGGTGGTGTTGACCACGACGCGGGACGGGTTCGTGGTGCCGGGGGAGAGCTCTGTCCGCACTCTGGTGCTCGACGAGTTGGATGTGTCGGGGTACTCGGGTGCGCCGGTGTCCGATGCGGAGCGGCGGGCGCCGCTGCGGGGGTCGAACACGGCGTATGTGATCTTCACGTCGGGGTCGACGGGGCGGCCGAAGGGGGTGGCGGTCTCGCATGCGGCGATCGTCAATCGTCTGGTGTGGATGCAGGGGCGGTACGGGCTGACCGGCGCGGATGTGGTGTTGCAGAAGACGCCGTTCACGTTCGATGTGTCGGTGTGGGAGTTCTTCTGGCCGTTGCAGGTGGGGGCGCGGTTGGTGGTCGCGGCCCCGGACGGGCACCGCGACCCCGCCTACCTTGCTGCGCTGATGGCCGAGCAGTCCGTCTCGGTGGTCCACTTCGTGCCCTCCATGCTCGCCGTGTTCGTCGCCGAGCCGACCGTGGCCGACCTGCCTTCGCTCCGCTACGTCTTCGCCTCGGGTGAGGCACTGCCGGGCGCCGTCGCGGCGCGCCTGCGGACGCTGGTCCCGGGGGCGGCGGTGCACAACCTGTACGGGCCGACCGAGGCCGCGGTGGATGTGACGTTCCACGAGGTGACCGACGCGGATGTGGTGTCGGTGCCGATCGGTGCGCCGGTGTGGAACACGGGTGTGTTCGTGCTCGACGGGCGGTTGCATCCGGTGCCGGTGGGGGTGCCGGGTGAGTTGTATCTGGCGGGTGTGCAGCTCGCGCGCGGGTACGTCGGCCGGTCGGATCTGACCGCGGATCGGTTCGTGGCGAACCCGTTCGGGGCGGCGGGGGAGCGGTTGTACCGCACCGGTGATCTGGTGACGTGGACCGCCGGCGGGGAGCTCGAGTACCTGGGCCGCACGGACTTCCAGGTCAAGCTGCGTGGTCTGCGCATCGAACTCGGCGAGATCGAAGCCGCCCTCGTCGAACACACCGAGGCGGCCCAGGCGGTCGCGCTGGTCCGTGCCGAGCAGCTGGTGGCGTACGTCGTCCCGGCGGCCGGAGCGTTCGACGACGCCTTCGCTCGTCGCACCCTCGAGGCGCACCTCCCGTCGTACATGGTGCCGTCGGCGTTCGTGGTGCTCGCGGAGTTGCCGCTCAACGCGTCGGGCAAGCTGGACCGGAAGGCGTTGCCGGAGCCGGTGTTCGAGGTCAAGGCGTTTCGTGCCGCGACGACTCCGGTGGAGGAGATCGTGGCGAGTGTGTTCGCCGAGGTGCTCGGTCTCGAGCGGGTCGGTCTCGACGACGACTTCTTCGCGCTCGGCGGCAACTCGCTGATCGCCACGCAGGTGGTCTCGCGGATCGGGGCGGCGCTCGACGCGTCGGTGCCGCTGCGGGTGCTGTTCGAGACCTCCACCGTCGAGGCGTTCGCCGCGGAGGTCGGCCGCCAGATCGGTACCGGTGCCCGGCGCCCGCTCGAGGCGGCACCGCGTCCCGAGCGGGTGCCGCTGTCGCTCGCCCAGCAGAGGTACTGGTTCCTCAACCAGTTCGACACCTCCTCCGCGGTGGACAACATTCCCTTCGCGGTGCGACTCCAGGGCGAGCTGGATCTCGCCGCGATGCAGGCGGCGGTGCGCGACGTGATCGGCCGGCACGAGATGCTGCGCACCTACTACCCGGATCCCGACGGCGGACCGCACCAGATCGTGCTCCCCGTGGACGATGCGCTGCCCGATCTGACGCCGTACGACGTCACCGAGGACAACCTCACCGAGGAAATCGTCGCGTTCATGTCCACGACCTTCGACGTGACACGTCAGGTGCCGGTGGCCTCGCGGATCTTCCGGATCACCGACACCGATTACGTCCTGGCGTTCGTCGTGCATCACGTCTCCGCGGACGGCGCCTCGATGGCACCCCTCGCCCGCGACGCCACCATCGCCTACGAGGCCCGGTCCCGCGGGGAGACCCCGGGGTGGGAGCCGCTGCCCGTCCAGTACGCGGACTACGCGTTGTGGCAGCGCGACGTCATCGGTTCGGAGGACGATCCCGACTCCGTCGCCGCGCAGCAGATCGAGTACTGGAAGCGGACCCTGGCCGGTCTGCCCGACCAGATCGATCTCCCCGCCGACCGCCCACGACCTCCGCGTCAGAGCTTCCGTGGCGACTCGCTGCACTTCACCGTCGACGCCGAGTTGCACCGGGGTCTGCAGGATCTGGCACGCCGCCACAACGCCACGCTGTTCATGGTGGTGCACGCCGCCCTGGCGACCCTGATGGGACGGCTGTCGGGTACCGAGGACGTCGCGATCGGTACGCCGATCGCGGGCCGCGGCGAGCGGGTGCTCGACGACCTGATCGGCATGTTCGTCAACACGCTGGTCTTCCGCACCCGCGTGCAGTCCGATGTCGCATTCGACGAGTTCCTGGCTCAGGTCCGGGAGACGGACCTCGGTGCGTTCGCGCACGCCGACGTGCCGTTCGAGCGCCTCGTGGAGGTGCTCAATCCCGTGCGGTCGACGGCCCGGAACCCGCTGTTCCAGGTGGGCCTGTCCTTCCAGAACCTCGCACAGACGAAGTTGGAACTGCCGGGGCTGACCGTCTCCCCGACCAACTTCGAGCTCGAGCTCGCCAAGACCGACCTGCAGCTGACCGTCTTCGACCGCTACGACGAGGACGGGACGCCGGCTCGTATCGACGCGACGTTCACGTGTGCGACGGATCTGTTCGACAAGGGCACCGTGGCCGGTTTCGCGGAGCGGTTCGTGCGGGTGCTCGAGGCGGTCGTGGCGGATCCGTCGGTGGCGCTGGGGGATATCGAGATTCTCGACGGGGCCGAGCGGGTGCGGGTGCTCGAGGCGTGGAACGAGACCGGTCACGAGGTGGATGCGTCGGCGACGTTGGTGGATCTGTTCGACGAGCAGGTGCGGCGGGCCCCGCAGGCGCCGGCGTTGGTGTTCGAGGGGCAGGCGCTGAGTTACGGCGAGTTCGATGCGCGGGTCAATCGCCTTGCCCGGCACCTGATTTCTGTCGGGGTGGGGCCGGAGTCGACGGTGGCGCTGGCGATGCGCCGGTCGGTGGAGTTGCTGGTGGGGATGTACGCGGTGGCCAAGGCCGGTGGTGCGTATGTGCCGCTGGATCCGGATCAGCCGGCCGAGCGGACCGGGTACGTCCTCGAGGTGGCGGCGCCGGTGGTGGTGCTGACCACCGGGCGCGACGGGTTCGAGGTGCCGGGGGAGGGGTCTGTCCGCACTCTGGCGATCGATACCGCGGATCTGTCGGCGTTGTCGGGTGCTCCGGTGGCCGATGCGGAGCGGCGGGCGCCGTTGCGGGCGTCGAACACGGCGTATGTGATCTTCACGTCGGGGTCGACGGGTCGGCCGAAGGGTGTGGCGGTGCCGCACGGGGCGGTCGTGAACCAGTTGGTGTGGAAGCGGGCGGAGTATGCGCTCGGTGCCGACGATGCGGTGCTGCTGAAGACGGCGGCGACGTTCGATCTGTCGGTGTGGGAGTTCTGGTCGGCGCTGGTCTGTGGTGGCCGGGTGGTGATCGCGGCGCCGGACGGGCACCGCGACCCGGGTTATCTGAACACCCTGATGGCCGAGCAGTCCGTGACGACGCTGCACGTGGTGCCCTCGATGCTCGAGGCGCTGCTCGTCGAGACCGGCGGAAGCCTGGCGAACTCGCTGCGGCAGGTGCTCGCGATCGGTGAGGCGTTGCCGGCGGCGACGGCGGGTCGGTTCCTGGCGCACAACGCGGCCCGGTTGGACAATCTGTACGGTCCGACGGAGGCGGCGGTGTCGGTGACCTTCCACGAGGTCGACGACGCCGCGGGTGTGTCGGTGCCGATCGGTGTGCCGGAATGGAACTCGCGGGTGTTCGTGCTCGACGGGCGGCTGCGGCCGGTGCCGGTGGGGGTGCCGGGTGAGTTGTACCTGGCGGGTGCGCAGCTGGCCCGCGGTTATCACGGGCGGGCGGATCTGACGGCGGAGCGGTTCGTCGCGTCCCCGTTCGGTGCCGGTGAGCGGCTCTACCGCACCGGTGACCTGGTGCGGTGGGATGCGGCGGGCCGGCTGGAGTACGTGGGCCGCACGGACTTCCAGGTCAAGGTGCGTGGTTTCCGGATCGAGCTCGGCGAGATCGAGGCCGCGCTGCGCGGACTCGGCAGCATCCGGGACGTGGCGGTGATCGCGCGCGACGACGACCGCGGCGGCGCGCAGCTCGTGGCCTACGTCGTTCCGGCCGGAAGTGCGGAAATCGATGCGGCACAACTCAAGTCGTCCCTGGCGCAGCAGTTGCCGTCGTACATGGTGCCGGCGGCGTTCGTGGTGCTCGAGGCGCTGCCGCTGAACGTCAACGGCAAGCTCGACCGCAAGGCTCTGCCCGCGCCGGTGTTCGAGGCGCGGGAGTTCCGGGCTCCGACCACCGTCACGGAGGAGGCGGTGGCGCGGGTGTTCGCCGAGGTCCTCGGTCTCGAGCAGGTCGGTCTCGACGACGACTTCTTCGCCCTCGGCGGCAACTCGCTGCTCGCCACCCAGGTCGCCTCCCGGCTCGGTGCCGCTCTCGACGTCCGGGTGCCGATCCGCGCGCTGTTCGAGTCGCCCACCGTCGAAGCCCTCGCGGTGTCCGTCCAGCATCAGAGTGCCGACGCACGGCGCCCGCTCGAGGCGCGGCCGCGTCCCGAGCGCATCCCGCTCTCGCTCGCGCAGCAGCGCATGTGGTTCCTCAACCGCTTCGACACGGACACCGCCGCGTACAACGTGCCGATGGCGATCCGGCTGACCGGGACGCTCGACGTCGCGGCGCTGCAGGCGGCGGTCGGAGACCTCGTCGCCCGGCACGAGATCCTGCGCACCTACTACCCGGAGACGGCCGACGGCCCGATCCAGGTCGTCGTGCCCGCCGCCCAGGCCGAACAGGACCTCACCCCGGTCCCCGTCGCCGAAAACGAGATCCTTGCGGCCGTCCACGAACTCGGGTCCACCACCTTCGACGTCACCACCGAGGTGCCGTTGCGGTTGCGGATGTTCCGGCTTGCCGACAACGACCACGTGCTCGCGCTGGTCGTCCACCACATCTCGGCCGACGGTTCGTCGGCGGGTCCGCTCACCCGGGATCTGATGCAGGCCTACATCGCGCGCTCGCAGGGCGAGTTCCCGGCGTGGGCACCGCTGCCGGTGCAGTACGCGGACTACGCGCTGTGGCAGCGGGAGGTCCTCGGCTCCGAGGACGATCCCGAGTCGATCGCGGCGAAGCAGGTGGCGTACTGGAAGAAGGCCCTGGCCGGTCTGCCCGACCAGCTGGACCTGCCCACCGACCGGCCGCGTCCGGCCGTGCAGTCCTTCGCCGGCGCCCGGACCGGGTTCGCCGTCGACCCCGAACTGCACGCCCGCCTGATCGAGCTCGCGCGTCGCAGCAACACGACGCTGTTCATGGTGATGCACACCGCCCTCGCGGTGTTCCTCGCACGGATGTCCGACACCGACGACATCGCGATCGGCACGCCCATCGCGGGCCGTGACGAGCGGGCCCTCGACGACCTCATCGGCATGTTCGTCAACACCCTGGTCTTCCGGACGCAGGTTCGTCCGGATGCGGCGTTCGAGGAACTGCTGGCGCAGGCGCGCGAGGCCGACCTGGGCGCATTCGCCAATGCCGACGTGCCGTTCGAGCGGCTCGTGGAGGTCCTCAACCCCGTCCGCTCGACCGCGCGGCACCCGCTGTTCCAGGTGGGCCTGTCGTTCCAGAACGTCGCTCAGTCCCGCCTCGAGCTGCCCGGTCTGACCATCGCGAACGTCGATGCGGACATGGAGATCTCGCAGTTCGATCTGCATCTGATCGTCACCGACCGGCACGCCGAGGACGGCGCCGCGGCCGGCGTGACCGGCTTCTTCACCTACGCCACGGACCTGTTCGACGAGTCCACGGTGGCCGGATTCGCCCGGCGCTTCCTGTGGTTGCTCGAGTCCGTGGTGGCGGACCCGGCGCTGCCGGTGGGCGACGTGCCGCTGCTCGACGACACCGAGCGGCTCCGGGTGCTCGAGGGCTGGAACGACACCGGTCACGCCGTCGACACCTCGGCGACCCTCGCCGACCTGTTCGACGCGCAGGTGCACCGCACCCCCGACGCCCCCGCCCTGTTCTTCGCGGGCGAGACGCTCACCTACGGCGAGTTCGACGCCCGCGTCAACCGGCTCGCCCGGCACCTGATCTCGACGGGGGTCGGTCCCGAATCGACGGTCGCCCTGGCGATGCGCCGATCGACCGAGCTGCTCGTCGGCATGTATGCCGTCACCAAGGCCGGTGGCGTGTACGTGCCGCTCGACCCGGACCAGCCGGCCGAGCGGACCGGATACATCCTCGATGCCGCGGCACCGGTGGTGGTACTGACCACCGAGCGGGACGCGTTCGAGCTACCGGGGGACAGCTCTGTCCCGCACCTGGCGATCGACACGGCCGACCTGGCGCACTACACCGGTAACCCGGTCACCGACGCCGAGCGGCGGGCGCCGCTGCGGGCGTCGAACACCGCGTACGTGATCTTCACCTCGGGGTCGACGGGCCGGCCGAAGGGGGTGGCGGTCCCGCACGCGGCGATCGTGAACCAGTTGCTGTGGAAGCGCGAGCACTTCGGGCTCGGGTCGCAGGACGCGGCGCTGCTCAAGACCGCGGCGACGTTCGACCTGTCGGTGTGGGAATTCTGGTCGGCGCTGGTCTCCGGTGGCCGCCTGGTGATCGCCACGCCGGACGGCCACCGCGATCCCGGCTACCTGAACACCCTGATGGCCGAGCAGGCGGTCACCACCCTGCACGTGGTGCCGTCGATGCTCGAGGCGCTGCTCGTCGACTCCGACGGGGTGCTGCCCAGGTCTCTGCGCCGGGTGCTCGCGATCGGTGAGGCGCTGCCGGCGGCGACGGCGCAGCGATTCCTGCAGCACAACACCGCGCAGCTGGTCAATCTCTACGGCCCGACCGAGGCCGCGGTGTCGATCACCGCGGGCGAGGTGGCCGATGTCTCCGGGGCCTCGGTGTCGATCGGCGTGCCGGAATGGAACTCGCGGGTCTACGTGCTCGACGGGCGTCTGCACCCGGTGCCGGTCGGGGTGTCCGGCGAGCTGTATCTCGCCGGTGCGCAGTTGGCACGCGGCTACCACGGCCGTGCGGATCTGACGGCGGAACGGTTCGTCGCCTCGCCGTTCGGCGACGGCGACCGGCTCTACCGCACCGGCGACCTCGTCCGATGGGACTCGGCCGGGCGCCTGGAGTACCTCGGCCGCAGCGACTTCCAGGTCAAGGTGCGCGGATTCCGGATCGAGCTCGGCGAGATCGAAGCCGCGCTGCGCGGTGCCGACGACGTGCGCGACGTCGCGGTGATCGCCCGGGAGGACGATCGGACGGGCACGCAGCTCGTGGCGTACCTGGTGCCGGAGGCGGGCGCGGTGCTCGACCTCGCGCACGTGAAGTCCGGGCTCGCCGGGGCGTTGCCGTCGTACATGGTGCCGGCGGCGTTCGTGGTGCTCGAGGCGCTGCCGCTGAACGTCAACGGCAAGCTCGATCGCCGGGCGCTGCCGGAGCCGGTGTTCGAAGCGCGCGAGTTCCGCGCTCCGAGCACCCCCGTCGAGGAGATCGTCGCGGGCGTGTTCGCCGACGTGCTCGGTCTCACCCGGGTCGGTGTCGACGACGACTTCTTCGAGCTCGGCGGCAACTCGCTGCTCGCCACGCAGGTCGTCTCCCGCATCGGCGCCGCGCTCGACGCGAAGATCCCGGTCCGGGCCGTCTTCGAGGCGACCACGGCCGGGGCGCTCGCCGTCGCGGTCGAGCAGCACGCCGGCGGTGGCGGGCGTCCGCCGCTGGTGCCGCAGCCGCGGCCGGGCCGGGTGCCGCTGTCGCTGGCCCAGCAGCGCATGTGGTTCCTCAACCGGTTCGACACCGAATCGGCGGCGAACAACATCCCGGTCGCCGTCCGGCTGACCGGCATGCTCGACGTGGACGCCATGCGGGCCGCGGTGCGCGACGTCGTCGCCCGGCACGAGGTGCTGCGCACCGTCTACCCGGAGTCCGACGGGCACGCCTACCAGGTGGTCCTGCCGGTCGCCGAGGCGGCACCCGACCTCACACCCGAACCGGTGTCCGAGGCCGACCTCGTCGCCCGGGTCACCGAGGTGGTCTCCGCGGGCTTCGACGTCACCGACGAGATCCCCTTGCGGGCCAGGCTCTTCCGCGTCGCCGACGACGATCATGTGCTGGTGTTCGTCGCGCACCACATCAGCGCCGACGGCTGGTCCATGGCACCGCTGACGCGCGATGTGATGATCGCGTACGTCGCGCGCGCGGCCGGGCACGAACCGAACCGGGCGCCGCTGCCGGTGCAGTACGCGGACTTCGCGCTGTGGCAGCGTCAGGTGCTGGGCGCGGAGGACGATCCGGACAGCCTCGTCTCCGCGCAGGCCGACTACTGGAAGCGGACGCTCGCCGGCCTGCCCGACGAGCTGAACCTGCCCACCGACCGGCCGCGACCGTCGGTGCAGGCCTTCGAGGGCGGCAAGATCGAGTTCCGCATCGATGCGGGCACCCATCGGCAGGCCGCCGACCTCGCCCGGCGCAGCGGCACGACGCTGTTCATGGTCATGCACACCGCCCTCGCGGTGTTCCTGGCGCGCATGTCCGCCGCCGACGACATCGCGATCGGCACGCCGATCGCCGGCCGCGGTGAGGCCGAACTCGACGAGATGGTCGGCATGTTCGTCAACACCCTGGTGTTGCGCAGCCACATCGACGCCGACGCCGGGTTCGCCGAGCATCTCGGGCGCATCCGCGAGAGCGATCTCGAGGCGTTCGCCCACGCGGACCTTCCGTTCGAACGGCTCGTCGAGATCCTCAACCCCGAGCGGTCCACGGCCCGGCACCCGCTGTTCCAGGTCGCCATGTCGTTCGAGAACCTGCCCGAGACCGGCCTCGAACTGCCCGACCTGAGCGTGTCCACGGTCCCGTTCGACGTCGACAGCGCCAAGTTCGACCTCGCGCTGACCCTGCGGGAGCACACCGCGGCGGACGGCGGGCCGGACGGGATCTCTGCCGAGTTCACCTACGCGCGGTCCCTGTTCGACGCCGACACCGTCGAGGGCTTCGCCGCTCGATTCGCGCACCTCCTCGACGCGGCCGTCGCCGACCCGGCACTGCCGGTCGGTGACCTGCCGCTGCTCGAGCCGCACGAACTCGAGCGGCTGACCCACGTGCGCGGTACCGACGTCGTCAGCGGCGGAACCCTCGCCGACCTCCTGACGGCCGGCGCGTCGCTCGACCCGGACGCGACCGCCGTGCGGTACGAGGGACGGTCGATCACCTACCGCGAGCTCGACGAGGACTCGTCCCGGCTCGCGCGGCTGCTGGTCGAGCGCGGCGTCGGCCCCGAGAACATCGTGGCCGTGGCGTTCCCGCGCTCCTACGACATGGTCCGGTCGGTGTGGGCGGTGGCCAAGGCCGGTGCCGCACACGTGCCGGTCGACCCGTCGTACCCGCCGGAGCGCGTGCGTTACATGCTCTCCGATTCCCGTGCCGCCCTGGGCATCACGAGAACCGCTCACCGGCCCGGCCTGCCCGACGACGCGGAGTGGCTGGTCGTCGACGAACCCGGCCTCGCCTCCGACGTCGCGACCCGGTCGGCGGCCCCGGTCACCGACGCCGACCGTGTCCGGCCGCTGCGCCCGCAGCACCCCGCCTACCTGATCTACACCTCGGGGTCGACGGGCCGGCCCAAGGGCGTCGTGGTCACCCACACCGGTCTCGGCGGCCTGCTGGACACGATCATCGACCTGTACGGCCTGACGTCCCGCTCCCGGTTCCTGCACATCATGTCGCCGAGCTTCGACCCATCGGTGATGGAGTGGATCGCGGCGTTCTCGCAGGGCGCGACGCTGGTCGTCGTGCCGTCGACGATCATCGGCGGCCCCGACCTCGCGGACCTGTTCCGCACCGAACGCCCCACCCACACCATCATCACCCCCGCGGTGATCGGCACCGTCGACCCCGACGGCCTCGACAGCCTCGAGGTGGTCGTCGTCGGCGGTGAGGCACTGCCGCCGGAGCTGGTGAACCGGTGGGCGCCCGGCCGCACGCTGCTCAACGGCTACGGCCCGACCGAGGCGACCGTCATCTCGACCTATGCGCACGTTCTGCCGGGAGACCCGATCACGATCGGCGGGCCCGTGCGCGGCACGACCGCCCTCGTCCTCGATTCCCGGCTGCGCCCCGTCCCCGTCGGCGTCGCGGGTGAGCTGTATCTGTCGGGTGCCGCCCTCGCCCGCGGCTACCACCGGCGTTCGGTGCTCACCTCGGAGCGGTTCGTCGCCGATCCGTTCGCGGCGGACGGTGCGCGGATGTACCGCACCGGCGACATGGTGCGCTGGCGTGTCATGGACGACGACCGGCTCGAGCTCGAGTTCGTCGGGCGCAGCGACTTCCAGGTCAAGGTGCGTGGATTCCGCATCGAGCTCGGCGAGATCGACTCGGCGCTGACGTCCCACGAAAGTGTGGAGTTCGCGGCCACGCTCGGCCGCACGACACCCTCCGGCGGCACCGTGCTCGTCTCGTACGTGCTGCCCAAGGCGGGCGCGACGGTCGACACCGCCGCGCTGACCGAGTTCGTCGGCCGGTCGCTGCCGGCGCACATGGTGCCGTCCGCGATCGTGGTGCTCGACAAGATCCCGCTGACCCCGGTCGGCAAGCTCGATCGCGACGCGCTGCCCGAGCCGGAGCTCGAGGAACGCGAATTCCGTTCCGCGAGTACCGACCTCGAGGAGATCATCGCCGAGGTGTTCGCCGAGGTGCTGCGCCTCGACCGGGTCGGCGTCGACGAGTCGTTCTTCGCGCTCGGCGGCGACAGCATCGTGTCGATCCAGCTGGTCTCGCGCGCCAAGGCCCGCGGTGTCGTGTTCACCCCCCGGGACGTGTTCGAGCGGCGATCCGTCGCCGGGCTCGCCGAGGTCGCGACCCGCACCACCGCGGGGGAGGGCCCGGGCGGTCTGAAGGAACTGCCCGGCGGCGGCGTCGGGGAGGTCCCGCTCACCCCGATCATGCGTGAGGTGCTCGGCTGGGGTGGCGGCTTCGACCGCTTCTCCCAGTCGGTGGCGGTGACGTTGCCGAAGGACATCGACCGGGACGTGCTGGTGCGCACCGTCGGCGCCGTCGTCGACCACCACGACGCGCTGCGGTCGATCCTCGAGCACGACGCCGACGGCGCCCCCGCGCTGCGGGTGCGGGCCGCCGGCACGGTCGACGCCGACGAACTCGTCACCCGCGTCGAGGTGCCCGCCGACATCGACGCCGCCGCGCTCACCGCGGTCGCGTCACGCGAGCTCGACGCCGCGCTCGACCGGCTCGCGCCCACCGAGGGACGCGTTCTGCGGTTCGTGTGGTTCGACTTCGGACCCGGCGACCGCGCCGGCGTGCTGCTCGTCGTCGCGCACCATCTCGTGGTCGACGGCGTCTCCTGGCGGATCCTGCTGCCCGACCTCGCCGTCGCGTGGGGTCAGACGGCCGCGGGACAGGACGTCGCGTTGCCGGCCGTGGGCACCTCGCTGCGCCGCTGGGCCCACGGTCTGGCGGACGCGGCGCGCGCGCCGGAACGCCGGGCGGAGCTCGAGCTGTGGCGGTCGGTGCTCGACGGACCCGATCCGCTGCTCGGCGCTCGTGCGTTCGACCCGGCGGTCGACGTCGCGTCGACCGTGCAACGGCTGGAGGTGACCGTCCCCGCGGCCGACACCGAGTCCCTGCTGACCTCGGTGCCCGCGCTGTTCCACGGCAGCGTCAACGACGGGCTCATCGCCGCTCTCGGCCTGGCCCTGATCCGGTGGCGACGCGACCGCGGCATCGACGCGACGTCCGCGCTGCTGAAGTTCGAGGGCCACGGCCGCGAGGAGACGGTGGTGCCGGGCGCGGACCTGTCGCGCACCGTCGGCTGGTTCACCAGCGCCCATCCGGTGCGGGTGGACCTGACCGGTATCGACGTCGACGACGCCTTCGCCGGTGGCACCGCCATGGGATCCGCCGTCAAGGCGGTCAAGGAACAGCTCCTGGCGATCCCGGACAGGGGCATGGGCTACGGCCTGCTGCGCCACCTCGACCCGGTCGGCTCGCAGGTCCTGTCCGGCTACACCACCCAGCCGCAGGTGAGCTTCAACTACCTCGGCCGGGTGTCGGCGGCGGACGTGCCCGAGGAACTCGCCGCGATCGGCTGGGTTCCGACGGACGCGCTCGGTGGGGTCGACGCCGCCCTCGACGCGGACATGCCCGCCAACGCCGTCGTCGACATCAACGCGATCGTGTCCGACGGTGCGGACGGACCGCAGCTCGCGGCCGGATTCGCCTACCCGACCGGACTTCTCGGCCCGGACGACGTCGAGTCCCTCGCCGCCTACTGGGTGGACGCGCTCGCGGCACTGGCCCGGTACGCGAGCGAGCCCGGCGCCGGCGGACTGACCCCGTCGGACGTGCCGCTCGTGTCGGTGACCCAGCAGGACCTCGAGGCGTGGGAGGCGCGCTTCCCGTCGGCGACCGACGTGTGGCCGCTGTCGCCGCTGCAGTCGGGCCTGCTCTTCCACGCCCTCATGGACGAATCCAGCGTGGACGTCTACACGATCCAGGCCGTGCTCGACCTCGACGGCGTGGTCGATCCGCAGCGGCTGCGCGGCGCGGCGCAGGCGCTGCTCGACCGGTACCCGAACCTGCGGACGGTGTTCGTCAACGACGCCGCCGGTGCCGCGGTGCAGGTGGTGCTGTCGGATGTGCGGGTGCCGTGGCGCGAGGCCGACCTGTCGCAGCTCGTCGCCGACGAGGGCGTGCGCGCGACGGTGCCGTTCTGGCGGGAGGAGCAGGCGCGCCGGTTCGCGATGGACGAGGCGCCGCTGATCCGGTTCGTCCTCGCGTCGCTCGGCGGGGGCCGCTACCAGCTCGGCGTGACCGTGCATCACATCCTCGTCGACGGCTGGTCGATGCCGCTGCTGATGCAGGACATGATGATGCTGTACGCCACCCGCGGGGACGAGTCGCCGCTGCCCCGGGCCCGCTCCTACCGGTCGTTCCTGGCGTGGGTCGCCGAGCGTGACCTCGACGCCTCCCGCGCCACGTGGGCGCGGGTGCTCGACGGGTTCGAGGAGCCGACGCTGCTCGCCCCGGCGACCGACCGGCACCCCGGTGCCGAGGGCGCCGACCGCGTACGGCTGCTGCTCGACGACGACCGCACGGCCGAGATCGCCTCGGCCGCAGCCCGGCTCGGGGTCACCGTCAACACCCTCGTCCAGGCGGCCTGGGGTGTGCTGCTCGGCCGGTCGACCGGACGCGACGACGTCGTCTTCGGCGCCACCGTGTCGGGCCGGCCGGCAGACCTGCCCGGTGTGGAGTCGATGGTGGGCCTGTTCATCAACACCCTGCCGGTGCGGGTGACGTTCGATCCGCAGGAGCCGATCGAGCGGTTCCTGCATCGTCTGCAGCGGGAACAGGCGGAGCTGCTCGAGCATCATCATCTGGGACTCACCGAGATCCAGCGGGTCGCCGGGCCGGCCGTCGCGTTCGACACCCTCACGGTGTTCGAGTCCTACCCGCTCGACGAGAAGGGGCTGGCCGAACAGGCGGCGTCGATCGACGGCATGTCGGTCACCGGTGTCGGCACGAACGACGCCACCCACTACCCGCTGAGCCTGTTCGTCCACGTCGGATCCGGCATGGAACTCGACCTGCGTTACCAGCGCCGGCTGTTCGACGCACGGCAGGTCGAGACGCTGCTGTCGCGGTTCGTGCGCGTCCTCGAGACGATCGCCGGGCAGCCGGCGCTGCCGGTCGGCGACGTCGAGCTGCTCGACCCGGCCGAACTCGAGCAGATCCTGCACGGGTGGAACGCCTCGGACCATGCTCTCGACGGCACCGAGTTGTTGCTGTCCCGGTTCGGGGCGCAGGTCCGGCGCACCCCGGATGCGGTGGCGCTGGCCTACGAGGGGGCCGAGCTGACGTACGCCGAGTTCGGCGCCCGTGTCAATCGGCTCGCGCGGCACCTGATCTCGCAGGGTGTGGGACCGGAGTCCCTGGTGGGCCTGGCGATCCGGCGGTCGTTCGACCTGCTGGTGGGCATGTACGCGATCGTCGAGGCCGGCGGCGCGTGGGTGCCGATCGATCCGGATCACCCGGTCGACCGCGTCCGGCACATCCTCGACACGGCCGATCCGGTGTGCATCGTCACGACCGCCCGCGACGAGTTCACCGTCCCCGACGGACTCACCGTCGACGCCGTCCTGGTCGACGAGCTGGACCTGTCGGCGATCTCGGATGCGCCCGTCACCGATCGGGACCGGCGGGCGCCGCTGCGCCCGGACAACACGGCCTACGCCATCTTCACGTCCGGCTCGACCGGCCGGCCCAAGGGCGTCGCCGTCACCCACCGCGCCATCGTCAACCAGACGGCGTGGATGCTCGACGAGTTCGAGATGACGGCGCGGGACGTCTACCTGCAGAAGACGGCCACGACGTTCGACGTGTCGCTGTGGGGCTTCTTCATGCCGCTGAGCGTGGGGGCGAAGCTGGTCGTGGCGACACCCGACGGGCATCGTGACCCCGTCTACGTGGCGGACGTCATCGCCCGCGAGAAGGTGACGATCACCGACTTCGTGCCGTCGATGCTCACGGTGTTCGCCGCCCACGTCGACCGCGAGTCGTGCACCACGCTGCGCCGCATCTTCGTGATCGGCGAGGCATTGCCGCCGGAGACGATCGAGGGCGTGCGGCGCATCAGCACCGCCGCGATCGACAACCTCTACGGCCCGACCGAAGCGGCGGTGTCGGCGACGTTCTGGCAGGCACCGGCCGACGGACCGGTCGACGTGGTGCCGATCGGCGTCCCGGAGTGGAACGTGCGGGTGCTGGTCCTCGACGGCCGGCTGCGGCCGGTGCCGGTCGGTGTCCCGGGTGAGCTGTATCTGGCGGGCGTGCAGCTGGCACGCGGCTACGTCCGTCGCCCGGACCTGACCTCCGACAGGTTCGTCGCGAACCCGTTCGGGGCGCCGGGGGAGCGGATGTACCGCACCGGCGACCTGGTCACGTGGAACGAGGCGGGGGAGCTCGAGTACATCGGCCGCACCGATTTCCAGGTCAAGTTCCGCGGTCAGCGCATCGAGCTCGGCGAGATCGAGACGGCGTTGCTGGCGCACGAGTCGGTGAACCAGGCCGCGGTGCTGGTCGTGCCGACCCCGACCGGCGACCAGCTCGCCGGGTATGTGGTTCCCGCCCCGGGCCGCGAGGTGGATGCCGGCGAGGTGATCGAGTTCGTGTCGCGGACGCTGCCGTCGTACATGGTGCCGGCGGCGATCGTGGTGCTCGCGGAGTTCCCGCTGAACACCTCGGGCAAGCTCGATCGCAGGGCGCTGCCGGCACCGACGTTCGCCGCGCGTGAGTTCCGGGCACCGACGACCCCGATCGAGGAGATCGTCGCGGGCATCTTCGCCGAGGTGCTCGGCGTGGAACGGGTCGGTCTCGACGACGACTTCTTCGCGCTCGGCGGCAACTCCCTGATCGCCACCCAGTTGGTGGCGCGTCTGGGTGCGGCGCTGGATTCGCGGGTGCCGGTGCGGGTGCTGTTCGACGCCTCCACGGTCGAGGCGCTCGCGGCGCACGTCGAGCAGCACGCCGGCTCCGGCGGGTCGGTGCCGCTGGTGGCCGGGCCGCGGCCGGATCGGGTCCCGCTCTCGCTCGCGCAGCAGCGCATGTGGTTCCTCAACCGCTTCGACCCGGAGTCGGCGGCCTACAACCTGCCGGTGGCGCTGCGGCTGTCGGGCCGGTTGAACGTCGCCGCGCTGCAGGATGCGATCCGGGACGTGTTCACCCGGCACGAGGTGCTGCGCACGGCGTACCCGGAGACCGAGGACGGCGCGGTCCAGGTCGTGCTGCCGGTGACGGCGGTGGTCCCGGACCTCACGCCGGTGGCCACCAGCTGGGACGAGGTGGCCGACCGGATCCGCGAGCTGGCCTACACGGGGTTCGACGTGACGTCGGAGGCCCCGATCCGGGTGCGGTTGTTCACCGTCGGCGAGGACGAGACGATCGTCGCGTTCGTCGTGCACCACATCTCGGCGGACGGCTCCTCGATGGGGCCGCTCACCCGCGATCTGGTGACGGCGTACGTGGCCCGGTCGACCGGCAACGCCCCGGACTGGATGCCGCTGCCCGTGCAGTTCGCCGACTACGCCCTGTGGCAGCGACGGGTGCTCGGCGACGAGAACGACCCGGCGTCGGTGGCCGCGAAGCAGGTGACGTACTGGAAGCAGGCCCTGGCGGATCTGCCGGACCAGCTGGATCTGCCGACCGACCGGCCGCGGCCGGCCGTGCAGTCCTTCGCGGGCGGCAAGATCGACTTCACGATCGATGCCGATCTGCACCGGAAGCTGGTCGAGCTGGCCCGCGGCCGGGGCGCGACGTTGTTCATGGCCGTGCATGCCGCGTTCGCGGTGCTGCTTGCGCGGCTGTCGGGCACCGAGGACATCGCGATCGGTACGCCGATCGCGGGTCGCGGTCAGCGTGAACTCGACGATCTGATCGGCATGTTCGTCAACACGCTGGTCTTCCGTACCCGGGTCGAGTCCGGTGGGTCCTTCGCGGACCTGCTCGATCAGGCGCGGGAGCGGGACCTGCAGGCCTTCGCACACGCCGACGTGCCGTTCGAGCGCCTGGTGGAGGTGCTCAACCCGGAGCGGTCGACGGCCCGGCACCCGCTGTTCCAGGTGGGCCTGTCGTTCCAGAACCTCGCGACGACGAGTCTCGAGTTGCCGGGACTGACCGTGTCCGGTGTGGACGCGGATCTGCAGACCTCGCAGTTCGACCTGCACCTGGTGGTCACCGACCGGTACGCCGACGACGGTGCTCCCGAGGGGATCACGAGCGTGCTCACGTACGCCACGGATCTGTTCGACGAGCCGACCGTCGTGGTGTTCGCCGAGCGGTTCGTGCGGGTGCTCGAGGCGGTCGTGGCGGATCCGTCGGTGGCGCTGGGGGATATCGAGATTCTCGAGGCGGCCGAGCGGGTGCGGGTGCTCGAGGCGTGGAACGAGACCGGTCACGAGGTGGATGCGTCGGCGACGTTGGTGGATCTGTTCGACGAGCAGGTGCGGCGGGCCCCGCAGGCGCCGGCGTTGGTGTTCGAGGGGCAGGCGCTGAGTTACGGCGAGTTCGATGCGCGGGTCAATCGCCTTGCCCGGCACCTGATTTCTGTCGGGGTGGGGCCGGAGTCGACGGTGGCGCTGGCGATGCGCCGGTCGGTGGAGTTGCTGGTGGGGATGTACGCGGTGGCCAAGGCCGGCGGTGCGTATGTGCCGCTGGATCCGGATCAGCCGGCCGAGCGGACCGGGTACGTCCTCGAGGTGGCGGCGCCGGTGGTGGTGCTGACCACCGGGCGCGACGGGTTCGAGGTGCCGGGACAGACGATCCCGATGCTCAGCCTCGACACCCTCGACCTCGGTGAGCTGTCGGGTGCTCCGGTGGCCGATGCGGAGCGGCGGGCGCCGTTGCGGGCGTCGAACACGGCGTATGTGATCTTCACGTCGGGGTCGACGGGTCGGCCGAAGGGTGTGGCGGTGCCGCACGGGGCGGTCGTGAACCAGTTGGTGTGGAAGCGGGCGGAGTATGCGCTCGGTGCCGACGATGCGGTGCTGCTGAAGACGGCGGCGACGTTCGATCTGTCGGTGTGGGAGTTCTGGTCGGCGCTGGTCTGTGGTGGCCGGGTGGTGATCGCGGCGCCGGACGGGCACCGCGACCCGGGTTATCTGAACACCCTGATGGCCGAGCAGTCCGTGACGACGCTGCACGTGGTGCCCTCGATGCTCGAGACGCTCCTCGTCGACGGCGAGGACCGTCTCCCCGCGTCGGTGCGACGGGTCCTCGCGATCGGTGAGGCGTTGCCGGCGGCGACGGCGGGTCGGTTCCTGGCGCACAACGCGGCCCGGTTGGACAATCTGTACGGTCCGACGGAGGCGGCGGTGTCGGTGACCTTCCACGAGGTCGACGACGCCGCGGGTGTGTCGGTGCCGATCGGTGTGCCGGAATGGAACTCGCGGGTGTTCGTGCTCGACGGGCGGCTGCGGCCGGTGCCGGTCGGGGTGCCGGGTGAGTTGTATCTGGCGGGTGCGCAGCTGGCCCGCGGTTATCACGGGCGGGCGGATCTGACGGCGGAGCGGTTCGTCGCGTCCCCGTTCGGTGCCGGTGAGCGGCTCTACCGCACCGGTGACCTGGTGCGGTGGGATGCGGCGGGCCGGCTGGAGTACGTGGGCCGCACGGATTTCCAGGTCAAGGTGCGTGGTTTCCGGATCGAGCTCGGCGAGATCGAGGCCGCGCTGCGCGGACTCGACGACGTGCGGGACGTGGCCGTCGTCGTCCGCGACGACGACCGGGTCGGACCCCAGGTGATCGCCTATGTCGTGCCGCAGCCCGGCGTCGTGCTCGACGTCGCCGACGTGAGCACCCGCCTCGGACGGGACCTGCCGTCGTACATGGTGCCGGCGGCGTTCGTGGTGCTCGAGGCGCTGCCGCTGAACGTCAACGGCAAGCTCGACCGCAAGGCGTTGCCCGCGCCGGTGTTCGAGGCGCGGGAGTTCCGGGCCCCGACCACCGTCACGGAGGAGGCCGTGGCGCGGGTGTTCGCCGAGGTCCTCGGTCTCGAGCAGGTCGGTCTCGACGACGACTTCTTCGCCCTCGGCGGCGACAGCATCGTCTCGATCCAGTTGGTCTCGCGCGCGAAGGCCCGCGGCGTGGTGTTCACCCCGCGGGACGTGTTCGAACGCAAGACCGTCGCGGGGCTGGCGGAGATCGCCACCCTCACCGGCGGTGCCGAGCGCACACTGACCGAACTGCCCGGCGGCGGCATCGGGGACGTCCCGTTGACTCCGGTGATGCGTGCAGCCCTCGAGGCTTCCGGCGACGTCGATCGGCTCGCCGTGTCGACGGCGGTGACCCTGCCCGCCGGCGTCGACGCCGACGCGCTGGCCGGTGCGGTCGGCGCGGTCGTCGATCACCACGACGCGCTACGCGCGATCGTCGAACGTGACGCCGACGGTGCCGTCACCCTGCGGGTGCGGGCCCCCGGCACCGTCGACCCGGAAACCCTGCTGGCACAGGGGGAACCGGCGCCCGGCGTGCCCGACGACCTGCAAACCCGCGCCGAGCGGGCCCTCGCGGCGGCGGTCGAGCGACTCGACCCCGCCGCGGGCCGGATGGTGCAGTTCGTCCGCATCGACGACGGGCGCGGCGAGACGTTGCTGATCGTCGCCCACCGTTTCGTCGCCGACGACACGTCCCGGCGCATCCTGATCGCCGATCTGGCCGCCGCGTACGACGCTCTCGCGGCCGGGCAGCCCGTGGTGCTGCCGCCGGTCGGGACCTCCCTGCGCCGCTGGGCGCACGGGCTGGTCGAGGCGGCCGGCCGCACCGAGCGCCGAACGGAACTCGACCGGTGGCGGTCGATCCTGGACACGCCGGACTTCCCGATCGGGGACCGTCCGCTCGATCCCGCCGTCGATGTCGGCACCACGGTCGAGCACGTGCACACCACGGTGCCGGCTGCGGACGCGGAGGCACTGCTCGTCGCGGTGCCCGAGCGGTTCCACGGCACCGTCCGCGACGGTCTGGTCACCGCGCTGGGTCTGGCCCTGGTGCGGTGGCGCCGGGACCGGGGCATCGACGAGACGGCCACGCTGCTCGAGCTGGACGGGGACGGACGCGACTCCACGGTGGTCCCCGGAGCCGACCTGTCTCGGACCGTCGGATGCCTCACCATCTCCTTCCCGTTCCGTGCGGGATTCGGAGGGATCGACGTCGACGACGCGTTCTCCGGGGGACCGGCGATGGGCGCCGCCGTCAAGGCGGTCAAGGAACAGCTGCGGGCCCTGCCCGACGACGGTGCCGGCTTCGGTCTGCTGCGGTACCTCGACCCCGACTCCGCCGGGGATCTGAGCGCTCCGCGGCCGCAGGTCGCCCTCCACTTCGGCGAGCCGGTCGCGTCCGTCGAGGGCGGCGCGTGGTCCCCGACGGCGGCACCCGGCGACCGGACCGTCCGTCCCGCCGGGACGCCGGTCACCACGACCGTCGACGTCACCGCGACCGTCTCGTACGGACCGGACGGCAGGCGGCTCGAGGCGCACTTCGGCTTCCCCGCCGGGGTGGTCGAGCGCTCGGAGATCGAGGAGCTGGCCCAGCACTGGCACGAGGCGCTCTCGGCGCTGGCCCGCCACGTCCGCGGGCCGGGCGCCGGCGGCCTGACCCCGTCGGACGTGCCGCTCGTCCCGGTCGCCCAGCACGACCTCGACGTGTGGCAGTCGCGGTACCCCTCGGTGACCGACGTGTGGCCGCTGTCGCCGTTGCAGGCGGGACTGCACTTCCACGCGCTCATGACCGAGGCGAGCGTGGACGTCTACACGATGCAGGCGGTGCTCGAGCTCGGCGGGGCGGTGGATCCGCAGCGGCTGCGCGCCGCGGCGCAGGCACTGCTGGACCGGTACCCGAACCTGCGGACGGTGTTCGTCACCGACAGCGGCGACCCGGTGCAGCTGGTGCTGGGCGACGTCGAGGTGCAGTGGCGGCACGAGCACCTCGGCGACCTCGCCGAGGACGCCCGCGACGCCGAGCTGGCCCGCGTCCTGCGCGACGAGCAGGTCCGGCGCTTCGACCTCGGCCAGGCTCCGCTGATCCGGTTCCTGTTCGTCGACGTGGCCGAGGGTCGTTCGCTGCTCGCGGTGACGGTCCATCACATCCTGCTCGACGGCTGGTCCATGCCGGTCCTCATGCAGGACCTCATGGCGCTGTACGTCACACGCGGGGATGTCACCGCGCTTCCCGCCGCCCACTCCTACCGGGAGTTCCTCGAGTGGCTCACCGAACAGGACCGGGAGGCGTCGCTCGAGGTGTGGGCGAAGGCACTCGCCGGTGTCGAGGAACCGACGGTCCTCGCCCCGTCGGTGCGCCGACCGGACGCGGACGCCATCTCCTCGGTGCACGTGGTGTTCGACGAGGAACGTGCCGCGGCGGTGTCGGCCCTGGCCTCGAGCCTCGGCATCACCGTGAACACCCTGGTGCAGGCGGCCTGGGCGGTGCTCCTCGGCCGGATCGTGGGTCGTTCCGATGTGACCTTCGGTGCCACCGTCTCCGGCCGCCCGGCCGAGCTGCCCGGCGTCGAGTCGATGGTCGGTCTGTTCATCAACACCCTGCCGGTGCGGGTGGACACGGACGACGACGAGACGATCGCGCAGCTGCTGCGTCGCGTGCAGGCACAGCAGGCGGACCTGCTCGGCCACCACTACCTGGGTCTCACCGAGATCCAGCAGCGGGCCGGCGGCCGGATCGGCTTCGACACCCTGCTCGTGTTCGAGTCGTACCCGATCGACCGGGCTGCCCTGTCGGCGGCCGCGACGGACCTCGACGGGATGACCGTCAGGGACGTCCGGCTCGACGACGCGACGCACTACCCGCTGACCCTGCTCACCCTCGCGCAGTCGGAGATCGTGTTCACCTTCAAGTACCTCGAGCGGTACTTCGACGAGTCCGAGGTGAACGTGCTCTCGCAGCGGTTCGTGCGGGTCCTCGAGGCATTCGTGGCCGATCCGCAGGCCGTGGTGGGAGACATCGACCTCATGGACGCGGCGGAGCGGGCGCACCTCGTCGCCGAGGCCGAGCCCGCGGCGGCTCCGGTCACGAGCACCGGCCGCACGCTCGCCGCGGTGCTGGCGAACGTGGTCGAGGAGGATCCGGAGGCCCCGGCCGTCGCCGTCGACGGCACCGAGGTGCCGTACCGCGAACTGGACGCGCGGTCCTCGCGGCTGGCGCGGGTGCTCGTCGCGCGGGGTGTCGGTGCCGGCGACGTGGTCGCCGTCGCCGTCCCTCGGTCGGTCCGGTCCGTGGTGGCGCAGTGGGCGGTCGCCAAGACCGGGGCGGCCCTGCTGATGGTCGATCCCGCCGACCCGGCAGCCACGATGCCGGACCCGGCCCGGGTGACGCTGGGTCTGACGGTGACGGGCGTCACCGGCCTGCCCGCCGTCCCGTGGCTGCAGCTCGACGACGAGGAGCTGCGTGCCGAGCAGGCGGCGCAGGCCGCGCACCCGGTCTCCTACGCCGACCGGCTGCGCCCGGTCGAGCCCGAGAGCCCGGCCCTGGTGACCGCGACGCGCACGCTCACCCAGGCGGAGGTGATCGACCGGATCGGTGAGCTGCGCGAGCGGTACGGCCTGACGTACGAGTCGCGCAGCGCCGCGGTCGGCTCGCCGGCGGCGGAGGGCGGGGTCCTCGAGCCGCTGCTGGTCACGGCGACCGGCGCGACCGTCGTCGTGGTGCCGGAGGGCGCCGACTCGGGGGAGGCCCTCGACGCGGCCCTGTACGACGAGTGGGTCACCCACGCCCACCTGACCGCCGACGCGCTCGACACCCTCGAACCCGGGGGACTCGAGGATCTGGCGGTGGTGGTCGTCGTCGACCGCGCACCGGACGAGTTGCTCGAGCGGTGGCGCGCGGCACATCGGGTCGTCGTCGTCTGACGCCGTGCCGGCGTGGTGGGGCTCCCTTCGGTCGAGGGGAGCCCCACCACGTTCGGGCAGGTGGGGCCCGTAAAGGTAACGTCGCGGGCGTCTCGGTGGATGAACGGGTGGCGGCTACCGGCCGGTACGGTCCCGCCGAGGACGCCGGGCGCAGTGACTATGCTTGATCGTTCGCGCGTGCTGGCAACGGAATCGAAGCGAAGGATGTGGGCACCTACATGCGGTCTTCTCGACACGACGGCAGTCCGGGCGAGAGCGATCCGGCGATCGCTCCGGAGCCGTCCGCCGGGAGGCACCGCGAACGCCCTGCCCGCAGCCGCCGACCGGCGCCGGCCCGCCCCCAGCGCGGCGCGCGTGCCCGCACCCAGGTGGCACTGCTGCCCCAGCTGCTGGCGTCGACCGTGGAGGAACGCGGCGACCATCCGGCGGTCGTCACGCCCGGCGGAACGGGCCTCACGTACCGGGAGTTGGACGCGAGGTCGTCGCAGCTGGCGCGAGTGCTGATCGCCCGGGGCATCGGGCCCGGCGACGTGGTGGCCGTTGCCGTGCCGCGCTCGGTGGAGTCCGTCCTGTCCGTCTGGGCGGTCGCCAAGTCGGGCGCGACCTTCCTGCCCGTGGATCCGAAGTACCCCGCCGAGCGGGTTCAGCACATGGTGTCCGACTCGGGTGCGGCCGTCGGACTGACCCTGGCCGCCTTCGCCGGCGCTCTCCCGGGATCGACGCAGTGGACCGCGCTCGACGATCCCGCCGTGGCCGCCGACATCGCGTCCCGCCCCAGCCACCCGGTGTCGTACGCCGACCGGCTCCGCCCCCTGTCGGAGCTGCATCCGGCGTGGATGATCTACACCTCCGGGTCGACGGGCCTGCCCAAGGGCGTCTCCGTCCCGCACAGCGGCATCGGCTCGCTGATCACCGCGGAGCGTGAGCACTACCGGGTCACCGCGGACGCCCGGGTGCTGCACATCTGCTCGCCCAGCTTCGACGTGTCGATGCTCGAGCTGCTGGCCACCTTCGGCGCGGGCGCGACCCTCGTGGTCTCGCCGCCGACGATCGTCGGCGGCGCGGACCTCTCGGAGCTGCTCGCGGCCGAGCGCGTCACCCACACGTTCATCACCCCCGCCGCCCTCGGGTCGGTGGACCCTCGGGGACTCGACGACCTGCGCGTGGTCGTGGTGGCGGGGGAGAGCTTCGGACCCGATCTCGTCGAACGGTGGGCCGCACCCCACCGCGACTTCTTCAACGGCTACGGCCCGACCGAGGCGACCATCCTCGCGGTCAGCAGCGCCGCCCTGCACCCGGGTGAGCCGATCCGCATCGGCACCCCGATCCCCGGCGTGGGCGCCTACGTGCTCGACACCCACCTGCGGCCGGTCCCCGCCGGTGTCACCGGCGAGCTGTACCTGGCGGGCGCACAGCTCGCGCTCGGATACCACGCCCGGCCGGGTCTGACCGCCGACCGGTTCGTCGCCAACCCGTTCGCCGACGGCGGGGCGCGCATGTACCGCACCGGCGACCTCGTGCGCCGCGACGAGGGCGGTGCGATCGAGTACCTCGGCCGCTCCGACTTCCAGGTCAAGATCCGCGGCTACCGCATCGAACTCACCGAGATCGACGCGGTCCTCGTCCGGCACCCGGACGTCGAGTTCGCCACCACCGTGGGCCGCCCGCTGCCGTCCGGGGAGACCGCGCTCGTCTCCTACGTCGTACCGGCAGGTGCGGCCGCGGACCTCGACACCGGTGCGCTCGTCGAATTCGCGGCCGGCTTCCTGCCCGACTACATGCTGCCGGCGGCAGTCGTCCCCATCCCCGAGGTGCCGCTCAACCCCGTCGGCAAGCTCGACCGCGCGGCCCTTCCCGACCCCGTCTTCGCGGTCCGCGAGTACCGGGCGCCGCAGACCCCGACCGAGCAGGCCGTCGCCGACGTCTTCGCCGACGTCCTCGGCGTCGAGCGAGTCGGCCTCGACGATTCCTTCCTCGACCTCGGTGGCAACTCGCTCGTCGCCACCCGGCTCGTCGCCCGGCTCGGCGCCGTCCTCGACACCCGGGTGCCGGTGCCGCTGGTGTTCGAGGCCCCGACGGTGCAGGCCCTCGCCGACCGGCTCGAGGCGCAGGCCGGTTCCGGGGCCCTGCCGCTCGTCGCCCGCGACCGCCCCGAGCAGGTCCCGTTGTCGCTCGCCCAGCAGCGGATGTGGTTCCTGAACCGCTTCGCGCCCGAGTCGGCGGTCGACAACATCCCCGTCGCGATCCGGCTCGCGGGACACCTCGACGTCGATGCCCTGCAGGGGGCGGTCGCCGACCTCGTCGCCCGGCACGAGTCGCTGCGGACCGTGTATCCGGAGATCGACGGCGACGGCTACCAGGTGGTGCTGCCGGCGGCCGAGGCCGTCCCGGATCTCACGCCCGTCGACGTCGAGATCGAGGACGTTCCCGCCCGGGTCCTCGAACTGGTCGGCACCGGGTTCGACGTCACCGCCGCCGTGCCGTGGCGCGTCGCCCTGCTGCGGATCTCGGCCGAGGAGCACGTACTCGTCTTCGTCGTGCACCACATCTCCGGCGACGGCTTCTCCATGACGCCGCTGACCCGTGACATCGTCGCCTCCTATCGGGCGCGTACCCGCAACGAGCCGAACCCGTTGCCGCCGTTGTCGGTTCAGTACGCCGACTATGCACTCTGGCAGCGGGAGGTGCTCGGTGACGAGGACGATCCCGAGTCGGTGCTGTCCCGGCAGCTCGCCTACTGGCGCGCGCAGCTCGCGGACCTGCCGGAGGAGCTCGGCCTCCCGGCCGATCGTCCCCGCCCCGCCGTCGCCTCCAATCGCGGTGCCGCCCTTCGCTTCCCGATCGACGAGGAAGTGCACGCCGCGCTCGCCGAGCTGGCCCGCACCCACAACGCGAGTGTGTTCATGGTGGTGCACACCGCGCTGGCCGTGCTGCTGGCCCGCCTGTCCGGCACCGACGACATCGCCGTCGGCACCCCCGTCGCGGGCCGCGGCGAGGCTGCTCTGGACGACGTGATCGGCATGTTCGTCAACACCCTGGTGCTGCGCACCGCCGTCGTGTCCGGTGAGTCGTTCGCCGACCTGCTCGCCCGGGTGCGGGGCACCGACCTCGAGGCATTCGCGAACGCAGACGTGCCGTTCGAACGCCTCGTCGAGGTGCTCGACCCGCCCCGCTCGCAGGCCCGGCACCCGCTGTTCCAGGTGATGCTCACGTTCCAGAACCTGCCGCAGTCCACCCTCGAGCTGCCGGATCTGCGCATCTCCGGCGTCGAATTCGACACGGCGATCGCGAAGTTCGACCTTCAGGTCACCGTCGCCGAGCAGGTCTCGGACCGCGGCGCGCCGGGCGGGATGACGGTCGAACTCACCTACGCCACCGACCTTTTCGACGCCCCCACGATGACGTCCTTCGCCGACCGATTCACCCGGATCCTGCGGGGCGTCGCCACGTCCGCCGCCACCCCGATCGGCACGCTGCCGTTCCTCGGCGACGCCGAGGCCGAGCGGATCCTCACCGAGTGGAGCAGCCTCGGACCCGGCGCCCCGGTGCCTGCCGAGGCGACCCTCGTCGACCGCTTCGAGTCCGTCGTCCGCCGCAGCCCCGACGCCCCGGCCGTCACGTTCGCCGGACGCACCCTCACGTTCGCCGAGCTCGACGCGCGGGCCAACCGCCTGGCCCGGCGGCTCGTCGCGGCCGGAGCGGGCCCGGACGAGCTCGTGGCCGTCGCGCTGCCCCGGTCGGCCGACCTGATCGTGGCACTGCTGGCGGTACTCAAGTCGGGTGCCGCGTATCTGCCCATCGACACCACCTATCCCGCCGAGCGGCTGCGGTACATGCTCGAGGACTCCCGGCCGCGCTGCCTCCTCACCGACGCAGGCGGTGTCCTGCCGGACCTCGGCCTGCCACGGGTGCACGTCGAGGACGACGACCCGCACGCGCCGAGCGGGCCGGTCACCGACGCCGAGCGGATCGCGCCGCTGCGCGCGGACAACCGTGCGTACGTCATCTACACCTCCGGCTCGACGGGCCGCCCGAAAGGCGTCGCGGTCACCCACCGCAACGTGCTGACCCTGTTCGCCAACGCCGAACCGCTGTTCGGGTTCGGCTCCGACGACGTGTGGACGCTGTTCCACTCCTACGCGTTCGACTTCACGGTGTGGGAGCTGTGGGGACCGCTCCTGTACGGCGGCCGGCTCGTCGTCGTCGACTACCTCACGTCGCGCTCCCCCGAGCAGTTCCTCGAGCTGCTGCGGGCCGAGCGGGTCACCGTGCTGAACCAGACCCCCTCGGCGTTCCTCCAGCTCGACGAGGCCGACCGGGTGGCGTCGGTGGAGCGCCCCGACGCCGGTCCGCTCGCCCTGCGCTACGTCGTGTTCGGCGGCGAGGCCCTCGACCTCGGCAGGCTCGAGGGCTGGTACGGGCGCCGGCCCGTGGCCCCGACCCTGGTCAACATGTACGGCATCACCGAGACCACGGTCCACGTGTCGTTCCGGGCCCTCGACCGCGGCGACGCCCGCGCCGGTGCCGCCAGCCGGATCGGCCGCTCGCTGCCGGGTCTGCGGCTGCGGGTGCTCGACCGGCTGCTGCAGCCCGTCCCGGTGGGCGTGCCGGGCGAGGTGTACGTCTCGGGCGATCAGCTCTCGCGTGGCTACCTCGGTCGTCCGGGGCTGACCGCCGCCCGGTTCGTCGCCGACCCGTTCGGGTCGGGCCGGCTCTACCGCACCGGCGACGTCGCCCGGTGGAACGCCGACGGTGAGCTCGAGTACGCGGGGCGCAGCGACGCGCAGGTGCAGTTGCGGGGATTCCGCATCGAACTCGGCGAGGTCGAGGCGGCGCTGGTGCGTGCCGACGGGGTGGCCCAGGCGGTCGCGGTGGTCCGCGACGACGGTCTCGGCGATCGGCTGGTCGCATACGTGGTGCCCCGCGCCGGGGAGGACCTCGACGTGGCCCGCGTGCGCGAGCAGCTCGGCGCCTTCCTCACCGGCTACATGGTTCCGGACGTCGTGGTCGTTCTCGACGAGCTGCCCCTCACCGTCAACGGCAAGCTCGACCGGCGCGCCCTGCCGGTGCCCAGGGCGACCACCACCGCGGGCACGCGCCGCGAGCCGGTCACCGACGCCGAACATGTCGTGGCACAGGTCTTCGCCGACGTGCTCGGCGTCGAGGGAGTCGGGGCGGACGACTCGTTCTTCGACCTCGGCGGCAACTCGCTCATCGCGACGCGGGTGATCGCGCGGGTCAACGAGTCGCTGGGAACCGCCCTGGCGATCCGTGAGCTGTTCGAGGCGCCGACGGTGGCCGAACTCGCCGCCCGGGCCGACGCACACGCGGAGTCGGTGGCCCGGCCCGCGCTGACCGCCGGGTCCCGGCCCGACCGGGTGCCGCTCTCCCTCGCCCAGCAGCGCATGTGGGTGCTCAACCAGCTCGACCCCGCCTCCGCGAGCTACAACATCCCGCTCGCGATCCGGCTGCGCGGCCGCCTCGACACCGCGGCGCTCACCGCGGCCGTGCGCGACGTGATCGACCGGCACGAGTCGCTGCGCACCCTGTACCCGCAGGACGAGACGGGGCCCTACCAGCGCATCCTCGACGCCGACGCCGTCGTGCCCGCGGTGGTGCCGGTCGAGGCCGCATCCGAGCAGGAGGCGCTCGCCGAGGTCGTCGCCCTCGCTGCCGAAGGGTTCGACGTCTCGTCGCAGGTGCCGGTGCGCGGCCGGATCGTCTCGGTCGGCGCCGACGACCACGTGCTCGCTCTCGTCGTCCACCACATCTCCGCCGACGGTGCGTCGCTGGCGCCGCTGGCGCGGGACCTGATGACCGCGTACGCGGCGCGGTTGTCCGGAGATGCTCCCGCCTGGGCGCCGCTCGAGGTGCAGTACGCCGACTATGCGCTCTGGCAACGCCGGGTCCTCGGCGACGCCGACGACGCGCAGTCCCCGGCCGGTGCCCAGCTCGCCTACTGGCGTTCCCGCCTGACGGGCGTGCCCGAGCTCCTCGATCTGCCCACGGACCGGCCGCGGCCGCCGCAGCCGTCGCTGCGCGGCGGCACGGTGGCCGTGCAGGTCGACGAGCAGATCCGGCAGCGGCTCGACGCGCTTGCGCTCGCGCACCGGGCGTCGCTGTTCATGGTGGTCCACGCGGCCCTCGCGGTGCTGCTGGCCCGCCTCAGCGGCACTCACGACATCGTCGTCGGCACGCCGGTCGCGGGCCGCGGCGACCGGCGCCTCGACGACCTGGTCGGGATGTTCGTCAACACCCTTGCGCTGCGTACGGACGTGGACCCGGCGGCGTCCTTCGCCGAGTTGCTCGACCGGGCCCGCGCGGTCGACCTCGAGGCGTTCGGTCACGCCGACGTGCCGTTCGAGCGGGTGGTCGACGACGTGGTCGCCGCGCGCTCCCCGGCCCGGCATCCGGTCTTCCAGACGGTGCTGTCGTTCCAGAACACCGAGGCAGCGCGGCTCGAACTGCCGGATCTCACCGTCGAGGCGCTCGACGGCGGCGAACTCGCCGCCAAGTTCGACCTGCAGGTGACGGTCGATCCGCGCGAGCACCCGGGCGGGACGGCCGCCGGCATGCACGTCGGGTTCACCTATGCCGTGGACCTGTTCGACGCCGGCACCGTCGCCACCTTCGCCGAACGTTTCCTGACCGTCCTGCGCGCCGTCGCGGAGAGCCCTCGGGCCGTGGTCGGAGACATCGACATCCGGACCGAGACCGAGCGCTCGGCGCCCGCCGACATCGAGCCCGAGCCGGTGGCGGCCCCCGACCGGGTCGAGCGGACCGTGCCGCAGGAGTGGCAGGTCGCGGTGGAGTCCGACCCGGAGGCCCCGGCGTTCGTCGCGGACGGTGCCGAGGTCACCTATCTCGAGCTCGAGCGCCGGTCGTCGCAGTGGGCCCGGTATCTCATCGCCCAGGGTGTCGGGCCCGGCGACGGTGTCGCGGTCGCCGCGCCGGCCGGGCCGGAACTGGTCATCGCGCTCTGGGCGATCACCAAGGCGGGCGCCGCGATCGTGCCTGCTGTCTCCGGCTCCACGGCCGCGCAGACACCCGGGCTCGGGTTGGCGACGCACGGGGCGGACGTCCGGCCCTCCGCCGCTGCGCGCTGGCTGTACCTCGACGAGCCGGCGACGGTGGCCACCGTGGCGGCGCTGTCCGCCCGTCCGGTCGACTACTCGGAGCGGGTCCGGGTCCTGCAGCCGCAGCACCCCGCGCTGTGGGTGGCCGGCCGTGTGGTCGACCACGGCGAACTGGTCGCCCTCGCCCGCGGCGGAGGGGCGGCGGGGAAGCTGGACTACGAGTCACGGTTGCTGGTGTGCGACGGTACGGCGGAGCAGTGGCGCGTCTTCGCGATCCTGGCGGCCGGGATCGCCGGTGCGGTGGTGGTGGTGCCAGAGCCGGACGCCGACCTCGCCGCCGTGGTGACCGACGAGTGGGTGACCCACGCGTTCGTCGCGTCGTCGCAGGTAGAAGCATTGAACGACGCGCCGGCCGAGGACCTTCGGGTCGTGGTCGTCACCGACCGCGACGAGGTTCCCGCGGGGTCCGCCGCAGCGGGTGACGAGTGGGCGACAGTGGCCGCCGTCGACCCGTGGAGTATGCGGAACTGAATACCGGCCGGTAGATTGCCTGCGGGCGGGACGAGTTCTCCATTCTCTTCCCGCGCGTGGAAGGAGCTGTTCCGTAGTGCAACGCAGGAGCCCGGTCCGGGCAGAGCGAGGTCCGGGCGCGTGAGGCGGGAGTCGGGGGTGCGGCGCCGGGAACCAGGCCGTTCGCGTAGCCGGGCCGCGCGCGTGGCACCGCTGCCGACTCTGCTGACGTCTGCGGTGGAACAGCGCGGCGACCACCCGGCGGTGGTGTGCGCCGCCGGGGGCGGCTCCCTGTCGTACCGGGAACTGGACGAGACGTCGTCGCGGTGGGCACGGTGGCTGATCGGTCGCGGCGTCGGGCCGGGGGATGCGGTCGCGGTGGCGATACCTCGTTCCCTGGAGTCGGTGCTCGCGCTGTGGGCGGTGGCGAAGTCGGGGGCGACGTTCGTCCCCGTCGATCCGCGCTACCCGTTCGAGCGGGTGGAGTTCATGCTGGCCGACTCCGGCGCGGCCCTGTGCCTGACGGTGAACGACTTCTCCGCCGCCGTGCCCGCCGGGGTCGAACAGGTGCGGCTCGACGACGCGGCGACGGCCGGGCAGGTCCGACAGTTGCCCGGGCATCCGATCTCGTACGCCGACCGGACACGCGCGCTCGAGGGCCTCGACATCGCGTGGATGATCTACACGTCCGGCTCCACGGGCCGCCCCAAGGGGGTGGCGGTCACGCACGCCGGCATCGCCGGCGTGATCTCCGCCGAGCGCGGGCACTACGAGGTCGATGCGGACGCGCGGGTGCTGCACGTGTGCTCGCCGAGCTTCGACGTCTCCCTGCTCGAGTTGCTGACCGGATTCTCCGCGGGTGCGACGGTCGTGGTGGCGCCGGCATCGGTGGGCGGCGGCGCCGACCTGGCCGACGTCCTGGCTGCCGCTGCGGTGACGCACGTGTTCATCACCCCGGCGGCGCTGAGCTCGGTGAATCCCGCGGGGCTGACGGACCTGCGGGTCGTGGTGGCAGCCGGGGAGGCGTTCGGACCGGAACTGGTGAACCGCTGGTCGGCTCCCGGCCGGCGGTTCTTCAACGCGTACGGGCCTACGGAGGCGACGATCCTGGCCACCAGCAGCGCGCCGCTGGTGACCGGCGAGCCGATCACGATCGGCACCCCGATCCCGGGTGTGGGAGCGTACGTCCTCGACGGCCGGTTGCGGCCGGTGCCGCCGGGGGTGGTCGGTGAGCTGTATCTGGCCGGCGCTCAGGTCGCGCGCGGCTACCACCGTCGACCGGGGCTGACGGCGGAGCGGTTCGTGGCCGATCCGTTCGGGTCGGATCCGGGAACCCGGATGTACCGGACGGGGGACCTGGTCCGCCGCGCGGCCGACGGTCCGATCGAGTACCTCGGGCGCAGCGATTTCCAGGTCAAGATCCGCGGGTT
Organism: Rhodococcus ruber; assembly: GCF_016804345.1. Lineage (NCBI taxonomy): Bacteria > Bacillati > Actinomycetota > Actinomycetes > Mycobacteriales > Nocardiaceae > Rhodococcus > Rhodococcus ruber. The sequence goes on along the minus strand of NZ_CP044211.1, from coordinate 4,147,419 downwards.
CCGGGTGGAACTGGGAGAGATCGACGCCGCGCTGACGGCGCGGCCCGACATCGAGTTCGCGGCGACCCTCGGGAAGGTGCTGCCGTCCGGGGAGGCGGCACTGGTCTCGTACGTGCTGCCGGCGGCCGGAACCCGGCTGGAGGTGCCGGCGGTGCTCGCCGGGCTGGCCGAGACGTTGCCCGCCCACATGGTGCCTGCCCTGGTGACGGTGCTCGACGCGGTGCCGCTCACGCCGGTGGGCAAGCTCGATCGGGCGGCGCTGCCCGAACCGGTGTTCGCCCAACGGGAATACCGGGCGCCGCGCACCCCGGTCGAGGAGACCGTCGCGTCGGTGTTCGCCGAGGTGCTCGGCCGCGAGCGCGTCGGACTGGACGATTCCTTCCTCGAGCTGGGTGGGAATTCCCTGCTGGCGACCCGGTTGGTGGCGCGCCTGGGCGCCGCCCTGGAGACCCGGGTGCCGGTGCCGGTGGTGTTCGCGGCGCCGACCGTGGCCGCGTTGGCGGCGCACCTGGAGTCGGGTAGCCTTGCGGCCCAGTCGGTTCCGTTGACGCCGCGGGAGCGTCCGGACCACGTGCCGCTGTCGTTCGCGCAGCAGCGGATGTGGTTCCTCAATCGGTTCGATCCGACCTCCGCGGCCGACAACATCCCGGTGGCGATCCGGCTGACGGGCCGACTCGACGTCGGTGCCCTGCGAGAGTCCGTGTACGACATCGCAACCCGGCACGAGGTCCTGCGGACCCGGTATCCGGAGCGGGACGGGCTGCCGTACCAGGCGATCGTTCCCGTCGCCGGGTACACGCCCGACTGGGTGTCGGAGTCGGTGCGGCCGACGGATCTGGCGGACCGGATCGCCGACGCGGTGGCCACCGGTTTCGACGTGACCGCCGAAGTGCCGTTCCGGGTGCGGCTGTTCCGCGTCGCGGACGACGAGCACGTGCTCGTGTTCGTGGCACACCACATCAGCGCCGACGGTTGGTCGATGGCGCCGCTGACCCGAGATCTGATGACCGCGTATGCCGCGCGTGCCGCCGGCGGGGAACCCGGATGGGAGCCGCTGCCGCTGCAGTACGCGGACTTCGCGCTGTGGCAGCGCGAGGCGCTCGGATCGGAGGGGGACGCCGGCAGTCCACTCGCGGCGCAGGCGCGGTACTGGCAGCGGGTCCTCGCGGATCTGCCCGAGGAGTTGCACCTGCCGACCGACCGCGCCCGCCCCCCGGTGCAGTCCTTCGCCGGCGGCCGGATCGCCTTCGCCATCGATGCTCCGACGCATCGGCGGGCCGCGGAACTGGCGCGGCAGAACGGGTCGACCCTGTTCATGGTCCTGCACACCGCACTCGCGGTGTTCCTCGCCCGGATGTCGTCGTCGCACGACATCGCCGTGGGTACCGCGGTCGCCGGCCGCGGTGACGCCGCGCTGGACGAGATGGTCGGCATGTTCGTCAACACCCTGGTGTTGCGGACCCGGATCGATCCCGGTTCCGGGTTCGCGGACCACCTCGCACGAGTCCGCGACAGCGACCTCGAGGCGTTCGCCCACGCGGAGATCCCCTTCGAGCGGGTGGTGGAACTGCTCGCGCCGGAGCGTTCGACCGCGCGGCACCCGCTGTTCCAGGTGGCCCTCGCACTCGAGAACCTGCCCCCGGCGGGGCTCGAGCTGCCGGGCCTGAGCCTGGCGGCGGTGCCGTTCGAGGTGACCACCGCGAAGTTCGACCTGTCGCTGACCCTGCGCGAGCACACGGACCTCGACGGGGAACCGGCGGGAATGTCGGCGAAGCTCGTCTTCGCCCGGGATCTGTTCGACGACGAGACGGTGGCCGGATTCGCGCGACGGTTCGTGCGGTTGCTGGCCGGCGCCGTGGCGGAGCCGGCCGTGCCGGTCGGCGACCTCGCGCTCCTCACCGGCGACGAGGCCGCCCGGCTCACGCGGGTCCCGGACGCCGCGCCGGGCGGTGCCCGCACGCTTGCCGAGATCCTGACGGCGGCGGTCTCTCGCAACCCCGAGGCGCCGGCCGTCCGGTACCGGGACCGGACGATCACCTACCGCGAACTCGACGAGTCGTCGTCGCGGCTCGCGCGGGAGCTGGCCGCACGCGGCATCGGCCCCGACGACGTCGTGGCCCTGGCGTTCCCGCGTTCGTACGAGATGGTGCTCGGGGTGTGGGCGGTCGCGAAGGCCGGCGCCGCGCACCTTCCGGTGGACCCGTCCTATCCGGTGGACCGGGTCCGGTACATGCTCGCCGATTCCGGTGCGGCGGTGTGCCTCACCTCCACCGAATACGCCTCCGCGCTGCCCGGATCCGCGGTCCGGCTGGAACTGGACGATCCCGAGTTCGCGCGGGCCGTCGCGGCACGATCCGCCGCCGGGGTGCCCGAGCGCGTACGGCCGCTGTCGGCGCAGCACGCGGCATACGTCATCTACACGTCGGGGTCGACCGGGCAGCCCAAGGGAGTGGTGGTCACCCACGCCGGCCTCGACCCGCTCCTCGAGACCGCCGTGACCCTGTACGGCGTGACGTCGCGGGCGCGCTTCCTGCACGTGTGCTCGCCGAGTTTCGACCCGTCGGTGCTCGAATGGATGGTCGCGTTCTCCCAGGGTGCGACGCTGGTCGTGGTGCCGTCCACGATCGTCGGCGGGCCGGAACTGGCGGAACTGATCCGGGCCGAACGGGTCAGCCACACCATCATCACCCCGGCCGTCCTCGGGACGGTCGATCCGTCGGGCCTCGAGAGCCTCGAGGCCGTATCGGTCGGCGGGGACGTGACCTCGCCGCACCTGCTGGCACGGTGGGCGCCGGGGCGGAAGTACTTCAACGGCTACGGGCCGACCGAGACGACGATCATCTCCTCGTTCGCGCGGCTGCAGCCCGGGCGTCCGGTGACCGTCGGCCGGCCCGTCCCGGGAGTGTCCGCACTGGTGCTCGACTCCCGGCTGCGGCCGGTGCCGACCGGCGTCGTGGGCGAGCTGTACCTGGCCGGGACTGCTCTCGCTCGGGGATACCACCGGCGCAGCGGCCTGTCGGCCGCGCGGTTCGTGGCGAATCCGTTCGGGACGCCGGGCACCCGGATGTACCGAACCGGTGACCTGGTGCGATGGCGCGGCACCGGTGCGGTCGCCGAGCTGGAATACCTCGGGCGCGGCGACTCCCAGGTCAAGCTGCGTGGATTCCGGGTCGAACTCGGCGAGATCGACGCCGCGCTCGAGCGGCATCCGTCGGTCGCGCAGGCGGCGACGGTGCTGCACCCCGATCCGCACGGCGGGGACAGGCTGGTCGGTTACGTCGTCGGCGCCGCCGGCGCCGTGCCCGACCCTGCACACCTGCGCGAGTTCCTCGCCGGGAAGCTGCCGCACCACATGGTGCCCGGCCGTGTCGTCGTGCTCGACGCCCTGCCCCTCACCGGCGGAGGCAAGCTGGACAAGCGGGCACTGCCGGTGCCGCAGCCCGAGTCGACCGAGTACTGCGCCCCGGCGACGGACGACGAGCAGGCGGTCGCAGACGTGTACGGCGCCGTGCTCGGGCTCGAGCGGGTCGGCCGCGCCGACGACTTCTTCGCGCTCGGCGGCAACTCGCTGCTCGCGATGCAGGTCGTCGCGCGGCTCGATGCCGCCCTCGGCGTCCGGGTGCCGGTGCGGACGTTGTTCGAGGCGCCCACGGTGTCGGCCCTGGCGGCGCGGATGGGGGACCCCATCGCCGTCCCGTCCCGGACGCCCCTGCGGCGCCGGCAGCGCCCCGAGCGGATTCCGCTGTCGCTCGCGCAGCGGCGGATGTGGTTCTTCAACCGGTTCGACCCGGACTCCGCCGCCTTCAACATCCCGCTCGTGCTGCGACTGACCGGCGAGCTGGACGTGCCCGCCCTGCAGGCGGCACTGCGCGACCTGCTCGCCCGGCACGAGGCGCTGCGCACCGTCTTCCCCGACTCCGATGCCGGACCGTTCCAGGTGATCGTGCCGGTCGAGGACGTACCGGTCGATCCGGCGCCGCAGGACGTGACCGAGGACGAGCTGCCCTCGCGGATCGCCGCACTCGTCTCCCGCGGCTTCGACGTCACCGCCGCGGTACCCGTCCGGGCGGCCCTGCTGCGCCTCACCGACCGGGACCACGTGCTGGTCGTCGTCGTCCACCACATCGCCGGCGACGGCGGATCCCGGGCCCCGATGGCCCGGGACCTGGCCACCGCGTACCTGGCCCGGAGAGCGGGCGACGAGCCGGCGTGGGAACCCCTGCCCGTCCAGTACGCCGACTACGCACTGTGGCAACAGGATGTGCTGGGATCCGAGGACGACCCCGACTCGCTGCTCTCGCGTCAGATGCACTACTGGACCACGGCGCTGGCGGGCCTGCCGGACCTGCTGGAGCTGCCGACCGACCGCCCGCGGCCCGCCGTGCAGACCGGACGCGGCGCGAGCGTCGACTTCACACTGGACGAGTCGTCGGCCGCCCGGCTCGATCGGCTCTCGCGGGACCACGGGGTGACGTTCTTCATGCTCGTGCACGCCGCGCTCGCGGTCCTGCTGGCCCGCCTGTCCGGTACCGACGACATCCCCGTCGGGGCACAGGTCGCCGGCCGCGGCGAGGAGGCACTGGACGATCTCGTGGGGATGTTCGGCAACACCCTCGTGCTGCGTACCCGGATCGACCCGGACGCCACCTTCGCCGAGATCCTCGCCGCCGTGCGAGAGGTCGACCTCGCCGCGTTCGGCAACCCCGACGTTCCGCTCGAACGTCTCGTGGAGGTCCTCGATCCCGTCCGGTCCACCGCGCATTCGGCGCTGTTCCAGGTGCTGCTCGTGGTGCACAACTTCGCCCGCTCCGAGATCGCACTGCCGGACCTGCAGATCGCGCCGGTCGGAACGCCCCCGGGCGGCGCCAAACTCGACCTCGAGCTCCACCTGACCGAGATGCGCGACGAGCAGGGTCGCCGCGAGGGGATAGCCGGGTCCGTCGTCTACGCCTGTGACCTGTTCGACGAGGGCACCGTGCGGACGTTCGCTGCGAGGCTCGTGTCGATCCTGGAGGTGGCGGCGGCCGATCCGGGCGTTGCGGTCGGCGGCATCGACCTGCGCACGGCGGAGGAACGCGCCCGGCTCGACGAGCTGAACCGGACGGCTGCGCCGCTCGGCGACCGGTCGGTCCTGGACGCGTTCACCCGGCAGGCGCGGCGCACCCCGGACGCGACGGCAGTCGTCTTCGAGGACACCGCGCTGACCTACGCGCAGTTCGCCTCCCGGGTGGACCGGCTCGCACGGCGTCTCGTCGCGTGCGGCGTCGGTCCCGAGCGCCTGGTCGGTGTCCACATGAGCCGATCGGTCGAGATGATGGTCGGCATCTATGCGGTGCTCCGGGCCGGTGGCGGGTACGTGCCGCTCGACCCGGAGCATCCCGCCGAGCGAACGGCGTACGTCCTCGACACCGCCGAGCCGGTGCTGGTACTGACCACGACGCACGACCGGGGCACGCTCCCCGGATCCGTCCCGGTGCTCGTGGTCGACGAATCGGACGTCGCACCGACGCCGGTCACCGAGTTCGCCGACCACGAGCGGCTGGCGCCGCCGCACGAGGCGCACATCGCCTACGTGCTCTACACCTCCGGGTCGACGGGCCGGCCCAAGGGGGTAGCCGTCACCCACGGCGCCGTCGTCAACCAGATGACCTGGATGCGCGAACGCTACGACTTCGGCGTCGGGGACACGGCTCTGCAGAAGACCCCTGTCACGTTCGACGCGTCGGTGTGGGAGCTGTTCTTCCCGTTGCAGGTCGGTGCACGCCTCGTGATCGCGGCACCGGGAGGCCATCGCGACCCGGACTACCTGGCCCGTCTCTCGCAGCAGTGGGCCGTCGGCATCCTCGAGTTCGTCCCGACGATGCTCGCCCTGTTCCTCGCGGATCCCGACCTCGAACTTCCGGCGACGCTCAGGTATCTGTCCGTCGGTGGCGAGGCGCTGCCCGCCGAGCTCGCGGCACGATTCGCGGAACGCTCGGATGCGCTGCTGGACAACACGTACGGTCCGACCGAGGCGACCGTCACCGCGACCGTGCTGCGGTGCGACGGACGTCGCGGCGATGCCGGCACCGTTCCGATCGGCCACCCGATCCGCAACACCACCGCCTACGTTCTCGACGGGCGGCTGAACCCGGTGCCGATCGGGGTGCCGGGGGAGCTGTATCTCGGTGGGGTGCAACTTGCCCGTGGCTACCACGGCCGACCGGATCTGTCCGCGGAACGGTTCGTCGCGCACCCCGGCGGGGCGCGGATGTACCGCACCGGCGACCGGGTCCGATGGTTGCCGGACGGAACCCTCGAATTCCTGGGCCGCAACGACTTCCAGGTGAAGGTGCGCGGCCTGCGAATCGAGCTGGGGGAGATCGAGGCGGCACTCCTGGCGCAGCCGGAGATCGCGCAGGCCGCCGTGACCGTCCACGACGGGACCCACGGTGCGCAGCTCACCGCGTACGTCGTGCCGGCGGACGGTGCCGCGGTCGACGGTGCCACCGTTCGTGCGGCCGTGGGACGCGTGCTGCCGCGGTACATGGTGCCCGACGTGGTGACCGTGCTCGGGACGCTCCCGCTCACCACCTCCGGGAAGGTGGATCGCCGAGCCCTGCCCGAACCCGTCCCGGCCGTCCGGGAGTTCCGCCCGCCCGCCACCGCGGTCGAAAGGACCGTCGCCTCGGTGATCGGGGAGGTGCTCGGCGCGGAGCGACTCGGTCTCGACGACGACTTCTTCGCGCTCGGCGGGAATTCGCTGATCGCCACGCGCGTCGTCGCCCGGCTCGGGGCGGCGCTGCACGCGTCGGTCCCCGTGCGCGTGATCTTCGAGGCGTCGACGATCGAGTCGCTGGCGGCAGCCGTGGAACGCCGCATCGGGTCCGGCGGCTCGCCCGCCCTGGCCGCCCGGCCGCGTCCGGAACGGATTCCGCTGTCGCCCGCCCAGCAGCGGATGTGGTTCCTCAGCCGGTTCGAGGCGACCGCCGCGGCCTACAACATTCCGATGGCAGTGCGGCTGACCGGGCGACTCGATCGGGCGGCGCTGCAGTCGGCGATCGCCGACGTCGTCGCCCGCCACGAGGTCCTCCGGACCTTCTACCCCGAGGTCGACGGGGTGCCGGTCCAGCAGATACTGCCCGCCGGCGCCGGTGCGCCCGCCCTGGACCCGACGGACGTCGACGAACCGGCACTCCGCGCCGCCGTCCGGTCGGCGGCGGCGACCCGGTTCGATGTCACCGGGTCCGTGCCGGTCCTCGTGCGGCTGTTCCGGTTGTCCCCGGCCGAACACGTCCTGCTCGTCGTGGTGCACCACATCGCAGCGGACGGATACTCCGTGGCGCCGCTCGTCCGTGATCTGGCCCACGCGTACAGCGCGCGCCAGGCGGGCCGCGAACCTGCGTGGCAGCCACTTCCCGTGCAGTACGCGGACTACACCCTGTGGCAGCGGGACCTGTTGGGCAGCGAAACCGACCCGGCGTCGCGTGTCTCCCGCCAGCTCGCCTTCTGGGCCGACGAACTGGCCGGTCTGCCCGACCAGTTGCCGGTGCCCACGACCCGGCCGCGGCCCCCGGTTCAGTCCTACCGGGGCGACCGGGTTCCCGTCACGATCGATGCGGACCTGCACGGCAGGGTGGCGGCACTCGCGGCGGCAACGAGGACGACGCCGTTCACCGTCGTGCACGCCGCCTTCGCGGTGCTGCTGGCCCGGCTGTCCGGCACCGAGGACGTCGCCGTGGGCACCCCGGTGGCCGGCCGAGGCGAGGCAGCCCTCGACGACCTGATCGGGATGTTCGTGAACACCCTCGTGTTCCGGACGCGGGTCGACCCGGCCGCCTCCTTCACTTCGCTGCTCGCGCAGGCCCGGGAGAAGAACCTCCAGGCCCTGGCCCACGCGGACGTCCCGTTCGAACAGCTCGTCGAGGCGCTGGCGCCGGCCCGGTCCATGGCGCGGCATCCGCTGTTCCAGGTGGGCCTGTCGTTCCAGAACCTCGGAGCGGTCGATTTCGAACTCCCCGGCCTGACGGCGGCCCGGGTCGACGTCACAGGGGAGATCGCCCAGTTCGACCTGCACCTGATCGTCGGTGACAGCTACGCGGCGGACGGGACGCCGGCGGGGATCGGCGGGCATCTGTCGTACGCCACCGATCTCTTCGACGGCCACGCGGCGGCGTCCGTCGCGGACCGGTTCGTCCGGATCCTGGGCGAACTGGTCTCGGCTCCCGACCGCGCGGTCGGCGACGCCGATCTCCTCGTCGACGGGGAACGACAGGCGCTGCTCGAGGCCGCGAACGACACCCGCGTCGACAGTCCGGGCGGCGACCGTGCGGGCGGCGACTGTGCGGTCGGCGACTGCTTGCCCGATCTGCTCCGGCGCCAGGTACGCGAACGCCCGGACGAGGTCGCGCTCGTCGGGGACAGGGTGCAGTTGACGTACGGTGAACTCGGCGACCGCGTCGCCCGGCTGGCCCGCGCGCTGGTGGCGGTGGGTGTCGGGCCGGAGGTCCGGGTCGGTCTGCTGATTCCCGGATCGGTGGAGCTCGTCGTCGCGATGTACGCGGTGTCCGCCGCCGGGGGCGCGTACGTTCCGCTCGATCCGTCGCTTCCGGCCGCACGGCTGGTGCGCATGGTCGCGGCGGCGCGGCCGGCGACGGTGCTCGTGTCCGCGGCATCCGCCGGCGTCGCGAGCGAGGTGGTGCCGGAGCCGGTCCGGGTTCTCGATGTCTCGAGGGTGGATCTGTCGCAGCACTCGGCGGCCCCGGTGACCGACGCGGACAGGACTGCGCCGCTGCATCCCGCGAACCTCGCCTACATCTTGTTCACGTCGGGATCGACGGGTGTGCCCAAGGGCGTGGCGGTGGACCACGGCGCGGTGGTCAACCAGTTGCGTTGGCTGCATGCGGAGTTCGAGTTCGGTCCGGGGGAGGTGACGGTACAGCGGACCGTGGCCACGTTCGACCTGTCGGTGTGGGAGTTCTGGGGCGCCACGACATGCGGCGGCCGGCTGGTGGTTGCCGATCCCGAGTCCCGCCGCGATCCGGACCGCCTGCTCGCGCTCGTCGAACGCGAAGCCGTCACGACGCTGTACCTGGTTCCCTCACTGCTGAGCGCCCTGATCTCTGGTGCAGGCGGAGAGCTGCCCACCTCGGTGCGACGGGTGCTCTCGATCGGGGAGACGCTCCCGGGGGCTGTCGCCGGGGCGTGCCGCCGGTCGAGCCGGGCGGAACTCGTCAATCTTTACGGACCCACCGAGGCGGCCGTGTCGGTCACGGCACACCGGGTCACGGCGGCGGACGCCGACCAGGTGCCGATCGGGTTGCCCGAGTGGAACACCCGCGTCTATGTACTCGACCGGCGCCTGCGCCCCGTGCCCACCGGAGTGACCGGTGAGCTCTATCTGGCGGGCCGGCAGCTCGCGCGGGGATACAGCGGAAGCCCCGGGGTGACCGCGGACCGGTTCGTTGCCGACCCCTTCGGGGCCGGGGGACGGCTGTACCGCACCGGCGATCTGGCCCGGTGGACCGCTGAGGGAGTCCTCGAGCACGTCGGGCGTGGCGACTCCCAGGTCAAGCTTCGCGGATTCCGGATCGAGCTCGGCGACATCGAGGCCGCGCTGCTGCGCCTGCCCATCGTGTCGGCCGCGGTCGCGACGGTGCATCAGGACGCGGCGACCGGCGCGCGGATCGTCGCGTATGTCGTTGCTGCACAGAACGAATCGGACTTCGATGCGACGTCCCTACGCAGCGAGCTCGCGGACGAACTGCCGAACTACATGGTGCCGGCTTCGATCGTGCGCCTGGACCGGCTCCCCGTCGGGGCGACGGGCAAGGTCGATCGTGGCGCGCTGCCCGTGCCGATGCCCGCGCGGGCGTCCTACCGGGCTGCGGCGACGCCGGTCGAGCGCGCGGTTGCGCAGGTGTTCGCGGACGTCCTCGCCGCGGACCGGGTCGGATCCGACGACGACTTCTTCGTTCTCGGCGGGTCGTCCCTCGTGGCCGTGCGGGTGACCCGTGAGCTCACCCGCCGACTCGATCGTCCGATCCCGCTCGAATGGGTGTTCGCTCATCCGGCGGTGGCCGACCTGGCGGCCCGGATCGAGCGGTCGGCGGACGAGGAGCCGGCGGCAAGCGGAGGCTCCGACTCGGCCCTGGCCGTGCTGCTGCCGCTGCGCGAGGGCGACGAGGGGCGCGATCCGGTGTTCTTCGTGCACCCGGTGATCGGGCTCGCCTGGAGTTTCGCATCGCTCGCCCGGTACGTCGAGCCGGGCCGCCCGGTCTACGGATTGCAGTCCCCGGCACTGTCGGGCGAGTCGGATCTCCCCGATTCGATCGCGTCCTGGGCGGGCCGGTACGTCTCGGAGGTCCGGCGGGTCCACCCGGACGGTCCCTTCCATCTGGTGGGGTGGTCCCTCGGCGGAGTGATCGCGCACGAGATGGCGGTCCAGCTCCAGCGGGCCGGACTCGAGGTCGGTTCGCTCGTGCTCCTCGACTCCTCCCTGCCCGACGCCGTGCGCTCCTCGGTCGATCCGGTCTCGGTGGCGGCAGTGGCCCTGAATGCGAGCCACGGTGGCGGACCCGGTGGGGTCGAGGACGGTCTCGAGGTGCTCGCCGACGACATCGACCCGGATCTGTCGGCGTCCGTCCTGACGAGCATCGAGCGCTCGTTCGATGCGCTCGAGGGGCATGTTCCGGGCCGGTACGAGGGGCGCATGCTGTTCGTCGGCGCCGCGTCGCAGGCCGGGCCGGACGCGGACTCGGGCCGGGACTGGGCGCCCTACGTCGCGGACGAGGTGCATCGGCACGACCTTTCCGTCTCGCACTGGGAGATGACCGGGCCGAGGGCGTGTACTCGTCTCGGACCGCTGTTGGCAGGCTGGACGTCGGACGGTTCCTGCCCGGAATGCGGGTGTGCCGCGCGCTGACTCGTGGGGGTGCGGCATTCCGCGGGCGTGGCCTGCGCGCGCCCGCTGTGTCCGAGGTCACGTCGGACGCCGAAAGTGAATTGTCCAATCGGTGGACGAACCGGGGACGGTGTCGGCACCGGCCGGGTGGCGACCGAGACTGCCGGATCGAATTGCCGGATCGACACGGGCGTCTCCCGCCGTGCGTTCCGCGTCTCTTTCCGAAACCACAGGTGACGGGTCTGCCCCGGCGGGGAGGCGGAGGCTTGCGGGCGCCGCTCACGCGTGGGGCGACTCCGGAACGGCGCTGCGGCGTGCGACGAATCGGGCATCCGCACGGGCCGCGCGGGCACGGCCGGGCGCTGTCCGGAATGCCGGTCTACCTGCCGGTAACTTAGTTACTGGACGTACGAACAGGTGGCACGGTTTGTTTTCGTGTGGAATGGTGGCGAAGTGCTCTCGAGCCGGGAATCGTCGGGGTTCCGGTGCGCGAGACGACAGCGAAGCGGTGTCCGTCGGGGAGGGCGGGTGTCGCCGCAGTTCGTGACACCCCGACCGTGATCGGAACCGGTATGCGCACGCGCACAACGGATCCGGAATTCGGAGGGGACAGCCGATGAAGGTGATCGACCGAACCGCCCGTGGGAAGCTCCGCGCTTCGCGGCGCCGGCCGCCCACGACGATGCTGCCGCACCTGCTGTCGGCCGCCGTCGAACGCGACCCCGGCGCCCCGGCCCTCACAGCCGGGGAACACATCCTCACCTATCGGGAGGCCGACGCCGAATCGTCCCGGCTCGCGCGCCTGCTCATTGCCCGGGGCCTCGGCCCCGAGGACCGCGTCGCGGTGCTCCTCACCCGCTCGATCCGGTCCGTTCTCGCCGTCTGGGCGGTGGCCAAAGCCGGCGCCGCGTTCGTCCCGGTGGACCCGCTCTACCCGGCCGATCGCGTCCGGTACATGCTGTCGGACTCCGACGCCCGTCTCGCCCTCACGGTGGGCGCACACCGAGGGGTCGTTCCCGACGGGTTCGACACCGTCGTCCTGGACGAGCCCGAGGTCCGGAGGGAACTCGACGCCTGCCCGGCAGACCCGCTCACCTTCGTCGACCGCGTACGCCCGCTGCGCGCCGAGCATCCCGCATACATCATCTACACCTCGGGCTCGACGGGACACCCGAAAGGGGTGGTGGTCACCCACACCGGACTCGCGGCCTTCTGCGCCGAACAGGTCGAGCGCTACCAGCTCACCCCCGCCGCCCGCACCCTGCATTTCGCGTCCCCCAGCTTCGACGCGTCGGTGCTCGAACTGTTGCTCGCCGTCGGATCCGGATCGACGATGGTCGTCGCGCCGCCGTCCGTGTACGGCGGCGACGAACTGGCCGAGCTGCTGCGGAGGGAACGGGTCACCCACGCGTTCGTGACGCCGGCCGCCCTCGCGTCGGTGGATCCCACCGGACTGGACGACCTGGAGACGGTGGTGGTCGGCGGCGAGGCGTGCCCTCCGGATCTGGTGGCGCGCTGGGCGCCCGGCCGCCGGTTCCACAACGGGTACGGGCCCACCGAGACCACGATCATGACCAACATCTCCGGGCCGCTCGAGCCCGGGGAACCCGTCACCATCGGCAGGCCCGTTCGTGAAGCCGCTGCCCAGATCCTCGACACCCGCCTGCGGCCCGTGCCGGCAGGCACGGCCGGCGAGCTGTACCTGACCGGATCCGGCCTCGCCCGCGGGTATCACGATCGCCCCGGACTGACGGCCACCCGCTTCGTCGCCGCCCCCGGCGGCGCCCGGCGGTACCGCACCGGCGACCTGGTGCGGTCCCCGCGTTCGGCGCGAGAAGGCATCACGTACCTGGGCCGCAACGACTTCCAGGTCAAGGTGCGTGGCTTCCGCATCGAGCTCGGCGAGATCGACGCGGCATTCGCCGCGCATCCCACCGTCGACTTCGCCGCCACCGTCGGTCGCCGGGGCGCGACGGGGGACACCCGCCTCGTCACGTACGTGCACGCCACCGCCGGTTCCGCGATCGACGTCGCCGTGCTCACCGCGTTCGTCGCCGAGCGGTTGCCGGCCCACATGATCCCGTCGTCGGTGATCGCGCTGGAGACCATCCCGCTCACGCCCGTGGGCAAGCTCGACCGGGCGGCTCTGCCCGAGCCCGAGATCGCGTCGGCTCCGTACCGAGCGCCGGCCTCCGCCGCGGAGGTGGCCGTCGCGGAGGCGTTCGGCGACGTGCTCGGGGTGCAGCGGGTCTCGGTCCACGACGACTTCTTCGACCTCGGCGGCAACTCGCTGCTCGCCACGCGCGTGATCGGCCGGATCAGGGCAGCGCTCGGCGTCACCGTCTCGGCCGCCGACCTGTTCGACGCCACCACGGTCGAGGCGCTCGCAGCCCGGGTGGCGGCCGCGCCGACGGCCGCCCGCGCCCTGCAGCCGCGCCGCCCGCGACCCGATCGGATCCCGCTCTCTCCCGCGCAGCAGCGCATGTGGTTCCTCAACCGCCTCGACCCGGACTCGGCGGTGTTCAACATCCCGCTCGCCGTCCGGTTGTCCGGCGGGCTCGACGTCGACGCGATGCGAACGGCGGTGCGGGACGTCGTCGCGCGGCACGAGACGCTCCGGACGGTGTACCCCGAGGTCGACGGCGTCGGCGAGCAGCGCATCCTCGACGTCGGCGACGTCCCGCTCGACCTCGGGCCCGAGGACGCGACCGACTCCGACGCCCCGGCCCGGCTCGCCGGTTTCGTGGGAAGGCGGTTCGACGTCACCGGAGAGGTTCCCGTACGAGCCCGGCTCTTCCGCCTCGCCGACCACGAGCACGTGCTTGCCGTGGCCCTCCACCACATCGCCGGGGACGGCTCGTCGCTGGGTCCGCTCGTCCGGGACCTCGTCACCGCCTACACTGCACGCTCGACGGGCCGGGAACCGGCGTGGGAACCGCTGCCCGTCCAGTACGCCGACTACACCCTGTGGCAGCTCGACGCCCTCGGCGATGAGGACGATCCCCGCTCGGGGACGGCTCGGCAGCTGGCCTACTGGCGGCGCGCCCTCGACGGCATCCCCGAACACCTCGAACTCGCCACGGACCGGCCCCGGCCCGCCGTCGTCGGTCATGCGGGGGACCGGGTCTCGGCGCACGTCGACGAGGCCACCTACGACGCGATCAGCGCGCTCGCCCGCGAGCGCGGCGTGACACCCTTCATGGTGCTGCACGCCGTCCTCGCGGCGCTGCTGGCGCGAGTGTCGAACACGCACGACGTCGTCGTCGGCACGCCCGTCGCGGGGCGCACGGCCCCCGAACTCGACGGGCTGATCGGCATGTTCGTCAACATGCTCGCCCTGCGGACCGACGTCGACGCCGCCGACTCGTTCGCGACACTGCTCGAGCAGGTCCGCGACACCGACCTGCACGCGTTCGCGCACGCCGACGTCCCCTTCGAACGCCTCGTGGAGGTGCTCGATCCGGTCCGGTCCACCGCACGCCACCCGATCTTCCAGGTCGGGTTCTCCTACCAGAACTTCGCCCGGGAAGCCCTCGAGCTGCCGGGCCTGCGGATCACTCCGGTCGAGAGCGATTCGTACGCAGCGCGTTTCGATCTGCACGTCACGGTGGTCGATCACGCCGTGGGCGGCGGCCCGGGCGGTTTCGACATCGAATTCGGTTACGCCACCGACCTGTTCGACGCACCGTCGGTCCGGCGTCTGCTCGCGCGGTATCTGCGGATACTCCGGGCGGTCGTCGACGACCCCGCTGCCGTCGTCGGCGACATCGACCTGCACGACTCTGCGGAACTGGCCGAGATGATGCGGGCATGGGAAGCCGAACAGGCCGACCTCTCCGCGGGCCGGACCCTCGTCGACCTGTTCGACGAGCAGGTCGCGGCCACCCCGGACGCCCCCGCCCTCGTGTTCCGCGGCGGCACCCTCACGTATCGGGACTTCGACGCGCGCGTCAACCGGCTCGCCCGTCACCTCGTGACCCAGGGTGTGGGGCCCGAATCCACAGTGGCTCTCTGTATCCGGCGTTCGGTCGACCTCGTGGTGGCGATGTACGCCGTCGCCAAGGCCGGCGGCGCCTACCTGCCGCTGGACCCCGACCACCCCGCGGCCCGCAACCGGTACATCCTCGACGCGGCGGCCCCGCAGTGCGTGCTGTCGACCACCGCCGACCGGGTCGACGCCCTGGCGGGCCGGAGGGTGCTCGACGTCGACCGCCTCGACGTGGGCGACCTCGATCCCGCGCCGCTCGCCGACACCGACCGGCGTGCGCCGCTGCGCGCCGCGAACACGGCGTACGTCATCTACACCTCCGGATCGACCGGACGCCCGAAGGGCGTGGCCGTGCCGCACGAGGCGATCGTCAACCAGATCGCCTGGAAGCGGGCGCACTACGATCTCGGTCCCGACGACGCGGTCCTGCTCAAGACGGCCGCGACCTTCGACCTGTCGGTGTGGGAGTTCTGGTCCGCACTCACGTGCGGCGCCCGGCTGGTGATCGCCGCCCACGACGGGCACCGCGACCCGTCCTACCTCAACGACCTGATCCGCCGCGAGAAGGTCACGATCCTGCACGTGGTGCCGTCGATGCTCGAGGCGCTGCTCGAGGACTCGGCCGGCACGCTGCCCGGCACCCTGCGCCGCGTCCTCGCCATCGGCGAGGTACTGCCCGCCCCGACGGCGCGACGCACGCTCGGCGCCTCGAAGGCGGACCTGGTGAACCTGTACGGCCCGACGGAAGCCGCGGTCTCGGTGACCGCGCACGCGGTCACCGCCCCGACGCACACCTCCGTGCCCATCGGCGATCCCGTCCCCAACACCCAGACGTTCGTCCTCGACGAACGGATGCATCCCGTGCCGCCGGGCGTGGCCGGTGAGCTGTACCTCGCCGGCGTGCAGCTCGCCCGCGGATACCTGGGCCGTCCCGGCCTGACCGCCGAGCGGTTCGTCGCCAACCCCTTCGGTGCGCCCGGCACCCGCCTCTACCGCACCGGGGACGTGGTGCGCTGGCGCATCGACGGCGACGACCCCGGCCGCGGCACCCTGGAGTATCTCGAGCGCGCCGACTTCCAGGTCAAGGTGCACGGGTTCCGGATCGAGCTCGGCGAGATCGAGGCCGCGCTGCGCGCCCAGCCGTCGGTCCGCGACGCCGCGGTCGCCGTCCACGGCGGGGACCGGCTGGTGGCCTTCGTGGTTCCGGCCGCCGGGCGGATCGACGTGGCCCGCCTCCGCGCGGCGCTCGCCGAGACCCTGCCCTCCTACATGG
Source organism: Rhodococcus ruber (assembly GCF_016804345.1). Lineage (NCBI taxonomy): Bacteria > Bacillati > Actinomycetota > Actinomycetes > Mycobacteriales > Nocardiaceae > Rhodococcus > Rhodococcus ruber. The sequence goes on along the minus strand of NZ_CP044211.1, from coordinate 4,131,276 downwards.
TGCCCGCCGGCGTCGTCACCCTCGATGCGCTACCGCTGAACCCGCACGGCAAGCTCGACCGTGCGGCGCTCCCCGAGCCGGTGATCGCCCCGCGGCACCACCGCCCGCCGCGCACTCCGCTCGAGACGGAGGTCGCCGCCGCCTACCGCGAGGTTCTCGGGCCGGCGGGGGACGCCGGCGGGTTCCGAGTCGGTCTCGACGACGACTTCTTCGACCTCGGCGGCACGTCGCTGAGCGCGGTGCGGGTGATCGCCCGGCTGCGCGAACGCACGAACCTGCCGGTGTCGTTGCAGTGGATGTTCCTCACCCCGACCGTCGCAGCCCTCGCCGCCCGGATCGAGGGATCCGCCGGCGACCCGGGTGATCACACCGCCGGGTTCGACGCGGTGCTGACGTTGCGCCCGGGCGGTGCCGCCGAGCCGGTGTTCTGCATCCATCCGGTGATCGGTCTGTCGTGGAGCTTCGCGGGCCTGGCCCGCCACCTCGACCCCGAGCGGCCCCTCTACGGTCTGCAGTCGCCGGCCCTGAGCGACGACGAACCGCTGCCCGAGAGCATCGACGCGTGGGCCGCGGGGTACGTGGAGCGGATCCGGCGGATCCAGCCCGCCGGCCCCTATCATCTGGTCGGCTGGTCGCTCGGCGGCATCATCGCCCACGCCGCCGCGGTCCGGCTGCGGGCGGACGGCCACGAGGTCGCCACCCTCGCCCTGCTCGACGCGCACCCACCGGGTGCCCCCACCGAGACGGTCCCGTCCGCGGTCACCGTCGCCGACCTGCTCGGCGCGATCGGAACCGACGTCGGGGCCGGCCTCGACTCGGCGCAGTTCACTCCCGAGCAGGCACTGGAACTGGTCGCCGACCTGCCGGCCCCGTTCGACGCGCTGACCCTGCCCCGCCTCGAGCGCATCTTCGAAGGCGTGCGCCGGTCCTACCGGCTGCTCGCGGAGCACCGGCCCGCCCGCTTCGACGGGGACCTGCTGTTCTTCGCCGCGGGCGAGGACGGAACCTCGGCTGCCCGCGCCCCGCAGTGGCGGACGCATGTCGCCGGCACGCTGGCGGTCGAATCGGTCCAGGCCACCCACTGGAAGATGACGTCGCAGGAGGCCCTCGCCCGGATCGGTCCCGTGCTCGACCGCTGGATCGAGGGTGCCCGCTGACCCGTACCGCTCGTCGTCCTCCCGGTGGACGCGGAGTGTGATCCGCGCCCGACCCCCCGGTTTCGACCGTAACAAAGCCCCGGACACCCCGATGGTCTAATGGGGCTGGCGCGTGCCGCCCTGCACTGTCGTGTGCAGGGGGTGACGGCCGGGACGAAGAGGGATACGCGAGGTGGATGATGCTGGGTGTGCACGCGCAGGACGACCGGCGACGGAGCACGCGGGGATGAGTGTCGACGGTTCGGGGGACCGACGACCGGACGACTCACGAGGCCGCCGGCCGGCCCGGCAGCGACCCAGCCGCAGGCGCGGACCCCGCGCCGCCCTTCTGCCCCAGCTCCTGGCAGCAGCAGTCGAGCGTGATCCCGCCGCGGCCGCGGTGGTGTTCGAGGACCGCACCCTGAGCTACGGCGAGCTCGACTCGGCCTCCTCCCGCCTGGCGCGACTGCTCATCCGGCGCGGGATCGGACCGGAGGACGTGGTCGCCGTCGCGTCGACCCGGTCGATCGAGTCGGTGCTGTCGGTGTGGGCCGTCGCCAAGGCCGGCGCCGCGTTCGTGCCCGTCGATCCCAACTACCCGGAGGACCGGGTCCGGCACATGATCGACGACTCGGGAGCCCGCGCCGGACTGACCCTCACCGCCTCGGTACCGGACCTGCCCGGCTCGGTGCCCTGGATCGCCCTCGATTCCACCGAGACCCGCGCCGCCCTCGCCGAACAGTCCGCGGCACCCGTCGCGCTCGACGACCGGGTCCGGACGCTGCGGGCGGAGCACCCCGCGTACGTGATCTACACCTCCGGTTCCACGGGCCGGCCCAAGGGCGTGGTCGTCACCCACACCGGACTGGAGGGCTTCTGCGCCGAACAGGTCGAGCGCTACGCGCTGACCCCGGCCTCGCGCACCCTGCACTTCGCGTCCCCCAGCTTCGACGCGTCCGTCCTCGAGTTGCTGCTCGCCGTCGGTGCGGGCTCCACCATGGTCATCGCCCCACCGTCCGTGTACGGCGGCGAGGACCTCGCGGAGCTGCTGCGCAGCCGGCAGGTCACCCACGCCTTCGTCACGCCCGCGGCGCTGGCGTCCGTCGACCCGGCCGGGCTGGACACCCTCGCGATGGTGGTCGTGGGCGGCGAGGCGTGCCCGCCGGACCTGGTCGCGCGATGGGCACCCGGCCGCCGATTCTTCAACGGCTACGGACCCACCGAGACCACCATCATGACCAACATCTCGCACGCGCTGCAGCCCGGCGAGCAGGTCACGATCGGCCGGGCAATCCGCGGAATGACCGCGCACGTGCTGGACGAGCGACTCAACCCGGTCCCGGCCGGAGTCGTGGGGGAGCTGTATCTCGAAGGCCCCGGCCTCGCCCGCGGCTACCATCGACGCGCCGCGCTGACCGCCGAGCGGTTCGTCGCCGGAGTCGGCGGCACCCGCCTGTACCGGACCGGTGACCTCGTCCGATCGGGCGAGGCCGGGCTGATCTACATGGGGCGCAACGACTTCCAGGTCAAGATCCGCGGATTCCGGATCGAGCTCGGGGAGATCGACGCCGCGCTGGCCGCGCACCCCGATGCCGACTTCGCGGTGACGGTGGGACGGGAGGCCCCCTCCGGGGAGGCCCGGCTGGTGTCGTACGTCCATCCCGTCCCGGGTGCGGACGTCGACCCCGACGCCCTGACCGAGTTCGTCTCCCACCGGCTGCCGGCCCACATGGTGCCGGCCGTGATCGTGCCGCTCGACCGGATCCCGCTGACCCCGGTCGGCAAGCTCGACCGGTCGGCCCTGCCCGAACCGGAATTGCCCACGCACGAATACCGCGCACCCCGTTCCGCCACGGAACAGGCCGTGGCAGAGGTGTTCACCGAGCTGCTCGGCGCCGAACGAGCCGGCCTCGACGACGACTTCTTCGAACTCGGCGGCAACTCCCTCGTCGCCACCCGCGCGGCCGCCCGCCTCGGGGAACGCCTCGCCACCCGGGTCCCCGCGCGGCTGTTGTTCGAGGCGTCCACCGTCGAAGGCCTCGCCGCACTCGTCGAACCCTCCGTCGGGGCGGGCGCGCAGCAACCGCTCGTCGCCGGGCCGCGCCCCGATCCGATCCCGCTGTCGCTGGCTCAGCAGCGGATGTGGTTCCTCAACCGGTTCGATCCGGCGTCGGCCGCGAACAACATCCCCGTCGCGCTGCGCGTCCGCGGGGCACTCGACGTCGATGCCCTGCGGCGGGCCCTCGCCGACGTCGTGGCACGGCACGAGGTGCTGCGCACCGTCTATCCCGAGCACGACGGCATCGGATCGCAACTGATCCTGCCGCCGGAGGAGGCGGCGCACCCGCTCGACCCGGTGCCGACGGCGCCCGACGAGATCGCCGCCGCGGTCGCCCGGCTCGCGACGGCCGGCTTCGACGTCACGTCCGAGGTGCCGCTGCGGGTCGAACTACTGCGGTCGGCCGACGACGAGCACGTCCTCGTCGTGGTCGTCCACCACATCGCCGCCGACGGCGCCTCCATCGCCCCCTTCGTGCGGGACCTGGTCACCGCGTACGTCGCACGCAGCGGCGGGGCGGCCCCCGCGTGGGAACCGCTCGCGGTGCAGTACGCCGACTACGCCCTCTGGCAGCGCGCCGTGCTCGGTGACGAGTCCGACCCCGCATCACCGGCGGCGCGGGAGATCGAGTTCTGGCGGGGCGCCCTCGCCGACCTCCCCGACCGTCTCGACCTGCCGACCGACCGGCCTCGGCCGGTGGAGGCCTCGGGCCGCGGCGCCACCGTCGACTTCGAGGTCGACGCCGCCCTGCACGAGGCGGTCGAAGCCGCCGCCCAGGCGACCGGCACGTCCGCGTTCATGGTCGTCCACGCCGCGCTGGCGGTACTGCTGTCGCGCCTGTCGGGCACCGCGGACATCGCGATCGGCACACCCGTCGCCGGCCGCGGCGAGCGCGCACTCGACGATCTCGTCGGCATGTTCGTCAACACCCTCGTGCTGCGCACCCGGGTGGAGCCCGACGCCACGTTCGCCGAACTGCTCGGCCGGGTCAGGGACGTCGACCTCGCGGCATTCGACAACGCGGAGCTGCCGTTCGAGCGGCTCGTGGAGGTGCTCGATCCGGTGCGATCGGCCGGGCACCACCCGCTGTTCCAGGTGGCGCTGTTCTTCCAGAACCTCGACCGCGCCGAGGTGACCCTGCCGGACGTCGAGATCGAATCCGTCGACCTCGGTGGGGCCGTCGCCAAGTTCGATCTGCAGCTGACCGTCTCGCCCCGCGAGGAAGCCGGGAAGCCCGCCGGAATGTCGGCGCAGTTCACCTACGCGACCGACCTTTTCGACGAGTCCACGGTGCAGAGTTTCGCCGGGCGCCTGATCCGTCTGCTCGCAGCCCTCGCCGCGGGCACCGACCGCGTGGTGGGCGACCTCGACCTCCTCGACACCGCCGAGCACCGCGCCCTCGCCGCGGGCAACGACCGTGCCGTGCATCCGGTCCGGGCGGCCGGGTTGCTGGCCGCGTACCGGGACGCCGCTGCCCGTCGCCCGGACGCGGCGGCCGTCGTCTTCGGCGACGAGACGCTCACCTACGCACAGTTCGACGCGCGCGTCAACCGGCTCGCCCGGTATCTCGTCGGTCTCGGTGTCGGACCCGAAACCCTTGTGGCACTGGCTATCCGGCGTTCAATCGACCTCCCGGTCGCGATCTACGCGGTCGTCGCGGCGGGCGGCGCCTACGTCCCGCTCGATCCCGACCACCCGGCCGACCGCATCGGGCACATCCTGTCCACTGCGCAACCGGTGTGCGTCCTGAGCACCCGCGCGGACGCGGCGGACCTGCCCGGCACGGTCGCCCCCGTCCTGGTCGACGACCTCGACCTGCGGGGCTACGCGCCCGACCCGATCCGGGGCGACGAGCTGGCCGGCCCGATCCGTCCCGGCACCCCCGCCTACGTGATCTTCACGTCCGGCTCCACGGGACGCCCCAAGGGTGTGTGCGTCTCACACGAGGCCATCGTCAACCAGCTCGAGTGGATGGCCCACGAGTACGAGATCGCCGCCGGCGACGTCTATCTGCAGAAGACCGCCACCACCTTCGACGTGTCGCTGTGGGGCTGGTTCCTGCCCCTGCGCGCCGGCGCCGCCCTCGTCGTCGCCACCCACGACGGTCACCGCGACCCCGTGTACGTCGCCGAGACGATCGCGCGGCACGGAGTGACGCTGACGGACTTCGTGCCGTCGATGCTGAGCGTGTTCGCCGCGCATGCGCCAGCCGGTACCTGCTCGACGCTGCGGCACGTGTTCGTGATCGGCGAAGCCCTCCCGCCCGAGACCGTCGACGCCTTCCGTCGCGTCTGCGCTGCCGCGGTGCACAATCTGTACGGCCCCACCGAGGCCGCGGTCTCGGTGACGTACTGGCCCGCCGGCGACGAGCAGCAGAGCGTGCCCATCGGCGTGCCCGAGTGGAACGTGCGCGTCTACGTCCTCGACGGCCGGCTGCATCCGGTGCCGGTCGGTGTGCCCGGCGAGCTGTACCTCGCCGGAGTGCAACTCGCGCGCGGCTACGTGGGCCGGCCGGACCTCACCGCGGATCGCTTCGTCGCCGACCCGCTCGGTGCCCCCGGCGCTCGCATGTACCGCACCGGTGACCTCGTCCGGTGGCGCCGCACCGCGAGCGGTGAGCAGGTTCTCGACTACATCGGTCGTACCGATTTCCAGGTCAAGTTCCGTGGTCAGCGGATCGAGCTGGGGGAGATCGAGTCGGCGTTGCTCGCCCAGCCCACGGTCGGCCAGGCGGTCGCACTCGTCGTCCCCACCGTCACCGGTGAGCAGTTGGTCGGGTATGTGGTTGCTGCGCCGGGTGCGACGGTCGAGGGTGCGCGGGTTCTCGACGGGGTCCGGGTGGTGCTGCCGTCGTATATGGTGCCGTCGGCGCTGGTGGTGCTCGATGCCTTCCCGCTCAATGCGAGTGGCAAGCTCGATCGTAAGGCGTTGCCGGAGCCGGTGTTCGAGTCGCGGGGGTTCCGGGCGCCGACGACTCCGGCCGAGGAGATCGTGGCGGGAGTGTTCGCTGAGGTCCTGGGTGTGGAACGGGTCGGGTTGGACGACGACTTCTTCGCTCTGGGGGGCAACTCGCTCAACGCCACCCAAGTGGTGGCGCGGTTGGGTGCGGCGTTGGATGCGCAGGTGCCGGTGCGGGTGTTGTTCGAGTCGTCGACGGTGCAGGCGTTGGCGGTGGCGGTCGAGCGGCATGCGGGTTCGGGTGCGGTGGTGCCGTTGGTGCGGCAGGTGCGGCCGGAGCGGGTGCCGTTGTCGTTTGCGCAGCAGCGGATGTGGTTCATCAACCAGTTCGATCCGTCGTCACCGGTTTACAACGTGCCGTTGGTGATTCGGTTGTCGGGTCGGTTGGACGTGGAGGCGTTGCAGGCGGCCGTGGCTGATGTGCTCGAGCGGCACGAGTCGTTGCGGACGGTGTATCCGTCGGATGCGGACGGGCCGGTGCAGGTGGTGTTGCCGGTGTCGGGGGTGGTGCTCGATCTCGAGCCGGTGCGGGTGCCGGAGTCGGAGGTGTTCGCTGCGGTCGGTGGAGTGATCGGTGCGGGGTTCGATGTCGCTGCCGAGGTGCCGGTGCGGGCGCGGTTGTTCCAGGTCGCCGATGCGGAGTTCGTGTTGGTGGTGGTGGTGCATCACATCGCCGGTGACGGTTCGTCGATGGCGCCGTTGGGTCGGGATGTGATGGTGGCGTACGAGTCTCGGCATCGTGGTGAGGTGCCGGGGTGGGTGCCGTTGCCGGTGCAGTACGCCGATTTCGCGTTGTGGCAGCGGCGGATGCTCGGGTCGGTGGACGATCCGGAGTCGGTGTTCTCACGGCAGATGCAGTATTGGCTCGGGCAGCTCGAGGATCTGCCGGAGGTGTTGCCGTTGCAGACCGATCGTCCGCGGCCGGCGGTGCAGTCGTTCCGTGGGGCGACGGTGTCGTTCGAGGTGCCGGCGTCGGTGCATGCCGGTCTGTCCCGGGTGGGGCGTGAGCACGCGTCGACGGTGTTCATGGTGGTGCATGCGGCGCTGGCGGTGTTGTTGTCGCGTCTGTCGGGCACCGCGGACATTGCAGTGGGCACGCCCGTCGCCGGGCGGGGGGCGCGTGAACTCGACGACTTGATCGGCATGTTCGTCAACACGTTGGTGTTGCGGACTCGTGTCGAGTCGGGGGTGTCGTTCGAGCAGGTGCTGTCGCAGGCGCGGGCGGTGGATGTGGCGGCGTTCGGGCACGCGGATGTGCCGTTCGAGGCGTTGGTCGACGAGTTTGCGCCGGTGCGGTCGACGGCCCATTCGCCGTTGTTCCAGGTGTTGCTGGTGTTCCAGAATTTTGCGCGTACCCGGTTCGAGCTGCCGGAGTTGGTGGTGTCCGGGGTCGAGGCGGAACTGGACTCTGCGAAGTTCGATCTGCAGTTCACGTTCGTCGAGCAGTTCGACGAGTCGGGGGCGCCGGCGGGGATGGTCGGTGCTGTGACCTATGCGTCGGATTTGTTCGACGAGTCGACGGTGGTCGGGTTCGGGCAGCGGTTCGTGCGGGTGCTCGAGTCGGTGGTGGTCGATCCGTCGGTGCCGGTGGGCGAGATCGAGATTCTCGAGGCGGCCGAGCGGGTGCGGGTGCTCGAGACGTGGAATGCGACCTCCGTCGACCTCGACGGGTCGGTGACGTTGGTGGATCTGTTCGACGAGCAGGTGCGTCGATCCCCGGCGGTGCCGGCGGTCGTCTCGGTCGAGGAGGAATGGAGCTACGCGGAGTTCGCCTCGCGGGTGCGTCGGCTGGCGCGGCATCTGATCGGCTTGGGGGTGGGGCCGGAGACGGTGGTGGCGGTGGCGATGCGCCGCAGTGTGGATCTAGTGGTGGCGGTGCATGCGGTGCTCGCCGCTGGTGGGGCGTATGTGCCGATCGATCCGGATCATCCGGGCGAGCGGACGCAGTACGTGCTGGCGTCGGCGGCTCCGCTGGTGGTGTTGACCACCGTTCGGGACGGGTTCGAGGCGCCGGGTTCGCCGGTGCTCGAGGTGGACGTCGTCGATGTGTCGGGGTACTCCGACGAGCCCATCGCCGACGAGGAGCGGATTGCCGGTCTGCAGGCGTCGAACACCGCGTACGTGATCTACACGTCCGGGTCGACCGGTCGCCCGAAGGGAGTGGCGTTGACCCATGCCGCGACGGTGAACCAGTTGCGGTGGGCGCAGGCACGATATCCGCTCGATTCGTCGGATGTGGTGCTGCACAAGACGCCGTTCACGTTCGACGTGTCGGTGTGGGAGCTGTTCTGGACGTTGCAGACCGGTGCCCGGCTGGTGGTGGCGGCGCCGGACGGGCACCGCGATCCGTTCTATCTGGCCGAGGTGATCGCCGATTATGGGGTGACCACCGTGCATTTCGTGCCGTCGATGCTGGCGGCGTTCGTGGCGGTCGTGCCCGAGGGTGTCGGTGCCGGGGTGCGCCGGGTGTTCGTCGCCGGTGAGGCGTTGCCGATCGAGGTGGTGCGACGCGTGGTGCGGGACGGCAACGGCACGCCGGAGGTGCACAACTGGTACGGGCCGGCCGAGGCTGAAGTCGTCACCGCGTGGGTGGGTGATCCGTCGGCGCCGTCGGCTCTGATCGGGGCGCCGGTGTGGAACACCGAGGTCTACGTCCTCGACGGCCGGCTGCAGCCGGTGCCGGTCGGGGTGGCAGGTGAGTTGTATCTGGCCGGGGCGCAGTTGGCCCGCGGCTACCACGGTCGGGCGGAGTTGACGGCGGACCGATTCGTGGCGAACCCGTTCGGTGGGGCCGGCCAGCGGATGTATCGCACCGGTGATCTGGTGCGATGGACCGCCGGCGGCGAACTCGAGTATCTCGGTCGTACCGATTTCCAGGTCAAGCTCCGTGGTCAGCGGATCGAGCTGGGGGAGATCGAGGCGGCGCTGCTCACCCAACCGGGCGTCGAACAATCGGTGGTGGTCTTGCACAACGATCCGCATACCGGTGAGCAGTTGGTCGGGTATGTGGTTGCTGCGCCGGGTGCGACGGTCGAGGGTGCGCGGGTTCTCGACGGGGTCCGGGTGGTGCTGCCGTCGTATATGGTGCCGTCGGCGCTGGTGGTGCTCGATGCCTTCCCGCTCAATGCGAGTGGCAAGCTCGATCGTAAGGCGTTGCCGGAGCCGGTGTTCGAGTCGCGGGGTTCCGGGCGCCGACGACTCCGGCCGAGGAGATCGTGGCGGGAGTGTTCGCTGAGGTCCTGGGTGTGGAACGGGTCGGGTTGGACGACGACTTCTTCGCTCTGGGGGCAACTCGCTCAACGCCACCCAAGTGGTGGCGCGGTTGGGTGCGGCGTTGGATGCGCAGGTGCCGGTGCGGGTGTTGTTCGAGTCGTCGACGGTGCAGGCGTTGGCGGTGGCGGTCGAGCGGCATGCGGGTTCGGGTGCGGTGGTGCCGTTGGTGCGGCAGGTGCGGCCGGAGCGGGTGCCGTTGTCGTTTGCGCAGCAGCGGATGTGGTTCATCAACCAGTTCGATCCGTCGTCACCGGTTTACAACGTGCCGTTGGTGATTCGGTTGTCGGGTCGGTTGGACGTGGAGGCGTTGCAGGCGGCCGTGGCTGATGTGCTCGAGCGGCACGAGTCGTTGCGGACGGTGTATCCGTCGGATGCGGACGGGCCGGTGCAGGTGGTGTTGCCGGTGTCGGGGTGGTGCTCGATCTCGAGCCGGTGCGGGTGCCGGAGTCGGAGGTGTTCGCTGCGGTCGGTGGAGTGATCGGTGCGGGGTTCGATGTCGCTGCCGAGGTGCCGGTGCGGGCGCGGTTGTTCCAGGTCGCCGATGCGGAGTTCGTGTTGGTGGTGGTGGTGCATCACATCGCCGGTGACGGTTCGTCGATGGCGCCGTTGGGTCGGGATGTGATGGTGGCGTACGAGTCTCGGCATCGTGGTGAGGTGCCGGGGTGGGTGCCGTTGCCGGTGCAGTACGCCGATTTCGCGTTGTGGCAGCGGCGGATGCTCGGGTCGGTGGACGATCCGGAGTCGGTGTTCTCACGGCAGATGCAGTATTGGCTCGGGCAGCTCGAGGATCTGCCGGAGGTGTTGCCGTTGCAGACCGATCGTCCGCGGCCGGCGGTGCAGTCGTTCCGTGGGGCGACGGTGTCGTTCGAGGTGCCGGCGTCGGTGCATGCCGGTCTGTCCCGGGTGGGGCGTGAGCACGCGTCGACGGTGTTCATGGTGGTGCATGCGGCGCTGGCGGTGTTGTTGTCGCGTCTGTCGGGCACCGCGGACATTGCAGTGGGCACGCCCGTCGCCGGGCGGGGGGCGCGTGAACTCGACGACTTGATCGGCATGTTCGTCAACACGTTGGTGTTGCGGACTCGTGTCGAGTCGGGGGTGTCGTTCGAGCAGGTGCTGTCGCAGGCGCGGGCGGTGGATGTGGCGGCGTTCGGGCACGCGGATGTGCCGTTCGAGGCGTTGGTCGACGAGTTTGCGCCGGTGCGGTCGACGGCCCATTCGCCGTTGTTCCAGGTGTTGCTGGTGTTCCAGAATTTTGCGCGTACCCGGTTCGAGCTGCCGGAGTTGGTGGTGTCCGGGGTCGAGGCGGAACTGGACTCTGCGAAGTTCGATCTGCAGTTCACGTTCGTCGAGCAGTTCGACGAGTCGGGGGCGCCGGCGGGGATGGTCGGTGCTGTGACCTATGCGTCGGATTTGTTCGACGAGTCGACGGTGGTCGGGTTCGGGCAGCGGTTCGTGCGGGTGCTCGAGTCGGTGGTGGTCGATCCGTCGGTGCCGGTGGGCGAGATCGAGATTCTCGAGGCGGCCGAGCGGGTGCGGGTGCTCGAGACGTGGAATGCGACCTCCGTCGACCTCGACGGGTCGGTGACGTTGGTGGATCTGTTCGACGAGCAGGTGCGTCGATCCCCGGCGGTGCCGGCGGTCGTCTCGGTCGAGGAGGAATGGAGCTACGCGGAGTTCGCCTCGCGGGTGCGTCGGCTGGCGCGGCATCTGATCGGCTTGGGGTGGGGCCGGAGACGGTGGTGGCGGTGGCGATGCGCCGCAGTGTGGATCTAGTGGTGGCGGTGCATGCGGTGCTCGCCGCTGGTGGGGCGTATGTGCCGATCGATCCGGATCATCCGGGCGAGCGGACGCAGTACGTGCTGGCGTCGGCGGCTCCGCTGGTGGTGTTGACCACCGTTCGGGACGGGTTCGAGGCGCCGGGTTCGCCGGTGCTCGAGGTGGACGTCGTCGATGTGTCGGGGTACTCCGACGAGCCCATCGCCGACGAGGAGCGGATTGCCGGTCTGCAGGCGTCGAACACCGCGTACGTGATCTACACGTCCGGGTCGACCGGTCGCCCGAAGGGAGTGGCGTTGACCCATGCCGCGACGGTGAACCAGTTGCGGTGGGCGCAGGCACGATATCCGCTCGATTCGTCGGATGTGGTGCTGCACAAGACGCCGTTCACGTTCGACGTGTCGGTGTGGGAGCTGTTCTGGACGTTGCAGACCGGTGCCCGGCTGGTGGTGGCGGCGCCGGACGGGCACCGCGATCCGTTCTATCTGGCCGAGGTGATCGCCGATTATGGGGTGACCACCGTGCATTTCGTGCCGTCGATGCTGGCGGCGTTCGTGGCGGTCGTGCCCGAGGGTGTCGGTGCCGGGGTGCGCCGGGTGTTCGTCGCCGGTGAGGCGTTGCCGATCGAGGTGGTGCGACGCGTGGTGCGGGACGGCAACGGCACGCCGGAGGTGCACAACTGGTACGGGCCGGCCGAGGCTGAAGTCGTCACCGCGTGGGTGGGTGATCCGTCGGCGCCGTCGGCTCTGATCGGGGCGCCGGTGTGGAACACCGAGGTCTACGTCCTCGACGGCCGGCTGCAGCCGGTGCCGGTCGGGGTGGCAGGTGAGTTGTATCTGGCCGGGGCGCAGTTGGCCCGCGGCTACCACGGTCGGGCGGAGTTGACGGCGGACCGATTCGTGGCGAACCCGTTCGGTGGGGCCGGCCAGCGGATGTATCGCACCGGTGATCTGGTGCGATGGACCGCCGGCGGCGAACTCGAGTATCTCGGTCGTACCGATTTCCAGGTCAAGCTCCGTGGTCAGCGGATCGAGCTGGGGGAGATCGAGGCGGCGCTGCTCACCCAACCGGGCGTCGAACAATCGGTGGTGGTCTTGCACAACGATCCGCATACCGGTGAGCAGTTGGTCGGGTATGTGGTTGCTGCGCCGGGTGCGACGGTCGAGGGTGCGCGGGTTCTCGACGGGGTCCGGGTGGTGCTGCCGTCGTATATGGTGCCGTCGGCGCTGGTGGTGCTCGATGCCTTCCCGCTCAATGCGAGTGGCAAGCTCGATCGTAAGGCGTTGCCGGAGCCGGTGTTCGAGTCGCGGGGGTTCCGGGCGCCGACGACTCCGGCCGAGGAGATCGTGGCGGGAGTGTTCGCTGAGGTCCTGGGTGTGGAACGGGTCGGGTTGGACGACGACTTCTTCGCTCTGGGGGGCAACTCGCTCAACGCCACCCAAGTGGCGAACCGACTGCGTACGAAGACGGGTATCGACGTACGCATCCAGTGGTTCTTCGCCGACCCTACGGTCGAGGGACTGGCTGGGCGCCTCCTCGAGGCGGCGACCTCCGAACTCGACTACGACGTGACACAGGATGTCGCCATGGCCGTCGTGCTGCCCATCCGGAGGAAGGGAGCTCGCGAACCGCTCTTCTGTGTGCACCCGATGTACGGGCTGTCGTGGTGCTACTCCGGTCTGACGCGATTCGCAGAAGACCGTCCCGTCTATGGGTTGCAGTCCCCGGCACTGTCGGAGGACGAGGCGCTTCCGGGCTCTCTGGAGGACATGGCGCTCCGGTACGTCGACGAGATCAGACGGATCCAGCCGCACGGTCCCTACCACCTGCTCGGTTGGTCCCTCGGCGGTGTGCTGTCGCACATCATCGCAGTCGAACTGCAGTCCGCGGGGGAAGAGGTAGCCACCCTGGCAATGTTGGACAGCCACCACAATCTGGAAGTATCCGAATTCCACGATGCGGTGCGGGAAGCCCTGGAGGAAGTGGGGATCGACTTGGGCGACGCCGACATCTCGAATATGTCGACCGAGAATGCAGAGCAATTGTTCGAGACCATGGTGGTCGGTGGGCCCGCGTTGGATCTGGAGCGAGTGCGGCGGATCTACGCCAGCGCGATCAGGTCCGCGGAGCTCATTGCTTCGCACACGCCTGGCATGTACCGGGGCAACCTGCTGTACTTCAGCGCCACGGAGCATCTGCCCGGTGTGGACGATCCGGCGCAGCGCTGGTCGGAGTTCGTCGAGGGAGAGATCGTCGACGTGTCCGTTCCAGGCACGCACGCCGACATGACCACCCCGGAGTCTCTTGCGATCATCGGTCCTGTCCTTGCTCGGCACCTCGACGACAAGAAGTGCCGGGACGAGGGACGGACCGAACCCGTCCAAGGCTCCGAAAGATCGTGATGCGATCGATGTGACGGATGTGACCAGTGAGGTTTATGGGCGTGCCGTCCGCAAGGTAACGTTCGACCTCGTGCTGTCGATTCAGTACATGCTGCGCCGCAGGGCGCACCCCGGTCCGCCGGGGCTGGGGATGCCCGCCTGTCGGGCCTGAGGAGGTTGACGGAATGAGTGTTGTCGAGTCGCGGAGCCGCGCTCGGAGGATGGGAGCAGCCGCGATCTCGGCGGCGGTACTTGCGCTGCCGCTGTTCACGGGCGCCTCGTTCGCCTCGGCCGACCCGGTGGCCGACACGCTGCAGCCCATCACGGCCGTCACGTCCGAGAACGGGTCGTACATCACCAAGATCGAGAACTACGGTGAGCAGCAGCTGCTCGTCTGGGTGTACTCGGCGTCGATGGACGAGGAGATCCTGCTGGACGTGTGGCGCCCGGCCGACACCAGCAAGCCCGCGCCGACGCTGTACCTGCTCAACGGCGCCGGCGGCGGCGAGGACATGGCCACGTGGCGGGGCCGTACCGACGCGATCGAGTTCTTCAAGGACAAGCACGTCAACGTCGTCTCGCCCGTCGGCGGCATGTTCAGCTACTACACCGACTGGAAGAACCCCGATCCGCAGCTCGGTGTGAACAAGTGGGAGACCTTCCTGACCAAGGAGATTCCGCCGCTGGTCGACGGGGCCCTCGGTACCACCGGAGTCAACGCCGTCGCCGGCATCTCCACCTCGGGCACCTCGGTGTTCCAGCTGCCCATGGCCGCGCCGGGGCTGTACCGGGGTGTCGCTGCCTACAGCGGATGCGCACAGACGTCCGACCCGATCGGCCAGCAGTTCGTCAAGATCACGGTCGAGACGTGGGGCAGCGGCGACACCGAGAACATGTGGGGACCGACGAACGACCCGATGTGGGCGGAGAAGGACCCGTACGTCAACGCCGAGAAGTTGCGCGGGCTCGAGATGTACATTTCCAACGGCAGCGGCCTGCCCGGTCCGCACGACACGCTGACCGGCCCGGAGATCGACGGTGACGCGGGAGTGCTGGCCAACCAGATCGTGGTCGGCGGCGTGATCGAGGCCGCAACCAACTACTGCACCCACAACCTGAAGAACCGGCTCGACAGCCTGGGCATCCCCGCGACCTACAACTTCCGCGAGTCCGGAACCCACTCGTGGGGCTACTGGCAGGACGACCTGAAGGACTCGTGGCCGGTGCTGCAGCGAGCCCTCGGCATCTGATCTCCGGTCCTCGGATCACTCGTACACGCGAACGGCCCCTCCCGGCGGGAGGGGCCGTTCGCGTGCCGCGACTGTCGAGTGTCTAGCCGGTGGGAGGCGCCGTGCACGGGGCCGGCACGGTCTCGGCGTACTGCGGATCGAGAGCCGACTTCACCAGGTGCAGCGACTCGGGCAGTTCGAGCAGGGCGAGGTGATCGGCCGGGCTGGTCGGACACGCGTCCTCGAGCCACACGTTGTGCACCACGCTGTTCTCGCTGGGCTGCAGGAAGGCATTCTCCGGTGGCGTGGCGACCGTGTCCTGACGGGTGGCGATCGAGGTGTACTCGATTCCCGGCAAGGTCTCGGCCCCGGAGTTGAGCCGGGCCAACACGCGCGATCCGATCAGCTGCTGACGTCCCGCGATACCGAAGACCATCTGCGCGAGGCGTTCGGTGGCCCATTCCTCGTTCCCCAGCCCGAGACGGGCGAACAGGGAGTACAGCTGCTGCATGCCATTGAACGTGGTTCCGTGGTTGGTGGCGCCGAGCATCACCAGTTTGTCGACCTTGTTGCGGTCCGGGTCCACCGGGTCCGCGCCACCCTCGAACCGCAGGTACTGGCGGGAGACCGGTCCACCCTGCGAGTGCCCCACGAGGTCGACCTGGTCCGCTCCGGTGTGAGTGAGCACCGCATCGACGAACTCGCCGACCTGCTTCGCGGAGTCCTCGATGCTCCCGACCCCCCAGACCATCAGCTCCGGGTCGACCAGCGAGCGGATGCCGCCGTAGTTCAGGGCGTAGACGCAGTAGCCGAGATCGGCGAGCTGCGGGGCTGCAACGGCCCACGTGCCGGTCATGTCCATCCTCGTCCCGTGGACGAGAACAACCGGCCGGGGATGCTCGGGGGAGGGCACACAGTCGAGGTCGTTCGCTCCGGCGGGACTCGGCCCCATCGAGTCGAGCAGCGCCGGCAAGGACGTGGGCTCCGCGGCAGTCGTGGGCTCCGCGGCAGCCGTGGGCAGTGCCGGCCCGGCGGCGGCCAGGGCGGCCGCCATCACGGCGACGGTGATCCGGCGGGCATACTTCATCGGCATTCCTCCGTGGGCCGCACTGGGTGACAGTGCCTCGGCTGCTTGCTGCAGCCGTTGTGCGGCCGCGGTCGGCGGACAGGATAACAGCCGGGGGTGGCCGCTCGGGGTCGCCGCGATCAGCCCTCCTCGGCCGCGCGCCGATAGCCCCGGATGGCCGGCACCGTGAACAAGGCGACGGCGAGGAAGAACCACAGCAGTGTCTTGACGAGCGGTTCGGCGAGCGGACCGCCCATCGCCAGCGCCTTCATCGCGTCGATCGCACACGACATCGGCTGGTTCTCCACGATCGGTTGCAGCCACCTCGGGTAGGCCATCACCGGGACGAACCCGGAGTTGAAGAACATCAGCAGGGTGCACCCGATCGACACCAGTTCCACGAGAGGCAGCTTGCTCGACATGGTGGCGAGGACGGTGACCATGAGGGCGAACCCGATCCCGAAGAGGATCGGGATCACCAGAATCCCGAGCACGGCGAGGTATCCCTGCGTGAACCGGAACCCCAGAGCCACCCCGGCCGCCAGGATGACGATGGTGGTGGCCAGCACCCGGACCGCCTCGGCGAACATCCGGCCCAACAGCCCGGCCGCCCGGTGGATCGGCAGGGTGTAGAAGCGGCCGAGCAGTCCCGTCTGCCGCTCCGTACGCAGACCCACGGCGCTGACCACCGAGCCGAACATGGCACCGACGAGGATGATCATCGGGACCGTGCCGTAGATCGCGGGCTGACCGGTCGCGGCGGTCACGGTGTTGCCGAGCACGACCCGGAACATCAGCAGGGTCAGCGCGGGGTAGAGCAGAGCCTGGATCATCGTCGCGGGATCGCGCGCCCAGCGCAGCAGCAGGCGCCCGCACTGGATTCGGCTGTGCTCCCACAGCGCCGCCGACGATCGCTCCGGGTGGGCGCGCGTGGGGTCCAGGAAGGCGAATGCGGCGCCGTCGGCGTCGACGGGCCGGGCGTCGGGCGTTCCGGTCATCTGCGGATCACCCCCGCCTCGTGCTGGCCCACACGGCGAGCGGCGCGAACACGAGCGCGAGACCCGTGCACCAGGCCACGGTGGGGAAGAGGACCTGCCAGGTGACGCCGCCCTCCGCCATGTCCTGCATGGCGAACGAGAACTGCGAGATGGGCTGGTTGCGGACGAACGGCCGGATCCACTCGGGGAAGCCCTCCTCCGGGACGAAGCCGCACGAGAGCATGCCGAGGATCAGCTGCGGCAGCGTCAGGGCCTGCGCGGTGGCCTCGGGACTCTTCGACAGCGTGCCGATCGCGTCGGCGCCCAGCGCCAGGACGAGACTGATCGCCAGGGCGGTGGCACAGAACAGCATCGCCTGGGCGAATCCCGCCGAGAACCGGAACCCGATCGCGTACCCGAACAGCAGCGCCCCCGCCAGGGACACGACGGACCGCAACATCGCGCTCGACATCCGGGAGAGCAGCGGGACCGCGCTGAACACGGGCATGGTCTGCAACCGGCTCGTCAGGCCCGTCATCGCCTCGCCCGAGGACAGCTGCGCCGCCGAGATGGCGGTGAACGCCATCGCCTGCAGGACGATGATCGGCATCAGGTACTGCGCGTAGTCGATGCCCTGCAGCGACATGACGAACTTCAGCGGCAGGTAGAAACCGAGGCCGAAGACGACCGGGGTGATCGCGGCGACGACGAGCTCGCCGTACCGCGCCATGGTGCGAACGGTGCGCATCGTGAGCGCACTCCACTGGTTGAGCACCGTCGGGTCGGCCCGCCGGTGCGAACCGACCCGCTTCTCCGGGAGGGTGATCTTCGCGTCGTGCCGCACCCGCTGGGCGCTGATGCTCTTGGTGTGCACGGTCACGCCGGCTCTCCCGTCGTCGGTTCCTGGGCATCGGCGCCGGCCGTGTGGCCGGTGAGGCTGAGGAACACGTCGTCGAGCGACGGCCGGCGCAGACCGATGTCGGCCAGCTCGATCCGGGTGGGTGCCAGCCGGCGCAGGGCCTCGGCGAGGGTCGCCGGACCGTGCGGCGCCGGGATGGAGACCCGGTCGTTGGAGTCGGACGCGGCCAGTTCCGCCCGGACGTCGCCCGGGACGAGGTTGCCGAGTGCGTGCACCACCCACGGCAGGGCCTTCGGATCGGCCGGGACGATCTCGCAGTAGCTGCCTCCGGTCGAGGCCTTGAGCTGGTTGGCCGTGCCCTCGGCGACGACGGTGCCCCGGTCGATGACGATGATGTTGTCGCTGAGCAGGTCGGCCTCTTCGAGGTACTGCGTCGTCAGCAGCACCGTGATGCCCTGCTTCTTGAGCGCGCCGACCAGGGACCAGACGCCCTGCCGGCTGCGGGGATCGAGACCGGTGGTCGGCTCGTCGAGGAAGACCACCTCGGGGCGCACGACGAGACCGCACGCGATGTCGACGCGGCGGCGCATGCCGCCGGAGTAGTGCCGCACCGCCCGTTTGCCGGCGTCGACCAGGTCGAATTCGCGGAGCAGATCGTCGGCGCGCTGGCGGGCGGCCGCGCGGTCGAGACCCATCAGACGGCCGAAGAGGATCAGATTCTCCCGGCCCGACAGCGTCTCGTCGAGGGCGGCGTACTGCCCGGTCATCATGATCGAGCGGCGCACGGCGGCCGGGTCGGCGACCACGTCGTGTCCCGCGATCACCGCGCGCCCGCTCGTCGGGCGCAGCAGTGTGGACAGGATCTTCACCGTCGTGGTCTTGCCGGCGCCGTTGGGACCGAGAATGCCGAGGACCGAGCCGCGCGGGGCGGAGAACGTGATGCCCTTGAGGGCATGGACGTCGCCGAACGACTTGTGCAGGTCGTCGACGAGGACCGCTTCGTCGTGGTATCTCAGCATCACTCTCCGCCGTGGAACTCTCGGTCGGCCGCTCGCGGACCCGTCGACGAGTAGATCCCGCCGTCACGCCGCGATGTTACCGGCCGCCCCGTGCGGTCCGGGTGGCCTGCGAGTGCCGCGCGGCGGCCGCGTCAGCTCCAGACGCCGATCTCGTCGAGGTGCCGGACCAGGCGCCGGGCCCCGTCGGTGAAGTGCCGGCGGGTCTCCTCACCTGCGGAATCGGTGTCCGCGCGGCCGAGCGCGTCGATCAGGCGGCGGTGCGACGCGACGGCGGCGGCGCCCCAGGCGGGGTCGGACGAATAGAAGTGCACCGGGGTGTAGCGGGTGGCGTTGAGTAGGAACCACGACAGTTTCCGCGCGCCGGTCACGCGGTTGAGGGTGCGGTGGAACGCGAATTCGAGGTCCTCGATCCGCGCCCCGTCACCGCCGCGCACCGCCTCGGCGAGACGTTCGTTGAGGTCGGAGAGTTCCGCGACGGTCTCCGGGGTGATCGCCGCCGCCGCCCGGCGCGCGAGCTCCTCCGCGATCTGTCCCTGCAGCCAGAACAGGTCGTCGATGTCGCCCCGGCTCAACGGCGCGACGACGTAACCGCGGTGTGGAACGAGCTCCACGAGTCCCTCGCCGCGCAGTGTGAGCAATGCCTCACGCACGGGGGTGACGCTCACGCCGAGTTCGGCGGCGGTCTCGTCCAGCCGGATGAAGTCACCGGGCCGGACCCCGCCGGACATGATGAGGTTGCGGACGTGCACCGCCACGTCGTCCGACAGCTGTGGCCTGCGGCGCAGCGGCCGGCCCCCGGACGCCCGGGACTGGGCAGAAGACGTCATCGGCACTCCCTACAGTCCTGCGTTCCGGTATACCGGTCGGTTCCGTCCGACGGATTATCGCGCACCGGTCACCCGCCGTGGGGGAGGGTGGCTCGGTGTGCTCGCCCTGCGGGTATGCGAAGCCGGCACTAACGTCGAGCCGGTGAGTCACCGAACGTCTCGGCGCCGATTCCTCGGCACCGCTGCCGGCGGCGTCGTCGGACTCGGATTGCTCCCCGGCGTACGTGCCGAGGCCCGGCCGGTGTCTCGTCTTCCCGACCCGGCGACCGTCCCGGCCACCGATCCGGCCATGTTGAGCGCGGTCGAGGCGGCCAGTCTGCTGCAGTCCGGACAGCTGCATCCGCGCGAACTCCTCGATGCGTACCTGCGCCGTACCCGGGACCACGACGGCGGCGTCGGCGCGTGGATCCACCTCTATCCGGACCTCGCCTATGCCGCCGCCGACGCGGCGGCCACCCGGCTCACCGCCGCCCGGACGACGGGCGAGCCCGTCTCGCCGGTGTGCGGGCTGCCGATCGCGCTCAAGGATCTGTTCGCGGTGGGCGGGCTTCCGCTCACGGCGTCGAGCAACGTGCTCCGGGACAACGTCGCCGCCGGGGATTCCGGCGTGTGGCGCCGGCTGCGGGACGCCGGGGCGGTCCTGCTCGGTCACGTGCACACCGACGAGTTCGCGATCGGTGTCGTGACCCCACAGGTGGCGAACCCGTGGAACCCGCGGTACTCCCCGGGCGGCTCGTCGGGCGGCAGCGCGGCCGCGGTGGCGGCCCGCTTCGCCCCCTTGTCCGTCGGGAGCGACACCGGCGGTTCGCTGCGGCTGCCGGCGAGCGCGTGCGGCGTCTCGACGATCAAGCCGACGTACGGGCGGGTCACCTCGCACGGGATGATCCCGCTCACCTGGACCAGGGACCATCCCGGCCCCATCGGGCACAGCCTCGCGGACGCCTCGCTGCTGCTCGGTGTCCTCGCGGGCGAGGAGACGGACGACCCGGTGACGGCCGGCGGCCCCGGCGTGCCCGAGGGGGGCTACCCGCTGACACCGCCCGCCGGGGCGACCCCGCTCGCGGGCGTCCGTATCGGCCTCCCGCACGGCGCGACCGACCGGTTGGCACCGGAGCTGCGGCGGCTGTTCGACGAGTTCCTCGCGACGGCGCGCGCACTGGGTGCCGAGCTCGTTCCGGTGTCGATGCCCCACCCGCCGGAGTCGCTCCTGGCCGGTGACACCGCGGAGATGGGCGCCTACCACCGGCAGTTCGCCGACCGGATCGGCGAGTACCGCATCGACCTCGCGCCGCTCGTCAGTGCCGCAGTGGCCTCTCTGGCGCTGCCCGTCGCCGACTACTTCTCGCTGGAGCAGGACCGGCTGCGTTATCAGCACCAGTACAACGCCATGTTCCGCGACCACGAGCTCGACGTGATCGCCCTGCCGGGCGCGCTCGACGACGGCTGTCCCCGCGATGCGTTCGCGGGTCTGAGCGTGCTGTCCGGGGTGGCCGGCGACGTCCAGTGGGCCAATTACACCGGCGCCCCGGCTGTTTCGTTCCCCGTCGGCCGCTCGGCGGTGACCGGGCTGCCGTTCGGCGTCCAGCTGGGTGCGCTGCCGTGGCAGGAATCCGGGTTGATCTCGGTGGGGCTAGCCCTGCAGGAGGCGCTGCCGGTGTGGCGCGAGGTGCCGACGGTCGCGCCGGCGGCGCGGGAACTGCCGGTGGTCACGCCGACGGTTCCGGGCCCGGGTCCCGATCCGACCAATACGCTCGGGGCGGCGGCGCCGGTGCGGACGCCGGCGACCCTGTCGACCGGAGGATTGTGACGGCCGTCCTGCCGACGCGAAGTTGAGAATGCCGGGGCGGTCCTGCATACTGGTCGGGTTGCCTTGACCGGGTCACGGTTTTCCGCGGCTCGGAACGAGATCGAGTGACAGTCGCGGATCGAGCCTGACGGCCTGGTCGCGGCCACATGCAAGACGGAAGCAGTACCTCCCTGTACCCGTACGGGTACATCCGGCAGGTCGGTCCGTGGTGTCGAGCATCGGTTCGACGCTGCGGAGCGAGCAGTAGGGCGACACGCCCGACCGCGTGTGCCGGAGAACAATGACAGATGAACAGCGGCATGCGGATCGGGTGCGCCCGGTCACGAGGTGTGGAGAGTGCTGTTCGCCGTCGCCGTTCGGGCGGAACTGTGCAGACGAGGTGGTTCCCGATTCGCTCGGGTGCTACGAAACGCGGCAAGAAAAGGACACATAAGCGTGGCGGGACAAAAGATCCGCATCAGGCTCAAGGCCTATGACCATGAGGCGATCGACGCATCTGCGCGCAAGATCGTCGAGACGGTGACCCGTACGGGCGCTCGCGTGGTCGGCCCGGTGCCGTTGCCCACCGAAAAGAACGTGTACTGCGTCATCCGCTCGCCGCACAAGTACAAGGACTCGCGCGAGCACTTCGAGATGCGGACTCACAAGCGGCTGATCGACATCCTCGACCCGACGCCCAAGACCGTCGACGCGCTCATGCGCATCGACCTCCCGGCGAGCGTCGACGTCAACATTCAGTGACTTTCGAGACCAGCGAGCTTGTAGAAGACGCAGCGGAGACAACACATGACTAACCAGATCAAGGGAATCCTGGGCACCAAGCTCGGCATGACCCAGGTCTTCGACGAGAACAACCGGGTCGTTCCGGTCACCGTCGTCAAGGCCGGACCGAACGTGGTCACCCAGATCCGTACCGAGGAGCGCGACGGCTACAGCGCCGTGCAGCTCGCCTACGGTGCGATCGACCCGCGCAAGGTCACCAAGCCGGTCGCCGGCCAGTTCGCGAAGGCGGGCGTCACTCCTCGGCGCCACATCGTCGAGCTGCGTGTCGACGACACCGACGGCATCGAGATCGGCCAGGAGCTCACCGCCGAGGTCTTCGAGGACGGCGCATTCGTCGACGTCACCGGCACCTCCAAGGGCAAGGGCTTCGCCGGCACCATGAAGCGTCACGGCTTCGCCGGTCAGGGCGCCTCGCACGGTGCGCAGGCTGTGCACCGTCGTCCGGGCTCCATCGGTGGCTGCGCCACGCCGGGCCGCGTGTTCAAGGGAACCCGCATGTCCGGGCGTATGGGTAGCGACCGCGTCACGACGCAGAACCTCTCGGTCCACAAGGTGGACGCCGAGAACGGCCTGCTGCTGATCAAGGGTGCGATCCCGGGCCGCAAGGGCGGCGTCGTGATCGTCAAGACCGCAGTGAAGGGTGGTGCACGGGCATGACCAGCACCGAGACCGCAACCAAGCTGACGCTCGACGTCAAGGCCCCCGGCGGCCAGACCAACGGCACCGTCGATCTCCCCGCCGAGATCTTCGACGCCCCCGCGAACATCGCGCTGCTCCACCAGGTGGTCGTCGCGCAGCTCGCCGCGGCTCGCCAGGGCACGCACGCCACCAAGACCCGCGGCGAGGTCCGCGGCGGTGGCAGGAAGCCGTACCGCCAGAAGGGCACCGGCCGCGCCCGCCAGGGCTCGACCCGCGCGCCGCAGTTCGCCGGCGGTGGCACCGTCCACGGCCCGCAGCCGCGCGACTACAGCCAGCGCACGCCCAAGAAGATGAAGGCTGCCGCCCTCCGCGGCGCCCTCTCCGACCGGGCTCGCAACGAGCGCATCCACGTGATCACCGAGCTCGTCGCCGGGCAGGCGCCGTCCACCAAGGGCGCGCGTACCTTCCTCGCGGAGCTGACCGATCGCAAGAACCTGCTCCTCGTCGTCGGCCGTGAGGATCTCGCGGCGTGGAAGAGCGTGCAGAACCTGCAGAACGTGCACGCGATCGCTCCGGACCAGCTGAACACCTACGACGTGCTCTACAGCGACGACGTCGTGTTCAGCGTCGAGGCGCTCAACGCGTTCATCCACGGGCCGGCCGAGTCCGCCCAGGCAGAGAAGGAGGAGAGCAAGTGAGCACGATCGCGGATCCGCGCGACATCCTGCTGGCTCCGGTCATCTCCGAGAAGTCCTACGGGCTGATGGAGGAGGGCACCTACACCTTCCTGGTGCACCCGGACTCGAACAAGACGCAGATCAAGATTGCCGTCGAGAAGGTCTTCGGCGTCAAGGTGACCAGCGTCAACACCGCCAACCGTCAGGGCAAGCGCAAGCGGACCCGGTTCGGTTACGGCAAGCGCAAGGACACCAAGCGCGCGCTCGTGACCCTGTCGGCCGACAGCAAGCCCATCGAGATCTTCGGAGGGCCGGTCGCCTAGGCGGCCGGGACTCGAGAGATAGAGGACGAGAAGACTCATGGCAATTCGTAAGTACAAGCCGACAACCCCGGGTCGGCGCGGCGCGAGTGTCTCGGACTTCGCCGAGATCACCCGCTCGACGCCCGAGAAGTCGCTGGTTCGCCCGCTGCACGGCCGCGGTGGCCGCAACGCGCACGGCCGCATCACCACCCGGCACAAGGGTGGCGGACACAAGCGTGCCTACCGCCTGATCGACTTCCGCCGCAACGACAAGGACGGCATCCCGGCCAAGGTCGCTCACATCGAGTACGACCCCAACCGCACCGCCCGCATCGCCCTGCTGCACTACGTGGACGGCGAGAAGCGCTACATCATCGCCCCCAAGGGCCTGGTGCAGGGTGCTCCGGTCGAGTCCGGCCCGCAGGCCGACATCAAGCCCGGCAACAACCTGCCGCTGCGCAACATCCCGACCGGTACCACCATCCACGCGGTGGAACTGCGTCCGGGCGGCGGCGCCAAGATGGCCCGCTCCGCCGGCGCCAGCATCCAGCTGCTCGGTAAGGAAGGCACCTACGCCACCCTGCGTATGCCCTCCGGCGAGATCCGTCGCGTCGACGTGCGCTGCCGCGCCACCGTCGGCGAGGTCGGCAACGCCGAGCAGTCGAACATCAACTGGGGCAAGGCCGGCCGCATGCGCTGGAAGGGCAAGCGCCCGACCGTCCGTGGTGTGGTCATGAACCCGGTCGACCACCCGCACGGCGGTGGTGAGGGCAAGACCTCCGGTGGTCGCCACCCGGTCAGCCCGTGGGGCAAGCCCGAGGGCCGCACCCGCAAGAACAAGGCGTCCGACAAGCTCATCGTCCGTCGTCGCCGTACCGGCAAGAAGCGCTAGTCAAGGAGGGAGTTAGAGAATGCCACGCAGCCTCAAGAAGGGCCCGTTCGTCGACGACCACCTCCTGGCGAAGGTCGATACGCAGAACGAAAAGGGCACCAAGCAGGTCATCAAGACCTGGTCGCGCCGTTCCACCATTCTGCCCGACTTCATCGGTCACACATTCGCCGTCCACGACGGTCGCAAGCACGTGCCGGTGTTCGTCTCGGAGTCGATGGTCGGCCACAAGCTCGGCGAGTTCGCGCCGACCCGTACGTTCAAGGGCCACATCAAGGACGACCGGAAGAGCAAGCGTCGATGAGCACTGAAACCACAAACAAGAGCGCTCGGGCTGTTGCGCGCCACGTGCGTGTGACCCCGATGAAGGCGCGTCGCGTCGTCGACATCGTCCGGGGCAAGACCGTGGACGAGGCTCTGTCGATCCTGAAGTTCGCGCCGCAGTCCGCGGCCGAGCCGGTCGCCAAGGTGATCGCGAGCGCCGCCGCGAACGCGCAGAACAACCTGGACCTCGACCCGAGCACGCTCGTCGTCGCCACGGCGTACGTCGACGAGGGCGCGACCCTCAAGCGGTTCCAGCCGCGTGCCCAGGGCCGTGCATTCCGCATCCGCAAGCGGACGAGCCACATCACCGTGATCGTCGAGAGCAAGGCGCCTGCGTCTGCTGGAAACCGTAACCGCCGGAAGGGAGCTCAGTAGTGGGCCAGAAGATCAACCCGCACGGCTTCCGTCTGGGCATCACCACCGACTGGAAGTCGCGCTGGTACGCCGACAAGCAGTACGCGGAGTACGTGAAGGAAGACGTCGCGATCCGCAAGTTCCTGGCCACCGGCCTCGAACGCGCCGGCATCGCCAAGGTCGAGATCGAGCGCACCCGTGACCGTGTGCGTGTGGACATCCACACCGCGCGTCCGGGCATCGTCATCGGCCGCCGCGGCGCCGAGGCCGATCGCATCCGCGCCGAGCTCGAGAAGCTGACCGGCAAGCAGGTTCAGCTGAACATCCTCGAGGTCAAGAACGCCGAGTCCGAGGCCCAGCTGGTGGCGCAGGGCGTCGCCGAGCAGCTCTCGAACCGTGTCGCGTTCCGTCGCGCGATGCGCAAGGCCATCCAGTCGGCCATGCGTCAGCCCAACGTCAAGGGCATCCGGGTGCAGTGCTCGGGCCGCCTCGGCGGCGCCGAGATGTCCCGCTCGGAGTTCTACCGCGAAGGCCGCGTCCCGCTGCACACGCTGCGTGCGGACATCGACTACGGCCTGTACGAGGCGAAGACCACCTTCGGCCGCATCGGCGTGAAGGTCTGGATCTACAAGGGCGACATCGTCGGTGGCCGTCGTGAGCTGGCCGCTGCCGCCGCCGCCCCGGCCGACCGCCCCCGTCGCGAGCGTCCGAGCCGTCCCCGTCGTTCCGGTGCCTCGGGCACCACCGCGACGAGCACCGACGCCGGCCGCGCCGCCTCCGCCGATGCACCCGCTCCGACCGAGAATCAGGAGGGCTGACGCATGTTGATCCCACGGCGGGTCAAGCACCGCAAGCAGCACCACCCGAGCCGCTCGGGTGCCGCCAAGGGTGGGACCCAGGTGACCTTCGGTGACTACGGCATCCAGGCTCTCGAGCCGGCCTACATCACCAACCGGCAGATCGAGTCCGCTCGTATCGCCATGACCCGGCACATCAAGCGTGGCGGCAAGATCTGGATCAACATCTTCCCGGATCGCCCCCTCACCAAGAAGCCCGCCGAGACCCGCATGGGTTCCGGTAAGGGTTCGCCCGAGTGGTGGGTCGCGAACGTCAAGCCCGGACGGGTGATGTTCGAGATGAGCTACCCGAACGAGGAGATTGCCCGCGAAGCCCTCCGGCGCGCGATGCACAAGCTCCCGTGCAAGTGCAGGATCGTGACGAGGGAGGAGCAGTTCTGATGGCTACCGGAACCCCCGCCACAGAGCTCCGCGAGCTGACCGAGGAAGAGCTGGTCACCAAGCTCCGCGAGGCGAAGGAAGAGCTGTTCAACCTTCGTTTCCAGATGGCCACCGGCCAGCTGGACAACAACCGCCGGCTGCGCGTCGTGCGCAACGAGATCGCCCGCATCTACACGGTGCTGCGTGAGCGCGAGCTCGGCCTGGCCTCCGGCCCGGATGCGGGTGACGCGGCATGAGTGAGGAAAAGGCAGTGACCCAGAAGGAAGAGCGCGCCAGCCGCAAGGTCCGCATCGGCTACGTCGTCTCCGACAAGATGGAGAAGACGATCGTGGTCGAGCTCGAGGACCGGGTGAAGCACCCGCTGTACGGCAAGATCATCCGCCGTACCACCAAGGTGAAGGCGCACGACGAGAACGGCGTGGCCGGCATCGGCGACCGCGTGCAGCTGATGGAGACCCGTCCGCTGTCCGCGACCAAGCGGTGGCGTCTGGTCGAGGTGCTCGAGAAGGCCAAGTAGGTCCTCCTCGCATCGTCGACGACGATCGAGTACGGCACCCACACCGTTCGCCTCGTGCGCCGGTGCGGGTGCCGTCGGTCGTTCCGGGACGATCCCGGGAACGACACGCCCGGGTCCGGGGTAGGGAGCGACCTCACGGTTCGCGGATTTGCCCTGCATGAGGTATATCGCCTACCCTGGACGGGTTGCCTCACGGGACCCGTGTGTCTTGCGCGCGTGCGCCGTGGGCGACCGACGACCGCGTGCGTCCAGGTCGGAAATCTGACGCACACACCAATCCAGGTCAAGGAGAAGTAAGTGATCCAGCAGGAGTCGCGACTGCGCGTCGCCGACAACACGGGTGCCAAGGAGATCCTCTGCATCCGCGTTCTCGGTGGCTCGTCCCGTCGCTACGCCGGTATCGGTGACATCATCGTCGCCACCGTGAAGGACGCGATCCCCGGTGGCAACGTCAAGCGCGGTGACGTCGTCAAGGCCGTGATCGTGCGCACCGCCAAGGAGCGCCGCCGGCCGGACGGCTCGTACATCAAGTTCGACGAGAACGCCGCCGTCATCATCAAGGGTGACAACGACCCGCGCGGCACCCGCATCTTCGGCCCCGTCGGCCGCGAGCTGCGCGACAAGCGGTTCATGAAGATCGTCTCGCTCGCTCCGGAGGTGCTGTGATGAAGGTGCACAAGGGCGACACCGTGCTCGTCATCTCGGGCAAGGACAAGGGTGCCAAGGGCAAGGTCATCGCGGCCTACCCGAAGGAGAACCGGGTCCTCGTCGAGGGCGTGAACCGGATCAAGAAGCACACGGCGGTCTCGGCCAACGAGCGCGGCGCCTCCTCCGGGGGCATCGTGACGCAGGAGGCCCCGATCCACGTTTCCAACGTCGCTGTCATCGACTCGGACGGCAACCCCACCCGCGTGGGCTACCGGTCCGACGAGGAAACCGGCAAGCGCGTTCGGATTTCCCGGAAGAACGGGAAGGACATCTGACATGACCACCACCGAGAACAAGACCACACCGCGTCTGAAGACCCGGTACCGCGAGGAGATCCGCGACGCGCTGAACGCGGAGTTCGACTACGCGAACGTCATGCAGATCCCCGGCGTCGTGAAGGTCGTCGTCAACATGGGTGTCGGTGACGCCGCCCGCGACGCGAAGCTGATCAACGGCGCCGTCGCCGACCTCGCTCTGATCACCGGTCAGAAGCCGGAGATCCGCAAGGCCCGCAAGTCGATCGCCCAGTTCAAGCTGCGTGAGGGCATGCCGATCGGCGCGCGCGTCACGCTGCGCGGCGACCGCATGTGGGAGTTCCTGGACCGCCTGGTCTCCATCGCGCTGCCCCGTATCCGGGACTTCCGCGGCCTCAACGGCAACCAGTTCGACGGCAACGGCAACTACACGTTCGGCCTGAACGAGCAGTCGATGTTCCACGAGATCGACGTGGACAAGATCGACCGTCCGCGCGGCATGGACATCACCGTCGTCACGACCGCCACCAACAACGAAGAAGGCCGTGCCCTGCTCAAGCACCTCGGCTTCCCGTTCAAGGAGAACTGAGCCCATGGCTAAGAAGGCACTGGTCAACAAGGCCAACAAGAAGCCGAAGTTCGCGGTGCGCGCCTACACCCGCTGCCAGCGCTGCGGGCGCCCCCACTCGGTCTTCCGCAAGTTCGGACTCTGCCGCATCTGCCTGCGTGACATGGCACACCGCGGTCAGCTTCCGGGAGTTCACAAGAGCTCCTGGTGACGTGAACGGTGGGCGACCCACGGTCGTCCACCGTCACTCCTGTCAGGGGCCGGTCGCAACCGCGTCCGGTCCGCATGAAACCAAGTTCGTCGTAGGCCCACGGCCGGTCCGCGCCGGCGACACGTTCGTCGCCGCTGCCGGTGTTGCATGGGAACCGCAACGAGAAAGGTGAACAGGTCAGCCATGACCATGACCGACCCCATCGCAGACTTCTTGACGCGTCTGCGTAACGCCAACACGGCGTACCACGACGAGGTGAAGCTTCCCCACTCGAAGATCAAGGCGAACATCGCCGAGATCCTCAAGCGTGAGGGCTACATCGCCGACTTCCGCACCGAGGATGCCGAGGTGGGCAAGACCCTCGTCGTCAACCTCAAGTACGGCCCGTCCCGTGAGCGCAGCCTCGCCGGTGTGCGCCGCGTGTCGAAGCCCGGCCTGCGCGTGTACGCGAAATCCACCAACCTGCCCAAGGTCCTGGGCGGCCTCGGCGTGGCGATCATCTCCACGTCCTCCGGCCTGCTCACCGATCGCCAGGCGGCCAAGCAGGGAGTGGGCGGGGAAGTCCTCGCCTACGTCTGGTAAGGGAGGCCACCACAATGTCGCGTATTGGAAAGCTTCCGGTCACCGTCCCCTCGGGCGTCGAGGTGACCATCGACGGCCAGGACGTCGCAGTGAAGGGCCCCAAGGGCAACCTCTCGCTGACCATCGCCGAGCCGATCACCATCGCCAAGGGTGAGGACGGCGCGCTCAACGTGAGCCGTCCGAACGACGAGCGCCGCAGCCGCGCGCTGCACGGTCTGTCGCGCACCCTCGTGCAGAACCTCATCGTGGGTGTCACCGAGGGGTACACCACGAAGATGGAGATCCACGGCGTCGGCTACCGCGTCGCGCTCAAGGGCAAGGACCTCGAGTTCTCGCTCGGCTACAGCCACCCGGTCCCGATCGAGGCCCCCGAGGGCATCACGTTCGCGGTCGAGTCGCCGACGAAGTTCTCGATCTCGGGCATCGACAAGCAGAAGGTCGGCCAGATCGCGGCCAACATTCGCCGGCTGCGCAAGTCCGACCCGTACAAGGGCAAGGGCATCCGCTACGAGGGCGAGCAGGTGCGCCGCAAGGTCGGAAAGACGGGTAAGTGATCATGAGCCAGACCGAGAACCAGAAGGCCAAGCGGATTCCGCTCGGCAAGGACGCGTCCACCCGGCGTCGGCTGTCGAAGCAGCGTCGGCACTTCCGTCTGCGCAAGAAGGTCGCCGGCACCGCCGAGCGTCCCCGTCTCGTCGTGAACCGGTCCTCGCGCCACATTCACGCCCAGCTGGTCGACGACCTGACGGGCACCACGCTGGCGGCGGCCTCGACCGTCGAGCCGGACGTGCGTGCGCTCGAGGGCGACAAGAAGGCGCGCGGCGCCAAGGTCGGCCAGCTGCTCGCCGAGCGCGCCAAGGCCGCCGGCGTGGAGGCTGTGGTCTTCGACCGTGGCGGCCACACCTACAGCGGCCGGATCGCGGCCCTCGCAGACGCGGCTCGCGAAAGCGGGTTGAAGTTCTGATGACCATCTCTTCGAACGGAAGGAACGCCTGATGCCGGGACGTCAGCGGCGTGACGGCGGCAACGGCCCCGCCGGACAGAATGGCCCCAACACCGGGGACCAGCGTGGTGGTCGCGACCGCCGCGATCGCGACTCGCGCGGCGGCGGTGCCGCCGAGAAGTCGAACTACATCGAGCGTGTCGTCTCGATCAACCGTGTGTCGAAGGTCGTCAAGGGCGGCCGTCGCTTCAGCTTCACCGCACTGGTGATCGTGGGCGACGGCAACGGCCTGGTCGGCGTCGGCTACGGCAAGGCCAAGGAAGTTCCCGCGGCCATCCAGAAGGGTGTCGAGGAGGCTCGCAAGGGCTTCTTCCGCGTCCCGCTCATCGGCTCCACGATCACGCACCCGGTGCAGGGTGAGGCCGCGGCCGGCGTCGTCATGCTGCGCCCCGCCTCGCCGGGTACCGGTGTGATCGCCGGTGGTGCGGTGCGTGCCGTGCTCGAATGCGCGGGCATCCACGACATCCTGTCGAAGTCGCTCGGCAGCGACAACGCCATCAACGTCGTGCACGCCACCGTGGCCGCCCTCAAGCAGCTGCAGCGCCCCGAGGAAGTCGCGGCTCGCCGCGGTCTGGCCCTCGAGGACGTCGCACCTGCGGGCATGCTGCGCGCCCGGGCACAGGCCGCTGGGAGCGTGAAGTAATGGCAGAGCTGAAGATCACTCAGGTCAAGAGCACCATCGGCGCCAAGTCGAACCAGCGCGACAGCCTGCGCACCCTCGGTCTGCGGAAGATCCGCCAGTCCGTGGTCCGCGAGGACAACGCGCAGAACCGCGGCTTGATCAACGTGGTGCGTCACCTCGTCGTTGTCGAGGAAGTCACTGCTGAGGAGGCCTCCAAGTGACAATCAAGCTGCATCACCTCCGCCCGGCTCCGGGCGCGAAGACGGACAAGACCCGCGTCGGTCGCGGTGAGGGTTCGAAGGGCAAGACCGCCGGTCGCGGTACGAAGGGCACCAAGGCGCGCAAGAACGTCTCGGCGGCCTTCGAGGGTGGCCAGATGCCGCTGCACATGCGGCTGCCGAAGCTCAAGGGCTTCAAGAACGCCTTCCGCACCGAGTACCAGGTCGTCAACGTCGGCGACATCGCCCGTCTCTTCCCCGAGGGGGGGCAGGTCGGCGTCGACGAGCTCGTCGCCAAGGGCGCGGTTCGCAAGAACCAGCTCGTGAAGGTCCTCGGCGAGGGCGAGCTCACGGTGGCCGTGCAGGTGACCGCGAACAAGTTCTCCGGCTCCGCCAAGGAGAAGATCACCGCTGCCGGCGGCACCGCGACCGAACTGGCCTGACCGGTTCGCTCGTGCGTGACGCACAGCACACGAACGGCCGCACTGCAGCACGTGCTGCAGTGCGGCCGTTCGGCGTTCCCGCCCTGCCGGACACCGCGCAGTGGCATCCGGCTGCCGCGTGGACGGCCGGCCCCGACCCGGCGCCACGGCACCGGTTCCGGGCGCGCTGCTAGAGTTCAAGAGTTGTCGACCGTCGGACCCCGCGCGTCGATCCACAGTCTCCCGTTTCGCCCTGCCAGGAGGATCTTTGCTTTCCGCCTTCGTCTCGGCCCTCAGGACCCCGGACCTGAGGCGGAAGATCCTCGTCGCGCTCGGGTTGGTGGCCCTGTACCGCCTCGGCGCGACGCTGCCGTCTCCGGGCGTCGACTACGGCAACGTGCGTGCCTGCATCGATCAGCTCAGCGGCGGGGACTCCGCCGGGATCTACTCGCTGATCAACCTGTTCTCCGGTGGCGCCCTGCTGCAGCTGTCGGTGTTCGCGATCGGCATCATGCCGTTCATCACCGCGAGCATCATCGTCCAGCTGCTGACGGTGGTCATTCCGCGCTTCGAGGAGTTGCGCAAGGAAGGCCAGTCGGGGCAGGCCAAGATGACGCAGTACACGCGGTACCTCGCGGTGGCGCTCGCCGTGCTGCAGTCCACCGGCATCGTCGCCCTCGCGGCCCGCGGTCAGCTGTTGCAGGGCTGTTCCGAACCGATCCTGGCCGACGACAGCATCTTCGGCATGGTCGTGATCGTGCTGGTCATGACGGCCGGCGCGGCCCTCGTCATGTGGTTCGGTGAGCTCATCACCGAGCGCGGCGTCGGCAACGGCATGTCGATCCTGATCTTCGCCGGCATCGCCTCGCGGCTGCCGTCCGAGGGTCGCACCATTCTCGAGTCCCGCGGCGGGCTGGTCTTCACGATCGTGCTCGTCGTCGCGCTGGTCGTCATCACCGGCGTGGTGTTCGTCGAGCAGGGCCAGCGCCGGATCCCGGTGCAGTACGCCAAGCGGATGGTGGGCCGGCGCATGTACGGCGGGTCCTCGACGTACCTGCCGTTGAAGGTGAACCAGGCCGGCATCATCCCGGTGATCTTCGCGTCGTCGCTGCTGTACCTGCCGAACCTCATCGCGCAGCTGACCGGGGCCACCTCGGCCACCGACCCGAGCTGGTGGCAGCGGATCATCAACGAGTACCTGGTGAATCCGAACAACCCGGTCTACATCGCGATCTACTTCGGGCTGATCGTCTTCTTCGTCTTCTTCTACGTCGCCATCACCTTCAATCCGGAGGAACGGGCCGACGAGATGAAGAAGTACGGCGGCTTCATCCCGGGTATCCGACCGGGACGCCCCACCGCCGAGTACCTCAGCTACGTCCTCAACCGCATCACGGTGCCAGGTTCGCTGTACCTGGGTCTCATCGCGACGCTGCCCAACTTCTTCCTCTCCGGCAGCCAGACCGCCACCAGCATCTTCGGTGGCGCCGCGGTGCTCATTCTCGTCAGTGTCGCGCTGGACACTGTCAAGCAGATCGAAAGTCAACTCATGCAGCGCAACTACGAAGGGTTCCTCAAGTGAGACTTGTACTCCTCGGTCCGCCCGGTGCCGGCAAGGGCACGCAGGCCGCCATCCTGTCGGAGAAGCTCGGCGTCCCCGCGATCTCCACCGGGGATCTGTTCCGGGCCAACATCGGGCAGGGCACCCCGCTCGGTGTCGAAGCCAAGAAGTACATCGACGCCGGCGAGCTCGTACCCGCCGAGATCACCAACAACATGGTGCGCGCCCGTCTCGCCGAGCCCGACGCCGCCGACGGCTTCCTGCTCGACGGTTTCCCCCGCAGCGTGGAACAGGCCCGCGAACTCGAGTCCATCCTGAAGGACCTGGACACGAAGCTCGACGGCGTCCTCTCCTTCGACATCGACGAGGACGTCGTGGTCGAGCGGATGCTCGCCCGCGGCCGTGCCGACGACACCGAGGACGTCATCCGCAACCGGCTCCGGGTGTACCGCGAGGAGACGGCGCCGCTGCTCGACTACTACGCCGATGTGCTCGTCACGGTCGATGCCGTCGGCGAGGTCGACGAGATCAACGCCCGCGCCCTCGCGGCTCTCGGCAAGTAAGGACGCAGGAGCAAGACAATGGGTTTCGGGCGCAAGCGCAAGGTGGTTCCGTTCCGCACCGCCGGTGAACTGGATGCGATGGCGGCGGCGGGCGCTGTCGTCGGCGCCGCACTCGTGGCGGTGCGCAAGGCGGCGAAGCCGGGCGTGAGCACCCTGGAACTGGACCAGGTGGCGGAGGCGGTCATCCGTGACGCGGGGGCCGTCCCCTCCTTCCTGGGCTATCACGGGTTCACCGGCTCGATCTGCTCGTCGGTGAACGACCGCGTGGTGCACGGAATCCCCTCGGCGACGGAGATCCTCGCCGAGGGCGATCTCGTGTCGATCGACTGCGGCGCGATCCTCGACGGCTGGCACGGCGACTCGGCGTGGACCTTCGGCGTCGGGGAACTCGCCGCCGCCGACGTCGATCTCAGCGATGCGACACGGCTGTCGATGGAGGCGGGCATCGCGGCGATGCTGCCGGACAACCGGCTCACCGACGTCTCGCACGCCATCGAGACCGGCACCCGCGAGGCGGAGCGGGTGCACGGCCGGCACTACGGCATCGTCGACGGATACGGCGGGCACGCCATCGGCCGCGAAATGCACATGGACCCGTTCCTGCCGAACGAGGGCGAGCCCGGGAAGGGCCCCCGCCTCGTGGTGGGATCGGTGCTCGCCATCGAACCGATGCTGACGCTCGGCACCTACGAGACCGAGGTGCTCGACGACAAGTGGACCGTCGTCACGACCGACGGCAGCCGCGCCGCGCACTGGGAGCACACCGTCGCGGTGACCGAGGACGGCCCGCGCATCCTCACCCCGCGCCCGGAGTAGCGCGGCGGTGGCGGCGAGCGAATGCACCGCTCGCTGCCCGAGGAGCCGAACGGGATCGTCGCCCGGGCCAGCCGACTCCGGTTCACACCTCGACCAGGAGGGTGACCGGACCGTCGTTCACGAGGCTCACCTCCATGTGCTCCCCGAAGACTCCGGTCTGCACGTCGGCGCCCAGCTCCCGCAGAGCCGCCGCGAACTCGTCCACCAGCGGTTCGGCGACGGCGCGGGGCGCGGCCGCCGACCACGACGGCCGCCGGCTCTTGCGCGTGTCGGCCATGAGCGTGAACTGGCTGACCACGAGGATCGGGGCCGCCAGATCGGACGCCGACTTCTCGTCCTCGAGGATCCGCATCGTCCACACCTTCCGGGCCAGCGTCGCGGCCTTGGCCGCGTCGTCGTCGTGGGTCACCCCGACGAGCACGAGCAGCCCGTGGCCGCCGACCGGGGGTGAGATCCGGGCGACCTCGCGGCCGTCGACCGCGACCGCGGCACCCGTCACCCGCTGAACCAACGCCCGCACGGTTGTCCTCCTGTATGTCGGCATTTGGCCCTGGTGGGAAAGTTCCCGTAACATAGATCGATGGTGCGCCCTGCGCGCCGGTCTGCGGGTGTCCGCAGTCCGGTCACGCCGAGCGTCACGGTAACGGACACCGATGCAACCACACGCCGAACAACACGGATCGCGGAGGATATGGCCAAGAAAGACGGAGCCATCGAGGTCGAGGGTCGCGTGATCGAGCCGCTGCCCAATGCGATGTTTCGCATTGAGCTCGAGAACGGTCACAAGGTCCTGGCTCACATCAGCGGCAAGATGCGTCAGCACTACATTCGCATCCTGCCCGAGGACCGGGTTGTCGTAGAGCTCTCGCCCTACGACCTGTCGCGTGGGCGCATCGTCTACCGCTACAAGTAAGAGCTTCCCCGGCCGCACGGTCGGGGAGAACCATGTCTGCAGCATGCCTCGTGCTCTGCCGCAGGCGTACACACAGGAGATCAGACGCACCGTGAAGGTTCAGCCGAGCGTCAAGAAGATCTGCGAGAAGTGCAAGGTGATCCGGCGTAACGGCCGGGTCATGGTGATCTGCGAGAACCTGCGCCACAAGCAGCGCCAGGGCTAGACCACCCGCTCTTCGAAGGATCGGCTTGGCAACAAGCTAGAGAAGACCTTCCAGTACCAGTCGTTCGGTCACGATTCCCGATTCGTCGGGGAGCCGCGCGATACACCCCCGGTTCGGAGGCCGGGGCCCCACTGTGTTTCGGACTACCGGCGTTCCGGCTTCGGCCGGGCCGCGGGACCACACAGTTTCACGACGCAGGGGACGGGCTGGGAGCAGACCTCCGCACACCGAATAGGAATGCCACATGGCACGTCTCGCAGGTGTCGATCTTCCCCGCGAAAAGCGGATGGAGATCGCACTGACCTACATCTACGGCATCGGCCGTACCCGCTCGAAGGAGATCCTCGAGGCCACCGGCGTGAGCCCGGATCTGCGCAGCAAGGACCTCTCCGACGAGGATCTCGCCAAGCTGCGCGAGTTCATCGAGGAGACCTACAAGGTCGAGGGTGACCTCCGCCGCGAGGTCCAGGCGGACATCCGTCGCAAGATCGAGATCGGCTGCTACCAGGGCCTGCGACACCGTCGTGGTCTGCCCGTGCGTGGACAGCGCACCAAGACCAACGCCCGCACCCGTAAGGGTCCGAAGCGCACCGTCGCAGGAAAGAAGAAGTAATGCCTCCCAAGTCACGCAGCACCGGTCCCAAGAAGACCCAGAAGGCGCGCCGCAGGGACAAGAAGAACGTCCCGCACGGTGCCGCTCACATCAAGAGCACCTTCAACAACACGATCGTGTCCATCACGGACCCGAACGGCAACGTCATCTCCTGGGCGTCCTCCGGCCACGTCGGCTTCAAGGGTTCGCGCAAGTCGACCCCGTTCGCCGCGCAGCTCGCCGCCGAGAACGCTGCCCGCAAGGCGCAGGAGCACGGTGTCAAGAAGGTCGACGTCTTCGTGAAGGGCCCGGGCTCGGGCCGCGAGACGGCGATCCGTTCCCTCCAGGCCGCGGGCCTCGAGGTCGGCACCATCTCCGACGTCACCCCCCAGCCGCACAACGGCTGCCGTCCGCCCAAGCGGCGTCGCGTCTAACGGGAAAGGAAGGTTTGAATCATGGCTCGCTATACCGGTCCCGTTACCCGTAAGTCGCGTCGTCTGCGTGTCGACCTCGTCGGAGGCGACCAGGCGTTCGAGCGTCGCCCCTACCCGCCCGGCCAGCACGGCCGCGCGCGGATCAAGGAGAGCGAATACCTGCTCCAGCTGCAGGAGAAGCAGAAGGCCCGCTTCTCCTACGGCGTGATGGAGAAGCAGTTCCGTCGCTACTACGAGGAGGCCGCCGGCCGGCCCGGCAAGACCGGCGAGGTCCTGCTGACCATCCTCGAGTCGCGTCTGGACAACGTCGTCTACCGTGCCGGTCTCGCCCGGACCCGCCGTCAGGCCCGCCAGCTGGTGAGCCACGGTCACTTCCTGGTGAACGGCAAGAAGGTCGACATCCCCAGCTACCGCGTCTCGCAGTACGACATCATCGACGTCCGCGAGAAGTCGCTGGGCACGCTGCCCTTCCAGGTGGCCCGTGAGACCCAGGGCGATCGTCCGATCCCGGGTTGGCTGCAGGTCGTCGGCCCGCGTCTGCGGGTGCTGGTCCACCAGCTCCCCGAGCGCGCGCAGATCGACATCCCGCTGCAGGAACAGCTGATCGTCGAGTACTACTCGAAGTAAGGCGCTTCGCGCCGTGGTGTCCTTCCGGTCCTCCCGAGGTCCGGGGGGACACCACATCCCGACCAGGGCGTCATATGGCGGACGCCCACAAGGAGGCACTCCATGCTCATCTCGCAGCGACCCACCCTCAGCGAAGAGGTCATCGCCGACGACCGCTCGAAGTTCGTCATCGAACCCCTCGAGCCGGGCTTCGGGTACACCCTCGGCAACTCGCTTCGTCGCACCCTGCTGTCCTCGATTCCGGGCGCGGCCGTCACCAGCATTCGCATCGACGGCGTGCTCCACGAGTTCACCACGGTTCCCGGGGTCAAGGAGGATGTCACCGACATCATCCTGAACCTCAAGGGCCTCGTGGTCAGCTCGGAAGAGGACGAGCCGGTCACCATGTACGTCCGCAAGCAGGGCCCCGGCACCGTGACCGCGGGCGACATCGTGCCCCCGGCCGGTGTCACCGTCCACAACCCGGACCTGCACATCGCCACCCTGAACGACAAGGGCAAGCTGGAGATCGAGCTCGTCGTCGAGCGCGGCCGCGGCTACGTCCCTGCCGTCCAGAACAAGGCGTCCGGCGCCGAGATCGGCCGTATTCCGGTCGACTCGATCTACTCGCCGGTGCTCAAGGTGACCTACAAGGTGGAGGCGACCCGCGTCGAGCAGCGCACCGACTTCGATCGGTTGATTCTCGACGTGGAGACCAAGAACTCGATCACCGCGCGGGACGCGCTCGCTTCGGCGGGCAAGACCCTGGTGGAGCTCTTCGGTCTGGCTCGTGAGCTGAACGTCGAAGCAGAAGGCATCGAGATCGGTCCCTCGCCCGCCGAGGCCGACCACATCGCCTCCTTCGGACTCCCCATCGAGGATCTCGACCTCACGGTCCGGTCCTACAACTGCCTCAAGCGCGAGGGTGTGCACACCGTCGGTGAGCTCGTGGCACGCACGGAGTCCGACCTGCTCGACATCCGCAACTTCGGTCAGAAGTCCATCGACGAGGTGAAGGTCAAGCTGCACTCGCTCGGCCTCTCCCTCAAGGACAGCCCCGCGTCCTTCGACCCGAGCACCGTCGCCGGCTACGACGCCGCGACCGGTACCTGGAGCGACACGGACGCCGGTTCCTTCGGCGACGCCGAGGGGAACGAGGACTACGCCGAGACCGAGCAGCTGTAGCAGCTCACGGTCCGTTACTAGGAGATTCATCATGCCCAAGCCCAAGAAGGGTGCCCGCTTCGGCGGGTCGGCCTCGCACCAGAAGGCGCTGCTGGCCAACCTGGCCACCGCGCTCTTCGAGCACGGCCGCATCACCACCACCGAGGCCAAGGCCAAGGCCCTGCGGCCCTACGCCGAGAAGCTCGTCACGCACGCGAAGGCCGGCACGCTGGCCAACCGTCGTGAGGTGCTGAAGGTCATCCGCAACAAGGACGTCGTCCACACGCTGTTCGCGGAGATCGGCCCGTTCTACGAGGACCGCAACGGCGGCTACACGCGCATCGTCAAGACGATGCCGCGCAAGGGTGACAACGCTCCCATGGCGATCATCGAGCTCGTCAAGGAGAAGACCGTCACCTCCGAGGCCGACCGCGCCCGTCGCGTCGCCGCCTCGCAGAGCGCGCCGGCCACCGAGGCCCCGGCCGAGGAGAACGTCGTCGAGGCCGTCGAGGCCGACGCCTCCGACGCGCAGGTCGAGAACGCGGACGCCGTCGTCGACGCGATCGAGGACGAGACCGCCACCGCGGCCGACGCCAAGGACGCCGACGAGGCCAAGAAGGACTAGTCCACTTGGTTTCGGCATCCGCTGAAGCGAACGAGCCCGTCGCCCCCCACCGGGGCGGCGGGCCCGTTGCTTTCGAGAACCCGTCCGCCGCCGGTGAGGACAGCACCCGGCTGCGGCTCGACATCGCCTACGACGGCACCGACTTCTCCGGCTGGGCACGGCAGCCCGGACGACGGACGGTGTGCGGGGAGATCGAAGAGAAGCTCGGGGCGGTCGTACGCACTCCGGTCCAGCTCACGGTCGCCGGGCGGACCGACGCCGGGGTGCACGCGTCCGGTCAGGTCGCGCACGTCGACGTCCCCACCGCTACCCTTCCGGACGACCTCGCCCGCCTGGTGCGACGGCTCGCGCGGTTCCTGCCGCGCGACGTCCGCGTCACCGGCATCTCCGTCGCCCCGCCCCACTTCGACGCCCGTTTCTCGGCGGTCCGCCGGCACTACGAGTACCGGCTCACCACCGCCGTCTACGGCGCCGAGCCGCTGCGGGCCCGCGACACCGTCGCCTGGCCCAAACCGGTGGACGTCGACGCCATGCGTGCCGCCTCGCGGTCGCTGCTGGGCCTGCACGACTTCGCCGCCTTCTGCAAGCGGCGCGACGGTGCGACGACGGTCCGCGAACTGCAACGCTTCGACTGGACGCGCACAGGGGACATCCTCACCGCGCACGTGAGCGCGGACGCGTTCTGCTGGTCGATGGTGCGCAGCCTCGTCGGGGCGGTCCTCGCGGTAGGGGAGGGGCGGCGCAGTGTCGAGTGGACGACCGCGCTGCTCGACGAACGGCAGCGCGCCGCGGCCGTGGCCGTGGCTCCGGCGCACGGACTCAGCCTCGTCGGCGTCGACTATCCCCCCGACGACGAACTCGCGGCACGCAACGCGGCCACCCGCGAGGTACGTGGGCCCGTCGGTCCCGGCTGCTGCTGACCCGCGGCCGAACCCGCCGGTGATATGTTCCGACGAGCACGTCCCCCGGCCGGCCCGGCCGGGGGATCGGCATGTGAGAGGGAGGCACAGTGCTCGACCTGCCCGCGATCCGGCGGCGAGGCGCGACGGTCGCGGCGGCCCTGCTCGCCGCGGCGTCCCTGCTGACGGCACCGGCGGCCGCCGAGCCGGCTCCGGCCGGGGCCTACGTCGATCACGTGGAGGAGCGAACCGCGCGCGACTGGGTGTTGCACGTGTACTCGCCGTCCATGGACCGGGTGATCCCGGTCGAGGTGATCCGGCCCGCCGACACTTCCGCTGCCCGGCCGACCTTCTACCTGCTCAACGGAGCGGGTGGGGGCGAGGACGCCGCGAACTGGCGGGAGCAGACGGACGTCCGCGAGTTCTTCGACGGCAAGAACGTCAACGTCGTCACCCCGGTGGGCGGGGCCTTCTCGTACTACACGGACTGGGTCCGTGACGACCCGAAGCTCGGCCGGCACCGGTGGGCGACGTTCCTGACGTCGGAACTGCCGCCGGTCGTGGACGC
Organism: Rhodococcus ruber; assembly: GCF_016804345.1. NCBI lineage: Bacteria > Bacillati > Actinomycetota > Actinomycetes > Mycobacteriales > Nocardiaceae > Rhodococcus > Rhodococcus ruber. The sequence goes on along the minus strand of NZ_CP044211.1, from coordinate 4,090,652 downwards.
GGCACTGGGCGCCGACGGTCGCAACGCCGTGGCGGGGATGTCGATGTCGGGCAGTTCGGTGCTGGCCCTCGCGCAGCAGTCGCCGGGACTGTACGAGGCGGTGGCGTCCTACAGCGGGTGCGCGCAGACGAGCAGCGATCCTGGGCGCAGCTACGTCGAAGCCGTCGTCACGATCGGGGGCGGCGAGGTCGAGAACATGTGGGGCCCGATCGGCGGGCCGGGGTGGATCGCCAACGACGCGGCGCTGAACGCGGAGAAGTTGCGCGGGACGACGCTGTACATCTCCTCCGGCGGTGGCCTGCCGGGTCCGCACGAGGCGGCCCTGGGCGGGCAGGTGGATCCGGTCGACCTACTCGTCCTCGGATCCATCGAGGCGGCCACGGCACAGTGCACCGAGCGGCTGCGACGGACCTTCGACGAACTCGGGATCGAGGCGACCTTCAGCACAGCGGCAGAGGGCACGCACTCGTGGGGATACTGGCAGGATGCGCTGCACGAGTCCTGGCCGATTCTCGCCGAGGCGATCGGCGCGTAGCGCGGTCCGGCACGAGCGACGGAAACGGCAAGGGGCGAGGTCGGGTGACCTCGCCCCTTTCGCTACGCGCGTCGAGGCTTCTCTCAGATCAGCCAGCTGAGGAAGGAGAGCACGTGGTCGACCAGGGAGCCGAGCGAGCCGAGCAGCATGGGGATTACCTCCGATGTCGATGGACAAATCCTGGACGTACGTCCAACCAAGATCTAAGTACAGGATGTCCGCTTTGCCCAGAAAATGTGACGCAGGATACCGGGGCACGGCGAGGGTTCCGAGGTCAGTCCGCGATCATCCGGAGCAGCGCCGCGAGCGCGCGGAACGGCAGCGTCAGGACCCGCAGGAACAGGACGCCGAGCTCGGCGAGTGTCGCCACCGTCTCCGCGGCGTCGGCCGCCCTCTCCACTCGGTCCACGGCTCTGCGACCCCGTCGACGATGTCTGTCCACCGGCGCACGGTAGCAGGCGGTTCGCGAAATCTGACAGGAGGATGTTTCAGATTCCGCGGCACGAGTTATCCCGGCAGTGCCGGGGTGCGCGTGCCGCCGGGGAGGACGGCCGCGCGCCCCGGCACCGCTGCGGGCCCGCGCCCCGGCTCGACCGGGCCTTCGACACCCGACGCGGCCGGGAGTTCACACCCCGGCGCGGCCGGGAGTTCACACCCCGGCGCGGCCGGGAGTTCACACCCCGGCGCGGCCGGGAGTTCACACCGTCAGCCCGCCAGGTGCCGCGCGATGACCAGCCGCTGGATCTGGTTCGTCCCCTCGAAGATCTGGGTGATCTTCGCGTCCCGCATGAAGCGCTCGACGGGAAAGTCCCGGGTGTAGCCGTAGCCGCCGAGCACCTGCACGGCGTCGGTGGTCACCTTCATCGCCGCGTCGGTCGCGACGAGCTTGGCGACCGACGCCTGCCGCGAGTAGGGCAGACCGGCGTCCTTGCGGCGCGCGGCGTCGATGTAGGTGGCGCGGGCCGAGTCCACCGCCGCGGCCATGTCGGCCAGGACGAATCCGAGGCCCTGATGGTCGATGATCTTCTTGCCGAACGCCTTGCGCTCCTTGGCGTAGGCGGTGGCCTCGTCGAGCGCGGCCTGCGCGAGACCCACCGCGACGGCCGCGATCCCGAGGCGACCCGAATCGAGGGCGCTGAACGCGATCGGCAGGCCCTGCCCCTCGGCCCCGATGCGGCGCTCCTCGGGGACGAACGCATCGTCGTAGTGGGCGGTCGTGGTGGGGATGGCATGCAAGCCCATCTTCTCCTCGGGCTTGCCGAAGCTCAGGCCCTCGGTTCCGGCGGGCACGAGGAAGCAGGAGATGCCCTTCGAGCCGGCGTCGGAGGTCCGGGCGAACAGCGTGTAGAAGTCCGCCTTGCCGCCGTTGGTGATCCACGCCTTCGATCCGGAGATCCGGTAGCCGCCGTCCACGGCTGTCGCGCGGCAGGTCAGGGCCGCGGCATCGGACCCGGCCTGCGGCTCGGACAGGCTGTAGGCGCCGATCGTCTCGCCGCCGAGCATGGCGGGCAACCACCGGGCCTTCTGCTCCTCGGTGCCGTGGGTGGCCAGCGCGAAGCACGACAGGCCGTGCACACTCACCGCGACCGCGACGGCCGCCCAGCGGGCGCCGAGCTCCTCGAGCACCTGCAGGTACACCTCGTACGGCTGATTCCCGCCGCCGAACTCCTCCGGGTACGGCAGGCTCAGCAGTCCCGCCGCGCCGAGGGCGGGGAACACGCCCTCGGGGAACGTCTCGTTGCGCTCGTGTTCGACGACCCGCGGCGCGAGAACCTTGTCCGCGACGTCGCGGGTCAGCTCGATGAGGTCGTAGGCCTCGGGGGTGGGCAGCAGGCGCTCGACGGGCACGGTGACTCCTCGCTCGGAAAATAGTACTGAGAACGATACTGCAGTACTATCTGCAGTATGACAAGAGCGGGAACCCGGCGCGGCACGGCGCGGCAGGCGCAACTGTTCGACCAGCTCGTCGCGCTGTTTCTCGCCGAGGGCTTCGCCCGCTTCACCCTCGACGACATCGCCGCCCGCCTGCACTGCTCCAAGTCGACCCTGTACGCCCTCGCCGAGAGCAAGGACCGCCTCGTCCGCGCCGCCACCGTGCACTTCTTCCGCGGCGCGACCGAGCGCGTCGAAGCCGAGCTCGACGGCCGCAGCGGCGCCGTCGACCGCATCCGCGGCTACCTCGAGGCCGTCGGCCGGCAACTCGAACCCGCCTCGGCGCAGTTCATGGAGGACATGGCTGCCGCCCCCGCCGCCCGTGAGGTCTACGAGCGCAACACCCGGCTCGCCGCCGAACGCGTCCGCGACCTCATCGCCGCCGGAGTCGCCACCGGGGAACTGCGCGACGTGCACGCCGCGTTCGTCGCCGACGTCGTCGCCGCCGTCATGGTCCGCATCCAGCAGCGCCACGTCGCCGAGGCCACCGGCCTGCCGGACGCCCAGGCCTACCGCGAACTCGCCGCCCTGCTCACCCACGGCCTCACCGCCTGACCCGCCTACCATCGGCCCATGGACGCCGAAGCCCCGATTCGTCTCGAGATCGTCGTCGCCAGCGTGCGGGCCGGGCGGATCGCGCCCGTCGTCGCCGACTGGTTCGCCGCCGCCGCGCGGCAACGCCGCGAGTTCGACGTCGGCGTGCTCGACCTCGCCGACACCCCGCTGCCGCAGGATCTGTCCGGCGGCCGGGAGGCCGAGGCGTTCACCCGGCGCATCGGTGCGGCCGACGCGTTCGCGGTCGTCACCTCCGAGTACAACCACGGATATCCGGCCGCACTGAAGACCGCCCTCGACACCGTCAAACACGAATGGCGCACCAAGCCGGTCGGATTCGTCTCCTACGGCGGGCTCTCCGGCGGTCTGCGCGCCGTCGAACAACTCCGGCAGGTCGTCGTCGAGGTGCACATGGTTCCCGTGCGCGAATCGGTCAGCTTCCACCGCGTCAAGCACGCCTTCGCCGCCGACGGCACCACCACCGACGGCGCCGCCGCCGATGCGGCCCAGCGGATGCTGACCCAGCTCGCCTGGTGGGCACGGACCGTGCGCGCCGGACAGAGCGCCGAACCCTACCCGGGCTGAGGAACCCGGCTGCGCCCACCCGCGCGCGGACGACCGAGGAACGCGGCTTCGGCGCCGACACTCACCAGCGACAACGACACCCGGCGGCCCCCAGCCGTGAGCACCACCCGATCCCCGGCCGCTCCGGGCTGCAGGATCGACACGTCCGGGCGCTCACGCGGCCACCGATCCGGATCCACGTGCACGTGGATCGCGGTCGCCCCGGCGGGAACCGCCGCCGGGCGCACACCGTCGTACACGATCGTGTCGAAACCCCGCTCGTCGCCACCGAGGCGCAACCGGTCCGGTCCCGCGGCGGCGAGCAGGGGGCGCCAGGCCGAGGCGCGATCGGTGTGGATCGCCACCCGCGCGCCGATCGCGACCGACCGGAACACCAGCTGCTGCGCCAGGTACAGCTCCCCGGCGACGTAGACGGTGCGCACGCCCCGGCCGGTCACGCGAGCTGACACGGCCGCTCCGGACTCGTCCGCCCCGACCACCTGCCCGCATCCTGTCACCGGCAGGGTCAGGGCGTCGGCGTCGCCGAGCTGCACGGTGCGCAGGGGGACCAGATCCTCGAGCCCCGCCGCGGCCGTCGGCGTCGACGCCAGCAACCCGTCCAGTTCGCGACTCCACAACCGCCGAGTGCCCGGCGTCCGGCGGCTCGGCTCGGGGGACCGGCTCGTTCCGCGCAGCACCGCCCCCACCCGCACGGTTCCGGGCTCGGTGCCGGGTCGCAGGCGCACCGTGATCGTCGCCGACGACAGCGGCTCCGACCAGACGCGGGTCAAGGTCGCCCGGTCGAGGTGACCCGGTTCGACGACCGAGGCCCGGCTGAGACCGCCGGGAAGCCGTACCGCGTCGCGATCCTCCTCGAGCAGCAGCGGATCCGCGCATCCGGTGACGGACTCCACCGCCCGGGTGATCTCTCCCGCGTCGAGGATCCGCGCGGCGTGGTGCTGTTCCGCCAACGCCCGCACGACCCGGCGCGCCGCGATGCTCACGGCGCGTGCCGCGCCCTCGGCCCCGCCGCCCCGGCGCGCCACCGCGGCCGGGCAGGCGAGGGCGTCGAACCGCAGCGCGAGCCACACCGTGCGGGTCGCGGCGGCGGGCAGCGGACCGACCAGGCTCCCGTATGCCTCGCCGGCCACGGTCTCGTCGCACGCCCGGCGGCCGTGCGCGACGACGTCGATCCCGTCGAGTTCGACGTCGTGCCGCGAGAGGCACGCGGCGATCGCCGCCAGCGGAAGCCGGCGCAGTGGATCTGCCCGGTCGCGTGTCAGCCGGGTGAGGTCGCCGCCCGTCGGCACCAGCTCCACGACCGCGACGACGGCCGAGCCGTCCCAGCACACCCCGACCGGTCCGTCGCCGGCCGCGGCGACGTCGACGATCACCGGGGCAGTACGGATCGGACGGTTCCGGAATCGCCACCATTCCCGCGACCAGTCGACGGCGTCGCGCCCCCGGACCGGGACCACCACCGACACCGCGGCCAGCGCCGCCACGACCACCGAAGCGGGAAGCGGGGCGCCGGCGGCCGCCGCGATCGTCCACCCGATCAGCGCTGCACACTGCGCCCGCACGACCCCGGCCGCGGAGCGGCGCCGTGGCCGCCGGAAAACCCCATGCTGCACGACGATTCCCCCGTTCCCCCCCGAGCGACGGCCCGGTCCCCCCGATGTTCCCCGCCGGAACTGTACTGTGTTGCGGCGGAGGGGGCGTCGTACGGGGGAGGATCGATGGGAGCGCAGCCGACCACGCGCTGGCAGGTCAACGGCTACCGGTTTCTGGTGCGCCGCATGGAGCATGCACTGGTGCGGCGGGACGTGCGGATGATCCACGACCCGATGCGGTCGCAGTCACGCGCGCTGGCGGTGGGTGCCGTCCTCGCCTGTGTCGGACTCGCGGGCTGCGCCGCACTCGCCCTGTTCCGCCCGCAGGACAAGATCGGCGATGCCACCATCGTGGTGGGTCGCGAATCCGGCGCGATGCTGGTCGCGATCGACGGCACCTTCCATCCGGTGCTCAACCTGGCCTCCGCCCGCCTGGTGCTCGGGCGGCCCGACGAGCCCACCGTCGTCGCCGACGAGGAATTCGAGACGCGCCCACGGGGTTCCCTCGTCGGCATCCCCGGTGCGCCGTCGGCGCTGGCACACGTCGCGGAACCGCTGTCGTGGACGGTGTGCGACACCGTGGCCTCCGACGGAAGCCGCTCGGTCACCACAATTGTCGCCGCCGGGGAGCCCGCCTACGGCGACCGCGCACGACCGCTCACCGACGACGAGGCCCTGCTCGTCGCGGCCGACGGCAGGCACCATCTGGTGTACCGCGGATCGCGCGCCGAAGTCGACCTGTCGGACCGCGCGCTCACCCGCGTTCTCGGCCTCGATGCCGGCATGGCGCGTCCCGTCGGTCCGGCCCTGCTCGCCGCCATCCCGGAGGTGCCGCGGCTCGAGGCTCCGCGGATCCCCGGCGCCGGCGACGAGCCCCGCTATCCGATCGGCTCGCTGACCGTCGGTTCGGTGGTCCGCGTCGCAGTGCCGGACGGGAAGAAGTTCTACGTCGTGCTGCGCGACGGTGTGCAGGAGGTGTCCGAGGCGACGGCACAGATCGTCCACTTCACCGATTCGCAGGGCGCCGCGGAGATCCCTGCCGTCCCGCCGGATCTGCTACGGGACGCGCCGGCCGTGCGGGGTCTCGACGTGGACACCTTCCCCACGACCGTGCCCACGGTCGTCGATGCCGGCGACCGCCCCGTCGGATGCCTGACGTGGACCCCGGAGGCCGCCGCGGACGGACAGTCGCGGTCCGTCGTCGAGGTGTCGGCAGGCTCGGCACTGCCGCTACCCGAGGGGGCGGTGCCGGTGTCCCTGGCTCAGGCGGACGGTGGCGGGCCCGAGGCCGACAGCGCGTACCTCGCGCCCGGCCGCGGCGCGTTCGTGCAGACCACCTCCGTCGCGCCGGACAGTGCGCGGCGCGGCGCCCTCTTCTACGTCGCCGACACCGGCGTGCGGTACGGCATCGTCGACGCGGACGCCGCGACCGCCCTGGGATTCTCCGAACCCGTGCCCGCGCCGTGGCAGATCGTCGAATTGTTCGCGCCGGGACCGGCGCTCGGGCGGGCGGAGGCGCTCGTCGCTCACGACGGCGTCGCACCCGATCCGGACCCGGCGCCGGTCGGCGCCGGCAGCTGACGCCGGCGTCGCAGCGACGCTGTCGCTCCCACGATCACGAGCACCACAGTCGCCGCGACGACCGCGACGTTCCGGGGCCGTTGATCCGTCGGCGCCGGTGGTGCCGGGGATGCGACGGCCACCGAACGGGGCACCTGCGGACGCTCTTCCGTCCACGGGGCGGTCACCGCCGCGAACGGGTCGATGACGCCGTGTCCCACCCGCGGATTCCAGCCCTCGGCCGGCGCGTGCGCCGTGGCCTCGATCCGCAGCGCGACGGCGCGGGCATCGAGATGCGGAAATCGTGCCCGTACCAGCGCGACGGTCGCGGATACGAGTGGCGCCGCGAAACTGGTGCCCGACAACGGAATCGGGCCCTGTGCTCCCCGATAGGCGTCGACGAGGCCGTCCGCGGTGGGATGCAGGGAGACCACACCGCTGCCGGGTGCGGCGACATCCACCCACGGTCCCGGCAGGCTGAAGCTCGACGGTGAGCCGTCGGGCTCGACCGAACCGACCGTCAGTACGTAGTCGTCGTACCAGGCCGGCGAGGCCACGGTCGTGACCGCACGCCAGGGATCCTCGCCCGGGCGGAGCGGATCGAGTCCGTGCGGATTCGACCCCCGGCAGCGCTCCTCCACATTCCCGGCGGCGGCGACGACGACGGCGTCCTTCACCTCCGTCGCGTACCGCACCGCCGCCCCGAGTTCGGGGTCGTCGATCCCTTCTGCGGCCGGAGCGCAGGCGACCTCGGAGATGTTGATGACGGTGGCGCCGCGATCCGCGGCGTGGCGCACCGCCATCGCCATCGTGCGCACGTTGCCGTAGCCGGGTGACGTGCGCGCATCCTGGTCGTCGGCGTCCGGCCGGTGCGCCGAGAAGTGGCGGCTGGACTGGCGCACGGTGAGGATCCGCGCGTCCGGGGCGTCGCCGGCGAATCCCGACCCGGCGACCGGGCGGGCCGCGACGAGTCCCGCCACCAGGGTCCCGTGGGCGTCGCAGTCCTGCGTCCCGTCGCCCGAGGAGACGTAGTCCCCACCGGGGACCAGCCCGGGCAGCCTGGCGTTCCGGCCCACTCCGGTGTCGATCACCGCCACGAGCTGGCCCGCGCCGCGTGTCAACGGCCACACGGCCGGAAAATCCAGGAGGCGTTGCGGTTCCGGGATCGAGGCGGTGTCGTCGACGGTGGCGACGGTGGTGCACGGCGAACGTTGCGCGGTGTCGTCGACGGGGCCGGGCGCCGCGGGGGGAGGCAGGCTCCCGGCATCGGCGGGCGGGGGCTGCGCCCCGGCGAACGGGGCCGTGCCGAAGGACGAGGTCGTCAGCACCAGAGCGACGAGGAAGAGACGTGCCCCGCGGGCCACGTCAGATCCCGCGGACGGCGGCGTAGAGCCCCGTGACCCAGCAGGCCAGCGGCAGGACCGTCGCGATCGTCGCGTACTCGACGAGCTCGGCGGCGCGCCGCTGCACCGGAGTGAACGAGCGACGCGGGGCGGCCACGCCGAACACCAGCGCTGCGGCCGCGACGCCCGCGGCGAGGGCGAAGACCGCGACGGGCGGCACGGATCCGCTGATCGCGGCCGCGGCGAGCAGGGCTACCGGCACGGATGCGCCGCCTGCCACCAGCAGCGTCGCCTGGCGCGCGTCGGTATAAGTGCGGCCCCGCAGCATGATCACCGCCGCAGCGGCGAGCGCCAGGGCGGTGCCCGGTCCGACGGGGTCGTCCCCGGACAGCGGGGCTGCCGCGCACCACGCACCGGCGACGGTCAGAACGGCTCCCGCACCGACGAGACCGGTGAGGTGGTCGCGTGCCCGCGCGGCGGCCGCCGCGAGCTCGCCCCGATCGGGCAGGGACCGGTCCTCGCCGTCCGGGCCGTCCTCTCCGTCCTCGATCCGGGGTGCTCCCGCGCCGGGGCCGGGTACCGGGGGCAGCGGCAGGTCGGCGAGCTTCATGGCGAGCCGGGGAGCGAACGTCACGGTCAGCATCGCCGTGACGACGACTCCGGCTCCGACCGCGGACGCGGGGATTCCCGAGGTGGCGACGAGGAAGGCGGCCGCCGCCACCGCGGCGACGGCGGCAACCGCGGTGAAGGGCACCCGTCCGACGTCGGCCGAGACCAGGACCAGGGTTGCCGCGGCCCCCGACAGGACCGCACCGAGCATCGAGTGTGCCGGTCCGAAGGCCCCCGGCACCACGAGGATTCCGGTGACGAAGGCGGCCGGCACCGCGCAGGCGCACAGCAGCGCCACGGGGCGACGGTCGTCGCGGGCCCGGCCGAGCAGGATCCCGGCGAGCAGGAGCAGGACGGCGAGTGCGCCGCAGCCGGCCCCGGCGGCAAGCCGTCCCTCCGGCGCGGAAAGGCGCAGCAGAGCCCCCGCACCGACCGCCGTCGCGGACAGGGTGACCGCTGCCGCGACCGTCGCCGCCGCGCCCGGCGACCAGCGGCCCGTCCCGGCCTCGTCGGCGGTCGCGACGCTGTGGGTCACGTCGTCGAACAGCGGGGGTGGCGCCGGTGTCGACGCGTCCTCGAGCACGAGCAGATCGCCGTCGCGGACGCCCTGCTCGTGCAGACTCAGTGCCGCCGCGAGCCGCGACGAACCGAGGCGGGCCAGCGCCCATGCTTCGGGCTCGACCCGCTCGACGGAGGGGTCGAAGTCGTTGACGGCGCGGTGACTCGCGACGAGGTCGACGACGCCGGGCACGATCAAGGCGACGGGCACGTCGCCGGGCAGGGCGAGATCGACCTGTGTGTGCCGTGCCAGCACGGTCACCCGGCAGAGTTCGGGTGGGTCGATCCGCCCCGGTTCGGTATGCGCAGCCGTCATCGTCCATCCCCCCGTCGTCCCCCGACCGTGCTTCGGTCCGGACGGGCTCGCTCGCCCGCCCGGACCTCGCGGAGACGATACGACATCGCCTCGCGCAGACGCCGTCGCGTCCGCCTGCATGCCGATCCATCCGGTGTGCGTTACCCTTCGTCGACCGTGGGGGGACGGCCGTCGCGAGGACGGCTGCCGTGGTGGGGCGGTGGGGGTGGGTTCGTGAGCACAGTGCGGTTCGTGGGGACAGTGCGGTTCGTGCGCAGGCCGCGGCGCGAGGTGCCGCGCGTACCGGTGGGCGAGGTGGGAATGCAGGCCCCGCCGGAGATTCCGCGCTCGACGCCGGGCAATCTCCTGGCGAAGTTGCTGCCGGTCGTGATGGTCGCGGCGATGATCGGCATGGTGGCGCTGATGTTCGGTTCCGGGGCGGCGCGGAGCCCGATGTCGCTCGTCTTCCCGCTCATGATGGTCGTCTCGATGGTCGGCATGTTCGCGGGCAGCCGCGGAGGCGGAGCGAAAGCGGCGGAGGCGGACGAGGATCGAAAGGACTACCTGCGGTATCTCGACGGTCTCCGGCGGGAGGTCCACGACACCGCGGACCGGCAGCGGCGCGCCCTCGAATGGACGCATCCCGACCCGGCCGTGCTGTGGACGCTCGCGGGGACGGTACGCATGTGGGAACGTGGCGGCACCGACGCCGACTTCTGCCACGTCCGGGTCGGGCTCAGCGGCCAACGTCTCGCGACCCGGCTGATCGCTCCCGACACCGGTCCCGTCGAGGACCTCGAACCGGTGGCAGCCGTGTCGCTGCGGCGGTTCGTGCGCGCGCACTCGGTCGTGCCGGCTCTGCCGACCGCGGTGTCGCTGCGCGGGTTCGCGGCCGTGTCGTTCGGCGGCGACCGCCGCACGGCACGCGATCTGGTACGCGCGATGCTCCTGCAACTGTGCACCTTCCACAGCACGGAGGTCCTGCGAATCGCCGTCGTGTGCGGGCCGGACACGGCTGACGAGTGGGACTGGGTCAAGTGGCTGCCGCACGTGCAGAACCACGAGATCGTCGACGGGGCGGGTAGCGCCCGCGCCGTGTTCGGGTCGGTCCGCGATCTCGAGGCCGCATTCGCCGACCGCCTGACGGGGCGCGGGCGATTCGCCCGCAACGCGGCCCCGGTCGACGGTGTGCCCCAACTGGTGATCGTGATCGACGGGGGCGTACACGGCTCGGGTTCGGGGATCCTCGACGACGGACTCGACTCCGTCACGATCCTGGACCTGTGCGCGTCGATGCCCGTCGCGGCGGCCTCCCGCGGACTCGAACTCGTCGTCGGTCCGGGACGCCTGGGTGCCCGCGCCGGCGAGCGGGTGGAGACCTTCGCGGTGCCGGACGGAGCAAGCGTGGCGCAGGCACAGACGGCGGCGCGGCGACTGGCGCCGTACCGAGCCACCCACCGGGCCGCCGAGTCCGGTGCCGGTGAGAATCGGCCGGACCGGTGGGAGGAGCTGCTCGGGCTCGGCGACGTCGCACAGTTCGACCCCGGCCGGGCATGGTCGCCGCGGCGGGGGCGCAACCGGTTGCGGGTCCCGATCGGAATCGGAACCGACGGCACACCGGTCGAACTGGACCTGAAGGAGGCCGCCGAGGGTGGCATGGGCCCGCACGGATTGTGCATCGGCGCCACCGGCTCGGGAAAATCGGAGCTGTTGCGAACCCTGGTACTGGGTCTGATCGCGACGCACGCCCCCGAGTCGCTGAATCTCGTTCTCGTCGACTTCAAGGGCGGCGCAACCTTTCTCGGACTCGAGTCGGCGCCGCACGTCGCGGCGGTGATCACCAATCTCGCCGACGAGCTGGCCATGGTCGATCGGATGAAGGATGCCCTCGAGGGCGAGATGAACCGCAGGCAGGAGCTTCTGCGTGCGGCAGGTAACTTCGCGAACGTGGGCGACTACGAACGCGCCCGCGCCGGCGGTGCAGCGCTGGCACCGTTGCCGGCGCTGGTCGTCGTCGTGGACGAGTTCTCGGAGTTGCTCACGCAGCAGCCGGACTTCGCGGACCTGTTCGCCGCGATCGGCCGGCTGGGGCGGTCCCTGCACATGCATCTGCTGCTCGCCAGTCAGCGAATCGACGAGGGCCGGTTACGCGGACTCGACAGTCATCTGTCGTACCGCATTGGACTGAAAACCTTCTCGGCCAACGAATCCCGAAGTGTTCTCGGCGTCCCCGACGCCTACCACCTGCCGCCCTCGCCGGGAGCCGGATACCTCAAGTGCGACTCGGCGGAGATCGTGCGGTTCGCTGCCGCCTACGTGTCGGGGCCCTACGAGCGTCGCCGCTCGGACCGGTCGGTGACCCGGCACGGCACTGCAGCCGCCCGGCCGCGGCTGTTCACCACCGCGGAAGTGCCCCTGGCGCAGCCCGAACCCGTTCCCGAGCCGGTCGAGCCCGGCGACGATCCCCTCCCTGCCGAGGAAAGCCGCTCCGTGCTCGATGTCCTCGTCGCGCAGGTCCGCGGCCACGGCGCACCCGCGCACGAGGTCTGGCTGCCGCCTCTCGATGCGGCGCCGAGCCTGGACCGGCTCCTTCCCCGGTCGTTGCTGACCGGTGACGTGCTGCCGCGGAGCATCCTGCGCACGCCGATCGGCATCGTGGACCGCCCCTTCGAGCAACGGCGGGATCCGCTGGTGGTGGACCTCTCCGGCTCGGCCGGCAACGTGGTCGTCGTCGGAGGACCGCGCTCCGGCAAGTCGACGATGCTCCGCAGCCTCGTCCTGTCGATGGCGATGACGCACACGTCCGAACAGGTGCAGTTCTACTGTCTGGACTTCGGCGGCGGGGCGCTGGCCGGCCTCGCCGGCCTCCCGCACGTCGGCTCGGTCGCCAACCGGCTGGACGCCGACCGCGTCCGCCGGACGATCGCCGAGCTGACCGCCCTGCTGCGGCGCCGGGAGGGCCGATTCGGCGAACTCGGCCTCGAATCGATGGCCGAGTTGCGCCGTCGCCGGGCCGGCGGCGGGCCGGGTGCGGACGTGGACGCCTTCGGCGACGTGTTCCTCGTGATCGACGGCTGGCCCAGCATCCGGCAGGACTTCGAGGCCCTGGAGCCGCAGGTCGCGGTGCTGGCCGCCCAGGGGCTGTCCTTCGGCATCCACGTGGTGCTCACCGCGCCGCGCTGGGGTGACGTGCGACCGGCGATGCGGGACCACCTCGGGACCCGTCTCGAGCTGCGCCTCGGTGATCCCGCCGACTCCGAGTACGGCCGTAAGAAGGCGGCGGCGGTACCCGAGGGCCGGCCGGGCCGGGGCATCGACCGTGACGGGCTGCACGTACTGGCCGCGCTGCCGCGGGTCGACGGCAGCTCCGAGACCGTCGATCTCGCCGCGGGACTGGCGGACGCCGTGGCCGCCGTCGCCGCGGCCGCACCGGGTCGCCCCGCCCCGGTCGTCCGGATGCTGCCCGACCTCGTCGATCGCGCCGACGTCCTGGCCGCCCTCGGCGACCGGTGGGCCGCCGGCGGCGGCGCGGCCGGGGAACGGCGGCTGTTCGTGCCGCTCGGCATCGACGAGGCCGAACTGGCCCCCGTGGGGATCGACTTCGCCGAACAGCCTCACCTGCTCGTCTTCGGCGATTCGGGCTGCGGGAAGACGACGGTGCTCCGCGGCATCTGCCGCAGCCTCATGGAGTCCCGCACGGGGGCGCAGGCCCGCATCATCGTCGGGGACTACCGGCGCACCCTGCTCGGCGTCGTGGAGGGGGACCACCTCGGCGGATACGCACCGTCCGCCGTGACGTTGTCGGCGATGTCCCGCGACCTAGCGGCGGTGTTCGAGCGGCGGATGCCCGGTCCCGACGTCACCCAGCAGCAGCTGCGGGAACGCTCCTGGTGGTCGGGACCCGAGGTCTTCGTCGTCGTCGACGACTACGACCTCGTCTCCGCCGCGAGCCAGTCGCCGCTGACGCCCCTGCTCGAATACCTGCCCCAGGCCAAGGACGTCGGGCTGCACCTGGTCCTGGCACGCCGCTCCGGAGGGGCCGGGCGGGCACTCTTCGAACCGGTCATCGCGCGGCTGCGGGAACTGTCGTCGGCCGGTCTCGTGATGAGCGGCAACCGCGAGGAGGGTGCACTCGTGGGTACCGCGCGTCCGCGTCCGATGCCGCCCGGGCGGGGCACCCTCGTGCAGCGCGACGGGGAGACGCTCGTGCAGACGGCCTGGCTGCCCCCGCAATGAGCGACGTCCGCACGCTGCATATGCAGGTCGTCCCGGGACGGATCCACGCACGGTGGGCCGATCGGACCGTGACGATTCCCGCCGCGGCGCCCGAGCCCCGTTCGGACGACGATGCGCACCCGGCCGCCCTGCTCGGGTACGCGGCGGCGACGGCAGGGGCACCGGACGATCTCGACACCGTGACGGTGGTGCATCCCACCGAGTGGGGCGAACGTCGTCGAGCGCAGCTGCACACGGCCGCGCGGCAGGTCGCGCGGCACGCCGTCCTCGTGACCGCCGCGGTCGCCGCGCGCCGCACCGCGCCGCCGGGCGACGGCGAGCGGTACGCGGTCGTGGAGGTCGACGGCGCCGGTGTGACGACGACGGCGCTGACCACCCCCGACGGCGAGGTCGACCGGCTCGCCCGGGATTCCGACCTGGACGAGGGGCTGCTGGACTCTCCGGCCGGGGCCCGCCGGCTCGACGAGCTGATACGGAACGTGTGTGGGTCCGTCGATCCGGACGTCGTCCTCGTGACGGGCAGTCCGGGCGAGCCACCCGGAATGCCGCTGTGCGAGCGCATCGCCGAGCGGCTCGGCCGTGGCATTCGGGTGCTACCGGTCGCAGCGTCCGAGATGCTGGCCGCGGTGCCGGATCCCGGCCCCGAGCCGCCGGCGGACGCGGCGGCGGCACCGCGCTGGCTGCACACCGAGCCGGCGTCCCGGCCGGTCGGCCGGATGCGTCGGGGCGTTGCCGTCGTCGCAGTCGTCGCAGTCGTGGCCGCCGTGGCAGCCGTGGCAGCTGTCGGCCTGGTGTGGACTTCCGGGCACCGTGCGGACCTGCACGAGGAAATCGTGAACGATCCCGCCGCGGGCGACGCGGGCGGCGTGACCCCGGGGACGAGATCTCCCACGCCGAGGGCTCCTTCGGTGCGGCACGTGCTCGGGCCCGTCCGGCTGGAGCTGCCGGAGGGGTGGGCGCTTCGTGGCCCGGCCCGTGCCGACCGTGCCGAACTCGTCCCGGTGGGCGGGAGTGATCGCCGAATAGTGCTGGTGCACAGCATTCTTCGTCGTCATCTGGACTTGGCCGGCGTGGGGGAGGTGCTGGCCCGCCGCGCGGCCGAACGAGGCGAGGTGATCCGCGACCTCGACGCCGACACCACCTTCGCGGACCGTCCGGTGATCGCCTATGTGGAGGCGCCGGACGACTTCTCGCTCGTGCGCTGGTTCGTCGTGGTCGAGTCCGGCATCCAGGTCGCGGTCGGATGCCAATTCCTCACCGGCGAATGGTCGGGCATCAAGAACGAATGCGAGCAGGCCGTGCACACGGTGACGGTCGCGTAGCGGATCGCCTCGTTCGCCGAGAAGGGAACCTGACGGCCCGGCACTGCGTCCAATCGGTGTAGGCGCGAACCGCTTCGGCCACGGGGGTCCGAAGGGACACGGAACGCGGAACTGCAGAGGAGACAGGCGTGACGCAACCAGGGCAGGGCAGTTCGAATCGGGTGGCGACCGACGTCGCGACCATGGAGACGGCGGCGCGGCAGATCGAGGACTCCCACGGAGAGCTCGAACAACTGCTCGGGGCGCTGCGTACCACGGTCTCGTCGTCGCCGGACGTGTGGCAGGGCCGGTCGGGAATGGCGTTCACCGACGTGATGTCGCGATGGGACCGCAGTGCCCTTCAGCTCAACGAGGCGCTGGCCGCGATCGTCGCCGGCATCCGCACCAACGGCCGGGCGTACGAGGGCACCGTCGAGGCCCAGGCGCAGTCGCTGAACGTCCTCGGCGACAGCCTCCACGGCACCTACTGACCCCGAAGGTCCGGCACCGACCGGACCCGATTCCGTCCGCACGACCCGACCCGAGGAGAACGAATGAGTGGACCCGATGTGATCCGGCAGGACTTCGGTGGCATCGACGACCTGCATGCGCGCGTCGTCGGGCTGCAGCGCGGCATGAACGACACGCTCGACCGGATCAGATCCCAGGTCGAACCGCTGGTGCAGACCTGGGACGGGCAGGCCCGGTCCGAGTACCACGTCACCCAGCAGAAGTGGGATCGGGCGTCCGCCGACCTGAACCTGCTGCTCGACCAGATCGCCGTCGCCGTGGCGCGGGGCAACGACGAGATGCGCAGCGTCGAATCCGAGCTGGCACGGAGGTGGCAGGCCTGAGACGACCCGGGTGACGAGCGACGTCCCGGTGGTGGAGAGGCCGCCGGGACGTCGTGCTGTGTCGAACGGGCCGGGTGCTGTGTCGAACGGGCCGGGTGCTGTGTCGAACGGGCCGGGTGCTGTGTCGAACGGGCTGGATGCTGTGTCGAACGGGTCGAGTGCTGTTTTGACCGGGCGGACACGTCCCCGGTATCGTGTCCCGTTGGCGTGTCGTACGTCGTCGTTGCTTCGTGCGCGGCGAACGTCGCTTCTCGGGTCCCAACTGGCCGCCGAGGGTGATCATCGACGACGCGCGGGCCAGCAGCGACACGATAGACGAGGAAGATCTGTGTCTACGTACACACCGAAGGCCGGCGACGTGACCCACCAGTGGCACGTCATCGACGCCACCGACGTGGTGCTCGGCCGCCTCGCGGTGCAGGCGGCGAACCTGCTCCGCGGCAAGCACAAGCCCACTTTTGCCCCCCACGTGGACGGTGGCGACTTCGTCGTCATCATCAACGCGGACAAGGTTGCCGTCTCCGGCAACAAGAAGCAGGACAAGCTCCTGTACAACCACTCCGGCTACCCGGGCGGCCTCCGTTCCCGCACCGTCGGTGAGGTTCTGGAGAAGAACCCGGACCGTCTGGTGGAGAAGGCCGTAACCGGCATGCTCCCGAAGAACAAGCTCGGTCGCGCGATCGCGAAGAAGCTGAAGGTCTACGCGGGCCCGAACCACCCGCACACCGCGCAGCAGCCGGTGCCGTTCGAAATCAAGCAGGTGGCGCAGTGACCGAGAACGTGAACGAGAACTACAGCGACGAGTACACCGACACCGAGAACGTCGAGGTCGCCGCGGACGAGTACGTGGCCGAGGAGGCCGCTGTCGCTCCTGCGCCGATCGTGTTCGACCGCCCGGTGCAGACCGTCGGCCGCCGTAAGGAGGCCGTCGTCCGCGTCCGCCTCGTGCCCGGCACCGGCAAGTTCGTGCTCAACGGCCGCACCATCGAGGACTACTTCCCGAACAAGGTGCACCAGCAGCTCGTCAAGTCGCCGCTGGTCACGGTCGAGCGCACCGAGCAGTTCGACGTGCACGCCCGCCTGCACGGCGGCGGCCCGTCGGGTCAGGCAGGCGCCCTGCGCCTGGCGATCGCCCGCGCGCTGATCGAGGTCACCGCCGAGGACCGTCCCGCGCTCAAGCGTGCCGGCTTCCTCACGCGTGACCCGCGTGCCACCGAGCGCAAGAAGTACGGCCTGAAGAAGGCCCGTAAGGCACCGCAGTACTCCAAGCGCTGATGTGCCGCCGACGCTGACCTCGTCAGCCTCGGCACCTGTTCGACCACGAGAGCAGGCGCCGGTAGAGAATTCGCTACCGGACGCCTGCTCTCGTGCATTGACGTACTTTTTGCGACAGCAGGCGGCGCAGGCCGCATTTCTCGACGTGGAGGACTTTGCTCGATGGGTCGGATGTTCGGTACCGATGGCGTGCGAGGCTTGGCGAACGCCGAGCTCACGGTCGAACTGGCGATGCGACTCGCCGGAGCGGCCGCGACCGTGCTGGCGAACGGTGCCGAGGGGCGGCGCCCCGTCGCGGTGGTGGGCCGCGACCCCCGCGCGAGCGGGGAGATGCTCGAAGCCGCGGTGACCGCGGGTCTCGCGGCGGCCGGCGTCGACGTGTTGTCGGTCGGGGTGCTGCCCACTCCGGCGGTCGCGTTCCTGACCGACGCCTACGACGCCGACCTCGGCGTGATGATCTCCGCGTCGCACAACCCCATGCCGGACAACGGCATCAAGATCTTCGCGGCCGGCGGCCACAAGCTCGACGACACCGTCGAGGACCGCATCGAGGCGATGCTGCACGGTGAGGGCGTCGTCGCACGTCCCACCGGTGCGGGTGTCGGCCGGGTGCGGACCGCCGCCGACGCGGCCGATCGCTATCTCGCACACCTCGCGTCGGCGCTGCGTACGCCGCTGACCGGACTGACGGTGGTCGTGGACTGCGCCAACGGCGCGGCGTCGCACGTCGGACCGGCCGCGTACGCCGCGGCCGGGGCCACCGTCGTCGCGCTGCATGCGGAACCGGACGGGCTCGACATCAACGACGGGTGCGGTTCGACCCACCTGGAGGGTCTGCGGGCCGCGGTCGTCGAGCACGGCGCCGACCTCGGTCTCGCCCACGACGGCGATGCCGACCGGTGCCTCGCGGTCGATGCGACGGGCGCCGTCGTCGACGGCGACGCGATCATGGCGATCCTCGCCCTCGGGATGCGGGAGGCCGGCGAACTGCACGACGACACGCTCGTCGCCACCGTGATGAGCAATCTGGGCCTGCACCTGGCGATGCGCGAAGCCGGGATTACCGTCGTCACCGCCGGGGTCGGTGACCGCTACGTGCTCGAGGAGCTGCGGCGCGGTTCCTTCAGCCTCGGCGGCGAACAGTCCGGTCACATCGTGCTGCCGGCGCTGGGCACAACGGGTGACGGGGTGCTCACCGGTCTGCGTCTCATGGAGCGGATGGTGGCGACGGGATCGTCCCTCGCGGACCTGGCCGCCGTCATGCGCACTCTGCCGCAGGTGCTGGTGAACGTCCCTGTGTCCGACAAGTCCGCGGTTGCCGAGGCACCGGCCGTCGCCGACGCGGTAGCCGCCGCGGAACGGGAACTGGGTGAGTCCGGCCGGGTGCTGCTGCGCCCGTCCGGCACCGAACAGCTGGTGCGGGTCATGGTGGAGGCCGCCGACGACGCACTGGCCCGCGCGCTCGCCGATCGCCTCGCGGGAGCTGTCGCCGCCGTCTGAGGCGCTTCTCCGCCCGGGAACCGAACCGCCGCCCGCTGCGTCCAATCCTCCGGGGGACGAGGGAGGGGGCGCGGTGCGTGACGGAATGGGACTCGACGGCGCGGTGGTCCGGTCGGTCGCCGACGGACTGGCGGACTCGGCCACCGACGCGGACTGCCGTGCGCGTGCGTTCCACACCGTCGGCTTCGGCCCGGACGCGGTCGACGACCGCTACCGGTCCGAGGCCGAAGCGGTGCGGGCGTGCTACGACCGACTGCATCGCGCGGTGGTGGAGTGGTCGGCAGCGACGGCCGCACACGCGTCGGCGCTGCGCCGCGCGGCCGGGGGGTACGCGTGGCTGGACCAGGAGACCGACTCCGTCCTGCGGGGCGTCGACATGCCGCCGACGGCATCCCGGTGACCGGGGGCGAGCGGCGGCTCGACCTGGTGCTCGACGGGGGACGGGTCGGGTTGCGCTTCTTCGCCGAGCATCTTCCGCGCGCCGAGCGGTACGCTCCCGGCCTGCCGCCCTGTTCGCACCTGGAGGAACGCTACGACGAGCAGCGCGGCACGGACCCGGCCGTCCTGCTCGTGGACGCCGACGTCTTCGCCCGGCTCGAGACCGGCCTGGATGCCGAGGTCGCGCGGCAGCGTTCCGGTGTCGACGCCCTGGCGACGGCGTGGACGGGAGGGGGAGCGGCGGGTTCGGTCGACGCGCTCGTCCGCCATGTGCGAGCGGGGGAGGACCTGCGGGCAGGGCTGGGCACCGCCCACCGTGCGCTGACCGACGCCGCGGCCGCGGTGCTCGCCGTCGTCGAGGAGAAGGCCCGCGCGGCCGCCGAATTCGCGGACACGACCGTCGGCGGACGCACCGTCGAGGAGATCGACGCCATCCTGGCCGGCGCCGCGGACGGCGACGGTCCGACGGCACGCCAGCTCGCCGCGTGGGGTCCGGATCTCGACCGCGCCGCCGTCACGCACTGGTGCGCGCGGTGGCGTGACGAGGTGTACCGGCCCGGCGTGGAGGCGGCGGTCGAGTCCTTCCTCGCCCTGTGCGACGACACCGACCGCGCGGTGCGGGCGGTGTTCGCCGAACTCGTCACGATGCTCGCGCCACCGGATCCGGCGGTGCGGGACGTGGGTCCGGTGACCGACCCGTGGGCGCCGCCGGGCGCATCCACGGATCTGGTCGCGGCGGGGCTACGACTTGTGACCGCTGTGGGCGGTCTCACCGGCGCGGTCCTCGATCTGGCCGCGACGGTGGTGGAGGAGGTGACCGAGGCCGTCGAGACGGCCATACCGGCGCCGCCGGATCCCGCACGGGCGCCGTCGCACGCATCCGACTCACAGGCCGGGACCACAGCCACGGAACCGGAACCGCCCACACCCGTTGCCGATTCGGGACACCTCGTTCCGGGGCAGGGCACGGCGGGAGAGGGTGCTGCGGGAGACGGCGCTGCGGAACACGGCGATGCGGGAGTCGGCACGTCGACGGCACCGCTGCCGCCCGATCCCCAGCGGGCGGGTGCGTCGGGTGACGGTGCGCCCCCTGCGCCGGCCGGGATACCCGGACCCCGGGCGGACACCGCCCGCCGGACCGGGACGGCCGGGGCCGAGGGCGCCGACCCGAACCCCGAGCAGGAGGCCGGCGACGGGGTGGTCCTGGCCGAGGCGGGGCCACTGTGATCGGACGGCTGCAGTGACGGGACGGCCGCTGTGACCGGCCGCTTCGAGCGCATCGTCGCCGAGCACCGGGAGGCGGTCGCGTGCCGCCTCGAGACCCTACGGCGCGTCCGGGATCCGCACGAGCTCCCGGTCGGGACGATGCGCGCGCCGGAGCCGGCCGACGAGGAGTTCTACCGTCCGAGAAGCTGGTTGATCTGAGTGCCGAGTTCACGGTCGATCGCGTCGGGCTCGGTGAGCACCTCGGAGCCGGGAAGCTCCGCCTCGGGATCGGCTAACGGCGCGTAGGTCTTGTCACCGGCGAGCCGGTACAGCAGGTATCCGGTGAGCAGCGCGCGGGTGACCTTCTGGGTGTTCCGCTGCGCGCCCCCGACGCCGAGGAAGGCGAGCAGGCGTCGGCCCTCGATCATGCCGTCGTCGGTGGCCTTGTGAACGACCCGCATCAGCACCTCGCCGCCCCAGGCCTGGGCGACGGCGACGGCGTCGCTGCCCATCGAGCCGAGGTCCTTCTCCGCGGCGAGCACGAGACCGGGCGCGTGCACCCGGGCGGCCAGGGCCGAGGCCGGGGGCGACGTCGGAGCCGGGTAGAGCGCCGCGACGGCCGCCACCTCGCGCCGGGACGCGGCAAGCACCGCGGCTCCCGCGCCCATGCCGTGGCCGACCAGGCCGAGCCGATCGGGGTGCACACTGATCCGGCCGGTCCCCAGGCGCACGCCCACACAGATGTCGAGGGTGGTGCCGAGATCGGCGGCGAGCCCGAGGTGCGACGGGATCGGTCCGCGTTCGGTACTCGGAGCAGCGACCACGATGCCCCACGAGGCCAGGTGCTCGAACAGCTTCGAGTACTTGTCGAGGCCGGTCATCCAGCCGTGGCCGAACGCGACGGCGGGCAGGCCGAACCCCTCGGCGGGTGTGTAGACGGTGCCCGGCTGACCTGCGAGAGCGAGGTTGCCGCGCAATACCGTGTGCGGTCCGCGTTTCGAGAGCCGCTGGGCCAGGGATTTCGGTTTCGCCGCCACGGCGTGAACGTTAGCCGATGATCAGCTTCGCGCGTGCCACCCGTCGGGGACACGGACGAGTTGTTACCGGCGGGTCGCGGACCAGTACCCTGCTAACCATGTGCGGAATCGTGGGGTACGTCGGGCACCGCCCGGCTCTCGATGTCGTGGTGGAGGCACTGCGGCGGATGGAGTACCGGGGCTACGACTCGGCCGGGGTGGCGGTCCTGGACGGCGCGGGTGGTCTGGCGGTGGAGCGCAAGGCCGGTCGGCTGGCGAATCTGGAGGCCGAGCTCGACGAGGTCGGGGCCGAGCACTTCGCCGGGACCACCGGCATGGGCCACACCCGGTGGGCCACGCACGGTCGCCCGACCGATCGGAACGCGCACCCGCACCGGGACGCGACGGGGAAGGTGGCGGTGGTGCACAACGGCATCATCGAGAACTTCGCGCCGTTGCGGGTGGAGCTCGAGAAGGCCGGGGTGGAGTTCGCCAGCGACACCGACACCGAGGTGGCGGTGCATCTGGTGGCCCGGGCGTATGCCGAGGGGCCGACCGCGGGGGATTTCGAGGCCAGTGCGCTGTCGGTGCTGCGCCGGCTCGAGGGGGCGTTCACGCTGGTGTTCACCCACGCCGAGCATCCGGGCACGATCGTGGCGGCGCGCCGGTCGACGCCGCTGGTGGTCGGGGTCGGGGACGGGGAGACGTTCGTGGCCTCGGACGTGGCGGCGTTCATCGAGCACACCCGGCACGCGGTCGAGCTCGGGCAGGACCAGGTGGTGGTGATCACCGCCGACGGGTACCGGGTGTCGGACTTCGACGGGGACACCGACGTGGCGACCCGGCCGTTCGAGATCGACTGGGATCTGGCGGCCGCCGAGAAGGGCGGCCACGACTACTTCATGCTCAAGGAGATCGAGGAGCAGCCCGCCGCGGTGGGCGACACGCTGCTCGGGCACTTCGCCGGCGGTCGCATCGTGCTCGACGAGCAGCGGCTGTCGGATCAGGAGCTGCGCGATGTGGACAAGGTGTTCGTCGTCGCCTGCGGCAGTGCGTACCACTCGGGTCTGGTGGCCAAGTACGCGATCGAGCACTGGACGCGGCTGCCGGTGGAGGTGGAGCTGGCCAGCGAGTTCCGGTACCGGGATCCGGTGCTGGACCGGTCGACGCTGGTGGTGGCGATCTCCCAGTCCGGGGAGACCGCCGACACCCTCGAGGCGGTGCGGCACGCGAAGGATCAGAAGGCGCGGGTGCTGGCGGTGTGCAACACCAACGGCGCGCAGATCCCCCGGGAGGCCGACGCGGTGCTCTACACCCGGGCCGGGCCGGAGATCGGGGTGGCCTCGACCAAGGCGTTCCTGGCGCAGGTCGCCGCGAACTACCTGGTGGGGTTGGCGTTGGCGCAGGCCCGCGGCACCAAGTATCCGGACGAGGTGGCCCGCGAGTACGCCGACCTGGCCGCGATGCCGCACCTGATCGCGCGGGTACTCGAGACGGTCGAGCCGGTGCGGCGGCTGGCGCGGGAGCTGGCGTCGTCGTCGACGGTGCTGTTCCTGGGCCGGCACGTGGGGTATCCGGTGGCGCTCGAGGGTGCGCTCAAGCTCAAGGAGCTGGCGTACATGCATGCCGAGGGCTTCGCCGCGGGCGAGCTCAAGCACGGTCCGATCGCGCTGATCGAGGACGGGCTGCCGGTGATCGTGGTGATGCCGTCGCCGAAGGGGCGGGCGGTGCTGCACTCGAAGTTGCTGAGCAACATCCGGGAGATCCAGGCCCGGGGCGCGCGGACGGTGGTGATCGCCGAGGAGGGCGACGAGGCGGTGCGGCCGTTCGCCGACCACCTCATCGAGATCCCGGCGGCGCCGACGTTGCTGCAGCCGCTGCTGTCGACCGTGCCGCTGCAGGTGTTCGCCGCCGAGGTCGCCCAGACCCGCGGCTACGACGTCGACAAGCCCCGCAACCTCGCCAAGTCCGTGACGGTGGAATAGCGACCCCGGCGGGAGACCCGATGCGCAGCTACTACCCGTGTGAGCAGGTGCGGGCGGCGGAGGCGCCGCTGCTCGCAGCCCTGCCCGAGGGCACGTTGATGCGTCGTGCCGCGTTCGGGCTCGCCCGGATCGCGGCGACGGAACTGCATGCGCGCACCGGTTCCGTCGCCGGTCGGCACGTGAGCCTGCTCGTCGGATCGGGCGACAACGGCGGCGACGCCCTGTGGGCGGGCGCGTTCCTGCGTCGCCGCGGGGTCGCGGTCACGGCGCTGCTCCTCGACCCGGAGCGGGCCCATCAGGCGGGGGCCGCGGCGCTGCGTGCCGCCGGGGGACGCCTCGTGCCGGCCGATCCCGGGCGGATCGGTGACCCGGATCTCGTGCTCGACGGAATCGTCGGCATCTCGGGCCGGGGCCCGCTGCGCCCGGCGGCCGCGGCGGTCGTCGAGCAGATCACCGCGCCGATCGTCGCCGTGGACACCCCCAGCGGCGTGGACCCGGATACCGGTGCCGTGGACGGACCGGCCGTCACCGCGGCCGTGACCGTCACGTTCGGTGCGTACAAGCCTGTCCACGTCCTCGCCCCGGCCCGCTGTGGGCGGGTCGAGCTCGTCGACATCGGTCTCGACCTGTCCCCGGCGCACCTGGTGGCGGCCGAGCCGGCCGAGATCGGCGCGATCTGGCCGGTGCCCGGCGCCGACGACGACAAGTACAGCCAGGGCGTCGTGGGCATCGTCGCCGGGAGCGCCCGGTTCCCGGGTGCCGGCGTGCTCTGCGCCGGCGGGGCGGTGGCCGCGACGTCCGGCATGGTCCGCTACGCCGGCAGCGCCGCGCCCGTCGTCCTGGCCCGGTTCCCCGAAGTGGTGGCCGCGCCGTCGTTCGCCGAGGCGGGCCGCGTCCAGGCGTGGGTGATCGGGCCCGGCGGCGGCACCGATCACCAGGCGGCCGACACCCTGCGCGAGGTGCTGGCGACGGATCTGCCCGTCCTCGTCGATGCCGACGGGCTGACGCTGCTGTCCCGGCAGCCCGAACTGGTCCGCGGCCGACACGCCCCGACGCTGTTGACCCCGCACGCCGGGGAGTTCGCGCGGCTCACCGGCCGCCGGCCCGAGCCGGACCGGGTGACGGCGGTGCGAGCCCTGGCCGCCGACTGGGGAGTGCACGTACTGCTCAAGGGCCGCTCGACGCTGATCGCGAACCCGGCCGGGCACGTGTTCGTCAACGAGGCCGGCGGGTCGTGGGCCGCCACCGCCGGGGCGGGCGACGTCCTGTCCGGGATGATCGGGGCACTGATGTCCGCCGGTATGGCCCCGGACCTCGCCGCCGCGGCCGGTGCGCGGGCCCATGCGTTCGCGGCGGACACGGCCGCGCGCGGGGGCGTCGACGGCGCCGGGGCGCCGACGTCGGCGAGTGCGATCCTCGACCGGGTGCCCACGGCAGTACGCCGTCTGCGGGGCATGGCCGAATCGTGACCCGACACCGTCGACCGTGCTGCGGGCCACTTCGCCCGCAGTGGCAGGATCGGGACCCATGACCACGGCCGAACCCCGACCCCGCAACCACCTCCACCACGACCTGCCGCAGGCCGAGGCGCTGATCGACCTCGACGCCGTGGCCGAGAACGTGCGGCGGCTGCAGGAGTTCGCCGGGGAGGCGGCGGTGATGGCCGTCGTCAAGGCCGACGCATACAACCACGGTGCCGTCCCGGTCGCGCGGGCCGCCGTGGCCGCCGGGGCGCGCGAGCTGGGGGTGACGACCCTGACCGAGGCACTCGAACTGCGTCGCGCCGGGATCGACGTGCCCGTGTTGTCCTGGCTGCACACCGTCGACGCCGATTTCGCACCCGCGATCACCGCCGGCGTCGAGTTGGGGGTTTCGTCGACCCGGCATCTCGCGTCGATCGTTGCCGCAGCTCGGGAAACGGGCGTGACCGCGGTGCTCACCGCGAAGATCGACACCGGACTCAACCGCAACGGCGTGGCACGCGACGAATGGCCGGAATTTCTGCAGGACCTGGGCCGGGCCCGCGCCGAGGGCGCGATCCGGCTGCGCGGCGCCTTTTCCCATCTCGCACACGCGGACGAACTCGGTCACCCCGAGATCGACTGCCAGCGGGACCGGTTGCGCGAGGCCGTCGCGGATCTGAGCCGCCACGGCATGAGACCCGAGGTGGTGCACCTGTCGAACTCGGCAGCCACTGTCACGCGTCCTGACCTGCGTTTTGACATGGTCAGACCGGGTATAGCGATGTACGGGTTGTCCCCGATCCCCGAGGTCGGGGACTTCGGGTTCCGGCCCGCAATGACGTTGCGAACGAGGGTGGCGCTGGTGAAGAAGGTGCGTGCAGGGTCCGGGGTGTCGTACGGGCATCGCTGGGTGGCGCCCGTCGACACCACCGTGGCCCTGTTGCCGATGGGCTACGCCGACGGAATCCGGCGCAATCTCAGCGGCCGCTTCGAGGTGCAGCTCGGCGGACGTCGCCGCCCTCAGCTCGGCCGCGTGTGCATGGACCAGGTCGTGGTCGATCTCGGACCGGACGGGGACGGAGTAAAAGAAGGCGATACCGCGTTCTTCTTCGGTGACGGTCGTCACGGCGAGCCTGTCGCGCAGGAGTGGGCAGACCTGCTGGACACCATCAATTACGAGGTGGTCACCGGCGTGGGCGGGCGCACCGTCCGCACCTACGTCGGTGGCGGAGGAGGCGAGCGGCGATGACGCTGTTGGGCAGTCTGGGACTGTTGGGTGCGAGCCTGGCCACGCTCGGCTCGAACGCGGGACTGTACGCGGTGCGCACCGCGGGCCTGCCCGCGCACGAGATCTACGGCGAGGAAGACTTCGATGCGATGCTCGCGCTGCCCAAGCGCACCGTCCGCACCGAGGACGGCGTCGAACTCGCCGTGCGCGAGGTCGGCTCGGCTCTGGCGCCGCTGACGATCGTGTTCGTGCACGGGTACTGCCTGCGCATGCAGTCCTGGCACCTGCAGATGCGGCACCTGCAGGAGCGCTGGGGCAAGGACGTGCGGATGGTGTTCTACGATCAGCGCGGCCACGGGGAGTCCGGCGCGCCGAGGTCGAAGTCCTGCACCATCGCCCAACTCGGCCGCGATCTGGGGACGGTCATCGACACGGTCGCCCCCACCGGCCCGGTGGTCGTGGTCGGGCACTCGATGGGCGGAATGACGACCATCGCGCTGGCTGCGCAGCGCCCGGAACTGTTCGACCAACGCATCGTCGGCGTCGGACTGCTCGCCACCACCGCGGCCGGCCTGACCAAGACCGGCATCGGCCGCAACCTCGAGAACCCGGTGATCGACGGATTCCGGCACCTGGCCCGCACCGCGCCGGGCTTCGTGCAGTACACCCGCGGTGCCGCCAAGGCGATCATCGCGCCGATCCTGCGCGCGGCGTCCTACGGGACCGTGGTCAGCCCGAAGCTCGTCGAATTCTCCGACCGGATGCTGGCGGAAACCTCGGTGCTGACCATCGTGAACTTCCTGCGCACCCTGGAACTGCACGACGAGTCCGCGGCCCTGCCGGTGCTGGGTCGGGTGCCCGCCCTCGTGCTGTGCGGGGACGCCGACATGATCATCCCGTTCTCCGGCTCCGAGGAACTCGCGGCGGCACTCCCGGACGTCGAGCTCAAGCGGGTCCGCGGCGCCGGGCACCTGGTGCAACTCGAATTCCCCGAGGTCGTCGTCGGTGCGCTCGACCGGCTGATCCAACGCGGGTTCGCCCACGACGCCGGCAGGAGGCGCGCCGCAATTGGGTGACGATCTCGCCGCCGGCACGCACACCGAGCGCAGCGCCGAGCTGCCCACGGTCGAGGACACCGAGGCACTGGGCCGGCGCCTGGCAGAACAGCTGCACGCCGGCGATCTCGTAGTGCTGGACGGACCGCTCGGCGCCGGGAAGACCGCCCTGACCCGTGGCATCGCGGCAGGCCTCGGGGTGCAGGGCCGGGTCACCTCGCCCACCTTCGTCATCGCCCGCGAGCATCGCCCCGGCGGTCGCACCGAGGGCGAACCCGTGGGCATGATCCACGTCGACGCCTACCGCCTCGGGGACGGACCGAACGCCCTCGACGAACTCGACGCTCTCGACCTCGACACCGACCTGACCGCCGCCGTGGTCGTCGTGGAATGGGGTGAGGGACTGGTCGAGGCGCTCACCGAACGGCACCTGCGGGTGCGGCTGCGCCGCGAACCGGACTCGGACGTGCGCACCGCCACCTGGTCCTGGGTGGGGTGACCGCCGCGCTCGGCGGTACTCTGGATACTCGTGCTCGTTCTCGCCGTGGATACCGCCACCCCCGCCGTCACCGCAGGTCTCGTCCGGGTGGACGACCGCGGTGAACCAGGGACCGCCGGCATCGAGACGCTGGCCGTGCGGGTCACGGACGATCCACGCGCCCATGCCGAGGTACTGACCCCGCAGATCCTCGAGTGTCTGTCGTCCACCGGGCGCACGCCGGCCGATCTCGACGCCGTCGTCGTCGGTGTCGGCCCGGGGCCGTTCACCGGGTTGCGCGTGGGCATGGCGACCGCCGCTGCCTTCGGCGACGCCCTCGACGTGCCGGTGTACGGCGTGTGCAGTCTCGACGCGATCGCGGCCGACGTCCTGGGTGCGGACGCCGACGGTACGGGGCCGGGAGCCGGCGAGAGTGCCGGTGATCTTCTCGTCGTCACCGACGCTCGTCGCCGCGAGGTGTACTGGGCGCGGTACTCCGGCGGCGTCCGCCTCGAGGGGCCGGGGGTGTGCAGGCCGGCGGATCTGAAGGCGGAGCCGTCGCAGCGGATCGCGGGATCCCGCCCGCACGTCGACCTGTTCGAGCTGCCCGCGCATTCGGTGGCCACACCCTCCCCGGCAGGGCTGGTCGCCGTGGCCGTCGCGGACCTGCTCGCCGGGGTGGAGCCCGAGCCCCTGGTGCCCCTGTACCTGCGCCGCCCGGACGCGGTGGAGACGGCGGACCGGAAGAAGAAATGACCACCCACGACCCTCGTCCCCTCGTCGACGCGCTGCAGCCGTCCGACGTCGCCCGGTGCGCTGAGCTGGAACGGATCCTGTTCCCCGGTGACGACCCGTGGAGCGCCGACGCGTTCCGTGCCGAGCTGGCGGCACCGCAGAACCACTACGTCGCCGCCCGGGACGAGGAGGGCCGGCTCATCGGCTACGCCGGTCTCGCGCGTCTCGGCACCGCGGTTCATCCGGAATCGGAGGTCCACACCATCGGGGTGGACCCACGACAGCGGCGCCGCGGCGTCGGTGGCGCGTTGCTCGCCGAGCTGTTGCGGACGGCCGACGCCTGGGGCGGTCCCGTGTTCCTCGAGGTGCGCACCGACAACGACGCAGCGATCGCGCTGTACCGCCGGGAGGGTTTCGAGATCGTCGGGACGAGGAAGCGGTACTACCAGCCGAGCGGGGCCGACGCGTACACCATGTGCCGGCCGGACCGGCGGAAGGAGTCACAGTCGTGATCGTGATGGGGATCGAGAGTTCCTGCGACGAGACGGGCGTGGGCATCGTCCGGTGGGTCGGCGACGGCACGCTCGACCTGCTCGCCGACGAGGTGGCCTCGAGCGTCGACGAACACGCCCGCTTCGGTGGCGTCGTCCCGGAGATCGCGTCCCGCGCGCACCTCGAGGCGATCGTTCCGACCATGCGACGGGCGCTGGCTGCCGCCGGTGTCACCAAGCCCGACGCCGTGTGCGTGACGATCGGGCCAGGTCTCGCCGGCGCACTGCTCGTCGGTGTCGCGGCAGCCAAGGCGTATGCGGCGGCGTGGGACGTGCCGTTCTACGCGATCAACCATCTCGGTGGGCACGTCGCCGTGGACACCATCGAACACGGACCGATGCCACCGTGCGTGGCGCTGCTGGTCTCCGGCGGGCACACCCACCTGCTGCACGTCGAGGATCTCGGCCGTCAGCCGATCGTCGAGCTGGGCACGACGGTCGACGACGCGGCCGGCGAGGCGTTCGACAAGGTCGCCCGGCTGCTCGGACTCGGTTTCCCGGGCGGTCCCGCGCTGGACCGGGCCGCACAGAACGGTGACCGCACCGCGGTGGTGTTCCCGCGGGGGATGACGGGGCCGCGCGACGCCCGGCACGACTTCTCCTTCTCCGGGCTCAAGACGGCTGTCGCGCGGTTCGTCGAGGCGCGCGAGCGCTCCGGCGAGCCGGTCCCGCTCGAGGACGTGGCGGCCGGTTTCCAGGAAGCGGTCGCCGACGTGCTGACGATGAAGGCGGTGCGGGCCGCGCAGGACGTGGGCGTGGACACGCTGGTCCTCGGCGGTGGAGCCACTGCCAATTCCCGCCTGCGTGAGCTCGCCGAGGAGCGCTGCGCGGCCGCCGGGATCGCGCTGCGGGTGCCGCGGCCGCGCCTGTGCACCGACAACGGGGTGATGATCGCCGCGCTGGGAGCGCATCTGATCGCCGGGGGCGCCCAGCCCTCCGCGCTCACCGTCGGCACCGATCCCGGCCTGCCGGTCGAGATCGCCCAGGTGCCTGCCTGACCCGACGCTGCGGTGATCGGCGGGCGCGATCAGGCGGCCGGTGACGGTTCGATGAGAGGCGGTGACGTGCTCGTCGCCTCCTCCGCCGGGGCCGCGGTCGAGGAGGTCTCGGTCGTCGTCTCGGGTGGTGCGAACTCGGACGGCGGCGCGGACGTCGTCGAGCTCGGTGTCGTGCTCTCGGACGGCGTCGTGCCGGGCAGCGTCGGCAGCGGGACGGTCGGCAGCGGAACGCTCGGGAGGGTTCCCGGCAACTGCCACGGCCGGTCGGTGCCGGGGACGTCCGCAGGCGACTCGGGCCGCTCGCTCGTCGTCGATTCCGGTGTGCTGGGCGGCGTGGTCGTCGCCGGCGTGGTCGTCGACGACTCGGGCACGGTGGGAGTGGGATAGGGCACCGGCGTGTCCGTGCGTGCGTAGCCGTTGTCGGCAGCTGTCGTGGTGACGGCGGCGTGGGGATCCTCGGAGGGGATCTGCGTGTGTCCGGTGTCGGGGACGGCCGCCGCCGGCTGGGTCGTGGCCTGGCCGCTGGTCCCGGCGGGGGACACGGCGGTGTCGTCGGACGCG
This sequence comes from Rhodococcus ruber, assembly GCF_016804345.1. Lineage (NCBI taxonomy): Bacteria > Bacillati > Actinomycetota > Actinomycetes > Mycobacteriales > Nocardiaceae > Rhodococcus > Rhodococcus ruber. Next base: position 4,060,208 of record NZ_CP044211.1, on the reverse strand, counting down.
ATCTGGTCGGTCGCATAGCCCGCGACGAGCGCACCGATCACGAGCGCCCCGGCGAGGGCACCGGAGACCTTGCCGCCGGGGGTGCCCGCCGTCGGGGTCGAGGCACCTACCGACGGATAGGAGGACAGTCGTGACGACGCGGCGAGCAGCGCGGCGCCGTGGGCCGCGGCGGTGGCCGGTTCCGGCACCACCGCGACGGGGCCGGCGAAGGCCGAGGTCACGGCGTCGGCCAGAGCCGGCATCGCCGCTGCGCCGCCCACGAGCGCCAGCATCTGCGGCCGCGGTTCGGTGTGGCAGACCCGCCGGGTGAACGTCGCCGCGGTGTCGCTGAGATCGGCCACCATCTCGTCGAGTTCCGTGCGGGTCAGGGGCACCGCCGGTCCGGCGTCACCGAGTTCGATCCGGGTCGTGGACGCCTCTCCGAGGGCCTCGAGTGCGCCCTGACAGCGCACCGTCAGCAGGGCGGGGTCGATCGGGATGCGGCCACGGGTACGGCCGATCCGGCGGCGCACGTGGTCGTAGACGCGGGCACGGACGGCTCCGCCCCCGACGTCCCCGGTCCGGGCCGAGCGCAGCATCGACCCGGACCGTCGGTCGACGACGGAGACGGTGAATCCCGACGCCCCCAGGTCGGCGACGGCGAGGGTGTCGGCGGTGTCGACGAGCCCGGTGCTGTTCAGGTAGGCGAGCACGGCCGTCGTCTCCGGAACCAGATGGACGATGTGGCCGTCGCGCACCGACGCGGAGCGGATCGCCTCCGCGTGCTCGGAGGTTCGATAGGCCACCGCCACCGCGTCGGGGACGGCGTGTCCGTCGATCTGGGTGCTCATGAGGGAGAGGGCATCGATGACGAGGTCGCCCAGGTCGCCGGCGGTCTCGGGATCGGCGGCGAGAAATCGGTACTCGGTGGTGTGCTCTCCCGGCCCCTCGACGACGAGGGCCGAGCCCACTCCGGAAGCGCCGGTGGAAATTCCCAGCGACGTGCGCATAGTTCCCCTCCCGTGCGTGACCGGCGGACAGGGACGCGGTCGAGCCGCAAAGTCACCGAATGGTCACGCGTTCGGTCTCCGTTATCCGAACGTAACAGACGGGGGTGTGCGGGCGCGCGCCGAAAACCGCCGATCTCGGCCCGCCCGGCGGCGCGGCGGCGCGGCGTCCCTGTTCCGCCACGCGCGCCCGACGTCGGTGCCGGGCGCGGGTGGTTCGTCCGTTCGGCCGCTGTCGTCCCAGCTCGGAGCCGTACTCTCGGAGGGCGGCGCGAGTGGAGCGTCGTGGGCACGGGTGCCGAACGGACGTCATCTCGGCAGGGGAGCACCCGCGGCTCGGTTCCGGGTACGAATGGTCACAGTTCGGTCTCCTCGGTTGCGGACGCGACGGGCACGTGCGGGGTCGGCGGCCCGCGGTGGGTCCGGAGCCCGACGAACGGGGTGCACTCGTGCGGAGGTCGCCCGGGTGGGGGCCCGCTCGTCGCGGTCGTGGTGCGTCCGAGGCGACACGAGCGCATTCAGCACCCTCTGCCCTTGAGCGCTGGCACTCGCGTGTATAGAGTGCTAGTCGACGCCGAGCGTGTTCCGGCACCCGCGACGACGGGACTGCGCGCGGAGTCACCGTGGTGACTGAACAAACCCTGTCCGAGGACGACAAGAGGCCTCGGACCATCGAACCCCTGAAAGTGGAGGGCTCATCGTGGCGAGCGTGAACATCAAGCCGCTCGAGGACAAGATCCTCGTCCAGGCCAACGAGGCCGAGACGACGACTGCCTCCGGCCTGGTCATCCCGGACACGGCGAAGGAGAAGCCCCAGGAGGGCACCGTCGTCGCCGTCGGCCCCGGCCGCTGGGACGACGAGGGTGAGAAGCGCATCCCCCTCGATGTCAAGGAAGGCGACGTCGTCATCTACAGCAAGTACGGCGGAACCGAGATCAAGTACGCCGGCCAGGAGTACCTGATCCTGTCGGCTCGCGACGTGCTGGCCGTCGTCGCCAAGTAAGCCGCACGCATTCCGCCCCGGAGTTCCGCCTCGGACCCGGGGCGGAGTCCGTTCCGGATCCTTCGTTCCAGGAGTAGTCGGAGAACATGTCCAAGCAAATCGAGTTCAACGAGACCGCGCGGCGGGCACTCGAGCGTGGCGTCGATCAGCTCGCCGACGCCGTCAAGGTCACCCTCGGCCCGCGTGGGCGGCACGTGGTGCTCGCCAAGGCGTTCGGCGGCCCGACCGTCACCAACGACGGTGTCAGCATCGCCCGGGAGATCGAGCTGGAGGACCCGTTCGAGAACCTCGGCGCCCAGCTGGTCAAGAGCGTGGCCACCAAGACCAACGACGTCGCCGGTGACGGCACCACCACCGCCACCGTGCTCGCCCAGGCCATCATCAAGGCCGGCCTGAAGAACGTCGCGGCCGGCGCCAACCCCATCGCACTCGGCAACGGCATCGGCCGGGCCGCCGAGAAGGTGTCGGAGGCGCTCCTTGCCGCCGCCACCCCGGTCGAGGGCAAGGAGGCCATCGCCCAGGTCGCCACCGTCTCCTCGCGCGACGAGGAGATCGGCAACATGGTCGGCGAGGCCCTGAGCACCGTCGGCAAGGACGGTGTCGTCACCGTCGAGGAATCCTCGACGCTCCAGACCGAGCTCGTCGTCACCGAGGGCGTCCAGTTCGACAAGGGCTTCCTGTCGCCCTACTTCATCACCGACATCGACGCACAGCAGGCGGTGCTCGAGGATGCCGTCATCCTCCTCTACCGCGACAAGATCGGCTCCCTGCCCGATTTCCTGCCGCTGCTCGAGAAGATCGCCGAGAACGGCAAGCCCGTCCTGATCATCGCGGAGGACGTCGAGGGGGAGGTGCTCTCCACCCTCGTGGTCAACTCCATCCGCAAGACCCTCAAGGCCGTCGCGGTCAAGGCGCCGTTCTTCGGTGACCGCCGCAAGGCGTTCCTCGACGACCTCGCCGTCGTCACCGCCGGCACCGTCATCAACTCCGACGTCGGGTTGACCCTGAAGGATGCCGGTCTCGACCTGCTCGGTTCGGCCCGCCGGGTGGTGGTCACCAAGGACAGCACCACGATCGTGGACGGTGCCGGTACGCAACAGGACATCGAGAACCGCGTCGCGCAGCTGCGTCGCGAGATCGAGGCCACCGATTCCGACTGGGACCGGGAGAAGCTCGAGGAGCGGCTCGCGAAGCTCTCCGGCGGCGTCGCGGTGATCAAGGTGGGTGCAGCCACCGAGACCGACCTCAAGGAGCGCAAGTTCCGTGTCGAGGACGCTGTCAACGCCGCCAAGGCCGCGGTCGAAGAGGGCATCGTGCCCGGTGGTGGTTCGGCGCTCGTGCAGGCCGCCCGGGAGCTGGACGCGCTCGAGAACTCGCTCTCGGGTGACGAGGCCACGGGTGTCGCCGTGCTGCGCGCCGCGCTCGCGGCCCCGCTGTACTGGATCGCCGCTAACGCCGGCCTCGACGGGTCGGTCGTGGTGAACAAGGTGTCCGAGGCCCCCGCCGGGTCCGGGTTCAACGCAGCCACCCTCACCTACGGTGACCTGCTCGCCGACGGTGTCGTGGATCCGGTCAAGGTGACCCGGTCCGCGGTCGTCAACGCGTCCTCGGTGGCGCGGATGGTGCTGACCACGGAGAGCGCCGTCGTCGACAAGCCGGAGGAGGCGCCCGAGGCCGGTCACGGCCACGGTCACGCTCACTAGCGAGCCGGGTGCCCGGCCGCGGAGTCGGCCGGGTACCCGGGAACTGCGAAGCCCCGCACGGAACAATCCGTGCGGGGCTTCGTCGTCTCGTGGTGTCGTCCGGCGGGCCGGTCAGACCGCGATCCGCCGTCGTCGGTGCCGCGCGTACATCTCCCGTTCGGTCTCGGACATGCCGCCCCAGATGCCGTACGGCTCGGACACCGCCAGAGCGTGCTCCCGGCACTGCACGAGCACCGGGCACTGCCGGCACATCTCCTTGGCCCGGCTCTCGCGCTGCGCCCTGGCCCGGCCGCGCTCACCGTCCGGGTGGAAGAACATCGAGGAGTCCACCCCACGACACAGTCCGTGCATCTGCCAATCCCAGACGTCCGCGTTCGGTCCGGGCAAGTGGTGTGGTGCAGGCATGGGTACTCCTTTGCAGCGTGCTCGCCCGAGGCGAGCGGACCGTGGGCGGAAGGTCTTTCCCCCCAAAGCAGTTGTTCAGGCTTCGTAACCGTAAAGGTGGCGAGGAAATGGAGTCAACACTTTCGCGGAGTGGCAATTTCCATATCCCGATCTGCGAGAATTAACCGCCGAAATATTTACATCGTGGCTGATCCGTGATTGTGTCCTGAGGGTGTGCGCCTCCACGGTGCGTGCCGTCCTCCGGTTCCCGGAATGGCCCCGATCAGGGACTATAGGCCCTGCGCTGGGTGCCGGAAGGCATCCGTCCGGTTCGCCGGGGCCGAAAATTGCCACGGCGTGCGCATCTTTCGTACCGACACCGTGTCTGTAATTAACAAAACGTAAACCGGATGTTCAACCGGCCGAAGCACGGAAGTAATTGATGCGCCGGCGGTGCATATTTCTCGGAATGCACTCCACCTCCCCGCCGGACGGAGGCGAAGGGGTGCGATCATGGCCTCGTGCCCGTCACCGCCCTGCCGTCCGACACGTCCACGCTCGCCTCGGCGGCATTCGGTGCCCGGCCGGACCTGTTCCCTCTCCCGCCCGGCGGGGATCGCGTCGCGTCGTGGCACCGGGCCGTCGCCCTGGGCGGTCAGGGTCGCTACGCCGCCGCCCGCGCGGAGCTGACCCGGCTCCGCCGCGCCACGGGTCCGGACGGAGCGCTCGCGTCCCTGGCGGCGAGCACCGAGGCGTCGCTGCTGCGTCAGCTCGGCCGGCACCGCGAGGCCGCCGTCCTCGACGGACGGGCGGCCGCGGCGCTCGCCGACGCCCCGCGGTATTCCTCGTGGACCGTCGAGGCTCGGTGCGACGCCCTCACGGGGCTGGCGGCGGACGCGCTCGGGTGCGGCCGGATCCGGCCGGCCGTCCGGCTGCTGGACCGTTGCGCTGCCGCTCTCGACGCCGCCGAAGGCGTGCACGGCGCGGTGTTCCGGCGCCAGCGTGTGCGCCTGCACTGGGTCTGCGCGGAGACTGCCCTGGCCTCCGGGGACTTCGCCACCGCCCGTCGGCGTTCGGCTGCGGCCGCGGCCGAGGCCGAACGCAGCGGCTCGGTCCGGCACCTGGTCAAATCCGATCTGCTGCGGGCCGCCTCGTGGACCGGGGAGTCCGATCTCACGCCCGCCCGGGACCTGTGCCTCGACGTACTCGACCGTAGTACCGCGCTCGGTCTGGTCCCGCTGCGCTGGGCGGCCGCGATGCTGTGGGACGGGCTCGGGGGCGGGGAGGCGGCTCGGCGCGTGCGCGACGAGTCGGCGGCACTCGTCGTCCGGCGCGGTGGGAGATTCGCAACGATCCGGGTCTAGAAGCCATCCGTGCGTCCGTTCCGTCCGGTCGTGTCGCTAGTCTGGGGATGTTCCACTGCAAGTGGAAGCACACCCGGCCGGGGGGTCGTGTCACTTTGTAACGCCAGGACTTGCGCAATCGATGACTGTCATGGGTGAGGAGTTGGACTCCGCTGTCGCTGCGGCTGCGCAGGGAGATCGGACGGCCCTCGCTCAGGTTCTGAGAACCATCCGGCCCTTGGTCGTCCGGTACTGCCGGGCACGGGTCGGAGCCGCGGAGCGTGGCCAGCTCTCCGCGGACGACGTAGCGCAGGAGGTGTGCCTGGCCGTGATGACGGCGTTGCCGCGGTATCAGGACCAGGGACGCCCCTTCATGGCATTCGTGTACGGGATCGCGGCACACAAGGTCGCCGACGCGCACCGCAGCGCCGCCCGCAACCGGGCGGATCCGGTCGCGGAGGTACCCGAGTCGATGTCGCTGGACGACAGTCCGGAGGAGCAGGCGCTCAATGCGGAGACGAGCCGGCAGATGAAGCAGCTGCTGGGCACGCTTCCGGAGAAGCAGCGGGAGATCTTGGTCCTGCGGCTCGTGGTGGGCCTGTCCGCGGAAGAAACGGCAGCAGCGGTGGGAAGTACGGCAGGGGCCATTCGAGTGGCGCAGCACCGTGCCATCGCCCGACTGAAGAAGGAAGTGACGAGAGCAGGTGAGAGAAATGGGTAGGAAGCACGGCGCGGATGACGATTTCTTCGCCGATCTCGCCGACGACGGCACCCCCGTGGACATTGCGGCCGTGCGCCGTGACGACGCCCTCATCGACGCGATCTCCGGGGACGGACCGGTGCCCACCGAGACGACCGAGGAATACGAGCTCGCCACCCTTCTTGCGGGCTGGCGTGCCGAGATCCTGGCCGATCCGCTTCCTTCCGAGCCGGATCTCGACGAGATCGTCGCCGCGGTCAACCGGGAGATCGGTGCCCGCGACGCACTCGCCGAGCGCCGCTCCCGCGCCCGCACCCAGCTCCGCCTGATCCGGCCCATCGCCGGCGCCGCCGCCCTGATCGCCATCGCCGTCGGTGGTGCGACCGCCGTGTCCTACCAGGCCGAACCCGGCGACCCGCTGTGGAGTGTCAAGCAGGTCGTCTTCAGTGAGCAGGCCGAGTCGACGGTCGCCCGGATCGACACCGCCTCCACGCTGCAGGAGGCCGAGCAGCGGCTCGCCGTCGGCGACACGGAAGGCGCGCAGGAACTGATCCAGTCGGCGCAGCAGCGGTCCGGATCGGTCACCGACGCCGGCCAGCGGGACCAGCTGGGTGACTGGGTGCAGCGGCTCACCACCGAGTTGAGCAAGCTCCTTCCGCCCCCGCCTCCGCCCGTGCTGCCCGCGCCCCCGGTCCAGTCGACGCAGGTGATTCCCGCGCCGGTGCCGACCACTCCGACGACCCCGTCGACCGTGGACCCCACCATCGCCGGTACGACACCCGGTACGGGAACGGTCCCCCCGGCGACGTCCACTGAGGCACCCGGCGTCGATCTGGTGCCGCCGTCGTCGCAGCCGGCACCCAGTCCGGAACCGTCCCCCGTCACTCCGCCCCCGTCCACCGGACCGACGAGCCCACCGGTGACGCCGGAGCCCACCACCGCGCCGACCGCTGCGCCGACCACGACCCCGTCGGCGTCGGCACCGGCGCCGTCCACCTCGCTGGAGCAGCAGTCGATCAGCCAGACGATCACCGCGGTGCCCGCACCTTCGGAGTACACGGTGCCCGCACCTTCGGAGTAGACGTGACGAGAAGGGCCCGCCGGACGTGTGTCCCGGCGGGCCCTTCCCGTGGTGCGGAGGCTTCTTCTGGTGCGGAGGCTTCTTCTAGGAGTCGAGGCCGTACGGGTCGACCGGTAGCGCCTCGTTCATCGACGCATCCGCGTAGCCGCGGCAGTAGTCCCATGTCACATAGGCATCGGGGGAGGGATCGTAGGCCGGCTCGTGCGGCCGGACCGTACCGTCGACAAGCAACTGCAGCAGGTTCGCCCGCAGCATGTCCCAGTCGTGGTAGTGATCCTGATGGCAGTCCTCGCAGCACACCACCAGGCCGCGGACGCCGCGCGGCGACAGCAGCGCTTCGTACACCGCGAGGTCGGCAAGATCCTCCTCGACGGCCAGCCGCTCGGCAGGGTCGAGCGGCTGACCCGGCTCGATGGCGTCCAGTGCGGCGGACGGATCGTCGGGATCTCCAGCGAATGGGTCCGGTGGCAGACCGGGAGGCAACTGATCACGCACGACTCCACGGTACGCAGTCCGACGGGGTCCGCGCCAGCCGTCACACCGTGGACTTCCCGCGGACCTTCGTGTACGCGTGCGGATGCGCGTGTGTGCCGGTCCCGGTGAACCGATACGATAGTTCACGAGCAGGGCATCGTTGTTCGGAGCGTCCGGGGAACGGTGCGCACCGCTCGCACCATTGTCTTTCACGACATTGTGTTCCGTAATCACCGATGCCGGGCCGGGGGCCACCCGCCCGCACCGTATCGACGCGTCATGGAGGGTCCGAACCGCATGAGGAGTACCGGAGGGCACGTGCATACCGGCGGTGACGACCCGGACAAGGTCGCCATGCTGGGTCTGACCTTCGACGACGTGCTGCTGCTGCCGGCCGCGTCGGACGTCATCCCGAGCCAGGTGGACACGTCGAGCCAGCTGACCCGGGACATCCGTCTCCGGGTTCCGCTGGTCAGTTCCGCGATGGACACCGTCACCGAGTCGCGCATGGCCATCGCGATGGCCCGCGCCGGGGGTATGGGCGTCCTGCACCGCAATCTGTCCGCCGAGGCGCAGGCCGCGCAGGTCGAGACCGTGAAGCGGTCCGAGGCGGGCATGGTCACCGACCCGGTCACCTGCAAGCCGACCGCCACCCTCGCCGAGGTCGACGCCATGTGTGCGCGCTTCCGCATCTCGGGGCTGCCCGTCACCGACGACGAGGGCCAGCTCGTCGGCATCATCACCAACCGGGACATGCGGTTCGAGGTCGACCAGAACCGCCCGGTCGCGGAGGTCATGACCAAGGCGCCGCTGGTGACCGCCCAGGAGGGTGTCACCGCCGAAGCCGCCCTCGGGTTGCTGCGCCGTCACAAGATCGAGAAGCTGCCGATCGTCGACGGGCAGGGTCGCCTGACCGGACTGATCACCGTCAAGGACTTCGTCAAGACCGAGCAGCACCCCGACGCCACCAAGGACCGCGACGGTCGCCTGCTCGTCGGTGCCGCGGTCGGCGTGGGCGACGACGCGTGGTCCCGGGCCATGACCCTGGCGGACGCCGGGGTGGACGTGTTCGTGGTCGACAGCGCCCACGGTCACTCCGCGGGTGTTCTCGGGATGATCGCCAAGCTCAAGGCCGAGGTCGGCGATCGGGTCCAGATCATCGGCGGCAACGTCGCGACCCGGGCGGGTGCCGCAGCGCTCATCGAGGCCGGTGTGGACGCCGTGAAGGTCGGCGTGGGTCCCGGCTCCATCTGCACCACCCGCGTCATCGCGGGCGTCGGCGCGCCGCAGATCACCGCCATCCTCGAGGCCGTCGCCGCCGCCAAGCCCGCGGGCGTCCCGGTCATCGCCGACGGCGGCCTGCAGTTCTCCGGCGACGTCGCCAAGGCGCTCGCCGCCGGCGCCTCCACGGCCATGCTCGGCTCCCTGCTGGCCGGCACGGCCGAATCGCCGGGTGAGTTGATCCTCGTCAACGGCAAGCAGTTCAAGAGCTACCGCGGCATGGGTTCGCTCGGCGCGATGCAGAGCCGGGGCGCGGGCAAGTCGTACTCGAAGGACCGTTACTTCCAGGACGACGTGCTCTCCGAGGACAAGCTGGTGCCCGAGGGCATCGAAGGTCGTGTGCCGTTCCGTGGTCCGCTGCAGCAGGTCACGCACCAGCTGATCGGCGGCCTGCGGGCAGCGATGGGCTACGCCGGTGCCGCCACCATCGAACAACTGCAGGAGGCGCAGTTCGTGCAGATCACGGCGGCGGGTCTGAAGGAGAGCCATCCCCACGACATCACGATCACGGCCGAAGCGCCGAACTACGTGGTTCGGTAGAGCAGTGGTTCGGTAGAGCAAGAGTCCGCGATCGGCCCCCGCCGGAGTGTCCGGTGGGGGCATCTACCTGAGAAGAAAGGGACGCGCGTGCGCGACCTGGTTGAAATCGGCATGGGGCGAACCGCCCGACGCACCTACGAGCTGGACGACATCAACATCGTGCCGTCCCGCCGGACGCGCTCCTCGAAGGAGGTGTCGACGGCTTGGCAGCTCGACGCGTACCGATTCGACATCCCGCTGCTCGCCCATCCCACCGACGCGCTGGTCTCGCCGTCCTTCGCGGTGCAACTGGGCAAGGCCGGTGGCCTCGGCGTCATCAACGGTGAGGGCCTGTGGGGCCGGCACGCCGATGTCGATGCCGAGATCGAACGCCTCGTCGGCATCGCCGAGTCCGACCCGGACCCGGCAGCGGCGATCGCGCACCTGCAGAAGCTCCACGCGGCCCCGCTGCAGCCCGACCTGCTGGCCGCCGCGATCGCGCAGGTGCGCGATGCCGGCGTGACCACGGCCGTGCGGGTCAGCCCGCAGAATGCGCGGGCGCTGACTCCGCACCTGGTGAAGGCCGGCCTCGACCTGCTGGTCATCCACGGGACCATCATCTCCGCGGAGCACGTGGCGCACGGTGAGAGCGAGCCGCTGAACCTCAAGACGTTCATCTCCGAGCTGGACGTGCCGGTCGTCGCGGGTGGTGTGAGCGATCACCGCACCGCGCTGCACCTGATGCGCACCGGAGCGGCGGGCGTCGTCGTCGGCTACGGCTCGACAGCGGGCGCCACCACCACCAGCGAGGTACTGGGCATCGGAGTGCCCATGGCGACGGCGATCGCCGACGCGGCCGCCGCCCGTCGCGACTACCTGGACGAAACCGGTGGCCGGTACGTCCACGTCATCGCCGACGGCGACATCGAGACCTCGGGCGACCTGGCCAAGGCCATCGCCTGCGGTGCCGACGCCGCCGTGCTCGGTGCCCCCCTCGCGGTATCGGCCGAGGCCCCGGGCCGGGGCTGGTACTGGCCGTCGGCGAGTGCGCATCCGTCCGTGCCGCGCGGCGCGCTGCTGCAGGTCGCCTACGACGAGCGCCCGAGCCTGGACCGCGTGCTCACCGGTCCGTCCGACGATCCGTTCGGCTCGCTGAACCTGGTCGGCGGTCTGCGCCGTGCGATGGCGAAGTCGGGTTACTCGGACCTCAAGGAGTTCCAGAAGGTCGGCCTGACCGTCCGCGCCTGACCCGCCGCTACCCCCTTACCCGCTGTGGCCGAATGTCACATCGCGTCGATTCGATCGAAGCGGTGTGACATTCGGCCACAGCCGTTTCCAGCCCTCACCTGCGGTTTATGGAACTCATGGTTACAGTTAGGGCGCCCTTGTGGCAATGGTCACAGCAAGCCCGTGCATACTGGTGAGTAACAACCAGCTTCATGGAGGTGTTTCGGTGGGTGAGCAGCGCGCGACGGACTACGACGTCCTCATCGTCGGATCGGGGTTCGGTGGAAGTGTGACGGCCCTGCGGCTCGTGGAGAAGGGGTACAGGGTCGGCATCCTCGAAGCGGGCCGGCGCTTCGCCGACGCCGACTTCGCGAAGACCAGCTGGGATCTCAAGCGATTCCTGTGGGCACCCAAGCTGGGGTGCTTCGGTATCCAGCGGATCCATCTGCTGCACGACGTCCTCATCCTCGCCGGAGCCGGCGTCGGCGGTGGCTCCCTCAACTACGCCAACACCCTCTACAAGCCGCCGGCTCCGTTCTTCGAAGACGGCCAGTGGGCACACATCACCGACTGGAACGACGAGCTCAGCCCCTTCTACGACCAGGCACGTCGCATGCTCGGCGTGGTGCAGAACCCGCACATGACCCCCGCGGACGAGATCGTCAAGTCCGTCGCCGCGGACATGGGCGTGGGCGACACCTTCATCCAGACCCCGGTGGGGGTGTACTTCGGGGAGCCCGGGCGTACCGTCGCCGACCCGTACTTCGGCGGTGTCGGCCCCGACCGCACGGGCTGCATCGAATGCGGCGAGTGCATGACCGGATGCCGGCACGGCGCCAAGAACACACTGCTGAAGAACTATCTCGGGCTCGCCGAACGGGCCGGCGCCGAGATCGTCCCCCTCACCACGGTCACCGGCCTGCGCCAGGCCCCCGACGGCACGTGGGACGTCGACACCGAGCGCACCGGCGCGTGGAAGCGGAAGAACCGTCGTACCTACACGGCCGGGCACGTCGTCCTCGCCGCCGGCACGTGGGGCACCCAGCATCTCCTGCACCACCTCAAGGACACCGGCGCCCTGCCGGAACTGTCCGACCGGCTGGGTCATCTGACCCGCACCAACTCCGAGTCGATCGTCGGCGCCGGGAAGATGAGCGTCGACCCGGACCTCGACCTCACCCGCGGTGTGGCGATCACGTCGTCGTTCCATCCCACTGCCGACACCCACATCGAGCCGGTCCGCTACGGCAAGGGTTCGAACGCGATGGGTCTGCTGCAGACGTTGATGACCGACGGCGGCGGCCGCACCCCACGCTGGCTGAAGTTCCTCGGCCAGGTGGTGAAGAACCCGGTCCAGATGGCCCGGATGCTCAGCGTCAAGGACTGGAGCGAGCGCACCATCATCGCCCTGGTCATGCAGAACCTGGACAACTCGATCGTCACCTACACCAAGAAGGGCTTGTTCGGTCGCCGCAAGGTCACCAGCCGGCAGGGCCACGGGCACCCCAACCCGACGTGGATTCCCGTCGGCAACGAGGCCACCCGCCGGATCGCCGAGAAGATCGACGGCGTCCCGGGCGGCACCTGGGGGGAGATCTTCAACGTCCCGCTCACCGCGCACTTCCTCGGTGGCTGCGTGATCGGCACCGATCCCGAGCACGGCGTCATCGACCCGTACCACCGCGTGTACGGATACCCGACGCTGAGCGTCGTGGACGGGGCCGCCGTCTCGGCCAACCTCGGGGTCAATCCGTCGCTGACCATCGCGGCGCAGGCCGAGCGCGCGGCGGCGCTGTGGCCGAACAAGGGGGAGCAGGACCTGCGTCCCGGCCAGGGGGAGGGCTACCGCCGGCTGGACCCGATCGCCCCGAACAAGCCGGTCGTGCCGGCGGGCGCTCCGGGCGCGCTGTCGCTGCCGATCGTCGAGGTTCGCACCGGGTCCGCGTCCGGCGTCGCCTGACCCGAACCGCCGTTCGTTGGACGAGGACCGGACCTCTAGACTGTTCGGGTGTCGCAAACCCAGCAGTCCAGGCCGGTCCTCGTCGTCGACTTCGGAGCCCAGTACGCGCAGCTGATCGCCCGCCGCGTCCGCGAAGCCAAGGTCTACTCCGAGGTCGTGCCGCACACCACGCCGGTGGAGGAGATCGCGGCCCGCGACCCGCTCGCCGTGGTGCTCTCCGGCGGCCCCTCCAGCGTCTACGCCGAGGGCGCACCGCAACTCGACCCGAAACTGTTCGACCTGGACGTCCCGGTGTTCGGCATCTGCTACGGCTTCCAGGCCATGGCCCAGGCGCTCGGCGGCACCGTCGCGCACACCGGCAACCGCGAGTACGGGCGCACCGAGATGTCCGTCACCGGGGGTGTCCTGCACGACGGACTGCCCGCGACGCAGCCCGTGTGGATGAGCCACGGCGACGGAGTCACCGCCGCGCCGGACGGCTTCGAGGTGACCGCCAGCAGTCCCGGCGCGCCCGTGGCCGCGTTCGAGGACCGCGCGCGCCGGCTCGCCGGCGTGCAGTACCACCCCGAGGTCCTGCATTCCCCGCACGGCCAGCAGGTGCTCAGCCGCTTCCTGCACGACATCGCCGGTATCCCCGCCGCCTGGACGGCCGCGAACATCGCCGAGGCCCTGATCGAACAGATCCGCGAGCAGGTCGGTGACGGGCGCGCCATCTGCGGCCTGTCCGGCGGGGTCGACTCCGCGGTCGCCGCAGCCCTGGTGCAGCGCGCCATCGGCGACCGGCTGACGTGTGTGTTCGTCGACCACGGCCTGATGCGCGAGGGCGAACGACAGCAGGTCGAGAAGGACTTCGTCGCCGCGACCGGGGCGAGGCTCGTCACCGTGGACGCCGCCGACACGTTCCTGCGGGAACTGGCCGGCGTGACGGATCCGGAGACCAAGCGCAAGATCATCGGCCGCGAGTTCATCCGCAGCTTCGAAGGTGCCGTCTCGGAGGTGCTCGGAGAGAACGCCGCCCACGGCGACACCGTCGAGTTCCTGGTGCAGGGCACCCTGTACCCGGACGTCGTCGAGTCCGGTGGCGGCACCGGCACCGCGAACATCAAGAGCCACCACAACGTCGGTGGCCTGCCCGAGGATCTGCAGTTCGCGCTGGTCGAGCCGCTGCGGCTGCTGTTCAAGGACGAGGTGCGGGCAGTCGGGCGCGAACTCGGCCTGCCGGAGGAGATCGTCGGCCGCCAGCCCTTCCCCGGCCCGGGCCTGGGCATCCGCATCATCGGCGAGGTCACCCGCGAACGGCTCGCGATCCTGCGTCGCGCCGACTCCATCGCCCGGGAGGAGCTCACGGCCGCCGGTCTCGACAAGCAGATCTGGCAGTGCCCGGTGGTGCTGCTCGCCGACGTGCGGAGCGTGGGCGTCCAGGGCGACGGCCGTACCTACGGCCACCCGATCGTGCTGCGCCCGGTCTCCAGCGAGGACGCGATGACCGCGGACTGGACCCGCCTGCCGTACGAGGCCCTCGAGCGCATCTCCACCCGCATCACCAACGAGGTGCCCGACGTCAACCGCGTCGTCCTCGACGTCACGAGCAAGCCGCCGGGCACCATCGAGTGGGAGTGAGACGCGGCTGCGCCCTTCGGATCGGATCCGAAGGGCGCAGTGCGTTCCGGGACGGTGCGGTCAGCGCTTCTTCTTGCCCGGCGCGAACACCAGGGCGGCGCCGACGACCACGGCGAGCGCGACGAGCAGCCAGCGGAACTCGACGTTCGCGAGCGGCTCGAGGGAGAACGGCCCGATCAGCGCCCATGCGCTGACGGCCAGCGCCGCGATCGCGGAGAGCAGCATCAGGATCGACGGGCCCCGTCGCCGGGCGCCGGACGTCGGCTCGGTGGGGTCGGTGTAGTCGGTGTCAGCCACGGCGCACCTCCGAGTTGCCGAATGCGGTGTCGAGATTCAGGGTCAGGACCGGTCCGCCGACGCCGTCGTCGCCGCCGTCGAGGCCTTGGATCGTGCACGGGTTCGAAGCCTGCTCGGTGCAGACGACGTCGACGTCGAGGTTCTGCGGCAGCAGGATCTCGGTGGCGCCGAATCGGGTCTCGACGGAGACGGTCTCGTCCTCGGTGAGTTCGAGTCCACGCAGGTCCAGTTGCAGAGCGCCCATCTGCACCGAGTACGCCGGTTGCAGTTCCGCGGCGGTGCGGGGCGAGTACAACTGTTCCCCCCACGACGAGGTGTCGATCGGTCCGACGAGGGAGGCGAGCACCACGAACCCGAGCAGGGGACCCGTCACCACCAGCAGTCCGTAACCGCGGTGCAGGAACGCCCCGACGAGCAGGCCGAGTCCGATCACCGCGAGCGCGATCGCACCGATCCGCGCGGGGGTGAGCCACGCGACCTCGCCGGCGGACGCCACCGCGCCTGCGGCCGCCGCGGCGAGCACCGCCAGGCCCAGCACGGTCGTGGTCAGCCGGGAACGCGGCTGTTTCGCGGGCACTACGGCCGTCGTGGGCGTCGGCTCGGGCAGGTCCCATGCGAACGGTGCGACACCGAGCGGATCCCACGACGGTGGCGTGGGGCGCTGCAGCAACGGATCCTGCGGGGGTGCCGGTTCCGGCCCGGGGGACTGCGCACCGGTCCGGGGTGATTCCGGTTCCGGCTTCGTCCAGAAGTCCGGGTCCGCCGGTGCGGGCCCGGGGGCGCCGGTGTGCTGCGCGAAGGGCGCCTGCTGGTACTGACTCTGCTGGTACTGACTCTGCTGGTACTGACTCTGCTGGAACGGCGCCTGGAAGGGGTTCTGGGGGAACAGCTGCGGTGCCCCGGGCAGGACCGGTGGTTCCGGCCGGCGTTGGTACAGCAGCCACAGACCGCCGAGCATCAGCACCATGCTGACGAATCCGGAGCCGCCCACCCCGGCGCCCAGCGGACCGAAGGCACTCGCCGCGACGGCCAGCACCACCAGCAGCACCACGACCTTGGTGCTCGATTCGGAGCTCTGGCCGCGGCCGACGAGGGATTCGGCGGGGGAGACCTGATCGCCGTAGCGCGGCAGCAGCAGCCAGCCCGCCAGATACAGCACCAGGCCGGCACCGCCGAAGAAGGTGGACACGACGAACGCCACGCGGATCAGCACCGGATCCACGTCGTATCGCACGCCGATGCCCGCGCACACCCCGGCGACGTGGCCCTGTCGTGGCAGCCGGACCGGACGGGTGCGCCACATGTCCGAGAGCTGCTCGGGGAAGCTTCGCGTGTTCATGAACCACATCCTTCTGGACCGCCGCCCCGTCGCGCATCAGGGACCGACCCTGATTTCCGCGCCGGTGGGCGGTCGCCGGTTCAGGGTTCGTCCCCGATGCCCGGGACGGGGTAGGCGTGCCAGTATCGAAGGTATGCAGCCGGTTCCCTACCCACCCCTGCCCACCCCCCGCCTCGAGCGCCGGGTCGGTGGCCGGGTCGTGGGCGGCGTGGCCGGCGGTCTCGCCGACCATCTCGGGGTCGACGTACTCAAGGTGCGGGTGGCGTTCACGGTGCTGGCCGCGCTCGCCGGCCTGGGCATCGTCGCCTACGGGTTGCTGTGGGTCCTCACACCGCAGGGCTCGGACACCGAACCGCCGTCACCGACCGAACGGCGCCGGGCCCTGGGCCTTGCGGTCATCGGAGTGGGCCTGGCCGTGGGGCTTTCGTGGCTGCTCAACGGGGGCGTGGGCTCGGTGATCGCACCCGTCGTCGTGGTGGCGGTGGGCGCCGCGCTGGTCTGGCGCGAGTTCGACGCGGAGGGACCGCGTTCGGTGCTGGGCCTGCCCGCGCGCCCGACCGTGCTCACCTGGGCGCGGGTGGTCGGCGGCGCCTCGCTCATCGTGCTCGGGCTCGGCGTCGTGATCCTCGCGCAGGTCGACGTGGCGGCCCTGCGCTCGTCGGTGCTGGCGGTGCTGGTGACACTGGTCGGGGCCGGCCTGCTGTCGGTCCCGCTGTGGGTGCGGATGTGGCGCGCGCTGGAGGCGGAACGCGCCGCCCGCGTCCGCAACGAGGAACGCGAGGAGATCGCGTCGCACCTGCACGATTCGGTGTTGCAGACGCTCGCCCTGATCCAGAAGCAGGCGGACGACTCGCAGGAGGTGCTGCGCCTCGCACGCAGCCAGGAGCGCGAGTTGCGCCGCTGGCTGTTCGGCGGTGGCGAGACCCCGCACACCAGCCTGGCCGAGGCGCTGCGCACCATCGCCGGCGAGGTGGAGGATCAGTACGGGGTGTCGGTGGCGCCGGTGATCGTCGGCGACGCGGTACCCGGCGACGACGAGGACCTCACCGCCGAGTCGTTCACCGCCCTGCTCGGTGCCACCCGGGAGGCACTGGTCAACGCGGCCAAGCATGCGCGGGTGGACAGCGTGGACCTGTTCGTCGAGGTCGAACCCGAACAGGTGAGTGTCTTCGTCCGGGACCGCGGCGTCGGCTTCGACGAATCCGCGGTTCCGGAGGACCGGCAGGGCCTGGCCCGTTCGATCCGGGGCCGGGTGGAGCGTCGCGGCGGCCGGGTCGTCGTGCGCTCGAACCCCGGCAAGGGCACGGAGATCCGCATCCACATGCCCCGTGCCGGTACCGGGGCGGAGCGCACGACGACCCTAGAGTGGGAGGGCACCGACGCCCGTTCAGAGGAGCAGCCCACTTGACGTCACTCGACGCCTCCCGCCGTTTCCGTGTGTTCCTGGTCGACGACCACGCCGTGTTCCGGTCGGGGGTGCGCGCCGAGCTCGGGCGGGAGGGCGACATGGAGGTCGTCGGCGAGGCCGGCACCGTCGCGGAAGCGGTCGCGGGAATCGACGCCACCCGCCCCGACGTGGTCCTGCTCGACGTCCACATGCCCGACGGGGGCGGGGTGGCGGTGCTCGGACGGATCGCCGACGGGCCGGTGTGCCTGGCGCTGAGCGTGTCCGACGCCGCCGAGGACGTCATCGCCGTGATCCGGGCCGGCGCCCGCGGGTACGTCACCAAGACCATCTCGGGAGCCGAACTGGCCGACGCGGTGCGACGGGTCGCCGGCGGGGACGCGGTGTTCAGCCCGCGTCTGGCCGGTTTCGTCCTGGACTCGTTCACCGGCCGCTCGAGCGTGCCGGAGCCGCCGCTCGACCCCGAACTCGATTCCCTCACCCCTCGCGAGCTCGAGGTGCTGCGCCTGCTCGCGCGCGGCTACACCTACCGCGAGATCGCCGAGGAACTGGTGATCTCGGTCAAGACCGTCGAAACGCACGCGTCGAACGTGCTGCGCAAGACCCAGCAGTCCAACCGCAACGCCCTCACCCGGTGGGCGCACCGGCGGCGGATCGACTGACCGGAGTTCAGTGCGTGGGCAGCCGCGCGGTCGAGCCGGTCGCGAGTGCCGCGGCGACGTGCTCGATCCCCGCGCGTACCGTGCGGCCGTACCCGTCCTCGGGCAGGATGTCGACGCAGTCGCGGGCCGCCGTCAAGTGCTCCGTGGCTACCGCGAAGGACCCGAGACGCCGGTAGTCGTCGGCGAGATTCAGGTGCAGCGACGGCTGGAAGGCCCGCACCTGCAACGCGGCGTCGTGCCGGGCGAGCCGGTCGTCGTCGAGGGCCGCGGCCGCGTCGAGGGCGCGGAGGTCCCAGGTGAGGGAGACGGCGGGATCGTCGTACAGATCTGCCAGGTAGTGGGCCAGGGCGCAGCGGTGCAGGGGATCGCCGTGCGGCCCCACGCTCGCCCACAAGGCCACCAGCCGAGTCCGGGCGGTGGGGTCGTCGCCGGAGCGGGCGGCTGTGACCGCCTCGGTGACGGCGGCCATGATCGGGTCGGGATCGGTGGTCACGGCCGTTCCTCCCGGCGGACGGGCATGGCCAGCGTGGTCAGGTCCCCGGCCGCGGCGGAGCGGATCACGACGGGCCGGTCGTAGGAGGCGATGTCCAGCAGCACCTCCGGTCCGACGGCGGTGTCGAGGGCGGCTCCCAGCCCGTCCCGGTCGAAGGCGAGATCCAGGTCGGCGCCGGTGACGTCGGCGGGCAGCACGCGGTCGTGCCCCCGGTGGCCGACGGTGAGTGCCGTCGCCCGCACGCGAAGGTCGATCGGGCCGGCCGCAGCGTCGCGCACGGCCCCGGCCAGGGCGTCGCGGTGCACGATCGCCCGCGTGACCGGCGGGGCGAGGGCGCCGAGCATGCTGCGGTAGTCGGGGAAGGTTCCGTCGACGGCCGGGCAGCGGTGCCGCTCACCGTCGGCGCCGGTGAGGGTGAGCGCGCCCGAGTCGTCGAGAGCCAGGCCGACGTTCTCGTGTTCCCGCAGCCACGTGGCGGTCCCGCGGAGCGCGGAGCTGTCGGCGACGGTGCGGAACGGGTCCCCGGTGCGGGCCGCGGCCGTCACCGAGCCGGTGGTCAGCCGGTAATGGTTCGTCGCCGTCAGGACCACCGCCCCGGCCTCCACCTCGACGAGAACGCCTGTCAGGCAAGGAATTTCCGGATCCATGGCGACGGACGGAAGAACGCGTTCGACGGTGCCGGCGAGGAGCCGGCCCGGCACGACGACCGCCGGCGGTGCCGCGAAGGCGGTGAGGCGGGACTTGACGTCGGAGGCCAGCCGGGTCGCGCGCTCGGCCCGGCGATGCAGTTCGGCGACGTGTTCGTCGAGCAGCGCGGCACCGGACTCGGCATCGCCGTCGAGGATCCGGCCGACATCCTCGAGCGGGACGTCGAGTTCGCGGAGCTGACGGATCGTCACCGCTCGTTCGCGTTGGTCGACCGTGTAGTACCGGTAGCCGGTGACGGGATCGACCAGGGCGGGCACGAGCAGCCGGCAGTCGCCGTAGAACCGCAGCGCTCCGGGGGTGAGCCCGCTGAGCCGGGCCATGATGCCGATCGTGATCAGGTCTGGGGAGGGGGTCACGGCACCATCATCGAGCTTCGGCCGACCCGAAGGTCAAGCTCAGCTGACGGCGACCGCGACGATCAGGGCCACGATCAGCGCGAGAACGATCACGGCCACCATGACCGCCATCGCCATCGGCGCGAACGCGACGACCTTCTCCCGTGTGGTGCGCGGCGGGGGGCCGGTGGGCTGCAGCCGGCGCAGCAACTCCGCGGGGCGGGGTACGCCCCGCAGCGAGACGGGCTGGGGAGCGGCGGGCAATCCGGTGAGGGTGCCGCCGGCGCCCGCGGTGCGCCGGGATCCCACGACGGGGGCGGTGGCGCGCCGCGCCCACACGGGGACGGTTCCGTCGGCGGACAGGATCGGACGGCCGCGGAGCAGTTCCGGGTCGGCGTCGGCCCCGAGGACGACCGCGGCGAGACGATCCCGGGCCTGCTCCATCGTCGGGCGACGGGCGGGGTCGGGTTCCAGCATCGCGAGCAGGACGTCGGTCAGTGGGCCCGTGCGGGTAGGCGGGATGATCTCGGCGCGGGCGACACGGTGCAACAGGGCGATCGAGTCGGGATCGATGCCGAACGGCGGCTGACCCTCGATCGCGGTGTAGAGGGTCGCGCCCAGGGAGAAGACGTCGCTGGCCTCGGTGGGATCGCTACCGCGGGCCACTTCGGGTGCGAAGAAGGCAGGGGTGCCGGTGATCACGCCGGACCGGTCGTGGTCGCCCTTCGCGCGGGCGATGCCGAAGTCGCTGATCTTGACCGTGCCCAGCTCGCGGCCGCGCTCGGCGACGAGGATGTTGCCCGGCTTGATGTCGCGGTGCACGATCCCGGCTGCGTGGGCGGCGGCGAGCGCATCGGCGACGTGTGCGCCGATCTGCGCCACCTCGAGCGGCGGCAGGGTGTCGGCGATGTTCATCACCTGGGCGAGGCTGCGGGAGGGAAGATGCTCCATGACCAGCCACGGCTCGCCGGAATGGAGGGCGACGTCGTACATCGCGATCGCGTGCTCGTGGGTGAGGCGGGCGGCGATCCGGCCCTCACGCAGCGTGCGGCGGCGGATCTCCTCGGCGGCCCCCGTGGGCAGGCCCACGGTCGAGGTGACCTGTTTGACGGCCACGTCCCGATCGAGCAGGGTGTCGTGGGCGAGCCAGACCGCCCCCATGCCACCGCCGCCGAGTTTGGAGACGAGCCGATAACGTCCGGCCACCAAGTGATCCGGGCCGACGACGCTTGCCGCTCGCTCCTGTTCCGACACCTTCACGAGGGTAGTGGATGCCGCGGGGGGCAGCGCTTGACGGGCGCCCCCGGAATCGGGTCTACTGAAGCTGTTCGAATACATGTTCGAACAACCGCGTCTTCCCCGCGGTTTGTCGGTGGGCCGTGTTATACGCGGCCGGCGCAGGGCGAGGGGAGTTCGTGTGGGCGAGGTGGCCGAGTTTCGGGTCGAGGGTGGGTCGCAGGATCCGGTGGGTCCTTCCCGGCAGGAACGGCTCGAGGCGTTGCGTCGGCAGATCGCCGCGATCCCCGCGAGGGGGGAGAGCGCCCGTCCCCGCCCGGCAGAACCCGCCGCGTCTCCGGTCCCGGCCGATCGGTTGCTCCCGGTGCCCGAGCCTCTCGCCCGGCTGCTCCCGGACGGCGGCCTGACTCGTGGATCCGTCGTAAGCTTTTCGGGAGCAACGTCTTTGCTGCTCGGTGTGCTGGCCTCGGCCACCGCCGCCGGTGGGCATGCCGCCGTCGTCGGCCATCGCCGCCTGGGTCTGCTGGCTGCCGCCGAGATGGGGGCCGAGTTGAGCCGGATCGCGCTGATCCCCCACCCGGGGCCGGATCCGGTGGAGGTGGCCGCCGTCCTGCTCGACGGCATGGACCTCGTCGTTCTCGGTCTCGGGGGCGTCGTGGTGCCGCCGTCGCGGGCCCGGGCGGTGGTGGCTCGGGCCCGGAGCAAGGGTGCAGCCCTGGTGGTCACCGACGGCCGGTGGGACGGAGCGCACGTGCGGCTCGAGGCTGCGGTGCACGGTTACCGGGGGCTGTCGGCCCCGGCCCGGGGCAGACTGTGCGGTACCAGGTTCTCCGTGCGTGCCCAGGGACGGTCCTTCCAGCCTCGGTCGGCGCGAATGGACCTGTGCGCCGGTCGAACCGGGGTGGAGTGGCGGCCGGGCGGACCGGCGCAGGTCGGCAGTCCCCGGCCTGCCGAGGTGGCGCTGTGAGCGAACCCCGCCCGGCCCGGGTGGTGGCCCTGTGGTGCCCGGACTGGCCGGCGATCGCTGCCGCCGCGGCCGCCGACCTGCCGCCGACGGCACCGGTGGCGGTGATCTCGGCCAACCGGGTGGTGGCCTGTTCCGCACCGGCCCGGGCCGCCGGCGTGCGACGGGGCCTGCGGCGCCGGGAGGCTCAGGCTCGGTGTCCGGATTTGTATGTTGCCCAGGATGATCCGGGTCGCGACGCGCGGTTGTTCGAACCGGTGGCGGCGGCGATCGATGCGACGGCGCCGGGCGTGGAGGTGCTGCGTCCCGGTCTGGTGGTGCTCGCCGCGCGCGGCGTCGTGCGCTGGTTCGGTTCCGAGGAGGCGGCGGCCGAGCGGCTGATCGACGAGGTGGCCGCCACCGGCGTCGAATGCCAGGTCGGGATCGCCGACGAGTTGTTCACCGCGGTGCTCGCCGCCCGCCACGCCCGCCTCGTCCCGCCCGGAGGGGACGAGGAATTCCTTGCGCCTCTGGGTATTTCGGAGATCTGTCTGGAGCCGTCCCTGGCGGCCCCTGAGCGCGTCGACCTGGTGGACCTGCTGAAACGGCTCGGTCTGCGCACGATCGGGGCGTTCGCCGCGCTGTCGCCGACCGACGTCGCCTCCCGCTTCGGCCCGGACGCCGTCGCCGCGCACCGCGACGCACGGGCACGGCCGCAACGGCCGCCGTCCGGTCGTGCCCTGCCGCCCGATCTGGTGGTGGAACGTCCCTGTGATCCGCCGCTCGAACGGGTCGACTCGGCCGCCTTCGCCGGCCGGGCACTTGCCGCGGTGCTGCACACCCGGCTGGCCGCGGCGGGCGTGGCCTGCACCCGGCTGCTGGTGGCCGCCCGCACCGGCAACGGTGAGGAATTGGCCCGGACGTGGCGCTGCGCCGAGCCGCTGACCCCGGACGGCACCGCCGATCGGGTGCGCTGGCAACTCGACGGCTGGCTCACCGGGCACAGTGCGGCCCGCCCCACCGCCGGGATCGTCCTGCTGCGGCTCGAACCGGTGGAGGTGGTGGCGGCGGGATCGTTGCAGCTGGGTTTGTGGGGCGGGGTCGGCGACGAGGACGAGCGGGCCCGGCGCGCCCTGGTGCGGGTGCAGGGACTGCTCGGTGCCGATTCCGTGTTGGTGGGGGTGCTCAGTGGTGGACGTGGCCCGGTGGAACGGGTGACCCTCGTGCCGCTGGGGGAGGAGTCGGTGCCGGCGACGGATCCGTCGGCGCCGTGGCCGGGCCGGCTACCGCCGCCCGCCCCGGCTGTGGTGCTCACCACCCTGCCTCCCGTTGCGCTCGAGGATGCGGCGGGCACCCCGGTGACGGTGACCGAGCGTGGTCTGCTCAGCGGCAATCCCGACCGGCTGAGCTGGGGCAGCCGCAGCTGGCGGGTGCGCGGGTGGGCCGGGCCGTGGCCGGTGGACGAGTACTGGTGGGATCCGGTGGCGGCGCGGGCGGTGGCACGGCTGCAGGTGCGGCTCGAGGAGTCCCGGGCCCTGCTGGTGATCCACGTCGACGAGCACTGGCATGTGGAGGGCGTCTACGAGTGAGTACGCTCGATGGACGTGGAGACCAGTGTGCTGACGGCCGCGCCGAACGGGGTGGCGATCGCCTACCGGGATTCGGCTCCCAGGACGGGCCACCACCCCGTGCCGGTGCTGCTGGTGCACGGGATGGGCGGCGACGGCCGCACGTGGGACCGGTTCGCCCGGTCACTGCTCGCGGCCGGCCGGCGGGTCGTGGCGGTGGACCTGCGCGGCCACGGACGCAGTGCCCGTGCCGCGTCCTACCGTTTCGACGAGTTCGGCGCCGACGTGCTCGGGCTCTGCGAGCACCTGGGCCTCGAGACGGTCGACCTCGTCGGGCACTCCCTCGGCGGGCACACCGGATCCCTCGTCGCGCAGCAGCGCCCGGGCCTGGTGCGCCGGCTCGTGCTCGAGGAGGCCCCGCTGCCGCTGCGTCCGGGCGATCCGCCGCCGGTGCTCGGTGGGCGTCTGCCGTCGCCGGGCGAACTGTGGCACGCCTCGACGAGCCTGCTGCGCAATCCGCGCGCGACCTTCGCCTTCGACCGCTCCATGACCGGCTCGGCCATCACCCAGTTCCGCGCGCCGAATCCGATGTGGTGGGAACGTCTTGCGCAGATCACCGCGCCGACGCTGATTCTGCGGGGCGGGCCCGGCAGCATGGTCGATCCGACCCGGCTCACGGCCGCGGTGGACGTCCTCGGCGACGTCGCGGTCCACGACTTCACCTGTGGCCACAGCATCCACCGCGACCGGCACCGCGAGTTCGAGGCCACTGTGCTGCCGTTCCTCACCTGAGCACTCGTTCCGCAACGACAGAGCTATTCCAGCCAGATGCGGCGATCGAAGCCGCCGCGTTCGGCGCGCTTGGCGGCAGCCGCGGCAACCACCTCGTCCGCGGTGATCCCGAATGCGGAGAGCGCAGCCGTGAACACCTCGTGCATGTCGGCGAGTTCGCCGAGCCGCTCGTCGTCGCCCCGCGCGTGCCGGAGTTCGTGCGCTTCCTCCACGAGTTTGTCGAGCAGGGCGCAGCGGTACTCGTCCCGATCGAGTATCCGAGTGTGCGCCACCCGACCGTCGGCTTCGATGATCTCGGGAATCCGGTCGCGGACCAGCTTGCCCATCGTGGTTCCTTCCGCTGCGCTACCGTCGCGGGGTGGACGGTACCGGACCACCGACGGATCCTCTCGCGCTCGGTCAGCGCGTCGTCGCCGTCCTCGAGACCGGTGCGCGCACCGCCACCTACAAGCTGGCTGTCCTGTCGGCGCTGGTCGGCTTCTGCGTCGAACACCTGCCGGCGGACCCGGCCGCGGCACTCGACGTGCCGATCGACGCGCTCGCCGAGCGTGTGATCGACCTGTACTGGCCCCAGGTCCGCCCGTTCGACGGGCATCGGCTCCGGCAGTCGTCGCAGCCCAGGGCTCGGATCCTGACGGCCGTGGAGGCACTGCGCGGCGCCGTGAACGCCGACGGGGTGGCCGGTCTGTCCCGCGCGAGATCGCGGAAGCCGGACCTGTACCGCGAGACCGTCGCGGAGGTCGCGCTCACGCTCGCGCAACAGCCGCTGTACCGGCTGCAGCGGGTGCCGGGCGGACGCGGTGAACCGTTCCTCTACGACGACTCCTGGCTGCACTCCGGGATCACCCGGGCGGCGATCGTCCGGCACGGCGGCGCGATCCGTCTGTTTCCGGGAGTTGCGGCGGCCCTGGCGCGCCTGTCCGGTCTGCTCACTCCGACTCTGGAGATCCTGTGGGTACAGGACGTGCGCCGGTACAACGCCTTTCTCGACGTTCCCGACATTGCGGGGCACCTGTTCGGTCGCGAGCGCGTCTCGCTCACGAAGCCCCGGGTGGCGCTTCGTGAGGCGTTCGGAGCGACTTGCTTCTATTGTGCGGCAATACTTTCCGAGGGTAGCCCGGTCGACCACGTGCTACCGTGGTCCCGGGTACCCCTCGACGGACTGGCGAATCTCGTACTCGCCTGCGGAAGGTGCAACACCGACAAGCGGGACTCGCTGCCCGCACTCGCCCACACCGAACGGGCGTTGAGCCGGGATCGCGTCGTTCTCGAGCAGCTCGCCGCCGACATCGGCTGGCCGACCCAGTACGACCGCACCCTTGCCGCCGCCCGGGGCCTGTACCGCAGCTCACCCGCGGGCACGCCGACGTGGCAGAGCCGTTCGCGGACCGGGACGTGGGACACGGTTTTTCCGCCCGGATGGGTGGTCTCGGCGGTGCCGGAAACCGGGTACGCATGAACTCGATCGCTCGTCTACGATTCGACGTCATGCGGCTGGCGGAGGCACTCGCCGAACGAGGCGAGCTGAAACGGCGGATCGAGCAGCTCGGCGCCCGGATCGTGGCCAATGCCCGATATCAGGAAGGGGAGGAGCCCGCCGAGAATGCCGGCGAGCTTCTCGAACAACTCACCGACGCCGTCGATCGGCATGCTCTGCTGATCGCCCGGATCAACAAGACGAACACCGCCACCCCCGTCGGAGACCGGACCCTCACCGATGCCCTGGCCGAACGGGACGCTCTGCAGACGCGGCACCGTGCGCTGACCGCGGCCGCGGACGCGGCCTCGGGTGGCAAGGATCGATACGGGCGACAGCTCCGGTCCGAACTGGCATACGTCTCGGCGCTGTCGGTCCGGGACCTGCGGCGCACCGCCGACGATCTGGCTCGCCGGATCCGGCGGGTGGACCTCGAGATCCAGCGCGTGAACTGGGAGGTCGATCTGATCGACGAGTGATCGTGGGCAGCAGGTACCCGGATCGGAAGCGAGCACACGCCGTGGGTCGCGGTGAATCGACCCGTCTGTATCCTCCGGCGCGCGGAGGGCAGCGCAGCGGGTTCGAGTCCCGCACACGGAGCAGCCCTGCACGACGCACGAGGACACGGTGCACGCCGGCACGGTTCATCACCACGTGCTGATCCGAATCGGGGAGGGCGGGGACGGGGCACCCACGAGCCGTCGGCCGGGTGAAGTGCAGACGCAGTCAGTGTGATGCAAATCACAGTCGCGTCCTCCGGGGTGCCGGCTGCGCCACCGGCGGCACGGAATCCGCAGGACAGGACGCTGTCGAGGCATCGTTGCGGTGTCGGTTCGCCGACAACGGTTTGACTCCCGCGGACGGCGGGAATGGTGTCTGGTTGCCGTCCCCCCGGCTCCGGCGGCGATTGGCAACGACGGGTTGCACGGCCGAAGATGATTGATACCGTCCGAAACACCTACTTCTTCGACGAGAGGAGCGCACATGCGCAGCACGACGAAACGACTCGCTGCCACCGTGATCGCTGCGGGTGTCGGCGTGGGGCTCGGCGGCGGTGTGGCCGCGGCCGCGCCCGAGGGCGGAAAGCACGATGGGCCGGTGCGGTACTGGGCCGACGGTAAGGACGACTGCTCCGTCGACTTCACGATCGAGAACGACACGGCCCTCGAGAACTTCACCATCGACTTCGTCGTCGACGACGAGGTGCCCACCGGCACGGACTACGGCACCGGGCCCACCGGTCGCCTCGCCGGACTGAAGTCCGTCCCCAATGGCACCGTCACCCACAACGTGCGGCTCGGTACTGTCGAGCAGCTTCCGACGTTGCCGAATCCGTTGGCGGACTCGCACGTCGTGAAGTACCGGATGATCCTCGGGCCCGAGCAGGACTACATGGATATCGGCACGTGGCACCAGACGACAATCCGCGGCTGCAACCCGATCACCAGCGGCTCCGCCGGCCTGTGACGGATGCCCCCGCAGCGCGAGCGCGCTGAGCGCCGACCACGTGAAGCGGGTGCCCGGCCGGACCGATCGAGCGGTCCGACCGGGCACCGCGCTGCCGGCCGGACGTTAGGATCGCCGCATGGCACGGACCGCGCACGACCGTCGCCTGCTGGTCGCCGCAGCGGTATTCGCGGTGTCGCAGGCCAACATCGCCCGAGTGCTCGGCCCCGCCGCGCCGGCAGTCGGACGGATCCAGACCGCCTTCTCCGCAGCGGCGTACCGCCGGGTTCTCGACGGACTCGATGCGGACGCTGTCGCGCGGTATCGCCGACACTACTACTGGGACCTGGTGCATCCCTTGATCTTTGCCATCGCACTGCGGGCCGGGGCGCGATCGCTCGCCGACCACCGGCCCGTTCCTGCGCGCATCCGCCGCGCCCTCGCCCTCGCCCCGGCGGTGGCCGCGTCCGCGGACTACGTCGAGAACGTCGCGGGTCTGTACCTGCTCGACCACCGGGACCGCATCACCGACACCACCGTCCGGGCGGCGACAACGGTCAGCACCGTGAAGTGGGTGCTCGCGCTCGGCTCTCTCGCCTACCTCTCCCAGAGCTTCCTCGGTCTGTGGACGCGGTCCGGCCTGCGCCGGCTGGGGAGATGACCATGGCCGACGAGTTGCCCGTCGAGTACTTCCCCGACCGGGAGTCCTTCGCCACCTGGCTGCGTGAGCACCACACCGATTCGCCGGGCATCTGGGTCGCGCTCGCCAAGAAGGGATCGGCGCATCCGTCGGTGAGCTACGCCGAGGTGGTCGAGGAACTGCTGTGCCACGGCTGGATCGACAGTCAGGCGCGCAGGCTCGACGACGACTTCCGCCTCCAGCGCATCACGCCGCGCCGGGCCCGCAGCCCGTGGTCGCAGCGCAACCGCGAACTCGTCGAGCGCCTCGAGGCCGAGGGCCGGCTGAGCGCAGCCGGGGCCGCGGAAGTCGCCCGCGCCCGCGCAGACGGTCGCTGGGAGCGCGCCTACCCCGGCCAGGCGACCGCGCAGATGCCGCAGGACTTCCTCGACGCCCTCGCGGGCAATCCCGCCGCGCGGGCCTTCTACGACACGCTCGACGGTCGCAACCGCTACGCGATCGTCTATCGGTTGCAGGCCGCGAAGCGCCCGGAGACCCGTGCACGCCGCATCGAGGCCTTCGTGCGGCAACTTGCCGAGGGCCGTCGCTTCCACGATCAGCCCGGACGGACACAATGAGCGGGTGAGCCCTGCATTTCCTCCCACCTGCTCCGCGGCCTCTGCGCTCGACGAGCCATTGCCCGGCACCGCCGCCACCGCTCCGGGCTGGGTGTGCCTCGAGATGCCGTCCGGCTGGGGGCGCGACGTCCTCGACGGTACCGCTCTCGGTCCCGACCTCGCCGGCGAGTTCTCGGCCGCGGCCGACGCCGCCGGCGTGCGGCTGCTGTTCATCCGGCGACCCGGACGCGACACGTCGCGTCCCGGCGGCGCCCGCACCGTGTTCCTGGCCCGGTCCGATCCGGGCAGCAGCTGGTGTGAGCGGCTCGAGGTCGGGGAACCGAAGGAACTGCTCGATCTGATCCCGCGCGTCGTCGCCGGTCCGGCACCCGGCCTCGGCCGCGCGGTGAGCCGGCCCGTCGCGCTGGTGTGCGCCCACGGCAAGCGGGACCGGTGCTGCGCCGTGCTGGGGCGTCCTGTGGCGGCGGCGCTGGCCGCGGAGTTCGGCGAGGATGTGTGGGAGTGTTCGCACACCGGCGGGCACCGGTTCGCACCCTCGCTGATCCTGCTGCCCACGGGCTACACCTACGGCCGGCTCGACGTCGCGCAGAGCCGGGACGCCATGGCGGCCGCCGCCCGCGGCGAGGTGTACCTGCCGGGGCTGCGGGGGCGCAGCAGCTGGTCCGCGGCCGGGCAGGTCGCCGAGATCGCGGTGCGCGAACGGGTGACCGCGGACGCCGATGCGTTCGTCGTCGACGAGAGCGACGCCGCAACGGTGGTGCGGCACCGCGACGGCCGTCACTGGCGCGTGCGGGTCGAGGCCCGGCAACTGCCGCCACGCCCGGTCAGCTGCGGCGCCGATCCGAAGCCGGTGCGACCACTGGTGGCGATTCTCTAGCGGTGTGCCCTTTGGGCGGTCCCAGCCGCCCAAACGGCACACCGGCGGCGCAGCCGCCTCACCAGTGCACGCCGGGCAGCAACCGGCCGACCCGGCGCAGCACCGCGGGGTTCGGCAGCATCGGACGGGGCAGCGTCCGCAGCTGCGGGGGCGTGTCGGACTTCTCGCCGCGTGCGGCGGGCGCGTCGGGGTAGGCGTGGTAGTAGAGCGCGAACATCCGATCCCGCAGAGCCGGGGCGAAGAGACCGGCGAACTCACCGACGGTGCCGATCGGCACGTCGATGCGTTTGGGCCGCTCGACGAGGGCCCGGATCACCATCTGCGCGGCGTCCTCCGGGCTGATCGCCGGTCCCGGGTTGTACGACCCGGTGGGCTCGATCATGGGGGTCCGCACGAGAGGCATGTGGAGGGTGGTGAACGTGATTCCGTCGTCCCGCGTCTCGGAGGCGGCGACGTCCGCGAATCCTTCGAGCGCGGACTTCGAGGCGATGTACGCCGCGTATCGCGGGGTGCGGGCCTGTACCCCCGCGGTGCTGATGTTCACGATGTGTCCGAAGCGGCGCGCCCGCATGTGCGGCAGCAGGGCCAGGGTCGCCCGCACCGCGCCGATGTAGTTGACCGCCATGGTGCGTTCGAAGTCGTGCAGTCGGTCCGTCGAGTGGTACAGCCCGCGCCGGATCGAGCGGCCCGCGTTGTTGACCAGCATGTCGATGCAGTCGTGCTCGGCGAGGATCGCCTGCACGGTGTGCTCGACCGCAGCCGAGTCGGTGACGTCACACGGATAGGCGTACGCACTGCCGCCGTCCGCGCGGATCGCGGCGACGACCGCGTCGAGTTCCTCGGCGCGACGGGCGAGGGCGAAGACCACGGCACCCTCGCGGGCCGCGGCGATCGCGGTGGCGCGTCCGATCCCCGAGGAGGCACCGGTGATCAGCACGTGCCGTTCCACGAGCGGTCCGCGCGGATCGTCGCGGCGGGCCCGGTCGGGGTCGAGGTGCTCGCGCCAGTAGCGCCACAGCAGCGGGGCGTACCCGGCGAACTCGGGCAGCGTGATCCCGCTGCCGCGCAGGGCCTCCCGGGTGTTCCGGTCGGTGAACCGGCTCGGGAAGGTCAGCTGGTCGAGCACGACCGGGGGGATGCCCGCCCGGCGCAGCACGAGACGACGGACGGCGTCCAGGCCGGGAAGCGCGCTGCTCGACAACAGCGGACGCACCAGCGCGCCGGGCACACCGGCGACGGGAACGGGGGCTCCCGCCGCGGCGGCCAGCGCCGCGAACACCTCGCGCACCGGCTGTGGGCGCGAGACGAGGTGGAAGGTGCGCCCGTCCGATCCGGGACGGTGCATGAGTTCGACGATCGCGGCCGCGACGTAGTCGACCGGCACCAGGTTGGTGTCGCCGAGGTCGGGCAGGACCAGTGGCAGCCGGGACGGCAGCGCCGCCAGCGCGGCCAGGGCGGGAAAGAAGTAGTAGGGACCGTCGATCTTGGTGATCTCGCCGGTGGTGGAACTGCCCACGATCACCGACGGCCGGTAGATGCGCCGGCGCACCGGGCTCGCCCGGACCGCCTTCTCGGCCTCGAACTTGGTGCGGTGATACGGCGACGGGAAGCGCTGGCCCAGGTCGAGGTCGTCCTCGGCGAACGTGCCGCGGTGATCACCGGCGACAGCGACTGACGAGACGTGGTGCAGGGTCGCGTCCAGTTCCAGTGCGAGCGTGATCACCGCGCGCGTACCTGCGACGTTCGTGGTCGCCTGTTCCTCGCCGACGGTCAGGTCGTAGATCGCGCCGAGGTGCAGGACGTGCTCGGCCGGCGGCACCGTGGCGGGGTCGAGTCCGAGTCCCGGTTCGGTGAGATCGCCGAGCAGCGCGTGCAACCGGGACCCACCGTCCAGGCGCCTGCGGAGGGCCTCGAACTTCGGCAGCGACGCCGGCCGGACCAGCACATGGATGTCGGCGTCCGGCCGGGTCCCGAGCAGTCGGCCGAGCACGTGCGTGCCGAGGAAACCGGTGCCGCCCGTGACGAGGTACGTGGCCATGGCCCGAACCTACTGCAAGGTAAGAACGGATTCTAGTGTCCGATGCCGACCTTCGCGTGCGCCCGTTTCATCCACGCCGGTGCCCACCAGTTCGCCTCGCCCATCAGCTTGACCAGCGACGGCACCAGCAGCATCCGCACCACGGTCGCGTCGATGATCAGCGCGAGGATCATCCCCACCCCCAGGAACCGCATGATCGACAGTCCCGAGATCGTGAACGCGCCGGTCACCACGATCAGCAGCAACGCCGCCGAGGTCACCACCCGGCCGGTGCGCTCGGTGCCGAACCGTACCGCCTCCTCCGTGCTCGCCCCGGCGGCCCGGGCCTCCACCATGCGCGACATCAGGAACACCTCGTAGTCGGTTGACAGGCCGAACACCACCGCCAGGATCAGCACCACGAAGCTCGGCTCCAGCGGGCTGGGGGTCACGCCGAGCAGCTCCGCTCCGTTGCCGAGCTGGAACACCCAGGTGAGCACGCCGAACGTGGCGGCCAGGCTCAGACCCGCCATCGCCACCGCCTTGAGCGGGAGCACCACGGACCCGAATGCCAGGAACAGCAGCACCAGGGTGGAGAGCACCATGACCGCGATCATCGCGGGCATCGAGCGGGCGATCGCGGCATTGCTGTCGTCGACCATCGCCCGGCCGCCGCCGACGAGCAGGTCGGTGCCCGGCGGGGGCGGCAGATCCCGTAGCTCCCGGACGATCTCGCTCGCCTGCGGCGTCTCCTCCACCCCCTGGGCGTACAGCGCCTGCAGGACCACGACGTCGTTCCGCGCGGCGACGGTGACGGTCTGCGCGATGCCGTCCACGTCCGCCGCCGCGCGGGATACCGCCGTGACCGCGACCGCGGCGGGTGCGGAACCGTCGTCGCCCCGCAGCACGAGCGTGACGCCGTTGCCGGTGGAGGGGAACTCGTCGAGCAGTGTCTGGGTGGCGGCACGCGCCGGGTCACCCGCGGGCAGGGCGGTGTACTCGATCTCGCCGAAGGAGGCGCGCAGCAGCGGCGTGGCGAGCAGCAGCAGACCGGCGGTGATCGTCACCGCCACCAGGGCCGGCCGGCGCATCACCTTCGTCACCACCGACCCCCAGAAGCGCCGGGCCCGGGCCTCGCCCCGCCGCGCGGCGCCCTCACGCCACGTCAGCGCGTTGATGCGGTGCCCGAGTATCGCCAGCAGCGCGGGAATCGCGGTGAGCGAGAGCACCGCCGCGCTGAGCACGGCGGCGATCGCGCCGAGACCCAGGGACCGCAGCA
This sequence comes from Rhodococcus ruber, assembly GCF_016804345.1. Taxonomy (NCBI): domain Bacteria; kingdom Bacillati; phylum Actinomycetota; class Actinomycetes; order Mycobacteriales; family Nocardiaceae; genus Rhodococcus; species Rhodococcus ruber. The sequence goes on along the minus strand of NZ_CP044211.1, from coordinate 4,027,796 downwards.
GCGCCTGCGGGAACACGAGCATTCCGGCGAAGGCGCACATCAGCAACAGCCCCGAGAACATGACCGTGCGGCCCGCGGTGAGCACGGTGCGACGCGTCGCGGAGGCCGGGTCGGCGCCGGAGTCGAGTTCCTCCCGGAAACGGCTGACGATGAACAGGCCGTAGTCGATCGCCAGGCCCAGACCGATCAGCGACGTGACGTTCAGCGCGAACGAGCTCACCTCCGTGTACATCGTGAGCAGACGCAGCGTCGCCAGAGCGCTGAGGACGGCGAGGACCCCGACGAACACCGGGACCGCTGCCGCGACGAGACCGCCGAAGATGAACACCAGCAGCACCAGCGTCACCGGAAGAGCAATCGCCTCCGCGAAGAGCAGATCGCGCTCGAGCCGGGTGGTGAACGCGACGCCGACGACCGAGTTCCCCGCGAACTGCGCGTCGACACCGGGGACCTCGAGTTTCGGGAGCAGACCCTGGAACGTCGTGACGGTGATCTCCGAGCCGGGCTCGAGGGTGACGGCCGCCGCCGCGCTGCCGCCGTCCTTCGACAGCAGCAGCTGCTTCGCCGGTGGCGTGGCCGACCAGTAGGAGTCGACCGAACGGGTGGGTACCTCGGCCGCGAACCGATCGAGCACCGCGGTCACCTCGGGTCCGATGTCGGCGACGGTGCGCCCGGGTGGCGGGGTGTAGATCGCGATGATGTCGGCGGTCTGGGGACCGAAATTGTCGTCCACGATGCGCTGCACCTCGGCCGATTCGCTGCCGGGGTCGTAGAACCCGCCCTGCGAGAGTCGGCCGAACACCCCGGTGCCCCAGACGCCCGCGAGCACGACGACGACGACCGCCAACCCGAGCACCCACCAGCGCCGGTCGACGACGAATGTGGCCCAACGGTTCATGCGGTGCTCCGTTCCCGGTGACGACCCGATGCTCCGCGACTGTAGTGCGACCGGTCCTCAGCCGACGTCCCGGCGCCGGAACCCCGCGAACCCCGCCGCGGCGAACAGGGCGGCCACGGCGGTGAGCACGGCGAGCCCGAGCCACTGCGGTGGTGCCGCCGTCACCACGGGCACGTGCCGGAACGGACTGATTCCCAGAATCCAGTTCCACAACCGGAACAGCGGGCCCAGGATCGTCAGCGCGAAGGCGGCGACCACACCGAGCCAGCCGAGCATCCGCGCCCGGGGCCGGGCGCCGATCACCGCGACCGCGAACCCGACCAGCACCCACACCGCGGGAATCGTCACGAGCGCCTGGCGGATCAGATCCCCGGCCGCGATCCGTCCACCCCGCGCCGACGAGACGTACGCGAACAGCGTCGCCCCCACGAGCAGCGCCGCCGCGGGGGCGAGCAGCGCGATTCCCGCGTGCGACGCGAAGTACCGGGTCCGGGTCAGGGCCCCGGCCAGCACCGGTTCGACGCGCAGCGCCAGTTCCTCGGCGCGCAGCCGCATCATCACCTGGACCCCGAACACGGCGGCGACGATGCCCATCAGCTGCAGCATCGTCACCACGAAACCGAAGACGAGCGAGCCGCGTCCGCTCCCGAGCAGCGAGCCGAGCGCCGGGTTGTCGGCGAAGACCTCCGTGAACGTGGTGGACATGAAACCGAACACCACCCCGAGCGCCACGAACACCGTCGTCCACGCGGCGAGCGCGCCGCGGTGCAGACGCAGCGCCAGGCCCCACACGTTCGTTCCCGCCCCGCCTTCTGCGGGCCCCGGCGACGGCGCGATCACACCGACCCCGAAATCGCGCCGGGCCTGCAGGACGAACGCGATCAACAGCAGTACCGCGGTCAGCACAAGGCAGGCCGCCAGGGGCCACCAGTCGTTTCCCGCCGCCGGGCGAACCTGCTGCACCCAGCCCAGCGGGGTCGTCCAGATCGCCCACCCGTCGGGGGCGACCACGTCGACGTAGGCGCGGACCAGCAGACAGGCTCCGAGCACCCCGATCGCCAGGGTGGTGGCGGTGGGCGCGTAGGACCCCAGCTGGGCGGTGACCGCGGCGAGCGCGCCGAACACCAGCCCGGACGCGGTGAACGTCGCGGCCAGCGTGATCGAGTCGGCGACACCGCCGCCGACGAGGATCGTCGCGCCCGCACAGACGACACCGAGCACGACGGAGGCCAGCGACGACCACGCGACGGCCGTCGCCAGCCGGGCCTGGCGGCCGACGACGCCCGAGGCGACGAGTTCGGCCTGACCCGAATCCTCGTGGGCGCGGCTGTTGCGGATGACGGCCAGGATCGCCATCAGGGCCGTGAAGAACGCGCCGAGCGCCCCGGCCCGCCACGCGTTGAATCCGTCCGCGTAGGTCAGGTCGCGCGCCGGGCCGAACACGACCCGCAGTGCCGGGTTCGCGCCGAGGGTGGCATCGAGGGTGCGGCGGCTCGCCGCGTCCGGGAACACCCAGCCGTAGGCGAGGACCGACGACACCGACAGCGCCGTGACGAGCACGATCCACGGCGCGACGTTGCCGCGGTCCTGCTCGGCGGTGGCCCGCAGCAGCGGCCGCATCCCCGTCCACGAGGCCCTCACGTCGGGGTCTGCCCGTCGCGGCCGTGCCGGTGATAGTGCCGCAGGAACAACTCCTCGAGGGACGGTGGCGAGACGGTGATGCTGCGGATGTCGTTGCGGCCCAGAGCCGCGAGCACCGGGCCGGCGTGGCCGTGCTCGACCGCGCAGTGCACGCGCGGGCCGTCGATGCGCACGTCGTGGATCCCGGGCAGCGCGGTCAGTGCCGCCGGGTCGGCCACGGGGGCGGCGAGGACAGCGTCGATCGTCGAGCGCAGATCCGCACGCATGTCCTCGAGCGTGCCGGTCTCGACGACCCGGCCGTCGCGGATGATGCTCATCCGGTCGGCGAGCGTCTCGACCTCGCTGAGCACGTGGCTCGACAGCAGGACCGTCCGTCCGCGCCGCTTCTCCCGGGTGATCTCGTCGTGGAACACCGCGGACATGACCGGGTCGAGCCCCGAGGTCGGCTCGTCGAGCAGCAACAGTTCCACGTCCGAGGCCAGGGCCGCGACGAGCGCCACCTTCTGCCGGTTGCCCTTCGAATAGGTGCGGCCGCGTCTGGTCGGGTCGAGTTCGAACCGGTCGAGCAGGGCCGCGCGGCGCCGCCGGTCGAGTCCGCCGCGCAACCGGCCGAGCAGATCGATCGCCTCGCCGCCGGTCATTCCGGGCCACAGGCTCACGTCGCCCGGCACGTAGGCGAGCCGTCGGTGCAGGCTCACCACGTCGCGCCAGGGGTCGCCGCCGAGCAGCCCGACGTGCCCGGCGTCCGGCCGGAGCAGACCCAGCAGGACCCGCAACGTGGTGGACTTGCCGGCCCCGTTGGGGCCGAGGAAGCCGTGCACCTCGCCCGCGGCGACCTCCAGATCCAGGCCGTCGAGCGCAGTGAAGCGTCCGAATCGCTTGACCAGTCCCTCGATCCGGATCGCGGACGTCATGGGACGCACGCTACTCGTGGACGACGGTGTGGGCGGGCGGTTCGGGTGGCGGCGCCGCATCCGGGCCGACGACGACGAACTGCCCCATCATGCCGTCGTCCTCGTGCCGGAGCAGGTGGCAGTGGTACATGTACGGCGTCGCGGGATCGGGGTGACCGGTGAACCGCATCAGCAGCCGGACGGTGCGCCCCGGTGCGATGTAGACGGTGTCCTTCGGGCCGGACAGGGCGGGGTGGCCGTCACCGAGAACGCGGAAGCTCGTCCCGTGGACGTGGAAGTTGTGGATCGTGCCGCTGCTGTTGCGGACCTCCCACACCTCCGTGGCGCCGGCGGCGACGGTCTGGTCGATCCGGGACATGTCCGTTTCGCGGCCGTCGATGGTGCCGGAGCCGGTGAGGTCCAGGTGCCGGGTGACGTCGGGGGGACCGGGATCCTCGTGGGTGACCGGTTCCCCCTGCACCTGCGCGCTGGGCGTGAGCGTGCGCGCGGCGCGCAGCTCGAGGATGTCGAACTCGTCGTCACCGCCGGAGAACCTGGTCTGCCAGAAGTCCGCACCCAGGTCCGGCGGGGTACTGCGGAGCACGGTCGTCGCGCCCGCGGGCAGCGCGACGACAATCTCGGCGCGCTCGCCGGGGGAGAGCTGGATGCGGCGCATCGGTGCCGGATTCGTGAGCGGGCCGCCGTCGGTGCCGACGAGCAGGAACGGCAGACCGGTGTCGAAGGAGAAGTTGTACACGCGAGCGTTGGAGGCGTTGAGCAACCGCAGCCGGATCCGCTCGGCGGTGACGTCGAGGTAGGGCCGCGGGGTGCCGTTGACGACGATCTCGTCGCCGAGGAGGCCGACGGCGGCGAACATCGCGCCGTCGGTGGCGAGTTGGTCACGGTCGAACCGCTTGTCCTGCACCACGAGTGGGATGTCGTCGATCCCGTACCGGTCGGGCAGGGGTGGACCGCCGGCCGGGTCGTCGAGCAGGAACAGTCCGGCGATCCCGCGGTAGACGTGGTCGGCGGTGGTGCCGTGCGGGTGCGGGTGGTACCACAGCGTCGCGGCCGGCTGGTCGACCGTCCACTGCGGACTCCACGTCGCCCCCGGGGCGATCGGCTGGTGCGGGCCGCCGTCCACGGCGGCCGGCAGGTGCATGCCGTGCCAGTGCAGGGTGCTCGCCTCGTCGAGCTCGTTGGTGACGTTCACCCGGACCTGTTCGCCGCGGCCGGCACGCAGCGTCGGCCCGAGGTACGACCCGTTCACGCCCCAGGTCCGGGTGCCGGGACCGTGCCCGAGGTCCGTGGTGCCGCGCTGCATGGTCAGGTCGAACACGCGGACCCCGTCGGGTGCGATCGTGCTCGTCGCGAGCGGCGGGATGCGCAGCGCACGGTCGAAGGTGACCCGGCCGGTGGTGTCGACCACCGCCGAGTTCCACGCGTGCGCGACGAGGCCGCCCGCGATCGCCGTGAGGACGACGATCACGGCGACGAGCGCGCCGGAGAGTTGCAGCAGGACCCGCTTCACGAGATCGATACTGCTGCGGCGGGCGGGGCGGCACATCCGGGCACACACCGGAAATCGGACTGGGGGACAACCCCGAAAGGACCGGTGTGCGCGGGTGCTCCCGGCGGACCGAACGGGGGGGTTCCTCTGACGAGCGGGTGGTTGCCGGGCCCGAGGCTCGGCCGGTGCCGCGGGAACCGCCTTCTCGTCGCGAACCGGCAGGGGACCCGTCAGCGCGCAGAGCGGATCGCCGGGATCCGATCGTGCCGATCGGCCCGGACGATGCTGGGGAGCAACAGCTCCCACATCTGGTCGAGGCGGGCCTCGAGGTCCGCGCGGTCGGCGAGAACCATCGACAGCAGGTACACCCCCGCGACGGAGGAGACGAGGAACCGGGCGTGCGCGGCCGGGTCCAGTCGGGCGCTCAGTTCCTCTTCGTCCGACGCACGCCGGAACAGGGCTTCGAACACCGTGATCCAGCTTCGGTAGGCCTCGCGGTCGGCGCGTTCGTACTCGCCGGTCAGCCGCAGTCCGGCCTGGACGATCAGATCTTCGCTGAACAACCGTCCGAGCGCATGGGTGAGCGCGACCAGCTGCTCGAGGGCGGGGCCGTCGGCGTGCAGGACGGTGCCGATCGCGGCACGGGTGCGCTGTTGCTGTTCGCTGATCAACGCTTGCACCAGGGCGTCCTTGGTGGGGAAGTGGAAGGTCAGCGCTCCCTTGGTCACTTCGGCCGAGGCTGCGGCCTCGGCGAGGGCCGTGCCGTGCACGCCGTTGTCGGCGAACAACCGCGCGGCGGCGAGAAGGATCTGCTGTCGGGTCCGGATCGCGCGCTGCTGGGCCGGGCGCCCGACCGCGGGAGCCTCGGACGGCGGATTCGCAGCGGCCGGAGTGGCTGCCGGCTCGACGGTCGGTGCACCGACGCAGTCCCGGGTCATCTCCACTCCTCGCATTGTCGGCCGCCCTGCGTGACCGGGTGCGGACCGGGGGTGGTCCGTTCGGGCCGGCCCCCCGAGCCTGCCCGAACGGACCCTCACCCCTCCGCTCCCTGCGGTGCCACCAGAGGCCCGTCCGTGCCGCGGCACAAGGCACGTCCCGGAGGTCTGTCTCTGGAAGCGCTCCCAGCATACCACCGAAAAACCAGTCGTCCGGTTTTGGCGGCACCCACGCCGGTGGAGTGCTCGACGGCTGTCCCCTGCCGGGAGCCGTCCCTCGGCAGCGATTTCCGGCCCGGTGAATTCCGGCTCGAATGTCACATTCGATTCGTGGCCGGTGTCTCCATGCCGAGAGAGCAAGCAACCGAAGGAGGAATCATGACCAGCAGCACCAGGATCCCGAAGGCGGAGCTGACCGGCATCTACGGCGCGCTCGTCGAGCGGATGTCCCGGAAGATGCTCGGGGACGTGCCCGAGGGGGTGGGGGTGATGTGGCACAACCGGAAGGTGCTGAACTTCGGCTTCGGGGTCGGTCGCCGGATCCAGAAGTGGGACCGGTGTGACGAGAACCTGAAGTCGTTCGCCCACATGGCGGTGGCCAGCCTGGTCGGGTGCAGTTTCTGCCTGGATCTCGGCTACTTCCATGCCCACAACAAGGGGTTGGACGTGGCGAAGGCGCGTGAGGTGCCACGGTGGCGTGAGTCGGATGTCTTCACGCCGCTGGAGCGCGACGTCATGGAGTACGCCGAGGCGATGACGCAGACGCCGCCGACGGTCACCGACGAATTGTCGGCCCGGCTGCTGGAGGCACTCGGCCCAGCCGCGCTGGTGGAGCTGACCGCTTACATCGCGCTGACGAACTTCATGACCCGCTCCAACACCGCGTTCGGCATCGAGTCGCAGGGGTTGTCCGCCGCCTGCAATCTCGAGCCGCTCGCCGTAGCGTCGAAGTCGTGACCGACGACCCGTTCGTCGCCCACCGCAACCTGCTCTTCACCGTCGCCTACGAGATGCTCGGCTCTGCCGCCGACGCCGAGGACGTCGTCCAGGAGACGTGGCTGCGGTGGGCGGATGTGGACCGGACGCAGGTGTGGGACGCGCGGGCCTATCTGGTGCGGATCGTCACCCGGCTGGCGCTCAACCGGCTGCGGGCATTGGCGCGGCAACGCGAGGAGTACGTCGGGGAATGGCTGCCCGAGCCGCTGCTCACGACTCCCGACGTGGCCGAGGACGCCGAACTCGCCGAGAGCGTCTCGATCGCGATGCTCACCGTGCTGGAGACCCTCGGTCCGGTCGAGCGGGCAGTGTTCGTCCTGCGTGAGGTGTTCGATACGCCCTACGACGAGATTGCCGAGGCGGTGGGCAAGACCCCGGCCGCGGTCCGGCAGATCGCCCACCGTGCCCGCCGGCACGTCGCGGCGCGGCGACCGCGGATGCGGGTGGAGCCGGCCGAGCAGCTGGCGGTGGTCGAGAAGTTCATGACGGCCCTCGCGACGGGCGATGTGCAGGGCCTGATGGAGGTGCTCGCCCCGGACGTGGTGGCGATCGCCGACGGCGGCGGGGTGGTGCCGGCGGCCCGGAAGCCGATCGCCGGAGCCGAGAAGCTGGCGGCGCTGCTGATCCGCCTCGCCCAGGCCCCGGGCTTCGTGGCGGCCGGTGCCTGGCTCAATGGGATGCCGGGCGCACGTTTCGAGGTGGAGGGCGCAGCCGCTGCGGTGAGTCTGGTGGTGGAGGACGGCCGGATCACCCGCCTCTACGCGGTCAACAACCCCCACAAGCTGGGGCGGCTGGGAACGTCGGCGGAACTGCGGCGGTGACCGTCCCGCCCGGCGGGCCGCGCAATTCGAACATATGTACGATGAGCGAGGACGGTCGAGCCGAAGGCGGTGCGGGGATGGGCTGGGGGAGTGGGCCGCCGACCTGGTCGGAGCTCGAACGCGTGTTGTCGGGCCGGCCCCGACGCGACGTGGAATTCCCCGGTGACGGCAGCGACAGTCCCGCCTGGTCGCGCACCCGCGGAGAGTACGAACCGCGCGTCCGGCCGCCCGACGGGCCCGTCGTGCCCTACGCCGAACTGCACGCCCACTCGGCGTTCAGCTTCCTCGACGGTGCTTCCGGTCCCGAGGAACTCGTGGAGGAGGCGGTGCGTCTCGGCCTCGAAGCCGTTGCGCTCACCGACCACGACGGTCTCTACGGCGTCGTGCGCTTCGCCGAAGCTGCCCGCGAACTGGGGATGCGCACCGTGTTCGGCGCCGAACTCTCCCTCGCCGCCGGAGCGCCGGACGAGACGCACCTCCTGGTCCTCGCGCGCGGGCAGGAGGGGTATCGGCGGTTGTCCCGCGAGATTGCCGCCGCGCATCTGATCGGTGGGGAGAAGGGCCGGCCGCGCTACGACTACGACGCGCTCACCGATGCGGCCGGCGGGCACTGGCAGATCCTCACCGGCTGCCGCCGCGGGCACGTCCGCCGAGCCCTCGAGGTCGGGGGCCCCGAGGCGGCCGAGACGGCCCTGCGCGACCTCGTCGAGCGCTTCGGCGCCGACCGGGTCACGGTCGAGCTCACGCACCACGGCCTCCCCGAGGACGGTGAACGCAACGCGTTGCTCGCGGAACTCGCCGATCGCCGAGGTCTTTCGTGCATCGCCAGCACCGCGGCCCACTACGCCACGCCGGACCGCCGGCGACTGGCGACAGCGCTGGCCGCCATCCACGACCGGCAGAGTCTCGACGAAGCCGCGGGCCGGCTCCTCCCGACCGGGGGCGCCCACCTGCGTTCCGGCGCGGAGATGGCGCACCTGTTCGCCGCCCACCCCGGTGCGGTCCGCCGGGCCGCCGAACTCGCCCGGGACTGTGCGTTCGACCTGCGGCTCATCGCCCCGAACCTGCCCCCGTTCGACGTACCCGAGGGGCACACCGAACTCAGCCGGCTGCGCGAACTCGCCCTGCACGGGGCGCGGCACCGTTACGGCACCCCCGAGGACGATCCGGCGGCCTACCGGCAGATCGAGCACGAACTCGATGTCATCGGCCGGCTGAACTTTCCCGGCTACTTCCTCGTGGTGCACGACATCGTCACCTTCTGCAAGGACAACGACATCCTCTGCCAGGGGCGAGGTTCGGCCGCCAACTCCGCCGTCTGTTACGCCATCGGCATCACCAACGTCGACCCGGTCCGCAACGAGCTGCTCTTCGAACGCTTTCTGTCCCCGGAACGCGACGGACCCCCCGACATCGACATCGACATCGAGTCCGACCGGCGGGAGGAGGCCATCCAGCACGTCTACGCCAAGTACGGGCGGACCCACGCCGCTCAGGTCGCCAACGTCGTCACCTACCGCGGCAAGTCCGCCGTCCGCGACATGGCGCGGGCCCTCGGCTACGCGCAGGGCCAGCAGGACGCCTGGAGTCGCCAGGTCACCAGGTGGCACGGCGTGGAACAGGAGCCCGACACCGACATCCCCCCGTCCGTCCTCGCACTCGCCGCACAGGTCGAAGGACTGCCGCGCCACCTCGGCATCCATTCCGGCGGGATGGTGATCTGCGACCGTCCCGTCGCCGACGTGTGCCCGGTCGAATGGGCCCGGATGGCGGGCCGCACCGTGCTGCAGTGGGACAAGGACGACTGTGCCGCCGCGGGACTGGTGAAGTTCGACCTGCTCGGACTGGGCATGCTGTCCGCGCTGCACTACATGATCGACCTCGTCGCCGAGCACGAAGGAGTCACGGTGGATCTCGCTCGTCTCGATCTCGCGGAGGAAGGGGTGTACGAGATGCTGCGCCGCGCCGACGCCGTCGGGGTGTTCCAGGTCGAGTCCCGCGCGCAGATGGCCACCCTCCCGCGCTTGAAGCCACGCGTCTTCTACGACCTGGTGGTCGAGGTGGCGCTCATCCGGCCGGGTCCCATCCAGGGCGGGTCCGTGCACCCGTACATCCGGCGCCGCAACGGGCTCGAACCCGTCACCTACGACCATCCCTGCCTCGAGAAGGCCCTGAAACGCACCCTCGGGGTGCCGCTGTTCCAGGAGCAGCTGATGCAGATGGCTGTCGACGCCGCCGGGTTCACGGCGGCCGAGGCCGACCGGCTGCGCCGGGCGATGGGGGCCAAGCGTTCGACCGCGAAGATGGAACGGCTGCGCGGCCGGCTCTACGACGGCATGCGCGAGCGGCACGGCATCACCGGCGACGTTGCCGACCGCATCTACGAAAAGCTCTATGCCTTCGCGAATTTCGGTTTCCCCGAGAGTCATTCGCAGAGCTTCGCGGCCCTGGTGTTCTATTCGGCGTGGTTCAAGCTGCATCATCCGGCGGCATTCTGTGCGGGCCTGCTGCGCGCGCAGCCGATGGGGTTCTACTCCCCGCAGTCCCTCGTCGCCGACGCCCGCCGTCACGGTGTCGTGGTCCACGGACCGGATGTGAACGTGAGCCTCGCCCAGGCCACCACCGAGAACCGCGGCCGGGACGTGCGTCTCGGCCTCGGCGCGGTCCGCCACCTCGGTGACGCGCTCGCCGAACGGATCGTCGCCGAGCGCACGGCGCACGGCCCCTACGCGTCGTTCCCGGAACTGTCCCGGCGGGTCGAGCTGAGCACCGTCCAGGCCGAGGCCCTCGCCACGGCGGGAGCCCTCGGGGGCCTCGGTATCACCCGCCGGGAGGCGCTGTGGTCGGCGAGCGCGGCTGCGGCGCAACGGCCGGACCGGTTGCCCGGCGTCGGCGCGTCGACGCAGGCCCCCGCACTGCCCGGCATGAGCGATGTCGAGCTGGCCGCCGCGGACGTGTGGGCGACGGGGATCTCCCCGGACAGCTATCCCACCCAGTTCCTGCGCCCGCAGCTCGACGCGCTCGGCGTCGTGCCGGCGGCGCAGCTGCTGCAGGTCGCCGACGGGGCGCGGGTGCTCGTGGGGGGCGCGGTCACGCACCGGCAGCGACCCGCGACCGCCGAGGGCGTGACCTTCCTCAACCTCGAGGACGAGACCGGGATGGTGAACGTGGTGTGTTCCGTGGGGCTGTGGGCGCGGTACCGCACGCTCGCGCACACCGCACCGGCGCTGCTGGTACGCGGACGGGTGCAGAACGCGGAGGGAGCGGTGACGGTGGTCGCGGACCGGTTGCAGCGCATGGATCTGCGCATCACCGGAAAGTCCCGCGACTTCCGTTAGCATCCTGCGGCATGCGACGCCCGCTGGTGATCCTGCTCGCCCTGCTGTTCCTCGCCGGATGCGCCGGAGGCGGCGAGGGGGCGGGTGACGGAACCGCGGCCGCACCACCGCAGCCGTCCCTGTCCGACGGCACCCGCGAATCGGCACCTGCGGACGCGCAGCCCACTTCGCGCAAGGAGATCGTCACCGGGCACCTGGTGCTGCGTGCCGGCGATCCGGTCGCTGCCGGACGACAGGTGGTGACGCTCGTCGAGGCGGCCGGCGGCCGGGTGGACTCGGTCACCGAGCAGCCGGGCGCCGCCAGTGTGCTGACCGTCCGGGTGCCGGCGGACCGGCTCACCGGGACGATCGAGGACATCCGCGGGCTCGGCGACGTGACCAGCCTGACCACCACCCGCGAGGACGTCACGCTCCAGTACACCGATCTCGAGGCGCGGATCGCGGCCCTGCAGTCGTCGGTGGACCGGTTGCGCGCGCTGATGGCCTCGGCCGCGACCACCGCCGACCTCATCGAGGCAGAGAACGCGCTGGCGCAGCGTCAGAGCGAACTCGACGGTCTCGTCGCCCAGCAGCGCTACCTCGCCGACCAGATCGAGCTGTCCACGCTGACCGTGGAGATCTCGGCGGAGCGCCGGGCGGACCGGGACAGTTTCGTGGACGGGGTCCTCGCCGGATGGGGTGCGTTGCGCTCGGCGCTGGCCGGGTCGGTGGTCGCTCTGGGGGTCGCGTTACCGTGGGTGGGGTTTCTCGCCGTGTGCGCAGCCGTCGTCTACGTGGTCGTCCGGCTCGTCGCGCGGCGGGGCAGACTGGAACCAGTCCCGAACCCGGAGAGGAACGACCAGGATGCGTGAGGTCGGCCTGGCCACCCTGGACACCGCGCTCGCCGCCGGTGCCCCCGTCATCGACGTCCGTGAGCGCGACGAGTACCTGCAGGTGCGGGTGCCCGGGGTGACGCTCATCCCGCTCAGCGAGTTCGTCGCCCGCGCCGACGAGATTCCGGACGCGGACACGGTCTACGTGATCTGCGCGGTCGGTGGACGCAGTTCGCAGGCCGCCGGCTATCTGGTCGGACGTGGCATCAACGCCGTGTCGGTGACCGGCGGAACCGTGGCCTGGCAGCAGTCCGGCCGCGACGTGGAAGTCGGGGTCTGACCGGGCGCGCTCGCACGGGAGCGTCCGGCCTGCCGTCAGATCGCGGCGGCGACGATCGCCACGGCGCCTGCCACGATGGCGGCGAGGGCGACGGCCAGCAGCGCGGAACCGACCATGGCCACGGCGACGAGCGCACCCACGACCGTGAGGACGCCCGTGAGGGCGACGCCTGCGTGTGGATCCTCGAGCAGTGCCGACGGATTCTTCGGACGGTGGGGAAGATGTGGTGCCGCCATGTCTGTTCTCCGAGTCGTTCGTCCGACTGCCGGGCGGCGAGCGCGTCGCCGGGTGCCCCGGAATCGGTCCGGATACCGAGAGTCCCCGGCGCCGGTGTCACGGCCGACGCGGGAAAATCACGAAATGATAACGACGTATAACGATTCGATGCGGAGTCCGTTCTTCGTGCAGCGCAACGAGAGGCGGGACACCGACGTCCGGGCCGTCGCCCGGGACGGAGCCGCCGGCCTACCGGGCCAGCGACGGTAGCACCGCGCCGAGGACGTGCGGCATCCACGGCGCGAACACCTGGGGGGACTGCTCCACGTCGCGCACGACCTCGGTGAGGGACTGGAACCGCACCTCGGCCACCTCGCTCGGGACGGGACGGGGCGCCGTGTGCACGCGTCCGACGACGACGTGGTCGAATTCGTGCTCCATGAGCGACGAACCCGGATCGTGGGCGGAGTAGACGACCGAGGCCACCTCTCGCAGGCCCGACGGGTGCACACCCAGTTCCTCCCAGCTGCGCCGGGCCGCGGCCTCGAGCACGCTCTCACCCGGGAGCGGATGCCCGCAGCAGCTGTTGGCCCACAGGCCGGCGAAGTGGTATTTGTCCAGGCTCCTGCGCTGCAGCAGGACGTTGCCGTCGGCATCGAGCAGAAACGCCGAGAATGCGCGATGCAGCGGAGCCGGAGGGCGGTGGGCTGCCACCTTCTCGGCCGTTCCCACTTCCCGACCGTCGCGGTCGACCAGCACGACAAGAGTCACGACGTCTCCACCTCCCCGTTCCACGTTCCCACAGTTGCGGCGTTTCCCCACGACGAGGCTCCGCGCGGCGTCGAAGGGGATTCGGGGCCGTCCCCGGCGTGGATGGGTCCGTTGCCCGGCCGGTTCAGACGGCCCCCGCGAAACCGTGCTGACGCCACGCCTCGTACGTGACCACCGCCGCCGCGTTCGACAGGTTCAGCGAGCGCCGGCCCGGCAGCATCGGAATCCGCACCCGGGTCGTGACGTGGGGATCGGCGAGCACCTCGTCGGGCAGTCCCGTGGGTTCCGGCCCGAAGAGGAACACGTCGCCGGGCCGGTACTCGAGCGCGGCATACGACACGCTCGCATGTGCGGTGAATGCGTACACCCGCTCCGGCCGCAGCGCGGCCCACGCGACCTCGAGGTCCTCGTGCACGCTCACCGACGCCAGATCGTGGTAGTCCAGGCCCGCACGCCGCAGTTTCGGCTCGGAGAGATCGAATCCGAGCGGCTCCACCAGATGCAGCTCGCAGCCGGTCCCGGCCACCATGCGGATCGCATTACCGGTGTTGGGTGGGATGCGCGGCTCGTAGAACATCACTCGGAACACCGATTCAGCTTGCCAGCCGCACCTCCGGCGGTGCCGCCGGGGACCGTCCACGCCCGGGGCGGACGGCCGTGCGGTGCCGGACGCGCGGCTGTCCGGGTACGCGAGCACCTCCGCCGGTGAGGCTGCGTCCGACGTTGCCGGGCGACCTGAGACAATGGTGGCCGTGACTGCGACGATCCTGGACGGCAAAGCGACCCGCGACGAGATTTTCGAGGACCTGAAGGCCCGCGTGGCCGCGCTGAAGGCGAAGGGCATCACCCCCGGGCTCGGCACCGTGCTCGTCGGCGACGACCCCGGATCCGCGGCGTACGTGCGCGGCAAGCACAACGACTGCGCCAAGGTCGGCATCAACTCGATCCGCCGCGACCTGCCCGCCGACACGACGCAGGAGCAGCTCGACGCGGTGATCGACGAGCTGAACGCCGACCCCGGCTGCACCGGCTACATCGTGCAGTTGCCGCTGCCGAAGCACCTGGACGAGAACGCCGCGCTCGAGCGCATCGATCCCGACAAGGACGCCGACGGTCTGCACCCGATCAACCTCGGCCGCCTGGTTCTCGGCAAGGAGGCGGCCCTGCCGTGCACGCCGCGCGGCATCGTGCATCTGCTGCGCCGGTACGAGGTCCCGATCGCGGGTGCCCACGTGGTGGTGGTGGGCCGCGGCGTCACCGTCGGCCGCCCGATCGGGTTGTTGCTCACCCGCCGCAGCGAGAACGCGACGGTCACCCTCTGCCACACCGGCACGAAGGATCTCGCGGCGGAGGTGCGGCGTGCGGACATCGTCGTCGCCGCTGCGGGTGTGCCGGGACTGATCACCGCGGACATGGTCAAGCCGGGTGCGGCGGTCCTGGACGTGGGGGTGAGCCGGACCCCGGAGGGCCTGCGCGGCGACGTGGCCGCCGACGTCGGCGACGTGGCCGGGTTCCTCTCGCCCAATCCCGGTGGCGTCGGCCCCCTGACCCGTGCGTTCCTGCTGGCGAACGTGGTCGAGCGAGCCGAACAGCTCGCCGGCCGCTGAGCCCGTGGTGCACCTGGCCGGCGCGGAGCGCTGGTTGCGGCTGGCCCGGCGGAACCTGCCGCTGCTGGCGGTGACGGTCGTCATCGCCGCGGCGGTGATCCTCGTGGTGGCGGACCGGTGGCGTCGTGGCGCGTTCGTCTTCGGCAGCGCCACCCTGCTCGCCGGTCTGCTGCGCCTGTGGGTCCCCGAGGATCAGGTCGGGGTGCTCGCCGTGCGCAGCCGGGCCTTCGACGTGTCCGCGCTCCTCGTCGTGGGCGGACTCGTCATCGCGCTGGCGGTCTCGATCGATCCGCTCGGCACCGGATGAGCCGCCGGGCCGCGGCGGCCCGGCGGCGCGCGGCCCTCAGCCTCGTGCGAGGGTGACGAGCTCGGTCAGGAGTTTGGCGACGGCGCCGGCCTCGGTGAGGAAACCGTCGTGACCGTCCCGGGACTCGAGGACGCGCAGCCCGTCGCAGCCCGGCAGGCCGTCGGCGATCTCCTGTTGCAGGCGCAGCGGATACAGGCGGTCGGAATCCACACCGGCGACGATCGTCGGTACCGGGGTGGAGCCGAGTGCCGCGGCCACACCGCCCCGCCCGTGTCCGACGTCGTGCCGATTCATGGCCTGGGTGAGCGCGACGTACGTACCGGGGTCGAACCGCGCGACGAGTTTGTCGGCCTGGTGCTCCAGGTAGCTCTGTACCGCGTATCGCCCTCCGTTCCAGGGGTTTTCGCTTCCCTGGGGGGAGTTCGCGAAGCGGGTGTCGAGTTCGCCCTCGGTCCGGTAGGTCAGGTGCGCGATCCGCCGTGCGATGCCCAGCCCGGTCCGCGGCACACGTCCGGTTCCGTAGTAGTCCCCGCCCTGCCAGTCCGGGTCGGCGGTGATGGCGGCGATCTGCGTGGTCTGGGTGCCGATCTGGTCGGCGGTGGCGCGGGCCCCGACGGCAAGGACGAGGGCCGCCTGCACCCGTTCCGGATACCCGATGATCCATTCGAGCGTCCGCATGCCGCCCATCGACCCGCCGGTCACGGCCGCCAACCTGTCGATGCCGAGCGCATCGGCGAGCGCGACCTCGGCGGCGACCTGGTCGCGCACCGTGATGCCGGGGAACCGGGAGCCCCACGCCTTGCCGTCCGGGGCGGGCGAACCCGGTCCGGTGGTGCCGCGGCAGCCGCCCAGCACGTTCGTCGCCACGACGCACCACGTGTCGGTGTCGATCGGCGCGCCCGGACCGACCATCCCGGTCCACCAGCCGGGCGACGGATGTTCGGCTCCGGCCGGCCCGGTCACGTGCGAGTCCCCGGTGAGGGCGTGTTCGACGAGGACGACGTTGTCGCGTGACGGCGACAGCCGGCCCCAACGCTGCACCGCCACCGTCACGTCGGGCAGGGTGGCGCCGGACTCGAGCGTCAGCGGCCCGATGTCGACGGTCCCGAGACGGCCGTCCTCCGGCGGCAGTTCCACGTGGCGCCGGTCGACGCGCGCCGTCAAGACGCGACCGCCTCGAGGCCGGTGGTGAGGTCGGCGAGGATGTCGTCGATGTGTTCGATGCCGACGGCGAGGCGGACCTGGCCGGGGGTGACGCCGGCGGCGAGTTGTTCGGCGGCGGTGAGCTGGGAGTGGGTGGTCGAGGCGGGGTGGATGACCAGCGAGCGCACGTCGCCGATGTTGGCGACGTGGCTGTGCAGGGTCAGCGCGTTCACGAACTTCTTGCCGGCGTCGACGCCGCCGGCGAGTTCGAAGGTGACGATCGCGCCGGTCCCGCGCGGGGCCAGGGCCCGGCCGCGCTGGTGCCAGGGGGAGGAGTCGAGGCCGGCGTAGGCGACGGCGGTGACCTCGGGGCGGCGGGCGAGGAAGTCGGCGACCCTGCCGGCGTTGGCGACGTGGCGTTCCATGCGCAGGCTCAGGGTCTCGAGGCCCTGGGCGATGAGGAAGGCGTTGAACGGGGAGACCGCGGCGCCGAGGTCGCGCAGCAGTTGCACGCGGGCCTTGAGGGCGTAGGCGGGGGCGCCGAGGTCGGCGTAGACCACGCCGTGGTAGCTGGGGTCGGGGGTGGTGAACTGGGGGTGGCGGGCGGTGCCGTCGGGTCCGGGGGCGGTCCAGTCGAAGGTGCCGCCGTCGACGATGACCCCGGCGATGGCGGTGCCGTGGCCGCCGAGGTATTTGGTGGCCGAGTGCACGACGATGTCGGCGCCGTGCTCGAGGGGGCGGATCAGGTAGGGGGTGGCGACGGTGTTGTCGACGATCAGCGGCAGGGCGTGCTCGTGGGCGACGGCGGCGACGCCGGGGATGTCGAGGAGGTGGTTTTTGGGGTTGGCGATGGTTTCGCCGTAGAAGGCGCGGGTGGTGGGGCGGACGGCGGCGCGCCACTGGTCGAGGTCGTCGGGGTCGTCGACGAAGGTGACCTCGATGCCGAGGCGGGGCAGGGTGTAGTGCAGCAGGTTGTAGGTGCCGCCGTAGAGGTAGGGGCTGGCGACGAGGTGGTCGCCGGCGGCGGCGAGGTTGAGGAGGGCGTAGGTCTCGGCGGCCTGGCCGGAGGCGAGGAGCAGGGCGGCGACGCCGCCCTCGAGGGCGGCGATGCGTTGTTCGACCGCGTCCTGGGTGGGGTTCATGATGCGGGTGTAGATGTTGCCGGGTTCGGTGAGGCCGAACAGGGCGGCGGCGTGGTCGGTGTTGTCGAAGGTGTAGCTGGTGGTCTGGTAGATCGGCAGGGCGCGGGCGCGGGTGTCGCCGCCGGCGGGCTGTCCTGCGTGGATCTGCTTGGTCTCGAAGCTCCAGCCGTCTTCGCGCCGGGTGTTCTCGCTGTCGGTCATGATGTCCTTACTGGCCGTGGTCGGGAGGTCGGGGCGGCTAGTGACGACAGCTCATGATCACAACCCTCATGACGAATACCTCCATCGGACCGGCTTGTCGTGCGGCGTGTCGCCGGACGACCGGGTCATCACCCGGAGCACCCCACCCTGGCCGGAGGGTTGCCGACCAGCAAGCCGGGGCTTCACGCTGGTACTCATGACCTGGCGCGAGTCTAGCGGCTCGGACGGACGCTTCGGTAGGCGACCCGTGCCTGCCGGGAGAGGGCGCCTGAGCAGGTGAAAGTTACCCGCGGGTAGCCGGGGGTGCGCTTGGCGGACCGGGGCGATAGCAGTACGCTCGTCTTGTTTGGACCGTGTTCCGCACGTGTGAGCACGCCATAAATGGTTCATTGAGCCGACCACGATCGCACCCACAAAGTGGGATCGACTTGGGACCAGGGACACTTCCTAGGAGGACGCGAAGCGCACATGTCCAAGATCAAGGTTGAAGGAACGGTCGTCGAACTCGACGGCGACGAGATGACCCGCATCATCTGGCAGTTCATCAAAGACAAGCTGATCCATCCCTACCTGGATGTGAATCTCGAGTACTACGACCTCGGCATCGAGCACCGCGATGCGACCGACGACCAGGTCACCGTCGATGCGGCCAACGCCATCAAGAAGCACGGCGTCGGCGTCAAGTGCGCGACCATCACTCCCGACGAGGCCCGGGTCGAGGAGTTCGGCCTGAAGAAGATGTGGCGCTCGCC
The DNA here is from genome assembly GCF_016804345.1 of Rhodococcus ruber. Taxonomy (NCBI): domain Bacteria; kingdom Bacillati; phylum Actinomycetota; class Actinomycetes; order Mycobacteriales; family Nocardiaceae; genus Rhodococcus; species Rhodococcus ruber. Next base: position 4,009,473 of record NZ_CP044211.1, on the reverse strand, counting down.
CAACGGCACGATCCGTAACATCCTGGGCGGCACCATCTTCCGTGCCCCGATCATCATCTCGAACGTGCCGCGCCTGGTGCCGGGCTGGACCAAGCCGGTCATCGTCGGCCGTCACGCCTTCGGCGACCAGTACCGCGCCACCGACTTCAAGGTCGACCGCCCGGGCACCGTCACCATCACCTTCACGCCGGAGGACGGCTCCGAGCCGATCCAGCACGAGGTGTGCCGGATTCCCGAGGACGGCGGCGTCGTCATGGGGATGTACAACTACAAGAAGTCCATCCAGGACTTTGCGCGGGCCTCGCTGTCCTACGGCCTGCAGCAGAACTACCCGGTCTACCTCTCGACCAAGAACACGATCCTCAAGGCCTACGACGGCATGTTCAAGGACGAGTTCCAGCGGATCTACGAGGAGGAGTTCAAGGCGGAGTTCGACGCCGCCGGACTCACCTACGAGCACCGTCTCATCGACGACATGGTCGCTTCCTCGCTCAAGTGGGAGGGCGGCTACGTCTGGGCCTGCAAGAACTACGACGGCGACGTCCAGTCGGACACCGTCGCGCAGGGCTACGGTTCGCTGGGCCTGATGACCTCCGTGCTCATGACCCCGGACGGCAGGACCGTCGAGGCCGAGGCCGCGCACGGAACCGTCACCCGGCACTTCCGGCAGCACCAGGCCGGCAAGCCGACGTCGACGAACCCGATCGCGTCGATCTTCGCCTGGACCCGTGGTCTCGAGCACCGCGGCAAGCTCGACAACACCCCCGAGGTGATCGAGTTCGCCCAGCAGCTCGAGGACGTCGTCATCAAGACCGTCGAGGCCGGCCAGATGACCAAGGACCTCGCCCTGCTCATCGGGCCCGAGCAGGCTTGGCTGACCACCGAGGAGTTCCTCGCCGCGCTCGACGAGAACCTCCAGAAGGCCCGCGCCTGACGCACGGACCGCACACGACGGGACGCCCCTGCCGGGGGCGTCCCGTCGTCGTTCCGGGTCGGGACCGTCCGCTACGGTGACCGGCGTGCCTCATGTCGTCTCCACCGTCAACGTCAACGGTGTCCGTGCCGCCGCCGGCAAGGGCCTGCTCGCCTGGCTGGCCACCGAGCCCGCCGACATCGTGTGCCTGCAGGAGGTGCGCGCCACCGAGCAGCAGTTCCACGCGGCGATCGCGCCGGCCCTCGATGCCGGGTGGTACGTCGTGTCGGCCGAATCGGAGGCCAAGGGCCGTGCCGGGGTGGCGATCCTGTCCCGGCGCCCCGCCGACTCCTCGCGCGTCGGGTTCGACGAGGACGAGTTCGCCGCCTCCGGACGGTACGTCGAGGCGGACTTCGGCGATCTGACCGTCGGCAGTCTGTACCTGCCCACCGGGGAGGCCGGCACCCCGAAGCAGGAGGAGAAGGAGCGGTTCATGGCGTCGTTCGCGGCGCACCTGAACCACCGCGCCGCCGAGGTCGAGGCCGCGGCCCGGCACATGGTGGTGTGCGGGGACTGGAACATCGCCCACACCGAGCGTGACATCAAGAACTGGAAGGGCAACGTGAAGAAGTCCGGGTTCCTGCCCGGCGAGCGCGCCTGGCTCGATGCCCTCCTCGCCGACGGCCGCTGGGTCGACGTGGTGCGCGCCCTGCACCCGGACGTCGACGGCCCGTATTCGTGGTGGTCCTACCGCGGCAAGGCGTTCGACACCGACGCCGGCTGGCGGATCGACTACCACCTCGCAACGGCCGGGCTGGCCGCCCGGGCGAAGGAGGCCCGCGTCGAGCGGGCCGCCACCTATGCCGAGCGCTGGTCGGACCACGCCCCGGTCACCGTGCAGTTCCGCTGACCCGGGCGGACCCCGCGATCGGAGCCGACCTCCCGGGAGCGGCTCTCCACGCACGTGAAAGTATCGACAACCATGGCGAGCACTGCAGAACAGAACACCACCACGCCGACCGCCCGGCCGCGGGTGCTGTCGGGTATCCAGCCGACCTCCGATTCGTTCCATCTCGGGAACTTCCTCGGCGCGCTGCAGCAGTGGGTTCCGTTGCAGGACGAATTCGACGCCTACTACTTCATCCCCGATCTGCACGCGATCACCGTGCCGCAGGATCCGAAGGGGCTGCGACGGCGCACTCTGCGCGCGGCCGCTCAGCTGCTCGCCGTCGGCATCGATCCGGACCGGTCGGTGCTGTTCGTCCAGAGCCAGGTACCCGAGCACGCCGAGCTGGCGTGGGTGCTGAGCTGCATCACCGGCTTCGGTGAGGCGAGCCGGATGACGCAGTTCAAGGACAAGTCCGCCAAGGAGGGCACCGAGCACGCCAGCGTCGGTCTGTTCACCTACCCCGTGCTGATGGCGTCCGACATCCTGCTGTACCGGCCGCAGCGCGTGCCGGTGGGGGAGGATCAGCGTCAGCACCTCGAGCTGACCCGTGACCTCGCGCAGCGGTTCAACACCCGGTTCGGCAAGACGTTCGTCGTTCCCGAGCCGCAGATCATCAAGGGCACCGCCAAGATCTACGACCTGCAGAACCCCACGGCGAAGATGAGCAAGTCCGCGGCCACCCCGGCCGGCCTGATCAACCTGCTCGACGATCCGAAGGTGTCGGCCAAGAAGATCAAGTCGGCGGTGACGGACAACGAGCGCGAGATCCGCTTCGACCCCGAGAACAAGCCCGGCGTGAGCAACCTGCTCACCATCCAGGCCGCGCTGTCCGGCCGGCCGGTCGACGAACTCGTCGCCGGCTACGCGGGCAGGGGGTACGGCGATCTCAAGGCCGACACCGCGGAGGTGCTCACCGAGTTCGTCGTGCCGCTGCAGGCGAAGGTCGACGAGTACCTCGCCGACGAGGCGGAGCTGCTGCGCATCCTGTCGACCGGTGCCGATCAGGCCCGCGAGGTGGCTTCCCGGACACTCGGGCAGGTCTATGACAGGGTGGGATTCCTGCCCCGCAAGTAGCCGGGGCGTGCCCCGCACACAGCCCGGGGCGGCGGAACGCGGAAGGAGCTGCCCACCGATGGCCGACGATTCCACCGAACCGTCGAAACCGGGGTTTCTCGAGCGGCAACGAGCGGCGCATCCGTCGCTCGACCACCTGGTACGGGCCGGCCTGCGGTACCAGGAGCAGAAGGGCGACTACTACGCCGCGGGAATCACGTACTTCAGTGTGCTGTCCCTGATTCCCATCCTGATGCTGTCGTTCTCGGTGGCCGGTTTCGTGCTCGCGGGCCGGCCCGAGACCCTCGAGCAGCTGCAGACCGCGATCGCCCAGAACATCCCCGGCGAGCTCGGCGCGACGGTGCAGGGCCTGGTGGACTCCGCGATCGCGTCCCGCAGCGCGGTGGGAACCGTGGGCTTGCTCACCGCCGCGTACGCGGGGATCGGCTGGATCACCAACCTGCGGGACGCGCTCACGGCGATGTGGGACCATCCGCATGTCAAGGACGGGTTCGTGCGCACCAAGGTCAACGACGCACTGACCCTCCTCGGCCTGGGACTCGCCATCGTGGCGTCGCTGGCCCTGTCGGCCGCGAGCCGCGGACCCGTCATGGACCTCTTCGTCGGGGTGCTGCGGCTCGAGAACGTGCCCGGCATCGGGGTGGCGCTGACGGTGACGACGATCGCCCTCGCCGTGTGCGCGACGTGGTTGCTGTTCACCTGGGTGATCGCCCGGCTGCCCCGGGAGCCCGTCACCTTCCGCAGCGCGATGCGGGCCGGCCTGCTCGCCGCCGTGGCGTTCGAGGTGTTCAAGCAGGTCGGCTCGATCTACCTCTCCCGGGTCACCAGCGGTCCCGCCGGGGTGGCGTTCGGCCCGATCCTCGGCGTGCTGGTGTTCGCGAACCTGACCGCCCGGATGCTGCTGTTCGCCACGGCGTGGGCGGCGTCGTCCAAGGAGAATCTGGTCCTGGCCCACGTGCCGCCCCCGGAGCTGGCTCGGATCACGCCGCGGGTGGAGGTGCACGAGGGTCCCGGCCTGCGCGGCGGTCTGGCGCTCGTCGGTGCCGGTGCGGTCGGCGGGGTCCTGCTCAGCGAGCGCTCGCGCGCCATTCGTCGAGCTGTGCGAGCGCGGTTTCGGCGGTAGCGACCGCCTCGTCGCGGTCGATGCGGGCGAGCAGCAGCGTGCTCAGCGACAGCGACGCCAGCACCCGTACCCGGTGGGCCAGCGTCTCGTCGTCGGCGGCGGGATCGAGGGCGCGCAGCGCGTGCCCGAACGCGGTCGCCAGCTCGGTGCGGTAGGCGGCGACGACCGCACGTTGCGCCTCGTCGTGCGCGGCGAGGCCCGCGGCGCTGTTGAGCAGCAGGCAGCCGCGGCGCGGCGAGTCGTCCGGCAGGGCCGCGACGGTGCGGGCCAGCGCCCGGAAGTAGCGTGCCGCCGCATCGGCGGCGACGGGTTCGTCGGTGAGGACGCGCAGCCGGGGACGCACGACGCGGTCGAGGTAGTCCCGCACGGCGGCGTCGAACAACCCGCGCTTGCTGCTGAAGGCGTTGTAGAGACTCGACCTGTTCAGGCCGGTCGCCCGCTCGAGCTCGGGGACGGACGTGGCTTCGAAACCCTTGTCCCAGAACAAATCCCGCGCTCTTTCCACGACATCGGTGGCGTCGAACCCCGGTGGCCGTCCCATGCGTCCTTCCGATCCCCGTTGTGCAATGACCGGTCCAGTATATATTGGAAAGGTCAGTTCAATACTCCGGAGTCGCCGGGACTGTCCCGGCGGCTCGATACGTGAGGAAGGTTCACACCCGGTGACCTCTAGCACCCAGATCCAGCTGGTCCGGCGCCCCGTCGGCTGGCCGTCGCACGACGACTTCCGCACCGTGACGGTCGACCTGCCCGACCTCGGCCCGAACCAGGTCCGCGTCGTCAACGAGTTCGTCTCGGTGGACCCCTACATGCGGGGACGGATGAACGACGTGAAGTCCTACATCCCGCCGTTCGCCCTGGGGGAGACCATGACCGGCGGCGCCGTCGGCCGCGTCGTGGAGTCGACGTCGCCGGCCCACCCCGTCGACTCGGTCGTACTGCACGATCTGGGCTGGCGCGACGTCGCGCAGGGCGACGCCGCCGCCTTCCGCGTGGTCGACGAGCTGCCGGGGGTCCCGAACTCCGCCTACCTCGGCATCCTCGGGCTGACGGGACTGACCGCCTACGTCGGTCTGATGCACATCGCCCGCATGCAGCCGGGGGACACCGTCTTCGTCTCCGGGGCCGCCGGAGCGGTGGGCACCGCCGCCGGACAGATCGCCCGGCTCGAGGGAGCGAGCCGGGTGCTCGGCTCCGCCGGCTCCGAGAGCAAGGTCGCGATGCTCACCGAGCGCTACGGCTACGACGACGCGTTCGACTACAAGTCGGCGCCCGTGCGGCGTCAGCTGCGCCGGGCCGCGCCCGACGGGATCGACGTGTACTTCGACAATGTCGGGGGCGACCATCTCGAGGCGGCCCTCGACGTCCTGCGCGACGGCGGCCGGGCCGCCCTGTGCGGCGCGATCGCCTTGTACAACAACACCGAACGCACGGCGGGCCCGGACAACATGGCCAACATCATCACCCGCGGCCTGACCCTGCAGGGCTTCACCCTCGGCCACTACACCCACGTCTTCCCCGAGTTCGCGGCGAAGATGGGGCCGTGGCTCGCGGCCGGCGACGTGGTGTTCGACGAGACGATCGTCGACGGCATCGGCAACTCGGTCGATGCCTTCCTCGACCTCATGCGCGGGCGCAACGTCGGCAAGATGCTCGTCCGAACCGCCTGACGTCCGGAGCCGGAACGGCCGGCGTCGTGCAGCGGAAGATTCGCTCCAGTGCCGGGCGGGCGCACCTTCCCGGCCGTAGAGTCGGGCGCATGAAAGCCCTCCAGTACACCGAGATCGGCTCCGAGCCGGTCGTCGTCGACGTCCCCACCCCGGCGCCCGGGCCGGGTGAGATCCTGCTGAAGGTCACCGCGGCCGGCTTGTGCCACTCGGACATCTTCGTGATGGACATGCCGGCAGAGCAGTACATCTACGGTCTTCCCCTCACCCTCGGCCACGAGGGCGTCGGCACCGTCGCCGAACTCGGCGCCGGCGTCACCGGATTCGAGACGGGGGACGCCGTCGCCGTGTACGGACCGTGGGGGTGCGGTGCGTGCCACGCGTGCGCGCGCGGCCGGGAGAACTACTGCACCCGCGCCGCCGAGCTGGGCATCACCCCGCCCGGTCTCGGCTCGCCCGGGTCGATGGCCGAGTACATGATCGTCGACTCGGCGCGCCACCTCGTCCCGATCGGGGACCTCGACCCCGTCGCGGCGGTTCCGCTCACCGACGCGGGCCTGACGCCGTACCACGCGATCTCGCGGGTCCTGCCCCTGCTGGGACCCGGCTCGACCGCGGTCGTCATCGGGGTCGGCGGACTCGGGCACGTCGGCATCCAGATCCTGCGCGCCGTCAGCGCGGCCCGCGTGATCGCCGTCGATCTCGACGACGACCGACTCGCGCTCGCCCGCGAGGTCGGCGCCGACGCAGCGGTGAAGTCGGGCGCCGGGGCGGCGGACGCGATCCGGGAGCTGACCGGCGGTGAGGGCGCGACGGCGGTGTTCGACTTCGTCGGCGCCCAGTCGACGATCGACACGGCGCAGCAGGTGGTCGCGATCGACGGGCACATCTCGGTGGTCGGCATCCATGCCGGCGCCCACGCCAAGGTCGGCTTCTTCATGATCCCGTTCGGCGCGTCCGTCGTGACGCCGTACTGGGGCACGCGGTCCGAGCTGATGGACGTCGTGGACCTGGCCCGTGCCGGCCGGCTCGACATCCACACCGAGACGTTCACCCTCGACGAGGGACCCACGGCCTACCGGCGGCTACGCGAGGGCAGCATCCGCGGCCGCGGGGTGGTCGTCCCGGGCTGACACGACGACGAAGGCTCCGCACTCGGATCGAGTGCGGAGCCTTCGTCGGGTACGGGGATCAGCGAGCGAACAGCAGCGCGCGCTTGACCTCCTGGATCGCCTTCGTCACCTGGATGCCGCGCGGGCACGCGTCGGTGCAGTTGAAGGTGGTGCGGCAGCGCCACACGCCCTCGACGTCGTTGAGGATGTCGAGACGCTCGGCGGCGCCCTCGTCACGGCTGTCGAAGATGAACCGGTGCGCGTTGACGATGGCGGCGGGACCGAAGTAGCTGCCGTCGTTCCAGTACACCGGGCACGAGGTGGTGCAGCACGCGCACAGGATGCACTTGGTGGTGTCGTCGAACCGGGCACGGTCGGCCTGCGACTGGATCCGCTCGCGGGTGGGCTCGTTGCCCGTGGCGATGAGGAACGGCTTCACGGCGCGGAACGCGTCGAAGAAGGGCTCCATGTCGACGACGAGGTCCTTCTCGACCGGCAGGCCGCGGATCGGCTCGACGGTGATGGTCACCGGCTTGCCGTCCTTGGGCAGCATGTCCTTCATCAGGATCTTGCAGGCCAGGCGGTTGACGCCGTTGATCCGCATGGCGTCCGAGCCGCACACCCCGTGCGCGCAGCTGCGGCGGAACGTGAGGGTGCCGTCGAGGTAGCCCTTCACGTAGAGCAGCAGGTTGAGCATGCGGTCCGACGGCAGCGCCGGAACCTGGAAGCTGTCCCAGTGCTGACCCTTGCCGTCCTCGGGGTTGAACCGCGCGATCTTGAGGGTGACCATCGTGGCGCCCTCGGGCACGGGTGGCAGGTTCGAGACGTCGGCTTCGTTCTTCTCGAGGGTTGTCATCAGTACTTCCGCTCCATCGGCTCGTAGCGGGTCTGCACCACCGGCTTGTAGTCCAGGCGGATGGGGGAGATCAGCTCCGTCCCCTCCTTGTAGGCCATGGTGTGCTTGAGGAACTTCTCGTCGTCGCGCTTCGGGAAGTCCTCGCGGGCGTGACCGCCGCGCGATTCCTTCCGGTTGAGCGCACCGGCGACGGTGACCTCGGCCATCTCGAGCAGGAAGCCCAGCTCGACGGCCTCGAGCAGGTCGCTGTTGTAGCGCTTGCCCTTGTCCTGGACGGTGATGTTCTTGTACCGCTCCTTCAGCGCGTGGATGTCCTCGAGCGCCTTGGTGAGCGTCTCCTCGGTGCGGAACACCGAGGCGTTGTTGTCCATGGACTGCTGCAGCTCGCTGCGGATGTCCGCCACGCGCTCCTTGCCGCCCGCGCCCAGGATCCGCTCGAGCCACTCCACGACGTTGCGGGCCGGGTCCTCCGGCAGGTCCACGTGGTCGTGGGTGTTGGCGTACTCGGCCGCGGCGATGCCGGCGCGACGGCCGAACACGTTGATGTCGAGCAGCGAGTTGGTGCCGAGACGGTTGGCGCCGTGGACGGAGACGCAGGCGCACTCGCCCGCGGCGTACAGGCCCGGGACCTCGTCCTCGTTGTTGCGCAGCACCTCACCGTTGATCTTGGTGGGGATGCCGCCCATCACGTAGTGGCAGGTCGGGTACACCGGCACGAGCTCGGTGACGGGGTCGACGCCGAGGTAGGTGCGGGCGAACTCGGTGATGTCCGGGAGCTTCTCCTCGAGGACGTCCTCACCGAGGTGCGTCACGTCGATGTAGACGTAGTCCTTGTTCGGGCCGGCGCCGCGGCCCTCGAGCACCTCGAGCACCATCGAGCGGGCGACGATGTCGCGGGGCGCGAGGTCCTTGATGGTGGGGGCGTAGCGCTCCATGAAGCGCTCGCCGTCGGCGTTGCGGAGGATGCCGCCCTCGCCGCGCACGGCCTCGGAGATCAGGATGCCCAGGCCCGCGAGTCCCGTCGGGTGGAACTGGTGGAACTCCATGTCCTCGAGCGGCAGGCCCTTGCGGAAGATGATGCCCATGCCGTCACCGGTGAGGGTGTGCGCGTTGGACGTCGTCTTGTACATCCGGCCCGAGCCGCCGGTGGCGAACACGATCGACTTCGCGTGGAAGATGTGGATCTCGCCGGTGGCGAGCTCGTAGGCGATGACGCCGGTGGCGACGGGACCCTCGGGGGTCTGCGTCAGCGAGATGTCGAGGGCGTAGAACTCGTTGAAGAACTCCACGTCGTGCTTGACGCAGTTCTGGTAGAGCGTCTGCAGGATCATGTGACCGGTGCGGTCGGCCGCGTAGCAGGCGCGCCGTACCGGGGCCTTGCCGTGGTCACGGGTGTGGCCACCGAACCGGCGCTGGTCGATCTTGCCCTCGGGGGTGCGGTTGAACGGCAGACCCATCTTCTCGAGGTCGAGCACCGCGTCGATGGCCTCCTTGGCCATGATCTCCGCAGCGTCCTGGTCGACGAGGTAGTCGCCACCCTTGACGGTGTCGAAGGTGTGCCACTCCCAGTTGTCCTCCTCGACGTTCGCGAGGGCGGCGCACATGCCGCCCTGCGCGGCGCCGGTGTGGCTGCGGGTCGGGTAGAGCTTGGTCAGAACTGCGGTGCGGGCGCGGGGACCGGCCTCGATGGCCGCACGCATGCCGGCGCCGCCGGCACCGACGATGACCACGTCATAACGATGTTCCTGCATGAAGTCGTAGCTCCCCTAGCTCGCAACGATGTTGGGGTCGAAGGTGAAGATCACATAGGTGCCCAGGCCCATGATCAGGATCATCGACACGACCAGGATCGTGTTGAGCCAGAATCGGGTCGAGTCCTTGCGGGAGTAGTCCGCGATGACGGTGCGCAGGCCGTTGCCGCCGTGGAGCTGCGCGAGCCAGAGCATCGACAGGTCCCAGAACTGCCAGAACGGGCTGGACCAGCGTCCGGCGACGAATGCGAAGTTGATGCGGTGCACGCCCTCGTCCAGCATCAGCATGATGAACAGGTGGCCGAGCACCAGGATGATCAGGGCGAGACCGGACAGGCGCATGAACAACCAGGCGTAGAGCTCGAAGTTGTTCTTCGCGGCGCGGCGCGGGGAGCGCGGATTGTCGAGGCTGGCCGGGCGGTCGTACGCCGTGCCGAGAGTCTTGGCTTCAGTCATCTCAGTGCCCCGCAAACATGTTGTAGAAGATGCGACCGGCGGCCGGGATCATCACCACGAACCAGATCGCCAGGACCGTCCAGAGCATCACCCGCTGGTACTGCGGGCCCTTGGACCAGAAGTCCACGAGCATCACGCGCAGGCCGTTGAGGGCGTGGTAGAGCACCATCGCCACCAACCCGAGCTCCATGAGACCGACGACGGGATTCTTGTAGGTCTCGATGACACTGTCGTAGGTCTCGGGATTCACCCGGACGAGTGCCGTGTCCAGGACGTGGACGAAAAGGAAGAAGAATGTCGCCACGCCTGTGATCCGGTGCAGAACCCAGGACCACATGCCCGGGTCTCCCCGGTAAAGCGACCGTGTGCGCCCCGGTGCGGGAGCGGCTTCAGTCGTGCTGCTCATCGAGTGCTGTGCCTCCAACGTCAATGGTGGACGCGTCGAGCCTCTCCAGCCTCTGGGGGATTCCGCAGCACGGGCTCGACGTGAACCTGAACCGACTTCGACCGACTTTAGTCCTATCCGAAAGTCGGGAACTAATTCGCGTGGCGGTTCGTACGGCCGCCAAATAACAAGTTAGGTATGCCTTTCCAACTGTGATCTGGCCCGGGCGGGGCGGTGGACCGTGGAATCGGCCACCGTGACAGGATGGGCAACCATGCCGGACGTAGACTGGAAAACCTTGCGCGCCAAAGCACATGAGGTGATGGGCCGCGCGTACGCACCCTACTCCCGTTTCCCGGTGGGGGCTGCGGCGCTCGTGGACGACGGACGGATCGTCGTCGGATGCAATGTGGAAAATGTCTCACACGGAGTGGGCCTGTGTGCCGAATGTGTACTGGTCGGTAACTTGATCTCCGGTGGTGGCGGGCGGTTGCGCGCCGTCGCCGTCTGCGACGCGCGTGGGGCCGTCCTGAGCCCGTGCGGGCGCTGCCGGCAGATCCTCGCCGAACACGGCGGTCCCGAACTCGAGGTCGACACGCGTCGCGGTCCGCGGCCCCTCTCCGAACTGCTGCCGGACGCGTTCGGGCCCGGTGACCTGGACGCGGTGCGCGAGGCGGGAGGGACCGATCGTGCCTGACGCCCTGTCGATCATCACCCGCAAACGGGACGGCAAGGAACTCGGCGGCGCCGAGATCGACTGGATCATCGAGGCGTTCACCCGTGGTGTCGTCGCCGACGAGCAGATGGCGGCCCTCGCGATGGCGGTCTACTTCCGGGGCATGACGCGCGCCGAGACCGCCCGCTGGACCACCGCCATGATCGACTCGGGCCGGCGTCTCGACTTCACCGGACTGGGCCTGCCCACCGTCGACAAGCACTCCACCGGCGGCGTAGGCGACAAGATCACCCTTCCGCTGGCTCCGCTCGTCGCTGCCTGCGGCGTCGCAGTACCCCAGCTCTCCGGCCGCGGACTCGGCCACACCGGCGGCACCCTCGACAAGCTCGAGGCGATTCCCGGCTGGCGGGCGGAACTGAGCACCGCCGAGATCGCCGAGATCCTCGCTGACCCGGCGGTGGGTGCAGTCGTCTGCGCGGCCGGCGCCGATCTCGCCCCGGCCGACCGCCGCCTCTACGCCCTGCGCGACGTCACAGGCACGGTCGAGTCCATCCCCCTGATCGCCAGCTCGATCATGAGCAAGAAGATCGCCGAAGGCACCGGCGCCCTCGTCCTCGACGTCAAGGTCGGCTCCGGGGCGTTCATGAAGAACCTGGGCGACGCCCGCGAGCTCGCCCGCACCATGGTCGAGCTGGGCGAGGACGAGGGGCTGCACACCACCGCGCTCCTCACCCGGATGGACGTCCCGCTCGGGCGCACCGCCGGCAATGCCCTCGAGGTGCGCGAGGCCGTCGAGGTGCTCGCCGGCGGCGGCCCGTCGGACGTGGTCGAGCTGACCCTCGCCCTCGCCCGCGAGATGCTCGCCGCCGTCGGTCGCGACGACGTCGACCCCGCAGACCGGCTGCGCGACGGCACCGCCATGGACCGGTGGCGCGCGATGATCGCCGCGCAGGGCGGTGACCCCGACGCGCCGCTGCCCGCGGCCCGGTACACCGAGGAACTGCGCGCACCCGGCGACGGCGTGCTGGCCGAACTCGACGCGATGGCGGTGGGCGTGGCCGCATGGCGACTCGGCGCCGGCCGGGAACGGCAGGGCGAACCCGTGCAGGCTGCGGCGGGGATCGAGCTGCACGCGAAGCCGGGGGACCGGGTCCGCGCCGGGGACACGATCGCCACCCTGCACACCGACACCCCGGTGAAGTTCCCCGCCGCGATGGCGACCCTCGGCGAGGGCGTGCACATCGCCGATTCCGCGCCGGCGACACGACCGCTCGTCGTCGAGCGGATCACCGCCTAGCCGACTACCGTCGGGGCATGACGGAGCCGGCGACGACACTGACCGAAGCCGCGCTGCGGACCGCGCCGAAAGTACTTCTGCACGACCACCTGGACGGCGGTCTGCGGCCGGGAACCGTGCTCGAACTGGCCGAGGCCTGCGGCTACCGGCTGCCGGCCGGCACGGAACCCGAACTGGCGCGCTGGTTCCGGGACTCGGCCGACAGCGGCTCGCTCGAGCGTTACCTCGAAACGTTCGCGCACACGGTGGCCGTCATGCAGACCCCGGACGGCCTCGAGCGGGTCGCCCGCGAATGCGTGCTCGACCTCGCCGCCGACGGCGTCGTCTACGCCGAGGTCCGCTTCGCCCCCGAACAGCATCTCGAGCGGGGACTCGACCTGGACTCCGTGGTCGAGCACGTGCTCGAGGGCTTCCGATCGGGGGAGTCCGCGGTGGAGGCCTCCGGTGCCCAGCCCATCCGGGTGCGGCTGCTGCTCACCGCGATGCGGCACGCCGCCCGGTCCCGTGAGATCGCCGAACTCGCGGTGCGGTTCCGCGACCGCGGCGTCGTCGGGTTCGACATCGCCGGTGCCGAGGCCGGCTACCCACCGAGCCGGCATCTCGATGCCTTCGAGTACATGCGCGCCGCCAGCGCGCACTTCACGATCCACGCGGGGGAAGCATTCGGACTGCCGTCCATCCACGAGGCCATCGCGTTCTGCGGCACCGACCGCCTCGGTCACGGTGTGCGCATCGTCGACGACATCACCGTCGCCGAGGACGGCACCGCCACTCTCGGTCTGCTGGCGAACTACGTGCGCGACAAGCGGATTCCGCTCGAACTGTGCCCGAGTTCGAACGTGCAGACCGGCGCCGTCGACACCCTGGAACAGCATCCGTTCGACCTGCTGGCACGCCTGCGGTTCCGCGTCACCGTCAACACCGACAACCGGCTGATGAGCGACACGACGATGAGCAAGGAGATGATGCGGCTGGTCGAGACGTTCGGGTACGGCTGGTCCGACCTCGAGCGGTTCACGATCAACGCGATGAAGTCCGCGTTCCTGTCGTTCGATCAGCGGCTCGAGATCATCGACGACGTGATCAAGCCCGGCTACGCCGTCCTGATCGGCTGACAGTACCCGCGGCGGACAGTACCGTCGGCGGACCTCACCTCGTAGGGTCGAGGTATGAGGGACCGCGTCCCGCCCTCGGCAACTCTCGGCGACGTGCTCGCCGCGCGCCGACGCCGCCGGTTCGTCGGGCGTGCGGCCGAACTCGAGCTGGTACGTGCCGCCCTCGACGCACCCCGGTCCCCGTTCTCGGTGCTGTACCTGTACGGACCCGGAGGGATCGGCAAGACCAGCCTGCTCGACGAGGTCGCCGATCTCGCCGCGGGGGCCGGGTCGGCTCTCGTGCGTCTCGACGGGCGGGACCTCGTCCCCCATCCGGCCGCCGTCCTCGCCGCGTTGGAGAAGCACCTCGACGTGGGCGCGGACCGAATCGCCACCGCGTCCGGGCAACGCCTCGTGACGGTGATCGACACGTACGAGGCACTCGCACCGATCGACGGCTGGATCCGCCGGAATCTGCTGCCGCGGTTCCCGGACGACGCGGTGACCGTGATCGCGGGGCGGGATCCACCGTCGCCGCAGTGGCGCTCGGATCTCGCCTGGGGCGAGCTGCTGCGGGTGGTGTCGCTGCGCAACCTCGCTCCCCGGGAGAGCGTCGAATACCTGCGCGCCGCCGGGGTCCGGGACGACCTGCACGAGCGTCTCTGCCGCGTGACCCACGGCCACCCCCTGGCGCTGTCGCTGCTCGCCGACGCGGTGCTCCGCGGCGGCAGCGCCGACGCCGATCCGCTGACCCCCGACCTGGTGGGAACTCTGCTGCGCCGGTTCGTCGACGAGGAACCCGGCACGGTCCACCGGCGGGCACTGGAGGTGTGCGCACTCGCCCGCGTGACCACGGAATCGCTCCTGCGGGACGCGCTCGGCGCGGACGACGACTGTGCGCACGACGCGTTCCGGTGGCTTCGGAGCCTGTCCTTCGTCGAGACCGGCGCCGACGGGCTCCATCCTCACGACCTGGCCCGCGACGTCATCGACGCCGACCTGTGGTGGCGGGACGCCGACAGCTATGCCGACGTCTTCCGCCTCGTGTGGCGGCACATCCATCGGGCGCTCGACTCGACGACCGGCCGGCGGCAACAGCAGGCGATCTTCGATCTCAAGTTCGTGTTCCGCAACCTCGCCGGCGTGCTGTCGCCCGTGCAGTGGGAGAGCTGGGGCCGGCACTATCCCGAGCCCGCCACCGCTGCCGACCGCGCGGCGGTCGTCGAGCTGATCGGGACCGCGGAGGGAGAGGAGTCGGCCCGGCACGCACAGTGGTGGCTCGCACGGCAACCCGACGGCTTCTTCGTGCTCCGGTACCTGGACGGGACCGTCCGCGGCGTGATCGGGCTGCTGGATCTCACCCGTGCCGCCGAGGCGGATCGGGTCCGCGACCCGGGTGCCGCGGCGGGATGGCGGGCCGCACAGCGATGTACGCCGGTGCGCGAGGGCGAGGTCGTCACCCAGACCCGGTTCGTCGTGGACCGGGAGGAGCACCAGGACCCCTCGCCGACGCTCAACGCAGTCCCGATTCTCACGATCCAGCGATGCCTCACCACCCGGGGCCTTGCCTACGACGTGCTCGCCCTGGCCGAGCCGGACCGGTGGGACGACTACTTCGCCGTGGCCGATCTGCCGCGCGTCGCCGGCGGCGATTTCGTCGTCGGTGGCCGCCGGTTCGGTCTGTTCGCCCACGATTTCCGGCGCGTCCCGGTCGACGCCTGGCTCGAGCGGGTGACGGACCGGGCGCTGGCCCGCGGTCCGTCCCCGTCCGCGCCCGGCGCACCCGTGCTGCTCGTCCTCTCCCAACCCGAGTTCGCGCAGTCGGTCAAGCAGGGCCTGCACGACCTGCGGCGGCACGATCTCCTCGCCCGCAATCCGCTGCTGCGAACTCGAGTGCTCCACGACCGGACCGGCTCCGGGGAACCCGACGTCGCGCTGCTCGAGGAGGTGCTCCGCGACGCGGTCGCCACCCTGGCCGACCACCCCCGCGACGACAAACTGCTGCGGGCCGTGGATCGGACGTACCTGCGACCGGCCGCAACCCAGGAATCGGCCGCAGCGGCGCTCGGACTGCCGTTCAGCACCTATCGCAGGCATCTGACCGCAGGTGTGGAGCGGATCGTGTCGTGGCTGTGGGACCAGGAGGTGTACGGCCGCCGGCAGTGAGCACGACCGAGCACCGAACGGACTGGTGACCGAGCACAATCCGGCCGCATGCTTCTCGCACTCGAACGAGGAGGTGCCGGAAATGGTGACACGAATCGGTGATCGTGCCGTGGTGCTCGGAGCGGGAACGGCCGGTTTGCTTGCCGCACGGGTGTTGTCGGATGCGTACTCGGATGTGGTGGTGATCGATCACGACCGGCTGCCGGACGGTGCCGCGGCGCGGCGCTGTGTACCGCAGGGACGGCACATCCATGTGCTGGTGGCCGGCGGGATGCGCGCCATCGAGAATCTGCTGCCCGGCCTCACCGCGGAGCTCGTCGCAGACGGGGCGCCGCTGGTGGACCAGTGCGGCGACGTGCGCTGGTATCTCGGCGGCCACCGCCTCCGGCAGACGGAGAGCGGCCTGACGGCGGTGAGCGCGAGCCGGCCGAATCTCGAACATCGGATCCGGTCCCGCGTCGCCGCACTGCCCGGAGTGCGGATCGTCGACCGGTGCGACGCGCTGGGGGCGATGGTGAGCGGTGACGGTCGACGGGTCACCGGCGTGCGCGTGCTCCGCCGGGCGGACGGCAGCGTCGAGGAAGTGCTCGACGCCGATCTCGTCGTCGACGCCACCGGGCGTGGTTCGCGAACCCCGGCGTGGCTCGAGCAGCTCGGATACCCCCCACCCGAGCGGGAGGAGGTCCGCGTCGATCTCACGTACGTCACCCGTACCTACCCTGCCGATCCGGCACGCATGGGCGGCGACCTGGGTATTCTGCTCGCGCCGTCCCCGCCGGACCCGCGCGGCGCCGCCCTCCAGACGATCGAGAACGGTCGCTGTCTCGTGACGGCGGTCGGCATGCTCGGTCACCGGCCCCCGGCCTCACCGGAGGGCTGGGTGGACTTCGTGCGGTCCTTGCCGTGGCCGGACGTGTACGACGCGATCCGGGACGCCGAGCCGCTCGACGCACCCCGGTCGTACCACTTTCCGGCGAGCCGGCGCTTGCGATACGAACGGTGCCGGCGGCTGCCGCAGGGGCTGCTGGTGATCGGCGACGCGGTGTGCAGCTTCGACCCGATCTACGCGCAGGGCATGAGCGTCGCGGCGTTCGAAGCCGTGCTCCTCGCCGAACACCTTGCCCGCGGCCGGGAACCGGACCCGCACCGGTGGTTCCGGGACGTGGCGAAGGTCGTCGCCGTGCCCTGGGACATGGCGACCGGCGGTGACCTAGCCTGGCCGGAGGTCCAGGGCCGGCGCGGCGCGAAAGTGCGCGTGGCCAACCGCTATCTGCCGCTCGTCCACGCCGCTGCCGTGCAGGATGCCGAGGTGGTCCGCGCATTCTTCCGGGTCGCGGCGATGGTGGACCCGCCGGGGAGGCTGGTCGCCCCGCCGATACTGCGCCGGGTGCTCCGGCGATCGATCAGTGCTTGTGCAGCCGGGCCTCGAACTCCCGCTCGAGAGCCCGCCACGCCTCTGCCTCCGCGGTGAACGGCGCGCTGGGCGCGAGCCGTGTCGGATCCGGTTCGAGCACGTAGTTGACGAACCAGCCCAGCTCGGTGGAGCCGGCCAGCGTGGCGTCGGTGCTGTCGTCCTCGGCGTAGTTCGCGGCGTCGGTGAACAGCTCGACCGCCAGATCCAGCTGATCGGCGTCCACCGCCTCGGTGCCGTGCTCGATGTCGTCCGCGATCCCGGGCAGCACGTACACGTTCTCGTCCGTCACGTCGATCTCGAGGGAACCGTCCGTCGCCGCGTGCCGGATGTCGTCGTAGGTGCTCAGCGCCGCCAGGTCGTGGTCGTGGTGGTCGGCGAGATAGCGCGCCAGCGCCCGCTCGGTGGGGAACACCAGGATCGTCCCGTCCCGGCCGAGGAACAACGCATCGTCGTCGACGTAGCAGCGCAGGGTGAACCACGTGCCGTCGGAGGCGATGATCTTGACCGGGTCGATCCCGACCGCGGTCCAGAAGCTCGTCTCCTCGTCCTCGTCCTCGTCCCCGTCGACGAACTCGTACTCCTCGTCCTCCGCCTCCTCGGCCGCGTCCTCGGCCTCGACGACGTTCTCCTCGGCCGCGACGAGTTCCGCCTCGGCTTCGGCGACGAGTTCGGGGTCCACCTCGGGCGACTTCACGACGCCGTCGATCGCGTCGAGCACCGCGTCCCAGTCCTCGGCGACGGCCGCGCCGACCCGATTCCACAGTTCCACGCCCTCGCGGCCCTCGAACGCCGCGACTCCGTGGCTCAGCAGCGCCTCGATCTCGGCGCGCTCGAAGAACTTCGTCACCGGCTCGAGTTCGCACACGTCGCCGAGGACGGACGCGATGTCGAACGTGTTCTGCAGTTCGGCGACGGACTCCGGATCCGCGTCGTCCGCCACGAGTTCCGGCACGCCGATCAGGTCGTACGAATGGCTCTCGTCCGGCTCGAACTCCTCCGCCGCGAGTTTCGACACGACCGGCCAGGCCGGATGCTCGACGAGGTCGTTGTCGGCGCCGGAGCGGACGAACGCAACGAGCTCGGCCACCGCGCCGAACGCATACAGATCGTCACCGTGGCCCAGGAACGCCTCCCATTCGTCGTCGCCCTCGCGCCACCGCGGCGCCCAGAGGGTCGCGACGTCGCCGTCGGTGAGACCGAGCTCGATCGGGACGATGTCTCCAGCCATGGTCGCCAAGCCTAGCCACCTCCGGGCCGAAGACATAGCGGAGCGGCGGTGAGACAGCCGTCACCCGAGCGCGCCACGGAGATCCCCGAGCAGACGGGCCCGTTCGGCGGCGGCGACCCGTGCGGCCTCGTGCGCCGTGGCCAGGATCGATGCCGCCACGTCCCGGGTGCGGTGCCCGCGCAACGTCTCGGCGAGCCACAGTCCGGTCAGGGCGCCGTTGCCGTCCACCTCGGCCCGCACGAGACCGTCCGGACTCGTCGCAGTGCCCGAGACCACGCCGAGCGCGGCCACGCAGTCCTGCAGGGCCCCGAGCCTCGTGCGCACACTCTCCACGATCTCCGTCACGCGCTGGTCGCTCGCCGACATCGCGCTCACCACCGGAGCGCCGCACGAGTTCCGGCCGCGTGCCCGTCGTCGCGGCGCGCCCGCTGCACGGCATCGTGGGTGGTCAGGCCCAGCCGGTTCAGCAGTCCTTCCGGCATGCCTCCGTCCGCCAGTTCCTCTCGGTGCCGCGCGGCGGCCTCGAGTGTCGTGAGTCGGCACAGCGACACGATCTGCTCGGCCAGTTGTGCTGTGCCGTAGCGTAGTTCGCTCTGATCGATGTGAAGGTCGACGGGCAGGCCCTGTTCGGTGGTGCGCACCGAGATGGTGCCGGCCCGGTTCCGGGCGGTCGCCGTCGTGATGGTCGTCTCCGGGGTGTCCATACCGGACTTGGACGCGCACCCGCACCGATCGGTTCCCGTGTCACCCGGTGGGCCGGAAGAATCCCTGGAATCCCATCCCGCTGTTCGTGGTCCGGATCGGCGACACTTGCACCGGGTCACCCGCCTCGACCATGAGGCCGTTTCCGACGATCATCGCGACGTGCCCGTCCCACACCGCGAGATCGCCGGGTTGCACCGCGCTCGCATCGACTGCGGTTCCCACGTCCTGATCCTGGGCCAGGCGCGGAATCTGTACTCCGGCCTGTCCGTACGCCCACTGGGTCAGTCCGCTGCAGTCGAGGCCCTGCCCCGGCACGGTCCCACCCCACACGTAGGGCGTGCCCTGCTGGGAGAGCGCGTGACGCACCGCATCGGCCGCCGCCCGATTCGGTGCGACGGCCACGCTGCCGTCCGGTAGCCGCACCTCGGTTCCGGGGCCGCCGAAGGCCCGCGGCTCGCCGGACTGCGACGCGGCCGGACCCTGGCCCGGCGACACGGCCGGATCCTGGCCCGGCGACACGGCCGGATCCTGGCCCGGCGGTGCGGCCGAGGCAGGATCCGACGGCATCAGCTCTGCCATCCGTGCCGTGTGCTCCGCCAGCGCCGAGGTGACCCGGGCCAGGACGTCGAGTCCCGCTGCGATGTGCTCGACGGCCGCCACCAGCAGCATCATCTGTGCCTGCGGGAGGGCGGCAAGGGGAGCGGAGCGCTCGGCCAGCGTCGTGAACGAGTCGATCAGCCGGGCGATCTCGGCGGCGCCGGTCACGACGGTCGTCGTCGCGTCCACCGCGACGTCGGCGATGGCCGTCCCGCGGTCGGCGGCGGCGACGAGGTCGGCCAGGGCCCGTTCGCCGCTGCGGACGGCGGTCTCGGCGGCAGCGCCCGCCCAGTCCCACGCGAGCTCGCCCAGCGCGGCCCGGCCCACCGTGTGTACGCCCTCGACCAGTTCCGTGCAGGAGCGCAGTGCCGCGGCCGGATCGGTGGCGACGGCGCCGGTGCCGAACGCCGACAGCAGCTCGGCCAGGGGAGCGGTGAGCAGATCCACCTCCGGCATGCCGGTCACCGCGGCGCTCCGGCGGCCTTCAGCAGTGCCGACTGGGCGGTGACGGCGTGCTCGTAGGCGGCCGCGGTGGCACCGGCGACCGCACCCATTGCCGCGAAGGTGCCGCCGAGCCGGGTCAGTTCCGTCTCGTGGGCGCGGTGGGTGGCCGCGAACGCGGCGAGGAACGCGGCGCCGACCGGACCGAATGCCGTCGTGAGTGGCGCCGGATCCACCGCGTGTGCCTCGCCGGCGGCTTCGTGGAGCCGCTCGGCCATGGCCGTAGCGGTGCGTCCGAACGCCGCGATCGTCTCGGGTCGGGCACGTACCACGTCGTGGTTGCCGGTGCCTGCGTCCATTCGGGCTGCTCCCCCTCGGTGAAACGGATCGTCCTTCGACCGGTTGGACGCAGCGGGTGGTGCCCCGGTTCCGCGTCGACGAGCCGGATTTGTTCCCCGCCACGGGTTGTGGGACCTTGGAAGCGAGCCCGGAACCCGGGTTCCCGGACGAGGGGCGCCGTACCCGGTGTGCGACAAGACGGCCCGAGGGAGCCTGTGATGTCGTGGTTGGTGCTGGTGGTGTCCGGGGTGCTGGAAGCGGTGTGGGCCACGGCATTGGACAGATCCCGAGGCTTCACCCGTCTGGTTCCGACGGTCGTGTTCGTCACGGCGCTGACCGCGAGCATGGCGGGACTGGCCTATGCGATGCGTCGATTGCCGGTGGGAACGTCCTACGCCGTGTGGGTGGGGATCGGCGGGGTGCTCACCGTGGTCTACGCGATGGCGACCGGGAACGAATCGGTCTCGGCATGGAAGATCCTGTTCCTGACCATGATCGTCGGCGGCGTGGTGGGACTGAAGTTCGTCCACTGACACGGTCGTGGGGGCCGCCGCTGTCCTACTCGACGAAGCCTTCCTGCACGAGCCAGTCGTAGGCGACCTCGGCCGGCTCCTGGCCGTCGACGTCGATCCGTCCGTTCAGTTCGATGAGAGTCTCGTCGGTCAGCTTCCGGGAGACGGGGGCGAACAGCTCCGCGATCTGCGGGTTCTCGGTGAGGGTCTCCTCGCGGACGACGACCGCCACGTTGTAGATGGGGAAGAACTTCCGGTCGTCCTCGAGCACGGTCAGATCGAGGGCCTCGATCCGGCCGTCCGTGGTGAACACCTCGCCGAAGTTGCAGTCGCCGCGTGCCGTCGCCTCGTAGATGGCGCCGGTGTCGAGCGTCCTGATGTTCTCGCGTGGGACACCGGATCCGAGCGGAATGCCGTAGGTGTCGAGCATCGGCTGCAGGCCGTCGTTGCGGTTGGCGAACTCGGATTCGACGCAGAAGGTGCGTTCGGCGACCGGGATGTTCGCGATGTCGGAGAGCGACGCCACGCCGAGGCGCTGGGCGTCGGCGCTGGTGGCCGCGAAACCGTAGGTGTTGTTCATGGGGGCGGGCGGCAGCCACACCAGACCGTTCTCGCGCAGGTCCTCGTCGCGCACGGCCTCGTACTGCTCGCGCTCGTCGGGAATCGCTTCCTCGTGTCCGAGGTAGGCGATCCAGGCCGTGCCGGTGTACTCCCACTGCAGATCGACCTGTCCCTCGAGCTGTGCCTGGCGGGAACTGGCACTGCCGGGGATGTTGGTCAGATCCGTGACGTCCGCGCCCGCCGAGCGCAGGAGGATCACCGCCATCTTCCCCAGGAGGATGCCCTCGGAGAAGTTCTTCGATCCCACCGAGATGCTCGCACCGTCGAGCGGCTCGACGGACTGCAGCGGGCCCGCGAGTTCGCCGGTGGGGACGAACCCGCCGGCGGTTCCCAACCCGCACGCGGCCAGCGTCGACGCCGCGAGGAGCGCTCCGGCGAGCCGGGACAGCAGGCGCGCGGTCACGCGCGGAGCCCCTTCGGCCGGACCGTGAACTCGAGCATGCGCCCCGCCCAGTCGACCAGAAGAGCGAGCAGCGCCACCAGCAGCGCACCGCTGACGAGGACGGGATAGCGGAAGAGGGTGATGCCGGTGACGATGAGGGACCCGAGGCCGCCGGCGTTGATGAAGGTGGCGAGGGTGGCGGTGCCGACCAGCAGAACGAGCGCGGTGCGGACGCCGGTCATGATCACCGGCAGGGCGAGGGGCAGCTCGACCCGGAGCAACACGCCGAGCCCGGACATGCCGAGGCCGCGCCCGGCCTCGACGAGGGTCGGATCGACGCCTTCGATGCCGGTGATCGTGTTCCGCAGGACGGGCAGCACGGCATACAGGGTCAGGGCGACGACGGCGGTGCCGAATCCGAATCCCAGCCAGATGGCCAGCAGCACGAGCAGTCCGATGGCCGGTGCCGCCTGCCCGGCGTTGGCGACACCCACCGCGACGGGCGCGAGGGCGCGCGACGCGGGCCGGGTGAGGACGATCCCGAGCGGGACGGCGATCACCACGACGAGGATCGCCGAGACCACCGTGAGTTCGACGTGTTCGCGGAGGAGGGTCGAGATGGTGGCCCATTCGAGCTGGCGGGCCTCGATCGAGTCGAGGTCCGCGTTCGCGCGCCACAGCGCCCAGGCGGCGAACACCACGGCGACGACGAGTGGCAGGACGAACAGCATCGCGATACCGCCGCGCCGGCGCGGGGGAGGACCTGGACGGGTTCCGGCCCGGGAGGACGCCGGTTCGGTGTCGATGCTCATGTGTGCTGTCCCGTCTCACCGGGGCCTGCGGCCGCGGACTGCGACTCACCGCCGCGGATCCGTCCGGTCACCGATTCGAAGTTGATCAATCCCTGGAATTCGCCGTGCCGTCCCGTCACGATCGCGGCCCCGTGAGCGGAGGCGAGCATCGTGTCCAGTGCGTCGTTGAGGGTGGCGTGCCGGTCGAGGGTGACCAGGTCGTCGGGGTCGCCGTCCGGGACGGTGCCCGAACCCTGCAGTTCGCGCACCCACAGCCAGGCCACGGGACGACGGCGCCGGTCGAGGACGACGACGGTGTCGTCCCCGCGTGCCCTGGCGCGTGCGACGGCCTCCTCGGCGGAGCTGCCGACTTCCGCGGTGGTGGGTTCGGCCAGTTCGACCTCCGCGACGCGGCTGAGCGAGAGCTGTTTGAGTGTGGAACCGGCACCGACGAATTTCTCCACGAACGGGCTCGCGGGTGCCGACAGTATCGTCTCGGGGGTGTCGTACTGTGCGACGTGCCCGCCCTCCTGCATGATCAGGATCCGGCTGCCCAGTTTGACGGCCTCGTCGATGTCGTGGGTGACGCACACGATCGTCTTCCGCAGATCGTCGTGGATGCGCAGCAGCTCGTCCTGCAACCGGAGCCGGGTGATCGGGTCCACCGCGCCGAACGGCTCGTCCATCAGCACGACGGGCGGGTCGGCGGCGAGGCCCCGGGCGACGCCGACCCGCTGCTGCTGCCCGCCGGACAGTTCCCGCGGGTAGCGGTCCCGGTACCGGTCCGGGTCGAGGTTGACCAGTTCGAGCAGTTCGGTGACGCGGTCCGCGGTTCGCCGCCGGTCCCAGCCCAGCAACCGGGGCACGATCGAAATGTTCTGCGCGACCGTCATGTGCGGAAAGAGGCTGCCGCCCTGGATCACGTACCCGATCCGCCGCCGCAGGTCGTCGACGTCCGCGGACCGGATGTCGTCGCCGCCGATCCGGATGGTTCCGGACGTGGGTTCGACGAGACGGTTGATCATCTTCAGCGACGTGGTCTTGCCGCAGCCCGACGGGCCCACGAACATCACGATCTCGCCCGCGGGGATGTGCAGGCTCAGACCGTCGACTGCCGGGCGCGCCTGCCCGGGGAACGTCTTGACCACGTCGATCAGGTCGATGTCGGTGCCGCTGATCTGCGCTGCGGACGGCGGCGGCGTGTTCATGTCAGGCACG
The DNA here is from genome assembly GCF_016804345.1 of Rhodococcus ruber. Lineage (NCBI taxonomy): Bacteria > Bacillati > Actinomycetota > Actinomycetes > Mycobacteriales > Nocardiaceae > Rhodococcus > Rhodococcus ruber. The sequence goes on along the minus strand of NZ_CP044211.1, from coordinate 3,985,706 downwards.
GATTCCCTTCGAGACGGTGACCTTGCCGAGCGCGAGGAGCAGCGCGTCGAGCGCCAGCGCGAGGACGACCACTCCGATCGTGCCGACCAGGGCCGAGTTCAGTGCGTTCGCGCCGCCGATCTGCGACAGGCCCGTGAAGATGAACGAGCCGAGACCGGGGCCGAGCACGTAGGCGGCGATCGCGGCGATGCCCATGGACATCTGCGTCGAGACCCGCACCCCGGCGAGGATGACGGGCCAGGCCAGCGGGAGCCGGACGCGGGTGAGCGTGCCGATCTCGCCCATGCCGATTCCGCGTGCGGATTCGACGAGGGTGCCGTCGACGCCACGCAACCCGACCACCGCGTTGCGCAGCACCGGCAGGGTCGCGTAGAAGGCGACCGCGAGGAATGCCGGTGCCACCCCGATCCCGACGAGCGGGACGAGGATGCCGAGCAGCGCGAAGGACGGGACGGTCAGGCCGACGGCACTGAGGGTGTTGGCCACCGGTTCGAGCCGGGGGATCCGGGTGACGACCACCGCGAGCACGACGGCGACGACGGTGGCGAGAAGCACGGCCTGCACGACGAGGCTCACATGCTGGTACGCGCTGAAGGCGATCTGCGCCTTGCGCTCGTCGATGTAGTCCCACATGCCCACCCGTCCCGTCCGTCCGCAGGCCCGACTGTCACGATGGCACACGTGCCCCGCGGTCGGGGCGAGTCCGGAAAACGGGACTGCGGCGGACCGTGCGGGCGGGCTGCGCCGGTGGGCTGTGCCGGGAAGCAGTCGGCGACGGCGGGCGAGCGACGGCGTTCTATCCTTCCGGCATGGATTCGCTCGTCGTCGACCACCCGCTCGCCGCTGCCCTCCTGACCACGCTGCGCGACGAGCGCAGCGACAACGCAGCCTTCCGCTACGCGCTGCGCCGGCTGACCCAGATGCTGGTGTACGAGGCGATCCGGGACGCCCCGGTCGAGCAGTTCGAGGTGCGCACGCCGGTGGCGACGACGGTCGGTGTGCGCCTTCGGCAGCCACCGCTGCTGGTGCCGGTGCTGCGTGCGGGCCTCGGGATGGTGGAGCAGGCCCATGCGCTCATCCCGCAGGCGCGGGTGGGCTTCGTCGGACTGGCCCGCGACGAGAAGACGTTCGAGCCCGTGCCGTACCTCGAGTCGCTTCCCGACGACCTGTCCGGGCTGCCGGTGTACGTGCTCGATCCGATGCTCGCCACGGGAGGTTCGATGGTGCACACGATCGACCTGCTCGTCGCGCGCGGCGCGACCGATGTCACGGCGGTGTGCGTGGTCGCGGCTCCGGAGGGGGTGGCAGCCCTGTCCGAGTCCGGTCACCCGGTCCGGCTCGTGACCGCGTCGATCGACGACGGTCTCAACGAGAACAAGTACATCGTTCCGGGTCTCGGGGATGCCGGCGATCGGCAGTTCGGCCCACGCTGACCCCCTACGCGGACCCGCTCGGGCGGTATCGGCGATCCGCCCGAACGTCCGTATCGCGCATTTTATCCGAATGGTCTGTTTTGTTGCAGGATAACAATAGAGTTTCGGATGAGGTTGGACGGTGGTGCCCGGCCGCGCGGGCGACGGGCGGTGCATGGACATCGAAATGCCAGCCCGGAAGAGGTTTTCGGTGCAGAGCGTGGGGCGCCGAGGATCCCGATCCGAGCGGCAGCGACCGGGCGGGCACCGTCTCGATTCGGGGAAGTTGATCAACTCTCCTTTTCTCCGGGCCCGCTCTGGTTACGCTCCCCGTGATCGGTTGGAACGTCCACTGTCCTCGACCGCCCACGAAAATGAGGTCCGCTCGATGATCAACACCTTCTCCGGCAGCAGATTTCGACAGTGCGCCCGGGCCACCGCACTCGGTGCGGCCGCCGTGCTGGGCATGGTGGTGGGGTCCGGTAGTGCCGGAGCCGCTGTCGACAACGCCCGGACGCTGCCCCTCGGCAACAACAACGCCATCGAAGTCCTTCAGGCCGACACGTCGATCCAGTCCTATCCGCCGCTCGACAGCTCGCCCGTCAGTTTCGAGTTCTTCCACGACGAGGTGGTGTCGGTCAACTTCACCGGGCCCGATGCCGACTCGTTCCAGGACACCAAGCTGACCATCGGATACCAGATCGGCTACCCGGTCGCGCTCAACGGGGCCGTCGTGCACATCAACACCCCCAGTCTCGACTGGGAGGTCGGCAACGAATTCGGTATCGGCGTCGAGCTCGCCCCCGAGTTCGGCCTCGGGCTCGACGCGAGCACCGGCGCGACGATCGGCGGGTCGATCATCCCGTCGCAGGAGATCGAGGTCGATCTCTCGCCGGGCGGCATCACCGACGTGGCGTTCGTCGAGGACATGGAGTTCGACGGCCGGTCGGCGACCGTCCGGCTGGCCGGAGTCCACGGCTCGGTCTCGGGGGCACTCGGCCCGGTCACGATCCGGCCGTACGCCCGGGCTGTCACCTCGAACAACGACACCGTCATCACCTACGGTGTGCCACACCGTCTCTGAGGGTGGCCGTTCCTCCGCCGGGCCGGTGGCGACCGCGAGAAGCGGCCGTCACCGGCCCGGTGTCGCGCGTCAGCGCTCACCGAGGCCGGTCGCCCACGCGCGCAACGCCTTCAGCCGCGCGGTCGCGCCGTCGCGGTCACCGTCCGCGGCGACGGACTCGAGGTAGCACTTGAGCTTCGGCTCGGTGCCCGACGGCCGGACCACGACCCGCACCGACGCGCCCTCGAGTACCACGGCGTCCGTGCGCAGCGGGCCGCTCGCCGCCGCGAGGTCGGTGGCCGTGACCGGCTCTCCGGCGAGTTCGGCCGGCAGCGCGGACCGCAACCGGCTCATGATCGCCCCGATCCGGGCGAGATCGGCCACCCGGATCGAGACCTGATCGCCGAGGTGCAGCCCGAACTCTCGGTGGAGGGCGTCGAGCGCGTCGACGAGAGTGCTTCGGCGAGCCTTCAATTCGGCGGCATAGTCCGCGACGACGACCGCCGTCGCGATGCCGTCCTTGTCGCGCACCGCATCCGGGTCGACGCAGTGACCGAGGGCCTCCTCGTACGCGTACACGAGTCCGTCGCCCGCGCGAGCGAGCCACTTGAAGCCCGTGAGGGTCTGCGCGTAGCGGGCGCCCCGTGCGGCGGCGAGTCTGCCGAGCAGGGCCGAGGAGACGATCGTCGTCGCCACCAGCGCGCCGCGCGGGGCACCCGCGAGAATCCGGTCCCCGAGCAGCACCCCGGTCTCGTCGCCGCGCAGCATCCGCCAGCCCTCGGGCGTGGGGACGCCCACGGCGCATCGGTCCGCATCGGGATCGAGGGCGAGCGCGATGTCCGCGCCCACGTCGGCGGCGAGTGCGAGCACGGCATCGGCGGCCCCCGGTTCCTCCGGATTGGGGAACTCGACGGTGGGGAAGCGGGGATCGGGGGCGAACTGGGCGTCCACCACGTGCACGTCGTCGAAGCCCGCGGCGTGCAGCGCCGCGACGGCGGTCTCGCCGCCGACGCCGTGCAGCGGTGTGAGCGCGATGCGCAGGGTGCGCGCCGTGCCGCGCGGTAGCGAGGCGACGCGCGCCAGATAGCGCGCCACCAGGTCGTCCCCGGTGGGCGCGACGGCGGTGCGCGGCACGGACGTCGCCGCGCCGACGGCGTCGATCGCCCTCTCGATCTCGCGGTCGTCCGGCTCGACCAGTTGTGCACCGCCCCGGGTGTAGACCTTGTAACCGTTGTCCGGGGCCGGGTTGTGGGACGCGGTGATCTGCACGCCCGCGACCGCATCGAGGGCCCGCACGGCGTACGCCGTCACCGGGGTCGGCAGCGGGCGCGGCAGGGCCACGACGTCGAAACCGGCGGCCGCGAGGACCTCGGTGGCGGCGGCGAAGAACTCGGCGGATCCGGTGCGGGCGTCGCGGCCGACGACCACGGTGCCGCCGCCGCACCCGCGCGCGTCGAGCCATCGGGCCAGGCCCGCGGTGGTGCGGACGACCACGTCCTCGTTGATGCAGCCGGGTCCGTCGCCGACGGGACCGCGCAGCCCGGCGGTCCCGAAACGCAGGCTCACAGCCGGCCCGCCAGCTCGCGCAGCAGGTCGCCCATACGGGTCGCGGCGGCCCGTCCCGCCGCGAGGACCTCGTGGTGGTCCAGGTGCTCACCGGTGAGTCCCGCGGCGGCGTTGGTGACCAGGGAGATGCCGAGCACCCGCGCGCCCGCGGCACGCGCGGCGATGGTCTCGTGCACGGTGGACATGCCCACCAGGTCGGCGCCGAGCGTGCGCAGCATGCGGATCTCGGCGGGGGTTTCGTAGTGCGGGCCGGGCAGTCCTGCGTACACGCCCTCGTCGAGGGTGGGGTCGATCTCGCGGGCGAGGGCGCGCAGCTCCGGACAGTAGGCGTCGACGAGGTCGACGAACTGGGCGCCGCGCAGGGGCGAACGGCCGGTGAGGTTGAGGTGGTCCGAGATCAGCACCGGCTGACCGACCGTGTGGTCGGGCCGGATGCCGCCGGCGGCGTTGGTGAGCACGACGGTGTGCGCGCCGGCCGCGACGGCGGTGCGCACCGGGTGCACGACGCGGCTCAGGTCGTGCCCCTCGTAGGCGTGGGTGCGGCCGGCGAGGAGCAGCACCGGGGTCTCGCCGACCCGCACCGAATGCACGGTGCCCGAATGCCCTTCGGCGGTGGGCGGGGCGAACCCGGGAAGTTCGCCCATCGGGACGTCGGCGACCGCCGGGCCGAAGCGCTCCACCGCGGCGCGCCAGCCCGAGCCGAGGACCACCGCGACGGGGTGTTCGGGCACGCCGGTGCGTTCGGCGAGTGCCGCGGCGGCGCGGGCGGCCTCGGCAGGGGGGTCGGCGATGGCGTCGGGTGTTCCCATGTCGGTCGACCCTAGCGCCAAGCCTGTTGTTACTCGTCGGTAGGTTGTGGCGCTATCCTCTCCGCATGCCATACCTCGACCGCGACGGCGACGTCTTCGTCCTCCATCTCGGCGACCGCTCCGGCGGCGACACCGAGAACCGCTTCCATCCCGGCTGGCTCTCCGCCGTCCACGAGCTGCTCGACGAGGTCGTCGCCCACGACGGCCCGGCCGCGCTCGTGACCGCGGCCACCGGGAAGTTCTGGAGCAACGGCCTCGACACCGACTGGATCTTCGGCAACCTCCCCGACCTTCCGGGCTACCTCGATTCCGTGCACGAGTTGTACGTGCGGATCCTGACCTTCCCCGCGGCGACCGTCGCGGCGGTGCAGGGCCACGCGTTCGGTGCCGGTGCGATGCTCGCGCTGACCCACGACTTCCGCGTGATGCGGTCCGATCGCGGCTTCTGGTGCCTGCCCGAGGTGTCCCTGAACATGCCGTTCACCGTGGGCATGTCCGCGCTCCTGCGCGAGCGGCTGCCGATCCAGGCCGCGGTCGAGGCGACCACGACCGGCCGCCGGTTCGGCGGCGCCGACGCCCTCGCGGCGGGCATCGTCGATCGCGCCGTCGACGGTGATGCCGTGCTGGCCGCCGCCGTCGAACGGGCCGCCGCGCTGACGGGCACCCGCGGCGCCAACCTGGCGGGCATCAAGCGTGGTCTGCATGCACCGCTGATCGCGGCACTCGAGACGAAGACGGACGAGTCGAACTTCCGCCTCGGGTGAGGTGCGCGCTTTCCGCCCGTGCCAGACTGAGCGGGTGACGAGCGATGCGGACAGGGCGATCGAGGCTGCGTCGGACGGCCTGATCGCCCTGTCGCATTCGATCCATGCCGAGCCGGAACTGGCCTTCGACGAACACCGCAGCGCCGCGAAGATCGTGGACCTGCTGCGCAGCGGCGGATTCGAGGTCCGCACCGGGATCGCCGATCTGCCCACCGCATTCGACGCCCGGTTCGGCAGCGGAGACCTCGTGGTCGGCCTCTGCGCCGAATACGACGCGCTGCCCGGCATCGGGCACGCGTGCGGGCACAACATCATTGCTGCTGCCGCCGCCGGCGCGGGCCTGGGACTGGCCGCCGTCGCCGACGCGCTCGGCGTCACCGTCCGCGTCATCGGCACACCCGCCGAGGAGACCGGCGGCGGCAAGGTGCTCATGCTCGAACGCGGGGTGTTCGACGACGTCGGCATGGCCCTGATGGTGCACCCGGGTCCGTTCGACATCACCGGGGCGACGTCGCTGGCCCTCGCGGACATCGCGGTCAGCTACACCGGCCGCGAGGCGCACGCCTCCGCGGCTCCCGAGTACGGCCGCAACGCCGCCGATGCGGCGACCGTCGCGCAGGTCGCCGTCGGCCTGCTGCGGCAGCACCTGCTGCCCGGTCAGCAGATCCACGGGATCGTCAGCGACGGCGGCACCGCCCCGAACATCGTGCCCGCGCACACGGAACTGCTGTACTACCTGCGGGCGGCGACCGCGGAGTCCCTCGCCGACCTGTCCGAGCGCGCCGGCAGCTGCTTCGCCGCCGGGGCCCTCGCCGCCGGCTGCACGCACGAGATCCGCACCGTGTCGCCGACCTATACGGAACTGACTCCCGACCCGTGGCTGGTCCGGGCTTATCGTGAGGAGATCATCGGTCTCGGGCGCACGCCGCTGCCCGTCGAGGAGGAAGGATCGCGCCCGCTGGGCAGCACGGACATGGGAAACGTGACGAACGTGGTGCCGGGTATCCACCCGGTGATCGGTCTCGACTCCGGTGGCGCGGTGACTCACCAGGCGGCGTTCGCCGACGCGTGCGTCACCGCCTCGGCGGACCTCGCCGTCCTCGACGGCGCCCGCGCGCTGGCCGCGACGGCGGCCCGGGCGGCGGCCGATCCCACGCAACGTGCGCGGCTGCTCGAGAACGTGGCACGCCGATGAACCCGTACATCGAGAAGTGGCTGGGCGAGCACACCGACGACCTGTCGGGGTGGCGCCGGCACATCCACGCCAATCCCGAACTGGCCCGCCAGGAGTACGCGACCACCGAGTTCGTCGGGAGCACGCTCGCGGCCGCCGGGCTCGAACCGAAGGTGCTGCCGCGCGGCACGGGCCTGATCTGCGATCTCGGTCCCGACGGGCCGCGGATAGCCCTGCGCGCCGACATGGACGCGCTGCCCATGCAGGAGATGACGGGCCTGCCGTTCGCCTCCACCGTGCCGGGTGTGGCGCACGCCTGCGGGCACGACGCCCACACGACCGTGCTCCTCGGCGCGGCGCTGGCGTTGAACTCGGTGCCCGAGCTGCCGGTGGGGGTGCGGCTGATCTTCCAGCCCGCCGAGGAGGTGATGCCCGGCGGCGCGCTCGACGTGGTGGCCGCCGGCGCGCTCGAAGGCGTGGCCCGGATCTTCGCGCTGCACTGCGATCCCAGGCTCGAGGCCGGCAAGGTGGGGGTGCGGGTCGGGGCGATCACCTCGGCCGCCGACACGGTCGAGCTGGTTCTCGACTCGCCGGGAGGGCACACCTCCCGCCCGCACCTGACCGGCGATCTGGTGTACGGACTCGGCACCGTGATCACCGGGCTGCCCGGCATGCTCAGCCGGCGCATCGACCCCCGTACGAGCACGGTGATGGTGTGGGGCGCGGTCGCGGCGGGCAAGGCCGCGAATGCGATTCCCCGCACCGGCATGCTGACCGGCACCGTCCGCACCGGCGACCACGAGACGTGGGAACTGCTCGAACCGATGGTGCGGGAGATCGTGCACGGCCTGCTCGCGCCCACGGGACTGAGCTACGAGCTGGACTACCGGCGCGGGGTGCCGCCCGTCGTCAACGACGAGGTGTCGGCCCGGATGGTCGAGGACGCGGTGCGGGCGATCGACCCGGACGCGCTGGCGGACACCCCGCAGTCCGGCGGCGGGGAGGACTTCTCCTGGTACCTCGAGCAGGTTCCGGGTGCGATGGCCCGGCTGGGTGTGTGGCGGGGGAGCGGGCCGAAGCTCGACATCCACCAGCCCGATTTCGACCTCGACGAGCGCGCCCTGGCGGTCGGCGTACGGGTGATGACGAACCTGGTCCTGGGATCAGGTTAGGCTTGCACAACCTGTACATCGCCTGTGAGCCGTCGCTCACGCCAGGAGGTCCGGAATGCAGTTTCGACGCAGAGCCGTCGCAGTAGTGTCGGCCGGGGTACTCGCCGCCGCGTTGGCCGCGTGCGGCAGCGACTCGGGTGGGTCCGAGGGCGACTCCACCGGCGCGCTCACCCTGTACTCCGGGCGCAGCGAGAACCTGGTCGCCCCGCTGATCGACCAGCTCGAGGGCACGCTCGGCTTCGAGGTCGACGTCGTCTACGGCAGCACCCCGGAGATCACCGGGAAGCTGGTGGAGGAGGGTGACTCCTCGCCCGCCGACGTGGTGTTCACCCAGGACGCGGGTGCCCTCGGCCTGCTCGACCAGGCGGGGCTGCTCGAGACGCTGCCGGCCTCGGTGACCGACCTGGTTCCCGCCGACTACCGCGCTGCCGACGGCACCTGGGTGGCGACCTCCGCACGTGCCCGCGTACTCGTCTACAACGACGAGAAGGTGCAGCCGCAGGACCTGCCCACCGGCATCGACGGTCTGCTGGACCCGAAGTGGAAGGGCCAGATCGGCTTCGCCCCGACCAACGCGTCGTTCCAGGCGTTCGTCACCGGGCTGCGCGTCGCCCGCGGCGAGGACGGCGCCCGCGCCTGGCTCGAGGCCTTCAAGGCCAACGAGCCGGTGGCGTTCGAGGGCAACGGCCCGCTGATGGAGGGGGTCGACGCCGGCCAGGTCACCCTCGGTCTGACCAACCACTACTACTGGTACGGACTCGCGGACGAGCGCGGTGCCGAGAACCTGAACGTGCAGGTGTACTACTTCCAGGCCGGTGATCCGGGCGCACTGGTGAACATCGCCGGGGCGGGCGTCGTGCGGACCACCGACCAGAAGGAACAGGCGGAGCAGTTCGTTGCCGCGCTGCTCTCGCCCGAGGCACAGACCTACTTCGCCGACGAGACGTCCGAGTATCCGGTCGTCGAGGGTGTCGAGACGAAGGATCAGCTGCGTCCGCTGTCCGAGATCGGTAATGCCGACATCGAACTCGCCGAACTCGCCTCGCTCGAGCAGACCCAGGCGTTGCTGCAGGAGTTGGGATTCATCTGATCCAGCTCGCCTCGCTCCGTCCCACCCGGCGCAGCCGGCCCGTTCTCACGCTGGCCGCGCTGGGTGTCTCGGTCTTCGCACTCGCCCCCGTGGCGCACCTGGTCATGCGCGCGTTCGCCGACGGCCCCGACCGGGTGTGGTCGCTGGTGTTCCGGCAGCGCACCCTCGATCTGGTGTGGCGCAGCGGCATTCTCGCGCTCACCGTCACCGTGGCCTGCCTCGTCGTCGGCGTCACCGCCGCATGGCTCACGGCACGCACCGACCTGCCCGGCCGGCGGTGGTTCGCCCTCGCGCTGAGCGTTCCCCTCGCCATCCCGTCGTACGTGTCCGGGTTCGTGTACATCGCCCAGTTCCCCGGACTCGCGGGCTTCGCGGGTGCTGCGCTGGTCCTGACCGCGGCGAGCTTCCCGTACGTGTACCTGCCGGTGTCCGCCGCGCTGGCCTCGGTCGACCCGGGGCTCGAGGAGGTGGCGCGCACCCTCGGCCGGTCCCGGCTGCGCACCACGCTCACCGTCACCCTGCGACAGGTGTGGCCCACCGCGGCGGCCGGCGGCCTGCTGGTGGCGCTGTACACCCTCAGCGACTTCGGTGCCGTCGCGCTGATGCGGTACGAAGCGTTCACCCTCGCCATCTACGGCAGCTACCGGGGGTTGCTCGACCGCACCCCCGCGGCGGTGTTCGGCCTGGTGCTCGTCGTGCTCGCCGTCGCGCTGACCGTCTCCGAACGCCGGGTGCGCCGGGGGGCGACCGCGCGCATCGGCTCCGGCGCCCCACGGCCCGCCGCGCCCGTGCCGCTGGGCCGGCAGCGGTGGACGGCCCTGGCGTTCCTCGCCGTCGTGCTGACGGTCGGCGTCGGCGTGCCGCTCGCCGGACTCGCGCGCTGGCTGTGGTTCTCGCAGCAGGCCGCGATCGACTGGGCGGGGATCTGGACGGCGACGACGTACACCCTGTGGGTGGCGGCCCTCGGTGCGCTGCTGACCACGGCGCTGGCCCTGCCGGTCGGCATCCTGGCGGCGCGTTCGACCTCGCCGGTCTCGCGGTTCACCGAGAGCGCCGCCTACGTCGGATTCGCGCTGCCCGGCATCACCGTGGGCCTGGCCCTGGTCTTCTTCGGGATCCGACTGCTGCCGCAGTGGTACCAGCACACCCCGATGCTCGTGATGGGCTACGCGGTGTTGTTCCTGCCGCTCGCCGTCGGCTCGATCCGCGCGGCGGTCGCCTCGATTCCGCTCGGCCTCGAGGACGCGTCCGCGACCCTCGGCAGCGGACGGATGCGGACCGGCATCCGGGTGATGATCCCGCTGGCCGCGCCCGGAGTCGTCGCGGGGACGGCACTGGCGTTCCTCACCATCGCGAAGGAACTGCCGGCGACGTTGTTGCTCCTGCCGATCGGGGAGGACACCCTGGCGTCACGGATGTGGAAGTACACCGAGACCCTCGAGTACGGGTCGGCGGCCCCGTACGCGGCGATCCTGGTGCTCGTCGCCGCGCTGCCGTCCCTGGTGCTGGGCCGGTTGCTGCGCGGCCGGGTCGATGCGGAAAGTGGCGGTGAGGAATGAGCGGGCTCTGTCTCGAGGGCGTCTGCGCCCGGTACGGGCGGACGGAGGTCGTCAGCGACGTCTCGCTGACGGTGGAACGAGGCGCGCTGCTGGCCGTGCTCGGGCCCTCGGGCGGGGGCAAGACCACCCTGCTGCGGGTGGTCGCGGGTCTGCACCCGGCGAGCGCGGGACGCGTCGTCGCGGACGGGCGCGACCTCACGGCGCTGCCGCCGGAACGCCGGGGGGTGGGACTGGTCCCGCAGGAGGGCGCTCTCTTCCCGCACCTGAGCGTCGCACGCAACGTCGGCTACGGGCTCGTGCAGCCGACGTGGCGGTCGATGGTGCGGCAGCAGGCCGTGCGGCAGCGCCGCGTGGAGGAACTGCTGGAACTGGTCGGCCTGGCCGGCACCGGTCAGCGCAAGCCTTCCCAGCTGTCCGGCGGTCAGCAGCAGCGGATCGCGCTGGCCCGGGCGCTCGCGCCCAATCCGGCCGTCGTCCTGCTCGACGAGCCGTTCAGCGCTCTCGACGCCGGGCTGCGGTCCAGCCTGCGCACCGAGGTCCGCACCCTGCTGCGGGACCAGGAGGTCGCCTCCGTGCTCGTCACCCACGACCAGGCCGAGGCCCTGGCCATCGCGGACACGGTCGCGGTGATGCTCGGCGGGCGTGTCGCCCAGGTGGGCACGCCGGAGGAGGTCTACCGGTGGCCCGCGACGCTCGAGGTGGGCGCCTTCGTCGGGGATTCGGTCGTGCTCGACGCCGATGCGGCCGGCGACCGCGCGCACACGGTGATCGGTGCGGTTCCCCTCGCGACCCCGGCCCACGGCAAGGGCCACGTGCTCGTACGCCCGGAACAGGTGCAGGTCGCCGCGGCCGACGAACCGTCGAAGTTCACCGTGCTCGACGTCGCCTTCGGGGGCGCACTGACGGAGGTGCGGGTGACCGGGGCCGGGCAGACGATCCGGGCGCACCGGGCCGCGTCGCACGACGTGCAGGCCGGGGATCCGGTGACGCTGCGGGTCGGCGTCCCGGTGCCGTTCTACCCGGCTCGGCCGGCCGAGGCCGAGAAGACGGCCTAGAAGCTGTCGGGCCGGCCGGGCCCGACGTTGCGGCTGTTGCGGGTGCGCAGATCCCGCACATAGTCGGCGGGGGCTCCGGCGATCTCGGCGGCGTCGGCCATCACGCCCAGGTAGCGCGCCGACGGCAGGCCGCCCTCGTACGCGTCGAGGACGTACAGCCAGGCGAGCACGGGCCCGTCGTCGGTGTCCACCCGCAACCGGATCTTGCGGTGGATGCCGAGTTCGGAGCCCTCCCAGCGGTCGAGGCTGCGTTCGTCCTCGTCGGGCACGTCGTAGAGCACGACGAACACCTTCGAGTCGGGATCCTCGACGACGGTGGCGAGCGCGCCCTCCCAGCCGATGTCGCCGCCGCTGAAGGTCAGCCGCCAGCCGTGGAGCCAGCCGGTTCCGGCCATCGGCGAATGCGGGCAGCGCTGCAGCATCTGCTCGGGATGCATGTTGGAGCCGTAGGCGGCGTAGATCGGCACGGGGTACAGGCTAATGGCTGACCGTCCGGCGCAGGACACGGGGCGCCGGCCGCTTCGTGGCGGCGTCCGCGTGCGCGGGACGGTGCCCGTGACATAGCGTGTCTGCGGACGTTCGGCAACCCCGGCGCCCGCACACACCGGACCGAGGACCATCTCGGAATCGATACAGAGGAGAACAATGACCCGGATCGTGATCATCGGCGGCGGCCCCGCGGGCTACGAAGCGGCGCTGGTGGCGGCCCAGTACGGCGCGGCCGTGTCACTGATCGATTCGGACGGGATCGGCGGCGCCTGCGTGCTCTTCGACTGCGTACCGTCCAAGACGTTCATCGCGTCCACGGGCATCCGCACCGACATGCGCCGGGCTGCCGACCTCGGCGTGCGGCTCGAGAGCGCCGGGGTGGCGCTGCCCGAGGTCAACACCCGTGTCAAGAGCCTCGCCCGGGCGCAGTCCGCGGACATCCGCACCAAGCTCGAGGCGGCCGGCGTGCAGCTGCTCAGCGGCCGCGGCGAGCTCATCGACACCCAGGTCGGAATGGCGGCGCACCAGGTGCGCGCCGACCTCTTCACGGGCGAGGAGCGGATCCTCGATGCCGACGTCGTGCTCATCGCGACCGGCGCGAGCCCGCGGGTGCTGCCCGGCGCGGAGCCGGACGGTGACCGCATCCTCAACTGGCGTCAGCTCTACGACCTCGACGCGCTGCCCGAACACCTCGTGGTCGTCGGCTCCGGTGTCACCGGCGCCGAGTTCGTCTCCGCCTATACGGAGGTCGGCGTCCAGGTGACGCTCGTCTCGAGCCGCGACCGGGTGCTGCCGCACGAGGACGAGGACGCCGCCCTCGTGCTCGAGGACGCCTTCGCCGAGCGGGGCGTGAACCTGGTCAAGCACGCCCGTGCCGACGCCGTCGAGCGCACCGGGGACGGGATCCGGGTCAAGCTGGCCGACGGCCGCATCGTCGAGGGCAGCCATGCGCTGATGACGGTGGGCTCGGTGCCGAACACCGCCGGCCTCGGCCTGGAGAAGGTCGGCCTGCAACTCGACCGGGGCGGCTACATCCAGGTCGACCGGGTCTCGCGCACGTCCGTCTCGGGGATCTACGCCGCCGGCGACTGCACCGGGCTGCTGCCGCTGGCATCGGTGGCCGCGATGCAGGGCCGCATCGCGATGTACCACGCCCTCGGCGAGGGGGTCAGCCCGATCCGGCTCAAGACCGTCGCCTCCGCGGTGTTCACCCGGCCCGAGATCGCCACGGTCGGCGTGAGCCAGGCCGCGATCGACAAGGGTGAGGTCCCGGCCCGCACCGTGATGTTGCCGCTGCACACCAATCCCCGCGCGAAGATGGCGGGGCTGCGCCGTGGTTTCGTGAAGATCTTCTGCCGTCCCGCCACCGGCGTCGTGATCGGTGGCGTGGTGGTCGCCCCCACCGCCTCGGAGCTGATCCTGCCCATCGCGATCGCGGTGCAGAACAATCTCAGCGTCGACGACCTCGCCCACACCTTCTCGGTCTATCCGTCGCTGACCGGGTCGATCACCGAGGCGGCGCGTCAGCTGATGCGGCACGACGATCATCTGGACTGAGCGGGATGGTCGGCGTCGACGTTCTTGACTCTCTCGCTGGGGGAGGGTCGACGGTGGAGGCATGCGAACGAACAGCATCTTCCCCGTGGTCCCCGCTCACGACGTCGCCCGCAGCCGCGACTTCTATGCCGGGCTGCTCGGTCTGCGTGTGGTTTTCGACAGCGGCTGGTATGTCCAGTTGCAGGCGGCGACCGACGAGACCGTGCAGCTCGGTCTCGTGGCACGCGGCCACGAGACGATTCCCCGAGCCCATCTCTCCGCTCCCGCCGGCGTGCTGATCTCGGTGGAGGTCGACGACGTGGACGCCGTGTATGCGCGCGCCGGCGACCTCGCACTCCCGGTCGCGTCGGACCTGCGCGACGAGGACTTCGGGCAGCGGCACTTCATGACCGTCGATCCCGACGGCCTGCTCGTCGACGTGATCACGGTGATCCCGTACGCGCCGGAGGTTGCCGGAAGCGGGGCGGTGGTGACCGGGTGAGCCCGGCCGACGGCTGGCTGAGCATCGGCGAGTTCGCGCGGATGTCGCGGCTGAGCGTCAGGACGCTGCGCCACTACGACCGCGAACGGCTGCTCGCTCCAGGCCGGGTCGATCCGCGTACCGGATACCGGTACTACTCGCGGGAGCAACTCGCCTCGGCTCTGCGCATCGCGGTGTTGCGCCGAGCCGAGGTGTCCGTCCCCGCGATCCGTCTCCTCCTGCAGGACCCCGGACACACCGAGGCCGTCCTCGCCGCGGAGCGGGAACGGATCGAGCGCGAGGCCGACCGTAAGCGCCGCGCGCTCGCCCTCGTCGCGTCGCTCGCCGAGGCCGAAGCCGGCGGACTCTCCGTGCGCCGGCACCGGGTCGAGGATCGAACGGTCTTGTGGCGCAGTGGGGAATCGACCGCCGAATCTCTCGATTCGGATGTGACGAATCTCGTGACGGCGCTGCTGACCGAGGCGTCGAGCGCCGGGCTGCCCACCGACGCGCCGGTGGTGGGGCAGTACCCGGCCACCCTCGACGGCGTGGTGCAGTTCGGCGTCGGTCTCGAGTTGCGGTCCCCGCCCGGACGTGCGGAAACTGCCACGACGACGCTGCCGGGCGGGGCGTTCGCGGGCGTGGACTTCGTCGGTCCGGTCGCGCTGCTCCCGGTCGCCTACCACGCACTGTTCGGGTGGCTCGACGAGCGCGGTCTCGCGGCCGAGGGGCCGTTCCGGGAGTACTACCTCGCCGACCCGCGCGACGTCGCTCCCGATGCGATGCGTACGCGGGTGCTGCACCCCGTCCCCGGTGACCACGTTCCGGGATGAGGGGTCCCCGAGGCCGGCGCGCCGAGGCTCCCGCGCCGGCCTCGCCCCACCGGATCGACCGACTCAGGCCCAGCCGTAGGTCCGTTCGACCGCCCGGTTCCACTCGGCGTAGAGCCGTTCCCGCTCGGCGGCGTCCATCTTCGGTTCCCAGGTGCGGCCGGCCGCCCAGTTGTGGCGGATGTCGTCCTCACCCTCCCAGAAGCCGACCGCCAGGCCCGCCGCGTACGCCGCGCCGAGCGCGGTGGTCTCGGAGACCACGGGGCGGACCACGGGGGCGCCGAGGATGTCCGACTGGAACTGCATCAGGGTCTCGTTGACGACCATCCCGCCGTCCACCTTCAGCGTGTGCAGTTCGACACCGGAGTCGGCGTGCATCGCCTCGATGACCTCACGGGTCTGGTAGGCGGTCGCCTCGAGTGCGGCCCGCGCCAGGTGCCCCCGGTTGACGAAGCGGGTGAGACCGGCGATCACCCCGCGCGCATCGGGTCGCCATCGCGGTGCGAACAGTCCCGAGAACGCCGGTACGAAGTAGGCACCGCCGTTGTCGGGGACGGTCGCGGCGAGGTCCTCGATCTCCGCGGCCGTGCGGACGAGCCCCAGATTGTCGCGCATCCACTGCACGAGCGAGCCCGTGACGGCGATCGAACCCTCGAGGGCGTACACCGCCGGGGCGTCGCCGACGCGGTAGCAGACGGTGGTCAGCAGCCCGTGCTCGCTGCGCACCGGCGTCGTCCCGGTGTTGAGAAGCAGGAAGTTGCCGGTCCCGTAGGTGTTCTTGGCCTCACCCGGCGACAGGCATGCCTGGCCGAACGTCGCGGCCTGCTGGTCTCCGAGGATGCCGGCCACCGGGACGCCGGCCAGCGGTCCGCGGTCGCGGGCGTATCCGTAGATCTCGGACGAACTCCGGATCTCCGGCAGCATCGACATCGGAATGCCGAAATCCGCACAGATGTCCGGATCCCATTGCAGCGTCTCGAGATTCATGAGCATCGTGCGCGAGGCGTTGGTGACGTCGGTGAGGTGCACCCCCGGCTGCCGGTTGCCCGCGCCGGTGCCGCCGGTGAGATTCCACAGGATCCAGCTGTCCACCGTCCCGAACGCGAGTTCGCCGGCCTCCGCCTGCTCCCGGGCGCCCTCGACGTTGTCGAGGATCCACCGCACCTTCGGGCCCGCGAAGTACGTCGACAGCGGCAGGCCCGTGGCGTCGCGATACCGGTCCACGCCCGCGTCCCCGGCGAGCTGCTCGACGAGGCGATCGGTGCGGGTGTCCTGCCACACGATCGCGTTGTGGACGGGCCGGCCCGTGGAGCGTTCCCACACCACCGTGGTCTCACGCTGGTTGGTGATCCCGATCGCGGCGATGTCGGCGCGCGTGAGATCCGCCTTCGCCAGGGCCAGGGCGGCGACCTCGCGAGTGTTGATCCACAGTGTTTCCGGATCGTGTTCCACCCAGCCGGCGCGGGGAAGGATCTGTTCGTGCTCGGTCTGGGCCCAGGCCACGATGCGACCGTCGTGGTCGAAGATGATGCAGCGACTCGACGTGGTCCCCTGATCGATCGCGGCGATGTATCGGGTCACGGCAACCTCTCCGGGCGTGTGGTTCGGGACGGCAGTCTGCGGACGAACCTACTACCCTGAGTGCGGAAACGTCGGCGACTCACGGGAGCAATGCGGTGACCAACCAACCAGGCGTCCAGGTCCTCGGGCCGCAACAGCGCCGTGACGCATGGCGACGACTCGGCTCGGAGCACTTCGACGTGGTGGTCGTCGGCGGCGGTGTCGTCGGCGCCGGCGCCGCCCTGGACGCCGCCACCCGCGGGCTGCGGGTCGCACTGGTGGAGGCGCGGGACTTCGCCTCGGGCACGTCGAGCCGCTCGTCGAAGATGTTCCACGGCGGGCTGCGCTATCTCGAGCAGCTCGAGTTCGGCCTCGTCCGTGAGGCGCTGCGCGAGCGCGAACTGTCGCTGTCGACGCTGGCCCCGCATCTGGTCAAGCCGCTGAAGTTCCTCTTCCCCCTCACCCACCGCGGGTGGGAGCGCCCGTACGTCGCTGCGGGCATCTTCCTCTACGACCGGATGGGCGGCGCCAAATCCGTGCCCGCGCAGAAGCATCTGACCCGGTCCGGCGCGCTGCGCATGGCACCCGGGCTCAAACGCAACTCGCTCGTGGGCGGGATCCGGTACTACGACACCGTCGTCGACGACGCCCGCCACACCATGACGGTGGCTCGCACCGCCGCCCACTACGGCGCCGTCGTACGCACGTCGACCCAGGTGGTCGGGTTCCTGCGCGAGGCCGACCGGGTCTCCGGTGTACGGGTGCGCGACTCGGAGGACGGCTCGGTCACCGAGGTGAGGGCGCACGTGGTGATCAACGCCACGGGGGTGTGGACCGACGAGATCCAGGCCCTGTCCCGGCAGCGCGGCCGGTTCCGGGTGCGCGCCTCGAAAGGCGTGCACATCGTGGTGCCGCGCGACCGGATCGTCAGCGACTCGGCGATCATCCTGCGCACCGAGAAGTCCGTGCTGTTCGTGATCCCGTGGGGCAGCCACTGGATCATCGGCACCACCGACACCGACTGGAATCTCGACCTCGCCCACCCCGCCGCGACGAAGGCCGACATCGACTACATCCTCGACCACGTGAACCGGGTCCTGGTCGTCCCGCTCACCCACGGCGACATCGACGGCGTGTACGCGGGACTGCGGCCGTTGCTGGCGGGGGAGAGCGACGAGACGTCGAAGCTCTCGCGCGAGCACGCCGTCGCCCGGGTCGCGCCCGGTCTCGTCGCGATCGCCGGCGGCAAGTACACCACCTACCGGGTGATGGCCGAGGATGCCGTCGACCTGGCGGCCGAGGACATCCCCGCCCGCATCGCCCCGTCCATCACCGAACGGGTGCCGCTGGCGGGGGCCGACGGCTACTTCGCGCTCGTGAACCAGACGATGCAGCTCGCCGAGCGGTACGGCCTGCATCCGTACCGGATCAAGCATCTGCTCGACCGGTACGGGTCGCTGATCGACGAGGTGCTCGAGGCGGCGGCCGACCGTCCCGAGTTGCTCGAACCGCTCACCGACGCCCCCCAGTACCTGCAGGTGGAGGTCGTGTACGCGGCGGCCGCGGAGGGCGCGCTGCACCTCGAGGACATCCTCGCGCGCCGCACCCGCATCTCCATCGAGTACCCGCACCGCGGCGTGCACTGCGCCGAGCAGACCGCCCGCCTGGTGGCACCCGTCCTGGGCTGGGACGCCGCGACGGTGGAGCAGGAGATCGCGACCTACCGGGCGAGGGTCGACGCCGAGATCGAATCGCAGAGCCGGCCCGACGACGAGTCCGCCGACGCGCTGCGGGCGGCTGCCCCGGAGGCGCGCGCGGAGATCCTCGAACCGGTGCCCACCGGCGCCTGAGACGCCCTCGGCGCGACGGCGGCCCGGCCGTCGAGGACGCCGACGTCGGTGGGTCGACGTGTCAGTGGGTCAGGACGACCTTGACGAGCACCACGGTCGCGGCCACCGTGGTGAGCGCGACGGCACTGACCAGCGAGGTCCGGCCCGGCCGCTCCCCCTTGAGGCGACCGATGACGAAGACGATCCCCCCGATCCGTGCCAGCACGGCGACCTCGGCGAGCAACTGGGCGGTGCGCGGTTCGAGCCAACCCAGCCAGCCGATTCCCAGGATCACGCACGGCAGCACCGCCGAACTCAGGATCGGCACGGAGTTGCGCAGTTCGGCGAGCTTCTCCGCCCGGGTCAACGGGGTGCCCTGGCGCACGGTGTGCCCGACCGCCTCGGCGAACACGTGGGCGACGAACGTCGACAGTGCCGTGCCGAGCACGATCGCGATGCCGACGTACTTCGGCCCGGTGACGATCGGCACGAGGGCCGCGAGCACCAGCACGTTGCCGTAGATGTAGGCGCTGATGCGACTGGCGGCGTTGCCGCGGTCGAGCGGCATGCGCCGGGAGAACAACGGGCCGTGCAGGAGTGCGTTGGCATCGGAGTCCATGCCGACCAGGGTGACAGACCGGGGAGCGTACCGAGACGGCAACCGCGTGCATCCGTCGCGGCCGGCCCGGCGCGTAGGATCCGACGTCGCAGACGGTCGACGACGGGATCGCGGTGGTGGAGAGGGTGCGACGGCGCTGGGGCGGCACCGACATGGCGGAACGCCGGCGGGCACGCCGCGACGCGCTGCTGTCGGCGGGCATCGATCTGCTCGGCGCGCCCGACGGACCGGCGGTCAACGTACGCGCCGTGTGCCGGGCGGCCGGACTGACCGAACGGTACTTCTACGAGAGCTTCGACGACCGGGACGCGTTCGTGCGCGCCGTGTATGCGGCGGTCGGGGAACACGTGCGCGCAGTGCTGGAGGGCGCGGTCGGCACGGTCCCGCAGCCGCGGGACGTTCCCGGGGCGGCGGTCCGGGCCTTCGTCGAGCTGATCGTGGACCGCCCGGCCGTGGGCCGGGTGCTGCTGCTCGGCCCGCTGCGGGAACCGGCCCTCGGCGGGCAGGGCCTCGATCTCGCTCCCGCATTCGTGACGCTCGTCCGGCAGCAGCTCACCGCGATCGCCGACCGCGACGAGCGGCACCTGGTGGCCGTGGGGTTGGTCGGGGCACTGACGAGCCTGTTCATCGGCTACCTGGACGGCACCGTCACGGTGGCGCCGGAGCGGTTGGTGCGGCACTGTGTGAGCCTGCTGGTCCAGGCCGGAGGTGTACGGCCCCGGCCGGAGGGGTATCCGCACCACGACAGCACGCTCGACGAAAGGAGGGGCATCATGCCCAGGTCGTCGATCAAGGACGAGAAGCTCTATCAGGAACTACGTGACGACGGCGCCTCCAAGGAGAAGGCCGCCCGAATCTCGAACGCGGCCGCGAATCGTGGCCGTTCCTCCGTCGGGCACAAGGGCGGCAAGTCGGGGTCCTACGAGGATTGGACGGTCGACGAGTTGAAGAAGAGGGCGAAGGAACTCGGGATGTCGGGTTACTCGTCCAAGCGCAAGAGCGAGCTCATCGACGCTCTGCGCAACCACTGAGGCGCAACCACTGAGGCGCAACCACTGAGGCGCAACCACTGAGGCGCAACCACTGAGCCGACCGCGCGGTCGCCGCGCCGGCTCGGCCGGCGGAGCGGGGGCGACTCACCCGTCCTCGCTCCGCGGCTGACAGTGCGGGCACCAGTCGATCTTGCGGTCCGGGTCCCCGGCCGACCCCAGCATCCCGGTGCGGATCACCGTGCCGCACCGGCGGCACGGCTTGCCCGCGCGCCCGTACACCCATGTGCCCCGGCCGGGCCGGCGGTCGCCGGTGGTGATCCGGCTGACACGGTCCCGATTGAACATCAGCAGCCGGTGCGCCAGATCGACCCAGGCGGCCGGATCTCCCGCGTCCGCAACCGGAGTCGCCGGGTGTACGCCCCGCAGGAAGCACAGTTCGCACCGGTACACGTTGCCCACCCCGGCCATCACCCGTTGATCGAGCAGCGCCAGACCGACGGGGCGGCCCGGGTCGCGCGCCAGGTTCGCCGCCGCGACGGCCGGGTCCCAGTCCGGCCCGAGCAGATCCGGGCCCAGGTGTCCCACGGCCTCCGCCTCGCGGTCGCGGTCCAGGACCTCGACGGTGCCGAGATCGAAGCCGACGGCCTCGGCGTCCGCGACCGCCAGCACGATCCTCGCGTGGTATCCCTGACGGCGCCAGCGCGTCCCGGGTGGGTGGACGTCCCACACTCCCTCCATCTTCAGGTGGGTGTGGACGGTGTGTGCACCGGCGCGGATCAGCAGGTGCTTGCCGCGCGCGAGCACCTCCTCGACCACGGTGCCGGTGAGGTCGACCGTCGCGTACCGGGGCACGCGGATATCGCAGCGCGTCAACGGCTTTCCCGCCAGTGCGCCGCGCAGGAGAGTGGCCGCCCGGAAGACGGTGTCGCCCTCGGGCATCAGGCCCTCAACCGGAAGCCGCGCGGGGTGGCCGAGAAGCCGGCCTCGGCGAGGAACTCGGCGAACGAGTGGCCGTGGATGGAACTGCCGTCGACCTTCTCGACGACGAGAGTGTCCAGGCCCCCGCCCTTGACCGTCCCGGCCAGCGACGTGCACGCGCCGCGGAGAGTTCCCGGGTCGTCGCTGAACGTCAGCACCGTGCGGCCGCCGCGTTCGACGAACAGTCCCAGTTCGCCGTCGACGAGTACGACGAGTCCGCCGGCCTTGCGGCCGGGACGGTGCCGCGGCGAGTCCTCGGGGGCGGCCGACTTGGGCCACGGCAGGGCCGCACCGTACGGATTCGCCGGGTCGCAGGCGGCCAGGGTCACCGCCGGGGTGTCGGTGTGGCGGCCCTCGAGCGATTCGCCGTAGGACCGCAACCGGTCCACGACCTCCGGCGTCGAGAACTGGGCACCGCCGAGCGTGTCGACGAAGTAGCCGCGCCGGCACCGACCGGTCTCCTCGAACCGGCTCAGCACCTTGTACATCAACGCGAAGCCGCCCGGCACGCCCTCAGCGACGACCGCGCCGCGGGTGACCACGCCGTAGCGCTCGAGCAGCAGGTCCGCGGTGGCGTGGGTGCGCACCGTCGGGTCGGTTTCCCGTTCGGGCAGCAGCGACCACCGGCCGCCGACCGTCGGGGGCCCGCTTCGGCTCGGCAGTGCCGGACGTCCGCGGTACATCCGGGCGCGCGGGGCCCGCCGGGGCGTGCGATGCGCGGGGGTGGCGCGTGAGGTGTCGCCGACGAGGGCGCGCAACGCGGCCGGCGCGTCGCCCGAGACGAGTCCGGCCCACACGAGATCCCAGAGAGCCGAGGAGGTTTCCGCGTCCGTGGTGCCCAGGGCGTCGGTGAGCTGGCGGAAGAAGTACGCCCCGCCGCCCGCGAGCGTGTCCAGGATGCCGTGATGGACGTCGGTCCTGTCGATCTCGGCTGCCGGTGCGAGGGTCAGCGGAGCAGTGTCGGCCAGGTGCAGCGAGACCCAGCCGTCCTTGCCGGAGATCTGCCCCGAGCCGGCCCACACGACTTCGCCCGTCGTGGTGAGTTCGTCGAGCATCGTCGGGGAGTAGTCCCGCACCCGGGGGGCGAGGATCAGCGGCTCGAGTGCGCTCGCCGGCACCGGCACCCCGGCCAGCTGCTCGACGACCGTGGCCACTCCGTCCACTCCGCGCAGGCCGCCGCCCACGTGCTGCCACGCCGGCAGGAACCGGCCGAGGGTGGCGGTCCCGACGGGTTCGACCTCCTGTCGTGCCGCAGCGAGCGACCGTCGGCGCAGCCGCCGCAGTACCTCGGTGTCGCACCACTCCGCGCCCGTCGCGCCGGGGCGGAACTCTCCTGCGCTGACCCGTTTCTCGGCAGCCAGCCGATGCAGCACGTCCTGCACCACCGCGGTGCCGAGTCCGAATCCGGCCGCCGCCTCCGCCGCGGTGAACGGGCCGTGGGTGCGGGCGTACCGGCCGATCAGGTCGCCCAGCGGATCGGGCACCGGCTCGACGAACGCCGTCGGCACGCCGATCGGCAACGGGACCCCGAGGGCGTCCCGGAGACGTGAGGCGTCCTCGATGGCCGACCACCGCTCCCGGCCGGCGAAGGACACCTTCAGCACCCGGCGCTGTGCGTCGAGTTCGTCGAGCCAGGCGGCCGGATCGGCGGTGGTGCGCTCGGCGATTTCGGCGTCGGTGAGGGGGCCGAGCAACCGGAGCAGGTCCGCGACACCCTCGGCGTCGCGGGCTCTGCGGTCGGGGGCGAGGTGCTGCAGCTCGAGCTCGGCCCGGGCGATGACGTCGGCGTCGAGCAACTCGCGCAGCTCCACCCGGCCGAGCAGTTCGGCGAGCAGGGTCGAGTCCAGGGACAGGGCCGCGGCGCGCCGCTCGGCCAGGGGACTGTCGCCTTCGTACATGAACGCGCCGACGTAGTCGAACAGCAGCGAGGTCGCGAACGGCGACGCGGTGGCCGTCTCGACCTCCACGATCCGGACCTGCCGCCGGGCGACACGGCCGAGCAGGTTCCGCAGCGCAGGCAGGTCGTAGACGTCCTGGAGGCATTCCCGCACCGTCTCGAGCAGGATCGGGAAGGTGGGGTAGCGACGCGCCACGTCGAGCAGCTGGGCCGACCGCTGACGCTGCTGCCACAGCGGCGCCCGCTTGCCGGGATTGCGGCGGGGCAGCAGCAATGCGCGCGCCGCGCACTCCCGGAAGCGGGACGCGAACAGTGCCGAGCCGCCGACCTGCTCGGTGACGAGGTCCTCGATCTCGTCGGTGTCGAAGGCGAAGACCTCCGCCCCGGGCGGGGCGTCCTCGGTGTCCGGGAGCCGGACGATGATGCCGTCGTCCGACGCCGTGGGTGCGGCCTCGACGCCGTACCGGTCGAGCAGTCGCGCGCCCACGGCGAGTGCCCACGGTGCATGCACCCGCATCCCGTACGGGGAGTGCAGCACCAGGCGCCAGTCGCCGAGTTCGTCGCGGAATCGCTCGACCACCAGGGTGCGGTCGGTGGGCAGCTGCCCGGTGGCGGTGCGCTGCTCCTCGAGCAGCCGGGTCAGGTTCGCGGTCGCGTTGTCGTCCAGGCCGCCGCGACGGCACCGGGCGGCGGCGTCCTCCGGATCGGCGTGCCCGAGTTCGCGCACGAACGCCCCCAGGGCGGCGCCGAGTTCGGCCGGGCGGCCGACCCCGTCGCCGTGCCAGAACGGCAACCGGCCGGGCTGTCCGTAGGCGGGGGAGACCAGCACCCGGTCGAAGGTGATCTCCTCGATGCGCCAGCTCGTCGCGCCGAGCGCGAACACGTCGCCCACCCGGGACTCGTACACCATCTCCTCGTCGAGTTCCCCGACGCGCGTGGCCTTCTCGCCGACCATGTACACGGTGAACAGGCCGCGGTCGGGGATCGTGCCGCCCGAGGTGACGGCCAGCCGCTGCGCGCCGGGCCGGCCGGTGAGAGTGCCGGCGGTGCGATCCCACACCACCCGGGGCCGCAGCTCGGCGAACTCGTCCGACGGATAGCGCCCGGCCAGCAGGTCCAGCGTCGACTCGTACGCCGAGCGCGGCAGCGTCGCGAAGGACCCGCTGCGCCGAACCGTGTCGAACCACTCGTCCACGTCGACCGGCTCGAGCGCGACCGCGGCGACGGTCTGCTGTGCGAGCACGTCCAACGGGTTGGCCGGGACCTGCAGAGCCTCGATGTGCCCGCCCACCATCCGTTCGACCGTGACCGCGCAGTGCACCAGGTCGGTGCGGTGCTTGGGGAACAGCACCCCGCGGGAGACCTCGCCGACCTGATGGCCCGCCCGTCCGACGCGCTGCAGGCCGCTCGCCACCGACGGGGGCGCCGAGACCTGGATCACCAGGTCGACCGCGCCCATGTCGATGCCGAGTTCGAGGCTCGAGGTCGCGACGACGCAGCGCAGCCGCCCGGATTTGAGGTCGTCCTCGATCAGGGCCCGCTGGTCCTTGCTCACCGAGCCGTGGTGGGCCCGCGCCAGCAGCGGTTGTGCGCCGAACGCGACCTCGGTGGGCGCCCCGAGCTGCGCCGGGGGCCGCGGCCGGTGGTCCACCGCCTCGCCCTCGCGTTCGGCGTGGATCTCGTTGAGCCGGGCCGTCAACCGCTCGGCGAGGCGGCGGGAGTTGGCGAACACGATGGTGGAACGGTGCGCGACGATGAGGTCGACGATCTGCTCCTCGACGTGCGGCCAGATCGACCCGGCCTGCGGGACCGCGGGCATCCCGTCGTCCGACAGTTCCGGCTGTACGCCCAGTTCGGTCATGTCCTCGACGGGCACCCGCACCGTCAGATCCCACGTCTTGGCCGACGGCGGGGCGACGATGCGGATCGGCGCCGCCCCGGCGAGGAACCGGCCCACCTCCTCGTGCGGGCGCACCGTCGCCGAAAGGCCGATCCGCTGCGCGGGCCGCCCGAGCAGCACGTCGAGCCGTTCGAGCGAAAGCGCAAGGTGGGAGCCGCGTTTCGTGCCGGCGACGGCGTGCACCTCGTCGACGATGACGGTCTCCACCCCGGCGAGCGTCTCGCGCGCCGCGGAGGTGAGCATGAGGAACAGGGACTCGGGGGTGGTGATGAGGATGTCCGGCGGGGTGCGGATCAGGGCGCGCCGGTCGGTCGCCGACGTGTCGCCCGAACGCACGCCGACGGTGATCTCCGGCGGCTCGAGGCCGAGCCGGCGCGCGGTCTGGGTGATGCCGACCAGCGGCGAGCGCAGGTTCCGTTCCACGTCCACCGCGAGGGCCTTGAGCGGGGAGACGTAGAGCACCCGCGTGCCGGGGTGCCCGGCCGGGGTGGCCGCGAGGCGGTCGAGCGACCACAGGAACGCCGAGAGCGTCTTGCCCGACCCGGTCGGGGCCACCACCAGGGTGTGCGCGCCGGTCGAGATCGACTCCCAGGCCCCGAGCTGCGCGGCGGTCGGGGCCTCGAACGCGCCCGCGAACCACTGCCGGGTGGGCTCGGAGAATCGGCTCAGGACATCGGTCACCGTTCCATGGTGCACCGCCGGTACGACACCGCGGGCACCTCGCGGGCTCCGGACCCGGGTACCCGGCGTCAGTCGGCCAGCGCGAACCGCGCCAGCTGGGCGCAGTGGTGCGACGCCCAGCGGCACCTGCCGGTACGCATCACGCGGCCGACGAGTGCGGCAGCGGCCGGCTCCCACGGCACCGCGGAGAACTGCGCACGGCTGGCCGGCTCGCCGGACCAGCCGATCGACACGATGGGTCCGTCGAGCCGGAACCGCAGCTCCGAATGCGTTGCCGCGAGCACTTCCACGCTCGTGCCGGCCGTCGCCTCGAGGTCGTCGACGGCGACGCTGACCCGTCCGCCGAGCCGGCGTGCCTGCGCGGCCGGAGCCTCGACGTACAACCCCGCGGCCTCGATCGCGCCGACGTGCACGCTCACGAGCGGTTCGGTGGAGCCGTCGCGCGGCGGCAGGCACACCACCGACCAGTACTCGCGTTCACTCATCCGCGGGTTGGGTATCGCGGCGCGGACGTAGTCGCGCAGCCACGTCGTCGCCGCGGTGAACTCCGGGTACTGCTCGAACGTCCGGTAGCGGGTGTCGCGCAGCGGCAGACCCGCCGGGGACAAGGGCGTACGGGCGTTCACTGGATCTGGTCCTCGTGCACGCCGTCACCGTACTCGATCTTGTTTCAGAGGATGACGCCCGGATTGAGAATCGAGTCCGGGTCGAGTGCCGCCTTGATCCGCCGGGTCAGGTCCATCACGTCGGGACCCACCTGATCCGGCAACCACGCCTTCTTCAGCCGGCCCACCCCGTGCTCGCCGGTGATGGTGCCGCCCAGCGCGATCGCCAGGTCCATGATCTGCCCGAACGCCAGGTGCGCCCGCGCCGTCTGGTCGGCGTCGGTGGGGTCGTACACGATCAGCGGATGGGTGTTGCCGTCCCCGGCGTGCGCGATCACCGCCACCGTCACCGCATTGCGCTCGGCGATCTCGGCGACGCCCGCGACGAGTGCCGGCAGTGCCGGCAGGGGAACGCCGACATCCTCGAGCAGCAGGCTGCCGGTCCGTTCGACCGCCGGGATGGCCATCCGCCGCGCCGCCGCGAACGCCTCGCCCTCCTCGGGGTCGTCGGTCGAGAACACCTCGTCGGCGCCGGCGTCCTCGCACGCCTTCACCATCGTCGCGATCTCCTGCGCCGACGCCGTACCGGGCGCGTCGGACCGGGCGATGAGCATCGCCTCGGTGGTGCGGTCCAGCCCCATGTGCAGCGCGTCCTCGACCGCGTTGATCGAGGCACGGTCCATGAACTCGAGCATCGCCGGGCGCAACGTCGCCGTGACGGCCAGCACCGCGTCGGCCGCGGCCTGGACCGAGCCGAACGTGGCGACCATCGTCGACGCCGGCGGCTGCGGCGGGAGGAGCCGCAGCGTCACCTCGGTGATGACGCCGAGGGTGCCCTCGCTGCCGACGAACAGCTTGGTCAGCGACAGCCCCGCCACGTCCTTGACGCGCGGTCCGCCGAGCCGCACCGCGGTGCCGTCGGCGAGCACCACCTCGAGTCCGAGCACGTAGTCCGTGGTGACGCCGTACTTCACGCAGCACAGCCCACCGGCGTTGGTCGCCGCGTTGCCCCCGATGGTGCACATCTCGAACGACGACGGGTCGGGCGGATACCACAGCCCGTGCTCGGCCGCGGCCCGCTTGACCTCGGCGTTGAGCAGTCCCGGCTGGACGACCGCCGTGCGGGTGACCGGGTCCACGGCGACCGCCCGCATCCGCTCGGTGCTCAGCACGATCCCGCCCGGGACGCCGCCCGCCCCGCCGGACAGGCTGGTGCCCGCGCCACGCGGCACCACCGGCACCCGGTGCGTGCTCGCCCACCTCAGTGTGGCCTGCACGTCCGCCGTGCGGGTGGCCCGCACGACCGCGCGCGGCACCGCCGCGTCCGGGTCGCGGGCCCAGTCCTGCCGGTACCCGGCGAGCAGGTCCGGATCGGTGATCAGCGCGCCGTCCGGGAGCTGGTCGGCGAGTTCGGCGAGATCGGCGGGCACGGTCAGCCTGCCGGGGTGAGGTAGCGGGCACGCAGCTTGTGCTTGACGAGTTTGCCGGTGGGCGTGCGCGGCAGGTCGTCGGAGAAGTCGATGCTGCGCGGCGCCTTGAAGTGGGAGACGCGCTCGCGGACGAAGTCGAGGAGCTCGCGCTCGACCTCGGGCCCGGGCTCGACGCCGTCGGCGAGCTGGACGACGGCCTTGACCTCCTCGCCCATCTCCTCGTTGGGGACCCCGATCACGGCGACGTCGTACACCTTGGGATGCAGGGTGAGCACGTTCTCCGACTCCTGCGGATAGATGTTCACGCCGCCGGAGATGATGGTGAACGCCGCCCTGTCGGTGAGGTACAGGTAGCGCTCCTCGTCGAGGTATCCGATGTCGCCGCTCGTGGTCCACGTCGGATGGTCGGGATGGGTGGCCTGGCGGGTCTTCTCGGGATCGTTGTGGTACCGGAACGGATGCTCGTCCCGTTCCCACCACACGGTGCCGACCGCGCCGGTGGGTAGTTCGCGGCCCTCGTCGTCGCAGATGTGGACGATTCCCATGACCCCGTCGCGCCCGACCGACCCGGGATGCGCGAGCGCCTGCTGCGAGTCGATGAACGTGGCGCCGGCACCCTCGGTGGAGGCGTAGTACTCGTACACGACCGGACCCCACCACTCGATCATCGCGCGCTTGATCTCCGGCGGGCACGGTGCCGCCGCATGGATGGCGACCTTCAGGCTCGACACGTCGTACCTGCCGCGCACCTCCTCGGGAAGCTTGAGCATCCGCACGAACATCGTCGGGACCCACTGGCTGTGCGTGACCCGGTATCGGTCGATCAGGGCGAGTGCCTCCTCGGGCTCGAACCGGTCCATGAGGATCACGGTGCCCCCGACCGACTGGATGGTGCCGCAGAAGCGAAGGGGGGCAGCATGATAGAGGGGAGCGGGGCACAGGTAGACGGTGTCGGCGTCGAATCCGTACATCGGCGCGAACACCGCCGTGTAGGGATCCGGGACGTCCTGCACCTGGCCCTCGGGCAACTTCGGCTCGATGCCCTTGGGCCGTCCGGTCGTTCCGGACGAGTACAGCATGTCCTGGCCACGCGGCTGCGACTCGAGGGGTGAGGTGTCGAACGCCGCGAGTGCCTCGGAGTAGTCGTCGAAGCCGGGCAGCACACCGCCGTACACGAGCCGTCGGTGCACGTTCGGGTAGGCCTCGGTGCCGGTGTCGATCGCGGTGGCCGCACCGGCCGAGGCGACGAGCACCTTCGCACCGCAGTCGTTCACCACGTACGCGGCCTCGGACGGGGTCAGATGCCAGTTCACCACCGTGAGGTACAGGCCGGACCGCAGCGCCGCCCAGTAGACCTCCATGACCCGCAGGTCGTTGTCGGAGATCAGCGCGATGTGATCGCCCGGCTCGAGGCCCGCGGCGCGCAGGTACTTCGCGAGGCGGACGGAGTTCTCGTCGAGCTGCCGGTAGGTGAGCGACTCGCCGGTGGCGGGCCGCACGATAGCGGGCTTGTCGGGCGTCGTGGCGACGAAGTTCCCAGGAAACATGTTCCCTGGTCTACCACAGCTGTGGCCCGGGTCACGTGAGTCGCGCGCCCGCGGTGCCGTCGCTCGACCGGACCGCCCGGCCGGGCGTACCCTCACCCGCACGTGCACGGCACCGCAACACGCGGACGGGAGGACGACGTGGCGCTCGCTCTCGAGAAGGACCGCCTGGTGTTCGAGTTCCCGGAGGTGCATCCCGCCGCCCGCATGGCCGTCTCCTTCCACCGCACCCTGCGGGTGCCGGACGACGGCAACACCTATCCGTTGCCGCCCGGCCTGGGCCGGTTCCCGCTGCGGACCGTCGCCGAACTCGACGAGGCCGCGCTGCCGTCTTCGTGGCGATCCCACGGCGGCCTCGTGATGCCGATGTGGCAGGCGGAGGCGTGCTGGCTCGGGTTCGAGTCCCGGTACCCGTTCCTGGTCAAGGTCGGCGCCGGGGACGTCGACGCGCTCACCGGCGAACCCTGGTCGCCGGAGCCGGACTTCGGACGCGAGGACTATCTCGAGGTGCCGGCGCAACCGTGGCTCGACGGCTACGTCGTGGCGCACGGCCGGGTGCGCCAGTTCGTCGCGATGCCGCTCGGGTCCGGCTACAGCCTCGAGGAGCAACTGCGGTCCGGGCCGGCGCGGGGCGGGATCCGCGTCGCGGCCCGCCCCATGCGGGCGCAGCGATGGGAGGAGCGCGCCGGATTCGACGCCCGGCGCCCGCTGCCCGCCTTCGCGCCGGCCCCGGCGATGGGACTCGGTGCCGGCGGATCCGTCGACCAGGGCGTCGCCACCCCGGTCGAGTCGCACGACGCGTGGGATCTCGACCACCGCTCCGTGGTCGAGGTGCACCTGGTGAACAGCGAGCAGTGGCGCGCGATCACGGACCAGGATCCACCGACCCGGCCCCCGGCCGCGAGCGACTACACGGCGCGCGGCTTCCCGTGGTTCGAACTCTACGACGAGACCGTCGCGCGGCAGGGGGCGGCGCCACTCGCGGACGTCGACACCGTCGCCGACGTCGGGCGCCGGCGGGGAGAGCCGTTGCCCGACAACGAGACCGTCACCGTGCCCGAACCCGTCCGGATCCGGCCGGCCCCGCGCGAGCCTGGCCGTCGCGGATGATCCGACGGTATCGTCTGTCGACATGGGGCGGATCACCCAGCGTGTCGAACCGGAACCGCTTGCCGACTGGCTGATCGGGCACGGTCGCGCGGCGGTCGCCTTCGACGAGGCCGGGTCGGTCACCGCGCTGCCCGCGCGGGTCCGGCGGCGCGACGGCCGGTTGTGGGTCGGTGTGCCGCGGGAATCGGTGCCGCCGTCGGCCGGACTCGATCGGGTCACCGTCCTGCTCGACGACGGCGAATTCTGGTTCGAGCTGCGGGCGGTGAACTGGCGCGGACGCCTGACGCCGGCGGACGCCCCCGACGGTCGGGAGGACCTCGCCTGGTTCGTCTTCACGCCCCGACGCGCCACCGCGTGGGACTACGCGACCCTGCACGAGGAGCGGGACTCGTGAAGACCGACGACGCCGTCGTGCGCGACTTCCTCGACCGCGCCCGCGTCGCGCGCCTGGCGACCCGCTCACCGAAGGGCGCGGCGGCCCTGGCGCCCCTGTGGTTCGTGCAGGTCGACGGCCGGCTGTACTTCGGCACCGGGCGCGACACCGTGGCGGCGCGCAACGCCGCCGCGAATCCCGACGTCGTCGTGCTGCTCGACGACGGCGAGCGCGGACCGGTCCTGCGGTTGCGCGGCCGGGCCACCGTGCGGCCGGGGGCGCCGCCCGCGGCCGTCACGGCCCGTTTCGGGCGGAAGTACTACCTGGGCGGATGGCGCTCGGAGCTGTCGCACGCGCGGAGCTGGTTCCTGCGTACCCGGTACTACGGGCAGAGCGCGCCGGCCACGATCGTCGTCGAACCGGGAGAGGCCGAGCTGCTGCGGCGGCCCTGAGGGGTGTCCCTCACGACGGCGGTCCGGCGTTCACGGCGGCGACGTGCCGCAGCCAGTCGGCCAGCGCCTGGAACCGCTGCCGATCGGGGTGGTGGAACACCACGGTGTCGGGATCCGTCGGCGCCGGCGCACCGTCCCGCCCGCTGCCCGTCACGATCCGGAGCATGCCGTCGGTCTGCGGCAGCGCCGGACGGAACTGCACGTCGCTCACGTCCCGCAACCGGATCCTTCTGGGCGTCAACGGAACCGGTCCCAGAGCTCGTGCCACGGGACCCTCCCGCAGGATCCACAGCCGGTCGCCCTGCACGACGATCTGCCCGCCCCACCCGTGGTACCGGCGCATCGGCAGCACCGGGTCGGGCGGGTCGGCGACCGGTCCGGGCGCCAGCCGTGGCACCGTCACCGGCGGCCCGTCGAGGACGCGCTCGTCGATCTCGTCGGCCGGGGTCACCGACACCGTCACCTCGGCGGCCAGCCGGGATCCGCTCACCGCGGCCCGTGCGGCGGTGCGCAGCCCCCGCCCGGACAGGTGCGTCACGATCGGCAGCAGACGCGCGCTGGACCGCCGGCCGAGATACCCGCACGGTCGATCGTCCACCCGCACCTCCACCAGCGCGCCGTCCGCCTCGTGCAGGGTGACGAGCAGGGCGTACTTGCCGGGCGGGTCGGCGTAGGGGTGCAGCAGGTCGAAGTGCTGTTCCTCCCCGGTGACCTGCAGGGTGCGACCCGAGGGCAGCAGCGTGTAGGGCACGTCCGGCGGATCGTTGCGGGGCACCAGCCTGGCCGGGGCGCCGAGGCTGACCGTGACGCGCGCGATGATGCGCCCGCTGCGGCCGGGGTCGTCGTTGTAGGTGCCCGCGTCCGCGGCCCAGATGCGGCCCGGCACGGTCGGCAGGTACCCGCCGGCGACGACGCGGCGCAGCACCGGCCCGTAGCGCAGCGCGTCGCCGTCGCCGAGGATCCCGACCGTCAGCCCGTCCGCGCGCACGCTCACGCCGTGCGTCTCCGGCAGCAGGGACACGTCCCTGCGGATCTCGGCGCCGGCCGGGTCGAACGCCGCACCGAGGGTCCGCACGATGTGCTCGGTCCAGGCGAACTCGCCCTCGATCTCGGTGTCGAACCGGTCCGGTCGGCACCCCCACAGCCGATACGGAACCAACTTGTCGCTCAACCGAACTCCACGCCCTGCGCCAGGGGGAGATCGCCGGAGAAGTTGACGGTGTTCGTGGCGCGGCGCATGTACGCCTTCCACGAGTCCGAACCCGACTCGCGTCCGCCGCCGGTCTCCTTCTCGCCGCCGAACGCGCCCCCGATCTCGGCGCCGGAGGTGCCGATGTTGACGTTGGCGATGCCGCAGTCCGAGGCGGCGAGGAAACGCTCGGCCTCACGCTGGTCGGTGGTGAAGATCGACGACGACAGCCCTTGGGGCACCCCGTTGTGCAGGGCGATCGCCTCGTCGAAGTCGTCGTAGGTCAGCACGTAGAGGATCGGAGCGAACGTCTCCTCGCGCACCACGTCCGTCTGCGCCGGCATCCGCACGACCGCGGGCCGGACGTACACCCCGTCGCCGGGGACCTCGACCGGATCGCCGCCCGTGACGAGAATGCCGCCGTCGAGCTCGGCGCGCTCGAGCGCCGCCCGCATCGCGGCGTGGGCACGGCCGTCGATCAGCGGGCCCACGAGCACCCCCTCGCCGAACGGATCACCCACCCGCAGTCCCGAATACGCCTTGGCGATCCGCTCGGTCAGTTCGTCGACGACCGAACGATGGGCGATGAGCCGTCGCAGGGTGGTGCAACGCTGACCGGTGGTGCCGGCCGCGGCGAACACCACGGCCCGCACGGCGAGGTCGAGGTCGGCGGAAGGGCCGACGATCGCACCGTTGTTGCCGCCGAGTTCGAGCAGGCAGCGCCCGAACCGCGCCGCCACCCGGGGCGCGACGATGCGGCCCATCCGGATCGAGCCCGTTGCGCTGACCAGCGCGACGCGGGGGTCGTCGACCAGCGCCTCACCGACGGCGGCGTCGCCGACGAGGACGTGGTGCAGGCCGCCGGGGGCGCCCACGTCGCGTGCGGCCCGTTCGAGCAGGGCGTGGCAGGCCGACGCGGTGAGCGGCGTCTTCTCCGACGGCTTCCACACCACCGGATCGCCGCACACCAGCGCGATCGCGGTGTTCCAGGACCACACGGCGACGGGGAAGTTGAACGCCGAGATCACCGCGACCACCCCCAGCGGATGCCACGTTTCCATCAGGCGGTGGCCGGGTCGCTCCGACGGCATGGTGTGGCCGTAGAGTTGGCGCGCGAGGCCCACCGCGAATTCGCAGATGTCGATCATCTCCTGCACCTCGCCGAGCGCCTCGGAAGGGATCTTCCCGGCCTCGAGCGTGACGAGTTCGGCGAGATCGGACTTGTGCTCGCCGAGCAGTTCCCCGAGCCTGCGGACCAGCCGTCCTCGCACCGGCGCAGGAACCTGCCGCCAGCGTTCGAAGGCCGTGCTCGCCGCGGTGACCGCGGCATCGACATCCTCCGCGCGTGCCGGGTGCAGGCGCGCGAGCTCCGAACCGTCGATCGGGCTGGTGACCGGGTGCGGGCCGTCGAGCGCGGGCGCGCCCGCCCCGCAGCGGCGCAGCGCGGCCACGGCGCGATCGTGGAGATTGCCAGTCGGATTCATCGTCGATGTCCTTTCCGGGTCGGTTAGCCTGCGCTGATGGCGGAAAACTCGAAGGAGTCCCTGGACGAGATCGACCGGCTGCTCATGCGCGAACTGGTGGTGGACGGCCGGGCGACGCTGGCCACGCTCGCCGAGAAGGCCGGGTTGTCGATCTCCGCGGTGCAGTCCCGGGTCCGCCGCCTCGAAGCCCGGCACGTGATCCGCGGATACACGGCGAAGGTAGATCCCGAGGCGCTCGGGCTGATGCTGTCGGCGTTCGTCGCGATCACTCCTCTCGACCCGTCCCAGCCGGACGACGCGCCGGCGCGGTTGCGGCACATCGACGCCATCGAATCCTGCCACTCCGTGGCCGGGGACGAGAGCTACATCCTGCTCGTGCGCGTCGCCTCACCGCGGGCACTCGAACAACTCCTCCAGGAGATCCGCGCGACGGCGAATGTAGCCACCCGCAGCACGGTCATCCTCCAAACATTTTACGAACGATAGCGTGGCTGTGGATCGATCTTCCGGCATGTGACCGTCGAGGGGAGAAATTTGACGTACCCTCGTGGCATGAGCACTGCATTCCGACACCCGGACGGTGCCCGCGAGCTGCCCCCGAGCCGGGTACATGCCGTTCTGCGCGAACATCTGCTGGTGGACGGGTTCGATCTCGTCCTCGACCTCGACCGATCACGGGGGGTGCGGCTCGTCGACCAACGGGACGGCACGGCCTACCTCGACATGTTCGGGTTCTTCGCGTCCTCCGCGCTCGGGATGAACCACCCCGACATCGTCGACGACCCGGCGTTCACCACCGAACTCGCCGCGGCCGCCGCGAACAAGCCGAGCAACTCCGACATCTACACCGTGGCGATGGCCCGGTTCGTCGACACCTTCGCCCGGGTGCTCGGCGACCCGGCCCTGCCGCACCTGTTCTTCGTCGACGGTGGCGGACTCGCGGTGGAGAACGCACTCAAGGCGGCCTTCGACTGGAAGAGCCGGCTCAACGAGGCTCGCGGACTCGGCTCCGACCTCGGGGGCAGCGTTCTCCACCTCTCCGAGGCGTTCCACGGCCGCACCGGTTACACGATGTCCCTCACCAACACGGACCCGGTGAAGACGGCCCGGTACCCCAAGTTCCGCTGGCCGCGCATCGACGCGCCCTACCTGGCCGCCGACCGCGACGTCGAGGCCGCCGAGGCGCACGCACTGCAGCAGGCGCACCGGGCGTTCGCCGAGAACCCGCACGACATCGCGTGTTTCATCGCCGAACCCATCCAGGGCGAGGGCGGCGACCACCACTTCCGGCCCGAGTTCTTCCAGGCCATGGCCGAACTGTGCCGCCGGCACGATGCGCTGCTGATCTTCGACGAGGTGCAGACCGGCGTCGGGCTGACCGGAAGCACATGGGCGTACCAGCAGTTCGGCGTCACCCCCGACATCGTCGCCTTCGGGAAGAAGACCCAGGTCTGCGGCATCATGGCCGGCGGCCGGATCGACGAGATCCCCGACAACGTCTTCGCGGTCTCGTCGCGCCTGAACTCCACCTGGGGCGGCAACCTGACCGACATGGTCCGTGCCCGGCGCATTCTCGAGGTGATCGAGCGGGACCGGCTCGTCGACCGAGCGCGGATGACCGGGGCACATCTGCTGTCCGGGCTGAAGCAGCTCGCCGTCCGCCACCGGCTGGTCGGCGAGCCCCGAGGGCGCGGCCTGATGTGTGCGTTCACCCTGCCCACACCGGCGGTGCGCGACGCCGTGCTCACCCACCTGCGGGTCGACGAGCACGTGCTGATGATCGGCACCGGGCAGCGCGGCATCCGGTTCCGGCCGCCGCTGACGGTCACCACCGCCGAACTGGACGAGGCACTCGACGCCCTGGATCGGGTCCTGGGGACGATCGCGCGGACCTGACGGCCCCCTCGGAGTCGCCGCGGGGCGGCGGAGGTGACCCGCGCGGTGTGCGATCGCGAACCGTCCACCGGGTGTTCCGGTCAGGACCCGGCGTCGACGCGGAACGGCAGGGTGACGTCGACGGTCGTGCCGCCGCCCTCGGGGCTGTCGAGGACGAACTCGCCGCCGAGCGCGGCCGTCCGATCGCGCAGCCCGTCGAGCCCCCCGCCGGGCGTCGGCCGCGCGCCACCGCACCCGTTGTCCCCGATCGTCATACGCAGCATGTCGCCCGTCCGGTGCAGGCCGATCCGGACGACGGTGGCCCCGGAGTGCTTACCGGCGTTGGTGACGGCCTCCGCGCCGATGAGGTACGCGGCGAGTTCGACGGGGGCCGAGGGGCGTTCGCCGAGCGCGTCGTCGATGTCCACGGGCACGGGTGCCCGCTCGGCCAGTGAGCGCAGCGCCGCCGCGAGTCCGCGCTCGGTGAGCACCGCCGGATACACGCCTCTGGCGAGCTCTCGCAGTTCCCGCAGCGCGACGTCGAGTTCGGCGGCACCGTCCGCGAGCAGCCGCCGCAGGGTCGGCTCGTCCCCGGCACGCTGTGCACGGCGCAGCAGCAGCGACGCGGCGACGAGACGCTGCTGCGCACCGTCGTGCAGGTCGCGCTCGAGGCGCCGGCGCTGGACGTCACCGGCCGTGACGATCCGTTCGCGGGAGCGCCGCACCTCGTCGAGCCGGAGCTGCAGGTCCGCGTGCAGCCGCTCGTGCTCGAGGGCCAGGCCGGTGGCGCTGCGGACCGCGGCGAGCAGCTCGGGTTGCGTCTCGAGCGACGGGTCGTACACCAGCGCGCCGACCGGTGTGCCGGCGCGCTCGAGGACGGTCGCCGCCCGGGGATCCGAGCGGCGGGGCAGAGCACGCACCGCACCGTCCGGATCGACGTACGCCGCCCGCTCCGGGACGTACGTCCACAGCACCAGGCTCGGGTCGTGCACGGCGCGTCGGAGCGCGTCGACGAACCCGGCACCGAGCGGCGCGGTGCCGATCTCGACCATCGCGTCGCTGACCGCAGCTCGGGCGAGCCGGTACCGGAGTAGGCCGATCGCGACCGCGAGCGGGAACAACGCCGTGGCCGGGTAGCGCAGGTTGAGCACCCAGGTCGGGGGCGACCAGGGCAGGTTCACCGCGCTGGAGAGCACGGCGAGTGTGATCACCGCCGAGAGGCCGTATGCGACCCCGAGCGGTGCGAATCCCGACCGGTACGCGGGCGACCCCGAACGCCAGCGCACGATCACCACCACCACGAGCGTCACCACGATCAGGAACGCGCAGAACCCGACGACGAGCTGCACGGTCCGCGCGAGGGACGGATCATCGCGCAGGAGAAGTAGATTCGTCGATGTCGACGGGGATGCCGCGGGTGCGGTCCGCGGATCGAAGAACAGCCACTCGGCCACGATGCCGACGGTGGCGAGGATCCAGGCGGCTCCGACGAACAGGCGTTGCCACGGTCGTTCCAGCCGACCGGTCGGGAATCCCACGAGGGCCTGGAGCAGGACGGGTAGGTACAGGTTCGTCGCCACCGCGCCGACGGTGAAGGCCACGGGTTCGCCGGAGCGCCGCAGACCGCCGAGGAACCACAGCAGGCCGGCCATGAGGATGAGAGGACCGGTCAGGTCGTGCGGGCGGGTGTTCCATGCGATCGCCCCGGCCACGACGAACGCCACACCGGCGCCGAGGAACAGCCCCAGTTCGGTCGGCCCGAACACCGGGAGGAACGGGCCCTCGGCGGCGGCGAAGGACTCGCGCGGCCCGAGCAGGAGCGTGCGCGCCGGATCCCGCAGTCCCGTCGGCGACCGGTCCACCGTGGCGGCGATCGCCGCGACCAGCACCGCAGTGACCACGACGAGTAGCTGGATCACTCGTTGCCGCACCCCGGCCTCCTCCCGGACCGTCTCAGTCTCCTCCCGCGTCGGCGTGGGCACCACCGTGCTGGCACGGGACGCCTCCGGTGTCACCACGGTGCCGGAATCCGGTGTCACCACGGATCCGCCGACCGTCTCGGCTGCCGGCGCAGCCGGCATGAGTGCGGCTGCCGGCGCAGCCGGTACCCGTGTCGATCGATCGGTCGACGAGGGGGCACACACGGACACCGTCACCGGGCTGCCGGAGTTCCCCGGCCGCGCGACGCCGGTGGCACGGTCACGACAGCGTGAACCCACCCCGTTAGGGTGGGCCCATGTCGGACTCCGCCGCCGGTAGCCCTGCCCGAACGCCGGGGCCCGGGCTCGAACCGAAGTCGATCCCCAACCTGCGCGACCTCGGCGGGTGGACCACCGGGGACGGCGCGTCGGTGCGCTGGGGCGTGGTGTACCGCTCGACCGACCTGAGCCGGGTCACCGACGCGGATGCGCGCGCACTCGAAGGACTGGGGCTGACGACGGTCGTGGATCTGCGAACGGCCGCGGAACGGGAGGCGGCGCCCGACCGGGTGCCGGCCGGCGTCCGGCATGTGCCGCTCGACGTGCTCGCCGATCGTGAGCACGGTTCGATCGCCGCACACATGAAGGAGTTGCTGACCGACGCCGCGTTCGCCCGGGAGGTTCTCGGGGACGGCCGTGGCGCCGAGTACCTGCGGGGCAGCTATCGCGACTTCGTGCTGCTGCCGAGCGCCCGGGCGGCGTACCGGACGCTGCTGCGCTCGCTGCTCGTCGAGGACGGGACCCCGGTTCTCGTGCACTGCACCACCGGCAAGGACCGCACCGGCTGGGCCGCAGCCGTGCTGCTGCTGGCGCTCGGTGTGGATCGCGACTCGGTGTTCGAGGACTACCTGCGGACCAACGAGATGCTGCTGCCGGCGTTCGAACCGATTCTCGCCGCGCTCACCGCGAAGGGAGTCGAGCGTGCGGACCTCGAATCCGTTCTCGGCGTCCGCGCCGAGTACCTCGAGGTGGCGTTCGCGACGGCCGAGGACGAATTCGGGTCGTTCGACCGGTACCTCGACGACGGATTGGGGCTCACGACCGCCGATCGGGACCGACTCGGGCAGGCTCTGCTCGGGTGAGATCCGGACCGACGCTACCGCGCGACCCGGATCATCCGACGCGACCGTCCCACTCGCGCACCAGCCTCGCCGGCGCCGTGACCCGGAACGACATGTCGAGCAACTCGGCGATCTCGTCCCAGTCGACGTCGGCCCGCTCCAGATCGAACCCGATCCACCCCGACGGACCGAGGTACGCCGGGTCGTAGGTGTGGGGCTGCCCGAGCAGGGCCTCGCGCTCGGCGGCGTCCGGTTTGACGATCAGCGATCGCGGGAACTGCACGCCCGTGGCCTTGACGGACCCGCCGTACACGGCGAACGCAGTCCTCGTGTAGAAGAACGGCCTGCCGTGCGAGATCTTCTCGGCGGCACCCGGGAAGGTCAGCGCCAGCCCACGTATCCGTGTCAGCAGCGGATCGGCCTCGTCGAACATGACGGGATGCGGCATACGCGCAGCGTACCGTCCGGCGGCGACACCACGACCGGCGTCCGTTCTCGCTGTTCGCGACGTCCCGGGCGGCGGGGAAGTCGTCCCGGCGGTCGCGGGCGCCTACGTCCGTGCGCGGGAACGACGACGCACCGCGGCGTACAGCGCGATGCCGAGCAGCGCCCCGGCCAGGTCCGCGCACCAGTCCCACACCGACCCCGACCGGCGCACCGCGACGGCGGCCTGGAGGACCTCGGTGAGCGCCGCGTACACGGCGAGCCAGGCGACGGTCGCGGCGGGCGGGATCCGGGCGAAGCGGGAGGCGTACGCGAGCACCGCGAACATCAGCGCGTGCGTGATCTTGTCGGCGTGCGGGAAGCCGGACGGGGTCGTATCGCCCGGCAGCATGAGCAGCACGGTGACGACCACGAGCGTGAGCGTCACCGGCGCGAACCGGGCGGTCATGGACGTTCGGTGACCGTCATGCCCCAGGCGCCCTCGGCGAACCGTCGCACGGCCGCCGAACCCGCGGCCAGGGCGGCGGAGCCGCCGGGTTCGGCGGTGCCGGTCAGCGTCCCGTCGGGACGCAGTTGGACGGTGGCTTCGACGGCGGCGGTCGTCGCCTCCCGGACCGACCAGTGGTAGCCGGTGTCCGCGGCCCACGCCTCGGGGTCCTCGGCGAGCAGATACCAGTTGCCCGCGTTGATCTCGACGGGCTCCACTCAGCAGCCACCCTTCGTGCCCTTGGTCGCGGAGAACAGGATTCCCGCGACCGGGATCAGCAGGAACCACAGCCAGTTGTCGAAGGCGAAGAACAGCACCAGCGCGACGAACGGGACCAGCGCCATGGCGGTGGTGCGCCACTTCTCCCACTGCTCGGCCTTCGCGGTGTCCTGTACCGGCGCAGGCGTGTTCGGGGTCGCGGGGGGCAGGTCGGTGAACAAGGTGTCGAGCTCGGCGCGGGTGGTGGCCGCTGCCGCCTTCGCGCTGCGCTCGTCGAATTCGGCGAGGGTGAGCCGGCCGGCACCGAAGTGCTCACCGAGCAGGTTCAGTGCCTGTTCGCGTTCGACGGTGCCGATACGGACCTCGGGGGAGTCGGCCATGGGTCCACACTAATGTGTCGTCAGCGACCGGTCCCGCCGGTGCCGGTCCGGAATGCTCTGGAGATGATCAGGATCAGCGCGACCGCGGAGATCAGCAGCGCCACCGGATGCCGCAGTACCAGGGCCGGGGCGACGGCGAACATGCTCATCGCCAGCAGCCACACCACGTCGGGAATGTCGCGGGGGGCGGGCGGTTGCGGTTCCCGGGGGGCGGGGGCCGGAGCGACATCGCGCAGGAAGGCCGGCTCGGCCGGACGTGGCCGCCCGCCGCGGGCGCGGACGGCGAGGACGGCGACGGTGGCGGCGGCGCCCGCGCCCGTCATGATCCACACGCCCGGTTCCAGGAGTGCGTGGAGCGCCAACAGTCCGAGCACCACGACCGGGACCAGGAACCACCACCCGCGCCGACGTCCGTCGGTCCGGCCGGTCAGGGGAGGCAGGTCGGTGAACAGGAGTGCGAGGTCGCGGCGGGTGGTGGCGGCGGCGATGCGACCGCTGCGGTCCTCGAATTCGGCGAGGGTGAGCCGGCCGGCACCGAAGTGCTCGCCGAGCAGGACCTGAGCTTGCTCGCGCTCGACCGTGCCGACACGGATTTCCGGTGAATCGGCCATGTCACCACCCTAGACCCGGGACGGCCGACGGCGCGCCCCCGGAATCCGAGGATTCCGGGGGCGCGCCGTCGGACGCGGGACTACTTGAGCTCGGCGAGCACCGTGCCCTGGGTGATGGCGGCGCCCGGCTCGACCGCCAGGCCCGTGACGACACCGGCCTTGTGCGCGTTGACCGGGTTCTCCATCTTCATGGCCTCGAGCACCACGATCAGGTCGCCCTCGGCGACCTCCTGGCCCTCGGAGACCGCGACCTTGACGACGGTGCCCTGCATCGGCGCGGTGACCGCGTCACCGGAGGCCTTACCGCCGTGGGCGCCGCCGCGCTTGCGCGGCTTCGGCTTCTTGCGCAGCGCCCCGCCGGCCGCAGCGCCACCGGCGCCGAGGGTGAACTGACCGGGCAGCGACACCTCGACGCGACGGCCGCCGACCTCGACGACGACGTTCTGCCGCGGCAGGGCCTCGTCCTCGTCCTCGGTCGCGGCCGCACCGCCGGTGTACGGCTCGACGGTGTTCTCCCACTCGGTTTCGATCCACTTGGTGTAGACGTCGAACTTCTCGCCGTCCCCGACGAACGCGGGGTGCTCGACGATGTGCCGGTGGAACGGGATCACGGTGGCCAGGCCGTCGACCTCGAACTCGGCCAGGGCGCGGCGGGCGCGCTCGAGCGCCTGCTGCCGGGTCTCGCCCGTGACGATCAGCTTGGCGAGCATCGAGTCGAACTGCCCGCCGATGACGTCGCCCTGCACCACGCCGGAGTCGACGCGCACACCCGGGCCCGAGGGCTCGCGGTACACGCTGATCGGGCCGGGGGCCGGCAGGAAGCCGCGGCCGGCGTCCTCGCCGTTGATGCGGAACTCGAACGCGTGCCCGCGCGGGGTCGGATCCTCGGTGATCTCGAGCTTCTCGCCGTTGGCGATGCGGAACTGCTGGCGCACCAGGTCGATGCCCGCGGTCTCCTCGGTGACCGGGTGCTCGACCTGCAGGCGGGTGTTGACCTCGAGGAAGGAGACGGTGTCGCCCTGGACCAGGTACTCGACCGTGCCGGCGCCGTAGTAGCCGGCCTCGCGGCAGATGGCCTTGGCGGACTCGTGGATGCGGCGGCGCTGCTCGTCGGTCAGGAACGGCGCGGGGGCCTCCTCGACGAGCTTCTGGAAGCGGCGCTGCAGCGAGCAGTCGCGGGTGCCGGCGACGATGACGTTGCCGTGCTGGTCGGCGATGACCTGCGCCTCGACGTGGCGGGCCTTGTCGAGGTACTGCTCGACGAAGCACTCGCCGCGGCCGAAGGCGGCGACGGCCTCGCGGGTCGCGGACTCGAACAGCTCGGGGATCTCCTCGATGGAGTGCGCGACCTTCATGCCGCGGCCGCCACCGCCGAAGGCCGCCTTGATCGCGACCGGCACGCCGTACTCCTTCGCGAACTCCACGACCTCGTCGGCATTGGCGACGGGGTCCTTGGTGCCCGCGGCCATCGGGGCCTGGGCGCGCTCGGCGATGTGCCGTGCGGTGACCTTGTCGCCGAGGTCGCGGATGGCCTGCGGGGAGGGGCCGATCCAGATCAGGCCGGCGTCGATCACGGCCTGGGCGAAGTCGGCGTTCTCGGACAGGAAGCCGTAGCCGGGGTGGATCGCGTCGGCGCCGGACTTGCGGGCGGCGTCGAGGATCTTGTCGAACACCAGGTAGGACTCGGCGGAGGTCTGGCCACCGAGCGCGAATGCCTCGTCGGCGAGCTTCACGAACTGGGCGTCGGCGTCGGGTTCTGCGTAGACGGCCACGCTCCCGTAACCGGCGTCCTTGGCGGCTCGGATGACCCGCACAGCGATCTCGCCGCGGTTGGCGACGAGCACCTTCGTGATGTGCGCGCTGGCATGACTGGGCACGGAGCCTCCTGTTGATCGATCGTTAGGTTATTGCCGTCTCTGGGAGTGTAGGCGCCAATCCGATAGACGATGTAACCGGATAGCCACTACACCCTACGGGTCGCCCGGAACCCGGCAACGTTACCGGTCGGTAGTCGGATCGCCCCGGTTCGCGGGTTCCGGCGTGTCCCACGCGCGACCCTCGCTCACCTCGTGCATCAATTCCCGGACCCGCTCGACGAACGGCGGCACGTTGGCCGCGGCGGTCGGCGTGTCGGGAAACCGGCCCGCCAGGTTCACGCCCTTCGGGCTGCGGTTGAACCACAGGAACACGTCGTGCGTGTAGCTGCGGCTGCGCAGTGTCCGGGCGTTCCACTGCGGCCACTGCGCGGCCATGGGGACGAAGCGAACGTCCATGTACGACACCAGGAATCGCGGTCGCATGGGTATCCCCAGCAGTTCGCCGACGAGGTCGAACGGGACCCGGGCGCTCGCCCGGGTGCGGCGCAGTTCGGCACCGGCGCGCGCCACGAGCGTCGCGAAGTCCGCGGTCCCGGTCGTGTCGATCTCGACCGGACGCAGCCCCACGAACCAGCCGAGGGCTCCGGCCCACATCGGGCCGCTGCGGGTGTGGGCGGGCGCGATCGTCCGGAACAGTTCGATCCCCGCGAGTTCGACCGCGGCCCGGGCGAGACACGCCAGCGTGCCGGCGAAGAATCCGTGCCCGGCCTCCCGGCAGCGGGCGGCGAACCGGTTGGCCCGTTCGTCGTCGAGCATCCGCACGGACAGCCGACGCTGCGGCGACCCGTCGACGGGCCGGGGGCCGAGGGGCAACGGGAACTCGGGCATGCCGCCGCCGGCGGTCAGGGCGTCTCGCCAGATCCGCACGGCCTCGTGGTCGCCGGCCAGGTCGGCGGCGTCCGCCCGTTCCGCGGCACCGAAGTCGATGTAGCTGCCCACGGGGAACAATCCGGCCGGCCGGCCGGATCGCTCCTGCTCGTACAGGGCGGTGATCTCGTGGGCGACCAGGACGACCGAGTAGGCGTCGGCCACGGCAGGGTCAGCGGCGAAGAACACCGTGAACGACGAGCCGGACGCGTCCGCGTCCTCGGGTTCGAGGGTGGCGAAGACGTACGCCTGCCACGTGTGCGGTTCGGTGCAGTCGGCGAGCAGTTGCTCGAGGTGCTCGCGGATGTCGTCCGGAGCGGAGGGCAGGTGTCGGACGTACCGGACCGACACCGCACCGGCGGGCGCGGTGCGCCGGTGCGCGCCGGCGGCCGCGTCGCCGCCCAGGGCGACGTGGCTGCGCAGCGGTTCGTGGCGGTCGATCCAGCGTTCGAGGGCCCGCCGGAACGGTTCCTGTTCGAGATGCCCGCGGACCTCGAAGGCGGTACCCAGCCACGCATCCGGAACGTCGCCGTATCGGCTGCCCGCGGTGCGGCGCAGATGCGCCTCGTGGACGTACGACACCGGCCGCGGATCGGTCGTCCAGGCATCCTCCGCGGCGCACGGCAGCCATTCGGTCAGCACACCCGCCGGGATCGGGTAGTCCGCCAGCTCGGTGAACTCCATGACATCTCAGGTGCGCAGATGCCGCTTGATGCGCGCCAGCATTGCGCTCATCCCTCGCAGGCGCAGCGGGCTGACAGCTTCGGCCAGGCCGAGGGCCGAGTAGAAGTCGTCGGGGACCTCGAGGATCTGTTCGGCACTGAGGCCGTCGAGCCCCTGATGCAGGATGGACGCGAAGCCGCGGGTGGTCGGGGCCTCGGGGGGCGCGCTGAAGTGCAGCCGCACATGCTCACGGTCGGCCGTGTCGACCGACAGGAACAGCGGTGACTGGCACTCGGGCACCGGCTCCATCGCCGCCTCCTCGAGTTCGGCGGGAATCGGCGGAAGTTCCCGGCTGAACTCGAGCAGCAGCTGCAGCTTGTCCTGGCCGTCGACCGCGGCGAAGTCGTCGACGATC
The DNA here is from genome assembly GCF_016804345.1 of Rhodococcus ruber. Lineage (NCBI taxonomy): Bacteria > Bacillati > Actinomycetota > Actinomycetes > Mycobacteriales > Nocardiaceae > Rhodococcus > Rhodococcus ruber. Next base: position 3,941,185 of record NZ_CP044211.1, on the reverse strand, counting down.
TCGGCGAGAGGTGCGGGCAGGGTCACCGGGCCGGCACCTCCCCGGGCTCCTCGCCCTTGACGATCGGCACCCGTACCGCATTGCCCCACTCGGTCCACGACCCGTCGTAGTTGCGGACGTGCTCGTAGCCGAGGAGATGGGTCAGCACGAACCACGTGTGGCTCGACCGTTCGCCGATGCGGCAGTACGCGACGACGTCGGCGTCCCGCGGGATGTCGGCGTAGATCTCCTCGAGCTCGGTGCGCGACCGGAACCGGCTGTCCGGTGCCGCTGCCCGCGCCCACGGAATGGACACCGCGGTGGGGATGTGCCCGCCGCGCAGCGCACCTTCCTCGGGGTAGTCCGGCATGTGGGTGCGCTCGCCCGTGTACTCCTGCGGGGAGCGCACGTCCACGAGCGGTCCCTTGCCGAGGTGGTCAAGGACGTCGTCCTTGAACGCCCGGATCGCGGCGTCGTTCCGCTCGACCACCGGGTAGCCGCTGGTGGTGCTCACCGGGATGTCGAGGGTGGTGTCGCGGTTCTCGGCGATCCAGGCGTCGCGGCCGCCGTCGAGCAGGCGCACGTCCTCGTGACCGAACAGCGTGAACACCCACAGCGCGTAGGCGGCCCACCAGTTCGACTTGTCGCCGTAGATGACGACCGTGTCGGTGCGGCGGATGCCCTTGCGGTCCATCAGGGCGGCGAACTGGGCGCCGTCGATGTAGTCGCGGGTGACCGGGTCGTTGAGGTCGAGATGCCAGTCGATCTTCACGGCGCCGGGGATGTGGCCGACGTCGTACAGCAGCACATCCTCATCCGATTCGACGACCTTCACCTCGGGTGCGCCCAGGTGGGCGGACAGCCACTCCGTCGACACTAGGCGGGTCGGATCGGCGTAGGCGGCGAAGGACGGGTTGGCGTCGGGCGCGACGGGCACAGGTGGCTCCTGAGGCAGTGGTGACAGTTCGGTGATCGACAATCCGGTGACGACGTGCGCCGTCGATTCTAGGCGGTACCGTCGGGCAACGTGCTGTGCTCCCCGTCCGCCCCGACGGACCTCGCGACCCGCGCCGACATCGATCGGCTGCTGCGCCGGTTCTACGAGCGCGCGCTGGTCGATCCCGTGCTCGAGGCGCCGTTCTCGACCCTCGCCGTGATCGGCCTCGACGACCATCTCCCGACGATCGGGGACTTCTGGGAGCAGGTGCTGCTGCGCACCGGCCGCTACCGCGGCGCCCTGGTGCCGGTGCATGCCGCGCTGCACCGCCAGTACGGGCTCGACGCGGCCCGATTCGACCGCTGGGTGCGGCTGTGGAACGAGGCCGTCGACGAGTTGTTCGCCGGGACGAACGCCGACCGCGCCAAGGCGAAGGCGGCGTCGATCGCGGCGGCGCTCAGCGCGCGGCTGGATCGAGCATCGTCAGCATGAGCCGCGACGGCTCGACTGCTCGTACCGCGTGCGGCAGGCGGGTGGTCATGTGCACCACCCCGCCCGGCTCGAGGTCGACGGTGCGCCCGTCGGCGGTCACCTGCAGGTGGCCGGTGAGGGCCTGCAGCAGGACCGGAAACGCGGCCGTGTGCTCGCGCAGTTCCTGCCCGGCGTCGAAGGCGAAGACCACGACGCGGGCACCCTCGGCGACGAGGACGCGCTGCGGGCGCGGTCGGTCCGGGTAGGGCTCGACGGCGTCGCGGACGTCGGCGAGGTGCGACAGGGCGGGGGCGGCGGGTTCGGGCTGCGGCGCGGCGGGGCTCACGACCGCAGGCTACCGCGGCTTCGTCGCGACGATCGCCCTACCGCGGCTTCGTCGCGACGATCGCCCTACCGCGGCTTCGCCGCGACGATCGCCACGGCCGCGATCGACTTGCGGTACGTCGTGAACGTCGCGCGCATGCCCAGCACCCGCTTGCGGGCGTCGCCGTCGCGCAGCACGTTGCGTACGAAGCGCAGGGTGCCGAGGACGCCCTCGTCGGCGACGAACCGCGCGGGCCGCAGCAACGCCATCGGGGCGAGCCGCACGACGTCGACGCGCAGGCCGGCGTCGGTGAGCAGGGACCGCCACTCGGCGACGGTGAGCGGACGGGCGTTGACCTTGATGGAGCGGGCCAGGCCCTGCCGGATCTCGGTCTTCACCGCGTCGTCGAGCTCGTCGGGCACGAGGGCGAGCTCGTGGATCGCGTACCGGCCACCGGGGCGCAGCGTGCGCACGGCCTCGGCGACGATGCGGGCCTTGGCGGCGTCGGTCTGCATGGTGAGCATCGCTTCGCCGACGACGACGTCGGCGTCCGCATCGGGAAGGCCGGTGGCCGCGGCGTCCGCGACGACGCAGCGACCGCGGTCGCCGATCGCGTCGCGGGTCAGCGCCGCGGCGGTCTCGTCGTGCTCGACGCCGGTGTACGAGAGCGGCGCCGAAGCCAGGATCTCCCGCGCGGTCCGACCGAGGCCGGGGGCGAGTTCGACGACGTCGCTGCCCTCGATGCCCGCGTCGGCGAGCAGGCGCGTGGTCATCCCCGCGCCGCCGGGACGCAGCACGCGCTTGCCGAGGCGAGCGAGCAGCCAGTGGCCGGGCAGGTGGGCGGAGTCGCGCTCGGACATGGGCAGGGCATGGGGATCGCTCATGCCTCGATGTTAAGGGAAGGCAATCCTAAATAGAAGGGGCCTCGGCGGTGTTCGACGCCCAGAGCCGCGCCACCGACACGCCCACCTCGGCGAGCAGTCGTCGCACCAGCGGCAGGCCGATCCCGATCACCGAGGACGGGTCGCCCTCGACGCGCTCGACGAACCACCCGCCGAGGCTGTCGAGCGTGAACGCCCCCGCCACCTGCAGCGGCTCGCCGCTGGCCAGGTAGGCCTCGAGGTCGGCGTCGGTGGGGCGGCCGAAGTGGACGGTGGTGCTGCTGTGGCCGGCGGCGCGGGCGACGACCTCGCCGCCGCCCAGGCGCAGGACGCTGTGGCCGGTGAGCAGGTCGGCGCTGCGGCCCGCCATCGCCCGCCAGCGCTCGCGGGCGACCTCCACCGTGCCCGGCTTGCCCTGGAGCTGCCCGTCGACCAGCAGCATCGAGTCGCAGCCCACGACGAGGGTGTCGTCACCGAGACCGTCGCGCACGAGGGCCGGCACGACGTCCGCCGCCTTCGCCCTCGCGAGCTCGGTGACCACCAGTTCGGGTGCCGCGCCGGGACCGAGCTCGGCGATCAGTGCATCCTCGTCCACCGCCGAGACCCGCACGATCGGGTCGACCCCGGCCGCGCGCAGCACGGACAGCCGGGCCGGGGACGCCGACGCGAGCACCAGCCTGGCCACGATCAGCCCAGGTTCGGGTACGAGTACGGCGAGAACGGCGCCGTCCGGCGGTGCATCCGCGTGGGGTCGCCCCACGTCTCGCGCGGGCGGTCGTCCTCTGCCGGGGCGGCGGATCCGGAGGCCGCGGCGAGCACCGCGACCAGCGCGGCGATCTCGACATCCGAGGGGTTGCCCTTGACGATCCGGATCGCCGCGGACGTCTCGGGGCCGGCGGTCTCGGCCGCCGGCGCCGTCGACTCGGCCGACTCTGCCGACTCGGCCGCTGCGACCTCGGTCACCTCGGTGTCGATGATGGTCTTCTCCTCAGCTACCGCAGTCACAACACACCTCCCGGGAGGTTACCGGAGGCGGCGGGCAGGGCGCGGGAGCGGGCGCGCTGCGCGTTCGAAGTCATGTCGTCCCTCTCGTGGGTCGGGGCCCGGCCGGCTCGGCGGAACCGAACCGGCCGGGATGGTCTCGGCCGAGTGGCCGTCAGAGGGGGATGTTCCCGTGCTTCTTCGGCGGCAGCGTGACCATCTTGCGCTCGAGCAGCCGCAGGGCCGCCACGATCTGCCCGCGCGTGTGCGACGGCGGGATGACCGCGTCGACGTAGCCGCGCTCGGCGGCGACGTACGGATTCACCAGGGTGTCCTCGTACTCGTTCTGCAGCTCGAGGCGCAGCGCGTCGACGTCCTCGCCGTTCTTGGCCGCTTCGAGCAGGCGCTTGCGGTAGACGAAGCCGACGGCACCGGAGGCGCCCATCACGGCGATCTGCGCGGTCGGCCACGCCAGGTTGACGTCCGCACCCATGTGCTTCGAGCCCATCACGTCGTACGCGCCGCCGTAGGCCTTGCGCGTGATGACGGTGATCTTGCCGACGGTGGCCTCGCCGTACGCGTACAGCAGCTTCGCGCCGCGGCGGATGATGCCGTTGTACTCCTGCTCGGTGCCCGGCAGGAAGCCCGGCACGTCGACGAGGGTGACGATCGGGACGTTGAACGCGTCGCAGGTGCGCACGAAGCGCGCGGCCTTCTCCGAAGCGTCGATGTCCAGGCAGCCCGCGAACTGGGTGGGCTGGTTGGCGACGATGCCGACGCTGCGGCCGTCGACGCGGCCGAAGCCGACGATGATGTTCTGGGCGCGCTCGGCCTGCACCTCGAGGAACTCGTCGTCGTCGAGCAGGCGACGGATCACCTCGTGCATGTCGTAGGGCTGGTTCGCCGAATCCGGGATCAGGGTGTCGAGCTCGAGATCCTCCTCGGTGAGCGAGTCCTCGATCGAGCCGACGATCGGGTCGGTCGGCGCCGTGCGGGGCGCGGCGGCCTGATTGTTGCTCGGCAGGTACGACAGCAGGTCCTTGACGTAGTCCAGGGCGTCCTGCTCGCCGTCGGCGACGTAGTGCGCGACCCCGGACTTGACCATGTGCGTGTGGGCGCCGCCGAGATCCTCCATGGTGACGTCCTCGCCGGTGACGGTCTTGATGACGTCGGGTCCGGTGACGAACATCTGGCTGGTCTGGTCGACCATCACCACGAAGTCGGTCAGGGCGGGGGAGTAGACGTGTCCGCCGGCGGCCGGGCCCATGATCAGCGAGATCTGCGGGATCACGCCGGAGGCCTGCACGTTGCGGTGGAAGATCTCGCCGTAGAGGCCGAGGGAGACGACGCCTTCCTGGATGCGCGCGCCGGCGCCCTCGTTGATGCCGATCAGAGGACGGCCGGTCCGCAGCGCGAGGTCCATGACCTTGACGATCTTCTCGCCGTAGACCTCGCCGAGACTGCCGCCGAACACGGTCGCGTCCTGCGAGAACACGCACACGTCGCGGCCGTCGACGGTGCCGTAGCCGGTGACGACGCCGTCGCCGACCGGCCGGTTCTCGGCCAGGCCGAAGTTGGTGCTGCGGTGGCGGGCGAGCTGGTCGAGCTCGACGAACGAGTCTTCGTCGAGCAGCGCTTCGATGCGCTCACGGGCCGTGAGCTTGCCCTTCGCGTGCACCTTCTCGACGGCGGCCGCACCGCTCGGGGCCTGCGCCTGAGCCTGGCGATTGCGCAGGTCCGCCAGCTTGCCGGCGGTCGTGTGGATATCGGGCGTGCTCGCCGCCTCGGGCGCGGACGGCTCCTGGACAGTGGTCATGGGCCATGAGCTTAGCGAGCGTCAGTCAGCGAGCGCGCACCGAGCCCCCGCTTGTGTTGAATCATTGAACTGAAGCTACCGGCGAGTACGGTTCGCCGCCCATCCTAGGCTGTGCGGATGCCCACCGAACCCGAACCGCAGCGTCCGCCCGTCGACCCCGCGCCCGCGCGAGGCGAACTCGACGTCGAGCGGTTGCGCGCCGCCCTCGTGCGCGGCGCCGATCCCGACGCGTTCTACCGGCGCCTCGACGTGGTCACCGAGACCGCCTCCACCAACGCCGACCTGCTCGCTGTCGCCCGCGACCCCGGCACCGACCGCCGCGTGCTGCTCGCCGAGTTCCAGCACGGCGGCCGGGGGCGGCACTCGCGGGGATGGGCCGGCGTTCCCCGCGCTCAGGTGATCGTCTCGGTGCTGCTGCGCATGCCCGGCATCGACCTCGCCGACCTGGGCTGGCTGCCGCTGCTGGCCGGCACCGCGACCGTCGACGCGATCCGGTCGGTGACCGGGGTCGATGCCGAGCTGAAATGGCCCAACGACGTCCTCGTCGAGGGCCGGAAGGTAGCCGGAATTCTCGCCGAGGTCGCCGGAACCCATCCCGAGCCCGCCGTGGTGGTCGGGATCGGACTCAACGTCTCGCTCACCGAGGACGAGTTGCCGGTACCCACCGCGACGTCGCTCGCGCTCGCCGGGGCGACCGATCTCGATCGCACCGCACTCGCCGAGGGGCTGCTGCGCGAACTCGGCCGCCGCTGGCAGCAGTGGTACGTCGCGGGCTGGGACGTCACCGGACCGGCCGCGGCGTACCGCGAACGGTGCGGCACGCTCGGGCGCCGGGTGCGAGCGGTGCTGCCCGGCGACACAGAACTGCACGGCGTCGCGGTCGACGTCGACGAGCAGGGCCGCATCGTCATCACCCCGGACGACGGCGGCGAGCCGATCGCGGTGTCGGCCGGGGACATCACCCACCTGCGCCCGGTGCCCTGACCCGCCCTCGAGCACCCCGCATCGCGGCTGTGTCATCGTGTCCGGCATGGGATACCCGGAGGACGCCCTCGCCGCCGAGGAACGGCTGCTGCTGCACCGGCACCCGCACTGGAAGATGCTCATCGTCCCGGCGGCGATCTTCCTCCTCGCCACCGCGCTCGCCGGATTTCTGCTCGGCCTGAGCCAGGCCCGGCTCGACGGCTCCACCGCGAGCACCCTGACGATCGTGCTCGCGGTGGCGTGGGCGGCGATCGTCGCCTGGCAGTGTCTGGCGCCGCTCGTCGGCTGGCTGTCGACCCACTTCATCGTCACCGATCGGCGGGTCCTCGTCCGGCAGGGCGTTCTCACCCACTCCGGCATCGACATCCCGATGGGACGCATCAGCAACGTGCAGTTCCGGCACGGCCTGCTGGACCGGATCCTGCGCACCGGCACCCTCGTCATCGTCTCCGCGGCCGACGACCCGCTCGAATTCGACGACATCCCCGACGTGCAGCGCGTGCATGCCCTGCTGTATCAGCAGGCCTTCCACGCCGACCCGGTGCGGGGCGGGGAACCGCGGACCGACGGGCCGAGCCGCAAAGCCTGGTAACGCGCCGTGCGCCCGGTGCCGATCCGTACGCTGGATCCGTGACCGCAGTCCTGCTCGCCGAAGACGACGAAGCCATCGCCGCGCCCCTGTCCCGCGCGCTGGGCCGGGAGGGGTACGACGTCACCGTCGAACAGACCGGTCCCGACGCGCTCGAACGGGCGCTGTCCGGTGAGTACGAACTGCTCATCCTCGATCTCGGACTGCCCGGCATCGACGGCCTCGAGGTGTGCCGGCAGATCCGCGCCCACCGCTCCGACCTCGCCGTCCTGATGCTCACCGCCCGCACCGACGAGGTCGACTTCGTCGTCGGTCTCGACGCCGGCGCCGACGACTACGTCGGCAAGCCCTTCCGGCTCGCCGAGCTCATGGCCCGGGTCCGGGCGCTGCTGCGCCGCCGCGGGGGTGGCGAGCCCGAGGACGTCGTCGAGGTCTCCGGGATCCGGCTCGAACGGGCGGCCCGGCGCGTGCTCGTCGACGGCTCCGAAGTCACCCTCGCCAACAAGGAATACGAACTGCTGCGGGTGCTGCTCGAACACGCCGGCCAGGTGGTCTCCCGTGACGCCATCCTGCAGGAGGTCTGGGGCGACGCCGACCTGCGGGGTTCCAAGACCCTCGACATGCACATGTCCTGGCTGCGCCGCAAGATCGGCGACGAGGGCCCGGCCGGGGAACGACGCATCGCTACCGTCCGCGGTGTCGGATTCCGGCTGAACACCGACTGACGGGGCCGGGGTGCGCAGCCGAATCCTGTTCGCGGTCCTCGCGGGCTCCCTGCTCGTGGCCCTGCTGCTCGGAGTCCCGCTCGCCTACACCGCCTGGTTGTTCGTCGAGGACACCGCACGCCGCGACCTGCAGGGCCGGCTCGAGCGCATGTCCGCGGAGGTCATCGCCCAGGAAGGCGCCGACGGCCTGGTGGTCGGGGGACTCGACACCAGTTCCCTGCGGCTCGTCGTCCCCGACGGCGGACGCCTCCTCGTCGTCTACCCGACCCCCGAGGACGCCGCGGCCCGGCTCGACATCGGTGCCGCCACGGTGCCCGACCCACTGGTCGAGTCCCTGTCGATGGGAACGTCGGGATCCCTGCGGCTCGAGGCGCCGTCCGAGGACATGCGTCTGCTGCAGCGGCAGGTTCTCGTCGGGGTGACGCTGCTCGTGCTGCTGTCCGTGGCTGTCGGTGCCGTCGTCGCCGTCGTCACCGCGCGCCGGCTGGCGGACCCCTTGCGCGACGTCGCAGCGCGGGCCCGCCGGCTGGGCGAAGGCGACTTCCGGCCCGATCCGCGCCGGCACGGCATCCCCGAACTCGACCGCGTCTCGGACGTCCTCGACGCCGCCACCGTCGAGATCGCCGGTCGCCTGCAGCGCGAGCACGCCCTCGTCGGCGACGTCTCGCACCAGCTGCGGTCCCGGCTGACCGCGGTGCGGCTGCGCCTCGACGAGCTGTCCACCCACACCGACCCGGCTGTCGTCGAGGAAGCCGAGGAAGCGATGCGCCAGGTGGACCGGCTCACCACCGCCATCGACGAACTGGTCCGCGCGTCCCGCAACAGCGGTTCCGAACTGCGCACCGAGGTGTCCGTCGTCGGGGAGCTGACGGGGGTGATCGCGGACTGGCGAGGCCCCTACAAGGAAGCGGGGCGGGAATTGCACCTGAGCGGGGATCCGTCGCTGCGCAGCCGGGTGACCGGGTCCCGGCTGCGCGAGGCCGTCGCGGTGCTGGTCGACAACGCGCTCATGCACGGCGACGGCACGTGCACCGTGTCCGTGCGGCGGGTCTCGACCCTCGGCGGCGGATCGACGGTGTGCGTGGAGGTCACCGACGAGGGGGACGGTGTCAGCGACGAGCTGGCGCCGCACATCTTCGACCGCGGCTTCTCCGGTACCGGCTCGACCGGTGTGGGCCTGGCCCTCGCCCGGGCTCTGACCGAGGCCGACGGTGGGCGCCTGGAACTGCAGCGCCGCCGCCCCGCCCTGTTCGCACTGTTCCTCGGCTCCACCCGTGACGAGTCCACCCACACGGGGATCCGGGAACCGCGCTGAACCGTGAGTGGGGGCGGGACCGGAGTCAGCCCGGGTTCAGGAGTGTCCCAGGCCTTCCTCGGCGAGTTCCTCGTGCCCGGGAACCTCGTCCCCGTCCGGATTCATCTCCTCCGGGAACACGAAGCGGCGGAAGCACCAGAACCGGAAGACCATCTGCAGCAGATTGCCGATGATGTACGCGCTGACGAAGTCGGCGATGTTCTCGACGGTGAGGCTGACGTCCGGTACCCGCAGGTCGAACACGTAGCTCGAGATCCACAGCGGGATGAAGCTCAGGACCACGCCGATGCCGCTGACGGCGAAGAACAGCAGCGCCTCGTGGTGCCGTTCCCGGCCGCCCCGGTTCTTGAACGACCACTCCCGGTTGAGGACGTACGAGCAGATCACGGCGATCACCCCGGCGATGACCTTGGCGGTCACCGGCTTCTCCTCGAGCACCGTGAGCTTGAGGGTGTAGAAGATGACCGAGTCGACGACGAAGGTGGTGCCGCCGACGATCGCGAACTTGATCAGCTCGTGGTGCCGCAGCAACACCCCCCGGAGAGGCTCGGGGACTCGGTTCACGGCCGCATCGACGAAAGACACCCGGACGAGTCTACGAAACCGTGGCTCGAAGACACGAACCCGCCGGTGGATTATCAGCTTTACCACAGGAACGCGGGGGTGTCGCGCGGGAGCGCGGCGCCACCCCCGTCGCCCGCTGTGACACCATGGTGAGCCGTGACCGCTACACCCCCGGACTCGGCCGCCGCGACCCCCGCCCCCGCGGCCGGCGACACCCCCTCGCACACTCCCCGCACGCTGCCCGCCGGTATGCCGGTCGTCGCGATGGTCGGCGGCGGTCAGCTCGCCCGCATGACCCACCAGGCCGCGATCGCGCTCGGCCAGACCCTGCGGGTGCTGGCCGCGAGCCCGGACGATCCGGCCGCCCGGGTCAGCCCCGACGTGGTACTCGGCAGCCACACCGACCTCGACGCGCTGCGCAGTGCCGCGACCGGCGTCCACGCCCTCACGTTCGACCACGAACATGTGCCCACCGAGCACCTCGAGGCGCTGCAGCGCGAAGGCGTCAGCGTGCAGCCGCCGCCGCAGGCCCTGATCTATGCGCAGGACAAGCTCGCGATGCGTCGGCGCCTCGCCGAGCTCGGCGCACCGGTGCCGCCGTTCGCCGAGCTCACCTCGGTCGAGGACCTCACCGCTTTCGGCGACGAGCACGGCTGGCCCGTCGTGATCAAGGCCGCCCGCGGCGGCTACGACGGCCGCGGTGTGTGGATCACCGGCGACGCGGACGAGGCGCAGCGGATCGTCGCGGAGCAACTCGCCGCCGGGGTGCCGCTCATCGCCGAAGAGAAGGTCTCGTGGCGGCGGGAGCTGTCCGCGATGGTCGCGCGCTCGCCGTTCGGGCAGGGCGCGAGCTGGCCCGTGGTCGAGACGGTGCAGCTGAACGGGCAATGCGCCGTCGTCATCGCGCCCGCCCCGAACCTGCGGGCCGACGTCGAAGCCGCCGCCGAACAGCTGGCACTGCGCATCGCCGCCGAACTCGGTGTCGTCGGGGTCATGGCCGTCGAGCTGTTCGAGACCGAGACCGGCGAGTTGATCGTCAACGAACTCGCGATGCGGCCGCACAACTCCGGGCACTGGGGCATGGACGGTGCCCGCACCGGCCAGTTCGAGCAGCACCTGCGTGCGGTGCTCGACTACCCGCTCGGCGACACGTCGCCGATCGCGCCGGTGACGGTGATGGCGAACGTGCTCGGCGCCCCCGAGGCGCCCGAGATGAGCATGGACGAGCGGCTGCACCACCTGTTCGCCCGGATGCCCGACGTGCGTGTGCACCTCTACGGCAAGGGTGAGCGCAAGGACCGCAAGATCGGGCACGTCAACGTGCTCGGGGACGCGACCGGGTCGATCGACGACCCGCAGTACGTGGCGGCGGTGCGCGAACGCGCGGAGCGCGCGGCGCACTGGCTCTCGCACGGAGTGTGGACCGACGGATGGGATTCTCACGGTGACTGACGGAGCACAGGTCGGCCTGATCATGGGCAGCGACTCGGACTGGCCGACGATGCAGGCTGCGGCCGAGGCGCTCGTCGAGTTCGGCATCCGCTTCGAGGTGGGGGTCGTCTCGGCCCACCGCACCCCGCAGCGCATGCTCGACTACGCCCGCGACGCCGCCGGACGTGGCATCAAGGTGATCATTGCCGGCGCCGGCGGCGCCGCGCACCTGCCGGGCATGGTCGCCTCCGCGACGCCCCTTCCGGTGATCGGCGTGCCGGTGCCGCTGAAGTACCTCGACGGCATGGACTCGCTGCTGTCGATCGTGCAGATGCCCGCCGGGGTGCCCGTTGCGACCGTCTCCATCGGCGGAGCCCGCAACGCCGGGCTGCTCGCCGCCCGCATCCTCGGCGCGGCCGACCCCTCGCTGCGGGAACGGATGGAGCAGTTCCAGGCCGGCCTCGAGCAGATGGTGCTCGAGAAGGACGATGCGTTGCGGCAGAAGCTGCTCGGCTGACTTCGTGCACGTACGCGCGCTTTTCGGTCGTCCGCGCTCGAAATCGAGCGCGCGGACGACTGCGCGCCGCGCGGATCGTTCTGTGCGCGCGTCGCGCGGTGACCCGCAGGCCCGCGCGGTGACGGCCCTGGCGCTGTTGTGGGCGCGCGTGTGGGGCGGCCGCATCGACTTCGACGACGAGTTCGGTCTCTACCTCTGCACCGGAATGCGCGGCGGCTACGCCCGCTCGGGGACGACGATCGGCGGGGCGTTCCTCACCGGCCGGTCACCGTCGCGCCGGATCCTGCGGCACGAGGCGGTCCACGCCGATCAGTGGGCGCGGCACGGCATCGGCTTCGCGATCCGATATCTCCGGGAAGAGCTGCGCCGTCCCGGTGCCCGCAACCGGTTCGAGATCGAGGCCGGCCTCGCCGACGGCGGCTACACCGGCGGGGTCAGCCGTCCAGACGGACGGTGATCTTCTCGCTCGCGGCCCGTCGCTCCGTGGCCGCCGGATCCGGGTTGCTCACCTGCACCAGCGACGCGCCGGCGGCGAGGACGGCGAGCAGGCCCTCGATCAGTGCCTGCGGGGTGCTCCAGTCGCGGCTCGACAGCACCCGGTCCGCACCCGTGATGCCTGCGGCCGCGGCGGCGCCCCGGGCCGCGGCCACCACGTCGTCGGCCGTCCGTCCGTCGAGCACCGGCCCGCCGTCCCCGGCGGAGCGGAACTGGTCACCGTGCACCCGCACGTGCGTCGCATAGTCGGTGACCCCGACCGGCAGGTCCGGCACGGGCCGGCCGAACGCGTCGAGCGAGAGGACCGCGACCTCGGCGGCGTCCGCGACCTCGTCGAGACGGTCTGCGGTGACCAGCGCGAGATCCGCGTCGTCGGGTTCGAGCACCACCTCGGCGCCGGCCCACCACGCGCCGAGCAGGACCGCGGCGCTCTGCCAGTGGGCCGGGAGCAGGACGGCCACCCGCCCGCCGGGCAGCAGGCCGAACTCGTCGCGCACCATGTTCGCCGTCTTGGCGGCCCAGTTCGCGAGGGTGACCGCGGACAGCTCGATCCGGGCGCCGGATTCGTCGTCGTACCACGTGATGCGGGGGCCCGCCGGGTCGGCGGCCAGGATCGGATCGAGCAGGGTGTCGGTCAGCGTGGTCACAGTGTCCTCGTTCGTCAGTTCACACAGCGGGGGCCGGTGGAGCCGGCATCGATCGGCGGGCCGGGCGGAACGGACGTCGGGGTGGCCCCGGCGCTCACGAGTTCCGAGCCGGAGGCCACGGAGGTGACGCTCGCGTCCGCGCCCGGACCCGTGTAGTCCTCGGTGAGCACCACCCGCACCGTGTCGGCGTCGAGCGCCGGGTCGGCGGCGGTCGCCAGGCCGCCGAGTGCCGCCGCGACGGCACGCGCCTGGTCGGACCGGGGGTCGGCGGCGAAGACCGTCGACTCGTCCACTGCGCGGCCGGTGTGGTTGCCCACACCACCCTCGACGAAGCCGTCACCGACGAGCGCGGCCGCCACGCGGGAGGCCAGACCGGCGACGCCGCCGGCGTTGGCGACGTCCACCGTGACCGTGCCGGCCTCGACGTCCGGTGCCGGATCCGTCGTGGCCTGCGACCCGCCGTCACCCGGATCGACGAGGTCGGCGACGAAGCTGCGCACCTCCTCCGGATCCACCTGCACCACGGATTCGCCGTAGTCGGTCATCGCGTTGAGGTCCTGGACGGGGATCGTCGAGAACTGCACGGCGCCGCCGGCCAGGTCCTGCATCCGGGTGGCCAGATCGAGGATGTCCCAGTCGGAATCGAGGACCACCGACCGCTGCACGGCCGCGCTGAGCTGGTTCAGCTTGGACGGGTTGCTCAGCGTCTTCGCGCTGAGCACCTTCTGCACGAGCGACGCCATGAACACCTGCTGCCGCACGATCCGGTCCAGGTCCCCGCGCGGCAGGTCGTGGCGCTGCCGGACGAAACTCAGAGCGTCCGCGCCGTCGAGGGTCTGTTCGCCGGCGGGGAAGTTCGCCCCGGACAGCGGCTCGTCGACCGCGTTGTTCAGGCAGACGTCGACGCCGCCGACGGCATCGGTGAGCAGCACGAACCCGAGCAGACCGACCTCGGCATAGTGGTCGACGGTGACGCCGGTCAGGTCGGCGACCGACTCGACCAGCGCCTCCCGGCCTGCCTGCGTGGCCGCCTTCTCGGCGGCCGCGTCGGACTCGCCCGCCTCGACGAGTCGCAGCCGCTCGGTCTCCTTGGTGGCGCCGAACGCGGCATTGATCTTCGACATGCCGATGTCGGGCACCTCGACGTAGGTGTCGCGGGGGATCGAGATGGCGGTCGCCGAGGTGCCGTCGAGCGGCACCCGGATCAGGATGATCGTGTCGGTGTTGTTCGCCACCTCCTCGCCGGCCCGCAGCGCGTCGAGTTCGCGCTGGGACAGCGGATTGCCGTGGGCGTCGGTGCGGCTGTCGGTGCCCACCAGGAGGATGTCGAGGGCGCCGTCCCGGCCGTCGCCCAGGGTGAGCCCACCCACGGTGGCGAGGGAGGAACGCAGCGAATCGATACCGCGCCACGCGACGCCGGTGGCGACCAGGGTGAGCGCCGCGGCGACGGCGACGGCGATCCGCAGCGGCCGCCCGCGCAGGACCCCCGATCCTCCCCCCGCGTCGCGCGCCGGAGCTCGGCGTGTGGGCGGTTCTGGCGGCACCTGGCGGTCCTCTCGTCGGGCGTCGGGGTCGCACCCAGGCTACTGCCGTGACGGCGGCCCTTGTGGCACCCGCCGCGGCGTGCCCGGCTCGTACCGGGTGACAGCCGCCGGGGCATGCCACACTCGTGCCCGTGCAGACCGTTCTCGTCACCGGAGCCCGCGGACAACTGGGCCGTCACCTGCTCGCCCGCGGCGCCGCGGCCGGCCTCCGGATCCGGGGCGCCGGGTCGGAGGAGGCGGACATCACCGATCCCGGCGCGGTCGCCGCGCTCGTCGAGCCCGGCGCCGTCGTGCTCAACTGCGCCGCCTACACCGCGGTCGACGCGGCCGAGACGCATCCCGAGGACGCCGCCGCGGTCAACGAGCACGGCCCGGCCAACCTGGCCGCCGCGTGCGCCGCAGCCGGCGCCCACCTGATCCACGTGTCCACCGACTACGTGTTCGCCGGCGACGGGAACCGCCCGTACCGGGTCGGCGATCCGACCGGGCCGCGCACCGTCTACGGGCGGACCAAGCTCGCCGGGGAGCGGGCGGTGCTCGACCGGCTGCCGAGCGCCCACGTGGTGCGCACCGCGTGGCTCTACACCGGTGACGGCAACGACTTCGTCGCCACCATGCTCCGGCTCGAACGCGAACGCGACACGGTGCGCGTCGTCGACGACCAGGTGGGCTGCCCCACCTACGCCGCCGATCTCGCCGACGGGATCCTCGAACTCGCCGCCCGCGCGGGTGCGGTGCCCGGCGGGGTCCTGCACGCGACGAACTCCGGGGAGGCCAGCTGGTTCGACCTCGCTCGTGCGGTGTTCGCCGAGGCGGGTGCCGACCCGGGCCGGGTGCAGCCGTGCGGCAGCGACGAGTTCGTGCGCCCCGCGCCTCGTCCGGCGTACTCCGTCCTCGACGGCAGCGCATGGGCCGCGGCCGGGCTGACGCCGCTCCGGCCGTGGCGGCCGGCACTGCGGGCCGCGATCGGCGCACTGCGGACCCGGGCGTGATTCGGCGCGGCCGAGGCCGGCGGCTAAGGTGACGGCGTGAGTTCGACGCTGACCGTGGTGACGGTGACCTACTCGCCCGGTGAGCATCTGGAGCACTTCCTGACCTCGCTGACCGGCGCGACGAACCTGCCCACCCGGGTGATCCTGGCGGACAACGGGTCCACCGACGGCTCTCCGGAAGAGGCCGCGGCGCGGCACCCGAACGTGCGGCTGCTGCACACCGGCGGCAACATCGGCTACGGCGGTGCCGTGAACCGGGCCGTCGCGGAGGTCGACCCGGCGGAGGAGTTCGTCGTCGTCGCCAATCCCGACGTGCGCTGGGGACCCGGGTCGCTGGACCGGCTGCTCGAGGGGGCGCGTCGCTGGCCGCGGGCCGCGTCCCTGGGCCCGCTGATCCACGAGCCCGACGGCACCGTCTATCCGTCGGCGCGATCGGTGCCCGGGCTGGTCTCCGGCGCGGGGCACGCGTTGCTCGGCACGGTGTGGCCGAAGAACCCGTGGACGCGGCGGTACCGGCAGGAGAACGAGACCGTGTCGGAACGGGCGGTGGGGTGGTTGTCCGGCTCGTGCCTGCTGGTGCGGCGGGCGGCGTTCGATGCGGTCGACGGCTTCGACTCGCGCTATTTCATGTACATGGAGGATGTCGATCTCGGCGACCGGTTCGGCCGGGCGGGCTGGCTCAACGTGTACGTGCCCTCGGCGGAGGTCACGCACGCGAAAGGGCACGCTGCCGGCCGGCATCCGGAGCTCATGCTGCCGGCCCACCACGAGAGCGCCTACCGGTTCCAGGCGGACCGGCACCCGCATCGGTGGCAGGCGCCGCTGCGATGGACGCTGCGGGCCGGGCTCGCCGCCCGGTCGAGGATGTCGGTGGCCGCGGCGGCGCGCGAACGGGCGCGGACGGCCGAGGCGGGTAACACCACGGAACAGGGGACACGATGACGAACGATGCTGCGCCGCACACCGATGCGGTGATCCTGGTGGGCGGGCAGGGAACCCGGCTGCGGCCGCTGACGCTGTCCGCGCCGAAGCCGATGCTGCCCACCGCCGGCGTGCCGTTCCTGACGCATCTGCTCACCCGTATCCGCGCGGCCGGCATCAAGCACGTGGTGCTCGGTACCTCGTTCAAGGCGGAGGTCTTCGAGGACTACTTCGGTGACGGCTCGGAACTGGGACTCGAGATCGAGTACGTCACCGAGGCCGAGCCGCTGGGCACCGGCGGCGGCATCCGCAACGTCCTGCCCCGGTTGCGGGCCGACAACGTCATGGTCTTCAACGGTGACGTTCTCGGGGGAACGGACCTCGGCGCGGTGCTCGACACACACCTGCGCACCGACGCCGACGTGACCCTGCACCTGGTGCGTGTCGGCGACCCGCGCGCGTTCGGGTGCGTGCCCACCGACGAGGAAGGCCGGGTGACCGCGTTCCTGGAGAAGACGCAGGATCCGCCGACGGACCAGATCAACGCCGGCTGTTACGTCTTCAAGCGCGAGATCATCGAGTCGATCCCCGAGGGTCGTCCGGTGTCCGTCGAACGTGAGGTCTTCCCGTCCCTGCTGGCGGAGGGCAGGCGGGTGTACGGGCACGTCGATGCGGCCTACTGGCGGGACATGGGCACGCCGGAGGACTTCGTCCGCGGCTCGGCCGACCTGGTGCGCGGCATCGCGCCGTCGCCCGCCCTGGGTGGCCAGCGCGGCGAATCGCTCGTCCATCCCGGTGCCTCCGTCGCGCCCGGCGCCCTGCTGATCGGGGGCACGGTCGTCGGCCGCGGCGCCGAGATCGGCGCCGGCGCACGTCTGGACGGTGCGGTGATCTTCGACGGCGCGCGGGTCGAGGCCGGTGCGGTGATCGAGCGGTCCATCATCGGATTCGGCGTCCGCGTCGGCCCCCGCGCCCTGATCCGCGACGGCGTCATCGGCGACGGCGCCGACATCGGGGCGCGCTGCGAGCTGCTGCGCGGCGCCCGGGTCTGGCCCGGGGTGCAGATTCCCGACGGCGGGATCCGTTTCAGCACCGACGTATAGCGCGGGGGATCTGCGATGAAGTTCGAACGATATGTGGCACTGGGGGATTCGTTCACCGAAGGCGTCGGGGACCCGGATCCGGCCCGGCCCAACGGGTTGCGGGGCTGGGCGGATCTCGTCGCCGAGGAACTCGCCCGCGACAATCCGGAATTCGGATACGCCAATCTCGCCGTGCGCGGACGACTGCTGCGCCCGATCCTCGACCAGCAGCTCGACGTGGCAGTGGCGATGCGGCCCGACCTGGTGACGATCTATGCCGGCGGCAACAACCTCATGCGCCCCAAGCTCGATCTCGACGCGCTGGCCGCCGAGTACGACGAGGCGATCGGCAAGCTCGCCGCGACGGGTGCCCGGGTGCTCGTGTGGACGGCCTACGACGGCAGCTGGGCGCCGGTGTTCCGGATCCTGCGCGGACGCTGGGCCGTCTACAACGAGCTCGTCCGGGAGATCGCCGACCGGCACGGCGCGACGATCGTCGACTTCTGGCGTTTCGCGGAGTACCGCGACCTGCGGATGTGGGATTTCGACCGGCTCCACATGTCGTCGGCCGGCCACCGGAACATGGCGATCCGCGTGCTCGATCTCCTCGGTGCGGCACACACGCTCACTCCGACCGAGTTCGAGGCCGCGCCGGTGGTGTCCGCGGCGAAGCGGGCCGAGGACCGCCGGTGGGCGCGGGAGTTCCTGATTCCCTGGGTCGGGCGGCGTCTGCGCGGCACGTCCTCCGGGGACGGTATCGCGCCGAAACGCCCCACGTTGCAGCCGGTCTAGCCGGCCGCCCGGACGCGTGCGCCGGCGAGGCCGAGCAGGTGCCCGAGGGTGTCGTGCTCGGCCTCGGGCGGTAGCGCATCGACGGGCCACCACCGCAGGTCCGTCGATTCCGTGCTCCGGACGGGTACGGCCCCCGGTGGCGCGACGACGAGGAACCGCAGGTCGAGATGCCGGGTCGGGCGACCGAGCGAGCAGGTGATCGGGTGGGTGTGCGCCGAGAGCAGTTCCGGATCGATGGTCAGATCCTCGATTCCGGACTCCTCGGTCGCCTCCCTCAGCGCCGCGTCGACGACCGTCTCGTCGGATTCCTCGCAGTGCCCGCCGAGCTGGATCCACCGTCCCACCCGGGGATGGAGGGTGAGCAGCACGTGCCGACGGTCGGCATCGAGCACGAGCGACGACGCGGTGACGTGGCCGGGAACGTGCCGGCGCAGACATCCCTCGGGTGCGGCGTCGAGAAACGCCAACATGGTGTGCCGCAGCGACTCCGCGTCCGCCGAATCGGTCCGCCAGGCCCGCAGCCGGTCGACGGCCGAGGCGTGCAGTGTGGACGCGCTCACCTCACAGCTCCAGCAGCAGGTCGCCGGCCGCGGGGGCGACGCGCGGCGTCGCCGGCTCGAGGGGATGTCCGACCGCGATCGCGCCGAGCGGCGACCAGTCCGCGGGCAGGCCGAGTTCACGCCGCACGACGTCCGGGGCGAAGATCGTCGACCCGATCCAGCAGCTGCCGAGCCCGCGGACGGCGAGCGAGACCAGCAGCCCCTGTACGGCGGCGCCGGCGGCGACGGTGAACATCGTGGCCTCGGCGGCGGTACGCCGGGCGTCGGGGTAGCGGTGGGCGCCGTCGGGAACCCAGAACGGGATCACCACCTCGGGCGCGTCGTAGAGGATGGCACCGCGGCCCACCCGTCGGTCGATCGCCGCCGGGGCGAGCCCGTCGCCGGCGAGATCGGCGGCCCAACGCTCGCGCATGCGGTCGAGCAGCCGGCGGCGCACCTGCTCGGTGCGGACCCAGACGAACCGCACCGGGTGGGTGTGGTGCGGCGCCGGAGCGGTGAGGGCCTCGGCGACGGCCTCGCGCAGGTCTTCGGGATCGACCGGTTCCGAGGAGAATTCCCGCACCGACCGGCGCAGCAACAGCGCCTCGCGGCGGCCGGACTCGAGTGCCTCGGCGGTGCCGAGCCAGAACAGGTCGTCCTCGCCGCGGCGGATGAGTTGCTGGGCGGTGGAACCGTTGTCGGGCAGGTCGAGGCCACGGATCACCGCGACCGGAACCCCGCCCAGCTTGCCCTTGACGAGGTCGCCCGCGGCCGCGATCTCGTCGGCGACGGCCACGGAGGTGACGAACAGTTCGTTGCCCTGTCCGTCACGAGATCCCGCGTACTCGTGCAGGACCGGGATACCGGCCGCCCCGATCGCCGCGTCGGTCTGGCCGACGCGCCAGGCCCGGCCCATCGTGTCGGTGACGACCACCGCGACGCTCACGCCGAGCAGTGTCCGCAGACGCTCGCGCAGTGCCGCGGCGCTCGCATCCGGATCCTCGGGCAGCAGGGCGAGTTCGGAGGCGGCGACGTTCGAGCCGTCGATCCCGGAGGCGGCCTGCACGATCCCGAGCCGGTTCTCGGTGATCAGGGTGCGTCCCTTGCGCGCGAGCACGCGCACCGCCTCCTGGTCGACGAGGCGGCGCCGGAGCGCGTCGCGGGCGTCGGGGTCGGTGGGGGAGTCCACGATGCGGCCCTCGACCTTGGAGAAGATCTTGCTGGTGACGACGAGGACGTCCCCGTCGGCGAGCCAGGGGGCGGCGTCGGCCAGTGCGGCGGCGAGGTCGTCGCCGGGCCGGAACTCGGGCAGGCCCGGCACCGGGCGGATCTCGATCGGCCGCCCGGGGGAGTGGTCGCGCACTCCGGCGGCGGTGCCGACGGCCGTGTCGGAGGGCGTAGTCACAGCGTCACTCCTGCCAGTTCGAGTGCGGCGCGAGCCATTTCGGCTGTCGCGTCGGGATCGGTCATGAGCAGCGGCACGCTGCGCACCTCGACGCCGGGCACGTCGGCGGTGTCGGTGGAGTGGATCAGCCAGCCGTCGAGCAGGCCGGCGCCGCTGCGGGCCCCGTAGTGCCGTCCCACCCCCTGAGCGGTGGTCTCGACTCCGATCACGCCGAGGCAGGCGTCGGCCATGCCGCGCAACGGTTTTCCGTCGATCACCGGCGACAGGCCGACGATCCGCGCGGACGTGGTGCGCAGCGCGCCGCGCAGTCCCGGGATCGCGAGGATCGCGCCGATGCTGACCACCGGGTTGGAGGGAGCGAGGATCACCGCATCCGCCGATTCGATCGCCGCGAGCACGCCCGGGGCGGGGGCGGCCTTCTCGGCGCCGATGTGCGCGAAGCTGTGCGTGGGAACCTGGGCGCGGTGCCGGACCCACCATTCTTCGAAGTGCACGGCGCGCTGCTCGCCGTCGACCGGATCGGTGATGACGACGTGGGTCTCGCTGCGGTCGTCGGAGACCGGGAGGAGGGTGACGCCGGGCTTCCAGCGGTCGCACAGCGCCTCGGTCACGGCCGAGAGCGGGTACCCGGCGCTCAGCAACTGGGTGCGCAGCAGGTGCGTCGCGATGTCGCGATCGCCGAGGCCGAACCAGTCCGGGGTGGCGCCGTACGCCGCCAGCTCCTCCTTCGCGTGCCAGGTCTCGTCGGCCCGGCCCCATCCGCGTTCGGCGTCGATCCCGCCGCCGAGGGTGTACATGCACGTGTCCAGGTCGGGGCAGATCCGCAGCCCGTGCATCCAGACGTCGTCGCCGATGTTGACGATCGCGGTCACCCGGTGCGCGGCGTCGGGGTCGAGGTCGCGGCCGGGTTCGATGCCGAGGAGCCGGCGCACGCCGGTGAGAAAACGCGCACCTCCGACGCCGCCGACCAATACAGTCACGTTCACAGGGCAAGCGTAGGCGGTGTGCCGCGAGAGCTGCCGGGGTGCCTGCGCGCCCGGGCGGCAGGTGCGCAGCGGCGCGGAGGAGAACCCCGGATGGTAAGGCAGCGGCACCGCTCGGCTTGACCGCGACACGCCCCACGTGTCTAATCACATAAGTGTCATTTCCAGTGAACCGGAGCCGAGATCGGTTGGGGTGAACTGTATTCGAACGCATGTTCGATCGGAATGGCGCGGAGTGGGCCGGTTTCGACGAGAGTTGCAGCGCTGCAGGTGAGGAGGCGAACGATGGCCGACGAGCGCGAATGGTTCGAGAGCTCTCGGATCGACACTGCAGGCATCGGCACGGCAGGCGAGGACGTCCGGGACATCGACGGCATCGGGGGGGACGCGTCCGCGCGGCCCGTGCTCAGTCTGATCGATGGTTTCGGCGACCCGTCCGACGGTGTCGACGAACAGTGGCAGGAACGCGCGTTGTGCGCGCAGACGGATCCCGAGGCGTTCTTCCCCGAGAAGGGGGGATCGACCCGGGAGGCGAAGCGGATCTGCTTGGGGTGCGAGGTCCGGGACGAATGTCTCGAATACGCGCTGGCCAACGACGAACGCTTCGGCATCTGGGGCGGTCTGTCGGAGCGCGAGCGGCGACGCCTCAAGCGCGGCATCGTCTGAGGCGTCAGTCCTCGTCGAAGCCACCGAGTTCGGGGTCGACGACCTCGGGCTCGACGCCGAGGTACGTCGCGACCTGGTGTACGAGGACGTCGTGCACCAGGTCGGTGAGATCCTCGGGATCCTTCGCCCGCAGTTCGAGCGGGCGGCGGAAGAGCACGATCCGGGCCCGCGTCGCCGCGCCACGCCGGTCGATCCCCGCCGGGACGAGCCGCGACAACGGCACCGGGCCGTCCGCGACCACCTCCGACGGCCAGGTCACCGAGTCCGGGTCGAGGGCGCGGATCTTGGGCACCTCGTCGACGGCGATGTCGAGTTTGGTCAGCCGGTCGTGCCACTGCGCGTCGATCGGGGCGAAGGCCCCCAGCACGAGTAGATCGAACTTCTCCGCGCGCGAGCGCCACGCCGGCACCTCGTGCGGGAACAGCGGGCCGCGCACACCACGGCCGCGACGCGCGACCGAGCGGGACGTCACGGGTCTGGGACGGCGCGATCGGGGCATGCCTGGACAGTACGACACGCAAATCCGTACCCGGTTCTCCGGTGTGTCCGGATAGTCCCGGAGCGCACGGCGCGCTACTCTCCGACTGTGAGATCACTGCGTCGATGCTGCCGGCCTGGGTGCAAGAACCCTGCTGTTGCGACGCTGACCTACGTGTACTCGGACTCCACCGCAGTCGTCGGGCCCCTGGCGACGGTCGCCGAGCCCCACTCGTGGGATCTGTGCGAATCGCACGGCTCGCGGATCACCGCACCGAAGGGGTGGGAACTGGTCCGGTACGAAGGTGCCTTCACCGCCGGTACCCCGGACGAGGACGACCTGACCGCCCTGGCCGAGGCGGTACGCGAAGCCGGGCTCGGCGAGCGGGGCCGCACCGACTCCGACGACACCGATTCCGGTGTCCCCCCGGCGCTGGCCGCACCCCCTACCGCCCGCACCGGCCGGCGTGGTCATCTGCGCGTGTTGCCCGATCCCACGTCCTGATCGTCGCGCACTAGGCTGACCGTGCCCCGCCGCGGAGGCGGCGGCGCCAGTCGACGATCAGGAGCAGCAACAGTGGCGAGAACTGCCGAGTCCGTGTCCGCCGTGGTCAAGGCGTACGACGTGCGTGGCCTGGTGGGAGAACAGCTCGACGCCGGATTCGTCCGGGACGTCGGAGCCTCCTTCGCCCGCCTGATGCGTGACGGCGGCGCCACCCGCATCGTGATCGGGCACGACATGCGCGCCTCGTCCCCGGAGCTGTCCCAGGCCTTCGCCGCCGGCGTCACCGCCCAGGGGCTCGACGTCGTCCACATCGGCCTGGCCTCCACCGACCAGCTGTACTTCGCGTCCGGGATCCTCGAGGCTCCGGGCGCCATGTTCACCGCGAGCCACAACCCGGCGCGCTACAACGGCATCAAGCTGTGCCGGGCCGGGGCCAAGCCGGTCGGACAGGAGACCGGGCTCGCCACCATCGCGGCCGAACTCGTCGCCGGCGTCCCGGACTTCGACGGAGCCCCCGGCGCCGTCACCGAGCGGGACGTGCTGGCCGACTACGCCGCGTTCGTCCGCTCCCTGGTGGACCTGTCCGCGATGCGCCCGCTGAAGGTCGCCGTCGACGCCGGCAACGGCATGGGCGGGCACACGGTGCCCGCGGTGTTCGGCGCGCTCCCGATCGACCTCGTGCCGCTGTACTTCGAACTCGACGGAACCTTCCCCAACCACGAGGCCAATCCGCTCGATCCCGCCAACCTGGTGGACCTGCAGAAGCTGGTGCGCGACTCGGGGGCCGACCTCGGCCTCGCGTTCGACGGTGACGCCGACCGCTGCTTCGTCGTCGACGAGCGTGGTGAGCCGGTCACGCCGTCGGCGGTCACCGCGCTGGTGGCCTCGCGCGAACTCGCGAAGGAACCCGGATCGACGATCATCCACAATCTCATCACGTCCCGCGCGGTGCCGGAGCTGGTCACCGAGCTCGGGGGCAAGCCCGTCCGCACCCGCGTCGGGCACTCGTTCATCAAGCAGCAGATGGCCGAGACGGGGGCCGTGTTCGGCGGCGAGCACTCGGCGCACTACTACTTCCGCGACTTCTGGGGCGCGGACTCGGGCATGCTCGCGGCCCTGCACGTGCTCGCCGCGCTCGGCGGCCAGGACCGGCCCCTGTCCGAGCTGATGCGCGAATACGACCGGTACGCCGCGTCCGGGGAGATCAACTCCACCGTCGACGACGCCACGGAGCGCACCGCCGCCGTGCTCGAGGCCTTCGGCGACCGTGCCGAAGCCGTCGACCGGCTCGACGGCGTGACCGTCGATCTCACCGACGGTGCCTGGTTCAACCTGCGGGCCTCCAACACCGAGCCCCTGCTGCGGCTCAACGTCGAGGCCCGCACGGCCGAGCAGGTCGACGCGCTGGTGAGGGAAATCCTGGCCATCGTGCGCGCGTGACGGAATTATCCGTGGCGGGGATAATCGAGATCCCGGGGCGCGGTCCCGGGTCGGTGCGAGTCGGAAGGACGGTGGCGCAGCCATGACGGCTCCCTCTTCGATCCTCGACTTGGACGACACCGGTGCCCTGATCGACGCCGACGTCGACGGGATCCTGCGATTCGCCGCGCTCGGCGGGGCACAGATCCGCGCCACCGCCGCGGCCGTCGACGAGCAGATCCTCGATCGCCTGCACGGCCTGCACCCGCGCAGCGTGGTGCTCGTGTGCGGCGACGCGCGCGCGGCCCGCGCGGGCGAGCTGGTCGTCGCGATGCTCGCGGCGCGCTCGGCCGTGCCGCTGGTCACGGCCCCCGTCACCCCGCCCTGGGTCGGCCCGCTCGACGTCGTCGTCGTGGCCGGTGACGACGCCGGCGACCCCCAGCTCGTCGAATCGGTCGCCGCGGCCCTGCGGCGCGGCGCCGAGGTGGTCGTCGACGCCCCGGACGAGGGACCGATCCGGGCGGCGGCGGCGGGCCGGGCGATGCTGCTGCCGCCGCGGATCCGGGTGCCGGTGGCGTACTCGCTCCTACGGCACCTGGCGGTGTTCCTCGCGGTGGTGGCGGCGATGGAGGCCACCCGCACGGCAGGCGCGGTTCCCCCGCTGGCCGATCTCGCCGACTCGGCCGACGGCGAAGCCGGCCGCGACCAGCCTGGCAGTGAGGTGTTCCGGAACCCGGCGAAGGCGCTCGCCGCCCGCATCCAGTCCCGGCGGGTCGCCCTGGCGGGTGACTCGGCGGTGACGGCCGCGCTGGCCCGGCACGCGGGGGAGTCCCTGCTGCAGGTGGCCGGCGTGATCGCCGCGGCGGCGGCGTTGCCGGACGTTCTCGCCGCACGGGACCGGCTCGTCGCGATACCCCCGGCGGGTGGGGAGTCGTACGATCCGTTCTTCCACGACGAACAGCTCGACGGGCCGGTGCCCGCACCCCCGGCGCGGGTGTTCGTGGTGAGTGTGGAGGAAGATCGGCGGCAGGCGGAGCGGCGCGCGGCAGCGCTGCCGGACATGGAGTTGGTATCGGTGGTGGGGGAGTTCGAGGCGAAAGCGGTGCCGTCGGTGCCGGAGCAGGTGGCGGTGCTGGCCGTGCGATTCGAGATGGCCGCTGCCTATCTGCGGTTGGTCGGTGGTCGGTAGTGCTCCGACTCGAAGGTGCGCTGCGTTCGTATGCCTGGGGTTCGCGCACCGCGATCGCGGCACTGTGCGGCCGGACGGTGCCGTCCGCTCATCCGGAGGCGGAACTGTGGCTGGGTGCGCACCCCGCAGACCCGGCGCGGGTGGTGAGCACCAACGGTGACGGCCCGGGTGGGGGCACCTCCCTGCTCGATGTCCTCGAGGCCGACCCGGGTGGGCATCTCGGGCCGGCGACACTGAGCCGGTTCGGGCCGCGGCTGCCGTTCCTGCTCAAGTTGCTCGCCGCCGAGGAACCACTGTCGCTGCAGGCGCATCCGAGTGCCGAACAGGCTGCCGAGGGCTTCGCCCGGGAAGAGGCCGCGGGCCTGCCCCTGGAGTCGCCGGTGCGGAACTACCGCGATGCGAGCCACAAGCCCGAGCTCGTCGTCGCCCTCACCCGGTTCGAGGCGCTCGCCGGCTTCCGGGATCCGCACCGCACCGTCGAGCTGCTCGCCGCCCTCGAGGTACCCGAACTCGATCCGTACGTCGGGCTGCTCGCCGGGCAACCCGACTCCGACGGCCTGCGGGCGCTGTTCACCATCTGGATCACCCTCCCGCAGTCGGTGCTGTCGGCCCTGCTGCCGCGGGTACTCGACGGCTGCGTGACCTACCTGGCGACGCACAACGGCGACGGCGTAGCCCCGTTCGCCGAGGAAGTGCGGACAGTGCTGCAGCTCGCCGAGTTCTATCCCGGCGACGCGGGCGTACTCGCCGCGGTCCTGCTCAACCGGATCACCCTCGAGCCGGGACAGGGCCTGTTCCTCGCAGCGGGGAACCTGCACGCGTACCTGCACGGCATGGCCGTCGAGATCATGGCCAACTCGGACAACGTGCTGCGCGGCGGACTCACGCCGAAACACGTCGACGTGCCGGAGCTGCTGCGAGTGCTCGATTTCCGGCCCGTGGACGTGCCGATCCTCGAGCCCGAGCCGGCCGGCCCGGGGGAGGTGCGCTACCGGACTCCTGCCCCGGAGTTCGCCCTGTCGCGGATCGATCTCGCCCCCGGCTCGGGTGCGGCGCCGGACGGCGTCGCGCTGCCGCCGTGCGGTCCACAGATCCTGCTGTGCACCTCCGGGTCCGCCGGCGTGGAATGCGAGGGGCGGACCCTGCAGCTGGCGGCCGGGCAGGCGGTCTGGCTCTCCGCGTCCGACCCGGCCGTCACGGTGCGCGCCGCCGGCGGGCCGGCGCAGCTGTTCCGCGCCCGGTTGGCGGAGACGGGCATCCCCGTCGACTGACGTGGACCGGCCCGGCGGCGGCGGACGCTCGTGTTGACGGGATCGGCCCCGCGTGAAACCGTCGCGGCATGTCGATCGTGCACGAATCCGCCACCGCCGGGGAGCCTCCGCGAGCCGGGGAACCCGAAGACCGGCAGCGCGTACCGTTCCACGAGGCCAGCCGGATGCTGCTGCGCAATTCGGTGCTCGATGCCATGCGGGACCTGCTCACCGCCCGTGACTGGTCCGCGATCACCATGACGGACGTCGCGCGGGGTGCGGGCGTGAGCCGGCAGACCCTGTACAACGAGTTCTCGTCGCGGCAGGGCCTCGCTCAGGCGTACGCACTGCGCCTGGTCGATCAGTTCGTCGACGCCGTCGACGACGCGATCTACACCCACGTGGGACAGGCGCGCCCCGCCCTCGTCGAGGGGTTCACCTCGTTCTTCGTCGAGAGCAGTGCCGACCCGCTGATCCAGTCCCTGCTGCGCGGCGAGGCCAAGCCGGATCTGCTGCGGCTGATCACCACGGACGCGGCGCCGCTCATCGAGCGGGCCTCCGCTCGGCTCTCGGAGACCTTCCAGCGCAGCTGGGTACAGGCGTCCGCGGCGGATGCGGGCATCCTGGGGCGGGGGATCGTGCGCGTCGCGATGAGCTACATCTCCATGCCACCCGAGTCCGACCGGGACGTCGCCGCGGACCTGGCCGAGCTGCTCGGCCCGTTCATCGATCGCTCCGCCCGGCGCGACTGAACAGCGAGTTGTATAGCCTGTTGGCAGAACCGACTGCCAACAGGAGAGGCATCCTCACGTGTCCGACAACAAGCTCGTGGCCGACCAGCGGAACGGGATCGACTTCAAGGTCGCCGATCTGTCCCTCGCCGAATTCGGCCGCAAGGAGATCCGGCTGGCCGAGCACGAGATGCCCGGTCTGATGGCGTTGCGCCGCGAGTACGCGGAGGTGCTGCCGCTGAAGGGTGCCCGGATCTCCGGCTCGCTGCACATGACGGTGCAGACGGCCGTGCTGATCGAGACGCTCGTCGCCCTCGGCGCCGAGGTGCGCTGGGCCTCGTGCAACATCTTCTCGACCCAGGACCACGCCGCCGCCGCGGTCGTCGTCGGCCCGCACGGAACCCCGGAGGAGCCGAAGGGCGTACCGGTGTTCGCATGGAAGGGTGAGACGCTCGAGGAGTACTGGTGGGCGGCCGAGCAGATGCTCACCTGGCCCGCCGCCGCCGACGGCACCCCGCGCCCGGCCAACATGATCCTCGACGACGGTGGCGACGCCACCATGCTGGTGCTCAAGGGCGCGCAGTTCGAGAAGGCGGGCGTGGTGCCGCCGGTGGACGAGGACCACGACTCCGCCGAGTACCGGGTCTTCCTGGCGCTGCTGCGCGAATCCCTCGCACAGGACGCCAAGAAGTGGACCGCGATCGCCGAGTCGATTCGCGGCGTCACCGAGGAGACCACCACCGGCGTGCTGCGGTTGTACCAGCTCTCGGCCGGCGGCGATCTGGCGTTCCCCGCGATCAACGTCAACGACTCGGTCACCAAGAGCAAGTTCGACAACAAGTACGGCACCCGGCACTCGCTGCTCGACGGGATCAACCGCGGCACCGACGTCCTCATCGGCGGCAAGGCCGCCCTGGTGTGCGGTTACGGCGACGTCGGCAAGGGTTGCGCGGAGGCGCTGCGCGGGCAGGGTGCGCGGGTGTCGGTCACCGAGATCGACCCCATCAACGCACTGCAGGCGCTGATGGACGGCTTCGACGTCGTCACCGTCGAGGGCTTCATCGAGCAGGCCGACATCGTGATCACCGCGACCGGCAACAAGGACATCATCACCTTCGATCACATGCGTCGCATGAAGCACCAGGCCATCCTGGGCAACATCGGCCACTTCGACAACGAGATCGACATGGCCGGCCTCGAGCGGGCGACGGACGTCACCCGCATCAACATCAAGGCGCAGGTCGACGAGTTCCGCTTTGCAGACGGGCATTCCATCATCGTGCTGTCCGAGGGCCGGTTGCTGAACCTCGGCAACGCCACGGGTCACCCGTCGTTCGTGATGAGCAACTCGTTCGCCAACCAGGTGATCGCCCAGATCGAGCTGTGGACCAAGCCGGACGAGTACGACAACGAGGTCTACCGTCTGCCCAAGCACCTGGACGAGAAGGTCGCCCGCATCCACGTCGAGGCCCTCGGTGGTGAGCTGACCAAGCTGTCCAAGGACCAGGCCGAGTACATCGGGGTCGACGTCGAAGGCCCGTACAAGCCCGAGCACTACCGGTACTGAGCGCGGGAATCGCAGGACACCGCCGATGGGCGCGTTGATCGTCGTGGAGGGGCTCGACGGGGCCGGCAAGAGGACACTGTCCGCCGGCCTCGTCGAGTCCTGGCGCGCAGCCGGATTCGTCGTCGCGACGCGTGCGTTCCCGCGTTACGGGACCTCGGTGCACGCCGACCTCGGGGCCGAGGCGTTGCGGGGCCGGCACGGCGACACCGCCTCGAGCATCGAGGCGATGGCGCTGCTGTGGGCCCTCGACCGCCGTGACGCCGCCGACGAGTTGCGGAAACTCCTGGCGGACAACGACATCGTCCTGCTCGATCGGTACGTCGCGTCCAATGCCGCCTACACCGCCGCCCGGCACCACGAGGACGGCTCGGGACCGGCGGTGGAGTGGGTCCGCGAGCTCGAGTTCGAGCGGTTCGCGCTGCCCGTGCCGGATCTGCAGCTGCTGCTGCGGGTGCCGGTCGAGCTGGCGGCTCGCCGGGCCCGTAGCCGCGCCGCGGCCGACACGGCCCGCGACCGGGACGCCTACGAACGGGACTCGGGTCTGCAGGCCCGCACCGGGCAGGTGTACGACGACCTCGCACGCCGACAGTGGATGTCGCCGTGGCGGGTTGCCGGACCCGATGCCGATCCGCGACAACTCGCCGCCGACATCTCAAATCAGCTTCACCACGGTCGAGGAGTGACACGATAGAAGCCATGAAGCCGAGGATTCTGGTTGTCGACGACGACACCGCGCTCGCCGAGATGCTCACGATCGTCCTGCGGGGCGAGGGATTCGAGCCGTTCGTGGTGGGAGACGGTTCGCAGGCGCTGAACGCGGTCCGGGAGATCCGGCCCGACCTCGTCCTGCTCGACCTCATGCTCCCGGGCATGAACGGTATCGACGTCTGCCGGGTGCTGCGCGCCGACTCGGGCGTGCCGATCGTGATGCTCACCGCCAAGTCGGACACCGTCGACGTGGTGCTCGGACTCGAATCCGGCGCCGACGACTACATCGTCAAGCCGTTCAAGCCGAAGGAGCTCGTGGCCCGGGTGCGCGCGCGGCTCCGTCGCACCGAGCAGGAACCGGCCGAGGTGCTCTCCATCGGCGACATCGCCATCGACGTTCCCGCCCACAAGGTCACCCGCGGGGACGAGCTGATCTCCCTCACCCCGCTCGAGTTCGATCTGCTGGTGGCGCTCGCGCGCAAGCCGCGGCAGGTGTTCACTCGTGAGGTGCTGCTCGAGCAGGTGTGGGGTTACCGGCACGCGGCCGACACCCGCCTGGTGAACGTCCACGTGCAGCGCCTGCGGGCGAAGGTCGAGAAGGATCCCGAGAACCCCGAGGTGGTGCTGACGGTGCGGGGCGTCGGCTACAAGGCCGGACCGCCGTGATCGGTGGGTACCGACTGCGGCGGCGGATCACCAGGAGGACTCTGCCGCTGCTGAGGTGGTCACGTGCGGTGAGCAACCGGCTCGCCCACACGTGGCGGCGATCGCTGCAACTGCGGGTCGTGGTCTCGACCCTGTCGCTGTCGCTGATCGTGATGCTCGTCCTCGGTGTCGTCCTCACCAGCCAGATCACCGAACGGCTGCTCGAGGTGAAGATCAACGCCGCCACCGAGGAGGTCGAGCGGTCCCGCGCCCTCGTCGAGGGCCAGCTCGCCGGCGCCGACGACTCCGGCTCGCTGCAGGTCCGGCTCGACGGAGCCGTTGCGGCGCTGACCAATCGCGGCAGCGACGCGGGCGAGGACACCGGCGTCGCGGGCACCTTCGACCCGGCGCTGATCGTGCCGGGCGACGGTCCGCGCGCACCGACGTCGAGCGGGCCCGCCGACCAGATCCCCGAGAACCTGCGTGCCTTCGTGCAGAAGGGCCAGATCGCCTACCAGTTCGCGACGGTGTCGGATCCCGACGGTTATTCGGGCCCGGCGCTGATCGTGGGCACGCCGACGGCGTCGGACATCTCCACCCTCGAGCTGTACCTGGTGTTCCCGCTGGCGGGCGAGGAGAACACGTTGTCCCTGGTGCGCGGCACGCTGCTCGTCGGTGCCGGGGTGCTGCTCGTGCTGCTCGCCGCGATCTCGATGATCGTCGCCCGCCAGGTCGTGCTGCCGATCCGTTCGGCGTCGCGCATCGCGGTCCGGTTCGCCGACGGCCGGCTCAAGGAACGCATGCCGGTGCGTGGCGAGGACGACATGGCGCGCCTGGCCATGTCCTTCAACGAGATGGCCGAGAGCCTGTCGCGGCAGATCACCCAGCTCGAGGAGTTCGGCAACCTGCAGAAGCGGTTCACCTCGGACGTCAGCCACGAGCTGCGTACCCCGCTGACGACGGTGCGGATGGCCGCCGATCTCATCCACGACGGCAGCGACGAACTCGACCCGTCCCTCAAACGCGCCTCGGAGCTGCTCGTCACCGAGCTCGACCGGTTCGAGAGCCTGCTGGGCGACCTGCTCGAGATCAGCCGCCACGACGCCGGCGTCGCCGAACTCGCCGCCGAGCAACTCGACCTGCGCATGTGTGCCCGCGCCGCGGTCTCCACCGTCCGGCACCTCGCCCGCGAGAGCGGCACCGAGCTGATCGTCGACCTGCCGGGTGAACCCGTCGACGCCGAGGTCGATCCGCGCCGCGTCGAGCGCATCCTGCGCAACCTGCTCGCCAACGCCATCGACCACGGAGAGGGCAAGCCCATCCTGCTGCGCCTGCGCGCCGACGACAGCGCCGCCGCGTTCATCGTCCGGGACCAGGGCGTCGGTCTGCGGCCCGGCGAGGAGAAGCTCGTCTTCAACCGCTTCTGGCGGTCGGACCCGTCCCGGGTGCGGCGGTCCGGCGGAACCGGGCTCGGCCTGGCGATCAGTGTCGAGGACGCCAACCTCCACAACGGCAAGCTCGAGGCCTGGGGTGAACCCGGCCTGGGATCCTGCTTCCGGCTCACCCTGCCGCGACAACGGGGACGCAAGGTCGGCCGCAGTCCGCTGCCGCTGGTCCCCAGCACGGTCCGCGCGGTACAGGGCCGTCCGCTGCCGGGTGCGGCGGACGAGGACGCGTCCGTGGACGCCGACGCCGGCGAGGACTCCGCGACGGCTGCGCACCCGGCAGTGGTACCGGTCCCGCCCGAAGGGGCCACCCCATGAGGGGCGCGAGGACGCTGCTCGCGGTGCTGACGGGCCTGGTCCTCGCCGTGTCCGGCTGTGCCAGCCTGCCGGACTCGTCGTCGCCCCAGGCGGTGGGCACCATCGCGCGCGAGCCCACCACCACGTCGGTCCCGGCTCCGGCGCCGGGACGGGAACCGGATCTGCTCCTGCGGGACTTCCTGCGCGCCAGCACGGACCCGGCCAACCGTCACCTCGCCGCCCGGCAGTTCCTCACCGCCGACATGTCGGCCGAGTGGGACGACGCCGCCAGCGCCACGATCGTGGACAAGGTCGATGTGCTGCCGGAGTCGCGCAGCGCCGATCGCGCGACGTACGTCATCCGCGCCAACCGGGTCGGCCACCTGGAGGAAGGCGGGGTCTACCGTCCCGACGAAGGACCGTTCGAGACCAAGATCACCCTCGTGCTCAGCGGCGGCGAATGGCGCATCGACGAGATGGGTCCGGGTGTGGTCATGGACCGCCCGCAGTTCCTCAACGGCTACCAGCGGCGTTCGCTGTACTTCGTCGACCCGTCCGGGCGCACGGTCGTCCCCGACCCGCGCTGGATCGCCGCCACCCAGGACCAGACTGCGGCCCAGCTGATCGACCTGCTCACCGAGGGGCCGAAAGCGGCCCTGGCACCCGCCGTGCGCACGGAACTCGGCTCGGGAGTGTCCGTGCGGGGGCCGATCACCAAGGCCGACGGCCGCACCACCCAGGTCGGTGTCGGTCTCGGTGGTATCCGGATCGACTTCCTGGGGCTGCGACCCCTGAGCAAGGAGAGCCGCGAGTTGCTCGCCGCCCAGGTGATCTGGACCCTCGCCAACGCCGAGATCACCGGCCCGTACGTCCTGCTCGCGGACGGTCAGCCCCTCGACGAGCGATTCCCGAACGGCTGGACCACCGCGGACGTCGCGTCGATGAACCCGCTGGCCACCTCGAGCGCCACCATCGGTCTCCACGCCCTGCGCGGTGGCGGGCTCGTCAGCGTCGCCGAGACCGGGGTCACCCCGGTACCCGGGACCTTCGGCACCGCCACGAACCTGCGCTCCGTGGCGTTGTCGCACGACGGTGAACTGGCGGCGGCCGTCGCCGACACCGGACGTCCGGAAGCCGCCGCCGAGTTGGTGATCGGTCCGTACCGCGACGGCCCGGCGGCGCGCGCCCTCGACGCCGACTCGATCACGCGGCCTACGTGGGCGCTCGACGACAATTCCGTGTGGTCCGTGGTCAACGGCACGAACGTGGTGCGTGCGGTGCGTGAGCCGGGCACCGGCCGGATCACGGTCCTGCCCGTCGACGCCGGAGCCGTGCGGGCGGTGGGCAACACGATCAGCGATCTGCGGCTCTCCCGCGACGGCGTGCGCGCGGCGATGATCGTCGACGGACGCGTGTACGTCGCGGTGGTCGTGCAGAGATCGAACGGGGAATTCTCCCTCACGACACCCCGGGAGATCGCCATCGGTCTCGGCAGCCCCGCCCTGTCCCTGGACTGGAGCACGCCGGACACCGTGGTCGTGGCACGGGCCGCGTCCGACGTCCCGGTCGTGCAGGTCGCGGTCGACGGCTCGCGAATGGACGCCCTGCCGAGCCGCAACCTCACCCCGCCGGTCGTCGCCGTCGAGGCGTCGACGACCTCGGAGTTCGTGGCCGACTCGCGGGCGGTGTTCCAGCTGAACAACGCCGATCCGGCCGGCGACCGGTACTGGCGGGAGGTGCCCGGCCTGACCGGGCTGCAGGCGGTTCCCGTCCTGCCGGGCTGACGGCTCGGGGAGATGTCGGGGTCGGCGGTCACACTGTCGCGGTGCTGACGTCGCTGCTGGATCTGGTGCTGCCCGTCGAGTGCGGCGGTTGCGGCCGCCCCGGCGTCGGCTGGTGCCGGCGCTGCGCCCGGGACCTGGCGGACGCGCCGGCCCGGGTCCGGCCCCGCGTCGATCCCGGCGTTCCGGTGTGGGCGCTGGGGACGTACGGCGGTGCGCGTCGCCGCGCCGTGATCGCGGCCAAGGAACACGGCCGGCGCGACCTGGCCGGTCCGCTCGGCCTCGCGCTGGCCACCGCCGTGTCACGGCTGCGGCGCTGGGGGGAGCTGCCCGCCGGGCCTCTCGTCGTGGTGCCCGCCCCGACGCGAACCCGGGCGGCACGCTCTCGCGGGGGCGACCCGGTGACGCGTGCGGTGCGGGCGGCCGCCGGACACGACCGGCGCCTCGAGGTCTGCGGCCTTCTCGTCACCGGACGTGGTGTCCGCGATTCGGTGGGGTTGTCGGCTGCGCAGCGGCAGCGCAATCTGGCCGGGCGGGTGCGGGTGCGGACGGCGGGCCCGCCTCCCGGAGCGGAGGTGCTGCTCGTCGACGACGTCGTCACGACCGGCGCCACCGCCACGGAATCGGTGCGGGTTCTGCGGGCGGCGGGCCATCGCCCGTGCGGGGTGCTGGTGATCGCCGCCGCATGAGAGCCGGAGGGTCTGAGAGCCGGAGCGCCTGAGAGCCGGAGGGCCTCGGGGCCGCAGGCCGGGGAGCCGGGAAAGGTGGGGACATCGGTCCCGCCACCAGGTGACGACGGCGTGAAATTGAGCGGAACGGTGGCACTCCCCGCCGTTCCGTACTACCGTCGCCCTCAGACCCGAAAACACAGGTAGCGGGCGCAAAACGCCCTTCAGCCGTCGTGTCGGGCGGAGCGCATCTCGCGCTCGTCGATCATGCCGGCGCGCGAGCTGCGCCGGCCGTACTCGGGAGGTACGAGTGACGATCCCTTCGAAGTCCAAGGTTCCCGCTCCAGAGACCGAAGCCGGTACTGCGGAGTCCAACGGTCCCCGCGCCGACGTCGTCGTCAAGGGGCGCAACGTCGAGGTCCCGGATCACTTCCGGGTCTACGTGTCCGAGAAGCTCGCTCGGCTCGAACGTTTCGACCCGACGATCTTCCTGTTCGACGTCGAGTTGCAGCACGAGCGCAACCGCCGGCAACTGAAGAGTTGCCAGCGAGTCGAGATCACCGCTCGGGCCAAGGGGCCGGTGGTGCGTGCGGAGGCATCCGCGGACAGCTTCTACGCTGCCTTCGAGTCCGTGACGGACAAGCTCGAGGCGCGACTGCGCCGCACGAAGGACCGCCGCAAGGTACACCACGGGGAGAAGACCCCTGTCTCGGTGGCCGAGGCCACGGCTGAACTCGCCAGGGACGACTCGCTCGGGATATCGCCGGAGATCTCGCTGGACCAGTACGAGCCCGAGCCGTCCGGGCCGGGCCGGATCGTGCGAACGAAGGAACACACCGCCGAGCCGATGACCGTCGACGACGCGCTGTACGAGATGGAGCTGGTCGGTCACGACTTCTACCTGTTCCACGACAAGGAGACCGACAGCCCGTCCGTCGTCTACCGCCGGCACGCGTTCGACTACGGGTTGATCCGGCTCGTGTGACGACTGCGCCGCCCGGCGGCGGCACCGTGCGTGCCACCCCGCCGATCGGTCGCCCGTGGTCACCTCGTCGAAAGACCGCCTACCATGGAATCCGGCCGGGGTCGATACAGGCCTCGGCCGGATTTTCGTTGTCCGTGCTGTACCCGAGATTGAGGACGAACACGCCCGTGCTGTCGCTGTCGAAGCTGCTCAGAGTCGGTGAAGGTCGCATGGTCAAGCGGCTCAAGCACATCGCCGACCACGTCGATTCCCTCTCACCCGAGTTCGAGTCCCTGACCGACGAGCAGTTGCGGGCCAAGACGGACGAGTTCCGTCGTCGCTACCAGGCGGGTGAGACCCTCGACGAGTTGCTGCCCGAGGCGTTCGCCACAGCGCGCGAGGCGTCGTGGCGAGTGCTGGGCCAGAAGCACTACCCCGTTCAGATCATGGGCGGCGCGGCGCTACACTTCGGCAACATCGCCGAGATGAAGACCGGTGAGGGCAAGACCCTGACCTGTGTGCTGCCGGCCTACCTCAACGCCATCGCCGACGAGGGCGTGCACGTGGTGACGGTCAACGACTACCTCGCCAAGCGCGACTCCGAGTGGATGGGCCGGGTGCACCGGTCCCTCGGTCTCGAGACGGCGGTGATCCTGTCCGGTCTGACGCCCGCCGAGCGGCGCACCGCGTACGCCGCCGACATCACCTACGGCACCAACAACGAGTTCGGCTTCGACTACCTGCGCGACAACATGACGCACTCGCTCGACGATCTCGTGCAGCGCGGCCACAACTTCGCGATCGTCGACGAGGTCGACTCGATCCTCATCGACGAGGCCCGGACGCCGCTGATCATCTCCGGCCCGGCCGACGCGTCGAGCAAGTGGTACGCCGAGTTCGCGCGGATCGCGCCGCTGCTGAAGAAGGACGTCCACTACGAGGTGGACATCAAGAAGCGCACCATCGGCGTGCACGAAGCGGGGGTCGAGCTGGTCGAGGACCAGCTCGGCATCGACAACCTGTACGAGGCGGCCAATTCGCCGCTGGTGAGCTACCTCAACAACGCGATCAAGGCCAAGGAGCTGTACCAGCGCGACAAGGACTACATCGTCCGGGACGGCGAGGTGATCATCGTCGACGAGTTCACCGGCCGCATCCTCGTCGGACGTCGCTACAACGAGGGCATGCACCAGGCCATCGAGGCCAAGGAACGGGTCGAGATCAAGGCGGAGAACCAGACGCTCGCCACGATCACGCTGCAGAACTACTTCCGCCTCTACGACAAGCTCTCCGGCATGACGGGCACCGCCGAGACCGAGGCCGCGGAGCTGCACCAGATCTACGAGCTCGGGGTGATCCCGATCCCGACCAACAAGCCGATGGTCCGCGCGGACCAGGGCGACCTGATCTACAAGACGGAGACGGCGAAGTTCGCGGCCGTCGTCGACGACGTCGCCGAGCGGCATGCCAAGGGGCAGCCGGTCCTGATCGGCACCACCAGCGTCGAACGCTCCGAATACCTGTCCGCGCAGTTCACCAAGCGCGGCATTCCGCACAACGTGCTCAACGCCAAGTTCCACGAGCAGGAGGCGACGATCATCGCCGAGGCCGGGCGGTCCGGCGCGGTGACCGTCGCGACCAACATGGCCGGCCGCGGTACCGACATCGTGCTCGGCGGCAACCCCGACATCCTCGCCGACGTGGAGCTGCGCAAGCGGGGTCTCGACCCGGTCCACACGCCCGAGGAGTACGAGGCGGCCTGGGACGAGGCGATCGAGCGGATCAACGCCGAGGTCAAGGCCGACGCCGACAAGGTCAGGGACGCGGGCGGCCTGTACGTCCTCGGCACCGAGCGGCACGAGTCCCGCCGGATCGACAACCAGCTGCGCGGCCGCTCCGGCCGGCAGGGCGACCCGGGTGAGTCGCGCTTCTACCTCTCGCTCGGTGACGAGTTGATGCGCCGTTTCAACGGCGCGGCACTCGAATCGATCATGACGCGCTTGAACCTGCCGGACGACGTGCCGATCGAGGCGAAGATGGTCTCGAAGGCCATCAAGAGCGCCCAGACCCAGGTCGAGCAGCAGAACTTCGAGATCCGCAAGAACGTCCTGAAGTACGACGAGGTGATGAACCAGCAGCGCACCGTCATCTACGACGAGCGTCGCCGCATCCTGCGCGGGGAGGACCTCGAAGGCCAGGTCGAGCACATGATCACGGATGTGGTCACCGCCTACGTGGACGGCGCCACCGCAGAGGGCTACGTCGAGGACTGGGACCTCGAGCAGCTGTGGACGGCCCTGCGAACCCTCTACCCGGTGGGCCTCGATCACAAGGAGCTCGCCACCTCCGCGGACGGCGAACCCGCGGATCTCAGCCGGGAGGAACTGCGCGAGGCGTTGCTGAAGGACGCGCACGCCGCGTACGCCCGCCGTGAGGCGGAGATCGACGCCATCGCCGGTGAGGGCGGCATGCGCGAGCTCGAGCGTCGGGTCCTGCTCTCGGTGCTCGACCGCAAGTGGCGCGAACACCTCTACGAGATGGACTACCTCAAGGAGGGCATCGGCCTGCGGGCGATGGCCCAGCGCGACCCGCTCGTGGAGTACCAGCGCGAGGGCTACGACATGTTCGTCGGGATGCTCGAGGGCCTGAAGGAGGAGTCCGTCGGATTCCTGTTCAACCTGCAGGTCGAAGCCGCGCAGGCGCAGCCGGGCCCGGGCGGCGGCGTCACCGCCGCGTCCGCGGCGGCCACCGCGCAGGCCGCCCCCACCCTGACGAAGCCGGCTCCCGCCCCGGCGGCCCCCGCGCCGGCTCCGGCACCCGCGCCCGCCCCGGCGACGCTGCGTGCGAAGGGCCTCGACGAGGACGACGACCGCAGTCTCACCTACACCGGGCCGGCCGAGGACGGCAGTGCCCAGGTTCGGCGCAGTCCCGCGACGTCGTCGCCGGCCGCGTCCGCACCCGGAACGACGGGCACCCGTCGGCAACGCCGGGAGGCGGCACGCAAGCAGTCCAAGGCGCAGCGCCGCCGCTGACGATGCGTCCGGGCCGGAGGTTGCCGGCCCGGACGCACGGTCAGCCCAGCCACACCGTGGTGAGCAGCCATCCGTGCGGCGTCCGGCGTGAGACGGGGTGGCGCGAGATGCGGCCGGCCAGCGCGAACACGCGATGGCCGCGGCCGTAGGAACCGAACAACTCGGCGGTGTCGGCGTCCACCGCACGCAGCCGGGTCCGCAGGAGCACCGCCGTCCCCGGATCGCTCGTCTTCGCGCCGACGGCAACGGTCGCATGCAGCGACGGATGGAGCACGGCAGCGAGCTGGGGCTCGGGACGGCGCCGGTCGGCCACTTCGAGGATCAACCGAGCCGCGAGGTCGGCGAATCGGCGTGCCGCCGGATCGACCTCCGGCAGTGGCCGCCCGATCGGCGGCACGGCCTTCACATGCATCGAACGGCCGTCGTGCGGGGTGAGGCGCCGCCTCGTGTGCCGGCGGTGTGGTCCGGCCGGACAGCACCGCTGCACCGGCGGCTCGAACGGAGCGATGCGTCGGACGTAGTGGGCGTCGTGCTGAGGGGTCATCGATTCTCCCGGTTCCGAGGGACGCCGTCGGCGCGGAACGGCCGACGGCGGGTGCGTAGACCCCGGGAGAGGACGGAGCCGCCGGTCATGGTGCCACATCCGTCTCGCCGTGTCGCCGTGTCGCCGTGTCGCCGTGTCGCCGTGTCGTTCGGGTCGTTGCATCGCCTGACCGGTGCGCGCGAACTAGGGTGGGGCGATGCGTGGACTGGTGCTCGATTTCGGTGGGGTGCTCGCGGGCCCCGGCACGGACGCGGCCGCGCTCGGCGGGATCCTCGCCGAGGTGCGCCGGCGCGGCGTGCGCACCGCGATCCTCAGCAACGATCCGGGTGGCCCCGCGGCCGCACCCCTGCGCGATCTGGGGCGGGGCCGGCTGGTGGACGAAGTGGTGCTGTCCGCGGACGTGGGCACCGCGAAACCCGATCCGCGCAGCTACCTGGCGGTGGCCCGGCGTCTCGGGCTCGAACCGTCGGCGTGTGTGTTCGTCGACGACCTGCGGGTGAACGTGGACGGTGCGGTAGCCACGGGAATGGTCGGCGTGCATCACGCCGATGCCGCCGAGGTGGTGGCGGAACTGACGGTGCTGTTCGGTCTCGACGAGCCGTCGCAGGCCGGAGCGGCTCGACGGGACGAGGACGAGAGGGATGCGGGGCGATGACCCACCGGATGTCGGCTCAGGACGCGTCGTTCTACTTTCTGGAGACGAGCAATACGCCCATGCACATCGGGTCGCTCGCCATCCTGGAGCAGCCGAGCGGCGGGCTCGACTACGAGGACGTGCTGCGGCTCGTGGAGCGCCGGCTGGCCGCGGTGCCGCGGTATCGGCAGAAGGCGCGCGAGGTCGCCCTCGGCCTGGCGCGTCCGGTGTGGGTCGACGACCGCGACTTCGACATCACCTATCACGTGCGGCGGTCGGCGCTGCCGCGGCCCGGCTCCGAAACGCAGCTGCACGAGCTGTTGGCCCGGTTGATCTCCCGTCCGCTCGACCGCTCCCGGCCGCTGTGGGAGATGTATCTCGTCGAGGGCCTCGCCGGCGACCGGTGCGCCCTGTTCACCAAGACCCACTCGGCGCTGGTGGACGGCGATCAGGCGCTCGAGATCGGGCAGGTGCTGTTCGAGCCCACCGAGACTCCCCGGGTGGATCCGGAGGAATTGTGGATGCCGGAGCCCGAGCCGAGTGACTCGGCGCTGCTGCTCGGCGCGCTCGCCGAGCTGGTGGCCAGGCCCGGTGAGGCGGTGTCGGGAGTGCGGGCGGCCGTCGGCGATCTGGCCGCGACGGCCGGGGAGGCGCTGGACGTGGTGGGCCGGCTGGCGCGCACCGCCGCCCAGTCCGCGCCCGACAGCCCGTTGAACGCCCCGATCTCCCGTAACCGCCGGTTCGCGGTGGTCAAGGCGGACCTCGAGTTGTACCGGAAGATCCGGGCGCGCTACGGCTGCACCGTCAACGACGTCGTGCTGGCGGTGATCGCGGGGGCGCTGCGGTACTGGCTGCTCTCCCGCGGGGAGCCGCTGACGGAGGCGACGGTGGTCCGGGCGATGGTGCCCATGTCGGTCTACGCGGAGGACCCGGACGTGCCGGAGGCGGGCCGGGAGGAATCCGAGACGGGTCCGCGCGGCGAGGTCTCGACCTTTCTGGTCGACCTCCCGGTGGGGGAACCGAACGCGGTCGTCCGTCTGTCCCACATCTCGCACGCCGGGGAGGCCTACTCTCGGCAGGGCCGCCGGGTCCCGGCGCGGTCGATGATGCGACTGTCCGGGTTCGCGCCCGCGACCATGCATGCCGTCGGGGCTCGTGTCGCGAGCGGATTCTCTCAGCGCATGTTCAACCTGATGATCACCAACGCGCCGGGCCCGCAGCATCCCCTCTACCTCGCCGGGGCCCGGGTCCTCGAGATGTATCCGATCTCGCCCCTGCTGAAGAATCAGGCGCTGAGCGTCGCGTTGACGTCGTACGACGGCAACGTCTACTACGGTCTCAATGCGGACCGCGACGCCATGCCCGATGTGGAGGTGCTGACGTCGCTGCTGCACGAGTCGCTCGAGGAGTTGTTGGATGCCAGTAGGTGAGTTGTGACACGGGTGTACGTACCGGCGACCATCGAGACGTTGAAGCGGTTGGTCGCCGACAGTGAGTTCGAGGCGGTGAGCGGCACCGCGTTCGCGGTCACCCCGGCGCTGCGCGAGGCGTACACCTCCGGTGACGACGAGGAACTCGCCGAGGTCGCGATGGCCGAGGCCGCCCGCGCCTCGTTGCGGCTGCTCGCCGGCCGGGCCGACGACGACCCGCCGCCCGAGTTCGGCCTG
The DNA here is from genome assembly GCF_016804345.1 of Rhodococcus ruber. Lineage (NCBI taxonomy): Bacteria > Bacillati > Actinomycetota > Actinomycetes > Mycobacteriales > Nocardiaceae > Rhodococcus > Rhodococcus ruber. Next base: position 3,900,081 of record NZ_CP044211.1, on the reverse strand, counting down.
CGCCGGGTGGTGGTGGCCGCGGACGTCGACGGCGTCACCCTGCGTCCCGACCTCGACGACGCGGTGGTCCGGCTGCCCGGTCCGGTGCCGCTGTCCGCGGTGGCGTCGGTGCATGTGGACCTCGCCACTGCGGAACCGGACATCGCCCGGGCCCTGCCGGTCGTCGATGCGGCCGACCTCGGCGACGAGGAGGCGGAGTTCGTGCTGGGCGACGCCGAGGACCACGAACTCGCCTGGTACGCCACGCAGGAGCTGCAGTTCCTGCTCGAGCTGCTCTGACCCCGCGAGTGTGATCACCGTCTCGGCCCAACCTACGCCTCCGTAGGGAGCTGGTAACCTACGGAGGCGTAGCCCCTGGACGAGGAGAAGTGATCGGATGGGTCTGAAGGACTGGATCGAGCGGCCGGCGGCGCACGTCGCGACGAAGGACCGATCCGTGTCGAACATCCTGCGTGGTGCGGCCGCGCGGCTGACGACACCCCTCCTTCCCGACGACTACCTGCACCTCGCCAACCCCCTGTGGTCGGCGCGCGAGCTGCGTGGACGCATCGTCGAGGTCCGCCGCGAGACCGCGGACTCCGCGACACTCGTCATCAAGCCCGGCTGGGGCTTCGACTTCGGATACGCGCCGGGCCAGTACATCGGCATCGGGTTGCACGTCGACGGCCGCTGGCACTGGCGTTCGTACTCACTGACGTCCTCGCCCACGTGGGACCGCAAGCTCATCTCGATCACCGTCAAGGCCATGACCGACGGGTTCCTCTCGACCCACCTCGTCAGCGGCGTGCCCGCCGGCACGATCGTGCGGCTCGCCGAGCCCAAGGGCGAGTTCGTCCTGTCCGACCCCCCGCCGGCGAAGATCCTGTTCCTCACCGCGGGCAGCGGCATCACCCCGATCATCTCGATGCTGCGCACCCTCGACCGCCGGTCCGTGCAGGCCCATGCCGAACTGCCCGATGTGGTGCACGTCCACTCGGCGCCCACCGCCGCCGAGGTGATGTTCGCCGACGAGATCGCCCGATTCGGGGCGGATCACGAGCAGTACCACCCGTACGTGCGCCTGACGCGGGAGCAGGGCAAGTTCGCCCTCGCCGAGCTCGACACCGTGTGCCCCGACTGGCGGGAGCGTCAGGTGTGGGCGTGCGGACCGCAGGCGATGCTCGACGACATCGACCGGTTCTGGGAGTCCGCGGGCCTGTCCGAGCGGCTGCACCTGGAACGCTTCGCCGTCTCCCGCGCGGACACCTCCGGCGCCGGCGGGACGGTGACCTTCGCCAAGTCCGGCAAGACCGTCGCCGTCGACGGTGCGACGACCCTGCTCGAGGCCGGTGAAAGCGCCGGCGCGCTGATGCCGTTCGGCTGCCGGATGGGAATCTGTCAGACTTGTGTGGTGCCCTTGGAGAAGGGGCATGTCGTCGACCTCCGGTCCGGCAAGGAACACGCCGAGGGGGAGCGGGTACAGACCTGCATCTCCGCGGCTGCCGGAGACTGCACGCTCGGCGCCTGACGCACTACCCACCCGTTCCAGGGGGAAGGACCCCGGTGGCAATCACCGACATCACCGAGTTCGCTCACCTCACCGACGCGGACATCGAGGAACTCGGCCGCGAGTTCGACGCGATCCGTCGCGACATCGAGGACGCCCGAGGGCTGCGCGACGCCCGCTACATCCGCAACACCATCCGTCTGCAACGCGTCCTCGAGATCGGCGGTCGCGCGGCGCTGTTCGGCAGCCGCCGGCGTCCGCTGTGGCTGCTCGGCACGGGCCTGCTCTCGCTGTCGAAGATCATCGAGAACATGGAGCTCGGGCACAACGTGATGCACGGGCAGTGGGACTGGATGAACGATCCGGAGATCCACTCGACCTCGTGGGAATGGGATCAAACGGGTCCGTCGCAGCACTGGAAGCGCGCCCACAACTACGCGCACCACACCTACACGAACATCGTCGGGATGGACGACGACGTGGGCTTCGGCATCCTGCGGATGACGCGCGACGAGAAGTGGCGGCCGATCAACCTGCTGCAGCCCCTGGCCAACCTGATCCTCGCAGCCACGTTCGAGTGGGGCATCGCACTGCACGACCTCGATGCCGAGAAGAAGGCTGCCGGGGTGCCGGAAGGCCAGTGGAACTCCCAGCCCACCAAGGACTTCGCGCGCAAGATCGCGCGGCAGCTGGGCAAGGACCTGGTGCTGTTCCCGGCCATGACGGGCCGTGCGTGGCGCAGCACGATCACGGCGAACCTCACGGCGAACCTGGTGCGGAACCTGTGGGCGTACGTGGTGATCTTCTGCGGCCATTTTCCCGACGGCGCCGAGAAGTTCACCGTGGCGCAGTACGAGAACGAGACGCAGGGGCAGTGGTACCTGCGGCAGCTGCTCGGTAGCGCCAACATCGATGCCGGCCCGGTGATGGCCTTCATGACCGGCAATCTGAGTTACCAGATCGAGCACCACCTGTTCCCGGACCTGCCCAGCAACCGCTACCCCGAGATCGCGGAGCGGGTCCGCGCGCTGTGTGCGAAGTACGACCTGCCGTACACCAGCGGTCCGCTCGGTAAGCAGTACCTGCTCGCGCTGCGCACGATCCACAAGCTGGCACTGCCGGACGCGTGGCTGCGGGCCACGTCGGACGACGCCCCGGAGACCTCCTCCGAGCGCAAGTTCCGGCGTCCCGATCTGCCGCGGGTGCGGTCGGTGGGGGAGCGTCGTGAGGGGCTCGCGACCGCGCTGCGGACCCTGCGGGCCGCCAAGCGCGCCACCCGCCGGAAGTGATCTGCCGCACAAGCTACATCTCCGTAACCTACGGATTCGTAACTTACGGTACGGTAGGCGCATGGCCATTTCGGACATCAAGGAGTACGCGCACCTCACCGAGGCGGACGTCGAGGCCCTCGGCCGGGAGCTCGACGCCATCCGGCGGGACATCGAGGACTCCCGCGGCGAGCGCGACGCCCGCTACATCCGCAACACGATCCGACTGCAGCGCGGCCTGGAGCTGAGTGGGCGTGCGGTGCTGTTCGGCAGCCGCCGGCGGCCGCTGTGGCTGCTCGGTGCGGGCCTGCTCGGCCTCTCGAAGATCGTCGAGAACATGGAGCTCGGGCACAACGTGATGCACGGGCAGTGGGACTGGATGAACGATCCCGAGGTCCACTCCGTCCACTGGGAGTGGGACAACGCCGACCCGTCCGCGCACTGGAAGCAGACCCACAACTACCTGCACCACAAGTACACCAACATCCTCGGCATGGACGACGACGTGGGATACGGCCTGCTGCGGGTGACGCGCGACCAGCGCTGGCAGCCGTTCAACTACGGCAACATCGTCTACAACGCCCTGCTCGCCCTGCTGTTCCAGTACGGCGTCGCGGTCCAGCACCTCGAACTCGGCAAGGTCGCCAAGGGCCGCGACGACCGCGCCGAGACCAAGCGCAAGCTGCGCGAGGTGGGGGACAAGATCGGTCGCCAGATCGCCAAGGACTACGTGGTCTATCCGGCGCTGACGGGTAAGGCGTGGAGGTCCACGCTCACCGCGAACATGACGGCCAACGTGATCCGCAATCTGTGGACCAACGCGGTCATCTTCTGCGGGCACTTCCCCGACGGCGCCGAGAAGTTCACCAAGGCCGACGTCGACAACGAGACGCAGGCGCAGTGGTACCTGCGCCAGATGCTCGGCAGCGCCAACATCTCCGGCGGCCCGGTCATGGACTTCATGACCGGCAACCTGAGCTACCAGATCGAACACCACCTGTTCCCGGACCTGCCGTCGAACCGGTACGCCGAGATCGCGGTGCGGGTGCGCGAGCTGTGCGACAAGTACGACCTGCCGTACACCACCGGCCCGCTCGCCGTGCAGTACTTCAAGTCCTGGCGCACCATCGCCAAGCTGTCGCTGCCGAACAAGTACCTCGCGGACACCCCGGACGCGGCCCCGGAAACCGCGTCCGAGCGCGGCTTCGGCGGCACCGCCGTCGTGGACCCTGCGACCGGCCGGCGCCGCGGCCTGGCCACCGCGATCCGCGAGAACCGCCGGGTCCGCGGCGTGCGCCGTCTCCTCGGCATGCGCTGATCCCGAATCCACACCGAGCGCCCGGCGTCCCTGTGACACCGGGCGCTCGGCGTCCCTGTGACACCGGGCGCTCGGCGTCCCTGTGACACCCGGCGTCCGGGGACCGGGCTCACCAGGATTCGTTGGCGGCGATCGCGGTCAGCAGTGTGCGCACCGCCATCGCGCGGCGCCCGGACTTGCCCTCGAGGGCGTCGAGTGCGCACTCGGGGTCCGCGGGCGGGCCCAGGTGGGTGCAGCCACGGGGACAATCCTCCACCGCGTCGGCGAGATCCGAGAACGCGGCGATCACGTCGTCGGCATCGATGTGAGCGAGCCCGAACGACCTGATCCCGGGGGTGTCGATCACCCACCCGCCGCCCGGCAACGGCAGCGCCACCGACTGCGTGGAGGTGTGCCGGCCCTTCCCGACCCCCGAGACCTCGCCGGTGGCGCGGTCGGCATCCGGGACGAGCCGGTTGACCAGAGTGGACTTTCCCACGCCGGAATGGCCGATCAGCGCGGTCGACCTGCCCGCCAGCATCGCCGTCAGCTCCGACAGGTCCTGCTCGCGGCCCGCCAGCACCACGGGAACGTCCAGATCCGCGAACTGCGCCGTGAACTCCCCGGGATCGGCCAGATCGCTCTTCGTCAGGCACAGCACCGGTTCCAGCCCGCCCGCAAACGCGGCGACCATGGACCGTTCGACCAGCCCGGTCCGCGGCGGCGGATCGGCCAGTGCGACGACGATCAGCAGCTGCTCCGCGTTGGCCACGACGATCCGCTCGAACGGGTCGGTGTCGTCGGCGGTGCGGCGCAACACCGTGGTGCGTTCCTGTACCCGCACGATGCGCGCAAGCGTGTCGGGCCGCCCCGACAGGTCCCCGACCACCGCGACCCGATCCCCGACGACGACAGGGGTACGGCCGAGCTCCCGGGCCCGCATCGCGACGACCGGCCGCGCGGGATCACCCTCCAGCACGCAGCCCCACCGGCCACGGTCGACGGAGACGACCATCGCTTCGACGGCGTCCCGATGGGCCGGCCGGTCCTTCGTGCGCGGCCGCGAGCCCTTGCCCGGACGGATCCGGACGTCGGTCTCGTCGTAGGTCCGCCGGCTCAGGAGCGCGCTCCCCTCAGCATCCCGGCCCACAGCTCGGGGAAGCCGGGCAGGGTCTTGGCCGTCGTGCCGATGTCCTCGACCTCGATGCCGTCGACGACGAGTCCCACGATCGCGCCCGCCGTCGCCATCCGGTGATCCGCATACGAATGCCAGCGTCCGCCGTGCAGCGGCGCGGGCACGATGTGCAGGCCGTCCGCAAGCTCGGTGGCGGAACCGCCGAGCTTGCCGAGCTCCGTGACCAGGGCGGCCAGGCGGTCCGTCTCGTGCCCGCGCAGGTGGGCGATGCCCCGCAGCGTGGACGGGGTGGTCGCCAGCGCCGCGAGTGCGGCGACCGTGGGGGCGAGCTCGCCGACGTCGTGCAGGTCGACGTCGAGGCCGCGCAGATGCTTCGGGCCTCGCACGGTGAGCGTTCCGTCGGACAGTGCGACGTCGGCACCCATCTGCTCGAGGATTCCGCGGATCGCGTCGCCGGCCTGGGTGGTGCGCTGCGGCCATCGCGGCACCGACACCGTGCCGGCCGTGACGGCCGCGGCCGCCAGGAACGGGGTCGCGTTGGACAGGTCGGGCTCGACGACCCGGTCCACGGCGCGGACCGGGCCCGGTGCGACCCGCCAGGTGTCGGGCACGGACGTGTCGACCGTCACCGCGGACTCGCGCAGCATCTCGACGGTCATGTCGATGTGCGGCATGGACGGCACGGCCGCCCCGGCGTGCCGCACCGTGACGCCCTCGACGAACGCGGCGGCGGAGAGCAGCAGACCCGAGACGAACTGTGACGACCCCGACGCGTCGATGGTGACGGTGCCGCCGCGCAGGGAGCCGCGCCCGCGCACGGTGAAGGGCAGGGTGTCGCCGTCGACGTCGGCGCCGAGCGAGCGCAGGGCCTCGAGGACGGTGCCCATCGGGCGGGTACGCGCCTGCTCGTCACCGTCGAAGAAGACGTCGCCGTCGGCCAGCGCCGCGAGGGACGGCACGAATCGCATCACCGTTCCCGCCAGGCCGCAGTCCACCCGGGCGCCGTGCAGCCGGCCGGGGATGACGTGCAGCGTGGTGCCGTCGTCTCGCTCGTCGATCGTCGTGCCCAGTCCGCGCAGGGCCGCGATCATCAGGTCGGTGTCGCGACTGCGCAGCGCACCGGTCACGGTGGACGGGCCGTCCGCGAGCGCAGCGAGGATCAGGGCGCGGTTGGTGATCGACTTGGACCCGGGCAGCGTGACGGAACTGTCGACGGGTGACTCGGCTCGGGGCGCACTCCACGGATTCACCCGTCCATCTTCGCCTATCCGCAGCCGGCAGCCACCTGCCACACCCCGCGGCCGGGTGCGGTCCGCGGCGCGGGTGGTCGGCGCGGCACCTCCCGGGCGCCCCCGCATCAGGCCCCGGCGGTGATCGGCGCCACCACTGCTCCCGTGAGCCGCACCAGGTCCGCCGGGGCGAGTTCGATCTCGAGGCCGCGGCGTCCGGCGCTGCACAGGACCCGGTCCCACTGGTGCGCGGAGGCGTCGACGGCGGTGCGCAGCCGGCTGCGCTGACCCAGCGGTGAGATTCCCCCGAGGACGTAGCCGGTGGCGCGTTCGGCGTCGCTGCGTTCGGCCATGACCGCCTTGCCGCCCCCGAGGGCGGCCGCGGCCGCCTTCAGCGACAGCGTCGCCGGGACCGGGATCACGGCCACCGCGAGCTTGCCGTCGGAGAGCTTGATCACGAGGGTCTTGAAGATCTGGGCGGGGGCCACCCCGAGCCGCTGCCCGAGGAGCTCGACGGCCTCGGAACCGAACGAGCCGGCTCGCGGGTCGTGCGGGTACTCGTGGACGCGGTGGGTGACTTTCTCGCGTGTCAGCAGCGTGGTCGCGGGAGTGGAGGTCGAGGCCATGCGCGTCAATGTAGGGAACAAGCACCCACCCTGTCGTGTTGATTCCGGGTGGCCGCCACGATCGGCGTGGCCGGTGACCGAGAGCGAGGAGTGCCGCGTGCCTGTGCTGTGCCCGTCCCGGCCGGTAGCCTTCACGGATACGGCAAGTGAAGGGATCGGTGTGGTCGAGGAGTCTGGTACGGAACTGGCCGAACGGTTCGAGCGGGATGCATTGCCCCTGCTCGATCAGCTCTACGGCGCGGCGCTGCGGATGACCCGCAACCCCGCGGACGCGGAGGATCTGGTTCAGGAGACGTATATCAAGGCGTTCTCCGCCTTCTCCTCGTTCAAGGAGGGGACCAATCTCAAGGCGTGGCTGTACCGCATCCTGACGAACACCTACATCAACTCCTACCGCAAGAAGCAGCGCCAGCCCGCTCAGTACCCCACCGAGGAGATCACCGACTGGCAGCTGGCGGCGACGGCCGAGCACAGCTCCACCGGTCTGCGGTCGGCCGAGGTCGAGGCGCTCGACGCGCTTCCCGACGACGACATCAAGGCCGCGTTGCAGGAGCTGCCCGAGGAGTTCCGGATGGCGGTGTACTACGCCGACGTCGAGGGTTTCCCGTACAAGGAGATCGCGGAGATCATGGGCACGCCCATCGGCACGGTCATGTCACGGCTGCACCGCGGCCGCAAGCAGCTGCGCGGCCTGCTGGCCGATGTCGCGCGGGAGCGAGGATTCAACCGGAGCGGGGCCGTGGACGCTGCTGTCGGACACGGCGTGGACAACAAGGAGGTCTCGAGGTGAGCGAGTCGGCCGACTTCGATCAGCTCGACTGTTCCGCAGTGATCGCGGACGTCTATCTGCTGCTCGACAGCGAGTGCGACGACCGGTCGCGTGAGCGTCTGCAGCGCCATCTCGACGACTGCGGGTCCTGCCTCGAGGCGTACGGGCTCGAATCCCAGCTCAAGTCCCTGCTCAGCCGCAAGTGCGGCGGCGAGCACGCCCCGGAGGGCCTGCGGGAGCGGCTGCTGGTCGAGATCCGGCGGACCGTCGTCGTGACGCGCACCGACGTCCGGGATTGACCACCCGACACGCGTGAGGGGGCCGGAAGCAGCTGCTTCCGGCCCCCTCACGCGTGTGTGCGCGCCTCAGGCGTTGGGACGCTTGCCGTGGTTGGCGGCGTTACCCTTGCGACTGCGCTTCTTGCGGCCTCGCTTACCCATGGTCCGATCTCCTTTCTGGTTCATTACAGTGTTTCACGTGTGGTCCGGTGGCCCTGAAAGCAGGGCCACCGTCTTCTTCGTGGAATGAGGTGCCCGATGGCCGAAGACGTGCGCGCCGAGATGGTCTCCACCGTGTTCGAGGTGGTGGTGCAGGAAGGGGACGTCGTCGCCGAGGGCGACACGCTGGTGATCCTGGAGTCCATGAAGATGGAGATTCCGGTGCTCGCCGAGACGTCGGGCACCGTGACCTCACTGGACGTGGTCGTCGGCGACGTCGTGCAGCAGGGCGACCTCATCGCGGTCATCTCCTGAGTCCGCACGTGCCGCCCGTGTCCACCCTCAGCGCTCTTCTCGCCGAGCACACCGACCTGCCGGGCGGTGCGGTCGACCACCTGCAGCGAGTCGTCGGCGAATGGCAGTTGCTCGCGGACCTGTCCTTCGCGGACGTCCTGTTGTGGGTGAGCGCCGAGCCGAGTGGGGTGGTGTGCGTGGCGCAGTGCCGCCCCACCACCGCATCGACCGTGCTGCCCGAGGACATGGTGGGTTCGGTGGTGTCCGAGCGGGAACACCCGCACGTGTTGCGGGCCCTCGAGACCGGAGTGGTCGTCTCTGCGGACGCGCGGCCCAGCCACGTCGCGCCGCTGCGCCGGCAGGCGGTGCCGGTCCGCTGGGACGGGCAGGTCATCGCCGTTCTGAGCCGCGACGCGGCCACCGTGGCCAGGCGCACCAAGAGCGCCCTCGAGACCGCGTACCTCGAGTGCGCCGACGCCCTGTTCACGATGATCTGCGAGGGCACCTTCCCGACCACGGAATTGCGTTCGGACACCAAGTCGAGCCCCCGCGCGGGCGACGGCTTCATCCGCCTCGACCGGTCCGGCCGGGTGGTGTATGCGAGCCCGAATGCCCTGTCCGCCTACCACCGGATGGGGTTGAACTCCGACCTGCTCGGCCAGAACCTGATCGAGACGACACGCGCGCTGGTGACCGATCCGTTCGAGAGCGAGGACGTCGAGAGCTACCTGCGGGGTGCGGTGCGCGGCAAGCTGGGACGGCCCATGGAGATCGAGGCACGCGGGGCCACCGTGCTGCTGCGTGCGCTGGTGCTCGCGCCCGGCGGCCGGCTCGAGGGTGCGGCGGTGGTCATCCGCGACGTCACCGAGGTCAAGCGGCGCGATCGGGCGTTGCTGAGCAAGGATGCCACGATCCGGGAGATCCACCACCGGGTGAAGAACAACCTGCAGACGGTCGCGGCCCTGCTGCGGCTGCAGGCGCGACGCACCGGCAACACCGAGGCCCGGCAGGCGCTGGCCGAGGCGGTGCGCCGGGTGACGTCGATCGCGCTCGTGCACGAGGCGCTGTCGATGTCGGTGGACGAGGAGGTCGATCTCGACGACGTCGTCGACCGGCTGATCCCCATCGTCGTCGACGTCGCGGCCGTGGGCAGTCAGGTCCGGGTGCGCCGGGAGGGCAGCCTGGGGGTATTCCCCGCCGAGCGGGCGACACCGCTGGTGATGGTGCTCACCGAACTCGTGCAGAACTCGGTCGAGCATGCCTTCGATCCGGGTGCGGCCGGCACCGTGACGCTGCGGGCCGAGCGGTCGGCCCGCTGGCTCGACGTGGTGGTCCACGACGAGGGCAAGGGACTGCCGGAGGGATTCGACCTCGAGAGCTCGGACCGGTTGGGCCTGCAGATCGTCCGCACGCTCGTCGCCGCCGAACTCGGCGGCACGTTGCGGCTCGAGCGGGGCGCGACGACGGGAACGGATGCGCGGCTGCGGGTTCCGCTGGGCCGGGTGGCGCTCGGCTGAGCCCCCGTGGGGAGTCCGGCGGGAACCAGGCCCGCGGAGGCAGGAAGGCCCGGCACCGAAGCGGTGCCGGGCCTTCCCGGAGATCTGTGGCGGTGGGCCGTGTCAGACCGCGGAGCGCGCCCGGGTGCGGGCGTTGCGGCGCTTGAGGGCACGACGCTCGTCCTCGCTCATGCCGCCCCACACGCCCGCGTCCTGACCGGACTCGAGGGCCCACGAGAGGCACTCGGCGGTGACGGGGCAGCGGTTGCACACGAGCTTGGCGTCGGCGATCTGCGCGAGGGCCGGGCCGCTGTTACCGACGGGGAAGAACAGCTCGGGATCCTCGTCGCGGCAGATGGCCTTGTGGCGCCAGTCCATGCTTCTACTCTCCTTCGATAGTGCTCGTCGCACCGGCTGATCGTGGTGGCAAGTTCATGCGTGCGTCGGCAAGTGTTTCCGCGCGGTTACTTGTGAATGCTTTCACGAACCAGCGTGAAGTCAATAGGAATCGACACGACCGTGGGGAAGCTCACGCCGGCTGTGGCCCGTTCCGGGACTCGAACTTCCTTTGTACACCGCGGAACACAAAAATGTAACCCGGGTCACTCCACGGACGGGGTGGGTGCCACGACCTCGAGCACGGCCGGAACCGACACGAACTCCACCTCGGTGCGAAGACCGAGGTAGTCCCCGTCCACCTGCAGGCCGATCGGCCGGCTCGATTCCGCTCGCACCCGTGCGACGTCGTCGACCCGCACCAAGCGGCGGGAGTTCGGATTCCCGTGGCGCGCGAGCAACTGGCGGACCACCCGCAAGCTTGCGAACACCGCCGTCGTCGTCATCGCGAAGACACCGAGCCCGGTGTCGAACGAGGTGCCCGGATTGGTGTGCACCGGGCGCTTGTCCAGATAGGTCCACGGGCTCGAATTGGAGACGAACGCGTAGTACACGCCCGGGATCGGCGGCCGTCCGGGCAGCGTCAGCGTCAGCGCGGGCTCGGCACCCTTGGACTTGAAGAACTGCGTGATCGAATGCACGACGTATCGGGCGGTCGTGACCTTCCGCCCGCCCAGCCGGCTCAGGTCGACGGCCTCGCACACCTGTGCGTCGAGTCCGAGCCCCGCATTGAAGACGAACCACCGGCCGTCGCAGTGGCCGAGACCGATCCGGCGGGTCGTGCGCCGGGCCAGCAGATCGAGCAGTTGCGCGGTCGCCTTCACCGGATCGGCGTCCACACCCAGCGAACGGGCGAAGACGTTGGCCGACCCGCCGGGGACGACCGCGAGCAGCGGGAGCGTGGGGTCGGCAACCCGCTCGGACGGGGTACCGAGCAGGCCGTTGACGATCTCGTTGACGGTGCCGTCGCCGCCGTGCGCGACGACGACGTCCATTCCGTCGGCGTGCGCCGAGCGGGCCAGTTCGGCGGCGTGCCCCCGATGGGTGGTGTGGGCGACGGTGAGGGAGACCCGATCGGCGAGCGCGCGGGCCAACCGGTCGCGACCGGCCGGAGTGGTGGTCGTCGCGTTGGGGTTCACGATCAGCAGTGCGCGCACGGAGCATCAGCCTAAGTGGTCTCGCACGGGTCCACTACGCTGGCCGGGTGTCCACCGAGTCGCCACGCAGCACCGTCCCGTCCACCGTTCGAGCGGCGGGTGGTCTCGTCGTCCTCGAAGGCGTGATCGCGATCGGTTTCGCTGTGGTGTCCGTGGTCCGGGCGCTGACGGGCGGGCACGACCAGACGGTCGGAAACGGCTACGGCCTCGCGCTGTGGCTGGGAATCCTGTTCGGTGGCGTGCTCGCGGCCGGGATCGCGCTGTTACGCGGACAGCGCTGGGGACGGGCCGTGGCGATCGTCGCGCAGCTGCTGTTGCTGCCGGTGGCCTGGTCGCTGCTGACCGATTCCCACCAGGTCGTGCTCGGCATCCTGTTGACCCTGATCGTGGTGCCGGCGCTGGTGCTGCTGTTCAGCCCGCCGACGACGCGCTGGCTGGCCCAGGACTACGCGCCGGATGCCGACGACGCGGCCTGACCCCCGCCGAGCGCGGTGAGCGCCTGCCCGCTGAGACGGAAGGTGGTCCACTCGTCCTGCGGGACCGCGCCGAGCGAACGGTAGAACCCGATCGACGGCGTGTTCCAGTCCAGCACCGACCAGCTCAGGCGGCTGTAGCCGCGGTCGACGCACTCGCGGGCCAGCGCCGCGAGCAGGGCGCGGCCGTGTCCCTGCCCCCGGTGCTCGGGCCGGACGTACAGGTCCTCGAGATAGATGCCGTGCACCCCGTCCCAGGTGGAGAAGTTGCGGAACCACAACGCCATGCCCACCACCGTTCCGTGCGCGTCCTCGGCCACGTGGGCGAACGCGGCGGCATCGGCCCCGAACAACGCCGTGTGCAGCTGCTCGGGCACGACGGTGCACTCGTGGCGAGCCTTCTCGTACTCGGCCAGTTCGTAGACGAGGGCGGTGAGAGCGTCGACGTCGGCGGGACGGGCGCGGCGGATCACGATCGGGCCTTTCGTGAGGTTCGGCGACCCGCCGGAGGGCGGATATCGCGGTCGATTCTCGCGTTCGGGCGAGTTTTCAGCGAGGATCGACCCGTGACAACGGTACTTGCGGTGGCAAATCAGAAGGGTGGCGTCGCGAAGACGACCACCGTCGCGTCTCTGGCGGCCGCCCTGGCCGGGCTGGGGCAGCGGGTGCTCGTCGTCGACCTGGACCCGCAGGGCTGCCTGACGTTCTCGCTCGGGCACAACCCCGACCGGCTCGAACGGTCGGTGCACGACGTGCTGGTGGGGGCGGCGGAGGCCAAGGAGGTCCTGCTCGATACCGACGAGGGGTTCACGTTGCTGCCCGCGACGATCGACCTCGCCGGCGCCGAGGCGCTGCTGCTGATGCGGCCGGGGCGCGAGTTCACCCTTCGCCGGGCGCTGGCGCCCCTGCTCGACAGCTTCGACGTCGTCGTGATCGACTGCCCGCCGTCGCTGGGCGTGCTCACGCTCAACGGCCTGACCGCGGCGCAGTCCGTGCTCGTGCCCCTGCAGTGCGAGACCCTCGCGCACCGCGGCGTCGGGCAGCTGCTGCGCACCGTCGCCGAGGTCAAACAGATCACCAACCCCGACCTCGAGCTGCTCGGTGCGCTGCCGACCCTCTACGACGCCCGCACGACGCACAGCCGTGACGTGCTCGCCGACGTCGCCGACCGGTACGACATGCCGGTGCTCGCGCCGCCGATCCCGCGCACCGTCCGCTTCGCGGAGGCGTCGGCGTCCGGAGCCTCGGTGCTGGCCGGCCGGAAGAACAAGGGCGCCGAGGCCTACCGCGTGCTGGCCGAGAACCTGCTCGCCCATTGGCGCGACGGCAAGGAGCTGGTCACCTTCACGTCGTGACCGGTGGCCCGGCCGGGCTCACCGCAGCACCACGACCTGCGGCCCCCGCTGCTCGAGCACCGCACTCCCGGCGACCGCGACGTTCACGACACCGGTCCCGTCGCGCGCGACCGGAATGCGCTGCCGTTCCGTCCCGGTGGCCGGATCGACCACGGCGAGGGCGTCGCGCACCGGAAGCAGCAGCGCTCCGGCCATGGCACTGCCGGTGCCCGTCGTTCCCGGCACCGTCCACTGCGGCACCAGGTCGTCGCCGCCGAGGGCGACGGTCTGCGTGCCCGACCACCACGTGAGGATCGAACCCTGGGCCGTCGCGGGGAACACCGCCTCCGGTGTCGCCGCGGCCGACAGCGGGTGCCGCGCGGTGACCGTGCCCGCGGCGTCGTACACGGCGAGCACGGGCCCGGAGGACGCGGTGGGCGGCAGATACAGCACCGTGCGCTCGCCGGTCACCGCGACGACCCGCGTACCGCCGTCGTCCGGTCCCAGTTCCGGTAGCACCGACGAGGCGATCTCCGCCGGCTGCGAATCGGCCTCGGGGGTCGTCTCGAGCAGCGTCAGGCGGTCGGCTTCCTCACCGGGGCAGCGTTCGACCACCGCAAGCCGGCTGTTGCTCGCCGCGGCCGAGTTCAGCGTGCATCCGCTGCGGGGCTGGGCCCCCGGCACGACGGGCGCGTCCACGCGTCCGTACTCGAGTGTCCGCACGAGATCGGACCGCCACAGTTCGAGACGAGTGTCGCCCCGGGAGATCACGTGGGTGTCGGCAGCGGTGAGGGTCACCGCGTCGTCGGCGTCGCTCGAACGTTGCGCGCCGCGCATTCCCGAGTCGGGAACGAGCTGGGTGACCTGGCTGCATCCCCGCCGGTCGCGGTAGACCGCGACGGCGGTGCGCCAGTCCTCGACCACGCCGCACAGCGGTATGTCGCGGTCGTAGCGCCACAGTTCGGCGCCCGAGTCGAGGGCGCGGCCGGTGACGGTGCCGCCGTCCCCGGTGACCACGACGGCGCCGACCGCGATCGGACGGGACGTCGCGCCGCTGGGGGCGCGCCACGCCTCCGTCAGGGTCGACGGCACGACGGTCGCGGACGGTGGCGGCTCCGGTGCCGCGTCGGTCGTGACGGACACGGTGCCACGCGCATCCGAGCGCAACCAGACGACGCTCGCCGCCGCGACGACCGCGACGGCGAGCACGAGTGCTGCGATCAGATCCGCCCGGGTTCTGCGCTCCGGTGCGATCATCGCGAGCGGCTACTGGGCAGCCGAAGCCGTGACCGTTTCGCTGTTCGCGACGGTGTCGCCGGTCGCGGCGGAACCGCCGCGGCGCCGCCGACGGCGCCGCCGTGCGGGCGCTGTTCCGCTCCCGGACTCCTCGCTCTGCCCCGAGGCGGAACTCGCGCCCGCCGTCTCGGGACCGGTGCCGGAGTGCTCGGCGCCGCCGGTCTCCGGCCGGCCGCCGCGCGTGCGCCGGCGGACCCGGGTGCGCTTGGGTCGTGCCGCATCCTCGGAGCCCTCCTCGCGGGCGGGCCGCTCGGTCGGCGTCTTGCGGACGGTTCCGGTCGTGCCGTCGGGGATGCCCAGCTCCTCGAACAGGTGCGGCGAGCTCGAGTAGGTCTCGACCGGATCGGGCATGCCCAGATCGAGGGCCTTGTCGATGAGCTGCCAGCGCGGAATGTCGTCCCAGTCGACGAGGGTGACGGCGATACCGGTGCGCCCCGCCCGGCCGGTGCGGCCGATGCGGTGGACGTAGGTCTTCTCGTCCTCGGGGCACTGGTAGTTCACGACATGGGTGACGTCGTCGATGTCGATGCCGCGCGCGGCCACGTCCGTGGCGACCAGCACGTCGATCTTGCCCTTGCGGAACTTGTCCAGCGCCTTCTCACGAGCGATCTGCCCCAGGTCACCGTGCACGGCCCCGACGGCGAAGCCGCGCTCGGCGAGCTCGTCGGCGACCTTCTGCGCGGTGCGCTTGGTACGGGTGAAGATCATGGTGGCGCCACGACCCTCGGCCTGCAGCACGCGCGCCACCAGTTCCGCCTTGTCGAGCGCGTGCGCGCGGTAGACGAGCTGGTTGGTGCGCTCGTGCACCGCGGAGGACTCCGGTTCCTCGGCGCGGATGTGTGTCGGGCGGGTGAGGAACGTGCGGGCGAGCGTGATGATCGGCCCGGGCATCGTGGCCGAGAACAGCATCGTCTGGCGACGGTCGGGCACCATGCCGAGGATGCGCTCGATGTCGGGGAGGAAGCCGAGGTCGAGCATCTCGTCCGCTTCGTCCATCACCAGCACGCCGATCTTGCCGAGGATCAGGTGACCCTGGTTGGCGAGGTCGAGCAGCCGGCCCGGGGTGCCGACGACGACGTCGACGCCCTTCTTCAGCACGTCGACCTGCGTTTCGTACGGACGTCCGCCGTAGACGGACAGGATCTTCAGGGCACCGGTGGAGCCGGGGAGGTACTTGGCGGCGTTCTCGAGGTCCTGGGTGACCTGCAGGCACAGCTCGCGCGTCGGCACGATCACCAGCGCGCGGGGCGTGCCGTCGAGGGCGGTGGTGCCGGACTCGGCGGTGGTGAGGCGGTGCAGCAGCGGGACACCGAACCCGAAGGTCTTGCCCATGCCGGTGCGTGCCTGTCCGATCAGGTCGTCGCCGGCGAGGGCGAGGGGGAGCGTCAGCTCCTGGATGGCGAAGGTGCGCTCGATGCCGATCTCGGCGAGAGCGCGGACGATCTCGTCCCGCACGCCCAGTTCGGCGAACGTGGGCGGGGTGTGGGTGGCGTCGAGTTGGGCCGACACCGTGGTTTCGGTGGCGTCGTCTTCGTGGTCGACAGTGATCTTGCTCAGGGGTCTGGCCTTCCTGGTCTCGGCACGCACGCACGAGTGGAGAGGCGACCGGGCCTGCGCCTCAGCGGCCGGTAGGGCTCTGCGAGGCGCGGCAGCGATCTGCGATCGGGTGCGCGCACATCATCGGTGAAGTCCGCGGGGCCGGTGGTCGGCGCCTCGAGGCGCGGCCTTCCGGAACCATTGTACCGGGTGCGAGTGCCGTGAGCCGCGCGGTCGCCGGCCGGGTACTACGCTGTGTCGTCATGGGAGCCGAAACGTCACCGTCACCGTCCCGTCCATCCGCCGCCCCGGTGCGCGTGCCGGCCGACCATCCCGGCGTCGCCGAGCTGTTCGCGGTGCTCGCCTACGGTGAGATCTCGGCCTTCTATCGCCTTGCCGACGATGCGCGGATGTCGCCGAGCCTGCAGGGGCGGGTGGCGTTCGCAAGCATGGCGGCGGCGGAGATGAGCCACTTCGAGACGCTGCACGCCGCCCTGACCGCGCGCGGTGTCGAAATCTACGCGGCGATGGAGCCCTACCGGCGTGCCCTCGACGCCTACCACGCGTCCACGAACCCGTCGAACTGGCACGAGTCGCTGGTCAAGGCATATGTCGGCGACGGCATCGCCGCCGACTTCTACCGCGAGATCGCCGGTACCCTCGCCCCCGAGGTGGCCGAGGTCGTACGAGAGGTGCTCGCCGAGACCGGGCACTCGGAATTCGTGGTGCACGAGGTCCGCGAGGCGGTGCGGCACAGCGCCGCCGACAAGGACCGGCTGATGCTGTGGGGGCGGCGGCTGCTGGGCGAGGCCATCACCCAGGCCCAGTACGTGATGGCCCAGCGGGAGGATCTCACCGATCTGGTGATCGCCGCTACCGGTGATCTCGCCGACATCGCGGCGTTGTTCGACCGGATGCAGCTCGAGCACGCCGACCGGATGGCAGTGCTGGGACTGCACTAATCTGGGCGGGGACAGCTGTAGAGCCCTGAGAGTTCGGAGGTCGACCGTGGAGGTCAAGATCGGTGTTGCGGACAGTCCCCGCGAGCTCACCGTGGTCAGCGAGCAGACGCCCGACGAGGTCGAGTCGCTCGTGACGCAAGCCCTGGCCGGCGACAAGGACGGCGTCCTGACGCTCGTCGACGAGAAGGGCCGCAAGCTCATCGTGCAGGCATCGCGGGTCACCTACGTCGAGATCGGCCCCGCCGACATCCGCAAGGTCGGGTTCGCGGCGAGCTAGAACGACGGCATCACGACGGAAGGGCCGGGGCGACTGCCCCGGCCCTTCCGTCGTTGCGGGCGCGACCTCGGTCGGCGCCGTCGCTCATCGCCGGCGCAGCTCCGGCTGCAGCGGCACGTGCGACAGACCACCCCAGGCGAGCGCGACTGTGGTGTCGACGGCGTCTTCCTTCGGGATCGGCCGGGCGGCCTCGAGCCAGTAGCGGGCCGTGAACTGGCTGGTGCCGACGAGGCCGACCGCCAGGATGCGCGCCCGGTACGGGTCGAGCCCGGAGTCGTGGCTCACCAGGTCGAACACCGCGTCGACGCACGCCTCGGTGGCCTGCTCCACGCGGTTCGCCACCTGCGGCTCGCCCATCAGATCCGACTCGAACACGAGCCGGAAACCCTGCGAGTCGTTGTCGACGAAGTCGAAGAACGCCTGCACCGCAGCGCGGACGCGCTGCCTGTTGTCGGTGGTCGACCGCAGGGCCTGGCGGACACCGGAGATCAGGCTGTCGACATAGCTCTGCAGTACCGCGCAGTACAGTTCGAGCTTGCCGGGGAAGTGCTGGTACAGCACCGGCTTGCTGACCCCGGCGCACTCGGCGATCTCGTCCATGCCGGCCGCGTGGTACCCGCGGGTGACGAAGACTTCGCTGGCTGCAGCGAGGAGCTGGACCCGGCGCTCGTCCCGCGGCATCCGGGCGCCGCGTCGAGTGCCGGTGCCGTTGCCCGAGCTGGTGGCGCGGCCGGACGATGTCCGGGCTGCGAGTTCGGTCATGTCGCTCCCAATCCGAGATATTCGTCGAAGTGATACCTACCACTACGACGTGCAATCGTCTCTGCACGTTACAGGCCGGGGGCCCTCGAGGTGCGGCGCACCCCTACCCACGAGTATCCCAGCCGAGGGGCTACTGTGCGCGGCGCCACAGCGGCGCGGGGGCGGTCGCGTGCCGCGCTTCGCGACCCGGCACGTCCGGCGACGACCGTGTGAGATTCTGGCAGCCGTGACCGAGCGAGCAGGAGCCGACGTGGCGGACACACCGCGCCGCCCGGTGCGCAGTCCGCACCGGACACCCGAGGACCGGCCGTCCGAGTGGCGCCGCACACGCGCCCCTTCCCACCAGCCCCTGCGAGCCCAGTGGGATCCCGTTTCGGGGGAGAGCACCCGCCCGCGTCCGCCGCGCCCGGATCGCGGGGTGCGCCGGCAGAGCCGGCTCGGGCGCTTCGTCGCGACCTACGGATGGCGGGCCTACGCCGTTCCCGTCCTCGCGATCCTCACGGTGATCGTCGGGGTGGACGCCCTGCGCGCCGGTGGCGATCGACCCGAGCCCGCGGCGGCCGGGGACGCGGTAGCCGAATCCGGCGGCGTGGTGGGTGTGCCCGCGCCGGTCGCCGACGGCACGTTCCCCGCCGATCTGCCGTCCGGTGCGCTCCCGGAGGGTGGGCCGTTCACGGCGGCCGGAACCGGCACCTGGCGGGTCGTGCCGGGGACCGGCGATCAGGTCGGCACCGGCCGCGTCTACACCTACACAGTGGAGATCGAGGACGGCGTCGACACCACCGGCTACGGCGGCGACGCCGCATTCGCGCGGATGGTCGACGAGACCCTGGCCAACCCGAAGAGCTGGATCCAGGACCCGGCGTTCGCATTCCGGCGCGTCGATCAGGGTGAGCCCGACTTCCGGGTGTCGCTGACCTCCCAGATGACGATCCGGCAGGGCTGCGGGTACGACATCGAACTCGAGGTCTCGTGCTTCAACCCCGGCGTGGGCCGGGTCCTGCTCAACGAGCCCCGCTGGGTGCGGGGCGCCGTCGCGTTCCAGGGGGACATCGGCTCCTACCGCCAGTACCTGATCAACCACGAGATCGGGCACGCCATCGGCTTCGCCGCCCACGAAGGGTGCGGGAGCGACGGAGGCTTGGCGCCGATCATGATGCAGCAGTCGTTCGGCACGGCCAACGACGACATCGCCGGGCTCGACCCCGAGGGCGTCGTCCCCCGCGACGGGCTGACGTGCAGGTTCAATCCGTGGCCGTATCCGCGAGCATGAGGATGGGACAATCGGGGAACCGCCCGATCGAACCGGCCGAGGAGCTGTCGTGACGTCACTGCCATCCCTGGTGGAATCCGGTGCACTGCCACCTCTGGTGGAACCCGCCGCGGACCTGACCCGCGAGGAGGTGGCCCGTTACAGCCGGCACCTGATCATCCCCGGGGTGGGGGTGACGGGGCAGCGACGGCTGAAGAACGCGCGGGTGCTGTGCATCGGTGCCGGCGGCCTCGGTTCCCCGGTGCTGCTCTACCTCGCCGCGGCCGGGGTCGGCACCCTCGGCATCGTCGAGTTCGACGACGTCGAATCGTCCAACCTGCAGCGGCAGGTGATCCACGGGGTCGCCGACGTGGGCCGGCCCAAGGGGGAGAGCGCCCGCGACACGATCCGGGGGATCAACGAGAACGTGGCGGTGCGCCTGCACCCGGTCCGGCTCGACCGCAGCAACGCCGTCGAGCTGTTCGAGCAGTACGACGTGATTCTCGACGGCACCGACAACTTCGCGACCCGCTACCTCGTCAACGATGCGGCGATCCTCGCCGGCAAGCCGTACGTATGGGGGTCGATCTTCCGGTTCGAGGGACAGGTGTCGGTGTTCTGGGAGGCCGCGCCGGGCGGGCGGGGACTGAACTACCGGGACCTGTACCCGGAGGCGCCTCCGCCGGGCATGGTCCCGTCCTGTGCGGAGGGCGGTGTCCTCGGGGTGCTCTGTGCGTCCGTCGGGTCGATCATGGCCACCGAGGCGATCAAGCTGATCACCGGCATCGGCGAGTCGCTGCTCGGACGGCTGATGATCTACGACGCTCTCGCGATGAGTTACCGGACGGTGACGTTGCGCCGTGATCCGGGCCGGGTGCCGGTGACGGAGTTGGTCGACTACGAGTCCTTCTGCGGTGTCGTGCCGGACGACGCCGCCGAGGCCGTGGCCGAGTCGACGATCACCCCGACCGAACTGCACCGGCTGCTCGAGTCGGACCGGGAGATCGAACTGATCGACGTGCGCGAGCCGGTCGAGTGGGACATCGTCCACATCGACGGGGCGCGGCTGATCCCGAAGGACCGCATCCTCTCCGGAGAGGCGCTGGCGGAGCTGCCGCAGCACAAGCCGATCGTGCTGCACTGCAAGACCGGGATCCGCTCGGCCGAAGCGCTCGCCGTGCTGAAGAAGGCCGGTTTCTCGGACGCCACGCACCTGCAGGGCGGCGTGCTCGCGTGGGCTCAGCAGGTGGACCCGTCACTGCCCGTGTACTGAGGGAACACGGTGAGATAACGATGCGGGAATGCTGTCCCCGGGTAACGGAGTGCCTTCCCTGAAGGCGGCGGCGCCGACTGTACGGTGTGCCCCGTGAGTCCCCTCGAACCCCCGCAGCACGTGCGCTCGACCTTCGGCCTACGCGACGTCGAACCGGTCCCGCTCGGGGCGGACTGGGACGGTGGCTGGCGCTGCGGCGACGTCGTGCTCTCGCCGGTCGCCGACCACGCCCGGGCAGCGTGGTCGGCGAAGGTGCGCGAGAACCTCGACGTCGACGGGGTCCGACTGGCGCGGCCGGTTCGCTCCACCGACGGCCGCTACGTCGTCTCCGGCTGGCGCGCCGACACGTACATCGTGGGCACCTCCGAACCACGGCACGACGAGGTGGTGGCGCTGTCGCTCCGGCTGCACGCCGCCACCGCCCAACTCGAGCGACCGCGCTTCCTCATGCAGCCGCCCGTGGCGCCGTGGGAGGACGTCGACGTGTTCGTCGCCGCCGACCGCGCGGCCTGGGAGGCGGTACCGCTGCGCACCGCCCGCGCCGCCGGCGCCCCCGACACCGTCACGCCCGACGGACGCAAGAGCATCGATCTGATCAACCAGCTCGCGACGTTGCGCAAGCCGGTCCACCTGCCCGATCAGCTCGTGCACGGCGACCTGTTCGGCACCGTGCTCTTCGCCGGCAGCGCCGCACCCGGCCTGACCGACATCACCCCCTACTGGCGACCCGCGTCGTGGGCGGCCGGCGTCGCCGTCGTCGATGCGCTGTCGTGGGGCGGCGCCGACGACGAGCTCATCGGCCGCTGGGAGGACCTGCCGGAGTGGCCGCAGATGCTGCTGCGCGCGGTGATGTTCCGGCTCGCCGTGCACGCCCTGCATCCGCGCTCGACGGAGGAGGCGTTCCCGGGGCTGGCACACACCTCGGATCTGGTGCGTCTGCTCCTCTAGGTCTCGCCTCCTCTAGGCGTCACTGCCGCGCAGCTCCCCGAACATCGCGAGGGCGGCGGCCGCGGCGCGACCCGGGTCTCCTGCGACGACGGCGAGCACCAGTTCGCGGTGCTCGTCGTGGAAGCCTGCGCCGGTCTCTTCGACGCGACGGCGGATCGTCTCCTCGATGACGGGTATCAGCGAGTCGTAGAACTCGAGGTACACGGCGTTGTGGCTGGCCGCGACGATCGCGCGGTGCAGGGCGACGTCGGCGGCGAGGGCGGCGGCCGAACGCGGGTCCGCCCACGCGCGCATCCGCGCGTCGAACAGTTCGGTCAGGTGTTCTGCGTCCGCCCGGGTGCGGCGCTGCGCGGCGAGCGCCGCGGCGGTGACGTCGAGCGCCTGCCGCAGTTCGAGCACGTCCTGTTCGTGGGCGTCGGCGAAGTAGGTGCCGAGTGCGCTGCCCACCTCCGAGGTGGCGACCACGTAGGTGCCCGATCCCTGCCGTCGCTCGAGCAGCCCCGAATGCACGAGTGCCTGGACGGCCTCGCGCACGGTGTTGCGGCCCGTGCCGGTCAGCTCGGCCAGGGTGGGTTCGGTCGGGATGCGGGTGCCCACTGCCCAGGCGCCGGTGCGGATGTGGCCGCGTAACTGCTCGGTGACCTGGGCGACGAGACCGGTGCGTCGCACGGTGCGCATGGGGCTCCTTCCTGCATCCGGAAAACGCCTTCGACGATATACATCGGGTCATCCTATGATTCGCTCCGTGGTTGTCACCGATGCCGGATCCACGTCCCTGCTGCGGGGACGTCTCCTCGTCTTCGTCGCGATCGTGATGTCCGCCCTCACGCTGCGCCTCGCCGTGACCTCGTTCAGTCCCCTTGCCGAACAGATCCGCGCCGAACTCGGCTTCGCGCCTGCCGTGGTGGGTGTCTTCGGGATGGTGCCGACCGCGATGTTCGCGGCGTTCGGTCTCCTCACCCCGGTCATCGCACGGCGAGCGGGGCTCGAGACCACGGCCCTGATCGCGATGCTGGCCGCCGGAGTCGGCATGGCGGCCCGCGCGCTGACTCACGAGACGTGGACACTGCTCGCGTTCTCGGCGCTCGCCCTCGCCGGAATGGGCGTCGGCAACGTGGTGATCCCGCCGCTGGTCAAGCGGTACTTCTCCGACCGGCTCGCCGTCGTGAGCACCGTCTACATCGTCGGCGTCCAGATCGGCACCGTGTTGCCCGCCCTGGCCGCGGTCCCCGTCGCGGAAGCCGCGGGGTGGCGCTGGTCGATCGGTCTGTGGGCGGCGTGGGCGTTCGCCGCGGCGATTCCGTGGATCGGCGTACTCCACCGGGCCCGGGGTGCGAAGCCGGGCACCCGCGACGCGCCCCCTTCCGCCCCTGCACCCGGCCGGGTGTGGCGCTCGCCCGTCGCATGGGGCATGGCCGGCATGTTCGGCATGACCTCCCTGATCACCTACTCGATGTTCACCTGGATTCCCGCCGTACTGCTCGACGCCGGGGGCAGCGAGGCACTCGGGGGCGCGATGACCGCGCTGTTCTCCTTCGTCGGCCTGGCGGCCTCGTTCGTCGCCCCCGCCGCGTGCGCCCGCATGCGGGATCCCTTCCCGCTCGTCCTCGTGTGCGTGGCGAGCTACGCCGTGGGGTTCACCGGCCTGCTGCTCGCACCGCTGACGGCCACCGCCCTGTGGGTGCTGGCGATCGGCGTCGGGCCGACCACCTTCCCCATGGCACTGACCCTGATCAACCTGCGCACCCGCACCCATGCGGCGTCGGCGGCGCTGTCCGGGTTCACCCAGGGCCTCGGGTACACCGTCGCCTGCGCCGGACCGGTCCTGGTCGGGGTGCTGCGCGAGATCACCGGTGGCTGGACGGCACCGTTCGTGTTCCTCGGCGGCGCCGCGTTCGTGGTCCTGATCGCCGGCCGGGTGGCCTGCCGGCCGCGGTACGTCGAGGACACCTGGGGCGGCTCCGGCGCCGATCCGCACCCCGCGCACCCCCGCGGCGACGACCTCACGGAGACCTCCTGCCGCAGGTGAGCATCTCTTGACGCGGCAGTCACCGAGGGCAGCACCGCGGCAACACCCGTTTCCTACCTTGGGTCCATCGATACCGACCCGAGGAAGGGGCATGGGGTGGCCGCAACGACCGGAATATCACCGACCGAAGGCCTGCGTGCGAAGTTCGCCCGCAAGCACCGCATCGAACACTGGGACGCCGAGGACACGGCGGCATGGGACGCCGGCGGCAAGGAGATCGCGAAGCGGAACCTGATCTGGTCCGTCCTGGCCGAGCACGTCGGCTTCTCCGTCTGGTCCATCTGGTCCGTGATGGTGCTGTTCATGCCGACCGACGTCTACGGCATCGATGCCGCCGGCAAGTTCTTCCTCGTCGCCGTGCCTACCCTGGTCGGTTCGCTGCTGCGCATCCCCTACACGGTCGCCACAGCCCGGTTCGGCGGTCGCAACTGGACCGTGTTCAGCGCGCTGGTGCTGCTGATCCCCACCGTCGCGACCCTGTACCTCATGCTCAACCCCGGCTTCTCCTACACCACCTTCCTGGTGGTGGCCGCGATCGCCGGCCTCGGCGGCGGCAACTTCGCGTCGTCGATGACCAACATCAACGCCTTCTACCCGCAACGGCTCAAGGGTTGGGCGCTGGGCCTGAACGCGGGCGGCGGCAACATCGGCGTGCCGGTGGTGCAGCTCGTCGGCCTGCTCGTCATCGCCACCGTCGGCAACACCGAACCGTGGATCGTGTGTGCCGTCTACCTGGTGCTGTGTGCCTTCGCCGCGCTCGGCGCGGCCCTGTTCATGGACAACCTCGGTGATCAGCGCGCCGACCTGCGAGCGATGGGGGAATCCCTGCGCTACCGCGACTCGTGGATCCTGAGCTTCCTCTACATCGGCACCTTCGGCTCCTTCATCGGTTTCAGCTTCGCGTTCGGCCAGGTACTGCAGATCAACTTCCTCGCCGGGGGCGCGACCGCCGCCGAGGCGGCCCTGCACGCCGCACAGATCGCGTTCGTCGGTCCGCTGCTCGGATCGATCGCCCGGCCGCTCGGCGGCAAGCTGGCCGACCGCATCGGGGGCGGCCGGATCACGCTGTACACGTTCGCGGCAATGGCCCTCGCGGCCGGACTGCTCGTCACCGCCGGCACCCTCGACGACGCCACCGCCGGCGCCGCCACCGGCGGAATCATGGTGACCTTCGTCCTCGGGTTCATCGCCCTGTTCCTGCTCTCGGGTATCGGCAACGGCTCCGTCTACAAGATGATCCCGTCCGTCTTCGAAGCCAAGGCGCAGAGCCTCGACTCGCTCGACAGGGCCGGGAAGGCCGCCTGGGCGCGCAGCATGTCCGGCGCCCTGATCGGTTTCGCCGGCGCCATCGGCGGTCTCGGCGGCGTCGGGATCAACCTGGTGCTGCGCGCCTCCTACAGCAGCGAAGCCAAGTCGGCGACCATGGCGTTCTGGGTGTTCCTCGCCTTCTACCTGGTCTGCATCGTCGTCACCTGGGCCGTGTTCCTGCGCCGCCCCAGCGCCCCCACCGGGCAGACGCCCGCCGAGCGCGACGTCACCACCGTGGCCGTCCGCGCCTGAGGGCGCCCCGGCCCCACCCGCACACCAAGGAAGAAGGAAACGGTATGAGCCACAAGTCTGTCGTCGTCGTCGGGCACGGCATGGTGGGCCACCGATTCGTCGAGGCGCTGCGCACCCGTGACGAGAACGACCTCTGGTCGGTGACGATCCTGTGCGAAGAGCCGCTGCCCGCCTACGACCGCGTGGGACTGTCCTCGTACGTCGGTTCCTGGGATTCGAGAGAACTTGCCCTCGCCGGCAACGAGTACGAGGGTGACGACCTGGTCGACCTGAGGATCGGCACCCGGGCCGCGGCGATCGACCGGGCCGGGCGCACCGTCACCACCGACGCCGGCGAGGTGATCGGGTACGACGCGCTCGTCCTGGCCACCGGCTCGTACCCCTTCGTCCCGCCGATTCCCGGCAAGGATCTGGCCGGGTGCTTCGTCTACCGCACCCTCGACGACCTCGACGGCATCCGGGCCGGCGCGCAGCAGGCCGCGCCGGGTGCGGTCGGCGTCGTCGTCGGTGGTGGACTCCTCGGGCTGGAGGCAGCCAACGCGCTGCGGATGCTCGGCCTGACACCGCACGTCGTCGAGTTCGCGCCGCGGCTCATGCCACTGCAGGTCGACGAGGGCGGCGGCGCGCTCCTCGCCCGCCTCGTCACCGACCTCGGCCTGACGGTGCACACGGGCGTCGGCACCGCCGGGATCACCGACGGTCCCGACGGGTTGCGGGTGGAACTGTCCGACGGATCGGTGATCGACGCCGCGCTGCTCGTGTTCTCGGCCGGGGTGCGCCCCCGCGACGAGCTGGCCCGCGACGCGGGGCTCGAGCTGGGCCCCCGCGGCGGCGTCCGCACCGACCTCGGCTGCCGCAGCACGACCGACGACGCGATCTACGCCGTCGGCGAATGTGCCGCCGTCGACGGCACCTGCTACGGACTCGTCGCGCCCGGCTACAGCACGGCAGAGGTCGTGGCCGACCGGCTCCTCGGCGGCGGCGCCGAGTTCCCGGGGGCCGACCTGTCGACCAAACTCAAGCTGCTCGGGGTCGACGTCGCGAGCTTCGGCGACGCGCACGCCGCCACCCCGGGCGCCCTCGAGGTCGTGCTGTCGGACGCGGCCAAGGGCACCTACGCCAAGCTGGTCGTCTCGGACGACGCGAAGACACTGCTCGGCGGCATCCTCGTCGGCGACGCCTCCGCGTACGGGTCGCTGCGGCCGCTCGTCGGCCGGGAGCTGCCCGGCGACCCTGCGGCGCTGATCTCGCCGGCGGGGGAGAAGCCGGGCGCCGGGTCGCTGCCCGATGACGCCGAGGTGTGCTCGTGCAACGGGGTCACCAAGGGGGCGATCTGCGGCGCCATCGCCGACGGCGCGTGCGACATCGCCCAGGTCAAGGCGTGCACGGGCGCCGGCACCACGTGCGGCGGGTGCCTGCCCACCGTCAAGCAGCTCCTCGCGGCGTCCGGCGTGGTCATGTCGAAGGCGCTGTGCGAGCACTTCGATCAGTCCCGGGCCGAGCTGTTCCAGATCGTGCAGGCCACCGACACCCGCACGTTCTCGGCACTGATCGCCAAGTACGGCCGGGGGACCGGCTGCGACATCTGCAAACCCGTCGTCGCCTCGATCCTCGCCTCGACCGACTCGGATCACATCCTGGGCCGGCAGCAGGCGGCGCTGCAGGACACCAACGACCACTTCCTGGCCAACATCCAGAAGAACGGCACCTACTCGGTGGTGCCGCGGATGCCCGGCGGGGAGTGCACCCCCGAGCAGCTCATCGTCATCGGCGAGGTCGCCCGCGACTTCGGGCTGTACGTCAAGATGACCGGAGGACAGCGCATCGACCTGTTCGGCGCGCGGGTCGAGCAGCTGCCGCTCATCTGGAAGCGACTCGTCGACGCCGGCATGGAGTCCGGCCAGGCCTACGGCAAGTCGTTGCGCACCGTGAAGAGCTGTGTGGGATCGACCTGGTGCCGGTACGGCGTGCAGGACTCGGTCGGCATGGCCGTCGACCTCGAGCTGCGCTACCGCGGGTTGCGCTCCCCGCACAAGCTCAAGTTCGGTGTCTCCGGCTGCGCACGCGAGTGCGCCGAGGCGCGCGGCAAGGACGTCGGGGTGATCGCGACCGAGAGCGGCTGGAACCTGTACGTGTGCGGTAACGGCGGCCAGTCGCCCAAGCATGCGCAGCTGCTCGCCGGCGGTCTCGACGACGAGACGCTCGTGAAGTACATCGACCGGTTCCTGATGTTCTACGTGCGCACCGCCGACCGGCTGCAGCGCACCGCGCCCTGGCTCGAGGCCCTCGACGGCGGTCTCGAGCACCTGAAGGCGGTCGTGTGCGAGGACAGTCTCGGCATCGCCGGCGAGCTCGAGGCGGCGATGGCCAGGCACGTCGCCGGATACCGGGACGAGTGGGCCGGCGTCCTGGAGGATCCCGAGAAGCTGTCCCGGTTCGTGTCGTTCGTCAACGCCCCCGACGTGGCCGACCCGACCGTGCGGTTCGACGACTCGGGCAAGCGGAAGGTGCCGGTACTGGTCGGAATGCCCTCTTACCGCGAGGGAATCTCGGGTTAACCCCCGAGAAACACCGGCCCCGGAGAATTCCGTCCGTAGTTCCAAGGAGGACATTCATGACCGTCATCGAGACGCACACCACCGAACGCGCGTCGCGCGCCACCGTGTACGACGGGCGTCTGGAATGGACGTCGGCCTGCCCGCTCAGCCACCTCATCCCCGGTCGCGGCGTCGCCGTGCTGCTGCGCGGCGGGGAGCAGGCCGCGCTGTTCCTGCTCGACGACGGCACGTTGCGGGCGGTGGGCAACTTCGACCCGTTCGGCCGGGCCGCGGTGCTGTCGCGCGGGATCGTCGGCGACCGCAGCGGGGAGCCGACCGTCGCGTCCCCGCTGCTCAAGCAGGTCTTCTCGCTGGACGACGGACGCTGCCTCGACGACCCGTCGGTCCGCCTGCCCGTGTACGACGTGCGGGTGTGGGCCGGAGTCGTCCAGATCCACAGTCTCGTGCCCGTGCACCGCGGTTACGGCGAGCGTTCGTGAGCGAGGACACCGCGCCGCTGCACGGCTTCACGATCGGCATCACCGCCGCGCGCCGCGCCGACGAGTTCGCCACCCTGCTGACCCGGCGCGGCGCGGAGATCGTCCATGCACCCGCCATCCGCATCATCCCGCTCGCGGACGACGCCGAGCTCGAGCGAGTGACGCGCGACATCCTCGACACCCCGCCGGACATCACCGTGGCCACCACGGCGATCGGCTTCCGCGGCTGGATGGGGGCCGCGGACGGCTGGGGCCTCGCCGAGCAACTCGGCGAGGCCCTGGGCGGCAGCCGCATCCTCGCCCGCGGGCCGAAGGTCACCGGCGCGATCCGCGCGGCCGACCTGCGGGAGGAGTGGTCCCCGGCGTCCGAGTCCTCCGCCGAGGTGCTCGAGCACCTCCTGGCGGAGGGCGTGGAGGGGGTGCGGATCGCGGTGCAGCTGCACGGCGCCCGGACCGAGTGGGAGCCCGGTGCGGACCTGTGCGAGGTGCTGCGCGACGCCGGTGCCGACGTGGTGGCGGTCCCGGTGTACCGGTGGACCCCGCCCGACGATCCCACCGCGATGGACCGGCTCATCGAGCAGATCGCCGATCACAGCATCGACGCGGTGAGCTTCACCAGCGCCCCGGCCGTCGCGTCGCTGCTGCTGCGTTCCAAGGCCACCGGCATGCTCGAGGCGATGCTGCGCGCCCTGCGCACCGGCGTCACCGCGGTGTGCGTGGGTCCCGTGACGGCCGCGCCCCTGGTCGAGCTGGAGGTGCCGGTCTCGGCGCCGGGCCGGGCACGGCTCGGATCCCTCGCCCGGCACCTCGCCGAGGAGCTGCCGCGGCGCGCCCACCGCATCGAGGCGGGCGGGCACGTGCTCAGCGTCCGCGGCCGGTGCGTCGTGGTCGACGGGGAGATCCGCTGCCTGGCGCCCGCCGCGATGGCGTTGATGCGAACCCTGGCCGCCCGCCCCGGCCGGGTCGTCTCCCGTGAGGAACTGCTCGCCGCGCTGCCCGGGGGCGGAGGCGACACCCATGCCGTGGAAACGGCGGTGGCGCGGCTGCGGTCCGCGCTCGGCGCCCCCGCGATCGTGCAGACCGTCGTCAAGCGCGGCTACCGGCTCGCGGTGGACCCCACCGGCGGCGCCGACAAGGACTACCCCGTCGGCGGCGCCGACAAGGACTACCCCGTCGGCGCCGCCGACAAGGACTACCCGATCAACTAGAGGCATCGTCCCCGGCCGACCCGTTCCCGACCAGGAGTTGTGACCATGACCGACCCGGCTCTGCTGCTCGTCGCCCACGGCACGCGCAATCCGCGCGGCGTCGAGACGATTGCGGCCCTCGCCGACGCCGTCTCCCACGAGGTGGGCACGACCCGCGTCGCCTTCGTCGACGTCCTCGGACCTTCGCCGTCGGAGGTGCTGCGCCGCTCCGGGCGACCCACCGTGCTGGTGCCCGCCTTCCTCGCCTCCGGCTACCACGTGCACGCCGACGTACCCCGGGAGGTCACCGACAGTGGGCATCGCGCCGTGGCGGTCACCCGCGCGCTGGGACCCGATCCCGTGCTCGCCCGGGTGCAGCTGCAGCGCCTCGCCGCGGCCGGCTGGCGACCAGGGGACGCGGTGGTGCTCGCCGCGGCGGGCTCCTCCGACCCGCGCGCCGTCGGCGACGTGCGCCGGGCCGCGGGCATGTTGTCGGCCCTCGCGCGCGTCGCCGTGCGCGTCGGGTACGTCGCCACGGGATCTCCACGCGTGCCGGACGTCGTCGCCGAACTGCGCGCCGCGGGTGCGGGCCGGGTGTTCGTCGCGTCGTACCTGCTCGCCGACGGCCTGTTCCACGCGCGTCTCGCCGACGCGGGCGCCGACGGCGTGGCGGCACCGCTCGGAGTGCACGACTCGATCGTGCGCCTGGTGGCCGACCGGTACCGGTCCGCGGCCACGGCGCTGCTCACCGCGGAGCCGCTGCGCAGGTGAGCTTGCCGACACGGCGCGGGCGATGAGAGCTGCGCCCCGTATCGTCGATCCCCGTGTCCGAAGCGATGGTAGAGCCGGGAGCCGGGTCCCGGAGTGACGCGGCGTGCCCGCCGCTCCCGGCACCGGGGCCGGCCCGGACGCTCCTGCTCGGCGTGCCCAGGCGAGGCCGGCGCTGGCCCGGCGCGCTGCGCGCCGCCGTCGCGGTGGCGCTGCCCGGCCTCGCCGGTCTTGCGTTCGGTCACGGACCCGTCGCCGCGACCGTCGCCCTCGGGGCGTTCGCCGTCGTGTACGGCGAGGGTCGCGCCTACCGGGCGCGGTGGAAGGTGGTGCTGTTCGTCGCGGCGGCACTCGTCGTGCTGGCCGGTGTGGGTGCCGGGGTCGGTGTGCTCGTGCAGTCGGGGGCGTCGTGGACGTGGCTCCTGCTCGTGGCGGTCATGACGGCCGTCGTCGCCGTGGGTGCCTTCCTGGTCGACGCGTTGCGGTTCGGTGCCCCCGGTGCGTTCCTGCCGCTGCTGACCCTGGAGATCGCCGCGGCGCTGCCGAGTGCCGGTGTGCCGGTCGGCGCGGTCGTGTCGTGGACGGCGGTGGGTGCGGGCACGGCGGTTGTCGTGTCGATGTCCGGCGTGGTGGTCCGGCCCCGCACGCCCGAGCGTGTCGCGGTGGCGGCGGCCGTGTCGGCCGTCGACACCTGCCTGCGCGCCCCGGCGGCGCTCGGCCCGCGGCACGAGGCGGTCCGGGCACTGCACGCCGCATGGATGTGCCTGCACGACGGGCGGATCGGCGACGGTGACCATCCACTGACCGGGGCGCTCCGAGCGGCGCACCTGCGGCTCGCGACCCTCGTCGCGGGCACCGACGAGGGGGCCGCCTCCGAGACCGACGACCTGCGACCGCAACCGCCACTGCCGCGCCCGTCGGCGCGATACCGGCTCGCCCGGGCAGCTCGGCCCGGCAGCCGATCCTGGACCATCGTCGTGCGCCTTGCCGTGGCCGGTCCCGTCGCGGGCGCACTGGCACTCGCGGGCGGTGTCGGACGACCGGACTGGGCGGTGATCACGGCGGCGATGGTGCTGCATCAGGGACCCGACCGGGTGCTGGGCAGCTACCGGGGTCTGCACCGGTTCGCCGGTACCGTCGTGGGCCTCGGCGTGCTGGCCGCGGTCGTGTGGGCGGCGCCGACGGCGGTGGGGGTCGTCGTGGTGGTGGCGGTGCTGCTGGCCGGAACCGAGGAATACCTCGTCCGCAACTACGGGGTGGCGATGGTGTTCATCACGCCGCTCGCGCTGCTGCTCGGGGGCGGTGGGGTGCCGCACGACTTCACCGTGGTGGCTCGCGACCGGTTGCTCGAAACGGTGATCGGCGTGCTCGCCGCCGTCGCGGTGCTGTGGTTCGTGTTGCCGTCCGCGCATCGCCGCGTGCTGCGCTTCGCCGACGCGCGGGTCGCCGAGACGGTCGCCACCATCGTGCAGGCGCGCGCGGCGGGGGAGCGGACCGCGCTGCCGGAACTGTGCCGCGACCTGGAGTTCGATCTGCACGCCGCGACGACCGCAGCGATCGTCGCGGCCCACTCCGAACCCGCCTGGACGCGCGACCGGTGGCCGGAGCACCGGCGACTCCACGAGACCGGATACCGGGTCCTCACGCATCCGGGCTGACCGGTGCCGGTCACTGCGGCAGCGGCACCAGCTCCACCGGATCGCCGTTCTCCGCGCCGGGTGGCACGAGCGCGATCGCGCGCCGTCCGATCAGTCCCGCCAGGTGCGCGGTGCGGACCGCGTTGTCGCACACCCACGATCCGTTGCCGGTCTGTCGGGCCGGCAGCAGCCGGGTGACGTCACCGCTCACCTGCGAGGCGTTCGCCAGCGGTGCGGTCCACGGTGCCTGCGGCCGGCGGCCCGTCAGACCGTCGACGACAGCGGGCAGCATCACCAGCAGCGTCGCGACGGCCGCGACCGGATTGCCCGGCAGGCCGAGCACCACTCGGCCGTCCGGCAGCACGGCTGTCACCTGGGACCCGCCCGGCTTGCACCGGACCCGTTCGACGACGATCGACGCGCCGGCCCGCGCCAGCGCAGAGCGCAACTGGTCCGCGGCCCCGCCGCCGGTCGCCCCGGCGACGACGATCGCGTCGACGCCGGTGGTCTCGCCGAACAGCCGGTCGAACCCGTCGCCGGTGTCGCGCAGGTGCGCCTCCCCGGCGACGGCGGCCCCGCACCACTGCACGAACCGCGGCAGGACGGGACCGAGCGAATCTCGGGTCTGACCCTCGCGCAGCGGCCCGTCGCGGCGGATCTCGTCGCCGGTGACGACCACGTGGACCCGCACGGGTCCGCGGACCTGCACGGCGGTCACCTCGCCGCTCAGCGCCGCGGAGATCACCGCCGGGCCCAGGGCGACGCCCGCCGCGGCGAGTTCGACGCCGGGCGCCCAGTCCTCCCCGCGACGGCGCGCGTCGTCGCGCACCGGGGCATCGGGTATCCGGGTGACGGTGCCGTCGGTCACCTCGACGTGTTCGTCGCGCACGACCGTCGTCGCGCCGGGCGGCAGGTAGGCGCCGGTGGCGATGCGCGCCGCCTGTCCGTTCTGCAGGGTGAACGGCTCGGTCGCGCCGGCCCGGTGGACCTCGGCGCGCAGCAGCCACGGTCCGTCGCCGGCGACGGCGTATCCGTCCATCGCCGACACCGCGGCTCTCGGCAGCGCCTCGGCGGCGACGAGCGGTGCGGCGAGGGTGGCGCCCTCCGCCTCGTGCGGCGCGCGGGTGCGGACCGGCAACCGCGGCAGCGACTTCCGGAGCGCCGCGCGCGCGGCCTCGGGGTCGGCCGCGATCAGCCCGGAACGGGCGGCCCGGGCCTGCGCGAGCTCCTGCGGTGTGTCGCAGTCCGCGGTCCCCGCCACCGGGACCGTGACGTATCGCTCCGGCAGCAGGGCCTTCATCGGTTGATTGGCCGGATCCGCCCCCAGCGCGGCGAGGTGGCCGGCGAGCGCGGGACCACGCCACGCGGCGAGCAGGAACTGGATCCGCCCCGAGTCGTCGACCGCGAACGCCGCGTCGGATCCCGGGGCTCCGCGCAGGGCCTCGACGAGTGCGGCGACCGTGTCCGCGGTGAGGAACGGCAGGTCCGCGGCGAGGGTCAGCACCACCGGCTCGTGGACGCCCGCGGCGGCGAGCGCGGCAACCGGCCCGGCCCCGGCGGGCTCTTCCTGTACCTGAATCACCGCGGGGTCGAGATCGTCGCGTCGTGGTCCGACGACGGCGATCCGCCGGCACCCGCCCACCGCGGTCAAGGCGATGTCGAGCAGTCGCCGTCCCCCGACGACGAGCGCGGGCTTGTCGACACCGCCCATGCGGGTCGCGCGCCCACCCGCGACGATGACGGCCTCCACGTCGGTCAGCGAACTCATGAGGTCATGCTGCCCGACGCCGGCCGGCGCGGCGTGCCGGGCCGGGTCAGTCCGGCGTGTGACGACTGCGCGGCGGCCCGCCGATCCCACACCGGCCCCCGCGTCGGCGGGGTGCGCGGCGGCCGGTGCACGCGTGCGGGAGGTCCTGCTGCGGTGCCTGCCCGGGCGGCGCGGTTCGCACCGCCCGCGGGGGTGTCGCTGTGCTGCCGGCTGCGGGACGGCCTCGGCTCCACCCGTCTCGTCGCCGCGGCGGAACGGCAGGACTCGTCCTGCCGCCGGGCACCCGATTCGGCGCCGGTCGTGCGTTCGACGACCATCAGCGCCGGCCGTTCACCCAAGCGGTCGCGGACCTACTCGCCGCGGTCGACGTGCCGGCCGGGCTCGGCGCGGCCGTCCTGGAGCCGCGTGCAGCGGCACCAGGTGTGAGCCGGTTCAGAACCGGTGTCGCGCCGCCG
Source organism: Rhodococcus ruber (assembly GCF_016804345.1). Taxonomy (NCBI): domain Bacteria; kingdom Bacillati; phylum Actinomycetota; class Actinomycetes; order Mycobacteriales; family Nocardiaceae; genus Rhodococcus; species Rhodococcus ruber. The sequence goes on along the minus strand of NZ_CP044211.1, from coordinate 3,865,937 downwards.
CGAGATCGACCCGGCCGTCGCGGATCGGCACTCCCTCCCGGCCCAGCCTGGCGAGCTGCCGGTGGGCCAGGTGCGCGGCGGGCCTCCCGGAGGCCGGGACCACCCGGTGCCACGGCAGGTCCGCGCTGTCGGTCCGCATGATCCAGCCCACGGTGCGCGGGCTGGACAGTCCGGCCGCCGCCGCGACGTCGCCGTAGGTGGTCACGCGGCCTTCGGGGACCGCCGCGACCAGTTCCCGGACGCGTTCGACGTCGGCCTCGCTCGTCGCCGGCACCTACAGCAGCTTCCGGACGAGGGCCGCCGTCTCCTGCGGTCGTGCCTGTTCGATCATGTGGTCGCAGTCGAGGTCGAGTGTCGTGAGGTTCGTGCCGAGCCGGTCGGCGAGGGCGGCCCGGAACTCGTCGGTGACGTACGGCGGCTGCACCTTCGCGGCCCGCGCGACGATCGTGGGCAGGTGGGCCGGGGGCAGGACGAACTCGCGTGCCAGCTCGCTCCACGACGCCACGAGCGCGGGAACGCACAGCCGCCAGTTGACCCGGCCGGAATCGAGGGTGACCAGGTGCTCGGCGAGTTCGGCGTCGAGCAGCGCGGGATCGACCTCACCCCAGGAACCGTTCGTCTTGTCGGCACGGGCCTCGGCCGCGTCCGTGTAGTCGGGGTGCTGCACCGTCAGCTCCGCGATCTCGAGCATGCGTTCCGGCGGCAGCCCGATCGCCGGATCCAGCAGCACCAGACCGCGCACCCGCTCGGGCGCAGCCGCGGCCAGATGCACGGCCAGGGCACCGCCGAACGAATGGCCGACCACCAGCACCGGACCCGAGGCGTGGGCGTCGAGGACGGTGAGCAGGTCCCGTACGTGTGTCTCGAAGTTCCACGGCGGCGTCCACGGGGAGCGGCCGTGTCCGCGCAGGTCCGGCGCGAGCACCCGTGCATGGGGGAGGTGCTGCGACGCGAGGTGCTCCCAGCGCCGGCCGTGACCGGTGAGGCCGTGCAGGGCGAGCAGCTGCGGACCGTCGACGGGACCGAACAGGTGGGTGTGCAGTTCGTTCACCCGTCGATTGTGTCAGGGCCGCGGCCGGCTCCAGGGGCAGCCGATGCGCTCGCACGGGACCGGTGCGGCCGTGTCGGCCGATCGGCAGGGACGGGCCGGGCTCCCGGACCGGGGGTGGATTCGGTCTCGCGGGCGGTCAGACCGGCCGTGCCGGCGGGAACGACCACCGCGGCGACGGGGCGGCCGCTCACCCGGTCACGAACCACCACGGGGGGTCCGTCCTCGTCGGCGCAGTAGCGGTCGCCCCACTGGAGAAGTGCGACCAGGACGGGGAAGAGGTCCATGCCCTTGTCGGTGAGCCGGTACTCGTTGCGGGTGCGGTGTCCGGCCTCCCGGTACGGCACCGGGCGCAGGATTCCCGCCGCCACCAGTTTGCGCAGGCGGTCGGCCAGGATCGGCTCGGACATCCCGATGTGCCGCCGCATGTCGTCGAACCGGCGCACGCCGTTGAACGCCTCCCGCAGGACGAGCAGGGTCCACTTCTCGCCGATCACGTCCAATGTCCGCTGCACGGAACAGTTCGTCGTGTCCGTCTCCAACCAGCGCATGCCCCGAGGCTAGCCCCTTGCTCACTGCAATTTCAGAAGTTAGCGTGGCGCCATGGACACCACCGGTACCGATCTCCCCAGCGACAGCGCCTTCCTGCAGGCCGCGGGCCTCGTGCTCGACGAGGTCTCCGGCACCCGGGTCACCGGGCACATCGATCTGGGGCGGGACCATCACACCCCGTGGGGCGTCGTGCACGGCGGTGTCTACACCACCGCCGTCGAATCCGCGGCCAGCGTCGGAGCCAGCGCCGCTGTCCAGGACCGCGGCCAGTTCGCGGTCGGGGTCCACAACAGCACCGACTTCCTGCGCTCGAGCACGGGTGAGCGCGTCGACGTCGTCGCCGAACCACTTCAGCAGGGCCGCGTCCAGCAGCTGTGGCTCGTCACCGTCACCGGCAGCGAGAGCGGCAGGACCCTGGCGCGCGGTCAGGTCCGGCTGCAGAACGTTCCTCTGCCCGGCTGACTCGCCGCTCGCGGTCGGTTTCATGGTCGCCGCTCGCGGTTGTGCTGGATTCACCGCTCGCGGCGGTGCCGTCTTCGCCGCTCGCGGCGGTGCCGTCTTCGCCGCTCGCGGCGGTGCCGTCTTCGCCGCTCGCGGCGTGTCGGACCCGTCTGCTGGAATGGCCGCATGACCGACGCCGACCTTCGCCCCGACGCCCGGCCGCAGCAGGTCGAGGTGCGTCTGGTGCCGAGGCCGGACGAGGCACCCCCGCAGCGCCGATGGCCCGAGGACGTGCAGCGGCTGTTCGCGGACTCGCCGCCCCTGCCGCAGTGGCGGCCGTGGCAGGTGCTGGGCGGTCCCGGGACGGGAAAGACGGCGCTGCTCGTGGACCTGGCCGTCGCCCGGATCGTCGCCGGCGCCGACCCGGAATCGGTGCTGGTGCTCACCCATTCGCGACGCGCCGCCACCGAGGTCCGCGAGGCGATCACCGCCGGGTTGCTCCGCGCGGGGGTGGCTGGCGGCGGTCCCCGCGCCACGCGGGAGCCACTGGTGCGCACCGTCCACTCGTACGCGTTCGCGGTGCTGCGGCTGCAGGCGTCCACACACGGCAACCCGCCGCCGCGCCTGATCACCGGAGCCGAGCAGGACGCCGTCCTGCGCGAGTTGTTGCGCGGAGATCTCGACGACGGCGCAGGAATGTGGCCCGAGCGGCTGCGGCCCGCGCTCGGCATGACCGGTTTCGCAGTGGAGCTGCGGGACCTGATGCTGCGCGCCAACGAACGCGGTCTCGGCCCGGAGGACCTGATCGAGCTCGGGCAGCAGCGATCGCGACCGGAATGGGTCGCCGTCGGCGAGTTCGCCGCCCGGTACGAGCAGATCATGCTGCTGCGCGGTGCCGTGGGCATGGAGGCCCCCGAGGCCACCGCGCCCGCCCTCGACGCCGCCGAACTCGTCGGTGCCGCCCTCGCCGCATTCGTCACCGATCCGGACCTGCTCGCGCGGGAACGCTCCCGGATCCGGCACCTGCTCGTCGACGACGCGCAACATCTCGATCCGCAGGCCGCGCAGTTGGTGCGCGTCGTCGGCCTCGGCACCCGCACCACCACCATCGCCGGTGACCCGGACCAGGCGGTCTTCACCTTCCGCGGTGCCGACCCGGCCTTTCTCGCCTCGCTCGCCGACGACGACCCGAGCCGCCGCGTGGTGCTCGGAACCAACCATCGCGCCGCCCCGGAGGTGGCAGAACTCGTCGGCCGGATCACCCGGCGGCTCTCCGGTCTCCCGCCGCACCGCGGCGCACCCGCCGTCCCCTCGGACGATCCGGGAACCGTGCGGGTCCGGGTGCTGCCGACGCCGGCGAAGGAGGCCGCGCTCGTCGCAGACACGCTGCGCCGCGCCCACCTCGTCGACGGGGTGCCGTGGTCCCGCATGGCCGTCGTGGTGCGGTCGGTGCCGCGTTCGCTCGCTCCGCTGCGGCGGGCCCTGCTGGCCGCCGGGGTGCCGGTGACCACAGCTGCATCCGAGCTTCCGCTGGCCCGCCAGCACGGGGTCGCCGGACTGCTGCTCGTGCTGCGGGCGCTGTCCGGGCTGCCGTTCGGTGGTGAGGAGGCGCTCGCCCTGCTGTCCGGTCCCGTCGGCGGAGCCGAACCGGTCGCGCTGCGCCGCCTGCGCCGGGGCCTGCGCCGGGTCGAACTCGCCGCCGGGGGCGACCGTGACTCGGCCGAACTGCTGCGGCTGCTGCTCGTCGACGACGAGAGCGAGGACGCCGAACGGCTCGTGCACGGCCTCACCGACGTCGAGGCGGCGCCGCTGAAGAAGGCGCAGTCCGTGCTGCGCAAGGCACGGGAGGCCGCGCGCCGCGGCGGCGGGATCGAGGACGTGCTGTGGGAGGCGTGGCAGGCCACCGGCCTCGAACGCAAGTGGTCCGCGGCATCCGAACGCGGTGGACCCGTCGGCGCGCAGGCGGATCGCGACCTCGACGGCATCGTGGCGCTGTTCGACGCCGCCGCCGACTACGTCGACCGGCTGCCGCGCGCCCAGCTCGCCGGATTCGTCGACTACCTCACCGAGCAGGAGATCCCGGGTTCCGTCCGCGCCCGCCTCGTCGCGCAGGCAGAGGCGGTGACCGTCGTCAGTGCGCACTCGGCGGCCGGCCGCGAGTGGGACGTCGTGGCGGTCGCAGGCGTGCAGGAGGGCCTTTGGCCGAGCCTGCGGGCCCGCGGCACCCTGCTCGGGATCGAGACGCTGATCGACGCGGTCTCCGGGGCCGACGACGGTGGCGACGGCACGACGCGGCTCTCCCGCACCGCCCCGCTGCTGGCCGACGAGCGCCGCCTGTTCCTCGTCGCGTGCAGTCGCGCGCGGCGCACCCTCCTCGTCACCGCCGTGGAATCGGTCGGCGGCGACACCGACATGGTGCGGTCCCGGTTCGTCGACGAGTTGGTGGGCGCGGCCTCGGACGACGAGGTCGACGAGCCGGGGGAGGACGTCTCGGTACTGCCGGAGGAGATCCGCACCCGCGTGCTCGCGCTGCCCACCCTCGTCGCCGAGCTGCGCAGCGTCGTGTGCGATCCCGTGGTGGCCCGCGACGACCCTCAGCGGCAACGCCGGGCAGCGGCACAGCTCGCGCGGCTCGCCCGGGCCCGGGTGCGCGGCGCACATCCGGACCAGTGGTACGGCACCGCCGAACCCAGCACGCAGCAGGAACTGTGGGACCCCGGGGCCGACGCGGTGCCGCTGTCGCCGTCGACGGTCGAACAGCTCACCACGTGCCCGCTGCGGTGGATGTTCGAGCGGCACGGTGGCTCCGACGGCGACAACACCCACGCTGTCGCGGGGAGCCTGGTGCACACGCTGGTCCAGGCGCTCGCCGGACGGATCCCGCCGGACCAGGTGGAGCGGGCGCTCGAACGGGCTTGGGACTCGGTCGATCTCGGCTCGCAGTGGTACGCCCGTCGCGAGCTCGAGCGCACCCGCGCCATGCTGGACACGTTCTCGGCGTGGCTGCGCGGTACCCGTGGCGAGCTCACCGAGGTCGGTGTCGAGATCGCCGTCGACGGCATCCTCGAACCCCGGACCGACGACGAGCCGCGGGTGCGGTTGCGTGGCCGGATCGACCGGCTCGAGCGGGACCCCGAGGGGCGGCCGGTGATCATCGACGTCAAGACCGCGCGCCATCCCGTCACCAAGGAAGCGGCGCAGGAGCACGCGCAGCTGGCGGCCTACCAGGTCGCCGCCGCGGCCGGCGCGATCGACGGGCAGCCCGCCGCCGAACCCGGCGGGGCACGGTTGGTGTTCGTCGCCAAACCTCACAACAAGGAGGGCGCCACCCAGCGGGTGCAGCCTCCGCTGGACGCCGAGACGCTCGACCGTTGGCGTGACGTGATCCACGAAGCAGCCGCGGCCACCCGGGGACCGCAGTTCCTGGCCCGGGTCAACGACGGGTGCCGGCACTGCCCGGTCCTGTCGAGCTGCCCGGCGCACGACGAGGGCAGGCAGGTGACGGGACAGTGACACCACCGACGGTGACCGCGGCCGAGTTGGCAGCCGCGCTCGGGCAGTTCCCGCCGACCGACGAGCAGGCCGCGGTGATCGAGGCGCCGCTGCGGCCCACGCTCGTCGTCGCCGGCGCCGGGGCCGGCAAGACCGAGACGATGGCGGCGCGGGTCGTCTGGCTCGTCGCGAACGGTTTCGTCGACCCGGAACAGGTGCTGGGCCTGACATTCACGCGCAAGGCCGCCCAGCAGCTCACCACCCGGATCCGCCGGCGGCTCGCGAAGCTCGCCGGTTCGCCGCTGGTGCGCGACCTCGACCCCACCGGCGGGCTACGGGCCCGCATTCTCGCCGGGGAGCCGGAGGTGGGCACCTATCACTCGTACGCCGGGCGACTGCTCGGTGAGCACGGGCTGCTGTTGCCCATCGAACCGTCGGCGACGCTGCTGTCCGAGACCGAACTGTGGCAACTCGCGTATCGCGTGGTCAGCGCCTGGGACGGCGACCTCGACACCGACCGCAATCCCGCGTCGGTCACCGAGTGCGTGCTGGCGCTGGCGGGACAGCTCGCCGAGCACCTCGTCGAGCCGGACGACCTGCGCGTCGCGCACACCGAGCTGGACAAACTCGTGCACACGCTGCCCGCGGGCCCCAAGCAACGTGGGGGCCCGGCGAAGACCCTGCTGAACATTCTCGACGTGCAGCAGTCGCGGATCGAACTGCTGCCCCTGGTCGAGCGGTTGGCGCAGACGCTGCGCCGCGAGGGCGCGCTGGACTTCGGCAGCCAGATGTCGCTCGCGGCCCGGATGGCGCGCGACCACCCGGAGGTGGGCCGTGCCGAGCGGGCCCGGTTCCGCGTGGTGCTGCTCGACGAGTACCAGGACACCGGCCACGCCCAGCGCGTCCTGCTGTCGTCGCTGTTCGGCGGTTCGCCGTCCGGCAGGACCGAGGACCCCATGCCCGCCGTGACCGCGGTGGGCGACCCGATGCAGTCGATCTACGGATGGCGTGGCGCGTCCGCGGCGAATCTGCCCCGGTTCTCGACGGACTTTCCGCTGGCGGACGGCAGCCCCGCACCGCGGCTCGAGCTGCTCACCAGCTGGCGCAACCCCCCCGAGGCCCTGGAGCTGGCGAACTCGGCGTCGGAGCCGTTGCGGCACAAGGGTGTCCAGGTGAGCATGCTGCGCGCCAAGCCCGAGCCGGTCACCGGTGACGTCCGGCTCGCCCTGCACACCGACGTCGAGGCCGAACGGGAATGGGTGGCGGAGCGGATCGCCGCCGAGTACGCGGCCGCCCGGGAGTCCGAGGCGCCGCCGCCCACCGCGGCGGTGCTGGTGCGCCGCAACGCCGACGCCGCACCGATCGCCGAGGCACTGCGCGCCCGCGGGCTGCCCGTCGAAGTCGTCGGTCTCGGCGGCCTGTTGCACACCCCCGAGGTCGCGGACGTGATCGCCATGCTGCGGCTGGCCGCGGACCCGACGGCTGGCAGCGCGGCCGTGCGGGTGTTGACCGGGGCCCGCTGGCAGCTCGGCGCCGCCGACCTGCAGGCGCTCTGGCGACGGGCCGGTGAACTCGCCATCGGGGGCCGGTTCGGCGTCGGCGGCTCGGTCACCGACTCGGCCGCCCTGGCCGAGGCGCTCGACAGCGCCCTGCCGGGCGAGCAGTCCGAGCAGGCGGGGATCGCCGACGCACTCTCCGATCCCGGTCCACCGCACCGCTATTCGGAGTTCGGGTACGCGCGCATCGTCGCGCTCGGCAAGGAACTGGCGTCCCTGCGGGAGCGGCTGGGCCAGCCGCTGACGGAACTCGTCGCGGAGGTGGAACGGGTCCTGGGCATCGGCATCGAGGCGCAGGCCAGGGCCGGCAGCGACGGCGGAGTCGGCCGGGAGAACCTCGACGCCTTCGCCGACGTGGTCGCCGGGTACGCGAGCCGCGGTTCGGCGACGTTGACCGGCCTGCTCGCCTATCTCTCCGCGGCGGAGGAGATCGAGGGCGGACTCGCCCCGGGCGAGGTGCAGGTCGCCACCGAGCGGGTGCAGGTGCTCACCGTGCACTCGGCCAAGGGCCTCGAATGGGAGGTGGTGGCGGTTCCGCACCTGACGGCGGGGGTGTTCCCCTCGTCGACGGCGGGCAGCACCTGGCTCGGCGCCCTCGGGGAACTGCCGCCGTCGCTACGTGGCGACCGGGCACTGCCGGACGAGAACAGCGAAGGTGTCCCCGTCCTCGATCTCGAGGACGTCTACGACCGCAAGTCGCTCGAGGACCGCATCGACACGCACAAGGACGCCCTCAAGCACCGGAAGATGGACGAGGACCGGCGTCTGTTCTACGTCGCGCTCACCCGCACGGAACGAGCCCTGTTCGTCTCCGGCCATCACTGGGCCGAGTCCGGAACGGAGCCGAAGGGACCGTCCCCGTTCCTGTCCGAACTGCACGAGCTGGTGGCGGAGCGACCCGGACTCGGTCGCGTCGAGATCTGGGCCCCGGCGCCGGAGGCCGGCACCGAGAACCCGATGACCGCGGATCCGCACACGGCCGTGTGGCCCCGCGATCCCCTCGGGCTCCGGCGCCCCTTCGTCGAGCAGGGCGCGGCCCTGGTCCTCGCGGCACTCGAGGAGCCCGAACCCGCGCCTCCGGCGAACCCGGACGACGACCCCGACGACTGGGCCGCGGACGTCGACGCGCTCCTCGCCGAACGGGCCCGTCGTGCCGAGCAGCGTGCCGAGGTGACGTTGCCCGCGCAGATGTCGGTCAGCCAGTTGGTGGATCTGGCTGCGGACCCGGCCGCGCTGGCCGCGCGACTGCGCCGCCCCTTGCCGTTCCGGCCGAACCCGCTCGCGCGGCGCGGCACGGCTTTCCATGCCTGGCTCGAACGCCGGTACGGCGCCACACGGCTGCTCGATCTCGACGAGCTGCCCGGCGCGGACGACGCCGGCGGCGACGAAACCGAACTCGACCGGCTCCAGGAGGCATTCCTGCGGTCGCAGTGGGCCCAGCGCAACCCGGTGGAGGTGGAGGTCCCGTTCGAGACCTCGCTGGCCGGGGTGGTGATCCGCGGCCGGATCGACGCGGTGTTCGAGGATCCGGACGGCGGCTGGACGGTCATCGACTGGAAGACCGGTGCCGAGCCCGACGAGGACCGGCTCGAGGCGGTGGCGATGCAGCTGGCCGCGTACCGCCTGGCCTGGGCGCAGCTGATGGCAGCCCGCACGTTCCGCGCGACCGGCCGGCCGGCCGAGCCGCCGCTCGGCAAGGTCCGGGCCGCCTTCCACTACGTGCGCACGGGACGGACCATCGCACCCGAGGACCTGCCCGGAGCCGAACGGCTGGACCGGCTGGTGCGCAGTGCCGGCGCGGACCGTCCGTCGGCCGGCGAACGAGAGCGACCGGCGTCAGCGGCGCGGGGCGTTGCGCCGGGCCGTGAGCGCCTGGGAGATCAGGGGTAGTTGCAGGGGCAGCCGGGCCACCGCGACCGCCTTCGCGGCCGGGGAGAGCCGCTCACTCCGCAGCCACGTCACGGCCATCTGCACGTTGGCCGGGAACACCGCGATCAGCAGCGCCGCGGCCAACGTCCCGCCGAGCCGGCGGGTCCGCGGAATCGCAAGTGCCGTCCCCACGGTCAGCTCGGCGATCCCGGATGCGTACGTGTACGTGCGTGGCGAGCCCGGCAGCGCCGTCGGCACGATCCGGTCGAAGGGGTGAGGGGAGGCGAAATGCGCCGCGCCCGCGCCGAGGAGGAGCGCGGACAGCCGCAGCGCCGCGCGCTGGGACGGGTGGGTGGACATGCGCGCCACACTAGCGGCCGACGCGTAGGCTGCGAGCCGATGTCAGCAACGAGAACGTCGGTGACCGTGTCGCCGGAGCAGAGAATACTGCGGGAGTGCCGCCATGCCGGGTAGGTTACGCGGCCGCTTCAGCCGTTCCGACGTGCTCACCGAGCGCCCGGACTTCGCGCTGGTGGGCATCCTGCGGGTGCCGCAGTTGCAGACGAGTCCGAGCCGGGCCATCACCCGTCGCGTCGGATATGCGGTGGCGGCATTGATGTTCGCCGTGCTGGTGGTCTACCTGGACCGGGACGGCTATCGCGACGCCCAGGGTGACCCGCTGTCGCTGCTGGACTGCATCTACTATGCAACCGTCTCGCTGTCGACCACCGGGTACGGCGACATCACCCCGTTCACCCCCGAGGCGAGACTGATCAATGTCCTGGTCGTCACGCCGCTCCGGATTTTCTTCCTCATCGTCCTGGTCGGTACGACGCTCTCGGCGCTGACCGAGAGTTCGCGCCAGGCGTTCAAGATTCAGCGTTGGAGGCGCCGCGTGCGTAATCACACCGTCGTCGTCGGATACGGCACCAAGGGCCGCACCGCGGTGGATGCGATGCTGGGCGACGGGGTTCCGCCCTCGGAGATCGTCGTCGTCGACACGGATCCGGTGGTGCTCGAAACCGCCGCGGGACAGGGCCTGGTGACCGTGCAGGGTTCGGCGACGAAATCGGATGTGCTGCGCCTGGCCGGGGTTCAGCACGCAGCAGCGATCATCGTCGCCGCCAACCGGGACGACACCGCGGTGCTCGTCACGCTCAGCGCGCGCGAGATCGCTCCGAGGGCAAAGATCGTCGCGGCCATCCGCGAATCGGAGAACACGCATCTGCTGCGTCAATCCGGCGCGGACTCGGTGGTCATCTCGTCGGAGACCGCGGGCCGGTTGCTCGGCATCGCCACCACGACCCCGAGCGTCGTGGAGATGATCGAGGATCTGCTCACCCCGGAGGCGGGATTCGCGATCGCCGAACGGGACGTCGAGCCGAACGAAGTGGGCGGCTCGCCCCGGCACCTGTCCGACATCGTGCTCGGCGTCGTGCGCGACGGTCGCCTGCTGCGCGTGGGGTCCCCCGAGGTCGACGCCGTGGAGGCGGACGACAAGCTGCTCTACATCCGGCGGGTGTCGGGCTGAGCCCGCGCCGCCGCTAGGGTGCAGGCGTGAGCCGTTTCCAGCTGTCCGACACCCCCCTGCTCTCCCGCGCGGTCGTCGACCGCGCCGAGGAGCTGCGGGGCGACGCCGCGGCCCTGCACGACGGTTGGTCGCAGGCCCTTCTGCTACGGGTCGATCGTCACGGGCAGGTGCCGGTGGACGGCGACGCACTGGTGTTCGCCGCGGCGGTGGAGCTGGGACCCGAGCCGGTTCCGGGCGCGGTGTTCCTCGGTGTGCGCGGCGACCGGCACGTGTGGGCGATCCGGGTGCTCGCGCAGACCGGAACGGTCGCCGATCTGCGCCGGGTGGGGGAGCGGCTCGACGACGCCGACGCGGGTCTGATGGTGACCGCGGTGGCCCTGCTCAATTGGCACGACAGCGCGGGTTTCAGTTCGCTGGACGGAGCGCCGACCGAGCCGACCCTGTCCGGCTGGTCGAGGATCAGTACCAGCACCGGTCACGAGGAGTTCCCGCGGACCGACCCGGCGATCATCTGTCTCGTGCACGACGGCGCGGACCGGGTCCTGCTGGCGCGACAGCCGGTGTGGCCGGAGCGACGGTTCTCCGTGCTCGCCGGGTTCGTCGAGGCGGGGGAGTCGCTCGAGTCCTGCGTCGTGCGGGAGATCCGCGAGGAGGTCGGCGTCGACGTGCGCGAAGTGCGATATCTCGGTAGCCAGCCGTGGCCGTTCCCGCGCTCGGTGATGATCGGGTTCTCGGCCGTCGCCGATCCGGACCGTCCGCTGGCCTTCCTCGACGGCGAGATCGCCGAGGCCCGCTGGTTCACCCGCGACGAGGTGCGGGCCGCGCTGGCGCTCGGAGACTGGGCCTCCCCGGCCGACGCGCCGTTGTTGCTGCCCGGATCGATCTCGATCGCTCGGGGCATGCTGGAGGGCTGGGTCCGGGGGAGCTGAACCGGTCAGGACCGGGGCCACAGCAGACCGGTGAGCACGGTCTCGACGAGGTGATCGGTGTACTCGTAGGTCAGCGGACCGGAGCGCAGCAGCCAGCGCTGGGCGACGGGGGCGAAGAGGGTGTCGACGACGGCGTCGAGATCCACTTCGGGGGACAGCTGACCCTGTCGCTGCGCCGCGCACAGCCGCTCCTTCTTCAACCGCCGCGTCGGCTCGTCGAGGCGACGGGAGTATTCGGCGGCCAGGGACTCGTCCTCGAGGACGGCGACGGTCAGCGCGCGCAACGGCCGTTCGAACCGGGGATCGTTCAGTTCGTCGACGGTGGCGCGCAGCACCGCCTTGATGTCGGCGACGAGATCGCCCGTGTTCGGTAGGCCCTGCGGGTCCTCCGGTTCGCCGCCCACGTTTGCGTCGAGGTAGGCGTCGAGCAGCACCGATCCCTTCGACGGCCACCACCGGTAGATGGTTTGTTTCCCGACGCCGGCTCGGGCAGCGATCGCCTCGATGCTCGACTTGCCGTAGCCCACCTCACCGACCAACTCCACCGCGGCGGTCAGGATCGCTGTCCGGGCGGCGTCGCTGCGGCGGGTGATTCTCGGAGGCATGGAACACAGCATAGGCCAAACCGAGACGAGACGGACCGTCTTGACTGAGAGGGGCGGTGGTCCCATACTGGCACGGCGAGACGATCCGTCTCGTCTAGTATTCGAGGAGGTGCCGACATGGTCGAGCAGCGGATATGGCTGGTCACGGGGGCGAGCCGCGGGCTGGGCCGAGCGTTCACCCGGGAGGCGCTCGCCGCGGGAGACCGGGTGGCCGCCCTCGCCCGCACCGCGACCGCAGCGCCCGAGTACCGGGACGACGAGCGGGTACTCACCGTCGACGTCGACGTGACCGACCGGTCGGCGGTGTTCGCGGCGGTCGAGCGGGTCGTCGACCACTTCGGTCGCCTCGATGTCGTCGTCAACAACGCCGGGACGATGTGGACCGGCTTCGTCGAGGAGTTCACAGAGGAGCAGGCACGCGCCCAGATGGAGACCAACTTCTTCGGAGCGCTGTGGGTCACGCAGGCGGTGTTGCCGGCGCTGCGCCGACGTCCACCGGGCCGGCTGCTGCAGATCTCCAGTGTTGCGGGGATCGCGGCATTTCCCACCACCGGGTTGTACAGCGCGAGCAAGTTCGCACTGGAGGGACTGAGCGAGGCGGTCGCTGCGGAGGCCGTACACTTCGGGGTCGCCGTGACGATCGTCGAACCCGGCGGATACTGGACGGACCTGTACAAGGACATGCCCGCCACTGCGCCGCTCGACGACTATGCGGCGCTGCGCGCCGAGCTGGCGGCGACGTCGGACGCCGACGGCGTCGACAGCGAGCCGGCGCTCGCCGCGGCTGCGGTCCGGGCAGTCGTGGACAGCGACGATCCACCGAGACGGTTGATCCTCGGCAGCGTCGTCTACGACGCCGCGGTCGGACTCGCGCAGGACCGCATCCGGGACTGGGCGGCATGGGAGAAGGTCAGCCGGGCGGCCGAACATGCCGTGCCGGCCCCGCCGGGATACACCACCTGAGGTCCTCGGTGCCCCCGGCGGATGCGGTGCCGTCCGCTAGAGGCCGAGCGCCTGCTTGACCGCGGACAGCGGGGGATTGGTCGCGGTGCTGCCGTCGGCGAACTGCACGGTGGGAACGACGTGGTTTCCGTTGTTGACGCTGCCGACGAACTCGGCGGCCGACGGGTCGGCTTCGATGTCGATCTCGGCGTAGCCGATGCCGTGCTCGTCGAGCTGGCGCTTGAGGCGACGGCAGTAGCCGCACCAGTCGGTGGTGTAGAGCGTCAGGGCGGGAGCGTCGGTCGTAGTCACGGTGCGCACAACAACCACCGTCTGTCCGCTGTTCCGTCCTGCGGTCAAATGTGTTCTCCGCCACAGTCGGTGTGGGCCGGATGCCTGTCACCCCGTCCTGCCATGATGGAGCCCATGCGCGCAGAGACATCGGTGGAGGGACTCGATCCCCAGCAGGCCGCGGCGGTCCTCGCGCCGCGGGGCCCGGTGTGTGTCCTCGCCGGCGCAGGTACCGGAAAGACCCGGACCATCACCCGCCGCATCGCGCACCTGGTGTCCCACGGACACGTCGCGGCGGGCCAGGTCCTCGCTGTCACGTTCACCGCGCGCGCCGCCGGAGAGATGCGCGGCCGCCTGCGCGAACTCGGCGTGGGCGGTACGGGTCCGCAGGTGCAGGCGCGCACCTTCCATGCCGCCGCGCTGCGGCAGCTGCGTTACTTCTGGCCGCAGGTGGTCGGCGACACGCCGTGGCAGCTGCTCGACCGCAAGTTCGCGGTCGTCTCCCAGGCCGCGCACCGGGCCGGGTTCGCCACCGACACGGACACCGTGCGCGACCTGCTCTCGGAGATCGAGTGGGCGAAAGGATCGCTCGTCGCGCCGGAGGACTATCCGGCCGTGGTGGCCCGCGCCCGGCGTGAGCCCCCCGCCGACGCCGCGCGGGTCGCTGCCGTCTACGCCGGCTACGAGTCGCTCAAGGTGCGCGACGACGGCATCTACCTCGACTTCGACGACCTGCTGCTGCACACGGCCGCCGCGCTCGAGGAGCACAGCGCCGTCGCCGAGGAGTTCCGCGACCGCTACCGCTGTTTCGTCGTCGACGAGTACCAGGACGTCACGCCCCTGCAGCAGCGGGTGCTCGACGCGTGGCTCGGCGACCGCGACGACCTCACCGTCGTCGGCGACGCGAACCAGACGATCTACTCGTTCACCGGTGCCACCCCGCAGTACCTGCTCGACTTCTCCCGCCGGTTCCCGGACGCGACGGTGGTCCGGCTCGAACGTGACTACCGGTCCACCCCGCAGGTCGTGGCCCTCGCCAACCAGGTCATCGGCGCGGCGCGCGGCCGCATCGCCGGGACCCGGCTCCAGCTCGTCGGCCAGCGCCCGCCCGGACCGGAGCCGGCGTTCGCCGAATACGACGACGAGCCCGCCGAGGCGCAGGCCGTCGCCAAGGCGATCGCCAAGCTGCTGGGTTCGGGGGTACCGGCCGCCGAGATCGCCGTGCTCTACCGCATCAACGCGCAGTCGGAGGCCTACGAACACGCGTTCACCGAAGCCGGTATCCCGTACCAGGTCCGCGGCGGCGAGGGCTTCTTCACCCGGGCGGAGGTGCGGCAAGCGGTCGGGGCGCTGCGGCAGGCGCAGGCCCGAGACGACCTGCCCGAGGGCGCCGATCGCGGCGCCGCCCTGGTCACGCTGGTGCGAGCGGTGCTCGCCCCGCTCGGGCTGAGCGAGACCGAACCTGCCGGTGCGCAGGCCCGCGAACGCTGGGAATCGCTGCGGGCGCTCGTGCAGCTCACCGAGGAACTCCTCGGGCACGAGCCCGACCTCGATCTCGACGGACTGTTGCGCGACCTCGCGGCGCGGGCGGAGGCACGGCACCCTCCGACGGTGCAGGGCGTGACACTCGCGTCGCTGCACGCGGCCAAGGGCCTGGAATGGGACGCGGTCTTCCTCGTCGGTCTCACCGACGGGACCCTGCCCATCGTGCACGTCGTCGGTGACAGTTCGACACCGCCCGACGAGGCAGGCATCGAGGAGGAGCGCCGGCTGCTGTATGTCGGCGTCACCCGCGCGCGCGTGCACCTGCACCTGTCGTGGGCGCTTTCGCGCACCGAGGGCGGTCGCCGGTCGCGGCGGCGATCACGGTTCCTGCACGGTCTGATCCCCGACGATTCGCCGGCGTCACGGATTGCGGCTCCCCCGTCGCCGAAGCGTAAGCGGCCGCAGTGCCGCGTGTGCGGCAAGCCCCTCATGGGATCGTCCGCGACCATGCTCGGACGCTGCGAGGGTTGCCCGTCGAACCTGGACGAATCGCTGCTGGTGGCATTGAAGGACTGGCGCCGGGAACGGTCCAAGGAGATGAAGGTCCCCGCCTACGTGGTGTTCAGCGACAACACGCTCATCGCCATCGCCGAGCAGCAGCCGGGCGACGACCGCGCCCTCGTCGCCATCCCCGGTATCGGGGCGAAGAAGCTCGAGCAGTTCGGAGCGGACGTGCTCGCTGTCGTGCGTGGTGAACGCGCCTCCGACACCCTCGATCTCTAGCGGCTCCGCGGATGCGGCAAAACCGCAGGTAGAAAATGGGTTGTGCGATCGACGGCCGAGTTTCTAGGCTGGAGGTCGATGTCACGGGAAAGGCCCGTGCGCGGACGACGTCAGGAGGTGGCCCCGATGCTCGGCTTCGATGCAGCTGCAGTGGTGGTCGCCGTCCCCGTCGCCGGCGCCCCCGTCGCCGCCGGTGCGTGCACTCCGCGCGTCGCCCGCGTGCGAGCAGCCGCCCTTTCGTCCGTGTCCCGAAGCCACCGAGGTCAGCCCCGGTAATCTTCGATTCGCCTTCCGGCCACGGACACCGCCCAGCGGACCGTGGCCTTCTTCGTCTTCTGCCCGGTTCGCTCATCGCATCCGAAACCAGACAGAGGAGACATCCATCGTGCAAACCGCAACGCTCGACGTCGACCGAACGACGCGTGTGCGCGAGTTGCCCTGCCGCGGCGACGATCCGGACCTGTGGTTCGCCGAATCACCGACCGAGTTGGAGCGGGCCAAGGCGCTGTGCGGCCGGTGCCCGATTCGAGCCCACTGCCTCGCCGCGGCACTCGACCGGGCCGAGCCGTGGGGTGTGTGGGGCGGCGAGATCTTCGAACGGGGCGCCGTCGTCGCCCGCAAGCGCCCGCGGGGGCGTCCCCGCAAGGAACTGGTGTGCGCCTGACCGGGCTGCCGGGACGTCAGTCCACCGGGTCGGTGAAGCCCGGCAGCCACTCCGACAGGATCCGCATGTACGGCGCGTGCGCGTCCAGCTGAGCGCAGATGCCGACCGAGCCGAGGAGTACGCGGACGATGTTCGCGTACTCCGGCGGCAGGTTCAGAGCCCGCGCGGTCCGGAAGTTGGATCCGGAGAAGTCGGTGGCGGTGCCCGCCGCCTTCTGCAGCCACGCCCGGGTGAAGTGGAAGGACTCCGTGTGGATCGGGTCGGTGAACGGGCGCAGGTAGTCCGCGATCTCCTGCTCGGTGACCTCCCTGCCCGGCAGGACGAACCGGTTCTCGTAGAGCAGTGTGGTCAGCTCGTCGAAACGTTCCTCGAGGGCCAGCCGCACCATCCGGCCCAGCACCGGGGGCAACCCGTTCGGCATCGCGGCCGTGGCCCCGAAGTCGATGACGCCGAGCCGGCCGTCGTCGAGCAACATGAAATTGCCCGGATGGGGGTCGCAGTGCAGCAGGCCCACCTGTGCCGGGGAGGCGAAGTGGAACTCGGCGAGCAGCGCCCCCGCCCGGTTGCGCTGCTCGCGGGTACCCTCCGCGATGATCGTGGACAGCGGTGTCGCCGTGAGCCATTCGGTGACGAAGACCTTCGGGGAACTGGCGACCACCCGCGGCACGACGAACCGGGGATCGTCGCCGAACACTTTGGCGAAGGCCCGCTGATTGTCGGCCTCGATCCGGTAGTCGAGCTCCTCCTCGGTGCGCGCGGTCAGCTCGTCGAGCACCGCGCGCACGTCGGTGCCCGGCATCACCGTCGCGAACAGACCCGCGAACCGGGACAGGGTCCGCAGATCGGCGCGCAGCGCCTCGTCGGCGCCCGGGTACTGGACCTTCACCGCGACCTCGCGGCCGTCCGCCCACGTCGCCCGGTGGACCTGGCCGATGCTCGCCGACGCGGTGGGAACGTCGTCGAACGAGGCGAACCGTTCCCGCCAGCCGGCACCGAGCTGCTGATCGAGGACACGGTGGACCGTCTTGGCCGGCAGCGGCGGAGCAGCCGACTGCAGCTTCGTCAGCGCCTCCCGGTACGGTTCGGCGAACTCCTCCGGCACCGCGGCTTCCATCACGCTCAGCGCCTGGCCGACCTTCATGGCTCCGCCCTTGAGCTCACCGAGCACCGTGAACAGCTGTTCGGCAGCCTTCGCCGCGAGCTCGGCGTCGATCTCCTCGCGGTCCCCGCCGGCCAGACGCCGGCCGAACCCCACCGCGGCACGACCTGCGATCCCGAGGGGGATGCTGGCGAGCTTGGCGGTGCGGGAACTGCTTCTCCGGGGGATTTCGGCCACGCCCACCATCATGCCTGACGCCGTCCCCCCGGCGCGGGGCGCCGTGGGTCGACCCCGCGTCACGCCGGCGGGCCGGCGCACCCGCAATCCGGGTGCCGGTACCAGCGCCGCGACGCGAGCCGGTGACTGCGCAGGTCCACCTCGAGGGTCCGGTCCAGTGTCGCGGGCGCCACGGTCGTGAGAATCGCGTCGAGCTCGGCGAGGGCGAGAGCCGCGGTCGCCAGCACCACGGGGGGCTCCGCACAGCCGACGCGGTCGCACAGTTGAGCCGCGAGCTGCGGCCAGTGCGGGTCGAGGTCGGTGCGGGTGAGATCCGCGCAGCGCAGACAGCTCGTGCGCCCCGGGACGACGAACGGCCCGACGATGCCACGGCCGTCGCGCAGCAGCACGGTCAGGTGCGGCACGCGGTGCCGCATCAGCTCCCGGACGAGCCGGGGATCGGGGACCAGTGCGTCGGCGAGCAGCACGCACTGCACGTCCCATCGAGCGACGTCACTGTCGCCGGTGTAGGCGGCGGACCGGCTCAGCCGGGTGCCCGAGACCGTCAGTTGGGTGACCAGCGTATCCGCGAGGGGCCCGCGCCCGTGCACCCGCACCCGGGGAGCCACCGGTACGGTCCCGCCCGGGTCCCGGACCGCGCCGACGGTGGTCAACTCGTCGAGCAGGACGGTGACGGCATCGTCCGCCAGCCCGGCCTGCGCCGTGCGGGCCAGAATCTCCGCGCGCGACGAACGCCCGTCGAGCAGGCTCAGCACCGTCGACAGGGCGAATGCGTCGAGCCCTGCGCCGGGGGAGAGGACGGCGGCGGTATCGGGACCCCACCCGAGTTGGACCGAGCCGTCCGGGCGACGGAGCACTTCGAGGGCAGGATCGAGCGCAGGTCCGGGCTGGTGCATGGCCGTGGTCATGCCCGCCAGTCTGCGGCACCCCGGGCCGCGCCCCGGGTGCCCGAGGCCGGTTGTCCACAGGGGGAAACCGCGATCTACCAGCGTCGAAGCGCGCTCAGGCGGATTCGTCGGGATCGGTGGACTCGCCGGAGTCGCCCTTCTCCCGCTCGGCACGCTCGCGTGCCTCGGTCTCGCGCAGCTGTGCGATCGGATCGTCGAACGTGGTCGTTTCGCCGCCGAGGATCCGATCGAGGAAAGCGGCCGGGTTGTCCAGGTCCGACGAGTCCGGCAGCAGGTCCGGATGGGCCCACACCTTGTCCCGTGCCTCCGTCCCGGCATCGGCGGTGAGGCGGCGCCACAGGACGGCGGCCTCGCGCAGTTTCCGCGGCCGCAGCTCGAGACCGACGAGTGTGGCGAAGGTCTGCTCCGCGGGCCCACCGCTCGCACGGCGACGGCGCAGCGTCTCGCTCAACGCGGCCACCCCCGGCAACCGGTCGCCGAGGGCATCGGCGACCACGGTCTCCACCCAGCCCTCGACCAGGGCGAGCAACGTCTCGAGGCGCTCGAGGGCCTGCTTCTGCTCGGGAGTGGTCTGCGGCTCGAACGCCGCGCCCCTGAGCAGTTCCTCGATCTTCGACGGGTCCGTCAGCGCCGCGGGGTCGATGCCCTGCGCGAGGTCCTCGATCGCGGAGAAGTCCATCCGGATGCCGCGCGCGTAGTCCTCGACGGTGGACAGCAGGCGTGATCGCAGCCACGGCACGTGGCTGTAGAGCCGCTGGTGTGCCGCCTCACGCGCGGCCAGGAAGACGAGAACCTCCTGCGCCGGCTGCTCGAGCCCCTCACCGAAGGCATCGATCGCGGCGGGCATCAGCGCGGCGGTGCCCTCGGGCCCGAGGGGAAGACCGATGTCGGTCGAGGCCAGGACCTCCTTGGCCAGCTGTCCGAGGGCCTGGCCGAGCTGGGAGCCGAACGCCAGGCCACCCATCTGGGAGAACATCCCGAGCATCGGCCCGGCCATCGCCCGGGCCTCCTCCGGCAGGCCCTGGACCCACATGCCGTTGACCTGCTCGGCCACGGGATCGCACAGGCGCTTCCACGTTCCGAGCGTGTTGTCGAGCCAGTCCACGGGCGTCCACGCGACGGTGCGGGTCGCGCCGGCGGGCAACGTCGTCGCGCCGTCGAGCCACAGCTCTGCCAAGTGCGCGGCGTCGCGGACGGCGTCCGCGGACCCGGACGAGACGGGGGTCACGGAGCCGATCTGCTGGCGGGCGAGCTTGGCGGCCACCTCGTAGTTGACGGGTCCCGAACCACCGGACCCCATCGCGCTGCCCATGCCGCTGAGCATCTGCCCGAACTGCGTCAGCATCTGCCCGAGCGCCGCCGGGTCGAAGCCCTGCGCTCCGAACGGGTTGTCGCCACCGGCCCCGAACGGGGCACCGCCTGCGCCGGGCGCACCGAAACCGAAGGGAAAACCGCCGGGAGTGCCGCCCTGGGACCCGCCCCCTGCCGAGCCGGCACCCTCGGCACCGGATCCCTCGGCGCCGGAACCGGAATCCTTCCTGCGGTCCGGGTCGTCGTCGGGATTCGAGAATCCGAAAGGCGTGTCGCTCATGTCGTCAACGGTACAAGGCCCACCGCGCAGCGGTGGCCCCCGCGATCACGCTGACCGCGAACACCGCCGCTCCGGATACCCTGGCCGGGTGAATCGACGGCTCGTGACGATCCTGGCGGTGCTGTTCCCCGCGCTGCTGCTGGTGACGGTGGCGCTGAATGTGAAGGTGCCCTACGTGGCGCTCGGCCCCGGCCCGACGTTCGACACCCTCGGCGAGGTCGACGGCAAGGCGGTCGTCGCCATCGAGGGCACCGACACCGACCCGACCACCGGCGAGCTCGTGATGACCACGGTCGGTGTCAGTGACCGCCTGACCGTGGCGCAGGCCCTCGCGGCGTGGCTCGGCAGCCGGTACGGGATCGCCCCGCGCGAACAGATCTACCCACCCACCGCGACCCGGGAGCAGGTCAAGGAGGCGGACGCCGCCCAGTTCGAGCAGTCCGAACGCAGCGCAGAACTCGCCGCCCTGCATCATCTCGATCTGCCCGTCGTCCTGCGCGTCGCCCGAGTCGGCGAGTCCGGGCCGTCCGCCGGGGTGCTGCGCGAGGGCGACCGGCTCGTCAGCGTCGCGGGGGAGCCGGTGACCACCGCCGGCAGCGTGCAGCGCGCCGTCGCCGCCGTCGCCCCCGATACGCCGGTCGACATCGGGATCGTGCGGGACGGTGTCGAGCAGACCGTCGCGGTGACCGTGGGCGCCCGCCCCGACGATCCGGAGAAGGGTTTCCTCGGCATCAGCCCCGAGGAGGTGCCGGACGTGCCGTTCGACGTGACGTTCAACCTCGCCGACGTCGGCGGGCCGTCGGCAGGGCTGATCTTCAGCCTTGCGGTGGTCGACAAGCTCAGCCCCGGCGAGCTCAGCGGCGGCGCGGTCGTCGCGGGGACCGGGACCATCGATTCCGACGGGGCCGTCGGCCCGATCGGCGGCATCACCCACAAGCTCGTCGCGGCGTCGGAGGACGGCGCGACGGTGTTCCTCGTGCCCGCCGACAACTGCGCCGAGGCGCGCAGCGCTGCTCCCGACGGCATGCGGCTGGTCGAGGTCGAGACCCTCGAGGGCGCGATCGGTGCGCTCGGCTCGCTCGCCGGCGGGGGCGACGCGCCGAGCTGCGGGTAGACGCGGGACCGGCGCTAGTCGTCGCCCGGTTCGAGGGTCGCGTACAGCGCCGCCACCACGTTGGGGGCGAGGTTGTCGTAGGTTCGCAGCTCGATCCCGGCGAACGGGTCGTCCTCGTCGGTGGGCCGCAACTGCAGCAGCGACAGCGACGGGCCGTCCCGCAGCACCGCCGCGATCAGTCGCGCATCCCGCCGCTCCGGATGGCCGTGCGCCGCGACGCGGGCGGCCTCGTCGGCGGCGTGGGGATCCGCCAGCAGCGGGACCAGCGCGTCGTCCAGATCCGACTCCGCGCTCGGCGGCAGCACCACGATCTCCTGCACCAGGGCACAGCCGGCGACCGATTCGGGCCAGCTGGTGGTGGCGAGGAACTCGTCGAGGGCGGGGCTGCCGCCCTCGACGTCGTCCGGGAAGGCGTCCTGCTCCACCGGGGTGTACTCGTGGCCCGCGTCGAGCTGGTCGAGCAGCGTCGGTTCCGACGCCGCCAGCAGGGCCGTCGGCACCAGCGCGAACATCTGGGGTGGCTGCCCCCAGCCACCGGCGTCGACGAAGTCGACGATCTCACCGACGCACCGGCGCAGGGCGTCTTCGGACGGGACGGGATAACTGTCGCTCACGGACATATCCTTGCACCGTCGCCAGGTCTCGTCGCCGCCGCGGCGTGGTGGCCGCCTCATTCCGTAGAGTGGGGCGAAACGGTCACCGCGAGTGCCGTGGGTGACAGTCGAGGTGAACAGCTGCGGCGCATCCGCGTCGCCGGAGAATTGGGAGTGTGGCACGTGGGCATGAGGCCCCCCACCGGAGTACCTTCGCTGTCGAAACGCAGCAAGATTCTGCTGAGCCTGGCCGTGGTGGCCGCGGTGCTGCTGCTGGTCGGTCCCCGACTGGTGGACGCCTACACCAACTGGCTGTGGTTCGGTGAGGTCGACTTCCGTGACGTGTACGTGAAGGTGCTGCTGACCCGGATCGTCCTGTTCGTCGTCGTGGGCCTGTTCGTGGGCGCCGTGGTGTGGCTCGCCATGCTCCTGGCGTACCGATCGCGCCCCGTGTTCGTGCCCGCATCCGGGCCCAACGACCCCATCTCGCGGTACCGCACCACGGTGATGTCCCGGCTGCGCACGTTCGGCCTCGGCATCCCGATCGTGCTCGGGCTGCTGTCCGGCCTGATCGCGCAGGCGAGCTGGGTGACCGTGCAGATGTTCTTCAACGGCGGCTCGTTCGGCACCACGGACCCGCAGTTCGGGCTGGACGTCGGCTTCTACGCCTTCGACCTGCCCTTCTACCGCTTCCTGCTGAACTGGATGTTCGTGGCCGTCATCCTGGCGCTCTTCGCCAGTCTGGTCACCCACTACATCTTCGGCGGCATCCGGCTCGCCGGCCGCGGTGGCAGCCTCACCCGCGCCGCCCGCATCCAGCTGGCCGTACTGGCCGGCATCTTCGTCGCGTTCAAGGCGGTCGCGTACTGGCTCGACCGGTACGCACTGCTGTGGAGCGGGCGCAAGGAGCCCACGTTCACCGGCGCGGGATTCACCGACATCAACGCCGTGCTGCCCGCCAAGCTGATCCTGATGGCGATCGCCGTCATCTGCGCGGTGGCGTTCTTCGCGGCGATCGTGCTGCGCGACCTGCGTATCCCGGCGATGGCGACCGCGCTGCTGGTGCTCTCGTCGATCCTCGTCGGGGCCGTGTGGCCGCTGGTGGTCGAGCAGTTCTCCGTCCGGCCGAACGCCGCCGTCAAGGAGGCCGAGTACATCGAGCGCAACATCGCGGCGACCCGTCAGGCCTACGGCATCACGGACGAGACCGTGGAGTACCAGGACTACCCCGGCGTGGGCAGCACGTCGCCGCGCAACGTGCCGGCGGACGTGACGACGATCGCCAACACCCGTCTGCTCGACCCCAACGTGCTGCCGCGCACCTTCACCCAGCAGCAGCAGCTGAAGAACTTCTACGGGTTCCCGCCGTCGCTGGACATCGACCGGTACGAGATCGACGGGCAGCGCGAGGACTACATCGTCGCCGCCCGCGAACTGTCGCCGTCGAGCCTGACGGGCAACCAGACCGACTGGATCAACAGGCACACGGTGTACACCCACGGCAACGGCCTGGTCGCCGCCCCCGCCAACCGGGTGAACGCCGCCGCGAGCGAGTCCGCGGAGGAGGCCGCCAACAGCAACAGCGGCTACCCGGTGTACATGGTCAGCGACATCGCGTCGCTCGAGTCCGGCAACCAGGTGATCCCGGTCGAGCAGCCGCGGATCTACTTCGGTGAGGTCATCGCGCAGGAGGAGCCCGACTACGCGATCGTCGGTGCCGCCGAGGGCGAGGCCCCGCGGGAGTACGACACCGACACCGCGCAGTACACCTACACCGGCTCGGGTGGCGTGTCGATCGGCAACTGGTTCAACCGCCTCGCGTTCGCCTCGAAGTACGCCGAACGCAACATCCTCTTCTCGAGTGCGATCGGCAGCGAGTCGAAGCTGCTGTTCAACCGCGATCCGCGGGACCGGGTGACGAAGGTCGCGCCCTGGCTCACCGCCGACGGCGACGCATATCCCGCGGCGGTCGACGGCCGCATCGTGTGGGTCGTCGACGCCTACACCACGCTCGACAACTACCCGTACGCGCAGCGCAGTTCCCTCGAAGGTCTCGTCGAGGACAGCGTCGACCAGAACACCGGCCGGCTGCTGCCCCGCAAGGAGGTCTCCTACATCCGGAACTCGGTGAAGGCGACAGTCGACGCGTACGACGGCACCGTGACCCTCTACCAGGTCGACGACCAGGACCCGGTCCTGAAGGCGTGGATGGGTGTCTTCCCCGATGCGGTGACCCCGCAGGACCAGATCTCCGACGAGCTCCGCTCGCACTTCCGGTACCCGGAGGACCTGTTCAAGGTGCAGCGCGAGATGCTCGCGAAGTACCACGTCGACGACCCGCGCGAGTTCTTCACCAACAACGCGTTCTGGTCGGTGCCGAGCGACCCGACGGTCGAGACGACGGCCAATCAGCCGCCCTACTACGTGCTGATCGGTGACGAGGAGACGGCCCGCCCGTCGTTCCGGCTCACCTCCGCGATGGTGGGCTTCAACCGGCAGTTCCTGTCCGCGTACATCTCGGTGAACTCGGACCCCGACAACTACGGCAAGTTCACGATCCTCCGATTGCCGACCGACACCCAGACCTTCGGTCCCGCACAGACGCAGAACGCGATGATCTCCGACACGCGCGTCGCGTCGGAGCGCACTCTGCTCGAGCGGTCCAACCGGATCCAGTACGGCAATCTGCTGACGCTGCCGATCGCCGAGGGCGGCATCCTGTACGTCCAGCCGATGTACACGGAACGCAACTCGGCGAGCGGAAACACCTCCACCTTCCCGCAGCTGTCCCGGGTGATCGTCAGCTATCGCGAGCCCGGGCCCGCCGGTGGGGTGCGGATCGGCTATGCCCCCACCCTCGCCGCGGCACTGGACCAGGTCTTCGGCGGCGGCGTCGGCAGTGCGGCCACCGCACCGGGTGGCGAGTCGACACCCCCGGCACCGGTTGAGGGGGCAGAGGGGACACCGCAGGACGGCCAGGCGGCGGCACCGGCGCCCGCTCCGGCGCCGAACCCCGCGCCCGCTCCGGCGCCGGCGGATCGGACGGCGGCAGTCGCCGAACTCGACGCGGCGCTCGCCGAGCTCAGCGCGGCGCAGAGCACCGGCGACTTCGCAGCGTACGGTCGGGCGCTCGAACGAGTGCAGGCGGCCGTGGAGGCGTACCAGTCCACCGGCGGCTGATCTCCTGCCGCGACCGAAGCGGGGCCCCGCGCACATCGTGCGCGGGGCCCCGTCGTTCGGGGGACGAATCAGCGTCCGGGCAGTGCGACGCCGACCACCTGGTCGAACTGCGCAGCGAAGCCGTGCTGCGCGGCGAACTCGCCGGCGACACCGAGCGCCTGCTCCACGGCCTGGTCGACCGGCGCGGCCTCGGGTGCCGGTGCTGCGGGTGCCGGTGCTGCGGGTGCCGGGGTCGCGGGTGCCGGAGTTGCGGGTGCCGGGGTTGCGGGTGCTTCGGGCGCGGGCGCGGCCTCGCTCCCGGTGGTCAGGTACTGACCGCAGACCGGCCACGCGCCCGGGCCCTGGGTCTGCAGCGTGTTCTCCGCGACGCGGATCTGCTCGGCCTTCGAAGCGGTGTGCGGGCTGCCGGTGCCGCCGTTGGCCGCCCAGGTGCTCTGCGAGAACTGCAGACCGCCGTAGTAGCCGTTGCCGGTGTCGATCGACCAGTTGCCGCCGCTCTCGCACTCCGCCACCGCGTCCCAGTTGTGCGGGGCAGCGGAGGCGGTGCCGGTGGCGAGGCCGAACGGCACCGCCACGAGGGCGCCGGTGACAACGGCCGTGCCGAGGCCACGCTTGCTGAAGAAAGTGGTCATGCGGGATGAATCCTCTCCGCGCTCGCCGACGCCGGACCCCGGGCACCGCTCGGTCGTGGCGGTGCGGACAGTCGGCCGGGTCGCGTCGCTGCCCCCCGAAGGTTTCGTCGTACCGGATCCCGCGGGGCAGCTCGGCGGCGGCGGGACGGCGTCGGCTCGGTGGTGTCGAGCCGCGACCGACCGTACCGATGCGTCGCGACCCGGGCTACCGGCCGCAACCGTGCCCCGGGTGTCCATCAGATGGGACGAGCGACCCGCTTCTGCGCAGGTCACCGCGGCATGTCGACCTTCCCGTCACGCGATCGTTACACCTCCGTTATGTGAGGAGGAACATGTGCCGAGTGTGGTCCAGGACACGCGACGACGCCCGAAAAAGGCCTTCGCCCAGGCGATTTGCATTCCGTTCACCGAGCCGTGTAACTTCGTTCCTGCAACGCGGGGTGGAGCAGCTCGGTAGCTCGCTGGGCTCATAACCCAGAGGTCGCAGGTTCAAATCCTGTCCCCGCTACCACGCCGAAGGGCCCGGCACCGGTTCATCCGGTGCCGGGCCCTTCCGCATGAGATCAGGGCTTCATGTCGACGAGTACGCGTCGCAGCAGCTTCCCCGTCGCATTGCGCGGCAGTTCGTCGAGGAAGACGACGTCACGCGGGACCTTGTAACGCGCCAGGTTCGCCTTGACGTACTCTTTGATCTCCTCGGCGTCGCGCGCGGAGCCCTCGGCCAGCACCACGAAGGCGCGCAGCCGGTGACCGAAGTCCGGATCCTCCACCCCGACCACCGCGGCGTCGAACACGTCGTCCCTTTCGACGAGAAGGTTCTCCACCTCCAGCGGGTACACGTTCTCGCCACCGGAGACGATCATGTCGTCGTCCCGGCCGTCGACGAACAGCAGTCCCTCCTCGTCGAAGTGCCCGACGTCGCCCGTCGAGAGCAGTCCGTTGATGCGCTCCTTGTCCCGGCCGTCCGTGTAACCGTCGAAGCTCAGCCCGCTCGCGACGAAGATCCGGCCCACCTTGCCGGGCTCGGTGATGCGGTTGCCTTCCTCGTCGTACAGCTCCACCCGGCACGTCACCGGGGGCCGTCCGGCCGTGCCCGGTGCCCGGCGGATGTCCTCGGGCGTGGCGACGGTGGCCACCGCGCATTCGGTCGACCCGTACAGGTTGTGCAGGACGTCGCCGAAGTACTCGCGGGTGCGCCGGCACACGTCCGGCGACAGCGCCGAGCCGGCGGAGAAGATGATCTGCAGGCTCGACGTGTCGAACCGGCCGATCGCCTCGCCCCCGAGGTCCAGGATCCGTTGCAGCATCGTCGGCACGACGACGAGCACGTTCGCCCGGTGCCGTTCGATCAGGCGAACCGTCTCGAGCGGGTCGAACCGCCGCTCCATCACCACGGTCTGACCCAGCGCCAGCGCGAGTCCGAACTGCGAGATGCCGGTCCCGTGGAACGCCGGCGCCGCCATCAGCATCGTCTGTCCCGGCCGTAGCGGCACCCGGTCCAGGAACTGCGCCGAGGCGAGCGGCGACGTGCGCTCGCGCGGGGCACCCTTGGGCGTGCCGGTCGTGCCGCTGGTGAGCAGCACGAAACCACCGAGTGTGCTCGGCGCGGGAACGGCGGACCGATCGAACTGTGGGAGCACGGACTCGATGCCGGGTGGTCCCGGCTCCTCACCCTCGGGCCACGAGCTGTACGTCCGCACATCCGGCGGCAGGGCTGCGGCCACCGCCGCGAACTCGGCGTCGTAGACGAACGTGCCGACACCTTCACGTTCCGCGACGTCCGCGAGCTGGCGCGGAGCGAACCCGGTATTCATCATGACCAGCTTCGCGCCGAGTTTGGCGGCCGCGAGCATGGTGAGAACGAGTCCACGGTGATTGCGGGCCATCAGGCCCATCACGTCCCCCGCCGCGACCCCGTCGGCCTGCAGCGCCCGTACGAGCGCATTCGACTGTCCCTCGAGCTCCTCGTAGCTCAACCGGCCACGCTCGTCGACGAGGGCGACGGCGTCGTAGCCGCGCGCGGCGTGGGCATGCACCGGTCCGGCGAACGGGCCGTAGCGGCTCACGGCGACGAGGGTGCCGATTCCGTGGTCGACCCGGGGGAAGTGCAGCAGGCCGGAGCGCGCGAGTACCCGCACGGCACCCAGTGTGTCGGTCACCTCCCCGACGGCCCCGGTGATCCTGTCCTTGATGTCCTGCCCGGGCATGCTGTCCCCTTCGAGCTCGTGCCGGATTCGTCACCGCAACCCTAGTGGTGATGCACTTCACAGAAGTGGACATTCGTCCGATCTACCGGGGGTGTCAGGGCCGGGGGATTCCCGCCCGAGCAGTGCCGGTCGCAGCCGTCGGACGGCTGATCGCGGCCACCCCGGTGATCGCGGTCATCGCCCTGCTCGGTGTCGTGGCGGCCACGCCGGCGTCCTGGCTGGTCGAGCGGGTGGGGGAGCAGGACGAGGCGAGCCAGGCGGCGACTCGGGCACAGGTGGCCGCGCCGACGGCCTAGGTGGTCGCGCTCCGCGACGAGCTCCGCCGCGCGAGGGTGATCCCGCCCGCCCGCGCGGGTAGCGGTCCGGTCCGGAGCGTGAGAGGGCCCCCGCCGTCGGTGAGTACGGCGGGGGCCCGACCCCTCGGAGAAGTGGTCTGTGACCGGCTACTTCAGTTCGGCGCTCGACAGGCCCAGCAGCCGTCGCGCGATGATGAGCTGCTGGATCTGCTGCGTGCCCTCGAAGATGTCGAGGATCTTCGAGTCGCGCGCCCACTTCTCGAGCAGTGGACGTTCGGAGTAGCCGTAGGTACCCGCCAGCTCGACTGCCTTGAGGGTGACCGCGGTGCCGGTGCGGCCGGCCTTGGCCTTGGAGATCGACGCCTCCAGCGAGTTGGGTTGCTTGTTGTCGGCCATCCACGCGGCCCGCAGCGCCTGCAGGTAGGCCGCCTCCCAGTCGGCCTCGAGCGCGAGGAATTCGGCGGCCGCAGCGTGCTGGTTGCAGGCCGGGACGTCGTAGGACACCTCGACACCGGCCTCGGCGAGGACGCCGCGCAGTTCCTCGAGCGCCGCGCGGGCGACGCCGATGGCCATGCCGGCGACGATCGGACGGGTGTTGTCGAAGGTCTGCATGACCCCCGCGAACCCCTTCTCGACGTTCACCTCGGGGCTGCCGAGCAGGTTGTCCTTCGGAATCCGGCAGTTGTCGAGCACGAGGACGGCCGTGTCGGAGGCCTTGATGCCGAGCTTGTGCTCGAGGCGGGCCACGCTGAGGCCGGGGGCGTCCCGCGGGACGACGAACGACTTGATCGCCGCGCGCCCCTTCGACCGGTCGACGCTCGCCCACACGACCACGTGGGTGGAGCGTTCGCCGGCGGTGACGAAGATCTTCTCGCCGTTGAGGACCCACTCGTCGCCGTCGAGGACGGCGGTGGTGGTCACGGCGGCGGAGTCGGAGCCGAAGCTGGGCTCGGTGATGGCCATCGACGCCCACACCTTGCCGAAGCGCTCGAGCTGTTCGTCGGTGGCGACGGCGGCGATCGCCGAGTTGCCGAGGCCCTGATAGGGGATCGAGAGAGTCAGACCGACGTCGCCCCAGCAGGTTTCGATCACGTTGAGCAGCGACGCCATGTTGCCGCCGTTGACGTTGCCGGCCTGCTTCTTGGGCTCGTCGCCGCGGCCGAGCGCCGCGCCCGAGGCGCCCTGGCCGGAGTCGTTGAGGCCCTCGACCATCGCCGCCATCGTGTCCAGTTCGACGGGGTACACGTGCTCGGCGAGGTCGTACTTGCGTGAGACGGGACGGAAGATCTGCGCGGCGACCTGGTGGGCCTGGTTCGCCGACGCCTTGAGCCTCTTGGGAAGTTCGAGATTGATCATCGCGGGTTCCTAGGTGTGAGGGGACGCTGCCGGATCGGGCGGCTCAGACGAGGACGACGCCCTCGGCGACGCCCACGGCGCGCAGGTCGCGGTACCAGCGCTCGACGGGGTGTTCCTTGGTGAAGCCGTGGCCGCCGAGCAGTTGGACACCGTCGAGGCCGATCTGCATACCCTTGTCGGTGGCGAGCTTGCGGGCCAGCGCCGCCTCGCGGGCGAAGGACAGGCCCTGATCGGCCCGGGCGGCGCCGCGCAGCGTGACCAGCCGGATCCCGTCGAGCTCGATCTTGATGTTGGCGACCATGAAGGCGACGGCCTGCCGATGGCTGATCGGTTCGCCGAAGGCTTCCCGTTCGTTGACGTAGGGGACGACGTAGTCGAGCACGGCCTGTCCGGTCCCCGCGGCGAGGGCGGACCAGCCGAGCCGGGCGAGGCGGACGGCGTCCGCGTACTGCTCGGCGCGCACGTCGGCGTCGGCGTCGCCGAGGAGGGCGGACTGCGGCACGGCGACGTCGGTCAGGTGCAGCCGGCCGAGCCCGGCGGCGCGCAGACCCATCGACGGGTCGGCCTCGATCACCAGGCCCTTGCTGTCGGATTCGACCAGGAACAGCGACGGCTTTCCGTCGAGTTCGGCGGCGACGACGAACAGTTCGGCGCTGCCGGCGGCCGGCACCAGGGACTTGACGCCGGTGAGCCGGTAGCCGCTGGGGGAGCGCACCGCCTTGGTCTGCAGCGCGAAGGGGTCGAACAGGGCGCGCGGCTCGGTGATCACGACGCAGGCCTGGGGGACGTCGTCGCCGGCGAACGCCGGCAGGTACGTCCGCTGCTGCTCCTCGGTGCCCCACTGGGTGAGGGCGACCGCGACGCCGCTCGGCGCGAGGATCGGCAGCGCCAGCCCCATGTCGCCGTGGGCGAGTGCCTCGGCGACGAGGGTGTTGGTGACGGCGCCCCGCTCGGTGGCGGCTCCCTCGAATGCCTCGGGCACGTTGACGAGGGTGATGCCGAGTTCGGCGGCCCGGGCGAGGAGGTCGGCGGGGGCGGCGGCTGCCTCGTCGGCATCGTGTGCAGCGGGCCGCAGGATCTCGGCGGCGAACTCGCGGACGGTCTCGGCGATCATCTGCTGATCGTCGGTGGGGGTCAGGTCGAACAGGTCGGTGCGGACGGCGGTGTCGAGGCGCTGCGGTGTGCCGGATCCGCCGGTGACCTTCTTGAAGGTGCGGGTGGCGGCGCCGAGCGTCTTGAAGCCGGTCTTGGTGGACTGGTAGGTCACCCGGTCGATGGCCTGCCGGAGGTTGTACCGGTCCGCGAGTTCCGAACCGGTGATCCGGGTGAGCACACGCATCGCCGCGCCCATGGCGTCCCGCCGGAGGGGGTTCAGGCCCACGGCGGACGTATCGCGGGGGGTGTTCCGGGCCACACTGTCTTGCTTGCTCATGATCACCAGAGGTTTCTCGATGTGGGGACGGACGCCCACAATCTTACTGCGGAGTAAGATTGCTGTCTACTATCGAGTAAGTTGGTGGTGCGTGCCCTATCCGGCGTGCTGCAGACGGGTGAGCACACCGTCGTGCAGCGCTCCGTTGGTGGCGACCGCGCTGCCACCGTGCGGGCCGGCCGCACCGTCGAGATTCGTGAACCGGCCCCCGGCCTCCCGGACCAGCACGTCCAGCGCAGCCAGGTCCCACAGGGACACCTCGGGCTCCAGTGCGACGTCCACCGCGCCCTCGGCGAGCAGGCAGTACGAGTAGAAGTCGCCGTAGGCCCGCACCCGCCACACCTCGTCGGTGAGCGCGACGAACTCGTCGCGCCGGCCGCGGTCGCGCCAGCCGGACAGGCTCGAGAAGCTCAGCGACGCGGCGGACAGCTCGGCGACCTGCGAGACCGAGATGCGGCGCGGCTGCCCGCCGTCGTACGCCAGCCACGATCCCGCGCCGGCCGCGGCCCACCAACGGCGGTTCAACGCCGGGGCGCTCACCACCCCCACCACCGGCACGCCGTCGTCGAGCAGGGCGATCAGGCTGGCCCACACCGGCACACCGCGCACGAAGTTCTTGGTCCCGTCGATCGGATCGACCACCCACTGGCGGCCGGTGAACACCGCGTCGCCCCCGAACTCCTCGCCGAGGATCGCGTCCCCCGGGCGCTCGGCGCCGAGCGTGCCGCGCACGGCGCGTTCGACGCCGAGATCGGCATCCGACACCGGGGTCAGGTCCGGCTTGTCGGTGACGGTCAGGTCCAGGGCGCCGAACCGGGTGCGGGTGATGGCGTCCGCCTCGTCGGCGAGGCGCAGGGCGAGATCCAGATCGGCCGAGAAGTCCGTGCTCATGCCCCAGACGCTAGTCGAGGCCCACCCGGCCCCCAGCGGTGGCGAGGTCACGCCGCACACCCGGTAGCCTTGAGAATCGTGCATCCCGATGTTTCCGCAGACCTGGCCGAACTGGCGACCACCCTCGAGACCGTCGAGGCGGTCCTCGACGTGGACGAGCTGCGCCGGCGCATCGACGAACTCGAGCACCAGGCCGCCGACCCGGAGTTGTGGAACGACCAGGAGCATGCGCAGCAGGTCACCAGCCAGCTCTCGCACGCCCAGGGTGAACTGCGGCGCGTCGAGGAGCTGCGCTCACGGCTCGACGACCTGCCGGTGCTCTACGAACTCGCCGAGGGCGAGGAGGGGGAGGACCGCACCGTCGCGCTGGCCGACGCCGACGCCGAGCGTGCCGCCCTGCGCACCGACATCGAGGCGATGGAGGTGCGGACCCTGCTCTCCGGCGAGTACGACCAGCGCGACGCGCTGGTCAACATCCGCGCCGGCGCCGGCGGCGTCGACGCCGCCGACTGGGCCGAGATGCTCATGCGGATGTACATCCGGTGGGCCGACAAGCACGGCTATCCGGTGGAGGTCTATGACACCTCGTATGCGGAGGAGGCGGGCATCAAGTCCGCGACCTTCGCGATCAAGGCGCCCTACACGTACGGCACCCTCTCGGTCGAGATGGGCACCCACCGGCTCGTGCGTATCAGCCCCTTCGACAACCAGGGCCGGCGCCAGACGTCGTTCGCCGAGGTCGAGGTGCTGCCCGTCGTCGAGACGACCGACCACATCGACGTCGACGAGAACGACATCCGCGTCGACGTGTACCGCTCGTCCGGCCCGGGCGGGCAGTCCGTCAACACCACCGACTCCGCGGTGCGACTGACCCACATCCCCACGGGCATCGTCGTCACCTGCCAGAACGAGAAGTCGCAGCTGCAGAACAAGGTCTCGGCCATGCGCGTGCTGCAGGCCAAGCTGCTCGAACGCAAGCGGCAGGAGGAGCGCGCCGAGATGGACGCCCTCAAGGGCGACGGCGGGAGCTCCTGGGGCAACCAGATGCGCTCCTACGTCCTGCACCCCTACCAGATGGTCAAGGACCTGCGCACCGAGCACGAGGTGAACAATCCGTCGGCCGTCCTCGACGGCGACATCGACGGGTTCCTCGAGGAGGGCATCCGGTGGCGCATGCGCGAGAACCAGAAGCAGAACCAGTAGTCCGGAACCAGCGACACGGAGGATCGAACCCTGTTTCCCGGTAGCAGGATTCTCGACTGGCTGTCGAGCAGCGGTCTGCAGATCGCGCTCACGGTGCTCGGCGCCGCGCTCGTCGCGCGATTCGTGAGCTGGGTCGGTGGCCGGATCACGCGGCGCATCGACGAGACCTACCAGCAGTCCGACGCCCTGGTGCGCTCGGAGGTCACCAAGCACCGCCACTCGGTGGCGCAGGTGATCACCTGGGTGGTTATCACGTTCGTCTACATCGTCGCGACCCTGAAGGTCTTCGACTACCTGGCGCTCCCCATCGGCAGCCTCGTGGCGCCGGCCACGGTGCTCGGTGCCGCGCTCGGTTTCGGTGCCCAGCGCATCGTCCAGGACATCCTCGCCGGATTCTTCATCATCACCGAGCGGCAGTACGGGTTCGGTGACACCGTCCAGATCTCGGTCACCGGTGCCTCCGCCGATGCCGTCGGCACGGTCGAGGACGTCACCCTGCGGGTGACGAAACTGCGCAACGCCGCCGGCGAGGTCATCACCGTGCCCAACGGGCAGATCAACAAGGCTGTCAACCTGTCGAAGGACTGGGCCCGTGCCGTCGTCGACGTGCCGATCCCGGTCACCGCGGACATCGCAGAGGTCAACGACATCCTGCACGAGGTCGGTGTCGCGGCGTTCGAGGACGAGAAGCTCAGGGAACTGCTGCTCGACGAGCCGACCGTGATGGGAGTCGAGAGTCTCGAGGTCGATCAGGTCAGCGTCCGTATGGTGGCCCGGACCCTGCCCGGCAAGCAGTTCCAGGTGGGCCGCGAACTCCGGGTGCGCGTCGCGCTGGCGCTGCGCCGCAGGGGGATGAGCGTCAACCCCCAGCTGGACACCTCCACCCCGATCCACGGTATCGAGGCGGTGCAGTGAGCGAGCGACGCCGATTCCACATCCCGGACCACGTCCTCGGCGGCCGGGTGCGCACCACCACGTTGAGCCTGTGCGTGCTCTGGGTCGGCCTGTGGTTGCTGTACGTGTACCTGAATCCGGAGGACGAGCAGAACGCGGCGGCGCCGCCGGGCGCGGTCGTCGTCAGCGACGTGCCGTACGTGCCGTACGTGCCGGAGGCCCCGGTCGAGCCCACTCCGACCACCACCGTCCCCACCACCACCGAACCGGCTCCGACGACGGCCGACCCCACGCCGACGGGCACCGGATCGACTCCCGGCGGACGCGGCTCGGAGGCGGTGCCCGGTGCCCCGGCCCCGACGACCACGACGACCCAGCCCGGCCTGCGGTTGCCCGAGATCCCGATTCCCGGCCTCGGCGATTCGTCCCCCACCGAACCTACCGGCGAGTCGGTTCCTTAGGTCACCGTCCGATAACGGCTAGCATGGCGGCGTGATCCGCCTGGAGAATGTGTCCAAGTCGTACAAGACGTCGACCCGGCCGGCTCTCGACAAGGTGAGCGTCGAGATCGACAAGGGCGAGTTCGTCTTCCTCATCGGCCCGTCCGGTTCCGGGAAGTCGACCTTCCTGCGGCTGCTCCTGCGTGACGACACGCCCACCTCGGGTGACATCCACGTGGCGGACTTCCACGTCAACCGCCTGTCGGCGCGCCGGGTGCCCAGGTTGCGGCAGAACCTGGGCTGCGTGTTCCAGGACTTCCGGTTGCTGCAGCGCAAGACGGTGGCCGAGAACGTCGCGTTCGCGCTCGAGGTGATCGGCAAGCCCCGCTCGGTCATCGCGCGCACCGTGCCCGAGGTGCTCGACCTCGTCGGCCTGTCCGGCAAGGCCGACCGCCTGCCCACCGAGCTGTCCGGTGGCGAACAGCAGCGCGTCGCGATCGCGCGGGCGTTCGTGAACCGCCCGCTCGTGCTCATGGCCGACGAGCCGACCGGCAACCTCGACCCGGACACCAGCCAGGACATCATGATGCTGCTCGAACGCATCAACCGAACGGGAACCACCGTGCTGATGGCCACTCACGACCATCACATCGTCGACTCGATGCGGCGCCGGGTGGTCGAGCTCGACCTCGGGCGGGTCGTGCGCGACGAGGCGCGCGGCGTCTACGGCGTCGGCCGCTGACCGCGTTCTCCCGCTCCACCGCACTCGCCCCCTCCGGCAACCGAAGGACTTCGACACTCCATGCGTGCCAGCTTCATCCTGAGCGAGGTCGCCACCGGCCTGCGCCGCAACCTGACCATGACCGTCGCGATGATCCTGACCACCGCGATCTCCCTCGGCCTGTTCGGCGCGGGCCTGCTCGTCGTGCAGATGGCGGACAAGACGCAGCAGATCTTCCTCGACCGGGTCGAGGTGCAGGTGTTCCTCACCGAGGACATCTCGACCCTCGACCCGGACTGCGAGCAGGACATCTGCCGGACCCTGCGCTCGGACCTCGAGAACACCCCGGCAGTGGTGTCGGTGCAGTACCTCAACCGCGAGGACGCCGTCGCCGACGCGACCGAGCGGGTCTTCAAGGACCAGCCGGAACTCGCCGAACTCGTCAGCCCCGAGAGCTTCCCGGCCTCGTTCAAGATCAAGCTTTCCGACCCCGACCGGTTCGGGGTGATCGAGGACCAGTTCGCCGTCCGCCCCGGGGTCGACAGTGTCCTCAACCAGAAGGACCTCGTCGAGAGGCTGTTCAGCGTGCTGGGCGGCGTCCGCAACGCCGCGTTCGCGATCGCCACGGTCCAGGCGGTCGCTGCGATCCTGCTCATCGCGAACATGGTGCAGATCGCCGCGTTCACCCGCCGCACCGAGGTGGGCATCATGCGGCTGGTGGGCGCGACCCGCTGGTACACCCAGTTGCCGTTCCTGCTCGAGGCCGTCGTGGCGGCCGTGATCGGCGCGGCGCTGGCCATCGCCGGGTTGTTCGCCGCGAAGGGTGCCTTCGTCGACGAGGTGCTCTCGGAGGTCTACGAGGCCAACATCGTCGCCCGCATCTCCAACAGCGACGTACTGCTGGTCTCGCCGATCCTGGTGCTGGTGGGCGTCGGCATGGCGGCGTTGACCGCCTACGTCACCCTGCGCCTGTACGTGCGCGAATAGCTCCGCGCCGGTGCGCGGGAATATCCGGTTGTCTCCGCTACCTATGCTGTACACAGATCTGTCGGACGCATCGAGGACCGGAGGGGCCCGAAAGTGAAGGAAAAGGGCCGCAAGGTCATTGCGACCAACCGCAAGGCGCGGCACAACTACACCATTCTGGACACGTACGAGGCCGGAGTCGCACTCCTGGGCACAGAGGTCAAGAGCCTGCGCGAGGGCAAGGCCTCGCTCGTCGACGCGTTCGCCACCGTCGACGACGGTGAGGTGTGGCTGCGCGGGTTGCACATCCCCGAGTACGGACACGGTACGTGGACCAACCACGCCCCGCGGCGCACCCGCAAGTTGCTGCTGCACCGCCGGGAGATCGACAACCTCGTGGGCAAGACCCGCGAGGGCAACCAGACCCTGGTGCCGCTGTCGATGTACTTCTCCGACGGCAAGGTGAAGGTCGAGCTGGCGCTGGCCCGGGGTAAGCAGGACTACGACAAGCGCCAGGATCTGGCCCGTCGCACCGCCGAGCGTGAGGTGACCCGCGAACTCGGCCGGCGGGTGAAGGGCATGCGCTGACGGCGATCGTGCTCGCCCTGGTGGCCGCGGTCGGCTACGGGGTGAGCGACTTCCTCGGCGGAGTCGCGTCCCGGCAGGTGGCGGCGCTGCGGTTCGTGCTCGTGTCGTACCCGCTGTCGCTGTTGCTGGTGCTCGCCGTCGCGCCGCTCGTCGGCGGTGACGTCACGGCCGGGTCGCTCGGCTGGGGTGCGGCGGCCGGTGTGGCCGGCGGCGTCGCGATCTGGTGGTTCTATCTCGCGCTCGCCGCCGGTCCGATGTCGGTGGTGTCCCCACTCACCGCCGTGCTCGTGGCCGGGATCCCGGTGCTCGTCGGCATCACGGCGGGGGAGCGGCCCGGACCGGTCGCCTACGCCGGAATCGCGATCGCCCTCGTCGCCGTCGTGCTGGTCAGCAGGGAATCGAGGGAGAGCGTCGCCGGGGACGAGCAGCCACGCTTCACCGCGAACGTGGCGTGGCTGACCGTCGGCTCCGGGGTCGCGTTCGCGCTGATGTTCGTCGCGCTGCACCGAGTCCCCGAGGGCACCGGCCTGTGGCCTCTCGGCATGTCGCGGCTCACCGCGACGCTCGTGGTGTGGGCCGTGGCTCTGGGGGTGCGGCAGCTGATCCGGCCGCCGGGGCGGGTGTACCCGCACATCGTCGCGGTCGCGGTCCTGGACGTGATCGCCAACGGTGCGCTGATGTTCGCCTTCCAGGGCGGCATGCTGTCGCTGGTCAGCGTCATCGGCGCGCTGTACCCGGCGGCGACCGTGCTGCTGGCGATGATCGTGCTGGGCGAGCGTATCGGGCGTGGTCAGACGGCCGGCATGCTGCTCGCCCTCACCGCCGTAGGCATGATCACCGCGGCCGCGTGACGGCTGTGATCCACGTCATCCGCGGCGCGGCGGAAATGGGAATGACGAAGGGGGGTCCGCGCGTTAGAGTGGGTAGTCCTGCGAAGGTCGCAGGTACGTACGGGGCTGAACGGTTTCGACTGCGTACGTTGAGCTAGGGGAAGCGTGTCGGTGCAGGCAAGAGACCACCGTAAGCGTCGCTGCAAACCAATAAGCGCCGAGTCTACTCAGCGCGAGTACGCCCTCGCTGCCTAAGCGAGTGCGTCTCTGTCAGACCGGGTGTGCTCCC
This sequence comes from Rhodococcus ruber, assembly GCF_016804345.1. Taxonomy (NCBI): domain Bacteria; kingdom Bacillati; phylum Actinomycetota; class Actinomycetes; order Mycobacteriales; family Nocardiaceae; genus Rhodococcus; species Rhodococcus ruber. The sequence goes on along the minus strand of NZ_CP044211.1, from coordinate 3,828,282 downwards.
GCCCCGGATCCTGGCATCGACTAGGGAGCTTCACCGTACGGCTCGGTCGCGGAGCCGGACGGGACAGCAAACAGCGACTGGGATCGTCATCTCGGCTTGTTCGCGGGACCGGGAGATCCAAGTAGAGACATAGCGAACTGCACACGGAGAAGCCCTGGCGAGGCGGCGGAGGACCCGGGTTCGATTCCCGGCAGCTCCACCGAAGGCCAGGTCAGACACCGAATAGCCACCGGCTACGAAGCGTCTGGCCTGGCCTTTTTTATTGCCGATGTACCGGAAACGTTCCGCTTTGAACCGGCAACCACCGCGTCCAAGGCATCCGCCACCACAGCATGCTGCCGGCCGCGTCCGAAATACACATCCTGCGTCATCGACACCTGAGCGTGCCCCAGATGGTCCGCAGCCTGCCGCGCAGACAAACCCTCCTCGTCGAGGATCGTCGCCACCGTCTTGCGGAACGTGTGACTGGTCACCCAGTCGAGCTCCAGGGCTACGCGCACCTGCCGCCACTGCCGCGACACCGTGTCCGGATCGCGCAACGTGTCCACCGCCGACGGGAACACCATCAATCCGCGCTGCGGCCGCGCGCGCAGCATCTCCACCGCGAACCCTGGCAACGGCAACGTGCGCATGCCGGCCGACGTCTTCGTCGTGTCCTCACGCACCAGCCCCACCCCGATCACACGCACCACCTTCCCGCAGATCCGCACCGTCCGCGCATCGAGGTCCACATCCTTCCACCGGATGCCGAGCAGCTCGCCGATGCGGCACCCGGTCGCGGCGAACAAGGTGATCACGTCGGCCAGGTCCGACGCTGCGCAGTACTGCGCCACCGTCGGAATCTGCCCTTCCCGCGACGTGGTCCGCAGTCCCTTGCGCTTCTGCTGCTCGGACAGCACCACCGGGCATGGCACCGTCGAGTGACGCACATCGTGGAGTACCCGGTTCAACGTCTGCGCGTCCATGGCCTTGGCCGTCGCCTTCGCCTTCCGTTTGGTCGCCAGGTCCGACACCTCGCGCACCGGGTTGGCCTGGATCGCGCCGAACCGGACGGCCACTTTGAACATGCCCGACAGGATGGTGCGCACCTTCCTTGCCGTGGGCACGCCGTGCCGGTCGGCCATCTCCCGCACGAACCGGTCGATCCGCTGGGTGGTCGCCTCCCGGATGGTCTGGTTGCCCAGGCCTGCGACGATCCGGGCCGCCAGGCGGTCGTAGTCCTGCAAGGTGGCGGGGGAGCGGCTGCCGGCCTCGAGCTGGCGGCGGTACTCGGCCCACAGCACGTGCACCTTCGTCGTGGCGGTGATGTCGCCGTCCTGCGGTGTGGTGCGATCGGTCAGTGCCTCGAGCAGGATCCGTTCGGCTACGGCGCCGGTCTTGTCCTTCGCGCCGAGGGGGGTGACGCGGTAGATCTTGCGGGTGACGCCGTCTGCGTCGCGGACGCGGCACGAGGCGCGCCAGCGCCCGTCGGGCAGCTGGGTGCGTTTGATGTTCCCGTGCGCCCCGATGGGCAGCGAGGGTCTGACCATGGTTCTCCTTTCGGTTGGTGCGGCGTCAGGGCTGACGCCGCGTGATCTCCCGCTCGACGTAGTCGCGTTCGCGGGGCGTGAGGTGCTGGATGCGGGTCTCGAGCACCTCCAGGTCAACCCAGAGTTCCTCGGCGGTGTCGTCGTTGACGCGTCCACGCGTCCACAGCAACGCGTCGACGAGGTGATCGAGTTCGATCAGCTGACGCGCCGTGAGGCGCTCGACGACGCGCTCCTCCCGCGGCCCGAAGTACGGATGATCGGGCACTGGGCCGCGCTCGTAGTGTGTGAGCTCGTGGGTGAGGGTGCTTCGGCGCTCGGCCTGATTGCAGGTCTTGTCGATCTCGATGCCGCGTCGGGTGACGTGGCCGGCTGATCCTTCGGCGGGGTCGACGAAGTGCACCCGCAAGTGGGGGTGATGGTCCCGGATGTACCGCCATGGATGCCATTTCGATGACTTCACCATGGCGGTATTAGAACACCAGTTCGATGGATAATCTTTCACTAACCCCCAAATTCACCCAAAAGGGACCACGAAACCCCACGTCAACGAGGGGTGGCTCGCGACACGCCGACCGGGTCAGACGGCGGCGAGTTCGCGCTGTCCCCGGTGCAACTGGTGTCGAGCGAACGGCTCGACCTTCTACTCGTGAAAGAAACCTGGCGGACTCACCCATTTGGTCAGCACCAGTTGCGATTTCGGTTGCGGTCTGTACGTCTCGGTCATCTATGCCCCGTCCTCGGGGCCGTCCGGGTCGGGATGCTCGCCTGGCTCACCTTCGACTCGGCGGCGGCGGCGCTCTTTCGTCTCATAGGCGCGCGAGGCCATCGGCGGCTCGTCCTGTTCACCATCCGTGTTTACGGTGTACGGCTTGCCACGCGAGGAACGCGCGTCGTCGCCCTCGACGTCCTCCTGGCGGAGCTGGACAACGTTGGAGCCTTGATTCGGCGGATTCAAGTTCTCCGTCCTGCCCTGCTCCTCCAGTTGATCGATGCGCTGCTGCTGGGCCACCAATGTCCGTAAGAGCGCAATTGCTACCCGCCGTTCGTCGAGGCCCAACTCATCAACCCCTGGTGGAAGGTCATCGGCGAACGGGCGGCCCTTCGGCTTGCGTCCCGCTGCTTCCAGCGCCACTCGTTCCGGTACGCCGGCAAGCCACGCCAGCGCGCGGAGGGTGCGTAGTGATGGATTCGACTTGTAGGTCCCATTGCGGATCTGGTTGATCGTGGTGTGCACGATCTTGTGGCCGCCCCTGCGTGCGATGTCCTCGAGCTCGCGACCGCTGGCCCCATCATGTCGCTCGACCGCCAGGTCTATCAGCTCGTTCAACGACTGTGGTTTCTTCACGACCTAGACAGTCCCCTCCGGTCATCTGCTCGTACCAGAACGCGCAGCGAATTTCGTGACAAGTAGTGGATTCATCATTGCAGCACGATGCATGCAGCTTGCACTTGTCGTGTTGACAAGTAGGTGATGTGCGATGTTAAATCCACTTGTCACAGCGAAGAGTGGAGGGCAGGATGGGACGAGCAAGGCCACCGAAGATCCGGAGGGAAGTCTGGATGAAAGTGAAAGACCCAGGTCAGATCCGACGCTGGCGTAAGCAGAGGCACTACACGCAGCGTGAACTCGCCTACCTGGTCCGTCGCACCCAGGCCACAATCTGGCAGATCGAAGCGGGGCGTCTGACCAACATCAGCGAAGATCTCGCCGTAGCTATCGCGGCCCGCCTCGATGTGCCATGGGAGGACCTTTTCACCGCACATGAGTCCGTTCTCGTGCCCACGATGGAAAGTGCTGTTAACTCCGAACACCGAGTGCCGGCATGAGCGCACAAAAAAGGACCGCCCCGGTGCAACGAGGCGGCCCAGCACCCACCAACCGGAAGGAAAAGCAGATGCAGACCGAGACTAACAGCGACGACCTCGCCACCACCATCGGAGACCTCGTCAACTTGTACGGCCTCCACATCATCAACGCCATGTACTTCGCCGCCACCGGCGCATGGAGCGTAACCATCCACGTCGACGACCGGTTCAGCCACGGCCTCACCGAGGTGCACGGCGACATCCGCGTCATTCGCGCCGACGGCGAAACTCTCCACGAGGCACTGGACATGGCGTACAGCATCTTCCGCGCCGCCAGCCCCAACCACGAAGCCACCACGGCGGTCCGCGATGCGTCGTAACTGCACCTGCGCCGGACCGGTACCCGGATGGCCTCAGCACGAATCCTTCTGTGGGCAGCCGGAAGACGACGACACCTACAGCTACCGCGGCGACCGCGAGCACCACTCCGAACTTCTCGCCGACGCCGACCGAGAGGAAGTCACCCGATGACGCTACAGCCCAACGTGATCGCACGCCTCGACCAGCTCGGCGGCAAGTACCGAATCCGCCACGTCAACCACATCCCCAATCCCGCACCCGCCGGAGACCATTGGGCCGTTCACGCTGTCTTCACCAGCACCGTGGGTGTCAACGACTTCCTGCTCGACACGTTCGCCACACACGGCGATGCCATCGACTTCGTTGTCGCCAAGCTCGGCGAGCTGGAGGTGCTGGCCTCGTGACCGCCACACTGACCATCGTCGAGCCGGGCCTCTACGACGGACTGCCGTCCGACACCTACCACGCCGACCCTGTACCCGCCGGCTCTCTGTCCTCCACAGGCGCACGTAAACTCCTCGCCCCGTCCTGCCCAGCCCTGTTCAAGTACGAGCGCGACCATCCCCAGCCGCCGAAGAAGACCTTCGACTTCGGGCACGCCGCACACCAGCTCGTCCTCGGCGAGGGTCCGGAACTGCGCGAGATCCCCGGTACGCTGCTCGCCACCAACGGAGCAGTCAGCACGAAGGACGCCAAGGCATTCGTCGCCGAAGCGCGCGCTGACGGCGCGGTGCCGCTCAAGCCCGATGACTACCAGATAGTCCACGACATGGCTGCCGAGCTGCGCGCGCATCCCGTCGCCGGGCGCCTGTTCCGGCCCGGCGCCGGCAAAGCCGAGCAGTCCGGCTTCTGGCAGGACGAGAAGACCGGCATCTGGCGTCGGGTCCGCTTCGACTGGATCGTCAACCCACGTGACGGCCGTCGCCTGATCATCGCCGACTACAAGACCGCTCGCAGCGCCGAACCGAGCGAGTTCGCTCGCGCCGCCATCGACCACGGCTACCACCAGCAACACGCCTGGTACCTCGACGCCGCGCGCGCACTACGACTCGGCACCGACCCGCAGTTCGTGTTCGTCGTCCAGGAGAAGACACCGCCTTACGTGGTGTCGGTGATCCAGCTCGACGAGACGTTCCGCCGCATCGGGGACTACCTGAACCGGCAGGCCCTCGACATCTACGAGCAGTGCACCCGCACCGACGTCTGGCCCGGCTACGCCGACGACGTCGCCCTCACCCCACCGCCCGTCTGGTACGAGCGCAGCTTCGAAGAGGAGATCGCAGCGTGACACAACGCATCGACATCGACCACCCAACGCCCGTGCCGGCACCCCGCGCCGAGTTCGTCGGCCAGGCAACCGCCATCGAACAGGCACGCGCGGTCGCCGAGGTCCAGGCCGCCATCGTCGTGGCCCAGCAGTGCCCACGCAACGTCCATCAGGCCGTGGCCGCCATGCGCGAGTCCTGCTCCCAGCGCGGTCTGGCAGAGCGCGCGTTCTTCCGCTTTCCGCGCGCCGGGGGAGCGGTAACCGGCCCATCGATCCACCTCGCCCGCGAACTCGCCCGCTGCTGGGGGAACATCCAGTACGGCATCGCCGAGCTGCGTCGCGACGACGACGCAGGGCTGAGTGAGATGCAGGCCTACGCGTGGGATGTGCAGACGAACACCAGGTCGGCGCAGATCTTCATCGTCCCGCACAAGCGGGACACGAAGGACGGCGTCAAGAAGCTGACCGATATGCGGGATGTATACGAGAACAACGCCAACAACGGTGCTCGCCGCGTCCGTGAGGCGATCTTCGCCGTACTGCCGACATGGTTCACAGAGGAGGCGAAGGACCTGTGTTCGCAGACGCTCAAGGATGGCGGCGGTAAGCCGCTGTCGACGCGCATCGCGGACGCGGTGCGCCTATTCGGCGCGCTGGGGATCTCGCAGGACCAGCTCGAGCAGAAAGTCGGACGGCCCACTGAGAAGTGGACCGAGCATGACGTCGCGCAGATCGGTGTGACGTTCAAGTCGCTGCAGCGTGGCGAGGTCACCCGCGACGAGGAGTTCCCTCCGCAGCGCGTGACCGCTGCGGAGCTGGTTGGTGAGGACGAGCCGCCTGAGCTGGCGCCTGAGCCTGACGCAGATGTCGATCGTTCGGATGAGGTCGCGGATCTGTTCGGGGGTGAGCAGGAATGACGCTCTGGACGGATATGCCGCTCGCCTACCTCGATCTGGAAACCACGTCGGTGAATCCGCATGAGGCTCGGATCGTCACGGCCTGCGTCGGCCGTGTCGACGTCGAGCGGATCATGTTCCTCGCGGATCCCGGTATCGAGATCCCCGCCCAGGCCACCGCGGTTCACGGCATCACGACCGATCAGGCACGGAACGGCATGCCGCACGAGAGGGTTGTCGCATCGCTTATCGGCGAGATGCGATCCGCGTGGGACGCCGGGTACATCGTGGCCGCGTTCAATGCCTGTTACGACCTGACGGTCCTGCACACGCAGAGTGGCGGGGAGTTCACTGTCGACGGTCCTGTGGTTGATCCGTTCGTGATCGACCGCGCGCTGGACCCGTACCGGCGCGGCTCCCGCAAGCTGGCGGACGTCTGCGCGCACTACGGGGTGCGTTTCGATGCCGCCCACGAGGCAGCTTCCGATGCGTTGGCCGCGGCGCGCCTGGCGTGGAAGGTGGGCCGCCGCTTCCCTGAGTTGGCTGTGACGGCCGATGAGTTGATGGAGCTGCAGCAGCGCTGGCACAGGACTCGTCAGGACTCGTACATCGATTACCTGCTCCGGCATGGCAAGTCGGCTGACGACGTCAATCGCGACTGGCCTTTGCAGTCCGCCGCCTGATCTCGAATTTCTGGACTATCCGAAAGGAGTGCTGTCGCATGTTTTCTCGTAGGCGAACAGTGGTTGCGTTGCTCAGCTTGCTGGCGGGTGCCGCATTGGTGGCGGGTTTCGATTCGCGCGAGTCGGAGCCGGTGGTGATCGGTGAGTACCCGGCCAAGCCTGCCGTCTCGCTGGCGGGCGTTCCGGAATTGGTGGTGCCGCGATGAGAAAGAGCGTGAATCCGGCGTACATGACGATGGCCGAGGTTGCCGAGGCGCTGGCGTTGCGGCCGGCGACGGTCAAGAAGCGGCGGATGAACCGGGAGTGCCATCCGTTCTTCCGGAAGGCATTCAAGACGGGCCCGAGCGCGAATTCGCCGCTGTTGTGGCACCGCGCTGACGTCGACGAGTACGTGCGTGAGCTGACCGGCCGCGGGCTCGGCGGTGCCGCATGACAATCGAAAGTGATGTAGAGAATCCCCCCGTGCACGATGCCAGGCGCGCAATCGTGCACGGGGAGCCGTGCGGAGCTGGGTGCTTATCCGTCGACCTTTCCGGCCTCCAGTGCGTTGAGCCTGTTTTCCAGGTCTGCGAGCCCATTCAAGAGCGATTGGGCGAACATGCCGGGCAGCTTAAAGCCGTTGATGCCGGTGTTCGATTGAGCAGCGGTTCGGATCTCGGCGGCTACGCGCTTGGTGATCGGAAGGTCGTCAGGGATGGTGCTTCCGAAGTCGTAGTTGGACACGATTCTTCTCCTCTAGTTGATGGGTACGGCTGCCCAACCGTAGAAGACGATGAGACTGCGGGCTTCAGTAGGACGGTTCCCGTGGCTGAGGCGAATGGCGGTTCGGTATGACCGCCCACTTGCCCCACCAGCAGAAGGCCGCCGATCTGCTCGTTCTCGCGCAAACGCAGCTCGGCTCCGGCCGCCGCTTCGAAGCCGTCTCGGCCGCACACGTGCACGCCGTCCTCGACCTCACCGAAGCCGTACAGCAACTCACCGCGGCCCTCACCACCGACGAATTCGCACGGACAGGGGAGCGGTCATGAAGCCACTCGCCACCGCTGCCGAAGCGATCGGCCTCACCGCAGCCGGCCTCCTGGCCGCCGGTGCCCTCGTCATCGTCTGGCTCATCCCAACCGGAAGGGGAACCGTCCTGTGAGTTCCGACCGCAACGCCGCGCACGTGATCGCGGCCCGGGTCCTCGCCGAGGGGGACTGGAAGGACCACGCCGACCTTGCCCAGCGGGTGACCGACGCGATCCTCGCCGCTGGCTGGCGCGAACCGCAGGAACCCACCGACCACGACGTCGAGCTCCGACGCCAAGCCCTGCAGTCCAGCGCCGAACTGTGGCGCGGCCTCGACATCCTCGACCGCGAACTCCGCGCCGGCAAGTTCACCTCAGCCCGAGACACCGTGCAGATGCTCCGCGCCGTCGTCCGCATCCAGGACGCCACGATCCAGCACCTCACCGCCAGACATGCTCAGGAGAACCGATGACCACCACCGAGATCACCCCCGAACTGCTCCGCGACGTCGCCGACTTGATCGACGGCACCGGACACGGACTCGGACCTGGCGCCGCACTGCGCGACGAAGCTGACCGGATCGAGCGCAAACAGTCCGACGAGAAGCGCATCGACGAACTCGCACGTGTGTGGGTGCAGGTTTACGACAACCATCAGGGCCCGTTTGATGACAGGGTTCGTGACGGCATTCGTGCCGTACTCGCCCACCTCCAGCAGGAACACGAGACGCCGAAGTTCGACCAGTGCGGAATCGAGATCAAGCCACTCCGCCAGTGGAGTGACCTGCGCTACGTGCCCGACGAAGTGAAGGTGGTCCGGGACCCGAAGGGCATCGAGTGGCACCGCACTCCCGGCGGCGGCTGGGCGCTCGATGCGAGCACATGGACGCCGGGCCGAGAGAGTTCCCCGTTCACCGAGGTGATCGATCATGGGTGACCGCACCGGTATCGAATGGACCGACGCCACCTGGAACCCCGTCACCGGCTGCACCAAGGTGTCCCCAGGCTGCGATCACTGCTATGCCGAGGGCATCGCGCATCGCTTCGCCGGCACCAAGGCCTACCCCAACGGGTTCGAGGTGACGTTGCGGCAGGAGCGGCTCGATCAGCCGCTCCGGTGGCGGCGGCCGCGCCGCGTGTTCGTCAACTCCATGTCCGACCTGTTCCACCACAACGTGCCAGACAAGTACATCGCCATGGTCTTCTCCGTCATGGCTGCGGCTCCGCAGCACACCTTCCAGGTGCTCACCAAGCGGCACGCCCGGATGCGCGCGCTACTGAAGTCGGAGACGTTCCGGGAGCAGGTGTTCAAGACCGTCGCGGTGCAGCACCCCGGAGATGTGATGGGTGACTACTGGCCGCTGCCGAATGTCTGGCTCGGTGTCTCCACCGAGAGCCAGCAGTGGGCCGACACGCGGATCCCCGCGCTGCTCAGCACGCCGGCGGCGGTTCGGTTCATCAGCGCCGAGCCGCTCCTCGGGCCGATCGACCTTGCGAGGGTCGGTGCGCCGCCGTTCTGGTGCCTCGGGCATGGGCGCCCGACAGTTGACTGCCCGAACGACCTGCACCTCCCACGGCACGGCATCGACTGGGTGATCGTCGGCGGAGAATCCGGCCCCGGCGCCCGGCCGATGCACCCCGACTGGGTGCGCCACCTTCGCGACCAGTGCACCTCTTCTGGCGTGCCGTTCCTGTTCAAGCAGTGGGGCGAGTGGGCGCCGTCGGCGCGGCCCTCCGAGTTCGTCGACGCGGACGGGCATCGCAAGACCACGAACGACCTGACCGCCCTCACGCTCCCCGCCTCCTGGGCGCCGGTTCGGCGCGTCGGAAAGAAGGTCGCCGGACGCGAACTCGACGGCCGCACCTGGGACCAATACCCGAAGGAGACCGCAGATGCCTGAGCGGATCCAACGGAAGCGCACCAAGGGCTGGCGAATGCCTGAAGGAGCCGTGTACGTCGGCCGCCCGACGAAGTGGGGCAACCCTGCCTACATTGGCGGGACCTTCTCCGTTGGAGAACCGAGCGGATTGTGGCTTGGTCAGGCCGGGCGGCGGACTCTTACGGCCACAGTCCGGTCGAACGCGACAGCAACCAGCATCTACCTTGGCGGTCTCCGAACTGGGATGAGCGAGTTCCACAACGAGGGCGTGTGGAGCGAATGCCATCTTCCTTCGATCGACGAGATCCGCGCCGAGCTCGCCGGCAAGGACCTCGTGTGCTGGTGCCCGCTCGAAGACGAGCACGGCAACCGAGTGCCCTGCCACGCCGACGTCCTACTCGAACTCGCCAACGGAGGCACCCATGCCTGACCTCGCCGCCCTCATCGCCAAATACCGCGCCGCATACAGCCGATACTTCAACGACGCCTACGACGAAGACGACGCCTGGGAAGCGGCCCGCGAAACCATCGGCATCGCAAACGAACTCGTCGACACCTTGGCCGACGCCGATCCCAGCACGGTGGCCGACGGATTCGGCATCAAGAGCCTGCAGGTGCAGGACGGCGCCGCCGATCTGAAGTTCGTCGCCAACACCGAGCAGGCCGAACACCTCATGCTCGCCATCAGCGACGCCTGCGGACACATGCTCGACAGCAACGACGCCACCAACTACGTCGAGTTCCAGGTCTCGAAGCGAGGCCGTCCCACCTACGTCGTGCACGTACGCCGGTACATGCGTCCGACACCGCACAAGCTGCGGGAGCAGGCAGAAGCCCGCGCCGAGCGCGCCGAGGCTGCACTCGAACGCGTGCGGTCACTTACAGCGCGCCCTGACGGCTCTTCGCGCCCCGACGAATTCAGAATTTTGGTGAGCCGCATCAGAGCCGCCCTGGACGGTGACCAGTGACCGACATCCTCACCATCACCATCGGCCTCACACTCCTCGTCCTCATCGCAGCCGGTGGAGGCATCATCAGCTACCTCGTCGCGAAGTGGCTGATCTGGCTGTGGGAGAAGCCATGACACCCGACCAGCTGCGCCTCATCGGTGAACTCGCGGACTGGCAGATCCTCGGCCTCGCCGACAACCCTGACTACTGGTGCCGGTACATCCGCGACATGCACGGCGGCGGCACCCCGCGTGACAAGCAGTGGTACGACGCTGGCCTGTGGTGCTCCACCTACCGGTGGGGCATCGCCATGACCACCCACGGCGACTACACGAAACAGCGCAGCCTCCGCGACCCCGAGCACGCCGTCACCCTCACCTGGCGCCAGATCATCGACTGGGTCAGCCAACTCCCCGACGAACTCCGCGCCGACGCCCGCCGCGCGCGCACAGCCGACGACGAGGAAATGCAGCGTGTCATCGCGCAGCTCCTCGAGCCGGCACCGACCGAACCGGAGGAGCTCGCGCTGTGGTGAACCAGGACTACCACGTCACCGACAACGTGCCCGCTGCCCGCGTCGAGAAGCCACCCACACCACCAGCCAGGTCGTGCAAGGTCTGTGGCGCTCCGGCCGCGCCCGGCGCCTACTGGTGCAGAGCCTGCAAGGGACTGCTGTGACCGCCCGATGCCCGTGCTGCCATCAACCCCAGCCCAGCACCCGTGACGTGCTGGCCGGGATGCTCCTGCGCGTCATGCCGCGACGCATCCCTACCCGGTGGGACGCCCAAGACCTCGCCAGCGAAGCCATCGCAGTCCTGCGCGAGCTGGGATGGCAGCCACCGGACAGCAAAGACACTCGAGCGCGTCGCGCAATCGTGGATGCGCACCAGATGCTGAGCAGGCCGTCATGACCGCCTGCTGCCCCGTCTGCCGACGCGACGTCCACCGCGTCTCTGAAACGACCGGACACGTACCGCGGCACAACGAGACGGCCCGAAACCCGTGCCCCGTGAGCGGCCGGCACATTCCCCCCGAGTGGATCGAAAGGAGAGCAGCCTAAATGGAGCGCGTCTGGCTGTCGACCTCGTACTACCTCGACCCCGCAGTAATGAACCTCAGCCCCCAAGCCGAGGTCCTATTCCTGCGGTCGATCGCGTACTCGGGAGCCGCCGAAACGCGCGGATTTGTGCCGCGAAAAGTACTACGAAACTTCGGAATTTCTGCGATTTCTCGACGAATCTCTGAGCTTTTGAGCGCCGGTTTGTGGGAAGAAATCGACGACGACGGATACCTCATCACCGGGTGGTCCAAGTGGCAGAAAAACGGGGATGCGCTGCTGGAACGCCGAAAGAAAGACAGGGAACGTCAAGCCCGCAGACGAAAAAACGTCCGCGGACAGTCACGTGACACGTCACGTGACGTCACGGGGGGAGAAGAGAGTAGAGAAGAAAAAGAAGGTACTTACGTACCTTCTTCATCTCACCAGAGCAACGCGCGCGAAACCCACACACCGCGGCCAACAGGACCCGCCGTCGACGTCGACGGCTGGAAACTCGTCCGCGACGTCATCCCCCTCGAACACCCCCAAGCCACACGCACCGCCCTCGCCATCGAAGCCGGCACCCTCCTCAAATCCGGCAGCACCGAAACAGACATCCGCACCGCACTCACCCTCTGGCTCACCAAAGCCACCCTCGGACCACGAACCCTCCCCAGCCTCGTCTCCGAAGTCATCCGCAGCCGAAACCAACCACCACGCGGAACCCACACAACCGCAACCTCCACCACCGACCAACGAGTCGCCCAAGCCCAAGCCCTCAAATCACAACCAGCAATCCCACCCCCCCGACCACTGGAACTGCCATGACCCTCACCCGCGACGACGTCATCGACGTCCTCACCGCCTGCGCCTCCATCGACCAGCGCAAAGTCGGAGCAACCGACATCACCGCCTGGTGGACCACCCTGCGCCCCGACCTCGACCTGCAACTCGCCCTCGACGCAGTGCGCGTGCACTACGCGACCTCCACCGACCGCGCCCTACCCGGCCACATCAACCAACTCGCCGTCCAAATCCGCAAAGACCGAGCCGAACGCGAAGACCACGAACAACGCGAAGCCAGACAGCTCGCCAACGACCAACGACACGGCATCGAAGTCGCCCAAGCCGGACTCGCCATCAACGCCGAGGGTCCCCCCGTTCCCGGCGCCTACCAGATCAACGACGCCGTCAACCGCGACTGCCCAAAATGCAAAGCCGAACCGTACGAACCCTGCACCAACCCAATCAACGGCCAACCCCGCCGCATACCCTGCCCCGCACGACTCAAGGAAACCGCCTAATGCCCCGCAACCGCGCATCCGCCAAATCCGCCGGTGCACGCTTCGAACGGCACATCGCCGACTACCTCGCCCAGGCACTTGGCGATGACCGAATCGATCGGCGCGTCAAGACCGGAGCCAGAGACCGCGGCGACATCGCTGGACTGCGCATCCACGGTCAACGACTCGTCGCCGAGTTGAAGAACTGCCAGCGTCTCGACCTTCCCCGCTGGACCCGAGAAGCCGCCCTTGAGGCCAGAAACGACGACGCGCTCACGGGGGTCGTGATCCACAAGCGACACGGCGTCGGCGACCCTGCCCAGCAGTGGGTGACGATGACCGTCGAGCAGTTCGTCGCCCTGGTCAGCGGAGAAAAGCCGACATTGACGCGACCGTGCTGACAAGTGAGTTAAACATCGCCCATCACTGCGTTATGCTCGCCATTGCGCCTGGTGCAACAGGCCCGACACGACCGGAAGGAACCCCATGAACCCCACCCCGATCTACACCCAGCTCCTCGCCGAAACCCTCCACCACGGACCATTCGGATTCCTCGTCGACGACGAATCGAGCAACTAACCCAACCACCGGCCGCGCCCACCCCCTCAAGGCGCGGCCGGACCCCATCCCGGCGACGAAAGGAGCACACCATGCCAGCGGCCCACACCAACCCCGACCAAGCCAACGCACGCATCGACGCACCCGAAGCCGAACTCACCGCCACCACCGACGCCGCTGTCAACCCACAGCTCGTCAACCGAGGAGGCCCCCGTGGGTAGCACCAGCCCGACCGACCCCCAGAACTTGGACGCGTCGGAGAAGGCACGGCTGGCGCTGGCTGCGCGCCGGGACGGGAAGCAGTGGGCAGAGATCGCCGAGGATCTCGGCTATGCGGATGCGTCGGGGGCGTACCGGGCAGCGAAGCGACTCCTCGACAGGACCGAGTTCGAAGCGGTGGAGGAGTACCGGGCGATCGAAGCGGACCGCCTGGACGACGCGCACCGCACCCAGCTCGAGCATCTGACGAAGGTGAAGCTGACAGGTGCCCCCGAGGACGTGTCGGCGGTCGCGAAGGCGGTGTCCGCGATCGTCCGGATCTCCGACCGTCGCTCGAAGCTACTCGGACTGGACGCCCCCACCCGCGTCGACGTGGCGCACAGCGGAGAGGACTTTGCTGCCACCGCCGCGAAGTTGATGAAGGAGATCGGTCTGGCCGTGCCTTCCGACTTCACGCCCGACGAGGACAGCGCCGAGGCCGAGGACCAGGACGAGGAAGCGCACGGAGGGGGAGACCCGTGGGTGCGGTAGGGAACAGGCGCGTCAAGGCATACAAGACCTGTCCTATCGAGGGCTGCGACTGGCAGCTGATCACCGAATGGTTCGACGGATCCCCAGACCAGGTCGTCAAGGTGTCTCAGGCCGAGCAGGAGACCGCCGCCGGCCTCCACATGAGGTCGCACTACACCCCCGAAAGGACGTACTTCACATGACACTCGACATGGCCTGCCCCGTGTGTCATGCGGCGTTCATCCCGCCGGAGGACGCACTCGCCTATCCGCCGGACGGTTCAGTGGCGGTGTGCGTCACCTGTGCCGATGTCGTGGTGTGGAACCAAACCTGTGGATGGGAGCTCCCGGACGCGGAGCACAAGGCGGAACTGCTGGAACTGCAGCCCGTGGTCGACTCCCTGATGGAGATCCGGCAGTGGCACGACCAGTGCGAGAAGGACCGGGAGACGCTGCGCTCGCTGATCTCCCACGGGTACCTCGTCGGATCGAGCATCACCGACATCGTGGAGGCCATCCTCGACAGCGGATTCCACCGCCACCCGGACAACGCGGAGGACAACGATGTCTGAGGAACCAACCCTGTCCGACACCGACAACCCGGATACCGGCCGACAACGGGACGGCGGTGGACTTCGCCGGACACGTGGCCGTCCCGCATCCCTGCGCCGAGGAGACTGCCGAACAAGCGCCTGGCAGCCCGACGACAATCTGATCACTGCCGCACAGGCCGGCCAACTCTCCATCCGCAACCTCAGCTGTGAAGACCGATCCTGGGTGGTCGCCGGACTGACCGCCCGCGGTGTCACCGCCGAAGACACCGCCACCATGCTTCGATGCTCACTCAGGTTGATCAAACAGATCCGGGCGAACCCGATGACCGCAGTCTCGTTCTATGCGCAAACCATCGCTGTTGAGGTCGAGACCGCCCGGCTCCAAGCGAAGACAGCGAAACGCGCCTACGCCTACGAGCTCGAGGATCTGCGGATGACCGCGGAACGGTACAAGAAGCAACGCGATGACCTGATCGACCAGCTCGCCGCCCAGGCGCGACGAGCGGAGAGGCAGGACGCGTGAACGAAAACACCCCGTCCATTCTGTGAAAGGGCCTGTTGCGATGTACCTCGGTGAAGAGCCCCGCACCACCCCAACACCCGCCGGCCACATCGAACGACTCGAAACGAGTATCGCCCGCACCGTCCACGAGATCGACGAGCTCCGCGCCGAGAACACCCGGCTACGGGCTCTGGTGCCCGGCTTCGAGACCACCACCCTGCACACCAGCGACCACCTGAAGACAGTCCGCGAAGCATTGTGCGTCGCTCAGGCGGCGATCGGAAACTTCCCGAACCGACCCCTCAACTGGCCTCAGCACATCCAGCATTTGCAGCGCCTCATCGACGACATCGACCGACAGCGACCGCTCGGATCGAACGGCAAGCACGGCAACCTCCATACGCCCACCTGCCAATGTGAGGACAAGGCCGGGTAACGATGGACGAGGACCCCGTCGAGAAGCTCCACGAGCACACCCGCGGCTGGTCGGCCGAACGCAAAAATGCACTGATGCTGTGGCTCCGGGCGCAGCACACCCGCCACGTCATCCAATCCCGATACAGCCACCCTGCGGAGCTGGCAGCCGCCGTCGACCCGAACTTCGTGATCACCCCTGCAGTCGACGTCATCTCCCGGACCGTGGAGCGCGTCATCCGCGAGCCGCAACGCAACCTTCTCGTGACGATGCCTCCACAAGAAGGCAAGAGCTCCCTGTGCGCCATCTGGGCGCCACTCCGCGCCCTGCAGCTCAACCCCGACACCCGCATCATCGTCGCCGCCTACGGTGACGCCCTCGCCGAAGACCACTCCCGTGCCGCCCGCGGCTGGATCGAAACCGCCGGCACCGGCGCCGTCGACGCCATCACCGGACAACCCGTCGAAGACAAACTCGGACTGCAGCTCTCCCGCACGTCCACATCCGTGTCGTCCTGGCAGGTCGCCGGAGGCAAAGGCGGATACAAAGCCGTCGGCCTCGGCTCATCCATCACCGGCCGCGCCGCCGACCTCCTCATCGTCGACGACCCCTACAAGAACATGCAGGAAGCCGACAGCGTCGCGCACCGCCGCAAAGTGAGCGAGTGGTTCAAATCCGTCGCGCTCACCCGACTCTCCCCGGACGCGTCGATCATCCTCATCCAAACTCGCTGGCACGCCGAAGACCTCTCCGGGGAAATCCTCGCCGCCGAGCAGGAACTCCCACCCCACCAACGCACGTGGCGGCACATCAACATCCCCGCCGTCTCCGAAGCCGGTATCCCCGACGAACTCGACCGGCCCCCAGGTGTCGCCATGACCTCCGCACGAGGCCGCACCCCCGAACAGTTCGCCACCCGCCGCCGCCAGGTCGGGGAGCGTGTCTGGTACGCCCTCTACCAAGGCACCCCCACACCAGCCGAAGGCGGCCTGTTCACCCGCACATGGTTCGACACCCACAAGCTCGAGGAGCAGCCGGACCGCTCCACCCTGCGCATCATCGCCGTCGACCCCGCCGAAACCGGGGAAGGCGACGAGGCCGGCATCATCGCCGCCGCCCTCCTCCCTGACGGCACAGTCGCCCTGACCCATGACCGGTCCGAGCAGATGACCTCCGAACAGTGGGGCCAAGCCGCCGTGAAGCTCGCCATGGAAACCCACGCCAGCGAGATCGCCGTCGAAACCTACACCGCAGGCACCACCTACGTGAACGTCGTCAAGCGCGCGATCAAGGCCTACCGCGACAAACTCCAGGCGGGGTTCGATGGGAACGATCGGGAGATCGCCGCAGCCATTCGCCGCACCCACGACCTGAAGGTGTACCCGTGGCGAGGCAAGGGGGACGCCGTCGCCCGCTCCGCGCTGCTCCGGCAGGCGGTGGAGGTCGGCACCTGCAGGACCGTCACATCCGAAATGACCACGCTGGTGGAGCAGGCCGTCACGTGGCAGCAAGGCCAGCACCAACCCGACCGAGTCGCCGCCGCGATCATCGCCCACGACCGACTCATCGCCCGCGGTGGGCGTACATCGAGTCTCGGCAACCCCGCCCGTCCCGCGACTGCTGCGCCTGCACCGGCGTGGCTCACCCGCAAAATCGGATAGCTCCTGCACGGTGCGTCTTTACCGTTGCGCGCCATGGACGGTCTCACACTCCTCGTACTCCTCCTCTACGTCCTCGCTGTCATGCGAGTGACCCGACTCATCAACGCGGACACCATCCTCGACACCCCACGCATCTGGCTGCTTCGCCGCTTCGGCCCTGAGTCGACGCTCGCGTACTTCATCTCCTGCCCCTGGTGCGTGTCCATCTGGATCGCCGGACTCTCGACGCCGTTCGTGCTGTGGGCCCTCGAACTCCCACTGTGGCTGTGGCCGCTCCTCGGACTCGCCGCCTCGCACCTGACTGGGTTGGCCGCGCAGCTCGACGGCGACGACCTCGAGATCGAAATCGAAGACGAGTAGCCTCATGGATACTGAGGACATCCAGAAGTTGATGGGAGCGGCCCTTCGCAAGCGCGCCGCACAGGGTGGCCGGCACCTGCATCACCGCGATTGCATTCACAACCTGCCGCCCGAGGAGCAGATCGCGATTCGCGGCAAGACCGTTGAGTGGTGGATGGCGATGGTCGGCTCGATGCCTGAGCAGATCACGCCGGACCAATGGGAGACCGAACCGCTGAGTGGATAGCCTGCTCGGCCGCAACGCGTGCTTTGCGACGCGGTCTGACCCTGCACCCTTCGCCTCTACCTTCTGGTCGTGGCCCGCAGAGTCAAGATCCGACGCACCCCCCGACACCGGGGAACGCTGACCGCTGCCGGTCAGAAGATCACCGACCCCTCGAAAACCTTCAAATCATCGATGGGATCCTCAGGCTCCAACTGGCAAGAACAAGCCTGGGAGTTCCTCGACAAGGTCGGCGAACTGCGCTACTACGTCGGCTGGCGCTCCGCCTCCGTCGCCCGCTGCCAACTCATCGGCTCCGACCTCGACCCCGACACCGGACGCCCCACCGGCTACACCGAAAACACCACCGTCCGGAAGATCGTCCGCGACATCGCCGGCGGCGTCACCGGGCAGTCTCAGATCCTCAAGCGACTCACCACAGGACTCACCGTCCCCGGTGAAGGGTTCGTCGCGATGATCGTCCGCGACAGCGAATCCCACGACACCTACTCCGACGGATCGCCTCTCTCGCTCGAGGACCAGGAGCAGGGCGAATTCCAGGAATGGATCGTGCTGTCCCGCGACGAAATCAAAGCCTCCGGATCGGACGGTCTCGAGTTCACCCTCGAAGACGACTCCAAGCACCTGTTCGACGAGGAACGGGACCTGCTGTTCCGGGTCTGGAACCCCCACCCCCGCAAAGCATCGGAAGCCGACTCCCCGGTCCGGGCCGCCGAGGACGCCCTCCTTGAGATCGTCCGCACCACCAAGTCGATCGACAACGCCGCCAAGTCCAGGCTCGTCGGTAACGGCATCGTGTTCGTCCCGCAGGAAATGTCACTGCCCGAGCAGAGCGCGCCCGGCGCCACCCCCATGACAGGAGACGCCCCGGGCCCCGACTACGGGGTGCCGTACGCCGCACCCTCCGCATCCCAGCAGTTGCAGGACTTGCTGTACCAAGTCGGCACCACGGCCTACAAGGATCAGGAGTCGATGGCGGCGTTCATGCCGATCATCGCGTCGGTGCCGGGGGAGTGGACCGACAAGGTCAAGCACGTCACGTTTGATTCCCAGGTCGCCGAAACCAGCCTCAAGACTCGTGAGGCTGCGATCCGCCGGCTCGCCATGTCCCTCGACGTCGCACCCGAACGCCTCCTCGGACTCGGCGCCAACAGCAACCACTGGTCCGCCTGGGCCATCGCCGAAGACGACGTGAAGGTCCACGTCGTCCCGGTGCTCGAGACCATCGTCGCGTCGCTCACCCAATTCATCCTCCGGCCCCTGTTGGAGAAGGAAGGCATCGACCCAGACCACTACGTCATCTGGTACGACACGACACCTCTCACTCAGGACCCGGACAAGAAGGCCGAGGCGAAGGACGCGCACGACCGAGGTGGACTCACCACCAAGGCGTTACGCAAGTACTCGGGGTTCGACGACTCCGACGGATACGACCTCACCACCGCCGAAGGCTGGCAGGAACTTGCCCGCGACAAGGCCGCCGCCGACGTGTCACTCATCCCCACGCTGGCGCCGCTGCTCGGCGGCGTAGCTACTCAGATCACCCCACCACCGCAACAGCCCGCGATCGACGCTCCCACCGACACCACCCGGACCGCTCCGGAGTCGGAGACGCTGCCCGAGTCCGAACCAGTCACCCAACCCGACTCCACCGACGAACCCGACACCGTGACAAGCGCAGCCGTCCTGGTGTTCGTCGAGACCTTCACCGCGCGGGCCCTCGAACTCGCGAACAAGCGCAGACGCAACCGAGCCAATGCGGCCCAGTTCCGCGACGTCCCGATTCACCTGGCACACCGCAACCTGCCCGCCGTCCCGGCCGCCGAAGTGCCGAAGCTGATCGAAGGATGGGACACCTCGGTCCCCTGGGGCGCGGTCGAACGACTCGGGTTCACCCGCCGCACCATCGCCTCATGGGTGGAGCGCGACGCCATCGACGAACTCACCAAGGTGGCCGGCTGATGTACCCCGACAACCTCGCCCGCGCCCTCTCCGCGCAGCTCGACGCCGAACGGGCCATCGAAGCGTTGACCATGGCCGCGTTCGAATCGTGGTTACCCCACGTGAAAGCCGCAGTCCTCCCTTCGCTCACCGCATCCGTTGAGCTTCCCCCGGACCCGGACCAGGTCCCCGCAACGGCCGGATGGTGGGAGCTGGCCCTCGACCAGGCAATCCTGTACGGCATCGGCCTGGTCTACGGCCACGAACTACTCGCAGTGCTCTCCGGTGCCGGCGCCGCAGCCGCATCCTTGGAGACCACCGACCCCGACGACGAACTGTCGAACACAGCGCTCGCACGGCAGGCCCGCAAGATCGTGGCGTCCTCACTCGGGATACCGACATCCGAGATCACGGCGCTCGACCGCAGACTCGCATCCCTGCCGTCGGTGCGGAAGATGCAGGCGGAGTATCTCGCGCAGGTCCGCAACCGGATGGTGAACACCCCAGAGGCGGTGTTCCGCGACATCACAGTCCAACTCGACCAGGCGATCGCCGCCGGCGAAGGACCGGACGCGCAACGCAGGAGAGTCCAGCAGTTCCTGTCCCCGACGACGGGGGACTGGACGGGCCGGGCAATGACCGTGGCCCGGACAGAGTCGGCGGGCGCGATGTCGCACGCCACCATCGAAGCCGCTGCGCTGCGCAACGAGGTGCTCGGTGAGGAACTCGAGCAGACATGGATCTGCACCCTCGACTCGAAGACACGCCGGTCGCACTATGCCGCCGACGGACAGCGCGTCCCGCTGGGAGGCACCTTCAGCATCGGCCGCGCACAGCTCCGCTTCCCCGGCGACCCACGAGGACCGGTGGAAGAGGTCGCCAACTGCAGGTGCCGGGTCGCGGTACTCGCCGTCGACGAACCCCTGCCGACCGAGCAGGACCGGCACACCGAACGTGGACCGGGGGACTCCACGGTGATCAACCGCGCAGGCTCACAACAGGACGAGATCGAACGACGCGCCGAGGAAGGAAACATCCGGGCACGTGAGGACCCTGCCGGACTCGGCCGGGTGGCATCCATCAACACGGAGGACGACATGGCAGACGACGAGACCACAGAGGACACGGCAGTAACCTTCCGGACGTTCACCGACGCGGTGATCGCCGTGCTCGGCACCCCGACCGACGACCGCCGCATCCTCGCCGCGGACATGGACTTCCGGTTCCGCGAGTTCCCCCTGCCGGTGATGTGGACCAAGCAGTCATCCGGCGGGCACTTCGACGCATACACAGTCGGGGTCATGGAGTCCGCCCGCGTCGAGGGCGCGCAGGTCCTCGCGTCCGGGTACCTGCTCAACACCGACGAGGCCGACGAAGCGGCCGATCAACTCGCACACAAGGTCACCGGTCCCTCAGTGGACCTCGGGGATGCAGAGTGGAAATACACGAACGAGGCCGGTGAGGAGATCACCGAAGAGATGTGGGAGGACGCCTACGACAACGGCGTCGAACTCAAGGTCTACGAGACCATCACCTCGGCGAAGCTCCTCGGTGTCACCCTCGTAGCGACCCCCGCATTCGGGGAAACCACGCTGCAGCTCGACGCCGAACGCGTCTCCAAGGACATCGCCGTCGTGGCCTCCCTAGTCGCCGCAGATGCACGCCCGATCGACGAAACCTACGACGCCACGCTGTTCTCCGACCCCCACCTCGACGGACCAACCCCGGTCACCTATGACGCGAAGACCGGCCGGATCTACGGGCACCTCGCATGCTTCGGGCAGTGCCACGTCGGGATCACCGATCAGTGCGTCGTCGCACCCCGATCGAAGACCGACTACGCACACTTCCACACGTCCCCTCCGGTGCTCACCACCGACGGCCGGCTACCAGTGGGTCGCCTGACCGTGGGCACCGGGCACGCCGGCCCGCGCCTCGGCGCCCGGCCCGCCGCGGAGCACTACGACAACACCGGCACGTGCTTCGCCCTCGTGCGGGTGGGGGAGGACGAGCACGGCATCTGGTTCTCCGGCATACCGCACCCCACAGCCACCGAGGAGCAGCTCCGGGCCGGCCTGTCCGCGCCCCTGTCCGGGGACTGGCGCACCATCGGCGGCAACCTCGAGCTGGTCGCCGCGCTCGCGGTGAACACACCCGGATTCCCCGTCCTGGTCGCCGGAGCATCCGACGAGAACGACCGTCCCCGCACCCTCGTCGCCTCGCTCGGGCCCCGCGCCGAGTCCAAGCGCAGCGGGCGAGTGGACCCGAAGCGTTTGGCGCAGGAAGTGGTCCGCGAGATGCGGGCGCAGGAGCGGCGCAACGAGCAGGCCCGCGCGGTGCTCGCGGCAGCAGAACGCCGCCGCGAAGCACGCGCGATCATCGAGAAGGCAGGAGTCTGACATGGGATGCGGTTGCGGACGTCGAGCCGGATCGACACTCGCCGGCAGCAGCGCGGCGACGTCGTACACATACAAGGTGACTTTGCCGTCCGGTGAGGAGGCCACCTACCTCACCCCGCTCGAAGCGAAGCGGGAAGTCCGGCGGGCAGGTGGCGGCACCATCGTCCGCGTCGCCGACACACCAACCTCCTGACCCCCGCTGCGCAGCAAAGGGCCTCGGCACCCTCTCGGTGTCGGGGCCGTTTTGCACGGTCCGTCTTTACTCTCCCGAACCAGACAACAGGAGTCCTGTTCTGGCTGTGGGCCGGGGACCTCCAACGTCACGACTGATACAGGAAACGAGACGAGGAGTCCCCATGGACCCGTTCGAACTGCCCGAGGAGATGCCAACAGACCTCGCAGGTCTGGCGGAGCTTCGCGCCCAGGCAGAGGCGTCGTTCAACGAACTGCGCGAGATCGTCAACAGCGGCGAGGACCTGACCGAAGAGCAGCTTGAGCAGCTGCGCTCCCTCGCACGGGACATCTCCACCATCGACACCGCCACCCAGGAGGCGGAGCAGGCCGAGGCCGAGCGCCGCGCCGAGGTCAACGACCTCATCTCGCAGGTCTCCGGACAATCCGCCGAGAGCGACGAAGACAGCGACGACGGCGAGACCGACCAGACTGGAGACAACACCGGCGAGAACGTCGAGGGTGCCGACGAGGTGTCGCAGGACGACGTCGACGCCGTCGTCACCGAAGCCGAAACGACCGCAGCCGACGCCGCCGAATCCGTCGCCGCATCCGGCCGCCGCCGCACCAACTTCTCCGGCGCCGGCAACGGTCGCAAGACCAAGATCCCCGCGCCGAAGAAGCCGGACATCGGCTGGCGCATGGACTCCAACGTGTTCGGCTTCAAGCCCGGAAAGGTCGGCTTCGCCGATCTCGCCGAAGCCGTCGAATCGGTCCGTCCCGGCAGCCGGGTACGCGCAGGCCGCCCCGTCCGCGGCGGATTCACCGGCCAGACCCTCGGCCGCCTCGACCGCGACATGCCGCTCGTGGAAACCAGCCACGAACTCGTGGCCGCGATCGAGAAGGCCACCAACGAGAAGACACTGCCCGGCGGATCGCTGACCGCCGCCGGCGGATGGTGCGCCCCGTCCGAGCAGCTCTACGACTTCTGCGAGGTCCCCCAAGCCACCGATCTGGTGTCCCTCCCGGAGATCGCCATCCGCCGTGGCGGTGTGCGCTGGCCCGTCGAGCCGGACCTGTCCGCGATCTTCGACTCGTTCCAGTTCTTCTTCACCGAACCGCAGCTCGAAGCAGTCGACGTCGACGGCAACCCCACCGCCATCAAGGAATGCGTCGAGGTCCCGTGCCCCGACGAGTTCGAGGAACTGCGCCTCAACGCAGTCGGCTACTGCGTCGAAGCCGGAATCCTGCAGAACCAGGGCTGGCCGGAGCTGATCGAGTGGTTCATGCGCTCGCTCACTCAGGAGCACTTCCGGGCCCTGTCCAAGCGCACGGTCACCGACATGGTCACCGGCTCCACCCCGCTGACCATCCCCGTCGATGCGCAGATCGCTGCCGGATCGTCGATCCTCAACAGCCTCGCGCTGATGGCGACGAACTTGCGTCTCGATCGTGGCCTGGGCCGTACCGCCACCATCGAAGGTGTCGCGCCGTCGTGGTTGCACGAGGTCATCCGCGCCGACCTGGCGAACCAGCAGGGCACGGACACCAAGGCCGTCACCGACACGCAGATCAACAGCTGGCTGGCGGCCCGCAACATCGCCCTCCAGTTCGTCGGTGACTGGCAGACCCGCGGCGCCGGCCTGCCGGGAAACCTGCAGACAGTCGTCTACCCCGGCACCGTCGACGTCCTGCTCTACCCGGCAGGCACCTGGTTCCGGTCGCTGTCGAACGTGATCGAGCTCGGCGTGATGTACCCGAAGGAACAGCTCCAGGTGAACCGGTACACGCGGTTCTTCACCGAGGACGCGATCGCCGTCGGTAAGCGCTGCAACCAGTCGCTGAACGTGACCATCCCGATCTGCCCGTCCGGGGCTATCGGGGCACGTCAGACGGTTGCGTGCAACACCCCGGAAGTCACGCCCTAATCGGACTACCCCGGGACGTCCCCACGGAGCGTCCGGGGTTGTGACTCGGAACGGGTGCGGCACGTGAGGCCGTCCCGCACCCGTTCCGGGAACCACCCGAACCTCACCAGGAGCCAGCTGTGACTGCACCGACCACCCTTCTCCCCGTCGACTACGACGCGCCTCCGGTCAACCCCATCGGGGTCGGGCTGTTCTCGGCGGCGAACCTGATCGACTCCACGGGCCCGTCCCGGATCCTGCACGGGGTCGAAATCCGGCCGCGCAACTGTGCGACCGGCTGGGGCACCTGGGACGCCGATCCCTGTAAGGACCCCGAGCCCGGCACACTCAAGTCCGGTGACCGCCCCGTCGCCGGAGACCCGTTCGACGCCCTGGTCGTCTGGGGCTACGACGAGTGCGGCCCGCTGGAGGACTTCGCCGAGTACGAGGCCCGCGCACTACAGAACGCCCGGCTGCACGAGCAGGCCCTCGCCGAGGCGCACTTCGGCGCGCGACTCGACGCCGACACCACCACCCCAACCGCCGTCGCCGACCTGGTGGCCGCGGTGGCCGAGCTGGAAACCGAACTCGCCGCCTCCGCCGGGTTCTACGGCACGATCCACGCCTCGACCCGCTTCGCCGCGTACGCCGCGCAGGCCAACCTGATCATCCGGTCCTCCGGATCCCCGGTCCTGCGAACCCCGCTCGGACACACGTGGGCGTTCGGAGGGGGATACGACGACACCCTCGGCACCAAGATCGTCGCGACCGGTCCGGTGACCATCTGGCGTGATGCATACACCACGCGTTCCACGCTCGACGAGCGGCACAACATCAAAGCTGCCATCGCCGAACGCGCCGTCGTCGTCGGCTACGAGTGCCTGGTCGCCTCGGTCGACGTCACCCCGACCCCGTAGAAGGGACTGTCATGCCTGCCGGAGTGGAAGTCATCGTCGAGGACGGCTTCGCGACCGTCACCCCCGAACCCGCCGAGCGCGGCCGGGTGCTGACCGCGCTGCTCGCCGCCGTCGATGAGCCCTCACAGATCCGCACCGACACGTCCGGGCGGCGCCGCGCGTATGTCGTGTTGGAGCAGGACGCTCGCAAGGCGGGTCTGCTCGATCAGCGGAAGCCTGCCGTGAAGAAGACGGCGGCGAAGAAAGCGGCGCCAAGGAAGGCCACGGAGAGGCCCGACGATGTGGGGGAGGCGGACACCAGTGAGGTGGACACGGACACGGAGGCGGACGCAGCGCTGACCGACCCGCCGAACCTGCCGTCTACTCCGGTACAGCAGTAGTCCAGGCAGTAGCCGATGTTCGGGATCACCGCACAACACCTGTCCCAGCCGACCACGATCCTTGGCCTGCTGATCGTGCTGATCATCATCGGCGGCCTCGTCCCGAGGTGGCTCTACACCTCCGTTCTGAAGATCAAGGACGACGTCATACGGGATCTGCGCGAAACCAATCGCGAGCAGGCCCGGCATATTGACCGGCTCATCACCGGCACATCCACGGGTGTGCGCGTGGCGGAGTCGATCCACGAAACCGTGCTCGAGGCAGACACAACTCAGGCGGGTGACAGGTGATGTGGGGGTGGGCGGGACGGGTCAAGCAAGCCAGGATCGAACGCGCCGAAGCGGCCCGGGAACTGGAAGAGACACGCCGTCACGGCAGGGAAGTGGTCGATCCTCTCGTCGACCGAGCCGAGGCAGTCATCCGGCGTAATCACTTCGGCGAGGCAATCGAGAACGCCATGGGCAGAAGGAGACACGCATGATCAACGCGGCGCTCGCTGTCGCTGCCGCACTCGGTGGGCTCGTCATCCTGATCTTCCCTGCGGAGACAGAGGCGAAGATCTTGATCTTCACCATGACCGTCTTGGCGTGGACGTTCGTCGTCACGTACGCGCTGCGCTCACCGTGGCGATCAACGCAGGCCGGCCGGTCCGTGATGGCGACGACCGTGTCGATCGCGCTGATCGGCACACAGCTCGCATCGGTGTGGTGGTTCGGCGACTACCCGGGTCGGTCCGAGGTCCGCTCGATGGTGATCCTCGCGCTGGTGCTGACCTTGCTGCACCGGCTGCTGGTGCTGCGGCGCATTCAGCACGCTGACGCAGACGACGGACCGGGTTCTACCGCCCTCTGACGTGCACGCCTCGTCGCTACTGTGTCGACCGACGGCCTCACCGTTTCTGTCCCACGTACCTGAAGGAGCCCGTCGTGGCAGTGTTTCCGGTCGTCAAAGGCACACGCCTGAGGGCGACGAAGGTCAACTCGTGTGGTCTCCCGGTGTCCGGCAACGCGAACTATGCGGTGACGGAAGGCTGGGTGTCCCTCGCAATCTCTCCCGTGATGCAGGAGGCGGAGGAGCTGGAGCAGCGCAACGCGGAAGGCCGCGTCTGCGTCGCCGAGCGCACCCCGCCCGAGCGGAAGTACTACAACCTCACGCTGACGCTGTGCCAGGTGAACACCTGCCTGATCTCGCTGTTCAACGGCTGGGAGCAGGAACTCGACTGGGACGGCAACGCCGTCGGTCTGCGTGACCAGCGCAAGGTCGAGTCCGACTACGGTGTGGCCCTCGAAGTCTGGGCCGGTGGCAAGGCCGGGAACGACTGCCCGACTCCCGAGGACGACTCGATCTTCTCCGGTGCCGGCACCGGCAAGTCCTACGGTTACTTCCTCACGTTCGGTACCGAGTTCACCCTCGGTGACATCGAGATCGCGGCGTCGGTCGCGAACTTCACGCTCACCGGCATCACGTTCGCCGGTCCGCAGTGGGGTCGTGGCCCGTGGAACGTGGTCGCCATCGATGCTGCGAATACGCCCGGTCGTTTGCTCGCCCCGGTCACCGATGAGCAGCATCTGGTCATCCAGCGCACGCCGATCGCGCCGCCGGAGCCGACTCCGGGTGAGGAATGCTGCCCGCTGGACATTGCGGGTGTGTTCGAGGCCCCGGACTACTACTTTGGTGGTCCGGCCTCCGAGCCCGCGGCGGACGTTGCTCCTCCGCAGGCTGCGTGCGTGCTCACCCCGTAGGTCCCTCTTGCTGCCGGGCGGGTCGTTCCTGCCCGGCAGCGGGGCCGTCCCCTGATGTAGGTCCTCCGGGGGAGGGCCATGCAGGGCTGCGATGCCATTCGATGAACGAACCGATTGGGTGGACACACCCTCGTCCCGCCGCCTCCGGTGCATTCCGGGGATATTTTGCTTTGGGAGCGGAGCCGGAGCCGGCTGAGCTTATCCGTCGATAAGCAGGAGAAGAACGAGAATGATCACCACTCCGACGGACAGGGCGATCACGAGCCCACCGGTGGGTGATCTGGAGTCGCCGAAGAGTGGTTCGTCGGGATTCCACTTCCATCGCCTCTTACCCACCCCGTCATGAAACCGTACTGTCCGGTATGCCCGCAATGGGTAGATCTACGTACGCGGCATGGAACGGCCGTGCACCTGAGCCGGCGGCTCTTGTAACGGCCGAACCAGTGCCACCGACACCATCGGTGGTGACCGCGAGTACCCCCGACGCTCGACGGTGCCGCAGCAGAATTGCCTCCGGAGCAGGGGCGATTCGTCTTGCGCAGGTTGCGCACGTCTCGCATGTAATCGTGGGCGCGTGGTAATGCCGTCGGCCGGACCGGCTGTGCAGCCCCTGCAGCGCACAGCCGATCTGACTTGCTCGAGGATCGCACACGGCCCTGAAATAGATGAGCCTCCCTAGGGATAGGGAAAGCCCCGCCGGGAGTGACTCCACTCTGACGGGGTCCCGGCCGGCTGGGGGAGAACGGCGACCAAGATCAATCCTACGGTGGCACGAAGCGCCCCGCTTCGGAGGTGGGGGCGCATTCCTCCTCTTACCTCCGCGAGTCGGAATGTGCGATCCATCGCTACGATTCGCGGATGACAGACACGCGTAAAGTTCTCGATTCGGTCACACTGCGGTTCGATGGGGACGAGAAATCGAATGCCGACCTTCACGAGCTGCGGGCCACCGATGTCGCGGAGGTCCTGCGAGGACTGGCAGGAATTGTGAGTGATTTCGACAAGGCCGGCGCCTTCCACGATGAAGGCCCCGCCGATTCCGTGGTGCTGGTGCGGCCTCCGCAGGAAGGGTCGTTCATCATCGAAGCGATCCGCGTGGCGGGCGAGAACTGGGAGGGCATCGCTGCGGCGACAGGCATTCCGTCGGTGGCTAGCATCATCCAGCTCTCCACCAAGTCGATGCGAGCCGAGGTCCAGGACTTCGAGCATCTTGAGAACGGCAACGTGAAGATTACCTGGCAGGACGACACTGTCAACGAGGTCTCGAGAGCGGTCTGGGACGAGCTGAACAAGCGCAAGCGTCGGCGCAAGAAGCAGCTGAGGGAGATCATGGCTCCGTTGAGCGATGATCGGGTGTCAGAACTCGATGTCATCGGCGCACCTTCGAGGGAGGGCGAGAATGTGCCACCCTCGGAGCCGTTCGTCCTTACCCGCGCCGACTACGACAGCGTTGCGCCGTCTGACGATATCGATGAGTCGGTAGAAACGTTCGAGGTTGATGCGCAGATGCAGGCCATCGACTTCGGTGACCCGACGAGGTGGAAGGTGAGGGCGGCTGGCCAGACGCGGAAGGCTACGGTCGATGACGCGGACTTCCTCCGACGCGTGGCGGAGGGACTCGCGATCAGCAGCAGCGACATCTTCCGGCTCCAAATTCGCGCCGATAAAATTGTGAAGAACGGACGCGGGCGGACTACATGGACTGTACTGAAGGTTGAGAATCATAGGAGGACGGCAGGTGACAACAACTCATAAGTCACAGTCGCGGCGCCGTCTCGATGTCTCAAGCTTGGTGCTGATAGTGATCGGATTGCTGTTCGGCGCCATCTCGTACCTCTTGGCCACGTACTCCGGCGTCAACGTCTTGGTCATCGTCCCGTCGGTCGTCGCGGTCACGATCGGTGCGATGAATCTTGTCAAGCGCGAAGCCCCACGCGATGGATGCCGCGTGCCGAGGGGATAAGACAGCATTCGGCCCCGCCCTGTGGTGCGCCGATGAACCGTTACGCCGTCGCGAACATCGGCCGCTACCGTGATCCAGATGGACGCACGGTCAAAGCGGCAGACCTGGATCGCCGGCGTCGGGGCGTTGGTGTTCCTCGCGGTACTGCTGGCGGTGGTGGAGTTCACGAGCCGCGAGTCAGACACCACCGCCCCGACCGCCACCACGGCGACCACCACGACCCGGGTCGCGCCGCGACCGATCCCGAACCTGCCGCGTCCCCCGGCGCCGACGGTACCCGCAGTGCAGAACGACCGGTTCCTGAACCGGCTCGACCCGCAGGTCCGCACCGGCAACAGTAACGCCGAGCTGATCCGGCTCGGGCATCTAGTGTGCGACCAGCTCGCCGCCGGCGAGTCCGGCAGCTACATCGCCACAATCCTGGTGGACTCCGGGTTCTCGCTGTCGGCGGCAATCGAATTGATCGACGCGGCACAGGACGTGTACTGCTGAACCTGCACGGGGGCGCGCGGAACTCCCGCCCCCATGACATGTACGTGCCCGGTAGCGCGTTATTACGTCCCCGACGCCGATGCCCCCGCCGCCCCCCGAAAATGCGCGCCCGCGGTGGACGAGTGGCAGGCCCACCTCGACGCCGCGAACCGCATGCTCGGACTGCTCGACGCGGATGAGCAGTCCACACCGCCACAGCACTAGGGCACGCGCCGCGGCCACCGGCGCCACGGCATAAGCGGCTCACTACATACCGCGACGCCCTTGCCGGGGAGTGCCCGTCGATTCCCTCTGATCTGAGGCACCACATGGGAGAATCACGGCATGGCGACGAGAGAGTACGAGCAGAGTCCCGAACGGTGTCCCAGATGCGATGGACCGATGGAAGAGCTCGTCGAGTTTGATCAGACCTTCGAGGGAATTGACCGTTCGGTTATCGAATACCGCTGCATAGGGGACTGCGGCCGCGGCTTCACTACTCGGGAAATGCGCTCCTAGTAGTCGCGCCTCTCGCACCTGGGGCACCGTCGGAACAAGCCTAGACAGGCGCCGGCGTAGGGATACTCAGTCCATGGGGACGTATTTGATCTCGTACTTGTCCGCTAGGCCTCTGATCATGCTACAGGGCTGTGGTTCGTAATCTACTGCGCAGTAGACGGTGCCC
This sequence comes from Rhodococcus ruber, assembly GCF_016804345.1. NCBI lineage: Bacteria > Bacillati > Actinomycetota > Actinomycetes > Mycobacteriales > Nocardiaceae > Rhodococcus > Rhodococcus ruber. The sequence continues at coordinate 3,798,005 of NZ_CP044211.1, read as the reverse complement.
TGGGCAATCGCTTCTGGTCCCACAGCGCGCCTGCGGTGCTCGGAATGAGCGCGGGCAGCTTCTCGCTCACTCTGGAGCTCATCAAGGCGACCAAGATCGGGGGAATCGGACTGCTCTTCCCCCGCGATTTCCTCATCAATACGGTCTCGGACGACTTCGGTTAAGTGTGCGCGCCGGATCATCGACCAATCATCGCGCAGATGCTCCACGCGCGTATGGGGAAACAGGTGAGCCGCAGGCTCACTCTGTACCGAGAAGACCCCGCCAGGGCTAAGCAACCTGGCGAGTCCTTCGTCGTAGCCACCTCGGGGAGGGCGGCACCCAGACCCTATCGGCGTCCATATCGCGCGCAGCACGAGGCCCCGCCGGTGATCACTGTGAGGAGCCGACCGGCGGGGCCTGGCCGCCGAACAGGGGGGAGCGACGACCAAGATCAACCCTATGCAGACATCGCGAAGTCTGCAGACCTTCTGCCCGCAGCAGCTCGCTATCGGTAGGGAGTCCTACCGTCACGCGAAGGCAGATGCAAGTCTGCACGCCGCGGCGATGTAGCGGCCCGTGACGCTGTACAGTCCGCGCATGGAATGGGGTGATGTTGCTACATGGGCTGGTGTTGTAGCAGCGCTATTGGCAGCGGGTGTTGCAATCCGCGCTGAGCGTCGTGCGGAAAAGGCCGCAACGGAGGCCGCAGCTGACGCTGTTCGGGCGCTAACTGCGGCCGAGGAATCTGCCAATGCTCAACGTCGGCTCGCCGACCTGGCGGAAGCGGAAGCGAATCGGTACGTCCCTCCGTGGAGTCTCCGACATCGGAATCGCGATACCTATGAAGCCGTCAATGCTGGCACTGAACGGGTTTACGACGTCACAATATCGGGCCCCTCGGTTCTCGACGGACCGCATCACAGGGACTCACTGGATGTGCATTCCAGCGTAGTGTTCTTCGGGATTCATGCTGCCATGGGGGAAGGCCTCGACGAGGAGGTCAAGGTCACGTGGCGTCGGACTCCGTCGGGTGATGCCGAAGTCCACCAATGGAAGAATGCCCTGCCCCCGAAGGGGTGAGTCCCTGATCGTTTGAATCGAGGCGTACGCGGTACCGCGGCCACGATTACAAGGCTGCTCTCAGGAATGATCGGTAGCCTCCAACGCGCAAATCAAGATGAGCCCCGGATGGTGCTCCAACACCGGCCGGGGCCTTGCCACCACTCGACGCGGGGATCCCGCTGCGGGACGTGCAGATCATGGCCCGGCACTTCGACCCCTGCATGACGTCGCGGTACGACCGGGCGCGGCACAACCTCGACCGGCACGGGAACTACGTGCTCGCCGCATACCTCGGCGGAGCCGCGTAACCGTACCTGCACAGCAAAGCGCCCCACCCGATACATGAGGTGGGGCGCTTTCGCCATGTCTGGGATCAACCGCACTCGACGTCGTACGTCTGCCGCAGCTCCGTCGAGCCTTCCTCCATGCCGGTCTGGGCGGCGCCGAGGTTGCCGATCGCGAAGCGCCCCCACGCGAGCTTCTCGTCGTTGCTCTCGCAGAAGATCATCACGTCGTAGCCCCCGTCCGGGCTATCGCTGTACTCCTCGGCAACCGCGTTGACGACACCATCCAGGCCATCAGAGGTTGCGACCGTGACGTTGATCGTGTTGTCGGTGTCCGAGGTGACCGTGTACTCGGCGGTGTCCGATGTGCTCGATCCGCAGGCGGCGAGCAAGAGCGCAGCAGGGATGACGGTGAGGGCAGTGCGAAGTTTCATGCCCGGATCATCCCTTATCTTTGTTTCTTCCGTTACGTCGCGGTCAGCATTCCCCCGCGCATCAGGGGACTATCAACTGCACGCTGGGTCTTTACCGTGACGACCATGTCCTGCACCTGGCCGATCGACCGGTCCTGCCTCCCCGAGGCAGCGACCCCCGAGGAGCGTGTGAAGCAAAGGCACGCCGAGGACCTGGCCGTGTCGGTGCTCTGGGCGCTGTCCGGGCGGCAGTTCGGTCAATGCCCGGTGATCGCCCGCCCGTGCCCGCAGACGTGCTCGACGTCCAGTGGAACGTACGGACCCGGCTGGTTCCCAGTATTCGCCGACGGACAGTGGCGCAACCTGACCTGCGGATGCCCCGGTTCCTGCACAGCGTCCGGCCCGAAGGTCGTCCACCTACCCGGCCCCGTCGGCGAGGTCCTCACGGTCACGGTCGCCGGCGTCACCCTCGACGAGGCGGCATGGCATCTCGAAGGAGACCGCCTCTACCGCGTCGACGGCGCGGACTGGCCACGTCAGGACATGAACAGTCCATCCGGCAATGACGGCACATGGACCGTCACCTACACCCGCGGCGTCCCGGTCCCCGACGGCGTCGGGACCCTCGTCGGCATTCTCACCAAGGAGTTCCTGGACGCCTGCGGCGGCGGCAAGTGCCGTCTCCCGCGCCGCGTGCAGTCCGTGTCCCGGCAGGGTGTCTCCTACCAGATGGTCGACCCCACCGACATCTACCGCTCCGGCAAGACCGGGCTCGCCGAGATAGACATCTGGCTGGCCGCAGTCAACCCGACAGCGCTCCAACAAAGGCCGGTCGTCCGATGAGCGACGTCGACTGCATCCTCAACGAGCTGATCTCCGCGCTGCGGGAAGCGTTCGCCCCGGACTCACAGATGCCTCCGCTCGGCGGTGGCACCACCGAGGTCCGGTTGTTCGCCGGGGACGCGACCCCGCTGGCAGCGTGGGACGCACACCGCGAAGGGGAGGGCTGCGACCACCCGTTCCTGTGGGTGCGTCTGGTCCGCCGGTACCGGACGCAGCAGTTCCCGGCCCCGTACGTCGGGCCAGCCCCGTGCGGGATCCCGACGACGGTCGCCATCGAAGTCGGAGTCGGGCGGTGCGCGGTCGTCGACGCCGAACCGTCCTGGGAGGAATACGCCAACGAGGCGGAGATCAGCATCGACGACTCGTGGCGGATCGACCTGGCGCTGTGCCGGGCGATGGGCAAGATCGAGCGCGCCGAGTGCGGGCTGTCCACGGCGATCGACGCCGTGGTTCCTTACGGCCCTGAGGGTGGCGTCATCGCCTGGATCGGGACCGGATACGTCCAACTGACCGGAGGATTCTGATATGGCACAGCGCATCACTGTCGAGGGCACGATCACCCCGTCGGTCCTGCTGTCGACCGGGGAACAGATGACGGTGACCCAAAGCCCGTTCATCGACAAGCTGATCTCCAAGGGGTTCATCCGCGTGGTCGCCGACGACGATCCCACTTCGGCACAGCCGGCCGTCGAGGATCAACCCGTCGTCGTAGTCCCGGCACGCAACGCCAAGCGCGAAGTGTGGGCAGCATTCCTGACCAACCTGAAGATCGAGTTCTCCAACGAGGACGGACGCGACGAACTGATCAACCTCTACGAGGACAGCGAGCACTACGTCCCAGACGACGATCGTGGCTGACGCACGCTACGAGCTCCAGGTCGACCAGGGGCGGCTGGGTCAGCAAGTCCAGCCGATCCTGGCGCGCAAGGCCGCGTCACTGACGCGACGGATCGCCGCACAGGCGAAAATGAACGTTCCGGTCCGGACCGGCAACCTGGGGCGGTCGATCCAGGAGGACCCGATCGTGTTCTCCGGCCCATTCCGGGTCACCTCGGGCGTGACCGCAACGGCCAGCTATGCCGCCGCGGTGCACGAGGGCACCCGCCCGCACGTGATTCGGGCGCGCAACGCCCGGGCGCTGGCGTTCCCCGGCGCCGGCGGGCGCACCGTGTTCCGCCGTTCGGTCAACCACCCCGGCACCCGGCCCCGTCCGTTCCTGCGCAACGCCGCCGAGCAGGTGATCCGGGACGAGCAGCTCGGCTGAGCCGCTGCACTGCCGGTGGCTAGCCTGACCCGCGTCGCACCACCCCGATCGAAGGACGGCCTCGAATGACCAGCTTCAACGACGACCCCGCGAAGATCGCCCGCGACGAGGCGGACCTCGCCGAACGCAAGCGGCGCCTCGGCCTGGAGAAGACCGACGGCCCCGAGGTGATCGAGATCGACGAGTCCGGCGAGGTGAAGGCGGAGACCGCCGTCGCCACCGTCGACGAGCCGGAGCCGTGGCCGCACGAGATCCTGACCGACTTCTACGGAGAGGACTGGGAGGTCCGCAAGCCGAGCGAGCAGGCGCTCGCCGGATTCGCGCTGGCCTCGGGCAAGTACGTCCCGCAGAAGCTCCAGAACGACCTCGTCGGGCTGTTCATCAAGAACCACATGTCCGAGGAGTCGCACGAGCGGATGTACGAGCGGCTGATGAACCCGGACGACCCGGACTTCACCCCCGCCACGCTCGGCGAGATGATGAAGGAGATCGCCACGTTGGGTCGCTCCACGGCTAGTGTCGAGTTGTGAGCGCAGACGAAGACATGCTGGCCCAGGCAGTCCGGGACATCGTCTCGGACGCTTCGGCGTCACTGGCCGGCGCGGTATCGGCCGGAGCCCGGCTCGGCGCGATGCTCGCCGGCGTGCACCGCGGTCTCGTGCAGGGTGGCGCCTCCGCGCACGTGGCCCTGGAGGTCACGAAGTCCGTGGCAGAGGCGGCATTCCGCAAGCCCTGAGCCTGCACCACTGCTCTCTAGCCTGACGGGGTGACCACCCCTAGCGGCTCCATCGGAATCGGCGTTTCGATCGATGCCGACGACCTGACGTCCGAGATCACTCGGGCCGTGCAGTCGGCCATGTCCGACGTGCTGCGCTCAGTGCGCACCGGGATGGGGCAGGTCGAGGGCGCGCTCGGCGGTATCGACACCTCCGGCTTCGCTGACATCGCCCGGGCGGCGCGGGAAGCTGCCGAGCAGGCCGACAGGGCGGCGCGTGACACCGCCTCTTCTGTGAGCCGGACCAGCCAGCAGGTCGAGCAGTCCACCACCTCGGCGGCGCGCAGCGCGAACACCGCCCTGTCCCGGATCGACGCCTCGTCGCTGTCGCGGATCGCCTCCGGCGCCGACGACGCGATGGACCACCTGCGCCAGCTCGACCGGTGGCAGCTCCAGGCGCTCACCGCCGAGGTCAACCGCGCCGGACAGAACATCGGTCAGGAGATCGGAGCCGGAGCCTCGCACGCCGAGCGCACCCTGGGCCAGCTCGACTCCGCCTCGCTGGAGAACCTGCTCCGCTCGATCAACGACGTCACCCGCGAGATGAACGGCGCCACCGACGAGACCGAGCAGCTGTCCGGCCGGTTCGAGGGGCTCGGGTCGTCCGGGGACGGGCTGGTCGGCAAGCTCGCCGGGGTCACTGCCGGGGTCGTCGGTATTGGTGCGGCGATGGACACCGTCTCGTCGGCGCTCGACCGCGACAGCTTGGGCAACAAGCTCGCCGCCCAGCTGCGGCTGGACCCTGCCGAGTCGGCGGAGGCGGGGCGGATCGCGGGCGAGCTGTACGCGCAGAACTACGGCGCGTCCTTCGAGCAGGTCAACGACTCGATCGGGGCGGTGCTTTCGACCCTTGGCAACTTCGCTGACGACGGGTCCGCGACCATCGAGAAGCTGTCCAAGGCCGCGCTCACTCTGTCCGCCACGTTCGACATCGACGTCGCGGAGTCGACGCAGGCGGTCAACAACCTCATCCGTAACCGGCTGGTCCAGGACGGGGTGGAGGGCTTCGACCTGCTCGCTCGTGGTCTCCAGGAGGTTCCGACCGCGCTGCGCGGTGAGGTCATCCCGGTGCTCGACGAGTACGCTGTCTCGTTCGCCGCCGTCGGTATGAGCGGCTCGGACGCGATGGGTGCCGTGGTTAACGCCGCGCAGAGCGGGCAGATCGCGATGGACAAGGCCGGGGACTCGATCAAGGAGTTCGTCATCCGTGCCACCGACATCGGGGACAAGGGTGCGGTCGAGGCAATGCAGTCGATGGGCCTCAACGCGACCGAGATGGCGAACGCTCTGCTCGGCGGTGGGGAAGCTGCGGGGGAGGCGTTCAACCAGATCATCGGCGAGCTGATGAAAATCACCGACCCGGCCGAGCAGGCGGCGGCGTCGGTCGCGATCTTCGGCACCCCGCTGGAGGATCTGTCGAAGAATCAGATCCCGCAATTCCTGGGCAACCTGACCAACGGTGCCTCGGCGATCGGCGAGTTCGCCGGCACCGTCGACGAGATGGGCGATACTCTCGCGCAGGGGCCGGGCGCGGCGTTGGAGACGTTCCAACGACAACTCCAGACGGCGCTCGTCGACACCCTCGGGTCGACGGTGCAGTACTTCCAGGAGAACGAGGGCGTAGCGAAGGCGCTCGCCGTGGCGCTCGGGGCGCTGGCGACAGTTTATGTCGGGATGAGGGTGGCCTCTGCTGCCTCGGCGGTGGCCCTGGGCATCCATACTGCCGCGACCGGCGGCAACACCGCCGCGCTGGCGGCGAACCGGCTGGCGATGGGCGCTGCTGCGGTCGCCTCCGGGGTGATGCGGGTCGGGCAGCTCGCGGGGGCGGCGGCGACCGGGGTCGCCACCGCCGCGCAGTGGGCGTTCAACGCCGCCCTGTCGGCCAACCCGATCACCCTCATCGTCATCGCGATCGCCGGGCTGGTCGCGGGCCTGGTCGCGTTCTTCACCAAGACCGAACTCGGGCGCGAGCTGTGGTCCTCGTTCGTCGAGTTCCTGGCCTCGTCGTGGGAGACGGTCAAGGGAGCCTTCCAGGCGGCGTGGGAGTTCATCTCTCCGATCCTGTCGGGCATCTGGGACTTCGTCTCGAACGTCCTGGTCGGCGCGTTCAACACGCTGGTCTCCGTGGTCACCACCGTGTTCGACGCGATCGGCGCGGTGATCAGTTACGTGTGGAACTCGGTGGTCATGCCGGTGTTCAACGTCTGGCAGACGGTGATCATGGGGATCATCGTGCCGATCCTGATGTTTCTGTGGAACTCGGTCGTGGTGCCGGTATTCCAAGGCATCGGCAACATCATCAAGACCGTGTGGGACACCGTCATCTCGGTGGTGTTCACCGCGATCAAGGTCGGCATCGACGCGCTCGGTGCTGCCGCGAACTGGCTGTGGAACAACATCTTCGTCCCGGTGTGGAACGGAATCGGCGCGGCGATCAGCTTCGTGTGGAACACGATCATTCTGCCGGTGTTCGACGCGATCAAGGCCGGCATGGATGGCGTCGGGGCGGCGGCGTCCTGGCTGTGGAACAACGTCATCACCCCGGTGTGGAACGGCATCGGCGACACGATCCGCTGGGTGATCGACAACGTCATCACCCCCGCGTGGGAGGGCATGAAGTCCGGTCTCCAGGCGGTCGGGGACTTCTTCTCCACGGTGGTCACCGGCATCGGCAACGTGTGGAACGGGCTGCGCAACCTCCTCGCCAAGCCGATCAACTTCCTGATCGGGACGGTCTACAACGAGGGTATCCGCAAGGCGTGGAACAAGATCGGTGAATTCATCCCCGGACTGGTCACCGCCCCGGAGCTGCCCACCATCCCCGAGTACCGCACCGGCGGCGCGCTGCGCGGTCCGGGCACCGGCACGTCCGACGACATCCTCATGTGGGGCTCGAACGGCGAGCACATGGTCACCGCAGCCGAGGTACTGGCTGCAGGCGGGCACGGGGTGCTCTACGCGATCCGCGACATGATCGCCCGCGGCATCCCGTTCTCCTGGGACAACGGGCGGGTCATCTCCACTATCGGCGAGGGCAACCTCTCGCGGTACGGCACAGCGGTGCAACGCAAGGGCCTGGGCAACGTCGACCCGGAGGGGTTGTTCAACCCGCTCCTCGCCCCGAAGTACAAGGACGGCGGCGCGATCGAGCTTGAGCCGTGGATGCTCCAGCTCGCCAAGGGACACCGGTTCGCGCAGGCGCAGCACGGCAAGCCGTACCAGTGGGCCGGCCCGACCGGGCCGGGCAGCTCGTTCGACTGCTCCGGGTTCATGGGCTCGATCGCCGCGGAGATCCTGGGCGGCGACCCCTGGCGCCGGTACTGGGCCACCGCCTCGTTCGCCGGATACCCGACGGTCGGCCCGCAGGGCTTCACCAAGGGACTCGGCGCAGGATTCACCATCGGCGTGACCGACGACCCGGGCGGTCCGGGCGGCGGGCACACCGCCGGGGTGCTCGGCGAGGTGCCGGGCATGTTCGGGGTGGCCCGGGTCGAGTCGGGCGGAGCGATCGGCGACGTGCACTACGGTGCCGGTCCCGATGTCCGGTCGTTCGCCGGGGTGTACACGTTGCCCATCGGCGCCAACGGGTTCTTCCAGCCCGGTGAGGGCCTGTCGGTCGGCCCGACCCCGGAGGAGCAACGGTCGTTCCTCGGCGAGAAGGTGCACGACGTCCTCACCGCGATCACCGACCCGATCAAGGGCGCGATCGTCGGCGCAGTCGGCTCGCCGCCGCCGCACTGGCGCTCGGTCCCGCCGAAGTACCTCGATGCCGGGGCGGACGCTGTCGCCGACGGCACCGACGCGGTGATCGACGGGCTCGGCGACATGCTGTCGTCGGCGTGGACGGCGGCGAAGGGGCTCGGCTCCTCGCTGCTCGACACCCTCAACCCGTTCGACTCCGGCGGTCTGGCGTTCGGCAAGGGGTTCCTGCCGAAGAACGTCATCGCCCCGGAAAGGGTGCTCTCCCCGGAGCAGACGAAACTGTTCGAGATTCTGGTGACCTCGCTCCAGGCGCTCGCCAATGGCGACTACGACGGCGGGCTGAGCCGCGTCGGCATCCAAGAGGACCACCCGTTCGTCGATGCCGCGCTGACCATGCAGGAGGTTGCAGCGTCGGTCGACGCGCTGGTCAACCGCGGCGACTACGACGGCACGATGTCGCGGTTCGGGGTGCAGGAGGACCACCCACTGATCGACGCGGTGTTGACCATGCGTGAGGTCGCCACGTCGGTCGATGCCCTGGTCGCCAAGGGTGACTACGACGGCACCCTGTCTCGGTTCGGGATCCAGGAGGACGACCCGGTCGTCGACGCGGTGCTCACCATGCGTGACACCGCGCTCGCCGTGCAGGACGTCGCCGGGTCGGTGGGCACGCTGGTAGAGAAGGGCGACTACGACGGCACCTTGTCGAGCTACGGCATACAGGAAGACCACCCGGTCATCGACGCGATCCTCGACGTCCGCGACGCGGTGGTCGAGGCACTGGGCAGCAGCGCGTCCAAGGTGGCCGGGGACATCGTCGCGGCCATGGCCCCGACCCCGAGGGACCTCGCGGAGAAGATCGACCCGGACACGCTGCGGTTCATGCAGGACACGCAGGCGCAGCTCACCGAGCAAGGCGAGATCATCTCGGAGACCGCGGAACTGGCGAAGCGCAACGAGTCCTCCACCGCCCTCGTCGTCGCCGAGCAGTACCGGCAGATCGAGAAGCAACTCGTCGAGGTCACCAACCGCCTCACCGGCGGAGTGCTCGGCCCGGTCGTGCAGTCCGCGATGCAATCCGCGCTCGGGCTGGTAGAGAAAGCGCTGGAGGCATCCACCGGCGACATCACCGCCGCGCAGGACAAGACCACCGAGGCCGTGAAGGACATCGACGTCTCGGGCGAATCCACTGACCCGGCGCCGCCGTTCGGGGCGCCCGGCTCGGCGTTCGACTTCGCCACCGAGCTGTCCAACGCCGTCGTGTCGGTCACCGACACCGCCAGCCAGGCGATTCTCCAGGTCGGCATGGACATTGCCAAGGCGGCGCTGCAGCAGCAGAAGTCGACCGTGGACAACAGCCGCGGCGTGCTCGGCGACGAGAACAACTCCGGCGGATTCCTGGTCGACACCATCGTGCGGCTGACCGGGGTGGAGATCCAGATCCGCGACACGATCTACGCCGTCGCCGACGAGATCAAGAAGTTCCGCGGCGAGCAGTTCCAGACGTTCGACGAGACCGGCGCGCTGCTCTCGGACACCGCCTCGCTGCTGGAGCGTTCGGCATCGAGCACCGACCTGGTCATCGCCGAACAGAACCGGATCAACCGGGAGCTGATCAAGGCGGTGCTGCGGTATCTGATGCTCAACGTCGTCCTGCCGATCCTCATGGCGCTGATGACCGCGATGATCACCGTCGCGGTCACAGCGATCGGCGCGGCAATCGGCGCGGCAATCGGCGGTCCGATCGGCCTAGCCCTCGGCGCCGCACTCGGCGGCATCATTGGCCTGGCCCTGTCCGCTGCCGCCGCCGCGGTGATCGGCGGCATCGGGCTCGGCGCCGGGGCGGCGATCGACAGCTTCGACCAGGGCGGCATCGCCAACGGCATCGGTGTCCTGCCGAAGAACACGGTCCAGCCCGAGCGGGTGCTCTCGCCCAGGCAGACGGCCAGCTTCGAGCGGCTGGTCGACCTGCTCGACGGGTCGGGCCTGTCCGGCGGCGGCAGCCGCACTGTCCAGATCGGTTCGATGACCGTGCAGGGCACGCAGGCGGCGGAGAAGACCTCCGACAAGCTGCTGTCACTGCTCAACAGCTGAGGAGTGTGGGATGCCGTTCCGAGGATGGATGGAGCTCAACGGCGAGGAGTTCACCAACTCCTCGCGGTTGCTCGCCCACCTGCGCCCTCCCGCGCCGGCCAATGACGAGGCGATCGCACCGCCGATGTCGTGTGCGTGCGACGTGACGATCCCGTACGACGACACCTGGCCGGAGCTGGAGGCCACGCTCAACAACGGGCCGTACACCCTCGACACCGCCCCGTGGTACGACGCGTCCCGCCCTGAGTCGGCGGAGTTCGCCGGGGTGTGGGTGATGGACGTGCAGGGCCTGGACACGGTTCCGGTGCAGCGTGACATCTCCGAGGCGGTGTGTGCGGGTGGGGTGGCGAGCTGGGCGCGGGACCGGTCCCGGCAGCTGACCTTCTCCGCCCTGATCGTGGCCTGTTCCAACGCGGGGGCGCGGTACGGGCTCAACTGGCTGAGTTGTGTGCTGCGCCAGTCCAACGTGCGCGGCGGGGTGGACCTGAAGTTCTACCGGGCTCATCCGTCGGGCACGTCGGCTCCTCCTGCCAGCCAGCTGCGCACCACCTACGGCACGGTGCTCACCACGTCCCCGAAGGTCGTGGAGATCGCCGGGAGGGGCGGCGGCACCCGGCATCGGCAGGGCTCGATCTTCCGCGTCGAGTGGGAGATGGTGTGCACCAACCCGTACCTGTACGGCGAGTCGGTCACCGCTGCGGTGGGCTGGGACTCGATCGTCGAGGAGTCGATCGAGTGGGCGCACGCCCCGGACTGCGAGGACACCGCCAGCTGCGACCTGCCGACGATCTACAACGCCGAGTGCGCCCCGCCGGTCATCGAGCTGGAGGCGGCGCAGATCCCGGTGTGCGGCGGCTGCCTGCCGCTGTGCTCGATCGAGCGACGCACCTGGCAGCTGTCGGGGGTGCTGCCCTCTGTATGTGAGGAGACCACCGTCTCGGTGCGGGTGCAGAACACCGGGGAGGACCCGCTCACGGTGAACTTCTTCTGGCGTCCGTGCGGCTCGACTGAGCAGTGCGACAAGACCGCAGCGATGTCGGTGTCTGGGCTGCCCGGCGGGATGACCGTGGTCGCCGACTCCATCACCGGACGCCCGTACATCGACAACAACGGGGTGCGCCAGCGGCAGGTCGGGATTGTCACCACCCCGACCGGTGCACCCTGGCGCCCGATAATGCTGGACACGCTGATGTGTTGGGAGTTGGTCGCCGAATCCGCTCCTGGTGCGCAGTACACGGTGATCCTGGAGCTGAGGGAGCGAGACTCGTGAACGTGCAGGTAGGGCTGGAGGCGATCGCCGAGGCCGAGGTCTCGAACGACCCGGAGCTGTGGGCGCAGACCATGCAAACCCAGAACGAGGAGGAGCAGCCGTGACCGTCGGAGTGAGCGCTGTCAACGTCGCGAACGAGGTGCTGGACTGGTTGCGCGGGGTCGCCCCCGCGGCGGTGGCCGGGCTGTACGTCAAGCTGCACACCGGGGACCCTGGCGCCGCCGGGGCGTCGAATGCGTCGGTGGTGACTACCCGTCGGCAGGCCACGATGAACGCCGCGGCCGGCGGGTCGATGACCCTGGCGTCGATGTCCGGGTCGTGGGCGATGACCGGTACCGAGACGATCACCCACATCTCGGTGCACGACGCCGCCACCGGCGGCAACTTTCTGTTCTCCGGGGCGCTGAGCACGCCGAGGTCGGTGGTCAACGGGGACACGCTGACGATGACCTCTCTGGTCGTCGGTAACACCCCGCTCGCCGCCTGATCTCGACGACCGCAGAAGGGAGCAGGTGACTCATGTCCTCGATGGGGATGAACAAGTCGGGGACGCAGACACTCGCCCGCGCCTCCTGGGTCAAGCTGACCTCGTTCACGGTGCGGTCCGGGTATCCGGACACGGTCATCTCGAACGACGCCCTGGTGATGAATGCCCCGGGCATCGGGGACATCACGTTCCAGGTGTCGTTCGAGTCGACCGGCGACGTCCAGCAGGTCCGGGTGGTGAAGAACGGGTCCACTGTGCTCGGCAGCGCGGTGAACGTCGGGGTGCTGGGCACGATCTCCGGGCACAGCGTCACCGCCGGGGACACTCTCGAACTGCAGGGCTACTCGGACTCGTTCTTCACCACCCGGACCCGGGTCACCGCGACGAGCACGTTCCTCGCATTCGACCAGACCACACAGGATCATCCGGCATCGTCCGGCCCGGAGGTCGGTTGGTACACCTCGTCGTCGGTGGAGGCGGAGAAGTACGCCGCCGCGAACCCCACCACGCTCGGCTGGTCCACGACCGCGGGCGTGGACCTGGACGTCGCCGCCGAAGTATCCCCTTCGATCGGCTGGGAGGTCGACGCGTTCCTCTACAAGCCGGAGAACTACGAGGGCACCGCCGACACGGTGATCGGCTGGCATACCGAGGCCGACCTGACGGTGCTGCGCAAGGCGCAGCCGCCGGAGGTGCTGTGGGAGGACACGGCGGTGTCGGTGCACACCGCCGACGGGCGTCTGCTGGGGGCGCTGCTGTGCTCGTCGATGGAAGGCATCACCTGGGGCCGGGAGCTGCGCGAGGTCTCGAGCTGCGAGATCACAGCACTCACGCAGGCCGACCCGGACCTGTTCGAGGACCTGCGCCCGTGGGTGCACTGGGTGACCGTGTGGCACGGGGAGCGCCCGGTGTGGTCGGGCCCGATCCAGCAGGCGACCATCGGGCGCACTCGCACCCGGATCACCGCCAAGGACACCGGCACGTTCATGTGGCGGACCCGGGTGCCGATCACCCGGCAGTGGGCGGACACCGACCCGACGAAGATCGCGGCCACGGTGCTCGCCTCGATGAACGAGCTGCACGGGATCACCGCCCCGCCGATCGTGCTCCCGGCGGTGACCGACGCGTTCACCTACGCCGCGGTGGCGGACTCGCGGATGCTCCACCAGATGTTCGACGACCTGGTCAAGCTCGGCCTGGAGTGGACCGTGGTCGCGGGCCGGTTCATCCTCGGCAAGTTCCCCGAGGCGCCGGTCGCCACGCTCGCCGAGTGCGACTTCCTGGTCGAGATCGAACGGATGCGGGATGGCACCGCCACGTTCAACGACGTGCGGGTGCAGGGGCAGAACTGGGCGCAGTCGGCGACGGCGCCGCTGGCCGGGCTGCGCTTGCAGACCCTCGTCTCGCTCGACGACGTGTTCGGGGTGTCGAACATCCAGAAGGCGGCACGTCTGTACGCCGCCGAGACCGCGGCGATCCGGGACGTGCTGGTGCTGCCGCCCAGCTCGTCGCTGCACCCGGAGGCGGACGTCGACTTCGACGACCTGATCCCCGGAAAGGTGCTGCTGGTGCAGGCCGAGGGCGTGTCGTCACTGATGCGGATCGATCAGGTGAACGTGTCCGCATCCCCGGCCGGCTTCGACACGCAAATCACGCTCGTCGCGATCCAGAACCGCGGGGAGATAGCCGAACTGGTGGGAAGGTGACATGTCGGGCACAGCGAAAGTGAAGCCTCCCAAGAACGACGCCGAGTGGGCGCGCGGGATGCAGCGGCGGGTCGAGCAGGTCGAGCACCCCTCGTCCACCCGGATCGGTCCGTGGGTGCTGTCCTCCGAGCAGGAGTCCGGCGACCTGATCGCCTCCCACGTCAACGGCGGCGCGGTGAAGCTCGCCCAGAAGCCGGAGGGCGAGGGCGAGGCCGACGCGGTCTCGTCCGGCTGGTCGCACATCAAGGTCTCCCGGCAGACCTCACAGACCATGAGCCGCGGCACCCACACCCCGGTCGCGTGGGACTCGGTGGACTCGCAGTCGAGCGACTGGTCTGCCACGCCGGGCTCGACCACCTTCGTCATCCCGCAGAACGGGGTGTGGCTGATCAACTACCGCCTCTACTTCGGGGCGCTGGCCGACGTCCTGGTGGAGTCGTTCGTGATCATCGACGGTTCGCCCCGGTCGGCGGACCGTACGGTGAGCGCCAGCGCTGAGCCGATGCTCTCGTGCACGGAGGTCTTCACTCTCAACGAGGGCGCCGAGATCGTGTGCACCGCCGGCAAGGCCGGAAGCGGCACGTTCACCATCGGCCCGTATGTGGGTGGGTCGGCGATGACCTCCCTGTCCTTGACCCGTCTCCCGATCGGATGAGCTGACATGGCGCAAGTGTGTGTTTCCCGCAACCTCGATATCACCGGCGGCGCGTTGTCTGTGCAGCCCTGGTCGGTGCCGCGGCACGTGTACGACCAGTCCTTCCCCTCCGTCGGCAATGGCACGTACGGGGCGCAGACCAACCTGCCGGGGAAGCTGATGATCGACTCGGGGGTGCAGGCGTGGACCAACACCTCGCCGTTGCCCGCGCAGGTGCTGTTCCGGCTCCACCGCGGCTCACGGTACTTCGCGGTGTCTTCCCCCAACGTCGTCCAGGTCCGGGACCGGTTCACCGTCGCGATCGAGGAGACCCCGCGGGTGCCGGACACCTCGAACCAGTACCAGAGCGCGTCCGGCGGCGGGGTGGACATGTCCACTAACACCGCGGCGAAGCCGTACGCCGGTCTGCTGCGGATCTGGGATGACGCGATGATCACCGAGGAATGGTTCGGCCCGGTCGGTCCCGGCGAGACGTTCCGGTTCCACTACCGGGCGACGCTGTGGACGCCGCCGCCGTGGTCGAACAACGCCAACGACAACGTCCCGTTCCACGAGTGCGAGATCGACCCGGTCCGGGTACAACTGCTCGCCTTCCCAACACAAGACCTGGAGGTGATGGGATGAGTCTTCGCGTGTGCACCGCCGAGTTCATGACGTCGACGACGAAAGGCACAGGCTTCTCCCCGTCGTGGATGCCGCGGATGGTGGCAGAACGCATGTCGGCGTCCGGCCGGGACGGGAGCACCGAGCGGGCGCCGGACGGGATCCCGTTCATCGACACCGACATCCTGTGGACCAACACCACCGACGACCCGCAGCACCTGCACATGACCGTGCACCGGGCGAGCCGGTCGCTGGTCTCCTCCAACCCGAACACCGTCGCGATCGACGACGCGTACTCGTTCGACGTCGGGCTGTCCCCGGCGGCGCCGATCCCGGCGGTGACCAACAACGGGTTCGGGGCGCGCCTCAAGGCGAGCCGGTCGACGGCGACCTCGGTGCTGTTCGGGCGGATCTTCCGGGACATCCCGGACTGGGTCACCAACGTCGACATCGGACCGATCGACCCGGGCGAGTCGGTGCACTTCCGGTACCGGGCGCTGTACTCCACGCCCGGGCAGTGGCGCACCGGCACCAGCGCCCGGCACGAGATGTACGCCCGGTGGGCGAGGCTGCGGCTGTGGGCCGCGCCGTGGGTGAACGGGAGCATCTGATGACTTACCCCTGCGTCGACCTCGACGACTTCGAGATGGTGGACGGGACGCACCTGCGCCCGAAGGATCACATGCAGTGGCGTCATGTCGCGCTCAACTACGCCAACGGGGTGATCATCTCGTTCGATCCGAACGACGGGGTCGCCAAGGATGTCGCGCTGCACGAGGTGCAGGCGCAGTGGACCAACACCACGCCACGTGATCAGTACGCCTACGCGCTGCTCACTCGTGCCGGTGGGAGAGTGGTGCTCCAGTCGCAGTCCTCCGCCTACATCCAGATGTCGGTCGGGCAGACCTCCGGGGTCTCGCCGGCTGACCCGTCGGCGCTCACGGCCTACTCCAAGTTCGGGGTCGGGTACACCCGTGGCGTCACCGCCGCCGGGGAGGCGTACTACGGCGTCATCGAGACCCGCATGGGCGAGCGCACGGCGGTGCTCGGGGACCGGGTGCTCCTGGCGCCGGGGGAGACGGTGAAGTTCAAGGCGGCGCTGCGGTTCGTCTCGACGTACTGGGAGTACCGCGACATCTACCAGGGCGACGTCGAGACGGAGGCGGAGGTCGACTCCGGCGAGTCGCAGATCGACATCTACGCCTACCCGGCGCTGTAGTTCACCACCACTCGTTACGGTGGCGCGCATGGCCTCACACGCTCCACCACCGCCGGGTCCGATGTTCGACCCCCCACCTTCCGACGCCGACCTGTTCTCCCAGATCGAGGACGTCGAGCAGGGCGCCGGGCGGTGGCACTCGATCATCGTCGAGGGCATCACTCTGCGGGCCCGCAAGCCGCAGCCGACGGCGCTGC
Organism: Rhodococcus ruber; assembly: GCF_016804345.1. NCBI lineage: Bacteria > Bacillati > Actinomycetota > Actinomycetes > Mycobacteriales > Nocardiaceae > Rhodococcus > Rhodococcus ruber. Next base: position 3,781,449 of record NZ_CP044211.1, on the reverse strand, counting down.
GCTCGCTTACGGCCGCCACCTCCAAGTCGGTCGGGGCGGCGATGCGCAACGACATGGTGACCCTGTTCGTCCAGGACCATCTCGACCCCGAGTCGTGGGAGCGGCTGCTGGTGCACATGCTCGACCCGGCGACGGACTTCGATGTGAAGTCCCTCGGGGAGGTGATGAAGCGCATCGCCACGCTCGGGACCAACCGCCCTACCGTGCCGTCGTCAGTCTCGCGCTGGCGGCGGCGACCTACTGGCGCACGCTTCGGGCAAAGCTGATCCTCGCCGGGATCGCCGACCCGCTGCGTCAGCTGCCGGACCTGCACGCGCTGCTCGACGTGGTGGAGGCGGTGGCCGGGGAGTCGATGACCCGGGACGAGCTGGGCCAGTTCCACTTCCAGCTCTACCGCCCGGACCCGTCGGAGAAGCCGGTCGGGTTCGAGGAGGATGAGCAGCTCGATGCGTTCGCCGCGTTCGAGGCGGTGGCAGGAGGCCTGAAGTAGCGGCCTGTTCGTGGCGAGGTCTGCGGTGCACGGTGTGTCTTTACCGTGGTCGCCATGTCGCCCAGGTATTGGCCGCTCAAGCGCGGCCACATCGTCACATCAGGGTTCGGCCCTCGGTGGGGCGGGATGCACTTCGGCGTCGACTTCGGATGGGACGGCGGCTCCGGCGGCCTGCCCATCTACGCCGTCCAGGGTGGCAGCGTTGTCAACGTCGGGCCCGCCTCCGGGTTCGGGCAGTGGATCGTGATCGACCACCCAACCGAAGACGGAGCGGGCACCACGATCTACGGGCACATCATCCCCGAAGTCCAGTACGGCCAGCGTGTCGAGGCGGGCCAGCGGATCGGGCACATCAACCCGGACTCGCGCACGAACGGCGGCGTCGCCCCACATCTGCACCTCGAGTGGCATCGGGCTGTGTGGTCACCGCCCGGCCCGAACCGACTCGACCCACTCCCTCTCCTTGCCGGGGCGCTGTTCCCGGACGAGGCACCGCCCGCGCCGGCTACCTCCGTGCAGCGTGAGGGGTATTCCGACTACGTGCGGGAAGGGTTCGCGCAGCTCGTCCCACCGAAGGGAAACCGATGACCCTCTACGGCATCGACGTCAGCAACCATCAGCGGGCGTTCAACTTCGCCGCAGCCAAGCGCGAGGGGTTCGTGTTCGCCACCCACAAGGTCACCGAAAGCGACGACTACCGCGACCCGTACTGGCCCCGCGCCCGCGACCAGATGCGCGAGCACTTCCCCGGCCTGTTCGGCGGCTATCACTTCGCCCGCAACCATGTGGACGTGAACCGGCAGGCCGACGCGCTCCTCGCCCACCTCGGCGACCCGTCGATCCCGGTGCAGCTGGACTACGAGGACACCGACACCCGCGGCTCGATGGACAACATGAAGGCCCTGATCCGCGCGATCGAAGAGCGCGGGATGCGGGTGTTCGCGAACTACCTGCCGCGCTGGTACTGGACCGGACACATGGGCGCACCCCGCCTCGACGGAACCCCGCCGATCTGGAACAGCCACTACGTCCTCGGCACCGGCTACGCGTCGGTCTTGTACCCAGGCGACAGCCATGCCGGCTGGGCGGAGTTCCACACCGACGCGCCACCGGTGGTCATCCTGCAGTTCTCCGAACGCGGCCAGGTCGCCGGCCAATCCATCGACGTCAACGCCTTTCGTGGCACCGAGGAAGAACTCCGCGCGCTGTTCGGCAGCGCCCAACCCAAGGGGGAACCCGTGACCAACCTCGTCGAGCAGGGCGCCGGACAGTTACATCCGCAGCCGGGCCGCCTGCGTCCGATCGCGAGACCGCAGAACGTCAACCCGTCGACGCGTACCCCGGACGAGCCGTGGCCGTACGACATGTGGTGCGACATCTGGAACGAGGCCGTGTTCGACGGCTACGACATCCGCCCCGAATACGCCGATGTCCCCGACGACATGGGCCGCTCCCTTGTGGCACTCCTGCAGACCGTCGCTGCCCGCCAGGTCCGCGAGAAGGTGCAGCTGGACCGCATCGAATCCAAGCTCGACCGAATCCTCGGGGAGAAGAAGCTGTGAAGAACATCGGCAAGAATTGGCCGGCCATCCGACAGGTCGCCTACAGCGTTCTCGCTGCGCTCCTCGCCCTCGGGGTGGCGCTGAACGTCATCACCGAGGACCAGTCGACGCAGTGGCTGTCGATCGCCACGTCGATCCTCGGTGCGCTGGGGTTGCTCGTTGCGAACCTGTTCGTCGACCGCACCTCGCCGGCGCAGGAGGCGAAAATCGAGCAGGCCGTCGAGGTGGGGCTCGAGCGTGCAGCTCAGCGGGTGCAGCCGCAGGTACAGGCAGGCATCGATCACATGAACGATCTACGCGAGCAGTACGTCGACCCGTTTATCCGGCGGTGATGCGGGCAACGTGAGAATGCGTTCCACCTCTTCGCGAGGTGGAACGCATTTCGTCGTTTCGAGACAACTCATCGTCGTCGGCGGGGTGGTCGAAACACCGGCCGCGAGAAGCGGTGGCCTCGACCGCTCGCTGGGCGAGGCCACCGCGGTAGCCGCTCCTACCTTCCGAAAGTGACACTTACGACGTTGCTGGAATCGGTTGATCCCCCGGGGTTCGGCTGTGGTGCGGGTCCCAGCCATCGTTGGATCAGGGCGGGCTCGATGCCGTACTCGTCGGATGCGAGCGAAACGTAGTGGCGGCCGTACACCTGTTCCAGTGCTTGCCGGAATAGGCGCGGTGATTCTTGCGCCACTTCGACTGGCTCGTTCGTGCGCCAGCCTTGTGAGGACAGCTGGATACTCAAGCTACGGTAGCGCGAGGATGAGATCACGCCGATGTCCTTTGCGCGTCGTGTGATTGCGCCGACTGTGATCCCGTAGTCCGCTTTGATGCGCAAGTATCCATGTAGAGACAGAGATTCTGTCACCCGCTTGCGAACAACTCGCTCCGGTAGGAGCAAGGCGCCACCAAAGCGGAATGCGCGAGCCTCCTCTGGGCTACGTGTGCTCCCCAGAGGAGACTTTAGGTCTCGGTCGAAGATCCAATGGGCCGCTTCGTGCCCTAGGGTAAGCCGCTGCACGGCTCCAGGAAGTTGACTTGTGAGAGCTACGAGGGGTCGGTCGGTACCCACGTTTGGCCGGGATACTCCAACATGATCGGACACCGCACGAAAGGTTTCGTCCAAGTCGCTGATAACTCCGATTCCATGCCGCTCAAGAAGCCGGGTGACGTTCTTGACTGGGTCTTCTGGGCCCAGGCCGGCGGAACGGCGCAGAGCTTCGGCGCATTCCTCTGGATCGCCGTCGAACTCGGCGGGGTCAGGCAAGGCACTCGTGCGAAACTTCGATGTCTCGGAGATTGCGTTGAAGAGGCGAGCCGCCTCTGAATACAGTCGTTTCACTCGTCGTTCGTCACGCGCGCTGGCCTTTGCCTTCTTCCGAAAAGTGAACTGACCGGCGTCTGTTACTCCCTCTGTCACCTCGAAGAAGCTCATCGGGACGGAATACACCCGACACAGATCTAGTGCCAAAGGCTCCGGAAGGGCCCGGGTTCCATTCTGGACCCGAGACAAGAATCCCTGCGATACACCAGCGGCCTCTGAAAGCTCCTGCTGCGTCAGGCCCTTGAGGTCTCGCAGCGCCTCGAGGCGTGATCCGAGGAGTTCTCGGGGGGTTTCATTCATCATCATTTTCTGCGCGATCGATCTCAGCGCTACCGAAGAAGTCCTCATCGTCAGAGTCTCCGGCGAACGTCCTGTTGGTAAAGATATTGCCCCCTGCCCTCAGCGCAATGTCGAGGTCGTAAGGCACTGGCTTGCCGTAGATGCCGGGAGCGATCGGGCGGACGATTCGGAGGGTGAAACCTGCAGTCACCGACGCCTTCTTCGCGTAGTCCCAGAGAAGGAGGAGTTCGTTCGTCGACGGCTTCGGCTGGGGGACACCGAGCTCGTCCTCGCTGAACAAGCTCCACGCCTTCTGGCGGGCGGCGTTCTTGCCGGCGATCGGAACGCCGCCGGGGTACGTCTTGCGCCGTTCCTTCAGGAACCGCAGTTTCAGATTCAGTTCCGGCGCGGAGAAGTACAGCTGCCCCATTGCTTGCGGGTTGCCGGCCACTTGCCACTCCGGCGGGAGGCCTTCTTTCTCGAGGTATTCGCGGAGCGCGGCCCGCGTAACCATCGGGCGCATGTGCGGGTACTTCTTATGCGGGAAGCCCTCCATGCGGCTGTTGGCTTGCTCCAGGGCCAGGGAGACGCCCTCGTACATGCTGGGCGCAAGGATGCCAGCCTGAGTCACGATCTGCTGGCCTATTTCATCGGGCGTCATATTATGACCTTCTCTTCGGGTGCGGTCATAATATGACGTGGAATGAAAGATCGCAACTGCTTGGTGCGACCATCAGCCACGATGATCCATGCGAGGAGTGCTTGTGCGCCGCTCGGGTCAACGGAGTGATCATGCTGCAAGGCACGGTTGAGAACTCGGTGATCCCCTTCTCGTGGCGGTACGTCGGCACGACGATCCGGAACGACGAGCTCGTGTCCGGCGGTGGTGGTCCGCTCGGCCGTCTTGCATGACTTCCGGGTGTTCACCCCGTAGTCAGTCCACTCGGCTGTAGTTGATGCGGTCAGTCCGGCTCGAGCGACCCTCGAGCGTTCGAGCCGAACGAAGGAATGCGCCCTACCTCTTCGTGAGGTGGGGCGCATTCCGTGTGATCGCAGGCGCGTGGAGGTTACGAGTTCACGAGCTGGCTGGCGCGCTGGAAGGTGACACCGAGGATTTCGCCGATGTCACGCACAGGCACCTGACGGTCGGCGAGCTCACGCGCGAGCACCTTTGATTCGGCGAGTGCGTGCCGTTCGAGTCGTTCGGCTTCGCGGCGTTCGTTGCGGATCTTCTCGGCGCGAGCACCGGCGTCGGGAATGTCTTCGACATCGACGTGCATGTCGATGTCGAACGAGTCGGGTGCGGTGATCGTTCGGAGTGCGATGAGGTCTCGGGCCATTGCTTCGGCTTCGCCGATTCGTCGCGCCTGGGTGAGTTCGTCGAGTTCGGGGATTGCGACCATCCACCACTTGCCTTCGCGGGTGACGTTCACGCGATAGGTAGTCATGTCGGTGTTCCGTTCTGTCGTGTCGGTGTAGCGGGGGTGCTGGGGCCGGTTTCCCGGCCCCAGCGGTGTGGCTACTCGCGCTTGCTGGCGGCGATTGCCTTGTTCACTTGACGTACGACGCCCGGGGAGACTGTTCGGTGTCCGGTTGGAACCGAGACTGTCGTTCCGTTCGGTCCGTCCCAGATCTCGTGACTTCCCGAAGTGCGTTGCGGGGTGAAACCTGATTCTTTGAGGAGCTTCTGGATCTTCCGGGTGGGCTGCTCTGCAATCACAACGTTAGTCTATCCACTAGACTGTTTCTAGTCAAGCGAGTAGACAAAATGTCGATGTGGCTAGGGCGCATGGAAACGCCCCCACCCTCGTCGCGAGGATGGGGGCGCTTTCGCCGTGTGGACGCGGGCGGTGCTTCCCGGGCCGAAGCCCCACCGCCCACGCGAGGATCCAGCCTACGACGCGACAGGCGCCGCCAGCCATCTCCTGACTGTCGCCTCCGACTTCCCGATCTCATCCGCGATCGCATAGTTCGACCACCCGTCAGCGCGGAGCTGGCGCGCACGGTGACGCAGTGCGTCCACCGTGTCGCCCGGTACGTCATCCGGTCGCGTCTCTTCGGCTGGTTCGGACGCGGCCACCACGGTGAGCTGCGCTGACGCATGCGACGCGGGTGCGTCATCGGATGCGATCGGCTCGGTAACAATGTTCTCCGGCCGGTTGTTGTCACTGGACGACGTCGTGCTCGTGCGCGCCCGGGCGCGCACGATCGCCAGGTGCGTCACCGCCAGCGCGGCTGCTGGAGGAACCACCGCCACCGCAGTGCCTACTGCCGGATGCAGCGGCCCGGCCGGCAACAGCACATGCGCGATGTTCCCGGCCACCGACACGACTGCGCCGAGCCACAGCAGCGCCCACGCGTACCGCCGCGCCCCACTGTCGGCGGCGAACGTCACCACCGCCCACGTGCCGGCGAGGATCAGCCCGTCGACGACCAGCGGCCACACGGCCGCCTGCGCGCGCCCCAACCCCGCTCGCGCCGCCAGGTCCGCCAGTGCGGTGTACGACAGCCACAGTGCCGCCAGCCCGAGGGCTGCAACGAAGAGGCCGTCCCGAGGTGTCACCCGAGGTGCTGACAATGTCCCTTCTCCTTCCGATCGGTGCGATGCGGACCGGCCTTCCTCAGCCCGCATCGCGATGTACCGCTTATGAACCGGAAACCCCGTAAACCGCCCGGAACTACGGGCACCAATCGGCGCCGACCATCACCCACGGATTTACTCGATACGCTGCGCCAACCGCACCCACCCGCCCCCGCCAACACCCACCCAGTCACATAAGCCCTGGCGAGGCGGCGGAGGACCCGGGTTCGATTCCCGGCAGCTCCACCGGAACGCGAAGGACCCCGGCCACCCGGCCGGGGTCCTTCGCATCTGCCGGACCTCTACGGTTACCGGCATGGAGTACAAGCCGACGGCCGTGGTCGCCGCGGGCGGAGCGGTGGGCGCCGTGGCCCGGTACGCCCTGGCCGTGCAGTTCCCCGGCATCTGGACGATCGCGGCGATCAACGTCGCCGGCTCGCTGCTGCTCGGCCTCGTCGCCGCGCTGCTCGGTCCCGATCGCCTGTGGCGCCTGTTCCTGGGTGTCGGCGTACTCGGCGGCTACACCACCTTTTCCACGTTCGCCGTCGACACCGTCCGCCACCCCGCGACGGCCGTCCTGTACGTGACTGTGACCCTCGTCGGGGCACTCACGGCGGCACGCGTCGGGATGGCCACCGGTGAGGCGTGGCGGCACCGGTCGGCGACCCGATGACCGTCCTGCTCGTCGCCGTCGGCGGCGGTGCCGGTGCGGTCCTGCGCTACCTCGCGGGCCGGCACGTCCGCTCCTATCGCAGCGTCCCGGTGGCGACGATGACGGTCAACGTTCTGGGCTGCCTGCTGCTGGGCCTGCTGTCCGGCGCCGCGCTGGCACCGGCGACGTTCGCGCTGCTCGGCACCGGATTCTGCGGAGGCCTGACCACCTATTCGACGTTCGCCGTCGAAGCGGTCGGTCTCGTACGCGTGCGCCGCCCGGCCACCGCGACGGCATATGCGGTGGTGAGCGTGCTGGCCGGGACGGCCGCGGCCTGGGCCGGGTTCGCCCTCACGTCCTGACCGCCGGCGATCGACGCGCGCGGTGCACGCAGGCCGGGCAAGATGAGCAGGGCAAGGTCGGGTGGACGAGGAGGTCACATGGCGCACGAACGAGCGGGACAACCGGCGGCAGCCGCGGATCTGGAGGATCTCGCGCACCTGGTCACCGCGTACTACACGGTGACGCCGGACCCGCAGGATCCGTTGCAGCAGGTTGCCTTCGGCACCTCGGGTCACCGCGGATCGAGCCTCGACGGCGCCTTCAACGAGCAGCACATCCTCGCCACGACCCAAGCGATCGTCGAATACCGGGCGGCGCAGCAGGTCACCGGGCCGCTGTTCCTCGGCCGCGACACCCACGCGCTGTCGGAACCGGCATGGACGAGCGCACTCGAGGTGCTCGCCGCCAACGGCGTCGATGTGGTCGTCGACGCCCGCGACCGCTACACACCCACCCCGGCCGTGAGCCACGCGATCCTGCGGCACAACGCCGCCGCCGGATCCGGGGCCCGCGCCGACGGGATCGTCGTCACCCCGTCGCACAACCCGCCCCGCGACGGCGGATTCAAGTACAACCCCCCGCACGGTGGGCCGGCCGACACGGACGCGACGTCGGCGATCGCGGCGCGCGCCAACGAGCTGCTCGCCGCGGGACTCGACGGGGTGCGCCGGGTCCCTGCCGCCCGGGCGCTCGCCGCAGCCGGCCGGCACGACTTCCTCGCCGCCTACATCGACGACCTGCCGAACGTCGTGGACCTCGACGCCGTCCGCGAGGCCGGGCTGCGCGTCGGCGCCGACCCCCTCGGCGGTGCGAGCGTCGACTACTGGGGCGAGATCGCCGAGCGGCACCGGCTGGACCTGACCGTCGTCAACCCGCTCGTCGACGCCACGTGGCGGTTCATGACCCTCGACACCGACGGCAAGATCCGGATGGACTGCTCGTCGCCCAACGCGATGGCGTCGCTGATCGGCACCCGCGACCGCTACGACCTGGCCACCGGCAACGACGCCGACGCCGACCGGCACGGCATCGTCACCCCCGACGGGGGGCTGATGAACCCGAACCACTACCTCGCGGTCGCCATCGACTACCTGTACCGGCACCGTTCCGGGTGGTCCGCCGAGGCGAAGGTCGGCAAGACCCTCGTGAGCTCGTCGATGATCGACCGGGTGGCCGCGGGCCTGGGCCGCGGGCTGCTCGAAGTTCCGGTGGGCTTCAAGTGGTTCGTTCCCGGCCTGCTCGACGGCACCCTCGGATTCGGCGGGGAGGAGAGCGCCGGCGCGTCGTTCCTGCGGCGCGACGGCTCGGTGTGGACCACCGACAAGGACGGCATCCTGCTGGCCCTGCTCGCGTCCGAGATCACCGCCGTGACCGGCACGACCCCGTCCCGGCGCTACGCCGAGCTCGCCGAGCGCTACGGCGACCCGTCGTACGCCCGGGTGGACGCACCCGCCACGCGGGAGCAGAAGGCGGTGCTGGGGAAGCTCTCGCCCGAACAGGTCGACGCCACCGAACTGGCCGGCGAGCCGATCACCGCGACCCTCACCGCCGCGCCGGGCAACGGTGCCGCGATCGGCGGACTGAAGGTCACCACGGAGAACGCGTGGTTCGCGGCCCGGCCGTCGGGCACCGAGGACGTGTACAAAATCTACGCCGAATCGTTCCTCGGCCCCGACCATCTCGCGCAGGTCCAGGACGCGGCCCGCGACCTGGTGTCCCACGTTCTCGGCTGAGTCCGTACCGGCGGGACGCGCCTGCCGGACCGGTCGTGCGCGTCGCTAACATCAGGCCCATCATGCGAACACGCGACGCCGCCTTGCCGCGGGAGATCTGGGTCCTGGTCAGCGCGGCCTTCGTCATCGCTCTCGGCTTCGGTCTCGTCGCGCCCGCGCTGCCGCAGTTCGCGCGCAGTTTCGGCGTCGGGGTCACCGCGGCGTCCGTCGTGATCTCCGCGTTCGCGGCCATGCGGCTGCTGTTCGCTCCCGCCAGCGGAAAACTCGTGCAGCGGCTGGGGGAGCGGCCGGTGTACACCGCCGGTGTGCTCATCGTGGCGCTGTCGACCGGCGCCTGCGCCTTCGCGACGGACTACTGGCAGCTGCTGCTGTTCCGGGCGCTCGGCGGGATCGGCTCGACCATGTTCACCGTCTCGGCGTTCGGGTTGCTGATCCGCATCTCCCCACCGAACGCGCGGGGCCGGGTGTCGGGGCTCTACGCGACGAGCTTCCTGCTCGGCAACATCGGCGGTCCGCTCGTCGGCGGCGCGCTGGTAGGACTGGGGTTGCGGGCACCGTTCCTGATCTATGCGGTGGCCCTCCTCGTCGCAGCGGCCGTCGTGTTCGTGAGCCTGCGCCACTCCGCGCTCGCCGCGCCGGACTCGGGCGCCGGCATGCCCGCGATGCGGCTGCGGGAGGCCCTGCGGTCGCCGGTGTACCGGGCCGCACTCGGATCGAACTTCGCCAACGGCTGGGTCGTCTTCGGCGTGCGGGTGGCGATGGTGCCGCTGTTCGTCGTAGAGGTGCTCGGACGCGACGCCGGGCTCGCCGGGGTGGCGCTGACGGTGTTCGCCGTGGGCAACGCCCTGGTCCTGATGGTCTCCGGGCGGTTGTCCGACCGGTTCGGCCGCCGCCCGTTCGTCCTGCTGGGGCTCGTGGTGTGCGGGACCAGCACCATCGCGATGGGCCTGACCACGAACCTCGCGCTGTTCTTCGCGACCTCACTGCTGGCCGGCGTCGGGTCGGGCCTGATGAACCCGGCCCAGCAGGCGTCCGTCGCCGACGTCGTCGGCAGCAAGGCGCGCGGCGGCCCGGTGCTGGCGACGTTCCAGATGACCGCCGACGTGGGCGCGGTGATCGGACCGGTCGCCGCCGGAGTCCTGGCGCAGCACCTGTCGTACGGGGCCGCCTTCGCCGTGACCGGTGCCGTCATGCTGCTGGTGGCCGTGCCCTGGGCGCTGGCGCCGCGGCTCACCCGGGAACCCGCGGTGACCGAAGCCACGGAGCGCTGAGCGTCGACCTCGGTACTGTCGATGACGTGTGGATTCCCCTGCTCAGTCTGATCGCCCGGCTCGGTCTCGCCGCCGTGTGGCTGATCTCCGGCTGGATCAAGTTCGTCGATCCGTCGCAGACCGTGGTGGCCGTCCGCGCGTACCAGCTGCTGCCCGAGGTCCTCGTGCGGCCCGTCGCGGCCGGGCTGCCGATCCTCGAGCTCGTGCTCGGACTGCTGCTGCTGATCGGGCTCGCGGTGCGCGCGGCAGCGGTCGTGGGGGCGGCCGCGCTGCTGACGTTGATCGGCGTGATCGCGTCGGTGTGGGCGCGCGGGCTGTCGATCGACTGCGGGTGTTTCGGTGGCGGTGGGGCCGCCGACGTGGACGGCTGGGACTACGCCGGAGAAATCGCACGAGACCTCGGCTTCCTCGCCCTGGCCGCATGGCTGACCGTGTTCCCCCGCAGTCCGCTCGCGCTCGGTCCCGGCTCCCGGGCGAGGCTCTCAGCACGCACTCAGCCCGCGATGGCAGAGTGATCCCGCATCGATACCCGGACAGCGAAGGGCAGATTTCGTGAGCGCCAAGAAGGTCAAACCGGTCAAGTACACGCCGGAGCCGACGTCGAGCAAGTCCACCTTCATCCTCGGCGGGATCGCGGTCGTGGTGATCGCGGTGCTGGTCATCGGGGGGGTGCTGTGGCAGGCGAACCGGAGCAAGGCGCGCAACGAGGGCTACGGGACGGTGCAGAACGCGGCGGTGCAGGTGGAGTTGCAGGACGACGGGGTCGTCCTCCTCGGCCTCCCCGACGCCGCGACGACGATCGACCTGTTCGAGGACCCGCTGTGCCCGTACTGCGCCGAGCTCGAGCACAAGCACGGTCAGGAACTCGCGCAGGCGATCGACGCCGGCGACGTCGCTGTGCGATACCACATGCTCGCGTTCCTCGATCAGCTCTCGGCGAGCGGCGACTACTCGACCCGCGCGGTCGCGGCCGGTCAGTGCGTCGCGCAGGCCGGGGACGCGACGGCGTTCTCCGCGTTCCACGGTGCGCTGCTCTCGCCGGAGAACCAGCCCGCCGAGCGGGGCGACAGCGACCTCACCAATGCCGAGCTGGCACAGATGGCACGGGACGCCGGGGCGTCCGACGAGGCGGCGCAGTGTGTCGCCGACGGCGCGCGCGTCGAGCAGGCTGCGGTCGACGCGGAGGCGGGACGGCAGGCGCTCGCGGCGGCGGGCGCGTCCGGCACCCCCGCGGTGGTGCACAACGGCACCGTGATCGACGCACTCGGTAACGACAACTGGGTGGCCGAGCTCGGCTGAGGTGGCGGCGACGGTGGTCGGACGGACGACCGCCGTCGCCTCCCGGTCCGCACTGACCAGGCGATTTGTTGTCGTCGACGGCGATGGTGTAATTTTCTCTTCGCACCGGGGAGTAAATCCCGGGTGACGGTACGGGGCTATGGCGCAGCTGGTAGCGCACCACACTGGCAGTGTGGGGGTCAGGGGTTCGAGTCCCCTTAGCTCCACCATCGCGACACGAGGCGAGAGTGAATGCTCTCGCCTCTTGTCGTGAGAGGCCACCTCGGGTGGTCCGGTTGTTCAGGGGCTATGGCGCAGCTGGTAGCGCACCACACTGGCAGTGTGGGGGTCAGGGGTTCGAGTCCCCTTAGCTCCACTCCCGCACCCTCTCCACCCCCTCCGGGACGCCCCGATCGTTGCGCGGCCGGACCGGTATCCCGGGCAATGCCGACATTTCCCCCTCGGAACCTGCTTCATGCTCTCTCGTAGCGGCGCACACTGTGATGGATCGCTTCGAAAACGGGAGAGGTGAGCTGTCGTGTCCGAAGGTTCGAACATTACCCCGGGTTCTTCTGCCGGTTCCGGTGCCGGTGCCGCACCGGGTGCGGGTGCTACTGCCGGTTCGGGTGCCACTGCGGCAGCGGGTGCGTCTGCGCGCCATGCGGGTGGTGCCCACGAGGGTGGCGGCCCCGCCGCCGCTGTCCGCCACGGATCGGGGCCGGCGACCGGCTCGGGATTGAAGCAGGGTTTCGCCGCCGGCACGTCGATCGCGGCCGGCATCCTGCTGGCCACGGTCGGCGTCCTGCAGTTCCTGCAGGGCATCGCCGCGATCGCCAAGGACGACATCATCGTCGTGGGGCAGGAATACACCTTCTCCTGGGACGTCACGGCGTGGGGCTGGGTGCATCTGATCCTGGGCATCCTGGTGGCCGTGGTCGGTCTCGCGCTCGTCACGGGGGCGACGTGGGCGCGCGTCGCCGCGATCGTCATCGCGGCGCTGTCGATCATCGTGAACTTCCTGTGGCTGCCCTACTACCCGGGCTGGTCGCTCGCGATCATCGCGATCGACGTGGTGGTGATCTGGGCGGTGTCGACCTGGGACGCCGATCGCACCTGGGACGCCGGTCGTACCGAGCCGGGCTACCGTCCCTGATCAATCCTCGTACAAACGCTGCACGACGTCGGCGCAGCGCACGAGCACCCGCTCCGGCAGCGGGTGCCCGTGCGCGTCGACGTCCGTCGGCGGAAGCGGTGCGGGCAGCACGATGAACCGGCGAATGCGTTCCCAGCGGCCGAGGTCCGCGTTGAGCCGGTCGACGGCGGCCGCGGCCTCCGCCGGTGGGATCGGCCGGTCCGACATGGGGACGACCAGTCCCACGCAGTAGGGCCGGAGTTCACCTGCCACGACGAGGTCCGCGTCGGGCAGCAGTGCCCGGAACCGGCGTGCGACGGCAGCAGGCGCGACGTACTTGCCGGTGGAGGTCTTGAACACCTCCTTCTTACGGCCACGCAAGGTGACGAATCCGTCGTCGTCGACGGCGCCGCGGTCGCCGGTATGGAACCAGCCGTCGCGGTCGATGGCGGCCGCGGTGCGTTCGACATCGTCGTGGTACCCGGCCATGACCGCAGGGCTGCGGACGAGCAGTTCCCCGTCGGGGGCGATACGAACCTGCGTGCCGGGCAGGGGCCGGCCTACGGAGCCGAGACGCCGGCTGTCCGGGCGGTTGACGCAGGACGGTCCCGCCGTCTCGGTGATGCCGTAGCCCTCGAGGGCCGGCACACCGGCCCCGTCGAACCACTCGGCCAGCGGGCGGGCGAGCCGGGCCGACCCGGACAGCACGAATCGCAATCGACCCAGATCCGCGGCGCCGGACTCGACGCCGGTGCGGATCTTGCCCAGTACATGGGGAACGGATCCGAGGAAGGTGGGCCGGACGTCGCCGAGGTGCCGCACCACCCGGTCGGCGCGGCCGTCGACGAACGTCGGCAACCCCAGGTGCACGCCCACGAACAGCAAGGCGCGCCCGAAGACGTGGGAGAGCGGCAACCAGAGCAGTTGCAGGTCCGAGGAGGTGAGCATCCCCAGGCGGGCCATCGCCCGGGCTTCGTAGGCGACGGCAGCGTGCGACAGACAGGCACCCTTGGCGGTGCCGTCGGAACTGGAGGTGTAGATCAAGGTGGCCAGGTGGTCGGGGGTTACGCCCGCGATGCGGGCCGCCACCGCTTCAGGATCGGCGGCCAGGAGGCGCCGGCCCTCGTCCTCGAGCTCCCCGAGCCGATTCAGGTACAGCAGTGGCGTGGTGGGCAGCGGCCGGTCCGTGAACGTCAGCACGCTGCCCGAGTGCCGGAGCAGTGCCGCCACGTCCGCCGGCGGGGTAGCGGGGTAGATCGGCACGGTGACCGCCCCCGCACACACGATCGCCAGGTCGGCGAGGATCCACTCGTAGCTGGTGACGGCGCAGACGGCGACGTGCGCGCCCGGGGCGATGCCCCGTCCGATCAGCCCGGCGGCCAGCGCAGTGACCCGGCTGCCGACCTCGCCCCACGACACGCTCGACCAGTCGTCACCCGCGGGATGCCGGAACGCCTCCGCATGGGGCGTGCGGGCGACCCGGTCGAACAGCAACCGCGGCACGGTGCGGGCGGGTTCAGCCATCGCTGCTCGTCAATCCGCCGGGTCGCAGGGCGCGGCCGATCGCACGCGCCGCGGTGCGCACGAGCTGGGTCAATGCGGTGACCTGCGCGGTGTCGGCGGCCGCGACGATCGACAGTGCCGCGACGGCGATCCCGGGCCGCTCGAAGATCGGTGCGGCCACCGAGACTGCCTCCATCGTCACCTGGCGGTCGCTCACCGCGATCTCGGAACGGCGCACCTCGGCCAGGACCCGGCGCAGCTCGGCCGGTGAGGTGAGGGTGCGTTCGGTGAACCGTTCCAACGGCCGCGACAGCACCTCCTCCTGAACGGAGCGCGGGGCGAACGCGAGCAGCACGAGTCCCAGGCCGGACGCGTGGAGGGGAAAGGGACTGCCGACCCGGGCGAGGGTCTTCACCGCCCGCTGACCCCCCAGCCGTTCGACGAACACCACTTCTGTGCCCTCGCGCACGCCGAGCTGCACGTTCTCCTGGGTGATCTGCGACAGGTCTTCCAACACGGGCAGTGCCAGCTCGCGCAGCAGCGCACCGCGGGGCGCGAGGGCCCCGACCTGCCACAACCGGAGCCCGACGCTGAAGCCGCCGGACGAGTCGCGCTCCAGCGCGCCCCATTCGGTGAGATCCCCGGCCAGCCGGTGCACTGTGGTGAGCGGCAGACCCGTGCGCCGGGAGATCTCGCTCAGGGTCAGGCTGGGCTGCTCACGCGTGAACGCCTCGAGAAGGGTGAGCGCCCGTACCGTGACGGAACCGGTGGCCGGGCGGGCGGCGCCGGTAGGGGTCACGGTGTGTTCACCCCTTCCTCGGGAACTGCTCCGGCCGGGCCGGTACGACTCTGAGCGGAATGCTAGTCCAGCACTCGAGCGCGTTGTTCGGTTGCAGCATCGGATCCCGGTCGCGTCGATCCGGCGCGGTGAGCAGCACCGCCGCCCCGGGACGTGCACCCGGCCCGCCGACCTGCGCGCCCGGGGGAGCGCCCACCGAGCGGGGAGCCGGTTCCCCGGGCGTCCGCGCTATCGTGGCCGGAGTGAGCACCGCGATCCCGGCCCCCGACACGCTGATCACGCACCTACGGGACGTGCTGGTCGGGCCGCTCACCGAGATCGGCCAGCGCTTCTCGGCGCTGCTCACCGACCTGGTCCCGCACACCGCCCTGGTGATCTTCACGCGGGAATGCACCGGGCGGCCGCGCAAGGTGGCCGGCGACCCCGGTGTCGTCGACCGGGTGACCATCGCCGAACTCGACCGCATCCGGAGCGAACTCGCCACCGGGCAGATCCGTCGCGGCCCGGCCCGGATCGCGGGCCGGGACCGCGACGTGTGGGTGATCCTCGACGCCACCGATACGCTGCTCGTGCTCGTCCCGGACGGTGCCCGCACCGCCGCGATTCCCCTCGAGCTGGTCCGGGCACTGTTCGCCGTCGTGGCCACCGGCATCCAGCTCCAGGTCCGCAACGCCAGCCCGGCGTATCTCGCCGAATCGCGTGCCGCCTCGTCCGAACGCGCACGGACCGTCGCCGAGCTCACCGAGGCCCATGCGATGACACTCGAGTCGATCCTCGCGACGTTGCGGTCGAAGGACCTCGACGACACCCGGGCGCGCATCACCGCGCGTGAGACCGCCACCAATGCCCTCATCGGGCTCCGCTCGGCCGTCGACCGTCACCGCGAGCTCGCCGAGGAGGCAGTGACCACGGCCTTCGCTCGGCTGCACGGCGAGCTGCGTGGTCTGCTCCGGCACCGCGAGGTGGTTCTCGAGATGGTCGCCCCACCCGTGGACGGGCGGGCGCTGCCCGGAGAGGTCGCGCATGCCGCCCGGGCTCTCGCTCGCGGCGCGGTGCTCGCGATGTCCGCGCAGGCGGACCTCGGCCGCGTCCGGGTCGCCTGGCACTGTCACGGCGGCGACCTGCTGATCGACATCCGGGACGACGGGGACGGCGAGGCCGACGCCGCCGACCTCGCGCGGCAGTTGCGGGACCGGGCCGAGACCCTCGGCGGCACCGTGGAGGCCGAGTCCACACCGGGATGGGGTTGCCGCGTCGCGGCGCGGCTACCGCTCGACATGCCCGCTCCGGTGGCCGGTAGCTCCGCACTCGAGGCGCTGGCGGTGCTCGCGCCCCGTGAGGTGGAGGTGCTCGAGCACCTCGTCGCCGGCCGGCGGAACCGGGTGATCGCCGAGCGGCTCGGCGTCAGCGAATCGACGGTCAAGTTCCACGTGGCGTCGGTGCTCCGCAAGCTCGGCGTGAGCACCCGCGGAGAGGCGGCCGCGCTCGGCGCGGAGGCGGGGATCAAGGCCGCGGGCTGACGTCCGTCCCGGGCGTCCACTCGGCCGCGCGCCTGACGATTTCGGCGGCGATCTCGGCGGGCTCGGCGTCGATGCCGACGACGATCGCCGCCTCGTCGGGTTCGAGCGGCTCGAACGCGGCGAACTGCGAGTCCAGCAGGCCGGCCGGCATGTAGTGCCCGCGCCGTGCGCGCAGTCGTTCCCGGATCTGTTCGCGCGTGCCCGCCAGGTACACGAAGACCACGTTCTCACCGGCCAGGTCGTCGCGGTAGCTGCGGCGCAGTGCGGAACACGTCACCGCCCCCGGTCGGTTTCGCGCGGTGTGGTGCCGGATCCACTCGCCGATCGCCGCGAGCCACGGCGCTCGGTCCGCGTCGCCGAGTGGCCGGCCGGCGGCCATCTTCTCGACGTTGGCACGCGGATGCAGGTCGTCGCCCTCGAGCAGGTCCCATCCGAGGGTGTCGGCGACGAGTGCCGCGACGGTCGACTTACCGGAGCCGGACACTCCCATGATCACGAGAACCGGTGCGCCGGAGCGGCCGGGTGAGTCCATCTGTGCCTCCGTCGGTCGACGCCGGGGCGCTCGTCAGCGCCCCAGCATGCCCCACCGGGTGGACCGATTCACGGCGGCCCGGCGCGAGCGACGCTCGGACTCCGACATTCCACCCCAGACACCGTACGGCTCCCCGACTTCCAGGGCGTGGGTGCGGCAGCGCTCGAGAACCGGGCATCGGGCGCAGACGAGCTTGGCGCGGTACTCGCGCAGCTCGCGCGCGTGCCCACGTTCGCCGTCGGGATGGAAGAAGGCCGACGACTCGTGGCCGCGGCACGCAGCGTGCAGCTGCCAATCCCAGCTCTCGCTGCGGGGGTGGGGGAGGGTCACCGTGTTGGCGATCGACATTGCACTCCTCGGGCCTGCGAGGGGTCGCCTCGCCTGGACGCTGCGCCCTGTGAGGGCGGTCATACCTAAGCCTAACCCGACTTTCGTACTCGATCAACGACACTTCTGCATTCTTCAGGCAAAAGTGGCGGGGCTGGTCTTTCGGGCAGGTGAAGCCCGTCCTTCGATCAGGTACCGAGGCGTCTCGCCGCCGATAGCGTGTGCGCATATCGCGATACGTCGCCGACGTTGCGCGAGCACCGCACGAGAAGAAGGAGACACCGTCATGCCACAGCAGGTCCGGGGCGTCGTCGCCCGCGCGAAGGGCGCTCCCGTCGAGGTCGTGCCGATCGTCATCCCCGACCCGGGGCCGGGCGAGGTCGTCGTCGCGATCGCCGCGTGCGGAGTGTGCCACACCGACCTGCACTACCGGGAGGGCGGCATCAACGACGAGTTCCCGTTCCTGCTCGGCCACGAGGCCGCCGGGGTCGTCGAGTCCGTCGGTGAGGGCGTCGACTCGGTCGCGGTCGGCGACTTCGTCGTCCTCAACTGGCGGGCCGTGTGCGGGCAGTGCCGCGCCTGCAAGCGGGGCCGTCCGCAGTACTGCTTCGACACCCACAACGCGACGCAGAAGATGACCCTCGAGGACGGCACCGAGCTGACCCCGGCCCTGGGCATCGGCGCGTTCGCCGACAAGACCCTCGTACACGCCGGGCAGTGCACCAAGGTCGACCCCAGCGCCGACCCGGCCGTCGTCGGCCTGCTCGGGTGCGGGGTGATGGCCGGCCTCGGTGCCGCGGTCAACACCGGCGGGGTCACCCGCGGCGACTCGGTGGCGGTCATCGGCTGCGGCGGTGTCGGCGATGCCGCGATCATGGGTGCCCGCCTCGCCGGCGCCGACAAGATCATCGCGGTGGACCGGGACGCGAAGAAGCTCGAGTGGGCCACCGACCTGGGTGCGACCCACACCGTCAACGGCGCCGAGACCGACCCGGTCGAGGCGATCGCGGAGCTGACCGGCGGCTTCGGCGCCGACGTCGTCATCGACGCCGTCGGCCGCCCGGAGACGTGGAAGCAGGCCTTCTACGCGCGTGATCTGGCCGGCACCGTCGTCCTCGTCGGCGTGCCCACCCCGGACATGACCCTCGAGATGCCGCTGATCGACTTCTTCTCCCGCGGCGGGTCGCTCAAGTCGTCCTGGTACGGCGACTGCCTGCCCGAGCGGGACTTCCCGATGCTGGTCGATCTCTACCAGCAGGGCCGGCTGCCGCTCGAGAAGTTCGTGACCGAGCGCATCGCCCTCGATCAGGTGGAGAAGGCGTTCGAGACCATGCACCGCGGCGAGGTGCTGCGCTCGGTGGTGGTCCTGTGACCGGGGCGAGCGGAGCGACGGGGGATGTGACCGGGGCGAGCGGAGCGACGGGGGATGTGACCGGGGCGAGCGGAGCGACGGGGGATGTGACCGGGGCGAGCGGAGCGACGGGGGATGTGACCGGGGCGAGCGGAGCGACGGGGGATCGGCACCGTCTGCGTATCGACCGGGTCGTCACCCACGGCACCTTCGCCCTCGACGGCGGCGAGTGGGAGGTCGACAACAACATCTGGCTCGTCGGTGACGACGACGAGGTGGTCGTGATCGACGCCGCGCACACCGCACCGCCGATCGTCGACGCCGTCGGGGGCCGGAAGGTGGTGGCGATCGTGTGCACGCACGGGCACAACGACCACGTCACCGTCGCCCCGGAACTGGCCGCGACGCTCGACGCGCCGATCCTGCTCAACCCGGCCGACGACGTGCTCTGGGAGATGACCCACCCCGGGGTGCGGCACCGGCCGCTCGAGGATGGTGATCGGATCACGGTGGCGGGCACCGACATCCAGGCCATCCACACTCCCGGGCATTCGCCCGGCTCGACGTGCCTGTATCTGCCGGAGGCGGGTGAGCTGTTCACCGGCGACACCCTGTTCTCCGGCGGGCCGGGGGCGACGGGGCGCTCCTACTCGGACTTCCCGACCATCATCGGCTCGATCCGGGACAAGCTATTCGCGCTGCCCGCCGAGACGAAGGTGCACACCGGTCACGGCGACGGCACGACGATCGGCACCGAGTCCCCGCACCTCGAGGAGTGGATCCGCCGGGGCAGCTGACCCGGCCGCGGTGCGTCCCGTCGCCGGACCGCCGGACGGGACGCACCGCTACGCTCGCCTCATGGCGAACGAGCGGATCCCCGTGGTGATCGTCGCAGGCTTCCTGGGCTCCGGGAAGACGACCCTGCTCAACCACCTGCTGTGCAACAACCGTGGTGCGCGAATCGGAGTGATCGTCAACGACTTCGGCGCGGTCAACATCGACTCGATGATGGTCGCGGGACAGGTCGACTCGATGGTCTCGCTGAGCAACGGCTGTCTGTGCTGCGCCGTCGACGTCGCCGACATGGACGCGATGCTCGACCGGCTCGCACACCGCACCTCGGACATCGACGTCATCGTCGTCGAGGCCAGCGGACTCGCCGAGCCGCGCAACATGATCCGGCTCGTCGTTGGCTCGGGCAACGAGTACGTAGGCTACGGCGGACTCGTCCTCGTCGTGGACGCGGCCGAATTCGGCGGCACCCGTGAGCGGCACCCCGAACTCGACCAGCACGTCGCACTGGCAGATCTCGTGCTGCTCAACAAGACCGACCGCATCGACGGTGACGCCCACGACGAACTACTCGAATTGCTGTGCCGCCTCAACGACCGCGCCGCGATCGTGTCCACCGTGCACGGGCGCATCGATCCGGCGCTGTTGTTCGACATCCCCGAACGTCCCGAGCCGCAACCCGGCGAACAGCTCAGCCTCGACCGGTTGCTGTACGAGGAGCACGACGGCGAGCACACCCATCTGCACGACGGTTACGACGCCGTGGACTTCGATTCGCCGGTACCGCTGCACCCCCGCGCCCTCGTCGGCTTCCTCGAGGACCAGCCGGCCGGGGTGTTCCGAATCAAGGGGTACGTCCACGTCGTCGCCGGTGGTCGAACGCGCACCTATCTGCTGCACACCGTGGGCGACCACATCCGCTTCGACCCGGTGCGGCGTACGGGCGACATCCCTGCCACCACCCGGCTCGTCGTGATCGGTGCCGACCTGGACCCCGATGCGGTACGCGCTCGGCTCGCCGCGTGCGTACCCACCGAACCGGTGCCGGCCGATGCAATGCTGGCCGTGCACCGGTTCACGCCGCGCTGAGCGAAGGTGCGTGGACCCTCTACCGGGGTTTGTCTACCCCCGCGCGACGGTCGCCGACGTGCGGTTCGGGCGACGACGGCGGCTGCCCGGCTGTGCGCCGCGTTCCTGCCGAGCCGCCGGCTGCTCCTGCCGCGACGAGCTCTGCTGCCGGGCGGCACCGCCGCCGTGCTGTCGGGCGGCACCGCCGCCGTGCTGTCGGGCGGCACCGCCGCCGTGCTGCCGGGCACCGCGCTGAGCGGTCGCCCCGCTGCCGCCGCGTCGGGCCGGCCGTCGCGATGCGCCACCCGAGGGAGCCGCGGCCTGCTTGGCCGACGGTGCCACGTGCGGGGCGATCTCGCCGACCAGGTCCAGCACGTGCTCCGACTTCGCCGTCACCCGTACCGGGGTGACCTTGATCGCAGCCTTGCGCATGATGACGGCGAGATCCTTGCGCTGTTCCGGCAGGACCACGGTCACGACGTCGCCGGTGCTCCCGGCGCGGGCCGTACGACCCGAGCGGTGCAGGTACGCCTTGTGTTCGGCCGGCGGGTCCACGTGCACCACCAGTTCCACGTCGTCGACGTGCACGCCGCGGGCCGCGACGTCGGTGGCCACGAGCACCCGCGCCTCCCCGGAGGAGAACGCCGCGAGGTTGCGGTCGCGTGCGTTCTGCGACAGGTTGCCGTGCAGATCGACGGCGGGAATGCCGGACTCGGTGAGCTGACGGGCAAGCTTGCGGGCCTGATGCTTCGTGCGCATGAACAGGATTCGCCGGCCCGTGCCGGAGGCCAGGGTCCGCACGAGGTCCTTCTTCGTGTCGGCGTTGTCGACGTCGAACACGTGGTGCGTCATCGCCGCGACCGGGGAGTGCGCCTCGTCGACCGAGTGCAGCACCTCGTTGCGCAGGAACCGCGTGACGAGCTTGTCGACCCCGTTGTCCAGCGTGGCCGAGAACAGCAGGCGCTGACCGCCCTTCGGTGTCGCGTTCATGATCCGCGTCACGCCGGGAAGGAAGCCGAGATCGGCCATGTGGTCGGCCTCGTCGAGCACGGTGATCTCCACCGCGTCGAGTGTGACGAACTTCTGCCGCATCAGGTCCTCGAGCCGGCCCGGGCAGGCGATCACGATGTCCACGCCGCGGCGCAGCGCGTCGACCTGACGGTTCTGCGAGACCCCGCCGAAGATGGTGGTCACCCGCAGCCCGGCGACCCGCGCAAGGGGTTCGACGACCGCGGCGATCTGCGTGGCCAGCTCGCGGGTAGGGGCCAGCACCAGTCCACGCGGGCGGCCCGCGGCGCGGGTGGCGCCGCCGGCCAGGCGCGCGGTGAGCGGGATGGAGAACGCCAGCGTCTTGCCACTGCCCGTGCGGCCGCGGCCGAGCACGTCACGGCCGGCCAGCGTGTCGGGCAGCGTGTCGACCTGAATCGGGAACGGGCTGGTGATGCCGTTGTCGTTCAGGGACGCCACCAGGGTCCGGGGAACGCCGAGGTCGGAGAAGGAAACGGTCATAGGTACAGAACTGCCTTTCGATGCAGCGTGCACGCACTCCGAGACGATCTCGGAGGGCGCAGTGGATCGCCGCAAGGAAAGCCGATGCCGGTGTTGCATGCGGAGCCGGGCACGATCCCGGCCCGCCGGTATCCCACGACGGTGGGCATCGTCGTGATGCCCGAACTACCGCAGCCTACCCCACGCCGGGATGCTCGTCGGCGCACGCGTCGAGACCCACCCACTCGGACAGACCGTCGTCGAATCGCTGCCGCTTCCAGATGGGGACCTCGCGTTTGATGCGTTCGACCAGTTCGGCGCACACGGCGAAGGCTTCGGCCCGGTGCGGTGCCGCCGCCGCCGCTACCAGCGCGAGATCGCCGATGGTGAGATCGCCCACTCTGTGGACCGCGGCGACCGGCAGTCCCGAATCGGCAGCCACCTGTTCGCAGCAGCGGCGCAGGAAGTGCTCCGCCTCGGGATGGGCCTGGTACTCCAGCGCCTCGACCGAGCGCCCCCCGTCGTGGTTGCGCACCACGCCGCTGAACACCACGACCGCGCCGTGCTCCGGGCCGGCCACGGCGGCGTCCACGGTTCCCGGATCGAGCGGTTCGCTCGAGATCCGCGCCAGCAGTTCACTCATGCGCCCCTCCTCCGGCGACCTGAGCCAGCAGGTGGCCGAGAATCGGCTCGAGCACCGCCAGCCCGTCCTTCACGCCGCCCGGCGAGCCGGGCAGATTGACCACGACCGTGCGGCCCACGAGTCCGGCCACACCGCGCGACAGCGACGCGTGCGGGGTGACCTGCAGGCCGCGCAGGCGGATGGCCTCGGCGACCCCCGGCAGCTCGCGGTCCAGCAGTGCCAGCGTCGCTTCCGGCGTCGCATCCGTCGGGGAAGCACCGGTCCCACCGGTGGAGATCACGAGTGCGGGATCGCCGGCGAGCGCATCCTCGAGTCCCCACGCGATGTCCGCGTCGGCGTACACCAGCGGACCGCGCACCGTGAAGCCGCGCGTCTCGAGGAATTCCGCGATCAGCGGGCCCGTCCTGTCCTCCCGCGTACCGGCGGCCACACCCGTGGACGCGACGAGCACCGTCGCCGGTGCGCCCGTCTGCTCGACGAACTCGGCGTCCTCCGGCGCGACGGTCCCGGCCTCCCCGGCAGTGGTGGTCTCCTCCTCGCGACGACGCCAGTGCCCGCGTTTGCCGCCGTCCTTCGAGAGCAGCCGCACCCCGTTCAGCACCGCGGCGGGGTCGACGGCCTTGACCATGTCGTGCAGCGTCAGCCCGGCCACCGCGACGGCGGTGAGGGCTTCCATCTCGACGCCCGTGGGGCCCTTCGTCTTTGCCGTGGCTTCGATCGTGATCGCGTTGCCGGTGAACCCGAAGGTGACCTGCACCGACGACAACGCGAGCTGGTGACACAGCGGAATCAGCTCCCACGTGCGCTTCGCCGCAGCGATCCCGGCGATCCGCGCGGTGGCGAGCACGTCCGCCTTGGGCATGTCGTCGGCCCGCACCAGCGACACCACCTCCGCGGTGGTGACGAGCTCGCCGGCGGCGACCGCGACGCGGGCGGTGTCGGACTTGCCGGACACGTCGACCATCCGGGCGCGGCCACGGTCGTCGAGGTGGCTCAGCGGCCCGCTGTCGGGCGTGGTGACGTCGTGCGGTTCGGTCATAGCGGCAGCACCCTTACGAGTTCTCCGGGTTCGAGGCCCGTGGTGTCGGCGGGGATGTCGAGCAGCACATCCGCGGTGGCCATCGCGGCGATCAGGTGGGACCCGGCACCGGGGATCGCCACCACGGCGTCGCCGTCGCGCCGTCCGCGCAGGAACTGACGCTTGCCGGGAACGGAGGCGAGACTCGTTGCCAGAGGGCGCTTCTCGGGGTCGATCGCGGGCAGGCCCGCGGCGGAGCGCAGCACCGGCCTCGCGAACACCTCGAACGAGACCAGTGCGCTGACCGGATTGCCGGGAAAGGTCAGCACCGGTACCGCATCCACGAGCGCCGTGCCCTGCGGTCCGCCCGGTTGCATCGCCACGGAGACGAACTCGGCACCGCGCGGGCCGAGCACGTCCTTGACGACTTCGAAGTCGCCTTTCGACACCCCACCCGAGGTGAACACCACCTCGGCCACGGAGGCAGCGTGCGCGAGTTTCGCTGCGAACACCTCCGCGTCGTCGCCGCTGCGATCCACCGAGACCACCAGCGCGCCGTTGGCGGCCGCGCCGGCGGCCAGGGCCGGCCCGTTCGAGTCGTGGATCCTGCCCGTCGCGAGAACGCTGCCGCCGGGCACCAGTTCGCTGCCGGTCGAGATCACCGCCACGCGCGGCCGGGTGCGGACGGGCACGTGGGTGAGACCGACGGCGGCGAGGGCCGCGACGTGCCGGGCGGCGACGACGGTCCCCGCCGGCAGCAGGGGGCGGCCGCGACCGATGTCGCTGCCGCGTTCGCGCACGAACGCGCCCGGGGCGGGCGCTGTGCGCACGGTGACGTGACCTCCGCCGTCGGTCACGGTGTCTTCGACCGGGACGACGGCATCGGCGCCGACGGGCAGCGGCGCCCCGGTCATGATCTTCGTCGCAGTTCCCGGCACGTGCGTCGACTCGCCGTCACCGGCTGCCAGGACGGCACGAACGGGCAGGGTCACCGGTGCGGTGGTGACCGACGCCGTGTCGACCGCGTAGCCGTCCATCTGGGAGTTCCGGAAGGTGGGCAGGTCGATCGGAGCGACGAGGTCCTCGGCCAGTACCCGGCCGAGCGCCTCGAGCAGCGGGACCGGCTCGGTGCCGCGGATCAGCAACGGGGAGAGCAACGTCGCCACGTGTCGCGCATGCTCCTCCACCGACCGCCTGCCGCCCGCCATGGACCAATCCTAGGCACATCGGTCACGGCGCCGTGCGGCCTCGTCCGGGTCGTGTCCGTGCTCCTCCCACGCGACGGGGCGCGCGACGGCATACTGAGGGTCATGAGGACGGAGGCCCGATGACGGCGGTGCACGTGGGGATCCCGGCGGTGCGCCCTGCCGCGGCCGACGACGTCTCCGACCGGCCCGACACCCCCGTGCTGCTGGACCGGTTCGGGCGCGTCGCCCGCGACCTGCGGGTGTCGATCACCGAGAAGTGCTCGCTGCGGTGCACGTACTGCATGCCCGAGGAGGGTTTGCCGGCGATCCCGCGGGAGCGGCTGCTCAGCGCCGAGGAGATCGTCCGTCTCGTGGCCGTCGCGGTGCACCGGCTCGGTATCCGGGAGGTCCGCTTCACCGGCGGCGAACCGCTCATGCGGCGGGACCTCGAGCGGATCGTCGCCGGGTGTGCCCGTGCCGTCCCCGGCATCCCGCTGGCGGTGACGACCAACGCGGTCGGTCTCGCCCATCGTGCCCAGGCGCTGGCGGAGGCGGGCCTGACCCGGGTCAACATCTCCCTCGATTCGGTCGACCGCGCGCGGTTCGCGCAGCTGACCCGGCGTGACCGGCTCGATTCGGTGCTGGACGGGATCCGCGCCGCCAAGGCGGCGGGGTTCGCGCCGGTGAAGGTCAATGCCGTGCTGATGCCGCAGACCCTGGACGGGGCTACGGACCTGCTGGCCTGGTGCCTCGACGAGGGCGTGCAGCTGCGGTTCATCGAGCAGATGCCGCTCGACGCCGACCACGAGTGGGCCCGCGCGAACATGGTCCCCGCGCAGCGGCTGCTCGACGTGCTGGCCGCCCGTTTCTCCCTCACCGAGGTGGGGCGCGAGGATCCGTCCGCGCCGGCCGAACGCTGGGCGGTCGACGGCGGGCCCGCGACGGTCGGCATCATCGCGTCGGTGACCCGGTCGTTCTGCTCCGACTGCGACCGCACCCGCCTGACCTCGGAGGGCACCGTGCGCTCGTGCCTGTTCAGCGACCGGGAGACCGATCTGCGGGCGGCGCTGCGCGGCGGGGCGGGCGACGACGAACTCGCCGCGCTGTGGCGCGGCGCGATGTGGAACAAGTGGGCCGGGCACGGCATCGACGCGGCGGACTTCACGCCGCCGCAGCGCAGCATGGGAGCAATCGGTGGCTGAGACGACGACGGGTATCGAGGTGCGGTATTTCGCCGCGGCGGCGGATGCGGCCGGGGTGGAGAAGGAGACGGTGGCGTTGCCGCCGACGGCGGACCTGGGCGCGCTGAAGGCGGCGCTGGTCGACCGGCACGGCGCCGAGATGGCGCGCGTGCTGTCGGTGGCGGCGTTCCTGGTCGACTCCGAACTCACCCGTGACCTCGGACGCGCCGCCGGCCCGGCGGTCGACGTGCTGCCCCCGTTCGCCGGCGGCTGACGGGATCGCCCGCCCGGTGCCGGGTGCCCGTCAGCGCCACCAGGTGTCGAGCGGCGACACCGGCACGGTCCGCTTGTGGCGGGTGTTCAGGTACGTCCGTTCGAGCTTCTCGGCGAGCGCCGGGGTGACGTCCTTGCCCTCGAGGTAGTCGTCGATCTCCGCATAGGTCATACCCAGGGCCACCTCGTCCGGAAGGGCGGGCCGATCCTCCTCGAGATCCGCGGTCGGGACCTTCTGCCACGTGCTGTCGGGAGCCCCGAGTTCGCGGAGCAGGGCCGCGCCCTGCCGCTTCGTCAGGCCGGTGAGCGGGGTCAGGTCCACCCCGCCGTCGCCGTGCTTGGTGAAGAACCCGGTCACCGCCTCGGCTGCATGATCGGTCCCGACGACCAGAAGCCCGAGCTGACCGGCGATCGCGTACTGCAGGATCATCCGCTCACGGGCCTTGATGTTGCCCCGCACGAAGTCGCTCAGCTGCGACCCGTTGCCGTAGATCTCGTGCATGGCCTGCCCGGCCTCGGCGGCGGAGGCATCGGCACCGGGCTTGACGTTGATCCGCAACGAGCGGTCGGGGCCGATGAATTCCATCGCGACCTGCGCGTCGTGCTCGTCGGACTGTTCGCCGTAGGGCAGTCGCACGGCGACGAACTCGGCCTCGTGGCCCTCCGCGCGCAGTTCCTCCGCGGCGAGCTGGGCGAGGCGGCCGGCGAGTGTGCTGTCCTGGCCGCCGCTGATGCCGAGAACGAATCCCTTGGCGGAACTCGACACGACGTAGTCCTTCAGGAACTGCACGCGGGACCGGATCTCCGCCTGGGGGTCGATCGTCGGCCGGACGCCGAGTTCCTCGATGATCTGCGCGCGAAGGTTCGTCATCGTTCGAACCCTAGCGGGACGTCCGGCGGTGTGCTCGGGTGACATGCGCGGCGCGCGGCGGGCACACTCGTGACGATGAGCAGCGACCTCTTCCGCAAGCACCGGGCCGGGGCCCACCCCGACTTCTTCCGGGCAGAGGCCGCAGGGCTGGCCTGGCTCGCGGCCGCGGGCATGTCCGTCGTCGCCGTCCGCGAGGTCGCGGCGGACCACATCGATCTCGAGCGGTTGACCGAGGTGGCCCCCAGCGTCGCCGCGGCCCGGGGGTTCGGTGCGCGCCTCGCCCGCATGCACGCTGCGGGCGCCGGCGGGTTCGGTTGCCCACCGGACGGATTCGACGGCCGGCTGTTCATCGGCAAGCGCCCGATGAGCAGCACCGTCCACGCGAGCTGGGGCGAGTTCTACGTGGCGGAACGGGTCGCGCCGTTCCTGCGGATCGCGGTCGACGCCGGCAGCGTCACCGCGGCGCAGCTGCCGGACATCGAGCAGGCCTGCGCGCGCGTCGCCGCCGGCGAGTTCGACGACGACGAGTCGCCCGCCCGCCTGCACGGTGACCTGTGGAACGGCAATGTGCTGTGGACCGCCGCGGGTGTGGTGCTGATCGACCCGGCGGCGCACGGCGGTCACCGGGAGACGGATCTGGCGATGCTGGAGTTGTTCGGCTGCCCCCACTTCGACGAGATCGTCGCGGCCTACGACGCCACGTGCCCGCTGCGCGAGGGGTGGCGCGAGCGCGTGCCGATGCATCAGCTGCATCCGCTGGCGGTGCACGCGGCGGGCTACGGTGCAGGGTACGGGCGGGCGCTGCACCGGGCGGCGCTCGCGACCCTCGCGCTGGGAGAGAAGAGTTGACCGAGATCCTCGTCGTCGCCGCCACGAAGTCCGAGGCAGCGCACGTCCCGGCGCGCTACGAGACGGTGATCACCGGCATCGGCAAGGTGCACGCAGCCGTCGCGGTGACCGAGGCGCTGGCCCGGCACCGGCTCGGGACCCCGCCGACGGTGGTCAACATCGGGACCGCCGGCGCGCTGCACGTGCACCACGGCGGGCTCTACCTGCCGTCGGCGGTGATCAACCACGACATCAGCAGCGAGGTGCTGCGCAGCCTCGGCTATCCGGTCGAGGACGTACTCGAACTCGACGACGGCGACGGGACGGTGCTCGCCACGGGCGATTCCTTCGTCTCGGACGCGCAGGTGCGTGACGCGCTCGCCGCCCGCGCCGACCTCGTCGACATGGAGGGTTTCGCGATCGCTCTCGCCGCGTCCCGCATGGGCGCGCCGTGCCGGCTGGTCAAGCACGTCAGCGACCACGCGGACGAGACCGCGCTGGACTGGCCGGCCAGGGTCGACGCCAGCGCCCGCGAACTCGCGCAGTGGCTGGTGGAGCGGTACTGAACCGGCTCGTCAGCGCGCGGTGTACCCGAGACCGGTGACGCCGTCCGCGGCGGTCAGTCGCATCTGCGCGCCCTCGACCGTGTAGCGCACCTCGCCCGACAGCACGGCCAGGACGGCCGACTCGATGTCTGCGAGCTCCGGGTCGGGGCACGCCGCGCGGGTGGTGGCCAGCGGCCCGAACGTCAACGCGGTGTCTCCGACGGCGGCGTTGCCCGTGAACCGGTTGCAGCCGGTGCTGCCCGAGACCGTGCCGTCGGCGGCGACGGTCAGCGTGGGCGCGGCCTTCTCGAGGACCCGGGAGGTCGAGACCGCGGTGGCCGTGACGAGCTCGGTGAGCACCCACTGCGTGCCCACGACGGGACGGTCCGGGTCGGCGACCGTGCGGTCGAGCAGTGAGACGGACACGTCGCCGCCGTCGAGGGTCAGCACGTCGCCGTCGAGGTGCCAGCGCGGCTGCGCGGCGAACAGGTCGGACAGCCAGGTGTCGGCGCCGTCGATCGGCGGCGGGCACGACATGAGGGTGCTGGCGAGCCGATCGGCGCGCAGCACCCCGTCGGCGAGATCGACCGCGCCCACCGACCGGTTGCAGCCGGCGGTCGCGGCGATCCGGCCCGACTCGGGGAACTCCACGACGAGGGGTCCGCCGCCGGGAATCGGTGGGCCCGACACCGCGGTGGAGACGAAGGCGCGTCCCGTGAGCACGGCGGGGTCCTGGGGCGCGGTGGCGGCGCCGTCGCCCGCGCAGGCGGCCGTCGTCGCCGCCAGGGTGAGGAGCACCGAGAGCCCGAGCGTCCGCAGCATGCCGGTCACCGTACCGTCCGCCCGGCGGCGGCCGGTGCCGTGACGACGCGGCGCGCGAGGTCCGCCCACCCGTCGGCGAGCCGGTCGAGCGAATACCCGAGATCGCGCCACTGATGCAGGACCAGGGTGGCCTCGAGGGGGGCGAACAGGGACTGGGCCAGCAGCGGCAGGTCGCCGTCGACCCCCGCGGTGCGCAGCAGGAACTCGATGTGGGTCAGGCTTACCGCGCGCGCCGGGGCGTTGAACCGGGCTTCGGCGGAGCTCTCGGCGGCCCGCAGCACCTCGCCCTGCACCTCCACGAGGCGGATGCGGGCCCGGCCGAACGCGACGAGCCGGTCGACGGGATCGGCGCCGGGGCCCAGGGGCGGGGGACCGGTGAGGAACTGCTGCTGCAGTGCCTGTTCGGAGTGGTCGAGCAGGGCACGCATGAGTCCCGCGCGGGAGCCGAAGCGCCGGAAGACGGTGCCCTTGCCGACCCCGGCGCGGGCGGCGACGGCATCCATCGTGACCGCGTCGACGCCGCGTTCGGCGACGAGGAGCGAGGCCGCCTCGAGGAGCCGGCGCCGGTTGCGGGCGGCGTCGCATCGTTCGACGCTCTCGTCCCCGGCGAGCGGCAGCAGCGGAATGTCCACCACGTCACAGTACCGCCCGGGAACATAAGTGGACCGCAGTCCGTTTATAGTGGCGTCAGACCCGGACACCCGAATCGAAGGAACACTCCCATGTCCCAGACCCGCGTTCTCGCTCTCGTCGGCAGCCTGCGCTCCGCCTCCGTCAATCGCCGCCTCGCCGAGACCGCGGCCGCCGTCGCGCCGCAGGGTGTCGAGGTCGCCGTGTACGAAGGCCTCGGCGAGGTGCCCTTCTACAACGAGGACCTCGACGGCGAGCCGGGCGCGCCCACCGCCGCCGAAGCGCTGCGCGTCGCGGCGAACGAGGCCGACGCCCTCCTGCTCGTCACCCCCGAGTACAACGGCACCATCCCCGCCGTCCTCAAGAACGCCATCGACTGGCTCTCCCGCCCGTACGGCGCCGGTGCCCTGGCCGGCAAGCCCGTCGCCGTGATCAGCGCCTCGCCCAGCGGCAACGGCGCCAAGTGGGCGCTCGAGGAGACCGTCAAGGCGCTCGGCATCGCCGGCGGCCGGACCGGCCTGCAGCTGTCCATCGCCGGCACCCTCGACAAGTTCGGCGACGCCCACCCGAAGGAGAACGCCGAGGTCGCCGGGCAGATCTCCGCGCTGCTCTCCGAGCTTGCCGCCGCGCGTCGCGAGCTCGTCGACGCCTGACCCGATCACGCCTCGGACGGCCCCGGACCGCGCGCGGTCCGGGGCCGTCGGTGTCTGTGCCCGATTCCCGTCCGCGGCCGTGATTGCCGGGGCATGCTGCGGGGAATACCTCGCCAGTCCCCATCGCGACGGAGGAGCCCATGGCGCACGAGAGCGACAGTCCCGGCGAACACGAGCACACGATCACCCTGCGCGTCGACGGCCGTGAGCGCCGCTGCACCGTCGACGTGCGCACCACGATCCTCGACGCCCTGCGCGACCGGCTCGGGATCTACTCTCCGAAGAAGGGCTGCGACCACGGTCAGTGCGGCGCGTGCACGGTCCTGCTCGACTCCCGGCGCATCGTGAGCTGCCTGTCGCTCGCAGTCGCCCACGACGGCGCCGACGTCGTCACCGCCGCCGGGATCTCGGACGACGGGCCGTCGCACCTGCCCCAGGCGTTCGTCGAATGCGACGCGTTCCAGTGCGGCTACTGCACGCCGGGCCAGATCTGCTCCGCTGTCGGCATGTTCGACGAGATGGCCAAGGGTGCCCCGAGCCACGTCACCGCGGACCTCACCCAGGATCCCGAGCCGACCGACGACGAGATCCGCGAACGCATGAGCGGAAACCTGTGCCGCTGCGCGGCCTACCCGAACATCGTCGAAGCGCTCCGGCACGTCGCGCGCGGGGAAGGACACTGCTCGTGAAGACGTTCCGCTACGAGACGCCCGCCGATCCCGCCGCCGCGGTTGCCGCGGTCGCCGGCCACCCGGGCGCCGCCTACCTCGCCGGCGGCACGAACCTGGTGGACCACCTCAAACTCGGGGTCACCGCGCCCGACGTGCTCGTCGACGTCTCCCGTCTGCCGCTCGACGTCGTCGCGGAGACCGCAGAGGGCGGGCTGCGGGTGGGCGCCAACGTGCGCAACAGCGACCTGGCCGCCCACCCGATCGTCCGCCGTCGGTACCCGGTCCTGGCCCGGGCCCTGCTGGCCGGGGCGTCCCCGCAGCTGCGCAACATGGCCACCACCGCCGGCAATCTGCTCCAGCGCACCCGCTGCGTGTACTTCCGGGACCCGTCGACCCCGTGCAACAAGCGCGCCCCGGGCAGCGGCTGCACCGCACTCGGCGGCTACACCCGCTACCACGCCGTCCTCGGCGCCTCCGAACACTGCGTCGCCACCCATCCGTCGGACATGGCGGTCGCGCTGCTCGCGCTCGACGCCGAGGTGACGGTGCTCGGCGCGCAGGGGGAGCGGTGCGTTCCCGTCGAGCAGCTCTACCGGCTTCCCGGCGACAGCCCCGAGCGCGACACGGTGCTCGAGCGCGAGGAGCTGATCCTGCACGTCGAGATCCCCGCCCCCGAGGGCGCCGTCTCGACGTACCGCAAGGTGCGCGACCGGGCGTCGTACGCGTTCGCACTCGTCTCGGTGGCGGCGGATCTGACGATCGTCGACGGGCTGATCACGGGATGCCGCGTCGCTCTCGGCGGCGTCGCGCACCGGCCGTGGCGCGCCCACCGCGCCGAGCACGTCCTGCTGGGCAGCGCCCCCGGCGACGCTGTCTTCGCCGCGGCCGCCGACGCGGAACTCGCCGATGCCCGGCCCCTCGACGGCAACGAGTTCAAGGTGCCGCTGCTGCGCCGCACCCTCGTCTCGGTGCTGCGCGAACTCACCTCGGAGGCAGTCGCATGACCCCCTCGGCCCAGCGCCCGATCGGCAGGTCGACGGCGCGGGTGGACGGCCCGCTCAAGGTGGCCGGCGCCGCGCCCTACGCGTACGAGCATCCGTTCGACGACCCCGCCTACCTCGTCCCGGTCACGGCGACCGTCGCGCGGGGAACGGTGACCCGCGTCGAGACCGCCCAGGCGCTGGCCCTGCCCGGCGTACTCGCCGTTCTCACCCCGTGGGATGCGCCCCGGCTGGCGGACACATCGGAGGCCGAGTACGCGGTCCTGCAGGACCCGGCCGTCGCCTTCCGGGGGGAGATCGTCGCCGCCGTGGTGGCCGAGACACCCGAGATCGCCCGACACGCCAGCGAACTGGTGCAGGTCGAGTACGAGTCCGCACCACACGACGTCGCGTTCCGGCCCGATCATCCGCGCAGTTATGCCCCCGAACAGGCCAACGGCGGCTATCCCACCGACTCGGAGCAGGGCGACGCCGCGGCGGCCGAGGTCGCGGAGCGCGACGGCGTCGTGGTCGACGGCTGGTACTCCACACCCGAGGAGCACAACAACCCGCTCGAACCGCACACCGTCGTCGCGGTGTGGTCCGGGGAGTCGTTGACGCTGTACGACTCCACGCAGAGCACCCACGGCGTCGTCTCCACCCTGGCGCCCGTGCTGGGTCTGCGCCCCGAGCAGATGCGGGTGATCAGTCCCTACGTGGGGGGCGGTTTCGGCTCGAAGGGGGCGCCGCACGCCCACGACGTCGTGGCGGCGATGGCGGCGCGCCTGCTGCCCGGCCGGGCGGTCAAGTTCGCGGTGTCCCGGCAGGACATGTTCGGCTACGTCGGGTACCGCCCGCCCACCGTCTCGCACGTCCGGTTGGTCGCGAGCCGGGAGGGGCGGCTCGAGGCGGTGGTACACGAGGCCTTCTCGCAGTCCTCGCACGTGCGTGAGTACGCGGAGCAGACGGCGGTGTCGTCGCGGGGGATGTACGCCGCGCCGTATCGGCGTACCTCGCACCGCATCGTCGCCCTCGACGTGCCTGCTCCCTACTGGATGCGGGCACCGGGGGAGGCGCCGGGGATGTTCGCGGGGGAGGTCGCGATGGACGAGCTCGCGGTGGCGTGCGGGCTGGACCCGATCGAACTGCGAGTGCGCAATGACCCG
This sequence comes from Rhodococcus ruber, assembly GCF_016804345.1. Taxonomy (NCBI): domain Bacteria; kingdom Bacillati; phylum Actinomycetota; class Actinomycetes; order Mycobacteriales; family Nocardiaceae; genus Rhodococcus; species Rhodococcus ruber. The sequence goes on along the minus strand of NZ_CP044211.1, from coordinate 3,747,966 downwards.
CCCGTCGACCCCGAGTCCGGACGTCCGTGGTCGTCGCGACGGCTGGTGGAGTGCCTGCGTGAAGGTGCGCGGGTGTTCGGCTGGGATCCGGCCGACCGCACCCCCGGCACCCGCCGCGACGGCCGGTGGCTCGTCGGCACCGGAGTCGCGGCAGCGAGCTATCCGCACCTGCTCAACCCCGGCACCGAGGTCGCGGTCCGCCACGACGGTGACGGTCGCTACACCGTGCGCACGGGCGCCGCGGACATCGGGACCGGTGCGTGGACCGCGCTCACGCTCATCGCGGCCGATGCGCTCGGATGCGGACCCGAGGACATCCACCTCGAGATCGGTGACTCGGCCCTGCCGAACGCCACGGTCGCCGGCGGGTCCTCCGGCACCTCGTCGTGGGGCACCGCGATCGTCGCCGCGGCCCACGCCTTTCGCAAGCGGCACGGTGACCGGCCGGATCCGGGCGCCGAGGCCTCGGCGACGGCCGAGGAGAACCCCGCCCTCGAGCACTACCGAATCCAGTCGTTCGGCGCGCATTTCGCCGAGGTGCGGGTGGACGTCGACACCGGCGAGATCCGGGTGCCGAGGATGCACGGTGTGTTCTCGGTGGGGCGGGTGGTCAACCCCCGCACCGCACGTTCGCAGCTGATCGGCGGGATGTGCTTCGGCATCTCCATGGCGCTGCACGAGGAGAGCATCCGCGATGCCCGCACCGGGCACGTGGTCAACCACGATCTGGCGGAGTACCACATCCCCACCCATGCCGACATCGGTGACGTGGACGCGACCTGGCTCGACGAGGACGACCTGCACGCGACACCGATGGGGTCGCGCGGGGTCGGGGAGATCGGGATCGTCGGTAGCGCGGCGGCGGTCGTCAACGCCCTGTGGCACGCCACCGGGGCGCGGGTACGACGGCTGCCGGCGCGCCTCGAGGACGTGCTCCCGCACCTGCCCGACAGCGCTGCGGGCGAGTGACGACCTGGGAATATCAAGGCTGTAACTCACAACATCTCGCGTTCTATGATTCTGTCGGCCACTAGGTGTAGTGTCTAGAGCGCTGGAAGGCTTGATCGTTTCCGGTCCCTCGGGGAAGCGGGATCGCAGTGGTACGACGGGCCTCGAGGCACTGCTGTGCAGTCAGTCGTCAGGTTGCCGAAAAGGGGAAGCCATGAACATCACCGTCTACACCAAGCCTGCCTGCGTTCAGTGCAATGCCACCTACCGGGCCCTCGACAAGGCCGGTATCGAGTACTCCGTCGTCGACATCTCGGAGAACCCCGAAGCGCGGGACTACGTGATGGCCCTCGGTTACCTGCAGGCCCCCGTGGTGGTCGCCGGCGACGAGCACTGGTCGGGCTTCCGCCCGGACCGGATCAAGGCCCTCGCCGTCGCTGCCTGACCCCGTCGCGAGCCGACCCACCGCCCCTGCGGCCGGTCGCCGGACCCGAGCGAAGTGATGTGAGACATCCATGACCTCGTTGGTGTACTTCTCGAGCGCATCGGAGAACACGCACCGATTCGTCCGGCGACTGGGGTTGCCGGCCACCCGGATCCCGTTGCACGACCGGGACGGCGCCTTCGAGGTGCACGAACCGTACGTGCTGATCCTGCCGACCTACGGCGGTGGCACCACCGCAACCGGCCGGGACACGAATTTCGTGCCCAAGCAGGTGATCCGGTTCCTCAACAATCCGCACAACCGTGCGCTGATTCGCGGGGTCATCGCCGCCGGCAACACCAACTTCGGCGAATCCTATTGTTACGCCGGGGATGTGGTTTCCCAGAAGTGCAAGGTTCCGTACCTCTACCGGTTCGAACTCATGGGTACCGCCGAGGACGTCGAGCGCGTCCGGGAGGGCCTGACGCAGTTCTGGGCGCAGTCGTTGCAGTCGGCCTGACCGCGACCCCACCCGTCCACTCCATCAACGCTGCGCCGCCGTCGGGCTACGGGCGCGGCGAACCCGTCTACTCACAGTGGGAGCAAGCACCGTGACCGTCACCGATGCCGCGCCGGCAGCGAGCGCCAAGATCGACGAGTCCCTCAAGGGCCTCGACTACCACGCGCTCAACGCGATGTTGAACCTGTACGGACCCGACGGCGAGATCCAGTTCGACAAGGATGTCGCCGCCGCCCGCCAGTACTTCCTGCAGCACGTCAACCAGAACACGGTGTTCTTCCACAACCTCGACGAGAAGCTCGACTATCTCGTGGAGGAGAACTACTACGAACCCGAGGTGCTCGAGCAGTACTCCCGGCCGTTCGTCAAGCAGCTCTTCGAACACGCCTACTCGAAGAAGTTCCGTTTCCCGACGTTCCTGGGCGCGTTCAAGTACTACACCTCGTACACGCTCAAGACGTTCGACGGCAAGCGCTACCTCGAGCGGTTCGAGGACCGCGTCTGCATGGTCGCGCTGACCCTGGCCGCCGGCGACGAGCAGCTCGCGACCCACCTGGTCGACGAGATCATCTCGGGCCGGTTCCAGCCCGCGACCCCGACGTTCCTCAACTCCGGCAAGAAGCAGCGCGGCGAGCCCGTCTCCTGCTTCCTGCTGCGGATCGAGGACAACATGGAGTCGATCGGCCGCTCGATCAACTCGGCGCTGCAGCTGTCCAAGCGCGGCGGCGGAGTCGCATTGCTGCTCAGCAACATCCGCGAGCACGGCGCGCCGATCAAGCAGATCGAGAACCAGTCCTCCGGCGTCATCCCCATCATGAAACTGCTCGAGGACTCCTTCTCCTACGCCAACCAGCTCGGGGCCCGCCAGGGCGCCGGCGCGGTGTACCTGCACGCGCACCACCCCGACATCTACCGATTCCTCGACACCAAGCGCGAGAACGCGGACGAGAAGATCCGCATCAAGACCCTCTCGCTGGGCATCGTCGTCCCCGACATCACGTTCGAGCTCGCGAAGCGCAACGAGGACATGTACCTGTTCTCGCCGTACGACGTCGAGCGCATCTACGGAGTGCCGTTCGCCGACATCGACGTCACCGAGAAGTACTACGAGATGGTCGACGACAAGCGCATCCGCAAGTCGAAGATCAAGGCGCGCGAGTTCTTCCAGACCGTCGCGGAACTGCAGTTCGAGTCCGGCTACCCGTACATCATGTTCGAGGACACCGTCAATCGGGCCAATCCCGTCAAGGGCAAGATCACCCACTCGAACCTGTGCTCGGAGATCCTGCAGGTCTCCACACCCTCCACCTTCAACGAGGACCTGTCCTACAGCCATGTGGGCAAGGACATCTCGTGCAACCTGGGATCGCTCAACATCGCCAAGGCGATGGACTCGCCGGACTTCGCGCACACCATCGAGGTGGCGATCCGGGCGCTGACCGCCGTGTCGGACCAGACCCACATCTACTCGGTGCCGTCGATCGAGCAGGGCAACAACGACTCCCACGCGATCGGGCTCGGGCAGATGAACCTGCACGGCTATCTCGCCCGCGAGCGCATCTTCTACGGCTCCGAAGAGGGCGTCGACTTCACGAACATCTACTTCTACACCGTGCTCTACCACGCGCTGCGCGCGTCGAACCGGCTCGCCATCGAGCGGGGTACGTACTTCAAGGGCTTCCCCGAGTCGAAGTACGCCTCGGGCGAGTTCTTCGACAAGTACACCGACCAGGTATGGGAGCCGGCCACCGCCCGCGTGCGGCAGCTCTTCGCCGACGCCGGCGTGGCGATTCCCACGCAGGACGACTGGCGCGCGCTGAAGGCGTCGGTCCAGGAGCACGGCATCTACAACCAGAACCTGCAGGCCGTGCCGCCCACCGGGTCGATCTCGTACATCAACAACTCCACCAGCAGCATCCACCCGGTGGCGTCGAAGATCGAAATCCGCAAGGAAGGCAAGATCGGTCGCGTCTACTACCCGGCTCCCTACCTGACCAACGACAACCTGGAGTACTTCCAGGACGCGTACGAGATCGGGTACGAGAAGATCATCGACACCTACGCGGCGGCCACCCAGCACGTCGACCAGGGCCTGTCGCTGACGTTGTTCTTCAAGGACACCGTCACCACCCGCGACGTGAACAAGGCGCAGATCTACGCCTGGCGCAAGGGAATCAAGACGCTGTACTACATCCGGCTGCGGCAGATGGCGCTCGAGGGCACCGAGGTGGAGAACTGCGTGTCCTGCATGCTGTGACGAATCTTGCCGGTACACATCGAAACTCAGGTAGGGAAAGACAGATGACCTCCGCACCCCGCGCGCATTCGCCGTCCCACGGCGCCCACGTCAAACTCGTCGACCGTGTCTCGGCGATCAACTGGAACCGCGTTCCGGACGAGAAGGACTCGGAGGTGTGGGACCGTCTCACCGGCAACTTCTGGTTGCCCGAGAAGGTTCCGGTGTCCAACGACATCCCGTCGTGGGGCACGCTCACCGAGTACGAGCAGGAACTGACCATGCGGGTGTTCACCGGTCTGACCCTGCTCGACACGATCCAGGGCACCGTCGGCGCCGTGTCGCTGATCCCGGACGCGGTGACCCCGCACGAGGAGGCGGTGCTCACCAACATCGCGTTCATGGAGTCGGTGCACGCCAAGTCGTACTCGAGCATCTTCTCGACGCTGTGCTCCACCCGCCAGATCGACGACGCGTTCCGCTGGTCGGAGGAGAACGAGAACCTGCAGCGCAAGGCTCAGATCGTCCTCGACTACTACCAGGGCGACAGTCCGCTCAAGCGCAAGGCCGCTTCGACCCTGCTCGAGTCGTTCCTGTTCTACTCGGGCTTCTACCTGCCGATGTACTGGTCGTCGCGGGCGAAACTGACCAACACGGCGGACATGATCCGGCTGATCATCCGCGACGAGGCGGTGCACGGCTACTACATCGGCTACAAGTACCAACGCGGACTCGAGCAGATCACCCAGGCCGAGCGCGACGAGCTCAAGGACTGGGTCTTCGAGCTGCTCTTCGAGTTGTACGACAACGAAACCCAGTACACCGCAGACCTCTACGACGAGGCCGGCCTCACCGAGGACGTCAAGAAGTTCCTGCGGTACAACGCCAACAAGGCCCTGATGAACCTCGGCTACGAGGCTCTGTTCCCCAAGGACGAGACCGACGTCAACCCGGCGATCCTGTCCGCGCTGTCGCCGAACGCCGACGAGAACCACGACTTCTTCTCCGGGTCGGGCAGCTCGTACGTGATCGGTAAGGCAGTCGTCACCGAGGACGAGGACTGGGACTTCTGATCCCCCACCCGCTGTGACCGAATGTCACATGGGTTCGATGTGATCGAACCCATGTGACATTCGGTCGTCGGGCTCAGTTCGAGTAGCCGTTGAGGGTGTTGCGTACGTCCGTCAGAACGGCTTTCGCGGCCACCGGGCCGGGCGTGGACCACACGAGGTCGTCCACTGCGAACAGCCGGCTGTCGGTGACCGCCCCGAGGTCGAGCCAGGCCTCGGAGTCCATCACCTCACTGCCGTGTGCGACGCCGTCCTCGCCGGCGAATCGGACGTAGATCAGGTCGCCCTCCGCGGCGGCCGGGTCGTCCTCGTCGAGCGGGGCGGCGGCACTCCCGTCCTGCACACCGAACCGCTGTGCGGGCGGGCGCGCGACGCCGGTGTCGGCGAGGACCTGGCCGGCGAACGACGCGGTGCCCTCGACGACCGCGCCGTCACCGGTGAACCGCACGATCGACGCCTGGGTCTGTGACGCGGTCGTCGCCGTGCCCACGTCCGTTGCGGTGGCGCGGTAGTCGTCGAGCACTCGGCCGGCCGCCTGTGAGCGCCCGAGTGTCTCTGCGGCGCGGAGGAACTGCTGCCGCCAGAACACCGGATCGGAGCCGACGAGCACCGTCGGAGCGACGTCGCCGAGGCGGCGGTAGAGCTCCGGGTCGGCCGAGGAGCCGAGGATCAGATCGGGCTCCGCACCGTCGATGAGCGCGACGTCGGGCGCCGACGTCGCGCCCACCGAGGGCAGTTCGGCGATGCCGGTGCCGAGGTACTCGGCACGGGCGACGTCGGTGGTCGTGCCGACCACGCGCTCCCACAGGCCCAGTGCGCACACCGCGTCCATCGCGGCAGCGTCGAGGACGACGATCCGCTGCGGGTCGACGGGCACCTCGGAGATGCCGCCGGTGTGGATCACCGATCGGGTGCCGCCGGCGGGCTGGCCCGGATCGAGGGGACTGGGTAGCGCGCACGCGGTCGTGGTGTCGCGTTCGATGCCGACGACGGCAGCCCCGGCGATGCGGGTGGTCGTGCGCACGATGCTGCTCGCCGGATCGTCGGTCGTCTCCGCGCATCCCGCCAGGCCGAGTGCCGCCACGGCAGTGAGGGCGACGGTGCACGTGACGGCGCGGGACCGGGACGCTGCGGGCATACGACCACTCCTGTCTAGGGGACGGTCCAGGTTAACTGGTGTGCGGATCGACCCCGAAAGCCTCGGCGAGGTCGTCGAGGATCTTGTGCGCGCCCTGGACGGACACCGGCGTCATCCAGAGGCTGTCGTCCACGTCGACCTTCCGGCCGCGCAGGTTCTGCCACAGCGGATTGGACAGGAACGGCTGCGCCGCCGCCTCGGACTTGCCCTCCCCGTCGCGGTACATGCTGACGAAGATCACATCCGCATCCGCCTCGCCGATGAGTTCGGGGCTGATCGCATTCATGATGCTGCTCGGATCGGCCGGATCGGGTCCCTGGCTCGCGGGCCGGGCCAGGCCGGCATCCTCGAGGACGATGCCGCTGAACGACGTGGTGCGGTAGAGGCGGGCGGTGGGCTCGCCGGCGAAGCGGACCACCGAGACGGTGGGGTTGCCGGCCGTGGCGTTGATCTCGTCGCCGATGGCTTTCGCCCGGGCCTCGTAGTCGGCGATCTTCTGCTCGGCGAGGTCCTCCTTGCCGAGGGCTCGCGCGGCGAGCCGGATGTTGTCCTTCCAGGTCGGTCCGGTGCTCTGGGAGAACACCGTCGGTGCGATGGCGGACAGCTTGTCGTAGTTCTCGCCGTCGCGCACGTCCGCGGACAGGATCAGATCGGGCTGCAGAGCGGCGACCTTCTCGAGACTCGCATCGGACACCGCGCCGACCGACGTCGCGTCCGCGGCGAACTGCTCGCGCGTGTCACCGAGGTAGTCGGGCAGGCCCTCGGTGCGGTAGTCGACGTAACCGACGAGTTCGGATTCGAGGAGCAGCGTCGCATCCGCATAGCTGGTGTCGAGCGCGACGACCCGCAGCGGCGGGGAGTCGAGAGTGGTCGTTCCGCGGAAGTGCTCGACGGTACGGGGGAAGCCCGCGGTGGCCGGGGCCTGCTCGGCCGTCTCGCCGGAGGAGCAGCCGGCGAGCAGCACGGCCGTGAGGGTCGTCGCGAGCGCGGCGATTCCGCGGCGCAGGGGGAGGGGGTGCAAGGTGAACCTCGTCTCTCGGGACCTTCATACTTAGGAGACGCTTACCTTATGTCCTGGAGGAAACGGGAGGTGCGGGGGGTGGTGGACGGCCCCCGGGTTGCGTGGGTCACAGACCCCCGTGGGTATGCTCGAGGGCCGAGTACGACACTGAGTAGGACCCGGTGAGCGTGCGGTGGTCGCACCGTCTACGATTCGATCAGCGCAAGCCAGAGAACGTTCGCCTCGCACTGCGAGTCGAGCGCGCAATCAGGAGGATTAGTGACTGCCGTAGCGCCCCAGCCAGTCCCGGAGATAGCTGCAGCGAGGCCGTACCCGCCGCGGCAGGGACCCAAGGGCTCGTTCTTCTACAAGATGATCACGACCACGGATCCCAAGATGCTCGGGATCATGTACATGGTCACCTCGTTCGCGTTCTTCCTCATCGGCGGCGTGATGGCTCTGCTCATCCGCACCGAACTCGCGGTTCCGGGTCTGCAGTTCCTGTCGAACGAGCAGTACAACCAGCTGTTCACCATGCACGGCACGATCATGCTGCTGATGTACGCGACCCCGGTCGTGTTCGCCTTCGCGAACTACATCCTGCCGCTGCAGATCGGCGCCCCCGACGTCGCGTTCCCGCGCCTGAACTCCTTCAGCTACTGGCTGTACCTGTTCGGCGCCACGATCGTGACCGCCGGCTTCATCACCCCCGGTGGTGCGGCCGACTTCGGCTGGACCGCGTACAGCCCGCTCACCAGCGAGCTGCACTCGCCCGGCGTCGGCGGTGACTTCTGGGTCCTCGGCCTCGGTGTGATGGGTCTGGGCACCATCCTCGGTGCGGTCAACTTCATCACCACCGTGGTGTGCCTGCGCGCCCCCGGCATGACCATGTTCCGGATGCCGATCTTCACCTGGAACATCCTCATCACCAGCGTGCTGATCCTCCTGGCGTTCCCGCTGCTGACCGCTGCGTTCTTCGGCCTCTTCGTCGACCGCCACCTCGGTGGGCACATCTTCGACCCCGCCAACGGCGGTGTCATGCTGTGGCAGCACCTGTTCTGGTTCTTCGGTCACCCCGAGGTGTACATCATCGCGCTGCCGTTCTTCGGCATCGTCTCGGAGATCTTCCCGGTCTTCTCCCGCAAGCCGATCTTCGGCTACACCGGCCTGGTCTACGCGACCCTGGCGATCGCGGCGCTCTCCATCGCGGTGTGGGCGCACCACATGTACGCCACCGGCGCCGTGCTGCTGCCGTACTTCTCGTTCATGACGTTCCTGATCGCGGTGCCCACCGGCGTGAAGTTCTTCAACTGGATCGGCACCATGTGGAAGGGCCACCTGACGTTCGAGTCGCCGATGCTGTTCTCGGTCGGCTTCATCGTCACCTTCCTGTTCGGCGGCCTGTCCGGCGTCATCCTCGCCAGCCCGCCGCTCGACTTCCACGTGACGGACTCCTACTTCGTCATCGCGCACTTCCACTACGTGCTCTTCGGCACCATCGTGTTCGCCACCTACGCCGGCATCTACTTCTGGTTCCCGAAGATGACCGGGCGCATGCTCGACGAGCGCCTCGCCAAGTGGCACTTCTGGCTGACCTTCCTCGGCTTCCACACCACGTTCCTGGTGCAGCACTGGCTGGGCAACGAGGGCATGCCGCGCCGCTACGCCGACTACCTGCCCTCGGACGGGTTCACCACCTTGAACATCGTCTCGACCATCGGTGCCTTCGTCCTCGGCGCCTCGACCCTGCCGTTCCTGTGGAACGTGTTCAAGAGCTACCGGTACGGGCAGGTCGTCACGGTCGACGACCCGTGGGGCTACGGCAACTCCCTCGAGTGGGCTACCACCTGCCCGCCGCCGCGGCACAACTTCTACGAGCTGCCGCGCATCCGCTCCGAGCGCCCCGCGTTCGAGCTGCACTACCCGCACATGGTGGACCGCATGCGTGCCGAGGCCCATGTCGGCCCGGGCAGCAACAAGCACAACCATGTGGCGCTGAGCGAGGGTGCCGAAAGGACCCCCGCCGACCGCTGATCCGTACCCCGGATCGACGCCTCCCGAGGCCCCGCCCGTCCCCGACGGGCGGGGCCTCGCGCGTTCTGCCGAGGGGACCCCTGCTCACTCGGCACCCCGTTCACCTGCCACAATGAGTGGGCAAGTGCCGCGACTGACGAAGGATCGGAGACGTAGGTGGCGTCTGACACCGCGATGCTGGTGACTGTGACGGGGCCGGACCATCCCGGCGTGACCTCGGTGCTCTTCGCGGCGCTCACCCGGCACGACGTCGATCTGCTCGACGTCGAGCAGGTCGTGATCCGCGGCCGGCTCACCCTCGGGGTGCTCGTCTCCTGCCCCGCAGATCCCGACGCGCTGCAGGACGAGATCGAGGCCGCCATGGCGACCATCGGCATGCACGCCCAGGTCCAGACCGGTGTCGAGCCGGGTATCGGCTCGTCCGTGTCCACACACGCCCTCGTGGTCCTCGGCAGCCCCGTCAGCGCCCGGGCCCTGCGCTCGGTGGGCCGCGAACTTGCACGGCAGGGCGCCAACATCGACTCCATCCGGGGAATCGCCGACTACCCGGTGACCGGACTCGAACTCATGGTCACCGCCGCCGACCCCGGTTCCGAGGCCGACGCCCGACTGCGGGCCGGGCTGGCCGAGCTGGCCGCCGGCCTCGAGGTCGACATCGCCGTGGAACGCGCCGGTCTCGCCCGTCGCTCGAAGCGGCTGATCGTGTTCGATGTCGACTCCACCCTCGTCCAGGGCGAGGTGATCGAGATGCTTGCCGCACACGCCGGCGTGGAGGACAAGGTCCGCGCTGTCACCGAGGCAGCCATGCGCGGCGAGATCGACTTCACCGAGTCGCTGAACCAGCGGGTCGCCACCCTTGCCGGCTTGCCCGCATCGGTCATCGACGAGGTCGCCGAGAACCTCGAACTCACCCCCGGTGCCCGGACCACCATCCGCACACTGCGGCGTCTCGGGTTCCGCTGCGGCGTCGTCTCCGGGGGCTTCCGCCAGGTCATCGACGGTCTCGCCCACGAACTCGAACTGGATTTCGTCCGGGCCAACACCCTCGAGATCGTCGACGGCAAGCTCACCGGCCGCGTCGTCGGTGAGGTGGTGGACCGGGCCGCCAAGGCGCGCGCCCTGCGGGAGTTCGCCGCCGAGGCCGGCGTGCCGATCGAGCAGACCGTCGCCGTCGGCGACGGCGCCAACGACATCGACATGCTCGGAGCGGCCGGACTCGGCATCGCGTTCAACGCCAAGCCGGCGCTGCGTGAGGTCGCAGACACGGCTCTGTCCCACCCGTACCTGGACGCGGTGCTGTTCGTCCTCGGCGTCACCCGCGACGAGGTCGAGGCCGCCGACCGGGTCGACGGCACCCTGCGCCGCGTGCCCCTCGACACCGGTGCCTGAAACCACCGCACCGCACGGTGCCGATGTCGTGGCTCGCCACGGTGCCGATGTCGTGGCTCGCCCCGGTGCCGATGTCGTGGCTCGCCACGGTGCCGATTTCGTGGCTCGCCACGGTGTCCTCGCCCGGGGCTACGGGCATCGACCCGACCCGGACGACCCGGGGGCGGTGCTCGCGATGCCGATCGTGCTGCACATCCCCAAGCAGGACCCGCCTGCCCGCAGCGCACTCCTCGAGGCCGCTGCGATGGCGACGGTCGCGTTGTGCCTGGATCCGCGCGTCGGGACCGGACCGGAAGGCGAACCGGGACCGTGGCGCGAGCCCTATCTCGCGTGGACCGACGCGCGAATCCGCAAGGTCAGCCGCCGCGCCCGCGGCGCTCAGTGGCGCGCCGCGCAGGAGGTCGACGGAATCACCGTCGAACACCGCGGTGCGCAGGCCCGGGCGCTGGTCCCCGGACCCGTGGGACACCTGGATCCGCGCATCTCGCGGTTGCAGATCGGGGGCACGGACCTGCCACACGACACTCCGGACGATCCGCCCGCCGGCGTTCCGGTGCTGTGGATCGATGCCGCGCTCGACATGACGGTCGGGAAGGCCGCGGCGCAGGTCGGCCACGCCGCGATGCTGTTCGCCGGCGCCCTCGACGCCGAGCATGCCGGCGCCTGGGCCGAATCCGGTTTCGTGTGTGCCGTGCGTGATGCCGACCCCGTCCGGTGGCGGCACCTGACGAAGCGGGTCGCGGACGGCACGGCCGTGGCGGTGCGCGACGCCGGATTCACCGAAGTGGCTCCGGGGTCGGTGACGGTGATCGCCGTCCCGGGCTGATCACTTCGTGATCCGGAACACGAGCAGGGTCGGCCCCGTCAGGGGCAGCGTCGTGCCGGCGGGCAGCGGTGTGAGGTCCGCCGGTTCGCCGTCGACGGAGCTCGAGTCGAAGACACACACCATATCGCCGCGATACCACTCGGCCCGGCCGAGTGTGACGGCGGCGGGTCCGCCCGCGTGGAGCACGAGCAGACCGCTGCTGTCCGCCAGCGGAACGCCCGCGCGGGTGACCGTGCCCAGCTGCGAGCCGTCCACCCACGCCTGCAGCGTCCGCCGGTCTTCGTCGAGCCAGTCCGCGTCCTGCAGTTCTCGCCCGTCCGCGCCGAACCACACCAGATCGGGGTAACCGACCTGACGGGCCCGACCGTCGAAGAAGCGGCCCTGCCGCAGCACCGGGACCACCTTGCGCAGACGCAGCGCCTGCCGCACGAACTCCACCAGGTCCCGGTCCGCGTGCTCCCAGTCGAGGGGCCAGGCGTCGCGGACCGGGACGTCGGCAGGCACACAGTAGGCATTGTTGTTGCCACCCTGGGAGTGCCCGAACTCGTCCCCGGCGAGCAGCATCGGGGTACCGGTCGACAGCAGCAGAGTCGCGAGGAGCGCACGCACGTGCCGGGCGCGAGCAGCCACGACGAGGGGGTCGTCCGTGGGTCCTTCGACGCCGTGGTCGACGGATTCGTTGTTGTCACTCCCGTCACGGCCCTGCTCGCCGTTGGCCTCGTTGTGCTTGCGGCGATAGCTGACGAGGTCGGACATCGTGAAGCCGTCGTGCGCCGTGACGAAGTTGATCGACATCCACGGTCGGCGGGTGTGCCGGCCGTAGAGGTCCTCCGAGCCCGCGAGCCGGGAGGCGACCTCCCGAATTCCCGCCCCGCGTGCCCAGAAGCGCCGTACCGAGTCGCGGTAGCGGTCGTTCCACTCCGACCACTGGGGACCGATGTTGCCGAGCTGGTAGCCGGGCAGGGTCGCGTCCCAGGGTTCGGCGATCAGCTTGAGCCGGGTGAGGACAGGGTCGGTGGTGATCGCGGTGAACACTGCCGCGCGCGCGTCGAAGTCGCCGCCCCGAGGGCGGGCCAGTGCACTGGCGAGGTCGAACCGGAAGCCGTCCACGCCCATTTCCGTCGCCCAGTACCGCAGGCTGTCGCAGATCATCCGCACCGCCACCGGGGAACTGCCGTCGACGGTGTTGCCGCAGCCCGTCAGATCGATGTCGTGGCCGGTGGCATCGAGGAGGTAGTAGCCGGGTGCGTCGAAGCCCCGCCAGGACACGTGCGGGCCGTCCACCGACCATTCGCAGGTGTGGTTGTAGACCACGTCGAGGATCACTTCCAGTCCCGCCTCGTGCAGCGTGTCGACCATCGTCCGGAACTCCGCGATCTCGTTGCCGGGAGTGGTCGCGTAGCCGGGGTGCGGTGCGAAGTACGACGCGGTGGAGTAACCCCAGTGGTTGCGCATGCCGCGGACCCGTACTGGTGGCTCGGTGAGGAAGGCGTGCACGGGCAGCAGTTCGACGGCGGTGACACCGAGGCCGACCAGGTGGTCGAGGACGGCGGGCGCCGTCAGCCCCAGATAGGTGCCACGCCACTGTTCGGGGACGTCGGGATGGCGGGCGGTGTAGGAGCCGACGTGCAGTTCGTAGATCACCGTCTGCTCCCACGGCGTGCCCGGCCGGTGGTGCCGGGACCCGGCGGGGGTGTCGGTCACCACCGACAGCGGTGTGTGGCCCAGCGAGTCCACGGTCGACGCCTCACCGAACGGGGTGCGTTCGTAGCCGAGGAGGCGGCTCATGTCGCCGATGTCGCCGGTCAGCTGCCGACCCCACGGGTCGAGCAGCAGCTTGTGCGGGTTGGCGCGGAGCCCGGTCCGGGGCTGCCACGCGCCGTGCACGCGGTATCCGTAGCGCTGGCCCGGGCGGACTCCCGGCACCTCACCGTGCCAGACGCCGTACGTCTTGTCCGGCAGGTCGATGCGGTCCTCGCGACCCGTGTCGTCGATCAGGCAGAGCTGGACGCGGCTGCCGTGGGGTGCGTGCACCGCGAACCGGGTCCCGTCGTCGCCGGGGAAGGCGCCCAGAGGAAAAGGACCGGCGCCGGACCGGGCGACGGCAGGACCCGCCGGCGGCTCGCCGGGTACCGGTGAAGGGTGCGGAGGGGGCGAGGGGTACGACACGGAAGTGATCCTGCCGTGAACCGGGCTCGCGCGTACGCAAAGATGGTCGGCGTGGCCAAACCTGATCCCGATCTGCTCATCGAATTCGACGACGTGCTCGTACGGCGGGGCGGCAACGTCCTCGTCGGTCCCGTGTCCTGGAAGGTGGAACTCGACGAACGTTGGGTGATCCTCGGGCCGAACGGAGCGGGCAAGACGTCGCTGCTGAGGATCGCTGCGGCTGAGACGTTCCCCACATCGGGGACGGCGCACGTGCTGGCGGAGACGTTCGGGAAGACCGACCTGTCCGAGCTGCGACCGCGGATCGGGATGTCGTCGTCGGCGCTGGCGAACCGTGTCCCGTCCGACGAGAAGGTCGTGGACCTGGTGATCTCCGCGGGGTACGGCGTGCTCGGGCGCTGGCGCGAGCGGTACGACGAGGTGGACAGTGCGCGTGCCGTGGAGATGCTCGAGAGCCTCGGCGCCGAGCATCTGGCCGACCGCACCTACGGCACCCTCTCCGAGGGGGAGCGCAAGCGTGTCCTCATTGCCCGCGCGTTGATGACAGACCCGGAACTGCTGTTGCTCGACGAGCCTGCGGCCGGCCTGGATCTCGGGGGGCGTGAGGAACTCGTGGCTCGGCTCGGAGTACTGGCGGCCGATCCGGACGCTCCGGCCATTGTGCTGATCACCCATCACGTGGAGGAGATCCCGCCGGGCTTCACCCACGCGATGCTCCTCAAGGAGGGGCAGGTGGTCGCGCAGGGCCTTCTCGACGACGTGATCACGGGCGAGAACCTCAGCGAGGCGTTCAGTCAGGCGATCGCCCTGGACAAGGTGGACGGCCGGTTCTTCGCCCGCCGCAGGTACCAGCCCGGGCGGCACCGCCGCGCGTAGCGGAGCGGAGCCGTGGCCAGGCGGCACCGCCGCGCGTAGCGGAGCGGAGCCGTGGCCAGGCGGCACCGCCGCGCGTAGCGGAGCGGAGCCGTGGCCAGGCGGCACCGCCGCGCGTAGCGGGGCGGAGCCGTGGCCAGGCGGCACAGCCGCGCGTAGCGGGGCGGAGCCGCGGCCGAAAGCACGGCCGCGCGTCGTGGGGTGGCGCCGGCAGGTGGATGAGTCGTGGGTCACGTCATGCCGTAACTTGTGCGTATGGCTATCGAACGTTCGGGAGAACTCGCGGCGGCGGTGCCGCTCAAGGATGCCTCGACGGTGATCCTCGTCCGGGACGGCGACCGTGGCGTCGAGGTGTTCCTGCTGCAGCGCGTGCGCGGCATGGCGTTCGCGGGCGGGATGACGGTGTTCCCCGGAGGCGGCGTCGATCCGTCGGACAGCGCTGCAGCGGTGGCGTGGGCCGGCCCGCCCGTGCAGTGGTGGTCGGAGCGGTTCGGCACATCCGAGAACCTGGCGCAGGCGCTCGTTCTCGCGGCGGTGCGCGAGACGTTCGAGGAGTGCGGTGTCCTTCTCGCCGGGCCGACGCCGGACACCGTGGTGGCGGACACGACCGCGTTCGCTCCGGCACGCAGGCAGCTCGAGGCCCGGGAGTTCACCTTCGGTGAGTTCCTCGAGCGCGAGGGTCTGGTGCTGCGGGCGGACCTGCTGCGGCCGTGGTCGAACTGGATCACGCCGGTCGGGGAGGGCCGTCGTTACGACACCAGGTTCTTCGTGGCGGCGGCCCCGGAGGGGCAGATTGCCGACGGTGACACGAGCGAGGCCGACGCGGTGCGGTGGCAGACTCCACAGGAGGCGATCGCGCACTGGCAGGAGGGTGGAAGTGTGCTGCTGCCCCCGACCTGGAGCCAGTTGACGGCATTGTCGCGGTTCGGTTCGGTCGCGGAGATCCTCGCTGCGGAGCCGCAGATCACGCCGATTCTGCCGACCCTGATCACGGGAGACGAGGAGCTTCGGGTGGAGTTCCCCGAGCAGGACGGCTACTACGAGGCGGGGCCGCATCCGTGGGCCGCCCGGGGTGCCAACTAGCCTGTGCCTCATGGCTGAATTCGTGACGCTCGAGGTCTCCGACGGTATCGGCACCATCCGGCTCGACCGGCCGCCGATGAACGCACTCAACCGGCAGGTTCAGGAGGAGATCCGGGCCGCTGCTCGCGAGGCGACCGTGAACTCCGACGTCAAGGCCGTGATCGTCTACGGCGGGGAGAAGGTGTTCGCTGCCGGCGCGGACATCAAGGAGATGGCGGAGCTGAGCTACGTGCAGATGAGCGAGATCATCGCGGACCTGCAGTCGGCGCTCGGGTCGGTGGCGGACATCCCGAAGCCCACGGTCGCTGCGATCACCGGCTATGCGCTGGGCGGCGGTCTCGAGCTCGCGCTGGGTGCGGATCGGCGGATCGCCGGCGACAACGCGAAGGTCGGAGTGCCGGAGATCCTGCTCGGCATCATCCCGGGCGGCGGCGGAACCCAGCGCCTGGCTCGCCTGATCGGCCCGTCGAAGGCCAAGGATCTCGTGTTCACGGGCCGTTTCGTCGCGGCAGACGAGGCTCTGCAGATGGGGCTGGTCGACGAGGTCGTCGCCCCGGACGAGGTATATGCCGCGGCGCGCACGTGGGCATCGCAGTTCCCCCGGGGCGCCACCCGCGCGCTGGCGGCGGCGAAGGCAGCGATCGATCAGGGTCTCGATACCGACCTGGACACGGGCCTGAAGATCGAGCAGCACGTCTTCGCGGGCCTGTTCGCCACGAAGGACCGCACGATCGGCATGGAGTCGTTCGTGGCCAACGGTCCGGGAAAGGCGGAGTTCGTGGGGGAGTAGGCACCCCGGAACTGGAACTTGTTCACAGCTTACCGATGGGTAGGATGCCCTTCATGACTGCAAGCAGGACCGACGGGGTCGACCCCGCGCCGAACCCGCACGCCACTGCCGAGGAGGTTGCGGCCGCCCTTCAGGACACCAAGCTCGCGCAGGTGCTCTACCACGACTGGGAGGCCGAGACCTACGACGAGAAGTGGTCGATCTCCTACGACGAGCGCTGCATCGACTACGCGAGGGGCCGTTTCGATGCGGCCGCGGGCGAGCAGCCCCTCCCGTACGGGCGGGCCCTCGAACTCGGTTGCGGCACCGGTTTCTTCCTGCTGAACCTCATGCAGGCCGGAGTCGCGCGGACCGGCTCGGTCACCGACCTGTCGCCCGGCATGGTCAAGGTGGCGCTGCGCAACGCCGAACATCTCGGTCTCGAGGTGGACGGCCGGGTGGCCGACGCCGAGACGATCCCGTACGACGACGACACCTTCGACCTCGTCGTCGGGCACGCGGTGCTGCACCACATCCCGGACGTCGAGCAGTCGTTGCGCGAAGTGCTGCGGGTGCTGAAGCCGGGTGGCCGGTTCGTGTTCGCCGGTGAGCCCAGCACGGTCGGAAACTTCTACGCGCGCTGGCTCGGCCGGCTCACGTGGGAGGCCACCACCACCGTCACCAAGCTGCCGTTCCTGCGGGACTGGCGGCGGCCGCAGGCCGAACTCGACGAATCCTCGCGCGCCGCGGCGCTCGAGGCGGTCGTCGATCTGCACACCTTCGACCCGTCGGACCTGGAACGGATGGCGGCCTCGGCCGGCGCGGTGCAGGTGAAGGCCAGCAGCGAGGAGTTCGCGGCCGCGCTGCTGGGCTGGCCGGTCCGCACCTTCGAGGCCGCGGTGCCCGCGGAGAAGCTGGGCTGGGGCTGGGCGCGCTTCGCGTTCGGTGGGTGGCGGACGCTCAGCTGGGTGGACGAGAAGGTCCTCCGGCACGTCGTCCCGCGCAGCTTCTTCTACAACGTCATGATCACCGGCGTGAAGCCGTAGGGTGGGTTACGCGTTCACCCTCGCCGACGTCGCGTACCTGCGTTCGGCGCAGGGGGCGGCCGATCTCGCGGAGGTGGCCGCCCGGGAGCTGTCCACGCGCACGCGCCTGGTCGACATCGGCTGGGCGCGTACGCGTTTCGGCGACCGGGCCGCTCCGCTGATCGAGACGGTGCTGGTGCGCCGCAAGGCGGTCGCGAAGCTGCCCGCCGCGGGCGGTTGGCTGTCGACCGACGACGCTCTGCAACAGGCGACGCCGGCGCCCGTCGCCGCGCACCGGGCACGCCGGCTCTCCGGTCGGCGGGTCCACGACGTGACGTGCTCGATCGGGGCGGAACTCGCGGCCCTGACCGGGGTCGCCGAGATGGTGGTCGGCAGCGACCTCGACCCGGTTCGTCTCGCGATGGCCGAGCACAACGTTCCCGGAGTGGCGCTGGTCCGTGCCGACGCGCTGCGGCCGGTCACCCGTGGTACCACCGTGATCGCCGATCCGGCCCGTCGTTCCGAGGGCCGGCGCACCCACGATCCGGCAGCACTGATGCCGCCACTGCCCGACCTGCTCGACGCCTATGCCGGGCGCGACCTGGCCGTCAAGTGTGCCCCGGGGCTGGATTTCGATGCGCTGGACTGGCCGGGGGAGGTCGAGGTGGTCTCGCTCGACGGGGGTGTCCGTGAGGCGTGCCTGTACTCCCCGGGTCTCGCGGCGCCGGGTGTGCGGCGACGGGCGAGCGTGTTGCGTTCGGACGGTGCCGGGTTCGAGATCACCGACGCGCAGCCGGACGAGCTGCCCGAGAGGGAACCGGGAGAGTGGATCGTCGATCCGGACGGGGCGATCGTGCGTGCGGGACTGGTGCGGCACTACGCGGCGGCACACGGTCTGTGGCAACTCGATCCGCGCATCGCGTATCTCACCGGCGACGCACTCCCCGCGGGACTGCGTGGATTTCGCATCCTCGACCGGTTGAAGTACTCGGAAAAGTCTCTGCGGCAAACTCTTTCGTCGATGGACTGCGGGGCGGCGGAGATCCTCGTGCGGGGGGTCGACGTCGATCCGGCGGTGCTCCGGCCGCGGCTCAAGCTCCGCGGTTCGCGGTCGCTGAGCGTCGTGCTGACGCGGATCGGCCGTACCCCGACGGCATTCGTCTGCGAGCCCAGTCGCTGAGCGTGCCGGGCCCGATCCCGTGCGACCATTGATATGCAAGCAAAAACTTGCGTATCATGGGTGGTGTGGTCGACGTCTTCAAAGCGCTGGCGGATCCGACCCGCCGGGCCATCCTCGACGAGCTCGTCGAGCGGGACGGCCAGACGCTGTTCGAGCTGTGCACCCGGCTGATCTCGCGGCACGGCCTGGGTTCGTCCCGGCAGGCGATCTCGCAGCACCTGGCAATCCTCGAGGAGGCCGGTCTGGTCCGGACCCGCCGCGAGGGGCGATCGAAGTTCCACCACGTGGACGTTGCACCACTGCACGGCCTCGCCGACCGATGGACGGTCGCGCAGCGAAAGGAGTCGCAGTGAAGGTCACCCTCACCAGTGTGTTGGTCGACGACCAGGACAAGGCGCTCGCCTTCTACACCGAAGTCCTGGGCTTCGTGAAGAAGACCGAGGTCCCCCTGGGCGAGGCGCGGTGGCTCACCGTCGTCTCGCCGCAGCAACCGGACGGGCCGGAGGTGGTGCTCGAACCCGACGGGCATCCCGCCGTCCGCCCCTTCAAGGAGGCCCTCGTCGCCGACGGCATCCCGTTCACCTCGTTCGCGGTCGACGACGTGCACGCCGAGTACGAGCGGCTGCGCGGCCTCGGGGTGCGGTTCACCCAGGAGCCCCTCGAGATGGGCGGTGTCACCACCGCCGTATTCGACGACACCTGCGGCAATCTCATCCAGATCGCCGGCTGACCCGAATCGCCGTGCGCGGCGATTCGGGTCAGCGGAGCACGTACACCTCGCCCGGCAGGGTCGTCGTGACGAACTCACCGGACGGCCCGACCGCGGTGCCGACCGAGAAGCCGGCCGCGCCGGGCAGGGTTTCCGCGTCGAGCGTCTCCCCGCTCGCGGCGTCGAACACGAGCGCGGCCAACCCGTCGTCGGCGCGGGCCACCGTGTACCCGAGGCCGTCGGCGGTCAGGGCCGGCACCCCCAACTGGCGCACGTCGTCGCGGCGCCACACGATTTCGGCGGCCTCGCCGGTGTCGCGCAGCGCGACCAGGTCCCCGGTCCGGCCCCCCGGCGCGAGGACCAGCAGTCCCTCGGCGGACACCGCGGGGCCGGCGGAGGCCACGTACCCGAGGCCGTGACTCCACCGGGGTGCCCCGGTCCCGGCGTCGAGTGCCCACAGGGCCCCCTCGCCGTCGTGCACGTACACCGTTGCGCCGTCCGCGGACAGCACGGGACTGGTGGCCGCGCCGCCCGGCAGTTCCGTCTGCGACCATTCCTCGACCACGCGCGCATCGTCGCCGCCGGTGTAGCGCATCGACACGACGGCGGCCCGATCGGCGCCGGGCCGCCACAGGGTCACCAGAATCCGGCCGGTACCGAGATCGACCGCCGGGGTGGTGGCCACCGGGCAGTCCTCCGATCCGCCGAAGCAGGCGACCAGACCGTGGTCGTTCGGCAATCGAGGCACGTTCGTCCCGTCCGTCGCCGCGGGCGTGGGCACGAGGTCGAAGATCGGCGCCGCGTGCTTGCCGGTCTGTGGGTCGAGAACGTTGACCTGCCCGAAATGTGTGACGAACAACAGGTTTCCGTCACCGGTGAACTGTGCGGTTCCCGGCGTGCCGCTCACCGGAATGCGCCAGCGCCGCTGGCCGTGCTCGTTGAACGACACCATCGCGCCCTCTTCGCCGACGTAGATGTTGGCCATACCGTCGACGGCGGGAGTCACCCCGGCGACCCCCGGCGCAAGGCGGGTGCACCACCGCTTGCGGCCGGTGTCGATCTGGAACGAGACGAGGTTGCAGCCCACGGTGGTCGCGCCCGTGACGAAGATCTGCCCGTTGGCGGCGACGCTCGCAGGGGAGGTGACGGCGCCGCCGAGCGGGCGCGACCACGCGGGCGCGACGTCGCGCAGCCCGTCGGCCTGCGCGGTGCTGCTGTTGCGGGCGTCGGCGTACCGCCCCGGCCACGCCCCGGCGGCGAAGACGTCGACCGGGCCGCTGCTGCTGCCGCATCCGGTCAGCACCAATGCCGCCGAGGTCGTCAGCATCACCGTCCGCAGGGCAGCCCGCATCACTCATCTCCTCGCCGTGGCTCGAATGACCCGATGTGCCACACTATCGGGCCGGGTGGCGCACTCCGCGCACGAGGCGGACCGTACGCTGGCAACCATGACGAGCATGTGGGGCGCACCGTTGCGCACGAGGTGGCGCGGTTCCCGGCGGCGGGACCCGGACCAGGCCCGATTCCTCACCGTCGCCTCGCTGCGATGGGTGCTGGCGCACAAGGCGTACACGCCGTGGTACCTGGTGCGGTACTACCGTCTGGCCAAGTTCAGGCTCGCGAACCCGCACGTCGTCCTGCGGGGCATGGTGTTCCTCGGCAAGAACGTCGAGATCCACTCCACCCCGGAGCTGTCCAGGCTCGAGATCGGGCGGTGGGTGCACATCGGCGACGGCAACGCCATCCGCTGCCACGAGGGGTCGCTCCGCATCGGAGACAAGGTGGTCTTCGGCAAGGACAACGTCGTCAACACCTACCTCGACATCGAGATCGGCGCCTCGACGCTCGTCGCCGACTGGTGTTACATCTGCGACTTCGACCATCGCACCGAGGACATCACCTATCCGATCAAGGACCAGGGGATCGTCAAGGGCCCGGTGCGGATCGGACCCGACACCTGGATCGCGACGAAGGTCACGGTACTGCGCGGCACCCGCACCGGACGCGGCTGCGTCCTCGGTGCGCACGCGGTGGTCAAGGGCGACATCCCGGACTACAGCATCGCGGTCGGAGCGCCGGCCAAGGTGGTCAGGAACCGTCGCACGGACTGGGAGTCCGGGGCCGCCGACCGCGCCGCCTACGTCGCCGCGCTCGAGGACATCGCGCGCAAGAAGGCCGGCCGCGAACCGGCAGCGGAACCCGGATCCTGATCAGGGGTCCTGCGATGGACTACGCCGACTACCGCCACTACGACGCCGTGGGGCTCGCCGAGCTCGTCGCCGGTCGTGAGGTCACGCCACGCGAACTGCTCGACGCGGCCCTCGCCCGCCTCGAGGCAGTGGAACCGACGCTGAACACCGTCGTACGCCGGCTCGACGAGCAGGCGCGCCGCCGGGCCGACGAGCCGCTCGAGGGCCCGTTCGCGGGTGTTCCGTTCCTGGTCAAGGATCTGCTCCAGGACATCGCCGGGTTACCGACCGGCAGTGGGAGCCGGTCCCTGGCGACCCTGCCCGCCGCGCGCAACGCGGTGGTGGTCGATCGTTGGCTGAGTGCGGGACTCGTCGTGTTCGGTAAGACGAACACCCCGGAGTTCGGGACGAAGGGGGTCACCGAGCCCGTGGCGAACGGCCCGACCCGTAATCCGTGGAATCCCGCGCACACCCCGGGTGGGTCCTCCGGCGGATCGGCGGCGGCAGTCGCCGCCGGCGTGGTCCCGGCGGCCGGCGCGAACGACGGTGGCGGCTCGATCCGCATCCCTGCTGCCTGTTGCGGTCTGGTCGGCCTGAAGCCGGGCCGGGGCCTGGTGCCGAGCGGTCCCGCGGTGGACGAGGACCGGCACGGGGCGGTCAGCAACGGAGTCGTCACCCGGACGGTGCGCGACGCGGCGGTCATGCTTGACGTGCTGGCCGGCGCCGACCCGAACGGACCCTATCTCCCGGCGGTATCGCCGGAGTCGTATGCCTCCGCGGCGAGCGTCCCCCCGCGGGCGCTGCGCATCGGATTCGCGACGGAGTCCCCGATCGGCACGGGGGTCGATCCGGAGGCCGTCGCGGCGGTCGAAGACGCCGCGACGCTGCTCGGCGAGCTGGGCCACGTCGTCGAGCCCGCCGCGACGGGAATCGACGAGCGACGGCTGTCCACCGACTGGCTGACGATGTGGTTCGCCTGGCTCGCCGCCGACGTCCGGCAGGCGCGCCGGAGCACCGGGTGTGCGCCCGAGGCGTTCGAGCCGGACACGCGGTTCCTCGCCGCGCTCGGCGACTCCGTCCGGCCGTCGGACTATCTTGCGTCGCTGCGCCGGTGGAACGAGTACACGCAGCAGCTCGGCGCGTTCCACGAGCGGTACGACCTGCTGCTCACTCCGACCCTGGCGTATCCGCCGGCGCGCGTGGGGGAACTGGCCACACCGCCCGCGCTGCAGCGCGCCGCGCGCCTGATCGTGACGGCACGGCTCGGCCGTGCGGCGCGGTGGGCGGGGTTGATGGACCGCATCGTCGACGAGAACCTGGCCCGGACGCCGTACACCCAGCTCGCGAACATCACCGGGCGCCCGGCGATTTCGGTGCCACTGCACTGGACCGCGGCGGGATTGCCGCTGGGCGTGCAGTTTCTCGGGCCCTTGGGCTCGGAGGGACTGCTGCTCTCGCTCGCGGGTCAGCTCGAACAGGCCCGCCCCTGGGCGCACCGCGAACCCCCGCTGCTGCCGGCCCGGTGAGACGGGCCGGCGCTACCGGTCGGGGAGGGGGCGCTGGGGAATCGTCGGCCGTGAAAGCGGTTGGCGCACACGTCGTTTCGCTTCCGCGTACACCTGGGCGGTCTCGGCGGCCACCAACCGCCAGTCGAAGTCCTCCGTGAGACGCTCGCGCGCCGCCCGCGCCCGCATCTGGGCGGCCGCGGGATCGTCGAGGGTCCGCCGGACCGCCGATGCCAGCCCGGCGACGTCACCGGGGGCGAACGCGAGTCCGGTCTCGCCGTCGACCACCGCCTCCCCGAGGCCGCCCGCGGTCGATGCGACGAGCGGTGTCCCGGCGGCCGCGGCCTCGAGCGCGATGATCCCGAACGGCTCGTAGCGACTCGGCAGCACGATCGCGTCGGCGCGGTGCAGCCGGCCGAGCAACTCGGTGCGGTCGAGGTTGCCGACGAACGTCACCGACCGCGCGACGCGGTGCACACGCGCCTGCTCGCGCAGCCACTCGAACTGGGTGCCCTCCCCGGCGACGACGAGCGTGGTTCCGGGGTGCGTGCGCCGGATCCGGGGCAGGGCGGCGATCGCATCCTGCACCCCCTTCTCGTACTCGAGCCGGCCGACGAACAGCAGTTGCGGCGGCCCGGAGCGCGGCGCCCGCTCCCGGTAGGACCAGGCGGTGACGTCGATTCCGTTGCGGATCACCGTCGCCGGCGGCAGCTCCGGTCCGTAGAGCGCGACGACCTCCTCGTTCATCGAGGCCGAACACGTGATGAGCCGATCGGACTCGTTGGCGAGCCACCATTCGATCGAGTGCACCTGCCGGTTCATGCGGCTCGACAGCCAGCCGCTGTGCCGGCCCGCTTCGCTCGCGTGCAGGGTGGACACGAGCGGCACGTCGAAGTACTCGGCGAGCGCCACGGCCGGGTGTGCGACGAGCCAGTCGTGCGCGTGCACCACATCCGGGTACCAGCCGTCGCCGATTCCGCCCTTGGTCAGATTCAGGCCCGCCCGCACCATGGCATGGCCCATCGCAAGCGTCCAGGGCAGCATGTCCTCGCCGAACTCGAAGTGCGGCGGATCCTCGGCGACGGCCACGACGAGCACCCCCTCGGCGATGTGGCCGATCGTGGGATGGGTACCGGCATCCGTGCCGGACGGCCGGCGCGAGAGCACGACCACCTCGTGCCCGGCGGCGGCGAGTTCGGTGGCGAGGTGGTGCACGTGCCGGCCCAGGCCGCCCACGACGACCGGCGGGTACTCCCAGGAGACGATCAGTACCTTCACGACGGGGCTCCCATCCGATCGGGTAGGCGGCGGGCATCGAGCCCGGGAAACAGATTGTCCGCTCGGTTCCAGCCGGCGGCCAGCCGCGCCGCCGTCTCGTCGCGGCCGGCGGCGACCGCCGCGGCGATCTCCCGCAACGCGTGGGCATGCTTGTGGGCCCGGTCCCGCGCGTAGCCGGCGGCGGTGTCCTTGCTGACCATGAACGCCCAGTCGCTCGACACCGTCAGCAGCGCCTCGCGCAGCATCTGGTCGTGGACCCGGTTGCGCAGCGCGAGGCCCCGGGACCCGGCGCGGGCCTTGTCGAGGGTGTCGAGGGTGGTGCGCACGACCTCCTCGTCGAGCTGGACGAGATCGCGTACCTGCTCGCCGGCCCACACCCGCCAGTCCTTCCCGGATCCCCACGAGCTGTCGGGCAGTTCGACGGGGGCGCCCACGTACCCGCGGTCGCGTGCGTCGGCCAGGGTGCCCACCTCGATGCCCGCCGCCGGCAGTGCCCGCAGCAGTCGTTCCAGGAACAGGGGGCCCTCGTGCCACCAGTGGCCGAACAGTTCGGTGTCGAACGCGGCAACCACCAGGGCGTCGCGCCCGATGCGCTCGGACTCGCGGCGCAGTCGCCGGCGGATCGTGTCGACGAAGTCGGCCACGTGCCGGTCGACGGCCGCGGACGCCAGGTCGGGGTCGTAGGGTGCCTTGTCCTGGGGGGCGACGGTCCGCCCGGTGACCCGGGCGGGCTTGAGCCCGGTGTCGTGGCAGTAGGTGTGGAAGTCGCGGTAGGCGGCATGGCCCGGATAACCGGACTTCGGCGACCACACCCGGTAGGACACCTGCAGGTCCCGGCCGAAGGCGACGACGTCGGAGTCCCACACGGTCCGCCCGAGAGACGTGTCACCGCGCAGCGCGGGACCGTCCACCATGAAGTGCCCGACCCCGGCGGCGGCGTATCCGGTCTCCATGCCGGGGGTGAAGGCGCACTCGGGAGCCCAGATTCCCGGCGGCGTGTGCGCCCAGCGTGCGTGCGCGTCGGCCAGGCCCTCGGCGAGGGAGAATGCCCGCAGCCGAGGGTCGAGCAGCGGCTGGAACGGGTGGGCCAGAGGCCCGCCGAGCAACTCGACCGCGTCGGCGTCGAGGAGTTCGCGGAACACCGGCGATCCGCCGTGGCGCCAACGGGTTTCGAACTGTTCGAGGGCGGCGGTCGCCTGCCGGTGCTCACGGGCCCCGAGCGCGCGGTAGGACGGCTCCCGCATGCCCGCGGCCTCGTGGGCCCGCAACTGCCAGTTGCCCAGCCAGTGGTGCATGCCGGTCAGGCAGTGCGGATCGTCGAGCTGCGCGGCCAGCACGGGTGTCACCCCGAGGGTGACCAGGTGTGTGCGGCCCTCGGCGGCGAGCCGGCGCAGAACATCGGTCACCGGGAGATACGTTGCGGCCCAAGACTGATAGAGCCATTCCTCGCCGACCGGCCAGCGACCGTGGTGGGCGAGCCACGGCAGGTGCGAGTGCAGCACGAGCGCGAACAGTCCCGGTTCCCGCCGGGGGGCGGGAGTGGTCACCGCGCCGGATCCTTCACCGCGATCGCGACGAGATCGAGACTGGCGTCGATGTTCTCGGGCGCGAGAAGGAAGTCGTCGACTGTCACCGCGGCGACGTCCGCGGTCAGGTCCGCGGGCCAGGGCTCGCCGGCGAGAGCGCGCTCGATCTGGGCGTCGATGAAGGAGCCGCCGTGCTTGGCGTCGAGGGCGCGCAGCACGGGCCCGTGGTGCACCCCGGTGGTGAGCGCGACGCGGAAGCCGGCTCCCTCGAGGAGTTCGTTGAGTTCGGCGGCGTTCAGTTCCCGGGTGTGGAACGGGTTGAGCGGGGTGTCGCGGCCGGGGGAGAACGTGATGCGGTTGGGGGTGCTGATGAGCAGTTCGCCGCCGTCCCGGAGCACCCGGTGGCATTCGCGCAGGAACCCGGACTGGTCCCACAGGTGCTCGATGACCTGGAAGTTGACCACGACGTCCACGGACGCGTCGGCGAGCGGCAGCTCGACGAGGTTGGCGTGCCGCATGTCCACGCGCGGGTACCGGGCACGCACGTGCGCGACGGCACTCTCGTCGTAGTCGAGCCCGACGACGGCGGTCGCGACATCCGCGATCATGTCGGCGCCGTAGCCCTCGCCGGCGCCCGCCTCGAGCACGGTGCGGCCCGCACACCGGGGGAGCAGGTCGCGGTAGACCACCTCGTGGCGGCGGAACCAGTAGTTCTCCTCCGCGATGCCGGGAACGGTGCGTTCACCGGTGAGGGGCAGTCGAGGGGCGTCGCCGGCGGGGACGGTGGATTCGCTCACCGCCCAGACATTAGCCCCACCTTTGTCGACCTCGTCGTCGGTGGTCCAGATCACAGCCGTGCGGCTCCCTTCGTGTGGTTATGGTGAACGAGGTTCCCATCCAAGTTACCAGCGGGTAACTTAGCGTAAGGTAATCTATCGCACACCCCCGTGCGAAGCACGAGAGCTCGGTCAAGGCGTTGCGCCTCGCCGATCCAAGGAAGTCATACACAGGAGGTCGACGTAGACCCATGACGAACATCGTCGTTTTGATCAAGCAGGTCCCCGACACGTGGTCCGAGCGCAAGCTCAGCGACGGCGACTTCACGCTCGATCGCGAGGCCGCCGACGCGGTGCTCGACGAGATCAACGAGCGCGCCGTCGAGGAAGCCCTGCTCATCAAGGAGCGCGACGGCGGGGAGGTCACCGTGCTCACCGCCGGTCCGGACCGCGCCACCGACGCGATCCGCAAGGCGCTGTCCATGGGTGCCGACAAGGCAATCCACCTCAACGACCCGGCCATCCACGGCTCGGACTCGATCCAGACCGCGTACGCGCTCGCGGCGGCTCTCGGCCAGATCGAGGGCGTCGACCTGGTCATCGCCGGCAACGAGGCCACCGACGGCCGGATGGGTGCCGTGCCGGCGATCATCGCCGAGTACCTCGGCCTGCCGCAGCTGACCCACATGCGCAAGCTCAACGTCGCCGACGGCAAGGTCAGCGGCGAGCGCGAGACCGACGAGGGTGTCTTCACCCTCGAGGCCACGCTCCCGGCCATCGTCTCGGTCACCGAGAAGATCAACGAGCCCCGCTTCCCGTCCTTCAAGGGCATCATGGCTGCGAAGAAGAAGGAAGTTCAGGCCCTCACTCTCGCCGACATCGGGCTCGATCCCGAGATCTTCGGCGTGTCCAACGCCGGCAGCACCGTCACCGGTGTCAGCCCGAAGCCCCCGCGTACCGCTGGTGAGCGCGTCGCGGACGAGGGTGACGGCGGCAGCAAGATCGCCGCGTACCTCGTCGGCCAGAAGATCATCTGATCGCACCCACGCGACACAGCAGACATACCAAGGGAGAGAAAGAGCAATGGCAGAAGTACTCGTGCTCGTCGAGCACGCCGAGGGTGCGCTGAAGAAGGTCAGCACCGAGCTGATCACCGCCGCCCGTGCACTGGGTGAGCCCGCCGCGGTCGTGACCGGCCCGGCCGGCACCGCCGACAAGCTGCAGGACGCGCTCGCTGCCGCCGGCGCCGCCAAGGTCTACGCCGCCGAGTCCGACGACATCGACGGCTACCTGGTGACCCCGAAGGTCGACGTGCTGGCCTCGCTCGTGGAGTCCGCCAGCCCCGCCGCGGTGATCACCGCCGCCAGCGTCGAGGGCAAGGAGGTGTCGGGCCGCCTCGCCGCACGCATCGGTTCCGGCCTGCTCTGCGACGTCATCGACGTCAAGTCCGACGGTTCGGCCGTGCACTCGATCTTCGGTGGCGCGTACACCGTCGACGCCAAGGCCAACGGTGAGGTGCCGGTCGTCTCCGTGCGCCCCGGTGCCGTCGAGGCCCAGCCGCAGGCCGGTGCCGCCGAGCGGGTGGACGTCGAGGTTCCGGCGCAGGAGGAGAACGCGGTCAAGGTCACCGCGCGCAACCCGATCGTGGGTGGCGACCGTCCGGAGCTGACCGAGGCGTCGATCGTCGTCTCCGGCGGCCGCGGCGTCGGCAGCGCCGACAAGTTCACCGTCGTCGAGGAGCTTGCCGACTCGCTCGGTGCGGCCGTCGGTGCCTCCCGCGCCGCCGTCGACTCCGGCTACTACCCGGGCCAGTTCCAGGTCGGTCAGACCGGCAAGACCGTCTCGCCGCAGCTGTACGTGGCGCTGGGCATCTCCGGCGCCATCCAGCACCGGGCCGGCATGCAGACGTCGAAGACGATCGTCGCGGTCAACAAGGACGAAGAGGCCCCGATCTTCGAGATCGCGGACTACGGCGTCGTGGGCGATCTGTTCAACGTCGCTCCGCAGCTGACCGAGGAGATCAAGAAGCACAAGGGCTGATTCCCGAGGTCCTGCCACGGCCCCGCACCCGTCCGGGTGCGGGGCCGCGTGCGTGCCGGGGCATGTTCACCGGACGTGCACGGAGGCGACACCGTGCCGCCCCTGCCGCGACGTACCGGCTCGATACACATTGCGCCATGACCACTTTGCTGGCGCCGGCCCGGGACCCGCGGCCGGAGGCGATGCTGTCGGGGCCGCGCTATTCCCTTCTCGTGTCCGCCGACCGGGAACACCGCGAGGCCGCCCAGCGGCTGCGTTACCGGGTCTTCGCCGCAGAACCCGGGTTCCGTCTTCCCGCAGGCATGGCGCCGGGCATCGACGCCGACCGTTTCGACGAGTACTGCGACCACCTGCTGGTGCGCGAGAACCACACCGGCGCGGTGGTGGGCTGCTACCGGATGCTGCCGCCGGACGCCGCCCGCGCCGCCGGGGGCTACTACACCGCCACCGAATTCGATCTCACCGCCCTCGATCCCGACGGTCTGCGGGCGGTGGAGATGGGACGCGCCTGCGTCGACCCCGCCCACCGTTCCGGCTCGGTCCTGTCGCTGATGTGGGCCGGGATCCTGCGCTACCTGCAACTCACCGGGCACAACTGGGTGATGGGGTGCGTGTCGGTGCCGATACGCACCCACCCCGCCGACGTGCCCGGCGCCAACGTACGGGCGGTGCGCGACGTGCTGCTGGCCCGGCACGCGGTCGAAGCGGACCGGCGGGTGCTCCCCCGGAAACCCGTCGTCGTCGACGGCCGCGCCCTCGAGGACATCCCCCCGCCCGCCCGGCCGGTGCTGCCGCCGCTGCTGCGCGGATATCTGCGGCTCGGTGCCCGCATCTGTGGCGAGCCCGCCCACGACCCCGACTTCGGCGTGGCCGACTTCGTGGCGCTGCAGAGCCTCGCCGGTGCCGACGCGCGCTACCTCGACCGGCTGCGGACCGCCGCCGAGAACGCCGAGGCGGCCGCGGGAGCACGGGCGTGAACGCCGCCGGAGGGCGGCCGTGAACACGCGCGCCCACGCCTGGATGCCGGCCAGTCCCTGCGGCGCGGGCTGCCTCCTGGCCGATGCGGGACGCGTGAATTTCGTCACGGCCGCGGGCCGGTGGATGCTCGTCGTGGCGGTGCTGACGACCGCCCCGTTCCTGACGGCCGGCCGGCTCCTGCCCCGCTCCGGGCGCCTCGCCGCCCAGCGGGCGTTCGCCCACGTGCTGCTGCGGTGTGCCGGGCTGCGGCTGACGGTGACCGACCTGCGGGGCCGGGACGAGGAGGGCGGGGGCGTGCTCGTCGTCGCCCCGCACGTGTCCTGGACCGACGTGCTCGTCCTCACCGCCGTCGCGCCCGCGGGGTTCGTCGCCCGCAGCGACCTGCTGGAGTGGGGACTGCTCGGCGCGCTGGCCCGGCGGATGCGGGTCATTCCCATCGCGCGCGAACGCCTGCGCGAGCTACCCGTCGTGGTCGCACGAATCCGCGACCGACTCGCGGCGGGGGAGACGGTCGCGGCGTTCCCGGAGGGCACCACGTGGTGCGGCAGGGCGTACGGCGGATTCCGTCCGGCGCTGTTCCAGGCCGCGATCGACGCCCAGCGCCCGGTGCAACCGGTCGGGCTCCGGTACGCCGACGCCGCCGGGACGATCGCCACCGGCCCGGCGTTCGTCGGCGACGAGACGATCGGCGCCTCGTTGCGGCGGCTGCTGCGGCACCGGGGCGTCGTGGTGGAAGTGGTGCTCGCCCCGCTCGAGCGGCCCGGCTCCGATCGCCGCGACCTCGCCGCGCGGTGCGAACGGTCCGTGCGGCGGAACGACGACGGAGCCGAACTCGCCAGGCTCGGCCGCGCCGTCCACGACACCGCCGGCCGGGAGGAACTCCGGGCCGGACGGTGAGGGCGGCGGGCGCGGAGCCCGACCCGCTATCCTGGTCCGGTCATGACCTCGAACCCCGCCGGAGCCTCCGGCACCTCGAAGACCGTCTACCTCGATCACGCCGCGACCACGCCGATGCTGCCCGCGGCCGTGTCGGCGATGACGGAGGTCTTCGCGACGGTCGGCAACGCGTCCTCCCTGCACGGGTCGGGACGCGCGGCGCGCCGCCGCGTCGAGGAGGCCCGGGAGTCCGTCGCCGCGGACCTCGGCGCCCGTCCCTCGGAGGTCGTCTTCACCTCGGGGGGCACGGAGGGCGACAACCTCGCGGTCAAGGGCATCTACTGGGCGCGCCGCGACGCCGATCCGCGCCGTCGCCGGGTGATCGCGAGCGCCGTCGAGCATCACGCGGTGCTCGATGCCGTCGAATGGCTCGTCGCCCACGAGGATGCCGAGGTCACCTGGCTGCCCGTCGAGGCCGACGGGCGGGTCGAGCCGGATGCGCTGCGCCGGGCCCTGGCCGAGCACTCCGACGAGACGGCCCTCGTGTCGGTGATGTGGGCCAACAACGAGGTGGGCACCGTGATGCCCGTCGCCGAACTCGCCGCCGTCGCCGCCGAGTACGGGGTGCCGATGCACAGCGACGCCGTGCAGGCGGTGGGTCATCTGCCGGTGGACTTCGCCGCGAGCGGGCTCGCCGCCATGACGATCGCCGCGCACAAGTTCGGTGGTCCCCAGGGGGTCGGTGCCCTGCTGCTGGGCCGCCAGGTGCCGTGCGTGCCGCTGACGCACGGCGGAGGGCACGAGCGCGACGTCCGGTCGGGAACGCACGACACGGCCGGGATCGCCGGCATGGCCGCGGCGCTGCGCGAGGCGACGGCCCAACTCGGCGAACGCGCCGCCGTCCTCACGGCGCTGCGTGACGAGCTGATCGCCGGCGTGACGGGCGTGGTACCGGACGCGATCCTCAACGGCCCGCGCGGTGCGGACCGCCTGCCCGGCAACGCACACTTCACCTTCCCCGGCTGCGAGGGCGATTCGCTGCTCATGCTGCTGGATGCGGCCGGGATCGAGTGCTCGACCGGTTCGGCCTGCACCGCCGGCGTGGCCAGGCCCAGCCACGTGCTCGTCGCGATGGGTGCGGACCCCCGCACGGCCCGTGGGTCGTTGCGATTCTCGTTGGGCCACACGTCGACTCGCGCCGACGTGGAGGCCGTCGTGGCGGCGCTGCCGCAGGTGGTGGGACGGGCGCGGGCCGCCGGACTGGCCGGCGCCGGTAGTCGAGAGAGGTGACATCGATGAGGGTGCTCGCGGCAATGAGCGGTGGCGTGGACTCGGCGGTGGCCGCGGCCCGCGCGGTCGATGCCGGCCACG
The DNA here is from genome assembly GCF_016804345.1 of Rhodococcus ruber. Classification (NCBI taxonomy): domain Bacteria; kingdom Bacillati; phylum Actinomycetota; class Actinomycetes; order Mycobacteriales; family Nocardiaceae; genus Rhodococcus; species Rhodococcus ruber. Next base: position 3,716,034 of record NZ_CP044211.1, on the reverse strand, counting down.
ACGTCGTCGGCGTGCACCTGGCGCTGTCCACGGCGCCGGGGACTCTGCGGACCGGGTCGCGGGGCTGCTGCTCGAAGGAGGATGCGGGCGATGCCCGCCGGGCCGCCGACGTGCTCGGAATCCCGTTCTACGTCTGGGATTTCGCCGACCGGTTCAAGGAAGAGGTCATCGACGACTTCGTCGAGTCCTACGCCGCCGGCCACACCCCGAATCCGTGCCTGCGCTGCAACGAGAAGATCAAGTTCGCGGCCCTCGCCGACCGGGCCGTGGCACTCGGCTTCGACGCGGTCGCCACCGGCCACTATGCCCGGCTCGAGGACGGCGTCCTGCGACGCGCGGTCGACGCCGGCAAGGACCAGTCGTACGTGCTCGGCGTGCTGACGGCGGATCAGCTCGCGCGTGCGATGTTCCCAGTCGGGGACACCCCCAAGGAACGGATCCGCGCCGAAGCGGCCGAGCGGGGTCTCGCGGTGGCGGACAAGCCCGACAGCCACGACATCTGCTTCATCCCCTCCGGTGACACCCGCGCCTTCCTCGGCGCTCGCATCGGGGTCCGTCCCGGCCGGGTCGTCGACGCACGGTCCGGCGCAGTGCTCGCCGAACACGAAGGGGTGCACGGTTTCACGGTCGGGCAGCGCAAGGGGCTGGGCATCGCCGGCCCGGGCGCGGACGGCCGCCCCCGCTACGTCACCGCGATCGAGCCGGACACCGGCACCGTGAAGGTGGGCTCCGCGGAGGATCTGAAGGTGTGGACGATCCGCGCCGAGCGCGCGGTGTGGTCCAGTGGCACCGCGCCGGCCGGACCGCTCGAGTGCGTCGTGCAGGTGCGCGCCCACGGCGGTGTCGCGGCGGCCGTCGCCGAGACCGTCGGCACCGGTCTCGAGGTGACCCTGCGCGAACCCCTCACCGGCGTGGCCACCGGACAGGCCGTGGTGCTGTACCGGCCGGACGTGGCCGGCGACGTCGTCCTCGGCAGCGGCACCATCGCCGGCACCGGTACGGCGACGACCCGGTGAGCGCGGAATCCTGGTCCGGTGTCGCTACCGGCATCGGCTCGTGGCCCGGCGTCGACGCCCGGGAGTCGGCGGCGACCGTGCTCGGCGAGCTCGAGGCGCTGCCGCACCTGGTCGAGCTGCCGGCCCGGGGCCTCGGGGCCGATCTCGTCGGCCGTACCGGCGCGCTGCTGGTCGACCTGCATCTCGACACGTCCACCACCGGATATCGGCTCGGCGGTCGTCGCGGCGTGGTCGCGGCCCGCGCCGGCGATCTGCTGCGCCGAGACCTTGATGCACTCGAAGAAGCTTGGGAGACAGCGGGACTCGGACCGGGTCGGACTCTGAAGGTGCAGGCGGCCGGACCCTTCACCCTCGCCGCGCACACCGAGCTGGCCGGCGGCCGGCGCGTGCTCACCGACGCCGGTGCCGTGCGTGACCTCGCCGAGTCCCTCGGCGAGGGGCTGGCGCGGCACGCCGCGGAACTGACCCGTCGCCTCGGCGCCGACGTGGTGGTCCAGCTGGACGAGCCCGCGCTGCCCGCCGTCCTGGCCGGGACCCTGACCGGGCGCACGTCCCTCGAGTCGGTGCCCGCGCTCCCCGAGCCGGAGGCGCAGCACCTCCTCGAGACCGCACTGGCGGCGATCGGCCGGCCCGTCGCGGTGCACTGCTGCGCCCCGGGCGTGCCGACGGGGATGCTGCGTCGCAGCGGTGTCGACGCCGTCGCGCTCGACGTCGCGCAGCTCACCGCCGCCGACCTCGACGGAGTCGGTGAGCTGGTCGACGCCGGAACGACCCTCCTGCTCGGGCTGGTCCCCTCCACCGCGCCCGACGCCGCCGTCCCCACCTGGCGTGAGCTCGCCGGCCCCGCGACCGCGCTGATCGATCGGCTGGGCTTTCCCCGTGCCACCTTGCGTTCGGTCGGGGTCACCCCGCGTTGCGGCCTGGCCGGCGCCGATCCCGCGTGGGCGCGCCGGGCACTGCGCCTCGCCCGCGACATCGCCGCCGCGTTCACGGACGATCCCGACTCGCTCGGGTCCGCAGCGGCCGGGAACGTCGTATCGCTCGACTAGTCTTTCCGGCGTGAGTGAATCGACGGACGCGCCCACCCAAGCTCCGCCCGACGTGCGTGAGCGCTGGCAGCAACTCGCGGAGGAGGTGCGCGAGCACCAGTTCCGTTACTACGTGCGCGATGCGCCGATCATCTCCGACGGTGCCTTCGACCAGTTGCTCGGCGCGCTGAAGCAGCTCGAGGACGACTACCCGGACCTGCGCGTCCCCGATTCCCCCACCCAGCTCGTCGGGGGCGGCTTCGCCACCGACTTCACCGCCGTCGACCACCTCGAACGGATGCTCAGCCTCGACAACGTCTTCACCGAGGACGAGTTGCGGGCCTGGGTCTCCCGCGTGGAAGCCGAGACCGGCCCGGACCTGCACTACCTCTGCGAGGTGAAGATCGACGGCGTCGCGCTGAGCCTGGTGTACGAGGACGGCCGGCTGCGCCGGGCCGCCACCCGCGGCGACGGCCGCACCGGCGAGGAGGTCACGCTCAACGCTCTCACGATCGACGACATCCCCGAAAGACTCACCGCGACCGAGGAATTCCCGATTCCCCGCGTGCTCGAGGTGCGGGGCGAAGTGTACTTCCGGCTCGAGGACTTCCACGCGCTCAACGCCGCCCTCGTCGCCGAGGGCAAGGCCCCGTTCGCCAATCCGCGCAACACGGCGGCCGGATCGCTGCGGCAGAAGAACCCTGCGGTGACCGCGCGACGGCGCCTCGGGATGATCTGCCACGGGCTCGGCCACGTCGAGGGATTCGAGCCGGTGTCGCTGTCGCAGTCCTACGCCGCCCTCGCCGCCTGGGGGCTGCCCGTCTCCGGGCACACCGCCCGTGTCGTCGGCGTCGACGAGGTCCTCACCCGGATGCGGTACTGGGGTGAACACCGCCACGACGTCGAACACGAGATCGACGGGCTCGTGGTCAAGATCGACGAGGTGTCCCTGCAGCGGCGGCTCGGCAGCACCTCGCGCGCGCCCCGGTGGGCGATCGCCTACAAGTACCCGCCGGAGGAGGTGACCACGAAGTTGCTCGACATCCGCGTCAGCGTCGGCCGCACCGGCCGGGTCACCCCGTTCGCCTACATGGAACCGGTCACGGTCGCCGGATCGACCGTCTCCCTCGCCACGTTGCACAACGCGTCGGAGGTCGCACGCAAGGGGGTGCTGATCGGCGACACCGTGGTGCTCCGCAAGGCCGGTGACGTCATCCCCGAGGTGCTCGGACCGGTCGTGGACCTGCGTGACGGCACCGAACGCGAGTTCGTCATGCCCGCCGAATGCCCCGAGTGCGGGACACCGCTCGCCCCCGCCAAGGAGGGCGACGTGGACCTGCGCTGCCCCAACCAGCGGTACTGCCCGGCGCAGCTGCGCGAGCGGGTCTTCCACGTCGCGGGCCGCGGCGCGTTCGACATCGAGGCGCTCGGGTACGAGGCGGCCACCGCGCTGCTCGAGGCCGGGGTCATCGCCGACGAGGGCGACCTGTTCGACCTGACCGCCGACGACCTGCTGCGCACCTCGCTCTTCCGCACGAAGGCAGGGGCACTGTCCGCCAACGGCGCCCGCCTGCTCGCGAATCTTCGCGCGGCCAAGGACAAGCCGCTGTGGCGGGTGCTGGTCGCGCTGTCGATCCGGCACGTCGGCCCGACCGCCGCGCGGGCACTGGCCACCGAGTTCGGCAGCCTCGACCGGATCCGGGAGGCGTCCGTCGACGAGCTCGCCGCAGTGGAGGGGGTCGGACCGACCATCGCAGCGGCGCTGGGCGAATGGTTCGCGGTCGACTGGCACGTCGCGATCGTCGAGAAGTGGCGCGCGGCCGGGGTGCGCATGCTCGACGAGCGCGACGAATCCGTCGAACGCACACTCGAGGGTCTGTCGATCGTCGTCACCGGCTCGCTCGAGGGGTTCTCACGGGATCAGGCCAAGGAGGCGATCCTGCTCCGCGGTGGCAAGGCGGCCGGCTCGGTGTCGAAGAAGACCGCGTTCGTCGTCGTCGGGGACGCGCCGGGAACGAAGGCCGACAAGGCGGCCGAGCTGGGCGTCCCTGTCCTCGACGAGGAGGGGTTCCGCCGCCTGCTCGAGCTCGGCCCGGCCGGCGTCTCGGGTGGCACGGACGCGATCGAGGAGGAGTTCGGCGAGCTCGAGAGCTGACCGGCGGCCGGTGCCGGTGTGACGAGGATCGCGCGGGAACCGTTTGGGCGGAGGGGGTGGGCACTGCGATAGTCCTCGAGTGATCGAGATCAGACGCGTGAGCCCGGACGAGTACGACGCCGTCGGCGCCCTCACCGTCGACGTGTACGTCGGCGGCGGATTCGTCGAGCCCGACGACCCGTACGCCGAGCGTCTGCGCGACACCGCCACCCGCGACGAACACGCCGAGGTGGTGATCGCACTGGCCGACGGCGAGATCGTCGGGTCGGTGACGCTGGCCGAACCGGCATCACGCTTCGCGAACATCGCCGAGAAGGGCGAACTCGAGTTCCGGATGCTGGCCGTCGCGGCGTCGGCACGCGGGCGCGGGGTCGGGTCGGCGCTGGTGCGGCACGTCCTCGACACCGCGTACGACCGCGGTGATCGCGCGGTGGTGCTGTCCACCCAGCCGGACATGGTCGAGGCGCGCCGCATCTACGACCGCAACGGATTCGTCCCGGTCACCGAGCGGGACTGGGCGCCGGTCCCCGGCGTGGAGCTGACCACCCTGGTGCGCGAACTGGTCTGAGCCGTCCGCTCAGCCGAGGACGGTGCCGATGATGCCGGCCAGGTAGCCGAGCCGGGCCACCTCGGACGGGCGGAACTCCGGGCCGCCGGGCCGGCCGAGCATCAGTACCCGCCCGTGGGTGCCCAGCGGCGCCGCCGCCAGGGTAGTGTTCATCGTCCGCCACAGGTCGGGCACCCACTCGCCCTCGTGGTCGAGCAGCATCGGCTTCTCGAGCGGCATCCACGGCACGTCCGCCGGCCGGGTCTCGGGGGCACCGGAACTGCCCACCACCCGGTACGCGCCGTGCGGGCCGGTGTCCACGACGGTCGCCCAGCCGACGCGCAGCACCCGGGGTGCACCGTCGACGAGCACCTGCAACCGGTCGTGGCGGGCGGTGGCGACCTGGTCGATCAGCTCGAGTTCGCGGTGGGTGTCGAGGATTCCCGCATAGGGCCGGATCGAGTCCACCGTGACGCCCTCGAGGCGTTCGGCGGCCGTGATGAGCGTGTCCGGCAGCGAACCGGCATCGACGTCGACGACGAGATCGTCGATCGCGAAGCCGGCACCGCGCTCGACGACGTCGAGCGAGAGGATGTCCGCACCGACCGACCCGAGCGCAACGGCGAGTGAGCCGAGGCTGCCGGGACGATCGGGAAGCTGGACGCGTAACAGGTACGACACGAGCGTCCTTTCCCGGTTCCGAAGTCACGGCCGAGGCGGGCGGCCGGCGACGGACACCATCTTTTCACTCCCGCACCCCCGCCGGACGCCGGTCCCGCACGGCGGCACCGAGGCGAGCCGGGAAACCGCCGGTCACGCGCGCGTTGTCACACGAACGACACAGGTGTTTCTCCGAACTGCAACACGGCGGGCGGCCGGCGACGGTCCGGGGAACCGGCGAAACCGTGCCGTTCGGCACGCACTACCCTGGACGGCACGTTCGTTTCTTCATCGGAAAGGGGTCACCGAAGGTGCCTGCCATCTCCCGTGACGAGGTCGCGCACCTCGCCCGGTTGTCCCGGCTCGCGCTGACCGACGCCGAACTCGACGAGTTCGCCGGCCAGCTGGATACGATCCTCAGCCACGTCAAGGCTGTGTCGGAGGTGGCCGCGGACGATGTGGCGCCGATGGCCAACCCGAACGCGGTGACCAACGTGACCCGCCCCGACGAGGTGCACCCGGGTCTGACTCCGGAACAGGCGCTCGCCGCCGCCCCGCTGGTCGAGGACGGCCGCTTCTCCGTCCCGCAGATCCTGGGGGAGGGCGAATGAGCACCGATCTCACCCGGCTGTCCGCGGCCGATCTCGCCGAACGCATCCACTCCGGCGACCTGTCGTCGGTCGAGGTGACTCGTGCGCACCTCGACCGCATCGCCGAGGTCGACGGCGAGTACCACGCGTTCCTGCACGTGGCGAGCGACCAGGCGCTGGCCGCGGCGGCCGAGGTGGACCGCGCGGTCGCGGCGGGGGAGAGCCCGGCCTCGCCGCTCGCCGGTGTCCCGATCGCCCTCAAGGACGTGTTCACCACGACCGACATGCCCACCACGTGTGCCTCGAAGATCCTCGAGGGCTGGATGTCGCCGTACGACGCGACCCTGACGACGAAGCTGCGGCAGGCGGGCATCCCGATCCTGGGCAAGACCAACATGGACGAGTTCGCCATGGGCTCGTCCACCGAGAACTCGGCGTACGGACCCACCCGCAACCCGTGGGACACCACCCGTATCCCCGGTGGGTCCGGTGGCGGTTCGGCAGCCGCGCTGGCCTCCTATCAGGCACCGCTGGCCATCGGCACCGACACCGGCGGGTCGATCCGCCAGCCTGCCGCCGTCACCGCCACGGTCGGCACCAAGCCCACCTACGGCACGGTCTCCCGGTTCGGTCTCGTCGCCTGCGCCTCGTCGCTCGACCAGGGCGGCCCGTGCGGCCGCACCGTGCTCGACACGGCGTTGCTGCACGAGGTGATCGCCGGACACGACCCGCGCGACTCCACGTCGGTGGACGCACCCGTCCGGCCCGTCGTCGAGGCCGCCCGCCAGGGCGCGCAGGGCGACCTGAAGGGTCTGCGCATCGGGGTCGTCAAGGAACTGCACTCGGACAGCTACCAGCCGGGCGTGCTGGCGTCGTTCGACGCGGCCGTGGCCGAACTCACCGCGCTCGGCGCCGAGGTCGTCGAGGTCTCCTGCCCGCACTTCGAATACGCGCTCGCCTCGTACTACCTGATCCTGCCGTCCGAGGTCTCGTCCAATCTGGCCCGCTTCGACGCCATGCGCTACGGCCTGCGCGTCGACGACGGCACGATGAGCGCCGAGCAGGTCATGGCCGCCACCCGGGCCGCCGGGTTCGGCAAGGAGGTCAAGCGCCGCATCATGATCGGCACCTACGCGTTGTCCTCCGGCTACTACGAGGCCTACTACGGGCAGGCGCTCAAGGTCCGCACCCTCATCGCGCGGGACTTCGAGAAGGCGTACGAGCAGGTCGACGTCCTCGTCTCGCCGACCAGCCCGTTCACCCCGTGGAAGATCGGCGAGAAGGTCGACGACCCGCTGGCGATGTACCTGTCGGATCTGTGCACGCTCCCGACCAACCTCGCCGGACACTGCGCGATGTCCGTTCCGTCCGGGCTGTCCGCCGACGACGGGCTGCCCGTCGGTCTGCAGATCATGGCCCCGGCGCTCGCCGACGAACGGCTCTACCGCGTCGGCGCCGCGTTCGAGGCCGCCCGCGGCCCGATCGTCGCCTGAGCCCGGGTCCCCGGTGCGACTGCCGCCGTCAGGGGCGGTCGCACCGGGCCTGGTCCGGGCCGTAGCGGTGCCCGTGACCCGGGGGCGCGTCCAGCGCCACCGGCAGATCCAGCGTCGCCTGCACGAAGCTGACCACCGGCAGCCACCGCGGCACGGGCGCGTCGCGTCGCGCACGGGACAGATCGGGCGGTGACCACAGCAGCGAGGGTCGCCACCACACCACCGGATCCGACGTGTTCGCGGTGACGGCCGCCCCGTCCGTGCGCACCGCGCCCGCCGGTGGGCCGGCCCAGATCGCCGCGCACGGACCCGTCGCCGTCGACGCCAGGGCGGCGCTGCCCCCGACCGCGCCGAGGCTCTGCCCGTACACGTGCACCTGCGGACGCCGGACCGGGTCCAGGGCATCGATGCGGGAACGCACCGACGTGAGCAGGGCGCGGGCCGACTCCGCGGCCGCGTCCCGGTCGAACAGGAACGTCACCCAGCTGGGTGCGGACGAGTACTGCTGCGCGACGAGCGCGACGTCGCCGCCGAACAGCGCGGCGAACCCCCGCACCGCGCCGGGGTCGACCCACCCCGAACCGGTGGGCACCACCACTACGACGTGGGCGCGTGCGAACCCGCCCGCGCGCTCGAGCTCGCGGACGGCCAGCGCTGCGCGCGACCGGACGTCCGGGGCGGATCCGAGCCCCACGTACGTGCGGATCGCTCGAGCGTCGGCGCTCACGAAACGGCGGCCCTCGTCGCCCAGTGACTGCCATGCCACCAGCGACGACGGGCTCCCGGCCGCGGTGGCGGCGACGGGCGCCGTGTCCGGGTACGCCGGCCCGGCCCCGACGGGAGCAACCGCGACGACCGCTCCCAGCGTCACCGCGGCGGCCGTGGCGACGCCCGCGCGGACGTCCGCCCGCCGCCGCCACGCCTCCGGAACCCGGCCGAGCACCCGTGTCGCGCCGAGTATGCACGAGGAGCACACGCACACGACGATCCAGTGCCCCGTCCCCGTCGGGGGCCGCCCCATCGCGGCCCGCAACCCGTCCTGCCACTGCGCCGCCGCGAGAACCGTCCACCCCAGCGCGACGGCCGCGGCGAGCAGCGCCACCGCCCGCGCCACCGGGCGCGCGGATCCCGCGTTCCGCCGGCGGCACAGGCCGGCGGCTCCCGCCGCGGCTGCGGCGGCGCATCCCGAGACCGCGGCCTGCGCCAGGGCCGGACGGGGCAGCAGCGACGGCGCGAGCGAGACCCACACCGCCACCGTCACCGCCACGGTCGCCGCCACCCGCGGGCAGCGCCGTGCGAGGACGTCGAACCCCGCGCCGGGGGACGTCGCGCGCCCGCTCATCGGGGCGTCCATCGCGCCGCCGCAACCAGCGCCCACACCGCGGCCGCGTACGGAAGCGGTGACTCGGGGACCGGGGCCCCGTCGCCTTGCCGCCACGAATTCACCCGCACTGCAAACGAAGCCACAGTCGCAGTGACGCCGCACCAGTCGTCGCCGGGCGCCGTCGCGCGGCACGCCTCGTGCAGCTGCCGGCTCAGCCGGGCGTCCAGGCCGCGCCGCGCCTGCGGACCCGGTTCGTGTCCCGACGACCGCGCGTACCGCAACAGGTCGTATCCGAGATCGTGCTCCCGGCAGGGCGTTTCGAAGAAGTCCGGCAGGGGGACGGGGGAGGAGCAGCCGCCGAGCGGGTCCACCAGGATCCCGTCCTCGGTGACCGGTCGATAGTGCATCGCCGGCTCGAAGCCGTCCGGGAAGGCGTCGAGCGCCGCCCCGGTGTCGCCCTCGGACAGTGCCGCCACTGTCGCAATCACGGCGCCCGGATCCGGCTGCGCGGGCGGAGCGGGCTGTGCCCACGCGGTTCCCAGACACAGCGCTGCGGCCGTGCCCAGAAGTGCTGTCATCGGTGGTCTGCGCATGTGGCGGACGTTAGGGACGGCGGGGACTGCCGGAGATCCCGCGACGGAGCGGTCCGGCCACGAGCGTCTACCGCCACGGGGCCAGGCGGCTCTCACTCCCCGGTATGACGACAGTGCCCACGCCCCGGACCTACCGTGGTGCCGTGCGCTGGACGAGAGAACACGGCCGCGGCCGTCGGTGGACGATCGCGATCGTGGCGGTGACCCTGATCCTGTATGCGGTCGCGTGGCCCACCCTGCACCTCACCCACGAGGTGCCCGTCGCGCTGATGCCCGTCGTCGCGGCGCTCGCGGCCTGGCCGTTCGTGGCGATCCGGACCGATCCCGCCCTCGGCTGGGCGGTTTCGGCCGGGGCCGCGCTGGCGATCCCCCGCGCCTTCGACCTCGCCCCCGGCTACGACTACCCCTGGCAGGTGGTGCACATCCTCGTGCTGTGCGCGCTTCTCGTCGCGGTGAGCATGCGCGCTCCCCTGCAGGTCGCCGGGCTCGTGTGGGCGGCCACCGTGGTGCTGTTCTTCACCCACGTGCCGGGGCAGAACGGCTGGGGGTGGGCACTCGGCCTGAGCGCGATGGCGGTGTTCGGCTGCTCGTGCGGTGGCTCGTGCTGTCCCGCCGCCAGCTTGCCCGGCAGGAGGAGCTCAGCGAACTCGAACGGGCCCGCCGGGCGATCCTCGAGGAGAAGGCCCGCATCGCCCGAGACCTGCACGACATCGTCGCGCACCACATGTCCCTCGTCGTGGTCCAGGCGCAGAGCGCCCCGTACCGTCTGCCGGACGTTTCCGAGCCGGTGCGCGCCGAATTCGACTCCATCGGGGCGACCGCGCGCGAGGCGCTGAACGAGGTGCGCGGCATGCTCGGGGTGCTCCGGAGCGAGAACCTCCCCGACGACAGGGCCGCCGGCGACGAACGGGCGCAGGACCCGCAGCCCGGCCTGGACCGGCTCGGGGACCTGTTCGAGGGGGCGCGCCGCGCCGGCATGGTCCTGTCCACCGCGGAGAACGGTGACCCGTCCGGCGTCTCGGACGCCACGGCCCTGACGGTGTACCGCATCCTGCAGGAATCGCTCGCCAATGCCGCCCGCCACGCCTCCGGTGCGCCGGTGCGGGTCCGCGTGGGCTACGGGCCGGACGAGGTGAGCGTGACCGTGTGCAACGGCCCCGGGCGGGCGGGGCCCGGGTCGGGGGACCGCAGCGGCGGGAACGGCATCCGCGGCATGGTCGACCGGGCCCTGGCGGTCGGAGGCCACCTCGTCGCCCATCCCGCCCCGGGCGGTGGTTTCGAGGTGCGCGCGCAGCTGCCGCGCGTCCAGGCCGCCTAGGCTGAGGCCGTGACGGACCCGACCCCCATCACCGTGTTGATCGCCGACGACCAGGCCATGGTTCGGCAGGGCTTCGGCGCGCTGCTCGCTGCCCAACCCGACATCAGCGTGGTCGGCGACGCTCCGGACGGCCGGCGGGCCGTCGCAGAGGCGGCCCGCCTGCGACCCGACGTGGTCCTGATGGACGTCCGGATGCCGGAGATGAACGGACTCGACGCGGCCCGGCACATCCTCGCCGGGCGGATCGATCCGCCGACGCGGGTCCTGATGCTCACCACGTTCGACATCGACGACTACGTCTACGAGGCACTGAGCCTCGGCGCCAGCGGGTTCCTGCTCAAGGACGCGCCCGCCGAGGAACTGATCCGGGCGGTCCGCGTCGTCGCCGACGGCCAGGCGCTACTCGCCCCGACCGTCACCCGCCGCCTCATCGCGGACGTCACCCGCCGGCGATCGCCGCGCCGCGGCCGCGAGCGGGCACTCGACGCGCTCACCCCGCGCGAACGTGAGGTGCTCGAGCTGATCGCGCGTGGACTGTCGAACCAGGAGATCGCCGCTCACCTGTTCGTCGCCGAGCAGACGGTCAAGACGCACGTGGGGAAGGTGTTCGGGAAGTTGCACCTGCGGGACCGGGCACAGGCGGTGGTGCTGGCATACGAGTCCGGACTGGTCGTGCCCGGGTGAGCGACGCCCGCGATCGGGATGCCGCGGGCGCCGGGCCGGGGCAGTATTGCCGGGAGGACCACCGACAACCTGCACGGAGGAACGAATGACGCGCATCGGCATTCTCACCAGCGGCGGGGACTGCCCCGGCCTGAACGCGGTGATCCGCGGAGCGGTCCTCAAGGGGAGGACCGTCTACGACCAGGAGTTCGTCGGGTTCCTCGACGGCTGGCGCGGATTGGTGGAAGGCGATGCGATCCCCTTGGACCGCAGCAAGGTCCGCGGATTGTCGCATCAGGGTGGCACCATCCTGGGCACCAGCCGGTTCGGCCCCTACCAGGGGCCGGACGGCGGCGCCGAGAACATCGCCCGCACACTCGAGCGCATGGGCGTCGACGCCGTGATCGCCATCGGCGGCGAGGGCACGGCCGCCGCCTCCAAGCGGTTGTTCGAGGAGGGCATCCGGATCGTCGGGGTGCCCAAGACGATCGACAACGATCTCGGCCAGACGGACTACACCTTCGGCTTCGACACCGCCGTCGAGATCGCCACCGAGGCGATCGACCGGCTGCGCACCACCGGCAACTCGCACAAGCGCTGCATGGTCCTCGAGGTGATGGGCCGGGAGGCAGGATGGATCGCGCTGCACTCCGGCACGGCCGGGGGCGCCCACGCCATCCTCATCCCCGAACAACCCGAGAGCATCGAGCAGATCTGCGAGTGGGTCACCAGCGTCCGGGACCGCGGCCGCGCCCCGATGGTGGTGGTCGCGGAGGGATTCACCCTGCCGGACATGGCCGAGGCGTACTCCGACAAGGGACGCGACGAGTTCGACCGGCCGCGGCTCGGCGGCATCGCCGACGTCCTCGCCCCGATGATCGAGGAACGGACAGGCATCCAGACCCGTGCCACGATCCTCGGCTACATCCAGCGGGGCGGCGTGCCCACGGCCTTCGATCGGGTACTCGCCACCCGCCTGGGTATGGCGGTCACCGATCTCGTCGCCGACGAGGAGTGGGGCCACATGGTGGCGCTGCACGGAACCGACATCGTCCGGGTCGGTTTCGACGAGGCGCTCGCCAACCACAAGCGGGTGCCGAAGGACCGCTACGAGGAGATGCGCATCATCTTCGGGTGAGCTCACGCCGGGCGTGAGCGCCGGATCGCCGGATGTCGGCACCGTCTAAAATCGAGCCCATGACTGCCGCCATGTCCGATGATCTGCTCGCCTACGACGAGGTGCTCGCGAAGTTCGAGCCCGTGATGGGCATGGAGGTGCACGTCGAGCTGCACACCGCCACCAAGATGTTCTGCCCGTGCCCGACCACGTTCGGAGCCGAACCGAACACCCAGGTGTGCCCGGTGTGCCTCGGTCTGCCCGGTTCGCTGCCCGTGGTCAACCAGGCGGCGGTGGAGTCGGCGATCCGCATCGGGCTGGCGCTGAACTGCTCGATCACGCCGTGGGGCCGGTTCGCGCGGAAGAACTACTTCTACCCGGACCAGCCGAAGAACTACCAGATCTCGCAGTACGACGAGCCGATCGCCACGGACGGCCACCTGGACGTGGTCCTCGACGACGGCACCACGTGGCGCGTGGACATCGAGCGCGCGCACATGGAGGAGGACACCGGCAAGTCGCTGCACGTGGGTGGCGCCACGGGCCGCATCCACGGGGCGAGCCACTCGCTGCTCGACTACAACCGGGCCGGGGTGCCGCTCATCGAGATCGTCACCAAGCCGATCGTCGGTGCCGGCGAGCGCGCCCCCGAGGTCGCCCGCGCCTACGTCACCGCGCTGCGGGACCTGCTGAAGGCCCTCGACGTGTCCGACGTGCGCATGGACCAGGGCTCGATGCGGTGCGATGCCAACGTCTCGCTCAATCCGATCGGAGCGGCGGAGTTCGGCACGCGGACCGAGACGAAGAACGTCAACTCCCTGAAGTCGGTCGAGGTCGCCGTGCGGTACGAGATGCGCCGCCAGGCCGCGGTTCTGACCGCGGGCGGCACCGTGGTGCAGGAGACCCGGCACTTCCAGGAGGCGGACGGCACCACCTCCCCGGGCCGGCGCAAGGAGACGGCGGAGGACTACCGCTACTTCCCGGAACCGGACCTCGAACCGATCGCTCCGAGCACGGAGTGGGTCGAGGAACTGCGCGCCACCCTGCCCGAGCTGCCGTGGCTGCGGCGCGCCCGGATCCAGGCCGAGTGGGGCATCTCCGACGAGGAGATGCGTGACCTCGTCAACGCCGGCGCCCTGGACCTGATCATCGCCACCACCGAGGCCGGTGCCCCGGCCTCGGAGTCGCGGTCCTGGTGGGTCGCCTACCTTGCGCAGCAGGCCAACAGCCGCGGCGTCGAACTCGTCGAGCTGCCCATCACCCCGGTGCAGGTCGCAGAGGTGATCGCCCTCGTCGCCGACGGCACGCTCACCAACAAGCTCGCCCGCAAGGTCGTCGACTACGTGCTCGCCGGAGAGGGCGACCCGAAGCAGATCCTCGCTGCCCACCCCGAGTTGGTGGTCGTGCGCGACGACTCGCTGATCAAGTCGGAGGTGGAGAAGGCGCTGGCCGCCAACCCCGACATCGCCGACAAGATCCGCAGCGGCAAGGTCCAGGCGGCCGGCAAGATCGTCGGCGACGTGATGAAGGCTACCCGTGGTCAGGCCGACCCGGCCCTGGTCAAGGAGCTCGTGCTCGCCGCCTGCAGCTGAGTTCTTTCAGGACATGTTCTTCCACGAGAGAGGATGGCCCGCCGGGACGGCAGGCCACCCTCTCTCGTGTGTCTACTGCGATTCGCCGGCGATGTTCACCATCCACTGGATGCCGAACCTGTCGGTGCACATGCCGAACTGGTCGCCCCACGGTGCTCGCTCGAGCGGCATGGCAACGGTTCCGCCGTCGCTCAGCTTGTCCCAGTAGCCACGCAGCTCGGCCTCGTCGTCGCCGCTGAGCGAGATCGAGATGTTGTCTCCCGGGTTGTGGCTCATCTGGTTGGGGGTGTCCGCCGCCATCAGGACGAGACCGTTCGGGCTCGCCAGCATCGAATGCATGATCTTGTCCTGTTCGGACGGGTCGTCGCTCGCGTGCATCTCCGCGAACGTGCTCAGGTCCAGTTCTCCGCCGAACACGGATCGGTAGAACTCCATGGCCTGGCGGGCATTGTCGCGAAAGCTGATGTACGGATTCAGGCGTGTGGTCATGCGGGCCCCTCCCTCGGGCGTGCCACTGCTTCGGACCGATCGGCGACATTGTTGCACCGTCGCGGGCTGAGCGGGGAAGTGTGACGGAAGCAGTTGCCACACAGTGGAAGTCGAGTGATTCGGATCGTCGGGGGTGCGGGTCCTCCGCGAAAGTGCTGAGATTCGACCGAAACGTCCGTATCGTCACTGTCGTCGCGGGGAGCGGGTCGACGCTCGCGGCGCACGGGCGGCCGGTTTTCCCGTCGGACATCGTGGAGGATCAATGTGCACTCGGGCAATGTGGACCGGAAGCGGGCACGGCGTTCTCGTCGGCCGGAACATGGACTGGCGCGAGGAGATGGACACGAACCTGTGGTCGCTGCCGCGCGGGGCCGACCGGATCGGGCACGACCGTGATCCCGACCCCATGGCCTGGACGGCCCGCTACGGCAGCCTGGTGGCCACCGTCTGGGACAACGCCACGAGCGACGGGATCAACGAGGCCGGTCTGGCCGCCCACGTGCTGTGGCTCGCGGAAGCCGATTTCGGGGAACGGAACCCGGATGTTCCCGCGCTCGCGGTGTCCCTGTGGCCGCAGATCTTCCTGGACCTGTGCGGGACCGTCGACGAGTGTCTCGCGCTGATGGCCGACCGGCCCTTCCAGGTCCGTCCGCTGATCGAACCGCGGTCCCAGCGTCCCGCAACCGTGCATCTCGCCCTCGAGGACGCGAACGGCGACTCCCTGATCCTCGAGCACATCGGGGGAACGCTGCGGGTACACCACGGCCGCGCACACACCGTGATGACGAACTCGCCGCCGTACGACGAGCAGATCGAACTCCGGAAGAACTTCACCGGCTTCGGGGGATCCGAGCCGCTGCCGGGTACGACGGAAGCGTCCGACCGCTTCGTCCGGGCAAGCTACTATCTCGGCCGGCTGCCCGCCGTGGCGACGCCGACCCGTGCGTATGCGGCGCTGCTGAGCGTCATGCGCAACGTCGCGCAACCGTTCGGCGAGCCCGATCCGCAACGGCCGAACATCTCGATGACGATCTGGCGCACGCTGACGGACCTGACCGAGGGACTGTACATGTTCGAGTCGTCGTTCAGCCCGAACATCGTGTGGACCCGGTCGGCCGACCTGGACTTCTCGACCTGCCGCAGGCTCGACCTGTCGAAACCGGGTCTGCTGGGCAACGTGAGCGGCGCGTTCACCGACGCGGCCGAGCCGCCCTTCACGCTGTCGTGAAGGACCCGTGCCGAACGGTTCCGGCTAGTCGAAGCCGCCGCCCCCCGCGGGGAACTGGATCAGCACGACCCGATCGTCGTTCGGGCCCGGTTCGCCGCCGGACTTGTTGACGGTGGACACCCACAGCTGCCCGTCGCCACCCACCGCCGCGCCGCCGAGCCGGCCGTAGCGGTCCTGCACGGCCGTCACGGGCGCGGCCGTCACCGCCCCGGTTCCGGGGTCGACGGCAACCACCGCCACCGCCTTGCCGTCCGTCAGCGACACCGCGACGGCGTCCGCGCCGGCCGCGCATCCGGCCACGCCCGGACGCTCGGGCCACGTCCACGCCGGGGATGCACTCACCGCGCCGTCCACGTCGACACGCTGCAGCCGGTCCTCGAGGACGGTGCGGTCGGTGATCCACAGGTTTCCGGCGGGGTCCCGGCACACGTCACCCGCCGTCCCGATCCCGGACAGCACGACCGACGGCGTGGCAGCCGCACCCGGCGCCGGCACGGGCATGCGCAGCAGCTTCCCGGCGAGCGACCCCGGATCAGCCGCCGCGGCCGCATCTCCGGCGTTGCCGGTCAGCACCACCAGGTCGGTGGGGGAGGTGAACTCGAGCGCGCCCGCGTTCCCGCTCGCCCCCCGCGGGATCCCGGTGAACACGGGCTTGGGGACGTCGCCCGCGGCGAGCCGCACGACGCGGTTGTCGGTCGGGGTGGTGATGTAGGCGTAGAGCAGCCGATCCTCGTCGTAGGTCGGCGACAGCGCGAGATCGAGCAGCCCGCCGTCGCCGGATCCGTCGACCGGCACGGTCGCCACCTCCACCGGCTCCGTCTGCGGCGCCACCCACAGGATCCGGCCCGTGCGCCGCTCCGCGACGAGAGCGGAACCGCCGTCGGGCAGGGTGACCAGTCCGCCGGTGGTATCGAGACAGGTGGCGACCACCGCGGGATCGGGGTCCTGACACGGGCCCGGCGGTGTGGGCGGTGCGCCCGTCGTCGTGGTTGCCGTCGGGGGTTCGAGCGGTTCGAGTTCGGCGCCCGCGTCGAAACTCGGTTCCGGGGTGAACGGCGTGGTGGTTGCGTCGTCGAACCGGGCGCACGACGTGGTGAGGGCGAGCAGACCCACGATCGACGCGACCGTCGTTCGCATCCGTCGCGACCCACCGACTCTCGCGCGCCTCGTCATGTCCATGACGTTACCGGGGCGGCGCGCCCCGCCTCGGTTCCCGGGTCGGCCCACCCGGTCGACCTACCCTGGTTCGGTGACCGACAAGGCGAAAGACCACATCCCGGAGCCGACGCCGCAGGATGCCGCGGAGCCGGTGTCGAGTCCCTACGACGAACCCACGCTGGAGTTGCGGCGCCCTCGTTCGTCGATGCTCGAATCCGACGACGACCTCGACCTCGACAACTCCGCCTTCGACCGGCCGGCGCAGTACGGCTACGAGGACTCCGGCGTCGCGCCGACCGAGCAGCTGTACCGGTACGAGCCCGGCGGCGCGACCGCGGCCGCCGGCGACGCGGAGGCGGGGGTGTCGACCGGTCCGGCCGAGGCGCGGCGCGGCACCCTGGACCTGGGGCTGCTCGTGCTGCGGCTCGTCGTCGGCGGCACGATGGTGGTGCACGGGCTGCAGAAGCTGACCGGTTTGTGGGGCGGTCCCGGCATGGACGGGTTCGAGGCGATGCTCGCCGACGCCGGCTACCAGCGTCCGGCCCTGCTCGCGGTGCTCGGCGCGGTGGGGGAGGTCGCGGCCGGAGCGCTGCTGATCCTCGGGCTGCTCACCCCGCTGGCCGCCGCCGCAGTGCTGGCGATCATGATCAACGCGTGGCTGTTCCGGCAGTCCGCCGAGCCGGGACTGCAGTACTTCGCGCCCGCCGGGGTCGAGTACGAGACCCTGCTCGCGGCCACTGCGGCCGTGATCGTCCTGACCGGTCCGGGCCGCATCGCGATCGACGGCACCCGCGGCTGGGCGACCCGGCCGTTCATCGGCTCCTTCGTCGCACTGCTGCTCGGCGTCGCCGCCGGGGTCTGCCTCTGGCTGTTCGGCCGCTGACGCGGCCGGTGTGTCCTTCGGGCGGCCAGGGCAGCCCGAAGGACAGACCGGTGCCTACGGCACCTTCCGGACGGCCCCCTTGTCGGCCGAGGTGGCCAACGCGGCGTAGGCGCGCAGGGCGGTGGTGACCGTGCGCTGCCGGTCGACGGGCTGCCACGGCCGCTCCGACGCCTCCATCTTGGCGCGCCGCTCGGCGAGAACGGCGTCGTCGACGAGGACCTCGAGGGTGCGCGAGGGAACGTCGATCCGGATCCGGTCGCCGTTCTCGAGCAGACCGATGACCCCACCGGACGCAGCTTCGGGCGAGATGTGCCCGATCGACAGCCCGGAGGTGCCACCGGAGAAGCGGCCGTCGGTGATCAGGGCGCACTGCTTGCCCAGGCCCGCGCCCTTGAGGAACGCGGTGGGGTGCAGCATCTCCTGCATGCCGGGGCCGCCCGCGGGTCCCTCGTAGCGGACCACCACCACGTCACCGGGCTGCACCTTCTTGCCGAGGATCATCGAGACGGCCTCCTCCTGCGACTCGACGACGAGCGCCGGGCCCTCGAAGGTGAACAGATCCTCGTCGATGCCGGCGGTCTTGAGGATCGCACCGTCCGGGGCGAGGTTGCCGCGCAGGACGACGAGTCCGCCCTCGACGGTGTAGGCGTGCTCGACGTCCCGGATGCAGCCGCCTGCGGCGTCGGTGTCCAGCGACGACCAGCGGTTGTCGGTGGAGAAGGGCTCGGTGGTGCGGACGCCGCCGGGAGCCGCGTGGAACAGCTCGACGGCCTCGTCGGAGGCCTTGCCGGAACGGATGTCCCACGTGTCGAGCCACTCGTCGAAGCTCGCGGTGTGGACGGTGGTCACGTCCGTCTCGAGCAGGCCGCCCCGGCGCAGCTCACCGAGGATCGCCGGGATGCCGCCGGCCCGGTGGACGTCCTCCATGTGGTAGTCCGAGTTGGGGGAGACCTTCGACAGGCACGGCACCTTGCGGCTGATCGCGTCGATCGTGGTGAGGTCGAAGTCGACCTCGCCCTCCTGCGCGGCGGCGAGCGTGTGCAGCACGGTGTTGGTCGAGCCGCCCATCGCGACGTCGAGCGCCATGGCGTTCCGGAACGCGGCGGGGGAGGCGATGTTGCGCGGCAGGACCGACTCGTCCTCGTCCCGGTACCAGCGCAGCGCCGCCTCGACGACCGTGGTCCCGGCCCGCTCGAACAGCGCGCGGCGTGCGGAGTGGGTGGCCAGCGTCGAGCCGTTGCCGGGCAGTGCCAGTCCGAGCGCCTCGGTCAGGCAGTTCATCGAGTTCGCGGTGAACATGCCCGAGCACGACCCGCACGTCGGGCAGGCGCTGCGCTCGACCTCGTCGAGGCCCTCGTCGGTGACGGCGTCGTTGGCCGACGCCGAGATCGCCGTGATCAGGTCGGTGGGGGCCTGTGCGACACCGCCGACGACCACCGCCTTGCCGGCCTCCATCGGACCGCCCGAGACGAACACCGTCGGGATGTTCAGGCGCATCGCAGCGTTGAGCATGCCCGGGGTGATCTTGTCGCAGTTGGAGATGCACACCAGCGCGTCGGCGGTGTGCGCGTTGACCATGTATTCCACCGAATCGGCGATGATCTCGCGGCTGGGCAGGGAGTACAGCATGCCGCCGTGACCCATGGCGATGCCGTCGTCGACGGCGATGGTGTGGAACTCGCGCGGTACACCGCCCGCGGCCCGGACCGCCTCGGCGACGATGTCGCCGACGTCCTTGAGGTGGACATGGCCGGGCACGAACTGCGTGTAGGAGTTCGCAATCGCGACGATCGGTTTGCCGAAGTCGGAGTCGGTCATGCCGGTGGCGCGCCACAGGGCGCGGGCCCCGGCGGCATTGCGTCCGGCGGTGGTGGTGCGTGACCTCAACGGGGGCATCGGATTCCTCGGGGGCTAGGGCTCTTCGGGCTGCATGCTGCGCGGGCGCGGCGACACCGGGGGCCGGGCTCCCCCGGGCGGGGCGGGAGCGGGCCTGGGCGACGTCGAATCTACCCGTGTGCTATTTCGACTCGACGTCCGCGTCCGGCTCGGTGTCCGCGGCCTGTTCCCGTGCCTGCGCGTCGTGCGCGGCGGCGTACGGGTCGGTGATGCGCCCGCCGCTGCCCGCGGCGAGCTGGGGGAGGCGGCCGAACGTGACGACCGGGAGGGGTACCTCGGTGCCGTCGGTGCGGCGCGCGCGTGCCCAGCCCCGCTTGGGGAACCGCAGCCCGTCGAGCTCGTCCCACGCGAGCGTCCGGGTGGAGAACGCGGATCGGGCCGTGATGCCCTCGGGGCCGACGACGGTGCGCACCCGCAGCACCCACGCGGCGACGAGGAACGGGATCACCACCATCCAGCCGAACGCGGCGGGCCAGGCCAGCGCCGGAGAGGCCACTCCGAGCAGCACGAACCCGCACGCGAGCAGGGCGAGCCGGGAAATCTGGATGACCTGCGGCTGCTGTTCCGCCGTATGGGATGATGGGCGTGGTGGCACGGGCTGCTGTGGAGATGACACCTCACCATCTTCCCATTGCAGCCGAGGCATCTCACATTCTGGGACAGGTGACCGAACCAAGTTGACTGTCGGACGTTCGCGCGCCTACCGTCGAGCGCGTGAATCAGAATGGGTTGCTCGTAATCGGCCGGCGCGTCGTCGCCTGAGCCGCTTCTCGCAACTCGCCCACGACGCGCCACCCTCGTACAGCAGATGCTGCTGACGGGGGTTTTTTGTTGCCCGGAGCCAGAACCAGAGGAATCGCAGTGAGCGCACCAACCGCAAGGCCTCAACCGTCGCCGCGCAAGCCCGGGGCTGCGGCCCCGTCGCCCGCGGCCGCGGCCGCCCAGCCCGGTACCCGACGCCAGGTCGCCCCCGAGCGGGTCACCGGCGCCCAGTCGGTGGTCCGAGCCCTCGAGGAGCTCGACGTCGACACGGTCTTCGGCATTCCGGGCGGTGCGATCCTTCCCGTCTACGATCCGCTGTTCGACTCGCAGAAGGTCCGGCACGTGCTGGTCCGCCACGAGCAGGGCGCGGGCCACGCCGCGACCGGATACGCCCAGGCCTCCGGCAAGGTCGGCGTGTGCATGGCCACCTCCGGCCCCGGCGCCACGAACCTCGTCACCCCGCTCGCCGACGCGCAGATGGACTCCGTTCCCGTCGTGGCGATCACGGGTCAGGTCGGCCGCGGTCTGATCGGCACCGACGCCTTCCAGGAGGCCGACATCTCGGGCATCACCATGCCCGTCACCAAGCACAACTTCCTCGTGACCGACGGAGCCGAGATCCCCCGCGTCCTCGCCGAGGCGTTCTACCTCGCCGCATCCGGCCGTCCGGGGGCCGTCCTGGTGGACATCCCGAAGGACATCCTGCAGGCCCAGACCACCTTCAGCTGGCCGCCGGAGATGCACCTGCCCGGCTACCGTCCCGTCACCAAGCCGCACGGCAAGCAGGTCCGTGAGGCCGCACGCCTGATCGCCGAGGCGAAGTCGCCCGTGCTGTACATCGGCGGCGGCGTGATCAAGGCGGAGGCCTCTCCGGAGCTGCTCGAGCTGGCCGAGCTCACCGGTATCCCGGTCGTCACGACTCTCATGGCCCGCGGCGCCTTCCCCGACACCCATCAGCTCAACTGCGGCATGCCCGGCATGCACGGCACCGTCGCGGCGGTCGCCGCCCTCCAGAAGTCCGATCTGCTGATCACGCTCGGTGCACGGTTCGACGACCGCGTCACCGGTCAGCTCGACTCGTTCGCGCCCGACGCGAAGGTCATCCACGCGGACATCGACCCGGCCGAGATCGGCAAGAACCGGCACGCCGACGTGCCGATCGTGGGTGACTGCAAGGAGGTGATCGTCGAGCTGATCGAGGCGATCCGGGCGGATCTCGCGACGGGTACCACGCTCGACTACGCCCAGTGGTGGGAGTACCTCGACGGGATCCGGCGCACCTACCCGCTCAGCTACGACCGGCCGGCCGACGGCATGCTCTCGCCGGAGTACGTGATCCAGATGGTCGGCAAGCTCGCCGGACCGGACGCGATCTACTGCGCCGGCGTCGGGCAGCACCAGATGTGGGCTGCGCAGTTCATCGACTACGAGAAGCCGCGCACCTGGCTCAACTCCGGTGGGCTGGGCACCATGGGCTACGCCGTGCCGGCGGCCATGGGCGCCAAGATGGGTGTGCCCGACGCCGAGGTGTGGGCCATCGACGGTGACGGCTGCTTCCAGATGACGAACCAGGAGCTGGCGACCTGCGCGGTCGAGGGTGTGCCGATCAAGGTCGCACTCATCAACAACGGCAACCTCGGCATGGTCCGGCAGTGGCAGACGCTGTTCTACGAGGAGCGGTACTCGAACACCGATCTGTCCACCCACACCCTGCGCATCCCCGACTTCGTCAAGCTGGCCGAGGCTCTCGGCTGTGTCGGCATCCGGGTCGAGCGCGAGGAGGACGTCGAGGAGGCGATCCGCCGGGCGCAGTCCATCGACGACCGTCCGGTCGTCATCGACTTCATCGTCGGTCAGGACGCCCAGGTGTGGCCGATGGTCGCCGCCGGCACCAGCAACGACGAGATCATGGCGGCGCGGGGCATCCGTCCGCTCTTCGACGAGGACGAGGCGGCCGCGGAGCCGGCCGTCATCCACGAGGCACTCGAGCACGAGCGGCACCCGGAACAGCGCGGTGCCGCAGCACCAGGAGAGGATCGTCAGTGAGCACCAGTCACACCCTCAGCGTTCTCGTCGAGGACAAGCCGGGCGTGCTGGCCCGCGTGGCGAGCCTGTTCTCCCGCCGCGGGTTCAACATCGAGTCCCTCGCGGTGGGCGGCACCGAGATCCCGGAGATCTCCCGCATGACGATCGTCGTGACCGTCGACGAGTTTCCGCTCGAGCAGGTGACCAAGCAGCTCAACAAGCTCGTGAACGTCATCAAGATCGTCGAGCAGGAAGAGGATGCCTCGGTCGCCCGCGAGCTGCTGCTGATCAAGGTGCGGGCGGACGCGAGCGTGCGCACGCAGGTCATCGAGACGGTGAATCTGTTCCGCGCCAAGGTGATCGACGTCTCGCCCGAATCGCTCACCATCGAGGCCACCGGTACCCGCTCCAAGCTCGACGCCCTGCTGCGGATGCTCGAGCCCTACGGCATCCGCGAGATCGTGCAGTCCGGGGTCGTCGCGGTCGGACGCGGTCCGAAGTCGATCACGGCCACCCGTTAGCCTGAACACACCCTTATTTGCTGAGAGAGGTAACAACTGTGGCAGTCGAGATGTTCTACGACGACGACGCCGATCTGTCGATCATCCAGGGCCGCAAGGTCGCGGTGATCGGCTACGGCAGCCAGGGACACGCGCACTCGCTGAGCCTGCGTGACTCGGGCGTCGAGGTGCGCATCGGCCTGAAGGAGGGCTCGAAGTCGCGGGCCAAGGCGGAGGAGGCGGGCCTGGCGGTCGGCACTCCGGCCGAGGTCTCCGAGTGGGCCGACGTCATCATGGTGCTGGCGCCCGACACCGCGCAGGCGTCGATCTTCACCGAGGACATCGCGCCGAATCTGAAGGACGGCGACGCGCTGTTCTTCGGCCACGGCCTGAACATCCACTTCGGTCTCATCGAGGCACCGGAGTTCGTCACGGTCGCGATGGTCGCCCCGAAGGGCCCCGGCCACCTGGTGCGCCGGCAGTTCGTCGACGGCAAGGGCGTGCCCGCGCTCATCGCCGTCCACCAGGACCCGAAGGGGGAGGGCCAGGCGCTGGCGCTGTCCTACGCCAAGGGTATCGGCGGCACCCGCGCCGGCGTCATCAAGACCACCTTCAAGGAGGAGACCGAGACCGACCTGTTCGGTGAGCAGGCCGTGCTCTGCGGTGGCACCGAGGAACTGGTCAAGACCGGTTTCGACGTCATGGTCGAGGCGGGCTACGCCCCGGAGATGGCGTACTTCGAGGTGCTGCACGAGCTCAAGCTCATCGTCGACCTCATGTACGAGGGTGGCATCGCCCGCATGAACTACTCGGTGTCCGACACCGCGGAGTTCGGTGGCTACCTCTCCGGCCCGCGTGTCATCGACGCCGGCACGAAGGAGCGCATGAAGGAGATCCTGAAGGACATCCAGGACGGCACCTTCGTCAAGCGTCTCGTCGCGAACGTCGAGGGCGGCAACAAGGAGCTCGAGGGCCTGCGTAAGCAGAACGCCGAGCACGGCATCGAGGTCGTCGGCAAGCAGCTGCGCGACCTGATGAGCTGGGTGGACCGGCCGATCACCGAGACCGCCTGATCGGATCCCGCCGCTTCGACGGCCCGGCACCGCTGTGGTGCCGGGCCGTCGGCGTTCCCGGGTGGATAATGCCGTGATGTCCTGGGGTCTGGGAAAGCTGCCGGGGGTCGCCGTTGCCCGCACCTACCGGCGGGAGTGGCTGCGCCCCGACCTCACCGCCGGTCTGGCGCTCACCGCGCTGCTCGTCCCCGCGGGCATGGGCTACGCGACGGCGGCCGGCCTGCCCGCCTACGCCGGGTTGTACGCCACGATCGTCCCGCTGCTGGTGTACGCCCTGCTGGGGCCGTCGAAAGTGCTTGTGCTCGGTCCCGATTCGGCCCTCGCGCCGCTCATCGCCGCGGCGGTGCTCCCGCTCGCCGCGACCGGCGATCCACAGGAGGCCCTGGCCCTCGCGGGAGTCCTGGCCCTGCTCGTGGGTGTGATCCTCGTCGCCGCCGGTTTCCTGCGGCTCGGCTTCGTCACCGAACTGCTGTCCAAACCGATCAGGCTCGGCTACCTCAACGGCATCGCGCTGGTCGTCGTGGTGGGGCAGCTGCCGACACTGTTCGGCTTCGCGATCGACGAACCGGGTCTGCCCCAGGACCTCGCCGCGATCGTCCGCGCGGTCGCCGCGGGTGACGTCGACCCCGTCGCCACCGCCGTCGGGGTGACGTCCCTGGTGGTGATCGTGGCGTTCCGCCTCCTGCGGGCGCGCATCCCGGGTGTCCTGGTCGCCGTGGCCGGAGCGTGTGGGGTGTCCGCGCTGCTGGGCCTGACGGAGCGGATCGCCATGGTCGGGGCGCTGCCCTCCGGGTTGCCGGCACCGTCCGTGGCCGCGGTGAGCTGGGCCGACGTGCTCGCGCTGCTCGGCCCGGCAGCCGGCATCGCGCTCATCGCGTTCGCGGACACGGGGGTGCTCTCGCGGACCTTCGCGGCCCGCCGCGGCGACGACGTGGACGGCAGTACCGAGATGAAGGCCATCGGCGCCGCCAATGTCGCGACCGGTCTGTTCGGGGGATTCCCCATCTCGGCCAGCTCGTCCCGCACGCCCGTCGCCGAGCAGAACGGCGCCCGCACCCAGCTCGTCGGGGTGGTCGGCGCCGTCGCTGTCCTGCTGTTCGTGCTGCTCGCCCCCGGCGTGACCGCCTATCTGCCCGAGGCGACGCTCGCAGCGGTCGTCCTGGTCGCGGCCTCGGCGCTCATCGACGTGCGCGGGGTGGTCCGCATGTGGCGGATGAGCCGGATCGAGGCCGGCCTCGCGGCGGCGGCCTTCCTCGGGGTGGCGCTCGTCGGAGTTCTGGAGGGGATCCTCGTCGCTATCGGCCTCTCGTTCGTCGCCGTCGTGGGGCACGCATGGTCGCCGTACCGCACCGAGCTCGTCGAGCTCACCCGTGTCGCGGGCTTCCACGACATCAACCGTCACCCCGAAGGGCATCGCATCCCCGGTCTGCTGCTGGTGCGGTTCGACGCCCCCCTGTTCTTCGCCAACGGTTCGATCTTCGACGACTACGTCCGCTCGCTGGTCGCGCAGTCGCCCGAGCCGGTCGAATGGGTCGTGATCGCTGCCGAACCGATCACCGGTCTCGACACCACCGCCGTCGACGAACTCGTCGACCTGGACCGATACCTCGCAGGCAGGAAGATCCGCCTGGCCTTCGCCGCCATGAAGGGGCCCATCAAGGACCGGCTCGTACAGTTCGGGGTGGGGGACCGGTTCACCCCCGACCGCTTCTATCCCACTGTGCGGACAGCGGTCGTCGCCTTCCGGCACCGCGCGTCGTCGCCGTCCCCGGAACCCGCGCCGCGCGGTAACCCCGATCACACCGCGGGTCGCGTGTCGAAGTCGCTGCCGCGCAAGAGGAATCGTCGGCGCTGAGCTCCCGCACCCGGTACCGGCCGGCGCGTGCCGCCGACCGGGCGCTGCCCCGGCCGGCACGCCCGTCGCGAAATCCACTGCGCCTCGCAGGGTGGCGGTCCGGAAGAGACACGTACGCACTAAACTGAGCCGGGTCACGGCTGCTTCGCGCACCTCGGGGTGCGGCGCCGTCGACGACCCGTCAGACAAACCAACCACAGGGGAGTTCGCACGTGAGCCAGAATGGCCGTCCCGTTGTCCTGATCGCCGACAAGCTGGCGCAGTCGACCGTCGATGCGCTCGGTGACGGCGTCGAGGTGCGCTGGGTCGACGGCCCGGACCGTCCCGCGCTGCTCGCGGCGGTGCCCGAGGCGGACGCCCTGCTGGTCCGTTCGGCGACCACGGTCGACGCCGAGGTCCTCGCCGCCGCCACGAAGCTGAAGATCGTCGGTCGCGCCGGCGTCGGCCTCGACAACGTCGACATCCCGGCCGCCACCGAACGCGGTGTGATGGTCGTCAACGCTCCGACGTCCAACATCCATTCGGCCGCCGAGCACGCCGTGGCGCTGTTGATGGCCACGGCCCGGCAGATCCCCGCCGCCGACCGCACGCTGCGTGAGCGCACCTGGAAGCGGTCGAGCTTCAACGGCACCGAGATCCTGGGCAAGACCGTCGGCGTGGTCGGCCTGGGCCGGATCGGACAGCTGTTCGCCCAGCGCCTCGCCGCCTTCGAGACCCACGTCATCGCCTACGACCCCTACCTGCCGCCGGCCCGTGCCGCCCAGCTGGGGATCGAACTGGTCGACATCGACGAGCTGATCGAGCGCGCCGACTTCATCTCCGTGCACCTGCCCAAGACCAAGGAGACGGCGGGGCTGATCAACGCCGAGCGGCTCGCGCGGGCCAAGGACGGCGTCATCATCGTCAACGCCGCCCGCGGTGGTCTCATCGACGAGGACGCCCTCCACGACGCCCTCGTCTCCGGCAAGGTTCGGGCCGCCGGCCTCGACGTCTTCCACTCCGAACCCTGCACGGACTCGAAGCTGTTCGACCTCGACAACACCGTCGTCACCCCGCACCTGGGCGCCTCCACGACCGAGGCCCAGGACCGCGCCGGCACCGACGTCGCCAAGAGCGTGCTGCTGGCTCTGGCCGGCGAGTTCGTCCCGGACGCCGTGAACGTCTCCGGCGGTCCGGTCGGCGAGGAGGTCGCACCGTGGCTCGAGCTCGTGCGCAAGCTCGGTCTCATCGCCGGCACGCTGTCGCCGGAGGCGGTGCAGAACGTGCAGGTCGTCGCCAGCGGTGAGCTGTCCGCGGAGAATGTCGAGATCCTGGGCCTCGCGGCACTGCGCGGTCTGTTCTCCGCCAGCAGTGACGAGCCGGTCACCTTCGTCAACGCCCCGGCCCTCGCCGAGCAGCGCGGCGTCAGTGTGGAGGTCGACAAGCACAGCGAGGCCTCCACGCACCGCAGCGCGGTGGAGGTCCGCGCCGTGGCCGCCGACGGACTCGTCACCACAGTCACCGGCGCGCTGACCGGCCTGCAGCAGATCGAGAAGATCGTCAACATCAACGGCCGCAGCTTCGACCTGCGTGCCGAGGGCCACAACCTCGTCGTCCACTACGAGGACCGGCCGGGCGTGCTCGGGGTCCTCGGCACGGTCCTCGGCAACGCCGGGATCGACATCCAGGCGGCGGCGCTGAGCCAGGACGTCGAAGGACCCGGCGCCACGGTGATCCTGCGGGTCGACCGGGTCGTCGGCGACGCCGAGGTCGCCCAGATCGTGGAGCAGCTCGACGCCCGCGTCGCGCAGGTCGACCTGTCCTGAACCACCCCGCTGTACCCGATGGCCGCGATCGTCGAACACGGTCGCGGCCGTCGTCGCGAAGAGGAAGAGAGTGTGTCCATGAAGCTAGCGGTCATTCCCGGTGACGGCATCGGTGTCGAGGTCACGGCAGAGGCCCTCAAGGTGCTCGGGACGCTCGTCCCCGACCTCGAGACCACCGAGTACGACCTCGGCGCCCGGCGGTACAACGCCACCGGGGAACTGCTCCCGGACGCCGACCTGGCGGCGATCCGCGCGCACGATGCGATCCTGCTCGGCGCCATCGGCGACCCCTCCGTCACCCCGGGCGTGCTCGAGCGGGGTCTGCTGCTGAACATGCGGTTCGCGCTCGATCACCATGTCAATCTGCGGCCGTCGCGGTTGTACCCCGGGGCGAGGTCCCCGCTCGCGGCCCAGCCGGAGATCGACTTCGTCGTGGTGCGGGAGGGCACCGAGGGCCCCTACACCGGCAACGGCGGTGCCATCCGCGTCGGAACCCCCCACGAGATCGCCACCGAGGTCTCGATCAACACCTGGTTCGGAGCCGAACGCGTCGTGCGGTACGCCTTCGAGCTCGCGCAGAGCCGCCGCAAGCACCTCACCCTGATCCACAAGACCAACGTGCTCTCCAACGCCGGTGCCATCTGGACGCGTGCGGTCGAGACGGTGGGCGCGCAGTACCCGGACGTCGAGACGGCCTACTGCCACATCGACGCCGCCACCATCTACATGGTCGACGACCCGGGCCGGTTCGACGTGATCGTGACCGACAACCTGTTCGGCGACATCGTCACCGATCTCGCCGGTGCGGTCACCGGGGGCATCGGACTGGCGGCCAGCGGCAACATCGATGCCTCCGGCACCAACCCGTCGATGTTCGAGCCGGTCCACGGCAGCGCCCCGGACATCGCGGGCAAGGGTATCGCCGACCCGACCGCGGCGATCCTGTCGGTCGCCCTGCTGCTACGCCACCTCGGCCGGCCGGACGAGGCGGCCCGGGTCGAGCGTGCGGTCGAGGCGGACCTCGCCGCCCGCGGCGCGGGTCCGATCGTGACCACGGAGGTCGGCGACCGCATCGCGGCCGCCCTCTGACCCCGTCCCGGTGCGGCCTCCCGGCGTCCGGGAGGCCGCACCGGCTCATTTGCGGGGGACCAGGGGCACCGCGGCGGCCGGGATCAGCGCGGCGAGCGCGAACGCCGCGGGAAAGCCGGCCAGTGCGATGAGCCCGCCGAACGCGGGACCCACGCACGCCGCGGCGACGAACTGGCCGGTGTTCTGGATGCCCAGCGCGCGGCCACCCCAGAACGGTCCCGCGATCTCGGCGACCGCGGTGAAGGCCAGGCCGTTCGGGGCCACCGTCGTCACCGAGGCCACGATCAGGAGCGCGACGGCGACGGCCGAGTCGGTGAGCGAGGCGGCCGCGAGCGCGGCCATGGACAGCACCACCGAGAGCGCCACGAGCCGCAGCGGCCGCAGGCGGCTGCCGACCCGGTCGGACCACCCGCCGGCGGCGACGCGACCCAGCGCACCGAGGAACTGCGCGGCGGTGATGACCAGGCCCGCGGCGGACTCGGTCCAGCCGCGCTCGGAGATCAGCCACACCAGCGCATAGGTCCACACCACGTACTGCGGCACCACCAGCAGGACCGACGCCGCGTGGATCCGTTGCAGCGACCGCCCGGCGCGGTAGGGGTTGTCGAGCAGGCCGAGTTCGGCGGCCCGGGCGCGTTCCGGCCGCGGTGGATCGACGATGCCGATCGCGCACGCTACCGCGGCGACGGCACACACCGCGGCGGCGAAGGCCAGGGCCGAGCCGATTCCGTGGTCGCGCGCGAGCGGAGGAATGGCCAGTGCGGCGACGGCGACGCCGAGCGGCAGCGACATCTGCCGGATCCCCATGGCGAGACCGCGCTGCTGCGGTGGGAACCAGCCGACGACGACGCGGCCGCTCGCGGCGTTGGCACTCGCCGCGGCGGCGCCGCCGAGGGCCAGCATGAGCGCGAGCATCGGCGCTGTCCCGCTGGCGGCGGCCGCGGCCGCGGCCGCCGCGGCCAGTGCGAGTCCGACGGCCAGGACCCGCCGCTCGCCGTACCGATCGGCCAGGGCACCCCATGCGACGAGACTGAAGACGACTCCGAATAACGGTGCGGCGGAAAGTGTTCCGGCCTGTGCAAGCGTGAGGCCCCAGTCCTCGTGCAGCGTGGGGATGAGGAAGGCGGCGCCGTTGACGAGGACTGCCTGAGCCGCCTGCGCGAACACGCCGAGCGCCAGGATGACCCAGCGCCGCGCGCCGATGTCCCGAACCGTCATGTCATCTCACTATCTGAAACAAGAATCCCGTAGAGTGAACTTCTGTGTGGGAGCCTATACCTGGGCGACGTGGTCCGCAGGGCTGCGGGCGGCGGCACGGATAGACTCCCCGGCATGCGCCTTGGTCGAATTGCCAGCCCGGACGGTGTCGCCTTCGTCAGCATCGAGGGGGAGGGGGACGCCGCGATCGCGAAGGAGATCGCCGAACATCCTTTCGGCACCCCGACCTTCACCGGCCGCAGCTGGCCGCTCGCCGACGTCAGGCTCCTGGCGCCGATCCTGGCGAGCAAGGTGGTCTGCGTCGGCCGCAACTACGCTGCCCACGCGGCCGAGTCCGGCAACGAGGTCCCCGACGAGCCGGTGATCTTCCTCAAGCCGAACACCTCCATCGTCGGCCCGGGGGCGCCGATCGTGCTCCCGCCGAGCAGCAACCTCGTCCACCACGAGGCCGAACTCGCCGTCGTCATCGGCCGCCCCTGCAAGGACGTTCCGGCCGCGAAGGCGCTCGACGTCGTCCTCGGCTACACGGTGGCCAACGACGTCTCGGCGCGTGACCATCAGCAGCAGGACGGACAGTGGACGCGGGCCAAGGGGCACGACACGTTCTGCCCCCTCGGGCCCTGGATCGAGACGAACATCGATCCCACGGATCTCGAGATCACCGCGCAGGTCGACGGACAGACGCGTCAGCGGAGCCGAACGTCGTTGATGGTGCACGACATTCCGAAGCTGATCGAGTGGGTCTCGGCGGTGATGACCCTGTTGCCGGGCGATGTGATCCTCACCGGCACCCCGGAGGGCGTCGGACCGCTCGTCGACGGCGACACCGTCTCGATCACCGTCGAGGGCATCGGCACGCTGACCAACCCGGTGACCGCCAAGCGCAGGTAGGCCGCGGCTTCGCGATCGGCCGGGACTAGCCTGGAGGGGTCTTTTCGATCCCTCGACCCGAGTGAGCCATGACCAACAGCGAAGTACGCGTTCGTTTCTGTCCGTCCCCGACCGGAACCCCGCACGTGGGCCTCGTGCGCACCGCCCTGTTCAACTGGGCTTTCGCCCGTCACCACGGCGGCACCTTCGTGTTCCGCATCGAGGACACCGACGCCGCCCGCGACACCGAGGAGTCGTACCGGGCCATCCTCGACGCGCTCCGGTGGCTCGGGCTCGACTGGGACGAGGGCCCCGAGGTGGGCGGCCCGTACGAGCCGTACCGGCAGTCGCAGCGGCGAGACCTGCACCTCGACGTCGTCGCCCGGCTGCTCGACGCGGGCGAGGCGTACGAGTCGTTCTCCACGCCGGAAGAGGTCGAGGCGCGCCACCGCGCTGCCGGCCGCGACCCGAAGCTCGGCTACGACAACTACGACCGTGACCTGACCGCCGAGCAGCGGCAGGCGTACCGCGAGGAGGGGCGCAAGCCCGTCGTGCGCCTGCGCATGCCCGATCACGACCTGACCTGGAACGATCTGGTCCGCGGTGAGACCACGTTCAAGGCCGGCACCGTGCCCGATTTCGCACTGACCCGCGGCAACGGCATCCCGCTCTACACCCTGGTCAACCCCGTGGACGATGCCCTCATGCGGATCACCCACGTGCTGCGGGGCGAAGACCTGCTCTCGTCGACGCCGCGCCAGCTCGCCCTCTACGAGGCGCTGCAGCGCATCGGCGTGACCGATTTCACGCCCGAGTTCGGTCACCTGCCGTTCGTGATGGGTCAGGGCAACAAGAAGCTCTCCAAGCGCGACCCCGAGTCCAACCTGTTCATCCACCGCGACCGCGGCTTCATCGCCGAGGGCCTGCTCAACTACCTCGCGCTCCTCGGCTGGGGGCTGGCCGACGACCGTGACGTCTTCTCGCTCGACGAGATGGTGGCCGCGTTCGACATCGCCAAGGTGAACTCGAATCCGGCGCGGTTCGACCAGAAGAAGGCCGACGCCATCAACGCCGAGCACATCCGCCTGCTCGAGCCGGGCGACTTCACGGCACGGCTGAAGTCGTTCCTCGTGGAGCACGGCCGTATCACCGCGGACGTCGACGACGCCCGGTTCGCGGAGGCGGCCGAGCTGGTCCAGACCCGCATCGTGGTGCTGTCGGACGCGTGGGACCTGCTGAAGTTCCTCTACGTCGACGAGGCCGACTTCGTCCTCGACGAGGCGGCCGCAGCCAAGAACCTCGGTCCCGACGCCGCGCCCGTGCTCGATGCGACGATCGCTGCGGCCGGTGGCGTGGCCGAGTGGAAGGCGGCGTCCCTCGAGGAGGCCCTCAAGGCCGCGCTGATCGACGAGCTCGGCCTCAAGCCTCGCAAGGCCTTCGCGCCGGTGCGCGTGGCCCTCACGGGCTCGCACATCAGTCCGCCGCTGTACGAGTCCATGGAACTGCTCGGCCGGGACGTCTCGCTGGCGCGTCTGCGTGCCGCCCGCGCCCGCATCGCCTGAGCCGGTCCGGGCCCGGCGGCGGGATCGCCCGTGGCCGGGCCGGGCCGGATTTACCCGGCCTGACCAGGCGATTTGTAATTGGGGGCACCGATGGTGCTAACCTTCTTCTCGGTTCGGAACGGAGGCCGCACCGCCGCGAGGCGGGTCTCCGGAACAAGCCATTGGGGTATGGTGTAATTGGCAACACAGCTGATTCTGGTTCAGCCATTCTAGGTTCGAGTCCTGGTACCCCAGCGTCTGCCCGGTGATTTTGTCACCGAGCCTCGGCCGGTTAAGCTGGCTGAGCCTCCGCCGCAAGGTGGGGGAGTACCGGAGAAGAAGTTCCTGGCCCCGTCGTCTAGCGGCCTAGGACGCCGCCCTCTCAAGGCGGTAGCGCGGGTTCAAATCCCGTCGGGGCTACCACGGAAGGCCCTTCGATCGCGAGTTCGAAGGGTGTTCTTCTCCGAGCAGTGAAAGTTCCTGGCCCCGTCGTCTAGCGGCCTAGGACGCCGCCCTCTCAAGGCGGTAGCGCGGGTTCAAATCCCGTCGGGGCTACCAAACGAAGGTCCCTGCCGATCCACGGATCGGCAGGGACCTTCGTCGTTCTGCGCTCGTCAACCACTCTTGCGCCGGAAATTGCGGCGGTGGTCGGCGCTGCCGTGCGGCGCCTGCGCCTTGGCCCTCCCGTCGAGATGGTCCGTGCCGCGGCGGGCGTGCTGATTCTTGCGTTCGAGGGCTGCGCGGAACTGCTCCGCGATCCGCTCCTCGTTCGGCTCGTGCATCGCTGTCTCCCTTCCCCACCCGGTACTCGGCCGGGCCATCGGGAATCTAACCCGGCAGCCCTGCGTCTGTCGCGCGGTTTTCCAGCGATTCGAACAGGTACGGCGCGGTGCTGCCGCCGATCGGCATGGCCGCCAGTCCCAGCTTGCGGTGATCCCAGGACCGGGTTCGTTCCGCGACGACGCGCACCGCGACACGCTTGTGCATCATCTGCTCGATCGCGGGACGCACGTCCTCGGTGTACGGGCCCGTGTAGCGCTCCCACACGCTCCGGCACACGCGGAACAGCACGTCCCGGTCCTCGACCACCTCGGCATGCCCCTCCAGGGAGACTCCGCGCAGCGTGTCGTACGTGTGGCCGTCCTCGACGAGCGCGCTGATCCGGTTGTCGCGCCGCAGATTGACCGCCTTCTGCGACTTCAGCTTCGTCTCGAACCACATCTCGCCGTCGAGCACGGCGTACCACATCGCGACGAGGTGGGGGAGGCCGCCGGGGCCGACGGTGGCCATCGTCGCGACGCGGCTGCGGCCGAGGAAGTCGCCGATCTCGGCGTCGGACATCGTGATCTGTGCGCGCTGGTGGGTTCCCATCCGTGCACTGTGGCACAGGAGCCGGCGGATGCGACAGCCTTCTAGAGCCGCTTGTGCAGGGCGTCGGCGGCCGCGAGCAGGTCCGCGGCCCACCGCGCTCCGGGCCGGCGGCCCATCCGGTCGACGGGTCCCGAGACGGAGATGGCGGCGACGACCGAACCGGAGGCATCGCGCACCGGTGCGGCCACCGAGGCGACGCCGGGTTCGCGTTCGGCGACGCTCTGCGCCCAGCCCCGGCGACGCACCTCGGCGAGCACCCGCTCGCCGAATGCGGCCTCCGGCAGGATCGCCCGCTGCGTCGCGGCGTCGGCCCAGGCGAGCAGGACCCGCGCGCCGGACCCGGCAGTCATCGGCAGTCTCGCACCCACGAGGACGGTGTCGCGCAGACCTGTCGGTGGTTCGAGTGCGGCGACGCATACCCGGTGCGTGCCCTCCCGCCGGTACAACTGCACGCTCTCCCCGGTGATCTCGCGCAGCCGCGGGAGAACGAGCGAGGCCGCATCGACGAGCGGGTCACCCGCGCCCGCGGACAGTTCGGCCAGGCCGGGGCCCGGTCGCCACTGGCCGTCGCCGTCGCGCGCGAGCAGCCGGTGCACTTCGAGCCCGACCGCGAGGCGGTGGGCAGTGGCGCGGGGTAGTCCGGTGCGAGCGCACAGTTCGGTGAGGTTGCACGGTTGCCGAGCCACCGCGTGGAGGACCGCCATGGCTTTGTCCAGCACTCCGATCCCGCTATGCTGTCTCATAGGTCGATACCTCCGTCTCGCATAATGGGAAGCATAGCCCACGCGGAAACCGGCGGGGACGACAGTATTCGCGGCCCGGGGCAGCCCGAGAACGGGAACCGCGTTCGTCACGTACGACAGGTGGAGAAGATGGCTGGAAAGACTCTGGCGGAGAAGGTGTGGGACCAGCACGTGGTCGTGCGCGGTACGGGAGAGGGGGCGGCACGGCAGCCGGACCTGATCTACATCGATCTGCATCTCGTGCACGAGGTCACGAGCCCGCAGGCGTTCGACGGACTGCGGCTGGCGAATCGGCCCGTGCGGCGCCCGGACCTGACCATCGCGACCGAGGACCACAACGTGCCCACGGTCGACATCGACAAGCCCATCGCCGACCCCGTCTCGCGCACCCAGGTCGAGACGTTGCGCCGCAACTGTGAGGAGTTCGGCATCCGGCTGCATCCGATGGGGGACGTGGAGCAGGGCATCGTCCACGTCGTCGGACCACAGCTCGGACTGACGCAGCCGGGCACGACGGTGGTGTGCGGCGACAGTCATACCTCCACCCACGGCGCCTTCGGTGCCCTGGCGATGGGTATCGGCACCAGCGAGGTCGAGCATGTGCTGGCGACCCAGACGCTTTCGCTGCGCCCGTTCAAGACGATGGCGATCACCGTCGACGGCGAACTGCCCCCCGGCGTCTCGAGCAAGGACCTGATCCTCGCCGTCATCGCCGAGATCGGCACCGGCGGCGGCCAGGGCTACGTGCTCGAGTACCGCGGCGAGGCCATCCGGAAGCTGTCGATGGAAGCGCGGATGACCATCTGCAACATGTCCATCGAGGCGGGCGCCCGGGCCGGGATGATCGCACCGGACGAGATCACCTACGAGTTCCTGAAGGGCCGCCCGCACGCCCCGCAGGGCGCGGACTGGGACGCCGCGGTGGCGGCGTGGGAGCAGTTGAAGACCGACGAGGATGCGGTTTTCGACGCCGAGGTCCGCATCGACGGGTCGGCTCTGACGCCCTTCGTCACGTGGGGCACCAACCCGGGGCAGGGCGCGCCCCTCGGTGCGTCGGTGCCCGATCCGGCGGCGATGGCGGACGAGAGCGAGCGCCTCGCGGCCGAGAAGGCACTGCGGTACATGGGACTCGAACCCGGGACGCCGCTGCGGGAGGTGCCCGTCGACACCGTCTTCGTCGGGTCGTGCACCAACGGCCGGATCGAGGATCTGCGGGCCGTCGCCGACGTCCTGCAGGGCCGCACGGTCGCCGACGGTGTCCGCATGCTCGTCGTGCCCGGATCGATGCGCGTTCGTGCCCAAGCCGAAGCCGAAGGTCTCGGTGAGATATTCACGGCCGCAGGGGCGGAATGGCGTCAGGCCGGCTGCTCGATGTGCCTGGGCATGAATCCGGACCAGTTGGCACCGGGTGAGCGCTGCGCTTCGACCTCGAACCGGAACTTCGAAGGCCGCCAAGGCAAGGGCGGACGCACCCACCTCGTCTCGCCTCAGGTCGCGGCGGCGACTGCGGTGCGCGGCACTCTCTCCGCTCCGGCGGATCTGGACTAGGTCACGGAACCGAAGGAGAATTTTCGATGGAAGCCTTCACCACTCACAAGGGAATCGGCGTCCCGCTGCGCCGGTCGAACGTCGACACCGATCAGATCATCCCTGCGGTGTACCTGAAGCGAGTCACTCGAACCGGATTCGAGGACGGGCTGTTCGCCGCGTGGCGCACGGATCCGTCCTTCGTGCTGAACACCCCGCCGTTCGACCGGGGCAGCGTCCTGGTGGCCGGCCCGGACTTCGGCACCGGGTCCTCGCGCGAGCACGCCGTGTGGGCGCTGTCCGACTACGGTTTCCGCGTCGTCATCTCGTCCCGCTTCGCCGACATCTTCCGGGGCAACGCCGGCAAGGCCGGATTGCTGGCCGCGCAGGTCGAACAACCGGACGTCGAATTGCTCTGGAAGCTCATCGAACAGCAGCCGGGGCTGGAGCTCGAGGTCGATCTCGGCGCTCGTACCGTGACCGCCGGAACCACCGTGGTGCCGTTCAGCATTGACGACTACACCCGGTGGCGGCTGTTGGAGGGTCTCGACGACATCGGACTCACGTTGCGCCAGGTAGAGGCGATTTCCGAGTACGAAAACGCAAGGCCTTCTTGGAAACCACGAACCCTTCCGGCGCCCTGATCGAGCCCTCGAATCGAGCCTCGGCGGGCCGGATCCGACTGCACGTCCGGATCCGGCCCGCCGGCAATTTGCATGAGAATTGGCGTGGCACATAGACTCTTGCCCGTTTGCGGGTCTACCGTGGACTCGAGTCGGTCTGACGGTGGACCGTAATGTGCGGAGGAATGCAATGAACAAGGCAGAGCTGATCGATGTTCTGACCGAGAAACTCGGTTCGGACAGGCGCACAGCAACGGCGGCCGTGGAGCACATGGTCGACGCGATCGTGCGTGCAGTGCACTCGGGCAAGAGCGTCACCATCACCGGATTCGGTGTCTTCGAGCAGCGCCGCCGCGCAGCCCGGGTCGCGCGCAACCCGCGTACGGGTGAGACCGTGAAGGTCAAGCCGACGTCGGTGCCGGCCTTCCGCCCCGGCGCTCAGTTCAAGGCGGTCATCGCCGGTTCGCAGAAGCTCCCCGCGACGGGTCCGGCCGTCAAGCGCGGCGCGGCTGCGGCGGCCAAGAAGACCGCGGCGGCGAAGAAGACCGCCGCCAAGAAGACCGCGGCGGCGAAGAAGACCGCCGCCAAGGCCGCTCCGGCGAAGAAGACCACGGCGGCCAAGGCTCCGGCCAAGACCACCGCGGCGAAGAAGACCACCGCGGCGAAGAAGACCACGGCGGCCAAGGCTCCGGCCAAGACCACCGCGGCGAAGAAGACCACCGCGGCGAAGAAGACCACGGCGGCCAAGGCTCCGGCCAAGACCACCGCGGCGAAGAAGACCACCGCGGCGAAGAAGACCACGGCGGCCAAGGCTCCGGCCAAGACCACCGCGGCGAAGAAGACCACCGCGGCCAAGAAGACCACCGCGGCGAAGAAGACCACGGCGGCCAAGAAGGCACCGGCCCGCAAGGCCGCCGCCAAGAAGTAGCCGTTCCGGCACGGCGCGGGTCCGGAAGACCGTCGCCGAGAAGGGGCGCCGCCGAGAGCGGCGCTACCGCCCGGATCCCGTCCGTTCGGCGGCCATCGGGGGAGATCTCCCCGATGGCCGCCGACGCGCGTTCAGGCGGCGCCGGGGGGCAGTGGGCTGTCGATGTGGTCCACTGCGACGAGCCGGTCGCCGGCCAGCGACAGGACCCAGGTGCTGCCCTTCCGGTTACGCGTGTTCGGCGCGACCACCCCGTCGTGCTCGGCCCACCATCGCACGAGGTCCGGAATCACCTTGCCCTGGCTGCAGATCACCGGCACGCCACCGCGCTGGGCGAGCTCGAGTGCCCGCTTGCGTCCGAGTTGCGGATCGGCGCCGTATTCCTCCTCCGTCAGGGAGGGCTCGACGGCGACCTCGACCCCGAGCCGGTCCGCGAGCGGTTGCACCGTCTGCACACAGCGCGCCCGGTCCGCGGCGACCACGCTGTCGGCGCCGAACGCGAGCAGTTGAGGCACGAGGGCTTGGGCCTGGGCGCGGCCCGCCGCGTCGAGGGGCCGGTCCCGATCGTCGCCGCGGTGGTTCTTGCGGCTGCCGGCCTTCGCGTGCCGCACGATCAGCACCGTCGCCGTGTCCGGCGGCAGGGCCTGGAAGCGCCGCAGCACCGTGTGGTCCATCGGGTACGACAGGGCCGCGTAGGCGTCGTCGGGTGCGAGCCAGCGCAGTTCGTCGACCTCGTCGTTCGGGACGAACCGGCCGCTGCATGCCGCGGCGGCCCAGTAGTCCACTCGCTTGAGCTTCCGGTGACCCGGAACCGGGTAGGTGACCTTGCCGAGAGACCGGCCGAGGCGCGCGGAAATCCCGGTCTCCTCCTCGATCTCGCGTACGGCGGCGACGACGGGAGTCTCGCCGGGATCGAGCTTGCCCTTGGGGAAGGACCAGTCGTCGTAGCGCGGCCGGTGCACGACGGCGATCTCGATACGGTTCCGGGCGGTCGGGTTCCTTCGCCACAGGACGGCCCCGGCGGCGAAGATGTTGGCTCGCATTGCGTTGTCGGAAACGGGGGACACCGACATCCTTCCGATCAGGAGCTGCGGCTGCGCATGAGCTCTTCTTGGTGGTCGCGGGCGGCGGTTCCCGGTGCCGGCGACGCGAGCCAGGTGCCGTCGGCCCGCAACGTCCAGCACCGGGTCGCCGGATCGAGCGCCGACTCGAAGATCGAGTCGAGTTGCGCAGCCAGCCGGGGATCCTTCACCTGGGCCATCACCTCCACCCGGCGGTCGAGGTTGCGATGCATCATGTCTGCGCTGCCGATCCAGATCTCGTCGGCCGCCCGGAAATGCAGGACGCGCGAATGCTCCAGGAATCTTCCGAGAATGGATCGCACCGTGATGTTCTCACTGAGCCCCGGCACTCCGGGCTTGAGCGCGCAGATGCCGCGCACGACGATCTCGACCGGTACCCCGGCGCGGGAGGCACGGTACAGCGCGTCGATGACCTGTTCGTCGACGAGCGCATTGGCCTTCAGGCGGATCCCGGCGTCGCGTCCGGCCTGGTGGTGCTC
This sequence comes from Rhodococcus ruber, assembly GCF_016804345.1. NCBI lineage: Bacteria > Bacillati > Actinomycetota > Actinomycetes > Mycobacteriales > Nocardiaceae > Rhodococcus > Rhodococcus ruber. Next base: position 3,676,796 of record NZ_CP044211.1, on the reverse strand, counting down.
GATCTCGGTGTCGATCCGTTCGATGATGCCCGACCGCACGCCGTGCGGGGCGACGAGCAGGTTGCGGTACTTCGCCTTCCGCGAGTACCCGGTGAGAGTGTTGAACAGGTCGGTCAGGTCCGCGCCGATCTCCGGTGCCGCGGTGAGCAGACCGACATCCTCGTACAGACGCGCAGTCTTCGGGTTGTAGTTGCCGGTGCCGATGTGGCAGTAGCGGCGGATGAGCGAGCCCTCGCGGCGGACCACGAGGCACGTCTTGCAGTGGGTCTTGAGACCCACCAGGCCGTACACCACGTGCACGCCGGCCTGCTCCAGCTTGCGGGCCCACTTGATGTTCGCCTGTTCGTCGAAGCGTGCCTTGATCTCCACCAGCGCCACCACCTGCTTGCCGGCCTCCGCCGCGGCGATCAACGCGTTGACGATGGGGGAGTCGCCCGAGGTGCGGTAGAGGGTCTGCTTGATGGCGAGCACCTGGCTGTCGGCTGCGGCCTGCTCGATGAACCGCTGCACGCTGGTGGAGAAGGAATCGTAGGGGTGGTGCACCAGCACGTCGCCCTCGCGCAGCGTCGAGAACACGCTCTTGGGGGTCTCGCGCTCGCCGAAAGCGGGGTGGGTGGCCGGCACGAACGGCCGGTCCTTCAGATCGGGCCGGTCGACGTCGTGCACCTGCCACAGACTCGACAGGTCCAGCAGTCCCGGCAGCTGCACCACGTCGGCGGGATCGACGTCCAACTCGCGCAGCAACAGTTCGAGCATGTGCTCGGTCATGTCGTCGGCGACCTCGAGGCGCACCGGGGAACCGAAACGGCGACGGGCGAGTTCCCGCTCGAGTGCCTGCAGGAGGTCCTCGTCGCGGTCCTCCTCGACCTCGAAGTCGGCGTTGCGGGTGACCCGGAAGGCGTGGTGCTCGACGATCTCCATCCCCGGGAACAGCACGTCGAGGTGTGCCGCGATGAGTTCTTCGAGCGGAAGGAATGCGTCGATCTCGTCCGGTGAGCCGTCCCGCCGGACCCGCACGAAGCGATCGACGTTGTCGGGCACCTTGACCCGAGCGAAGTGCTCGCCGGCGGACTGGCGATCCTTCACGGTGACAGCGAGGTTGAGGCTCAGCCCGCTGATGTACGGGAACGGGTGCGCCGGATCGACCGCGAGCGGGGTCAGAACCGGGAACACCTGCTCGGCGAAGTGAGCGGTCAGGCGCTGCTTCTCGTCGTCCGCCAGATCGTCCCACCGGATGATCGAAATGCCTTCGGCAGTCAGAGCGGGCAGGACCGAGTCGAGGAAGACGAGGGCGTGGCGGCGCGCGATCTCCTGGGTGCTGCGCGCGATGAGCGCGAGTTGCGCTCGTGGCGACAGCCCGTCGGCGGAGCGGACCGACAAGCCGGTCTCGGCGCGACGCTTGAGGCCGGCGACGCGCACCATGTAGAACTCGTCGAGATTCGAAGCGAAGATGGCGAGGAACTTGGCGCGTTCGAGCAGCGGCAGCGACGTGTCCTCGGCCAGCGCGAGCACCCGCGCGTTGAAGTCGAGCCAGCTCAGTTCGCGGTTGAGGTAGCGGTCCGGGGGCAGACCGTCGGCGACGGCCTGCAGCGTCGTGGCGGCGGGCGGGGCGCTCGGCGCCGAGGCCGAACGGGTAGCGGTCGCACCGTCGAGGCCGCCTCCTCCGTCGCCGGATGCCCCGGCGAACCCGGGAGGGTCGGTGTCGATGCGCTGGTCCGTGGAATCGCCGTGTTTCACACGTCGATCATCCCTCAGTTTCGGAACGGCGGACAATCCGTCGGCGTCCGTCACCCGAAGTCGGGATGACGAACAGGCATCGGCCATCCGATCCGTCCGAGCGCCGACGCCGTCGCGGGCCCGACGCCCTGCACCGTCGCGGCCTCGAGGTCGGCGACGGTGTCGACGTCGAGCCGCAGCCCGGGCCAGTCCCCGGGTAGGGGGCGGGCGCCCGCCCGCACGTGACGGTGCGCCGAATCGGGACCGAACAGCGGGACGAGGGGTCCGGGCGTGCAGTTCAGCAGCGCCGAGGTGCCGGTGCCGGTGTGGTCCACGACGACCGCCCGGCCGGCCTCGCGTGCCGCGGACAGCGCCGCGGACAACTCGGCGGGCCGCAGCGCCGGCAGGTCCGCGTGCAGCGCGATCAGATCCACGCCCGGCTCGCGGCAGCGCACCCGGTGGGCGGCGGCGGCGAGCGCTGCGTTCAGTGGATCGACGGAGGCGGGATCGACGGAGGCGGGATCGACGGGGGCGGGATCGACGGATGCGCCGGCCGTGCAAGCCGCCGGGGGATCGGCGAGTGTGTGCGCGCCCGCGCCGAGGGCGAGCGCGGCGACGTCGGCGTCGGTGGTGATGACGGTGACGGCGAGCCCCTCGACCGCCAGCGCCGCGTGCAGGGTGTCGGCGAGCATCGCGAGCACCAGGGCGGCTCGGTCGCCGGGGTCGAGGACGTGCGCGAGCCGCGACTTCGCCAGGCCGAGGGCCTTGACGGGAATCAGCGCGTGCGCGGTGGTCATGGTCGTCGATTCTGCCAGTCGGCGGCGACGGCGGTCGCGGGCGCGGGCGGTGGGCGATACTGGAGCAGCCGCGGCGCTGGTCTGCGGACGGGATCGGACACGAGTAAGGGGACTGCGTGAGCAAGGCTGCGGTGTTGGGAGCGGGGTCGTGGGGGACGGCCTTCGCCAAGGTGCTGGCGGAGGCCGGAACGGACGTGACGATCTGGGCGCGGCGTGCGGAGGTGGCCGAGGCCATCGCCACCCGGCACGAGAACCCGGACTACCTGCCCGGCGTCGAACTGCCCGCCACGGTGCGCGCCACCGCGGATCATCGCGTCGCTCTCGACGGAGTGGACTTCCTCGTCCTCGCGGTGCCGTCGCAGACGTTGCGCGCGAATCTCGGGGCGTGGCGCGACGACATCGGTCCCGACGCGACCCTGTTGAGCCTGGCGAAGGGCATCGAGAGCGGCACCCTCATGCGGATGAGCCAGGTGATCGCTCAGGTGACCGGCGCCGAGCACGACCGCATCGCGGTGCTGTCCGGACCGAATCTCGCCCGTGAGATCGCCGATCGGCAGCCCGCCGCCACGGTGATCGCATGCTCCGACTCCACTCGCGCTCTCGAGATTCAAAGAGCATGTGCCACTGGTTATTTCAGGCCGTATACGAATACGGACGTGATCGGCTGCGAGATCGGTGGCGCGTGCAAGAACGTCATCGCCCTCGCGTGCGGCATGGCGGCCGGGGTCGGACTCGGTGACAACACCGTCGCCTCCATCATCACTCGCGGCCTGGCCGAGATCACGCGGCTGGGAACTGCCCTCGGCGCCAAGCCGGCCACGCTGGCCGGACTCGCCGGCGTGGGCGACCTCGTGGCCACGTGCACCTCGCCCCTGTCGCGCAACCGGTCGTTCGGCGAGCGGCTGGGACGGGGAGGGACACTCGAGAGTGCGCAGGAGGCCACCCACGGCCAGGTGGCCGAGGGGGTCAAGTCGTGCACCTCCGTCCGGGCGCTGGCGGCCAGTTACGACGTGGAGATGCCGCTCACCGACGCCGTGCACCGCGTCTGCTACGAGGGCATGTCGGTGCCCGAGGCGATCGGACTGCTCCTCGGCCGTCGAGTCAAGCCGGAGTGAGGGCGTGCCGGGGGACTCGACGCGTTGCGTGAAAGCTGTTGCCGCCGAACATGTGCCGGGGGAGCCGCTGCAACCCGGCCCGGTTCTCGCGGCCCCCTACCAGCTCGGGGCGGAGGGCACCGAAACCGACACCTACGCCCGCGCCTCCCATCCGGGCTGGCGGGCCCTCGAATCCGCGCTGGCCGCGCTCGAGGGCGCGGCGGCAGCCCGGGTCGTCGGATCCGGAATGTCGGCGGTCACCGTCGCGCTGCGGTCGCTGAGCCGGGGCGGCGGCACCGTCGTCGTCCCCGCCGACGGGTACTACCAGGTGCGGGCCTACGCGCGCGAATGCCTCGAACCCCTCGGCATCACGGTTCACGAACTCACCTGCGCCCAGTTCGGCGACGGAGGTCTACGCGCGGTCCTCGCCGGTGCCGGTGCGGGCGCGCTCGTGCTCGCCGAGACCCCGTCCAACCCGGGACTGGACGTCGTCGACCTGCGCGCCACCGCGGCACTGTGCCGGACCGCAGGCGCCCTGCTCGTGGTGGACAACACCACCGCCACCCCGCTGGGGCAGCAGCCACTCGCGCTGGGCGCGGACGTCGTCGTCGCCAGCGGCACGAAATCGCTCAGCGGGCACAGCGATCTGCTGATGGGGTACCTCGCCGTGGCCGACGGCGCACTCGTGCCACCCCTCGACCGCGAGCGCCTGCTCTCCGGCACCGTCCTCGGTCCGTTCGAGACGTGGCTGGCACACCGCAGCCTGGGCACCGCCGGGTTGCGCTTCGACCGGCAGTGCGCCAACGCGCTCGCCGTGGCCACGATGCTGCGTGAGCATCCCGCGGTCGGTGGCGTCCGATACCCCGGTCTGGACGACGATCCCGCGCACCCCGTCGCCGCGGCGCAGATGCGCCGGTTCGGGCCGCTGGTGACGTTCCGGCTCGACGACGAGCAGCAGTTCCACCGGTTCGTCGCGGTGAGCGAGCTCGTCACCGCCGCGACCAGTTTCGGGGGCATCCACACCACCGCGGACCGGCGTGCCCGCTGGGGTGATCCCGTACCGCCCGGCTTCGTGCGGTTGTCCTGCGGGATCGAGGACACCGCCGACCTGCTCGACGATCTCGACCGTGCGCTCGCCCGGCGCTGAGCAGGACTCGGATACCGGCCGGGCGGGCGGCACCGGTACGGTTTGTGCCGTGAGCACACCCCGAATCCGGGTGGCCGTCGTCTTCGGTGGCCGCAGCAACGAGCACTCCGTCTCCTGCGTTTCGGCAGGCAGCATCCTGCGCCACCTCGACCCGCAACGCTACGAGGCCGTCCCGATCGGTATCACCACCGACGGCGCCTGGGTGCTCGCCGACTCGGACCCGGAACGGCTCGCCAAGGCGGGCCGCGAACTGCCGACCGTCGACGCGGACGGTTCGGCGCTGGTGCTCACCGCCGATCCCACCCGGGCCGGTGACATCGTCGCCCTCGCCGAGGGCGAGTTCGGCAAGGTCCTCGCCTCCGTCGACGTCGTGTTCCCCGTGCTGCACGGCGCCTACGGCGAGGACGGCACCATCCAGGGGCTGCTCGAACTCGCCGGCGTCCCGTACGTGGGACCGGGCGTCCTCGCCAGCGCCGCCGGGATGGACAAGGAGTTCACCAAGAAGTTGCTGGCCGCGGAGGGTCTGCCCGTCGGATTCCAGGTCGTGCTGCGGCCCGGCACCGCGACCGTCACCGAGCAGCAGAAGCAGCGTCTCGGCCTCCCCGTGTTCGTCAAGCCCGCCCGCGGCGGATCCTCCATCGGGATCAGCCGTGTCGCCGACTGGGCGGCGCTCGATGCGGCGATCGACAAGGCTCGCCGGCACGACCCGAAGGTGATCGTCGAATCCGCGATCGTCGGCCGCGAGGTCGAATGCGGTGTACTGGAGTTCCCCGACGGCGACGTGCGCGCCAGCGTCGTCGCCGAGATCCGGATGCCCGACCCGTCCGGCGATCACGAGGCGTTCTACGACTTCGACACCAAGTACCTCGACGACGTGTGCGAGTTCGACGTGCCCGCCAAGCTCGACGACGACGTCTCCGACCGGATCCGGGACCTCGCGGTCCGCGCCTTCCGCGCCCTCGACTGCCAGGGCCTGTCCCGGGTCGACTTCTTCGTCACGGAGGACGGGCCGGTGATCAACGAGATCAACACCATGCCCGGGTTCACGTCGATCTCGATGTACCCGCGCATGTGGGAGGCCAGCGGCCTCGAGTACCGCACGTTGCTCTCCACCCTGGTCGACACCGCCCTGGCCCGGGGGACCGGGCTGCGCTGAGCCGTCCGGACGCGGACTAGTCTGGAGGCCATGACTGCCGTGACCCCTGACTCATCTGCGACCGTTTCCGGGGACGTCCGGGCGACCGGCGCCGGGGACACCCGCGAGGCCGTGCACGCCGCGGCCCGTCGCGCCCGCGTCGCCTCCCGCCGGCTCGCCCTGCTCACCACCGCGCAGAAGGACGCCGCCCTGCACGCCGCGGCGGACGCCGTGCTCGCCGCGTCCGACGCGGTGCTCGCTGCCAACGCCGAGGACATCGAGACCGCCCGCGCGGCAGGCACCGAGGAATCCCTCCTCGACCGGCTCCGTCTCACCCAGGCCCGGGTCGAGGGCATTGCGGCGGGGTTGCGCCAGGTCGCGGGGCTGCCCGACCCGATCGGCGAGGTCGTCCGCGGCTCGACCCTGCCCAACGGCCTCGAGATCCGGCAGATGCGGGTGCCGCTCGGCGTCGTCGGGATGGTGTACGAGGCCCGGCCGAACGTGACCGTCGACGCCTTCGGGCTGGCCCTCAAGTCCGGCAACGCGGCCCTGCTGCGCGGGTCGTCGTCCGCCGCCCGTTCCAACGCGGCGCTCGTCGAGGCCCTGCGCGGCGCCCTCGCCACGCAGGAACTGCCGGAGGACGCCGTGCAACTGCTGCCGAGCGCGGACCGATCCTCGGTCACGCACCTCATCCAGGCCCGCGGACTCGTCGACGTCGTCATCCCTCGTGGCGGCGCCGGCCTGATCTCCGCCGTCGTCCGCGACGCCACCGTGCCCACCATCGAGACGGGCGTGGGCAACTGCCACGTGTACGTGCATGCGTCGGCCGATCCGGAGATGGCCGAGAAGATCGTGGTCAACGCCAAGACCCGCCGGCCCAGCGTGTGCAACACCGCCGAGACGATCCTGGTGGACAAGGCCGTCGCCGACGACGTCGTGCCCCGGCTGCTGCAGGTACTGCGCAGCCACGGCGTCACCGTGCACGGCGACCTGCCCGGCCTCGAACCGGCCACCGAATCGGACTGGGCCGACGAGTACCTGAGCCTCGACGTCGCGCTCGCCGTCGTCGACGACCTGGACGCGGCCGTCGCGCACATCGACCGGTACGGCACCGGGCACACCGAGGCCATCGTCACCTCCGACCTCGCCGCGGCCCGTGAGTTCTCCGCGCGGGTCGATGCCGCAGCCGTCATGGTCAACGCTTCGACGGCGTTCACCGACGGCGAGCAGTTCGGGTTCGGCGCCGAGATCGGCATCTCCACCCAGAAGCTGCACGCCCGCGGCCCGATGGGACTGCCGGAACTCACCTCCACCAAGTGGGTGGTCTGGGGCGACGGCCACACCCGGCCGGCCTGAGGTCGGCCCGACGGCGTCGACGAGACCCCGCACCCCGACCGGCCTGCCCCGACGAAAGGACACAGCGTGGACCGTGCGCTGCCGACCACCCCGCCGATCTTCGCCGACGTCGACGAGGTGATCGACCGCCTCGCCGAGACGGGATACCTCGCCGACAAGGCCACCGCCACCGCGGTGTTCCTCGCCGATCGCCTCGGCAAGCCGCTGCTCATCGAAGGCCCCGCCGGGGTGGGCAAGACCGAGCTGGCCCGGGCGGTGGCGCAGACCTCCGGCGCCGAGCTGGTGCGGCTGCAGTGCTACGAGGGGGTCGACGAGTCGCGGGCGCTCTACGAGTGGAACCACGCCAAGCAGATCCTGCGGATCCAGGCCGGTACCGACCACTCCTGGGACGCGACCAAGCAGGATGTGTTCTCCGAGGAATTCCTCCTGCCGCGCCCGCTGCTGACGGCCATCCGCCGGGAGGACCCGACGGTGCTGCTCGTCGACGAGGTCGACAAGGCCGACGTGGAGATCGAGGGTCTGCTGCTCGAGGTGCTCAGCGACTTCGCGGTCACCGTGCCCGAACTCGGCACCATCAGCGCCACCCGCAAGCCCTTCACCGTGCTCACCTCGAACGCGACCCGCGAGTTGTCCGAGGCCCTCAAGCGACGCTGCCTGTTCCTGCATCTCGACTTTCCCGATGCCGACCTCGAGCGCCGCATCCTGGCGAGCCGGGTTCCGGAGCTGCCGGAGGCGGTCGCCGAGCAGCTCGTCCGCACGGTCCGGGTGCTGCGCGGCATGCAGCTCAAGAAGCTGCCGTCGGTGGCGGAGACGATCGACTGGGGCCGCACACTGCTCGCCCTGGGCCTGGACACCCTCGACGACGCGGCGGTCCGGGCCACGCTCGGCGTGATCCTCAAACACCAGTCCGATCAGCTGCGGGCCGCGGCCGAGCTGCGGTTGAACTGACATGGCCGGGGCACGCCCGCCGCTGCGGGACCACGGGCCGTCGGCGCCGCACGGGCTGCCCGGCCACCTCGTCGGGTTCGTCGAGGCGCTGCGCCGCCGCGGCATCCCCGTAGGACCGTCGGAGACCGTCGACGCCGGCCGGGTCATCTCGGTGCTCGACCTGCTCGACCGCGACGCCCTGCGCGAGGGGCTGGCGTGCGCTCTGCTGCGCCGGCCCACCCATCGGCCGACCTTCGACGCCCTGTTCGACCTGTGGTTCCCGGCAGCGGTGGGACGCCGCGAGGCCGGCGGGATCGATCCGACGCTGCCACGCACCCCGGACGGCGAGATCGATTTCGAGGCGCTGCGGGACCTGATCGCCGAGATGCTCGCCGACGACTCCGCCGAGGCGTTCGAGCTCGTCGAGTTGCTGACCGCGCAGATCGTCGAGGAACTGGGCCAGTACACCTCGGGTGACAAGTCGTCGTTCTCGGCGTACCAGGCCCTGCGCCAGGTCTCGCCCGAGACACTGGTGTCGAAGATCCTCGAGGGACTGCTCGGCAATGCCGGTCCCGAGGAGCGGGCTCAGGACACCGAGTACGCCACCGAGGTGGCCCGCCGCACGGCAGCGCGCCGGGTGGCGGACTTCCGGGCGATGGTCGAACGCGAGACGCGGCGCCGCACCGCCGAACAGGTCGGACGCGACCGCGTCGCCACGTACGGGGTGCCCAGACTGGCCGAGGAGGTCGACTTCCTGCGAGCCACCGACGCCGAGCTCACCGCGCTGCGCCGCAGCGTCACCCCGCTGGCGCGGCTGCTCGCGAGCCGGCTCGCCGCGCGCCGGCGACGGGCCCGCGCGGGGGCGATCGACCTGCGCCGGACCCTGCGCAAGTCGATGTCCACCGGCGGAGTGCCCATCGACCTCGTCAATCGCAAGCCACGCCCCGCCCGTCCGGAGCTCGTGGTGCTGTGCGACGTCTCCGGATCGGTCGCCGGCTTCTCCCACTTCACGCTGCTGCTCGTGCACGCCTTGCGCGAGCAGTTCTCCCGCGTCCGGGTGTTCGCGTTCATCGACAGCACCGACGAGGTCACTCACCACTTCTCCGCCGGCGCGGATCTCGGGGTCGCCATGTCGCGGATGCTGCGTGAGGCCGAGCTGATCGCCTACGACGGCCACTCCGACTACGGTCACGCGCTCGGCGTGTTCACCGAGCGGTACGCGCACAGCCTCACCAGCCGCAGCTCACTGCTCGTGCTCGGCGACGCACGGACCAACTATCGCGATCCCAACCTCGCCGCGCTCGAACACCTGGTGGCCGTTGCCCGGCACGCCCACTGGCTCAATCCGGAACCACGCGGCCAATGGGGAGCCGGAGATTCGGCGGCCGAGGTGTACCGCGAGGTGATCACGATGCACGAGTGCCGGTCCGCACAGCAGCTCGCGCAGGTGGTGGCGGCCCTGCTGCCGGTGTGAACCCGTAAGCTGGACCATCGTGCACGAGCCATCCGTCCCGAATTCCCCGCCGCGCCGGCGCGTCGGTGTCATGGGCGGAACCTTCGACCCCATCCACCACGGGCATCTCGTCGCAGCCAGCGAAGTAGCCGACCGGTACGATCTCGACGAGGTCGTGTTCGTGCCCACCGGACATCCCTGGCAGAAGTCGGGACACGATGTCAGCACGGCAGAGGACCGCTATCTGATGACGGTCATCGCGACCGCCTCGAATCCGCAGTTCTCCGTCAGCCGGGTCGACATCGAACGCGAGAAGGCCACCTACACCGTGGACACACTGCGCGACCTGCGTGCCCTGATGCCCGACGCCCAGTTGTACTTCATCACCGGCGCCGACGCGATGGCATCGATCCTGTCGTGGCAGGACTGGGCCGAGCTGTTCGAGCTGGCCCGGTTCGTGGGGGTGTCGCGTCCGGGCTACGACCTGCACGTCGAGCACCTCGCCGAGCATCTCGCGAAGCTGCCGTCCGACACCGTCGGTCTCGTCGAGATACCTGCGCTGGCCATCTCGTCGACCGACTGCCGGACGCGGGTGCGTGAGCACAGACCCATCTGGTACCTGGTGCCCGACGGGGTGGTGCAGTACATCAGCAAGCGCAACCTGTATCGGCCCGCGAACTCGCGGCGCCCCGACGGCACGACGACCGTGTCTCATCCCCACCCCGAGTCCTGTCCCCACCCCGAGAGGAAGACCCCGCAGTGACGGCAACTGCAGAAGCCATCGAGATGGCACGCATCGCGGCCCGCGCGGCCGACGAGAAACTGGCCACCGACGTGGTGGTGCTCGACGTGTCCGAGCAACTGGTCATCACCGACTGCTTCGTGATCGCGTCCGCGGCCAACGAGCGCCAGGTCAACGCGATCGTCGACAACGTCGAGGAGAAACTGCGGCTCGCCGGGCACAAGCCCGTGCGGCGCGAAGGCACCCGCGAGGGTCGTTGGACGCTGCTGGACTACGTCGACGTGGTGGTGCACATCCAGCACGACGACGAACGCAACTTCTACGCACTCGACCGGTTGTGGAAGGACTGCCCGGTGATCACCGTCGACGGCATCGGCGCGCCCGCGCCGGCGGGTGACACCGGCGCGCCCGCGCCGGCGGGTGACACCGGCGCGCCCGCGCCGACCGGTGACACCGGCGCCGGTGCAGCGGCAGGCGGCACCACTCCCGTCCCGGACGACGCACCGGGGGACCGGTGACCCACGCGGTACCGGTCCGGCGGCTGATCCTGGTACGCCACGGCCAGACCGAATACAACGCCACCAGTCGCATGCAGGGGCAGCTCGACACCGAGCTGTCCGCGCTGGGGCGGCGGCAGGCCGTGGCCGCGGCCAGGGTCCTCGTCGAGCACAGTCCCGTGGCCATCGTCTCGTCCGATCTGCGGCGCGCCTACGACACCGCCGTCGAACTCGGTGACCAGGCCGGGCTGCCGGTGGAAATCGATCCGAGGCTGCGCGAGACCCATCTCGGCCGGTGGCAGGGCCTGACCCATCACGACGTGGACGCGGTGTCCCCGGGGGCCCGCGCGGCGTGGCGGGCCGACGCCACCTGGGCACCCCCCGAGGGTGAGAGCCGGGTCGACGTGGCGCGGCGCAGCGCCCCGGTGATCCAGGAACTGCTCGACAAGCACGAGCAGTGGGTGCATCGGCCGATCATCGTCGTCGCGCACGGCGGACTGATCGCGGCACTCACGGCCGCCCTGCTCGATCTTCCGGTCGACCGGTGGCCGGTCCTCGGCGGACTCGGCAACACCGGCTGGGTCCAGCTCAGCGGATACGGTGACCGGCCCGCGTGGCGCCTCGACGTGTGGAACGCGACGGCGACGGTGGCGGCCGATGACGTCCTCTGAGCCACGGCCGACGGCCGGTCCGCGCCGGCCGACGCTGCTGGTGATCGGGGACTCCCTCAGCTACTACGGCCCGAAGGGCGGGCTCCCGGCGGACCATCCGCGAATCTGGCCGAACATCGTGGCGCGCGAACTCGACTGGGACGTGGAGCTCGTCGCACGGATCGGGTGGACGACCCGCGACGCGTGGTGGGCCATGACCCAGGATCCGCGCGTGTGGGCGACGATCCCGCGGGCCGGTGCCGTCGTGCTGGCCGTCGGGGGCATGGACACCCTGCCGTCCCCGCTGCCGACGGCGCTGCGCGAAACACTGCGTTACGTACGCCCACCGCGGTTACGCCGCGTCGTACGGGAGACCTACGGGTGGCTGCAGCCCCGGCTGTCCCCGCTCGGCTGGCCGGTGGCCCTGCCGCCGCGGGTCAGTGTGGACTACCTCGAGACCATCCGCGAGTCGCTGGCGTACATGCGGCCGGACCTTCCGGTGATCGCCACGCTGCCGTCGGTACACCGCAGCGCGCAGTACCGCGCGGTGCACCGCGGTCGTCCCGCCGCAGCCCGGGCCATCAACCGGTGGGCGTCCGAGAAGTCGGTTCCGCTGGTCGATCTCGGCGAGGCCGTGCACGCGGACATCCACTCCGGGGACGCGAATCCGGACGGCATCCACTGGGGTTGGAACGGGCACAGCGAAGTTGCCGCCGCGGTGGCCGAGGCGGTACGGATGGTGCACCGGGATGCGCGCGTCGCCGCGGAGAACATACGGTAGGCGGCGTGTCTGTAGTAGTGGTGACCGATTCGTCGTGCTGTCTCGACCCGGAACTGGTGGAGCGCTACGACATCCGTGTCGTGCCGCTGCACGTGATCGCGGACGGTGTCGAGTTGCGCGAGGGCGTGGACGACCTGCCCGCCGACCTCTCCGGCGTCACGACCTCCGGTCCCTCCCCGGCGGAACTGACGGAAGCGTACGCCGAGGCGCTGTCCGACAGCGGCGGCGACGGGGTGGTGGCCGTGCACCTGTCCCGTGAACTGTCGGGTACCTGGTCGGCTGCCCGCTATGCCGCCGATGCCCTCGGCGACCGGGTGCAACTGGTCGACAGTCGAACCACCGCAATGGGTCTGGGATTCGCTGCTCTGGCGGCGGCGGAAGCCGCCCGGTCCGGTGCGGATGTGCGGGCGGTGTACGAACGGGCGGTGGAGGTCGCCGCCCACAGCCGGACACTGCTGGTGGTCGACCGGCTCGACCACCTGCGCCGCGGCGGCCGCATCGGTACCGCCACAGCGCTGCTCGGCACCGCTCTGGCGATGAAACCCGTGCTGCACCTCGTCGACGGCCGGCTGGTGCTGCGGGAGAAGACCCGCACCATGACCAAGGCGATGACGAAACTCGTCGACGGCGTCGTCGACACCGCGGAGCCGGTGACCGCGGTGGCCGTGCACCACCGCGAGGCCCCCGAACGCGCCGAGCGGCTCGCCGCGGAACTCGCCGGCCGGCTGCCCGCCGGGACGCCGCTGTCGGTGTCGGAACTCGACGCGGTCCTCGGCGCCCACGTCGGTCCCGGCGCCGTCGGGGTGGTCGTCTCCCGAGCGTAGGAGTTGTCCACAGGCGGACGGTTCATCCACAGATTCGACGACTCGTCCCAGCCTTCGCGGTGGCGGCGGTCGTGTCCGGTTAGCGTCGCGCCATGGGCAGCAGCGACGAGCACGACCTCGTGCGCAGACGGCTCGACGGGATCGCCCGGTCCGCCGGCGACCGTCCTCCGGCGGCGCCGGACGACGATCCGTACCCGTGGTACGACGCGGCCGGCACCGCCGATCCGCCGGGTCCGTTCGAGCGGTTGCGTGCGGCCCGCTGGCAGACCGGTCGCGGCGGGACCGGGGCCCTGGCGGTGGTCGGTGTCGTGGTCGTGCTCGTCACGCTCGTCGTGACCTGGCGCGATCGTCCCGTCGCGGAACCGGTTCCGCCGCTGCCGGCGGTGGAGGTCGTAGCACCGCCGGCGGATCCCGTTGCGCCCCGGCAGGACTCGGCGCCGGAGGAGGTGGTGGTCAGTGTGGTGGGCCTGGTGGGCAAGCCCGGCCTCGTACGAATCGCGCCCGGCTCGAGGGTGGCCGATGCGCTCACGGCCGCGGGCGGCGCCCTCGAGGGGGCGGACCTGACCGGATTGAACCTGGCGCAACGCCTCGCGGACGGCGACCAGATCGTGGTCGGCACCCTGCCACCGGTTCCGCCGGCGAGCGGAATCTCCGGCGCCGCAGGGGCAGGGGACGCCGGAACGTCCGGCGCGCCCGAGGCCGGGGGGCCGGTGAATCTCAACACCGCCGACGAGGCGGCCCTCGATGCGCTGCCCGGCGTAGGTCCTGTCACCGCCGCCGCGATAGTCGCGTGGCGCCGGGACAACGGTCCGTTCAACGACGTCGAACAACTCGCCGAGGTCGACGGGATCGGTCCCGCGCGGCTGGCGCGCCTGCGGACGCTGGTGGTGGTGTGACCGAATCCGGCCGTGACGACGCGCGCCTGGTACCGAGCGCGGCCGCGGCGTGGGCCGCAACCGCGCTCGGGTTGCACGCCGGCTGGCAGGTTGCGCTGGGGCTCGCGGCGATTGCCGCGCTGTGCGCGGCGGCCACGCTCGTGCCGATACGCCGGGGGCGGTTCCGTGCCGGGGCCGCCCCGTTGCTCGCGGCTCTCGTCGTCGCCGCCGGGTTCTCTGCGGCAGTCGCACTACGGGTATGGGCGGTCGAGACGCATCCGCTTGCCGGCGCGGCCGCGCGTGACGGCTGGGCCACCCTGGCGGTCGAACCGACCGAGGATCCGAAAAGACTGGGGGACAGCGGATTCGGGGGAGATCAGGTCCTGGTCCCGGCGAGAGTGCACCGCGCCGACCTGGGGGCCGGTCGGTACACCGGCGGCGGGGCCGTCGTGGTGTTCGCCCCCGCCGAGGAGTGGGCGGAGCTGCTGCCGGGGCAACGGGTCACCCTGCGCGGCCGGCTCGCCGAATCCGGCGGCGCGGACCTGACGGTGGCCGTGGTCCGGGCCGACGGCCCACCCCGGTCGGTGCAGGCCCCCTCGCGGGTGCAGCAGTGGGCGGGGCGGATCCGCGAGCGACTCGCCTCGGCGTCCGGAGCGGTGCTCCCGCCCGCTGCGGCCGGCCTCCTGCCGGGCCTCGTGGTCGGCGACACCTCACGCCTGCCCGACGACGTGCGGGAGAGCTTCCGGGTAGCGGGCCTGACCCACCTGACTGCGGTGTCCGGTGCCAACGTCAGCATCGTTCTCGGCGCGGTGCTGCTCGCCGTGCGGGGACTCGGCCTCGGCCCCCGCACGGGCGCCGCGCTCGCGGCCGTCGCGCTGGTGGCGTTCGTCGTCGTCGTGCGCCCGTCGCCGAGCGTGCTGCGTGCCGCCGCGATGGGCGCGATCGGATTGCTCGCGCTCGTGACGAGCCGACGACGGAACGGGCTGCCCGCCCTGGCGGCCACGGTCGGGGTGCTGCTCGTCGCCGCACCCGAACTCGCGACGGACGCCGGGTTCGCCCTGTCGGTCGCGGCCACCGCCGGCCTGGTGCTGGTGGCACCGCTCTGGGTGACCCGGCTGCGGGCCCGCGGGTGGCCCCGCGCGGCGGCCGAGGTGTTCGCCGTCTCGGCGGCCGCATTCGTCGTGACCGCACCGATCGTCGCCGCGCTGTCCGGCACCGTCAGCGTCGTGGCGATCGCGGCCAACGTCCTGGTCGCACCGGTGCTTCCGCCGTTGACCGTGCTCGGTACCACCGTCGCGGCGGTCTCCGCGGTGTCGCCGGCCGTGGCGGAGCTGCTCGCTCGCGGGACCGCGCCCATGCTGTGGTGGATCCTCGAGGTGGCAGCGCGTGCCACGGCCCTGCCCCTGGCGGAGGTGCCCGTCCCGGCGGGCGTGAGCGGAGCGGTCGCCGTCGTCGGCGGGCTCGTCGCTGCCCGGTACCTGCTGCGGCTACGGCGCGGACGCCCGGCCGGGGCACCGACGGTGATGTCCGGGGGACGTGGCACGATCGATCGGTGACCAACCCGCAGTTGCATCTCGTGCTCGGTGACGAAGACCTCCTCGTCGAACGGGCCGTCGCGCGGATCGTCGGTGCCGTCCGGGCCCGGACGGGGTCTGGTCCCGAGCTCACCGTCTCGCGGCTGCGCGCCGGCGACGCCGGCGCCGCCGAACTCGCCGAGCTGCTGAGCCCGTCGCTGTTCGCCGAGGACCGGGTGGTCGTCCTCGAATCCGCCGCGGAGGCCGGCAAGGACGCCGTCGCACTGATCGTCGACGCGGCGACCGACCCACCCGAGGGGGTGACCCTCGTCGTCCTGCACAGCGGCGGTGGCCGCGCGAAAGCCATGGTGGGCGAACTGCAGAAGTGCGGCGCCGAGACCCACGAGTGCGCCCGGATCACCAAGCCGGCCGAGCGCGTGGACTTCGTGCGGGCCGAGTTCCGCACCGCCGGTGTTCGAGTAGCACCGGAGGTCGTGCAGGCCGTGATCGACGCCGTGGGCTCCGACCTGCGGGAGCTGGCGGCGGCGTGCAGTCAGCTCGTCGCCGACACGGGCGGCAAGATCGATGCTGCCGCCGTGCAGCGTTACTACTCCGGCAAGGCCGAGGTCACGGGGTTCGAGGTGGCCGAGAAGGCCGTCGCGGGTGACGAGGCCGGGGCGCTGGAATCGCTGCGGTGGGCGACGCATCGTGGTGTCGCGCACGTCCTGCTCGCCGACGCCCTCGCCGATGCCGTCCACACGATCGCACGAGTCGGTTCGGCCGGGCGCGGCGACCCGTTCAAGATGGCCTCGGAACTCGGGATGCCGCCCTGGAAGGTGAAGAAGGCCCAGGGGCAGGCACGCACGTGGGATCCCCGATCGATCGGGGCGGCGCTGCGAGTGGTGGCCGATCTCAATGCCGACGTCAAGGGCGCGGCCGCGGACGCCGACTACGCGGTCGAGCGCGCCGTGCGCCGCGTCGCGGAGCTGGCCGGCCGGACCCGTTAGACGACGGAAGCCGCCCGGTCCGAGGACCGGGCAGCTTCCGGAGCAGAGCTTGCGTTCTACCTCAGAGTCCGTTGGCGACCTTGGCCAGAGCGGACTTCTTGTTGGCGGCCTGGTTGGCGTGGATGACGCCCTTGCTGGCTGCCTTGTCGAGCTTGCGGCTGGTGGAGACGAGGAGCTCGGTGGCCTTGTCCTTGTCACCGGCGGCCGCGGCCTCGCGGAAGGAACGGATCGCCGTGCGCAGCGAGGACTTGACCGACTGGTTGCGGAGTCGGTTGCGCTCGTTGGTGCGGATCCGCTTCACCTGGGACTTGATGTTGGCCACGCGTAAAATCCTGTCGTCTTGCTGGTAGTTGGTCGGAAAGCTCTGGGCGCACTACGGCACCGACGGACCACGATACCAGCGGCCCGGCGGAACCCCAAAACTGGTACCCGGGACCGCACACCGGGTGCCGATACGGTCGCGTCCGGCCGGCCTGCCGGGAACTGTCCTCGACGTCACCGGAAGTTGTTGTGGCGGTCATCCGGCTTGCGTAGTGTCCGCTGTGTTCTGTTGCGGTAGTGCTGTGCGGCCGGTGGGCCCGTCTTCGACCCGCGGTGTTCGCCAGTGCGGATGTTCGACACATCGGATCCGGTCCTTCGGGGCCGCACGACGCGAGGTGGGCGCATGACGAACGAACACGAGACTGGTCCCGAGGACCGGGCGGCGAACCGGAAGGCGGACCGGGTACGCGGCGGTGCCGAGCCCGAGACGGCGCTCGAAGCCGTCGAGAAGGAAGAATTCTCGGACGCGAAGAAGTACGCAGCGGAGGCGATCGGCACGTTCGTGCTCGTGTTCTCCGCGGTCGGCACGGCGGTCTTCGCCGGAGACAAGGTCGGCAATCTGGGCGTCGCGCTGGCGTTCGGGCTGACGCTGCTCTTCCTCGTCTACGCCATCGGGCCGATCTCCGGGTGTCACGTGAACCCGGCGGTGACGGTCGGTCAGCTCGCGATCGGGCGGGTCACCGCCAAGCGGGCGGTGTTCTACATCGTGGCCCAGATCCTCGGCGGGCTCGTCGCGGGCGTGACGATCTACTCGGTGGCGCAGTCGCTCCCGACCTACGACCGGGCCGCGCAGGGACTCGGTGCCAACGGTTGGGGACCGCACAGCCCGTCGGCAGTGGAAGGACCGCTGGGCGGGGTGCTCATCGACGGTTACGGAATCGGCGCGACCATGATCGTGGAGGTGCTGCTGACCGCACTCCTGGTGTTCGTGGTGCTCGCCGCGACGGACCAGGCCTCGGACGTGCTGCTGGCCGGCGTGTCGATCGGCTTCACCCTGACAGTGATCCACCTGATCTCGATCCCGATCGACAACACCTCCGTCAATCCGGCCCGGAGCATCGCGGTCGCTCCGTACCAGGACGGTGCGCTCGCGCAGCTCTGGCTGTTCATCCTGTTCCCGCTGATCGGCGGCGCCCTCGGGGCGCTCGTCTACCGGTCGCTGTTCGGCCGGTTCGCCGGGCTGCGGCCGTCCGTGGCGCCGCCGGCCGGCGTCCGCCGACGGTGACGGGACGCGGCTACCGCCGACGGTGACAGGACGGCCGGCTACCGCCAGCCGTAGTCGGCGCGCAGGCGCGCCGCGACCTGCTCGAACCGGGACCGGCCGAGCACCGCGCCTTCGCGCCGGATGCCGTCCTCGGGCACGTCGAGCACGCGGTCCAGCCGGACCCAGCTGGGCCGGTTGCCGGCGTCCCAGCTGCCGTTACCGAGCGCCAGCCAGTCCCGGTGACCGTCCCGGTCGTCGTTCGACGACAGCATGAGGCCGAGCAGGGTGCCGCCGTTGCGTCCGACGACGAGCACGGGCCGGTCCTTGCCCTTGGTCGCGTCCTCCTCGTAGGCCACCCACGTCCACACGATCTCGCCCGGGTCGGCGCGGCCGTCGAGATCGGGGGCGTACGCGATCTGCCGGGCGCGCTGCGCGGTGGGGGAAGTACGGGAGGTCACCGGACGGCCCGGCTTCGGGACCGGTCGGGTGGTGTCGGCTGTCCCGGAGCCGAGGGCGGTCCGGGCCCGGTCGAGAGCGCCGGAGCGCTGCATCTGCTCGAGCAACCGCGGCCCCTGCTCGACCGCGAGCCGTCCCAGTTGCCTGCCGAGTTTCTTCCATGTGCCAGCCACGTCGGCGAGCTTAGCGGCGCCCGCCGCCGCACAGGTGCGGCCGCGGGACCGGACCCGCCGCGACTTGGATATTCTGCAGGGGTGACCGCGGCCCGCCAGGGCTGCTGCCCGTCCGAGTCAGGAGCCCGACATCAGCACCTTCGCCGACACCACGTTCACGGACCCCGCGAAGATCCGGAACTTCTGCATCATCGCGCACATCGACCACGGCAAGTCGACGCTCGCGGACCGCATGCTGCAGCTCACCGGTGTGGTCGAGGAGCGCCAGATGCGTGCTCAGTACCTCGACCGGATGGACATCGAGCGCGAGCGCGGGATCACCATCAAGGCCCAGAACGTGCGGCTGCCGTGGCAGGTCGACGGCGAGGACTACGTCATGCACCTCATCGACACGCCCGGGCACGTCGACTTCACGTACGAGGTCTCCCGTGCGCTCGAGGCGTGTGAGGGTGCGGTGCTCCTCGTCGATGCCGCCCAGGGCATCGAGGCGCAGACCCTCGCCAACCTCTATCTCGCTCTCGACAAGGACCTGACGATCATCCCGGTCCTGAACAAGATCGATCTGCCCGCGGCCGACCCGGACCGCTACGCCGCCGAGATCGCACACATCGTCGGCTGCGAGCCCGAGGAGGTGCTGCGGGTGTCGGGCAAGACCGGGGTGGGCGTGCGGGAACTGCTCGACGAGGTGATCCGGCAGGTACCGCCGCCGGTCGGCGACCGCGACGCGCCCGCCCGCGCGATGATCTTCGACTCGGTGTACGACACCTACCGTGGCGTCGTCACGTACGTGCGTGTGGTCGACGGCAGGATCGTGCCGCGCGAGAAGATCAAGATGATGTCCACCGGCGCCACCCACGAGCTGCTCGAGGTGGGCATCGTCTCGCCCGAGCCGAAGGTCACCACCGGGCTCGGAGTCGGCGAGGTCGGCTATCTCATCACCGGCGTGAAGGACGTGCGTCAGTCGAAGGTCGGCGATACGGTCACCTCGGCGCGGGGCGGCGCCGCCGAACCCCTCACCGGTTACCGGGAACCCCGCCCGATGGTCTACTCCGGCCTGTATCCGGTCGACGGGTCGGACTATCCCGTCCTGCGCGATGCCCTCGACAAGCTGCAGCTCAACGACGCCGCGCTCACCTACGAACCCGAGACGTCGGTGGCACTCGGCTTCGGTTTCCGGTGCGGCTTCCTCGGCTTGCTGCACATGGAGATCACCCGGGAACGACTCGAGCGCGAGTTCGGCCTGGACCTGATCTCCACCGCTCCCAACGTGGTCTACCGCGTGGTCCTCGAAGGTGGGCAGGAGCACATCGTCACCAACCCGTCGGACTGGCCCGAAGGCAAGGCCCGCGCGATCTACGAGCCGATCGTCAAGTGCACGATCATCTCCCCGAGCGAGTTCATCGGTTCGATCATGGAGCTGTGCCAGTCGCGGCGTGGCGAACTCGGCGGCATGGACTACCTGTCCGAGACCCGGGTCGAGTTGCGCTACACCCTGCCGATGGCCGAGATCATCTTCGACTTCTTCGACTCGCTGAAGTCCCGCACCCGCGGCTACGCCAGCCTCGACTACGAGGAGGCCGGGGAGCAGGAGGCCGCACTGGTGAAGGTGGACATTCTGCTCCAGGGCGAGGCCGTCGACGCGTTCAGCGCGATCGTGCACAAGGACGCGGCCGCCGCGTACGGCAACAAGATGACCACCAAGCTCAAGGAGCTGATCCCGCGTCAGCAGTTCGAGGTGCCGGTGCAGGCGGCGATCGGGTCGAAGATCATCGCCCGGGAGAACATCCGTGCGATCCGCAAGGACGTGCTCGCCAAGTGCTACGGCGGCGACATCAGCCGCAAGCGCAAGCTGCTCGAGAAGCAGAAGGAAGGCAAGAAGCGGATGAAGACGATCGGCCGGGTGGACGTCCCGCAGGAAGCGTTCGTGGCCGCGCTCTCGTCCGAGGCGTCCTCGGACAAGCCGAAGGGGAAGTAGTCCACCGTGCTCGAGACCTGGCTCACCCGCACCCTGGGCATCACCGTCCCGCTGCTCGGCGCCCCCATGGGCGGCCGTGCCGGCGGCCGCCTGGCCGGGGAGGTGACCCGGGCCGGCGGGCTCGGCCTGATCGGGGCCGCGCGCTACAACACCTCGGAGTGGCTGGCCGCCGAGTCGGCGGTGGCTCGTGAACTCGGGGGTGGACCGCTCGGTTTCGGGCTGATGACCTGGTCGCTCGCCGACGACGACAGTCTGCTCGACGCGGTGCTGGCCGAACGGCCCCGCGTGGTGTCGCTGTCGTTCGGCGACCCGGCCCCCTACGTGCCGCGCGTGCGGGCGGCCGGTGCCGTCGTGATCTCGCAGATCAACACGATCGACGACCTGCGGGTCGTCGAGGCCGCCGGGGTCGACGCCGTCGTCGCCCAGGGGCACGAGGCCGGCGGTCACACCGGACACATCGGGACGTTGCCGCTGCTGCAGGAGGTGCTCGAGTCGACGTCGCTTCCGGTGCTCGCCGCGGGTGGCATCGCGTCCGGGCGGGGACTGGCTGCGGTGCTCGCGGCCGGTGCGGAGGGCGCGCTCGTCGGCACGGCGTTGCTGGCGAGTCCCGAGACGGTGGGACCGGAGTACGCCCGGGACCTGCTCGTCGCGGCGCGCAGCAGCGACACCGTCTACACCGACGTCTTCGACCGGGCCCGGCACCAGCCCTGGCCGGCGCGGTGGGGTGGCCGGGCCCTGGCGAACGACTACACCGCCGAATGGCACGCGCGCGGCGCCGACGAGGAGACGCTCGCCGCCGCGTACGACGCGGCCGACCCCCGGCGGGGCGTGGTCTACGCCGGGGAGGCCGCCGGGCTCGTGCGGGAACAACGGCCCGCCGGCGAGATCGTCCGGGACATCGCGGACCGTGCGGAGGAACTGTTGCGCCGATCCTGGTAGCGGGTCACGGCGCACGGCGCGCGGGCTGGAACTCGCCGGCCGCGATCTGCTCCTCCGCGCGGATCACGTGCACGACCGCATTGATCTGGGCCAGGTGGGTGAAGGCCTGGGGGAAGTTGCCCAGGTGCCGGCCCGAGCGCGGGTCGATCTCCTCGGCGTAGAGCTTGAGCGGGCTGGCGTAGCCGAGGAGCCGTTCGCACAGGATGCGGGCCCTTTCCACCTCCCCGATCTCCACGAGGGCGGAGACCAGCCAGAACGAGCAGATCGTGAAGGTGCCCTCCTCGCCGGTCAGCCCGTCGTCGGTCGAGTCCACCCGGTACCGCAGGACCAGTCCGTCCTCGGTGAGTTCGTCCTCGATCGCCAGGACCGTCGCCCGCACCCGCGGATCGTCGGCCGGCAGGAACCGCAGCAGCACCACCAGCAGCGCCGAGGCGTCGAGGGAGGGGTGCCCGTAGCGCTGGGTGAACACCCCGCGCTCGTCGACGCCGTGCGCGAGGATGTCCGCCTTGATCTCGTCCGCCACGGCCTCCCACCGCACCGCGTAGTCGGGGCGGCCGTGTGTGCGCGCCAGCCGTGCGCCCCGGTCGAGCGCGACCCAGCACATCACCTTGGACGAGGTGAAGTGCTGGGGCTCACCCCGCACCTCCCAGATGCCGCGATCGGGCAGGCGCCAGTGCTGCTCGGCCTGCCCGACGAGGCGTTTCACGGCCGGCCAGAAGGACTGGGGCATGTGCCGGCGGGTCCTCGCGTGCAGGTACACCGAGTCCAGCATCGCGCCCCAGATGTCGTGCTGCACTTGATGATACGCATCGTTTCCGATCCGTACCGGACGCGCTCCGTCGTAGCCGCACAGGTGCTCGAGCTGCGATTCGGTGAGCACCCGCTCGCCGCCCACGCCGTACATGACCTGCAACGGCTGCAATGTGCCGTCCTCGCTGCGGGACGCGTCGGAGATGAAGGCGAAGAACGCGTCGGCCTCCCGGTCGAGCCCGAGCGTGTACAGACCCCACAGCGCGAACGTCGAATCGCGTACCCACGCGTAGCGGTAATCCCAGTTCCTTTCTCCGCCAGGTGTTTCCGGAAGGGATGTGGTGGCTGCGGCGAGCAGTGCCCCGGTGGGCGCGTAGGTCAGTCCCTTGAGGGTCAGTGCGCTGCGCTGCAGGTAGCTGCGCCAGGGGTGATCGGGGAAACGACCGGTGGTGATCCACTCCCGCCAGAAGTCCGCGGTCTCGGCCATCTTCGCGGCGGCCTCCTCGTACGTCCCCGGGCACGGCACGTCCGACCACGACAGGGCGACGAACGCCTTGTCGCCCTTGCGCATCCGGGTTCGTGCCCGTGCCTCCCCGTCCTCGAGGCCGAGCCGGAGATCGGTGGTGAGCCGCAGTTCGGGGTGCTCCCCGGGTTCACCGGCGGTGCAGTACGCCGTGGCCTCCTCGTACACCTTGCCCGTGTACTCCCAGCGCGCCGGGGCGCGATGGTAGTCGAACGCGGGGGCGCAACTGACCTCGAGTTCCACGGTCCCGCTCACGCAGCGGACGGTGCGCAGCAGCATGTGCTCGGCGTCCCAGTCCGTCGGTGTCCGCGTGTGGGTCCGCGACCGCTCCTGGACGGCATGCCACGGCGCCATCACCAGGGCGTCGCGCACCACTATCCATCCCGTCTCGGTCTGCCACGTCGTCTCGAGGATCAGTCCACCGGGCAGGTACCGGCGTGCCGCCGGGACGGTGCGGTCGTGCGGGCCGATGCGGAAGTAGCCGGCACTGCGGTCGAGGATCGCGCCGAACACGCTGGGCGAGTCCGGCCGGGGCAGGCACATCCATTCGACCGCCCCGTTGCGGGCGATGAGGCAGGTCGTTTCGCAGTCCGACAGGAACGCGTAGTCGTCGATCGGCGGGTAGGGGCTCCGGTGCGGCGGGTGCGAATGCGCGGACGAGAGCCCCGATCCTTCAAACGTGTGTGCCATCACCACATGATCCCGGCACCCGGCCCCCGGCGTCCACCGAACGGGTGCCGACTAGGGTGGGGGCGTGGATCGGGCGGCATCGTGGTGGGACGGCTTCGAGTTGTGGCTGGCCGGCCTCCCGTTCGTCCCGCAGGTCGCGCTCGTGCTGGGTGTCGTGGTGCCGGTGTGCGCCGGCGTGGCCTGGTTGCTCGACCGTGCCCTCGCGGGCGTCCTCGCGGCCGTCGGGCGCAGGGAGCCGGCCGCGTCCGAACCGAAGACGGAGGATCGCTGACATGCCGCGCTCACGCGTGACCCTCACCCTGGCCGCCCTGCTCGTTCTCGTCGTCGTGGCCTGGCTGCTGACCCGTTGATCCGCGCCGGAGGTGTGTCGTGAGATTCCGTCCGAGCCGGCACGTCGTCGCGCTCGCAGCCGCCGCCGCGCTCACGGCGTGCTCGGCCGGTGACGGGCGGGGGAGCGACGACGGTGGGGCCGGCGCCGGCCCCACCGTCGACCTGTACGCCGCCGAGGGGGCCCGGGCAGCGCTGGACGCGGTGATCGCCGCGTTCGGCAGCACCGACGCCGGCGAGGACGTCCGCTTCGACGTCACGTCCGGTCCGTCCGCGCAGCAGGCTGCCGCCGTCGTCGACGGCGCCTCGGCGGATTTCGTGACCTTCGCCACGGTGCCGGACCTGTCCGGGCTCGTCGATGCCGGGTTGGTCGACGCGGACTGGAACGCGGGGGCGTACCGGGGGATTCCGTACGGATCCGTCGTGGCGATGCTCGTGCGGGAGGACAACCCGTGGGGCGTGACGGACTGGGACGACCTGCTCGCTCCGGGCCTCGAGGTGATCACGCCCGACCCGTCGGCTTCCGGCGCGGCCGAGCTCAACCTGCTCGCCGCCTACGCCGCGACGAGCAACGGCGGTGCCGACCCGCAGGCGGGCCGGGACTACCTCACGGCGCTGGTCGGTGACCACATCGAGTCCTGGCCCGCGAGCGCCGAAGAGGCCGTGGAGATGTTCGTGCGGGGTGCCGGCGACGTGCTGCTCCTGTCGGAACGCGACGCGGTCCGGCTCGAGCGCGACGGCGCCGCGGTCCGGCGCGTGCCCTTGACCACCACCCTCCGGATCGACAGTCCCGCGGTGATGATCGACAACGCGCCCGACGTGGTGGCCGCTCAGGAGTTCAACGACTTCCTCTACACCGCGCAGGCGCAGAGGATTTGGGCTTCCGCCGGATTCCGGCCGGCCGACCCGGGCGTCGCGCGGGAGTTCGCCGGAGACTTCCCGGCCCCCGAAACGCTGTGGACCGTCGACGATCTCGGTGGCTGGAGTGCGGTCGAGGCCGAGCTGTTCCGGCCCGGCACCGGCAGCATCGCCGTGATCTACGCCGAGGCGACGAAGTAGGAGGATGCCGCCCCCACGGTCGAGGCGCTCGAAATTCCTTGCGCGAAGCGGAGTTCTGGGACCGAGGGTCATTCCCGGCAGATGAGCACCGGGCAGCGGGAATGGTGGAGCAGGCCCTGACCGGTGGAGCCGAGGAGGGCCGACGCGATCGTGCTGCGACCGTGGCTGCCCACCGCGACGAGTTGCGCGTCGACGGAGCGCTCGATGAGGGCCACCATCGCGCCGCGGCGCTCGAGCTCGGGCCGCACCTCGACGTCGGGATATCGCTCGCGCCACCCGCCCAGGCTCTCCGCGAGGTCGGCGGCCTTCTGCTGCGCGTACGTCGACCAGTCGACGAAGCGCGCGGACTCGTCGTAGCCGCGCAGGGTGGACTGCTCGGTCCACGCGTGCACCGCGATCAACGGGACGCCGAGGAACGAGGCGAACTCGAACGCGTGCTCGATGGCGGCCGTGCTCAAGGCGCTGCCGTCGACACCGACGACGACCGGCCGGGTGTCCACCTCCTCGTGGTCGCCTTCGCCCCGCCACGCCACGACCGGGCAGCGGGCCTGGTTGGCGACGCGGACGACGTCGGAGCCGGCGAACATCGAGCGCAGTTCCCCGGTCGTGGTTCGGCCGACCACCAGCAGACGGGCCGTATTCGACAGTTCGACGAGGGTCTTCGCCGGGGGACCCGGTCGGCTGCTGCAGTCGACCTCGACGTCCGCACGACCGTCGAGTGCCGCGCGGCGGGCACGTTCGAGCAGCCGTTGGCTGTCGGCCTGCAGGAGCTTGGCGAATTCCTCCCTGGATCTGCCGGTTGCGCTCGGCGCATCGGGGAGCACGTTGACCAGGTGCAACGGCTCACCGAAGATCCGGGCGGCGGACGCGGCCCAGTGCGCTGCAGAGAACGAGCCGTCCGAACCGTCGACCCCGACGACGATCCCGTGCCGAATCGGTGCTGTGGCCATGACGATGCCTCCTTGCCTCGAGTCCAGTCTGGGCCGATACGACCGGAGTGCGCCAGAGGCAATCGGCGGATGTCAGGCGGTGTGACGCGATGCGGCCCCGGCGTGCACGAGCGACTGCCGGTAGCGTTCGTCGATCACGAACCCGACGGCAGGGGAGTCCGCGAGGGTGCCGGAACAGACGACCTCGGGGAACTCCGCCTGCGCGGCGGCGACGGCGCGGTCCCACAGCAGCCCGGGCGCGAGCATCCAGGGGGCGAGCACGAGCGTGGTGGCACCGGCGGCACGCAGGTCCGACAGGGCGTCGACGACGGTCGGTGCCGCGGCGGTGGTGAAGCACGTGCGGCCCCACCCCCACGCCGTGCCGCGCAGCAGGCGCGGCGTGATCGTCGAGGTGGCGGCATTGGCGTCCCGGCGCCGGGATCCGACCGCGCACAGGGCGACGCCCACGGTCGGGTCCGTCGGGGAGAGACCGGCTGCACCGATCGCCTCGCGGGCCGCCGCGACGAGGCGCTCGTCGGCGCCGAGGACGTCCGCCTGGACCACGTCGAGACGCGGATGCCGGACGCGGGCCTCGGCGAGGAGCGCGGGCAGATCCACCCGGGCGTGGAAGGCGCTGCCCAGCAGCAACGGAACCACCACGACGCGGCGGTGCCCCTCGGCGGCGACAGCATCGACGACCTGCCCCACCGAGGGAGTGTTCAGATCCAGGAACGCGAGCCGCACGTCCCGGTCCGGGTGGCGGTCCCGTAGCACCGCCAGCGCGGCAGCCATGGCACGCGCCGAGCGCGGGTCACGGCTGCCGTGCGCGACGGCGACGAGCGGGATCATGCGGGGACGCGGTCCCCGAGTTCGACCTCGGCGAGGCTGTTGCCCACCAGGCCCGCGGCGAGGGTGTTCCCGCCCGCGGGGTCGATCAGCAGGAAGCTGCCCGTGCGGCGGTTGACCTTGTAGTCGTCGGCCGCGATGGGTTCGGCGACCCGGACGGTGATGCGGGCGATCTCGTTGAGCTCGAGCGACTCCGGGGCGGGAACCGAGGTCAGGTTCTGCTCGTCGAAGCGCTCCTCGAGCGTCCCGACGATCGCCTGGGTCGTGCGGGTGCCGTGCTTGAGCAGCAACCGGGCGCCGGGCCGCAGCGGCTTCTCCGCCAGCCAGCACACCGTCGCCTCGAACTGATCGATCGGTTCCGGGGCGGCGGTCGGGGCGGCGATGACGTCCCCGCGGGAGACGTCGACGTCGTCCGCGAGGATCAGGGTGACGCTGCGGCCGGCATGGGCGAGAGCGAGTTCGCCGTCGGCGGTGTCGATCCGCTCGATCGTGGTCCGGGTGCCCGCGGGCAGGATCACGACCTCGTCGCCGGGCCGGACGGTGCCCGCCGCGATCTGACCGGCGTAGCCGCGGTAGTCCGGGAAGTCGGCGGTGCGGGGCCGGATCACGTACTGCACCGGGAACCGCAGCCCGATCTCGTGGCGGCCGTGGACGTCGGCGTCGACCGGGACGGACTCGAGGTGCTCGATCAGGGTCGGGCCGTCGTAGTACGGCGTGTTCTCCGAACGGACCGCGACATTGTCGCCGTGCAGGGCGGAGACCGGGATCTCCTGCACGTCCTCCGGCGACCAGCCGAGCGACCGGGTCAGCTCGTTGAACCGACCGCAGATGTCGGCGAACACGGCCGCCGGGTCGTCGACCAGATCGATCTTGTTGACCGCCAGCACGAGCTTGGGCACGCCGAGCAGCGCGAGCACGGCGGCGTGCTTGCGGGTCTGCGCGACCACGCCCTTGCGGGCGTCGACGAGCAGCACCACGAGCTGGGCGGTGGACGCCCCCGAGACGGTGTTGCGGGTGTACTGCACGTGTCCCGGGGTGTCCGCCAGCACGAAGCTGCGCCGGGGGGTGGCGAAGTAGCGGTACGCGACGTCGATGGTGATGCCCTGTTCGCGCTCGGCGCGCAGGCCGTCGACGAGCAGCGACAGGTCGGGGGTGTCGAGACCCTTGTCGACCGAGGCGCGGGTGACCGCGTCGATCTGGTCGGCGAGCACGGACTTGGTGTCGTACAGGAGCCGGCCCACGAGGGTGGACTTGCCGTCGTCGACACTGCCGGCGGTGGCGAGCCGGAGCAGCTGCGTGCTGTGCACGGGGAGGTCGCTCATGATCAGAAATATCCCTCTCGCTTGCGGTCCTCCATGGCCGCTTCGGACACGCGGTCGTCGCCGCGGGTGGCGCCGCGCTCGGTGAGCCGCGACGCGGCGACCTCGTCGAGGATCGCCTCGTTGTCGGCCGCCTCGGACAGGATCGCGCCGGTCGTGGACCCGTCACCGACCGTGCGGTAGCGCACCGACCGGACCTCGAGTTCCTCACCCTCGGCCGGGCCGCCCCACACGCCGGGTGTCATCCACATGCCGTCCCGCCGGTACACCGGGCGCTGGTGGGCGTAGTAGATGCTCGCGAGTTCGATGTCCTCGCGGGCGATGTACCGCCAGATGTCGAGCTCGGTGAAGTTGCTCAGCGGGAAGACCCGCACGTGCTCGCCCGGGGCGTGCCGGCCGTTGTAGAGGTTCCACAACTCGGGCCGCTGCCGCTTGGGGTCCCACTGGCCGAACGCATTGCGCAGGGAGAAGATCCGTTCCTTGGCGCGGGAGCGTTCCTCGTCGCGGCGGCCGCCGCCGAACACCGCGTCGAAACGGTTGTCGGCGATGGCGTCGAGCAGCGGCACCGTCTGCAGCGGGTTGCGGATCCCGTCGGGCCGCTCGGTGAGGCGGCCGTCGGCGAGGTAGTCCTCGACCTTCGCCACGTGCAACCGCAACCCGTACTTCTCGACGACGTGGTCGCGGAACTCGAGGACCTCGGGAAGATTGTGCCCGGTGTCGACGTGCAGCAGCGCGAACGGCAGGGGCGCCGGCCAGAAGGCCTTGAGCGCCAGGTGCAGCAGGACCGTCGAGTCCTTGCCGCCCGAGAACAGGATCACCGGGCGCTCGAACTCGCCGGCGACCTCGCGGAAGACGTGGATCGCTTCCGACTCGAGGGCGTCGAGGGTGTCGAACCTGGTGCCGTCCGACGTGTTCCGGGATTCGGTGAATTTCGTGTCGATGAGTGTCATGAGGCGTGCAACCCGCATTCGATCTTGGCTCGGCCGGCCCACCGTCCGCTGCGCGGATCGGCTCCGGGTAGTGGTTTGGCGGTGCAGGGGGCGCACCCGATGGAGGGGTAGCCCTCGTCGACCAGGGGATTGACGAGGATCCCGTGTTCGTCGATGTAGTTCTGCATGTCCTCGTCGGACCACGCGGCGATCGGGTTGATCTTCACCAGCCCGAAGGCGTCGTCGAAGGAGATCAGCGGGGCGTTGGCCCGGGTCGGGGCCTCCACCCGGCGGATGCCGGTGACCCACGCCTGGTAGCCCGCCAGGGTCTGCTTCAGCGGCACCACCTTCCGCAGGCGGCAGCACTCGTTGGGGTCCCGCGCGAACAGGTCCTTACCGAGCAGGGCGTCCTGCTCGGCCACCGTCTGCTGCGCCTTGGCCTCGACCAGGTTCACGCCGTACACCTGCGCGACGGCGTCCCGGGTGCCGAGGGTCTCGGCGAAGTGGTAACCGGTGTCGAGGAAGAGCACGTCCACGCCGGGGTGCACCTGCGCCGCGAGGTGCACGAGCACCCCGTCCTGCATGTTCGACGCCACGATGTACGAGTCGCCGAAGTTCTCCTCGGTCCACTGCAGCAGGTCTTGCGCCGAGGCGCCCTCGAGAGCGGCCGCCCCCTGCGCGGCCAGTTCCCGCAGTTCCTCCGTCGTCCGTGTCGTCGTCACGTTCCGTCCTTCGATCGTCTGCTCCCCGGTCATCGCAAATCGGCCTCGTCCGCGCGCAACACCCACTGCGAGAAGCGTTCTCCCGCGTTGCGGTGCTTGACGAAGTTGCGCACCACCCGCTCGATGTAGTCGCCCGTCTCGGCGCTGGTCACCTTGTGCTGGCGCAGCTTGCGGCCGAATGCCGCGTCCATGCCGAGCGTCCCGCCGAGGTGCACCTGGAATCCCTCGACCTGGTTGCCGTCCCCGTCGTCGACGAGCTGGCCCTTGAAGCCGATGTCGGCGACCTGCGACCGTGCGCACGAGTTGGGGCAGCCGTTGATGTTGATCGTCACCGGAACGTCCAACTGGGCGTTGACGTCGGCGAGGCGCTGCTCGAGTTCGGGCACCAGCGCCTGCGAGCGCTTGCGGGTCTCGACGAACGACAACTTGCAGAACTCGATGCCCGTGCAGGCCATCAGGTTCTTGCGCCACGGCGTCGGGTTCGCGGGCAGACCCAGCTCGTCGAGGTCGGCGATCAGCTGATCGACCTTCTCGTCGGCCACGTCGAGCACGATGAGCTTCTGGTAGGGCGTGAAGCGGATGCGATCGGATCCCGCCTTCTCGGCCGCGTCGGCGACGGCGGCGAGGATCGTGCCGGAGACCCGGCCCGCGATGGGGGCGACGCCGACCGCGTTGAGTCCGTTGCGCAGTTTCTGCACGCCCACGTGGTCGATCGGTCGAGTCGGCTGCTCCGGGGCGGGCCCGTCCAGCATCGGCCGCTTCAGGTACTCCGTTTCGAGAACCTCGCGGAACTTCTCCACGCCCCAGTCCTTGACCAGGAACTTCAGCCGAGCCTTCGACCGCAGCCGGCGGTAGCCGTAGTCGCGGAAGACCGACACGACGGCCTCCCACACGTCGGGTACCTCGGCGAGCGGGACCCACGCGCCGACCCGTTGCGCCAGCATCGGATTCGTCGACAGGCCACCGCCGACCCACAGGTCGAACCCGGGGCCGTGCTCCGGGTGGTTCACGCCGACGAACGCGACGTCGTTGATCTCGTGCACCACGTCCTGCTGGCCGGAGATCGCGGTCTTGAACTTGCGCGGCAGGTTCGAGTACTTCGGGTCGCCGATGTAGCGGCGGACGATCTCCTCGACCGCCGATGTGCCGTCGATGATCTCGTCGAGGGACTCGCCGGCGAGGGGGGAGCCGAGGACCACGCGCGGGCAGTCGCCGCACGCCTCGGTCGTCTTCAGGCCGACGGACTCGAGGCGTCGCCAGATCTCCGGGACGTTCTCGACTTCGATCCAGTGGTACTGGACGTTCTCGCGGTCCGACAGGTCGGCGGTGTTGCGCGCGAACTCGGTCGAGATCCCCGCGATGGTGCGCAGCTGCGCGAGATTCAGGGCGCCGCCGTCGCAGCGCACCCGCATCATGAAGTACTTCGCCTCGAGCAGATCGATGTTCTCGTCGCCGGTGTAGGTGCCGTCGTAGCCCTGTTCGCGCTGCGTGTACAGGCCCCACCAGCGGAACCGGTTGCGCAGGTCGGTCCGGTCGATGCCGTCGAATCCGGTGTGCGCGTAGATGTCTTCGATGCGACGGCGCACGTTGAGCGGGTTGTCGTCCTTCTTGACCTGCTCGTTGGGGTTGAGCGGCTCACGGTATCCGAGAGCCCACTGGCCCTCCGCGCGCCGTTTGGCGGGGCGAGCAGGCCGGGGGCGGGGCGCGGCGGTTTCGGTCGTATCGCCGGCGGGGGAGACGTCGGTGGTCGACGACATACGGGTACTCCTGGAATTCGCGGGGGACCGGATCGGGGGTCGGCAGGGCGGGCTGAGCGCGGCGCGGACATGCCTCGATCCGGCAGGAATCGGGGCTGCCGGAGGGGGTGGGCCGACTATCGACAGTCGGCGCAGAAACCGGCGGTGCAGGACAGACACCGCGATGCACAGACGCGCTTGAGGTCGACGTGGCGTCGCGCCACGAGTCGCACTCCGGGTCCGGTCATGGGGACCATTGTGCCATGTCACGGCCCTGTTCTCGAAACGTGGCGGTATTTACACCGGAAATCGGGGAAATGCCGAGGTGGCAGGGCCGGACCCGGAGTGGCGTGTCCGGGTCGTGTTCGAGCGACAGCCCCGTGCGGCTTCCGGAACACCGGCCATCCGGAACACAGGCCTTCCGGAACACAGGCCTTCCGGAACACCGGCCATCCGGAACACAGGCCTTCCGGAACACAGGCCTTCCGGAACACAGGCCTTCCGGAACACAGGCCTTCCGGAACACTGGCCTTCCGGAACACTGGCCTTCCGGAACACTGGCCTTCCGGAACACTGGCCTTCCGGAACACTGGCCTTCTGGAACACTGGGGGAGTGAGCGGAACGGGTGTCGGAGTCGGTGCAGGACTCGAGCTGCCGGCTTCGGCGCTGGCCGGGATCGGTTCCCGCCCGTTCGGTGTGTACGTGCACGTCCCGTTCTGCGCGACGCGCTGCGGCTACTGCGACTTCAACACCTACACCGCCGGGGAGCTCGGCACGTCGGCGTCCCCGCAGTCGTGGCTCGAGGGCCTGCGCCGAGAGCTCGATGCCGCGGCGCAGCTACTCGGGTCTCCGCCGGCGCAGACCGTCTTCGTCGGTGGTGGTACCCCGTCGTTGCTCGGTGCCGACGGCCTGGGGCAGGTGCTCGGCGCGGTGCGATCGAGTTTCGGCCTCGCCCCCGGCGCGGAGGTGACGACGGAGTCCAACCCGGAGTCGACGTCCCCGGACTTCTTCGACCGGATCCGTGCGGCCGGATACACGCGCGTGTCGCTGGGCATGCAGTCGGCTGCCCCGCACGTGCTGGCGGTACTCGACCGCACGCACACCCCGGGCCGGGCCGTCGCGGCGGCGGGCGAGGCACGCGCCGCCGGGTTCGGCCACGTCAATCTCGACCTGATCTACGGGACCCCGGGGGAGCGGGACGAGGACCTCGACGCGTCCCTCGATGCCGTGCTCGCGGCGGGGGTCGATCATGTCTCGGCGTATGCACTGATCGTCGAGGACGGCACCGCGCTCGCCCGCCGGGTGCGGCGGGGTGAGCTGCCGGCCCCCGACGACGACGTGCTCGCGGCCCGCTACGAGCGCATCGACGCGCGGCTCGAGGTCGCCGGTCTGACCTGGTACGAGGTGTCGAACTGGGCGCGCGCCGACGATCCGTCGGCCCGGTGCGCCCACAACCTCGGCTACTGGGACGGCGGCGACTGGTGGGGGGCCGGGCCGGGGGCCCACGGCCACGTCGGCGGCGTGCGTTGGTGGAACGTCAAGCACCCGGCGCGCTATGCGGACGCGCTCGCCGCCGGTGAACTCCCCGTCGGCGGCAGCGAACTGCTCACCGCCGCCGACGTCCACACCGAACGGGTGATGCTCGAGGTGCGGCTGCGCACCGGCCTGCCGCTGGACGTGCTCACCCCGGACGAACGAGGCGCCGCCGAGACGGTCGTCGCGGACGGCCTCGCCGAACTGCGCGCCGGCCGGCTGGTGCTCACCGACCGGGGCCGGCTCCTCGCCGACGCCGTGGTGCGCACGATCCTGACCTGAGCTGCACGGCGGCGGGCCGCCCCGAATGCACGGCGGCGGGCCGCCCCGAATGCACGGCGGCGGGCCGCCCTGAACTGCACGGCTGCGGGCCGCCCCGAATGCACGGCGGTGGGCCGCCCTGAGCTGCACGGCGGCGGGCCGGCTCGACCGCCCGGCGGCGTGACACCATGCCCGCGCGGCAGTGCGACGTCTACGACTCGGCGGTGTCTGCGTCCGCCGTGTGCGGGAACAGGACGTCGTAGTCGAACACCCGCGCGTGCAGGACGGTGCGGTTGCGCAGCGCCGAGCGGACGGCGCGGTGCAGGCCGTCCTCGAGGTACAGCACGCCCTTCCACTGGACGGCGTGGGGGAAGAGGTCGCCGTAGAAGGTGGAGTCCTCGGACAGCAGCCGGTCGAGTTCGAGCACCTTCGTGGTGGTGACGATCTGGTCCAGCCGCACCTGCCGGGGTGGGATCTGCGCCCAGTCGCGCAGCGAGAGCCCGTGGTCGGGATACGGCTTGCCGTCCCGGACGCCCTTGAAGATCATGGCACCAACTTACGACGCATCGTCGGCGGGCGCCGTGCCGCTCGCCACCCCGGCCCGGCGACTAAACTGGAGCGAAACGGCACGCAGTGCACCGTCCTGCGGTGATGCGTGCCGTTCCGGGTGCGACTGCAGAGACGGAGGTGGGCGGGGTGTCGAGCACCGAGGAACGACGCTTCGAGGTGTTGCGAGCGATCGTGGCCGATTACGTGTCCACCAAGGAACCGATCGGTTCGAAGACCCTCGTCGAACGCCACAACCTGGGTGTGTCCAGCGCGACGGTCCGCAACGACATGGCCGTGCTCGAGGCCGAGGGTTACATCACCCAGCCGCACACCAGCTCGGGCCGGGTTCCCACCGACAAGGGTTACCGCCAGTTCGTCGACCGGATCGCCGACGTCAAGCCCCTCTCGGGAGCCGAACGCCGCGCGATCCTGCAGTTCCTCGAGTCGGGCGTGGACCTCGACGACGTGCTGCGCCGCGGCGTCCGGTTGCTGGCGCAGCTGACCCGGCAGGTCGCGGTGGTGCAGTACCCCACGCTGTCGGCGTCCTCGGTCCGCCATCTCGAGGTCGTTGCGCTGACTCCTGCGCGATTGCTGCTGGTGCTCATCACCGACTCCGGCCGGGTGGACCAGCGCATCGTCGAGCTCGGTGACGTTCTCGGCGAGGAGGACCTGGCGCGGTTGCGGGATCTGCTCGGGGCGGCGCTGACCGGTAAGCGGCTCGCCGCGGCATCGATCGCGGTCAGCGAGCTCGCCGGGGACGCGCCCGACGGACTGCGCGATGCGGTCATCCGGTGCGCGACCGTGCTGGTGGAAACCCTCGTCGAACATCCCGAGGAACGGCTCGTGCTCGGCGGCACGGCGAACCTGACGCGCAACGCCGCCGACTTCGACGCGCATGCGGGCTTCCCCGGCTCGTTGCGTACCGTGCTCGAGGCGCTCGAGGAGCAGGTGGTGGTTCTCAAGCTCCTGGCGGCGACCCAGGACGCCGGGCGGGTGACGGTGCGGATCGGCGAGGAGACCCAGGTCGAGCAGATGCGCGGCACGTCCGTGGTGTCCACCGGGTACGGTGCCGCGGGCACCGTCTTCGGTGGCCTCGGTGTGCTCGGCCCCACCCGGATGGACTATCCGGGGACGATTGCGTCGGTGGCTGCGGTCGCCCGCTACATCGGTGAGGTGCTCGGCGAACGCTGAGCGCCGGTCGGCGCCGACGGACCATCCGACGACACAACTAGCTGTGCGAATAGAGAAGGACGAAGAACTCACGTGGCACGGGACTACTACGGGACGCTCGGCGTGTCGAAGAACGCGACCGATCAGGAGATCAAGCGGGCGTACCGCAAGCTTGCGCGCGAGCACCACCCGGATGTGAACCCGGACGAGGCGGCGCAGAAGAGGTTCCAGGAGATCTCCACGGCGTACGAGGTGCTCTCCGACCCGGAGAAGCGGCGCATCGTCGATCTCGGCGGGGATCCGCTCGAAACCGGCCCGGGGGCGGCGGGCGGGGGCTTCTCGGGAGCCGGCTTCGGTGGTCTCGGCGACGTGTTCGAGGCGTTCTTCGGCGGCGGGGCGACCACGTCCCGCGGACCCCGGGGCCGCGTCCAGCCCGGCGCGGACTCGCTGCTGCGCACCCGGCTGACACTCGAGGAGTGCGCCACCGGTGTCACCAAGCAGATCGCCGTGGAGACCGCGATCCTGTGCGACGGGTGTGCCGGGTCCGGTACCCACGGCGACTCCAAGGCCGTACGGTGCGAGACGTGTGGCGGCGCCGGTGAGGTGCAGTCGGTGCAGCGCTCGTTCCTGGGTCAGGTCATGACGTCGCGCCCGTGCCCGACGTGTCGCGGCGCCGGGGAGACGATCCCGGACCCGTGCCGCAAGTGCGGCGGCGACGGCCGGGTGCGGGCCCGCCGTGAGATCACGGTCAAGGTGCCGGCCGGTGTCAGCAACGGCATGCGTATCCGGCTGGCGGCGCAGGGCGAGGTCGGCCCCGGCGGCGGCCCCGCCGGCGACCTGTACGTCGAGATCATCGAGCAGGCGCACGACGTGTTCGTGCGCGACGGCGACGACCTGCACTGCACGATCCGGGTCCCGATGGTCGACGCGGCACTCGGTACCACCGTCGTGCTCGACACCCTCGTCGACGGGCCCGCCGAGATCACCGTCGATCCCGGTACTCAGCCCGGGTCGGTGGTGGTGCTCCGCGGCCACGGCATGCCCAAACTGCGTTCCGGGGTGCGCGGGGACGTGCACGCCCACCTCGAGGTCGTCGTCCCGGCGAAGCTCGACGGCAAGCAGGTCAAGCTGCTCGAGGAGTTCCGGCGCAAGCGCGAGCACGAGGTGCCCGAGGTCGTCACCACCGGCTCGCAGCACGCCGGGGGCTTCTTCTCCCGGCTGCGCGACGCGTTCAGCGCGCGCTGAGGCCGCGCGGTGGCCGCTACCCTGTTCTACCTCGATCCGCTGCCCGAGGCGGGAGCGGTCGCGGTCCTCGACGGCAAGGAGGGTCGCCACGCGGCGACCGTGCGGCGCATCGCGGTGGGCGAGCGTCTCGTCCTGTCGGACGGGCGCGGCCACCTCGCCGACGTGGAGGTGACGGCCACCGCGAAGGACCGGCTCGAGGCCCGCGTCCTGGCGCGTCGGGAGGTTCCCGCACCGCGCCCCCGGGTCACCGTGGTGCAGGCATTGCCGAAATCCGATCGTTCCGAACTGGCGGTGGAACTGGCGACGGAGGCGGGCGCGGACGCGTTCGTGCCGTGGCAGGCTGCGCGGTGCGTCGCCCGGTGGGACGGACCGAAGGCCGCCAAGGGCGTCGGGCGATGGCAGGCCGTCGCGGTGGCGGCCGCGAAACAGTCCCGGCGTCCGCACGTGCCCGAGGTCGCGCCGGTCCATCGGACCGCGGACGTCGCCGAGGCCGTGCGCGCGACGGTCGCTCGCGGGGGCGTCGCGGCGGTCCTGCACGAGTCCGCGACCGACCCCTTCGGTTCGCTGCCCCTGGCCGCTGCCGCCGAACTGCTGCTCGTGGTCGGGCCGGAGGGCGGCGTCGACGACGCCGAGCTCGCGGCGCTGACGACGGCGGGAGCGCGGCCGGTGCTGCTCGGGCCGACGGTACTGCGAACGTCCACGGCTGCGGCGGTCGCGCTGGGCGCGGTGGGTGTGCTGACCCCGCGTTGGGATGCGCGACCGCTCCACTGACACACTCGAGAACATGTCCCGAGTGCGCATCGCCTACGGTCCGCAGCCGCAGCAGTTCGGCCACCTGTACCTGCCGGACGCCACGGATCCGGGCGTGCCCGTACCGGTGGTGATGGTCGTCCACGGCGGATTCTGGAGCGGCGAGTACCACCTCACCCTCGGTACGCCACTCTCGCTCGAACTTGCCGCGCACGGCGTGGCCGCCTGGAACGTCGAGTACCGGCGGATCGGTGCGGGCGGGCGGTGGCCGGAGATGTCCGCCGACATCGTCGCCGCCCTCGACGCCGTCGCTACCGCGGTGGCCGAGCGGGCCCGGGCCGGGGGCGTCGCACTGGATCCGGACCGGGTGCGGGTGGTCGGGCACTCGGCCGGTGGTCAGCTCGCCGTGTGGCTCGCGGGCCAGCGAACGCAGGTGCGTCCCGAACTCGTCGTCGCCCAGGCGGGTGCGCTCGACCTCGCGTCCGCGGGCGAACGTGGCCGCCGGGTGGGCTACATCGAGGATCTGTTCGGTCAGCCCTACGAGGCGGACCCGCAGTTGTACCGGTCGGCGTCGCCCCGGCACCGGGTGCCGATCGGGGTGCCGGTCGCGCTCGTGCACGGCACCGAGGACGCACAGGTGCCGGTGAGGGTCGCCGAGCGCTATGCCGAGGCGGCGGCCGCCGCGGGTGATCCGGTGGCACTGCACGTCGTCGACGGTGAGGATCACTTTGCGTTCCTCGACAAGCGGACGCGCAGCTGGGCGCTGTCGCGCGAGCTGCTGCTCGCCCCGGAGCCGATCGGTTCGCGGGTGCGTCGGGAGGGCTGACGGTTCAGCGGCGCGGGGGCAGGACCGCGGTGACGACGACGGCGCCGACGGCCAGGGCGACGCCGCCGACGAGGCTTGCCGACGTGATCGCCTCCGAGAACGCGTCGGCCGACGCGTCGAGAAGCGGTCGGGCGTAAGAGGAGGCGAACGGGTTCTTCGCCAGCTCCTCGGCGACGAGGGCAGCGCCGCCCACGGAATCGCCCGCGGCGGCGACGGCCGTGTCGGCCTGCGCGGCCGTCGGCCCGTTGAGGTTCGCGAGCGGTAGTCCGGTGAGGAACGCGGAGATCTCACGCTGGTACGTGGTGGCCAGGACCGAGCCCAGCACGGCGATGCCGAGGGATCCGCCGAGTTCGACGGCGGTGTCGTTGAGGCCGCCCGCGGCGCCGAGTTCGGGCTCGGGGAATCCGCTCATCACGAGGTCGGTGGCCGGCGGAGCGGCCAGCCCGATGCCGAGGCCGAGGAGAACGAGCGCGACGAGGAAGATCGTGTATCCGGAACCGGCGTCGAGGAGGGTCAGAGTGAGGACTCCGGCGGCGGCGACCGCCGTGCCGGCACCGATCGCGACGCGCGCGCCGAGACGCGGCGCCAGCCGGCCGCTCACGGCCGATCCGACCGAGACCGCGGCGGCCAGTGGAAGCAGGCGCAGGCCGGTCTCGAGCGGACTGTAGCCGAACACGAACTGGAACTGCTGCGCCACGAAGTAGATCGCCCCGAACGACGTGAGGAAGAGCAGCAGCACGGACAGGCACGCACCTGCGACGGACCGGTCGGCGACGCGCCCGAGGGCCAGCAGCGGCTGCGGGTGCCGCAGCTCCCAGGCGACGAAGCCGCCGCCGGCGAGGAGGGCGACCGTCAGCGCGCCGAGCGCCGTTGCGTGCCAACCGAAGTGGAAACCCTCGATGATGCCGGCGACGAGCGCGCCGACGGCGGCTACGGACAGGGCGCCGCCGACCCAGTCGATGCGGGTGACGTGCTCGGCCCGCGAGGGCGGCACCAGTGCGAGCGCCCCGACCGCGGCGAATGCCGCGATCGGCACGTTGACGAGGAACGTCGAGCCCCACGCGTGCTGTTCGAGCAGCCACCCCGCGAGCAGGGGCCCGAGCGCGATCGCCAGTCCGGACGTCGCGGCCCACGCGGCGATTGCGCGGGGTCGTTCCGCGGCGGGGAACATGGCGACGAGCAGGGACAGGGTTGCGGGCATGATCACCGCGGCGCCGACGCCCATCGTGATGCGGGCGCCGATCACTTCGGCCGCGGTGCCGGCGAGGCTGCCGAACACGGCGCCCCCGGCGAAGACGGCGAGGCCGGTGAGGAGGGCGCGCCGGCGGCCGTAACGGTCGCCGAGGACGCCCGCGAGCAGCATCAGCGCGGCGTAGGGCACGGTGTAGCCGTCGATGACCCACTGCAGGTCGGTGCTGGTCAGCTGCAGTTCGCGCAGCATGCTCGGCGCCGCGACGATGAGTGCGGTGTTGGCCATCACGACGATCAGCAGGCTCAGGCAGAGCACCGCGAGGCCGGCCCACCGGCGCGGATACGGGCGGGTGGGATCCGTGGCCGGACGGACCAGGCTCGAGGTCATCGGCGCTCCTCACGACATGCCGGTGCGGCGGCAATTTGCACATCCATGTGCAAGTTAGAAAGTTGCACACCTGTGTGCAAGTAAAGTTGACGGACGTCACACTCTCCGGTGGAAGAAGGTGTTCAGCGTGGCCGAACCGGGCCGGGAGCCGCGGCGGCGGACGAGCCGGAACCGAGCCCGGATCCTCGAGGCGGCGATGGGGTGTTTCGCGGCCGACCCGGACGCCAGCATGGACGACGTCGCCCAGGCTGCCGGCGTGGTGCGCCGCACCGTCTACGCCCACTTCCCGAGCCGCGAGGCGCTCGTCGACGGCATCGCGGAAGAGGCGGCCGCCGCGCTCGCGGCGGCGGTCGACCGGCCGGATCCCGAGGAACCCGACCTGGCGCTCGCCGTCGCCGCCCTCATGACCTGGCCCGTCGGAGACCGCTTCCGCGTGCTGTTGTCCTTCGCGCGCAAGGAGGTCGGCGACGAGCGCATCGGTGAGCTCATCGCCCCGCTGCGCACCCGCACCCTCGCGATCGTGGAGCGGGGCCGCCGGTCGGGGGTGTTCTCCGCGTACCTGCCGCCCGTCGTCCTCGTCGGGATGCTCGAGGGGCTCACGATGGCCACCCTCGAGCAGGCCAACCGCGGCATGGTGCACGACGCGGGTGAGTCGGTCGCCCTGGCCGCCCTCGTCCTGATGGGGGTTCCACCGGAGCGTGCCGTCGCCGTCGTCCAGCGGGCCCGGCGAACGCCGTGGGATCAGCACCGGGGGGATCAGCACCGGGCACCCGCGCCGGGCGGCAATGCGGTGGGGCGCGGAGACACCCGGCGCTAGACTGACATCGTCACGACACCCGTCGTGCGCCAGCCGACCCGAAAGCAGGCCGTACCGTCCACGTGAGTGAACCAGACGACACCCGAGACACCGGGAACGCCGAACGGACCACCGTCCGTTCCAACTTGGACCTGCCTCCCGAAGCTGCGGCACCGCTGCTCGGCTCGGCCGACGAGAATCTCATCGCCCTCGAACGGGCACTCGGCGCGGACATCCACGTACGCGGCAACTCCGTCACCCTCACCGGCGCGCCCGCGGACGTCGCGCTCGCGGAACGGGTGCTCGGGCAACTCGTCACCCTCGTCGGACGCGGGCAGCCGGTGACCCCGGACGCGGTGCGCCGCACCGTGGGCATGCTCACGCAGGGCCTGTCCGACGCGCCGGCCGACGTCCTCAGCCTCGACATCC
The DNA here is from genome assembly GCF_016804345.1 of Rhodococcus ruber. Taxonomy (NCBI): domain Bacteria; kingdom Bacillati; phylum Actinomycetota; class Actinomycetes; order Mycobacteriales; family Nocardiaceae; genus Rhodococcus; species Rhodococcus ruber. The sequence continues at coordinate 3,636,244 of NZ_CP044211.1, read as the reverse complement.
TGTCCCGGCGCGGCAAGACCATCCGGCCCAAGACCCTCAACCAGAAGCGTTACGTCGACGCCATCGACACCAACACGATCGTGTTCGGCATCGGGCCCGCCGGCACCGGCAAGACGTACCTCGCCATGGCCAAGGCCGTGCAGGCGCTGCAGTCGAAGCAGGTCACCCGCATCATCCTCACGCGTCCCGCCGTCGAGGCGGGGGAGCGCCTCGGCTTCCTGCCCGGCACGCTGCACGAGAAGATCGACCCGTACCTGCGCCCGCTGCACGACGCGCTGCACGACATGATGGATCCGGAAGCCATCCCGAAGCTGATGCAGGCCGGAGTCATCGAAGTCGCACCGCTGGCGTACATGCGCGGACGCACCCTCAACGACGCGTTCATCATCCTCGACGAGGCCCAGAACACGACCGCCGAACAGATGAAGATGTTCCTGACCCGGCTCGGCTTCGGGTCGAAGATCGTCGTCACCGGCGACACCACACAGGTGGACCTGCCCGGAGGCGCCCGCTCCGGGCTGGCCGCCGCCGCCGAGATCCTCGACGGCATCGACGGCATCCACTTCGCGGTCCTCGACAGCAGCGACGTGGTGCGTCACCGGCTCGTCTCCGACATCGTCGACGCCTACGAGCGATTCGAGGCCGATCGGCCGGCCGGCGTCGCGATGGGCAACCGCGCCCAGCGGCGGGCAGCGGCCCAGAACCGGGTGCCGCGCCGGTGACCGCGACCGAGGGCCCCTCCCGCCTCGCACCCGCCGTGTCCGCAGCTGCCCAGAAGGAACTCCACAGATGAGCATCGAGATCTCGAACGAATCGGGGATGGACGTCGCCGAGGAGGACCTGATCGACATCGCACGGTTCGTCATCGCCCGGATGGACGTGCACCCCGCCGCAGAACTGTCGATGGTGCTCGTCGACTCCGGCACCATGGCCGATCTGCACATGCGCTGGATGGACCTGCCCGGCCCCACCGATGTGATGTCCTTTCCCATGGACGAGCTCGAACCCGGCGGCCGCCCCGACGCTCCCGAGCCCGGCCCCTCGATGCTCGGCGACATCGTGCTGTGTCCGTCCTTCGCTGCGGAACAGGCCGACAAGGCCGGCCATTCACTCGCGCACGAACTCGCGGTGCTCACCGTCCACGGCGTTCTGCACCTGCTCGGCTACGACCACGCCGAACCCGACGAGGAGAAGGAGATGTTCGGTCTGCAGAATCAGCTCCTCGAGGAGTGGTACGAGGAACTGCGGCGCGCGGAGCACGAGGCCCGGCTCGCCGCCCGCGACCAGCAGCTCCTCGGCAAGGCCGGGTTCTTCGACCCGACCGAGCGGTAGCGGCGTCGTGATCGGAGCACCGGCATGAGTGCCCCAGCGCTCGTCGTCGCCGCCGTCGTGCTGGTGGCGCTCGGCGGATTGTTCGCGGCGGTCGACTCGGCGCTGAACACGGTCTCCCCGGCCCGGGTGGAGGAACTGGCGAAGGGGGAACGGCCCAGCGCGCAGAAGCTGCTGGTGATCCTCGGAGACCGCCCCCGGTACGTCAACCTGATGGTGCTGCTCCGCATTCTGTGCGAGATCACCGCGACGGTCGTGCTGGTGGCGGCGCTGCTCGACCGGATGGACCACACCTGGGCGCTGGTCACCGCTGCCGTGGTCATGGTGCTCGTGGACTACATGGTGATCGGCGTGGGTCCGCGCACCCTCGGCCGCCAGCACGCGTATTCCATTGCCCTGGGCGCAACGGTGCCGCTGCGCGTGATCGGTGTGCTGCTCGGCCCGCTGAGCAGGCTGCTGATCCTGATCGGCAATGCGATCACGCCCGGCCGCGGATTCCGGAACGGGCCGTTCGCCAACGAGATCGAGCTGCGCGAGCTGGTGGACATGGCTCAGGAGCGTGGCGTCGTCGCGGCCGAGGAACGGCGGATGATCCAGTCGGTGTTCGACTTCGGTGACACCACGGCGCGCGAGGTGATGGTGCCGCGTCCCGAGATGGTGTGGATCGAGGCGGACAAGACCGCCGGCCAGGCCACCTCGCTCGCGGTGCGCAGCGGGCACTCCCGCATCCCCGTGGTCGGCGAGAACGTCGACGACATCCGCGGCGTCGTGTACCTGAAGGATCTGGTGCAGCAGACCTACTATTCACGCGACGGCGGCCGGAGCGTGACCGTGGCCGAGGTGATGCGGCCGGCGGTGTTCGTCCCCGATTCCAAGCGTCTCGACGATCTGCTGGCCGACATGCAGCGCGACCGCAATCACATGGCGCTGCTCGTCGACGAGTACGGCGGCATCGCCGGTCTCGTCACCATCGAGGACATCATCGAGGAAATCGTCGGCGAGATCGCCGACGAGTACGACACCGCAGAGATCGCCCCCGTCGAGGATCTCGGCGACGGCACCTTCCGGGTCTCCGCTCGATTGCCCGTCGAGGACCTCGGTGACCTGTTCGACGTCGCGCTCGACGATCTCGAGGTCGACACCGCCGGTGGACTGCTCGGATTCGTGCTCGGCCGGGTACCGTTGCCGGGCTCCGAGGTGGAGATCCACGGTTTGCGGCTGCGCGGCGAGGGCGGCCGCGACGCCCGCGGCCGGGTCCGCATCAACACCGTGTACGTGCAACGGGTTCCCGCGACCGAGGAGGCCGCCGCGGTCGCCGAGGAGCCGGTCGACGGGTGACCTCGTCGCCGAGGCCCCACACCCCGTGCCGACCCGTTCGGCGGCACCACAGACGAGGAGTTCTGCATTGACCGATCCCGACTTCCGTTCCGGCTTCGTGTGTTTCGTCGGCCGCCCCAACACCGGCAAGTCGACGCTGACGAATGCGCTCGTGGGCAGCAAGATTGCGATCACCTCGTCGCGTCCGCAGACCACCCGGCACACCATCCGGGGCATCGTCCACCGGGAACACGCACAGATCATCCTCGTCGACACCCCCGGCCTGCATCGGCCGCGGACCCTGCTCGGGCAGCGGCTCAACGACCTGGTGCGCGACACCTATTCGGAGGTCGACGCGGTCTGCGTGTGCATTCCCGCGGACGAGAAGATCGGCCCCGGTGACCGCTGGATCGTCGAACAGGTGCGGCAGGTTGCCCCGCGCACGAAGCTGATCGGCATCGTCACGAAGATCGACAAGGTGAGCAAGGAACGACTCGCACCGCAGCTGCTCGCGGTGTCCGAGCTGCTGGGACCCGACGTGGACGTCGTTCCCGTGTCCGCCACCTCGGGGGAACAGCTCGAGGTCCTCGTCGACGTTCTCGCCTCGCACATGGAACCCGGCCCGGCGTTCTACCCCGACGGGGAGCTGACGGACGAGCCCGAGGAGACGCTCATGGCCGAGCTGATCCGCGAGGCTGCGCTCGAGGGGCTCGGCGACGAGCTGCCCCATTCGCTCGCGGTCGTGATCGAGGAGATCTCCGAGCGGGAGGGTCGAACCGAGAAGCAGGGCGAACTGCTCGACGTGCACGCGCTGCTGTACGTGGAGCGGCCGAGCCAGAAGGGCATCGTCATCGGCAAGGGCGGTGCGCGCCTGCGCGAGGTGGGTACCGCCGCCCGGTCGCAGATCGAGAAGCTGCTCGGTGTGAAGATCTACCTCGATCTGCACGTCAAGGTCGCCAAGGACTGGCAGCGAGATCCGAAGCAGCTCGGCCGCCTCGGCTTCTGATCTACGGTGGTCCCCGGGGTCTCGGGGACACGCCCCGGCCCGCGAACACGGAAGAGGCAGCCGTGAACGGTGATTCGGCGAGCGGTGTGCGGGCGGTGGTGACGCGGAATCGCGCCGCGGTCGGCGTCGTTCTCGCGGCACTGTGTCTCGGGCTCGCCGTGCTCTGGGTGTTCGTGGTGCCGGCGAAGGCCGGCGCCACGACCGGGGTGCAGGAAGCGGCGATCCGCTACGGCCACCCGGTGTGCTGGGCGCTGCTGGCGACGGCCTCCGTCCTGTTCGCGGTGCGCGCCCCGCGCCGGTCGGTCGACGTCGTCGTGCGGAGCGCCCTCGCGGCCTACGTGGTCTTCGTCGTCGCCACCGTGGTGTGATCGGTGGCCGCGTCGTCTCCGGCGGTGTCCGCGGACACCGCACTGCGGACCAGGTGCAGGACGGAGGTCGCGATGTCCACCGCGCCGCCGGTGGCGAGGCGCCGCAGCTGCAGGCCCGTGATCGTGGCAACCAGCGTCGGCGCGATCGATTCCGCTCGGGGAACGCCGAGTTCGGTGAGAATGGTGGCGGTCAGTGCATCGTAGGCGGACCAGCACTGTGCCGCGGCGTCCCGCAGCTGGGCATCCCTGCCCGCCTGGATGTAGAGCTCGAACGGGGCGATCCGCTCGGCCGAGAACGACAGGTCCTCGGCCACCTGCTCGGTGAGTGCTGCGGCGTCGACCAGGCTCGGATCCCGGCTCCGGTACTCCTGCGCGAGCTCGCGCAGTCGTGTGGTCTCGTCGGCGACGAACGTCGTGAGCGCCGAGCGCAGCAGATCGGACTGGGTGGGGAAGTGGTAGGTGATCGACCCGAGCGAGACCCCCGCCCGGGCGGCGATGCGGCGGTTGGTGACCGCGGCGATGCCGTCCGTGCCGATCAGGTGCAGGGTCGCCGCGACGATTCTGCCGCGGACATCCGTGCCCATCGCGCTCACCACCATCGCCGCGGCGTGTGACGATCCCAGCGCAGTTCCGACTCGAGCTGGGAGGCGAGGGAGATCAGCACAGGCTCCGCGTTCTCGTGCCCCATGAGCTGGGCGCCGATCGGCAGGCCCGATCCGGTGAATCCCGCCGGGATGTTCACGCTGGGCCAGCCCAGGACGTTCCATGGCCAGGTGTAGGGGCAGGCGGCGGTGATCACCTTGTCGGTGGCCCAGCCGCCGAGTCCGTCCATCGCATCCACCGCCGGGGGCGGGGTCGCCGTGGTGGGGGCGAGGATCACGTCGAACCGGTCGAAGATCGCGCCGATGCGCCGGCGGATGCGCGGTTCGGCGGCCCGGGCGGCACGGAGCGCGCGGCCGCGGAGCACCCGGCCGGTGCGCGCGTTCGCCCGGGTCCGGGGGTCGGCCAGGGCGGGGTCCGGCAGGCGTCGCACCCAGTCGTCGATCCCCGCCATCGACCGGGGCAGAAAGTTCAGGCCCAGCAGTGGGCCGTAGGCGGGGTCGGCGAGGGTGACCTCGTGACCCAGGGCGCGCAGGGCACCGGCCAGGGAGTCCACCCCCGCGCGGATCTCGCCGTGCAGCCGGGTGCGGGTAGCGGTGTACGGCAGGGCGAACGAGAGCGCGACGCGGAGCCGGCCCGGGTCGCGGCCCACGGCGTCGGACACCGTGACGGCCTCGGCTTCGTGCAGGTCGCCGACGTGGCCGCCTGCGACCGCGTCGAGCAGCAGTGCGGCGTCGGCGACCGTGCGCGCGAGGGGGCCGTGCGTGGTCAGGCCGTAGAACGCCTCGGGATCGGGCCACATCGAGATCCGCCCGCGCTGCGGCTTGATACCCACGAGGTTGGTCCAGGCGGCCGGTATGCGGACCGATCCGGCGCCGTCCGAGCCGAGGGCCGCGGACACCATCCCCGCTGCCACCGCCGCGGCACTGCCCCCCGACGACCCGCCGGGGGTGTGGTCGCGGTGCCACGGGTTGCGGGTGTGACCGAACGCGCTGCCGCCGGTGAACGGCCACTGGCCCAGTTCGGGGGTGTTCGTCTTGCCGACGATCACCGCACCGGCGGCCCGCAGTCGCCGCACCACCTCGGCGTCCTGCTCGCGGACGGTGAACTCGCCGGCGCATCCGAACGCGGTGACCTCCTGTGCGATGTCCGTGTCGTCCTTCACCGCGACCGGCACGCCGAGCAAGGGGAGGCGGACCCCGGCGGCGAGACGCCGGTCGGCCTGTTCGGCCTCCGCGAGGGCCCGCTCCCGCCGGACGCTCCGGAAGGCGTTGAGGGCGGGATCGGCGGCCGCGATGCGGTCCAGGGCGGCCCGCGTCGCGGCGACGGACGTGATGGCGCCCGCGGCGAGGGCGGCGGCCTCGGCGGCGAGGCCCGGCGCGCGGGTGTCGGCGCGGGGTGCGGTCATACGGCGGCGTCCTCCTGTGCTGTTCGTTCGAACGAACAGTAACGTGTTCCAGTGGCTCCGGTCGAGAGCCCGCACCGAAAGATGTGATGCGCGTCACATTTAGGCCATCAGCGGCGGGGCGCTGGGTATGCCCCCGGGGATATCGCGGGCGCCTCCCGTGATGTCGTGGAGACCGGCTGGCAGGAGTTACACATGGGTTCATCACGCACACGCACCCTCCGGCGCGTACCGGATACGGAGACGCGGGTGGTCTTCCGGACCATCCACGGCTACCGCCGCGCGTTCCGGATCGCCGGTGACGGGCCCGCCCTGCTGCTGATCCACGGGATCGGCGACAACTCCTCGACCTGGCGGGAGATCATCCCGCATCTGGCCCGCAAGTACACGGTCATCGCCCCGGACCTGCTCGGCCACGGCCGCTCCGACAAGCCCCGCAGCGACTACTCGGTCGCCGGATACGCCAACGGGGTCCGAGATCTGCTGTCGGTGCTGGGCATCGACCGCGTCACGGTGGTCGGGCATTCCCTCGGCGGCGGTGTCGCGATGCAGTTCGCGTACCAGTTCCCGCAGTTGATCGACCGGCTCGTGCTGGTCTCGGCCGGTGGCGTCACCAAGGACGTGCACCCCGCCCTGCGGGCACTGTCCCTGCCGGGGCTGAGCGAGGCGCTCAAGCTGCTGCGGATCCCGGGTGCCATGCCCGCTGTGCGTATCGCCGGGGGGCTACTGGGCCGATGGCACGACACGCCCCTGCGTCCCGGTGTCCTGCTGCACGACACCTCGGACCTGATCCGGGTTCTGGGGGGCCTGCCCGATCCCACGGCGTGCGAGGCGTTCCTGCGCACGCTGCGCGCCGTCGTGGACTGGCGTGGTCAGGTGGTGACGATGCTCGACCGCTGCTATCTGACCGAGGACCTGCCCGTGCAGCTGATCTGGGGTGAGCACGACAGTGTGATCCCGGTCGGGCACGCGCACCTGGCGCATTCGGCGATGCCGCATTCCCGGCTCGAGGTCTTCCGCAACTCCGGTCACTTCCCGTTCCGCGACGACCCCATCAGGTTCGTCCGGGTGGTCGAGGAGTTCCTCGACTCCACCGCCCCCGCCGAGTTCGACGAGCAGCGCTGGGGCCGGCTGCTCGTCAACGGTGTCAGCGAGCGCCGGATCACCGGTGGTCCGGCCGCCCGGCAGGCCGTGCTCGGTGCGATGGGCGCCGAGGAGCGCAGCGCCACCTGAGCCGATCGGGTGAATGCGGACGCGGGGTGCGCCCGGTGTCGGCCGGACGTGACAGACTCGGATCGTGAGGTTGTACCGGGATCACGCGGTGGTGCTGCGCCAGCACAAGCTGGGCGAGGCCGACCGCATCGTCACCCTGCTCACCCGTCGCCACGGGCTCGTGCGGGCCGTCGCGAAAGGTGTGCGCCGCACCCGCTCGAAGTTCGGGGCCCGGCTCGAGCCGTTCGCGCACATCGACGTGCAACTACATCCGGGTCGCAGCCTCGACATCGTCACGCAGGTCCAGACCGTCGACGCGTTCGGTGCCGACATCGTCGACGACTACGGCCGCTACACCACCGCGTGTGCCGTGCTCGAGACCGCCGAACGGCTCGCCGGTGAGGAACGCGCTCCCGTCCCGCAACTGCACCGCCTCACCGTCGGTGCCCTCCGTGCGCTGTCCGACCGGATCCGGCCGCCGGAGCTGATTCTCGACGCGTACCTGCTGCGCGCGATGGCCTACGCCGGCTGGGCACCGGCGATCGACCGCTGCGCCCGCTGCGACGAGCCCGGCCCGCATCGCGCATTCCATGTCGCGGCCGGGGGAGCGGTGTGCGTGCGGTGCCGTCCGCCGGGTGCCGCGACCCCCGGCGCGGGTGTGCTGGACCTGATGGACGCGCTGTTCCACGGTCGCTGGCAGGGCACCGAAACGGTGTCCGCGGCCACGCGTGGGCAGGTCAGCGGCTTGATCGCCGCCCATCTACAGTGGCATCTGGAGCGGCAGTTGCGGACCCTGCCCCTCATCGAACGCAGTCGTCCCCATGCCGTGACTGTGGAGGGGGAGACGGTCGGGCAGGATGGGGGGCGTGATTCGACGCCGCACCCCGCAAGCATCGCGTGACCGCGAGATCCGGCCGCCCGACCCGCATCCGTCCGGCGCCCGCCCACCGGGTCTGCAGCCCGAACTGATCCCGCGGCACGTCGCCCTGGTCATGGACGGCAACGGACGCTGGGCACAGGAACGCGGCCTGCCCCGCACCGCCGGCCACGAACGCGGCGAGGCGGTGCTGATGGACACCGTGTGCGGCTGCATCGAGATGGGCGTCAAGTGGCTCTCGGCGTATGCGTTCTCCACCGAGAACTGGAAGCGCAGCCCGGACGAGGTGCGCTTCCTCATGGGCTTCAACCGGGACGTCATCCGCCGCCGGCGCGACGAGATGCACGAGATGGGGGTGCGCGTGCGCTGGGCCGGACGACGGCCCAAGCTGTGGCGCAGCGTCGTCAAGGAACTCGAGATCGCCGAGGAACTGACCCGCGACAACGACGTGATGACCCTCACCATGTGCGTGAACTACGGGGGTCGCGCCGAGATCGCCGATGCTGCAAGGGAAATCGCGCGTCGCGTGGCTGCGGGTGAGCTCGACCCGGAACGCGTCACCGAGGCCACGGTGGGGCGGTACCTCGACGAGCCCGACATGCCGGACGTGGACCTGTTCCTGCGGCCGTCCGGTGAGCAGCGCACCTCGAACTTCCTGCTCTGGCAGTCGGCCTACGCCGAAATGGTGTTCCAGGACAAGATGTTTCCCGACTTCGACCGTCGGGACCTGTGGGCCGCGTGTGTGGAGTACGCCTCGCGCGACCGTCGATTCGGGGGTGTGAAGTGACGGACGCCGGGACCGGACCGGGCGATCGGGCACCCGACCCCGGCGGAATGGACCCGAGCGGACTGGGCCTGCGCGAGCGGATCGCGTCCGCGCTGGCGGAGTTCGTCGCCCTGCACGAACCCAGGACGAACGGCGACGACGCGCTGGGATTCGACTACGCGGGCGTGCCCTGCGCCGTGCGGGTGGTGACCCTCACCGAAGGCCTCGACGTGGTGTCGCTGACCGGAATCCTCGCGTGGGACCTGCCACTAGACGACGCGTTGCGCACACGCGTCGCCACGGCAGCCGACGCGCTGCAGTTCGGGTCGATCCACCTCGTCGAGCGGGACGCCGAGGCGGACGTGGTGCTCCGGTACTCCTTTCCCGCCACCGGGCTCGACGATTCGCCCCTGACGACGATGCTGCTGCTCGTGCTCGGTGGTGCCGGCGACGCGCGCTCGGCCGTCGCGGGTACGGGCGGATCCGAGTGAGCGAACTCGACTGGGACCTCCCGATCGTCACCGGGGACGACGACGCGCTGCGCGCGGCCGTGCTGCGTGTCCTGTCGACGGTCCTCACCGAGGAGATCGAACCCGACACGGACGGCGATGTACCGATCTGGGTCGACGATGTGCTCACCTACGTCGTCGTCGACTCCCGAGCGGGGGTGGTGGAGCTGACGACGTACCTGGTGGAGCGGATCGCCGGTCGCACCCGCGCGGCCGAGGTCCTCGTCGACCTGCAGGCGCAGTGGCCGGACGCGAGACTCGAACTCCACCAGGATCGGGTGACGGCGGTGCAGCGCGTCCCGGCGCACCCGCTGGTGCCGGCGCACCTGGCGCGCGCGGTCGCGGTCGTGGCGGCGCTGGTGCCGTCGGCTCCCGACCTCGCAACGCGGCTCGGCGGCCGGGCGTGCGTGTTCGACGAGCCGGGCGGCGAGACCGTCGATCTGCTGGGCGGGTGCGGTTGCGACGGCTGCGGGTGCCGCTGAGGGTCACCGCTCAGCGGAGGCTGCGCTCGGCGGGAGGGCTGCGCTCAGCGGGAGGTTGGGGGCTCGGCGTCCGCGCACTCGCGGCAGGTGCCGAAGATCTCGACGGTGTGGCTGACGTCGACGAAGCCGTTGTCCTCGGCCACCTCGTGGGACCAGCGCTCGACCGCGGGCCCGTCCACCTCGACGGTGAATCCGCACGCGCGGCACACGAGATGGTGGTGGTGACCGGACGAGCAGCGCCGGTAGACGGACTCCCCGCTGTCGGTGCGCAGCACGTCGACGGTGCCGGCTTCGGCAAGGGACTGCAGGGTGCGGTAGACGGTGGTCAGGCCGATGCCCTCGCCGCGCCGGCGCAGTTCGTCGTGCAGGTCCTGGGCCGAACGGAATTCTTCGATCTCGTCGAGCAGCGCGGAGATCGCACTGCGTTGTCTGGTGGAGCGGACTCCGACGACGGGTTTGGGGGCGGGCGGCACGGCTGGGGTCAACCTTCCTCGACGTGGGCGACGGCATCGACGACGATGTGGGCGAGATGGTCGTCGACGAGACGGTAGAGCACCTCGCGTCCGGCGCGCTCGCCGCGGACCACGCCTGCGGCCTTGAGGATGCGCAGGTGCTGGCTGATCAGCGGTTGGGTGACGCCGAGCGCCCCGACCAGCTCGTGGACACAGTGTTCGGACTCGCGCAGTTGCAGCACGATCGCGATGCGCACGGGTGCGGCCAGGGCGCGCAGGAGCTCGCCGGCGGCGGCGAGGGTCTCCCGCGACGGAGCCGGGGCCGGGGCGGGTGCCGCCGAGCCCGGACGGCAGTCCTCGTGCGGAGGGGGCGCGGCGCTGGCGTCGCCGCCGGGGCCGGTGTCGGCAACGCTCAACGGGTCTCCTTCGGGTCCTCGGCCGCGTTATTGCAAACCGATCCCATTTTGATATGCACGAATGTGCATGTCAACCGGCGCGACGTTCGGCCCCGCCGACCGGAGCGATAGGCTTACGGGTCGACGCACGCTGCGAAACCCCGCATCGAAGATGGAGTGAATCCGAGTGGCACCGAAATCCAAGATCGATACCGTCGCCAACCTGGCCAAGCGCCGGGGCCTGGTCTATCCCTGCGGTGAGATCTACGGCGGTACGAGGTCGGCCTGGGACTACGGGCCGCTCGGCGTGGAGCTCAAGGAGAACATCAAGAAGCAGTGGTGGCGCAACATGGTCACCAGCCGCGAGGACGTCGTCGGACTGGACTCGTCGGTGATCCTGCCGCGTCAGGTGTGGGTGGCCTCGGGTCATGTCGGGGTCTTCAACGATCCGCTCGTCGAGTGCCTGAGCTGTCACAAGCGCCACCGCCAGGATCACCTGCAGGAGGCGTACGCCGAGAAGAACAAGCTCGACGATCCCGACGCTGTTCCGATGTCGGAGATCGCCTGCCCCGACTGCGGCACCAAGGGCCAGTGGACCGAGCCCCGCGACTTCAACATGATGCTCAAGACCTATCTCGGCCCGATCGAGAGCGAGGAGGGGCTGCACTACCTGCGTCCCGAGACCGCGCAGGGCATCTTCGTGAACTTCGCCAACGTGCTCACCACGTCGCGCAAGAAGCCGCCGTTCGGCATCGGCCAGATCGGCAAGAGCTTCCGCAACGAGATCACCCCGGGCAACTTCATCTTCCGGACCCGCGAGTTCGAGCAGATGGAGATGGAGTTCTTCGTCAAGCCGGGCGAGGACGAGCAGTGGCACCAGTACTGGATCGACTACCGGATGGACTGGTACACCGGACTCGGCATCAACAAGGACAACCTGCGCCTGTACGAGCACCCGCAGGACAAGCTGTCCCACTACTCCAAGCGCACCGTCGACATCGAGTACCGCTTCCACTTCCAGGGCAGCGAATGGGGCGAGCTCGAGGGCGTCGCCAACCGCACCGACTTCGACCTGTCGACGCACGCGCAGCACTCGGGTGCCGACCTGAGCTTCTTCGACCAGACCACCAACGAGCGGTACACCCCGTACGTCATCGAGCCGGCAGCGGGTCTGACGCGTTCGCTCATGGCGTTCCTCGTCGACGCCTACAGCGAGGACGAGGCACCCAACGCGAAGGGTGGCGTCGACAAGCGCACCGTGCTGCGCCTCGATCGCCGGCTCGCCCCGGTCAAGGCGGCGGTGCTGCCGCTGTCGCGCAATGCGGATCTGAGCCCCAAGGCGAAGGACCTCGCCGCGCAGCTGCGCCAGTACTGGAACATCGAGTTCGACGACGCCGGCGCCATCGGCCGCCGCTACCGCCGCCAGGACGAGATCGGCACCCCGTTCTGCATCACGGTCGACTTCGACACCCTCGAGGACCAGGCCGTCACCATCCGCGAGCGCGACACCATGGCGCAGGAGCGCGTCGGGCTCGACCAGGTCGAGGGTTACCTGGCCCAGCGGCTGATCGGCGCCTGACCGCGCAGCCGCAGTGAGGGGGTCGCCTCGCACGAGGCGACCCCCTCACTGCACGGTCGCGGTCAGAACCGCCCGCCGCTGCTGCCGCCGAACCCGCCGCCCCCGAAGCCCCCACCGCCGAAGCCCCCGCCGCCGAAGCCCCCGCCGCCGAAGCCCCCGCGGCCACCGGTCAGGACGCTGTTTATCAGGATGCCGCCGAGCACCGCACCGGCGATGTTGCCGCCGGAGGCGCCGCCGCGGGGCGGACGCTGCTGACGGTCCCAACGCTGCACGTCGTTCTGCGCTGCGCGCAGCGCATTCGCCGCGAGGGTCCCCGCCGCCTGAGCGTGTTGCAGGGCCCGGCCCGGGTCGTGGGCGGCGAGCTGCTGCGCGGCCTGCAGATGGCGCTGCGCCTCCGACAGGCGGGTGCGGGCTTCGGCGCCGATCACGCCGCGCCGCGTCCCGATGAAGTCCGCGGCAGCGGTGACCTGGGACTGGGCGGCCGTCAGATCCTGCTCGAGACGTTGACGGCTGCGCTGCGCCTGCTCCTGTGCCTGACGGGTGCGGGCGCGCAGCGCGTCGAGGCGGGCGTCCGCCTCGACGACTCGGGTGAAGCTGCCCAGCGGGTCGGTGTTCATCGCCGCCCGCGCGTGGTCGAGTGCCTCCTGCGCGGCCCTGCGGGCTTCGGCGAGTTCCGCGCCCCCGGCATCGGCGAGCTGTCCCGCGTCGGCGATGCCCTGTTCGGCGTCGGCCATCGCCGCCGGCAACGTCGCGATCGCCCGCCGGATGTCGTCGGCGGCGTGGTCGATCGCGTCGAGCATGGTCGCCGCGTGCCCCAGAGCGCCTTCCGCTTCCCGGATGGCGCGCACCGCGTCGCCCTGCTCGCCGACGGGGCGCGCCACCGCGGTGCGGCCCTGGTCGACTGACTTCTCGGCGAACTCGATCTCGTCCTGGGCCAGCGCCACGTTGTCGGTGATCGGGGCGAGCGCGCCGGCCGGGAACTCCGTGCGCAGGTTCGCCAGCGTCGCCTCGGCCTCGGGGAGGCGGGCCCGCAACGCGATCGCGCGCTGGGTGAGTGCGTCGAGGCGGGCGGGTGCATCGAGCAGCAGATCGCGCATCCGGTCGAAGGCCTCGACCTGCGCGTCGAGTTCCCGGTCCGCGCGCCCGCACGACGAGATCAACTGCACGAGCATGTCGCGCTGCTGCTGAGGCGTCTCGGGGATGGCGTCGTCGAGCCGCTGCCGGATCTCGAACGCGGACGCCAGGGCCGACTGCGCCTGACGGTAGGCGTGGTCGAACGGTTGAACCGCGGCATCGCCGAATTCCCCGCGCGCCAGTTCGAGCGCCTCGTGGCTCGAACGGACCGCGTTGTCGGTCTCGACCAGGATCTTCTGGGCATGTAGTTCGAGCCCTTCGAGCGGCAGTGCACTCAGTGCGTCGGTGTCGGCCGGGTCGGTGTCCGCCGCGGCCCGGGCGCCCGCCTCGGCCCGCTTGCGCTTGGCGCGCTTGGAGTACAGGTACACCCCGCCGGCGCCGGCGGCGATGACCCCGCCCCCCACGAGCAGCGTGGTGCCCGAGCCCGAGCCCGAACCCGAGGCCGACAACGCCTCGTCGAGACCCTCGGCCGCCGCCACCGCGGCCCCGGCCCAGTTCTCGTCCCGCAGCTGCGGCACGATCCGATCCGTGCTGATGGCGTCCCGCTCGGACGCGGTGACCCCGGACAACGCGTTCGGCGTCCACAGCGCGTACTCGCGGTCCTGCGTGGCCACGGCGAGCAGGGCGGTGTCGGTGCCGAAGTTGCTGGCCTGCGCGGTCTGCTCGGTCCAGTCGTCGGACGACAGTCCGGAAAATGTCGGCACGTACGCCACCCACAACTGCACCCCGTGCTCGGCGTAGAGCGCGTCCGCCGCCTGCTCGATCTGCGCCGTCTCCGCCGGACCCAGTACGCCGGCCGTGTCGGTGATCGGCTGCGGGAGCCGGAAGGGCGGCTCGGCCGTCGCCGAACCGGGCAGCAACAACCAGGCCAGCGCCGCCAGCAGGACCGGCACCGACAGCGACAGCGAACGGTGGAGCGGACGGACCGGACGTGGCCGGACGACGACCGAATGCGGTGACATGCGTTCGAATCTATCGGCTCGCCTGCGTCGTCGCCCGTGGCGCGTCGCCGGGTGGGCACACACGCAACACTGGCAGAATCGGGGAGTGAGTACCGCAGCCCGTCTACGCCCAGCACCGCCCCTCCCCGAAACCCGGCGTGGGTTCGGGACGAGCGTCGCGCGCTGGACACGCCGGCTGGTGCTCGGAGTGGTGCTCGCGGCGATCGCGGTCCTCGCCGGGACCGCGGTGCGGGTGTGGCAGGTGGCGCGCATCGACGACTGGAGCCCGGCCGACGCCATCGTCGTGCTCGGCGCCGCCCAATACTCCGGCACCCCCTCGTCGGTGTTCCAGGCCCGCCTCGACCAGGCCTTCACCCTGTACGAGAACCGGGTAGCCGAACGGATCGTCACCGTCGGCGGGAAGCAGGAGGGTGACCTGTTCACCGAGGCGGCCTCCGGCAAGAACTATCTGGTCGCCAAGGGTGTGCCGGAGTCGGCGATCACCGCGGTCGAGGAGGGCTCGGACACGCTGCTCAGTGTCGAGGCGGTCGGACGCGAGATGAGCGCGCAGGGGCTGCACTCCGCGGTGCTGGTGAGCGATCCGTGGCATTCGCTGCGTACTCGCACCATGGCCCGCGACGCCGGTCTCGACGCGTGGACCGCGCCGACCCGCACCGGACCCGCCGTGTACACCCGGGAGTCGCAGCTGCACGGGATCGCCCGTGAGACGGGCGCGCTGATCTGGTACCAGCTCACCCACGACTCGGCGGACTTCCCCTACACGGCCGCACAGTGAAGGAGGACGTGATGCCGGGCTACGACGAACACGACCTCGAACGGCGTGTCACCGAGGTCCCGAAGGTATCGGCGCTCGCCGGTGCCGGGCCGGCGACCGCGAGCCGTACGCCGTTCGCGCGGGACCGCGCCCGGGTCCAGCACAGCGCCGCCCTGCGGCGGCTCGCCGACAAGACCCAGGTCGTCGGCCCCCGCGACGGTGACACTCCGCGCACCCGGCTCACCCACTCGATCGAGGTCGCCCAGATCGGCCGCAGCATCGCCGACGGGCTCGGTTGCGATCCCGACCTGGTGGACCTCGCCGGCCTCGCGCACGACATCGGGCACCCGCCCTACGGTCACAACGGCGAGCGCGCCCTCGACGAGGTAGCCGCCGGGTGCGGCGGATTCGAGGGCAACGCGCAGAATCTGCGGATCCTCACGTGCCTCGAGCCGAAGATCGTCCATCCCGACGGCGCGAGCGCCGGTCTCAATCTCACCCGCGCGGCCCTCGACGCGACACTGAAGTATCCGTGGACCCGCCCGGCGCCCGGCGCGAAGTTCGGCGCCTACGACGACGACGCCGACGTCCTCGAGTGGGTGCGCGACGGCGCGCCGGACCGGCGCAAGTGCCTCGAAGCCCAGATCATGGACTGGTCCGACGACGTCGCCTACTCCGTCCACGACGTCGAGGACGGCGTGATCGACGGACGGATCGACCTGCGCGTGCTCACCGACCCGGCGTCGGTGAACACGCTCGTCGATCTCGGCATGCGCGAGTTCTCCGGTCTCGATCCGAACGAGCTGGTGGAGGCCTCGAAGCGACTGTCGCAGATGCCGGTGGTCCAGGCCGTCGACACCTACGACGGCAGCCTCGCGTGCTCGGTGGCGCTCAAGCGGCTCACCAGTGAACTCGTCGGCCGCTTCGCGACGGCCGCGATCATCGGCACCCGCGCCGTCACCGGCGATCGCCCGGTCACCCGCTACGACGCCGACCTCGTCGTCCCGCCTGTCGTCGCGTCCGAGGTGGCCCTGCTCAAGACCATGGCCCTGCAGTTCGTGATGTCCGATGCCGCCCACCGGCAGCGTCAGGAACGGCAGCGGGAACGGATCCACCGCGTCGCCGAATGGCTCGAGCGCACGGCCCCTGTCGGCCTCGACCCGTTCTTCGTCCCCCTCTGGGACGCCGCGCCCGACGACGCCGCCCGCATGCGGGTGATCGTCGACCAGATCGCTTCGTGCACCGAGTCCCGGCTCGAGCGGATCGACCGCGACAGCCTCGCCGCGCAGGCGAGTTGGGGGTAGCGCCTAGACTCGTCGTCGTGGCCGGGCGAATTTCAGACAGGGACATCGCGGCCGTCCGTGACCGCGTCCGGATCGAGGACATCGTCGGCGAGTACGTCGCCCTCAGGCGCGGCGGCGCCGATTCGATGAAGGGGCTGTGCCCCTTCCACGACGAGAAGTCCCCGTCCTTCCACGTCCGTCCCAACCACGGCCACTTCCACTGCTTCGGCTGCGGCGAGGGCGGCGACGTGTACTCGTTCCTGCAGAAGATCGAGCACATCAGTTTCGTCGAAGCCGTCGAGCAGCTCGCCGACCGGGTCGGCTACACCCTCAACTACGAGGGCGGGGGACCGTCGGTGCAGCGCGACCGCGGCACCCGCGCACGGCTCGTCGCCGCCAACGCGGCGGCGCAGGAGTTCTACGCCGAGCAGCTGCGGACGCCCGACGCTCAGGCGGCGCGGGACTACCTGACCGAACGCAGCTTCGACGAAGCCGCGGCCGCGGCGTTCGGGTGCGGATACGCTCCCGCCGGCTGGGATGCGCTCACCAGGCACCTGCTCTCCCGCGGCTTCGAATTCGCCGAGCTCGAGGCGGCCGGTCTGTCCAAGCAGGGTCGCCGCGGACCCATCGACCGGTTCCACCGGCGGCTGCTGTGGCCGATCCGCAACCTCGCCGGCGACGTCATCGGATTCGGAGCCCGCCGCCTGTTCGACGACGACACGCTCGCGGCAAAGTACGTCAACACCCCGGAAACGTTGCTCTACAAGAAATCCCAGGTGCTGTTCGGACTCGACCTGGCCAAGCGGGAGATCGCCAAGGCGCACCAGGCGGTGATCGTCGAGGGCTACACCGACGTCATGGCAATGCACCTGTCGGGCGTGAAAACCGCAGTGGCCGCGTGCGGCACCGCGTTCGGCGACGAGCATCTGGCGATGCTGCGGCGACTGCTCATGGACGACAGCTACTTCCGCGGTGAGATCATCTACACCTTCGACGGCGACGCCGCCGGCCGGGCTGCGGCGATGAAGGCGTTCGAGGGCGACCAGAAGACCACGGCGAAGACATTCGTCGCGATCGCACCGCAGGGCATGGATCCGTGCGAGCTGCGGCAGGAGTCCGGCGACGGAGCGGTGCGCGACCTCGTCGCCCGGCGCACCCCGATGTTCGAGTTCGTCGTCAAGTCGATTCTCGCCGAGCACGACCTCGACACCGCCGAGGGTCGGGTGGAGGCGCTGCGCCGGACGGTTCCCGTGGTGGCCCGGATCAAGGAACGTACGCTGCGCGACAGTTACGCGGTGCAGTTGTCGCACTGGGTGGGCTGGGACGACATTCCGGCCGTCCGCCGCCGGGTGCAGGAGGAGTCCCGTCGCGTCGCGCGCGGCGGCGACGAGAAGGCACGCACCGTCGCGCCGCACCAGCGGGCGGAGGCGGGGCCCGCGGAGACGGTCCTGCGTCGGCCGCGTCCCGACGATCCGGCGCTGTGGCCGCAGCGCGACGCCCTCAAGGCGGCGCTGCAGTACCCCGGCATCGCCGGGACCGTGTTCGATTCGCTGCCCGCGGAGACGTTCACCGATCCGGCCTACGCGGCCGTCCGCGAAGCCGTGGCCGCGGTCGGCGGGACCGGCGCGGGACTCGGCGGCGCGGAATGGGTCGACGCCGTCGGCCGCGCCGCCACCGACCCCGTGGTGCACTCGCTGGTCATGGAACTCGCGGTGGACTCGCTGCCCGCGGAGGAGGACCGGATGCCCCGCTACATCGGCGGGGTCCTCGCGCGGCTGCAGGAGGTCTGGGTGGGGGAGCAGGTCGCCGAACTCAAATCCAAACTGCAGCGCATCTCCCCGGCCACCGAATCCGACGAGTTCCACTCGCTGCTCGGGGACCTCGTCGCACTCGAGCAGTATCGGCGCAGCCTGCTCGACCAGGCCATCGGCGACACCAGCGGCGACGGCCTGGCCGGCTGACCTCACGCCACCCGCGTCACCGCCGCAACTGGTCGCGGGGGACGAGGATCGTGGTCTGCTCGTCGAGCGGCTTCATCGGTTCGAGCTTCGGCTCCGGGCTGAGGGAGTCGGCCAGCTTCTGCCGGCTCACCTCGATCGCCTTCTTCGTCACCGGGCTACCTGCGACCGCCTTCGCCGTCCTGCTGAGCTGTTCGTATCGGGCGCGGCCTGCCCGTGTCCCCAGGACGTAGCCCGCGGCAACCCCCACCAAAAGTCCGATCAACGTCGTCTCCGTTCAGCCGTGTCAGCGTCTTACCCATCCTGCCCGATCCAGGTCCCCGGGCTCACAGGCAGGCGATTTGGTGCCGCGTCGGGTGGGGCGCTACAGTTCTTCACGCACCGCGGGAAACGGCGGGGCACGCAGGACAATCCCCTGTAGCTCAATTGGCAGAGCATTCGACTGTTAATCGAACGGTTGCTGGTTCGAGTCCAGCCGGGGGAGCTTCCGGAAAACCCCTTCCACCCGATCTCGGGTGGAAGGGGTTTTCGCGTCCCGGCCGGCACGAACCGTGGCCGGTGTGACGGAAGTTACACACGCCTCCTCGTGGCCGCGGTTCGGCCTGGCCCGGCGACACGGGGTGACCCGCGACCGGGACCGGCCGTCGCGGCCGGTAGCATTCGGCACACGTCGCGTACCTTCGGATACGCGCGGACGGGGCGGTAGCTCAGTCGGTTAGAGCCGTGGACTCATAATCCATTGGTCGCGGGTTCGAGCCCCGCCCGCCCCACCCTTCCCGCTCCGGCCGTCACACCCCCTGGAGCCGGATCTGCTGGAAGGCGACGGCGTGCCGCACGCCGATTCGGGTTCCGGCGGCCGCGGTGAACTCGCGCAGGAACGCCGCAGGATCGAAGTCCCGGCCCAGCCCGTCCAGGTAGGACCGGTGGGCGCGCAGTGATTCGATTCCGGCGTCGAGACTCTCGGTGACGTCGACGGCGTGCGACGGCTCGTTCGCGC
Source organism: Rhodococcus ruber (assembly GCF_016804345.1). NCBI lineage: Bacteria > Bacillati > Actinomycetota > Actinomycetes > Mycobacteriales > Nocardiaceae > Rhodococcus > Rhodococcus ruber. The sequence goes on along the minus strand of NZ_CP044211.1, from coordinate 3,616,859 downwards.
CCATCAGGTACACGTGGCCGACCCCGTGCCACGGAGGCAGGTTCTCGTCGAGCAACTCGGGGAAGATCCAGCGATTGCCGGCGTCGCGGGCGCCGTCGAGTACCGCCAGGCCCACGGCGCGGTGGTCGGCCTGATTGACGATGCGCCCGCCGTCCAGTCCGTAGGTGGGCTCGTACGTGGCGGTGATCAGCACGTCCGGCCGGAACCTCCGGATCTCGCGGGCGATGGCGCGGCGCAGGTCGAGTCCGTATTCGACGACGCCGTCGCGGTATCCGAGGAATGTCACGTCCTCGACGCCGACGACGGCGGCGGCTTCGAGCTGCTCGCGGCGTCGCAGAGGTGCCGCCTCGGCGGGGGTGCGGCCGTCGATGCCGGCCTCGCCGTCGGTGGCGACGACGTAGGCCACCGACTTGCCCGAGCGGGTCCAGCGGGCGACGGCGCCGGCCGCGCCGTACTCGAGGTCGTCGGGATGCGCGACGACGGCCATCGCGCGGTTCCAGTTCTCGGGCAGCGTGGTCGATGTGGTGTTCACGACGGGTCCTTTCGAGTCGGTGACCGGGTCTCCTTTCGGACGTCGCACCGCGACGAAGGACGCATTCGCCGAGCGCGAACGACGCGGCTGCGTCCGTTCGGCGCGACGGTCGTCAGTAGGGAGGACACACGGTGACGAGGATCCATGGTGGATTCCCGGGCCGGTGTCCCGATTTCGAGGAGAGACCGCCATGTCTGCCACCCGAGTCCAGCTCGCTCTCAACGTCGAGGACATCACCGCGGCGACCGAGTTCTACACCGCGTTGTTCGGGGTGTCACCGCACAAACAGCGCCCCGGGTACGCCAACTTCGCGATCGAGGACCCGCCGCTGAAGCTGGTGCTGATCGAGAATCCCGGTGCGCGCGAACGTCTGAACCACCTGGGGATCGAGACGGACGGCCCCGACGAGGTGTCCGGAGCGCTGGCTCGGTTCCGTGCTGCCGGACTGACCGCCACGATCGCCGAGCAGGATCTGTGCTGCCATGCCGTGCAGGACAAGGTTTTCGTCGACGCGCCCGACGTGCCCAACGGATGGTGGGAGTACTACGCCGTGACCGACGACGATCCCGCCAACCCGGACGGGCTGACGGGTTCGGCGTGTGCGGTCGCCTGCGCGAGCGAGGACAGCCCGACAGCGGGGGCCTGCTGCGGCTGATCGGAACTCGCCCCGGTGTGCCGTCCGGCGACGGCACACCGGCGCGCACCGCAGGATCAGCACCCCTGGATCAGCGGGGGTCGCCGGCGCAGCGGCAGTCGGTCGGGGTGGTGTAGTCCACGGGCATCCCGTGCGCATCGAGGGTCAGGGCGCAGCACCGTCCGAGCAGTTCGGCCAGCTTCCGCCGGCCCCGCTGGACCCGGGACTTCATTCCCGACAGCGACACCCCTTCGACGGCGGCGGCGCGGGCCTGCGTCAGACCTTCCAGGTCGGTCAGCTCGACGGCTCGGCGCTGCTCGGGGGAGAGCCCGTCGAGCAGCGGGCGCAGGCAGGCGGCCAGCTCCCGCTGGGCGGTCGCCGCGTCGTCCCCGTCCGGTCCGGCCGGGTCGGGCGCGTCGCCGGTGAGCGGTGCGAGCCGGTCCCGATCCCGGGCGGCCCGTCGGTAGTCGTCGATGATCGCGCTGCGGGCGATCCGGTACACCCACCGGATCAGGTGCTCGCGGTCCTCGACCCGGCCGAGGTTCCTGTGGACGCGCAGCAGGATTTCGCCGAGCACGTCGTCGGCGCGGTCCGGATCGGCGATCCGCCGCTGCACGAAGACGCGGAGCTGCGCTCCGAACTCGCGCCAGACGGCTTCGGTGGTCAGGGCGTCCGCGTCCGTCGCGGACCTGGTGGATGCCGTGGTCAGGGTGGATGCCGTGGTCATGGTGTGGTCCTCCGGGAAGGGGCGCTGTACGGGCGGTGTCCCTCCACAGACGACGGTACCGGGGAAAGGACGCACTCCCACGTCGGTGCCTGCACGCTCCGCCGGGATTGCGTCCCTGCGGCGGCGGCGACGTCTGTCTCGGTGCCAGTGCGGGACACACGATCCCGCAGCATCGGACGAAGGAGTGATCATGACCGGCATCGTGGAACGTGACGGCGACCGGGCGCTGAAGGCCAGGCACCGGGCGTTGTGGGCGGCCGGGAACTATCCGGCGGTCGCGGCCGACCTGATCCCGACGTTCGGGCCGACGCTCGTCGCCGCGGCCGGGGTGGTGGCGGGCCTGCGGGTCCTCGACGTGGGCGCCGGATCCGGCAACGCTGCCATCCCGGCCGCCGAACGGGGCGCGATCGTCACCGCCGCCGATCTGACGCCGGAGTTGTTCGTCGCGGGCCGCAGCGCCGCGGCGGAGCGGGGCGTGGACCTCGAGTGGGTGGAGGCGGACGCGGAGGCCCTGCCGTTCCCCGACGCCGGCTTCGACGTCGTGCTCTCCAGCGTGGGCGCGATGTTCGCACCACACCACCGGGCCGTCGCCGACGAACTGCTGCGGGTGTGCCGGCCGGGTGGGACGATCGGGATGATCAACTGGACACCGGAGGGCTTCATCGGTCAGCTGTTCCGGCTCATGGCCCCGTATGCGCCGCCGCCCCCGCCCGGCGCGTCGCCGCCCCCGATGTGGGGCGACGAGCGGCACGTCCGGGAGTTGTTCGGCGATCGGATCAGCGACCTGAGCATGGATCGCCGAAGCGTGGTGATGGACCACAGCCCGGAGCCGGCCGAGTTCCGCGAGTACTGGAAGCGCAACTACGGTCCGGTGATCGCGGTGTACCGGTTCAACGCCGCCGACCCGGACCGGACCGCGGAGCTCGACCGGAGCTTTCTGCAGTTCCTCACGGACTGGAATCGAGCCGGAGAGCCCGGCCGGACCGCGTACGACGCCGAGTACCTGCTGCTCACCGCCCGCAAGAGGTAGCCGCCCCGGTAGGTGCGGGCGCTGCAGTGCTGCCGAAGGGGGAGGATGCGAGGCCCCGCCGGCTTCGCGCGTCGTCGCCGGCGGGGCAGGGCCACTGTGCAGGGGGGCGTGGCCGGATTCGAGCGTAGGCGGCCTGCGAGCGGATGTGAAGGAGAACGGCCCGGTCGGGCAGGGTAGAAGGTCCCGAACCAGGCGATTCGGGCGCCTCGAGGGGGTGCGGACCGGCTCAGCGGCGCTTCCGCGTGCCGTGCGAGGGGTGGACATCCGCGTAGCTGTCGAGGATCTCGCGGATCTCGGTGACGGCCTTCCGGCGCGACTCCGCATCCGCGATGCGTCCGAGCTGCTGCTTGAGGCTCACTGCCAGTTCGGCGTAGTCGTTCTGCCAATCGCGCCCGCTCAGGCGCGCGACGTCCGCGCGAGCGGGTCGAACCCGTGACGCGGGGGCGCCGGGCGCCACCTGGTAGCTCTCGCCGATCTCCGGGGTGACGATCGACAGCGAAGGATCGAGCTCGTGCACCAGTTCGGCCAGCGCCGCCACGGCCTCCGGCTCGCCGTGGGTGAGGAACAGGCTGCCTGCCACGGGACCGCGTGCCGTGATCCAGTCCAGGAGTTCGGCCTGATCCGCGTGTGCGGAATAGCTGTCGATCCGCCGGATCTGCGCCCGCACGTCGATGTCCTGACCGGAGATGCGGACACGCTTCGCACCGTCGAGAATCACGCGGCCGAGCGAACCCTGCGCCTGGAAGCCGACGAACAGAATCGTCGAATCCCGGCGGTGCAGATTGTGCTTCAGGTGGTGACGGATGCGCCCCGCCTCGCACATTCCCGAGGCCGCGATGATGATCGCTCCCGAGACGTCGTTGATCCGCTTGGACGTGGAGGCGTCGTCGATGTAGTGGATCGCCGGATGGTGGAAGATGTTCTTCCCCTCGAGATCCTCGAGTTCGCTCGCGTGCGCGGCGAACACCGCGGTCGCCCGGTTGGCGAGCGGTGAGTCGACGAACACCGGCACCGCGGGGATGCGGTTCTCGTCGACGAGGTGTGCGATGTCGAGCAGCAGTTCCTGCGTCCGTTCCAGCGCGAAGGCGGGGACGACGAGGTTGCCGCCGTGCCCGAGCGCACGGTCGATCTCCTCTTCGAGCAGGTCACGCCGTTGCTCGATCGTCATCCGCACGCGGGTCCGGTTTCCGTAGGTGGATTCGCAGACGAGATGGTCCGGCCCCGAGGGGCCGGTCGGGTCGGGGTGGAACGCCTTCTGGGCGGGACCGAGGTCGCCGGAGAAGAGCAGGCGCACACCCTCCGCGTCGATCTCCGCCGACGCGGCCCCCAGTATGTGCCCCGCGTTCCACAGCCGTGCGCGAAAGCCTGCAGCGGGCTCGAACCACTCTTCGAGCGCCACAGGACGGGCCTGCCCCCAGGCGGCAAGGGCGTCTGCCTCCGTGTACAGCGGGGCGAACCTCCTTCCGCGCGTGCGGTCGCGTCGCCGATTCCGCCGCTCGGCTTCGAACTCCTGGATGCGCCCGGCGTCGGCGAGCATGAATTCCAGCAGGTCGGTGGTCGGGCCGGTGCAGAAGATCGGCCCCTCGAAACCCTGGGCCACCAGCTTGGGCAGCAGACCGCAATGATCGATGTGGGCATGGGTGAGGACGACGGCGTCGATCTCGTCCGGTGCGAACGCGAAGTCACCGTAGTTCAGCTCTTCGAGAGTGCGTGAGCCCTGGAACAGGCCGCAGTCCACCAGAATCCGCGTCGAGTCCAGCGCGATCTCCGTGCACGAGCCGGTGACCGTCTGCGCGGCGCCGTGGAAGACGAGAGTCGGGTCGTGCGCCACACGCAGCTCCTACGACATGGAATCGCGGCCGAAATTGCGGGTACCACAGTCAAGCTATCCGAACCTCGGGTCGGTCGGACCCGGTTGGGCATGTCGCGTATCGGAGTGCGCCGACGGGACCGCACCCGCCGGCCGTGGATATCACCCCGGGTCTCACCCTCGCCTGCTGTCACACGCGCCGGCGCCTGCCCGATGGACATCGTGGTGGCGTCGAGCACCCCGACGTTCGGCGCCACCTCGGACCGGCGCCCGGCCCGGACGGGCCGGGCGCCGCGTCAGTCCCGCAGCTCCGCGCACACGGTGCGCGGCCGCTCGGCGCGGGCCGCACCGTGCGGGCGCCGTCGTGGTCCCTTCGGCTGCATCGGACCGGGCCGCGGGGACCGATGCTCGGCTCTGAGGGCGATCGCTGCCCCGACGATCGTGGCCACCACCGCAGCGACGGCGACCCACGCGACGAGCAGCGAGGCGATCACGTTCATGCCGTCTACACCGCCGCTGCCCGGGGAAGGGTTACGCGGTTTTCGATCTTCACCCTGGGATTCACCCTGGTCGACGTCCCGTTCGCGTGATCGGTCCGGTTTCACCGTGCCGGCGCCGCCGGCCCGGCGGGTGCGGCGGGGGTGCGGTCCGGCTTGCGGCCGGGCCGACCGCCGGCGATAGAACCTGTTCCAATTTCGCCGTCTTGTGGCTATGGTCACATGCGTACACACGCACTGTGACGGAGGGCGATGCAGATGAAGACCAAGGGCGCGATCCTGTGGGGTCTCAACGAGCCGTGGTCGGTGGAGGAAATCGAGATCGGTGACCCGGTCGCGGGCGAGGTGCAGATCCGCATGGAGGCGGCGGGGATGTGCCACTCGGACCACCACATCGTCACGGGAGCGACGCCCATGCCGTCCTTCCCGGTGATGGGCGGCCACGAGGGGTCCGGCGTCATCACGAAGGTCGGCGACGGCGTCGTCGGCCTGGAGGTCGGCGATCACGTCGTCCTGTCCTTCATTCCGGCATGCGGTCGCTGCCCGTCGTGCGCCACCGGTCACTCGAACCTGTGCGATCTCGGCGCGGGCCTGCTCAGCGGGATGGCGATCTCCGACGGCACCTACCGGATCCAGGCGCGCGGACAGCACGTGATCCCGATGTGCCTGCTCGGCACCTTCTCGCCGTACATGACGGTCAACCAGACACAGGTCGTCAAGATCGACAAGGACGTCCCGTTCGAGCTGGCCGCCCTCGTCGGCTGCGGCGTGCCCACCGGCTGGGGCTCGGCCACCCACGTCGCCGACGTCAAGCCCGGGGAGGCTGTCGCCGTGATCGGCGTGGGGGGCGTGGGGATGAGCGCCCTGCAGGGCGCCGTCGCGTCCGGAGCGCGACAGATCTTCGCGATCGACCCCGTGCCGTGGAAGCGGGAGCAGGCCCTGAAGTTCGGCGCGACGCACGCCTACCCGTCGATGGCCGAGGCGCTCATGCCGATCATGGAGACCACGTGGGGACGCATGGCGGACAAGACGATCATCACCGTGGGCGAGATGCGCGGCGAGTACGTCGAGGAGGCCTTGCAGCTGACCGCGAAGAACGGCCGCTGCGTGGTCACCGCGATGGGGCACATGACGGACATGGACGTGAAGCTGAACGCGTTCCTGTTCGCGATGCTGCAGAAGGATCTGCAGGGCAACATCTTCGGCGGCTGCAATGCGCGGGTCGACATTCCGAACCTGCTCGCGATGTACAAGGCCGGACAGCTCAACCTCGCGGACATGGTCACCCGCACGTATACCCTCGAGCAGGTCAACGACGGCTACCAGGACATGCTCGACGGGAAGAACATCCGCGGCGTCATCCGGTACACCGACGCCGATCGGTGATTCCGCGGCCACCGGTGCCGTCTTCTAGGCTGGGTACGTGAACAGCCTCGACGCGATCTCCGACTGGCCTGTCGACCACGCCGCCGCCGCGGTTCTCACCCGCGCCGGCGGCGTCGTCGCAGAGCGCGGCGACCAGTTGCGGCTCTACCGTCTCGCATCGGTCACCAAGCCGCTCGTCGCCTACGCGGTCCTCGTCGCTGTGGAGGAGGGCGCGCTCGAACTCGATCAGCCCGCCGGTCCGCCGGGGTCGACCGTCCGCCATCTGCTGGCGCACGCCTCGGGACTGGCCTTCGACGAACGCGTGTCGCAGGCGGAGCCCGGCCGCAAGCGGATCTACTCGAGCGCGGGCTTCGAAATTCTCGCGGAGCTCGTCGAGGGCGAGACCGGCATCCCGTTCCCCGAATACCTCACCCAGGCCGTCTTCGAGCCGCTCGGCATGCGGGAGTCGTCGCTGCCGGGACCTGCCGGGCACGGTGGGCAGTCGTCGCTCACCGACCTGACGCACTTCGCCGCGGAACTGCTCGCGCCCCGTCTGGTGTCGACCCAGACGCTTGCGGAGGCCACCCGGGTGCAGTTCCCCGGACTCGACGGGATCGTGCCCGGGTACGGGATGCACAAGCCCAACGACTGGGGGCTCGGTGTCGAGATCCGCGGCCGGAAGGACCCCCACTGGACCGGTGCGGCCAATTCACCCGAAACGTACGGGCACTTCGGTCAGTCCGGTACATTCCTGTGGGTCGATCCCCGCGCGGGGATCGCGTGTGTCGTGCTGACGGACAGGGCATTCGGCGAGTGGGCGAAACCACTGTGGCCCGCCCTCGCGGACGACGTCCTCACCGAATTCTCAAATTCCTCATCCGTTCCCTAGCGAAACAGGAGTAACACGGGCAGACTGTCCTCTGTCGCCATGCGCGACCGCTTCGATGTCAGGCCGTTGGGGAAGACGTCCCTCGTCGAAGTGGAGGTGTGTAGTGCGTGCGTCGAACCAGTTCGCGGATGCGACGACCGGGGTGGTCTACATCCACTCGTCGCCTGCTGCGGTCTGCCCGCATATCGAATGGGCACTGGCCGCCACCCTCGATTGCCGTCCGGATCTCACCTGGATCGGTCAACCGGTCGACGTCGGACAACTGCGCACCACTGTGAACTGGGCGGGTCCGGTGGGGACCGCCGCACGCCTCGTCGACGCCCTCCGGGTGTGGCCGATGATCCGCTTCGAGATCACCGAGGACCCCAGCGACGGCGTCGACGGCGAGCGCTACAGTCACGTGCCCGGACTGGGACTGTGGCGGGGCAACACGAGCGCGAACGGCGACGTCGTGGTCGGCGAGATGCGGCTGCGGTCACTGCTCGCCGGTGGCAGCAACATCGTCGAGGAGCTGAACCGGGTGTTGGGCACGGCCTGGGACGAGGCCCTCGAGCCCTACCGCAGCGGCGGCGAGGGCGCCGAGGTGACCTGGCTGCGCCGGAACGTGGGATAGGCCGCTACGCGGCCCGTGCGTCTTTTGGGCTGCTGGGGCAACCCAAAAGACGCACCGGCGGCGCAGCCGCCTACAGCGGGATGTTCTTGTGCCGGCCGCGACGCGCCGGAGCCGACGCCAGCGCCTGGGCGAGCGTGCTGCGGGTCGTCGCCGGATCGATGAGTTCGTCGACGACACCGATCGACATCGCCCGGCCGACGCCGCCGGCGATGGCTTCGTGCTCGGCGGCGAGACGGTCGTGCAGCGCCTCGCGTTCCTCTTCCGGTGCCGCGGCCAGGGCCCGCTTGTGCAGGATCCCCACCGCCGCCTTGGCGCCCATCACGGCGACCTCGGCGTCGGGCCAGGCGAACACGGCGGTCGCACCCAGGGCCCGGGAGTTCATCGCGATGTAGGCGCCGCCGTAGATCTTCCGGGTCACCAGCGTCACGCGGGGCACCTCGGACTCGGCGAAGGCATGCAGCAGCTTCGCTCCGCGACGGACGACACCCTCCCACTCCTGGCTCACGCCGGGCAGGTAGCCGGGCACGTCGACGACGACGACGAGAGGGACACCGAACGCATTGCACAGGCGCACGAAGCGCGCGGACTTCTCGGCGCTGACGGAATCCAGGCAGCCACCGAGACGCAAGGGGTTGTTCGCGATGACGCCGACGGTGCGGCCGCCGAGACGACCGAAACCGGTGACGACGCTGCGCGCCCAGCCGGCCTGCAGTTCCTCGAAGCTGGACTCGCCCTCGACGTTGTCGAGCAGCTCGTGCACGATCGGGCGGACATCGTAGGCGCGGCGCGGGGATTCGGGCAGCAGCGCCCGCAAGTCGGTGTCGCCGCGACGGGCGGCGTCGAGGTCGAACTCGCCTTGTTCGGCAAGCATCGACACGAGGCGACGGGCCCGGTGCAGGGCGTCGTCCTCGTCGTGGGCGGCGATGTGCGCAACGCCCGACTTCTTGGTGTGGGTGTCCGGACCGCCGAGCGATTCCATGTCGACCTGCTCACCGGTGACGCTGCGCACCACGTCGGGACCGGTGACGAAGATGCGGGCCTCGGGCGCCATGATGACGATGTCGGTGAGTGCCGGTCCGTAGGCGGCGCCACCCGCCGCGAACCCGAGGACGACGGAGATCTGGGGGATCCGCCCGGAAGCGCGGACCATTGCCTCGAAGATCAAGCCGACCGCGTGCAGGGAGTCGACGCCCTCTGCGAGCCGGGCACCGCCCGAATGCCACAGCCCCACGATCGGGATGTCCTGCTCGAGGGCGGTGTCGATGGCGTCGACGATGTGCTTGCAGCCGTCCACGCCCATGGCGCCACCCATCACGGTGGCGTCGGAGCAGTACGCGACGGTCCGGACGCCGTCGATGGAACCGATCGCGGCGAGCATGCCGGACTTGTCCCGGGGGTGCAGCAGGCTCAGGGTGCCCGCGTCGAACAGTCGCTCGAGCCGCCGGAGCGGATCGCGGGGATCGACGGCAGCGTCGCGCGTCTGAGCAGGTTCCAGGACGGTCATCGCGTTCTCCTCGGGCAAGGCAAGAGCGGGGGATGGGCGCCGGGGGTGGGGATCTCGTGACGAGATCCCCACCCCGACGGCGAGCGAAGTCCGGTCGGGTCAGGCCCGGCCGAACGCGAGCGCAACGTTGTGCCCACCGAAACCGAACGAGTTGTTCAGCGCGAAATCGATCTGGCCGTACCGGGCTTCGCCCTTCACGACGTCGAGATCGATCTCTGGATCCTGGTTGTCCACATTGAGCGTGGGCGGGATGACCCCGTCCCGCAGGCTCAGGACCGTCAGGACCGCTTCCAGCGCACCGACCGCACCGATCGAATGCCCGAGGGCACCCTTCGGTGCGTACACCGCGGCGTGGTTGCCCACCGCGGCATTGATCGCCTTCGCCTCGGCGATGTCGCCGATGGGCGTGGCGGTGGCATGCGCGTTGACGAAGCCGATGTCGGACGGCGTCAGGCCGGCGCCGTGGAGGGCCTTCGTCATGGCGCGTGCCGCGCCGGTCCCCTCGGGATCGGGGGCCACGATGTGGAATCCGTCCGAGGTGATGCCGGCGCCGAGCAGACGGGCGTGGATGGTGGCGCCGCGAGCCTTGGCGTGTTCCTCGGTCTCGAGCACCATCAGCGCGCCGGCCTCGCCGAAGACGAAACCGTCGCGGTCCTTGTCGAACGGGCGCGACGCCCCACGCGGATCCTCGTTGCGGGTGCTCAGTGCCCGCATCATGGCGAAGCTGGCGGTGGCAACCGCGTCGAGCTGGCCCTCGACACCACCGGCGACGACGATGTCGGCATCGCCCATCGCGATCATCCGGTAGGCGTGGGCGATGGCCTCGTTGCCGGACGAGCAGGCGGACACCGGCGTCATCACGCCGGCCTTCGCGCCGAGCTCGAGACCCACGGTCGCCGACGGGCCGTTCGGCATGACCATCTGCACGGCGAACGGGGACACCTTGCGGTAGCCGCCGCCGCGCAGCTTGTCGACCGCGTCGATGAGCGCTTCGCCACCACCGAGACCGGTGCCGACGACGACGCCGAGGCGTTCGCGGTCGACCTCCGGGCTGCCGGCGTTCGCCCACACGGTGCGGCCGAGGTGGAGCGCGAGCCGCTCGACGAAGCTCATCCGGCGGATCTCGACGCGTGAGAGGGTTTCGTCGGGGCTCGTCGTGAGCTTGCCGCCGATGCGAACCGGCAGGTCGAACTCGTCGACGAATCCGGTCAGCGTGTCGATCCCGCTCTCACCGGCGAGCAGGCCCTTCCACGTGGCATCCACGTCACCTGCGATCGATGTCGTGGCCGCGAGGCTGGTGACGACGACGTTGGGAAATGTCCCTGTGCGGGGAGAGGCGGAAGTCACGGTTGAGCTCACTCGTTGTCGTTCGTGGCCTGGACGCCCTCGGCCTCGAGCTTCTGGATGTACGCGACGGCGTCACCGACGGTGCGCAGGCTCGCGAGATCCTCGTCGGGGATCTTCACGCCGTACTTGTCCTCGGTCTGCACGGCGATCTCCACCATGGACAGGGAGTCGATGTCGAGATCGTCGACGAACGACTTCTCGACGGTCACCTCGGAGGGCTCGATGCCGGTGACCTCTTCGATGATCTCCGCGAGACCGGCGATGATTTCTTCCTGGGTGGCGGCCACGTCGTGGCTCCCTTCTTCGTTTCGTCTTGCTGTGATCGGACCGGGTGGAGGGTTCCGCCCGGATTCCGGGTGCCCGTCGAGGGCAGGTCCCGTGCTGCGCGACGCGCGCGCAGCAAACTAACCGACTCTGATCGATTCGGCCAGCGCTGAGATCTCCTCAGGGGTCTGGAGTGCCGTGGTCGGCGTGCCGCGCATCTCACGCTTGGCGATGCCGACCAGGGTGCCGGCCGGGGGAAGCTCCACGACCGCCGAGACCTCGGCCGCACGCAGGGTCGCGGTGCACAGGTCCCAGCGCACCGGTCGGGTGACCTGTGCGGCAAGCTTGGTCAGTGCGTCCGCTCCCGAGGCGACCGGCGCCCCGTCGGAGTTGGACAGCAACGTGCGGGTCGGATCGCTGGGCACGATCTTCGCCGCGGCCTCGGCGACGGCTTCCTGGGCCGGGGCCATGAATGCGGTGTGGAAGGCCCCGGCGACCGGAAGGGGCCGGATCCGGGCCTTCTCCGGAGCGTTCGCCGCGAGCTCCTCGAGCGCCGTGAGGCGGCCGGCGGCGACGATCTGGCCGGCGGCGTTCACGTTCGCCGGCGTCAGGCCCAGCTCGGCCAGCCGGGCGAGCACCTCGTCCTCCCGGCCGCCGAGCACGGCCGACATGCCGGTCGGCTCGAGCGCGCACGCCCGGGCCATCTCGGCGCCGCGGACGGCAGCGAGCATGACCGCCTCGTCCGCGCTGATGACGCCGGCGATGGCCGCGGCGGCGAGCTCACCGACCGAATGCCCGGCGACGATCGTGTCGTCCGGGACGAGGCCGCGGGACTCGAGCTCCTCGTAGGCGAGCAGTGCCGTCGCGACGACCAGCGGCTGGGTCACGGCGGTGTCGGTGATCTCCGCGGCCGTCGCGGTGGTGCCGAGGCGTTCGAGGTCGAGGCCCGAGGCCTTCGACCACAGCTGGACGCGATCGCGGGCGCCGGCCTGCTCCAACCAGGAGGCGAGCATGCCGGGTTTCTGGGACCCCTGACCGGGGGCGAGCAGCGAAATCACGATGATCAGGGAACACCCTGGAGACAGTCCTGCGAGATGTCGGTAGGGATGAACTCTCGGGTGCAGTTTTGTAGGGTTTCAACAAAACTGCACGTCGGCGTTCACCATCGACGAAGTGCCGTCCCCTGTTACGCGCCCGGTTCGCGCAATGTGAAACGGGAGACGGGTGGGACTGGAGTCCGCAATTCGTTATGACTTCGAGCCAACCTTCCCACGGTGGCCGCGATCCGCAACACGTACGCATCACGGGGATTCGTCGGGTCCCGGCCGGTGACTTCTGTGATCCGCTTGAGTCGGTACCGCACGGTATTTGGATGAACAAACAGCTGCCGGGCGCAGGTCTCGACAGCACCCCCGCAGTCGAGGTATGCGTCGAGGGTGTCGGCCAGCGCCACACCCGCCTCGGTGAGCGGAGCCACCACATCGTCCTCGAGGGCAGCGATCGCTCCCGCGTCGCCGAGCAGGGCCCGCTCCGGCAACAGCTCCGCCGCATGCACCGGCCGCGGCGCGCCCCGCCACCCGGCCACCGCTTCCATCCCGGCCATCGCCTCGACCGCGGAGGCATGCGCCGACGCGAGGGTGGGCGTGGTGGGACCGATCACCACCGGATCGTCCGAGAAGCTGCGCATCAGCTCGGACCGGAACGCCATTGCCTCGACGCTCCCGTGCAGCTCGCCGCTGACCACCATCACGAGCCGCTCGCCCTGCACCACCGCCAGCGCCGCCCGGCCGTGCTGCTGCGCGATCGAGTGCACGGTCGTCACGACCGAGACCCCCTCGTTCGGCGGGGGAGTGCCGATGATCACGGTGGCCGGCGCCGTCGCATCCCAGTTCAGCGTCGCGGCGCGCGAGAGCATGTCCGACCCGGTGTCGCCACGGACCACCGCGTCGACGACCAGCGCCTCGAGGCGGGTGTCCCACGCGCCGCGGGACTCCGCGGCGCTCGCGTACACCGAGGCCGCGGCGAACCCGAGTTCCCGGCCGTAGCGCAGCGTCGCCTCGGTGAGCGCGACGAGTTGCTGCTCGTTGCGTGCCAGGGCCGGCAGCCACTGCTCGAAGAACTCCATGGCAGCGCGGACCATGTCCACGGTCTGGCGCAACGTCAGCCGCCGCGCCAGGTCCTGCGGGATCACCTGGAACGCGTCCAGGCTGAACCGCAGGTCGCTGTCGGGATTGCGCACCCATTCGAGGAAGTCGACGACCGCCGTCTGGATGATCAGCTGCACGTTGGACCGCTGCGACGCGTCGAGATCGGCGAAGAACGGCAACTGTTCCTGCATGGAGTGCACGGCCTCGGTGGACAGCCGTCCGGAGAACTGCTTGACGCGACGCAGGAGCGCATCGGGCAGGGGATCTCGCTCCGGCCGCGCCGGCGGCACCGGACGCCCCGTAGGGACGCCCGGTGCGCGCTTCGGACGCGGCTCTGCGGGTTCTACGACCATGGGACGAAACTACGCCCGCGGCCCGCCGCCCGCGGCAGAGCGGTTCGGATCAGGCCACGCCGGGATCCGAGGTCTGCTCCGGTGCGGCCGCCACGTCGTCGATCCGGTACCGCTGGGCGGCCTCGACCGCCCGCGCGCGATCGACAGCGCCGTCCCGGCCGAGGGCGGCGAGCACCGCGACCACCGTGGACTCCGCGTCGATGTTGAAGAATCGGCGCGCGGCGGGGCGGGTGTCGGAGAACCCGAACCCGTCGGCGCCGAGGGTGGTGTAGTCGCCCGGTACCCACTGCCGGATCTGGTCCGGTACCGCACGCATCCAGTCGGAGACGGCCACGAACGGCCCGGCGGCGTCGGCCAGGATCTTCGCCACGTACGGCGTCGGAGCGTCGGCGCCCGGGTCGAGCAGCGCCTGCCGCTCGCATTCGACACCGTCGCGGCGCAGCTCGCCCCACGAGGTCACCGACCACACGTCTGCGGCCACGCCCCACTCCTCGGCCAGCATCTCCTGGGCCCGCAACGCCTCGGGCATGAGCACGCCGGAGGCGAGGATCTGCGCCTTCGGCCCGGCGCCCTCGCCGCGGCGGTACAGGTAGATGCCCTTGAGCAGGCCCTCGACGTCGAGGTTCTCCGGCTCGGCCGGCTGCACGTACGGCTCGTTGTAGAGGGTGATGTAGTAGAAGACGTTCTCGCCACCGAACCCGTCGACGCCCTCCGTGCCGCCGTACATGCGGCGCAGACCGTCCTTGACGATGTGCGCGAGCTCGTAGGAGAACGCGGGATCGTAGGACACCACCGCCGGGTTCGTCGACGCCAGCAGCAGCGAATGCCCGTCGGCGTGCTGCAGCCCCTCACCGGTGAGGGTGGTGCGGCCGGCTGTCGCGCCGAGCACGAATCCGCGGGCCATCTGGTCCGCCGCCGCCCACAGGCCGTCGCCGGTGCGCTGGAAGCCGAACATCGAGTAGAAGATGTACAGGGGGATCATCGGCAGCCCGTGCGTGGCGTACGAGGTGCCGACCGCGGTGAACGAGGCGGTGGACCCGGCCTCGTTGATGCCCTCGTGCAGGATCTGCCCGGCGACGCTCTCCTTGTAGGCGAGCATCAGCTCCGCGTCGACCGACGTGTACAGCTGGCCGTTGCGGTTGTAGATCTTCAGCGACGGGAACCACGAGTCCATGCCGAACGTGCGGGCCTCGTCCGGGATGATCGGCACGATGCGCGGACCGATCTCCTTGTCGCGCAGCAGCTCCTTCATGATGCGCACCAATGCCATGGTGGTGGCCACCTGCTGCTTGCCGGAGCCCTTGCGGACCACCTCGTAGGTCTTGTCCCCCGGCAGCGGCAGCGGAGCATCGGCGGTGCGGCGTTCGGGCAGGAACCCGCCGAGCGCGCGGCGCCGCTCGAGCATGTACTGGATCTCCGGCGAGTCGTTGCCCGGGTGGTAGTACGGCGGCATCTTCGGGTTCGCCTCGAGTTCGGCGTCCGAGATCGGGATGCGCTGCAGATCGCGGAAGTACTTGAGGTCCTCGAGCGTGAGCTTCTTCATCTGGTGCGTGGCGTTGCGACCCTCGAAGTGCTTGCCGAGGGTGTACCCCTTGATCGTGTGCGCGAGGATCACCGTCGGCTGACCCTTGTGCGCCATGGCCGCGGCGTACGCCGCGTAGATCTTGCGGTAGTCGTGGCCGCCGCGCTTGAGGTTCCAGATCTCCTGGTCGCTGAGGTTCTTGACCAGCTCCTTCGTGCGCGGATCGCGACCGAAGAAGTGCTCACGGACGAAGGCCCCGTCGTTGGCCTTGTAGGTCTGGTAGTCGCCGTCCGGCGTCACGTTCATCAGATTGACGAGCGCACCGTCCTTGTCGGCGTGCAGCAGGGCGTCCCACTCCCGGCCCCAGACCACCTTGATGACGTTCCAGCCGGCCCCGCGGAAGAACGACTCCAGCTCCTGGATGATCTTGCCGTTGCCGCGAACCGGACCGTCGAGGCGCTGCAGATTGCAGTTGACCACGAACGTGAGGTTGTCCAGACCCTCGGTGGCCGCGACGTGCGCGAGACCGCGCGACTCCGGTTCGTCCATCTCGCCGTCGCCGAGGAACGCCCACACGTGCTGGTCGGAGGTGTCCTTCAGACCGCGGTCGTGCAGGTAGTGGTTGAACCGCGCCTGGTAGATCGCGTTCATCGGGCCCAGGCCCATCGACACCGTCGGGAACTCCCAGAAGTCCGGCAGCAGCCGCGGATGCGGGTAGGACGGCAGGCCGCCGCCCTGGTCGGCGTGGCTGGCCTCCTGGCGGAACCCGTCGAGTTGCTCGGCCGGGATGCGGCCCTCGAGGTAGGCGCGGGCATAGATGCCGGGGGAGGCGTGCCCCTGGATGAAGATCTGGTCACCGCCGCCCGGGTGGTCCTTGCCGCGGAAGAAGTGGTTGAAGCCCACCTCGTACAGCGCCGCGGAGGACGCGTAGGTGGAGATGTGGCCGCCGACGCCGATGCCGGGACGCTGTGCGCGGTGCACCATGATCGCGGCGTTCCACCGGATGAAGGCGCGGTAGCGGCGCTCGACCTCCTCGTCGCCGGGGAACCACGGCTCGTTCTCGGTCGGGATGGTGTTCACGTAGTCGGTCGAGGTCAGTGCCGGAATGGACACATGGCGTTCGCCGGCGCGCTCGAGCAGGCGCAGCATCAGGTAACGGGCACGCGCAGGACCGGCGGACTCGAGCAGCCCGTCGAACGACTCGAGCCACTCCGTGGTCTCGGCCGGGTCTATGTCCGGCAGGTAGGAGGCCACGCCCTCGCGGATGACCCGCACGCGGCCGTCGGTGGCCCCGGTGGTGTTCGGCGAGGATCCCGCTTCCGAGGCGCCCGGTGTGGCGGCGCTCGTCGAGGAATCGGGCTCGTGGATCAGGTCTGTCAACGTCTGCTCCTCATCGTGGTGGGGCGCGCAGGTGTGGCGCCCGCTCCGTAGGGCCGGCTCTTGTGGGAGCCGACTCATCGACATCTGAACGAGATGCACTGCTCATCTTCCCCCATCGCGCGGTAGGAGGCATCCCCCCGGGTGAACAACGCCTGCAGGCCGGGTATCCGCACGGTTCGGGTCCGCGCGGCGGGTCGGCGTGTGGCGCTTCTCGCGGTAACGTCCCGGGAAGATTCTTGTGAGTTTCCGTGCGATTCGGCTTGCGTTGAGCTCCCCGAGGATGTTCGCTTTGAAAAATCGCTCATGACATCCGGTACGCGGCACGCCCGCGGCCACAACCGAAGGAGGACACCACCGTGGTCGCCGCGGCGGACGCCCAGAACTACGTTCAGAAGCTCGGTATCTCCCACGACCAGGTGGTTCAGGAACTCGGTTGGGACGAGGACACGGACGACGACCTGCGGGCCGCCGTCGAGGACACGATCGGATCGGACCTGCTCGACGAGGAATCCGACGAGGTCGTCGATGTGGTGCTGCTCTGGTGGCGCGACAGCGACGGAGACCTCGTCGATGCGCTGATGGATGCGATCGGCCCGCTCGCCGACGAGGGCGTCGTCTGGGTGCTGACGCCGAAGACCGGGCGTCCGGATCATGTCGAGCCCAGCGAGATCGCCGAATCGGCCACGACCGCCGGCCTGACCCAGACCTCGACCGCCAATCTCGGCGACTGGGTGGGCAGCCGGCTGGTGCAGCCGAAGGCCGCCCGCACCAAGCGCTGAGCACACCGCTCAGTTCCTCTCCATCGACGTAAGGACTACCGACGCACATGGCGATCGAGGTGGGTGCCCAGGCGCCCGATTTCACACTCAAGGACCAGAACAACCAGGAAGTGACGCTGTCGAGCTTCCGCGGGAAGAAGAACGTGCTGCTCGTGTTCTACCCGCTCGCGTTCACCGGCGTCTGCCAGGGCGAGCTGTGCGCCGTGCGGGACGACCTGCCGACCTACGAGAACGACGACACCGCGATCGTCGCCGTGTCGGTGGGGGCCTCGCCCACGCACAAGATCTGGGCCGCCGAGCAGGGCTACACGTTCCCGCTGCTCTCCGATTTCTGGCCGCACGGTGCCGTGGCCCAGGCCTACGGTGTGTTCAACGAGAAGTTCGGTTTCGCCAACCGCGGCACCTTCGTCGTCGACAAGGACGGCATCGTCCGGTTCGCCGAGGAGAATCAGCCCGGCGAGCCCCGTGACCAGGGCGCTTGGGTGCGAGCGCTGGCCGCGCTAAAGTCCTGAGGCACAGTCCGGCGGCGCGAGCCGCCGGATCTGCGGGCGTGTAGCTCAGTGGTAGAGCTCTGGTTTTACACACCAGCGGTCGGGGGTTCGAAACCCTCCGCGCCCACCAGGAATGTGGCCGTGAAAGACCTGGTCAGGGACCGGGCGCGTATGCCTCGACGGGACTTTTGCCCACACGTGTCGACGTCCGCGGACGCAGCCGGGCTCGTGGGGCCGCACCCGGGGGTCTTTGGGCTCTGTCGCGGCTGGGCAGGGTTTGCTGTGCTCGTGGGGTGAAGGTGCCGCTGCTCACCTCGTTCGAGGGCTATCGGGCCGACCGGATCGGCCGGGACCTGCTGGTCGGCCTGACGGTGTGGGCGGTTCTGGTGCCCGAGGCCCTCGCGTACGCCACGATCGCCGGGGTGTCCCCGGTGATCGGCCTGTATGCCGCGCCCGCGGCGCTGCTCCTCTAAGCGCTGTTCGGCAGCTCCCGGCACCTGGTGGTGGGGCCGATGGCGGCCACCGCTGCGCTGTCGGGTGCTGCTGTCGCCGGCATCGCCGGTGACGCCGATGCGGCAGCGCTGACGGCCGGTCTGGCGCTGCTGGTCGGGGTGCTCGGGATCCTCGCGGGGCTGGCGCGTCTGGGGTTTCTGGCTTCCTTCATCTCCGAGCCGGTGCTGAAGGGATTCATCGTCGGCCTGGCGCTGACGATCATCGTCGGTCAGCTCCCGAAGCTCTTCGGAGTCCCGAAGGGGGACGGGGACTTCTTCGAAAAAACCTGGCACCTGGTCACGTCGCTGGGTGGGACGAACGGCTGGACGTTGGCCGTCGGCGCCGGCTCCCTTGCGCTCGTCCTGGTCCTGCACCGGGTGTCGCCCCGGCTGCCCGCACCGCTGGTCGCGGTCGCCCTGGGCATCGTCGCCGTCTCGGTCCTCGACCTCGACGCCAAGGGAGTGGAGATCGTCGGGCAGATCGAGGGCGGGTTACCTCCGCTCGGCCTCCCCAGCATCCCTGGATCCGACTACGTCGCGCTGCTCGCGTCGGCGGCAGGGATCCTGCTGGTCGCGTTCGCCGAGGGCGTCGGAGCAGCCAAGAACTACGCCGCCGAGCAACACTACGAGATCGATCCGAACCGGGAACTGCTCGGGGTGGGCACAGCGAACATCGGCGCGGGGCTGTCCTCCGGGATGATCGTCAACGGGTCCCTGTCGAAGACCGCGGTCAACGTCTCGGCCGGGGCGGTGTCGCAGCTCTCCGGCATCGTCGTGGCGGCGCTGACGGTGCTGACCCTGCTGTTCCTGACCGGCCTGTTCGCGAACCTGCCGGAGGCCACCCTCGCTGCCGTGGTGATCGCGGCTGTCACGAAGCTCGTCGACTTCCGGACGCTGCGCAAGTACGCGCGTCTGGCCACTCCGAGCCTGCGGCGGATCTACGGCGTCACCGCGTACGCGGACTTCCTCGCCGCGGCGAGCGCCATGGCGGGTGTGCTGGTCTTCGACATCCTTCCCGGGCTCTTCCTCGGCGTGGCGGTGTCGGTCCTGCTCCTGCTGTTCCGGGCCTCGCGGCCGCATGTCGCCGAGCTGGGCCGCACACCGGACGGAAGCCGCTGGGTCGACCTGCAGCGCCGTCCCGACGCGCGCACCGAGCCGGGGATCGTGGTGCTGCGCCCGGAGGCCGGGCTGATCTACGCCAACGCCGACAACGTGGCGGCCGCCGTACGCGGTCATGTCCGGGACGACACGCGGGCCGTCGTCCTCGACACCGCAGCTGTGCCGGGAATCGACATCACCGCCGTCGGCATGCTGGACCGGCTGTATGCCGAACTCGAGCACCGTCGCATCCGTCTGCTCTTCGCCGGCGAGATCGGCCAGGTGCGCGACCTGCTCAGCGCGACCGGCATCGCCAGTGTCGTCACAGGCGCACACCCGACCGTGGACGCGGCCGTCGCCGCGGCCCGTCGCAACCTCGACCACCCCCCGGACGACGACCCGACGTCGGCGTGACCTCCGGACGGGCGGTGGAGAAGCACCGGCCGTCCGGGTGGACCATCCCGGCCGCTACGCGAGCGGTTCGATGTCGGGCAGTCTCCATGTCTTGTCGAACCACGGTTCCAGCGGACCGTAGAGCCGGAATGCCACGAACCAGCTCTTGCCGGGCAGCGTCTGGATCCAGTTTCGGCTGTCCTCGGGCCGGTCGGGACCGAAGCGGACGTCGACCGAGCCGTCGTCGTTCGGGGCGAGGTCCTTGTCTTGACTGGAAACCGACGGCCAGTCCTGTCCGGTCTGCAGCATCGAGCGGGTCTGGGTGTCGTAAGCGATGACGGACCAGAAGTTGGCGACCGGAACATTCGCGGGCACGTGCAGCCGGTAGGTCCTGCCGCCGTCGAAGTGCGCGCCCTCGGAGTCGACGAAGGCAAAGGCGTACTGCGATGCGGCGCCGACCATCTCGACCTCGAGGGCCGGACTGATCGGTGCTCCCACAAAGTAGTACTGGGCGACGGAGTCCAGCAGGGCGGCGCCGTCCTCCTGGAAGCGGTAACCGCCGAGAAGCACGGTCCGCCAGGTGCTGTCCGGGTAGTAGTACGCCTCCGGCCGGCGGAACCGGTAACAGAGGGCACGGGCAGTGGCGTCGGCTACGGTGGCAGCTTCGGTGAGGACGGCCCGCATCCGCTCGTCGGGGTCGAACGGCTTACCGTGCCGAATGCCGATCGAGGCGAACATCCCCAGGGTGAGAGGATCGGACGACTCGGCTGGCTCGGACTGCACGGTCTCGTCGAGCAGCTCCCACGCCCGATACTCGGCGGGCGCAACGAAGACGATCGGTTCGGGTGAGATGTTCACGAAACGGAGCGGCGGCGGGTCGTCGGCCTCCGCCAGCGGATAGACCCGAGCCATGGCCTTGATGGCCTCGACGCCCGGGTGAGGATCGCCGTGCTCGTCGAGGAAGCTGCGCCACAGCAGCCACAGGACGTAGGTGCGCGGCCGCACGACCAAGTAACCGCCGGGGACCTTGCGGTCGTAGCCGGGCGGCAGGAACAGGTACTTGCCGCCCTGGCCCCTGTCCGGCCCGGTCAGGCCGACGTCGACGACCCACCGCTGCCAGGCATCGTTGATCATGCCCAGCACGCTCGGAGGGCTTTCGAGAACAAGCGGGCCGTCGTGCAGGTCCATCAGCATGGTGCTGTACGAAGTGTTGTTGTTGCCGGTGAGGACCACGCTGCGCGGGTAGACCAGGTCTTCCCAGATCGCCATGGTCGAGTTGGCCGGACCCAGCGCCAGCATTGCCTTACGCACCGCTGCCACTTCGACCGGGGCCAGGGCCAGCAGGTACGCCTGTACCGCCCGCTGGAAATCCAGGTTGTCGAACACCGTCCGGGTCGTCTCGTCGTCCGGGACTCCGTCGAAGAACCGCAGCGTGCCCAACCGGGTGCGGACTTCGTCCGGCACCTCGATACCAGGCGGAATCGGGGTGCTGTTCGAATGCGAGGTCATGGAGTCCTCCTGTGTCGACAGCCCCTGCCGGGATCCTCGGCCCACGTGACCGCTTGCGCCACCCACTCAGTGTGGACCGTTACTGCCCCACGGTCTGCCGGATCGACGAGAACACGCGACGGGGCGCCGGCACGCCACCGGCAGTTCGGCCGGTTCGATTCGCTCGCCGCCGTGGTCGTCGCGGTCTACTTCTCGTCGGGACGACGCGAGCCGTGGGGCGAGACGAATTCGACAGGTACGTCGTCGACGACGTTCTCGGCGAACGAGAAGCTGCCGTCCTCGTAGTGGGTCGGTCTCGCCAAGCGCAGCAGCCTCCCGCCGTCGTAGACGCCCATCACCCGCCAGTACTCCTCGGCCCACCAGACACCTTGACCGAGCCGCACTTCGCCGGGTTTCACGAAAACCTCCTGGCCGGACTCGAATTGCGCCGTCGACGGGTCGGTGTCGATGGCCGGAGCGGCGCGCGCGTCGCCGGCGCGAGGCTCTCGGGCAATCGTATTGTTCACGCACCGGGAGTGCAGGTGTCTGGCATAGTCGATCCCGGTCCGACGTCCGGGTGGTGGTGGGGTATGCCGTGGGTTTCGTGATTGGCCGATCCGTCCGAAGCGCTGTGTTCGCGATCGCGCTCGCACTGGTTGCGACCGTGTCCGGCACCGGCAGTGCCGGTGCCGAACCGCTGCTACCCGCTCCCGATCCGGACCCGTTCTACGCCGCGCCGCCCGATCTCCCGGCGCGCGCACCGGGCGATGTGCTGCGGGTCCGGCAGTTGCCGCCCTCGTACTACTTTCCGGGCAGCACGGTGTGGGAAGTGCTGTTCCGCACCACGGATTCGCAGGATCGACCCGTCGCGGCGAATACGACCTTCGTGCGGCCGGCGCATCACGTGCCGAACGGGCCGCTGCTGTCGTATCAGCACATCATCAACGCGCTCGGGCACAAGTGCAAGATCGTCTCCCAGCTCTACACCAGCCATCCGTTGCACCAGATCCGGGAGGCCGCCGGACTCAATCTTGCGCTGGCGCGCGGGTGGGCGGTGGCGCTGCCCGACCATCTGGGCCCACGGATGGCCTACGGCGCCGCCAAGCTCGGCGGCCGGGTCACGCTGGACGGAATCCGCGCCGTGCAACGCGTGCCGGAACTGCAGGTGGCGGAGAGCAAGGTCGCGCTGGGCGGCTATTCGGGGGGCGGGATGGCCACCTCGTGGGCCGCGGCGCTGGCCCCGGAATACGCCCCGGAGCTGAACATCGTGGGAGCCGCCGAGGGCGGTGTCCCGATGAACCTGGTGAAGATGGCCGAGAGCCTGGGCACCGCGCCGCATCCGGCGTTCGGCCTCGCGATGGCTGCCGCCCTCGGGCTCGAACGCGAGTATCCCGACCGCATCCACGTCACCCCGCAGCTCAACGCCCAGGGACACTGGCTCAAGCAGCTGATCGCCAACGGCTGCACCAACGAGATCATGTTCTGGGGAGTCGGTCGCAGCGCGGCCGAGATGACCGACAACCGCCGGTTCCTCGACGATCCGGCAGCGCGGACGGTGATGGAGGAGAACAGCCTCGAGCTGTATGCCGGCGTGCCGAAGGCGCCGATCTTCGAATGGCACAGTCCGACAGATGCGCTCATCCCGGTCGACTCCGTGATCGCCACGATGCGCCGCTACTGCGCGGCCGGGGTGCCGGTGCAGACTCTCCTGACCCCGACGCCCGACCATCTCTCCGCTGCCGCCCTGGGCCTGTTCCCGGCCCTGGACTGGGTCGACGCACGGTTCCGCGGCGAACCGGCGCCCAGCACCTGCTGACGCCTCCGCCGTTTGCGCAACTGCCCACGTCGGCGATTGCTGCGGATCTACACTCGGCGCATGGCTGCGCTGCGGGCGGTGGACGAGACGGTCGACTTCGCGAAGATCGACGATCAGGCCCCGTCGGTGGCCCGGTTGTTCGTCGACCGGGTCGCCGCGACGCCGGAGGCCGAGGCCTTCCGGTACCCCCGGGGCGACGGCTGGGGAAGCACGACCTGGCGTCAGGTCGGCGACCGGGTCACCGCACTCGCCGCGGGCTTGATCGCGCTGGGAGTCGAACCCGAGGACCCGGTGGCGATCGCCTCGTCGACCCGGTACGAGTGGGTGCTCGCCGACTTCGCGATCATGTGCGCCGGCGCCGCGACCACCACCATCTATCCCACGACCAACGCGCCCGACGTCGCCTTCATCGTCGCCAACTCGGGCAGCGCCGTCGTGGTCGCGGAGGACTGGACCCAGGTCGACAAGCTCGTCGCCCACCGCGCCGATCTGCCCGAGGTGCGGACCGTGGTGGTCGTCGACGGCGAAGGCGACGGGGACTGGGTCGTCACCCTCGCCGACCTGGAGGACCGGGGCCGCGCACTGCTCGCCGAGTCGCCCTCCGTCGTCGCCGACCGGGTGGATGCGATCCGTCCCGAGCAGTTGGCGAGCATCATGTACACCTCCGGCACCACCGGCAAGCCGAAGGGCGTGCTGCTGCCGCACTCGGGGTGGACGTACACCGCCGCGGCCGTCGACGCGGTGAACATCCTCGGCCCCGACGACCTGAACTTCCTCTGGTTGCCGCTGTCGCACGCCTTCGGCAAGGTGATGCTGGCGTTGCCGCTGCAGATCGGCTTCACCACGGTGATCGACGGCCGCGTGGAGAAGATCGTCGAGAACCTCGCTGTCGTGCGCCCCACCTTCATGGGCGCCGCGCCGCGCATCTTCGAGAAGGCGCACGCGCGCATCGAGGCGATGGTCGCCGAGGAGGGCGGGGCGAAGAAGAAGATCTTCGACTGGGCCGTCGGCGTCGGCCTGCGTGTCTCGCAGGCCCGGCAGGAGGACCGCACCCCGTCCGCCCTCGACCGGCTCCGGTACCGGATCGCCGACCGTCTGGTGTTCTCCACCGTCAAGGAACGTTTCGGCGGTCGCCTGCGGTTCTTCGTCTCGGCGGCGGCGCCGCTCGACCGTGCCGTCGCGCAGTGGTTCGATGCCGCCGGCATCATCATCCTCGAGGGGTACGGCCTGACCGAGACATCCGCCGCGTCGTTCATCAACCGCCCGTACGCGTACCGGCTCGGCACCGTGGGCTGGCCCTTCCCCGGTACGGAGGTGCAGATCGCCGAGGACGGCGAGGTGCTCCTGCGCGGGCCGGGCGTCATGGACGGCTACCACGAGCGGCCCGAGGCCACCGCGGAGGCGCTCGAACCGGACGGCTGGTTCCACACCGGCGACATCGGGGAACTCGATTCCGAGGGTTTCCTGCGGATCACCGACCGCAAGAAGGACCTGTTCAAGACCAGTCAGGGCAAGTACGTCGCGCCGTCCGCGATCTCCGCCGCCTTCAAAGGCATCTGCCCGTACGCCGGCGAGATCGTCGTGTACGGCGAGAGCCGGCCCTACTGCGTCGCCCTCGTCGGCCTCGATGCCGAGGCGATCACCGAATGGGCGGGCAAGAACGGCATGGCCGGCAGGGAGTTCGGCGAGATCGCCCGGGACGAGCGGACCCACGCGCTGATCGGCGAGTGCATCGACCGGCTCAACGACCGGCTCAACCGCTGGGAGCAGATCAAGAGGTTCGCCGTCCTCGATCGGGAGCTGTCCATCGAGGCGGGAGATCTGACACCGAGCATGAAGCTGCGCCGCAAACTGGTGGTCGACAACTTCGCCGATCGGATCGAGCAGCTCTACGCCTGACGGGGCAGCATCCCCGCGCCGGTTCGGAATCCGCCCACGTCACGGCGTGCGCGGGTTCCGAAGTGGCGGGCGGATCTCCCGGGCGCATCCCCACCTGGGATCCGGCGGGCGACGTCCGGCTGCCTCGACGGTCCGCTGTTCGAGTAGCCGGGCCTGCCGATCCGCGGGAGCCGCGTCCGGGTTCAGGCCTCCGGTCCGGCGTCGTCGTCCTCGCCCTCGGCCTGATCCGGCTGCGTCGGGGCGCTCGACTGCAACTGCTCGGGGTCGGCGTCCGGGTCCTGGGATGCGTCGTACTGCTGCGGGTTTCCGGTGTTCTCGGTCATGGGCGACGGATGCACCGGCCGGACCGGTCCTAAACCCGTTGCCGACCCGTCGTCGCTCCGGGCGGTGCCCGACGGAGCCTGCTACCCGGAGCCTGTCCCGGCCGTCTCGTACGCCTCCGCCAGCAGCGCGACGACGCCGTCGTCGAGCTGGTCCGGGGTGGCGATGCTCAAGCGGTGGGTCGTCACCTTCGCGGTGGTCGGGAAGGCCTCCCGCAGCTGCGGGTGATGGACCCGCCGCGGCAGGTCCACGGCGATCTCGAGCCGCGACGAATAGACGAACGCCGCCGCGAAGATCCGACCGCGTCCCCATCGCACCTCGGCGGGACGGACCTGCTCCTCGACGTCGTCGCCGAGGCCCAGCACGAGCGTGCGGAGCCGGCAGAACATGTCGACGGCGGCGTCGTCCTTGTCGGCCAGGTAGTCGTCGATCGTCGCGTGCATCGCGGGCTCCTCGCCTGAGTGGCTCAACGGGACCGGCCGTAACGGTCGGCGAGCTTGTCGTCGGTGCTGCGCTCCACCGGGGCGGGCGTCGGCTCGGCCTCGGGTGCGGTCGCCGGCGCCGGTTCCTTCCGCTTGCGGCGCTCGCGCAGCTCCGCCCACACGAAGTACCCCAGCCCCAGCGGCGCCATGATTCCGAATGCCACCCACTGCAGCCCGTACGACAGGTAGGGGCCGGCGTCGAGCTGCGGCAGCGGGATCGTGCCCAGCCCCCCGGCCTGGTTCTCGGACAGCTGCAGGTATCCGCCCGTCAGCTCCAGGCCGGTGAACGCCGCGATCTGCGCGGGATCGATCGAGTAGACCTGGGCGTGGCCGGCGTCGCGGAACGGGGCCCTGCCCTCGGCGGTTCCCTCGGACATCCGCAGGCGCGCATCGACGGTCACCGTGCCGGTGGGCGGCGGGGCGAACCCGGGGATCTCCGTGCCCCGTTCCGGACGCACGTATCCGCGGTTCACCAGGACGGTGCGGCCGTCGGCGAGCCGAAACGGTGTGAGCACCTCGTAGGCGGGGGAGGACTCGACGCTGCGCAACCGCACCAGCAGATCCGAGTCCGGGAGGTACGAGCCGGTCGCGACGACGCGCCGCCACTCGTCCTCCGGAGCCGGCGCGGGCCCGGTGAGCAGCTCCTCGACCGGCACGGGGTCCGTGGCCAGCGAGGCGGTGATCCGGTCGTTGCGCTCCTCGGTGGTGGTGTTCTTGCCGAGCTGCCACGGCGCGAGCACGGTGAAGCACGCGTAGGCGAAGCCGCCCACCACCAGGGCCAGCACCAGCCAGCTCGGGCGGAGCAGGAACGTCAGTCGTCGCACGTAACCACGGTAGCCGGTGACGCGGGCCTCAGTGCCGTCGCACCCAGTCGAGCAGACCCGGGATCGCCGCCTCGATCTGCCGCCGGACCAGTTCGAACTCGTGCCGGTCGCCGTAGTACGGATCCGGAACCGACTCGCCCTCGGCGTCCGGGTCGAAGCTGCGCAGCAGCGCGCGGCGCTCGGCGGGCACCCCGAGCTGCGCGAGCATCCGGTCGTGGCCGGCGTCCAGCGCGACCACCAGATCGGCGGCGAGCTGTTCGTCGGTCACGCGCCGGGCGCAGTGCCCGATCGGGTAACCGTGCCGCCGCAACAGCTCCGTGGTGCGGGGATCCGCGTCCTCGCCGGCATGCCAGTCGCCGGTGCCCGCGCTGGTGACCCGCACCTGCCCGGCGAGACCGGCCCTGCGGAGATGCTCGGCGAAGATCTTCTCCGCCATCGGCGAGCGGCAGATGTTGCCGGTGCACACGAACGTCACGTGCAGGCGCTCAGCGGTCACCGGTCAGCATCCTCGTCAGTTCGCCGACGCTGGACGTGGACCGGTGCGCGGCGGCCGCCTCGTCGGCCGCGCCGTACCCCCACTCGACGAACACCGTCGGGATGCCCCACCGCGCGGCACCCGTCACGTCGTGCTCGCGGTCACCGACCATGACCACGCCGCCGGTGCCGCCGTCCTCGGCGGCGACCGGGTCCACCCCGAGCGCGACCAGACTGTGCGCGATCACGTCCCCCTTCGCCCGCCGCGTCCCGTCGTCGCTCGCGCCGCCGATGAAGTCGAAGTGGCCGGCCAACTCGAAATGCTCGAGGATGCGGACCGCGAAGTTCTGGTTCTTCGACGTCGCGACGGCGAGGCGGCTGCCGGCGTCGCGCACTCGCCCGAGCATCGTCGCCACCCCGTCGAAGACGGAGTTCTCCGCCCAGCCCCGCTCGTCGTACCGCTCGATGTACGCGGTGAGAGCCCGGTGCACCTGCTGCTCGTCGAGACCGAGTCCGCGCAGGGTGTCGATCATCGGCGGACCGAGGACGCGCTGCGGCTCGTCGTGCGCCGGTTCCGGAGCGCCCACCGTGGCGAGCGCATGCCGGAACCCGTCGATCACGCCCGCCGCCGAGTCCGTGAGGGTGCCGTCGAGGTCGAACAGCACCACGGGTGCCGGCAACAGCAGAGGATGCAGATCGGCGAGAGTCGTCACGCCCCCATTGTCCCGGCTGCCGGCGAGGCCCGCCGCGTAGGGTCGGGGACGGTTTGCGGGGACGGTTTGCGGGGACGGTTTGCGGGGACAACGGTGGAGACGACGGAGGAGGAGCGGTGACGGCGGTGACGCTGCGCGAGGTGATCGACGTGCTCGAGACGGCCTACCCGCCGTCGCTGGCCGAGTCGTGGGACTCGGTCGGACTGGTCGCCGGCGATCCCGACGAACCTGTGAACAGGGTGCTGCTCGCGGTCGACGCCACCGCGGCCGTGGTCGACGAAGCCCTCGACTGGGGCGCACAACTGCTCCTCGTGCACCACCCGCTGCTGCTGCGCGGTGTCGACACCGTCGGCGCGCACACCCCGAAGGGCGCCCTGATCCACCGGCTCATCCGGGGCGGCTGCGCGCTGTTCACCGCCCACACCAACGCCGACCGCGCCGATCCGGGCGTGTCCGACGCGCTGGCACAGGCGCTCGGCCTGACCGGACTGAGGCCGATCGAGCCCAAGCCCGAACCGGCCGTCGACAAGTGGGTGGTCCTCGTGCCCGCCGACTCGGCCGAACAGGTGCGCGCCGCCCTGTTCGACGCCGGCGCGGGCCGGCTCGGCAACTACCGCGAATGCTGCTGGACGACCTCCGGGACCGGACAGTTCCGTCCCGAGGCCGGCGCGGATCCGGCGATCGGCACCGTCGGCGAACTCGAGCGCGTCGCCGAGGACCGCGTCGAGGTCGTCGCCCCGCGATCCGTGCGCGGCCGGGTGCTTGCCGCTCTGCGCGCGGCGCACCCCTACGAGGAACCCGCGTTCGACGTGCTCGAACTGGCCGAGCTGCCCGGCTCGCGGGGACTGGGCCGCGTCGGCGACCTCCCGGTGCCGCAGACGCTGCGCGAGTTCACCGAACGCGTCGCCGCGGCACTGCCGGCCACGGAGTGGGGGGTCCGCGGTGCCGGCGACCCCGACCGGATCGTCCGCACCGTTGCGGTGTGCGGCGGCTCCGGCGACTCCTTTCTCGGCACCGTCGCACGGCTCGGCGTCGATGCGTACGTCACCGCGGATCTGCGGCACCATCCGGCCGACGAGCACCTGCGCGCCGGCGGACCCGCGCTCGTCGACGTCGCGCACTGGGCCAGCGAGTACCCGTGGTGTGCGCAGGCGAAAGGAGTGCTCGACGCCGCGTTCGCCGATCGCGACGGGTGGGCGGCCCGCGTCAGCGAGCTACGCACCGATCCCTGGACCACCGCCGCCCGGTAGGTCCGGGTTCCTCGTGACCGGCCGCGCGGTACGGTAGGCAGCTATCACCCCCAGATCTCGCCGCCGAAAGCAGGAACCCGCCGAGTGAACGTCGAACCCGCCGTGCAGTCCAAGCTCCTGGCCCTCGCCGCTGTGGACACCGAGGTGACCCGCCTGGCGCACCGGCGCCGCACCCTGCCCGAACAGCAGGAGGTCGAACGGCTCGAGGCGGAACGCACCGCGCGGCGGGACGCCGCCGTCGCCGTCGAGATCATCCTCGACGACCTCGACCGCGACATCCGCAAGCTCGAAGGGGAGGTCGAGGCGGTCCGCCAACGGGAGGAGCGCGACCGCAAGCTCCTCGCCGGCGGCAGCGTGGCCGCCAAGCAGCTGTCCGAACTCCAGCACGAGCTGACCAGTCTCGAACGGCGGCAGGCGCTGCTCGAGGACGAGCTGCTCGAGGTCATGGAACGCCGGGAGGCGTCCAAGGCCGACCACGACCACGCCGGCGCGCGGCTGTCGAGCGTCGACGCCGAACTCGCGGACGCCGTCCGCCTGCGCGACGAAGCGCTCGCCGACATCGAGGTCGCCGAGCAGCGGTGCCTGAGCGACCGCGCGGCACTCGTGGAGGCCTTTCCCGCCGAGCTCGTCGACCAGTACGAGGCGCAGCGGTCGAAGACCGGCACCGGCGCGGCCCTGCTGCAGGCGCGACGGTGCGGCGCGTGCCGCCTCGAACTCGACCGCGGCGAGATCTCTCGCATCGCCGCCGCCCCGCCCGAGGCGCTCGTGCGCTGCCCCGAATGCAACGCGATCCTGGTACGTACCAAGGAATCCGGGATTTGAGCCGGGTCGTTGTCGAGGCCGACGGCGGTTCGCGCGGCAACCCCGGACCGGCCGGCTACGGTGCGGTGGTCTTCGATGCCGACCGCGAGGCCGTGCTGGCCGAACGCAGCGCGAGCATCGGCCGCGCCACCAACAACGTGGCCGAATACCAAGGCCTGATCGCCGGATTGACCGCCGCCGCCGAACTCGGGGCCGACGAGGTCGACGTCCGGATGGATTCCAAGCTCGTCGTCGAGCAGATGTCGGGCCGATGGAAGATCAAGCACCCGGACATGATTCCGCTCGCCGCGCGTGCCCGCGAATTGGCCGGAGGATTCTCGCGGGTCGAGTTCACCTGGGTGCCGCGCGCGGAGAACGCCTACGCCGACCGGCTCGCCAACGAGGCGATGGACGGTGCTGCCTCGGCCACCACAGGTTCCGAACCGCCGTCGTCCGCATCGGCGCCGCCGGCGAAATCGCCCGGCTGGACCGGTGCCGTCGGGACACCCACGCGGATGCTGCTGCTGCGGCACGGGCAGACCCCGCTGTCGGTGGAGCGCCGCTACTCCGGGCGCGGTAATCCGCCGCTGACCGAGCTGGGCCGCGCGCAGGCGCGCGCGGCTGCCCGTCGGATCGGCGAGCGTGGCAATGTCGCCGCGGTGGTCTCGTCGCCGCTCGGACGGGCGCGAGAGACCGCCGAGGCCGCCGCGGCGGTGCTCGGTCTGCCCGTGACGGTGCACGACGGGCTCCTCGAGACCGACTTCGGCAAGTGGGAGGGACTGACCTTCCGCGAGGCGGCACAGCGTGACCCCGATCTGCACCGTCGCTGGCTGGGCGACACCTCGGTGCGCCCGCCGGGTGGGGAGAGCTTCGACGAGGTCCGCGGCCGTCTCGCTGCTGTCCGGGACGATCTGGTCGCGGAGTACGGCGGGGCGAACCTACTCGTCGTCTCCCACGTCACGCCGATCAAGACCCTGCTGCAGATGGCGCTCGATGCCGGGCCGTCGCTGCTGTATCGCCTGCACCTGGACCTCGCGTCGCTGAGCATCGCCGAGTTCTATCCCGACGGCGGCGCGGCCGTGCGCCTGGTCAACGACACCTCGCACCTGTAGGCGCCCGCGGCATCGGTGTGTCCTTTGGGCTGCGGTAGCCGCCCAAAGGACACACCGGCGGCGTCCCGGTTCGGTGACCGACACGTGGGGTATGCACCAGCGAGAGTGGTTACACCGACAGTGATCACACCGACGGTGATCACACCGACGGTGATCACACCGACGGTGGCCAGAGCAGCAGTCCGGGCAGCATTCGGAGGTGCCGACAATGACCGAACCGCACGACGAGCCGAATCTCGACGACGTCATCACTCCGACGGAACACGTCACCCGCGATCGCCGTGAGCACGGCAAAGCGCCGGAACGCCTCGACGACGACTATCTCGAATATCGCACCGAACAGGAACGCATCGCCGCCGGTCTCGACGACTACGACCCCGATCGCGTACCTCCGGCGACGGACTGACCCCGTCCGCGGGCGCCCGACCCCGCACGCGGCGTTCCGTCGTTCACACCTGCAGTTTCCGCAGCGTGCGCAGGTTGCGCGTCGTGGTCACCGCCTTGTAGCGGGGCTTGCCGAGGCTCCGGCCGAAGGCGCTCCGGACCGTCTGCCCGCGCTCGACGTCCCAGTACAGGACGCCGTCGCCCCGGGCGACGCGCTCGACCGCCGGGTCGAGACCCGCCGCCGTCGCCGCGAGTTCGTCCAGAAGCGCGGGATCGGCGACGAAGATCGCGTATGCGTGCCGGCCGTCGCGCTCCTGGAACGGGTAGGCGTCGACGATCGCCGCGACGGCGGCCTGATCGTGGACGAACACGAACGCCTCGTAGCCGAATCGAGCGCGCAGCGCCGCCTCGATCCGTGCCTTCGATTCGGCGGTGTCGGCCGGGCCGGCGTCGAACAGCACGTTGCCCGACGCGAGCACGGTGCGGACGTTCCCGAAACCGAGTCCGGAGAACACGTCCTTCAGATCCGCCATCGCGATGGTGATGCCGCCGACGTTGATGCCGCGCAGCAGAGCCACATATCTCGCCATGGCGGTACCGTAGTTCGCATTTGCGACACGTGAGGCAGTACGCTGATCGACGCGGACGAGTTGGCCGGGCGACCGCGGCACAGGGAACCGGCACCGTGGCGGTGCCAGGCCCTGGATCGAGGAAAGTCCGGACTCCACAGAGCAGGGCGGTTGCTAACGGCAACCCGAGGTGACTCGCGGGACAGTGCCACAGAAATCAGACCGCCCACCCTTCGGGGTGGGTAAGGGTGAAACGGTGCGGTAAGAGCGCACCAGCACCCCGGGTGACCGGGGTGGCTCGGTAAACCCCGCCCGGAGCAAGGTTGAAGGCCGCACCGACCCGTCGGTGCGGCTGCGCAGGTGTCCGAGGGCTGCTCGCCCGAGCCTGCGGGTGAACCGCTCGAGGTACCCGGCGACGGTGTGCCCAGATGGATGGTCGCCACCCCGCCTCGGCGGGGTACAGGATCCGGCTTACAGGCCGGCTCGTCCGCCCACCCGGCTCAGATCGGGGCGACGACCAGCAGGTGCGCCCAGTAGGAGGCGGCCTCGTGTCCCAGGTAGGGGAGCAGGAAGTCGTAGAGCAGGTACGACATGCGATTCCTTTCGCGTCGTCGAGCGGGGACCAGGGGCCGACCGTACCAGCCGCGCCGTCGCACGCGGGTTACCCCGACACTCGGCGCCGCGTGGGGCAGACTGGGAGTCATGAGCGACGAGGGCTGGTACTACGACGTACACACCGGAAAGGTCAGCCAGGGGAAGGACCCGAGCGCGCTGAACCGCATGGGGCCGTACCCGGACCGCGCCACCGCCGAACGGGCACTCGAGATCGCGGCCGAGCGCAACAAGGCAGCGGACGAGGCCGACGAGGAATGGAACCGCTGAGCGGTTCCCCGGCACGGTGACGCACACCCGCATCGTCGTCGCGCCCGCGATCGACTTCGGTGCCGTCCGCGCCGAATTCGCGCTCGACGACGACTACCCCCTGCCCGCCGTCGCCGAGGCCGACGCCGCAGCCGACCGCTGGTCCGCCGCGCGGGTGGACCGCACGGATCTGCCCCTGGTGACCATCGACCCACCGGGATCGATGGATCTCGACCAGGCCCTGCACCTCGAGCGGACCGTCGACGGATTCGTCCTGCACTACGCGATCGCCGACGTCGCGGCCTTCGTCGCCCCCGGCGGCGCGCTCGACCGCGAGAGCAGGCGCCGCGGTCAGACCTACTACCTGCCCGACGGGTCGGTCCCGCTGCATCCGCGGTCGTTGTCCGAGGACGCGGCCAGTCTGCTGCCCGGCCGCGTGCGCCCGGCGGCGCTGTGGCGCATCGTTCTCGACGAGGCCGCCGAGCCTGTGGACGTGACGGTGCGGCGCGCACTGGTCCGATCCGTCGCACGGTTCGACTACGCCGGGGTGCAGGCCGGTGTCGACGCCGGTGTCGTGCACCCGTCGATCGCGGCGCTGCCCGAGTTCGGCCGGCTCCGCGAAGCGGCGGCCCGGGCCCGGGGCGCGATCGAACTGCGGCTGCCCGAACAGGACGTGATCGCCGACGGGAACGGCTGGCGGTTGACCACCCAGCCGCGCACGGAGGTCGACGACTGGAACTCCCATGTCTCGCTGCTGACCGGAATGTGCGCGGCGCAGATGATGCTCGACGCGCGGATCGGGTTGCTGCGAACCCTGCCGGCGGCCGCTCCCGAAGCCGTGACGCAACTGCGGCGCACCGCCTCCGCCCTGGGCGTGCCCTGGCCGGCCGATGTGCCGGTGGGTAGTTTCCTGGCCGGCCTCGACATGACCGTGCCCGGCACGCTGGTGCTGATGAGCGAGGCCCCCGCGCTGCTGCGCGGCGCGTCGTACGTCGCGTTCGACGGCGAGGTGCCGGAGCAGCCGGGGCACGGGGCGATCGGAGCGCCGTACGCACACGTCACGGCGCCGCTGCGGCGGTTGGCCGACCGGTTCGCGACGGAGGTGTGCCTGGCGGTCTGTGCCGGCACCGACGTGCCGGCATCCGTGCGCGCGGCGCTCCCGGAGCTTCGCGAGACCATGACCGGTTCCGATGCGCTCGCCGGGAAGGTGACCCGCGCGTGCATCGAACTCACCGAGGCGACGGTCCTCGCCCCGCACGTGGGGGAGACGTTCGATGCGACGGTCCTGCGCGCGACGAACGGCCGCCGGGACGCCGAGGTGTTCGTGCCCGACGCCACCGTGATCGCCCCGTGCACCGGGGAACCGAAGGAAGGCAGCCGAATCCGGATCCGGCTCACACACGCCGACCCGCAGACGCGGAAGGTGCGGTTTGCGTACCCGGCGTGACGGCGCTGCCGGCCGCGAGCGGCGGCCGCGGGGCCTGTTCGCCGGCATCGTCGCCGCGGTGGCGCTCGTGGTCCTCGCCGCGGTGCTGGTGCTCGGCGCGGTACCGAGCCGATACCTGCCCTGGGACACCGCCGATTTCCCGGACGTGGACACCTCGTCGCTGACGCAGCCGCAGGCGCGGATCGTGGAGTTGCTCGGGGACGAACACCGCACGCAGCGACCCGGGACCTTCTATTCCGAGGGCGCCGAGGAGCCGTGGTGCGCGAACTTCGTCAGCTGGATCATGCGGGAAGCGGGCCGCCCGCTGGCCAATCCGCATTCCGGGCACTGGCGGATCCCCGGCGTGTACACCCTGCAGGAGTACTACGACTCGGCCGGCCGATTCGAACCGGCCGGCGGCGGCTACCGGCCGGTGGTGGGTGATGTGGTGCTGTACGAGAACGAGCTGTGGGTCGGCCAGCACACCAACATCGTCGTCGCGGTCGACGGCGACACCGCGACGACCGTCGGCGGCAACGAACTCGGCCGTATCCGCGTGCACACCGTCGACGTCACGTCCGACTCGGCGGTGGTCGGGTTCGGCCGCCTCGAATGAGGTTCAGCGGAAGCGGTCGGTCGCCTCGAGCAGGTGATGGGTGATGCCGGGTTCGTTCGCGGCGTGCCCGGCGTCGTCGACGACGACGAAGTCCGAGCCGGGCCATGCCTTGTGCAGTTCCCACGCGCTCGTCGCGGGGCACACCACGTCGTAGCGGCCCTGCACGATCACCCCGGGAACGGCGTGCAGCCGCCCGGCGTCGCGCAGCAGCTGCCCTTCCTCGAGGAAACCGCGGTGGCGGAAGTAGTGGTTCTCGATGCGGGCGAACGCCAGCGCGAAACGCGGGTCCGACGTCTCCGCCACCCGTTCCGGTGCGGGCAGCAGGGCGCTGGTCGCACCCTCCCACGTCGACCACGCCACGGCGGCCCGCAGCGCGACGTCGGGGTCGGGCGAATGCAGCAGCCGGTGGTACGTGTCGACCGGATGCTCGCCCTCCGGCGCGCCGGTCAGCGGTTCCAGGAAGCGCTCCCACAGTTCGGGGAAGAGCTGTCCGGCACCGCCCTTGTAGTACCAGTCGATCTCGCTGCTGCGCAGCAGGAAGATGCCGCGCAGCACCAGCTCGGTGACCCGGTGCGGATGCCGTTGCGCATACGCCAGCGCCAGTGTCGACCCCCACGAGCCACCGAACACCTGCCAACGGCCGATCCCCAGCCGCCGCCGCAAGGCTTCGATGTCGGCGAGCAGGTACTCGGTGGTGTTGGCGGACAGATCGGCGCCGTCGGCGACGTGCGGGACCGACCGGCCGCAGCCGCGCTGATCGAACAGCACGATCCGGTACGCCTCCGGATCGAAGAACCGGCGGTGTGCGGGGACGGTGCCGCCGCCGGGGCCGCCGTGCAGGAACACCACCGGCTTGCCGGCCGGATTGCCGCTGACCTCCCAATAGACGCGCTGGCCGTCACCGACATCGAGCATGCCCTGCTCGTGCGGCTCGATCGGCGGGTACGGCTGCCGCAACGGCATCAGAAGCCGACCAGGGCGGACGCGAGGGTCGGGATCTGCAGCGCCTCGAGTGCCTCGCCGCGCACCTCGGGGCACTGGGCGGAGGCGATCGCGTCGACCCGGTCACGGTCCCGGGCGAGCGCCAGCATGTCGATGCCGTTGCGGGCGGCCCACTCGCCGACCAGCAGGTTCAGACCGGGCTTGCTCATGGACGGGGTGTAGGTGCGCCAGCTCTGCAGCTGGGCCTCCATCTGCGAGCACAGCTCGGCGGCCTGGGGCTCCGTGACTCCACCCGGAAGCGTGCTCGGCTCCGATGTCGCGTCCGTCGTCGGCTGCGCCGACACGGAACTCGAGCCGCTGGGGGCGGGCTGGCCGCCGGACGCGCACCCGGCCAGGCCGGCGATCGTCGCACCGGCGACGGCAACGGCGAGCAGTGTGCGACGGGGACGAATCATCTGCGGTGCACCTCGTGGGTCGGTACGGCCCGGGCCTGCGGGCGAGGGAACCTGCGGCCGGACCGGCCGCAGGTTCCCTCGCCCTGCCGGATCAGAAGGAATGCTCGGGACCGGGGAACGTCCCGGCCGCCACCTCTGCAGCATATTCGGCGGCCGCGCGGCGCAGTTCGTCGCCCACGCTGCCGAACTTCTTGACGAACTTCGCGGTCCTGCCGCTGGTGTATCCGGCCATGTCCTGCCACACGAGGACCTGGGCGTCGCACTCGTTTCCGGCACCGATCCCGACCGTGGGGATGGTCAGCTTGCGGGTGACCTGACCGGCGATGTCGGCGGGCACCATCTCCATGACCACGGAGAAGGCCCCGGCCTCCTGCACGGCGATGGCGTCGGCGACGAGCTGTTCGGCGCCGTCGCCGCGGCCCTGCACCCGGAAACCGCCGAGGCTGTTGACCGACTGCGGGGTGAAACCGACGTGCGCCTGGACGGGGATGCCGGCGGCGGTGATCGCGGCGATCTGCGCGGCGACCCGCTCGCCGCCCTCGAGCTTGACGGCGTGGGCGCCGCCTTCCTTCATGAAGCGGATGGCGGTGGCGAGGGCCTGCTCCGGCGAGGCCTCGTAGGTGCCGAACGGCAGGTCGGCGATCACCAGTGCGTGCGGGGCGCCGCGCACCACGCCGCGTACGAGGGGGAGCATCTCGTCGACCGTGACCGGCACGGTCGTGTCGTAGCCGTAGACGACGTTCGCGGCGGAGTCGCCCACGAGCAGCACCGGGATGCCGGCCTCCTCGAAGATGCGGGCGCTCGAGTAGTCGTACGCCGTCAGCTCGGCCCAGCGCCGGCCCTCGGCCTTCATGGCCTGCAGGTGATGGACCCGCGTCTTGCGGCGAGGAGCGTCGGACGGAGTCGAGCCGCCGTAGAGGGCAGTCGTGGATTCGGACATCAGAGGTCCCTTTCTGCCTCGAGGCCCGTGCGGGTCCCCGGGTTGGGTGATGACGGTCTCAGTCTGCCACCGGCGTCATCCGGGCAGTAGCGGCACCGGCGGTGCGATTGGTCACATCCGCCGGTCGCGGCCGCAGGACCGGTCCCGAACCACCGAGCCGGCCGCGGTACCAGTCCCGAACCACCGAGCCGGCTGCGGTACCTCCCGTGGCACCATCGCTGGGTGTCGTCCCTTCCACTCCGCGCCGTCGCGGTGACCGCCGTGGCGCTGCTCGCCGCCGGATGCAGCACCACGACCGAGACCGCGCCGCCGCGGACGGCGCCGCTCGGCGCCCCGGCCGGCCTCGAGCAGTTCTACGGACAGCAGGTGCAGTGGGAGTCCTGCCGGGACTACGGCGCCGACGCCGGCTCGCTGCCGCGCGGCGTGCAGTGTGCGCGGATCACGGTGCCGCTGGACTACGACGACCCGGGCGGGGAGACGATCACCGTGGCGATCTCGCGTTCGCCCGCGTCGGGGCAGCGGATCGGCTCGCTGCTCGTCAACCCCGGCGGACCGGGTGCGTCCGGGCTCGGGCTGGCCACCGTCGCCGACGGCACCGAGCTGACCGACCGTTTCGACGTGATCGGCTTCGATCCCCGCGGCATCGGCGCCTCCGAGCCCGCGGTGCGCTGCCGCACCGACGCCGAGGCGGACGCCGACCGCGCGTTCGACGACGGCGACATGAGTCCCGAGGGCATCGCGCGCACGGAGCAGCGGCACCGCGACTACGCCGAGGCCTGCGCGCAACGCACCGGCACCGACCTGCTCGCCCACGTGGGCACCCGCGAAGTGGTGCGCGACATGGACGTGCTCCGTTCCGTCCTCGGCGACGAGAGACTCAATTACCTCGGCTTCTCGTACGGCACCCGGATCGGCACGCTCTATGCGGAGACCTTCCCCGACCGGGTGCGGACGATGGTGCTCGACGGTGCGCTCGATCCCGAGCAGGATCCCCTCGACGAGGTCCTGCTGCAGGCGGCCGGCTTCCAGACCGCGTTCGACGCGTTCGCGGCGGACTGCGCCCGCTACGACGACTGTGCGCTCGGCACCGACCCGGCTGCGGCGGTGGAGAAGTTCCGCGCTCTCGTGGATCCGTTGATCGCGGCGCCCGCGGACACCACGGATCCGCGGGGTCTGAGCCACCGGGACGCGGTCACCGGGGTGCAGCAGGGCCTGTACTCGCCGCGGCTGTGGGGTTCGCTGCGGGCGGGCCTCGCGGCGCTGACCGACGGCCGGGGCGACACGCTGTTGCTGCTCGCGGACCTGTACGAGGGACGCGGCGACGACGGCACCTACACCAACGCCACCGACGCGTTCAATGCGATCCGGTGCGTGGACGATCCGCCGGTGACGGACCCGGCCGTCGCGGCCGAGGCCGACCGGCTGTACCGGCAGGCGGCGCCGTTCCTCGACGACGGCCGCGCGAGCGGCGCCGCGCCGCGGGATCTGTGCGCCTTCTGGCCGGTGCCGCCCACCGGTGCGCCGCACACCCCGGACGTGCCGGGCCTGCCGACCGTGCTCGTCGTCTCCACCACCGGGGACCCCGCGACGCCGTACCAGGCGGGGGTGGACCTGGCCCGGCAACTCGGTGGCACGCTCGTCACCTTCAGGGGTACCCAGCACACCGTCGTCCTGGACGGCGAGGACTGCGTCGACGACCCGGTGACCGGCTATTTCGTGACCGGGCAGGCGCCCGCCGCGGACCTGCGGTGCTGACCACCCGACGATGTGAGCGACACGCCGGAACCACAACCCGCGGATGTAACACGGATTTAACGCACTGTGCCTAGTCTCGGCCGTATGGATCGCCAGAAGGAGTTCGTGCTCCGCACCCTCGAAGAGCGCGACATTCGGTTCGTGCGCTTGTGGTTCACCGACGTCGTCGGAACCCTCAAGTCGGTGGCGATCGCCCCGGCCGAACTCGAAGGAGCCTTCGAGGAGGGCATCGGGTTCGACGGCTCGGCCATCGAGGGTTTCTCCCGCATCTCCGAGGCCGACATGGTCGCCCGCCCGGACGCCTCGACCTTCCAGGTGCTGCCGTGGGCCGACGGCAAGGGTCAGCAGTACTCGGCCCGCATGTTCTGCGACATCACCATGCCCGACGGCACCCCCAGCTGGGCCGACCCGCGACACGTGCTGCGTCGCCAGCTCAACAAGGCGTCCGACCTGGGATTCAGCTGCTACGTGCATCCCGAGATCGAGTTCTTCCTCATCGAGAACGGTGAACCGGGGGCGCTGCCGGTGCCCGCCGACGACGGCGGCTACTTCGACCAGTCGGTGCACCGCTCGGCCCCGAACTTCCGCCGGCACGCCATCGACGCGCTCGAGTCGATGGGCATCTCCGTCGAGTTCAGCCACCACGAGACCGCACCCGGTCAGCAGGAGATCGACCTGCGGTACGCCGACGCGCTGTCCATGGCCGACAACGTGATGACCTTCCGCTACGTGGTCAAGGAGATCGCGATGTCGGAGGGCGTGCGCGCGACGTTCATGCCCAAGCCGTTCCGCGAGCACGCGGGCTCGGCCATGCACACCCACATGAGCCTGTTCGAGGGCGAGAACAACGCGTTCCACGATCCGGACGATCCGTTGCAGCTCTCGGCGACCGGCAAGGCGTTCATCGCCGGGGTGCTCGAGCACGCCAACGAGATCAGTGCCGTGACCAACCAGTGGGTCAACTCGTACAAGCGCATCGTGCACGGCGGCGAGGCGCCCACCGCAGCGTGCTGGGGCCCGTCCAACCGTTCCGCCCTGGTGCGGGTGCCGATGTACACGCCGAGCAAGGCGTCGTCGCGCCGGGTCGAGATCCGCACACCCGACTCGGCCTGCAACCCGTACCTGACGTTCGCGGTGCTGCTCGCCGCCGGCCTGCGCGGCATCGAGAAGGGCTACGAGCTCGGGCCCGAGGCCGAGGACGACGTGTGGGCGCTGACCTCCGCGGAACGGCGTGCGATGGGGTACCGCGAGCTGCCCACCGACCTCGACATCGCCCTGCGGGAGATGGAGAAGTCGGAACTGGTGGCCGAGGCACTCGGGGAGCATGTGTTCAACTTCTTCCTCCGCAACAAGTGGACGGAGTGGGAGAACTACCGCAGCCAGGTCACCCCGTACGAACTGGATCAGTATCTGGGCTTGTAACCCCTTGCCGGCCGCGGCCGCCCGGGGGAGTCGCCGCGGACCGGCCGGTTGACGACGACGAAGAGGTGAGGTCCGTGCCCACTCGGGCGGCAGTGTCCCGCGCCGGAACGACGCCACCATGGTGAGACCGCCGGCGGCGCGCTCGGCGATACCGAGCGCCGGGCGGCTCGGCCTGCTCGCTCCGACCGCGCCGGACGAGCTCCGGCAGCTCGGCTGGACCGGCACCGAGAGCACCGAACTGCTGTGGGCGCTCTCGCGCGCACCCGACGCGGACCTCGCGCTGCGGACCCTGGCCCGCCTGCACGACGCGCTCGGGGATGGCTGGGCGGAACTCGTCGCCGCGCTGCGCACCGACAAGGGACTGCGCGGGCGGCTGTTCGGCCTGTTCGGAGGCTCGTCCGCCCTCGGCGACCACATCGTCGCCCACCCGGAGCGGTGGCGTGATCTCGCCGGGGCGCTGCACCTGCCCGACCGGCGAACCCTCACCGAGCGGATGCTCGGCTGTGTCGACGCCGAGCCCGAGGCCGGGACGGGCGAGAACCGTCTGATCTACCGGGCGAAGATCACCGGTCCGGCCGCGGTGGCGGCTCTGCGCACCGGCTACCGCGATCAGTTGGCGCTGCTCGCGGCCGCCGATCTCGCCGCCGTCGTGGAGAACGAACCGGTCCTGCCGTACCTCGAGGTGGGCCAGCGGCTCGCGGATCTCGCCGATGCGGCCCTGACGGCGGCCCTGGCGGTGGCCGTCGCCAACGTCGTCACGGACGGTCCCTGCCCCGTCGACCTGGCCGTGATCGCGATGGGCAAGTGCGGGGCCCGCGAGCTCAACTATGTCAGCGACGTCGACGTCGTGTTCGTCGCCGAGCCGTCCGATGCCCGCGCCAGCCGCATCGCCGGGGAGATGATGCGGATCGGCACCTCGGCGTTCTTCGAGGTCGACGCCGCGCTGCGTCCCGAGGGCAAACGCGGCGAACTGGTCCGCACCCTGGACTCGCACGTCGCGTACTACCAGCGCTGGGCCAAGACCTGGGAGTTCCAGGCGCTGCTCAAGGCCCGGCCGATGACCGGCGACCTCGATCTCGGTCGCCGCTACGTCGAGGCACTCAGTCCGATGGTGTGGACGGCGTCCGAGCGGGATGCGTTCGTGCCCGAGGTGCAGGCGATGCGCCGGCGCGTCGAGGAGCTCGTGCCCGCCGAACTGCGCGAGCGCGAACTCAAGCTCGGCCGCGGCAGCCTGCGCGACGTCGAGTTCGCGGTCCAGCTGCTGCAGCTCGTGCACGGCCGCGCCGACGAGTCGCTCCGCGTGCCGAACACGGTGCAGGCGCTGTCCGCCCTCGCCGACGGGGGATACGTCGGGCGCGACGACGCCGCGAACCTGCGGGCCTCCTACGAGTTCCTGCGGTTGCTCGAGCACCGGCTGCAGCTGCAACGGCTCAAACGCACGCACACGCTGCCGCCCCCCGAGGACCGGGAGGCGATGCGCTGGCTCGCTCGCGCCGCGCACATGCGCCCCGACGGCCGGCACGACGCGCTCGGCGTGCTCGAGGCGGAGATCAAGCGCAACGCGGCCCGGGTACGCAAACTGCACGCGAAGCTGTTCTACCGCCCGCTGCTCGAGTCGGTCGCCCGGGTGGACAAGGAGGCGCTGCGGCTGTCGCCCGACGCCGCGGTCCGCCAGCTCGCCGCACTCGGCTACAGCGCACCGGAGAACGCCCTCGGCCACCTGACGGCGCTGTCCGGTGGCGCCTCGCGCAAGGCCCGCATCCAGGCGCTGCTGCTGCCCCAGCTGCTCGAGGCACTGGGGGAGACGAGCGACCCCGACGCCGGCCTGCTCGCCTACCGCCGCCTGTCGGAGGCGCTCGTCGACCGGGTGTGGTTCCTGCGGACGCTGCGCGACGAGCCGTCCGTCGCGGACCGGCTCATGACCGTGCTCGGTTCCTCCGCCTACGTGTCGAATCTGCTGGTTCGGGCCCCGGACGTCGTCCGGCTCTATGCGGACGGCGCCGGTGGTCCCCGGCTCCTCGAACCGCAGCCCGAGGAGGTCGCCAAGGCCATCGTCACCTCCTCGGCCCGCTACGGCACCCCCGACAGGGCCATCAACGCGGCCCGGTCGTTGCGCCGGGCC
Source organism: Rhodococcus ruber (assembly GCF_016804345.1). Taxonomy (NCBI): domain Bacteria; kingdom Bacillati; phylum Actinomycetota; class Actinomycetes; order Mycobacteriales; family Nocardiaceae; genus Rhodococcus; species Rhodococcus ruber. The sequence continues at coordinate 3,574,321 of NZ_CP044211.1, read as the reverse complement.
GAACTCGCCCGTATCGCCAGCGCCGACATTCTCGGAATGCTGGACGTACCGCAGGTGTGCCGCGCGCTGTCCGCCGTGTGGGCGGCCGTGCTCGAGGCTGCCCTGAGCGCCGTGATCAAGGCGTCCGAGCTGGAGGACGGGCCGGCTCCGGCACGGCTCGCGGTCATCGGCATGGGCCGCCTCGGCGGTGGCGAGCTGGGCTACGGATCCGACGCCGACGTGCTGTTCGTGTGCGAACCGACCGCCGGCGCCGACGAGACCGCCGCGGTGAAGTGGGCGAACCAGGTCGCCGAGCGGGTGCGCGCCCTGCTCGGTGCGCCGAGCACGGATCCGCCGCTCGAGGTCGACACCGGGCTGCGACCCGAGGGGCGCAGCGGCCCGATGGTGCGCACCCTCGCGTCCTACCAGGCGTACTACGCGCAGTGGGCGCAGACGTGGGAGGTGCAGGCACTGTTGCGGGCCGACGCGGTGGCCGGGGACGCCGACCTCGGGCTGCGCTTCCTGCACATGATCGACGCCACCCGGTACCCGGCCGGCGGGGTGTCGGACGACGCGGTGCGCGAGATCCGCCGGATGAAGGCTCGCGTCGACTCGGAACGGTTGCCGCGCGGCGCCGATCCCGCCACGCACACCAAGCTGGGCCGCGGCGGTCTGGCCGACATCGAATGGACCGTGCAGCTGCTGCAGCTGCAGCACGCTCACAACATCGAGTCGCTGCACAATACGTCGACGCTCGAGACGCTCGACGCGATCGGTGCCGCCGAACTGCTCAGCAGCGCGGACGTCGCACTGCTGCGCGACGCGTGGCTCACCGCCACCCGCGCCCGCAACGCGCTCGTGCTGGTGCGCGGCAAACGGACCGATCAGCTGCCCGGTCCGGGGAAGCTGCTCTCGGCGGTGGCGCAGGTCGCCGGCTGGCCGGGGGGTGACGCCTCCGAGTTCCTCGACCACTATCTGCGGGTCACCCGGCGTGCGCGGGCAGTCGTGGAACGCGTGTTCGGGACGTGAGATCCCGGATCCAGCTGCCGCACCCACGCGATTCGTATGTGAGAAAGGGAGATTCGTGACGACTTCGCGCCGTGTCCCGACGGTCGACGCCGTGGCCGGGGCGCTGGGGGAACTGCGGTCGCGGACGCCGGTGGTGCAGTCCCTGACGAACGTGGTCTCGGCGAACTTCGTGACCAACGTGCTTCTGGCGGCGGGCGCGAGCAATGCGCACATCGACAACGTGCACGAGGCCGGCGGATTCGCGCGGGCGGCCGACGGCGTCCTGATCAACGTCGGCACCCCCGACGATGCCACCGCGGAGGCGTTCCGTCTCGCGGCCCGCAGCGCTCACGAGGCCGGCACCCCGTGGGTCCTCGACCCGGTGGGCGTGGGCGGTCTGCCGTGGCGCAGCGACCTCGCCGCCGAACTGCTGGCGCACCGGCCGACGGCGATCCGCGGCAACGCCTCCGAGATCATCGCCCTGGCGGGCCTGCGGGGCGGGACCCGCGGCGTCGACAGTTCCGCCGACGCGGCGGCGGCGGTCCCGGCGGCGCTGGCCCTGCTCGATCGTGCCGAGGTCGTATCGGCTTCGGGCGCAATCGATCACCTCGTCGGCCAGGACGCCGGCGGGGCAGTGATCGGTGTGCGGGTCGGCGGTGGCAGTGCGATGCTGCAGCAGGTGACGGCCACGGGTTGTGCCCTCGGCGGTCTCGTCGCCGCATACCTCGCCGTCGCACCGACGCCGTTGATCGGGCTCGCCGCGGCCCACGTGCATGTCGCCGTCGCCGCGGAGATCGCCGAGGCGGCCGCCGCGGGCCCCGGCACGTTCGCCGTGGCCTATCTCGACGCCCTCTACACCGTGGACGCCGACACGCTCCGTGCCCGCGCGCAGCTCGAGATCTTCGAACCGCGCAGGTAGCTCGGCGACTCCGGATCTCTCAGCGGCAGACGACGACGAGACCCACGCCCAGCCACACCTGTCGTTCGACGCGATCGAACTCGTCGTCGTCGTGGTCGTACACGTAGTCGACCTCGGTGCGGTAGCCGCGATCTCGTTGTTCGGTGACGCGGCAGTCGCCGGACAGATTCCCGGCGCGGTTGGTGATCCTGTAGGGGATGCCTTCCGCGTCCAGGAGGGCGATCGCCTGCTGTTCGCTGAGGCCGACGACATCGGGCGCGGGTTGCGCTGCGGCGAGGCCGGAACCGAAAAGGAGGGTGGCGGCGGCCGCGCACAGCGCGGCCGGGAGGGTGGTGCGCATGACAACGTCCTTTCGGGAACGATGTCGCGATGGAGTGAATCCGGTGGGGGACATCCGTGCCGCCGGTGGTGGCGGGGGCGGCGTCCGTCAGATGTGGTCTATCGGCGCGATCCGGCGGTGGATCCGGGCGGCGAGCGCCCCCGCGGCGCGGACCGTGGTCCGGCCGTGGACGACGGTGCCCCGGCACGGCGGGGTGCGCAGACGTTCATCAGCAGTTCCCCAAGGCGCCCCGACCCGGAACCGGCCGGCGCCACTTCAGGGTACTCCCGGCTTCTGACAAATCCGGCAGAACTGGCGGACCTGCCGGAACGGGCCGCTGCGTGCGGCCCGCAGTCCGTCGGTCGGAACCGGACGGCGGAGCCCGTACCGGATCGGTCGGCGGGAGCGCGCGCCGGGCGAGGCGCCGACGGCTGATCACCGTGACCATCTGCCCGATGTGTCGCACGTCACAACTGAACAGAATGATCCGCTGAAAAGTTGTCTGTTGACTGATTCAATCAGCTGTGTCGATCATTGCTGAACCAGTTGATGTGACTCGAGCGACGTGCGCAGCACCTGTCGCAGCAAAGGAACAGTGCGATGACCGAAACCGTGGTCCGCGAAATCGAGCGTTCTCCCTACGATCTGGACGACCGGTACCGCTCCGGCTCGGGCACGGTGCTCCTCACCGGTGTCCAGGCGATCGCCCGCCAACTCGTCGAACAGCACGTGCGCGACATCCGCGACGGCCGCCGCGTGGCCACATTCGTCTCCGGGTATCCCGGCAGCCCGCTCGGCGGGCTCGACAAGCTGCTGCACGGCATGCCGAAGGTCCTCGCCGAGCACGACATCACCTTCGTGCCCGGATTCAACGAGGAACTCGCCGCAACCTCCGTATGGGGCAGTCAGGGCCAGCTGGGGGCGGGCACGCCCACCCACGACGGCGTGGTCGGCGTCTGGTACGGCAAGGGGCCCGGCCTGGACCGGGCCACCGACGCGCTGCGGCACGCGAACATGTACGGCGTGGACCCGAACGGCGGTGTCCTGCTGATGGTCGGCGACGACCCGGCGTCGAAGTCGTCGACCGTGCCCGCGGTGAGCGAACGGTCCCTCGCCGCCCTCGGGATCCCGGTCCTGTTTCCGCGCAACGCCGCCGAGATCGTCACGATGGGCCTGCACGGAGTCGCGCTGTCGCGCGCGTCCGGCTGCCTCGTCGCTCTCAAGGTCGTCGCAGACGTCGCCGACGGCGCGTGGTCCGTCGACGGTTCGGTTGCGGACCTGCGCATCACCGTTCCCGAGATCGAATGGGAGGGAAGGCTGTTCGTGTACCGGCAGCGCCCGATGGCGGCCCCGGGCGACAGCGTGATCGCCGAGGCGGACCTGTACGGGCCGCGCTGGGCGATGGTGCACGCGTACGGGAAGGCCAACGGCCTGGACGTCGTCGAGGTCGACCCCCCGCACGCCCGGATCGGACTCGCCGCCACCGGTACCACGTTCGACGCGCTGCGACAGGCCCTGCTCGATCTCGGGGTGACCGACGCCGACCTGCACCGCGCCGGCATCCGGCTGCTGCGCATCGGAATGCCGTACCCGATCGGTCCCGACCTGGTACGCGAATTCGCTTCCGGTCTCGACCAGCTCGTCGTCGTCGAGGACAAGACCGCGTTCGTCGAAACCCAGATCCGGGAGATCCTCTACGGCACCGACCATCCGCCGCGCATCGTCGGCAAGAAGGACGCCGACGGCCGGCCGCTGATGCCCGTCGACGGCGAGCTCACCGCCGGACGGATCCGCGGTCCGCTGCGCCGGGTGCTGCGCGGACACGTCGACCTCGGACCTGCGCCGTTGCCCCAGTTGCCGCTGGAGGTGCTGTCTGCCAAGCGCGCCCCGTACTTCTGCAGCGGCTGCCCGCACAACCGCTCCACGGCCCTGCCGGACGGCTCGATCGGCGGCGGCGGCATCGGCTGTCACGCACTCGTCACCATGTCCGGCCGCGCCGACAGCGCCGTCACCGGCCTGACCCAGATGGGTGGCGAGGGCGCGCAGTGGATCGGGCAGGCACCGTTCACCGACATCGGCCACATGTTCCAGAATCTCGGCGACGGAACGTACTTCCACTCCGGTCAGCTCGCCGTGCAGGCGTGCGTCGCGGCCGGGGTGAACATCACCTTCAAGCTGCTCTACAACGACGTCGTCGCCATGACCGGCGCGCAGGACGCCGAGGGCGCACTGACCGTTCCTGCGCTCACCCGCAAACTCGCCACCGAGGGCGTGCGCAGGATCATCGTCTGCTCCGACGACCCGAAGCGGCACCGCAAGCGCTCCCTCGCCCGCGGCGTGCAGGTCTGGCACCGCGACCGGCTCGACGAAGCACAGCGCGTGCTGCGCGAGGTCCCCGGCGTCACCGTGCTCATCTACGACCAGCACTGCGCGGCCGACGCGCGCCGGCAACGCAAGCGCGGGACCCTGCCCGCCCGCACCACCCGGGTGGTGATCAACGAGGCGGTGTGCGAGGGCTGCGGCGACTGCGGCGTCAAGAGCAACTGCCTGTCGGTGCAGCCGGTCGACACCGAGTTCGGGTCGAAGACCCGAATCGACCAGACCTCCTGCAACACCGACTACTCGTGCCTCGACGGGGACTGCCCGTCGTTCGTGACGGTCGAGGCGTCGCCCGGCCGGAAGGCTCGGCGCCGCAGCGTCCCGACGCCGCCGGCCGTGCCCGACGTCGACGTCGACACCCCGGAGGGCACCCGCAACGTCTTCCTCGCCGGCATCGGCGGCACCGGCATCGTCACCGTCAACCAGGTGCTCGCGACCGCCGCGCTGCGCGCGGGCTTCGACGTCGAGTCCCTGGACCAGATCGGCATGAGCCAGAAGGCGGGCCCGGTGGTCTCGCACCTGCGGTTCGCCGCCGACGGCCTCGCACCGGGGAACCGGGTGACCACCGGCGGCGCGTCGTGCCTGCTGGCGCTGGACCTGCTGACCGCGGCGGATGCGAAGAACCTTGCCTACGCCGACCCGCACTCGACCGTCGCGGTCGCCTCGACGAGCCGCACCCCCACCGGGGACATGGTGTACGACAGGTCGATCCGGCACCCGGACGAGCAGCAGCTGCTCGCGCGGCTGGACGCGGTGACCCGTCGGCTGGCCTCGTTCGACGCCCTCGCCGCCGCGCAGGCACTCTTCGGTGACACCTCCGCCGCGAACTTCCTCGTCGTCGGCGCCGCCCACCAGCTCGGCGGACTGCAGATCCCCGCCGCGGCCGTCGAGGAAGCGATCGAGATCAACGGCGTGGCGGTCGCGGCGAACATCGCGGCGTTCCGGTGGGGGCGGGTGGCGGTCGCCGACCCGGACGCGTTCGCGGCCGCGACCGAACCGGCGCGGCCCGAGCGGAGAGCCACCGTCGTACCGGAACACCTGCTGGCCGGCACCACCTTCGACGGCGAGGTGCTGCGACTCGTGCGGGTGCGCGCCGCGTCACTGATCGACTTCCAGGGTGACCGTCTCGCCGCCCGGTACATCGAGCGGGTGCAGGCGGTGTGGGAGGCCGAACGCCGCGTCACCGCGCGCACGGACTTCAGCGCGGCCGTCGCGCGCGGACTGTTCAAGTTCACCGCCTACAAGGACGAGTACGAGGTCGCGCGGATGCTCGTCGACCCCGCCTTCCTCGACGAGGTGCAGTCCCAGGTGCCCGGCGGAGCGCAACTGACCTATCGGCTGCACCCGCCCGTGCTGCGCGCACTCGGTCGCACGAAGAAGGTCGGGTTCGGTCCGAAGTCGCACGTGGCGCTGCGGGTGCTGGCCAAGGGCCGCCGGCTGCGCGGCACCCGGCTCGATCCGTTCGGGTACGCCCACGTCCGCAGGGTCGAACGCGCCCTGCTCGAGCACTACACCGCGACGATCGACCGTCTCGCTGCCGAATTGGACATCGAGAACTACGACCGTGCGGTGCAGGTCGCGGAGCTGGCGGACACGGTCCGCGGCTACGAGGACGTCAAGCTGCGCTCCGTTGAGCAGTACCGCACACGCCTCGCCGGCCTGGGCATCGACACCGACTTCTGATGCCACCGCCTTCCGATGTCACCGCCTTCCGATGTCACCGTCTTCCGATGTCACCGTCTTCCGATGTCACCGCCTTTTGACGTCACCGAATCGTCTCTGTCCGAAAGGAATCCACTCGTGACCGCCACCCTTCTCGACCACGCGCCGGCCGGAGTCTTCGACCGTTCCCGTCGCCTGTCCGACCGTCCGCACGAACAGGTCGTCTTCTGTCAGGACGCCGCCACCGGCCTGCGCGCGATCGTCGCGATCCACTCCACCGCGCTCGGCCCCGCCCTCGGCGGCACCCGTTTCTACCCCTACGCCGACGAGGCCACCGCGCTCGAGGACGTGCTGCGCCTGTCGTGGGGCATGACCTACAAGGCCGCGGTCGCCGGGGTGAACCTCGGCGGCGGCAAGGCCGTCATCCTCGGTGACCCGGTCACGGACAAGAGCGACGCGCTGCTCGCCGCGTACGGACGGTTCGTCGAGTCCCTCGGCGGTCGCTACGTCACGGCCGCCGACGTCGGCACCGCCGCCGGTGATCTGGACGTCGTCGGCCGGCACACCCGGCACGCGGTCGGACGCACCACCGCAGCCGGCGGATCCGGGGACAGCTCGCCGCTCACCGCGCTCGGAGTGTTCCGTGCGATGCGGGCCGGCGCCGAACATGTCTGGGGCACAGCATCTCTGGACGGACGCACCGTCGGTGTCGAGGGGCTCGGGAAGGTGGGCTACGAGCTGGTGCGGCTGCTCGTCGCCGACGGGGCCGACGTGATGGTCGCCGACGTGAACCCCGGGGCCGTGGCCCGGGTGGCCGCCGACTTCCCCGTCCGCATCGCGAGCAGCGTGGTCGACGCCCCGGTGGACGTGTACGCACCGTGTGCGCTCGGTGGGACGCTCACCACGTCGACCGGCAGCGCGCTCGGGGCGCGGCTGGTGTGCGGTGCCGCGAACAATCAGCTCGCCCGCCCCGAGGTCGAGGATCTGCTCCGCGACCGGGGCATCACCTGGGTGCCGGACTATGTCGCCAACGCCGGCGGCCTGATCCAGGTCGCCGGTGAGGTCGACGGCTCCGACCCGAGCGTCGTCCGGTCCAGGGTGGACGCAATCTTCGACCGCACCGCCGAGATCTTCGCGATGTCGCGAACCCTGGGCATCGGGCCCGGCGCGGCGGCGAACCGGCTCGCCGAGCAGCGCATCGACGCGGCCTGACGGACGCGGGCGGCGTACCGTCCCGGCCGGTCGCACGGCGAACAGGGGAGGCACCACGGTGCCTCCCCTCTCGCTCGTGCACCGGGTGCGGGCGCGACCCGGAAGCGGTTGTCCCCGAGCGCCGGTGGGCCGAACGGCGACGTCCCTCAGCGACGGTCGCTCGTCGGCACGGAGCGCCCGTGCCCGGAGTCGCGGGTGAGATGTTCGAGCAGGGGCTGCGTCCGGTACGCCACGGGCGTCGTCAGGGCCAGCGTGGTGGTGGTGTGGGCGACGCCCTCGATCGCGTGGATGCGTTCGAGTTGCAGGAGCAGGTCCTCCTGCGACTGTGCCGCCATCCGGATCAGCAAGTCCTCCCGGCCCGTCGTCGCGTGCACCTCGAGTACTTCGGGGAATCGTTCGAGCTCCGCGATGACGTGCCCCATCCGCGCCTGCACGAGTTCCGCGCCGATGAACGCCTGCAGCGGCAGGCCGAGCTTCGGCAGATCGACCACCGGGCGATATCCCGTCACGGCGCCCGACTCCTCGAGCTTCCGGATCCGCGACTGGACGGTGTTGCGGGCGACGCCGAGCTTCGCTGCCAGATCGACTATGCCGGCTCGCGGATTGTGGGTGAGCTCGGCGAGGAGAGCCGCGTCGAGCCGATCGAAACTGAGCACGGTGACATCCTTTCGGTTGTGATGGGCGTCACATTTGAGCATCGTGCGTAGCTGTTGCCGAAGATGTTGACACGAAGAGTGACAGTGCCATGATTGCTGCACTGAATTGCTCACGCAATCCCTCTCTGCGGCACCACAATGCGTCGCCCATGAGGGCCGTGCCCCCGGTCGCCCACGAGGTCCGGCGGGCCCCATTCCATCCCGAGGAGCACACCATGCCCGGAGTCGGCATCTGGCGCACCAAGTCCGTCGAACAGTCCATCGCGGACACCGACGAACCCGGTTCGCGGTTGCGGCGGCAGCTGACCGCCAAGGACCTGACCGTGTTCGGCGTCGCCGTGGTGATCGGCGCCGGCATCTTCACCCTCACCGCGCGCACCGCGGGCAACGTCGCGGGCCCGTCGATCTCGCTGGCCTTCGTGCTCGCCGCGATCACGTGCGGCCTCGCGGCCCTGTGCTACGCGGAGTTCGCGTCGACCGTCCCCGTCGCCGGAAGCGCCTACACCTTCTCGTACGCGACCTTCGGTGAGTTCGCCGCCTGGATCATCGGCTGGGACCTCATCCTCGAGTTCGCGCTCGCCTCCGCCGTCGTCGCCAAGGGCTGGTCGCTGTATCTCGGCGGCATGCTCGGCGGCACCGCACACACCACGATGCACCTCGGGCCGCTCGCGGTCGACTGGGGCGCGTTGCTCATCGTCGGCGCGATCACGGTCGTGCTCGCCGTCGGCACCAAGATGTCCTCGCGTGTGTCGGCCGTCGTCACCGCCGTCAAGGTCGCCGTCGTCGTGCTGGTCATCGCGGTCGGCGTCTTCTACATCGACAAGAGCAACTACTCGCCCTACATTCCGCCGGCGGAGGGCGCGCAGGGCACCGCGAGCGGCGTGCACCAGTCGCTGTTCTCGGCGCTCACCGGGGCCGACGGCAGCAGTTACGGGTGGTACGGCCTGCTCGCCGCCGCGAGCCTGGTGTTCTTCGCCTTCATCGGCTTCGACGTGGTCGCCACCACCGCGGAGGAGACGAAGAACCCGCAGAAGTCGCTGCCGCGCGGCATCTTCGCCTCGCTCGCCATCGTCACGGTCCTCTACGTCGGCGTGACGCTGGTGCTGACCGGCATGGTGAAGTACACCGACCTGCGGACGGGCAGCGCACTCGTCGGCGACGGCAGTGCCACCCTGGCCACCGCGTTCGAGGCTCACGGCATCACGTGGGCGCAGACGGCGATCAACATCGGCGGCCTCGCCGGCCTCACCACCGTCGTGATGGTGATGATGCTCGGCCAGACTCGCGTGCTGTTCGCGATGTCCCGGGACGGGCTGATGCCGCGGCGGCTGGCCACGACGGGCCGCAAGGGCACCCCGGTACGCATCACCCTGCTGGTCGGCAGCATCGTCGCCGTCCTCGCCGCGGTGTTCCCGATGGGTGTGCTCGAGGAGATGGTCAACATCGGCACCCTGTTCGCCTTCGTGCTGGTGTGCATCGGTGTGATGGTGCTCCGCCGCACCCGCCCCGACCTGCCGCGTGGGTTCCGGGTTCCGCTCGTGCCCCTGGTGCCGATTCTCGCGGTCCTCGCGTGCGGCTGGCTGATGCTCAACCTGTCCGTCGAGACGTGGCTGCGGTTCGGGGCCTGGATGGCCCTGGGCGTGGTGGTCTACGCCGTCTACGGCCGCCGCACGTCGGTGCTCGGGCAGCGACTCCGGGCCGAGGCGGCCCGGCGGGCCGAGGCCTCGCACGCCGCCCGCGAGCCCCAGCCGGTGTAGCGCGGCCCCGGACCCGGCCCCGCGGCGACCGCTGCGGGGCCGCGACCGTGCGACGGGTCGACGCCTCGGCGGCCACCCCGGGGCCCGCCCGGCCGGGCGGATCCCGTCACCTGGTCGCGGTCGTCAGCGGGGGAGGTCGCGCTGTGCGAGGATCGCGGGTCCCATCCAGCGTCGGAGGTATCGCCGCAGGTCGTCGTCGCTCCGCGGGGGATCGTCGGGGGAGACGAAGAAGGACTGCATCGTGCGCAGCACGTACTCGACGAGCTCGCGCAGGGCCGCCTCGTCGTATCCGTAGCGCGCCCAATCGACGTCGAAGCGCTCGATCATCGTCATCCCGAATTCCTGCGCCTCGTCGGACGTGAGGCCGTCGGGACGGACGTTCGAATACGTGCCGGTGAGCAGGAGGCCCAGATGTGGCGTGCGCCGAACCTCGGAGAGGGTGTAGACGACGCCTTCCGTCATCGCGTCCACGGGGTCCGCGAGGCCGTCGATGTGCCGGGCGAGGCGATCGAGGAATCCGTCGACCGACGCGATCGCCGCGGCCCGCATCAGCGCATCCGCGCTGGGGAAGTAGCGGTAGACCGTCTGGCGGATGACACCCAGCGATTCCGCGACCTCGGCCAGGCTGATGACGGAACCCGTCCGGCCGATCAGATCGACTGCGGCGGAAACGATTCGGCGAGACGCTTCGTCGTCGTTCTCCGGGGGGCTGCCGCCCCAACCGCGTCGTCGTGCCACTGCTCGCTTCCTCGGATCGGGCCGCATCGGGACCGGCGGATCCCCCTCGGCGGGGTCCTGTCGACCGTCCGCTCGAACGACCGACGGTAGCACGGGGGTGGTACCTCGCCCGCGCCACCGACCGTGTAACACGTTCTCATCATACGTAGGCTGCGTTATATGTATGATCGCTGCGCCGGGGCTTCGGAGCCGTCGCGGGGCCGCCGGACCAGCCCATTCCCGCAAGACGAGGTGCAACGCCCGTGACCGACCTGCAGATCCGAAGAATGAACTTCGCGTTCGAGGAAGACGACGTGCCGTTCCTGTGGAACGAGGAGAACCCGGCCTTCTCGAGCATGGCGAACGCGGTCTCGTTCCTGGCGATCGGCTTCGAGAAGATGATCGTGAAGATGATCCTCCAAGCCAAGCCGCTGATCACCGACCCCGACGTCGCCGCGGAGGCGGACGCGTTCATGCGTCAGGAAGGCCAGCACTCGACGGCACACCGGCAGCATGTCAAGGCCCTGATCGTGCGGTACCCCGGGCTCCGGGAAACCCTCGACGCCGTCATCGGGGAATTCGACCGGCTCACCGCACAGACGTCGCTGAACTACCGGCTCGCCTACACCGCAGATCTCGAGGCAACCTTCACGCCGGTGTTCAAGTTGATGCTCGACAACGAGGCCACCCTGTTCCGGCCCGGCGACGACCGGGTGGCGTCGCTGTTCATCTGGCACTTCGTCGAGGAGGTCGAACACCGGAGTTCGGCGCTCGTCGTCTTCGACTCCGTCGTCGGCTCCGACATCTACCGGATGCGCGTGGCCCCCTCGGTCTTCCGTCATGTGCTGCACGTCATCCGGCTGGCCTGCCAGGGCTTCAACGACCACGTTCCGTTGGAGGATCGCGGGATCGACGCGCTGTCGATGTTCGCGTCGTACCGGCGCGCCCAGCGTCTGCGCAGATGGTTGCCCCTCCTGCGCGCGCAGGACCACGGCCCGATGCCACGCGCCTTCGACGATCTGCCGCTCGCCGAGCAACTCGTCGCACTGGCGGGAGTGGTGCGCAGCCAGTTGCCGAAGCACGATCCGGCCCACGAGAAGTTGCCGGTACTCGCGGACGTGTGGTTCCGGCGCTACGAGGACGGCTACGACGTCACGCGCTGGTACACCGCCGACGCGGTCGCATCGTAGGGAGCCGCCTCGATGACCGACCTGTGCTCACCCACCTTCGCCGAACTCGCCGCGTCCCTGGGCTTCTCGTGCCAGGAGGCCGGTGGCCTCGTCGAGGTCCGCAACCCCTCGGCCCTGGAGAACTGGACCCTTCCCGTTCTCGAGGTCACAATCGTGCTCGGCGCGGTGCTCGCGCTCGTGCTCGCCGTCGTGCGCCTGCGCCGCCACGGCGACCCCACCACTCTGGTGCTCTGGTTCGGTGCCACCGCCTACCTGTTCGTCATCGAACCTCCGCTGTACTTCCCGGCTGCCTTCGGCATCGAGGAGCACGTGGACACGATGTTCGCCCACAACGTGTTCACCGTGGAATTCCTGTGGGGCCGGCTCCCGCTGTACATCGTCGCGATCTACCCGCTGATGGCCACGCTGGCGTTCGAGATCGTCAGAATGCTGGGGGTGTTCCGCCGCCACGGAGTTCTCGTCGGGGCCGTGTGCGTGGGATTCGTGCACCACGCGTTCTACGAGATCTTCGACCATCTCGGACCCCAGTTGCGCTGGTGGCACTGGGCGGTGACGAATCCGATCAACCAACCCCTGTTCGATGCGGTCCCGCTCCCGAGCGTGGTGGTGTTCGCCGCGCTCTGGCCGATGTCGCTGGCGCTGTGCGTGCAGTTCTTCGTCGGTCGCCACGTCGACCGCGGCCGACACTTCTCCGGTCTCGAGCTGGTGTGGCGCACCGTCGTGATCGGCCTGCTGGCGTCACTGGGCACGTTCGTTCTCCCGCTCCCGGCGACCGTCCTGGGCATGGGCAGTACCACGGTCCGGGCGGTGGTCTACGCGGTGGAACTGGCCGTCGTCACCGTCGTCGGGGTCGTGGTGCTCGTTCGCCGCTGGGTGTGCCTGCGACGGGGCGAGCCGGCGGTTCCCGCGTACACGAACCGATTCGTCCAGGTCTACAGCGTGGTGTATCTCGTCGTCATGGCGTTCCTGTGGGTCACCGCGCTGCCTGAGTTCTTCCGTGCCGTCGACGGCGTGACGAGCACCGGCGACCCGGTGGGCAACCTGTGGTACGCGCTGGCGTGCTTCGTCGTCGCGGCACTGTGCGTGGCCGCCACGCTGACCGTGCCGCAGGGCACGAGCGACACCACGCCCGCCCACGCGCGGGCGCCTGCCGCATAGCGGATCCGCGTACCCCGCAGGTACGAGGGGCCGCAGACACGAGTCCACCCGCCTCGCGGAACGCAAGGCGGGTGGACTCGTGACGAACGACGTGCGGAATCGACTCAGCAGTCGTAGTACAGCTGGAACTCGTACGGGTGCGGCCGCAGGTTGACCGGGGCGATCTCCTGCTCGCGCTTGAGCGAGATCCAGGTCTCGATCAGGTCGGAGGTGAACACGCCGCCTTCGGTGAGGTACTCGTGGTCGCGCTCGAGGTTGTCGATCACGGTCGCGAGGCTGGTCGGGGCCTGCGGGATGTTCCGGGCCTCCTCCGGCGGGAGCTCGTAGAGGTCCTTGTCGACCGGCGCCATCGGCTCGATCTTGTTCTTGATGCCGTCCAGACCGGCGAGCATCTGCGCCGCGAACGACAGGTACGGGTTGCCCGAGGCGTCCGGCGCGCGGAACTCGAGGCGCTTGGCCTTCGGGTTGTTGCCGGTGATCGGGATGCGGACCGCGGCGGAGCGGTTGCGCTGGCTGTAGACCAGGTTGATCGGGGCCTCGTAGCCGGGCACGAGGCGGTGGTACGAGTTGATCGTGGGGTTGGTGAACGCCAGCAGCGACGGCGCGTGGTGCAGGATGCCGCCGATGTACCAGCGCGCCAGGTCCGACAGGCCCGCGTAACCGGCCTCGTCGTGGAACAGCGGCTTGCCTTCCTTCCACAGCGACTGGTGCACGTGCATGCCCGAGCCGTTGTCGCCGAACAGCGGCTTCGGCATGAAGGTCACCGACTTGCCGTGCTTCCACGCGGTGTTCTTGACGATGTACTTGAACAGCTGCAGGTCGTCGGCCGCGCCGAGCAGGGTGTTGAACTTGTAGTTGATCTCGGCCTGACCGGCGGTACCGACCTCGTGGTGGCCGCGCTCGAGTTCGAAGCCGGCGTTCTGCAGGTTGGTGGAGATCTCGTCGCGCAGGTCCACATAGTGGTCGTACGGCGCGACGGGGAAGTAGCCGCCCTTGGGGCGGACCTTGTAGCCGAGGTTCGGCGAGCCGTCGGCGTTGGCCTCGACGCCGGTGTTCCACGCGCCGGAGACCGAGTCGATCTCGTAGAACGCGCCGTTCATCTGCGAGTCGTAGCGGATCGAGTCGAAGATGTAGAACTCGGCCTCGGCACCGAAGAACGCGGTGTCGGCGATGCCGGTGCTGGCCAGGTACTCCTCGGCCTTACGGGCGACGTTGCGCGGGTCGCGGCTGTAGGACTCGCGAGTGAACGGGTCGTGGACGAAGAAGTTGACGTTGAGCGTCTTGGCGGCGCGGAAGGGGTCGATGCGCGCGGTGGTCACGTCCGGCAGCAGCATCATGTCCGACTCGTGGATGGACTGGAAGCCGCGGACGGAGGAACCGTCGAACGCCAGGCCGTCCTCGAACACGTCCTTGGTGAACGCAGCCGCGGGGATCGAGAAGTGCTGCTGGATGCCGGGGAGGTCGCTGAACCGGACATCGACGTACTCGACGTTTTCGTCCTCGATGTACTTGATGACCTCTTCGGCCGAGGTGAACGCCACGCTTGTGCTCCTTCAGTCAATGCGCGCCATGGGGATGGGGCGTCTGCGTCGGATACAGACCGTATTGAGCTGGTGTTGCCCGACCATCAATCCCATGTTTCACCGATGTTACAGCTCGTCTTCCGGTGTCGTGAGGACTGCATTTGTGGTAGAAGTCACCGGCGGGCACGTGGGTCGGGCCGGTCCGTCCGTTGCACCCTATCCTGGACACCATGGCACGCATGACCGGCAGCTGGCTCTCCGGACCCGCTGCGGCGATCCCCAAGGGGCAGGACAAGGCCCAGGACTACCGCGGGCAGCTGCTCGGACTACCCGCGAGCGGGCGCGGTGCGCTCGCCGGTACCGGCCGGCGCGCGAGCGCGCTGGCGATCGACTGGCTCACCTCCGTCGGCATCGCAACCGCGATCGTGGGGGAGCGGCCCTTCGAGAATCCCCAGCTGTCCACCTACACCCTGCTCGTGTGGTTCGTGGTCGGGGTGCTCACGGTGACGCTGTTCTCGTTCACGCCGGGCCAGTATCTGGTCGGCCTGCAGGTCGCCCGGGTCGACGCGCCGGTGCGGGTGGGACTGATTCGCGCCCTGGCGCGGCAGCTGCTGCTCGTGTTCATCGCGCCGGCCGTCGTCACCGACGTCGACGGCCGCGGCCTGCAGGACCGGGCGACCGGCACGGCGCTCGTGCGGTCCCGCTGACGCGTCCGTCCCCGAAACGTCGAACGGGAGCCTGCACCGGGTAGGTGCAGGCTCCCGTCGTCGGGACGGACCTCAGCGCCGGCGCATGGTGCGCTGCACGCTGCGCATCTTCGCACCGGCGGGCATCGGACCCTTCGGGAGCGCGGCGCCGGACTTCTTCGTGCTCAGGGCGGCCAGCCGGCCCTCGATCGCGTCCATCCGCTTGGTGTCGATGTTGCGCGGCAGTTTCGACAGGTGCTTCTGCAGCTGTGACAGCGGGACCTGACCCTCGTCGTTGCCGACCACGATGTCGTAGATCGGCGTGTCGCCCACGAGGCGCGCGACTCGCTTCTTCTCCTGTGCGAGAAGGGCTTTCACGCGCTGCGGGGCTCCCTCGGCCACCAGGATCACGCCCGGGCGGCCGATGACGCGGTGCACGGCGTCGAGTTGCGTGGTGCCGGCCACCGCATGCGTGACGCGCCAGGAGCCCTGCAGGTTGTCCAGCGCCCACGCCGCCGCACCGGCCTGGCCCTCGGCCTTGCCGTACACCGTCTTCTGCACCCGGCGACCGAAGATGACGAACGCGAGCAGCACGCCCACGAGCAGGCCGACCGGCAGAAGGAACCACTCGATACCGAAGATCAGCCCGATCAGGAAGAACACCAGGGTGGAGACGACGATCGCACCGATCATCCACGGCAGCAGCAGCTTGTCTTCCTTGCGCTGCAGCTGGAACGCCTGCCAGAGCTGGGTTCGCCGCTCCTTCGACGCCTGCTTGCGCGCGGCCTTCGCTGCGGCCTTCGCTTCCTTGTCGGGTTTGCTGCCTCTCGCCATAGCACCCAGGATACTTTCCCCGCGGTGTCCTTCTCGCCACCGCGGGTCCGGTGCGGCTACGAGGTCAGACGCGCCAGCACGGAGCTGGCTTCCTGGGCCGCCGTGCCCCCCTCGGCCAGGTGCGCCTGTGCGGCGGGCAGCTCGCGGCCGTGGTGTGCCATCGCCTGCGCGTACAGGCGCCCCGCGCGGTACGACGACCGGACCAGCGGCCCGGCCATCACGCCGGCGAATCCGATCTCCTCGGCGGTCTTCGAGTGCGCCACGAACTCCTCGGGCTTGACCCAGCGCTCGACGGGATGGTGCCGCGGCGACGGGCGCAGGTACTGGGTGATGGTGACGATGTCGCAGCCGGCGGCGTGCAGGTCGTGCAGCGCCTCGGTGACCTCCTCCGGCGTCTCGCCCATGCCGAGGATCAGATTGGACTTGGTCACCAGCCCGAACTCGCGGGCCCCGGTGATCACGTCCAGCGACCGCTGGTAGCGGAACGCCGGGCGGATGCGCTTGAAGATCCGGGGCACGGTCTCGACATTGTGCGCGAGCACCTCGGGACGTGATTCGAAGACCTCGGTGAGCAGCTCCGGCTTGCCGTTGAAGTCGGGGATGAGATTCTCGACGCCGGTGCCCGGGTTGAGCTCGTGGATCTGCCGCACGGTCTCGGCGTAGAGCCACGCACCGCCGTCGGGCAGGTCGTCGCGGGCGACACCGGTGATCGTGGAGTACCGCAGGCCCATGGCCTGCACGGACTCGGCGACCCGGCGCGGCTCGTCGCGGTCGAGCTCGGCGGGCTTACCGGTGTCGATCTGACAGAAATCGCATCGACGGGTGCACTGCTCGCCACCGATGAGGAACGTCGCCTCCCGATCCTCCCAGCATTCGTAGATGTTGGGACAACCGGCCTCCTCGCAGACCGTGTGCAGGCCTTCGCGCCGCACCAGTCCCTTCAGCTCGGAGTACTCCGGGCCCATCTTCGCCCGGGTCCTGATCCAGTTCGGCTTACGTTCGATCGGCGTCTGTGCGTTTCGGGTCTCGATCCGCAGCAGCTTGCGTCCTTCTGGGGCCACAGTCACGGACCCGATCCTACGCCCGACGGTACGGACCGGGCTCACCCCGGGGCGGGCCCCCGGAGGCGCCGCTCAGCCGTACCGCACCGTGGTGAACTCCGGGCGCGGGGTCTGCGGCGGCTCGGCACCGACAGCCTGTTCGAACGTCACCCGTTCGATGTCGTGGTCCGTCACCGGCAGGCGGCCGTCGAGCGCGTCGATCACCGCCGCCGTCACCGCCGGCATCACCTCGGCGACGGTGACGTCCCGGCCGAGCTCACCGGTGAGCGAGGTGACGCCCGCGTCGCGGATGCCGCACGGCACGATCGAGTCGAACGCGTCCAGGGTGGCGTCGCAGTTGAGGGAGAACCCGTGCATCGTCACCCCGCGCTGCACCCGCACCCCGATCGCGGCGACCTTGCGCTCGGGCAGCCAGTGCCCGTCGCGCAGCTCGGCCGGCAGCCACACCCCCGAGCGGCCCTCCACGCGGCCGCACGTGAGCCCGAGGTCGGTACAGACCTCGATCAGTGCCTGCTCGAGACGTCGCACGTAGCCGACGACGTCGATGGGTTCGCCGAGCCGGATGATCGGGTAGCCCACCAGCTGTCCGGGTCCGTGCCAGGTGATCTTGCCGCCGCGGTCGACGTCGATCACCGGCGTGCCGTCCGTGGGGCGGTCCTCCGGGTCGGTGCGCTTGCCGGCGGTGTACACGGGCGGATGCTCGAGCAGCAGCAGGGTGTCGACACCGCGGCCCTCGGCCCGGTCGGCGGCGATCTCCCGTTGCCGCTCCCACGCTTCCAGATAACCGATCAGCCCCAGATGCGCCACCGCGACGGGTTCGGAATCGAAACGGGCGGAGGAAGATGCGCTGCTCATAGTCCTCGACCCTACGCCGTCGGAGAGCCGTCGCGAAGAGGTGGCTTCAGGTTCCGAGCGCGTGTGCCAGGGCGGCTCCGATCGTCGGATACCGGAACTCGAAGCCCGCCGACTCGAGCACCGCCGGCAACGCGCGCTGCCCGGTGAGCACCAGGGCGTGCGCCATCTCCCCGACGACCGCGCCGACCACGAATCCGGGCGTCGTCCACGGCGCCGGGCGGTGCACCGAATGCGCCAGCGCCTCCGTGAACCGGGCGTTGGTCACGGGAGCGGGGCCGGTGACGTCGACCGGACCGGCGATATCGCCGCGGCCGAGGACGAAGCCCAGCGCCGCCACCACGTCCTCGAGCGCCACCCACGACATGTACTGCCGGCCGTCACCGAGCCGGGAACCGAGGCCGAGCCGGAAGAGCGGATGGAGGCGGCGCAGGATGCCGCCGTGCGGGCTGAGAACGATCCCGACGCGGAGGACGATCGTGCGCACCCCGGCGACGCGTGCGGGCGCGGTGGCGGCCTCCCAGTCGCGGCACAGGTCCGCGACGAACCCCCGCCCGGCGGGGCTGCGTTCGTCCACCACGTCCTCGCCGGTGTTCCCGTAGACGCCGACGGCGCCCGCATTGACCAGCGTCGGAACCCCGGCGGAGGCGGCGGCGGTGGCGAGGACGTCGGTCGGGACGATCCGGCTGTCGCGCAGTTCCTGCTTGACCGCGCCGGACCAGCGACGCTCGTCCATTCTCGAGCCGCACAGATTCACCACGGCGTCGACGCGGTCGAGCGCCGCGGGATCGACCCGGCCCGTCGGCGGGTCCCAGAACCATTCGTCCGGCGCTGCCGGCGGACGGCGGACGAGGCGACGCACCTCGTGCTCGTGCGCCCGCAACCATGCCACCGAGGCCGTTCCGATCAGCCCCGACGAGCCCGCCACGAGGATGCGCATGCCGGTGATTGTCCCGCATTCGCAGAGGCCGGGACGCGGAAGCGGGGGCCTCGTCGGTGTGACGATGCCCCCGCTTCCCGGTCCGGTGAGTGCCGGGCTACACCCGGTGGATCACAGGCCCAGATCGGCGTCGAACGCCGCTTCCTCGAGACGGTGCTTGATCGTGGTGAGGAACCGGCCCGCGTCCGCACCGTCGATCAGGCGGTGATCGTAGGTCAGCGGCAGGTAGCACATCGACCGGACACCGATCGACTCGTTGCCCACCTCGTCGGTGACGACCACCGGTCGCTTGACGATCGCGCCGGTGCCCAGCATCGCCGCCTGCGGCGGCACCAGGATCGGCGTGTCGAACAGGGCGCCCTGGCTGCCGATGTTCGTGATCGTGAAGGTGCCGCCGGCCAGCTCGTCCGGCTTCAGGCCACCGCTGCGCGCCCGCTTGGCGATGTCCGCGATCGCGCGGGCCAGGCCGGCCAGCGACAGGTCGCCGGCGTTGTGGATCACCGGGGAGAGCAGACCCTGCTCGGTGTCCACGGCGATGCCGAGGTGCTCGGCGGCGTGGTAGGTGATCTCCTTCTTGTCCTCGTCGTAGGAGGCGTTGATGTTCGGATGCGCCTTGAGGGCCTCGACGACGGCCTTTGCGAAGAAGGGCAGGAAGGTGAGGTTGACGCCCTCACGTTCGGCGAAGGTCGCCTTCGCCTGCGACCGCAGATGCGCGATCTTGGTGACATCGACCTCGAAGGTCTGGGTGAGCTGTGCGGTGGTCTGCAGGGACTCGCGCGTCTTGATCGCGGTGATCTGGCGGATCCGGTTGACCTTCTGCGTGGTGCCGCGCAGGTGGGCGAGCTCGGGCCGGACGCCGGCGGTCGTGGCCGGAGCGGCGGCCGGAGCCTTGGCGGCGGGAGCCTTCGGGGCCTCGGCAGCGGGGGCCTTCGCGGCCTCGGCGGCGGCGAGCACGTCCTGCTTGCGGATGCGTCCGCCGACTCCGGTGCCGGACACCTTCGACAGGTCGACGTCGTGCTCGGCGGCGAGCTTGCGGACGAGGGGCGTGACATACGGCGTGGCGCCACCCGGGGTCTCCGCGGCAGCGGGCGCCGGGGCGGGCGCCGGAGCGGCCTGCTTCGCGGGCTCCGGGGCGGGCTGCTTCGCGGGCTCGGGGGCCGCCTGCTTCGCCGGCTCGGGCTCGGGCTCGGGCTTCGGTTCCGGCTTCGGTTCCGGCTTCGGTTCCGGCTTCGACGGCGCCGCGGCCGGGGTTCCCGACCCGATCACCGCGAGCTGTCCGCCGACCTCGACGGTCTCGTCCTCGTCGGCGTTGATCTCGAGGAGCACACCGGCCACGGGGGACGGGATCTCCGTGTCGACCTTGTCCGTGGACACCTCGAGCAGGGGCTCGTCTACCGCGACCTCGTCTCCGACAGACTTCAGCCACCGGGTGACGGTGCCTTCGGTCACGGACTCACCGAGCGCCGGCATGGTGACCGGGGTGCCTTCGGCGGAGCCGGTGTCGGAACCGGACGAAGCCGGCGCCGGCTCGGGCTCGGGCTCGGGTTCGGGCTCGGGGGTGGACTGCTCCTCGGGCGCCGCCTCCTCCGACGGGGCGGCAGTGGGAGCGGTCGACGATCCTCCGTCGTCGGCGGAGTCACCGATCACCGCCAGCTCACCGCCGATCTCGATCGTCTCGTCCTCCTGGGCGACGATCTTCACCAGCACACCGGCCGCGGGCGAGGGGATCTCGGTGTCGACCTTGTCCGTGGAAACTTCGAGCAGCGGCTCGTCGACTTCGACCGTGTCTCCTTCCTGCTTGAGCCATCGCGTGACAGTTCCCTCGGTGACGCTCTCACCAAGCGCTGGCATCTGGACGGAGAAGGCCATGTCTGTTGACTCCTCGACGGTTGTATTCGGGTGTGTTGAGTTGTGCCGACCGATGGTCGCGGACCATTGTGTGGTCGCTGACCATTGTGCTCGAGGCCACGGTCTCGTGCGGTGTCTTGCGGTGTTCGGTTGAGACCACACCCGATGCCGGGTATGACCTCGACCATCCTTGCACTGATCCCTCGGCGGCGTTCGACGAGGGTTGGGTCGCGTGCGCCCGCGCGTCCCCGCAACCCGGCAGGGACGCGCGGGACGGATCACCCGTTGTTCGCGATGTCCTCGATGACGGCGATGAGGGTGCGCACCGGGACGCCGGTGCCGCCCTTGCCGACATAGCCGAACGGGCTCCCGGTGTTGAAGGCCGGCCCGGCGATGTCGATGTGGGCCCACTGCACACCCTCGGCGACGAACTCCTTCAGGTACAGGCCGGCGGCGAGCATCCCGCCCCAGCGATGCGGCGTGACGTTGGCCAGGTCGGCGACCCGGGACTTCAGGTCCGCGCGCAGTTCGGCCGGCAGCGGCATCGCCCACCCGTTCTCCCCCACCTCCTGCGAGAGCCGGGCGACGCGGTCCCGGAACTCGTCGGTGCCCATGACGCCGGGCGTCCGCGTCCCCAGCGCGACCATCTGCGCGCCGGTGAGCGTCGCGGTGTCGATCAGGTAGTCGGGCTCGTCCTCGCAGGCGCGGACGATGGCGTCGGCCAGGATGAGACGGCCCTCGGCGTCCGTGTTGATCACCTCGACGGTGGTGCCGCCGTACTGGGTCAGCACGTCGCCGGGTCGCTGTGCCGTCGCGGACGGCATGTTCTCGGCCATCGGTACCGTCGCGGTCACGTCCGCCGCCACGCCGAGCTTCGCGGCGAGCACGACCGTCGCGACCACCGCCGCCGCACCCCCCATGTCGGACGTCATGTTCTCCATCCCGGCGGCCGGCTTGATGGAGATGCCGCCGGTGTCGAACGTGATGCCCTTGCCGACGAGCGCGACCTTCGGAGCCTTCCGCTTCTTCGCCGAGTAGCTCAGGCGCACGAGCCGCGGCGGACGCGACGATCCCTTGCCGACCCCGACGATGCCGCCGTAACCCTGCTGCTCGAGCGCCTTCTCGTCCAGCACCTCGACCTTCAACCCGGCGGCGGTGCCGAGCGCCTTCGCGCGCTCGGCGAACTCGGCCGGGAACAGGTGACTCGGCGGGGTGTCGACGAACCGGCGGGCGGTGGCGACCGCCTCGGCGACGGCGACCGACCGGGCCAGCTCCGCCTTGGCCTCTCGGGCGCGGGGCGACGAGACGAGCAGTTCGATCCGGGCCGGCGGCTGCGCGTCGCCGGCGTTCGACTTGGTGGTGCGGAACTCGGTGAACGTGTAGGCGCCGAGCGCGAAGCCCTCTGCGGTTGCGCCGAGATCCACGGCGGACAGGGTCGTCGCGACCACGGGGACGCCGGCGAGGGCGCGCGCCGCAGCGCCGGCGGAGCGGCGCACCTGCTCGGCGTCGAGCTTGTCGGCGGCGCCGAGCCCGACGGCGAGGACGCTGGTGACCGGCAGGGCGGCGGGCGCGGGGATCCGGGTGACCTCCTCGGCTCTGCCCTCGGCGCCGACGGACTGCAGGGCGTCGAGCAGTCCGCCGAGGACGTCCTCGTCCACCAGGCCGTCGCCGAGCAGGGCCTCGGGGCCGCCATCGCCGGCGGTCAGCCCGACGACGAGGACGTCCGCGCGCTTGGACACGCTTCCGGCGAGAACGAGTTCGGGAAGGGTGGGCGAAAGGGCACTCACAGGCGTCTCCTAGGGGGGAAGGGGGTCGTGGCACCGATGCTAGTGATCTCGGGGGGTGGGATAGCGTGGGGCACATGAGCGACCAGCCACTGCTGCAGGGCCCGATCCACGCCGTCCACACCGAACTCGGAGCGACCTTCGCGGCCTTCGGTGGCTGGCAGATGCCCGTTTCGTACGCCGGTACCGTGGCCGAGCACACCGCCGTGCGCGAGAACGTCGGCCTGTTCGACGTCAGTCATCTGGGCAAGGCTCTCGTCGCCGGACCGGGCGCGGCGGACTATGTCGACGCCACCCTCACCAACGACCTGCGCAAGATCGGGCCGGGCAAGGCGCAGTACACCCTCTGCTGCACCGAGTCCGGCGGTGTCACCGACGACCTGATCGTCTACTACGTCTCCGACGAGGAACTGTTCCTCGTGCCGAACGCCGCGAACACCGCAGCGGTCGTCGAGGTCCTCGCCGCGCATGCCCCCGAAGGCGTGACGGTGACGAACCAGCACCGGGACCACGGTGTGTTCGCCGTGCAGGGACCGAACTCCGAGGCCGTCCTGCAGGGGCTGGGGCTGCCCACCGACCTGGGCTACATGAGCTTCGTGGACGCCCGGTGGAACGATCTGCCGGTACGGGTGTGCCGCACCGGATACACCGGTGAGCGCGGCTTCGAACTGGTGCCGCGGTGGGCCGACGCCGAGTCGCTGTTCCGTGCCCTGGCCGACGCCGTGCGTGCGGCCGGCGGTCAGGCCGCCGGCCTCGGGGCTCGCGACACTCTGCGGACCGAGATGGGATACCCGTTGCACGGGCACGAACTGTCGGAGGCCATCTCGCCCCTGCAGGCTCGCTGCGGGTGGGCCGTGGGCTGGAGCAAGCCGGCCTTCCGCGGCCGCGCGGCGCTCGTCGCGGAGAAGGAGTCCGGTCCGGCGCGGCGACTGTGGGGCGTGCGGGCGCTCGACCGCGGGGTGCTGCGACCCGGCCTGAAGGTGTTGCGCGACGGAACTCCGGTGGGGGAGACGACGTCCGGCACGTTCTCCCCGACGTTGAAGGTCGGGATCGCGCTGGCGCTTCTCGAGACGGCGGGGGACCCGGCCGCCGGTGACGAGGTCACGGTCGACGTCCGTGGACGCGCCCTGCGCGCCCAGCTCGTCGCGCCTCCGTTCGTGCCCGACCACACCAAGTAGGACCGTGCGGGCGGTTCGATAGGATCAACGGTCATGACCGGTGTCCTCGAATTCGCCCATGTTCCGCACCCCTCGCCCGCTTCCGCGGAACGGCGCGGAGAAGTATTGGCGGATCCCGGTTTCGGCCGGTACTTCACCGATCACATGGTCACGATCGACTACACCGAGGGCCGCGGCTGGCACGACGCCACCGTCCAGCCGTACGGACCGATGCAGCTCGATCCGGCCGCGATGGTGCTGCACTACGGTCAGGCGATCTTCGAAGGTCTGAAGGTCTACCGTCAGCCCGACGGCAGCATCGCGGCCTTCCGCGTCTACTCCAACGCCGAGCGGATGCGCCGGTCCTCGCGGCGCCTGGCGATGGCCGAGCTGCCGGACGAATTGTTCGTCCGGTCCATCGCGGAGCTGGTCGACGCCGACCACGAATGGGTGCCGGCCGCCGGGGGTGAGGAGTCGCTGTATCTGCGGCCGTTCATGTTCTCCACCGAGGCGGGTCTCGGCGTGCGGCCCGCGAACCAGTACCGGTACGTGCTGATCGCCTCCCCGGCCGGCGCGTACTTCCCCCGCGGCGTCAAGCCGGTGAGCGTGTGGATCTCGCAGGAGTACGTGCGGGCCGCCCCGGGCGGCACCGGCGACGCCAAGTTCTCCGGCAACTACGCGGCGTCGCTGCTGGCGCAGGCGCAGGCCGTCGAGCAGGGGTGCGACCAGGTGGTGTGGCTCGACGCCGTCGAGCGCCGCTACATCGAGGAGATGGGCGGCATGAACCTGTGCTTCATCTTCGGTTCGGGCGCCGACGCGAAGCTGGTGACGCCGGAGCTGTCCGGCTCGTTGCTGCCCGGCATCACCCGGGACTCGCTGCTCACCCTGGCCAGGGAGGCCGGCCTCGAGGTGGAGGAGCGCAAGATCTCGGTTCAGGAGTGGGAGTCCGAGGTTGCCGACGGGCGGATCACCGAGGTCTTCGCGTGCGGGACCGCGGCGGTGATCACCCCGGTCGGCACCGTCAAGAGCCGTGACGGCGAGTTCACCGTCGGCGACGGCGAGCCCGGCAAGGTCACCATGGCGTTGCGTGACACCCTCACCGGGATCCAGCGCGGCACCTTCGCCGACGCCCACGGCTGGCTGACGACGCTGCGCTGAGGCCGGCGGCCGTCGCTACCCGACGGCCGCGCTCAGCGCCGCCGCCACCACCGTCACCGTCGTCTCGAGGCCGGCTCCGAGCGCGTCGCCGTTGAGGCCGCCGAACCTGCGCACGCAGTGTCGCACCAGCAGCAGTGCGGCCACGAGCCCCACGGCGACCGTCGCCGGACCGGCCCACCAGGCGCCGGGCACGCACCAGGCGGCCGCGACGACCGCGACGACGGCCCACAGGACGCCCACCCCCAGCGGCTGCGTCCCGGCGACCAGGGCACCGAACCCGCTGCCCGGTGCTGCGGCCACACCGCGGCGGCATGCGAGCACGACCGCGACCCGGCCGGCGGTGACCGCGAGGACCACGGCGAACCACGATCGAACGTCGGCGAGCGCCCCGAACGAGGCCGCCTGCGCTCCCAGCACGAGTACCAGGGTGGCCGCCCCGAACGGCCCGGCGCCGCCCGACTTCATCACCTCACGTGCCCGCTCCGGCGGCCCGTAGCAGCCGAGCCCGTCGGCGGTGTCGCACAGGCCGTCGAGGTGCATGCCCCGCGTCGCGAGGCCCAGAAATCCCACCCCGATCAGGCCGGCGAGCAGGGGAGTGCAGCCGGCGGCGACGGCCGCCCAGAGCGCGCCCGCGGTGCCCAGGCCCAGCACGAGGCCGGCCACCGGTGCCGCAGCGATGGCCGCGCCCGCCGCGCTGCGATCGATGTGCCCCGGCCCCCGGATCGGCAGCACCGTGAGCCAGGACAGAGCGAGAGCGACGCCGCGCATCAGTCGCCGCGCGGCTCGGCGACCGGCGCGCCGTCCTCGTCGCGGGTGCTCACGCCGGCCTCGGCGAACGTCGCCATGTTCGTGAGCACCGCGACCGCACCGTGCAGGATCGGCAGCGCGGCAACCGCTCCCGAACCCTCGCCGAGACGCATTCCCAAGTCGACGAGGGGGTCGAGGTTCAGGTGCCGCAGGGCCAGCGTATGGGCCGGTTCGGTGGAGCGGTGCCCGGCGACCCACCAGTCCCGGGCCCCGGGAGCCAGCTCCTCGGCGACGAGCGCGGCAGCGGTGACGACGACCCCGTCGAGCACGACCGGGGTCCGGCGCACCGACGCCTGCGCGAGGTAACCGGCCATCGCGGCGAGGTCGGCACCGCCGGCGGTGCGCAGCAGGGCCACCGGGTTGCGGGCGTGAGGCCGGGCGCGGCGCATTGCGTCGCGGATCGCGGCGACCTTGCGCATCCAGGCGGCGTCGTCGATCCCGGTGCCACGGCCCACCGCCGCGACGGGTTCGGTGCCGGTGAGGGTGGCGATCAGCGCCGTGGCAGGGGTGGTGTTCCCGATACCCATGTCGCCCGCGACGAGGAGGTCGGCTCCCGCGTCGACCTCCTCGTCGGCGACGGTTCGTCCGGCGGCGATCGCCTGCAGGGTCTCCTGCTCGGTGAGCGCGTCCTCCCGGTCGACGGCGCCGCTCGACCGGCGCACCTTGTGCGCGGAGACGGCCGGATCCGTGTCGCCGTCGACGGCCATGTCCACGACCCGGACCCCGGCGCCGGCGACCCCGGCGAGCACGTTGACCGCGGCGCCACCGGCGAGGAAGTTGGCGACCATCTGAGCGGTGACCTCGGGGGGGTACGCGGAGACGCCGCCGCGGGCTACCCCGTGATCACCGGCGAACACCACCACGCGGGGGCGGGCGAACGGCCGGGGCGGGACCTGCCCCTGGCAGGACGCGACCCAGCAGCCCAGTTCCTCCAGCCGGCCGAGGGAACCGGCGGGCTTGGTGAGGTCGCGCTGTCGGCCTTCGGCGCGCCGGCGGATCTCCGGATCGGGCGCGACGACGGGCGGGAAGACGATGTCGGCGGAGGAAACGGATTCGCTGCTCACGGGGCACCTTTCACGAAGTCGCGGAGGCCGAAGCCACCGCTGGACGCTATCAACCCGCTCTGCGGCAGAAAATCGACGGTAGATGGCCTTGCTGCCACTGTCTCGGCCGGGTCGCCGGCGACAGACTGTCCGTCATGAGCCAGGTCGTCGTGATCGTCCTCGTGCTGGCCACGCTCTTCGCCGGGCTCGAGCTCGCGCGGGCCCGTTCCCGTCCCGCGCCGCGCTGGGTGACCCGGGCATGGCGGCGCTGTGACCATTTCCGGCCGCACGATCCGTCGCCCCACGGTGGCGGCCCGTCGGCCGGCTGGGTGCGCACCACGATCGACGCGCGCCGGTCGCCGCAGCACTGACCGGTGTGCCGGTCGCCGCAGCACTGATCGGCGTGCCGGTCGCCGCAGCACTGATCGGCGTGCCGGTCGCCGCAGCACTGACCGGCGTGCCGGTTGCCGCAGCACTCACCGGCGTGCCGGTGGGCTGCGGTCAGACGGCGTCGCCGGGGGAGACCCGGGGCAGCGGCGCCCGGAGCTTGCGGATCTGGGAGGCCCGCACGAACGCGTACCACCCGAGACCGAAACCGCCCTCGGTGGTGTCGGGGAAACGGGCCCGGACCTTCTTGTTCACGAGACGGCCGAGGTAGATCCCCTCGATCACCATGAGCACGATCATCGCGAACATCGCGAGCGTCACGTACTGCTGGACCACCGGACCGAGGAACATTGTCATGATGAGGATGAGCGCCATCGGCATGAACAGACCCACGAGGTTGCGGCGGCTGTCCACCAGATCGCGGACGTAGGCCCGCACGGGACCCTTGTCGCGGGGCAGCAGGTACTTCTCCTCGCCGGCGAGCATCCGGGTGCGGCGCTCGCCCGCGGCGGCGCGGCGCTCGGCGGCTCGAGCCTTGCGTTCGTCCTTGGAGAGGGACTGCTTGGCTGCCTTGCGGCGTGCCCGCGCCTCCTTGGCGGTCAACGGAGCCGGAGCGACGGGACCGCGCCGACGCGCTTCGGCCTCCCGGCGCTTCGGAGTGGGACGGCCCTTGCCGGTCGTCCCCTTGCCCCCCTCGGACTGCGGGGCGGCGACGGACTCGGACACACCGAGGTCCTCGTTGTCGGATTCGTCGGAACCGCCGCGGCGTAGCAACTTCACCCCTCCAGGCTATGGGAAAACCGGCCCGGCCGGGAAATCGCCCCCGGTCAGGCCCCCGCGCGGTCCGGTACCGCGCATGAGGAATAGATCCGCGCGCGGTACCGTTGAGGGAACCGGGTTTCACACGAAAGACGAGGGAGCGCCCATGACTGTGCAGGACGAGACCGCCACTCACGGCGTCACCATGACCGAGGCCGCCTCCGCCAAGGCGAAGGCACTGCTCGACCAGGAGGGCCGCGACGACCTCTCGCTGCGCATCGCCGTGCAGCCGGGTGGGTGTGCCGGCCTTCGCTACCAGCTGTTCTTCGACGACCGGACGCTCGACGGTGATCTCACCCGTGACTTCGGTGGCGTCGTCCTCGCCGTCGACCGGATGAGCGCGCCCTACGTCGAAGGCGCGTCGATCGACTTCGTCGACACGATCGAGAAGCAGGGCTTCACGATCGACAACCCGAACGCCACCGGCTCCTGCGCCTGCGGCGATTCGTTCAACTGACGCAGGTCCCGTAGTGCGGCCCCGGCGCGATCTCGCGTCGGGGTCGCACTGCTGTCCGGTGGGTGCGGGTAGCGTGAGATCGATCCCAGTCCTCCGCTGAAAGGCCCAGCCACGTGACCATCGCCGTGACCGGTTCCATCGCCACCGACCACCTCATGCGTTTCCCCGGACGCTTCGCCGAGCAGCTCGTCGCCGACCAGCTCAGCCACATCTCGCTCAGCTTCCTGGTCGACGACCTGGTGGTCCGCCGTGGCGGTGTGGGCGGCAACATCGCCTACGCGATGGGCGTGCTCGGCGGGGCACCGGTGCTCGTCGGAGCGGTGGGCGCCGACTTCGCCGAGTACCGCGCGTGGCTCGAGGGCAACGGCGTCGACTGCAGCCCCGTGCACGTGTCGCAGACCGCGCACACCGCGCGTTTCGTGTGCACGACCGACGAGGCGATGGCCCAGATCGCGTCGTTCTATCCGGGCGCGATGTCCGAGGCGCGGGACATCTCCCTCGCCGGGGTGACCGGGGCGCACGGTGTCGACCTGGTCCTGATCGGCGCCAACGACCCGGAGGCGATGGCCCGGCACACCGACGAATGCCGGCAGCTCGGCGTGCCGTTCGCGGCCGACCCGTCTCAGCAACTCGCCCGCCTCAGCGGTGAGGAGGCTGCGCGGCTGATCGACGGCGCCGCCTACCTGTTCACCAACGAATACGAGTGGGGACTCCTGCAGCAGAAGACCGGCCTGACGGAGGAGCAGATCCGAGCCATGGTCGGGTTGCGGGTCACCACGCTCGGCGGTAACGGTGTCGAGATCGTCGAACGGGACGGCCGCCGGACGCACGTGGGCGTCGTGCCCGAGCGGGCCAAGGTGGACCCCACCGGCGTCGGCGACGCGTTCCGGGCGGGGTTCCTGCTGGGACACCGGGCGGGCCTCACCCTCGAACGCGCCGCCCAGCTCGGCTCGCTCGTCGCGGTTCTGGTGCTCGAGACGACCGGCACCCAGGAATGGACTTTCGACCGCCCCGACGCGGTCAAGCGGCTGACGGTCGCGTACGGGCAGGCGGCCGCGGACGAGATCGCCGCAATCCTGCCGTGACCGGCCGGTGTGCCTTTTGGGCGGTCCCCACCGCCCAAAAGGCACACCGGCCGCGGAGCGGCCCTACACCTCGACGGGGTACGCCGGCTCCTGGATCTCCGGCACGATGCGCTGCTCGACGAAGATGCCGTGCCAGATCATGAACACCAGCACCGTCCACAGCCGTCGGCTGTGATCGGTCCGGCCCTCGCGGTGCTCGTCGAGCATCCGGGCCACGGCCGCCTTGTCCAGCAGGTGCTCGGTGCCCGACTCGGCGATCACGTCGCGTGCCCAGTCGAACAGTTCGGGTCCGCGCAGCCAGTGCCGCAGCGGCACGGGGAAGCCGAGCTTCGCGCGGTGCAGCACGTGCGGCGGGACGATGCCCTCGAGGGCTCGTCGCAGCGCGTACTTGGTGGTGTTCTTCGTGATCTTCTGATCCAGCGGCACCTGTGAGGCGACGCGGAAGACCTCCGGGTCGAGGAACGGCACGCGCAGCTCCAGCGAATTCGCCATCGTCATCTTGTCGGCCTTGACGAGGATGTCGCCGCGCAGCCAGGTGAACAGGTCGAGATGCTGCATCCGCGCGACAGGATCCCACCCGGCCGAGCGGGCGTAGATCGGCGCGGTGACGTCCCGGTGCGTCCACTCCGGACGGAAGTCGCGCAGCACGGCCCGCAGCTGCGCATCGTTGAAGCTGCGGGCGTTGCCGTAGTACCGCTCCTCGAGTGTCATCGATCCGCGATGGAGCAGGCTCTTCCCGCGGGTGCCCTCGGGGATGCGCTCCGACAACTTGCCGGCCGCACGCCGCATCGGCTTCGGCAGGTACTCGAACGGCTTCAGCGACAGCGGCTCGCGGTAGATGGTGTAGCCGCCGAACAACTCGTCGGCGCCTTCCCCGGACAGCACCACCTTCACGTGCTTGCGCGCTTCCTTGGCGACGAACCACAGGGGCACCAGCGCGGGATCGGCGACGGGGTCGTCCAGGTACCACACGATCTCGGGGATCGCGGCGGCGAACTCGGCGGGGGAGACGACCTTGACGACGTGGCGCGCGCCGATCGCGGCGGCGGACTCGGCGGCCACGTCGACCTCCGAGTAGCCTTCGCGCTCGAACCCGGTGGTGAAGGTGATCAGATTCGGGTTGTGCCGCATCGCGAGAGCCGCGACGGCCGTGGAGTCGATACCGCCGGACAGGAACGATCCCACCGTCACGTCGGCGCGCATGTGCTTGGCGACGGAGTCCTCAAGCGCCTCCGCGATCTCCCGGTACCGGTCGTCCTCGCGACCCGCGGCGAAGGGACGGACGGGGAACGTCGGCTCGAAGTACCGGGTGATCTCGGGGCGGCCCCCCGGACGCACCCGGGCGAAGCACCCGGACTCGAGCCGCCGGATCTCCGCGTGCAGGGTTTCCGGTTCGGGCACGTACTGCAACACCGTGTAGTGCTCGACGGCGCGGGGATCGAGTCCGGTGCCGATCCCGATCACCTCGGCCAGCTCGAGCAGGCTCTTCTTCTCGCTGCCGAACGCGGTGCCACCCGTGCCCGTGGCCAGGAACAGCGGCTTGATCCCGAACGGATCGCGGGCGAGGAACAGCTCGCGCGTCTCGGTGTCCCAGACTGCGAACGCGAACATGCCGCGAAGTCGTCGCACCGCGTCGGCACCCCAGTGGTGGAACGCGGCGACGATCGTCTCGCTGTCGCCCTCGGTGGCGAACTGTGTCCCGTACTTCTCGGTCAGCTCGGCACGCAGCTCCAGATAGTTGTAGATCTCACCGTTGAAGGTCAGGGCATAGCGCTCCGGAGACTCCGGCGGGCCCCAACGCAGCGGCTGGTGCGAGTGCGCGATGTCGATGATCGACAGCCGATTGAAGCCGTAGACCAGGTCACCGTCGTGCCAGGTGCCGTGCTCGTCGGGTCCGCGGTGGCGCAGGCAGTGCATCGCGGAGTCGACCTTGGCGACGGCGTCGTCGCTGGTGCCGTCAGTGGTCAGTAACCCGAGCAGTCCGCACACGGCGTCCGATACCTCATTCCGGTTGGGATGGATTCGGCCCCCGGGAATGTTGCCGCGGCAGGGACCGACGGTCTGCATGGCAGTATGCCGCAGCCCGGGGGTTGCGGCAGCCGGCGGCCGGTGTCGACCCTGTCGTGAGCAGCGGGCACGCAACGACGCGACACGTTGTGTGCGCCCCGGGGATGGATCGCAGCCGGGTTTGGTCTACGCTGCGTAGTAATTGGGTCTGCCCTCCGGGTGTGCCCTAGTGGAATTGCGGCGATCAGGAAGGCGTGAACGTGGCGCAAGGTCGGATCCTTCGGCGGTTCGGGCTGGCAGCATCTCTCGGTATTGCAGCCCTGCTGCTGACGGGATGCAGCAGCGAGGAAGTCCTGCGTTTCGGCTGGCCGGAGGGGATTACCCCGCAGGCCGAGCGTATGCGTGAGCTGTGGACGTGGTCGGTCGTCGCCGCCCTCGTCATGGGTGTGCTGGTGTGGGGCCTGACCTTCTGGGTGGTCATCTTCCACCGCAAGAAGAAGGACTCGCCGGAGTTCCCGCGGCAGACGGCGTACAACGTGCCGCTCGAGCTGCTGTACACGGCTGTGCCGTTCGTCATCATCGCGGTGCTGTTCTACTTCACCGTGGTGGTGCAGAACTACGTCCTCGAGAAGGAGGACAACCCGAACGTCGTGGTCGACGTCACGGCGTTCCAGTGGAACTGGAAGTTCGGCTACCGCACGATCGATCTCGGTGAGGGCACGGCGCGCTACGAGGGCACCGACGAGATCGCCCAGGCTGCGGTCGCCGGTGACGACGAGGAGCATGCCGGCGGCGAGCACGAGGTGCCGGCACCGATCCACGGTCAGGAGGCCGAGGACCTGTCGTACCTGCACTACAACAAGATCGAGACCGTCGGCACCAGCAGCGAGATCCCGGTCCTCGTCCTGCCGACCGACCGCCGGATCGAGTTCGTGCTCGCCTCCTCCGACGTGATCCACTCCTTCTGGGTGCCGGAGTTCCTGTTCAAGCGGGACGTCAATCCGAACCCGCTGAACAACAGCTCCGATCCCGTCTTCCAGATCTCCGAGATCCAGGAGGAAGGCGCGTTCGTCGGCCGCTGCGCCGAGATGTGCGGGACCTACCACGCGATGATGAACTTCGAGGTCCGCGCGGTGAGCCCGGAGCGGTTCGCGGAGTACATCGAGCTCCGCAAGCCCGTCGAGGACGGCGGTCAGGGCCTGACCAACGCGCAGGCGCTCGAGCGTATCGGCGAGTCCCCGGTCGCGACGTCCACCACCCCGTTCAAGACCGACCGCACCGACCGGGCGGCCAGCGGCGTCGTCACCGCGGGCAACTGACCGGTAACCCTCCGACCAAGGACAAGCTGATATGAAGATCGAAGCCAAGCTCTTCGAAGTCGTGACGGTGTTCTTCGTGCTCGTCGCCATCGTCTACGGAGTGTTCACCGGACTGTCCCGCACGGGCATCGAGTGGGCCGGCCTCACGGCGATCGTGCTCTCGGCGGGCCTGACCCTGATCGTCGGCACCTACTTCCGCTTTGTGGCCCGTCGCCTCGACACCCGCCCGGAGGACTACGAGGAGGCCGAGATCAGCGACGGCGCAGGCGACCTGGGCTTCTTCAGCGCGGGGAGCTACTGGCCGATCCTGCTGGCGGGGGCGGCCGCCTTCGCCGCCATCGCGCTGGCCTTCTTCCAGCCGTGGCTGATCGTCCTCGCCGTGGTGCTGATCCTGGCTGCGGCGGCCGGCCTGGTGTTCGAGTACCACGTCGGACCCGAGAAGCACTGAGCGCACGCAGAAGCACGACGCCCGCGGGGCGGCCTCATCGTGAGGCCGCCCCGCGGTCTTCTGCGTCTCCGGGAGCACCGTGCTGCGGACGACGGTCGGGGGTCACCGTGGCGACCGGCCCGAGGCGAGGTCGCGGGGCACGGGACCGACACCGGCATGCCGGCCCGGCAGAGTCGCGGCGTGCAGCTGTCCCGGTCCGCGGCCCCGGCGAGCTGCCAGAGCGTCCGCGACCACCCCGGTGACGAAGGCGTACACCGCCTTGTGCAGGACGTCGACCACCAGTTCCGAGCGTGGCCACGTCTGTGGCGGGGCACCGACCCCGGTGGCATTCTCCAGGATCTGATCGTTGGTCAGCCGCAGAACCGTGAACTTCGCGGACGCCCACGGCCCTCGTAACCCCACCTCCGACATCACCGACCGCACTATTCTCAGCACGGCACCCTGCCCGTAGTGCACGGCCCGGTTGTCGAGCTGCTGCCGTACGACCTCGCCTGGAACGGTTTCGCCCTGGTGCTCCTCGTCGGGGGCGCGGTCCTGCGGGTGCGGGCAGTCCGTGCGGACCGCCGATAGGCGGCGACGGCATGCACGACCACTCGATGCTCGCCCCGGGCAGTCCGGGGCTGCTGCACCTGCTCGTGGTCGTCGTCGCCGCGGCAATCGCCGGTACCTACCTTGCCGCGTCGAGCCGTCTTCGGCGGCGCGGCGACGTCTGGTCGCGGGCACGGGATGCGTCCTTCGTCGCCGGGTGTGCGATCGTCGCTGCGGCGACCGTGCCCCTGCCGGTGCCGGCTTTCACCGGCCACATGGGTGTCCACTTGGGGGTGGGGATGGTGGGCCCGGTGCTGCTCGTGCTCGCACGCCCCGTCACGCTCGCCTTGCGAGCGGTGCAGTCGGGTCCCGCGCGACGGGCGCTGGTGTCGGTAGCGCACTCGGGGCCCGTCGCGGTGCTCACAGCTCCGCCGGTCGCGGCCGTTCTCGATCTGGGTGGGCTGTGGCTGCTGTATCGCACCGGCCTGTTCGCGGTCATGCACCATAGTCCGCTGCTCGGGGCGGTCGTCCATCTGCACGTGTTCGCGGCCGGGGTGCTGTTCGCCTACGCGATCTGCCAGGTGGACCCCGTCCGGCACCGCTACGGTCTCGGATCGCGGGCAGCGGTCCTGTTCCTCGCCGGGACGGCACACGCGATCCTGGCCAAGAGCCTCTACGCGTCCCCACCGCCCGGTCACGAGGTCGCCACGTCGGATCTGCAGGCCGGTGCGTTGGTGATGTACTACGGCGGTGACCTCGTCGAGGTGGCGCTCGCCGTCGTGCTGGCCGTGGAGTGGTACCGCCGTACCGGCCGGGACCGGGCCCGGAGCGTCCGCCGGGACGCAGCCGAGGGCCCCCACGCTCCTCCTCGGACCGGTGTCGGCGCGACGCCGCGTGGGCACCGGAGTGCCGACACACCCGGATGGTAGCGGGCGGTCGCCCCGGGCGTCTGCCGAGGTGGGGGAGCGGTCGGATGCGCGCACGCGGCTCGGAGGGGTGCGGGATGCCCGCGAACGGCAGAGGCCCCGAACCGCGTGCGGTTCGGGGCCTCCGGCTTCGGACGGGCGTCAGTGCGTCCGGCCGTCACCGTCCGTCGGCGTGCCGTGGACGCGTTCCTGGTACTCGCTCAGGATGGCACGCTGCTCGACCTCGGCCTCGTGGTGCGCGGCCTCGAGGGCGGTCGCCTCCTCGGCCGGGTCCGCGCTCCACCAGCTGCCCGCGCCGGGCTTGCCGGCGGTGCCGAGCTTGTTCATGCGCTTGGGCACCGGAGCGCCCTGGTACTCGAGCGGGATCGGATGGCCGTGCTCGTCCACCGGGCCGAGCGGCTGGTGGATCTCGATGTACTCGCCGTGCGGCAGGCGACGGACGATGCCCGTCTCGATGCCGTGCTCGAGCACCTGACGGTCGCTGCGCTGCAGGCCCAGGCAGAACCGGTAGGTCAGGTAGTAGGCGAGCGGCGGGCCGAGCAGGATGCCGATGCGGCCGATCCACGTCATCGCGTTCAACGAGATGTCGAACTTGTAGGCGATGATGTCGTTGATGCACATGATGGTCGCGATGGCGTAGAAGGTCAGGGCCATCGCGCCGATCGCGGTCCGGACCGGGACGTCCCGCGGACGCTGCAGCAGGTTGTGGTGCGCGTCGTCCTTGGTGAACTTCTTCTCGATCCACGGGTAGGCGATCAGCACCGCGAAGACCAGGCCCATGATCACCGCGATCCAGAACACCGCGGGGATCGTGTACCGGCCGAACAGGTAGATCTCCCAGGCCGGCCAGATCCGGGCCAGGCCGTCCGTCCACATCATGTAGATGTCGGGCTGCGAGCCGGCGGACACCTGCGACGGGTTGTACGGGCCGATGTTCCAGACCGGGTTGATCTGGAGCAGACCGCTCATCAGGGCCAGCACCGCGAAGGTGATGGCGAAGAACGCGCCGGACTTGACGGCGAACACCGGCAGGATCCGGACGCCCACGACGTTCTGCTCGGTACGGCCGGGGCCGGGGAACTGCGTGTGCTTCTGGTACCAGACGAGCGCGAGGTGGGCTGCGATCAGGGCGAGAATGATGCCCGGAAGCAGCAGGACGTGCGCGACGTACAGGCGCGGGATGATGAGCATGCCCGGGAAGTCGCCGCCGAAGATCAGCCAGTGCATCCACGTGCCGATCACCGGGATGCTGATGGTGATGCCGGACAGGGCG
Organism: Rhodococcus ruber; assembly: GCF_016804345.1. Taxonomy (NCBI): domain Bacteria; kingdom Bacillati; phylum Actinomycetota; class Actinomycetes; order Mycobacteriales; family Nocardiaceae; genus Rhodococcus; species Rhodococcus ruber. Next base: position 3,538,423 of record NZ_CP044211.1, on the reverse strand, counting down.
GCGCGAAGACCGGTGCCGGAGAGCAGGTCGTCGGGCAGCGAGTAGCCGAAGAAGCCCTCGAACATCGCGAGGATCAGCAGCAGCGAGCCGATCACCCAGTTCGCTTCGCGCGGACGGCGGAACGCACCGGTGAAGAACACGCGCAGCAGGTGCACGATGATCGACGCGGCGAACATCAGCGCAGCCCAGTGGTGGATCTGCCGGACGAACAGACCGCCGCGCACCTCGAACGAGATGTCCAGGGTCGTCTCGTACGCGCGCGACATCGTGACGCCGCGCAGCGGGGTGTAGGCGCCGTCGTAGACGACGTGCGCGAGGGACGGATCGAAGAACAGCGTCAGGTACACGCCCGAGATCAGCAGGATCACGAAGCTGTACAGCGCGATCTCACCCAGGAGGAAGGACCAGTGGGTGGGGAACACCTTGTTGATCTGACGCCGCAACCCGGCCGCCGGGTGATAGCGCGAGTCGATGTTCTCCGCCGCGTGGGCGGCGCGGGACGGTGTTGCAGTACTCACGGGCGACGCTCCCAAAATGCCGGACCGAGAGCCTCGATGAAGTCGCCGCCGGCGACGAGGAAGCCCTCTTCGTTCACTGTAATAGGCAACTGCGGCAGTGCGCGAGCAGCAGGACCGAACAGGGGCTTGCCGTACTCCAGAGCATTGAACTGCGACTGGTGGCAGGGGCACAGGATGCGGTTGGTCTGCTGTTCGTACAGCGAGGTCGGGCAGCCCAGGTGGGTGCAGATCTTCGAGTAGGCGAAGTAGTCGCCGTAGTTGAAGCTCTCCTGGCCCTTGCGCTTGATCACCTTCGCGGTGTCCTCGGTGCGCAGGCGGATCAGCATGACGGCGTTGCGGATGCCGCGCAGGCCCTCGAGGAGGGCCTGCTCGTCACCGCGGTCGGACTCGCGGAACGGGAACACGGTCTCCATGCCGCCGGCGTCGAGGTCCTCCGGGCGGACCAGGACGATGTCGTTCACGCGCCCGGTGTCGCGTCGCAGGTAGATCGTCTCGCCCGGGTACCGGGGGGTCCAGCCCGAGACCCACAGCGGGGAGTCGTCGCCTTCGGCCCAGGGGTTCTTGATCAGGCCGCCGAGCGGCATGATCAGGCCGAGGCCGAGGGCACCGCCACCGAACAGCGCCGTGCGCTTGATCAGCTTGCGGCGCGGCAGCGTGGAGGTGTCCAGCGAGTCGGAGAGCTCGGCGACGATCGTGCGCCGGTCGACCTCCGAGGAGACACCGTCGTGCCGATCCTGGATCGACACCTCCTCCGGAATGAACTTCTTGGTGAACTGCACCGCACCGACGCCGACGCCGAGGATGGCCAGACCCAGGGTCAGGCCCAGCAGCGGCGTGTACAGGTTGTACAGCGCGTAGTTGTCCTCCCCGGGGCCCTGGTACTCCCACGGCCAGAAGATGAACACCGCGATGAACGCGAGGGCCGACACGCCCGCCAGCCCGAACCAGAAGGCGACGTTGCGTTCCGCGCGCTTCTCGGCGCGGGTGCCGCCGACGGGCCAGCGATCCTTGCGGAACGCCACGTCCACACCGTCGAGGTTGGTGCCGAGCGCGACGAGATCGTCGCGGCTCATCTGATCGAGATTCTCGATCGTGTGCTTGTTCGGCGTTTCGCCGCCACTCATGACCTTGCTCCGATCCACAGTGCCGCACCCACGACGGCGACGATCCCGACCACCCACATCGTCGGGCCCTCGGAGGCGGGGCCGAAGCCGCCCAGGCCGTATCCGCCGGGGCTCTGCGTCTCGCTGGACGCCTTGACGTAGGCGATGATGTCCTGCTTCTCCTCCAGCGTGAGCTGACGATCGGAGAACTTGGGCATGTTCTGCGGACCGGTCAGCATCGCGGTGTAGATCTGCTGCTCGTTCGCCGGGTCGAGGACGGGCGCGAACTTGCCGGACGACAGTGCGCCACCCCGGCCGGTGAAGTTGTGGCACGAGGCGCAGTTCTGGCGGAACAGTTCGCTGCCGCGCGCGACGTCGTCGCCGCGCAGCGAGGACTGCGCGATCTCACCGTTCTCGTCGCGGATGAGCGTGGGGCCGCCACCGTTGGCCTGGATGTAGGCGCCGAGGGCGTCCGTCTGGGCCGCGTCGAACTTCGGCGTCTTGCGCAGGGCCTGGGCCTCGTTGCGCATCATCGGCATGCGGCCGGTGGAGACCTGGAAGTACACGGCTGCCTCGCCGACACCGATCAGGCTCGGGCCGCGGTCCTGCACACCCTGCAGGTTGGCGCCGTGGCACGTGACGCAGGAGGTCTCGTAGAGCTGCTTGCCTTCGCGGATCAGTGCCGACTGATCCTCGTTCGCCGTCGCCACCTGCGGCGCGGGGGTCAGCGCGGAGGCGAGGAAGCCCGCGCTGAGCAGGCCGAGGGCGAGCACCAGCGCACCGGTGACGCGGCGGCGCAGCTTGCGCTGACGGCGGGACTTGGCGGACGCGGCCGCGGACTGACCGGGCATGTCACCCTCGGAAGCGAGAGGTGGGGATGAACTCATCTGTATCCCTTTGGTATGTCGGGACGGACTGGACGTCAGGGGGCTGCCTGGGCGTTCAGCTGGCTAACGGATGAAATAAATCGTGGCAAACAGCGCAATCCACACGATGTCGACGAAGTGCCAGTAATAGGAGACGACGATCGCTGCGGTGGCCTGCGCCGGCGTGAACTTGCTGACCCTCGTGCGTACGAGGAGGAACACGAAGGCGACGAGGCCGCCGATGACGTGGAGGCCGTGGAATCCGGTCGTGATGTAGAAGACCGACCCCCAGACCATGCTCGAGATCGTCACGCCTTCCGCGACCAGCTGGGTGTACTCGAAGCCCTGGCCGAGCACGAAGAACGTGCCCATGGCGAGGGTGATGAGGTACCACCGCCGGAGGCCGAACACGTCGCCGCGTTCGGCGGCGAACACGCCCATCTGGCAGGTGAAGGAGGAGGCGATCAGCACGAGGGTGACCGGCACCGCCAGCGCCAGATTGAGATGGACAGGCTCCGGCGGCCAGTTGCCGTCGGCCTGTGCCCGGGCCACGAAGTACATGGCGAAGAGCCCTGCGAAAAACATGAGCTCACTGGACAACCACACGATGGTGCCGACGCTGACCAGATTGGGCCGGTTCAGCGAGTGCACGCGCTGGGTGATTGCAGTTCCTGAAGTCCCTACTGCGCTCGTCACGTTCGCAAGTATGACTGGTCGTAGTAACTCTTGGGCACTCGGGGCTGAAATCGGCGCGTCTTTGCTGGTGACCGGCCTGTGAGTCCCCGATCCGGGGGGTCGTCGCGCCCCGTCGCCGAGCATGGGATCGTGGTGCGATGAGCAGTGGTGCAGGGGTGTGGAGCCGGGTCCGCCGGGTGTTCTCACGCAGGCGTCCGGAGCCGCTCGATCCGTCGCGGCCGGACCTGGTGGTGGTGGTCTCGTCCTTCGACGACGTCGAGGCCTGTTCGACCGCCCTCGAGCGGGGCTCGGCGTCGGAACCGGCCTGGTCCCCGGAAGCGGAAGCCGTGCTGCGCCATCACCTCGAACTGCCGGCCGATTCGGTGGATCAGGCGATCGCCCTCTGTGGACGGGACGGGTACGCCCCCGCACAGCCCGCGCGTCCCGCCGGGACCGGCCTCGAGGCCGTCCTGCTGCAGCGGGTGCAGGTGCTCGATGCGCTGCACTGTTCGCAGGAACGGTCGCGGATGGCCTCCCTCGCCCAGCGCCTGGGCGGCACCGCGCTGGGGTGGGACGCCCTGCAGCCGGCGACGGGCGCTGACTAAGCTCCTCCGTGCGCCGCCGACGACGGCGTCGGACAAAGGAGCGAGATGCGGCGAGGGCAGGTGCGATGAACGCTGGACGACAGGCGGATGCGGTGGCCCGGAGCTGGCCGGCGGTCCTCGGTGCGCTCACCGCCGGACGCGACCTCGCCCGGGCGGAGGCCCAGTGGGCGATGGACGAGATCATGTCCGACAACGCCACGGCCGCGCAGATCGCCGCGTTCGGCGTCGCGCTGAAGATGAAGGGCGAGACCCCCGAGGAACTGCTCGGCCTCGCCGACTCGATGCTCGCTCATGCGCGCCTGGTGCCGGTGGACGACGACGTCGTCGACATCGTGGGCACCGGAGGGGACCGGGCGAACACGGTCAACATCTCCACCATGGCGTCGCTGGTGGTGGCGGCGTGCGGGATCCGGGTCGTCAAGCACGGCAACCGGGCGGCGTCGTCGAAGAGCGGCGGCGCGGACGTGCTCGAAGCGCTGGGCGTGCACATCGACCTCGGTCCCGAGGCCGTCGCGGAGTCGGTCGCCGAGGCCGGTATCGGCTTCTGTTTCGCACCCGTCTACCACCCGGCGCTCCGGTTCGCAGCCGCACCGCGCAAGCAGATCGGCATTCCCACGGTGTTCAACGTGCTCGGGCCGTTGACCAACCCGGCCCGGCCCCGCGCCGGCCTGATCGGATGCGCCTTCCCGGAGTTGATCGGCACGGTCGCCGGGGTCCTCGCCGAGCGGGGCAACTCGGCCCTCGTCGTGCGCGGCGACGACGGTCTCGACGAACTGACCACGTCCACGACGTCGACGGTGTACGTCGTCCGGGACGGCCACGTGAGCACCGTGAGCCTCGATCCCACCGACCTGGGCGTCGCCCGGGTGCCGCTCGAGGCGCTGCGCGGCGGCGACGCCACCGACAACGCCGTGATTGCGCGGGCGGTCCTCGCCGGGGAGCACGGCCCGGTGCGCGATGCGGTCCTGCTCAACGCCGCCGGGGCGATCGCCGCCTTCCGGGGGTTCGAGGGGTCGCTCGCCAGTGCCCTGGCGGCGGGGATGCAGACCGCAGCCGAGGCGCTGGACTCGGGCGCTGCGGCGGCTGTCCTCGCTCGCTGGGCCGAGGTGACCACCCGGCTCGCCGCCGGGTCGAGGTGACCACCCGGCTCGCCGCCGGGTCGAGGTGACCGCGGGGCGGACCGGGCATCCGTCCTATTCGCCGATCGAGAACCCGGCCTCGACATCGGCGCTCGAGTACGACTGGAAGGCGATGTGCGTCGCCGTCTTGGCCACGCCCTCGAGTTTGTTGATCCCGCGGGTGACGACCTCGGCGATCTCTTCGTGGTCCCGCACCCGCAGCAGCGCGATCAGGTCGATGTCGCCGGCGCAGGAGTACACCTTGTCGACACCGGCCAGATCCGCGACCGCCTGAGCGGTCTCCGGAATCCGGTGGGCGTCGGCGTGGATCAGGACGATGGCGTGGATCATGAGCTCTCCTCGGCTGCCGGGAACGGACGTGCGGGCGAGCACTCAGCGTAGGGGGTGCGCGACCGGGACCGGCTCGGCCCCGGCACGTGCCGTCCGGGCGAGTTCACCCCACTGCGCCCAGGCGCCGGCGCCGCGAAGCGGCTCGGACCAGCCCTGGGAGGTTCGGACGATGCGGACCCCGTCGTCGTGGAGCCAGCGGACCAGCAGGCCGAGTTCCTCGACGAGCGCGCCGCGCAACGGCGCCGTCGTCGGCCGCACCGTCTCGGCTGCCGCGACGATCGCGTCGACCACGGGCATCGGCGGGACGCCGCGCGGAGCGACTCCCGCCCCCGCGAGCCGGCCCGCCCGGATCACCGCGAACTCCCAGCCGCCCTCGACGCGCCGGCGGGCGGCGACCAGCTCGTCCACCGCCGCGAGCGCGGCCAGGCGCTGCGTCCGGCGCAGTGCGAGCACGGCGTCGGCCGTCCGGTCCCGCAACCGGGCCGCGCTCTCGAACAGTTCGGCAGCGCCGAGGTGTTCGACACGCCGGCGCATCCGATGCAGCGGCTCGTCGTCGTCGCCGCGAAGCAGGGCGCGGGCGAGATCCACCTGCTGCGCGTACTCGGCGGGTGTCTGCAGTCCGGCTACTGCGGCAGCGCAGGCTCCGACGGCGTCCGGCGGGCAGTGCTCGCCGTGGCGCTTCGTGCGGGGGATCCGGCGGGTGCAGGTCCGAAGGCGGCAGAACTCGGCGACGGTGGTGGCGACGGCGGCGGCGTCGGCCCGCGACGAGAACGGGCCGACGGCGTCGACGGTGGGGCCGCCGACCGGATGCGGGGGAGCCGCGGCGGGTGTCCGCACGACGGACAGCCGGGGGAACGCCTCGTCGGTGAGGGTGATCCACCAGCCCCGGGCGGGGAACTTGGAGCGGCGGTTGTAGGGCGGGGCGTGCGCGGCGAGCAGCCTCAACTCCCGCACCCCCGCCTCGAGGGCATGGGCGCATTCCACGTGGTCGATCCGGGTGGCGAGCGCCACCATCTCCCTCAGCCGGGGCCGGGTCTCGGAACCGGTGAAGTAGTTGCGCACGCGGCGGCGCAGGTCGACGGCCGTACCGATGTACAGCACCTCGTCGGAGGGCCCGCGGAACAGGTACACACCGGGCCGTCGCGGCAGGTGTGCCGCGAGGGACCGCTTGGCGCGTTGCTCCGCGGTGACCGCCGGCAGATAGTCCCGCAGTTCGGTGAGGCTGTGGACGCCCTGGTTCCCGACGCGCTCGATGAGCGCGTGCAGGACGTCGACGGTGGCGCGGGCATCGTCGAGAGCACGGTGCGTGGGCGTGGTGGACACACGGAACAATTCGGCCAGCGCCGACAGTCGCACGGACGGGGCCTCGTCCCGGCCGAGCACGCGGCGGGCGAGCTTGACCGTGCACAGCACCGTGAACCGGGGCCACGCGACCTCGGCGCGGGACGCTGCGGCCCGCAGGAACCCGACGTCGAAGCCCGCGTTGTGCGCGACGAGCACGGCCCCGGCGGCGAACTCGAGGAACGAGGGCAGAACCTGCTCGATCCGGGGCGCGGAACGCACCATGGCGGTCGTGATGCCGGTGAGCTGGACGATGTTCGGCGGGATCGAACGGCCCGGGTCGACGAGCGTGGCGAACTCGCCGAGAACCTCGCCGCCACGGATCTTGACCGCGCCGATTTCCGTGATGGCGTCGTCCGTGGAACTGCCGCCGGTGGTCTCGAGGTCGACGACGACGAACAACGTCTCCCGCAACGGCGTGTCCAGTTCGTCGAACCCGAGCTGCACCCCGACGGCGGGATCGGGTCGGCGGGGCACGGTCACGTCGTCAGGGTAGGAGTCGGGTCCGACACCGCGGGGAGGGGGATCCGGCACGCCGGCAGAGGGATCCGACACCGCCGGGTGGGGGAAGAGGGGGGTCGGACGCCCGGAGTCGGCTCGACGAGACGAGGATCACATCGTCGATCGCCCGGGCGGGTGTGGGCGGCGTGCCGACGGGGTAACAACGCGGGTGGTGCGGTGGGACGTGTCGCCGCGGTGGGCGGTGTCGCGGGCGTCCTCGCCGCCGCGATCGCCCGCGAGACCTGCGACGACGTGGCAGCGGGCCGGTGGTCGGCGCGGGACGTGCCGGAGGTGGCCGCCGTGCCGTCGTCCTTCGAACCGACCGTTACGTTTCCGTGATCGAACGGCCGGAGCCGTCCGGCCCGAATCGGGCATATCCGTCAATCCGCGGCGCGTACGGCGCGGGCGGTCGACATCCTCCGATGCGATTTCGTAATCTTTTCGAGACCAAGCGGTGAGGATGTCGAACCACCAGAGGGGAGACGCCGCTCGGTCACCGCCTAATCGGCGCATCCGCAACGGGTGCCCGAGCCGGGGACCCACGTTGTCCTCTGGGGTGAATCCCTCCGACCGCACCCGCGGAACGGGGGGTAGGGCTGATCTTCCCAGCCCGAACCCGTCAGCTAACTCGGTCGGCGGACGAACGGAAGAAATGGAGCAAACCCCTCGTGGCGTCTCAGATTTCCAAGCGCACCGTCCGGCGCGCTGTCGTTGCCGGTGCCCTCGCTCTCGGTGCGGTCACCGTCTCTGCCGGACCCGCACTCGCCGAGCCGGTCACCATCCCCGGCGTCGGCTCGTTCGACCTGCCGGCCGGCGTGACCCTCCCGCCGGAGGTCGCCAACCTCGTCCCGCCGGCCCCGCAGGGTGCCGCACCGGCTCCGGCCGCGCCCTTCAGTGCGCCGGTCACCTCGGTCGCCCAGCGCGCCGTGGACGCAGCCCACAGCAAGCTCGGCGCCCCCTACGTCTACGGCGCCGCCGGTCCGAATGCCTTCGACTGCTCCGGCCTGGTGCAGTGGGCCTACAAGCAGGCCGGTCTGAACCTGCCGCGCACGAGCTACGACCAGGCCGCCGCCGGCAGGGCCGTGGACGTCTCCGCGCTGCAGCCCGGCGACGTCGTGTCGTTCTACGGCGGTAGCCACTCCGGCATCTACATCGGCAACGGCAACGTCATCCACGCGTCGACCTCGGGTCAGCCCGTGAAGATCGCGCCGATGAACTCGATGCCGGTCGACGGGGCCCGCCGCTACTGAGCGACGACTCCACGACTGTCACGCACTGCAGCGGGGGCGGACCGGTCGACGCCGGTCCGCCCCCGCTGACGCTCCGGACGGGCACTACCGGCGCAGGGTGAGCTACCGGCGGGTAGACACGAACCGGAGCCCTTCCGTAACCTGATCGAGATTTTTCGGGTAACGGGTGCGCAACGTCGAACGAAAGGACCTGGTCCCGTGGTGGTGGACAGGACGAAACGGTCGCTTCGGGCGCTGATGATCGGGGTGCTCCTCGCGGTGTTCTCGGTGGCCGTCCCGGCCGGTGCCGATCCGGTGGGGGAGAGCCCCACCGCCGCACTGGAACGGCTGGCCGAGTTGTCGCGCAAGTCCGAGCAGACCACCGAGGCGCTGCACAACGCCGGAATCGACCTCGACGCGAAGGTCGAGGCCCAGCGGGCCGCCGAGGCAGCTCTGGCGCGCGATCGCGAGGCGCTGGCCGCCGCGGAAGCGGAACTGGCCGTCTTCCGGCCCACCGTGGACAAGCTCGCCGTCGCCAACTATCGCGGCGCCCGCACCAACCGGCTGTTCGCCCTGATGGTCAGCGATTCGCCCCAGCAGCTGCTCGACCAGATGTCGGCGCTCGACGTCATCGCCCACCAGACCGCCGACCAGGTCGCGGGATTCCGCACCGCGTCGGCCGCGGCCGCGGAGGCTGCGCTCGCATCCGAGCGTTCGGCCGACGAGGCCCGCGCCGCCGCCGAGCAGGCCCAGGTCGTGCGGGACGAGCTGCAACGGCAGCAGAGCGAACTCGAGGCCCGGATCGACGAGGTGCTCGCGGCCTTTGCCGACCTGAGCGCCGAGGAGAAGGCCACCCTGGCCGGCGCCCCCTTCCCCCCGGGATTCGATGCCGAGAAGATCCTGTCGAGTCTGGCCCCCGGCAGCGGCAGCGGCGCCCTGCAGGCCGGCATGACCCGGATCGGCAGCCCGTACAGCTGGGGTGCCACCGGCCCGTCCGAGTTCGACTGCTCCGGCCTGGTGGTGTGGGCCTACAAGCAGATCGGCAAGAACCTGCCGCGGTCGAGCCAGGCCCAGGCGCAGGGGGGCACCCCCGTCCCGCGGGATCAGCTCCAACCCGGCGACGTCGTGACGTTCTACGACGACGCCTCGCATGTGGGGCTGTACGCGGGCAACGGCAACGTCCTGCACGCCTCCACCTACGGCGTGCCGGTCAAGGTTGCCCCGATGGACAGGATGCCGTTCCACAACGCCCGCCGGTACTGACGTCCGTCGCGCCCACCCCCGCGGCGCGGTCGTGGGCGCGACCTACACTGGCCGCCGTGCCCGCGCCCTACTCGTCGCCCCGTCCCCCTGGCAGTCGCCGGTGGGAACGGCTCGGTGTCGCCGGACTGGTCGTCGCGGTCGTGGCCGTCGGTCTCTCGCTCGCGTTCACGCCCGACGACGGCCCGGCCGAACCGGCGTCGCACCGCGCCGTGCAGGGACTGCTCGATGCATGGTCCCGGGCCGTGCGCACCGCCGACCGGGCGGTGCTCGCCACCGTCGTGGATCCCCGCGCCCGCCCGGGTCTGCTCGAGGCGGAGGTGCGCCGCGCCGAAGCCCTGGCCGCGTTGCCGCTGGCGGACTTCGCCTACGAGCTCGGACCGGACCTCGGGACCGACGTCACCGGCGACCTGGTGGCCCGGCTCGGCGCCGACGAGGCCCGTGCCCTCACCGTCCTGCTGCGCTACGCCGTCGAAGGGATCGACGACGAACCCACGCGCAAGCCCGTGACGGTGGTCCTCGCCCGCCGGGGAGAGCGGTGGCACCTCGTCGACGACCGCCCGCTGCCGGGTACGGACACCACCACCTGGCGGGGGCCGTGGGACTTCGGCCCACTCGAGGTCCGGGCAGTGGAGACCGGGGCCGGGAACCGGTCCCTCGTCGTGGGCCACCCCGAGCACTCGTCCCTCGTCGCCGACATCGCCGCCGAACTCGCCTCCGCCGTCGAGGCCGTGGACGCCGTGTGGGGAACCGGATGGCCCCGCCGCGCCCTCGTGCTCGTCACCGCCTCGCACGACGAGTTCACCGCGCAGGTCGGCAGCCGCTACAACGGCGCGGACATCGCTGCCGTCGCGGTCTCCGACGTTGTCGACCACGAGCGGGGCCGGGCCACCGGTCAACGCATCGTCTTCAGTCCCGCCGCCGAGCAGCGGCTGGACGAGGCGGGGCTGCGGGCGATCCTGCGCCACGAACTCACCCACGTCGCGGCGCGCACCGACACCGTGGACGGGTCGCCGCTGTGGATCCTCGAGGGCTATGCCGACTACGTGGGCTACCGCGGTGCCGGCGGCGACCTCGCCGCGATCGCGCCCACCCTCGCCGCGGTCGTCGCCGAGCGCGGGGCGCCGAGCACGCTGCCCGCGGACGCCGAGTTCGCCGGCGACGGCGCGCGTCTGGCGTACGAGAGCGCGTGGTCGATCGCGGCGTTCGTCGCCGAGGAGTTCGGCAGCGAGCGGCTCACCGCCCTGTACCGGCGGCTGTCCGCCGGGCCTGCCGACACCCGGGAGCTCGACGCCGCCCTCGGCGACGTGCTCGGTGTGGACGCGGATCAGCTCGTCGACCGATGGGGGAGCCGGCTCGAGAGGCAGGTGCCGGCTCCCGTCGGCTGACCCGCCGTCCGGACCCACCGCGGCACCGCCTACGGTGAGCGCATGCCCCGAACGCTGCTGGTCACCAACGACTTTCCGCCCCGGCCCGGGGGGATCCAGTCCTACCTGCAGGCGTTCGCGGCCCAGGTGCCGCCCGACGACCTGGTCGTCTACGCCCCGCGATGGCGAGGGGACAGTCACGTGACGTTCGACGCCCGGCAACCCTTCGAGGTCGTCCGCCACCCCACGACCCTGATGTTGCCGACCCCCGCCGTGGCCCGGCGGGCGGCCCGGCTGATGACCGATCGCGGCTGCGAGACCGTGTGGTTCGGCGCTGCGGCGCCGCTGGCCCTGCTCGCTCCCGGGTTGCGTCGCGCCGGCGCCCGCCGGATCGTGGCCAGCACCCACGGGCACGAGGTCGGCTGGTCGATGGTGCCCGCCGGACGGCGGGCGCTGCGCCGCATCGGCAACACCACCGACGCCGTCACCTACGTCAGCCGGTACACCCGCGGTCGATTCGCCTCGGCGTTCGGGCCCGGCGCAGGTCTCGAGCACCTGCCGTCCGGCGTGGACACCGAGGTGTTCCGGCCGGATCCAGCGGCGCGCGCGGACCTGCGCGCCCGGTACAGGCTCGGGGACCGCCCCACCGTGCTGTGCCTGTCCCGGCTCGTGCCGCGCAAGGGCCAGGACATGCTCATCCGTGCACTGCCCGAGATCCGGCGCCGTGTCGACGGGGCGGTGCTCGTGATCGTCGGCGGTGGCCCGTACCACGACCGCCTCCGCAAGCTGGCCCGCACGGTCGGAGTCGAGGACCACGTCGTGATCACCGGAGGAGTGCCGGCCGCCGAGCTCGCCGCCCACCACACCCTCGCGGACGTGTTCGCGATGCCGTGCCGTACGCGCGGCGCCGGCCTCGACGTCGAGGGTCTCGGAATCGTCTATCTCGAGGCCTCCGCCACCGGGGTGCCCGTGGTGGCGGGCCGCTCCGGCGGCGCGCCGGAAACCGTGCGGGAAGGAGAGACCGGTGTCGTCGTCGACGGCACGTCGGTCGCGGCGGTGGCGGCCGCCGTCGCCGACCTGCTCGCCGACCGCGACCGCGCGGCGGCGATGGGCGCGGCGGGCCGCGCCTGGGTGGGCGCCGAATGGCGGTGGGACGTGCTCGGCGAGAAGCTGCGGCGTCTGCTGGCCTGACGTGCCGACCGTCCGGCCCCGACCCCATGCAACCCCCTGGACGAGCCGGGACCGGCCATGTGTGAAGCTGTCCCCGTGAGCAGCATTCAGGTGGCCGATCAGGCCTTCATCGCCGCGGCGCCGAGGCGGATCGCGGCCGAGATCGCCCAGCCCCACCGCTGGCGTTCGTGGTGGCCCGACCTGGACCTCACGGTCCGAGAGGACCGAGCCGAGAAGGGCATCCGATGGTCGGTCGGCGGGGCGCTGACCGGCACGATGGAGGTCTGGCTCGAGCCGATGCTCGACGGCGCGATCGTGCACTACTTCCTGCACTGCGAACCGGCCGGGATGCCGCCGGAGAAGGCGGGGGGGTGGGATCTCGCCGCCATGAATCACCGGCGCCGCGTCGCCGGCAAGGTCATGACGTTCGACGTCAAGCGGCGGCTCGACGCCGGGCGCGCCGCCGGCGAACCTCCACAGGACCCCCGCCCCTGACCGACGGGGCCGTACCTGCAGGCGACGAGCCCGCACCGGAACTACTACGGTGTGATAGACAGCGGTTCCCGCGTGTGCCGATCCGGTAGGACGAGGGGACAGACGGAAAGGAAGCGTTCGTCGCATGGCCGAGAAGACCAAGCGGTCGATCACCATCGATGCTCCGTCGGATCGGGTGATGGCCGTGATCGCCGATTTCGACGCGTACCCGGCCTGGGTCTCGGCAGCGAAATCCGTGGAAGTGCTCGCCGTCGAGTCCGGAGGCCGCGCCGAACGGGTCCGGTTCGTGCTCGACGCAGGCGTGGTGCGCGACACGTACGAGCTGGTCTACGAGTGGGCTTCCGACGGCCGGTCGGTCAGCTGGGAGCTCGTCGCCGGGGAGATCCAGAAGGCCCAGTTCGGTTCCTACATCCTCACCGAAGCGCCGGAGGGCGGCACCACCGTGTACTACGAGCTGACGGTGGACCTGACCATCCCGATGATCGGACTGTTCAAACGGAAAGCCGAGAAGGTGATCACCGACACCGCGCTGAAGGAACTCAAGAAGCGGGTGGAAGGCTGAGCGGGCTCGCCGGGCGGCCCGGCCCCGCCGCCGTGCGGCTGTTCGTCGGCAAGGGGGGCGCCGGAAAGACGACCCTCGCCGCGGCGACCGCCCTCGCGGCAGCCCGCTCCGGAGTTCCCACCCTCGTCGTCTCGCTCGATCAGGCGCACTCGCTGACCGACGTGCTGGCCGTCGATCCGGCGTCGACCGGGTCCGTGGACGCCCGCATCGTGCCGGTCGCCGAGGGTCTCGACGCGCTGGAAATCGATTCGCTCGCGCTGCTCGAGCAGCGGTTTGCGCTCCTGACCGCGCTCGCCGCCGCGGGCGGTGCCCACGGGCACGGTGACCGGTTCGGGATCCCCGCGGCCGAGGAACTCACCGGCCTGCCCGGCGCGCAGGAGATCCTCGCCCTCGGGGAGGTGGCCCGCCTGGCCGAGTCGGGACGCTGGGGCGAGGTGATCGTCGATCTGCCGGCATCCGCGGACGCCTTCCGCATGCTCGCCGCGCCGGCAACGGCCTCGGAGTACATCGAGCGGATCTGGCCCCGGCACAGCCGCATCGTCGCGGCGACCGGGGCCGACCCGCGCCTCGCCCTGGTCGTGGCACTGGTCGACCGCGTCGTCGAACACGTCTCGACCGTGCAGGACCTGCTCGGCGACCGCACGCGCACCCGAGTCGACCTCGTCGCCACCGCCGACCGGCTCGGCATCGCCGAAACGCGACGACTCCGGTCCTGGACGGCCCTGTCCGGGCTACGGCTGGAACGCGTGATCCTCAACCGGATCGTCCCGGACCTCCCGGCAGAGGAGACCGGACCCGCCGCGGCCTGGCTCGCCGAACAGCGCGGCGGACAGCGCCGGATCGTGGCCGAGATCGCGTCGACCCTCGGCGACGTCACCGTGGTCGAGTGCGAGCAGCGGTGTGCCGAACCGGTAGGGTTGGCCTCTCTGGCGGCGCTCGCGGAGTCGCTGCATCCGGACGGAGCAGCACCGCTCACGCAGGAGGATGCCGGCCTCGAGCCGGTGCGGGTCCAGCATGAATCGGGGACAGGGGTGGATGCGGTGTACACGATGCGGATGCATCTGCCGCTGGCGGATGCGGCATCGCTGACGCTCGGCCGGGTCGACGACGACCTGGTGATCGGCGCCGACGGCCTGCGCCGCCGGGTGCGGCTCGCGTCCGGTCTGCGGCGCTGCACCGTCGCCGGCGCCGAGTTCGAAGGATCCGACCTGCTGGTGCGGTTCCGTCCCGATCCCGCGGTGTGGCCCCGATGAGCGCCGACCACGACGTCCTCGTCGCCGAACTGCGGGCGCTGGCCGATGCCGTCCTCGACCGGCTCGAGCAGACGGTGCAGCGATTCGCCGAGCCGGAGTCGTCCCCCCGGTCGCCGGCGCCCGGCTCGGTGTCGCCCGATTCGGTGTCGCCCGACGCGGTGTCGCCCGATGCGGGGACCGAGCCCGCTACCGACACGTCCGCCTCGACGGCGGGCGGTTGCAGCTGGTGCCCGCTGTGCGCCGTGGCCGCCGCCGTCCGGGGCGAGCCGCACGAGCTCCTCACCCGGCTCGCAACTCAGATCGCGGCCCTGATCGCGCTGCTGCGGGACCTGCTCGCCCGGTACCTTCCGGCCCGAGGACCCGCCCCCGACGCGCCCGGTCCGCAGGACCCGCCTCCGGCTCCCGGCCGCAACGGCACGTTCGTGCCGATCTCGGTCACGATCCGACGCTGATCGGACCCACGCCGTGAGCACGGATCGACTCACGATCGGAATCGACGTGGGCGGCACCAGCATCCGCGCGGCCGTCGTCGACGGTACCGGCACCGTCGTCGACACCGTCCGGGCGCCGACCCCGCACTCGGCCCGTGCCCTCGACGGCGCCCTCGACCGCACCGTCGCCCTCCTGGCGGGCCGCAACGAGGTCACCGCCGTCGGTCTCGCCGTCGCCGGGTTCCTCACCGCCGACCGTCGCGTCGTCCGCTACGCCCCGCACCTCCCGTGGGCGGATGTGCCCGTGGCGGAGCGGATGAGCGCGCGGATCGGCCTGCCGGTGGTTCTCGAGCACGACGCCAACGCCGCCGCGTGGGCCGAGTACCGGTTCGGTGCCGCCGCGGGTGTCCGGACGACCGTGCTGGTCGCCGTCGGCACCGGGATCGGCGCCGCCCTGCTGCTCGACGGTGTGCTGTTCCGGGGTGCGCACGGCATCGCCCCGGAACTCGGGCACCTGCAGGTGGTTCCCGACGGGCGCGCCTGCGCGTGCGGGAAGCGCGGCTGCTGGGAGCGGTACTGCAGTGGCACCGCGCTGGTCGACACGGCGATCGAGCTGCTCGCAGCAGGTCCGGACCGCTCCTCCCAGCTCACCCGCGACGTCGCGGCGGATCCCGGCGCGCTGACCGGACGACGGATCGCCGGAGCCGCGCAGGACGGCGACCCGCTCGCCGTCGCGGCGATGGGGGAATTCGCCCGCTGGCTCGGACTCGGCCTGGCCATGGTCGCCGACCTCTTCGACCCGGAACTGGTGGTGGTCGCCGGCGGAGTGTCGGAGTCGGCGTCCCTGTTCCTCGACGACGCCCGCGGACACTACGCGGCGGCCCTGACCGGCCGGGGCCACCGGCCGCTCGCGCGGGTCCGTGCCGCACACCTCGGCGACGCCGCCGGCCTGGTGGGCGCGGCCGACCTCGCCCGGCACCGGTCCGGACGAAACGGACCGAGCGAGTGAGATGCTCGTCACGTCCGTCGGTGTGAGGCGGGACCCCGGCATGCCACGGTGTGCACGGCAACACCTCGCCGTCGTAGAGTCGATCGGCAGGCACGGTCTGCCTGCGCGTTTCGGAGACGGGGAAGGACGCCATGTGGTATTGGCTATTCAAGTACGTCCTGCTGGGGCCGCTGCTGTGGCTCATGGGGCGGCCGAAAATCGAAGGTGCGGAGAACATTCCGACCGACGGCCCCGCGATCCTCGCCAGTAACCACAAAGCCGTCCTCGACTCCTTCTTCCTTCCGCTCGTGGTGCGGCGGCGCATCACCTTCCTCGCCAAGAGCGAGTACTTCACCGGCACCGGATTCAAGGGCCGGTTCCAACGTTGGTTCTTCTCCGCGGTCGGTCAGGTCCCGATCGACCGCACCGGGGCGGATGCGGCGCAGGACGCCCTCAACGCCGGTGTCCGCGTCCTCTCCCAGGGCAAGCTGCTCGGCATCTACCCGGAAGGCACCCGGTCGCCGGACGGGCGCCTGTACAAGGGCAAGACCGGCATCGCCCGGCTCGCCCTGCAGACCGGCGTCAAAGTGATCCCCGTGGCGATGATCGGCACCGACGAGATGAACCCCATCGGGTCGAAGATGTGGAAGCCGGCCAAGGTGACGGTCCGGATCGGTGAACCGATCGACTTCTCCCGCTTCGAAGGCATGAGCGGCAACCGATTCGTCGAGCGCACCGTCACCGACGAGGTGATGTACGCGCTGATGCGCCTGTCGGACCAGCAGTACGTCGACATCTACGCCGCCACCCTCAAGAACCGGCCCGCCGAGGAGGATGCGGCGTCCGCAGCCGCCGACGCGGACCGCCTGCCCGACACGCAGGCCGGCTGACGCCGGCGCCGGCGGCACCGTCCCGGCCGTGACCGGGCGCCGGCGGCACCGCCCCGGCCGTGACCGGGCGCCGGCGGCACCGCCCCGACTGTGACCGGGCGCCGGCGGCACCGCCCCGGCCGTGGCCGGGCATAATGTGCGCACGTGCGTTACTTCTACGACTGCGAGTTCATCGAGGATGGTCGCACCATCGAGCTCGTGTCGATCGGTGTCGCCTGCGAGGACGGGCGCGAGTTCTATGCGGTGTCGACCGAATTCGATCCCGAGCGGGCCGGGCCGTGGGTACGCCGGAATGTGCTGCCGAAGCTTCCGCCCCCCGCGCACCCCGCCTGGAGGTCCCGGACCCGCATCCGCGACGACCTGCTGTCCTTCCTGATCCCCCGGCCGGGCATCCAGCCCGAACTGTGGGCCTGGCTCGGGGCCTACGATCACGTCGCGCTCGTCCAGCTCTGGGGCACGATGCCGGAACTGCCCGACGCGCTGCCCAAGTTCACCCGCGAGTTGCGCCAGCACTGGGAACAGCACGGCAGGCCGCCGCTTCCGGCCGTACCCGACGACAATCACGACGCCCTCGCCGACGCGCGTCACAACCTCGCCAAGTTCGAGGCCATCGAGGCCGCCCGGCGACGCCGCTGAGGCCCCGTGCCGAGGTCGGCGCGCGGGGTGTGGCGTCGACCTACCCGGGGGTGCGTATCCGTCGTCGCGCCGGGGCCATATCCTGATGGTGTGAACTGGACTGTCGATGTGCCGATCGACCGCTTGCCGACCCTTCCGCCGCTCCCCGACGAGCTGCGCGAACGGCTGGACGCGGCCCTGGCCAAGCCCGCCCTGCAGCAGCCGAGCTGGCCCGAGGACCAGGCGTCGGCGATGCGCACCGTGCTCGAGAGCGTGCCACCGATCACCGTGGCCCGCGAGGTCGAGGAGCTGCAGAACCACCTCGCCGCGGTCGCGCGCGGCGAAGCCTTCCTGCTCCAGGGCGGCGACTGCGCCGAGACCTTCGCCGACAACACCGAGCCGCACATCAAGGCCAACATCCGCACGCTGCTGCAGATGGCCGTCGTGCTGACCTACGGCGCGTCGCTGCCGGTCGTGAAGGTCGCACGGATCGCCGGGCAGTACGCCAAACCGCGATCGTCGGACATCGATGCGCTCGGGCTGCAGTCGTACCGGGGCGACATGATCAACTCCCTCGTCGCCGACGCGGCCGTGCGCGCACACGATCCGTCCCGGCTCATCCGTGCCTACGCCAACGCCAGCGCCGCGATGAACCTGGTCCGGGCCATCACCGCCGCCGGCGAGGCGGACCTGCACCGGGTGCACGACTGGAACCGGGAGTTCGTCGCCTCGTCGCCGGCCGGTGCGCGGTACGAGGCCCTCGCCTCCGAGATCGACCGCGGCCTGCGTTTCATGGACGCGTGCGGCGTCGTCGACCCCAATCTGAAGGCCGCCACCATCTACGCCAGCCACGAGGCGCTGGTCCTCGACTACGAGCGGGCAATGCTGCGGCTCGACAACACCGACGGGCACCCGCGGCTGTACGACCTGTCCGCGCACTTCCTGTGGATCGGTGACCGTACCCGGCAGCTCGACGGCGCCCACATCGCCTTCGCCGAGCTACTCGCGAACCCGATCGGCCTGAAGATCGGTCCGAGCACCACGCCCGAGATGGCGGCTGAGTACGTCGAGCGGCTCGATCCCACCAACAAGCCGGGCCGGTTGACCCTCATCTCCCGGATGGGGCACGCGAAGGTGCGCGATCTGCTACCTGCGATCATCGCGAAGGTGCAGGCGACCGGACGTCAGGTCATCTGGCAGTGCGACCCGATGCACGGCAACACGCACGAGGCGTCCACGGGGTACAAGACCCGGCACTTCGACCGGATCGTCGACGAGGTGCAAGGCTTCTTCGAGGTGCACAACGCACTCGGCACGCACCCGGGCGGCATCCACATCGAACTCACCGGCGAGGACGTCACCGAGTGCCTCGGCGGCGCGCAGGACATCTCCGACATCGACCTGCACGGCCGCTACGAGACGGCGTGCGATCCCCGCCTGAACACGCAGCAGTCGCTGGAGCTGGCGTTCCTGGTCGCGGAGATGCTCCGCGGCTGACTCCGGCAGGGTCTCAGGGCAGGGCGGTGAGGGTCACCGTGCCGCCCGGCTCGACCCGGTCGCCCGCCCCCGGGCTCTGACCGATCACCACCGAGCGGTCGGAGCCCGCGAACTGGCGCACCTCGACGTCCAGACCGAGCCGGCCGAGTTCGTCGCGCGCCGCGGCGACCGTGCGGCCCAGCAGTGAGGGCACCTTCACGGCATTCGACACCAGCAGCGTGACGCTGCCGCCGGCGTTGACCCGGTTCCCGATCGCCGGATCGGTGCCGACGACTCGTCCCGCATCGACGTCCGCGTCGAACACCTCCCGCGACTCGCGCACCGTGAGTCCCACCGTGTCCAGGGCCCGCCGGGCCTCGTCGACGGTGCGGCCCGCGACGTCGGGCACATCCACCGGCGGTGACCCCTTGCTGACGATCACCGCGACTTCCGCCCCCACCGGAAGGACTGTGCCGGGTGCCGGGTCGAGCGCGGCGACCCCGCCCTCCTCGACGGCGGTGCTGTAGGCCGAGCCACCGTCCACCGGGACGAAGGTCCGGTTACGCAGTTCCTGTTCGATGACGTCGCGGTCGCCGTCACCGACGATCGTGGGCACGGTCGGCCGGCCCAGCGAGACGAGCAGCACGACCTCGTCGCCCCGGGCGACCCGGCTGCCGGCCTCCGGGTCGGTGCCGAGCACGGTGTCGACGGAGGCGTCGTCGGAGTACTCCCCCCGTACCTCGGGGGTCACGTCTGCGGCCTGCAGGGCCGCGAGCGCGGTGTCCCGATCGGCCCCGAGCACGCTCGGGACGGTGGTCATCCGCCCGGACCCGAGCCACCATCCGCCGAAGCCGACGGCCAGCGCCAGGACCAGGATCGCCAGTAGCCACAGCAGCGTCGTCCGCCGGTTCCGTCGGCGCTCGGCGGCGAAATCGGCCGGCTCGGCCCGGAGCCCCGAGGTCTCGGCACGCGGGTGTTGCTGGGTGACGACCTTGGTGTGCTGCGGACCGGCGGGGGAGAGCTGGGCGGCGAGACCCGGAGCCGCCGGAGGGGGCAACGGTCGCGACGGCGGTGCCGCTGCGCGCACGGCCACGGTCGGTGGCGCGGGAACCACCGTAGCCGTCGCCGGTTCCGCGGCGGCCGAACGATGCTGCGCGGACCGCTGCGGAGCGGGCACCCGGTAGCGGGGCAACGCCAGGGCATCGCAGACCTCGCTCAGCGCGGCGGCCATCGCCCCGGCATCCGGGAACCGCTCACCGGGCTCTCGTTCGGTGGCGTGCCGGACCAGCTCGTCGAACTGCTCCGGGACCCCGTCGATGAGGGCGCCGGGGTCCGGGACGTCCCGATCGACCCGCTGGTAGGCCACCGACAGCGACGTGTCGCCGGTGAACGGGGTGCGTCCGGTCAGCATCTCGAACAGCAGAATCCCGGTCGCGTACACGTCGCTGCGTGCGTCCGCGGTACCCGTGGTCACCTGTTCCGGCGACAGATATGCGGCGGTCCCCAGGATGACACTGCGCGACGTCGTCGTTGCCGCGGCGACCGCACGCACCAGGCCGAAATCGGCGATCTTCACCTCCCCGGCATCGGAGATCAGCACATTCTCCGGCTTGACGTCACGGTGCACCAGGCCGGCGCGGTGCGCCACGGCGAGCGCCCCCAGCACCGGCGCCGCGACGGCCGCCGCCGCGTGCGGGGGCATCGGGCCCCGCTCGCGCAGCAGTTCACGCAGCGTGCCGCCCTCGACCAGTTCCATCACCAGGAAGACGTGGTCCCCGTCCTGTCCCTGGTCGTACACCGCAACCAGACCCGGATGGGTCAACCGCGCCACCGAGCGCGCCTCGAACTCGAACCGCGCCAGGAACTGGGGATCGGCCGCGAACTGCGGATCCATGACCTTCACCGCCACCGGACGGTCGAGTCGCAGGTCCGTGCCTCGGTACACGATGGACATGCCGCCGCGGGCGATCGGTGCCTCGATGCGGTAGCGCCGTTCGAGCACCGTGCCGATCAGGCGGTCGCCTCCAGAGCTCACCCGGTGTACCCCCGTGTCCGTGCCGTCGTCTTGCTGCGTCAGGTGCGGCGTACGACGGGGAAGACCGCCGGGTTCGCCTCTGTCGATCGTAGCCAGCGCACGAACCGTCCGGTCGCCCGAGCGCGGCTCGCCGCGGTGACACCTGCGCGGCTCGCCGCGGTGGCCACCCGTACCGGCCGTTGACGGCCCGCCGCCGTGGACCCGATAACGTTGGCAGCGTGAGTGCTATCCCTTACAGCGAAGACGTCCTCGACCGCTCCGTACCCGTGCTCCAACTGGTCGACGTGGCGAAGCAGCTCGGTCTGGTGATCACCCGGGTCCACCAGCTGCTGCGTGACCGCCAACTCCTGGCGATCAAGCGGGACGGCGTGCTGGCGGTGCCTGCGGCATTCTTCGACGACGACGGTCAGATCCTCACGGGCATCCCCGGTCTCATCGCGGTGCTGCACGACGGAGGATTCCGGGACGACGAGATCCTGAACTGGATGTTCCGGGACGACGACACGCTCACGGGCGGCTCTCCGGCCGCGGCGATGCACACCCACGCGAGGCGGGAGGTCATGCGCCGGGCGCAGGCACTCGGCTTCTGACTCCGGGCGTTCAGCGCAGGCGGGCCAGCTGGGTCAGCGCAACCCGCGCACGGCGCCGGCCGGGGACCACGGCGCGCTCGTCCAGGACGCGGTAACCGCTGCGCTCGACCTCGTCGAGGATTCCGCCGTACAACGCGAAGGCGGTGCGGATGCCGGGCCGGATCCGGTCCGGCAGCAGCGCCAGACCGGGCTCGGCGCGCCGGTACTCCGCGCGCGTGAGCGCCACGAAGTGGGCCAGTGCCCGGCGCACCCGCGGATCCGGGGTCCCGCCGGTCCGCCGACCGTGCTCGAGCAGCGCGACATCGACCCCGAAGGCGGCCCACGTGTCGGCCGGCAGGTAGGTACGTCCCCGGTCGAGGTCCTCGCCCACGTCCCGGATGAAGTTCGTGAGCTGGAAGGCTTCTCCGAGCGCCGCGGCGTAGGGTGCAGCCGCGTCGATGTCGGCCACCTCGAACACGGGCAGCAGCTGCAGCCCGATGACCGCCGCCGAACCGTACATGTACTCCCGCAGCTGCGGCATGTCGTCGTAGCGCGGGCGGAACTCGGGGGTGCCGGGAATGTCCATCCGCATCGACCGGACGAACGCCTCGAAGTACTCCAGAGGCAGGTCGTAACGCCGGATGGTCTCGGCCAGCGCCCCGACCACCAGACCGGTCGCGTCCGCCGGTCCGGGGTCGCCCGCGAGCGCGGCGTGCAGCCGGCGCTCCGTTTCGGTCACCTGCAGGGCAGCGGCGGCCGGGTCGTCGACGGCGGTCACGTCGACGATGTCGTCGACGAGACGAGCGAAGCCGTAGAGGGCGTGGACCGCCGACCGCCGCGGCCGGGGCAGGAGACGAGTGGCGAGATAGTACGTCCGGCCGTGTGTGGCCGCCAGTTCCTCGCAATAGCGGAATCCTGCGTCGGTCTCGGGCACGGTCACCTCGGATCCGGGCGGACGGTGGGGACGGGCGGTTCCCGTCGCGCGCGCAGCCGCAACGGGTCGACGGTACGCAGCGACGCGGTGGCGATCACCGAGGCGACCACAGCCAGGAGCACATGGGCGAGGTTGTACATGCCGATCGAGCCGTCGGGGTTGAAGATCAGCATCAGCCAGGTCGACAGGCCCACGAGCACCGCCAATGTGGTCGTCGACAGGGCGAAGCCCGCGGCCACCGCGAGCGGCCACGAGTAGTACCACGGCAGGGCGGCCGGCGAGAGCATCGTGATCGCGGTCAGCGTGATCACGATGCCGAGCACCGCATCGCGCTCGGTGCGCCGGAACCGCCACCACGTCACCACCATGATCACCAGCAACGCGACGGCGCAGAGCATGCGGGTGACATCCAGGATCGAGCCCAGCTGCCACGGCGTGAACCACGTGACCGCGTGCGCCATGATCGTCGGCAGCGACAGCCAGTTGATGATCTTCGACGAGCCGGACAAGGCCGTCAGCCAGCCGATGCCGACTCCTGCGAGCGCCGAGGCCGCCCCGAACACGGCCGCGAACACCAGCAACCCCGCGCCTGCGGTCTTCCCGAACAGCACGATCGGCGATGCCGGTTCGCGGCCCTGCGCCCGCGCCCGGTCCCGCTCGTGCAGAATCCAGATCCACACCAGGAAGGGCAGCGCGATTCCCGCCGATGCCTTGACCGCGGCGCCGACGGACACGAGGGCGATGCCGCCGACGTGTCGGCCCTCGAGTACGAGCACGATGCCGGCGATCATGAACCCGACCATCAGCATCTCGTTGTGCACACCGCCGATGAGGTGGATCAGGATCAGGGGGTTGAGCACCGCAAGCCACAGGGCGATGCGGGGGTTGCCGCCGAGCCGGCGTGCGAGCTTCGGCACGGCCCACGCGGTGAGCACCAGCCCCGGCAGCATCGTCAGCCGCAGCAACCAGGTACCGGTGACGACATCGTCGCCGGTCAGCGACGTGATGCCCGCGCCGAGCAGCAGATGCACCGGACCGTACGGGGTGGTGGTCGTCTTCCACACGTTGCTCACGTTGTCGAGCAGCACACCCGGGTTGACGACCGGACCGTCGAGGTACGGGTCGAAGCCGTCGCGCAGCATCGCCCCCTGGGCGAGGTAGGAGTAGGCGTCGCGGCTGAACATCGGCGGCGCCACCAACAGCGGCGCCACCCACATCGGCAGCACCGTCCACAGCTCGCGCAGGGTCACGTGCCCGGAGAGTGTGCTCCGGCCCAGCCGCACCCAGGCCGCGATCATCAGCAGGACGCCGGCCCAGATCAGGATCGTCGAGAGCAGCAGGCCGTGCCCGAACCGCAACCAGGACAGGTACAGCTCTTCGAGCAGCGGGTCCTGCCGCCGGACGCTGCCCGCCCCGAAGCCGCCGAACGTGACGAAGGCGGCGCCGAGGGCGCCCAGGAGGCCCGCATTGCCGGCCGGGCTCCGCAGGAAGTCGCCCGGTCCGCTCCGCGCGGGCCGCGAGGCGGCAGGCTGCTGTTCCGGCGGGCGCTGCTGTTCCGGGGAACGCTGCTGTTCCGGGGGACGCTGCTGTTCCGGGGGACGCTGCTGTTCCGGGGGACGCTGCGGTCCGGACGGATGCTGTGGAGCAGCGTCGGAAGGGGCAGGGGACGACATGGTTGCGAGTTCCTCCCCCGGGAAGTCGTGGACGGTGCGGGGCCCGGGCGCGGCGCGGGCGGACAGGTGAACGAGGTGACAGTTTAGTTCAGCCGCCACCGTCCGCGGTCCACCACTCACCGCGAGGTGCGGACCCCGAGCCGCTCGGCCGCGAGCCGGCCCGACAGAACGACCGTCGGCACGCCGACCCCCGGCACGGTCCCGGAGCCCGCGAGCACGACGTTGGGATGGCGCGGATCCAGGTTCCGCCGCCGGAACGGGCCGGTCTGCCGGAAGACGTGCGCCCCGGAGAACGGGCTGCCTTCCAGCATGCCCCGGGCCTGCCAGGTGGCCGGGGTGTCGATGTGGTCGATGCGGAACTCGTCGGCGACGCCGTCGTATCCGCGCCGGCCGAGGACGGTCAGCAGTTCGGCGGCGTACGGGTCGGCCAGAGCGGACCAGTCGTACGGGGCGCTGTCCAGGTTGGGGCACGGCGCGAGCACCGACAACGGCTCGTGCCGGACGCCGTCGCGGACGAAGCCCTGACCCGGGTCGCTCAACGCCGGCCGGGTGATCAGCAGCGACGGGTCGCTCATGAGCCGGCCGCGGCCGCGTCCCGCGCTGATCTCGGCGAACGTCTCCTCCCACGACGCCCCGAAGTCGATGGTGTGGTGGTGGGTCGCAGGCCAACGCGCGGCAACGGCGGACGGCACGCTCCCGTGCAGCACCACGGCCGACGGTGACGCGAGCACGCGGCGCCGCCGACGTGGCGGCAGCAGCCTGTCCACGACCGGCAGGTCCGGGCTCAGCACCACGGCATCGCACAGCACGCGTTCCCCCGAGGCGGTGCGCACGGCGGTAGCCGTGCGGCCGTCGAAGTCGAGACCCGTGACCTCGGTGCCGAGGCGCAGGTCCCCGCCGGCAGCGACGATCGCGTCGGCCATCGCGCGGGCCAGCACCCGCATGCCACCCTCCACCGCATACACGCCGAGGGAGGTGTCCATGTGGGCGATGGCGCCGTACACCGCCAGGGCCCGGGCGGGTGCGACGCCCGCGTACAGCGCCTGGAAAGTGAACACGCGGCGCAACCGCGGGTCGGTGATCCGGCGGTTCACCTGGGCCCCGAGCCGGCCGAACCCTCCCAGCCGGAGCAGCGTCGCCAGGTCCCGCACCGCCGCGGGGGAGGCGACCAGGTCGAGGGGGGAGTCGAAGTTCCCGGCCATGAACCGGTCGAACTCGGCGTCGAAGATCTCCGCGAGCCAGGAGCGCAGCCGAAGGTAGCGTTGCGCCTCCTCGGCCCCGCACACCCGGGTGATCTCGGCGACCATCGCGTCCGGATCGGTGTGCACGTCGAGGGTCGTGCCGTCGGCGAACCGGGCGTGGTACGCCGGGGCGAGCCGGCGCAGCCGTACCGCCGGGGTGACGGACTCGAAGTCGGCGCCGACCGCCGCCAAGGCGTCGGCGATGAGTTCCGGCATGGTGAGCACGGTGGCGCCGTTGTCGATCTCGTAACCGGGTCCGGTGTGCACCCCCACCCGGCCGCCGACGGTCGCCTCGCGTTCGAGGACGGTCACCTTGCGGCCGGCGCCGAGCAGGTACAGCGCCGTCGAGAGCCCGGCCAGGCCGGCGCCGACGACGACCACGCGCTCGGCGCCCGTCACGGTGCGCATCAGGCGGCCCGCCGCGTCGCGTCGAGCGCCGCCGCCCGCAGGCGGGCCTTGCCCTCGTCCGTCGCGCCCGAGCCGTCGAGCGTCGCCAGCGCGGCGTCGGTGAGCGCGGCGATGCGCCGCTCCACCCGGTCCACGGCTCCGAGCTCGGTGATGACCGTCCGCAACCTCTCGACGTCCGCGTCGGACAGGTCCGAACCGATACTCTCGCGCAGCAGCCGGGCGGCCTCGGGATCCCGGGCGTCGGCGGATTCCAGGGCCAGCGCGTACAACACCGTCCGCTTGCCCGACCGCAGGTCGTCACCGGACGGCTTGCCCGTGACCTCCGGATCCCCGAACACGCCGAGCAGGTCGTCGCGAAGCTGGAAGGCGAGCCCGATATCGGTGCCGAACTCCCGGTAGGCGGTGATCAGCGCGTCGTCGGCGCCGGCGAGCGCGGCGCCGAGATGCAAGGGCCGCTCGATCGTGTACGCGGCGGTCTTGAACCGGTTGACACGCATCGCAGCGGGCACGGACTCGTCGGCGGACACCTCGCCCGCGATGTCGAGGAACTGCCCGCCGAGGACCTCGGTGCGCATCGCCGACCACACCGGTGCGATCCGCGCGGTCGTGGCCGAATCCAATCCGGCCTCCCGGACCATGTCGTCGGCCCAGGCCAGAGCGAGGTCACCGAGGAGGATGGCCACGGCGGTACCGAACTGCTCGGGCCGGCCCCGCCAGCCCGATGCGCGGTGCTGCTCGGCGAATTCGACGTGCACGGTCGGGAAGCCACGACGGGTGGTGGACGCATCGATGATGTCGTCGTGGACCAGGGCGCAGGCCTGCACCAGTTCGAGTGCCGAACAGGCCCGCAGCACGGCGGGTGCGTCGAGACCGGACGGATCGCCGCCGGCGCCGATCCAGCCGTTCCACGCGAACGCCGGACGCACCCGCTTGCCGCCGCGCAGCACGAAGGACTCGAGTGCCGTCACGGCCTCGGGATAGCCACCGCCGATCGGCTCGACGAGATCGATCCGCGAGACGAAGAAGTCGCGCAGGGCGCCCTCCACGAGATCGGGGAACAAGGCGGTGGGCACGGGTTCGGATCCGGTGAACAGGGCGTCCTCCTGGTCGTGTGTGGAGCGGCCCGTCGGGCGACGGCGGGTGCGGCCCGATCGCGCGACGAAACGCGCCGAGTCCACCCGCGCCCAGCCTATCCGGCGGCCGGGGGGCTTGCCCCGGTTCGGCCCGCTCCGACGTGCCCCTATGCTGGTCGGGTGACATTCGATTCCGACAGCGGGCCGGTCGGCGGTGGAGAATCCCGTACGCCGTCGGTGGTGGACCGTCTCCGTGCGCCCCGCGGCGCACGCATCCCGTTCTCGGTGGAGTTCTCCCCGCCGCGCGACGCCGACGCGGAGGCGCGCCTGTGGCGCGCCGTGCGCGAGTTCGAACGCCTCGGCCCGGCCTTCGTGTCGATGACGTACGGAGCGGGTGGTTCCACCCGGGACCGCACCGTGCGGGTCACCGGTCAGCTGGCGCAGGAAACCACGCTCCTGCCGGTCGCGCACCTGACCGCCGTCGGGCACAGCATCGACGAACTGCGCGCCATGGTCGGTGCCTACGCCGATCGCGGTATCACCAACATCCTCGCGTTGCGAGGTGACCCGCCGGGCAATCCGCTGGGTGAATGGACCCGGCATCCGCAGGGGCTCGAGTACGCGGAGGAACTCGTCCGTTTGGTCCGCGACCTCGGTGACTTCCATGTGGGGGTGGCGTCGTTCCCCGAGGCGCACCACCGCTCCCCGGACCTCGAGCACGACACGCGGTATCTCGTCCACAAGCTGCGCGCGGGCGCCGAGTACTCGATCACCCAGATGTTCTTCGACGTCGAGGACTACCTGCGACTGCGGGACCGGGTCGTGGCCTACGATCCGGAGCAGGGAGCCAAACCGATCATCCCGGAGATCATGCCGATCACGTCATTGCGCACGGCGCGGCGCAGCCTCGAGCTGTCCGGGTCGAAGCTGCCGGCCACCCTCGAAGAGCGCCTCGTCCGGGCCGCCGGGAACGGCCCGGAGGAGGACCGTGCCGCCGTGCGGGAAGTGGGCATCGACGTCGCCACCGAGATGGCGGAGCGGCTCATCGCCGAGGGCGCGCCCTGCCTGCACTTCATCACCCTGAACTTCGCGCGGGCCACCCGCGAAGTGCTCGCCCGTCTCGGCATCGCGGTGCCCACGGCGGTCTGACCGGACGCTCGGAGCGGGGCACTCAGGGCAGTGGCACTCAGGGCAGGGGCACTCAGGGCAGGGGCCTGTCCTTCCAGCCGAGCCGGCCGGTGCGTCGCGCACGGAGCGAGTCGATCGCCAGCGCCGCGAACGCGCACACCCCGAACGGGTGGGTGCAGCCGGCCGCCACGTCGGACCGGTCGGGGCTGCCGCGTTCGGTCGCCCGGGCCACGGTCCGGGACACGATCGCCGCGGCGGTGCCCACGACCCCCCAGCGCCGGGCCGGTCCGGGACCGAGAACAACCGCCACGGGCGGCAGCACGTAGGTCACCGCGGCAGCGACGAGCACCGCCGCGGACCCGGCGGGGGAACCGAATGCCGACCACAGCCAACGCGTGTATCCGGCGCGCAGCGGCGCTGCGCCCTCGTACATACGGCAGGACGCGAGGTTGCCGGCCGCGGCCACCATGGTGCGCCGTCCGGACCGGCGCAGAGCCCGGGCGAGGTCGAGGTCCTCGGTGGGGCTGGCCGCGACGGCGACGTGTCCGCCCACGACGGCGTACGCCGACGCGTCGAACACCAGGAACTGACCACACGAGACCGCCATCGACGGTCGGTTCGAGCGGTGGGACACCGCGATCGGCAGCGTCGCGAACCAGGACCAGAACAGCAGCGGCTGTACGAGGCGTTCGGCGGCGGACCCGGCCTGCTGGAAGGGCCACGGGGTGAGCAGGTGGGCCCGGCGGTCGCGCAGCACGGTCACCGCGGCCGCCACTGCACCCGGGGCCAACCGCACGTCCGCGTCGACGAAGGCGACCACGCCGGACGGATCGGTGGCCGCGTAGGCACGTGCGCACGCCGCGGCCTTGCCCGTCCACCCGGGGGGTGGTGGCGCGGTCGAGCGGATCACCGTGACGCGGGGATCGTCCCCGGCCGCGAGCCGGGCCGCCTCGGTCGTGCCGTCGACCGAGTCGTCGTCGAAGATCACCACCCGCAGCCGGCGCAGACCGCGCTGGGCGCGCAGATCCGCGACGAGCGGGGGCAGGCGACGGGCTTCGTTGCGGGCGGGGACGATCACCGTCACCGGTTCGTCGACGACAGCGCCGGGGGCGAGCCTGGGCAGGGTGAGGCGATTGGCGACAGCCACGGCGGCTCCCAGTGTCGCGGCGACGGCCCCGGCACGGACGACGCCGACCAGCGCCCGCATCGCCTACGACGCCGTCGCGTCGTCGCGAGCTCGCCGCGGGGGAGCGGGGTTGCGGTTCATCCAGGCGAGCGCTCCGATGATCGCCGCGACACCCGTCGTGACACCGGCGACGATGCCTGCCCAGCCGGCGAATCCCCTGGTGTTCGGATCGGCGTAGCGGACCTCGGCGCGCAACGTGCTCACCTCCCCGGCCGGCAGCTTCCACGTGACGATCGAATCGGAGTCACGGTTGCCGTTGGTCGTCGCGACCCGGGCCGGGAACGCGATCGTGATCTGCACGTCGGTGCCCTGGACGGGTACCGACTCGAGGTCGACCTTGCCGTTGACGCTCACCAGGTCGCCGGCGCGCTGCAGCGCGAGCTGGAAGGTGCCCGAGGTCTGGTCCGACATCGACCCCAGCTGTTGCACGTCCCCGAAGCTCAGATCACTGAAGAACACCTGACTACCGACGTACCCGTCCTGGTCGTACTCCTGCACGCGGACCTTGCCGGCGAGCGAGTCGGGAGCCGTCAGTTGCGGTCCCTTGTCGTTCTCGTCGGCGGGGATCGTCGCGGCCACGATCTGCCCGGAGACACGGTCGTCGGCCGAGACCCCCATCGTCGCCTGCACCCGCAGGCACCCGGCGAGGACAGGGACGAGCAGGAGCAGGAGCGCCGCCGCCGCGAGGGACCGGCGGCGGGAGCGGGGCGAGGTGGGCGGCTGCACAGCGACATCGTGCCAGGAGCGGGGGGACGTGTCAGACGCGAGCCCCTACCCCGGCGCGTCGCCGCAGGGACCACAGCAGCGGGACGCCGAGCGTACTCATGACCGCCGCCCCGTAGAGAGCCGAGTACTTCAGCTCGGGTACGCCCAGGAAGACGCTGTGGGCGAGCGCGGACCCGAGCCACGTCCACAGGAACAGCACCAGTGGGACGGTGTCGGTGCCCGGCTGCACCGGTCCGGTCCGGTCGAGCAGATCCAATCCCACGGCCATCAGCGTGGCGACGACGATCCAGCCGAGGTAGTTGGTGAGCGGGATCTGCTCGAGACCGGGCAGGCCGCCGCCGTTGCACCAGCTCCACTGACCGTCGGAGACCATCTGCGGATCGAGGTACAGGTCCCAGCCGACCATCCCCACCGTGGTGAGCGCGATGCGGGTCACCCGCTCGCGGTTCCCGTCCGGCCGCGAGATCCCGCCGCGCCCGGCGAGCAGCGAGGCCACGTACCAGACCGGGTACATCCCCGCCGTCCAGGCGAGCGGCACCACGAGGGGCACGTCGAACAGCGCGGGACCGAGCCGGTCGACGGCGTATGCGTAGCAGCCGTACGGGTACCCGGTCGCCGTGCCCACCACCTCGGAGGCGAAGCCGACACCTGCCGTGATCGCGAAGAATCCGGCGGTCCAGACCGGGCCGCGTCGCGTCGCCGCGTGCGCGAGCCCGGCGGCCGCGAGGAGGGTGACCACGGCGACGGTGACGAGGTCGCGGGCCTGGCCGGAGGTCAGCGGGTAGGCGATCTGCGCGGCGATGGCACCGCCGGCGAGAACGACGGGAAGCCGGTTCATCGACGCCACCGCCCCAGCGCACGGCGCACCGGGCCACCCGCGGAATCGGCGAGCGCGCGCTGCGCGGCAGCGCGTCCGCTCGCGCCGGAGACCCCGCCCCCGGGGTGGGTGGACGCGCCGGTCAGATAGACCCCGTCGGCGCCCGGGACCCGGTGCCCGGACAGCTCCGGCAGCGGCCGCCACATGAACATCTGGTCCAGCGACATCTCCACGTGCATGACATTGCCGCCGAGCAGGCCCAGTTCGCGTTCGATCTCGTGCGGCGTCTGGATGTGCCGGTGCCGGACGGAGCCGGCGAAGCCGGGCGCGAACCGCTCCATCTCGGCGACGATCCGATCCGTCTCCGACTCGGCCAGCGCGGACCACTGCCGGCCGCCGGAGAGCCGGTACGGGTGCCACTGCGACCACAGGGTCACCTGGTGTTCGCCGGGCGGGGCGATCGACGGATCGAGCGCCGTGAAACTCATGGCCAGCACGGCCGGTCGCGGCGGCAGTTCCCCCGCCAGGGCGGCGCCGTGCGCGAGGCGGAGCCGGGCCCGGTCCTCGACGAGCAGCTGCAGACCGCGCACGGTCTCGGCGGCATCGGCGGGACCACTCGGATACCGGGGCAGCGCGTCGGTCGCCAGGCGTACCACCATGCCGATACCCGGACCGACGCGGATCCGTCGCCGCCACGCGTCGAGGCGGGCGCGGTCGAATCCGCCGCGTTCGAGCAGATCGAACGTGGTCAGCACGTGACAACCGGCGATCACGGCGCGCGCGGTGACGACCCGTCCGGAATCGGTGCGGACCGCCCAGCCGTCCCCGGCGCGGCGGATCTCGGTGACGGCGTCGCCGAGCGCGACGACGCCACCGTCGGACCCGAGACGGGCGGCCAGGGCCTGCGTCAGCGCGCCGCTCCCGCCGATCGCCCGGCCGGGCGGCAGGGTGTGCATCAACGCCGCGACGCCGACCATGGGTGCGGTGCCGGGCTCGGACATCGGGGGCCCGGACTGGGCGCCGAACCAGGCGAGGGCGGCTTTGAGCGGTTCGTCGTCGAAGTACTCGTCGAGGAGGGCGTCGCCGGTGCCGAGGAACTGGCGGGAGAGGTCGCTACCGCCGCTGCCGGTGTCGAGACCCCAGAAGGACGAGAGCAGGTGCCGGCCGGTCGGCGGCGCCGAGAACGAGCGCATCACGCGGGCGCTGCGCGGACCCCACACCGTCACGAAGCGGCGGTAGGCGTCGGCCTCGCGTGGACCGCACGCGGCCTCGACGGATCGGCACGTGCGGTCGAGATCGCGATGGAAGACGATCCCCGGGCGGTCGCTGCCCGCCGGGGCGGGAGCGAACGCCCACGGGTCGCAGTCGACATAGTGCAGGCCGTGCGCGGGCAGATCGAGTTCCTCGACGATGCCGGTGTGCCGGATCATGACGTGCGCCGACGAACCGCGGTCGACCGCGTGCCCCGGGAAGCGTTCCACAGTCGACACGGCGCCGCCGAGTACGGTGTCCCGCTCGAGCACCTCCACGGACCGGCCCGCGCGGGCGAGGTAGCACGCGCTCACCAGGGCGTTGTGCCCGGAACCCACTACGACCGCGTCGATCACCCTGTCCACGCTACGGACCTTCGAGCGGAAGGTCCCGGCCCAGGACGGCGAAGGGACGGGCGTCCCCGGTGAACCGGAAGTGGCGGACGACGTCGCGGAACCCGAATCGCCGGTACAACCGCCAGGCCCTGTTGTCCTCGCCGGGTGCCTCGGGAGTCGACAGCAGCACCGTGCGCTCGGGACGGTCGCTCAGCAGCCGGCGCAGGAGCGCCTCGCCGATACGGTGACCCTGGGCGTCCGGCCGCACGTGCAGCTCGGTCAGTTCGAAGTAGTCGCCGAGGACGGCGTCGATCGTCTCCGGGGGGTAGCCGGCGTGGCGCATCCCGGTCCGCACCTGCTGGTTCCACCACTGGTGTGGTGACCCGCAATAGCCGTAGGCGATCGCGACGAGCGTCGACGGCTCCTCCGGCAGAGCCGCCGCGACGGCCTTCCATCCCGGGCGGGCGGAGTGTTCGGACCACATGGGCGCGCGGTGGTACTCGGTGCCGCGCGGGTATCGCATGGCGGCCACGTAGATGGGCAGCACCTCGGGCAGTCGCGCGCGGAACTCGGCGGCGGAGAGATCGACGACGATCGGTGCCGCGCCCCGCGGGGTCGCATCCGTACTCATGACGGGGACTGGACCGCCTTCCCTTGACTGCGTGTCGGTAGGTGCAGCTATATTGAATACGTCGAACGGATGTTCGATACCGGGGATCCGGTGATGTTCGAGGGAAGCGAACATCACCGGATCGTCGGGGCCGTGACCCGGCCGGTGCCCGGCGGGGTGCAGGGAGGTGTTCGGAATGATGACCGCGGCACGAACCACACAGTCCGCTGCCACACCGTCGGCTGCCACACCGTCGGCTGCCACACCGTCGGCTGCCACACCGTCGGGTGCTACCGGTCCGCGGGCCGTCGGCCGTCCGGACTGCGCCGCCCGCCCGGTGTCCTCGCGCGCGGCAACCCTGCTCGACCGCGCGGACGAGTTGCTGTCGGCCGCCGCCGGCACCCCGGAGCCGTCCGAGCGGTTCCATCTGGCGTATCTCGCCGCGCTGCGCGGGGCCGGGGCCGTACTCGCGGGGGCCGAACTGCGGGCGGTCCACCGGCCGGCGCGTCGGCCCCGCACTCGCAACGCGTGGGTGCTCATGGCGCGCGCGGAGCCGGGATTCGCGGTCTGGGCCGACTTCTTCGCCGATCGTTCCGACACGCGCGCGGCGATCGAGGCGGGGGTCACCCGCTCCGTACCTGCCGACGAGGCGAGCCGCTTCTACGACGAGGTGGGCCGTTTCCTCCACGAGGTCGAGGACTACCTGACCGGCGCCGACGACCGCTCGGGGGGCGCAGAACCCGGCTCCGGAGCCGGCCGCCGCAGCGCATGATCGATGCGCGACGCAGCCCGGGTCGTTCGACGGCCCGGGCCGGGTCCGTCGGCCTCTCGTATGCAGGTCCTTCGGAACCGTGATCGAACTCGAATCCGCAGTTGGTGGTCCCCGCCGGGATGTACTCGTATTATTGAGCCAGGCGGCCGTCAAAGTCGGCCCCCCGTCGATCTGGACCGCAGATCCGGCGGCCACCGTTTAGTGCCGGGGGAGGTACCGTGCCACTCTCCGAGCACGAGCAGCGCATGCTCGAACAGATCGAGAGCGCGCTCTATGCTGAGGATCCCAAGTTCGCCTCTACCGTCCGGGGAAGCCGGATGGGGATGGCGTCCAGTCGGCGTCGGCTCCAGGCCGGCGCGTTGTTCGCACTGGGTTTGGCGTTGCTGATCGCGGGCGTCGCCCTCCCGGTGAAGCCGGGCGGGTTCCCGATCATCAGTCTCGTCGGATTCATCGTCATGTTCGGCGCGGGGGTCCTGCTCCTCCTCGGAGGCAAGCGCGGTCCAGGCGTCGGCGACGGTCCCCGCGGATCAGGTCGCGGTCCCGCGGAAGGTAGATCCCGCGGCGGCCGCAAGTCCGGCGGAGGGTTCAGCAAGAGGATGGAGGACCGCTTCCGTCGGCGTTTCGAGCAGGAGTAGCGCGCAGTACTTCACGCGAGTTCCCATGAACGGCGCGTCCCGGTAACCGGGGCGCGCCGTTCGGCTTCTCCCGGCGCGGCGGCGGGCGGCCCGCCGCCCCCACCGCACCCGACCGTCGTCCCCCACCTCTCCCCACCGCCCCCTCGCCGCCGTGCCCCACCGCGCCCCACTGCGGCGCCCGGCTCCGGTGAGCGGCCGTCGAGGCCGAGGCGACCAGGGTGTTCTCCCGGGCCCGAGTCCGTCGTCTCGCGGCGGGCCCGAGTCTCCCGCGGCGCGGCGGCACCGGCCTCGTCGTCGTCACCCACTCCGCCCCACCCGCCGTGAACTGCGGACGGTCGGAAAACGGCGCCGCGCGTGGGCGCGTAAGCGGTTGAACGTGGGGGAAAGTGGGGTAGTGTGGGTCGCGGCGGAGGGGTTCCTCCGTCGAGCGAAGGACAGGGTCCGGCCGGGGCGTGGCGGGGGGTGTCGAGTGTTCCTCGGTACCCACACGCCCAAGCTGGACGACAAGGGGCGGCTCACGCTGCCCGCGAAGTACCGAGACGAACTGGCGGGAGGGCTGATGATCACGAAGGGTCAGGACCACAGCCTTTCCGTCTTCCCGCGCGACGAGTTCGCCGCCCTGGCCGAGCGTGCCGCCGCGGCCTCGCGGAGTAATCCGCAGGCCCGCGCGTTCCTTCGGAGCCTGGCGGCGGGAACCGACGAGCAACGTCCCGATGCGCAGGGCCGGATCACCCTGTCCGCGGCCCACCGCAAGTACGCGGGACTCACGAAGGACTGCGTCGTGATCGGTGCCGTCAAACATCTGGAGATCTGGGACGCGGCGGCGTGGGAGCAGTACCTCGCCGAGCACGAGGAAGAATTTTCCGAAGCGAGAGACGAGGCCCTGCACGACATTCTGTGACCGGAACCGCAGCAACGACCGTAGTGCCACCGCGGCGAGTGCCGCGAGGCCTCTGCCCGACAGCGACCCTGACACACTTCCCCAGTGCCAGGTTCGTGAAACGGAACCCTGACGTACTTCCCCAACGCCAGGTTTCCAGTTCGGACAGAGACCTCGATGCATTCGCCGCGGTCGTCTCCGGACCCCGCCGCGACCCCCACCGAAGCCACGATCCGATCGCCCACGAACCGAGCAGGACAACCGGAGGAAGAATGGCGGAGGGGCAGGACGCGGCGGCGATTCCGGAGGCCGCGAGTCCGGAGAGCTTCGGTCATGTCCCCGTTCTGCTCGACCGCGCCGACGAGTTGCTCGGCCCCGCCCTCGAAGCCGCCGGTGCGGGCGCGATCTACGTGGACGCCACCCTCGGTCTCGGCGGACACTCCGAGCACTTCCTGCGCACCTACCCGGGGGCGCACCTGATCGGACTCGATCGCGACCCCGACGCCCTCGCCGTCGCCCGCCGGCGGCTCGCACCGTACGCCGACCGCACGCAGTTCGTGCACACCCGTTACGACGGCATCGCCGACGCCCTCGCCTCCTGCGGACTGGATCGGGTCGGATCCGTCCATGCGATCCTGTTCGACCTCGGCGTGTCCTCGATGCAGCTCGACGAGACCGAGCGGGGCTTCGCCTACTCCCGCGACGCCCCGCTGGACATGCGCATGGACCCCACCACGGGGATGACCGCGGCCGACGTCCTCAACACCTACAGCCACGGCGACCTCGCCCGCATCCTCAGCACCTACGGGGAGGAGCGGTTCGCCGGGAAGATCGCCTCGGAGATCGTGCGCCAGCGGGCGAAGGGGCCGCTGCGCACGAGCGGGGAGCTGGTGGAGTTGCTCTACCGGACCATCCCGGCCGCGTCCCGCCGAACCGGCGGGCATCCCGCCAAGCGCACGTTCCAGGCGCTGCGCGTCGAGGTCAACGGCGAACTCGACTCGCTGCGGGCCGCGATCCCGGACGCCCTGGATGCGCTCGCCGTCGGGGGACGGGTGGTGTTCATGTCGTACCAGTCCCTCGAGGATCGTGTGGTCAAGCAGATCCTCACGCCGCTGACGAAGTCGAAGAGCCCCGAGGGCCTCCCGGTGGAACTTCCGGGTACCGAGCCCGAGCTGCGGGTGCTTACCCGCGGCGCGGAACGGGCGACGGAGCAGGAGATCGAGGCAAACCCGCGTTCGGCGCCGGTGCGCCTGCGTGCCGCGGAACGAATCGCCAGGAGGTACCGATGACCGTACAGGTGGCAGCACCTGCCCGCCGTCCGGCGCGTTCGACGGCCGCCCAGCGCGCCTATCAGCGGCGCAGTCGGCGTACGGCGCATCTGGCCGCGGAGTCGACGACCCCCGCCCGGGCCCGCCGCAGCGGTCGTGTGGCGGCGCGAATTCCGTTCGTGGCCACCATCATCGCTCTCCTCGGGATCGGCATGGCCGTGACCCTCCTGTTGACCACGCGCGCCGCGGAGGACTCCTACCAGCTCAGCGCCGCGCGCGACTACAACCAGCGCCTCGTCCAGGAGCGCGCCGTCCTGCAGCGCGACGTCCAGGCCGGCAACTCGGCGCCGGTGCTGGCGATGCAGGCCGCGAAGCTCGGAATGATCCCCACCGGTGAGGTCGCCCGGCTCGTCGTCGGGGACGACGGCGGGGTACGGGTGGTGGGAACGCCCGCACCCGCCGAGGGGGCTCCGGCCGCGCCGCTGAACCCGCCGTCCCCCGATGACCGGAACCGGGCGCAGCTTCCACCCCTCGCGGGCAGCGCGGGCAGCGAGAACCCGCGACCGGTGACCCCGTCGGCCGGCGCCGATCGGTCCGCCGCGCCCTCCGGTGCTGCCGGCGGTGAGGCTCCCACCGCGACGACATCCCCGCTCACTCCGCCGTCCGCCGAGTCTGCCCCGGCACCCGAGTCCGCCACGCCGTCGCCCGGCAATGCCGGGGCCGCACCCGGTCAGCCGGAACAATTGGTGCCCGTGACCCCTGCGACGCAAGCCGAGGACGGGCGCCGGTGAGGCGAGGGACCCCACCGTCTTCCCGGCCGGTCCGCGGCCGCCCCGCCCCCTCCCGCCGGCCGATGCCCGTCCGGCGGGCCCGCTCCCGCCGGGTCTCCGGCGGGGCCGACACCACCGGGTTCCGGTTCCGCTACCGGTACGGCCGCGCGGTGATGTTCCTGGCGCTCGGGGTCGCGGCCGCACAACTGCTGTGGGTGCAGGTCGTCCAGGCTCCGCAGTTGACCGCCGAATCGGCCAGCCAGCGCACGACACGGCTCGTCGAGCCCGCCACCCGCGGCACCATCGCCGACCGGAACGGCAATCCGCTGGCCTACACGATGGAGGCGAAGGCGCTGACGTTCCAGCCCGTGCGGGTGCGGCGGGAACTCGACGAGGCGCGGGCCGAGGACCCGACCCAGCCCGAGACCGACGCGTATCTGGAAGGCGTCGCCGCCGCGATCCACGAGGCGCTGGGCGCGGCCGCTCCCGAGGACGAGATCCTCGACAAGCTGCGCAGCGACGAGACGTTCGTCTATCTGGCGCGAGGCGTCGATCCGGCGGTTGCCACCGCGATCGTCGACGAATACGACCGGGTGGGTCTCGAGCGTCAGGACATCCGGCTGTATCCCGGCGGTGCGCTCGCCGCCAATCTCGTCGGTGCGACCGGCTGGGACGGGCACGGCCTCCTCGGCCTCGAGGACGCCATGGACTCCGTGCTCGCCGGCACCGATGGTTCGTCGACGTACGATCGGGGCTCCGACGGCGCGGTGATCCCCGGCAGCTGGCGCGATCAGCAGCCCGCCGTCGACGGCTCCGCGGTGGAGCTGACCATCGATTCCGACATCCAGTACTACGTGCAGCAGCAGGTTCAGCGGGCCAAGGACCTGTCCGGGGCGAAGAACGCCTCCGCCGTCGTGCTCGACGCCCGGACCGGGGAGGTCGTCGCCATGGCCAACGACGGTACGTTCGACCCCTCGATCGGGGTCGGCAACAACCCGAAGGACGCCGAACTCGGCAACCCCGCCGTCAGCACCCCCTTCGAACCGGGATCGGTGAACAAGATCGTCACCGCCGCCGCCGCGATCGAGGACGGGCTCACCACCCCGGACGAGGTGCTGCAGGTGCCCGGCACGATCCGGATGGCCGGCGTCACCGTCAAGGACGCATGGGACCACGGCGTCGTGCCCTACACCACGACCGGTGTGTTCGGAAAATCCTCCAACGTCGGGACTCTGATGCTCGCCGAACGGGTCGGTGAGGACCGGTTCGCGCAGATGCTCGACCTGTTCGGCCTCGGGCAGCGCACCGACGTGGGCCTGCCCGGCGAGTCCGCCGGCAGCGTGCCCAGTCGCGAGCAGTGGTCCGGTGGCACGTTCGCCAACCTGCCGATCGGGCAGGGTCTGTCCATGACGCTGCTGCAGATGGCCGGGATCTACCAGGCCGTCGCCAACGACGGCGAGCGGATCCCGCCGCGCGTCGTCCGCGCCGTCGTGGCCCCGGACGGCACCCGCACCGAAACACCCCGGCCGGAGCCGGTGCGGGTGGTCAGCCCGCAGACCGCCGCCACGGTGCGCGACATGTTCCGAGCCGTGGTGCAGGACGACACCGGCAATCAGCGCGGCACCGGTACCCCGGCCGCGATCGAGGGCTACCAGGTCTCGGGCAAGACCGGCACCGCCCAGCAGGTCGACCCGGCCTGCAAGTGCTACTCGAACTCGAACTACTGGATCACCTTCGCCGGGATCGCGCCCGCCGACCGTCCCCGCTACGTGATCGGCATCATGCTCGATGCGCCCACCCGCAGCGCCGACGGCAGTGGCGGCCAGTCCGCCGCACCGCTGTTCCACACGATCGCCTCGTGGTTGCTGCAGCGCGAGGGCGTGCCGCTGTCGGCCGACCCGGGCAGCAAACTGATCCTGCAGGTGGACTGAGCCGCGCGGGTGCGGTCGATCGCCGAGCACCTGTCGGCGCCGCCGCCACCCGTCGGTAACCTGACACGTCGGTACCGTGACACCGCGGTCGAGCCCGGGCACATGGCGGCCGCGGGAGTACGAAGAACGGCAGAGACACTGCCGCGGAGCGAGAGGAGCCTGGTGCCTGTGCCGTCGAGTCCGGACCCGTCCCCGCCGGGAGGCGGCCTGAGACCCGAGCATCCACCGGTGACGCCACTCCGCGACCTTGCTGCCGCCGTGGACGCGACCGTCGGCACCGTCGAACCGGGCGTCGCGGCCGCCACGACTCCCGTCGCCGACGTGTCCGTGACCGGGATCGACCTCCGCGCCCAGGGGGTGCGGCCCGGTGACCTGTTCGCCGCCCTGCCGGGCGCCCGCGCGCACGGCGCCGAGTACGCGGCGGAGGCGCTGGAGCGCGGCGCCGTCGCCGTCCTCACCGACGCCGCCGGCTGCGAACGCCTCGCCGCCGTCGTCACCCGTCCCGTGCCGGTGCTGATCCATCCGGATCCGCGGTCGGTCCTCGGCATCGTCTCCGCCGCCGTCTACGGCGAACCGTCGCAGCACATCCAGGTCGTCGGGATCACCGGCACCTCCGGCAAGACCACCAGCTCCTATCTGGTCGAGGCGGGACTCGCCGCGGCCGGGCGGGTGACCGGCCTGGTGGGCACCATCGAGACCCGGCTCGCCGGCCGGCGCGTACCCAGCGCGCTCACCACCCCCGAGGCTCCGCAACTGCACGCCCTGTTCGCGGCCATGCGCGAGCAGGGCATCGACACCGTGGTGATGGAGGTCTCGAGCCACGCCCTGTCCCTCGGCCGGGTCGCCGGGGTCCGCTTCGCGGTCGGTGCCTTCACGAACCTGTCCCAGGACCACCTCGACTTCCATCGTGACCTCGACGACTACTTCGGCGCGAAGGCCCGGTTGTTCGCGGCGGACTCGCCCGTACGGGCGCACCGCGCCGTCGTGTGCGTCGACGACGAGTGGGGCGTGCGGATGGCGGAGATCGCCCGGGCCGCCCACCCCGCCGAGCCCGACGCCGTGCGCACCGTCGCCACCACCGGCGCGGCCGACTGGACCGCGACGGCGGTGCGCACCGATCCGTCCGGCTCCCAGACGTTCACCCTCACCGGCCCCGACGCCGCCGAGCGGCGCGTCGCGGTGCGCCTGCCCGGCCACTTCAACGTCGCCAACGCCGCCCTCGCCGTCGCGGTGTGCGCGGCCGCCGGGGTCGACGTCGACGCCGCGGCCGCGGGCATCGCCGACGTCGACGTGCCCGGGCGCGTCGAGCGGGTCGACCGCGGTCAGGGATTCCTCGCCGTCGTCGACTACGCGCACAAGCCTGCTGCGCTCGAGGCCGTCGTCGCGACGCTGCGCGGGCGGGCGGCCGGTGGCCGCCTCGCCGTCGTCGTCGGCGCCGGCGGCGACCGGGACCACGGCAAGCGGCCCCTGATGGGTGAGGTCGGAGCCCGGGGAGCGGACCTGCTCGTCGTCACCGACGACAACCCCCGCACCGAGGACCCGGAGGTCATCCGGGCCGCGGTGCTCGCCGGTGCCCGCGCCGTCCCCGACCACCAGCGGGGACAGGTCCGCGAGATCGGCGACCGGGCGGCTGCCATCGAAGCGGCCGTGCGCTGGGCACGTCCGGGCGACATCGTCCTCGTGGCCGGCAAGGGCCACGAGACCGGTCAGGAGATCCACGGGGTCAAGCACCCCTTCGACGACCGCGAGGTGCTCGCCGCGGCCATCGACCGGTTCACCGGCGCAGGTAGCGAGCAGTACGGAGGCACCCGATGATCCCGATGACACTCGCCCGCATCGCGGAGGTGGTCGGCGGGACACTGCACGACGTCGACGACCCGGCCGTCGAGGTGACGGGCACCGTCGAGTTCGACTCCCGCAAGGTCACCCCGCACGGGCTGTTCCTCGCCCTGCCGGGAGCCCGTTCCGACGGGCACGATCACGCCGCCGAGGCGATCGCCGCCGGTGCCGCCGCGGTGCTCGCCGCCCGGCCGGTGGGTGTGCCCGCCGTCGTGGTGCCGCCGGTGCCGCCGGTCGAGACCAACTCGCTGGCTTTCGAGCACGACGCCGACGGTTCCGGCGCCGCGGTGCTCGCCGCGCTGGGTGCCCTCGCCCGCGCCGCGGTCGACGAACTCACCGCGGCCGGACTGACCGTCGTCGGCGTCACCGGCTCCGCCGGCAAGACCTCCACGAAGGACCTGCTCGCGGCGGTGCTCGCGCCGCTCGGTCCCGTCGTCGCACCGCCCGGCTCCTTCAACAACGAACTCGGACATCCGTGGACGGCGCTGCGCGCGACCCCCGACACCCGGTTCCTGGTCCTGGAGATGTCGGCGCGCGGACCCGGGCACATCGCGGCCCTCGCCACCGTCGCCCCGCCACGGATCGGGGCGGTACTCAACGTCGGCACCGCCCACCTGGGGGAATTCGGTTCCCGGGAGGTCATCGCGCGGACGAAGGGCGAGCTCGTCGAAGCCCTGCCGCCCGCCGCGGAGGGCGGCGTGGCGATCCTCAACGCCGACGACCCGCTGGTCGCCGCGATGGCGCCCCGCACCCGTGCCCGCGTCGTGTTCGTCGGCAGCGACCCCGCCGCGCACGTCCGGGCGACCGACGTCCACCTCGACGAGCACGCCCGGCCCACGTTCACCCTGGTCGTGCGCGACGGCGACACCGAGCGCCGCGCCGCGGTCACCCTCGCGGTGCACGGCGAGCACCACATCGGCAACGCCCTCGCGGCCGCGGCCGTCGCCCTCGAGTGCGGCGCCACCCTCGAGCAGGTCGCGACCGCGCTCGGCGGCGCCGGCGCGGTGTCGGCGCACCGCATGGACGTGCGCACCCGCGCCGACGGCGTCACCGTCGTCGACGACGCCTACAACGCGAACCCCGATTCGATGCGCGCGGCGCTCAAGGCGCTGGTGACGATGGCGCGCGCGGGCGAGAGCCCGCGCCGGACCTGGGCGGTGCTGGGGGAGATGGGTGAACTCGGGGACGAGTCGGTCGTCGAGCACGACGCGATCGGCCGGCTCGCGGTGCGCCTGGACGTCACCCGCATCGTCGCGGTCGGCGCGACGCGTCCGGTCCGCGGTCTCTACCAGGGTGCGGTGATGGAAGGATCCTGGGGCGACGAGGCGACCCACGTCCCCGACGCCGACGCGGCGATCGCGCTCCTCGAGCGCGAACTGCAGCCCGGCGACCTGGTGCTGGTCAAGGCCTCGCAGTCCGTCCGGTTGTGGACGGTGGCGGAGGCGATCCTCGCAGGATCGGTGGGCACGGCAGGAACGGAAACGGAGGCCGCACGGTGAGACAGATCCTCTTCGCCGCGGGAATCGCACTGGCGGTGTCGATCCTGCTGACGCCGGTGCTGATCAAGGCGTTCTCGCGGCAGGGATTCGGCCAGGAGATCCGCGTCGAGGGACCGCAGAGCCATCAGTCAAAGCGCGGCACCCCGACGATGGGCGGCGTGGCGATCCTCGCCGGCCTGTGGGCCGGCTACTTCGGCGCGCACGCCATCGGCCTGGCCTACGAGGGCGCGGAGGGACCGTCGGCCTCGGGCCTGCTCGTGCTGGGTCTGACC
The DNA here is from genome assembly GCF_016804345.1 of Rhodococcus ruber. Lineage (NCBI taxonomy): Bacteria > Bacillati > Actinomycetota > Actinomycetes > Mycobacteriales > Nocardiaceae > Rhodococcus > Rhodococcus ruber. Next base: position 3,495,757 of record NZ_CP044211.1, on the reverse strand, counting down.
ACCGCGCTCGGCGGCGTCGGCTTCCTCGACGACTTCATCAAGATCCGCAAGCAGCGCAACCTGGGCCTGAACAAGACCGCCAAACTGGTCGGCCAGCTCGTCGCCGCCGTCGCCTTCGGCATCCTCGCCCTGCAGTTCCGCAACGGCGACGGGCTCACCCCCGGCAGCACCCACCTGTCCTACGTGCGCGACATCGCCACGGTCTCGATGGGTGCGGTGGTGTTCATCCTCTTCGTGTACCTGCTCGTGAGCGCGTGGTCCAATGCCGTCAACCTCACCGACGGCCTCGACGGCCTCGCCGCGGGATCGATGAGCCTGGTACTCGGCGCCTACGTGATCATCACGTTTTGGCAGTACCGCAACTCGTGCGTCGCCGACCCCGGCAAGGGCTGCTACGACGTACGGGACCCGCTCGACCTGGCGTTGCTGTGCGCCGCCGGCGCCGCCGCGTGCATCGGTTTCCTGTGGTGGAACGCCGCCCCCGCGAAGATCTTCATGGGGGACACCGGCTCGCTCGCCCTCGGCGGCATGCTCGCGGGTCTGTCCGTCACGACGCGCACCGAGCTGCTGATGGTCGTCATCGGTGCCCTGTTCGTCGCCGAGGCGGCGTCCGTGGTCATTCAGGTTGCGGTGTTCCGGTCCAGCCGGCGTCGCGTGTTCCGGATGGCGCCGTTCCATCACCACTTCGAACTCGGCGGCTGGGCCGAGACGACGGTGATCATCCGGTTCTGGTTGCTCGCGGCCATCGCCTCGGCCATCGGCATGGCCCTGTTCTACAGCGAATACCTAGCGGCGATCGGGGACTGACACCGTGACTGACGAACTGCGCCGCCAAGACCTCGACCGGCTCCGCGGCGCCCGCGTGCTCGTCGCCGGGGGCGGGATGTCCGGCCGCGCCACCCTCGGGCCCCTCGCGGACCTCGGCGCGGCGGTGACCGTGGCCGACCGCGACCCGCAGGCCCTCGCGCGCTGCCGCGAACTCGGTGCCGACACCGTCGATCTCGACGACCTCGTCGCGGACGCCTCGTCGCTGCATGCATACGCCCTGGTCGTGACCAGCCCCGGCTTCGCGCCGGACGCACCGCTGCTCTCGCACGCCGCGGGGGCGGCCGTGCCGATCTGGGGGGACATCGAACTGTCCTGGCGCATCGACCAGGCCGAGATCTACGGCCCGCCGCGGCGCTGGCTCGTCGTCACCGGCACCAACGGCAAGACCACGACGACGATGATGCTGCAGTCGATTCTCGAGGCTTCGGGGCTCGCGTCCGTGGCGTGCGGCAACATCGGCCTGCCCGTGCTCGACGCGCTGCGCCGCACAGAACCCCGCGCCGACGTCCTCGCCGTCGAACTGTCGTCGTTCCAGCTGCACTGGGCGCCGTCGGTGCGGCCCGAGGCCGGCGTGATCCTCAACATCGCCGAGGACCACCTGGACTGGCACGGCGGGATGGCGGGCTACATCGACGCCAAGGCGCGAGCGCTGGCCGGCACCGTCGGCGTGCTCGGCCTCGACGATCCGATCGCCGGGAGCCTGCGCGACCGGTCGCGGGCCGTCGTCACGGTCGGCTTCACCCTCGGCTACCCGCAGGCCGGTGAGCTCGGCATCAGTGGCGACGTTCTGGTCGACCGCGCGTTCGCCGACTCCGCAGTGCTCGCTGCGGTCGCCGACGTGACCCCGGCCGGGCCCGCCGGCCTGTCCGACGCGCTCGCCGCCGCGGCACTGGCCCGGGCGATCGACGTCCCCGCCTCCGCCGTGCACGACGGTCTGCGCCGGCACCGCGTCGGACCGCACCGCGCCGCCCCCGTCGGCACCGTCGACGGCGTCGCGTACATCGACGATTCGAAGGCCACCAATCCGCACGCGGCGCGCACGTCGCTGCTCGCCCACGACCGGGTGGTATGGGTCGCCGGCGGCCTGCTCAAGGGCGCCCACGTCGACGACCTGGTGGCGGAGGTCGCCCCCCGTCTCGCCGGGGTGGTGCTGCTCGGCCGGGACGCCGACCGCATCGCCAACGCGCTCGCGCGACACGCCCCCGACGTCCCCGTGGTCGTCCTCGACACGCGCGACGATGGACCGATGAGCACGAGCGAACCGGGGACGGTCCCGACTACGGCACGCCGGGTGGCGCTCGCGGGTGTGGACGGGCCCGAGGCCATGCGGACCGCGGTGCGCGAGGCGGCGTCGCTGGCGACGGCGGGGGACACCGTGCTGCTGGCGCCGGCCGCGGCGTCGCTGGACATGTTCGCCGACTACGCGCAGCGTGGTCGCGCGTTCGCCGCCGCGGTCGAGCAACTGCGCGGGGGCGGGACGCGGCGGTGAACGCGCCGCAGCCCGCCGACGGGGCGGCGCGGAACCGGGTCGGGCTGTGGCTGGCCCGGCCCCTGGCCTCGTTCCACCTGGTCGTCACGATCGCGGTGCTGCTCACCGTGCTGGGCCTGGTGATGGTCCTGTCGTCGTCGAGTGTCGAGGCCGTCGCCACGAACGGTTCGGCCTACGGCCTGTTCACCTCGCAGGCGATCTTCGCGGCTCTCGGCCTGGTCATCTTCTACCTCGCCCTGATCGTTCCGGTGCGGGTGCTGCGCCGGTTCTCGTTCCCGGCGTTCGCGGTCACCGTCGTGCTGCTGGTCCTGGTGCTCATCCCCGGCATCGGCACGGAGTCGCAGGGCACCCGCGGGTGGTTCGTCGTCGCCGGCGTGTCGCTGCAGCCCTCCGAGCTGGCCAAGATCGCCATCGCCGTGTGGGGTGCGCACCTGCTCGCGTCGCGCCGCGCGGAGCGCTCCAGCACCCGCGAGATGATGATTCCGTTGGTCCCGGCCACCCTCGTGGTCACCCTGCTGATCATCCTCCAGCCGGACCTGGGCACCACCGTCTCGCTCGCGATCATCGTCCTGGCGCTGCTCTGGTTCGCGGGTCTGCGGCTGCGGGTGTTCCTGACGATCGTCGGTACCGCCGCCGGGCTCGCGGTGCTCCTCGCCCTGACCGCCGGGTACCGGTCCGCACGTGTACGGGCCTTCTTCAACCCCGGCGCGGACCCCCAGGGCATCGGCTACCAGGCACGCCAGGCGAAGTTCTCCCTGGCCGACGGCGGATTCTGGGGCCGCGGGCTCGGACAGAGCCGCGCCAAGTGGAGCTACCTGCCCAACGCCCACAACGACTTCATCTTCGCCATCATCGGTGAAGAGCTCGGTTTCCTCGGCGGCCTGGCCGTGATCGGCCTGTTCGGTCTGTTCGCGTACGCCGGCCTGCGGATCTCGCTGCGCTCGGTCGATCCGTTCCTGCGGTTGCTCACCGCCACCGCCACCACCTGGATCATCGGACAGGCGTTCATCAACATCGGCTACGTCGTCGGACTGCTGCCCGTGACCGGACTGCAGCTTCCGCTGGTCTCGGCCGGCGGCACCTCCACTGCGACGACGCTGCTGATGTTCGGTCTGATCGCCAACGCGGCCCGGCACGAACCGGAGGCCGTCGCCGCCCTGCACGCCGGGCAGGACGGCCGCTTCGGACGGCTGCTGCGGCTGCCGAAACCGGAGCAGTACACCCCGGCGCGCGGCGAGGCCGTGCGACTCGACCGGCGTGCCGATCCCGCCCGGGCCGAGCCGCGCCGGGCCGGCGCCGAGCGGGGCAGCGGCACGGCGGTCCGCAAGCGGCCGGCCCCACCGGAACGCGCATCTCACGAACGCGCGCGCGGGCGCACGACACAGTCCGCGACGCCGCGGGACCAGGCCCCTCGCCGGGCGAGACGCCCGGCGCGCACGACCGACAGCAGAGACGGACGAACCGGAGAGCGAGGAAACCGTAGGTGAGCGGCGAGCAGTCTGCCCTGTCCGTGGTGGTGGCCGGGGGCGGCACCGCCGGGCACATCGAGCCGGCCCTCGCGGTCGCCGACGCGATCCGCGAGTTGGTGCCGACCGCGACGATCACCGCGCTGGGCACCGAACGGGGACTGGAGACCACCCTCGTGCCGCAGCGCGGCTATCCCCTCGAACTGGTCCCCCCGGTGCCGCTGCCCCGCAAGCTCACCGCCGACCTGGCCCGACTGCCGGCGCGGGTCCTCGCCTCGGTTCGCCGGACCCGCGAGGTGCTCGACCACGTGCACGCCGACGTCGTCGTCGGATTCGGCGGCTACGTGGCGCTGCCCGCGTACCTGGCCGCCGGTGCCGGGCCGCTGCGCCGTCGGCGCCGCATCCCCGTCGTCGTCCACGAAGCCAACGCCCGCGCCGGTATCGCCAACAAGATCGGGGCTGTGCGCGCGGCCCGCGTCCTGGCCGCGGTCCCGGGGTCGGGCATCGTGCGCCGCGGCGAGGCCGAGATCGTCGGCATCCCCGTCCGGTCGTCCATCACGGGGCTGGACCGCGCCGCGCTGCGCGCCCGGGCCCGGGCCCACTTCGGGCTGCCCCCGGACGGGCCGGTGCTCCTGGTGTTCGGCGGTTCGCAGGGCGCCCGCTCGCTCAACGAGGCCGTCTCGGGTGCCGCCGGGCAGCTCGCCGCCGCGGGCATCGCCGTGCTGCACGCCCACGGCCCCAAGAACACCGTCGACGTGCCGGCACGTCCCGAGCACGACCGTTGTCCCTACGTCGCGGTGCCCTACCTGACACGGATGGACCTGGCGTACTCCGCTGCCGACGCGGTGATCTGCCGCTCCGGTGCGATGACCGTCGCCGAGGTGTCCGCGGTGGGGTTGCCGGCGGTGTACGTGCCGTTGCCGCACGGCAACGGAGAGCAGGAACTCAACGCCCGGCCGGTGGTGGCGGTCGGAGGTGGGATGATCGTGGCGGACGAGGAACTGACCCCGGCGTTCGTGGCCGACACGGTGATCCCGCTGTTGCGTGACGCCACCCGCCTGGCCGAGATGGGACGGCGGGCGGCAGGAGCGGGCCACCGCAGCGCCGCCGCCGAGGTGGCGCGGATCGTGCTGGACGTCGCAGGCGTGGAAGCGAACAGGAGTGATCGATGAGCGAGCAGCTGCCCCCGGAGCTCGAGCGGGTGCACATGGTAGGCATCGGCGGGGCCGGGATGTCCGGCATCGCCCGGATCCTGCTCGCTCGCGGCGGGAAGGTCTCCGGATCGGACGCGAAGGAGAGCCGCGGCGTGCTGGCGTTGCGTGCGCGCGGCGCCTCGGTGCGCATCGGACACGACGCAAGCGCGCTGGACCTGCTCGAGGGCGGCCCCACCGCCGTGGTGACGACGCACGCCGCGATCCCCCAGGACAATCCCGAGCTGGTCGCCGCCCGCGAACGCGGTGTTCCCGTCCTGTTGCGCCCGGCGGTGCTGGCCGCACTGATGCGCGGGCACCGCACCTTCCTGGTCGCCGGCACGCACGGCAAGACGTCGACGACCTCGATGCTGGTGGTGACTCTGCAGCACTGCGGCTTCGACCCGTCCTTCGCCGTGGGCGGCGAACTCAACGAGTCGGGCACCAACGCGCACCACGGCAGCGGGGACGTGTTCGTCGCCGAGGCCGACGAGAGCGACGGTTCGCTCCTCCAGTACGACCCCGACGTGGTGATCGTGACCAACATCGAGGCCGACCACCTCGACTTCTTCGGCACCGAAGAGGCGTACGTGCAGGTGTTCGACGACTTCGTCGACCGTATCGCCCCCGGTGGGCTGCTCGTGACCTGCCTCGACGACCCCGGCTCGGCCGCCCTGGCGCGACGCGCGACGGCCCGTCGCCCGGACGACCTGCGCGTCACCGGATACGGCACGGCGGCGGCGACCGGTGACGGCGCCGAGGTCGACGGGGTGCGGGTGGGGGTGCGTCTGCTCAACTGGGAGGCCAAGGACGTCGGGGGAGTGGCCGAGTTCCACCTGGCCGACGAGGCGGCACCGCGCACGGTGCGGCTGTCCGTTCCCGGCCGGCACATGGCGCTCAACGCGCTCGCCGCACTGCTCGCCTCCCTCGAGGCGGGCGCCCCGGTCGAGGAGGCGGTCGAGGGTCTGGCCGGTTTCGGCGGGGTGCATCGGCGATTCCAGTACAGCGGCCGCGAACACGGCGTGCGGGTGTTCGACGACTACGCCCACCATCCCACCGAGGTCCGCGCGGTTCTCGCCGCGGCCGCGGAGCTGGTCGCCGGCGAGCCGGTCCGCTACACCGAGACGGGCACCGAGCGGCCGCGCGTGATCGTCGTCTTCCAGCCACACCTGTACTCGCGCACCGAGACCTTCGCGACCGAGTTCGGCGCGGCCCTCGACCTCGCCGACGAGGTCGTGGTCCTGGACGTCTACGGGGCGCGCGAGAAGCCGCGACCGGGCGTGAGCGGTGCCCTCGTCGCGCAGTCGGTGTCCAGGCCCGTGCACTACCAGCCGGATCTGTCCCTCGTGCCGCGCCAGGTCGCGCGACTGAGCCGTCCCGGCGACGTCGTGATCACCATGGGTGCCGGGGACGTGACCATGCTCGGGCGCCAGATTCTCGATGCCCTGCGCAGCAAGCCCGGCCGGCTGCGGCCGGGAGCTGCCGCCGGACCGGGACCGGTCGGTCCGTGACGCCCGCCGCCACCACCCGCATCCGCCCTCGCGGGGCGGCGCGGCCCGCGCGACGGCCGTCGGGCCGGTCCGTGCGGGTGCGGACGGTGCTGATCGGTGCGGCGGTGGTGGCGGCGGTACTCGGCCTGATCGGCATCGCGTGGATGTCGCCGCTGCTGTCCGTGCGGACCGTCGAGGTCGTGGGGGCGACGGCGATCCCGCAGGAGGACGTGCTGGCCCGTCTCGAACTCGCGGAGGGCACACCGCTGCTGCAGGTCGACACGGCGGCGGCGGCGCAACGGGTCGCGGCGCTGCCGCGGGCCGCGTCCGTACGGGTCCAGCGCGTCTACCCCTCCACCGTGCGGGTCACGGTGACCGAGCGGGAGGCAGTGGTGTTCGTCGACGCGCCCGACGGCACGCACTCGCTCGACGCCGACGGGGTGGACTTCGCGGTCGAGCCGCCGCCCATGCTGACCCCACGCCTGGTCACCCCCGCCCCCGGTCCCGGCGACCCGGCGACGGCCGCGGCGATCGAGGTGCTCGCGGCGCTGCCGCCCGAGCTGCGTGTGCAGGTGGGGGAGGTGAACGCTCCGTCGGCATCCGAGGTCTCGCTCACCCTGCACGACGGCCGGGTCGTGGTGTGGGGCACGGTGGACCGCTCGGATCGCAAGGCCCGGGTGGTGCTGCCGCTGCTCACCCAGCCGGGGCAGACCTACGACGTGGCGGCGCCCGACCTGCCGACGGTGCGATGACGACGCGGACGGCGATCGCGGCCCCAGGACGAAAATCATGCGCGCCGTCGGCGCGCCTGCTGGCGGATCGCCGCCACAGTGCCATAGCGTTTCGCACCAGTCGAGATACTTGACATAACCATCGACCTGTGGTTGAGGGTTTGTCCGTACCTCACCGATGATGATCGAAGCGTGACCGATTTCTCAGGAAGGCGAGAGCCCATGACGCCCCCGCACAACTACCTCGCCGTAATCAAGGTCGTCGGTATCGGCGGTGGCGGCGTGAACGCGGTCAACCGCATGATCGAACAGGGACTCAAGGGAGTCGAGTTCATCGCGGTGAACACCGACGCGCAGGCCCTGCTCATGTCCGACGCCGATGTCAAGCTCGACGTCGGCCGCGAACTCACCCGGGGGCTCGGCGCCGGTGCGGACCCCGAGGTCGGCCGCAAGGCCGCCGAGGACCACAAGGACGAGATCGAAGAGGTGCTCAAGGGCGCCGACATGGTCTTCGTCACCGCCGGTGAGGGCGGCGGGACCGGCACCGGCGGCGCGCCCGTGGTCGCGAGCATCGCCCGCAAGCTCGGAGCGCTGACCGTCGGCGTCGTCACGCGGCCGTTCTCGTTCGAGGGCAAGCGCCGCGGCAGCCAGGCCGACACGGGCATCCAGACCCTGCGCGAGTCGTGCGACACCCTCATCGTCATCCCCAACGACCGGCTCCTGCAGCTCGGCGACGCCGCCGTCAGCCTCATGGACGCGTTCCGCTCCGCCGACGAGGTGCTGCTCAACGGTGTCCAGGGCATCACCGACCTCATCACCACCCCGGGCCTGATCAACGTCGACTTCGCGGACGTCAAGGGCGTGATGTCCGGCGCCGGCAGCGCCCTGATGGGCATCGGTTCCTCCCGGGGCGAGGGCAGGGCCATCAAGGCCGCCGAGGCGGCGATCAACTCGCCCCTGCTCGAGGCGTCGATGGAGGGTGCACGCGGCGTGCTGCTGTCCATCGCCGGCGGCTCCGACCTCGGCCTGTTCGAGATCAACGAGGCCGCCTCGCTGGTGCAGGAGGCCGCCCACATCGACGCGAACATCATCTTCGGCACGGTCATCGACGACTCCCTGGGCGACGAGGTGCGCGTCACCGTCATCGCGGCCGGGTTCGACGGCGGCACCCCGGCGCGACGTCCCGTCGAGTCGGCCCCGCCGACCCCCGCAACGCGCGGCGGCACCATCGGCGCGGGGCGTGCCGGCGACGTCGGTCGCTCGGAGCGGGAACGGGCCGAGGAGATGCCGGCGCGCGAGCAGCAACCCGTCGCGGGCAGCTCCCTCCCGCCGATCGGGTCGGCCCAGCCGGCGCGGCCGGTCGAGACGGACGAGGACGGCGACGACGACGTCGACGTGCCGATCTTCATGCGCCGTTGACGGTGACACAGCCGGTGCTGCGGGCGCGGCGGGTCGTCACCACCCGTGCCGGCGGCGTCTCCGCCCCGCCCTACGACTCTTTCAATCTCGGTGACCACGTGGGTGACGACCCGGCCGCGGTCGAGGCGAACCGGCGCCGGCTCGCCTCGGTGATCGGGCTGCCCTACGAGCGGCTCGTGTGGATGGAGCAGATCCACAGTCGCAACGTCACCGTCGTGGACGGCCCGGTCCGCGGCCCGGTGCCCGCGACCGACGCGCTGGTCACGCGCGAGCCCGGTCTCGCGCTCGTCACGTTGAGTGCGGACTGCGTGCCGGTGCTGCTGTCCGACGAGGAGGCGGGCGTGATCGCCGCCGTGCACGCGGGCCGGATCGGTGCCCGCGTGGGGATCGTGCCCCGGGTCCTGGACGCGATGACCGAACTCGGTGCGCGACCGGAGCGCATCGGCGCGTTCCTCGGACCTGCTGCGAGCGGCCGCCGGTACGAGGTGCCCGCTTCGATGCAGGCCGACGTGGAGGCGCATCTGCCCGGTAGCGCCACCCGCACCGTCGCGGGCACGCCCGCGCTGGACCTGCGGGCCGGGTTGCGACGGCAACTGCTCGAACACGGCGTCACGGCCGTCGCGGAGGATCCCCGATGCACCATCGAGGATCCGACGTTGTTCAGCCATCGCCGGCAGGCGCCGACCGGACGGCTGGCGGCGGTGATCTGGCTCGAGGCCGGACCGGACCCCGCCGCCGGAGGTGGCCGATGAGCCCCGCCGCCGGAGGTGGCCGATGAGCCCCGCCGCCGGAGGTGGCCGATGAACCCCGCCGCCGGAGGTGGCAGGTGACCGCAGCGGACGCCGACGCGCGGCGTGCCGAGATCGCCGACGGACTGCGCCGGGCACACGAGCGGCTCGACGCCGCGGCCCGGGCGGCGGGCCGCGACCCGGCGGAGATCGCGCTGCTGCCGGTGACGAAGTTCTTCCCGGTCTCCGACGTGGAGATCCTCTACGGACTCGGGTGCCGCGCCTTCGGTGAATCCCGGGAACAGGAGGCAACCGCGAAGGTTGCCGAATTCCGTTCGCGGACAACCGATCCTGCCGTCGCTTGGCATATGATCGGCCGGGTGCAACGCAACAAGGCGCGTGCCGTGGCCCGCTGGGCCCACACCGTGCACTCGGTCGACAGCGCCCGGCTGGCGCACGCACTGGACTCCGGTGCGCGGGCCGCGCGGGATTCCGGTGACCGCGACACGCCGCTGTCCGTCCTGCTGCAGGTCAGTCTCGACGACGACCCGCAGCGAGGCGGGGTGAGCTCCGCCGACCTGCGCGCGCTCGCGGACGAGATCGCCGGGACCGCCGGGCTCGCGTTGCGCGGGCTCATGGCGGTGCCGCCGCTGGGCTGGGACCCGGACGCCGCCTTCGAACGGCTCGCCGGGCTCCATGCCGCGCTGCGTTCCGATCATCCCGAGGCCACCGAACTGTCGGCCGGGATGTCCGGCGACCTCGAGGCGGCGGTGCGATGGGGTTCGACGTGCGTGCGTGTCGGAACCGCGGTGTTGGGCGCGCGGCCGTTAGCCTGAGTGGCGACCGCCGCGCGAGGAAGGTTGATCCATGAGCTCACTCCACAAGTTCAAGGCGTACTTCGGGATGGTGCCGCTCGAGGAGTACGAGGACGACTACCTCGACGACCCCGCGAGCGCCCGCCGCGAGCGCGACCGGGACTACGACGAGCCGCCGTACGCGGGCGGTGGTTACGGACCGTCGCACCGGGACGAGTACAAGGCGTCGCGGCGGGAGGATGCCGGCCGCGACTTCGAACCGGACGGTTTCGATCGTTACGAGCCGCCCGTGCGGGCGGCGCGCGTGGAGCCGATCACGGCCCGCGCACCGCGCCCGACCCCGCCGCCGGCCCGCGCCGCCGCGCGGTCGTCGCTCGGTTCCGAGGGCCGCCTGGAACGGTCCGAGGCCCGTCGCGGCGCGCTGTTCGACGAGGGAGGCCCGTTGTCGAAGATCACCACGCTGCGTCCCCGGGACTACGGCGAGGCCCGCACGATCGGTGAGCGGTTCCGCGACGGCACCCCGGTGATCATGGACCTGGTCGAGATGAGCAACGCCGACGCCAAGCGGCTCGTCGACTTCGCGGCCGGGTTGGCCTTCGCGCTGCGCGGTTCGTTCGACAAGGTCGCCACGAAGGTGTTCCTGCTGTCCCCGGCGGACATCGACGTCTCCGCCGAGGAACGCCGCCGGATCGCGGAGACGGGGTTCTACAACCAGCAGTGACCTGATCCGCCGCGGCGGTTCCCGGCACGGTCGACGCCCGGTGCCCGGTGTGCAACACCGGATGCCGGGCGTTTCGGTTTGGCTCGATGCGCCGTCGTCGGGCAGAGTGGGCGGGTGGCCGTATTCGAGGTGCTCTGGTTCCTGCTGTTCATTTTCTGGCTGCTGCTGATCGGCCGGATCATCGTCGAGTTCATCCGGACGTTCGCGCGGGACTGGAAGCCGACGGGATTCGTCGTCGTCGTTCTCGAGGCAATCTTCACGGTCACCGATCCGCCGGTGAAACTGTTGCGCCGGCTCATTCCTCCGCTGAATCTCGGCGGGGTGCGACTGGATCTGTCCATCATGGTGCTGCTCTTCATCGTCTACTTCCTCATGGCATTCATTCCCCGAGGTGGGACGCTCTGACGGCCGACACCTGCTCGGACGATCCGCGTGAAAGCCGCCCTGTGCCAGAATGGGGTGCCAGTTACAGTGAGTTTGATACGCGTGACGCACTGTGGATATAACTGAATGCTTGCTTGACCGCTCACACGACGCGTGAAGGGATCCTTCCATGCCGCTGACCCCAGCTGATGTGCACAATGTCGCGTTCAGCAAGCCGCCGATCGGAAAGCGTGGTTACAACGAGGACGAGGTCGACGCATTCCTGGATCTCGTCGAGCAGGAACTGACCCACCTGATCGAGGAGAACGCCGACCTGCGGCAGCGGGTGGCCGAGCTCGACCAGGAGCTGGCCGAGGCCAAGAAGGGTGCCCGTTCCGGTGGGGCTCCGGCCCCGGCCGCCAAACCGGAACCCGCGCGCGTCGTCGAGGCGCCGAAGCCGCCGGAGCCCGCGCCCGCTCCGGCGCCGGCGCCGGCGCCCGCACCGGTCGCGGCCGCACCGGCCTCCGCGGACGCGAGCATGCAGGCGGCCAAGGTGCTCGGTCTGGCCCAGGAGATGGCGGACCGCCTCACCGGCGACGCCAAGACCGAGGCCGAGGAACTGCTGCGCAACGCCCGCACCAACTCCGAGCAGCTCATCTCCGATGCGCGCACTCGCAGCGAGGCGATGATCGCGGACGCGCGGCAGAAGTCCGAGGCGATGCTGGCCGACGCCCGGACCCGTTCGGAGACGCAGCTGCGCCAGGCCAAGGAGAAGGCCGACGCGCTGCAGGCGGACGCGGAGAAGAAGCACACCGAGATCATGGCGACCATCAACCAGCAGCGTTCGGTGCTCGAGGGTCGCATCGAGCAGCTCAAGACGTTCGAACGTGAGTACCGGGTGCGCCTGAAGTCCTACCTCGAATCCCAGCTCGAGGAACTCGAGCAGCGCGGCTCCGCCGTGCCGGTCGACGGCGGCCAGGAGGCGTTCAACCAGTCGAACTCCTCGTTCGGGTCCACGTCCTTCGCCAAGGGCAACAGCTGATCGAGGCGGGGGTCCGATGCCGGGTTCGGAGGAGGGTGCGCCGTGCTGGTAGTGACGCTCTCCCTCGCAGCCGTCGGCTTCGGCATGCTCGTCGTGGCGCTCATGACGGGCTCCGTGCTGTGGGCCTGGGGTTGCATCGTCGTGTGTGTGGTGGGCGCGGTCCTGCTGCTGATCAGCGCGCTGGGCGGCAAGCGGACCGCGCCCCCGACGGCGACGGCAGCCGAACCGGACCGGCGTCGCGGGGGACGCGATGCCGGCGAGTGAGCGCGGCGGCATAGAATAGTTCGAGGACAGACTCTGTAGTCCTGCCCCGGCGGCCGCCGGGGACGGCGACGATCCGGCCATCACCGGGGAGCCTTCGGAAGAAAGGCCGTGCCGACCGGCACTGCTCAGTAGAACCGAACGGGTGGGCCCGTCACAGCCCGAACGAGAGGCCCGTCTCGCCGGCAGAGCCCGGAGAGACGGTGCAAGCGGGGTGGTACCGCGGTTGCCGGCGCACAGTGCGCGGTGATCGTCCCCGTGCCGGACACGTCTAGGCACGAGGAGTCACGCTGTGACGAAGAGCACCCCCGACACCCCGCAGGCCCCGGTCGCGTCGACCGGCAAGTACCCGCTCGTCGACTACGGGGTGGCCAAGGATTCGGGCGTCGATTTCCCCGAGCTCGAGGTCGAGGTCCTCGACGGGTGGACCAAGGACGACACCTTCCGCGCCTCGGTGTCGAACCGCGACGGCGCCGAGGAATTCGTCTTCTACGACGGCCCGCCCTTCGCGAACGGTCTGCCGCACTACGGCCACCTGCTCACCGGTTACGTCAAGGACCTGATCCCGCGCTTCCAGACGATGCGCGGGAAGAAGGTCGAGCGGCGCTTCGGCTGGGACTGTCACGGCCTGCCCGCCGAGCTCGAGGCGGAGAAGCAGCTCGGCATCACGGACAAGTCCCAGATCGACACGATGGGACTCGCCGAGTTCAACGCCTACTGCAAGACGTCGGTGCTGCGGTACACCGGGGAGTGGCGCGACTACGTCACCCGGCAGGCCCGCTGGGTGGACTTCGACAACGACTACAAGACCCTGGACCTGGACTTCATGGAGTCGGTCATGTGGGCCTTCAAGCGGCTCTACGACAAGGGCCTGATCTACCAGGGCTTCCGGGTGCTGCCCTACTCGTGGTACGAGCAGACCCCGCTGTCGAACCAGGAGACCCGGCTCGACGACGCGTACAAGATGCGCCAGGACCCGGCGGTGACCGTGGACATGGTGCTGCGCGCCCCCGGCTCCGAGCTCGACGGCGCGTGCGCGCTGATCTGGACCACCACGCCGTGGACCCTGCCGTCCAACCTCGCGATCGCGGTGCATCCCGACATCGAGTACGTCGGCGTGCGCGGCGCCGACGGCAAGACCTACGTGCTCGCGCAGGAGCGGGTCGGTCACTACGCGCGCGAACTCGGTGACGAACCCGAGGTGCTCGGCCGCTATTCCGGCGCCGACCTCGTGGGTCTGGCCTACGAGCCGCCGTTCGACTTCTTCGTGGGCCGCGAGAACGCCCACCGGATCATCGCCGCCGACTATGTCACCACCGACTCCGGCACCGGAATCGTGCACTTGGCACCGGCTTTCGGTGAAGAAGACATGGAGTACTGCCAGCGCAACGGCATCGAACTGGTGCAGCCGCTCGATCCGGGCGGGAAGTTCACCGCGATGGTCCCGCCCTACGAGGGGCTGCAGGTCTTCGACGCCAACCCGGTGATCATCAAGGACCTCAAGGCCGCCGGGAAGCTGTTGCGGCACGAGACGATCGAGCACTCCTACCCGCACTCGTGGCGGTCCGGGCAACCGCTGATCTACATGGCGGTGCCGTCGTGGTTCGTCGCCGTCACCCAGTTCCGGGACCGCATGGTGGAGTTGAACAAGCAGATCACCTGGGTGCCCGAGCACATCCGCGACGGACAGTTCGGCAAGTGGCTCGAAGGTGCCCGCGACTGGAACATCAGCCGGAACCGCTACTGGGGCAGCCCGATTCCGGTGTGGGTCTCGGACGACCCGGCCTACCCGCGGATCGACGTCTACGGCTCCCTCGACGAACTCGAACGCGACTTCGGGGTGCGCCCGGCCGACCTGCACCGGCCGATGATCGACGAGCTGACCCGGCCCAACCCGGACGACCCGACCGGGACGTCGACGATGCGCCGCGTCCCCGAGGTGCTCGACTGCTGGTTCGAGTCGGGCTCGATGCCGTTCGCGCAGGTGCACTACCCGTTCGAGAATCAGGGGTGGTTCGACTCCCACTATCCGGGCGATTTCATCGTCGAGTACAACGGGCAGACCCGCGGCTGGTTCTACACCCTGCACGTGCTGGCCACCGCGCTGTTCGACCGGCCCGCCTTCAAGACCGTCGCGGCGCACGGCATCGTGCTCGGCGACGACGGGCTGAAGATGAGCAAGTCCAAGGGCAACTACCCCGATGTCAACGAGGTGTTCGCCCGCGACGGCTCCGATGCCATGCGCTGGTTCCTGATGTCCTCGCCCATCCTGCGCGGCGGCAACCTCGTCGTCACCGAGCAGGGCATCCGCGAGGGTGTCCGGCAGGCGCTGCTGCCGCTGTGGAACGCGTGGAGCTTCCTGCAGCTGTACGCGTCCGAGCCCGGCACCTGGCGCACCGACTCGCCGCACGTGCTCGACCGGTACATCCTGGCCAAGCTCGCTGCCACCCGCGACGCGATCACCGACGCCCTCGAGGTGGTCGACATCGCCGGGGCCTGCGACGAGCTGCGCACGTTCTGCGACGCCCTCACCAACTGGTACGTGCGTCGCTCCCGCAGCCGGTTCTGGGACGAGGACGCCGACGCGATCGACACCCTGCACACCGTGCTCGAGGTCGTCAGCCGCCTGGCGGCCCCGCTGCTGCCGCTGGTCACCGAGGTGATCTGGCGGGGCCTGACCGGCGGTCGCTCCGTGCATCTGGCGGACTGGCCGGCGGCCGGGGAGCTGCCGGCCGACCCGGCCCTGGTCGAGTCGATGGACGAGGTCCGCGCGGTGTGCTCGACGGTGCTCTCGCTGCGCAAGGCGCAGAAGCTGCGCGTGCGGCTGCCGCTCCCGCAGGTCACCGTGGCCGCCCCCGACGCCCACCGGCTGCAGCCGTTCGCCGATCTCGTCCAGGACGAGGTGAACGTGAAGTCGGTCGAGCTGACCGACGACGTCGATGCGCACGGGCGCTTCGAACTGGTCGTCAACGCCCGCGCCGCGGGGCCGCGCCTCGGCAAGGACGTGCAGACGGTCATCAAGGCAGTCAAGGCCGGGGACTGGTCGGAGGCGGACGACGGCACCGTCACCGCCGCCGGCATCGCCCTGCTGCCGGAGGAGTACACCACGCGCCTGGTGGCGGCGGAGCCGGAGTCCACGGCGGCGCTGCCCGGCGGCGCCGGCCTGGTGGTGCTGGACTCCACGGTCACCGAGGAGCTCGAGGCCGAGGGCTGGGCGAAGGACCGGATCCGCGAGCTGCAGGACGCGCGCCGCAACCTGGGCTTGGAGGTCTCGGACCGCATCGGCGTGGTGTTCGAGGTGCCGGCCGACCGCGCCGACTGGGCGATGCGGCACCGCGCGCTCATCGCCTCGGAGGTGCTGGCCACCAGCTTCGAACTGGCACCCGCCGGCGACGGGGCGCTCGAGCTCGGCGAAGGGGTGCGTGCGGCGATCGTCAAGGCATGAGCGTCCCGGTGACCCCGGCGCGTGGCGCGGCCACGGCGGTGACCTCGGCGCGTGGCGCGGCCACGGCGGTGACCCCGGCGCGTGGCGCGGCCACGGCGGTGACCCCGGCGCGTGGCGCGGCCACGGCGGTGACCCCGGCGCGTGGCGCGGCCACGGCGGTGACGCCGATGCGGGCGTGATGTCGGTGCGAGGGGCGAAGATTCGCGGGTGTCCGACGTGGTGACTCGCGGCGGTGGACGTTGGGTCCTGCACCTGGACCTCGACGCCTTCTTCGCCTCGGCCGAGCAACTGACCCGGCCGACCCTTCGGGGGCGACCGGTGCTCGTCGGCGGTCTCGGCGCGCGCGGCGTGGTCGCCGGGGCCAGCTACGAGGCTCGGGTCTTCGGGGCGCGGTCGGCGATGCCGATGAGCCGCGCGCGCCGGCTGGTGGGGCCCGCGGCGGTGGTGCTGCCGCCGCGGGGCGTGCTCTACCAGACCCTCAGTCACACCGTGTTCGAGGTGCTGCGCGAACAGATCCCCGTGCTCGAGACGCTGTCGCTCGACGAGGCGTTCGCCGAGCCCGCCGAACTCGCCGGTGCCGCGCACCGGGAGGTGGAAGGGTTCTGTGCGCGGCTGCGTGAACAGGTGCGGGACCGCACCGGTCTCGTCGCGTCCGTCGGCGCCGGCTCCGGCAAACAGATCGCCAAGATCGCCTCGGGCCTCGCCAAGCCCGACGGAGCGCTGGTCGTGCGGCCCGAGGAGGAGCTGGCACTGCTGCACGGTCTGCCCGTGCGCAAGCTGTGGGGGATCGGACCGGTGTCGGAGGAGCGGCTGCGCCGGCTGGGGATCGACACGATCGGGGACCTGGCGGCGCTGCCGGTCGCGGAGGCGGCGTCGATCCTGGGTGCGACGGTCGGTCCTGCGCTGCACCGGCTCGCCGGTGGGCACGACGATCGGCCGGTCCTCGAACGCGCCGACGCCAAGCAGGTCAGCGCCGAGACGACGTACCAGACCGACATCGTCACGCTCGCCGAGCTGCGACGCGCCGTCACCACCGCCGCCGACGCCGCGCACCGCCGGCTGCGGCGCGACGGTCGCGCCGCCCGGACCGTCGTGCTCAAGTTGCGCAAGGCCGACATGAGCATCCTCACCCGGTCGTCGACGTTGCCGTACGCCACCGAGGACGTGGCGACGCTCACGGCGGCGGCGCAGCGGCTCGTGCTCGATCCGCTCGAGATCGGCGCGATCCGCCTCGTCGGTGTCGGCCTCGCCGGGTTGTCCAGCATCCGGCAGGACTCGCTCTTTCCCGAGCTCGAGCAGGCCCCGGAGGGCACGGTGGAATCGTCGCCGCAGGTCCGGCCCGAGCGGGCCGCGCCGCCGGCGGGACCGCGGTGGCGTCCCGGCACGGACGTGCGGCATCCGGAATTCGGGCACGGCTGGGTGCAGGGCGCCGGACACGGCGTGGTGACGGTCCGCTTCGAGACCCGCTCGTCCGGACCGGGCCCAGCCCGCACCCTCGACGAGAACGATCCCGCCCTGTCCGAGGCCGATCCGCTCGCCGCACTCGGGTGAATGCGCGTGCCCCGCCGCTCTCAAAGTCTTCTTACTACCGCCGGGTACGCTTACGGGCGATCCGCTGTCCCGGTGGAGCATCCGCTGCTGGATGAACCGAGCACGGTATCCGTGCACGATCGAGAACGAGAAGGACGAGAACTTGAAGCTTCGCAAGATCACTGTCGCCACGGTGGCTGTGGCCGCCGCCCTCACGATGTCCGCCTGCAGCTCGGACGACGGAGGTAGCTCGACCTCGACCTCGGCGAAGACCACCACCAGCACCACGACGGCCGTCGCGCAGTACCCGCCGGTGCCGACCGTCGAGGATCTCAACGCCATGCTGGCCAAGGCGTTCGACGAGACCGTCCCGGCCGAGGAGAAGGTGAACCTCGTGCAGGGCGCCGAGCAGGATCCGGCACTGATCGACCAGGTCGCCGCCGCCGCTGAGCAGGCCGGCGCGCAGATCACCGTCCTGGACGTCAACGACAACCAGAACGGCACGGTCACCGCCGGAATCGAGACCCTGCTGGCCGGTGCGCAGCAGCCCGCCGTCGGCACCGTCGACTTCGTCGCCGAGGACGGCGTGTGGAAGCTGTCGAAGAACAACGCCTGCGCCATCGTCGCGACCGCTCAGCTGCAGTCGCCCGCCTGCGCCTGACGAAGACCGACGCGGCGGCCGGGGCGGAGATTCCGCCCCGGCCGCCGTCACGTCCGGCGGGCGCTCAGGACTGCCAGCGCACCCGGTCCACCAGGGTCTGTGCCAGGCGCGTGGTGCCCGCGGGATCGCTGTAGGCCTGTTCACCGCCGACAGTCAGATCCCCGGCGATCGGGAGCGGCCGGCCCAGGTCGATCGTCATCGTGCCCTCGCCTGTCATCTCGTACCGGTCGATGTTCAACTGGCCGGACCCGTTCGGCAGAGCCCAGGTGGACTCCCGTGGGGTCTGCGTGATGCGCAACTGCACGGTCAGCCGGTCGCCGTCCCGTTCGAGCAGGCTCGCGGTGGCGACCTGATCGAGCGCCATCCCGCTCATCACCTGCTGGTGGATCTCCCACACGGCACCCACGCCGATCTCGTCCTCGGGGAACGACACCATCCGGTACACGGCCTGGTAGAAGGCCTGTTCGATGGCCGAGCGGGCGATGTCCGCGGAGTCCGGGGTGGGGTCGAGCCGCAGCGCGCTCACCGCCCCGGACGGCGACATCGTCAGCCCCGCCTCGGATCCCTCGGCGGGACCGAGCGCCGCGGCGAGGGCCGCGTCCGGGGATGTCGCATCCGCGATCCGCAGGTCCACGAGGCTGCTCGGCGCGGTGTCCGACACGGCTTCGCCCACGGTTGCGGTGAGCGGCAACGTCAGTTCGGGGGTGGAGAAATCCTGCTCCGGCTGATCACCGATCGACTGGAAGACCTGCGAGGACGTCGTGAGCGCCACCTGCTGGGTTGTGCCGGCGGGCGGGGTGAGACGGATCCGGCTGCGCGGCTCGGCCCCCGGGTCCAGGACCACCGCGGTGACCGCGGCGACGGGCACCGTGACCTCCGTCGAGGTCGCCGTCGAGGCAGGGGCCGCGCCGTCGGCGGAGTTGCCACACCCGGCGAGAAGGGTGGTCAGGGACAGGGCCACACCGAGGGAGCGGGCCCTCGGGCGGGCGAATCTGGGCAGCACAGGCACGCACCCCAGGGTAGCCACGGCGGGCGGGGTGGCCGTCGTGCTCCTCCGATGGGGGATGATGACAAGGTGACCGACGACCCCACCGAGCACGATGCCCACCCCGACACCGTCGCGGAACCGAGTGCGTCGGCGCCGGCCGACTCCCCGGGGAAGGATGCGCCCGCGCCGGTCCGGCGACTGCGTGCGCTGCTCGCCCTCGCCGCGGTGGTCTTCGGCCTCGATCTGCTCACGAAGATCCTCGCGGTCCACTACATCGACCCGGCCGACCCGATCTCCGTCGTCGGGGACACGGTGACGTTGACGCTGGTGCGCAACCCGGGTGCCGCCTTCTCCATGGCGACCGGTATGACGTGGCTGCTGACCCTCGTCGCGGTCGCCGTCGTGGTGGGTGTGGTCCGGATCGGCCGCACGTTGCGGTCGGGGTGGTGGGCCCTGGGACTCGGACTCGTCCTCGGCGGAGCGCTGGGTAATCTGGTCGACCGGATCTTCCGGTCCCCGGGCCCGCTGCAGGGGCACGTCGTCGACTTCGTGTCCGTCGGCTGGTGGCCGGTGTTCAACGTCGCCGATTCCGCCATCGTCTGCGGCGCGATCCTGCTCGTCGCGCTGACCGTCTTCGGCATCGAACCGGACGGCTCACGCAAGACCGACTCCGCCCGCAGCAGCAGAAAGGAAGCACACCAGTGAGAGAAACCCGGGCGATGCCCGTCCCCGACGGGCTCGACGGGATGCGGGTCGACACGGGCCTGGCACGGCTGCTCGGCCTGTCGCGCACGGCGATCGCCGCCCTGACCGAGGAGGGTGCCGTCCTCGTCGACGGCGCCGCCGCGGGAAAGTCGGACCGGCTGTCCGCCGGTTCGTGGCTCGAGGTGGAACTGCCCGAGCCGCCGCGGCCGCTGACCATCGAGGCGACCCCGGTCGAGGGCATGGAGATCCTCTACGCGGACGACGACATCGTCGCGGTGGACAAGCCCGTGGGCGTCGCGGCGCACGCGAGCGTCGGCTGGACCGGACCGACCGTGATCGGCGGCCTGGCCGCAGCCGGGTTCCGGATCTCCACCTCCGGCGCCCACGAACGGCAGGGCATCGTCCACCGGCTCGACGTGGGAACCTCCGGAGTGATGGTCGTCGCGACGTCCGAGCGTGCCTACACGGTGCTCAAGCGGGCCTTCAAGCAGCGCACCATCGACAAGCGCTACCACGCCCTCGTGCAGGGACACCCCGATCCGAGCAGCGGCACGATCGACGCGCCGATCGGCCGGCACCGCAGCAGCGACTGGAAGTTCGCCGTCACCGCCGACGGCAAGCCCAGCATCACCCACTACGACACCGTGGAGGCGTTCCAGGCCGCGAGCCTGCTCGACATCCACCTCGAGACCGGCCGCACCCACCAGATCCGCGTGCACTTCTCGGCGCTGCGCCACCCCTGCTGCGGGGATCTGACCTACGGCGCCGACCCGCGCCTGGCGGAGCGGCTCGGTCTCGAACGCCAGTGGCTGCACGCCCGCTCTCTCGGGTTCGCGCACCCGGCCGACGGACGCTGGGTCGAGATCACCAGCAAGTACCCGGCCGACCTCGAGCACGCGCTCGCCGTGCTGCGCAGCGCCTGACCGTGCGGCGCGTGTCCCTGCCCTGGGCGGCGACGGCGGCACTGCTGCTGGCGGTGCTCGCGGCCGGACTGCTCACCCCGCCCCGGCCGGCGACGGTGCGCACCGACACGCTCGGTCCGGACCACGGCGAGGCGGTCGCCGGCTACCTCGCGCGCGCCCAGGCGAGCGTCGAGTCCGCCACCGGCGAACCGCGGTGGGCACTGGTCTCCTTCACTGCGCCGGTGCCGGTCGAGCAGGCGGCGGCGCTGCCGGGAGACCCCCGCATCGCGCAGGTGCTGTTCCGCGTCCCGATCGAGCGGGTGCAGACCCCGCTGGTCGCGGTCGACGTGCCCGAGCACCCGGAGGCGCTGCGGCGTGCGCCTGCCGTCGCGGCGGGCCGACTGCGCCAGGCGGCCGGCGCCGACCGGGCCGCGCGTGTCGCCGCGGTCTCGGCCGATCGCCTCGCGGACGGGTGCGCCTGCGTCGTCGGCGTCGTGGTGCGCGTCGCGCCGGCGGCGGCGACCGAGCTCGCCGCCGCCCCCGGCGTCCGCGCCGTCGAACTGCTGCCGCCGGACGCCGTCGCGGGGGCGTTCTCGGTGAACCCGCTGCTGCCCGAGCACGTCGACGTCGTCGCTCCGGGACCGGACGACGGCGAGCCCTGAGCCCGGTCGGCGGGACAGGCGCGTCGCCACTGGGTACGGTGACGCCGTGGCACGGGTTCTGGGGTACCTCGTGGTGGCGCTGCTCGCCGCGGCCGGTCTGCTGTGGCCGCTGCTCGCCGGGCTCGACACCGGCGAGGCCTCCGAGGCGGCGGATCCGGCGCGGATCACGAACTACAGCGTCGACTACGCCGTCGACGCCGACGGCGGCCTCACCGCCACCGAAACCGTCACGGTCGACTTTCCGGCCGACCGGCACGGCATCTTCCGGTACTGGGACGTCACCACGGGCGCCGACCCGCACGTGCGCCACATCCCCGAGATCGTCTCCGTCGAACGTGACGGCGAGCCCGAACCGTACGAGACGAGCTGGGAGCAGGGCCGCCGACTCGTCGTCGCGAAGATCGGCGACCCCGACGTGTACCTGGAGCCGGGCACCCACACCTATCGCCTCGCGTACACCACGGAGGGGGTCCTCGACCCGCCGGGCGCGGCCGCCGGCACGTTCGACACGGCCGCCGGGACGGCGGCCCCGGTCGGATCGGTCTTCCACTGGAGCGTGGTACCCGGCGGGTGGGAGATGGCCGTCGACCGTGCCGACATCACGGTGCGGCTGCCCGCGGCGTCGGGCGTGGTCGAATGTGCGGCGCCGGGGGCGACCTGCGTCCTCGGCGGGGCCGGCACCGACACCGTGTCCGTCGGCGTGACCGGGCTCGCACCCCGCACCGCGGTGAACGTGCGCATCGGGCTCGGGCTCGACGCCCCGGCCCGGAGCACGGTGCCCTGGTCGGTCGCCTGGGATCCGATCGTCGGCCGGTCGGCGCCGATCGTGGCCCTGGTCGCGGCGTCGAGTCTCCTCGCGTTCGCCGCCGCCGCACGATGGGCCTGGACGGCCCGCGAACCCGAGCCGGGGTTGCCGGTGCTGTACGCGCCGCCGGACGGTTTCGGACCGGTGCAGACCGTCTACGTCGCCTCCGAACGCCCCGGACCTGCACCGCTCGCGGCCACGCTGCTGTACGCCGCAGAGGAGGGGCTGGTCGAGTTGCGTCCCGCCGGGACCGGCAAGAAGTCGGACGTGTGGGAGGTCCGGGGCGTCGCCTCCGCGGACACGTGGGCGGCGACCGATCCGGTGACCCGGGCGGTCGGCGACGCGCTGCAGATCTCGTACCCGGGGGCGGTGCTGCGGGCCGACGGCTCGAAGTCGGCGGGGGAACGGCTGTCGAAGGCGACGACGGAGCTGGCGTCCCAGTGCCGGATCTGGGCCCGCAACGAGGGTCTGGTGGCCCCGTCCACGCGCGAGCGCCTCGGTAAGGCGGCGGTGGTGCTGGCGCTGGTGCTCGCGGTGGCCGGGTTCGCCGTGCCGGTGTGGCCGAGCATGTGGGGCCTGCCGGCGGCGGCGTTCGTGTTCGGGGGCTGGGAACTGCTGCGCCCGGAGGCGGGGACCCGGCGCACCGCGAAGGGCCGCGAGCTGTGGTCGCGTGCCGGCGGGTTCCGGCGCATGCTCGTGACCCCGTCGAGCGAGGACCGCTACCGGTTCTCGGCGGAACAGGACCTCTACACCCGCTACATTCCGCACGCGGTCGCCTTCGGCGTGGCCGAGAAGTGGGCGGAGAAGTACCGCACGGTCACCGGGGCGGAGCCACCGGTGCCGGCGTGGTACCCGTATCCGGTCGGAGTGCACGGATTCGCTTCCGGGGCAGGAGGATTCGACAGTTTCGAGTCGGCCCTGTCGTCGTCGATCGGCGCGTACACCGCGTCCCAGTCCTCGTCGTCGGGCGGTGGTGGCGGCGGCGGCGGTGGTGGTGGCGGCGGGGGCGGCGGCTCCTGGTGACCGAGTGGTGAACGAGGCACCGGCGCGCCCGCACCGGTGCCGGGCAGCGGAAGGAGGGCGGTCCCATGGTGACCGCAGTCGTGATCGTCGTCGTGCTGGTGGTGGTGCTCGTCGCCGTGTTCGTGGTCGGGTTCAACCGGCTGCGCCGCGCCGACGTGCTGGCCCAGGAGGCCCTGGGCGGCATCGACGTGCAACTGAGCCGGCGCGCCGACCTGGTGCCGAATCTCGTGTCGACGGTGCGAGGCTACGCGGCGCACGAGAAGAGCGTGTTCGAGGAGGTCACCGCCGCGCGCACCGCCGCGTCGCGGGCCGCCTCCGGCGGCACGGTGGCGGAGAAGGCCCAGGCCGACGCGCGCCTCGAGAAGGCGATGTTCGACGTGCTCGCCGTCGCCGAGAACTACCCGGACCTCAAGGCCTCGGCCAACTTCCTGGACCTGCAGCGTCAGCTGGGGGAGACCGAGGACCAGCTCGCCTTCGCCCGCCAGTACTACAACGACGCCGCAGGCCGGCTCAACACGTCGCTGAAGACCATCCCGTGGATGTTCTTCGCAGGGCCGGCAGGGGTGCGCGAGCGCGAGTTCTACACCGCCCCGGCGGGCACGGAACTGCCGCCGACCGTGTCGTTCTGATCGCCCCGGCGCGCTCCGGAGCATCCGCCCGCCCTACCGTTGACTGGTGAGCAGCACCGCATCCCGCCCCGACACCGGCATCCTGTTCGGACTCGGCGCCTACCTGACGTGGGGGATGTTCCCCGCGTTCTTCGGCCTGCTCGAACCCGCCGGAGCCGTGGAGATCCTCGCCCACCGGGTGCTGTGGACGCTGCTGGCGATGCTGCTGCTGCTCGCCGTCCTCGGCCGGCTCGGCTCGCTGCGGGGACTGGGGGTGCGGGTGTGGGCGCTGGTCGCGGCGGCCTCCGCGGCCATCGCCGTCAACTGGGGCACCTACATCTACGGCGTGGTCTCGGGTCGGGTGGTCGAAACCGCACTGGGCTACTTCGTCAACCCGCTGGTCAGCGTGCTGTTCGGGGTGCTGTTCTTCCGGGAGCGGCTGCGCCGCGCGCAGATCGCGGCGCTGCTCGTGGCGACCGCCGCGGTGGCGGTGATCACCGTGGACTACGGGCGGCCGCCGATCATCGCGCTCACCCTCGCGTTCTCGTTCGCCCTGTACGGGGTGATCAAGAAGATCGTGCCGCTCGACCCGCGCACCTCGCTGACGGGGGAGGGCGTCGTCGCCGTGCCCTTCGCGGCGGGCTACCTGATCTTCCTCGCCGTCACCGGCACCGGCACGTTCCTCGGTCACGGCGCCGGGCACTCGCTGCTGCTCGTGTCGGCCGGGCTCGTCACGGCGCTGCCCCTGCTGCTGTTCGGTGCGGCCGCCCAGCGGGTTCCCCTGGTCACCCTCGGCATGCTGCAGTACCTGACGCCGAGCCTGCAGATGGCGTGGGGTGTGCTGGTCCTGCACGAGGACATGCCCGCCTCCCGCTGGATCGGGTTCGGGCTGATCTGGATCGCGCTCGCGATCTTCACCGCCGACGCCGTGGCCCGGGGTCGCCGGGCTCGCGGGACGCTCGAGCCGGTCCCCTCGAGTGCACCGCAGTAACACCGGTCACGACACGCCGTCCGGGCCGGTGTGGCGGTCCGATCCCGTCGCCGCGGGGGCCTACACTCGGGATGCTCACAGACCTTCCGGGAGAGGCACGCGTGGCTGACTCGTTCGTTCATCTGCACAACCACACCGAGTATTCGATGCTCGACGGAGCCGCGAAGGTCGGTCCCCTGTTCAAGGAGGCCGAGCGGCTGGGGATGACGGCGGTCGGGATGACCGACCACGGGAACATGTACGGCGCCAGCGAGTTCTACAACGTCGCCGAGAAGCAGGGCATCAAGCCGATCATCGGCATCGAGGCCTACATCGCGCCCGAGTCGCGGTTCAGCACCAAGCGCGTGCAGTGGGGCGACCCGAGCCAGAAATCCGACGACGTCTCCGGCTCGGGCTCGTACACGCACATGACGATGGTCGCCGAGAACGCCACCGGGCTGCGCAACCTGTTCAAGCTGTCGTCGCTCGCGTCGATCGAGGGGCAGCTCGGCAAGTGGGCCCGCATGGACGAGGATCTCATCGCCCACCACGCCGAGGGCATCATCGCCACCACCGGTTGCCCGTCCGGGGAGATCCAGACCAGGCTGCGTCTGGGCCACGAGCGCGAAGCGCTCGAGGCGGCCGCGAAGTGGCAGGAGATCTGGGGCAAGGACAACTTCTTCCTCGAACTCATGGACCACGGCCTGTCCATCGAGCGTCGGGTCCGTGAGGGCCTGCTCGACATCGGCCGCAAGCTCGACATCCCGCCGCTGGCGACCAACGACTGCCACTACGTCACCAAGGACGCCGCCGAGAACCACGAGGCGCTGCTGTGCATCCAGACCGGCAAGACGCTCTCGGATCCGACCCGCTTCAAGTTCGACGGTGACGGCTACTACCTGAAGTCCGCCGCGGAGATGCGGGCGCTGTGGGACGACGAGGTGCCGGGCGCGTGCGACAACACGCTCCTGATCGCCGAGCGGGTCCAGCCCTACAAGGAGGTGTGGACCCACCGGGACCGGATGCCGATCTTCCCCGTCCCCGAGGGGCACACGCAGGCGACGTGGCTGCGCGAGGAGGTTCTGCGCGGGCTCGACCGGCGATTCCCGGACGGCGTGCCGCAGGAGTACCTCACCCGCGCCGAGTACGAGATCGGCGTCATCAACGAGATGGGCTTCCCCGCCTACTTCCTCGTCGTCGGTGACCTGATCAGCCACGCTCGCGAGGTCGGCATCCGCGTCGGCCCCGGCCGCGGTTCGGCCGCGGGCTCCCTCGTCGCCTACGCGATGGGCATCACGAACATCGACCCGATCCCGCACGGTCTGCTGTTCGAGCGGTTCCTCAACCCCGAGCGCGTGTCCATGCCCGACATCGACATCGACTTCGACGATCGCCGCCGCGGTGAGATGGTGCGCTACGCCACCGACCGGTGGGGGGCCGACCGCGTGGCCCAGGTGATCACCTTCGGCACCATCAAGACCAAGGCCGCGATCAAGGATTCGGCCCGCGTGCAGTTCGGCCAGCCCGGATTCGCCATCGCCGATCAGATCACCAAGGCGCTGCCGCCGCCGATCATGGCCAAGGACATCCCGGTCTCGGGCATCACCGATCCGAACCACGAGCGGTACAAGGAGGCCGCCGAGGTCCGGGCGCTGATCGAATCCAACCCGGACGTGAAGAAGATCTACGACACCGCGCTCGGCCTCGAGGGCCTGATCCGCAACGCGGGCGTCCACGCGTGCGCGGTGATCATGTCCTCCGAGCCGCTGATGGATGCGATCCCGCTGTGGAAGCGGGCGCAGGACGGCGCGATCATCACCGGTTGGGACTACCCGTCGTGCGAGGCCATCGGCCTGCTGAAGATGGACTTCCTCGGTCTGCGCAACCTCACCGTCATCGGCGACGCGATCGAGAACATCAAGAACAACCGCGGCATCGACCTCGACCTCGACACGCTGCCGCTCGAGGATCCGCCCACGTACGAACTACTGGCCCGCGGCGACACCCTCGGCGTGTTCCAGCTCGACGGCAGCGCGATGCGGGATCTGCTGCGCCGCATGCAGCCGACCGGGTTCGAGGACATCGTCGCCGTGCTCGCGCTGTACCGGCCCGGACCGATGGGCATGAACGCCCACAACGACTACGCCGACCGCAAGAACGGCCGGCAAGAGGTCAAGCCGATCCACCCCGAGCTCGAGGAACCGCTGAAGGACATCCTCGCCGACACCTACGGTCTGATCGTCTACCAGGAGCAGATCATGCAGATCGCTCAGAAGGTGGCCGGTTACTCGCTCGGACGAGCCGACATCCTGCGCCGCGCGATGGGCAAGAAGAAGGCCGAGGTCCTCGCCGCCGAGTTCGAGGGCTTCGAGGAGGGCATGCTCGCCAACGGTTTCTCCAAGCCGGCGATCAAGGCCCTGTGGGACACGATCCTGCCCTTCGCCGGGTACGCGTTCAACAAGTCGCATGCCGCCGGGTACGGCCTGGTCTCCTTCTGGACGGCCTACCTCAAGGCCAACTACCCGGCCGAGTACATGGCGGGCCTGCTCACGTCGGTCGGCGACGACAAGGACAAGGCCGCGGTCTACCTGTCCGACTGCCGCAAGATGGGGATCACGGTGCTGCCGCCGGACGTCAACGAGTCGCGGGTGGACTTCGCGTCGGTGGGGGAGGACATCCGATTCGGCCTCGGCGCGGTCCGCAATGTCGGCTCCAACGTCGTCGCGTCCATCATCCGCGCGCGGGAGGAGAAGGGCCGGTTCACCGACTTCTCCGACTACCTCAACAAGATCGACGCTCTCGCGTGCTCGAAGAAGGTCACCGAGTCGCTGATCAAGGCCGGCGGCTTCGACTCGCTCGGCCATCCCCGCAAGGGCCTGATGCTCGTGCACGCCGACGCGATCGACGCGGTGATGGGCACCAAGAAGGCCGAGGCGATCGGGCAGTTCGACCTGTTCGGCGGCGCGGATGCCGACGAGTCGGTGACCTCGGTGTTCAACGTGAAGATCCCCGAGGAGGAATGGGACACCAAGCACAAGCTCGCCCTCGAGCGGGAGATGCTGGGCCTGTACGTGTCCGGGCATCCGCTCAACGGCGTCGAGCACGTCCTCGCCCAGCAGGCCGACACCGCGATCCCGACCATCCTCGAAGGCGCGATCAAGGACGGCGCCCAGGTCACCGTGGGCGGCATCCTGGCCTCGGTGAACCGCCGCATCAACAAGAACGGCCTGACATGGGCGTCGGCTCAGCTCGAGGACCTCGCCGGCGGGATCGAGGTGCTGTTCTTCCCGCAGTCCTACTCCGTGTACGGCATGGACGTCGTCGAGGACTCCGTGGTGCTGGTCAAGGCCCGGGTGTCGGTCCGCGACGACCGGATCTCGTTGATCGCCAACGATCTTGCCGTGCCCGACCTGTCTCAGGTGGGGGTGGCCAAGCCGCTGTCGGTGTCGATGCCCACCCGGTTGTGCACCCCTGACAAGGTGGGTGCGCTCAAGAGCGTGCTCACCCGCCACCCGGGTACCTCGGATGTGCACGTGCGGTTGATCTCCGGCAGCAAGGTGACCGTGCTGAAGGTGGACGACAGCCTGCGGGTGGAGCCCTCGTCTGCGCTGATGGGGGATCTCAAAGCCCTGCTCGGGCCGGCCTGCCTGGCGACGTGACCGGCTCCCGGGACGGGGGCGGTCAGGGCTCGCGGCGGTAGTGCAGCAGGCGGGCCCACCACACGACGGTGGCGGTGCCGGCGGCGGCGAGCACGGCGGTCTGCGCGTCCGCGGTGATCGCGAACAGCGCCAGCAGCACCAGGACGGCCGCGACGAGCGCCTCGAGCTTGTACAGCGGCCATGCGGTTCCGGCCACGTCGACGGACGCGGGCCGGCGGCGGACGCGAGCGGGCGAATCCGTCGTCATCTCGACCTCCGTGCGCCTCGGGGAATCCGTTCACCAGGCTACTCGCAGACTTGTGTTCGGGCCACCGAACTTTGCCGATCGCGGGGGTGATGTCGGACCCGGGCGGACGGATCCGCCCGGTGCGCTGCGGCGGAGTGCGCGCCGGTGTTGACTGGAGCCATGCCTCTCACCGGAGAATACGAACCGAGTCCGTCCCAGTGGGCCGCCGATCAGGTGGCGCTGTACGAGGGTTCCGGCGGCACCGAGGGCACGACCCTCAACGGCCGGCCGGTGGTCGTGCTGACCAGCCGCGGAGCGAAGAGCGGCAAGCTCCGGAAGACCCCGCTGATGCGGGTCGAGCACGACGGGGTGTACGCGGTGGTCGCCTCGCTCGGTGGTGCCCCGACGCATCCGGTCTGGTACTTCAACGTCCGGGCGGATCCGCACGTCGAACTGCGTGACGGGCCGACGGTCCGGGACATGACCGCCCGCGAGGTCCACGGCAGGGAGAAGGACCTGTGGTGGCGGCGTGCGGTCGAGGCGTTCCCCGACTACGCCGAGTACCAGAAGAAGACGGATCGGGAGATCCCGGTCTTCGTCCTCGAGCCCCGGTAGCGCGCGGGGTCCGGCGGCCGCGGCAGCGGACGCAGTGGCGAAACCCGCATTGGGGGTTCCGGGTCGGTAGTGGCAGCATGGGTAGGTGACCACTACTTCGCGAACCGCTGATCCGATGCACCTGCCCGCCCTGAGCGTGGCCGACATCGAGGCCGCGGCGGAGCGAATTTCCGCGGTCGTCGCCCCCACACCGCTCGAATACAGCGAGCGGCTCTCCGTCCTCACCGGGGCGAACGTCTATCTCAAACGCGAGGATCTCACCCGCGTGCGCTCGTACAAGCTGCGCGGCGCCTACAACGTCATGGCGCAGCTCTCCCCGGCGGAACGCGAGGCGGGTGTGGTGACGGCCAGCGCCGGCAATCACGCACAGGGCGTGGCCTACTCGTGCCGGGCGATGGGGGTCCGGGGCCGGATCTACGTGCCCACCCGGACCCCTAAGCAGAAGCGGGACCGGATCCGCGCGCACGGCGGGGCGTTCGTCGAACTCATCCCGACGGGTGACACCTTCGACGCGGCCGCCGCGGCGGCCGCGGAGGACGTCGCGCGGACCGGCGCGACGATGGTCGCGCCGTTCGACGACGCCCGCACCGCGGCGGGTCAGGGCACCATCGCCCGGGAGATGCTCGATCAGCTGCCGGCGGCGCCGGACCTGGTGCTGGTTCCGGTCGGCGGCGGTGGCTGCCTGGCCGGCATCGCGGCGTACCTGCACGAGAAGTCGCCGCACACCTCGATCGTCGGGGTGGAACCGGCCGGGGCGGCGTCGATGACCGCTGCCCTCGTCGCGGGCGGGCCGGTGACCCTGCCGGAAGTGGATCCGTTCGTCGACGGAGCCGCCGTGAAACGGGTCGGCGACGTGCCGTACGCGGTCGTCTCCCGGCTCGGCCCCGAGATCGTCTCCCACGCGAACCTGCCGCTGGTCGCGGCGCTGCGCAACGACGGCCTGGGCACCGGGCCGTTCGGGATGACCCAGGTCGACGAGGGCGCCGTGTGCACGGCGATGCTCGACCTGTATCAGAACGAGGGCATCATCGCCGAGCCGGCGGGGGCGCTGTCCGTCGCCGCGCTCGAGGGGCTGACCGTCGCGCCGGGTGCGACGGTGGTGTGCCTGATCTCGGGGGGCAACAACGACGTCTCCCGCTACGGGGAGGTCATCGAGCGTTCTCTGGTGCACCGCGGTCTCAAGCACTACTTCCTGGTGGACTTCCCCCAGGAGCCCGGGGCGCTGCGACGGTTCCTCGACGAGGTGCTCGGTCCCGACGACGACATCACCCTGTTCGAGTACGTCAAGCGCAACAACCGGGAGTTCGGTGCGGCGCTGGTCGGCATCGAACTCGGCACGGCCGACGGTCTGGCGTCACTGCTGGCGCGGATGGACCTCTCGCCGATCGAGGCGCAGCGGCTCGAGCCGGGCTCGCCGGCCTACCGCTATCTCACCTGAGCCGGACGGGATCCCGGCGGGGGAGCGCCGTCCCCCGCCGCGGTCCGCGGCGGCCGCTCAGCGCCAGGGGGCGCAGACCAGCCAGGGGCCGAACCACCAGCACGGGGCCGGCGGACCCCACCGGTTCCGTTCCCAGCCGCGATCGTGGTCCCGGCGGTCGCGGTGGTCGCGGCGATCCCAGTCGTTGCGGTGATCGGTCTGCTCCCAAGTGATCCCGATCGGCGCCGGGGCGTCGGCGGGTGCCGCGGCCGCGACTCCGGCCGGGGCGAGAGTGAGGGTGGCGGCGAGGAGTGCGCCGACGGTGGCAGTCCGGAGTTTCATGGAAATACACCCCGAGAAGCGTGTGCGTGCAGGAAGATTCCCCGACTACTCTTGACCGTACTCGGGACGGTCGGCGACAATCAAGGGTTCTTCGTCCCCAGGAGCCGGGCGACGACGCGCCTGTGCAGTTCCGGGTCGGGCTTGGGCAGGCCGAGCATCGCGCCCAGGTAGATGCCGTCGCCGACGAGGCGCACGATCTCGGCGGTGACCGGGTCGTCGATCTCCGCGCGCAGCCCCTCGTCCCACGACCGCAGCACCTCGACGACCGCCCGGTGCACGTCGTCGTGCCGGCCGTCGGCGCTGCGCAGGGCGGCCACCGTGGACCGGAACAGGTCCATCTCCGCCGAGTCGCCGGTCTCGTCCGGGTCGGCGAGGTACCACTCCGCGACCGGGGTGCCGCCCGCGACGGCGTCGGCGAGTCGGGCGTCGCCGCGTTCGCCGAGGCGCCGCACCATGGCGGCGAGCATCGCCTCCTTGGTCGGGAAGTGGTACAGCAGACCGCCTTTCGATACCCCTGCGGCGGCCGCGACGCCCTCGAGCGTCACCTGGGCGACCCCCACGTCGACGAGGGTGCGTTCGAGGGCGTCGAGGATCCGGTCGCGTGTGTCGGAGGCCATGGCCCGATCCTACCGTCCGTTTCTGTACCGTCCGGACGGTAGGTGCTACCGTACTTTGTGTACCGGCTGGACGGTTCAGTGTGGAGGGACGAAGGATGACGAACACCGGGCAGATGCCGCCGGTCCACCCGGCGGACGCGGGAACCGGGCATGCGCAGGCCGGCGTGCGCACCTGGGCGGGCCTGGTGGTGCTCGCGGGTGCCGTGCTGCTGATCGCGGTCGATGCAACCGTTCTCGACCTCGCCCTGCCCTTCCTCAGCGCCGATCTGGCCCCGAGTGGGGTCCAGCTGCTGTGGATCATCGACGTGTATTCGTTCGCCGTGGCCGGTCTGCTGGTGACGATGGGCGTGCTCGGCGACCGCGTCGGCCGACGCCGGCTCCTGCTGATCGGTGCCGTCGGCTTCGCCGCGGCGTCGGTGCTCGCGGCGTGGGCGCCGAGTCCCGAGCTGCTGATCGTGGCGCGGGCACTACAGGGTGTCTCGGGCGCCACCCTCATGCCCGCCACCCTGGGACTCATCCGGCACATGTTCACCGATCCGCGGGAGCGGACCGTCGCCATCGGCGTGTGGGGCGCGATGGCCGGCGGCGGGGCCGCCGCCGGCCCGCTCGTCGGCGGCTGGCTGCTCGAGCACTTCTGGTGGGGGTCGGTGTTCCTGATCAACCTTCCGATCATGGCGGTCCTCGTGGTCGCCGCGCCGTTCCTCGTCCCGGAATCGCGGGATCCGCACCCGGGCCGCTTCGACCTGCCGGGAGCCGCCCTGTCCCTGCTGGCCGTGGTACCGATCGTCTACGCGGTCAAGGAGACCGCGCTGCACGGCCCCCGCGTCGCGGCGCTGGTCGCGCTGGGGGGTGGTCTGACGGCCGCCGTCGCGTTCGTTCGTCGCCAGCGGAGCGCGGCGGATCCGCTGCTCGACCTCACGCTGTTCCGGCACCGCGAGTTCTCGGCCGCCGTCGCGACCAATCTGCTGTCGATCTTCGCCCTCGCCGGGGTGTTGTTCTTCGGTTCCCAGTACCTGCAGCTGGTCCTCGGAGTCGGACCGCTGGAGGCGGGTCTGCTGATGCTCCCCGGCACCGCGACCAGCGCCCTGTCCGCACTCGGCGCGGCCTGGCTCGTGCGGCGCCTGCCGGTGGGAACCGTCCTGTCGGGTGCCCTGGCCGTCGCAGCCGTGGGCGCCGCCGTGCTCCTGGCGCTGGACACCGCGCACGGAGCCGGCGTGTTCGTCGCCGGTTTCGTCCTCATCGGCGTGGGCGTCGGCATCGCGCTGACCCTCACCACCGACCTGGTGGTCGGGGCCGCCCCGGCCGACCGGGCCGGCGCCGCGTCCGCGGTGTCGGAGACGGCCTACGAGCTCGGTGTCGCCCTCGGTGTCGCGGTCCTCGGCAGCGTCGTCACCGCCGTCTACCGGTCCCGGCTCGGCGTCCCGGGTGGGGACCACGAGTTCGATACCCTCGGCGGCGCCGTCGCCGCGGCCGGCCGCCTGCCGGCGGCCGAGGCGGAGATCCTCCTCGAGTCGGCGCGCTCCGCGTTCGTCGCCGGCACCCACGGTGCCGCGGCCGCCACGGCGGCGATTCTGGCGGCCACTGCCGTGCTCACCCTGCGGATGCTGAGCCCGCGATGACCCGTCAGGTCCGAGGTGCAGCGGCGGCGTCGAGAACGACGAACGAATGCCCCGGGACGAGGGTCGCGGAGGCGGTCCGGTTGACCACCACCGGCTCCCACCACACGAGGGGAGCCCCGCCGAAGGGCACGGTGACCGGGTCGGGTCCGAGGTTGCACGCCACGCGCAGGCTGCCGCGGTGCAGCACGATCCAGCGCTCGTCCTCGTCGTAGTCGACGTGCAGGTGCTCGAGCCACGGATCGGTCAGCTCGGCGCGTTCGCGGCGCAACGCCAGGAGCTGCCGGTAGCAGTCGAGCACCCGTGCGTGGGCGGGTTCGGTCCGTTCGGCCCAGTTCAGCGTCGACCGCCGGAACGTCTCCGGATCCTGCGGGTCGGGGACGTCCTGGGCGTCCCATCCGTGCTCGGAGAACTCGCGCCGACGTCCTTCGGCGGTGGCCCGGGCCAACTCGGGTTCCGGGTGGGAGGTGAAGTACTGGAACGGTGAGCTCGCGTCCCACTCCTCGCCCATGAACAGCATGGGGGTGAACGGGGAGGTCAGCACCAGCGCGGCCTTGACGGCGAGCTGACCGGAGTCGAGGTAGTGGCCGGGCCGGTCGCCGACCGCCCGGTTGCCGACCTGGTCGTGGGTGCACGTGTAGGCCAGCAGGGAGCTCGCCGGGACGCGCCCGGTGTCGAGCGGCCGCCCGTGGGTGCGCCCGCGGAAGCTCGAATAGGTGCCGGCGTGGAAGAACCCGTGCCGCAGGGTGCGGGCGAGGCAGTCGAGCGAACCGAAATCGCCGTAGTAGCCCTGCCGCTCCCCGGAGACGGCGGCGTGCACGGCGTGGTGGATGTCGTCGTCCCACTGCGCCTGCAGGCCGTAACCGCCGGCTGCGCGGGGCGAGATCATCTTCGGATCGTTCAGATCGCTCTCCGCGATCAGGCTGAGCGGACGGCCCAGATGCGCCGACATCCGGTACGTCGCGACGGCCAGCTCCTCGAGCAGATGCACGGCGGTGTGGTCGACGAGAGCGTGCACCGCGTCCAGGCGCAGCCCGTCGATGTGGAACTCCCGCATCCAGCGCAGGGCGTTGTCGAGGATGTAGCGGCGCACCTCGCCGGAGTCCGGACCGTCGAGGTTGACCGACGCACCCCAGGTGCCCTGCCCACCGGACAGGTACGGCCCGTAGCGGTCCAGGTAGTTGCCGGACGGTCCGAGATGGTTGTACACCACGTCCAGGATCACCCCGAGGCCGCGGGCGTGGGCGGCGTCGACGAAGCGCTGCAGGCCGTCCGGACCGCCGTAGGGCTCGTGCACCGCGTACCAGAGCACACCGTCGTAACCCCACCCGCGGGTGCCGTTGAAGGCGTTGACCGGCATGAGTTCGACCAGGTCGACACCGAGGTCGACGAGGTCGTCGAGCCGGGCGACGGCCGCGTCGAAGGTGCCCTCCTCGGTGAAGGTGCCCACGTGCAACTCGTACACCACCCCGCCGGCGAGTTGCCGGCCGGTCCACGACGTGTCGGTCCAGGCGCGCTCGTCGAGCGTGTGCAGCTGGGACAGCCCGTGCACCCCGTCCGGTTGCCGCGGGGAGCGCGGGTCGGGCAGCACGGTCTCGTCCTCGTCGAGGAGGAAGCCGTAACGGGCACCGGGGGAGGCGTCGACCTCGGTGCGCCACCACCCCTGGTCCTCCCGGCGCATGGGGTGAACGGTGCCGTCGACGTGGAGCCGGACGGATTGCGGGGTCGGAGCCCAGACCTCGAAGGTGTGCACCCGATCAGCATGCCCGCTCGCCGCTGCCGCTGCAGACCTCCGGAATCGGCTGCAGTTCCGATGCAACCGATGCTGATAAGCTGAGTTCGATGTCCCAGCATGCCAAGAGGGCCTACAGTTCACCGCTGCGTGAGGAGGCTGCGCGCCGGACGCGAGCGACGATCGTCGACGCCGCCGCCCGGCTCTTCGTCGACCGCGGGTACGTCAGCACCACGGTCAGGCAGATCGCCGAGGCTGCCGGGGTGGCGGTGCGCACGGTCTTCACGGCGTTCCCCGGCGGCAAGTCCGAACTGTTCCGGGAGGCGCTCGACGCCGCGGTCGCGGGCGGGTCCGCGGTTGCCGTCGGCGACGAGCCCGCGCCGGGCCGGGGGCCACGTCCGGGACGGGTCGCGACCGGAACCGCGGGCTCGGACGCCGAACGCATCGTCGAGCAGGTCGTCCGCTACGGCGCCGACCTGCTCGAGCGGGCCGGCGGTCTGCTGATGACCTCGGTCGAGTCCTCGGGTGCGGACCCGGACATGCGCCGGTTCGCCGACGAGGACGCGCGCGCGACCGCGGACAACGCGCGCACCATCGCGGACGGGCTGCACCGGCACGGATTGCTGCGCGACGACGTGAGCGTGGAGCACGCGGCGCACGTGTTCTACACGCTGGGTTCTCCGCAGGTGCATGCCCTGCTGCGCCGCGACTGCGGCTGGGACGTGGACGAATACCGGGCGTGGCTCACGGCGACCCTGCGGGCGACGCTCCTGCGCTGAGCGCGGCCGCGGGCCCGGCCGCCCGCACCGCCCTCGGGGTGGTCCCGAAACGGGCCCGGAACGCCGTGCCGAACGCACTGAGCGAACCGAAGCCGGACGCGAAGGCGATACCCCCCACGGACACCGCGTTCCAGCGCGGATCCTCGAGGCGGCTGCGGGCGCGGTCCAGCCGCCGGGCGCGGAGCAGTTCCGCGGGCGTGGTGCCGGCCGTCCGCAACGCGAGCTGCAGTTGGCGCAGCGACCAGCCCAGCTCGCGGGCCATCGACGCCGGGGTCAGATCCGGGTCGTCCGAACGTTCGTCGACGTAGGCCCGGGCCGCCTCGGCCACCGCCTGCAGGCCACCGGGACGGAGGGGGCCGTGGGTATCGGCCAGGACGAGGGACACGAGCTCGATCACCCGTGCGCTGATCGCGACGAAGGCGGGGCCGGACAGCGACGTGCGTTCGCGGGCCAGCGTCCGCGTCATGGTCCCCGCCACCGCCCCGACGCCGCGGCGCAGGTCGAGCACACTCGGGCCGTCGGCGACGGCCCGATCGGGCAGGCAGCCCTCGGGGACGGTGAGCACCCACGCCCGGGCGTGGGCGCCATGGACGAGCTCGAACGGGCGGGCCATCGACACCAGGGCCGCGCGCCCGACGGGCACCGGCAGTGCGTGCCCGCCGTGGGCGACGGTGAGCGCACCGGACTTCGGCACGAACAAGCGCATGCTCCGGTCGTCGTCCCCGCGGACGTGCCGGGCGGTCCGCGCGTAGGTGATGCGATCGGACCAGAACTCGACGAGCTGGTGACCGCCGCAGCGCTGCACGTGTGTGGCCCCGACGAAGCCGGCCGGGGCACGCTCGTCCCGATCGGGGAACGAATAGTCCAGGGTGCCGTGGTTGAACCGCACGTGGTCGGTCCAGAACTCGGCGCGGTCGCGCTCCGGCACCCGGCCCGTCGTCGTGAACCGCACCTCGTACTCCGCTGCCACCGTGACCTCCTCGTCGGCCGTGCGCGCGCCGGACAGTGCTCTGCGCGGATCGGCGAGTGCTGCGTCCCGCCCGCTCCCTACGCTCGTCGGCAGTGTAGTGACGAACGCCACAGCCGGAGCGCGGTGGCCCGATCCAGGAGGTTTCCATGCTGCGAGCAGCGGTCAACGGGACGGAACTCGCCTACGTCGACGCCGGTCCGCGCGACGGAGTGCCGATCGTGTTCAGCCATTCGCTCTTCTTCGATCACACGATGTTCGACGCGCTCGCGGAGAAGTTCACCGCCGACGGGTACCGGGTCGTCGCCTACGATCATCGCGGGCAGGGCGAGAGCGCCCCGGCGCCGCGGGCGGAACTCGCGGTCGACGTCCTCGCCGAGGACGCGGCGGCCCTGATCGAACACCTCGGTCTGGCCCCGTGCCACGTCGTCGGCAACTCGCTCGGCGGGTTCGTCGCGCTGCGGCTCGCCGCGCGACGCCCCGAACTGCTCCGCACGGCCGCCGCGCTGGGTTCGTCGGCGGAGGAGGAACACAAGCTCGCCGAGTTCGCTCCGCTGGTCGAGCATCTCACCGAGCACGGCACGGCGGACGTCGTCGACACGGTCATGTACATCATGTTCGGCGATTCGAGCCTCGCTCAGGAGAGTTCGATGACGAGCACGTGGCGCGCCGCGATCGCCCGGCTCGAACCCCGCATCGGCGACGCTGCCCACGGCGTCATCCACCGCGGGCGGATCGTCGAGGAGCTGGCCGGGTGCCGCGTGCCGGTCCTCGCCGTCGCCGGGAGCGAGGACCACGCGTACCCGCCGCCGATCTCGTCGGCGAACATCGCCGACGCCGCGAGCGGCCGGCACGTCACGGTGGACGCCGCAGGGCACTCCGTGGCACTCGAACAGCCGGAGGCGGTCGCCGAGCACCTCAGGAAGCACTTCGCCGCGGCGGAGAAGGGCTGATCCGCAGGTCGGAGGGGCGCGGCAGCCGCCCGGCGACCTGAACCGTGCGGAGCTCGCGCACAGCAGCGGGAGGGCACCGGGCAGGAGCGATCGGGATGTACGGGCACGAATCCATACGAGACGGAATATCAAAATTATCCGAATAAGTGTGTCCACGTTCCTCGATCCACCGAAGCCCCGCCGAATAACCCCGCCGAGCAGCCACGCCGACCTCGGGCGGTGCGACGTGCCCCGGTGCCGAACCGGGGACGCTGACACAACCCGCCGACGGCACGGCGGGCGTGTTTCGGACCACCGCGCGGCGGATACCCGGGGCCGACAGGTTCCACCGTCCGCGCCCCCACCGGGGGTGCGGACGGCGATCGTCGCCGGCTCGACGGGTCGGTGACGGTGCGCCGGAGATGACGCTGCCGAGAAGGGGTTCCATGAGCCACGCCAGCTTCGCGTCCCGGGTCGGCGCGGCACGCGAGAGGATGTTCGATCTCGTGCTGGAGATCGCGGCGATCGTCGAGGCCGCCGACGCGCTCGACCGGGACTCCCTGCCCCTCGCCGACGAGATCGCCGTGAGCGGACTGATCGATGCCCTCACCGACGTGAGCCGGCACTTCGATGCGGCGGCGGAACCGTTCGGGGAGGCGGTGTGGTTCTCGCGGCACCTGCCCGGTCCGTTCGGTTGACGGCCACGGGTGAGGATTGCGCCGCCGGAAACCGGGTATGCGGTCGGGGCCGAGACGCTGCGCTCGGCCCTGTTTCCGTACAGCAGACACCAGGAGCGCACTTGAGCAACCAGGACCCCGGACCCCGACCCGAAGATGCGCCCGGCCTCGACGCCGGTGGGGGCGTACAGCCCGGAGACACCCCACCCGACGCCGGACAGACCTCCGGCCTGTCGCATCCCCAACCGAACCCGAGCCGGGTGATGCCCGTCTTCGCGATCGTGCTCATCGCGCTGATCGTGCTCGGAGTGGCGGCGTTCTTCGTGGCGCGCGCGTTCGCCCTGTTCGACTGAGACACCGAACGACTGGGACACCGAACGACTGGGACACCGAACGACTGAGACACCGAACGGTCGGGCTCGTCAGGGTCGTCCGAGCGCCCCGACGTAGTACCAGCGGCCACCCTCACGGAGGAACCGGCTGTGCTCGTGCAGCACGTCCTCGTGACCGCCGAAGCGGTAGTGGGCCCGGAACTCGACCGTCCCCTCCGAGTGCAGGAACCCGCCGCTCGTGCGCACCACCTCGAGCCCGGTCCACCGCTGCGCCGGATCGAGATCCAGTCGCGCCGGGCGGGTGTCGGGGTGCCACGTACGACGCAGATAGTCGTCGTCGCCCACCGCGAAGGCGGTGTACCGCGACCGCATCAGCTGCTCGGGCGTCGGCGCGTCCCCACCCGCGAGGAACGGCCCGCAGCAGTCGCCGAACGGAAGACCCCGGCCGCACGGACACGGAGCGGACGATTCGGGCCGGGGGTAGCGCGGGCGTCGAGTCACCGGCACATTATCGCCGCCGCCCGGAACCGGACGGTCGTGGCACGATCGACGCCCGGGACGAGCGCGGTCGGAGGAACGGTGAACCATGGTCGATTCTGCCGCCACACCGGCGCGGGGACAGGGCAGTCCCGGCACCGCGCTACACCACAGCTTCGCGGCCGTCCCGGTGGCCGGGCCGTACGACACCGCCGCCGACGTGCTCGACCGGATGCGGGAACACAGCTTCGACAGTGCCGCCGTCGTCGCCGTGCTCGTCGGTGAGACGCTCGCCGGTCTCGTCACGATCGAACGGCTGCTGGCGGCCCCCGGTGCCGCCCGGATGGACGACCTCATGGACCCGGATCCGCCGGTGGTGCACCCGGATACCGCGCAGGAACGCGCCGCGTGGAAAGCGGTGCAGCACGGCGAGCCGGGCCTGGCCGTCGTGGACGGCCACGGCCGGTTCCGCGGCCTCATCGCGCCGCAACAACTGCTCGCCGTGCTGCTGCACGAGCACGATCAGGACATGGCCCGGATCGGCGGCTTCGCGCACTCGGTGGAGGCGGCGCGGGCCTCGAGCGTCGAGGGAATCCGTCGCCGGCTCTGGCACCGGCTGCCGTGGCTCGTCGTCGGTCTGATCGGGGCCATGGTCTCGGCCCGCCTGATGCAGGTGTTCGAGGCCGAACTCGACGCCGACCTCGCCGTCGCGTACTTCGTGCCGGGAATCGTGTACCTGGCGGACGCCGTCGGGACGCAGACCGAGGCACTGGTCATCCGCGGATTCTCGGTAGGGGTGGGGATCCGCCGGATCGTGCGCCGGGAGGTGCTGACCGGACTGTCGGTGGGGGCGCTCCTCGGGGCGACCATGCTGCCGGCCGTGCTGCTCATGACCGGGAACCGGGATCTCGCGGTCGCCGTGGCGTCGGCCGTGCTGGCCGCGAGCACCATCGCGACGACCGTGGCGATGGTGCTGCCGTGGGCGCTGCAACGGCTGGGCAAGGACCCGGCGTTCGGGTCCGGCCCGCTCGCGACGGTGATCCAGGACCTGCTCTCCATCGTCATCTACTTCGTGGCCGTGACGCTGCTCCTCGGCTGAGGGTGGGGCGATCTCCACCCCAGGGTTCCTTGGGGCGCAGGACGATACCGGGTCACGATGAGACCACCGACCGACAACCCGTGGAGGCCCCGTGACCGCAACCTCGGAGAGGTTCACCCCGAGCCACACCGACCCGGATCGCGTGTTCGACGAGATCGACCGGATCGATGCCGAGATCGTCGCCGCCATCCGGTACCGGACCGGCCTCGTCCACCGTGCCGGCCGGCTGCGCCGCGCCGGGCACGGAACGACGTCCGTGCATGCGTGCCGCGAGATGGCGGCGCTCACCCGGTTCACCACTGCGCTGGGCCGGGACGGCACGGCGCTGGCGGCGACGCTGCTGCGGTTGGGCCGCGAACCCCTTGCCGACACCGCGACCTGCGGGCAGGATTGAGTCCGCCCCCGGAGGTTGTGATGAGCGTCGTCACCGAATCGCGTCTGACATACGTCGACAAGCAGGGGCGGCAGCATCGATTCGAGCTGTCGCCGGGCTCGCCTCGCGTCACCATCGGCCGGGCCCCGACGTCGGATGTGGCCTTCACCGGCGACAACGAGGTCTCCCGCCTGCACGCCGTCGTGGAGTGGATCGGCACCCACTGGACCATCCTCGACGACGGGCTCTCCCGAAACGGCACGTTCCTCAACGGGGAACGCATCACGGGACGCCGGCGGCTTCGGGAGGGCGACAGCATCCGGATCGGCTCGATCCGCCTGACCTTCCAGGAGATCGGCGCCGGCCCGGACGAGGCGACCCGTGTCGCGTCGGAGCTGCCGACGGTGCGATCGCTGACGCAGACACAACGCGGCATCCTGCTCGCGTTGTGCCGGCCCTACAAGCACGGCGCCGCCTTCGCCACCCCGGCATCCAACCAGGACATCGCCTCCGAACTGTTCCTCAGCGTCGATGCGGTGAAGACCCACCTGCGGGCGCTGTTCGCGAAATTCGGGGTCGAGGACCTGCCGCAGAACCAGAAGCGGGTCCGGCTCGCCGAGCTCGCCCTCCACAGCGGCGTCATCACCGAACGCGACCTCTGACCGGCGGCTCACCCGACCCGCTGCAGCAACCCGCCGAGTGCCCGCGCGACCTCCGCGGGCCGGTCGGTGATCACCGAATGGCCCGCGCCGTCGACCCGCACCAGCTCGGCGCGTGGCAGCCGCTCCGCCAGACCGGCCGACAGCTCGAACGGGGTCCACTCGTCCGCCGAGCCGCACAGCACGACCGCGGGGACGGCGGCGAGCACCGCCAACGCGGCGGACTCGTCGAGCACCGCGAACGATCGCAGGAACGCCGCCATCGTCACCACCGGCGTGTCGTTCGCCAGCACCGCCATCAGAGCCGCCAACCGGGAGCCGGGGGTTCGTCGCTGCGACGTCCGCCGCAGCGGCCGCACCGCCCGCCCACCCAGGTGCAGCGCGCGTTGCACCGCGCCGGGCGCGTGTCGCACCGCCCGGTGGAACAACGCGACCGCGGGACTGTCGAGGTAACGCCCGAGACCCGACCGCCCGAGATCACCGGCGGCGGTGCCGATGAGACAGACCCCGGCGACGCGGGTGCCGATCTCGTGCGGATGCTGACGGGCGTAGGACAGGATCGTCATGCCGCCCATCGAGTGGCCGACCAGCACCACCGGCCCGGCGGAGACCGCGCGCAGTACCGCCGCGAGATCACGCCCGAGCTGTTCGACGGTGTACGTCTCCGGCCCGGCAGTGCCGGACGCGCCGTGACCCCGGTGGTCGAAGAACACCATCCGCAGCGTGGCCCCGTACCGCCGGATCAGCGAATCACGAAGCGGCGCCCAGGTTTCCGTGCGTCCGCAGTGCCCGTGGACGAACAGGGCGGTGAGCGGCGCGCCGGCCGCGCCGAGTTCGTGGACCGCGAGCGGCACGCCGTCGTCGGCGATCACCGTGTGGCGGCGCACGAAGCGCTCGGTGCGGAGGGTGGACATGCGGACAAGGATCCACGGACGCCGGCGCCGGGACGAGCAGCCCCGGTGGTGGTGGATTTCACCTCAGGGGGCCACTTCTGCACCCTGGGTGGTGGACAATCTCGTCATGGATGCGCAGCGGTACGTCGGCGTGGTCGGGCCCGCGGAAGCCACGGCCGAACAACGCCGGATCGCCCGTCAGGTCGGCGGGCTGCTCGCGGCGCGACGCGCCGTCGTCGTGACCGGGGGACTGGGCGGGGTGATGGCCGCGGCGTCGCGCGGCGCCGCCGAGGCCGGCGGCACCACCCTCGGCCTGCTCCCCGGCGACGACCGCGCGGAAGCCAACCCGTACCTGACCGTGTCGATTCCGACCGGGCTCGGCGAGATGCGCAACGCCCTGCTGGTACGCACGTGCGAGGCGCTGATCGCGGTCGGCGGCAGCTGGGGCACGCTCAGCGAGATCGCGCTCGCCGTCCGGACCGGGGTCCCGGTGATCTCGATCGGGGGGTGGCCGCTGCCCGCCGCCGGGGTGCTCGCCGTCACCTCCGCCGGGGACGCCGTCGAAGCCATCCACGACCTGCTGTGGCGGCGCGATCCCACCGCGGGCTGGACCGGTTGAGGACTTCCCGCACCCGAGGGTGATTCTCGACCACCCCTGCGGGTGCCACCTCCACCGCTGGGGTCGGTATCTGCATCGGGGTCTGCGGACGACCGTGGAAGCAGCACAGTCCACCGGTCGTCAGGAGTACCCCCGTGTTGCACGAAAGCCCGGTCGCCCACGCACATCTCGGTGCCCCGCAGCCCACCGGCGCGTTTCCGCTCTCGGCGGCCCAGCGCGGCATCTGGTTCGCCCAGCACCTGGCCGGCGACACGCCCGTCAACATCGCCCAGTACGTCGACATCACCGGGGATCTCGACCTCGACGCCCTCGAGACTGCCGCGCGTGCGGTCGGACGCGAGTTCGGCACCGGGTTCCTGCGCATCCTCGAGGAGGACGGTCACCCGTTCCAGACCGTCGTGCACACCGGAGAGCGCCTGACGGTGGTCGACCTGCGGGGCGAAGCCGACCCGGTCGCCGCGGCCCGCGACTGGATGGAGCGCGACTACACCGCCCCCGTCGACATGTGCACCGACCGGCTCACCGTCACCGCCGTGCTGCGCGTCGGCGACAACCGTTGGTTCTGGTACGCCCGAATCCACCACATCGCCCTCGACGGCGTCGGAGCGATGACCCTCGTCGCGCGCACCGCCGAGCGCTACACCGCCACCGTCACCGGAACCACGGTGCACGCGCCGCGCACCGCCGCGCTGCCCGACATCGTCGCCGCGGACGAGGCCTACCGGCGCTCCCCGCGGTTCGAGACCGACCGCGCGTACTGGACCGAACACCTGGCCGGCCTGAGCGATCCCGTGTCGCTGGCCGGCCGGGGTGCCCCCGCCGACGCGCATCCACTGCTGGTCGGCGCGGAACTTCCCCCCGACACCGAGCAGGCCCTGCGCGATGCCGCGGCCCGTCGCGGGTCGAGCCTCGCCCCGCTCGTGGTCGCCGCGTTCGGCACCTACCTCGCCCGGATGACCGGCCACGACGAGGTGATGCTCAGCCTGCCCGTCTCGGCCCGCACCACCGCCGTGCTGCGCCGCTCCGGCGGCATGCTCGCCAACGTCGTGCCGCTGCGGCTGCGGACCGACGCCGCCACCGTCGCCTCCGTGATCGCCGCAGCGGAACTCGAGCTGACCGGGGCGCTGCGCCGCCAGCGGTACCGGCAGGAGGACATCGCCCGCGACCTCGGTCTCACCGGCGACCACGCCGCCGGGTTCGGCCCGTCGGTCAACCTCATGCTGTTCGACCACCAGGTCCGGCTCGGCGCGCTCACCGGCCGGGTCCACGTGCTCACCTCCGGGCTCATCGAGGACCTCTTCGTCAACCTCTACCCGGGCGGGCACAGCACGCACCTCGACTTCCAGGCCAACCCGAACCTGTACACCCGGGACGAGCTCGCCGCGCACCACCGACGGTTCCTCGCGTTCCTACACCGTTTCGCCACCGCCGACCCCGGCCGGCGGCTCACCGACCTGGACCTGCTCGGCGACGACGAGCGCGCGGCCCTCGTCCCGGCCCGCGGCGCCGAGCCGGTGCCCGCCCGCACCCTCGCCGACCTGCTCACCGCCGGGGCGGCCCTCGACCCCGGTGCCGTCGCCGTGATCGACGGTCCGCGCACCGTGACCTACTCCGAACTGGACACCGCCACCGACCGGCTCGCCCGGCTGCTGCTGACCCGCGGCGCCGGACCGGAGACCACCGTGGCGCTGGCGCTGGCGCGCTCGCTCGACTCGGTGCAGGCCGTGTGGGCGGTCGCCAAGACCGGGGCCGCGTTCGTGCCCGTCGACCCCGGCCACC
Organism: Rhodococcus ruber; assembly: GCF_016804345.1. NCBI lineage: Bacteria > Bacillati > Actinomycetota > Actinomycetes > Mycobacteriales > Nocardiaceae > Rhodococcus > Rhodococcus ruber. Next base: position 3,451,105 of record NZ_CP044211.1, on the reverse strand, counting down.
CCCGCGCCCGGCTCGACCACGTCCTGCGCGACAGCGGCGCCCGCATCGGCCTGACCGTCGCCGCGCACCGGGACGGCCTGCCCGAGCACACCGACTGGATCGTGCTGGACGACCCCGCGACCGTCGCGGCGGTCGCGGACATGGACGCCGCGCCGATCACCGACCGGATCGTCCGACCCGAGCACGCCGCCTACATCGTCTACACCTCCGGGTCCACCGGCACCCCCAAGGGCGTCGTCGTCACCCACGCCGGCCTGGCGAACCTCGCCGACGACGCCCGCACGCGGCTCGCCGTCACCCCCGATTCGCGTGCCACCCACCTGTACTCGCCGGCCTTCGACTCCTCGATCGAGGAGCTGCTGGTGACCTTCGCGGCCGGCGCCACCCTGGTGGTGGTACCGCCGCAGGCCTACGGCGGCGCCGAGCTCGCCGAGGTACTGCACGCCGGACGAGTCACCCACCTCGACGCGACCCCGGCCGTGCTCGCGACCCTCGACCCCGACGAGCACCCCGAGATCGGCACGGTCGTGGTCGGTGGGGACGCCTGCCCGCCCGACCTGGCCGACCGGTGGTCCCGGGGCCGGCAGTTCCTCAACGCCTACGGCCCCACCGAGGCCACGGTCACCGCCACGTTCGCCGCCCCGCACCGTCCCGGCGCCGGCGTCGACGTCGGAGCACCGATCCGCGGCATGCGCGCCCTGGTCCTCGACCGGTGGCTGCAGCCCGTGCCGGTGGGGGTGACCGGCGAGCTGTACCTGGCCGGGCCGGGTGTCGCGCGCGGCTACCTCGGCCGTCCCGACCTGACCGCGGCCCGCTTCGTGGCCGACCCGTCGGCACCCGGCGAACGCATGTACCGCACCGGCGACCTGGTCCGCTGGCGCGGTGTGTCCTTCGGGCTGCCAGGACAACCCAAAGGACACACCGGCGGCGCAGCCGCCGCGCTCGAGTTCGCCGGCCGCACCGACCACCAGGTCAAGATCCGTGGATTCCGCGTCGAACTCGGCGAGGTCGACGCCGCGCTGCTCCGGCACGACACCGTCGCCCGAGCCGTCACCATCGGCACCTCCACGCCCGCCGGCGCGACCGTCCTCGCCGCCTACGTCGTCGGCCGTCCCGGCGCCCCCGTCGACGGTGACGCCCTGCGCGCCGCACTCGCCGCCACCCTGCCCGCCTACCTCGTGCCCGCGGTGATCACCGTACTGCCCGAGCTGCCGCTCACCCCCGTCGGCAAGATCGACCGGGCCGCGCTGCCCGCCCCCGACTTCGCCGCCACCGCGACCCCCGGGGGCCGCGCCCCCGAAGGCGCACGCGAGGAACTGATCGGCGCGCTGTTCGCCCAGGTGCTCGGGGTGGAACGGGTCTTTGCCGACGACAGCTTCTTCGCCCTCGGCGGCGACAGCATCGTCGCGATCACCCTGGTCTCCCGCGCTCGTGCCGCCGGACTGCGCTTCACCGCCCGCGACGTCTTCGAACGTCGCACCGTCGCCGCCCTGGCCGCCGTCGCGGTGGCGGACACCGGCGACGAGCCGGCCCTCGCCGAACTCCCCGGCGGCGGCACCGGCCCGGTCGAGACCACACCGATCGTCGCCGAACTGCTGACCGGCGGCGGGCCCGTCGACCGGTACGGACAGGCCGTGCTGATCCGCCTGCCCGAGCACCCCGACCCCGCGCACCTGGCCGGGGCCGTGCAGGCACTGCTCGATCGGCACGACGCGCTGCGGATGCGGTTGACCGCGGCCCGCACACTCGAGGTGCTCCCGGCCGGTGCGGTCGCCGCCGAGGCGGTGCTGCATCGCACCCCCGTCGACGAGCCACACGGCGCCGCCGAGGCCGCGCTGGAGGCCGCCGCGGACCGGCTCGACCCCGCCGCCGGGATCGTCGCCCAGTTCGCGTGGCTGGCCTCGCCCGGCGGCCGCGACGACCTGCTCGTGGCCGTCGTCCACCACCTCGCCGTGGACGCGGTGTCCTGGCGCATCCTGCTGCCCGACCTCGCCGCCGCCTACACCCACGGCGGTGCCGCGTCCGCCCTCGCCCCGGTCGGCACGTCGCTGCGCCGGTGGGCGCACGGCCTGACCGAGACCGATCGCAGCGACGAATTGCCACTGTGGGAGCGGATTCTCGCCACGCCCGATCCGGCGCTGGGGGAGCGGCCGTTCGACCCGGCGCGCGACACCGCCGCCACCTCCGCGCAGCTGCGCGTCCGCGTGCCCGCCGAGGTCACCGACGCCGTCCTGACCGCCGTACCCCAGCGGTTCCACTGCGGCCCCGTCGAGGCGCTGCTCGCCGCGCTCGGCCTGGCCGCCGAGCGGTGGCGCCGCAACCGTGGCCGCCCCGCCCCCGCGACGCTCGTCGGCGTCGAGGGCCACGGCCGGGAGGAGGCAGCGGTCCCCGGTGCGGACCTGTCCCGCACCGTCGGATGGTTCACCACCGTGCACCCGCTGGACGTGGACCTGACCGGGATCGACGTCGACGACGCCTTCGGCGGCGGCGCCGCGGCGGCCGCGGCGATCCGATCGGTCAAGGAACGACTCGCCGCCGTCCCCGACCACGGCATCGGCTACGGCCTGCTCCGGTACGTCGCCGGGATCCTGCCCGCGCATCCGGCACCGCAGATCGCCTTCAACTTCCTCGGCCGCATCGACACCACGGTCGACGCACCGTGGCTGCCGCTCGGCACCGCCGCGACCCGCGAGCCCCGCATGCCGCTGCCCGCGGTGCTCGACATCGACGCCGCCGTCGACGCCGACGGACTCGTCGGCACCTTCACCTACGCGACCGGCCTGCTCGACGAGGACGCCGTCGACGAGTTCGCACAGCTGTGGGTGGCCGCGCTCGCCGCCCTCGCCTGGCACGTCGGCGACCCGGCCGCCGGCGGCCACAGTCCCTCCGACTTCCCGCTGGTCGCCGTCCACCAGGACCGGATCGACGAGTGGGAGCGCGACCGGGGAGGCCTGGCCGACCTGTGGCCCCTGTCCCCCCTGCAGGCCGGGCTGCTGTTCCACACCGGCTACGCCGCCGCGGACGCCCCCGACGACTACACCGTGCAGACCGCGCTCGAACTCGCCGGCACCGTCGACGCCGCCCGGCTGCGCGCCGCGGCACAGTCCGTGGTCGACCGGCACGACAGCCTGCGCGCCGCCTTCCGTGACACCGCCGCCGGTCCGGTCCAGCTCGTACGGCACACCGCCGTGCTGCCCTGGCGGGAAACCGACCTCCGCGGCCGCGCCGACACCGACGGCGAACTGGCGCGCATCCTCGACACGGACCGCGCCGACCGGTTCGACCTCACCGCCGCGCCGCTGCTGCGCATCCACCTCATCCGCACCGCCGACGACCGGTACCGGCTGCTGCTGACCAACCACCACCTCGTCCTCGACGGCTGGTCCACCCCGCTGCTCGTCGCCGAACTGCTCACCGCCTACGCCGCGGGCGCGGCCGTGCCCGGCCCGGCGCCGTCGTTCCGCAACCACCTGGCCTGGCTCGCCGGCCGGGACGCCGTCGCCGCGCGGACCGCGTGGGCCCGCGCGCTGGACGGCATCGACGCCCCCACCCTCGTCGCCCCGCACGCCGACGGGGCCGACACCGGCGGCGCCGCCCACACCGTCGAGCTGAGCGCCGAGACCGCCGCCGGACTCGCCGCCGCCACCCGCGCCCACGACGTCACCCTCGCCACCGTCGTGCAGGCGGCGTGGGCGCTGACCCTGGCCGAGGTCACCGGCCGCACCGACGTGGTGTTCGGCTCCACCGTCTCCGGCCGACCGCCCGAGCTGCCGGGCGTGGACGCTGTGCTGGGTCTGTTCGTCAACACCGTGCCGGTGCGGGTGCGCCTGCAGCCCACCGACACCGGCACCGAACTGCTGCGCCGCATCCAGGCCGAACAGGCGGCGCTGCTCGAGCACCAGCACCTCGGCCTCCCCGAGATCCACCGGGCGGCCGGCGTCACCGAACTGTTCGACACCCTCGCCGTCGTCGAGTCCTACCCCCTCGACCGCGACGCTCTCTCCGCACTGGCCGACAGCGCCGGAATGCGCGTTCTCGGCGTCACCGGCGCCGAAGCCACCCCGTACCCCGTGAGCCTGATCGTCGAGCCGGGCGACCGGCCGCAGCTGAGCCTGCGGTACCGCCCCGCCGCGGTCGGCGACGTCGCCGCCCGCCACCTCGTCGAGCGCTGCGCGCAGCTGCTCGGGGCGCTCGCCCGCACCCCGGACCGCCGCATCGCCGCGCTCGGCGCCCCCGGGGTCGCGGCCCCGTTCACCCCCGGCCGGGACCGCGCCGTCACGCTCGCCGAGATCCTCACCGGCACCGCAACCCGTCACCCGGACGCGGTCGCCGTCGTCACCGATGCCGGCGAGATCACCTACCGCGACCTGAACGACCGGGCCGACGCGCTGGCGGGGCTGCTCGCGGCGCACGGCGCCGGACCCGGCACGGCCGTCGCGCTGGCGCTCACCCGCTCGTTCGAGTCGGTTCTCGCCGTGTGGGCGGTCGCGAAGACCGGGGCCGCCTTCGTTCCCGTCGACCCGCGCCATCCACAGGACCGGATCGAGCACATGCTCACCGACTCCGGCGCCCGGCTGGGCGTCACGGTCTCCGCACACGGTGCCCGGCTGACCGGTGCCGCGGCAACCTGGCTGGTCCTCGACGACCCCGCCACGACCGCCCGCCTCGCCGCGACCCGCCCCGCGGCGACGTCGCCGGCCCGGCTCGACGACCCGGCCTACCTGATCTACACCTCCGGCTCCACCGGCACCCCGAAGGCCGTCACCGTCACCCATCGCGGCCTGGGCAACCTGGTCGACGCCCAGATCGCCGTGCTGGGACTGACCCTCTCGGCCCGCGTCGCGCACGTCGCGTCACCGAGCTTCGACGCCTCCGTGTTCGAACAGCTCGCCGCGTTCGCCGTCGGCGCCGGGCTCGTCGTCGTGCCGCCGACCGTCGTCGGCGGCGACGAACTGACCGCCCGGCTCACCGCCGCCGCCGTCACCCACCTCGTCGTCACCCCCGCGGTGCTGGCCACCCTCGACCCGGCTGCGACCGCCACCGTGCAGACGGTGGGCGTCGCCGGCGAGGCCGTCCCCACCGACCTGGTGCGCCGGTGGGCGCCCGGCCGCACGATGCTCAACTTCTACGGCCCGACCGAGGCCACCATCTGGGCCACCGTCGCCGACCTCACCGCCGACGCGCCGGTCACGCTCGGCACCGGCATCCCCGGCACCGAAACCCTCGTCCTCGACAGCTGGCTCCGGCCGGCGCCGCTCGGCACGGTCGGCGAACTGTACCTGTCCGGCCCCGGTCTGGCGCGCGGCTACCACGGTCGTGCACCCCTGACCGCGAGCCGGTTCGTCGCGCATCCCCACCGGTCCGGCGCCCGCATGTACCGCACCGGCGACCTCGTGCGCTGGACCCGCGGCGGCGACGGCCGGCCCGTCCTGGACTATCTGGGCCGCACCGACTTCCAGGTCAAGGTGCGCGGCATCCGCGTCGAGCTCGGCGAAATCGACACCGCCCTCACGGCCGACGCCGACGTCGACTTCGCGACCACGGTCGGACGCCCCGGACCCACCGGCTCCACCGTCCTCGTCTCCTACGTGCGGCCCGTGCCGGGACGCACCCTCGACCCGGACCGGCTGCGGGACCGGCTCGCCGAACAGCTCCCCGCCCATCTCGTGCCCGTCGCGATCGTCGTCCTCGACGAGGTTCCGCTCACCCCGGTCGGCAAGCTCGACCGGACGGCGCTGCCGGAGCCGGACTTCGGCCGCAGCCGCCGCCCGGCCCGCGCGCCGCGCGGACCCGTGGAGACCGCCGCCGCAGCCGCGTTCGCCGAGGTGCTCGGCCTGGACGACCGCGGTGCCGACGACTCGTTCTTCGACCTCGGCGGCAACTCCCTCGACGCGACCCGCGTGATCGCCCGCGTCAACGCCACCGCCGGCACCGCCCTGGCGGTACGCGACCTGTTCGAGGCGCCCACCCCGGCGGCGCTGGCCGCACGCGCCGCGGGCCGCACCGGTGCCGCCGTCGCGCTCGGGCGCCGCGAGCGGCCCGCCCGCCTGCCGCTCGGACCGGCACAGCACCGGATGTGGGTGCTCAACCAGTTCGACCCCGCCTCCGGCGTCTACAACATCCCGGTGGCGCTGCGCCTGCGCGGACCGCTCGACCGCACCGCCCTCGCGGCCGCCTTCGGCGACCTCACCGGCCGGCACGAGAGTCTGCGCACCGTCTTCCCGGCCGATGCGGACGGCCCGCACCAGGTGATCGTCGATGCGGTGCCCCCCGCCCTCGACATCGTCGACGTGCCCGCGGACGCGGTCCGTGCCGCGGTGGCGACTTTCGCCGGTGCCGGTTTCGACCTGACCGTCGAGCTGCCGGTGCGGGCCCGGGTGCTGCGTCTGGGTGCGCAGGAGCACGTGCTGGTGCTGGTGCTGCACCACATCGCCGCGGACGGGGTGTCGGTGGCGCCGCTGGCCCGGGACCTGATCGCCGCGTACGCCGCGCGTACCGCGGGGGCGGCGCCGGCGTGGGCGCCGCTGCCGGTGCAGTACGCCGACTACACGCTGTGGCAGCGCGAGACGCTCGGCGACCCCGACGACCCCGACTCGACCACCGCCCGGCAACGCGAGTTCTGGACCCGCACGCTGGCCGGCCTCCCGGACCGCATCGTGCTGCCCGCCGACCGGCCCGGACCCGCGGTGCAGTCCGGCGCGAGCGCCGACGTCGCCTTCACCGTCGCCGCCGACGTGCACGCCCGGCTGCGACGTCTCGCCCGCACCGAGAACGCCACCGTGTTCATGACCGTGCACGCCGCGCTCGTCGCGCTGCTCTCGCGTCTCGGCGCCGGCGACGACATCGCGGTGGGCACCGCGGTCGCCGGCCGCGGCGCCGCCGAACTCGACGACCTGGTCGGGATGTTCGTCAACACCGTGGTCCTGCGCACCCCGGTGCGTCCCGAGGTCACGTTCGCCGACCTGGTGGCGCAGGTGCGCGAGGCCGACCTGGCCGCGTTCGCCCACGCCGACCTGCCGTTCGACCAGGTGGTCGAGGCGGTGCGCCCGGCCCGCTCGACCGCGCACCACCCGCTGTTCCAGGTCTCCCTCGCGCTGGCCGACTTCGCGGCACCCACGCTCGAGCTCGACGGGCTCGGGATCGCCGTGGAGGACATCGCCCGGGACTCCTCGCAGTTCGATCTCGCACTCGAGCTGCGCGAACACACCGGCGACGACGGACGGCCCGCCGGGCTGGACGCCACCCTCACCTACGCGACCGACCTGTTCGACCACGACACCGCCCGCACCCTCGCCGCGCGGTTCGTGCGCCTCCTCGCCACCGTCACCACCGACCCGGCCGTCCCCGTCGGGGACGTGGAGCTGCTCGACGCCGCCGAGTCCGCCGAGCTGGCCGCCACCGCCGGCCCGGCCGGTATCGGGCCGTGGCTGCTGCCCACGCTGCTCGCGGCCGCCGCCGCCGCACACCCCGCGCGCCCGGCCGTGCGTGCCGACGGCACCACCTGGACCTACCGGGAACTCGACGACGCCGCCGGCCGGCTCGCGCACCGGCTCGTCGCCGCCGGGGTGGGGCCGGACGTGCGCGTGGCCCTCGCGCTGCCCCGCTCCGCGGAGTCGGTGCTCGCCGTGTGGGCCGTCGCCAAGGCCGGCGGTGCCTTCGTGCCCGTCGATCCGGCGTACCCGGCCGAGCGCATCGCGCACATGCTGCACGACAGCGGCACCACACTCGGACTGACCACGGCCGCGCACCGGGCCGCGCTGCCCGGCGCGCTCACCTGGCTCGAGCTCGACGACCCGGCGGTGCGGGCCGCATACGCCGACGACTCGGCCGCACCGTGGACCGATGCGGACCGGACCCGGCCGCTGCATCCCGAGCACGCCGCCTACCTGATCTACACCTCCGGCTCGACCGGCACCCCGAAGGCCGTCACCGTCACCCACCGCGGGCTGGCGAACATCGTGCGCGCCCAAGCCGACTCGCTCGACGTCGGGCCGGATGCGCGGGTCCTCGGCTTCGCCTCGCCCAGTTTCGACGCAGCGATCTTCGAACAACTGGCCGCCTTCGGCGCCGGGGGCTGCCTGGTGTCGGTCCCGCCCGGCATCGTCGGGGGCACCGAACTCGCCGCTCTCCTCGAGGCCGAGCAGGTGACGCACGCGGTCCTCACCCCGTCGGTGCTCTCGACGCTGGACTCGGCGGAGTCGACCTCGGTCCGGGTGCTCGCGGTGGCCGGCGAGGCGGTCGGTACGGACCTGGTGGAGCGGTTCGCCGGGGGCCGGACGATGCTGAACCTGTACGGGCCGACGGAGGCCACGATCTGGGCGACCGCGTCGTCGGCACTGACGGCGGGCCGGGCACTGACGATCGGATCCGCCGTGCGCGGCGTGACGCCGCTGGTGCTCGACGACCGGTTGCGGCCCGTCCCGGTCGGTGTGGCGGGGGAGTTGTACCTCGCCGGCGACGGGCTGGCGCGCGGCTACCACGGGCGGCCGGGACTGACCGCGGCCCGGTTCGTGGCGCATCCGCAGGGCGCGCGGATGTACCGCACCGGGGACGTGGTGCGGTGGGTGCACGCCGCCGGCCGGCTCGAGCTCGAGTACGTCGGCCGCAGTGACCACCAGGTCAAGATCCGCGGAATGCGGATCGAGGTGGGGGAGGTCGACGCGGCGCTGGCCGGGCTGCCGGAGGTCGACCGCGCGGTGACGGTGGGCCGGCCCGGACCGGCCGGGTCGCCGGTACTGGTGTCGTACGTGCTCGCGGCGACCGGGTGCGCCCCGACGGCCGAGGCGCTGCGGGCCCGGATGTCCGAGTTGCTGCCGGCCCATCTCGTGCCGGCGGCGCTCGTCGTGCTCGACGAGTTGCCGCTGACGCCGGTGGGCAAGCTGGACCGGGCGGCCCTGCCCGAGCCCGTGTTCGCCGCCGGCGCGGGGCGTGCCCCCCGCACACCGGCCGAGGAGGCCGTGGTCGCCGCGTTCGCCCAGGTGCTGGATCTGGACCGGGTGGGCATCGACGACTCGTTCTTCGACCTCGGCGGCAACTCGCTCGACGCCACCCGCGTCGTCGCCCGCCTGAACTCCGCCCTGGCGGTGCGCGACCTGTTCGAGGCGCCCACCCCCGCGGCGCTGGCCGTGCGCCTGCTCGAGCGTCCCGCGCCGAGGATCGCCCTCACGGCCCGGCCCCGCCCGGCCCGGGTGCCCCTCGGACCGGCGCAGCAGCGCATGTGGGTGCTCAACCAGCTCGACCCCACCTCCGCGGCGTACAACATCCCCGTCGCGTTGCGCCTGTCCGGTCCGATCGACGCCGCGGCGCTCGCCGCGGCGTGGCGGGACGTGACCGACCGGCACGAGAGCCTGCGCACCGTCTTCCCCGCCGATGCGGACGGCCCGCACCAGGTGGCCGTCGACGCCGGGAACGTGCTCGACTTCACCGAGGCACCCGCCGACGTGCATGCCGCGGTGGCGGGTTTCGTCGGTGCCGGTTTCGACCTGACCGTCGAGCTGCCGGTGCGGGCCCGGGTGCTGCGTCTGGGTGCGCAGGAGCACGTGCTGGTGCTGGTGCTGCACCACATCGCCGCGGACGGGGTGTCGGTGGCGCCGCTGGCCCGGGACCTGATCGCCGCGTACGCCGCGCGTACCGCGGGGGCGGCCCCGGGGTGGGCGCCGCTGCCGGTGCAGTACGCCGACTACACGCTGTGGCAGCGCGACATCCTCGGTGACGAGACCGATCCGCGGTCGACCGCCGCGCGTCAGCGCGACTTCTGGGTGAGCACCCTCGCCGGGCTCCCCGACCGGATCACCTTGCCCACCGACCGGCCGCGCCCGGTCGTGCAGTCCATGGCGAGCGCCGATGTGGCTCTCGCAGTCGACGCCGACGTGCACGCCCGGCTGCGGGCCGTCGCCGCCACCGAGAACGCCACCGTGTTCATGACCGTGCACGCCGCGCTCGTCGCGCTGCTCTCGCGTCTCGGCGCCGGCGACGACATCGCGGTGGGCACCGCGGTCGCCGGTCGCGGTGCCGCCGAACTCGACGACCTGGTCGGGATGTTCGTCAACACCGTGGTCCTGCGCACCCCGGTGCGTCCCGAGGTCACGTTCGCCGACCTGGTGGCGCAGGTGCGCGAGGCCGACCTGGCCGCGTTCGCCCACGCCGACCTGCCGTTCGACCAGGTGGTCGAGGCGGTGCGCCCGGCCCGCTCGACCGCGCACCACCCGCTGTTCCAGGTCTCCCTCGCGCTGGCGAACTTCGAGGAGCCGGAGCTCGAGGTCGCGGGCCTGCGCATCGCACTGCAGGACGTCGCCCACGAGTCCTCACCGTTCGACCTGAGTCTGACACTGCGCGAACGCACGACCGCGAACGGCGAACCCGCCGGAATCGAGGTGAGCCTCGGCTACGCCACCGACCTGTTCGACGACGCCACCGCCCGGACCCTCGCCGCCCGCTTCGGCCGGCTGCTGACGGCGGTCGCCGAGAACCCGCACGCCACGATCGGCGACGTCGACCTGCTCGATCCGCGGGAGGCCGACGAACTGCGGGCCGGCACGGGCCCGGAGCCCGTCGCCCCGGTGACCCTGCCGGAACTGCTGCACGCCGCGGCGACGGCGCGACCCGAGGCCGTCGCCGTGGTCACCGACGACCGGCAGGTCACCTATCGCGAACTCGACGCCCGCGCGGCGCTGCTCGCCGATGCCCTCGCCGCGCGGGGTGCCGGCCCCGGCACCCTCGTCGCGCTGGCACTGACCCGATCGTTCGATTCGGTGCTCGCGGTGTGGGCGGTCGCCCGAACGGGCGCGGCGTTCGTGCCCGTCGACCCCCGGCACCCGCAGGAACGGATCGAGTACATGCTCGCCGATTCCGGTGCCGTCCTGGGGGTGACCGTGACCGAGCACCACGACCGCCTGCCCGCCTCGCTCGGGTGGCTGGTGCTCGACGGCCCGGCTGCCGACACGCGTCTCGCGCTCGTCCCGCAGCGGCCGCGGGCCACGGCCGTGCACGTCGACGACCCCGCCTACCTGATCTACACCTCAGGTTCGACCGGCGCTCCCAAGGCGGTCACCGTCACCCACCGCGGACTGGGCAATCTCGTCGCCGCGCAGCGGGAGACCCTGGCGCTGACCCCGCAGGCCCGGGTCGCGCACATCGCGTCGCCGAGTTTCGACGCCGCGGTGTTCGAGCAACTCGCCGCGTTCGCCGTCGGCGCCCGGCTCGTGGTCGTCCCGCCCACCGTCGTCGGCGGCACCGAACTCGCCGACCGGCTCCGCGCGGCCCGGGTCAGCCATCTCGTCGTCACCCCCGCCGCGCTGTCGACGCTCGACCCGGCGGCCCTGACCTCGGTCGAGGTGCTGGCCGTGGCCGGGGAGGCGACCGGACCGGAACTCGTGGACCGGTTCGGCGAGGGCCGGACGATGCTGAACCTGTACGGACCGACGGAGGCCACGATCTGGGCGACGGCCGGCCCGCTGGTGCCGGGCCGGGCGGTGACGATCGGATCGGCCGTGCGCGGCGTGACGCCGCTGGTGCTCGACGCCCGCCTGCGGCCGGTACCCGCCGGCGTGACGGGCGAACTCTACCTGGCCGGGGCCGGGCTGGCGCGGGGCTACCACGGGCGGGTGGGGCTGACCGCGAGCCGCTTCGTCGCCCGTCCCGATCAGCCGGGGGAGCGGATGTACCGCACCGGGGACCTCGTGCGGTGGGTGCGGGCCGGGGGCCGGCTCGAGCTCGAATACCTCGGGCGCGGTGACCACCAGGTCAAGGTCCGCGGGATGCGCGTCGAGGTCGGGGAGATCGACGCGGCGCTCACGGCCCTGCCCGAGGTCGACTTCGCGGTCACCGTCGGGCGGCCCGGACCGTCCGGCGCCCAGGTGCTCGTCTCCTACGTGCTCCCGGCGCCGGGGCACCGCCTCGAACCGGCCCGGGTACAGCGCCGGACGGCGCAGCGGCTGCCCGGACACCTGGTGCCGGCGGCGATCGTCGTGCTCGACGAGTTGCCGCTGACCCCGGTCGGCAAGCTGGATCGCGCGGCGCTGCCGGAGCCGGTGTTCGCGGCCGGCTCGGGACGCGCCCCGCGCACCCCGGCGGAGGAGGCGGTGGTCGCGGTGTTCGCGCAGGTCCTCGGCCTCACGCACGTCGGGATCGACGACTCGTTCTTCGACCTGGGTGGGACCTCCCTCGATGCCACCCGTGCCTGCGATCGGCTCGGCGCCGAACTCGGGACCGCCGTGCCGGTGATCGCGCTGTTCTCGGCGCCCACCCCGGCGACCCTGGCCGCCCGCCTCGAGGCCGAGGACACCGGCGGGCAGCCGGACTCGCCGTTCGCGGTGCGGCTGCCGCTGCGCACCGACGGCGACGGAGCCCCGCTGTTCTGCGTGCATCCGGCATCCGGACTGGCGTGGGGCTACGCCGGGCTCGCCGCGCACCTCGCCCCCGGACGGCCGGTGTACGGACTGCAGTCCCCGCACCTCGACGGCCGCGAGGACGCCCCGGCGACGATCGCCGCGTACGCCGAGCGGTATGTCGACGAGATCCGTGCGGTCCAGCCCACCGGCCCGTACCACCTGCTCGGCTGGTCGCTCGGCGGATTCATCGCCCACGCCGTCGCGGCGCGGCTGCGCGACGCCGGCGAGGAGGTGGCGCTGCTCGCGCTGCTCGACGCGGACCTGATCGCCCGCGACGTCGCCGCGCCGGAACCGCTGACCGCCGGCGAACTCGTCGCCGCCCTCGGCTCGTCCCTGGGGCTGCCCGACGTCGATCCGGACCTGACGGCCGCCGAGGCCGCCGCGCTGATCCGGACCCACACCGGGGCTCCCGTCGACGCCGGCCACCTCGACCGGATGGTCGCCGACTACAACGGTTCGGCGGCGCTGCTCGCCGGCTACCGGCCACCGCTCTACGACGGCGACCTCGTCTTCGTCACCGCGACGGCCGACAAGCCGCATCACGCCGGGGGTTTCGCCGGCTGGCGACCCTACGTCACCGGCGCGATGCACAACCACCTGCTCGATGTCGCCCACGACCGGATGACCGCACCCGACGCGGTGCCCGCCCTGGCCGCGGTGCTCGATCGGCATCTCGGCGACGACCGGTACCTCGCCGCGTCCTGACCGCGCAATCCACCCCCCTTTTCTTCCGAACGGAGCACCATGTCCCCCTCGACCCCCGCCGTCCTCGTCGAAGCCGTCACCAAGAGCTTCGGGCCGGTCCCGGCCCTGTGCGGTGTGAGCTTCGCCGCCGAGCCCGGTGAGGTCCTCGGCGTCCTCGGCCCCAACGGCGCCGGCAAGACCACCACCGTGAACATCCTGTCCACCCTGCTGCGGCCGGATTCCGGCCGTGCCGTCGTGGCCGGGCACGACGTCGTCACCGACCCGGCCGGGGTGCGCCGGGCGGTGATGCTCACCGGTCAGTACGCCGCCCTCGACGACATGCTCACCGGCTTCGAGAACCTCGTCCTGTTCGCCCGTCTGCTCGGGTTGCGGCGCCGCGCGGCCCGAGCCCGCGCGCGGGAACTGCTCGCCGAGTTCGACCTCGAGGATGCCGCCGACCGGCGGGTCGGCAAGTACTCCGGCGGCATGCGCCGCCGCATCGACATCGCGTGCGGGCTCGTCGTCCCGCCCCGGGTGGTGTTCCTCGACGAGCCGACCACCGGCCTCGATCCGCGCAGCCGCCAACGGGTCTGGGATCTGATCGCCGGCTTCAAGGCGCAGGGCGTCACCACGCTGCTCACCACGCAGTACCTCGAGGAGGCCGACCTGCTCGCCGACCGGATCGTCGTCATCGACCGGGGCACGGTCGTCGCCGAGGGCACCCCCGCCCAGCTGAAGCAGCGCGTCGGCGCCACCTTCTGCGAAGTCGTCCCGGTGCGGGCGGCCGACGTGCCCGCCGTGGCGCACGTGCTCCGCCGGTTCGCCCCGGCGGCGGTGGTCGAGGTCGCCGCCGACCGCGTCACGATCCCGGCCCCGCACGGGGCGGGCACCCTGGCGCAGGTCGCGACGGCCGTCGCCGCCCACGGCGTCGCCGTCTCCGACATCGCGCTGCGGCGGCCGTCGCTGGACGAGGTCTTCCTCGCCCTCACCGCCGCCCGGCCGCGTTTCGAGGTGGTGGCATGACCACGACGACCGCCGCACCGTCGCCCCTCTACCAGTGGTGGGTGCTGTCCGCGCGCACCCTGATCCCCGCCGTCCGCGGCGGCGAACTCGTCACCGCGCTCGTCGCGCCGCTCGTGTTCACCGTCGGGTTCTACGTGCCGCTGCAACGGGTGATCGCCCTGTTCACCGGCGGGGCCGTCGACTACGGGCAGTTCCTGATGCCGCTGATCGCGCTGCAGGCCGTGGCCTTCACCGCGATCTCCGCCGCGTTCCTGGCCGCGACCGACGCGGTGCACGGCATCGACCGCCGGTTCGCGACGATGCCGATCGCGGCGGCCGTGCCGCTCGCCGCACGCCTGTCCGCGAGCACCGTCAAGTGCGCGCTGTCGCTGGCGGCGGCGATCGGTTGCGGGTACGTGATCGGATTCCGATTCGCCGGAGCCACCGCGGCCGTCGGGTTCTGCGTACTCGCGCTCACCATCGGCACGGTCCTCACGCTGGGGGCCGATGTGCTCGGCACCGTGTTCCGGAGCCCGGAGGCCACCACGCAGGCACTGATGCTGCCGCAGCTCGTGCTCGGAATGCTCTCCTGCGGCTTCGTTCCGATCGACCAGTTCCCGGCCTGGATCCAGCCGTTCGTCCGCAACCAGCCCGTCTCCCAGTTCGCGTCGAGCCTGCGCGGGCTCGCCGACGGCACCGGCGCCGCCCTGACGCCGACGCTGCTGTGGCTCGGCGGGATCCTCCTGGTCGTCGTCCCCCTGGCCACCCGCACGAACCGGAGGCAGCGATGAGCACCACCGTGACCACACCCGAGAATTCGGTCCCCGCTCTCGTGCGGCACACCGGCCTGCAGGCCGGGCGCCTGCTGACCCGCTGGCGCCGGGATCCGATGACGGTGCTGCAGAGCCTCGCCTACCCGGTGCTGCTGTTGCTCATGCTCGAGGCGGTGCTCGGCCGGCAGGTCTCGGCGTTCGCCGGGCAGGACGCGCTGTACGGGACGGTGCCGATGGTCGTCGTGATGAGCGCGCTGCTCGGCTCGCTGGCCGGCGCCGTCACACTCGGCCGCGAGTGCGAGGCCGGGCTGCCCGCGCGGCTGTGGGTGCTGCCCGTCCACCGGGCTTCGGCGCTGGCGTCGAGATTCGTCGCCGAGGCGGTGCGCATCACCGTGACCACCGTCGTCGTCGTCGCCGCCGGGGTCGTGCTCGGTTTCCGCTTCCACCGCGGCCCGCTCGCCGCGATCGGTTTCCTGGCCGTACCGGTGCTGTTCGGGCTGGCGTTTGCCGCGCTGGTCACCGCGGCCGCATTCATGGCCGCGAAAACGGTGGTCATCGAAGCGATCTCGTTGCTGTGCACGCTGATGCTGTTCTTCAATCCGGGGTTCGTGCCGATCGGTGCGTACCCGGACGTGCTCGCGCCGGTGATCCGCAACCAGCCCATGACCAGTGCCGTCGAGACGATGCAGGCGCTGGCCCTGGGCGGCGCCGTCCAGGGCCCGCTGGTGCGCACCGTGGCCTGGTCGGTGGCCCTGGTCGCGGTGTGTGCCGTGCCGGTGATCCGCGGATACCGTCGGGCCCTGTGACCGGATCCGCCGCCGGTGATCCCGGCAGGGTGGCGAATCCGCCACCCGGGGTGGCTGGTTCGCGGCCCCCGGGTACGGGAGGATCGATCCAGTGAACACGCCGAATCCCGAAGGGAGGCAAAATGACCGCCGTTGCCGAACCAGGCACCACCGACTCCGAACTGCCCCGTCTGCGCGCCGACATCGACAGTCTCGACACCGAGATCCTCGCCGTGGTGCGGCGCCGTGTCGCGCTCGAGCGACGGATCGGGCAGCTCCGGGTCGGGACGGGGGCGCCCCGCGTCACCCACGCCCACGACATGAGCATGATCCGTCGCTACGCCGCCGAGCTCGGGGAGGACGGCACGGCCCTGGCCCTGGTCCTGCTGCGCCTGCGTTAGCGGTGCGGAGCGCGCCCGACGGTGCCGGGCGACACCCCTCGTTCCGGGTGTCGACACGGACCTCATCCGGTCGGTCGTCGGCGGGGCGGTCCCGGGTCCACACCCACTGTCCGCGGGGCCGCACGCTCGCCGTCCGAGAGATCGCCCGCCGTCGCGCCGCGCGCGAGGTCTTTCGCCGCTCGGAAGGGCCACGTCCCGCACCGCGGCCATCTCCAGCTCGTCGAAGCGTCGGCGCTTGCCGGATTCGAGGGGCCGGTGCACCCGCTCGGACCGGAGCCACATCAGCGAGGGGTGGCCCCTCCCGCCACACGACCCGGACCACCGGACCTTCGCCGCATCATCGAGCATCCGGACAACCCCCTCCCGGCGTCGCCGGGAGGGGGTTGTCCACCCCCGGGCGCAGTCCTAGTCGCGGGCCAGCACGGCTACGGGAAGGTCCGCGAACACCTCCGCCGGCGACACCGTTGCCGACAGCCGCCGCCCGGTGAGCCGGTCCACCCAGCGGCCCGGCGGCAGGTCGAGCGTCGTGTCGCCCCATCCGGTCTCCTCCAGGGTGACCGTGTGCCGCGAGGCGAGCGCCACCACGTCGACGTCGTCGGCCGCCGGGCCGCGCCCGAACCCGATGAGGTGAGCGGCGGCCGGACCCGACGCGGACAGCGGGACGTAGGCGCCACCGACGAAGCTCGCCGGCCGTTCGCGGCGCAGCCGCAGCGCCGACCGCACGACCGCGAGCTTCGCGGTACCGGCGCCGTCCACGGCCGGCGGCGGGTCCTGCTCGAGCAGCCGGCGCCTCGCGGCGAAGTCCACCGGCCGCCGGTTGTCCGGGTCCACGAGCGAGTCCTCCCACAACTCGGTGCCCTGGTACACGTCGGGGATGCCGGGTCCGAGCAGCTGCAGCAGCTTCTGCCCGAGCGAGTCCGCGGAGAAATGCGGGGCCAGCGACGCGACGAACTCGGTCAGCGACGCGCCGACAGGCCCGTCGCACACCGCGTCGAGCCAGGCCGCCACCGCGCCCTCGAACTCCTCGTCCACCTCCGTCCAGGTGGTGCGCACGCCGTTCTCCCGCAGGGCTTTCCGGGCGTACTCGTGCAGCCGGGACCGCAGCTCCTCCGTCACTCGACCGTCACGCGGCCAGGCCCCGAAGATGTTCTGCCACAAGAACAGTCCCGAGGCGGCGTCCGGGGGCGGTGTGACGGATTCCCATTCGGACAGGCACGCCGCCCACAGTTGCGGCACCTGCGAGAGCACCCCGATACGGGCGCGGACGTCCTCGCCGCGCTTGGTGTCGTGGGTGGACAGCGACGTCATCGCACGCGGCCACCACCGCGCCCGTTCCGACCAGGCGAGGTGGAATTCGGCGACGGGCAGCCCGAACCGGCCCGGGTGGCCGCCGACCTCCTGGAGGGAGACCAGCCGCGCCGCGCGGTAGAACAGGCAGTCCTCGACCGCCTTGGCGGTCGCGGCGCCGCACACCTGCCCGAACCGGGCCGCCGCCTCTGCGCCCCGGGCCAGGGCCCGCGACAGCACCTCGAGCGCGGGTTCGAGCGCGGGTTCGGCGCGGGCGCACTCACCCAGGATGCGGGGCAGCATCCCGGCCAGGGGCGCGTAGTCGGACCGGTACACGGGCAGCTCAGCCACCACCGCGATCACCGCGTCGCGCAGGTGCTCGTCCGGACAGGTCGCATCGGCGGCGTCCCGGCGGACCGCCCGCACCAGCCGGCGCACCTCCGGTGCCAGACCCGCCTGCAGCACCGTGCTCTTGAGCTGTCTCTCCTGCGCGTGCAGCCACTGCGCGTCGCCGGGCGCGCCGGTGCGGTCACGCGAGAGCGCGTCGAGGTCCTTCTCACCGCGCGGATAGAGGAACACCGCACCGACCTCGCCGAGCGCGTCGTAGCCGGTGGTGCCGTCGACCGGCAGGGTCGGGTCGAGCGGTTCGCCGTCGCCGAGGATCTTCTCGACGACCAGCCAGCGGTCCGGGCCGACGAGCTCGCGCAACCGCTGCAGGTAGCCGGTCGGGTCCGCCAGTCCGTCCGGATGGTCCACGCGGACGCCGTCGGTGAGGTCGTCGTCCATCCACGACGCCACCTGGGCGTGCACCGCGTCGAACACCGCCGGATCCTCCACCCGCACCGCGGCGAGATCGTCGACGGTGAAGAACCGGCGGTATCCGATCAGGCCGCTGTCCCACGGCACCAGCCGGTACGCCTGCCGCGCATGCACCTCCGCTCCGGTTCCCGCGTCGGTGCCCGGGGCGATCGGGAAGCGCCGCTCGTAGTAGGCCAGCGTCGGCTCGTCACCGGTACGGTCCACGGTCAGATCCTCGACGTCGGTCGCCGACCCCAGTACGGGCAGGGCGATCCGGCCGTCGCAGCCGTTGTCCGCGTCCCAGTCGACGTCGAAGTACGTCGCGTACGGCGAGGTGCGGCCGTGCCGCAGCACGTCCCACCACCACGGGTTCTCCCGCGGATCGCCGACGCCGACGTGGTTGGGGACGATGTCGATCAGCAGACCCATCCCGCGGGAGCGGACCTCGCGGGCCAGGGCCGCGAGACCCTCGCGGCCGCCGAGCGCCGCCGACACCGTCGTCGGATCCACCACGTCGTACCCGTGGGTCGAGCCGGCCGCGGCGCTGAGCACGGGGGACAGGTACACGTGGGAGACGCCGAGCGCGTCGAGGTAGTCCACGAGCGCGATCGCGTCCGCGAAGGTCGTCCCGTCGCCGGTGAGCTGCAGCCGATACGTCGACGACACCGGGCGCGGGCTCATGCGGTCCTCCGCATCACCAGCAGCGAACGGGCCTGCACCCGCACCGACTCCCCGGCGGTCACCACCTGCTCGCGCAGCCCGTCCGGCACGTCCGTGTCCAGCGCCACCGACCATTCCTCGGCGTGCGGACCGTCGGGGGTGACGAAATCGATCGGCTCGTCGTGCGCGTTGAAGCACAGCAGGAACGAATCGTCGACGACCCGTTCGCCGCGCTGGTTCGGCTCGTGGATGCCCTCGCCGTTGAGGAACACCGACAGCGACTTGCCGAACCCGCTGTCCCAGTCCTCCGGCGTCATCTCCTCGCCCGCCGGGGTGCGCCAGGCGATGTCACGGGACTGCTCGCCGCTGCGGATCGGGCGGCCCTCGAAGAACCGCCGTCGCCGGAACACCGGGTGCGACCGGCGCAGCGCGATCACGTTGCGGGTGAACTCGAGCAGGTCCGCGTTCGTCTCCGCCAGCGACCAGTCCATCCAGGACAACTCGTTGTCCTGGCAGTAGACGTTGTTGTTGCCCTGCTGCGTGCGCCCGAACTCGTCGCCGTGCGCGAGCATGGGGGTGCCCTGGGACAGCATCAGCGTGGCCAGGATGTTGCGGCTCTGCCGCTGCCGCAGCGCGAGCACGTCCGCGTCGTCGGTCGGGCCCTCCACGCCGCAGTTCCACGAGCGGTTGTGTGACTCGCCGTCCATGTTGTTCTCGCCGTTGGCGTCGTTGTGCTTCTCGTTGTAGGAGACCAGGTCGGCGAGGGTGAAGCCGTCGTGGGCGGTGACGAAGTTGATCGACGCGCTCGGCCGGCGGCCGGTGGCCTCGTACAGGTCCGACGAGCCGGTGAGCCGGGAGGCGAACTCGCCGAGCGTGGCCGGTTCCCCGCGCCAGTAGTCCCGGACCGTGTCGCGGTACTTGCCGTTCCACTCGGTCCACAGGCCGGGGAAGTTGCCCACCTGGTAGCCGCCCTCACCGACGTCCCACGGCTCGGCGATCAGCTTGACCTGCGAGACGATCGGATCCTGCTGCACGAGGTCGAAGAACGCGGACAGCCGGTCCACGTCGTGCAGCTCGCGGGCCAGGGTGGAGGCCAGGTCGAAGCGGAATCCGTCGACGTGCATCTCGGTCACCCAGTAGCGCAGCGAATCCATGATCAGCTGCAGGGTGTGCGGATGGCGGGCGTTGAGGCTGTTGCCGGTGCCGGTGTAGTCCATGTAGTAGGACTTGTCGTCGTCGACCAGCCGGTAGTAGGCGGCGTTGTCGATGCCGCGGAAACAGATCGTCGGCCCCATGTGGTTGCCCTCCGCGGTGTGGTTGTACACCACGTCGAGGATCACCTCGATGCCCGCCTCGTGGTAGGCGCGCACCATCGCCTTGAACTCGGCGACGACGCCGCTCGGGTTGCTGGCCGACGAGTAGTCCAGGTGCGGAGCCAGGAAGCCGAAGGTGTTGTAGCCCCAGTAGTTCCGCAGGCCCCGGTCCAGCAGCACCTGATCCTGCATGAACTGGTGCACGGGCATCAGTTCGATCGCGGTGACCCCGAGACTCTGCAGGTGCTCGATGATCACCGGGTGGGCCAGCCCCGCGTAGGTGCCGCGCAACTGCTCCGGCACGCCCGGATGGGTCGCGGTCATGCCCTTCACGTGGGCCTCGTAGATGACGGTCTCGTAGTAGGGCCGGCGCGGATGCCGATCGGAGACCCAGTCGAAGAACGGGTTGATCACCACGGTCGTCATCGTGTGTCCGAGCGAATCCAATTGGGGGAAATCGGGATTCGACGGTTCTTTGGGCTCGGTGGCGGACTCGGCCGGCGTGTCGTTCTCGTCGCCCGACTCCGCGGTGGCCGCACCTGGAGCGTCCGCACCGGAGGCGTCCTCCGCGGCCGCGTCCGACTGCTCCGGTTCCGACGGGGCCTCCTCGGCCTCGGACCCCGTCATGGCGTACGAGAACAGCGACGCATCGCCGTCGAACGCGCCGTCGAAGGCCTTGCCGTACGGGTCGAGCAGCAACTTGCTCGGATCGCAGCGCAGACCCTGCCCCGGATCGTAGGGGCCGTGGACGCGGTAGCCGTAGCGTTGGCCGGGGGTCACCGTGGGGAGGTAGACGTGCCAGACGTTGCCGTCGACCTCCTCGATCGGCACGCGGGTCTCGGTGCCGTCCTTGGCGATCAGGCACAGTTCGACCTTCTCGGCGACCTCGGAGAAGAGGGCGAAGTTCGTCCCCGCCCCGTCGTAGGTCGCGCCGAGCGGATAGGCGTTCCCCGGCCACACCGGGATCTCGGCCGGGAGGGCCTCGGTGGACGTGCTCGGCTCGGTGGGTTCCATGACGGCAACCCTAGCGGGATCCTCGGTCGTGTACGGACCGAGTGAGCCGGTCCGGCGCAGGTGCCGACCGGCCGCGCGGCGCGGACGCCTACAGTCGGACCCCGTGACCGTTCGCCGCCTGAATCCCGACGAGGTCGCCACGCTCGACGCGGCGCACCTGTGGCATCCCTACGGGGCCGTTCCCGCATCGACCGTGCCGCTCGTGGTCGACGAGGCCCACGGCACCCGGCTGCGGCTGGCCGACGGCCGGGAACTCGTCGACGGCATGAGCTCGTGGTGGGCCGCCGTGCACGGATACCGCCACCCCGCCCTCGACGCGGCGGTCACGCGCCAACTGGGGCGGATGAGCCACGTGATGTTCGGCGGGCTCACCCACGAGCCGGCCGCGCGGCTCGCGGAGCTGCTCGTGCGGATCACCCCCGACGGCCTGGACAAGGTCTTCCTCGCCGATTCCGGGTCGGTGTCGGTGGAGGTCGCGGTCAAGCTCGCCCTGCAGTACCAGCGCGCGGTGGGCCGGCCGGGACGGCACCGGCTCATGACCTGGCGGGGCGGCTACCACGGTGACACGTTCGCGCCGATGAGCGTGTGCGACCCCGACGGCGGCATGCACTCGATGTGGACCGGCGTACTGCAGCGGCAGGTGTTCGCGCCGGCGCCGCCGCGCGAGTTCGACCCGGCGTACGTCGCCGAGTTCGAGGCCACGCTCGAGGCCCACACGGACGAGCTGGCCGCCGTGATCGTCGAGCCGGTGGTCCAGGGCGCGGGTGGCATGCGCTTCCACGACCCCCGCTACCTGACCGAGCTGCGCCGGATGTGCGACACCCATGGCCTGCTGTTGATCTTCGACGAGATCGCCACCGGGTTCGGTCGCACCGGGGAGCTGTTCGCCGCCGATCACGCGGCCGTCGCGCCGGACGTCATGTGCGTGGGCAAGGCGCTGACCGGCGGATATCTGACGCTGGCGGCGGTGCTGTGCACGTCGGCCGTCGCCGAGGCGGTCAGCGCGGGCGAGGGCGGCGGCATCATGCACGGCCCGACGTTCATGGGCAATCCGCTCGCGTGCGCGGTGGCCGTCGCTGCCGTGGAGCTGCTGCTCTCGCGCGACTGGCGCGGCGAGGTCGCCGCGCTCGGCGCCGGCCTCGAAGCGGGTCTGGCGCCGGCGCGGGAGCTGCCGGGCGTGGTGGACGCGCGGGTGCTCGGCGGCATCGGCGTGCTCGAACTGGACCGGCCCGTGGACATGCGCGCCGCGACGGCGGCCGCCGTTGCGTCCGGCGTGTGGCTGCGTCCGTTCCGCAACCTGATCTACGCGATGCCGCCGTACATCTGCACGGCCGACGACGTGCGGATGATCGCCGCGGGGATGTGCGCCGCCGCCCGGACCTGACCCCGCCGTGGGGTGCCGGACGAGCCGGGCACGCCGCCCGCATTCCGACTTGAACGGTGTTCAGGTATGGTCTGCGGGCATGACCGCCTTCGCCAGCCTGGATTGGCTCGACGACGTCGCCGACGCCCGGCGCGCGGCGGGCCTGCGCCGCACCCTGCATCCGCGCACCCCGGCGCCGGGCATCGTCGACCTCGCCTCCAACGACTACCTCGGTCTCGTCCGGCACCCCGAGGTCCTCGCCGCCGCGACCGCCGCGCTGCGCCGCTGGGGCGGTGGCGCCACCGGGTCCCGCCTCGTCACCGGCACCACGAGCGAGCACGAACTGCTCGAGCGTGAACTCGCGGAGTTCACCGGCGCCGAGTCCGGTCTCGTGTTCGCCAGCGGGTACGCCGCCAACCTCGGCGCCGTCACCGCCCTCGCCGACCGCGACACCCTGATCGTCTCCGACGCGGGCTGCCACGCGTCCCTGGTCGACGCGTGCCGGCTCTCCCGCGCACGGGTGCAGATCGCCCCGCACGCCGACGTCGACTTCGTGCGGACGGCGCTCGCGACCCGCACCGAGCGGCGTGCCCTCGTGCTCACCGACTCCGTCTTCAGCGCCGACGGGGACCTCGCGCCGCTGCAGCAACTGCATGCGGCGTGCCGGGCACACGACGCGCTGCTGCTCGTCGACGAGGCCCACGGGGTGGGGGTCCGGGGCGGGGGCGGTCGCGGACTCGTCCACGAGGCGGGTCTCGCCGGTGAGCCGGACGTCGTGGTCACTGCCACGCTCTCGAAGTCCCTCGCGTCGCAGGGCGGCGTGGTGCTCGCCGACGCCCGCGTCCGGGCCCACCTGATCGATGCCGCCCGCACCTTCATCTTCGACACCGGTCTCGCGCCCGCCGCCGTCGGCGCCGCCCGTGGTGCGCTGCGCGTGTTGCGTGACGAGCCGCACCGGGCCCGAGCCGTGCTCGAGCGGGCCGCCGACCTGGCCCGGATCGCCGGGGTCGCCGCCCCCACGTCGGCGGTGGTGTCGGTGGTGCTCGGGGACCCGCAGGTCGCGTTCGACGCCGCGCAGGCGTGCCGCAGCCGGGGGGTCCACGTCGGATGCTTCCGGCCGCCGTCCGTTCCCGAGGGCACGTCCCGGCTGCGGCTGACGGCCCGCGCGAACCTGGACGCCGACGAACTCGCCCACATCGACGACGTCCTCACCGATGTGCTGTCCGGGGCACGGTCATGACGGTCCTGTGTGTGACCGGCACGTCCACCGACGTGGGCAAGACCGTCGTCACGGCGGCCTACGCCGCCGTGGCGGTGGCGGCGGGGCTGCGGGTCGCCGTATGCAAACCGGCACAGACCGGGGTGGCCGACGAGGCTCCCGGCGACCTCGCCGAGATCGCCCGGCTCACCGGGGGACGCGTGCACACCGTGGAACTGGCCCGCTACCCGGAGCCCCTGGCGCCGGACACCGCGGCGCGCCGCAGCGGCCGGCCCCTGCTGCACCTGCCCGTCGTCGTCGCCGCCGTACGCGAGCTCGCCGGCGCGCACGACCTGGTGCTCGTCGAGGGCGCCGGTGGGCTGCTCGTCCGGCTGGGCGAGGACGGATTCACCCTCGTCGACGTCGCCGCCGCGGTGAGCGCCCCGGCCGTGGTGGTGGCAGCCCCCGCCCTGGGGACCCTGAACCACAGCGCACTGACCGTCGCCGCGTTGCGGGCCGGCGGGGTCGAGTGCGCGGGCGTGGTGATCGGTGCGTGGCCGGAGCACCCGGGTCTGGCCGAGCGGTGCAATCTGCAGGATCTGCCCGGGGTCACCGGTGTGCCCCTCCTCGGGCGCCTCCCGGCGGGCAGCGGCGCCCTCGACGCGGTGTCCTTCGCCGACCAGGCCGCCCGCTGGCTGCCTGCCGACCGGCTCGGCCTGCCGGTTCGGCCCTGACACCTGTCCCCGCGGCGCCCGGCCGGGCGCACCGCCACGCTTCCCGCAGGTGAACGAATGTGCGAGGACGACGAGTTCGGGTAGGGTATCCGGTGCGGTTGAGACACCAGCCGTAGTGCCAGTGAGGACGCGTCCCGACGACGCGTCCCTACGTCAGTGCTACGCAGTGTTCGCCGCGTCCGGCGTCGACCGCTGCGTATCCCCGACCGAGGCAGACCGGAAGTCGGTGTAGGAGACAGCGCAAGCGATGAGGGTGCTCGATCACCAGCAGTGCGAGACGGCCCGCAGGCGGGCGGTCTCGCACTCCCACATTCTCGACGGCCCGTTCGGCCGGATCGCCGCGTCCTGGTTCGGGGCGCCGGTGCCGATCGTCGACGCCGACCGCATCCGGCTCGAGGCCGCCCACGGGCTGGGCGGGGCGCGGCAGATCCGCCGCGCTCCCGGCTCGTGCGCCGCACCGATCCTCTCCGACCGCCCGGTGGCCGACGCCCGCCTCGTCGCCGAACTTTCGGAATCGATTCTTGCACGGGCGCAGGACGACATCGCCCTGCTCACCGCAGGTATACCCCGTTGACTCCGACCCCCGGGATCGGACCCGCTATCGCACAGGAGGACAGTGTCTTGCATGATGGACAGATGAACGAAGCGACTTCCGAACAGCCGATCATGGCCGTTTCCCAGGCGTGGAGCGGCGACATCGCGGTGCTGTCGGTGGCCGGTGACGTGGATCTGGTCAGCGCCCCGCAGCTCGAGGAGGAAGCTGTCGCCACCCTCGGCAACGACAAGTGCCGGGGCCTGATCGTGGACCTCGGTGCAGTCAACTTCCTCGCGTCGGTCGGCATCGCCGTGCTGGTCGACCTGTCGAAGAAGACCGCCGGCACGACCCCCTACGCCGTCGTCGCGCAGGGTTCGGCCACCGCCCGGCCGCTGTCGCTGCTCGGCCTGGACGAGGTGTTCCCGATCCACAGCCGCCTGGACGAGGCGCTGGCCGCTCTGCAGGCCGACAAGGCCGGCACGGAGGCATGAACCGCCGCGGAGGCACGAGTCGGTCGGGTCGCGCCGGCTCGACCGGACCGGTGTGTCCGGGGTGGAAATCCGGCGGGGACCCGTCGACGACGAGGGAACGAGGATGCAGGCGCGAGGCGTAGCACCGGCCTTTCTGACGACGGGACTGTACTTCCGCGGCGTACGGGCCGAGGCCTCGCAGGTGACGATGCTGCGGCAGGCGCTCGACCGCTGGCTCAGCGGCTTGCGGCTCGCCGAGGTCGGCGGCCAGGACGTGCTGCTGGCCAGCTACGAGGCGCTCGCGAACGCCGTCGAGCACGCGTACACCGCGGATGACGGTGACGGCACGGTCGACCTCGAAGCGAAGTACTCGCCGCAGGACCGGTGTGTGGAGGTCGTCGTCACCGACCACGGGCACTGGCGGGGTTCGGCCACGCCGGCGGCCGATAGCTCCCGGGGGCACGGCCTGGCGCTGATCCGGAATCTGGCCTCGGATACCGACCTGGCCGTCAACCCCGACGGCACACAGGTGGCGATGCGCTGGCAGTTGCCGGGGGAGACCTCGGCGGCCACCGGCTGACGCGAGTCGCCCGGGCGGCACGCTGCCCACGAACGGATTCCGGCCCCGGCGCTTCGCGCGCCGGGGCCGGAATGCACTCCGGGAGAAGTCAGGCAGGCTGCGGGTGTCGGCGAAGGGCGGCGTCGCCGCCCGAGGCGAACACCGAGGTGCATACGGTCCCGAGGGGGACCGGGACGTCCCGGGCCGGCGAGGTCCCCGCACCGACCGGCAGGTCGTGCTCGGCGAGTGCCTCGAGGATCCGTGCGGGGGCGTCGTGCACGCAGACGCACGGAACGCCTGCGGCGCGCACGGACTGCATCGTCATCGCCTCGGCCGCGGAGCACGCGCCGTCGAGCACCTCCTCGGCGACGATCGCGCACACCACCCGGCCTCCGGCGAAGGTATCGGTGAGTCCGAATCCGTGCTCACGTGCCCACGTCCGCAACTCGGCCCCACGGGCGCCGTCGAGCACCCGGGAGCAGTCGCCGACGATCAGCAGTTCGCCGGCCGATCCCCCCTCGATCGATCCTGAAGTCATCTGATCCCCTGCTTTCCGCATCGACGTCCTCGACCTCATGCGCGCCCGGTGCCCGCCGACTGCTCGTCGGTGCGTGGTTCGGCGAACATCGCCTCGATACGGCGCTTGATCTCCTCGGTGCTCATGGCCGAGCCGGCAGTGGCCGAGGCGCGGCGGGAGGCGGCGGAGGCGAACAAGGTGGTCTGCATGACGTTTCTCTGTCCTAACTCTCTTCAGCGCGTGCTGCTTTCACAGTGGCATCCAAGTCTTCCCGGAGCACAGGTTTTCGAAACCTGTAGCAGAGATTTCACATTTCCTGGTCCGTTCTGTCCGGATCCGGCTCGGCATCCCGTTCGGTCACGGCCCGTGCGCGTCGATACCCGGATTCGCCTGCGAGGCCGCGCGAATGTCGTACTGTGATAGCTGTCACACAGAGTCGGCAGGTGTCGACGTGCCGACCGACCTCTCGGAGGTACGAATGTCCACCACCGAAATGCAGGAACTGCACCGCACCATC
The DNA here is from genome assembly GCF_016804345.1 of Rhodococcus ruber. Taxonomy (NCBI): domain Bacteria; kingdom Bacillati; phylum Actinomycetota; class Actinomycetes; order Mycobacteriales; family Nocardiaceae; genus Rhodococcus; species Rhodococcus ruber. Next base: position 3,424,106 of record NZ_CP044211.1, on the reverse strand, counting down.
GGTCACCTGCGGCACTGCCTGACCTCGCTCCGGTCGCGGTACGGCGACGCCGCCGCCGTACGTCGTCTGGTCAACGACGTGGACCGGCTCGACATCGACGCGCAGGACCTGGCGGCCTCCCCGCCGCGGGAGGCGTCCCGGCCGGTCGGCGAGCGGATCCCGATCCCCGACACCCCGTACGACGAGATCTTCCGCGGCGTCGACTGCGACGACGAGGGGCTCGGCGGCCTGCACGGCTCGCGGTGAGCGCGCCCGCGGCAGGCACCGGCGTGCGCTCCGCGACGCGGGCCCGGATCGCGGCGCGCACGCTACGCACCGACCGGTGGTGGCAGCCGCCCCTGCTCACCACACTCGGACTGGCCGTCTTCGTCGTCTACGCGACGATCCGGTCGTTCGTGCGCACCGCGTACTGGGTGGAGGAGTACCACTACCTCACGCCGTTCTACTCCCCGTGCGTCAGCGCGTCGTGCGTGCCCGGTGCCCGGCACTTCGGCACGTGGGTGGGTGAACTGCCCATGTGGATCCCCCTGGCGTTCCTGTCGCTGCCGTTCCTGCTCGGGTTCCGGCTGACGTGCTACTACTACCGCAAGGCCTACTACCGCTCGATCTGGCTGGCGCCGCCGGCCTGCGCCGTCGCCGAGCCGCACGCCCGGTACACGGGGGAGACGCGGTTGCCGCTGCTGATCCAGAACTCGCACCGCTACTTCTTCTACGTCGCGCTCGTCATCTCGGCGATCAACACCTACGACGCGATCCTCGCGTTCCACGGTGCCGGGGGCGGGTTCGGGTTCGGGCTCGGCAACATCGTCCTGGTGGTGAACGTCGTGCTGCTGTGGGCATACACCGTCTCGTGCCACTCGTGCCGGCACGTCACCGGCGGCCGGCTCAAACACTTCTCGAAACACCCGCTGCGCTACCGGGTCTGGACGTTCGTTTCCAGGCTCAACACCCGGCACATGCAGCTGGCGTGGACCACGCTGGGCACCCTGATGATCACGGATTTCTACATCATGCTCGTGGCGAGCGGCACGGTTTCGGACCTGCGGTTCGTCGGCTGAGCCACGACGCCGGCCCGGGCGCCTGCCGCGGGCGGTTCGGCAGCAGAGGAGGACTGGATGGCGGACGTCGAACGGCACAGCTACGACGTGGTGGTCATCGGCGCGGGCGGGGCGGGGCTGCGTGCCGTCATCGAGGCGCGTCAGCGCGGACTGCGGGTCGCAGTCGTGTGCAAGTCGCTGTTCGGCAAGGCACACACCGTCATGGCGGAAGGCGGGTGCGCCGCCGCGATGGGCAACGCCAACCCGCACGACTCGTGGCAGGTGCACTTCCAGGACACCATGCGCGGAGGGAAGTTCCTCAACAACTGGCGCATGGCCGAGTTGCATGCGCGCGAGGCCCCCGACCGGGTGTGGGAACTCGAGACCTACGGTGCGTTGTTCGACCGCACCCCCGACGGCCGGATCAGCCAGCGCAACTTCGGCGGTCACACCTACCCCCGGCTCGCGCACGTCGGCGACCGTACCGGGCTCGAGCTGATCCGCACGATGCAGCAGAAGATCGTGTCGCTCCAGCAGGAGGACTACGCCGCCACCGGCGACTACGACGCGCGGGTGCGGGTGTTCGCCGAGTGCACCGTCACCGAACTGCTGAAGGACGGCGAGGGCCGCATCGCCGGTGCGTTCGGGTACTGGCGCGAGTCCGGCCGGTTCGTGCTGTTCGAGGCCCCCGCCGTCGTCCTCGCCACCGGCGGGATCGGCAAGTCCTGGAAGGTCACGTCGAATTCGTGGGAGTACACCGGCGACGGTCATGCGCTCGCGCTGCGGGCCGGGGCCGCCCTGATCAACATGGAGTTCGTCCAGTTCCACCCCACCGGGATGGTGTGGCCGCCCAGCGTCAAGGGCATCCTCGTCACCGAGGGGGTACGCGGTGACGGTGGGGTGCTGAAGAACTCCGAGAACGAACGGTTCATGTTCTCCTACATTCCGCCGGTGTTCAAAGGTCAGTACGCCGAGACGGAGGAGGAGGCCGACCGCTGGTACACCGACCAGGAGAACAATCGCCGCACCCCGGACCTGCTGCCGCGCGACGAGGTGGCCCGCGCCATCAATTCCGAGGTCAAGGCCGGTCGTGGCACCCCGCACGGCGGGGTGTTCCTCGACATCGCCTCACGCATGCCCGCCGAGGAGATCGTCCGGCGGCTGCCGTCGATGCACCACCAGTTCAAGGAACTCGCCGACGTCGATATCACCGCCGAGGCGATGGAGGTCGGCCCCACCTGCCACTACGTGATGGGCGGGATCGAGGTCGATCCCGAGACCGGGGCCGCGTCCGTGCCCGGCCTGTTCGCCGCCGGCGAGTGCTCGGGCGGGATGCACGGGTCGAACCGGCTCGGCGGCAACTCCCTGTCGGACCTGCTGGTGTTCGGCCGGCGCGCCGGTCTCGGCGCCGCCGACTACGTGCAGGGCCTCGGGCACCGTCCACGCCTCGCGGACGCGGACCTCGTCGCGGCGGCGCGTACGGCGCTGGCGCCCTTCGATCCCGCCGAGCCCGCGACGGCGGAGAACCCGTACACCCTGCACACCGGGTTGCAGCAGTGCATGCAGGACCTGGTGGGCATCATCCGGCGCGCGGACGAGATCGCCCGCGCCCTCGACGATCTCGCTGCGTTGCGGGCACGGATCCGCAACGTCGCCGTGGAGGGGCACCGGCAGTTCAATCCCGGCTGGCACCTCGCCCTGGATCTGCGCAACATGCTGCTCGTGAGCGAGTGCGTGGCCCGGGCGGCGTTGCTGCGCACCGAGAGCCGGGGCGGGCATACCCGCGACGACCACCCGTCGATGGATCCGAACTGGCGCCGGACGCTGCTGGTGTGTCGCACGGACGACGGCGACGGCTCGATCCCGGATGTCACCGTCGCGCCCGAACGTCAGGTGCCCATGCGTCCGGACCTGTTGGCGCTGTTCGATGTCGAGGAACTCGCCAAGTACTACACCGACGACGAACTCGCGGAACATCCGGGACGGAGGCCGTAGCCATGGGCTACCGAGCGGCATTCAGGATCTGGCGCGGCGACGACGGGGGCGGCGAACTGCGCGACTACACCGTCGAGGTGAACGAGGGGGAGGTCGTTCTCGACATCGTCCACCGGCTGCAGGCCACCCAGGCTCCCGACCTGGCGGTGCGATGGAACTGCAAGGCGGGCAAGTGCGGGTCCTGCTCGGCGGAGGTCAACGGCCGTCCGCGGCTGCTGTGTATGACCCGGATGTCGGTCTTCGCGGAGGACGAGGTGGTCACCGTGACCCCGCTGCGCACCTTCCCGGTGATCCGGGACCTGGTCACCGATGTGTCCTTCAACTACGCCAAGGCCCGGGAGATCCCGGCGTTCGCGCCCCCACCCGACCTGGCGCCGGGGGAGTACCGGATGCGGCAGATCGACGTGCAGCGGTCGCAGGAGTTCCGCAAGTGCATCGAGTGCTTCCTGTGCCAGAACGTCTGCCACGTGGTGCGCGACCACGAGGAGAACAAGGAGGCGTTCGCCGGACCCCGGTACCTGATGCGGATCGCCGAACTCGAGATGCATCCGCTCGACGTGGCCGACCGGCGCACCGCCGCCCAGGAAGAGCACGGACTGGGGCTGTGCAACATCACCAAGTGCTGCACCGAGGTGTGCCCGGAGAACATCCACATCACGGACAACGCGCTGATCCCGATGAAGGAACGCGTCGTCGACCGTCGCTACGACCCGATCGTCTGGCTCGGAAACAAGCTGTTCCGGCGCTGACCGGTCCGGCCGAATGTCACATGCGTTCAGTTGAACCGCACCGGTGTGACATTCGGTCCGGGCGCCTCGGTGCCGCCCGCGTGCACCCGGGTGCGGATGCCGTCGACGAACAGGGTCAGGCCGAAATCGAAGCGCACGGCCGGATCCCCGTCGAGCAGGTCGTCGTCCGAACCGGCCGCGGTCTCGGTGGCGACGTCGGGGGAGACGGGCTTGCGGGTCAGCGCCCCGAGTTCGGCGAGTTGCAGGCGGGACTGTTCGTCGACGGTGTGGCCGAGGACGTAGTGCAGCAGCGCGTATCCGGCGAGCTCGGCGTGCGCCCGGGACAACCGGGCCCGGAGCCCCGCCGCGACGAATGCCTCGCGCACCCGCGCAGTGGTCAGGCGCGACGCGTAGGTCGCGGCGACGAGTTCCGCGCCGTCTCGGTGCGCGAGCAGTGCGGCGCGGAAGCGATGCGCGAGTTCGCTGAGGGCGCCGTCCCACGTGGACGCCGTGGGCGGGGCCGCGACGCCGTCGAGGATGCGGTCGGCCATCGCCCCGAGCAGGGTCTGCTTGTTCGGGAAGTGCCAGTACAGGGCCCCGGGCTGGACGCCGAGCGAGGTGGCGAGCTTCCGCATCGTCAGGTCGCCGAGCCCGTACTCGTCGAGGATCGCCATCGCGCCGTCGAGGACGTCGCCGCGTCGCAACTGCACCGTTCGCTCCCGTCTGGTTCCCGAGCATCCGTCGCGTTGACAGTAGACCACCGTCACCCTAGCCTGAACGTCGTTCAAGTGAACGGTGTTCAAGTGTGCCGCGACCCGCATCCTCCAGGAGACTCCCGTGACCCAGGCCCCCGCCCGTGCCGACATCCTCGCCCTCGCCCGCGAACAGGTCCTGGGGCGTGGCGAGGGACTCGACCGCGAGCAGGTGCTCGAGGTGCTGCGGCTGCCCGACGACCGGCTCGAGGACCTGCTCGGCCTGGCCCACGAGGTCCGCATGACCTGGTGCGGCCCCGAGGTCGAGGTGGAGGGCATCATCAGCCTCAAGACCGGCGGCTGCCCCGAGGACTGCCACTTCTGCTCCCAGTCGGGACTGTTCGCCTCCCCGGTCCGCTCGGCGTGGCTCGACATCCCCAGCCTCGTCGAGGCCGCCAAGCAGACGGCCAAGACCGGCGCGACCGAGTTCTGCATCGTCGCCGCCGTCCGAGGGCCCGACGCGCGTCTGATGGCTCAGGTCGCCGCCGGTGTCGAAGCGATCCGCAACGAGGTCGACATCCAGGTGGCGTGTTCGCTCGGCATGCTCACCCGGGAGCAGGTCGACCAGCTCGCCGCGATGGGAGTGCACCGCTACAACCACAACCTCGAGACCGCCCGCTCGTTCTTCCCCCAGGTCGTCACCACCCACACCTGGGAGGAGCGGTGGGAGACGCTGCGGATGGTCCGTGAGGCCGGGATGGAGGTGTGCTGCGGCGGCATCCTGGGCATGGGGGAGACGCTCGAGCAGCGCGCCGAATTCGCCGCCGACCTGGCCGCCCTCGAACCCGACGAGGTGCCCCTGAACTTCCTCAACCCGCGCCCGGGCACCCCGTTCGGGGACCTCGAGGTCCTGCCGGCGGCGGAGGCGCTCAAGGCCGTTGCCGCCTTCCGGCTCGCGCTGCCGCGCACCATCCTGCGCTTCGCCGGCGGCCGCGAGATCACCCTCGGCGACCTCGGCGCCAAGCAGGGCATCCTCGGCGGCATCAACGCCGTCATCGTCGGCAACTACCTCACCACCCTCGGCCGGCCCGCCGAGTCCGACCTCGACCTGCTCGGCGAGCTGAAGATGCCGATCAAGGCGCTCGGCGAGACCTTCTAGGAGGCCGGTGTGTTCAATCCGTTCACCGGCCGGCCCGTGGACGAGGACGCCCCGGTCCCGGCCGCGGCCCGGCTCGGTCTCGAACCGCCCCGGTTCTGCGAGCAGTGCGGACGGCGGATGATCGTGCAGATCGCCCCCGACGGCTGGTGGGCCCGGTGCTCACGGCACGGGATGCTCGATTCGAGCCTGACCGAACGTCGCTGAGACGGGGGCCGGCCGCCGGCGGGCACGGTCGCAGCGCGTCCGCCGACGGCCGGACCCGGCTCAGTCGAGGATGGCGGTCGCTTCGACTTCGACGAGCACATCCGGCTCGAACAGGTAGTCCACGCCGACGAGGGAGGCCGGCGGCACCGGCACGGGCAGCCCGATCTCCTCGGCGACCTGTTCGAGGCCCGCCATGAAGTCGGTGATCTTCTCCGGTGCCCAGTTCGTGACGTAGAAGGTCAGCCGCAGGACGTCGCCGAACCCCGCCCCCGCACCGGCCAGTCCGGTTGCGGTGTTCCGCAACGCCTGGGCGACCTGTCCCGCCAGATCGCCGGGTGAGACGGGGGTGCCGTCCGCGAGCCGGGCGATCTGGCCGGCGACGTGGACATGGCGGGTGCCCGTGCCGACGGCGACGTGGTGGTACGGGGTGGGCTGGGTCATGCCTTCGGGGGTCAGGTATCGAACGGTCATGGGGTGCTCCTCGCTCATCGATCCGAACAGGTATCACAGTGATACTTGGTCTCCGAAGGTCACTTCAACGAGACTAGGTGTCGTGCGCGATACCACCTCGGACGCCCTCGGTGCACTCACGGTCACCGCACCGCATCGTGAGCTGCTCGATCAGATCCTCGACAAGTGGTCGTTGGCGGTGTGCAACGAGCTGTGCGAGCGTCCGAGCCGGTTCAACGAGCTGCGGCGCGCGATCCCCGCCGTGACGCAGAAGTCGCTGACCGCGACCCTGCGTCGACTCGAACGCAACGGCATCGTCGAGCGCACGCTCCTCAGTTCCCGCCCGGTCGCGGTCGAATACCGGATGACCCCGCTCGGTAAGACGCTCCGCCCGCCGGTCGACGTCCTCCTCGCGTGGGCCGACGCGCACCTGCCCGAAATCGACGCCGCCCGCGCGCGCTTCGATGCGGAGTCGGACCTCGCCTGAGGCGCCGCGTCCGGGGCTCGCGGAATCGGGGTGCGCGCGAACTCCGGGTGCGATCCGGGCGCCGTGCGGCGGGCCAGGGCGGATCACCCCGGGTGCTGACCCCCGCCCCGCCGGGTCCACCCGGGCGCCGGCACCGGTCAACCCGGCGGGCGCAGGGCGGCGAACTCGTCGGTGACGCGCAGGCGCGACTCGGTGAAGCGGAACAGCGCGGGAGGCCGGCCGCCGGCCCGGCCGGACGGCGCGGTGGTGCCGGTGGGGGTCAGGACGTCGCGCCGCTTGAGCACGCGCTGCAGGTTCGTGGCGTCCACCTGGTATCCGAGTGCCGCGCAGTAGATCTCGCGCAACGTGGACATGGCGAACTCGGCCGGGGCCAGCCCGAAGGCGATGTTGGTGTACGACAGCTTGGCGGCCAGGCGGGTGCGCGCGTTCTCGACCATGATCCCGTGGTCGAAGGACATCGCCGGCAGGTCCGAGACGGGATGCCAGGCGGTGTCCCCGGGTAGCCGGGGATCGGAGGTGATCGGCACCAGCCCGAGGTACGTCGAGGCGATCGTGCGCGGTCCCGGCACGCGGTGCGGATCGGAGAACACCGAGAGCTGCTCGAGGTGCGCCACCTCGCGCACGTCGACCTTCTCGGCCAGCTGGCGGCGCGCGGAGGTGGTGAGGTCCTCGTCGTCGCGGAGGCGGCCTCCGGGCAGCGACCAGGTGCCCGCCTGCGGGTCGAGGGCACGCTGCCACAGCAGCACTCCGAGCTCGGTCTTCGTGCCCCCGTGGGTGTCCGGGAATCGGCGGACCTGGAACACGACGATGAGCACTTCGTGAAGGGTGCTACCATGTGTCATGTTTTCGACCCTAAGTCGAAAACCACCGAATACGGAAATCCGGGCACAGCCCGCCCGGTGCACGGCGAAGGAGCAGGCCATGACCACTACGACGTGGGCGGGCGCACAGACCCCGATCCAGGACGGACCCGCCGGTTACACGGGCGTCGAGGCGACCCCGGAATGGGCCGAGGAGGTCCGGCGACTGGCGCGTGAGCGCAACGCCACGTTGCTGGCGCACAACTACCAGCTGCCCGCCATCCAGGACGTTGCCGACCACGTCGGCGACTCCCTCGCCCTCTCGCGCATCGCCGCCGAGGCCGAGGAGGACACCATCGTCTTCTGCGGCGTGCACTTCATGGCCGAGACCGCGAAGATCCTCAGTCCCACCAAGACGGTCCTCATCCCCGACGAGCGGGCCGGCTGCTCGCTCGCGGACTCGATCACCGCCGAGCAGTTGCGCGAATGGAAGGCCGATCATCCCGACGCGGTCGTCGTGTCGTACGTCAACACCACCGCCGAGGTCAAGGGCCTGACCGACATCTGCTGCACCTCCTCGAACGCGGTCGACGTCGTCGCCTCCATCGACCCCGACCGCGAGGTGCTCTTCCTGCCCGACCAATTCCTCGGCGCCCACGTCAAGCGCGTGACCGGCCGGCAGAACATGCACATCTGGGCGGGCGAATGCCACGTGCACGCCGGGATCAACGGCGACGAACTCGCCGCCAAGTCCAAGGCGCACCCCGACGCCGAGCTGTTCGTCCACCCCGAGTGCGGCTGCGCGACGTCCGCGCTGTACCTCGCGGGCGAGGGCTTCGTCGCCGACGACAAGGTCAAGATCCTGTCGACCGGCGGCATGCTCGACGCGGCCCGCGCCACCGGCGCGAAGCAGGTTCTCGTCGCCACCGAGGTGGGCATGCTGCACCAGCTGCGCAAGGCCGCACCCGGAGTCGACTTCCAGGCCGTCAACGACCGCGCGTCCTGCCCCTACATGAAGATGATCACCCCGGCCGCGTTGCTGCGCTGCCTGCAGGAGGGCAAGGACGAGGTCCACGTCGACCCGGCCGTCGCCGAGCGGGCGCGGCAGTCGGTGCAGCGGATGATCGCCATCGGCAACCCCGGCGGCGGGGAGTGATCATGTCCTCCGGTGTCGGCGCGGCCCGAGCGGAGCGGCAGGACACGATCCGCTGGGAGGCCCGCGCCGACCTCGTGGTGGTCGGGGGCGGCGTGGCCGGCCTCACCGCCGCCCGCGCCGCGTCCCGGCGCGGACTGCGGGTACTGACCGTCAGCAAGGGCGGCCCCACCGACACCGCCACCCAGTACGCGCAGGGCGGCATCGCCGTCGTCGCCCCGGGCCCGGCGGATTCCGTGGACGCCCACGTCGCCGACACGTGCGCCGCCGGTGCCGGTCTGTGCGACGAGGCGGCCGTGCGGTCCATCGTCTCCGGCGGCCAGGATGCCGTCGCCGCGCTCACCGACCTCGGCGCCGTGTTCGACCGCGGCCGCGACGGCGGCATCGCCCGCACCCGCGAGGGCGGGCACAGCACCCGGCGCATCATCCACGCCGGCGGCGACGCCACCGGCGCCGAGATCCAGCGTGCCCTGGGCGCTGCCGGCCTGCCGGTGCTCTTCGGGGCCACCGCCGCCCGCGTCCTCACCGACGACGGTGGAGTCACCGGGCTGCTCGTCCTCGACGGCCGGGGCCTCGGTGTCGTCCACGCCCCGGCCGTGCTGCTGGCCACCGGCGGTCTCGGGCAGCTGTACGCGTGCAGCACAAACCCGGCCGGCGCCACCGCCGACGGGATCGCGCTGGCGCTGGACGCCGGCGCCGCCGTCGCCGACCTCGAGTTCGTGCAGTTCCACCCGACCGTGCTGTTCGCGGCCGGATCCGTCGGCCGCCGCCCACTCGTCAGCGAGGCCGTGCGCGGCGAGGGCGCACGCCTCGTGGACAGCGCCGGCCGCTCGGTCACCGCCGGAGCGCATCCCCTCGGCGACCTCGCACCGCGCGACGTCGTCTCCCGTGCCATCGCCACCCGGCTCGCCGAACTCGGCGACGACCACGTCCTGCTCGATGCGCGGCACCTGGAGGGATTCGCGCGGCGGTTCCCGACCGTCACGGCCTCCCTCGCGCAGGTGGGCCTGGACCCGGCTCGGGACCTGATCCCCGTCGCCCCGGCCGCGCACTACTCGTGCGGTGGGGTCGTCACCGACGTGTACGGCCGCACCGGCGTTCCGGGGCTGTACGCGGCGGGCGAGGTCGCCCGCACCGGCCTGCACGGGGGCAACCGGCTCGCCTCCAACAGCCTGCTCGAGGGCCTCGTCGTCGGCGAACGCGCCGGCGTGGCAGCGGCCGAGGAGCGCGGGGGACTGCGCGTCGAGACCGCCGACGCCGACCTGCCGGCGCGGCCCCGCGCGCCCCGGGCGGCGTTGCAGCAGCTGATGACCCGGCACGCCTCCGTCGTCCGCGATGCGGCCGGACTCGCCGTCGCCGGGGCGAACCTCGCTTCCGCCCCGACCGACCGGTGCGCCGACGCGCCGGCACTCGAGGACGCCGCGCTCACCGTCGCGGCCCGGGCCCTGACCCTCGCGGCCGGCGCCCGGACCGAGAGCCGCGGATGCCACACCCGTTCGGACCATCCCGGCACCGACCCCGCCCAGCGTCGCAGCCTCGAGACGCGGCTCGATGCGGACGGCGAGATCACGCTGCACACACCACAACTCACAGGAGCGCACTGAATGGCCAGTACCGAGCTGCCCGCCGGACTCGATCGGGACGAGACGCTCGCGCTGGTGCGCGTCGCCCTCGACGAGGACCTGCGCTACGGCCCGGATGTGACCACCGACGCCACGGTGCCCGCCGATGCCGTGGCCACGGCATCGGTGGTGCCGCGCAGCCCCGGCACCGTCGCCGGGATCGACATCGGTCTGCTGGTGCTCGACGAGGTCCTCGGCGCCGGCACCTACGAGGTGCTCGACCGTGCCGTCGACGGGCACCGCGCCGAGGCGGGGGAGACCGTCCTGACGGTGCAGGCACCCACCCGGGGCCTGCTCACCGCCGAGCGCACCATGCTGAACCTGATGTGTCACCTGTCCGGCATCGCCACGGCCACCGCTCGGTGGGTGGACGCCGTCGCCGGCACCGACGCGAAGATCCGCGACAGCCGCAAGACCCTGCCCGGCCTGCGCGCGCTGCAGAAGTACGCGGTGCGGGTCGGTGGTGGGGTCAACCACCGGATGGGTCTCGGCGACGCCGCGCTGATCAAGGACAACCACGTCGTCGCCGCCGGTTCGGTCGTCGCGGCGCTGCGGGCCGTGCGGGCCCAGGCCCCCGGCCTCGAGTGCGAGGTGGAGGTCGACAGCCTCGAGCAGTTCGACGAGGTGCTCGCCGAGAACGTCGAGCTGATCCTGCTCGACAACTTCCCGCTGTGGCAGACGCAGATCGCGGTGCAGCGGCGTAACACCCACGCGCCGCGGACTCGGCTCGAGTCCTCCGGGGGCCTGACCCTCGACGTGGCCGCGGACTACGCCCGCACCGGCGTCGACTACCTCGCCGTCGGCGCGTTGACCCATTCGGTGAGCGTCCTCGACCTCGGTCTCGACATGTGACGCCACGCCGCGCCGCGCGTGGCGCCGGCCGCGCCGATCGCGTACAACTGGCTACGTATCCGCCGCCGTGAGGCACCTCACGGCGGCGGCGCGCGTCCGGCGGGTCACAGGGGGCCCACCACGAACGAGTTCCCCGGCGGGGGAGCGGAGAGAGTTCGCATGCGTCTGCCGATGGCACCGACCGACTCGATGTTCCTGCTCGGCGAGTCGCGCGAACATCCCATGCATGTCGGGGGACTGATCCTGCTGCAGCCGCCGCCGGGCGGCGACGCCCGTACCCTGCGCACCTTGTTCGACGCGGCCCTCGCCCGTGACGACGTGGCGTCCCTGTGGCGCCGACGAGCCGTCCGCTCGCTCACCACCTTCGGGATGTGGGCGTGGGAGGACGATCCGCACTTCGATCTCGAGTACCACGTCCGGCGCGACGCGCTGCCGCAGCCCGGCGGGAACGCCGAACTGCGCGCGCTGGTGTCCCGGCTGCACAGCACCCTGCTCGACCGCAGCCGGCCGCTGTGGGAGATGCACCTGATCGAGGGTCTCGCCGACGGCCGGTACGCGATCTACACGAAGATCCACCACGCCCTCGCCGACGGGGTCGGTGCCATGCGGCTGCTGCACCGGGCCCTGAGCGCCGACCCGGACCGCACCGACATGCCGGCGCCCTGGTCGCCCTTCCCGTCCCCGGACCCGGTGCACTCCGCGGTGGGGACCGCGCTCGACCTGCCGGGCGTGACGGTGCGCGCCGTGCGCGGCGTGATCGGCGAGACCGTCGGGATGGTGCCCGCCGTGGTCGGGACCGTGGACCGGGCCCTGCGGGGCCGAGGTGGCGCGATGTCGCTCGCGGCGCCGCGCACGATGTTCAACGTCTCCATCGCCGGTGGCCGCCGCTTCGCCGCGCACGACTGGTCGCTGGTGCGGCTGCGGCGCGTCGCCGAGGCGGCCCGCGCCACCGTCAACGATGTCGTTCTCGCGATGTCCGCGGGAGCACTGCGCGCCTATCTGCTCGAACACGAGGCCCTGCCCGACGATTCGCTCGTCGCGATGGTGCCGGTCTCGCTGCGGCGGGAGAAGACCACCGAGGGCGGCAACGACGTCGGCGTCCTGATGTGCCCGCTGGCGACCCACCTCGACGACTCGGCGGCGCGCCTGCTCGCCGTCAGGGACGCGATGGTCGACGGCAAGCAGTCCCTGCGGGGCCGCTCCCAGACGGCGCTGCTCACCGTGAGTGCCCTGGGCATGGCACCGCTTGCGGTGGGGGTGCTCACCGGCAACCGGGCCGTGGTCCGCCCGCCGTTCAACGTGATCGTCTCCAACGTGCCCGGCCCGACCGAGCCGCTGTACTGGAACGGTGCCCGCGTCGACGCCCTGTACCCGCTGTCGGTGCCGGTCGACGGGCAGGCCCTCAACATCACCTGCACCAGCACCGACGACCGGATCGCCTTCGGTCTGACCTCGTGCAGCCGCAGCGTCCCGCGGCTCGATCGTCTCCTCGGGCACCTCGACGACGAACTCACCGCACTCGAACGCGCCTTCGGGGTGCCGGCCGCCGGCCACGATCGGTCGGGCTAGGCTCGCCGGCGTGACTTCCTTCGAGCCCGCCGTCGTCGCGGCCGTGACCCGGCACATGAACGACGACCACGCTGACGACAACCTGCTGGTGGTCCGTGCGTTCGCCGAACCCACGGCAGACGTCGCGCGCATGACCGGCGTGCACACCGAGTTCGGCGAGTGGGTCGCCGAGGTGGGCGGCACCGAGACGACGGTGCGGGTGCCGTGGCTCGAACCCGTCGCCGACCGGGCGGGGATCCGTACCGCGGTCGTCGCCCTGTATCACGCCGCGTGCGAGCGGCTCGGCGTGCCGCCGCGACAGCACTGACCGGACGCTAGGCCGCGGTGGCCGTGCGGCGCACGGTGGCGAGGAACGCGGCGGCAGCGAAGAACAGCCCGGAGAACACCCGGCCGGTGAGGCGCTGCTGGTGTGGCGAGCGCATCAGCGTCAGCACCCGTGCCGCCAGACCCGTGTATCCGGTCATGACGATCATGTCGACGGTCACCATGGTCGCCGCGATGATCAGGTACTGCTGCAGCAGCGGAGCCCCGGGATCGAGGAACTGCGGCAGTACGGCCAGCATGAACACCACAGCCTTCGGGTTGCTCGCGTTGATCAGGAAGCCGCGGGCCACCAGGACCGGTGCCGAGCCGAGACCCGGCGCCGCGTCGGGGGTGACCTCGGCGGGCCGCGTGCGCCACTGGCGCACTCCCAGATACACGAGGTAGGCGACGCCGAACCACTTGATCACCGTGAAGGCGGCGGCGGATCCGGCGAGGATCGCGCCGACGCCGGCGGCGACCACGACGATCTGCAGCAGCAGGCCGAGTTGCAGCCCGACGATGTTCCACCAGCCGCGCCGCAACCCGTGGGCGAGGCCCGAGGACATCGATGCGATGGCGCCGGCGCCGGGGGAGAGGCTGATCATCCAGGACGCGCCGAGCAGGGCCACCCAGGTCTGCCAGGTCATCCCGCCATGCTACGACCGGGCCGGGCGGGTCATCTCGGCACCGGTGCCGGCACCGGCACCGGCACCGGCCAGGGCTCGCCGGTGACGGCCCGGTAGGCGGCGACCCCGTCGGTCGGGCGGCGCGTCAGATCCGGATCGGTGCGCACGTCGACGGTGTAGAGGCCGAAACGTGGTGTGTAGCTTCCCCACTCGTAGTTGTCGGTGATCGACCAGTAGTTGTATCCGAAGACGGGGGCGCCGTCGGCCGCGGCTCGGCGCACCCGGTCGACGTGCTCACGCAGGTGTCGCGCCCGGGTCCAGCCGTCGGCGCGGGGCGCCCCGTCGGCGGTGGGCATTCCGTTCTCCACGACGTACAGCGGCAGCCCGGGGTAGCGGTGGGTGTAGTGCATCAGCGCCTCGTACATCCCGTCGGGATGCGGAACGATCGAGGCGAAGTCGTCGGTGAGCGCGTGGATCGCGCTCGGGTTGTCCACCGTGGCGCCGTAGTAGTAGTCCAGGCCGAGGAAGTCGAGGGTGTCGCGGACCCGGTCGACGAACAGCGTGTCGAGTCCGGTCTGGACGCCGGGTATGTATGCGGTGTTCGACGTCACGCGCGCCCCCGGATCCAGTTCGTGGATCCGGGCATAGACGGCGCGGTGCGCGACGACCAGGGCGTCGAACATGCGCGGGACGTCGCCGGCGGTGAGCCCGCCGAAGGCGAGTTCCTTCTGGACGTAGATGGTCGGTTCGTTGATCGTCACCCACATCACCCCCTGCCCGGCGTACCGGGCGACGACCCGCTCGGCGTTGGCGAGCCACGCCTCGATCGTGGCGGGATCGCGCCAGCCGCCGCGGTCGGCGATCCAGCCGGGGTACACCCAGTGGTCGAGGGTGATCATCGGGATCATGCCGTGCCCGCGCACCGCCGCGACCACGTCGTCGTAGTAGCGCAGTTCGGTCTCGTCCCAGTCGTGTGGGGTGGGTTGGATGCGGGACCACTCGACCGAGAACCGGAACACGTCCACCCCGAGGCCTGCGGCGGCGGCGATGTCCTCCCGGTAGCGGTGCCGGAAATCCACCGACGTGCCGACAGGTTCGCGGGTGCGGCCCGCCGCGGCGTATCGGGTCCAGTTGCTGTCCGGCGGTGAGCCTTCGGACTGGAAGCCCGAACTCGACACGCCCCACAGGAACCCGTCTGCCGGGGCGTGGGCGGGCGGCGCCGGCCCCGCCGCGGCGGGGGTTGCGACGACGACGGCCAGTACCACCGCCACCGCGGCCCTCGAGGCCACCGCGACCGCGGCCGCCCGGACTGCGGTGGCGGAGATCCTCATCGGGAGTGCGCGGCGATCCGGGCAGCGAGCCGTGGCCACAGGTCCGCGAGGGCGCGCCGGCCGACGAACAACCCGAGGTGGCCGGCATCGACCTCGTGCACCGTGATGTCACCCGCGGGGGTGCGCACCTGGTCGGCGAGGGCGAGGACCTGTCCCGGTGGCACCACGAGGTCCTGTCGACCGAGGACGATGTGCACGGGGCACTCGACGGCGGTCAGGTCCACCGTGCCGGCAGCGGTGGTGACGGCGCCGGCGACAAGGTCGTTGCCGATGAACAGGTGCTCGAGGATCCACGTCCGGAACGCCGCAGGGATCTCCTGCCGCCAGAGGAACCACCGGCGTTCCTCGATCGCCTGGGCGAGGGTCTCGGGGTCGTCGAGCAGACCCAGCAGTTCGAGGCTGCGCTCGATCTCGCTCACCGGGTCGGTGGGCAGCACCCCGAACAGCCGGCCGGTGTCGTACCACAGGTTCAGCACGGACGTGGACACCGCGCGGGGCAGGTGGTCGAAGGCGACGGCAGCGGGACGGTCGGCGTGGAAGTCGATCGGCGCCCCCGCGACGGTGAGGCTGTGCACGGTCTGCGGGTGCAGGGCGGTGTGCATCGCCGCGAGCCAGCCGCCCTGGCTGCCGCCGATCAGGTTGACCCGACCGCCGAGCAGGTCGACGGCCTCGGCGAGGACGGCGAGATGGTCGTCGAGGGAGGCGCTGTCGGTGGCCGGACCGGCGGGGGCCCAGTCCAGGCAGTACAGCCGTGTCAGCCCGCCGCCGCGCAGGGCCTGGACCTGACTGCGGTCGGAGGAGAGATCGACGATGCACGAGTGCGACCCGGACTGCGGCGGCAGCAGCAGGGTGGGTACGGCTTCCGGTTCCGGGGCGTCGGGGTCGCTGCAGTCACGCAGCCGGGCGAGCGGCCAGGAGTGTGCGACGGGCCACGGATGCGCCCAGTGCGGCGGTTCGCGGTCGGTGAGCGCCCGCCACCAGTCGGCGATGTCGGTCGCGACGTCGAGTGGATGCGCGCCGCGCCGGGCCAGGGTGGCCAGGTAGCTGCTCCAACCGGCGATCGCCGCCGCCCCGAGACGGAACGGGGCGGCGGCGATCGCGACGGTCTGCAGGGCATCCATGGGGTTCATTGAACCGGCGCCCGGTGTGGTGGTACGGCTTCTCCGTCGCGATCGCGACGGAAAAGACGCACAATCGATCACTTGAGGAGATCGCGGGCGGTGGTGGTGACCGTGGCGGTCAGCTCCCGGGCGAAGGAGACCTGCGCCTTGGTGAGGTCCTCGACCCAGCCGATGGGGCTGGCGGAGGCGAGCTTCTCCTGCAGGTCGAGCAGGCTCGACACGGCGCGCTCGTAGGTGTCGACGGTCAGGTTGCCGCTCTGCTTGGCGGCGTCGACGACCTTGTCGTTGAACTCGCTCAGGCGGGCGGCGCTGTCGTCGAGGGCCTTGGTGAACTCGGCGGTGGCCTGGTTGGCGGCGGCGGTGGCCGACTCGGCGATCTTCTGAGCGGCGGCGGTGGCGTCCGCGGTGGCCTTGGCAGCGGCCTCGTTGGCCTTGGCGGCGTCGGCGGTGGTCTTGGCGACGGCGGCGTCGACCGGGGTCTTGGCGGTGGTCATGGCGTTCCTTCCGTTCGAGTGTGCGACAGCGCCTCGGAGGACGCTGTTAGCAGGTTAGCAGGATGATTGCTAACGGGCAAGTCCTCAGCTGAAGACGTACGTACCCGGAGCATCCTCGAGCGGGGGATGGGCGGTACTCCCCATGGCCGGCGGCGCCACCAGTTCCCCGGCGCGCTTGTTCGACCACGCCGTCCAGTCCTCCCACCACGAGTGCTCGTAGCGGGTGGCGGCCTCGTCCCAGACCTGCGGATCCGCGGGCAGGGGGGTGCCGGACTCGGCGTCCGGCGCGCCGACGGCCTTGAACCACACCCGCTTGCCCGGGGGGTTCACCGCACCGGCGACGTGCCCGCCGTTGGTGAGCACGTAGCGCACGTCGCCCCCGAGCAGGTTCACCGCCTGGTACGACGACGTCCAGGGCACGATGTGGTCGTTGATCGCGCCGACGACATAGGTGTCACACGCGATGTCGTGCAGGTTCAGCGGCTGTCCGTCGAGCACGTAGAGGCCCTCGGCGAGCTCGTTGCGGCCGTAGAGCGACCGGAGGTAGTGCGAGTGCATCTCCGCGGGCATGCTCGTGCTGTCCTCGTTCCACGCGAGGATGTCGAAGGCCGCCGGCTTCTCGCCCTTCATCCACCGCGAGACCCAGTAGTTGAAGACGAGGTCCTTCGCGCGGATCATGTCGAAGCTGCCGGCCATCTCCTTGCCGGACAGGAAGCCCTGCTGCCGCATCCGGAACTCGACGAGGTCCAGCGTCGCCGGGTCGGTCAGCAGACCCAGTTCCCCGACCTGGCTGTAGTCGAGCAGCGTGTTGAGCATCGTGAAGGCGCTCACGCGCTTGTCGCCGACGGCGAACGCGCGCGCGGCGGCCATCGCGGCCATCGCGCCGCCGAGGCAGATGGAGAGCACCTCGATCTTCGGCGAGCCGGTGATCTCCTCGACCACGTCCAGCGCAGTGGCGATGCCGTCGACGTAGTAGTCGTCCATCGTGATGTGCCGCATCGACTCGTCCGGGTTCCGGTACGAGATCATGAACACGGTTCGGCCGTGCTGGACCGCCCATTCGGCGAGGCTCCGGCCGGGCGCGAGGTCGAGGATGTAGTACTTGTTGATCCAGGGCGGTGCGGCCAGGATCGGCACCGCGTGCACCTGCTCGGTCTGCGGCGCATACTGGATCAGCTCGATCAGGTCGTTGCGGAAGACCACCTTGCCGGGTGTGGCCGCGAGGTTCTCGCCGACGGTGAACGCGTCCGAATCCACCTTCAACGGCAGGCCGCCGCGGTTGAGGATGTCGTGCGCGGCGTAGCGGGCGCCGCGCAGCAGGCTCGCCCCGCCGGTCTCGAAGGCGCGGGTGAGCACACCGGGATTCCACAGGAAGTTCGACGGCGCCAACGCGTCGAACATCAGGTTCGCGAACTGGCGTGCCTTACCGTCCTGCAGCGGATCGCCGGAGCCGGCCTCGGTGAGTTCCTCGACGTAGGCCCGCGTGGCCAGGTAGCTCTGCAGGAGCGAGAAGTACGCGGGGTTCTCCTGCCACGCGGTGTCGGAGAAGCGGCGGTCCCGCGGGTCGACCGGCATCGGTGCGTCGGGATCGTTCGCGTTGAACACGCGGGTGGCCGCGGCCGGGATCTTCGCCAGCCGGCCCGCGTACTCCGCCGTCGCGGCGGTGACGGCCTGAGGGTTGCGGACCGCGCGTCCGGCCACCGACGTCACTGCGGGACCCCAGCCGATCGGGTCCAGGGTCGACTTCAACTTCTTGTGCACGTGGTCGAGCAAGGGACATCTCCAGACGAGGAAGAGGGGTGTGTCCCGAGGGTGACACCGCGTGCCGAGCCGCGCATCTTACCGCGAGGTACATGCGAGCTGCACGTGCCGGGCATGGTCCGGGGCGGGCCCCTCACCAGCCGAAACATGAGGAAGGCTCACATTGGCGGGTGCGATGTGAACTTCCTCACTCCGTGCCGTCGTCGGGGCGCGCGCCACGACGACGCTTACCCACCGTCACCTCCCGGAACGCCTCGTACATCTCCACCAGCGACCGCCGCTGCGCGTTGGTCAGGTCCGGATCCTCGTGGATCGCGCGGACCACCGCCGACTCACCCGGGTCCGGCCGGCCCACCTCCGCCGTCAGCGCGTCGGCCGACAGATGCAGCTGCTCGGCGATCGCCTGCAGCACGCGCTCGCTCGGTGCGCGCAGGTTCCGTTCGATCTGCGACAGGTACGGGTTCGAGATCCCCACCATCGCGGCCAGCTGCCGCATGGGCAACTCGGCGAGCTCACGTTGCCGGCGGATCAGCTCCCCCAACGTCGGGGGGCGCGACGCATCGTCCTCCATGGGGTCAGCATAGGTCCGGCTGCCCCTCGCACCGGAGCGCGCCGACGGCGCGTTCGGGGACTGCCGTCGAGGGTGATCGCCGCCATCACGGATAATGGAACGGACCCCCGTTCGCGAGAGAGGACACCTCATGCTTGCCCGCACCGACCTGCGCGGTCGAACCCCCACCACTGCGGAGCTGAGGGGCGCGCTGCCCCGCGGCGGAGTGGATGTGGACGCGGTGCTGCATCAGGTGCGGCCCGTCGTCGAGGACGTACGCGACCGAGGCGCCGTCGCGGCCCTCGACTACAGCGAGAAGTTCGACGGGGTCCGTCCCGACCGCGTGCGGGTTCCGAGGGCCGAACTCGACCGGGCGCTCGACGAACTCGATCCCGCCGTGCGTTCGGCGCTGGTCGTGGCGATCGAACGCACCCGCACGGTGCACCAGGACCAGCGCCGGACCGACACCGTCACCGAGGTCGTGCCCGGCGGCACCGTCACCGAACGCTGGGTGCCGGTCGAGCGGGTGGGGCTGTACGTGCCCGGCGGCAACGCCGTCTACCCCTCGTCGGTCGTGATGAATGTCGTGCCCGCCCAGGCCGCCGGTGTCGAGTCGCTCGTCGTCGCCTCCCCGCCGCAGGCGAACTTCGGGGGCCTGCCGCACCCGACGATCCTCGCCGCTGCCGCCCTGCTCGACGTCGACGAGGTGTGGGCCGTCGGCGGGGCCCAGGCCGTGGCGCTGCTCAGCTACGGCGGCACCGACACCGACAGTGCCGAACTGGCGCCCGTGGACATGATCACCGGCCCGGGCAACATCTACGTCACCGCCGCCAAGCGCCTGTGCCGCGCCGTGGTCGGCATCGACGCCGAGGCCGGCCCCACCGAGATCGCCATCCTGGCCGACCACACCGCCGACCCGGTGCACGTCGCCGCCGACATGATCAGCCAGGCCGAGCACGACGTCATGGCGGCGTCGGTGCTCGTCACCACCAGCGCCGACCTCGCCGACGCCGTCGACGCCGCCGTCGACGCCCAGCTCGAGCGCACCAAGCACCGCGAACGTGTACGGACCGCGTTGTCGGGCAGCCAGTCCGGGATCGTCCTCGTCGACGATGTCGACCAGGGTCTGCAGGTCGTGAACGCCTACGCCGCCGAACACCTCGAGATCCAGACCGAGAACGCGTCCGCGGTCGCGGCGCGGGTGCGGGCTGCGGGCGCGATCTTCGTCGGTCCTTGGGCGCCGGTCAGCCTCGGCGACTACTGCGCCGGCTCGAACCACGTGCTGCCCACCGCCGGCTGCGCCCGGCACCAGTCCGGCCTGAGCGTGCAGACGTTCCTGCGGGGCATCCACGTCGTCGAGTACACCCGGGAGGCGCTCGAGGACGTCGCGGGACACGTGATCACCCTCGCCACCGCCGAGGACCTGCCCGCCCACGGCGAGGCGGTACGGCTGCGCTTCGAGGACCAGCAGTGAGCACGCCGGGATCCGGTATCACCGTCGACGACCTGCCACTGCGGGAGAACCTGCGCGGCAAGTCCGCCTACGGTGCGCCGCAGCTGACGGTGCCGGTGCAGCTGAACACCAACGAGAACCCGCACCCGCCGACGCCGGCGCTGATCGACGACGTCGCCGAGTCGGTGCGCGAGGCTGCCGCGCAGCTGCACCGCTACCCCGACCGTGACGCCGTCGCGCTGCGCACCGACCTGGCCGCCTACCTCACGCGGCAGACCGGGGTCGCCGTGAGCGTCGAGAACGTCTGGGCCGCCAACGGATCCAACGAGATCCTGCAGCAGATCCTGCAGGCCTTCGGCGGCCCGGGCCGCTCCGCGATGGGGTTCGTGCCGTCCTACTCGATGCACCCGATCATCGCCGACGGCACCCAGACCGAGTGGTTGCCCACGTACCGGGGCGAGGACTTCACCCTCGACGTCGACTCGTCGGTCGCCGCCATCCGGGTGCAGCGCCCCGACGTGGTCTTCGTCACCAGCCCCAACAACCCGACCGGACACAGCATCCCGCTGGACGAGCTGCGCGCGATCTGCGCGGCCGCCCCCGGCATCGTGATCGTCGACGAGGCCTACGCCGAGTTCTCCGCCGCCCCCAGCGCGCTCGCCCTGATCGACGAGTACCCGGCCAAGGTGATCGTCTCGCGCACCATGAGCAAGGCGTTCGCGTTCGCCGGTGGCCGGCTCGGCTACCTCGCCGCCGCGCCCGCCGTCGTCGAAGCGCTGCTGCTCGTGCGGCTGCCCTACCACCTGTCGGTGCTCACCCAGGCCGCCGCCCGCGCCGCGCTGCGCCACGCCGACGAGACTCTCGGCTCGGTCGCGCGGCTGTGCGCCGAACGCGACCGCATCGTGACCGAGCTGACCCGATTCGGCTACCACGTGGTGCCTTCGGATGCGAATTTCGTCCTGTTCGGCCGCTTCGCCGACGCCGCCGCCACCTGGCGCCGCTACCTCGACGAGGGAGTGCTGATCCGGGACGTCGGCATCCCCGGGTTCCTGCGCACCACCGTCGGCCTGCCCCACGAGAACGACGAACTGCTACGGGTGAGCGAAAAGCTCGCCGCCACCGAGATCGAGGACGCGCGATGAGCGAGCAGACCACCCCCACCCCGCGCACCGCGCGGATCGAACGGACCACCAAGGAGTCGTCCATCGTCGTCGAGCTGAACCTCGACGGCACCGGCCGCACCGACATCGCCACCGGTGTCCCGTTCTACGACCACATGCTCACCGCACTCGGTCAGCACGCCAGCTTCGACCTGACCGTGCGCGCGCAGGGCGACATCGAGATCGAGGCGCACCACACCGTCGAGGACACCGCCATAGTCCTCGGCCAGGCGCTGAACCAGGCGCTCGGGGACAAGCGCGGCATCCGCCGCTTCGGGGACGCCTTCATCCCGATGGACGAGACCCTCGCGCACGCGGCGGTGGACGTCTCCGGCCGTCCCTACTGCGTGCACACCGGCGAACCGGACTACATGGTGCACTCGGTGATCGGCGGTTACCCCGGCGTGCCGTACTCGACCGTGATCAACAAGCACGTGTTCGAATCCCTGGCCTTCCACGCCCGCATCGCCCTGCACGTCCGCGTGCTCTACGGCCGCGACCAGCACCACATCACCGAGGCCGAATTCAAGGCCGTCGCGCGAGCGTTGCGCCAGGCCGTCGAGCCGGATCCCCGGGTCAGCGGCGTGCCGTCGACCAAGGGCACCCTGTAGTGGACGTCGTCCTGACCTACGGCCTGTTCATGGTGGCCGGCCTCGCCGCAGGCGGCACCTGGTCGATGTGGCGGGCCGGGAACAACCTCTTCGCCGGAGTGCTGCTGGCGCTGACCCTGCTTGCCGCGATCGCCGGCGTGCTGAGGCTGCTCTGACCCCCTCGGATCGGCCCGGCCTGATCGGGGTGCCGGGCCTGCCCGCCGCCTGGGCGATGGCGGCGGGCGCGTTCGCCGGCTTCTCCCTGCTGCTGCCCGTGGTGCCGCAGGCCGTCGCCGACGCCGGCGGCAGCGGCACCCTCGCCGGCGCGGTGACGGCAGTGTTCATGGCCGCGACCGTGCTCACCCAGCCGGCCGTCCCGCGCCTGGTCCGGGCCCGCGGCTACCGCACCGTGCTCGCCGCCGGATGCCTGCTCCTCGGCGTGCCGTCGCTGTTGCTCCTGCTGTCACTGCATCCGGCCGTGGTGCTGCCGACCTCCGCGGTGCGCGGCATCGGCTTCGGCATGATCACCGTGGCCAGCGCCGCGCTCGTGGCCGAACTCGCCCCCGCCCGGCTGCTCGGTCGCGCCACCGGGGCACAGGGCATCGCCATCGCCGCGGCGCAGATGGTCGGCCTGCCGCTCGGCCTGGCCGTCGCCGAGCGGGCCTCCACCGTGCCCGTGTTCGTGCTCGGCGCAGCGGTGCCCACGTTCGCGCTCGTCGCGATAGCGCGCCTGCCGCGAGTGGTCGCCCGCCGCCCCGGCGCGGCCGGAAGCCGCATGCCGCTCGGCGCACTGGCCCTGCCGGCGGTGGCGATCGCCGCCGGCGCTGTCGCCTACGGTGGCCTCACCTCGCTGCTGGCGATCGCCGTACCCGCGGCCTCCGGGTACGTGGCGGTCGCGTTGGCGCTGATCAGCGCGTCCACCCTCGTCGGCCGCTACGGTGCCGGCGCGGTCGCGGACCGGATCGGTGCGGGCCGGCTCCTGCCGGCCGGGCTCGGTCTGGTCGCCGTGGCGATGGTGCCGTTCGCGCTCGCCGCGGACGAGCGCGGTGGCGCGGCGGTACTGCTCGGTGCGGCCGTGGTATTCGGTCTCGGTTTCGGGATCGTCCAGAACGACGCGCTGATGCTGGCGTTCCGTCGCGCCGGACCCGCCCACATCGGCGCCGCGAGCGCCGCCTGGAACATCGGCTTCGACGCGGGCACCGGGGCCGGATCCCTGCTGCTCGGCGGGATCGCCACCGTCGCAGGCTATCCCGCCGCCTTCGCCACCGTCGCGCTGCTCGTGCCGCTCCTGCCGCTGCTCGCGCGGATCGCCGGGCCGTCGGAGCGGCGCGGCGCGGCCCCATAGAATCGAGGCCATGAGCGCAACCAAGGTCGCCGTCCTCGACTACGGCTCCGGCAATCTGCATTCGGCGACGCGCGCGGTGGCGCGCACCGGCGTGCAGGTGGAGGTGACCGCCGACCCGCAGGTCGCGCTCGCCGCCGACGGCCTGGTCGTGCCCGGTGTCGGCGCGTTCGCGGCGTGCATGGCGGGACTGAAGGCGGTGCGCGGGGACCGCATCATCGGCCAGCGGCTCGCCGGCGGCCGTCCCGTGCTCGGCATCTGCGTCGGCATGCAGATCCTCTTCGACAAGGGTGTGGAATTCGGGGTCGAGACCGACGGCTGCGGCGAATGGCCCGGCACCGTCGAACGCCTCGATGCGCCGGTATTGCCGCACATGGGGTGGAACACCGTCGACGCCCCCGACAACAGCGTGCTGTTCGCGGGCATGGACCCCGACACCCGGTTCTACTTCGTGCACTCCTACGCCGCGCAGACGTGGGAGCTGCCGCCGTCGGAGCTCATCGCTCCGCCCGCACTGACCTGGGCCGAGCACGGCGTGCGGTTCCTCGCCGCGGTCGAGAACGGCCCGCTGTCGGCGACGCAGTTCCATCCCGAGAAGTCCGGTGACGCCGGGGCCGAACTGCTGCGCAACTGGGTCGGCAGTTTGTGAACCGCGGCGCGGGCGACGACCCGGCCCGGCCGGGCTTCTCGCTCGGCCGGCTGGCCCTGACCGCGATGGGTGCCGCCACGGGCGTGCTCCTGCTCGCCACCGTCGTGATCGGGGTGCTGCAACCGGGGCCCGTCGTCGCGTTGATCGTCGCCCTCGCCGGCGTGGCCGGCGCGATCGGCGCGATGGGCGTCGTCTCGACACGGATGACGCGCCGCGCCTTCGGCCGCGACGGTAACGATGTGCCGCGCCGCGACGGGGACGATGTGCCGCGCCGCGACGGTAACGATGTGCCGCGCCGCGACGGTAACGATGTGCCGCGCCGCGACGGTAACGATGTGCCGCGCCGCGACGGGGACGTTTGACCGTCGGGGCCGGTGCTCGGCGGCCGCCGCGACCCGCTAGCATGGGCGCAGTGAGCCTGGTCCTTTTGCCTGCAGTCGATGTCGCCAACGGTGAAGCAGTTCGCCTCGTCCAGGGAGAGGCGGGCAGCGAGACCAGCTACGGCTCTCCGCGCGATGCCGCCCTCGAATGGCAGAACGCCGGCGCCGAATGGGTGCACCTCGTCGATCTCGACGCCGCCTTCGGGCGTGGCTCCAACCGCGAGCTCCTCGCCGACGTCGTCGGCGAGCTCGATGTGAAGGTCGAACTGTCGGGCGGTATCCGCGACGACGAGTCCCTCGAAGCGGCGCTGGCCACCGGGTGCGCCCGTGTCAACCTCGGCACCGCCGCTATCGAGGATCCCGACTGGTGCGCCCGCGCCATCGCCGAGTACGGCGACCGCATCGCCGTCGGACTCGACGTCAA
Organism: Rhodococcus ruber; assembly: GCF_016804345.1. Lineage (NCBI taxonomy): Bacteria > Bacillati > Actinomycetota > Actinomycetes > Mycobacteriales > Nocardiaceae > Rhodococcus > Rhodococcus ruber. Next base: position 3,399,174 of record NZ_CP044211.1, on the reverse strand, counting down.
GCTCATCGACGGACAGTGGCGTCTGCGCGGCCGCGGCTGGGTTTCCGACGGCGGCGACCTGTGGGAGGTCCTCGCGCGGCTCGACCGCGACGGTTGTAGCCGGTACGTCGTCACCGACGTCACCAAGGACGGCACCCTCACCGGCCCCAACCTCGATCTGCTCGCCCAGGTCTGCGCCGCCACCGACGCTCCCGTCGTCGCCTCCGGCGGCGTGTCCGCCCTCGACGACCTGCGGGCGATCGCCGGTCTCGTCGACCGGGGCGTCGAGGGTGCCATCGTCGGCAAGGCGCTGTACGCCGGTCGGTTCACGCTCACCGAGGCACTCGACGCGGTCTCGCGCTGATCCGATGACCACGCCCGCCGACCTGTCCAGCCTGCTCGCCGTCGCCGGCGAGGTGCTCGACGTCGCGTCGGAACGTTTCGTCGCCGGTCGCGGGGCGCCGCGCTCGGTGGACAAGGGCCCCAACGACTTCGCCACCGACCTCGACCTCGAGCTCGAACGGAGCATCTCCTCCGAACTCGAGCGGCGCACCGGCATCTCCGTGCACGGTGAGGAGTTCGGCGGTCCCGAAGCCGATTCGGGCACGGTATGGCTGCTCGACCCCATCGACGGCACCGTCAACTACTCGGCCGGGCTCCCCACGGCGGGGATCCTGCTCGCGCTCGTCCGGGACGGCGACCCGGTCCTCGGACTGACCTGGTTGCCGTTCGTCGGAGACCGGTTCGCGGCCACCGCCGGCGGGCCGCTGCTGCGCAACGGCCGTCCCCAGCCGCCGCTGCAGCCGGCGGCTCTCGGGGAGGTGATGGTCGGTGTGGGCAGCTTCGACATCGACAGCCGCGGGCGCATCCCGGGCCGACGCCGTCTCGATGTCATCACCGAGCTCAGCCGCCGGGTCTCCCGCCTGCGCATGCACGGTTCGACCGGAGTGGACCTGGCGTACACGGCGGCCGGCGTGCTCGGCGCGGCCGTCGTCTTCGGACACCACCCGTGGGACAACGCCGCCGGTGTCGCTCTGGTCCGGGCAGCCGGTGGCCGCGCCACCGACTTCGCCGGCGAGCCCTGGCGCATCGGATCCGGTTCGGTGGTCGCCGGAGCGCCGGGTGTGCACGAGGAGATACTCGACATCGTGGGATCGCTCGCCGGTCCCGTCCCCGAGGAGGACCGAATTACATGACCCTGGCAGTGCGGGTGATCCCGTGTCTGGACGTCGACGCCGGCCGCGTCGTCAAGGGGGTGAACTTCGAGAACCTGCGCGACGCCGGTGATCCCGTCGAGCTCGCCGCTGCGTACGACCTGCAGGGCGCGGACGAGTTGACCTTCCTCGACGTCACCGCGTCCAGCGGCGATCGCGGCACCATGCTCGACGTGGTCAGCCGCACGGCCGAACAGGTGTTCATCCCGTTGACGGTGGGCGGCGGTGTGCGCACCGTCGAGGACGTGGATCGGCTGCTGCGGGCCGGCGCGGACAAGGTCAGCATCAACACCGCTGCCATCGCCCGCCCCGAGGTGCTGCGCGAGATGTCCGAGCGGTTCGGCTCGCAGTGCATCGTGCTGTCCGTCGACGCCCGCACCGTGCCCGACGGCGAGGACGACACCCCGTCGGGCTGGGAGGTCACCACGCACGGCGGTCGTCGGGGCACCGGCATCGACGCCGTCGAATGGGCCCGCCGCGGCGCGGAACTCGGGGTGGGGGAGATCCTGCTGAACTCGATGGACGCCGACGGCACCAAGTCCGGATTCGACCTGCCGATGATCCAGGCGGTGCGCGCCGCGGTCCACGTGCCGGTGATCGCCAGCGGCGGCGCCGGAGCGGTGGAGCACTTCGCGCCGGCCGTGCACGCCGGCGCCGACGCGGTGCTCGCGGCCAGCGTGTTCCATTTCGGGGAGCTCACCATCCCGCAGGTGAAGGCGGCGATGCGCGCAGAGGGGATCGAGGTGCGATGAACAGGCTGGATCCGGCGATCGCGGCGCGGCTCAAGCGCAACGAGGCGGGGCTGTTCGCCGCCGTCGCGCAGGAACGCGCCACCGGCGAGGTGCTGATGATGGCATGGATGGACGACGAGGCGCTCGCGCGGACCCTCGAGACCCGCACGGCGACGTACTTCTCGCGTTCACGCGGACAGTACTGGGTCAAGGGCGAGACCTCCGGCCACACCCAGCACGTGCACGAGGTGCGGCTCGACTGCGACGGCGACACGGTGTTGCTCGTCGTCGACCAGGTCGGGGCCGCGTGCCACACCGGCACCCACACGTGCTTCGACGCGGACGTCCTGCTCGCCGCCGAATAGGCGCCTCCGGCGCCGGTGTGTCCTTTGGGCTGCTCCAGCAGCCCAAAGGACACACCGGCCGCGGAGCGGCCGTCAGATGACGATCGGCGCGCCGGTGAGCAGGCTCCACAGGCCGAGTCCGAGGAACACGACGGTGCCGATGGCCGACCGGATCGGATCCCCCGTGAGGAAGCCTTCCGCGGCCCAGCCGACGAACTCGGTGAACAGTTCCGACGATCCCATGCTGATCCTTCCGAGAGGTGATGCATGACGAGGACGGTGTCCGAGGGGAAATCGACCGACCGGATTGTTTCGTTACGCCTCGTCGACCGGCGGTGCGGCACAATGCACCCATGCCTCTCATCCAGATCAGCCAGACCCCCGGTCTCACCGTCGAGCAGAAGCGCGCCACCATCGAGGCGGTGACCAAGGCCTACGCGGAGGCGACGGGCAAGGATGCGAAGTCGGTGTGGGTGACCATCACCGAGGTGCCGCGGGAGCAGTGGGGAGTCGGAGGTGTCCCGCTCGGGTAGAGCGCACCGCCCGCGACGCGCGCCGGCCGACGGTCCCGGACGGCGATCCTGGCAGGATCGCCGTATGGAGTCCGCGAACCTGACCCGAGCCGAAACCGCCGAGCGTTCCCGGGCCGTGTCGGTCCGCAGCTACCACGTCGAGCTCGACCTGCGCGGCGCCCCGGACGCCGGGAACCCCGGCTTCACGACCACGACGACGGTCGAGTTCTCCGCGACTGCGGACGCGACGTGGCTCGACTTCCTCGGCCCCGCGGTGCAGTCGGTCGTGCTCAACGGCGCGGCGGTGCCCGTCCGGTACGACGGCGCGCGCATCGGGCTGAGCGGCCTGCGCGCGCACAACGTCGTCACCGTCGTCGCCACCGCAAGCTACAGCAGGTCCGGCGAGGGTCTGCACCGGTACCTCGATCCCGCCGACGGCCGGACCTACCTGTACACGCAGTACGAACCCGCGGACGCGCGACGCGTGTTCGCGTGCTTCGAACAGCCGGACATGAAGGCGCCGTTCACCTTCGTCGTGTCCGCCCCGGCGGGCTGGCAGGTGCTGTCCAATCAGCATGTCGCCGAACGAGAGTCGCTCGGCGACGCCCAGACGGTGAAGTTCGCGCCGACACTGCCGATCTCCACCTACATCACCGCCGTCGTGGCGGGACCGTACCACCGCGCCGAATCCTCTTGGGGCCGGGACGAACTCGCCGTTCCCCTGGCCGTGTTGTGCCGCGCCTCGCTGGCGCAGTACCTCGACGCCGACGCGGTCTTCGCGGTGACCCGGCAGGGGATGGACTTCTACGCCGACCATTTCGGCTATCCCTACCCGTTCGGCAAGTACGACCAGGTGTTCGTGCCCGAGTACAACCTGGGTGCGATGGAGAATCCGGGGTGCGTCACCTTCACCGAGGCGTATGTGTTCCGCGGCGCCGCCACCACCGCGCAGTACCAGGCCCGCGCGAACACGATCCTGCACGAGATGGCCCACATGTGGTTCGGCGACCTCGTCACCATGACGTGGTGGGACGACCTGTGGCTCAAGGAGTCCTTCGCCGACTACATGGGCGCGCTGGTCAGCGCCGAGGCCACCGAGTTCACCGACGCGTGGGTCGCCTTCGCGAACCGGCGCAAGGCATGGGCCTACCTGCAGGACCAGTTGCCGACGACCCACCCGATCGTCGCCGACATCGGCGACCTCGAGGCCGCCAAACTCAACTTCGACGGCATCACGTATGCGAAGGGCGCGAGCGTCCTCAAGCAGCTCGTCGCCTTCGTCGGGCGGGACGCCTTCTTCGAGGGCGCGCGGCGCTACTTCCGCAGGCACGCCTTCGGGAACACCACTCTCGCGGATCTGCTCGCCGAGCTGTCGGCGACGTCGGGGCGGGATCTGTCGGGCTGGGCGCGCGCCTGGTTGCAGACCAGCGGTGTGTCGACCCTGACGCTCGAGGACGCGGGGGAGGGGCGGTCCGCGATCGTCCAGCGGCCGGCGCGACCCCACCGGCTGGCCGTCGGGCACTACGACTTCGACGAGCACGGCGACCTGGTCTGCCGGCGCCGCGTCGAGGTCGACCTCGAGGCCGAACGCACCCCGATCGAGTGCGCGCCCGCGCCGCTGATCCTGCTCAACGACGCCGACCTGACCTACGCCAAGGTCCGGCTCGATCCACGCTCGCTCGAGACGGTGGAGCATTCGCTCGACCGCGTCGCCGACCCGCTGGCGCGGGGATTGATCTGGTCGGTGCTGTGGAACGCCACCCGTGACGGGGAGCTGAGCGCGGCGCGGTACCTGGCCGCGGTCCGCAGGTTCGCGGTGTCCGAATCGAATCCGGCCCTGCTGACCGCGCTGACGGCGAACGCGTCCTATGCGATCGAGCACTACCTGCCGATGACGAGCCGGCCCGAGCAGCGCCGCCTCTGGCTGGAAGCGGCCTGGACGGCGACGTTCACCGCCGAGCCGGGGTCGGACGGGCAACTCGCCTGGGCCCGCGCGGTCGCGACGGCCGCCACCGTCGACGACACCCGCGCCGCGGAGCTACGGGCGATGCTCGACGGGACCGGGAAGGCACCGCAGGGGCTGCGGTCGGATCCGGATCTGCGCTGGCAGCTGTGGACCGCCCTGGCGGCCACCGGGCACGCGGAACCCGCCGATCTCGACGGGGAACTCGCCCGCGACGACACCGGTTCCGGACGGACCGCTCGGCTGCGCGCCCTGGCCGCGCGACCACTCGCCGCGGTCAAGGAACAGGCGTGGACCGCGATCCTCACCGACACGGCGCTGTCGAACGAGCACCTCGACGCCACCATCGCCGGGTTCCGGGCCGGGGCGCACCGGGAACTGATCGCCCCGTTCGACGACGACTACTTCGCCGCGATCCGCACGGTGTGGTCCGAGCGCAGTATCGAGATGGCGCGCCGGATCGTCGTCGGGTTGTTCCCGGCCGGGGACACCCTCGAGCCGAGCGACCGGTGGCTCGACGCGCACGCCGACGCCCCGGCGGCATTGCGGCGCCTGGTGGTCGAGCAGCGCGACCACCTGGCCCGCGACCTGCGGGCCCAGGCGCTCGGCTGAGCGGAGGTCCCGCCGGACGGGCGGTCGTCGGAGTCAGGCCTTGCCGGTCCCGGCGGCGATGCCCCGGTCGAGCTGCCCGAGCAGTGCGGTGCCGAGCTCGGTGAGCGCGGCGACCTGTTCGTCGTCGAGGCCCCGGAACACCAGGGCCTGGACGGTCGCGACGTGACCGGGCGCCGCTTCGACGAGCTTGGTCATGCCGGCGTCGGTGAGCACCGCGTACGAGCCGCGCGTGCCGGGCACGCTCTGCCGGCGCACCCACCCGGCGTTCTCCAGCTTGGTCACCACGTGGGACAGCCGCGAGAGCGACGCGTTGGACAGCTGCGCCAGCTCGGACAGGCGCAGCCGCCGGCCGGGCGCCTCGGACAGCTCGGCGAGGACCGAGTAGTCGAAGTGGGTGAGCGCCGAGTCCCGCTGCAGCTGCGTGTCGAGCGCGGCCGGCAACCGGGTGATCAGTGCCACCAGTTTCCGCCAGGCCCGCTGCTGGGATGCGGTCAGCCACTCGGTGTCGTCGATCTGCGCGGAGCCCACTGGTGCACCGTCCTTTCTCGATCGTCCACCCTATCGGGACCGCCGGTGCGGGAGGCCGGCGTCCCGTCGGAGCCGATGGTCAGGGGCGCTGTCCCATGCCGGTGGCGACCTCGTGCAGTCGGCCGCCCATGCTGTCCGCCGTCAGGGGCGGCGTCGGCAGTCCCGCGCCGTCGCGGAGTCCGGTCAGGAACTCCTCGAGAGTGGCCCGGGGCGAGAACCGGGGGATCCACTCGAGATCCGTGCGGGCGCGAGTGCAGTCCATGAGCGGCAGCCGCAGCACCGTGTCGAGCAGCCCGGGGGAGGCGGGGGCGAGCCGGGCGTGCCAGGCGACGGCGACGGCCGCGTGCAGCGCCGCGGCCGGGACGGGCACCGTGCGGGCCCCGAGGATCTCGGCGAGGACTTCGGTGTCGACCGGGGGCTCGGCGGCGAGATTGAAGGCGCCCCGCACCGGTCGCAGCACGGCCCGCACGTACGCGTCGGCGGCGTCCTCGGTGTGCAGTACCTGCATCCGCAGCCCGGCGGTGCGAGGGACGACGGGCAGGGCGCGGACGAGGCGTCCGGGGACGAACGGTCCGGCGAACAGTCGGCGCTGGGCGGTGGCGGACTCGCGCTTGAAGATGAACCCGGGCCGCATCCGGACCACCCGGAGGTCGGGGTGCCGCAGTTCGAACGCGTCGAGCCAGCGTTCGAGGTACGCCTTCTCCCGCGGGTATGCGGCGCCGGGCCAGCCGTGGGTGGGCCAGCGCTCGTCGATCCGTTCGTGCTGGGGTCCCGGCGAGTAGGCGCCGACCGACGAGGCGTGCACCACGGCGGGGACGCCCGCCGCGGCGGCGGTCTCGAACACCCGGATCGATCCGAGAACATTGTTGCGCCAGGTGACCTCGGGTTTGTGGGTGGGCTGGAAGAGCCAGGCCAGGTGAACGACCGCGTCGGCACCCCGCAGCAGCTCGTGCAGGTCGTCGCGGGCGACGTCGGCGACGACGAAGTCGGTCTTGGGGCAGCGCCAGTCGGTGGGGCGGCGGGCGATGCCGATCACCGATCCGATGGTCTCCCGGGCGGCGAGTGCCGCCGTGACGCTGGTGCCCACGTTTCCGGTCGCGCCCGTGACGACCACTTTCGGGCCCTGTGTTCCGGTCATGGGCGGGGGATACCCGCCCCGTCGCCGATCCATCCCCGCCGGGACGTTCCGGAGGCCCCGGCGCGGCCTCGGGTAGTATTGTTGAAGCTTCAACATTAGGAGTTCGTGTGAGTCTCATGCCCGCCCTGTTCCTCAGTCACGGTGCGCCGCCCCTGGTCGACAGCGCGACGTGGGTGGCGCAGCTGCAGCGCTGGGCCGCCGACCTGCCGACCCCCACCGCGATCCTCGTGGTCTCCGCGCACTGGGAGTCCGCGCCGCTGACGATCGGTGCCACCACCACCGGTACCCCGCTCGTGTACGACTTCGGCGGGTTCCCCCGCCGCTTCTACGAGGTCACCTACCCGGCGCCCGGTGCCCCCGACCTCGCCCGCACGGTGGCCGCGCTCATGCCCGACGGCGAACCCGTCGTGCAGCAGCCGCACCGCGGTCTCGACCACGGCGCGTACGTGCCGCTCACCGTCATGTACCCGGACGCGGACATCCCGGTCCTGCAGATCTCCCTGCCCACCCTCGAGCCGGCGCGGCTGCTCGCGCTCGGCGCGCGGCTGCGGCCCCTCCGGGAGCAGGGTGTGCTCGTCGTCGGCTCCGGCTTCACCACCCACGGTCTGCCGTTCCTGCGCGACCCGCGTCCCGAGGCCGCCGCGCCGGGCTGGTCCGCCGAGTTCGACGCATGGGCCGCCGAGCGGCTCGCCGCCGGCGACGTCGACGGTCTGCTCGACTTCCGCACCCGGGCGCCCGGCATGCCGTACGCCCACCCGACGATCGAGCACTTCGCCCCGCTGTTCGTCACCCTCGGCGCGTCGAGCGACCCGGAGCGGGCGCCCCGGCAGGTGATCGACGGGTTCTGGATGGGATTGGCGAAGCGCTCCGTCCAGGTGGACTGACCGTCAGTCCCGGGCCGCGCGCCGCGCCCGCAGCGCCGCGAGGGCGCGGTCCGCGTGCACGTCGGGGCGCACCTCGCTGGCGATCACCTCGAGCACGGTGCGGTCGGTGTCCAGCACGAACGTGGTCCGCTTGACCGGCGACAGCCGGGCGAGCAGCCCCCGGCGCACCCCGAACCGGGCCGCCACCTCGCCGTCCGGGTCGGACAGCAGCGGAAAGTCGAACGACTGGCGTGTCGACCATGCGCCCAGCCGGTCCACCGGGTCGGTGCTGATACCGATCCGGGTCGCGCCGACGGCCGCGAACTCGGCCGCCAGATCCCGGAAGTGGCACGCCTCCGCCGTGCACACGGGGGTGAACGCGGCCGGATAGAAGAACAGCACCACCGGCCCGTCCGCCAGCAGCGCGGACAGGGTCCGCGGACGCCCGTCCTGGTCGTTCGCCGTGAAGTCGGGGGCGGTATCACCGGCTCTCATGTCCGGTGACGCTACCGCGACCGCGCTCGTCGCGGCAGGCCCTGGGATGATGGGCGCCATGTCCGGCGAGCCCACCACCATCCCCGCAGCGGCGCCCGACCCCACCGAGGGCGGTCGACCCGACTCCACCACCACCCGCGAGCAGTTCCGGCTCCTCGCCGCCGAGCACCGGGTCGTCCCCGTGACCCGCAAGGTCCTCGCCGACGCGGAGACTCCGTTGTCGGCGTACCGCAAGCTCGCCGCCGACCGGCCCGGCACCTTCCTGCTCGAATCCGCCGAGAACGGCCGGTCCTGGTCCCGGTGGTCGTTCATCGGCGCAGGCAGCCCCGCCGCGCTCACCGTGGTCGACGGCGAGGCCACCTGGTACGGGCACGTGCCCGCCGGGGCCCCCACCGGCGGCAACCCCCTCGACGTGCTGCGGCAGACGTTGCAGCTGCTGCACACCGAGCGGCTGCACGGCCTGCCCCCGCTCACCGGCGGCATGGTCGGCTACCTCGGCTACGACGTCGTGCGCCGGATCGAACGGCTGCCCGAACACGCTGTCGACGACCTGCACATCCCGGAGACGGTGATGATGCTCGCCACCGACCTCGCCGCCGTCGACCACCACGAGGGCGCGATCACCCTCATCGCCAACGCCGTCAACTGGGACGGTTCCGACGAGCGCGTCGACGAGGCGTACGACGACGCCGTCGCCCGGCTGGACCGGATGACCGCGGCGCTGGCCGCGCCGGCCCCGTCGACCGTCTCGACCTTCGACCGCCCCGCCCCCGACTACCGGCGCCAGCGCACCACCGACGGCTTCGGCGCCGACGTGCGCCGGCTCATCGGCGAGATCGAGGCCGGCGAGGCGTTCCAGGTGGTGCTGTCCCAGCGCTTCGAGATCGACTGCCCCGCGGCGCCGATCGACGTGTACCGGATGCTGCGGGCCTCGAACCCGAGCCCGTACATGTTCCTCATGCACGTTCCCGACGGCGACGGCGGCACCGCGTTCTCCATCGTCGGCTCGAGCCCGGAGGCGCTGGTGACCGTCGCCGACGGCGTCGCCACCACGCATCCCATCGCCGGCACCCGCTGGCGCGGCACCAGCGAGGAGGAGGACATCCTGCTCGAGAAGGACCTGCTCGCCGACGAGAAGGAGAACGCCGAGCACCTCATGCTCGTCGACCTCGGCCGCAACGACCTGGGCCGGGTGTGCGAACCCGGCACGGTCAAGGTGCACGACTACCGGCACATCGAGCGTTACAGCCACGTCATGCACCTCGTCTCGACCGTGACCGGTCGCCTCGCCGAAGGCCGGCACGCCCTCGACGCGGTCACCGCGTGCTTTCCCGCCGGGACCCTGTCCGGTGCCCCCAAGGTGCGGGCGATGGAACTGATCGACGAGCTCGAACCGACCCGGCGCGGCATCTACGGCGGCATCGTCGGCTACCTCGATTTCGCCGGTGACGCCGACACCGCCATCGCGATCCGTTCCGCCCTGGTCAAGGACGGCGTCGCCTACGTGCAGGCCGGTGCCGGCGTCGTGGCCGACTCCGACCCGGTCTACGAGGACACCGAAGCGCGCAACAAGGCCATGGCGGTGCTCTCCGCCGTCGCCGCCGCCGGCACCCTCACCCCGTACGACGGGGACCGGTCGTGAGTGCTCGCGACGCCACCGGGCGGCGCCGCGGCGCGACCGCCGCGCTGCTCGCGACCGCCGCCGCCGCGCTGTGGGGTGCGAGCCGCCTGACCTGGGTGACCGTCACCTCCTCCGACGGCCTCGGTGAGGACCGGGTCACCGGGCTCGTCGGGGGGACGTGGGCGGCTGCGCTGACCCCGCTCGCCCTGGCGCTGCTGGCCGCGGTCGCGGCGTCCTTCGCGGTGCGCGGGTGGGCACTGCGGGTGCTGGCGGTGCTCGTCGCGGTCGTCGCGGTCGCTGCCGCCGTTCCGGCGGTGGGCCTGCTCACCGGGAGCGCCGACGACGCGACCGCGGCGCGCATCGCCGAGTTGCCCGCACGCGCCGAGGTCACCTCCCTCACCGTCGCCACCGCCCCGGCGCTGCTCGCCCTGGCCGGTGCCGTCGCCGCGCTGGCCGCCGCGGTGCAGCTGTGGCGCACCCCGCGGGCCCGGGCGGGGCTGTCGTCCCGCTACGACAGCCCCGCCGCCCGCCGGGAGGCCACGGTCCGCCGGGACACCGCCGACGAGCCGGTCACCGAACGCACGCTGTGGGACGCGCTCGACGCGGGGGAGGACCCCACGGTCGACGCCGCCGACGACCGGTCCGCCGATCGAGGCGGGGAGGGCGGCACCGACGATTCGGGGACCCGCCGCACGGGTCGGTGAGGGCGCGCACTACCCTTCAAGAAACTCCGATGAGCTTTCTCACATCGGATTGACAGGGGCGAAAGGACTTCGAGCCACGATGACAGTTCTCGACTCGATACTCGAAGGGGTGCGCGCCGACGTCGCCGCCCGGGAAGCGGTCCTCGACTTCGCTGCGGTCAAGGCCGCGGCCGCCGCCGCGCCCCCGTCCCTCGACGCCAAGGCCGCGTTGCTCGAGCCGGGAATCGCCGTGATCGCCGAGGTCAAGCGGGCGAGCCCGTCGAAGGGTGCGCTCGCCGACATCTCCGATCCCGCCGAACTCGCCAAGGCCTACGAGGCCGGCGGTGCCCGCGCGATCAGCGTGCTCACCGAGCAGCGCCGGTTCCAGGGCAGCCTCGAGGACCTCGACGCCGTGCGGCGCGCGGTGCGGATCCCGGTGCTGCGCAAGGACTTCATCGTGGGGCCGTACCAGATCCACGAGGCGCGTGCCCACGGCGCAGACATCGTGCTGCTCATCGTCGCCGCCCTCGAACAACCCGTGCTGACCTCGCTCGTCGACCGTGTCGAATCCCTCGGGATGACGGCGCTCGTGGAGGTGCACACCGAGGAGGAGGCCGACCGGGCCCTCGAGGCCGGCGCCACGGTCATCGGAGTCAACGCCCGCGATCTCAAGACTCTCGAGGTCGACAAGAGCACATTCGCCCGGATCGCGCCGGGGTTGCCGACCGAGGTCGTCAAGATCGCCGAGTCCGGGGTGCGCGGTCCCTCCGATCTGCTCACCTATGCCGGCGCGGGCGCCGACGCGGTGCTCGTCGGTGAGGGTCTGGTGACCAGCGGCGACCCGCGCCACGCGGTTGCCGAACTGGTCACCGCCGGCACCCATCCGTCCTGCCCGAAGCCCGCGCGCTGAGCGCAGTCCGGTGCACCGCCGACGGCCCGGACCCGGCGACGAGGCGGGGGCGACGTTGGGGCAGACTGGACGGGTGAGCACAGACGATCCCGTACTTTCCGCCAAGGGCCGCGGTCTGCCCCGCATGAGCGCCGCAGTGGCCGAGCACAGCGCGCACGAACCCGACCCCGGCGGCCACTTCGGGGTCTTCGGCGGGCGGTTCGTCCCCGAGGCGCTGATGGCGGTCATCGAGGAGGTCACCGCCGAATACGACAAGGCGCGGGTCGACAACGGGTTCCTCGACGAACTCGATCGGTTGCAGCGCGACTACACGGGCCGGCCGTCCCCGGTGTACGAGGCCAAGCGGCTGAGCGACCACGCCGGCGGCGCCCGGATCCTGCTCAAGCGCGAGGATCTCAACCACACCGGCTCACACAAGATCAACAACGTGCTCGGCCAGGCCCTGCTCGCCAAACGGATGGGCAAGAGCCGGGTCATCGCGGAGACCGGCGCCGGGCAGCACGGTGTCGCCACCGCCACCGCCTGCGCGCTGCTCGGCCTCGACTGTGTCGTCTACATGGGCGAGGTCGACACCGAACGGCAGGCCCTCAACGTCGCCCGGATGCGCCTGCTCGGCGCCGAGGTCGTCGCCGCCACCAGCGGCTCGCGCACCCTCAAGGACGCGATCAACGAGGCGATGCGCGACTGGGTCACCAACGCCCACAACACGTACTACTGCTTCGGCACCGCCGCCGGCCCGCACCCGTTCCCGATGATGGTGCGCGACTTCCAGCGGATCATCGGCCTGGAGGCGCGCGCGCAGGTGCAGGCGCTCACCGGACGGTTGCCCGATGCCGTCACCGCCTGCGTCGGCGGCGGGTCCAACGCCATCGGCATCTTCCATGCCTTCCTCGACGATCCCGGCGTCCGCCTGGTCGGCTTCGAGGCCGGCGGCGACGGCGTGGAAACCGGGCGGCACGCCGCCACCATCACCGGCGGCACGCCCGGCGCGCTGCACGGCGCCTACTCCTACCTGCTGCAGGACGAGGACGGGCAGACCGTCGAGTCCCATTCGATCTCCGCCGGCCTGGACTACCCCGGCGTCGGACCCGAGCACTCCTACCTCAAGGACATCGGCCGCGCCGACTACCGGCCCGTCACCGACACCGAGGCCATGGACGCGTTCTCGCTGCTCTCGCGCACCGAGGGCATCATCCCCGCCATCGAGTCGGCGCACGCCGTCGCCGGGGCCCTGGACCTGGGTCGCGAACTCGGCCCCGGCGCGGTCGTGCTGGTCAATCTGTCCGGCCGCGGCGACAAGGACGTCGACACCGCCGCGCGGTGGTTCGGGCTCCTTCCCGCCGACCCGGCCACCCCCGACACGACGGAAGGATCCGCGCAGTGAGCGCCCAGCAGCCGCAGTCCCGCCTCGGCGAGGTCTTCGCCCGATGCAAGGCCGAGAACCGGGCCGCGCTCGTCGGCTATCTCCCCGCCGGGTACCCCGACCTGCCGCGCTCGATCGAGGCGTTCGAAACGCTCGTGCAGGCCGGGTGCGACATCGTCGAGGTCGGCATCCCCTACAGCGACCCGGTGATGGACGGCCCCACCATCCAGGCCGCCGCCGACGGGGCACTCACGGCGGGTTTCCGGGTGCGGGACGTGTTCCGCGTCGTCGAGGCCGTCGCCGCCGCCGGGGGCCACGCTGTCGTGATGACCTACTGGAACATCGTCCTCAAGTACGGGATCGACGAGTTCGCCCGCGACCTCGCCGCCGCCGGAGGACTGGGCATCATCACCCCGGACCTCATTCCCGACGAGGCCGAGCGGTGGATGGCGGCGGCGGACCGGCACGGGCTCGACCGCATCTTCCTCGTCGCCCCGTCCTCGACCGCCGAGCGTCTCGCCACGACCGTCGACTCCTGCCGCGGATTCGTCTACGCCACCTCCACGATGGGCGTGACCGGCGCCCGCGACGCCGTCTCGGACATGGCGCCCGAACTCGTCGCCCGCGTGCGCGAGCACTCGCAGATTCCCGTGGGTGTCGGCCTGGGCGTGCGGTCGCGGGACCAGGCCGCCCAGATCGCCGCCTACGCCGACGCGGTGATCGTCGGCTCTGCGCTGGTGGCCGCCGTGGCGCAGGGCGCCGACGCGTTGCGCGCGCTCACCACGGAACTCGCGGAGGGCGTGCGCTCGGCTAGCGTGGCCACGTGACCTCCACCGCCGTCCCCGCCGCCACCGTCCTGGCGTATCTGCCCAGTCCGCCGCAGGGGGTGTGGTACCTCGGGCCGATCGCGCTGCGGGCCTACGCCCTGTGCATCATCGTCGGGATCGTCGTCGCGATCTTCTGGGGCGACCGCCGCTGGGTCGCCCGCGGCGGCGAACCGGGCACCGTGCTCGACGTCGCGGTGTGGGCGGTGCCGTTCGGTCTGATCGGTGGCCGCCTTTACCACGTCGCCACCGACTGGCAGAAGTACTTCGGTGCGGGCGCCGACCCGGTCGACGCGCTGAAGATCTGGCAGGGCGGGCTGGGCATCTGGGGGGCGGTCGCCCTCGGCGGGGTGGGCGCCTGGATCGGGTGCCGTCGCCGCGGCGTCCCCCTGCCCGCCTTCGGTGACGCGCTGGCCCCGGCGATCCTGCTGGCCCAGGCCATCGGCCGGCTCGGCAACTGGTTCAACCAGGAACTCTACGGTCGGGAGACGACCGTGCCGTGGGGCCTCGAGATCTACGAACGCCGCAACGACGCAGGACAGACTAGCCCGGACCTCATCGACGGAATCTCCACCGGGCAGGTCGCGGCGGTGGTGCACCCGACGTTCCTGTACGAGCTGGTGTGGAATCTGCTCGTCGTGCTGCTGCTCGTGTTCGTCGACCGGCGATTCCGCATCGGACACGGCCGACTGTTCGCTCTCTACGTGGCCGGATACAGCGCGGGCCGCTTCTTCGTCGAACTCATGCGGTCCGATCCGGCCACCGAGATCGCCGGGATCCGGATCAATTCCTTCACGTCCGCCATCGTGTTCGTCCTCGCCGTCGCCTACGTCGTCGTCGCGCGCAAGGGCCGGGAAGCGCCGGAGGAACTGAAATCCCGCCGTCCGGGTGGCGCAGACGAGGCCGCCGCGGCCGGTGGCGCAACCGAGACCGACGACGGGCACCGCGACGGCGCGTCCGGGTCGGTGGTGCCGGCCGAGCCCGGCGGTAAGGTCGAGTCAGGTACGCGCAGCGAGAACGAAGGGGACAAGTCGTGACCACATCCGACCCGGGATCCCCGGGTCCCACATCCGACGCGGGGTCCCCGGAGCCCACGGGCCCGGATCTGCGGAAGAAGGACGAGACCTCCACGGGGCCGGACCTGCGCAAACAGGCCGCCGCCGAGGAGACGTCCGAAGCCGGCGCGAGCGCCGCACCACGCGACGGCGAGCCGGCCTCCACCGAGGAACTGCCCGCGTTCGGTGGCACCGCCGACTACGATCCGACCGCCCAGGCGTCGCTGTCCGTTCCGCCGCCCACCACCGAGTCGACCGCGCCCACCTGGGGTACGGCGGGACCGGGCTGGAACACCTATGCGGGCATGGGCAACGGTCCGGGCTGGGGCACCACGCCGAGCTATCCGCCGCCGTCGAGCGAAGGGCAGTACGGCACCGCGCACGAGTCCGAGGCACAGACCGGCGGCCGGTACGGCGGCACCGGACCCGTCTACGGCACACCCGACCCGCAGTTCCAGGGCGCGCCGCAGTACCCGCCGGCCTCCGCACCGGGCTACGGATCCTCCGGTTACGGGCCCACCGGTTACGGTGCCTACGGCGATCCCTCCGCCCCGTACGGGCGGGATCCGGCGACCGGCGAACCGTTCTCCGACAAGTCGAAGACCACTGCGGGTCTGCTGCAACTGCTGCTGCCCTTCGTCGGGATCTGCGGCGTCGGACGGCTCTACCTCGGGAGCACCGCCGTCGGCCTCATCCAGCTGCTGGGGCTGTGGATCGGCGGCCTGCTGGCGATCGTCCTGATCGGTTTCGTGATCATGCCGGTGATCTGGGTGTGGTCCGTCATCGACGGGATCATGATGCTCACCGGCAGCGTCCGCGACTCCGACGGCCGCCCGCTGCGGCCCTGACCCACCCGCCCGGCGGCCGGTCGCGCACCTCGCGCGGCCGGCCGTCGCGCGCGTAGACTGACCGCCACCGGGACCGATCCCCGGTTCGACCGTCGGGCGGACCTGGTCCGGCCACCCACACCGCACAGCGCACGCCCGTCGTGGCGACCCCGTCGGGGCCGCTCATCCGACGACGCGTGACGTCGCCCCACACCGGCGACGTGGAGGTGGACCGGTGCGGCATTCCGGGATGCCCGAGGCCCGCGGACTCTACGACCCCGCCCGCGAATCGGATTCCTGTGGCGTGGGCGCGGTCGTCGACCTGCGCGGCCGCAGCACACACCGGACCGTCACCGACGCGCTCACCGCGCTGCGCAACCTCGGCCACCGCGGCGCCAGCGGCCGGGAACCCGCCAGCGGGGACGGCGCCGGTATCACCCTGGCCCTCCCCACCGGGCTCTTCGACGCCGTCGCCGGCGTCGAGCTGCCGCCGCCCGGGTGCTACGCCACCGGCCTGTGCTTTCTGCCCCGCGACCCACGCGCCCGGGCAGCGGCCCGCGAACGGATCCACACGCTCGCCGCCGAGGAGGACCTCGAGGTCCTCGGCTGGCGCGAGGTTCCCGTCGACCCGGCCGGCCTCGGGCGCACCGCCGAGGCCTGCCGCCCCCACATCAGCCAGCTCTTCGTCGCCGCCGCAGGCGCGGACGATGCCCGCCCCGCAGGCGTGGACCTCGACCGGCGGGTGTATCCGCTGCGGCGCCGCGCCGAGCACACCGGCGACGTCTACTTTCCGTCGCTGTCCGCCCGCACCGTCGTCTACAAGGGCATGCTCACCGCACAGCAACTGCCGGGGTTCTACCCCGACCTGCGTGACCGGCGTTGCGCCAGCGCGATCGCACTCGTGCACAGCCGCTTCTCCACCAACACCTTTCCGTCCTGGCGGCTCGCGCAGCCGTTCCGGTACAGCGCCCACAACGGCGAGATCAACACCATCCGCGGCAACCGGAACCGGATGCACGCGCGGGAAGGGCTCCTGCGCACCGGGCTGCTGCCCGGCGACCTGACCCGCCTGTTTCCGCTCTGCACCCCCGACATGTCCGACTCCGCGACCCTCGACGAGGTCCTCGAACTGCTCCATCTCGCCGGGCGTTCGCTGCCGCACGCGGTGACCATGCTCGTCCCGCCCGCCTGGGAGAACGCGCCCGGACTCGATCCCCGGCGCCGCGCCTTCCACCGCTTCCATGCCGCGCTGCTCGAACCGTGGGACGGACCGGTGTGCCTGCCCTTCACCGACGGACGGTGGTTCGGGGCCGTACTCGACCGCAACGGGTTGCGGCCGGGCCGCTGGTGCCGCACCGCCGACGACCGGGTCCTGTTCGGCAGCGAGACCGGAATGCTCGACGTGCCACCGGAACACATCGTGCACAAGGGCCGGCTCGAGCCGGGCCGGATGCTCCTCGTCGACACCGCCACCGGGCGCATCGTCCCGCCCGACGAACTGCTCGACACCCTCGCCGCCGCCCACCCCTACGACCGGTGGCTGCGCGAGGGTCAGGTCGACCTGGCGGATCTGCCCCGTCCGGCCGGGCACCCCGCCGCGGACCACGAGCCGGATCGGGACCACCGGCTGTTCGGCTACACCCGAGAGGACCTCGAGGTGCTGCTCGAACCGATGGCCGCGACCGGTGCGGAACCGCTCGGTTCGATGGGCGCCGACATCGCCCCCGCGGTGCTGTCGCCGCGCCCCCGGCTGCTCTACGACTACGTCGTCGAGCTGTTCGCCCAGGTCACCAACCCGCCGTTGGATGCCATCCGCGAACGGGTCGTCACCTCGATGCGGCGCGTCGCCGGCCCGGAGGACAACCTGTTCGACGCGTCCGCGAAGTCGTGCCGGCAGCTGGTGCTTCCCGGTCCGGTGCTCGACTCCGACGACCTCGCCGCCGTCGCGGCACTCGGCCCGGGCGGCCCGCGTCCGGCCCTTGCCGCACGGGCGCTGCCCGCGCACTTCGCGGTCGGCGGCGACCCCGGCGAGGCCCTCGCGGCGGGACTCACGGCCCTGCGCCGCGCCGCCGACGCCGCCCTCGACGACGGTCGCGGCATCCTGATCGTCACCGACCGCGGGTGCGGTCCGGACCGCGTCCCGATCCCGTCGCTGCTCGCCGTCGCCGCCGTGCACCACCACCTCGTCCGCACCCGGCGGCGCACCCGCGTCGCGCTCCTCGCCGAATCCGGCGACGCCCGCGAGGTCCACCATGTGGCCGCGCTGGTCGGGTTCGGCGCCGCGGCGGTCTGCCCGTACGTCGCCCTCGGCACCGTGCGCTCCCTCGCGGCCGCCGGGCGCATTCCCGGCACGGACCCGGCGGCGGCCGCGGCGAACTACCGTCGCGCCCTCGTCACCGGTGTCCGCGAAGTGATGGCCAAACTCGGCATCTCGACCCTCGCCTCGTACACGGCGGCGCAGACGTTCGAGGCCGTCGGCCTCGCCCGGGAGGTCGTCGACGAGTACCTGCCCGGTACCGTCTCCCGACTGGGCGGCGCCGGGCTCGCCGACCTGGCCCGCGACGCCCGTCGCCGGCATCGGCATGCCTTCGGGAACCGTTGTGCCGACACCCTTCTCGACAGCGGCGGCGTGTACCGGTACCGGCGCGACGGCGAACCCCATCTGTTCACCCCCGAGACGGTGTTCCTGCTGCAGCACGCGACCCGCACGGGACGCGCGGACGTCTACGCACGCTACTGCGCCGAGGTCGACCGTCTCGCCGCCGCAGGCGCCACGCTGCGCGGGCTGCTGCGCACCGTCGCCGCGGAACCGATCCCGCTCGACGAGGTCGAGCCGGAGACGGAGATCGTGCGCCGCTTCGCCACCGGGGCCATGAGCTACGGGTCGATCTCCGGGGAGGCACACGAGGCCCTCGCCGTCGCGATGAACCGGCTCGGCGGCCGCTCGAACTCGGGGGAGGGCGGGGAGGAGCGCGACCGGCTCGGCGACCTGCTGCGGCGCAGTGCCGTCAAACAGGTCGCCAGCGGCCGCTTCGGCGTCACCGCCGACTACCTCGCCGACGCGACCGACCTGCAGATCAAGATGGCTCAGGGAGCGAAACCCGGTGAAGGTGGCCAGCTTCCCGGTCACAAGGTGTATCCGTGGATCGCCCGCACCCGGCACGCCACGGCGGGCGTCGGCCTGATCTCCCCACCGCCGCACCACGACATCTATTCCATCGAGGACCTCGCCGAACTCGTCCACGACCTGCGGTGCGCCAACCCGCAGGCCCGCATCCACGTCAAACTGGTCAGCGGTGTCGGCGTCGGAATCGTCGCCGCCGGTGTCGCCAAGGCCCATGCCGACGTGGTCCTGATCTCCGGCCACGACGGTGGCACCGGCGCCGCACTGCTCACCGCCGTGCAGCACGCCGGCACCCCGTGGGAGATCGGGCTCGCCGAAACCCAGCAGACCCTCGTGCTGAGCGGCCTTCGCGACCGCATCACCGTGCAGTGCGACGGCGGTCTGCGCACCGGTCGGGACGTGCTGATCGCGGCGCTGCTCGGTGCCGAGGAGTTCGGGTTCGCCACGGCGCCCCTGGTGGTCCTCGGCTGCATCCTCATGCGGGTGTGTCATCTCGACACATGCCCCGTCGGGATCGCCACCCAGAATCCCCGACTCCGGGAGAAGTTCACGGGCAGAGCAGAATTCGTGGAACAGTTCTTCCGGTTCGTCGCCGCGGACGTGCGCCGGCGGCTCGCGGCGCTGGGCCTGGCCCGCCTCGACGACGCCGTCGGCCGGGTCGACCTGCTCGAACCCGACGCGGCGCTCGCGCACTGGCGTCGCCGCGGGCTCGATCTCGCGCCGCTGTTCACCCCGCCCGCCGACGCCCTCGGCGCGCCCCCACAGCGCCGCCGCACCCGCCCGGCCGCCGGACCCCCCGACGCGCCGTTGGACCGGGACCTGATCGCCCGCGCCGGCCCCGCCCTCGACCACGGCCGGCCCGTGCAGCTGACCGGGACCGTCACCAACCGGGACCGCGCCGTCGGCACCCTGCTCGGCTGGACCGCCGGCCGACGGTGCCCCGCGGGTCTGCCCGAGGACACCGTGCGGATCGACCTGCACGGCAGCGCCGGACAGTCCCTCGGCGCCTTCCTGCCCACCGGGATCACCGTCACCGTCACCGGCGACGCCAACGACTATGTAGCCAAGGGTCTGTCCGGCGGGCGCGTGGTGGTGCGCCCCGACGCGGCCGCGCCGTTCGACCCGCACGAGCAGATCGTCGCCGGCAACACCGTCCTGTACGGGGCGACCTCCGGCGAGTTGTTCCTGCACGGTCGGGTGGGGGAGCGCTTCGCCGTGCGCAATTCCGGCGCCGACGCCGTGTGCGAGGGCACCGGCGACCATGCCTGCGAGTACATGACGGGCGGCCGCGTGGTGATCCTCGGACCCACCGGCCGCAATCTGGCCGCCGGTATGACCGGGGGTCTGGCCTACGTCCTCGACCTCGAGCCCGGCCTCGTCAACACCGACTCGGTGCAACTGCAACCGGTCGACCCCGCCGAGCTCGCGCAGGTGCGGGATCTGATCGCCCGCTACCGCGCACGCACCGGATCGGCAGTCGCCGGGGAACTGCTCGCCGACTGGGCCGGCAACGCGGGGCGCTTCACCGCGGTGGTGCCCGAGGATCTGATCCGGATCCGCGCGACCGCCCGCGAACGGCCCACCCCGGTCGGAGCCGACGGTGCCTGACCCCCGCGGATTCCTGCGTTACGACCGCTGCGAGCCGCCGCGCCGGCCCGCCGCCGAACGCGTCCGCGACTGGGCAGAGGTGCACCGCGCGCAGTCCCCCGACGAGGAGCTCCGCACGATCCGGGAACAGGCCGCCCGCTGCATGGACTGCGGACTCCCGTTCTGCCACAGCACCGGAACGGGCTGCCCGCTCGGCAACCTGATCCCCGAATGGAACGACCTGGTGCGCCGCGACCGGTGGGCCGAGGCCGCCGACCGACTGCACGCCACCGACAACTTCCCCGAGTTCACCGGCCGGTTGTGCCCGGCCCCGTGTGAATCCGCCTGCGTGCTGGCCCGGGACGACCACGCCGCCGGTGTGACGGTCGAACGGATCGAACGGGCGATCGCCGACCGGGCGTGGGCCGACGGCCGCGTGCCGCCCCGCCCCCCGGTCCGCCGCACCGGCAGATCCGTCGCCGTCGTCGGCTCCGGCCCGGCGGGTCTCGCCGCGGCCCAGCAACTCACCCGCGCCGGACACGCCGTGACCGTCCTCGAACGTGCCGACCGGCTCGGCGGCCTGCTGCGGTACGGCATCCCGGCGTTCAAGATGGACAAGGCGCTCGTCGACCGGCGTCTCGCGCAGATGCGCGCCGAGGGCACGGTGTTCCGCACCGGCACCGAGGCGGGGGTCGATCCGGATGTCGCCGCTCTGCGGGCCGAATTCGACGCCGTCGTTCTCGCGGTCGGGGCCGGACGCGCCCGCGACCTGCCCGTCCCGGGGCGCGGACTCGCCGGGGTGCATCCCGCGATGGAGTTCCTCGTCGCCGCCAACCGCGAGTGCGCGGGCGACGGACCCACCCCGATCAGCGCCGCCGGGCGGCACGTGGTGATCGTCGGTGGCGGGGACACCGGTACCGACTGCTTCGGCACCGCGCTGCGGCAGGGCGCGCGGTCCGTCACCCAGCTCGACTACCGGCCCCGCCCGCCCGTCCGGCGCGACGAGGACGTCACCCCGTGGCCACTCGTGCCGTGGGTGCTGCGGACGGCACCCGCGCACGAGGAGGGCGGGACCCGGCGGTTCGAGGTGACGGTGCAGCACTTCGCCGGGTCCCGTGGGCGGGTGCGGACGCTCGAACTGGCGGAAGTGGACGCGCGCCGCGCCCCCCGCGGGAACACCTTCGCCATCCCCTGCGACCTCGCGCTCCTCGCGGTCGGCTTCGAAGGAGTGCAGCGCGGACCGCTCCTCGAGGCCTTCGGCCTGGTCCCCGGCGGGCGGGGCACGCTCGGCTGCGACGACCACTGGCAGACCGCCACCCCGGGGGTGTTCGTGTGCGGCGACGCGCACCGGGGGGCGTCACTCGTGGTGTGGGCGATCGCCGAGGGGCGTGCGGCGGCGCACGGGGTGGACACCTTCCTGACGGGGGAGTCGGAGCTGCCGGCGCCGGTCCGTCCCGGCTCGCTGCACCTGGGCTTCCCGCGTTTTCCGCCCCGCCGGCCGGGGTAAGCCGCACGGGTGAGCGACCGTGCCGGTCGCGGCAGGAAGGAACGTCATGAGCACGATCATCGAATCGGTCGACGTCCACGTCCCGATCCGTACGGCCTATGACCAGTGGACGCAGTTCGAGGAGTTTCCCCGCTTCATGGAGGGCGTCGAGCAGGTCCGCCAGATCGACGACACCCACACCCACTGGGTCGTCACGGTGGCCGGTGGCACCAGGGAGTTCGACGCGACGATCACCGAGCAGCATCCCGACGAGCGGGTCGCATGGAAATCCGACGCCGGTCCGGATCATGCCGGCGTGATCACCTTCCACCGGCTCGACGAGTCCACCACGCGGGTCACCGCTCAGATGGATGTCGACCCCGACGGCGTGATGGAGAACGTCGCCGACAAACTCGGGCTGCTCGACCTGCGCATCAAGGGCGACATGCAGCGCTTCAAGGAGTTCATCGAGAAGCGGGGCGTCGCCGACGGCGGCTGGCGCGGCGACGTCGATCGTCCCGGTTCGTGAGCGCAACCCGGAAGGAGAAGGTCGTGACGGCGAAGAAGTCGAGGGACGAGGACGACGGGCCCAAGGGCGGCCGGCCCGGCCCGGTGGACGAGGGCAAGGACGGCGGCATGGCGACCCGGGAGAAGGCCCCGGAGATCGCCGAGAACGCCACCGACGACTGATCGGGGAACCGGAACGGGGCGGTGCGGCCGAGCTGCACCGCCCCGTTGCCGGTGCGCACACCCGTCGCGGGTTCCGGCTTCCCGGGTCGAGGCAACCCCGAAGCCGGAGGGCCTGGACGTCGATGGGTCCTGGACGTCGATCCGCGGCGTCACCCCGCCGGTGAGCGGACGGCGAACTGCAGTCCGAAGTTGTTCAGGGTGGCCGGCAGCGGTCGTGCCGGATCCGGCGTCAGCCGGGAGGTCAGCGTGAATTCGGCGCCGGCGAGCAGGTGCGCGAGCAGGGTACTCGTGACGAACAGGACGAGATTGCGACCCGGGCACCCGGCCGGGCCGACACTGAACGGCACGAGCGCGGGATACCGGTCCGCCCGGCCGTCGAGCCAGATCTCCGGCGCGAACCGGTCCGCGAACGGCAGCGTCTCGCGATCGCGGTGGAAGGCCGGCGCCAGCACGAC
The DNA here is from genome assembly GCF_016804345.1 of Rhodococcus ruber. Classification (NCBI taxonomy): domain Bacteria; kingdom Bacillati; phylum Actinomycetota; class Actinomycetes; order Mycobacteriales; family Nocardiaceae; genus Rhodococcus; species Rhodococcus ruber. The sequence continues at coordinate 3,376,170 of NZ_CP044211.1, read as the reverse complement.
GAACCCGGTCCCGGACGGGATCGGGTAGCTGCCGCGCTCGTCGCTCCACGTCGTGTCGGCCGTCGAATCCCGCAGGATCGCAGGGGTGGTCGGCCACAGCCGCGTCGTGTCGAGGACGCACCCACGCAGGTATTCGAGCGGTGCGGGGCTCCCGAGGCCGGCGGCGGCGATGTCGCTGCGGGCCCGCGCCCGTTGTTCGGGATGGGTGGCGAGTACTGCGAGGGTGCGAGCGGTGACCATGCCTGCGGCGTCGAAGGCGAACAGCCAGTGCGGAATCTGCCCCTGCGGATCGACCGCGGCCGGTTCGGCGATCTCTCCGAGCGCGCCGGCGAGGGTTCCGGCGGGAGCCCGCTCGACGTAACCGTGCAGCCGCTCGGTGAACCGGTCGCGCAGCCGATGGCGCACCGGATGGGCGTAGGCCCAGTTGCCGTCGGACCGCAACCGCCACAGCTGATCGGTGAGGGTGTCGTCGTCGCGCGCCGCATCGCCGAGGACGAGCCTGCGCACCAGTCGCCACCAGCACCGGGTGAACTCGGCGGCGCTGAGGCCGCCCTCCGCGCGGGCGCGGCGCAGCAGCCCGTTCGCCTCCTCCTCGATGGTGTGCAGCATCGGTGTGGCGAGCCGGTGCAGGTCCCGATCGGTGTCGAGCGCCGCCTCGTTGACGGCACGGCGCCTCTCCCGCAGCGGGGTGCGCGAGACGAGCACGCCGTGCGGCTGGAACGGACCGAGGGCAGCGCGCTTCTCGACCGTCGCGGCGGTGTAGGACCCGGCGTCGGTGCGCAGCACGGCATCGACGTCCTGGGGGGAGAGCACCACCGCGAGGGTCCGCCCGGGCAGGGCGAGGGTGAGGGGAGCGTCCCCGTAGCGGTCGCGCAGGCGCGCGACGGTGCCGACGATGCGCGCGTCGGCCTGTGTCCGCTCGAGCAGACCCATCACCCTGCGACGGCGTGCGATGGCGCCCGCGGCGACGAACGGCAGGCCGACCTCGGCGGCGAACCGGGCGGTGTCGGCCGCGGAGGCCCGCCGGGCACGAGGCGGGGAGGGGCTCTGAACTACGGGGCCGGTCATCGGCGGTCTCCTCCCGACGCAGGGTCACGGTCACGGGAGGAATCGCCGCCCGGACGGATCGCTAAACGTGATCCGGCCGCACCGAGCCCGATTCAGGCGCTCGCCGCCGCGGTGGGACCGGTCCCGCTGGCGCGCAGGTCCGTGAGAAAGGCGTTGGCCCACCGGTCGACGTCGTGATGGAGCACCTGGGTGCGCAGCGACTGCATCCGGCGGGCCGCGGTGGCCGGATCCTCGGTGGCGGCGACGACGATGGCGCGTTTGACGGCGTCGAGGTCGTGTGGATTGACCAGGTGGGCGCGGCGCAACTCGCTTGCCGCCCCGGTGAATTCACTCAGGACGAGGGCTCCCGTGCCGTCGGCCCGGCACGCGATGTACTCCTTGGCGACCAGGTTCATGCCGTCGCGCAGAGGCGTGACGAGCATGACGTCCGCGGCGCTGTACAGGGCCATGAGCTCGTCCCGGTCCACGGGCCGGTGCAGATAGTGCACCACCGGCCGGCCCAGCTGTCCGTACTCGCCGTTGAGGTGACCCACCTTGCGTTCGATGTCCTCGCGCAGCTGCGCGTAGGCGGACACGCGCTCGCGGCTCGGGGTGGCCAGCTGCACCATGGCGACCTTCTCGGGGTCGAGGGTGCCCTCGTCGAGCAGCTCGTGCAGCGCCTCGAGCCGGATGTCGATGCCCTTGGTGTAGTCGAGGCGGTCCACGCCGAGCAGAAGGGTCTCGGGGTTGCCGAGTTCCTCGCGGACCTGCGCGGCCCGCTCACGGATGTGCGGGGACTGCACGCGTTCGGCGAAATGGGCCGAGTCGATCGAGATGGGGAAGGCGCCGACCTGCACGCGCCGGTCACCGACGTCGACGCTGCCCACACACGAGTCCAGGTCGGAGTGCGCGTTGGTGTGCAGCCCGAGCAGGCGCTGCGCCAGGAACAGGAAGTTGCGGGCGCCGCCGGGCAGGTGGAAGCCCACCAGGTCGGCGCCGAGCAGGCCCTCCACGACGGCGGTGCGCCACGGCAGCTGGAGGAACAGCTCCGTAGGCGGGAAGGGAATGTGCAGGAAGAATCCGATCCTCAGGTCGGGCCGCAACTCGCGCAGCATCTTCGGCACCAGCTGCAGCTGGTAGTCGTGCACCCACACGGTGGCGCCCGGGGCGGCCGCCTCGGCCGCCGCCGCCGCGAAGCGGCGGTTGACCGCGACGTAGGTCCGCCACCACGTCCGGTCGTAGACGGGTGCGACGATCGCGTCGTGGTACAGCGGCCACAGTGTCGCGTTGGAGAAGCCCTCGTAGTAGTCGGCCACCTCGCCTTCGGTGAGCGAGACGGGGTGCATCGTGATGCCGTCCTCGGTGAAAGGCTCGAACGCGACGTCGGCGGCGCCGGGCCAGCCCACCCATGCGCCGTCGGCGGCGCGCAGCACCGGTTCCAGGGCGGTGACGAGTCCCCCCGGGCTGCGGCGCCACCCGCCTCGTCCGTCGTCGGCCGAAGGGTCGTAGTCGACCGGGAGCCGATTGGCCACCACCACCAGGTCCGCTGCGGTCATCGCGTCGCGCCTCCTTGCTCGACACCGGGGCCGGTCGCTCCGGCGAGTGCCGTCGAACTCGTACTTATGACAAGTAGTTTTTGTCTATCACTCGCGGCGGAGCGGGGAGGCGCTTCGAGGCGCCCGAGATCCCGCGTCGTCCCGCCTCCGCTCGCACTCGATAGATAATCTGTCTCGCAGAACAGAAGTTTTGTCAAACGCTGCGTGCACTCCGATCGGGTCGGCGTGCCCGCCAGCAGACGCGGTCCCGCGCGCGGCGACGTGCATGCGCCGGTCGCCCGGCGGTTTCGGCACCCGGGGAACGGGGTAGCCCGACTGTGGGTTACCCGGCACCCACGTGCCGACCGGCGGGCCGGCGAGCCGGCCTGCGGAGGTACTACACACGAGCCTGTAGGAGGAATCGAAGATGGCGAAGTTCACCGTCCCCGGCCTGAGCGACAGCGAGGGGGTCCGGGTGGCCGAAGTGCTGCAGAATCGCCTCAGCGCCTACAACGACCTGCACCTCACCCTCAAGCACGTGCACTGGAACGTCGTGGGACCGAACTTCATCGGCGTGCACGAGATGATCGACCCGCAGGTCGAAGCGGTCCGGGGATTCGCCGACGACGTCGCCGAGCGCATCGCGGCCCTCGGTTCGTCGCCGAAGGGAACCGCGGGCGCGATCGAGAAGGACCGTTCGTGGGACGACTACTCGGTCGGGCGGGACACCGCCCAGGCGCATCTCGCCGCGCTCGATCTGGTGTACGACGGCGTGATCGGGGACTGCCGCAAGGCGATCTCGGAGGTCGGGGAGATCGATCCGATCACCGAGGATCTGCTCATCGGGCAGACGCGGGATCTCGAGAAGTTCCAGTGGTTCGTCCGGGCCCATCTCGAGAACGCCTCCGGGACCCTGACGCACGAGGGCGCACGCACCGAGCAGCAGGCCGCGAACGAAGCCCGCTGAGCGGGCGGCGGCCGGGTTGCCGGTTGCTCGACTACGCACCGGTCGCCGGCGGGCGACCGGTGCGTCTGTTACGAGGTCGCTGCGCTGTCGTCGGTGGCCGCCCGCAGGCGCGCGTTGTCCGACTCGAGGCGCGCGTTGGCGTCCTCGAGGCGGGCGTTGTCCGATTCGAGGCGCGCGTTGTGCGATTCGAGGCGCGCGTTGTGGGATGCCAGTTCGGCGTGGTGCGACTCGAGCCGGAAGATCTGGGCGATGCCGGCCAGATTGATGCCCTCGGACAGGAGCTCGCTGATGCGTCGCAGGCGCGCCACGTCGTCGTCGCTGTAGCGGCGGGTGCCGCCCCGGGTGCGCGCCGGGCTGAGCAGTCCGCGACGCTCGTACAGCCGCATGGACTGCGGGTCGACCCCGGACAGCTCGGATGCCACCGAGATGCCGTAGACACCGCGGCGGGGGTGCGGCACCGGCTCCTTCCTCGTCTTCTCCATTCCAGGTTCCCTCGTTCGGTGTCCTCGCTGCCACGGTCTCCGGTGGACCGGAATCTACCCGATCACCACAGGAAACCTGCAGTACCGGAGACAGTTGCAGGTGGGGCGGCGGGGACGTCGATCGTCCGTCGCGAGCCGTCTCGGTGCGATTATCTCTTTCACGTGACACAGATTTTATCGCCCGGCCCGCTCGTCGCCCACCGCCGTCTCCGTGGCGTTGCTCCGGCCCGCCGGCTGCGGATCGCCCGCCGTGCTCCGCCGTCGCCGCGGGGGTACTAGGCTCGACCGCGTGACCCGACGCACCAAGATCGTTTGCACAATGGGCCCGGCCACGGCAGACCCCGAGGTCCTGAGGGAACTCGTCGACGCCGGGATGGACGTGGCCCGCCTCAACTTCAGCCACGGCACCCACGCCGACCACGAGGCTCACTACCGCCGCGTGCGGGAGGCCTCCGATACCAGCGGGCATGCCGTCGGCATCCTCGCCGACCTACAGGGCCCGAAGATCCGCCTCGGCCGGTTCGCCGAGGGCCCGACGGTGTGGAAGACCGGTGAGATCGTCCGGATCACCGTCGACGACGTCGAGGGCACGCACGACCGGGTCGCGACCACCTACGAGCAACTCGCCGACGACGCGCGCCCGGGGGATCGCCTGCTCGTCGACGACGGCAAGGTCGGCCTGGTCGTCGAGCACGTCGAGGGTCCGGACGTGGTCTGCCGCGTGACCGAGGGGGGACCGGTCAGCAACAACAAGGGCGTGTCCCTGCCGGGGATGAACATCTCGGTGCCGGCGCTGTCGGAGAAGGACATCGAGGACCTCGAGTTCGCCATGCGGCTCGGCGTGGACTTCGTCGCGCTGTCGTTCGTGCGTTCCCCGGCCGACATCGAGCTCGTGCACGAGGTGATGGACCGGGTCGGGCACCGGGTGCCGGTGATCGCCAAGCTCGAGAAGCCCGAGGCCATCGAGAATCTCGAGGCGGTCGTGCTGGCGTTCGATGCGGTGATGGTCGCCCGTGGTGACCTCGGCGTCGAGATGCCGCTCGAGGAGGTGCCCCTGGTGCAGAAGCGGGCGATCCAGATCGCCCGCGAGAACGCCAAGCCCGTCATCGTGGCCACCCAGATGCTCGAGTCGATGATCGAGAACTCCCGGCCGACCCGCGCCGAGGCCTCCGACGTCGCCAACGCGGTGCTCGACGGCGCGGACGCGGTGATGCTCTCCGGCGAGACGTCCGTCGGCAAGTACCCGGTCGAGACGGTGCGGACGATGGCCCGCATCATCGCGGCCGTGGAATCCGATCCCACCCGGGTGCCGGCGCTGACCCACGTGCCACGCACCAAGCGCGGGGTGATCTCCTACGCGGCACGGGACATCGGCGAACGGCTCGAAGCCAAGGCGCTGGTGGCGTTCACCCAGTCCGGCGACACGGTACGGCGCCTGGCGCGACTGCACACCCGGCTGCCGCTGCTGGCGTTCACCCCGGTGCCGCACATCCGCAGCCAGCTGGCGCTGACCTGGGGCACCGAGACGTTCTCCGTCGAACCGGTCGACACCACCGACGTGATGGTGCAGCAGGTCGATGCGGCGCTGCTCTCCCTCGGCCGATACCAGCGCGGCGACCTCGTCGTCATCGTGGCCGGGTCCCCGCCCGGCCGCTCCGGCTCGACCAACCTGATCCACGTGCACCGGCTCGGCGAGAAGGACACCCATTGAGCCGTCGCACCGCGACCGATCTCGAGGTCCTCGTCGATCTGCTCGATCTCGCGCAGATCGACGAGGACCGCTACCGCGGAGAGCACCCGGCCCAGGTGGGCAGCCGTACCTTCGGGGGCCAGCTCGTCGCCCAGGCACTGATCGCGGCCGGCCGCACCGTCGGCGACCGGCCGGTGCACGCGCTCAACGCTCACTTCATCCGCGGTGGCGACGTCAAGGTGCCGATCGAGTATCGGGTGGCCCGGCACCGCGACGGCCGGGACTTCGCGAACCGCATGGTCACCGCGTCCCAGAACGGCCAGGAGCTGTTCGTCATGCTCGTCGCCTTCCAGCGGTGGGGTAAGGGACTCGAGCATGCGGTGAGCGTTCCGGAGGTGCCCTACCCGGACGTGCTGCCGCCGCTCGGGGACCACCTGTCCGGTTTCGAGGATCATCTGCCGCACTTCGTCAATGCCCTCAAACCGATCGACATGCGCTATGCCAACGACCCCGCGTGGATCCTCAAGGGCACCGGGGAACGGCTCTCGCACAACCGGGTGTGGATGCGCGCCGACGGCGCGTTGCCCGAGGACGCGCTCCTGCACGCCGCCACCCTGGCCTACAGCTCCGACACCACCGTGCTCGATTCGATCCTCACCACCCACGGGTTGTCCTGGGGGCTGGACCGCATCGTCGCCGCGACCGTCAACCACTCCATGTGGTTCCACCGGCCGGTCCGGTTCGACGAATGGACGTTGTACGCCACCGAGTCCCCGGTCGCGGCGGGCTCGCGCGGGCTCGCGACGGGCCGCTACTTCACCCTCGAGGGGGAACTCGTGGCCACGGTCGTGCAGGAGGGGCTGATCCGCCACTTCCCGCGCCGCGGCTGACGCGGGCGACCGCGTTCCGCGCCGCCGCCTGCGCAGTTCCTCGTCCCCGCCGGGCGCCCCTCAGTGCTCCACCCGGCTGCGGCGGTTCTCGAGCTCGTCGAGGATCAGCCCCAGTCCGTAGCCGAACTCGTCCGCGAACGAGTAGTCCTTCCCGATCACCAGTTCGCCGATCAGCTCGGCCAGGTAAGGGTAGGTGTCGGCCGGCACGTCGAGCTCCGAGGCGAACTCCTCGGCGCCGTCCGCCGCCGCAAAGGGCAGTTTCAGTTCGGTGAGCACGAAGCCGTACACATATGCGTCGACGACCGAGAAGGCGTGGGACGCCAGGGCCACCGGGAAGCCGTTCGTGCGCAGGCAACCGAGCACGGCATCGTGGTGCCTCAGGAGCGACGGACCCGGCGAACGGCGGGACTCGATCAAGGTGAGCGCCCAGGGATGCCGGGCGAGCACGTTCCGGGCCGAGGTCGCCCGGTGGAACATCGCCTGCCGCCACGGTTCGCCCGGTCCGGGCAGCACGATTCCCGCGAAGATCCAATCCGCGAGCCCATCGAGCAGCTCGGCCTTGTTGGCGATGTGATGGTAGAGCGACATCGCCTCCACACCCAGCTCCTTCCCGACGTTACGCATGCTCACCGCGGTGAGGCCGCCGCGGTCGGCTACGCGAACCGCGGCTTCGATGATCCCGATGCGGCTCAGAGCCGGCCGTTCGTTCATGTCTCCCTCGCGACCCTTGCGGACTTACGGCCGTAAGCCTAATGTCGCCAGACAAGACTTACATGTGTAAGGGAGGGCTTGTGAAGGCTGCAGTTGTCGACAGGTACGGGCCACCGCACGTCGTCCGCGTCGCAGAGGTGCCCACCCCGACCCCCGGGGACGCGGAAATCCTTGTCCGCGTCGCCGCCGCGGCCGTGACGGCCGCGGACTCGCGGATCCGCGCGGCTCGCTTCCCGAGCGGGTACGGACCGTTCGCCCGACTGATGTTCGGTGTGTTCCGGCCCCGGCGAAAAATCCTGGGCAGCACCTTCTCCGGTGTCGTCGAGTCGGTCGGGGCGAAGGTCGGCGGGTACTCCCGCGGCGACGAGGTGTGCGGCATGACCGGACTCGCGATGGGGACGCACGCGGAGTACGTCACGGTCGCGGCGGAGCGGGTGGTCCGCAAACCGGCAGCGGTCAGTCACACCGATGCAGCGGCGCTGCTGTTCGGCGGGAGCACCGCGCTGCACTTCCTGCGGGACAAGGCCGCGGCGGGACGCAGCGGTTCGGTGCTCGTGAACGGGGCGTCGGGTGCGGTCGGAACCAGCGCCGTCCAGCTGGCCAAGCATTTCGGCGCCACCGTCACGGCCGTCACCAGCACGCCCAACGTCGGCCTCGTCGCCGGACTCGGCGCCGACACGGTCGTCGACTACACGGTCACCCCGGTGTCCGACCTGACAGACCGGTTCGACGTCGTACTCGACACCGTCGGCAACCTCACCCCCTCGTCCGGCCGGACGCTCCTGACCGACGGGGGCGTTCTGCTGCTTGCGGTGGCGAACCTGTGGGAGACGCTGCGCCCCGGTGCCGATGTCAAGGCGGGCGCTGCGCCCGAGCGAACCGAGGACTTCGAGTTCCTCCTGGAGTTGTCGGCCGCCGGCCGGCTCGTCACCGTCACCGACGACATCGGGGGACTCGAGCAGATCGTCTCGGCCCACGCGCGAGTGGACTCCGGCCACAAGGTCGGCAACCTCGTCGTCCGACCGGCGGGGTGACCGCACCGCTTCGAAGCCGAGGATTCTGCCGAGCCGGCGGCGCTGCGATGCCGGAAACTGGGCTGATGACGATGTTCACCCCCATCAGCCCGGCCGTCCTTGCCGACGCCATCGCCGAGCGCGCCGCCGGGCACCACGGACGGGTGTGTGTCGCGATCTCCGCCGCCGACGCGGCCGCACCGCTGGATCTGGCCGAGCAGGTGGCCGCCCGCCTGCGCGTCGAGGGGCGGCCGGCGGCCGTGCTGTCGCTGCACGACTTCGTGCGCCCGGCCTCGCTCCGGTTCGAGCACGGGCGCACCGACCAGGAGAGCTACCGCGCGAACTGGTTCGACTTCGGGGCGCTCGACCGCGAAGTGGTCCGGGGCCTGCGGGAGAACGGACGGTGGCTGCCGAAACTGTGGGACGAGGTGGAGGACCGGTCGGCACGCGCGCGGCGGATCGACGCTCCCGACGGTCAGGTGCTGACGATCGCAGGGCCCATGCTGCTCGGTCGGGGACTGGGCTTCGACGTCACGGTGCACCTCGCGATGTCGCAGGCCGCGTTGGATCGGCTGACGCCCGCCGAGGACCGCTGGACGATCCCGCCACTGCTCGGGCACGACGCCGCGACGGCCGCCGACGCCGACATCGTCGTGCGGTACGACCACCCGGACCGGCCGGCGATGCACGCTGCCGGTACGGTCGGCGGGGACCGGCGAGCCGGGCGGGGGCGATGAACCCGTGACCGGGCGGGGGCGATGAACCCGTGACCGGGCGGGGGCGATGAACCCGTGACCGGGCGGGCCCGGAGGCCGGACAGCCGGAAGACCGCACACACGTGCCGCCTGGTCGAGCCCGGGCCGGCGACGAACGGACCCTCCGCGCGCCGCGGCCCTTGTCCCCGCCGTCAGAGCTTGTAGCCGATCGTCCGCAGCAGGGCCTTGCGGTCGGCGACATCGGCGCTCGTCTCCACGCCCACGGGCGGGTTTCCGTCGATCACCCCGGCGATGCCCCGACCGAGATCGGTCTCGGCGACGATGATCTCGACCGGGTTGGCCGTGGCGCAGAAGATGCCGCAGACCTCCGGTACCTGCTTCAACGTGTTCAGGAAGTTCACCGGGTACCCGTCCTCGACGAACACGAAGAACGAGTGACCCGCGCCCACCGCCAGGGCGTTGCGCCGGGCCAACTCGACGAGCCGGTCGTCGTTGCCGGAGAAGCGCACGAGGCGAGGCCCGGACGCCTCGCAGAACGCCACGCCGAACCGCAGGTGAGGACTCACCCCGGCCAGTGCTTCGTGCAGATCCTCGACGGTCTTGACGAAGTGGGCCTGCCCGACGACGACGTTCATGTCGTCGGGCTTGTCGATCGCCACGATGTGCAACTCCACGATCGCCTCCTCGGATGCCCTGCGGACCGACAGACGTCGCCAGTCAGTCTGCCCGGCCGCGCCCCTCGGGGCAACGATCCCGCAGTCGGCGCCGAACGGAAGCTCTACCGCCGAACCTTCGGCGGGCGTCCCGGCACGGAGCATCCCGATCCGACCGTCCGGAGGACTTTTTCCCTCGGACCCGGGCGGGTCGACCGCCGGCACCGCACGCCCACGATGCGGGGCGTGAGGACCAATGCCCCTATGCCGGTCGTCCGGGGCGGCGCATGATCGGCTCGACGCGAACGGAGGGAGCGGCCGTGACGACGAGCAGCGACGCGGTGATCCGCAAGACGGCCGGCGAACTGCGGGTTCCGCCGAACCTGTCGGACTACGAGACCACCTGCGCTCGATTCACGTGGGAGCAGGTGGCGGCGCAGATGCCGGGCCCGCCGGGCGGCGGATGCAACATCGCCTGGTCGGCGGTCGACCGGCACGCCGACGGCCCGCTGCGGGACCGGCCGGCGCTCCGGTTCCTCGCACCGGGGGACGCAACCGGCCGCATCGAGGTCACGGAGTTGTCGTACCACGACCTCGCCGACCGGGTCCGCCGCTTCACCCGCGTCCTGCGCGACCTCGGGATCGGCAAGGGCGACCGGCTGTTCGTGTTCGCCGACCGGATCCCCGAGCTGTACATCGCTGTCCTCGGCGCCCTGCGCAACGGCACGGTCGTCACCCCGCTGTTCTCGGCCTTCGGTCCCGAACCGCTGGTCACCCGCCTCGAACTCGGCTCCGCGCAGGTCTTGGTGACCACGGAGGCGCTGTACCACCGGCGCGTCGCCGCGGTGCGCGACCGGGTGCCGACCCTCGAACACGTGCTGCTCGTCGGCGACGGCGGCGCCCCCACCGACGTGCCGGGCACGCTCGACCTGAGGGCACTGCTCGAGGCCGCCGAACCGGCCGCCGACCTCACCCCCACGACCGCCGACGACCCGTCGTTGCTGCACTTCACGAGCGGCACCACCGGCACCCCGAAGGGGGCGCTGCACGTGCACGGGGCCGTCGTGACGCACTACGCCACCGGCCGGTACGCCCTCGACCTGCACCCCGACGACATCTACTGGTGTACCGCCGATCCGGGGTGGGTGACGGGCACGTCGTACGGCATCGTCGCGCCGCTGCTGCACGGCGTCACCTCGATCGTCGACGAGGCGGAGTTCGACGCCGAACGGTGGTACCGGATCCTGCAGGACCAGCAGATCAGCGTCTGGTACACCGCCCCCACCGCCGTCCGGATGCTCATGCGCGCCGGACCCGAGGTCGCGAGGCGCTACCGGTTCCCGAACCTGCGGTTCGTCGCCAGTGTCGGCGAGCCGCTGGCCCCGGACGCCGTGTGGTGGGGTACCGAGGTGCTGGGACTCCCCATCCACGACAACTGGTGGCAGACCGAGACCGGCGGCATCATGATCGCCAATACACCGGCGTTCGACATCAAGCCCGGCTCTATGGGCCGTCCGCTGCCCGGGGTCGACGCCCGGATCGTCCGCCGCGACGAGGACGGCACCGTGCACGAGGTCACCGAGCCCGACACCGAAGGGGAACTGGCGCTGCGGGCCGGCTGGCCCTCGATGTTCCGCGGCTATCTGAACCAGGACCAGCGGTACCGCAAGTGCTTCGCCGACGATCTGTACCTCACCGGGGACCTCGCGCGCCGCGACGCCGACGGATACTTCTGGTTCGTCGGCCGCGCCGACGACGTCATCAAATCCGCCGGGCATCTCATCGGACCGTTCGAGGTCGAGAGCGCGCTCGCCGCGCACCCGGCCGTCCTCGAAGCCGCCGTGATCGGTGTGCCCGACGACATCCTCGGCGAGAAGGTCAAGGCGTTCGTCGTCCTCGAACGCGGCGTGGCACCGGACGACGCGTTGCGCCGCAAGCTGATCGGGCATGCCCGCGTCAAGCTCGGTGCGGCCGTCGCCCCGAAGGAACTCACCTTCGTCGACTCGCTGCCGCACACCCGCAGCGGCAAGACGCTGCGCCGGTTGCTCAAAGCCCGCGAACTCGGCCTCGCCGAAGGCGACACCTCGACGCTCGAGACCCCGGAGGTGGCCGGATGACCAGCGACCGGATCGGCGCTCACGCCGCCGGATTCCCCTACGACCGCGAGTTCGCGCTCGGGCTGCTGGCCGACATGCTGCGCATCCGGCGGATGGAGGAGAAGGCCGCCGAACTCTACGGCGCCGGCAAGATCCGCGGATTCCTGCACCTGTACGTGGGGGAGGAGGCCGTGGCAGTCGGGGCCCTGCACGCACTCGATCGCGGCGACACCGTCGTCGGTACCTACCGTGAACACGGGCACGCCCTCATCCACGGGTTGTCCATGAACGCGATCATGGCCGAGATGTTCGGCAAGCAGGAAGGCTGCTCCCGCGGTCGCGGCGGTTCGATGCACCTGTTCGACGCCGCCACCCGCTTCTACGGCGGCAACGCGATCGTCGGTGGCGGCCTGCCGCTGGCGGTGGGCCTGGCGCTGGCCGACAAGATGCAGTCGGCCCCGAGGGTCACCGCCTGCTTCTTCGGCGAGGGAGCGATGGCCGAGGGCGCGTTCCACGAAGCGCTCAACCTCGCGGCCCTGTGGCAGCTGCCGGTCCTGTTCTGCTGCGAGAACAACCTGTACGCCATGGGCACCGCCCTGGCCCGGTCCGAATCGCAGACCGACCTGTGCGCCAAGGCCGCCGCGTTCGGTGTCCCCACCCTCCGGACGGACGGGATGGACGTGCTCGCCGTCCACGAGACGACCCGGGCCGGGGTCTCCCACGTCCGCAGTACCGGCGGACCGATGTTCGTCGAGTTCCAGACCTACCGATTCCGCGCCCATTCGATGTTCGATCCCGAACTCTACCGGGACAAGGCCGAGGTCGAACGCTGGAAGGAACGCGGCCCCATCCACACGTTCTCGGCGCGGCTGAAGGCGCTGAATCTGCTGACCGAGGAACAGTTCCTGCACCTCGACGCGCAGGCCACGGCCGAGGTCGACGCCGCCGTCGCCTTCGCCGAGGCCGGCACCTGGGAGCCGGAGTCCGACCTCCTGCGCGATGTGACCACACCGGCCGGGGAGGCGCCGTGAAACTCAGCTATCGCGAAGCCCTGCGCGCCGCCCTGCACGACGCGCTCAGCACCGATCCGCGAGTGTTCCTGATGGGGGAGGACATCGGGCGGTACGGCGGCACGTACGCCGTGACCAAGGGCCTGCTCGACGAGTTCGGACCCGAACGCATCCGGGACACCCCACTGTCGGAACTGGGGTTCGTCGGCGCGGGCATCGGGGCGGCCCTCGGCGGGATGCGCCCCGTCGTCGAGATCATGACCGTCAACTTCAGCCTGCTCGCCCTCGATCAGATCGTGAACACCGCCGCCGCGCTGCGCCACATGTCGGGCGGCCAGTTCTCCGTGCCGATCGTGATCCGCATGGCCACCGGGGCCGGACGGCAACTGGCCGCGCAGCACTCGCACAGCCTCGAGGCGTGGTACGCACACATCCCCGGCATCCGGGTCCTGGCCCCGGCAACCGTGCAGGACGCCCGCGGAATGCTCGCCCCCGCCCTGGCGGATCCGGACCCGGTCGTCGTGTTCGAGCACGCCCTGCTCTACAACACCACCGCCGACGTCGACCCAGACGAACCGGTCGACATCGACCGCGCGCGGGTGCTCCGGCCCGGCGGCGACGTGACCCTCGTCGCCTACGGCGGCACCGTCGGCAAGGCCCTCGCCGCCGCGGAAACGCTCGCGGGCAGCGGCATCGAGGCCGAGGTCGTCGACCTGCGGGTGCTGCGTCCGCTCGACACCGCCACCGTCGTGGACTCCGTCCGCCGCACCCATCGGGTGGTGGTCGTCGACGAAGGCTGGCGCAGCGTCGGCCTCGCCGCCGAAGTGACCACCCGGATCGTCGAGGAGGCGTTCTACGACCTGGACGCGCCCGTGGCCCGGGTGTGCAGCGAAGAGGTGCCGGTGCCCTACGCCCGGCACCTGGAACAGGCGGCGATCCCGCAACCGGAGAAGATCGTCGCCGCCGTGCTGGCGTTGACGGGCGAGAACTGAGGAGGCGACGTGTTCGAGTTCACCCTGCCGTCCCTCGGCGCCGACATGGACGAGGGCACCCTGACCGAATGGCGCGTCGCACCCGGTGACACGGTCGAGCGGGGCCAGGTGATCGCCTCGGTGGACACCGCGAAGGCGGAGGTCGAGGTCGAGATCTGGCGGGACGGGGTCGTCCACCGGCTGCTCGCGCAGCCGGGCGTGACCCTGCCGGTCGGCGCGGCGATGGCCACGATGCTCGAACCCGGGGAGGACGCTCCGCCCGTCGACGGGATCCCGGCGTCCGAGGCCCCGGCTGCGACACCCGTCCCCGCACCGGCTGTGGCGGCCCCCGTTCCCGCGCCCGCCGGTGCGGCCCCCGCCACCCGGCCCGCGCCGGCCGCGCGGCGGCGGATCTCGCCGGCCGCCCGCCGGCAGGCCCGGGCGCTGGGCGTCGACCTCGACACCGTGACCGGCACCGGGCCCTGGCAGTCGGTGACGATCGAGGACGTCGATCGGGCGGCGGCCGCCCGTACCGCGGTCGCATCCGCCGCCCCGGCGCCCCCGCCCGCCGCGGCTCCGGCGAAGACCCCCGTCGACAAGGCCGCCGAGATGCGCCGCGCCATCGCATCCGCGATGGGACGGTCCAAGCGGGAGATCCCGCACTACTACCTCTCGGAGCAGATTCCGCTCACACGCGCCCTCGACTGGCTCACCGACTACAACGCGCAACGGCCGGTCACCGAGCGCGTCCTGCTTGCGGCGCTGCTGATCAAGGCGGTCGCGCTGGCCACCCGGCGCTGTCCGGAGATGAGCGGATTCTGGACCGACGACGAGTTCCACCCGGCCCCGGCCACACACGTGGGGGTGGCGGTCTCCCTGCGCCAGGGTGGGCTGATCGCCCCGGCGATCCACGACGTCGCCGACCTCGCCCTGCCCGAACTCATGGCGGCTCTCGCCGACCTCGTCAAGCGCGCCCGGGCCGGATCGTTGCGCAGCTCGGAGATGTCCGACCCCACCGTCACCGTGACCAACCTCGGGGAGGAGAGCGTGGAGTCGGTGTACGGGGTGATCTACCCGCCGCAGGTCGCGCTGGTCGGTTTCGGCAAGCCGACACGGCGCCCGTGGGTCGACGGCGACACCGTGCGGCCCGTATCGGCGGTCACCGCGACCCTGGCCGCCGACCATCGGGTCAGCGACGGCCGGCGCGGCGCCCTGTTCCTGACCGAGATCGCCGAACTGCTCCAGCACCCCGAACGACTGTGAGGTGAGATCGTGACCACCGACGAGACCGCTACCGGCGAACCCGCCGACCTCCGCGCCGCCGTCGTCGCCGCGATCGCCGACGTCGCCCCCGAGATCGAGGATCTCGAACTGGCGGGGGACCGGCCGCTGCGCCAACAGGTCGACCTCGACTCGATGGACTGGCTGAACGTGCTGATCGGCCTGCGATCGTCGCTCGGAGTGGACATCCCCGAGGCGGACTACGCGCACCTGAGCACGCTCGACGGTCTCGTCGACTATCTGGCGCAGCGCCTCGGCCAGTGAACCCCCCGGATCGGGTCCCCGACCGCCCGGCCGGGTGCATGCTGGGGAGTGCAACGACCGACGAGGATGCAGTCGTGGACGGGGACATGGCCGGGAACAACCCTCTGTGTGGGCGAGTCGGAGAGATCGCCGTGGCGCTGCGGAGGCTGTCCGACTCGCTCGACGAGGGCGACGAGCTGCCCGAACTCCTGCGGCGGCTCGTCGACAACGTCGTGAAGATCGTGCCCGACGCCGGGAGCGCAGGGGTGACGGTGGTACGGGACGGTCGGCTCGAGACCGAGGTCTGCAGCAATCCGCTGGTCTACGAACTCGACCACGCGCAGTTCCTCGCCGGTGCAGGGCTGTGCCTCGACGCGGCGCGGAGCGGCCGGGTGGTCCGCGCGGACCGCGCGGAGACGCGGCGACGCTGGCCGGAATTCGCGGAGCGCGCGGAACAGTTCGGGACGGCGAGCTCACTGGCCGCCCCCCTGCGGATCGACGAGGAGACAGCCGGCTCGTTCAACCTCTACAGCGAGCACGACCACGGATTCGACTCGCTGGACGAGACGCTGGTGGAGGTGTTCACGACGGCTGTGGAAACCGCGCTGCGGCAGGCCCGACGCGGTGCCCGCGCCCGGGCGGAGATCGCGCAACTCGGTCGCGCCCTGCGGTCGCGTCCGACGATCGACCGCGCGGTCGGGATCGTCATGGCCGCTCGCGGACTGACCGCCGAGGAGGCCTTCGCCGTGCTGGTGCGGCAGTCGCAGCACGAGAACGTCAAGCTGCGCGACATCGCGGCCCGCCTCGTCGCCCGGCCCGTCCCCACCGGTCGGCCCCCACGCCCGGGGCCGTGACCGGGCGGGGCCCACCCGGTGAGGTGCGGCCCGCCGCCGATTCGGGAAAAACCCCGAAAGCGAGGTTTCGCCGGTGTGCCCGGAGGTATCACTCCGACAGCCGCAGCCGATCCGGCTCCGGTCACGTGTTCGAACGAAAGGAGCCGGCCATGGCCGAGCACGCAGGACGAACTATGACCCGGACACCGGTGCAGACAGCCGCCCTCGCTGTCGGCGTGGTGTTCCTCCTCGTCGGCATTCTCGGGTTCATTCCCGGAATCACGACCAACTACGACACCATGACGTTCGCCGGACACGAGTCCGAGGCCCTCCTGCTCGGGATCTTCGAAGTCTCGATCCTCCACAACATCGTGCATCTGCTCTTCGGCGTGGCGGGCGTCGCGATGGCCCGCACGGTGGGTGCCGCCCGGTCCTACCTCATCGGCGGCGGCATCATCTACCTGGTGCTGTGGCTCTACGGCCTGATCATCGACAAGGACAGCTCGGCCAACTTCGTGCCGGTCAACTCCGCCGACGACTGGCTGCACTTCGTTCTCGGGGTGGGCATGATCGCCCTCGGCTACCTCCTTACCCGCCGGACCACGACGCACCGCGCCGTGCCCGGTACCCGCTGACCGTCACCCCTCGGCCGCGTTTCGCACCACCCCGCCGACGGACACGCGGCGATCGGCCTCGACCGCGGCGCGCCTGCCGAGCGGCGTTCACCTCCGCGGCCCGCTCCGGCGACGCTGGACCACCACGTAGACGACCACTCCGACCAGAATGAGAATTCCCAGAATTTCCATGACCGTCGGATACCCGCCGTGCCCGAGGTGAAGCAGCACGGTCCGGAGCCGCAGCGAAACTCGTGGCGAGGACCGCGCGGTCGGTCGCGTCGCAGTGGTCGACCGCCGAATCGGCGTCGCGCACCCGGAACGGGGGCCACAATCGTCCGCATGGATCGCGCGATGGCGCGGCAGACGGGAGTGGCGACCGATGGAGTGGGGAAATGTACTCGTCGACAGCGCCTGGTGGACGCTGAAGGCGTATGTGATCACAGCGGTGGTGTTCGTCGTCGTGGTGGCGCTGCTCGCACGGGCAACCCACTGGGGGCGGCAGTGGTGGCGCATCGCGCAGCCCTACTTCGATCCCCGCCGTGGCCTCGGCCCGCTCGGACTCGTGGCCCTGGTTCTGCTGTTCACCGTCTTCGCGGTGCGGGTCAACGTGCTGTTCTCGTACTGGTACAACGACTTCTACACCGCGATCCAGAATCTCGACGAGGCGGCGTTCTGGCGGTTCATGCGGGTGTTCGCCGTGCTCGCCACCATCCACGTGGCGCGCAGCCTCGTCGCGTACCTGCTCGGCCAGACCCTCGACATCCACTGGCGCACCCACCTGAACAACCGGCTCGTCGACACCTGGCTCGACACCGGCGCGTTCTACCGGGACCGGTTCGTCGATCCGCCCGTGGACAACCCCGATCAGCGCATCCAGGTCGACGTCACCGATTTCGTCACCACCACCCGCATCCTGTCGATGGGAGCGGTCACCGCGGTGCTGTCCATCGTCAGCTTCACCGGCATCCTGTGGGACCTGTCGGGCCCGATCACCGTCTTCGGCACCGAGATCCCCCGTGCCATGGTGTTCCTGGTCTATCTCTACGTGCTGGTCACCACCGCGGTGGCGTTCTGGATCGGCCGGCCGCTGATCCGCCTGAACTTCCTCAACGAGAAGCTCGGCGCCACCTACCGCTACGCCCTGGTCCGCGTCCGCGAGTACGGCGAGAACATCGCCTTCTACCGTGGGGAGGGTGTCGAGCGGGGTGGCCTGCTGAGCCGATTCGCCGCGGTGATCCGCAACTGGTGGCGGATCGTGTTCCGGATCCTGAAGTTCGACGGCTTCAACCTGACCGTCAACCAGATCGCGGTGATCTTCCCGTTCCTCATCCAGGGGCCGCGACTGTTCGCCGGACAGATCACCCTCGGCGACGTGATGCAGACCGGCAACGCCTTCGGCCAGGTCCACGAATCGCTGTCCTTCTTCCGCGAGTCCTACGACGACTTCGCCGCGTTCCGGGCCACCACCATCCGGCTCAACGGATTGCTCGACGCCACCGAGCAGGCGGCGAAGCTGCCCGTCCTCGTCGCGACCGAGCAGGGCGACACACTCGACATGCACGGTCTCGACGTCCGGACCCCGTCCGGCCGTCCCCTCGTGACCGGCCTCGACATCGACATCCCGCCCGGCGAGGCCCTGCTCGTGCGCGGCGCTTCCGGCAGCGGCAAGACGACGTTGCTGCGCTCCCTCGCCGGGCTCTGGCCGTACGCACACGGCCGGATCGCGCGTCCGATCGGCGACGCGCTGTTCCTGTCCCAGGATCCCTACGTGCCGCTCGGGACGCTGCGCGAAGCCCTGTCCTACCCTCGTCCGCCGATGCCCGACGACGCGCAACTCGGCGAGGTGCTCGACCGCGTGCACCTCGGGCACCTGACCGAACGTCTCGACGACGACACCGACTGGGCGCGCGTGCTCTCGCCCGGGGAGCAGCAGCGCCTCGGCTTCGCACGAGTCCTGCTGGCCCGGCCGCGCACGGTGTTCCTCGACGAGGCCACCGGCGCCGTGGACGAAGGGCTCGAACACGCGCTCTATCGCACCCTCCGCGAGGCCCTGCCGGACAGCGTCATCGTCAGCGTCGGGCACCGCAGCACCCTCGACACGTTCCACGACCGGGTCCTCGAACTGCAGGGGGAGGGACGCTGGACGGTCACCGAGAGCGTCCGCTGAGACCCGGCCGCCCGGCGAATCTGCCCGACTCGGGTCCACACCGCGCGGCGACCGAACTACGCTGAAGGATCGGTGACCTCGATGCCGGCGACGGCCGACGGGAACGGCCGGCAGTGGCACCGGTGCCCGGTCCCGGGCCGGAATGCGCGTGCGCCAGCCGAGGAGGACACCATGCACCACGGAACTTCCCGCCGGCGGCGCCCGCATCGGTCGGTCACCACCCTGATGTCCCTTCCCGGATCCGCGCTGCGGGGCGGCGTCCGGGTCGCGGCCGCCGGTGCCGGCGTCGCCCTCGACGCCGCCGTCGTCGGCGCCGCCACGGCGGCAGGCGTCGGGACGGCGTTGCTCCGTGCCCCCGTCGCCGCGGTCGCCGCGCCGGCCCCCGCGGCGATCCTCCATCTCGTCGCCGACGTCGCCCGGGAAGCGGGCAGCGGACGCCCCGCCCGGCGCTGCGCGGCGAACGGTGCCCGAACCTGGATCGAAGTCCGGGGCCTCGACGGCCCGGACGGCGCGGCGCTCGGCGACCGGGTCCTCGCCGCGATCCGGGCCACCCCGGGCGTGGCCACGGCCGAACTGCACCGCCCCTGGTGCCGCCTCGTGGTGTCCACGGACCCGGACGGACCTACGGACCGCGCCCTGCGGCGCATCGTCGAGCGCGTCGAAACCGACTGTGTTGCAACCGAACACTGTGTCCCAACCGAGGACTCCGCCGCCACCGAACACCCCGCCGCCCCGCCCGGGCTGCCCGGCGACGACGTCCTGCTCGTCCGGCGGGGCGTGTCCGCGGCCGCCGCCGTCACCGGGCTGGTACTGACCGCGACGGGACGCCGTCTGCGCCTGCCGCGCCTGCCCGGCGCCGCAGCCGCCCCGGTGCTCGTGTCGGACTATCACCCCCGCATCCGCGCCCTCGTCGAATCCGCACTGGGGACCGGCAGGGCGGACCTGCTGCTGGCCGCCGGGACCACCGTGCTGCACACCCTGACCCTCGCACCGGCGTCGGCCGCCGTCGAAGCCGTCACCCGGACCGTCCTCGTGGGCGAGACACTGGCGATGCGGCGCGCCTGGCGCGACTTCGAACCGGAACTCGCCGCCCACGCGGCCGTGGCCCACTGCCCACATCGTCCGGCCCGTCCCACCGAACCGGCGGCCGGAGTGGTCGAGCGCTACACCGACCGCGCCGGCTGGGCCGGACTCGCCGGCGCGGCAGCGGCCGGGATGCTGACCGGCAAACCCGCCACCGCCGGCACCGCGGCGCTCGTCGCCGTCCCCAAGGCCACCCGCACCGCGCGGGAATCCTTCGCCGCCACCCTCGCCCGCGGGCTCGCCGCCCGCGGAGTGCTGACTCTGCGCCCGGACGTGCTGCGCCGTCTCGACCAGGTCGACGCGCTCGTCGTCGACCCCCGCGCCCTGTACACCTCCGCCCTCACGGTGACGCGACTGAACGGCGTCCCCGACCGCGACCGCAGCGCGGTGTGGGACCGGGCTCGGGCGGCGGTCGACCGTGGCATCCTGACCGCCGGCCGGCACCCCGTCTCCGCCGTGCCGGACGCGCCCGGGCACCTTCCCGCCGACGCACAGGTACTGATCGGACCGGTCCACGACCGCTACGCCTCCGCCGTGCTCGCCGCCGCCCGACGCGCGGGGATCGCCGTGGTCTCCGCGGAGGACGAGGCGATGGGATCACTGCGGAACGGCTTCGACCGTCTCGAACCCGTCGCCGAGTCGATGGACACGACCCTGTTCGACGTCGTCGACAAGCTGCAACGCGGCGGCTGCACCGTCGCGGTCCTCACCGTCGAGGCAGCGCAGGCTCTCGGCCTGGCCGACGTGGGCCTCGGTGTCCTCCGCGACGGGCACCGCCCACCCTGGTCGGCGGACGTGATGATTCGCGATCTGACCGGCGCGTGGCGGATCCTGCACGCGCTCCCGGCCGCGCGGACCGCACAAGCCGGCGCGGCGTGGAGATCGCCCGCGACGCGTCCGCCCTCGGGACGTTGCTCATGGTGCCCGGCGTGCCCGGCAGCGGTCCGGAGTCGGTCACCGCCGGCGCCGCGGCCGGGTTGTGGGCCGGAACGTCGGCGGCCCGCGCCGCGCTGGCCGCGCCGCTGCCGCAACCACGTTCGGCCCACGACTGGCATGCCCTTCCGGTGGACGAGGTCTGCGCGCTCCTCCCCGCACCGGGCGACCTGCTCACGCCCGCAGCGGACTCCGGGTGGCGAGCGCGGACCCGGATGCGCGTGGTGCGGGGCGTCCGGCGGGTCGGTGTCCGTCCGCTCGGATCCGCGGCCGACTTCACCCGGGCCGTGCGCACCGAACTGGCGGACCCGCTGACGCCGGTCCTCGCCACGGGCTCCGCGGCGAGCGCGGTGCTCGGATCGCCGCTCGATGCCGTACTCGTCGGATCCGTACTGCTGCTCAACGCCGCGCTTTCGGCCGCCCAGCGTCTGCGCGCCGAACGTCTTGTGAAAAGGCTTCTGGCGGTGCAAGACCCACCTGCCCGCCGCGTCGCCGGCCCGCGCGGGGACCGGCGGTACGTCGGGGTCCCCGCGGCCGGGCTGCGCCCCGGACACGTCGTCGAGGTCCGTCCGGGCGAGGTCGTGCCCGCGGACGGGCGCATCGTCCACGCCGACGGGGTCGAGGTCGACGAGTCGGCCCTGACCGGGGAGTCGCTTCCGGTCGCCAAGCAGAGTGAATCGACGCCGGGGGCGCCGCTGGCCGAACGCGCCTGCATGCTCTACGCGGGCACCACCGTGCTCACCGGCACCGCGGTGACGATCGTGACGGCGGTGGGAGGGGCTACCGAGGCCCGTCGCGCCACCGCGATGGCGCCCGCACAGGTCCGGGAAGTGGGGCTGCAGGCACGCCTGAGCACCCTCACCCGCCGCGCGCTGCCCGTCAGCCTCGGCGGCGGCGTACTCGTTGCCGCACTGGGGTTGCTGCGCGGCACCGGAATCCGCGCGGCAGTGACCAGCGGTGTGGCGGTCACCGTTGCGGCCGTGCCGGAAGGGCTGACCCTCGTAGCCACCCTCGCTCAGGTCGCATCCGCCCGCCGGCTCACCAAGCGCTCGACCCTCGTGCGCGCACCCCGCTCGATCGAGGCCCTCAGCCGTGTCGACGTCGTCTGCTTCGACAAGACGGGCACACTCAGCGAGAACCGTCTGCGAGTCGTCACGGTCGAAGCCGCCCCCGGCTTCACCCGGCAGGACGTGCTGGCCTACGCCGCCCGCACCGGCATCCCGGCGAACGGGGGAGCGCCCGAGCACGCCACCGACGTCGCGATCGTCGAGTCCGCGCATGCCGCCGCCGTCGCGGACCGGGCCGCCGAACGGACCGCCCACCTGCCGTTCCGGTCCGGCCGGGCCTACGCTGCCGCGATCGCCGGAAACCACCTGGCGGTCAAGGGCGCCCCGGAGACGATGCTCGGTGCCTACGGTGACGACAGCCCCGAACTCCGGGAGCGGGTGCACGCCCTGGCCGCCGAGGGCCTACGGGTGATCGCGGTGGGGCAGCGTGACCTGAACCACTCCGAAACCGATTGGGCGACGGACGATCCCGATGCCCTCGCGGAACTGTGCGGGAACGGGCTGCGGCACGTCGGGCTGATCGGATTGTCCGACACACCGCGGGCCGACGCGGCCGGATTGCTGCCCGCGCTGCTCGAGCAGGGCGTCGCCGTCCGGCTCGTCACCGGCGACCACCCGGTGACCGCCGTCGCGATCGCCGCCGAACTGGGCCTGCCCGTCGGCACGGATCAGGTACTCAGTGGTGCGGAATGGGACGGGCTCTCGCACACCGAACGAAAGCACGCCGTGGAGCAGTGCCTCGTCTTCGCGCGGATGTCCCCCGAGCACAAGGTGCAGATCGTGCAAACCCTCGAACACGCCGGACACGTGTGCGCCATGGTCGGCGACGGCGCCAACGACGCCGCCGCGATCCGCGCCGCGAGCGTCGGAATCGGCGTGGCTTCCCACGGCAGCGACCCCGCGCGCGGCGCGGCCGACGTCGTGCTGCTCGAGGGGCGCGTCGCGGGTCTGCTCGACGCGCTCGACGAGGGCCGCGTGCTGTGGCAGCGGGTCCAGGCCGCCGTGGCGGTCCTGCTCGGCGGCAACGCGGGTGAGGTCGCGTTCGCGCTACTCGGCAGCCTGGTCACCGGCCGCTCCCCGCTCAATGCCCGGCAGCTGCTGCTGGTGAACATGCTCACCGACGCGCTCCCGGCAGCGGCCCTGGCCGTCAGTACCCCCCGCATCGACGGCTCCGGTCCCGCGCCGCGGCCCGACGAGTCCGCGCTCCTGCACACCGTGGCCGTCCGCGGCGCCACTACCGCGGCCGCGGCCACCGCGGCCTGGGCCATGGCACGGATGACGGGCTCGAACGCGCGTGCATCGACGGTGGCGCTCGTCGCGCTCGTGGGCGCTCAGCTCGGGCAGACCCTGCTCGACTCGCGCAGCCCCCTCGTCGTCGGCACCGTCCTCGGCTCGCTCGCCGTGATGGCCGCACTGATCAGCACGCCGGGGGTGAGCGGACTGCTGGGCTGCGTGCCGATCGGCCCGGTAGGGTGGACCCAGGCACTCGGGTGCGCGGGAGCAGCCACCGTGCTCGCCGCCGTCGCCTCGATCGCCGCGCAACGGCTACCGGCGATCGGCGCGGTGGTGACGTCGGTGCTTGCGCCGCGAGAACCCGGAGACGCTTCCGAGACCCCGGCAGCCACGGACCCTCGGGTCGCGCCGGCAGGGGGAGAGAAGTAGTCGCGAGGCCGGCCGACGCGCTCGCCGTGCGTACCACGCGGGGCGCCGAGTTCACCGCCGGACCCCCGGGCCGTCCATCCGTCGACCTACATGTTCGCCCGCCGGCCTGGTACACCGTCGACACCCGACCCGGCCGGACCCCACGCCGAGGGGAGTCCGTGCATGGATCTCGAGGCGCGCTGATCGATGCTCGGTGGCCACACCGTGCCCTGGGCACCCCGTCCACACCGTGCCCTGGGCACCCCGTCCACACCGTGCCCTGGGCACCCCGTCCACACCGTGCCCTGGGCACCCGGCCCACACCGTGCCCTGGGCACCCGGCCCACACCGTGCCCTGGGCACCCGGCCCACACCGTGCCCTGGGCACCCCGTCCACACAGCGCCCTGGGCACCCGGCGACATGCCGATGAGGTCGACGCCGCTCGATCCGGCCCGTGGGCAATGGCCTCGAACACAAAGGGCCGGCACTGAGACGTGCCGCACATGATTTCCTATCAACCATTGAGAGTTCCGTAGCGACGCCGCATCCGAGCCGGTGATGCTTCTTGTCGCTCCGCGGGCACTGTTCCCCGGTGCCCGGCATCCCTCCAACGCAAGGAGATTCGCGTGGAACTCGATCTGCGCCACCGTATCGCCACCGGCCCCATGAGTCGGTTCCAGTGGACAGCGGTCGCACTGTGTGTAGCGCTGAACGTGCTCGACGGTTTCGACGTCCTCGTCATGGCCTTCACCTCCCAATCCGTCTCGCAGGAGTGGGGCATCTCAGGATCGGTCCTGGGTCTGCTGCTCAGTGCGGGCTTGTTCGGAATGGCGATCGGTTCGATCGCCCTCGCGCCGTGGGCGGATCGTGTGGGTCGCCGGACCATGATCCTCGTCTGCCTGACTCTGTCGTCCACCGGCATGCTGATCTCGGCGGTGAGCCAGAACGCCGGCCAACTCGGCGCGCTGCGCGTGCTCACCGGTATCGGCATCGGTGGAATCCTGGCCAGCAGCAATGTCATCTCCAGTGAGTTCGCGTCGAATCGCTTTCGCGGCCTGGCCGTGACCCTCAACTCCACCGGCTACGCGGTCGGGGCGACACTCGGGGGCGTGGTGGCCGTGGTCCTGCAGAGTTCGTCCGGTTGGCGTTCGGTATTCCTCTTCGGCGGTGTGTGCACCGCGGCCCTGATCCCGCTCGTCTGGTTCCGGCTGCCGGAGTCCCTCGACTTCCTGTTCGCCCGCCGCCCGGCGAACGCACTCGAGCGCATCAATTCGTTCGCAGTCCGCGCGGGCCACTCGCCGGTGAGCGCGCTGCCCCCGGCCCCTGCCACTGCCGATGCCCGGAAGCGCGGTGTCGGACCGACCGCCCTGCTCGTCCCGGGACAGCGTCGGAACACCCTGTTGATCTGGGGTGCCTTCTTCCTGACGATGTTCGGTTTCTACTTCGTGACGAGTTGGACGCCGAAGCTGCTGGTGGAGGCCGGGATGTCCGCGACGCAGGGGATCACCGGCGGTGTGCTGCTCAATCTGGGCGGCATCTTCGGCACCGCCCTCCTCGGCGTGCTGACAGTCCGGTTCCGCCTCGGACGCGTCCTGGTCGGATACCTGGTCGCGTCGGCGATCCTGCTCGCCGTATTCGTGCCTGCCATGGGGACCGTCGCGGTGGGCTTCGTCCTCGGTGCAGCGATCGGCGTCGTCGTGAACGGCTGCATCGGCGGGCTCTACGCGCTGACCCCGGCCGTGTACTCGCCTTCCCTGCGCGCTACCGGCATGGGCTGGGGCATCGGCGTCGGACGCATCGGCGCGATCATGTCACCGATCGTCGCGGGTGGGTTCCTCGACGCCGGATGGACCGCGACCCAGCTGTACCTGCTTGTCGCCGTCGCTTTCCTGGGTGCAGGGGTGGTGGTCTCCGTTGTTCGTGTCACGGCGCGAAGCGGCGTGACTACCGTCGAGGGTGAACTCACCATCGTGTGAGTCCGGGCGGCCGTGGAGAGGAGTGGGCGTGGCGCGAGTTCCCACGGGAGAGTCTGTGCTTGCCCGCGCGGCACGCGTCATCGAGGCGTTCGGCATCGACGATTCCACGCTGACGGTCTCCGAGATCGCCCGGCGCGCAGGCCTGCACGTCGCCACCGCCTCCCGGCTGATCGAGGAACTCGTCCGGTGCGGATGGCTCGAACGTGACGGCCGTCGAGTGCGGGTCGGGGTGCGCCTGTGGGAGGTGGCTTCACGGTCGTCACCCACGGTGAGCCTGCGGGAGGCGGCGCGTCCGTTCATGGAGGACCTGCACGCGGTGGTCGACCAGCACACCCAGCTGGCGGTCCGGGAGGGCACCGAGGTGCTGTTCCTGGAACGACTCACCGCGCGCGGGGCGGCCGTCAACTTCACGCGCGTCGCCGGTCGGCTACCACTGCACGCCTCCTCGTCCGGGCTCGTGCTGCTCGCGCACAGTCCGGTCGAGGTGCAGGACGAGGTGATGAACGCGCCGATGCGCGCCTTCACCGAGCACACCATCCACACCCCCCGGGATCTGCGTGCTGCGCTGGCGCAGATCCGCAGACAGGGATACGCGCTCTGCGCGGGCCACCTCCACCCCGACACCACCGGCGTGGCGGTCCCCGTCCGCGGGGCGTCCGAGGAGGTCGTCGCCGCACTGGGGTTGATCGTGCCGAACGACCCCTCCGCTTACGCGCAGATCCCGGCACTGCAGGCCGCCGCTCGAGGCATATCCCGAGTGATCTCCCACCCGACGCCGCCGAGCCGGTAACCCGCCGCACACATTTTCTCTCAATGATCGAGGAACGTCTGGTGTGAACTTCACGGTCCGGACCATCCTCGATCCGACGACGAGACAGAGGAGTTTGTCGTGTCCGATCACATTGCCGCCACGGAGTCGGCTGTGCGAGTCATTACGAAAGAGTCTGCGGCACAGGGTGTTACTGCCCTGACGCTCGCCCATCCCGACGGTAGGCGCCTGCCGGACTGGGCGCCGGGTGCGCACATCGACCTGATGCTGCCCAACGGACTCACCCGCCAGTACTCGCTGTGCGGCGACCGCTGGGACGCCCACACCTACCGCGTCGCCGTGCTACGCGAGCCGCACGGCCGCGGGGGGTCGGTGTACATCCACGATCACCTGGCCGTCGGCGATCTCGTCGGTATCGGCGGTCCCCGCAACAATTTCCGGATGGTGCCCTCGTCGCGGTACCTGTTCCTCGCCGGCGGCATCGGCATCACCCCACTGCTGCCGATGATCCGGCAAGCAGACTCGATCGCCGCCGACTGGCACCTCCTCTACGGCGGCCGTACCCGTGACACGATGGCATTCGGCGACGAACTCGCGCGGTACGGCGAGCGGGTCTCCCTCGTCCCCCAGGACCAGAAGGGTCGACTCGACCTCGACGTCGCCACCGAAGCCGCGGCGGCCGGCGCGAAGGTGTACGCGTGCGGTCCGGTACCGCTGCTCGATGCGCTCACGAGCCGCGCCACGTCCTGGCCGAAGGGCGCGTTGCGGCTCGAACGCTTCGTCCCTCGGGAGCAGCCGGCCCCGGTCCGCAACAGCCCCTTCGACATCGAACTGGCCAGGTCGGGCCGCACGATCTCCGTCACGCCGCAGCAGAGCGTGCTCGACGCGCTGCGGGCAGCCGGTGTGGGCGTGCTCTCGTCGTGTCGCGAAGGCACCTGCGGAACCTGTGAGACCACGGTCCTGGCCGGAGAGCCCGACCACCGCGACTCCGTACTCGACGACGGCGAACGAGCGGCCGTGGACTGCATGCTCGTCTGCGTTTCGCGATCGTGCTCCGACCGCCTGGTACTCGACCTCTGACCACCTCACCAAGGGATCTCGCCATGACAACTCTCGCACCGACCGGAACACCGATCAGCGACGCCGACCCGTTCGACCTCGCCGTTCTCGACAACCCCCTACCGTTCCAGGAGGAACTCCGCGAGGCCGGGCCCGTCGTCCGCCTCGACCGTCTCGGCGTGTTCGGCATGGGTCGTTACGAGCAGGTGCACGCCGCCCTCGCCGACTGGCAGTCGTTCCAGTCCGCCGCGGGTGTCGGACTGAGCAACTTCCGTTACGAGAAGCCCTGGCGGCCACCGAGCCTGCTGCTCGAGGCGGACCCGCCGCACCACGACGCCCCCCGTGCGCTCCTCACCCGCATCCTCGGTCCCCGCGCGCTGCGCACGCTCCGGAACGCCTGGATCGACGACGCCGAGGATCTGGTCGACGAGGTCCTGACCCGAGGAACCGAACTCGATGCCGTCACCGACCTGGCCGCGGCGTTCCCGCTGCGGGTGTTCCCGGACGCCGTCGGTATACCCGACGCCGGGCGGGAGAATCTGCTGCCGTACGGGGACCACACCTTCAATGCCTTCGGCCCCGCCAACAGCCTGGTCGACCGGGGTATCTCGCGGATCCGAGATCTGTCGGCCTGGGTCAACGCCCAGTGCGCGCGCGACGTCCTGACCGAGGGCGGCTTCGGAGCGCAGATCTGGGCCGCGGCGGATCGCGGTGACATCACCCACGACCAGGCACCCCTGATTGTTCGGTCGCTCCTCACCGCAGGGGTCGACACGACCGTCAACGGGCTGGCTGCCGTACTGTACGCGTTCGCTACCCACCCCGAGCAATGGCGAGCGGTGCGGGCGAACCCGTCGCTGGCGCGGACCGCGTTCGACGAGGCGGTGCGCTGGGAGTCGCCCGTGCAGACCTTCTTCCGCACCGCCACCCGCGACATCGAGATCGGCGGCACCGTCATCCCCGACGGCCACAAGGTTCTGCTGTTCCTCGGCGCGGCCAACCGTGACC
Organism: Rhodococcus ruber; assembly: GCF_016804345.1. NCBI lineage: Bacteria > Bacillati > Actinomycetota > Actinomycetes > Mycobacteriales > Nocardiaceae > Rhodococcus > Rhodococcus ruber. The sequence goes on along the minus strand of NZ_CP044211.1, from coordinate 3,347,711 downwards.
CCCGACGCTGGGAGCGGCCCGACGCGTTCGACCTCGCGCGCGACCCGTCCGGTCACGTCGGGTTCGGGATGGGCATCCACCAGTGTGTCGGCCAGCACGTCGCGCGTCTCGAATCGGAGGCGCTACTCACGGCGCTGGCCACACGGGTCGAGTCGATCGAGGTCGACGGTCCGGTGCACCGGCACCTGAACAACACCCTCCGCTCGTGGCGGTCGGTGCCGATCCGCGTCCGACTCGCGTGAGCGACGAGGCACAGAGACACCGTGACCCGCGAGTTCGATCGGCCCACCACCGACACCCGGCGGCTCACCGAGTGACCCTTCGGGTTCGGCCTGACACGCCGAGCCGGGCGGTTGTCACCGACGCCGGCGGCGTCAGTTGTCACCGACGCCGCCGGCGTCAGTCGTCGACGACGACCACCACACCGGCGCGCATCAGCACGGCGTACAGCTCGCACAGCGGGGGAGTGAGCAGCCGGACCACGGCGCCGACCACCGCATCCGGGCCCACTGCGACCATCGGGTTCGACATGCCTCGACCGTAGGGACGCCGGATGAACCGAAGTTGACGAACGAGGAAAGAACGGTCGACGAATCGTCCGCGCGGGGGACCTCGCCGGACGACGGCGCGGACACGGAGACGACGTCCGCGGCGACGACTCGCCTCGTCACGGGGTGCACACGAGGGTGAATCCGGCGCCGATGCCGCCCCGGGCGTCGAGGTCCTCGACGATCCGGTCGGCCCGCTGGTAGACCGCGAAGCGCACATCGTCGGGGCGGTAGCCGACGGCGAGGCCGAGCCACTCGCCGGTGTCGGTGCGGACCAGTGGACCACCGGAGTCGCCCTGTTGCATCACGAGCCACGAATTGAGCGAGTTCGGGTTCACCAGCACGTCCCGGGTGCCGGCGACGTCCAGGGCGTCGACGAGGGGCAACGGCCCGCATGCGATCCCGGTCGTGTGCCCGGCCGCGCAGTGCCGGCCGATGTCCTGGTCACCGTCCGGCAGCGAGCCGATCGACTCGAGCGCCACGACCTCGCCGTCGGCGTCCGGGGCCGACGTGTTCGACCCGCGCACCCTGGTCTCGTCGAGCAGGATCACCGCGTAGTCCGGCACCGCGTCGGTCGGCACCCCGAGGGGGTCCACCGAGCCGGGGCTGTAGACGGACGTCTCGGTGCCGATCGGTCCGTGGCCCTGCTCGCCGACCTTCCACACCTCGCCGGCGCCGTTCTGCCAGCAGTGTCCGGCGGTGACGGCGACGAGGCGGCCCTCCCGGTCGTGACCGACCGCGCCGACCGAGCACCAACCCGGCGCGGGATCGGCGCTGGTGAAGGTGATTCCGTCGCCGGGGCGCAGCACGATCCGCTCGTCCGGTACGTGCGCGGCCGCACCCGGCGCCGGGGCGAGCAGCACGGCCGCACACGCCGTCACGAGGAGCAGGGCGCGTCTCATGCCTTCTCCCATCTCCATTCGTGGACCGCGAGATCGGGGGGCGGTGGGGATTGCGGCCACGGACGCTTCACCGAAGTCGGCACGTTACCAGCGTTTCCGCGGGGAGGCGCCCCGGGTTTCGTGTTCGCGTCGCCGGCGCTGCGGGCGCACCGCGAGTCGGAGGCCGGCGGTGTCCCCATTCCGGCCGGAGGCCGGCAGTGTGGCGGTGCCCCCGGTGAGACTCGAACTCACACTGGACGGGTTTTGAATCCGTTTCCTCTGCCAATTGGGATACGGGGGCGTCGTGCGCAGACCACTGTAGAAGATCGGTGACGGCCGTCGGCCACCGGTACCCTTCTAACGTTCCACCCCCTCCACGGGGGCCGCCCGAGCGACAGGAGATGGCCGACGATGACAGCCGCCCCGCACGAGAATCCCGCTCAGCCGCGGCGCGTCGTAGTAGCCGAGGACGAGGCGCTGATCAGGCTCGATCTGGTGGAGATGCTCCGCGAGGAAGGCTACGAGGTGGTCGGCGAGGCCGGCGACGGGCAGCGGGCGGTCGAACTGGCGGAGCAGCTGAAGCCGGACCTGGTCATCATGGACGTGAAGATGCCCCGGCGCGACGGCATCGACGCCGCCTCGGAGATCGCCGCCCGGCGCATCGCACCTGTGGTCATTCTCACGGCGTTCAGTCAGCGTGAGCTCGTCGAACGCGCCCGCGACGCCGGCGCCATGGCGTATCTCGTCAAGCCGTTCTCGAAGACCGATCTCGTTCCGGCGATCGAGGTGGCAGCGAGCCGGTTCGCGGAGATCCGTGAACTCGAGCGCGAGGTGGCGGGGCTGACCGAGCGGTTCGAGACCCGCAAACTCGTCGACCGTGCCAAGGGTCTGCTCATGGACAAGCACGCGATGACCGAGCCCGAGGCGTTCCGCTGGATCCAGCGGGCGGCGATGGACCGGCGCACCACGATGAAGCACGTCGCGGAGGTGGTCATCGAGACGCTGGGCGGCGCCGCGGCGGGATGACGGAGCTTCCCGTTACGCCGGTGTCAATTCTTCGATAACGGTCGCGTCACAAGGATTTCGCCCGGGTTCGCGGAACGCGTGGGGCGGATAGGTTTCTGGCCACGTCCCGGTGACGTATCCGGAGACGGTGTGCATGCCGACCGAAGGAGAGTTGGATGGCCAGACGGACCTTCGTCCGCGCCGCTGCGGTGTTCGGAGCAGCGTCTCTCGCCCTTGCGGGGTGTAGCTCGGACAGCGACGATTCCGCCACGGGCGGTTCCGGTGACAGCGCAGCGTCGGCGACGACCGTGACCACCGACTGCGAACCCGCGCAGGCGACCGCCGGGGCCACCCCGGTGACGACACCGCTCAAGATCGGCACCCTGCTACCCGAGACCGGCAGCCTCGCCTTCCTCGGGCCGCCCGAGGTGGCGGCGGTGCGACTCGCGGTGGACGACGTGAACGCCGCCGGCGGTGTGCTGAACCAGCCGGTGGAACTGATCACCGGCGACTCGGGCGACACCACGACCGACACGGCGAATTCCACGGTGGACCGGGAGCTCGCGGCGGGAACCCAGGTGATCGTGGGCGCGGCCTCGTCGTCGGTGTCGTTGAAGGTGATCGACAAGATCACCGGCGCCGGGGTGGTGATGTTCTCGCCGGCGAACACCTCCGACCAGTTCGTGTGTTACCCCGACAAGGGGCTGTACTTCCGCACCGCCCCCACCGATGTGCTGCAGGCCCAGGCGCTGGCGCAGCTGATCTCGGACGACGGTGCCCAGCGGGTGTCGATCATCGCGCTCAACGACCCGTACGGCACCGGCCTGGCCACCAACACCCAGAACAACCTCGTCGAGGCCGGCGTGCCGGAGGATCAGATCCAGAAGATCATCTACGACCCCAACGCGCAGTCCTTCAACGCCGAGGTCGACCAGATCAAGAACTTCGGGCCCGACGCCGTGGCGCTCATCGGGTTCGAGGAGTCCGCGAAGATTCTCACCCGCATGCACGAGGTGGGCATCGGGCCGGCCGACGGGATGCTCGTCTACGGCGTGGACGGAAACATGGGCAATGCCCTCGGTGAGGCCGTCGCGCCGGGACTGCTGGACACGATGCGTGGCACCACGCCGCTCACGGACGTCGGACCGGACTTCCAGAATCGGCTCCGGGCCGTCGATCCCGCGCTGATCGACTTCAACTATTCCGGCGAGTCCTACGACGCCGTGGTGATCTCGGCGCTCGCGGCGGAACAGGCCGGTTCCACCGCCGGTGTGGACATCGCCGCGAACATCAACGACGTCACCCAGGGCGGCACGACGTGTACCAGCTACCAGCAGTGCGTCGATCTGCTGCGCGGGGGCCAGGACATCGACTACGACGGTGTCACCGGCCGACTCGAGTTCACCGACGCCGGCGAGCCGGGGATCGGATCGTACGGGCACCTGGTGTTCGGGCCGGACAACACGCTCACCACGGAGGACTACATCGTGGTCGGTGAGTGACGACGACTCGGTGGGCGGGCCGGGAACCGGATCGGTTCCCGGCCCGCCCAGCGTCAGTTGTGCTTCTGCTCCCTGCTGCCGGCGAGCGTCCCGAGGTACAACTCGACGACCTTCGGGTCGTGCATGAGGTTCGGTCCGGTGTCGGTGTAGGCGTTGCGGCCCTGGTCGAGCACGTAGCCGCGGTCGCAGATCTGCAGGCACCGGCGGGCGTTCTGTTCCACCATGATGATCGACACCCCCGCGGCGTTGATCTTCTTGCAGCGGATGAACACCTCGTCCTGGAACATCGGCGACAAGCCCGCCGACGGTTCGTCGAGCAGCAGCACGGACGGATCCATCATCAGCGCCCGGCCCATCGCCACCATCTGCCGCTCACCGCCGGACAGGGTCGCGGCCTTGACCTTGCGGCGCTCACCGAGGAGCGGGAACAACTCCGCGACGAACGCGAACCTTTGGTCGAATTGCTTGGGCCGCAGGTAGATTCCCATCTCGAGGTTCTCCTCGATGGTCAGTGACGGGAACACGTTGCGGGTCTGCGGCACATAGCCGAGCCCCTTGCGCACCAGGACGTGCGCGGGAGCGGCGGTGATGTCGTCGCCACGCAGCGTCACCGTGCCGCGTCGCACGGGGATCAGCCCGAACAGCGCCTTGAGCAGGGTCGACTTGCCGGCACCGTTGGGTCCGATGATGCCGACGATCTCGCCGTCGCGGAGGAAGAAGTTGCAGCCGCGCAGGATGTCGACGCCGGGGAAGTACCCGGCGACGATGTCGTCGGCGCGCACCAGTGCCCCCTCGGCGAGGCGGGCGTGTTCCTCGGCGGTGGCCGCGCGCTCGGCCGCGGTCGTCTGCGCCGGTTCGGGGGGCGGCATCTCGCTCACGGCTTCTCCTGCGTCGGAGGCTCGGTACCGGGCTCGGGCCGTCCGGTCCCGTCGGGCAGGTCGGCGAGGACGGTGGCGTCCGGCTCGGACAGGTCGCCACCGGTCTCGAGGGTCTGGGCCTCGGCCTCCTCCATCGCCACGGCGAGCGCGGCCGTGGCGCCGACGGGGTTGCCCTCGTCGTCGAACTCGAGCACCTGGTCGTGGTGGCTGCCCAGGTAGGCGTCGACGACGGCCGGATTCGAGGACAGCTGGTCCGGCGGAGCCTCGGCGATCACCGATCCCTGCGCCATCACCACCACCCAGTCGGAGATGTCACGGATGACGTCCATGTCGTGCTCGACGAACACGACGGTCGTGCCGTCGTCGCGCAGGGTTTTGATGTGCCCGAGGAGTGTCTGCGTCAGCGCGGGATTGACCCCGGCCATCGGCTCGTCGAGCATGACCACCGCCGGTTCGGTCATCAGGGCCCGGGCCATCTCGAGGAGCTTGCGCTGCCCACCGGACAGGGAACCGGCCAGGTCGTCAGCCTTCGCGTCGAGGGCGAACCGCGCCAGCATCTCGCGGGCACGTTCGGTGACGGCACGTTCCTGCCGGTGCCACGTCCACGGCAGCAACGCTGCGAGCATCCGTTCCCCCCGCTGGCCCGTCGCACCGAGCCGCACGTTGTCGAGCACGGTCATCTTCGACAGCGCCTTGGTGAGCTGGAACGTCCGCACGATCCCGCGGCGCGCGAGCTGGTGCGGGTGCAGACGTCCGAGCGACGTCCCGTCCATGCTCCAGGTCCCCGTGTCGGGTCGGTCGAAGCCGGTGAGCAGGTTGAACAGCGTGGTCTTGCCGGCGCCGTTCGGCCCGATCAGGCCGGTGATGCAGCCGCGCTGGATCTCGAGGTGCGCCACGTCGACCGCCCGGAGACCGCCGAAGGTTCGGGAGAGCGCGTCCACCACGAGGACCGGATCCGGTTTGGCCGCGCCGGGCTCGCAGGCCACGGTGTCGAACAGGGCGGAACGCTGTGCCGCGGGCAGGGGCGCGTCAGGCATCGAGCTGCACCTCCCGCTTGTTGCCGAGGATGCCTTGGGGCCGGAACACCATCATGACGGCGATGAGCACGCCGAGGAGGATGTAGCGCATCGCGCCGACCTGCTGCTCGGACAGGGCCAGCAGCGGGTCCGGACCCGAGATGGCCTGGCGCAGCAGGGCATCGGGAATGGTGAGCAGGAACCAGAACAGCATCGCGCCGAGGACGGGACCGAACACGGTGGCGGCGCCCCCGAGGATCAGGGCGCCGAAGGCGAAGAACGTCTGCGCGGTGGAGTAGAAGTCGGGGTTGATCGACTTGGTCTGCAGCGCGTTGAAGATGCCGCCGAGCCCGCCGATCATGCCGCCGAGCACCAGCGCCTGCATCTTGTACACGAAGACGTTCTTGCCGAGCGATCGGGCGGCGTCCTCGTCCTCGCGGACGGCCTTGAGCACTCGCCCCCACGGGCTGTGGCTGAGCAGGTACACCAGCCCGCACAGCGCCAGCACCAGGGTCCAGCCCACGACCATCGCCCACAGGTCGTCGCCGTAGAACCGCATCCCGAGCAGCGAGTACTGCCGCCCGGGGTCGAACGGGCTGAGCCGGGTGAACGGTCCGGCGAACCCGAACAGCCCGTTGGTCGAGCCGGTCACCGGATCCGATGCGGTGGAGCGGAACACCAGCCGCAGGATCTCGGAGGCGGCGATGGTGACGATGGCGAGGTAGTCGGCGCGCAACCGCAGGGTGGGGATGCCCAGCACCAGAGCCAGCAGGGCCGACGCCGCCAGGCCGACGAGGATGCCGAGCCACAGGGGCTGGTCGTAGGTCACGGTCATGATCCCGACGCCGTACCCGCCGAGCAGGGCGAATCCGATCTGGCCGAAGTTGAGCAGTCCGGCGTACCCGAAGTGCAGATTCAGTCCGATGGCGAGCAGCGCGTAGAAGATCGCCGACGGCCCGATCAACTGGGCGAAGGAAACCTGGAGAACGGCAACGAGATCCACGGCGCTCACCCCACCCTGGCCCGGCTGCCGAGAATGCCCTGCGGACGGACGACGAGGACGACGATCAACACGAGCAGGCCACCGATGTACTTCAGGTCGGGGTTGATGATCAGCGTCGACAACTGCACGAGCAGGCCGACGATCACGCAGCCCAGCAGCGCCCCGTACGCGGTGCCCAGCCCGCCGAGGGTGATCCCGGCGAACATCAGCAGCAGCAGCTTGAAGCCCATCTCCCACTGGACGCGGCCGCCGAGCTCGGACAAACCGAACAACACCCCGCCGAGGGCCGCGAGTCCGCCGCCGAGTCCCCACACGAACCGGACGACGCGTTCGACGTCGATGCCCGAGGCCGCCGCCAGATCCCGGTTGTCGGCCACCGCGCGCATGGCCTTGCCGATGCGGGTGCGCTGGACGAGCAGGGCGACCCCGACGAGCACGGCGAGGCTGACGACGATGCACGCCAGGTTCACCGGGGTGATCGCGATCGGGCCCCATTCCAGCTGGCGCTGGCCCTGGTAGTCGGCGAACGGCTCGGCCCGGTCGGAGAACAGCGCGAGGATCAGGTAGCGCAGCGAGATCGCGAGGCCGATCGACACGACGAGCTGGGCGATCAGGCCGGTGCGCCGCCGCCGCAGGGGCGCCCAGATCAGCCCGTTGTTGAGCAGGCCGATGGCGATGCCCACCGCGATGGCGAGCAGCGTCGCGGGGATCAACTGGATGCCCAGGCTCACGTTGAAGATCCACGCGGCCACCGCGCCGAGGGTCACGAGTTCCCCGTGCGCGAAGTTCGTCAGGCCGGTGGTTCCGAAGATCAGACTCAACCCGACCCCGGCGATCGCGATCACCAGGCCGAACCGGAGTCCGTCGACGACGGTGCGGATCACCGTCTCCCACCCGGAGGTGCCGAACCCGGAACGCGACTCGCCGAACGAGAAGATGACCGTGTTCGCCCGCCCGGCGACGACGTCGCGCTGGACGGTGGCCTGCACGCTGACCTCGTCGGGGAGGGACTGCTCGTCCACCTCGAACGTGTAGGTGCCGGGGGGCACGGTCAGCTCCCACCGGCCGTCGGCGGCCGAGGTCGCTTCGGCGACCTCGGCGCCCGTGGTGTCGCGGGCCCGGACCGTGACCCCGCCGAGGCGCTGCCCGGCGTTGTTGAGGCTGCCGCTGACCCGCACCCCCTCGCTCGGCTGCGGAGCGGTGGTGACCGGTGCCGGCGGGGGCGTGGGCTCCTGCGCGACCGCGGTCCCGATCCCGGCTCCGAGACCGGCGAGCGCGAGCAGCAGCAGCAGGAGTGTCGGGGCGAGCCGAGGGACCGGCCATCGCTCCCGGAGCGGCACGAATGGGGCCACGCAGGTCCTCCGGATCACGTCGGGGTCGTCGTGCGCGCCGCCGGGGCACCGGCGTCGTGGAACCGGACTTTAGCGGCTGCAACAGCGTTCCACGGCGCTCTGCGATTTCCGCCGCGTATCTGTTCTGTTTCGCCGCGCCGCGCCGCGCACACGGTCGCGGTGGGTCCGGGTTGTCCGAGCCGGTCCCTAGACTGAGGAACCGTGACTCGCGCATCGACCTCCTCCGCACCCGCCGCCTCCGGCGGCGACCGACCGACCCTGTTGCTGCTCGACGGGCATTCCCTGGCGTTCCGCGCGTACTACGCCCTGCCGGCGGAGAACTTCAAGACCCACAGCGGCCAGACCACCAACGCGGTGTACGGGTTCACCTCCATGCTCATCAACCTGCTGCGCGACGAGCAACCCACCCACGTCGCCGCCGCGTTCGACGTCAACCGCGACACGTTCCGGGCGACGGCGTACCCCGAGTACAAGGCCAACCGCAGCTCCGCGCCGGACGAGTTCCGCGGTCAGATCGACATCACCAAGGACGTGCTCGGGGCCCTGGGTATCCCGGTGATGGCCGAGGCCGGTTTCGAGGCCGACGACATCATCGCCACCCTGGCCACGCAGGCCGCGGCCCAGGGATATCGGGTGCTCGTCGTCACCGGCGACCGGGACTCCCTGCAGCTGGTCACCGACGACGTCACCGTCCTGTACCCCCGGCGCGGAGTGTCGGACCTGACGCGGTTCACGCCGGCGGCGGTGGAGGAGAAGTACGGGCTGACCCCGCAGCAGTACCCGGACTTCGCGGCGCTGCGCGGGGATCCGAGCGACAACCTGCCGTCGATCCCGGGCGTGGGGGAGAAGACCGCCGCCAAGTGGATCCGCGAGTTCGGGAGCCTCACCGACCTCGTCGACCGCGTCGACGAGGTCCGCGGGAAGACCGGCGACGCTCTGCGGGCGCACCTGTCGAGCGTGCTGCTCAACCGTCAGCTCACCGAGATGGTGCGGGACATGACCCTGCCCTACACCCCCGACCAGCTGGCGCTGGCTCCCTGGGACCGCGACCGCATCCACCGGTTGTTCGACGACCTCGAGTTCAAGGTGCTGCGCGACCGGCTGTTCGCGACGCTCAGCTCGGTCGAACCCGAGGCCGAGGAGGGCTTCGAGGTGCGCGGCGGCGTGCTCGAGCCGGGCGCGCTCACCGGGTGGCTGGCCGAGCATGCCGGGCCGGGTGCGCGGCACGGGATCACCGTGCTCGGGTCCTGTGTTCCGTACGGCGGTGACGCCACGGCCGTGGCGATCGCCGCGGCCGACGGGGAGGGGGCGTACGTGGACACCACGACCCTCACGCCCGAGGACGAGACGGCGCTGACCGGCTGGCTGGCCGACGCGACGGTGCCCAAGGCGCTGCACGAGGCGAAGGGCGCCCTGCACGCACTGCGCGGCCGCGGCTGGACGTTGGCCGGGGTCACCAGCGACACCGCCCTCGCGGCCTACCTGGTGCGTCCCGGTCAGCGCAGCTTCAATCTCGACGACCTGTCCCTGCGCTACCTCAAGCGGGAACTGCGGGTCGAGGAGTCGGGGGAGCAGCAGCTCTCGCTGCTCGACGACGCCGATGCCGCGGACGCGAAGGCCGCCGAGTCGGCGATTCTGCAGGCCCGGGCGGTGGTGGACCTCGCCGCGGCCCTGGCCACCGAACTCGAAGAGATCGAGTCCACCGCCCTGCTGACCGACATGGAACTGCCCCTGCTGGGGGTCCTCGCCGACCTCGAGACAACCGGCATCGCAGTCGAGGCCGAACGGCTGGAGGACCTGCAGTCCGGCTTCGTCGCGGACGTCGCCGCCGCCGCGTCGGCCGCCTACGACGTGATCGGCAAACAGATCAACCTCGGCTCACCGAAGCAGCTGCAGGTGGTGCTGTTCGACGAGCTGGACATGCCGAAGACGAAGAAGACCAAGACCGGCTACACCACCGACGCCGAGGCACTGCAGAACCTGTTCGAGCAGACCGGGCACCCGTTCCTCGAGCATCTGCTCGCCCACCGGGAAGCGATGAAGATGAAGACCACGGTCGACGGTCTGATCAAATCCATCGCCGACGACGGCCGCATCCACACCACCTTCAACCAGACCGTGGCGGCCACCGGCCGGCTCTCCTCGACCGAGCCGAATCTGCAGAACATCCCGGTGCGCACGGAGGCGGGCCGGCACATCCGCGACGCGTTCGTCGTCGGCCCCGGCTACGACCTGCTGCTCACCGCGGACTACAGCCAGATCGAGATGCGGATCATGGCCCACCTCTCCGGGGACGAGGGGCTGATCGAGGCCTTCAACACCGGCGAGGACCTGCACAGTTTCGTCGGCTCCCGGGCCTTCGGGGTGCCGATCGAGGAGGTCACCCCCGAACTGCGGCGGCGGGTCAAGGCGATGTCGTACGGCTTGGCGTACGGGCTCAGCGCGTACGGGTTGGCGCAGCAGCTGAAGATCTCCACCGACGAGGCCCGCGAACAGATGGAGGCGTACTTCAACCGCTTCGGCGGCGTGCGCGACTACCTGCACGCCGTCGTCGAACAGGCCCGCAAGGACGGCTACACCTCCACCCTCTACGGCCGCCGCCGCTACCTGCCGGACCTGAACAGCGACAACCGGCAGCGCCGCGAGGTCGCCGAACGCGCCGCGCTCAACGCCCCGATCCAGGGCACCGCCGCCGACATCATCAAGGTCGCGATGATCGACGTGCAGACGGCGCTGCGCGAGGCCGGACTGCGTTCGCGCATGCTTCTGCAGGTGCACGACGAGCTGGTGCTCGAGGTGACCGCCGACGAGCGCGAACGGGTGCAGCAGCTGGTGCGGGACAAGATGGCCTCGGTCATCGAACTGTCCGTCCCGCTGGACGTCTCGGTCGGGTCCGGACGCAGCTGGGACGCCGCCGCGCACTGACCGCCCGGCGCGGGCAGGCGCACTCCCGGTCGCGCCGGGAGTGCGCCGGAGCCGGTGCTAGCCCTGCTTCTGGTTCTGTTCGGCGATCTGCCGGCGTACCTCGTCCATGTCGAGGGCCTTGACCTGGGTCACGAGATCCTCGAGCGCGGCCGGCGGCAGGGCCCCGGCCTGGTTGAACACGAGGATGCCTTCCCGGAACGCCATGATCGTGGGGATGGACCGGATGTTCGCCGCCGCCGCGATGCCCTGTTCGGCTTCGGTGTCGACCTTGGCGTGCACGACGTCCGGGTGCTTCTCCGAGGACGACTCGAACGTGGGGGCGAAGGAGCGGCACGGCCCGCACCACGACGCCCAGAAGTCGACGAGGACCACTTCGTTACCGGTGATGATGTCGTCGAAGTTCTGCTGGGTGAGAGTCTGGGTGGCCACAGGGATCCTTTCGGTCGGGTACTGATCGCGTCAACGTCCCGTCGCGACCGTTTCTTCCCGCGGGTACCCGCTCCGGCCGGGGATACCCACCTCGCCGACACCGCGGCGGGCCCCGACCTCGGGGCGGATCATCGCCCGAGGCCGGACCCGGCGCGGAACGTGCGACGGTAGGTGTGCGGCGTGGTGCGGCGCAGACGCAGGAAGTGCTGCCGCAGGACCGCGGCGGTCCCGAACCCGACGCGGTCGGCGACCGCGTCGACGGGCAGGTCCGTGCTCTCGAGCAACCGCTGGGCGGCGAAGACCCGCTGATCGCGCAACCAGCGGGCGGGCGTCGTCCCGGTCTCGGCCAGGAACCGCCGCGCGAAGGTCCGCGGGGACATGTGTGCCTTCGCGGCGAGCGCCGCCACGGGCAGATCCTCGTCGAGGTGCTCGGTCATCCAGTCGAGCAGCGGCGCGAGGGTTTCGGCGGGTGCCGTCGGCAGCGGCATGGCGACGTACTGGGCCTGCCCGCCGTCGCGGTGCGGCGGGACCACCATCCGGCGAGCGATGCCGTTGGCCACGTCGGAACCCTGCTCCCTGCGCACGATGTGCAGGCACAGGTCGATGCCGGCGGCGGTGCCGGCGCTGGTGAACACCGGGTCGTCGTCGACGTAGAGCACGTCCGGATCGACCTTCGCGGACGGGAAGCGTGCGGCCAGCTGCGCCGCGTGGCGCCAGTGGGTGGTGCAGCGGCGATCGTCGAGCAGCCCGGCCGCACCCAGGACGAAGGCACCCGTGCACAGGCTCGCGACCCGCGCGCCGCGATCGACCGCGGCGCGCAGCTTCGCGAACAGTGGCTCCAGATCGGCGATCTCGCCGCCGGCGCCGCACACGAACGACTCGTCGCGGTCGGCGATCCCGGTGCCGCCGGCGGGAATGACGATCAGATCCGCGTCGTCGAGGCGATCGAGGTCGTAGGGGACGTCGATCGTGTACCCGAATCGGGTGGTGACCGGGTGGGGACTGCCCGCGACGAGGCTGAAGTCGTACACGGGCAACCCGTCGTCGGAGCGGTCGAACCCGAACACCTCACAGGCGACACCGAGTTCGAAGACCTCGGTGCGGGGAAGTAGCGGCACGACCACCGTCGTCAGCATGTCACCCAGTCTGCCATCGGATTGGCCGGAAAACGACGCTACATGTCGTTCCTGCCGCTGTCGGCAGGTGCGCCCGCGGACGAGGCTGAGACCATGACCGTCCTCCTGCTCGTCCTCGTCGTGTTCGTGGTGCTCGACGCCCTGGCGCTGACCGGCCGGACGCCCGACACCCACCGTGAGGAGACCCAGTTCGGCGACTACCGCGTCTGATCCGGGACCGGCCCGCGTCGGCGCGGCGTCACACCACCCGCCACTCGCGCCGCGCCTCGCCGTCCCACCGCCGGATGCCCGCCGACACGCCCGTCAGCTCCCGGGTGCCCGCACGGGTCGCCGTGAGCGCCGAGCCGAGCCGGCCCGGCGGCACCCGACGGGCCAGGGTCACGTGCGGGGTCCACTCGCCGGGCCGGATGTGCGGGGGAACACCCGGACAGCCGTCGATCAGCTCGAACACCACCCGCTGCAGCTCGAGCAGTTCGGCCGTGGGCACCACCAGCCGCGCCACCGTCGCGGTACGCGAGCCGAACAGCACCATCCCCCCGAGCCGCACCGGCAACGGCTCGCCCGTGATCCGCTCCCGCATCGCCCCTTCCACCCCCGGTGGGATTGATGCGGCGACCGCGAGCGTGATGTGCGGGCGGTTCGACTCGGACCGGTTGCGGGCCTGACTGACCAGCCCCACGTCCAGCAAGCGCGCCCATTCCTCGCGGACGGCCTGATCCAGGCGGTCGTCGAGGAGCAGTTCCACCGACTGCACCATGGTGGGTAATGATTGCCCCATGACCGACGCCGTCGCAATCCCCGCCCCGCACCGCATCGGACTGCTCGAGGGAGACGGGATCGGTCACGAGATCGTCCCGGCCGCCCGGCGGGTGGTCGATGCCGCCGTCGCCGCCTCGCACGGCCCGCAGATCGACTGGGTGCCGCTGCCGCTCGGCGCCGATGCGATCGCCACCCACGGCACCCCCACTCCCGAGTCCACCCTCGACGCCCTCGCCGGCCTGGGGTCGTGGATCCTCGGACCGCACGACAGCGCGGCCTACCCCGACCCGTTCCGGGCCCAGCTCACGCCGGGCGGACAGATTCGCAAGCGGTTCGGCCTCTACGCCAACATCCGTCCCGCCCGCGCCCTGCCCGGCGTCCGCGCCGTGTCACCGCACATGGACCTCGTCATCGTGCGGGAGAACACCGAAGGGCTCTACGCCGACCGCAACATGGCCGTCGGCAGCGGCGAATTCATGCCCACCCCCGACGTCGCGCTCGCCGTCGGCGTCGTCACCCGGGCCGCCTCCGAACGCATCGCCCACACCGCCTTCCGGCTCGCCGCCCGTCGTCGCCACCGCCTCACCATCGTGCACAAGGCCAACGTGCTGTCCCTGACCACCGGCCTGTTCCGGGACGTGTGCCGAGAGGTCGGCGCCCGGTATCCGTCGGTCACGGTGGACGACGAGCACGTCGACGCCATGGCCGCCCACCTCGTCCGCCACGGCGGCGACTACGACGTCGTCGTGACCGAGAACATGTTCGGCGACATCCTCTCCGACCTCGCGGGCGAGCTGTCCGGCTCGCTCGGCACCGCGGCGTCGATCAACGCTTCCGACACCCAGGCCATGGCGCAGGCCGCCCACGGGGCGGCCCCCGACATCGCCGGCCGCAACCGCGCCAATCCCACGGCCCTCATCCTGTCCGCCGCGATGCTCCTCGACCGGCTCGGCACCGTCCACGACCTGCCCGAGTTCGTCGCCGCCGCCCGCCGGATCGAGCACGCCGTCGAGGCGACCGTCGAGGCCGGCGTGGCCACCGCCGATCTCGGGGGACTCGCCTCCACCGCGGAATTCACCGAGACCGTCGTCGCCCGCACGCTGCGTCGCTGAGCTCGCAGCTCGAGTCGTCGCTGAGCTCGCAGCTCGAGTCGTCGCTGAGCTCGCAGCTCGAGTCGTGGCCGAGCTCGCAGCTGTTGACCTCGAGTCGGCTCGAGGTTCTAGCGTGGCCGCCATGACCACCGAGATCCTGCGCATCGACAAGTTCGCCGTTCCCGCGGCCGCACGGGAGACCTTCCTCGCCGCGGTCCACGAGACCCACCGCGACCTGCGCACCCAGCCCGGCTTCCGCGGCGACGACGTCGTCGAACTGTGCTCCGGGCCGAGCGAATACAACATCGTCACCGTGGTGCGCTGGGCGGATCCCACGGCGCTGCACGAGGCCCGGACGGTCCTGCAGGAACGCCACGCCCGCCGGGGGTTCGACCCGGCCGCGTTCCGCCTCGAGCTCGGTGTCGTCGCGGACGTCGGCAACTACGTACCGGTCGACCCCGGTACCCGGTAGGCAGGTACGACCGGCGCCGCCGGGTCTGTTCGGAGCGGATTCCGCAATACGGGCCCGCCGATGGATACTGTGCGGTTGTGGACGAACCAGCATCTCCCGGACCGACCGGCCGTCGACGCCTCATGGCGGGCCTGCTCGGTGCGCTGCTGACGGCCGCGGTCCTGTCCGGCTGCGTCGTCAACACCGAGTCGACCGTGCCGCCCGGTGACCGGGTCGGCGCCGATCGGGTCGATGCGGTCGCCGACCAGCTCCCGGCGACCGTCGCGGCGACCGGCGAGCTGAAGGTGGGCGTCAACGTGCCCTACGCCCCGAACGAGTTCAAGGACGACGACGGCCGCATCGTCGGTTTCGCCGTCGAACTCGTCGAGGCCCTCGGCGACGTTCTCGGCGTGCGCCCGGTGTTCAACGAATCCGACTTCGACCGCATCATCCCCGCCGTCCAGGCGGGCACGTTCGACATGGGCTCGTCGTCGTTCACCGACACGAAGGAACGCGAGCAGTCCGTCGACTTCGTCACCTACTACAGCGCCGGGGTGCAGTGGGCGCAGCGCGTCGGTGACGACGTCGACCCCGACAACGCGTGCGGGCTGCGCGTCGCGGTGCAGACCACCACCTACGAGGACATCGACGAGGTGCCCGCCAAGAGCGAAGCCTGCGTCGCCGCGGGCAAACCCCCGATCGACAAGGTCAAGTACGACAGCCAGGACGAGGCGACCAACGCCCTCATCCTCGGCCGCGTCGACGCGCTCTCGGCCGACTCGCCGATCACTGCGTACGCGATCGCCCGCAGCGACGGCCGGCTCGAAACCGCCGGACCCGTGTTCGACGCCGCTCCCTACGGTTTCGTCGTCGCGAAGGGCTCGCCTCTCGGACCGGTTCTGCAACAGGCGATGCAGCACCTCATCGACTCCGGCGTCTACGCGCAGATCGCGCAGCGGTGGGGCATGGAAGAAGGAACCATCGACACCGCGCAGATCAACGCGGCGACGAGCTGACCGAAAGGGGTGCGATGAGCGACCGTCCGACCTCCCTCACCGGACCGGAACCGCAGACCGAACCGGAAACCATCGAGGCCGTGCCGCTGCGACGGCCGGGCCGTTGGATCGCCGGCATCGTCGTCGCCGTGCTGCTGGCGCTGTTCCTCTACGGCGCCGCCACCAACGAGGCCTACCGCTGGGACGTGTACGCGCAGTATCTGTTCGACCGGCGCATCACCGAGGCGGCCTGGAAGACCGTGCAGCTGACCGTGCTGGCGATGCTGCTCGCCGTCCTGCTCGGCGTGCTCCTCGCGGTCATGCGCCTGTCCCCGAACCCGGTGCTCAAGACCGTCTCGTGGGTGTACCTGTGGATCTTTCGCGGCACCCCCGTCTACGTGCAGTTGGTGTTCTGGGGCCTGTTCCCCTCGATCTACAAACAACTCGACCTCGGCATCCCGTTCGTGCACCAGTTCGTGCACATCGACCTGCAGGGCATCAACGCCGCCTTCCTGTTCGCCGTGATCGGACTCGGCCTCAACGAGGCCGCCTACATGGCCGAGATCGTGCGCGCCGGGATCGGCTCGGTCCCCGAGGGCCAGACGGAAGCCTCGGTGGCGCTCGGCATGTCGTGGTCGCAGACCATCCGCCGGACGATCCTGCCGCAGGCGATGCGGGTGATCATCCCGCCGACGGGCAACGAACTCATCAGCATGCTCAAGACCACCTCCCTGGTCGCGGCGGTGCCGTACAGCCTCGAGCTCTACGGCCGTGCCCGCGACATCTCCGGCGCCAACTTCCAGCCCATTCCGCTGCTGCTCGTCGCCGCCACCTGGTACCTGGCCATCACCAGCCTGCTCATGGTGGGCCAGTACTTCCTCGAACGGCACTACTCGAAGGGCCTGAGCCGCCAGCTCACGACGCGGCAGTTGCAGGCCCTCGCCGACGCGCAGGGCAAGCCCGTGCCCGTCGAGCCCGGCGCCGCGCAGGCACCCGACATCCCCGGAGGAGAACGTCGATGACGCCCATGGTCCAGGCCGACCGGGTCTACAAGAGCTACGGCGCCCTGCGGGTGCTCAACGGCATGTCCCTCGAGGTGCCCGACGGCACCGTCGCCTGCCTGATCGGACCCTCCGGATCCGGCAAGTCCACCTTCCTGCGCTGCATCAACCACCTCGAGAACATCGACGCCGGCCGCCTGCACGTCGACGGCCACTTCGTCGGCTACGCCGAACGCGGGGGCAAGCTCTACGAGCTGAGCCCGCGCGCGGCGGCCAAGCAGCGCCGCGAGATCGGCATGGTCTTCCAGCACTTCAACCTGTTCCCGCACCGCACGGCCCTCGAGAACGTCGTCGAGGCGCCCGTGCTGGTGAAGAAGATGCGTCGCCCCGACGCCGTCGCACTGGCCCGGGATCTGCTCGACAAGGTCGGGCTCGCGGCCAAAGCCGACGCCTACCCGGCTCAGCTCTCCGGCGGCCAGCAGCAACGCGTGGCCATCGCCCGCGCCCTGGCCATGGAACCGAAGCTCATGCTCTTCGACGAGCCCACCTCCGCCCTGGACCCCGAGCTCGTCGGCGAGGTGCTGGCGGTCATGCGGGACCTCGCCGCCGGCGGGATGACGATGATGGTGGTCACCCACGAGATGGGCTTCGCCCGCGAGGTCGCCGACCAACTGGTGTTCATGGACGGCGGCGTGGTTGTCGAAGCCGGCCCGCCGCAGGAGTTGCTGCGCAATCCGCAGCACGAACGGACGAAGTCGTTCCTGTCGAAGCTGCTCTAGCGTCCGGGCCCGCTCAGCGGCCGCCGTCGGGTTCCCCGCAGTGCGCGGCGATCACGGCGCGCGCCGCACGCCCGAGCGCCACAGCGGCGTCCCAGCTGTCCCCGGACGGCAGGATCGGCTCGCCGACGACCAGGTGGACCGCCCCGCGGTGGATGATCCTGCCGTGCTCGGGCCACATCATCGCGCGGGTGCCGGTGATCGCGACCGGGACCACCGGAAGACCCGCCCGCGCCGCGATCACGAACGCGCCCAGGCGGAAGGACCGCAGCCCGGGGACCTCCGAGAGTGCGCCCTCGGGGAAGACCACCAGGCGCCCCCCGGTGCGGGCCACCTCGACCAGCCGGTCCGCGTCGGCCACGCTCTGTTCGCGTTCGGTGCGCTCGACGAACCGCGTCCCGAGCCGCCGCAGGAGGAACCCGATGAACGGTTTGCGCTCGAAGACCTCACCGGCGACGAACGTGTAGCTGCCCGGCAGGACCGCCGACATCGCGATGGCGTCCAGGAAGCTGGCGTGGTTGGCGACCACCACACAGTCCGGCAACCGCTCGAGATGCTCGGTGCCGTCCGCGGTCACCGGGGTGCGAGTCAGGCGCGCGAGGGCCCGTGCGGCCCGGCCCGCGGCCGCGCGGCGCGCCGAAAGGCGAAGCAGCACCGCCACGGCGACCAGGGTCGGCAGGCCGACCACGACGACCGTCGACCAGCACCACAGGGCGAACGCCCCGGTCCGGACCAGGTGTGCCGCGCGCCGCAGGCTCGGGACCGCGCCGCGGACGGCGAACCGGGTCAGTTGCCACCACACCGGCCGGGGACGGGCCCGCATGTCGCCCTGTTCGTAGCGTTCCCGGGTGGCCGACCGGCGGATCTTTCCGCTCGAGGTCTTGCGCACCGTTCCGGGCGGGGCGAGCACGATGTCGTCCGGCGGGGTCCCGAGCAGGTCCACCGCGGCCCCGACGATGCGTTCCTGGAGCCGGTCGAGGACGGCCGCTTCGGTCTCGCGTGTCTCGGCCAGAACGACCAGGCGCTCGGTGCCGCCCGTCTGCGCGGTGGTCGCGAACACCGCCACGCAGCCCTTCCGGATGCCGGGGATCTCGCCCACCGCCCGCTCGAGTTCCTCCGGGTGCAGGTTGCGGCCCGCCCGGATGACGAGGTCCTTGACGCGACCGGTGACGTAGAGTTCGCCGCCGTCGAGATAGCCGAGATCGCCGGTGTCGAGCCACCCGTGCCGCGACAGTGCCCGGGTCGCCTGCGGATTGCGGTAGTACCCGGCGGTGGCCGAGGGGCCGCGGAACTCGATCCGGCCCTCGCGCCGGTCGCCCAGCACGTTCGAAGCCGAGTCGACCACCCGGATCCGGTGCCCCGGGAGCGGGTGGCCGCAGGCGACGAACCGCAACGGGTTCGGATCCTCGTCGCCGGCGGGCACCGCGCGGCCCGTCCGCAGGAAACGCTCGCGGTCGACTCGGTCGATCACCGGGCCCCGCCCGACGGGCGGGAAGGTCAGTCCGACGCATGCCTCCGCCAGCCCGTAGACCGGGGCCACGGCCTCACGGCGGAGCCCGT
Organism: Rhodococcus ruber; assembly: GCF_016804345.1. Lineage (NCBI taxonomy): Bacteria > Bacillati > Actinomycetota > Actinomycetes > Mycobacteriales > Nocardiaceae > Rhodococcus > Rhodococcus ruber. Next base: position 3,328,403 of record NZ_CP044211.1, on the reverse strand, counting down.
AGGCGGCGAAGCGCTCGCAGAACCGGAGCACCGTCTCCGCATTCACGGCTTCGGCACCGTCGAACAGCATGCGCAGCGAGCCGAGATCGAGCCCGGCGACATCGGCGTCGGCGATTCTGCGCAGGCACAACTCGTAGGCGAAGTTCGGCGCCGCCGACAGGGTCCCGTGCTGGGTGTGGATCGCCCACAACCACCGCTCCGGCCGGCCGAGGAATTCCAGCGGCGACATCACCGCCACCGGCACCGCGAAGTACAGGCCCGACAACCACGCGCCGATCAACCCCATGTCGTGGTAGAGGGGCAGCCAGCTGACGAACACGTCGGAGGGGGAGACCTCGGCGGCCGTGCCCATCGCCCGGATGTCGGCGAGCAGATTCGCATGGGTGAGGGTCACGCCCTTGGGATCACCCGTGCTGCCGGAGGTGTACTGCAGCAGGGCGATGTCGCCGGCGGCGCGGGCGGCGCCGGCGGCCTCCCCGTACCCGGCCAGTTCACCCGGGGTCACGACGTGGCGCACCGTCTGCACCTGGCCGGCCGTCAACCGGGCCAGGCCCGCGGCCTCCGGGTCGGTGACCAGCACACGGACCCGGGCATTGTCGAGGATGCGCACCTGGCGACGGAGGTGGTCGGCGAGCTGGGACGGACGTGCCGGCGGGTAGACCGGGACGGGGACACCGCCGGCCAGGAGCACGCCGGTGAACGTCGTGAAGTAGTCCCGGCCCGTGGGCAGCATCAGACCGACCGCGTCCCCGGGGCGCAGATCGCGGGCGAGCAGTGCGGCGGACACGGTGCCGGCCGCCGAGTACAGCTCGCCGTAGCCGATCTCGCTCCGGTGTCCCTCGGTGAGGATGCGCAGGTGGACACGATCCGGATGGGTGCGGGCGTGCCAGGAGAGCGCCTCGGTGAGGGTGGCGGTCGCCTCCGGGGTCCGTTCGGCGGGTGCCGGCGCGGCCCGCCGCGCGGGCACCGGACCGCGGCGCTCCCGCGCGGGTGCGCGGTGCACCGCCTGCAGGAGCTGACGCGGGGTGCTCACGGTGCCGAGCGCCTCGCGGGGCAGGCGCACCGCGAAGGCCTCTTCGACACGGGAGAACAGTTCGGTGACTGCGAGACTGTCGAGGCCGAGATCACGATCGAAGACGCTGTCGAGGCGCGTGCCGGCGGCGCGGTCGATCGTGTACCGCTCGGCCACCAGATCGCGGACCACCGACAGCAGCAGGGCATCGTCCTGCCCCGAGATCGTAGGCTCGCTCACTGTCGTCTCGCCGCCTGTGGGAGGGACCGGTCGTCCTGCTGCCCAACATAGGCGCGAGTGCGGGCGACGAGAAGGGCCGAAGGCCCCCGGCCGGCCGGTTCACCCCGGCCCGGTGCCCGTTCGGTGCCGGCGGACCCGGAGAAGCCGGAACGGCTCGGCGAGCAGGAGCACGGCGGCCGCGAGATAGAACGCCACCGCGAGCTGCGGCAGGAACGCCGCCAGCACGGTCGAGGCGGCCATGAGTACCGCCGCCGACCACCGCTCGCGGGCCAGCGTCGGCAGTTCGGCGCGGCCCGCCTCGTCGGTCAGGTCGGCGGCGCGCACGGCGTAGACGACCAGCACGTTGCTCATCAGGATCGCCAGGGTCAGGTTCAGGCCGAACGCCACCGTCGCCGGTCGTCGCGCCGCGTCGGCCAGGTGGGTCGCCATCAGGCTGGTGGTGAACGGCAGGAAGGAGACGAACAGCAGCAGCAACAGGTTCAGGCGCAGGAAGACCGCGTCGGCCGCCCGCAGCACGCGGGTGAGGTTGATGTGCTCGACCCACACCCCACCGATGAAGGCGAAGCTGACCAGGTATCCCAGAAACGAAGGCCATTCGGCACGCAGGTCCTCGAGCAGCCGGGTTGCCGATTCGGGTACGTCGAGTTCGAGGACGAGCAAGGTGATGACGATCGCGAACACTCCGTCGGAGAACGCGTCGAGCCGCGTGGTGGGCAGCAACCGGCCGCCGCGTCGCGGGGTGTCGTGGCGCGGGCGCGGCGCGCCGGAATCGTCCTCGGCGGGCGTCACCCCACGACCATGACACAGGCGGGTTCGGCGCAGTGGACGATCGGGGGGCGCCGGTGTTCGCGGTCGGATCAGCCCGGCTTGCGGCTGCAGAAGATGGCGGTGCCGGGAAACAGTTCCCCCCGCAGCGGGCTCCACTGGCCCCACTCGCGGTCGAGCCCCTCCGGCCATTCGGGTTCGACGATGTCGCGGATCTCGAGGCCGGCCGCGACGAGTTCGCGCACCCGGTCCCCGATGGTGCGGTGATGCTCGACGTAGGTGGGAACCCCGGTCGCGTCGACCTCCACGTACGGGGTGCGATCGAAGTACGGCAGCATCGCGGTCAGCCCCCGCTCACCCGGATCGTCCGGGAAGATCCAGCGGATCGGATGGTTGACCGCGAACACCCAGACCCCGCCCGGGCGCAGCACCCGCGCGACCTCCCGCATGACCCGTGCCGAGTCGGCGACGAACGGCACCGCCCCGAACGCCGAGCACACGATGTCGAAGCTCTCGTCCGCGAAGGGCAGATCCTCCGCACCGGCCTGCACGAGCGGCACCCGCGGTCCGCCGCGGTCCATCGCGGCCTGCCCGCGCGCGAGCATCCCCATCGAGATGTCCAGCCCCACCGCCCGGGCGCCCCGGCCGGCGAGCCAGCGGGCGCACGGCGCCGAACCGCAACCCACCTCGAGGACGTCCCTGCCGGACACGTCGCCGAGCAGGTGCACATCGTCCTCGTGCAGTCCCTCCGGGCACCACACGAACTCGCCGTCCGCCGAGTCCACACCGAGGAACTCGCCGTGGGTGCGGTGGTAGTCCGCGGCGTCGGCGTCCCACCAGGTGCGGCTCGCACGTTCGCTGTCCCTCGTGCCGAGGCGGGCCCGACCTGCGCGGGTCGTTCCCAGGACGGACTGGGCGTGGGCGTGACGGTCGTCGGACATGTCGTTCAGGGTAGAGCCGCCGGACGGGCGACACCGGCCCGGGTTTGCCCAGCTAGCACCGGGAAGCGTAGCCTGAGGGTCGCGAGTGTCCGCCCGTGGCCCGACAGGATCCGGCGCGGTCGCCCGCGGCGGGGTGTGCGCGGCGTTCGCGCGGCGCGCGGTCCGCTCGTCCGACCGAACTTCATCAACCGACTACCAACCCGTCCGGAGCAACTCAACACATGCCCTCCACCACCGTCACCTCGCCGCAGGTAGCCGTCAACGACATCGGCTCCGCCGAGGATTTCCTCGCCGCCATCGACGCCACGATCAAGTACTTCAACGATGGCGACATCGTGGAAGGCACCATCGTCAAGGTTGATCGCGACGAGGTGCTGCTCGACATCGGTTACAAGACCGAAGGCGTCATTCCGTCCCGTGAGCTCTCCATCAAGCACGACGTCGACCCCAACGAGGTCGTCTCCGTCGGCGACGAGGTCGAGGCCCTGGTTCTCACCAAGGAGGACAAGGAAGGCCGCCTGATCCTGTCGAAGAAGCGCGCGCAGTACGAGCGCGCGTGGGGCACGATCGAGGAGCTCAAGGAGAAGGACGAGGCCGTCAAGGGCACCGTCATCGAGGTCGTCAAGGGCGGCCTGATCCTCGACATCGGCCTGCGTGGCTTCCTGCCCGCCTCGCTCGTCGAGATGCGTCGCGTCCGCGATCTGCAGCCGTACGTCGGCAAGGAGATCGAGGCCAAGATCATCGAGCTCGACAAGAACCGCAACAATGTGGTCCTGTCGCGTCGCGCCTGGCTCGAGCAGACCCAGTCCGAGGTCCGCAGCGAGTTCCTGCACCAGCTCCAGAAGGGCCAGGTCCGCAAGGGCGTCGTGTCCTCCATCGTCAACTTCGGCGCATTCGTCGATCTGGGCGGGGTGGACGGCCTGGTGCACGTCTCCGAGCTGTCCTGGAAGCACATCGACCACCCGTCCGAGGTTGTCGAGGTCGGCAACGAGGTCACCGTCGAGGTTCTCGACGTCGATCTGGACCGGGAGCGGGTGTCGCTCTCGCTCAAGGCCACCCAGGAAGACCCGTGGCGTCAGTTCGCCCGGACCCACGCGATCGGCCAGATCGTCCCCGGCAAGGTCACCAAGCTGGTTCCGTTCGGCGCGTTCGTGCGTGTCGAGGAGGGCATCGAGGGCCTGGTGCACATCTCCGAGCTGGCCGAGCGCCACGTGGAGGTTCCGGACCAGGTCGTGGCCGTCGGCGACGACGCGATGGTCAAGGTCATCGACATCGACCTCGAGCGTCGCCGCATCTCGCTGTCGCTGAAGCAGGCGAACGAGGACTACAACGCCGAGTTCGACCCGTCGAAGTACGGCATGGCCGACAGCTACGACGAGCAGGGCAACTACATCTTCCCCGAGGGCTTCGACCCCGAGACCAACGAGTGGCTCGAGGGCTTCGAGAAGCAGCGCGAGGAGTGGGAGTCCCGCTACGCGGAGGCCGAGCGTCGCCACAAGATGCACACCGCTCAGATCGAGAAGATGGCTGCGGACGAGGCCGCCGAGGCCGCCGCGGGTGTCTCCGGCAGCAACTACTCGTCCGAGACGGGTGCGGAGACCGGCGTCGCCGAGTCGACCGGCGGTTCGCTGGCCAGCGACGCGCAGCTCGCCGCGCTGCGCGAGAAGCTGTCCGGCAACGCCTGACACGTTCGATCGAGGGGCCCCGCACCGATCCGGTGCGGGGCCCCTCGCGTGTGCCGCCCGGAATGGGCGGACGGAAGGGCGGCGGGCACCGGCGCCGGACACCACTGTGGCCCCGCTCCACGAGGAGCGGGGCCACAGTGGTGTCCGGCGCGCCGACCGGGGCCGGAACTGGTCAGCTCACCGCCGGGGTGGTGGCCCACTGGGCCGGCAGCTCGGCGGCGCGTTTGCGTATCGCCGCCTGGCTGTGGCGGGCGTTGCTGAGCAGCATGGTGAACCAGTTTCGCCGGTGTTCGGCGAGCGCGGCGGCCACCTCGGGGATGAGGATGCAGTGAACACCGTTCTCCATGCCGAGACGATGCCGACCGGGCAGCTGAGGGGAGGATCGCATGCGGTGCCTTCTCGAGTGGGGCGGGTAACGACGGTGGTCGGACGCTCGGTCCGACGATATCCGACGCGCCGATGATACTGGGGCAGGTGAGACCGGTGCGATCGGCGTGTTGCCGCCGAAACCGCAGGTCGCGACCTCTCTGTGACCCTGCTGTGACTGCAGTGTGACGACCGGCCGGTGTCCCGCCGCCGGGCCGGTGATGCGACACTGGTCGGCGTGCTGAGACTCGGACTGACCGGAGGTATCGGGGCGGGCAAATCCACCGTCTCCCACGAACTCGTCGCGTTGGGGGCGGTGCTCGTCGACGCGGACACCATCGCCCGCGAAGTCGTCGCGCCGGGCACCGAGGGCCTGGCCGAACTCGCTGCGGCGTTCGGCGAGGACATCCTGCTGCCGGACGGATCCCTGAACCGGCCCGCCTTGGCCGCCAAGGCCTTTGCCAGCGACGAGGCACGGGCGGTGCTCAACGCGATCACCCACCCCCGGGTAGGGGCACGCACCGCCGAGCTGGTCGCCGCCGCCCCGGCCGACGCCGTCGTCGTGCAGGACATCCCGTTGCTCGTCGAGGGAGGCATGGCGCCCGCGTTCCACCTCGTCGCCGTGGTGCACACCGACGCCGACGAGCGGCTGCGCCGTCTGGTCGAACTACGCGCGATGCCCGAGGACGATGCGCGTGCCCGCATCGCCGCCCAGGCCACCGACGAACAGCGCCGTGCCGCAGCGGATGTCTGGTTGGACAACAACGGCGAGCGCGACGTCCTCGCCGCGGCCGTGCGCAGGCTGTGGACCGAGCGGCTCGTGCCGTTCGAGGCGAACCTGCGCGGCCGCGTCCCCGTGCGGCCGGCGCCGGTGCTCGTCGATCCGAACCCGGACTGGCACCGGCAGGCGCAACGGCTGATCGCCCGGCTCGCGCTCGCCGCCGGGGGCCGCGCGCTGCGGATCGACCACATCGGTTCGACTGCCGTGCCCGGTCTGGCCGCCGTCGACGTCCTCGACCTGCAGATCACCGTGCCGGACCTCGCCGCGGCGGAGGCGCTCGACGACGCCCTGGCCGGGGCCGGCTTTCCCCGCATCGCCCACGTCGACCACGACGAGCCACAGCCGTCGTACGGTGCCGGCGGCGAAACCGATCCGGCGGTGTGGGGCATGCGACTGCACGGCAGTGCCGACCCGGGCCGGCCCGCGTACGTGCACCTGCGGGTGCAGGGCTGGCCGGGCCAGCAGTTCGCGCTGCTGCTGCGGGACTGGCTGCGCGCGGACTCCGACGCGGCCACCGAGTACGCCGAGATCAAGCGGGCCGCGGCCCGCGACGCGGCGGCCCGCCACGACCCCGCCGAGGCTGCTGCGGTCTACGCCGAGGAGAAGGCGCCCTGGTTCGACGGCGCCTCCACGCGTGCCCGGGAATGGGCCGAGCAGACCGGATGGTCGGCCTGACGCGCGGGCCGGGGACGGCTGAGCGGCGGCTCAGCGCCAGCTGATCGGCATGGCCAGCGCGGCCAGCCACGCGTCGAGGTCGTGGCCGTGCGTGGCGATGCCGTCGACCGCCCGCAACGCTCGTTGCACCGCGCGCTCGGCGGTCCCGGGATCGAGCAGACCCGCCGCCGCGGCGGCGAGCAACTCGTCGACGTCCTCGACGGCGGTGTCGCGTCCGGTGCGCACCACGAGGTCGAGGTAGTGATCACGCGAATGCCACACGTCCCCGTCGCGCCAGAACTCGCCGATGTCGACGTACCGGTCCTGGTCGCGCTCGAAGCCGGGCCGGAAGTGAAAGATCGAGGCACGTAGGCCCAGCTCCGGCAGCAGCCACGACTCGAGATACCCGAACTGCGGGTGGTCGGCGGGCCGTGCCATGTACAGACCCCACTGCTCGACGCGATACACCTCCACCTTCCGCACGAAGCCCTTCGGGTCGACGTTGGTATGCGCGGCCACGTCGAAGGTCTCGACCTTGACGTGGTGGAGCTTCGCCTCGGACATGACCTGAACGTTACTGTGGTCCGACCCGGCGAACCCGACGGTGCCGGACCTACCGGCCCGTCGGCCCGGCCGGCGTCGGCCCGGCCGGCACCGCCGTCGTCGTCTCGTGCCCGTTGTCCTGCACGAGCGCGGAGGCGGGCAGCCGCCACAGCGCGCCGGCCTGGACGTAGTCGCCGGCGGACCCCGCGAAGTTCACCACCGTGACGACGAAGACGGTGAGAACGACGTCGACGGGCACGGTGAACAGCAGGGCCACCAGGACCGCGCCCCACAGCGCCACGGGAGCGAGCGTGACGGTCACGGCCGCGTTCCGCGTGAGCCAGGCGTCGCTGCCCGTCGTCAGGAAGGGGAACCGCACCGCGTACGTCGGACGCACACCGGAGAGGATCCGGGAGACCAGGCCGTGGGTCAGTTCGTGCACCGCCAGGTAGCCGAGACACGCCACGACGGTGACGACGACCGTCGGCGCCGTGCCCCAGCCGCTCCGCAGCGGCAGGTCCAGGAGTACCGCCGCGCCGAAGAGGACGGCGACGGTGAGAACGAGGACGGTCCGCACGGCCGCGACCGCCCGCGTGTCGTTCTTCAGGTCCAGCCGGGTGTGGACCCGGTAGTCCGGTGGCGGCGCCACCGCGGGCTTCGGATCGTTGCGAGCGTTCACGGGTACCCCCTGGAGGTCGCGGTCTCCCGGACGGACTGTCCGACGAGAGCCGGCGGTGGACGGCGGGCCGGTCCGACCGATCATGCCCGGCGGACGACTCCGTGTCCCGGCGGACGACTCCGTGTCCCGGCGGCCACGCACCGGGTCCCCGCCGCCGATCGGCATTGTCGGTGCCGCCGCCTACCCTGGTTCCCATGGCGTTCGCAAGCGAGCATCCCGTTGTCGCCCACTCCGAGTTCCGCCCGGTGGGGGAGATCGAACGAACCGAGGGCCGGTTCGAGGTGGTCAGCGACCACCAACCCGCCGGGGACCAGCCGGCCGCGATCGACGAACTCACGCGCCGCCTGCAGGCGGGGGAGAAGGACGTGGTGCTGCTCGGCGCCACCGGCACCGGCAAGTCGGCCACCACCGCGTGGCTGATCGAGCGGGTGCAGCGCCCCACCCTGGTGATGGCCCCGAACAAGACCCTCGCCGCCCAGCTCGCCAATGAGCTACGGGAGATGTTGCCGCACAACGCCGTCGAGTACTTCGTCTCGTACTACGACTACTACCAGCCCGAGGCGTACATCGCGCAGACCGACACCTACATCGAGAAGGACTCCTCGATCAACGACGACGTGGAACGGCTGCGGCACTCGGCGACCTCGGCGCTGCTCTCCCGCCGTGACGTCGTGGTGGTCGCGTCGGTGTCGTGCATCTACGGCCTGGGCACGCCGCAGTCGTACCTGGACCGCTCGATCGCACTCGAGGTCGGGGTGGAGGTGCCCCGGGACGCCCTGCTGCGCCTGCTGGTGGACGTGCAGTACACCCGCAACGACATGGCGTTCACCCGCGGCTCGTTCCGAGTCAAGGGCGACACCGTCGACATCATCCCCGCCTACGAGGAGCTCGCCGTGCGCATCGAGTTCTTCGGCGACGAGATCGATGCCCTCTACTACCTGCATCCCCTGACGGGGGACGTGGTGCGCAAGGTGGACTCGCTGCGGATCTTCCCGGCCACCCACTACGTCGCGGGACCGGAACGGATGGAACGGGCCGTGACGGGCATCGAGGCCGAACTCGAGGACCGGCTCGCCGACCTCGAGAACCGCGGCAAACTGCTCGAGGCGCAGCGCTTGCGCATGCGCACCCAGTACGACCTGGAGATGATCCGGCAGGTCGGGTTCTGCTCCGGCATCGAGAACTACTCGAGGCATATCGACGGCCGGCCGGCCGGTTCCGCGCCGGCGACCTTGATCGACTACTTCCCGGAGGACTTCCTGCTGGTCATCGACGAGTCCCACGTCACCGTCCCGCAGATCGGCGCCATGTACGAAGGGGACATGTCGCGCAAGCGCAACCTGGTCGAGTTCGGGTTCCGGCTACCCTCGGCCGTCGACAACCGCCCGTTGACCTGGGAGGAGTTCGCCGCACGCATCGGCCAGACCGTGTACCTCTCGGCCACCCCCGGTCCCTACGAACTCGGGCAGGCCGGCGGTGAATTCGTCGAACAGGTCATCCGCCCGACCGGGCTGGTGGACCCGAAGGTCGTGGTCAAGCCCACCAAGGGCCAGATCGACGACCTCGTGCACGAGATCCGCGAACGCGCCGAGCGGGACGAGCGGGTGCTCGTGACCACCCTGACCAAGAAGATGTCCGAGGATCTCACCGACTACCTGCTCGAGCTCGGCATCAGGGTGCGCTACCTGCACTCGGACATCGACACCCTCCGGCGGGTCGAGCTGCTCCGGCAGCTGCGGCTCGGCGAGTACGACGTCCTCGTCGGTATCAACCTCCTCCGCGAGGGCCTCGACCTGCCGGAGGTCTCGCTCGTGGCGATACTCGACGCCGACAAGGAAGGGTTCCTGCGGTCGACGACCAGCCTCATCCAGACCATCGGCCGCGCGGCGCGCAACGTCTCCGGCGAGGTCCACATGTACGCCGACAAGGTCACCGACTCGATGGCGCGCGCCATCGAGGAGACCGAGCGTCGCCGCGAGAAGCAGATCGCCTACAACCTCGAGCACGGCATCGACCCGCAGCCGCTGCGCAAGAAGATCGCCGACATCCTCGACCAGGTCTACGAGGAGGCCGACGACACCGTGGAGGTCGGCGGCTCGGGCCGCAACGCCTCCCGCGGCCGCCGCGCACCGGGGGAATCCGGTCGGGCCGTGAGCGCCGGCGTCTACGAGGGCCGCGACGTGAAGTCCATGCCCCGCGCCGAACTGGCCGACCTGGTGCAGGAACTGACCGACCAGATGATGAACGCCGCCCGCGAGCTGCAGTTCGAGCTGGCCGGAAGGTTGCGCGACGAGATCGCCGACCTGAAGAAGGAACTGCGCGGGATGGATGCCGCGGGTCTCGCGTAGCGTCTGCGGCATGGACCCACAGTCTGCCGGCCGCACCGCCCGTGCCCTCGAACTGATCCACTCCGTCGGGTACTTCGCCCCCGAGGTCGACGCCGCCCTCGGCGACACCGGCCTCGAAGGCGGCCGGATGCGGTACTTCGCGGCGCGTTCCGCCGCGCTCGGCGCCGTCGGCGCCGGCGTCGTGACCGCCACCTTCTACAACTTCAGTCCCCGCCTGGTCGCGTCCGCGATCCCGCGCGCCTGGCAGCTGGCCACTCCCGACGCCGTCGTCGCCGCCCGGTTGCGCGGCATCGACGAGGCACTGGCCCGGATCCTCGGTGCCGAGGTGCTCGACTCCCCGGAGATGCACGAGGCGGCGGAACTCGCGGCGAGCGCCGCCCGGGCGGTCCCCGGGCCGGAGGGCCGGCCGCTGTACGCCGGGCATGCCGACCTGCCGTGGCCGGACGCCCCGCACCTGGTTCTGTGGCACGCGCTGACCCTGCTGCGCGAGTACCGCGGTGACGGGCACGTCGCCGCCTTGCAGACCGCCGGACTCACCGGCATCGAAGCCCTCGTCACCCACACCGCCGCAGGCATCGGGTTCAGCGAGGACTTCGCCCGCGCGCGCCGCGGTTGGAGCGCGGAGGAGTGGACTGCCGCGGCGACGGCGCTGCGTGCCCGCGGACTGCTCGACCGCGCCGGTGAGCTCACCGACGAGGGTTTCGAGGTCCGCGAACTCGTCGAGGACCTGACCGACGACCTCGCGGCGGCGCCGTGGGCGGCGCTGGGCGAGAGCAAGGCCGATCGGCTGATCGAGCTCGCGCTGCCCTGGCGGGACGCCCTCGTGGAGTCCGGCGTGTTCCCCGCGCAGATGTTCGGCCCGCGTTACGGTGACGCACGGTAACGTCAACGGCGGTCAGTGGCGTCGAGCGCACGCCGGCAGGTCTGTGGGATCCACCCCAAAGGCTGCCGGACCCGTCCGATCGGCCGTTACTGTCTACGCAGCAGTCGGAGGGGGGACGCATCGACGGTCGCCCGCCGGCCAGACCCGACCAACTTCATGGAGGATTGCATGAGCGCCTACCGGACCGTAGTCGTCGGCACCGACGGTTCCGAGTCGTCGTACCGGGCCGTCGAGAAGGCGGCAGCTCTCGCCGGTGACGCCGAGGCCCGCCTCGTCATCGCGTGCGCCTACTACCCGGTGGATCCGAAGGACAGCGCCCGCGCCGCCGACGTGCTCGGGGACGACGCCTACCAGGTGACCGGATCGGCGCCCACGTACGACATCCTGCGCACCGCCCGGGAGAAGGCACACGCGGCCGGCGCCCAGAACGTTCTGGAACGGGCCGTCGTCGGGGCGCCCGTCGACTCGCTCCTCGAACTGGTCGCGGAAGTGGAAGCGGACCTGCTCGTGGTGGGCAACCGGGGCCTGAACACCCTCACCGGCCGGTTGCTCGGGTCCGTCCCGTCCGACCTCGCCCGCAAGTCCACCTCGGACGTGCTCATCGTGCACACCGTGCGCTGACCCCCGGGTCAGCAGTACGTCTCGCGGGCGGCACCCACGTAGAACCGGGCGGCATCGTCGCCCTGCAACGACGCCCGCGAGACGGACGCCGCGAAGGCCGCGACCGGCCGGACCGAACCGAGGACCTGGTCTTCCGGCAGTCCGGCAGCCAGCTGTGCACACGTCCCGCGGACGAGCGCCACGAGCGTCTCGTCGGGCACGCCGGCGGCCAGCCCCACCTCGGCCAGGGCCTGTTTGAACCGCAGGGCCGGCCCGTCCAGCGCCGCTGCCTCGACCGGAGCGGCCGCCATCGGGACCGTCACCGGGACGGAGGGCCCGGAGTCGTCGGACGCCGAGGTCCCCGCGCATCCCACCGCCGCGGCGAGGAGCCCGGACCCTGCCAGGAGCCGTGTCCAGTGCCTCCGTGTCCAGTGCCTCCGTGTCCGATCCCTCCGTGTCCGATCCCTTCGAGGCCACGCCTTCCTCACCGCCCCGCCTCCCGTTCCGACCGGCCGCACGTTCGCCCGCAACATACCGCCTGCCGGGACGGGGCGGACGTCGACACGGCACATCGACGACCCCTCACGACCGGGCCGGCGTCGCCAGTGCCGTCAGCGACTCGGGCAGCTCCCCGGTGTGCAGCACTCCGAGCCGCTGGGTGGCGCGGGTGAGCGCCACGTACAGGTCGTTGAGCCCGCGAGGCGACTCCGCCACGATGGCGGCCGGCTCCACCAGCAGCACCGAGTCGAACTCCAGGCCCTTGACCTCCCTCACCGTGGACACCCGCACCGAATCCGACCGCAGGTGATCCCATTGCGCCGCCAGCTCGTGCGGCGCGATCACCGCGGTCAGACCCGGCCCGTCGTCGTCCGCGAGGGCGCTGCACACGGCCTCGAGCAGGTCGTCCTCGACGACGTGCCGGGCCCACGGCGCGAATCCCGACTCGCGCACCGAGCGGGGCGGCACCTGATGCGGGTCGATCTCGGCGAGCACCGCGTGGGCGATCTCCATGATCTCCGCGGGCGTGCGGTAGTTGACGGTCAGCTCGGCCTTCTTCCACCGATTGGCCACGTACGGCTCGAGGATCCGCTGCCAGGACGAGCACCCGGCCGGATCCCCCGTCTGGGCGGTGTCCCCGACCAGGGTCATCCAGCGGTTCGGAATGCGCCGCATCAGCATCCGCCAGGCCATCGCGGACAACTCCTGCGCCTCGTCGACGATCACGTGCCCGTACGTCCAGGTGCGGTCCCCGGCGGCGCGCTCGGCCGTGGTCTCGTGGCTCGACCGGCCCTGCCGCTGCGCGAGCTGGTCGGCGTCGATCAGGTCGTACGCCATCAGGATCTCCGGGTCCAGGTCGTCCTCGAGATCCTGCGGCGCCGACCCGGTCAGGATGTCCAGGGCGCCCTGCGCGTCGGCGATCTGCCTGCGCCACTGCCGCGCGGCCCGCTCGCGTTCGGCGGCATCGTCGACTCCGAGCAGTTCGGCGAGTTCGTCGAGCAGGGGTGCGTCCGCGGCGCTGAACACGCGCGTCGCGGTCGGGCGCAGCAGCAGCTCGCGCTGGTTCTCGTCGAGTTCCGGTGCCGCCGACGCGAGCCGTTCCCGCGAGGCGAACAGCTCGGCGAGCACCTGTTGCGGGCTCAGCTGCGGCCACAGCGAGTCGATCGCCGCCACGATGTCCCGGTCCGACCGCATCTCGGTACGGATGTCGTCGATGTCCTCGCGGCTCAACAGATTCGCCCCGCCGACCGGATCGGCACCGATGATCGACGCGAGCTGGTCGGCGAGGGCGTCCACCACCGCGGCGACGAAGATCGGACGGGCCAGGTTGTGCGGCCGCCGCGACGACCGGGCCCGTCCGCGGGCCCGGGTGACCGTCTTCCGGTCGAGCGTCAGCCGGTAGGTGTCGAAGACGAGGGGGATCGGCGTCGCCGGAACCTCCTGACGATCCCGCACCGCCTTCTTCAGCACCTCGACCATGTCGAGGGAGCCCTTGACGGTGCCCGCCTCGAGCGAGTCCTCCACGGTCGCACGCACCCCGGGGTACAGGTCACCGATCGTCGACAGCAGCACGCCGGTCTCACCGAGGGAGGGCAGCACCTGCCCGATGTAGTCCAGGAATGTCGAGTTCGGTCCGACGATGAGCACACCGCTCTTCGCGAGCTGCCGACGGTAGGTGTACAGCAGAAACGCCGCCCGGTGCAGGGCGACGGCGGTCTTCCCGGTGCCGGGACCCCCCTGCACGACGAGCACGCTCTTGTGCTCGGACCGGATGATCGCATCCTGCTCGGCCTGGATCGTCGCGACGATGTCCTGCATCTGCCCCGTGCGCGCGGCGTTCAGCGCGGCCAGCAGTGCCGACTCGCCGGCGACACCGCCCGCCGAGACGGTCGCGTCGTGCGCCTGGGCCGCGTCGAGATCGAGGTACTCGTCGTTGAGGGCGGTGATCGCCCGGCGGCGTGACCGGATGTGCCGGCGCCGTGTCACTCCCTCCGGCGCCGCCGGCGTCGCCAGGTAGAACGGCCGCGCCAACGGCGCCCGCCAGTCCAGCAGCAGCGGCTCGTAGTCGTTCGTCTCGTCGAGGATGCCGAGGCGGCCGACGTACCGCACCTCCGTCGCGTCGCCGTCCTCGTCGTCGCGGACGTCGATGCGGCCGAAGCACAGTCCGTGCTCGGCCGCGTCGTACTTCGCGATGTCCTCGGTGTACAGCTGCGTGAAGGACTCCCGCTCACTGCGGGCCTGGGGGGTGCCGCCGGTGTCGAGCAGGACACGGCTCAGGCGGGTCTGCGCGTAGGCCCGCATGGAGTCGAGGTGGCCGTACAGCATCGACAGGTAGACCTGCTCACGCTCATGGTCGGGGTGGGACAGGCCATCGGCCGGCAAGGGGTCTCCTCGGGGTCGGACGGGGCGACGGGTGCGCCGCGACGAAGTGCCCAAGAAGTCTAGTGCCGGTCCCGCACCCGCGCAGAATCACCGGGTGCGGGACCGAACCGTGCGGTCAGCGCTGCAGCTGCAGGCGGGCGCGGGTGAGGGCCTCTTCGGCGCGGTGCCGGGCCTGCTGGGCCCGCAGCAGGGACCGTTCCTCCGCCGTCAGCGCCCGCTCCCGGGCGACCTTGGCCAGCTCGGGGCCGCGTTCACGGGCCGTGCCCCACAGCAGCGCGCTGCGTTCGCGAGCGACCTCGGCGAGTTCGGGGCCGCGTTCCTTGGCGACGTCGAGCAGGCCGGTGCCGCGTTCGCGGGCGACCTCGGCGAGTTCGGGGCCGCGTTCCTTGGCGACGTCGAGCAGGCCGGTGCCGCGTTCGCGGGCGACCTCGGCGAGTTCCGGGCCGCGCTCGCGGGCGACGTCGAGCAGGTGCGTGCCGCGTTCGCGGGCCACCTCGGCGAGTTCCGGGCCGCGCTCGCGGGCGACGTCGAGCAGGTGGCTTCCGCGTTCGCGGGCGGTGCCGGCCCTGTCCGAGGCCTCCTCCGACAGGGTCCGCACCCGTTCGGCCACCTTGTGCAGGCTCTCGGTCACCGCCTCGCCCGCGGCGTCGTCCTGATGGGGCAGGACGCCGGCGACGGCCTCCTGGGCGCGTCGTGCGGCCCGCCGTCCGCGCCACCCCAGCGACGGCTTGCCCTCGGTGTCCACCGCGGTGATGATCAGTCCGCCGAGCAGGCTCACGTTCTTGAGGAACTGGGTGCGCTGGATGGCGCGGGCCTCCGCGTCCTCGACGTTCCAGAAGTCGTGGCCCGCCACCGTCGTCGGGACGAGCGTGGTGGCCAGTGCGAGCGCCGCCAGCCGCGGGGCCTTGCCCACCGCGAGCAGCGCACCCGCCCCGATCTGCACGGCGGCGTTGATCCGCACGAGCGTCTCGGGATCGTTCGTGATCTTCTCGCTCACCGTGTCCGGGAGCTTCCCCGTCACCGTGTCGGGCAGCATGCCCACCGCCCGGTCGAGTCCCGGCTGCGCGGCCGCCGCCTTGGTGGACGAGTCTCTCAGCGCGTCGATGCCTCCGGCTACGAAGACCGACGCAAGCATGGGGCGGGCGATTCTGCGGACAATCATGTGCTTCCTCCCGTGATCGGTGGCGGTTCCACCTTCGCACGCATACCCCGCCGCCCGGCGGGATATGCGCGTCCGGCCGGGATCACGCCCGCCTGCTCGGGTGTGCGCCGCAGGTGGCACGATGTCGGTGTGCACGGTGGGGGCGAGGAGACGAGGAGCGGCGACGTCGGTGTGGCCGGGGTGCGGGTAAAGCGGACCCCGACCTCACTCGGGGTCGCGGCCACGCTACCGGTTCCGGTCGCGGCGCTGTTCGAGGTGCTCCGGAATCCTTTGCGGCACAGTGAAATCGACGGTTCGGGGACGTTGATCGTCCCCGCGGGGCAGCCCCGGATCACCGCCGTCGGGCAGCACTTCGTCGCGCAGGTGCACTTTCCCGGGGGCACGGCGTATCCGGTGGTCAATCACGTGGTGGCGTTCGAACCCGGCAGGTTGCTCGCCTGGCTGCCCGCCAACCCGGACACCCCGCCGCTCGGCATCCGATGGGAATGGACCTTCGCCGAGGCGGCCGGGGGGACCGCCGTGCGACAGACCTGCGACTGGTCCGCGGTGACCGACACCGCGTACCTGCGCCGGGTGCGGCTCCCGCGGGTCTCGGCCGAGCAGATGTCCGCGAGCCTCGCCCGACTCGAGCGCGCCGCGCGTTCCTGACCTGCTCCGCATGCCCGGTGCTCGCGCCCCCGGTGCGGCGGTGCCCCGACGTGTCTCATGTCACGCGCGCCCCGGTATTGCTGATTGCTAAACTGCGCAAGTACACGCACCGCTCGTCTTGCGGTGGCTCGGACGACGGGAACGGTGATGGTCGCGCAGGCACGTCAGCCCCTCTACCGGATGAAGGCGGACTTCTTCAAGACGCTCGGGCATCCGGCCCGCATCCGGGTCCTCGAGTTGCTCAGCGAGCGCGACCACGCGGTCTCCGAGATGCTGCCCGAGGTGGGGATCGAACCCGCGAACCTGTCCCAGCAGCTGGCGATCCTCCGGCGTGCGGGGCTGGTCACTGCGCGCCGGGAAGGGCTGTCGGTGACCTACGCCCTGACGTCGCCGCGGGTCGCGGAACTGCTGGGCGTCGCCCGCGCCATCCTCACCGGTGTGGTCGCCGGACAGGCAGAACTGCTCGAGGACGATGTTGCCGAACCGGCGGGGGTCCGGGCCCGCGGCTGAGCCGGCCGCTCACCCGGGGCGCCACGCGCGCATTGATTGCAGACTTTATTAAGTTCTTAGTTGTTGTTTGTGGTGGAGGCACGATGTCGATGTCGACGGAACAGCACGATGCGGAGACCGGGCGCACCGGAGAAGAGGCGACGGGAGCCGGCCCCGTCGTGGCTCGCGCCGCACGGTCGGTCGCCGCGCTGATGCCACGCTGGGGTGAGTGGAAACCGGCCCTGCGTTCGCCCCGCGCCGATCTGACCGCGGGGCTCGTCGTCGCCCTCGTCGCCCTGCCCCTCGCGCTCGGCTTCGGCATCAGCTCCGGACTGGGGGCCGCGGCGGGGCTCGCGACCGCCGTCGTCGCGGGTGCGGTCGCCGCCGTGTTCGGCGGCTCCCGCTTCCAGGTGTCGGGCCCGACCGGCGCGATGACCGTCGTCCTGGTGCCGATCTTCCACGAGCACGGCGCCTCCGGCGTCCTCGCGGTGGGACTCGTCGCCGGCGTCGTTCTCGTGGTTCTCGCCTTCGCCGGCATCGGCCGGGCGGTGCGCTTCATGCCCGCCCCGGTGATCGAGGGCTTCACCGCCGGGATCGCCGTCGTCATCGCCCTGCAGCAGGTCCCGGCCGCGCTCGGCATCGCCCACGCCGAGGGGGAGAAGGTGTGGCAGAGCGCGTTCGACGCCGTCCGACAGTTCGCCGACCGGCCGTCCCTCCTGCCCGCAGCCGTGGCGGTGCTCGTCGCGACGGCCATCCTGATCGGGGGCCGGTACCTGCCGAAGCTGCCGTTCTCGCTCGTCGCAGTGGTGCTGGCCACCGTCGTCGCACAGCTGTTCCATCTGGACGTCACGCGGATCGGGGCCATCCCGTCCGGCTTCGGTGCCCCCAGCCTCGGATTCCTCGACCTCGGCGAGCTGACGTCGCTCCTCGCGCCGGCGCTCGCGGTGGCCGCGCTCGCGGCCCTCGAATCCCTGCTGTCCGCGACCGCCGCGGATTCGATGAGCGTCGGCACCCGGCACGACCCGGACCGAGAGCTGTTCGGGCAGGGCCTGGCCAACATCGCCGCCCCCCTGTTCGGCGGCGTTCCGGCCACGGGCGCGATCGCACGCACGGCCGTCAACGTCCGGTCGGGGGCGCGGTCCCGGCTGTCCGCCCTCACCCACGCCGTCATCCTCGCCGGCATCGTCTACCTCGCCTCGCCGCTCGTCGCGCAGATCCCGCTCGCCGCCCTCGCCGGGGTTCTGCTCGCCACCACCGTGCGCATGGTCGAAACCGCCTCGATCGTCGCGATCACGCGGGCCAGCCGCGCGGATGCGATCGTCATGACGGTGACGTTCCTGGTCACCGTCGCCCTCGACCTCGTGACGGCCGTGGCGATCGGTGTCGGGTTCGCTGCGGTTCTCGCGCTGCGGGCGGTCGCGAGGTCCGCCCGGATCGAGCAGGTTCCCCTCGACGAGGACGGGGATCACGCCGACGAGGAACACGAGTTGCTGCGCGAGCACATCGTCGCGTACCGGATCGACGGCGCCCTGTTCTTCGCCGCGGCCCACCGGTTCCTGCTCGAGCTCGCCGATGTCACGGACGTCAAGGTCGTGATCCTGCGCATGTCCCGCGTGACGGCCATCGACGCCACCGGTGCGATCGTCCTCAAGGACGCCATCACCAAGCTCGAGCACCGGCACATCACGGTGCTGATCTCCGGGGCCAGGCCCGAACATCTGCGGCCGTTGTCCGCCCTGGGGGTGTTCACCACCAAGGACAGCGAGGAGCGGCACGTCTTCGCGACCACACCCCGGGCCATCGCGTACGCCCGCATGCTGGTGCTGCCGGAACACCGGTACGCCCCGGCCGTCGCCGGTGCCGAAGGGCCGAGGCCGGGACCGTTCGAGGCCACTCCGCGCGGGTAGAATCGGCCTCGTGACCGGCCCTCGCCGCAACCTGGTTCTCCTCACCCGGTAACACCAGGTGAGCGCGGGGACCGGTCGCCTGCCGACGGTGGTGCCCGGCGTACGCCCGGCCCGGGTCGGGTGCGCCCCGGCTCGCCTCCCGGGACCGACCGGCTCCGGCCAGTAGCATCTTCCCCCGTGACCGACGCGACCGCGAGTGCCAGCCGCCCTGCCGCCCTGCGCGTCCTCGTCTACAGCGACGACGCCGACACGCGCGAGCAGGTCACCCGCGCGCTGGGCCGGCGACCCGATCCCGAGCTCCCCGAACTCGACTTCGTCGAGGTGGCGACCGCGCCGATGGTGATCCGGCGCATGGACGCCGGCGGTATCGACCTCGCGATCCTGGACGGTGAGGCAGCCCCCGCCGGCGGGATGGGGATCGCCAAGCAGCTCAAGGACGAACTCGAACAGTGCCCGCCCGTCGTCGTGCTGACCGGCCGCCCGGACGACGCGTGGCTCGCCGACTGGTCCCGGGCCGAGGCCGCGGTGCCGCGGCCACTCGACCCGTTCCGCCTCGCCGAGACGGTCGTCGCGCTGCTGCGCGGCCGCAGCACCACCTGACGGCGCCGCGGGACGCCCGCCCCGGCGGGCCGCGCGAGTGGGCCGGTCCGCGAACGGTCGGGCGAAACGGAGAAATCGCGCCGCGTGGTATCCGCCTCGGGGAGACACCCCGCCGGTAGGCTGAGCCGTACATCACAATGATGCGGTTGAAGTGACCCACGGCACCGACACCGCCTCGTGATCGTTCGGCCCCAGCGGCCGAGAGGTCGGCAAGGGCAACGGAGTCGGCGCGGGTGGCCGGCTCGCACGGAGAGGAGCCAGGCGCCGTGAACGTCTACATCCCCATCCTCGTGCTCGGCGGGATCGCGGTCGCGTTCGCCGTGTTCTCCGTCGTCGTGTCCTCGGTGATCGGCCCGAGCCGCTACAACCGGGCCAAGCTCGAAGCCTACGAATGCGGGATCGACCCGACCCCGCAGCCGCCGGGCGGCGGCAGGTTCCCGGTGAAGTACTACCTGACGGCCATGCTGTTCATCATCTTCGACATCGAGATCGTGTTCCTCTACCCGTGGGCCGTCCACCTCGACGCCCTGGGGGTCTTCGGGCTGGCCGCGATGGCGCTGTTCGTGTTCAACGTCGCAGTGGCCTACGTCTACGAGTGGCGGCGGGGTGGTCTCGGCTGGGACTGACCGCGGCAGGTATTGGGTGCGACAGGGAATGGGATTGTGCCGTAATGGATTCGAACACCGACCGAAAGTGATAAGAGTCGGACATGGGTCTCGAGGAGAAGTTGCCGAGCGGCTTTCTGCTGAGCACGGTGGAGAGCTTCGCCGGTTTCGCACGCAAGGGTTCGCTGTGGCCCGCGACCTTCGGGCTCGCGTGCTGCGCGATCGAGATGATGACCACCGTGTCGCCGCGGTTCGACATCGCACGGTTCGGAATGGAGGCGTTCCGGGCCTCGCCGCGACAAGCCGACCTCATGATCGTCGCCGGCCGGGTCAGCCAGAAGATGGCCCCGGTGCTGCGGCAGGTCTACGACCAGATGGTCGAACCGAAATGGGTGCTGGCCATGGGGGTGTGCGCCTCCTCGGGCGGCATGTTCAACAACTACGCCATCGTGCAGGGCGTCGACCACATCGTCCCGGTCGACATCTACCTCCCCGGCTGCCCGCCCCGACCGGAGATGCTGCTGCACGCCGTCCTGATGCTGCACGAGAAGATCCAGCAGATGCCGCTCGGCGTGGACCGGGAGAAGGCCGTGCAGGCCGCCGAGGAGGCGGCCCTGGCTGCCGGCCGGCCCGTGCTGCCCACTCCCCGGGGGGCGGCCCGATGACCCCTCCCTCGGACGACGAACGGTCCTCGCTGCCGGTGGACCGGGCCGCCACCACCGGACCCGAGGGAACGCTGCCGGCGCAGCCCGCCGGTGACGCCGAGGTGATCGGCGTCCGTCAGGGCATGTTCGGCGTGCGCGGCAGCGGTGACACCTCCGGCTACGGGCGGCTCGTACGCCCGGTGACCCTGCCCGCCGGCACCCCGCGCCCGTACGGCGGCTACTTCGACGACGTCGCCGACGCCCTGCGCGACGCCGTCGCCGCATCGGGGACGGCGTTCGAGGACGCGATCGAGAAGGTCGTCGTCCACCGCGGTGAGCTGACCTTCCACGTCCGGCGGGAGCACCTCCCCGAGGTGGCCCGGCGCCTGCGCGACGACCCGGACCTGCGCTTCGAACTGTGCCTCGGCGTCGACGGGGTGCACTACCCGCAGGACACCGGCCGCGAACTGCACGCCGTGTACCCGCTGATGTCGATCACCCACAACCGCCGCATCCGGCTCGAGGTGTCGGCCCCGGATGCCGATCCCCACATCCCGTCGCTGTACGAGGTGTATCCGACCAACGACTGGCACGAGCGCGAGACCTACGACTTCTTCGGGATCGTGTTCGACGGGCACCCGTCGCTGACCCGCATCGAGATGCCCGACGACTGGTCGGGGCATCCTCAGCGCAAGGACTATCCGCTCGGCGGCATCCCCGTCGAGTACCACGGAGCGGAGATCCCGCCGCCCGACGAGCGGAGGGCGTACACATGACCGACCTGACCGAAGGACCGGTCCACACCGTCGTCGGCGAGGACTGGGACAGCATCGTCGAGGCCGCCCGCGCCGCGGCCGCCGACCGCGGCGACGAACGCATCGTGGTCAACATGGGACCGCAGCATCCGTCGACCCACGGAGTGTTGCGGCTCGTGCTCGAGATCGAAGGCGAGACCGTCACCGAGGCGCGCTGCGGAATCGGCTACCTGCACACCGGCATCGAGAAGAACCTCGAATACCGCACCTGGACCCAGGGCGTCACGTTCGTCACCCGGATGGACTACCTGTCCCCGTTCTTCAACGAGACCGCCTACTGTCTCGGCGTCGAGCAGCTGCTCGACATCACCGAGGCGATCCCCGAACGAGCCACCGTCGTGCGGGTGCTGCTCATGGAACTCAACCGGATCTCCTCGCACCTGGTCGCCCTCGCCACCGGCGGCATGGAACTCGGTGCGATGACCGCCATGTTCCTCGGTTTCCGCGAGCGCGAACTGATCCTCGACGTGTTCGAGACCATCACCGGTCTGCGCATGAACCACGCCTACATCCGGCCCGGCGGACTCGCGCAGGACCTGCCGGACGGCGCGGTCGAGAAGATCCGCGACCTGCTCGCGCTGCTGCCGCGGCGACTGCGGGACATGGAGAACCTGCTCAACGAGAACCACATCTGGAAGGCCCGCACCCAGGGGATCGGCTACCTCGACCTGACCGGGTGCATGGCCCTCGGCATCACCGGACCCGTGCTGCGCTCGACCGGCCTGCCGCACGACCTGCGCAAGGCACAACCGTACTGCGGCTACGACACCTACGAGTTCGAGGTGTGCACCGACACCGGCTGCGACGCCTACGGCCGCTACCTGATCCGGATCGACGAGATGAAGGAGTCGATCAAGATCGTCGAACAGTGCCTCGACCGGCTGCGTCCCGGTCCGGTGATGGTGGAGGACAAGAAGATCGCGTGGCCGGCCGACCTGTCGCTCGCCGCGGACGGTCTCGGCAACTCCCCGGAGCACATCCGCAAGATCATGGGCAACTCGATGGAGGGCCTGATCCACCATTTCAAGCTCGTCACCGAGGGCTTCCGCGTCCCACCCGGCCAGGTGTACACCGCCGTCGAATCCCCCCGCGGGGAACTGGGGGTGCACATGGTCAGCGACGGCGGCACCCGGCCCTACCGGGTGCACTTCCGGGATCCGTCCTTCACGAACCTGCAAGCGGTGTCCGCGATGTGCGAGGGCGGCATGGTCGCCGACGTCATCGCCGCGGTCGCCAGCATCGATCCCGTGATGGGGGGAGTGGACCGGTGACGCAGCAACCGCGAGTAGCGATCGACCCGGACCCGGCCACGGGGCCGGTGCTCATCCCGTTCGGCGTCCGCCCCGACGAACCGTCCCGGCTGGCGCGGCCCGGCGCCCGCGAACACTACCCCCCGGACGTCCGTGCCCGCCTCGAGGCCGACGCCGACGAGATCGTCGGTCGCTATCCCCAGCCGCGCTCGGCCCTGCTGCCGCTGCTGCACCTGGTGCAGTCCGAGGACGGCTACCTCACCCCCGCGGGTGTCGAGTTCTGCGCCGGCCGGCTCGGACTGACCGGAGCCGAGGTCGGGGCGGTCGCCACGTTCTACTCCATGTACCGGCGCGAACCCACCGGCGACTACCTCGTCGGTGTCTGCACCAACACCCTGTGCGCGATCATGGGCGGCGACGAGATCCTCGAAGCGCTGGAACACCACCTCGGGCAGCGTCCCGCGGCCGGCACCGCCTCGGACCCGGGCTCGGACACCACGCCGGACTCGCGCGGCGAGAGCGCCGGCTCCGTCACCCTCGAACGCCTCGAGTGCAACGCGGCCTGCGACTTCGCGCCCGTCGTGATGGTCAACTGGGAGTTCTTCGACCACCAGACCCCGGACTCGGCGCGTGCGCTCGTCGACGACCTGCGCGCCGGCCGGCCCGTCACCCCCACCCGGGGCGCGCCGCTGTGCACCTTCCGGCAGACCGCCCGCATCCTCGCCGGGTTTCCGGACGAGCGGCCCGGCGCCGTGGCGGCGGGCGGCAGCGCAGGAGCGGCATCGCTCGCCGGTCTGCGCATCGCCCGGGAACGGGGCATGCGGGCGCCGGAACCGGACCACCCCTCCGGCCCGGACCCGGCCGCCGGTCCCCGATCCGAGGGAGGCTGACGTGACGCTGACCCCTGTCCTGAGCCGCTACTGGGACGAACCCGAATCCTGGACCCTCGACACCTACCTCCGCCACGACGGCTACGAGGGCCTGCGCACGGCGCTGCGCATGCACCCCGACGAGGTGATCGGCACCGTCAAGGAGGCGGGGCTGCGCGGCCGCGGCGGCGCCGGGTTCGCCACCGGGGTCAAGTGGAGTTTCATCCCCCAGGGCGACGGCAAACCCCACTACCTGGTGGTCAACGCCGACGAATCCGAACCGGGCACCTGCAAGGACATGCCCCTGCTGCTGGCCACCCCGCACGCCCTCGTGGAGGGTGCGGTCATCGCCGCATACGCCATCCGCGCCGCGCACGCCTTCGTCTACGTCCGCGGCGAGGTGGTGCCGGTGCTGCGCCGGCTGCAGGCCGCCGTCGCCGAGGCCTACGCCGCCGGCTTCCTCGGCCGCGACATCCTCGGCAGCGGCTACGACCTCGACCTCGTCGTCCACGCCGGCGCCGGGGCCTACATCTGCGGGGAGGAGACCGCGCTCCTGGACTCCCTCGAGGGCCGGCGCGGCCAACCCCGCCTCCGACCCCCGTTCCCCGCCGTCGCGGGGCTGTACGCACGCCCGACCGTCGTCAACAACGTCGAGTCGATCGCGAGCGTGCCGTCGATCCTGCACCACGGGATCGAATGGTTCCGCTCCATGGGAACCGAGAAGTCCCCGGGCTTCACGCTCTACTCCCTGTCCGGTCACGTGGCGACCCCCGGCCAGTACGAGGCGCCCCTGGGCATCACCCTGCGGGAGCTGCTCGACTACGCGGGCGGTGTCCGGGCCGGGCACCGGCTGAAGTTCTGGACCCCCGGCGGCTCGTCGACGCCGCTGTTCACCGACGAGCACCTCGACGTCCCCCTCGACTACGAGGGTGTCGCCGCCGCCGGATCCATGCTGGGCACCAAGGCACTGCAGATCTTCGACGACACCACCTGCGTAGTGCGCGCGGTGCTGCGCTGGAGCGAGTTCTACGCGCACGAGTCCTGCGGCAAGTGCACCCCCTGCCGCGAAGGCACCTACTGGCTCGTGCAGATCCTGCGACGGCTCGAGCGCGGCGACGGAACCGCAACGGACCTGGACACCCTGCTCGACCTCTCCGACAACATCCTCGGCAGGTCGTTCTGCGCACTCGGCGACGGGGCGACCAGCCCCGTCACCTCCTCGATCCGGCACTTCCGCGACGAGTACCTGGCGCACTTCGAGCAGGGCGGCTGCCCGTTCGACCCGCACCTGTCCACCGTCATGGCCGGGGCCGGCGCGAACCGACCGCACGACGGAGGTGCCCGATGAGCGTCCACACCAACCGCGACACCACCGGCCTGCCGCCCGCACCGGACCTGGTCACCGTCGTCGTCGACGGCGTCGAGATCGGCGTCCCGAAAGGCACCCTCGTCATCCGCGCCGCGGAACTGCTCGGCGTCCAGATTCCCCGCTTCTGCGACCACCCGCTGCTCGAACCCGTCGGTGCCTGCCGCCAGTGCCTCGTCGACGTGGAAGGCCAACGCAAACCCGTCGCCTCCTGCACGACCCCGGTCACGGACGGCATGGTCGTGCACACGCAGCTGACCTCCCCGGTGGCGGACAAGGCGCAGAAGGGCGTGATGGAGCTGCTGCTGATCAACCATCCGCTGGACTGCCCGGTCTGCGACAAGGGCGGCGAATGCCCCCTGCAGAACCAGGCCATGTCGAACGGGCGTGCCGAGTCCCGGTTCACCGAGACCAAACGCACGTTCCCCAAACCGATCTCGCTCTCCGCGCAGATCCTCCTGGACCGCGAGCGATGCGTCCTCTGCGCCCGGTGCACGCGGTTCTCCCAGCAGATCGCCGGCGACCCCTTCATCGAACTGATGGAACGGGGTGCCCTGCAGCAGGTCGGCATCTACGAGAAGGAACCGTTCGAGTCGTACTTCTCCGGCAACACCGTGCAGATCTGCCCGGTCGGCGCACTCACCGGAGCGGCCTACCGGTTCCGCGCCCGGCCCTTCGACCTCGTGTCGAGCCCGAGCGTGTGCGAACACTGCGCCAGCGGCTGCGCCCAACGCACCGACCACCGGCGCGGCACGGTGCTGCGCCGGCTGGCCGGCGACGACCCGCAGGTCAACGAGGAGTGGAACTGCGACAAGGGCCGATGGGCCTTCACCTACGCCACCCAGCCCGACCGTCTCACCACCCCGCTGGTGCGGGGCGACGACGGCACGCTCACGCCCGCCTCGTGGCGTGACGCCCTGCGCGTCGCCGCCCGTGGCCTGACCGCCGCGCGCGGCCGTACCGGGGTGCTCGTCGGCGGCCGCGTCACCGTCGAGGACGCGTACGCCTACAGCAAGTTCGCCCGGCTCGGCCTCGACACCAACGACATCGATTTCCGGTCGCGGCCGCATTCCGCGGAGGAGGCACAGTTCCTCGCCGCCCGCGTCGCCGGGCGCTGGCCCGGCGCCGGAGCCGTGACGTACGACGACCTCGACAACGCCCCCGCCGTCCTGCTCGTCGGATTCGAACCCGAAGACGAGTCGCCGATCGTGTTCCTGAGACTGCGCAGAGCGGTCCGCAAGGGAGGACTGGCGGTGTCCGCGATCGCACCGTTCGCGAGCCGCGGCCTGACGAAACTGCGCGGACGGCTCCTGCGGGCCGTCCCCGGCACCGAGCCGGACCTGCTCGACACGCTCCGCCTCGGCGCCCGACCCGGCGACCGCGATGTCACCGAGACGGCCGAACTCCTGACCCGACCCGGGGCGGTCGTCCTGATGGGGGAGCGGACGGCGGCAATCCCGGGCGCCTTGACGGCCGCCGGCCGGCTCGCCGACCACACCGGCGCGCGGCTCGCGTGGATCCCGCGACGGGCCGGGGAACGCGGTGCGCTCGAGGCCGGGGCCCTGCCGGGACTTCTGCCCGGTGCCCGCCCGGTCACCGACGCCGAGGCCCGGCGCCAGGTTGCCGCCGCATGGGGCGTGCCGGACCTGCCGTCCTCCGTCGGCCGGGACACCGGACAGATCCTCGCCGGCGCTGCAACCGGCACCCTCGGGGCCCTGGTGATCGGCGGGGTCGACGTCGACGATCTGCCGGATCCGCACGCCGCCGTCGCCGCGGTCGACGCCGCCGGCTTCGTCGTCAGCCTCGAACTGCGGCGCAGCGCGCTCACCGACCGAGCCGACGTCGTCTTCCCCGTCGCCCCCGCCGTGGAGAAACCCGGAACGTTCCTCGATTGGGAGGGCCGGGAGCGCCCCTTCGCCGCCGCACTGCGCAATACCGGCGCCCTGCCCGATCAGCGGGTGCTCGGCGCGATCGCCGACGAGATGGGGATACGGCTCGGGCTCGCCGACGCCGCGGCCGCCGTCGACGAGCTCGTCGCGCTGGGGTCCTGGGACGGCGAAGCCGCCGGGTCACCGGACGTCGCGCCGCGCGGCACGCCGGCGCCCGGCACCGGTGAGGCGGTGCTCGCCGGATGGCGGATGCTTCTCGACCGCGGACGGATGCAGGACGGTGAACCGCATCTCGCCGGGACCGCCCGGCGGCCGGTCGCGCGCCTGTCCGTCGCCACCGCCGCCGAGATCTCGGCGGACGACGGGGACCCGGTGACCGTCGCGACGGACCGCGGCTCGGTCACGCTGCCGCTGGTGGTCACCGACATGCCGGACCGGGTCGTGTGGCTGCCCCTCAACTCGCCGGGGTCCGCGGTGCATCGGCAGCTGGCCGCGTCCGTGGGCGACATCGTCCGGATCGGCCGGGCGGAGCGCTCGTCGCAGGGGGTGGCCGATGAGTGACGTCACGCTGTTCGGCGCTGCGACGGTACCGGGGCCGGGGGTCCTGTCGGCGCAGTCCGGGTACCCCGATCCGGCCGCGTTCGGTCAGGATCCGTGGTGGCTGGTCGTCGGCAAGGCGGTGGCCGTCTTCGTCTTCCTGGTGTTGACGGTGCTCGTCGCCATCCTCGTGGAACGAAAGATATTGGCGCGCATGCAGATGCGCGTCGGACCGAATCGGGTGGGCCCGCGGGGGTTGCTGCAGAGCCTCGCCGACGGCGTCAAACTCGCCCTGAAGGAGGGCATCGTTCCCGCGGGCGTGGACAAACCCATCTACGTCCTCGCGCCGATCATCGCGACGGTGCCGGCGTTCATGGCGTTCGCCGTCATCCCGCTCGGACCGGTGGTCTCCGTCTTCGGCCAGCGCACCCCGCTGCAACTGACCGACCTTCCGGTGGCCGTGCTGTACATCCTCGCTGCGACGTCCATCGGCGTCTACGGCATCGTGCTCGCCGGCTGGGCATCCGGGTCCACCTATCCGCTGCTGGGCGGTCTGCGCTCGACGGCGCAGGTGATCTCGTACGAGATCGCCATGGCGCTCTCGTTCGCGGCCGTCTTCCTGCTGTCGGGCACGCTGTCCACCTCCGGCATCGTCGCCGCCCAGGACGGCACCTGGTACGTCTTCCTGCTCCTGCCCTCGTTCCTCATCTACGTCACGTCCATGGTCGGCGAGACGAACCGGGCACCGTTCGACCTGCCCGAGGCCGAGGGCGAACTCGTCGGCGGCTTCCACACGGAGTACTCGTCGCTGAAGTTCGCGATGTTCATGCTCGCCGAGTACGTCAACATGGTGACGGTCTCGGCGCTGGCCACCACCCTGTTCCTCGGCGGCTGGCGCGCACCGTGGCCGCTGAACATGTGGGAGGGCGCGAACTCCGGCTGGGTGCCGCTGCTGTGGTTCGTCCTCAAGGTGTGGGGATTTTTGTTCCTGTTCGTATGGCTGCGCGGCACGCTGCCGCGGCTGCGCTACGACCAGTTCATGAATCTCGGCTGGAAGGTGCTCATCCCGGTGGCGCTCGGCTGGATCATGGTCGTCGCCGTGATCCGCGTCCTGCGCACGGAGGGCCTGGACCGGTGGCAGATCGTCCTCGCCGCGACCGGCGTGGTCGTCGCCCTGGCAGTGCCGTCGCTGCTGTGGAACCGCATGAGCTCCGGTCGCGTCCGGCCCACCGGCACCCCCGGCGGCCCGGCGGTCACTGCCGAAACCGAGCAACCGTTCGACCCGATGGCCGGCGGCTTCCCCGTCCCGCCGTTACCCGGCCAGACGCTGCCACCGCGGCGTCGGCGCACCCCCGTCACCGCAGCCGCCGAGAGCGGGCGCCGTGGCGATCCGACCACCGAGGAGAATCGCGATGCCTGACTTCCTCGATCCCATCGCCGGATTCGGCGTCACCTTCCGGGCGATGTTCGACAAGGCCCAGACCGAGCGATACCCCGAGCAGAAGGAACCGACCGCACCGCGCTACCACGGCCGCCACCAGCTCAACCGCCACCCCGACGGGCTCGAGAAGTGCATCGGGTGCGAGCTGTGTGCCTGGGCGTGCCCCGCCGACGCCATCTACGTCGAGGGCGCGGACAACACCGACGACGGGCGATACTCGCCGGGGGAGCGCTACGGACGCGTCTACCAGATCAACTACCTGCGCTGCATCGGATGCGGTCTGTGCATCGAGGCCTGCCCGACGCGGGCGTTGACCATGACCAACGAGTACGAGATGGCCGACGACAACCGGACCGACCTGATCTACGACAAGACCAGGCTGCTCGCCCCGCTCGGGCCCGGCATGGTGGCACCACCCCACGACATGTACCCGGGCACGACCGACGAGGACTACTACCTCGGCGCGGTGACCGAGGCCGCGCCCGGCACCACCACGGCCGCTGCCGGGCAGGGGGAGGACGCCGTCGCACCCGACCGGGAACCGACGCAGCCGCGAGGCGGTCGCGATGTGGCGTGACCGGCGGAGAGGGGAGTGGTCTCGATGGACCCGATGACGCCGGCCCTGCTGACGGCCGAAGCCGTCACCCGCACCTCCACCGGCGAGGCCGTGCTGTTCTGGATCCTCGGAACGCTCGCGGTGCTCGGCGCACTCGGCGTCGTCGCCGCGTCCAAGGCCGTCTATTCGGCGATGTTCCTCGCGGTCACCATGATCATCCTCGCGGTGTTCTACATCGCCCAGGATGCGCTGTTCCTCGGAGTCGTGCAGATCGTGGTCTACACGGGGGCGGTGATGATGCTGTTCCTGTTCGTGGTCATGCTCGTCGGCGTCGACTCCTCCGACTCGCTCGTCGAGACGCTGCGCGGCCAGCGGGTCGCCGCGATCGCGGCCGGCCTCGGATTCGGCCTGCTGCTCGTCGGCGGTCTCGGCAACGCCGCCGTCTCCGAGTTCGCCGGCCTCGACGCAGCGAACGCCGCCGGCAACATCACCGGCCTGGCCGAGCTGATCTTCGTGCGGTACGTCTGGGCGTTCGAACTCACCGGCGCCCTGCTGATCACGGCCACGATCGGCGCCATGGTCCTCGCTCACCGGGAACGATTCGGGCTGCGCAAGACCCAGCGGGAATTGTCGCAGGAACGCTTCCGCGCCGGTGGTCGCGCCACCCCGTTGCCGAGTCCCGGCGTCTATGCCCGGCACAACGCCGTCGACGTGCCGGCCCGGCTGCCCGACGGGTCGTACTCGGACCTGTCGGTCAGCGAAGTGCTCCGGCAGCGCGCCGTGACCGTCGACGACGCCGGACCGCGCGAGAGCGACGCACCGCGCGGCGGGTCGTCGGGTGAGGAGGAATCGCGGTGAACCCCGAGAACTACCTGTACCTGTCCGCCCTGTTGTTCACCATCGGCGCGGCCGGCGTCCTGCTGCGCCGCAACGCGATCGTCGTGTTCATGTGTATCGAGTTGATGCTCAACGCCGCGAACCTGGCGTTCGTCACGTTCGCGCGTATGCACGGCAATCTCGACGGCCAGGTCATCGCGTTCTTCACGATGGTCGTCGCCGCCGCCGAGGTCGTCGTCGGCCTCGCGATCATCATGACCATCTTCCGTTCCCGGCGTTCGGTTTCCGTCGACGACGCCAACCTCCTGAAGTACTGACGCCCCCGGACGACACCCGTCCGCCCACGCACGAGGAGGAGACTGTGCCCGAGACGACCGTGCCCGAGACGACAGCCGGCGCCCCGACGGGTGGACCGGCATGAACGGGATCTCGTCGACGGTCTGGCTGCTGCCCGCGCTGCCGCTGTTCGGCGCGGTCGTACTGCTGCTGACCGGCCGGCGCAGCGACACGTGGGGACACCTGCTCGGCTGCGCGACGGCACTGGCCTCGTTCGCGCTCGGCATCGCCCTCTTCGTCGACATGCTCGGCCGCGACACCGCCGACCGCGCCGTGAACCAGGACCTTTTCGAGTGGGTGCCGGTCGCGGGACTGCAGATCGACTTCGGTCTCCAGCTCGACCAGCTGTCGATGTGCTTCGTGCTGCTGATCACCGGCGTCGGCTCGCTCATCCACGTCTACTCCGTCGGGTACATGGCGCACGGCCCCGACCCCTCCGGTCGCTCCGCTGGTTCCGCTGCGGGGGCGTCGGGTCGCTCCGCTGGCTCCGCTGCGGGGGCGTCGGGTCGCTCCGCTGGTTCCGCTGCGGGGGCGTCGGGTCGCTCCGCAGGCTCCGCTGCGGGGGCGTCGGGTCGCTCCGCAGGCTCCGCTGCGGGGGCGTCGGGTCGCTCCGCAGGCTCCGCTCCCGGACGCCGGTTGTTCTTCGCCTACCTCAACCTCTTCCTCGCGGCGATGTTGCTGCTCGTCCTCGCCGACAACTACTTCGGCCTGTACGTGGGCTGGGAAGGCGTCGGTCTCGCCTCGTACCTGCTGATCGGGTTCTGGCAGTACAAACCGTCCGCCGCGACGGCCGCGAAGAAGGCGTTCGTCGTCAACCGTGTCGGCGACATGGGTCTGGCCGTCGCCATGATGATCATGTTCGCGACGTTCGGGTCCGTGACGTTCGACGACGTCTTCGCCGGCGCCGACGGAGCGAGCGACGGCGTGCTCACCGCACTCGGCCTCGTGCTGCTGCTCGCCGCATGCGGCAAGTCCGCCCAGGTGCCCCTGCAGTCCTGGCTCGGTGACGCGATGGAGGGCCCGACACCGGTGTCGGCACTGATCCACGCCGCCACCATGGTCACCGCGGGCGTCTACCTCATCGTCCGGTCCGACGTGCTCTTCGACCTCGCCCCCACCGCGCAACTCGCCGTGGTGATCGTGGGCACGGTGACCCTGCTGTTCGGAGCTGTCATCGGGTGCGCCAAGGACGACATCAAGAAGGCACTCGCCGCCTCGACCATGAGCCAGATCGGCTACATGGTCCTCGCCGCGGGCCTCGGTCCCGCCGGATATGCCTTCGCGATCATGCACCTGCTCACCCACGGCTTCTTCAAGGCCGGCCTGTTCCTCGGGGCCGGATCGGTGATGCACGGGATGAACGACGAGGTGAACATGCGGCACTACGGCGGCCTGCGCACCGTCATGCCGATCACGTTCGTCACCTTCGGTCTCGGCTACCTCGCGATCATCGGCATTCCGCCGTTCGCCGGGTTCTTCTCCAAGGACAAGATCATCGAGGTGGCGTTCGGCGCCGGCGGTGCGGAAGGGATCGTCCTCGGCACGGCAGCCCTGCTCGGGGCCGGCCTCACCGCGTTCTACATGACGCGGGTGATGCTGATGACCTTCTTCGGCAGACGTCGCTGGGCCGCCGACGTCCACCCCCACGAGGCGCCCGCCGTGATGACGGCGCCCATGGTCCTGCTCGCCCTCGGCTCGGTCGGCGCCGGTGCCGCCCTCACTCTTGGCGGGGCGCTGCAGAACTGGCTCGAACCGGTGGTGGGGGCCACGGAGATCGAACACCTGCTCCCGGTGTGGGTGATCACCGCCCTCACCCTCGCCGTCGTGCTCGCCGGTGTCGCGGTGGCCTACCGGCAGTACGCCCGGCGCGAGATCCCCGACGCCGCCCCCGCCGACGTGTCGGCGTTCACCGTCGCCGCCCGCAGGGATCTCTACGGCGACGCCGTCAACGAGGCGGTGTTCATGCGGCCCGGACGGTCCCTGACCACGACCCTGGTGACCGTCGACGACAAGGCCGTCGACGGGGCGGTCGACGGGATCTCCGCCACGGTCGGCGCCCTCTCCGCCCGGATGCGGCACCTGCAGACCGGGTTCGTGCGGTCCTACGGCTTGTCCATGTTGGTAGGCGCGGCCGTCGTGGTCGCGGCGATGATGCTGGGGAGGCTGTAGTGGGCAACTTTCCCTGGTTGACGACCCTGTGGGTGGTGCCGCTCGTCGGCGCCGTCGTCGTCCTGGCGATTCCCGCCCGGATGCGGAGCCTCGCCAAGGGCGCCGCGCTGGCGGTCGCGGCCGTGGTGCTCGTGGTGGCGTGCGTGCTGGCGATCGGATTCGACCCGGCGGGCGAGCAGTACCAGTTCGTCGAATCGCACTCGTGGATCCCGGCCCTGGGCACCCGCTACACGCTGGGCGTGGACGGCATCGCGCTCGTGCTGGTGCTGCTCACCGCGGTGCTGCTTCCGCTGCTGATGCTGGCCGGTTGGAACGACACGACACCGGCCGAGCCCACCGGCACCGCCCGCCCCTCCACGCCGCGGCGAACCACACACCTGTACATGGCGCTGATGCTCTCGGTCGAGGCGATGGTGATGGTCTCGTTCACCGCGCTCGACGTGTTGCTGTTCTACATCTTCTTCGAGGCGATGCTCATCCCGATGTACTTCCTCATCGGGGGCTTCGGGGATCGGCTCGGAGATCGGGGCCGGCGCTCCCGCGCGGCGGTGAAGTTCCTGCTCTACAACCTGTTCGGTGGGCTGATCATGCTGGCCGCGGTGATCGGACTGTACGTGGTGACCGCCCGGCAGGGCGCCGGCACGTTCGACTTCCGGGAGATCGTCGCCGCCGTCACCGACGGCGGTCTCGGTGCCGACACCGTGGTGCTCCACGCCCTGTTCCTCGGTTTCATGTTCGCGTTCGCCGTGAAGGCGCCGCTGTGGCCGTTCCACACCTGGCTGCCCGGCGCCGCGGTGCAGGCCACCCCCGCCGGGGCGGTGCTGATGATGGCCGTGGTCGACAAGGTCGGCACGTTCGGCATGCTGCGCTACTGCCTGCAGTTGTTCCCCGAGTCGTCGGTGTACTTCGCGCCCGTGATCGTCACGCTCGCGGTGATCGGCATCGTCTACGGCGCGGCGGTCGCCATCGGTCAGACGGATGTGATGCGTCTGATCGCCTACACCTCGATCTCGCACTTCGGGTTCATCATCCTCGGCATCTTCGCGATGACCAGCCAGGGCCAGGCCGGCTCGACGCTGTACATGGTCAACCACGGCATCTCCACCGCCGCGCTGTTCCTGATCGCCGGGTTCCTCGTCTCCCGGCGCGGATCCCGCGCGATCGCCGCGTACGGCGGCGTCCGCAAGGTCGCCCCCGTCCTGGCCGGGACGTTCCTCGTCGCGGGACTGGCGACCCTGTCCCTGCCGGGCCTGGCACCGTTCGTCAGCGAATTCCTGGTGCTGGTCGGCACCTATCCGCGCTACCAGGTCGCCGCCGTGGTCGCGGTGCTCGCGCTCGTCCTGTCGGCGATCTACGTGTTGTGGCTCTACCAGCGCATGATGACCGGACCGGTCACCGGCGGCAACGAGCACGTGCGCGACCTGGTGCCCCGCGAACTCGCCGTCGTGGTGCCGCTCATCGCGTTGCTCCTCGTCCTGGGCGTCTACCCCAAGCCGGCCCTCGACGTGATCACCCCCGCGGTCGACCAGGTCCTGGTCACCGTCGACCGGCCCGATCCGGAGCCCGCCGCCCCGCCCGAGCCCGTCGCGGGCGGGACCGGCACCGACACCCACGGAGGGACGCACAGGTGACTCCCTTGAACGGAACCCTCGTTCTCGCTCAGGCGATTCCGGCTCCCGACCTCCGCTACGGCCCGCTCTCTCCCATGCTGATCGTGTTCGGGGTGGCCGTTGCCGCGGTGCTCGTCGAGGCGTTCGTTCCCCGCCGCGGCCGGTACGCGAGCCACCTGCTGCTCGCGCTCGGTGGTCTCGGCGCCGCGTTCGTGGCCGTCGTCGTCCTCGCCGCGGGCCTGGACTTCGCCGCCGGCGCCGCACCCGGGTACAGCGCCGCGGTCGACGCCGTCGCGGTCGACGGACCCACCCTGTTCCTGCAGGGCACCATCCTGCTCGTCTCGATCCTCGCAGTGCTGCTCGTCGCCGAACGCGGCATCGAGCCGAATGCCCGCGGTGCCACGCCGGAGGGGCCGGGCGCGGCGGTGGCGACCGGGCGCGGCGGGGCCGACGCGTTCGCCCCGCAGGCGTCCGTGGTGCCGGGCAGCGTCGCCGAGCGCGAGGCCGCCGCGCAGGGGATGTCCCAGACCGAGGTGTTCCCGCTGGTGCTGTTCGCCGTCGGGGGGATGCTGCTGTTCCCGGCGTCGAACGACCTGCTCACCATGTTCATCGCGCTCGAGGTCCTGTCGCTGCCGCTGTACCTGCTGTGCGGCCTGGCCCGTCGGCAGCGCCTGCTCTCCCAGGAAGCGGCCCTGAAGTACTTCCTGCTCGGCGCCTTCTCCTCGGCCTTCTTCCTGTTCGGGGTGGCGCTGCTGTACGGCTACGCGGGCACCGTGCGCCTGGCAGGTATCGCCGACGCCGTCGCCGTCCGCGCGGACGGCGACGCGCTGGTGGTGATCGGTGCGGCGATGCTCGCGGTGGGTCTGCTGTTCAAGATCGGCGCGGTGCCGTTCCATTCCTGGGTCCCCGACGTCTATCAGGGGGCCCCCACGCCGATCACCGCCTTCATGGCGGCGGCCACCAAGATCGCGGCGTTCGGCGCGATGCTACGCGTGTTCTACGTGGCGCTGCCCGGACTGCGAGACGACTGGCGTCCCCTGCTGTGGGGCGTGGCGATCCTGACGATGGTGGCGGGCTCGGTGCTGGCCGTGACGCAGAACGACGTCAAACGGATGCTGGCCTACTCGTCGGTCGCCCACGCCGGTTTCATCCTCACCGGTCTGATCGCCGCCGACCGGGCCGGGCTGGCGTCGACGATGTTCTACCTGTTCGCGTACGGCTTCAGCACTCTCGGTGCGTTCGCCGTCGTGACCCTGGTCCGCGACGACCTCGGGGAGGCGACCCACCTGTCCCGCTGGGCGGGCCTCGGGCGGCGCTCGCCGCTCGTCGGCGCGGTGTTCGCCCTGTTCCTGCTCGCGTTCGCCGGCATCCCGCTCACCAGCGGGTTCGTCAGCAAGTTCGCCGTCTTCGGGGCGGCGGCGGGCGGCGGCGCCGTTCCGCTCGTGATCGTCGGCGTGGTCAGCAGCGCCGTCGCGGCGTACTTCTACGTGCGCGTCATCGTGCTGATGTTCTTCGACGAGCCGGACCGCGACGCTCCCGCGGTCGTGGCGCCCAGCGCCCTGACGACCGTCACGATCGCCGCCGGCGCGGTGGTGACCGTGGCGCTCGGTGTCTTCCCGCAGCCGTTGCTCGAGCTGGTGGACCGGGTCGCGGTGTTCCTCGGCTGACGGTTCCGTGACGAGCGCGGGGATCCGGGCGGACGAGGACGCAGCCGCCGAACACGAACGCGGCCGCCCGCGCCGAAACCGCCGCCGCCCGCGCCCAAGTCGACGCTGCCCGCGAACACGCCGACGAACTGCGCACCGAACTACGCGGACTCCGTTCCACAACCTCGGGTCCGAGCGAGTCGCGATGACCCCGGAGGGGTGCACTCCTGTCCCCGTGCCGGCACCCGGCGAGCGGTCGACTCGGGTGGGGGCCGTCTTCGCGCGGGGCCGGGCAGGGGATGTGGCCGGGTGGGTGCTCGGTGAGACCGCCCCAGCCGGTGCCACGCCCGCGGTGTATGTCGGGCAGTTGCCGGCGCCGGGGTCGTAGCTTCGGTTACCCCGGGCTCCCGGTGCGGGAGTCGGTCCCGTCGCTGTTTGCCCTGACATGGTTGTCTAGAGCGTCGCTCCCTGGAACCGGGTCGCGAATGCACTGTCAGCAGTCCATCACGGCTGTTCCGTGCCGGGATCGGACAAACCGGTCCGCACGCGAGGGGGATACCGCGATGACCGACGGATACGACGCGATCACGATCGGATCGGGTTTGGGCGGGTTGACGGCCGCAGCGTTGTACGCCAGGGCAGGACATCGGGTCCTGGTTCTCGAACGCAACGACGACTTCGGCGGGGCGGCCACGACCTACCGGCACGGGGCCCTCACCATCGAAGGATCGCTGCACCAGACGTCCGGATTCTCGTTTCCGGAGTGTTCTGCGGGCGGGTCGGCGCCGGAACCGGCCCCGGCGGGGCCGAGCCGGGCGATCGTTGCATCGACTCGCCGGGAGGGATTAGGTTCGAGGTGAGCGGCGGCCGCGGGAACGGCCCGAAGGAGGCACGCGATGACGGCTTCCCGGGAACCTGAGTCGGACGCCTGGGCCGCAGTCCATGCGGGGAGGTCGGGGCTGGTGTGGTCGCAGCAGACAGTCGCGAGCGTGGGGGAGTCGATCACCTCGCTGGCCAAGGACACCCTGCCCGGCTCGGTCGGGGCCGGCATCACGCTGCTCGCCGCGGACGGCGCCGAGGCTCTTCGTGTGGGTCAAGACCGCGGACGAGATCCTCGCGAACCTCGCCCGCTACCGCACCCGAATCAATGAAACAATCAACGACTCAGGACACCAGTCGGGAGTTCGAAACCCTCCGCGTCCACCAGGGAGTGGCGGTGAAAGACGTAGCGGATCCCGGTTCTTCGCGGCCGGAGACGAGCTGCTCTCCCCCGTAGTGTTACCCGACCGGTTCGATGTCGGGCAGTCTCCATGTCTTGTCGAACCACGGTTCCAGCGGACCGTAGAGCCGGACTATCGCGAACCAGCTCTTGCCGGGCAGGGTCTGGATCCAGTTGCGGCTGCCCTCGGGCCGTTCGGGACCGAAGTGGACGTCGACTGAGCCGTCCTCGTTCGAGATCATGTCGCGGTCGCTGGCAACGGTGGGCCATTCCTGGTCGGTCTGCAGCATCGACCGGGTCTGGGTGTCGTAGACGACGATCGACCAGAAGGTGTTGACCGGCACGTTCGGCGGGACGTGCAGCCGGTAGGACCTGCCGCCGTCGAAGGGCGCGTCGGTGGCGTCGACGAACGCCGTGACATACTGCGATCCGGCGCCGACCATCTCCGTCAGGTACGCCGGACTCGATCCGCTCCCTATGAAGCCGAGCGCGGCGGCGGTGTCGAGCATCGCGGCGCCATTGTCCTGGAACTGGTAACCGGCGAAGAGGAAGACCCGCCAGGCGCCGTCCGGGTAGTAGCGTGCCTCGGGCTGGCGGACTCGGTAGAGGAGCGCGCGGGCGGTCGCGTCGCCGACCGCGGCTGCCTCGGTCAGGATTGCCCGCACCCGCTCGTCGGGGTCGAGCGGTTTGCCGTGCTGGATGCCGACGGCGGCGAACATCCCCAGCGTGACCGGGTCGGATGACTCCGGCAGCTCGGACTGCACCACCTCGTTGAGCAGCTCCCAGTACTGGTAGTCGGCGGCCGGGATGGTGACCCACGGCTCGAAGGAGACGTTCACGAATCGCATCGGCGGCGGGTCGTCGGCCTGAGCCAGCGGGTAAGCCCGGGTCTTCGCCTTGATCATGTCGGCGGCCGGATGCGGGTCGCCATGCTCGTCGCGGAAACCGCGCGAGACGAGGCCCATCCCGTAGCTACGGGACCGCACCACGAAGTAGCCGTCCGGGACCTCGCCATCGTACCCGGGCGGCAGGAACAGGTACTTGCCACCCTGGCCCTTGTCGGGTCCGGTCGCGCCGATGTCGACGACCCAGCGCCCCCACGAGTCGTCGATCAGGCCGTACACGTCGGGCGGGGCGTCCAGGATGACGGGTCCGTCGTGGAGGTCGATCCACATGTAGAAGTACACAACGGTCGTGTGCATCGCCGGTCCGACGGTGCACGGGTGGCACAGGTCCTCCCAGAGCGCCACCGTGGTGTTCGCCGGGCCCCAGCGCAGCAGCCCCCGGCGCCACGCCGCCCAAGACACCGGATGCTGCGCCAGCAGGTACGCCTGCACCGCCCGCTGGAAGTCCAGGTTGTCGAACAGTGTCCGGGTCGTCTCGTCGTCCGGGACTCCGTCGAAGAACCGCAGCGTGCCCAACCGGGTGCGGACCTCGTCCGGCATCTCGATGCCGGGCGGAATCGGGGTGCTGTTCGCAGGTGAGGTCATCGCGTCCTCCTCTGTCGATAGCCCTTGCCGAGATTCTCCGCCGCCGACCCGACGGCTCGCGCCACCTACTCAGGATGCGCCGTCTCAGCCTTCACTGTCTGCCGGATCGGCGAGGAGGAACGGGCGGCCAGATGTTCATGTCGTCTCCGGCGGCGGGCGGACCTGCCAGTCGACCGTCTGTCCCACCGCCTGCGCGTACCGTTCGAGGGTGGACAGGCGCGGATCGAGATCGCCGCGCTCGAGTCGGGCCACCGCCGACTGGGAGGTGCCCATCCGGGCCGCGACCAGGGTCTGGCTCAGTCCCTGCCGTCGCCGGGCCGCCGCCAGCTCGTCCACCAGCGCTCGCCGCCTATCGGAGAGACGGTCCACACCCGGGAACGACGTTCGACGAGGCGACGTCGAGATATCGGCAATGCTATCTCGGCAATGCGCTACCGGACAGCGCCGTCGCCACGCCCCTTGACACGGGCGGCGCCCGGAACGATCCTCGACCCATTCCGAGACGGTCCCGCGTCCCGGGTCGATACGGAGCGCGCCATGACAATGCCTCGAATTCCGGATACGCGACGGTCGTACCTGCGGGTGCGGGACGTCGATCTGTACTGCGAGGACACCGGCGGTGAGGGCGAGCCCATCCTGTTCCTGCACGGGTTCTTCTTCGACGGGCGAATGTACGAGGCGCAGATCGCGGCGCTGCGGGATCGGTACCGCTGCCTCACCCTCGACTTCCGGGGACAGGGCCGATCCGGGCACGCCCGGACCGGATTCCAGCTCGAGCAGCTCACCGCCGACGTGCTCACCGTGATCCGGCGGCTCGACCTCGCACCCGCGCATCTGGTGGGGCTGTCGATGGGGGGCTTCGTCGGCATGCGCATCGGCGCGCGGGAACCGGACCTGTTGCGCTCGCTGACCCTGCTCAACACCGGCGCGACGCCGCATCCGCCCGTGAGGTACCCGCTGCACCTTGCCCTCACGGCCGTGGCCCGGCTTCTCGGGCCGTCGCCGGCCCTCGTGCTGCGCGGCATCGAGAAGGAACTCTACGGCGAACCGTTCCGCACCGACCCCGGCCGGGAGGCCGAGCGTGAGGTGTGGCGCAGGCGGTGGGCGACGGCCGACCGGTCGTCACTGGCGAACACGATGCTCGGCATGATGGTCCGCCCCGACATCCGGGACGAGCTGCCCGCGGTGAGCGTGCCGACGCTGATCGTCGCGGGACAACTGGATGTCGAGATGCCGCCGCGTCTCGCCCGCGAGATGCACGCGCTGATCCCGGGCTCGCGACTGGTGGAACTCGACGGGGTGGGCCACAGTTCGACGCTGGAGGACCCGGCCCGGGTCACCGGGATCCTGGAGAGCTTCCTCGCCGAGATCGGCTGACCGAGGGACCTCTCCCCCCGGATGCGGTCGTGGCCGCCGGTCCGTCCCGCACCCGGGCGACGGCGCCGTCACGACCTGCGCCCCCTAGATCGGACGGAACCCCGCCCCGGCCCCGCCCCGCGCATCGGCGTCGCCGACGACGGCCGTCATGCTCGTGCCGACCTCCGGACCGAGGCAGGCAACGGTGAGATAGCCGTTCACCATGCCGACGAGCGTGGTTCCGACCACCACCGGGCCTCCCGAGTCGCCGAGGTCGACGCACGTCTGCGTCCAGGTCTGCCCCGAATTGAACACATCGCCGTAGGCCACCCCGCAGGTCTGCCCCGTGGTGCGGCCCTGCTTGCAGACGATGTCCGGGAACTGCGCCGGACCCCCGATCCCCGTGATCGTCGTGTTTCCCACCCGATTCACGGGAACCACCTTCGCCGGCTCGAACACGATCACCGCGTAGTCCAAGTCCGCATCGGTGTAGGCGATCGTGCCGACCACACCGGCGTCCGGATCCGCCTCCGAGGCAACCGTGGAACCGGCGTTTCCGCAGTGTCCCGCCGTGAATCCGACCAGCCGGCCCCCGGAATCGGGACCGATCGTGGTGAGGGTGCAGTAGTTCCGGCCGTCCATGACGATGCCGGAGCCGCCGCCGAGGACGGCCGGATCGGCGGCCGCTGCAACACCGGTGCCGGCGAGCAGCGACGCGCCGACGGCGAGAACGAGGATGCCGAGTCTCATGGCGGGTGTCTCCCGAAGGTCGAGCGAACGAGCCGGACACGCGCAGGAACGGGAGGGTCGCGCGTACGATCCACCGCCCTCGGGCGCTGTTTCTCGATCATCCGCCGCACCGGGTGCTGTTCGCAGCGTTTTCCGGGACGGGAGAGTGCGGCGTGAGTCGACCCGGGAAGGGGAACGACCGCTCCCGGTCCCGGTCGGCCGGCCTTCCGCGGCGGCTCAGGGAATCGTCCATGCCGCCGGGGCGTCGACCTCGAACCTTGCCGGCCGGACGAGGAACCGCTCACCGACCCAGTCCGGTTTCCGCGCCTCCCGCAGGCGCGCATCGGCTTCGGCGTACTTCGGAGCGGTCACCAGCCCGCCGACCCGGGGATTCCTTTGAACGGGCCGACGACCGAGCTGGTGATCCAGCCGCCGTAGAAACCGCCCGGTTGCGGGACCACCTCCTCGCCGTCGACGGTGCACCGGTCGACCTGGGCGGCCATCACCG
The DNA here is from genome assembly GCF_016804345.1 of Rhodococcus ruber. Taxonomy (NCBI): domain Bacteria; kingdom Bacillati; phylum Actinomycetota; class Actinomycetes; order Mycobacteriales; family Nocardiaceae; genus Rhodococcus; species Rhodococcus ruber. Next base: position 3,287,348 of record NZ_CP044211.1, on the reverse strand, counting down.
CGACCGCCCCGGCGAGCGCCCGGAAGGCGGGGGAGGGATCGCGGTAGGTCCACGCCGCTTTCGGCGCGACCCGCGAGGCGGTCACCAGGTCGTAGTAGCTCGCCCTGCCCTTCCACTCGCACCACGACGAGCCCGGCGTCTCCCGCAGCACCCCGTCGGCGAAGGCTTCGGCGGGAAGGTAGTAGGTCGGCGGATGGCTGGTCTCCAGTACCCGCCAGGCGCGCGTGGTCGACGCGATGGTCCGGCCGCCCAGTTCCACGGTGATCGAGCCGGTGAAGGTCTCGAGGCGGGGCGGTCGGGGGTAGTCCCAGACCGACTCCTGCCCCGCAGCAGGTTCGACGGGTTCCGGCCGGGTTGTCACGGCGACCTCCTCGTGGTCACCTCCCCAGGGTACGAGGACGACCGAGGCGCCGGGGCTGCCGGGCGGGTGCCGGGCAACCGAGATGCCCCTGCGTTCGTGGGCGGCGAGCCAGGACCGCAGCACTGCGCGGCTCGCCGGTTCCGAGCCGTCAGGGCCGACGCGACCGGTCGATCCGTCCTCGGCCGTGTCGGTGTCCTCCGTTCCGGAGGGTGTCGGTGTCCTCCGTTCCGGAGGGTGTCGGTGTCCTCCGTTCCGGAGGGTGTCGGGGGACCGCTCAGAACAGTCGCCGCATGATCTTCAGCGCAGCCTGGGTGTAGGGCGGGTAGTTCATCGCCGGATCCGGACGGAACGGTTTGGCGAGCACCGCCTTGCGGTGGCTGAGCGCCTCGAAACCGTAGCGTCCGTGGTATGCCCCCATTCCGCTGGCACCCACGCCACCGAACGGCAGTTGTGGCGCGAGGACGTGCATGCCGACGTGGTTGATCACCACGGCACCCGCGCTGATTTGCTGCGTGATCTTCCTCTGGGTGCTCAGCGACTTGGAGAACACGTACGCTGCAAGGGGTTTGGGGCGGGCACCGACGAAGTCGAGGGCTGCGTCGACCGAGTCGACGGTGAGAATCGGCAGGATGGGCCCGAAGACCTCGTCCGTCATGACGGCGTCGTCGGGTGCCGGATCGACGATCACGGTCGGTTCGACGGTGAGAGAGTCACGATCGCACCTGCCGCCGGTGACGATGCGCCCGGTCGTGGACTCCAGATACGCCTCGAGCCGATCGAAGTGACGCTGGTTGACTACCCGCATCCCCGGCTGCGGTTCCTCGCTGCGGAACAGGGCGATCGTGTCGACGATCGTGTCGACGAGCGCGTCGCGGACGGACCGCTCGACCAGTACGTAGTCGGGCGCGATGCAGCTCTGTCCGGAATTGAGGAGTTTGACCCAGGCGATACGCCGCGCGGTGACCTCGAGATCGGCGTCCTCGGCGACGACGACGGGAGACTTGCCACCGAGCTCGAGGATCACCGGCGTGAGCTGCGGGGCGGCGGCGGACATGATCTTGCGGCCCACCTCGGTGCCGCCGGTGTACAGGGCGAGATCGAAACCCTGCGCGAGCAGACTCTGGGTGAGCTCGGCATCGCCTTCGGCGACCACGACGGCCTCCGGGTCGAGGTAGTGCGGAATCAGCCGGGCGAGCAGCGCGGACGTGGCGGGGGCCAGTTCCGACGGTTTGATCACGGCACAATTCCCGGCGGCCACTGCCGCGACGAGCGGACCGAGCGTCAGATACACCGGGTAGTTCCACGGTGCGATGATCAGGACCACTCCCATCGGCTCGTACTGCACCCAGCCGAGCGCGGGAAACTGGTTGAGCGACAAGGGCTTCGGTCGAGGAAGCATCCAGCGCCGGACCCGCTTGCGGGCGTAGGCGGCTTCGGCCCGGGTGGAAGCGAGGTCGGCGAGCCAGGCTTCGACCGCGTTTCGGCCCAGGTCCTCCTGTAGGGCGGCCGCAATCTCGGCCTCGCGCTCGTCGGCGAGTTTCTCGATGCCGCGGAGCTGGCGGATGCGCCATTCGGCATCGCGCGTGCGTCCGGTCGCGTAGGCCTTCCGCAGCCGGGCCAGCAGTTCTGCCGATGTGTCGGTATCTGTGACGGTCACGGGGTCCTCCAGGCGAAAGTCGAGGGTTGATGTGCGGTGGGCTTGTCGCGGCGGAACGGCGGACGGCGACACGGGCGGCCGGGGCGAGGTCGACGACGACAGAACCTCGGGTGCGGGCCGTCGCGATGCGCCGGCGCAAGCAGCACCCGGGCGGCGGCCCGAGCCCGCGGCGGCGGGTGGCACCGAGTCGGGCGGTGCCGCGCCGACGCTCGGTGCCCTGACATCCGGCTCTGTGCCCTGACATCCGGCTCTGCGCCCTGACATCCGGAGCGATGCCCATCGCCACAGTCTAGGACCGCTGGTGCCCTGCGGATACGTGTCGGTCAGCCCACGTCGGTGCGCGGCAAGAGCCCGACGAGCAACTCGATCGGAAGGCCGCGGAGGTCCCCGAGCGCTCCGGACGGTATTCGTCCGAGGCGCGCCCACAGTCGTCTCGCACGCCGCACCGGTCACACTCGCACGAGCAGATCGCTGTGTCCGGGTGGGGGGCGGCGGATACCATCGAGTTCTCGGCGCAGGCACGACGGCTCTCGGATTGGAGCTCGATTATGGCCGATGATGCGAAGCTCCTCGACTATCTGAAACGGGTGACCGCAGAGCTCTATCAGGCCCGGGAGAAGCTTCGCGAGGTCGAGGGGGTGAGCCGCGAACCGATCGCCGTCGTCGGGATGGGGTGCCGGTTCCCCGGCGGGGTCCGCTCCCCACAGGACCTGTGGCACCTGGTGGAATCCGGTACGGAGACCGTCGCCGCATTCCCCGCGGACCGCGGTTGGGAAGCGGCGGATCTCTACGATCCGACGGGCCGGCAGGCCGGCCGGACGTACACGGTGCACGGCAGCTTTCTCGACGATGCGGCGGGTTTCGACCCGGAGGTCTTCGGCATCTCGCCTCGCGAAGCACTGGCGATGGACCCGCAGCAGCGACTCCTGCTCGAGACGAGCTGGGAGACCTTCGAGCACGCCGGCATCGATCCGCGATCCGTGCACGGCAGGCAGATCGGCGTCTTCACCGGTCTGTCCGGGATCGACTACTCGGCACGGGCGGGCGGCGCCCCGCCCGAGGAACTCGCGGGCTACTTCATCACCGGCACCGCGATGAGCGTCGCCTCCGGCCGTGTCGCCTACAGCTTCGGACTGAACGGACCCGCGATCACCGTCGACACGGCGTGCTCGTCGTCCCTGGTGTCCGTCCACCTCGCCATGCAGGCGCTGCGCCACGGCGAGTGCGAACTCGCCCTCGCCGGCGGGGCGACCGTCATGTCGACGCCCGCGGTGTTCGTCGAGTTCAGCCGGCAGCGTGGACTGGCCCGAGACGGGCGCTGCAAGGCATTCGCCGCCGCGGCCGACGGCACGGCGTGGGGCGAAGGCGTCGCGATCCTCGCGCTGGAACGCCTGTCCGACGCCCAGCGCAACGACCGCCGGATCCTCGCCGTCGTCCGCGGCAGCGCGGTGAACCAGGACGGCGCCAGCAACGGCCTGACCGCCCCGAACAAGCAGGCCCAGGAACGGGTGATCCGGCAGGCCCTGACCGACGCCGGACTCGGCCCGGCCGACGTCGACGCGGTCGAAGCCCACGGCACCGGCACCACGCTGGGCGATCCCATCGAGGCATCCGCCCTGCTGGCCGGCTACGGCCGCGATCGGCCCCCCGACCGGCCGTTGTGGCTCGGTTCGGTGAAGTCGAACCTCGGGCACACCCAGGCCGCCGCCGGAGTGGCCGGCGTGATCAAGATGATCATGGCGATGCGTCACGGTGTGCTGCCGAAGACGCTGCACGTCGACCGTCCCACCCCCCACGTCGACTGGACCGCCGGATCGGTGTCCCTGCTCACCGAGAACCGGGAATGGCCGGCGACCGACCGGCCCCGCCGCGCGGCGGTCTCCTCGTTCGGCATCAGCGGCACGAACGCCCACGTCGTGCTGGAACAACCGGCCCCACCGCCGGACGCCGCGCTCCCCGAGGGGACCGACGGCTCGGACGACGTCGTGGCCTGGTTCGTGTCGGGCCACACCGAACCGGCGCTGCGCGCGCAGGCGCACCGGCTGCGGGACCACGTCGCCGGCCACCCCGAGCTGACCCCCGCGCAGGTGGCCGGCCCGCTGCTGACCTGCCGCGCGACCTTCCACCACCGCGCCGCCGTGCTCGGCGCCGACCCGCGCGCCCTGCTGTCCGGTCTCGACGCGCTCGGCCGAGGCGCCCCCGACCCCGGGGTGATCACCGGCGTCGCGGTCGAGGCGGGCGACCGGCCGGTGTTCGTCTTTCCCGGGCAGGGCGCACAGTGGGTCGGCATGGCCACCGCACTGCTGGAATCCTCCCCGCTGTTCGCCGACAGCCTGCGCGAGTGCGCCGACGCCCTCGCCCCGCACACCGAGTTCGCGCTGCTCGACGTGCTCCGCGACCGCGATCCGTCCGCCCTGGACCGGGCCGACGTCGTGCAACCGGCGCTGTTCGCGGTGATGGTCGGGCTTGCGCGGCTGTGGCAGGCACACGGCGTCGAACCGGCGGCCGTGGTCGGACACTCGCAGGGCGAGATCGCCGCCGCCCACGTCGCCGGCGCGCTGACCCTGCCCGACGCGGCGCTCGCCGTCGCGGCCCGCAGCCGCGTGATCACGGAATCGGCCCGCCGCGGCGGTGGCATGGCGTCGGTGGGTCTGCCGGCGGACGCCGTGCGGCAGCAGATCGAACCCTGGGCCGGGACCGTCGAGGTGGCGGCGATCAACGGTCCGGCCGCGACGGTCGTGTCCGGCCCTGGCGACGCCCTCGAGGTGCTGGTCGCGCGGTGGCAGGCCGACGGTGTCCAGGCCCGGCGCATCACCGTGGACTACGCCTCCCACTGCGCGGACGTCTCGGTGCTGCGCCGGCCCATTCTCGACGCTCTCGCCCCGATCACCCCGCAGCGTTCGCGGATCCCGTTCTACTCGACGGTGACCGGGGACGTGATGGACGGCACCGCACTCGACGCCGACTACTGGTACCGGAACCTGCGCCGACCGGTGCGCTTCGAAGACGCGACGAGGTCCCTGGCCCGCGACGGGTACCGGCTGTTCGTCGAGTCGGGCAGCCATCCGGTCCTGACCGTGCCGCTGCAGGAGACCCTGGACGCGGCCGGCGTCGCGGGTCGCGCCCTCGGCACCCTCCGCCGCGACCGGGCGGGCCTGCGTCAGTTCACCGCCGCCCTCGCCGAGGCACACGTGTCCGGGGCGCACATCGAGTGGGGCCGGGTCGGGTGGGCTCGCCGCGCCGGTCACCGGCAATGGGTGGACCTGCCCACGTATGCCTTCCAGCATCGCCGCTACTGGCTGGACGGAGGCGCGCCCCGACGTGATGCCGCAGCCGGCATGGACGCCGGGGACCACCCGATGCTCGCCGCCTCGGTCGAGCTCGGCGACGGTCGCGGCGCCGTGTTCACCGGCGTGCTGTCGCCGCACCGACTGCCGTGGCTGAACGAGCACGCCGTGGACGGCACCGTCGTGCTGCCCGGCACGGCGTTCGTCGAACTCGCCCTGCACGCCGGGCACCGCGCCGGCTGCAGCCGTCTCGCGGAACTCACCCTCGAGACACCCGCGACGATTCCCACCGGTGGGGAGCTCGCGGTGCAGGTCGCCGTCCTCACCGCCGACGACGCCGGGCACCGCACGGTGTCGGTGCACTCCCGTCCGGCGGACGCCGCGGCGCAGACCCCGTGGACCCGGCACGCCGTCGGCACCCTCACGGCGGCGGTACACACCGCGCCCGTTCCGATCCGGCCGTGGCCCCCGGCCGATGCGACGCCGATCGACGTGAGCGGCCTGTACGACGCGCTCGACGAGACCGGATACGGGTACGGGCCGACGTTCCGGGGCCTGCGCGCGGCGTGGCGCCGCGGTGACGACCTGTACGGAGAGGTGCGCCTCGGGGGAGAGGACCCCGCCGCGACGGTCGCCGGGTACGGGATCCATCCGGCGGTGTTCGACGCGGCACTGCACCTGATCGCGTTCGCCGCCGCCGCGGCCGGCGCCCGCGACCTGCGGCTGCCGTTCGCCTGGGACGACGTGCAGCTGCACGCCGTCGGCGCCGTCGCCCTGCGCGTGCACATCGCCCCGGCCGGACCCGAACGGTACCGGGTGGCCGCGTACGACACCGCCGGCCATCGCGTGCTGACCGCGCAGTCGCTGGCGCTGCGGCCGTTCGCCGGTCCGCGCACCCCGGCCGCCGCGACCGGCACCGGCCTCTACCGCGTGGAGTGGATCCCGGTCGACGCCGGCGCCGCGCCGACGGCGGATCTCACCCCGCTCGGGGAGGCGCTCACCGGCGGCGATCCCGCCGGCCGCGCCCTGCTGCTGGCCGGGGAACCGGGCGACGAACCCGACGTGCCGACGCGCGCGCACGCCGCCGCGGAGGCGGCGTTGCGGGCGGTACAGGCGTGGCTCGCCGACGACCGTCTCGCCGAGACCCGACTGCTGGTGACGACGCGGCGCGCCGTGACGGTCGCCGACGACGAACCGATCGACGTCTGCGCCGCGCCCGTGTGGGGGCTGATCGGTGCGGTGCAGAACGAACACCCGGACCGGATCACCCTGGTGGACCTGGACCGGCCGCCCGGTGACCTTCCCGATCCCGGTGTGCTGTCCGCGGCCCTGGCCTGCAACGAACCACAACTGGCGGTCCGCGCCGGGACACTCCTCGCGCCCATGCTCGCGCCGGCGGCGCCCACCACCGATGCGCCGCACGGGGATCCGGTGCCGTTCGGCCCCGACGGCACCGTCGTCGTCACCGGCGGCACCGGCACCATCGGCCGGCTCGTCGCCCGTCACCTCGTGCGGCGGTACGGGGTGCGCCGGCTCGTGCTGACCGGCCGACACACGGTCCGCGCCGAGCGGGCAGCGGAACTCCGCGCCGAGTTCGCCGACGCGGGCGCCGAGATCCGCGCCGTGGCCTGCGACGTGGCCGATCGAGCCGCGGTGGCGGCCTTGCTCGATGCGGTCCCCGACCTGTCGGGTGTCGTCCACGCCGCCGGGGTGCTCGACGACGCCACCGCCGCCACCTTGACTCCGGACCAGCTGCACGCCGTCCTGCGCCCCAAGGTGGACGGTGCCTGGCATCTGCACGAGCTCACGCGCGATCGCGGTCTCGCGGCGTTCGTGCTGTTCTCCTCCGCGGCGGGTGTGCTCGGCGGCGCCGGCCAGGCGAACTACGCGGCGGCCAACGTCTTCCTCGACGCGCTCGCGCAGCACCGCCGCGCCGAGGGGCTACCGGGACTGTCCCTGGCCTGGGGGCTGTGGGACCGACCCAGCGGGATGACCGCCCATCTGAATGCGGCCGATCTGGATCGGTTGCAGCGCACCGGCATAGACACCCTCACCCCGGAGGCCGGGCTGGCCCTGTTCGATGCGGCACTCGCCGCGAACCGTGCGTTGACGGTGCCGATACGGCTCTCCACGCCCTCCCGCAGGCCCGACGGCGAGGCCCTTCCCCCGATCCTGCGCCGAGTGCTCGGCCCGTCCCGCCGGCGCGCCGCGGCCGCCCCGTCGGCCCCCGGCCTCGCCGACGAGCTGCGCGCGCTCGACCCCGCCGAGCGGCACGCCCGGGTCCTCGACATCGTCACCACGCACGTTGCGGCGGTGCTCGGCCACGACGGGAAGGAGGCCATCGATCCGGAGCGTGCCTTCAAGCACCTCGGCTTCGACTCGCTCACCGCGGTGCAGCTACGCAACCAGCTGACGACGGCCACCGGGGTGCGGCTGGCCGCGACGGTGGTGTTCGACCACCCCACCGCGGACGCGCTCGCCCGCGAGATCGCGGCCCGGCTGCTCGGCCCCGAGGACGACCCGCACCCGGCCCCCGCGGCGCGCCGGCACCGCGACGACGACCCGATCGCGATCGTGGGAATGGCCTGCCGATACCCCGGTGGGGTCTCCTGCCCGGACGAGCTGTGGCGCCTCGTCCGCGACGGCCGCGACGCCGTGGGCGCGTACCCCGACAACCGCGGCTGGAACCTCGACGAGGTGTACGACCCGGATCCCGAGCGCAGCGGCACGACCTACATGCGGGCCGGCGGCTTCCTCCACGACGCCGACCGGTTCGACGCCGCGTTCTTCGGGATCAGCCCCCGCGAGGCCGTCGCGATGGACCCGCAACACCGACTGCTACTCGAAAGCGCCTGGGAAGCACTGGAACACGCGCGAATCCCGCCGAACTCACCCGGTCTCACCGACACCGGCGTGTACGTCGGAATGATGGGCGGCGACTACGGATTCCACCTCATGACCCGGCGACACACCGACGCCGAGGGCTACCTCATGACGGGCACCAGCAACAGCGTCGCCTCCGGCCGGATCGCCTACTCGCTCGGCTTCACCGGTCCCGCGGTCACCGTCGACACCGCGTGTTCGTCGTCGTTGGTGGCGCTGCACCTCGCGGCACGGGCACTGCGCGACGGCGAATGCACCCTCGCGCTGGCCGGCGGGGCGACGGTGATGGCGACCCCCGGCGTGCTGATCGAGTTCAGCCGCCAACGCGGACTCGCCCCGGACGGGCGGTGCAAACCGTTCTCCGATCGAGCGGACGGCACCGGGCTCAGCGAGGGCGCGGGCATGGTCGTGCTCGAGCGGCTGAGCGACGCCCAGCGCCACGGCCACCGGGTGCTGGCCCTGATCCGCGGCTCCGCGGTCAACCAGGACGGCGCCTCCAACGGCCTCACCGCCCCGAACGGTCCGTCGCAGGAACGGGTGATCCGGCAGGCGCTGGCCGACGCCGCCCTCGACCCCGCCGACATCGACGCGGTGGAGGCCCACGGCACCGGCACGACACTCGGCGACCCGATCGAAGCCCAAGCGGTGCTCGCCACCTACGGGCAGCAACGCGACGGCCGGCCGCTGTGGCTGGGGTCGGTGAAGTCGAACATCGGCCACTCCCAGGCGGCGGCCGGGGTGGCCGGCGTGATCAAGATGGTGATGGCGATGCGGCACGGCGTGCTGCCGCCGAGCCTGCACAGCGACGCCCCGACCCGGCACGTCGACTGGACCGCCGGCGAGGTCGCCCTGCTCGCCGACCCGATCGCGTGGCCGCAGACCGGACGACCCCGCCGCGCCGGCGTCTCCTCGTTCGGCATCAGCGGCACCAACGCCCACCTGATCCTCGAGCAGCCCCCCGACGTCGCCGCCCCACCGGCCCCGCCCCGGCCGGCGTCGCCCCTGGTGTGGGTGCTCTCCGCCAAGACCGACGAGGCGCTGCGCGCGCAGGCCGCCCGGCTGACCGACCTCCTCGACACGCAGTCCCCGCCCGACCCCGCCGACCTCGCCTACTCGCTGGCCACCACCCGGTCCGGCTTCACGCACCGCGCCGCCGTCACCGGCGAGACGCTCGCCGACCTGCGCGACGGCCTGACCCGCCTCGCCGAGGGACGCGCAGGCGGCAACGCCGTCACCGGGACGAGCACCCGTGGGAAGACGGCGTTCATGTTCACCGGCCAGGGCGCGCAGCGGATCGGAATGGGCCGCGGCCTCTACGACACCTACCCGGTGTTCGCCCGCGCCCTGGACGAGACCTGCGCCGCGCTCGACGAACACGTCGACACCCCGATCCGGCAGGTGCTCCGGGGCGACGCGGACGACGCCGCCGCGAAACTCGACCGCACCGAGTACACCCAGCCGGCCCTGTTCGCCGTCGAGGTCGCCCTCTACCGACTACTGCGGGAATGGGGCCTCACACCCGACTACCTGATCGGGCATTCGATCGGAGAACTCGCCGCGGCCCACGTCGCGGGCGTGTTCAGCCTGCCCGACGCCGCCGCCCTGGTGGCCGCGCGCGGACGACTGATGCAGGCCACCGCCCCCGGGGCGATGATCGCCGTCCGGGCACGCCCGGAGGACATCCGGTCGCGGATCGACGGCCGAGTCGACCTCGCCGCGGTCAACGGCGCCGAATCCGTGGTGCTCGCGGGGGCCGCGGCCGACGTGCACACCGTCGCCGCCGAACTGTCCACCGCAGGGATCCCGGTCACCCCGCTGCGGGTCGAACGCGCATTCCACTCGGCGCTGATGGACCCCGTCCTCGACGAGTTCACCACCGTCGTGTCGAGCACGGCGGCGCAGCCGCCGACGATCCCCGTCGTCTCCACCCTCACCGGGCGCGTCGCCACGGCCGAGGAACTGACGTCACCGCAGTACTGGCGCCGGCACCTCCGCGACGCCGTGCGCTTCCACGACGGCATGCGCACCCTCGCCGAACTCGGCGTCACCCGCTGCGTCGAGATCGGACCCGGCGCGGGCCTGGCCGCCCACGCCGCCGAGGTCGTCGCGCACCCGATCGCCGCGCTGCCCGGGCGCGGGGACGACGCCCGGGGGTTCGTCGAGGCGGTCGCCGCCGCGTCCGTGCAGGGCCTGACGATCGACTGGGATCGGGTGCTGCCCGGCCGCCCGGTGGACCTGCCCACGTACGCCTTCCGGCGCCGCTCCTTCTGGCCGTCGGCGCCCGCACGCACCAGCGGTGATCCGACGGAGCTGGGGTTGAGCCCCGCGGAGCATCCGCTGCTCGGCGCGGCCGTGACCCTCGACGACGACACCACCGTGTTCACCGGAGCGCTGTCCCGGCACCGGGATTCGTCGCTCGCGGCGCCGCAGCCCGACGACGGCGCTCCACCGACCGACGCTCCGCAGACGCTGATACCAGCCGTCCTGGTCGAGCTGACCCTGCACGCCGCCCACCACGTCGGGTGCGAGCGCATCGCCACTCTCACGCTGCACCACCCCCTGGTCCTCCCGGCCGCGGGGCTGCTGCCGATCCGGGTGCTCGTGTCGCCCGCCGGCGACGACGGCGCGCGCACCGTCACCGTCTCGTCGAACATCGGACCGGCCGACGGCCCCTGGGTGCGGAACGCGTCGGCGACCGTCGACGACGTGCCCGCAGCGCCACCGGACCGGCTCCCGGGCGACACCGCGACCGAGGTGCGCCTCGACGACGACCTCGACCCGAGCGGCTTCGGCATCCATCCGCACCTGCTGCAGGCGGCGCTCGACCCCGTCCTCGGCCCGGACGACTGGCCGCTGACCTGGTCGGGAACCCGGCTCCACCGCACCGGTGCGCGGGCGGTGTCGGTGCGGTTCGGGACGGGCGAGGACGGGCGGCATCGCGTCGTCGCCGCCGATGCCGACGGCGCGCCGGTGCTGATCGTCGAGGCGCTGCACGTGACACCCCGGGCGGACGACGGGCACGGCGCGGGCCCGTCCGGCGCGCGGCGACTGCACCGGCTGGCCTGGACCCGAATCGACGACGTCCCGTCCGCGCCGCCGCCCGGGCCGCTGGTCGTGCTCGGCGACGCGGATCTGGGCTCGAGCTTCCCGCGCTGTCCCGACGCGGCGGCGCTGCGCACCGCGAGGGCAGCCGCTCCCGACGACGGGCGGCCCTGGGCGGTGCTGGTGGGATGCGGCACCGACGGCGACCCGGGGCCGGAGGCGACCCACCGCCTGTGCGCCCGGACGCTGCGACTGCTGCAGGACTGGCTCGACGACGCCGAGTTCGCCGACAGCGTGCTGGTGGTCGTCACCCGCAACGCGGCGGCCACCGGGGAGGAGGCCGACGGGCACGACGTCGACCTCGCGGCTGCGGCCGTGTGGGGTCTGGTGGGCTCCGCGCAGAACGAGAACCCGGGGCGGTTCGTGCTGCTCGACCTCGACCGGGAGACGGACGTGGACGTGGCGATCACGTCGGCCGTGGCCAGCGGGGAACCGCAGGTCGCGGTCCGGGACCGAACGGTGCTCGTGCCCCGACTGCGGCGCATGCCGGCCGTCGAGCGGTCCGGACCGCTGTTCGATCCCCGCGGCACCGTGCTCGTCACCGGCGGCACCGGCACGCTGGGAACGTCGGTGGCGCGCCACCTCGTCAGCGCACACGGGGCGCGGCACCTGGTGCTGACGAGCCGGCGCGGACCCGACGCCGAGGGAAGTGACCGGCTGTGCCGCGAACTGCGCGGTGCGGGCGCCGAGGTGACCGTCGTCGCCTGCGACACCGCCGACGAGGCGGCACTGGCGGGGCTGTTGGCCCGGATCCCCGCCGAGCACCCCCTGACCGCGGTGATCCACGCGGCCGGTGTCCTCGACGACGCCACGCTCACCTCGCTCACTCCCGACCGGCTCGACGCGGTGCTGCGGCCGAAAGTGGACGCGGCCTGGCACCTGCACCGGCTGACCGCCCGGGTCCACGCCTTCGTGCTGTTCTCGTCGCTCTCCGGGGTCCTCGGCGCGCCCGGGCAGGCGAACTACGCGGCGGCGAACCGGTTCCTCGACGCCCTCGCCCAGCACCGGCGAGCCCAGGGCCTGCCCGCGGTGTCGATCGCGTGGGGAATGTGGGCACCGCCGAGCGCCATGACCGGCAGGCTCGGCGCGGGGGATCTCGCCCGGGCCCGCCGCAGCGGTCTGGTTGCGATGAGCGAGGCCGACGCCCTGGACCTGTTCGACAGTGCCGTCGCCGGCGACGCCCCCGCGGTGGTGGGGGCCCGGCTCGAGCACCCCGATCCGGCCGGGCCGTCCGTTCCCGCCCCGCTGCGCGGACTCGTGCGGCAGTCGCGGCCCCGCGCGGCGGGATCGGGGTCGGCCGTGTCCGGACCGAACGGATCCGGGCCGTCCGAGTGGGCGCAGCGGCTCACCGAGCGGCCGGTGCCGGAACAGCGGCACCTCGTGCTGGAGCTGGTGCGAGCCGGCGCTGCCGCAGTCCTGGGCCACGATGCGTCGGACTCGGTCGATCCCGACCAGGCGTTCAAGGAACTCGGCTTCGACTCGCTCGCCGCGGTCGCCCTGCGCAACCATCTCGGTGCCGCGACCGGTCTGCGGTTGCCGCCGACGGTGGTGTTCGATCATCCCAGTCCCCGGGCCGTCGCCGAGTTCCTGCGCGCCGAGCTGGTCCCGGATCCGGTGTCGGTGGCCGTCGCCGGGATCGACCGCCTGCGGGCGGCCGTCGCCGAACTCGGCGCCGACGACGAGGCACGCGCGGCGGTCGCGCGGCGGCTCGAAGCCCTGCTGGCCGACCTCGAGGGAGCCGAGGGGAGCCGCGCCGACACGGTCGGCAGGATTCACGCCGCGACCGGTGACGAGATCCTCGACATCATCGACCGGGGTCTGTGAGCCGGCGAGCGGTCTCCGAGTGACCGCGGAGGAGGTGGTCTGCGCAACGAACGCCGGCCCCTCCGGTCACGGAGGGGCCACCGTCGCAGCTGCGCGAGTGCGCTGCCGCAGGACGGCGACCTGCCGCAGCTCACCGGGTCACCAGCCCCGTTCGCGCCACTCCCCGAGATGGGGACGTTCCGCGCCGAGCGTGGTGTCCTTGCCGTGGCCGGGGTAGATCACCGTGTCGTCACCGAAGCGGCCGAACAACTTGGTGTCGACGTCGTCGTACAGCGAGGCGAACTTCTCGGCGTCCGCGGTCTTGCCCAGCCCACCCGGGAAGAGGGAGTGTCCTCAGGGGGTAATATAGAGTTGCCGAAAGGAGCAGGTCATGGCACTTCCGCGGTCGGGGCCGGAGCCAGTGCGCGCGGCGATTTACGCACGGATTTCCGAAGACCCGAATGGTCTGGAACACGGTGTGGCCCGGCAGCGGGAGGACTGTAAAGCGTTGGCGGCTTCCCGGGGTTGGAAAGTCGTGGCCTGTTATTCGGACAACGACATCTCCGCGCTCAAGGGCAGGTCTCGTCCAGGTTATGAGGAGCTGATGGCTGCCGCCGAACGTGGAGAGTTCGACCAGATCGTCGCCTATGGGCTGTCCCGCCTGTGGCGTTCGCGGCGCGAGCGTGCCGATGCGATCGGTGCTCTGTCCGCCGCCCGGATCGGGGTTGCCCTTGTGAAGGGCTCTGACCTCGATCTCACGAGTGCCGCAGGCCGTATGTACGCCGGAATTCTGGGCGAGTTCGACACGGCCGAGTCCGAGATCAAGGCCGAAAGGGTCGCCCGTGCAGCCCAACAGCGCGCTGAGGAGGGCAGGGCAAACGGGGCTTGCGCTTATGGGTGGGCGCGGGTGTACGAGCGTGACGACAAGGGGCGGGTGATCGGCTGGAAGGATGTGGTCGACGAGCCTGCTGCCGACGTCGTGCGCGGAATCGTCCGTGATCTTCTCGCTGGTTCGACGCTGCGGGCCGTTACCGGGCGTCTCAACGGCGAGGGGATCGTTGCGCCTCTGGGCGGGCAGTGGATTCCTTCCTCCGTTCGCAAGCTCGCAGTACGGGACCTCAATGTCGGAATCCGTCGCCACGGCCGGAACACTTATCAGGGGGCGTGGGAGCCGATCGTTGACGAGGCATCCCACACGCGAGTAAAGGCCCTCCTGGCGGACCCCAAGCGCCGGACCCAGAAGGCCGCGGCGCGCACTCACCTGCTCACGTTCGGAATCGGCCGATGTGGCGTTTGCGGGGGCGTGTTGGCTGTCTCGCGTAAGGGAGCGAAGGGCCGGAAGACGTCGTTGTACGTCTGCCGGGACCTAGGCTGTGTGGGGCGGCGTGAGGAGTGGGTAGACGAACTGGTCGTCTCCACGGTCTGCTACCGGCTGTCGAAGCCGGACGCACTGGCGGTCTTCGACGCCGAAGACGCCGTATCTGAGCGCGTGCGTATGAGGGCCGCTGAGCTGAGAGCCCGACTGGACGGCGCAGCTGATGCCTACGCGGCAGGGAGTATCGACCTGGACCAGTTGACCCGGATCACTATGCGGACGCGCTCGGAAATGGAAGCCGCGGAGCGCGTGTTGCGCCCGGCTGCTGCCGTGCCGACACCAGTCCGGCAGATGGCAGAAGCGGCAGACGCTCGTGCGGTCTGGGACCGTCTCGACCTTGCGCAGCAACGTGCCACGCTGGAGGCGCTGGGCATCGAGGTCGTCGTCCGCAGGGCCCGCGGTGGCCCGGGCTTTAAGCCCGAGTCCGTGGATGTGCTTTGGCCGTAGCGTACCGAGGAACCTGCGGTAGACGGGGCCGGTTGAAGTAGCGGAGTACCGGCGGTCGGTGAGGGCCGCGACCCGCGGCACCTCAACCTATGCGCACGTCGGTTTGCTGGGGCTCAAGCGGTTCAAGAGCCCGAACACGCTGGACGTCTTCGCGCCATCGGTAGAACGCGAGAGGGTCGCTCGATCGGTACCAAAGCTGGATGGTGTGCACTAGCGCTTAGCGGCTGTACCGATCGAGTTCATCGATAGCCTTCCAAGTCCGCCGCAGTCACGTGCCCCTGATGGCTCGGTTGCGCGAACAGGGGGCGACCTTTGAACCGCGAAGAGCAGCGGGCCGTGCCAACGTAGTCGGCCCCTGATTGTGGACGGGGACATCGGGACGGCGTCGCAAGGTCTGGCTACCGCTCGCAAGCGCACCGCTATCTGGCTGCTCTTCGCGCGGATCGCCATCCTCCCGGTCGGGACAGGTAAGCGGCGGTTTGACCCGCAGTCGCTGGCGGTGGTTCGGCGAGACCGCGGTGCCGAGTATGAGTGATGCTCGCTCTCGCCGAAAGTTCTCGAACAACGGGGGGTAGACGAGAAGAGGATCGGATTCCGTTGTGTAACACTACGACTGGCAGCAGTTTTGTTGACCCTGGAATGAGTCTGGGGTAGCGTCAGAGGCGTTCTCGGCACGCCGAGGGCAGAACCCCCGACCAAAGGCAGTCCGCAAGGACTGTGAATTGGTCAGGAGTTAGAACGTGAATGCTGGGACCCCTAACGGTCACCGTGAGTTCCTTACCGTTGCTGAAGTCGCAGAACTTGCGCGGGTGATTCCTCGGACGGTCCGGATGTGGATCAGGTCCGGCAAGCTCACCGGTTATCGGGCAGGAGCGGAGTACCGCGTCCACGCGGCCGAACTGCACGAGTTCCTTCGTGTGGGTCGCGTGAGTGTCGATCCGGCTATCGAGCGTCTCGCCGACGTCGCACCGACTCTGAACCCGGATCAACGTCGTCGTCTGGCGGCCATCCTTGCGGCATCGGACAGTTCTGCCCGCGGTGAGTGCTGATGTCCGAGCTCGACGAAACAACCAAGGCTGCGCTCCGCGAACGGGCCCGTCAGTTGGCCGAGCTGGCACCGCCCCTCACGTCGGAGCAACTCGTGCTCCTTCGGTCGATCTTCCTGAACAGCACGAGGCCGGGGGCGCACCGGTGAGAGGGCGACATACTCTCGGTCCGGACCACCGAGTTGGACGCTCGGAACAGCAGGCGTGCCCTGCCCCCGCAGCGGACGGAGCGGATCGGATGGTCAGCCGGACCATCGCCGATCCTACCGTCACCGCTCCCGTTGATCGGGGTCAGCGTGTCCAGGCCGAAGCATGCGACGTGCGCATCCCGGTCCAGGAAGGGAAAGCCTCGGAGTGCGAGCGTCTTCAGATCGGCTTCGACGAGGTTCTCGAGACCCTCGGGGGGAGCGACGACGAGTTCACCGGTGTGTGTCACCAGCGTGTCGGTGGCCGGTTCATGTCGGCGGTGGTCCCTTCGGCCCATGCGAGCGCTGTGGTGTACTCCCTGCCCGACGAAGCCAACGTCTGGTTCTCGATCAACCCGACGACCGGGCCGGCCCGCGACGGTGGCAGTAGGGGCAGTGAACGAGACGTGACTCGCTGGGCCGCGCTGTATCTCGATGTGGATGTCAAGGAGGGGGCGTTCCAGGATCTTGGCAAGGCTGAGGAGTTCATCGATCGAGTGTCGGAGCTGATCGGTACCCGGCCGTCGGTGGTGATTCACTCCGGGCACGGTCTGCAGCCGCTGTGGGCGATCGAGGATGGCCGACTGGACACTCCGGATGCTCGGGATCGGGCGTGCCAGCTCAGTCGCCGGTTCGGCCGGCTCGCCGCGACTGTTGCCGAGAAGTACTCGGCCTCCCTGGATACGGTTTCGGACCTAGCCCGAATACTGCGGGTGCCGGGCACGACGAACTGGAAGGATACGGACTACCCCGTCGGGGCATGCGCCCAGCGGGACACTGGTGGTCCGCTGAGCGTCGAACGGATCGAGGAGTTCCTCGACGAGTGGTGCCCGCGTATCGACTCGGACACGCCGGCCCTCGGTGAGATGGTCAGTTCGCCGTCGGACTGGCAGTTCGGATCGGGCACGTGTGCCTACGTGGCGAAGATGGTGACAGCCTGGAGAGCCGATCGACCGAGGGATGGTCGGCATCAGTGGCTGATGGACCGCTGTGTCCGGCTCGAAGCGGCCCACCGACTCGGGTGCATCACCGAGGTCGACCGTGACGCGGCGCTGCGGTCCGTCGAGGAGGCGCTACGCCACTGGTGCCAGGTGCTCGACCCGTCTCGGGAGGTGCAGCCCGGTGAGGTGGGCGGCGGGTTCCGGTGGGCGGTGCAGCGGGTGTCGACTATGACCGACACCGAGGCGCGCGCGCAGCTCGGTTGTCATCGGCATGACGATGAGGAGAACCTCGAGGATCTGTTCGAGGAATTCTGGAACAGCCGCCCCTATCTCTCTACGATCCGGCAGTTCGCCTACGCTCGCATGACCTCGCCGTGGGGGGTGCTCGGTGTGGTGTTCTGCCGGGCGCTGACCACGATCCCGCCGAATGTGGTGCTGCCGCCGTTGATCGGCAGCCCGGGGTCGGTGAACCTCTTGCTCGCCCTCGTCGCTCCAGCCGGGTACGGAAAGGGCTCGTGCGAAGGGGTGGCCGATGAGGTGCTCCCCGTCCAAATCCATGTTGCGCCTGCTGGCTCCGGTGAAGGTCTGGCGCACCAGTACGCCCACATCTACAGGCGGAAGCTGGAGCGGGACCGCACGGCGGTGATGTTCAGCATCCCCGAAGTGGACACGCTCACCGCCCTGGCCGGTCGCCAGGGGTCGACCATCATGTCGCGGCTCCGCAGTGCGTTCTCGGGGGAGGAGATCGGCTTCAGCTACGCCGATCCGTCCAAGCGCCTGCTGATCGGCAAACACAATTACCGGCTGACCATGGTTGTTGGTGTGCAGCCCGAGAAGGCCGGTCCGCTCCTCGACGACGCCCCCGGAGGCACGCCCCAGCGGTTCCTGTGGATGCCGGCCACCGACCCCACCATCTCGGAGGACACTCCGGAGCAACCGGCACCCCTGACGATCCTGCCCGAACTGCTCCGGGACGATCGGCAACGGTGCGTCGTCGAAGTCCCCGCGGGCGCGGCCCAAACGATCAAAGCTGCCCACGTGGCCAGACAGCGCGGCGAAACGGACGCCCTCGACGGACACGCCCTGTTCGTCCGGGAGAAGGTCGCGTTCGCCCTCGCGGTGCTCGACGGCCGCCTGAACATCGACGAGCAGGACTGGCACCTGTCCGGGCTCGTTATGCGCAAGTCCGACCGGGTACGACAGAGCGTCCTTGACACGCTCGCCACCGCCGCTTCCGAGAAGAATAAGGCCCGCGGACGCTTGGAGGGCGAGCGGCAGGTGATGGTCGACGAGACCGTCGCGGATGCTGCGGTCAAACGAGTCGGGAAGCGCGTATTCGCCTATCTGACAACCAACGGCCCGATGACCCGTGGTGCGATCAAGAAGAAGCTCCCGTCCCGGGACCGGAGCTATCTCGACGATGCCGTCGCGGTGCAAGTCGAGGCAGGGCGCGTGATCGTAGGGGATGACCGAAAGCTCCGCGTTGTGTAGGACCCCGGGGTGGACAGAGGGTGGACACGTGGACAGGGTCCACCCCACCCCGAAGACATTCCTCCTACGTGAAAGACCATTTCGGTGGTAACCAGGGGTTTTGCTGCGCGGAGTTCGCGACGATTCACAGTCGAGGTGGACAATGTCCACCTTTGTCCACCTCTCCTGCGGGCCCGCCGCTGCCCCGAGCACCCCTCAAGGGTTGTCTTAATGAGATGGGTAACCACCACCCCCGCCGGACCACTCCGATGCCGCAAAGACGCCCGGGTTCGACGGCACCGTGCTGTCCACGCACCGCGTGGGCCGTCGAGAAGCCCCCTCCGCGGAAGATGGGCGATCGGAGAGCAAGTGCGGCGTAGTGCCGCTCAGGTGCCTGTTGAAGCAATAAGAAGTGAGGCGGGATACGCCCTGGTCGTAAGGAGCAGAGTCATGCATGAGTCACAGGTCGTCGGCGACCTCGTCGACGAAGCGCTTGGATCGGTAGCACTGGCCGAGACCGCGCACAATCCGCGGATCGAACCGCGCTGTCGGGTGTGCCGGGACGACTATGTCCGCGAGACGGTGAACCAGATGTTGGCGCGGGGAGCCTCGTACGCGGGCATCGTCCGGGCTCTCGCCGCGGAGGACGCCACGTCGGACGATCAGAGAGTCACGGTCGACTCGGTCCGTCGGCACTGCGAGAGGCACTTCCCGGTGCAGCAGGTGGCCGCAGCCACCTATCGGGAGATCGTGGAACGCCGCGCTCGGGAGAACCGGATCGACTTCGCCGGAGGTCTGGCGGTCGCGCTGACGCCGATCGCGATGTTCGAGGTCGTCATGCAGAAGGCGTTCGCTCACCTTGTCGACGATGACACCATCGTGAACGTCGAGACCGGGCTGCGGGCTGCGGAGAAACTCCACGCCCTCGCTCAGGAGACCTCGACCGGTCCCGACATCGTCGACATGATGGTCCAGCTTCAGCGGATCACTGCGGCGGTGAAGGCAGTCGTGCCGCGGGAGATGTGGGGGCAGATTCTGCGGAAGCTGGACGAGTTGGTCGACGGCGACGCGCAGGTCGGAGAACCCCGTCCCGTCGACGAGCTCTGAGCGGCTGGTTTCGGTGGTGCGGCTCGAACGCTGACCAGAAGGACTATTCGTTCGGCTGGATCAGGTTCAGCAGTTCCTCGGGTGTCTTCCAGCTCTGACCGCGATGCAGCATGACATGGCAGTTGGCGCACACCACCACCAGATCGTCGAGCGAGTTCCTCACTACGCCGGAGGCGTGCAGGGGCACGACTTGATGGATGTGGGCGTAGAGCCCGCACCCAGAACGCCGTAGGTCCGCTCGAAGTCGAAGCTGCGCACCTCACACGCCAGGTGCCCGCGGTGGGTCAGTGCCTGGTTGATCTTGCGTTCGCGGAGCTTGGGGTCGCGCTCCCGAGTGCGAACGAGGCGGTGGATCACTCGGCCCTCGATCGCGACGGGCTCGTCGTCGATGGGCGCGCCGAGAGCGTCCGGCACGTCCCGTCCCAAGGTCCCGGCTTCACGTAATTCGGCGGCGGCCTGCTGGTAGCGGCCGGGTCGGCTAGTAGGACGGGGGTGGTGCGAAGTCATGCGGCGCGCACATGCCGGCCTGCAGGGAGCGCGGTGCGACCTCGAGCACCTCCCGGCAAGCACGCACACGCCAGCGGGCCGCGATGCCGTCCACTCGCGCCGGTTTGTGTGTTTTGCAGTGACGTGAAGGTGGTATGCGCCCGTGGCGGGGATGAGGACAGCGTCATCGCTGTCGCACGCATCGACACACGGGGAGTGCAAGCACTATGCCCACGCCGACGACCTGTTTGCGCCCGGGGACGGTGACTCAAGAGGTTCGCGCCGTCGTGCGGCTTGTCCGTATCCGGGAGCGCCTTCTCGCTACACGTCGTACCTGCACGGCGGACCGTCACGGCCAGCGCCGACTGGGCGGGCGGTTGAAGTACGTGCGCGACTACCGGGAGTTCCTCGAACGTGTCCTGCACGATCACGGCACCGTCCCGCACCGCACCTGTCGCTCGGCCCGGGTGGCCGGGCACATCGAGGCCATCGTCGACACCGCCGCTCCGTCCCGGGCCGCGGTGCTCGAGCGAGTTCTCGATGAGCGGCTGCGCCAGCGCACCCGTGCCCTCGAGCAGGTCGTGGCAGACACCTGGCCACGAGTCGGTGCGGCAGTGGACCACGGTGTTCCGCGTCGACGGTGGCCTGACGTGACCGGCCGCCGGGACAGGCGCGTGTGGTTCGGTGCGCCGCGGAGGTCGGCAGCGGGTGCCTCCGCGGTTCGGGTGAAGACTCCAGTGGCAGGTAGGGGGTAACCATGAGCAACGGCTTCGCGCCCGACCCGTCGTTTCGGGGCGGCCCCGGGCCGCGCGAACCTGATCCGGCCCCTGTGATCGGTGGCAGCCCGCGCTGGATGGTGGGTTTGGCTATCGTCGCTGGCGGTCTAGTGCTCGCCTTGTCGGTGTTCCTCGAGTGGGGCCACATCAACGACATGTACTACGACGACGGGACGCGCACCTCGGCGACCGCGTCGATGAACGGGATCGGCGATGCCACGGTCACCCTGGGTGGTCTGGATCCGGACTACGTCGGGTTCGTCGAGGGAAGCGCGGCCGCTGCGCTCGAGGACGAGACCGGCAGCGCCGGTGTCTGGGCGATCTGGCTGGGATTGCTCGTCTCCGGTGCCGGCCTGGCGTACATGGGGATGCGGGTGCGGGCGGCGGCGGCGGTCACGGTGGCGGTGCTCGCGCTGATCGGCTTCGTGACCGCGCTGTCGCAGATGTTCAACGTCCGGGGTGCGGTCTTCGACAACAACGTGGGATGGTCGCAGGGAGAGTTCTCCGCTGGCTTCGGGCTCGTCCTGGCCTGTGCGCTGACCCTGGTGCTGCTGGGGCTGGCGGTCACCGCGTTCGTGCTCGAGCGCCTGGCCCGCGCAGCGGTGTCCACTCCGGCCTCTGCCCGGCCGACGGAGCCGATACCGTCGCCGGGTCCCGACCCGGTACCGCCGAGGCGGCCCTTCCCGCCGGTGGGTCCGTCGCGGGCTCCCGGCATGCCAGCGACGTTCGGTGTGCGTGCGGCGGCGTTCGTGCTCGACTGGGTGCTGATCGGTGTGGTCGTGTTCGTCGTGCTCGCGATGTGGACGGTGCTTAACTCCGCGTTGCTGCAGAGCGAGACCGCGCGCGTGGTGTGGTTCGCCGGTATCGGGGTGCTCGCGTGGGCCACGCCGGTGCTCTACTTCGCCCTGACCGAGGCGCGCACCGGCCGGACCGTCGGCAAGTGGCTCATGGGCCTGCGCGTCGTCGGGCGCGAGGGGCGGTTGCCGTCGGTCGCCCAGGCGTTTCGGCGCAACTGGATTCATGTGCTGTATCCGCTGTACCCGATCTATCTCGTTGCACTCGCCGCGCTCGCGGTCGAGATGTACGCGCATCCGGAGCAGAACCCGTCCCATCAGGGCATGCACGACCGGCTCGGCGAGACCCGGGTGATCTTCGCGCCGGCCTCGTCGCGTGCCCCTGCCTCCGGACCACGACCGAGTCTGGTGCCATGGTTCAGCGCTGTCGCTGCGGTACTGGCACTGATGATCACCACCGCCGTCGTGGACCTCGGGGTGCGGGCGGCGAGCTCGTCGGCCTCCTCCGGAAGTCGGCAGTCGTCGACGACGGCGACGGCACCGAGGACCACGGCGGTGAACCCGACGACGCCGTGGCGGGCACCGAGCAGCCCGGCACCCACCACGCCGACGCGGCCGACCACCTCCACCACAGCGGCAACCCGTCTTCCGACGATTCCGGGTACCGACGCGCAGGGGTTCGTGGCGGTTGCGGGCGGGCGCTGCAACGCCACCGATCCGGCGGTGCTGATCGGTCGTACCCCGCAGTCGCTGGTGATCATCTGCCAGACCGCAAGCGGCCGGTTGTACTACAAGGGGGTACGGCTCAGCGACAGCGCCACCATCGAGATCGACGACCCGGTGCGCACCGAACTCGGCTACGTCGTGACGAACGAAGGCGTGCAGTACTGGATCGACCGGGATGCGCTCGTCATCACCCGGGCGGGTACCCAACTGGCCGACGAACCCATGCTCCAGTACTGGGCACGCTGAAGACGACGACGCGGGGAGCCGCGGAGTACCGAGCGACGGCGAGTTGATTCGACGGCACCGGCCGACACAGCGGCGACTCGCAGCGACGACACCGGCGCGGACCCACGCCGCCCGCTCACCAACTACTGCGGCCTTGTACCGCCGCAGAGAGCGTCACCTTCCGCGCCCATGCGCTGACGCCATTCCCAGTCGCTGCAGTTGCCCTCGAGATACAGATCTCCGGCCCCTCGGTCGTAGCACTCCTGGGAGAACCTCACCGAACCGTCGCTCCACCGGGCGGGACCGGGCGTCCCGAAGAGACATTCGACCACATACGGCTCGGCAGGGTACGTCTCCGTCGGGTAGGTCTCGTACGTCTCCGTCGGATAGGTCTCGTAGGTCGGGGGCGGAGCGGGCGGCACGTAGCTGTCCTCCGTAGGCTCTGGGCTGGCCGCAGGTTCGGAAGCTGCCGGAGCCAGCGTGGTGCTGGGAGTTGTCGTCTCCGTCGTCGGAGGCGTGTCGGCCGGAACTGTGGGTGCTTCTTGTGAACCGGTCTTGTATTCGCACGCCGCCAGCCCCTTGGTATTTGAGCCGTCGGTGGTGGCGTGTACGGCGTTCTCGTCGACCTTGCTTCCGTCGACCCAGATGCTGCAACTACCGAATCCGTTCGACGACGCCACAATCATCGAGAAGTCGCTGTAGTCGGCTCCGTCGGGGACCTCGAAGCTGCCGTCCGCCTTCTCCGCGAATACCTCGGACTGCAGCGATTCCGCGTCTCCCTCCGACCACATCAATGTCACGCTCGGTGATGTGCCCGAGCCAGTTTCCCAACGCATCTCTACCCGGGGTCCGTTACTGCCACCTGACGACGTGCAGGCAACGAGAGCGAGCGACCCGACCGCGGCCAGGAAAAGGCGTGCAATGTGCTTCACGAGGCCTCCGTCGATGAGCGGCTGATGATCACAGTTGGACCCAGATGCGCACGTACTACCCGGCGGGGTGTACATGAATCATTGGAGCCATTCGGTCGAGCTCGTGGATAAAGCAACGAGGTCGCAACGCCTACACACCGTCTCAAGGGTGTGTGAATGTCGAGTCGTGCCGGTGCTTGAACCACCGGATGCCGTAGTACACCGCGAACGAGACGGCGGTCACGAAGATGACCGGACCGATCACGGGAATCGCCAGCGACAGCACCGTAACCAGGACCGCCACCACCCACAGCGCGGCCAAACCGGCGCGATTCCACGCGACGCTGTTCCGGCCGCTGCGAAACAACGGGGTGACATCGCGCCCCAACACCTGGAGCAGGCGCTGGGCTTGCCCGAGCGTCAGACCGTGCAGCGGGAGCCGGCTTCCCGTGGCGCGTCCGAGAGCACCCCGTACATGGGCGCGCTGGAACGGCAAGGCTGCCGGCGTCTCGTCCGGTTGTAGGACGAAGGCCCATTGGTCAGGCGACAGGGTTGTCGCCGTGTGTGCCGCCGCGGTGCCCTCTTCTGCCGGCCCGTACCCGCGGTGACGGGCCGGAGCTGCGGCGTGCTGCCGCGACTGCGACGACCGGTTCCGGCTCTTGCCGATCGTCTTGGTGTCATAGATTCCCGTGCCCGGCACACGATAGGTGCGGCTGACCCTTCCCGTCGCGCTCCTGCTGATACGGACCGGCCCCGCTCCGGCGCTGACTCCCATCCCGCGTTTCGAGACGGTCAGTCGAAACGGACCCACCTTCTTCGACCTTCGGAACTGCACCACGGCCAGCCTCCCTCCTCGTAGTTTTGGGCCAGTAGGTGTCGGTGCTCCGTCCGCCCTAGGCGTATTCGACTGCCCCGTATTTATGGCCAGACCGTTCGACCGCATACCCGCCGCGAAGGCTCTCATTATCCCTTTCGTCGAAGACCGGAGAGCGTTACACGGCGATGAACGCCAGCCAGGCGGCAAACGATGCTGGACGCCCGGCAGGACACCCAGGACGTCGCGGACATGATGCTCCAGGTTCAGAAGATCACCGATCCGGTGCGCTCGACCGTCCCTCGATCGATGTGGACGGAGATCCTCCACAAGCTCGAGGGCTGACGCGGTGCTGCATCGGCACGGCGCGAGTCGGTGTGGGACGCGAGTCAGTGGTGCGGGCGCAGTACCGACCGCTTGCGGTCAGCGAGAGCGAAGAACGACTTGCTCACGTACTGATGACGTCGCGCCAGTACTTGTACACGTCCGTACGTTCGGAACTCGGATTGCCCCAGAAGGCTGACCCCACCTCGCCGGTCGACTGGGAAACGACGAGCGCAGCCAGCGAGGGCTCGCGGCGGCGTCTGCAGTCTTCGGACAACAGGTCGAGTACGCGCCCCAGCCCGTTCGTTGCATGAGGCAGTTCCAAGGCCTTGATGAGGGCCGAATGGTGGATGGTGCCGCCGGACAGGGCGATGCCGATCAGCAAGGGGCGTAGTTCCGTCAAAGTGACCACGTCGAGGTCGGTGACCGTCAGCGTCCGTCCCTTCGGCGTGATCTTCTCACCGAGCTGTAGGTGGAGGCCCATATCGCGATCATTCCCGACCCGAAGCGCTGACGCCAGCTAACGAAAGCCCATGGCCGCGTAGTCTTTCGACATGACAGTAACCGGAAGTCAACAGGACATCGTCACCACCCTCGTCGCGGCCCACGCGCGGTACCCCAGCGTCGAGGGCGGCAGCTTCTACGACGAGGTGCTGCTTGAGGTCCAGGCCCGGGCCGAACGGGACGGGTCGATCGGCAAGGCTGACATCGGCGCGCTGCTGCTGTGGAAGCGGCTGAACCTGAGCACCGTTTGGACCCGCGATCTGAACGAGTGGCCCGACCGGAAGGTGCGAGCGGTCACCGCCGAGGCGTTCGAGTTGGCCAGGGACACCGACCGGAGCATTCCCGAGGCCGCGGGGGCGGCGCGATCGGCGTTGCTCGAGCTGCCGGGGTGTCAGCGCGGTGCGGCAGTCGCCTCCACCTTGCTGACCGCCGGCGCTCCGGACCGGATGGCGGTCTACGACCGACGGGCAGTGACCGCATTGGAGGGCCTGGGGTTTCCTGGTCCGGACGGCTACTACAGCCGCTACATGACGGCAGTGTGCGCGCTCGTCGAGACGGCGAATGCCGTGACAGGTGGTCGGTGGCGTCCCCGCGACGTGGACAAGGCGCTCTTC
This sequence comes from Rhodococcus ruber, assembly GCF_016804345.1. Lineage (NCBI taxonomy): Bacteria > Bacillati > Actinomycetota > Actinomycetes > Mycobacteriales > Nocardiaceae > Rhodococcus > Rhodococcus ruber. The sequence goes on along the minus strand of NZ_CP044211.1, from coordinate 3,261,510 downwards.
ATGGTTGGTTGATGCAGCTCATCAGAAGACACGGCGACGAGCATTTGTTCAACGTCGTGGTCGTCTGCGCCGGGTCGCTGTCTGCGAGTGGTGGACGGGCGCGTAGGGCACGGGGACGGACATCAGTCATGATTGAGCGAACCCGGGCGAGCTTGACTGGACAAAGGGCGAAGGAGCCTCGAATGGGTCGCAAGTTCACTCGGAGATTCGACCCGGATGGATCCCGTGACCCCGAAGCCGAGCTGAGCGACTACGACCATTGGACTGTGTCGCCGGTCATCGATCCGCACATTGCCGACTGGTCCCCTCCATGGACTGTCGATCCGCATATCGCCGGCGTGAACGCTACGGAGGCGGAGCAGGGCCGTGAGGCAGTCGCGGCACGCGGTCACAAGCGGCCGGCGCACTCGCGGCGCGCCAGGCCTGGATCGGTTCTGATCGTGCCCGGCGGTGTGAGGCACGAGGTACATCACGTCAATAAGGCGTGCGCCGTTCTGGAAGTCGATCTTCGCCTGGCCCAGACATGCGGGCAGAGTGCCCGAGTCGAAGCGGTAACGCTCGCTGCCGCTCGTCGTAGGGGGATCGCTTGCGTGATGTGTCTGCCCGAGGTGGCGAAGTCCCGCGGTGATTACGCGAAGATGAAGCGATGCGTTGTCTCGCCCGAGTCCCATGCACGGGAAGGGATGCTCCTGCATTGGCGACGTGACCAACATCGAGATTGGCATGGACTCGTCGTCTATGAGGAGAACGGCGAGTGGGCGTGCGAAGCCGTGCCTGCGGATCGACTGCAGGAGATATTGTCGCGGGCGGAAGATCTCAAGAAGGCTGATGGGCGTTCGGCTCGGACACCCGACATCGATTCCGAGAACGACCGCCAGGACGCCTTCGACCTTCAGTTGGCCGCTGGCCTGACTCAACCGGATCTCGAGCACGCGCGGCGTTGGCGCGAGTGGGCGAGCGTCGGTGACGTAGAGGCCATGCGTCGTCTCGGTCTGCTGCTCGTCGACCGGCTCGATCCCCCCGATCTGGAACGAGCACGCGAATGGTGCGAGCGTGCTGCCGGCGCGGGAGATCTCGACGCCATGCACAACCTCGCCTTCCTGTTGGCGGACCGGATGGATCCCCCGGATCTGGCCGGTGCGTGCCACTGGTGGGAGCGCGCCGCCGAAGCCGGGGACACCGATGCCATGGTCAACCTCGCCGCTCTGCTGGCCGAGCGCGGCGATCCACCGGATCTCCAGGGCGCTCGTCACTGGTGGGAGCGGGCCGCCGAGGCCGGCGACACCACCGCCATGGTCGAGGCTGGCCATCTGCTCGAGAATCGATTGGATCCGGCTGATATCGACGGAGCCCGCCGCTGGTATGAACGGGCGGCCATTGAAGGCAACGTCGACGCGATGTTTCATCTCGGCTACCTGCTTGCCCGTCGGGTGGACCCGCCGGACCTGACCGGTGCGCGTCGCTGGTTCGAACGCGCCGCCGATACAGGTGACATTTGGGCAATGAGCTTCCTCGGAGGCCTACTCGCCGAACGGCTCGATCCGCCGGATCTCGAGAACGCTCGCCGGTGGTTGGGGAAGGCCGCTGGCGCAGGTGAAAAAAGCGCGATGGTCCGGTTGGCGTATCTGCTCGCAAGCCGGATAGACCCGCCCGACATCGACGCTGCTCATTACTGGTACAAGAAGGCGGCTGTTGCCGGCGACGCGATGGCCATGCGCCATCTCGGACTGTTGCTCGCCTATCAGTTGACTCCACCGGACCGAGCGGGTGCCCGCCATTGGCTCGAACGAGCCGCTGCGGCTGGCGACACCGATGCGATGGTCGATCTCGGGAACCTGCTCGCCGATGATTCAGATCTGCCGGATCTTGAAGGTGCTCGCCATTGGTACGAGCGAGCGGCCGAGGCAGGCGACCCCGAAGCCATGTTCAACCTTGGGTGTCTGCTCGCGATCCGGTCGGATCCACCAGATCTGGAGCGGGCTCGGTGCTGGTGGGAGCAGTCAGTCAAGTCCGGCAATGTGGACGCCATGGTCAACCTCGGCGTCATCCTCGCCTACCAGCAGCAACCGCCGGACCTCGAACGTGCATGCCTCTGGTGGCGCGAAGCGGCCGAAGCCGGCCACACCACTGCGATGGTCAACCTCGCCGACGCGCTCGCCGACTCATTGGATCCGCCGGACCTCGAAGGCGCGGCTCACTGGTATGGGCAGGCTGCTGCCGCCAGCGATCCAGCAGGCGAAGCCGGACTTAGGGTTGTGCGTTCCCGGACAAGATCTGCCGACCCGGACCTTGCGAAGTAGCTCTGCGGAGCTGCGGCCAGTCCGGTGCTGTCGTGGGGGTCGGTGAGAGGACGAAAAGTCTGTCGGCTCGCTCCAGGTGCATCGGGATGGACGGTGGTTTCCAGAGCGGGGTCGGTCGTCAACACAACCGGATGGTCACCCCGCCACCCCCGACGTCGACTCGGTGCCTCCAAGTGCTCGTGAGGTTGTTTCAGAGCGATCGGCTGTCTCGAATCAGTTCTCATTGAGACAATCGCGGCCGAGGCCCGGGCGACGTCCATTCCCGCAGGTCGATGTGTCTCGAATGTTTGTCTCACAACGCAGTGTCTCATTATTGGCGCCCGACGATATTTGAGACATGCTGGATGTATGAGCGAGACAGTCGCCCCAACCGGCACCCGCATCGGGTACGTCCGCGTCTCCACCGTGGCGCAGACACTCGAACAGCAGAAGGTCGCCCTCGCTGCGGCCGGCGTCACCAAGGTCTTCCAGGACAAGATCTCCGGTGCCCGCGACGATCGGCCGGGGCTCGCCGCGCTGCTCGAGTACGTCCGCGAGGGGGACACCGTCGTCGTGTGGAAGCTCGACCGGCTCGGCCGCAACACGCTGCACATCCTCGAGGTGGTCCGTGCACTCACGAAGCGGGGTGTCACCCTGGTCTCGACCTCGGACGGCATCGACTCGTCGACGGCCACCGGGCGCATGGTGATCGGAGTGCTCGCCTCGATGGCCGAGTTCGAGCGCGAGCTGGTCAAGGAGCGGACCGCCCTCAAACGCGAGTCGGCGCGGAGAAACGGCACCAAGTTCGGTCGCCCCCGCAAGGTAGACGACGCCCAGACGATCGCCACCGCCCGCCGGATGAAATCCGACGGGCACACCGGCAAGGACATCGCCAAGTACCTCGGCGTCAGCCGCGCGACGCTGTATCGATTGCTCGCCGAAGACACTGACTCGGCCGCATAGGTACCGTTTGGCCCCCGTTCGACCGGTTCGCGCGTAACCGCGTGTCGGGCACGACTTTCGCATTGAGGTGGCTCGATGATGTGGTGACCATCAGTCTGTTCGTTCCGCAACCGTGCCGCCACGAAGGGAACACACATTGACGTACTGGCTCTACAAGTGCAACGCCGAGGAAGGCGGGCCGTCCGGATATGCCGGAGACTGGCTGCGGGGCGTGTTCAGTCGGGGTGAGCCGGTCGACTGGGGCGGGGACTACTCCACGCAGTCGCAGGAGGTGTCCAAGCACCTTGCCGACGATGTCGAGGCCGGTGACGTGGTGGCGGCCTACCAGACCGACTCGAAGTCCGTGGTGGGGTTCTGCACGGTCACCAGGCTGACCGGGGAGCCCGGCGATCGCACGATCTTCCTGCAACCCATCCACTGGCTCACGCCCGCGTTTCCGATCCATGAGCGGAAGATAGGTACACCGCTGGAGCATTCGATTGCGGTGAACGGACCGACGGCGTTTCGGGAGTTGTCGACCAAGGAGATGAAGGCCCTTGTGACGTTGAGCGGGGCACCCGAGCGGGTGCTCAAGGGTAAACCTCCGCGCGACGGTTGGGAGCCGGTGGCAGTCCGCGATCCCGCCGACCTGGTCGTGCCCCTCGAGGACGTCTGGGCTGGCAGCGGCCGAGGTTACTACGGCCTGGAGGAATCGTTGCGGATGCATGGCGTGCTCGTCCAACCCAAGGTCGTGACGTTCTTCGCGAACCTGGACGATCTGAACGACTACGTGCGTACCCAAGTCGGAAGGTGGGAAGCCAAGGGCTACCACAACACCGTCGGGGAATGGTTCGACGGGACTTCCGCCCAACTGGTGGATGGTGGCGGTTCCGGCATGACGGTGACCTACGAACCGTTCACCTACCTCGACGCCTCTACTTCCGAAATCGAACGCCGCGACGACTGACACTCCCTGCTCGGCCGCGTCCACCGTGCGCGCACGAGCGCTCCCGCATCGTTGTTCGCTGCAGTCGATCGACAGGCATATTGGGAGCAGTCAGAGGGGAGGACACGACCGGGGATGGTCGAGTGCCGCGAAAGCCGTTCAGTGGGTAACGGGCACGGAAGGTTCGTCGACACCTCAGGTACACGCCCGACCCGCAGTGTCTGCTCCGGCTGTCTGTTTCGTTCGGGTAACTTCATCCGGACCGACCGACCGAGGAGACCAGCCCCACCATGGCGAAGACCAATGCCGACCTGATCTGGAGCATCGCGAACCTGCTTCGCGGGCCGTATCAGCCGAACCAGTACGGCGACGTGATCCTGCCGTTCACGATCCTGCGGCGGCTGGACTGCATCCTCGAGCCGACCAAGGACCAGGTCCTCGCCGAGTACCAGAAGGTCCAGGGACTCAAGATCGACCCAGGCGTAGTCCTCAAGAGCAAGTTCAAGCTGCCGTTCTACAACACCTCCCGGTGGACGTTCGCCTCCTTGGTCTCCGATCCGGAAGGTGTCGCCGACAACCTCATCGACTACATCGAGCGGTTCTCCCCGAACGTGCGGGACGTGTTCGAGGGCTTCCGGATGCCGGACCTGATCGCCGATCTACAGAAGTCCGATCGGCTGTATCTGATCGTCAAGTAGTTCGCCGCAGTCGACCTGCACCCGAAGGTCGTCTCCGGCCACGACATGGGCTACATCTTCGAAGAGCTCATCCGCAAGTTCGCGGAGTCGAACAACGCCCAGGCCGGTGACCACTTCACCCCGCGTGAGGTGATCGCGTTGATGGTCGACATCCTGTTCCACACCGCCGACGACGCACTGACCAAGCCCGGCACCGTGCGCACCATCTACGACCCCGCCGCGGGCACCGGCGGGATGCTGTCGACGGCCTACGACCACCTGATCGAGATGAACCACAGCGCCCGCCCGGTGCTGTACGGCCAGGAAATCAACCCGCGCTCGTACGCGATGTGCAAGTCCGACATGATCATCAAGGGCCAGGACGTCGACAACATCTACCTCGGCGACACCCTCACCGACGACGGCCACTCCGGGCGGCACTTCGACTTCCTGCTGTCCAATCCGCCGTTCGGGGTGGAGTGGAAGACCCAGCAGAAGGCGGTGACCGACGAGTACGAGCAGCGGGGCTTCGCCGGACGCTTCGGCCCCGGCCTGCCCCGCGTCTCGGACGGGTCGCTGCTGTTCCTGTTGCACCTGATCTCGAAGATGCAGCCCGTCCGGGGCGGCGAGGGCGGCAGTCGCCTGGCGATGGTGCTCAACGGCTCGCCGCTGTTCACCGGTGGGGCCGGGTCGGGGGAGTCGAACATCCGGCAGTGGATCATCGAGAACGACTTGCTCGATGCGATCATCGCGCTGCCGGTCGACATGTTCTACAACACCGGCATCTCCACCTACATCTGGATTCTCGACAACAACAAGCCTGAGCAGCGCCGCGGCAAGGTCCAGCTGATCAACGGCGTCGACATGTACGGCAAGATGCGCAAGTCCCTCGGCTCCAAGCGCAAGTACCTGCGACCCGCGGACATCGAACACATCTGCAAGCTCTATGACCGGTACCGCAACGAGAAGGGCACCGACACCCACCCTGCCCACTCCAAGGTCTTCCGCGGCGAGGAGTTCGGCTACGCCACCATCACCGTCGAACGCCCCCTCCAGCTTCGTTTCGAGCCGACCGAGGACACGATCAAGGAAGTCCTCGCCCAGAAGAGCATCGCCAAGCTCAAGGACGGCGAACAGGCCGCGATCCGCAAGGCACTCGAGACCCTCGTCGGCTGGAAGTGGACGAACCGGGACACCTTCGTCGACGAGCTCAAAGCTGCGCTTCACGACGCCGGGATCAGCCGACCCGGCGCTCCGCTGGTGAAGACGATCTGGTCGACTCTGGGTGAGCACGATCCTGAGGCGGACATCGTCACCACCGCCAAGGGCGAACCTGAGCCGGACCCTACGTTGCGCGATACGGAGAACGTGCCACTGACCGAGAACGTCGAGGAGTACTTCGCCCGCGAGGTGCTCCCGCACGTGCCGGACGCGTGGATCGACCACGACAAGACCAGGATCGGTTACGAGATTCCCTTCACCCGACACTTTTACCGCTACATCCCGCCCCGGCCGCTGGAAGACATCCAGACGGACCTGCGGGTCCTCGTCAGCGAGATTCAGGCGATGCTCGCCGAGGTCGGCGCATGAACTGGCCCGCCTACCCGGAGTACGCGGACACTGAGGTGGAATGGCTCGGTGAAACTCCCGTCACATGGACGGTGGGTGCCCTCAAGAGGTGGATCGCTCGGGTGGAATCTGGGACAAGTGTCAATGCTGCCGACGTACCTGCGAGTCCATCTGAATTGGGCGTACTGAAGACTAGCTGCGTCTACACCGGCGAGTTCAACATCGCGGAAAACAAAACAGTGCTGAGTGACGAAATGGACCGTGTTACTTGTCCCGTCAGGACTGGGACACTCATCGTCAGCCGCATGAATACTCCCGATCTCGTCGGGTCCGCAGGCTATGTTGCACATTCGAGGCCGGGAATCTTCCTTCCTGATCGGCTTTGGCAGGTTTCGTTCCGCGGCTTGTCTGCAAAGTGGGTCGGCTACTGGAGCAAGACCAGGACATACCGTGACCAACTGAAGGTGATGTCGGTCGGCACCAGCTCAAGCATGCATAACATCTCCCAGCCGGACTACGGATCGCTCGCAATAGCCGTACCGCCTGCGGAGGACCAGCGGGCCATCGTCGACTTCCTTGACCGCGAGACCGCGAAAATCGATGCGCTGATCGACAAGCAGGAACAGCTCATCGCCACCCTGCGCGAGGACCGCACCGCCACCATCACCCACGCCGTCACCAAAGGGCTCAACCCTGACGTCAAAATGAAGGACACGGGTGTGGAAGGGCTTGATTGCCTTCCGGCGAGTTGGGCAGTCAAGGGACTGTAAGAACAACGGTGTAACTCTGAAAGGAGATGCACCACCATGACTGATGTGATTGATCGTGAGGACGAATCGAACTCGGCACCTGTGGGTGTCAGCGATGCCCGGCTGCAGGAACTGGTGGATCAGGCGCGGGCCGAAGGCCTCCAGCTCACCGGCGAGGGCGGGTTGCTGGCGAAGTTGACCAAGCTGGTGGTGGAGTCCGCCCTCGAGGGCGAGATGGACGACCACCTCGGCTACGGCAAGAATGACCCGGCCGGCAGGGGCAGCGGCAACTCCCGCAACGGCAGACGCGCCAAGACCGTGCTGACCGAGGCCGGCCCGGTCGAGCTCGACGTACCCCGGGACCGGGACTCCTCGTTCGAGCCGAAGATCGTGGCCAAGCGGCAGCGGCGGCTGACCGGGGTGGAGGACATGGTGATCTCGCTGTCGGCCAAGGGACTGACCACCGGTGAGATCTCTGCGCACCTGGCCGAGGTCTACGGCGCCGAGGTGTCCAAGCAGACGATCTCGACGATCACCGAACGGGTGATGGACGGCATGGCCGAGTGGCAGAACCGGCCGCTGGACCCGGTGTATCCGGTGCTGTTCATCGACTGCATCCACGTCAAGATCCGCGACGGCAACGTGGCCAACCGGCCGATCTACGTCGTGATGGGGGTGACTGTGGACGGCACCCGCGACATCCTCGGATTATGGGCCGGCGAGCACGGCGACGGGGAGGGGGCGAAGTATTGGCTTCGGGTGTTGTCGGAGCTGAAGAATCGTGGTGTGCAGGATGTGCTGATCGTCGTGTGCGACGGTCTGAAGCATCTGCCCGACTCGATCGGGCAGGTGTGGCCGCAGACCATCGTGCAAACCTGCGTGGTCCACCTCCTCCGCAATACCTACGCCTACGCCTCCCGCAAGGACTGGGCCGAGATCGCCAAGGACCTCAAACCGGTGTACACCGCGCCGTCGGAGCAGGCCGCGCTGGACCGGTTCGCCGAGTTCAGCGACAAATGGGAGAAACGCTATCCCGCGATCATCCGGCTCTGGACCAACACCTGGGCCGAGTTCGTGCCGTTCCTGCAGTTCGACAACGCCATCAGACAGGTCATCTACACGACCAACGCCATCGAGAGTGTCAACGCCCGAATCCGCAGGGCCGTCAAGGCCCGCGGTCATTTCCCGACCGAGGCCGCGGCCCTGAAATGCGTGTACCTGGCCATCATGAGCCTCGATCCCAAAGGCACCGCCCGCCAACGCTGGTCCAACCGCTGGAAGGCAGCACTGAACGCCTTCGAGATCACCTTCGACGGACGCCTGTCCGCTGGACGAAAGTAGCTACAGTTCAACCAGTTACACCGTTAACTTGACAGACCCGCAGTCAAGCCCTTTATTCGTTGTATCGAGAGCCAGGTGGACTATAGAGGGGCGACTCCACGCAAGGTGTCGGACGGTGTCGCTCTTGTGACCGCGCGGAACGTCCGCCCCGGGTGGATCGACTATGAGACGTCAAAGGAATTCGTAGCTGTCGAGGACTATGACACGATCATGCGCCGAGGTCTTCCTCGAATAGACGACCTCCTACTTACGATGGAAGCTCCCCTTGGGAACGTCGCTCTTGTGGATCGAACGGACATTGCACTAGCCCAACGGATCGTCAAGTTCCGCGCAGACCCTCGGGTGGTTGTCGCGAAGTTTCTCCTGTACTCGACGATGGGATCTTGGTTCCAGTCCCAGTTGCTGGCGCGAGCGACCGGTTCAACAGCTTTGGGACTGAAGGCGAGCAAGCTGCCGGAACTGCGGATCGCGGTGCCGAAGCTCGAGGAGCAGAAGAAGATCGTGAAGTTCTTGGACGATAGATGTTCAAGAATTGATACCTTGACAGCGAAGGCCGACGAGGTGATCGATACCTTGCGCGAGTATCGCTCGGCGCTGATCACGGATGCCGTAACCGGAAAGATTGACGTGCGGCAGGCGGTCGGATAGCGGTGGGAAGAGCGCAAACGATCCAGATATACCTACCCTCCGGCGATCCAGCCGGGCTCCGAGTTGCGAATCTGACCACACGTACGGTTCGTGTGTTCGAGGTTCCCCGCTCAATTCTCAGTGAGTTCCTCAAACGCCCCGAGGCCGGGCAAGTCGGGGTCTACTACCTGATCGGGGCGGGGGAGGACGAGACGGCACGGTGCTACATCGGGCAGTCCGGGAATGTCGGCGTGCGGCTGCAGCAGCACACCGGGACGAAGGACTTCTGGACGAAGGCGCTTGTCGCGGTCTCACTGACCAACGAGTGGACCTCCACCCACGTCGCCTACCTGGAGTGGCTATCGCTCAACCGGGCCACATCCGCGGATCGGTACATCCTGCTCAACGGCAATCAGGCCTCCAATCCGCACACTCCGGAACCCCTGGAGGCCGATTGTCAGGAGTTTCTGGAGACCATAGCCGTGCTACTGGCCACCCTCGGCGCTCCGGTACTCGAACCGGTCCAAGGACGTCCGCCCGAGTCTGCCGTCGACCTCACCTCGGAGAGGGAGCCGGTGCGATTGTTTTTCCGAGAGCGCGAATGTGATGCCACCGGCTACCAGACTTCGGAAGGGCTGCTCGTGCTCGCCGGATCGAAGGGTCGCCCGGGTCTGCGACCGTCCGCTCCGGCAAGCGTCGGTCGGCAGCGCGATGCGCTACACGCTGACGGAATTATCCGGCTGAGTGACACCGAAGTGGTGTTTCTCAAGGACCACTTGTTCTCCAGCCCGTCCGCGGCAGGAAGTGTGGTTGTTGGAGGCAGCAACAACGGTCGGATCAGTTGGCGCAATGTCGACGGGCGGTCGATCAACGATCTGGAAGCGCAGACGTTGGCCGCTACTACAGGGGGAGTGGAGAGCTGATGGCTCAGCATCACGAGTCGGTCTTCGAGGCTGAGCTCTGCGACCATCTGGCCGCGCACGGGTGGCTGTACTCGGCGACCGACACAGGCTACGACCGGGAACTGGCGTTGTTCCCGGAGGATGTGTTCGGATGGCTGTCCGACACGCAACCGGAGCAGCTCGCGAAGCGGGTCAAGCCGGACCTGACCGGAGAAGCGCTGACGAAGGCTCGCCAGGGCGTGCTCACCACCCTTGCTAAGGCCCTGGACGCCGATCCGAAGGCCAACGGCGGCACCCTCTCGGTGTTGCGGCGCGGGTTCAAGGACCTCAACGCCCAGTTCTCGATGTGCCAGTTCCGGCCGAACACCTCGCTCAGCGCCACCACGGCGAAGCGGTACGAGGCTGTGCGGCTGCGGGTGATGCGGCAGGTGCACTACTCGACCCACCACAACAACAGCATCGACCTGGTGTTTTTCGTCAACGGCGTCCCCGTCGCCACCGCGGAACTCAAGACCGACTTCACCCAGAACATCACCGACGCGGTGCTGCAGTACAAACACGACCGGCTGCCGAAGGGCGAGCCGCTGCTGGCGTTCGGGTCGAGGGCGGTGGTGCACTTCGCGGTGTCGAACAGCGAGGTGCAGATGACCACCAAGCTCGCGGGCAAGGACACCGTCTTCCTGCCGTTCAACCGGGGCAACCACGGGCACGCCGGGAACCCCCCGAACCCGGACGGGTCACCGACGGCGTACCTGTGGGAGACGATCCTGCAGCGCGACACCTGGCTCGACATCCTCGGCCGGTTTCTGCACCTGCAGATCACCGAGAAGGTCGACCCGGTCTCGGGCAAGAAGACCCGTAGGCAGACCATGCTGTTCCCGCGGTTCCATCAGTGGGAGGCGGTCACCGCGCTGATCGCCGCGGCCCGTGCCGAGGGGCCGGGGCATCGCTACCTGATCCAGCATTCCGCCGGCTCGGGCAAGACCAACTCGATCTCGTGGCTGGCGCACCGGCTGTCGGTGCTCCACGACGACGCGAACACCCCGGTGTTCGATTCGGTCCTCGTCATCACCGACCGCAACGTGCTCGACGCGCAGTTGCAGGAGGCGATCCGGCAGATCGACCGCACCCCCGGCGTGGTCGCGCACATCGACGGGCTCGGCGGGGCGAAGTCGCAGCTGCTGGCCGACGCCCTCGCAGGTGGGACGAAGATCATCATCGTCACCATCCAGACCTTCCCCTACGCGCTCGAGCTGATCCGTAACCAGGCCAAGCTCAAGGGGAAGAACTTCGCGGTCATCGCCGACGAGGCGCACTCGTCTCAGGCCGGGGAAGCCTCCAAGCGTCTGAAATCGGCCCTGACGGCCACGGAGATCGACGAACTCGCCGACGGTGGCGCCGTGGACGCCGAGGACATCCTGGCGGCGGAGATGACCGCACGGGCGCAGGCGAAGAACCTGTCGTTCTTCGCGTTCACCGCGACCCCGAAGAACAAGACCCTCGAGCTGTTCGGCCGCACGGGGCCGAACGGAACGCCGCAGCCGTTCCACCTGTACTCGATGCAGCAGGCGATCGAGGAGGGCTTCATCCTCGACGTCCTCAAGAACTACACGCCGTACAAGACCGCGTTCCGGCTCACCCACAACGGCCGCTCCTACGAATCCGAGACCACCGCGACCGCGGGCACCGTCGCCGTCACCGGCAGCGCCGACGGCGAACTGGTCGACAAGCAGACGGCGATCAAGTCGGTGATGAACTGGGTCAAGCTGCACCCGACCAACATCTCCCAGAAGGTCGGCATCATCATCGAGCACTTCCGCAGCAACGTCGCCCCGCGGCTCGACGGCCGGGCTAAGGCGATGGTGGTGACCTCGTCCCGCAAGGCTGCGGTGCGCTACAAGCTCGCCTTCGACAAGTACGTTGCCGACCACGGTTACACCGACGTGGCCGCGTTGGTGGCGTTCTCCGGCGAGGTCACCGACCTCGACTCTGGGGTCGAGAAGGCCACCGAGACGACGATGAACCCCGGTCTGAAGGGGCGCGATCTGCGGGAGGCGTTCGCCACCGACGAGTACCAGGTGATGCTGGTGGCGAACAAGTTCCAGACCGGGTTCGATCAGCCGCTGTTGGTGGCGATGTACGTCGACAAGAAGCTCTCCGGCGTCGCGGCGGTGCAGACCCTCTCGCGGCTCAATCGCACCGCGCCCGGCAAGGACCAGACGTTCGTGCTGGACTTCGCCAACGCCGCCGAGGAGATCGTCGAGGCGTTCGAGCCGCACTACGAGGCGACCACCCTCGCCGATGTCACGGACCCGAACATCGTGCACACCACGATGGCCAAGCTCGACGCGGCCGGGGTCTACCTCGACTCCGAGGTCGACGGCCTGGTCGCCGACTACCTCGCCGACAAGGGCAACAACGCGCTGACCAAGTGGATCACCCCGGCGAGGGATCGGTTCCGCGACCGGGAACGCACCGCCACCGACGCCGGCGACACCGTCGCGCTCGACGAGCTCGAGATGTTCCGCAAGGACGTCGGCACGTTCCTGCGCCAGTACGACTTCCTGTCCCAGATCGTCGACTACGAGGACCCCTCGCTCGAAAAGCTGTCGATCTACCTGCGCCACCTCGCGCCGCAGATCACCCGCGACCAGCTTCGTCACGAGATCGACCTGTCGACCGTCGACTTCGACTACATCACCCAGCACGAGCAGACCACCACCGACGGCAAGCTCACCGGCGACGTCGCCCTCGCACCGGCCACGGACGCCGGCACCGGCACCGTGCGTGATCCGGAGATGGTCGCCCTTGAGGAGATCATCGCGAAGATCAACGACCTGTTCTCGGGCGAGCACCCGGACTCGAGCGTGCGCAACGTCGTCACCCACATCCGGGACCGGCTCGAAGAGTCCGAGACGCTGCAGCAGCAGGCGCAGAACAACACCATGCAGCAGTTCTCGGCAAGCCCCGATCTGCACAGCGAGTTCCTCACGGCGGTGATCGGAGCGATGGACTCCTCGGCGGACCTGTCCGCCCAGATACTCAACAACCAGGGCCTGTCGCAGAAGCTGCTGGAGGCGCTGTTACCGGCCGTCTACCGGCGGCTGAAGGATGTCGCTTAGCTCTGTCCGCTTGCAGTGTCCCGGTGAGAGTCAGTCGATGGCGTAGTACCGGTTGTAGGTCCCGTAGCCGCTGGGTTTGCGGCCGATGACTCCGCGTTCGACCAGTCTCTGCAACCGGTCCTCGGCGTCCCGGCGGGTGATGGAGAGCGAACCCGCAACCGTGCCCTCCGATTGGAAGGCATCGTTCTCGACGAACAACTCGTAGGTCTGCCGGTCGCGGTCGTCGTCGAGCTGAGCCTGTATCTCTCGGCGATGGTCGACGGACAGGCGGTGCGGGGCTTCCGCCGCGGGCGGGGCGTCCTCCGGCTCTTGGGCTTCGGCCTCGGCTTCCGGAGGAAGTGCGCTGTGCAGGAACTCCTCGGCGTCCCGCGTGTCGGGGGTCACGGCCCGGTAGGAGCCTCTACCGGCCCGCTCGATCACCCCGAGGGTGAGCAGTCGGCGCAGCCGCACCCCCGTCGCGGCCGGAGACAACTCGAGCAATGCAGCGGCCCGTGCACTCGACAGCCGCTTGCGCCGGGAGACGAACAAGTCGTAGGTCTCGCGGTCGCGGCGGGTGGGGAGCAAAGATTGCACGTCACGCCGGAAGGCCACGATCGCATCGAAGGGGTCCAGCTCCTCGCAGGGCGGGGTCTCCGACTCTTCGTCGGCGGGGGTGCCGGTATCGACGATCTCGGTGTCCTCGGGCTCGTTCTCGTCGATGTCCTCCTCGATGGGGCGGTAGGTGCTCTCGGAGAGTCGCTCGAGCTGGCCCATCGTGACGAGCGTCTCCAGACGCGCCAGGGCTTCCTCCAGCGTGACGCCCAGCCTTCTGGCGAGGTACTTGGTGGTCACCGGTTTCGGACGAGCGCGGGCGATGTGCAGGACCTCGAGTGCCTCGTCCTCCGTGCAACCGGAGGGTTCGTCCTCCGGCAGGTCTTCTGCGGGGATGCCGGTCTCGTCGCCAGGGAGTGTGAGGCCGAGCAGGGCGGCGGCTGCGGACAGCGCGACAGAAGGATCGTCGTCCTCGATGACGATGCCATTGGGCAGGGTGATTCTCACGATCCCTCCGACAGTGCACGGAACGGGTCTGCCGAGCCGGTGTTCACGTCCGGTCACGCAGATTATGCCAACTGCTATTCGAGCTGTTGGGCGATCGCTCTTCGCGATGGAGGTCGCCATTGCATGCTCTCGTCCCCGCGGCACTGTCCTCGAGTGCTAGGTTCCGCCAGGGCGATGGGAATCGGGAGACGAGACGAATTCGACGGGGACATCGTTGACGACGTTCTCGTTGAACGAGAAGCTGCCGTCCTCGTAATGGGTCGGTCTCGCCAGGCGCAGCAGCCTGCCCTCGTCGTAGACACCCATCACCCGCCAGTACTCTTCGGCCCACCACACTCCCTGTCCGAGTCGCACCTCACCGGGTTTCATGATCACTCCCTGCAAGAAGCTGCCTGCGTTGCGATCGACGTTTCGGGAGCTGGACGGATCACGTTCCGGCGTTCGTCGCCGCAACGAGGACCTGCAGATCGGCGGCGACAACGGGATGCGCAGCGGGCTCTCGTGCGGCTTACCTTGTGAGGATTCCGGCATCAGCGAGTTCCTCGACCGCCGAAGAAGCCGCAGGTCAGCGAGGATCAGAACGTGTCGTTGATCGTAATCCTGTCGTAGTCCGCCGGAAGATCGTCAGCACTGATACAGTTCAATGTCGTCGTTTGGCCGACCGGAATCTGCTCGGTGGTGCAGTCGACTAGCGCGACCACTTCGTTCCCGCGCATGAACTTGATTTCGACGAGTGCACCGTCCTTCTCGTCCCGAGAGTTGGTCACCTTCAAGCCCTCGATGTTGACGTCACCGAGGGCATCCTCGGTCACCCGCCAGCCGGACGAGTACTGGAACCCGGACACTTCGAATGCTTGGCCTTCGACGATCGTGAGGGGGTTGTCGGGTCCGCCGGGTGCTGCGTCCTCCGCCTGGCCGGTTTCGATGGCGTCATTGACCACAGTTGCGGTCAATCCGAGGAACGCTACGCATCCTGCGATCGCTAGCACGAATACTGCGAGTATCGCCAGGAGGATGTTGCGTGTCGTATTCGACTTCTTGGGCGGTGGTGTCTGAGCGGGATACCCACCCTGGACCTGATCGGTCCACGAATTGCCATTCCACCAACGCATGACTCCCGAAGGGTCGGGATAGAAGCCTGGACTTGGTCGAGCCGGTCCGGAACCCTCTGACATCGTTCTCCCCCTTGTGTACGGAAGCGATCATCATGCGACATGGCCATTTCTTGGGAAGGGTAGCGCCTATAACCGGGGCGTGAGCCCGTTCAGCCGAGCACCGCCTTCAGTTGCTTGAGTCCGCCCGCCGAGCCTCTTATCGACTGATTCGTGGTCATCAGCCAGACAGCGGCGCGTGCTCACGTCGGATTGATCAGTCAGTGTGCGACGGGGTGACGTCGTTGATTTGCTGGGCGCAGCGCAGCACGATCGGCCAGAACCGATCCACGTCGATGTCGGCGAGAGGAAATCCTCGTCCGCTGGCCTGGTGATCTTGGCCGACGAATCGGGCGAGTTCGGCAAAGCCGAGATGGTGGCGCAGACGTGGGTACTGCCACCAGTTCCCGTAGGCCATTAGCTGACCACCTCGGTTCACCCACAGCTGGATCGGCGCGTAACGCAGTCCGTAGGGATGAAGGAAGATGCCGCCATACGGGCGGTTGCCGAACCAGAGGTCCTCATGGGTGCCCAGGCGGTCGTCGATCGCCTCAAGGAGAGCGAACAGGTGCTCTGCGCGGTCTCGATCGGCTTGTGTGGCGAGGGCATCGAGGAAGGTGTCCTTGGTCCATGTCGCGGACAATCCAGAGGCCCGGGCCTTGACCGCGGCGATCTCCCCGCCGTAGGCCGAGGGAACGAGGATTTCGAGATCGCCGTGACGAGCGTAGGCCAGCTGAAGGGCAGTGACACGGACATCGTCGCGGGTGATCCGGTTGAGGTACTCGACCAGACGGCGTAGATCCTCGTCGATCCGGTCGACCGCAAGACACAAGTGGATGCGCCCGTCGCTCAGGTTCTGCGACAGTTGCTCGCCCGCGCCGGCACCGAGGGCGCTGAGATCGTCGCCGCGTTGGCGTGCCCACTGCTGCCGGAATGCTTCTTCTCCGTCCCGCCAGATCGCGGCGGCATAGTCGAGGACCTGTCCGACGACCATCCGGCGTCGCTCGGAGTTGGAGGCCAGCTTGCACTCGACGATGGTGATGTCCCCGTCCGGGCTGATGATGCACACGTCGGCCGGTCCAGCGGAGGTCGACAGTTCTCGCACGGTGAGCGCGCCGTCGGGCACACCGGGCACATACTGGGGGGCGGCGGCGAGGATCGACTGCAGATGATCTTCGTTGTCGTAGGCGGTCATCTCCGGCGACTCCCACTGTCCGCCGGAGTCGCGGTGACGGACCAGCAGTGTCGGCTTTACCTCGTGTGCCACCCGGGGGCTCCTTTCGGCAAAGCGCTGGACCATGTGGGTACGTCGGCCGGCCGCCCGGAACAATGTCTCCACCGGGCGAGGTCGTGGTCGATTACTAATGTTGCCGTGCACAGCACTTGTAGATGCAGGTACTTCTCGGAGCTAGACGGCTCTCAGACAACCGGCCTGAGGGGCCCACACCGAAGTGGGCAACGGGCCGCCTTCGGAGTGACTCCGCCTCGATTTGCTTCTCGTGCCGGTATGCCTTTGTTCCTTTCCTCGTGCATGTGCTCTCCGTAGATCGTTCGCCACGCTCCTGCTTCACGACTCGGGGACGGTGCCTTCGTACAGTGCTCACATGACCATCAAGCCCATTGACCGTGACGGTGCTCCAGGGGATGTCGCGGCCTTCCCGCCGATTAAGGGCGGTGGTCCCCGGCAGGTTTTCTGGAGCGCTCCGAAGTGCTGGGCAGCTGGGCGCGTCTCGACTTCTAGGTCTGGCGGCGCGGGCGTGCGGCGATTTAGATTCGATGCGACGATCACCAGATGTCGACGGACGGACCGAGCGCAGTGAACTCTGACTGGGGAGTCGGTGATGAGGTGTTAACCGCCGCCTCGCCCAGAGCCGAGCTCGGTCCCATACGGCCGCCTGCCGAGGTCCGGACCGAACTGGTCGCGTTCCTGGAGCAGGATGCGTCGCGGCTCGGCCAGGTGTATCGATGCCTGCAGCGTGGTTTGACCGCCGATCAGATCGCCTCCGAGTTGGAGGTGTCCACCTCGGGCTTCGTCTGGATGTACGAACGGCGCATCCGCAGCTTGCTCGACGGCGATCTGCCTACGGCCCCGACGGTGGCCCAGGCGGTGGCCCGTAAGTTCCGCAGCATGCTGAAAATCGGGGGATGGTCGGAGGCCTGCCGCACCTACCTCGAACACAACCTCGTCGAGCTCGAGCGGCGCGTGTCGGACGAGTCGGCCCGCAGCGTGGAGGTCCAGCAGGCCAAGGCACAGACGGAAGAAGCCGAGGCGCGGAACGACGTCGGCATCTACGTCTATGCCCTGCCGCACTATCTGCTACATCCCTACGAGCCCGACAGCGGACGCACCTTGATGAAAGTCGGCCGAAGCGACAGCGACGTGATCGTCCGCTTCCGGAATCAGACCCGCACCACAGCGCTACCCGAGGAACCGATCCTGCTTCGCATCTACCGGACCGAGCCCGGCGCGGCTGCGGCGGCAGAGACGACCTTCCACCGTTTGCTCGAGGCCGCCGACCACCACCGCAGCGTCGCGCGGACCGCTGGCCGAGAGTGGTTCGTCACGAGCACCAGGTTCCTCGACGAGGTCGCGCGAGCCCTCTCGTTGACGCCGGTCGTGGTGAACGAGGCAGACGTCTCGGACGACGACTGACGGCCGGCTACCATCCGCGTTCGCGCCACTCGGCGAGATGTGGTCGCTCCGCGCCAAGGGTCGAGTCCTTCCATGGCCTGGGTAGAACGCCGTCTCGTCGACGAAGCGATTGAAGACCTTCGTGGTGACGTCTCGATAGAGCGACTCGAACTCCTCCGGCTTTGTTGTCCGCCCAAGACCCCCGGGAACCAGGCCGCGCAGCACAAAGAGGGAACTCGACCTCGCCGAAGCCCAGGGGGCCGGACCGAGCCTTCCGATGGTACGGAGACCCCGACTCCGGACAATCGGACCGGTACAGCTGGCTCTTCCGGGTCGACCTTTGCGGTACCCACACAGCCGGAACGCAGCCAGTGAAAGGTCTTTGCCTTCTTCGTTGTTCAGCGGGCCACGGTAGATTGCCTTCATGGAGGTCGGGCCTGTTTCCGGTGGCTTATCAAGCAACTTTGGCAGGGCAGTTCGAGAAGTCGGTCCACGTCTGAGGCGCGACGGCGCAGTTCAAGAGGTCACTCTCCACCTCGATCAGGGACTGCCTCCTGAGCGATCGACGCCGCGAGTATCTCTGGCATGATGCGGCGATGACGATGGACCAACTCTTCGAGGAGGAGCCGGAGCAGTGGGGACTGCGCGGAGACCCGTACGTGTGGGCGGCAATCAAAGAGCACCTGGCCGGTCTTCCCCTTCCTTACGACGAGGCGACGTTGGAAGAGTCGCTCCTCACAGCTTTCACTTCGGTCGTGGGTGTGGACTTGCGATCCGAGCCGGCGGATCGGGTGTATCGGGAAGAGTTCGCTCACGGCGGCATGTCGAGCGGTCACGTTCATCTACCGACCTGGCGGGACTCACTGATTCCGTTGTTGGTGAGTAGGGGGCGACTGGCCTGAGCGGCGGCACGGCAGGGCTCGCCGCCCTCAGCGGATCCCCCGACATCGCCAGTATCCGCGTACGGCCGAGTCCTTGCCGTGCCCGGGACAGAAGATCGTCTCGTCGTCGACCCGGTCGAAGATCTTGGACTCGACGTCGCCGAGCAGGGATCGGAAGGCGTCGTCGTTCGGGGTTTTACTGACCCCTCCGGGCATCACCATGGCTTCTGGGCGCGACCTGTGTGAGTGTGCTGGGGTGTCGCAGGCTATGGCTCGTGCCGAGCGCCGTCCGGCCCGATCCAAGCGCTGATCCTGTCCCCGTGATCTGCAATCGCACACCACGCTGTCTTTGGTGTGCCGTAACCGAGGCCGTTCCAGTGCCCCTCACCGGTCGAGAACCAGGTGTCCTGCTCGAACGACGAGAGGGACGTCAGGGCCGTCGGATCCCTCCACCGGACGTTCACGTCCATCAGCTCGACGGCCCATCCGGACATGTCCGCATCCGCAGCGTCGACGATGACGTACCTCGTCCCGTCGACGTCCGAGCACAGGGTGAAGGGCGGCAGATCGCCGTCGGGTTGTGAGGTCACGTAGCCCCTAACTTTGCCGGTCCGATATGGGACCGATCACCAGCCGCGCTCGCGCCATTCGCCGAGATGCGGCCGCTCCGCTCCGAGGGTCGTGTCCTTGCCGTGGCCGGGGTAGATGACGGTGTCGTCGCCGAAGCGCCCGAAGATCTTGGTGTCCACGTCGTCGTAGAGAGAGTTGAACTCCTCGGGCTTTGTTGTCCGCCCAAGACCCCCCGGGAAGAGGGAGTCACCGGTGAAGATGTGGTGCCGGCCGGTGCCGGTCTCGGTGAGGACCAGCGCGATCGAGCCCGGGGTGTGTCCGGACAGGTGGATCACCTCGAGGCCGAGCTCGCCGACGGCGACGGTGTCGCCCTCCATGAGCAACCGATCGGGTGTGACCGGGAGCGGCTCGGCGTCGAGCGGGTGCGCGGCCGTGGGAACCCCGGTCGAGGCCGCGACCGCCTCGAGGCCCTGCCAGTGGTCCCAGTGCTGGTGGGTCGTGACGATCAGCTCGAGTTTCGGGGCGTGCTCGGCGAGGAACCGGGTGAGCAACTCCGGCTCGTTCGCCGCGTCGAGGAACACCGAGTTGCCGGTGGCGGAATCCGTGATCAGGTAGGTGTTGTTGTCCATGGGTCCGACGGACAGCTTGACGATGGTCGCGCCGGGCACGGTGCGGCGCTGCGCGGGTCCGCCGGGGGTGACCTCGCCGGTGTAGTCGTCGTCGATGACCAAGGGCTGCTGCGACATGTGAGGCACGTTACCGCCGTGGTCCGTCGCCCGCGTGCACGGCGGTCGGGAACCGGAACGTGTCGGTGGGCGCGCCTACCATGGTCCAGGGCCGAGTTGCGCGACGTGACGTCGGTGAATCGAGATGCGACCGGATCCGACCATCCAGGGGATCCGACGAGGAGGGACGTGGCGTGGCGGATCGCCTGATCGTGCGTGGCGCGCGGGAGCACAACCTGCGGGGGATCGACCTGGACCTGCCGCGTGACAGCCTGATCGTCTTCACCGGCCTGTCCGGGTCGGGCAAGTCGAGCCTGGCGTTCGACACGATCTTCGCCGAGGGGCAGCGCCGCTACGTCGAGTCGCTGTCCGCCTACGCGCGCCAGTTCCTCGGCCAGATGGACAAACCCGACGTCGACTTCATCGAGGGCCTGTCACCGGCGGTGTCCATCGACCAGAAGTCCACCAACCGGAACCCGCGCTCGACCGTCGGCACCATCACCGAGGTCTACGACTACCTGCGCCTGCTGTACGCCCGCGCCGGCACAGCGCACTGTCCGCAGTGCGGGGAGCGGATCGCCCGGCAGACGCCGCAGCAGATCGTCGACCAGGTCCTCGACATGGAGCAGGGCACGCGGTTCCAGGTGCTCGCACCCGTCGTGCGCACCCGCAAGGGCGAGTTCGTCGACCTGTTCGAACAGCTGACCGTGCAGGGGTACGCCCGCGTGCGGGTCGACGGGGTGGTCCATCCCCTCACCGATCCGCCGAAGCTGAAGAAGCAGGAGAAGCACGACATCGAGGTGGTCGTCGACCGGCTCGCGGTCAAGTCCGGTGCCAAGCAGCGGCTCACCGATTCGATCGAGACCGCGCTGCGCCTGGCGGAGGGCATCGTCGTCCTCGACTTCGTCGACCGGGACGAGAACGCGGCCGACCGCGAGCGCCGCTTCTCCGAGAAACTCGCCTGCCCCAACGGGCACCCGCTGTCCATCGACGAGCTCGAACCCCGGTCGTTCTCGTTCAACTCCCCGTACGGTGCCTGCCCCGAGTGCACCGGCCTCGGCATCCGCAAGGAGGTCGACCCGGAACTCGTCGTGCCGGACCCGGAACTCAGCCTCGAGGACGGCGCGATCGCGCCCTGGTCGATGGGGCAGACCTCCGAATACTTCACCCGGCTGCTGTCCGGGCTGGCCGACATCATGGGCTTCGAGATGTCCACCCCGTGGAACAAGCTGCCGGCCAAGGCCCGCAAGGCCATCCTCGAGGGCAGCCCGGAACAGGTGCACGTCCGCTACAAGAACCGGTACGGCCGGACCCGGTCGTACTACGCCGAGTTCGAGGGCGTGATGCCGTTCCTGCACCGCCGGCTCGAACAGACCGAATCCGAACAGATGAAGGAACGGTACGACGGGTACATGCGGGAGATCCCGTGCCCGGCGTGCGCGGGGGCGCGGCTGCGTCCGGAGATTCTGGCGGTGACGGTCGCCGCGGGCGAGCACGGGCACAAGTCCATCGCCGAGGTCTCCGACCTGTCCATCGCCGAATGCGCGGAGTTCCTCGGCGCGCTGACCCTCGGGGCGCGGGAGGAGGCCATCGCCGGGCAGGTGCTCAAGGAGATCCAGGCACGTCTCGGGTTCCTGCTCGATGTGGGACTCGAGTACCTCACCCTCTCCCGCGCGGCCGGCACCCTGTCGGGCGGGGAAGCGCAACGTATCCGGCTCGCCACCCAGATCGGCTCGGGCCTGGTCGGTGTCCTGTACGTCCTGGACGAGCCGTCCATCGGCCTGCACCAGCGCGACAACCGCCGGCTCATCGAAACCCTCACCCGGCTGCGTGATCTCGGCAACACCCTGATCGTCGTCGAGCACGACGAGGACACCATCCGGGCGTCGGACTGGGTCGTCGACATCGGGCCGTACGCCGGTGAGCACGGCGGTCGGGTGGTGCACACCGGCCCGTACAAGGAACTGCTCGACTGCACCGACTCGCTCACCGGCGCGTACCTGTCCGGCCGCCAGCGGATCGAGGTGCCGCAGCAGCGCCGGCCGGTCGACCGCAAACGTCAGGTCACCGTCGTCGGCGCGCGCGAGAACAACCTGCGCGGCATCGACGTGGCCTTCCCGCTCGGCGTGCTCACCGCGATCACGGGCGTCTCCGGCTCCGGCAAGTCGACCCTGGTCAACGACATCCTCGCGACGGTCATGGCCAACAAGCTCAACGGCGCGCGGCAGGTGCCCGGCCGGCACACCCGCGTCAACGGGCTCGACCAGCTCGACAAGCTCGTCCAGGTCGACCAGTCGCCGATCGGGCGTACGCCGCGGTCGAATCCGGCCACCTACACCGGTGTGTTCGACAAGATCCGCACCCTGTTCGCCGCGACCACCGAGGCCAAGGTGCGCGGCTACCAGCCGGGCCGGTTCTCGTTCAACGTCAAGGGCGGCCGGTGCGAGGCGTGCTCGGGCGACGGCACGCTCAAGATCGAGATGAACTTCCTGCCCGACGTGTACGTGCCGTGCGAGGTGTGCCACGGGGCCCGCTACAACCGCGAGACCCTGGAGGTGCACTACAAGGGCAAGACCATCGCCGAGGTGCTGGACATGCCGATCGAGGAGGCCGCCGAGTTCTTCGAGCCGGTCACCTCGATCCACCGCTACCTGCGCACCCTCGTCGACGTCGGCCTCGGGTACGTGCGCCTGGGCCAGCCCGCCCCGACCCTGTCCGGCGGCGAGGCCCAGCGCGTCAAGCTCGCCGCGGAACTGCAGAAGCGGTCGACGGGCCGCACCGTGTACGTGCTCGACGAGCCCACGACCGGACTGCACTTCGAGGACATCCGCAAGCTGCTCGGCGTGATCAACGGTCTCGTCGACAAGGGCAACACGGTGATCGTGATCGAACACAACCTCGACGTGATCAAGACGGCGGACTGGATCATCGACATGGGCCCCGAGGGCGGCTCGGGCGGCGGCACCGTCGTTGCGCAGGGCACACCCGAGGACGTCGCCGCCGTCGAGGGCAGCTACACCGGCAGGTTCCTGAGCGAGGCGCTCGCCGAGCCCGTCGCGCCGGAGCCGGCGCCCGCCCGCAAGCCGGCACGCAAGCGCGCACCACGGAAGGTGGCAGCGGCGAGCTGACCCTGACGGCGCCGACGCGCCGCGGACCGCAAAGGGGGGACCGTGAGGCGGATGTTCGTCGAGGCTCGTGTCCGTGGGGTCGTCGCCGTGCTGGTGACGAGCATGCTGCTCACGGCCGGGGTCGCGGCGGCGCAGCCGCCGAGCCGTGAGACGGACCCGCCGGGCAGCGTCGTCCGGGTCGAGCCCCTACCGCGGCAGTGGTGGCTGCCCGGCGCGGTCGCCGCCTCGGTGGTCACCTACCGCACCACCGGCCCCCGCGGGGTGCCGGCCCTGAGCACCGGCGCGGTGTTCGTGCCGCCGGGTGCCGCGCCCGCCGGTGGCTGGCCGGTGATCTCGTGGGGGCACGGCGCCGTCGGGATCGCGGACCGGTGCGCCCCCACGGTCGACGGCCGCATCGACAACGGATACCTCGCGCACTGGCTCGCCCAGGGATACGCCATCGTCGCCACCGACTACGTCGGCCTCGGCACCCCCGGCGTGCACGCCTACCTCGACGGGCCGTCGGAGGCGCACGCCGTGATCGACATGGTGCGGGCCGCCCGGACGGTGGAACCGTCCCTCGGGCCGAGCTGGGTCGCACTCGGCCAGTCGCAGGGCGGCCAGGCCGTCATGGTCGCGGCCTCCCTCGCGACCCGGTACGCACCCGAACTCGACTACCGCGGCGCCGTCGCGCTGGGCGTGCCGTCCAACATCGAGCACCTCGTGCCGCTCGGCGACCCCGCCTTTCCGCCGCTGCCGCTCACCGGCACCGCCGTGTTCATCGCCTACCTGCTGGCCGGGATGCGCGCGACCTACCCCGAGGTCGAAGTCGACCGCTTCCTCAGCCCGCGGGGCCGCGGCGTTCTCACCCGGCTCGAGGACCTGTGCTACCGGGAAGCTGCGGCCGAGTTCGCGGACCTGTCGATCGGCGATCTGCTGGCGCGGCGCACCGGCGACCCGGCCCTGGTCCGCGCCGCCCGCGACATGCTCGAGATTCCCACCCGCGGCTACGATCGCCCCCTGTTCCTCGGTCAGGGCCTGACCGACACCGTCACCCCGGCGCCGTTCACGGTCAAGCTCGTCGCCGACCTGACTGCGGCCGGTACGCGATTCGTGTTCCACCCGTATCCGGCCGGTCACCTCGAGACGATGCGCGCCTCGCTGTCCGACGCGACGGCGTTCGTCCGCGACCTGTTCGCCCCGGGTGGGTGACCTCACCCCTCAACGGCGAGCTGCCGCGTCGAGCACCGCCGCGAGTTCGGCGGGACGCGACCACATCGGCCAGTACCCGGTCGGCAGATCCACATACTGCACGTCGGCGAGCCGGCCGAGCTCACTCGCCACGGGGTGCCCCGCCTGCGCCATCTGCCGGATCGACGCGGACGGAAAGCTCGTGCACACGACGGTCGTCGGGACCGCCAGGCGCGCGTCCCCGCGCAGGGCGAGCGGGGTCCGCGCCGGACCGGCCGGATGCGGCACCGCCCGCTCCCGGAACCGGTCCAGCGCGGCGCCGTCGAGTCCCATCAGGCTGTTGCCGGCCGCTTCGAGTTCCGCCCACGGCGGCAGCGGAATCTCCGCCACGGCGGCATCGAGATCCGGCCGCAGCGCGGCGGCCTCCGGCAACGGGCCGGTGTCGACGTACACCAGACGGGCCACGTCCGCCGGGACCCGGTCCGACGCCGCGTACGCGACCGGGCCGGCGCCGCTGTGCGCGACGACGACCGCACCGCCCGCCACCGCCTCCACGACGGCACCGACGTGGTCGTCGAGCGTGATGCCGGAGCGGTCGGCCCGGACGGACTCGAGCCCGGGCAGTGTCAGGGCGTCGACCCGATGCCCCCGCGCCCGCAGATCCTCGGCGACGGCCTCCCACGCCCACGCGCCGAGCCAGAATCCGGGAACGAGGACCAGGTGCGTGCCCATGACCACCATCCTCGGGCATCCCGGTGACGGTGCGGGCCACCGACACGGTCGCCCGCAGGAACGACACTGTTCAACCGGGCGCAAACCCCGCGAAACTCCGCGCCCCTACGGTGGGCGCATGACCGGTGCGCACGGCGACCTCGCGGCCCTCGCCGCCGCGCTCGACGAGCTGCGGGACGGCCTCGTCACCGCGGCCGGCGCCGACGAGCGCTGGGCGCAGGCGCACCCCGCTCACCGGGCCGGCGCGGAGAACCTGGCGCACTACGTCGCGCTGCGGCGCCGCGACATCCGCGTGCTGCAATCCCAACTCGCCGCGTGGGGACTGTCGTCGCTGGGACGCGCCGAAGCCCACGTCCTGGCCTCCGTCGACGCGGTGCGCCGCGCCGTGGCCGGCCTCGCGGACCTGCCCGAGGTCGACACCCGCCCCGGCCCGGTCGACTTCGTCACCGGCGAACGCCTGCTCGAACGCAACGCCGCCGCCCTGCTCGGCCCCGTCCGCGGTGGCCGCCGGACCCGCATCATGGTGACGCTGCCGAGCGAAGCGGCCACCGACGCCGACCTCGTCGACCGGATCGTCGGGGCCGGTGCCGAACTCGTCCGGATCAACTGCGCCCACGACGAACCCGACGCGTGGGCCGCCATGATCGAGCACGTGCGCCGCGCCGAACGCGCCCACGGCCGGCACGTCACCGTCACCATGGACCTCGCCGGCCCGAAGCTGCGCACCGGCCCCGTCGCCCCCGGTCCCGCGGTGGTGCACGCCAAACCCGAACGCGACGCGCTCGGCCGCACCGTCGCGCCCGTCCAGGTGCGGCTCACCCGCCCCGGCTCCGCGGCCGCCCCCGGCGAGGTGGTCGTCCCCGTCGCCGACGAGCTGTGGCTGGCCCGGCGCCGACCCGGCGACCGCATCACCTTCCGCGACACCCGCGGTTCCAAACGCACCCTGGTCGTCACCGGCACCGCCGCCGGGGACGTACGCACCGA
Source organism: Rhodococcus ruber (assembly GCF_016804345.1). Taxonomy (NCBI): domain Bacteria; kingdom Bacillati; phylum Actinomycetota; class Actinomycetes; order Mycobacteriales; family Nocardiaceae; genus Rhodococcus; species Rhodococcus ruber. Next base: position 3,235,345 of record NZ_CP044211.1, on the reverse strand, counting down.
ACTGACCGACACCGCCTACCTCGTACCCGGCACCCGGCTGACCGCGCGCGGCGACGCCACCGCCGTCGCGGCGCTCCCGCCACGCGAACGCAGACTCACCCTGCACGTCGGCGACGAGCTGATCCTGGACCCGGACCTCACCCCGGCCGACCCGGACGCCCACCCGCCCCGGATCGGCTGCACCCTGCCCCGGGTGTTCGACGACACCCGGATCGGGCACCGGATCTTCTTCGACGACGGCCGGATCGGGGGGATCGTCGAGGAGGTTGGCCCGGAACGGCTGCGGATCCGCATCACCGACGCGGACCTGCGCGGCTCCCGGCTGGGCACGGCCAAGGGCATCAACCTGCCCGACACCGAGTTGCGGCTGCCGGCGCTCACCGACGAGGACCTGGACCGGTTGCCGTTCGTGGTCACGCACGCGGACGCGGTCAGCCTGTCCTTCGTCCGCAGCGCCGCCGACGTCGCGCGCCTGCAGGACCGGCTCGCCGAACTCGGCGGCGCCCGCCTCGGGGTGATCCTCAAGGTGGAGACGGTGGCGGGCTTCGAGAACCTCCCGGCCATCTTGTTCGCGGCCCTGCACTCACCCCGGGTCGGGGTGATGATCGCGCGCGGCGACCTCGCCGTCGAGGCCGGGTACGGCCGGCTGGCCGAGGTGCAGGAGGAGATCCTGTGGGTGTGCGAGGCGGCGCACGTCCCGGTGATCTGGGCGACGCAGGTCCTCGACACCCTCGCGCGCACCGGCCGTCCCTCGCGCGCGGAGATCACCGACGCCGCGGCGTCGGGCCGCGCCGAATGCGTGATGCTCAACAAGGGCCCGTACGTCGACCACGCGGTGCGGTTCCTCGACGACGTGCTGTGCCGGATGGCCGACCATCAGCGCAAGAAGGACTCGCTGCTGCGGCGCCTGCGGGCCTGGGAGGAGCCGGGCGTGGCGCTGCGGTGAGACCGGCCCGGGTCAGAAGACCGGGCCGGTGTACTTCTCGCCGGGACCCTTGCCCGGCTCGTCCGGGTAGGCCGACGCCTCCCGGAAGGCCCGCTGCAGCGCCTGCAATCCCTCGCGCAGCGGCCCGGCGTGCGGGCCCAGGTACTCCACCGACGCGGTGACCAGCCCGGCCAGGGCGGTGATCACGCGGCGCGCCTCGTCCAGGTCGCGGTGGGTGCCGGCCTCGGGATCCTCGTCGGCCAGGCCGAGCTTCTCGGCGGCGGAACTCATGAGCATCACGGCGGCGCGGCTGATCACCTCGACGGCCGGGATCTCGCCCAGGTGCCGGACGTCGTCGGCCACGGTCGGATCGGGGGTGTCGGTCATGACTTCACGATCCCACCCGCCGCACGCTGCCGCGAGAGCGGGTCGGGCCGCAGCCGGCGATTCGATCGCGGGGCCGAAGTTTGCTAGGCTGTGGGACACGACCGTCCGCGCGCACTGCGCGTGGGCAGCAAAGTGGAGTCCGACTCCCACCTCTGCGCGACCCATGACCTGGTCATGATCTCCGCTCAGTGGTCCGGTCCGCCGCCCTCCGGGATGTCCGGGGAGTGTGCGCCCCGAGTGATCGGGGGACGAGAACGCACGACCGTCGGGTCGTGCGGTCCGTCGGGCCGGTCGGTATTCGGACCCCGCCCGGTGCGCGAGCACCGTCGGCGGGGTTTTTCGTCGGAAGTCGGCCCCATGTGCTGCGGCGCGGTCACCCGGACCGCACCGCTCTACCTAGGAGGCCCCATCAGCGCTGAGACCCGCATCAACGAACGCATCCGAGTTCCCGAGGTCCGGCTCGTCGGACCCGGCGGGGAACAGGTCGGAATCGTGCGTGTTGAAGATGCACTCCGCCTGGCATACGAAGCCGATCTCGATCTGGTCGAGGTGGCCCCTGACGCCCGTCCACCGGTCTGCAAGATCATGGACTACGGCAAGTTCAAGTACGAGGCTGCCCAGAAGGCGCGCGAGTCGCGCAAGAACCAGCAGCTGACCGTCATCAAGGAGCAGAAGCTCCGACCGAAGATCGACGACCACGACTACGAGACCAAGAAGCGCAACGTGGTGCGTTTCCTCGAGGCCGGGTCGAAGGTCAAGGTGACGATCATGTTCCGTGGCCGCGAGCAGTCCCGCCCCGAACTCGGGTTCCGGCTGCTGCAGCGCCTCGGCGCCGACGTCGCCGATCTCGGCTTCATCGAGACCGCCCCCAAGCAGGACGGTCGGAACATGACCATGGTCCTGGCGCCGCACAAGGGCGCCAAGACCCGCGCCAAGGCGCAGGAGACCGCTCAGGCCTCCGTCGCCAGGCCGGCTCCTGCCGCGGACAAGCCTGCGGCAGGCGACGGCACCGCGTAGCTCCGCCGGTCGACCGGGCCCACCGCCCGGCCGGCCGCTGCGCGCGTGCCGGACGAACACGAGTAAATCCCCGACGAACTGAGGACTCCATGCCCAAGTCGAAGACCCACAGCGGCACCGCGAAGCGATTCAAGGTGTCCGGCAGCGGAAAGATCCTGCGCCAGAAGGCCGGCCGCCGCCACCTGCTCGAGCACAAGTCCTCCCGGGTGACGCGTCGCCTCGATGGCAAGGCCACCGTCGCCGACGTCGACGTCCCGCGCGTCAAGCGCATGCTCGGCATCTGAGCTTCCTTCCCCGACCGACCCCCGGGGGCGATCGACTGCCCCCCGAGATTGACAGGACATATCAGTGGCACGCGTGAAGAGGGCCGTCAACGCCCAGAAGAAGCGCCGTTCGATCCTCGAGGCTTCCAAGGGCTACCGCGGGCAGCGCTCGCGTCTGTACCGCAAGGCCAAGGAGCAGCAGCTCCACTCGCTGACCTACGCCTACCGCGACCGTCGCGCGCGCAAGGGTGACTTCCGCAAGCTGTGGATCAGCCGCATCAACGCCGCTGCCCGCGCCAACGACATCACCTACAACCGCTTCATCCAGGGCCTGAAGGCCGCGGGCGTCGAGGTGGACCGCAAGATCCTCGCCGAGCTCGCCGTCTCCGACGCCGAGGCGTTCGCCGGCCTGGTCGCCGTGGCCAAGGCCGCGCTGCCCGCCGACGTCAACGCGCCGGCCGACGCCGCCTGAGCGCAGCGCCGAGACGACGCTGAACGACACACCGGCACAGGAACGACCCGTGGACCCGCTCACCGAGCGCACCCCGCGGGTCGTTTCTGCTGTCAAACTGCTGCGCACCGCCGACCGCCGCAAGGCCGGCCGCTTCCTCGCCGAGGGCGAGAACTCCGTCGGCGAGGCCCTCGCCACGGCCGTCGTGCACGAGGTGTTCGTCACCGAGGCCGCCGCCGCCCGCTACCACGGTCTGCTCGACGCCGCCCACCGCCGGGGCGTGCGGGTCTGCACCGTCACCGAGCGGGCCGCCACCCGGCTCTCGGACACCGTCACCCCGCCGGGCATCGTCGCCGTGTGCGATCTGCTCGACGTGCCGCTCGCGCGGGCCCTGACACCGTCGCCCCGGCTGCTCGCCGTGCCCGTCGGGATCGCCGAGCCCGGCAACGCCGGCACCGTCATCCGCGTGGCCGACGCGGTCGGCGCCGACGCGGTGGTCCTCGCCGGCGACAGCGTCGATCCCCACAACGGCAAATGCGTCCGGGCCTCCGCGGGCAGCGTGTTCCATCTCCCGCTCGCCCGGGAACGCGACACCGGTACGGTTCTCGACGCACTCGCCGCCGCCGGACTGCAGGTGCTCGCCACCGCCGCCGACGGCGAGGTCGATCTCGACGACGCCGACGAGCTGCTCGCCGCCCCCACCGCCTGGCTGTTCGGCAACGAAGCGCACGGTCTCGACCCGGCGGTCGCGGCACGGGCGGACCATCGGGTGCGCATTCCCATCCGCGGCCGCGCCGAATCGTTGAACCTTGCCACCGCGGCCTCGATCTGCCTGTACGCGAGCGCGCGCGTGCAGCATCGCGCCGACAGGGCCGTGCCCTGACGGGACCCGGCCATCACCTAGGATTCGGGTGCTGCGCTGGCGCGATCCGCTCGACGCCGAACGTGGCACCACACCCACTGTTCGCCCGAAGAAGGAGATGCACCGGTCGTGGCCAAGAATGAGGGCGGCACCCCGCCGGCAGTCGATCCGAGCGCCCTGAGCGAGGAGTCGCTCGCCGCGTCCACCCAGGCCGCACTGAAGGCGTTCGCCGCCGCCACCGACCTCGACGCACTCGCGCAGGCCAGGATCGACCACCTCGGCGACAAGGCTCCCGTCTCCCTCGCCAAACGCGCCCTGGGTAGCCTGCCCGGCAACCAGCGCGCCGACGCCGGCAAGCGGGTCAACGCCGCTCGCGGCGCTGTCACCGCGGCGTACGACGAGCGCCGCGCCGTGCTCCTCGCCGAGCGCGACGCCGCGGTCCTCGTCGCCGAGGCCATCGACGTCACCCTCCCCGCCGGCCGCCGCCCCGCCGGTGCGCGGCATCCCATCACGATCATCTCCGACCAGATCGCGGACGTGTTCGTCGGCATGGGCTGGGAGATCGCCGAGGGCCCCGAGGTCGAAACCGAGCACTTCAACTTCGACGCGCTGAACTTCCTGCCCGACCATCCCGCCCGCACGATGCAGGACACCTTCCACATCGCGCCGGAGGGCTCACGGCAGGTGCTGCGCACCCACACCTCGCCGGTGCAGGTGCGCACCATGCTGCACCGGGACATCCCCATCTACGTGGTGTGCCCCGGCCGCACCTTCCGCACCGACGAGCTCGACGCCACGCACACCCCGGTGTTCTCCCAGATCGAAGGCCTCGCCGTGGACAAGGGCCTGACCATGGCCCACCTGCGCGGCACCCTCGACGCGTTCGCCCGCGCCCTGTTCGGACCCGAGACCCGCACCCGGATGCGCCCGAACTACTTCCCGTTCACCGAGCCGTCCGCCGAGGTGGACGTGTGGTTCCCCAAGAAGAAGGGCGGCGCCGGCTGGGTCGAATGGGGCGGCTGCGGCATGGTCAACCCCAACGTGCTGCGCGCGAGCGGCATCGACCCGGACGAGTACACCGGCTTCGCGTTCGGCATGGGCCTCGAGCGCACCCTGCAGTTCCGCAACGGCATCTCCGACATGCGCGACATCGTCGAGGGCGACATCCGCTTCACCCTCCCCTTCGGGGTGCAGGGCTGACACCGCCCGACCCGAGATCCGACTACCGAACCGACCGAAAGAGCTGAGCGAAAAGTGCGAGTAGCGCAGTCCTGGCTGACCGAGATCCTGCAGCGCGCCACCCCCGAGTGGGACGTCACTGCCGAGGAACTCGACGCGGGATTCGTCCGGGTCGGACTCGAGGTGGAGGAGGTCGACACCCTCGCGCGCATCGACGGCCCCCTCGTCGTCGGCCGCGTCCTCGAGATCACCGAGCTCACCGAATTCAAGAAGCCCATCCGATTCTGCCAGGTCGACGTCGGCGAGGACGCCCCGCGCGGCATCGTGTGCGGCGCCCGCAACTTCGCCGAGGGTGACCTGGTGGTCGTCGCACTGCCCGGCGCGGTGCTGCCCGGCGGCTTCGCCATCGCCTCCCGTAAGACCTACGGCCAGGTCTCCGACGGGATGATCTGCTCCGTCGCCGAGCTCGGGGTCGGCAAGGACCACTCGGGCATCCTCGTGCTCGAGGAGGGCACCGCCGAGCCGGGCACCGACGCCAACGACCTCCTCGGCCTCGGCGACACCGTCATCGAGCTGAACATCACGCCCGACCGCGGCTACTGCTTCTCGTTGCGCGGCCTGACCCGCGAACTCGCGTGCGGCTTCGACCTCGAGTTCGCCGATCCCGCGCACGTCGCACCCCACCCCGCCGACGGCCCGGCGTACCCCATCCGGCTCGAACGCGAAACCGGCGCCACCCGCTTCGCTGCCCGCAAGGTCACCGGCATCGACCCCCATGCCGTGTCCCCGTGGTGGCTGCAACGGCGGCTGCTGCTGTCCGGCATCCGCCCGATCTCCCCGGCGGTCGACGTCACCAACTACGTGCTGCTCGAGCTCGGCCAGCCGCTGCACGCCTTCGACGCCGCCACCCTCCGCGGTGAGCTCGTCGTCCGGCGTGCGAAGGCGGGGGAGAAGCTGACGACACTCGACGGCGTCGAACGCACCCTTGATCCCGAGGACGTCGTCATCACCGACGACTCCGGGGTGATCTCCCTCGCCGGCATCATGGGCGGCGCCGCGACCGAGGTGAGCGGCACGACCACCGAGGTCCTGCTCGAGGCCGCCACCTGGGATCCGCTGGCCGTGTTCCGCAGCGCCCGGCGCCACAAGCTGGTGAGCGAGGCGGGCAAGCGTTTCGAGCGCAACGTCGACCCCGAAGTGGCGCTGCCGGCCCTGGACCGGGCCGCGGCGCTGCTCGTGGAGATCGCCGGTGGCCGCGTCGAGCCGGTCCTGACCGACCTGTCCGTCCCCGTCGAGCCGGTCTCGATCCGCATGGACATCGACCTGCCCGACCGCACCGCCGGGGTCGCCTACCCGACCGGCACCGCCGCGCGCCGGCTCACCCAGATCGGGTGCGGCGTCGAGGTCGGTGTCGGCCCGGACGGACACGGCCAGCTCGTGGTCACGCCGCCGACCTGGCGTCCCGACCTGCGTCAGCCCGCCGACCTCGTGGAGGAGGTGCTCCGGCTCGAGGGGCTCGAACAGATCCCGTCCGTGCTCCCGGCCGCCCCGGCGGGCCGCGGACTGACCCCGAGCCAGAAACGACGCCGCGCCGTGGGCCGCGCCCTGGCCGCCGACGGTCACGTCGAGGTGCTCGCCCCCGTCTTCCTGCCGGCGCACGTATTCGACACGTGGGGTCTCGCCGCCGATGACCCCCGCCGCACCACCACGACGGTCCTCAACCCGCTCGAGGCCGATCGTCCCGAGCTGGCGACGACGCTGCTGCCCGGCCTGCTCGAGGTGCTCGCCCGCAACGTGTCCCGAGGTCAGCGCGACCTGGCGCTCTATGCGATCGCGCAGGTCGTCCTGCCCGGCCCCGGCACCCGGCCGGTGCCGCCCCTGCCGGTGGACCGGCGCCCCACGGACGAGGAGATCGCGCTGCTCGAGGGCTCGCTGCCTGCGCAGCCCGTCCACGTCGGGGCGGTGCTGTGCGGCCTGCGGGAACCCGCCGGGCCGTGGGGGCCGGGCCGGCCCGCGGACGCGACCGACGCGTTCGCCGCGGCCGAGACCGTCGCGGCCGCCGCGGGTGTCCGGCTGCAGCGCCGCGCCGCGCAGTACCTGCCGTGGCATCCGGGCCGCTGCGCCGAACTACTGGTCGACGGTGTCGTCGTCGGTCACGCCGGTGAGTTGCATCCGGCAGTGCTCGAGCGGGCCGGGCTGCCCGCCCGCACGTGCGCCTTCGAACTCGACCTCGACGCGCTGCCGATGGTGGAGTCGCTGCCGGCGCCGAAGATCTCCCCGTTCCCCGCTGTGCTGCAGGACGTCGCCGTCGTCGTGGCCGAGGAGATCCCGGCCGCCGACGTCGAGGAGGCGCTGCGCGCGGGCGGCGGCGAACTGCTCGAAGACATCCGCCTGTTCGACGTGTTCGAGGGGGCGCAGGTGGGGGAGGGGCGTAAGTCGCTCGCCTTCGCTCTGCGCTTCCGCGCGGCAGACCGCACCCTCACGGAGGACGAGGCCAGCGCGGCCCGGGACGCCGCTGTGGCCGCGGCCGGCACGGCGGTCGGCGCCGAACTGCGGCACTGAGCCACCGCCGCGGACGTAGCCTGGGAGCATGACCACCGATCCGTCCTCACCCGCCCCCGATGCCCCGGACGCGCCCGTGCCGGATGTGACCCCGGCGGAACCGGGTTCGCCGTCGGTGCCGGATGTGACCCCGGCGGAACCGGGTTCCCCGTCGGTGCCGGATGTTCCGCCGTCCCCGGTCGGGCCGGACGTGACACCCGCCGAGGGGAAGGACCCCGGCTACACCTCGGCCGGGGTACCCACGTTCGACGCGGTGCGGGAGAAGATCGAGCGCCGCGCGGGCACCGCGACCGGTGCGGAGGAACTCGCCCGCGAGAGCGCAGCGGGACGCACGCTCGAGGAGCAGTTCGACGAGCGCCGACAGGCCGCCGCCGACAGGCTGCGCGAGATCCGTCGCTCGCTGGCCGAGGGGTGAACCGGGCTCGGTCCGACCCACCCGCATGAATGAAGTTGCATGATGGTGCATAATCAATCGCATGGGTAACTCACCGGAATTCACGGCGACCGCACAGTCACCGATTCGGGTCGCCGTCGCAGGGGCGAGCGGGTACGCGGGGGGCGAGATCCTGCGTCTGCTCCTCGGGCATCCCGCCTACCAGGACGGCCGGCTCGTCGTCGGTGCACTCACCGCCGGTGGCAACGCCGGCGCGAGGCTCCGCGAATTCCATCCCCACCTGCTCCCGCTTGCCGACCGCGTCCTCGACGCCACCGACTCCGAGACCCTGAGCGGCCACGACGTCGTGTTCCTCGGCCTGCCGCACGGCCACTCCGCCGTCATCGCCGAACAGCTGCCCGACACCACCGTCGTCATCGACTGCGGCGCCGACTTCCGCCTGTCCGAGTCCGCCGACTGGGAGCGCTGGTACGGCGGGGAACATGCGGGGACCTGGCCGTACGGGATGCCAGAACTACCCGGCAAGCGCGAGCACCTGATCGGCGCCACCCGGATCGCGGTCCCCGGCTGCTATCCCACCTCGGCCACCCTGGCCCTGGCCCCCGCCGTCGCGGCCGGCATCGTCGAGCCGACAGTCCACGTCGTCGCCGTATCCGGTACCTCCGGCGCCGGCAGGTCCCTCCGAGCCGACCTCCTCGGCTCCGAGGTCATGGGCTCGGTCCGGGCCTACGCCGTCGGCGGAGCACACCGGCACACCCCCGAGATCAAGCAGAACCTCGCCACCCTGACCGACGCCGCAGTGTCCGTCTCCTTCACCCCCGTGCTGGCGCCGATGCCGCGGGGCATCCTCGCCACCTGCACCGCCCCCACCACCGCCACCGCCGACGAGGCCCGGGCCGTGTACGAGAAGGCCTACGCCGACGAGCCGTTCGTGCAGGTACTGCCCGAAGGGACGCTGCCCAGCACCGGCGCGGTACTCGGCTCCAACGCCGTGCAGCTCGCCGTCACCGTCGACCCCGACGCCGGCGTCCTCGTCGTCGTCGCCGCGCTCGACAACCTGACCAAGGGCACCGCCGGCGCGGCGGTGCAGTCCATGAACCTGGCGCTCGGCCTGCCCGAGACCGCCGGCCTGTCCACCGTGGGAGTCGCCCCGTGAGCATCGACAGACAGTCCACCGACGAGCACGTCTACGCCGACGCGGTCGAGATCGCCGGCGGCCGCCTGATCCGCACCCAGGGCGTCACGTCGCCGGCCGGGTTCCGCGCCGCCGGTATCCCCGCCGGCATCAAGGCCTCCGGCAACCCGGACCTCGCGCTGGTCTTCAACGAGGGCCCGGAGCTGACCGCAGCCGGCGTCTTCACCACCAACAAGATCAAGGCCGCGCCCGTGCTGTGGTCGCAGCAGGTCCTGACGTCCGGCGCGCTGCGCGCCGTGATCCTCAATTCCGGCGGCGCCAACGCCTGCACCGGACCGGGCGGCTTCCAGGACACCCACGCCACCGCGGAGAAGGTGGCCGAAACGCTCAGCAACTGGGGCACCGAGACCGGTGCCGGCGAAGTCGCGGTGTGTTCGACCGGCCTCATCGGCGACCGACTGCCGATGGACAAGGTGCTCGCCGGTGTCGCGGAGATCGTCCACGAACTCGCCGGCGGGATCTCCGGCGGCACCGATGCCGCCTACGCCATCATGACCACCGACACCGTGCCCAAACAGGCCGCCCTGCACCACGCCGACAAGTGGAACGTCGGCGGCATGGCCAAGGGCGCAGGCATGCTCGCCCCCGCCCTGGCCACGATGCTGTGCGTGCTCACCACCGACGCGGTGGCCACCGCCGAGCAGCTCGACCGTGCCCTGCGCGCCGCCACCCGGCTCACGTTCGACCGTCTCGACGTCGACGGGTCGACCTCCACCAACGACACCGTGCTGCTGCTCGCGTCCGGAGCCAGCGGCATCGCCCCCAGCCAGGAGCAGCTCGACGCCGCCGTCCTCGCCGTGTGCGACGACCTCGCCGGGCAGATGATGGCCGACGCCGAGGGCGTCACCAAACGGGTCACCATCACCGTCCGCGGCGCCGCCACCGAGCAGGACGCCCTCGTGGGCGCCCGGACCGTCGCACGCGACAACCTCGTCAAGACCGCCCTGTTCGGTTCCGACCCCAACTGGGGGCGTGTGCTCGCCGCCATCGGCATCGCGCCCATCGCGCTCGACCCCGATCGCATCTCCGTCACGTTCAACGGATCCCCGGTGTGCCTCGACGGCGTGGGCGCTCCCGGCGCCCGAGAGGTCGACCTGTCCGGCCCCGACATCGCCCTCGACATCGACCTCGGCGTCGGTGACGCCGAGGTGACCATCCGCACCACCGACCTCTCCCACGGATACGTCGAAGAGAACTCGGCCTACTCGTCATGACCGGAACCGAGACGACCACCGATCCCATCGCGCAGCTCACCGCCCACCAGAAGGCGTACGTCCTCGCCGAGGCGCTGCCGTGGCTGCAGAAATTCCGGGACAAGACCGTCGTGGTCAAGTACGGCGGCAACGCCATGATCGACGACCGGCTCAAGCGCGCCTTCGCCGCCGACATGGCATTCCTGCGCACCGTCGGCGTCCATCCCGTCGTCGTCCACGGCGGCGGACCGCAGATCAACGCCATGCTGAAGCGACTGGGCATGGCAGGGGAGTTCCGCGGTGGTTTCCGCGTCACCACCCCCGAGGTGATGGACGTCGTCCGCATGGTGCTGTTCGGCCAGGTCGGCCGCGAACTCGTCGGCCTGATCAACGCCCACGGCCCGTACGCCGTCGGGATCTCCGGCGAGGACGCCCACCTGTTCACCGCCACCCGCCGCACGGTCGTCGTCGACGGCGAGGACACCGACATCGGTCTCGTCGGCGACGTCACCTCCGTGGACCCCGCCGCCGTCCACGACCTCGTCGCGGCCGGTCGCATCCCCGTCGTCTCCACCATCGCCCCCGACGCCGACGGCGTGGTCCACAACATCAATGCCGACACCGCCGCCGCCGCGCTCGCCGAGGCGCTCGGCGCGGAGAAACTCGTCGTCCTCACCGACGTCGAGGGCCTCTACACCGACTGGCCCGACCGCAGTTCCCTCGCCACCAGCATCGACGCCGACGCCCTGGCCGAGCTGCTGCCGTCCCTCGACGCCGGCATGGTCCCCAAGATGGAAGCCTGCCTGCGAGCCGTCCGCGGTGGCGTGCCCACCGCCCACGTCATCGACGGCCGCCAGCCGCACTCGGTGCTGCTCGAACTCCTCACCGAGGAAGGCATCGGCACGATGGTCACTCCCACCCACCCCCGGGCGACCGCGCCCACCCAGGAAGGCACCCCATGACCGGCACCTCCGAACTCCAGCAGCGCTGGGCCGGGTCGCTGATGAACAACTACGGCGTCCCCAAGGTCGCCCTCGTCGCCGGCGACGGTGCCGTCGTCACCGACGCCGACGGCAAGCAGTACCTCGACCTGCTCGGCGGCATCGCCGTCAACGCCCTCGGCCACCGCCATCCCGCCATCCGCGACGCCGTCACCGCGCAACTCGACACGCTCGGTCACGTGTCCAACCTCTACGCCAGCGGACCCGTCGTCGAACTCGCCGAACACCTCCTCGCGCACTTCGGGCACCCCGGCCGGGCGTTCTTCTGCAACTCCGGCACCGAAGCCAACGAAGCCGCGTTCAAGCTCGCCCGGCTCACCGGACGCCCCAAGATCATCGCCGCGGAGAAGGCCTTCCACGGCCGCACCATGGGGGCCCTGGCCCTCACGGGCCAGCCGGACAAGCGCGCCCCGTTCGAACCCATGCCCCCCGGCGTCGAATTCGTCCCCTACGGCGACGCCGAGGCCCTCGACGCCGCCGTCGACGAGAACACCGCCGCCGTGTTCCTCGAACCGATCATGGGCGAATCCGGCGTGGTCGTGCCCCCCGAGGGCTACCTCGTCCAGGCCCGCCGGATCACCGCAGAACGTGGGGCACTGCTCGTTCTCGACGAGGTGCAGACCGGCATCGCCCGCACCGGGACGTTCTTCGCCCACCAGACCGCCGGAATCGTGCCCGATGTCATGACCCTCGCCAAGGGTCTCGGCGGTGGCCTGCCCATCGGTGCCGTCCTCGCCACCGGTCCGGCCGCCGAGTTCTTCCAGCCCGGCAAGCACGGCACCACCTTCGGCGGCAACCCGGTGTGCGCCGCCGCCGCGCTCGCCGTCCTGCGCACCATCGACGAACAGGACCTGCTCGCCCACGTCGACGCCGTCGGCAAGTCCATCGCCACCGGCATCGAGGCACTCGGCCACCCCCTCGTCGACCACGTCCGCGGCGCCGGCCTGCTGCTCGGCATCGTCCTCACCGACACCCGGGCCCCCGCCGTCGAAGCGGCAGCCCGGGACGCCGGCTATCTCGTCAACGCTGCCGCCCCCGACGTCATCCGCCTCGCCCCACCGCTGATCCTCACCCAGGAACAGGCCGACGGATTCGTCGCGACACTGCCCTGCGTGCTCGACGCCGCCCGGCAGGAAGGAAACTAGACCCATGGTGAAGCACTTCCTGAAGGACGACGACCTCACGCCCGCACAACAGCGCGAGGTTCTCGACCTCGCCGCGGCCCTGAAGAAGGCGCCGTTCTCGGCCCGCCCGCTCGAGGGCCCGCGCGGCGTCGGCGTCATCTTCGAGAAGAACTCGACCCGCACCCGCTTCTCCTTCGAGATGGGAATCGCCCAGCTCGGCGGCCACGCCGTCGTCGTCGACGGCCGCACCACCCAGCTCGGACGGGAAGAAACCCTGCAGGACACCGGCCGCGTCCTGTCCCGCTACGTCGACGCCGTCGTCTGGCGCACCTTCGGCCAGGACCGGCTCCAGGCGATGGCCGAAGGCGCCACCGTGCCCCTCGTCAATGCCCTGTCCGACGAGTACCACCCCTGCCAGGTCCTCGCGGACCTGCTCACCCTGCGCGAGCACAAGGGGGAGCTGCAGGGACTGAAACTGACCTACCTCGGTGACGGCGCCAACAACATGGCGCACTCGCTCATGCTCGGCGGCGTCACCGCCGGCATCGACGTCACGATCGCCGCCCCCGCCGGTTTCGCTCCGGATCCCGCCGTCGTGGCAGCGGCCCGCGCCCGCGCCGCCGACACCGGCGCGCAGATCACCCTCACCGAGGACGCGCGCGCCGCCGCCACCGGTGCCGACGCCCTCGTCACCGACACCTGGACCTCCATGGGCCAGGAGAACGACGGACTCGACCGCGTCGGTCCCTTCCGTCCGTACCAGGTCAACGCCGAGCTGCTCGCGCTCGCCGACCCGAAGGCCGTCGTGCTGCACTGCCTGCCGGCCCACCGCGGTGACGAGGTCACCGACGAGGTCCTCGACGGACCGCAGTCGGTGGTGTGGGACGAGGCCGAAAATCGCCTCCACGCCCAGAAGGCGTTGCTCGTATGGCTGCTCGAGCAGCGCGAACGGTAGCCGTGAGCAGCGTGGCCGAACCGTCGAGCGGCGCCGGCGCCGCCGCGGCCCCGACCCGCGCGGCCCGGCAGGCCCGGATCACCGCGCTCGTCGCCACCCGTGCGATCCGCAGCCAACCGGAACTCGCCGCGCTGCTCGCCGCCGAAGGCATCGAGGTCTCCAACGCCACCCTCTCCCGCGACCTCGAGGAGCTCGGTGCGGTCAAACTCCGCGGCGCCGACGGCGGCCCCGGGGTGTACGTCGTCCCCGAGGACGGGAGCCCCGTCCGAGGCGTCTCCGGAGGCACCGACCGACTCTCCCGCCTCCTCGGCGAACTGCTGGTCTCCACCGACTCGAGCGGCAACATCGCGGTGCTCCGCACCCCACCAGGAGCAGCGCACTATCTGGCCAGCGCACTCGATCGGGCATCATTACCCGAAGTGGTCGGCACCATCGCCGGCGACGACACCATCGCGGTGATCGCGCGTGAGCCCCTCACCGGAGCCGACCTCGCCGCGAAGATCGAATCCCTGGCCTGATCCGATCGCGCACCGAGCACCGATAGACGCACGTTCAATCAAGAAGGAGCACAAACACAATGGCCGATCGCGTCGTACTCGCCTACTCGGGCGGGCTGGACACCTCCGTCGCCATCAGCTGGATCGGCAAGGAGACCGGCAAGGAGGTCGTCGCCGTCGCCATCGATCTCGGCCAGGGCGGCGAGGACATGGAGGTCGTGCGCCAGCGCGCCCTCGACTGCGGCGCGGTCGAATCCGTCGTCGTCGACGCCAAGGACGAGTTCGCGGAGGAGTACTGCCTGCCGACCGTGCAGGCCAATGCCCTCTACATGGACCGTTACCCGCTGGTCTCCGCGATCAGCCGCCCGCTGATCGTCAAGCACATCGTCGAGGCGGCCCGCGAGCACGGCGGCACCGTCGTCTCGCACGGGTGCACCGGCAAGGGCAACGACCAGGTCCGGTTCGAGGTCGGATTCGGCGCCCTCGCCCCCGATCTCGAGGTCATCGCACCCGTCCGCGACTACGCGTGGACCCGTGAGAAGGCCATCGCCTTCGCCGGCGAGCACAACCTGCCGATCAACGTCACCAAGAAGTCCCCGTTCTCGATCGACCAGAACGTGTGGGGCCGGGCCGTCGAGACCGGCTTCCTCGAGGACCTGTGGAACGCCCCCACCAAGGACGTCTACGACTACACCGAGGACCCCAGCCTCAACTGGCAGGCCCCCGACGAGCTGATCATCACCTTCGACAAGGGTGTGCCCACCGCGATCGACGGCCGGTCGGTCACCGTGCTCGAGGCCATCCAGGAACTGAACCGCCGCGCCGGCGCCCAGGGCGTCGGCCGTCTCGACATGGTCGAGGACCGGCTCGTCGGCATCAAGAGCCGCGAAATCTACGAAGCCCCCGGCGCGCTCACCCTCATCCACGCCCACCAGGAACTCGAACACGTCACGCTCGAACGCGAACTGGGACGGTACAAGCGTCGCGTGGAGGAGCGCTGGAGTGAGCTGGTCTACGACGGCCTCTGGTTCTCGCCGCTGAAGTACGCGCTCGACTCGTTCGTCCAGAACACCCAGGAGCACGTCTCCGGCGACATCCGGCTCGTCCTGCACGGCGGCCATATCGCCGTCAACGGTCGCCGCAGCGCCGAATCGCTGTACGACTTCAACCTCGCCACCTACGACGAGGGCGATACCTTCGACCAGTCCAACGCCAAGGGCTTCGTCCAGATCCACGGCCTGTCCTCCAAGGTCGCCGCGAAGCGGGATCTGGGCCTGTAGCGATGACCGCTCACGGCACCAACGAAGGCGCCCTGTGGGGCGGCCGGTTCGCATCCGGACCGGCCGCCGCCATGGCGGCGCTGAGCAAATCCACCCACTTCGACTGGGCACTCGCCCCCTACGACGTCCGAGCTTCCAAGGCACACGCACGGGTGCTGCACAAGGCCGGACTGCTCAGCGATGCCGACCTGACCGCCATGCTCGACGGTCTCGACAGGCTCGCCACCGACGTCGCCTCCGGTGCGTTCACCCCCGCCGAGTCCGACGAGGACGTCCACGGCGCTCTCGAACGTGGGCTCATCGAGCGGGTCGGACCCGAGGTCGGAGGCCGGCTGCGCGCCGGCCGCTCCCGCAACGACCAGGTCGCCACGCTGTTCCGGATGTGGCTGCGCGACGCGGCGCGACGCATCGCCGACGGGGTCCTCGCCGTCGTCGACGCCCTCGCCGACCAGGCCGCCGCCCATCCCACGGCCGTGATGCCGGGCAAGACCCACCTGCAGGCGGCACAGCCGGTACTGCTCGCGCACCACCTGCTCGCTCACGCCCATCCGCTGCTGCGCGACGTACAGCGGCTACGGGACTTCGATGCGCGTGCCGCGGTCTCCCCGTACGGCTCCGGGGCGCTGGCGGGCTCCTCCCTCGGCTTGGACCCCGACGCGATCGCGGCCGAGCTGAACTTCGACTCCGCTGCCGAGAACTCGATCGACGCCACCTCCTCGCGGGATTTCGCCGCCGAGGCCGCGTTCGTGTTCGCAATGATCGCGGTCGACCTCTCCCGCATGGCGGAAGAGGTCATCCTGTGGAGCACGCCGGAGTTCGGCTACATCACCCTCGCCGACGAGTGGTCAACCGGCTCGTCGATCATGCCGCAGAAGAAGAACCCGGACGTCTCCGAACTGACCCGGGGCAAGGCCGGCCGCCTCATCGGCAATCTCACCGGCCTGCTCGCCACGCTCAAGGCCCAGCCGCTGGCGTACAACCGGGACCTGCAGGAGGACAAGGAGCCGGTGTTCGACTCGGTCGCGCAGCTCGAGCTCCTCCTGCCGGCGATCACCGGTCTCGTGTCCACCCTGACCTTCCACACCGATCGCATGGCCGAGCTGGCACCCGCCGGGTTCACCCTCGCCACCGACATCGCCGAGTGGATGGTGCGCCAGGGAGTGCCGTTCCGGATCGCGCACGAAGCGGCCGGCGCCTGCGTGCGGGCGGCGGAGGCGCGGGGAGTCGGACTCGAGGAACTGACCGACGACGAACTGGCCGCCGTCGATGCCGCACTGACCCCGCAGGTACGTGAGGTCCTCACCGTGGAGGGCTCGATCGCCTCGCGCAACGCCCGCGGCGGCACCGCGGGCGTGCGGGTCGGTGAACAGCTCGACGGTGTCCGTGCCGCCGCCCGCGCGCTGCGGGACTGGGTGCGCGGCTGACCGGCCTGCTCGGTGAACGGGGCCATCGGGTCGACGTAATGTGGCAGGCTGTCATTCCTGACAGGGTCGACACACGCAGAACTCGGCGGATGGGAAGAGGTTCGTGGCACTGGGCGGTGGATCGGTGATGGGGCCCCTGCGACGTGTGGTGGCGACCGCGCAGAACGGCCTCGAGGTGATCCGTCACGGCGGCTTGGAAACGGGGGCGACCCCGTCCCCGTTCCAGGTCGTCGAGCGGACCGGCATGTACAGGCTGCGGCATTACTATCCGGAATCCGACGCCGCCGAGACCGGTGCTCCGGTGGTGATGGTTCCCCCGATGATGATGTCGGCGGACGTGTACGACGTCACCCGTGAGACGGGAGCGGTCGGCATCCTGCACTCGATGGGCCTCGACCCCTGGGTGGTCGACTTCGGTTCCCCGGACCGGGAGGAAGGCGGGTGGGACCGCACCCTCACCGATCACATCATCGCCCTCGACGAGATCGTCGATCACGTGCACGACTACACCGGTCGTGACATCCACCTCGCCGGCTACTCGCAGGGCGGGATGTTCTGCTATCAGGCCGCTGCCTACCGCCGCAGTCGGCACGTCGCGAGCCTGATCACCTTCGGCAGCCCGGTGGACACCCTGGCCGCGTTGCCGTTCGGAATCCCGGAGGGCGTCGCGGTCCGGGCTGCCGACTTCCTCGCCGACCACGTCTTCAACCGTCTCGCCATCACCGGTTGGATGGCCAAGACCGGTTTCCAGTTCCTCGATCCTGTCAAGACGGTGCGGTCGCGCATCGAGTTCCTCATGCAACTGCACGACCGGGAAGCCCTCCTGCCGCGCGAACCCCAGCGTCGCTTCCTCGACACCGAGGGGTGGGTGGCCTGGTCCGGTCCCGCGGTGGCCGAACTGCTCCGCCAGTTCATCGTGCACAACCGCATGGTCAGTGGCGGATTCGTCATCAACGACCGTGCTGTGAGCCTGGCCGAGATAACCTGTCCGATCCTCGCGTTCGTCGGCGAGGTGGACGACATCGGCCAGCCCCTTGCGGTGCGCGGCATCCGCAAGGCCGCCCCCCGGGCCCAGGTTTTCGAATATTCGCTACGCGCAGGGCATTTCGGACTCGTCGTGGGTGGCACTGCGGCCCGGCAGACCTGGCCCGCCGTCGGCGAATGGGTGCAGTGGCGCGAAGGGCACGGCGACCGACCGGTCGGCGTCGGCCGGATGGCGATCCCCGAACTCCACGCGGAAGGGGAAACCGGGGTGTCCGTCGCGACCCGGCTCACCCACACCGTCGCCACCATCGCGGAGGTCGGCGTAGAGGTCGGCAAGGGCATCGCCGACCTGGCCTCCGAGACGGTGCGCGGCGCGCGGGAACTGTCGGGGGAAGCGGCCCGCGCCCTGCCACGACTGGCCCGGCTCGGACAGATCCAGCCCCGTACCCGCATCTCCCTTGCCGGTGTCCTCACCGAGCAGTGCCGCAAGGGACCGCACCGCGAGTGCTTCATCTACGAAGACCGCGTCTACACCTTCGCCGAAGTCAATCGCCGGATCGACAACGTGGTGCGCGGACTGGTGCACTCCGGTGTGCGTCCCGCCGCCCACGTCGGCATCCTGATGGACACCCGCCCCAGCGCGATGGCCGCGGTCACGGCCGTCTCCCGGATCGGAGCGGTGTCGGTCCTGCTCCCACCCGGCCCCGACCTCGACGAGGCGATCCGATCGGGTGGTGTCCAGAAGATCATCACCGACCCCGAGAACCTCGATCGGGCGCTCGCCACGGGGATCCCGGCCCTGGTCCTCGGCGGGGGCAGCATTCGCGAACTCGACATCCCGCCCGGTGCAGACGTCGCCGATCTCGAGCACCTCGACATCACCACGATCGAACTCCCCGGCTGGTATGCCCCCGATCCCGGTGTCGCGCGGGAACTTGCCTTTCTCCTGTTCACCGGGAGTGGTGACACCCTGGAGATGCGTCAGATCTCCAACCACCGATGGGCGCTCTCCGCCTTCGGGACCGCCACCGCCGCCGCGCTCGGCCGCGGTGACACGGTCTATTGCCTTGCCCCGCTTTATCATTCGTCCGGTCTGCTGGTCAGCTTCGGCGGCGCACTCGCGGGAGGCTGCCGGATAGCCCTGTCCCACGGTCTCGATCCCGCACGCTTCAGCGAGGAAGTTCACCGTTACGGCGTCACCGTCGTCACCTACACCTGGGCGATGATGAGGGACATCCTCGACAGCCCCGCGCTGCACATCGACGAGATCCATCCCGTCCGCCTCTTCATCGGCTCGGGCATGACCACCGGACTGTGGCGGCGGACCCTCGAACGTTTTGCTCCCGCACAGGTGCTCGAGTTCTATGCCTCCACCGACGGCGAGGTCGTCCTGGCCAACGTCTCGGGTGCCAAGATCGGGTGCAAGGGACGGCCCCTGCCCGGCAGCGCCGAGGCTCGCCTTGCCGCATGGGATCCCACGACCGGGCGCCTGGTGGAGGATCCGCGGGGCTTCGTCCGCGAAAGCGCGGACGGCGAGGTCGGACTCCTGCTCGGGCGGCCCAGTGCCTCCACCGAAGCACTGCCCGGTGTCATGCGAGGTGTGTTCGAAGTCGGTGACGTATGGGTGCCCACCGAGAACCTCTTCCGTCGAGACCAGGACGGTGACTACTGGCTGCTCGACAGCAAGCACAGTGTCATCCGTACCCCGCACGGGCCGGTATACGGGCAGCCGGTGGCGGACGCGCTCGGCAGTATCCCGAAGGTCGATCTCTGCGTCGTCTACGGTGTGCGCACCGCCGGCACCGAAATCGCCGTGGCCGCCTGCACCCTCCGCGAGAACCGCGCGCCGAGCGCCGCGGAGATCACCGCGGCACTCGACGCAGTCCCCGCCTCGGAACGACCCGATCTCGTCCATGTCGTCCCGCACATCGACCTCGGGCCCACATTCCGGCCCGTGTCCGGCGATCTGCCGGCACGAGGCCTGCCGAAGCCGACGGTGCGGTCGTGGTTCGCCGATCCCGATACCGGCACCTACAAGCGGTTCACCAAAGCGGTTGCAGTGAGATTTGCCGGCGTCGGCGCTGGTCCGGCGCCGGGCGCACGGTAGCGTGGGCCCGTCCGGCCCCCACACCACCGTCGAGAGGACAACCGTGGCTGTCGATCCCACGCTGCTGAGCATCCTGGCCTGCCCGCAGGACAAGGGGCCGCTGCTCCTCGTCGACGATTCGGTCCTCTACAACCCGCGGTTGCGCCGGGCGTATCCGATCGAGAACGGCATCCCCGTCCTCCTCGTCGACGAGGCCCGAGACGTGACCGACGCCGAACACGAGGACTATGTCGCGCGCGGGGTGGCCGGTTGGACCGAGGACCCGGTGACGGACTGACCGTGGCGTTCGAGCGGCTCACCGCGGTCGATCCGCTGAAGGCGGCCCACACGATCCTCGGTGCCACGCTGTGTGCGGGCGAGGTGGTGCTGCGGATCACGGAGGTGGAGGCCTACGGGGGCCCCGAGGACGGTCCCTGGCCCGATCCGGCGGCGCATTCCTACCGGGGACGTACGCCTCGGAACGCGGTGATGTTCGGCCCCGCGGGCCATCTCTACGTCTACCGCAGCTACGGGCTGCACCACTGCGCCAACATCTCGGTCGGAGCCGACGGAGTGGCTGCCGCCGTGCTGCTGCGAGGCGCGGAAGTCGTTGCGGGGGAGGAGACCGTCCGTGCCCGGCGAACGGCCGGGACTCCGGCGTCGAACCTCGCCCGCGGACCCGGCAACCTGGCCGAGGCTCTGGGGCTGACGCTCGCGGACAACGGGATCGACGTGCTCGACGAAGGCGCCTCGGTGAGGCTCACCCTGGGGGACGCCGAGCGGGTCGCGGCGGGACCCCGCGTGGGTATCAGCGTCGCGGCCGAGCGGCCGTGGCGGCTGTGGATTCCGGGGGCGGTGGGCGTGTCGGCCTACCGGCGCAGCCCGCGCGCGCCGGCCGCTCCGCGCCGGATGGGATGATCGAGCAGTGACTGAGCACATCCTCGACGAACTGACCTGGCGCGGGCTGATCGCCCAATCGACCGACCTCGACACACTCCGCCGCGACCTCGACGCGGGCCCGGTCACGCTCTATGCCGGATTCGACCCGACCGGCCCCAGTCTGCACGCGGGTCACCTCGTGCCGTTGCTCGCACTCAAGCGCTTTCAGCGGGCGGGCCACCGGCCGATCGTGCTGGCCGGCGGCGCCACCGGCATGATCGGCGACCCGCGCGAGGTGGGGGAGCGGACCATGAACTCGGCGGACACGGTCGCCGAGTGGGCCGAACGCATCCGTGGGCAGCTCGAGCGGTTCGTCGACTTCGACGATTCCCCGACCAGCGCGATCGTCGTGAACAACGCCGACTGGACCTCCTCCCTCAGCGTCGTCGACTTCCTCCGCGATGTCGGCAAGCACTTCTCCGTCAACGTCATGCTCGCGCGCGACACCGTCAGACGCCGGCTCGAGGGCGACGGCATCTCGTACACCGAATTCAGCTACATGCTGCTCCAGGCCAACGACTACGTGCAGTTGCGTCGTCAGCACGGGTGCACCCTGCAGGTGGGTGGATCGGACCAGTGGGGCAACATCATCGCGGGCGTCGAGCTCAACCGGCGGACGGACGCCGCGGCAGTGCATGCGCTCACGGTCCCGCTCGTCACCTCCGCCGACGGAAAGAAATTCGGAAAGTCCACCGGCGGCGGAAGCCTGTGGCTCGATCCGCAGATGACCACCCCCTATGCCTGGTACCAGTACTTCGTCAACGCCGCGGATGCCGACGTCGTGAAGTACCTGCGGTGGTTCACCTTCCTGGATCAGGAGGAGCTCGCCGAACTCGAGACGGCGACGGCCGAGCGGCCGCACGCCCGTGAAGCGCAGCGCCGGCTCGCGGCCGAGATGACGACTCTCGTTCACGGAGAGGCGAACACTCGCGCGGTCGAACTGGCGAGTCGGGCGTTGTTCGGGCGAGGCGAGCTTTCGGAGCTGGACGAGGCGACCCTTTCCGCCGCCCTGGCAGAGGCTTCCGTCGCCGAGGTGCACGACGGGCAACCCGACACGATCGTCGACCTGCTCGTCGCAACAGGTCTGTGCGAGAGCAAGGGCGCGGCCCGGCGCACGATCAAGGAAGGGGGCGCCTCCGTGAACAACCAGCGCGTCGCGTCCGAGGACTGGGTCCCGTCGAGTGCGGATCTTCTGCACGGTCGCTGGCTCGTGCTGCGGAGAGGCAAGCGCAACTTCGCCGGCGTCCGCATCGAGCGCGGCTGACGAGAACGCCCTCACCCGCTGACGGGCCGCTGACCTGCTGGTTTGACGGCCCGTTAGCGGTGGCGTAACTTTGTCGTCGTTCGAGCGACACGGACACCGACCCGGACCGAGAGGTACGGAAGTTGGTTGTGTCCTGACCGACCGAACGGCCGACACGATGATCGCAGACGCTGATTGCGTAGGTGAACTCGGAGTGTTAGGATAGAACGGTTGCCCCGGAGCCGAACGCGAGAGCGCGAAGCGACGGTGTGTGCGTGTTCTTTGAGAACTCAACAGTGTGCCGATGAATGTCAGTGCCAAATTATTTTGGTGCGGTCACTTCACTTTTGTGGGGTGGTTGTTGCTGGCTGCCGCATTCTTCCGTCTGTGGTGGTCAGTGTTTTTGCTAGTTTGAGTTTTTTGCTAGTGATTCGGCTCTACGCTTATGGCTGATCGGCCCTTCGGGGTTTGATTGAGAGTCTTCAACGGAGAGTTTGATCCTGGCTCAGGACGAACGCTGGCGGCGTGCTTAACACATGCAAGTCGAACGATGAAGCCCAGCTTGCTGGGTGGATTAGTGGCGAACGGGTGAGTAACACGTGGGTGATCTGCCCTGCACTTCGGGATAAGCCTGGGAAACTGGGTCTAATACCGGATAGGACCTCGGGATGCATGTTCCGGGGTGGAAAGGTTTTCCGGTGCAGGATGGGCCCGCGGCCTATCAGCTTGTTGGTGGGGTAACGGCCCACCAAGGCGACGACGGGTAGCCGGCCTGAGAGGGCGACCGGCCACACTGGGACTGAGACACGGCCCAGACTCCTACGGGAGGCAGCAGTGGGGAATATTGCACAATGGGCGCAAGCCTGATGCAGCGACGCCGCGTGAGGGATGACGGCCTTCGGGTTGTAAACCTCTTTCAGTACCGACGAAGCGCAAGTGACGGTAGGTACAGAAGAAGCACCGGCCAACTACGTGCCAGCAGCCGCGGTAATACGTAGGGTGCGAGCGTTGTCCGGAATTACTGGGCGTAAAGAGCTCGTAGGCGGTTTGTCGCGTCGTCTGTGAAAACCCGCAGCTCAACTGCGGGCTTGCAGGCGATACGGGCAGACTTGAGTACTGCAGGGGAGACTGGAATTCCTGGTGTAGCGGTGAAATGCGCAGATATCAGGAGGAACACCGGTGGCGAAGGCGGGTCTCTGGGCAGTAACTGACGCTGAGGAGCGAAAGCGTGGGTAGCGAACAGGATTAGATACCCTGGTAGTCCACGCCGTAAACGGTGGGCGCTAGGTGTGGGTTTCCTTCCACGGGATCCGTGCCGTAGCTAACGCATTAAGCGCCCCGCCTGGGGAGTACGGCCGCAAGGCTAAAACTCAAAGGAATTGACGGGGGCCCGCACAAGCGGCGGAGCATGTGGATTAATTCGATGCAACGCGAAGAACCTTACCTGGGTTTGACATACACCGGACCGCCCCAGAGATGGGGTTTCCCTTGTGGTCGGTGTACAGGTGGTGCATGGCTGTCGTCAGCTCGTGTCGTGAGATGTTGGGTTAAGTCCCGCAACGAGCGCAACCCTTGTCCTGTGTTGCCAGCACGTAATGGTGGGGACTCGCAGGAGACTGCCGGGGTCAACTCGGAGGAAGGTGGGGACGACGTCAAGTCATCATGCCCCTTATGTCCAGGGCTTCACACATGCTACAATGGCCGGTACAGAGGGCTGCGATACCGCGAGGTGGAGCGAATCCCTTAAAGCCGGTCTCAGTTCGGATCGGGGTCTGCAACTCGACCCCGTGAAGTCGGAGTCGCTAGTAATCGCAGATCAGCAACGCTGCGGTGAATACGTTCCCGGGCCTTGTACACACCGCCCGTCACGTCATGAAAGTCGGTAACACCCGAAGCCGGTGGCCTAACCCCTCGTGGGAGGGAGCCGTCGAAGGTGGGATCGGCGATTGGGACGAAGTCGTAACAAGGTAGCCGTACCGGAAGGTGCGGCTGGATCACCTCCTTTCTAAGGAGCAACTCCTCGTGCACCCCGAGCAGTCGGGGACGGTAAACGCATGCAGGCAGAGCCATTTCGGATTCACACGTAATCCGGTGGTGCTCATGGGTGGAACGCTGACAGGTATTTTCTTCGTCACCGCCGGTCCGAGTGCCGGCGGGAAGAGAGTTATATCGGTGCACTGTTGGGTCCTGAGAGAACACGCGAGTGTTCGATCAGCGACGATGCCTGTCAAAGCTTCTGCCGGTCGGTGGGGTGAGTAGTGGGTGTTGTGTGTTGTTTGAGAACTGCACAGTGGACGCGAGCATCTTTGTTGTAAGTGTTTATGAGCGTACGGTGGATGCCTTGGCACCAGGAGCCGATGAAGGACGTGGGAGGCTGCGATATGCCTCGGGGAGCTGTCAACCGAGCTGTGATCCGAGGATTTCCGAATGGGGAAACCCAGCACGAGTGATGTCGTGTTACCCGCGCCTGAATATATAGGGCGTGTGGAGGGAACGTGGGGAAGTGAAACATCTCAGTACCCACAGGAAGAGAAAACAACATGTGATTCCGTGAGTAGTGGCGAGCGAAAGCGGAAGAGGCTAAACCGCGGGTGTGTGAGAGCTGGCAGGCGTTGCACTCGTGGGGTCGTGGGGCCCTTCTTCCCATCACTGTCATGGTGGGCGAGAGTAAG
Source organism: Rhodococcus ruber (assembly GCF_016804345.1). Taxonomy (NCBI): domain Bacteria; kingdom Bacillati; phylum Actinomycetota; class Actinomycetes; order Mycobacteriales; family Nocardiaceae; genus Rhodococcus; species Rhodococcus ruber. Next base: position 3,210,712 of record NZ_CP044211.1, on the reverse strand, counting down.
AAACCGGTGTGTTAGTCGAAGTGGTCTGGAACGGCCCGTCGTAGAGGGTGAGAATCCCGTAGACGAAAACATGCCGGCTCTCGTGGAGGGTGCCCGAGTAGCAGCGGGCCCGTGAAATCTGCTGTGAATCTGTCGGGACCACCCGATAAGCCTGAATACTCCCTGGTGACCGATAGCGGACTAGTACCGTGAGGGAAAGGTGAAAAGTACCCCGGGAGGGGAGTGAAATAGTACCTGAAACCGTGCGCTTACAATCCGTCGGAGCCTTCGAGCAGTTTGGTCTGCTGGGGGTGACGGCGTGCCTTTTGAAGAATGAGCCTGCGAGTTAGTGGCATGTCGCGAGGTTAACCCGTGTGGGGTAGTCGTAGCGAAAGCGAGTCCGAACAGGGCGTATCAGTGGCATGTTCTAGACCCGAAGCGGAGTGATCTACCCATGGCCAGGGTGAAGCGACGGTAAGACGTCGTGGAGGCCCGAACCCACTTAGGTTGAAAACTGAGGGGATGAGCTGTGGGTAGGGGTGAAAGGCCAATCAAACTCCGTGATAGCTGGTTCTCCCCGAAATGCATTTAGGTGCAGCGTCGCGTGTTTCTCACCGGAGGTAGAGCTACTGGATGGTCTAGGGGGCCCACAAGCTTACCGAAATCAGCCAAACTCCGAATGCCGGTGAGTGAGAGCGCGGCAGTGAGACTGCGGGGGATAAGCTTCGTAGTCGAGAGGGAAACAGCCCAGATCGCCGGCTAAGGCCCCTAAGCGTGTACTAAGTGGAAAAGGATGTGGGATCGCTGAGACAACCAGGAGGTTGGCTTAGAAGCAGCCACCCTTGAAAGAGTGCGTAATAGCTCACTGGTCAAGTGGTTCTGCGCCGACAATGTAGCGGGGCTCAAGTACACCGCCGAAGCCGCGGCACTCACACAACACCCACTCGTTTCTGCGGAGACGGGTGCAGTGGTGTGGGTGGGTAGGGGAGCGTCGTGCCGCCGGGGAAGCGCCGGAGTGATCCAGGTGTGGAGGCGGCGCGAGTGAGAATGCAGGCATGAGTAGCGAAAGACGAGTGAGAAACTCGTCCGCCGAATGACCAAGGGTTCCTGGGCCAGGTTAATCCGCCCAGGGTGAGTCGGGACCTAAGGCGAGGCCGACAGGCGTAGTCGATGGACAACGGGTTGATATTCCCGTACCCGTGTGAACGCGCCCCTGGTGAATCATCGGTACTAACCGTCCAAAGGGTGATCGATCTCCTTCGGGAGACGGGATCCTGCTGCACGGGACCTTCGGTGGTAGTAGCCAAGCGATGGGGTGACGCAGGAAGGTAGTGGGGCCGGTCAGTGGTTGTACCGGTGTAAGCCTGTAGGGCGTGACATAGGCAAATCCGTGTCGCACGAGCCTGAGAGGTGATGCGTAGCCGAATGAGGCGAATTCCATGATCCTATGCTGCCGAGAAAAGCCTCTAGCGAGCTTTCACACGGCCCGTACCCCAAACCGACACAGGTGGTCAGGTAGAGAATACCGAGGCGATCGAGAGAACTGTGGTTAAGGAACTCGGCAAAATGCCCCCGTAACTTCGGGAGAAGGGGGACCAGCCCTGGTGAAGACCTTCGCGGTCGGAGCTGGGGGTGGTCGCAGAGACCAGAGAGAAGCGACTGTTTACTAAAAACACAGGTCCGTGCGAAGTCGTAAGACGAGGTATACGGACTGACGCCTGCCCGGTGCTGGAAGGTTAAGAGGACCGGTCAGCGGAGCGATCCGCGAAGCTGAGAATTTAAGCCCCAGTAAACGGCGGTGGTAACTATAACCATCCTAAGGTAGCGAAATTCCTTGTCGGGTAAGTTCCGACCTGCACGAATGGCGTAACGACTTCTCTGCTGTCTCAACCACAGACTCGGCGAAATTGCATTACGAGTAAAGATGCTCGTTACGCGCGGCAGGACGAAAAGACCCCGGGACCTTCACTACAGCTTGGTATTGGTGTTCGGTTCGGTTTGTGTAGGATAGGTGGGAGACTGTGAAGCGGTGACGCCAGTTACCGTGGAGTCGTTGTTGAAATACCACTCTGATCGTATTGGACCTCTAACCTCGGACCCTGATCGGGTTCAGGGACAGTGCCTGGTGGGTAGTTTAACTGGGGCGGTTGCCTCCCAAAATGTAACGGAGGCGCCCAAAGGTTCCCTCAGCCTGGTTGGCAATCAGGTGTCGAGTGCAAGTGCACAAGGGAGCTTGACTGTGAGACCGACAGGTCGAGCAGGGACGAAAGTCGGGACTAGTGATCCGGCACCGGCATGTGGAAGCGGTGTCGCTCAACGGATAAAAGGTACCCCGGGGATAACAGGCTGATCTTCCCCAAGAGTCCATATCGACGGGATGGTTTGGCACCTCGATGTCGGCTCGTCGCATCCTGGGGCTGGAGTAGGTCCCAAGGGTTGGGCTGTTCGCCCATTAAAGCGGCACGCGAGCTGGGTTTAGAACGTCGTGAGACAGTTCGGTCTCTATCCGCCGCGCGCGTTAGAAACTTGAGGAAGGCTGTCCCTAGTACGAGAGGACCGGGACGGACGAACCTCTGGTGTGCCAGTTGTCCCGCCAGGGGCACGGCTGGTTGGCTACGTTCGGAAGGGATAACCGCTGAAAGCATCTAAGCGGGAAGCCTGTTCCAAGATGAGGTTTCTCACCCCCTCGAGGGGGTAAGGCCCCCGGCAGACCACCGGGTTGATAGGCCGGAACTGGAAGTGCGGCAACGCATGCAGGTGACCGGTACTAATAGGCCGAGGACTTACCACGAAGAAGCTACGCGTCCACTGTGCGGTATCTGAAACAGCACACACATCAGATACCGAAGCCCGACAAGGGTATTCGAGAACTCTGATGCGTGACGTTTCGCAGAGTTACGGCGGCCATAGCGACAGGGAAACGCCCGGTCCCATTCCGAACCCGGAAGCTAAGCCTGTCTGCGCCGATGGTACTGCACCCGACAGGGTGTGGGAGAGTAGGACACCGCCGAACACCCGTTACCGAGAGGGGACCCACCTGGTGGGTCCCCTCTCGTCGTTTTTCGTGAAAGGATTTTTCTGTGTCCGACAACAATGGTGAGCGTCGATCCTTCCGGGGTGGAGGGTCCACTCCCAGGTCGGGACGCGGAGACAGCGGCGAACGTCGCCAAGGCGGTGATCGGGGTCAGGCCCGCAGCGAGGACCGCCGGCAAGGATTCGCCGGCCGACCGGATCGCCGCGGCGAGGACCGCACGTTCCGCGGGGAACGCCGAAGTGAGGCACCCAAGGGCGCCGGGGACGACTCCCGGGAGGGCGCCCGGTCCGAGCGACCCCGCAGCGACCGCCCGCCGGGAGACCGGCGAGACCGGCCCTACGGTGAACGGCGCGGCGAGCGTCCGCATCGAAGCACGAACGAGGACCGCCGGGACGATCGGCGCACCGGTGACCGGCGTGACGATCGGACCCGGGATGATCGGCGCACCGGCACGTCCCGGGCCGGCCACGGACCCGAACAGCGGGACGGCAACGCCCCGCGCCGCCGCGGCGGCGAAGGCGGCTTCGGCCCGGGCCGGGGTCGGGAAGGCGTTCCCGCTGGACGTCGCGAATCTCGACCGGACGAGCCGGATCTTCCCGAAGACGTCGAGGCGTCGGAGCTCGATCCGACCATCCGCCGGGATCTGCTGAGCCTCGACAAGTCGAACGCCAACGCGGTGGCTCGGCACCTGGTCATGGCCGGCCGCCTCATCGACGACGACCCCCGTGTCGCCCTGGCTCATGCGCGTGCTGCGCGGCAGCGCGCCGGCCGCATCGCCGTGGTCCGGGAGGCAGCGGGCATCACCGCCTACCACGCCGGCGAATGGGCGGAGGCCCTGTCCGAGTTGCGGGCCGCTCGCCGGATGGCCGGTGGACCCGGATTGCTGGCGGTCATGGCGGACTGCGAGCGCGGACTCGGCCGACCGGAACGGGCGATCGAGCTGGGCCGTAGCGACGAGGCTCGGGCGCTGACCGGAGACGAGGCCACCGAACTGCGCATCGTCGTCGCGGGTGCCCGGATGGACCTGGGGCAGTTCGACCAGGCGGTGGTCACCCTGCAGACGCCGGAACTGGACGCCTCGCGCACCGGACCGTCCGCCGCGCGCCTGTTCTACGCGTATGCGGACGCGCTCGTGGCAGCGGGACGTACCGAGGACGGATTGAAGTGGTTCCTCAACGCCGCCGCCGCCGATCTGGAGGGGGACACCGACGCCGAGGAACGCGTCGCCGAGCTCACCGGAGAGGATCTGTGACCGGTACGGGCGCATCGTTGCGGACCCACTACGACGTCCTTCTGCTCGACCTGGACGGCACCGTCTACCGCGGCGCCGAAGCGGTGCCGGGCGCCCGCGAGGCCCTGTCCGAGGGGGCTGAGCGGTTGTTCTACGTCACCAACAACGCGAGCCGCCGCCCCGGTGAGGTCGCCAAACACCTGCGCGAACTCGGTTTCGCGGCCGACGAGTCGAACGTGGTCACCAGCTCCCAGTCCGCGGCCCGGCTGCTGGCGGAGCGGGTTCCGGCCGGCGCGCCGGTGCTGGTGGTCGGCACCGAAGCCCTCGTCGACGAGGTCGCCGGGGTCGGGCTGGTGCCGGTACGCTCCGCCGACGCCGACCCGGTGGCGGTCGTGCAGGGGCATTCCCCGGAAACCGGATGGGCGATTCTCGCCGAGGCGACGCTCGCACTGCGCTCCGGCGCGCTGTGGGTGGCGACGAACATCGACTCGACGCTGCCCACCGAGCGAGGTCTGGTGCTCGGGAACGGTTCCATGGTCGCGGCCCTGCGGTCTGCGACGGGACGTGAGCCGCTGGTGGCCGGCAAACCGGCCGCGCCACTGATCGAGGACGCCGTCGTGCGCAGCGGTGCCTCGCGTCCGCTCGTGGTCGGCGACCGGCTCGACACCGACATCGCCGGCGCGAATGCCGTCGGTGTCGATTCGCTACTGGTGCTGACCGGGGTGAGCACTGTCGCGGACCTGCTCCGGGCCCCGGCGGAGCAACGTCCCACCTATGTTGCGGACTCGCTCGCGAGTCTCGACGGCGAGGCCGCCGAGCTGCGGCCGGGCACGCGCGAGCCCCACGCGGTGTCGTTCGACGGTCGGGACGTGCATCTGGCCCCGCAACCGGCCGCGGACCCGATGGCTGCTCTTCGTGCCGTGCTCGACGTCGCCTGGTCCCATCCCGGCTTCGGTCGGGTCGTGGCGACGGACGACCTGCTGGCGCGGTGGGGAATGCCCCGCTGAGACCGTTCTGCGTGGTGTGCCGGTTCGTCACCGGCATGCACTAGCGTGGTCGATGATGAGCACGTCGATACCACGCCCAGGCGATCACCTTCCAGGCTCCCATCCGGGTATGGATCCTCGGTCGATCCACACCGATGTCGAGGGGCTGCTCACGCGTGCCCGCGACACCGCTGTCGGTGCGGCCGATCCGTCCGAGATCATCCCGCGGCAGGCGCAGCTGCTCGAACAGGCACACGACCTGCTCGTCCAGGCGCTCGCTACCGTGGACAAGATCTGACGTGGCCCGGCGAGCGCGAGTCGACGCGGAGCTGGTCCGTCGGGGCCTCGCCCGGTCCCGCGAGCACGCCGGCGAGCTGATCGCTGCGGGACGGGTCCTCGTCCACGGCACGGTCGCGACGAAGCCTGCGACGCAAGTCGATCCGGGGGCGCCCCTGTTGGTCACCGAGGTCGCCGACGAGGTGGAGTGGGCGTCACGAGGTGCTCACAAGCTGCTCGGCGCCCTCGAGGCGTTCACCGACCGGGGACTTCGGGTCGCCGGCCGGCGGTGTCTCGACGCCGGGGCCTCCACCGGGGGCTTCACGGACGTGCTGTTGCACGAGGGCGCACGGGAAGTCGTCGCCGTCGACGTGGGCTACGGCCAGCTGGTGTGGCGGCTGCAGTCCGACGACCGGGTCCGCGTGATCGATCGAACAAACGTGCGTAACATCGATGCGGACGCGATCGGGGGGCCGGTCGAGCTGGTGGTGGCGGATTTGTCCTTCATCTCGCTGAAGCTGGTGCTTCCGGCGTTCGTGCGGTGCGTGACCGCGGGCGCAGATCTGCTACCCATGGTCAAACCGCAGTTCGAGGTCGGGAAGGAGCGGGTCGGCAGTGGCGGTGTCGTCCGGGATGCGGCATTGCGGACCGAGGCGGTCCTCGACGTCGCGCGCGAAGCCCAGACTCTCGGGCTGCGTACCCTCGGGGCGGTGGCCAGTCCGCTGCCCGGTCCGTCCGGCAATGTCGAATACTTCCTGTGGCTGCGCGCCGGGCAACCGGGCCCGGCCGAGCCGGACGCGGACGTGGTCGAGCTGGTCGAACGAGCCGTGCAGGAAGGACCCCAGTGACCACAGATAGTGCAGCGCCCGGCCCGGAGCGCGCGACCCGCGAGGTCCTGCTCGTGTCCCACTCGGGACGGGTCGAGATCGCCGCGACGGCGCAGCGCACGGCGAAGATCTTCGGCGAGGCCGGCATCGGGCTGCGGGTGCTCGACGACGAGGTCGCCAGCACCGGTCTGGGTCCCCTGGCCGGACCCGAGGGCCGGGTCCGCATCGTCGAACCCGGACCGGACGCCGCCCGGGGTTGCGAGATGGTGATCGTGCTCGGCGGCGACGGCAGTTTCCTGCGCGCCGCCGAACTGGCCCAGTGCGCGACGGTGCCCGTGCTCGGAATCAACCTGGGACGCATCGGTTTCCTCGCCGAGGCCGAGACCGAGCATCTCGAGGAGGCGCTGGCACAGGTGGTGCGCCGCGAGTACCGGGTCGAGGAGCGGATGACGCTGGACGTCGCGATCCGGGTCGACGACGCGATCGTCGACCGGGGATGGGCGCTCAACGAGGCCAGCCTCGAGAACAAGTCCCGCCTGGGCGTGCTCGAGGTGGTGCTCGAGGTCGACGGTCGGCCGGTGTCGGCGTTCGGATGCGACGGAGTGCTGATCGCCACCCCGACCGGCTCGACCGCCTACGCGTTCTCCGCCGGCGGCCCGATCGTCTGGCCGGAACTCGAAGCGTTGCTGGTGATTCCCAGCAACGCCCACGCTCTGTTCGCCCGGCCCATGGTGACCAGCCCGGAATCGCTGATCGCCGTGGAGACCCTCGCCGGCAGCCACGACGGGCTGGTGTTCTGCGACGGCCGCCGCACCCTCGACCTGCCCGCGGGTGGGCGGCTCGAGGTGGTCCGCGGCAAGCATCCCGTGCGGTGGGTGCGCCTGGACTCGGCGCCGTTCGCCGACCGAATGGTGCGCAAGTTCGATCTTCCGGTGAAGGGCTGGCGGGGAAGGAGACTGTGAGGTGCTTGCCGAGATCCGGATCGACAATCTGGGGGTCATCTCCGAGGCGGGCGCCCAGTTCCACGGCGGTCTGACCGTCCTGACCGGCGAAACCGGAGCCGGCAAGACCATGGTCGTGACCAGCCTGCATCTACTGTCGGGGGTCCGCGCCGACCCTACCCGCGTCCGTGTCGGCGCCGCCCGCGCCGTCGTGGAGGGTCGGTTCTGCATCGACGCCGACGGCGGCTCGGGCGCGGAGGGCGCCGTGCCCAGCCACGTCGAGCGGGAGGTGGCGCGACTGCTCGAGACGACCGGCGCCCAGCGTGACGAGGACGGCAGCATCATCGCGGTCCGCACCGTCGGCAGCGATGGCCGCTCCCGCGCCCACCTCGGCGGTCGCAGTGTCCCGGTGGGGGTGCTCTCGGAGTTCACCGATCCGCTGCTGACCGTGCACGGCCAGAACGATCAGCTGCGGCTGCTGCGACCCGACCAGCAGCGCGCCGCGCTCGACCGGTTCGCCGGCAAGACGATCACGTCGCTGCTGTCGACGTACCAGGAACACCGCCGGCGCTGGCTGGCCGCGCGGGACGAACTACTCGAACGCACCGAGAAGTCCCGCGAACTCGCGCAGGAGGCGGACCGCCTGCGGTTCGCGCTCGACGAGATCGACGCGGTCGACCCGCAGCCGGGGGAGGACACCCGGATCGTGGCCGAGGTGCGCCGGCTCGGCGACCTCGATTCGCTGCGCGACTCCGCCCAGGGCGCACAGGCCGCGCTCGCCGGCGGCGACGGCGACGACGTGGGCGGCGCGGCGGCGCTGGATCTGCTCGGGGAGTCCCGGGCGCGCCTCGAGGCGGCCGAGGACCCCGCCCTGCGCGAGCTCGGGCCGCGGCTCGACGAGGCCATCGCCGTGGTCACCGACGTCGCGGGCGAGCTGTCCGGGTACCTGTCGGACCTGCCGTCCGATCCGGGTGTCCTCGAGACGTTGCTCGGCCGTCAGGCCGAGCTGAAATCGCTCACCCGCAAGTACGCCGCGGACATCGACGGCGTGCTCGCGTGGGCCCGCGACGCCCGTGATCGGTTGACGCGGATCGACGTGTCCGCCGATGCGGTCGCCGAGCTCGCCGCACGCGCCGACCGTGAGGCGGCCGCGACCGCCGAAGCCGCCACCGCCCTCACCGCCGCCCGCAGGAAGGCTGCCGACAAGCTCGCCAAGGCGGTGAGCAAGGAGCTCTCCGGCCTGGCGATGGGACGGGCGAGTCTGGACGTGCAGGTGCGGGACCGGGAGGCGGGACCGCAGGACAGCGCACCTCTCGAGGTCGGCGGGCGGTTGCTGCACGCCGGCACGTCGGGTGTCGACGACGTCGAGTTCCGGCTCGCCGCGCACAGCGGCGCCCGGTCCCTGCCGATCGCCCGCAGCGCCTCCGGCGGCGAGCTCTCCCGCGTGATGCTCGCGCTCGAGGTGGTGCTGGCCGGATCCGAGCGCGGCGCCACGATGGTGTTCGACGAGGTCGATGCGGGGGTCGGCGGTCGCGCGGCGGTCGAGATCGGCCGGCGCCTGGCCCGGTTGTCCCGCACGCATCAGGTCATCGTGGTCACCCATCTACCGCAGGTCGCTGCATTCGCCGACACCCATCTCGTCGTCGACAAGGTCGACGACGCGGGCGGCGTCGTCAGCAGCGGGGTGCGCACCCTCACCGAGACCGAACGAGTCGCCGAACTCGCCCGCATGCTCGCCGGTCTCGGCGACACCGAGACGGGCCGGGCCCACGCCGAGGAACTGCTCGCCACCGCGCACGCCGAACGCCGGGGCTGATCCCGCCCCGGCGCGCCTCCGTTGCCCGACCGCGGCCCGGGTTCATCATCGATGCCATGAAGATGCCGGCGCTGCTGTCACGCAATAACGAAACGTTGCCCGGAGTGAGCGGCATTGCCCGGGTCGACAAGAACCAGACCAAGCTCCTGCGTCGGGTCGGTCCCGGCGACATCGTCGTTCTCGACGCCGTCGACATGGACCGCGTCACTGCCGACGCGCTCGTCGAGGCGGGAGTGACCGCCGTGGTCAACGCCTCGACGTCGATCACCGGCCGCTACCCGAACCTCGGCCCCGAGGTGCTCGTGGCCAACGGCATCGCCCTGATCGACAACACCGGTCCCGAGGTGTTCAAGAAGATCAAGGACGGCGCCAAGGTTCGCCTGCACGAGGGCGGGGTCTATTCCGGGGAGCGGCTGCTGATCCAGGGCGAGGAGCAGACCGAGACCGAGATCTCCGACCGCATGATCGAGGCGAAAACCGGTCTGGTCGACCACCTCGAGGCGTTCTCGGGCAACACCATCGAGTTCATCCGTTCGGAGAGCCCGCTGCTCATCGACGGGGTCGGAGTGCCCGACGTCGACGTGGACCTGCGCGACCGGCACGTGGTGGTGGTCGCGGACGGACCGGACCACGAGCAGGACCTGAAGAATCTCAAACCGTTCATCAAGGAGTACTCGCCGATCCTCGTCGGTGTCGGCACCGGCGCCGACACGCTCGTCCGCGCCGGGTACCGGCCGGATCTGATCGTCGGCGACCCGGACGAGATCGGCACCGAAACCCTCAAGTCCGGCGCCGAGGTGGTGCTGCCGGCCGATCACGACGGTCACGCGCCCGGTCTCGAACGGATCCAGGACCTGGGCATCGGCGCGATGACATTCCCCGCCACCGGCGCCCCCGCCGACCTGGCGCTGCTGCTCGCCGACCACCACGGCGCCGCCCTCGTCGTCACCGTCGGCAGCACCGTCTCGCTCGACGAGTTCTTCGACCAGGGCCGCCGTGACAGCAACCCGTCGGCGTTCATGACCCGGCTGAAGGTGGGCCCGAAACTGGTCGACGCCAAGGCCGTCGCCACCCTCTACCGCAGCCGCGTCTCCGGCGGGGTGATCGCCCTGCTGGTGTTCGCCGCGCTGATCGCCGTGATCGTCGCCCTGATCGTGTCCAACCTCGGCGGCGACGTCGTGGACTGGGCCGTGCAGAGCTGGGACAGCCTCGTGGTGTGGGTGCAGGGGCTGACCGCGTGATCTCGTTGCGTCACCACGCAATCTCGATCGCAGCAGTCTTCCTCGCCCTGGCCGTGGGCATCGCCCTCGGCTCCGGGCTGTTGTCGGACAGCGTCGTCGCCGGCCTGCGCGACGACCGGTCCGAGTTGCAGCGCCGGCTGCAGGACGCCGAGGACCGCACTAACGCGCTCACCGAGCAGCTCAACGCGGCGGACGGCTTCGACGCCGCCGTGTCCGGACGCATCGTGCGCGACACGCTCGCCGGTCGCACGGTGCTCATGATCGCCACCCCCGACACCGACCCGGCGGACCTGGACGCGGTGATCCGCACCGTCGAGGCCGCGGGCGCCGCCGTGACCGGCCGGATCTCGCTGACCGAGTCCTTCGTCGACGCCGCGGGCGCCGACCAGTTGCGCACCACCGTCACCAACGTCGTGCCCGCCGGGGTGCAGTTGCAGACCGGCGCCGTGGACCAGGGCAGCCTGGCCGGCGACCTGCTCGGCGCCGTGCTGCTCGTCGATCCGGCGAACGCGCAACCGCGCAGCACCCCCCAGGAACGCGACCTCGCCCTGTCCACGCTGCGCGGCGGCGGATTCGTCGCATACGACGACGGGACCGTCGAGCCCGCGCAGGCCGCGATCGTCGTCACCGGCGACGGGGAGGCCGGGGCCGAGGCCGGCGGTAACCGCGGCGCGCTGCTGGCCCGCTTCGCCGCCGCGTTCGACTCCCGGGGCGCCGGCACGGTCCTGGCCGGACGGCCCGGCGCCGCCGTCGGCAACGGGGCCGTTGCCGTGGTGCGGGCCGACGCGGCGCTGTCGGCCGGTCTGTCCACGGTCGACACCGTCGACCGCGAATCCGGCCGTATCACCACGGTGCTGGCGCTGCAGGAACAGCTCGCCGGGGTGTCGGGCCGGTACGGAACCGGGCCCAACGCCGGCGCCGTCACCGTCGGAACCGCCGCCCGCTGACGGGGCGCGCCGCGGCGGACGGTGTGATCCCCGTCCGATCCGGGCGAGTCGTGTACGCGGGACCCGCGGCAGGTGTTACCGTGAAGTTCCGTGGGTCGTGCAGGCCCCAGTTGTTCCGTCATCAGTCCGAAGTCCTGCACCAGACGTCACGGGAGCTTCTTTGCCACAGTCACGCCACTCGCGTACCGCCACCAAGCACATCTTCGTCAGCGGGGGTGTCGCCTCCTCGTTGGGCAAGGGGCTGACGGCATCGAGCCTGGGCGCTCTTCTCACCGCGCGCGGAATGCGCGTGACCATGCAGAAGCTCGACCCCTACCTGAATGTCGATCCCGGCACCATGAACCCCTTCCAGCACGGCGAGGTCTTCGTCACCGAGGACGGCGCCGAAACCGACCTGGACGTGGGCCACTACGAACGCTTCCTCGACCGCGATCTCAACGCCGCCGCCAACGTCACCACCGGCCAGATCTACTCCACGGTCATCGCCAAGGAGCGGCGCGGCGAGTACCTCGGCGACACCGTCCAGGTGATCCCGCACATCACCGACGAGATCAAGAACCGGATCATGGCGATGGCCGGCCCCGACAAGGACGGCAACGTTCCCGACGTGGTCATCACCGAGATCGGGGGAACCGTCGGCGACATCGAGTCCCAGCCCTTCCTCGAAGCGGCTCGCCAGGTCCGCCACGACGTCGGTCGCGGCAACGTCTTCTTCCTGCACGTCTCCCTCGTGCCCTACCTGGCCCCGTCGGGCGAGCTGAAGACCAAGCCCACCCAGCACTCGGTGGCGGCGCTGCGCAACATCGGCATCCAGCCCGACGCGCTGGTGCTGCGCTGCGATCGGGAGGTCCCCGCCGCCCTCAAGGCGAAGATCGCGCTGATGTGCGACGTGGACGTCGACGGCTGCATCTCCTGCCCCGACGCCCCGTCGATCTACGACATCCCCAAGGTCCTGCACCGCGAAGGCCTGGACGCCTACGTCGTCCGCCAGCTCGGCCTGCCGTTCCGCGACGTGGACTGGACCGTGTGGGGTGATCTGCTCGACCGGGTGCACCAGCCCCGCGAGACCGTGCGGGTCGCCCTCGTCGGCAAGTACGTCGACCTGCCCGACGCCTACCTGTCGGTCACCGAGGCGTTGCGGGCCGGTGGGTTCGCACACCGCGCCAAGGTCGACATCCGCTGGGTGCCCTCCGACGACTGCGAAACCGAGGCCGGCGCCCAGGCCGCGCTCGGCGACGTGGACGCGGTCCTGATCCCCGGCGGCTTCGGCATCCGCGGCATCGAAGGCAAACTCGGCGCGATCCGCTACGCCCGCACCCGCAAGATCCCGCTGCTCGGCCTGTGCCTGGGCCTGCAGTGCGTGGTCATCGAAGCGGCCCGCTCGGTCGGCATCGCCGACGCGAACTCCGCCGAATTCGACCCCGACACCACCCACCCGGTGATCTCCACGATGGCCGATCAGGAGCAGGCCGTCGCGGGAGAAGCCGACCTGGGCGGCACGATGCGGCTCGGCTCCTACCCGGCCGTGCTCACCAAGGGCTCGGTCGTCGCGCGTGCCTACGGCAGCGAACGGGTCTCCGAGCGGCATCGCCACCGCTACGAGGTCAACAACGCCTACCGCGACCGGATCGCCAAGTCGGGCCTGACCTTCTCGGGCACCTCCCCGGACGGGCATCTCGTCGAGTTCGTCGAATACCCCGCCGACGTGCACCCGTTCTTCGTGGCCACCCAGGCGCATCCCGAGCTCAAGAGCCGCCCCACCCGGCCGCACCCGCTGTTCTCCGCATTCGTCGCGGCCGCGCTGCGGTACAAGGCCGCCGAGCGGCTGCCGGTGGACGTGCACGGCGACGACGCCGACCACGCCCTGGTCGACGGCGGCGCCGCGGCGCCGACCGTGTCCGAGGACGCCACCGTGTCCGAGAACGCCACCGCCGGCGGCAAGTAGCCGACCGTGACGCAGCGACACGAGTTCCGGACACTGTCCACACGCCGGATCCACACCGGCGCCATCGTGTCGCTGCGCGTGGACCGGGTCGCCATGCCCGACGGGCACGAGGCCGAGCGGGAGGTGGTCGAACACCACGGCGCCGTCGCGATCGCCGCGGTCGACGCACAGGATCGGCTGATCCTCATCCACCAGTACCGCCACCCGCTCGGCCACCGCCTCTGGGAGCTGCCCGCCGGGCTGCTCGACGCGCCCGGCGAGGACCCGCTCGACGCGGCCCGCCGGGAACTCACCGAGGAGACCGGCCTGGCCGCCGCCCGCTGGGACCTGCTCGTCGACCTCGCCCTGTCCCCGGGGTTCACCGACGAGGCCGTGCGCGTATACGCGGCCCGGGACCTGTCCACCGCCGACCGGCCCGACCCCGAACACGAGGAGGCGGACCTCGAGATCCGCCGGGTCCCCGTCGACGAGGCCGTCGCCATGGTGCTCGGCGGACAGATCGTCAACGCCACCGCGGTCGCCGGAATCCTCGCTCTCGCCGCCACCCGCCGCGACGGGGCCCTGCGTCCCGCCGACGCCGAGTGGCCCGACCGGCCCCGCGCCCTGCTGCGCACCAAGAGCCTCGGGAACTGACGCCGTGCTGGCCCGACAGCTCGACGCCTACCTCGACCACCTCACCGTCGAACGCGGGGCCGCCCCCAACACCCTCGCCTCCTACCGCCGCGACCTCACCCGATACCTCGAACACCTCACCGACCTTGGCATCGCCGACCTCGCCGAGGTGCGCGAGGAACACGTCGGCGACTTCGTCACCGCGCTGCGCCGCGGCGACCCCGAACGCGGCAGGCCCGCCCTCGCCGCGAGCTCCGCCGCCCGAGCCCTCGTCGCCGTGCGCGGCCTGCACCGCTTCGCCACCACCGAAGGCCGCACCCCCGTCGACGTCGCCCGCGCCGTCAAACCCCCCGCCGCGGGCCGGCGCCTGCCGAAGGCCCTGCCGGTCGCCGACGTATCGGCCATCCTCGACGCCGCAGGCACCGGTGCCGACGGACCCCGGGACCTGCGCGACCGGGCGCTGCTCGAACTGCTGTACTCCACCGGCGCGCGCATCTCCGAGGCCGTCGGCCTCGACGTCGACGACCTCGACACCACCCACCGGTCGGTGCTGCTGCGCGGCAAGGGCGGCAAGCAACGCGTCGTACCGGTCGGCCGCCCCGCACTGGCCGCCGTCGACGCCTATCTGGTCCGCGGCCGCCCCGCCCTGGCCACCGGACACACCCCGGCCCTGTTCCTCAACGCCCGAGGGGGCCGACTGTCCCGGCAGAGCGCCTGGCAGGTACTGCAGACCGCCGCCGGCCGGGCCGGAATCACCGCCGCCGTCTCCCCGCACACCCTGCGCCACTCCTTCGCCACCCACCTCCTCGACGGCGGCGCCGACGTGCGCGTGGTGCAGGAACTCCTCGGCCACGCCTCGGTGACCACCACCCAGATCTACACGCAGGTCACAGCCGGTGCGCTGCGCGAAGTATGGGCCGGGGCCCACCCCCGCGCCCGGTAGCCACCACGGCGGCAGGGCGTGTCCACGGCGCCATCGCACCATCCGAAGCGGTAGCGTTGACCCGACAGCCGAGCGAGCAGGACAGGGGGAGCAGGGGACAGTGGCGACACCACAACCGCCCGCAGCGGACACAGCGCCCGCGGCGGACACAGCGCCGGCCTCGCAGCACGCCCTGCTCCACGGCCGCCCCGACGTCGACGCGGCCCACACCGACCCGGACCCCACCCACACCGCGGAACCCGAAGCCGAACTCGGCCCCACCGGACGACCCCGCCGGTACGTCCCGGAACCGCAGCCGCTGCCCGGTCACGGACCCGCGAAGATCATCGCGATGTGCAACCAGAAGGGCGGGGTCGGCAAGACCACCTCCACTATCAACCTCGGCGCCTCCCTCGCCGAATACGGCCGTCGCGTCCTGCTCGTCGACCTCGACCCCCAGGGCGCCCTGTCCGCCGGACTCGGCGTCGCCCACCACGACCTCGACCTGACCGTGCACAACCTGCTCGTCGAACGCGGAATCTCCGTCGACGACGTCCTACTGCACACCCGGGTCGAAGGACTGGACCTGCTACCGAGCAACATCGACCTGTCCGCCGCCGAAATCCAGCTCGTCTCCGAGGTCGGCCGCGAACAAGCCCTCGGCCGAGCCCTGTACCCCGTCCTCGACCGCTACGACTACATCCTCGTCGACTGCCAGCCGTCCCTCGGCCTGCTCACCGTCAACGCCCTCGCCTGCGCCGACGCGGTCATCATCCCGATGGAATGCGAGTACTTCAGCCTGCGCGGACTGGCCCTGCTCAACGACACCGTCGACAAGGTGCGCGACCGGCTCAACCCCAAGCTCAGCCTCGCCGGGATCCTCGTGACCATGTTCGACTCCCGCACCCTGCACGCCCGCGAGGTGATGTCCCGCGTCGTCGAGGTCTTCGGCGACCTCGTCTACGACAGCGTCATCGCCCGCACCGTCCGGTTCCCCGAAACCAGCGTCGCCGGCGAACCCATCACCACCTGGGCGCCGAAATCCGCCGGCGCCGAGTCCTACCGGGCCCTGGCCCGCGAAGTGATCCATCGCTCCGGCCGATAACCCGTGACCGTGGACAACCCAGGCCCGACCCCACCGGATCCGGCCCAGCCCGCCGCGACCCCCGCGGGATTCCAAGTACGACTGCGCAACTTCGAAGGCCCCTTCGACCTGCTGCTCACCCTGATCTCCCAGCACCGCCTCGACGTCACCGAAGTCGCCCTGCACGAGGTCACCGACGAATTCATCGCCTACACCCGCGCCCTCGGCCCCCGGATGGGGCTCGACCAGACCACCGAATTCCTCGTCGTCGCCGCCACCCTGCTCGACCTCAAGGCCGCTCGCCTCCTGCCCTCGGGCGACGTCGACGACCCCGAGGACCTCGCCCTGCTCGAGGCCCGCGACCTGCTCTTCGCCCGCCTGCTGCAGTACCGCGCCTTCAAACAGATCGCCGACCGGTTCGCCGAGTTCGAAGCCGCCGCCCTGCGCCGCTACCCCCGCACGGTCGCACTCGAACCGCAGTACGAAAACCTGCTGCCCGAGGTCGTCCTCGGCGTCGACGCGACCCGGTTCGCCGAGATCGCCGCCGCCGCCTTCCGGCCCAAACCGCCCCCGCGCGTCGGCCTCGACCACCTCCACACCCCCCGCGTCTCCGTCCCGGAACAGGCCGCCCGCCTGCTCACCCTGCTGCGCGCCCTCGGCGCCGGCACCTGGGCCACCTTCGGTCACCTCGTCGCCGAATGCGACAACGGCCTCCAGGTCGTCGCCCGGTTCCTCGCACTGCTCGAGCTCTACCGCGAACGAGCCGTCACCTTCGACCAACCCGAACCGCTCGGACCGCTGCACGTGGCCTGGACCGGTGAGAACGACGACACCGTCACCACATTCGAGGAGGACTACGGGTGAGCAGCGCCACACCGGACCCCGATGCGCACGGACTCGACGCGGAACTGCTCGAGATGAGCGACGACGAACTCGCCGCCGCCCTCGAAGCACTGCTGCTCGTCGTCGACACCCCCGCACCCAACGCCCAGCTCGCCGACGCGATCGGCGTCACCGCCACCCGCGTCGAGACCACCCTGCACCGCATGGCCGCCGACCTCGACGCGCGCGGCTCCGGCATCGACCTGCGCTACGCCGGCGACGGCTGGCGCTTCTACACCCGCCGCGACTACGCCCCCTACGTCGAACGACTCCTGCAGGGCGGCGCCCGCACCAAACTCACCCGCGCCGCCCTCGAGACCCTCGCCGTCGTCGCCTACCGCCAGCCCGTCACCCGCGCCCGCGTCAGCGCGGTGCGCGGCGTCAACGTCGACGGCGTCATGCGCACCCTCCTCGCCCGCGACCTGATCGCCGAGGACGGCACCGACCCCGAGACCGGCGGCACCCGCTACGTCACCACCGAACTGTTCCTCGAACGCCTCGGACTGGCCTCCCTGCACGATCTGCCGCCGCTCGCGCCACTGCTCCCGGACGTCGATGTGATCGACGACATCAGCGAAAGTCTCGAGGCCGACCCACGATTTGCGAGAATGGGAAGGAACCCGCGCACCGAGGTCCCCTCGCCCGCGCCGTTCGATCCCGATTGAGACAGGAAAAAAGTGCACAAGCCCGCTCGCCGTGATGGCACACCGGACCGCAGAAAGACCAACTCCCGCGCAGGGAATCCACCCCGCGAACGCCGGGGCGAACCCGCCGCCCGCGCGGCCACATCGAAGCCCGCCGCCGGCGCGGCCACACCGAAGAAGGCACACCGCAAGGGCGACACCCCGCTCAACAAGCGCGGCCGTCCCGCCGCCCCCAAGCCCCAGGCCCAGCGCCCCGCGGCCCTGCCCAAGATCAGCAACGCCAGACCCGCCCGGCACCAGCACGCTGCCGAACGCCCGCAACTGCCCGCCGGCGAAGGCGTGCGCCTGCAGAAGGTCCTCGCCCAGGCCGGAGTCGCGTCCCGCCGGGCCGCCGAAGAACTCATCGCCGCCGGCCGCGTCGAGGTCGACGGCGCCATCGTCACCGAGCAGGGCCTGCGCGTGGACCCCGAGAACGCCGTGATCCGCGTCGACGGCATCCGCGTCGTCGTCGACAAGGACCTCGTCCACCTCGTGCTCAACAAGCCCCGCGGCTGGCAGTCCACCATGTCCGACGACCTCGGCCGCCCCTGCGTCGGCGACATCGTCTCCGAACGCGTCGCCGCCGGCCAGCGCCTCTTCCACGTCGGCCGGCTCGACGCCGACACCGAAGGACTGCTGCTGCTCACCAACGACGGTGAACTCGCCCACCGGCTCATGCACCCCTCCTACGAGGTGACCAAGACCTACCTCGCCACTGTCAAGGGCGTCCTTCCGCGCGGCATCGGCAAGCAGCTGCGCGCCGGCGTCGAACTCGACGACGGCCCCGCCAAGGTCGACTCCTTCGCGCTCCTCCAGGTCAACGAGGGCCAATCCCTGGTCCGCCTCGAACTGCACGAAGGCCGCAAGCACATCGTGCGCCGGTTGCTCGACGCCGTCGGCCACCCCGTGATCCGCCTCGTGCGCACCGACATCGGCCCCGTCGCGCTCGGCGACCAGCGACCCGGCACCCTGCGGGTGCTCGGCCGCAAGGAAGTCGGCGGCCTCTACCAGGCGGTGGGCCTGTGAGCTCGCTCGTCGTCGCCATGGACGGTCCCTCGGGCACCGGCAAGTCCACCGTCTCCAAGCGACTCGCCCAGCTCCTCGGCGCGGCATACCTGGACACCGGCGCCATGTACCGCGTCGCGACCCTGCACGTGCTGCGTGCGGGTGCGGACCTGACCGATCCGGTCGCCATCGCCGCCGCCACCGAGCCCCTGCCCTGGTCGATCGGCACCGACCCGGAGGCCGAGGACATCCGGCTCGCCGGGGAGGACGTCCGCGAGATCATCCGCGGTGCCGAGGTCACCGGCGCCGTCTCGGCCGTGTCCGCCGTCCCCGCCGTCCGCCGGACCCTCGTCGCAGCGCAGCAGCGCATCGGCCGCGACGCGGGGCACATCGTCGTCGAGGGCCGCGACATCGGCACCGTCGTCTTTCCCGACGCGGATGTGAAGATCTACCTCACCGCCTCCGCCGAGGCGCGGGCACAGCGGCGCAACCAGCAGAACATCGCCGAAGGCCGCGGCGACAACTACGAGGCGGTGCTCGCCGCGGTGCAGCGCCGCGACCACCTCGACTCCACCCGCGCGGTGTCCCCGCTGCGCGCGGCGGACGACGCGATCGTCGTCGACACGAGCGAGATGGACATCGACGAAGTGATCGCCGCGCTCGCCGCCGTGGTCGCCGAACAGACGGGAGCGACCCTGTGAGCGAGGACGTGACGGAATTCACCGGCGACGGTACCTGGTCGGAGGAATCGGACTGGGACCTCGAGCTCGCCGGGGCCGCCGAACTCGAAGAGTTCGTGCCCGTGCCGACGGTCGCCGTGGTCGGACGCCCCAACGTCGGCAAGTCCACCCTGGTCAACCGCATCATCGGCCGCCGCGAAGCGGTCGTCGAGGACGTGCCGGGCGTGACCCGCGACCGCGTCTCGTACGAGGCCACCTGGAACGGCCGCCGATTCATGGTGCAGGACACCGGGGGATGGGAACCCGACGCCAAGGGCCTGCAACAATCCGTCGCGCGACAGGCAGAGATCGCGATGCGCACGGCCGACGCGATCCTGATCGTCGTCGACGCCACCGTCGGGGCCACCGCCGTCGACGAGGCCGTGGCCAAGGTGCTGCGCCGGTCCAAGACGCCGGTGCTGCTCGTCGCGAACAAGGTCGACGACGACCGCGTCGAGTCGGAGGCGGCGGCACTGTGGTCGCTGGGCCTGGGGCAGCCGTACTCGGTCTCGGCCACCCACGGTCGCGGCACCGGCGACCTGCTCGACGAACTACTCGCGGTGCTGCCGCGCACCCCGCGTGAAGGCACCGGGGGACAGGGGCCACGTCGCGTCGCACTGGTCGGCAAACCGAACGTCGGCAAGTCCAGCCTGCTCAACAAGCTGGCCGGCGACGAACGATCCGTGGTCCACAACGTCGCAGGCACGACGGTCGACCCGGTGGACTCCCTCGTCGAACTCGGCGGCAAGACCTGGCGGTTCGTGGACACCGCCGGTCTGCGCAAACGCGTCAACACCGCCTCCGGCGCCGAGTTCTACGCCTCGTTGCGCACCCGCGGCGCCATCGAGGCCGCCGAGGTCGCGGTGTTGCTGATCGACGCCTCCGAACCCATCACCGAGCAGGATCAGCGGGTGATCTCGATGGTCGCCGACGCCGGCCGCGCCCTCGTCATCGCATTCAACAAGTGGGACCTCGTGGACGAGGACCGACGTTACGAGCTGAGCCGGGAAATCGAACGCGACCTGCTGCGCGTGCCGTGGGCGGCGCGCGTGAACATCTCCGCGAAGACCGGCCGCGCCGTGCAGAAGCTCGTGCCGGCCATGGAGACCGCCCTCGAGTCCTGGGACAAGCGCATCTCCACCGGCCGTCTCAACACCTGGCTCAAGGAGGTCATCGCCGCTACTCCGCCGCCCATGCGCGGCGGCCGCCTGCCCCGGGTACTGTTCGCCACCCAGGCCGGCACCCGACCGCCGACCTTCGTGCTGTTCACCACCGGCTTCCTCGAAGCCGGCTACCGCCGCTTCCTCGAACGGCGGCTGCGCGAGGAGTTCGGCTTCGAGGGCAGCCCGGTGCGGATCTCGGTGCGCGTGCGCGAGAAGCGGGACCGCCGGAGCAAGTAGCGTCCGCAAGTGCCGTGACCAGGCGATTGGTGAATCGGTCCGTCCCTGTTGTAATCTCAACGAGCGCTCGACGAGAGCGCGGACGGGCTGTGGCGCAGCTTGGTAGCGCACTTGACTGGGGGTCAAGTGGTCGCAGGTTCAAATCCTGTCAGCCCGACTTTCTGGGGCCTGACCTGTTCATACAGGTCAGGCCCCTTTTTCGTCCCCACCGCGGCTCCGTCGAACGACTGCAAGGTTGGGACGCTGGGGACCAGAAGGCGGCGCTGCCGCGCCGTCCTCGGGCCGTCCCAACGCGAGGGGAGTGGTACCAAGTGGCTCCCGCCCCCTGGACCCCTGGACACGGATCAACCTCGACGGCCAGCCGTTCTGTCTCACGCAGCTTCGGCGGCCGTCGAGGTCGCTCCGGAACGATTTGGCGTGCCCCTCGAGAGCGTCAGCCCCCCGTCCCGCGGGCAGAATTGTCGGGTGCCGATGCATGACGTGCCAGACTGGTGCAAGTCGACTCCGGGAGGGGAAGGAGAGCGTCATGGCTGGGCCTCTCGTGCTTGATCGCGCGGCGATCGCCGAGACCTGCGAGCGGTACGGCGTGAAGCGGCTGGTCATCTTCGGCTCGGCCGTCACCGAACGTTTCAACGAGTCGACCAGTGATGTCGACTTCCTCGTCGAGTTCCGCGACGACGTCGCGAACCGCTTCGACGCCTACTTCGGTCTCAAGGAGTCTCTGGAAGCCCTGCTCGACCACCCGGTCGATCTTGTCTCTCCCGTTGCCCTGGAGAATCCCTACTTCGCTGCGTCGGTCGAGGAGAACGGGCACGAGGTCTATGCGGCCTGAGGCGCCGGGGCTGCTATGGGACGCCCGTAAGGCCGCACGGCTGATCGCCCAGTTCGTCGCGGACCGGACATGGCACGAGTACGAGAGCGACGCGATGCTCCGCTCAGCAGTTGAGCGACAGTTCGAGATCATCGGCGAGGCGCTCAACAGGCTCAGCCGTCTCGACCCGGACACCGCCACCCTGATCCCGGACCTGCCGCGGATCGTCGCCTTCCGGAACTGCTCATCCACGGGTACGCCGTCATTGACAACGAGCTCGTCTGGGAGGTCGCAACGACGCGCGTCAGGGACCTGGCCGCGCTACTTGGACGGCTCCTCGGCGAAGACGAAACCGCATAGCGACGGGGAGGCGGAGCCAGCGGCCGAGGCGCTGTGCCACCGGGGACCCGGCGGGGACCAACGCCACGTTCGACCACTCGATTTCACGCCTGAACGACCGACAGCGACAGACAAGGGCAGACGACTACAGACAGTCGGTTCACGCTCAGGTCCTCGAGCCCCGGCTGGGGGTCAAGTGGTCGCAGGTTCAAATCCTGTCAGCCCGCCCGACGAACGAGGCGGTCCCGGATTTCCCGGGGCCGCCTCGTTCGCGTCTGCACATCCCTTCCGGCACACCGCGCCGTTCCACCCGGGCAACATTCGTTCCCCGGCGGCGGGACAGGTCCGCGAATGGCCCACGGTCAGGGTCCAAAGACCGCAGTCAACCCCCTGCGCCGCGAGTACTGTCGCGAACAGAAGCCGCGGCCACACCGAGGCACGACGGGCATCTCCAGTACGAGGAGACAACATGACCGAAACCCGGATCGGAACCGGATCCCAGGCCGTCAACAGCTCCGGCGACGCAGCCACAGCGCAGACCACCCCCGCCGTCGATGCCGGCCCGGTCCGGCACGAGCAGGTCGACGCGGTCGTCGACACGGCAACCGCGGCAGCGGCCCAGTTCCGCATACTCGACCAGCAGCAGGTCGATGCGATCGTCGAAGCCATGGTGCGGGCCGGCATCCGGGCGGCCGCGGAACTCGCATCGGTGGCGATCGAGGAGACCGGGTTCGGTGTCTTCGAGGACAAGGTAGTCAAGAACTACGTGGCCACCGAGTTTCTCTACGACTACCTCAAGGACAAGAAGTCCGTCGGAGTCATCGAGGAGAATGTCGAACACAGCATCGTCCGTATCGCCGAACCCATCGGCGTCGTCCTGGCCATCACCCCGGTCACCAACCCCACCTCCACCGTGCTGTACAAGGCGATCGTCGCCGCGAAGACCCGCAATGCCGTCATCTTCCGACCGTCGCCGTTCGCCGTGCGGTCGTGCGAACGCACGGTGGAGATCCTGCGCGCGGCGGCTGAAGCCGCCGGCATGCCTCCCGGCGCGCTCCAGGTCATCCCCGACGCCGCTCACGAAGTCACCCATTACCTGTTCAAGCATCCGAAGGTCGACTTCATCTGGGTCACCGGCGGGCAGAAGATCGTCGCTCTCGCCAACGCCGCCGGCAAGCCCGCCCTCGGTGTGGGTCCAGGCAACGCTCCCATCTACCTGCACCGCACGGCCGACATCAGGGGCGCCGTCGTCGACATCCTCATCTCGAAGACCTTCGACGCCTCCGTGATCTGCCCCGCCGAACAGACCTGCATCATCGACGACGAGATCTACGACGCCACCGTCGCGGAGTTCGAGCGGATGGGGGCGCACCTGCTCACGGACGAACAAGCGGAGGCGATCGCCGAGTTCGCGTTCGGCTGCGGCGACAAGGTCAACCTCGCCGCGCTCGGCCAGCAGGCTCCCGAACTCGCCGCCCGGGCGGGTTTCACGGTGGATCCCGCGGTCAAGGTGCTGCTCGCGCCGCTGCCGTCCGACCTGGACCGGCTCGCGGCGCACCCCCTGGTGCAGGAGAAGCTGATGCCGGTCCTCGGCCTCGTGCGCGCCCGCGACGTCCAGCACGGCATCGACGCCGCCGTCCTCGTCACCGAACACGGCGGTCTCGGCCACACTTCCGCCATCTACGCCACCGACCCGGCCGTGATCGACGCCTACGGCCTGGCCGTGCGGACCGGCAGGATCCTCGTCAACGCCCCGACCGCGGTAGGGGCCCTCGGCGGGATCTACAACAACCTCACGCCCACGTTCTCGCTGGGCTGCGGCACGTGGGGCGGGTCGAGCACCACCGAGAACGTCAACTACCAGCAACTGCTCAATATCAAGACCGTCGCGCACCGCCGCACCCCGCCGCAGTGGTTCCGCGTACCGTCGAACACCTTCTTCAACGCAGGGGCCCTCGAGAACCTCCGGGAAGTGCCCTGCACCAGCGTCGTGGTCGTCACCGACGCGCTCAGTGAACAGCGGGGAGTGGTCGACGAACTGCGCGCCCACCTGCGCGCCGAACACGTCAAGGTGTTCAGCGAGGTCGAGCCGGAACCGGACGAGGCCACCATCCGCCGCGGAGTCACCCTGCTGGAAGGAAATCCGCCGGACCTGCTCGTCGCCATCGGCGGTGGGTCGGTGATCGACGCGGCCAAGGCCATCCGGCTGTTCTACGAACACCCGGAGAAGGACCTCGCCGAGCTGAGCCTGCCGTTCCTCGACCCGCGCAAGCGCATGGCGGACTACCCCCAGGATCCGCACAAGCTGCGGCTGGTGGCAATCCCCACCACCGCCGGCACCGGTTCGGAGGTCTCACCGGCGGCCGTCCTCACCGTCGCCGGCCGCAAGGAGACCCTGGTCGACTACTCCCTGGTTCCGGACATGGCGATCGTGGACCCGATGCTCACCCTCTCGATGCCACGCACATTGACGGTCGACACCGGAATCGACGCCCTCACCCACGCGCTGGAGGCGGTGGCCTCCATCTTCGCCTCGCCCTACACCGACGCGTTCTGTGTCCAGGCCGCGCGCTTGATCTTCGAGGCGCTGCCGCGGGTGTACGACGATCCGGACGATCTGGCCGCGCGCACCGACATGTCCAATGCCGCCACCCTTGCCGGTCTCGCATTCTCGAACGCGTTCGTCGGCACGAACCACGCGCTCGCACACTCCGTCGGCGCCAGGTTCGGGATCGCCCACGGCCGGGTGAACGGCGTGTTCCTACCCCACACCCTTCGCTACAACGCCGGCCTGCCGACCAAGTTCATGCCGGCCCCCGGCTATTCCGCGTACGTCGCGCCGGAGAAGTACGCCCAGCTCGGACGGATCGTGTTCGGTGGGCACGATCCCGAGGAGAGCCGCCGCCGGCTGTTCCAGGGCGTCGAGGACCTGCTCCGTCGCATGCAGGTGCCGCGCACGCTGAAGGAGATCGGCGTCCCCGAGGAGGAATTCGTCACGGCGCTGCCGGAGCTGGCGATGAACGCGTTCCAGGATCTGAGCAATCGTACGAACCCCCGGATGCCGCTCATCAGCGAGATCACCGAACTCCTGCGCCTCGGCTACTACGGGGACGGCGAGCATGCCCACTGACAGCGCCACCAAGACGATTCAGGTCGACGCACCCCTGGAGACCGTGCTCACGACCATCCGTGACATCGAGAGCCAGACCGAGTGGATTCCCGAGATCCTCGAGGCCGAGGTGCTCGAGGCCGAGGAAGGGACCGGACTTCCGCACACCGCCCGGTTCAAGGCGTCGGCCACCGTCGGCACCGACAGCTACACCCTCACCTACCGGCACCGCGACGACGGCATGAGCTGGACGATGCTCCAGGGACGCCTGCAGACCGGACAGGAGGGCCGTTACCACCTCGTCGCGGTCGGTCCCGACCGAACCTCGGTGACGTACGAACTGACGATCCATCACAACCTGCCGCTGCCCGGCTTCCTACGGAACCGAGTGATCAAGGGCCTGGTCGACAGTACCCTCACCGGACTGAAGAAGCGCTTGGAGAGCTGAACGGGGAAAGGGGAGGGCAGCAGCGCCCGCAGACGCGTCCCGCCGGCCGCGTAGGGTGCCACCCGGATCCGCTCCCGGCGCCTTCCACGAGCCCGCGGTCGGTCACCGACGGCCCCCTCCGGGGACGCTCGCGGCCTAGAAGCCCTGCACGCCGCGCCCCTGCACGCCGCGTCTGCCGAGAACGGATCCCGGGCCCTATCCGGTCGTCCCGGCGGTAGCCGGACCGTGGCACGTCCTGGGACATCTGCCGGGAGTTGTAGCTGCCGACGAGACGTCCGGCATGGGCGGATGCCGATGCGGGGGAGGGCCGGGTAGGTCACGCCGCGCAAAGCCGGGCGGTGCATGGCGAGTCGTCTCGTGGAGGCACGTTCTCCCGTCCGTTCCTGCAGAACGCGGACCGTCGGGAGCAGCAAGGACCCACCGTCCCATTTCGGATCTCACGGAACTCTAGTGTTTTCAGGAACAAGCGGGGCCGGCGACATGTACAGAATCCGACGCGGACGGAATCGCATAAATTACCGAATTCCCCAGCTACGTAGCACTCCAATCACGGGCAAGACACGCACGGACCGGCCTGTCAGGCGCCGAATGCACGCGAGATCGCTGCAGCGACATCCCGGTGTCCACGGATGGGCAGGGCGAATCCCCTCCCGGACCGAGCGAGGTCGCGGGCGGTGAGCAGATCGTGTTCACCGGAGATGTCGGCGAGCACGTCGAGCCGGGGGAGCCGGCCGGCCGCGGTCCTCGGATCGGGCCCGGCATTGTGCACGCAATCCGACAGAAGCAGTACCCGTCCCTCGTCCGCAGGTACGTCCCGCAGCTGACCCCCCGCCACGTCGAGCGCGAAGCCGACGTTGGTCAGACCCTTGCTCGGGATCCGGAGCAGCAGGTCCACGAGCGCGGCAGGGGAGACCGGCTCCCCTAGGGCACTGAGAACGGCGGCTTCGGACCAGAAGGCCACCACGGCCAGATCGTCGTGTCCGAGTTCGCCGGCCACGGCACCGACCGCGGCCGCGGCGGTGCGGATGCGCTCGCCGCGCATGGAACCGGAGATGTCGACGACCAGCACCACTTTCCGGCGATCGCGGATCCGATCCCGCATCACCAGATCCGTGGACCGTGCGAACGGGTCCTCGGCAAGTATCTCGACGGTGCGGTCCAGGTCGAGTTCCTCGGCACCGTCCTGATACGGCAGCGTCCGGAGCCTGCCGAGGCCCCTCCGCGGCGCACGACGATGTCGTGGGCGCGGCACGGACAGCCGCGCAGCAATCTCGCGTGCCCGGCGTCGGACCTCGGCGTCCGCGACCGGACCGGAGGCATCGAGATCGGCCAGCGGCAATACCTCGGCCGGCTCGTCGGTCTGCCCGGGTCCCGCGCCGACTCCCGATCCGGGGGTACGTCCGGCTCGATGCGGGCCACCCACCATCACCAGACCCTGGCCGCCACCGCGGTGCTCGTACAGGGCCGGGTCGACCGACAGCTGCTTCGGTCTGCGCCGGAACGGCTTTCCCCGGCCGGTGGAGTGGCGCTGAGCACGATGGTGCACGGCGCCCTCGGCGGGGACGGACCTTCAACCGGGGGCGGCGGCAGCAGGACGGAGAAGGAAATGGTCCTGCCAGATCTCCCGCAGGACCGCTTCGGGCGTGGTTTCGGAGACCTCGTCGACCGCGATCCGTCCGGACAGCGCCACCAGCAGCGCGTCGAGCACAGCGCCGGTGTACTCCACCGGAAGATCCCGCGGTGGATCGGTCGAGTCCGGCAGATCGTCTGCAACCCCCCGCATGTCGAACAGTTGCATGGCGACCAGGGTCAGGTCGATCGCGCCGCGGACGCTGGACCCACCCCGCAGATCGGGGTGCTCTCGCGTGGCACGGGTGAGCGCTACCGCGTCGGCGACGAGCCGTGCCGACCCACATCCGGTTCGCCGGACGACGATCTCGTGTTCGGCCTGCGTGTCCTGATAACCCACCGACAGTCGGCAGAACCGGTCGTGCACGCTCATCGACAGTCGGACGGTGCCGATGTTGTCGAACGGGTTCATCGAGGCCACCACGCGGAACGCCGGATCGGCGACCACCGTGCCCACCCGCGGCACCGTGATCCGCCGTTCCGCCATCGCGGTCAGCAGGCTGTTGAGTGTGTCCTCGGGCGATCGGTTGAACTCCTCGAGGTAGAGCACTCCACCGTCGCGCATCGCCGCCACCAGCGGTCCGGGCACGAAGTTGTCCTCGTGGTAGCCCTCGGACAGCACCCGTGCCGGATCGTGATAACCGACCAGGCGCGCCGGCGTCAGGTCGGCGTTCCCCTCGACGAACATCAGCGGACTGCCGAGCTCGGCGGTGATGGCCCCGAGCAGGGTGGACTTGCTGGTCCCCGGCGGACCCTCGAGGAGCACGTCGCGGCCTGCCCCGATCGCGGCGAGCAGAAGATCGGTTTCCCGGACGCGGCCCACCACCCGCTCCGCGACTCCCCGCCGGACCTCTGCCATCGATCGGATGGTGCGCTGCATGCTCACGTCCTCGTGTACCCCTGGATCTGTTCGTTTCGTCGAACAACTATGCATCGGCCGGGCACGCCGAACGGACCGTTTCGGGGATCCATGCGCAGAATCGCAATTCCTACCGCCTAGTGTCGGTGCCATGACCGTCCGGAATCCCCTGGACCCGAGCGAGGTCGGGTCGGCACTCTCCGCGTTCGAACCCCGTTTCCTGCCCCTGGACGGCCGGCGTCACGCCGCGGTGGTCGTCGCCGTGCTCGACGACGGGCACGGCAACCCGGTCGTGCCGCTCACTCGCCGCCCCACGCGCCTGCGATCTCATCCCGGTCAGTTCGCATTGCCGGGCGGACGCCTCGACGACGGGGAGACCCCCGACGTGGCCGCGCTGCGCGAACTGCACGAGGAACTCGGACTGCGCGCTGATCCCGGCGGCATTCTCGGCCGGCTGGACGACTACATCACCCGCTCGGGCTACGTCATCTCGCCCTACGTCGTGTGGGTGGATGCGGCGATCGGCGATCTCGTCCCCAACCCGGACGAGGTTGCCGCCCTCTATGCCGTCACCGAGTCCGAACTCGACAGCGAGCCCCGGTTCGTCACCATCCCGGAGTCGGACAAGCCGGTGATCCAGTGGCCGTTCCGGGGTCATCTCGTCCACGCACCGACCGCGGCGGTGATGTACCAGTTCCGTGAAGTCGTGCTCCACCGCCGAAGCACCCGCATCGACGACCTGGAACAGCCCGTGTTCGCGTGGAGGTGAGCGGTCGCACGGGCAGCGGCGGCGTGGGGTGTGCAAGGCTGTCGGGACCGACTCCCCGAACGACAGGACGGATGATGAACGACGCGACGACGACCGGTACGCCGGCTCGATCCGACCGCATCGTCACCGTCCCCAACGTGCTGAGTGTCGTCCGCCTGGCTGGAATCCCGATCTTCCTCTATCTGGTCCTCGTCCGGCATGCCGACGGGTGGGCGCTCGCGGTTCTGATGCTCAGCGGGATCACCGACTGGGCCGACGGCAAACTCGCACGGCTGCTCGATCAGGCGTCGCGACTCGGGGCGGTGCTCGATCCGCTCGTCGACCGCCTCTACATCGTCACGACTCTTCTCGCGCTGGTGGCCCGGGGCATCGTGCCGTGGTGGATCGCCGTTCTTCTGATCGGCCGGGAGATGGTGCTCGCCCCGACCCTGGCCGTCTATCGACGCCGCGGTCTGCCGCCACCGGAGGTGCTGTACCTGGGCAAGGGCGCCACGTTCCTGCTCATGTTCGCGTTGCCGCTCCTCTTGGCCGCGCAGGCGCTTCCCGCCGCCGGCGACGTCCTCGAACCCGCGGGGTGGGCCGCCCTCCTCTGGGGCACTGCCCTCTACGTGTGGACGGGCGCGCTCTACCTGCTGCAGGCGGTGCAGACGGCTCGAGCGGTGCCCGTGTCCGGAGGGCCTGCCACCGGATGAACCGCAACTGGGAGCAGATCCGCCGCAACCCCGTCCCGTCGCTGCTGAAAGCGCTGCTCGAGGACCATCTCGATCCCGGGTACACCGGCGCGGCGCGCGACCGCGCCGCCGGCCACTCCCGCCCGACCCGCACCGGCATCGGGGTGTGGCTCGTCCTCGGTGGTCTGCTTGCCGGCCTCGTCCTCGGCGTGGCATACGCCCAGAACATCGAGCGCGAATCCGGGACGGAGCAGGCGCGCGACGACATCCTCGCCACCGTCCGCGCGACCGAGGACCGCAACGACGCACTCGCGGCCTCCCGCGACGACTTGTCCACCGAGGTGGAACAGCGCCGCATCGCGGTGCTCGCCGACGACGAACAAGGGAGGGCGGTGCTCGACCGGCTCGCCCGCGCAGAGGACGACGCAGCGTCGACGCCCGTGCACGGGCCGGGAATCACGGTCACCCTCGCCGATCCGGCGTCGCGTCCCGACCTGACGGACTCGGCGGAGAAGGACCGCGCCCGCAGCGCCTCGGTGATTCTCGACCGCGACCTGCAGTCGGTCGTCAACGCGCTCTGGCGCAGTGGCGCCGAGGCCGTCGCGATCAACGGGGTCCGGATCGGTCCGGGTGTCACCGTCCGTCAGGCCGGTGGAGCGATGCTCGTGGACAACAGGCCGGTCTTCTCGCCCTACACGGTCTCCGCCGTCGGGTCTCCTGCCGAGTTGCAGACCGGGTTCGTGGTCAGCGATGCCTACCTGCGCATGGCGGGGGTGCAGCAACTCTACGAGGTAGGTTTCACCATCGCGGACGCGGCAGACCTGGCGCTGCCGGCCGCCACGGTGCGCGATGTCGCAGCGGCACGGGAAACGGGAGAGCGGTGAGGACTGTGGTGACCAAACGCGGATATGCCCTCTACGCGGTGCTGGCCCTCGGTGTGGGCATCGTGGTGGGCGTGATCGTCAGTCCCCAGGTTCCGGACGTGGTCCAGCCCTACCTGCCCATCGCGGTCGTCGCGGCGCTCGACGCGGTCTTCGGCGGCCTGCGCGCCTACCTGGACGAGATCTTCGACGCCAAGGTGTTCGTCGTCTCCTTCGTCTTCAACGTGCTGGTCGCCGCACTGATCGTCTGGCTCGGTGACCAACTCGGGGTGGGCACCCAACTCTCCACGGCGATCGTCGTGGTTCTCGGTATCCGGATCTTCGGGAACGCATCCGCACTGCGCCGCAGGCTGTTCGGGGCGTAGCGGGATGGGCGAGGGCAAGCACGAACGACACGACACGGCCGAGACCGGCACAGCGCGCCGATCGCGGATCGTCTTCTCCGCCCTGGCGGCGCTGCTCATGGTTCTGCTCGGGGTGGGGATCGCCACCCAGGTCAGGAACACCGGTTCGGGGGATGCGCTCGACTCCGCCCGGCCCGCCGACCTGCTGGTGGTGCTCGACAACCTCAACCGGCGCGAGGCGGAGCTGCGCCAGGAGATCACCACCCTGGAGCAGACGCTGGCCAGTCTGGAACGCAACGGCTCCGAGGCCGCGCTCGCGGAGGCGCAGCAGCGCCTGTCGGCCCTGCAGATCCAGGTCGGCGCCGCCCCGGCCACCGGTCCGGGAGTGATCTTGACCATCGCCGACCCGCGGCGGGGGGTCGGTCCGGAGGTCCTTCTCGACACGATCCAGGAACTGCGCGCCGCGGGAGCGGAAGCGGTGCAGGTCGCCGGAACCGGCGACGCTGCCGTGCGTATCGGCGTGGACTCCTGGGTGGGCGGAACCGCAGGTGCGCTGGTCGTCGACGATCGACCGCTCGCAGCGCCCTACGTCGTCGCCGCGATCGGGGACGCGCCCACACTGGCGGCGGCGCTGAACATCCCCGGCGGTGTGGTCGACACGGTGGCCCGAGCCGGCGGGACGGTGCAGATCGAGCAGTCGCCGCAGGTCGAGGTGCCCGCCTTGCGGGAGATCGAGCCGCGACAATACTCTCAGCCCGGTAATTGAACCCGGCGTTCCACGCGAATGTCGCTGCCCGAAAGGACCTGTCGTGAGTGAGTTCCGAACACCCGCCGATCTGCGTTACACGGCGGAGCACGAGTGGGTTCGCCGAACCGGCGACGTGACCGCACGCCTCGGCATCACCGACTATGCCCAGTCGCAGCTCGGCGACGTCGTCTTCGTGCAGTTGCCCGAGACCGGTGCGGAGCTCACCGCGGGGGAGTCCTTCGGCGAGGTGGAATCGACCAAGAGCGTGTCCGACGTGTTCGCTCCGCTCACGGCGAAAGTCGTTGGGGTGAACTCGGATCTGGACGGCAATCCCGAGCTCGTCAACGGGGATCCGTACGAGGCCGGCTGGCTGGTGGACGTCGAGGTCGGCAGCAAGGACGAGCTCGACGCCGCTCTGGCGGACACGCTCGACGCCGACGGATACCGCGCAATCACGCAGAACTGACCCCGCGTCCGGCCGGGGCCGCGTCTGCCTGCACGAAGGACGTCGTGCAGGGTACGGTCATCGGTAGGCGTGTGCCGGGTCGGGGCGCGGGTCCGTACCGGAAGTGATCGTGGCTGAACGAAACTGCGGCCCCGGGGGAGCGATCCCGAAGGGCCGAACGGATAAGGAGATACGGTGAGCGAGAACGGCAACGCGGGCTACGAGGAAACCCCTGCGGAAACCACTTCGGTGTTTCGTGCCGACTTCCTGAACGAGCTCGATACCACCGGCACGGGCGCGGGAACGACCGAAGCGCCGGTCTCGGGGGTCGAGGGGCTTCCCACAGGATCGGCGCTGCTCGTCGTCAAGCGTGGCCCGAACGCCGGGTCGCGTTTCCTGCTCGATCAGCCGACGACGTCGGCCGGGCGTCACCCGGACAGTGACATCTTCCTCGACGACGTGACGGTGAGCCGTCGGCACGCCGAGTTCCGCCAGGACGAGGGCGAGTTCCAGGTCGTCGATGTGGGAAGCCTGAACGGAACCTACGTCAACCGCGAGCCGGTCGACTCGGCCGTTCTCGCGAACGGCGACGAGGTGCAGATCGGGAAGTTCCGGCTGGTGTTCCTCACCGGCCCGCGGGGTTCGCAGGGCACGGGTAGCTGATGACCGCTGCCCGCCAGCCGTCACCGGGGGGGATGTCGATCGGCTCCGTGCTCGATCGGCTCCGGCCCGAGTTTCCGGACGTGACGATCTCGAAGATCCGTTTCCTCGAATCCGAGGGACTGATCAGTCCGGAACGCACCCCGTCGGGTTATCGCCGTTTCTCGATCGCGGACTGTGAGCGTCTGCGGTACGTACTGACCGCGCAACGGGACCAGTACCTGCCGCTGAAGGTGATCAAGGAACAGCTCGAGGCGATCGACCGCGGTGTCGCGACGGTGGGCTCGGTGGAGGGTCGCCCGAAGCGGCCCCGGACCCTGGCCGTGGCGCCGGGGCAGGTGTCCCCGGAGGATCTGCGCACGGACCGGGAGGTGCGGATCAGCCGGGACGACCTGTGCGGGCGGGCGGGCATCGAGTCGTCCTTCCTGACGGAGCTGATCCGCGCCGGGCTCATCGTGCCCGGCGCGGCCGGCTTCTTCGACGAGGATGCGGTGCTGCTGGCGCGCACCGCCAAGGCCATGTCCGAGTTCGGCCTCGAGGTTCGGCACCTGCGTGCGTTCAAGCTCGCGGCCGACCGGGAGGCGGGCCTGGTGGCGCAGATCGCGGGTCCGGTGGCAAAGGGCCGGGACGTCGGTGCGCGTGCTCGGGCCGAGGAGATGGTACGGGAACTGGCCGCGCTGTCGTTGACGATGCACACATGCCTCGTCAAGGCCGCCGTCCGGGGCGCTCTGGATCGGTGAGCGGCGGGCGTCGACCTCGACGACGGCGCGTTTGGCACTAGAATTCAGGGGGATATCGGCGGACGGTTCGC
The DNA here is from genome assembly GCF_016804345.1 of Rhodococcus ruber. NCBI lineage: Bacteria > Bacillati > Actinomycetota > Actinomycetes > Mycobacteriales > Nocardiaceae > Rhodococcus > Rhodococcus ruber. The sequence goes on along the minus strand of NZ_CP044211.1, from coordinate 3,177,658 downwards.
CACCGTCGCACAGCAGGGATGGGAGGCGGCTCGATGAGCGAGATGCGAGTAGTGGGGATCCGGGTCGAGCAACCGCAGAATCAGCCTGTCCTGCTGCTGCGCGAGGTCGACGGAGATCGGTACCTGCCGATCTGGATCGGCCAGATGGAAGCCACGGCGATCGCACTGGAACAGCAGGGTGTCGAGCCGGTCCGGCCGTTGACGCACGACCTGATCAAGAATCTGGTCGATGCCTTCGGCCGTACCCTCGAAGAGGTCCGGATCGTGGATCTCAAGGAGGGGACGTTCTACGCCGATCTCGTCTTCGACGGCGGTCTGCGCGTGTCGTCCCGCCCCTCCGACGCGGTCGCTGTAGCCTTGCGCATCGGCGCGCCGGTCTTCGTGGAGGAACCGGTGCTGGCGGAAGCGGGCCTCGTCATGCCGGATGAGCGGGAGGACGAGGTCGAGAAGTTCAAGGAGTTTCTCGAATCCGTCTCCCCCGACGACTTCAAGGCGACGGACGGCTGATCGTCGAACGCCGCCGAGGTTCTGTCGCGACTTCCGGCCCCGACGGCCGGGACGCGCGCCGCGAGTGTGACGCGGAACCGGAAGGTCGTCGTCCGGTCGGCGTGTTGCTGCCCAACTTTTCGTACGGGGCGTACGCTGAGTGAATCGCTACGGATCGACTCGGTGGGTCACGCGAGCGCTCGACGACCGGATGGGGGTGGGGATCCGCCCGTCGTTCGTTCCAGGGCACGCCTGTGCACGCGAGAGGGAGTCACAACAGTGGGAGATCGGCCGCAGGGACAGCAGCTCAGCTTCGACGCCGTCGACCGCGATGCCCCGTCACGGGCAGCTCTCGATGCCGACGAGATGCAGCCGGGTCTGTTCCCGGACGATTCGGTGCCTGACGAGCTCGTCGGCTACCGCGTGCCCATCGCCTGTCAGATCGCCGGCATCACCTACCGCCAGCTCGACTACTGGGCGCGGACCAACCTGGTCGTTCCGTCCATCCGGGGCGCGGCCGGCTCGGGCAGCCAACGGCTCTACTCGTTCAAGGACATCCTCGTCCTGAAGATCGTCAAGCGTCTGCTCGACACGGGCATCTCGCTGCAGAACATCAGGGTGGCGGTCGACCACCTCCGCGAACGCGGAGTGCGGGACCTGGCGAAGATCACCCTGTTCTCCGACGGCACGACTGTGTACGAGTGCACCTCCCCGGAAGAGGTGGTCGATTTACTGCAGGGCGGGCAGGGAGTGTTCGGGATCGCGGTGAGCGGTGCCATGCGGGAGCTGACCGGCAGCATCGCCGACTTCCCGGCTGAGCGCGCGGACGGTGGCAACGTGGAACAGCGACCCGAGGACGAACTGGCCTCTCGCCGCCGCGAACGCGTCAATCGGCGGATCGGGTAGACGCTCGTCACAGGAAACGCCCGCGACCTCCGTGTTCCGCGGCCTCCCGGTGCCCTAGAATCGGGGGTACGTCGCCGCCGTGCGGGAGAGTTCCGGACCTGTTCCGGGCGCCGAAGGAGCAGCACCTCCCCGTCAATCTCTCAGGCATCGAGGACCGTACGGGCACCGACGTCTCTGGAAAGCGGTGGGAGCACCCACCCGCCCACGGGGAAAGGGCCGGTTCGTTCCGGTACCGAATCTCTCAGGCGCTCGCTCGACGAGCTCGCGACAGAGGGGGAGGACACGCACCGTGCGACCCTTGCCCGGATGCGGACCTCCGACCTCAGGGAGTCGCGATGACCGATGCTGCCACCCACACCTTCGCCGACCGCCACGTCGGCCCCGACGCGGCGGGACTGCGCCGCATTCTCGACGTCGTCGGCGTCGAATCCCTCGACGAACTGGCCGCGAAGGCGGTGCCCGCCGGGATCCTCGACGCGCGGACCGACGGGGTCGCGGACGGACTCGAGTCGCTCGACGCGCCGCTGTTGGAACACGAGGTGCTGAAGGCCCTGCAGGAACTCGCCGGGCAGAACACCGTCGCGACGTCGATGATCGGTCAGGGGTACTACGGCACGCTGACTCCGCCGGTCCTGCTGCGCAACATCATCGAGAATCCCGCCTGGTACACGGCATACACCCCGTACCAGCCGGAGATCAGCCAGGGGCGCCTCGAGGCCCTCCTCAACTTCCAGACCATGGTCTCGGACCTGACCGGCATGGAGGTCGCCAACTCGTCGATGCTGGACGAGGCGACCGCCGCCGCGGAGGCGATGACGCTGCTCGCGCGCGCCAACCGCAAGTGCCGGAGCACGCGGGTCGTCGTGGACACCGACGTGTTCGCCCAGACCGCGGCGGTCCTCGCGACCCGCGCGGAACCCCTGGGAATCGAGATCGTCACCGCGAATCTCGTCGACGACGGTCTGCCCGAGGGGGAGTTCTTCGGCGTGATCCTGCAGATCCCGGGTGCCTCCGGCCGGGTGTTCGACGCGGGTCCCCTCGTCGAGGCGGCGCACGAGCGTGGCGCCCTCGTGGCGGTGGGGGCGGACCTGCTGGCCCTGACGCTGCTCACCCCGCCCGGTGAACAGGGCGCGGACGTATGCTTCGGCACCACCCAGCGGTTCGGCGTGCCCATGGGATTCGGCGGGCCGCATGCCGGCTATCTCGCGGTGCACGCCGCCCATGCCCGCAACCTGCCTGGCCGGCTCGTCGGTGTCTCGGTCGACGCCGACGGTTCGCCGGCGTACCGGCTGGCGCTGCAGACGCGTGAGCAGCACATTCGCCGTGAGAAGGCGACCAGCAATATCTGCACCGCGCAGGTGCTTCTCGCGGTCCTCGCCGCGATGTACGCGTCGTACCACGGCGCCGAAGGCCTGGCCGGGATCGCGACCCGTGTGGCGGGCCAGGCCGCCCGGCTCGCCGCGTCGCTGCGAGCCGCCGACATCGACGTGGTGCACGACAGCTTCTTCGACACCGTTCTGGTCCGCGTTCCCGGCCGCGCCGACGCGGTGGTCGCGGCGGCGCTCGAGGCCGGCATCAACGTCCGGCGGGTCGACGACGACCAGGTGGGGGTCTCGTGCGACGAGGCGACCAGCGAGGCCGATGTGGCTGCAGTTGTTGCCGCGTTCGGGGCGGAGGACACCGCGGCGGAAGCCGCGCCCGCCCTTCCCCGGCACCTCGCGCGCACGAGCGCGTACCTGGAGCACGAGGCGTTCACCCGGTACCGTACCGAGACCGCGATGATGCGGTACCTGCGCCGCCTGTCGGACATGGACCTCGCGCTCGACCGCACCATGATCCCGCTGGGTTCGTGCACGATGAAACTCAATGCCGCCGCCGAGATGGAGGCGATCACCTGGCCCGGATTCTCGGCGCTGCATCCGTTCGCCCCCGCGGATCAGACCGCAGGCATCCGCCGGCTCATCGCGGACCTGGAAGGGTGGCTTGCCGCGGTGACCGGGTACGACGCGGTGAGCCTGCAGCCGAACGCCGGCAGCCAGGGCGAGTACGCCGGGCTTCTGGCCATCCGCCACTACCATCTGAGCCGGGGCGACGAGCACCGCGACACCTGCCTGATCCCGTCGAGCGCGCACGGCACCAACGCGGCCTCCGCGGTCATGGCCGGTATGCGCGTGGAGGTCGTCGCGTGCCGTTCGAACGGTGACGTGGACCTCGACGATCTGCGTGCGAAGATCGCCGATCACGCCGAACGTCTCGCCGCGATCATGATCACGTACCCGTCGACCCACGGCGTCTACGAACACGAGATCGCCGACATCTGCGGCGCCGTGCACGACGCCGGTGGTCAGGTGTACATCGACGGGGCCAACCTGAACGCTCTCGTCGGTCTGGCACGACCCGGCAAGTTCGGCGGCGACGTGAGTCATCTGAACCTGCACAAGACGTTCTGCATTCCGCACGGCGGGGGCGGTCCCGGGGTGGGGCCGATCGGCGTGCGCGCACACCTGGTGCCGTTCCTGCCCGGACACCCGGCGGAGCCGGGGCTCGGCGGGGGCGGACCGGTGTCGGCGGCGCCGTTCGGATCGGCGTCCATCCTCCCGATCACGTGGGCGTACATCAAGCTGATGGGGGCGCAGGGCCTGCGGCGGGCCTCGCTGACCGCGATCGCGTCGGCGAACTACATCGCGCGCCGGCTCGACGAGTACTTTCCCGTCCTGTACACGGGTGAGAACGGCATGGTGGCGCACGAGTGCATCCTCGATCTGCGGCCCCTGACGAAGGACACGGGCGTCACGGTGGACGACGTCGCCAAGCGTCTGGCGGATTACGGCTTCCACGCACCCACCATGAGCTTCCCCGTTGCGGGCACCCTCATGGTCGAACCCACCGAGAGCGAGGACCTGTCCGAGCTCGATGCGTTCATCGACGCGATGATCGCCATCCGCGGCGAGATCGACCGCGTCGGGGCAGGGGAGTGGCCGGTGGACGACAACCCGCTGCGCGGGGCGCCGCACACCGCCCAGTGCCTGGTGGGGGAATGGATCCACCCCTACAGCCGTGAGATCGCGGTGTATCCACTGGGGCAGACCCGCGCGAAGGTGTGGCCCGCGGTGCGACGCATCGACGGGGCGTACGGGGATCGGAACCTTGTGTGCTCGTGCCCGCCGTTGGAGGCGTACAGCAGCTGAGTGAGTTCTCGGGGGTGAGCCGCCGGAGCGGCTCACCCCCGAGAATCAGACCAAAATATTCCGAGCCATACGGAACATATTAAATAACCGAACATCCCGGAACGGCAACCCTCCAACACCCGACCCCAAACTCGAGGACGGTCAGACGGTCCCTACGGTCAGTTCGAGAATCGCCACTTCCGGAGGGGTGGCGATGCGGACCGGCGGCCCCCAGGCACCGGTACCGCGGGAGGTGTAGACGAGCGTGTCTCCGAACCGGTCGAGACCCGTCACCGTCGGCTGCTGCAGGGGCACGACGTATCCGAGCGGCCACATCTGTCCGCCGTGCGTGTGCCCGGACAACTGCAGATCGATGCCGTGCTCGCGCGCCTCGAACACGTGGCGAGGCTGGTGGGCGGCCAGGAGAACGAAGCGTTCGGGATCGCGGTCCTGCAGTGCCGCGGTCAGGTCCGCGTCGTTCGGGGCCGGCGCCGAATAGTCGTGGATGCCGGCGAGATCGATCGCGTCGCCGCCGCGCTCGAGGGTCACTCGCTCGTTGCGGAGGGTGCGTACACCGAGGGTTTCCCAGAAATCCAGCCAGGACATCGCGTCGTCGGCGTAGTACTCGTGATTTCCGCTGACGCCGTAGACCCCGAGCGGGGCACGCAGGTCCGCGAGAGGCGCCAGGTCGGGTCCGACGAGGGCGATGGTGCCGTCGGTGAGGTCTCCGCCGAGCACGATCAGGTCCGGCCGCTGTGCGTTCACGAGGTCCACTGCGCGGCGGGTGAACTCGCGGCCGCGGGACGGGCCGACGTGCAGGTCGGTGACGAGGGCGACGCGCAGCCCGTCGAATCCGGCCGGGAGCCGGCGCAGCGGGATCCGGGTGTGCACGAGCCGGGGCCGAGCGGCCTCGACCGTGCCGTAGCCGACGGCGGCGACCGCTGCGACGGTCAGCGCGCCCGTCGCGACCTGCAGAGCGCGCCGCCGGGAAGAATCCGGCGGATGGGCGGCGTCTCGACGGAAGCGGCGTACCGCTCGCGCTGCGAGGGACACGATCCCGATCAGGAGCGTGCCGAGGACCAGGTACAGCACTACTGCGAGCCAGGTCCAGCCGAGGAATCCGAACGGGCGGGCCCAGCGCGGGTCGAGTGAGGTGCCGCTCTGCGCACCGATCAGCGCGACGACGAGGAGGACGCCGAGCGCGGTGTTCGCGGCGATCGCCGCGCGCCCGCGCAGACCGGGGGCACGGACGAGGCGGCGGTGGAGCCAGAAGGTGACGAGGGCGAGGAACGTCCCCGCGACGAGTAGCCGGATCACGGTGTCAGGACATCAGCTTTCGGAGGGCGGGGGCGAGTTCGGGCCCGTCGGTCGTGGTGACGGAGACGAGCGCGCCGCCGGTGCGGTCGGCGAGGGTCTGCAGGGTGTTGCGGTCGGTGTCGTCGCCGAGGGTCACGACGTCGATCCGGACGGGCCGGTCGGGGTCGCCGGCGGCGGTGACGAGGTCGAGGATGCGCTGGCGGGTGGTGTCGTCGTCGTTGGCACTGTCGGTGATCAGGAGGACGGAGTTGGGCTGCCCGGGCGTGAAGTTTCGGACGGCGTCGACGTAGGCGGCGGCCAGGGACCGGTAGACGGCGGAACCGTCGGTGGTACGGGTGCCGCTCAGGGCGGTGGTCAGAGCGGTGCGGTGGTCCGCGGTGAGTGCGCCGCGTGCCACCGTGGTGCGGTACGGGGTGGTGCCGTCGAGGTCGTCGGCGAAGACCCACAGGGCGAGGTTCGAGGCGTCCGGTGACCGGTCCACGTGCTGGTCCAGGGCGGCGGCGAGGTGGGCGAGACGGGTGTCGTCGCCTTCGACGGTTCCCATGGACGTGGAGGTGTCGAGAAGGATCGTGGTGGTGCGGGGTGCCACCGGTGCGCGCCGGTGGTCCAGGAGGATGTCGGCCACGGCCGGGTCGGCGCGGTTCAGGGTCTGTTCGATGCGGGGGAAGGGCACCGCGTCGCTACGGGGTGCGGGCTGACCGTCGACCCGGAAACCGGCGTCGGCCAGGGCGCGGGCGGCGGCGGGTTCGCGGAGATAGCCGGTCAGTTCGGCGGCGGCGCGCGAGAGCGTCTCGTCGACCCACGGGGCGTCGACCACGGCGGCGGGGAAGTCGGCGGTGGGAGTGGGACCGGTGGGGACGAATTCGGCGAGGCCGGCGGCGCCGCCGGACGTGACTGCTGTGTGCAGCTGTTGCTCGGTGATCGGTACGGCGTGCACCGTGCCGTCGGCGCCGGGCGCGTCGGCGAGGGTGTCCAGGGCTGCGGCGGTGGTCGGTCCGGCGCCGGCTCCGAGGGCGTCGGCGCCGAGCGCGAGGGTCCCGACCGCGGAGGTGGTTGCCGGGGAGGCGGCTTGTTCGGCGGTCAGGGGGCCGGGTCCGGCGTCGGTGACTGCGGCGGCGACGGCCTCGAGGGCGGGTGTGGTGGCGTCGGCGTCGGGGCCGGTGGGCAGGGCGAGACGGAGGCCGGTCCAGCCGTCGAGGCCCAGACCGGCGAGGATGCTGCCGTCGGACTGGAGGGAGGGCAGCTGACGCCATGCGGTGTTTGCGGCGTCGAGGGCACGCCCGAGTGCGGTGGGGACGGCCAGCACGATCGGGGAGGTGGCGAGGGAGCGGGACTGTCCGTCGAGGGCCTGTGCCGCGCGCGCGGTGGCGTCGCTGCTGAAGGGGACCCAGAGGGCGGGTGGGGGCCCGAGGGCGGGGTCCCAGCGGGGGTCGGCGGCTGAGGCGTCTGCGGCGGCGGTGAGGGCGGTGGTGGCCGGGGTGGTGGCGACGGCGGTGACGCGCACGTCGATGCAGTGGTCGCGGACGACCGGGCGGGTGTCGGTGACCCAGCGGGCGGCGAGGGCGGTCAGTGTGGGGGCGACGGCGGGATCCGCGGCGACGTCGAGAAGCGCGTCACCTTCGACGCAGGTCTGTGCGGCTTCGGTCGCCTGCTCGTCGATGCGTTCGCGCAGGCGGAACCAGCCGACGACGGCGAGGACGAGGACGAGTGCCACGGCGACGGCAACGATCGGGCCCTTGCTCACACCTCTGGCGCCGCCCGTTCCGCGATGTCGACCCACGTGTTTCCTGCCTGTCGTCGTGTCTGCCCGCCGTCGTTCCCGGAGTCTAGTGATCGGCTGTGAGACGCCACGGCCCCCGATCCACCGTGGATCGGGGGCCGTGGCTGGGGGTCAGGCTCGGCGGCCGTGGGCGGCCTTGAATTCGAGGCGGCGCCGGTGCAGGATCGGCTCGGTGTAGCCGCTGGGCTGGGTGGTGCCTTCGAGGATCAGTTCCTTGGCGGCCTGGAAGGCGATGCTGGAGTCGAAGTCCGGGGCCATCGGCAGGTAGGTCGGGTCGCCGGCGTTCTGCCGGTCGACGACCGGTGCCATGCGCTGCAGGGCGCCGACGACGTCGTCGGCGGTGACGATGCCGTGGTGGATCCAGTTGGCGAGCAGCTGGCTGGAGATGCGCAGGGTGGCGCGGTCCTCCATGAGGGCGATGTCGTGGATGTCGGGCACCTTCGAGCAGCCGACGCCCTGGGAGATCCACCGCACGACGTAGCCGAGGATGGACTGGCAGTTGTTGTCGAGCTCCTCACGCTTTTCCTCGTCGCTCCAGTCGGTGGACGGGGCGAGCGGGATGGTGAGGATGTCGTCGACGGTGGCGCGGCGCGTGCCCTTCAGCTCGTCCTGCACGGCGAACACGTCGACCTGGTGGTAGTGGGTGGCGTGCAGGGTGGCGCCGGTGGGCGAGGGCACCCAGGCGGTGTTGGCGCCGGCGCGGGACTGGCCGATCTTCTGTTCGAGCATGTCGGCCATGAGGTCGGTCATCGCCCACATGCCCTTGCCGATCTGGGCCTTGCCCTGCAGCCCGCACGCGAGGCCGGTGTCGACGTTCCAGTCCTCGTAGGCCGAGATCCACTTCTGCTTCTTCATCTCGGCCTTGCGGACCATGGCGCCGGCCTCCATGGAGGTGTGGATCTCGTCGCCGGTGCGGTCGAGGAAGCCGGTGTTGATGAACACCACGCGTTCGCTGGCTTCCTTGATGCAGGCCTTCAGGTTGACGGTGGTGCGGCGTTCCTCGTCCATGATGCCGACCTTGAGGGTGTTGGCCGGCAGGCCCAGGACCTCTTCGACCCGGCCGAACAGTTCGGTGGTGAAGGCGACTTCTTCGGGGCCGTGCTGTTTGGGCTTGACGATGTAGATCGAGCCGGTGCGGGAGTTGATCAGCGGCCCGGTCGCGTTGCCGACGGACAGGCCGTGCACGGCGGCGAGGCTGGTGATCAGCGCGTCGAGGATGCCCTCGGGGACCTCGTTGCCCTCGGAGTCGAGCACGGCGGGGTTGGTCATGAGGTGACCGACGTTGCGGACGAACAGCAGCGATCGGCCGTGCAGGGTGAGGTCGGAGCCGTCGGGGGCGGTGTAGACGCGGTCGGCGTCGAGGGAGCGGGTGAAGGACTTGCCGCCCTTGGAGATCTCCTCGGCGAGGTCGCCGCGGTTGAGGCCGAGCCAGTTGCGGTAGCCGATGACCTTGTCCTCGGCGTCGACGGCGGCGACCGAGTCTTCGAAGTCCATGATGGTGGTGACCGCGGATTCGAGGACGACGTCCTTCACCCCGGCGGCGTCGGTGCTGCCGATCGGGGAGTCCGGGTCGATCTGGATTTCGACGTGCAGGCCGTGGTTGCGCAGCAGCACCGCGGTGGGGGCGGTCTTGTCGCCGAGGTAGCCGGCGAACTTCTCCGGCTGGGCCAGGGTGGTGGTCGTGCCGTCGCCGAGTTCGATCTTCAGCTCGGCGCCGTCGACGAAGTACCGGGTGGAGTCGGTGTGCGAGCCGGTGGCGAGGGCGGCGGCGGTGTCGAGGAAGTCGCGGGCCCAGGCGATGACCTTGTCGCCGCGCACCTTGTTGTAGCCGGTGCCCTTCTCGGCGCCGCCTTCTTCGGAGATGGCGTCGGTGCCGTAGAGGGCGTCGTAGAGCGAGCCCCAGCGGGCGTTGGAGGCGTTGAGGGCGAAGCGGGCGTTGAGAACCGGCACCACCAGCTGCGGTCCGGCGGTGGTGGCGATCTCGGCGTCGACGCCTGCGGTGGTGACCTGGAAGTCGGCGGGCTCGGGGACGAGGTAGCCGATGTCCTGGAGGAACGCCTTGTAGGCCGCGGCGTCGTGCGCCTGGCCCTTGCGGTCGCGGTGCCAGGTGTCGATCTGTGCCTGCAGCTCGTCCCTCGTGGCGAGCAGGGCGCGGTTGCGGGGGGCGAGATCGTGGATCACCTTGTCCGCGCCGGCCCAGAACTCGGCCGCGTCCACCCCGGTGCCGGGGATCGCCTCGTCGACGACGAAGTCGTAGAGCACCTTGGCGACCTGGAGTCCACCGACTTGCACGCGTTCAGTCATTACCTGCCTCACTCTTTCCGGGACCTGTGCGCTCGCGTCGGCGGCGCCGACGGGCAGCACGACGAACAGCACTCACGTTACCCGCCGGTAGTTTCGGGCAGGCCGGTTCGACCCGCCGCCGGGGCGGTACATCGATTCAGCAGCTCCTCTCCAGGGCCGCGGCGCGATGGTGAGCGCCGACCGCTCGCGGGCGTACTGTGCGCGCCCGGAAGCGGTCTCGATCGTGATCGGCGAGTAGCCGCAATCGCTCAGATCATACGGGGTGGTCCGCGACCCCGGCCCGCCCGGGCGGGCCGGGCGGCCGCGCGGTCACGCCGCCTGCCGGGCGTCGTCGAGCAGTCCGGTGAGGTTGGCGAGGGCGGGCCGGACGTGCGTGGCGAATCGTCTCGTCGCTTCCCGGACGAGGGGCCGGTCGGCGCGGTGCCGGAGTCCCCGGGACGTGTTGAGGCGGGAACGCTCGAGCCAGTCCGCCATGTCCGGTTCCTTCGACCATGCGTACTCGGCGTTCGTCTCGACGAGCGTTCCGCGGATCCAGTCGAGGGGGACGTCCGGTAGCCGGTTCGGTGGGCAGAGCCGGTTCTTCTCGGCCGGGTCCCGGCCGGTGGCCTCCACGAATCCGACGAGGGCGGCATTGAACGGGACGAGCCCCGTGCGGACGGGCTGCAACGTGATACGGCCCTCCTCGAAGATCGGGACGGCCGGTGCCGGGTTCAGGCCCGGGGCGGCGCAGTGGACGTGGAGGTGACCGGGCCCGGTACGGATCGTTCCGTGGTCGAGCACGATCGTGTCGTGTTCGATGCGTCGCACGTGCCCGAGCCGGACGACGTCCTCGATGCGGCGGAGCTGCTCGAGTTCGGCGGTGCTGACGGTCGGCCCCTTGTACATGGTGGGGAGGACGTGCTCGTCGACGCGCAGCAGCTGTTCGCTCGCCTCGAGCCGGGCGAACAGCTCGGCCGGCGTCCTCGCCCGGGCGGCGGCTTCCATCTGCCGGGCCAGTCCCTCGATCAAGTCGTCGACCAGTTCACCGCCCTGGGCGAACCGTCGGTTGCGCAGCCACGCCTCCCGGGGTTTGACCCACTGGATCGCGTCCGGGGGCAGGCCGAGCTGCAGCAGCCACAGGCACGCGTCCATCGCGGTCTTGCCCGCCCCGATGATCACGTACCGTTCGGGCGGTTCGGCCACGCGCGCAAGGGCGTCGACGGGGACGCAGCGGACGCCGGGGGCCACGTCGAACGGTGGTGTGAACGTGGCGGGTATCGCAGGCTCGAGGTAGGTGGCGTCGACGAGGGCGGTGCGGACCTCCACCTCGTACCGGTCGGTGGAGATCCGGGAGACGAAGCGATGGTCACCGACGTATTCGCTCATGGGGAAGTAGCGCACCGCTCCGGATGTCAGCAGATTGCTGCGCATGACACGGTCGAAGTATGCACAGATCTCCGGTGCGCTCGCCTGTTCGTACATGCCTCGGTTCGGGCCGGTGCGGTCGATGACGTCCGTCCCGAGCGGCAGCGAGTTCACGCCGTAGTACGCGGACGGCTGGTGCAGCCGCACGAACGGGTAGGCCTCGTTCCAGTGCCCGCCCGGGGCGTGACGCCGGTCCACCATGACGACGTCGGTGTCGGAATCGGTGATCAATGCGTCCGCGAACGCCATGCCGGCCGCGCCGCAGCCGATCACCAGATAGTCCGCTTCCAGCCTGTGCGTGGGCATAGTCCGTTCCTCTCCGGGCGGGTACGGTTCCGGGCTACCGTTCGGCCGCGGCGGGCCGGATGTTCTGGTTGACGTGGAAGACGTTGTCCGGGTCGTAGCGGCGCTTGATCCGGGTGAGCCGGTCGTAGTTGCCGCGGTAGGCGGACTCGACCCGGTCCTGGCCCTCGCTCATCAGGAAATTGACGTAGGCGCCGCCGGCGGAGGTCGGGTGCAGCTGTTCCCAGTAGTCGCGAGCCCACCGGGTGATGAGGCCGACGTTGGCGGGGTCGGGGTCGACACCGACGATGACCCCCGCCCATCCGCCGCCCCGGTACGCGAACGGGGTCGCGTCCTCGGGGACGCGGCTGGTGGCCCCGTCGATGGGATAGAGGTGCATGGTGGAGTGACCGGTCGGCAGCTGCGGCCCGTACCTGCAGTGCACGTCGATTGCGGCGTCGGTGATCTCGTCGAAGAAGTCCGCCCGCCAGTACCACTGCAGGCCGGGCGGGTAGAGGGCGTCGAACGCGCTCTGCAGGACGGTGAACGGCATGTCGTGCAGGCCGACCAGCAGCGGCGAGCCGTAGGTCCGGATGGGGTCGAGCACCTCGTCGGCCTTGGCGTGTGGTCCGGTGTAGCACCAGACGATGCCGCAGCACCTGCGGCCCCAGAGGTCCTCGGGGAACGGGGCGGCGGGTGGGACGGTGAGCAGCGCGATCCAGCCGCTGAGTTCCTCCGGGAGCGCCGGCAGCAGCTCCCGGTACCAGCGCATGACGTCGGCGGTGTCGGCGAGGTCGTAGAGCACCGGGCCGCCGACGATCATGCCGGCCTCCCCGATGTCGTGGCAGCGGAAGGTGAAGGAGGTGACGACGCCGAAGTTCCCGCCGCCGCCGCGCAGCGCCCAGAACAGGTCGCTGTGCGAGCTCTCGTCGGCCGTCACGAGCGTGCCGTCGGCGAGGACCACGTCGGCGGACAGAAGGTTGTCGACGGTCAGCCCGAAGCGCCGGGAGAGGTAGCCGATGCCGCCACCGAGGGTCAGCCCGCCCACGCCCGTGGACGAGAGGAAGCCGGACGGGGTGGCCATGCCGAAGGCGACCGTGGCGTGGTCGACGTCGCCCCAGGTGCATCCGCCGTCGACGCGGACGGTGTGGTGTGCCGGATCGACTGTGGTGCTGCGCATCAGGGACAAGTCCACGACGAGCGCGTCGTCCCACACGCCGAGACCGCCGGCGTTGTGCCCGCCGCCGCGCACGGCCAGGGTGAGCGCGTGGGCGCGGCCGAAGCGGACGCAGGAAACGACGTCGGCGGCGTCCCGGCAGCGTGCGATCGCCGCGGGATGTTTGTCGATCATGCCGTTGTAGACGGCACGCGCCGTGTCGTAACGGGTGTCGCCGGGGGTGATCAGGTCGCCGCGCAGTGCCGCGGCCAGGTCGTCGTACGGCACCGCGCCGGCCGGCCGGGTCGAAATGGTGGTCACGAAAGCCCCTCTCGGGTCGGTCGCTCGCCGGTGCGGGCGTTGTACCGTCGACCCTAGGAAGAGGGCGTTCGCGCAGCGTTCGGGTGCGCGCCGCCGGTCACCGGGCCGGGGGAACGCCCGGGAGCGGCAGGTCGACGCCGTGTTCGGCGAGGTCCCGCGCGCAGCGCCGGAGCAGGGCGGCACTGCCGTGGGCGGCCGCGGTCCGGGCGGCGGCACGCAGTCGCACGATCGCGGCGACGTGGTCGTCGTGCGCCGCGCGCATCCGCATCACCTCGGGCAGCCACCACAGGTCGTCGCGGGCCTGTCCGGCGACTATCGCGGCATCGAGCGCGGCCCGGGCAGCGCCGGGTTCCCCTTCCCGCACCGACAGGTCGGCGAGCAGCGAGAGCCAATACGGCATCCGGGCGAACGAACCGGCCGAGCGGAGCGTGTCGATGCCGCGCCGCATCTGCACGAGGCCGGCCTCGCCGCCGCGGGACCACCCGCCGAGAATCAGCGCCCACTCGCTGTAGTAGGCGAATCCGTACCGGATGCACAGGTCGGTCAGTTCCGCGACGGCGGCGTCGAGGGCGGCGGGGTCTGTGCGCAGGTGGTGGGTGATGCCGCTGTAGGCCAGGGCGACGGCCAGGCTGTAAGGATGATCGATCGTTTGGGCCAGCCGGACAGCCTCGTTGCAGCAGCTCAGGGCGGCGTCGTTGTGGCCGAGCAGCCAGTGGGCGTGGGCCGCCCAGGCGCTGCCGTGCACGTCGGGCCGGGTGCCGACGGTCAACGAGGGAGCGCCCCGGGTCAGTGCGGCCGCACGGTCGAAGTGGTGGAGCGCCTCCTCGGGGCGGCCGAGCTCGACCGCGGACCCGGCGAATGCGAAGTGGGCCGACCCGCGCAGCGGGGAGCCGGGGTCGACGAGAGTCAGTGCGCGGGTCGCGACCTCGTGGGCGCCGGCGATGTTTCCCTGCACGAACCGCGACGACCAGAGGCCGACGAGGCCGGCCAGGAGGGAGTCCTTGCGGCCGAGGGACTCGGCCAGCCGGATCGAGCGCTCGAGGGTCTGCTGCAGTTCGGGGGAGGAGTAGCCGTATCGTGCGTTGAGCGGCGCCGCCATCTCTTCGCGGACGGCGAGTTCCTGTACGGCGGCGTCGCGCCCCTCGAGTTGGGTGCGAGCGATGGCGAGTGCCTTCTTGTGCAGTCGGATCGCCTCGGTGTGGGCGAAGGTGCTCGAGGCGACATCGGCCGCGCGACGGTAGTAGGTCACTGCCCGGTCCGGTCGTCCCCCGCGGGCGTACTGCTCGGCGAGTTGCGCCGAGACGCTGTCGTAGTCGTCGGCGTGCAGCAGTTCGAGGCTCTGCGCGAGACGGCGGTGCAGCAGCCAGCGCCTGGGCGGGCTGATCCGGGCGTAGGCGGCGTCGCGGAGCAGGTCGTGGGAGAAGTCGTAGCCGTCGCGGAACTGTCGCAGGATTCTGCGTTGCCACAGCTCGTCGACGGCGCGCACCACGGCGTCGGTGTCGAGGTCGCTGGCCTCGGTGAGCAGGTCGAGGGTGAAGTCGCGGCCTACCGCCGCGGCGAGTCCGGCGACGTCCCGTGCGGCGGGGCTCACCTGCCCGATCCGGTCGTGCAGCACGTCGGCCAGGCGGCCGGCGGGGGCGACGCCCGGTCCGCTGCGCATCGCTTCGATGATGTAGAGGGGGAAGCCACCGGTGGTCGCGTGCAGTAGTTCGGCGTCCTGCGGGTCGAGCGGGCGCCCCCCGAGCGTTTCGGCCAGGCGGGCGGTGCCGCAGGCCCCCAGGGGCTGCAGTGGCAGGTCGGCGAGCAGACCGGCGGTCCGCATCCGGTCTGCCCATTGCTCGAGGTCCCGGTTCTCGTCGGTGTCGTCGGTGCGGGCTGTCGCGGCCACCATCAGGGGCGCGTCGGGTGTCAGGGACAGGCAGAACGTCAGGAACGTCAGCGTCTCCGGGTCGCACCACTGGATGCTGTCGAGGGTCAGCAACACGGGGCGGCCGCCGCCGATCAGCGCCCGCGCCAGGCCTTCGAAGAACCGGAGGCGCTGCCAGGCGTCGACCATCGCTCGGACGCCGGCGCCGGGTTCCGGGCGGGCCGCGCCGGACGGTACGAGCCTGTCGACCTCGGCGCGCCAGATCGGGTCGAGCGCGGTGAGCGCGGGCTGCACCGCGGGGGTACGGAGCCAGTCCGCTACCGGGGCCAGGGCGAGCCGTCCGGACGTTCCGAAGCATTGGGTGCCGGCCACCACCGCGGGTTGTGCGCGGGCGGTGGTGGCGATCTCGGCGACCAGGCGGGTCTTGCCGACGCCGGCGCCGCCGGTGACGAGGACGAGGGTGGGGTGCCCGGCGGCGGCCGTGCGCCACGTCTCGTGCAGCCGACGGAGTTCGCGTGTGCGTCCGACGAGTGTCGGGGCGGCGAGTCCGGGCCGCTCGGCCGCCGGTCCGGCGATGGGGCGGGCGGTCGCGGTGGGGTCCGCGGGGGCGAGCAGGCGGTCGGCGAGGGTGCGCGTCGCCGGGTCAGGTGCCAGCCCGAGTTCACGTTCGAGGACGGCGGCGCAGCGGTGATAGGTGCTCACTGCGCCGGCGCGGTCGCCGTGCTCGGCCTGCAGGGTCATCAGGGTGCGGTACCCGCTCTCTTCCAGGGGTCGGAGGTGGATCCGGCGGCGGACGGCGTCGATCGCCCCGGGGAGGTCGCCGGTGCGCGTCCGGAGCCGGCACAGCAGATCGCACAGGTCGACGCAGTGCCGTTCGAGATCCGATCGGGCCTCGAGGATCCAGTCGTCGTACATGCCGGGCAGCAGGGGGCCGCGGTATTCGGCGAGCGCGGTGGTGGCGTGCCGCAGCGCCGCCTCGTCGTCGCCGCTGGTCGCGGCCGCCCGGGCGGCCTGGTACTCGACGGTGAAGGTCCGTAGGTCCACCCGGCTGGTCTCGGTGTCGCGCCAGCACAGATCCCGGGAGGTCACCTCGACGGCCGGGTCGTCTTCGAGGGCGCGGCGCAGGTGGTGCAGTTCGCGGCGCAGGTTGGTCAGGGCCTGGGCGGTTGTCGAGTCGGGCCAGAACAGGGGGGGCGATGAGCTGGCGGGGCTGTGCAACTCCGGCGTGGAGGGCGAGGAAGGCGACCAGGGTCGTGCCGCGAGGGGACCGCGTCACGACGGCGCCGGTCGTGTCGTCGGTGATCGACTGCTCACCCAGGACGGAGACGTACAGCATCAGCTCGTGGCCTCTCCAGACTTCAGCCTAGACCCGGGGAGGGATATCCCTCCCCGCGGGGGCCGCGCCGCGCGCCGGGGACGTCCCGGGGAGAGGGCAGGCGGCGGTGTCCGCTCAGCGGTGGCTGTGCTCCCGGCCGGCGTCGAGGAGTCGGCGGCACCGGTCGAGCAGCGCCGCGCGCAGTGGCGCGGAGCGGTCGGCCAGTTCCGTCTGTCCGCGGACGTACTCTGCCCGGCCGCGGGGTGTCTCGATCCGTATGGGCGGGTAGCCGTGGTCGCTCAGGTCGTAGGGGCTGGCCCGCATGTCGAGTTCCCGGGCGGCGTAGGCCAGTTCGAAGCAGTCGGCGGTCAGGTCCGAGTCGAGCAGCGGGGTGAGCTTGTAGCACCACTTGTACAGGTCCATGGCGGCGTGCAGGCACCCGGGTTGCTCCCGCCGGATCTGGTCGTCGCGGGTGAGGGGTTCGAGATTGAGGGGGCCGGCGGCGGGGGTGAAGAACCGGTACGCGTCGTAGTGCGTGCAGCGCAGCTGCAACGATTCGACGACGGCGTCGGTGCCGGTGTGTCCGAGCCGCAGCGGTACGGCGCTGTGGCGGAGGTCGGCGGGCTCGGTCCGGTACACCATGGCCCACTCGTGCAGGCCGAAGCAGCCGAGGTGCGCGGGACGGGAGGTCGTGGCCTCGAGCAGGTCGGTGACGTAGCGGATGGTGTCGCGCCGGCGGGCGAGGTGTTCGGGGTCGGCCGAGACCCCGGCGCCGGTGGTCCGGTAGCCCCGGAGGGAGGCGTACTCCGCGGATGCGGGGCCGGTGAGTGTCGTTCCGAAGCCGGGGTGCCAGCGCAGGAGCTGGGACGGCGTGTAGCTGTAGTAGGTGAACAGGAAGTCGATCACCGGGTGTGGTGTGCCGTGCGCGCGTTGGTCGAGGTAGGGGGCGAGCAGCGCCGTCAGCCGGTGGCGGTGCCGCTCCCGGCGGGGCAGCCAGTGCTCGGGTTCGAGGACGGTGGTCACCGCTGCCCCCCGGTATCGACTGCACCGACGGTGCAATGATTGTTGTGCCGCGTCGGGGTGTCGGGTGGGCGGAGGTTCACGGACGTGGTCCCGGGCCGGGGTCGGCCATCCGGTGGGTGGTGTCGCGCACGGTGCCGACGAACTGTTCGACGAGGTCTTCGAGCGCGACGATGCCGATCACGGTTCCGTGCTCGTCGACGACTCCGCCGAGGTGGGCGCTGGTGCGCCGCAGCAGCGACAGCGCGTCGTCGAGGGGGGCGTCGACCGGCACCGGCGGCAGGGGCCGGATCTCGGCGGTCGCGATGAGGGTGTCCGGCCCTGCCGATTCGTCGCGCACGAGGTCGAGGACGTCCTTCAGGTGCAGGTAGCCGGCCAGTTCCCCGTGTGCGGTCTCCGCCGGGTACCGGGAGTAGCCGGTCTCGGTGACGGCCTGCTCGACAGCTCCGAGTGTGGTGCCGGCCGGGCCGAGCGGGACCGTGCGGACCCCGGACAGGGGGATCGTGACGTCCGCGACGGTCCGTCCGCTGGTCTGGAGGGCCTGGGTCAGACGCCGGTGTTCCTCCTCGTCGAGCAGTCCTTCCGAGCGGGATTCGCCGATCATCTCGGACAGTTCGAGTTCGGTGACGGTGACGTCCAGTTCGTCCTTCGGTTCGACCCGCAGCAGGCGCAGGCTGAGGTTGGCGCACAGGTTGTAGAACGCGATCAGTGGCCGGGCCACCTTCATGAACAGCAGGTGGGTCGGTACGAGCAGCATCGCCGAGCGTTCCGGTCCGGCGATGGCGATGTTCTTCGGAACCATCTCGCCGAGCAGGATGTGCAGCACCACGACGATCGTGAGGGCGAGTGCGAAGCCGATCGGGTGCAGCAGGGAGTCCGGCACGCCGAGGGCGTGCATGGGTGTTTCGATCAGGTGGGCGATGGCCGGTTCGCCGACGCGGCCGAGCAGGATCGAGCAGATGGTGATGCCGAGCTGGGACCCGGCGAGCATCAGCGACAGGTGCTCCCCGGCGGCGATGACGGTGCGGGCGCGTTTCTTGCCCTGCCCGACGAGGGCTTCGAGTCGGTCGCGGCGCGCGGTGATGAGGGCGAACTCGGCACCGACGAAGAATGCGTTGCCGGCGAGGAGCAGCACGGTGAGCAGCACCGCGAGCCAGTCGTTCATCACCGGTCTCCGTTCTCGCGGCCGGGTGCGTGCTCGTCCTCACCGGCAGGCTCGGTGGGGACGAGCAGGACGCGGTCGATGCGGTGCCCGTCCATGTCGAGGACCCGGGCACGCCAGCGGTGGTCGGCGTCGCCGGGCCGGTGCGGCAGCAGCACCTCGTCGCCGGATTCGGGGATCTCCCCGAGTTCGGTGAGGAGCAGCCCGCCGAGCGTCTCGTATTCGCCGTCCGGTGCGTGGTATCCCGTCAGGTGGGCGACCTCGTCGATGCGCAGCAGGCCCGAGCAGGACCAGCCCTGCTCGACGCGCTGCGCTTCGGGCTCGGGTTCGTCGTGTTCGTCGCGGACGTCGCCGACGATCTCCTCGATCAGGTCCTCCATGGTGACGATGCCGGCGGTGCCGCCGTATTCGTCGACGACGAGCGCGACCTGCATGCCGTCGGAGCGGACCCGTTCCATGACCGCGTCCCCGTCGAGGGTGGACGGCACGACGGGGACCTGCCGGGCGAGAGTGTGCAGCTGGGTGTGGGCGCGGCGCCGCGCGGGCACGGTGAACGCGTGTTTGACGTGGACGACGCCGACGGTGGCGTCGAGATCGCCGTCGACGACCGGGAAGCGGGAGTAGCCGGTGCGCGACGAGGCGTCGATGAGGTCGAGGACGGTGTCGTGGACGTCGAGGGACTCGATGGTGACGCGGGGGGTCATGAGGTCTTCGGCGGTGCGTTCCCCGAAACGCAGCGAGCGTCCCACGAGCAGCGCCGTGCTCTCGTCGAGGGCGCCGCGTTCCGCCGAGGCGCGCACCAGTGATCCGAGTTCCTCCGGGGAGCGCGCCGAGCGCAGTTCCTCGGCCGGTTCGATACCCAGGCGCCGCACGATCCGGTTGGCGGCGCCGTTGAGTCCGCGGATCGCCCATTTGAACACGAGCGAGAACCCGGCCTGCAGGCCGGCGGTGGCGCGGGCGGTGGCCAGGGGCCGCGCGATGGCGAGGTTCTTCGGTACGAGTTCGCCGAAGACCATCGAGAACGAGGTGGCGATGATCAGGGCCAGGGCCAGGGAGATGCCGGAGGCGAGGGCGGCGCCGAGTCCGGCGGCGCGCAGCAACGGGTCGAGGAACCGGGCGAGGACCGGTTCGGCGAGGTAGCCGGTGATCAGGGTGGTGATGGTGATGCCGAGTTGGGCGCCCGAGAGCTGGAAGGACAGGGTGCGGTGGGCGTGCTGAACCTGGCGTGCGCGCAGGTCGCCGTCGCGGGCGTGCGCGTCGACGGTGCTGCGTTCGAGGGCGGTGAGGGAGAATTCGGCCGCCACGAACACCGCGGTGCCGGCGGTCAGGGCGATGAACCCGAGCAGGCTGAGGACGGACAGCAGGACGGACATCAGCACCGCTCCCGGGCCGGCGGCAAGCTCCGCTCCGATGTCGCGAAGGTCCGGCCGGGTATGTCACCCGGCTCGCTAGGGGAACCCTCCGAACCGGCGGAGTCGGACTCCGCGTCGGCCGTGGCGGCCGGAGGCCGTGTCGAAATGATGGCGGCCGGAGGCCGTGTGGAAATGGTGGTGGGTGCCGCGGGCACCGGATTCCTCTCGTCGGGCCCGAGGTGCGGGCGTTCACGGTGAGGCATCATTCTACGGACCGTGTCCGGCCTCGTGCGGTGCGGTCACCATCCGGTCGGCAGGGGGCGTCCCTCGGCGAATCCGGCGGCCGACTGGACCCCGAGCACGGCGTGCGCGTGCAGGTCCTCGAGGGTGCGGGCACCGGCGTACGTGCAGGTGCTGCGCACCCCGGAGCAGATGTGGTCGATCAGGTCCTCGACGCCGGGCCGTTGGGGGTCGATGCGGATGCGGGAGGTGGAGATCCCTTCCTCGAACAGGGCTTTGCGGGCGCGGTCGAAGGCGGAGTCGTCGACGGTGCGGGCGGCGACCGCACGCTTGGAGGCCATGCCGAAGCTTTCCTTGTAGGGGTGGCCGGTCTCGTCGTAGCGCAGTTCGCCGGGCGATTCGTAGGTGCCGGCGAACCAGGACCCGATCATGACGTTGGCGGCGCCGGCGGCGACGGCGAGTGCGACGTCGCGGGGGTGCCGCACCCCGCCGTCGGCCCAGACGTGCGCCCCGAGGTCCCGGGCGGTGCGGGCGCATTCGGCGACGGCGGAGAACTGGGGTCGTCCGACACCGGTCATCATGCGGGTGGTGCACATGGCGCCGGGGCCGACGCCGACCTTGACGATGTCCGCGCCGGCGTCGAGCAGTTCGCGGGTGCCGGCGGCGGAGACGACGTTGCCGGCGACGAGGGGGACGGGCAGGTCCAGCGCCTTGATCCGTTTCAGGGCGTCGAGCATCTTCTCCTGGTGGCCGTGCGCGGTGTCGAGGACGAGCAGGTCGACGCCGGCGTCGACGAGCCCCGCGGCCTTGGCGGCGACGTCGCCGTTGACACCGACGGCGGCGCCGATGCGCAGGGCCCCGTCGGCGTCCACGGCCGGGGTGTAGATGCCGGCGCGGACGGCGCCGGTGCGGGTCAGGACCCCGGCGAGGGTGCCGTCGTCGTGGGTGAGCACGACCAGCGGGTCGTGTTTGGCTTCGAGCAGTGCGAACGCTTCCCGCGGCGACGAGCCGACGGAGGCGGTGGCGAAGTCGCGGATGGCGACCGCGCGCAGCCGCGCGAACCGGTCGACCTCGCGGCAGGAGCCGTCGGTGACGACACCGACGGGGCGGCGGTGGTCGTCGACGACGACGACGGCGCCGTGGGCGCGTTTGGGCAGGAGGGCGAGGGCATCGGAGACGGAGTCCTCGGGACCGAGGGTGACGGGGGTGTCGGCGACGAGGTGGCGGCTCTTGACGAACGCGACGGTCTCGGCGACGGTGCCGGCCGGCAGGTCCTGGGGGAGCACGACGAGTCCGCCGCGACGGGCGACGGTCTCGGCCATGCGGCGGCCGGACACGGCGGTCATGTTGGCGACCACGATGGGGATGGTGGTGCCGGAACCGTCGACGGTGGACAGGTCCACGTCGAACCGGGACGCGACGGCGGACCGGTTCGGGACGAGGAACACGTCGTCGTAGGTCAGGTCGTACGGGGGCTGGTGGCCGTCGAGGAAGCGCACCTGGCGAATGCTACGCGCCGGTGGCGTCGGGCGCGGTGAGCCGGGCCTGGCTGCGCGAGAGCGCCACCGTGGCGATCAGCATCACCGCGACCGAGGCGACGACCAGGGCGAGTCCCGGGCCGTCGACCCGGAGCCGTTCGTCGAGGACGGTCATGCCGAGGAAGACGGCGGCGAGGGGTTCGCCGATGGTGATCGCCGGCAGGGACGCGGCGAGCGGGCCGGCCTGGAAGGCGCGTTGCTGGAGGTAGACGCCGAGCAGGCCGGCGGTGAGCAGGGCCCAGGTCTGCCAGGCGCCGACCACGGGACGCAGGCCGTGTT
Organism: Rhodococcus ruber; assembly: GCF_016804345.1. Taxonomy (NCBI): domain Bacteria; kingdom Bacillati; phylum Actinomycetota; class Actinomycetes; order Mycobacteriales; family Nocardiaceae; genus Rhodococcus; species Rhodococcus ruber. Next base: position 3,155,762 of record NZ_CP044211.1, on the reverse strand, counting down.
CGAACAGGTCGGTGACGTACTTGGTGAACGCCACCGCCACGCCGTAGAGCAGGCCGCTGGCCGCGCCGAGTGCCATCGCCCGCGTGCCGGGGTCGTGGCCGAGCAGCCCGATCGCGGTGGCGGCGGACACGGCGGTGCACACCGCGCCGAGCGGGAGGACCCACTCGTGCCAGGGGGCGTCGATCTCACCGGCGGTGGGGTCGCCGACGACGAGGAACACCACGAGCGCCGCGCACAGGGCCGCCGCGGTCAGCCAGGTGGGGCGGGTGATGCGGGAGCCGGAGAACGCGGCGGACAGGGGCAGGGCGAACAGCAGCGACGACACCAGCAGTGGCTGGACCACCAGGACCGGCCCGAGGGCGAGGGCGGCGACCTGCAGCAGGTAGCCGCCGCCGTCGCCGACTACCCCGGCCCACCAGCGGGGGCTGCGGATCAGGGCGGCGACGAGGGACTCGCCGGCGGGGACGGCTTCGGCGGAGCGTTGCTGGGCGACGCTGGCCGCCGCGAACAGGAGCGCGGCGGCCAGCGCGCACACGACGGACGCCGTGACGGTGCCGCTCATGGGCACAAACTATGCCCTACCGGGGTGCCGGTGCGGGCGTGGTCAGGCGCGGACCTCGGTGCGGTCCCCGCTCCAGAGGGTGTGGAACTTGCCGTCGGCGTCGATGCGCTCGTAGGTGTGGGCGCCGAAGAAGTCGCGCTGGCCCTGGGTGAGGGCGGCGGGCAGGCGGTCGGCGCGCAGACCGTCGTAGTACGACAGCGAGGAGGCGAACGCGGGGACGGGGATGCCGAGCATGGTGGCGGTGGCGACGACGCGGCGCCAGCTGTCGATGCCGGCCTCGATGGCCTCGCGGAAGTAGGGGGCGAGGATCAGGCTGGGCAGCTGCGGGTCGGCGTCGTAGGCCTCCTTGATGCGGTTGAGGAACTGGGCGCGGATGATGCAGCCGCCGCGCCAGATGGTGGCCAGGGCGGCGCGGTCGACGTTCCAGCCGTGTTCGGCGCTGCCGGCGGCGATCTGGTCGAAGCCCTGCGCGTAGGCGACGATCTTCGACGCGTAGAGGGCGCGGCGGATGTCCTCGGTGAACTGGGCGGCGTCGGTGGGCTTGTCGCCGAGGGTGCCGGAGGCCAGGCCGCGGGCGGCGGCGCGCTGGGTGCGGGAGCCGGACAGGGCGCGGGCGAACACGGCCTCGGCGATGCCGGTGACCGGGACGCCGAGGTCGAGGGCGGACTTGACGGTCCAGCGGCCGGTGCCCTTCTGCTCGGCGGCGTCGACGATGACGTCGACGAGGGGTTTGCCGGTGCTCGCGTCGGTCTGGCGCAGGACGTCGGCGGTGATCTCGATCAGGTAGGACTCGAGGGTGCCGGTGTTCCATTCGGAGAACACGTCGGCGATCTGCGGGGCGTCGTGGCCGAGCGCGTCGCGCAGCAGGTGGTATGCCTCACCGATGAGCTGCATGTCGGCGTACTCGATGCCGTTGTGCACCATCTTCACGAAGTGGCCGGAACCGTCGGGGCCGATGTGGGTGCAGCACGGGGTGCCGTCGACGTGGGCGGAGATGGACTCGAGGAGCGGGCCGAGGGCCTCGTAGGACTCGGCGGGGCCGCCGGGCATGATCGACGGGCCGTTGAGGGCGCCTTCTTCGCCGCCGGAGATGCCGGCGCCGACGAAGTGCAGGCCGCGGGCGCGCAGTGCGGCTTCGCGGCGGATGGTGTCGGTGTAGAGGGCGTTGCCGCCGTCGATGATGATGTCGCCGGGTTCCATCGCGTTGGCGAGTTCGTCGATGACCGCGTCGGTGGCGTCGCCGGCCTTGACCATGACGAGCACCCGGCGCGGCTTCTGCAGGGCGGCGACGAACTCGTCGATGGTTTCGGTGCGTACGAAGTCCCCGTCGTCGCCGTGGGCTTCGAGCAGGGCGTCGGTCTTGGCGACGCTGCGGTTGTGCAGCGCGACGGTGTGGCCGTGGCGGGCGAAGTTGCGGGCGATGTTCGACCCCATGACGGCCAGGCCGGTCACGCCGATCTGGGCGCGGGGATTCTCGGTGCGTTCGACGGTCATGGGTACAGCTTCCCCCGAACCCGGACGGGATCGAAATCGGGGGCGTGCTACCGGTGCGGACGGCGGGGGGTCACCAGGCGCGCAGCAGGCGGCTCAGTTCGGTCAGCCACGGCACGGCGACCGCGATGGTGGGCACGACGAGGATGGCGGCGGCCGCGGTGTAGGCGGTCACGGCGGTGCGCAGGTCCGGGCCGGGTTCGGCGAGGCGCTTGACGCGCAGCACGGTGGAGGGGCCGCCGACGGCGAGGGCGCCCTGGGGGGTGCGGGCGCCGGCGCAGGCGACCAGGGCCCGGGCCAGCGGGGTGGGGCCGGTGACGCGCACGGCGGAGTCGTCGGCGAGCATCTCGACGAGCAGCTGCACCGAGCCGAGCGCGGACCGGGACCGTACCCACCGCGGGAAGGCCTCGTAGACGGCGGTGAACGCCTCGAGGACGAGGTCGTGCCGGGCCCGCAGGTGGGAGTGCTCGTGGCGGAGGATGGCGCGGATCTCATCGTCGGCGAGGTGGTCGAGGGTGCCTTCGCTGAGCACGACCCGGTGCCGCAGGCCCGGCAGGCAGTAGGCGACGGGTTCGGCGGTGTCGAGGACGCGCACGTGGGACAGCTGCCGCACCGAGGCGCCGCTGTCGCGCCGGTCGAGCAGATCGACGAGCATGCGGTGCCGGGCCCGGCGGCGGCGGGTGCGGACACCGACGCGCAGAATCGAATACATCAGCCGTGCACCGATGAGCAGGGTGAGGGCGAAGACCACGACGTAGGTCAGCCACAGGGGCAGGCCGAGCGCGTCGATCTCCTGGAGTGGGGCGGTGGTGGGGCGGCCGTCCTCACCGGGGACGAGCAGCAGCGATGCGATGGCCAGGCCGGAACTGAACGCGGACAGCACGGCCGCGAGCGCCACCGCCTGCCACAGCACGAGGGCGGGGCGGGGGTTGCGGTACGGCCAGGTGGCGCGGCTGAGCAGGGCCGGGACCGGCCCGGCCAGCAGCAGCGCGAGGATGCCGAAGACCAGCGCGGTGGTCGCGTTCATGGCACCGAGTGTGCCAGTCAGCTCGCCCGACCGGTACCCGGGTCGGCGACGGTGGGACGGGTGGGCCCGTCCTGCTGGGCCTCGAGCGCGGCGAGGGCCTCGCGCAGCGCGGCGGCCTCGTCGGGGTTGACACGCCCGATGAAGTGGACGAGGGCGGCGACCCGGCCGGCGGACTCGTCGGCCTGGTCGAGGGCGTCGACCATGAGGCTGGCGACGAGTTCTTCGCGGCCGTGCACCGGGACGTACCGGTGGGCGCGGTCGTCGCGCTGCTGGATGACGAGGTTCTTCTTCGCGAGGCGCTGGAGAACGGTCATGACGGTGGTGTACGCGAGGGAGCGCCGGGCGGCGAGGGCCTCGTGGACCTGCCGGACGGTCTGCGGTTCGGTGGAGGACCACAGGTGGTCCATCACTGCGCGTTCGAGTTCTCCGAGTGCTGCCATGACACGAGTTTACCGGGTCTCCGACGAGCGTGTCGTACTACCCGAAGTAGTACGTGTTCTCGTCCGCGGTCCGCCCGCCGTGCCGAACACGTGCCGGGTGCCGATCGGCACGACCAGCGGCCGGTCCGAGACCGGGTCGTCGATCACCGCCGCGTCGAGCGCGAACACCTCCCGCAGCAGCTCCTCGGTGATCACCTGCGCCGGCGGGCCCGCGCGCACGATCCGGCCCTCCTTCATCACCACCAGGTGGTCGCTGTAGCGGATCGCGAGATTCAGATCGTGCAGCACCATCACCACGGTGCGGCCGAGTTCCGCGTGCAGGCGGTCGACGAGGTCGAGGACCTCCACCGAGTGCGCCAGATCGAGATAGGTGGTCGGCTCGTCGAGCAGCAGCACGTCGGTGCCCTGCGCCAGCGCCATCGAGATCCATGCCCGCTGACGCTGTCCGCCGGAGAGCTGGTCGACCGGGCGGTCGGCGAGCTCGGTGATGCCGGTCCGGTCCAGTGCGACGGCGACCTCACCCTCGTCGTCGGCGGACCACTGCCGCAGCCACGACTGGTGCGGATGCCGCCCCCGGGCGACGAGGTCGGCGACGGTCAGGCCCTCCGGCGCCACCGGCGCCTGCGGCAACATCCCCAGCACCCGCGCGACGTCGCGGGTGCGCATCGAGGAGATCGCGTGCCCGTCGAGCAGCACGCTGCCGCGACGCGGGCGCAGCAACCGGGCCAGCGCCCGCAGCAGGGTGGACTTGCCGCACCCGTTGGGCCCGATCACGGTGGTGATCACCCCGGGGGGCACGGTCAGGTCCAGGCCGTCGACGATGAGCCGGTCGCCGTAGCCGAGCGCGAGGTCCCGCGCGACGAGCCGCGGCGGCGGGGCGGCGCTGTCCACGGCCTCGGATGGGGGCGCGGCGGTGGGCGCGGCGACGTCGTCGGTGCGGGGGATTCTGGTCACAGCGACACCTTCCGGTTCGAGCGCACGAGCAGATACAGCAGGAACGGACCGCCGAGGGCGGAGGTGACCAGGCCGACGGGCAGCGCGACGGGCAGCACCGTGCGGGCGAGGATGTCGGCGCCGGTGACCAGGGCCGCTCCGGTCAGGGCGGAGGCGATCAACGGCGGACCGGGGGAGCGCACGAGGCGCAGCGCGATCTGCGGGGCCGCGAGCGCGACGAACCCGATCGGCCCGGCCGCCGTGGTGGCGACACCGACCAGGGCGCAGGCGGACAGCAGCAACACCGCCCGCTGGGTCTGCAACCGCACGCCGAGCGACCGGGCCGTCTCGTCCCCGAGCCGCAGGGCACCCATCGTGAAGGCGGCGGTGGCGAGCCAACCGGTCAGGACGGCCAGCGCCACCGCCGTCGGCACGACCTGCGACCATCCGGCGCCGTTGAGCGACCCGGTGAGCCACACCTGCGCCTGGGACACGTCGTTGATGTCGGCCGAGACCAGCATCCAGTTCGTCAGCGCCACGAACAGCGCGTTGGCGCCGATCCCGATCAGCACCAGTCGGAAGCCTTCCACGCCGCCACGCCAGGCCAGGACGTACACCGCCGCGGCGGTGCACAGGGCCCCGCACAGCGCCGCGAGGGGCAACCCGAGCGCGCCGAGCATCCCGGCGAGCGTCCCGGAACCGGCGGCGACGATGAGCGCGACCGCGGCCGCGCTCGCACCGGCGGTGACGCCGAGGATGTCCGGGCTGGCCAGCGGATTGCGGGACACCGTCTGGGTCAGGGCGCCGGCGACGGCGAGCGCCGCGCCGACGAGCACCGCCGCGAGGCCCCGCGGCAGGCGCAGCTCCAGGACGATGAACCGGTCGAGTTGCTCCCCACCGCCGGCGAGCACCGAGACCACCTGCGGCACCGACAGCGGATAGTCGCCGCGGCCGAGCCCGACGCACAGCAGCAGGAACGTGGCCGCCACCAGAGCCAGGCACAGGAACACCGCGCGCGGTCGCCACACGAGCGAGAGCGTGCCGATCCGCAGTGCCGGCCGGGACGGGACCGTCGCCCGGGTCGGGCCGGTGCGTGCCGGCGCGGTGGCGGTCACAGGGCCACCAGCCGGCGCCGGCGCACGAGGGCGATGAAGAACGGTGCGCCCATCAGGGCGAGGACGATGCCGACCTGCAGCTCCCCGGGGCGGACCACGATCCGGCCGACGACGTCCGCCAGGACGAGCATCACCCCGCCGAGCAGCCCGGCGTAGGGGAGCAGCCAGCGGTAGTCCGGTCCGGTGATCGCCCGGGCGACGTGCGGGACCACGAGCCCGACGAAGGCGATCGGTCCGCAGGCCGCGGTCGCGGCGCCGGTGAGAAGGGTGATGGCGACGATGCCGACGGTGCGGGCGGCGACGACGTTCGTGCCCAGGGACCGGGCGACGTCCTCGCCGAGGCCGAGCACATTGAGGCCGGGTGTGTTCACCACGGCCAGCAGCAGTCCGGCCGCGAGGAACGGCAGCACCTGCCACAACACCTCGAGGTCGCGGCCGGCGACCGAGCCGACGATCCAGAACCGGTATCCGTCGAGCGTGGTCTGGTCGAGCAGCACCACCGCATGCGTCATCGCCTGCAGGAAGAACGCCACGGCCGCGCCGGCCAGGGCCAGGGTCAACGGTCCGGCGCGGCCGCCTCCGAGGGAGGACAACCCGAAGACCACGACACTGGCGGTGAGCGACCCGGCGAAGGCGAACCACAGGTACTGCCCGGGGGTGGCCATCCCGAGCAGGTAGATCGAGAGCACCACGAAGAAGGCTGCTCCGGCGTTGAGTCCGAGCAGGCCCGCGTCGGCCAGGGGGTTGCGGGTGTGACCCTGGATGAGGGCGCCGGCGACGCCGAGAGCGATGCCCACCACGAGTCCGAGCACGGTGCGCGGGATCCGCAGGGTGTGCACGATGACGTCGGTGTCGGAGCCGTCGTCGGTGGTGAGAGCGTGGACGACCTCGGCGATGGTCATCGGCCGGGCGCCGACGGCGATCCCGGCGAGCAGCACCACCGTCAGTATCGCGGCGATGGCCAGCAGACCGAGCAGGCGGCGACGGCGGACGGCGCCGACGCTCGTGTCGGCGGCGAGGGGGACGAATCCGTCGGCGGCCGCGACGCGCTCGGTGACGACCTCGGTGCCGCGGCGCAGGAGGGCGCGCCGCGCGCCGACCGGCCCGCCGTGGCCGCGGTCGCGGGTGACCAGTCCGGTCCACTGTTTGCCGAGGCTGCGTCCGGTGGTGCCTTCGCGGTGCCCGCGGTTGTACCACCACAGGCCGACGGTGACGGCGAGGGCCGTTCCACCGAAGACGACACGGTCGGTCTGTCCGCCGCCGTGGGCGTCGGACAGGGCGCGTACGAGCAGCACACCGACGACGGCGGGCACGGCGAGCAGACCCAGGTCGCCGGCTTCGGCGGCGAGACGGCGGGGGAGGGAGGGGGCGTCCGCGACGGGCGGCGGCGTCTCCGGGGGGCGGAGGGTGGTCACAGGCGGTGGGCTCCTCGGGGACGCGTACTCGGCCGAACGAAGGTTAGGTTACCGAAGCCTATCTTCCAGGCTTGCATCCCCCACGACGTAATGGCATGGTTAGGCTTACCTAATTGTGACGATCCGCCGATCGGGAGGTGTGGATGACAACCCTGCTGCCACCGAGATCCACCGCGGTGCAGATCCCCGCGTTCGAGGACACCGACGCCCGCCTGAGGCTGCTGATGCCGCACGCTCCCCGCGTCTACGCCGTCGCCCGCATCGACGACGAACCCCGCCGACGCTGGTGGCGGCTCGCCGACGCCGACCGGGACCGGCGGATCGCGCTGTTGTACGCCCGCGCGCTCGAGGACGTCGCGGACCCGCGGATCGCCGTCGACCAGGTGGCGGCCGCCCTCGTCCACGTCGTCGCGGGCCGGGTCCTCGCCCCCTATCTGCTCGAGGCGCGCTGCTGGGATCCCGGGCTCGAGAACCTGTGGATCCACCAGGACAGCGACGGCGGCATCGACTGGGCCGCGGTCGCGGACGACACCCTGCGTGTACTACCCGACGATCCCGCCGTCGCCGACGACGCGGTCGTCGTGCTGCCGTGCGAGGAGGCGCTCGCCCGGTGGACCGCCCACCGTGCCACCACGGCGCTGCGTGCCGTCCACGCGTCGCTGGCGCAGTGCGCCCCCGCCGAGCAACTGCGCCTGTGGTCCCTGCTCGGCCGCACCGTCGTGGCGGGCGCGGCGCAGCTCCCCGCCCTGGCCGGCACCTCCCGCACCGTCGCGGCGCGCCGCGGCCAGGTTCTGCTGGATGCGTTCCTGACGCTGGGGGTGCCGGTCCGCGGACTTGCTAAATTAGGCAAGGCTTACCTATAGTTACGAGGCGTTGCTACTGCCGGACCGCGCCGGAGTCCTGAGGGCTGCAGAGACCCCCGGTCCTTCCCACGGCGGGCCTCGCGTGCACCACGCGAGGCCCGCCGGCTCGTCCCGGCACTGCGTGCCGCCCGCGATGTCCTAGCATCCCTTCCAGACCCGGCGACCGGCGCCGGGCCCGCGCCAGGGAGCTGGCACGACCCGGACGGAGTGACACATGACCGATCTGCCCACCCAGGAACAACTCTCCGACCCCGCGGCCGTCACCGCCCAGCACAACGACGGCTTCGGGTCCGTCCTCGGCCTCGAGTTCACCGAACTGAGCCCCGACCGGGTCCGCGCCCACTGGACCGTCACCCCGAACCAGCACCAGCCGTTCGGCATCGTCCACGGCGGCGTCTACTGCGCCGTCGTCGAATCCGTCGCCAGCTTCGCCGGCAGCATCTGGCTCGGCGACCGCGGCAAGGTGGTCGGCGTCAACAACAACACCGACTTCATCCGCGCCACCCGCGACGGGGTGCTCACCGCCACCGCCACCCCCATCCAGCGCGGACGCAGCCAGCAGCTGTGGCAGGTCGCGATCACCGACGAGCAGCACCGCACCGTCGCCCACGGGCAGGTGCGCCTGGCCAACATTCTCGATCCCGACGCCCTGGGCAACTGACCTGCGCCGCGGGCCTCGAGCCCCCGGCGCCCGCCGCTCAGCCCGCGGCGCGTCGCCCGGCGCTGCCGCGCTCGGCCTCCTCGGTACGCCGCTGCAGCCGGTCGATCGCGTTGCGGGCAAACACCTGCTGCTCCGTCGAGGCCATCTCGTTGCGGCCCCGGGTCAGGAACGTCGTCGCCCACGACAGCAGGGTCGACAGCTTGCTCGAGAAGCCCACCAGGTACAGCAGGTGGATCCCCAGCCAGGCCACCCAGCCGACGAACCCGCTGATCTCGAGCTTGCCGACCTTCGCGACCGCGCTGAACCGGCTGATCGTGGCCATCGACCCCTTGTCGAAATACTTGAATGGCTTGCGTTCGGCCGGATCGTGACCGGACAGGCCCGCCACGATCTGCCGCGCCGCGTACTTGCCGCCCTGCATCGCCACCTGCGCCAGGCCCGGCAGCTTGTCCAACGACATCATGTCGCCGATGACGAACACATTCGGATGACCGGGCAGCGACAGGTCCGGATTCACCAGGACCCGGCCCGCCCGGTCGATCTCGGCGCCGGACTGCTCCGCGAGCCGGCGGCCCAGCGGACTCGCCGACACGCCCGCCGACCACACCTTGCACTGCGATTCGATCCGGCGCTCGGTGCCGTCCTTGTCCTTGACCGTCAGGCCCGTCGCATCCACGTCGGTGACCATCGCGTTGAGCTGGATCTCCACCCCCAGCTTCTCGAGGGTCTGGCGGGCCTTGGCGCTGAGCTTGCCCCCGTACACCGGCAACACGTCCGGTGCCCCGTCGAGCAGCACCACCCGGGCGGCCGCCGGATCGATGTTGCGGAACGCGCCCCGGAGCGTGTGATGGGACAACTCGGCGATCTGTCCCGCGAGTTCCACCCCGGTCGGTCCCGCCCCGACCACCACGAACGTCAGCAACCGGCGCTGCTCGGCCGGGTCCTCGGCCAGCTCCGCCTGCTCGAACGCCCCCAGGATCCGGCCCCGCAACTCGAGCGCGTCGTCGATCGTCTTCATGCCGGGCGCGAACTCGGCGAAGTGGTCGTTGCCGAAATACGACTGGCCCGCCCCGGCGGCCACGATCAGACTGTCGAACGGCGTGACCGTCTCCCGCTCGAGGAATCGGGACGTCACGGTCTGCCGCGTCAGATCGATCGACTCGACGTCGCCGAGCAGTACCTGGGCGTTCTTCTGCTTGCGCAGCACCAGCCGGGTCGGCGGCGCGATGTCACCCACCGACAGGATGCCCGTCGCCACCTGGTACAGCAGCGGCTGGAAGAGGTGATGGGTGGTCCGAGCGACGACGGTGACGTCCACGTCGGCACGTGCGAGGGCCTTGGTAGCGAACAGACCCCCGAATCCGGATCCGATCACCACCACATGGTGACGACGTGGCTCAACCGACTGGATGCTCATTCCGTGCTCCTCGATGTCTCGGGTCGACCGGGCAACCGGTGGCGGAGGAGCAGCGGGGCTCCCGCGCCGCCCCCAGTCTGTCAGCTATACCCACTCGCCACAGGCTTACGCGTCCCGTGACCGCGCCGCCCCGACGTCACTCGCGCCGGTCCAGCAGCCCGTAGACCGGGTTGTGCCGGGCGGCGTGCCGGACCGCGTCGTCCGTCGCCGAGGTGTAGATCTGCACGGTCTGCAGTGACCGGTGGCCGAGCAACTGCTGCAGCTCCACCATCGTCGCCCCGCCGTCGGCCAGGCTGGTGGCGAAGGTGTGCCGCAGCGCGTGGGCGAGGGCGCCGCGCTTGCGCTCGCTCTCGATGCCCGCCATCCGGTACATCCGCCGCACCCGGTACTGCAGGGTGCCGCGCGTGATACGCCGGCCGTCGGCGCCGACGAACAGCGGATCGGCCGGGGGATAGCGCTCCCACACCGCGAGTGTCTCGTCGTCGCCGCGCCGGGGCCGATGCGTCGGCGGGAACCGGGTGTAGCGCTCCTCGAGATACGCCGAGACGATCGCGGTCCAGCTCTGCTCGAGCGGGATCTGCCGCTCCACGGTGCCCTTGCCCATCACTCGCAGCACGGGGGCACGGGTGCCGCCGAGCACGCTGCCGAGGTCGAGGCGGATCAGCTCCTCCGAACGGATACCGGTCAGCAGCAAGGTCGCGATCAGCGCCAGGTCGCGCTGCGGCCACTCCCGGCCCGAGGCGGCCGGGCGCTGCGCCTCGACGGTGAGGGTGTCCACGAGTTGCCCGATCGCCTTGGGCGTGAACGACTTCGGGGTGTGCTGGGGGCGCTTCGGCTGGGCGATCGACGCCATCGGGTTGCCCTCCGACACGCCTTCGGAGACCAGGAAGTTGCAGAAACTGTTCCACACCGACCAGGCCCGCCGCACCGACGCCGGCTGCCGCTCCCGCGCGAAGGCGGCGAACGCCGAACGCATCGCCCGGATCGTGATGTCCTGCACGCACAGCTCGTCCGGGGCGACCGAGAGGCGGACGGCGAGTTCCCCGCACACCGCCTGCAGATCCAGCCGGTACGCCTTGATCGTGTGCGCGGACCGCTTCGCCGTCTGCAGCGTCTCGAGGTACGCGGCCACCCAGTCCAGCAACCCCGGATCCACCCGGCCCGTCATGACCCTCCCCGCATCCCGGTCGTACACCTGTGCGATACCAGTGTGACATCCGGGGCCGACGGGAACGGTGCGACCCGGCGGGCGGCCACGGCCTACCGGTGTGACCCGGCCCCGCCCAGGCGCTGGGGTCCCGGGCCCCGGGCGCCCAGCACATCGCCGGGGTTGGCCAACGGGCACGACGCCAGGCTCAGGCAACCGCACCCGATGCACTCGGTGAAACTGTCCCGCAGGGCGGTGAGGGCCTCGATCCGCTCGGTGAGCCGGTCGTGCCACTGCCGCGACAACCGCGCCCAGTCCGCCGCGGTGGGCACCCGGCTGTCCGGCAGCGAATCGAGCGCCTCCCGGATCTCGTCGAGGGAGACCCCCACGCCCTGCGCGACCCGGATGAAGGCCAGGCGACGGAGCGTGTCGCGCCGGTAGGTGCGCCGGTTCCCCGAGGTGCGTCTGCTCTCGATCAGGCCGCGGGCCTCGTAGTAGTGCAGCGCGGACACCGCCACCCCCGACCGGGACGACAGCTCGCCCGGGGTCAACCACACGTTCGGCGGCATCGCCGTTCCTCCCGAATCCGGGGCCGGCCCCACGGACCTGCCGTTCGTCGAACCGACTGTACGACGAGGGGAGCGGGCCGGCGACGTCGCCGATCCACCCGTCGAGGGGGAGGTGGTGGTGGTGGTGTGCGACGGCCCGCGCCGGGACATCGCGGGCGGCGTGGGCGCGGCGGTCCGGGGGCCGGGGGCGGGGAACGAATCGGGGCGTGCTGAGGCCCGGCGTTGGCGGCGGCGTCGTGCCGGGAATGCGCGCATGCTCGCGCGCCGTGGGCGTGTGATGGATAACGGTGATTATCCATCAGTATTGTTATCAGCAATAGGTGAGTGGGTCCGCACGGGAGTGCTCGACGGGGAGAGGGCCTCGTCCGGCCCACGCAGGACGGGCGCCGACGGGTCGCGCGGTGCCGACCGACACGCCGGACGACCGCCGGTGCGAAGCGGCGATCCGGTCGATCGACGAGACGACGCGGGCGACCGGCCGGACGCCGCGCCGCCGGCCGACGGTGCGGCGAGGCCGGACGCGTCCGCCGGGGGCACTCCGGTGCGCGCCCGGTTCGAGCACATCCACCGGTTCGAGCGCCTGCATCGGTTCGAGCACCCGGGGTCCACCTTCCCGCGGGGAGGCTTCCGGCACACTACTTGACATAATGTGAATTATCGGCAATTTCGGATGTGGGGTTGACCAGCCGTTTGTCCGCGCGGCCCGCTCGGGTGTCGAAGCTTCCGGCGACCCGTGTCCGCACTGCGGGCGCTCGGCTTCCGCAACCGCGGCGCTCGCGCCGCCCGGCGTTCCTGCCGGCGTTCGCCACCGGATCGTGCGGGTGCGGGCATCCGACGGGACCGGACGCCGGCTGCCTTCCACGGATCTCCACGCGGCCTCGCTCACGTTCCGGCGTTACCCGCCTCGCCCCTCCACGGCCCCGGCCCAGACGGGACCTAATTCGTCACGGTGACGATTACCGGGTCGGGCCCGTGTCCGACCGCTCGTGCTCCAGCGTGCCGAAGTTCGACCCGCGGTGGTCCGGTGACCCGTCCGCGACCGTGGGCTGCACGCTTCGGAATCGCCCGACCGGGTCGGCGTCGCGCGGGCCGGTCGACCGGGTCCGCAATGCGGGCTCCATCCTCTCCCCTCGCCCGGGGGTTCTCCCGGGACTAATTCGTCACAGTGACGTAAATCAGTCGGGTATGTCGACCGGTGTTCGACGGGACGATCGACCCTCGATGTCACGGTGTCGATCACGTTAGGCTTTCCGGACATTCGCCGAAGGAGGCATCCGTGAGCAGCCATGAAGTGAAGATGATCGTGCTGTCGACCGACGATCTCGACGAGTCCATCAGGTTCTACAACGAGACCCTGGGCATGGCGTTGAAGTTCCGGGACGGCGCCCATTTCGCTGCCCTCGACGGAGGCGGGGTCACCCTCGCGCTCGCGACCGCAGTCGATCATCCGATCCACGGCCAGGTGGTCGTCGGCATCAAGACCGCCGACGTCGATGCCGCCGCGAAGGCCATCGAAGAAGCCGGCGGCGGCATCGTGCAGGGCCCGTACGACGACGCGCACGAGCGCCGCGCCGTGGTCTACGACAACAAGGGCAACGGGTTGGTCTTCTACAGCCCGCTGAGACGGTGATCGGGCGCCTCGGACGGTGACCGGGCACTGATCTCGGGGCACCGCCGCGACACGTCCGTCGATCGCCGGGGTCCCCTCCTTCGCTGCGGGACCTCACCCCGTCCGTGACCGTCCGCGGGGATACGGAAGATGCTGTCCCGACGGCGATTTCAGTTCCGTGGGCCCGCGCCGGTGACCGCCGGGTCCGCCAGTCGCGCCGACAGGACCTGCACGATCGCCTCGACCGCGTGCGGGGACACCATCTCGTGGTGATCGCAGTCGATCCGGTACTGGTGGATCTCCCCCGACACCACGTTGTGCCAGGCCGCGACCGCCGCGACCGGAGCGGCGGACCGGACGGCGGTGAAGAACAGCACGTCCCCGTCGAAGGTGGCGGGCGCGTGCCGGCGGGCGGCCCGCAACGCGGCGGCCGAGCCCCGGTGGATCCGCTCGAGGTGCGCGGCGGTCAGACCGGTGTCGCCGCCCAGCGCCGCATCGAGCAGCTCCGACGCCTGCTCGTAGGTCGGTTCCTGTTCGGCGTCGAACGGCACACCCAGATCGCGGAGCATGTCGCGGATCCCGACCGAGCCGGCGCCCCGGACGCTGAGGTGACTGTCGAGCAGGGCGAGGGTGTCCACCCGCTCCCCTCCCCGGCGCAGTTCCACGGCGACGGCGTGGGCGACGACGCCGCCGAGCGACCAGCCGAGCAGGTGATAGGGGCCGTGCGGCTGGATACGGCGGATCTCCTCGACGTACCGCCGGGCCAGCGCGGTGACCGACTCCGGGGCGGGACCACCACTGAGAGTGGGCAACTGGAGCCCGTAGACGGGGCGGTCGCCGCCGATGCGCTGGGCGAGCGGCGCGTAGGCCCACGACAACCCGGCGGCCGGGTGGATGCAGAACAGCGGTGCGCCGGTGCCGTCGCGCAGGGGGACGAGCACCTGCAGGGCCTCGTCGATGCCGGTGCGTTCCTGCGGGCCACCGAGGTGGGCGGCGAGGCCGGCGGGGGTCGGATGCGTGAAGATCGAGTGCAGCGGGACGGGCCGCCCGAGGCGCTCACCGAGTGCCGGCAGCATCCGGGTGGCGAGCAGCGAGGTGCCGCCGAGGTCGAAGAAGTTGTCGTCGACCGAGACCCGGTCCAGGCCGAGATAGTCGACGAATACCCCCACCACGGTGTGTTCGAGTTCCGTGGCCGGGGCGCGGTAGGTGCCGCCGAGCGCGGCGAAGTCCGGCTCCGGGAGGGCCCGCCGGTCCAGTTTGCCGGCCGGCGTGAGCGGGATCCTGTCGAGCACGACCACGGCGGTCGGCACCATGTGGCCCGGAAGCTGTTGCGCTGCAAATGCTTTTATGTCGGCGGGATCGGGGGCGCGGCCGGGGGCCGGCAGGACGTACGAGGCGAGGACGGTCTCCCCGGACGGGGCGGTGCGGCCGACGGTGTGTGCGAACACCACGTCCCGGTGCCCGGTGAGCGCGGCGTCGATCTCGGCGAGTTCGATGCGGAACCCGCGGACCTTGACCTGGAAATCGGAGCGACCGACGTATTCGAGGCTGTGGTCCTTGGTCCAGCGCACCACGTCGCCGGTGCGGTACAGCCGCTCCCCCGGCGCCCCGAACGGGTCGGCGACGAACCGCGCGGCGGTCAGGTCGGGGCGGGCGTGGTAGCCCCGCGCGAGGCCCGGTCCCGCGACGTACAACTCACCGGCGACCCCGACGGGCACCGGTCGCAGCCGGGCGTCGAGGACGACGGCGTGGAAGGCGCGGGTGGGCCGGCCGATGGTGACGGGTTCCCCCGGCGCCAAAGGATCGCTGATGGAGGTCATGATGGTCGCCTCGGTGGGGCCGTAGGCGTCGACCAGGCGGCGGCCTGGGGCCCACCGGGCGACGAGTTCGGGAGGGCAGGCCTCACCGGCGACGAGGAGAACCCCCACGCTGTCGACGGTGTCCGGGTCGAGGGAGGCCAGCGCGGTCGGGGTGATGAACGCGTGCGTGACCTGTTCGGCGTGCAGGACCTCGGCGAGTTCGTCGCCGCCGTACACGGCCGGGGGCACGATCACGAGGGTGGCACCGGCCGAGAGGGCCATCATCTGTTCGAACACCGAGGCGTCGAAGCTCGGCGAGGCCAGGTGCGAGACGCGGCTGCCGGGCCGGACGTCGAGGTGCAGGTGTTCCTCGACGGCGAGGTCGGACAGGCCGCGGTGGGTGAGCACGACGCCCTTGGGGCGGCCGGTCGACCCGGAGGTGTAGATCAGGTAGGCGGGATGGTCGGGTTCGAGGGTCGCGGTGCGCTCGGCGTCGGTCGGGGGCTCGGGTGCGTACGGCGCGAGTTCGGCGACGGTGGTGGCGGAGTCCAGCGCGAACCACGGCACGGTGGCGGGCAGCCCGTCGCGATGGGCGGTGACGGTGAGGCCGAGGGCGGCACCGCTGTCGGTGAGCATGTACTCGATGCGTTCACGCGGGTAGCTCGGGTCGACGGGCACGAACGCGGCGCCGGTCTTGGTCACGGCCCACAGGGCGGTCACGGAGTCGAGGCTGCGGGGCAGACCGAGGGCGACGACCGTCTCGGGGCCGACACCGTAGTCGACGAGCATCCGGGCGAGGCGGCTCGAGTGGGCGTCGAGTTCGCGGTAGGTGGCGCGGCGGGGCCCGTCGACGACGGCGAGGGCGTCCGGGTCGACGGCGACGGCGTCGGCGAGGATCTGCGGCCACACCCGGGTGCCGAGGGTGTGCGGGCCGTGGGCGGGGACCAGGGCACGACGCTCCTCGTCGGTGACGAGGTCGATGTCGCCGACGGGGGTGTCGGGGGCGGCGGTGACGGCGTCGAGCAGGCGGACGAACCGGTCCGCGAAGGCGGTGACGGTGTCGGCGTCGAACAGGTCGGTGGCGTAGACGAGGGCGGCGTCGAAGCCGGCGGGGGCGCCGGTGTCGTCGTGGTTCTCGCCGAGGAGCAGTTCGAGGTCGAAGTTGGCGACCGTCGGGTCGAGCGGCACGCCACTGACGGTCAGGTGCGGCAGTTCGAGGCGGGGACGTGCGGTGTTCTGGAATTCGAGCGAGACCTGGAACAGCGGCGCGTGGGCCGTGGAACGGGCCGGGTCGACGGCTTCGACGACCTGTTCGAAGGGGACGTCGGCGTGGGCGAAGGCGTCGAGGTCGGTGGTGGTGACGGCGGTGAGCAGATCGGCGTAGGTGCGCTGTCCGGGAACGTGGGTGCGCAGCACCAGGGTGTTGACGAACATGCCGACCAGATCGTCGAGGGCACGATGCCCCCGGCCGGCGATGGGAGTGCCCACCGCGATGTCGTCGCTGCCCGACAACCGCGCCAGCAGCACCGCCAGCACCGCGTGCACGGCCATGAACACGGTCGTGCCGCGGGCGGCGGCGAGGCGGGTGAGGCGTTCGTGCAGGGCGGCGTCGATCGGGAAGCGGACGACGTCGCCGCGGAAGGACTGCTGTGCGGGCCGCGGCCGGTCGGTGGGCAGGGCGAGGACTTCGGGCAGGCCGGCCAGGGCGGTGCGCCAGTAGTCGAGCTGGGTGGCGGCGAGGGAGCCGGGGACGGCGGCGTCGCCGAGGCGGCCGACCTGCCAGAGGGTGTAGTCGGCGTACTGCACGTCCAGTGGCGCCCAGGCGGGGGCGTCGCCGCGGGTGCGTGAGCGGTAGGCGGTCATCAGGTCGCGGGCGAGGGGCCCGGTGGAGAAGCCGTCCCCGGCGATGTGGTGGACAACGAGGACGGCGAGGTGCTCGTCGCGGCCGAGCGCATACACCCGCGCCCGCAGCGGCACGTCGACGGTGACGTCGAATCCGGTGGCGGCGAACTCCGCGGCGGCAGCGAGGACGGTGTCCTCGGTGGCGGGCACGACGTCGACGGTGAGACCGACGTCGTCGGCGTCGAGGATCCGCTGCACGGGCCCGTCGGGGCCGGCCGGGTAGACGGTGCGCAGGCTCTCGTGCCGGGCCAGGACGTCGCGGACGGCGGTGTCGAGCGCGGCGACGGACAGATGACCGGTCAGCCGGATCGCGAGCGGAATGTTGTAGGCCGGGGAGCTGGTGTCGAACTGGTTGACGAACCACATCCGTTGCTGGGCCGGGGACAGGGGGATGCGGTCCGGGCGGGGGCGGCGGACCGGTCCGGCACCGGTGGCCGGTTCGGTGCCCGGGGTCGCGGCGAGCCGGGCCGCGAGGGCGCGGACGGTCGGGGCTTCGAACAGGGCCCGTACCCCGAGGTCGACGCCGAGGGCGGCGCCGAGACGCGACGCGGCGCGGGTCGCGACGAGGGAGTTGCCGCCGATGTCGAAGAAGTTGTCGGTCACCGAGACCCGGTCGAGGCCGAGGACGTCGGCGAACACCCCGGCGACGGCGGTTTCGAGTTCGTCGGCCGGTGGGATGTAGTCCCCGCTGCCGCCGGACAGGTCCGGTGCGGGCAGGGCGCGGCGGTCGAGTTTGCCGACCGGGGTGAGCGGGATCTCGTCGAGGACGACGACCGCGGCGGGCACCATGTGCGCGGGCAGCCGGTCGCCGACGTGCGCGCGCAGGATGTCGGTGCCGATTTCGTGGCCAGGGGTGGGCAGCACGTAGGCGACGAGCACCGTCTCCCCGGAGGGCGCGGTGTGGCCGAGGGTCGCGGCGAACGCGACGTCAGGGTGGCTGCACAACGCGGCGTCGATCTCGCCGAGTTCGATGCGGAACCCGCGGACCTTGACCTGGAAGTCGGAGCGGCCCACGTATTCCAGTTCGAGGGCGTCGGTCCAGCGCACCACGTCGCCGGTGCGGTACAGCCGCTCCCCCGGCGTCCCGAACGGGTCGGCGACGAACCGGGCGGCGGTCAGGTCGGGGCGGGCGTGGTAGCCGCGGGCCAGGCCGAGGCCGCCGAGGTACAGCTCGCCGGCGACGCCGGCGGGCACGGGGCGCAGGGCGGCGTCGAGGACGACGGCGCGGACACCGCGCAGCGGTCCCCCGAGGGTGAGGGGGCCGGCGGCGGTCATCGGGGCGCTGATCGCGGCCATGATCGTGGTCTCGGTGGGGCCGTAGGCGTTGACCAGGCGCCGGCCGGGTGCCCAGGTGTCGCGTAGTTCGGCCGGCCAGGCCTCACCGCCGACGGCGAGGTCGGCGAAGGCGTCGAGGTCGGCGGCGGGCAGGGAGGCGAGGGCGGCGGGGGTGATGAAGCCGTGGGTGACGCTGTGCTCGCGCAGGACGCGGGCGAGTTCCTCACCGCCGTACACGGTGGGCGGTACGACCGCGAGGGCGGCGCCGGAACCGAACGCGAGCAGGTACTCGAAGATCGAGGCGTCGAAGCTCGGGGAGGAGAAGTGCATGACGGTGGCGTCGGGTCCGGCCCCGAACCGCTCCCGCTGGTCGAGGGCGAAGTTCTCGAGGCTGCGGTGGGTGGTCACCACACCCTTCGGGCGGCCGGTGGAACCGGAGGTGTAGATGAGGTAGGCGGGGTGGTCCAGCCGCAGGGGGCCGCGGCGGTCGGCGTCGCCGAGGGGCCCGGCGGGGGTGTCGGCGAGCCGGGCGGCGAAGTCGTCGGTGTCGACGGTGAGCCAGCGGACGGTGCCGGGCAGGGTGTCGTGGTGTGCGGCGGTGGTGAGCCCGAGGGCGGCGCCGCTGTCGGCGAGCATGAAGGCGATGCGGTCGGTGGGATAGTTCGGGTCGACGGGCACGAACGCGGCACCGGTCTTGGTCACGGCCCACATCGCGGCCACCGAATGCAGCGACCGCGAGATGCCCAGGGCCACGAAGGTTTCCGGGCCCACGCCGAGGTCGGTCAGGACGCGTGCGGCGCGGGTGGACCAGTCGTCGAGGCGGCGGTAGGTCCACCGGGTGGCGCCGTCGACGATCGCGACGGCGTCCGGGTGCGCGGCGGCGGTCGCGCCGAACAGCTCCGGCAGGGTGTGGGTGGTGCCGCCGACGGGACCACGGACCGGGGCCAGGGCGGCGCGTTCGTCGCCGACGAGCACGTCGACGGCCGCGGCCGGGGCGTGCAGATCGCCGGCGAGGGCGGTCAGGACCTTCTCGATGCGGTGGGCGATGGTCTCGACGGTCGCACGGTCGAAGACTTCGGGCAGGTACTTCAGCCGCAGGTGCAGGGTGGCGGTGTCCCCGCTGCCGGCCGGGTGGGCGACGATGCTCAGCGGGTAGTGCGTGGCGTCGTGGCCGCTGATCCCGGCCACCCGCATCCCGGCGATGTCGGTGTCCTCGGTCAGACCGGCCCGGTCCACCGGGTAGGACTCGAACACGGTGAGGGTGTCGAAGCCGGCGGCGGCGCCGACCCGGCGTTCGATGGTGCTCAGTCCGATGTGGTGGTGGTCGAGCAGGGCCGCCTGCTCGGCCTGTACTCGGTCGAGCAGGGCGCCGAGGGTCTCGGCGGGGCGCACGGTGACCCGGACCGGGACGGTGTTGATGAACAGCCCCACCATCGACTCGATTCCGGTGACCTGCGGGGGCCGGCCGGAGACGGTGGCGCCGAAGACGACGTCGTCGCGGCCGGTGAGCGCACCGAGCACGAGCGCCCACGCGGTCTGCACCACGGTGTTGACGGTCACGCCGCGGTCGGCGGCGACGGCGTCGAGGCGCGCGGCGAGCCCACCCGGAAGGTCCAGGTCGAGATCTTGCGAGACCGCGGCGGTGCGACCGGGCCGGTGGGTGGGGGCGAGCAGGGTGGGTTCGTCGAGGCCGGCGAGGGCGTGGGCCCAGGCGTCCGCGGCGACGTCGGTGTCCTGCCCGGCCAGCCACCGCAGGTAGTCGCCGTAGCTGCGCGGGCGGCCGAGGGCCGCGGTGTCGCCGTCGGTGGCGTAGAGCAGCAGCAGATCCTTGACCAGCAGCGGAGTGGACCAGCCGTCGAGCAGGATGTGGTGGTTGGTCAGGGCCAGTCGGTACCGGTCGGCGGCGACCCGCACGAGGGTGGCGCGCAGCAGCGGGGCGACGGCGGTGTCGAAGCGGGTGCGGCGGTCCTCGTCGAGCAGGCGCGCCGCCTGGCGGTCCGGGTCGTCGAGGCCGGTCAGGTCGAGCACCGTCCAGGGCAGGTCGACGCGGGCGGGCACGACCTGCACGAAGCCGCCGGAGCCGTCGTCGGCGAACGCGGCCCGCAGGTTGGGGTGGCGGTCGAGCAGCAGTTGCGCGGCGCGGCGCAGCCGGTCCGGGTCCACGGTGCCCTGCAGGTCGAGGACGAGTTGGACGACGTAGGCGTCGGCGGACTGCTCGGCGAGCAGGGCGTGGAACAGCAACCCGGCCTGCAGCGGGGCGACGGGCCACACGGTGGCCAGGCCGCCGGCGTGCCCGGCCGCGCGGTAGTGGCGTTCGAGGCGGTCGAGGGCGGGCTGGTCGAGGGCGACGAGGGGCACGTCGGACGGGGTCAGGCCCCCGGCGTGCGGGCGGTGGACGTGTCGGGCGAGGGCGGCGGCGGCGGCCGCCCACCGCTCGGTGAGGGCGGCGACGTCGGCGTCGGTGAGCAGGTGCTGCGGGTAGGACCAGGTGGCGCGCAGCACGGGCCCGTCGGTGGTGGGCACGGTGACGGCGTTGATGTCGACGACCGCGGCGGCCGGCATGTCCGGGCTCTGCGCGCCGCCCCGGTCGAAGGCGTCGACCGGGAGCCACGGGGTGTCCGCGTCGGTGACGCCCGGGGTGAGCCGACCCAGGTAGTTGAAGCTGATCTGCGGGGCGGGGCGGGTGCGCAACCGGGCGGCGGTGTCGGCGTTGAGGTAGCGCAGCAGGCCGAACCCGATGCCGTGGTCGGGGACGGCGGCGAGTTGTTCCTTGACGGCCTTGACGGCGGCGCCGGCAGCGTCGCCGCCGTCGAGCGCATCCGGCAGGTCGACATCGCTCAGGTCGAACCGGACCGGATGAATGGTGGTGAACCACCCGACGGTGTGGGAGAGGTCCGCGCCGGGGGCGACGGCGGTTTCGCGGCCGTGGCCCTCGAGCGCGATCAGGACGTGGTCGGTGACGGTGCCGCGGTCGCGGCGCCAGGCGGTGACCGCCAGTGCCAGGGCGGTGAGCAGGCCGTCGTTGACGGTGCCGTGGAACGCGCCGGGCACCGTGGTCAGCAGCGCTGCGGTGACGTCGGCGGGCAGGTCGGTGGCCAGGGTGCGGACCGTGGCGTTGGTGTCGACGACCGGGTCGAGCGGACGGTCCCCGAGCAGCGGGTCGTCCCCGTCGAGGATCGCGGTCCAGCGGTCGAGTTCGGCGACACGGTCGGCGCGGTGCGCGGCGTCGACGAGGGCGTGCGCCCAGCGTCGCACGGAGGTGCCGGCGGGGGTGTCCTCGATCGCGGTGCCGTGACGGGCGGCGGCCCACGCGGTCGCGAGGTCGGGGACGAGGATGCGCCAGGACACCCCGTCGACGGCGAGGTGGTGCACGACCAGCAGCAGGCGCCCGGCGCCGGCGGCGGCGTCGAACCACACCGCCTGCAGCAGGATTCCGGCGGCGGTGTCGAGGCGGTCGGCGGCGGCGTCGAGTTCGGCGGCGGCGAGGGCGAAGAAGTCGTCGGTGTCGGCGGCGGTGGTGACGGGGACGCGGTGGATGAGCGGGTCGGCGGTGACCGCGCCGGGGCCGCGGACCTGCAGGCCGACGCCGGCGGGGTCGTCGACGTCGGGGACGAGGCGGGCGCGGAGGATGTCGTGCCGGTCCAGCACCGCCTGCAGCGTGGCCGTCAGGGTGGCACGGTCCAACCCGGCGGGCAGCCGCAACAGCGCGGCCTGCGAGTAGCGGTCGATGCTACCGCCGCGTTCGAGCATCCACCGCACGATCGGGGTCAGGGGGACGGCGCCGACGCCGCGGCCGGGCAGCTCCGCGAGGACGGCGGGGCCGTCGCCGAGGGTGGCGACGGCGGCGAGGGAGGCGGGGGTCTTGCGTTCGAACACGTCCCGGGGGCTCAGCTCGATGCCGTCGGCGCGGGCGCGTGAGACCAGCTGGATGGACATGATGCTGTCCCCGCCGAGCGCGAAGAACGAGTCGTCCACGCCGACCGTGTCGAGGCCGAGGACCTGCGCGAACAGCTCGACGAGCTGCCTTTCGAGGTGGCCGGCGGGGGCGCGGGTCGTGGTGGCCAGCGCGCCGAAGTCGGGGTCGGGCAGTGCCCTGCGGTCGAGTTTGCCGGTGGCCGTGACCGGCAGGGTGTCGAGGACGACGAGGGTGGCCGGGACCATGTAGGCGGCGAGACCGACGGCGACCTGCTCGAGCGTGGCGGCCACGTCGACGGTCGCGCCGGTCTCCGGAACCACGTATCCGACGAGGCGGTCGGCGGCCCGCTCGTCGCGGTGGAGCACGACGACGGCGCGGGCGACGCCCGGGCAGCGCAGCAACGCCGCCTCCACCTCCCCCAGCTCGATGCGGAAACCGTGCAGCTGCACCTGGAAGTCGCTGCGGCCGAGGTATTCGAGCCGGCCGTCGCGGCGGCGGCGGGCGAGGTCGCCGGTGCGGTACATGCGCGCGCCCGGGCCGGCGAACGGGTCGGCGACGAAGCGCGCGGCGGTCAGGTCGGGGCGGCCGAGGTAGCCGCGGGCGGCCTGGTCCCCGGAGACGTACATCTCGCCGATCACGCCCGTCGGCACCGGGTGCAGGCGCCGGTCGAGGACGTGCACCGTCAGGCCGGGGATGGCGTCGCCGATGACGCTGGCCGAGGCGGTCGCGGCGAACTGCCGGTCCAGCGGCTGCAGGGTCACGTGCACGGTGGTTTCGGTGATGCCGTACATGTTCACCAGCGCCGGGGCGGTGTCCGGGTGGCGGCGATACCAGCGTTCGAGCTGGGCGAGGTCGAGGGCCTCGCCGCCGAAGACGACGTAGCGCAGCGACAGGGTGTGGTCGCCGGCGGCGCGGTCGGCCTCGATCAGCTGGTAGAACGCGGTCGGTGTCTGGTTGAGCACGGTGACGTGCTCGCGGCGCAGCAGGTCGAGGAATGCCTCCGGGGAGCGGGCGGTGTGGTGGTCGACGACGACGAGGCGGCCACCGTAGGCGAGGGCGCCCCACAGTTCCCACACCGAGAAGTCGAAGGCGTAGGAGTGGAACATGGTCCACACGTCGTGCTCGTCGAACCCGAACCGGCCCTGGGTTTCGGCGAGGAGGGTGACGACGTTGCGGTGCGGGACGACGACGCCCTTGGGGCGGCCGGTCGAGCCGGAGGTGTAGATGACGTAGGCGGCGTGGTCGGGGTGCAGCGCTCCGAGCCGGTCGGCGTCGGTGAGCGGGCCGTCGGGTAGGTCGGCGAGCCGGGCGGCGGTGTCGGGGGTGTCGAGCAGCAGCACCGGGGTGTCCCCGGCGGGCAGGGCGGCGGTGTCGGCGGTGGTGCTGACGATGCACACCGGCCGGGCGTCGTCGAAGAGGAACGCGAGCCGCTCCGGCGGGTAGGACACGTCGACGGGCAGGTATCCGGCGCCGGTCTCGAGGACGGCGAGCAGGGTGACGATCAGGTCGGTGGAGCGGGGCACGGCGACGGCGACGAGCCGGTCGGGTCCGGCGCCGTGGGCGATCAGGTCCCGGGCCAGGCGGCGGGCCCGCGCGGCGAGGTCGCGGTAGGTCAGCGCCGGGGTGGCCGGGTCGGTGGGGGCGGTGATCGCGACCGTGTCGGGTCCGGCGGCGACGGACCGCGCGAAGACGGCGGTGAGGGTCTCGGCGTGCCGGACGGGGCGGGGCGCGGGCGCGGGTCGTTCGGCCGGGTCGAGCAGGTCGAGGTCGCCGACGGGCCGGGCCGGGTCGGTGGTGACGGCGGTGAGCAGCCGCACGAACCGCTCGGCGAAGGTGGTGACGGTGGCGGCGTCGAACAGGTCGGTGGCGAAGGTGAAGGCGCCGGTCATGCCGGCGGGGTCGGGACCGGCGGGCGGGTTCTCCCCCATCGTCAGCTGCAGGTCGAACTTGGCGACGGGGGCGTCGGCGTCGAGGGCGTCGACGGTCAGGTCCGGCAGCTGCAGGTGGGCGCGTTCGTTGTTCTGGAATTCGAGGACCACCTGGACGAGCGGGGCATGGTCGGTGGCGCGGGTGGGGGCGAGAGCGTCGACGAGCTTCTCGAAGGGCAGGTCTGCGTGGCCGAAGGCGGCGAGATCGACCTCGCGGGTGCGTTCGAGGTGGTCGGTGAACGGCAGGGCCGGGGTGACCGGGGTACGCAGCACCAGGGTGTTGACGAACATGCCGACCAGATCGTCGAGGGCACGATGCCCCCGGCCGGCGATGGGAGTGCCCACCGCGATGTCGTCGCTGCCCGACAGTCGCGCCAGCAGCACCGCCAGCACCGCGTGCACGGCCATGAACACGGTCGTGCCGTGGGCGGCGGCGAGGTCGGTGAGGCGGCGGTGCAGGTCGGGTTCGACGTCGAAGCGGACGGTGGCGCCGCGGAACGACTGGTGCGGCGGGCGGGGCCGGTCGGTGGGCAGCGGCAGGATCTCCGGCAGGTCGGCCAGGGCGGTGCGCCAGTAGTCGAGCTGCCGGGCGGTCAGCGAGTCCGGGTCGGCCGGGTCGCCGAGGACCTCCCGCTGCCACAGCGCGTAGTCGGCGTACTGCACCGGCAGCGGGGTCCACGCCGGGTCCTGTCCCCGGGTGCGGGCGGCGTAGGCGGTCATCAGGTCCCGCGCCAGCGGCGCCATCGACGCCCCGTCCGCCGCGATGTGATGCACCACGAACACCAGCACATGCTCCCCGTCGCCGAGCACGAACAACCGCACCCGCACCGGCACCTGCGCCGCCACATCGAACCCCGCGGTCACCTCCGCCGCCACCCGCTGCGCCAGTCCATCGGCGGACACCGGGACCGGATCGAGGTCGGGGGTGGCCTGGACGGGGTCGGTGACCAGCTGCGCCGGTCCGGTGTTCTCGCTCGGGTACCAGGTGCGCAGGGTTTCGTGACGGGCGATCAGGTCGTGCACGGCGGCGGTGAGCGCTGCCCGGTCGAGGCGGCCGGTCAGCCGGATCGCCAGGGGGATGTTGTAGGCGGCCGAGGTGGTGTCGAACTGGTTGACGAACCACATCCGCTGCTGCGCCGGGGACAGCGGGATCCTATCCGGGCGCGGGCCTGCGGTGAGGGGGACGCGGGGGCCGCCGGCGTGGTCGTCGAGGATGCGGGCGGCCAGGGTCCGCACCGTGGGGGCCTCGAACAATGCCCGCACGCCGGCGTCGGTGCCGAGGGCGGCGTTGATGCGGGCGACCACCCGGGTGGCGATCAGCGAGTTCCCGCCGAGGTCGAAGAAGCTGTCGTCGACGGAGACCTTCTCGTGGCCGAGGGCCTCGGCGACGATCTCGGCGATGACGGTCTCGGTCTCGGTGGCCGGGGCGCGGTATTCGCCGGTGGCCGACAGGTCGGGTACCGGCAGGGCGCGGCGGTCGAGCTTGCCGACGGGGGTGAGCGGGATCTCGTCGAGGACGACGACCGCGGCGGGCACCATGTGCGCCGGCAGTTGCGCGGCGACGTGGGCGCGCAGCGCGGCGGTGTCGACGTGGTGGCCGGTCTCCGGCAGCACGTAGGCGACGAGGGCGGTGTCGCCGGACGGGGTGGTGTGCCCGATCGTCACCGCGAACGCGACATCGTCGTGGGCGGTCAGGACGGTGTCGATCTCGCCGAGTTCGATGCGGAACCCACGGACCTTGACCTGGAAATCGGAACGCCCGAGGTACTCGACGGTGCCGTCGGTGCGCCAGCGCACCACGTCGCCGGTGCGGTACATCCGCTCCCCCGGCGCCCCGAACGGGTCGGCGACGAACCGGGCGGCGGTCAGGTCGGGGCGACGATGGTAGCCGCGGGCGAGGCCGGCGCCGGCGATGTAGAGCTCACCGGCGACCCCGGTGGGGACAGGCCGCAGTCGTTCGTCGAGGACGACCTCGTGGAAACCGATCGCGGGGCCGCCGACGGTGACGGTGGTGTCCGGACGCATGTCGGGGCTGACGCTGGTTTCGATGGTGGCCTCGGACGGGCCGTAGCCGTTGTACATGTGCCGGCCCGGCGCCCACCGGTCGACCAGTTCCGGTGGGCAGGCCTCCCCGGCGACGACGAGCACGCGCAGCTCGTCGAGCCCGGTGGGGTCGAGGGAGGCGAGGGTGGTGGGGGTGACGAAGGCGTGGGTGATGTGTTCCTCGCGCAGGATGCGGGCGAGTTCCTCGCCGCCGTAGACGGTGGGCGGCACGATGACGAGAGTGGCGCCGGCGCAGAACGCCTTGGTCAGCTCGAACAGGGACGCGTCGAAGCTCGGCGAGGCCAGATGCGACACGCGGGCCCGGTGGGTGATCGAGAAGTGTTCGCGCACTTCGGCATTGAGGTTCGTCAGGCCGCGGTGGGTGACGACGACGCCCTTGGGTCGACCGGTCGAGCCGGAGGTGTAGATCAGGTAGGCCGGATGGTCGTACCGCAGCGGGGCCCGACGGTCGTCGTCGGTGACCGGGGCGGGCGAGACGTCGTCGAGTCCGCGGCGCAGGCCGGGGTCGTCGAGCAGCAGCCACGGCACCGAGTCGGCGGGCCACACGTCACGGTGGGCGGTGGTGGTCAGTCCGAGGACGGCCCGGCAGTCGTCGAGCATGTAGGCGATCCGCTCGGGCGGGTAGCCGGGATCGACGGGGACGAACGCCGCCCCGGACTTGGTCACCGCCCACACCGCCGCCACCGACTCGATCGATCGGGAAATCCCCAGCGCGACGAAGGATTCGGGTCCGACGCCGCGCTCGACGAGGACCCGGGCCAGCCGGTTGGACCAGGCGTCGAGCTCACCGTAGGTGACGGTGCGGCCTTCGAACGACAGCGCGACCGCCTCCGGCACGATCGCCGCCACCGACGACAGCAGTTCGGGCCACAGCTGGGGGGAGACCGCGGGCCGGCCCCGCGCCGGGGCGAGGGTGGCGAATTCGCGGGGGGTGACGATCTCCACGTCCCCCACCGTCACGGCCGCATCCGCGGTGACGGCGTCGAGGATCCGCACGAACCGGTCCGCGAACGAGGCGATTGTGGCCGCGTCGAACAGGTCGGTGGCGTACGTGAACGCCGCCTGCACGCCGGATCCGGCGGGCCGTTCGGCGATCGACAGCTGCAGGTCGAACGGGGACAGGCCGGGATCGAGGTCGAGCACGCGGGCCGTCGCCCCGGGCAGGGCGATGTCGGGGCGCTCGATGTCCTGGAATTCGAGCAGCACCTGGAACAGCGGCGGGTAGGACGTCGACCGGGGCGGGTCGAGGGCCTCGACGAGCCGCTCGAACGGGACGTCGGCCTGGCCGAAGGCCGCCAGGTCCGCCGAGCGGACGCGCCGCAGCAGCGAATCGAACCGTTCGCGTTCGTCGACCGGGGCCCGCAGCACGACGGTGTTGACGAACATGCCGACGAGATCGTCGAGGGCGCGGTCGCCGCGGCCGGCGACGGGGGTGCCGATCACGATGTCGTCGCTGGTGGACAGCCGGGCCAGCAGCACCGTGAGCGCCGCATGCACGACCATGAACAGCGACGCGTCGTGCGCGCGGGCCAACGCGAGCATCCCGCGATGGGTGTCGGTGCCGATCTCGAAGGCCACGCGGGCACCGCGGCCGGACTGCTGCACCGGGCGCGGCCGATCCCACGGCAGCTCGAGCAGTTCCGGTGCCCCGGCCAGGGTGTCGTGCCAGAACGCGAGCTGCCTTGCGGCGAGGGAGGCGGGCTCGGACTCGTCGCCCAGCACGGTGTGCTGCCACAGCGTGTAGTCGGCGTACTGCACCGGCAGCGGCGACCAGGTGGGGGCGTGCCCCTCGGCGCGGGCGGCGTACGCGGTCATCAGATCCCGC
The DNA here is from genome assembly GCF_016804345.1 of Rhodococcus ruber. Lineage (NCBI taxonomy): Bacteria > Bacillati > Actinomycetota > Actinomycetes > Mycobacteriales > Nocardiaceae > Rhodococcus > Rhodococcus ruber. The sequence continues at coordinate 3,127,804 of NZ_CP044211.1, read as the reverse complement.
CCCAGCGGTCCCATCGAGAATCCGTCGGCGGCGATGTGGTGCACGACCAGGACCAGCACGTGGTCGGTGTCGGTGACGGTGAGCAGCCGGATCCGCACCGGCACCTCGGTGGCGACGTCGAAGCCGGTGCCGACGATCCGGTCGATGTGCGCGGGCACCGTGTCCTCGGTCTCGACGGGGGTGACGGTGAAGTCGGGCTGCCACACCGCGACGGGCAGCACGACCTGTACCGGGCCGTCGTCGGTGAGCGGGTAGCGCGTGCGCAGTGTCTCGTGCCGGGCGGCGACGTCGGCGGCGGCGGCCCGCAGCGCGGCGTGGTCCAGCGTCCCGGCCAGGCGCAACGCGACGGCGATGTTGTAGGCCGGGGACGTCGTGTCGAACTGGTTGATGAACCACATGCGCTGCTGCGCCGGGGACAGCGGGACCACCGGCGGCCGGGTCGCGGCGGCGAGCGGGGGCCGGGCGGCGGCGTCACGGTCACGTAGCCGCTCGGCCAGGGCCGCGACGGTGGGTGCGTCGAACAGGTCCCGCACGCCCACCTCGGCGCCGGTCGCGGCGGCGATCCGCGCGGCCATCCGCATGGCCAGCAACGAGTTTCCGCCCAGTTCCAGGAAGTTGTCGTGCACACCGACCCTCGGTACCGCGAGCAGATCGGCGAAGATCTCGGCCAGCACCTGTTCGACCGGGGTCCGCGGCGCGACGTGTTCCGCCGCCCGGTCGGCGGCGAGATCCGGGGCGGGCAGGGCCTTGCGGTCGAGCTTGCCGTTCGGGTTCAGCGGGAGCCGGTCGAGGACGACGACGTGGGTGGGCACCATGTAGCCGGGCAGCCGGGCGGCGGCCGCCTCGAGCAGGGCCGCGGTGTCGACGGTGCGGTCGGACTCGGGTACCACGTACGCCACGAGCACCCCGTCGGAACCGTCGGCGGCGCCGGTGGGCCGGTGCACCACGACGGCGGTCTGCGCGACGACCGGGTCGGCGAGCAACGCGTGCTCGATCTCGCCGAGTTCGATTCGCAGCCCCCGGAGCTTGACCTGGAAGTCGGAACGGCCGAGGTAGACCAGGTTGCCGTCGCGGCGCCAGGACACGAGGTCGCCGGTGCGGTACATGCGGGTGCCGGGTGGACCGAAGGGGTCGGCGACGAACCGGTCGGCGGTCAGGTCGCCGCGCCCGACGTAGCCGCGGGCGAGCTGGATGCCGGACAGGTACAGCTCGCCGACGGCACCGACGGGGACGGGGTGCAGCCGCGCGTCGAGGACGTGGACGCGGGTGTTCCACACCGGTGCACCGATCGGCACGACGTCGGCGTCGTCGTCGGTGCACGCCCACGAGGTGACGTCGACGGCGGCCTCGGTGGGCCCGTACAGGTTGTGCAGCGCGGCGGCGGGGAACGCCGCGTGGGCGGCGGTGACCGTGGCCGGTGGCAGCGCCTCGCCGCTGCAGAACAGCAGCCGCAGCGACGGGCAGCGGCCCGCGTCGGTGGCCGCGACGAACACCGCGAGCATGGACGGCACGAAATGCGCCACGGTGACGTGCTGCTGCTCGACGACGGTGGTCAGGTAGGCGGGGTCGCGGTGCCCGTCGGGTGCGGCGACGACGAGCCGAGCCCCGGTGTGCAACGGCCAGAAGAACTCCCACACCGACACGTCGAACGTGAACGGGGTCTTCTGCAGGACGGTGTCCTCGGCGGTGAGCGGGTAGGCGTGCTGCATCCACCGCAGCCGGTTGACGATCGCGGCGTGCGGGACCGCGACCCCCTTGGGGCGGCCGGTGGAGCCGGAGGTGTAGAGCACGTAGGCGAGGTGGTCCCCCGTCAGCGGGGCGGTGCGCTCCTGCGGGGTGAGGGCGGCGGCGGACTCGCCGCTCGGCTCCAGCCGGTCCAGCTCGAGGACCGGGACGGAGGTGGGCAGCGGTGTCCGGTCGGCGGTGGTGGTGAGCACGCACACCGGGCGGGCGTTGTCCAGGACGTACTCGAGCCGGTCGGCGGGATGGTCGGGGTCGAGCGGCAGGTACGCGCCGCCGGCCTTGATCACCGCGTACATCCCGACGAGCAGCTCGACCGAGCGGCGCATCGCGAGACCGACGAGACGGTCCGGACCGACCCCGGCGGCGATCAGGTGCCGGGCGAGCCGGTTGGTGCGGGCGTCGAAGTCGGCGTACGTCACGGTCTCGTCGCCGAACACGACGGCGTCGGCGTCGGGCGTGCGGGCGGCCTGTCGGGCGAACAGGTCGGCGAGGGTGTGCGCGGTGCGGGGCGCGTCGGTGGCGTTCCAGCGCCGCAGGATCAGCTCCCGTTCTCCCCCCTCGAGCAGGTCGAGGTCGCCGACGGGGACGTGCGGGGCGGCGGTCACGGCGGTGAGCAGCCTCACGAACCGCTCGGTGAGGGCGGTGACGGTGCCGGGGTCGAACAGGTCGGTCGCATACGACAGGGCGCCGGTGAGGGCGGCGCCGTCGTGGCCGGGGACCTCGGTCAGGGTCAGGTGCAGATCGAATTTGGTGGTGCCGGTGTCGATTTCGGAGACGTCGACGGTCAGGTCGGGTAGCTGCAGGCGGGCCGACTCGGTGTTCTGGAATGCCAGCATCACCTGGAACAGCGGCGCGTACGCCTCGGACCGGTGGCCGGGGACGGCATCGACCAGGGCGTCGAACGGCAGGTCGGTGTGGGCGAGGGCGTCGAGGTCCCGGTCCCGCACGCGGGTCAGGTGTTCGGCGAAGGTGTGCTGCGCGTCGACGGGGGTGCGCAGCACCACGGTGTTGACGAACATGCCGACCAGATCGTCGAGGGCACGGTCGCCGCGACCGGAGACGGGGGTGCCCACGGTGACGTCGTCGCTGCCCGACAGCCGGGACAGCAGCACCGCCAGGGCGGCGTGCACGGTGATGAAGGGGGTGGCGCCGTGGGTGCGGGCCAGTTCGCCGACGGCCCGGTACAGCTCGGCACCGACGTCGAAGCGGACGGTGGCGCCGCGGAACGACTGGTGCGGCGGGCGGGGCCGGTCGGTGGGCAGCGCCAGCACTTCCGGTGCCCCGGACAGGGTCTCGCGCCAGTAGTCGAGTTGGGCGGCGGCGAGCGAGTCCGGGTCGGCCGGGTCGCCGAGGACCTCCCGCTGCCACAGCGCGTAGTCGGCGTACTGCACCTCGAGGGGCGTCCAGGCGGGCGCGGAGCCGTCGGTGCGGGCGGCGTAGGCAGTCATCAGGTCCCGCGCCAGCGGCGCCATCGACGCCCCGTCCGCCGCGATGTGATGCACCACGAACACCAGCACATGCTCCCCGTCGCCGAGCACGAACAACCGCACCCGCACCGGCACCTGCGCCGCCACATCGAACCCCGCGGTCACCTCCGCCGCCACCCGCTGCGCCAGCCCACCGGCGGTGACGGTCGTCGCGGTGAGATCGACGGGCACCTGCTCGACCGGGCGGATCCGCTGGACGGGTCCGTCGGCGGTGGCCGGGAACTCGGTGCGCAGGGCCTCGTGGCGGGCGAGCACATCGGTGACGGCGGCGGTGAGGGCGTCGCGGTCGAGTCGGCCGCGCAGCCGGATCGCCATCGGGATGTTGTAGGCCGGGGAGGTGGTGTCGAGCTGGTTGACGAACCACATCCGCTGCTGCGCTGCGGAGACCGGGAGCACGTCCGGGCGGGGCCCGGCCACCAGCGGCGCCCGGGTGCCCGCGCCGGCGCCGGCGGTCAGGGCGGCCAGGGTCCGCACCGTGGGGGCCTCGAACAATGCCCGCACGCCGGCGTCGGTGCCGAGGGCGGCGTTGACGCGGGCGACCACCCGGGTGGCGATCAGCGAGTTCCCGCCGAGATCGAAGAAGCTGTCGTCGACACCGACGCGGTCGACGCCGAGGAGTTCGGCGAACACCTGCGCCACCGTCCGTTCGGCGTCGGAGGACGGCGCGACGTAGGTGCTGCCGTCGGGCGCGAGCACGGGCACCGGCAGCGCACGCCGGTCGAGCTTGCCGACGGGAGTGAGGGGGATCTCGTCGAGAACGACCATCGCCGTGGGCACCATGTGCGCCGGCAGGCTCCGCGACAGGTGCGCGAGGAGGGCGCCGGGTTCGGCGGTGTGCCCGGCCGGCGGCAGCACGTAGGACACCAGGACGGTGTCGCCGGACGGGGCGGTGTGCCCGATCGTCACCGCGAACGCGACATCGTCGTGGGCGGTCAGGACGGTGTCGATCTCGCCGAGCTCGATGCGGAACCCACGGACCTTGACCTGGAAATCGGAACGCCCGAGGTACTCGAGGTCGCCGTCGGTGCGCCAGCGCACCACGTCGCCGGTGCGGTACATCCGCTCCCCCGGCGCCCCGAACGGGTCGGCGACGAACCGTTCGGCGCTGAGCCCGGGCCGGCCGCGGTAGCCGCGGGTGATGCCCGGTCCGGCGATGTAGAGATCGCCGGCGACCCCGACCGGCACCGGCCGCAGTCGGGAGTCCAGGACGACCTCGTGGGTGCCGCGCACGGGGGTGCCGATCGGGATCGCCGGTGCCGGCGTCAGCGGGCCGCAGATGTTGACGACGATGGTGGCCTCGGTCGGGCCGTACGCGTTGAACATCCGTCGGCCCGGGGCCCAGCGGGCGACGAGTTCGGGCGGGCACGCGTCCCCGGCGACGGTGACCGACTCGGCGGCGACGCCCTCCGGGTCGACCGAGGCCAGCGCCGCGGGGGTGGAGAAGGCATGGGTGATGCGTTGCTCGCGGAAGAAGCGGGCGAGTTCCTCGCCGCCGTAGATCGTCGGGGGCACCACGACGAGGGTGGCGCCGATCGCGAAGGCGGTCATGTACTCGTACACCGAGGCGTCGAAGCTCGGCGACGAGAAGTGCGAGACCCGCGAGTGCAAGGTGGGGCCGTGCCGGCCGTGCAGTTCGGCGCACAGGTTCGCCAGACCGCGATGCGGGACCACCACGCCCTTGGGTCGACCGGTGGACCCGGAGGTGTAGATCAGGTAGGCGGGATGGTCGAAGTGCAGCGCGCCGCGCCGGTCGAGGTCCGACAACGGGCCGTCGGGGACCGAGTCCAGCGCCGTGACGAACTCCGCGTCGTCGAGCACCAGCCACGGCACGTCGTCCGGCAGGCCGTCGCGGTGGGCGGTGGTGGTCAGCCCGAGCACCGCCCCGGAGTCGGCGAGCATGTACTCGATCCGCTCGGCCGGGTACGTCGGGTCGACCGGCATGTAGGCGGCACCGGACTTGGCCACCGCCCAGATCGCGGCCACCGATTCGAGGGATCGGGCGATGCCGAGGGCGACGAACGTCTCCGGCCCGGCGCCGGCGTCGATCAGGACCCGGGCGACCCGATCGGACCAGGCGTCGAGCTGCCCGTACGTCATCGTGCGGCCCTCGAACTCGAGCGCACTCGCCTCCGGGACGTGCGAAGCCACCGCGGTGAGGATCTCGGGCCACAGCTGCGGGGACACGCCGGGCAGTCCGCGGACCGGGCTCAGCTGCGCCGCTTCGTCCGGGAAGACGATGTCGACGCTGCCGACCGGGGCGGTGGGGTCGGCGGCGACGGTGCCCAGAACCCGCAGCAAACGTTCGAAGAACGATCGTGCGGTGGCGGGGTCGTAGAGGTCGGTGGCGTACGTACCCCGCAGGTGGGTGCCGTCGGGGCCGGTCGCGGTGTGCAGCGCGAGTTCGGCGTGCGCGAGGCCGTCGTCGGCGGCGGTGCCGCCGGGGTCGAGAAGCACCGGCAGGGCCGGCACGTGCTGTGCGTCGAAGCACCGGGCGAGCCGGTCGGCCGGGACGTCGGCGTGGGCGGTGGCGGCGGCGTGGATCGCCGCGACCCGACCGAGCAGCTCGGCGAACGGCTCGTTCTCGTCGAGCCGCACCCGCAGCGGCAGCGCCCCGGCCGGGGTGGACAGTCCGACGAGGGTGTCGGCGCCGGCGGTGAGCCGGGCGACGAGGACCGCGGCGGCGGCGTGCAGCACCTCGGTGGCGGTGACGCCGTGGCGCCGGGCGAGGTCGCCCACCCGGTCCCCCAGCTCGGCGGGGACGGGTAGGTCGAGGCGGGCGGCGACGGGGGTGCTGCGCGGACCGGTGCGGCGACGGTCGGCGGGCAGCTCGAGGTGTTCGGGCGCCCCGGCCAGGGCGGCCCGCCAGAACCGCTCGAGGTCGGCGTCGCGGCGCAGGCGCTCGGCGACGGCGGCGGTCGCGGGGTGGATGCGCGCGACCGGCGTGTCCGGTTCGGCCCGCAGGAACTCGCCGAACAGCTCGACAAAGCGAGCGTGGTGCTCGCGCAGCTCGTCCGGCTCGTACTGGTGGGGATTGCCGCGGAAATCCACGAACGTCCGGGCGGGGGTGCCGCTCTGATAGATGTTGACCAGCAGGTCCTCGACCGGACCCGAGGTCATGATGTGGAACTCGCCGCGGATGGGGCCGAGCGCGATCTCCTGGCGGAAGAGCATCACGTTGATCATCGGTCCGCCGTAGCTGCGGGCCCGGCCGGTGGTGCCGGTCTCGCGGCGGATGTCCTCGAGGCTGAACCGCTGGTGCCGCAGCGCACCGGTCAGTTCCAGCTGGGCGCGGTGCACCAGGTCGCCGCGGGTGTCGGTGTCCTCGAGGCGGATGTGCAGCGGCGCGGTGTTGACGAGCATGCCGCCGGAGCGCTTGGCCGCCACGGTGGTCCGCGCGAACACCGGCAGGTTGAGCATCACGTCGGCGCGGCCGGTGATCCGGGAGAGGTAGCACGCGAACGCCGCGACCACCGTCGCGGCCGCCGACGATCCGCTCGTGGCGTCGGCGTCGGTCAGCCGGGCGACCAGGTCGTCGGGCAGGGTGACGCTGTCGAGGGTGCTGCGCGCGGCGGTCGGGGCCGTCCGCCGCGCCAGGGTCGATCCGTCCTCGAGCCCGGCGACCCGCCCGATCCAGTAGTCGCGGTCGCTCGTGTACCGGCTCGAACCGCGGTAGTCGAGGTCGGATCGGTAGAGGGAGTGCAGGTCGGCGGCGGTGGGCGGCTCGGGGGCCCGGTCCTCGTGGGCCGCCGAGTACAGGGCGGCGATCCGGTTGACCATCGTCATGGCGCCGAAACCGTCGAGGGCGACGTGGTGGATCCGGCTGTACCACAGGTGCCGTCGCTCGCCGAGCCGCAGGATCGTCATGTTCACCAGCGGGTCGCGGGCCAGATCGACCGGGGTGGCGTAGTCGGTGTTCATCCACTGCTGCGCCGCGGCCATCGGGTCCGGGGCCCCGGAGAAGTCGAGCAGCGGGACGTCGCTGCGGTCGAGGTCCGGATCGACGTACTGGTAGGGCTCGCCGTCGACCTCGACGACGCGCAGGTACGGCGACTGGAACTCGCGCGCGGCCTCGTGCGCGACGGCGCGCAGCAGATCCAGGTCGAGGTCTCCGGGCAGGTCGACGTACTGGGCGATGCAGACGGGGACCTCGGGTGCCAGCTGTTGCGCGACCCAGATCGAACGCTGGGCGGAGGACAACGGGAAGGCCCCGGGCGGAATGTACGGCCGCTCTTGCAACGAACTCCCCTTCACGAAAGTGATTCCAGTGCTGTCCTGGCACCCCCCGGCACCGTGCAGGAAAACCTCTCGGTCGGATCGACGTGGCTGTAGCTCTCTCCCCTTCGATCGTCCGCGCCCTCGAAGATGTGACAGCGGGCGCTCCCTCAAGCTAGACCACCGCGACGACATCCCGACCCGAAACCGGAGCGAAAAATCGACCCCCCGGGCCGCATCGTTTCCGAGTCGAGACCTCGACGGGGACCTGTCGCCGTCTCGACCGCAGATCGACGGGAAACTGTGACCGTTCCATCGCGGTCCGGTCACCGAATGAGCGCGAATCACGGTTTCGAGAGCCGTCTTTCGAGCCGGTTCACGGAAACGGCCCGCGCCGGCCCCGACCCCCCTATTGTCGAGCCGACCACGTCGTCGCCCGTGCCCGTCCCACCCTCGAGGAGCTCTGGATGCAGCAGCGTCGATGGACCGTTCGTTCGCTCACCGCCGCAGCCGCTGTCGCGGCGGCGGTGGCCGTGCCCGCGCACGCCGTCGCGGAACCCGAGCCCCCGGGACTGCCGCCGGACGCGTTGCGTGCGGCCGCGGCCGCGGAGTCCCCCGAGGCGCTGCGGGCGGTGGAGTCGCTGCTCGACGCGGCTCGCACCCCGGCGTTGTTCGAGCCGCCACCGCGCAACACTCCGCAGCCGTTCATGCAGCCCGCCCCCACGTTCGGGCTCGGCTGCGGGGGCGGTTTCACCCCCTACGCGATGACCACCGGATGGGCCCAGCCCGGCCCCAACGCGGTGCCCCCGGTGCAGATCGGCCAGCTGAAGATCTTCGTCTCCCCCACGATCCCCACCCTGCCCGCGCGGGCCGACCTGAAGTTCGTGTGGCTGAACATGGAGAACTTCCGCGGCGGCGTGGACACGCTCGACGACACCGTGGGCGGGGTGCCGCAGCTGTCGAAGACCCTCGACACCGGCACCGGTCCGGTGCTGTCGGCACTGTTCGGGTCCGTGCAGTACGTCGACGGCACCTTCTGCCAGGTGGTGTACACGATGGGGGCGTTCTTCGCCTGAGCGGGCCGGCTCAGCGGAGCCGTTCGGCGGCGCGGGCCAGCCGCACGAGCTCGTCGCACAGGGCGGCCAGTTCCGCCGGACCGGCGCCCTCCGCCACCGCGGTCGCGACGTCCTCGGCCGCGCACCGCACCTCGAAGGCACGGTCGGCGACAGCGCTCGCCTCCGCGGCGGTCAGGATCACCGCGTCCTCCGGCAGTCCCGCTTCCCGGGTGAGGGTGCGTTGCTCGTAGGCCCGCTGACGGCACGAGCGGCGGCAGTAGCGGCGACGGCGCCCGAGGGGGGCGTCGGCGACCGGCCGGCCACACCAGAGGCAGTTCTCCGGTTCACGGGTACGTCCGGTCATGGCCGTCCACCCTACCGGCCGGCGGAGCCGCGGCGGCCGGGGCGGTAGACTCACCCGCGCCCACGGCCGCGGGGCGGTCGGGAACCGATTCGACCGCGTGTGCGTTGACAGAAGAGGTCGGCATCCGCCGATGTCGACCGCACTGTGGACGCGCGCTCGCCCCGGAGGCGAGCGCACCGGGCGGAGCACACAAGAGAGGACACCACCATGGCAGATCGTGTACTGCGAGGCAGCCGGCTCGGGGCGGTGAGCTACGAGACCGACCGTGACCACGATCTGGCGCCGCGGCGGATCGCCCGCTACCGCTGTGACAACGGCGAGGAGTTCGACGTTCCGTTCGCCGACGACGCGGAGATCCCCGGCACCTGGATCTGCAAGAACGGTCTGGAAGGCTCCCTGGTCGAGGGCGCGGCGCCCGAGGCGAAGAAGGTCAAGCCGCCGCGCACCCACTGGGACATGCTGCTCGAACGCCGCTCCATCGACGAGCTCGACGAGCTGCTCAAGGAGCGCCTCGAACTGCTCAAGACCAAGCGGCGCGGCGCCTGACCTCAGGTCGACCGGTACGCACGAGGCCGCCCCCGGGATCCGTCCCGGGGGCGGCCTCGTGCGTACCGGGGGCGGTGCGTGTCCTGCCGGGTCGGCCGTGTTGCGCGCACGGCACAAATGGATCAAACGCCGACAGCGGCTCCGCGCGCGTGTCATCATGATCGAACACCGGCCGGATTCTCGGACCGGCGACCTCGGACGACGCGAAACGGAATGACCCACTGGGGTTTCGGGCCGCGGTACAGGGGGCGAGAAGCGATGGACAACAGCAACGACCACCGGGCGGACGCCACCGCCGAATCCGCACCGGACGACCTGCTCGACGGGCTGCGCACCGAACTCGACCGGGTCGACGCCCGGCTCCTCGATACCGTTCGGGACCGGCTGCGCATCTGTGCCCGCATCGCGCACCTGAAACAGCGGCACGCGATCCCGATGCTGCAACCGGGCCGGATGCAGGTCGTGCATGCCCGCGCCGAGTCCTACGCGCACCGCAACGACATGTCGCCGGAATTCCTGCACTCGTTGTACGCGCTGCTCATCGCGGAGGCGTGCCGGGTCGAGGACCTCATCATCGACGGTCCCGGCGCGGCGCCCGCCCAACTGCGCGAGACCCGGACCTGAGACCGGTCATGGCCGCCCCGCCGCCCGCCGGTTCGATCCGCACCCTGCTGATCGACAACTACGACTCGTTCACCTACAACCTCTACAGTCTGCTGGCCGAGGTCAACGGTGTCCCGCCCACGGTCGTCAGCAACGACACCCCGTGGGAGTCCCTGGATCTGGACCGGTTCGACAACATCGTCGTCTCCCCCGGGCCGGGCCGCCCCGACCGGGCCCGCGACTTCGGGATCAGCTCGCACGCCCTGCTCGACTCCGGTCTGCCCGTGCTCGGGGTGTGCCTCGGTCATCAGGGCCTGTGCAACCTGTTGGGCAGCGAGGTGGTGCGGGCACCGCAGCCGGTGCACGGCCGGCTGTCACGGATCCGGCACGCCGGCACCGGGCTGTTCGCCGGCATTCCCTCCCCGTTCGAGGCGGTGCGCTACCACTCGCTGGTCGTCGACCGGGTGCCCGACGACCTCGAGGCCGTCGCCTGGACCGAGGACGGACTCCTGATGGGGGTCGCCCACCGGACCCGGCCGCTGTGGGGGGTGCAGTTCCACCCCGAGTCGATCTGCACCGAGTACGGCCGCGAGCTGCTGGCGAACTTCCGCGACGCGACCCCCGCCCGGCCGCACCCACCCGAGCCGGTCCCGCCGCCCGCGCCGCCCGCGCCGCCCCCGGCGCTGGTCCTCGAAAGCCGCCGGATCGACCACCACCCCGACCCGCAGCGGGTGTTCGAGACGTTGTTCGCCGACGGTCCGCACAGCTTCTGGCTGGACGGCAGCGCCGCCACCGAACCGAACTCGCGGTTCTCCATCCTCGGGGACGGGTCGGGTCCGCGCGCCGAGTTCGTCACCTACAGCGTCGCCGAGACCCTGGTGCGCGAACAGCGCACCGGGCAGCCGGTGGCCGAGTTCCACACCACCTTCTTCGACCACATCGACCGCCGCCTCGCCGAGCGCACGGTCGCCCGGCGCGGCGACCTGCCGTTCGCGTTCGCGCTGGGCTACGTGGGCTACCTGGGGTACGAGCTCAAGGCCGACACCGGCGGGCAGCTCGTGCACACCTCCCCCATCGCGGACGCGGCGATGGTCTTCGCCGACCGCGCCGTGGTCCTCGACCACGAGACACGCTGCTGCTACCTGCTGGCGCTGAGCGAGCGGGCCGGGGAGCCCGCCACGACCGCGTGGTTCGACGCGACCGCTGCCGTGCTCGGGTCCCTGGCCGAATCCGCCGCGGCACCGGTCGCGGCCCCGCTGGTGCGGGCGGAGCAGGATCCGCGGGTGCGGTTGCGGCACGAGCCGCAGCGCTACCTCGAGCTGATCGCCCAGTCGATCGCCGAGATCCGCAGCGGCGAGACGTACGAGGTGTGCCTGACCAACGCGGCGACCGTGGACCGCAGCGTCGATCCCCTGCGCACCTACGAGACGCTGCGCGAACTGAGCCCGACCCCGTACAGTGCCCTGCTGCGGTTCCCCGAGGTGTCGGTGCTCAGTGCCTCGCCGGAGCGGTTCCTGCGGATCGGCCCGGACGGGGTGGTCGAGTCCAAGCCGATCAAGGGCACCCGGCCGCGCGGCACCACCGAGGACGCGGACCGGGCGTTGCGGCAGAGCCTGCTCGACAGCGAGAAGGACCGGTCGGAGAATCTGATGATCGTCGACCTGGTGCGCAACGACCTGTCTCGGGTGTGCGTGCCCGGTTCGGTGCACGTGCCGAAGCTGTTCGACGTCGAGACGTACGCGGCGGTGCACCAGCTGGTCTCCACGGTGCGGGGGACGTTGCGCCCGGATGCGACCGCGGTGGACTGCGTGCGGGCCGCCTTCCCGGGGGGATCGATGACCGGGGCGCCGAAGCTGCGCACCATGGAGATCATCGACAAGCTCGAGGACGGCCCCCGCGGCGTGTACTCGGGTGCGCTGGGATACCTGTCCCCGACGGGAGCGGCGGACCTGTCGATCGTCATCCGCACCATGGTCGCCACCGAACACGAGGTGGGCTTCGGCATCGGCGGCGCCATCGTCGCGTTGTCGGACCCGGCGGACGAACTCGAGGAGACGATGGTCAAGGCGGTGGCGATGCGCCGCACCCTGTCGGTGAACGAACCCTCCGAGGACGGTTCCCGCGCGTGAGCGACACGACCGGCCTCGTCGTCGTCGCCGGGGGTGCCGGCGCGGTCGGCCGGATGCTCGGTGAGGCGCTGCGCCGCGACGGCGCCGATGTGCTGGTGGTCGACCCGGCCGCCGGCGACGATCCGGGCGCGCTGCGCGACGATGTCACCGTCCCCACGGCGGCCGTGCGGGACGCGGTGCGGTGCGCCTCGATGCTGGTGCTGGCCGTGCCCGAGGCCACGGCGCTGGCGGCCGCCGCCCGGCTCGGTCCGCTGCTGTCGCCGGACGCGGTGCTGGTGGAGACCCTGTCGGTGAAGTCGGCGTGGGCGCAGGCGGGACGCGGGCGGGGGTGGTCCGCGCAGTGTGTCGGGCTGAACCCGATGTTCGCGCCGGCGCTGGGCATGGCGGGACGACCGGTGGCGGTGGTCGAGCACCGGCCCGGCCCGGCCGTCGACGCGCTGCTCGCGGCGCTCGACCGGTGGGGCGCGCGGGTGGTGCGGATGACGGCGGACGACCACGACCGGGTCGCGGCGGCCACCCAGGCGGCCACGCACGCGGCGGTTCTGGCGTTCGGGCTGGCGCTGGGACGGCTCGGCGTCCCCCCGTCGGTGGCGGCGGCGACCGCCCCGCCCCCGCACGTGCTGCTGCGGGCGCTGCTGGCGCGGATCGCCGGCGGCGCCCCCGAGGTGTATCTCGACGTGCAGGCCGGCAACCCGCACGCGGCGGCGGCCCGGTCGGCGCTGCGGGCCTCCCTCGACGAGCTCGAGGCGGTGGTCGAGACCGGATCGGTGGCCGGGTTCGCGGACCTGCTGGGCCGGGCCGCAACGCCGCTGGGCGCGGACACCGGCCGGTATCGTGAGCTGTGTGCGGAACTGTTCGCGGAACTGACGCACGAGGAAACGGAGAGCCGTCATGGCCGAGCCTGATCTGCCCGCCGCGCAGGGTCCGCTGCTCGTACCCGCGCTGCCCGACCACGATCCGCACGACGTCGTCGAGAGCGCCGTGGTGCGGGGACTGGCCCGGTCGTGGGGGCGGCGCGCCACGGTCAAGAAGAGCGAACCGGATCTGGACGAGCTGTTCGATCCGGGCCGGCTGGATTTCCCGGACGAGCTCGTGCCGTTCCACACCCATCCCGCGTACCGCGCCCTGGACGAGGGGCGCCGGGCCCGGCTGCGGGGCTGGGGCTGGATTGCGTACAACAAGAATGTCATGGACATCGAGCAGTACGTGGTCAACCCCGGTTTCGCGCTGATCACGACGGACTTCTTCGGGGTCGGGCCGTCGGACACCGTGACCGCGGGGGTGCTGCAGGCGATGGTCGACGAGCAGTACCACACGCTCATGCACCTGAACGCGAGCGCGGTGATCCGCCGCCGCCGTGGCTGGCACATGCCCGAGTCGGTGCTGCCGCCGTGCCGGACCGTGCGCGAGCACCGGGCCGCGGTGGCGGCGGCGCCCGATCCGCGGGGGCAGGCGCTGATCCGGTTGGCATTCACCACCGTCGCCGAGACCTCCATCAGCGCGTTCCTCGCTCTGATGACCGAGGACGCGGAGCTGCAGCCGGTCAATCGCACGACGGTGGCGCTGCACCGGCGGGACGAACTCAGTCACGCCTCCCTCGCCGCGGAGCTGCTGAAGATGGTGTTCACCGAGCTCGGGCCCGGCGACCGGGCGCAGCTGCTCGCGGCCCTGGCGGCGGGAATCGAGGCGTTCACCGGCTCGGATCTGGGCACCTGGGCGGCGATCGTGGACGCGGAGCGCGTTCCGGGTGGGCGGGCGATGCTCGCGGACGTGGCCGCGACACCCCCGCGGCGGGTGGTGCAGGACTGCAGCGCGATCCGCCGGTTGTGCACCGAACTGGGCGTCGTGGACGAGCTGCCCGTCACCTGGTAGAACGATCGAATCCGAACGAACGACACGATCGTTCGAGCGGTGTCCGGTTCGTGACCCGGCGCCGTTCCTCGAACGTTCGTGCGGGGGTTCGTCCTGGTAGTCTGCGGTGGTGAGCGACGCCTCCTCGGCGCCCGGCACGCCGATCGGGGCCACCCCCGCGACGGGCGGCCGCCGCAAGCAGTACGCCAACAGCGCCGAACGTGCGCGCGCCTGGCGCGAACGCCAGCGCCGGACCGCCACCCCGTCCCCACCCGCAGCGACCTCCGACCCGCCCCGGTCGGCGTCCTCTTCGCCGCCGGAGCGTGCGGGTACCCGCCTCGGCGCCGCCCCGGACCCGCCCCGGGCGGCCGGCACCGGGGCGGTGGACCTCGAGGCGACCCGGCTGCGCACCGAACGCGACGAGGCGCTGCGCTCGGCTGCCGAGGCCTGGCAGCGGGTGGCCGAACTCGAGGCCGATCTCGCGATGGTGCGCGCCGAACTGGCCGACGAGCGGGCCACCCAGCTACGCGAGGCGCGGATCCACATCGCCGAGCTGCGGATGCAGGTGGCGGAACTGCGGCGCGAACGCGGCCGCCCGGACCGGATCCCGACTGACGAACGTTCGCCGAACGCGTAGGCCCGAGTCCGAACGATCGTTTGGAGGGCTACCGGGGGTGCGAACGTTCGGATCTCGGGGGTCGGGACTTCCGGCCCTGTCGGGCGCGTCCCGCACGGAGTCGAATGGACACGGACCGACCTTCCGCCGATCCGTTTCCCAGGAGAGGAGCAGACATGTCCACTGTGCCAGCGCGCCGTTCCCGTTCGGTGTTCCCGGACCTGTCCGAGTTCTTCGACGCCTTCCCCTTCACCGGTCTACGTCCCGCTCTCGGCGGCAACCTCATCCGGGTCGAGGACCGTGTCGAGAACGGCCGGTACGTCGTGCGGGCCGAGCTGCCCGGCCTCGACCCGGAGAAGGACATCGACGTCGCGATCAACGCCGGGCAGCTCGAGATCACGGCCGAACGGACCGAGGAGAAATCCGAGGGGGGACGCTCGGAGTTCCACTACGGCTCGTTCCGGCGTTCGGTGGCCCTGCCACCGGGTGCGAAGGACGACGACGTCGAGGCGTCCTACGCCAAGGGCATCCTCACCGTCTCGATCGCTCTGGCCGAGCAGCAGCAGGCCGGGAAGAAGATCGAGGTCAAGAACGCCGAATGAGCCCCGCCGCCCGGATGGGGGTGACCGGTCCTCGACCGGCCCCCAGCCCGGCGGCGCTCAGCGGCGCAGCAGGCCGCGCAGTTTCGTCCACCGGTTGCGCACGCCCCACACGGTGACCTTGATCAGCGCCTCCTGCACGATGCTGCCGCTCATCTTCGATTCGCCGATGATCCGCTCGGTGAAGGTGATCGGCACCTCGGCGACCGTGAACCCGGCCTGCACCGCCCGCCAGGCGAGGTCGACCTGGAAGCAGTAGCCGTGCGAGGCGACCGCGGCGAGATCGAGGTGCTCGAGCACCTCGCGCCGGTAGGCGCGGTAGCCGCCGGTGATGTCGTGGATCCGCACCCCCAGCGCGAGCCGCGAGTAGATGTTGCCGCCGCGGGAGAGCACCTCCCGATGCCACGGCCAGTTCACCACCGCACCGCCGGGCACGTACCGCGAGCCGAGCACCAGGTCGGCGCCCGCGTCGATCCTCTCGAGCAGCAGGTGCAGCTGCTCGGGGGCGTGGCTGCCGTCGGCGTCCATCTCCACCAGCACGGTGTAACCGCGCTCGAGTCCCCACCGGAAACCGGCGATGTACGCGGCCCCGAGACCGTTCTTCTCGGTGCGGTGCATCACGTGGATGCGGTTCTCGCTCGCCGCGGCGAGACGATCGGCGACGTCGCCGGTGCCGTCCGGGCTGCCGTCGTCGACGATCAGCACGTGTGTGTGCGGCAGCGCGGCGTGCAACCGGCCGACGATCAGGCCGATGTTGTCACGTTCGTTGTACGTCGGGATGATCACCAGGGTCCGGGCGCTCGGCGCGCTGTCGTTCCCGGCCGGCGTCGCCGCTGCCATCGAAGGTCCTTCCTGTCGCACCGGCCGGCGGCCGGTCATCTCGCGGTGCCGGCTGCGGCCGGCACGGTGGTGCTCCGCCCGCGTGTGCGCACCAGCGCCACGCCGACGGCGGCGACGGCCCCGACGCAGAGCACGAGCTCCGGGATCGGTCCGAGCCGAGTAGCCAGCGTAGCCGTCGCGCGCAGCGGCACCTGCGCCACCAGTACCTCGGGCACGAACAGGGCGCTGCGCGTGGTGACCGTGCCGTCGGCCGCGACCACGGCGCTGACCCCGCTCGTGGCGGCCACCACCACGGCCCGGCCGTGCTCGACGGCCCGCACCCGGGACATCGCCAGCTGCTGGTAGGTCATCTCCGTGTCGCCGAACGTCGCGTTGTTGGTGGGCACGGCCAGCAGGTGCGCGCCGGCGCGCACCGAGTCCCGCAGTGCCCGGTCGAACGCCACCTCGTAGCAGGTGGCCACCCCGATCGGGATGCCCGCGGCGTGGACGGTGCCGTCGCCGCTGCCCGGCACGAAGTGCCCGGCCCGGTCGGCGTAGTCGGAGAACAGCCGGAAGAACGAGCGGTACGGCAGGTACTCGCCGAACGGCTGGATGATGCGCTTGTCGTGCCGCTCCCCGGGCCCGGTCGCCGGATCCCACACGATCACCGAGTTGGTCGTGGTGCCGTCCCCGTTTACCAGCACGGCACCCACCAGGATCGGGGCGCCGACCGCGGCCGCCGCGGCGCCGATGTCGGCGGCGGCGTCGCGGTTGCGCAACGGGTCGATATCGGAGGCGTTCTCCGGCCAGATCACCACGTCCGGGCGCGGCGCGGTGCCGCCCCGGACCCGGTCGGCCAGCTCGAGGGTGCGCGCCACGTGGTTGTTCAGCACGGCCTTGCGCTGGGCGTTGAAGTCCAGACCCAGCCGCGGCACGCTGCCCTGGATCGCGGCGACCGTCACGGTGCGCTCACCCGCCTCGGGGGCGGGCAGCGCCGGCCAGGTCGCCAGGGCGAGCAGCGGTGCGGCGACGGTCGTCGCCGCGGCCCGCAGCAGCGGCGACCGCTCCCGGTGCCCGCGGGTGTAGCGCAACCCGGCCCGCGCGCACGCCCACAGCCCCGTGCCGGTCAGCGCCACCGCGAACGACACCAGCGGCGCACCGCCGACCGCGGCGAGAGCGACCAGCGGCCCGTCCGGCTGACCGAACGCGAGCCGGCCCCAGGGGAACCCGCCGAAGGGCACGCTCGCCCGCAGGTACTCGGTCAGGCTCCAGCCGGCCGCGATCCACACCGGTGCCCCCGGCAGGGCCCGCACCTGCACCGCGACCACCCCGAACAGGCCGACGAACACCGCCTCGGCGGCGGCGAGCGCCAGCCACGGCACCGGGCCGACGTACTCCCCGACCCACGGCAGCAGCGGCACGAAAAATCCCAGGCCGGCGAGGTAGCCGTAGCCGAAACCGCCGCGGCGGCGCAGCGTCCGCGCCCCCAGCACCGCGGTGAGCAGGGCGATGCCCAGCGGCGCGAGCAACCACAGCGGACGCGGCGGGAAACTCGCGAACAACAGCAGCCCCGCCGTGACGGCGGCGAGGCTGCGGACCACCACCGGCCGGGCGGCGGCGCGCGACCCGATCACCGGGCGTACACGACGCGGCCGCGGTGCACGCTGCGCAGCAGCACCGGATCGGGCGTGCCCGGCTCGAGATCCGGCAGCGGCGCCACCCGCGACCGCGGGTCGGTGGACCAGCGCTGCACACTGTCCTTCGGCGCGCTGACCACGAGCTCGTCCGCGTCCCAGACCGCGTACGACGCGGGCGCCCCGGGGTCGAGGGTGCCGGCGATCCCGTCCCGCACCCCGCCGGCGCGCCACGCCCCACGGGTGGCGGCGGCGAACGCGGCGCGGGGGGAGATCCCGCTGCCCGGGGTGCGGTGGTGCACGGCGGCGCGCAGCATCGGCCACGGCCGGGCCGCGGTGACCGGCGCGTCCGAGCCGAACGCGAGGGACATGCCGGTCGCGGCGAGCGGCGCGAACGGGTTGAGGCCGGCGGCGCGGTCGGCGCCGAGGCGGGTGGCGTACAGCCCGCCCGGTCCGCCCCACAGCGCGTCGAAGCTCGGTTGCATGCTGGCGATCACGCCCCAGCCGCCGAGCCGCTCGCCCTGCGCGGCGGTGACCATCTCGAGGTGTTCGAGCCGGTGTCCGCGGGCCGCGACGGCCGGGCCGCCGAGGTCGGCGACGACCGCGGCGAATGCCTGCACCGCGGCGTCGACGGCGGCGTCGCCGATGACGTGGAAGCCGGCCTGGATGCCGGCTTCGGTGCAGGCCCGCAGGTGCGCGGTCATCTGTTCGACGGTGAGGTAGGCGGTGCCGCAACAGTCGGGGCGGTCGGTGTACGGCGCGGCGAGCCACGCGGTGTGGGAGCCGAGGGCGCCGTCGACGAACAGGTCGCCCCCGAGGGCGTGCCCGCCGGTGGCGGTGAGCAGCGCCCGGGCCTGCTCGGCGGTGGTGACGGCCTCCCCCCAGTAGCCGCGGACCTGCACCCCGTGGTCGGTGGCGAGCAGTTCGGCGAAGTCGTCGCGGCCGGCGATGTCCGGGCCGCCGCATTCGTGCACGGCGACGATGCCGTGTGCCGCGTAGTCGTCGAGGGCGGCGGCGCGGGCCCGGGCGCGTTCGGTGGGGGTGAGCAGGGCGCGGGCGGCGGCGCGGACACCGTGGTGCGCGGCCGCGGTCAGCGGGCGCTGCGGGTGGTAGCCGTCGAGTCCGGCGAGGTCGGCGGCGGCGCGCAGCGCGGTGGAGGCCGCCGCGGAGTGGGCGTCGACGCGGGTGAGGTAGACGGCGCGGCCGGGGGCGGCGGCGTCGAGGTCGTCGGTGGTGGGGGCGGTGGGGTCCAGCCAGCGGGTCTCGTCCCACCCGTGCCCCCACACGACGGCGCCTGCGTGCCGGGCGGCATGGTCGCGCACCTGGTGCAGCGCCTCCTCGCGGGACCGCGTGTCGGACAGGTCGAGACCGGTCAGGGCCAGGCCGTGCGCGGTGACGTGCACGTGGGTGTCGACGAAGGCGGGTGCGACGAACGCCCCGTCGAGGTCGACGATCTCGGCGTCCGGGTGCAGGGCGCGGCCGGGCCGGTCCTCCCCCACCCACACGACCTGCCCGTCGGTGACGGCCATCGAGGTGGCGTCGGGGGCGCTGGCGCTGTAGATGCGGCCGCCGACGAGGAGCTGAGTGTGCGGTGCGGGGGACTTCACGGCTACCCAGTGTGCCCCGTTACGGCAGGTGCGGACGGTGCGGGGGGTCGACGATCTCGCCCTCGAGCACGGTCCCGGCTCCGGAGGCGGGGGTGTCGAGGCGGGCCGGGCCGACCACGGTGTGCTCGACGACCTCGCCGTCGACGATGACGACGCGTTCCCCGCGGAAGGTGCCGCCCCGGGCGGCGGAGGCGGCGACCCGGCGGGCGGCCAGCGCCCGCACGAGCGGGCGCAGCAGCGCGCGGGTCGGGGGCAGCAGCAGCAGAATTCCCGCGGCGCTGGTCACCGGTCCGGGTACGAGCACGAGCCCGGCACCGGCGCCGACCAGTGCGCCGTCGGTCAGGGCCCGGTCCGCGCCGGCGGCGCTGCGGACCCGGCCCAGATTCTGCAGGGCACGGCGGCCCTGCGCGGCGAGCACCAGGTAACCGAGGACGCTCACCCCGAGGAACACCAGGATCGTCGTGCCGATGCCCAGGGTGGACCCGAGCCACGCCAGCACCCCGATCTCGACGACGACGTAGGCCAGGAACAGCAGCGCGATCATGGGGTGATCCTTCCAGCTGCCGGGAACGGTGCGGCGGTCATATCCGCTCAACGAGCGGCGCCGCGGTTTTGCTCCCGGCCGCTGTGATCGAATGGCCGCGTGGGTGCGGGCGACTGGGCGGTTCTGATGGTGGCGGCGACCGCCGCCGGGTGGGTCGACGCCGTCGTCGGTGGGGGCGGGCTGATCCTGTTGCCGGCGCTGTTCGTCGTCGCCCCGCAGCTGACACCGGCGGCCGCGCTGGCGACGAACAAGCTCACCGCCCTCTGCGGCACCGGCGCGGCGGTGGTGACCTTCGCGCGGCGGATCCGGCTGCAGTGGCCGGTCCTGGCTCCGGCGGCGGTCCTGGCCGCGGTCGCGGCGGCGGCGGGTGCGGCGACGGTCTCGCGGATCGACAAGGACCTGTTCGTTCCGATGGTGATGGTGGTGCTGGTGGCGGTCGCGGTGTTCGTGACGCTGCGGCCGCAGGTCGGCACGACCCTGGCGCACGAACCGCCGACGATGCGGCGCACGGTCCTGGTGGTGCTGACCGCGGCCGCGGTGATCGGCTTCTACGACGGCCTGCTCGGCCCGGGCACCGGCACGTTCCTGATCATCACGTTCGCGACGCTGCTCGGCACCGAATTCGTGCGGTCGGCGGCGATGGCGAAGGTGATCAACCTCGGGTCCAATGTCGGGGCGCTGGTGTATTTCGCGGCGGCCGGGTACGTGTGGTGGTCGCTGGGGCTGGCACTGGCGGTGTGCAATATCGCGGGCGCGGTCGTCGGGTCGCGGACCGCGCTGCGCCGCGGCGCGGGGTTCGTGCGGGCGGTGCTGCTGATCGTGGTGCTGGTGATGGTGGTGCGTCTGGGCTGGCAGCAGTTCGGGTGAGCCGACGCGCCGGGTGCGACCCAGTACGGTGGTGCCCGTGAGCACCGTCGACGCCGACTTCCTCGCCCTGCCGTTGCGGACGCTCGCGGACGCGGCGCTGTCCGCCGCCCGCGCCGCCGGTGCCTCCCACGCGGATCTGCGGGTGCACCGTCTGCACAGCCAGTCGCTGAGCCTGCGGGACGGCGCCGTGCAGGCCGCCGTCGACAGCATCGACACCGGGCTGGCCGTGCGGGTGGTGGTCGACGGCACCTGGGGGTTCGCCTCGCACGCCGAGCTGAGCCCGGCCGTCGCGGCGGCCACGGCGCGGCAGGCGATCGAGGTGGCCCGGACGTTGCGGGCGCTGAACCGGGACCGGGTCGAGCTCGCCGACGAGCCGGTCTACCCGGACGCGGTGTGGGTCTCGCCGTACGAGGTCGACCCGTTCACGGTGCCCACGGCGCAGAAGGTGGCGCGGCTGGCGGAGTTCTCCCGGCACCTGCTCGCCGCCGACGAGGTCGATCATGTGACGGCGCACTGTGGGCAGGTCAAGGAGCAGACGTTCTACGCGGACCTGGCCGGCTCGACGATCACCCAGCAGCGGGTGCGGGTGGCCCCGCAGCTCGAGGCGACCGCCGTGGACCGGCGCACCGGCGAGTTCGAGACGATGCGCACCCTGGCCCCGCCGGTGGGGCGGGGCTGGGAGTATGCGGCCGGCGACGCGCACTGGGACTGGAGTGCGGAGCTGGCGCAGATCCCCGGGTGGCTGGCGGAGAAGGCGTCGGCCCCCAGTGTGCAGGCGGGGCCGACGGACCTGGTGATCGACCCCACCAACCTGTGGTTGACGGTGCACGAATCGATCGGGCACGCAACGGAGTACGATCGGGCCATCGGGTACGAGGCGGCCTACGCGGGCACCTCGTTCGCCACCCCGGACGGGCTCGGCACGCTGCGCTACGGCACCGAGGTGATGCAGGTGACGGCGGACCGCACCGTCGCGCACGGGCTCGCCAGCGTCGGCTGGGACGACGACGGGGTCGCCGCCCAGTCCTGGGACCTGGTGCGGGACGGGATACTGGTCGGCTACCAGCTCGACCGGGTGTTCGCGCCGCGGCTGGGGCTGCCGCGTTCGAACGGCTGCTCGTACGCCGACTCGGCGCATCACGTGCCGATCCAGCGGATGGCGAACGTGTCGCTGCAGCCGGACCCGGCGGCCGACACCACCACCGCCGAGCTCATCGCCCGCGTCGACGACGGGCTCTACGTCGTCGGCGACAAGTCCTGGTCGATCGACATGCAACGCTACAACTTCCAGTTCACCGGGCAGCGGTTCTACCGGATCCGGGGTGGCACGCTCGCCGGGCAGGTGCGCGATGTGGCCTACCAGGCCACCACGACCGACTTCTGGGGCTCGCTCGAGGCGGTGGGCGGGCCGTCGACGTGGCAACTCGGCGGCGCCGTGAACTGCGGCAAGGCCCAGCCCGGGCAGGTCGCGCCGGTCAGCCACGGCTGCCCGTCGGCGCTGCTGCGGTCGGTGAACGTCCTCAACACCCGCGCGGAGGGCCGGCGATGATCGAGGCGCAGGAACAGCTCGAGCGGGCGTTGCGCTGCTCGACCGCCGACGAGACGATCGTGCTGGTCACCGACACCGGCGAGGCGTCGCTGCGGTGGGCCGGCAACTCGATGACCACCAACGGGATCTCTCGTTCCCGCAGCTGGACGGTGATCGCGGTCCTGCGCGGCGACACCACTCGCGTCGGGGTGGTGACGTCGAGCAGCGTCGACCCGGCCGACATCGCCCCGACCGTGCGGGCGGCGGGGGCGGCGGCCGCGGCGGCGGCCCCCGCCGAGGACGCGGTGCCGCTCGTCGGCGGGGAGGGCGAGCCCGGCGACTGGGCCGACGCCGCGGCCGGGACCGACATCACGGTGTTCGGGCGGCTCGTCGACGATCTCGCCGCCGGATTCGACGGTGCCGATCAGCTCTACGGCTTCGCCCACCACCGGATCTCGACGACCTGGCTGGGCACCTCGAGCGGGGTGCGACGCCGGTTCAGCGCGCCGGAGGGATCGGTGGAGATCAACGGCAAACGGGGCGGGCTGAACGGGGCCAGCGCGTGGGCCGGGGCCGGCACCCGCGACTTCACCGACGTCGACACCCCCGCCCTGCTGACGGAACTGTCGCGGCGGCTGGACTGGGCGCGCCGCACCGTCGAGCTGCCGGCCGGGCGTTACGAGACGCTGCTGCCGCCGTCGGCGGTGGCGGACCTGATGATCTACCTGATGTGGTCGATGGAGGGCCGCGGCGCCGAGGAAGGGCACACCGCGCTGTCGCGGCCCGGCGGCACCCGCGTCGGCGAACGGCTCACCGCGCTGCCGTTGACGCTGTTCTCCGATCCCGCCGCCCCCGGCCTGGAATGCGCGCCGTTCGTCACGGCCACCGCGTCGTCGAACTCGGTGTCGGTGTTCGACAACGGCATGGACCTCGGGCGGGTCGACTGGGTGCGGGCGGGGACGGTGCACGCGCTGGCGTACCCGCGGGCCGCCGCCGCCGAGTTCGGGGCGCCGGCCGCCGCGCCCGGGGAGAACCTGCTCCTGACCGGCGGCGGCACGGCCGGCGTGGACGAGATGGTGGCCCGCACCGAGCGGGGACTGCTGCTGACGACCCTGTGGTACATCCGGGAGGTCGACCCGGCGACGTTGCTGCTGACCGGACTGACCCGCGACGGCGTGTATCTGGTCGAGGACGGTGCGGTGACGGCGGAGGTGAACAACTTCCGGTTCAACGAGAGCCCGCTGGATCTGCTGCGGCGCACCACCGAGGCCGGTGGCACGCAGCGCACCCTGCCGCGGGAATGGAAGGACTGGTTCACCCGCACCGCGATGCCGCCGCTGCGGATCCCCGACTTCCACATGTCGTCGGTCAGCCGCGCCCGCTGATCCCGCGGCGACGCCCGTGTGCCGCCGCGGTCCGCTCACCCGCCGGGACCGGGATCCGGGGTGGGGTCGTCCGCCTCGACGACACAGGCGAGCCCGACGGTGCCGGCGCGCCCGCGGCGCAGCACACTGCCCTTGACCGTGAGCCACCCGAGGATCCCGTACTTGCGGGCGATCGTCGCCCGCGCCCGCTCGGTGCCGGCCGCGTCGAGCACCGTGGCGGTGCCGGGCACCGCGTCGCTGCGCGGTGTGCCGCGCACGTCGCACACCGCGACGGTGATCCGCGGATCGCGGCGCAACCGCCGGACCTTGTAGGAGTCGGTGACGGTCCACACCAGCAGCCGGTCGGCGTCGGCGGCGGCCCACACCGCGGTCGGCACCGGGGTGCCGTCCCTGCGGAAGGTGGTCAGCAGCACGTACTTCGCGGCGGCCAGGTCGGCGAAGGTCGGGGTCATGGGCCACACCCTACGGACGGGCGGGCCGCGCCGACCGCCGCCGTCTAGCCTGGAGGCCATGGCGCCCGCTGACGAACCCGTCGACCTGGTCGAGGTGTCCCTGCCCGGCGGTCGGCTCGCGGCGGCGCAGCTGCAGATCCTCGCCGAGCTCGCCCACGACCACGCCGGGGGCGCCCTGGTCCTCACCGCCGACGGTCTCGGGCTGCGCGGAAACCGGGCCGAACTCACCGCGCAGCTGTCCGGCCACGGCTTCGACCTGCCCGGACCGCATCGGCGCCGCCTGCTCGCCTCGCCGCTGTCCGGCCGCATCGGCGGGCATGTCGACGTGCGGGACATCCTCGCCGAGGTGCACCGTCGACTCACCGCGCTCGCGCCCGGCCGCGACCTCGTCGTCGGGATCGACGACGGCAGCGGCGACATCGCGGCCCTGGCCCCCGAGGTGGGGGCGGCGGCGCTGCCCGACCGGCGGTGGGCGCTGTTGCTCGACGGCACCGACACCGGCGTGCGCCTGCCCCCCGACGACGTCGTCGAGACGCTGGTCGCGGCGGCGCAGCGGCCGCCGCGGGCCGGGGTCGCCGCGACCCTCGCCGCTCTGGGCGTGGAGCCGTCGGCGCCGCCGGCGCGGCGCCCGTCGGCCCCGGCCCGGCCCGTGGGCTGGTTGGACCAGCCCGACGGTGCGGTCACCCTCGGCGGCGGTCTGCCCGGGGCGGTGCTGCCGGCGCGGACCGCGGAGTTCCTCGCGGCCGTGGATCGTCCCCTGGTGGTGACGCCGTGGTCGGTGGTGCTGCTGTGCGATCTCGACGAGTGGGCCGCCGAACAGGTGGTGCGGGTCCTCGCCCCGATGGGACTGGTCTTCGACGCCGACTCCCCCGAGCTGCGCTGAACCGCGCCGCGGCGGTCGTGTTCCGGGCCCGCACCGCCCGCACGCCGCCTACCGTGGGTTCATGAGCATCGGTGCGGGGTCCGAGTCCGAGGTGTTCGATGTCGTCGTCCTCGGCGGCGGACCCGCCGGGGAGAACGCCGCCGCCTACGCCATCGCCGGCAGCGACCGCACCGCCGTCCTGGTCGAACACGAACTCGTCGGCGGTGAATGCTCCTACTGGGCGTGCATGCCGAGCAAGGCGCTGCTGCGCCCGGGACAGGTGCTGGCCGCGGCCCGGCACATGCCCGGCGTCGCCGCCAAGGTCGCCGCCCACGGCGTCGACGTCGCCGACGTCCTCGCCCGCCGGGACGCGTTCACCGACGGCCGCGACGACACCGCCCAGGTCGAGTGGGCGCGCGGCGCCGGGATCGACGTCGTGCGCGGGCACGGCCGCCTCACCGCCCGGTGCGAGGTCACCGTGGACGGCCCGCAGCCGCGGCGGCTGCGGGCACGGCACGCGGTGGTGGTGGCCACCGGCAGCACCGCGTCCGTGCCCGATGTGCCGGGGCTGCGCGCGGCCCGGCCCTGGACCTCGCGGGATGCGACGAACCTGCAGCAGGTGCCGCGGCGCGCCGCGATCGTCGGCGGCGGCGTCGTCGCCTGCGAGATCGCGACCTGGCTGCGCGAGCTCGGCACCGAGGACCTGACGATGCTGGTGCGGGGGGACCGGCTGCTCGCCCGCACCGAGCCGGTCGCCGGCGCCGCCGTCGCCGAGGCGCTGCGCGAGCACGGCGTGCGGCTGCGGTTCGGCACCACGACGGCGGAGGTGTCCCGCCCGGACGTCGCGGACACCGGCATCGGACGCATCCACGGCGGCCCGGTGCGGCTGCGCCTCGACGACGGTGGCACCCTCGAGGTCGACGAGCTGATCGTCGCGGCCGGGCGCCGGCCCGCGACCGCCGGACTCGGACTCGACACGGTCGGGTGGGCCGGGGAGGGCCCGCTGCGCACCGACGACCACATGACCGTCGCCGGGGTGGACGGGCGCTGGCTCTACGCCGTCGGCGACGTCACCGGCCGGACCGCGCTGACACACATGGGCAAGTACCAGGGACGGGTGTGCGGCGACGTGATCGCCGCCCGCGCCGAGGGACGCGACCTCGACGCGCCGCGGTTCCGGGCGCGCGCCGACCACGGGCAGGTGCCGCAGGTGGTGTTCACCACCCCGGAGGTCGCGGCCGTGGGCCGCACCGCGGCCGACGCCCGCGCCGACGGCCTCGACGTCGAGGTGCTCGAGGTCGACATCGCCGTGGCCGGATCCGCGCTGGCGCGGGACGATTTCACCGGACGCGCCACCCTCGTGGTCGACCGCGCCGCCGACACCGTGGTGGGGGCGACGTTCGTGGGCACCGACGTCGCCGAGCTGCTGCACGCCGCGACGGTCGCGGTGGTCGCCGCGGTGCCGCTCGAGACGCTGTGGCATGCGGTACCGGCGTATCCGACGGTCGGCGAGGTGTGGTTGCGGCTGCTCGAGTCGCGCCGCCGCTGAGCGCGCCGGTCAGCGCGGCAGTCGCCGCCAGATCGGCCGCGGCAGCAGCCGCATCCCGACGAACACCGGCCGCAGCACAGCCGGCACCCACACCTCGCCGCGGCCGCGGCGCAACGCCCGCACCGTCGCGTCCGCGACCCGGTCCGGGGTGCTCGACAGCGGCGCGGGGCTCATCCCCTCGGTCATGCGGCCGACGACGAACCCGGGTCGCACCAGCAGCAGCGACACGCCGCTGCCGTGCAGCGCGTCCGCCAGGCCGGAGGCGAATCCGTCGAGACCGGCCTTCGCGGAGCCGTACACATAGTTCGCCCGGCGCACCCGCACCCCCGCCACCGACGAGAACACCACGATCCGGCCCGATCCCTGGGCCCGCAGATGCCCCGCCAGCCGCGTGAGCAGGGCCACGTGGGCGACGTAGTCGGTGTGCACGATCGCCACGGCATGGGCCGGGTCGTGTTCGGCGCGGTGCTGGTCGCCGAGGATGCCGAACGCGAGGACGGCGACGTCGATCGGCCCGTACAGCATCGCGAGGTCGGCGAGGGTCTGCTCGTGGGTGTCGAGCCGGTCGGCGTCGAACTCGACGGTGTGCACGGCGACGGCACCGGCGTCGAGCACGGCGCGGCGCTGCGCCTCGAGATCGCCGGCGCGACGCGCGGCCAGGACCACGGTGCGGCCGCGGGCCAGCCGGGCGGCCACCGCCGTCCCGATCTCGCTGCGGCCCCCGAAGACGACGATCGAACCCTGCCCGTTGTTCACCGCACCAGTGTGCCGGGTGGCGCCGCGGGGCGCGCGGGCCGGGTTCGGCTACCGTCGCAGGCATGGCCCGCACCCCCGCCGCGCTCGGCGACGCCGCGTTGCAGTTCCTCACCGAATACCATCTCGGGACGCTGACGACCCTGCGCAAGGACGGCAGCCCGCACGTGGTGGCCGTCGGTTTCACGTGGGATCCGGAGGCCGGGGTGGTGCGGGTGATCACCGATGCGACCTCGCAGAAGGCGCTCAACGCCGACCGCCGCGGATACGGTGCCGTCAGTCAGGTCGAGCGGGGCCGCTGGCTCACCCTCGAGGGGCCCGCCCGGGTGCGGGCGGAACCGGAGGCCGTCGCCGAGGGGGTGCGTCGTTACACCGCGCGGTACCGGACGCCGCGGCCCAACCCGACGCGCGTGGTGGTGGAGATCACCGTGGCACGGGTGATGGGCTCGGTACTCGACAAGTAGGGTCGCTCACCCCGGCAGCACCGTCAGTCCGTGCGGACGGTGGTTGAGCGGCTCGCAGCCGTCCTCGGTGACCACCACGATGTCCTCGATGCGCGCACCCCACTCGCCGCGGAAGTAGATGCCCGGTTCGATGCTGAACGCCATCCCGGGCCGCAGCACGTCGGCATTGCCGTCGACGATGTACGGCTCCTCGTGGACGGACAGTCCGATGCCGTGCCCGGTCCGGTGCACGAAGACCTCGGCGAGGCCGTGCGCGGCGAGGGCGTCGCGGGCGGCGGCGTCGACCGAGGCGGCGGTGACCCCGGGCCGGACCGCGTCGACCGCCGCCTGCTGCGCCGCCTCGAGCAACGCCACCTTCGCCGCGACGTCGTCGGGGGGCGCGCCGAGGCTGTAGGTGCGGGTGGAGTCGGAGTAGTAGCCGGGCTCGACCGGGCCGCCGATGTCGACGACCACGACGTCGCCGGGTTCGAGGACCCGGTCGGAGACCTCGTGGTGGGGATCGGCGCCGTGCGGGCCGGACCCGACGATGACGAAGGCGGCCTCGGTGTGGCCCTCGGCGACGATCGCGGCGGTGATGTCGGCCGCGACCTGCGCCTCGGTGCGGCCGGGCCGCAGCCACCGCCCCATCTGCGCGTGCACCCGGTCGATGGCGGCGCCGGCGCGGCGCAGCGCCGCGACCTCCTCGTCGTCCTTGACCATGCGCAGCTGCCGCACCACCTCGGTCGCCAGCACGGGCGGCACCGCGAACCGGGCCGCGAGGGGCACCAGGTGCAGGGCGGGCATGGCGTCGACGACCGCGGTGCGCGGACGCTGCGGCAGCAGCGCGGCGACCTGCGCGTACGGGTCCTGTCCGTCGACCCAGTCGTGCACCGGCAGGTTCAGGTCCGTGGCCGCGGAGTCGGTGAGGGAGGCCAGCTCGAGGCGCGGCACGACGACGGACGCGCCCTGCCCGTCGGTGGGGATCACCAGGCAGGTGAGCCGCTCGAACGATTCCGCGCGTGAGCCGAGCAGGTAGCGCAGGTCCGGTCCGGGAGTGACGAGCAGCGCGTCGAGACCGGCGTCGTGGCCGAGGGCGGCGGCCCGGGCGAGGCGGTCGGCGTAGACGGGGGCGGGGAAGCGGCGCTCGGGGGAACTCATGCGGACAGCGTAGTGGCGTTTGGCAGGATGACCGGTGTGACTGCGACGCCGGCCTCCGCCGCCCCCGTGCCCCCCACCGGCCCGTTGATGCTGCTCGACGGGGCGAGCCTGTGGTTCCGCGCGTTCCACGCGCTGCCCGAATCGCTCACCGCCCCGGACGGCCGCCCGGTCAACGCGGTGCGGGGGTTCACCGACATGGTGGCGTCGCTGATCACCAAGCATCGGCCGGCGCGGCTGGTGGTGTGCCTGGATCTGGACTGGCGGCCGGCGTTCCGGGTGGCGGCGGTGCCGAGTTACAAAGCGTACCGGGTGGCCGCCGGTTCGGACGGCACCGCCGAGGAGGTGCCGGCGGCGCTGCCGCCGCAGGTGCCGATGATCCTCGACGTGCTGGCCGCGGTCGGGCTCGCCACCGCCGGGGCGGCCGGGTTCGAGGCCGACGACGTGATCGGCACTCTCGCCGCCGGCGAGGCCCGCGACCCGGTGCTGGTGGTCAGCGGCGACCGGGATCTGCTGCAGGTGGTGCGCGGCGGCGCGGTGCCGGTGCGGGTGGTGTACGTCGGGCGGGGCCTGGCCAAGGCCGAGGTGTTCGGTCCGGCGGAGGTCGCGGCCCGGTACGGGCTTCCGCCCGGGCGGGCCGGAGCGGCCTACGCCGAGCTGGCGGCGCTGCGCGGGGACCCCTCGGACGGGTTGCCGGGCGTCAAGGGGATCGGGGAGAAGACCGCGTCGACGCTCCTGCAGGAGTACGGGTCGCTCGCGGCGCTGCGCGCGGCGGCCGCGGACCCGGCGTCGGGGCTGGCGAAGGGGGTGCGCGCCAAGCTGATCGACGCCGGCGAGTATCTGGACGCGGCGGTGCCGGTGGTGCGGGTGGCCACCGACGCTCCGGTCCGGGTGTCGCGCCCGGACACGATCCCGGGGGCCCCCGTCGATCCGCAGGGACTCGAGCGGCTGGCCCAGGATCTGGGGATCGGGCGGTCCGCCGCCCGGTTGACCGCGGCGGCGGCCGGGGTGTGAGGGCGACGGACCGGCGTGCTCAGTTGGGCCGGCTGACCTCGTAGGTGCCCTCGTCGTCGGTGAAGGTCAAGGTCACCGTCCGGAACTGCCCGTCCACCGTGAGGGTGCACTCGAAGCTGTTGCCCGCCTTGACTTCTTCGCCGTCCGGGCACTGCACGTCGGAGACGTCGGTTGCGCCGTACGACTCGGTGAGGACCTTCTCGACGCCGGCCTGCGCGGCCTCGGGGTCGAGGGTGTCGGTGCCGCCGAAGAGCAGGACGGCGCCGATGATCGCCCCGATCAGCACGAGCGCAGCGACGGCCAGGCCGACGATCAGGCCGGTCTTCGACTTCGTCTGCGGTGCACCGGCATTCCACTGGTTCGCGCCGGTCCATTGCTGGCCTTGCGGCTGACCGGGTTGCTGCTGTCCCCACTGGCCCTGTTGCGGCTGGCCCTGCTGCGGTTGTCCCCACTGCTGGCCGGGCTGCTGTCCCCATTGCTGGCCTTGCGGCTGACCGGGTTGCTGCTGTCCCCACTGGCCCTGCTGCGGCTGGCCCTGCTGCGGTTGTCCCCACTGCTGGCCGGGCTGCTGCCCCCATTGCTGGCCTTGCGGCTGACCGGGTTGCTGCTGTCCCCACTGGCCCTGCTGCGGCTGGCCCTGCTGCGGCTGCCCCCACTGCGGCTGGCCCTGCTGGGGCTGGCCTGGGCCCTGCTGAGCCCACGACTGCCCGGGAGCCTGGCCCTGCTGCGGTGTGCCGAACGCCTGCGTCGGTGCCGGCCCCTGCTCGGCTCCGGAGGACGGCGGGGGCGACGGCGCCCACTGCTTGGTCGAATCGTCGGAATCCTGCGGGTCGTGCGGACCGCTCATTGTCGCCTCCACCTGCCTTCGCTGTGTCCAATTACCGTAGTCGTAGCACCCCACCCATCACGAGGAAGCCGTGTGGCAGCGCGCGTATCAAACCACACGCGGTGTCTTCACGCCGCATCGACCGCGACGACACCGCGCCGGATCGCGCCGATCGCGCGGGCGGCCGTCTTGGCGAGCTGCGGGTCGACGGCGCCGGTGCGGATCTGATCGAGCAGATCGATGACCTGCCGGCACCAGCGCACGAAATCGCCCGCCGACAGGTCACGTCCGGCGGTGCCGGCGGCGAGCAGAGCCTCGGTCAACGACTGGGTGCTCACCCACGTGTAGATGGCGTCGACGAATCCGGGATCCGGTTCCCGGGTCGGGGGCAGCTTGAAGCGGACCTCGTCGGCGCGCAGCTGTCCGCACAGACGGACGGTGTCGGCGAGCGCGCGACGCAGCGGCCCGGTCGGCCCGTACTCGGTGGCGCCCTCCTCGGCGCGGGCTTCGTACACCACGGCCGAGACGACCGCGGCGAGCTCGGCGGGCGAGAGCCCGGCCCACACCCCGTGGCGCAGGCATTCGGCGACCAGCAGGTCGCTCTCGCTGTAGATGCGGGCGAGCCGCTCCCCCGCCTCGGTGGTCGACGGATCGTCGCCGGCGGTGAGGTAGCCCCGCTCGGTCAGCAACGCGACGATCCGCTCGAAGGTGCGCGCGAGGGAATTGGTGGTGGCCGCGGATTGGCGGCGCATCTGGGCCACCTCCCGGCCCAGCCGGTTGTAGCGTTCCCCGAGCCGGGCGAGACGGTCGAGATCGGGATGCTGGTGGGCCGGATGCCGGCGCAGCCGCCGCCGCAGCGTGTCGATTTCGCGGCTGTCGCCGTGCTTGGCGCGCTTGGGTCGGCGCGGCGCGGAAATCCCGGTGCTGCGCAGCGCCGATGCGAGGTCCCGGCGGGCCCGGGCGGTGCGGGCGTCGGCGTGCCGGGGCAGCCGGAGCTTCCCCAATGCGGTCGCCGGGGCCGGGAAGTCCGCGGCCGACACCCGGCCGGACCAGGCGTCCGCGGTGACCACGAGCGGCCGGGGATCGGTGACATCGGTGTCGGTCTCGAGGACGACGGCCAGGCCCGTGCGTCGGCCGCCGGGGATGGCGACGATGTCGCCGCGGCGCAGCGCGAGCAGCGACGCGACCGCCGCCTGCCGGCGGTCCTGCCGCGCCTGGCGTTCGCGGGCACGTTCGAGCTGGGTCAGTTCCTCGCGCAGCTGCAGGTAGTCGAGGATCTCGCCGTCCTCGCCGCCGAGCTGGTCGCGCAGCTTGGCGAGGGTCTTCTCGTTGCGCTCGATGCCACGGGTCAGGCCGACGACCGACTTGTCCGCCTGGAACTGCGCGAAGGACCGTTCCAGCAGTGCCCGCGAGTGTTCGGCGCCGACCGCGTCGATCAGGTTGACCGCCATGTTGTACGACGGGCGGAACGAGCTGCGCAGCGGGAACGTGCGGGTGGAGGCGAGCCCGGCGACGTCGGCGGGCTCGAGACCCGGCTGCCACAGCACCACCGCGTGGCCCTCGACGTCGATGCCGCGCCGTCCGGCCCGCCCGGTGAGCTGGGTGTACTCGCCCGGGGTGAGTTCGGCGTGGGTTTCGCCGTTGTACTTGACCAGCTTCTCGAGCACCACGGTGCGGGCCGGCATGTTGATGCCCAGGGCGAGGGTTTCGGTGGCGAACACCGCGCGCACCAGGCCGCGGACGAACAGATCCTCGACGGTGTGCCGGAACGCCGGGAGCATGCCGGCATGGTGGGCGGCGATGCCGCGTTCGAGGGCGGCGCGCCACTCCCGGAAGCCGAGCACCTCGAGGTCTGCGCGCGGCAGGTCGCCGGTGTGCTCGTCGACGACCGCCCGGATCTGCGCGATCTCGGCCTCGGAGGTCAGGTGCAGCCCGGCGCGCAGGCACTGACCGACGGCGGCGTCGCAGCCGGCGCGGCTGAAGACGAACGTGATCGCCGGCAACAACCCCTCCCGGTCGAGGCGGGCGACGACCTCCGGGCGCGGCAGCGGCCGGAACCCAATGCGCCCGCGGGGCCCGCCCCACCGGCCGGCCGAGTCGAGGACGGCGCGGCGGCGCACCTGCTCGACGAGTTCCCGGTTGACCACGACCCCGCGGCGACCGGTGCCGTCCGCCGCGTCCGGGTGTGCGGCGGATTCGAACAGGTCGAAGATGCGGGGACCGACCATGACGTGCTGGTGCAGCGGAATGGGCCGCACCTCGTCGACGACGACGGCGGTGTCCCCGCGCACGGTCTCCATCCAGTCACCGAACTCCTCGGCGTTGGAGACGGTCGCGGACAGGCTGACCAGGCGCACGTCCTCGGGCAGGTGCAGGATGACCTCCTCCCACACCGCGCCGCGGAACCGGTCGGCGAGGAAGTGCACCTCGTCCATCACCACGTGGGTCAGCCCGATCAGGGTGGTCGAGGACGCGTAGAGCATGTTGCGCAGCACCTCGGTGGTCATCACCACCACCGGGGCGTCCGGGTTGACGGACTGATCACCGGTGAGCAGCCCGACCGCGGCCTTGCCGTAGCGGGCGACCAGATCGGCATACTTCTGGTTGCTCAGTGCCTTGATGGGGGTGGTGTAGAAGCACTTGCTGCCGGCACGCAGCGCCAGATGCACGGCGAACTCCCCGACCACGGTCTTGCCGGCGCCGGTGGGGGCGCACACGAGCACGCCGTGCCCGCCCTCGAGGGCGCGGCAGGCCTGCACCTGGAACGGGTCGAGCGGGAAGGGCAGCCCGGCGGTGAACTCGGCGAGCCGGGACGCCGGCGGGGGCGTGGTGGATCCGGTGTCGGGTGAATCGGTCACAGGCGACTAGAGGGTGTCGGAGTAGTCGGCGGACGCGGGCCCGGGCGGCGGCGTGGAGGTGGGCGCCGGCACCGGGGCCGGCGGGGTGATCGGCGAGCTCTCGTCGTCGTCGAGGTCACCCCAGCCCTGTTCCCGGTCGCGGCGGGCACGGCGCTTGTCGTTGAGGCGGGCGATCTGGATGGCCAGCTCGAGCAGCACGGTCAGGGCCGCGGCCAGCGCCAGCATCGAGAACGGGTCCTGCCCCGGGGTGGCGACGGCCGCGAAGACGAACATCGCCATGATCAGCCCCCGCCGCCACGCCTTGAGCTTGGCGTAGCTGAGGATCCCGACGGCGTTGAGGGCGACGATGACGAGGGGGATCTCGAAGGACACCCCGAAGATCACGAGCAGGTTGATGATGAACCCGAAGTACTCCGAGCCCGACAGCGCGGTGACCTGCACGTCGTTGCCGACGGTGAGCAGGAACGACAACGCGTGCGAGACCACCAGGTAGGCCAGGACGGCGCCCGCGACGAACAGTGCCGCGCCGGAGACGACGAACCCGATCGCGTAGCGGCGTTCCTTCGCATACAGCCCGGGGGTGATGAACGCCCACAGCTCGTACAGCCAGATCGGGCAGGCGAGCACGATGCCCGCGGTCAGCGCCACCTTCAGCCGCAGCATGAACTGCTCGAACGGCCCGGTGGCGAGCAGCCGGCAGCTGTCGTCGGGGCTGATGTCGGCGCGCGCGGACGCCGGCAGATCACAGTAGGGGCCCCGCAGGATCTCGCCGAGGCTCGGCAGCCCGAACAGGCCGGTGCTGTACCAGACGAACCCGACGATCGTGGTGAGGACCACCGCGGCGAGGGCGATGAGCAGACGGGTGCGCAGTTCGTAGAGGTGCTCGACCAGCGACATGGTGCCGTCGGGATTGGTCTTGCGTCGGCTTCGACGCGGATCGAACGGGATGCGCACGGTGCGGTTCTCAGCTCCTGTCACGGCCGCCGGGATCAGCGGAGGACCGGGACATCCGCGCGGATGTCCCGGTCAGGGTAGTACGGTCAGGCCGAACGCGATTCGGGCTGCGACGTCTGCGTCTGCGGCTCCACGGGGGCCTGGGGCGGCTGGGCCGGCGGCAACGGGCTCGGAGCCGGCTGCTGCGCGGGGCGCGCATCGTCGTTCTGCATCTCCTTGACCTCGCTCTTGAAGATGCGCAGCGA
The DNA here is from genome assembly GCF_016804345.1 of Rhodococcus ruber. NCBI lineage: Bacteria > Bacillati > Actinomycetota > Actinomycetes > Mycobacteriales > Nocardiaceae > Rhodococcus > Rhodococcus ruber. Next base: position 3,093,104 of record NZ_CP044211.1, on the reverse strand, counting down.
CCGGCCGAGACCGCGAGCCGCATCGGGCAGCTTCTTCGAACCGAACAGGATGATCACGACGATCGCGACGATGGCCCAGTGCCAGGGGCTCATTGCACCCATTATCAACCTCCACTGATCTGCTGGCGTCGATGCTACCGGACCGCCCTTGCCGCGGCGCGCCGCACAGGGGCGTTCACAGGGAGTTCGCAGCGGCTTCACACACCGTTCCCGGCGAGCGCGTCGTACGCCGTCAGCGCCGCCTGCGCCCGGTCCCGCACCGCCGCGACCAGCTCCGGCGGGCCGAGCACCCGCACCCCCGCGCCGAGGCCGACGGCCAGGCGCGCCATCCAGTCCAGCGACGCGTAGTGCATCACCGCGTCGACGACGCCGTCCTCGTGGGCCTGCACATCGGTGAGCGGATAGTAGTCGAGCAGCCACCCGTAGCCGGACTCGATGCGCAACCGTGCCGCCGGCAGCGCCGGGTCCCCCGCGAACAGGTCGAGGTGGTCGTCCTCGTCCAGCGCCCGCTCGGGCGGATCCGCCGGTTCGTCGAGTTCGGTGGCGGCGTCGATGCGGTCGAACCGGAACAGCCGCACCCCGTCGGCGGCGCGGCACCAGGCCTGCAGGTAGGTCTGCTCCCCGACCAGCACGATCCGGATCGGATCGACGTCGCGTTCGGACACCGCGTCGCGGGAGGCCGAATAGTAGGTCAGGTGCAGCGCCCGTCCGTGCTGCACGGCCGACCGCACCGTCGCCGCCACCGGATCCTCGGCGACCGGAGGTGTGGGGGCCGGGGGGCGGGCGGTGGCCGCGGCCGTGCCGGCCGCCGCCTCGATCTTCGCGATCGCCCCGAGCGCCGCGGTGGGGTCGACCACACCGGGCATCTCCACCAGCGACCGCAACGCCACCAGCAGCGCCGTGGCCTCGGTGGACGTCAGCCGCAGCGGCCGGTCGATCCCGGCGGTGAAGGTGACCACGATGCTGTCCTCGGAGAACGACAGATCGATCAGGTCGCCGGGACCGTAGCCGGGCAGCCCGCACACCCACAGCTGATTCAGGTCGTCCATGATCTGCTTCGGGGTGACCCCGAGATCGCGCGCGGCCTCGGCGGCGCTGATCCCCGGATGGGCCAGGAAGTAGGGCACCAGGTTCAGCAGCCGGGTCAGCCGACCGGACAGACGTGTGCTCATCGGTGCTCCCCCCGCTCGGCGGCCACGCCGCTGTTCGTGCCGGCGCCGGCCGCGACCGTCGGGGTGGCCAGCACCCGGCCCAGGGTGCGGCGCACCTCCTCGCGCAACTCCGGCGGGTCGAGCACCAGCGCGTCGGCGCCCTGCCCGGCGATCACCCGCCCGATCCACTCCCACGACCGCACCGGCACGTCCAGGACCGTGCCGGGCCGGGCGCCCACCACGCGGCGCTCGTGCTCGGTGCCGAGCCGGCGCAGTTCGAATGCGCGCCCGTCCGCGACCCACACCCGGGCATGACCGGTCACGTCGCCGGTGGCGGTGGCGGCGCGGGCGTGCGCCCGCAGGTCCACCCCCTCGGGGATCCGCACGGCCCCGGCAGGACCGAACTCGGTGATGTCGTCGTCGATCCGGGAGAGCCGGAAGGTGCGCGGCGCCCCCCGGTCCCGGTCGAACCCCACCAGATACCAGCGACCGTGCACCGTGACCACCCCCCACGGCTCGACGGTGCGCTCGGTCCACGGGTCGGTCGGGGAACTGCGGTGCCGGAACCGCACCGCGCGGCGCGCGTCGACGGCGGCGAGCAACCGCCCCAGCACCGGCTCGGAACCGCGACTGCGGGTGGGCATCGCGGTGATCGCGCCCGCCGGATCGGCATCGACCTGCACCCCGGCGGCGCGCAGCTTGAGCAGCGCGCCCTGCGCCGCGGAGGTGAGCTCCGGCGACTCCCACAGCGCCGCCGCCACCGCGACCGCCGCGGCCTCGGCGCTGGTCAGTTCGATCTCGGGCAGTTCGTAGGCGTCGCGGTTGATGCGGTAGCCCTCGACGGTGGAGAACCGGGACGGCATGCCGGTCTCGAGGGGGATCCCCAGATCGCGCAGCTCGTTCTTGTCGCGTTCGAACATGCGACTGAACGCCTCGTCGCTGCCCGAGTCGTCGTATCCGGCGACGGAGGCGCGGATCTTCTCGGCGGTGAGGAACTGGCGGGTGGACAACAGGCAGATGACCAGGTTCACCAGCCGCTCGACTTTGGAATTCGCCACGCGGTGCAGCCTAATCCCCCGCCCGCCGGTCGACCCGGTTACCGGACGCAGGCCCCTCTGCCGGCGACCCCGGGGCGCTCCTACATCGAGGCGATGAGCCGTTCGACGCGTTCGTCGACCGAGCGGAACGGGTCCTTGCACAGGACCGTGCGCTGCGCCTGATCGTTGAGCTTGAGGTGCACCCAGTCCACGGTGAAGTCGCGGCCCGCGTCCTGCGCGGCGGCGATGAAGTCGCCGCGCAGCTTCGCCCGGGTGGTCTGCGGCGGGGTGTGCACGGCCGCGTCGACGGACTCGTCGTCGGTCAGCCGCGTGGCCAGGCCCTTGCGCTGAAGCAGGTCGAACACCCCGCGCCCGCGTTTGATGTCGTGGTACGCCAGGTCCAGCTGGGCGATCTTCGGGTCGGACAGCTCCAGGTCGTAGCGGTCCTGGTAGCGCTGGAACAGCTTGCGCTTGATCACCCAGTCGACCTCGGTTTCGACCTTCGCGAAGTCCTGCGACTCGACCGCGTCGAGCACCCGGCCCCACAGATCCACCACCTGCTCGACGTGCGGATCGGGTTCGCGGGTGCGCAGGTACTCCACCGCCCGGCCGTGATACTCGCGCTGGATGTCGAGGGCGCTGGCCTGCCGGCCACCGGCCAGGCGCACCGGCCTGCGCCCGGTCAGGTCGTGGCTGACCTCCCGGATGGCCCGGATCGGATTGTCGAGCGCGAAGTCGCGGAACGCCACCCCGGCCTCGATCATCTCGAGCACCAGCGACGCGGAGCCGACCTTGAGCATCGTGGTGGTCTCGGACATGTTCGAGTCCCCGACGATCACGTGCAACCGCCGGTACTTCTCGGCGTCGGCGTGCGGCTCGTCGCGGGTGTTGATGATCGGCCGGGACCGGGTGGTCGCCGACGACACGCCCTCCCAGATGTGCTCGGCGCGCTGCGACAGGCAGAACGTGGCCGCCTTGGGGGTCTGCAGCACCTTCCCGGCGCCGCAGATCAACTGCCGCGTCACCAGGAACGGCAGCAGCACGTCCGAGATGCGGGAGAACTCCCCCGCCCGCACCACGAGGTAGTTCTCGTGGCAGCCGTAGGAGTTGCCGGCCGAGTCGGTGTTGTTCTTGAACAGGTAGATGTCCCCGCCGATGCCCTCCTCGGCGAGGCGCTGCTCGGCGTCGATCAGCAGTTCCTCGAGCACCCGCTCGCCGGCGTGATCGTGCTCGACGAGCTGGAGAAGGTCGTCGCATTCGGCCGTGGCGTACTCCGGGTGCGACCCGACGTCCAGGTACAGGCGCGCCCCGTTGCGGAGGAACACGTTCGAGCTGCGCCCCCAGGACACCACCCGGCGGAACAGATACCGGGCGACCTCGTCCGGGCTCAGCCGCCGGTGCCCGTGGAAGGTGCACGTGACGCCGAACTCCGTCTCGATGCCCATGATTCGTCGCTGCACACTTCGACAGTACCGCGCGGAATCACCGAGCATGAGCCGCAACGGGATTACCGTCGAACCCGTGATGTTCGCCCCCGCACTGTTGACACGCCTGGACCGGTCCCTGTTCGCGGGCAGCGCCGCCCTGCGGCCCTCCCCCGCCGACCCCGTGCTGCGCGGCCTGAGCCGCGCCGCCGACCACGGTCGGCTGTGGCTGGGCTGCGCCGCGGCGTGCGCCGCGATGGGCGGACGGCCCCGGCGCGGCGCCGTCCGCGGCCTGCTGGCCCTGGGCGGGGCCAGCGCCCTGGCCAACGGGGTGCTCAAGCCGCTGCTGCCGCGCCGCCGCCCCCCGGCCCGGCAGGACGGGCCGCTGCGCCGCTCGCTGCCGACGCCACGCTCGTCGTCGTTCCCGTCCGGGCATTCGGCGTCGGCGGCGGCCTTCGCCACCGGGATGGCCCTCGAATCCCCGCTGGCGGGGGCCGTGCTCGCGCCGGTGGCCGCGGCGGTCGCCTACTCCCGGGTGCACACCGGGGTGCACTGGCCGGCCGACGTGGTCACCGGCGTCGCCCTCGGCACGGCGGTGGCCCTGGCCACACGGCGCTGGTGGGCGGTCCGCACCGAGGAGCCCGCCCGGCTGGGCCCACCCGCCCCGGCCCCCGCCCTGCCGCAGGGCCGGGACCTGCTGGTGCTGGTCAACCCCGACGCGGGCCGGGACGACGGCGCGGACGCGATCGCCGCGGCGCTGCCCCGGGCACGGGTGATCGTCCTCGACCCGGACCAGGAGTTCACCGCCCAACTCGACCGGTACGTCGCCGAGCACGCCCCCGCGGCGCTCGGCGTACACGGCGGGGACGGCACCGTGCGGGCCGCGGCCGGCGCGGCCGTGGCGCACGGCCTGCCGCTGGCGGTGTTCCCGGGCGGCACCCTGAACCATTTCGCGCGCGACGCCGGGCTGCTCGACCTGGAGCAGACCGTGCGCGCGGTCGAGCGCGGGCAGGCCCAGCGCGTGGATCTCGGCCGGGTACAGGTCGACAGGTCCGGGCCGGAGGGTGGCCCGGTGTTCGTCAACACCGCCAGCGTGGGCGGCTATCCGGACTCGGTGCGGCTGCGCGAACGCTGGGAGCCGCGGATCGGCAAGTGGCCGGCCGCCGCGGCGGCGTTGGCCGCGGTCCTCGCGACCGCGAGCCCGCTGCGGGTGTCGCTGGACGGGGTGCCCACCGCGGTGTGGTTGCTGTTCGTCGGCAACGGACGGTACGCACCGGACGATCGGGTGCCGATGTCACGGCCCCGCCTCGACACCGGGACCCTGGACGTGCGGTATCTGCGGGCCGATCTGCACTGGTCGCGGACGCGACTGCTCGCGGCCGCGGCCACCGGCAGCCTCGCCGGGTCCCCGATCCACGTGCGGCGCGATGCGCCGGCGCTGTCGGTGCGGGTGCGTGACGGGCGGGTCGCCCTGGCCACCGACGGTGAGGTCCTCGCCGAGGGCACGCGGTTCGAGTTCCGCAGCGCCCCCGGCGCGCTGACCGTCTACCGGCCCGTCGATCAGGAACCCTGAGCGGGCTCCGCTCCGTCCGCCCCGGCGGTGTCACTGCCCGCCCCGGCGGTGTCACTGCCCGGCAGCAACTGGTCGAGCGCGGCGCCGGTGATGCGGCGGAACGCGCGGCGCGGGCGGGGCTTCTCGAGCACCGCCACCTCGAGTTCGGCGCGGCCGAGCACCCGGGTGCCGTTCTCGGGTCCGGCGGCGGGCACCTGCTGCAAGGCCTGCACTGCGACCTGCACCGCCTCGGCGAGGGACAGCCCCGGCCGGTACGACTCGCGTAGCGCGGTGGCGATGGGTTCGGTGTGCCCACCCATCACCACGAACTGCGGTTCGTCGACGATCGACCCGTCGTAGGTGATGCGGTACAGCTGCGCCGTGTCGGCGGACTCGGCGCGGCCGACCTCGGCGACGCAGATCTCCACCTCGTACGGCTTGGGCTGCTCGGTGAAGATGGTGCCCAGGGTCTGGGCGTAGGCGTTGGCCAGCGACCGCACGGTCACATCGCGCCGGTCGTAGGAATAGCCGCGCATGTCGGCGTGCACGATCCCGGCGCGCCGCAGGTTCTCGAACTCGTTGTACTTGCCGACCGCGGCGAATCCGATGCGGTCGTACAGTTCACTGACCTTGTGCAGGGCCTTCGACGGGTTCTCGGCAACGAACACCACCCCGTCGGCGTAGATCAGCACGACCACACTGCGGCCCCGCGCGATGCCCTTGCGCGCCAGTTCCGAGCGATCGCGCATGATCTGCTCGGCGGACGCATAGTACGGCAGCGTCACAGCGCACCTCCCTGCCCGGACTCGGTGACGGTGCGGTCCGCGACGACGGTGCGGGCCAGCTCGGACAATGTCTGCTCCGGTACCTCGACAGCGCCGTCGGCGGTGATGACCACCGCGGTGGGATAGATGCCGCGGGCGGTGTCCGGGCCGCCGGTGGCGGTGTCGTCGTCGGCGGCGTCGTAGAGGGCCTCGACGACGGTGCGCAGCGCCGCCGCCTGGTCCGCGTCGGCGCGGTAGAGCTTCTTGAGCGACGACTTGGCGAACAACGACCCCGAGCCCACCGCGTGGTAGCCGGCGCGCTCCTCGTAGCGGCCCCCCACCACGTCGTAGGACACGATCCGGCCGGCGCGCTGCGGGTCCGGTGCCTCGAGGTCGTAGCCGACCAGCAGCGGGACCACCGCCAGGCCCTGCATCGCGGCCCCGAGGTTGCCGCGCACCATCGACGACAACCGGTTGGCCTTACCGTCGAAGGTCAGCGGGACACCTTCGATCTTCTCGTAGTGCTCGAGTTCCACCGCGAACAGGCGCACGAGCTCGACGGCCAGCCCGGCGGTGCCGGCGATCCCGGCCGCGGAGTAGCTGTCGGTGACGAACACCTTCTGCACGTCCCGGCTGGCCACCATGTTGCCCATGGTGGCGCGCCGGTCACCGGCGATCAGCACCCCACCGGCGAACGTCACCGCGACGATCGTGGTGCCGTGCGGGGCGATGTCCGCGTCGGCGCCGCGCAGCCCGGGACGGTTCTCCGGCAGCAGTTCCGGCGCGTGCAGGCGCAGGTGGTCGGAGAACGAGGACAGCGGGGAACCGAACGGCATGTGCGGCGGGTGGACGGGGAACGGGATCGGCGAACGCTCCGCTGTCACTGGCCGCCCTTCTGCACGTACGCACGCACGAAGTCCTCGGCGTTCTCCTCGAGCACGTCGTCGATCTCGTCGAGCAGGTCGTCGGTCTCGGCCGCGAGCTTCTCGCGTCGTTCCTGACCGGCACCGCCGTCGCCGACGACCTCGTCGTCGTCGCCTCCGCCACCGCGTGTGGTCCGCTCCTGAGCCATAGCGGTCGACCTCCTCGTTCGTTCGTGGGGCCCGCCCCGGCCGCGACCGGCGCGAGCACCGACTGCTCGGACCTCCACCCTACCGAGCAGATGCGACACTCCGCGCGACTACGCGCGTGTCGCGCCCGCCCGGGCGGGTCAGCTGGTCAGTTCGTCGACCAGCGCGGCCGCCGAATCCACCGAGTCGAGCAACTTGCCGACGTGCGCGCGGCTGCCGCGCAGCGGCTCGAGGGTGGGGATGCGCACCAGCGATTCGCCGCCCAGGTCGAAGATCACCGAGTCCCAGCTGGCGGCGGCGATGTCGGCGCCGAACCGGCGCAGGCATTCGCCGCGGAAGAACGCGCGGGTGTCCGACGGCGGGGTATGCACCGCGTCGAGCACATCCTGCTCGGCGACCAGGCGCTCCATCGAGCCGCGGGCGACGAGCCGGTTGTACAGGCCCTTGTCCAGCCGCACGTCGGAGTACTGCAGGTCCACCAGATGCAGCCGCGGTGCCGACCACGCCAGGCCCTCCCGGTTGCGGAACCCCTCGAGCAGGCGCAGTTTCGCCGGCCAGTCCAGCAGGTGCGCGCAGTCCATGGGGTCGCGTTCGAGCAGGTCGAGGACCATCGCCCACTTGTCGAGGATGTCGCGGACCCGCTTGTCGTCGGTGCCGTCGTGGAACGTCGCGACCCGCTCGTGGTAGATCCGCTGCAGGGCCAGGCCGGTCAGCTCCCGGCCGTCGGTCAGGGCCACGGTCTTGCGCAGCGTGGGGTCGTGGCTGATGTGGTGCACGGCGGTGACCGGCCGCGCCAGCTGCAGATCCGACAGGTCCACACCGGCCTCGATCAGATCCAGCACCAGCGCGGTGGTGCCGACCTTGAGGTAGGTCGACATCTCGGCGAGGTTGGCGTCGCCGATGATCACATGCAGGCGCCGGTACTTGTCGGCGTCGGCGTGCGGCTCGTCGCGGGTGTTGATGATGCCCCGCTTGAGGGTGGTCTCGAGCCCGACCTCGACCTCGATGTAGTCGGCGCGCTGCGACAACTGGAATCCGGCCTCGTCGCCGGACTGGCCGATGCCGACCCGGCCGGAGCCGGTGATCACCTGCCGGGAGACGAAGAACGGGGTCAACCCCGCGACCACCGCCGAGAACGGCGTGTCGCGGGCCATGAGGTAGTTCTCGTGGGTGCCGTACGAGGCGCCCTTGCCGTCGACGTTGTTCTTGTACAACTGCAGGCGCGGCGCGCCGGGCACGCTCGAGGCGTGCCGGGCGGCCGCCTCCATCACCCGTTCGCCGGCCTTGTCCCAGATGACCGCGTCGAGGGGGTCGGTGACCTCCGGCGCCGAGTACTCCGGGTGGGCGTGGTCGACGTACAGCCGGGCGCCGTTGGTGAGGATCATGTTGGCGGCGCCGACCTCGTCGGCGTCGATGACCGGGGCCGGGCCGTTGAACCGGCCCAGGTCGAAGCCGCGGGCGTCGCGCAGGGGGGATTCGACCTCGTAGTCCCAGCGGGTGCGCTTGGCGCGGGGCACGCCCTCAGCGGCCGCGTACGCCAGCACCGCCTGGGTGGACGTGAGGATCGGGTTCGCTGTGGGCTCGTTGGGTGAGGAGATCCCGTACTCGACCTCGATGCCGATGATCCGCTGCATGACGTCGAGGTTAGGCGATCGGCGCCGGGTCGGGCGGGCCGGGACGGGCGGAAGGTGGGGCGACGGCGGTGTCGAGAAACTCCACCGAGCCGGTCGCGCGCAGAACCTGGCGGACCCCGGGCGGCGCCCAGCCCGCCGTCGGGTCGCGGCCGAGGACGGGGTCGACGAGGTCGAGACGGCGGCCGCGGTGGTGCAGGGTGCAGCCGCCCGCGGCACGCACGTTGCGCACCCAGTCGGTCCGGGAACCGTAGGTCAGTGCGATGCGGTAGCCGCCTGCGCGGCCGAACACCAGCACCGGGGTGCGATAGCGGCGCCCGCTGCGCCGGCCGCGATGTTCGACGACCGCCGTGCCCGGCAGGTGCCCGGCGACGGGCCGGGCGAGCCGGTTGGTGACCACCCGGTTGAACCGGGCGAGGGCAAAGGGCAGCGGCACGCTCACCCTCCTGCCGGTCGCGTCGGGGCCCGGTGGGGCCGCCGCTCGGTGCGGCGGCCCCACCGGGACCGCGTCACAGGTACTGGCCGGTGTTCGACTCGGTGTCGATCGCCCGGCTGGCGCTGGCGTTCTTACCGGTGACCAGGGTACGGATGTAGACGATGCGTTCGCCCTTCTTGCCCGAGATCCGTGCCCAGTCGTCCGGGTTGGTGGTGTTGGGCAGGTCCTCGTTCTCGGCGAATTCGTCGACGATGGAGTCGAGCAGGTGCTGCACCCGCAGACCCGGTGCCCCGGTCTCGAGCACCGACTTGATCGCGTACTTCTTGGCGCGGTCGACGATGTTCTGGATCATCGCCCCGGAGTTGAAGTCCTTGAAGTACAGGACCTCCTTGTCACCGTTGGCGTACGTCACCTCGAGGAAGCGGTTCTCCTCGCTCTCGGCGTACATCCGGTCGACGACCCGTTCGATCATCGCGCGCACGCACGCACCGCGGTGCCCGCCGAACTCGGCGAGGTCGTCGGCGTGCACCGGCAGTCCCTCGGTGAGGTACTTGGAGAAGATGTCCAGTGCCGCCTCGGCGTCGGGCCGTTCGATCTTGATCTTCACGTCGAGCCGGCCGGGCCGCAGGATCGCCGGGTCGATCATGTCCTCCCGGTTGGACGCGCCGATCACGATGACGTTCTCGAGGCCCTCGACACCGTCGATCTCCGACAGCAGCTGCGGCACCACCGTGGTCTCGACGTCGGAGGACACCCCGGAGCCGCGGGTGCGGAAGATCGAGTCCATCTCGTCGAAGAACACGATCACCGGGGTGCCTTCGGACGCCTTCTCCCGCGCCCGCTGGAAGATCAACCGGATGTGGCGTTCGGTCTCGCCGACGAACTTGTTGAGCAGTTCGGGGCCCTTGATGTTGAGGAAGTAGGACTTGGCCTCCTTCGAATCCTCGCCGCGGGCCTCGGCGATCTTCTTGGCGAGCGAATTGGCGACGGCCTTGGCGATGAGGGTCTTGCCGCAGCCGGGCGGGCCGTAGAGCAGCACCCCCTTGGGTGGGCGCAGCGCGTATTCCCGGAACAGGTCCTTGTGCAGGAACGGCAGTTCCACCGCGTCGCGGATCTGTTCGATCTGCCGGCCGAGGCCACCGATGTCGTTGTAGTCGACGTCGGGAACCTCTTCGAGGACGAGGTCCTCGACCTCGGCCTTGGGGATGCGCTCGAAGGCGTACCCGGCCTTGCTGTCGACCAGCAGCGAGTCGCCCGGCCGCAGCTTGAACGACGCTTCGGTGTCCTCGCCGCCCTCGCCGACCTCGACGATCCCGGCCGCGGCTGCCGCCGCGGCGGCCAGCGGCGCGGCCAGCCACACGATGCGTTCCTCGTCGGCGTGTCCGACCACGAGGGCGCGGGTGCCGTCGTCGAGGACCTCGCGCAAGGTGGTGATCTCCCCGACCCGCTCGAAGCCGCCGGCTTCGACGACGGTCAGCGCCTCGTTCAACCGGACCGTCTGTCCGGAGACGAACGACTCGGGTTCGAGGTTCGGGGACACGGTGACCCGCATCTTGCGGCCGGAGGTGAACACGTCCACGGTCTGGTCGTCGTAGATGCCGAGCAGCACCCCGTAACCGCTGGGGGGCTGACCGAGCCGGTCGACTTCCTCGCGCAGGGTGATCAGCTGCTGGCGGGCCTCTTTGAGGGTGTCCATCAGCTTGCCGTTGCGCACGGTCAGGGAGTCGATCCGGGCCTCGAGGTCACGGACCTGTTCGGACGGTTCGACGAGCCGCCGCCGCAGGGCGGTCGCCTCGGCGCGCAGCGCTTCGAGTTCTTGTGCCGCCGCAACCGAATCCGGGTTCTCTGTCGAGCTCATGTGCGACTCCCTCCACTATCGGTCATTCCACGCTACCGGCAGACGGCCGACTGTGTGGTGCGACGCGAAATCGGCATGCGGCGAATGCGTGTCGGATTCCTCACGGCGGCGATCCAGGACCCCGCGACCGATGTTAGCCTTGCCTTTCTCGCAGCCGGGTCGAAAGGACTTCCGTGACCACTCGCACCAGGTGGGCAGCTGCCGCCGTCGCCGCCACCGCACTGACCGCGCTGCCGGCCTGCGCCACCGGCGACTCCACCGGTGCCGGCGGGTCGTCCACCGCCGTCCAGTCCACCGCCGTCCAGTCCACCGCCGCCCCGTCCGCCGCGTCCGCGGCCGAACTCGACGCCGTGCTGGCGACGTTCTTCGACCCGGCGGTGCCGGCGGCCGACAAGACCGCGATCGTCGAGAACGGCGCGGCGCGGGCCGCGCTGCTCGAACAGTTCAACGGGGTGCTCGCCGGCTACCCGCTCACCGCCGACGTCGACACCGTCGAGTCCGTCGACGGCGACACGGTCACGGCGACCGTGCAGGTCACCGGCCCGCACGGCGGCGCCCCGATGCCGATGACGTTCGAGCGGGAGGACGGAACCTGGCACCTGGCGGACGAGAGCACCTGCCAGGTCCTGGCGATGGGGTCCCTGACCTGCCGGTGACCGAGCGCTCGGCCCCCGGCCGGATCAGCCCTTGCTCGGCCGGCGCTGCGGCTTCGGCGTGACGGTGCCCTCGGCGAGACGGCGGGCGCTGACCAGGAACGCGGTGTGCCCCTGCATCCGGTGCTCCGGCCGCACCGCCAGACCCACCACGTGCCAGCCGCGCACCATCGACTCCCACGACCGCGGTTCCGTCCAGCAGGTCTGCTCCCGCAGCGCCTCGACCACCTTCGACAGCTGAGTCACCGTCGCCACGTACACGATCAGCACCCCACCGGGCACCAGCGCCTTCGCCGCCGTCGGCAGAGCATCCCACGGGGCCAGCATGTCCAGCACCACCCGGTCGACCGGACCGTGCCGGTCCAGGTCGTAGTCCGCGACGTCCCCCACCGTCAGATCCCAGTTCCCGGGACGCTGCCCGAAGAAGGTCTCGACGTTGCGCACCGCATGCTCGGCGTGATCCTCGCGCACCTCGTAGGACACCACCCGGCCGGTCGGTCCCACCGCCCGCAGCAGCGAACAGGTCAGCGCACCCGAACCGGCACCGGCCTCGAGTACCCGGGCGCCGGGGAACACATCACCCTCGTGCACGATCTGCGCGGCGTCCTTCGGGTAGATCACCTGCGCCCCACGCGGCATGGACAGCACGTAGTCCGTCAGCAGCGGCCGCAACGCCAGATACGGGGTGCCGTTCGTGGAGGTGACGACGCTGCCCTCGTCCGCGCCGAGCAGCGCGTCGTGCAGGATCCCGCCCCGGTGGGTGTGGAACTCCTTGCCCGCCTCGAGCACCACCGTGTACTTGCGGCCCTTGGCGTCGGTGAGCTGCACCCGGTCACCGACCTCGAACGGTCCGCTGCGCCCGAGTCCACCTGCTGCCATCGCCGTATCCACCTTCGTCCGCTCCACCGGGACCGACACCGTGTCGGTCCCGGGCCATACCCTGCCAGGTGTGAACCCGGCCGCGACCACGCCCCCCACCGACGACCGGCCCGCGGCACCGCGGCCACCGGCGCTGTCGCCGTCCCGTGCCGCCGACTTCAAACGCTGCCCCCTGCTCTACCGGTTCCGGGCGATCGACCGCATCCCGGAGGTCCCGTCGCGAGCCCAGCTGCGCGGCAGTCTCGTCCACGCAGCCCTCGAAGCGTTGTTCACCCTGCCCGCCGCCGACCGGCTGCCCGCCCCCGCCGCCGAGCTGGTGGCACCGGCCTGGCGGCGGCTCGTCGAGCACGAACCCGCCCTCGCCGAGGTGATCGGCGAGGACCAGCGCGACCGGTTCCTCGCCGAGGCCCGCGCCCTGCTCGCCCGCTACTTCACCCTCGAGGACCCCACCGCGTTCACCCCCGAGGCGTGCGAGCTGCGGGTGGAGACCGACCTGGACGACGGGCCGCGGCTGCGCGGCTTCGTCGACCGGCTCGACATCTCCCCGCAGGGCCTGCTGCGCGTGGTCGACTACAAGACCGGCCGCTCCCCCCGGCCCGACGGCGAGGCGGCGGCACTGTTCCAACTGAAGTTCTACGCCCTGGTGATGCTGCGCACCCGCGGCGTGGTGCCGGCGCGGCTGCGACTGCTGTACCTCGCGGACGGACAGGTGCTCGACTACACCCCCGACCGGGACGAGCTGCGCCGCTTCGAGACCACCCTGCGCGCCCTCTGGGCGGCCGTGCGCACCGCGACCGACGCACAGGACTTCCGGCCCAACCCGGGACCGCTGTGCCGGTGGTGCGATCATCGGGTGCGGTGCCCGGCATTCGGCGGCACCGCCCCGCCCTATCCGGACCGCCCGGACGAACACGCCGGTGCGGACCGCACCGAGGAGGAGACGAACGAGTGAGCGACGCGGCGTACTTCGTGCCGATCGACGGGAGCAACCCCAGCGCCGACGTCGAACGCTTCCAGCCCACCGCGCACACCGTCAGCACGTGGGCACCGACGATGCAGCACGGCGCCCCGCCGTCCGCGCTGCTGGCCCGCGCCCTCGACCGCCACGGCCGACGACCCGACGCCCGACTGACCCGCATCTGCGTCGAACTGCTCGGCCCGGTGCCGCTGACCGAGATCGAGGTCCGCACCCGCATCGACCGCCCCGGCCGCAAGGTCGAACTCGTCGTCGCCGAGCTGTGGGCCGCCGGCCCCGACGGCACCGCCCGCGCCGTGGCCCGCGGCACCGCCTGGCGCATGCAGACCACCGAACTGCCCGAGGTCGCCCACACCGCCGACGCGCCGCTGCCGCCACCCGCTCGCGGCACCGTCGAACACCCCGACGCCGACTTCTGGCAGACCGGGTTCGTGCGCACCCTGGACTGGCGCACCATCACCCCCATCGGGGCGCCCGGGCCGTCGGCAGCGTGGCTGCGCACCGACGTCGCACTCGTCGAGGGCGAAGCCCCCACCCCCGTGGAGCGGCTGTTCACCGTCGCCGACGTCGCCAACGGTGTCGGCTCCAAGCTCGACCCCGCCGAGTGGACATTCCTCAACACCGACCTGACGGTGCACCTGTTCCGGGAACCGACCGGCGAATGGATCGGCATCAGCGCCGAGACCTCCACCGGCCCGGACGGGGTGGGCATGACCGCCGGCGTGCTGTACGACGAGGACGGCGCCGTCGGACGGATCGCGCAGACCGTGCAGGTCCGCCCCCGCTGACCCCGCCGCGGGCACCGACCACCGATCACCGGGCGGACGCCCGCGGACCGTGCCACACTCGACCGGACATTTCGGTCGGCGCCAGGGGAGGACGACATGCCCGCGACCGGTCCCCACCGCCGAGCCCGCGCCGCCACCGCCGCGCTGCGCACGGCACCGTGGTGGACGTCCGTGCTCCTCGGACTCGTCTGTCTGCTGCTCGGCCTGCTGCTCACGACGAGACCGCTGACCTCACTGTCCGCGCTGGGCCTGCTGATCGGCCTGGCCGCGATCACCGCCGGCGCCGCCGACCTGCTCGCCGCGCACCGCTCCCACGCCGGTGCGGCGGCCATCGCCACTGCCCTCGCCTGGATCGGGTTCGGCATCGTCGTCCTCGCCTGGCTCGGCCGGACCCTGGATCTGCTCGCCCCCGCCGTCGCGCTCGCCCTCGTCGTCGGCGGCGCCCTGCGTCTGGCCCGCGCCGCCCGCGGCGACCTCGACGAGCGACTCACCACCGCAGTCCTCGGCCTCGCCGACATCGTGTTCGGTGTCCTCGCCTGGCGCTGGCCCGACGTCACGGTCCTCGTCGTCGCCTTCCTGTTCGGCATCCGCACCGTGTTCTTCGGCCTCACCCGCATCGGCGACGGACTCGCCGCCCTCGACGACCGCACCCCCGGCCCCACCCCGACGGCGCCCCGCCGCACCCCGGCCCGGTACCGGCGACCGGCCGTGGCGGTTCTCGCGCTGCTCGTGGCCGTCGCCGCAGCCGGCGTCGCGGTCCGCCTGCGCGCCGGCTCCCCCGTCGTCGACGCGTTCTACACCGCACCGCACCGGATGCCCGATCATCCCGGCGCGCTGCTGCGCGCCGAACCGTTCACCCGCGCCGTCCCCGACGGCGCCGAGGCCTGGCGCATCCTCTACACCACCACCCGCGACGACAACCAGCCCGCCGTGGCCAGCGCCCTGGTCGTGGTCGCGAAGAACGCCCCGCCCGGACCTCGACCGGTGATCGCCTGGGCCCACGGGACCACCGGTTTCGCCGAACCCTGCGCGCCCACCCTCCTCGACGACCCGCTCGGCGCCGGCGCCCTGCCCGCCGAGTCCGCGCTCCTCGACCGCGGCTGGGCTCTGGTGGCCACCGACTACGTCGGCCTGGGCACCGCAGGCCCGCACCCGTACCTGATCGGGCAGGGCGAAGGACGCTCGGTGCTCGACGCTGTGCGCGCAGCCCACCAGCTCGACCACCTCGACCTCGCCGACCGCACCGTCGTGTGGGGGCACTCGCAGGGCGGGCACGCGGCCCTGTGGGCGGGGCTGCTCGCCCCCACCTACGCCCCGGACACACCCGTCGCCGGGATCGCCGTGATGGCCCCCGCCAGCGACACCGTCGCGCTGACCACCGGACTCGACACCGTTCCCGGCGGCAGCGTGTTCGCCTCGTACGTCCTCGCCGCCTACACCGCGGTCTACGACGACGTCGACGGCGACACCTACGTCGGGCCCGCCGCCCGCACCCTCGTGCGCGAGATGGCGACGAGGTGCCTGTCCGAACCCGCCGTCTACGTCTCGGTCCTGTCGGCACTCTCGCTCAGTCGCGACCGATCCGTGCTGCGCACCGACCCCACTACCGGACCCCTCGGCCGCCGCCTCGCGGAGAACGTCCCCACCGGCACGATGGCCGTGCCCGTCCTGCTCGCGCAGGGCGCCACCGATTCCCTCGTCACCGCCGCCGTGCAGGACGGCTACGTGCGCGACCGCTGCGCCGAGAACTGGGCCCTGGACTACCGCACCTATCCCGGCCGGGACCACCTCGGGCTCGTCGCCGAGGACTCCCCGCTCGTACCCGACCTGCTCACCTGGACCGAACAGCGTCTCGCCGGCACCGCCGCCCCCGGCACCTGCCCCGGGCGCTGACGCGCCGGGCGCTCGGCCGCGGCTACTCGACGCCGCGCATCGCGCGGCACGACCGGATGTCCGTGGCCAGGATCGCCCGCGCCCCGATCCCGGCGAGCCGATCCATCACCGCGTTGTGACCCTTGCGCGGCACCATCGCCCGCACCGCCACCGACGAATCGTCGGCCAGCGGGGAGATCGTCGGTGACTCCAGCCCCGGCGTGATCTGCACGGCCTCGTCGAGCACCGGCTTGGGGCAGTCGTAGTCGAGCATCACGTACTGCTGCGCGAACACCACGCCCTCGATGCGGGCGACGAGCTGATTGCGCGCCGAATCCCCGCGGCTCGCGCCCTCCTGTTCGATCAGCACACCCTCCGAGTCGCACAGCGACTCCCCGAACGCCACCAGATCGTGCTGGCGCAGCGTCCGGCCCGAGCCGACGACATCGGCAATCGCGTCGGCGACGCCGAGCTGAATGGAGATCTCCACCGCACCGTCGAGACGGATCACCGTCGCCTCGATCCCCCGCGCCGCCAGGTCCCGCCGCACCAGATTCGGATACGAGGTGGCGATCCGCAGACCGGCCAGATCCTCGACCTTCCAGTCCCGGCCCCTGGGCGCGGCGTACCGGAACGTGGAGTACCCGAAACCCAGCGCGAGACGCTCGGTGACCGGCGCCGCCGAATCCAACGCCAGATCGCGGCCGGTGATCCCCAGATCGAGCTCGCCGGACCCGACGTAGATGGCGATGTCCTTCGGGCGCAGGAAGAAGAACTCGACGTCGTTGACCGGGTCGATGACGGTCAGATCGCGCGAGTCGGTGCGGCGCCGGTATCCGGCCTCACGCAGGATCTCGGCGGCGGACTCGGACAACGAGCCCTTGTTCGGAACTGCGACGCGCAGCATGGACGGTCCTTTCGGCAACGGTGCGAACAGCAAGGGGCGGGAAAACGTGCGGGAGGTCTCGCGGGCACGACGGCCGGCCACGGGCCACGGCCCGGCGGCGCGCCGTCACAGATGCTTGTAGACGTCCTCGAGCTTCAGTCCCCGGCCGACCATCAGCACCTGCACCCAGTACAGCAACTGCGAAATCTCCTCCGCCAGCTGTTCGTCGCTCTGGTACTCGGCGGCGATCCACACCTCGCCGGCCTCCTCGATCACCTTCTTGCCCTGGGCATGGACCCCGGCGTCGAGGGCGGCGACGGTGCCGGACCCCTCGGGACGGGTGACGGCACGCTCGGACAGCTCGGCGAACAGGGAATCGAAGGTCTTCACGGGGGTTCATTGTTTCATGACCGCGGCACGCTCCCGCACCCAGTGTCCCCCGCCGGACCGTCAGAACCCGAGGGTGAGGCCGCTGTCGAACCGGCGCCGCCGCCCGGTGCGCGGATCGTCGAACTCGACGGTCCGCGCCAGCAGGCGCAACGGATCGGAGAAGTCGTCCGGCGCGCGGCGCCGCAGCCGCGGATAGAAGTTGTCCCCCACGATCGGCGCGCCCAGCGAGTTCAGGTGCAGCCGCAGCTGATGGGTGCGCCCGGTCCGGGGATGGAGCCGGTACCGGGCCAGCGCGCCGCGCCGCTCCACCAACTCGATCCACGTCTCGGAGTTGGCCTCGCCGGGCTCCTCCACCGCCGTGAGCTCACCGTGCCGCTTCCGGATGCGGCTGCGCACCGTGCGGGGGAACTCGAGTCCGGGCCGGTAGGGGGCGATCGCCTCGTACACCTTGCGCACCCGCTGCCGTTCGAACAGCTGCTGGTACAGCCCCCGCAACGCCGGGTCGACGGTGCACAGCAGCACGCCCGCCGTCATCCGGTCCAGACGGTGCACCGGCACCAGCTCCGGCAGACCGAGTTCGCGGCGCAGCCGTACCACCACCGTCTCCCGGATGTGCGCGCCCCGCGGGATCGTCGCCAGGAAGTGCGGCTTGTCCACGACGACCAGCCCCTCGTCGCGGTGCAGGACGGTCACCGGGAACGGCACCGGCACCTCCGGCGGCGGCTCGCGGTAGAAGTACACGAACCGACCCGGCTGGTAGCCGGTGTCCTCGGTCACCGGCCGGCCGTGCTCGTCGACGAGTTCCCCGGCCGCGACGTGGCGCTGCCAGTCCTCACCGGGTTCGGCGCGGTGCAGGAACCCCAGGATCGTGCGGGCCGGATCGGTCACCGGCAGCCGCAGCCGATCGGGGCCGAGACCGTCGCGCACCGGCAGCGGCGGCGCGGCCACGGTCAAGGCCCGGCCGGGTCCGGCACGCACGCCTCGCACACCAGGCTCAGCTCCCGGCCGTTGATGTCCGGGTGGTTGCGGTAGCGCGAGGTCGGGGCCCCGCACACCGCGCACCGCCCCAGCACCGCCGCCGCGTCCGAGAACTCGACGTTCATCCGGCCGTCGAAGACGTACAGCGAACCCTCCCACAGCCCGTCGTCGCCGAACGTCTCGCCGTAGCGGACGATGCCGCCGTCGAGCTGATACACCTGCTCGAACCCGCGGTTGCGCATCAACGCGGACAGCACCTCGCAGCGCACCCCGCCCGTGCAGTAGGTCACCACCGGCCGCGACTTGAGATGGTCGTAGCGGCCGCTGTCGAGCACCGACACGAACTCGCGCGTGGTCGCCACGTCCGGCACCACCGCCCCACGGAACCGGCCGATCTGCGCCTCGAACGCGTTGCGTCCGTCGAAGAACACCACCTCGTCGCCGCGCTCGCCGATCAACTCGTGCAGCCCGTGCGGCGACAGCGGCACACCACCGCCGACCACCCCGTGCTCGTCGACCTTCACCTCGTGCGGCGCCCCGAACGTCACGATCTCCGGCCGCACCCGCACCGACAGGCGCGGAAAGTCCCGCCCGGTCCCGTCCGACCATTTGATGTCGGCGTCGGCGAACGGCGCGTACGCGCGGGTGCCGCGCACGTACCGCTTCACGGCGGCGATGTCGCCGCCGACGGTGGCGTTGATGCCGTGCTCGGAGATGAGGATGCGGCCGGTGAGCCCGTTCGACGCCGCCAGGGTGTGCTGCCACAACCGGATCGCCTCCGGATCGGCCAGCGGGGTGAACCGGTAGAACAACACGATCTTCGGGATCGCCACCTCAGTACGCTCCGGGCAGGTGCAGCGCGTGCAGGTCCGCGGCGGTCAGCCCGTCCAGACTCTCCCGGAACACCCGTCGCGGCGAGCCGGGCACCTCCGTCAACGACGGCACCACCAGCACCGTGCAGCCCGCGGCCTCCGCGGCCGCCGCCCCGGTGGGCGAGTCCTCCACCGCCAGACAGTGCACCGGATCGAGACCGAGCAGCTGTGCCGCCCGCAGGTACGGCGCCGGGTCCGGCTTGCCGGCCGGCACCTCGTCGCCGCACACCGAATGGTCGAAGTGCTCGCGCCCCAACGTGTCCAGGGCGAACTCGCACAACGCCCGGTCGGTGTTGGTCACCAGCGCGGACCCGAGCCCGGCGGCGCGCACCGCCCCCAGCGTCCGGCGCGCCCCGGGCCGCCACGGCAGCCCCTGCGCGAACAACTCCCCCATGCGCCCGTACAGCCACGCCTTCGCCGCGGCCAGGGCGTCGGGGTCCGGGACGAGATCGAGCGACTCGAACACCGTCCGCAACGCGAACGCGCTCGACGCCCCGATCGTCGCCCGCCGTGTCTCGTCCGTCATGGGCGCGCCCAGGCGCAGCGACAACTCCCGCATCCCGATGTCCCACAACGTTTCCGACTCGAGCAGCGTGCCGTCCATGTCCCACAGGACCGCTCGCAGCGTCGACGTGGCCACCGCGCTAGACATTGAAGTACTTCGCCTCCGGGTGATGCAGGACGAACGCGTCGGTGGACTGTTCCGGATGCAGCTGCAGCTCCTCCGACAGCTCCACCCCGATCCGGTCCGGCTCGAGCAACTCGACCAGCTTGATGCGGTCCTCGAGGTTCGGGCACGCCCCGTACCCGAACGCGAACCGCGCCCCGCGGTAGCCCAGCTTGAAGAACTCGGCCACGTCCGCCGGATCCTCCTCGGCCAGGTTGTGACCGCCGGCGAGCACCAGCTCCTCCCGGACCCGCCGGTGCCAGTACTCGGCCAGCGCTTCGGTCAGCTGCACGCCGATGCCGTGCACCTCCAGGTAGTCCCGGTAGGAGTTCGCCGCGAACAACTCGTTCGCGAAGTCCGCGATCGGCTGCCCCATCGTCACCAGCTGGAACGGCAGCACGTCCACCTGCCCCTTCGCCCGCGCGTCCGCCCGCGACCGCACGAAGTCGGCGATGCACAGGAACCGGCCGCGCTGCTGCCGCGGATAGGTGAACCGGTACCGCTCGGCGGCGTCCGGATGCGGCTCGGCCAGCACCACCACGTCGTCGCCTTCCGACACCGCCGGGAAGTACCCGTACACCACGGCGGCGTGCGCCAGGATCCCCTCGGTGGACAACCGGTCGAGCCAGTACCGCAGCCGCGGCCGGCCCTCGCTCTCCACCAGCTCCTCGTACGTCGGCCCGTCCCCGGTGCGCTGCCCGCGCAGCCCCCACTGTCCCAGGAACAGCGCCCGCTCGTCGATCAGGCCCGCGTAGTCGGCCAGCGCCACCCCCTTGACCACCCGGGTGCCCCAGAACGGCGGGGTGGGCACCTCGAGGTCGGCGGCCACATCGGAGCGTTCCGGCACCTCCACCGGCGTCTCGGCGGCCTTGCGCTTCTCCGCGATCCGCTTGGACCGCTCGTGCCGCGCCTTGCGCTCGGCGGCCTTCTCCTTCGCCGCGACCGCCTCCGGGCTGTCCGGCGCCGGGCCCTCGCCGCGCTTGACGGCCATGACCCGGTCCATCAGATGCAGCCCCTCGAACGCATCGCGCGCGTAGGACACCTCACCGTCGTAGATCTCGGCCAGGTCGTTCTCGACGTACGAGCGGGTCAGCGCGGCACCGCCGAGCAGCACCGGGAACCGCTGCGCCACCCCGCGGTGATTGAGCTCCTCGAGGTTCTCCTTCATCACCACGGTCGACTTCACCAACAGCCCGGACATGCCGATCACGTCGGCGTTCTTGTCCACGGCCGCGTCCAGGATCGTCGCGATCGGCTGTTTGATGCCGAGGTTGACCACCTCGTAGCCGTTGTTGCTCAAGATGATGTCGACGAGGTTCTTGCCGATGTCGTGCACGTCGCCCTTGACGGTGGCCAGCACGATCCGGCCCTTGCCCTCGTCGCCGGTGGACTCCATGTGCGGCTCGAGGTACGCCACCGCCGCCTTCATCACCTCGGCGGACTGCAGCACGAACGGCAGCTGCATCTGCCCCGAGCCGAACAGCTCCCCGACCGTCTTCATCCCCGACAGCAGCGTGTCGTTGATGATCGCCAGCGGCGGCGTCGTCTGCATCGCCTCGTCCAGATCCGCCTCGAGCCCGTTGCGCTCGCCGTCGACGATCCGCCGCTCGAGCCGCTCGAACAGCGGCAGCGCAGCGAGCTCCTGCGCGCGGGACTCGCGCGACGACGCCGCCGACACCCCTTCGAACAGCGCCATCAGCTTCTGCAGCGGGTCGTATCCCTCGCGCCGCCGGTCGTACACCAGGTCCAGCGCCGTCTCGCGCTGCTCGTCCGGGATCCGCGCCATCGGCAGGATCTTCGACGCGTGCACGATCGCCGTGTCCAGCCCCGCCTGCACACACTCGTGCAGGAACACCGAGTTCAGCACCTGCCGCGCCGCCGGGTTCAGTCCGAACGACACGTTCGAGATGCCCAGGGTGAAGTGCACCCGCGGATGCCGGCGCTTGATCTCGCGGATCGCCTCGATCGTCTCGATGGCGTCCCGGCGGACCTCCTCCTGCCCGGTGGAGATCGGGAACGTCAGGGCGTCGACGACGATGTCCTCCTCGCCGAGGCCCCAGTTGCCGGTCAGATCCGCGATCAGCCGCTCGGCGATGCGCACCTTGTGCTCGGCGGTACGCGCCTGACCCTCCTCGTCGATCGTCAACGCGACCACCGCGGCACCGTGCTCGACCACGTGCTGCATGATCCGTTCGAACCGCGAACCCGGGCCGTCGCCGTCCTCGTAGTTCACCGAGTTCACCGCGCACCGGCCCCCGAGATGCTCGAGACCGGCCCGGATCACGTCCGGCTCCGTCGAATCGATCATGATCGGCAACGTCGACGCCGTCGCCAGCCGGCTCGCCAGATCCGCCATGTCGGCGGCGCCGTCGCGGCCCACGTAGTCCACGTTCAGATCCAGCAGGTGCGCGCCGTCGCGGATCTGATCCTTCGCGATGTCCAGGCACTTCTGATGATCCCCGGCGAGCATCGCCTCCCGGAACGCCCTCGACCCGTTCGAATTGGTGCGCTCGCCGATCATCAGGATCGACGAGTCCTGCTCGAACGGCACCGCCGAGTACAACGACGACACGCCCGGCTCCGGCCGGGGAGCGCGTTCGGCGCGCTCGGTCTCGCGCACCGCCTCGGCGACCTGCCGGATGTGCTCGGGGGTGGTGCCGCAGCAGCCGCCGACCAGCGCCAGCCCGAACTCGGCGACGAACCCGCTGAGCGCCTGCGCCAGTTCCTCCGGGGTCAACGGGTACTCGGCGCCGTTGGCCCCGAGCACCGGCAGGCCCGCGTTCGGCATCACCGACACCGGCAGCCGGGCATGCTTGGACAGATGCCGCAGGTGCTCGCTCATCTCCTCCGGGCCGGTGGCACAGTTCAGCCCGATCAGGTCGATGCCCAGCGGCTCGAGCGCCGTCAGGGCCGCCCCGATCTCGCTGCCGAGCAGCATCGTGCCGGTCGTCTCCACCGTCACGTGGGTGACGATCGGAATGCGCCGACCGGACCGCTCCATCGCGCGGCGGCTACCGACGATCGCGGCCTTCGCCTGCAGCAGGTCCTGGCAGGTCTCGACGAGGATGGCGTCGGCGCCGCCGTCGAGCATGCCCAGCGCGGACTCGGTGTAGGCGTCACGCAACACGGCGAACGGGGCATGACCGAGGGTGGGCAGCTTCGTGCCCGGACCCATCGAGCCCAGCACGAACCGTCCCATGCCGTCCGGGCCGGGACCCATCTCGTCGGCCACCTCCCGGGCCAGGCGGGCGCCGCGTTCGGACAGGTCCCGGATGCGATCGGCGATGTCGTAGTCGGCGAGGTTGGGCAGGTTGCAACCGAAGGTGTTGGTGGAAACGGCATCCGCTCCCGCCTCGAAGTACGCCCGGTGGATTCCCCGGATGACGTCGGGCCGGGAGTCGTTGAGAATCTCGTTGCACCCCTCGAGGCCGCGGAAGTCGTCCAGACTCAGATCCGCGGCCTGCAACATCGTGCCCATCGCCCCGTCTCCCACGACAACGCGCTGCGAGAGCGCATCGAGCAAGGCAGAGTGCAATGGGGTGGACATGCGTTCCAGACTAGTGGGCGGCCCGTCCGGCTCTCGCCGTAGGCTGGACAGGTGAGTGCAAGCGAGTTCGCCGAGACCCCGGAACCGGACGTGCCGACCCTGCGTGACCCGGTGCTGGTCGCCGCATTCGAAGGGTGGAACGACGCCGGTGACGCGGCCAGCGGCGCCGTCGAACACCTCGAGCTCATCTGGGACGCCGAACCGTTCGCCGAACTGGACTCCGAGGACTACTACGACTACCAGGTCAACCGCCCCATGGTGCGTCTCGTCGACGGCGTCACCCGCGAGATCGAATGGCCCGCCACCCGCCTGTCGGTGTGCTCGCCGCCCGGCAGCACACGCGACGTCGTGCTGCTGCGCGGCATCGAACCCAACATGCGCTGGCGCAGCTTCTGCGACGCCATCATCGAACTCGCCGACGAGATCGGCGTGCACACCGTCGTCATCCTCGGTGCCCTGCTCGCCGACACCCCCCACACCCGGCCCGTCCCCGTGACCGGCACCGCCTACAGCACCGACGCCGCCAAACGCTTCAACCTGGAAGGCTCGCGGTACGAAGGGCCCACCGGCATCGCCGGGGTCCTGCAGGATGCGTGCGTCCGCGCCGGCGTGCCCGCCGTGTCGTTCTGGGCCGCCGTCCCCCACTACGTCTCGCAACCCCCGAACCCCAAGGCCACCGTCGCGCTGCTGCGCCGCGTCGAAGACGTCCTCGACCTCGAGGTCCCGCTCGGCGAACTGCCGGTCCTCGCCGAGGAATGGGAACAGACCGTCACCGCGATGACCGAGGACGACGAGGAGATCGCCGAATACGTCCGCGCCCTCGAGGAACGCGGCGACGCCGAATCGGACATCTCCGAGGTCATCGCCAAGATCGACGGCGACGCCCTCGCCGCCGAGTTCGAACGCTACCTGCGGCGACGAGGCCCGGGCGGCTTCACCCAGTGAGGGCGGCACGCGCCTCGCTGCCGCGTGCCGCCCTCTACGCCGGAGGATTCCTCGGACCCTTCGGCGGCGGTGTCGTGGCGTCGATGCTGCCGGAGATCGGCGCCTCCACCGGCGTGAGCGCCGGCGCGGCCGCGAGCACCCTCACCGCCTACCTCGGACCGTTCGCGCTGACCATGCTCGTCTCCGGCACCCTCGGGGCACGGTGGGGACGGGTCCGCACCGTCCGCACCGCGTACATCGTCTACGCCGTCGCGTCGCTGGCGTCCGCGCTCGCCCCCACCCTCGGGCTGCTGCTCGCATCCCGGGCCCTGCAGGGCGTCGCCAACGCCTTCACCACCCCGCTGCTGCTCGCGGCGCTCGCCGCGCTCGTCCCGCGGGCCCGCCTCGGCCGCGCCCTGGGCCTGTTCGGGGCGATGCAGGCCGCCGGACAGACCTCGGCCCCGCTCGTCGGGGGGCTGGCCGCCGAGGTCGACTGGCGGTGGGCGTTCGTCGTGATCGCCGTGGCGGCCGCCGTCCTCGCCGTGATCGGCCTGCCCGAGCAGCTGACCGCGCCCACCGGCGAGGCCCCGCCACGGCTGCGCGACGCGCTGCGCCCCGACGTGGTGCGCATCGGGGTCGTCGCCCTGCTCGGTTGGGGAGCACTCGGCGGGTTGAACTTCCTGCTCGCCTTCCGCGCCGAGGACGTCTTCGGTCTGACCCCCACGCAACGGGGCCTGCTCCTGACCGGCTTCGGCGTCGCCGGCATCCTCACCGCCCGCCGGGTCGGCACCCTCATCGACCGCATCGGCGCCCGTCGCACCGTGCTGCTCGGCGCCCTCGCCGGCGCCGGTCTCGTCGTCGTCGTCGGCACCGCCGGACTGCTGTGGCTGGTCGCGGCCGCGTGGTTCGTCGCCGGCATCGCCTCCCAGTGTGTGCTCGTCGGGGTCAACGCCGCCGTCCTCGGCTCCTCGGGCCGCAACCGCGGCGGCGCCGTCTCGGTGGTGCAGGCGTTCCGGTTCTCCGGCGGCGCCGTCGCCCCGCTGGCACTGACCCCCCTCTACGCCGCCGCCCCGGTCGCGAGCTTCGTCGTGCCCGCCCTCGTGCTCGCCGTCGTCGCCCCGCTCGCGATGCCGCGCCGCGACTCCCCCTCCCGCTGACATCCTCACCCCGGCGGCGGTGAGCACTTCCTGACCGCCGCGTAACCCCGGTGCCGCCGAGCCGTCACCGCCCCCGGCAACCCTGGACGCATGACTCCAACCGCGTCGCACCACCACGGCCCGCGCCGGCGCCTGCTCGTCGTCGGCAACGGCATGGCCGGCGCCCGCACCGTCGAGGAGATCCTCGCGCGCGGCGGCCGGGACCAGTTCGACATCACCATGATCGGCGACGAGCCGTACGGCAACTACAACCGGATCATGCTCTCCCACGTGCTGGCCGGGGAGGCCGACGTCGACGACGACCTCGTCCTCAACCCGATGAGCTGGTACCGCGCGAACGGCGTGACCTTGTATGCCGGTGACCGCGCCACCCGTCTCGACCGCTTCGGCAAGACCGTCACGTGCGAGTCCGGCCGGCAGGTCCCCTACGACCTGCTCGTCGTCGCGACCGGATCGAACACCTTCTTCCCCAACATGGACGGGCTGCGTGAACCGGACGGACGGCTCGGCCGCGGGGTCTTCGGCTTCCGCACCCTCGCCGACACCAACGGCATGCTGCAGATGGCCGACGCCCACGACGACGTCCGCGCCGTGGTCGTCGGCGGCGGCCTGCTCGGCCTCGAAGCCGCCTACGGGCTGCGCACCCAGGGCCTGACCGTCACCGTGGTGCACTCGCCCACCCACCTGATGAACCAGCAGCTCGACGAACGCGGCGGCCGGGTACTGCGCACCGAAATCGAACGACTCGGCATCACCGTGCACACCGGCACCCGCACCACCGCCGTCCTGCGCGACGACCGCGGCGCCGTGACCGCCGTGCACTTCGCCGACGGCACCGTCGTCGACACCGACATGGTCGTGGTCACCGCCGGCATCCGTCCCAACACCGAATTCGCCCGCGCCGGCGGCCTCGTCGTCGAACGCGGCATCGTCGTCGACGACCAGATGCGCTGCGAGGAAGAATCGAGCATCTACGCCGTCGGCGAATGCGCCCAGCACCGCGGCGAGGTGTACGGCCTCGTCGCACCCGTCTGGGAACAGGCCGTCGTCCTCGCCGAGCACCTCACCGGCACGAATCCCCACGCCGCGTACGAGGGCTCGCGCACCGGCACCGCCCTCAAGGTCGCCGGCATCGACGTCGTCGCGATGGGCATCAAGGGACCCGAACACGAAGACGACGAGTTCGTCCAGTTCTACGATCCGCGCAGCGGCATCTACAAGAGCATCGTCGTGCGCGACGACCGGCTCGTCGGCGCCATGCTGCTCGGCGACGTGAGCAGAGCCACCACCCTGACCCAGGCCTTCGACGGCAGGATCGAGATCCCCGCGGACCGCGCGGCGCTGCTGTTCGACCTCGGCGACCCGCAGGGCGCCGACGTCGCCGCCGACCTGCCGGACGAAACCCAGGTGTGCAACTGCAACGGCGTCAGCAAGGGTGACATCGTCTCCTGCGTCCACGACGGCGCCGGCACCCTCGCGCAGGTGTGCGCCCGCACCCGCGCCGGGAAGGGCTGCGGCTCGTGCAAGAGCCTGGTCGCCGACATCGTCGCCTGCGCCGCCGGCGGCGCCCTCGCCGCGGACCCCGCCGCGAACTGGTACGTGCCGTGCATCCCGCTCGCCAAGCCGGACCTGATCGCCGAGATCCGTCGCCGCGACCTGCGTGCGGTCTCCCAGGTCTTCGCCGAACTCGCCCCCGGCGGCCGCGAGGAGGCCACCGCCAAGATGCCGCTCGCGTCGCTGCTGCGCACCGTGTGGGGCCCGGACTGGGTCGACGAACGGGGTGCGCTGTTCATCAACGACCGCGTCCACGCCAACATCCAGCGCGACGGCACCTTCTCCGTGGTGCCGCAGATGAAGGGCGGGGTCACCACCCCGGACCAGCTGCGGCGCATCGCCGACGTCGCCGACAAGTACGACGTGCCCATGGTCAAGGTCACCGGCGGCCAGCGCATCGACCTGCTCGGCATCCGCAAGGAGGACCTGCCGAAGGTGTGGGCCGACCTGGACATGCCCTCCGGATACGCCTACGGAAAGAGCTTCCGCACCGTCAAGACCTGTGTCGGCAGCGATTTCTGCCGCTTCGGCCTCGGCGACTCGACCGCGCTCGGCATCGCCCTCGAGGAACGCTTCCAGGGACTCGAGACACCCGCCAAGCTGAAACTCGCCGTGGCCGGATGCCCCCGCAACTGCTCGGAAGCGCTGTGCAAGGACTTCGGCGTCGTCGCGGTCGGCGACGGACGCTGGGAGATCTACGTCGGCGGCGCCGCCGGCGCCCACATCCGCAAGGGTGACCTGCTCGCCGGCCCCGTGTCCGGCGACGACGTCCTGGCCCTGGCCGGCCGGTTCATCCAGTACTACCGCGAGAACGCCGCATGGCTCGAGCGAACCTACGACTTCGTGCCCCGCGTCGGCATCGACCGGCTCCAGGCGCTGCTGGTCCGAGACGAGGAGGACATCGTGACCGGACTCGACGACCGCATCGGCGCCGCCGTCGCGGCATACCGGGACCCCTGGCTCGAACGGACAGCCCCGAAGTCGCCGGCACAGTTCCGTCCCGCGCTGCCGCTGCTCCCGCTGCCGCAGGTGCCGGTCCGATGACCACCACCGAAAGCCGGACCACCGCGCGGGAGTACGAGGTGGGCGCGCTGAGCGACCTGACCCCGGGCGAAGGCCGCACCTACACGGCGGGCGGACGGCAGATCGCCGTGTTCCTGCTCGGCGACGGCACCGTCCGGGCGCTGGACGCGGTGTGCCCACACCGGGGCGGACCGCTCGCCGACGGCCAGATCGACCCCGACCTCGTCGTGTGCCCCCTGCACCAGTACGCGTTCAGGTTCGACACCGGACGGTGCACCGCACCCGGCATCGACCCCGTCCACATCTACCCCGCGCGGGTGCACGACGGCCGGATCGTCGTCACCGTCGGGTGAGCGACGGGTGGCTGTCACGCCACCAGCAGTACACGTACAGCGTCAGCGCGGCGACGAGGGCGGTGACCACCCAGATGGTCACCGCCACGTCGACCCACGACCCGATCGGCGGCGAACCCGGCAGGATGCCTCGCAGCGGAACCACGGCGAACAGCATGGCCGCCATCCAGGCGAGCATGTCGGTTTCGACTGCCCGGCGCCGCCGGAACGTCTGCACCGCGACGAACGCGGCGAGCACCGCGAGGACGACCATCATCAGCAGCAGGATCGCCGCATACACCAGAGTGCCCCCGGTGCGCACGAACACCACCTCGGTGCCGTCCACCCCCTCGGGGAAACCGAGCTCCGGGGCCGCCACGACCGCTCTACGGTCGATCGACCACCCGTCGATGCGGCCGTCGATCAGCACCGCCGACGGCACCGGCTCCCGCTCCGCTCCCTCCCCCACGTCGACCTCCACGACGACCGGCGTGACGTCGAAGACGTCGAACGGCCAGCGGATCGCCTGCCCCCGCGCCAGCAGTTCCACCGGGTAGGCGACAGGCACGGTGTGAGCCGGGAAGAACAACTCCGACTGCGCGACAGCCGGCACGAGCAGCACACTCAGCGGCACGGCGAGCGTGGCCCCGTTCGCATCGAGGAACGACTCCCCGGGATAGATGGTGACCTCCGCATGCACCCGGTCGACCGTCGGCTGCAGCGACTTCATCGTCACCACCACGAGCACCGAGTCGGCAGCCACCTCCACGGGCCGCCACTCCCGCCGTTCGTGCGAACTCACCCCGAACAGGAGGAGTACGCCGGCATACACAGCGATCGCCGCCGCCACCAGCGACATCAGCACAGACCGGCGAGACGGGCGATTCGGACGCGGCGCAGGCACTCCCGGACTGTAGTCCGCAGGTGCCGCCCGGGGGTCTTTGCTTTGTTTGTTGGCGAGTTGTCGTGGGAGTGAGGAAGGGTTCGGTAATTTTATCTGTTCCGTATTGTTCGGAATACTTCCCGTCGTTCCGGGCGACCGCCGAGTCGGCCTCCACTTCGCACCACCCTCGACGTCCTCACGTGGCTTCGCCGGCTCGGGACCGACCGGACGGAACATCGGCCTCCGGATTCTGCTGTTCCGAGACTCTGCGCCTCGTCGCCTGTCGCTCCGCTCCCCTGCACTACGGGCCGAGGACGAGTGTTCGCAAATTGTTGGGCTTCCGTGTCGTACCGATTACCTATGGTGGGGACATGACCGCGTCCGCACCGCTCGCAGAACCAGCCGACAGCGCGACGGGCCCCCGCCCGGAGCGGCCCATCGACATCTACCGCCGCGCCATCGCCGTGGTCGAGGCGTGCCTGCCCCTGGGCTGGACGGTCACCTCCGACCGCCCCCGCTCCCCCGCGGCCCCCGACCGGATCCTCGTGACCGCGCCCGACGGCGAATCGGTGTCGTACGCGGTCATCGCGTCCCGCGGCGTCCTCAGCGGAGACGTCGCGCGCATCGCCGCGGAACTGTCCGAGTCCGACCGCGGATTCGTGTGCGCTCACTATCTCTCCGATCCGGTCCGCCGCCAGCTCGATCAGCACGGCATCTCGTACTCCGACGCGACCGGGAATCTCACGCTCGTCGCGTCCCGGCCGGCGATGTGGGTGCGCAACCGCGGCGCCGACGCCGACCCGTGGCGCGGGCCCGGCCGGCCGTCGGGCGTGCTCACCGGCGAACCGTCCGAACGCGTGGTCCGGGCGCTCGCCGACTTCACCGGGGAGATGTCCGTACCGGAACTGATCCGGCTCTCCGGTGCCTCCACCGGCGCCACCTACCGCGTCGTCGAGGTCCTCGGGGAACGAGAACTGATCCGCCGCATTCCGCGCGGCCCGATCACGATGGTGCATTGGGAGAAGATGCTGCGCGCGTGGGCTGCGGACCGTAAGCCTTGCGTCACAAGGGGATTCGCCGCGCCCGACGGCATCGGCACGGTACGGGCGGATCTCTCCGAACCGCTCGACCTGAGCTATGCGATCACCGGTCTCGGGGCCACCGACTACGCAGGCGCCGAGGTCCTCGAGGTGTACGCCGACGACCCGGACACGTTCGCCCAGGCCCTGGGTCTGCGCCCGGTCGACCGCGGCGCCGACGTCGTGGTGGCCACGCCGTGGTCGCCGGTGGTGTTCGAGCGGATGGAGCGACGCGACGGACTGCGCTTCGCGGCACCGTCCCAGGTCTATGCGGACCTGCTGGCCGGACCGTTCCGCAATCCGAACGCCGCCGAACACCTGCTCGCGGCGCTCACCGCCGACCCGAGCGCGTGGCGCCGGCCCGTGGGGCGCACCTGACCGTGGTCAGAGGCCGAGCGCGGTGACGGCATTGCCGGCGAGTCCGGCGTGCTGGCGGCTGTAGAGCGCCACCATCCGCTCGTCGGCGTGCCCCGTCTGCGTCATGATCGTCTGGGTCGTGGCTCCGTTGCGGACGGCCTGGGTGACGAACCCCGCGCGCAGGCTGTGCCCGCCCAAGGTGGCAACCACCTCGGGCGCGAACCCCGCCTGCCGCGCCCGGCGCTGGATCATCGAGTGCACCGACTGCCCGCTCAGGGCGCCGCTGCCGACGGCACCGGTGCGGTGGATCGTGCGGAACAGCGGCCGTTCCACACTCCCCGTCCCCGGCGCGACACCGCGGCAGCAGTGCTCGTCGCCGGCGGCACACTCGTCGCTCACCAACTCCCGCACCGCCGCCCCACCGTCCGCGTCCCATGCGTCGAGCACCTCGCGCCAGCGCCGGTAGGCGCACACCGGGCAGGTCTGCGGATCCCGGCCGTACGGGAGCGTGACGGTGCGCCCGCGCGCGTCCCGATCCGCCTTCGAGCGACGAATCGTCACGTACAACCCGTCGGACCGATGGGCGACGACATCGGACATGGCCAGTGCCGACAGTTCCGACCGGCGCATCGCACCGGCGAGCCCCAGCAGTAGCAGGGCGGAGTCGCGGCGCTCGGCTACCCGATCCGGCCACTCGGTGGCGGCGGTGCGCATCGCTCCGACGATCGCCCGGATGTCGTCGGTGAGCAGGGGTGTGCGGCGCGCCGGTGGCGCCGCACGGGTCCGCCGGATGCCCCGCACCACGTCTCGCACGGCCTCGTGGTGTCCCGGCTTCGGCAGTCCCGCCAAGGCGTGCATCTTGTTGATCGTCGCGACCCATCGCGCGAGGGTCGACGGGGCGTACGCCCACCGCCCGTCGGGTCGCAGTTCGCCCGACTTCTCGGTCAGGTACCAGCCCACGAGTTCGGGCGCGGCCGGAAGGGGGACGTGACCGACGGTGTCGCACCATCGGGCGAACTTGTTCCAGTCGCTGGTCACGGCGGCGCGGGTGTTCTCCGATGCGGCCTTGGCGCGGAGCCGGCGCATCGCCTCCTCCACACCGGGGGGAAGCGCCGGCGCAGGCAGTGGCGACTCGGGGGAATCATTGCCCGGCAACTGATTCGTCACGGTGACACCACTCCTCTGCCCGACCCTTCGCGCACGGACGATACGCGTCGATCGCGCCCCTCGCGTCGACGACACCGGCCGGCGCGTCGTGCCCGGCTCGGGGGTGCGACGCACGCACCCGTGCGGCGCCCCGGGCAGAAGCTGTTCCCGCCGGTCAGCGCGCGGGCGTGTGCGACCGGCCCGGGACTCGACCGTGACGGGCCTCGACTGCCTGCCGTGTCTCCTCGGCGATCAGGTCCGCGTTGATCCGGGCGGCGACGGCCGCGCCTGCCGTCGCGGCGGCACCCACCTGGGCGACGGGATCGGTGACGTTACCGGCAACCCAGACGCCGGGGACGTCGGTGCGGCCGGTCACGTCCGCCGGAATGTGCTCTCCCACCCCGGCCGGATGCTGCGCCGGCCGCACCCCGAGGGGCGCGAGAAAATCGGTGCGCACCACCATCCGCGGCGCGACCACCAGCGCCTCCCGGGCGATCGTCCGGTCCCCACGCAGCCGTACCCCCGCAAGTCGGTCGTCGACGGTCTCCACTGCCACGACTTCACCGTCGATCACCCGGACGCCACGCGCGGCCAGTTGCTCCGCCTCCTCTGCGGCGGGCCCCGGCGCCGTGTGGGTGAAGAAGGTGACGTCGGCGCTCCACTGCCGGAACAGCAGGGCCTGGTGCACGGACATGGGGCCGCTCGCGAGCACGCCGATCGCCTGGTCGCGGACCTCCCAGCCGTGGCAGTACGGGCAGTGCAGCACGTCTCGTCCCCACCGTGCCCGCAGGCCGGGTACGTCGGGCAGGTCGTCGACCGCTCCGGTGGCCACCAGCACCTGACGACCACGGGTCACCCGGCCGTCGGACAGCGCCACCTCGAACCCGCCGTCTCTGCGGGTGACAGCATCCACGCCGGCGCGCACCACGTCACCGCCGTATCCGCGGACCTCGCCCCGGCCGCGCTCGAGCAGTTCGGCCGGCGGGATCCCCTCGCGGCCCAGCAGCCCGTGCACACCCGTCGCCGGTGCATTGCGCGGCGCACCCGCGTCGACGACGACCACCGATCGTCGCGCGCGGGCGAGCATCAGTGCCGCGTTCAACCCGGCGGCTCCCCCGCCGATCACTATCACGTCGTATCCGTACCCGAGCACGTCGCTCATCTCGACCACCTCCACGACGACTGTGCGTGCCGACCGCAATGACTGGCAACATAACTTGCCGATATGGCAAAATTCCCGCATGGACGATCTCGACCAGGCGCTCGCGACGGTCGGACCCCGGCTCCGCGCGCTGCGGCGTACCCGCGAGACGACGTTGACCGATCTCTCGGCGGCGACGGGCATCTCGGTGAGCACCCTGTCCCGACTCGAGTCCGGGACCCGCCGACCGACGCTCGAGCTGCTGCTGCCCCTGGCCAGAGCGCACGGGGTGACGCTCGACGAACTGGTCGGCGCCCCGCCGACGGGCGACCCGCGCATTCACCTGCGTCCCGTCACCCGGCACGGCATGACCATGGTGCCGCTCACCCGGCGGGCCGGCGGGATCCAGGCGTACAAGCTGGTGCTCCCCGCCGACAGCAGCCGCGGGGAACCGGATCCCCAGACCCACGAGGGGTACGAGTGGCTCTACGTCCTCGACGGACGGCTACGGCTCGTCCTCGGTGAGCACGACCTGGTTCTCTCCCCCGGGGAGGCGGCCGAGTTCGACACTCGCGTGCCGCACTGGTTCGGCGCCGCCGGTGCCGAACCGGTCGAGTTCCTCAGCCTGTTCGGCAAGCAGGGTGAACGAGCGCATCTTCGCGCCCGTCCGGCCACGAAACCTGTTCCGCGCCAGTCCGATCCGTAGAGATCTCCCGCTCCCGTGTGGGCACGGAAGGGCCGATGGTTCACCGCTGAGCCCCGGCACGGAACCCCTCCCCGCTTTTCGCCCACCCACGGCGTTCTGACTCACTATAAGAGGGGGTTATGACGATCATGCCCGATCCATGCATATATGCGAATCTATGCGCCCTTTCGGAGGTCGACTGGATGGGTCTTCGTAACGTTTCGAGTTTCGTCCGCATAGCACCAGTTATCTAACTGCTATTATTTTTTCTCATTCATTTCGTTTCGTAATTCATTTCGTTTTGAGACACGTACACTGCGGCCCATAGGACGCGCCGGGGCCCGTATTCAGCCCGCCGGAAGGCCCCCTCCTCGTGTGCTCGGCTGGTGAGCTCGGTCGAGAAAGAGCTGGGCAGTGATTCGGCTAATCAAGGAATTCCGTAGGCAGCCGATTCCACTAACGCCTCCTGGCCTCTCCCTCCCCCTGATAGATATGGCGGCAACCACCGACCGAGATGAGGAATCCGTGAGCGAAGCGAGCACCGGCGACTCCCTGCCCGACCAGCGCATGCCCGACCAACGCATGCCCGACGCGCGCCCGAAGCCGGGACGGCCGCGCAAGTACGCGTCCGCCGCAGACCGGGTCCGGGCCTACCGAGAACGCGAACGGCAGAAGAGGGAGGCGGCCTCCCTGGCCGAGCTGACCACTCCCCCGGGCCCGGCCGAAGCAGCCACCAACCTGGCGTCCGCCGTCGCCGCGCTCCGCACCCTGAACGCGACGTCGCTCGCGCAGTACAACGCCGTCGCCGCGCAGATCACCGCGGCCGTCGACAAGCTCACCGACCCGGACGCACTCGAGGCGCAGATGACCCGGGCCACCACGGAGCTGGCGAAGGTGAAGGCGGACGCGGATGCCAGGATCGCCCGCCTGCGCGAGCAACTCGCCCAGGCAACCGAGGACCGCGACAACGCGGAGGCCGCCGTCGAGGCCGTCGACCGCGAGCTGGCGGACGCCCGCGCCGCGCACGACACCCGGATCCGGGACCTCGAGACCGCGCATCGCGACGAGTCGACACGAGCGGCCGAGGAGCACGCGGACACACTGCGCACCTGGCAGGAACGCATCGACGCCACCGCGGCCGCGCACGCCGCGGAGATCGCCGAGTACCGGTCGACCGTCACCACCCAGCAACAGCAGCTCGCCCGGCTCGAATCGGAGCTCGCGACCCTGCGTGACGAACTGGCGCACACCCGCGCCGCGGCGGAGAAGGAGGCGGCCACGGCCGCCGCGGCCGTGGCCCGGCTCGACACCGATCTCACGGCGGAACGCGCCCGCGTCGAGGAACTGCGCGGCGCCCTCGAGGAGGCTCGCGTCGCGGCGGCCGCCGCGCGGGCCGCCGAGACCGCGGCCCGCGATCGAGGCGACGAACTGCGGGCCGAGATCGTCGACCTGCGCGGCGAGCGGGACCGGCTCCGGGGCGAGCTCGCCGCGGCACACGCCGCGGCGGCCGAGACCCGCCGCGAGGCGGACCCGACGGAGACGACGCCGGCCGAGAGCTGACCGAGCGGCGACGTTCCCGACCCCGGCGACGACCGGACGCCCACGCGAGGCACGGCGGCGCCTCCCGCCCCGGGTGTGGCACGCACGGCACCGGGGGTTGCGTGGCACGTGGGCCGCCCCCGCCTACCCTGTCACGGTGAACGAAACGCAGCCGCCCGCCGGGCACACCGACCCGGGGCCCGGGGTGCAGCACGATCGGCTCCGGTTGTTCTCGTTCGCCACGGCCGAGAAGCGGGCCGAGTACCTCTGGGTGCTGCGGGCTTTCGACATCGCTCGGGCCAACTACGTCGTGCTGCTGCACGCCGCCGAGGTCGCGGCGATCCTCGAGCGGACCGGCTCGACGGATCCGGCGGCGGCACTGTCCGCTCAGGACGTGGCGCCCCTCCTCGAGCAGCTGCACGCCTGGGGGGTGCTCGAACGCAGCTACGACGGCACCCGGGTGGCGTCGCTGGCCGAGTACCGCAACCGGCACTACGTGTATCAGTTCGGCCGGGCCGGCTACCACGCCTTCCGGGCGGTCGAAGAGGTGCTGAGCGCGCGCGGCGAGGACGCGTCGCTGTCGCGTCTCGCCCTGGCGGATCTACTGGCCGACCTGACCGAGCTGGCGGCGGCGAACGACGCCGGGGACGGCGAGCTCGTCTACCGCAAACTGTCGCGGCTGGACACGACGTTGTCGGACATGGCCGAGCGGGCCGCCGGGTTCTACCTGATGCTCGGCGACCTGGTGCGCACCACCGAGGTCACACCCGAGTCGTTCCTGGCGCACAAGGATGCGGTGCTGGCCCACATGCGGGAGTTCAGCACCGACCTGGCCCGCTACGGTCCTAAACTCGCGGCGGCGCTGGCGCGGGTGCAGGAGACCGGGATCGACCGCATGCTCGGGTTCGCCGCCGCGCACGACGAGCGGATGCTGTTGTCCGTGGCCGAGCGGCACGCGGACTGGCGGGCCCGGTGGCGTGGGCTCGAGCGGTGGTTCGTCGGCGCCGCCGACGTGCCCAGCGAGTCGGAGCGGCTCCGGGACGGCACGATGAGCGCGATCGCGGCGGTGCTGGCGCTGCTGCGGCGATTGACGGAGACCCGCCGGGGCGGGGTCAGCCGCGAATCGCAGCTGCGGCACCTGGCCGCCTGGTTCGCGGCCGCGCCGGACGAGCAGTCGGCGCACGCGCTGTTCGACGCGGTGTTCGACCTGGGCCGCCCGCGGCACTTCTCCGTCGTGCATCCCGACCCGGAGACGGTCCCGGTGACGACGTCGTGGTGGGACGCGCCACCCGTGCCGATCGCCCGGACGCTGGCCGAGACCGGGCGCACCCCGTCGGCGGGAGCGCCGGCGCGGGTGCAGCGCAACGAATCCGGGATCCGGCGGTTGCGGGAGCGGCAGCTGGCGACGCAGCGGGCGCGGGCCGAGGCGGCACGCTCCCTCGCGGCGGGCGGCGTGGACGAGCGGGAGTTGTCCGAGCCGGAGACCGAGGTGCTGTTGGGTCTGCTCGACGCGGCGCTGTCGGCGCGGGTTCCGGTCAGCGGCACCGTGCCGGGTGCGACGGGCACCCAGAACGGGGTGCGGCTGACGCTGAGCCCGGCCCCGGAGGGCACGGTGGTCCGGACGGCGCGGGGCCGGCTGCATCTGGACGGGCTGCGGGTGAGCGTGCAGTGAGCGCCCGGCGGATCTCGCCGCTCGACCGGGATTCCTACCAGCGGGCGGCACGGCTGATCCTCTCGCACCACCTGGTGACCACCCGATACCCCGACCGGGCCGCGCTGCCCCTGCTGCGCCGGTGGGCGACGGAGCTGCGGGAGGACCTGCTCGAGTTGTTCGGGTACCGGCTCGAGGTGACCGAGACGACCGCGCGGTTGTTCACCGTCGCCGACCGGCTCGATCCCGGGGGCGGGGCGCGCTCGGTGACCGACCGGCCCTTCGACCGTCGCCGGTACGCATATCTGGCACTGGCGCTGGCGGCGCTGGGCCGCGCGGGCGGGCAGATCACCCTGTCGGAGCTGGCCGAGCAGGTCGCGTCCGAGGCGGGACAGGTGCCCGGGGTCGAACTGGCTCCCGAGCGGGCGACGGACCGGGACGCGTTCGTCGACGCGGTGGCGTGGCTGGCGGCGCGGGGGGCGATCGCACTGGCGGACGGCGACGCCGGGGGCTGGGTGTCGGACCCGGAGCGAGGTGAGGCCCTCTACGACATCGACCGGCCCGTGGTGGCCGCGTTGTTCCGGCCGCCGCGGGCGCTGCAGCACCTGCACTCGGTGCGGGGCCTGCTCGCCGCCGGTGACCGCCGCGACGGGGACCGGAGCGTGGGCACCGCGGAGGTGGCGCGGCGGGTGCGCCGGGCGCTGGTGCAGCGGCCGGTGGTGTATGCCGAGGAACTCGACGACGAGGCGCGGCTGCAGCTGGCGCTGCCGCGCACGACCGCGGGGATCGAGCTGTTGACGGGGCTGGTGGCCGAGCGCCGCGCGGAGGGCGTCGCGCTGGTGGACTCGTCGGGGCGGATGTCGGATCTGCGGTTTCCGGGGGTGGGGACGGTTCCGCAGGTGGCGTTGTTGCTGGCCGGGGAGATCTGCGCGCGGGTGTCGGAGCCGGGGTGCGAACCGGTGCGGTTGCCGCGGCCGGTGGACGCCGAGGCCGAGCTCGAGGCGGGATTGGACGCCGCGATCCCGGCGGCCGGGGTGTTCGCGCCGCTGGCGGGTGACGCGGCTGCGGCGGATGCGCCCCCGGGGCCGCGGCCGGCGCCGGCGCATCCGCTGGTCGAGGACAGTTGGCTGGCGGAGACGGTGGCGCGGCTGGCCGACGAGTTCGGCCGTACCTTCGCCGCGCAGTGGCAGGCCGATCCGGCCGGTCTGCTGGAGGCGGCGGTGACGGTGTTGGAGCGGCAGCGGCTGGTGGCCCGGGTGCCCGGCGGGGTGCTGGCGTTGCCGGCGCTGGCCCGGTTCCGGGGGGTGGTGGTGACGGTGCGCGAACGCGATCCGCGTCTCGCGCTGGCCGGCGAGGATTCGAACGAAGCGGAGATGTCGTGAGCAGTGCCCGTTTCCGGCCCACCCGGGCCGGGATCATCAACCTGTGGGACTACCGGGATCAGGAGTTCTCGTTCGCGGACGGTCGGCTGGTGCTGCGGGGGCCCAACGGGTCGGGCAAGACCAAGGCGCTCGAGGTGCTGTTCCCGTTCGTGTTCGACGGTCGCATCGAGCCGCGGCGGTTGAACCCGTTCGCCGGCGAGGAGCGCACGATGCGGTCCAACCTGCTGTATCAGGGGCAGGACAGTGCGTATTCGTATGTGTGGATGGAGTTCTGCCGCGGGCGCCGGGACGATCCGGAGGCGGTGACGGTGGGGGTCGGGATGCGCGCGGCGCGCGGCCACGACAAGGTCACGCGGTGGTATTTCGTCGTCGACGGCCGGGTCGGTGTGGACTTCTCGCTGCTGGATGCGGCCGATCGTCCGCTGACGCGGCGGCAGCTGATCGAGGAGGTCGGTGCCGATGCGGTCACGGACCGGCCGGTGGACTACCGGGCGGCGATCGACGCGCGGTTGTTTGGGCTCGGGATCGAGCGTTACGAGCAGCTGATCAACCTGATCCTGACGCTGCGCCGGCCGCAGCTGGCCAAGAATCTGGATCCGAAGGGGCTGTCGCAGGCGCTGACCGACGGGTTGCGGCCGCTCGACGAGCAGCTGGTGCTCGAGGCGGCGCGGTCGTTCGCCGACATGGAGGAGGTGTCCCGCACGCTGGAATCGTTGGCGGCGGCAGACGACGCGGCGCAGCGGTTCGTCGGGGTGTATACGACCTACCTGGGTCAGCAGGCTCGCGCCGACGTCGACCGGCTCGGGGCCCGGCTGGCGGCGGTCGACGCCGGCACCTCGGAGTGGACGGCGTCGGTGGCGGCGTTCGATCGGGCCGGTGCGGAGCGGGCGCTGACCCTCGAGCGGCTCGAGGTCGCCGAGCGGGACCTCGAGCAGACCCGCGCGGCACTCGAGGCGCTGCAGCGGTCGAGCGCGTACGAGGGCAAGCAGCAGCTCGACGATCTGGCGCAGGTGGTGGCGGATCTCGAGCGCACCACGGCCGGGCAGGCAGAGCAGGCGCAGCGCGCGCAGGTGGAGCTGGCACAACGCGAGGAGGAGGCGCGACGGGCAGCGGAGGCGGCCGTGGACGCGGCGGCCGCCGCGCACCGCGCCGAGGACGCGCTCGCCGCGTCGGCGCGCGATGCGGGCATCGAGTGGACGGTGCCGGCCGAGGACACCCGCGGTGAACAGATCGCAGCGAGGGTCGCCGCGTGCGCGGAGGAACGGGCCGCGGATGTGCGAGCGGTGCGGACCGCGGTGGCGGCCGCCGAAGGGGCGTCGGCGGCGCGGGTGCGGGCGGAAGCGGCGGCCGAGCGCGCCCGCGCGCAGCTCGAGTCCGCCCGGATGGCGGTGGACGCGGCGGACGCGGCGGTGGATGCGGCCCGCGCGGAGGCGTCGAACCTGTTGCGGGAGTGGTGGACCGGTCATCGGGATGCGTGGTCGGCAGTCGACGGACCGGAGGAGCTGTTCGAGGCGCTGGTGGCGGCGATCGCGGCGGCCGGTGGCGACGAGGCGGCGACGCCGGCGGCGGTGCTGGCCGAGCGCACGGCGCCGATGGTCGAGGAGTTGCGGTTCCGCCGCCGCGGCCTGGACGCGGAAATCACAGACGAGCAGGAGCGGATCGCGCTGCTGCAGGCCGAGCGGGACATGATCGAGGCCGAGCGCGACGACGCTCCCCCGGCGTTCCCTGCGTCGACCGCACCGACCGGCACGTCGGGAGCGCCGCTGTGGCGGCTGGTGCGGTTCGCGGACGCGGTCAGCGCCGAGGCGGCCGCGGGGCTCGAGGCTGCGCTGGAGGCGGCGAACTTGTTGACGGGCTGGGTGTGCGGCGCAGCGGAGGACGCGCCCGCGGGGGCCGCGGTGCTGGTGCCGGCGCCGCCGGCGCAGCGGCCCGCGGGCCGGACGCTGGCCGACGTGCTGGTCGTGGAACCGGACACCGGGGTGCCGGCCGAGCGGGTGCGGGAGGTGCTGGCGTCCGTCGCGGTGCCGGATGCGGTGACGGACGAGACCGGCCCGGGCGTCGACGAGCGCGGCGGCTACCGCCAGGGGGTGCAGCTGGGTCGGCACACCAAGGCGCAGGCCGAGTACATCGGGTCGACCGCGCGGGCCCGTCGCCGGCACCTACGATCGTCCGAGCTCGACGCGGAGATCGCCGCGGGGCGGGCGCGGATGGCGGACGCGGAGTCGGCGCGGGTGGCGGTCGGCGAACGGCTGGCGTGGCTGGATCGGGCCGCGTCGGCGGTGCCGCGCACCGGCGCGGTGCTCGCGGCGTTGCGGAAGGTCAGCGAGTGCGCGGGGGCGCTGCGCACCGCCGGGGAGGCGGCGGCCGCGGCCGACCGGGACCTCGATCAGGTGATCGCCGAATGCTCCGTGAAGGAGCGGCAGGTGCGGTCGGTGGCGGCCCGGCACCGGGCGCCGCACGACCCGCGAGCTCGAGCAGCTGGCGGCGGCGATCCGGTTCTTCGAGTCGCAGGGCCAGACGGTGTTGCGCACCCGGCGCGAGCAGGTCGCGGCGGCCGAGCGGGCACGGGAGGCGCAGGTGCGGCGCGAGGACACCCGGGCGGCGGCCGGTGCGTCCGCCGAACGGGCGGTCACGGCCGAGGAGTCGCTGCGGCAGCAGCAGCAGCGGCTGGCGACACTGCGTGAGGCGTTGGGCGCCGACGCGCAGCAGATCGACGTGCAACTCGCGCAGGCCCGCGAACGGATCGAGGCGGCGCGGGCGGAGCAACGCGCCGCGCGCCGCGCGCACGACGACGCGGTCGAGCAGCTCGGGAAGGCGGAGGCTGCGCATGCCGCGGCGGAGCAGGCGCTGCGGTCGGCGTTGACCGAGACGCGGGTTGATGCGGCGCAGCTGGCGCCGTATGCGCGGCCGGATGTGCTGGCGCTCTTGGGGATCTCGGAGGAGCTGCGGTGGCCGGCGGCGGTGGAGTGGCCGGCGCCGGAGCAGGCTCGGCTCGCCCGGGCGGACGGGGATGTGCCTGCGGTGCCCGCGGCGGTGGGGGCGCTGTACGCGGCGTTGTCGGCGGCGACGGCGACGGTCAAGGGCGGGGACGGAGCCCGCAAGGCGGCTCGGTCGGCGTTGACGGCGGCGTTGCAGGAGTTCGACGGTCAGCTCGCGGCGGCCGGTCAGGACTATCGGCTGCAGTGGGATGCGCCGGAGGGGTTGACGGTGGTGCGGGTGCAGGACGAGCAGGGGTTCTCGTCGGTGGCGGAGTTCGCGGTGCGGATCGGGGCGGCGCGGCGGGAGCAGGAGCTGCTGTTGACCGACGCGGAGCGGCGCATCCTCGAGGATGCGCTGTTGGCGGGCTTGGCGCAGCAGATCCACGAGCGCACTGAGGACGCGCGGGAGCTGATCGCCCGGATGGGGGCGGAGATGCGGCAGCGGCGCATGTCGTCGGGGACGACGGTGGGGGTGCGGTGGGTGCTGGCCGATCATCTCGATGATGAGGCGCGGGCGGTGTGCCGGCTGCTGGATCGGGAGGTGTCGGCGCTGGGGCCGGAGGAGCTGGCGCGGGTGCGGGCGCATTTCGCGGCGCGGATCCGGGCGGAACGGGCGGCGCATCCGGAGCGGTCGTATCCGGAGATCCTGGCGACGACGTTGGACTACCGGCGGTGGCGGGTGTTCTCGTTCGGGTTGATCGGCGCGGACGGCACGGAGGATCGGTTGACGGTGGCGCGGCATTCGGCGTTGTCGGGGGGTGAGCAGTCGGTGTCGCTGCATCTGCCGTTGTTCGCGGCGGCGCACGTGATGCTGGATTCGGCGGATCCGCAGGCGCCGCGGTTGCTGGCGTTGGACGAGGCGTTCGCCGGGGTGGACGACAACGGGCGGGCGGAGTTGCTGGGGTTGAGTGTGCAGTTCGATCTGGATCTGTTCATGACCGGCTACGACCTGTGGATCACCTATGCCGGGGTGCCGGCGTGCGCGCACTACGATCTGGCGCATTCGGTGGCCGAGCACACGGTCGGGGCGACGCTGCTGGTGTGGTCGGAGGGCGGGTTGCTCGCCGAGCACGACGGCTCCGATCTGGCCGCCGCCCTGGGGTCGCCGGGCACGCGGCGGGTACCGGTGGCGGTGGAGGGGGCGCTCGAGTTCGCGTAGGGGTGCGGACGCTCCCTGATCGGTGCGGGGGTCGGCGGATCCACCTCTACTTTGGTGCGCGGGGCGGGCCCTGCTGGAGGCAACTCCAAGACCTGACAGGACCTTCAGTCAGACACCGCAGCCAAGGCCGAGCAGGATGCGGATGTCTCCGACGAACTCGAACAGGTAGCGCAACCCGTACAGAAGAACGGTCTTGACCGGGGCAAGATCGGGTCTGCACCCGAGACAGCCAGCCGACGCATAGCCTCCGCGCTCGGTACGGTCCCGGCGACGATGTGGCTCCGCCGCTCTCGCCCGTCGATACGAACCAGCTCAGCCAAGAGCTGCTTTCAGCCATCGGCGGTGCGATGACCGGTCACCCCCGGCCGGTGACCGAGATGCTCAACATCGAACGCCGACCCGACTACACCAACAAGATGGTGTTTGGACCCAATATTGGAGTCGAGCTCCACCAAGAAACGCCACCCGGATACTGACCGGGACATCACGCCGGGAGTTTCCCGGAAACACCTGGGGGCTGCCGAAGAAATTACTTACTGTTGCCACTTTTCGATGTACGAGAAAGGGATACCCGAATGGCGGGTCATCCTTCTCTGATCAAATACACCGCAGCGACAATCACTGCTATGAACGGCACGGACGTCCAAATTCGCCTACCCGCCAGGTTGCGACACTCTTCACTTACTTCGAAGTCAATCCTTCCGATCACTATGTCAAGTCCACTTGGTGTCAATTTTCCTGAGTCTTGATCGATGCGCGCGTCGCCGTATGAAAAGGACGAGCTCGACGAACCTTCTGAACTTGAACTGCACAGACCGTCGACGTCCGTACTCCACACACTGATGGAAGGCGTAAAGGAAGACGTAGACACGGGCTCCGGAGACTCAAGGAGCGGCAGTGGATCCCGGTCTATCGGCCCGAATATCAACCGGATGGGCGTGAATAGAAGAATTGCTGCAAAAAATACAAGAATACCGACACCGAATATACTGGCAGCCACGAGTGCGACGCGTCCGAATATTCGCAGCGCTATCCAGATTCCCATTCCGATGACAGTGGTCACCGCGCCGATCACCGTCATCACTACGTTTTGGATAAAAAATCCGAGTATGAGCAAAACTATGCTCGCATAATTGCAAACGGTAAGAACCCGTGGCGACGGAGCCCCCATTACTGCCCCCCGATCTGCCCAGGCGATAAAGGGAACACGGAAATTTTACGCCCGAGCCGAAGAATGTCAAGGGGCGCGAGGGCGTGACCCTGGCGCACTTTCCGCTATTCTGTTTGCGCACTTGTTCATACGTGGTCAACGACGCGCTTGCGGAGCAGGCCGAAGTTGGCTCGCCTGTACAGCTGCCATTTCAGCATCTTCATCCGATTCACATGTCCCTCGACCGGGCCCCGAATCCAGCTCCGCCCACGACCGCACTCACCGGGCGCTGTGTACGAGTAGTGCATGACTCGGACGGGTGCTTAGTCGTCGTGGTCGGTCCGATGGATCCGGCGACACGTCGCAATGACTGCTCGGGCATGCGGTTCGTCCGCGAGCCGCACTGCCAGGGTTTCCTCGGCGAGTCCCGGTGGTAGTGCGGAGGAGAACTTCAGTCCGGCCACGGCGCTCTGCGCGACGTGTGGGAAGGTCCAACGAGGATCGGCCAGAGCCACACTCACGTTTGCCGGGGTGATGTTCGGAAGGAGACGCAAGGACTTCTCGTCGACCCGCTGACGGGGATCGACCAGCGTCGGAAGCGACGCCTGCAAAGTGCGGTTGGCCGCGGTTCCTGCCCAGGTCCACCACCGACCCGAGCCCTCAGTCGGCATCGT
This sequence comes from Rhodococcus ruber, assembly GCF_016804345.1. Classification (NCBI taxonomy): domain Bacteria; kingdom Bacillati; phylum Actinomycetota; class Actinomycetes; order Mycobacteriales; family Nocardiaceae; genus Rhodococcus; species Rhodococcus ruber. The sequence goes on along the minus strand of NZ_CP044211.1, from coordinate 3,048,859 downwards.
GAGCACGGAGGCATCCGGATCAACGCTGTCGGCGTAGCCCTGCCGTAGTTCGGCAAGCACCGTTTCCGCGCGTCGGGTCAGTGTCACTCCTGCAGGTACGGTGCCGAGCAGCACTGCGCGCATGCCCTGTGTGATGTCGTAGGACACCCCACCGCCTGTGCCGGACCACTTGGCCTTCCCACCGCCGTCCACAGGTTCCACGAAACACCGGCGCCGCTGCCAATCGATATGAGTCACCCTCCACGAGCGACCACCGAGCAACAGCACGCGGGGACCGTCGACCTCTTCGACCAACAGATCGGTGCCCACGGTGCCGACCTCGTTGCGTCCCGCCAGCACGGTGAACTCGGGAGGGGCGCTGAAGACGGCCGTCAGGTCCGAGAAGTATCGCCGTCCGAATCGGCGCTCGGCCTCGGGTCCGATGTGCAGGAAGCTCCCGTCGCGCTCGAAGAAGCCCTGCGCGCGGAGGAACGCCATGATCTCGTCGGCGTGCTCGTCGAAGATCGGCAGAGAACCCCACCAGTCCCGCCAGCTCATCTCTCCGAGTCGGTGTTCCTGCAGGCACAGCGCCAGCATCTGTTGCGCCGCGATGTGCCGCGGGGACGGGGGTGCGACAATCGGCTCCACCCATCCGCGCGACCAGCATTCGAGCATGCCCAGGGTGAGCAGTACCTGTTCGTCGTCGACGCCGAGAAACAGACAGTTGCGGGTGGTGCCGGGGCGGCGGCCGGTGCGGCCGAGACGCTGGAGGAACGATGCGACGGTGCGTGGCGAACCGATCTGGATGACGCGGTCGAGGTCGCCGACGTCGATTCCGAGTTCGAGGGTGGATGTCGCGACGATCACCGTATCCCGCGCCTCGGCGAATGCCGCTTCGGATTGGCGCCGCTCGGCAGCCGAGAGCGACGAGTGCGACAAGAAGGTGGTCACTCCCCGTTCGCGCAGAGCCGCACCGAGTTCTTCGGCGCGGCGTCGCGAGTCGACGAACACCAAGCGTTTCTCGCCCTGGTGCAGGGCAGCGATGACTTTGGCGGCGTTGTCGATCGAGCCGACGTAGTCGACGGTGATCTCGGGTGGCGTCGACACAGAGGGAACCGCGGGGTCGACAACTCGACAAGGACGTCCCGGAGTCCCACCCTGCAACCACCGCAGTAGCTCGTCGGGATTGCCCACCGTCGCCGACAGCCCGATCCGTTGCAGGGGACGGCCGGCGATACGCGCGAGCCGTTCCAGTACAGCAAGGAGGTGCCAGCCCCGGTCGTCGCCGGCGAACGCGTGGACCTCGTCGACGACGACGGCACGCAACCCCGCGAACAGCACCCGAGGGTCGACTTTGGTGGACACAAGCATCGCTTCGAGCGATTCGGGAGTGGTGAGCAGGATGTCGGGGCGGTCCCTCAGGATCCGCTGCCGCGCGGACTGGCCGACGTCGCCGTGCCACACGGCGGCGGTGCGGCCGAGCCACTGGGCGTAAGTGTGCATGCGTGGTTGGAGGTTGTTGAGCAGTGCCCGCAGCGGGCACACGTAGAGCACCGACGTGCCCTGCCAATCGTGCTCGGCCATCGCCGAGAGCAGAGGGAAAGCCGCCGCCTCGGTCTTGCCTCCCGCGGTCGGGGCGAGGACGAGCGCGTCCTCGCCCGCGAGGATCGGTTCGACGGCGACGGCTTGAGTGGGGCGAAGGCCGTCCCAACGCAGCGTGTTGACGAGGTGGTACTGCACGCCGGGATGGAGGAGGGTGAATGCGCTGTCGGTCATGAATCGAATCGCTCGATCACATGCGGGTTCGGGGACACTCGTCGATCATTCGCGTCAGGACTGTCAACAGCAACTTCACTCCCGCGTGGCGCTAGCGCATACGCTAGCATTGAGAGGTGTCGAAAGCAGAGAAGCTTCGATCGAGGATCGCCCAAAATCCCCGGAACGTCCGCTACGAGGATCTGCATCGGTTGTGTGTGGAAGTCTTCGGGCCACCTCGCCACGATGGGGGTAGTCACGCCGTGTTTCGAACACCGTGGCCGGGCGATCCACGCGTGAACATCCAGCGCGGCAAGAACGGGGAGGCCAAGCCGTACCAGGTCAAACAAGTGTTGGCAGCGATCGAGAAGATGGAAGAGGAGTCATGAGCCGACCGGACGCACGTCACTACAGCTACCGAGTTCAGTGGTCGCCGGACGACGACGAGTACGTGGCCACCGTGCTGGAGTTCCCGGGATTGTCGTGGCTCGAAAGCGATCAGAGCGAAGCATTGGCCGGCCTTGTCCGTCTCGTCGAGAGTGTGATCGGCGATATGATCACCAACGGCGAAACCGTGCCGCAACCCTTCGCCGAACGTTCCTACAGCGGTACGATCTACGTTCGCACCTCCCCCGAGCTGCATCGACGTCTCGCAATCGAAGCTGCAGAACGTCACGTCTCTCTCAACCAGCTAGCCGTCCAGCGATTGGCGAACGCATAGCCCATCGCACCCAGACACCCACTCGTTCATCGGCCCGTCGTCCGCAGCCGCAAGTAGATCCGCGACGGCGATCGCCGCGCACCTGCCGCCACACCGTGACCGGACGTTTCAACCGAATGCTTCGACCAGGGCAGCACGGAGTTCGTCTCGAGCGCCGGGCCGGTTGATTCCCGGAGGGGACGGCGATGGGCCGAAGACCACGTGCGCACCAGGCACTACATCATCGAACGAATGCTTCTTCCACCCGTCCCGAACTTTGCTGCCCAGCACCAGAACGGTTTGCGGGCAATGGATCAGTTCGGTGAAGGACCGGAAGTACTTCTTCCCTTTCGCCAGCTCGGCGTCGTCGGGATTGAACTTGCGGATCTCGAACGGGCAGATATTCCACGCAACACACCGACGCCTCTCGATCCCGAGTTCGCGGAACATCTCGAACAGTGTCGCGGCCACTTCGTCGTCGTTGTCGAGCGAGATCAACCGACCCGCTCCTCGTCTCGGATCTGCGTCGGCTTGGGGTGCCTTGAGCAACAGAATGACGTCCGCGTCGACACCGCCGTAGGTCGGATCGAGGTACGGAAGGCGGTCGAGGCTTTCTTCCCGTTTGCTGATGCGCCAGATCAGCCGGTTCAGTTCCAGAACCGATGGTGCCTTCTTCGCCTGTTCGAGCCGCGCCAGGCGGAGTGTGTCGTCACTCAACGCGCGCGGGCTGCTCGGAATCTCGAGGCAGCTCACAGGTCCAGCTCCACATCGTCCGCCGACACGACCTCTCGCTCGGCCTCAGACAACTCGGATGCCCCGATCTTGATCTCGTAATCGGTGTACGGGTCGAAGTCCGGGTGCAGTTCGATCACGTCGAGGACGTCGACGAGTTTGCGCAGAAACAACCTCGGCGCGATCCCGACGCGACCGCCGAGACTGCCGGCGACCGCACCGGCGAAGCGGCGGAGGAACTCGTCGTCCGCGGTCGCCCGCACACGTTCGGCGGAGTCGATTCCGCTACAGAACAGATCCCGCACCCGTCCACCGAGTTCGACGAGCCGATCCAGGTCGAAGCCGGTCAGCCTGAGTTGCGGGGCGCGCGGGTTGTCGAAGCGCGGGTCGCGGGAGAAGTCGGTGTGCAGGCGGTCGGCGAGCGGCGGCAGCAACTGGATGCCCTGCCGACCCTCGAAGAACGCCGGTGTGCCGGTGATCAGCAGATACAGGCCCGGGAAATGCCCGTCGTGGATCTCGTCGATCAACTGGCGCAGCGCGTTGAGGGCTTTGGCGCGTGCGTCGGAGCGCACCCGCTGCAAAGTCTCGACCTCGTCGAGCACCAGCAGCAGACCGGCGTTGCCGGCGTCGGCAAGGACCGCGAGGAGTCCGCGTAGGAAGCCGAGTGCCAGGAAATGATCGAGGTCGCCCTTGATGCCGGCGCGGCGCTTGACCGAGACTGCGACATGCGGTTGGCCGCCGAGCCAGGCGACCAGCCCGTCGGCGCCGTCGTTGTCCCCTTCCGCCACCATCCGGCGGTAGGCCCGAATCGCCATGGGAAACACCGGTGCTCGGGCGGCGACGTCGGCGAGGCGACGTTCGAGGAGATCGTCGACGCTCATACCTTGCTGGGTGGCGTCGTCTTCGATGGTGAACAGCCACGCATCGAGGATCGGACGCAGCGCGGACGGCGGAATCGAGGCGGTACGCAGGGATTCGATGCTGCGCCGGTACACGGTTTCGAGCTTGTGCAGTGGCGTGTCGATCTCGTTGATCTGTACTTCGGCGACGGCGAAACCGCGTTTGGTGGCGCGATCGGCGAGCCAGCGGGCGAAGAACGTCTTGCCGGAGCCGTAGTCGCCGCGCACGGCCTTGAACATCGCTCCCCTGCCGGCGACCACCTCGAGCTCGGCGTCGAGTTCGGATTCGAACCGGCCAAGCCCGACGGCGAGCTGGTCGAGACCGTTCGCGGGGACGGTGCCGCGTCGCAGCGCGTCGAGGATCTCTCGTCGCCTCCGTGGCGACACCGCCGCGTTCACGATTCGATCCCGAACTGTTCGCGCAGCGCTGCTTCGTCGAGTCCGACGACACCGCTGTCGAGCAGCAACACCTCGTAGCCTTCGACGTCCAGAACCCGCTTGATCTGTAGCAACGCGCCACCGACTCGGATCGGGGCCAGTCCGAGGAGGGCCGCTGCATGGGCGGTGGTCAGTTCCCGCGCCGGTGCCGCAAGCAGTGCAGCGAGCAGTGCGCGAATCTGGTCGGGACGCACCACGATCCGGCCTGCCAGCCGGATCTGATCGGCAAAGACCGTGGTGGCGAGCACCTGATCGGCCACATCCCCACCGGCGTCGGCCACGAAACGTTCTTCGCTGTCGAAGAGGGTGGGTGCCGCCGGCTTCGCTGCCGGCGCTGGGCGCACTCGGGGAGCGTCGACCTGGACGGGGCTGTGCCACCAGGGTGGCTCGACCGGACCGAGTGCGGTGAGCGTGTCGGGACGCACTCCGGTGTGCAGAGCGAGCACCGGCACCACGACCTCCGCAGGGCTGGCTCCGCCGTGGTAACCGGCGTTGACGGGTCCGTAACGGATGGTGTCGTCAACCGCGAGCACGACCGCGCCGCTGTCGGTGAGCACCCGCGGCCCCCGCACCAGGATTTCGCCGTCTTCCACGCGGTCGAGATCCCCGTGCGCGCGCTGCCCGTACACGGTGACCCGGTTGCGTTTGACGGAGGTGCGACGCTCGATGATGTGCCCGTGGTCGGAGGTGATGATCACCGCCCTACCGGCCCGCTGCGCGGCCTGCAGGAGGGCGCGCAGGTGGGTGATGGTGTCGATGCCCCAGTCGGTTCCACCCGGGTCGGTGTGGTGAAGGGTGTCGTCGACGAAGTTCAGAACCGCGGCCACGAGTGGACGGCCGGTGGTGTCGGCGATGGCGTTGGCGACGTCGGTGGCCAGGTCCGCACCGGCGGGCACGGTGTCGAGTGCCTTTTTGTGGAAGATCGGGTCGGTGCGCCCGGGGGCCGCCTCCAACTTCGCATCACGCAGCAGCTTTAGGAAGCCGGTGCGCTCGGCCGCGTCGCTTCCTTCCCGCAGCTCACCGGCTAGCAGCGAGCAGCGGCTGCGTTGGGTGAGGGTGGGCAGGACCGCGAGCGCACCCGTCCGACGGGAGGATCCGAGCACACCCGCCTCAGTCCAACCGGCTTCCGCAGCGGCCGCAGCAAGTTCGGTTGCGGCCGCGACGGGCAGCGCGTCGACCACGATCAGCAGCGTGGGCGCCGATTTGGCCAGGGGCAGCACCACGGCCGGCAGCAACTGTTCGACGAGTGCCCCGGTGGGGTGCGGCGTGTCGGCGAGGGCGGTGGCGAACCGGCGGTCGTGACCGCGACGGCGCGCGGTGACCAGGGCAATGACCCGGGTGATCGCCTCGGCCAGACGCCGATGATCCGAACCTCGATGCGCCGTCACGAGGGCGGCGTCGACCCAGCCGTCGACGTCGACGTACCGGTGGGTCAACGTGTCGAGCCCACCTGCGGTGGGGGTGTCCACGGCGAGCCACCGCAGCAATCGCACGGCCGCTTCGGCAGCTCGACAGGACGTGGAGGTGCGCGCCGACAGGTGCTGCAAGACCCTCTGCCACGCTAGTTCGACGCTGTCGATGCCGCCCTGCTTCGGACCGTACGAGGCGTCGCCGGGCAGGGCAACCTCGATCGCCCTCGCGAGCTCCTCGAGGCGCGCGGTTAGTCCCTGGGGAAGCAGTTCGGACCGCTCGGCGAGATGTTCGATGTTCAATTCGCGAACGTGCGCGGCTGCGGATTCGAGGACCGCCCGCCGTTCCCGTTCGATCAGGGTGCCGACGACGAGCCCGGAGGTGTCGTCGTGCCAGGCTTCGAGGTCCTCGATGTCGAGGCGACGGAGTCCGTACTCGCCGAGGAACAGTCCCCGCTCGAGGGTGCTGGTGGGGTCGGTGACCAGCCCGGCGAGAAGTCCGAGTGGCACCAGCTCGGTGATCCGCTGGGACTGCAGCAGCGCTGCCACGGACTTGCCGAGTCTTCCCGCTCGTTCGGCAAGCCACTCCGCGACGGCCTTCATCACCTCGGGGCCACCGTCTACGCGGAGGCGGGCGAGGTTGTCGGTCACGTCGGAACGACGGCTCCATTCGAGGATCGCCAAAGTGTCGATCTCGGTGGCGGGATCGTCGGTGATCGCGAGTACGGCGCGCGCGAGGGTGGACATCACGTGCGTGCGGGTGAGCACACCACCCGGTGCGGGGGTGATCGCGGCGGTGGGAATCGCCGCGAGCAATCCGAGAGCCAATGCCCGGTCGTTGGGTACGCGGTAGAGGGCGGGTTCGATAGTGGTGGCCGCGAACGTCGAGCGCAGCGCGTCCCACGGGTCGGGGCTGAGCAGCCGGCCGTCGATGAGGTGGGACAGCACCCCGTCGCCGAGATCCTTGTCGTCGACGGGGGTGAGGATGACGAGCCACTGATCGTCGGCGCGGGATTCGAGGGCTTCCCACACGGCGAGGGTGGATGGGCACGGCACGACCGTCACCGGGGTTCCGTCGTGCTGGAAAGTACCGCCGTCCCACGCAGGCGCGGCACGGAGACCGAGAACACCGCTCTTGTAACGCTTTTCGACGGCTTTCGCAAGCTTGGCGGTGATGATCGGACGGGTGGCGGTGAGAGTGTTCACTGCACCCACCACTTCACGTGCAGGCGTTTGCCGTGCTTCTTGTGGGCCGCGCGCAGTCGTTTGGTGACGGCGTCGATGTCCTCGATATCGTCAAGGGTCACCTCGTCGGGGTCCGTAACGACCTCGTCATCCGAGGTGTCTTCCTCGACTTCGTCGTCAGCGTCATCGTCGGGATCGTCGTCGATGCGTTCGCTCACCACCCACTCGACCACCCGAGTTTCCGTATGGTTGAGCTGGTCGGCCAGAGAGACTCCCGGAGTGGTGATCAGCTCCTTCAGCTTCTTCACGATCACCCGCGCGGATTCGCCTCGCTCACCGTCGGTTTCGGCACCGACGAGCAATGCTCCGACCAGTTTCCACTGGAATCCTCGCAGCGCTGCCGCGTCGTGCGCGGCTTCGGTCCGCATCCGACCGGCGGATTCCGCGGAGCCCGGCACGGGTGCGGTGGCGAGCAGGTCGATGAGCGCGACGTTGCCGGAGGTGCCGGCCAGGGTGTCGAGGTAGTCGACGAGCGCCCGAGCGACGCTGATCCGGTCGGTGTCGGTGACGTCCAGTTTCAGGGCTCGGTGGGCGTCGGCCAGCCGGTCGGCGAGCTGCCGGAGATCGGCGGTCTTCTCCCCCGCTTTGGCGCGTACCTGTTGCGCGAAGTCTGCGACGTTCGCGCCGGTGAGGAAGGTGCGCGGCATCGTGTAGCCGAGTAGGTAGCTGACCGTGGTGCGGGCGGCGTCCCACGCCGCCTGTTCGGGCAGTTCCTCGGCGCGCAGTTCGATGCTTTCGCGCATCCGACCGAGCGGCGGTGCCGGAACGGGCGCGCCCGCCTCGAACCAGGCGCGTTTCCGCAGCAACGCCCATGCGGCGACGATCAGGTCGCGGGCTTCGGGACGCAGACCCCATGCAGGGCTGACGGCGTCGATGCGGTGTTGGAGCGCGCCGACGGTGACGCGGTCCGCTTCGGCGGCCGCGCGGTCGAGTTCACCGGCCCAGTACGCGAAGGTGTCTTCACCGAACAAGAAGTGATCTTCGGTGGCCTTGCCCACCTTCAGCGGCGCGGCGATGCGCTGCGCAACCTTGCGTTCGGCGCCGGCGGTAGGTACCCGGCCCTGACGATCCGCGACCGTCTCCTCGACGAAACCGCGCACGATCTCGTAGTGGCGAGTGGTGACCTCGTCGTCCGGGCTGGGGTACTGCGGATGGTTCGGATACAGCGCCGCAAATGCTTGGTCGACGACCTTGTCGAAGGCGTCCCGCAGGTTCAGCGCAGTGGGCAGTTTCGGGCTGAAGTCCTTGCTGAGCGAGACGAGGATCTCGGTGTGGCCAGGGTCGTCGACGAAGTACTTCGGGTCGGGCGCTTCGATACCGTAAGCCTGCTCGAGGAGGCGTTGGAAGGAGTTGAGCGTTCCCCGGTAGAGGTTTTCGAGGATGCCTCGGGCCTGCGCCCGGTCGGCGGGCGACAGGTGGTCGGTGTTCTCCTGCCAACGATCTCCGGTGCCGCCGAACAGCCAGTCGAGCTTGACGAGCAGCGCGAGGTCTTGCCTGGCTTCGTCGGAGAAGAACTTCGGCAGCCACACGATGGTGTGCCGGTCGCCGCCCGCGAGGAGGCGGTCGATGCGGGCGATGTCGTCGGCCGCGGAGAACTCTCCCTCGTCGAAGGGGTAGTCGACGACGAGCCGCCACGTGCCGGGCCGGTTGTCGAAGTTCTGTTCGGGCACCGACGAGGCGTCGCGGACGTTGCCGAACACCACATCCACTTCGCGGCGGGAGCCGCGCCAGATGACGGTGCGGGTGGCGCCGCCGGCGAGGTCGTCCTGTTTGGTGTCGACACCGAGCGCCTGGTGGACGAGGGTGCGGATGAGCACCTTGCGCTTGCCGGTGTTGTCTTCGCCGCGGATGCGTTCGAGGACGGAGTTGTAATCGACGTTGGACAGCTGCACCCGGATGATCGGGTTGGTGCCCTCGGAGACGGTGATCTCGGGGACGTCCTTGGACCATTCGCGCACCACGCCGAGGACGACGCGGGCTTCGCCGCCCTTCATCCGGGTCTTGATGGAGCCGTGGTTGAGCGCAGCGAGCCGGGACGCGGTGATGTCGCGCAGCGCGGGGACCTTCGGGGCGATCGCAGACAGCAGCAGGGTCTTGGCGATACGGTCGTGGGCGCGGAACCCGGCAGGTACCGAGTCGGGGTCGGTGTCCAGTTGTTCCTGGGTCACCTGATGGCGGGTGAGCAGCAGGGGAAGCAGCTTGTCGTGGTAGAGGGAGTCGGCCGCTTTGAACAGGGTGGACGCGACACCGTCGATAGGTTCATCGCCGTCGACGATGGGGCCGAAGGCGTCGCCGACGGGGATGAGGTCGGCGGTGGTGAGGGTGTCGCGGCGCTCGACGAGCATGCGCTGCATCACCTTCAGGGCGGTGCGGTCGCGTTGCATCACCGAGGCGAGTTCGCGCAGCGTGGCCACCAGTGCCGGGGAGAACGGGTAGGTGAGCCGGAATTCCTGTTCGGAGGCGCCGCGATGCTCTTCGGTGGTGTTCATCGAATCGCGCAGCACGTCCCACACGTCGGGGCTGCGGGTGACGGAGCGGAAGGCGTCGTCGAGGGTCTGTTTGGCTTCGGCGTTCTTCGGTTGCAGCAGGCGGATGTTGGCGACTTCTGCGAGGTTGTCGTTGCCGAGTTCGATGGTGCGGAATCGGCCCTGCTGGTATTGCAGGGCACGGTCGGTGGCGTCCTGATCAGCGCCGGAGGCACCCGCATCGGCGAGCCACTTGCGCAGGTCCATCTGCCGGGAGATGAAGGAGACCAGCGGGATGGGGCGGGGGTTGCCGGAGCCTTCGACGAGTTTGGTGATCTTCTGCGATTCGCGGCTGAAGATCTCGTTGTTACGCACGTAGAAGATCAGCCAGAGGATCAGTTCGTCGAGGAACAGCACCACGGCGTCGTAACCGAGTTCTTTGGCGTGCTCGGAGATGACACTCAGGCCGCGGTCGAGGTCGACGTATTCGGCTTGCTCGAGGAACGATGAGAAGTAATTGCGCACCAACGCCGAGACGAGTTCCTTGCGCTCCTCACTCTCCGCGCGGGCGACGAGCCCGGCCCGGTACCGCTCGAGGGTCCAACTGTCGGAGACCAGTCCGCCCCACGCGTCGTCGCCGTCCGCGCTGTCGCCGCCGAGGCCGGAGAGGAACCGCTCATCACCCATCTTTTCGCGCAGGTGCTCGGCGTCGGCGAGGAGGGTGTCGGACACGTGCAGGGCGGGCAGCGGCGCTTCGGGGTGGAGGCGGCGGATCTGGTCGACGTAGCCCCGGAAGATCGCTTCTTCCATCGACTTGGTGCCGAGGAAGTGGTAGGTGAGGCTGAGGATCTTCTTGCCAGCGATGGTGGCGTCGTAGCGGTCGGAGAGATCACGAAATCGTTCGGTGCGCAGACCCGGGTGATTGCCGAGGAGGGCGTAGAGCACCGCCATGAAGTGCGACTTACCGGAGCCGAACGACCCGGCGAGGTAGGCGCCGCGGGAGGTGTTCTTGGTGATCGCGTCGGAGATGAGAGAGATCGCGGCCGCGAAGTTGTCTTTGAGCGAGTCGGTGAGTACGTAGGAGTCGACGGTGGCGCGGATGTGTGCGTCGTTGTCGGTGCTGTCGGTCAGGCGCAGCACGTAGTCGTCGGCGCCGATGCGTTCAGGAATGTCGATGACGTCCCGCAGCAGAATGCTCACGCTTACTCCGCCCCTCCTTCATGGTTCTCGGGACAGCGGCCGTGGTGGAGGTCGCTGTGAAATTCATCCTGCCAAAGGACGGCGACGTTACCGGGCACCACCCACGCGCGCGGCGGATCGGTGACGCCTCTGCATCCTCGACAATGGGCGCGCGGCGGACCCGGATCCGGCGGCTCACCAATTCGCGCGACACGAACATGCGTTCGAGGTTGACGCTCCCAACCACACGTGGGACCATCCCAGCACCGGCCTGAATACAGGTCGACCCCGGCTGGTGCGGGAACACCGAACCGGGGTCTGGGCACACGACAGGAGCGCTGTCATGCACCGTACGGTGGAGTCTATCCACACGCCCCCAGGGCGCAATTCTCATGGTTCGGCATTCGACGCCGACCTCCTCATTCTCACCCCGCTGGGGTCCTCACTGACGTCCTGACCTATCGAGCCTCTCGCCCTCTCCGGTCGAGAGGCTCGAGGTGTTTCGCTGCGACGTGTGCGCGGGCCGTTCCGGTAGCCGCGGCATGTCGGGCATTCGTCGCTCATCTCCCGAGGTCCGACGTCAGCGCTTCGACGCTGCGCGCAAGGGTGCCATTCCCGTACGCGAAACCGACTGGGCGCCAGTATCCTTCGTCTCCATTCTGGCGGTGGAGCACCCGATCGTGAGGGTCGACACGAACGACCGGGTCCAGCGCAAGCCGCACGTCATCTGCGACGTGGGGCCAGAAGTGCTGGCCGAGATGGTCTATCGGGGCATGGCGACCGGGCAGCGTTGGGCCTGAGTTGCACCAGGTTGGCCGATTCTCGGGACGGATCCGGCGTTTGTGCTGGTGACAGCGGTGCGGGTTCGGGAAATGGCACACTAACGGCTCGGTAGACTCCCGCTCTGTGGCTGCCTACATCCGCAAAGTCCGCACCGCGTCGGGCGCGACCGCGGTGCAGATCGCAGCTAAGCAAGGCCGCCGAGACAAGGTGCTCGAGCACCTCGGCTCGGCGCATACCGACAGTGAACTCGCCGCTCTGCTCGAGACCGCCCGCGAGAAACTTCTTGCCGGCCAGCAGCAACTCGATCTCGACCTGGGGGCGGGTACCGGCGGGGCATCGGTGATCACCGGCAAGCGCTCCCGCTGGCTGATCGAGGTCATCGACACCGCGTGGCAGCACCTCGGGTTCGATGTGATCGACAACGAGGCGTTCTTCCAGCTGGTGGCAGCCCGCATCGTCGAAGCGACCTCGGTCAGCGACACGGGTCGCGTGCTCGGCGAGATCGGCATCGTCCCCGCACACCGCAACACGTTCGTGCGGACCCTGCAGCGCTGCACCGAGCATGGCTACCGTGACCGGATCGCGCAGCGCTGCTTCGAACACGCCGCCGCCGCGGGCGACCTGAACCTATTGCTCTACGACGTTACGACCTTGTACTTCGAGGCAGAGAAGGAAGACGAACTGCGCAAGGTCGGGTACTCGAAGGAACGTCGGGTGGACCCGCAGATCGTCGTCGGGCTGCTGGTCGACCGCACCGGATTCCCTTTGGAAATCGGTTGTTTCGAAGGAAACCACGCCGAGACCCGCACGATCGTGCCGATCGTGCGCCAGTTCCAGGCTCGTCACAATATCGAGGGCGTGGAGATGGTCATCGCTGCCGACGCCGGCATGCTGTCCGCCTCGAATCTGAAAGACCTCGATGCTGCCGGACTGAAGTTCATCGTCGGTTCCCGGGTGATGAAAGCACCCTCGGATCTGGCCAGTCATTTCCACTGGAACGGCGACGTGTTCACCGACGGCCAGGTCATCGACACGGTCACCCCGCGACACGCAAAGAGCGTGGTCAACGATGTCAACCGTCGTGCCGAGCCGGTGTGGGACCCCGCCGACACGTCAGCGTGGCGAGCGATCTGGGCGTACTCGGCCAAACGCGCCGTGCGGGACAACCAGACGTTGAACGCTCAGGAAGCTCGGGCGAAGGCCGTCATCGACGGCACCCGAGCTGCACGATCGCCGCGGTTCGTCAAGACCACCGCGAAGGGCAAGACCCTCGATACGGCGGGCATCGCCCGGGCCCGTTCCCTTGTCGGGCTCAAAGGCTACGCCACGAACCTTCCTGCGCACGTGATGAACCCGCATGAGGTGATGGCGAAGTATCACGACCTGTGGCAGGTCGAGCAGTCGTTTCGGATGTCGAAGACCGACCTGCGGGCCCGGCCGATCTTCAGTCACACCCGGGATGCGATCGAGGCGCACCTGACCATCGTGTTCGCTGCGTTGGCGATCTCACGCTATCTGCAGGACGAGACCGGGATGTCCATCCGGAAGATCGTGCGGACCCTGCGTCCACTGCAGGAAATCACAATCTCGATCGCCGGCCACGAGCACACCGCCCTCGATCCACTCACCGCCGACGCCGCGAGCATCCTCGATTCCCTCGAAATCTGGCTCTTCGCACTTCGTAGGGGCGTGATGTTGTCCGACCCCGTGCCGTGTCGGTGATTGAAAAAGGGCCCGCGCCCTTGTGAGCTGGGTGTTCTTCAGGCAACCAGACCAGCAAGGAACGCGGGCATGCTCCACAGTAGTGGTTCACTGCTGCTCGATCTCGACGGCGTCGTCGTCGAATCGGTGCGGCGCCTCGACGACGGCAGCCGGATCGTCCGGCTCGGCACCGACCCCCGGTGGGTCGGGGTGTGCCCGCAGTGCGGGCAGAAATCGACACGGTCGAAGGGCTGGGTGACCACCCGTCCCCGCGACGTGCAGGTCGGCCCCGACCGCCCCCGACTCGAATGGGACAAGCGGAAGTGGTTGTGCACCAACACCTCATGCGATCGGAAGGTGTTCACCGAGTCCGTGCCCGGCATCCCTCCCCGCAGCAGGGTCACCCCGCGGGCGAAGACGATGATGGCCGCGGCCGTCCTCGACGACGACCGCTCGGTGGCCGCCGTCGCCGCCGAGTACCGGTGCGGCTGGCACACCGTCCACGATCGGGTCGTCACCGTCGCCGACACCGTCCTCGACGACGAGCCCGGGCCGGTGACCGTCCTCGGTATCGACGAGACCCGCCGCGGCAAGGCGAAGTGGGAGACCGACCCGGTCACCGGAACCCGGCGGTGGGTGGACCGGTGGGACACCGGCCTGGTCGACATCGGCGGCGATCAGGGCCTGCTCGCCCAGGTCAACGGCCGCAGCGCGGCGACGGTGATCGACTGGCTCGACGCACGCGACGAGCAGTGGCGACGGCAGATCACCCACATCACTATCGACCTGTCGTCGGTCTACGCCAAGGCGGTACGTGAGGCGCTGCCGCACGCCGAATTGGTGGTCGACCGGTTCCACCTGGTCAAGAAGGCCAACGAAGTCGTCGATGCGGTGCGCCGGCGGGTCACCCAGACCCACCGCGGTCGGCGCGGCCGCAAGTCCGATGTCGAATGGATCAACCGTCGCCGGCTGCTGCGCGGCGCCGAGACTCTCACCGCCGAGCAGCGCACCGAGCTGTTCACCAAGCTGCTCGCCGCCGACCCCAGCGAGGAGATCGCCGCCGCCTGGATCGCCAAGGAGCTGCTGCGGGACCTGCTCGCGTGCACCGCCCGCGGCGGGCTGCGGCACGAGATCCGGGCCGCGTTGTATCGGTTCTACAAGTTCTGTGCGGCCTGCTCGGTGCCCGAGGTCACCGCGCTGGCCCGCACCGTCGAGACCTGGCAGGACCCCATCGTCCGGGCCATCCAGACGGGCCTGTCCAACGCGCGCAGCGAGGGCTACAACCGAATCGTCAAGCACGTCGGGCGGATCGCATTCGGATTCCGCAACCCCGACAACCAGCGACGCAGGGTACGGTGGGCCTGCACCCGCCGCTCCCGGCGGAGCACACCCAGTCGGCGTCAATGCCACTGCTAACTGCGAAGAGCCCGAAATCTCGAATCGTCGATCAGGGTTGGCACACTAAACTGGTGCAACTCAGGTGCTGGCCGAGATGGTCTATCGGGGCATGGCGACCGGGCAGCGTTGGGGAAGGGGCCGAAGGCAATACAGGGACCCGTAGGGTCTCCGATCGGTCAGGCGCAGTCGCCCGCAGGGCGTCCGCCTCTCGATACTCTCCATGGCCTGTACCACGAACCCCGTGGCCCAACCCGCGAGGAGTCGGGACACGCACCCCGTGCATCTGGGACGCCCACCGGCGACTTACCCCGGTTCGGTCTCCTTCGTTGCCTTCTTGGCTGTGCGACGGCCCCGGGTGGGTGCGGGCGGCCGCCACGCCGCAAGATCCTCGATGGTCAGACCGAGTTCCGCGCAGTGCGAGCGCAGCACTTCCTCGATGGTGTCGGCGACGGACTCGCCGTATTCGGGGTCGATCTCACCGTGCCATTGCCGCACCCACGGCAACAATTCGGCGAGGCCCGCCAGCATCGGAGCCAGCTTCTCGGGAGACGCCTGATCCCAGCCGTCGGTCGCGATGCGTTCATCGACGAGTCCGGCGAGCGCGAGCGCCTGCTCGGCGTGATCCCACCCCGCCCAACCGAGCAGCATTGTCGGGTCGGTGTCGCGGTTCGCATTCGGGTACGAGATGAACCGTTCCTTGGGAACATCGAGTTTCCCGCGCCGCGACCAATACGAGGTCTTGAGGAAATCGGCAGGCTTGTACTTCGGCGGCACCGGAATCGGACCGTCCAACTTCTCCCCCGCGTCCTCGCGACGCTGAAGATCCCACGTGTGTTCCCACGCTTCGCGCTTGATGAGACCCGACGGCTTGTACCGCAACGCTGCCTGATACGGGACACCCTCTTCATCGAGAAGCTTGGCCAATGCCGCCGAGGTGGACACCTCATTGCTGCCGGCCCACAACCGCAGCACCTGACGGAAGTCCTCGTCACGGTCGAGCCGGTCGGCAAGTTGCGCGATGCTGCGCGGGGCCGGATGGTCACCTTCGAACCACAGGCCACGGCTCTCGACGCGATCCAACAGCCAGTCACGCAACGCTTCGGTGACGCGCTTGTCCCACGGCTCGGAAGCCCACCGCCGCTTGTGCTCGGGCTTCTCCAGCAAACGGATGTGCGAATTCGCCGCGATCACGTAGAGGCGGCGCTGCAGAAGATCGCGGTAGTCGGCAGGCAGATGCGACGGAATTTCGGTGATCGGAGTGGAGCGGTGCCGCTCGAACCACGCGGTGTGCTCGCCGGATTCGACTGCACGCGCGAGAGCGATCTCGAATGCCCGCTCCCCTAGGGCAATTCCAGGAAGCTCACCCGAGTAGGTGAGATCTTCGTCGATGAGGCCGTAGAGCCGGTAGCAATCCCAGTCGAGTTCCTCCTGATGCGCGATCATCAGTGCACGAATCCGCTCTGACTCGGAGCGCGCGTGTTCCAGCGCTTGGGCGGTCGGCACGCCGGTCGCGGCGACGGAAGCCGGGGTATGCGCGGCAAGTTCCTGAGCAAGGGCATCGAGGGTACGGGCGCGTTCCAGAGGGTAGGACGACGAGACGGGGAAGTCTTTGAGGGTCGTACCGTTAGCTTGATAGAAGACTTCCCAATGGTCGCCGCGATACCCCTCGTTGACGCCACCGTTGCCCTTGCTATGGCACTTCTGCTTGAGCCAAAAGCACGCCAACGAACTATTCAGCACGCCGAGCAGCCGAAGGTGATCGTCCTCGCTCGCCCTTTCCGGCAACTTGATCACCGGCGCGGTCTGCTTGAACACCTTGCCGCCGCGGTCCAAGACGAAATGGTTGTGGGTCGCGACTTCGGCGAAGGTGATGGTAAGAGGAGAGGTTCCCTTATCCTCAGGAACCTGATGCCACTCGTACCATGGTCGCCCATCCGAAAGATAGGTGCCTCCGCCGAACGTAGCACGCTGCGCAAGTCCAGTTCTCACACGCCAGAGTTCGCTGAAACCAGATTCTTCCCCACCGCCTGAAACGAGCTTTGTTCCCCTATACGGGAACCAAGTAACAAGCAAGGGGTTGATCACGTAGTCACGGACGTCAGTTCCAAGTACGAGTGGCTTCCAGAACGCACCGTCGAGTCGCTTACGAGCCGTTAGAGCAGGCGGTCGCGTGAACTCTTCGTCTGCATGGCTCATCGCATGGAACCCGATTCGGCGCACAACGTCGCCAAGCCGCGCGGCGTATGCAGAATCAACGCGCGTAAGGAGTTCAACCGCCCCACCACCGGATAAGCTCCAAGGGTGCGACCTCAGGAGACTTCTATCTAAGTCGGCAACACTTATCCAACCGTTGTCGAAACCCGGTTCATCGACGTGCCCCACGATCGCCGACCATACGATTCCGTGCGAAGGATCGTCCGGTCGACCAGGCTCCCCTCGCACTCCGAGCACCGCGCGAACCGTCTCACCGACCGCAGCCCGGTTGCGGCCCACCAAAATCACTGTTGGTGTCCCGTGTCCGGGAATGTACGCGCCTGACGTGTCAATTACCCGTTTGAGATCACGGGTACTCAGAAATTCCTCGATGAGCTTTGACCCGAACTCCCGTTTCATGAACGAGTTCGACGTAATCTGCCCGACCCACCCTGGCTTGCCATCGGAGTCGTTCTTGGCTAGGTCGAAGAACAATTCCATGAACGGCACCGTCAGTGCGTACTGCCTATGGCAGGTTGAGTAGAGCTGACGGTATGTCACGTTCAGCGCCGCGTCTTTAACGGTGATGTACGGCGGATTCCCCACCACCACATCATGTTCCCGCTGCAGAATCGCCTTCAAGGCATCCGCATTCTCCGTCGCGTACGCCATCTGCTCGGAGTCCGTAGACCACAGGTCGTCCGCAAGCGCCTGCTGCCGCGCGCCCCACAGCAACGAGTCACCAGCGGCGAGGTTCAGTTCAATGTCGATGAGCTTCTCGATCGACTTGTCCCCACTCGCATCCAGTGCTGCGACCATCAGCCGGAACCGCGCGATAGCCACGGCGAACGGGTTGATGTCTACACCGAACACAGAGGCCAGCGCCTTCTGCACCACCACGCGCCGGCCGAGGCCGGGGGCCTCGTTCTCCCACCGTTCCAGCAACCGGTGGAACGCGCCGAGCAGGAAGTGACCGGACCCGCAGGTCGGGTCGATCACCGTGAAACCCTCGAGCGGCCGCTCTTTCAGCGCCGGTTCGAGTGTCTGGTCGAGGATGAATTCCTCCACGAACTCCGGCGTCTGCAGCAGCGCGTACGTCTTCTTCGCGAATTCCGACAGATCCTGATACACGTCACCCAGGAAGCGGGTGTCGACACCGGCAAAGCTCCACAGCGGCTCACCGGATGTGTCCTTGTCCCACCAGAATTCGAGAAGGCTGCGCGCCGCGTCACCCGACGGAGCTACCTGGTGCATCGGCGAGTAACTGTCGACCAACCCGCGGGTGGCTTCCATCTTGGCGAAATGCGCGACGATCGTTTCGAGCCACTCACGGTCGGTGTGCTCCGGGAACTCGGTGAAATACGCGCGCCGCGCGTCGAGCGCCTGCTGGCGCGCATCCGCGTCCGGTCCGCCGATCCACGCCTTCGACACCAATGCGTGGTCTTCGCAGTAGCGCGCGAACACCGTCAGCAGCACCCACGCCACCGCGGCTTGCGTTACCCGTTCGTCACGCCATGCTTGCCACGAAGCAGCTGTCCGCTGTGCGTGCAGCGCGGCGGTGTACTCGGCTCGCCACCGCTGCTCCACCCCGGGCTGTCGGGTGTCGATGTCCGGACCGTCGACGCGCGCACGCAGATCGTCCTCGAGGACCGTGACCTGCTTGCGCAGCGCCTTCACCAATTCGGTCGCGGAAAAATCCGCCATCACACCTTCTCGCTCTCCACGATTCCGGTCTTCCAAACCGGATACACAACGAACTGTCCACCGGGTGAACCCAACTGGATCGGCTGGCCATCCACCAACGCGCCGCGTTGCCCGCGCATCTGCGGTAACACCACCCACACCGGACGACGTCGCGGCGCCGACAGATCCGCCAGCCGCGCCAGCACGTCGAGGTAGTCGTAGCGGGCCAGCGGCGACACCTCGGTGAGAACCAACGGCCTCGCCTGCGCGGCCTCGCCGAACACTCGCTCCTCGAGGTCGGCGCAGACACGCGGCATCACCTGCTCGAGCACCGCTCGCAGGCCCCGCGCATCCTTGCTTCCCGCCGCCGCAGCATCTGCGCTGCGCACGAGATCCCACGGCACACCCCGCTCGGACGAGAAGGTCCGCATCGCGTCGATGATCGCTCCGGTAACGTCGACGACCTCACCCTCGTGCGCCTCGACGAGTTCTCGCGCGACGACCTGGTGGTCGCCGGGCCGGCGGACGGGCACCCCGAAGACCAGGAAGCCGTTCTCGGCCAGGGACCGTGTCACCAGCGAGTTCCGCGCGGCGCCACCGTCGCCGATCGCTGCGGACGCGACCGTCCCGGCGGGCGGACCTGTGTGCGTGGCCGTGCGGGTGTGCAGCGAGGTTTCGCTTGGCGGCGCGGCCTGCTCGTAGCGGTAGGCGGTGCCGTCCCAGGTGAGGCCGAGCCCGGCACGGTCGATGTGCGCATCGAGAGCGGGCCGGCCGGGAAGTCGGTCGAGTTCCGGGAATCGCGCAGCGACGCGAGCCCGGATCTCCGTCGGCGACAGCGCTTCGGTCTGGGCGAGGCCGGCGAGGGCGATGCGCAGCGCATCGGACGGGCCGAGGCTGCGGCTGTGGAGTTCCCCGCGGCCGGACACTGCGGCGAACTTGGAGCTCGCGGCCGCCAAGCGAACGAGCCTCCCGTCCGGCGGCAGCGGCACCGGCACGTCCGGTCCGGCCGCGGCGGTGTAGGCGCGGGTGAAAGCGCCGCGTAGCTCGCGTGCTGCGGTGCCCATCGGGACGACCTGGGACATCGGGGTGGCGACCATGAGGTCGTCGGCGCGGCGGCCCGCGGCTTCGGCTCCGGCGAGCAGGAGTTCGTCGTCGGCGATCAGCGCGAGCCGGCCGCCGTGGCGGCGCCGCACCCACCGGCGGGTACCGTCGGCAGTTTCGTGTTCGGTGAGGCGATCCAACGCGACGCGCAGCAATCCCGCGGCGGCGCGCTCCGCGAGACGCGGGGCCAGGGCATCGGCAGCCCCGGCCGGAGCCTGGGGCAGCCGCGCCCGGATCTCGGCGGTGAGCGTGGAGATCGCCACCACCCCACCGGAATCGCGGATGACCTGGTCGGCAAGGTCGATGAGTTCGTCGAGAAGTTCCCGGGTAGCCGGATTCTCGGCCCAGTCGGACTGCAGTTCCTTGAGCAGTTGGTTTCCCCGGGGACTGCTCTTCTTCAGCGCCGAGGCCAGGTCGTTGCCCGACGCGAACGCGTCGAAGGATCCGGTAACACCGAGGAGCAGCTCCGCGGCGCTGCGACGGGTACTGGCCCGCCCCGTGCCGACCGCCGACACCAGCAGGGCGACGGCGTCGTTGAGACCGAGCAGACCCTGCTGTGCCGGGGGCTTGACGGTGGATCGGCCGAGTTCCTTCACCCATGCACGGTGCCGGTCGCGGATCTCGGTGCGGGTGGCCTTCGCTTCCTTCGCGACCAGGCGGTTGAGCCGGGTGGAGTCGAGCGCCAGCAATTCGCCGACCGTGGTGACCTGGGCCGCGGCGAGCGCCGACACGGCGCGCGCACTCAACCCTGCTGCGACGAGGGTGGTGGTCGCGTCGACCTTGACGGCGCGAGCGGACGTCGCGGGCTTCGCGGGGGCGGCGTCGAGTTCGGTGAACACCCGCCGCCAGTCGCGGAGCATCTCCTCGGCGGTGTCGGGGCGGGTAGCGACATCGCGGGACAGCGCAGAGGTGAAGTATGCGGTCAGACCGGCGGCGACGGGCGCCTCGAACATGCCGGGTAAGATGGTGACGTCGTCGTCGACGGTGGCGGGGTTCGCCTGCGGATCGGGCCCGTACTGGGGCGCGGCGCCGGTCGCCATCTCGAACAGGACGACCGCGGCGCCGTAGCGTTCGGCGGACGTGTCGTACTGGGTGCGGCCACCGACTCCGAGGAACGGGTCGAGATAGGGCGGGGTGCCCGCGTCGGTGTTGCGCAGATCCACCCCGGCCATCGAGAAGTCGAACAGGCGAAGGTGCGCGTCGGCACGCGGACTGGATTGGTGCACACCGAGATTCGACGGTTTGAGATCGCGGTGCACCACCCCGGCCCGTTCGAGGGCGACGAGTGCCTGCAGCAGGTCGGTGCCCCAGCGTTCGAGCAGGTCGATCGACAACCGGCCGCCCTTGGCGGCCAGTTCCTCCGCGAGGGTGGTGCGTCCCGCGTAGTGCACGACGAGAGCCGCACGGCCGCCGACGTTCTCCTCGGAAGCGAGCTGCACGATGCGAGGATCGTCGAGTTTGCCGAGCACCTGCGCCTCGGCGTGGAGACGAGCGGCGGCCTCGTCGTCGCGGGCGACCTTGAGGACCCGCTCGTGATCGCCCGCCTTGCGGTCCACGACAAGGATGCCGACGGCGGTCGACCCTGCTCCCAGGCGCCGCTTGTAGACGAAGCGACCGTCGCCGAGTTCGTCGCCGGGTTTCGCGTCGAGCGGATCGGTTTCCCCCTCGGCGCGGAACAGATCCGAGCGCACCGCCTCGAGTCGCTCGAGGAAGTCCGCGACCGACGAGATCCGTTCTGCGGGGCTGGGATCGGTGGCATCGAGCACGAATTGCCGCAGGATCGACGGGACCTGCGGCAGTTCCACCGCCAGGTCGAGACCACCGTCGCGGCGCAACCGGTCGAGCAGTTCGCCGCGTTCCGTTGCCGGGGACTGCCCGCCGGTGAGCAGGTAGAACGCGAGCGCACCGAGCCCGAAGACGTCCATGCGGGCGGGGTCGGTGGGGTTCACACCCTCGGGGGAGGTGAACAACTTGGCCTGGTCGCTCAGGCTGCCAGCCATCAGACTCAGCGGTCCCGCCGACAGGCGAGTCACCCCGGTTTCCGCGTTGGCGGGCAACACTCCCGCGGTGTCCCAGTCGGTGACCTGCGCCTGCGGACCGGACTTGCGGTCGCGGACCACGATCGCCCGCGGGTTGAGGGTGCGGTGCACCACGCGGTGCCGATGCGCATAGTGGACGACCTCGGCCACCTCGGTGAGCAACTCGAGTTGCCGTTCGAGGGTCATCTCGCCGTGGTGGTCGGCGAGCCACAGGTCCAGGCGCACGTCGGTATCGGATTTCGGGAACACCAGGCCGATGCCGAGTTCCTTGTCCTTGACCACGTCGACAGGGACCTGGAGGCCGTCGTGCTTGAGCCGGGACAGCAGCTTGTATTCGTGCTCGACCCCGCGCCCCCGGGCGTGTTCCTCCGCGGAAGTGGCACCGGGTTTGGGCAGGTAGAAGCGGATGCGGGCGGCGCGTTCCATGTCGACGTGGTGGAAGGCGGGCCAGTCCTGCCAGCCGTCGCCGTCGCCGAGGGGTTGGTCGTCGATCACCCATGAGCCGACCTCGCGTTGGCGGCGCGGGGCGAGGCCGATCGCGGTCATGAGGTCGCGGATGAGCAGCGACTTCTCCTCGGACACCGGCCCGTGCTTGGCCGGGGCGAGGAGCCGCTCGCTGATCCCTGGCAGTCGACTGCGGTCGTCGTTTCCGTCGATGCCGTAGAGGTTGATCTTGGAACTGGTGGGCAGTGCGCACACGAAGTCCGGATGATGCAGGTACACGAGTTCCTGCACGAACGGGATGATGCCCTTGAGGTTCTTCTGCCCGGTCTTCTCCGCCAATCGGTCCTTGAGCAGCGACGAGAAGTACTGCGCCTTCTTACGGGTGAGGAGCAGCGGCGAATCCTCGGAGCGATTGCCGCGCGTCCATACGTGGTCGTTGCCGCGCAAGATGCCGCTGTAGTACTTGAGTTCGATCAGGTACAGGGTGTCGCGGGCGAGGACCAGTAGGTCCACCTCGTGCCAGCGGCCGCGGTTGTCGCGGAACTCGAAGTTCGACCACGCCCGGAACGGTGGGGCGTCGGGAAGGATCTCCTTGATCCGTTCGAGTCCTTCGCG
Source organism: Rhodococcus ruber (assembly GCF_016804345.1). Classification (NCBI taxonomy): domain Bacteria; kingdom Bacillati; phylum Actinomycetota; class Actinomycetes; order Mycobacteriales; family Nocardiaceae; genus Rhodococcus; species Rhodococcus ruber. The sequence goes on along the minus strand of NZ_CP044211.1, from coordinate 3,026,101 downwards.
TTCGTGGTCGAACGGGGAGGGACTGACCTCGACCCAGCGGTCACTCTGCACCTGCCCCCGCACCTCTCGCTCTCATCCGTCACCCATGTATAGAGGGTCGGGCGTGCACATCTCGTCGTTACGCCTCGGCGTGTCGCGACGAGATGTGCACACTCGAAAGGCGCTCTATCGCAGCGGGATGCCGAGCAGGGCGTCGACGGCGTCCGCGAATACGGCGGGCGCCGAGGGGTCGTCGCCGCCGCGCTCGACCGCGAACTTCGCCCACGCATCCAGTGCGTCGAGGGCCTTGGGCGTGTCGAGGTCGTCGGCGAGGTGCTGGCGCAGCCGGGCGACGGTGTCGTCGACCGAAGCTGCGGACGGCAGGGCCGCAGCGTTGCGCCACAGGGCGAGGCGGGCCTGGGCGTCGGCGAGGACCTGGTCGGTCCAGGCCCGGTCGGTGCGGTAGTGCCCGGCGAGCAGACCCAGTCGGATGGCGGCGGGGTCGACGCCCTGGCCGCGGAGTTTGGAGACGAAGACGAGGTTGCCGCGGGACTTGGACATCTTCTCGCCGTCGAGGCCGATCATCCCGGTGTGCACGTAGTGCCGGGCGAAGCGGCGCTCGCCGGTGACGGCCTCGGCGTGGGCGGCGGAGAACTCGTGGTGCGGGAAGATCAGGTCGCTGCCGCCGCCCTGGACGTCGAAGCCGCTGCCGATCCGGTTGAGGGCGATGGCGGCGCATTCGATGTGCCAGCCGGGACGTCCGTCGCCGAACGGGGACGGCCAGGCCGGTTCGCCGGGCCGTTGCGCGCGCCAGAGCAGCGCGTCGAGCGGGTCGCGTTTGCCGGGGCGGTCGGGGTCGCCGCCGCGTTCGGCGAAGAAGTGTTCCATGGTGGCGCGGTCGTAGCCGGACTCGTAGCCGAACTGCTCGGTGGCGTCGGCGCGGAAGTACACGTCGGCGTACTCGGCGTCGTCGACGATGTAAGCGGCGCCGGAGGCGACGAGTTTCTCGACCAGTTCGACGACCTCGCCCACGGATTCGACGGCCCCGATGTAGTCGCGGGGCGGCAGGACGCGCAGCGCCTCCATGTCCTCGCGGAACAGCGCGGTCTCGCGCATGCCGAGCACGATCCAGTCCTCGCCGTCGCGGGCGGCGCGTTCGAACAGCGGGTCGTCGACGTCGGTGACGTTCTGGACGTAGTGCACGTCGTGGCCCGCGTCGCGCCACACCCGATGGACCAGGTCGAAGGCGAGGTAGGTGGCGGCGTGGCCGAGGTGGGTGGCGTCGTAGGGGGTGATGCCGCAGACGTACATCGTGGCCGTGCGACCCGGGGTGACGGGGCGGACCGCGCGGTCCGCGGTGTCGTAGAGCCGCAGCGGGGGGCCCTGGCCGGGGACGGACGGGAGCGCGATGTCGGACCATGACAGCATGCGCACGAGCCTAGTGGAGGGCGCAGAGCGCTCCGGACGGAGGCCGGGTCCTCAGAACGCCGGCCAGGGGATGCGCCGCTCGCCGACGGGACGGGGCATGACGGGGCGGCGGAGCAGGGCGGCGATGCGGGCGCGCAGGGCGGCGACCTCGCGGTCGGTGATGTGGGTGCCCAGCTGCCGCCCGAGTTCGCCGTCGAGTTCGCGGGCGAGTTTGTCGAGGTCGACCAGGAGCGACGGGTCGATCGGGCTGCCGGCCCAGCCCCACAGCACGGTGCGCAGCTTGTTCTCCTGGTGCAGGCAGATGCCGTGGTCGACGCCGTACACGCCGCCGTCGACGCCTTCGAGGGCGTGCCCGCCCTTGCGGTCGGCGTTGTTGAGGACGACGTCGAGCACGGCCATGCGCTGCAGGCGCGGGTCGTCGGCGTGGACGAGGACGACGTCGGTGCCGTCGAGGTCGCGGGCACGCAGGACGGGCAGCCAGCCGGGGGGGACCGCGTCGATCGGGCACAGGTCGACCAGGTCGAGACGGCCCGCGGGGTCGGGCGGATCGGTGGGCTCGGGGGTGTCGATCCACTGCTGCACCATGCCGGTCCCGAAGGGTCCGTCGCGCAGCACGGTGGTGGGGATCACGCCCCAGCCGAGGGCTTCGGAGACGAGGAAGGAGGCGACTTCCCGGCCGGCGAGGGTGCCGTCGGGGAAGTCCCACAGGGGCCGTTCGCCGCGGACGGGCTTGTACACGCAGCGCACGGTGGTCGCGCCGAGGGTGGCGTCGCACACGAGGGTGGCGTTGCTGGCGTGGACGACGCGGCCGACCACGGTGAGCTCGCCGTCCGTGAGCACGGTGCGGACGTCGGGGCTGCCCACCGGGTCAGGTCTCCTCGCCGAGCCAGGCGGCCGGGTCGAAGCCCTCGGTGCGCAGGTACCCGTTGGTGCGGACGCAGATGTGGCCGCCGCCGACCGGTTCGCCGCACAGCGGGCACGGGGTGCGGCCGGCGGCGACGACGAGTTCGGAGCGGGCGGCGAAGTCGCGGGCCTGCTGGGGGGTGAGGAAGACACGGACGGCGTCCGGGCCTTCCTCGGCGTCGTCGAGGACGACGGACTCGTCGACTTCGGTGTCGGTGACGGCGAGCAGTTCGACGACGACGTTGCCGCTGTCGGCGTCCCAGCCCAGGCCCATGGTCCCGACGCGGAACTCCGCGTCGATGGGGGTGACGAGCGGACTGATGTCGACGTCCGGGTCCTCGGGCAGGTCGGTGCCGAAGCGGCGGTGCACCTCCTCGAGGAGCAGGCCCATGCGGTCGGCGAGGATCTGCACCTGTTGCTTCTCGAGCATGACGCTCACCACCCGGGAGGCGTGCACGGCCTGCAGATAGAACACCCGGTCGCCGGGTTCACCGACGGTGCCGGCGACGAACCGGTCCGGGGTCCGGAAGACATGTATCGCGCGGGCCATCGCACCTCCTCGTTGTCGTATCCATCCGGTGTCGCTCTCCCATTATCCGCCGCGGGGGGCGACCTCCCCGCCGGGCGCGGGCGCCGGTTGGGCGGGCGGTGCGAGCCCGGACAGGTCCGAGCCGGTGTCGTTGACCCGCAGCACGAACGGGCGGGTCTCGGTGTAGCGGACGACGCTGAGGGAGGCGGGCTCGGCGACGATGCGCTGGTAGCCGTCGAGGTGCGTGCCGAGCGCGTCGGCGAGGACGGCCTTGATGACGTCGCCGTGGGTGCAGGCGATCCAGACGACGTCACCGCCGTGGGCGGCGGCGAGGCGGCTGTCGTGTTCGCGGACGGCGGTGACGGCGCGGGCCTGGACCTGCGCGAGGCCCTCGCCGTCGGGGAACACGGCGGCCGAGGCGTGCTGCTGGACCACCTTCCACAGCGGTTCCTGCAGGAGTTCGCCGAGTTCGCGGCCGGTCCACTGCCCGTAGTCCACCTCGACGAGGCGGTCGTCGACGAGGGGGGTCAGGCCGCGGTCGGCGGCGAGGGGGGTCACCGTCTGGTGGCAGCGCAGCAGCGGCGAGTGCACGATCTCGGCGATGGTGAGGCCGGCGAGCCGCGCGACGAGGCCCTTGGCCTGGATGTGGCCGACCTCGTCGAGTTCGACGCCGGGGGTGCGTCCGGCGAGGACCCGGGCGGTGTTCGCCGTCGAGCGCCCGTGCCGCAGCAGGATGACCGTCATGAAGCCAGCCTAATGGGCCGGGCGCCCGACGAGCGGGCCCGGCGGGGTCCCGGCCTCAGGTGGCCGAGATGGTGCCGGTGGCGAGCAGGGCCAGGACGAGGGTGCCGAGGGCGATGCGGTAGCCGACGAACCAGTACATCGAGTGGTCGACGACGAATTTGAGCAGCCAGGCGATGGAGGCGTAGCCGACGGCGAACGCGACGGCGGTGGCGACGAACAGCTGGGCGCCGGAGGCGCTGAGGCCCTCCCCGGCGGGTTCGAACGCGTCCGGGAGGCTGAACAGGCCGGAGGCGACGACGGCGGGGATGGCGAGCAGGAACGAGTACCGGGCGGCGGCCTCGCGGGTCAGGCCGAGAAACAGGCCGGCGCTGATGGTGCCGCCGGAGCGGGACACGCCGGGGATCAGGGCGAGGGCCTGCGCGGAGCCCATGACGATGCCGTCGCGGAGGGTGAGTTCGTCGAGCTTGCGGGTCTTGCGGCCGTAGCGTTCGGCGGCGGCGATGACCAGGGCGAACACGATGAGCATGGTGGCGATGAGCCACAGGTTGCGGGCGCCGGTGCGGATCTGGTCCTTGAACAGGAAGCCGAGGACGCCGACGGGGATGGTGCCGACGATCACGTACCAGCCCATGCGGTAGTCGAGGTCGCTGCGGTGTTCGCGGTGGGCGAGGCCACGGAACCAGGCGGCGACGATCCGGACGATGTCCTTGCCGAAGAAGACCAGGACGGCCGCCTCGGTGCCGAGCTGGGTGACGGCGGTGAAGGAGGCGCCGGCGTCGGTGCCGAAGAAGATCTCCGAGACGATCCGCAGGTGGCCGGAGGACGAGATCGGCAGGAACTCGGTCAGGCCCTGCACGAGGCCGAGGACGAGCGCCTGCAGCCAGGTCATGGATTCGCCGGTCACGCGGCGGCCTCCGGGTGGTCGTGGGGACGGTCGCCGGGGGTGGGGTCGATTTTCACCTGGGCGAGGGTACGCGGCGCGGCGGAACGGTTTTCGCGGCCTCACGGCACTAGGGTGCTGGGTCAGGGGCGGCGGTCGCGGTGACGGCGGCTCGACCCCGTCGGTCGGATCGTGACGAGGCGCGGGCGGATATGGAACACAGAACGGTGGGTGCGAGCGGGCTGCGGGTCTCGCGGCTCGGCCTGGGCACCCTGAGCTGGGGACGCGGCACGGACGGGGACGAGGCGGCGGCGCAGCTGTCGGCGTTCGTCGACGCCGGTGGCACCCTGGTCGACACCTCCCCCGCCTACGGTGACGGGGTGGCGCAGCGGATCCTGGCGGAGCTGCTCGACGACGTGGTGCCGCGCGATCAGCTGGTCGTGTCGGGCAGCTCGGGCATCGACACCTCGAAGGTCGGGGCGGGGCGGGTGGACTGTTCCCGTGCGGGTCTGCTCACGCAGCTGGACCGCACGCTGCGGGACCTGGGCACCGACCATCTCGATCTGTGGCAGGTGGCGACGTGGGATCCACGGACGCCGGTCGACGAGGTGGCGGCGGCGCTGGAGTTCGCGGTGACCAGCGGCCGGGCCCGGTACGTGGGGGTGCGCGGGTACCTGGGGTGGCAGCTGGCGACGGCCGCGTCGGTGGCGACGCGGCACGCACCGCTGGTGGGAACGCAGGTGGAGTATTCGCTGCTCGCGCGCGGGGTCGAGGAGGAGCTGATCCCGGCGGCCCTGCACCACGGGGTGGGGGTGTTCGCGGCGGTGCCGCTCGCGGGCGGGGTGTTGACGGGCAAGTACCGCGACGGCATCCCGGCGGACTCGCGGGGCGCCGACGACCTGCACACCGAGGAGGTGCGCAGCTATCTGACCGAGCCGGCGGCGCGGGTGGTCGAGGCGGTGGCGACGGCCGCGGACGGACTGGGGACCTCCCCGCTGGCGGTGGCGTTGGCGTGGGTGCGGGACCGGACGGGAGTGGCGTCGACGGTGGTGGGTGCGCGGGATCTGGCGCAGCTGACCGGGGTGCTGGTGGCGGAGGAACTGGAGTTGCCGGCGGCGATCGCGGCGGCGCTCGACGACGTCAGTGCGTGACGTCGGGCCCCCGGGCCCGCGACCCCGCCACGAAGTTAGGTTAGCCTGTGGTCGAGGTCGGTGCACCGGCACCGGACGGCGGGCACGAGGAGGGACCGGTCGATGACCGCGATCGAGGCCGCGGGGTTCGCGCAACGGCTCCGCCGGGAGACCGCGCAGGCGCACAGCGACACCGAGAACGCGCAGTTCGTCACCGAACTGCTGGCCGGCCGGCTCACCCGGCAGGGGTATGCGGCGCTGCTCGCGCAGTCGTGGTTCGTCTACGAGACGCTCGAACGGGTCGGCCGCTCGCACGCGGGTGACCCGATCGCCGGGCCGTTCCTGGACGACGCGTTGCTGCGCACTCCGGCGCTCGAGGCGGATCTGACGTTCCTGCTCGGCCCGCGGTGGCGGGAGACGATCGCGCCGCTGCCCGCGACCGAGCGGTACGTCGCGCGGCTCGAGCAGGTCGCCGCGGTGCGCCCGGAGGTGTTCCTGGCGCACCACTACCTGCGGTATCTGGGGGATCTGTCGGGTGGGCAGATCATCCGGCGCCTGCTCGAGCGCGCGTACGGGCTGGACCGGGACGGGTTGCGGTTCTACATCTTCGACGACATTCCCCACCCCAAGCCGTTCAAGGACGCCTACCGGGCGAAGCTGGACGCGGCGCCGCTCGACGAGGGCCGGCGGCGCACGGTGATCGACGAGGCGAACCTGGTGTTCGGGCTCAACGCCGACCTGTTCGCCGATCTGGCCGCCGACCTGGACCGGTACCGCACGACTTCCGCCCTGCCATGACGCGACGCGGCATCCTCGCGTTCCTCGCCGCGGCGCTCGCGCTCGTCGCGCTGCTCGTCGGGTGTTCGACCGCCCCGACCGGGGGCGGCGGGACCGGGGCGCGCACCGCGGTGGTGGGCGATCCGAATCCGCGGCCGATCGCCGAGGCTCCCGTGCCGGCGCTGCCGGTGACGGTCCGCGGCGTCGACGGGGTCGACGTCACCGTCACCGACGCCTCCCGCATCGTGACGGCCGACCGGTCGGGCACCCTCGCCCAGACCGTGTTCGCGCTCGGTCTCGGGGACCGGCTGGTGGGTCGGTCGACGGCGGGTTTCCCCGCCGTCGAGCAGGTGCCCAACGTCACCCCCGGCGGGCACGGGCTCTCGACGGAGGCGATCTTGGCCCTGGCCCCGACGGTGGTGCTCACGGACACGTCGGTGGGGCCGCTCGCGGTGCAGGAACAGCTGCGGGCCACCGGGGTGCCCGTGGTGTTCGTCGACCCGCGCCGCACCCTGGCGACCGTGGGCGAGCAGATCCGCTTCGTCGCCCGGGCGCTCGGCGTGCCCGCGGCGGGTGAGGCACTGGCGCAGCGCACCGACGACGAGATCGCCGCGGCCCGCGCGGCGGTGCCGGACGACGGGACACCCCCGACGGTGGCGTTCCTGTATCTGCGCGGGTCGGCGATCAAGATGCTCGGCGGTCCCGGATCGGGCGCGGACGCGCTCGTCGAGGCGCTCGGCGGCCGCGACGCGGGCACCGTCGCCGGCCTGACGTCCGAGTTCACCCCGATCACCAGCGAGGCGATGATCGCCTCCGCCCCGGACGTGATCTTGATCATGACCGAGAGCCTGGCCTCCGTGGGCGGGCCCGAGGGCCTCGCCCGGCTGCCCGGCGTCGCCCAGACCCCGGCCGGGCGCGACGGCACCATCGTCGACATGGCCGACTCGGTGCTGCTGAGCTTCGGCCCGGACACCGGCCGGGTGCTCGCCGCGCTCGCCGCGGCGCTCTACCCGGCCGCACCGGCATGAGCGCCGTCGACTCCCCCGCCCCCGTCCGTCCGGCCGCCGCCCACCGCGGCCGCACCGCGGCGGTGGTCGCGGGCCTGACGGCCGCCCTGGTGGTGCTGGCAGTGCTCTCGGCGTGCCTCGGGCAGGTGCCCACCTCGCCGGCCGAGGTGATCGGCAGCGTGCTGCACCGCCTCGGGCTCGACCTCGGGCCGCTGCCGGCCCACCCGGCCGGTGAGGTCACCCTGTGGGAGGTGCGGTTCCCGCGGGTGGTGCTCGCCGTCGTGGTGGGGGCGTCGCTGGGCTGCGCGGGCGCCCTGCTGCAGGGCGTGTTCGCCAATCCGCTCGCCGAGCCCGGGGTGATCGGCGTCTCCGCCGGGGCCGCCGTCGGCGCGTGCGCGGCGATCGTGCTGGGCGGGGCGTTCACCGCCGGGTGGGCGCTGGCGGGCGCCGCGTTCGTCACCGGGCTGCTGACCACGACCCTGGTGTACGTGCTGTCGCGGTCCGAGGGCCGCACCGAGGTGGTCACGGTCATCCTCACCGGCGTGGCGGTCAACGCGTTCGCCGGCGGCCTGATCGCCCTGTTCACGTTCGTCGCCTCCCCCGCCGCGCGCGACCAGATCGTGTTCTGGCAGCTCGGCAGCCTGGGTGGGGCCACGTGGGAGGTCGTGTCGGTGGTCGCGCCGCTCGCGGTCGGCGGCGTCGTCGCGGCCGTCGTGCTCGCCCCGAAGCTGGACCTGCTCTCGCTCGGCGAGCACGTCGCGCGCCACCTCGGGGTCGACGTCGAGCGGGTACGGCAGGCCGCGATCGTCGTCGTCGCCGTCCTGGTGTGCTCCGGGGTGGCGTTCACCGGCATCATCTTGTTCGTCGGGCTCGTGGTGCCGCACCTGATGCGGATCGCGCTGGGGCCCGCGCACCGCGTGCTGATCCCGGCCGCCGCGTTGTGCGGCGCGGTGGTGCTGCTTGCCGCGGACCTCGGTGCCCGCACCCTGGTGCCGAACGCGGACCTGCCGCTGGGCATGCTGACCTCGCTGGTCGGTGGCCCGGTGTTCTTCTGGATGCTGCGCCGCACCCGGGCACGCCAGGGCGGCTGGGCGTGAGTCCGCGGCGGCCGTGGCCGGACCGGCAGGTGCCCGCCCGAGCCGGGCGGGGCGCGGTGACGCTGCGCGCCGAGCAGGTGGCCGTCCGCCGCGGCGACCGCGTCGTCCTCGACGGCGTCGACCTCGAGGTGCGGGTCGGGGAGGTGCTCGCGCTCGTCGGGCCCAACGGCGCCGGCAAGTCCACCCTGCTGGCCGCGCTCGCCGGCGATCACCCCGTCGCGGCGGGCGAGGTGACGGTCGGCGACCGTCCGCTGGCCGAGTTCTCGGCCGCCGCCCTGGCGCGACGACGGGCGGTGCTGCCGCAGCAGCACGCGGTCGGGTTCGCCTTCACCGCCCTGCAGGTGGTGCGGATGGGCCGTGCGGCCTGGGCGCGCACCGACCGCAGCCGGGACGACGAGACGACGGTGGCCGCGGCGCTGGCCGAGGCGGACGTCACGCACCTGGCGCACCGGCCGTTCCCGGCCCTGTCCGGCGGCGAGCGGGCCCGGGTGGCGCTGGCGCGGGTGCTGGCGCAGGACACCCAGACGCTGCTGCTCGACGAGCCCACCGCGGCCCTGGATCTGGGGCATCAGGAGACGGTGATGCAGGTGGTGCGCGGCCGCGCCGACGCCGGCACGGCCGTGGTGGTGGTGCTGCACGATCTGAATCTGGCCGCCGCGTACGCGGACCGGGTCTGTGTGCTCGCCGGAGGCCGCGTCGCCGCCGACGGTCCGCCCGCGCAGGTGCTGACCGGGGAGCTGCTCACTCGCGTGTACCACTACCCGGTGCGGGTCCATCCCCATCCCGGGACCGGCGCACCGCTGGTGCTGCCGCTGCGGGCCGGCGACGCGGCGGCGTCACCGGCCGGGCAGCCAGCCGAGCACGCGGTCGAGCCACGTCGGTGACCGGCACGGCCGGGCGCGGGCGACGGTGTCCCGCACCGCCGCCGCCACGCTGCGTTCGTCACCGAGGTCGATCTCGGCGACCGACGCCCGCGCCCGGGCGATCACGTCCGCCGCGGTGGGCACGGTGGACGGGCCCGCGGGCCGGTACACCTCCACCCGCAGGGTGGCGCGGCGCACCCGGAACGAGAACGGCCGGCCCTCCTCGGTGCGACCGAACCCGTGCGCGTGCACACCCGGGCTGAGGTACTCGACGACGAAGCCGTCGGGGGGCCGGTCGGGGGAACCGGTGGGCCAGGTCACATCGGCCTCCTGGCTGGGTGACGGGGGGCGAGGCGGCTGCGGCGCCGCCACGGCGATCAGGAACACTGGGGGTCGGGTGCGCCGCCGGCGACGGTGCCGCACGCCACCGACCCCGGGCGACGACGAGGAGCGAGACGATGGGCAGACCGGCAGCACGTGCGACCGCCGCGGCGGTGGGGTTCGCGTTGGCGCTGGTCACCGGGTGTTCCTCCTCCAGCGGCGGCGACAGCCTGCCCACCATCGACCCGGCGACCCCGGCCGTGGCGCCGGAACCGGCCGTCCCGCCGGCGGGGACGGTGCAGGCACTGGGCCGCGCCGTCGAGGCCCTCGCCGTCGATCCTGGCACGAGTACGGTCGCCGCGCTCGCCGGCGACGGGTCGCGGCTGCTGCTGCTCCGGGCCGCCGACCCCGCGGCAGCGCCCCGCGAGGTCACCCTGCCGGCCGCGGCGGCGACCGTGCTCGCCGGTGTCGACGGCGAGGTCCTCGCCCCCGGCGCCGGCGTCGTGGCCCGGGTGGATGTGCGGTCGGGCGCCGTCACGGAGGTACCCGTGGACGGGGATGCGCGGGCGGCCGCCGTGCTGGCGGACGGTCGCCTCGCCGTGGGCACCGCCGACGGCGTCATCCACCTCGTGGACCCGGCGTCGGGTGCGACGCAGACCGTCCCCGGTCTGGCGTCGGTCGACGCGCTCGCCGCCGTGGGCACCGAGCTGGCCGCGCTGGATCGGCGCCAGACGTCGCTGACCGAGGTCGACGTCGCCGACGGGGATCTCGGCCTGGCGTTGCGCGCCGGGGAGGGTGCCACGCAGCTGGCCACCGACCCGTTCGGCCGGGTGCTGGTGACCGACACCCGGGGTGGGGAGCTGCACGTGTACACGCTCGATCCGCTGGTGTTGCGCCAGCGGTATCCGGTGCCGAACGCCCCGTACGGCGTCGCCTACGACAGCGCGAACGACCTCGTGTGGGTCACTTCGACCGGGAGCAACGAGGTCGTCGGCTACGATCTGTCGACCGGGATTCCGCAGGAGCGAGGCCGGTACGCGACGGTGCGGCAACCGAACTCGGTGGTGGTCGACACCGCCGGCGCCGTCCTGGTGATCGGATCCGGGACCGGGGACGGGCTGCAGAGGATCCCGATCGGGGGTGTGTGATGGCAGGTCCACGCGACGTGGGCGGCCGGTGGACGCGGATGCCGGTGGGCTGGGACACCAGCAACGACGAGTACGACTACGTGCCGCTGCGGCTGCCGCGCGACGTCTCGCGGGTCAGCGCGTCGCTCCGGCTCGCCATCCAGGCCGAGTTCCACGGGTGGGAGCTGACGCGGGTGCGGCTGTATCCCGACGGCAGCCGCCGGGTGCTGCTGCGCCGCCGCAAGACCGGCCACCACGTGCCCGAACCCACCGTTCGTTGACGCCGACCCCGGGCGCCGCCCGGGCCAGCAGGGAGTGTTCCGTGTATCGCTTGTTCCTTCGACTGCTGTTCCTGCTGCCGCCGGAGCGGATCCACCACCTCGCGTTCACCGCGATGCGGCTCGCGACCCGGGTCCCGCCGCTGCGGACGCTGATCGCGAAGGTTCTCGTCGTCGACGATCCGGTGCTGCGCAACACGGTGTTCGGGGTGACGTTCCCGGCCCCGCTCGGTCTCGCGGCCGGCTTCGACAAGGATGCGGCCGGGGTGAACGCCTGGGGTCCCCTGGGCTTCGGGTTCGCCGAGATCGGCACCGTCACCGCCCAGGCGCAGCCCGGCAACCCGGCGCCCCGGCTGTTCCGCCTGCCCGCGGACCGGGCGCTGATCAACCGGATGGGCTTCAACAACCACGGGGCCGGGGAGGCCGCGAACCGGCTGCGCACCCGCGCGCACACCGTCCCGATCGGCGCGAACATCGGGAAGACCAAGGTGGTCGCGCCGGCGGACGCGGCCGAGGACTACACCGCGAGCGCCCGGCTGCTCGGCCCGCTCGCCGACTTCGTCGTCGTCAACGTCTCGTCCCCCAACACCCCCGGGCTGCGCGACCTGCAGGCGGTCGAGTCGCTGCGGCCGCTGCTCGCGGCGGTGCTGGACACCGTGCACGTACCGGTGCTGGTGAAGATCGCCCCCGACCTGTCCGACGAGGACGTCGACGCGGTCGCCGACCTCGCCGTCGAACTCGGGCTCGCGGGCATCGTCGCCACCAACACCACCGTCCGGCGGGACGGGTTGCGCACCGATCCGGCCCTGGTCGCGGAGATCGGCGCCGGCGGGCTGTCCGGTCCCCCGGTCGCACAGCGCTCCCTCGAGGTCCTGCGCCGGCTGCACGCGCGGGTCGGGGACCGGCTGGTGCTGATCTCGGTGGGCGGCATCGAGACCGCCGAGCAGGCGTGGGAGCGGATCCTCGCCGGCGCGTCGCTGGTGCAGGGCTACACCGGTTTCATCTACGGCGGCCCGTTCTGGGCACGCCGCGTCCACAAGGGTCTCGCCCGGAAGGTGCGGGCAGCCGGGTTCGCGTCGATCGGCGACGCGGTGGGCGCAGGCGCCCGCGTCTGATCCGCCGCGCCCGGATCCGGCGGGCCGGGCCACACCGCCGGACAGGCACACCCCTCGGGACGGGTGCGCCTGCCCGATTCCGGTGCGGAGCCGGCCCGCCGAACGGGTCTACTGCTCGAACGTGCCGTGCAGCGTCGCGCGCGCGATCGCGTGGGAGAACACGTTGAATCCGAGGAACGCCGGGGTCGAGTCGGGGCCGACCCCGTCGAGGGTCTCCACGTCGAGGGCGTGCACGGCCACGATGTAGCGGTGCGGGCCGTGCCCGGCCGGCGGGGCCGCGCCGAGGAAGCGGTGCAGACCGCCGTCGTTCTTCAAGGTGACCGCACCCTCGGGCAGCGCGGAGCCGGTGTCGTCGCCGGCCCCCGCGGGCAGCGACGTCACCGACGCCGGGATGTTCGCCACCGCCCAGTGCCAGAACCCGGACGCGGTGGGCGCGTCGGGGTCGAACACGGTGACGACGAAGCTCTTGGTTTCGGGGGGAAAGCCCGACCACGACAGCTGCGGGGAGATGTCCTGCCCGCCGGGCACCCCGAAGATCCCGCTGGCCTGTTCCGGCTTCAGCGGGCGACCGTCGGTGATGTCCTCGCTGGTGAGATCGAAGGTGGGCAGGTCGGGCAGCGGCGCATACGGGTCGTGGGCCATACCGGTCCTTTCTCTGGGTGCTGGTGTGCTCAGGCGTGCAGCAGGAAGTGTTCCATGACACGGGTGCCGAAGCGCAGCGCGTCGACCGGGACACGCTCGTCCACCCCGTGGAACAGCGCCGCGAAATCCAGTTCCGGGGGCAGCTGCAGCGGGGCGAATCCGAAGCAGCGGATGCCGAGCTTGGCGAAGGCCTTCGCGTCGGTGCCGCCGGAAAGCATGTACGGCACGGTCCGCCCGAGGGGATCGTGGGCCAGGATGGCCGCGTTCATCGCCTCGACGAGGTCCCCGTCGAACGTGGTCTCGTACGAGTCGAGGTCGGTGATCCACTCGCGGGTGACGTCCGGGCCGATCAGCTCGTCGACGGTGCGTTCGAACTCGGCGCGCCGGCCCGGCAGGATGCGGCAGTCGACGACGGCCTGCGCCGTCTGGGGAATGACGTTGGCCTTGTACCCGGCGTCGAGCATGGTCGGGTTGGCGGTGTCGCGCAGGGTGGCGCCGACGATGCGGGCGATGGACCCGAGCTTGGCGAGGGTGCCGTCGAGGTCCGGCGAGGCCGGATCGAAGTCGAGTCCGGTCTCCTCGGCGACGGCGGCGAGGAACTCGGCGACCGAGTCGGTCAGCACGAGCGGGAAGGTGTGCGTGCCGAGGCGGGCGACGGCCTGGGCGAGGACGGTGACGGCGTTGTCCTCGTGCAGGAACGAGCCGTGGCCCGCGCGGCCCTTGGCGGTCAACCGCATCCAGCCCAGGCCCTTCTCGGCGGTCTCGACGAGGTACAGGCGGCGCTCGCCGCCGTCGCGGCGCGGCACCGTCAGGGAGAACCCGCCGACCTCGCCGACGGCTTCGGTGATGCCGTCGAACAGGTCGGGGCGGTGCCGCACGAGCCAGTGGCTGCCGTAGGTGCCGCCGGCCTCCTCGTCGGCGAGGAACGCGAAGACCAGGTCGCGTGGCGGCACGATGTTCTCGGCCTTGAAACGGCGGGCGACGGCCAGCATCATCCCGACCATGTCCTTCATGTCGACCGCGCCGCGCCCCCACACGTAGCCGTTCTCCACGGCCCCGGAGAACGGGTGCACGCTCCAGTCCGCCGGTTCGGCGGGCACCACGTCGAGGTGCCCGTGCAGCAGCAGCGCACCCCGGGACGGGTCGGCACCCGGCAGGCGGGCGAACACGTTGCCGCGGCCGGGAGCGCCCGATTCGACGTATTCGGTGGTGTAACCGACCTCCTCGAGCCGCGCCGCCACCCACATCGCGCAGTCCCGTTCCCCGCGGGTGGTGGCCAGGTCTCCGGTGTTGGAGGTGTCGAAGCGGATCAGCTGCGACACCAGGTCGACGACTTCGGCCTCGGCGCGGGATCCGTCGGCCGGCTGGGCGGGATTCGATGTTGTGGACACGGTCCCCTGTCTACCATCGATCTCGGCAAACCCGCAGGTGGGCGGGGCGATTTGGGCGCCGCGACGCGGTGGGTTACTCTTTCACAGCGCCCACGGACGTGGGAGCGCAGCAGGTCCGAGTGGCGGAATGGCAGACGCGCTAGCTTGAGGTGCTAGTGTCCTATTAACGGACGTGGGGGTTCAAGTCCCCCCTCGGACACTCTGAGTTGAGACAGACGGCGAAGGCCCCGAACCGAACAGGTTCGGGGCCTTCGCCGTTGCGGCGCCGGGCCACGCCGGATCGGCCGTGCGTCGCCGCCGGAGCCGGCCGGGCCGTCGACCAGCGGATTGGGACGGGGCGCCCGGGTAGGCTACGCTGAAACGGCACCCGCGGAGCGGGGAGCATCAGCATGTCCGAGTGGCGGAATGGCAGACGCGCTAGCTTGAGGTGCTAGTGTCCTATTAACGGACGTGGGGGTTCAAGTCCCCCCTCGGACACTCCGAATCGAGATCGTCGACGAAGGCCCCGAACCGAGCAGGTTCGGGGCCTTCGCCGCCCGCGGCGGTGGGCGTTCGCCGCCCGCGGCGGGTGGGCGGCTCAGCCGATCCGGCCCCGGCGGAAGTAGGTGATCGGGCCGATCCAGTTCACCGCGATGATCGCGGCCCATTTCGCCTTGCTGCCCGCGACCCGGTCCGCGGGGCGCCGCGCCAGATCGGTCCACGCCGTCGCGGCGAGCGAGAGCTGCACAGCGGCGAGGGTGAGCACGAGCGTCTGCTGCCCCGGGGTCAGGTCGCGGAACTTCGGGCGGCGCCGTGCGGTCATCGTCGTCTCCTTGGGTCGAGGATTCCTTCCCGCCGAGCCTGCCACGTTCCCGCCGTCGCCGGCAGAGCCACAGGTCCCACGGGGCCGGCCGGCGCGGCCCGCCCGATACCATCGGTCCGTACCGCCCCACACGACGAACAGGCCCATGACTTCGCACACCGACGCGCCGGGTATCGACCCGGCCGACCTCGCCACCTGCCTCCGCGTCCTGTCCCTCGTGGGTGAGCTCGACGCCGACCACCCGGATTCGGTGGCGGTGCAGCGCGCCGTGGGGCACATGTTCAAGAAGCTGAAGCGGCTGCGCCGCAACGAGGCCCGCCGGGCCAAGGTCGCCGCGGACCGGCAGGTGCTCGCGACGACCGCGACCGGATCGCCCACCCGCATCGACGACGAGACCGCCGGGATCGCGTTGAGCTCGAACGCGCCGGGCGCGAGTGCGGGCACCCTGATCCGGCCGCGGGCCTGCTACGTGTGCAAGGACAAGTACACCCGGGTCGATGCGTTCTATCATCAGCTGTGCCCGCGCTGCGCCGCGGAGAACCACGCGAAGCGGGACGCCCGTACCGATCTGACGGGCCGGCGTGCGTTGCTCACCGGCGGCCGCGCCAAGATCGGCATGTACATCGCGTTGCGGCTGCTGCGCGACGGCGCCCACCTGACGATCACGACCCGTTTCCCGAACGACGCGATCCGTCGTTTCGCGGCCATGGAGGACAGCGCCGACTGGCTGCACCGCCTGCGGATCGTCGGCATCGACCTGCGCGACCCCGCCCAGGTCGTGGCCCTGGCCGACGACGTGGCCGCGCAGGGTCCGCTCGACATCCTCGTCAACAACGCCGCCCAGACCGTGCGCCGCTCCCCCGGCGCGTACTCCGCCCTCGCCGAGGCCGAGTCCGGTCCCCTGCCCGCCGGCCC
Source organism: Rhodococcus ruber (assembly GCF_016804345.1). Classification (NCBI taxonomy): domain Bacteria; kingdom Bacillati; phylum Actinomycetota; class Actinomycetes; order Mycobacteriales; family Nocardiaceae; genus Rhodococcus; species Rhodococcus ruber. The sequence continues at coordinate 3,010,173 of NZ_CP044211.1, read as the reverse complement.
GCGGCCGGAGGTGCTCACCTTCGGCAAGCCCTCGGACGCGCACCCGGCCGCGCTGGCCGGGTCGCTGCCGTCGCAGCTGACCGCGGAGTCGCTCACCTCGCTCGCGCTGGTGGCCGGGTCGGCCACGGCCGACCGGATCGCCGCCGGTGTCGCGGTCGACGCCGGGGGGCTGCTGCCCGATCTGGTGTACACCAACAGCTGGGTGCAGACCGTCGGGGAGGTCGAGCCGCTGGAACTGCTCGAGGTGCAGCTGTGCAACTCCGTGGCACCGTTCATCCTGGTCAATCGGCTGCGGCCGGCGCTGGCGGCCTCCCCGGCCCGCCGCACGTACGTGGTGAACGTCTCGGCGATGGAGGGGCAGTTCGCCGGGCGCCGGTACAAGGGGGCCGGGCATCCGCACACCAACATGGCCAAGGCCGCGCTGAACATGCTCACCCGCACCAGCGCCGAGGACCTGCGCGCCGACGGGATCCTCATGACCGCCGTCGACACCGGCTGGATCACCGACGAACGGCCCCACCACACCAAACTGCGCCTGGCCGAGGAGGGATTCCACGCCCCGCTCGATCTCGTGGACGGGGCGGCCCGCGTGTACGACCCGATCGTGCAGGGCGAGGCCGGGGTGGACCTGTACGGCTGCTTCCTCAAGGACTACCGCCCGGCCCCGTGGTGAGCGCGTCCCGCCGGCCGGGTGAGATCCACCCGACACGTCCGCGCAGGTAGAGACCAGTTCCACACCGCCGGGAGCGGCCTGGGCGCCCCGGGACGGGGATACTGGAGACATACGCCGTCGCCGCCCCCGGAGGACCCCATGCCCGTTGCCGTAGTCCACGCCGACACCCCGGAAGGACACGCCGCGCTCACCACGGCCGCCCGCGAGGCCGCCCACGGCGACGGCACGACCCTCGTGCTCGTCGCGGTCGACGACGACGGCGCGGCCGGGCAGCGCGAACTCGACTCGATCCGCGCGGACGTCGCCGCCGCCCTGGGTGCCGACGGGTGGGAACTGCGGACGGCGGTGCACGACGGGGACCCGGTCGCCGCGCTGGTCGACCTGGTCGAGCGGTCCGGCGCGGACCGTCTCGTGGTGGGCAGCCGCGACCGCAACGCGCTCGGCAAGTTCCTGCTCGAACGGCGCCTGCAGCGGCTGCTGCTCGAGGCGCCGGTCCCCGTCCTGGTCGTCAAGGGCACCGACTCGGACGAGTAGTCGTCCGGAACGGCCGCTGCCCCGCCCGATCCGGTTAGGCTGGCGGTATGGCGTACCGGCTGTTGGCCGACGTCACCGTGGCCGCGCACCTGGCCTTCCTGCTGTATGTGACGTTCGGCGGTTTCCTGGCGTGGCGGTGGCCCCGCACGCTGGCGCTGCACGTAGTGGCGGTGGTGTGGGGGTTCGCCACCGTCCTCGCCGGGTTCGACTGCCCGCTGACCGATCTGGAGAACTGGGCGCGCCGCCGCGCTGGGATCGAGGGCCTGCCGCCGAGCGGGTTCATCGACCACTACCTGACCGGGGTGATCTACCCGGACTCGGCGGTGGGACTCGTGCGGGCCGCGGTGGCGGTGACGATCGTCGTGTCCTGGTTCGGGTGGTGGCTGCGGCGCCGTCGTGTGAGCCGCGTCGCATCCTGACTTACCCGGCAGTAGGGTGTGGCGCATGACTGCCTCCCGCGATCTCGACATCGTCGTCTACGGCGCCACCGGCTTCGTCGGCCGGATCACCGCCGCCTACCTCGCCGAACACGCCCCCGAAGGGGTGCGCATCGCCCTCGCCGGCCGCTCCCGCACCCGTCTCGACCGCATCCGCGCCGAGCTCGGGCCCGCCGCGCGGGATTGGCCGGTACTCGAGGCAGACGCCGGCGACCCGCAGTCGCTGGCCGCGCTCGCCGCCCGCACCCGCGTGGTGGTCACCACGGTCGGCCCCTACGTCAAGTACGGGCTGCCGCTGGTGCAGGCCTGCGCCGAGGCGGGCACCGACTACGTCGACCTCACCGGCGAGGTGTTGTTCCACCGCGAGAGCATCGACCGGTTCGACGACCTGGCGCGCCGCACCGGCGCCCGCATCGTGCACTCCTGCGGATTCGACTCGATCCCCTCCGATCTCGGCGTGCACGCGCTGCACCGGGCCGTGCAGGCCGACGACGCCGGCGATCTCACCGACACGACGCTGGTGGTGCGGGCGATGCGGGGCGGCGTCAGCGGCGGCACGATCGACTCGATGCGCACCCAGGTGGACGTGGTGCGCCGGGACGCCGCGGCCCGCAAGGTCGCCCTCGCCCCCTACTCGCTGTCGCCGGACCGGTCCCGCGAACCCGACCTCGGGCGCCAGAACGACCTGGCGACCGTCGACGGCCGATCCGTCGCGCCCGACCTGTCCGGCCGGCTCGCGCCGTTCTTCATGGGCCCCTACAACACCCGGGTGGTGCGCCGCAGCAACGCGCTCAGCGGCTGGGCGTACGGGCCGCACTTCCGCTACCGGGAGACCATGAGCGTCGGTTCGTCGCGGCTGTCGCCGCTCGTGGCGACCGGTGTCGCCGCGGGCTTCGGCGCGCTGGTGGCGGGGCTGGCGTTTCCCCCGACCCGGTTCGTGCTCGACAAGCTGCTGCCCGCGCCCGGACAGGGCCCGTCCGAGTCTGCCCGCGAGCGCGGCTTCTTCACCATCGACCTCTACACCACGACGAGCACCGGTGCCCGCTACCGCGCCCGCGTCGCCGCCCAGGGCGACCCCGGCTACAAGGCGACCGCGGTGATGCTCGGCGAATCGGCACTGTCGCTGGTCCTCGGCGGCGACCGCCTCCACGCCGGGGGCGGGGTGCTCACCCCCGCCACCGCCTTCGGGGACGTACTCACCGACCGGTTGCGCGCCGCCGGATTCGAGATCACGGCCCGGCGCCTGCCGTGACCGCCGCGGCGCCGTCGCGGGAGGCGGCGACACGCCGCCCGGCGACGGCGCCGCCGCGCGCGACCGGCTATGCTCGGACGGATCGTCGCGAGAGCGGCGAACGGCAGACCTGGGAAGGGACACGAACGTGCACACGACGAGCATCGCGGCGGCTCCGGCCACCCTGCTCGCGTTGATGGCGTTCTGGCCCACCCGACGGGGCGCGTGCTTCGACCAGGAGTGTTGCTGAGCGGCGTCCGCCGCCCTCTCCCCTCCCCGGTTCGCTCCTTCGTGGTCGGAGTCTTCTGCATGTTCGCTCTTCTGGTGTTCACGCTCGTCGGTATCGGTGCGCAGCTCGTCGACGGGGCCCTCGGCATGGCCTTCGGGGTCACCGCCACCACCTTGTTGATCTTCAGCGGGATCGGTCCCGCGCACGCCAGTGCCGCCGTGCACCTCGCCGAGGTCGGCACCACCCTCGTCTCCGGCGCCTCGCACTGGCGGTTCCGGAATGTGGACTGGGGGGTGGTCGCGAAGCTGGGCGTGCCCGGCGCGCTCGGCGCCTTCCTCGGCGCGACGGTGCTCTCGAGCCTGTCCACCGCGGCCGCGATCCCGGTGACGTCGACGATCCTGCTCGCCATCGGTGTCTATGTGGCGCTGCGGTTCTCGGTCCGGCCACCGGCCGTCGCGCACGCCCGCACCTCACCGCACTCGGCGAAGTTCCTGTCCCCGCTGGGCCTGTTCGGCGGGTTCATCGACGCCAGCGGCGGTGGCGGATGGGGGCCGATCACGACCAGCACCCTGCTCTCCCGCGGCAAGACGGCCCCCCGGACCGTGATCGGCTCGGTCAGCGCCTCCGAGTTCCTCGTCGCACTCGCCGCGAGCATCGGCTTCCTCGTCGGTCTCGGCCGGGAATCGCTCGGCAACCTGCTCGTCGTGGCCGGTCTCGCCCTCGGCGGGGCCATCGCCGCACCGATCGCGGCGTGGCTGGTCAGCCGGGTACCGGCCACCCTGCTCGGCACCGCTGTCGGCGGCGTCATCGTGTTGACCAACGCACAGAAGCTGTGCACCTCGTTCGAGATCTCCGCCACGGCCACTACCTTGCTGTACCTGCTGATCGTGGCCGGCTGGATCGCGCTGCTCACGGTCTCGTGGCGCCGGTCGCGCCTCACCCGCGCCGAATCCGCCGGGGCGCTCGAGCGCCTCGAGCCGGCCCGCCCCGAGCTGCGGGAGCCGGCCGCGGACCGCACGAGCTAGCGTCCCGCTCTACGCTCGGCGCATGACGAGCCCCCTCGCCGTGCTCGACGCCTACGGCGTCGCCCTCGCCGCCGCCGGCCTCGACGTCCCGGTGGAGCCGGCGCCCGGCATCGACTGCGCCCCGGCCGGGCGGTTCCTCACCGCCCGGCTGCCGGTGGCCGACCTCGCCGCCGGGGCCGTGGCGGCCTTCGCGGCGGCCGCCGACCGCTACCGCCATGCCCGCGGACTCGCCCCGCAGGGGGCGCGGCTCGACCCGGAGCGGATCGCCGCGTCGTTCGGCGGGGACCGGATGCTGCGCATGGCGGGCCGGCCCGTAGAGGGGTTCGCGGCGCTGTCCGGGTTCTTCGCCGCCGCCGACGGGTGGGTGCGCACCCACGCGAACTACCCGCATCACCGGGCGCGCCTGCTGCGCGCCCTCGACCTGCCGGACGGCACCGACCGTGCCGGCTGCGCCGCCCGGCTCCGGCAGCTGCCGGCGGCGGCGGTCGAGGACGCAGCCGCCGCGCACGACGCGATCGCGGTGCGGGTGCGCACCGAGCACGAGTGGGCGACGAGCCCGCCGGGCCGGGCCGCGGCGTCGGGCCCGCTGGTCCGGATGCTCGCGCGGGACGACACCGCCGACCGGACCGTCGCAGGCGACGATCCGGCGCGGCCCCTGACCGGGCTCCGGGTGCTGGACCTGACCCGGGTGATCGCCGGGCCCGTCGCCGCCCGCGCGCTGGCCCTGCTGGGAGCGGAGGTGCTGCGCATCGATCCGCCCGCACTCCCCGAGATCACCTGGCAGCACGCCGAGAACGGGCAGGGCAAGCGCACGGCGCTGCTCGACCTGCACACTCGTCGCGGGCGGGAGACGTGGTGCCGTCTGCTCGCCGACGCAGACGTGCTGCTCACCGGCTACCGGCCCGGGGCGCTCGACGCGCTGACCGGTGCGCCCGGCACGATCCGGCCCGGTCTCGTGCACGGCCGGGTGTGCGCGTGGGGATGGTCCGGGCCGTGGGCGGCCCGCCGCGGCTTCGACTCGATCGTGCAGGCCGCGTCCGGGATCGCGGTGGCCGAGGGGGACTCCGACACGCCCGGCGCGCTGCCGGTGCAGGTCCTCGACCACGCGAGCGGTTACCTGCTGGCGGCCGGGGTGCTCGATGCGCTCGCCGCGCGGCACCGGGACGGGCGGGGCCGCGACGTGGCGGTCGCGCTGGCCCGCACCGCGGCGTGGCTGCTGCAGGCGCCCGGCCGGGACCCGCACCCGCCGGTGCCGGCGCGTCCCGGGCCACGGACCGTGGCCACGCACGCGGCGGTGACCACGGCCCGTCCGGTGCTCGCCGAGTACCCGGACTATCCGTTCCCGGCCCGGGCCTGGGGCGGCGATCCGGCGGCCTGGTGGTCCAGGGGCTGGGTGGTCTAGGGGCTGGGCGGTCTGGGGGCTGGGTGGCTAGGGTGCGGCGTCGAACGCGTCGAGGATCTGCTGGGCGGCCAGCGCCGCGGTGAGCGAGCCGTCGCGCACGGCGCGTTCGACGTCGCCGCGGAGCGCACGCACCCGGGGGTTGGTCTCGAGCCGGCGCAGCAGCTGGTCGTGCACCATCGTCCAGGTCCAGTCCACCAGCTGGCGGCGCCGGTTCTCCTCGAACAGGCCCGCCGCGGTGAGGACCCGGCGGTGCTCGAGGACGGTGTCCCAGAACGTGTCCAGGCCGGCGCCCTCGAGGCCGCTCATGGTGATCACCGGCGGCTTCCACACCGCGTCGTGCGGATGCACGAGCCGCAGGGCGCCGGCCAGTTCCCGCGCCGCGACCCGCGCGTCGCGTTCGAAGGGGCCGTCCGCCTTGTTGACCGCGACCAGGTCGGCGAGTTCGAGGACGCCCTTCTTGATGCCCTGCAGCTGGTCGCCGGTGCGGGCGAGGGTCAGGAAGGTGAAGCAGTCCACCATGTTCGCGACGGTCACCTCGGACTGCCCGACCCCGACGGTCTCGACGAGGATCACGTCGAACCCGGCGGCCTCGAGCAGCACCATCGTCTCGCGGGTGGCCTTGGCGACACCCCCGAGGGTGCCGGCCGTCGGGGACGGCCGGATGTAGGCGTCGCGCTGCACCGACAGCCGCGCCATGCGGGTCTTGTCACCGAGGATGGAGCCGCCGGTGCGGGTCGACGACGGATCCACCGCGAGCACCGCCACCCGGTGCCCCTTGCCGAGCAGGTACATGCCCAGCGCATCGATGAAGGTGGACTTGCCGACGCCGGGAACGCCGGTGATGCCGACGCGCATCGCGCCGCCCGCCTTCGGGAGCAGGCGCAGCAGCAGTTGCTGCGCCTGCTCCCGATGGTCGTCGCGGGTGGATTCGACGAGGGTGATCGCCTTCGCCAGGCCGGCCCGCCGGTTGGCGAGCACGGCCTCGGCGAGGGCGTCGACGTCGACCGCGGGCCGGCGGGTGTGACTGCCGACGGGGGTGCTGCCCATTGCGGGTCAGGCCCCGAGGTCGTGGTCGAGCTGGTCGGCGAGCTTGTGCAGCAGCCCCACCGCGGCGTCCGCGATGACGGTGCCCGGCGGGAAGATCGCGGCGGCACCGGCCTGGTACAGCTCGTCGAAGTCGCCGGGCGGGATGACCCCGCCGACGACGATCATGATGTCCGGGCGGCCCACCTCGGCGAGGGCCTCCCGCAGCGCGGGCACCAGGGTGAGGTGTCCCGCGGCCAACGACGACACGCCGATGACGTGCACGTCGTTGTCGGCCGCCTGGTTGGCGACCTCCTCGGGGGTCTGGAACAGCGGTCCCACGTCGACGTCGAAGCCGAGGTCGGCGAAGGCGGTGGCGATCACCTTCTGCCCGCGGTCGTGGCCGTCCTGGCCCATCTTCGCGACGAGGATACGCGGCCGGCGGCCTTCCTCCTCGGCGAACTTCTCGACCAGTTCGGTTGCCGTGCTGATGTTGACCGCCTTTCCGGCCTCGTCCCGGTAGACCCCGCTGATGGTGCGGATCTCGGCCTGGTGGCGGCCGTAGACCTTCTCGAGGGCATCGGAGATCTCGCCGACGGTGGCCTTGGCGCGGGCCGCGTCGATGGCCAGGGCCAGCAGGTTCGTGTCCGGCCCGGTGTCGGTCGCGCCGGCGGCGCGGGTCAGGGCGTCCAGCGCGGCCTGCACGGCCTCGGGGTCGCGGTCGGCCCGCAGCTGCTCGAGCTTGGCGAGCTGCTCGGCCCGCACGCGGGAGTTCTCGACCTTGAGGACCTCGATCTCGTGGTCCTCGGTGACCTGGTACTTGTTGACGCCGATCACCGGCTGGCGGCCGGAGTCGATGCGGGCCTGGGTGCGGGCCGCGGCCTCCTCGATGCGCAGCTTCGGGATGCCCTCGGAGATGGCCTGCGCCATGCCGCCGGCCTCCTCGACCTCCGCGATGTGCTTGCGGGCGCGGTTGGCGAGCTCGTGGGTGAGCCATTCGAGGTAGTACGAGCCGCCCCACGGGTCGATCGGCCGGGTGGTGCCCGACTCCTGCTGCAGCAGCAGCTGGGTGTTGCGGGCGATGCGGGCGGAGAAGTCGGTGGGCAGCGCGAGGGCCTCGTCGAGGGCGTTGGTGTGCAGCGACTGGGTGTGGCCCTGGGTCGCGGCCATCGCCTCGATGCAGGTGCGGGCGACGTTGTTGAACACGTCCTGCGCGGTGAGCGACCAGCCGGAGGTCTGCGAGTGGGTGCGCAGCGACTTGGACTTGGCCGACTTCGGGTGGAACTTCTCGACGAGCTCGGCCCACAGCAGGCGGCCGGCGCGCATCTTGGCGATCTCCATGTAGAAGTTCATCCCGATGGCCCAGAAGAAGGACAGGCGCGGGGCGAACTTGTCGATCTCCATGCCCGCGTCGAGGCCGGCGCGGATGTACTCGACGCCGTCGGCGAGGGTGTAGGCCAGCTCGAGGTCGGCGGTCGCACCGGCCTCCTGGATGTGGTAGCCGGAGATCGAGATGGAGTTGAAGCGCGGCATGTTCGCGCTGGTGTAGGCGAAGATGTCGGAGATGATCCGCATCGACGGCTTGGGCGGATAGATGTAGGTGTTGCGGACCATGAACTCCTTCAGAATGTCGTTCTGAATGGTCCCGGCCAGCTGCTCGGGCTTGACGCCCTGTTCCTCGGCGGCGACGACGTACAGCGCCAGGATCGGCAGCACCGCGCCGTTCATGGTCATCGACACCGACACCTGCGACAGGTCGATGCCGTCGAACAGCTGCCGCATGTCGAGGATCGAGTCGATCGCGACGCCGGCCATGCCGACGTCGCCCTGCACGCGGGGATGGTCCGAGTCGTAGCCGCGGTGGGTGGCGAGGTCGAACGCCACCGACAGGCCCTTCTGCCCGGCCGCGAGGTTGCGCCGGTAGAAGGCGTTGGACTCGGCGGCGGTGGAGAACCCGGCGTACTGCCGGATGGTCCACGGCTGGTTGACGTACATCGTCGGGTACGGGCCGCGGACGAACGGCTCGAGACCCGGGTAGCTGCCCAGCGGGTAGCCCTCGGCGACGATCCGGTCGCGGTCGGCCTTGGTGTAGACGGGCTTGACGTCGATGCCCTCGGGCGTGGACCACACCACCTGCTCGGTCGTGTAGTGGTTGGCGGCGGCGACCCCGTCGACGAGCGCTGCGGCCTGCTCCTCGGTGGGGGCGGCGGGGGCCGGCGCCGCCGGATCCGTCAGCGGGACGTCGGCGAAGCTGCCGATCTTGTGTTCGATGCTCACTTACGCTCCCAGGGTGTTCAGCAGGTCGGTCAGCGCGGCGATCGCGTCGATCTTGGCGGTGAGGAACCCGTCCGGGCGCGCGGCGCCGCCGGTCTCGCTCACGGCCTTCTCCGGCCCGGCGAGCAGGACGGTGCCGACGCCGGCGTCGCGGAGGGCGGTGACGGCCGCGCCGGCCTGTTCGCCGTAGCGCTTGTCGGTGCCGCACACCACGGCGACGGTGACGTCGGCGTCGCGGACGGCGGCGGCGATGCTGTCGTCGTCGACGGACAGCGGACCGGGATTGACCGTCTCGATGCCGCCGGAGGCGAGCAGGTTCGCGGCGAACGTCGTGCGGATGTTGTGCTCGGCGATCGGCCCCAGCGGGGCGAGCAGCACCCGGGGCCGGGCGCCGTGCGCGGCGAGGTGGACGTCGGAGCGGTCGCGCAGCGCCTCGAAGGCGGCGGCGTACCGGGCGACGGCGGCCCCGGCGTCGGCGGTCTCCGCGGGCAGCGGCGCCTCGGCCAGGTTGGGGAACTCGTTGACGCCGGTCACCGCGGTCCGGCGGTGGGCGATGTCGGATTCGCGGCGGGCGCGGGTGGCGGCGATCCGCTCGGCGATCAGGCCGGCGTCGAGGGCGGCGCGGTAGCCGCCGGCCGCCTCGATCTGCTGGAAGAACTCCCACGCCTTGGCCGCGATCTGCGCCGTCAGTTCCTCGACGTACCAGGACCCGGCGGCCGGGTCGAGGACGCGGCCGAGGTTGGACTCCTCGAGCAGCAGCAGCTGGGTGTTGCGGGCGATGCGCGCGGAGAAGGCCTCCGACACCCCGAGCGCGCCGGCCGGCAGGGCGGCGTCGAACGGGAGCACGGTGACCGCGTCCGCGCCGCCGATGCCGGCGCCGAACGCGGCGAGGGTGGTGCGCAGCATGTTCACCCAGGGGTCGCGCTGGGTCATCATCGCGGCCGAGGTGACGGCGTGCTGGGGGGCGTGACCGGCGTCGGCCGCACCCACGACCTGCGCGATGCGGGCCCACAGTTGCCGGCCGGCGCGGAACTTGGCGATGGTCTGGAACTGGTCGTCCGTGGCGGCGAACCGGAACTCGATCTGGCCGAGAGCCCGGGCCGCGGACTGGCGGCTGCCGGTCAGCTCGCGCAGGTACTCGAGTCCAGCGGCGACGGCGGCACCGAGTTCCTCGGCGTCGGCGGCCCCGGCATTGTGGAATGCGGTGCCGTCGACCGTGAGGGCCCGCACGGTCTCGGCGCGGCCGGCGGCGGCGTGGGCGAGCTCGACGGCCTGGGCGACGGTGACGTCGGCGCGTCCCGAGAAGGCGCTGGTCAGCGGGGCGGCCCCGAGATGCAACCGCACGGCGGCGCGCTCGGCGACGTCGGTGCGCGCATCGAGCAGCGCGTAGAGGGCGCCCGCGGCGGCGGCGGTGTCGGCGCCGGCGTCGAGGGTGAGCGGCGCGAGATCGAGCAGGACCTTGTCGAGCGCGGCGGGCAGGTCGGCGATCGCGATGCCGTCCGCGCCGACACGCAGCCACAGGGCGCTGACGCCGTTCTCGAGGGCGTCGAGGATGCGCTCGTTCACCTCGCCGGGAGTGTCACCGAAGCGGGCGCTGACGAGCCATCCGGTGTTGACGTCGCGGACCGCGGAACCGCCACGGACGAAGGGGAAGGAGCCGGGCAACGGCGCCTCGGGACGTTCGTCGCGCAGGCCGTAGAGGGGCGCGACGGCGACGTCGTCGTAGGTGGTGGTCTCGAGCAGCCGCTGCGGTTCCGGTCCGAGCTCCGCGGGGTCGACGCGGCGGGACTTGGCCAGCACCCCCGCCACCGCCTCCTGCCACTGCGCGTAGGCGCGCGCGGCATCCTCGGCTTCTGAAGCTAATGACACGTGAGGTCCTCTCGTACGCAGCGGGCGGGCTCGCCGAACACGGCCGTGGAAACCTTAAACTGATTCCGTTGTGATGCTAGCCGCATACACGCCGCCCCTATTGTGGGGATCACCACAGTTTCCCTAGCGATCGATAATGTCGTCGCCTAAGGAATCTACCGGGCGCCGGCGTGACGGCCCGAGGGGCCCCGCCCCCGGCCGTGCACGGCCGCGCCCCGGCGCGCGAAGCCCGGTATCGTGACCGGTCGTGACGAAGATGCTGCGGGACCGGCGGATTCTCGCGGCGGCGGCCGCGCTGGCCGTCCTCGCACTCGTCGCCCTGCTCCTGCCCCACCCGTCCGTCGCCGAGGTGCGCGCCTGGGCCGAGGCGGCCGGGCCGCTGCTTCCGCTGCTGTTCTTCCTGATCCACGCCGTGGTGACCGTGGCCCCGTTCCCCCGCACGATCTTCACCCTCAGCGCCGGGGTGCTGTTCGGGTCGGCCACGGGCATCGCGGTGACCGTCGCCGCCACGACCGTCAGCGCCGTGCTGGCGCTGCTGCTGGTGCGTGCGATCGGCCGCGGGGTGGTCGAGGAGCATCTGAGCCACCCCACGGTCCAGGCGGTCGACGAGCGACTGGCGCGGCGTGGCTGGCTGGCGGTGGGGTCGCTGCGGCTGATCGCGCCCCTGCCGTTCGCGGTGGTCAACTACTGCTGCGGGATCTCGTCGGTGCGGGTGGTCCCGTACGCGCTGGCCACCGCCGCCGGCATCCTGCCGGGCACGGTAGGGGTGGTCCTGCTCGGCGACGCCCTCACGGGACGCACCCATCCGGCACTCCTGGGGATTTCGGCGGTGTGCATCGCCGTCGGCGCCTCGGGACTGTGGCTCGAGTCCCGCCTCCCGGCGCCCCGCCCCGCGACCACCACCGTGTCATCAAGCCCTGAAGCTTGATTTTTGCTATTCAAGGCTCCATCCTTGATGAATGTTCGTGTTGACTGTCGATCAGCGCGGCAGCCGACGGGACGTCGACCGGGTCGCGGACCTGCTCGGCGAGCTGCGCGGCGCCGAGCTGCTCCGCCCCTTCGAACGCACCGCCGGCGACGAGGTGCAGGCCGTCGCAGCCGACCCGGCCGTCGTGGTCGATCTCGCCCTCGACCTCGTCCGCCGGGGCCATTGGAGCGTCGGCATCGGCGTCGGGCCCGTCGAGCAGCCCTTGCCCGCGCAGACCCGCGCCGGCCGCGGCCCGGCCTTCGAACATGCCCGCCGCGCCGTCGACCGCGCCAAGAACGCACCCGCCCGGGTCGCGGTGGAGGGACCGGACGCCGCCGCGGCCGCCGACGCGGACGCCGCCCTCACCCTGACGGCGCTGCTGGTGACCCGCCGCTCCGATGCCGGGCACGAGGCCGTCGAACTCGTCCGCCGCGGGCTCACCCAGGCCGAGGCCGCCACGCGGCTCGGCATCAGCACCCAGGCGGTGTCGCAGCGTCTGGCCGCCGCCGGATGGCAGGCCGAACCGGCCGGCCGCGACCTCGCCCGCCGTCTCCTGGAAAGGGCCGATCGTTGACTGTCGTCACCCTGGTTCTGCTCGCCGTCGCCGCGCTGGCCCCGGTCCTGGGTCTGCGCCGCGGCACCCCCGTGTGGCTCGTCGCCGGACTCGCCGCGGCGGCCCTTGCCGGTGCCGCACTCGCCGCGACCGCCACCCCCGCGGTCCGTGGCGTCGCCCTGGCCGCGACCCTCGTGCTCACGACCGCGGCGGCGGTCACCGGCGGCGGCCCCGCCGTGCTGGCCTCGTTCCGCATCGCACGGCGGCAACCCGATGCGGGACCGGTCCCGCCGTCACCGGCCGGACCCGAACCGCCGCCCGGACCGCTGCGCGGCGGCCGGGTGATCGGCCTGCTGGAGCGGGCGGCGGTCGCCGCCGCGATCCTGGCCGGAGGGCATCGCCGTCGTGCTCGCCGTCAAGGGCCTCGCGCGCTATCCCGAACTGCGCGAACCCCAGGCCTCGGAGCAGTTCATCATCGGCACCTTCACCAGCGTGCTGTGGGCGATCGCGGTGTGCGGGGTGGGACGGGGCCTGCTCACCTGAGCGTCCCTGCGGTCCCCGGGTCCGGGTCCCGAGGCCCGGATCCCCGGGTTCCGGTCACTGGGGTTCGCCGTGCCGTTGCCCGGGCTGCGGCTGCACCCATCCGCCCGTGATCGGCTCCGACGGCGGCAACGCCGCCGACGAGGGCTCACCGCCCCGGCGCTCGGCGCCGGTCGGGTTGTGCACCGCCGGATCGACCGGTTTGCGGGCGACGGCCTCGGCGGCGGCGACGGCCTGCGCGACCTCCGGATCCCGCGCGGTGGAGAACCAGTCGGCCACCTCGTCGGTGTCCTCCTCCGGTCGCGGGAGCCGCTCGTCGACCGGGCTCGGCTCGAAGCGGAACACCCCGTCCTCGCCCGGCGCACCGAGATGCCGGGCGAAGCCCTTGAGGGCATCACCGAAATCGCTCGGCACCATCCACACCTTGTTCGCGTCGCCCTGCGCCATCTGCGGCAACGTCTGCAGGTACTGGTAGGCGAGCAGCTCCGGGGTGGGCCGGCCGGACTTGATCGCCGCGAACACCTTCTCGATGGCCTTCGCCTGGCCCTGCGCCTCGAGGTACTTCGCGGCGCGGTCACCCTGAGCGCGCAGGATCCGCGACTGGCGGTCGGCCTCCGCCTCGAGGATGGCCGCCTGCTTGGCGCCTTCGGCCGACAGGATCCGGGACTGCTTGTCACCCTCGGCGGTCTTGATCGCCGACTCCCGGTGCCCCTCGGCGGTGAGGATCATCGCCCGCTTCTCCCGGTCCGCCTTCATCTGCTTCTCCATCGACTCCTGGATCGACGGAGGCGGATCGATGCTCTTGAGCTCGACCCGGGCCACCCGCAGACCCCAGCGGCCGGTCGCCTCGTCGAGCACCCCGCGCAGCTGGCCGTTGATCGAGTCCCGGGAGGTGAGCGTCTCCTCCAGGGTCATGCCGCCGACGACGTTGCGCAGCGTGGTCACCGTCAACTGCTCCACCGCCGCGATGTAGTTGCTGATCTCGTACACCGCCGCCTGCGGGTTCGTCACCTGGAAGTACACGACCGTGTCGATGCTCAGGGTGAGGTTGTCCTGGGTGATCACCGGCTGCGGCGGGAACGAGACCACCCGCTCGCGCAGATCCACCTTGGCGCGGATCCGGTCCACGAACGGGACCAGGAACGTCAGCTGACCCGACACCGTCCGGTAGTACCGGCCCAGCCGCTCGATCACCGCAGCCTCGGCCTGCGGCACCAGCGCCACCGATTTGACGACCACCAGCGCGACGAACGCCACGACAACGGCGAGCACGATCAGCGCTTCCATCTACGGTCCCTTCCACACGACGGCCGTCGCGCCGTCGATCTGCATCACGGTCACGGTCGTGCCGGGCGGGTACACCTCGGTGACGTCGAGCGGACGCGCCGTCCACACCTCCCCGTCCAGCTTCACCTGCCCGGAATGCGCGGCCACCTCCTCGAGCACCAGCGCCTGCTTGCCCGGCAGGGCGTCCACGTTCGTCGCCTTCGCCGGTGGCAGCGCGTAGCGGCGGCGCAGCACCGGCCGCACCCCGCCCAGCAGCACGAGCGACGAGACCGCGAACACCAACGCGTCGGCCCACACCGGCAGGTCCGTCGCAGCGGACACCCCCGCCGTGGCCAGAGCGGCCGCACCGAGCATCAGCAGGACGAAATCGCCCGTCAACGCCTCCGCGGCGGCGAGCACCAGCCCGGCGATCAGCCAAATCAATGCCGACACGACGCCATCCAACCACAAATCGGACATCCCGGGTGGAACCGCAGGCCAGGGCCGCGGTGCCGTCAGTCCCCGGCGGGCTCGGTGACGAAATCGACGAGCTGCTCGACCGCCCCGATCAGCGGCGCCTCGAGATCGCGGAAGCTCGACACCGCCGAATAGACGCGACGCCACCCGTCCTGCGGGCTGCCCCACCCCAGTGCCCGGCACACCCCGGTCTTCCAGTCCTGTCCACGCGGAATCGTCGGCCACGCCTCGATGCCCAGCGCCTTCGGCCGCACCGCCTGCCACACGTCGACGAACGGATGCCCGGTGACGAGCACGTGCGGCCCCAGATTCGCGGTCAGCCGCTCCTCCTTGGAACCGGCGACGAGGTGGTCGGCGAGCACCCCCACCCGGCGACCGGGACCGGGGGCGAACCCGGCGAGCCGCTCCCCCAGATTGTCGAGACCCTCGAGCTGTTCGACCACGACACCCTCGACACGCAGATCGTGCCCCCACACCCGTTCCACCAGGGCGGCGTCGTGCACCCCCTCCACCCAGATCCGGCTGCCGCGCGCGACCCGCGCCCGCAGCCCGGCGACCTTCGTCGACCCGGACGCGGACCGGCCGGCGCCGGCCGCCGCGGGGTGCGGCGTGGGCCGCACCAGGGTCACCGGGCGGCCGTCGAGGAGGAACGCCGCGGGACGCAGCGCGAACAACCGGGTGCGCCGCGCGGCGTCCTCGAGCCGGACGAAGTCGCCGTCGTAGGTGCGCTCGAAGCCGACGACTGCACCGCACCACCCGGACGCGGCGTCCTCGACCACGAGGTCCTTCTCGGCAGCCACCTCGGGAACTGCGGGTCTACGGGCGCGCGGATGGCCGGCGAAGATGTCGCCGCCGTACATGTCGGGACTCACCCGCGCCACGTTAGGGCCGCCGCGGCCGCAGCCGCGGGAGGGCACGCCGACGGTCGTGACTGCGCCGTCGCGACGGCGCCTATGCTCGGAAACCGTGAGTTCCCCCGGTCAGACCCTGACGGTGTGGGCCGGTTCCTGGCTGGCCGGACACGCCGCGCCCGACGACGTCCTCGACGCCCTGCACGCCTGGGCGCCGCTGCACCTGGTGGTCTCCCACGACGAGCCCGCCGGCGACGTCTCCGGCGTGCCCGCACGCTCCCCCGTCGACGGCGCCGCCGTGCTGCTCACCGCGCTGCGCCGGGCCGACCCGGCCGGCGCGGACGGGATCCGGCTGGTGCTGCCCGCCCCCGGCGACGTGCGCGGCCTGCCCCCGGGCACCGCGCTGGCCCGCGCCGCGGTCGCGGCCGGCGAGGCGGTGCTCGCGGGCGCACCCGGAACACCCGGTCTCGGCTTCGTCCCCTCCGTGGAGGGCCCGGACGTGCTGCGCTGGACCCTGTTCGCGGTCCCGGCGGTGCCCGAGCCGCCCGCCGAGCCCGGCCTCGGGGAGGCCGAGTTCGCCATGCGCGAGGCGGTGCGGGAGGCCGCGACCAGGGTGGGCGGGGTGCTGACCGTGGGCGCCGGCGGCCGCGCCGCCGATCCCCGGGAGCAGATCGCAGCCGAGATCGCCGAGCATGCGCGGCACCGCTATCCGGAGTCGATGCCCGAACGCGCCGCCCGCATCCTCGACTCGGCCGATCAGGTCGCGGCGATCCTCACCGTCGCCGGCCGCGGCGCGGAACCGGACGCGGCCTCGGCCACCGGGCAGGCGGCGCGGGAGCAGGCGCTGCGCCCGCTGTGGGCCGCCGTGCGCGCCGCCCGCCTCGGGGCGGTGGCGGCCACGGTCCGGGCCGGCCATCACGCCTGACGCACTGCCGGCGACACCCCGCCCGGGACGTCCCCCGGCACGATGGCGCTCTTCTCCGTCCGGATCGCCGCCCGCACCACGATCAGCAGCAGCAACGACACCGCGAACCCGGCCAGCGCGCCGAACTGGCGCAGGTCGAACAGGAACACCTGGGTGACGAGCAGGTTCACCGCGACGGAGGCGTACAGCAGCCGCAGCGCGGACAGATCGCGGTGCCGCGCGAGCTGCCAGAGTCCGGCCACGATCAGCACGGCGCTCACGGCACCGGAGAGTTCGGCGCCGATCTCGGAGATGCCGGCGTCCTCGGCCTCCCACCCCGACCCGGCCAGTACGATCGCCAGTCCGACGAGGGTGTGGGCGGCGTGCACGGCGAACACCACCAGCACGAGCCGGCGGGCCGCGGCGGTCGCCGCCCAGGCCGTGACCCGATGCTCGATCCGGTCCCGGGCCGCGGCGATGCGCCCGTCGAATCCGGTCGTCGCCGCGACCGGCGCGGCCAGCGCGGCCCGTACCGAGCCGGCCAGCTCACGCTGCGCCGGATCCTGAACCCCTGCCAGGACGTCCAGCGCGCGGCGGCGCCCGAGCTCGTCGAGCCGGCCGAGCACGAGATCGGTCAGCGCCTCGAGGCCGACGGCGAGGCGCTGCCGGTCGGTCGGGCCGCGCCGCGCCAGTGCCACGCGGGCACCGAGGTAGAACGCGACGAGCACCACGTACATCACGGCCACGGCGGGCCGGAAGAAGTAGTCGACGTCGGTGGTGAGGAACTTGCCGACCTCGTCGAGGAACAGCCCGAAGCCGATCCCCCCGAGCAGCGCGGCGCGCATCCGCACCCGGCTGCCGTGCCGGATCAGGGCGCCGACGAGGGCGACGGCCATGAGCAGCCCACCCCACAGCACGTGCGCGATGTGCAGGGTGCCGCCGCCGATCTGCGGATAGCCGGTCGCGGCGAGGTAGCCGCGGGTGACGAGCACGGTCGCGACGGTGGCGACGAGGAAGACCTCGACGCGGGTGAGGGCGGCGTCGTCGACGGTCATGCCGACATCTTCCCCCGGGTCGTGGCGGCCGAGCCCGATATCGGCGCGACCGCCTGCCCGTCCGGCTCGGGGCACCGGGCAGCACGGTCGGCGAGTCGACCCGGCGCGGCAGGTGGTGGCTGTCGGCCGGAGCCCGCACGCCGGGCCCGCGGGCCGGGCCCGCCCGGTCAGCGGCGCGGCCGTGCCGGGGGCCGGCAGCATTCGGGGGCGCAGAGCTCACCGTTGCACCCGACGCCGAGCAGCGGTTCGGTGCCGCGCCGCACGGGGGCGGCACCGTCGAGGCGTTCGCGCACCAGCTCACGCACCATCTGCACGAACCGCGGGTCGGTGCCGGCGGTGGCGGCGCGGACGAATGCCATGCCGAGTTCCGCGGCCCGGTCGCGCGCCTCGGTGTCGAGATCCCAGACGACCTCGAGGTGGTCGGAGACGAATCCGACCGGCACGACGACGACCGCGTCGATGCCGCGGGCGTGCAGAGCGTCGAGGTGGTCGACGATGTCCGGCTCGAGCCACGGCACCTGCGGGGGTCCGGACCGGGACTGCCACACCAGGTCGTGGTCGCCGGTGCCGGTGGCGGTGGCGACCAGGCGGGCCGCCTCGGCGACCTGCCGGCTGTAGAGGTGCCCACCCAGATCGGGGGGGCCACCGGTGGCGTCGGCGGCGGTGGGCACCGAGTGCGCGGTGAACACCAGGCGCGCCGCGTCGCGACGGTCGGCGGGCAGCTGGGCCCGGGCCGCGGCGACGGCGTCGGCGACGGCGGCGAGGAAGAGCGGATGATCGTAGAAGTGCCGCAGCTTGGTCAGCGCGGGCGCGTCGTCGCCGACGGCGGCGCGGGCGCGGGCGATGTCCTCGTGATACTGCCGGCACCCCGAATAGCCACCCCAGGCCGAGGTCGGGAACACCAGGGCGTTGCGCACCCCGTCGCCGCGCATGGCCGCGACGGTGTCCTCGATCATCGGGTGCCAGTTGCGGTTGCCGAAGTAGATCGGCAGGTCCAGCCCGGCGGCGGCGAAATCCACCTCGAGACGCGCGATGAGGTCGCGGTTGAGGGCGTTGATCGGGGACACACCGCCGAAGTGCAGGTAGTGCTCGGCGACCTCGTCGAGGCGTTCGGGTGGCACCCCCCGCCCGCGGGTGACGTTCTCGAGGAACGGGCGCACGTCGTCCGGCCCTTCCGGGCCGCCGAACGAGAGCACCAGCAGCGCGTCGTACGGCTCGGGGGTACGGGTCATGGCTCGACCCTAGGCGCCGGCACCGAAGCCGACCTGGGAATGGAAGCCCCCGTCGACGTAGACGATCGACCCGGTGGTGCCGGGCAGCCAATCCGAGAGCACCGTGCACACGGTCTTGGCGACGGGCGTCGGATCCTCGACGTCCCAGCCGATCGGGGCAGCCGCGGACCAGCCCTCGTTGAGCCGGTTCATCTCCGCCCCGGGACCGGTGGCGTCGCCGGCGATGGCCTTGGCGGCGAGGGTCTTGATCGGCCCGGCGGCGACGAGGTTGGAACGGATGCCGCGGCCGCCGACCTCCTTGGCGACGTAGCGGTTGACGGACTCGAGGGTGGCCTTGGACACGCCCATCCAGTTGTAGAAGGGCACGGCCCGGGCCGGGTCGAAGTCCATGCCGACCAGGGACGCACCGTCGCTGAGAACGGGCAGCAGCGCCTTGGCCAGTGCGGCGTAGGAGTAGGCGGACACTTCGAGGGCGACGGCGACGTCGGTCCACGGCGCGTCGAGGAACGGGCTGCCGAGGCAGGAGCGGGGCGCGAACCCGATCGAATGCACCACGCCGTCGAGGCCGTCGGGGGCGAGTTCGCGCACCCGGTCGGCGAGGGTGGCGAGATGCTCGGTGTTCTGCACGTCGAGTTCGAGGGCCGGCGGCACCGGCTGCGGCAGCCGCTGCGCGATGCGGTCGATCAGGCGCAGCCGGTCGAAGCCGGTGATGATCACCTTCGCGCCCTGTTCCTGCGCGACCTTCGCGGTGTGGAAGGCGATGGAGGCGTCGGTGATGATGCCGGTGACGAGAATGGTCTTGCCCTCGAGCAGTCCGCCCATGAGTGTGTCGGTCCTCCAGTGAGTTTCGGATGTGGTGGCGTGCGCCGGTGTCAGTGGCCCATGCCGAGGCCGCCGTCGACGGGGATGACCGCGCCGGAGACGTACGCGGAGTCGTCGGACGCGAGGAAGCTGACGACGGCGGCGACGTCCTCGGGTCTGCCGAGACGCTGCAGCGGGATGAACTTCTTCGCGGTGTCGCGGACGTCGTCGGAGAGTTCGGCGGTCATGTCCGTCTCGATGAAGCCGGGCGCGACGACGTTGGCCGTGATCGACCGCGAGCCGAGTTCGCGGGTCACCGAGCGGGCCAGGCCGATGACGCCGGCCTTCGAGGACGCGTAGTTGATCTGCCCCGCCTGACCGGCCATGCCGACGACCGAGCCGAGGAAGATCATCCGGCCCCAGCGCCCTCGCAGCATCGCGCGGTTGGCGCGCTTCGCGCACCGGAACGCACCGGTGAGGTTGGCGTCGACGACCTTCGTGAACTGGTCCTCCGTCATCCGCATCAGCAGCGTGTCGTCGGTGATGCCGGCGTTCGCGACCAGAACCTCGACCGGTCCCTGGTGCTCTTCGACCTCCTTGAACGCGGCGTCGACGGAGTCGCTGTCGGTGACGTCGCAGCGGACGGCGAACAGCCCGTCCGGGGCGCCGGAGCCGCGGTGGGTGACGGCGACCCTGTGGCCGTCCGCCTGCAGGCGGCGGGCGACGGCGAGGCCGATGCCACGGTTGCCACCGGTGACGAGAACCGAGCGGGGGGTGGCCGCGGGGCGCGGCGATCCGGCGGGGCTGCTTGCGTCAGTCATGGGGTCAAACCCTATCTGGTGGCGGTACGGGTCGGTAACAAGGCGCCCCGAGCGGCGGACGGACCGGCTGCTACGCAGGTCAGGGCAGGCGTTGGCGCAGCAGCAGGGCGGCGCCGACCCCACCGGTGACGGCGAGGACGCCGAGGATCAGCCAGGGGCGGCTGGCGTCCCCGCGGGTGGTCTCGTACCCGATCTGTTCCTCGAGGGTGTTGTAGGCGTCCTCGAGTTCCTGCAGGTTCGACGCGGTGAAGAAGGTGCCGCCGGAGAGGTTTGCGATCTCCTTGAGGGACGGATCGTCCACCGGAACCGGGATGCGTTCGTTCTCGATCGAGACGGTGCCGTACTCGGTGCCGAAGGAGATCGTCGAGACGGGCACGTCCTTGTCCGCGGCCTGCCGGGCGGCGGTGAATCCCCCGCGTGGGTCGTCGGGGCTCTCCGGGACGGTCTGCTTGCCGTCCGAGAGCAGCACGATCCGGGCCGGGGGTGCCTGGTCGCCGCCGCCGAGCACCGCGGCGAGGGTGTCGACGGACTGCAGGGCCGTGAAGATCGCCTCGCCGGTGGCGGTGCGTTCGCTCAGCTGCAGGTTGTCGATCGCGGTCTTGGTGGCCTCCCGGTTGGTGGTGGGCGAGACGAGCACCGACGCGGTGCCGGAGAACGCCACCAGGCCGAGATTGATGCCGGGTGTCAGGTCGTCGGCGAAGGACTTGGCGGCCGCCTGCGCGGCGGCCAGACGGGTCGGCTCGACGTCGGTGGCCTGCATCGACAAGGACACGTCGATCACCAGGACGACGGTGGCGCGGTTGCGCGGGACCCGCTGTTCGGCGGTGGGCCCGGCCGCGGCGACGGTGAGCAACGCGAGACCGGCCAGCAGCAACGCGACCGGGACGTGCCGGCTGCGGCCGGGCCGCTGCGGCGCCACCTTCTCGAGCAGTTCGAAGTTGGTGAACCGCAGCGTGTGCCGCATGCGGCGGCGCTGCACCGCCACGTACCCGGCGGCGAGGGCGAGGACGACGGCCAGGAACAGCAGCCACCACGGCGCGGTGAAGTCGGAGATGCTCACCGGGCCCCCTTCACGGGCGCGCCGAAGCTGTGGCGGCGGGCGGCGACGAACCGGACCACGTCGTCGATCCAGTTGCGGTCGGTGCGCAGGCTCAGCAGGGGGGCGCCGCAGCTGCGGACCGCCCGGCGGACGGCGTCGCGGTGTTCGGTGGCGGCGCGCGCGTAGTCGGCGCGCAGCTGCTCGGTGGTGGTGAACTCGCGGGTGCGCCCGGTTTCGGGGTCGTGCAGCACGACGTCGCCGAGGTCGGGGAGTTCGAGATCGCGGCGGTCGAGGACTTCCACCGCGAGCAGGTCGTGCCGGCCGGAGAGGGCACGCAGCGACCGTTCCCAGTCGAGGGGGCCGAGGAAGTCGCTGACGACGACGACGAGGCCGCGGCGCCGCTGCGGGCGCCGCAGCGACTCGATCAGGCCGCGCAGGTCCCCGCGGGTGCCGTCGGGGGCGTGCGGGGTCGTCGCGATGGCGCGGAGCATCGCCTGCGTGTGCAGCTGGCCGCCGCGGGCGGGCACGCGGCGGGTGTGCGCCCCCGTCCCGACCACCGCGCCGATCCGGTTGCCGCCGCCGCCGGCGAGGTAGCCGACCGCGGCGGCGGCGGCCACGGCGAGGTCCCGCTTCTCACAGACCCCGGTGCCGAAGTCGAGACTGGGCGAGAGGTCGATCGCCAGCCACGTCTCGAGCTCGCGGTCGGCGACGGTCTGCCGCACGTGCGGGTGGGTGGTGCGAGCGGTGACGGACCAGTCCATCTGGCGCACGTCGTCGCCGGGCTGGTACTCGCGGGCGTCGCCGGGCTCGGAGCCGGGGCCCGGGATGAGTCCGAGGTGGTCGCCGTGCAGCACGCCGTCGAGGCGGCGCCGCACCGTCAGCTCGAGGGTTCGCAGCGCCGCAGTCAGGGCGGGGTCACGCAGCTCGCCGGAACGGAAGGTCGGCGGAGTGACCGGGGGGCGTCGGCTCACCGCTGCCCCGCACCGGCCTCCGGCCCGGGCATCCCTGCCGCCGGCGCGGCCGCGACCCCGACCGGCGCCGGGGCGGGGACGGGCGGTTCGGCCTGCGGGGCCACCTGCGGCATGCCGACGGTCTGCAGGATGCGGGCGATGATCTGGTCGGGCGAGACGTCGTCGGCGAGGGCGTCGTAGGACAGCACCAGCCGGTGCCGCAGCACGTCCGGGATGACGTCGACGACGTCCTGGGGCACGACGTAGTCGCGGCCGCGCAGCAGCGCCAGGGCCCGCGCGGCGGAGATGATGCCGAGCGTCGCCCGCGGGGACGCTCCGTAGGCGATCCAGCCGTCGACCTCGGTGAGACCGATCTCGCCGGGAGCGCGGGTGGCGAAGATGACCCGCACCACGTAGTCGACGAGGGCGTGGTGGACGAACACGCGGTTGGCGACCTGCTGCAGGCGGATCAACTCGTCGCTGTCGAGGATCTGTTTGGGTTCGGGTGCCGCCACCCCCATGCGGTAGACGATCTCGCGTTCCTCCTCCACCGTGGGGTAGTCGACGAGGACCTTGAACAGGAACCGGTCGCGCTGCGCCTCCGGCAGCGGATACACGCCCTCGTTCTCGATCGGGTTCTGGGTGGCCATCACCAGGAACGGGTCCGGCATGGGGAAGGTCCGGCCACCGATCGTGACGTGCCGTTCGGCCATCACCTCGAGCAGGGCGGACTGCACCTTCGCCGGGGCACGGTTGATCTCGTCGGCGAGCACGAAGTTCGCCACGACGGGGCCGAGTTCGGTGTCGAAGGCTTCGCGGCCCTGCCGGTAGATGCGGGTGCCGACGAGGTCGGTCGGCACGAGGTCGGGGGTGAACTGCACCCGCGAGAACGATCCGCCGACGACCTTGGCGAACGTCTCGACGGCGAGGGTCTTCGCCACGCCGGGGACTCCCTCGAGCAGCACATGGCCGCGGGCGAGGACGCCGACGAGCATCCGCTCGACGAGCCGGTCCTGACCGACGATCACCCGTTTGACCTCGTAGATGGCCTGTTCGAGCAGCCGCACATCGTGTGCCTGGTCCGACGTGCGGCCCGCCTCCCCGGTCGGGGCGGACGCGGCGGTCTTCGCGTCCGACGTTGCCGTGCCCGACGTGCCACCCTCGCGTGAGGTCACCAAGAATCCACCGCTTTCGCCTCGTTGCTGCTGGAAGTCACCTACCCACACCACTATTCCAGGTGGCGGACGTCGGCGCCGTCGCCGAGCCGGTGCCCGCGGTCACCGGTGTCGGACGAGCCTCCTCCGGCCGGGTGGGAGCAGTGTGTCAGGACACCATCCGTACCACGTACGGGGTCATGCCGTCCCAGCGTACCGGTGAGATCTTCACGTGCGAACCCGACTGCGGGGCTTCGATCATCTGCCCGTCGCCCAGGTACAGGCCCACGTGCTGGCTGGCGTTCGGGCCGTAGAAGATCATGTCGCCGCGGCGCATCTGAGCCGACGGCACCTGCTCGCCGGCGGTGTACTGGTAGCCGGTGTAGTGCGGCAGCGAGATCCCGATCCCGGCGAACGCGTAGATCATCAGCCCGGAGCAGTCGAAGCCGACCTTGTTGTAGTCGCCGTAGCTGTCCGCGACGCCGCCGTCGCGGATGCCGAGGGTCGGACCGTTCTCGTCGCCACCGCCCCACGCGTAAGGCACCCCGATCTGGGACATCGCCCGGTCGATCACCGTCTCGACGGCGGCCGCGCCGGTGAGGGTCGAGCCCCGCTCGGGGCTGGTCCGGGGCCGGCTGCGGGTGGGCGGAGTGGTGGTGGTGTCCTCCTCCACCACCGGGTCGGCGCGGTCGGGACTCGTCGCGTCCTCGGAGCCGGACTCGTCGCTGCCGTCGGTCGACGAGTCGCCCGAGCCGTCGGTGCCCGCACCATCGCTGCCCGAGCCGTCGCTGCCCGAGCCGTCGCTGCCCGAACCGTCGCTGCCCGAGCCGTCGCTGCCCGAATCGTCGGTGCCCGAGCCGTCGCTGCCCGCACCATCGGTATCGGACCCGCCCGTACCCGACCCGTCCGCGCCGGATCCGTCGGCACCGGATTCGTCGGCACCGGATTCGTCGGCACCGGATTCGTCGGCGTCCGATCCGTCCTGCCCGGACGTGGCGCGCCCAGGCCGGGTCGTGCCGGAGGTCGGCGGCAGCGGCGACTCGAACCCGACCTCGGACTCGCCGGAGTCGGCGGCCGCGGCCTGGGGCCGCACGTAGCCGTCGATCTGGGTGTGGGGGCGCTGCCCGTTGGCCAATTCGGCCGCGCGGGCATTGGCGTCGGAGTCGGCGGCGACGCGTCGGGCGGCGTCGGCCGCCGCCTGCCGCGCGGCAGCCTCGGCCGCCGCCGTCGCGGCCTCCTCGGCCTGCCGCTGCCGATCCCACTCCGCATACTGCGCGCGCTGACCCTCGAGTCCGGTGACGGTGCCGCGGGCCCGGTCGAGTTCCGCCTGCGCCTGTGCGCGGTCCTGTTCGATGCGTTGCTTCTCGGCCGTCTGCGCGGCCAGCGCGGTGCGCGCCTCGCTGATGGCGGCCTCGGCGGCGGCACGACGTTCCTCCGCCGCCGCGGCGGCGGCGTCCGCTTCCTGCTTGCTGGCGCGCGCTCGCGAGTCCCGGTTGGCCTGCTCGGTGCGGGCACGTTCGAGCGCGTCGAGGACGGCGGTGCGGCCCGCGGAGAGCAGACGCATGATCTGGGCGCGGTCGAGCAGATCGTCGGGCCCGGTGGAGCCGATGAACGAGGCGAGCGAGGCGACATTGGTGCCCTGGACGTAGCTGTCGCGGGCGAAGGCGTCGAAGTCCTGCTGGGCCTGCCGGATCCGGGTGCCCGCGTCCTTCAGCGCCTGCTGCGACAGGGTGACGGCGTGGGCGGCGGCGTCGGCGGCGTCGCGGGCGGACTGCAGGTCGACCAGGGCGCGGTTGACGTTCTCCCGTTTGATCGCCACCTGGTTCTCGAGTTCGGCGAGGTGCTGGTCGGCTGCGGCGATGCGGAGGATGAGACCGCCCACCTGGTCCAGCCCGGCGGCGACGGCACCCCCGGCGGCCGCGAGATCGGCATCGCTCGGATTGGGTGGCGGGGGCGGGACCGCCCCGGCGGACGCGGCAGTGCCGGCGATCAGCGAGGCGGCCAGGCCGATGCCGAGGACCAGCCGCGCCGTGCGGGGCAACCGGCGTCTTCGGGGCGTCCGCGACGACTGCCGGGACATCGCCTGCCGTATTCCGCTACGCCTCACATCGCCCTCCCTCGGTCGCGCCGGCGGGACGCACCCGAGCGCAACCGGGAAAGGGGTCGGTGCAGCAGCGATCCACCACGGACGAGGCCGCGGTTGCACCGCTCGACGGCCCGGCGTCGACTCACGGTTCGCACCGCAACCCGGCACCGGGTATGTGTGACACCCCTTCCCCAAGAGCGCCAAGTGCACCGTACGACACTTCGCACCCCGAGGAAACTCCAGTCACAGAAGACGGAAGCGTACTGAGACCTGTGTCAACGGCCTGAGCTGTGACGACGGCCACAGTCGGGGGCGAAAATTCTCCGTCGCGTCAGCGCGGGATCCGGTCGGCGGCCGCCGTCGTCGTGTCGGTGTCGTGACGGCGACGGACCGCCTTGGCGAGATACGTGGCCCCGGCCGCGCCCGCGACCGCGAGCAGCAGCAGCACCGTGAGCAACGTCCAGGGCGGCGCGGGCTCGGTGAGAGCGTCGACGAAATTCGACGCCGAGACGACCGGGTCGCCGGTGTAGGTGCGGTCCTGCGCGGACTCGAGAACCACCCGATCGATGCTGTCGCTGTGCGCGCCCACCCAGCCGGGGCTGAGCACGAGCACGGTGCCGCCGTCCTCGCCGGCGACGTCCGTGGCGAGGTCGCGCAGCTGCGAATCGAGGCGCGGATCGCGGTCGAGCACGACGATGCTCAGGTCGATCCCGTGCTGCTGCGCGCGTTCGACGACGGCGACGAGATCGTCGACGCGCTCCGGGGGTGCCGAGACCTGGTCGTCGGCGAGCTCGGCGAGGACCTGCTCGAGCGAGACGCCC
The DNA here is from genome assembly GCF_016804345.1 of Rhodococcus ruber. NCBI lineage: Bacteria > Bacillati > Actinomycetota > Actinomycetes > Mycobacteriales > Nocardiaceae > Rhodococcus > Rhodococcus ruber. Next base: position 2,983,959 of record NZ_CP044211.1, on the reverse strand, counting down.
GGCGGGAGGTCGGTGGCCGACGGCGTCAGGACACGTGGCAGGGGCGCAGACATCTCTCTCCGTGGTACTCGACGGCCACCGCTCGTGCGGCGCCGTTCGTACCCTACGCGACGAGGCGATCGCGGCGGCCGGACGCCGGATCGGCGGTTCCGTCCCACCGCTTCACAGGACAAGCGTACTGTTAGACTTGCCGCGAGACGCCTCCGACGCCGTCCGGCCCTGTTCTGCGGCCCGGCCCGGCTGCGGAGCCTCGCTTCGGCCGTCGACACAGCCCCGTCGGCGGCGAGCCTCATCGACGAGTGGAGCTGACGTGAGCACCAGTATTGATTCGTTCGGCGCCAAGGGGACGCTGGAGGTCGGAGAGAACTCGTACGAGATCTTCCGCCTCTCGGCCGTTCCCGGCACCGAGAAGCTGCCCTATGCACTGAAGGTTCTCGCCGAGAACCTGCTGCGCACCGAAGACGGTGCGAACATCACCGCCGATCACATCCGCGCCCTCGCGAACTGGGATCCGTCGGCCGAGCCGAGCGTCGAGATCCAGTTCACTCCCGCCCGGGTGATCATGCAGGACTTCACCGGCGTGCCCTGCGTGGTCGACCTCGCCACCATGCGTGAGGCCGTCACCACCCTCGGCGGCGACCCGAACAAGGTCAACCCGCTCTCCCCCGCCGACATGGTCATCGACCACTCGGTCATTCTCGACGTCTTCGGCCGCGCCGACGCCCTCGAGCGCAACGTCGACCTCGAGTACGAGCGCAACGGCGAGCGCTACCAGTTCCTGCGCTGGGGCCAGGGCGCCTTCGACGACTTCAAGGTCGTTCCCCCGGGCATGGGCATCGTGCACCAGGTCAACATCGAGTACCTGGCCCCCACCGTGATGGTGCGCAACGGCCAGGCCTACCCCGACACCTGCGTCGGCACCGACTCGCACACCACGATGGTCAACGGCCTCGGCGTGCTCGGCTGGGGCGTCGGCGGCATCGAGGCCGAGGCCGCGATGCTCGGCCAGCCGGTCTCGATGCTCATCCCGCGCGTGGTCGGCTTCAAGCTGACCGGCGAGATCCGGCCGGGCGTGACCGCCACCGACGTCGTCCTCACGGTCACCGACATGCTCCGCAAGCACGGCGTCGTCGGCAAGTTCGTCGAGTTCTACGGCGCGGGCGTCGCCGAGGTGCCGCTGGCCAACCGCGCCACCCTGGGCAACATGAGCCCCGAGTTCGGATCCACCGCCGCGATCTTCCCGATCGACAGCGAGACCATCAACTACCTGCGCCTGACCGGCCGCAGCGACGAGCAGCTCGCGCTCGTCGAGGCGTACGCCAAGGAGCAGGGCATGTGGCACGACGCGGACAAGGAGCCCGCCTACTCCGAGTACCTCGAGCTGGACCTGAGCACCGTGGTCCCGTCCATCGCCGGCCCGAAGCGCCCGCAGGACCGCATCCCGCTCACCGAGTCGAAGACCGCCTTCCGCAAGGACATCCACAACTACGTCGAGGAGCAGCACCCCGTCGAGCACACCCAGCTCGACGAGGCCGTCGAGGAGTCCTTCCCGGCGTCCGACCCGGTCGCGCTGTCCTTCGCCGACGACGGTGCCGTCGACGTCCAGTCCGCCGCCAACGGCGCGGACGGCCGGCCCACCAAGCCGGTGCGGGTCGTCTCCGAGGAACGTGGCGAGTTCGTGCTCGACCACGGCGCCGTCGTCGTCGCGGGCATCACCTCGTGCACCAACACCTCGAACCCGTCGGTGATGCTCGGCGCCGCGCTGCTCGCCCGCAACGCCGTCGAGAAGGGCCTGTCGTCGAAGCCGTGGGTCAAGACCAACATGGCACCCGGTTCGCAGGTCGTCTCCGACTACTACGAGAAGGCCGGGCTGTGGCCGTACCTCGAGAAGCTCGGGTTCTACCTCGGTGGCTACGGCTGCACCACGTGCATCGGCAACACCGGGCCGCTGCCGGAGGAGATCTCCAAGGCCGTCAACGACAACGACCTGTCGGTGACCGCCGTGCTCTCCGGTAACCGCAACTTCGAGGGTCGCATCTCCCCCGACGTGAAGATGAACTACCTCGCGTCCCCGCCGCTCGTCATCGCGTACGCCCTGGCGGGCACGATGGACTTCGACTTCGAGACCGATCCGCTCGGACAGGACCAGGACGGCAACGACGTCTTCCTGAAGGACATCTGGCCGTCGGCCCAGGAGATCGACGACACCATCAAGTCGGCGATCAGCCAGGACATGTTCCGCAAGTCCTACGCCGATGTCTTCAAGGGCGATCACCGCTGGCAGAACCTGGAGACCCCGGAGGGCGACACCTTCGCGTGGGACGCGAACTCGACCTACGTCCGCAAGGCTCCGTACTTCGACGGCATGACGATGGATCCGGCTCCGGTCTCCGACATCAAGGGTGCCCGCGTGCTGGCCCTGCTCGGCGATTCGGTCACCACCGACCACATCAGCCCGGCCGGCCCGATCAAGCCCGGCACCCCCGCCGCGCAGTACCTCGACTCCCACGGGGTCGCGCGCAAGGACTACAACTCGCTCGGGTCGCGGCGCGGCAACCACGAGGTGATGATCCGCGGCACGTTCGCGAACATCCGCCTGCAGAACCAGCTGCTCGACGGGGTCTCGGGCGGGTACACCCGCGACTTCACGCAGGACGGTGCTCCGCAGGCGTTCATCTACGACGCCTCGCAGAACTACCAGAAGGCCGGCATCCCGCTGGTCGTCCTGGGCGGCAAGGAGTACGGTTCCGGCTCGTCCCGCGACTGGGCCGCCAAGGGCACCCGCCTGCTCGGTGTCAAGGCGGTCATCACCGAGTCGTTCGAGCGCATCCACCGGTCGAACCTGATCGGCATGGGCGTCATCCCGCTGCAGTTCCCCGCGGGTGAGTCGGCGAAGTCGCTCGGACTCGACGGCACCGAGGTGTTCGACATCGCGGGCATCGAGGAGCTCAACCAGGGCACGACGCCGCGCACGGTGCACGTCACCGCCACCAAGGCGGACGGCAGCACGGTCGAGTTCGACGCGGTCGTGCGCATCGACACCCCCGGCGAGGCGGACTACTACCGCAACGGCGGCATCCTGCAGTACGTGCTGCGCAACATGATCCGGGGCTGACACCCCCCCGGATCGGCCGCCCGCACCCGCGGGCGGACCACGCTGTGCACCGGCGGCGGGCTCGGGGCGACTTCGTCTCGGGCCCGCCGTCTCCGCCCCGAAAGGACGTTCGCGGTGCCCAAGGTCAGTGAGGACCACCTCGCCGCGCGCCGGAGACAGATCCTCGCCGGCGCCCGCCGGTGCTTCGCCGAGTTCGGCTACGACGGCGCCACGGTGCGCCGCCTGGAGGACGCCACGGGACTGTCCCGCGGCGCGATCTTCCATCACTTCAAGGACAAGGACGGCCTCTTCCTGGCCCTGGCACAGGAAGACGCCGCGCGGATGGCCGACGTCGCCGCCGAGCAGGGCCTGGTGCAGGTGATGCGCGACATGCTCGCCTCACCCGAGCAGTTCGACTGGCTCGGTACCCGGCTCGAGATCACGCGGCGCCTGCGCACCGACCCGGACTTCGCGAAGGCCTGGACCCAGCACTCCGCGGAGCTGACCAAGGCGACGGTGGGCCGGCTCGAACGGCAACGCGAGGCCGGCCGGCTGCGCGACGACGTGCCGACCGAGGTCGTGCTCAGCTACCTGGACCTGGTTCTCGACGGGCTGATCGCGCGGCTTGCCTCGGGCACCGCCGACGGCGAGCTGGCGGCGGTACTGGACCTGGTCGAGGAGTCCGTGCGGCGCACCGCCGCCGGCTGACCCGGTCAGGTCGAGGCGCGTGCCGCGCTGCGCCGGTTCGGTCCGCCCCGGCCGCGCAGCGCGACGTGGGACTCCACGAGCACGTTGTGCACGAACCCGTAGGAACGGCCCGTTTCCTGCGCCAGCGTCCGAATGCTCGCCCCGGCCTCGTAGCGGCGTTTCAGTTCTGCCTGCAGACGGTCACGCGATTCCCCCGTGACCCGTGTGCCCTTGGTCAGTACGCTCCCGGCGTGCTCGGATTTGCGTGCCATCGGATCCTCCCGTCGGCTCGGCAAGGCCCCGCCTCCCAGGCTAGTTCACGGCGCGGGGCACCGGGAGGAATCGCGCAGGTCCGGGCCGCAGCGGCCGACTCCGGGGCCGGCTCGGCACCGGAGATGCGCCCGCACCCCGCACGCAGGGTCGAAGCTCAGGCGAGCTGGATCAGCTCCAGGTACTCCTGCGACCAGTGGTCCTCGGTGCCGTCCGGAAGAAGGATGACGCGCTCCGGATCGAGCGCTTCGGCGGCCCCGGGATCGTGGGTGACGAGCACGACCGCACCGGCGTAGCTGCGCAGCGCGTCGAGCACCTGTTCCCGCGAGACCGGGTCCAGGTTGTTGGTCGGCTCGTCGAGCAGCAACACGTTCGCCGCGGAGGATACGAGCCCGGCCAGCGCCAGGCGGGTCTTCTCGCCACCGGACAGCGTCCCGGCGGGCTGGTCGAGCTGGGGGCCGGTGAACATGAACGCCCCGAGCAGCCCCCGCAGGTCCTGCTCCCCGGCGTCCGGTGCCGCGTGCCGGATGTTCTCCCACACTGTCGCATCGTCGTCGAGGGTGTCGTGCTCCTGGGCGAAGTATCCGATCTTCAGGCCGTGTCCGGGCACCAGCCCGCCCGCGTCCGGGGTCTCGACCCCCGCGAGCAGCCGCAGCAGCGTGGTCTTGCCGGCACCGTTGAGGCCGAGCACGACGACGCGGCTGCCCCGGTCGATCGCCAGGTCCACGCCGGTGAAGATCTCCAGCGAGCCGTACACCTTCGTCAGGCTCTCGGCGGTGAGCGGGGTCTTGCCGCACGGCGCCGGGTCCGGGAACCGAATCTTGGCCACCTTGTCGGCCACCCGCACCTCGTCGAGTTCGGCGAGCAGCTTGTCGGCGCGCTTGGCCATGTTCTGCGCGGCGACGGCCTTGGTGGCCTTCGCGCCGAGCTTGGCCGCCTGCTGACGCAACGCGGACGCCTTCTTCTCGGCGTTGGCACGTTCGCGGCGACGGCGCGCCTCGTCGGTGGCCCGCGCGTCGAGGTACTTCTTCCAGCCCATGTTGTAGATGTCGGCCTCACCGCGCACCGCGTCGAGGAACCACACCTTGTTCACGACGTCGGCGAGCAGGTCCACGTCGTGGCTGATGACGACCAGCCCGCCGTCGTGGTTCTGCAGGAATCCGCGCAACCAGGTGATCGAGTCGGCGTCGAGGTGGTTGGTGGGCTCGTCGAGCAGCAGGGTGGTGGCGGACTTGCCGGAACCGTCGGAGGCGGCGAACAGGATGCGGGCCAGTTCGACGCGGCGGCGCTGGCCGCCCGACAGGGTGCGCAGCGGCTGGCCCAGCACCCGGTCCGGCAGGCCGAGGCTGGTGCAGATGCGGGCCGCCTCGGATTCGGCCTCGTACCCGCCGAGGGCCGAGAAGCGTTCCTCGAGCGACCCGTACTTGCGCACCGCCCGGTCGCGGACGTTCTCGTCGACGGCCTCGGCCATGACGGCCTGCTGCTTCTCCATCGCCCGCAGGATCTCGTCGAGGCCGCGGGCGGAGAGCACGCGGTCCTTGGCGAGCACGTCGAGGTTGCCCTCGCGGGGGTCCTGCGGCAGGTACCCCAGGTCACCGGAGCGGACGACGGCACCCGCGTACGGCTCCCCCTCCCCCGCGAGGATGCGCAGGGTGGTGGTCTTGCCGGCGCCGTTGCGTCCGACCAACCCGATCCGGTCGCCCGGCTGCACCCGCAGCGCCGGTCCCGGCGCCGAGAGCAGCGTCCGCACGCCGGCGCGGACTTCCAGATCGGTGGCGGTGATCACGCGTGGGACTCCTCAGGGATGTTTCGGATCGGTTGCCGATGATGCCGCAGGGGCAGGCGCACGAACCATTCATTTTACCGTCCGCAGCGCCGACTCCCGACGTGAGATGCGCTACGTTCCCCGGCATGACGACTTCCCCCCTATATCCCGCCGGCTCGGACCTGACGGGCCGGACGGCACTGGTGACCGGAGCGAGCCGCGGGATCGGCAAGGCGATCGCCGCGGCGCTGCTCGCCCGCGGCGCGAACGTGGCCCTCACGGCCCGCAAGGCCGAGCCGCTCGCCGAGGCCGCCGGCGAGCTGCGCGCCATCGGTCACCGCGGACGGGTGCTCGAGCTGCCCGGCAACGCCGGGGACGCCGAGGCCCGCGCCGAGGCGGTGCGGCGCACCGTCACCGAGCTCGGCACCCTGGACATCCTGATCAACAACACCGGCATCAACCCCGTCTTCGGGGCGCTGATGGACGCCGACCTCGACGCCGTCCGCAAGATCTTCGACGTCAACGTCGTCGCCGCGCTGGGATTCGTGCAGCAGGCCTACCGCGCATGGATGGGTGAGCACGGCGGGTCCGTGGTCAACATCGCGAGCGTGGCGGGCCTGCGGTCGACCGGGGTGATCGCCGCGTACGGGGCTTCGAAGGCGGCGCTGATCCGGCTGACCGAGGAGCTGGCCTGGCAGCTCGGCCCGGGCGTGCGCGTCAACGCGGTGGCGCCCGGGGTGGTGAAGACGAAGTTCGCGGCCGCACTCGTCGCCGACGGCGAGGACAGCGCCGCCGCCCGGTACCCCATGCGCCGGCTCGGCACCCCCGCCGACGTCGCCGAACTGGTCGCCTTCCTCGTCTCGGATGCGGCCGGGTGGATCACCGGGGAGACTGTGCGGGTGGACGGTGGACTGCTGGCGACGGGAGCGATGTAGCGGGTGATCGACGCGAAGGTGATCGACGCGGAGGTGATCGTCGTCGGGCTCGGGCCCGCCGGGCGCGCGCTGGCCCACCGCGCCGCCGCGGCCGGTCTCGACGTGCTCGCGGTGGATCCGCGGCCGGACCGGCCGTGGACGGCGACCTACGCGGCGTGGCTCGACGAGTTGCCTCCCTGGCTGCCCGAGTCGGTACTCGCGGCGCGGGTGGCGGAACCGTCGGCGTGGACCGTGCGGCCGCACCGAATTCCGCGCCCCTACGGTGTTTTCGACACATCGGCACTGCAGCGAAGTCTGTCGCTGGACGGCGTGCGGGTCTGCACCGCCCGGGCGGACGTCGTCGCCGCCGACCACGTCGCCCTCGCGGACGGTGCGGCGCTGCGCGCGCGGGCCGTGATCGACGCGCGCGGGGTGCCTGCCCACCGCTCCCGCGCCCAGCAGACCGCCTTCGGCGTGATCGTCGACACCGCGACCGCTGCACCCGCGCTGCAGGGTCGCGACGCCTGGTTCATGGACTGGCGGCGCGACAACCGCACCGACTCGGGGGATGCGCCGTCGTTCCTGTACGCGGTGCCGCTCGGGCAGGACCGGATGCTGCTCGAGGAGACCTGCCTGGTGGGCCGGCCGGCGCTACCCCTCCCCGAGCTGCGGCGGCGACTCGAGGTCCGGCTCGCCGCGCGCGGGGTCGAACTGAGCGGATCGGAGCCCGTCGAGCGGGTGCGGTTCGGGGTGCAGCCGCCGCCGGAATCGACGCGCGGGGTGGCCCGGTTCGGGGCCCGCGGCGGTCTGATGCACCCGGGCACCGGGTACGCGGTGGCGGCCTCGCTGGCGGCGGCCGATCCCGTGGCGCACGCGCTCGCCGGGGGCCGCAAGGCCACGGCGGCGTTGTGGTCGCCCTCGGCGCGGGCGGTCGCGCAGTTGCGCGCCTCGGGGCTGCGGGTGCTGCTGAAACTGCACCCGGAACAGACCCCGGCGTTCTTCGCCGGGTTCTTCACGCTGCCGCCCGAGCGTCAGCGCTCCTACCTGTCCGGTCGCACCGACCTCGGCGGGACGGTGGCGGCGATGACCCGGATGTTCACGACGGGCTCGCCGGCCCTGCGCGGGGCCATGCTGCGCGCCCTGTGGTGACGAGTTCGCCGGGTTCCGCGCGGCGGACGCCGATCTCGATCATGATGGAACCATGCGTTCGATCTGGAAGGGTGCCATCGCGTTCGGACTGGTGAACGTGCCGGTGAAGGTCTACTCCGCCACGGAGAGCCACGACATCCGGTTCCACCAGGTGCATGCGAAGGACGGCGGCCGGATCAAGTACGACCGTGTCTGCACCGAATGCGGCGAGTCGGTGCCCTACGCCGAGATCGACAAGGCCTACGACTCCGACGAGGGCGTCCGGGTCGTGCTCACCGACGAGGACTTCGACAAGCTGCCCGTCGCGGAGAAGCACGAGATCCCGGTGCTGCAGTTCGTCCCGTCGGAGCAGATCGACCCGATCTTCTTCGAGAAGTCCTACTACCTCGAGCCGGACTCGTCGTCGCCGAAGGCGTACACGCTGCTCGCCGAGACGCTCACCCAGACCGATCGCACCGCGCTCGTGCACTTCACGCTGCGCCAACGCACCCGGCTGGCGGCACTGCGCAACCGGGACGGCGTGCTCGTGCTGCAGACCCTGCTGTGGCCGGACGAGGTGCGGTCGGTGTCGTTCCCGGTGCTCGACGACGCGGAGCCGCCGAAGCAGAAGGAAATGGCGATGGCGGAGATGCTCGTCGAGTCGATGGCCGACGATTTCCGGCCGGACGAGTTCACCGACGAGTACCAGGCCGAGCTGCGGTCGCTGATCGACGACATCATCGCCCGGGGCGGCGAGAAGGTGCTGCCGGTGACCCCGGCGGGCGAACCCGCGGCCGAGGACGCCGAGGTGCTGGATCTGGTGGCTGCGCTGCAGCGCAGCGTGGACGCCGCGTCCGGTGAGAAGAAGGGGGAGGGGGCTGCGCCGGCCCGCGGCTCGGCGGCGAAGAAGTCACCCGCCCGCAAGAGCGCCGCGAAGAAGACTCCGGCGAAGAAGACCGCCGCGAAGTCCGGCGGCACGTCGGCCGCGAAGAAGACGGCGGCAACCAAGTCGAGCGCGAAGAAGTCCACCGCCCGCAAGCGGGCCTGAGGCCCCGGCACCGGCCGGGGCCTCAGGCGTCGGACGGTACGCCCTCAGTCCAGTCCGTCGCCGAGACGGCGCAGCAGAGCGGTGAGCTGCTCGACGTCGGCGGGATCCCAGGTGGACAGGCGGCGCCGCCACCGCGCTGTCTGTTCGCGCTGCAGTGCGGTCAACCGTTCCCGGCCGTCGGCGGTGAGCGCGACGAGCCGTGCGCGGGCGTCGTGCGGATCCGGCGTCCGCTCGACCAGCCCGAGCCGGACGGCGGCGTCGATGCGTCGCGTCAACGTCGACTTCTCGATCGCGAGATCGCGGAGCAGCTCCGACATCGCCACCGCGTCCGCGCGGCCGAGCAGCACCAGCAGCGGGTAGCACGCGGGATCCAGCTGGGGGTGGACGGCGCGGGCCCGCACCCCCATCTGGTCCCGGCCGCGGCGCATCAGCGCCATGAACTCGTGTTCGAGTGCGGTGATCGGATCCACGGAGCCGGCGGCTCCCGGGTCCGCGGAGCCGGCGGCTCCCGGGTCCGGGGACACCTGGGGGACGTGCCGGGTCACCGGCCGCGTCAGACGGTGAACCCGAGCGCGCGCAACTGCTCGCGACCGTCGTCGGTGATCTTGTCCGGTCCCCACGGCGGCATCCACACCCAGTTGATGCGCAGCTCGTCGCACAGTCCGCTGCGGACGAGGGCGTTGCGGGACTGGTCCTCGATGACGTCGGTGAGCGGGCAGGCCGCCGACGTGAGCGTCATGTCGATGGTGACGGCGTCGTCGTCCTCGGAGATGCCGTAGACCAGGCCCAGGTCGACGACGTTGATCCCGAGTTCGGGGTCGACGACGTCGCGCATCGCCTCCTCGAGCTCGTCGTACCGCTCGGGATCGAGGGCGGGGGACGCGTCCGGGGCGGCGGGGGCGGTCTCGTCCGCCGGGGTCACGGGTTCGGTCATCAGTTCTGTCCTCCACTGGCTACGGGTGCGGTCCGGTGAGTGCTGTCGGTGCCGTCGGTGATCTGCACGACGGCGTCCTTGAACGCCATCCAGCCCAGCAGCGCGCACTTCACGCGCGCCGGATACTTCGAGACCCCGGCGAAGGCGATGCCGTCGCCGAGCACGTCCTCGTCACCCTCGACGGTTCCCCGGCTGCCGACCATCTCCGCGAACGCGTCGACGGTGGCCAGGGCGCGGTCCAGCGGGAGCCCGATCACCTGGTCGGTGAGCACCGAGGTCGACGCCTGGCTGATCGAGCAGCCCTGCCCGTCGTAGGAGACGTCCGCGACGGTGCCGTCGCCGGCGAGCTGCACCCGCAACGTCACCTCGTCGCCGCACGTGGGGTTGACGTGGTGCACCTGCGCTCCGTAGGGCTCGCGCAGGCCCCGGTGGTGCGGGTGCTTGTAGTGGTCCAGGATGACCTCCTGGTACATCTGTTCCATCCGCATCAGCGTGCTCCGAAGAAGTCCTGGGCCCGGCGGATCGCCGCACCGAGCGCGGCCACCTCGTCGAGCGTGTTGTACACGGCGAAGGAGGCCCGGGCGGTCGCCGCGATCCCGAATCGGCGGTGCAGCGGCCACGCGCAGTGGTGACCGACGCGGATCTCGACGCCCTCGTCGTCGAGGATCTGTCCGAGGTCGTGCGCGTGGATCCCGTCGACGACGAACGACACGGCCCCGCCGCGCTGCTCGGCCGTGGTGGGGCCGACGATCCGCACGCCGTCGATGCCCGCGAGTTCGGCCAGGGCCGCCGCGGTGAGCTCGTGCTCGTGCGCGGCGACGGCGTCCATGCCGATCTGCTGCAGGTACCGCACCGCGGCACCGAGTCCGACGGCCTGCGACGACATCGGCGAGCCCGCCTCGAAGCGCTGAGGTGGCGGCGCGAACGTCGAGGCCTCCATGGTGACGGTCTCGATCATCGAGCCGCCGGTGATGAACGGTGGCACGTCGGCGAGCAGCTCGCGGCGTCCGTAGAGGACGCCGACGCCGGACGGGCCGAACATCTTGTGGCCCGAGAAGGCCGCGAAGTCGACCCCGAGCGCGTGGAAGTCCACGCCCATGTGCGGCACCGACTGGCAGGCGTCGAGCACGACGACCGCGCCGACGGCCTTCGCGCGCCGCACCAGCTCCTCGACCGGCGCCACGGCCCCGGTGACGTTGGACTGGTGGGTGAAGGCGACGACCTTGACCCGGTCGGTGAGCTCGAGGGAATCGAGATCGATGCGGCCGTCGTCGGTCACCCCGTACCAGCGCAGCGTGGCGCCGGTGCGGCGGGCGAGTTCCTGCCACGGCACCAGGTTGGCGTGGTGTTCGAGCTCGGTGACGACGATCTCGTCGCCGGGCCCGACCCGCCGGGGGAACCGGGCGTCGGCGAAGGCGTAGGCGACGAGGTTGAGCGACTCGGTGGCGTTCTTGGTGAACACCAGCTCGTCCGCGTCCGCGCCGACGAAGTCGGCGATCACGGCGCGGGCACCCTCGTAGGCGTCGGTGGCTTCCTCGGACAGCTCGTGCGCTCCCCGGTGCACGGCCGCGTTGCAGGTGGTCAGGAACGCCCGTTCGGCGTCGAGGACCTGCGTCGGGCGCTGCGAGGTGGCCCCGGAGTCGAGGTAGACCAGGGGTTTCCCGTCGCGCACCGTGCGCCCGAGGATCGGGAAGTCGGCCCGGATCCGGGCGACGTCCACCGTGGGCACCTGCACCGTCATCGGCTCACCGTTCCTTACTTGTCGGCACCCGCGGCCGCGGCGGCCTGGGTGAAGCGCACGTAACCGTTCGTCTCGAGTTCGTCGGCGAGCTCCGGGCCGCCGGACTCGACGACGCGGCCACCGACGAACACGTGCACGAACTGCGGCTTGATGTAGCGCAGGATGCGGGTGTAGTGGGTGATCAGCAGCACGCCGCCGTGCTCGCGTTCCTGGTAGCGGTTGACGCCCTCGGAGACCACGCGCAGGGCGTCGACGTCGAGGCCGGAGTCGGTCTCGTCGAGGATGGCGATCTTCGGCGCGAGCAGGCCCAGCTGGAGGATCTCGTGGCGCTTCTTCTCGCCGCCGGAGAAGCCCTCGTTGACGGACCGGTCGCCGAACGCCGGGTCGATGTCGAGTTCGGTCATCGCCGACTTGACCTCCTTGACCCAGTGGCGCAGCTTCGGGGCCTCACCGCGGACCGCGGTCGCGGCGGTGCGCAGGAAGTTCGACATGGACACGCCCGGGACCTCGACGGGGTACTGCATGGCCAGGAACAGGCCGGCGCGGGCCCGCTCGTCCACGCTCATCGCGAGCACGTCCTCGCCGTTGAGGGTGATCGACCCGGAGGTCACCTCGTACTTGGGGTGGCCGGCGATGGCGTACGACAGGGTGGACTTGCCCGAGCCGTTGGGGCCCATGATGGCGTGGGTCTCCCCGGACCGGACGGTGAGGTTCACGCCCTTGAGGATGTCGATCGGCTCGGCGTTGTCGTCGGTCTGGGCGACGCGGACGTGCAGGTCCTTGATCTCGAGGACGTTCTGCTCGGTGGACATGTCGGTAACGGTTCCTTCGCGAATATGGGAGAACGGGTGGGGGTCAGGCGCCGACGGCGGCGAGTTCGGCCTCGATGGCGGCCTCGAGCCGCTCCCGGACGGCGGGCACGGTGATCTTCTCGACGAGTTCGTGGAAGAACCCCCGGACCACCAGCCGGCGGGCCTGCTCCTCGGAGATGCCGCGGGCACGCAGGTAGAACAGCTGCTCGTCGTCGAACCGGCCGGTGGCGCTGGCGTGGCCGGCACCGACGATCTCGCCGGTCTCGATCTCGAGGTTGGGCACCGAGTCGGCGCGAGCCCCGTCGGTGAGCACCAGGTTGCGGTTGAGCTCGAAGGTGTCGGTGCCCTCGGCCTCGGCGCGGATGAGCACGTCCCCGATCCACACCGTGTGCGCGTCCGGCTTGCCGGAGCCGGGATCGCCCTGCAGCGCCCCCTTGTACACGACGTTGGACTTGCAGTGCGGCTGCGCGTGGTCGACGAGCAGGCGCTGCTCGAGGTGCTGGCCGGCGTCGGCGAAGTACAGGCCGAGCATCTCGGCGTCGCCGCCGGGTGCGTCGTACCGGACCGTCGGGGACACGCGCACGAGGTCACCGCCGAGCCCGACGGTGAAGTGCCGCAGCACGGCGTCGCGGCCGAGGCGGGCATGGTGGGCCGCCACGTGCACCGCGTCGTCGGCCCAGTCCTGGACGGCGACGATGTTCAGGCGCGAGCTGTCGCCGAGGACGAACTCGACGTTCTCGGCGTAGGTGCCGGAACCGCGCTGGTCGAGGACCACGGTGACCGACGCGAACGGCTCGAGCCGCAGTTGCAGGTGCCCGAACGCGACCTTGCCCTCGCCGGGGCCGGTGACGGTGATCGTGACGGGCTCGGGAACCTCGACCTCGCGGCCGACCGTGACGACGGTGGCGGTGGTGAAGCCCGAGTAGGCCTGGGCGGCGACGCGGTCGGCGGGCACGCCGCCCTCGCCGAGGCGGGTGTCGTCGCGGCCGACGGTCTCGACCTGCACGCCGTCCACGGGGGTGACCTCCACGGTGGCGGTGCCGTCGGCGACCGCGGTGCCGTCGTGCAGGCCCCGCAGGCGGCGCAGCGGGGTGAATCGCCACGCCTCGTCGCGGCCGGAGGGGATCTCGAAGGCGTCCACGTCGAACGACGTGAACACCTCCCCCTTGTTCACGGCCGGCCCGGCGGCCTTCTCCGAGCGCGCGGCTCCCTGCACCCCGGTGGCGACGACCGGCGAGCCGGTGGCGGGGGTGTTCTTCGCTTCCGCAGTCATTTAGCCGACTGCCCCTTCCATCTGCAGTTCGATCAGGCGGTTGAGCTCGAGCGCGTACTCCATCGGCAGCTCCTTGGCGATGGGCTCGACGAAGCCACGCACCACCATCGCCATCGCCTCGTCCTCGGTCAGGCCGCGGCTCATCAGGTAGAACAGCTGATCGTCGGAGACCTTGGAGACGGTCGCCTCGTGCCCCATCGTCACGTCGTCCTCACGGATGTCGACGTACGGGTAGGTGTCCGAGCGGGAGATCTGATCGACGAGCAGCGCATCGCACTTGACGGTCGACTTCGACCCGTGCGCGCCCTTGTTGACCTGCACCAGGCCGCGGTAGGAGGCGCGTCCACCGCCGCGGGCCACGGACTTCGACACGATGGTCGAGGAGGTGTGCGGCGCCAGGTGCAGCATCTTCGCGCCGGTGTCCTGGTGCTGGCCCTCGCCGGCGAACGCCACGGAGAGCACCTCGCCGCGCGCGTGCTCGCCCATCATCCACACGGCCGGGTACTTCATGGTGACCTTGGAGCCGATGTTGCCGTCGATCCACTCCATCGAGCCACCGGCCTCGACCTTGGTGCGCTTGGTGACGAGGTTGTAGACGTTGTTCGACCAGTTCTGGATCGTCGTGTAGCGGCAGTGCCCGCCCTTCTTGACGATGATCTCCACCACCGCCGAGTGCAGCGAGTCCGACTTGTAGATCGGGGCGGTGCAGCCCTCGACGTAGTGCACGGAGGCGCCCTCGTCGACGATGATCAGGGTCCGCTCGAACTGGCCCATGTTCTCGGTGTTGATCCGGAAGTAGGCCTGCAGCGGGATGTCGACGTGCACGCCGGGCGGGACGTAGATGAACGAGCCGCCCGACCACACGGCGGTGTTCAGCGCGGAGAACTTGTTGTCGCCGGCCGGGATGACCGACCCGAAGTACTCCTTGAAGATCTCGGGGTGCTCGCGCAGGCCGGTGTCGGTGTCGAGGAAGATCACGCCCTGGGACTCGAGGTCCTCACGGATCTGGTGGTAGACCACCTCGGACTCGTACTGGGCGGCGACCCCGGCGACGAGGCGCTGCTTCTCGGCCTCGGGGATGCCGAGCTTGTCGTAGGTGTTCTTGATGTCCTCCGGCAGTTCTTCCCAGCTCGTGGCCTGCTTCTCGGTGGAGCGCACGAAGTACTTGATGTTGTCGAAGTCGATGCCCTCGAGGTTCGAACCCCACCCCGGCATCGGCTTCTTCTCGAAGGTGCGCAGCGCCTTGAGGCGGATGTCGAGCATCCACTCGGGCTCGTTCTTCTTCGCGGAGATGTCGCGCACGACCGCCTCGGACAGCCCTCGCTGGGCCGTGGCGCCGGCCGCGTCGGGATCCGACCAGCCGTAGCCGTAGTGACCGAGGGACGCGATGGTCTCCTCCTGTGTCAGCGGCGCGCCGGCCGACGCCTGATCCGATGTGACGGTCATGTGAGCTCCTTCCGGAGTCTTGTTCGGTGCCGGCGAGGGCTGGTCGCCGGCGGACAACGTCGTGCTTCTGTCGGGGATGTGCGGGTCCTGCTCAGGTCTTCCGGGCGTCCGACGGCGGCACCGGCACGTGGGTGGTGCAGAAGCTGTCGCCGTTGGCGATGGTCGCCAGCCGCTGGACGTGGGTGCCGAGAATCCGGGTGAACGCCTCGAGCTCGGCCTCGCAGAGCTCGGGGAACTGCTCGGCGACGTGCGAGACCGGGCAGTGGTGCTGGCAGATCTGCACGCCGGTGCCGACCCGCCGGGTCGAGGCCGCGAACCCCGCATCGGTGAACGCCGCCGCGATGTCCTCGGCGGTGTCCTCGATCTCGGCGCCGCTCCCGGACTCGACCGGGGTGACCCCGCCGAGCAGGGACTGCACGCGACGCCGGGCGAAGTCCTCGACCGCCGCCTCGCCGCCGACCTCCCGCAGGTGCCGCATCGCGGCGCTGGCCAGGTCGTCGTAGGAATGCCCCAGCCGTGCCCGGCCCACCGCGGTGAGCTGGAAGCGGCGCGCCGGCCGTCCCCGCCCCCGGCCCTCCCGCCGAGGTGGCGGAGCCGCCTGGGCCTCGCCGGTGTCGATGAGGGCGTCGAGGTGGCGGCGCACCCCGGCCGCGCTCAGTCCGAGACGGGCGCCGATCTCGGTGGCCGTGATCGGTCCCTCCTCGAGCAGCAGCTGCACCACCGCCGCCCGGGTCTGCCCCTCGTGGGCGCCCGGCACCTGGGCGACCGGCAACCCGGCAGGCGGATGACCTGCGCGTTCCCCGTGCACCCCGGTATCGGACGTCGTTTTCACAACACCAGTGTGACGGAATTGCCCCGGCCGGTCTACAAAGGGTGCCCTACCTTACAGGCGGCAAAGTCCCGGTTTCCGTCCCCGCTACGCTGCTCGCGTGCCGTCCACCGTGGAACCCGACCCGACCGGGCCGGCGCCGAGCCGCCGCGCCGCGGCCCTCGGGGCCCGCGCCGCCGAACTCGGCCGGCGCGCCCTCGGACTCGACGGGCGCGGCGGCGGCCCCGCCGTGGCCACGATCCTGCACGGCGACGAACTCGAGGGGCGTGGTCTCGACGCCACCGAGACCACCCAGCTGCACCGCATCCGGCTGTTCGGCGCGACGGGCACCGTGCTCATGGCGGTCGGCGCGCTCGGCGCGGGAGCGCAGCCGGTGCTGCAGAACCCCGTCCAGGGCCTGCGGGTGCTCGGGCTGCCCGCGCGCATGCCCAGCGCCGCGCTGACGCTGACCATGACGGGCACCGTGCTGGTGGTGCTGGCCTGGCTGCTGCTCGGTCGCTTCGCCGTCGGCCGCCGCGACCCGGACGGGGTGCCCCGACGCCTGAGCCGGTCCCAGCTCGACCGCACCCTGCTGCTGTGGATCCTGCCGTTGACGGTGGCGCCCCCGATGTTCAGCAAGGACGTCTACTCGTATCTGGCGCAGAGCGAGATCGCCGCCCGCGGCCTCGATCCCTACGGGATCGGCCCCGCCGGCGCCCTGGGGGTCGACCACGTCCTGACCCGCACCGTGCCCAACATCTGGCGCGACACGCCGGCGCCGTACGGGCCGGCGATCCTGTGGCTCGGGCAGCGGATCACCGACCTGACGGGCGAGAACATCGTCGCCGGGGTGTTCCTGCACCGCTTGACCGCGCTCGCCGGGGTCGCGCTGATCGTGTGGGCGCTGCCGCGGCTCGCGCGCCGCTGCGGTGTCGCCGCCGTCAGCGCCCTGTGGCTCGGTGCGGCCAATCCCCTGCTGCTGTTCCACCTCGTCGCCGGCATCCACAACGAGGCCCTGATGCTCGGTCTCATGCTGGCCGGTCTCGAGCTGGCGCTGCGCGGCATCCACACCGCCGATCCGGCGGCGCCGCTGCGCGGCCGGGCGCTGGGCTGGCTGCTGGCGGGCTCCGCGGTGATCGCGCTGTCGGCGATGGTCAAGGTGCCGTCGCTGCTCGCCCTCGGCTTCGTCGGGATGGCGCTCGCGCACCGCTGGGGCGGCACCGTGCGCGCGGTGGTCTCCGCCGCCGCGTTGCTCGCCGTGGTCGCCGTCGTCGTCGTGGGCGCGGTCAGCTGGGGCAGCGGGCTCGGGTTCGGCTGGACGCAGACCCTCGGGACCGCGACGGAGGTGCGCAGCTGGATGTCCATCCCGACGCTGCTCGGCCTGGGCACCGGCCTGGCCGGGGTGTTGCTCGGTCTCGGTGATCACACGACCGCGATCCTGTCGCTCACCCGGCCCGTCGCCGCGCTGATCGCGGCGCTGGTGACGGTGCGGATGATGCTGGCGGTGCTCACCGGCCGGCTGCATCCGGTGGGCGCGCTCGGGGTGTCCCTCGGCGCGATCGTGCTGCTGTTCCCGGTGGTGCAGCCCTGGTACCTGCTGTGGGCGGTGATCCCGCTGGCCGCGTGGGCCACCCGGCCGATCTTCCGGCTCCCCACCGTGGCGTTCTCGTCGCTGGTGAGCGTGATCCTGATGCCCAACGGCGGCGAGTACCAGCCGTTCATCATCGTGCAGGCGGCCATCGCGACGGTCGTCGTGGTGGGGCTCGCGATCTTCGCCACCCGCAACCGGCTGCCCTGGCGCGACGAGGACGACGCACCACCGCGTCCCGCCGATTCGCCCGGCGCCTACGCTGGAACCTCGTGACCTCGAGATCCCCCGTCGCTGCGCCGCCCGCCGTCCGCCTCGAGGGCGTCGTCAAGCGGTTCGGCGACCTCACCGCCGTCGACGGGCTCGACCTGACCGTCGACCGCGCCCAGGTGCTCGCGCTGCTCGGCCCCAACGGTGCCGGCAAGACCACCACCGTGGAGATGTGCGAGGGCTTCGTCACCCCCGACTCCGGGACCGTGCGGGTCCTCGGGCTCGACCCGATCGCCGACTCCGAGGCCCTGCGCCCGCGGATCGGGGTCATGCTGCAGGGCGGCGGCGCCTATCCGGGGTCCAAGGCCGGGGAGATGCTCGATCTGGTGGCCGCCTACTCCGCGGATCCGCTCGATCCGGCCTGGCTGCTGCGCAGCCTCGGGCTCGAGGAGGCACGGCGCACCCCCTATCGGCGGCTGTCCGGCGGGCAGCAGCAGCGGCTCGCGCTGGCCTGCGCCCTCGTCGGCCGGCCCGAACTCGTCTTCCTCGACGAACCGACCGCCGGTCTGGACGCGCAGGCGCGGCTGCTGGTGTGGGAACTGATCGACGCCCTGCGGCGCGACGGCGTCGCGGTGCTGCTCACCACGCACCTGATGGACGAGGCGGAGGAACTCGCCGACGAGGTCGTCATCATCGATCACGGCCGGATCGTGGCCGCCGGCACCCCCGCCGAGGTCGCCAGCACCGGCGCGGAGGGCCAGTTGTGGCTCACCGCCGCCCCGGGGCTGGATCTCGCTCCCCTGCGTGCCGCGGTGACGGACGCGTTCCGGGTGCGCGAGGCCGGTCCCGGCCGGTATCTCGTCGAGGGCCCCATCGATCCGCAGGTCGTCGCGGCGGCCGCCGCGTGGTGCGCCGACCAGGGTGTCCTGGCCCGCGAGATCCGGGTGGACCAGCGCAGCCTCGAGGACGTGTTCCTGGACCTGACCGGACGGGAGATCCGCGGATGAGCACCTCGCACGAGCGCCTGGCGGCGAACCGGTTCGCGCCCGGCACCTTCGCTCCCGCGCCCCGCCCGAACGGCCCGGCGGCGATGCTCGCCGCGCAGACCCGCATGGAGCTGGTGCTCCTGCTGCGCAACGGCGAGCAGCTGCTGCTGACGATGTTCATCCCGATCACCCTGCTGATCGGGCTCACCCTGCTCCCGATCGGCGATCTGGGCGAGGCCCGCGTCGAGCGCGTGCTGCCGGCGGTGATGATGGTCGCGGTGATGTCGACGGCGTTCACCGGGCAGGCCATCGCGGTCGGATTCGACCGCAGATACGGTGCATTGAAAAGACTCGGCGCCACCGCCCTGCCGAAATGGGGCATCATCGCAGGCAAGAGCGGTGCGGTGGCCCTCGTCGTCGCACTGCAGTCGATTCTGCTGGGCGGCATCGGTCTCGCCCTCGGCTGGCGCCCGGACCCGGTCGGGCTGCTGCTCGGCGCCGCCGTCATCGCCCTGGGCACCGTGACGTTCGCCACCCTGGGTCTGCTGCTCGGCGGCACCCTGCGCGCCGAGATCGTGCTGGCGCTGGCCAACATCATCTGGTTCGTGCTGCTCGGGATCGGCAGCGTCGTCCTCGCCGGCGGCGGTCTGCCCGATGCGGTGGTGCATCTGGCGCGCCTGGTCCCGTCCGGGGCGCTCGCCCTCGCCCTCGACGCGGCGCTGCGCGGCAGCGTCGACTGGCTGGCCGTGGCGATCCTCGGCGCGTGGGCGGCCGCCGGCGGGGTCCTGGCGAGCAGACTGTTCCGGTTCGTCTGACCGGCACCCCACTACAGGCTGTAGTGGACCGGCCCGTACCATCGTCGATGTGCTGTATCGCGGCTTCCTGCGCCTTGTCGACCGTCTGCCCCTGCCGTCCCTGCGGACCCAGCGGCTGCTCGCGCTGATCGCGATCCTGACCCAGGGCGGCATCGCCGTGACCGGGTCGATCGTCCGCGTGACCGCGTCCGGCCTGGGGTGCCCCACCTGGCCCCAGTGCTTCCCGGGCAGCTTCGTGCCCGTCGGTGTCTCCGAGGAGGTCGCCACCCTGCACCAGGTCGTCGAGTTCGGCAACCGGCTGCTGACGTTCGTCGTCGTCGCGTCCGCCGCGGCGGTCGTGCTGGCCGTGACCCGGGCCCGGCGCCGCCGCGAGGTTCTCGTCTACGCGTGGCTGATGCCCGCCGGCACCGTCCTGCAGGCCGTCATCGGTGGCATCACCGTGCTCGCCGGCCTGGCCTGGTGGACCGTCGCGGTGCACCTGCTGGCGTCGATGCTGATGGTGTGGCTGGCGGTGCTGCTGCATGCGAAGGTCGGCGAGCCCGACGACGGGGCGGTCGTGGAGACGATCCCGCGCCCGCTCCGGACCCTGACCGCGCTGTCCGCCGTACTGCTCGCCGGGGTGCTCGTCGCGGGCACGATGGTCACCGGCGCCGGCCCGCACGCCGGCGACAAGAGCGCCGATCGGCCGGTGCCGCGCCTCGAGATCGACATCGAGTCCCTGGTGCACCTGCACGCCGAACTGCTCGTCGGATACCTCGGCTTGCTCGTCGGCCTCGCCTTCGCGCTGTACGCCGTGGCCGCGCCGCAGGCGGTGAAGACGCGCCTGCACGTGCTGCTCGCCCTCGTCGTCGCCCAGGCCCTCGTCGGGGTCGTGCAGTACTTCACCGACGTGCCCGCCGCCCTCGTCGCCGTGCACGTCGCCGGCGCCGGGCTGTGCACGGCCGCGACGGCAGCGGTGTGGGCGGCGGGACGGGTCCGCACCACCGAACCGGCCCGCGAACCGGTCGCCGTCTGACCCCCGGGCGCACGCGCGCCGGAGAAACGGTTCCGGGGGCCACCCAGGACGGGTGACCCCCGGAGCCGTTCGAGGATCGGTCAGCGTTCGTTGCGGGCCCGCGGGAACCGGGTCTGACGGGCCACCCAGCCGGCCATCTTCTTCCAGTGGCCCTGCTGCGGCGTCGCGATGCTGGTCACTTCGCGATCCCACTCCGAGACCGTGACGCCGGGCAGCGCCTCGACCACCGCGTGCGCCGTGGCGAGATCGCGCACCACCCGGTCGCCGAGCACCCCGTCCTCGGCGACGACGGTGATGCGCACCGCGCCCCGCGCGACCGGCTGCAGCACCGCCTTGGCGGAGCCACCGTGCGCGGCGACGAAGCTGCGGAGGGATTTCACGATGTCGGCCGGTGCGGCCACGACCTGAGTATCGGCGCTCATGCCTGCAGAATACTGTGAACGTATGCGTGCAATCGAAGTGGCACGGTTCGGCGGCCCCGAGGTGCTCACCCCCGTCGAGCTCCCCGCTCCCGAGCCGGGGCCGGGCGAGCTGCTGGTCCGGACCGACGCCGTGGGCGTCAACTACATCGACACCTACTTCCGCACCGGGCTCTACCCCCGGGAGTTGCCGTACATTCCCGGATCCGAGGGCACCGGACGGGTCGTCGCGGTCGGTGAGGGCGTGGGCGGCGTCGCGGTCGGCGATCGGGTGAGCTGGGCAGCGGCCGACGGTTCCTACGCCGAACAGGTGCTCGTGCCGGCGGCGGTGGCGGTGCCCGTGCCCGACGCGGTTCCCGCCGAGCAGGCGGCGTCGGCGCTGCTCCAGGGCATGACCGCGCACTACCTGCTCAATTCGACGTATCCGGCGCAGCCCGGCGAGACCGTGCTCGTGCACGCGGGCGCCGGTGGGGTGGGCCTGCTGCTCACCCAGCTCGCCGCCGCGAAGGACGTGCGGGTGATCACGACCGTCTCCTCCGACGAGAAGGAAACCCTCTCGCGCGGCGCGGGCGCCGCCGAGGTGCTGCGCTACACCGACGACCTCGCCGAGCAGGTCCGGGAGCTCACCGGCGGGGAGGGCGTCGCGGCGGTCTACGACGGCGTCGGCGCGGCCACGTTCGAGTCGTCGCTCGCCTCGCTGCGCATCCGCGGCACGTTGGCGCTGTTCGGCGCGGCCAGCGGTCCGGTGCCGCCGTTCGATCTGCAGCGGCTCAACCCCGCCGGCTCGCTGTACGTCACCCGGCCGACCCTCGCGCACCACGTGCGCACCCGCGAGGAGCTGATGTGGCGGGCGGGCGAGGTGTTCGCCGCCGTCGCGGACGGGACCCTCACCGTCCGGGTCGGCGCGCGGTACCCGCTGGCACAGGCGGAGCAGGCACACCGCGACCTCGAGGCCCGTCGCACGACCGGCTCGATCGTGCTGCTCCCCTGAGGTTCGCTCCGGGCGGAAGTACCGTTTCCGTCGCTCTCCGGCAGCGGACGGTACATTCGCCGGGTCCCGGAGCCGCGCGGAAGGCGGATCAGAAGAACGAGGCGATGGTGCGCAGGTCGAGCACCGAGTCCACGGCCAGGCCCAGGCACACCAGGGCGAGGTAGTTGTTCGACTGCAGGAACAGCTTGAGGGGCTTGACCGCCGCCCCGCCCCGGACGCTGCGGTACAGCTGATGCGCGACGAGCAGGAACCAGGCGCCGGCGGCGACGGTCACCGCCGCGTACACCAGGCCGGCGGCCGGCACGAGCACCAGCGTCGCCAGGACGGTCGCCCAGGTGTAGAGCAGGATCTGCTTGGTGACGTGCTGCTCGCTCGCGATCACGGGCAGCATGGGCACGCCGGCGGCCTTGTAGTCCTCCTTGTACCGCATCGCCAGCGCCCAGGTGTGCGGCGGTGTCCAGAAGAAGATCACCAGGAACAGCACGATCGGTTCCCAGCTCAGCGAGCCGGTGACCGCGGCCCAGCCGACCATCACGGGCATGCACCCGGCGGCCCCGCCCCACACCACGTTCTGCCAGGTCCTGCGCTTGAGGACCATCGTGTACACCAGGACGTAGAAGGCGATCGTGGCGACCACGAGCAGGCCGGCGAGCAGATTCGCCCGCCACCACAACCACAGGAACGACACGACGCCGAGCACCGCGCCGAACACGAACGCGTGCCGGGTCGGGACGGCCTGCCGGGCCAGCGGCCGCAGCGCCGTCCGCTTCATGACCTTGTCGATGTCGGCGTCGACGACGCAGTTGAGGGCATTCGCGCTCGCCGCACCCATCCACCCGCCGAACAGGGTGCTCGCGATGAGCACCAGGTCCACCTCGCCGCGGTCGGCGAAGAGCATCGCCGGGATCGTCGCCACCAGCAGCAACTCGATCACGCGCGGCTTGGTCAGCGCGATATAGGCGAGCACCGTGCCCGAAACGCGTCCCCACATCGTGTCGGGGCGAGGCGGTCCAGGTGCCTCGGGGGCGCCGAAGCCGTGACCTCCCGGCCGTTGCCCTGCCCGCACCCTGTCTCCTTGCACCACGCGATTACGCACCTTCGCTCGCCGTCGCTCTACTACGAACGATGGTAGACGTCGCGCAGGCCCGGACCGAATCGACCCGCAAAGCGCAGCACATTACTCTGGAGGGGCGCTCGAGGCTCTCGCGCCCGCACGCTCCCCGTATACCCATGTCAGGAGACTTCTGCTCGTGTCGATCACAGACGAGATCCGCTCCCTCACCCAGGCAGTGCACCCCGCCGACTGGACCGACCTCGACACCAAGGCCGTCGACACCGCCCGCGTGCTCGCCGCCGACGCGGTCCAGAAGGTGGGCAACGGGCACCCCGGCACGGCGATGAGCCTTGCCCCCGTGGCCTACACGCTGTTCCAGAAAGTGATGCGGCACGACCCGACCGACCCGCACTGGGTGGGACGGGACCGGTTCGTGCTCTCGTGCGGACACTCGAGCCTGACGCTGTACATCCAGCTGTACCTGTCGGGGTACGGGCTCGAACTCGCCGACCTCGAGGCGCTGCGCACGTGGGGTTCGAAGACGCCGGGCCACCCCGAGTTCGGGCACACCGCGGGGGTGGAGATGACCACCGGCCCGCTCGGGCAGGGCCTGGCCTCCGCCGTGGGCATGGCGATGGCGGCGCGCCGGGAGCGCGGCCTGTTCGATCCGGACACCGCGACCGGCGCGAGCCCGTTCGACCACCACATCTACGTCCTCGCCTCCGACGGCGACATCGAAGAGGGCGTGACGTCGGAGGCCTCGTCCCTCGCGGGCGTGCAGCAGCTCGGCAACCTGATCGTCTTCTACGACGACAACAAGATCTCCATCGAGCACGACACGGCGATCGCCCTCGGTGAGGATGTCGCCCGGCGCTACGAGGCCTACGGCTGGCATGTGCAGACCGTCGAGGGCGGCGAGAACGTCACCGCGATCCTCGACGCCGTCGAGGCCGCCAAGGCCGTCACCGACAAGCCGTCGCTCGTCGTGCTGCGCACGATCATCGGCTACCCGGCGCCGACCAAGATGAACACCGGCGACGTGCACGGCGCCGCCCTCGGCGCCGAGGAGGTCGCCGCCGTCAAGACCGCCCTCGGGTTCGACCCGGAGCGGCACTTCGACGTCGACCCGGCGGTGATCGAGCACACCCGCGGCGTCGTCGAGCGCGGCGCGGCGGCCCGCACCGCATGGCAGGCCGAGTTCGACGCGTGGGCCGGCCGGGAGCCGCAGCGCAAGGAACTGTTCGACCGGTTACAGGCCGGGGAGTTCCCCGCCGGCTGGACCGAGGTCCTGCCCACCTACGAGCCGGCCGCCAAGGGCCCGGCCACCCGTAAGGCGTCCGGCAGCGCCCTCGCCGCGCTCGGCCCGGTGCTGCCCGAGCTGTGGGGCGGTTCGGCCGACCTGGCGGGCTCGAACAACACCACGATCCCCGGCTCGGACTCGTTCGGCCCGGTGTCGATCTCCACGAAGGACTGGAACGCCCAGCCCTACGGGCGGACGCTGCACTTCGGTGTGCGCGAGCACGCGATGGGTTCGATCCTCAACGGCATCGCCCTGCACGGCCCGACCCGCCCCTACGGCGGCACCTTCCTGGTGTTCAGCGACTACATGCGTCCCGCCGTGCGGCTCGCCGCGCTCATGCAGACCCCGGCGATCTACGTGTGGACCCACGATTCGATCGGTCTCGGCGAGGACGGCCCGACCCATCAGCCGGTCGAGCACCTCACCGCGCTGCGCGCGATCCCGAATCTGGCCGTGATCCGTCCCGGCGACGCGAACGAGACCTCGTTCGCGTGGGCCGCGGCGCTGGAGAACAAGACCGGCCCGACCGCCCTGGCCCTGACCCGCCAGGATGTGCCGGTGCTCGCGGGCACCCGGGAGAAGGCCGCCGAGGGCCTGCCCCGCGGCGCGTACGTGCTCGCCGAGGCGTCCACCGGCACGCCCGAGGTGATCCTGCTCGGCACCGGCTCCGAGCTGCAGCTCGCCGTCGCCGCCCGCGAGGTACTCGAGGCCGACGGTGTGCCCACCCGCGTGGTCTCCGTGCCGGTCCTCGACTGGTTCCTCCAGCAGGACCAGGCGTACCGCGACGAGGTGCTCCCGCCGGCGGTGCGTGCGCGTGTCTCCGTCGAGGCCGGACTGGCGATGCCGTGGCACCGCCTGCTCGGCGACGCCGGCGAGGCCGTCTCGCTCGAGCACTTCGGCGCCTCCGCCGACCACAAGACCCTGTTCCGCGAGTTCGGCATCACCGCCGAGGCCGTCGTCGACGCCGCCCGCCGCTCGCTGACCCGAGTGAAGGGATGATCCCGATGACCCAGCAGGTAACCCAGAACGCGAATCTCGTCCAGCTCTCGGCCGCCGGGGTGTCCGTGTGGCTCGACGACCTGTCCCGGGACCGCATCGAGACCGGCAACCTCGCCGAGCTGATCGCCACCCGCAGCGTCGTGGGTGTGACCACCAACCCGTCGATCTTCCAGGCGGCGCTCAGCAAGGGCCACGTCTACGACGCCCAGGTCCGGGAGCTCGCGCTGGCCGGCGCCGATGTGGACACCACCATCCGCACCGTCACCACCGACGACGTGCGCTCCGCGTGCGACGTCCTGGCCCCGGTGTTCGAGGCCAGCGACGGTGTCGACGGCCGGGTCTCCATCGAGGTCGACCCGCGGCTGGCGCACTCCACCGACGCGACCGTGCAGCAGGCGATCGAGCTGTGGCGCATCGTGGACCGGCCCAATCTGCTCATCAAGATCCCCGCGACGGTGGCCGGCCTGCCGGCCATCGCCCGCGTGATCGGCGAGGGCATCAGCGTGAACGTGACGCTGATCTTCTCGGTCGAGCGCTACGAACGGGTCATCGAGGCCTATCTGGACGGTCTGACCGCCGCCAAGTCGGCCGGGCACGAGCTGTCGACGATCCACTCGGTGGCCTCGTTCTTCGTCTCCCGCGTCGACACCGAGATCGACGCGCGGCTCGACGCGATCGGCACCCCCGAGGCGCTGGCGCTGCGCGGCAAGGCCGGCGTCGCCAACGCCCGCCTGGCGTACGCGGCGTACCGCCGGGCGTTCGAGTCCGGGGCCCGGTTCGAGCAGCTCGCCGCGGCCGGTGCGCGTCCGCAGCGCGCCCTGTGGGCGTCGACCGGGGTGAAGAACCCCGACTACTCGGACACCCTGTACGTCACCGAACTGGTCGCCCCGAACACGGTCAACACGATGCCGGAGAAGACCCTCGAGGCCGTCGCCGACCACGGCGAGGTCACCGGCGACACGGTCACCGGTACCGAGAAGGCGGCCGAGAACGTGTTCTCCGCGCTGTCGACGATCGGGGTGAACCTGCCCGAGGTGTTCCGCAAGCTCGAGGACGAGGGCGTCGAGAAGTTCGAGGTGTCCTGGAACGAGCTGCTCGCCGCCACCTCCGAGCAGCTGATCGCGCACGGCGCGAAGAGCTGACGCGGTGCGCGGACCCGAGACGGCGGCGTGGGTCAATCCACTCCGGGACGAGCGTGATCGTCGGCTACCCCGGATCGCCGGGCCGTGTGCCCTGGTGATCTTCGGGGTCACCGGCGACCTCGCCCGCCGCAAGCTGATGCCGGCGGTGTACGACCTGGCCAACCGCGGTCTGCTGCCGCCCGGGTTCGCGCTCGTCGGCTTCGCGCGACGGGACTGGGCCGACGAGGACTTCGGTCAGGTCGTGCACGATGCCGTGAAGGCCAACTCGCGCACCAAGTTCCGGGAGGAGGTGTGGAATCGTCTGGCCGAGGGCATCCGGTTCGTGCAGGGCAGCTTCGACGACGACGCCGCGTTCACCGAACTCGCCTCGACGCTGGCCGAGCTGGACAAGGCCCGCGGCACGGGCGGCAACCACGCCTTTTACCTGTCCATCCCGCCGAACGCGTTCCCGGTGGTGTCCGCGCAGCTCAAACGGTCCGGACTCGCGATCGCGCAAGACGGCACCTGGAGCCGGGTGATCATCGAGAAGCCGTTCGGTCACGACCTGACGAGCGCCCAGGAACTGAACCGGCTGGTCGCCGAGGTGTTCCCCGAGGAGGCGGTGTTCCGCATCGACCACTACCTCGGCAAGGAGACGGTGCAGAACATCCTGGCGTTGCGATTCGCGAATCAGTTGTTCGATCCGCTGTGGAACGCGCACTACGTCGACCACGTGCAGATCACGATGGCGGAGGACATCGGTCTCGGCGGCCGCGCCGGCTACTACGACGGCATCGGCGCCGGCCGGGACGTGATCCAGAACCACCTGCTGCAGCTGCTCGCGTTCATCGCGATGGAGGAACCGATCAGCTTCGACCCGGCGGAGTTGCGGGCGGAGAAGATCAAGGTGCTGTCCGCGACCCGGCTCGCCGAGCCCCTCGACGAGACCACCGCGCGCGGCCAGTACATCGCCGGCTGGCAGAACGGCGGGCAGGTCGTCGGCCTGCACGAGGAGCAGGGCTTCGCCGCCGACTCGACCACCGAGACCTACGCGGCGATCACCTGCGAGATCGACACCCGCCGCTGGGCCGGAGTGCCGTTCTACCTGCGCACCGGCAAGCGTCTGGGCCGGCGCGTCACCGAGATCGCGATCGTGTTCAAGCGGGCCCCGCACCTGCCGTTCGACCAGACGATGACCACCGAGCTCGGCCAGAACGCCCTCGTCATCCGCGTGCAGCCCGACGAGGGGGTCACCCTCCGCTTCGGTTCCAAGGTGCCCGGCTCGAGCATGGAGGTCCGCGACGTCAACATGGACTTCAGCTACGGCCAGGCGTTCACCGAGTCCTCCCCCGAGGCGTACGAGCGGCTGATCCTCGACGTGCTGCTCGGCGTGCCGTCGCTCTTCCCTGTCGACGACGAGGTCGAGCTGTCGTGGAGGATCCTCGACCCGGTGCTCGAGCGCTGGGCGGCGCACGGCAAGCCCGAGCCGTACGAGGCCGGCACGTGGGGGCCGTCGTCGGCCGACGAGATGCTCCGCCGCTCGGGCCGCGAATGGAGACGCCCGTGAGGATGCAGCTGCGCAACGCCACCGCGATCGACATCAGCAAACAGCTCGTCCAGCTGCGGCAGACCGGCGGCATCGTCACGCAGGGGCGCGTGCTCACCCTGGTGGTGTGCACCGACGGTCCACGCGGCCTCGAGGCCGCGATCACCGCGGCCATCGGGGCGTCGCGGGAGCATCCGTGCCGCGTGATCGTCGTCGGCCGCGGCCGCGCGGGCGACGAACCGCGCATGGATGCGGAGATCCGCATCGGCGGTGACGCCGGGGCCTCGGAGGTGCTGATCCTCGCGTTGCACGGCCCGCTCGCCGACCACCAGGAATCGGTGATCGTGCCGTTCCTGCTGCCGGACACCCCGGTGGTGGTGTGGTGGCCGAACACCCCTCCCGAGGTGCCGGCGGCGGACCCGGTGGGGCGGCTCGCCGTGCGACGCCTGACCGATGCGACGAACTCGTCGCGCCCGATGACCGAGATCGTCTCGCGGCTGTCCGGCTACACCCCCGGCGACACCGACCTCGCGTGGGGCCGGATCACGTATTGGCGGGCGCTGCTCGTCTCCGCGCTCGACCAGCCACCGTTCGAGCCGGTCGAGTCGGCGCTGGTATCGGGACTCGGCAGCGAACCGGCGGTGGATCTGCTCGCGGGCTGGCTCGCGAGCCGTATCGACGGCCCGGTGCACCGCGCGGTGGGCGATCTGCGGGTCGAGTTGCGCACCCGAACCCAGACGATCTCGCTCGAGCGGCCTCAGGACGGGCGCGTGGCCACGCTGCGGCGCACCGGCAAACCCGATTCGCTGATCACGCTCGCACGCCGCGACTCCTCGGAATGCCTCGCCGAGGAACTGCGGCGGCTCGATCCCGACGAGGTGTACCACGCGGCCCTGACGGCCCTGTCGAAGGTGGAATATGTCTGACGCGCGCCACATCTCCGGGAACGTCCACGTGCGGCGCTTCGAGTCGGGCGACGAGCTCGCGCGGGCGGCCGCCGCAGCGTTCGTCGAGACCGTGGTCGCCGCGCAGCGCGACCGCGGCCACGCCGCGGTGGTGCTGACCGGCGGCGGCACCGGCATCGCCGTGCTCGACGCGGTCCTGCGGGCTCCCGGCGGAATCGACTGGTCCGCGGTCGACGTGTACTTCGGTGACGAGCGGTACCTGCCGCCGGGCGATCCCGAGCGCAACGAGGTCCAGGCCCGCGCGGCGCTGCTCGACCACGTGCCGCTCGATCCGGCGCGGGTGCACGCGATGCCCACCCTCGACGAGGCCGGGGCCGGTTCCCCCGAGTCGGCGGCCCGCGCGTACGCGCAGGTGCTCGCCGCGAACTCCTCCGACGGCAGCACCCCCGAGTTCGACGTGCACCTGCTGGGGATGGGCGGCGAGGGACACGTCAACTCGCTGTTCCCGCACACCGACGCGGTGCGCGAGCAGGATCGCTTCGTCGTCGGCGTCGACGACTCCCCCAAGCCGCCCGCCGCGCGGGTCACGCTCACCCTCCCGGCGGTCCGCCGTGCCCGGCAGGTGTGGCTCCTCGTCACCGGCGCGGCCAAGGCCGAGGCCGTCGCGGCCGCGGTGGGCGGCGCCGACGCGGTGGACATCCCGGCCGCCGGGGCGCGGGGCCGCGAACAGACCGTGTGGTTCCTCGACACGGAGGCCGCCGCGGCGCTGCCCGCGGGCTGACCGTCACCACCGCCGCCCGTCCCGGTCGGGTCCGCCGGACCGCGGATCCGGGGGCACACGGCCGTCGGTCACGCCGCAACGCAGGCGTGCCGCCCAGCTCGGATTGCGGGTCGCGCGCAGCCCGGTGAGGCGGCCACGGCGGCATCGCTCCGTCCTACGGTCCATCGCGAAGCTCCTCCCCTACGGTGTTCCCTGCCCAGTTCGGTGTTCCCAGTTCCGTGTTCCCTGCCCAGTTCGACGCCGCGGCCACCCCCGCGGTTCCCGCGGGACGGCCCGGCGCATACCCGGCGGGCTGCGCTCCGGCGGACCACAATGGGGACAGCACTGCGTGGAAAGGAGCCTTCGATGAGCACCCCGACCACCGTCCTGGGCGAGATCCGGCCCGAGCACGGCTGTCCGGACGGGTCCTCCCTCGTCACCCTGCACTACGTGCGCAGCTTCGCCCTGCCGGTCGGCGAGGTGTGGGCGGAGCTGACCGACCGGCTCGAACACTGGTACGGACGGTGGACGGGCGACCCCGCCTCGGGACGGGTGCAGCTGACGATGACCGACGAGCACGACACGGCGACGACGGACGTGCGGATCCTGCGCTGCGACCCGCCCCACGTCCTCGTCGTCGACCAGGACGGGTGGCAACTCGAGCTCACGACGAAGCAGGTGGGGGTCGTCACCACCCTCGAGTTCTCGCACCGGCACGTCCCGCGGTCGGAGACCTCGGAGATCGGTCCCGGCTGGCAGTACTACCTCGACCGGCTCGACGCCGTGCTCGGCGGCCGGGCCCTGCCGCACTGGGAGGGCTACCTCGAACTCGCCGACGAGTATCGGTGAGTCGCACCCGATTCCGGTGATCACCGGCCTGCGCCGGCAACGTCCTCTACGCTCGGGGCACCGCGCAACTTCCGGGGAGGACGGCGGCCATGAGCGCTTCCGGTGCCAGCGAGACCACTCGGCGGAACCTGCAGGCCGCGGCGGCCACGCTGCCCGCGGACGACGGGCAGGACTTCGAGGATGCGACGCGCGGGTTCGTCGGCCGCAGCGAGCAACGGACGATCACCACCGCGGACGGACGCGTGGTGTGGGACCTCGACGCCTACGCGTTCCTCGACGGGCCCGCCCCGCCGACGGCGCATCCGAGTCTGTGGCGGCAGAGCCGGCTGCTCACCGAGGACGGCCTGTTCGAGGTGGTGCCGGGGATCTACCAGTTGCGCGGGTTCGACCTGTCGGTGATGACCGTCGTCGAGG
Organism: Rhodococcus ruber; assembly: GCF_016804345.1. Taxonomy (NCBI): domain Bacteria; kingdom Bacillati; phylum Actinomycetota; class Actinomycetes; order Mycobacteriales; family Nocardiaceae; genus Rhodococcus; species Rhodococcus ruber. The sequence goes on along the minus strand of NZ_CP044211.1, from coordinate 2,953,067 downwards.
GTGACACCGGGGTGATCGTGATCGACCCGCTGATCAGCGCGGAGACCGCCGCGGCGGCGCTGACGCTGTACCGGCGGCACCGCGGCGACCGGCCCGTGTCCGGAATGATCTACACCCACTCCCATGTCGACCACTTCGGTGGCGTCGAGGGGGTGCTCGACGCGGAACTCGTCGCGGCCGGGACGGTCCCGGTCGTCGCCCCGGCCGGGTTCCTCGAACATGCGGTGTCGGAGAACCTGTTCGCGGGCACGGCGATGTCGCGGCGCTCGGGTTACATGTACGGGGCGGCGCTCGGGAAGGGGCCGGCCGGTCAGATCGGTGCCGGGCTGGGCCAGACCACGTCGGCCGGCACCGTCACGCTCATCGCGCCGACCGTCGACATCACCGCGACCGGGCAGGAGCTCACCGTCGACGGGGTACGGATGGTCTTCCAGCTGACCCCCGGCACCGAGGCCCCCGCCGAGACGAACATCTGGTTCCCCGAGCGGCGCGCGCTGTGCGCGGCCGAGAATGCCACCCACACCCTGCACAACATCCTCACGTTGCGCGGTGCGGTGGTGCGCGACGCGCACGCCTGGGGCCACTACCTCAACGAGACGATCGGCCTGTGGGGCGACGCGCTCGAGGTCGTGTTCGCCTCGCACCACTGGCCGACCTGGGGCCGGGAGCGAGCGCTCGAATTCCTCGCCGTGCAGCGCGACATGTACCTGTACCTGCACGATCAGACGGTGCGGATGATGAATCAGGGCCTCGTGGGCGCGGAGATCGCCGAACGGTTCGAGTTGCCCCCGGCCCTGGCGGCGGCGTGGCACACCCACGGCTACTACGGCTCGGTGAGCCACAACGTCAAGGCGATCTACCAGCGGTACATGGGGTGGTACGACGGCAACCCCGCCAACCTGTGGGCCCATCCCCCGGCCGAGGCCGCCCGCCGGTACGTCGACGCCATGGGCGGCGCCGACGCCGCCCTCGCCGTCGCGCGAGGTGCCTTCGAGGAGGGCGACTACCGCTGGGTGCTCGAGGTCTGCAAACATCTGCTGTTCACCGACGACACCGATCAGGCCGCCCGGGACCTGCAGGCCGACGCGATGGAGCAACTCGCGTACGGCGCCGAGAACGGCACCTGGCGCTGCGTCTATCTGGCCGGCGCGAAGGAACTCCGCGAGGGAATCTTCGGGTCGCCGGTGCAGTCCTCGGGCGACTTCCTCGATGCGCTGACCGTCCCGCAGCTGTTCGACAGCCTGGCGGTGCGGGTGGACGGACCCCGCGCGTGGGATCTGCAGCTGGTGATCACGTGGGTCCTGACCGACCTCGGGACCACGTATCTCACGGAACTGCGCCACGGCGTGCTCAACCATCGGACCGTGCCCGAGCCGCCGCCGGACAGCACCGTGTTCACCCTCACCCGCCGCGCCCTGATCGGTGCCCTCACCGGGCAGCTGGATGCGGCGGCGGCCCTCGCGGACGGGACGATCGCGGTGACGGGCGACCCGACAGTGGTGGCCCGGCTCGTCGAGGTACTCGCACCGGTGGATCCGGACTTCGCGATCGTCACGCCCTGACGTCCGCCTCGGCCGGACCTGCGGTGCACGCGCCGCGGGTCAGCCGGGCCGGAGGACGCCGAAGTCGCCGAGGTCGTGGGAGATGGTGAAGGTGCGCGACGTCAGGCGCCAGCCGTCCCGGGTGCGGACCCACCGGTCGTCGTACTCGCCGAAGCACTCGTAGCTCGCCCCGGCGGCCGGGCCCGCGCCCACGTGGTGGACGCGGGCGTACGTCAGCGACCGGGCCCGGTCGCCGTCGACCTCGATGCGGTGGTTGCCCAGCAAGTGCTGCGAGGGTCCGCAGCCGCCGAGATGGGCGCGGACCACGGCGACGATGCCGTCGCGCCCCGCCGCGCCGTAGCCGGTCGCGGAGTCGGTGAAGGCGGCACCGAGACCGGCCCAGTCCCGGCGGTCGAGGGCGGAGGCGAGTTCGGCGAGCCGTTCGACGATCTGTTCGCGGTCATGAGTCACCCGTCCAGGTGTAGCGGGTCACGGCCGTTCGGCGCGCCGTCGTCCCGCTGAGCGGGCAGCTCCGGCCGGTCCGGCCCGGCCGGACCGGCCGCTGCCGCCCCGGCCTGCTGCCCGGCGCTAGCCGCTGTTCCGCAGCGCGGTCGCGAGGCCGTTCATCGTCAGCTGGATGCCGCGGCGGACCCGGTCGGTGTCCTCCCCCGCCCGGAACCGGCGCAGCAACTCGACCTGCAGGTGGTTCAGCGGCTCGAGGTACGGGAAGCGGTTGTGCACCGACCGGGCGAGCGCCGGGTTGTCCGCGGTGAGCTCGGAGTGCCCCGTGATCGCCAGGTAGACGCGCACGGTGCGCTCGTGTTCCGCGGTGATCTTGTCGAACACCCGGTCCCGCAGGTCCGGGTCCGGCACCAGTTCGGCGTAGCGCGCCGCGAGACCGAGGTCGGACTTGGCCAGCACCATCGCCATGTTGGACAGCACGGTGCGGAAGAACGGCCAGCGCCGATACAGGCCGGTGAGGGTGGCCAGGCGCGCCTCGTCGCCCGCGATCCAGGTCTCGACGGCCGTCCCGGTGCCGTACCAGCCGGGCAGCATGACACGGGACTGGGTCCATGCCAGCACCCAGGGGATCGCCCGCAGGTCGGCGATCGACGACGTCGGCTTGCGCGAGGTGGGCCGGCTGCCGATGTTCAGGGCCCCGATCTCCGCGACCGGCGTGGCCGTCCGGAAGTACTCGACGAAGCCCGGGGTCTCGTGCACGAGATCGCTGTAGGCGGCGCGGGCAAGTTCGGCGAGCTCGTCGAGCACCGCGTACGCCGGGCCGGCGTCGCTGCCGAGTCCCTCGACGTCGAGGAGGGTGGACTCGAGGGTCGCGGCGACGAGGGACTCGAGATTGCGGCGCGCCAGCTTCGGCTCGGCGTACTTCGCCGCGATCACCTCACCCTGCTCGGTCAGGCGCAGCGAGCCGGCGACGGCCCCGGGCGGCTGCGCAAGGATCGCGTCGTAGCTCGGTCCGCCGCCGCGACCGACGGTGCCGCCGCGGCCGTGGAACAGGCGCAGCCGGATCCCGGCGGTGCGCGCGGCCTCCACCAGGTCGAGTTCGGCCCGGTACAGCGCCCAGTTCGCGGCGAGGTAGCCGCCGTCCTTGTTCGAGTCCGAATAGCCCAGCATGACCTCCTGGACCCCGCCGGCGGAGTCGACGAGGTTGCGGAACTCGGGGACGGCGAGGGCGGCGGTGAGGATCTCGGCGCCGTGCCGCAGATCGTCGATGGTCTCGAACAGCGGGATCACCGCGACCGGGCAGCGCGGCCCGGCGATGTCGTGCTCGACGAGGCCGGCCTCGTCGAGCAGAACCAGCGCCTCGAGCAGATCCGAGACCGAGCTGCACATGCTGACGATGTAGTGCGGCACGGCATCCGGGCCCAACCGGGTCACGGCGTCGGCGGCGGCACGGAGCACGCCGAGTTCACGGGCGGTGTCGGCGCCGAGCCGCGCGCCGGGCGCGCTGAGGGGACGGCGGGTGCGCAGTTCGGCCGCGAGCAGCGCGACCTTCTCCTCCTCGGGCAGCGCCGGGTAGTCGTCGGTGACACCGGCCCAGCTGAACAGTTCGGCGATCACCCGGCCGTGCACCTCCGCGTTCTGCCGCAGGTCGAGGGAGGCGAGGTGGAAGCCGAAAGCCTCGACGGCGCCGCGCACGTGCGCGAGCCGGTCGTCGGCGAGGACCGCGCTGCCGCCGGCGCGCAGGGCGGCGTCGAGGATGTCGAGGTCGGCGAGCAGTTCGGCGGGCGTGTCGTAGGCGGTCAGCCGGCTCGGCACCGCGTGCGGCGGTGGGTCGTCGAGCAGTCGCGCCGCGGTGGCGGTCAGGCGGCCCCGGATGCCGCGCAGCGCGCGGCGGTACGGTTCGTCGGCGCGCGACGGGGCGGCGTCACCGGAGGCGTCGGCGAGGCGGGCCAGGTCGTCGGTGACGCGGACCAGACGTGCGGACATCGACAGCTCCTGCTCGAGCCGTTCGAGCTCGGCGAGGTGATGGCCGAGGGCGGTCGCGGCGGCCCGGTCGGTGGCGCGGTGGACGACCTCGGCGGTGACGTTGGGGTTGCCGTCGCGGTCGCCGCCGATCCAGGTTCCGGTGCGCACCAACGGGTCCGGCAGCAGCGGGACGCCGGGCCAGCGTTCGCGCAGGGCGCGCCGGACCTCGGCGTTGAGGGCCGGGACGACGCGGAACAGGGCGGCGTCGTAGTAGCGCAGGCCCACTTCGATCTCGTCCTGGATGCGCAGGCGGGCGAGCCGGATGAGGGCGGTCTGCCACAGGGTGAGGATCTGCCGCCACAGGTGCAGGTCGATGTCGGATCGCTCGTCGGGTTCGGCGCGTTCGCGGCGGCGCATGAGATCGGTGATGCGGGTCTGCACGTCGAAGACGGTGCGGCGGCGGGTCTCGGTGGGGTGGGCGGTGATCACCGGGGAGACGAGGGCGCCGTCGAGCGCGGCGGCGACCTCGGCGGGGTCGAGTTCGGCGGCGTCGAGCTTGCGGTAGGTGGCGGCCAGGGAGCTGTCCTGTGCCGGCTCCCCGGCGCGCACGTGCACGGCGCGGCGGCGTTCCCGGTGCAGGTCCTCGGCGAGGTTCGCCAGCAGCGCGAAGTGGCTGAAGGCCCGGATGACGGGGAGGGTGTCGTCGGTGGGGACGTCGGCGAACATCGCCGCGAGTTCGGCGCGGTCGATCTCGGAGCGGCGCACGCGGAAGCTCTCGACGCGGGCGCGTTCGACGAGGGCGAAGAGGTGCTCGCCGGCCTGTTCGCGGACGATGCGGCCCAGCATCCCGCCGAGCAGCCGGATGTCCTGGCGCAGAGGTTCGGTGGCGGAGCGGGACCCGGAGGGGTCGGCCGGGCGGGCGGTATCCGTCATCCGGTCAGTATCGCGGCCGACGCACGACGGCGCGACCCGGAAGTCCGGGTCGCGCCGTCGTGCGCAGTGCTCAGCTGAACTTGATCTGCAGGCCGATGCCGAGGATGGCGATCAGCCAGACGATGCCGGTGAACACGGTCAGCCGGTCGAGGTTCTTCTCGGCGACACTGGAGCCGGACAGGCTGGACTGGACACCGCCACCGAACAGGGTGGACAGACCGCCGCCCTTGCCGCGGTGCAGCAGCACGAGCAGGATCAGCAGCAGGCTGGTGGTGATCAGCAGGATGTCGAGGAACAGTGCCATGGCGCCAGACTACAGGGCGCCGTCGCGGCGCCCTTCCGGGCCTCGGGGGATCCGGAAGGGCACCGCGGGTGCCTTACAGCGGCCCGCCCGCGGCGATGGCGGACAGCTGGGCGAACTCGTCGGCCTTGAGCGAGGCACCGCCGACGAGACCGCCGTCGATGTCGAGCTGGGCGATCAGTTCGCCGACGTTCTTGGCGTTGACCGAGCCGCCGTAGAGCACGCGGACGGCGTCGGCGGTCTCCGGGGAGGCGAGCTCGGCGAGGGTGGCGCGTACCGCCGCGCACACCTCCTGGGCGTCGGCGGCCGAGGCCACCTTGCCGGTGCCGATGGCCCAGACCGGCTCGTACGCGACGACGATCTTCGCGATGTCGTCGGACGAGAGCCCCGCGAGGGATCCGCGCAGCTGGGCGACGTTGTGGGACACGTGCTGACCGGCTTCGCGGATGTCGAGGCCTTCGCCGATGCACACGATCGGGGTCAGGCCGTGCCGCAACGCCGCCTTGGTCTTGGCGAGGACGATCTCGTCGGTCTCGCCGTGCAGGGTGCGTCGCTCCGAGTGGCCGACCACCACGTAGGTGCACCCCAGCTTGGCCAGCATCGCGCCGCTGATCTCTCCGGTGTAGGCACCCGAGTCGTGGGCCGAGACGTCCTGCGCACCGTAGGTGAGCAGCAGCTTGTCGCCCTCGATCAGCGTCTGCACGCTGCGGATGTCGGTGAACGGCGGCAGCACCGTCACGTCCACCTTCTCGAGGTACTTCTCCGGCAGCGCGAAGGCGATCTTCTGCACGAGGGCGATGGCCTCGAGGTGGTTGAGGTTCATCTTCCAGTTGCCGGCGATGAGCGGCTTTCGGGTCATCTCAGGCCTCCGGTGCGGTGTCGTCGAGGGCGCTGATCCCGGGCAGCTCCTTGCCCTCGAGGTATTCGAGGGAGGCGCCGCCGCCGGTGGAGATGTGGGAGAACCCGTCCTCGGGGAGGCCGAGCAGACGCACGGCCGCGGCCGAGTCGCCGCCGCCGACGACGCTGAACGCGCCGGAGCGGGTGGCCTCGACGATCGCCTCGGCGACCCCCTTGGTGCCGGCCGCGAACTTCTCGAACTCGAACACGCCCATCGGGCCGTTCCAGAACACGGTCTTGGCGCCGGTGAGGTACTGGGCGAACCGGGCCACCGACTCGGGTCCGATGTCCAGGCCCATCCAGCCGTCGGGGATCTCGGTGGTGGGCACCGTCTTCGCCTCGGCGTCGGCGGCGAAGGAGTCGGCGACGACCACGTCCTGCGGGATGTGGATGACGTCGCCGAACCGCTCGAGCAGGTCCTTGCACGTCTCGGTCATCGATTCCTCGAGCAGCGAGTTGCCCACCGGGATGCCTTGCGCGGCAAGGAAGGTGAAGCACATACCGCCACCGATGACGAGGGTGTCGACCTTGGGGGCGAGGGCTTCGATGACGGCGAGCTTGTCGGAGACCTTCGAGCCGCCGAGCACCACCGCGTAGGGCCGCTCCGGGTCGCTCGTGAGCTTGGCGAGGACCTCGACTTCGGCGGCGACGAGGTTGCCCGCGTAGTGCGGGAGCAGCTTCGCCACGTCGTACACCGAGGCCTGCTTGCGGTGCACCACGCCGAAGCCGTCGGAGACGAAAGCCCCGTCGTCGCCGACGAGTTCGACGAGGTCGCGGGCCAGCGCCTGCCGCTGCGCCTCGTCCTTGCTGGTTTCGCGCGGATCGAAGCGAATGTTCTCGAGCAGGAGGATGTCGCCGTCGGTCAGGCCTTCCGAGCGGGCCAGCGCGTCCTGCCCGACGACGTCGCCGGCGAGCTGGACGTTGCGGCCGAGCACGTCGCCGAGTTTCGCCGCGACCGGGGCGAGGGAGAACTTCGGATCGGGCTCGCCCTTGGGCCGGCCCAGGTGGGCGGTGACGACGACCTTCGCGCCCGCCTCGGCGAGCGCGGCGATCGTCGGGGCGGACGCGATGATGCGACCGGGGTCGGTGATCGTCGCGCCGTCCAGCGGGACGTTGAGGTCCGAGCGCACCAGCACGCCACGGCCCTCGACGCCGGCGGCGAGCAGATCCTCGAGAGTCTGAACTGCCACTGTTCGACTGTCCTGTTCGGTCAGAGGGACTTCGAGACCAGGCCGATGAGGTCGACCAGGCGGTTGGAGTAGCCCCACTCGTTGTCGTACCAGGAGACGATCTTGACCTGGTCGTCGATGACCTTGGTCAGGCCGGCGTCGTAGATCGACGAGTGCGGATCGGTGACGATGTCCGAGGAGACGATCTCGTCCTCGGTGTACTTGAGGATGCCCTTGAGCGGGCCCTCGGCGGCCGCCTTCATCGCCGCGTTGATCTCCTCGACGGAGGCCGGGGTGGCGAGGTTGGCGGTCAGGTCGGTGACCGAGCCGGTGGGGATCGGCACGCGCAGGGCGTAGCCGTCGAGCTTGCCGACCAGCTGCGGCAGGACGAGACCGATGGCCTTGGCGGCGCCGGTGCCGGTGGGCACGACGTTCAGGGCGGCGGCGCGGGCGCGGCGCAGATCCTTGTGCGGGCCGTCCTGCAGGTTCTGGTCCTGGGTGTAGGCGTGGACCGTGGTCATCAGGCCCTTGACGATGCCGAAGCTGTCGTCGAGGACCTTGGCGATCGGTCCGAGGCAGTTGGTGGTGCACGAGGCGTTGGAGATGATGTTCTGGCTGCCGTCGTACTTGTCGTCGTTGACACCCATCACGACGGTGAGGTCCTCGCCCTTGGCGGGCGCCGAGATGATCACCTTCTTGGCGCCGGCGTCGAGGTGACCCTTCGCCTTCGACGCGTCGGTGAAGATGCCCGTCGACTCGACGACGACGTCGACGCCCAGGTCGCCCCACGGCAGCGCGGCCGGGCCTTCCTTGACCTCGAGGGCCTTGATCCGGTGGTCGCCGACGACGATGGTGTCCTCACCGTCGAGGCTGACATCCTGCGGCAGCCGGCCGAGGATCGAGTCGTACTTGAGCAGGTGGGCCAGAGTCGCGTTGTCGGTGAGGTCGTTGACCGCGACGATCTCGATGTCGGTGGTGCCGAGCGCCTTCTGCGCCTCGACAGCCCGGAAGAAGTTACGTCCGATACGACCGAAGCCGTTCACGCCTACCCGGACAGTCACAATTACGCTCCTTTGCCCATTTCTTCTGGTTGTGCCAGTGTTGCCCGCCGCGGCGCCGGAGACATCGGCGCCCACCGGCAGGACTCATCGGTCGATGTGACCCCTACCCTATCTGCGGTGCCGGCGGAGCGCGGCAGGAGGCCCGGGCCGGCCAGCCAGCGTGCCTGGACATCACAGCTAGGCCTCGTCGAGCAGCTCCGGGGTCACTGCCGATTCGGTGTCGGGGATGCCGAGATCCTTGGCGCGGCGATCGGCCATGGACAGCAGTCGGCGGATGCGTCCGGCGACGGCGTCCTTCGTCATCGGGGGGTCGGCGAGCTGGCCCAGTTCCTCGAGGGAGGCCTGCCGGTGCTGGACGCGCAGGGCGCCCGCCGCGGCGAGGTGGTCGGGCACGTCGTCGCCGAGGATCGCCAGGGCCCGTTCGACGCGGGCGGCCGCGGCCACGGCGGCGCGCGCGGAGCGGCGCAGGTTGGCGTCGTCGAAGTTGGCGAGCCGGTTGGCGGTGGCGCGGACCTCGCGCCGCATCCGGCGCTCCTCCCAGGTCAGCCGGGTGTCCTGGGCACCCATGTGGGTGAGCAGCGCCCCGATGGCTTCGCCGTCGCGCACGACGACCCGGTCGGCGCCGCGCACCTCGCGGGCCTTGGCGGCGATGCCGAGGCGGCGGGCGGCGCCGACGAGCGCGAGCGCGGCCTCCGGGCCGGGGCAGCTGACTTCGAGGGCGGAGGAGCGGCCCGGCTCGGTGAGCGAGCCGTGGGCGAGGAAGGCGCCGCGCCACGCCGCTTCGGCGTCGGCGATGCTGCCGCCGACGACCGGGGCGGGCAGGCCCCGCACCGGGCGGCCACGCACGTCGAGCAGGCCGGTCTGACGGGCGAGGGCCTCGCCTTCCTTGGCGACGCGCACCACGTAGCGTGAGCTCTTGCGCAGTCCGCCGGCGCCGAGGACGTGCACCTCCGCCGAGTAGCCGTAGAGCTCGAAGATCTCGCGGCGCAACCGGCGGGCGATCGACCCGAGGTCCACCTCGGCCTCCACGACGACGCGGCCGCCGACGATGTGCAGCCCGCCGGCGAAGCGCAGGAGGGCGGACACCTCGGCCTTGCGGCTGCTGGTGCGGGTGACCGCCAGCCGGCTCAGCTCGTCCTTGACCTCCGCTGTCATTGCCACGTCGGGATCTCCCTTCCGTCCCGCTGCGCGAGATCCCGGGGGCGGGCCGCGTCGGGCAGGTGTCGTTCCAGGACCGCCGCCAGTTTGGCGGGATCGTGTCGGTGGGTGCCGGTCTCGGCGACGTCGGCGTAGACCACCCGGGCGCCGAATCCGGCGGCCGCCCGGCACAGGTGTTCGCGTTCGCGTCCTTCGGGTACCGACGCGGAGTCGACGACCACGTGGTCGACCCGGAAGTCGGGGGCGTGCTGGGCCAGCACGTGCAGATGCCGCTCGGTGGAGAATCCGGCGGTCTCCCCCGGTTCGGCAGCGAGGTTGAGCACCAGCACCTTGTGGGCGGGCGCCGCCACCAGCGCCTCGTGCAGCTCGGGGACGAGCACGTGCGGGATGACGCTCGAGAACCACGAGCCGGGCCCGAGCACGACGAGGTCGGCGGCGCCCACCGCGTCGAGCGCGTCGGGGCACGCCGGCGGGTCGGCCGGGATCAGCCGCACGCGCCGCACCTTGCCGGGGGTGGTGGCGACGGCGACCTGCCCGCGGATGATCCGGCTGGCGCGCGGATCGGATTCGAGGCCGGACACGTCCGCCTCGATGTCGAGGGCGATCGGCGACATCGGCAGCACCCGGCCGCGCACCTCGAGCAGCTCGGCGACGCGGTCGAGCGCGGCCACGGGGTCGCCGAGCACCTCGGTCAGTCCGGCCAGGATCAGGTTGCCGACCGAGTGTCCCGCCAGGGCGCCGGTGCCGCCGAACCGGTGCTGGACCGTCTCGGTCCAGGTGTGGATGCGGGGGGTGTCCGCGGCGAGCGCGGCCAGGGCCATGCGCAGGTCGCCGGGCGGTATGACGCCGAGTTCGGCGCGCAGCCGCCCGGAGGACCCCCCGTCGTCGGCGACGGTGACGACGGCGGTGACGCGGTTACTGAGCCGGCGGACGGCGCTGAGGGTGGCGTACAGGCCGTGGCCGCCGCCCAGGGCGACGATCGACGGTTCCGGCGCGGCGACCTGCCCGCCGGGCCCGGGTGCGGGGGCCGCGGTGCCGGGGCCCGTCATTCGCGCCCCAGATCCCGGTGCGCGACGTGCACCGCCAGCGTCGGGTCGGTTTCCAGGCGCGCGGCGAGGGCCTCGCTCATCGCCACGCTGCGGTGCTTGCCGCCGGTACATCCCACCGCGATCGTCATGTAGCGCTTTCCCTCCCGGCGGTAGCCGGCCGTGGTCAGTTCGAGGAGCCGATGATAGGTCTGCAGGTAGTCCTGGGCCCCGTCCCGGCTCAGCACGTAGTCGCGGACGTCGTCGTCCTGGCCGGTGTGCGGGCGCAGTTCGGGCACCCAGTGCGGGTTGGGCAGGAACCGCACGTCGCACACCACGTCCGCGTCCATCGGCAGACCGTACTTGAACCCGAAGGATTCGACGGTGACCCGGATCGAGTCGGCGTCGCCGTCCCCGAACGCGGAGTCGATCTTGCGGCGTAGTTCCGGACCGGACAGCGACGACGTGTCGACCACCAGATCGGCGGCCGCCTTCACCCCGGCGAGCTGGGCGCGTTCGGCGGCGATGCCGTCGGTGAGGGTGCGGTCGGCGGTGTCGGCCTGCAGCGGGTGGCTGCGCCGGACCTGCTCGAAACGACGCACGAGGACCTCGTCGGTGGCCTCGAGGAACAGCACCCGGGTGCGCACGGGCCGGGCGGCCAGTTCGGTGACGACCCAGCCGAGGTCGCCGGTGAACAGGCGGCTGCGGACGTCCATGACCACGGCGAGGCGCTGCAGGGGCGGGTCGGCCTGCACCGCGAGATCGACCATCGAGGTGACCAGTTGCGGGGGCAGATTCTCGGCGACGAACCAGCCGAGATCCTCGAGTGCCGTCGCGGCGGTGCTCAGGCCGGCCCCGGACAGGCCGGTGACCAGGGCGACCTCGGCGCGCGGGCGGAGTTCACCCCGCGGCCGGGGTCGAGGCTGCGCCGTCTGCGCCTGCTGCGTCACCGTTCCGTCTCCGTTCGTCCGCCCGACACGCCGACGGTGCCATCATCACTCACCGGCGTGTCCGGCGCAGCCTCGCCCGCCGTCTCGGTGTCCGGGGCGTGGCCGCGCAGGGCGTCGAGCACGGCGCGGGCGGTGGCGACACCGATGCCCGGCACCGCGGTGATCTCCTCCACGCTCGCCTCCCGCAGCCGGGCCACCGACCCGAAGTGCGCGACGAGCGCGTTGCGCCGCGCCTGCCCGAGCCCGCGAACCCCGTCGAGCGCGGACGCGGTCATCCGCCGGGACCGCTTGCTGCGGTGGTAGGTGATGGCGAAGCGGTGCGCCTCGTCGCGCACCCGCTGCAGCAGGTAGAGCGATTCGCTGGTGCGCGGCAGGATGACCGGGTCTTCCTCTCCCGGCACCCACACCTCCTCGAGCCGTTTGGCCAGGCCGATCACCGCGACGTCGGTGATGCCGAGTTCGTCGAGCACCTCCGCCGCGGCGGCGACCTGCGGGGCACCACCGTCGACGACGTACAGGTTCGGCGGGTACGCGAAGCGGCGGGGCCGCCCGGTGGCCGGGTCGAGCGCGGCCTCCAGGGCGAGGTCACCGCCGTCGCCGTCGCGGGCGGCGACCGGGTCACCGCGGCGGGCCGCGTCCGGGTCACCGCGGCGGGCCGCGTCCGGGTCACCGCGGCGGGCCGCGTCCGGGTCACCGCGGCGGGCCGCGTCCGGGTCACCGCGGCGGGCCGCGTCCGGGTCACCGCGGCGGGCCGCGACCAGGTCACCGCCGGCCGCGGCGAGGTCCCGGTTGTGCCGCAGGAATCGGCGCCGGGTCACCTCGGCGATGGAGGCGACGTCGTCGGAGCGGCCGTCGCCGGCGGCCTCGCGGATGGCGTAGTGGCGGTAGTCGGACTTGCGGGGCAGGCCGTCCTCGAACACCACCAGCGACGCCACGACGTCGGTGCCCTGGACGTGGCTGATGTCGACGCACTCGATGCGCAGCGGGGCCGAGTCCAGGTCGAGGGCCTCCTGGATGCCCTGCAGGGCGGCCGAGCGGGCGGTGAAGTCACCGGCGCGGCGCAGCTTGTGCTGGGTCAGCGCCTCGTGCGCGTTGCGCTGCACGGTCTCGGCGAGGGCCTTCTTGTCCCCGCGTTGCGGTACCCGCAGCCGCACCGGCCCCCCGCGCAGGGTGCCGAGCCAGCGGCTCATCTCCTCCGGGTCGGGCGGCAGGGCGGGCACGAGCACCTCCCGCGGCACCGCGCTGCCGGCCGGTTCGGCCCCGGCCGCCGACAGCGCGGCCTCCTCGCCGTAGAACTGGGTGAGGAACTGCTCGACGAGCAGCGACACCTCCGTCTCGGCGTCGGACGCGCCTGCCGCGGTCTCGGGCCGGTCGACCACGTCCCCGGACTTCTCCACCACCCAGCCGCGCTGTCCGCGCACGCGGCCGCCGCGCACGTGGAACACCTGTACGGCCACCTCGAGCTCGTCGCCGGCGAAGGCGACGAGGTCGGCGTCGGTGCCGTCGCCGAGCACCACCGCCTGCTTCTCCATGGCCCGGCGCAGCGCCCCGAGGTCGTCGCGCAGGCGCGCGGCGGTCTCGAAGTCCAGGTCTTCGGCGGCGGCCTGCATGCGCTGTTCGAGGTCGCGGACCAGCTTGTCGGTGCGGCCGGCGAGGAAGTCGCAGAAGTCTTCGACGATGCGCCGGTGCTCGTCGGCGTCGACGCGGCCCACGCACGGCGCCGAGCACTTGTCGATGTAGCCGAGCAGGCACGGGCGGCCGATCTGCGCGTGACGCTTGAACACCCCGGCGGAGCAGGTGCGGGCCGGGAACACCCGCAGCAGCAGGTCCAGGGTCTCGCGGATGGCCCAGGCGTGGGAGTAGGGCCCGAAGTACCGCACGCCCTTGCGGCGCGGTCCTCGGTAGACGAACAGCCGCGGGTAGTCCTCGTTCAGCGTCACCGCGAGCATGGGGTAGGTCTTGTCGTCGCGGTAGCGGACGTTGAAGCGCGGATCGAACTCCTTGATCCAGTTGTATTCGAGCTGGAGCGCCTCGACCTCGGTGCCCACCACGGTCCACTCGACGGACCCGGCGGTGGTCACCATCTGGCGGGTCCGCGGGTGCAGCGACGCGACGTCGGCGAAGTACGAGTTCAGCCGCGAGCGCAGGCTCTTGGCCTTTCCGACGTAGACGACGCGGCCGTGCGGGTCGCGGAACTTGTACACCCCCGGCTCCACCGGGATGGTGCCGGGAGCAGGGCGATAGGTCGAGGGGTCGGGCACGGGTCCAGGCTAGTCGGCGGTGCCGACGCTCCCGCCGTACCGCTGTTCGAGCTCGCGGAACGCGGTCAGCGCCGCGACGGCGTGCTCGCCGTCGCGGGCCTGTACCGCGACGACGGGCACGTACTCGTCCTGCGGCAGCTCGAGCCTCGGCCACGGCTTGCCCTGGGGGAAGCTCATGCCCCGGACCTGATCCCAGCCGAACGTCTTCTCGCCGAGGATGTTGCGGACCGCCACGCCGGCGGCCCCGGCGCGCAGCCGGGGCCGGGTCAGCAGCAGCACACCGCCGGAGACGACCACCCCCACGCAGACGATGGCGATCTGATCGGCGAGGCGCAGGTTCACGCCGGTGTCGCCGCCGGCGCGCAGCACGAGCGCGGCCCCGATGTGGCCGAGCATGAGCAGGACCGCCGCGACGATCGCCCACCGGGTCATCTTGCGGCTGCGGACCTCGAGGTCCCAGACGGTGTCGGCGGCGGAGGTCACCGCGCGGCCCCGCGCAGCCGCCGCAGGGTGACGGCGGTGTCGAGGGCGGCGGCGCACGCCTGGCCGCCCTTGTCCTCGACGGAGCCGGGCAGTCCGGCCCGGTCGAGGGCCTGTTGTTCGTCGTTCGTGGTCAGGACGCCGTTGCCGACGGGGGTGCCCTCGTCCAACGCGATGCGGGTCAGCCCGTAGGTGACCGCGTCGCACACGTACTCGAAGTGCGGGGTGCCGCCGCGGATCACGACGCCGAGGGCGACGACCGCGTCGTGGGTACGGGCCAGCTGCTGGGCGACGACCGGCAGCTCGATCGCACCGGCGACGCGTTCGACGGTGACGTCGGTGACGCCGGCCCGCTCGGCGACGCGCTGCGCCCCGGCGACGAGCGCCTCGGAGATCTCGGTGTGCCAGCGGCCGGCGACGATGGCCAGCTTCAGCCCGCCCGCCTCGGACAGCTGCAGCTCGGGCAGTCCTTCGCCGCTCATCTACGCGTCCCCCGCCTCGTAGTCGTCCAGGCCGATCAGGTCGTGGCCCATGCGGTCCCGCTTGGTGCGCAGATAGGTGATGTTCTCGGAATTCGCGCGCAGCGGCATCGCCACCCGCTCGGTGATCTGCAGCCCGTAACCGTCGAGGCCGACCCGCTTGGCCGGGTTGTTGGTGAGCAACCGCATCGACGAGATGCCCAGGTCCACGAGGATCTGCGCGCCGATGCCGTAGTCGCGGGCGTCGGCGGGCAGGCCGAGCTGCAGGTTCGCGTCCACGGTGTCCGAGCCGGAGTCCTGGAGCTGGTAGGCCTGCAGCTTGTGCATCAGCCCGATGCCACGGCCCTCGTGTCCGCGCATGTACAGCACCACGCCGCGGCCCTCCATGGCCACCATCTCGAGTGCGGCGTCGAGCTGCGGACCGCAGTCGCAGCGCAGCGAGCCGAACACGTCGCCGGTCAGGCACTCCGAGTGCACCCGCACGAGCACGTCGGCGCCCTCGCCGTCCGGGCCGGGGATGTCGCCGAGCACCAGCGCGACGTGTTCGACCTCGTCGTAGACGCTCTGGTAGCCGACGGCGGTGAAGTCGCCGTGCCGGGTGGGGATGCGGGCCTCGGCGATGCGCACCACGTGCTTCTCGTGCTTGCGGCGCCAGGCGATCAGGTCGGCGATGGAGATCAGGGCGAGCTTGTGTTCGTCGGCGAAGACCCGCAGTTCCTCGGTCTGAGCCATGTGGCCCTCGTCCTTCTGCGAGACGATCTCGCAGATCACCCCCGCCGGACGCAGGTCGGCCATGCGGGCGAGGTCGACGGCGGCCTCGGTGTGGCCGGGCCGGCGCAGCACGCCGCCCTCCTTGGCGCGCAGCGGCACCACGTGCCCGGGGCGGGTGAAGTCCTGCGCGGTGCTGTTCGGATCGGCGAGCAGGCGCATCGTCGTGGCCCGGTCCGACGCGGAGATGCCGGTGCCGATCCCCTCGCGCGCGTCGACGGTCACCGTGTAGGCGGTGCCGTGCTTGTCCTGGTTGGTCGAGTACATGGGGGGCAGGCCGAGGCGGTCGCAGTCCTCGCCGGCCAGCGGCACGCACAGGTACCCGGAGGTGTAGCGCACCATGAACGCCACGAGTTCGGGGGTGGCCTTCTCGGCCGCGAAGATGAGGTCGCCCTCGTTCTCGCGGTCCTCGTCGTCGACCACGACGACCGCCTTGCCGGCTGCGATATCGGCGATCGCGCGCTCGATGGTGTCGAACCTCGTCACTTGCGTGGGCTCCAAAATCTCGTGTACGGACAAACTGATTGCCGAGTTCAACAGTACGACTCAGCGGCCGGCGGCCTGCAGCCGCTCCACATACTTGGCGATGACGTCGACCTCGAGGTTGACGAGCGTGCCGGGCGCGGCACTGCCCAGGGTGGTCAGCGACAACGTCGTCGGGATCAGGGAGATCTCGAACCACTCGTCGCCGGGCGTCCCGCCGAGGGCGGAAACGGTCAGCGAGACCCCGTCCACGGTGATCGAGCCCTTGTGCACCACGTACCGGGACACCTCCGCCGGCAGCGAGATCCGCACCACGGTCCAGTTCTCCGACGGGGTGCGGGAGAGCACGGTGCCGGTGCCGTCGACATGCCCCTGGACCAGGTGCCCGCCGAGACGGCTGTTCAGCGCCGCGGCCCGCTCCAGGTTGACGCGGCTGCCCGGACCGAGCTGCGACAGGCTCGAACGGTCGAGGGTCTCCTTCATCACATCGGCGGTGAAGGAGTCACCGCCCTGGACGTCGACGACGGTCAGGCACACACCGTTGACGGCGATGGAGTCGCCGTGGCCGGCGTCGGAGGTCACCACGGGCCCGCGGACGGTGAACCGCGCCGCGTCGGCGAGGTCCTCCCGCGCGACGATCTCCCCCAGTTCCTCCACGATCCCGGTGAACACGTACCCGCTCCTTCACTCCCGGTCGGGGACCAGGGTCAGCAACACGTCGGCGCCGACGGTTTCGACGCGCTCCCGACGAAACCGTAGCGCCTCGGCGATCGTGCCCACGCCCGCGTCCCGTACGGCGGACGGTCCGGCCCCGAGCAGGACCGGCGCGAGGTAGGCCTGGATGCGGTCGACCCGGCCGGCGGCGAGGAACGCCCCGGCCAGGCGCGGGCCGCCCTCGAGCAGCACGTCCGCCCGGTCCGCGAGCGCGCCGAGCACCTCGTCGGGGTCGTGGGTGCGCAGCACCAGGGTCGGCGCGGCGTCGTCGAGAACCCGTGCGGTCCTGGGGATTTCACTTCGGCCGACGACGACGCGCAGCGGTTGGTGCGGGGCCAGCGAGCCGTCCGGCCGCCGGGCGGTCAACCACGGGTCGTCGGCGAGGACGGTGCCGGTGCCGACGACGATCGCGTCGAGGCGGGCACGCTCGGCGTGTACGCGGGCCCGTGCCTGCGGGCCGGAGATCCAGCGGCTCGTGCCGTCGGCCGCGGCGCTGCGCCCGTCCAGGCTCGCCGCGTACTTCCAGGTCACGTGGGGACGTCCCGTGCGCTGCCGGTGCAGCCAGGCGCGCAGCGCGCCCGCCTCGGCGAGTTCGGCGCCGAACCCGCCGTGCACGCTCACCCCGGCGGCGCGCAGGGTCTGTGCGCCGCCGGCGGCGGGCGGATTCGGATCGGTCACCGCGTAGTAGACGGCGGCGACGCCGGCACGCAGCAGCGCCTGGGCGCACGGCCCGGTGCGGCCGGTGTGGTTGCACGGCTCGAGGGTGACCACCGCGGTGCCGCCGCGGGCCCGCTCCCCCGCTTCGGTCAGGGCCACGACCTCGGCGTGCGGGCCGCCCGGCGGGCGGGTCGCCCCCACCCCGGCGACCTGCCCGGCCGCGTCGAGGATCACCGCGCCGACCGGCGGGTTGGGGGTGGTGGTGCCGCGCACCGATTCGCCGGCGTCGAGCGCGAGGCGCAGGGCCGCGTCGAGCGGTGCGCCGCTCACCGCCGCCCCGCGCGGAGCACCGCTCACGGGGCCAGGGTCAGGTGCGGGGAGGCGTGCGCAGCCCGCTCGCGCAGCTTGCGCACCGCCTCGCCCGGGTCGTCGGCCCCGTACACGGCCGACCCGGCGACGAAGCAGTCGACACCGGCCTCGGCGGCCGCCTCGATGGTGTCGGCGTTGATGCCCCCGTCGATCTCGACGAGCAGGGTCAGCTCGCCGGCGTCGACGAGGCGGCGGACGGCGCGGGCCTTGTCGAGCACGTCCGGGATGAAGGACTGGCCGCCGAATCCGGGCTCGACGCTCATCACCAGCAGCGTGTCGAACTCCTCGAGGATCTCGAGGTACGGCTCGATCGGGGTGCCGGGCTTGACGCTCAGCCCGGCCCGCGCACCGGCGGCCCGGATGTCGCGGGCGACGGCGACGGGGTTGTCGGTGGCCTCGACGTGGAAGGTGACGTTGTGGGCGCCCGCCTCGGCGTAGGGCGGCGCCCAGCGACCCGGATCCTCGATCATCAGATGGCAGTCGAGCGGGATGTCGGTCGCCTTCAGCAACGACTGCACGACCGGAAGGCCGAGGGTCAGGTTCGGGACGAAGTGCGCGTCCATGACGTCGACGTGCAGCCAGTGCGCGTCGGCGACCGCGGCGGCCTCGTCGGCGAGCCGGGCGAAGTCCGCGGAGAGGATGGAGGGAGCAATCATCGGGTGGGCCACGTCCACCGAGTTTAACGGTCCCGGCGGCGGACTCTGCCGCCCGTCACGGTGCCCGCGCCGCCGGCGCGGGTTTTCATGACTTTCGACCCCTGGTTCGGTCTGCTGGGCGATGCTTGAGTGGACGATGGCGGGTCCGGAACCGCTGGGCCCGATGCGGCAGTGGGGAGCGAGAATGGCCACGCACACGGTGTGGGTTCGACCGATCGGCGACGTGGGCGCGGAGGACGCGCCGACGGTGGGCGGCAAGTCCGCCAACCTCGGGGAGATGACCCGCGCCGGGTTCCCCGTGCCGCCCGCCTTCGCCATCACCACCGCCGCCTATCTCGATGCGATGGCCGCGGCGGGAGTGCGCGACCGGCTGCGCGCCGAGGCCGTCCCGGCCCCCGACATCGACGACGCGACGCTGATCCGCACCTCGGCGGAACTGGCGGCGCTGGTGACCGAGTCCACGGTGCCCGACGAAATTCGCGCCGCCATCGTCGCCGCCTACGAGAAACTGGGCGTGGACGTGCCGGTGGCGGTGCGGTCCTCCGCGCCCGCCGAGGACGCCGCGGACACCTCCTTCGCGGGAATCCACGAGTCGTACACCAACATCGCCGGTGCCGACGCGGTGGTGCGCGCCGTGCAGGCGTGCTGGGCGTCGCTGTGGTCCGAACGCGCCCGCACCTACCGCGGCCTGCGCGGGGTGACCGACGAACCGTCCATCGCCGTCGTGGTGCAGGTGATGGTGCGCTCGGAATCGTCGGGGGTGGCGTTCACGGCCGATCCGCGCACCGGCGAACTCGATCGCATCGTCGTCGAGGCCGCCCTCGGTCTGGGCGAGGTCGTCGTCGGGGGGCAGGTCGAGCCCGACACCTACGTCGTCGCCAAGGACGGCTTCACGGTGCTCGATGTACATCTCGGGCATCAGGAGTTCCAGATCGCCTCCACCGACGCCGGCGACAGCCGCGTCGCGGTCGATTCGTCACGGCAGATCCGCGTGCTCGACGAGGAGCAGCTCGGGAAGGTCGCGCGGCTCGCCGCGGACGTCGAACAGCACTACGGCCGGCCGCAGGACCTCGAGTTCGCGTTCGCCGAGGGTGAGCTGTGGATCGTGCAGACCCGCCCGATCACCACCCTCGGGATGCCTGCCGCCGCTGCGGCGTCGGGCAACGGACAGGCGGCGCCGCTGCTGACCGGGCTCGGTGCCGGCCCCGGCCGGGCCACCGGACGGGTCCGGGTGCTGCACGAGCTGGTCGACGGCAAGCGCCTGAGCGACGGGGAGATCCTCGTGGCCCCGATGACGCGCCCCGACTGGCTGCCGATCCTGCGCCGCGCCGGCGGCATCGTCACCGACGGCGGCGGCATCACCTGCCACGCCGCGATCGTCGGCCGCGAACTCGGCAAACCCGTCGTCGTGGGTGCCCGCACCGCGACGCAGGACCTGCAGGACGGCCAGCTGATCACCGTGGACGGCGACGCCGGCGTCGTCTTCGACGGGGAGGTCCGCCCCGAGCGGCCGGCCGCGGCCCAGACCGCCGCCCCGGCGGCCGCCGCATCCGCGCCGACCGTCACCGCGACAGCCGTGTACGTCAATCTCGCCACCCCGGACGCCGCGCAGGCCGTCGCCGACACCGACGTCGACGGGGTGGGGCTGCTGCGGGCGGAATTCATGATCACCGAGGCGCTCGCCGGCCAGCATCCCGCCTACATGATCGCGCAGGGCCGGCGCGAGGAGTACGTGTCGAAGATGGCCGACGGCGTCGCGCGGATCGCGGCGGCCTTCGCCCCGCGTCCGGTGGTGTACCGCGCGATCGACCTGCGCAGCAACGAGTTCGCGAACCTCGAGGGCGGCGAGACGGAGCCGGACGAGGAGAACCCGATGATCGGGTACCGCGGCTGCTTCCGCTACGTGCGCGACCCCGAGCTGTTCTCGCTCGACCTCGACGTCCTGCATCGCGTACGCGCGCAGCATCCCAACGTGCACCTGATGATCCCGTTCGTGCGCACCCGCTGGGAGCTGAAGGAATGCCTGGGCCAGCTCGACGCGCATCCGCTCGGCACCGATCGGCGGATGCTGCGCTGGATCATGGCCGAGGTCCCGTCGGTGGTGTACTGGCTGCCCGAATACGCGAAGCTCGGCATCCACGGCGTGTCGATCGGCAGCAACGACCTGACCCAGCTCGTGCTCGGCGTCGACCGCGACTCCGAGATG
Source organism: Rhodococcus ruber (assembly GCF_016804345.1). NCBI lineage: Bacteria > Bacillati > Actinomycetota > Actinomycetes > Mycobacteriales > Nocardiaceae > Rhodococcus > Rhodococcus ruber. The sequence goes on along the minus strand of NZ_CP044211.1, from coordinate 2,932,532 downwards.
TGCAAGGACCTGTTCGACACGCTCGACCCGGCGGTGCTGGACGCGATCGACCACATCATCGAACGCGCGTCGGCGGCCGGCCTGACCACGTCGCTGTGCGGGCAGGCCGTCTCCACCAGCACCGAGCTCGCCGAGCATCTCGTGCGCCGGGGCATCACGTCGGTGTCGGTCACGCCGGACGCGGCCGCACAGACCCGGCGCACGGTGGCGCGGGCCGAGCAGCGGATCGTTCTGGACCGCGCCCGGCACGAGCACTGACGACCCCGGGCGACCGGACCCGTCGGCCCGCTCGGCACCGCCCGGACGACGGGGACGATCGGGTGTCACCGCTCGCGCGCGAGGACGTCGAACCGTTCGACGTCCTCGCGCCGGCAAACCTGGCTGCCCGGGGTGAGCAGCGCCGCCGAGCCGGCGGCGATGCCCAGTGCCAGGGCGTCGCGCAGCGACCGCCCCCGCAGCAAGCCGACGACCAGTCCGGCGACCATGCTGTCGCCCGCGCCGACGGCGCTGCGCACGGGCACGTCCAGCGCTTTCACCCGCGCGGTCGTGTCGGCGGAGACCAGCAGCGCCCCGTCCGGCCCGAGCGAGACCACCACGACCTCGGCGATGCCGGCGTCGACGAGCTCGTGGGCGGCCGCGGCCTGTTCGTGCGGGGTGCGCAGTTCCCGGCCCACCCACTCGCGCAGCTCCCGCAGGCTCGGTTTGACCAGGTGCACACCGGACTTGATGCGGCGCAGCGCGTCCCCCGACGAGTCGAGGACGAAGCGGGCGCCGGCATCGGTGGCCGCGTCGGCCACGCGCTGGACGAACTCGCCCGGCACACCCGGCGGCAGGCTGCCGCTGGCGACGACGTACCGCGCACCGGTGGCGGTCTCGACGAGCACGTCCAGGCACCGTTCCTGATCCCGCACGCTCAGCTCCGGGCCGGGCAGCACGAACCGATACTCCTGGCCGGTGCTGCGCTCGATCGCCGTGAACGACTCCCGGGTCATGCCGTCGATGTCGATGCGCCGGCTGTCGACGCCGCCGCCGGACAGCAGCGCCGAAAGCATGTCCCCGGTCGGGCCGCCGGCCGGATACACCGCTGCGGCCGAGACACCGAGCACCCCGGCGACCTTCGCGACGTTGATCCCGCCGCCGCCGGCCTCGAGTCGCGGCGCCTCGCAGCGCAGTTTACTGGTGGGCCGCACCTGCTCGGTATAGGTGGTCATGTCGAGCGCCGGGTTCATGGTCACGGTGACGATGTCGGGCACGACGTGCCTCCTGCCGGGAGCGGGCGGGTCGCGTCCGACCGTATCCGAGCGCGGACCGATTCTCCCGGCGTTCGCGCGGCGAGCTCGCCGGTCAGCTCGCCGGGGCGCGCAGCGCGGCCATGAACATCGCGTCGGTGCCGTGCCGGTGCGGCCACAGCTGCACGGACGGACCGTCGCCGAGACGCGGCACGCCGGGCACGAGCTCGCGCGTGTCGAGCTGCTCGACCCGGTGCCGCCGGACGGCGTCGGCGACGACGGCGAGGGTCTCGGACGTGTGCGGCGAGCACGTCGCGTACAGCACCACCCCACCCGGCCGCAGCAGCCCGATCGCCGAGGCGAGGAGCTGCTTCTGCAACCGCACCAGCTCGGCGACGTCGCCGGGGTTGCGCCGCCACCGGGATTCGGGCCGGCGACGCAGGGCGCCGAGCCCGGTGCACGGCGCGTCGACCAGGATGCGGTCGTAGCCGGGTCCCAGGCCGGGCTCGCGGCCGTCGGCCACGTGCACCGTCACGGGGAGGCCGCGGGTGGACTTGCGGACCAGTTCGGCGCGGTGCTCGACCGGTTCGACGGCGTCGACGGTGAAGCCGTCGATGTCGGCGAGCGCGCCGAGCAGGGCGGCCTTGCCGCCCGGGCCGGCACACAGGTCCAGCCACCGGCCGTGGTCGGGCCCGTCGAGGGGGGCGAGGGTGAGCGCCCGCGCCACCAGCTGACTGCCCTCGTCCTGCACTGCGGCCATGCCCTCGCGCACGGCGTCGAGCTTGCCGGGATCACCGCCGGCATCGAGATGCACGGCGTAGGGCGACCAGGCCCCGATCTCGCCACCGGTGGCCAGCGCGAGTTCCTCCGCGGTGATCACCCCCGGGCGGGCCACCAGGTGCACCACCGGTCGGGCGTCGTCCGCCGCGAGCACCTCCTCGAGCTCCCCGGCGTCCGGGCCGAGCGCGACCGCGAAGGCCTTCGCGATCCACTCCGGGTGCGCATACCGGAAGGCCAGGTGTCCCACCGGGTCGCGAGCCGGGTCGGGGGCGAGCTCGGCGATCCACTGTTCCTCCGGCTTCTCCGCGACGCGGCGCAGCACCGCATTGACGAAGCCGGACTTGCCGTGGCCGAATTCGCCGCGGACGATGTCGACACTCGTCGCGACGGCCGCGTGCGGGGCGATGCGGGTCCGCAGCAGCTGATACGTGCCCAACCGCAGGGTGTCCAGCAGCGCCCCGTCGATCTCGGTGACGGGCCGGTGGGCACAGGCGGCGATCACGGCGTCGAGCAGGCCCTGGGCGCGGGCGGCGCCGTATGTCAGCTCGGTGGCCAGGGCGGCGTCGCGCCCGTCGAGTCGTCGCTCGCGCAGCAGCGCCGGCAGCACCAGGTTGGCGTAGGCGTCGCGCTCCCGGACGGCGCGCAGCACGTCCCGGGCGGCGAGCCGAGCCTGGTCGAGGCCGGCCTCGGCGGGCGACGGCCGGCGGGCCTGCCGGGGCTTGTTGTTGCGGTCCCCGGGCCCGCGGCGGGACCGGCGGGCGGGGCGGCGGGACTCGGTCACTGGGCGCGTACCTCCGGGTCGAGGCGGGCGCCGCGAACCCAGTCCGCGGCCGCCATCGTCTTCTTGCCGGGCGGCTGGACCTGCCCGAGTCGCACGGCGGTGCTGCCGGTGCCGACGAGGACACCGTCCTTGCGGGCCAGGATCTGCCCGGGCGCGAGGGTCTCGTCGGTGCCGGTCACGGGTCCGAGCTTCACGCGCAGGTCGCCGATCATCGTCCAGGCCCCGGGCGCGGGCGTGACCGAACGGATGTGGCGGTCGACGAGGTGTGCGGGACGGTCCCAGCTCACCCGAGCCGACTCGACGGTGACCTTCGGGGCGTGCGAGACGCCGTCCGGGGGTTGGGGCACCGCCGTGAGCACCCCGTCCTCGAGGCCGTCGAGGGTCGATTCGAGCAGCACGGCTCCGGAGTCGGCGAGCCGGGCGAGCAGATCTCCCGCGGTGTCGTCGGGCCGGATCGTCTCGGTGACCACCCCGTAGACCGGGCCGGTGTCGAGGCCCGCCTCGAGCCGGAACGTGCTCGCGCCGGTCACCTCGTCCCCCGCGGCGAGCGCGGCCTGGACGGGCGCGGCGCCGCGCCAGGCGGGCAGCAGCGAGAAGTGGAGGTTCACCCAGCCGAACTTCGGGATGTCGAGCACCGGCTGCGGGATGAGCGCGCCGTAGGCGACGACCGGGCAGCAGTCGGGGGCGAGTTCGGTCAGCCGGGCGACGAAGTCGGGGTCGCGGGGCCGCTCCGGGGTGAGGACCTCGATGCCGTGTTCGTCGGCGAGCTGCCCCACGGCCGAGCGGACGACCCGCCGTCCGCGGCCGGCGGTGGTGTCGGGCCGGGTCACGACCGCGACCACCTCGTGGCGCGGCGAGTCGAGCAGGCGGCGCAGGGCCGGTACGGCCGGTTCGGGGGTCCCGGCGAACACCAGCCGCACGTCAGCGGCCCGTCCGCGGGCGGGAAACGAGGCCCCGGCCCCGGGACGAGGACCGTGCTGGGCCGACCGAACTGTTCACGAATGCTGCTCCCGGATCTCGACGACGAATGGTGCCCTCAGTCTAGGGACCGGGCCTGCGGGCGGTGACAGCCGTCCGCGAACCCGACGGGCCGGGCCGGGCGTGACGAATCCCGGCACCCGTCGGGCCGCGTCGATAGGCTGAGCCGATGGCAGAGACGCGAGAACGGATGGAACGGTCCCCCCGGGTGCGCTCGGCGGATCCCGCGGGCGTGCCCTGGCCGGCGGCGCAGGAGCAGGACGTGGTCCTGGTGGACACCACGTGGGGCGAGCTGCAGCCGCTGCAGTGCGCGCCCGGGGTGGTGACCGTCGGCGAGCTGGAACTGACCGAGCTGGTCGCGAACGGAGCGGTGCTCGTCGACACCCGGGTCCCGGACTCGCGCAAGGGCAGGTCCATTCCGGGCGCGATCAATCTGCCGCACGGCCGGATCACGGAGCTGCGGGACCGGCTCGATCCGTCCCGGGTGTCGATCCTGTTCTGCAACGGCCCGCAGTGTCCGCAGTCCCCGATGGCGATCCGGGAGCTGCTCGAGGCGGGGTACCCGGCGTCCGCGCTGGCGTACTACCGCGGTGGCCTGCACGACTGGGTGACGCTGGCGATGCCGCTGGAGCAGGTGGACTGACCTGCGGGGCACGCCGCGCCCCGCGGCGCGCCTCCCAGGCTCGGGCGGCCAGGACGGCGAGCCCGACGTAACCCCAGCCGAGCAGCACGTCGACCAGGTAGTGTTCGCCGCCGTAGACGAGCGTGAAGGCCATGGCCAGCGGGAACGCCACCAGCAGGGCCCGTATCCAGGCGCGCCGCGCGATCGGCCACAGGGCGACCGCCACGAGCAGGGCGAATGCCGAGTGCAGCGACGGCAGCGCGGCGACCGGGTTGCCCTGCGCCTCCAACCATCGGGTGCCGACGTCGATGGGCACTACGCCGAACCCGAAGCCGGTGACCCGGCCGACGCCTTCCGGCAGGACGCCCACCTCGGACGCATACCACGGCGGCGCCGCGGGCACGAGGATGTAGGTGATGAGCCCGAAGTAGGACAGGAGCAGCACCCGTCGCATGTATCCGGCCCAGCGCGACCGCGACTGCAGGTACAGCAGGGCCGCGAGCAGCCACGGCACGAGGAAGTGGCTGGTGTAGACGACCGCGGTGATCATCGTCCAGCCGGGCCGCTCGCCGTCCGCGCCGAGCAGACGCTCCTGCAGCCACACCGTCGGGATCGTGCCGCCGAACAGCCAGCTCTCGACGGCGGCCGGTTCGTGCACCCGGACGGGCAGGCCGAGTTCGTCGGCGAGGCCGCGGGTGTGGTCGTAGACGACGAGCGCCGCGACCAGGGGCAGCCAGTCGACGACGACGCGCAGGTGCCCGCGCCACGGCCGGTCGATCGCGAAGGCGATCAGCCCGGCGACGATCCAGGCGGCCTGGTACAGCCGGTCGGCGGGGATGCCGTGGGTGACGACGGTCCCGATCAGCGCGATGAGATACCCGCACCGCGCGGCCACCCGGGCGTACTGCCGCGGCGGCACGAGCTGCGGCGCCCGCCGCGCCGCGCGACCGGGAAGGAACTGGGTGTTCACCGCTACCTCCCTCCCGTGTGACCGGCCCGGACGACTGGGCACGCACCGCCCGCATACCCATGATCGGGGCACCGGGGCGCTCACGGGGGTGGATCGGGTCAGGAGTTGCTCTCGATGATCAGTTCGGGGATGCCCGTGCCGAGCGGTACCGGGACGCATTCGCCGGGGGCATACCGTTCGGGGTCGAGGGCGTGCCGGATCACGGTGAGCGAGAACGGGTCGTACACCATGTTGAAGTGGCCGGTCTGGTCCTGGGGGCACAGGTCCTGGATGGTCAGGTTGACCGCCCCGGGCCCGCGCAGCGCGACGTTGGTGGCCGGCTGGATGACCTCGTCGACGCGGGATCCGATGGTGGTGTACCGGACGCCGGGAACGGTGTCGACGGGGGTGTTGAGTTCGGTGAGCAGTTCCGAGCCCTGCAGTTGCTGGACGAGGGCCACCGAGAGGAAGGCCTCGACCGCGTCGGTGGCACCGGGCGCGGCCACGACCGCGGCGCCGAGCCCGTAGAAGGTGCCGCCGTAGCTGGGTGAGGCCACGCCCACCCAGCGTTCCACGACGGCCGAGCCGCCCAGCAGGTTGACGTAGTACCGCGCGACGGTCGCACCCTGCGAGTAGCCGACGAGGTCGACCTCGCCGGCACCGGTGCCGGCACGGACCCGCTCGACGAACGCGCCCAGCTGCGCGGCGCTGACCCGGATGTCGCCGGTGCCGTATTCGTCGGCGCCGTCGGCCTTGCCGTAGTCGAGGGCGAACACGCACCAGCCGGCATCGGCGAGCATCGGTGCGACCGCAGCCCAGTCCGAGTAGGAGTTGGAGTCGGTGCCGTGGGCGAGCACCACCGGTCGTGGATGGTCCGGGGACGGCACGCACCCGAAGTCGTTCGATCGCGCCGGCGCCGTTCCGGGATGTTCCTCGGCGTAGCCGGCGGCCTGGGCGTGGGTGGTGGCCACCGGTCCGGGGGCGACGGGCACGGACGCCGACGAGCCCGGCGCGGGTGCGGCGGTGACGGTCGCGGCGCCGGTGACGGCCGCGACGGCCGCCGCGATACCGGCCAGCGCGCCGGCAATCCTGCGTGCCCCGTTCACGGCCCCTCCCTCCGGCTCGCCCGCAGCCGGGCTCCGTCACCAGGATCGACCCCCACCCCTGTGACCTATCGTGACACAGTTGCGCCCCGCCGGCATGCCATCTTTCCGCAGGTGAAGGGAGGGTCTTGCCTGCCCTGCCCCCCGGGGTGTCCCTCCGCGCGGACCCGGGGCCCCGGGGGGCGTCACCCGACGCGCAGCGGATCGATCTGCACCCGCAACGCTCCCTCGGCGCGGCGGGCGCTGCGCGCTGCCTGCGCCTCGCGCAGGGCGCGGCCGAGCGCGAGACCCCGGCCGCGTGGCACCCGGATCACCATGCGCTGCACCTCGTCGGGCTCGGGGTCGTCGGCCCCGAACGGCAGCCGCTCCCCCGGCGGCAACGGCACCGGTCCGAGCACCTCCGCCTCCGGTGGGAGGGTCGCGGCGGCGAGCAGGTCGGCGACCGCGGCCGCGGTGCCGTCGACCGCGGCCATGTGCACCGCGGGCGGGAAGCCGACCTCGGCGCGTTCGGCGAGCTGGGACTGCGCGTGCCCGATCGGGTCCCAGCGCACCAGTGCTTGCACGGTGGGGATGCCGGCGTCGGCGACCACGACGACCTGGCCGCCGTCGGCGAAGGGCCGCACCAGCGACGACGCGGTGAGCCAGCGACGCATCGTTTCCTCGGCGGCCCGCAGGTCGGCGCGGCCGAGCAGGGCCCACCCGTCGAGCAGCAGGGCCGCGCCGTACCCCCCGGCGGTGACGGGTTCGGCGCCCACTGTGGCCACGACGAGCGCGGGTCCGGCCGGGGCGGTGGCCTTGACCTCCGTCCCACCGGAGGTGACCACCGGGACACCGGGGAACGCGCGACCGAGTTCCTCGGCGGTCCGCCCGGCGCCGACGACGACGGCGCGCAGGGCGCGGGCACCGCACGCGTGGCAGCGGTGGGTGGCGTCGGCGATGCCGCACCAGCGGCAGGCGGGGGTCGCGGTGCCGTCCGGCCCGGCGGCCTGCGGCAACGCGAGCGGACCGTTGCAGTGCCGGCAGCGGGCCGGGGTCCGGCATTTGGCGCACGCGAGCGCGGGCACGTAGCCGCGGCGGGGCACCTGCACGAGCACCCCGCGGTCGGCGCCGAGGGCGGCACGGGCGGCGGCGAAGGCGATGGCCGGCAGCCGGGCGGCACGCGCGGCGGGGTCGCGGGCCAGGGCCTGGTCGCTGTCGGCGAGGGCGGTGATCTTGGGGGCGCGGGCGCGGACGACGTCGCGGGGGGCGGCGAGGTCGTGGGCCCACCCGGTGTCGACGAGGGCCTGGGTCTCGGCGGTGCGGGCGTGCCCGGCCAGGACGACGGCGGCGCCGGTGGCGTGCGCCCGCAGCAGCGCCACCTCTCGGGCGTGCGGGTACGGCGCGCGGGGCTCGGAGTGCAGGTCGTCGCCGTCGTCCCACACCACGAGCAGGCCGAGGGCGGGGGTGGGAGCGAACACGGCGGCCCGGGTGCCGACGACGATGCGGGCGGTTCCGCGCAACGCCGCGAGCCAGCGCCGGTAGCGCACGGCCGGACCGAGCCCGGCGGCGAGCCCGACGACGCAGTCGGCGCCGGCGAGGTCGGTGCAGGCCGTCACGACGCGGTCGAGGTCGCGCTGGTCGGGCACCACGAGCACCGCGGCGTGCCCGGTGGCGGCGACCGACGCCGCGAGTTCGGCCAAACGACGCGGCCAGTCCTCACCGGGCAGTGCCTGCCAGGCCGCGCGGGGGGCGCGGCCGGCGGCGAGGGCGTCGAGGAAGTTCTCGCCGTGCCGGTATCGGGACCAGGCGGTCCGGTCGATCTCCGGTGCCGTGGGGGGCGGGGCGGGTGGCGGGTCCTCCGCCTCGACCCGGGCGTGCCGCGGTGGCACGGCGAGGCGCAGCACGTCGGCTCGGGTGCCGGCGTAGCGGGCGGCGACGGCGTCGGCGAGCGCGGCGATCTCCGGGGTCAGCACGACCTCGGGTGAGACGACCCGGTCGAGCCAGCCGAGCCGGCCGGTGTGCTCACTGGTCGCCGCGCGGGACAGCACGAAGCCGTCGACGAGCCTGCCGGCGAACCGGACGCGCACCCGCACGCCCGGCCGCGCCTCGGCATCGAACTCCCGCGGGATCAGATAGTCGAACTCGCGGTCGAGGTGGGGCAACGGCAGCAGCGGCAGGATCCGCGCCACCGGATCCGTCTCGGCCGCGGTCCTGTCGGTGGCCACCCGGACCGTCGGGGGTCCGGGTTACAGACCGGCGGCGGCGCGCAGCTTCTCGGCCCGGTCGGTGTTCTCCCACGGCAGATCGATGTCGGTGCGGCCGAAGTGCCCGTACGCGGCGGTCTGCGCGTAGATCGGCCGCAGCAGGTCCAAGTCCCGGATGATCGCACCCGGTCGCAGGTCGAACACCTCGGTGATCGCCTGCTGGATCCGCGCCGGGTCGGTCTTCTCGGTGCCGAACGTCTCGACGAACAGCCCCACCGGGGCGGCCTTGCCGATGGCGTAGGCCACCTGTACCTCGAGCCGGCCGGCCAGCCCCGCCGCCACGGCGGTCTTGGCGACCCACCGCATCGCGTACGCGGCCGAGCGGTCCACCTTCGACGGGTCCTTGCCCGAGAACGCGCCACCGCCGTGCCGGGCCATGCCGCCGTAGGTGTCGACGATGATCTTGCGGCCGGTCAGGCCGGCATCCCCCATCGGACCGCCGAGGACGAACGACCCGGACGGGTTCACCAGCAACCGCAGGCCGGTGGTGTCGAGGCCCGCGAGGCTCGGGTCCGCCAGTACCGCCTCGACGACGTGGGTGCGCAGATCCGGGGTGAGCAGGTTGTTCAGGTCGATGTCCGCCGCGTGCTGGGTGGAGATCACCACCGTGTCCAACCGGACCGGGCGGTCGCCGTCGTACTCGATGGTGACCTGGGTCTTGCCGTCCGGCCGCAGGTACGGCAGCACCCCGGTCTTGCGGACCTCGGTGAGCCGGCGCGAGAGCCGGTGCGCCAGCGCGATCGGCAGCGGCATCAGTTCCGGGGTGTCCGAGCAGGCGTAGCCGAACATCAGGCCCTGGTCACCGGCACCTTGACGGGCCACCTCGTCGTCGGTGAGCACCCCGGTGCGGGCCTCGTGCGAGACGTCGACGCCGCCGGCGATCTCCGGGGACTGCGCACCGATGGCGATGTTGACCCCGCAGGAGTTGCCGTCGAAACCCTTCGAGGAGGAGTCGTAGCCGATCTCGAGGACCCGGTCCCGCACGATCTTCGGGATGTCCGCGTAGGCCGAGGTGGTGACCTCCCCGACCACGTGCACCTGCCCGGTGGTCACCAGGGTCTCGACCGCGACGCGGGCGCGGGGGTCTTCGGTGAGCAGCGCGTCGAGGACGGAGTCGCTGATCGCGTCACAGATCTTGTCCGGGTGTCCCTCCGTCACGGACTCACTGGTGAAAAGCCGACCGCCGGTCTTGCTCACGGAACTCCCTCTCGACTGGTTGTGTCTAGCTCGAACGGACGAACTGATGTCAACGATATGGGCGACGCTACTGTTCCGGTCGCGCCGACGCGAGACTTTCGCTCACGGGCGCGCCGCCCCCCGGGTCACGGGCGTGCCGCCCCCGGGTCACGGGCGCGCCGCCCCCCGGGTCACGGGCGTACCGCCCCGAGGTCACGGGCGCCCCGCCCCCGAGGTCACGACCGGTTCTGCGCCAGCAGCGGACCCAGCGCGTCGAGGACGCGGCTGGCCATCAGCGCCTTGGAACCGTGCGCGAGGGCGGTCTCGGAACCGTCCGCCGCCAGCAGCCACCCGTCGTTGTGGTCGACCTCGAACGCCTTCCCCTCGCCGACGGCGTTGACGACCAGCAGATCGCAGCCCTTGCGGGCCAGTTTGGCGCGGGCGTGGGTGAGGACGTCGCCCTCGGCGTCACCGGTCTCGGCGGCGAAGCCGACGATGACGGTGCTCGCCGGCAGCGTGCCCTCGGTGCGGGCGGCGACCAGCCCGGCGAGAATGTCCTCGTTCTTGGTCAGCGCGATCGCCTCCGGCTCGCCCGCGCCCTTCTTGATCTTGCTGGTGGCGAAGGTGCTCGGCCGGAAGTCGGCGACGGCGGCGGACATGACGACCGCGTCCGCACCGGCGGCATGCTTGGTGACCGCGGCCTGCATCTGGGCGGCGGTCTGGACCTGCACCACCTCCACCGCGGCGGGATCGGCCAGCCCGGCCACCGCCCCGGCGACGAGGGTGACGTCGGCGCCGCGCTGGGCGGCGAGCCGGGCGAGGGCATAGCCCTGCTTGCCGGAGCTGCGGTTGCCGAGGAACCGCACCGGGTCCAGCGGTTCGCGGGTGCCGCCGGCGGAGACGACGATGCGCCGCCCGGTCAGATCCCGCGGCAACGCGTCCGGTCGTTCGAGCAGCAGCGACGCCAGTCCGAAGATCTCCTCGGGTTCGGGGAGCCGGCCGGCGCCGGTGTCGTGCCCGGTGAGCCGGCCGGAGGCGGGCTCGACGACGACGGCGCCGCGGCGGCGCAGCGTGGCGACGTTGTCCACCGTCGCCGGGTGTTCCCACATCTCGGTGTGCATCGCAGGCGCGAACACGACCGGGCACCGCGCGGTGAGCAGCGTGGCGGTGAGCAGGTCGTCGGCACGGCCGTGGGCGGCGCGGGCCATCAGGTCGGCGGTGGCGGGGGCGACGACCACCAGGTCGGCCTCCTGTCCGAGCCGCACGTGCGGAACCTGCGGCACGTCGGCGAACACGCCGGTGTGCACGGGGTTGCCGGACAGGGCCTCGAAGGTGGCGCGGCCGACGAACTCGAGCGCCGAGTCCGTCGGGATGACCCGCACGTGGTGTCCACTTTCGGTGAACGCCCGGATCAGCGCGCAGGCCTTGTAGGCGGCGATGCCGCCACCGACGCCGACGACGATGCGGCGGCGTTGCGCGAATTCCGAGTGGTCCGCGGTGCCCGCGGCGCGCTGGCTCACTCGCCTTCGGCGTGCTCGAGCAGGTCTGCGTGGATCTCCCGCAGCGCGATCGACAGCGGCTTCTCCTGCAGGCCGGGCTCGACGAGCGGGCCGACGTACTCGAGGATGCCGTCGCCGAGCTGGTTGTAGTAGTCGTTGATCTGCCGGGCACGCTTGGCTGCGTAGATCACCAGCGCGTACTTCGAGGAGGTGCGCTCGAGCAGCTCGTCGATGGGCGGGTTGGTGATGCCCAGCGGGGTGTCGTAGGCCGGCAGGTCGTGGCCGGCGGTGTCGGACACGGCTGCTTGGGTGCTGCTCACTCGGTGTTCTCCTGTGTCGTTCCGGAGCTCTGGTGGGGCCCGGGATTCGGGTTCGAGGCGGGGAAGGTCGTGATCGGCTGCGGACGGTCGGGGCGATCGTCGCGGGGACCGACCAACAAGGATACCAATTCGTCGCAGGCGCGGTCGACGTCCTCGTTGACGATCACCGTGTCGAACTCGTCGCGGGCGTCGAGTTCGGTCCGGGCGGTCTCGAGCCGGCGGCGGACCACCTCGTCCGATTCGGTGCCGCGGCCGGTGAGGCGGGCGACCAGCACATCCCAGCTCGGCGGCGCCAGGAAGGCCAGCACGGCCTCCGGCATGGCGGCGCGCACGGAGCGGGCGCCGGTCAGGTCCACCTCGACGAGCACGGGGCGTCCCGAGGCGAGCGCGTCCCGCACGGGACCGGCGGGGGTGCCCGAGCGTTGCAGCCCGCCGTGGATCTCGGCCCACTCGAGCAGGTCCCCGGACTCGATCATCCGATCGAACTCGTCGCGGCTGACGAAGTGGTAGTCCACCCCGTTCACCTCGCCGGGCCGGGGTTCGCGGGTGGTGGCCGACACGCTGAACAGCAGGTCGGGCACCCGGCTGCGGAGCCGGCGGACAACGGTGGACTTCCCGACGGCGGAGGGGCCGGCCAGCACCACCAGCCGGCCCCTCCGCGTCGTGGAACCGCTGTCCGACACGGTGTGTGCGTCAGCTACCACCGGTCGCTCAGGCGTCGAAGTCGAACCTGGCGAGCAGCGCCTTGCGCTGACGGTCGCCCAGGCCGCGCAGGCGGCGCGTCGGGGCGATCTCGAGTTCGGTCATGATCTCCTGCGCCTTGACCTTGCCGACCTTCGGCAGGGCCTCGAGCAGGGCGGACACCTTCATCTTGCCGAGGATCTCGTCGTTCTCGGCATCGGCCAGGACCTGCTTGAGGTCGGTGCCGCCGCGCTTCAGGCGGTCCTTGAGCTCAGCCCGGGCGCGACGGGCAGCAGCCGCCTTCTCCAGAGCAGCGGCGCGCTGCTCGTCGGTCAGCTGGGGAAGGGCCACGGTTCCTCCGTCTCATCGTTGGCAATCAGTCTCATCCGCCGGTTAACCAGCGGCGATAGCGACCGTACTCACGCCGGACGACGATTGCGAACCCACCCCCCGGCGTTTCGGCTCGAAAACACGTGCGGTAGTGCGCCCGCAGCGTGGCCCGCGGGCAGGTCCGGCCCGGGGACGTAGGCACCGCCCCTCACCTCGGCGAACCCGGCATCGCCGCAGGTAGCGGCGTTGTGGATGGCAGTTCGGCCCGGCGCGGGTGCTGGTCTGCGGGCCGGCGCCGTTTCCGGCGCGTCCACGCCGGAAACGGCCCGGAAAAATTTCCGCGCACGAGCGTGTCGGGGGGGCTCCCACCTGCACCGGAACGGACATCCGGCCCGGAGCCGGGAGCCGGATCCGGGCCGGATGTCCGGGCCGTCAGGCCCGCAGGAAGGCGAACGCGTCCACGGTGCGGGACACGGCGTCGCGCAGCGCCGCGGGCGTCGGGCCCGCCCGCAGCACCTCGCGGGAGACGTTGGGCACGACGGCGTCGAGGCGGTCGCCCGCCAGCCGGCGCACGTCCTCCGCGGTGCCGCCCTGGGCGCCCACCCCGGGCATCAGGATCGGGCCGTGCAGCGCGCTCAGGTCCGGTGCCCGGGTGAGGGTCGCGCCCACGACGACGCCGACGGAGCCGAGCGTGTCGGCGCCGGCGTTGCGGGCCGCGGCCTCGTCGACCATCACCTGCGCGACGCTGCGCCCGTCGGCGGTGCGCGCCTGCTGCACCTGGGCGCCCTCGGGGTTGGAGGTGGCGGCGAGGACGAACACCCCGCGCCCGTCGACGGCGAGGCGCAGCGCGGGCTCGAGCGCGCCGAACCCCAGGTACGGCGAGACGGTGACCGCGTCGGAGCCCAGCGGGGACGCATCGGTCAGCCACGTGCGGGCGTACGCGTCCATCGTCGAGCCGATGTCGCCGCGCTTGGCGTCCGCAAGGACGAGGGTGCCGGCGCCGCGCAGGGCCGTCACGGTGCGCTCGAGCACCGCGATGCCCGCGGCACCGAACGCCTCGAAGAACGCGACCTGCGGCTTGACGAGGGCCACCCGCCCGGCGAACGCGTCGACACACGTCCCGGCGAACCGCTCGAGGCCCGCGACGTCGACCGGCAGCCCCCACGCCGCGAGCAGTTCCGGGTGGGGGTCGATGCCCACACACAGCGGCCCGCGCTCGGCGAGGGCCGCGTGCAGACGCTGCCCGAACGTCGTCACGACGCCGTGTCCGCGAGTCCGTCGCGCAGCCCTCCGACGCCGCCGGACGCCCCGGCGTCCTCGCGGAGGCTGCCCTGGTCCTCCCGGAGCCCGGCGTGCATCTCCTGCAGGGAACGGACCCCGATGTCGCCACGGATGGCGGCCTCGATGCCCTGCACGGCCGCGGAGGCACCCTGCACGGTCGTGATGCACGGGATGTTCGCGGCGACGGCCGCGGTGCGGATCTCGTAGCCGTCGATGCGCGGCCCGGAGTTGCCCCACGGGGTGTTGATCACCATGTCGACCTCACCGGCGCGGATCTTCTCGACGATGGTGTGGGCCCCCTCGGGCCGTTCCTCCTCCGACACCTTGTACACGTGCTCGCACGGGATGCCGTTGCGGCGCAGCACCTCCGCGGTGCCGATGGTGGCGAGCACCCGGAAGCCGAGGTCGGCGAGCCGCTTGACGGGGAAGATCAGCGACCGCTTGTCCTTGTTGGCGACCGAGACGAACACAGAGCCGGAGGTGGGCAGCGAACCGTAGGCGGCGGTCTGGCTCTTGGCGAACGCGGTGCCGAAGTCGTCGTCGATGCCCATGACCTCGCCGGTGGACTTCATCTCCGGGCTGAGCAGCGAGTCGATGCCGGTGCCGTCGGCGCGGCGGAACCGGTTGAACGGCAGCACCGCCTCCTTCACCGCGACCGGGGCGTCGACCGGGGCGTGCCCGCCGTCGCCGTGGGCGGGCAGGATGCCCTCGGCGCGCAGGTCGGCGATGCTCTCGCCCATCATGACCCGCGCGCAGGCCTTGGCGAGCTGCACGGCGGTGGCCTTCGAGACGAACGGCACGGTGCGGGAGGCACGCGGGTTGGCCTCGAGCACGTAGAGGACGTCGTCCTTGAGGGCGTACTGCACGTTGAGCAGGCCCTTGACGCCGATACCGTGCGCGAGGGCCTCGGTGGAGCGGCGCACGTTCTCGAGGTCGGACCGCCCGAGGGTGATCGGCGGCAGCGCGCACGACGAGTCGCCGGAGTGGATGCCGGCCTCCTCGATGTGCTCCATGATGCCGCCGATGTAGACGTCGGTGCCGTCGCACAGGGCGTCGACGTCGATCTCGACCGCATCGTCGAGGAAGCGGTCGACCAGCACGGGCCGGTCCTCGGAGATCTCGGTGGCGCGGGAGATGTAGCTCTCGAGCGCGTTCTCGTCGTAGACGATCTCCATGCCGCGCCCGCCGAGGACGTAGGACGGACGGACCAGCACCGGATAGCCGATGCCGGCGGCGATGTCGCGGGCGCCCTCGAAGGTGGTGGCGGTGCCGAACTTCGGGGCCGGCAGGCCCGCCTCGGTGAGCACCCGGCCGAACTCGCCGCGGTCCTCGGCCAGGTCGATGGCCTCGGGGCTGGTGCCCACGATCGGCACCCCGGCGGCCTTCAACCGTCGCGCGAGCCCGAGCGGGGTCTGGCCGCCGAGCTGGACGATGACCCCGGCGACGGTGCCGGACTGCGACTCGGCCCGGTACACCTCGAAGACGTCCTCGAAGGTGAGCGGCTCGAAGTAGAGACGGTCGGCGGTGTCGTAGTCGGTCGAGACCGTCTCGGGGTTGCAGTTGACCATGACGGTTTCGTAGCCGGCCTGCGACAGGGTCAGGGCGGCGTGCACGCACGAGTAGTCGAACTCGATGCCCTGACCGATGCGGTTGGGGCCCGAGCCGAGGATGAGCACCTTCGGCCGCTCGCGCTGCTCGGCGACCTCGGTCTCGGCGTCCGGGTCGAGTTCGTACGTCGAGTAGTGGTACGGGGTCTTGGCCTCGAACTCGGCGGCGCAGGTGTCGACGGTCTTGTACACCGGATGCACGCCGAGCTGCTCGCGCAGGGCCCGCACCGCGTCCTCGTCGCCGAGTTCGGGGCGCAGCGCCGCGATCTGCCGGTCGGAGAAGCCGTGGTGCTTGGAAAAGCGCAGTTCCCGCTCCCCGAACGTCTCGGCGGCGCGCACCGTCTCCCCCAGCTCGACGATCTGCTGGATCTGATCGAGGAACCACGGGTCGATCTTGGTGGCGTCGAACAGCTGCTCGACGGTGGCGCCGAGCTCGAAGGCCTTGGCGATGCCGTAGAAGCGGCCGTCGTGCGGGACCTCGAGCTCGCCGAGGAGGGTGCCGAGATCGGCCGCCTCGACCTCGGGGCCGGTCCAGAACCCGGAACGCTTGGTTTCGAGGGACCGCAGGACCTTGCCGAAGGCCTCGGTGAAGTTGCGGCCGATCGACATGGCCTCGCCGACCGACTTCATGGTGGTGGTGAGGGTGCCGTCGGCGCCGGGGAACTTCTCGAACGCGAAGCGCGGAGCCTTGACGACGACGTAGTCGAGCGTCGGCTCGAAGCAGGCCGGCGTCTCCTTGGTGATGTCGTTGACGATCTCGTCGAGGGTGTAGCCGATGGCGAGCTTGGCGGCCATCTTCGCGATCGGGTAGCCGGTGGCCTTCGAGGCCAGCGCGGACGACCGCGACACCCGCGGGTTCATCTCGATCACCACGAGACGACCGTCGCGCGGGTCCATCGCGAACTGGATGTTGCAGCCGCCGGTGTCGACGCCGACCTCGCGCAGGATCGCGATCGACAGGTCGCGCATCTTCTGGTATTCGCGGTCGGTCAGGGTCATGGCGGGGGCGACGGTGACCGAGTCGCCGGTGTGCACGCCCACCGGGTCGACGTTCTCGATGGAGCAGACGATCACGACGTTGTCGCGGCCGTCGCGCATGAGCTCGAGCTCGTACTCCTTCCAGCCGAGGATGGACTCCTCGATGAGCACGTTCGCGGTGGGCGACGCGGCGAGGCCGCCGCCGGCGATGCGCTCGAGGTCGGCCTCGTCGTAGGCCATGCCCGAGCCGAGGCCGCCCATGGTGAACGACGGGCGCACCACGACGGGGTAGCCGAGCTCGGCAACGGTGTCGCGCACCTCGTCCATCGTGTAGCAGACCCGCGAGCGCGCGGACTCGCCGCCGCACTTGGCGACGATGTCCTTGAACTTCTGCCGGTCCTCGCCGCGCTGGATGGCGTCGAAGTCGGCGCCGATCAGCTCGACGTCGTACTTGGCGAGGATGCCCTGCTCGTGCAGGGCGACGGCGGTGTTGAGCGCGGTCTGCCCGCCGAGGGTGGCGAGCACCGCGTCGATCGGGGTGCCCTTCGCCTGCTCGGCGGCGATGACCTTCTCGACGAACTCGGCGGTGATGGGCTCGACGTAGGTGGAGTCGGCGAACTCCGGGTCGGTCATGATCGTGGCCGGGTTGGAGTTGACGAGGGAGACCCGCAGGCCTTCCTCGCGCAGCACGCGGCACGCCTGGGTGCCGGAGTAGTCGAACTCGCAGGCCTGGCCGATGACGATCGGGCCGGAGCCGATGACGAGGATGTGGGAGAGGTCGGTACGGCGTGGCATCTAGTTCTTCTCTCCCTCGAGCATGCTGGTGAACCGGTCGAACAGGTAGGAGGCGTCGTGCGGGCCGGCCGCCGCCTCGGGGTGGTACTGCACGGAGAAGGCGGACCCGTCGAGCAGGCGCACGCCCTCGACGGCGCCGTCGTTGGCGCAGGTGTGGCTGATCACGGCCCGGCCGAACGGGGTGTCGAACTCCTGGCCCGCCTCGCCCTCGAGCGCGAAGCCGTGGTTCTGGGCGGTGATCGCGATCCGCCCGGTCTCGTGTTCGATGACCGGGATGTTGATGCCGCGGTGCCCGAACTTCATCTTGTAGGTGCCCAGACCGAGGGCGCGGCCGAGGATCTGGTTGCCGAAGCAGATGCCGAACAGCGGCAGTCCCTGCCCGAGCACTTCCTGGGTCAGGTGCACCGCGCCGTCCGCGGTGGCCGGATCCCCGGGACCGTTCGAGAGGAAGACGCCGTCGGCCTTCAGGTCCAGGATGTCGTGCAGCGTCGCGGTGGAGGGCAGCACGTGCACGCGCATGCCGCGCTCGGCGAACATCCGCGGGGTGTTGGTCTTGATGCCGAGGTCGATCGCGGCGACGGTGAAGCGGGCCTCGCCGTCGGGCTCGACGACGTAGCCGCTGGTGGTGGTGACCTCGCCGGCGAGGTCGGCGCCGAGCATCGACGGCTGGCTCCGGACCCGGTCGAGCAGCTCGGCGTCGTCGGCGAGGGCGTCGCCGGAGAAGACACCCGCCCGCATCGAGCCGCGGGTGCGCAGATGCCGCACCAGGGCGCGGGTGTCGATCCCGGCGATGCCGACGATGTTCTGCCGCTCGAGTTCGTCCTGCAGGGAGCCGGCCGCGCGCCAGCTCGAGGTGCGGCGCGACGGGTCGCGCACGACGTACCCGGCGACCCAGATCTTCGCGCCGGCGGGGTCACCGGTGGGGCCGACGGACTCGTTGTCCTCGGCGTTCCACCCGGTGTTGCCGATCTGCGGGGCCGTGGACACCACGATCTGCCGGTGGTAGCTGGGGTCGGTGAGGGTCTCCTGGTAGCCGGTCATGCCGGTGCTGAACACCGCCTCGCCGAGGGTCTGGCCCACCGCACCGAAGACGGTGCCGCGGAACGTGCGACCGTCCTCGAGCACCAGTATCGCGGTGTCCGTGTCGAAGTTGTTGCCGCTCATGCGTTCTCTCCGTTCTGCTCGACCTCACCGGAGCTCGCCGCATCAGCCGAAATCTCGCGTGCCGTCGTCGCTGTACCAGCCGTCCAGGCTGTCGTCCTAGCTGTCACTGTCCCGGTGATTCTCGTTCGTCTCCTGCACCCACTGGGGGTAGATGGTCTTGTCGTCGCCGCGGAATCCGGTGTCGACCTCGGTGCCGGACGGCAGCTGCCAGCGGATCACCAGCACCCCGTCCTTGGTCATCACCTTTCCCGCGAGGCCACGTTCGGTGCGCACCGCCCGGATCGAGTCCTGCGGGATCCAGATCGGCGAGGCGCCGTCCCGTTCGAGCAGCACCCCGGCGCGGTAGCGGCTGATCTCGCCGGCCGCGCGGTGGCCCAGGTCGCCGACGGCGACCCGGTCCTGCCAGCTCGGCGCGAGGGTACTGCCCACGTACAGGCCGGTGCTCGGGGCCACCAGCTGCTCCCCCAGCTCGGCCGGCACCGGCGGGAGGGCACCGACGGCCTCGGCCTGGCGGCGGCCGCGGCCGCGCCAGCCCTTCCACATCAGCAGGACCAGCACCACCCACAGGGCGACGAAGCCGAGCGTGAGCCACAGGCGGTCCATCACCGCACCCCGCTTCCGGTGCCGGGCCGGACCGCTCCGTCGAGTGCGGTGATGCGGCCGCGCAGCACGGTCGCAACGACCTTGCCGGGCAGCGTCATCGCCTCGTACGGCGTGTTGTGCGCCACCGAGGCCAGCTCCGGTCCGCGCACCGTCCATTCGGCGTCGGGGTCGACGAGCACCACGTTGGCGGGCTCGCCCACCTCGAGCGGGCGCCCCTGGTCGTCGAGGCCGACGATCTCGGCGGGCCGTTCGCTCATCACCTTCGCGACGCCGCGCCAGTCCAGTAGCCCGGGACGGACCATCGTCTCGACGACGATCGACAGGGCCGTCTCGAGCCCCAGCATGCCGGGCCGGGCCTGCGAGAACTCGCAACACTTGTCCTGCTCGGCGTGCGGGGCGTGGTCGGTGGCGATGCAGTCGAGCACGCCCTCGGCCAGTCCGCGGCGCAGCGCCTCGACGTCGGAACGCTCGCGCAGCGGCGGGTTGACCCGGTTGATGCCGTCGTAGGTCTCGAGCCGCGAATCGTCGAGCATCAGATGATGCGGGGTCACCTCGGCGGTAATCGGGATCCCTTGTGCCTTGGCCCATTTCACCAGTTCGACGGTGCCGGCGGTGGAGGCGTGGCAGATGTGCACGCGGGCTCCGGCGTCCCGGGCGAGCAGGGCGTCGCGCGCGACGATCGACTCCTCGGCCGCGCGCGGCCAGCCGGCCAGTCCGAGACGCGCCGCGGTGGGTCCCTCGTGCGCGACGGCCCCGGCGGTCAGCCGCGGCTCCTCCGCGTGCTGGGCGATGAGCACCCCGAGCGAACTCGAGTACTCCAGCGCCCGCCGCATGATCAGCGGATCGTGGACGCAGTGCCCGTCGTCGGAGAACATCCGGACGCGGCCGACGCCGGCGGCCATGGTGCCCATCTCGGCGAGCTGCGTGCCGGCGAGCCCGACGGTGACGGCACCCACGGGGTGCACATCGACGAGGCCGACCTCCTGCCCCCGTCGCCACACGTGGTCGGTGACGACGACGGAGTCCGCGACGGGGTCGGTGTTGGCCATCGCGAACACCGCGGTGTAGCCGCCGAGCGCCGCGGCCGCGGATCCGGTGTCGATGGTCTCGGTGTCCTCGCGGCCGGGCTCACGCAGATGCGTGTGCAGGTCGACGAAGCCGGGCAGCAGGATCCGTCCGGCGCCGTCGATCACCTCGGCGTCGGGGCTCGCCTCGAGGTCGGGGCCGAGGGCGAGGATCTGTTCGTCGCCGAGCAGCACGTCGGTCGGCGCACCCTCCCCGTAGACGAGCACGTTGCGGATGAGCACCTGCGGCGACACCGAATCTTCTCCTGTCCCACTGTTCTTCGTCTTCTGCGCGGACGTCCGGTCCGCATACGCGTCGGTCATGCGATTGCGCTCTCCGTGCCGACGAGCAGCCGGAACAGCACGGCCATGCGCACGTGCACCCCGTTGCTCACCTGCTGCAGCACCGCGGTCTGCGGGGCGTCGGCGACCGCGGAGGCGATCTCCATGCCGCGCAGCATCGGGCCGGGGTGCAGCACCACGGCGTGCTCGGCGAGCATCGCCAGCCGCTTCTCCGACAACCCGTAGCCGATCGAGTACTCGCGCGCCGACGGGAAGAACCCGCCGTTCATGCGTTCGGCCTGCACCCGCAGCATGAGCACCGCGTCGAGGCCGGGCAGTTCGGCGTCGAGGGAATGGGAGACGGTGACGGGCCAGGTCTCGACGCCCACCGGCAGCAACGTGCGCGGCGCGACGAGCACCACCTCGGCCCCGAGCGTGGACAGCAGCAGGGCGTTGGAGCGCGCGACCCGGCTGTGCAGGATGTCGCCCACGATCGCGATGCGCCGGCCGGCGATCGATCCGAGCCGCTGCCGGAGGGTGAGCGCGTCGAGCAGAGCCTGCGTGGGGTGTTCGTGGGTGCCGTCGCCGGCGTTGATCACCGCCGGTCCCCCGCCGTCGCCGTCGCCGGTCCATTCGGCGATCCGGTGCGCGGCGCCCGACGCGGGGTGCCGCACGATCAGGGCGTCGGCGCCGGCGGCGTGCAGGGTCAGCGCGGTGTCGCGCAGCGATTCGCCCTTGGCGACCGACGAACTCGACGCGCTGACGTTGATGACGTCGGCGCTCATCCACTTGCCGGCGACCTCGAACGAGACCCGGGTGCGGGTGGAGTTCTCGAAGAACACCGTCATCACGGTGCGGCCGCGCAGGGTCGGCAGCTTGCGCACCTCACGGCCGAGCAGCGCCTGCTCGAACCGTTCGGCCTCGTCGAGAAGCTCGGTCGCGGACTGCTCGGTCAGGTCCGCGATGGAGAGCAGGTGCTTCACGAAATCTTGCCTCCGGAGATCACCACGGCGTCGCGGTCGTCCTGCTCGGTGAGCAGGACCCGCACGTCCTCGGCGCGGGCGGTGGGGACATTCTTGCCGACGTAGTCGGCGCGCAGCGGCAGTTCGCGGTGCCCGCGGTCGACCAGGACGGCGAGCTGCACCGCGCGGGGCCGGCCCAGGTCGCGCAGGGCGTCGAGGGCGGCGCGCACCGAGCGACCCGAGAACAGGACGTCGTCGACGAGGACGACGAGGGCGTCCTCGACGCCGCCCTCGGGCACCGATGTGCGCTCGAGCGGCCGGTGCGGCTTGGTGCGCAGGTCGTCGCGGTAGAGGGTGATGTCCAGGGAGCCGACGGGCACGCGCACCCCGGAGAACTCGGCGATGCGTTCGGCGAGCCGGTGCGCGAGGGTGGTGCCGCGGGTGGGAATGCCGACGAGGACGACGCGGGGGGCTTCACCCGCGGGGGCGTCGAGCGCGGTCTTCTCGATGATCTGGTGCGCGATGCGGGCGACGGTGCGACCGACGTCGGCTGCGGAGAGCAATTCGCGGGCCGGACCGGGCGGGGATGCCGGTGACCCGTCTTCGGACATGGCCATACTGCGACCTCCTTCTCCGCCTCGCTGGACGGATCGTTAAAGGATGCCTGACGGTGCTCCAGCCTAGCAGCGGCCGGTGCCCGCCAGACACGGATGCGGGGTGAAGCCCGACACAGGCCGGGGTCCCCGAAGCGGCGAGCGGGCCCGGCCGGCGACCTCCGTCGCCGGCCGGGCCCGCTCCCGCTGCGTTGTCAGGGCCGCTCGGAGTCCCGCTGCCCGGCCGGGTCGGCGGCGCGCGACGAGGTGGCCGCCGCGGCGGCACGCACCTGGTCGGCGAGCGCCACGATCTGACCGAGGATGCCGTTGACGAAGGCCGGCGAATCGTCGGTGGACAGCTGCTTGGCCAGCTCGACCGCCTCGTCGACGGCCACCACCGGCGGCACGTCGGGGGCGTGGAACAGCTCCCAGACCGAGATGCGCAGGATCGCCCGGTCCACGGCGGGCAGCCGCTCGAGCGTCCAGTCGTGCAGGTGCTCGGCGATCACCTGGTCGAGCTCGTCGAGTCGCTCCGCCACGCCGCGCACGACGGTCTGCGTGTACGGCGGGACCTGCGCGACCTGGTCGTCGGTGACGGCGAGCGCGATCCGGTCGGCGGCGAGACCGACCGGATCGATGTCGCGGGCCTCGGCCTCGAACAGCAGATCCACGGCGCGCTTACGCGCCTTGTGCCGGGCTCCGAGTTTCTTCTGCGTACCGGACACTCAGGAATTCACTCGCCCGAGGTAGCTGCCGTCACGGGAATCGACCTTGAGCTTGTCACCGGTGTTGATGAACAGGGGCACCTGGATCTCGGCGCCGGTCTCGAGGGTCGCGGGCTTGGTGCCGCCGGTCGAGCGGTCGCCCTGCAGGCCGGGATCGGTGTGGGTGACCTCGAGTTCGACGGTGACGGGCAGTTCGACGAACAGCGGGGTGCCCTCGTGGGTGGCCACCTGCACCTGCATGTTCTCGAGGAGGAATCGGGCGCCGCCGCCCAGGGTCTCCTCGCTGATCGAGATCTGGTCGTAGGTCTCGCCGTCCATGAAGACGTAGTCGGTGCCGTCGTGGTACAGGTACGTCATGTCGCGACGGTCGACGGTGGCCGTCTCGACCTTCACGCCGGCGTTCCAGGTCTTGTCGACGGTCTTGCCGGAGAGCACGTTCTTGATCTTCGTGCGGACGAACGCCGGCCCCTTGCCGGGCTTGACGTGCTGGAACTCGATGATCTGCCACAGCTGACCGTCGATCTTCAGCACGAGCCCGTTCTTGAAATCGCTGGTATCGGCCACTTGGTTTCGCGTCTCCTAGAGTCGAGGTACCGCCCTTATACGACGGTCAATGTCTTGTCGGTGAGTGTGAGCAGCTCCGGTCCCTGCTCACGCACCACGAGCGTGTCCTCGATCCGCACGCCTCCGCGCCCGGAGAAGTACACGCCCGGTTCGACGGTCACCGCCGCACCGCAGGCAAGTGTACCGGTCGCGGCCTGGCCGATTCCGGGTGCTTCGTGGATCTCCAGACCGACGCCGTGGCCGAGTCCGTGCAGGAACAGCTCACCGTGGCCGGCGGCGGCGATCACGTCGCGGGACGCGGCGTCCACGGCGGCCAGGTCGACGCCCGGCACGAGCGCCGCCCGCCCGGCCGCCTGGGCGCGCGCGACCAGGTCGTACACGTCACGCTGCCAGTCGGCGGCCCGGCCGAGGACGTAGGTGCGGGTCATGTCGGAGTGGTATCCGCCGACCTGTGCACCGAAATCGAGCTTGACGAAGTCGCCGGCGGCGAGCACGGCGTCGGTGGGCCGGTGGTGCGGCACGGCCGAGTTCGCCCCGGTCGCGACGATCGTCTCGAAGGAGATGCCGTCGGCGCCGTGGTCGAGCATGCGGGCCTCGAGATCGCGGCCGACCTGCCGTTCGGTGCGGCCCGGGCGCAGGCCGCCGGCGGCGACGAGATCGGCCAGTGCCCGGTCGGCCACGGCGCACGCCGCCGTGAGCAGCCCGACCTCGTGTTCGTCCTTGACCATGCGCAACTGCTCGACCAGCCCGGGCGCGGGGGTGAGGGTGAGCGGGCTGTCCAGCCCCGCCCAGCGCACGTGCGCGTCGACGGTGACGACATGGCTCTCGAAGCCCCACCGGGCCGGCGTCGCCGCGGAACGGACCAGGTGATCGGCGCTGGCGCGGGCGATCTCGGCCCGCAGATCGGGCACCTGCGCGGCGACCTGGGTGAGGTAGCGGCCGTCGGTGCACACGACGGTGCGGGACTCGTCGAGGTCGTCGTCGGTGGTGACGAGCAGCGCGGCGTTCGAGCCGGTGAATCCGGTGAGGTAGCGGATGTTGAGCAGGTCGGTCACCAGGAGCGCATCGAGGTCGCGGTCGGCGAGCAACCGGCGCAGCGCGGCGCGGCGGGCGGAGTGATCGGCGGACATGGGGTCAACGTACTCCCGCGCCGACAGCCGGGACGGCCGTCGACGGTCACGAATGTGGGGCGGGACACATCCGCGCCGATCCAGACGTTACTCTGAGGTACATGAAACCCTGGTTGCTTCGCGGGCTCGGCCTGACCCTCGTGCACGTGCTGGTACGGGTCCTGCTGGGGGTCGCCCTGGTGCAATGGCCGCTGCAAGGCTCGATGCTGCGGATGGTCGCGTTGGCCGTCGTCGTGCTCGCCGCGATCGTGTGGGCCGGGCTCGACGGGATCCGCGATCAGCGGGCGCACCCGCAGTCGGAGGACGGGGCGGACCTGACGATGCTGTGGCTGAAGGCCGCGGCGGTCACCGGTCTCGCCGCCGGCCTGCTGACGTGGCTGATCGACACGGTCAGTCCGATCCAGGTCGGGGTCAAGTCGCTGTTCTTCGAACTGACCTCGGGTGCGGCGTTCACCGTGCTGCTGGTGTTCGTTCCCGCGACGGCCGCGGTGATGCTCGGGCGGCTGCTGGTGCGTCGAGATCAGCGCAAGTCTGCGGGGACGGCGACGGGGACGGCGACGGGGAAGCCGGACGACGGGCCGGCACCGGTCACGGCGTCCGCTGCCCCGGATCAGGGGTGGCGTGACGACGACGCGCCCACCGAGGTGTTCGAGCGGATCGATCCGGACCGCCGCCCCTAGCACCTGCCCGGGTCTGCACCGGTCGCGGAGAATCGGGTCCGCGGTCCGGAGCAGGCAGGTACCGTTCGGCCCATGGCCGGACGCGGGACGAGCGGCACCCACGGACGCCGGCGGACGGCGCTGGTCGTCGCGGGCGCGGGTGCGCGCGGCGCGTATCAAGCCGGCGCGATCACGACCCTTCTCCCCCGGATGACGCGGCACCACGGAGCGCCCCGGATCCTCGTCGGGACCAGCGCCGGCGCCATCAACGTGGTCGGGCTCGCCGCGTTCGCCGACGAGGGACTGCCGACGGCCGCCGAACGGCTCGTGGACCTGTGGACCGGGGTGGTCTCGTCCGACGTGTACTCGTCGGTGCACAGCATGCTCGGCACCGGCGCGGCGTTCCTGGGTCAGGCGATCGGGTTTCCCCGCACGCGTCTCGTCAGCCTGCTCGACACGACCCCGATCCGGGGGACCCTGCAGCGCCTGGTGCCGTGGGACCGGCTGCACGAGAACATCCGGGCCGGGCTGGTGGACGCGGTCGCGGTCGCGACGACGTCCGTGGCCACCGGCGGGACGGTGGTGTTCGTGGAGAAGAACGCCTCGGTGCCGCTCCCCGAGTACGACATCCGCCGCAACATCAGCTACGTCGAGACGACCCTGACCGTCGACCACCTGCTGGCGTCCTCCGCGGTGCCGATCCTGTTCCGGCCCATCCACGTCACCGACCGGTGCGCCCCGCAGCGCTCCGGCTGGTACATCGACGGCGGTCTGCTGCTCAACACCCCGATCAAGCCCGCGCTCGTGCTCGGCGCGAACGACGTCGGCGTCGTGGCGACGCAGCCGCGGATGTGGCCCCCGCCGGTGTCCGCGCGCACCGGCAGGCGCCGACCGGCACCTCCCGACGTGGCCGGCGTCGCGGCCCTGGCGCTGCGGGCGATGCTCGGCTACCGGATGATCGAGGACCTGCACACGCTCGAGTTCCGCAATGCCCGCATCGCCCAGACCCGAGCCGTGTCCCCCACCGACCGTCCCATCGGGATCGACTTCGCCGGCCCGCCGCCCGGCCAGGCCGGGCGGATCGCCGAGATCGCGGAAGGGGTGGTCCGTCGCCGCCCCGCCGTGCGCCGGTTCCTGCGCAACCCCGCGCCGTCCGTCGTCGCACGATTGATCGGTGGCGACGACGAGGATCGCGGCGACCTGCTCAGCTTCCTGCTGTTCGATCCCGAATTCACGTGCGCGATCGCCGAACTGGGTCGCGAACACGGCGCCGAACCGAGCACCGCACAGCCTGCCGCCGAGCTCCGGGCCTGATCCCCGCGCCGATCCGGGCGGTCAGGGCCGTCGCGCCGGGGCCGGGCGCCGATATCCCACCGCATCCCGGTCACGGGGCCCGTACCGCGCCGTCCCGAAGGTCTCCACGAAACTGCGGTCGCGCCGTACCGGCCGCAGCCCGGTGGCGGCGAAGTAGGTGCGCACCGCGGATCGCGCGACGTAGGCCAGAGCGGGCCGCGGCTCGGGCAGGCTCTGCACGGCCCGTAGGCGGTCGTCGCAGAACGTCGACAGCACCTCCGGCGCGAGCGGTCGCAGCGGACCCGGAAACCAGCGGTCCGCGAAGTCGTCGACGAGTCGCCGGGTCACGGCGAGCCCGTCGTCGGTGCGCGCGTATTCCGCGGCCTCGAAGTCGGCGGTCCACCGCGCGAGCTCGTCGCGGGAGCCGGGGATGTCCGTGATGCGCTGGGCGGCCGCCACGCCGCGCCAGAAATGCCACTGCGCTTGAAGTTCCGTCCCGGAGAACGGCCGGGACCCGACGAGCGCGGCGATACGCTGCGGTTCGAGCACGAGCGTGGCGAGCGTGTAGAGCGAGTCCTCGTTGCGGATCGGGAAGTGCCCGTGGATCTCGTTGAGCCGCTCGATCCATGCGAGCCCCTCGGACGTGTCGTAGCCGAGTTCGAGGAACTTGCCGAAGAACACCATCGTGTCGTCGTTGCGCTTCGCCGTGCGGACGACGATGTCGCCGCGTCCGCGGCGGTGCAGGATCTTCGCGATGCCGGGCACGGCCACCTGCCGGATGAACGACACCGTGAACAACGCGTTGACGAGCATCGCGTTCCCGTGCAGGACCTCGAGCGAGAGTCGAGCGACGGCGCGATCGTCGCGGAGCGGATCGAGACGCTCGATTTCCCGTCGGACCTGCCGTCCGATCGTCACATTCCTCATTCGTCCTCCGTCGCTCTCCCGGCCCCCGTAGTGGACAACATATGTTGTCCACTACGGGCGGGTCAACGGCCGTTCCCGGTCCGACCGATCGGTCCGGCAGGATGGGATCCATGCGCACCCCCCCGAGCCGCAGCTGGCACGGCGTCAGCGCCGACGACCGGCGCGCGCAGCGCCGTACCCGGATCCTCGCGGCGGGTACCGAACTGCTCGGCACCGGCGGAGGCCGCGCGGTCACGGTCCGCGCCGTCTGCCGGGCCGCCGGGGTCAGCGAGCGGTACTTCTACGAGAGTTTTCCCTCGCGCGACGAACTGGTCGCCGCAGTCTTCGCAACGACGGCGGAGGGCCTCATGCGTCACATGCAGGCCGTCGTGGCCTCCGCCCCGGCGGAGGTCGCCGCGCGGGCCCGCGCCTTCGTCTCCGGAGCGATCGACTTCTTCGCCGCCGACCCCCGCCGCGGCCGGGTGCTGGTCCGCGAGGCGATGACCGAGCCGGCGTTGTCGCAGCAGGGCCTGCACGCAGCACCCGCCCTGCTCGGCGCCCTGCTCGTCGGCGTCGCTGCGCCGGAACCGGACGCCGAGTCCCGGCTGATCAGCGGCGCCGTCCTGGGCCTGGGCATCGGGGCGCTGATCGTCGCGTGGATCGACGGGCAGGTCGACGTCGAGCGAGAGGCGCTCGTCGAGCACTGCACCCTGCTCGTCCGACGCGCCGTCACCCCCTCGGAGTCCGGGTAGGTTCCCCGGAACCGGACTCGCCGGGCGGAACGGACCGATTCGGACGGAAGCAGTGTCACGGGACGTGCCGGTGGTGTAAATGTGAACTGTCGGGGTCGAGAACCGGGAACCGGCAGGGGCACGCCGGTCACCCGACCGCACGCACCGAGGGGGGATTGCGATGGCCGAATTCGAGCGATGGCCGACCGATCTGCTCGCCGAATTCGTAGCCGACCTCGAACTGGGACGCACCCTGACACTTCCGGCCGCCGTCGAAATCGCCGCGCGCGAGGAACTGGCCCACCGGAGCATCGACGCCGGATGAGTCCGATCCGCGGCACCGGCCGCGGCGGCCCCGCGCACCGGGACATCGGGCACAGGAGCCGCCGCTCCCCCGTCATGCGATCGCCGAAAACCAATCCCTCTGGCGCCCAGCACATTTAAGGTAGGGAAGCATGGGAGAGCGCGCCCCGATACGTCCCGACCGGAAGACGGTCCCGAACGGCTCGGACGAGGGCGGAGCCTTCGCGTCGCGGACCGGCGGCGAGCCGCAGCTGGGGCGACTGCTCGGGGCGATACTGCCGCTGACGCACCCCGGAGGGCTGTGGTCCACGACGCGGGGGCTCGTGAAAGGAACGTGCAGCGCCGCGGCGGCGGTGGGCGGACGGGTGCTCGGTCTCCGCCACCCGGGCGCCCGGCAGGCGGCCGACCCCGTCCTGCCGGCGAACTGGTGGCCCGACGACCTCGATCTCGAGGCGGCGGCCCGGAAGTGCCCGGGGGTGGATCTGTATGCGGTGACCGTCGACTTCGTCGAGCGCCACCACGGGTTCGCCCTGTCGATGCTGGGCGGGATCCCGTCCTGGACCGCCGCCTGGTACTCCCGGGTCGGCGTGGCCTATCTGCAGGCCCACCGGATCGCCCGCCCGGACCGGGACGAACGGGCCCGCCGCGGGGCACCTCCGTCGGCGCGGGCGACCCGTCCCGGCCTGCAGGTCGTGCACGGCGCCGAGTAGCCCGGCCGGGGCCGGCCGCGCCGGCGCGCGGGTGACCGGTCCGCGCGCGCGTCGCCGTCCCGGCCCGGCCCGATCGATCATGGTCCGGCTCGACGACGGCGAGAGCACCCTCACGGCAGTGCGGACGGGCCCAGGACCCGGCCCCGGACGTCGGCCAGCACCCGGCGCACGAACTGCTCGTGCCCGATGCGCGCCCGCTGACCGCACTGCGGCACCAGGACGCTGACGGTGCCGTCCGCGAGTTCCTCGTCGCCGACGATCGCGAGGTAGGGATCGCGGTGCAGGCGCGCAGCGCGGATCCGGCTGCCCAGCGATCCACCGGAGAGCACCTCGGCGCGAATCCCCTCGTCCAGCAGCCTGTCCCGCAACGCGCCGGCCTCGTCGCGGTGTGGGTCACGGACCGGCAGGACCGCCACTTGGCGGGGCGAGAGCCACGGCGGCATGCGCCCTTCGAAGCGTTCGACGAGCATCGCGGTCAGCCGCTCCATCGATCCGAGCACACCCCGGTGGATCATCACGGGCCGGTGCCTGTGCCCGTCCTCGCCGGTGTATTCGAGGCCGAAACGCTCGGGTTGAGTGAAGTCGAACTGGACGGTGGACACGGTCTCCTCGCGCCCGTGCGCCCCGGCGACCTGGACGTCGATCTTCGGACCGTAGAACGCGGCCTCCCCCTCGGCTTCGAAGAAGTCCAGCCCACACCGTTCGAGCGCACCGCGCAGCTGACCCTGAGCATGCGCCCACTGCTCGCCGGAGCCGAGATAGCTGCCCCCGGCACCGCGGAGGGAGAGGCGGTAGCGCCGGGCGTCGAGCCCGAGAACCCGATAGCAGCGCTCGATCGCACTCAACGCGAGTTCCACCTCCGCACCGGCCTGTTCGGGCGCGCAGAACACATGCGCGTCGTCGAGACCGATCTGCCGGACCCGGCTCAGGCCGCCGAGCACGCCCGACAGTTCGCTGCGGAACATCGATCCCAGCTCCGACAGGCGGATCGGCAGGTCGCGGTAGCTGCGGGCCCGCGAGGCGAAGATCTGGGCGTGATGGGGACAGTTGGCGGGCCGCAGGACGAAACTCTCGCCGCCGACCCGCATCTCGGGGAACATGTCGTCGGCGAACTTGGACCAGTGGCCCGACCGGACGAACAGCTCCTTCTTGGCGAGCACCGGGGTGTAGACGCGGCGACAGCCGGACTCGGCCGCCACCTCGGCGGCGAAGGCCTCGAGCTCGGCACGGATCACCGCACCGTCCGGCAGCCACAGCGGAAGACCCGCACCCACAATCGGCGCGCTGGCGAACATGTCGAGTTCGCGACCGAGCACTCGGTGATCTGCACCGTTCATTTCCTGTTCCTCGACTCTCGTCTCGGCGAGAGGGAGCGACGTGCCCGAACACGACGAAAGCCCCGGGACGTCGACTCCCGGGGCTCGCTTGGTGGGTCAGCAGTGAGCGACGCGGCGCCGGAAGGCATCCGGCGTCGTCGTGACCTGCTGAGCGTTCATCACGACCGGAATCGTACGGCCGGTTTCGCCCGGAAATCAACGGCGAAGAGCGATTGCATCCCGGAGCTCCTGCGCGCCCGGGTTTTTCATCGTCTTTTCGGTAGGCGGCCGTTCGGCTCGGGCGGGGACCAGGAATTCGGAGAATTCCTGCGTTCCGTCCAGGGCGAATTATCCGCGCGGTGGTGAACCGGGAAGATCCCCGACGAGGACGCGGGCCGTCGCACCCCGAGGGTGCGACGGCCCGTCGACGACGGTCGGCAGCTCAGCCGGTCAGCAGCTCACAGGAGCACGGTGCCTGCGTCCGCGGTGCCCTCCCGCGCGACCGCCGAGTACGCCGCGGCGAGCAGCGACGGATCCGGTCCCTCGAGGCGCCCGGGCTTGGCGAGGCCGTCGAGGACGACGAACCGCAGCATCCCCGCGCGGTTCTTCTTGTCGGTCTGCATGCCCTCGAGCAGCTGGGGGAAGGCGTCGGCATCGTAGGTGGTGGGCAGGCCGACGAGCTCGAGGATGCTGCGGTGCCGGTCGGCGGTGGCGTCGTCCAGGCGCCCCGCGAGGCGTCCCAGCTCGGCGGCGAAGACGAGACCGACGGCGACGGCGGCGCCGTGCCGCCACCGGTAGCGTTCGCGCCGTTCGATGGCGTGACCGAGGGTGTGCCCGTAGTTGAGGATCTCGCGCAGGCTCGACTCCTTGAGGTCCGCGGCGACGACCTTCGCCTTGACCTCGACCGAGCGCCGGATCAGTTCGGGCAGCACCGTTCCCGTCGGGTCGAGCGCGGCCTCCGGATCCGCCTCGATCAGCTCGAGGATCTTCGGGTCGGCGATGAAGCCGGTCTTGATCACCTCGGCGAGGCCGGCGACGATCTCGTTGCGCGGCACCGTCTCGAGCGTGGCGAGGTCGACGAGCACCGCGGACGGTTCGTGGAAGGCACCGACGAGGTTCTTGCCGGCCTCGGTGTTGATGCCGGTCTTGCCGCCGACCGCGGCGTCGACCATGGCGAGCAACGTGGTGGGGACGTGCACGATCCGCACGCCGCGCATCCACGTGGCGGCGA
Source organism: Rhodococcus ruber (assembly GCF_016804345.1). Taxonomy (NCBI): domain Bacteria; kingdom Bacillati; phylum Actinomycetota; class Actinomycetes; order Mycobacteriales; family Nocardiaceae; genus Rhodococcus; species Rhodococcus ruber. The sequence goes on along the minus strand of NZ_CP044211.1, from coordinate 2,900,944 downwards.
CGAACCCGGCCAGATCGGTGGCCGCTCCCCCGCCGAGGCTGACGATCGCGTCGCTGCGGGTCAGCCCGATGCGCCCGAGCACCTCCCAGCAGAACCCCGCCACCGCGAGGTCCTTGCCGTCCTCGGCGTCGGGGATCTCGACGCGGTGAGCGTCGATTCCCTTCTCCGCCAGCGCGGCACGGACCGCCTCGGCGGTCTCCGCGAGCGGCGGCTGGTGCAGGATCGCCACGGTGCGGGTGCCGGCGAGTTCGTCGACGAGCTCACCGAGCAGGCCCCGACCGATGATCACCGGGTAGGGCTGGGCCGTCTGGACGTCGACGCGTACCGGTTCGGTCACGATTGATTGCTCCGATTCTCTGTACTGGTCGTGCTGGGCGCGGACGGGTGGGCGCCGGTGGCAGCCAGATCCGACTGGGCCTCCAGCTTGGCGAGGACCTGCTGCACCACGCGGCCCGGGCTGCGTCCGTCGGTGCGCACGCGGATGGTGGCCGCCTGCCGGTACAGCGGGCGGCGCCGGCGCATCAGCTCCCGGTACTTCGCCGCGGGGTCCGCCCCGGCGAGCAACGGTCGCGTGGTGTTGGTTCCGGTGCGGCGCAGGCCCTCGGCGACGCTGATCTCGAGGTAGATCACCGTTCGGCCCTGCAGCAGGGCGCGGGTGCGCTCGGACAGGATCGCGCCGCCGCCGAGGGAGACGATGCCGTCGTGCCGGGCGAGCGCGTCGGCCACCACCTCCTCCTCGATCCGCCGGAACGCCGGTTCGCCGTCGGTGCCGAAGATGTCCGGGATGGTGCGGCCGGTGGTGCGCTCGATCTCGGCGTCGGTGTCGAGCAGCGGCAGATCGAGCGCCTGGGCGAGCCGCCGGCCGATGGTCGACTTGCCGGCCCCGGGCGGCCCGATCAGGACTGCGCGTGGCGTCATGGCGTCACCGTGGCACCCGGGCCGCGACGGCCTCGAGGTAGTTGCGGACGTTGGTGCGGGTCTCGTCGATCGAGTCGCCCCCGAACTTCTCGAGCGCGGCCTGCGCCACGACGAGCGCCACCATCGCTTCGGCCACGACACCGGCCGCGGGCACGGCGCACACGTCGGAGCGCTGATGGATCGCGACGGCCTCCTCGCCGGAGGCCATGTCGACCGTGGCGAGGGCGCGCGGCACCGTCGAGATGGGCTTCATCGCCGCCCGTACCCGCAGCGCCTCGCCGTTGGTCATGCCACCCTCGAGGCCGCCGGCCCGGTTGGTCGAGCGGAGCACGCCGTCCGGGCCGGGCCGGATCTCGTCGTGGGCGACGCTGCCGCGCCGGCGGGCGGTCTCGAAGCCGTCGCCGACCTCGACACCCTTGATCGCCTGGATGCCCATGAGGGCCGCGGCGAGCCGGGCGTCGAGCCGGTCCGCACCGCTGATGAACGAACCCAGGCCCACCGGCAGGCCGTGCACCACGACCTCCACGACACCGCCGAGGGTGTCACCGTCGCGCTTGGCGGCCTCGATCTCGGCGATCATCGATTCCTCGGCCGCCTTGTCGAAGGCCCGCACGGGGCTGGCGTCGATGGCGGCGAGATCGGCCCCGGTCGGCTCCGCTCCCACGTAGGGTTCGGACGCGCCGATGGAGATCACATGCGAGACGACCTCCGCGCCGAACACCTGGCGCAGGAAGTTGCGGGCCACGGTGCCGGCGGCGACCCGGGCCGCGGTCTCCCGGGCGCTGGCGCGCTCGAGGACGGGACGCGCGTCGTCGAAGCCGTACTTGAGCATCCCCGAGTAGTCGGCGTGACCGGGTCGCGGGCGGGTGAGCGGTGCGTTGCGGGCCTGTCCGACGAGCAGTTCGGCGTCCACCGGGTCGGCGGACATGATGGTCTCCCACTTGGGCCACTCGGTGTTGCCGATCTCGATGGCCACCGGGCCACCGAGGGTGTGGCCGTGCCGGACGCCGCCGAGAATGGTGACCTTGTCGGCCTCGAACTTCATGCGTGCGCCGCGGCCGTAGCCGAGGCGCCGCCGCGCGAGCTGCTCCGAGATGTCGCTCGACGTCACCTCGACACCGGCGACCATCCCCTCGAGCATCGCGACGAGGGCGGGACCATGGGACTCTCCAGCAGTTATCCAGCGCAGCACAGGACCATCCTTCCACGTTCGCCGCCACCGGCGGGACGCCGCCCCGGTCAAGCCGCCGCGAGGACCCCGGCGACGGCTGCCGCGCACATCGACGGCCCGTGTGGCAGCACCACACCGCGCGGGCGACGGTGTGCCCGTGCCCAACCCACGGCGGCGACGACGACGCCCACCGCGGCGGTGAGCAGCGGCGGCAGCAGGGCCGCCGTCGTCCACGCTCCCGCGCCGGCGGCGCCCGCGGCTGCCCCCAGCCCGGCCGCGAGCTTCACGTCGCCCGCGCCGAGACTGCGCGGGGCGGCCAGGTGGGCAAGCAGGTACGGTCCCGCCAGCAGGCACGCGCCGACGAACGCCGGGACTGCCTGCCCCGCTGCCGCGGCGACCGTGAGGACGACGCCGGTGCCCGGCACGGTCAGCACGTTCGGCAGCCGCCGCGCCGACAGGTCGGCTGCGCTCAGGCACAGGCACCACCAGGTCAGCGCCGCGACGGTAACCGCCCCCGGCATCGTCGAGGTCCCGAGCACGGCCACGGCACCACCGCCCGCGCCGGCCACCTCGCACATCCCTCGTAGTGGGAGACGCCGGACGAGGCGGGCGACGAGCCGCCGCATGCCGGCTCCGGCCACGGCACCGAGAACGGCGAACACCACAACGGTCATGGCGTCAGCGTGCCGTCCGGGTGGCACCCGAACGGCGCTCTCGCCGCCCACGGCCGGAATCTGTGGACGAACGGGCCGGGTGTGGACAACCCGGTTGCCGGGACGGATCGAGCCGGACCTGCGACCATGACCGAATCGTCCCGTCCGCATCCCGGAGGTTCGCATGGAGCTGGCCCGCGTTCTCGAGACCGTCGGCGGCGCCGTCGACGTGGTCGGGGTGGCGGTGATCGTCGTCGGTGCGGCGGTGGCGAGCTGGATCGCCCTGCGGTCCTGGCGCCGCTCGCCGGGTGCGCCGATCTACGAGCGCTACCGGCGTGATCTGGGACGGTCCATCCTGCTCGGCCTCGAGTTCCTGGTGGCCGCGGACATCATCAAGACGGTCGCCGTGACCCCCACCTTCACGTCGGTGGGGGTCCTGGCGATCATCGTCCTGATCCGGACCTTCCTCAGCTGGTCGCTGCAGCTCGAGATCTCCGGCCGGTGGCCGTGGCAGAACGGCAGGAGCGGACCGCAGAGCGAGAAGGAACCGGTCAGCTGAGTTCGGCGCGGCGACGTTGCAGGAAGCCGCGCTCGGCGGCGTTGGTGGCCCGGGCGAGCGCGGCGTCGTATGCCGCGGCGGCCTCCGGGAGACGACCAAGCCGGCGGAGCAGGTCGGCCCGCACCGCGTGCCACAGGTGGTACCGGTCCAGGTCGAGGGCGTCGACCAGGTCCAGACCCGCGGCGGGGCCGTCCACCTCGGCCACCGCGACGGCCCGGTGCAGGGCGGCGACGGGGGTGGGTGCGACGACGAGCAACTGATCGTAGAGTGCGACCACCTGCCGCCAGTCGGTCGTCTCGATCGTGGCGGCGTCGCTGTGGACGGCGGCGATCGCGGCCTGGATCTGGTACGGGCCGGGCCGGCGCAGTTGCAGGCAGCGGCGGACGAGGGACTGTCCCTCGGTGATCAGGTCTCGGTCCCAGAGCGTGCGGTCCTGCGCGGCGAGCGGGATCAGGTCGCCGTCGGCGTTCGTGCGGGCCGGTCGTCGCGCGACGGTGAGCAGCAGCAGCGCGAGCAGGCCCAGCACCTCGGGCTCGTCGGGCAGCAGTTCGGCCAGCAGGCGGGCGAGCCGGACCGCCTCCACGCACAGGTCGTCGCGGACCAGGCGGTCCCCACCGGCCGCGGTGTGCCCCTCGGTGAAGACGAGATAGACGACGGCGAGGACGGAGGCGAGGCGGGCGGGCAGTTCCGCGGGGCCCGGAACGCGGTACGGGATCCGGGCGTCGCGGATCTTGCCCTTGGCGCGCACCAGCCGCTGCGCCATGGTCTTCTCCGGAACGAGGAAGGCGTGGGCGATGTCGGCGGTGCTCAGGCCGCCGAGCAACCGGAGCGTGAGAGCGACGCGGGCGGCGGGCGCCAGCGCGGGATGGCAACACGTGAAGATCAGGCGCAGCCGGTCGTCGGGCACGGCATTCTCCTCGTCGACGGCGCTGGTCCCGACCTCCTGCAGGCGGGCGGCCTCGGCGTGTTTGCCTGCGCGGGCGTTCTCCCGGCGGATGCGGTCGATCGCGCGGCGCCGGGCGGTGGTGACGATCCAGCCGGCCGGGCTCGGCGGCAGTCCGTCGGCGGGCCACCGGGCGACGGCGACGGCGAACGCGTCCTGCACGGACTCCTCGGCAAGGTCGATGTCCCCGAATGCGCGGACGAGCACGGCGACCGCGCGGCCGTGCTCGCTGCGGAACACACGCGCGATCTCCGCGGCCGTCACCGCGGCCACGGCCGACTCACCCGCAGTGCCCGCCCTGCAGCGGCCGCACCTCGATCGGCAGTGTGATCGCGCGGGCGAGTTTGCGGCCCCATTCGAGGGCGGCGTCGAGGTCGGGCGCCTCGACGACGGTGAACCCACCGATGTGTTCCTTGCCCTCGAGGTACGGGCCGTCGGTGGTGAGGATTCCGTCGCCGTCGAGCCGGAGCACGGTGGCCGTGCTCGGCGGGTGCAGTCCACCGGCGAACACCCAGGCGCCGGCGGCGCGCATCTCGGCGTCGACGGCCTCGACGTCGCGCATGATCGGTTCGAGGATCGCCGCCGGTGGCGGGTCGCCGTCCGGCTGGTAGATGCTCAGCAGGTACTGGGTCATGGCACTCCTCCTCACGATCACCGGACCGGCGCCGGTGATCCACCCTCTACACGATCGGCGGGCCGCCGAATCGACATCGCACTCGCCGGCTCGGAACGTCCCTCTTCCTCCGCGCGCCATCGGCTCGGGCTGCACCCGAACCGGTTCCTGAACCAGCGGGAGAAGTTGCTGGGCGCGGAGAACGACAGCAGGTCGGAAACCTCGGTGAGCGAGTGTCGTCCGCTGCCGACCATGCGCGTCGCCAGGTCCGCGCGGGTGGCGTCGAGGACGGACGAGAACGTCTCCCTCTCGTCCGCGAGCCGGCGGTGCACGGTGCGGCGGTCGATGCCGAGACTGCGGGCCACCTGGTCGACCGAGCACCGGCCGGTGGGAAGGAGCAACTCGATCAGCTCCCGCACCCGGTCCACCGTGGTGGTCTCGCGTGGACTTCCGACCGAGTCGAGGAACTGCTGCGCGTACGACCGCAGCAGCGGATCCGCCATGGCATTGGGCGCGTCCAGATCCGCGGTGTAGAGGACGATTCCGTCGAAGTCCTGATCGAAGTCGACGGCGGTGCCGAAGACGCGGTGGTGAGTGTCGCGGTGCCGGGGTGCGGGATGCGCGAACGAGACGGACAGCGGACGCCATTGCGGACCGAGGAAGCCCTGCAGCAGACGATGCATCACTGCTACCGCGAGTTCGACGGATTGGTGGAACTCCCCCGGTCCGGCCGACGTCGAGGGTGATGCGGATGGTGGCGATACCGTCCTGTTCGGTCAGGCGGGTGTGCAGGGCCTCGTTGTACATGTGCTCGTAGCGCACGAGGATTCGCAGCGCGCTGCGGACGTCCGGCTCCTCGCGGACCACCAGGCTCAGCGGGCCCAGGTTGGAGAACCGTCGTCGCTCGGCCAGCACGAGGCCGAAGTCGTCGCGATCGGCTGCCGCGGCGGAACGTTCGAGCAGGTCCGCGATCGCCTCGGCCGGTACCCACCGGTCCTGCAGGCTCAGGCCGGCCAGGTCGAGACCGGACGCGCGGAGCAGCGTCGCCGGATCGATCTTCGACGAATGTGCCAGTTCGACATAGCTGTTCAGTGCGGCGTAGCGCGCCAGTGGTTTCACTACCGGTCCTGTCCCGAAATGAATGGCAATCCGTCCCCAGGGGATAAGCATATCGCCTCGGGACCCCCTACTGTTAGTTGCATCACAAGGTACGGCGAAGTGTGACGGAGCGGATCGAGAGTCCAGACGCCCCAGCAGCTCCGCTTCCATCGCCCCGGGGTCCTCGGCCGCACCCACGGCCGAGAGCCGGGATCGCCGCCACCGGCGCTCCCGTCCCACCGAGTTCATACACATCTGCCCTCCGCCGGCCCCCGGCCTGCGAGTGCGCGTTCAGGAGGAAACATGGCAAAGGCTGTCCGCTTCTACGAGACCGGTGGTCCGGAGGTTCTGCAGTGGGAGGCCGTCGAGGTCGGCGAACCGGGCCCCGGCGAGGTCCGCATCCGGCACGAGGCGGTGGGCCTGAACTTCGCCGACACCTACTTCCGCACCGGCCTGTACCCGGCACCGCTGCCCGCCGGTATGGGCGTCGAGGCTGCCGGGGTGGTCGAGGCGGTGGGCCCAGGCGTGACGTCGGTCCGGGAAGGCGACCGGGTGACCTACACCGGCAGCCCGCTCGGGGCCTACAGCACCGAACGGGTGATGCCCGCCGAGCACCTGATCGCGCTGCCCGACGCCATCGGCTTCGACACGGCCGCGGCGATGACGATGCGCGGTCTGACCACCGCCTACCTGCTGCGGCGCATCTGGCCGCTGGCGGCCGGGGACACGGTGCTGCTGCACGCCGCCGCCGGCGGCGTGGGCCTGATCTTCTGTCAGTGGGCGAAGCTGCTGGGCATCCGGGTGATCGGCACGGTCTCGAGCGAGCGCAAGGCGCAGGTCGCCCGGGCACACGGCTGCGACGAGGTCGTCATCTACACCGAGGAGGACGTGGCGCAGCGGGTGCGGGAACTGACCGACGGCAAGGGCGTTCCGGTGGTGTTCGACAGCGTCGGCGCCACCACTTTCGAGACCTCACTGAATTCGCTGGCCCGCCGCGGCCTGCTGGTGTGCTTCGGCACCGCCTCGGGGCCGATTCCGCCGATCGATGCCATGCAGCTGGCGATCAAGGGTTCGGTGTACGTCACCCGTCCGGCGCTGGCGGACTACATCGCCGACCCGGCCGAGCGGGCCGCCCTCGCCGCGGAGCTGTTCTCGCACGTCGCGACCGGCGAGATCGCGATCGAGATCAACCAGCGGTACGCACTCGAGGACGCGGTGCAGGCGCATCGCGATCTCGAGGCCGGCCGCAGCATCGGCTCGTCGGTCTTCGCCCTCTGACCCGGTCCGGGCCGTACCCGGAGTCCGCCCACTTCCGAAGGACATCCATGACCACCGCCACCCGACCGCCGAGTCCGGTCTCCCCGGCCTTCCGGGTCGAACCACTGACCTGCACGATCGGCGCCGAACTGTTCGACGTGGACCTCGGTGAGGTCTCGCGCGACGACACGCTGTTCGCCGAGCTGCGAGCCCTGTTGCTCGAGCACAAGGTGCTGTTCTTCCGCGATCAGGACATCACCCGTGCCGAGCACGTCGCCCTGGCCGAGCGGTTCGGCCCGCTCGAGGATCACCCGGTGGTCGGCAGCGACCCCGACCATCCCGGGCTGGTGCGGATCTACAAGGACCTCGACAGCCCGCCCGAGCACTACGAGAACGCCTACCACTGCGACGCCACGTGGCGCGACAACCCGCCGCTGGGATGCGTGCTGCGCTGTGTGCAGACCCCGCCGGTGGGCGGGGACACCATCTGGGTGAACATGGCCGAGGCCTACCGGCGGCTGCCCGGCTCGGTCAAGGAGCAGATCGCCGGCCTGCGGGCCCGGCACAGCATCGAGGCGAGCTTCGGCGCCCGGTTGCCGCTCGAACAGCGGCATGCGCTGCACGCCCGCTACCCGGATGCGGAACATCCGGTGGTGCGTACCCACCCCGAGACCGGCGAGAAGATCCTGTTCGTCAACTCCTTCACCACCCACCTGGTCAACTACCACACCGCCGAGAACGTCCGATTCGGCATCGACTACGCCCCGGGTGCCGGCAACCTGCTGCAGTTCCTGACGAGCCAGGCGTCGATTCCCGAGTACCAGGTGCGCTGGCGCTGGACGGAGAACAGCGTCGCCATCTGGGACAACCGCTCCACGCAGCACTACGCGGTGCAGGACTACTGGCCCGCCGTTCGCAAGATGGAACGCGCCGGGATCGTCGGCGACCGGCCGTTCTGAGTTCTTCCCTTCCCTCTCTTCACCGTCCACATTCCGAAACGGAGACCCGACAATGCACTTCCACGACGACGCCCTGTTCCCCGAGAACCAGGAGAAGCTGGTCATCACCGCCGCGCCCTACGGCCCGGAATGGGAGCTCGACGACTTCCGCGAGGATCTTCCCCTGACCATGGAGGAGCACGTCCAGCAGGCGGTGGACTGCTACGAGGCGGGCGCGACCGTGCTGCACATCCACGTCCGTGAACTCGACGGCAAGGGCAGCAAGCGACTGTCGAAGTTCAACGAGCTGCTCGCCGGCCTGCGCGAAGCGGTGCCGGACATGATCCTGCAGGTCGGTGGATCCATCTCCTTCGCCCCCGAAGGCGAAGGCGCCGAGGCGAAGTGGCTCTCGGACGACACCCGGCACATGCTCGCCGAGCTCGACCCGGCGCCGGACCAGGTGACCATCGCCATCAACACCAGCCAGATGAACATCATGGAGCTGATGACGGCCGACGACATCGCCGGCACCTCGATGGAGCGTCCGGAACTCGCGGCGACGTACCGGGAGATGACCGTGCCCGCCGGTCCGGAGTGGGTTGCGGAGCATCTGAAGCGACTGCAGGCCAAGGGTATTCAGCCGCACTTCCAGCTCTCGTCCATCCCGCAGCTCGAGACCGTCGAGCGACTGATCCGGCGCGGGGTCTACACCGGACCGTTGAACCTGACGTGGGTCGGTATCGGCGGCGGCTTCGACGGCCCCAATCCGTACAACATCATGAATTTCGTCCAGCGGGTTCCGGACGGCGCCTGCCTGACCCTCGAGACGCTCATGCGGTCCGTGCTCCCGGTCAACGCGATGGCCATCGCGATGGGCCTGCACACCCGCTGCGGCAACGAGGACACCATCTGGGGCCGCAAGGGCGAGAAGATGACGTCGGTGCAGCAGATCCGGCAGCTGGTCCGCATCGCCGGGGAACTGGGCCGCGAGGTCGCCACCGGCAAGGAGGCCCGCGAGATCTACCGGATCGGCGAGACCTACCGCGACGCCGACGAAACCCTCGCCAAGCTCGGCTATGCCCCCAATCGCCGGCCCGGACAGGTCGGCTTCACCCACCACGGCTGACCCACCGACCCCCGGGGCACGCGACCCGCACCGCGTGCCCCGGGACCCGGCCGGTGACCGAGTCCGTCGAGCCCTCCCTGTCCTCGCCCCTCTCGCGGTGGGCGCTCCCCGATGCGCATCCCCGCCCGCCGCCCCAGCCTTGCAGGAGCACCCATGGGATCGTCCACCTCCTCCCTGGAGAACCACACCGCCACCAGCACCCCCGCCGGTCCGAGGACCCGATCGCGGAAGTACCCGTGGCTCGTGTTCGCTCTCACCTTCGGACTGTTGTTGTCGGACTACATGTCCCGGCAGGTTCTCAGTGCCGTCTTCCCGTTCCTCAAAGCCGAATGGGCCCTGACCGATTCCCAGCTCGCATCGTTGACGAGCATCGTGGCGCTCATGGTCGGACTGCTCACCCTCCCGCTGTCGCTGCTGGCCGATCGGTGGGGCCGGGTCAAGAGCCTGGTGCTCATGGCGGTGCTGTGGTCGGTGGCCACTCTCATGTGTGCGGTGGCCACCAACTTCGAGCAGATGCTCGGCGCGCGATTCCTCGTCGGCGTCGGCGAGGCCGCCTACGGCAGTGTCGGAATCGCGGTGGTACTGAGCGTGTTCGCTCCCCGGGTCCACGCCTCCCTCAGTGGGGCGTTCATGGCCGGCGGCTCGTTCGGCTCGGTCCTCGGTGTCGCCCTCGGCGGCGTCATCGCCGTTCATCTGAGCTGGCGGTGGTCGTTCGCGGCGATGGCGGTCTTCGGGCTCATCCTGGTGGCACTGTTCCGCGCCCTGGTCACCGAGCGCAGGCTCGCCGCGCACGCCGCCGACGACCGGCCCGCTGCCGGCGACGAGCGACCCGCCGGTGCCGCGACCACACCGCCGGACGGATTCCGCGCGCCGGTGTCGAGCCTGTTCACCAACCCCGCCGTGCTGTGCGCCTACGCCGGCGGCGGCCTCCAGATGTTCACCGCCGCGGTCCTGCTGTCGTGGACGCCGAGCTTCTTCAACCGCTACTACGGCCTCGCCCCGGACAAGGCCGGCGTCGCCGCCTCGATCGTCGTCCTGCTCGTCGGCAGCGGCATGGTGGTGTGCGGGATCGTCACCGACCGCGTCGGACGGCACGACATCACCCGCAAGTGGACCACCGCGATCGCCTTCTGCGCCATCTCCCTGGCGTGCCTGGCCCTCGCGTTCCGTCTCGACACGGGCACCGCGCAACTGGTGCTGCTCGGCATCGGTGCGTTCTTCTCCGCCGGATCCTCCGGACCCACCGCGGCCATGGTCGCCAACCTCACGCACTCGTCCGTCCGCGCGTCCGCCATGGGGACGCTGACCGTGGCCAACAATCTGCTCGGCCTCGCCCTCGGGCCCTTCGTCGTGGGCATCCTCGCCGACCGACTCGGCCTGCGGGAAGCGCTGCAGCTGTCCCCGCTGGTCTACGTCCTCGCCATCGGCGCACTGGTAGCAGGCAAACGCCTCTACCCGCTGGGCCTGCGCAAGTTCACCACCCTCGGCACCGGCCCCGGCACGGCTGCCTGAACGACTGTCGTCCCGTTCCCACCCCATCTCCCGGAGTCACCCGTGAACCCCTCCCACTCCCCGACCGTGGTCATCGTCCCCGGCCTGCGCGACCACGTCGCCGATCACTGGCAGACCCTGCTCGCCGAACGTCTTTCCGACGTCCGGACCGTTCCTCCGCTCGAGCGCGACAAGCTCAGCCGCGCTGCCCGCGTCGCCGCACTCGACGACGTCCTGCGTGAGATCGACGGACCCGTGGTGCTCGTCGCCCACAGCGCCGGCGTGATGATCACCGTGCACTGGGCGCAGAACCCGACGCGTCCGATCCAGGGCGCGCTGCTGGCCACGCCGGCAGACCTGGAACTACCCCTGCCCGAGGGCTACCCGACCACCGACGACCTCGACCGGGGCGGATGGAACCCCATCCCCCGCCGCAGGCTGCCGTTTCCGAGCATCGTCGCCGCCAGCCGCACCGATCCGCTCGGTGGCTACCGGCGCATCGCCGGCATGGCCGAAACGTGGGGCAGCCGCCTGGTGGACCTCGGCGACGTCGGGCACCTCAATCCCGCCGCCGGATACGGCTACTGGCCCGACGCCGAGAACCTGCTCCGGCAACTGCTCGACAGCACCGCCCTCCCGGTACACAGCTGAACCCCACCGGCACCGCGACTCCGTCCCCGTCCACACTCCGAGCGCCTCGCTCACGTCCGGAAAACCACGAAATGACCAAGATCTATGAAACGGCCGCCGAGGCGGTCGCCGACGTTCCCTCCGGAGCCTCCCTCGCCGTCGGCGGGTTCGGCCTGTCCGGCATCCCGGACCAGCTGATCGCCGCGATCGCCGCCGGGGACGCGACCGACCTCGAGGTGTTCTCCAACAACTGCGGCGTCGACGGCCGCGGACTGGGAATCCTCCTCGAACGACGACGGATCCGACGAGTGACGGCCTCCTACGTCGGCGAGAACAAGGAGTTCGCCCGGCAGTACCTCTCCGGTGAACTCGAAGTGGAACTGACGCCGCAAGGCACCCTGGCCGAGAAGCTGCGCGCCGGCGGCGCCGGCATCCCAGCCTTCTTCACCCCGGCCGGTGTCGGCACCCCCGTCTCCGATGGTGGCCTGCCGTGGCGCTACCACCCCGACGGCTCGGTGGCAGTCGCGTCCCCACCGAAGGAGATCCGCGAGTTCGGCCGCAAGCAGTACGTGCTCGAAGAGTCCATCACCGCCGACTATGCACTGGTACACGCCCTGCGCGGCGACACCGAGGGCAACCTGGTGTTCAACAAGGCCGCAATGAACTTCAACCCGCTCGCCGCGACGGCCGGACGCATCTGCATCGCCCAGGTCGAACAGCTGGTCGCACCGGGCGAGATCGACCCGGGCCAGGTACACCTGCCGGGCGTCTTCGTCGATCGCATCGTGCACACCGGCGCCCAGGACAAGCAGATCGAAAAGCGCACCGTCTCGACGGGAAAAGGAGCCTGACGTGACCGTAGTAGCAGAACCCAAGATCCTCGGATGGTCGCGGACCGAGATGGCCGCCCGTGCCGCGGCCGAACTCTCGCCCGGCCAATATGTCAACCTCGGTATCGGACTGCCGACACTGATCCCGAACCATCTGCCCGCCGGGGTGAAGGTCACCCTGCACAGTGAGAACGGAATCCTGGGCACCGGCCCCTACCCCACCGAGGAGCAGGTGGACGCGGATCTGATCAACGCGGGCAAGGAGACCGTCACGGTCGAGCCCGGCGCGTCGTTCTTCGATTCGGCGACGAGCTTTTCGATGATCCGCGGCGGTCACATCGACACCGCGGTGCTCGGCGGGATGCAGGTCTCGGCCACCGGTGACCTCGCGAACTGGATGGTGCCCGGCGCGATGGTCAAGGGCATGGGCGGGGCGATGGACCTGGTCCACGGCGCCGCCAAGGTCATCGTGCTCATGGAACACACCGACAAGCACGGCAATCCGAAGATCGTCGAGAAGTGCACGCTGCCCCTCACCGGCCGAGCCGTGGTGCAGCGCATCGTCACCGATCTCGCGGTCGTCGACGTCACCGACCACGGACTGGTCCTGGTCGAGACCGCGCCCGGCGTCACCGACGAGCAGGTCCGCGCCGCCACCGGCGCTCCCCTCGTCTGATCCCCTCGTCCCCTTCCGACAGGACATCGATTCGTATGCTCAATCTCTCCGTGTTGCTGGAGGACTCCGCGCGCCGCTACCCCGACCGGACCGCGCTGGTCCTCGGCGGCGAACGACTCACCTACGCGCAACTCGACGCGCAGGCCAACCGGATCGCCAACCTGCTCGTCGCCGAGGGCGTCGCGCCGGGCGACAAGGTCGCGCTCTCGTGCCCGAACGTCCCCCAGTTTCCCGCCGTCTACTACGGCATCCTCAAGGCCGGCGCGGTGGTCGTGCCCCTGAACGTTCAGCTCAAGCCTCGCGAGATCGCCTATCACCTCGACGATTCCGGTGCCGCCCTCTACCTCTGCTTCGAAGGGACCGCGGAACTTCCCGTCGGCGAATACGGCAGGGCCGGTTTCGACCGGGCCGACCGTTGCCGCACCATGCTGCTGATCACCCGCGATCCGCAGGCCCCGTCCCCGCTCGACGGCGTCGCCACCCTGGCCCACGCCACCGCCGAGCAGCCGGACACGTTCGCCACCGCCGTGCGCGAACCCGTCGACACCGCCGTGATCCTCTACACCAGCGGCACCACCGGCCGGCCCAAGGGCGCCGAACTGACCCACGCCAACATGGTGCTCAACGCCCTGACCGCGAACCGCCTGTTCGACAGCACCCCGCAGCGTCCGGACACCTATCTGCTCACCCTGCCGCTGTTCCACTCCTTCGGCCAGACCGTGACGATGAACGCCGCACTGTCGGTCGGTGCCACCTGCGTGCTCATGCCCCGCTTCGACGCCCCCGCGGCGCTGCACCTGATGGACGAGCACGACATCACCGTGTTCGCCGGGGTGCCGACAATGTACTGGGCGCTGCTCGGTGCGCTCGACGCCGCGAAGGCGGCCGGCGTCGACGTCGAAAAGATCGCGCGGACCATGCGTCGGGCGATCTCCGGCGGCGCGGCGCTGCCGGTGGAGATCCTCACGCAGTTCAAGGACAGGTTCGATGTCCAGATCCTCGAAGGCTACGGACTGTCCGAAACCTCGCCGCTGGCGATGTTCAGCGACCCCGAACGCGCCCCGCGTCCCGGTTCGATCGGCGTACCGGTGTGGGGCATCGAGGCCGCTCTCGTCGACGAACACTGGAATCCCGTCCACGACGGCGTCGGAGAACTCGTCCTGCGCGGCCACAACATCATGACGGGCTACCTCGGACGACCCGAGGCGACCGCCGAGGTGATGCGCGACGGCTGGCTGCGCACCGGCGACCTGGCCCGGCGTGACGAGGACGGGTTCTACTACATCGTCGACCGCGCCAAGGACCTCATCGTCCGCGGCGGTTTCAACGTCTACCCCCGCGAGATCGAAGAGGTCCTCATGACCCACCCGGCCGTCTCCCTCGCCGCCGTCGTCGGCGTCCCCGACGATCGTCACGGCGAGGAAGTCAAGGCGTTCGTCATCCGCGAACCGGGCGCACCGATCACCGAACCCGAGCTGATCGCCTGGTGCAGGGAGCAGATGGCCGGCTACAAGTATCCCCGTCACATCGAGTTCGCCACCGTATTGCCCATGACCGCCACCGGAAAGATCCTCAAACGCGAACTGGTTCCAGCCGTCGCAGGTCAGGGCAGTGGCCGATGACAACCCACGAAGCAGCTTCGTCCATCGTCGACCGCCTCAAGCGCGAGGGCAGTTGGAATCCGATGTGGGACGGACTCGACGAACTCGATCCCGGATGGACCGAGCACTACCTGACTGCGACGATGCAACCCTACGAAAGCGGTGTGCTCCCGCCGCAGGTCGTCCAGTTGCTGTGCATTGCGGTCGATGCCTCCTGCACCCACATGTACGGCCCCGGACTGCAGCGGCACATCCGGGCCGCACTCGATCTGGGCGTCACCGCACACGAAATTCTCGAAGTCCTCAAACTCGCCACGACCGTCGGCATCCACTCGCTCAACCTCGGCGTGCCGATCCTGCTGGAGGAACTGTCCGCGCGAGACTCGTCCTGACCTCCACCGGCCGTGCCGAGGCACCGAGGCCGGCAGTCCTGACATCTCGTGCCGCGTACCGGTCACCTCTCGTCGGCTGCGCCCTCTGCCGCGGCGATCGCGTAGGCCGCACCGATCAGGGTCAGGTGGCTGAACGCCTGCGGGAAGTTGCCGACCTGGCGACGACGTCCGACGTCGTACTCCTCCGCCAGCAACCCGAGATCGTTGCTCAAGGCGGCGAGCCGCTCGAACAACGTCCGAGCCTGCTCGACACGGCCGTTGCGGGCGAGCGCAGCGACCAGCCAGAACGAGCACGCCAGGAACTGGCCTTCGTCGCCGGGCAGACCGTCGTCCGTCCGGGAGGTCGAGTACCTCGAGACGAACCCGTCGCGCCCGAGTTCGCGGGTGACCGCGTCGATCGTGCCAGTCACCCGCTCGTCGGTGCCCGGCAGGAAGCCGACGAGCGGAATCGTCAGCACGCTGGCGTCGAGTTCCTCCGATCCGTAGTACTGGGTGAAGGTGTTGCGCTGCGCATCGTAGCCGCGCTCGCACACCTCGTCGTGGATCTCGTCCCGTAGCCGCCTCCACCGTTCGACCGGACCGTCCAGGTCGTAACGTTCGACCAGGCGGACCGCCCGGTCGAACACCACCCATGCCATCACCTTCGACTGGGTGAAGTGCCGCCGCGGCCCGCGGGTCTCCCAGATTCCGTCGTCGGGTTCACCCCAGATCGACTCGACGTATTCGATCAGAGTGCGCCAGCGCGGCCACAGGTGCGGTTCGACCCGCCCCACGGCCTCGGTGCTGAGGAAGGCGACGCCGATCAGTTCGCCGTAGACGTCGAGCTGGAACTGTTCCGAGGCGGCGTTGCCGACCCGTACCGGGGCGGATCCCTCGTATCCCGGCATGTCGGGCAGCTCGAACTCCGTCAAGCGCCGCTCACCGCCGATGCTGTACATGATCTGGATCTTCGCGGGGTCTCCCGTGCCGACCCGCTGGAGGAAACTGCGGAACGAGAACGCCTCCTCGGTGTATCCGCCGGCGAGAAGGGATTCCAGGGCCAGCACAGAGTCACGGATCCAGCAGAACCGGTAGTCCCAGTTGCGCACTCCCCCGATGTCCTCGGGCAGGGACGTCGTCGGCGCTGCGATCAGCGCGCCGGTCACCTCGTAGGTCATGGCCTTGAGCACGATGAGGGAGGTGAGTACCTCGTCCCGGTACGGTCCGGCGTACTCGAGCCGGCTGCTCCACTCGTGCCACCACGCCTGCGTGCGGGCCAGCGCCGAGTCCGCGTCCTCGACCGACGGCGGGGGACCGAAGGAGTAGTGCCAGCACAGCGTGAAGCGCTCGCGTCGCCCCTCGGCGACGGTGAAGTCCGCCGTCGCATCACCATCCGATATCCCCAGCGGCACCGGAGTACTCAGCCGGAACGAGTCGGGTCCCGCGGTGGCGAGTACACCGTCGGCAGCGGGCTCGACCCAAGGCGTGATCGTGCCGTAGTCCGGTCGGAGCGACAGACGCATCCGCATCGACACCCTGCCGCGCAACCCCTCGACGATGCGCATGAGCCGCGGAGGTCCGTCGCCGCGGCGCGGCATGAAGTCGATCACGCGGACCGCACCGTCCGCGGTCTCGAAGTCGGTCTCCAGGATGAGCGTTCCGGGGCGGTACCGCCGCGTGACCCCCGTGGTCTCGGCTGCCGGGCGCAGACTCCAGTGCCCGTGCCGATCGTCACCGACCAGCGCGGCGAAGCACGACGGCGAATCGAACCGAGGCAGGCACAACCAGTCGATGTTGCCGGCGCGGCCGACGAGCGCGGCACTCTGCAGATCTCCGATCAGACCGTAGTCTTCGATACGCATCGCATACTCCCGCTGGTCGGTCGTGTACCGCCGGTGATGCACACACGTGCGGTTCCGGTGACGCGCCGGGCGCCGCCGGCGTGTCTCAGTCTTCGCGCTCGAACGTCACGAGCATTCCCTCGACGCCGCCTGGACCGAGCCGGCCCTTGATGTCCGCCGACGTGATCGCCTTCAAGCGCCACCCCTGTCGGGCCTGTTCGTTGAGGAGCCGCTCGAGCTTGTCACCCGACATCTTGCCGCCGAGCATCTTCTCGCGAACTTCGATCACCTTGTACGTGTACACGCCGCCTCCTCCTGATTGCCGGATGTGTCCGCCGGGCCGGGTGCCCAGCACGACTCGCGACATTCCTTCAGGTGAATGTCAGACCGGCTCGAGCGGCCGGAACGGGAGGATCTCGTCCGCCCCGGGCCGGACGATTCCGACGGACGCCTCGGGCACCTCGTTCCAGGCACCCGGCAGGTCGCGCAGTGGTTCGGAGACCACGAAGCGGGTCTCGGGGCCGAGGCGATGCAGCACCTCCACCTCCGGATGCAGCGCCCGGACCTTGTCGACCGCCGTGGAAAAGAACAGCGAGCGGCTGCGGCCCACGCTCGAGTACCGGAAGACCCACAGGGATTCGCCGTCGGTGGTGGCCACGGTCATCTGCACCGGGTCGTCGACGCCCTTGGCGCGAGCGACATGTTCGACGGTCCCGACGGCCCTGGAGACCGCGGTGATCGGATCGTCCGACAAGCCGAAGGTCAGGGCGAGGAAGAACAGTACCTCCGAATCCGTCGACCCCTCGATGTCCGGATACAGTTCCGGATCGACCGCCAGCACCAGATCGCGTTTGATGCGCCGGAATTCGCTCAGCACCCCGTTGTGCATCCACAGCCAACGGCCGTGACGGAACGGATGACAGTTGCTGCGCTGAACCGGTGTGCCCGTCGAGGCGCGGATGTGCGCGAGGAGCAGCGGCGTGCGCACATGGGCGGCGAGTTCCCGGAGATTGCGGTCGTTCCACGCCGGATCGACCCCTTTGAACACGGCCGGCTCGTCCTCCTCGCCGTACCACCCGATCCCGAATCCGTCACCGTTGGTGGTGGTCGCCCCGAGCCGCGAGTGCAGGCTCTGGTCGATCAGGGAATGCTCGGGCTTGAACAGCAAGTCCTCCACGAGGATCGGATCGCCCGAGTAGGCCATCCATCTGCACACCACCTCATTGCATCACACCGGCGCCATCCCCGGCTCGAGAATGCCGAGGTTGCCGCCGGAACCGAGCGGTCCGGTACCCCCTCGTGACAAGGGTCAGTGAGTGAGCACGATCTTCACGATCACGACGACGGTCGCGATCGCGGTCAAGAGCGCAGCAGCAACCACCGACGCACGGGTGGGACGTTCGCCCTTCAACCGGCCGATGACCCACACGATTCCTCCGATGCGGACCAGCACCGCGACTTCGGCCACGATCTGGGCGGTCCTCGGCTCGAGCCATCCCAGCAGCGCGGTCCCGAGGACTGCACACGGCAGCACAGCGGAACTGAGAATCGGTACGGAGTTGCGCAGCTCGCGGATCTTGTCCGCTCGAGTCACCGTGATTCCTTCTCGGACACTCTGACCCACGCCTTCGGCGAAGGCATGGGCAAGGAAGGTGGACAGGGCCGTGCCGAGGACGACGAGAATCCCGACGCGCTCACTCGAAGTGGCGATCGGCACCAGCGCCGCAAGGACGAGGACATTGCCGTAGACGTAGGCGCTGATCCGACTCGCCGCGTTCTCGCGGTCCAACGGTCGACGGCGCGAGAACAACGGGCCGTGAAGCAGCGCGTGCGTATCGGTTCCCATCGGATCCCACCTTTCTCCTCAACCGGATCGAGCCGTGGCTCGCAGGTCACATCGTGGGACCGTCGTACAGCGACGTGCCGTTCGGTCGAGCGGACCGCTCCGGGTGTCACGATTCCGCGCCGTCGTCGTCTCCCGGTCGGATCGGGTCGTGCAGCCGATCGCGGGACTCGAAGGCGTCCACGGCAGCCTCGAGCGTGGGATGGAAGCGGGACGGATCGAAGCGGTCGCCCACACCGAACCGCACCAGCCGATCCTTGATCGGGCCCTTCATCTCCGCGAACACCAGCCTGATGCCGCAACTCTCCAGGTAGCGGTCGAGGTCGACGAGTTCGTCGACCGCGGTGGTGTCCAATCCGATGATGGGTTCGGCGGCGAGCACGACCCATTCGACCGGACGGGGAGAATCGGTCACCAGCGAGCGAACGTAGCGATCGAACATCTCCCCGTTGGCGAAGAACAGCGGTGCGTCGAATCGGACGATGACCAATCCCGGGATGCGCCGGCCCTCGGGATGACGGGCGAGGTCGTGGAAGCCCTCCCGATCGGGCACGGCCACCAATTCGGCCCGGTACGGCTGCCACACCCGCACCACCACCGCGAGGAACGACAGTCCGATCGCGACCAGGATGCCCTGCAGGACTCCCACCAGTGCGACGCCGACGAATGCCGCGGCCGCGAGCAACGCCTCCGTCCGGCTCATACGCCACATCTGCACCAGCCCGCGGACGTCGACCAGCGCCGTCGCCGCGACGATCACCACCGCTCCGAGGGTCGCCTGGGGCAGGTACGCGGTCACTCCCGGTGCCAGGAGGACGAACAACAGCACCGCCACGGCGCCGACCACGCCGGCAAGCTGGGTACGCGCCCCGCTCTGCTCTGCCACAGGCGTGCGCGATCCGCTGGCAGAGATGGGAAACCCCCCGAACATGCCACTGGCCACGTTGGCGACCCCGATCGCCTTCATCTCCGTGTTCCCGTCGACGCTTTCCCCCCGCCGGGCAGCGAAGGTGCGGGAGAGCACACCGGAGTCGGCGAATGCGATCAGCGCGATGCCCGCGGCCGGTCCCACCAGAGACGCGACGTCACCCCAGTCGACCCCGCCGAACGAGGGACGCGGCAGGCCCTCGGGCAGTGCGCCGACCATGTCGATGTCGTCGCTCAGATCCGCCACCGCGGCCACGATCACGGCTCCCACGACCGCGACGAGCACCCCCGGGACCCTCGAATGCAGCACCTTGAAACCCACGATGACCAGCAGCGATGCGACTCCGACCCAGGCAGCTGTCGGATCCACCTGCCCGTCCCCCACCGCGCGGGCGATCGCGCCGATCTCACCGAGCAACCCGGACGCGTCCACCGAGAAGCCCAGCAGCTTCGGCAACTGCCCGACGATGACGACGAGCGCGATGGCGTTGAGGTATCCCAGCCGCAACGGCTTGGACAGCAGCTCGGTGACGAAGCCGAGGTTCAGGAATCCGCCCGCGATCATGATGGCACCCACGAGCACGGCGAGGACGCCGGCCAATGCGAGGGCGCTCTCGGGGTCGTCGGTCACGGCCAGCGGCACCACCGCCGCCGCGATCAACGGCGCCAGCGACGAATCGGGGCCGAGGACGAGGATCTTGGACGGCCCCACGATCGCGTAGGCGAGCAGCGGAACGATCGTCGCGTAAAGCCCCGCGTACGCGGGCAGTCCCGCCGCCTCGGCGTATCCCATGCCGGCGGGGATCAACAGGGCAGTGAGAACGAGACCCGCGACGAGATCCGAGCGCAGCCAGTCCCGACGGTAGCCCCGTACCGTCTCGACTCCGGGCAGTCGAGCGAGAGCTCGCCTCCGAGACATTCCGCAAGTATGGCACCGCCCACAGGGCGCTCACCGCACTTCGGGCAGTCCGCATACCTGCTGCCGCGCGAACGAATTTCGTGGCACGGCCTCGCCGGCATCCGACGGGACGCGGCCGCTCGTGCCGCGCTGCGTCGACCGGATCCCGAACGCCGTGCGCGGGAGGACGGCGATCCGCATCGACCGGTGCCCTACTCCCCCGCGTCGATGATGTCCCGGAGGGTGGCGAGTTGCTCGGTGGTGATCCCCACCGGTTGCACGACCGTGTTCAAGCCGTCGACGTACTCGCCGGTGTATTTGTGGCCGTGGCCGCCGGGCACTCCGGTGGAGAACGGCAGATCGGCGGTGACCTGCCAGAACGTGACGAACGGAATCCAGACCATGTCCTCGAGCACGTCCCGGCCGGGTGCCTCCCCGATCCAGTCCGGTTCGCGGAGAATCAGATTCGGGCTCCACCACACGATGGGATCGGACGGATGCATCAGGTACAGCACCCGGCTGCCGTCCCACGGACGATCCGCGGGAGGAATGCCGCCCTGCGGATCGTTGGTGAACCGCACGGTGCGCCCGTCCTTGTAGACCGGTTCGACCTCCGGACTGCCGGGTTCACGCCGGTCGCTGAATTCCCGGAACAGCGTGTTGAAGTTGGGGGGCCCGGCGAACACGGTTCCCGAGGTGCGGTTACGCAGATCGTATTCGCCGCTGAAGGCGGTCTCGCCGCCGAACGAGCCGAGACTCTCTCCGGCGACGAACAGTCGGGGACGGGCGTCCTGGGGCAGCTTCGACCACACGTCGTACACCGCGTCGAACAGATCGCGACCGGCCTGCCGAGCCTTCGATTGGTCCACCAGATAGGAGATCCACGACGGCAGGTACGAATACTGGACCGTCACGGTCGCCGCGGCGCCCCCGGTGAGGTACTCGAACGAATCCACCAGCGCCGGGTCCACCCACCCGCTCCCCGTGGTCGTGACCACGAGCAGATTCGCCCGCTCGAAGCCTCCGGCACGCTCCAGATCCTGGACCGCCGCCGCTGCCCGAGCCTCGGAGTCGTCCGCCGACGCCAGACCGGCATACGTCCGAATCGGCTCCACAGCCGGGCGGCCGACGAACTGTGCGATCTCCTCGGTGGTGGGGCCCGAGCCGATGAAGGTGCGCCCCTGGTACCCCAACGAGTCCCACGGCACCACCGAACCCGGTCCACCCGATCGCAGGCTCGTCTCGGGTTGCTGCACGCCCTCGGGAGTCGTGGTGTCGCGCAGAGAGAATGCGGAGTTGGCGACGTTGACGAGGCCACCGAGCAGCACACCCGAGACGACCGCGTAGACCAGCCAGGCGACCGCGATCCACCCGAGCACCCTCGCCGCGCGATGCCCGATCCATCTGTCGAGCAGAGTGGTCAGCCACCGGTACGCGCCCCGCACGCCACGTCCGATCGCGAGCAGGAGACCGAAGACGAGCACTGCCACGAACGGCGAGAGGACGACGAGCGCGACGTTGTACTCGGTGACTCCCATCAACGTGCGGATCTGGTGCTGCCAGTATTGTCCGGCGGCGAAGGAGCCGACGAACAGCACCGTCGCCGCGGCGAGGAAGACGTACCAGGAGCCGCGCCGCGGGCGCCGGGGACCGCGATCGGCGAAGGCGCGCCACACGTACGCCGCGAATACTCCCAGCCCGTAGCCGATCGCGGCGGTGATGCCGCAGATCACGCCCTGGAGCAGGCCTCCTCGAGGCAGCAGCGACGGCGTGAACGACAGGCACGCGAAGAGCAGTGCGCCCCAGCACCCCGGAAGGGTGACGAACAGCAACCTCCGGCGGCGCCCGGTCTCGCGATCCGTGTCGTCCGCACTCGGCGCGTCCTGGGGCTCGGTGCCGGCAGCACGGACTCCGCTGTTCTGCTTCCCGGGCGTGCTCGCCGCCGGTTCGTCCTCCACCCTGGGTCCGTGCGCTGTCATCGCCGTCCGCCTACGCGAGTTCGATCCGAGACGACGCTGTGCCCTCATCGATCTCGCGGCGGGCTGCCTTCTCGATCAACAGGGACAGGAAGTCCCGGACCTTCGCGTCGGCGAACCGCTTCTCGACGGTCCGCACCACGACCTCGATGTCGCCGCGCGACATCGACGGAAAGCGCACGGCGAGGCGAGTGACGATCAGCTCGAGCTGCACGGCTTCGTCCCCGCCCGGTGGGGGCACGTCCCGGGTGCGGACCCGCCTCAGGTCGCTGGTGGCCGGCTGCGGAGCCGACCGCGCCGACGCGGGACGGACATCGCTCCTCGGGTCGAGGGCACTGTAGACCATGTCGCACTCCTTCCGCGTGCACCGGCCGACTCCGCCGGATCCGTCCCCGAGAGTTGGAATCTACTTCTGCCGCAACGGACCCGATCACGAATTCGACTGCCGGCCACCTGCCCTCACCGACATGATGAAAGGACGATCGCACCGGACTTCCGGTCCCGCTCGCGACTCAGCCGACGGGGACGCCGTCACGACCAGCGGTACCCCGTCCCAGCGCCTGAGCTTTGAGGTGCTCGAACTCGGCGGCCGTGATCGCACCCGAGTCGAGTAGCGCCTTGGCGTCGGCGATCTGCTCGGCCGGGGACTTGCCGGCCGCGACGTTCCGGATGTACTCGTCGGTGGCCTGCTTGGCTTCCGCCTGTGCCTGCTGCGCCCGTAGCGCCATCCCCCGGCCTCGGACGATCAGGTAGACCAGTGCGCTGATGTACGGGAAGAGCACCAGCACGACCACCCACACCGCCTTGGCGAAGCCGGATACGGTGTGATCGCGGAACAGGTCGACGAGAATCTGGAACAGCACGATCAGATACGCCACGAAGGCGAATACGACGACCGTGTACCACACGTAATCCCAGAAGGAATCCATCAGGTCAGCCTCCTCGACCGGACCGGCAAGGTGATTTCCCGAAGCCGGCCGGAATGAAATTCTCGGATCCTGCTACGGCGATCCCGGCGCGCTACGGTACCGCCGTCGTCCGCGACTCGACCGAGTTCAGCGGACCCCGACGGAGGAACCGTCCCCCGGGTTCCGGCAGATCCGACTCCGGAACCCCGCTCGAATTACCGACGCCCACCACCACCGCGGCCTCGAGGACCGCGGGTGGTACATCGCCACCGAAATCGGTGGTAAGCCGATCGACCGTGACAGCGTCGGCACCAGCACCCGGCATGCTCATCTCGCATCCATGTGGCCCCTTTTGCGGGACGACCGTACATATCGTACGCCGCCCATATACGCAAAGCCCCCGAAACCGTCAACGTGGTGCCGGAGTTCGATCGGGTGTGCCGGGGAGAAGCAGCGCCGCCACCAACCCGATCAGACCGAGGACGGCCAGCACTGTCATGGCCAGCGCGTACGCGCGGTCGGGCGAGGTCAACCCGGCGACCAGGACGGTACCCGCCACAGCCGTACCCAGCGACGATCCGAGATTGGATACGCACCGCGACAACCCCGAGATCTCGCCTTGACGCTCCTCCGCGAATGCGGACTGCACCACGTTGACCGACGGCGTCAGCATCGTCCCGAGTCCGATGCCGATGAGCAGCAGCCCTGGCGTGAATGCCCATGCACTCGTCCAAGCCCGCACGAGCAGGAGAAGGACACCGACACCCGCGAGGGTGGTGACGAACCCGGCTGTGATCAGCGTGCGCTGCGGGTACTTCGCCGTCAGCCGCTCCGCCACGAGCGAGGCACCGAGGATGCCGGCGGTGGCCGCGGTGAAGATCACGCCGGTCTCGATCGCGTTGTATCCCCGGACGACCTGCAGGAAGGCGGAAACGACGAACGCGATCCCCATCAGCAGCAGCCACTGGATGTTCTGCGTCACCAGCGCGAGGTTCGAGGTGCGGTTGCGGAACAGTGACAGCGACAGCAGTGGCTCCTTGCCGGCCCGTTCACGGGCCCGCACGTACAGCAGGAACCCCATGATGAACAGCGCTCCCACCACGACCAGGATCGCCATCAGGACGACATCGGTGTCTGCCTGCAGGATCCCCATCACGAGACAGACCAGGCCGGCGGCGGAAAGGAGGGCGCCGACGGCGTCGAACGGTCGCGCCGGGTCGGGAGGCACCGGGTCCACGATCCCCCGGCTGAGCACGAGGATGGCTCCGATGATCAGCGCCTGGAACACGAAGGCCGCGCGCCAGTCGATGCCGGTGGTGATGACACCACCGATCAGCGGACCTGCTGCCGCTCCGATGCCGCCCATCCCGGTGATGACACCGAATGCCCGCGCTCGAGAGGTCAGATCACTGAAGAGCATCGTGGTGAGGATGTACACCGGCGGAATCAGCAGCGCGGTGCCCACCCCTTCGAGGATCGAGTTGCCGATGATCAGTACCCCGAGGTTGGGCGAGACCGCGCTGATCAATGCTCCGATGCCGTACAGAACGAGACCGAGCACAAAGCACCGCTTACGCCCCCACCGGTCGGTCAGCTTGCCTCCGGGGATCATGAACGCGGCCATCACCAGCAGGAACACGGTGATCGCGGTCTGCACACCCTGCACGGTCGTCCCGAGATCCGCACTGATGTCGTTGATCATCACGTTCATGTTCGACCCGGCGAAGCTGCAGATGAACTGTGCCAGAGCGAGCGGCACGAGCATCCGCCGCAGGGTCGAGGACGGGCGCGGAGAGTCGAGACTGTCCGGCATGGCGAGCCCTTCCGCTCGACAAAGAGATGCACTGACTCGTGCACAACGTGGCCAGTGACATTCTGGGGCATTCGAAGAACCCAAGGTGGCAATTTCGAGCGTCCACCGCCGCCGTTGCGTCGCCCCGATCGAGCCGGCGAAATGGTCGAAATCCGGCGGATTTCTCGGCACTGATGGAAAATCGCTTCCATGCACCTTCCGGCGATCGCTCCGGAAGTGCCGGCCGTTCGATGAGGCCCCTCGCCTCCAGTCCACACATCGGGAGAGTCGGTCATGGGTTCCAAATCGGCCCGGAAGAAGGCACCGAAGGGCGGCCACGGCCGGAAGCGCGTTGACGAAGCCGGGGAGCTCCGTTCGCCCGCTGCGGAACCGGGAACGCCGGCGAAGAAGCCGATGAAGAACAAGGAGTATCTACGACGTCTCAAACCGCTCCAGGGTGAACTCGTCGCCATGCAGGAATGGGTCAGATCCTCCGGCGCGAAAGTCTGCATTCTGTTCGAGGGCCGCGACACCGCCGGAAAGGGCGGCGTCATCAAGGCGATCACCGAACGCGTCAGCCCGCGTGTGTTCCGCGTGGTCGCCCTGCCCGCGCCGACCGAGCGCGAGAAGAGCCAGATGTACGTGCAGCGGTACCTTCCGCATCTGCCGGCCGGTGGCGAGGTGGTGATCTTCGACCGCAGTTGGTACAACCGCGCGGGAGTCGAACGGGTGATGGGGTTCTGTACCGACGAGGAAGCGCGGCACTTCCTCGAGATGACGCCCGCGGTCGAACGGGCGATCGTCGACTCGGGCATCGTTCTGCTCAAGTACTGGCTCGAGGTGAGTCAGGAACAGCAGACGGTGCGGCTGCAACGCCGGATCGACGATCCGCGCAGGATCTGGAAACTCTCGGACCTCGATCTACAGTCGTACAGCCGGTGGTACGACTATTCGCGGGCACGCGACGAGATGTTCCGCTACACCGACACCGGCTGGGCACCCTGGTATGTCGCCGACAACGACGACAAGAAGCGCGGCCGGCTCAATGTCGTCAGCCACCTGCTGAGCCAGATTCCCTACGAACCGCTCGAACACCGCGACATCACCCTGCCGGAGCGTCGGGGTCCGCACGGATACCGGACGCCCAGGCAGCAACTGCACTGGATCCCCACGCCCTTCTGAGGAGTCGTCTCCGACGAGTCGTCTCCGGCGAGGAGAAGCGATCATGGCTCTCACCGAACACCCCCCGGATCAGGGGCATCCCACCGACACCGACGACGTGCAGGCCGAGCGGAACACCTGGCACGTCCAGGAGCCGGATACCGTTGTCGCGGTGCTGAACTCGGATCGGCACTCGGGGTTGACCGCGGGAGAAGCCGGTGCCCGCCGCCGCCGGTACGGCCTCAACGAGATCGCCTCCGAGCCCGGACCGTCGATGTGGGCGATCGCGCTTCGGCAGCTCGAAGATCCGATGAACCTGATGCTGGTCGCGGTCGCCGTCGTCAGCATCGTCATCGGTGAGGTACCGACGGCGATCGTGGTCGTGGTGCTCGTCGGACTCAACATCGTGCTGGGCACGCAACAGGAACTGAAGGCTCGTGCCAGCGTCGATGCGCTCGCGAGGATGCAGACCCCGCAGACGCGCGTGATCCGTGACGGCATCCTGGTTCAGCTCGCCGCCACCGACCTCGTCCCGGGCGACATCGTGCAAGTGGAGGCCGGCGACATCGTGCCCGCCGACGGTCGGCTGCTCACGACGGCCACCCTCGAGACGCAGGAGGCGGCGCTGACGGGTGAAAGTACCCCCGTCCCGAAGGACCCCCACACGCTCGACACCACCGATGTCGCCCTCGGCGACCGCAGCAACATGGTCTTCCAGAACACGTCGGTCACCCGGGGCACCGCCACGATGATCGTCACGGAAACCGGCATGCACACGGAGATGGGCCGGATCGCGTCGATGCTGTCGGCCGTCGCACCGAGCAAGTCGCCGCTTCAGCGCGAGCTGGACTCACTGACCAAGATTCTCGGGATCATTGCGTGGGCTGCGGTCGCGATCATCGTGATCATCGGGTTGGTTCGGGGGCAGGAACTGGCGACGCTGCTGCTGCTGGGCATCTCCATGGGGGTGTCCGCCATCCCCACCGGTCTGCCCACGTTCGTCCAGGCCATGCTCGCCTTCGGGGCTCGTCAACTGGCGGACGCCAAGGCCGTCGTGAAGAACCTCACCGACGTCGAGACACTCGGTGCCACCAGCGCGATCAACTCGGACAAGACCGGCACCTTGACCATGAACCAGATGACCGTCCGGTCCCTGTACTTCCACGGCCGCTGGTACACCGTGGACGGCGAGGGCTACGACAAGACGGGGAGGATTGCCCAGGCTGCTGGCCTGGAGGTTCCGGACTTCACCCTGCTCGCGTACGGCCTGTGCCTGGACAGCGACGCCACCGTCTCCGACACCGGCGACATCGTCGGCGATCCCACCGAGGCCGCGCTCGTGGTGCTCGCCGCGAAGATCGGGATCGACGCTCCGCTGACCCGGCGGACGTATCCGCGGGTCGCGGAGGTGCCGTTCGACTCCGCTTACAAGTTCATGGCGACGTTCCACCACCTACCGGTCGACGGCACCACCCGATTCGTGGAACTCGTCAAGGGTGGACCCGATGTCGTCCTCGCCCGCTGCACCAGCGCCTACCAGCCGGGCCGTCGGGAGGTACCGATCGAGGAGGTCCGCGACGACCTGGGCGCGGCCAACCGAACTCTCTCGGAGCAGGGGTTGCGCGTGCTGGCGTTCGCGGTCCGCCTGCTCGACGGTCGGGAAGAGGCGGTGCAGGCCGACCCGATGTCGTTCGTCGGTGAGCTCATCTTCGTCGGGATGGTCGGCATCATCGATCCGCTTCGCCCGGAGGCCGTCGACTCGGTCCGCACCGCGCGAGCGGCCGGCATCGAGGTCCGCATGATCACCGGCGACCACGCGATCACAGCGTCGGCGATCGGTGCCGAACTCGGTCTCGGGCCGGGCGCGATCGGCGGGGCCGAACTGCACGCCATGTCGGACGAGGAACTGACGGCAGCGTTGCCGAACCTGCACGTCTTCGGCCGCGTCACTCCGCAGGACAAGCTGCGGCTGGCCGACCTCATGCAGCGGAGCGGCGCGGTAGTGGCCATGACCGGCGATGCCGTCAACGACGCCGCGGCCCTGAAGAAGGCCGACATCGGGGTGGCCATGGGCTCGGGCAGCGAGGTCACCAAGCAGGCCGGCAAGATGGTGCTCACGGACGACAACTTCGGGACGTTGATCACCGCGATCAGGTTGGGACGCAGCATCTACGACAAGATCGTGTCCTACATCCGCTACCAGATGTCCAAGCTGTTCTCACTCGTCCTGCTGTTCCTCGTCGCGAGCATCTTCGACATCAACGACGGCGTCGCGCTCACGCCGCTGATGGTGCTGTTCCAGCACTTCTTCATCACCCTCTTTCCGGTTGCGGTCATCATGCTCGACCCGCCACCGCCGAACCTGATGACCAAGACGCCCCGCGACCCCGGGGTGCCGATCGCGAACCGCACGGCGCTACTGCAGTGGCTGGCATATGGCATCCTGCAGTTCGCCGTCACCCTCGCTGCGATGCTCCTCGCTCCCGGCGAGATGAGCCCCACCGCGGCCAACGTCCCGATGACGACCGCATTCGTGGTCTTGTCGTTCGGTTCCATCCTGAGCGGACTCGCCCTGCGCCGAGACCCGGACTCGGGGATGACCGCTCCGGTCCTGAGGGCGCTCGGAATCCTGTCCATCCCCGTCGTCGTCACAGTGTTCGCCGTCGAGGCCGGCTTCCTCCAGGATCTGCTGATGACCACCTCACTGACCGGCGGCCAGTGGCTCGCCTGCGTGGGTTGGTCGCTCCTCGTTCCGGTCGTCATCGAAGGCGAGAAGGTACTGCGGCGACGCCGACGTTCGGCGCCGACGGCCCCCATCCCCGTCGCGGCCGCAGTGGCACCGCAGCGTGTCCATCACCGCTGACAGCGAATCACGATCGCGCACCTACGATCCGGCCGCACGTACGACTCGGGAAGCGGATGACCGAGACTTCGAGCATGTGGGGCCCGAAGGCGCCGGGACACGCCCGCCCGCAGGATGATTCACCGCGGTCGGGCGTGCCGTCGGCTGGTCAGGAAGCCAGGATTCGGGCCTTCTCGGCTTCGAACTCGGCCTCGGTGAGCACGCCCTGCGCCTTCAGCTCGGCGAGGTCCTTCAATGCGGCGATCCGGTCCGTCCCTCCTTGGGCGACGGGCGCGGCCGGGGCGGCGGGCGGCGGGGCGGGTTCAGGCGGATACTGCTCGTAGCGTTCGTATCGCGCCTGCTCCTGCCCCGCCCAGCGCTGGCCCTGTCGCCGGGACACACGGTTGGAGACGGCGGTGGCGGTTCCCGCCACCACGGCCGTGCGGGCGACGCCCCGCAGCAGTCCGGGCATGACGCACTCCTCTGCATACTCGAAGGATCGACGTAGCCGAATCCCTCTGTCTGTTCTCAGCTTTCGGACTCGATCCGATCCAGGGACGACAGGATGCTCTGCACGGGAATCCGGCCCGACGCGACGAGCTGGGCGCCGTTGCGGCGCAGAGCGCGAGCAAAGGGTGCTGCCCACGTGTTCTCGTACACGAGCACAGCCGCCGAACAGCCCGGCTCGAGTGCGGCGCCGGCTTCGGCGAAGTCGGTGTCGTCGAGCAGACCGGAGGCGGCCTCCGCGAACAGCGTGACATCGACCTCGCCTTCGAGCCCGACGTCGGCGATGTCGATCCCGGCGACGGAGCCGTCCGGATCCTTCTGGACGAACGCCAGGTCCAGCACTCGGACGATGCCGCGCTCGACGAGATCGCGCAGCAGGGGCAGCGCCGACCCGTCGGGCGGACGGTCGGCGGGGAACTCGATGACGAGATAGTCGACCGGACCCATCTCGTCGATGTCGGAATCGGTCACCGGGTGCCTCGTTTCAGCGACGGGATCGGTCTTCGGCAGCAGTTCGGGCGGTTTCACGGCGCCACACCCGCATGGTGGCGACGCCGACCGGGGAACGGAGAACCGGTCCACTGCATGTTCGACGATAGCTCGCACATGTCTGCGCGCATCCGGTTTTCGGGCAGGCTGTCTTCGGGCAGGCAACCGGATTGCTCCCGCCTCGTCGCCGAAAGAAGGAGCGCGAGGGGTGCGTGACCGCGCCGATACCGAGAATGGGACGAAAGTCCCTGCTGGACCTGTGCAACCCGGCGCACACTCGACCCGTCAGATCCGTTCGGAGAGGGAGACGACCGTGTCACACAACGTGCATGTCGAACCGGAACCCATGTCCACGAAACAGGCCGTCGCGGCGGGGACGTCGATCGGGGCCGCGGTCATCATGACCACGATCGGCGTCCTGCAGTTCTTCCAGGGAATTGCGGCGGTCGCCGAGGACGAGGTGATCGTCCAGGGCCAGGAGTACACCTTCAAGCTCGATCTCACGACCTGGGGATGGATCCACATCGTCATGGGTGTCGTGGTCGTCGTCGTCGGCATCGCACTGATCACCGGCGCGACGTGGGCACGGGTGGCGGCCATCATCATTGCCGCCCTGTCCATCCTGGCGAATTTCCTCTGGTTGCCGTACTACCCGTGGTGGTCGATCCTGATCATCGCCCTGGACGTGGTCGTCATCTGGGCGATCTCGACCTGGAACCCCCGCGCCGATTACTACTGACCGCGCCCCGGCACCGGGTCGTGCGACGGCGATTCGTCCCGTCGCACGACCCGCGCCGTCACACGCGGGCGGCGTCGCGCACAGTCTTCGCGCCGGAACTTTCCGACGATCACCTCGGTCGCGGCGACCGACCCGGGAGCCGACCACGCCGCGTCGTCGACCGGCGCGTCGTCAACCGGCGAGGGCGGCCGCCATCTCCGCCTTCGGCGCGGGGCGACCGGTGAACTGCTCGACCTGGCCGAATGCCTGGTGCAGCAGCATCTGCAGGCCGCCCGCCACGACGGATCCGTGGGCCGCGGCGGCCTCGGCGAGAGGCGTCGGCCACGGGTCGTAGATCGCGTCGAGGACGAACGGCGCGCGGCCG
Source organism: Rhodococcus ruber (assembly GCF_016804345.1). Classification (NCBI taxonomy): domain Bacteria; kingdom Bacillati; phylum Actinomycetota; class Actinomycetes; order Mycobacteriales; family Nocardiaceae; genus Rhodococcus; species Rhodococcus ruber. Next base: position 2,869,782 of record NZ_CP044211.1, on the reverse strand, counting down.
AGTTGCTGCGCGTAGGGCGCGGCCGCGGCCGCCGGCACGGTGCTCACGAGCGCACCCGCGCTCGCGCACACGTCCGCGAGTTCCGGGGCGTCGAACGGCAGCCAACGCGGCTTCATACCCACGGCCTCGGCGCAGTCGAACGTCTCGGCGGCCCGGATCTCGTTGCGGGCGACGACGGTCACCGTGGCGACCCCGAGCTCGGCGAGCCCCACCAGGGCCGGCCGCGCGGTCCCCCCGGCCCCGACCACCACCGCCGACGCGCCGGTCAGATCCCCGACGCCGGCGGCGCGCAGCGCGCCGGTGACGCCGTCGACGTCGGTACAGTCGGCCCGCCAGCCGTTCGCGGTCCGCACCAGGGTGTTCGCCGAGCCGATCAGCACGGCCCGGTCGGTCCGCTCGGTGGCGAACTCGAGGGCCGCGAACTTGCCGGGCATCGTCACCGACACCCCGACCCACTCGGGGCCGAGTCCCGACACCAGGGCCGGCAACTGCTCGCCCGTGCATTCGATGCGCTCGTAGGTCCAGTCCGTCAGCCCCAGCGCCCGGTAGGCAGCCAGATGCAGCAACGGGGACTTCGAATGCGCGATGGGGCTGCCGAGGACCGCGGCCTTGCGGGCGCCGGTCACGATGTCATCTGCCACTGTCGAGGATTCCGCTTTCCAGCGCCTGCTGCGTATTCGTCAGGTGTTCGTCGTAGTTGTCGGCGAACAGGGTCGTGCCCTGAGCGTCGATGGTCACGAAGTACGTCCAGTTCCCCGCCTCCGGGTTCTCCACGGCCTGCAGCGCCTCGATGCTCGGCGACGAGATCGGGGTGGCGGGCAGTCCCGGGCTCGCGTACGTATTCCAGGGGGTGACCTGCGCCCGGTCGGCATCGGTGGTCGCCAGCTCGGTTTCGTCGAGGGCGTAGTTGACCGTCGAGTCGAACTGCAACGGCTGCCCGATCTCGAGCCGGTTGAGGATCACCCGGGCGACCTTCGAGAAGTCGTCCGGCAGGGCCTCGCGTTCCACGAGGGACGCGGCGACGAGCATCTCGTACGGCGTCAGTCCCACCTTCGCCGCAGCCTGGGTGATACCCGTCTCGTCGTAGCGTTCGGCGCTGGTGGAGACGAGGTACCGGAGTATGTCCGCTGCCCCGGCGCCGGGATCGAAGTCCCAGCGCCCCGCCGCGATGAGTCCCTCGAGCTGCCGGCTGCGGTCGGGCACGTTCGCGACGGCGGCCCGCGCCCATTCCGGCACACCGAGCGCGGCGAGGTCGGTGCTCGCACCCGCGGCGTCGAGTTCCTCGTAGGTCAGACACGTGCGTTGCCCGTCGCGTTCGAGGCAACTGGCCTCCGCGATGAGCGTGTAGATCCCCTTGCGCACGGCACCGGTGTTGACATCGCGGATGTCGTGCAACTGCCGGCCCTCGGAGATCACCAGCGCCCCGACCCGGTTCGCGGGGTCGACCAGCGCGGCGACGGCCTCGCGGGCGGGAAGCTTGCTGGCGATCGAGTAGAAGCCCGGCTGCAACGAGTTCATGCCGGGGTTCTGGACGGCGGCGTTGTAGAAGGCGTCGGAGCTGGCGACGATGTCCGCTTCCTTGAAAGCGGCGCCGATCTGCTCGGCGGTGTCACCCGGGTGCACCTGCACGACGACGGCGGGACCGCCCGCACCGGTGTAATCGGGCGGCAGATCGGGGCCGGTGAACTTCTGGTAGGCGAAGAATCCGCCGCCGAGGAGCAGAACCAGTACGGCCGCGACGGCGAGCACGCCGACGATCCGGCCGCGTGTGCGGCGGGCCCGGGCCGAGCGGGCATGGGCCCGGCGGGCCGGGGACATCCCGACGGGTTCGGGGGCGGCGCGATCGGCGGAGTCGGTCCAGTCCCGTCCCGCTGCGGACGCCTCGGGGTAGCCGCGCGGATCGTCGTCGACTGCGGCGTACCCGAACTGGTCGTAGCCCGACTCGTCGTAGGTCGGCGGCTGCTCGTGGTCGTCGTGTCGGTAGGTGCCCGGCGCGGGGTCGTATCCGTCGTGGTCGCGGGGATCGTAGTCGCTGGGCCCGTAGCCCTGGGTCTCGTAGGTCTGAGCCTCGAAGACCTGGGTCTCGGCGCCCGGGTCGTCGGCGGGGTGTCCACCGTAGGGGCGGGGCTCGGGCTGCGACGGGGCGCCGGGGTCGTACTCGTCGAGCCGGTAGACGTGCTCGGTGGTGGGGGCGTCGTCGAAGGGGTGCCCGCCGGCCGGAGGGGTCGGAGGCTCGTAGCGGTGGCCGCCCCCGGCGGCGGACGGCTGCGAAACGTCGGTCCCGTGCCGCGGCCGGTACCACTCGTCCTGCTGGGCGGACCCGAACCCGGGACGGTCTCCGAAGGCGTGGTCCGCCCCGGTGGACTCGTCGTCCGGCCTCCCGTGCCGGCTCATCGTCCGTTCTCCGGCTTGCCGTCCTCGGCCACGTTCACCACTGCACTCCGCTCGTCCAACCAACCCTGCAAGATGGCGACGGCGGCGGCCTGGTCGATCACCGGCCGCGCACCGCGCGCACTGACTCCGCTCTCGCGGAGGGCCCGCGCCGCAGTGACCGTCGTGAATCGTTCGTCGGCCATCCGCACGGGAATCCCGGTCATCCGCCGACGCAACCGTCCCGCGAAGTCACGGGCCAGTTTCGCGGCCTTGCCGGGCTCCCCGCGCAGGGTCTGCGGCAGACCGACGATAACCTCCACGGCCTCGTACTCCGTGACGATGTCCACAATGCGCCGGATATCCGGCGCGTCGGGCCCGCGTTCCTTCGAGCGCGGCACGGTCTCGACCGGGGTGGCCAGGATCCCGTCGGGATCGGACGAGGCCACACCGATCCGGACACTTCCGACGTCGATGCCGATGCGGCGTCCGCGGCCGGGGTCGTCGACACCCGGGCGGTCGGGACCGGCGAAGTCGGCCACGATCAGCCGGCCAGCTCGCTGAGCCGGGCGCGGAACGCGGTCAACGCCGCGGGGATACCGGCGGGGTCGGATCCGGATCCCTGTGCCATGTCGGGCTTGCCGCCGCCGCGGCCACCGATGACCGGCCCGAAGCTCGAGACCAGGTCGCCGGCCTTGATGCCCTTGGCCTGGGCGGCCTTGGTGGTGGCGACGACGAACGGCACCTTGCCGTCGGCCGAACCGAGGAGCAGCACCACGGCGGGCTCGCTGCCGAGCCGGCCGCGGACGTCGGAGGCGAGGCTGCGCAGGTCGTTGCCGGCCACGCCCTCGGGGGCCGTCTCGGCGACGACGAGCAGATCGCCGGTGCGTTGCGCCTTCTCGGCGAACGTGCCGGCCGAGGCGAGCACCGCGGCGGCGCGGGTGCGTTCGAGTTCCTTCTCGGCCGCCTTCAACCGCTCGACCAGGGATTCGACGCGCGCGGGCACCTCCTCGGAGGGCACCTTCAGGGTCGAGGACAGGCCTGCGAGCAGGGCCCGTTCCTTGGCCAGGTGCCGGTACGAGTCCAGGCCGACGTATGCCTCGACGCGGCGCACGCCCGAGCCGACGGACTGCTCGCCGAGCAGGGTGACGGTGCCGACGTGGGAGGAGTGCTCGACGTGCGTGCCGCCGCACAGCTCCATCGAGAACGGGCCGCCGATCTCCACGACGCGGACCTCGTCGCCGTAGTTCTCGCCGAAGAGCGCCATCGCACCCATCTTCTTGGCCTTGTCCAGGTCCGTGACGAAGGTGTTGACCGGGTAGTTCGCCGCGACGGCCTCGTTGGTGACAGCCTCGATGTCGGCCTTCTGCTGCTCGCTGAGCGCTCCGGGCCAGGAGAAGTCGAACCGCAGGTAGCCCGGCTTGTTCAGCGAGCCGGCCTGCACGGCGTTGGGGCCGAGGACTTCGCGCAGCGCGGCGTGGACCAGGTGGGTACCCGAGTGGCCCTGCGTGGCGCCCTTGCGCCAGGACGGGTCGACCTGCACGAGGACGGCGTCGCCCTCGGTGACCTGACCCTCGAGCACGGTCACCTTGTGCACCCACAGCTGCTTGGCGATCTTCTGGACGTCGTCGACCTTGATGCGCAGACCGCCGGCGGTGATGGTGCCGACGTCGGCGATCTGACCGCCGGCCTCGGCGTAGAGGGGGCTGCGGTCGAGGATCAGCTCGACGTTCTGGCCGGCCTGCGCCGCGTGCAACCGTTCCCCGCCGGTGATGACGGCCAGCACCGTCGCCTCGGTCACCAGTTCGGTGAAGCCGGTGAACTCGGTGGGGCCGCGGTCGAGCAGTTCCTTGTAGACGGTCAGGTCGGCGTGGGCGTGCTTGCGGGCACGGGCGTCGTCCTTGGCGCGCTGACGCTGCTCGGCCATGAGGGAACGGAAGCCGTCCTCGTCGACGGTCAGGCCGGCCTCGGAGGCCATCTCCAGCGTCAGGTCGATGGGGAACCCGTAGGTGTCGTGCAGGGTGAAGGCTTCGGTGCCGCCGAGAACGGACCTGCCCTGGGCCTTCGCCGACTCGACCGCGCCCTCGAACAGCTTGCTGCCGGTGCCCAGGGTCTTGAGGAATGCGGTCTCCTCACCGACGGCGACGGTCTCGATGCGCGAGTAGTCCGTCGCCAGCTCCGGATAGGACGGGCTCATGGTGTCGCGCACGACGGCCATGAACTCGGCCATCGTCGGCGTGTCGGCGCCGAGCAGACGCGCGGAGCGCACGATCCGGCGCAGCAGGCGGCGCAGGACGTAGCCGCGACCGTCGTTGCCGGGGTTGACGCCGTCGACGATGAGCATCGCGGCGGTGCGGGCGTGGTCGGCGATGACCCGGAAGCGCACGTCCGAGGCGTGGTCGGCGCCGTAGACGCTGCCGGTGAGCTCGGCGGCCTTGTCGATGACCGGGCGCAGCAGGTCGGTCTCGTAGACGTTCTCGACGCCCTGGAGCAGGAACGCGACTCGCTCGACACCCATGCCGGTGTCGATGTTCTTCTTCGGCAGCGGCCCGAGGATCGGGTAGCCCTCCTTGGCTCCGCCCTCGCCGCGCTCGTTCTGCATGAACACGAGGTTCCAGATCTCGATGTAGCGGTCCTCGTCGGCCTCGGGGCCACCCGGGGCGCCGTATTCGGGGCCGCGGTCGTAGAAGATCTCCGAGCAGGGGCCGCAGGGACCGGGGATGCCCATCGACCAGTAGTTGTCCTTCATGCCGCGGCGCTGGATGCGCTCGGCGGGGACGCCGATCTTGTCGTGCCAGATCGAGTACGCCTCGTCGTCGTCCAGATACACGGTCGCCCAGAGCTTCTCGGGATCGATGCCGTAGCCGCCGTCGTCGACGGAGCCGGTCAGCAACGACCACGCGTGCCCGATCGCCTCTTCCTTGAAGTAGTCGCCGAACGAGAAGTTGCCGGCCATCTGGAAGAACGTGTTGTGCCGGGTGGTGATGCCCACCTCCTCGATGTCGAGGGTGCGCACGCACTTCTGCACCGAGGTCGCGGTGCTGAACGGCGGGGTCTGCTGGCCGAGGAAGTAGGGCACGAACGGGACCATGCCGGCGTTGACGAACAGCAGGTTCGGATCGGCCAGGATCAGCGACGCGCTGGGCACCTCGGTGTGGCCGGCCTTCACGAAGTGGTCGAGAAAGCGCCTGCGGATCTCGTGGGTCTGCACGTCGATGGTCCTCTTTGTCTGACGGTGTGGACTACCGTGCCCGTCCGGACACGGCGAATCGGCCATCGTTCAGCCTATCGCGCCGACGTCGGCGGCCGCCGTGAGCATCCGCCGGGCGTGAGCGAAGTATCGTTCGGCCCTGTCGACCGGCGGCCCGAGGCGGCACAGCGACCGTCGACGGACCGGCTGACACCCGGCGGTACGCGCTCAGTCGAACTGCAGCGGCAGCTTCGCGAATCCGCCGATCGGATAGCGGGCGCGCACGGCGGCGCACCCGTCGGCCGGCATGATCCGCGCGGTGCGGCCGAGCAACTCCTCGAACAGCACCCTCAGCTCGAGCCGGGCCAGCGGGGCGCCCGGGCAGTAGTGCACGCCCCGGCCGTAGACCAGGTTGTCGGCGGGGTCGCGGTCGAGCCGGAACTCGTCGGGGTCACCGAAGACCGCCCCGTCCCGGTTCACCGACGCCCACAGCACCTGTACCCGCGCATCGACGGGCAGCGGGCAACCGGCGACCCGGCGCTCGGCAGTTACCCGGCGGCGGCTGGCGACGAACGGCGGGTCGATCCGCAGGATCTCGTCGCTCGCGGCAACGAGCAGCGTCGGGTCCGCCCGCAGCCGGTCCTGCACCTGGGGGTGGTTCGCCAGGAAGCCGGCGACCACGCCGACGCTCGCGGCGATCGTCGACAGCTCGCCGACGGTCCAGTTGCGCACGATCGAGACGATCTCCTCGTCGCGCAGCGGCCGGCCGTCCACGGTTTCGTGCAGCAGTTCGCCCGTGGGATCGGTGACGGGCTCGCCGCGACGGGCGTCGAGCTGGGCGCGGATGTGGCCGTCGAACTCGACGGCGATCGTCGACAGCGCCGTCCGGTCCCCGGCGCGGGTGGCGCGACGATTCTTCTCCGCCCACGCCCGCAGCGGCGCCCGCAGCGCATCGGGCCAGCCCATGAACGCGCACGTGACGTTGTCGGCGAACGGCTCGGCCAGCACGGACATCACCTCGACCGCGCGTCCGCGGGGCAGTGCGGCGGCCAGTTCGGCGGCGACGGCGCGGCAGGCCGGTTCGAACGCGGCGAGCCGCTCGGCGGTGAAATAGCGGTCGACGACGGCGCGGTACGCGCGGTGCCGTTCCCCGTCGAGTCCGTTGGGGATCTGCAGGTGCCGGGACACGGCATTGGAGAACGTCGCGGGGTCGTCCAGGATCCGCACGGCCTCGGCGTGTCCGAAAACGGTCCAGCTGCGGTCACCGTCGTACGCGATCGGCCCGCGGGCCCGCATCGCGTCGTACCCGGCGACCTGATCCGCCTGCACCGCCTCCGAGCGGGGATCCCACTCCGCGTGCGCCGTGTCGATGGTCGCCTCCTCGCCTCGGTGCCCGGATCACGCTAACGCGCGCCGCGCACGATCCGTCGGAGTTTCGGCACCCGCTGTGCCAGCTCGCGCTCGGCGCCGTGGCCGGTCGGGGTGTAGTAGTCGACGCCGACGAGTTCGTCGGGCGCGTACTGCTGTGCCAGCACGCCGTCGGGGTGGTCGTGCGGGTAGCGGTAGCCGACGGCGTTGCCGAGCTTCTGGGCGCCCGCGTAGTGGCCGTCGCGCAGATGCGCCGGCACCGACCCGGACCGGCCGGCCTTGACGTCGGCGATCGCGGCGCCGAGCGCGGCGGTGACCGCACCCGACTTGGGTGCGGTGGCGATGTGGATGGTGGCCTGCGCCAGGGCGAGCTGGGCCTCGGGCATGCCGACGAGCTGCACGACCTGCGCGGCCGCGGTCGCCGTCTGCAGCGCGGTCGGATCGGCCATGCCGACCTCCTCGCTGGCCTGGATCATCAGCCGCCGCGCGATGAACCGCGGGTCCTCCCCCGCGACGATCATCCGCGCGAGGTAGTGCAGCGCGGCGTCGACGTCGGAGCCGCGCAGCGACTTGATGAACGCGCTCGCGACGTCGTAGTGCTGGTCGCCGTCGCGGTCGTAGCGCACCGCGGCCTTGTCGATGCTCGACTCGACGGTCGGCAGGTCGATCGTCGCGCCCGTACCGCCGCGGTCGAGGGCGGTCTCGGCGGCCGCCTCGAGGGCGGTCAGCGCGCGGCGTGCGTCGCCACCGGCGAGGCGCACCAGGTGCTCGAGCGCGTCGTCGGTGATCTGCACGCTTCCACCGAGGCCGCGTTCGTCGGTGCGGGCCCGCTCGAGCAGGGCCCGGATGTCGTCGGGGCCCAGCGGTTGCAGCTGCAGCACCAGGGAGCGGGACAGCAGCGGGGCAACGACGGAGAACGACGGATTCTCGGTGGTGGCGGCCACGAGCAGCACGATCCGGTTCTCCACCGCGGCGAGCAGCGCGTCCTGCTGGGTCTTGGAGAAGCGGTGCACCTCGTCGATGAAGAGCACGGTCTGCTCGCCGGCGCTCAGGCGGCGACGGGCCAGGTCGATCACGGCCCGCACGTCCTTGACGCCGGCCGACAGCGCGGACAGTGCCTCGAAGCGTCGACCGGTGGCGCCGGAGATGAGGGAGGCCAGGGTGGTCTTGCCGGTCCCGGGCGGGCCGTAGAGCACGACGGACGCGGCGCCGGAGCCCTCGACGAGGCGGCGCAGCGGCGCGCCGGGGGCGAGCAGGTGCTGCTGGCCGACGACTTCGCTCAGGTCGGCCGGGCGCATGCGGGCGGCGAGCGGTGCGTTCGGTCCGCCGCCGCGGGGCGGACGCGCCGCCGGTTGCGCGGGGTCGGGTTCGGGTTCGGCCGGGCGGGGGGCCTCGAACAAGGCGTCCGGGCCGGTGGGTTCCTCCGCTCCGAAGAAGGTGCTCACCCCACGAAGCTACCGTCCCGTCCCGACGGCGGTCCGGGCCGACGGGACCGTGAACCGACCGTGAACGTTCAGGACGTTCGGCTGTGGTGCTTGCTCATCGCCGGGCACGCTGGTCTGATCGTCCGGTGCCCCCCACCGAACCTCGTGCCGTGTCGCGACGGACCGCGCTGCGCGCGGGCGGCGCCGTCCTCGGCGCCGCGGCCCTCGCGGCCGTCTGCGCCTCCCCCGCCTCGGCGCAGAACTCCGTGTTCGCACACGGCGTCGCCTCCGGCGACCCGCTGCCCGACCGGGTGATCCTGTGGACCCGCGTGACCCCCGCCCCGGGCGCCGTGCCGGGTTCCGGCCTCGGCGCGGCGACGGCGGTCCGCTGGGAGGTCGCCACCGACGGCGATTTCCGCGACGTGGTGGCCTCGGGGTCCGTGACCACGTCCCCGGTGTCCGACCACACCGTCAAGGTCGACGCGACGGGCCTGGAACCGGACACCGCCTACGTCTACCGGTTCACCGCCGGCGACGTGTCCTCCCCCGTCGGCCGTACCCGCACCGCGCCGGGGCCGGACACGGACCCGGACCGCCTGCGGTTCGCGGTGGTGTCGTGCTCGAACTGGGAGGCCGGGTTCTTCGGCGTCTACCGGCATCTGGCGGCGCGCCCGGACCTCGATGCCGTCGTGCACCTCGGCGACTACCTGTACGAGTACGGCACGGGCGAGTACGCCGCCGGTGACCGGGTGGTGCGCCCGCACGATCCGCGACACGAGATCGTCACCCTGGCGGACTACCGGATCCGGCACGGCCAGTACAAGAGCGATCCCGACCTGCAGCGATTGCACGCGCTGGTGCCGTGGATCGTGGTGTGGGACGACCACGAGAGCGCCAACGACGCCTGGTCCGGCGGCGCGGAGAATCACGATCCGGCCGTCGAGGGAATCTGGGCGGACCGGCGGGCCGCGGCCCTGCAGGCGTACCTCGAATGGCAGCCCGTCCGGCCGGGCGGCACCACCGACGCGCCCCGGTTGTACCGGCGGCTGCAGTTCGGGAGCCTGGCCGAGTTGTCGATGCTGGATCTGCGCAGCTACCGATCCGAGCAGGTGAACGGGCGCCGCCTCGACGACCCGGAGCGCACCATCACCGGCGCCGAGCAGATGGCGTGGCTGACCGCGGGCGTCGCCAGTTCGGGCACGCGATGGCAGCTCGTCGGGAACCCGGTGATGATCGCACCCGTGCTGCTGCCGCCGCTGGACGAGCGGACCACGGCGGCGCTGACCGCCGTCGCGGGGATCCCGGCTGCGGGGGCGCCGTTCAACGTCGACCAGTGGGACGGCTACCCCGCGGACCGGCGACGGCTGCTCGACGCGATTCGCGCCTCCGGCCGGGACGTGGTGTTCCTCACCGGCGACATCCACTCGTCGTGGGCCGCCGACATCCCTGTCGACGCCGCGAACTATCCGGGCGCAGGCACCGTGGCCACCGAGCTCGTGGTGCCCTCGGTGACCTCGGCGAACATCGACGAGTTGCTCGGCGTCGCGCCGCGCACCGTCTCCCCGTCGATCGAGGCGGCGGTACAGGCGACGAATCGCCACATCGGGTACGTCGAGCTGGATTCGCACGGCTTCGGAATCCTGGACGTGACCGCCGACGCGGTGCAGATGGACTGGTTCTACGTCCTCGATCCGACCGACCCGGGGACCGGCGTGCGGTACGGCACGAGCCGACGGGTCGCAGCCGGCACGCCGCGGCTCGCCCCGGCCGGCCCGCTCGACCCCGGTGCGCACCGCCGGGCGGACCGGCCGTGAGGCGGCCCGCCGGGGCGATCGACCGGCGCACGATGCTCGCGGGCACGGCCGTGCTGGCCGGCGCGGCCCTGATCGGCGCGGCACCGGCGAGGGCGGCCACGTCGGCGCTGGTTCCGGACGCGGACGTGCACGTCCTCGTCGTCGACGGGATGCGTCCGGACGAGCTCGCGCCGGGTCTCACGCCGCATCTCGTGGCGCTCGCCGACGCCGGCACCCGGTACACCGCGGCCCGGGCGATTCCGGTGGCCGAGACGCTGCCCAACCATGCGGCGATGATGACCGGTGTGCTGCCGCACCGGAACGGGGTGCCCGCGAATTCGGTCTTCGACCCGGCGCTCGGACGCACCCGGGACCTGGATCGGCCGGCCGACCTGCGCGCCGCCACGGTGCTCGACCGGTTGTCCCGCGAACTGGGGTTGACGACGGCGAGCGTGCTGTCCAAGCGGTACCTGCACGGCTTGTTCGGCGGTCGCGCGTCGGTGGCGTGGGATCCGGTGCCGCTGCTCCCGCTCACCGAGCACGCCCCGGACCGGTTCACGGTCGACGCGCTGATCTCCGTGGTGGACGAGCGGTCTCCGCGGTTCACGTTCACCAATCTCGGCGACGTGGACCGCGTCGGGCACCTGGACGTGCTCGGCGCGTCACTGCGGCTCGCCCGGACGGCGGCGCTGCGCTCGGCGGACGAGCAGGTGGCGCGGTTCGTCGAGTTCCTGCGCGCGACAGGGCGGTGGGAACGCTCGGTGCTGATGGTGCTGGCCGACCACGGGATGGACTGGTCGGCGCCGGACCAGGTGATCGGACTCGTCGACGTGCTCGGCGCCGACCCGCTGCTCGCCGGCTCGGTGCGCACCGCGCAGAACGGTGGCGCGAACCTGCTGTACTGGGTCGGCGATCCGGCGGCCCGTCTCGAGGCGGTCGCGCGGATGCGGGAGGTGACCTCCGCCGTGCCGGGCGTGGCCGAGTTGTACGCGGGAGCGGATCTGGGTCTCGGGGCGGCCGCGGGCGATCTGGTCGCGCTGTGCGACGCGGGGTGGCGGTTCTCCGATCCGAGCCCGCTGTCGAATCCGATCCCGGGCAATCACGGTCACGCCGCGACCGTCGAGATCCCGTTCTTCGTCGCCGGCGGGCACGCCAGCCTCCGCCGGGGCTCGACGGTCTCCGAGCCCGTCCGCACCCTCGACGTCGCCCCTACGGTCGCGGCGCTGTTCGGGCTGGCCGAGCCGCCGGGCGGCTGGGACGGCCGCGCGGCGACGCACGCCTTCGCCGGGTGAGTTCGATGGCCCCTCCCCCCTTCCACCGCCCGCCGCCGCGCGTGACAATGGAAGGGCAGTAACCGTTTTCAACGGAGGAGGCAGTGATGACCACCGCACGCGACATCATGCACCGTGACGCGGTCTGCATCGGTGAACACGACACCCTCGAGACCGCGGCCCGGCGGATGCGGGAACTGGATATCGGCGCGTTGCCGATCTGCGGCGACGACAATCGGCTCCACGGCATCATCACCGACCGCGACATCGTGCTCGAGTGCGTGGCAGCGGGCGGCGACCCGCGTTCGATGACGGCCGGTGCGCTCGCCCACGGCAAGCCCTACGTGGTCGACGCGGACGCGGACGTCGGCCGGGTCCTGACGGTGATGGAGGAACACCGCATCCGCAGGCTGCCCGTCGTCGAGGAGCATCGGCTGGTGGGGATGATCAGCGAGGCCGACCTGGCCGTGCATCTGCCCGAGTCGGAGGTGGGCCGGTTCGTCGAGGCGATCTGCGCACGCACCGCGCCGTGACCCTTCGAGCGTCCCGCGCCGTGACCCTTCGAGCGTCCCGCTCCGTGACCCTTCGAGCGTCCCGCTCCGGAGCCCTTCGAGCGTCCCGCTCCGGAGCCCTCCGAGCCTCCCGCGCCGGGGCGCTCCGGGCGTGGTGTGGTCAGTCGCCGACGCGCTGCTCGAGCCGGTCGAGGACGTCCCGGGCATGCCCGGCGACGTCGTCGTGTCCGGCGTCGCCGGCGAAGTCGGCGAGCAGCGACCAGCGGGTGCGCAGCGCGTCGGTCCACGGCACGGACAGATGGTGGTCACGCACCGCAGCGATGCGGGCCGGGTCCTCGGGAACGAACAGGTAGGTGCTCAACCACACCCACGCGAGTTGTGCGTCGAGCAACCGCTCGGCGAGCACCTCGTCGAAGCCGAGCGAGGGCCACATGCCCACCACCTCGGCGCGCCACGCGTCGGCCATCGCGCGGGCCCGCTCGAGGGTGAGCGGTGCCTTGCACAGGCAGGCCGGGAAGGAGGTCAGGGCATAGGCGATGTCGAGGGTGGCGTCGCGGAAGCCGCCCCATTCGTAGTCGAGGAACTGCACGCCCTCGTCCCCGACGACGATGTTGTCCGGGCACAGATCCGAGGGACTGAACGCCCGGAACCGGCCGGCGGTGAACAGCTTCGCGGCCCGCTCGGCGCGGTCGATCACGCTCTGCGGCACCTCGAGCCCGAACTCGGTGGCGAAGCGGTCCGGCACCCCGCGGAGCGCGCCGGTGGCCTGCTCGACGACGGCGTCGGCGAAGTGCGCCACCTCGGCGCGACGCAGCAGCGCGGCGAAGTCCTCGTCGCGCCCGACGGTCGCGGCGTGCATCCGGCCGAGGGCCTGGGCGAAGGCCATGAGGGTGTTGGTGACCGTGTCGGTGTCGTCGCTGCGCAGCAGTGTCGCGATCGGAGTGGCGTCGCCGAGATCGCTGAGCACGAGCAGACGGGATTCGAAGTCGTAGGCCAGGAGTTCGGCGCCGGGCCGGTCGTCCTTGGGCAGGGCGGTAGCGAACTGGTAGGACACCGCCTCCCGAAGGAACGCGACCTCGTCGTCGGTGGCGGCACCGCGGAAACCCACCTGCCGGTTCGCGCGTGGCGGCACCTGCTTGAGCACGAGGGTGCGCGGCAGGGAGAACGGGTTCGCCGCGACCCGCACGCGCAGGACCACCGAGCGGCCGCTGCCGCCGAGATCCACCGGATCGGCCAAGGTCACGGGTGCGCCGGTGCGCCGGGTCAGCAGCTTCTCCGCCGCCTCCACCACTTCCGACATGGGCTCCGCCAATGTTGCAGTCATCGCCTGACAATCTACCCGGTTCGGACGACGATCAGTTCGTGCACGAACCGCATCTTGACCGAAACGTGCGTGGGCAGCACGAACGGATGCCGGTCCCGTGACCCGGTGCACCGGGTCCGGCGACGGCCGGTGCCCCGGGGGCGCCACCCGGGGATCCCGGGCGGCGCCACCGGGACGGCTCCGCCGTCCTCTTACTTCCCGGCCGGCTTCGGCTCCGGCTTGAAGTCGATGCCCGAGTCCTTGCGCTGTTCGGCGGTGATGGGCGCCGGGGCGTCGGTCAGCGGATCGACGCCACCCCCGGACTTCGGGAACGCGATGACCTCGCGGATCGAGTCCGCGCCGGCGAGCAGGGCGGTGATGCGGTCCCAGCCGAAGGCGATGCCGCCGTGCGGCGGCGCGCCGTACTTGAACGCCTCGAGCAGGAAGCCGAACTTCTCGTTCGCCTCCTCCTCGGAGATTCCCATCACCTTGAACACCCGCTGCTGGACGTCCATGCGGTGGATACGGATCGAGCCGCCGCCGATCTCGTGACCGTTGCACACGATGTCGTACGCGTAGGCGAGCGCCGAACCGGGGTCGGTGTCGAACGTGTCGAGGTGCTCGGGCATCGGCGAGGTGAAGGCGTGGTGCACCGCGGTCCACGCGGAGGTGCCCAGCGCCACGTCGCCGGACGCGGTGGCGTCGGCGGCCGGCTCGAACAACGGGGCGTCGACGACCCACACGAACTTCCAGTCGTCGGGATCGATGAGATCGAGCTTGCGGGCGATCTCGCCGCGCGCGGCACCGAGCAGCGCACGCATGGGCTTGGTGGGGCCGGCGGCGAAGAAGATGCAGTCCCCCGGCGCTGCACCGACGTGCGCGGCCAGCCCGGCCCGCTCGGTGTCGGTGAGGTTCTTCGCGACCGGTCCGGACAGCTCGCCGTCCTCACCGACCAGTACGTACGCCAGGCCCTTCGCACCCCGCTGCTTGGCCCACTCCTGCCAGGCGTCGAGCTGGCGCCGCGGCTGGCTCGCACCGCCGGGCATGACGACCGCACCGACGTACTCGGCCTGGAAGACCCGGAAGGTGGTGTCCTTGAAGAACTCCTTGCACTCGACCAGTTCGAGACCGAAACGCAGGTCGGGCTTGTCCGAGCCGAAGCGGCGCATCGCCTCGGCGTAGGTCATGCGCGGGATCGGTGTGGTCAGCTCGTGGCCGATCAGGCGCCACAGCGCGTGCAGGATCTCCTCGGCGAGCAGGATCACGTCGTCCTGGCCCACGAAGGCCATCTCGATGTCGAGCTGGGTGAACTCCGGCTGGCGGTCGGCGCGGAAGTCCTCGTCCCGGTAGCAGCGGGCGATCTGGTAGTAGCGCTCGATGCCGCCGGCCATCAGCAGCTGCTTGAACAGCTGCGGCGACTGCGGCAGCGCGTAGAAGCTGCCGGGCTGCAGCCGGGCCGGCACCACGAAGTCGCGTGCGCCCTCGGGGGTGGAGCGCGTCAGCGTCGGAGTCTCGACCTCCACGAAGCTGTGGTGGGCGAGCACGGCACGCGCGGCGGCGTTGACCTTGCTGCGGAGCCGGATCGCCTTGCCGGGGCCCTCGCGTCGCAGGTCCAGGTAGCGGTACTTGAGGCGGGCTTCCTCCCCGACCTGGTCGTCGAGCTGGAACGGCAGCGGTGCGGCCTCGTTGAGCACCTCGAGCTGCGTCGCGTTCACCTCGACGGCGCCGGTGGGGATGTCGAAGTTCTGGTTGCCCTCGGGGCGGACCTCGACGACCCCGACGACCTTGATGCAGTACTCGGCGCGCAGACGGTGTGCCTGCTCGAGGACGTCGCCCTCGCGGAAGACGACCTGCGACACGCCCGACGCGTCGCGCAGGTCGATGAAGATCACCCCGCCGTGGTCGCGGCGCCGGGCCACCCAGCCGGTGAGGGTGACGGTCTGCTCGGCGTGCTCGGCTCGCAACGAGCCGGCGAGATGGGTGCGCAGCACGGAATTCCTTTCGAAACAACTTTGGCGAGGGACGTCGTCGCTGCAATCCTACGAAAGGCACATATCCGCCGAGGACACCCGTACCCGATCGGCCGTGCCAAGCTGAACCGGTCGGTCACCCTGCGACGAGAAAGCGAAGGCGGCGATGACGTTCAACGAGGGCGCGCGGATGGAGGGCGGCCGGATCCAGCTCGGCGG
Organism: Rhodococcus ruber; assembly: GCF_016804345.1. NCBI lineage: Bacteria > Bacillati > Actinomycetota > Actinomycetes > Mycobacteriales > Nocardiaceae > Rhodococcus > Rhodococcus ruber. The sequence continues at coordinate 2,854,362 of NZ_CP044211.1, read as the reverse complement.
CGGGGGCAGCCCCGGCGGGCGGATCGCGATCGGCGGTGGCGCCGGCGGCCTCGTGGTGCTGATCCTGGCACTGCTGTTCGGGGGTGACCCCGGTTCCCTGCTCGGCAGCGGCGCCCCGGAGCAGTCCGGACAGTACGGTTCGGGCACCCTCGAGGGCTGCGAGACGGGTGCGGACGCCAACGCGAGCGTCGACTGCCGCGTCCAGTTCACCGTCGGCAGCCTCGACGCGGTGTGGGAACAGCAGCTCGGTCGGCAGACCGGCGTCGAGTACGTCCGGCCCGACGTCGTGCTGTTCTCCGGCGCGGTCGCGACGGGCTGCGGCAACGCCACGAGCGACGTCGGGCCGTTCTACTGCCCGGCCGACCGGACCGCGTACTTCGACACCAGCTTCTTCCAGGATCTGGTCACCCGGTTCGGTGCCAACGCGGGCCCGCTCGCGCAGGAATACGTCGTCGCGCACGAGGTGGGTCACCATCTGCAGAACCAGCTCGGCGACCTCGGCCGCGCGCAGGCCGATCCGCGTGGCGCCGACTCCGGGGCGGTCCGCACCGAACTGCAGGCCGACTGCTACGCCGGCGCGTGGGCGTACCACGCCGACAAGCAGCCGGATCCGAACACCGGGGAGCCGTTCCTGCAGCCGCTCAGCGACCAGGACATCCGCGACGCCCTGTCGGCGGCCTCCGCCGTCGGCGACGACCGGATCCAGGCCTCCGCCGGCGGGCGGGTCAACCCCGAGGGCTGGACGCACGGCTCGTCCGAACAGCGGCAGAAGTGGTTCCTCGCCGGGTACACGACGGGGCAGATCGCGGCGTGCGACACGTACACGGCGCGGGACCTGGACAACCCGCCGGCGCTGCGCTGACGCCGCCTCGCACCGCGGGGATTCCGTACCCGGAACGCGGTGCGCGTGCCATGCTCGAGGGGTCCGCACCGGTACGAGGTGACCTGCCGTGGAATGGTACGACGCCGAGGGGTATTCGCTGGGACGGTTGCTGTGCACGCGCGCGCTCGCCCTGGTCTACCTCGTCGCGTTCCTCGTGGCGCTCAATCAGTTCCGGGCGCTGCTCGGATCCGCCGGCCTGACGCCGATCCCCCGCTTCCTGAGCGCGACGTCGTTCGGGCGTGCCCCGAGCGTGTTCCACCTGCGCTACTCGGACCGTCTCTTCGCGGCGGTCGCCGGTCTCGGCGCGGTCCTGGCCGCCGCGACGGCCCTCGGGGTGACGGACCGGCTGCCGCTGATCGCCTCGATGCTCGTCTGGTTCCTGATGTGGCTGCTGTACCTGTCGATCGTCAACGTCGGTCAGGTCTGGTACTCGTTCGGCTGGGAATCGTTGCTGCTCGAGACCGGATTCCTGGCGATCTTCCTCGGCAACGCGGACACCGCCCCGCCGCTGCTCGGCCTGATCCTGCTCCGCTGGCTGCTGTTCCGGCTCGAGTTCGGCGCGGGCCTGATCAAGATGCGCGGCGACCGGTGCTGGCGGGATCTGACGTGCCTGTACTACCACCACGAGACCCAGCCGATGCCGGGCCCGCTGAGCTGGTACTTCCATCGTCTGCCGAAGCCGCTGCACCGGGTCGAGGTGGCCGGGAACCATGTCACCCAGCTGGTGGTGCCGTTCTTCCTGTTCGCGCCGCAGCCGATCGCGGGGATCGCGGCGTCGATCATGATCGTCACCCAGCTGTGGCTGGTGGCCAGCGGGAACTTCTCCTGGCTGAACTGGCTGGCGATCGTGCTGGCGCTGTCGGTGATCCCCGACGACTGGTGGGAGCGTCTGCTGCCGCTCGAGCCGGGCACGGGGTACGGGCCGACACCGACGGTGTTCGTGGCCGCGGTCCTGGCGCTGACCGGGGCGGTCGCGGTGCTGAGCTACCTGCCGGTGCGGAACATGCTCTCCCACCGGCAGGCGATGAACGCCTCGTTCAATCGATGGCACTTCGTCAACACCTACGGTGCGTTCGGCAGCATCACCCGGCACCGGCACGAGGTGATCGTCGAGGGCACCTCGGATCGGGACGTCGGTCCCGGCACCGTGTGGCGTGAGTACGAGTTCAAGGGCAAGCCCGGCGACGTGCACCGCCGGCCCCGTCAGTACGCGCCGTACCACCTACGGCTGGACTGGTTGATGTGGTTCGCTGCGCTGTCCCCCGACTACGCGCGGTCCTGGTTCGGGCGGCTGCTCGAGAAGCTGCTCACCAACGACGAGCACGTGACGGCGTTGCTGCGCCGTAATCCGTTTCCCGACGAGCCGCCGCGGTGGGTGCGGGCCCGGTATTTCAGTTATCGGTACACCACGCGGCGCGAGCGCCGGGAGACCGGCGCGTGGTGGGTGCGTGAATACATCACCGAGTACATGCGACCGGTGACCCTGGCCGAGGGCGACGTCGGCTGAAACTGCCGCGACGGCGACGTTACCGATTGTTTGTTTTCCGAAATCGAGATATTTACCCGCGGGAATTCACAAGAAGGCGGCCTGCGGTTGTGCAACCGCAGGCCGCCTGCTCGTCGAGTCGAGCCTACGCAGCAGCCTCGGAGCTGCCGGCGGCCTCAGCCGAACCCGAGAAGAAGTCGAGCGCGTCGAAGAGCGTCGACACGGCGTCGAAGAATTCGCTGAGGAAAGCGAGGTCCATTAGGTAACTCCATTTCTGATGCTGTACACGGCGGTGCGGGTCGCGCACCGGCTCAATTGTTACCGGAGGCTCCGAGCGTCTGCAATTCGAGACACAATCCGGCAGATACGACGTTCCGCGGAATTCCCGCAATACGGACCGCGGTGGCAATGCCCGTCGCGTCGCAATTCACGCAGGTCGTCCCGCTTCGGGGCGCGCAATCGGCGCCGCACACAATTCGTCGACGGCGGCGGAGAATCCTTCGGCCACGATCTCGAGATCGGGAACGAGCACCGCGTCCGCAACCAGATCGATATTCAGCCGGCCCGCGTAGGAGAGGACGCCGACGGCGAGCCCGACATTGCCCTGCACCACCCCGATCTGGAACATCTCGCGGATGCGGGCACCGACGAAGTGCAGCGGCACGGGCGGGCCGACCAGATTGCTGACGAACAGGTTCACCAGTCGTTGACGCCGCATGACCCGCACCGTCCAGCGCTGGAGCAGCCGGCCCCCGGGCTGCAGCGGCGGCTCCCGCCGGAGCCGGGCCGTCTCGCGGGCAATCGCCGCGAGGCGGGCGGCGACCGATCCGGCGCCCACCGGAAGGGCCACGAGCAGGATCCCGACCCGATTTCCCGGGCTCCGGTCCTCGGCGGTACGCAACGACGCCGCCACCGACGCCGTCAGCACCAGGTCCGGGTCGCGTACGCCGCGTGCGTCGAGGAGGCGCCGCACGCCGGCCGCGACGGCGGCGAGTACGACGTCGTTGACCGTCGCTCCGTGCGCGTGGGCGACGCGACGGATCTCGGCGAGGTCGCAGCGCACCAGGCTCAGCCGGCGGTGTGGTCCGACGGGACCGTCGAACGGTACCCTCGGGGCCTTGCTGCGCCGCACGAGCGCGCGCACCTGCCGCATCCGCAGGGCGGCCCGTCGCGCCGCCACCGTCGGCCGCACCGCCCGGATCCGATGCCGCGCGGCCGTGGTCCGGCGGCGCAGGTTGTCGCGGACGAGGGCGTGCACCGAGGGCACCTGCACCGGGGTGGGCACGGGAACCTGCCCCTCGTCGGCCGGCCCCTCGTCGGCCGGCACGGAGGCGGTGTCGAGGAGCGCGCCGAACAGTTCGAGGGCGGCGATACCGTCGGCGACCACATGGTGCAGCCGCACGAGCAGCGCGATCGTCTCGTCGTCGCGACCGGTGAGCAGCCACATCTCCCACAGTGGCCGCGACCGGTCGAGGCGCGGCTCGTCGAGTTCCGCGCACGCGCGCACCAGGGCTGCCTCGTCGCCGGGCGCGGGCAGGGCGCGGGTCCGGACGTGGTACGAGATGTCGAAGCGCGGGTCGTCGACCCACACCGGCGGTCCGGCACCCGGCGGCGGCCGGTGCAGCCGCTGGCGCAGCCGCGGTGCTCGACGGGTGCGGCGCTCGACGTGGTCGCGGATCGCCGCCAGGCGGAGCCGTCCGGCTGCATCGCACAGCGGCGTCCCGTCCACGACGACGAGCGCCGCCACGTGCATCGGCACCCCGCGGTCCTCGACGCGCAGGTTGCCCACGTCGAGCGGACTCAGCCGCTCGAACCGGGGCCGCTGCTCCGCCATGGATTCGTCCTGCCGTCGTGGCCGCGCGGGGCCCGGGGACCGCTCAGCGCCCCCCGGGGCGTCTCGGTGGCATCTTCGTCGCCAGGACCGCGGCCTGGGTGCGGCGCTCCACACCGAGCTTGGCCAGCAGCCGCGACACGTAGTTCTTCACCGTCTTCTCGGCCAGGAACATCCGTTCGGCGATCTGACGGTTGGTCAGCCCCTCGCCGAGCAGCGCGAGCAGGTTCCGCTCCTGCTCGGTCAGGTTCGCGTACGGGCCGTCGCCGCCGCTGGTGTCGGCGCGCAGCTTCGCCATCAGCGTGGTCGCGGCGCGGCTGTCGAGCAGGGACTTGCCGGCGCCCACGTCCCGCACGGCCCGGATCAGCTCGGTGCCGCGGATGTCCTTGAGCGCGTATCCGCTCGCGCCGGCGAGGATCGCGTCGAGCATCGCCTGCTCGTCGGTGAACGAGGTCAGCATCAGGCAGCGCAGTTGCGGCATCTGTGAGAGCAGCTCCCGGCACAGCTCGATGCCGTTGCCGTCCGGGAGCCGGACGTCGAGCACGGCCACGTCGGGTTCCGCGGCCGGAACCCGGACGAGGGCCTCGCCGTACGACGACGCCTCCCCCGCGATCGTCAGGTCGGGATCCGTGGTGAGCAGATCCGCGATGCCACGGCGGACCACCTCGTGGTCGTCGACGAGAAAGACCCTGACCATGCGGCAGCCTCCAATCCCCGGACAGCACGGTACCGCACGGTGAGCCCGCTCACACCGGCTCGGACCGGGCGGTCGACGGCCGCAGAACGATCAGCTGCCCGCGCCGGGCCACCACGGCAGCGTGGTGCGCCGCCCGCTGATGTGCTCGACGTCGATGACGAGGAGCGGATCCGTCGGGCCGATGCCCCACGGCACACCGTGGTCACCGTCGAATCCGAGGAGGCCGTCGGTGCCCCGCACGAGCCGGGCGCGGCCGATCGCGACCACGCTCCATCCCGTCCGGACCGCCTCCTCGAGCTGCTCGGCATGGAAGGCGAGCAGCCCGCCGTCGAAGCGCTCGAACCACCCGTCGTCCCCGGTGGGAACGACGATCTCGCCGTTCGGGGCGGCAAAGGTCACCGGATGCACCGCCGGCAGTGCGCCGTCGGTGTAGACCAGACGGCCGGTCGGCACCGAGCGCAACAGCGCCATGCACCGCCCCGGGGGGAGCGGGGATTCCGGACCCGTCGTCATCCTGGACCTTCTTCACCTGTGGAGACGTTCTCCGACTCCACAGTGGTCCGTCGTGTCCGCAAGCAGCAGGGTCGAAAGTCGTCACCGTGGGGGCGCAAGTCACCGCGGCGGCGGCGGTCCGCGGATTACCCTCGGCACAATGGGAGAAACCGGGCCTTCCGAAGCGGCCGGGGCGGGGCCCGGGGCCCGGGATCCACTGAAGGGGTGAGCGATGGCTGCCGACGAGGAACCGTTGCTCTCGGGCACGCTGTCCCAACTGCGGCTGCGGGAGCTGCTCGCGGAGGTCCAGGACCGCATCGACCAGGTGATCGTCGCGCGCGATCAGATCGACGGGCTGCTCGAGGCCGTGCTCACGGTCGCGTCCGGCCTCGAGCTCGAGGCGACGCTCGCACGCATCGTGCACGCGGCCATCGAACTCGTGGACTGTCGTTACGGCGCCCTGGGCGTGCTCAATCGCCGTGGCGACGGACTGCAGAACTTCGTGTACGAGGGCATCGACGAGGACGCTCGCGCGTCGATCGGCGACCTCCCCACCGGTCACGGCCTGCTCGGGCTGCTGATCGAGCAACCGAAACCGATCCGTCTCGACAACCTGGCCCAGCACGTGGCCTCGTCCGGCTTCCCGGACCACCACCCGCCGATGCGGGCCTTCCTGGGTGTCCCGGTCCGGGTGCACGGGGAGGTGTTCGGCAATCTCTACCTCACCGAGAAGGCGAACGGCCAGTCCTTCACCGAGGACGACGAGGTGATCGTGCAGGCCCTCGCGGCCGCGGCGGGCATCGCGGTGGACAATGCGCGCCTGTTCGAGGAGGCCCGGCTGCGGCAGCGCTGGCAGGAGGCCACGAGCGAGATCCGGGCGGAACTACTGGCCGATACCGCCCCGCAGGACGTGCTCGACCTGATCGCCCGGCGCGCGCTGGTGCTGGCGGAGGCGGACCACGTCCAGATCGCCCAGCCCGAGGACACCGACGTGCCGCCGGAGGAGGTCTCGGCCCTGGTCGTCACCGCGTACGCCGGTTCGGACCCCGCGGCGTTCGAGGGCAAACGGATCCGGGTGGAGGGCACCGCGACCGGGGTCGTGTACCGGGGCGGGCGACCGCTCCAGGTCACGGAGTTCGACGGCGACGGCGACCGGCACGGACCGGCGCTGCTGCTGCCCCTGCGTGCCTCGGCCGACACCGTGTCGGGGGTGCTGTCGGTCGTTCGCACCGCGGGTCGGGAACCCTTCGACGACCGTCAGCTCTTCCTCGCCACGTCCTTCACCGACCAGGCGGCGCTCGCGCTGAAGCTGGCCGACGACCAGCGGCGACTCAATTCCCTGACCGTGTTCGCCGACCGGGACCGGATTGCGCGGGATCTGCACGACCATGTCATCCAGCGGTTGTTCGCCCACGGCCTGAACCTGCAGAGCACGCATGCCCGCACCCGCTCCCCGGAGATCCGCGGGCGCCTGGCCGACATGATCGACGACGTGCAGAGCATCATCACCGATGTGCGCACCGCGATCTTCGACCTGCACAGCGGGCCGGAGAGCGGCCGGCAACTGCGCCAGGCCCTGCAGGACATCGTCGCCGAACAGACCGCCGATGCGGGCCTGCGCACCGTGGTGCGCATGTCGGGGCCGCTCAACGTCATCACCGGTCCCCTCGCCGACCACGCGGAGGCGGTGCTGCGGGAGGCGATGAGCAACGTGGTGCACCATTCCGGCGCGGACACCGTCACCGTCACCGTGTCGGTCGACGACTACCTCACCCTCGACGTCACCGACAACGGCATCGGTCTTCCGGCCACCGTCGCGCGCAGTGGACTGCACAACCTCGCCTCCCGGGCGGAGGACGCCGCCGGCACCTTCGCCGCTGCCGCGCTCGCCACCGGTGGCACCCGTGTGCTGTGGTCGGCTCCCCTGCCCGAGGACTGAGCTCGCGCCGCCGCGATGCGAGCATGGCCCGCCCCCGCCGCTCACCCGGGTACCGCCACCCAGTTCAGCGGCCTCTCCCGTTCAGCGGCCTCTCCCGTTCAGCGGCCTCTCCCGTTCAGCGGCGCACCCGGGCGTTGAGCCGGGCCGCCTGGCGGGTCAGGTGGTCACGCTCGGCGAGGTTCGGAGCCTTCCGGGCTGCCTCGGCGTACAACCGCGCCGCCGTCGCCGGGTCGCCGGCACGCTCGTGGAGGTACGCCGCCACCGCGCTATAGCGGGGCAGCGAGTCGTCCAGCGCCGCGAGCGCGGCGAGGCCGGCCTGCGGCCCGTCCGCCTCACCCACGGCCACCGCACGGTTGAGCCGGACGACCGGGTTGTCGGTCAGCCGGACGAGCTCGTCGTACCACTCGACGATCTGCACCCAGTCGGTCTCCTCGGCGCTGGGGGCATCGGCGTGGAGTGCCGCGATGGCCGCCTGGGCCTGGAACTCGCCCAGCCGGTCACGGGCGAGCGCCGCCTGCAGGATCTCGACACCCTCGGCGATCGACTCGGTGTCCCATCGGTTGCGGTCCTGCTCGGCGAGGGGCACCAGACTGCCGTCGGGTGCCGTCCGGGCGGCGCGCCGGGCGTGGTGGAGCAGCATGAGAGCGAGCAGCCCCGCCACCTCGGGATGGTCGATCGCGGCGGCGAGCTGCCGGGTGAGCCGGATGGCCTCGGCCGCGAGATCGACGTCGCCGGAGTACCCCTCGTTGAAGACGAGATAGAGCACGCGCAGCACGGTGGCGACGTCGCCGGGCCGGTCGAACCGCACCCCGGAGACGGTGCGCTTGGCCCGGCTGATGCGCTGCGCCATGGTCGCCTCGGGCACCAGATACGCGCGGGCGATCTGACGGGTGGTCAGTCCGCCGACGGCACGCAACGTGAGGGCGACCGCGGACGACGGCGTCAGCGACGGGTGGGCACACAGGAAGTAGAGCTGGAGAGTGTCGTCCACCGCAGGAACAGGCGCCGGCTCGGCGCCGTGGCCGCTCGGCCGGCTTCGCTCCGCGTAGACGAGGTCCTCGCGGCGCCGGCGGGCGCCGTCCGTGCGGGCGGCGTCGAGGAACCGGCGCCAGGCCACCGCGATCAGCCAGCCCTTCGGGTCCCGGGGTGGGTCGGCCGGCCAGGTGCGGATCGCCTCGACGAGCGCGTCCTGCACGGCGTCCTCGGCCGCCGCGAAATCTGCTCCGCGGCGGACGAGGATTCCGAGCACGCTGGGCACGAGAGTGCGGAGTTCGAGCTCGTTCACCGGACGGTCACTCCGTCACGTTGGGCGGTGCCGTCAGGAAGGGGCGCACCTCGAGCCACTCGTGGATCGGCTTTCCCCCGGCGCCGGGGGCGGCCGACAACTCGCCGGCGAGCTCGACGGCGCGTTCGTAACTGTCGACGTCGATCACCATCCAGCCGGCGATGAGGTCCTTCGTCTCGGCGAACGGGCCGTCGGTGACGGGGGGCCGGCCCTCGCCGTCGTACCGCACGAACACCCCCTCCGGGGCGAGTGCCTGACCGTCGACGAACTCGCCGGACTTTTCGAGCCGGGCCGCGAAATCGTGCATGAACTGCATGTGGGCCGAGATCTCCGCCGGCGTCCACTGGTCCATGGGCACGTCGTTGACGGCAGCCGGGGCGCCGCGGTAGTGCTTGAGCAGCAGGTACTTGGCCATCGTGTTCTCCTCGGTGCTGGTGCGACCCATTGTGGTCGCATTCGATTCGGGGACGGAGCCGGTCGCGGGTTCTCGACATCGCCGTCCGAATTCTCTCGAATTCGGCCCGAATCCGGGATGCGCCGCCCGGAGCCGAAAGGTCGCGTTTCTCCGATATGCGCCGGATCGTCGTGGCGCAGGGACTACCATCGAATACGGCGAGGGAACCCGATGAACACGAATTCGAACGCACTGGACGACCAGGTCCGGGCCGTACACCAGTTGGTACGCACGCAACTGCGCATCCTCGAAATCCGCCACGCGCACAGCACACGTCCGAGGGCGAAGCGGCACATTGCGGCGGACATCCGCCACGTTTCCGAACGATGCGACGCGCTCGAACGAATTCTGCATTCGCGCACGACCTCTGCGACCGGATCGTCGTCCCGGGCAGCGCGGCTGAGCGACTGCATCTCCACCATCGCCGGGTCGGCGGACAGGCGCAGCGTCGTCGCCCTCGAACACGTCCTCGCGGACCAGCTGGCCGACCGGCTCCACACCCTCGAATCCCTCGCGATCGCCCTCGGGGACCGGCCGCTGCAGCAGTGGGCACGTGGACTCCACTCCGTCGGCGCCGCCTGATTCCGCTGCCGTTTCCGTCCCGCCCGCCGGGGTGACGTGCCAGGCTGGAGCCACGGTCCTGCCGAGCTGTGTCGGCGGCCCGGTTGGAGGAGACGATGACGTCCACGCTGCCTCGACGTGCCGGATCCGACCGCGACGATGTCCGGATGCTGACCATGGGCGTCGAGGAGGAGTTGCTGCTCGTCGATGCCGACTCCGGCCGGCCCCGGCTCAACAGCGCGGCCGTCGTGGCGGGTGCCCGCGACGCCGGGCTCGACCTTCAGCTCGAACTGTCGCGCTGCCAGGTCGAGACCGCCACCTCGGTCTGCACACGGATCGACGAGCTGCGCCGGGAACTGCGCGTCTCGCGGGCGGTCGCGGCGGCCGCCGCCGCGAGCGCCGGGTCCCGCCTGCTCGCGGCGGCCGTACCTCCTCTGGAGACCACCCCGCCGGGGGCGCTGACCGACGCCGCCCGGTACCGGCGGATGGCCCGGCACTTCGGGGCGGTCACCGACCAGGTGATCTGCGGCTGCCACGTCCACATCGGCGTCCCCGATCGCGAGGTTGCCGTGCAGGTCTGCAATCACCTGCGGCCCTGGCTGCCGGCCCTGCTCGCGCTCACGGCGAACTCGTCCGTCACGGCCGGCGCCGACACCGGCTACGCGAGCTGGCGACACATCCAGTGGGGGCGCTGGGCCAGCGGCGGGCCGCCGCCCTACTTCCGGTCGGCTCGGCACTACGACGACGTCGTCGCGATGATGCTCGACGCCGGCGTCGTCCTCGACCCCGCGATGGTCTACTGGGACATCCGGCTCTCACCGCACCTGCCCACTCTCGAGATCCGGATCTGCGACGTGCCCGCCACGATCGAGGAAACCGTCACCGCCGCCGCACTCGTCCGTGGGCTCGTGTCCACCGCACTCACCGCGGTCCATCGCGGGGACCCGGCACCCCGGCTCGAGGCCGAGCGGCTCGAAGCCGCGTGCTGGCGCGCCGCCCACGAGGGCACCGACGGACACGGAATGGACCCGCTGACGCAACGGCCCGTCCCTGCCGCCCGGTTACTGGGTTCGCTGCTCGCACACGTGCGACCCGGCCTCGAGGAAACCGGCGACTTCACGTCCACCCGCGCGTCCGTGCGGCGGATCCTGCGCCGGGGCAACGGCGCGCGACGGCAGCGGCGCGCGCTCGCGATGTCCCGCACCGCCGCGGACTTCGTCGCGGAACTGGCCCGCATCACCGTCGAGGACTGTGCACCGTCCGCTCCCCCGCCGCCGGCCCGGTGAGCGCCCCTACCCGGCCGGCGCGGCGCCGATGTCCTCGTGCCACAGATCCGGGTGCTCGGCGACGAACGTCGTCATCATGTCGATGCAGCGTCGATCGTCGAGCACCGTCACCTCGACGCCGTGCTCGGCGAGCCAGTCGTGGCCGCCGGTGAAGGTGACGCTCTCCCCGATCACCACCGCGCCGATCCCGAACTGCCGGATCAGGCCACTGCAGTACCAGCACGGTGACAACGTCGTCACCATGATCGTCGCACGGTAGTCGCGGCGGCGGCCCGCGGACCGGAAGGCGGCGATCTCGGCGTGCAGCGACGGGTCGTCCTCCTGCACGCGCCGGTTGTGACCGCGGCCGAGCAGGGTCCCGTCCGCGGCGAACAGGGCCGCGCCGATCGGGATGCCGCCCTCGGCGAGGCCCAGCCGGGCCTCCGCGAACGCGACGTCGAGCATCGCGTCCGCCGAAGGGCTCCCCACCGACCCGCGTGCGTTCGTCACGGCACCACCCCGAATCCCGGTCAGGTGAACGACTTGTGGATCTGCGCGCCGTAGCGGCGGACGATCTTCTGCTTGGTCGCAGTGTAGGCGTGGACGTCGTCCTGCAAGCCCCTGTTCTCGAGGGATCGTCGTGCGAGTTCGCCGGCGATCACATCGAGGAACAACTCGGCCAGCAGCAGCCGCGCCGAGTCCCGGAACCGGCCCCGGCCGTCGAGGTACAGCTGCACGGTGGGATCGCCGGTGTTGATGAGAATCGTGCGATGCTCGGGGTCGTACACGGCGCGTCCACCGTCGTCCCCGAGATAACGCAGGTCGTAGCCGACGAACATGTCCTCGCCGTGGTCCCGGGACACCCGCCGGCGCTGCACCGGACGAGGCGGCGCCGGGTGCGGCCGCGGGACATGGTGCGGCGACGGCGCGTCCTCGGCGACGACGATCTCACACCACGCCCAGAACGCACCGGACCGCACCATGATCTCGCCGCGCTCCCCGGGTGTGTCGCCCACGACGGTCCATTCCAGCCGCTGCACACCGGTCCTCTGCTCCACGGCGATCTCGGTGGGCCGTGGGTCGATCCGCAGCGAGTCGGGCAGCGTGTACGAGATCGTCAGCCGGTCGTCGCCGGGAAGGCGCTCGGTGTCGACCTCCAGGGTGACGTGGAACGGGTGGCCGGGCCGGCGGTAGTAGAACGGCGTCGTGAACTGCAGGACGACCGCGTCCTCCGTTCCGGTTGCCGCCGGCGGCGCCGAGGCCGGCGACGGGCCGAGACCGAGGTCCCGGATCGCGGACTCGCTCATCCGGTGCAGCAGGCGGTCGATCATGTGCGCGGTGGTCCCGGAGGTCGTCGCGTGCTCGAGACGTGTGAGCTGATCCCGTTCGGCGAGAACGTATTCGGTGAGCCGGGCGCTGACCGCCTTCGCGAACGCGGCGACGAACGGATCCTTCTCGTTGAGGCCCTCGCGCTCGTCGCTGACGACCGGCTCGCCCCGACCGAGCCGCTCGATCAACGCCTCGCAGCGCACCGTGCCGAACAGGTACTCGGCGCCCACCTGGTTCTCGTACGCGAACAACTGGCAGTCGAGCACGGCGAGGCCGGACACGACGACGAGGCCGTTGGTGCGCTCGTCGCCCGACATGGTCAGTTCGACGCCCTTGGCCCGCTTCACGGTGAGGGTGAAGCTGTGTTCGGTGCCGTCGTAGACGAAACTGCCGGGCGCCTCGGGACCGATCAGGACGACCGCCGGGGGTTCGTCGAAGAGCACCCTGCCGCTGCGCTGGATCTCCCGCCGGCCGGCGACGTGCACCACCTCGACGGTGCGCCGCGACAGCACCTCCCGCAGATACACGTTGTCGGACAGTGCCTGCACCACGGTCTGGAACCGGGAGATGACCACGTGCGGGTTCTCCACGACCAGGGTCACCCGGGTGCCGTTGCCGTCGAGACCGAGGCGTTCCCGGTCGTCGTCCTCGACGGGCCGGTCGCCCCCGTGGTCGTCGTACAGGTAGCCGCCGTTCTCGCCGCGGAAGAGGTCGATGCGGGTGAACCGGCCGCCCCTGACGGTCTCGAGCGTCCCGGCGCCGACCCCGAACACGGCCTGTTTGAGGCCGCGCCCGAAGTAGCCGCGGCCGTGTCCCTCGCCGCGCGAGAGCGGACTGTGCGCGCCCCCGTACGCCAGGATGCGGGCGGCCTGGTCGAACGGCATCCCCTCGGCGTGGTCGGTGACCTGCAGGACCGCACCCGACTGGTGGCGCTCGTAGGTGATGTCGATGCGGGCCTCGGCTGCGGCGCCGCCGTTGCCCAGACGCGAGTAGCTGTCGTCGCTGTTGGTGATCAGCTCGACGAGCGCCTTCTCGATCGAGGCGAAGCGTCGCGAATCGATGCCGATCACGCGCTGGTCCACGGGAATGGGGGCGACTGCCATCGTTCCTGCCTTGTCTGTTCCGTCGGGAAGCCCCGGGGGCGGCGTCCCGAACTTGCCGTGATCGTACCGACGTCCGCGCCGATCCCGGCGCACCCGCATCGCCGGGCGGCGTCACCGCATTTCGTCGCACCCCGTCGACTCCAGGTACTCGTCCGGCAGCCGTCCTTCGGTGACGACCTCACCGCCGGTCCACGTGAACGTCAGCTCCGCGAACCCGGTGGCGGCCGCGTGCGGCTCGCCCTCGCGCGGGTAGGTGTATTCGACGTCGAGGGAGTCGAAGGCCGTGGCGACCACCGCCGGGTTCAGCGCGCATGGCGTGGCCGTGCCGACGTACTCGCCGCGGTGGAACAGCAGCAGGTGGGTCGGTGACGACCCGGTCGCCCCCACGATGCCGACCTGCGCGTAACTGAGGTCGCTGCAGCGGTTGTAGTTGCCGTTGTACGCCCGCAGCCATGTCGCGTCGGGGATCTGTTGGGGCGGGGGCAGCTGCTCGATCACCGCGAACACCTCCGGCGCGTCGAGGTCGACGGCGGGATCGCACGGCTGCTCGTCCGCCGTCGTGGCCGCCACCGACCCGCCGACAGGTGCCTGGCGTGAGGAAGTCGCGGTGGCCGGTTCGGCCACCGGCTGCCCGTCCTGGGTCTGCGCGCATCCGGCGAGGAATGCAATCGCGGCGACCGACACGACGCTGAGACCGGCTGTGCGACTCGACATGGGGCTCCTCGGGCACTCGGGTGCGACGGCGGTCGCCGCGACGGGAACGGATTCTGTCAGTTCGGACCGGTCCGGACGAGAGCTGCGTGGAAGTGTCGCCGTGTGGAAGTGTCGCGGAATGGATGTACCGAGCCTCGACGCAACGCCCACGGTCCCGAAGGCGGGGAACGAACCGCTGCACGAGTCCGGGCGCCTCCTCGGGCAACAGTTGCGGGACTTCTGGGCGTGGGCGTACTCGGACCTGCTCGGCAACGCGATGCGAGGCGTTCTCGCCGAATACCTCGTCGGCACCGCGCTGGGGTGTGTGCACGGTCGTACCCGGCTCGAGTGGGACGCATGGGATCTGCGGACGGAAGGCGGCATTCGGGTCGAAATCAAGTCGGCGGCCTATCTGCAGAGCTGGCGCCAGTCGGCGTACTCCCGGATCAGCTTCGACATACGCCCGACGACCGCGTGGTATGCCGAGACCAACACCTATTCCCCCGACCGGAGACGACAGGCCGACGTGTACGTGTTCTGTCTGTTCGCGCATCGGGACAAGGCAACCGCCGACCCCCTCGACGTCGGTCAGTGGGAGTTCTATGTGACGAGCGCCCACCGGCTCGACGAGACGGTCGGCGCGCAGAAGCGGATATCACTCGCAGCGCTGTTGCAGCGGGTGCGCCCGATCCGGGCGGGGTTCGGTGAACTGCGAGCGGCGGTCGAGGCGATCCCGCCCGGACCGCGGGATACGCCGAGACAGGACCCGGAATGAGGCACGGAGGCGGAGGAGGGTGAGAGGTCCGCGGCGATGATCGACGACCTGACGCCGGTGATCACGCCGCCCATCGCGCTGCAGCACGACCTCGTAGCGGACATTCGGCTTCGGAATGTGCCGTGGATCGAGCCACGATGGGCGAACCTGAGCGTCGACCACGCGCGGAGTGCCCAGCCGACGTGGCCGTACCGGTGTATCGAACAGGAGAGTGGTCCTCACCGCTGTTCGGCGACCCGCGGCCGTCCTCCCAACTCCGTCAGCATCTCTTCGACTCTTCTCCAACCGCTGGACCTTCGAGCAGGGTCGTTCGCCGGCAGCGCGACGAGCGGCTCGAGCACCTCACGCAAGCGTACGGACGGGTGGTCGTCCTCGAACAGGTCGGCATAGTCGGGATCGAGTAGGTACGCATCCGACCTACTGCTGTGTCGAGCGGCCGCCCACGACATCCGGTCGAGGAAGATCTCGAGCCGGCGGGCGGCATCTCGGGCGCTGCCCGTCGACGACATCGGGACCGTGGTGAATCCCTGGTGAGTGGAGACGGAATCAGGATGAAGGGCGAGCACCGTGGCCAGATTGCGCTCGCCGCCCGCTCCAGCCAGGGACCGGACTCGGCGTACGCGATCCACAGCGTCGGCAAAATCTTGATCCGCCAGGCTGTAGCCGACGAAAACCAGGTGACTCGTCATCAACAGGGACTCCACCACTGCGAGTGTGGCGCTGTGGTGGGTCTCCAGTCTCCGATAGTCGTTCTCGGTCACGACGATCGACGACGGGCGTCGCACGTCACCGTGGAGCTTCAACAGCCATGGGGCAGGCTGATCGGCGATCTGACGGGTCATGACTCGATAGGCGGCCGACCCGATGCTCCCGTCGAAGGCCAGTTCGTACGCTGCGTCATAGTTGGTGGTCACGTTCTGCCGAACCGCGAGACCGGCAAGTAGGAGGTGCGCCGGCGCGCACCCGGAAACGGCCACCTTTCTCATGATTTCGGCCTCCAGGGGTCCTCGGCCGATTCTCGCCTCGAGCTCTTGGGCAATGGCAGGTGCCTTCTCCGGCGTGTAGTCGGAGATTTCCTCTCCGGCAATCTCCTCGAGCAGTCCCTTCCAATCGGGTAGGCCCAACGGAACACTGACGCCGGAGCCGAGGAACAGGGACAGTTCCTGACGGGCCGCTCGCGCTCCGAGTTCATCAGCAACCCGGAGTTCATCGGCAGCGAAGCCCTCCCAGTCCGTGCTGGATCTCTGGCCCTGGATGGCGACATGATCGCGGTCGTCCCGCAACACCAAGGCCACGTCCACATCGGCCCGATGAGCCACTGTGCGTAGGGCAGGAAGCAGTGCACGGATCAGGGTGCCACGGCGATACTCGAAACCGCCTGCGCCCGTGCCGACCAGCGGAAGCGCGATCAGCGGTTTGACGCGACCCGCGACGAGTCGCCGGTCGGTCGCGAACCGCTCGACGGCTTCGGTGACGCCTGCGGCCACCCAGTCCGCGTCGTCTCGTCCATCCGCCGTGACGACAAGGCAGATCCTGCGCTCGTCGTGTGTCCAGACGTCGGCGGTCCGGCCTCGGGCTCGGCCCTTCCACCGCCGGCCCCAATAGGACGGCTCGAATTGATCCTCAGGAAGCAGCGCTGACCAATGTTCCCAGATCACTTCCCAGTTCGAATCACACGGTACGAGCAGTGCGTTGCATTTCAGGTGCGTGAGATCTCCGCGGATCACGAACAGATGACCGGCCATAGCGCCCATTGAACAGGACCGCAAGGATCGGGACGCTCGGACCGTCCCGGCAGTCCCGCCGCACGTCAGACGGATGTGCTCGCCCAATCGAGGTCGTAACGCTCCGGCAGGCTGTCCAGCTCGTGGTCGAGCCGAGCGAACTCCGGCCACATCGTCAGAAGGCGGTAGAACTCGGCATCGTGTCCGTGGGCCGGCAAGAGGTGATGGCACAGCTCGTGCCACAGCAGGTACTCGAGCAGGTCGTCGGGCACCTGCGTCTTCGGTGCCTGCAGCAGCCGGTTGACGCGCACCACAGGTGCACCCTTCGACTTTCCACCGATGTTCGGGACCCACACCGCGAAGGTGGACCGGACCGGTCTGCGTGTCCAGCGCACTGTCGGGAGATTCGACGGCGTGAGCCAGTCGGCGTAGTCGTGCTCGCCGGCATCCCACAGCAGTTCGCGACCCTTCGCCGCCGCGGTCCTCGAGAGCGGCTCGATCTCGCGCGAGGTCTTACGATGAAGACGCGGCAGTCCTGGCTCGGGCACGGCCACCCGCGGGGCCTCCGGATTTGCGACGCTGCGAATCGCGCCGGACGACATGAGGACGTGCTGTCCCAATGCCTCGCTGAAGGCGTGAAATGACGCGAACGCCGTGCGGGCGAGGGTGGACTCGTATTCCTTCCGCAACCAGTCGATCCGTGCCTTCTCTGTCATCGCCGGTGCATTCAGCAGACGCCGGGCGGCCGCATGCATCGAGAAGACGGACTTGATCTCGACCAGGGTCGGCCACTTGCCGGTCGCCAGCACCTCGGTCACGACCGCGTCGACGTCCCTCCGTGTCGGGCGCGGGGCTGCCAGATCACCGAAGAGGTCGAGGACGCTCTTGACCGGGAGCTTCGAGCCGTCGAGCTTCGCCTCGATCAGCTCGTTCCACGCGTCGAGGGTGTGCTCGAAGACCGGGACGTTGACGTCGCTGAGCTGGTAGTAGCCGATCAGCGTGGCCGATTCGACGGTGAACAGGCGGTTGTGAACAACTTCGGCATACGCGCGCTCGACGCGCCGCAGGATGTTCTCCGGGATCGGCTCACCGGAGATCTCGTCGGGTACAGCAGGCAGCCGGTGCGCTCCTTGCCCCTCACCGTCGACGACGACCTCCGGGGGCGGGACCTCCCGGATGTCGACCGGTGACAGCACGTCGATCCCGTCGAGCCAGTGGTCCTCCAGCGCGACGACGTGCGCGCACTCGTCCCCACCGGCCGCCGGTCCCCGCAGTACACGCCCGATCATCTGTCGCATCAGGATCCGGCTCAGCGTCGGCCGCGCGAGAAAGGCTGTCCGCGCGTCCGGTATGTCGACCCCTTCCAGGAGCATTCCGACGCTCACCAGGACGATCGGTCCGTTGGCCTCCCGGAATTCGTGGAGGACGTGGATGCGGTGCAGTTCCGATTCGCTGTGCAGGACGAGACACTCCACACCGGCACCGAGGAAGGTCTCGGCCAGATGGTCTGCGTGGTCGATGCTGCCCACGAACACGAGGGTCTTGCCCCACTGCTCCTTCCGGTAGGTCCAGGTGTCGACCACGAGCGTGTTGCGGCGCTCGGTATCCAACCGGCGGAGCATGCTTGCGGAGAAGTCGCCACGCCGGAGGATCTCGAGCTCGCCCTCCTCCAACTTGACCTGTTCGTCCGTGACGACTGTGTGCACGATCGGCTGCGCCAGGATGCCGTCCCGCATGAGCTGCAACGTGTCGACCGAGATCAGATGCTCGGGAAATGTCGACTCGAGTAGCGCCACCATGCCCTGCCCGCTCGGCCAGGGAGTCGCGGTCAGGCCGATCCGGACCGTCGTCGCGTCCACGTCCCTGATCACGCCCAGCAGGTCCTGATACGTCCTGGCTACCGCATGGTGCGCCTCGTCGATCACCACGATCGTCGGACGGGACAGGAACGACTCCAGCAGCCCTCGGAGCAGGTCCGCCGACTTCCCGGCGATGAGCGACTGGCGTGTCACACAGGCGACGTCGAGATCCGGATCGGCGAGTGCGCTCTTCGGACTCGCACCGCTGTGGATGACCCGCAGCCGGCGCACGAAGTCGTCGGGCATCGTCGCGGCGTCCCGTTCGAACTCTCGGGCTGCCTGCTCGACGAGCTCTTGTTGATCGGCAACCCACAACACCCGCAGATGCGGATCAGCTTCCAGCTGTTTCAGTAGCCAGTGCACAGCGGTGAACGATTTCCCGGAGCCGGTGGGTAGTACGAGGAGACCCGCCCGATCGTCCGCCTGTCTCGTCAGGAGGCGGTCGAGGTTCGCCCACGCCTCGCGTTGGTGCGGATACGGTGCGATCGGGGTCTCGTCGAGACCGACGAGCTCGCGAAATGCGACATGCCCCCCACCTTTCGCTCCGGGCTTCGACTGCGCGGGCTGAGGCACCTTGTGGGCACGCAGGAACGCGGATCGGAGATTCTTGCGGAAGTTCTTGGTGTTGTTGCGCTGCCGCAGAAACTCGAGGCGCTGCGCCTTGGTGTTCGGCGTCGCGGAGCGCTCGGGTTCGTACAAGGAGAGCTGGATACTCCAGATCAGGTCGTCGAGAGCGTCGTTCGACAGCGTCGGGATCCACTTGCTCCGCAGAACCTCGACCACAGCCTTCGTTTCGAGATGCTTCGCGGCGAGGGGTCGGCCGAGAGCCTTCGCGGCGTGCTCCGCGAGCCGCTCACCGTCGAGCTTCTTGACCTTCGGGATTTCGCCCTGCTGCCCCGAGGCGCCGTACGCCGCGGTCAGCAAGGCCCGCGTCAGGGGCGCGTCCACCGCTTCCCAGCGAAAGACGCGGACGGTGCGCGCAACCTGCTCGTCGACTTCGTTCACAGGCACTCCGATCCGGGGCTGGTGCGTCATGTGGAATCGAGTTGCGGAGCCTATGCGGCGAACCGCGTTGCGAGTTCGTCCGCATCAGCACGTTCGAGGGGGATCACCGAGTATCCGCGTGCGGTCAGCCAGGTGTCCCGCTCGTCGTCGTCGGTCACCACGACCGCGACCTTGACGTCCTCCCACAGAACTTCCAAGGGCCAGCCGTCACCCACTTCGGTCCCGATCGTCGGCACGGGCGCGCCTCGCTCCGCGAGCTGCGCCAGCAGCGGTCGCGCCTCGGCATCGACGATGTCGAGCGCCGACTGCCACGGCTGGGACAGACCACCGGCAACCGAGATCTCACGGAAGATCGCCAATGCGCCGCCGCGGGTGAGTCTGTCGTGGTGCCGGGCGTTGCGGTAGGTCCGCAGGCACCCGTAGCAGGAGGTTTCTTCGCCACAGTCGCAGGAGTTGAGTCGTTCGACCGCCCCGGCAAGGACGACCTCGAGGTTCTCGGCGATCTTCTTCGCCGCTCCCGCACCGGCGGGGACGGTGTCGAACAGCACGATGCTGCGGCGGCCGTCGCGGCTCCACGACAGCGTGCCGTCGATGTCGTCGCGGCTGATCTCGAGTACCTTCGATGCGCCCTCGAGCAGCGCGTACAGCACGGACAGCCAGCGCGCCTCGCTGTCCTTGTCGTAGGCCACGTCTCCGAAGGTGAACTCGGCGACGTCCGTCTGGTACCGATGCGCGAGTGACACGCGTTCGAGCGGTCCTTCGCACGGCTGTCCGGTGACGGGCCGTTCGTGTTTGCGCGGTGTGCCTCGTCCGGAGTACGCGGTGGCCCAGCCACACCATGCGCACAGCAGGAAGCCGGCACCCTCCCCTTCGGAGATCACCGCCATGCGTGCCCGGATGCCGGCCTTGGCTTCGACGGCGATTCCGCCGGTGGATTTCCACGTGAACGTGTTCACGACATCCCCGATGTCCTCGACGTAGCTCGCTCCGTTCCACCTCCGTTCCGGCGGTGCGGTACCGACGTCGGTCGCCCTGCGGTCGGCGACGAATCCGTACTCCGGGATCACGAATTTCCGGACGGTGGTGAAAGGCTCCTCGCAGCCCGCGCACACCACGCCGACGTCGAGCGTGCGACCGGCCTCGAATCGCGTGCAGTTGCGGCACACCCGGTACTCGAACTGCTCGAGTTCACGCTTGGGGACTCGGTGCACGCCACGCGAGGTCCACACCTTGCCGCCGGCGACGATCTGGTTGCCCGGTGCGTAGTCGTAGATCGCCTGGCTCAGGTCCCGGGACAATTCGAGATGTGCGCCCACCGGTTCCTGGCAGTGCTGGGTCCGCAGCTCGACCGTGTCGACGGGAAAGCCGTACTTGGGCAGGATGTTCTTGTTGGCCAGGAATCCGAGCAGCTGCCGCTGGTCGATCGTCCGCAAGGTCTTCTGCAGATGCTCGGCGATCCGGAACTGCTCGGCGTTCTTGGCCTCCTCGATCAGTTCGCGGAAGGTGCGGAAGTCGTTTTCGACCTCCTGCTCCACCTTGTCGAGGAGTTCGGCGAGCTCGTCGACCCAGGCGTCGGTGTCGACTCCGATCTGTGTCTGCACGTCGGGGGGCAGGATCTGCCGCAAGTCCTCGCGCATCTCCGCGGGCACCGGGCTCAGGAAGGCCTTGACGCGCGACGCCGGGGAGGCCTCGCCCTGCGGCCCGGACCGGAAGAACTGGCCGGTTTCCTTCCAGGGTGTTCCGCTGGTCTCGGCGCCGTGCCGGAAGTACGCCGCCAGCGCCACCGAGTGCGCGTGTCGTCGGCCGATGCGCTCGTTCTCGATGGGGATCCACGGGATCCGCATCTTCCCCGCGATCATCGACTTCGGGTCCTGGAACTTGGCCAGGTCGTGCGAGTTGCGGGTGGCGTAGGTCAGCACGAGAGCCGCCGACGAGGCGCGTCTGCCGGCACGTCCGGCCCGCTGCACATAGTTGGCGGTCTTCGGCGGCATGTTCCGCATGACCACGGACTGCAGATCGCCGACGTCGACGCCCAGCTCGAACGTCGTCGAACAGGACAGTACGTTGATTTTGCCGTCGATGAACTCTCGCTGGATCTCGGCGGCCTGCTGAGCGGTCCACTGTGCCGTGTGTTCCTTGGCGGCCAGCGGGGCGGGGCTGAGGGTGCCGTAGATGTTGCGGTAGTGGTTGGTGTCCTGCGCGAGCGGGGGGATGTCGTAAGGCAGCAGCTTGCCGGAGCAGCCGCTGTTCGGGCACACACCGCGGACGTTGAACGCGGTGATCCGTCGACACCCGTCACAGCGGTGCCATCGGCAGTCCATGCCGTTGTGGACCGTCAGGAATGTGTGCTCGATCTGGTGCGCGTCGGTTTCGAACTTGTCGGGTGTGTGCGTGATGTATCCGTTGTCGACGAGGAAGCGCCAGCATCCGTCGAGGACCTTCCCGGCGTCGATGTCGTGCCCGAGTGCGGCGAGGACCTTGGTCACGAACCGCACGCGGTTGTTGGTGCTCCCGGCGCGTCCGCTCGGCAACCACGAGATCACCTTGCTCTTCGGGTTCGAGCCGACCCGGGTGATCCGGATACGCATGTTGCGCGGCTCGAAGCGCTCGCTCGTGATGTCGACCTCGTCGAGAAGGTTCACAGCGCCTTGCAGCCGGACGGTCTTGAGCAGTTCGTCGAGCAGATCCCATGCCTCGTCCTCCGTGAGGCCGAGCTGGGTCAGCCCGCGTGGAGCGGACACACCTTCCTTGCGCCGCACCGCCACTCGCATCAGTCCGAGACCCTCGAGGGACTGCTTGTGGTCCATGGTCATGAGCTCGCCCATGACCCACTCGTTGGCGGCCTTCTCGGTGGTCACCCGGCCGGCGGTTTCCGGAAAGTGGTGCGCCGCCTTGGCCTTCTTCAGCGCGATGATCGCGAGATCTTCGACGGTGAGATCCTCGTCTTCGTACTTGCGGTCCTGCAACGCCATGGTCAGATAGCGTCGTTCGAGCAACCGCCCGTAGGTGCGGCCGAGGTACGGAGCGGCGAACGCCGCCGCCTGGCGGGAGTCGGAGAACATCAGCAGTTTGCGTCCGTCACCGACCTGCCCGCGGGCGGTGGTGCCCGCTTCGGCTGCGGGGAGTTGCTGGTACAGGGCGGTGGTGATGACAGCGGGCGCGGCGTTCACGTCGGTGCGCAGCCGCCGGATGATCTGCCGCGCGCTGGCGCCGCATTCGGTACAGGTGCTCATGACCTTCTTGGTGCCGCGATGCTCCCGCACCCGCCGGATCGTGCCATCGGGACAATCCGCGATCGGGCAGAGCCCGTCGACGTCGCTGAGCAGACCGCATCCGGTGCACAGGTAGCGGATGCCGGAATCACCGGCACCGGGGCTGTCCCCGAGGGTTTCGTCGTCCTCGTCCACGCTCGTGTCGGGGGCGTCGGTCAGGACGAGCCACTTGACCGAGGCGTCGTTCTTGACGCTGGGTACGAAGAACTTACCGTTCTTGCGGGTATCGAGATCGCCGGCCAGGTGCACGGCCCCGCAGCGCTGGCAGGTGCCGAACTCGAACATCGCCCGCCCCGTCGTCGGGTCGATCTCGTGCCGGCCGAGGAGAACGGTCGGTTCGTCCCCGAAACTGACGAATGCGCCCTCGGTGGCCCGCACGAACATGTGGTAACGCGCGGAGAGCACGGGGTTGCCGCTGTGATCGGTGACCGACGAGCCGAGCGCGACGAGCGCCTGCAGTTTCTCCCGCGAGCACGGGTCCCCCGGCCACAGCCGCTCCGCCAGCGCGACCGCGTCGAGCGGCCCGCCGGCGAGCACGGTGCGCAAGGTGACGACCGTCTTCTCCGCGTGCAGCGCCTCGGCCGCGTCCCCGTCCGGGGAGCGGGCGGCGAGCGCCGCGAGGTCGGCACCGGGCCTGGACCATTCGAGCAGCTCGTCGTCGCTGAGCTGCCAGGTGCCGGGTTCGCGGCGGTCCGACCGGGTCGGCGTGACCAGGTCCTGCCGGTCGGGGTCGCCGTCGACGTACTCGAATTCGGCCTGGAAGAGATTGCGCGCAAACGTCATCGCCTCGTCGGGGTCTCCGTCGAGGGAGGCGGATGTCGCAACGCACTGCAGTGCCGAGTCCGGTGCGACACGCTGCCGCAGCCGTCGCAACAGCAGTGCGACCTCCGACCCCTGGGCTCCGTCGTAGACGTGTGCTTCGTCGAGCGCGATGAATCGCCATGTCCCGGCGTAGGGGCCGTCGAAGAGGTCGAGATCCGCGGGGCGCAGCAGCAGATACTCGAGCATGGCGTAGTTCGTGAGGAGGATGTGCGGGGGGCGGGCGCGCATCTCCTCGCGGCTGAGCAGTTCGTTGGGTAGTCGCTCCTGCCCCGGGTTCAGGTCCCGAAATCGGCTCGCTGCCTTGTCCGCGTACTCCAGCGTTTCGCCGGTGTAGCGGCCGAAGGTGATGTCGGGCAGGTCTTTCAGCATGTCGCGAAGGCGCTTGAGCTGGTCGTTGGCGAGGGCATTCATCGGATAGAGCAGCAGGGCCCGCACGCCCGGGCCGAGCGTGCCGGCTTCCCGCTCGGCGACGAGTGAGTTGATGACGGGCAGGAGGAAGCTCTCGGTCTTGCCCGAGCCGGTGCCGGTGCTGACCACGATGTTGCGGCCGGCCGTGACCTTGCGGATGGCGCGTTCCTGGTGCTGGTACAGCGGTCGGCGCAGATCGTGGGGGTTCGGGTAGAGCGCTGTCAGCCCGGGATGGAGCACGCCCTCGGCGACGAGTTCGGGGATCGACTTTCCCGGCGCGTACGGCGGGGTCAGCTCGAGCAGCGGTCCTTTCGTGAGCAACCTGGTCTCGTCGATGGCACTGTCGAACGCCGCGGCGATCGCCGGGTCACTCGGCCCGAGCAGGGTCTTGAGGTAGCGTTTGTAGCTGCCCTCGATCTGTTGCGCTGTTGCGAGCGGATCCAGCCGTCCGGTCATGCCTCTTCTCCGATCAGGTCACCGTGGCACGCGTGGGTCACGAGAGCTTCTGCGATCAACAGGTCGGTCATCACGAGCCGGGGGCACAACTGTGCCATGCGTGCCCATGCCTCCTGGAAGTCCGACGTCACCGGCGCGTGCCGCAACATCCGGTGGGCGTCGAGTCGAGCGAGGACCGCCAACGTCAGCGATTGCAGGGGCAGAAGCATCCACTTGTGCGCGCTCGTGTCGACCCCGTCGAGCTTCTCGTTGCGCGCGGCCACCTCCCGGTGGATCAGTCCTCTGGTCCTGCGGACGATGTCGAGCGACCGCACAGTGGCGGACCCGAAGGCCGACGACCATCCGTCCGTCAGCCATTCTCGTCGGGCGTGGAAGGCGTCGATGACGGCGCTGACACGCGTGTCCGTGTCGAGCAGTGCCCCGGGAACGAACCGGGCGGCTGCGATGATGCTCTCCACCTGCGCCTTCGGCAGGGTATCGAACAGCACGGTGTCCTTGTCGAACACGCCCTCGTACAGGGACATCGACTTGCCGTGGCGCAGCACCTCCATCAGCGCTGCGCCGCCCTTGTCCTCGAGGTAGTCGAGGGTCTCTGCGCGTTCCTCGGCAACGTAGGTGCGACGGGCGAACAGAGACGGCAGGTCCGCGATCTCCACCATGCACCCGACCCACGGATCGTGATGCAGATCGTTGAGGGTGTAGTCCGCCCCGTAACTCTTGAACACCAGTCCGGTCCGGATGTACAGCGACATCATGTCCGGGAGGGGGATCGTGCTGTTGCCCAGTGCCTCCAGGGCAGCACGGGGGTTCTCCTTCAGGATGCGGCTCAGCGCCGACCGTGTTCTCTGCGTGTGTACGTCGTGGGCGTCCTGCGGCAGCAACGCCAGCGCGGACCACACTTCGGGCATGCGGACCGCGTCCGACGGCGCGGGCCCTTCGCCGGCCAGGAACCGGGCGAGGTTGTCGCGTTCCCGTGACTCGTCGGGCATCCAGCCCGGCTGGGTGACTTCGATGGCCGACTCGTCCGGCCACGAGGGCGGGGTGATCGTCACCCAGGGGTCGTCGACGAACACCTGCACCAGCAGTGGTCCGGCGCCCACGTATCGTTCCGGCAGGCGGGCTCGCGATGCGCTCACGGTCAGCGTCTGCACGGGCCGCCACGGCGCGGTCCGTGCCCACACGTTGAGGGCGAGGTCTTGCTCGTCGGCGGGATCCTCGAGCACCAGGTCACCGCCGTCGATGCCGATGCCGGCGCACAATGCCGCCGGACGCACGTGCGACAGCACGATCTTGGTGGTGCGGCCGGCCTCGTCGTCGACCAGCGCGACGATGCGGCACCGACCCGCATTGCGGGCGGCATCGACGAAGACGCGGCTGGAAGCCTGGAAGTAGTCGTAGTGCGGGGCGTCGGGGGTGACGTCCTTGAGCAGACGCCCGTTCGGGTCTTCCAGGTGGAAGACGGCAGCAGCGGCACCCGGCGTGTGCACGGCGACGATCCGGTCCTCGTCGAGTTCGGCGGGCGTGAGCACCGCAGCGCTGGTGCGCCACTGCGCCGGCGCTCCGACCGGATCGACGCGCATCTGCACGTACGGCGGCGTCAGTCGCAGCCGGTAGGTACGTCCGGGCCTGGCGACGGTCACCTGCTTGTCGCGTTCTCCGGCGGCGAAGTCGATGCGAGGAGGAGCAACCGTGAGGTCCCATTCGCTGTGCACGGTTGCGGTCACCGGCTTCAGACCACCGCCGACCGGGAATCGGAAGGGTACGCCGTACTCGACCGAGATCCCTTCGGCGTAGAACGCCTGCTGCCGCAGGTCGGTGCCGACGGGACCGGACACTCGAATGTCGAAGAGCCCGAGCACGGCGTCGTCGAACTCTTCGAACGGGTCGACCACCAGGTCTTCGTCGGCGCCGCGGATCTCCGCGTCGATCAACCACGTCGGTGAGTCGGGCCGCTTGACCCGCACCCGCCACGCGATGTCCTGGACGCCGGGGTTCGCCGGCAGAGTGACCTCGGGCCGCGACCCGTACACGGTGAGTCCGTTGAGCGTGGTCAGACCCGCCACGGCCGCACCGTGCTCGAACGTCGGGGTGGCGGGGTCCCGGACGGTGCGCACCGCACCGGGTGGACGGGTCCCTCCGCGCTCGAGCGCGATGGACCCGCTGGTGGACAGATCGAGCTCGGCGACCACCCAGCCCCGCCATCCGGTCACCGTCTCGGCGGGCGCGAGCGGGGTCAGGGTGCGACCGGTGCCGACGTCGACGACCTGCGCATCACTCGGATGCACGGCGAACACGCATCCCCGGGGCAGGGTGGTGTGCCGCGGGATCCACCTGCCGTCGAGGTCGAACACGAGCAGCGGGTCGGTCTTGTCCACGACCGCCACCTGGGCGGTCGCGGCGCTCGGGGTGTGCTGGAGGAGGATCTCGCGCACCGGAGCGGGCACCGGCACCGGCGTGGGC
This sequence comes from Rhodococcus ruber, assembly GCF_016804345.1. NCBI lineage: Bacteria > Bacillati > Actinomycetota > Actinomycetes > Mycobacteriales > Nocardiaceae > Rhodococcus > Rhodococcus ruber. The sequence goes on along the minus strand of NZ_CP044211.1, from coordinate 2,827,563 downwards.
GGGTGCTCCTCGCCCGGCCGGACGCCCCACCCGGGTTCGGCGAGCACCGGGCGGGTGTCACCGTCGAACGACAGTCGCCACGGCACGTCCGGTTCGACGTCCGGGTAGGGCACCTCGACGACGATCTGCCGATCGAGCGGAAGGAAGGCGATGGTCGGCTTGCGCATCCGCCGCCGATGCGGCACGACCGGACGTGGACCGCTGCCGAACGGCCGCTCCTCGACCAGTTCGATCAACCGGTCGAGCAGAATGGTCGGCAGGCCGGTGGTGGAGGTCTCCAGGTCGATGTCGGCCGCGGCCCAGCCGTCGGTGGAGGCGGTGAAGATGAGGAACTCGATCATCCGGTTGAGGATGTCGATGGCGAGCTGGCCACCGTACTGGATGAAGTTGCGGACCGGCACGTCGAGGTCGTTCATCCGGTGTTTCTTGCCGGGCTGGAGCAGCCATTCGATCACTGCGGCGCCGGTCATCTCCGTGCCGCCGACCATGCGATCTTCCAGCAGGTCGACGACGTCGCGCAGGCAGTACACGGGAAAGCCCGAATGCAGCGCCATGAGCTGGACGTACTCGTTCTTCAGTTCGGGAAAGTCCCGCAGCCGGAATTTGCGCAGCAGATCGCGCAACGATCGGCGCAGGGCCTGCTCGAACACCTGGTCCCGCTCGAGATCGAGCTGCAGAAAGAACTCGTCCCAGTAGCGGTGCTGCTCGTAACCCACGCAGGCCTGCCCCACCAGGATCGCGAGCGTCAACGCCGGATACGCGCGGATGACGTCGTTCGGAACGGAACCCCTGCGCAGCATCTCTGCGGCCTCGGCGCCGTACATGCCCTGCAGGTCCCGCAGCTCGTTCTCGTCGAGATTGATCTCGACGACCAGCGATGCCTTTTCCAGCCGCTGCCGGAACTCGAATTCCCGGTCGGACAACCAGTTCTTGCGGAACGACGTACTGCTCAAAGAACCTTGCCCCTCCTCACGATCCTGCGCGCACTGTGCCACATCACACCGACAGACGTCGCAAACAGGGCGGAGTTGTAACCGGTCCGGCCACGGTGGATCGATTCAGAGACTCTGCCCCGACCAGCAGCGGGCACAGCCGCCGCCGGCCGGGAAGTTAACGTGTCCTGCGCGTCCCACGATGAGAAGTGTGTCCCACTCGGGTCGTCCGAGGACGGACCGAAGTCCGACACCGGTTCACGCGGAAGCTCGAGGTTGCGGTGCCCAGGTACAAGTTCAAGTGGTCGAACCTCCCACCCGCGCTTCTCCGGGACCTGAGCGATGCGCTTCTCGAGATCTACGACCCCGATGCAGGCCCGGCCGACGCGCTGCGAACGGTCTACGGCGCTCGCCCCACGGTCGAATTCGTTCGCGAGGCGTGGCCCACGCTCAGGGAATCCTGGCTCCGGAGCGACAAGGAATCCCGGCACCGGATCGTCGACGCGCTCCAGAAGGCGCGGAACGAACACGGCCTGGTCAAGGGCACCAGGGCCCAGATGACGTACCTCCGGGATCTGAGGAACTCCAAGACACTGCGGGACATCGTATGGGCGGAACTGATCGAGGCTGGTGAGGTGGACCGGCACGACGAGCCCGGCCCGCGAGGAGCGATCGGCACGCCGGCGACCCACCCACCGACCGGACAGCGCGGGGAGGACGACACCGTCCGTCCCCGACCGGGCGCACGCGGCGCCGAGGAGGGTGCTGGCATCATTCCTCGGAACGGACCGGTCCTTGTCGATCACACCAGAAAGCGGGTAGCCGAGTTGAGCGCCACGTCGAATTCCGCCGAGCCGCCGGCACTGGACGCGGCGGAACTCAACGTCGCCCCCGGCTCGATCATCGTGGTGCGGGACGAGGAGTGGCTGGTCACCCAGGCCGAGCAGGGCTCCGACGGGTGGCTCGTCCGAGCCCGGGGCCTGTCGGAACTCGTCGCCGACAGCACCGCCGCGTTCTACTCGAATCTGGACCGGATCGAGGTGCTCGATCCGGCGAAGGCTCAGGTGGTGGCCGACGGCTCCGACGGGTACCGCAACAGCCGGCTCTGGCTCGAGGCGCTGCTGCGCAAGACGCCCGTCCCCTACGGCGACCAATCCCTGGCGGTGTCGACCCGCATGCTCGCCGACTCGTTGGCCTACCAGCGCACGGCGGTCGCCAAGGCGCTCGACCCGCAGCACATCCGGCCACGCCTGCTCATCGCCGACGCCGTCGGCCTGGGCAAGACCCTCGAGATCGGCATGATCCTGTCCGAACTGGCGCGGCGCGGCCGCGGCGAGCGCATCCTCGTCGTGACCCCCAAGCATGTGCTCGAGCAGATGCAGCACGAGCTGTGGTGCCGGTTCGCGCTGCCGTTCGTGCGACTGGACTCGGCCGGCATCCAGAAGGTGCGGCAGAAGCTGCCGGCCACCCGCAACCCGTTCACCTATTTCAAACGGGCGATCATCTCGATCGACACGCTGAAGAGTCCCCGCTACAAGGCCCATCTCGAGCGTCAGCGCTGGGACGCGGTGGTCATCGACGAATCGCACAACCTCACCAATGTGGGCACCCAGAACAACGAGCTCGCCCGCGTGCTGGCGCCGAACACGGAGGCGCTGATCCTCGCGTCGGCCACCCCGCACAACGGGCGCGAGGAGTCGTTCGCCGAACTGCTGCGCCTGCTCGACCCGACCGTCGTCGCCCCGGACGGCTCCTTCGCCAAGGAGGACGTCGAACGGCTGTTGATCCGCCGGCACCGCCACCACCCGGAGGTCGCGGCCGAGGTGGGCGGCGACTGGGCCGAGCGGGCCGAGCCGGTGCACCGGCTGGTCGCGCCCTCGCCGGCGGAGGATGCCGTGGCCGCGGAGCTGTCCCGGACGTGGCTGCATCCGCGCTCCGGCAGCTCCCCCTACTCCGGCGATACCAAGGCATTGTTCCCGTGGACGCTGGCCAAGGCGTTCCTGTCCTCCCCCGCCGCGCTCGCCGAGTCGATCCGGCAGCGGCGCGGCAAACTGAGCGACTCGGATCCGCAGCAGCGCGCCGAGCTCGCGGCACTGGCCACACTCGACGAGCTGAACGCGCGCGCCCTCGACGAGACGGCCGGCAAGTTCGCCGCCCTCGTCGAACGACTGAGCGAGATCGGCGTCGGCCCCGGCTCGACGATGCGCGCGGTGGTGTTCGCCGAGCGCGTCGCCACTCTCCGGTGGCTGTCCGAGCACCTGCCGAAGGCGCTGAAACTGAAGCCGAAGAACATCGCCATGCTGCACGGCGGCCTGTCGGACGTCGAACAGCAGGAGATCGTCGAAAGCTTCAAACTCGAGACCTCACCCATCCGGGTGCTCGTGACCGGCGACGTCGCCTCGGAGGGCGTGAACCTCCACGCCCAGTGCCATCACCTGATCCACTACGACATCCCGTGGTCGCTCATCCGCATCGAACAGCGCAACGGCCGCATCGACCGCTACGGGCAGAAGCATCCGCCGGTCATCGCGTCGCTGATCCTCGAGCCGTCCGACCCCGACTTCTCCGGCGATCTGCGAGTGCTCTCCCGCCTGCTCGAACGCGAGAACCAGGCGCACTCCACCCTCGGCGACGTCGCCTCCCTCATGGGCAAACACAGTGTGAGCGAAGAGGAATCGGCGATCCGCAACGTTCTCGCGCGGAAGGCGACCATCGACGACGAGGTGCGCAGCGTCGACGACATCCTCGACGGCGACGACCTCGACGCGTTCTTCGCGCAGTTCGACACCGCGCCCCCGTCGGAGGAGCACCTTCCCGAGGCGCCGCGGCACAGCCTGTACAAGGACGACGTCACCTTCCTCGACGAGGCGTTGCACGCGGCGTTCCACGACGCCCCCGGCCACGCCCCGGCCCACGGCGGCGTCGGCTGGGTCCACCACGAGACCCACTCGATCGCGGAACTGATTCCGCCGAAGGACCTTCGCCAGCGCCTCGGTCAGCTGCCGCAGAACTACCTGCAGCAGGGCCGGATTCTCGAGCGGCTCAAACTCGCCACCTCCCCCTCCGTGGGCGACGCCCAGTTGCGGATCGCCCGCGAGGGCAACGGCATCAACGACACCACCTGGCCCGAGGCGCACTATCTCGGCCCGCTCCACCCCGTCCTCGATTGGGCAAGCGACCGGGCACTGACCGCGCTGGGCCGCAACCAGATCTTCGTCGTTCGCGGCGACGTCGACGTCCCCACGGTGCTGCTGATGGGCACGCTGACGAACAAGCGGGGCCAGCTCATCTCGCGGGTGTTCTCCACCGCCGAGTTCCCCAATCGCGGCAACCCGGATTTCTGCATGGTGGAGACCCGCGAGGATCTCGGGTTTCTCACCGAGGAGACCGGGCTGCGGCCCGACTCGGCCAATCCGGGTCCGGTCGCCGGCGTCGAGCGCTACCAGGCGTTGGTGCCCAGCGCGGTCGCGCACGCCCAGAAGGCGATGCACATGGTGCTCGCCGAGCACGAGGCGGCTGCCGAGCGTCGCCTGGCCGCGTGGCGGCAGCGCGCCGACCGCTGGCACGCCGACGCGGAGCAACTCGAGATGTTCGGCGCCCAGAGGACCCGTGTCGGCAAGCTCGCGCAACGGATCCGCGAGGAGCAGCGCCTGGCCGAACTGCTCGCCCCCACCCAGCAACTCGTGCGGCCGCTCCTCGTGATCGCCCCCGCCGACACTCCCGTCGCCCACGACGCCGGCGGCGCCCCGTCCTCCCTCACGTCCGGAAAGGTTCAGTAGGTCGTGCCTTCTTTCGACTCCCTCGTCATCGGCGAGGACTGGATCAGCGAGCACTACTTCACCACCGACTCGGTGAAGGAATCGTTCCAGGGCAGGGTTCTCGACCTGCGCAAGCACTGGGACGCCGAAGCCAAGGAGGGCCGCACCACCGTGCGGCAGGAGTTCGTCTCCGCGTGCTCGGATCTGCAGGTCCGGCTCGCCGGACTGGCCGAGAACCCGGACGCGGCCGCCGCCGCACACGCACTCGTCCGGCGAGCCCTCGGCTTTCCCGGCGACCTGAGCGAGTTCCACGGCGACCGCGCCGGCACCGAACTCGTCGTGCCGGCGGCCGCGCTGCCCAAGGCGAGCGGTGTGCTGTTCCTGCAGGCCCAGCCGGTCGACTCCGTCGACGAGTTGCTCGACCCAGAGACCGGCCGGTTGATCGAACCGGCGACGGAGGAGAACAAGCCGCTCGCCGCCGTGTCGAAGGTGGTCTCGGCGGTGTTCCGCGCCGACGAACCGCCCGCGTTCGTCGTGGTGCAGGCCGGGCGGTGGATGCTGCTCGCCGAGGCCGAACGGTGGGCCGAGGGCCGTTACCTCGCGGTCGATCTGCTGGTGGTCGTCGAGCGCCGCCACGAGGCCCGCGGCGGCGAACTCGACCGCGTGGTCGCGATGTTCGGCCGGCACGCCCTCACCCCGGACGCCGACGGCAACATCTGGTGGACCGGGGTGCTCGAGGATTCGGTCAAGCACACCGTGGGGGTGTCGAAGGATCTGCGCGAGGGCATCCGGCTGTCCATCGAGATCATCGCGAACGAGGTGGTGCGGCGGCGGGCGGCGCGCGAGCTGCCCCTCGACGGCATCGACGGCCAGGAGCTGGCGAAACACTCGCTGCGCTTCCTGTACCGCATCCTGTTCCTGCTGTACGCCGAGGCGTCGCCCGAGATGCGGGTGCTGCCGACAGGCGCGCCGGAATACGGCGAAGGATACGGCCTCGACCGGCTGCGGGAGCTGACGCTGACCGAGCTGGTCTCGCCGCAGGCCAAGCAGGGCACGCACCTGTACGAGTCGCTGGCGACGCTGTTCCGGCTGGTCGACCGCGGCCACACGCCCCACTCGGCGGACGTCGGGGCGGACGATCCCGCGCCCGGACTCGAGTTCCAGCCGCTGCGTGCCGACCTGTTCGCACCCGCTGCCACGGCGTTGATCGACGAGGTCGGGCTCGGCAACGAGGCGATGCAGCAGGTGCTCGAGCATCTGCTGCTGTCGAAGGAGGCGAAGGGCCGCAAGGGCGCCGACCGCGGCTTCATCAGCTACGCCGAACTCGGCATCAACCAGCTCGGCGCGGTGTACGAAGGCCTGATGTCCTACACAGGGTTCTTCGCCGAGGAGGACCTCTACGAGGTGGCGAAGAACGGCGACCCGGAGAAGGGCTCGTGGGTGGTGCCCGTGACGCGGGCCGATCACCTCTCGGAATCCGACTTCGTCAAGATCCAGAACGAGGCGACGGGTGAGTGGACTCCCGTCGTCCACCACAAGGGCACCTTCGTCTTCCGCCTGGCCGGGCGCGAGCGTCAGCAGTCCGCGTCGTACTACACCCCCGAGGTGCTGACGAAGTTTGTGGTGTCCCAGGCGCTCGAGGAGCTGCTGGACCAGAACGACACCCGCACGACTCCCGACGAGATCCTGCAGTTGACGATCTGCGAGCCGGCCCTGGGTTCCGGCGCCTTCGCGATCGAGGCGGTCCGGCAGCTCGCTGCCGAGTACCTCAAACGCAAGCAGGAGGACCTCGGCAAGCTGATCGACGCCGATCAGTATCCGGTCGAATTGCAGAAGGTGAAGGCGCACATCGCGCTGCACCAGGTGTACGGGGTGGACCTCAACGCCACCGCCGTGGAGCTGGCCGAGATCTCGCTGTGGCTCGACACGATGGTCGCGGGACTGCAGGCCCCGTGGTTCGGCCTGCACCTGCGGCGCGGCAATTCGCTGATTGGTGCGCGGCGCTCGGTGTATGCGCCGACCCAGCTCACCAAGAAGACGTGGCTGTCCACGTCGCCGAAGGACGTGCCGCTCGGCGAGGAGATCGGCGCCGGCATCCATCACTTCCTGCTGCCGAGCCAGGGCTGGGGTGCGGTGATCGACACCCCGGAAGCGAAGACCTACGCGCCGGACAAGCGCGAAGAACTGCGCCTGTGGCGCAACGGGATCCGCGCGAATCCGAGTTCTGCGATCAAGAAGCGCCTGGCGGCACTGGCGCAGCGAGTCGAGACACTGTGGCAGTTCACGCTGCGACGCCTGACCATCGCCGAGTCGGAAGCGCGCCGCACCATCCACGTCTTCGGCGCCGACGAACCCGAGCACACCCCTGCCGTCACGCGGGAGCAGATCGAGCAGGTGCTGCACGACGAGAACGGCGCCTACCGCCGGTTGCGCCGCGCGATGGACGCGTGGTGCGCGCTGTGGTCGTGGCCGTTGACGACGGACATCGCACCGCCGGACTGGGATCAGTGGCTCGGCGGCCTCGAAGCGATCCTCGGTGTGCCGCCGAAGGAAGGCAAGTTCGAGAAGTACGGGCAGACGAGCCTTGCGGGGGATCTCGATTGGCGTGAACTCGACGTGGCGGAGGACACCGACCGCACGTTCTCGCGGTCGCTGCCGATCACCAAGGCCCTCGACGGGTTTCCGTGGCTGGCGGTCGCCGAGACCATCGCCGACGCCCAGGGCTTCCTGCACTGGGAACTGGACTTTGCGCCGGTGTTCGCGCGTGGCGGCTTCGACCTGCAGGTGGGTAATCCGCCGTGGGTGCGACCCGATTGGGACGAGTCCGGGGTGCTGGCCGAGTTCGACCCGTGGTGGCAACTGGCGGACAAGCCTGCAGAGGCTATCAAGCGCCGTAAGCGTGAGGAGACGCTTGCTCGAGAAGGAGCGCTGGGTGCCTTCCTGGACGAGCGCGCCCGGCAGTCCGGGTTGAAAGAACACCTTGGTTCCAGCGTGGATCGTCCGGTGCTGGCGGGACTGCAGCCCGATCTGTATCGGTGTTTCATGGAGCACACGTGGCGGTCGATGACACCGGACGGGATCGTGGGGCTTATTCACCCCGAAAGCCACTTCACGGAGTTGCGAGCGCGCAACCTGCGTCGCGAGACATATCGACGACTGCGACGCCACTGGCAGTTCAAGAACAACGCATATATCTTCCGCGAAATCAGCGACAAACGCGACTTCGGCGTGCACGTCTACGCAGCAATCGGTCGCCAGATCGCATTCTTACAAGCAGGTTGGATATTCCACCCCAGCGTCCTCGAGAGATCTTTCCACCATGATGGTTCAGGACAGCCTCCGGGCGTTCGCGATGGGGACGACAATTGGGATATGAGACCTCATCGGGAACGTATTGTTCAAGTTGATGATTCAGTTCTTGCCCGCTGGGCCGACCTTATCGACGAACCCGGTACCCCCGCCGCCGAAGCCCGCATGTTGTACCCGGTGAACCGGGCCAGCGCCGAGGTGCTCGACAAGATCGCGGCCGCACCCCGCCTCGGCGACTTGGACTTCGACTGGACCGCGGGCTGGCATGAATCAGCCGACCGCAAGCTGGGGTTCTTCGAATCTGCCTCCGCGATCCCCGCCCGCTGGGAAGACGCCATCCTGCAAGGACCACATCTCACAGTCGCCACACCACTGAATCAACAGCCCAACCCGACAATGCGCAGCAACCAGGATTATTCGCGCATCGACCTCGACTCAATCGGCGAGGACTTCATTCCTCGCACCAACTACCAGGTCGCGAAACCGTACGACGAGTACATCGCCGCCTACCCCAAATGGCACGGCGAACCCAGCTCGTCGTACTTCCGCCTCGCGTGGCGCGAGATGTGCGATTCGGCGACCGTCCGCACGTTGCACTCGGCGCTGATCCCGGTCGGCCCTACCCATGTCGGCGGACTGCTCTCGCTGTCGGTTGGCGACTCGATCGATCTCGCAGTAATGGCGGCATTCACCGGCTCGCTAGTCGCCGACTTCTTGATCAAGGTAATGGGAGTCGGCCACGTGAAGACGTCTGCACTTGGGAAGGCTCCACACGTTCGCGATCACCAACTCGAACCGCAACTCATACTGCGCACCCTGCGCCTGAACTGCCTCGTCCGCCCCTATGCCCCGCTATGGGACGAGTTGTACAACGACGCCTGGACTTGCGACTCCTGGGTCCCCCACATCGGCGTCGACTACGCCGATCGTGCCCCGCTCGGCGCCATAGGTCCGACGTGGAAGTGGTCCACTCCCGTACGCCGCGCCGCCGACCGCCGGCAGGCACTAGTGGAGATCGACGCCATCGTCGCGATCATGCTCGGCATCACCGCCGAAGAACTGCTGACGATCTATCGCACGCAGTTCCCGGTACTGCAGAAGTACGAGCGCGACGCCCTGTACGACGCGAACGGACGGCAGCTTCCGGGCAAGCTCGCATCCGAATACCGGAAACGCGGCGCCTTGAAATCGTCGGAGCTCACCGTCGACGGAATCACCTACGTAGAACCCTTCGTAGGCGTCGATCGCGAGCGCGACATGGAACTCGCCCACAAGCATTTCACGTCCCTGTTGTCGGACTGATCCGTCACTCGGGCGGCACTTTGACGGATCGCTGCGCGAAAGGTGCACTGACACTGTGGAACACGCTTTCGACCTGGCCTTGGAACGCCTGGTGTCCGCCGCCGATGCCGGCCGCCGCCGTGCCTACGTGTGCCCGTGCTGCTGCGGCCGGGTGCACCCACGCGGCGGATCGAAGGTTCCTCACTTCGCGCACAATCCGGGCGAGGGCACGCCGCTGTGCGAGCAGTACCATCCCGGATCCGGCAACTACGGGTCGCCCGGTGGTTTCTACGGTGAGGCAGGTACGCCCCTGTTTCTGCACCTGCACGAGGACGGCACCGGGTGGACCCTGTTCTTCGACCTCGAGCCACTATCCTTAGCGGAGAGTCGCCGCTCTTTGCCGTCGGTTCTCGCATTCGACGGACTCGAATTGCACCGGCCCGGTTCGCGTCCTCGGAAACTGCGGGCAGAATCGCTGTGGCCCGGCGCCGGTCGCACGACAGTGAAGGTAGAACCGTCACGGCAGCACACCACTGTCAACACAGTGGGCCAGTGGCCATCGGGCATCCGACCCAACCGGTGGCGAAGCACCCTGACCGGGCTTTCACCGAACGGGGTACTGTTCGTCCCCTACCGCGGCGGAACCTTCCGTCGATACGACTGGGCGACACCGGTTCATTGGGGTGACAGAGTGGTGCTCGTCGGCCCGGCACATTGTGCTCCGCCCGGCGCGCTCGACGTCGTTTCCCTGTCGACGACCTCCACTGCCGAAGGCACGTGGCACGCGTGGCTGGTTCGCCTGCCTCGATCGTTCGACCTCACCGCCTACCGGTGGCTGAGCAAGTTCGGGATCACCATCGAGCAGCGCCGGGAGAAGACACGAATCGTGTCGCCGCCCATCGAGTACGGCGCCGGTGGTGTGCCTCGCTTTCTTCTCGGCGATCCGATCGTCGTCGCGCCGTCACCTCAGGCGGGCGTTCTGGCCGCGGAATCGTACGCAACCATGAATGCGAAAAGCCTGGGACGCAGGCGGGTGGCGGGATCAGCGCCCGCCTATGCAGTCACCGCTGTCGAATCAGGCGCGTTGCGCATTCGGACCGATGCGGAACGGGATGTCGCCCGGGTGGACATCGTCACCGAAGGCGACATCGAACTCGATACTTCGGCTGCCGTCTGGTGCGTGCGACATGCCGACGGTGTTCTGCTCCCCTACACGTCGCACCGATTCGCAACCCGCGACGTGGCACCAGTTCTCCATTCCGACATCCCGGCCCTCCGATATACCGTCACAGCAAAACTCCCTGACGATCGCACCGAATCTGTTCGGTCGGTCGGTTCCTCTGCGGCGACGGACTGGATCCGGCAACGAGTCGCCACGGCGACGGGCATCGAGATCGAGGCGGGAAATCTGGGGTTCCTCCGCCTCGAGCTTCCGCGGTCCGGGCGCTCCCGCCCCGCTGAGCCCCCGCCGGTGCATGCTCGTCGATCCAACTGGCCTGCCGCATACGCCCTCTCGTTGGACACCGAGTCGAATCCAGTTGTCCCCCATTGGCAGATCGGCACGGGCAGGGCAGCTGCGACCCGGATACGCCGATTGCCTAATGTGGGTCCATGGCAGTGATCTCCGGTACGCGCGTCGTCGGCCAGGTCGACTTCAGAAATGACCGCTTCGCCGTCGTGACACCCGTCCACGACGACAACGGCACCGGTTGGAAGGCCGCGGACCCGGATCACTACCCGACTCGGGGCAAGGTCTTCTGGCGGCAACCGTGGCCCGACATTCACACCGGTGCGGTGGTGTTGTTCGAACTTGCCGAGGGAAAAGGCGAGCCGGACCACTTCGCAGTATCCAGGGCGGAATTCCTGTGTCCGGTTCTGGACTACGGACTCTTCTCGTACGACGAGGCGATCGAGCGTCTGACAAGCAATCGCCAAGAAGTCAGCGAGGAAATCAGGGCGGGCAAGGACGTCTATGCGTGGTGCCGGGACGAACTCCTCGTGGGGCCGCTTACTCCGAGAATCGACGGGGCGCGGTTCTTCGTTCCTCCGGATTCCGTGCGACTCGAGCGTGTCCCGTACCGCGAGGAGGAAAGCGCGATATTCTCGATGCCCAACGGGCGGTACTATTGCGCCCCCACCTCGCCGGTGACCGGGCACCTCGATTGCCGATCCGATGCCGAGATCCTGAGGACGGCTGTGCGCGATGCCGTCGCCGTCGCCGAGAAGTCCTCGATCGGAATTCCCGGATTCCTGGCGACCAAAGCCCTGATGCAGAAGGCAGCCGATGCGCTGCGTGAAGGTGACCGTCTCGACGATCGGCAGTACAAGCTCGACCGCATCACGAGGGCACTGAAGATCTGTAGGGAAAGCGATGTGGTGCGATCGAAGGCAAAGGACATCGCCGCGACCCTACGAGAGCACCCCGAGGTCAAACCGGAGCTCGACCGGCAGATTGCCGAAGTGCGGGAGAAGGCCATCGAGGCCGCCCAGCATGAGATCGGCAAGGAGCTGGAAGCCGAACGGCAGGCGCTGAACCAACTCCGCGAGGAGGTCTCGGCTCTTCATAAGCAGCGGACCGAGCTGCGGTCGGAGGTGGAGCAGACGAAACGGCAGTTGGCGGAGTCCGAGGACGCCGTGTCCCGGCAGCTCGAGTCGCTCGAGGACTCGGTGACCGACCGGATCGCCGTACTGGTCGACGGTGCCACCGACCTCCTCAGCGATTCCATCCTGTTCCGTGCGCTCGGCGTCGGTTCTTCCGGTGGCGGCGGGGACGAGAAGCCGACTTACTCGACAGCGAACCCGTTCGCCGGTGGCCGGGCCCGCCCAGTGCCGCACGGTAAACCGGTGACACAGATGTTTCAGGCCGCCGCCGACGCCGCCGGCGTCGGCCTGAGCGCCCTGATCCGACTCCATGCCGCAATGAGGGCGGGGCTGATGCCCATCGCGACAGGCAACGGAGGCTCGGCCGCGCTCTCGGCATACGCAACCGCAGCGTTCGGCGCTCGGGTAGCAACTCTTCCCGTTGCGCACGACTTCCTCCATCCCGTCGACCTCGTCGGTGTCCGGGCATCGAATCCCGCCGTGATACGGATGCATACTGGCCTGCTGGTCGGCGCCGACGCGGGTGTGCGCGACGGAGGTGCCGGTGTGCTCGTCCTCGAGTCGTTCAACCAAGCCCCGACCGAGTCCTACCTGCTGCCGTGGCTGCAAACCCCCGACCGGGCGATCGTCGTTCCGGAAGCCGCGCGGCGGATTGTCGGTACGTCCCGCGTGACGCCGCATTCGGATCTGTTCGTGGCAGCGACGGCGGCCGCAGGAACGACGACTGCGCCACTGAGCCCCGACATCTGGGGTTTCGCCGTAGCAATCGACGTCCCGCGGGCGGTGCCCGACTCGTCGCGCCGCGTGGCGCCGACGGTCATCGAACGCATGCCTCTTCCCTCCCTGTCGTCTCGGGTCGCATCGACGATTTCCAAGATGGAAGCTGCGCTCGGTGACTACTGCGAGATCGACGAGGGAGTGCTCGGCACGGCCCGAAAATTCGCCGCCGGGCTCGCGGAGTTCCAGAACGACGGTGGCGTTGTCTCGTCGCTCGTGGAATGCGTGATGATTCCGGCACTGGCCTCGAGCCTGTCCGGCCCCGAACTGACCGAGGCCGTCGACATCGCGCTCGAGTTCGATGGTTCGAAGGATCCGAAGCGGCGCCGAGCAGTTCATCACCTCGCTCGGCGTTTCCAGCGGCGGTTCGCATGATCACCGGCGCGCCTCGGATCGAGGAGCTTCCTCCCGGGTCCGCTGCACAGCACGTGCGCACCGCGCTCAGGCTCCCGCCTGTCACGCCTTCGGCCGAGCTCAGCTACGAATTGCTGCGTGCCGTGGCGTGGGCGTCGACCGGCGGTCGCGTCCCGGTCTCGACGCGGACATTGCTCGACCGCGCGGTCGGGCTCGACGCGGCGCTTCACGACGGCGACGTCGACGCGACGGCTCGCAGGCACCTGCTGCGGGACCGGCTCGAGGATCTCGCCGCGGTCGGGGATCTCGCCCCGCTGCCCCGTGGTCAGTGGTTGGCCGTTCCCGGGTGCATGGTGCAACTCGATGCGGCCGACCCGGACGGTCGCCTGCTGGTGAGCGGTGTGCCTGTACGTCACCTCGACACCAGGCTGCGGAACGCCGTCGCGCTGGACGGTGCGAGACGAGTCTTGAACAGGCGCATCAGGGCGGCAGACGTAGGCATGCCCGTCCTCGGCTTCGAGGACTGGGCGCGCCGACCACGCCGGTCGCTGAGGGACTGGACCGAGAGTCTTCTCGCCGACAGTCTCGGTGCGATCCCGGAAGACGTCGAGGTTTCCGCACTTCGCTTCTACGTTCCGGCACACGCACATCCCGGCGCTCGCCAGTCCGAGCGTTGGTTCGGTACCGACCCTCGCCTCGAGGGTCGGTACCTCGCGCGGGCCGACGCGCTCGGTGGCTGGACGCAGTTCTTCGTCGTCGAACTCCGTGCGGGCACCGTCGCCGGCATGCGTGAGCAGGATCCGCACGACGTCCGCCGGCTCATGTACGGGCTGGACCGCAACGCTGGGAATCCGACGGTGGTCCGCTGGGTGGAAGCGAAGCACGAGGTCCAGCTGCGACCGACGAGCCCGCTGCCGTACGCCGAGACCCGGGTGCTGACGGCGCTCGCCGATTCACGGACCGACAGGGGGTGGGTGTTGACCCGTCATGCCGGCACGATCCGCCGAGTCCTGACGGAGCTGGGCGTCACGCTGCAGACCGGTCCCGTCCAGGGCGCCGGCTCGGCACGGAGACCGCGGCACACCACTCGCGCCACCCCCCGACGGAGCTGACGTCCATGCTGACACTGCCGCCTGCCCTCCGGCAAACCGACGACACCGAAGCCGTGGCCCTGCTTCGGCAGTACTGCCGCGAGGACAACCAGGGACGCACACGTACCGGGGTGCAATGGGATACCTGGGATTCCACCGGCACACGCACCACGGACGTCGATGTGTTCACTGCCGACGATCTCGTGGCGGTGACGTTGTTGTCGGTCCGGGTCTCGGGCGAAGGGGCACGGATGCTGCTCGCCGAGCGGCGCGAGGAGTTCGGCGCGCTGCTCACCGCGGTCGGGCCGGACCGCGACCTCGTCGACGAGGAGGACGAGATGACTCCGGCCTCACCGGTGTGGCAACTCGAGCAGGCGTTGCGCACCGTGCCGAGCGTCGGCCGCACCACCGCGTCCAAGCTGATCGCGCGCAAGCGCCCCCGGCTGTATCCGATCTACGACGCGGTGGTCGGCAACGTCCTCGGTACCGAACGCGCCTACCTCGAGCCGACCCGACGCGCACTGCGCGCCGAGGGGCGCCGGCTGCACGCCCGACTGCTGTCGCTTCGGGACGCGGCGGGCCTCGACGGCACCGTCCCGGCCGTCCGGGTGCTCGACATGATCGCGTGGATGCACGGCAAGAACTCCGGCGTTCGCCGAGCAGACCCTGTTGCGGGCGGATAGCCAGGGTCGTCGCGCAGGGGCGTCTCACGGCACGGTGGTCGGGATCGGGCTCAGTCCTGCCACGGCGGGAACTCCCCCTCCGCGCGCATGTTCGGATCGTCCCACCACGGGTCTCCGTAGATTTCGTAGGGATCGCCGAGTTCGCGCAGCCGCGTCTCGCCGAGGGCGGTGATCTCCGCGCGGAACACCTCTGTGGTCGCCGCCTGACGGGGGGATGCCTCCAGGTAGCCGACCTCACCGTTGAAGCCGTGCGCGATCCGGTCCATCGCCTCGTCCAGTGGAACGTCCCACGGCTCCCACGGCCGGCCGTCTCCGGGCCAGCCGCCGAGACGGAGATATCCGCGTTCCGCCAGGTCGCGAATGATCGCGAGAACCCGACCGGACGAGCAGTCGTCGGGGGTGATCCGTTCCGTCAGGGCGACGAACGATCCCAGCGGCATCCAGTCGTCGGACAGTTCGTAGAGCAGGAAATGCTCGAGCCGGGGATCGATCATGCGACATGCACCTTCATTCTCCTCAGATTCGGAAACACCACGTCGATGGTGGTGCCGCCCGAGCTGCTCGACTCCCGAATTCTCACCTCGGTGCCGTCGGGAAGGACCACCGCCCTGCCCGCGTACGATCCCGTGTCGATCGCCCGGCCTTCCTGCGCGAGTCGGTCGTACAAGTCCCGGATCTCCTCCTCGGTGGCCATCTGCCGGTTGGGCTTGTTGCGACCGGGCTCGGTGTTCTCCTGTAGAACCTCCCGGACGCCATCCTGGTCGACCGGACCGGAATCGGCGAAGAAGTCGCCCGGTATCGCGTCGCTGATCGCCCCCCACGCGTCCGCCCCGAACCGGTCGACCAGAGCGAAGGCGAGCGCACCCAGCGACACCACCCCCGCAGCGACAAGCGCCTGGGCCGCCGCATCGACGGCCACCGCCACTCCGATCGCGACGGGCACGAATCCTTGGATCGTTTCCGACGATGCGAGGGCGTCTGCCGCGCGAACAATGTCCTGTGCCGCCGCGACGTCGGCGTCCTCGACGGCCACGCGTCTGTCGTCGATGATCTGCCGCCACTGCATGACCACCTCCCGAGGCATCGATTCGGCCGCACGGATCGACCAATCGTCGTCGACCGCCACCCCGGCCGCCTCCGCGTCGACCACGACGGCCCGCAATTCGCGGCGGCGCCGCTCCAAGGCGCCGAGCCCGGCCGCGATCGTCGCGCGAAGATCATGGATGGCCTGCGCGTCCCGTGCCACCGCCGTCCGGACACGTCGCATGCGGTCGGCGGCCGCCGCCTGCGCGTTGCCGCGCCACGCCCCATTGCCGTGCAGGGCGTCGATCTCGCGTCGCAGGGAATCGACACCGTCGGCGATCAGCTCGCCGGTCCGGTCCAGGTCGGCGCAGGCGTCGACGACCGCGCCGGGGTTCCACGACTCGACGAGGCTACGCGGGGACGAGGTCTTCACGTCCGACACGCCTGCGGCATATCGGATACTCCGGCGAGGCGCGCGAACTCCGCGGCGACCTCGGTATCGCAGCGGGCGTACGCGGCGGCGCACTCGGCCGTGAGCGATCCCAGACCGGTCATCGCCTCCGCGAGAGCGCCGAGCGTCGCGGCGACACGTGCGTCGGCATGCCGCAACGCCGCCGACACCGCGGTGCCGACGAGGGCATCGTCGGCGGTGCGCAGCGCGGGGTGCGCCGCACGCTGCCGCAGCGTCTCCCCCACCGCCTCGAACCTGCGGGCAACGGTCCGCAGGTCGTCCAAGACGACCACCACGTGGTCGTGTTCTTTCCCCATCCCGCCCCCCGACGTCGCGCGAACCGGCCCCCGACGACTGCTGCGGTCGTCTCCGGCGCCGTCGGATTCTGCCCTTCCGGCGTGCCCCGGGCAACACGATGAAGGTGCCATGATCGAATCGCAGGCGAATTGTCGAAGCGTGAAAGGACCGCGAGCGCGTCATGGGGGCATTGCTGCCGACACTGCAGGCCGAGCACCTGCGCGAAGGGCTGACCGACTATCTCGCCACGACGTTCGCGCTGACCGATCCGGATGCTCAGGGCGCCCTGACCGACTTCATCGGCGATCCCGACAACGGCATGTTCAAAGGCCCCTACGTGCGGCTGCGTCTTCCGTTCGCACCGGCCGGTGGCAACTGGGGCATGCACCTCGACTGGTGGCCGACCGGATTCACCCCTTACGGGCATCAGGCCCGCGCGTTCGAACGGTTGTCGACCAAGTTCCAGGATCGCCCACAGCCGACGATGGTCACCACGGGCACCGGCTCCGGCAAGACCGAGGCATTCCTCGTCCCGATCCTCGACCATGTGCTGCGCGCCAAGAAGGCCGGCATCACCGGGATGAAGGCGCTGATCTTGTATCCGATGAACGCGCTCGCCAACGACCAGGCCGAGCGCCTCGCCCGGCTCATCACCACGAACTCCGAACTCGGCGGTGTCACCGCCGGCCTCTACACCGGGGAGCACTCGACAAGCGGACGCACCCGTGTGTCGGAAGATGGGCTGATCACCGACCGCGCCCTGATGCGCGATGCGCCGCCCGACATTCTGCTCACCAACTACAAGATGCTCGACCAATTGCTGCTGCGGCCGGCCGATGCGCCGCTGTGGGAGCTGTCCGCCGACTCCCTGCAGTATCTGGTCCTCGACGAGTTCCACACCTACGACGGCGCCCAAGGCACCGATGTCGCAATGCTGCTGCGGCGTCTCGGGCTGGCCGTCAAGAGCTACTGGACGGCCTCGTCGAAGGTCACCGATTCCGACCGTGCCCGCCCCCTCGGCAAGCTCACCCCCGTCGCGACGTCCGCGACGCTCGGATCCAAGACCGATCCCACCGCCATGCTCGGCTTCGCGCACACCGTGTTCGGCGAGAGATTCGACGAGACCGCGGTGATCGGTGAGACCCGTGTCGGCGTCGAGCAGTGGCTCGCCGACCGGCGCACCGACCGGCTCTACCGGCCGATCGACCCGGTGATCGTCGACGCCGTCGACCGGATCCACGCCGCGGCCGCGGCCGACCACTCCGGACGGGACGCGAACGTCGTCCTCGCGCGCGCCGTGCTTGCCGAGTTGTTCGAGCGGACGGACGACATCGCGACCGACCGGTCCCTCACCGAGGCGGATCTCAAGGTCGTCAGTGCTCCCTCGGAGGTGCTCGACCTGCTCAAAGGGCACCCGCTCGTGGCTGCCGTCCTCACCCACGCGACCGACGCCACCTCCCTCGCCGACCTCGCCGCGCGAGTGTTCCCCGCTGCACCGCTCGAGCGGGACGCACGCCGGACGACCGCGCTGCAACAGAGATTCCTCGATCACCTGCTGGCGCTGCTGTCCCACGTGCGGGCCGAGGTCGGCCGCGCCGCACTCGACGTGCACGTGCATCTGTGGATCCGCGAACTGAGCCGGATCGACCGCGCGGTGAGCCCCACCACCTGCTATGCGTGGTCCGACGACGGCGACACCGAGGGCGATCACGAGCTGTATCTGCCGGCGATCTTCTGCCGGCACTGCGGCCGCTCGGGGTGGGGCGCCCGGCTGGGCCCCACCGGCAATGCCCTCGACGTGACCGACGACGCGATCCGCGCCGACCACGCCGCCGGCCTCGCCCGCTTCCGTGCGCTGATCTCCGCACCCACCGAGGCACAGCTCGATCGGGACGTCGAGGGTCTGCGCTGGTTCCACATCGAGCAGCGCGACATCCTCGCGGTCGCCCCCGATCCCGACAGCGACGAGATGCTCGAGGGCCGGGTGCTGCCGATCCTGACGCTCACCGGCCCCGACTCGGACGAGAAGTCGACCAAGGACGTGTGCCCGGCCTGCGGCGCCGACGACGGCATCCGCTTCCTGGGCAGCGCCGTCGCCACCCAACTGTCGGTGACCCTGTCGAACCTCTTCGGGGACAGGAACCTCGACGCCGGCGAGAAGAAGGCGCTGATGTTCACCGACAGCGTGCAGGACGCCGCCCACCGGGCGGGGTTCGTCCAGGCGCGTTCGCACAGCCTGAGTCTGCGCTCGGCCCTGCGTGGCGCTGTCGCGGCGGGACCGCTCGACCTGACCGAGCTGTGCCAGGCGGTCGTCTCCCGAGCCGGCGACGATCCCGTGCGCCGGTACCAGTTGCTGGCCCCCGATGTCGTCGACCGCGACGAGTTCAGCCCGTTCTGGAAGCCCGGTGCCCATCACAGCTCCCGCCGGGCGGCCGAACGAAAGGCCAAGCGCCGCCTGCAGTTCGACATCGACCTCGAGTTCGGTCTGCAGTCCCGCACGGGCCGCACCCTCGAGCTCACCGGCAGCGTCGTCGCCGAGGTCTACCTCGGTCCCCCCGGACGCGCCGCCACCCTGGGCCGGCTTGCCGCCGCGCAGACCGAGCACCTGCAGTTGAGGCTCACCGACAGTTTCGGCGCACCGGCGCAGTCCGCGATGTTCGACGACCCACGGGGAGGGGACCAGCTCAGCTTCGCCGACGACCCCGACCTGCCGGCGGTCGACAGCCGGGCACTCCCCCGGTGGGTGCGCGGCACGGTCGAACGGATCCGCACCCAGGGCGGCATCCACCACGAGTGGCTGCGGCGCTACCTCGAGAAGAACGCCAACCGCTACCACGTCTGGGGTGGCCGGCCGCGCGGCGAGGGCATGCCCGCCTTCCCGAAAGGCCGATCCGCGCCTGCGTTTCCCGCGTCGGGCTCCGGATCCCGGTCGCTGCCGGAGGGGTTCGACACCGTCACGTCGCCGTCGTCCTGGTACGCGCGGTGGGCGTCGCGCTGCCTGGACGTCTCACCCTACGACGGGGCGTTTCTCACCAAGGCGCTGTTCGCGGTGTTGACCGAACAGCGGGTGCTCGAGACCGTCACCACGGAAACCGGAACCACGGTCTACGGGCTGCAGCCCACCACCGTGCAGGTCTCCGCCCCGAACCTCGAGGACCTCGAGGCGCGGCGGCATCTGCTGGTGTGCGAGGTGTGCCAGACGCCGGTCCCGGGCAGCGCCACCGTCGTCGGAGAGATGGAGGGCGCGCCGTGCCTGCTGGTGCGGTGCCCCGGCACGCTGCGCCGCGCGCCACGCCACGAGAACTTCTACCGTCGCCTGTACGACTCGTCGGAGATGAAACGCGTGGTGGCGCGCGAGCACACGTCGCTGCTGCCGACCGAGACCCGGCTGAAGTACGAGACGGCCTTCAAGACCGCCGGCACCGATCCGCAGGCACCGAACGTGCTGGTGGCGACCCCGACCCTGGAGATGGGCATCGACATCGGCGATCTGTCGACCGTCATGCTCGGCTCCCTCCCCCGTTCGGTGGCGTCGTACCTGCAGCGGGTCGGCCGCGCCGGACGCCTCACCGGCAACTCGCTGGTCCTCGCCTATGTGCGCGGTCGCGGCGAGCACCTACCCAAGCTGTTCGATCCGCTGTCTGTTATCCAGGGTGACGTGCGACCCCCGGCGACCTTCCTCAATGCCGAGGAGATCCTGCAGCGACAGTACGTCGCGCACATCGTGGACCGGTTCGCCCGCGATCCGGAGCGCACCGCGCCGAGGGACGCGCGCGCCGCGCTCGCCGGCTTCGACGACGGCACCTGGATGGCGGACCTCATCGCCTACGCCGATGCCCACGCCACCGCCCTGAGCAGCGCATTCCTGGACCAGTTCGGCGGGCTGCTCAGCAAGGACGCCGAGGCGGCGCTCACCGGGTGGGTCTCCCCGGGTGAGGACGAGCAGCCGAGCGGGCTCGCCCGACACCTGCGCGACACCGTGCATCGGTGGAACCGTGATCTCGCGGAACTCACATCCCGGCGCAGCGCCGTCGAGGATCGGATTCCCGAGTTGGAGCAGAAGGCGTCGTCCCCGGCGGCCACCGACGACGACCGGCGGGCGCTGCGCACCGCTCACGGTTCCCGGAAACTCCTCGGCGCACAGATCCGTTCGATCACGGACTCGTACTGGATTTCGGTCCTCGAGGCCTACGGGGTGCTGCCCAACTACACCCTGCTCGACGACTCGGTGACCCTCGACGTCGGTGTGTCGTGGATCGATCCCGACAGCTCCGCCTACATGGGCGAGTCGATGAGCTATCAGCGTGGCTCGCGCGTCGCCCTCACCGAACTCGCGCCCGGCGCCACCTTCTACGCGCAGGGCCTGGCGGTGAAGATCGACGCCGTCGACCTGGGCACCGGAGAGTCGAACGTTCAGACGTGGCAGGTGTGCCCCCAGTGCGGCTGGGTGGCCGTCACTCCGGCGGGTGCCCAGCCGAAGCCGGTCTCGACCTGCCTTCGCTGCCACAACGCGGCCATCGCCGACGTCAGTCAGCTACTGCACGTCGTCGAGATGCAGCGTGTGTCGGCGGAGGTCCGCCGGGACGAGGCCACCATCAACGACAGCCGCGACGACCGGCACCGGGAACAGTTCACCGTCGCGGTCGCCGCGGACGTCGACCCCGCCCATGTCGGCCGGGCGTGGTTCGCGCAGGGACGGGATTTCGGGGTGGAGTACCTGCGACGCCTCGACATTCGCTGGCTCAACCTCGGCAAACGCGCCTCGCAGGGCCGCAAGCGGGTCGTCGCGGGCCAGGAATCGGCCACCGGGCTCTTCCGGGTCTGCGCGTCGTGCGGTCAGCTCGACACCGCTGCGGGGCACAACAACGCCCACGAGCACCGCACGTGGTGCCGGCTGCGCACTGCCGATGCCGAGGACGTGCGGGAGATCGCCCTCGCCCGCACCCTGCGCACCCAGGGCGTCCTGCTGCATCTGCCGCCGGCCCTCGAGTACGACAACTTCGCCCACCCCAGCCTCAGCGCCGCGATCCTGCTCGGATTGCGGCAGGTGATCGGGGGTTCGCCCGAGCACCTCGACGTCGCCACCATCAGTGACGCCCTGCACGCCCCGGACCGTCGGGCCCTGCTGATCCACGACACCGTGCCCGGCGGCACCGGCTACCTCGCCGAGTTCGCCGACCCGGGCAAAGTGTGGGAGATGCTCGCCGCGGCCCGCAAGGTGGTGCGCGAATGCCCGTGCCGCGAGGAGGAGCGGCTGGCCTGCCACCGCTGTCTGCTGCCGTTCGCGCCGCCGCACGAGCTGGACAAGGTCTCCCGCACGACCGCGCTGAAGATTCTCAACGACATCCTCGACGCCGGCGCGCACTCCGAGCCCGACCTCGACGACTGGACGGCCGCGATCGTCGAGGACGCCCCGCCGCCCCCTCCGGGCAGCGACGAGTCGTTTCTCGAGAAGGACTTCTACACCGCGTTCGTCGGACGGCTGCGCGGGATGGGCGCGGCGGTGGTGGAGAAGCCGGGGACGTACGGCCCGTCCGCGACGATCACCCTGCCGGGCAAGAAGGTCCGCCGGTGGTCGGTGCTCCCCCAGGTGCTGGTGAACAACGTCAAGCCCGACTTCGTCGTCCAAACCACGGACAGTGCGATTCCACCGATCGCCGTCTTCGCCGACGGCCGCGCCTTCCACGCCTCACCGGAGTGCAACCGGGTGGCCGACGACGCCCGCAAACGCGAGGGTCTCCGCGAATCCGGGTACCTGGTGTGGTCGTTCGGGCACGAGGACCTCCAACGGTTCAAGAACGGCGACGAGCAGAACCCACCCTGGTTCGACGAGTCCGCGTCGCGGGTGGTGACCACCAACTTCCACGTCCGGCCCGGACTGCTGAAGTTGCTCGTCAAGGACCCGGTGACGCAGCTGCTCGAGTTCATGGTCGAACCCGATGTCGACGGGTGGGAGGCGTTCAGCCGGGCCATGCCGTACCTGTTCGTCCGCCGCGACAATCGGGCCAAGTCCGTCGCCGAGACCGTGCTCGAATCCGCGCTGGCGGCGCTCGACGGCTCCCCGCCGTTCGCCCGCGCCGGCTCGGACGTCTGCTGGAGCCTGGTCGACGGACCCCTCGTGGTGACCGCGGCGGTGACGTCGCCTGCGGACCGGTCCGCCACCGCCGTCCTCGCCGTCGACGACCGGGACGAAGCACTCGACAGCCCGGACGGGCGTGCCTGGAAGGAGTGGTTGCGTCTGTCGAACTGGCTCGGAATCGCGGGGCGCCATCGGATCACCACCCGCACGTTGCTCGCGGAGGCGGCGACCGCACCGGCGGGTCCGATCGCCCCGAAGGCCGAGCAGCCGCTGGCTCCGCAATGGCAGGCGGTGCTCGACGACACCGTCTCCGATGCCGAGCGGACGCTGGTGCAGGCGCTCGCCACCGAGCCGAACCTGCCCGTTCCCCGACTCGGTTACGAGACCGACGACGGCGACGTGCTCGACTTCGCATGGGAGAGTGCGCGCGTCGGAGTGGTTCTGGATGTAACCGAAACCGAGGCACATACGATGGCCGACAGGGGGTGGACATTGTGCCCGCCCGACGTGACGGAGATTGTCGCGGCGTTGAGGAAGAACGGGGTGCTGTAGGTGGCGAATCTGGTCATCGCGTCGAACAACAAGGCGATGCGCAAGCTCGACCGGTCCGTCAAGAACAAGGTGATGGACTTCTTCGAGAAGCTCAGCGCCGACGACACCGCCCCGGGCCTGCACATCGAGCCGCTCAGGGCCGCCGTCGATCCGCGGGTCCGCACCGGGCGGGTGGACCTGCACTACCGGGCCATCCTGTTCAAGGTCGAGGATCGGTTCGGTGATCCCACCTACATCTACATGGGCACCTGGCCGCACGACGAAGCCAACAGCCTTGCGGAACGTTCGACCCTGCGCGTCAACCCGATCAACGGTGCGCTCGAAGGCATCATCGGCGAGCTCGACGGCAGCGGCGACCGCACCAAGCGCGTCGTCGTGCGCGATCCGAGCGGTGAGCTCGACCGCACATTGAAGGCGTCCCCGGCCGAGGCCCAGCCCTTCCTCGTCGGCCTGGGCTTCACGCTCGAGGACCTCACCGGCAAGCTCGGTATCGACCCCGCGATCGCGGAACTTGCCATGGCAGCCCCCGACGATCAGGCGATCCTGCAGGTGGCCGAAAAGGCGCTCGAGTGGGAGGGCAGCGCCCTGCTCGAGCTGGCCACCGGGATCAGCATCGACGACATCCGCGCCCGACACGGATTCAGCGACACCCCCGTCGACACCAGCAAGGACGAGGACGCGCAGATCCTCGAAGCGCTGGAACGCCCGGCCTCGAAGATGCAGTTCGCCTACATCGAAGACAACGACGAACTGCGCCGCGTCATCGAGAGCGGGGATTTCGGTGCCTGGCGCACCTTCCTGCACCCCGAACAGCGCGAATACGTGGAGAAGGACTTCAGCGGTTCGTTCCGGCTGTCCGGTGGCGCCGGCACCGGCAAGACCGTCGTCGCGATCCACCGGGCGCGGCACCTCGCCCGGCAGAATCCCGGCGCCCGCATCGTCCTGACGACCTTCAACAAGACTCTCGCACTCGGTCTCGAAGCCGACCTGCGTTCGCTCGACCCGACGGCACCGCTCACCTCGAAACCCGGGGAGCCGGGCATCTACGTCCGCGGCATCGACGCGCTGGCCAAGGCGGTGCTGGACCAGGCCGAGGATCCCGGCCCGGCGTGCGAAGCGGTGCTCGGCGCCGCCTACCAGTTCGGCCACGCCCGTACCCGCACCGACGCTGTGTGGCGCGAGGTGATCGGTACGGTCGACAGCGGACTCGACGCGAAGCTGGCCACCCCGAACTTCCTGGACAACGAGTACGTCGCGGTCGTCCTCGCCCACAAGGTCACCACGCTCGAGCAGTACGCGAAGGTGGCACGGCCGGGACGTGGAGTGCGGTTGAGCCGTCCCCAGCGCATCGCCGTGTGGAAACTGATCGAGGCGTATCGGCGGCACAGCCGGATGGACGGCACGCTGAGCTTCGCGGAGGTCCTCGCGGTCGCGGCCGAACACCTGCGTTTGCGGAACGAGTCCGGTTCGGGGCCGCTCGTCGACCATGTCGTCGTGGACGAGGCGCAGGACCTGCATGCCACGCACTGGGCGCTGCTGCGTGCCCTGGTCGCCGAGGGGCCGAACGATCTGTTCATCGCCGAGGACTCGCACCAGCGGATCTACGGTCAGCCCGTCGTGCTCGGCCGGCTCGGCATCAAGATCGTCGGTCGGTCCCGGCGCCTGACCCTGAACTACCGCACCACCGCCCAGAATCTGCACTTCGCCGTCGGCATCCTCTCCGGCGCCGAGTACAAGGACCTCGAGCAGGGCGAGGAGTCCACCGCCGAGTACCGGTCGGCCCGCAGCGGCCCGAACCCGCGACTGGTCGAGTGCCGGGATCAGGCCGACGAGCTCGACAAGGTGACCGCCGAGGTGCGCCGGTGGATCGAAACGGACAGGGTCGCACCGGAGGCTGTCGCCGTCCTCACCCGCAGCATCGACGACCGCAGCCGGTTCGTGCGGGCCCTCGGCGAGCGTGGGATCGAGGCTCGCGCCCTCGACGACAACCCGCCCTCACCCGGTCACGTGCAAGTGCTGACCATGCATCGGGCGAAGGGCATGGAGTTCTCGCGCGTGGTTCTCGCCGGCGTCGACGAGGCGCACGTTCCGTCGATCGCGGCGCTGCGGGCCGTTCCGGACGAGGAGAAGGACCAGGCGATGCTGCAGGAGCGGTCGCTGCTGTACGTCGCGGCGAGCCGGGCGCGCGACGAGCTGGTGGTGACGTGGAGCGGTAGACGCACGTCGCTGATTCCGGCTGCGACGGGATCCTAGAGCGGCAAGGCGTCGATCGCCGACGTGCCGACCGCGAGGACGCGGTACTGCCGCATGCGCTCCGCTACTCGATCGCCGATTTCGCGACGGATCGGTCGGAAGCCCACGTGGAGTGCGCCATCCGGAAACCGAGCCTCCTTGCCAGATCGGGGTATTTCTTCTTGATCTTGGTGTAGGCCGGCTTCATCGAGACCGACCGGACGAGTTGGGTGATGAGGAGCAGTTCGAACGCAGCCGCCTCGAACCAATCCACATCGCGGGTGTAGCCGACGATCGCTTTGGCACCGGTCTTCTTACAGAAGGACTTCAGGTGCTCGCCGGGAGCCGCGAGCACCTTACACGCCGCGAAGTACAAGACCTTCCCAACGCACCGACCGGCCAAGAGCTCGGCAAGTTGGTCGAGGCTCATCTCGTCCTGCCCGAGAAGAATCGTCTCGCAACTACCGTGGAAGCCGAAGTAGCACAGGTCGTATCCGGCCGTGCCGTTCCCCTTGCCGAGCCACTTGTCCAGGTAGTACTCGAGTTCGGCGCGGGTGGCCACGTCACGGTGTGCGACCCGGACGATGCTGTTGAACTCGAGCAGACGCAACGCCGGTTCGATGCTCAGCCGGGCGCCGATCGACGGGGTCCACTCGCCCTCGAGACACAACACACCAGGAGGCGGCTTCTTGGCTGTCATCCGCGCATCATGACTGAACTCGTGTCGCCTCTGCCGTAGATCTCGATCCACGGCGGTCTTTCCATCCCCGGAGCCGACGGCCCGGAAACGGACCGGCAGCTCTATCCCGGGAGGTGGCGCCCGACCCGGGACACGTCAGTCCCGGGCAGACCCGGACTCGACCGAACCGGTGGCTACGCCCGCCAACCACAATGCGATGCACTCCGGCGAGAAGCGATCCCACTTGCACATGAAGGCGCGATCAGGAGGCGGCAGGACGCCATCTGCGGCAGCGGTACCCGCCGAACCGATTCCGAATGCGGCAGTCACCGCGGTGACGACGAGGAGCTTGCGCAGCATGAGACACCCTTCCCGAAATGCACGAATTACCCGATCTGCTACTTCGGATATCGAAGCGCCACCGTTACCGGCCACTACGCGCATACGGCGAGCGAAGGCAATGTCGAGGTGCCGTGACTGTCGCGCCCCGTCTCACCACCAGCTCGCCTTTCGGTACTGCGACAACGCCTCAGGGCATTGATCCTCGAATCCGCCAGTGCCGCCACCTCGTCGACCGCGAGCGTTGTGTCACAGGGACTTCCGCAACGTTCAGCCTCGCCGGACCCCGTAACGCCGGACCGGCCCTTCCCGATCATGAAACGAGCCGGATCGGTACCGAGCGAAGGAGACCCTGCAGTGATCGGACGAATTCTGACAGTCACGGTCGCGGCCGTGGCCGCCACCATGGCGATCGCGCCTGCGGTCGCCCTCGCTCAGGACGGCGCTCCGCGCTACGACGCGACCGAATTCTTCGTCACCCCGTTCGATCCCGGGGCGTTCGGCGAGAACGCGCACAAGGCACTGACTCTCAGCCCGTACGGCACCGGACACCGGATCGAATGCCAGTCCTTCCACGGGCAGACCGCCAACTGCATCCAGCACATCCCGGGCGGGCAGACGAACCCGCTGATCCGGCTCAGTCCCCTTCCTGCCCCCGGCCAGAGCATCCGCCAGGTATGGGCGTACAACCCCATCGCTACCGGCAGCGCCGGCTGACCCAGGACGCGCGGCGAAGTGACGATGCGCCAACACGCCCATCCGGTCTCGAGCACACCTCGAGCCGCCTCGACGCCGTACCCGCTTGTTCCGGCCTCCGGATACCCGCCGCCAAGACAGGACCGCACCATGCTGACACGATCTCCGCTGCGCACGTCGCTGCGCCGCCTTGCCACCGTCACCGCGACCGTCGCCGCCGCGACCGGGCTGACGGTGCTCACCGCCCCGACCGCGTCCGCGTCGACGTTCACCCGCACCGTCGGCGTGCACGACATTCCGGGCATCTTCATCGGAAACACCGGCTCGGTCGGCAATATCACTCCCTTCATCAACGCGGCGGTATACATGCGCACCGATCCGAGTACTCCGCCGCTGCACGGGTGGACCATGGACTTCGACTACTGCCCGTGCACGGTGCACTGGCGCAACGAGACGACCGGCGTCACTGGCACCGCCGACCCCTTCACCGACCTGCTGCCGGCACAGACCGGAGCGGGCACCATCACGGCCACGGTCACCATCGACGGAGCAAGCATCACCGTGCAGTCGGGCACCGCGACCTGGCACGCCGCGTGAACGAGCCGTGACCCCAGGGCCGGACAGCCCACGCACAGTTCCGATTCCACACACGGCGGATGTGACCGAGGGGGATGCTCCCGCCGGCGAGCGTGCCCCTTGACCTTCACACTGTGACAAGCGCTCGAATGGTCTGCGAAGGAGGTGCTTCCCATGAACACAGCCAGCTACGGCGAGCCGGATGCTCGCCTCGTCGATGCCCTCACCGGTGACGATCCGGCGACTCGTCTGCGGGCGGCGCTCGAGGCCGGCACCGTCGCCGACGAGCGGCTCACGACCATCCTCGTCGACCGGTGCGGCGTCGAACCGGACTTCTTCGTCCGCGACATGTTGACGTGGGCACTGTGCCGGCTCCCGGCCGACGTCACCGTGCCGAGACTCCTCGAGGAACTCGACTCCGGCACCGCGCAGGCCCGCAGCCAGGCCCTGCACACGCTGTCCAAGATCGGCGACCGGAAGGCCTGGCCTGCGGTGTCGACGATGCTGCACGACGGAGACGACGACGTCGCCCGCAGCGCATGGCGGGCCGCTGTCGCGCTCGTGCCGGCCGGCAGCGAGGGCCGGCTCGCCGCGGCTCTGGGGATCGCACTCGGACGAGGCGACCACGACCTGCAGCTCAGCCTCAGCCGTGCACTGGCGATGCTCGACGAGGCGGCCGTGCCGGTCCTGGAAGCTGCCACCGCGAGCTCCGACCCCGGCATCCGGGCGCATGCGGAAGCCACCGAACGGCTCCGCCTCGATCCCGACAGCGGGTTCACGCTGTCGCTGGAGCTGGCGAAACGGGTCGCCGCCACCGCACCGGACCGAGCCGGCAGGTGATGGGATGTTGATCGGTGAGGTCTCGCGGCGTTCCGGCGTGAGCACTCGCATGCTGCGCCACTACGACGGCCTGGGTCTGGTGACGCCGACGGGCCGCACGTCCGGCGGCTACCGCGAGTACACCACCGACGACATCCGCCGCCTCTTCCATGTGGAGAGTCTCAGGAGTCTGGGCTTGTCACTGCACGAAACCAAGCGCGCGCTGGACGAACTCGACTTCGCGCCGGCCGAGTTGGTGCACGACCTGATCCGGCACACCCGGGCGCGGATCGCCGCCGAGACGGAACTGCTCGCGCGACTCGAGCGGGTCGATTCGGCCGCGCCGGAGGCGTGGGAGGACGTCCTGCGCATCGTCACACTGCTGCACGCGTTCGACTCCGAGTCGGGGTCCCACCGTCAGCAGGCCGTCCTGTCGCAGCACGAGAACGCCGCGCTGCCCGTCGAAGCCCTGGCCGAGGCAGTGCTCGCAGAGGACGACCCGAACGTCGCCGGGGCGCTGCGCTGGTCGTTGGCGAGGGCCGGGGCTGCCGGGCTGGCTGAGTTGGCCGCCGGGCTGGACTCGGCAGACGCCGACGTCCGGCGGCGGGCGATCGTCGCTGTCGCGGAGATGCACCTCCCGGACGCGACCGCACTGCTGAAGAAGGCACTCGACGACAGCGACACCACCGTGCGCGACCGTGCCGCCGTGGCCCTCGGCTCCCGGGGCGCCGGGGAGGCCGTGCCGATCCTGCTGGAGATGGTCGTCGAGGGCCGGGCCGACGTCGAAGCCGCCGAGGTTCTGGGCATACTGGCCGCCGCATCGGCGTCCACGGTCGACGTCGTCCGAGCCGTGCAGGAGGTGCTCGACGGCACGCTCGACGCAGCCGCACGCTTGCGCGTCACGCAGGCGCTCGCCGAGATTCCCGGACCTGCGGCGCGGGACGTCCTCGTCGCACTGACCGGCCACCAGGACCGGGTGATCGCAACGACCGCGTCCGTGATCCTGGACAGGCGCGCGTCACCGTGAACGATGCGGGCGAGCGGTGACCGCCGGGGTGTTGCTCGATCGCTCTGTACCGGTAGGTGTCCTGATCGGCGACCCGTTCCCGGTCGAGGGTGACGGTGGCCCCGGCGGTCGGTGCTCGGTCGGCGTCCAGGAAAGCCCATGCCA
Organism: Rhodococcus ruber; assembly: GCF_016804345.1. NCBI lineage: Bacteria > Bacillati > Actinomycetota > Actinomycetes > Mycobacteriales > Nocardiaceae > Rhodococcus > Rhodococcus ruber. The sequence continues at coordinate 2,797,863 of NZ_CP044211.1, read as the reverse complement.
CCCGCGCTCGTCGAACGCCGCGAAGCGACGGCCCCCTACGAGTCGTGCCTCGACTCCCACAACCCGATCACGTTTCCCTCGGTGTCGGAGAAGTACGCCGCGAATCCCATGTCGCCGACGGGCATTCGGGCGGAGATCGTCTTCCCGCCGAGCGATTCGATCTTCTGCAGCGCGGCGTCGATGTCCTCGACGTCGACGGTCACGACGGGACTTCTCAGTTCGTCGCGCCGGAACATGCCGCCGTTGATGTACCCGGGTTCGGTGGAGGAGCCGGTCTCGTCGACGGGCCCCGTGGTGACGAGGGTGTAGTCCATGCCGGGAACGTCCGAGAGCGACCAGCCGAACGCGTCGCGGTAGAAGGACCGGGCGCGGTCACCGTCGTCGTAGGGCAGCTCGAAGTGCACGATACGTCCTGCCATGGCGTTCGCCTCCTGTGCGACCGGACGGCTTTCAGCGTAGTCCCCGCGAACGGGTGTACCCGCCCGATCGTGGCCGATCCGCGCTAAGCCGCAGCTAAGCGCCACCGGGTTTGCTCGACGGTGACGATACGGGCGAGCGAGGAAGAACGATGGACGAGAGCACGTTGGCCACGCATTTTCGGGCGGTGCTGCAGTTGACGCGGACGCAGGTCGAGGTACTGGAGGCGCGTCGTCGACGCACCTGCGACCCGGTGGAGCTCGGTGGGCTTCGCCACCGACTGGAGTACGCGCTCGGCTACCGGGACGCCCTGGAACAGGCCCTCCGGGAGGGCGGCGCGCCGCCCGAGCGCGCGTCGGTGCGGGCTGCGCGCCTGAGTCGCTGCGTGGAGCAGATCGCGACGTCCGGCGACCGGCGCCAGGTGGCGATCCTGGAACGGGTACTGCACGAGCAGCTGGTGGACCGCACCCGCGCCCTCGCCCGGCTCACCGCGGCCGGCGACCATCGCTCGGTGCACTACTGGGCACGGCGCTACCTGGCGCACTGCCGGAGCCTGGGCGACCCGCACCCGGCCGGGGTCGACGAGCGGTGGTCCGTCAGGTCACGGTGACGGTCATGCTCCGCTCGTCCGCCGACATGTGCTCGGCCCGCTGCAGCTGCAGCGACACCGGCCAGGTCCCGGCCCGCTTGGCGCGCAGGTAGAGGATGCGCTCGCTGCCGGCTCCGGGCAGCGGATTCCGGGACGGCACGAATCGCACGTCGCTGAGCAGCAGCCCCTTGCCGATGTGGGTCGGGCACCAGGTGTAGTCGCGGGAGGTGTTCTCCGGCAGGTGCAGTTCGATGGTGTCGCCCACGGCGACCTGCAGGTCCCGGGGTCCGGTGGTCACGTGCCTCATTGGACCAGCGTACGGCGGTTTTGTGATCTATGTCACTATCGAGAGCGATTCGGGGGACTCGTTCGTCGGAACACGTGTCGTGGGTCCGCGAGGCGGGTATCCGGAACACCGGCATGGGAATCGACCAGGAAGTGGGAAGGCATATGGCCGCATCGGTGTCAGACGAGTTCGAGATCGAGGCGACGCCCGAGCAGGTGATGCGCGCATTGACCGACATCGAGCGCATCCCGGAATGGTCGTCCTCTCACAAGGACGTGCAGGTCGAATCCCGACACGACGACGGCCGGCCCCGCGTCGTGCGCATGACGCTCGCCCTGTTCGGCATCTCGGACACACAGGTGATCGAGCACGAGTGGACCGAGGAGTCCACCTCGTGGACGCTGCTCGAGAGCGAGATGCAGCACTCCCAGGACGGCGAGTATCTCCTGACGCGCACCGAGCGCGGGACGTGCGTGCGGGTGACGATGTCCACCGACCCGAAGATCCCGGTGCCGGGCTTCATGCTCAGGCAGGGACAGAAGCACGCGATCAAGACCATCCGCAAGGGCCTGACCGAGTTCGTCCTGCGGCACTACGCCTGACCCGGCACAGGCCCCGGCACGCCGAGCCGCCGGCGCGTCGTGCGCGCCGGCGGCTCGTCGCTTCCCGGGATCAGCTCAGGTGGTGGACCTCCTGAAGCCCGTACACCGGCGTCGGGATCCCCTCGTGCCGGGCTTTGAGCTGCAGCGCCAGGTACAGCGAGTAGTGCCGCGACTGGTGCAGGTTGCCACCGTGGAACCACAGCCCTTCCTGCCGGGTGGGCTTCCACATGTTGCGCTGCTCACCCTCCCACGGGCCGGGGTCCTTGGTGGTGTCCGAGCCCAGGCCCCAGCACTTGCCGACCTTGTCGGCGACGTCCTGGCCGATCAGATCCGCCGCCCAGCCGTTCATCGAGCCGTAGCCGGTCGCGTAGACCACCAGGTCGGCCTCGAGCTCGGTGCCGTCCTCGAGGATCACGCTGTTCTCGGTGAGCTCGCGGACGCCGCCGTGGGCCAGCTTGATCTCGCCGTCGGCGACGAGTTCGGCGGCGCCGACGTCGATGTAGTAGCCGGACCCGCGGCGCAGGTACTTCATGAACAGCCCGGAGCCGTCGTCACCGAAGTCGAGCATGAACCCGGCCTTCTCGAGCCGGGCGTAGAAGTCGGCGTCGCGCTCACGGATCGCGTTGTAGACCGGGATCTGGAACTCGTGCATGATCCGGTACGGCAGGGACGCGAACGTCAGGTCGGCCTTGGCCGTCGTCATCCCCGCGGCCAGGGCCCGCTCGGAGTACAGATCGCCGAGGCCGAGGTCCATCAGTGAGTCGGACTTGACGATGTGCGTCGACGAGCGCTGCACCATCGTCACGTCGGCGCCGACCTCCCACAGCGCGGCGCAGATGTCGTGCGCCGAGTTGTTCGCGCCGATCACCACGGCCTTCTTGCCCGCATACGCGTCCGGTCCGGGGTGGTGACTGGAGTGGTGCTGGTCGCCGCGGAACCTGTCCATGCCGGGGAAGGTCGGGATGTTGGGCTTGCCGGACATGCCGGTGGCGAGTACCAGTTGCTTCGGCCTCAGCACGAGGGGTTCGCCGTCGCGGACCACGTTCACGGTCCACTCGCCGGTCGTCTCGTCGTAGGACGCCGAGGTGCACGTGGTCTTGGACCAGTAGGGCACCTCCATGACCTTGGTGTACATCTCGAGCCAGTCACCGATCTTGTCCTTGGGCGCGAACACCGGCCAGTTCTCGGGGAACGGCATGTACGGCAGGTGGTCGTACCAGACGGGATCGTGCAGGCACAGCGACTTGTAGCGGCCGCGCCACTGGTCGCCGGGCCGGTCGTGCTTGTCGAGCACGAGCGCGGGCACGCCCAGCTGGCGCAGACGGGCGCCGAGAGCGATGCCGCCCTGGCCGCCGCCGACGATCACGACGTACGGCTGGGTGGTGTAACCGAGTTCGCGCTCCTCGGCCTCGCGCTTCTCGGACCAGGTGACGCGGTTGCGGTCGGCGCCGTGCTGCACACCCTTGGGCCGGCGGACACCCTTGCTCTCCTCGTGCCCCTTCAGCTCCTGCATCGTGGTCAGCAGGGTCCAGGCACCCTCGTCCTTCAGCCGCAGGTGCCCGACGCCGCGGCCGACCGCGGTCTCGAAGGCGATCCAGGCGCTGACGACCCCGCCGTCCTCGGTGGGCGGCTCGGTGGTGCGGAACCCGCTCGGGTCGGTGTCGTGCAGCCGCGCGTGGAGCATGTCGGCGACGCCTTCCCGGCCCTCGACGGTCTTGAGGTTCCAGGTGAAGGCGACCAGGTCGCGCCAGAAGCTGTCGGTGGCGAACATGCCCGCGGCGGCCTCGACGTCCCGCGCGGCCAGCGCGGCCTCGAAGTCGGCCAGCCAGGCGTCGACCCGTTCCTGCGGTCCGGCGAGCGCGGCGTCGGGTGGGGTCAGTGTGTCGGTCATTGCGTGCTCCTCGTCCTGAACGGCTTGTGACTCAGAGCACACCGCACGGGGGGTGGGTGCGGCCAGCGTTGCATCGTGTTGCACACGGCCGACGGATCCGGGAACCCCGCATCGACGCGAGTCGTCTCGCATCGAGAAGCCGCAAACCCGGCGGCGGTTCGTCCGGGATGCGAGGGTGGAACGGTGAGAAGCGGACATGCTCGCCCGGCGTCGGTCGCGGCGGGTCTCGCCGTCGCGGTGTCGGCGGCCGTGGGATGCGCGCCGGCCGTCGACTGCGGCGCCGTGGTCACGCCGCTGCACGAGCCGGTGGGCGCGTGCCTGCGATTCGGTGTGAGTACGCCCGGCGGCCCGACCGCCGTCGACGAGTTCGAACGGGTCGCCGAGATCGCGGGCACTCCCCCGACCGTGGTGCTGTCGTTCTCCGACTTCGCCTCACCGCCGCCCGTCGCCGGACTCGCCGCGGTACGGCGGCTGGGCGCCGACCCGATCGTCACGTGGGAGCCGTGGCGCTGGCTCGGCGACGGACGGTACGAGCGCAGCGAGTTCACGATGGCGTCGATCGTGGCGGGCGTGCACGACGACTACCTCTACCGCTGGGCCGACGAGCTCGCCGCGTGGGGTTCGACCGTCTACCTGCGTTTCGCGCACGAGCCGAACGGCACCTGGTACCCCTGGAGTCCGACCGGGGGGACACCGCCGCACGTCTACGTCGCAGCGTGGCGTCACGTGCACGAGTTGTTCGCGTCGAAAGGGGTGGCCAACGTGAAATGGGTGTGGGCTCCGAACGTCTCGTTCGAGGGCAGCAGCGCGATCGCGGACCTGTACCCGGGGGCGGAGTACGTCGACGTGGTCGGGGTCGACGGGTACAACTGGGGCGCCACGCAGCCGTGGAGCCGCTGGACGTCGCCGCGGGAGCTGTTCGAGGAGACCCTCGACGAACTCGGCCGGATCGCGCCGGGCAAGCCGATCGCGGTCACCGAGGTGGGCAGCACCGACGTGGGCGGGTCGAAGCCGGACTGGGTCGCCGACCTGATCTCGTTTCTCGACGATCGAGCGGACGTCGCGGCGTTCGTCTGGTTCGATCACGACAAGGAGACCGACTGGCGGCTGGCGAGTACCCCGGAATCGGCGGCGGCGCTGGCGGAGGCCCTGCAGCGGAGGCAGCGCTGACATGACGACCGACACCTCGCACATCCCCGACGACCTCGAGGACGAGCGCGTGCGCGACCTCGAACGGCTCGAGGTCCTCGACACGCCGCCGGAGGACCGGTTCGACCACATCACCCGCATGGCCCGGCACGTGTTCGGGGTGCCCATGGCGAGTGTCGCGCTGCTCGACCGGGACCGGCTCTGGTTCAAGTCCCTCCAGGGGCTCGACCTCGTGCAGGTGCCGCGCGAGGAGAGCATGTGCAAGACCACGATTGCGCGCATCTACCGTCACCCCGGTGATCCGACGCTGATCGTAGAGGACGCCGCCGCCGATCCCCGGTTCGCCGGCATTCCCGGGGTCGGCGGCGACGACGGCGTCCGCTTCTACGCGGGTTACCCGTTGTACGGTCCGGCGGGTCATCCCGTCGGCACGTTCTGCATCTACGACACCGAGCCGCGGACACTCGGACCCGACCAGCTCGACGCGTTCGCCGAACTCGCCGAATGGGCGCAGCGGGAACTGCAGCGCGCCGACGAACTCGATCGCGCCGCCGCGATGCAGTCCCAGCTGCTGCCGCGACCGTTGACCGGGCTGCCCGGATACGAGGTGCAGGCTGTGTGCATTCCGGCGTTCGTGGTCGGCGGCGACTTCTACGACCACTATCTGTTGCGCGGCGGACTGGTCGTCACCGTCGCCGACGTGATGGGCAAGGGCCTCGGCGCGGCGATCCTGTCCTCGGCGGTGCGCTCCACGTTCCGCGGCGCGTCCCGGGTGATGGAGCGGTTCAGCCACGCCGAGGCATGCAGCGTCCTGGACACGGGCGCCGCGTTGAGCGCCGCGGCCGAGAACCTCACGGACGACTGCGAGCACACCGGCACCTTCGTCACCGTGTTCCATGCCGCCGTCGAGTTCGCGAGCGGGTCGGTGGACTACGTCGACGCCGGGCACGGCTTGGCCGCGATCCGCCGCACGGACGGCTCCGTGGCGCCGCTGGCGGGCACCGGGCTACCCGTCGGCGTGCTCCGCGAGACATCGTGGCAGGCGCAGTGCACGCGCCTCGAACCCGGTGACACGCTGGTGATCTGCTCCGACGGGCTGCTCGACCTGCTCGACGAGCACAGCGACCGGGCGGCCCTGTACCGGTTCGTGGCCGAACATGCGACGCCGCACGACCTGACCCGGGCGGCGCGGGCACTGGCCGAGGGGAACGCACCGATGGACGACGTCACCGTCGTCGCCGTGCGTCGCTGCGAGGACGCGTGAGTGCGGCCGGCGCGGACCGCTACCCGTCGCCGGGCCTGCGGATCCTGATCGCCGCGACGGTACTGCTCGGCCTGAACTACGTGGTGTGGCGCTGGCTGTTCTCCGTCAACTGGTCCGCGTGGTGGATCGCGGTGCCTCTCGTCGTCGCCGAGACGTACAGCCTGATCGACTCGATGCTGTTCGGGCTCACGATGTGGCGGTGGCGACGGCGCGCCGCGCCGCCGGCCGCACCGGACGGGCTGACCGTCGACGTCTTCATCACCACCTACAACGAGCCGGTCGACCTGGTGACACGGACCGCCGAGGCCGCGGCGCGCATCCGCTACCCGCACGAGACCTGGATCCTGGACGACGGTGAGCGACCCGAATTACAAAGTGCAGCAGCCGAACTCGGCGTCCGATACATGACGCGGGCGGCCAGCTGGACGAACAAGCCCCGCCACGCCAAGGCGGGCAACCTCAACAACGCCCTGCTGCACACACACGGCGAGTTCATCCTCGTCCTCGACGCAGATCAGGTGCCGGACCCGGAGATCCTGCACCGCACCCTGGGCTATTTCCAGGACGAGCGCACGGCCCTGGTGCAGACGCCGCAGTACTTCGTCAACGTGCCGGAGTCCGATCCGCTGGGCAGCCAGGCCCCGCTGTTCTACGGCCCGATCCAGCAGGGCAAGGACGGCTGGAATGCCGCATTCTTCTGCGGTTCGAACGCGATCCTGCGCCGCGAGGCGCTGATGCAGCTGGGCATCACCGGCTACGTCCGTGCCGTCGAGGAGGGCGTGGTGCGGGCGCTGCGCACGGCCGGCAAGGTGCTCGACCGGGCGCGATCCGAGCTCGGCGCGAACCAGCCGGAGGTTCTCGCCGCCCTCGATTCGGTGCGGGTGGCCGTGCGCACAGCCCGCGCGGCGGTCCGGCAGGGACAGCCGCTCGCCGAGGTGACCTACCGGTTCCAGCAGAGCGTGGACGAGGCCGCACGTGCCGTGGTCGACGCGGACGCCGGATCGATCCGCGCAGACCTGGAGGCGATCGCCGCCCTGACCGCCACCCCCGGGTCCGACGCCGACGGAGTTCTGCTCGACGAGACGACGTTGTCGCGCCTCGCCGACCGCGAGTGGTCGCCGCTCGGGGCGCTCGAGTCGATTCGCACGATGATCCGCGCCGTCGACGTCAGCCGCGACGACGAGGCGGAGCCGACGCTGGCGCTGGCGACGATCTCGGTGACCGAGGACATGGCCACGTCGATGCGCCTGCACGGGATGGGCTGGAAGTCGGTCTATCACCACGAGGTGCTGGCGCACGGTCTCGCGCCCGAGGACGTGGGCACGATGCTCACCCAGCGGCTGCGCTGGGCGCAGGGCACGATCCAGGTGATGTTGCGTGAGAATCCGCTCGTGCAGCGGGGATTGACGATCGCGCAGCGTCTGATGTACTGGGCGACGATGTGGAGCTACCTCGCGGGATTCGCGGCCCTCGCCTACATCGCCGCGCCGGTGATCTACCTGATCTTCGGAGTCCTGCCCGTGCAGGCCTACAGCTGGGACTTCTTCGGCCGGCTCGTCCCGTTCCTGCTGTTGAACCAGGTGCTGTTCGTCGTCGTCAGTCGTGGCACCCCGACCTGGCGGGGGCAGCAGTACAGTCTGGCGCTGTTCCCGGTGTGGATCCAGGCGTGCTGGACGGCGTTTCGCAACGTGTATCTGCACAAGCCCCTCGACTTCGCGGTGACCCCGAAGACGCGGCAGCGCCGTGCCGGGCCGCCCTGGGGCAAGGTGCGCTACCAGATCGCGGCGATGGTGCTGCTGGTGCTCGCGTCGGCGGTGGGCGTGGTGCGCCTGTATCTGGGTGCGAGCTCGGTGCTGGGCGTCGGCGTCAACCTGTTCTGGGTGCTGTTCGACCTGGCGATCCTCAGTGTGGTGATACCGGCGGTCCGCTACCGCGGGCCCGACACGGAAGGAAACGGATGACGCACTTCGCAACCCGCACCACCGGCTCGGACGTGGTGGTGGTGCGGCCCGAGGGCCGACTGAACATGGTCGCCGCACCACGGCTGCGGGAACAGCTGCGCGACCTCGTCGACAGCGGGTCCGCCCGGGTGGTCGTCGACCTCGCCGCCACGGAGTTCATCGACTCCTCGGGGCTCGGGGCACTGGTGTCCGGGCTCAAGGCCGCCCGGCAGGCCGGCGGTGATCTTCGGCTGGCGTCGCCTACGGCCCAGGTGCGCAGCGTGCTGTCGCTGACGAGCCTGGACCGGGTGCTGCGCACCTACGACTCCGCGGACGCCGCGTTCGATGGCGACTGACGACGGCACACGCTCCTGGACCCTGACGACCGTCACGGACGCCGACACGCTCACCCGGGTGCACGCACTGATCGAGGAGATGATGTCCGCGGGGCGTGTCGAGGACGCGGATCGCTTCCCGTTCGAGATCGCCGTCGCCGAGATCGCGGCGAACATCATCGAGCACGCCGCCCTCGGGCAGGCTGTGTCGATGAGCCTGCAGCTGCGTGCGCTCCCCGAGCGCCTCGAGGCCGAATTCACCGACGAGGGGCGGCCGGCCCGGGTGGATCTCGAGGCCGTCGAACTGCCGGATGCGCTGGCCGAGCGGGGGCGCGGGTTGGCGATCGCCATGGCGGCGCTGGACGAGTTGTCGTACCGGAGGCGCGGCGGTGTCAACCGGTGGATCCTGGTGCGGGAGCGAGCCGAGCCGCGGTAGCCGTGCGGCGGTACGGCCGCCGGGCGAAATGCCGACTTTGCCCGGACGGCGTCCGTTAACTTCCCGTTAAGTCGGCCCGCGCGCGGCCCTCCGGACCGCCGGAAAACCCCAGGCCGTGGGCGCTCATCTGCCGTTTCGTCGAGCCTCGGACCCCTCGGCTCGCCGATGTGTCCATTACGGCGCCGGACGCGGAACCTCAGACTCAGGCAGTCGAGAGGTGCATCACACTCGATACCGAACCTGGTTGTGAAGGGGATCCCATGTCGAACAGTGCCGAACCCGGACTGAGGCACACGCTCCAGAAGCGACATCTGTCGATGATCGCGATCGCGGGAGTCATCGGTGCAGGCTTGTTCGTCGGCTCGGGCGCTGCGATCCGGGAGACCGGCCCCGGCGTGCTGGTCGCCTACGCACTCGCCGGGGTCGTCGTCGTGCTCGTGATGCGCATGCTCGGCGAGATGGCGGCGGCCAATCCGCAGACCGGGTCGTTCTCGGCGTACGCCGACCGCGCCATCGGGCGGTGGGCCGGCTTCTCCATCGGATGGCTCTACGCCTGGTTCTGGATCATCGTGCTGGGCATCGAGGCGACCGCCGGCGCGGTCATCATGAACCGCTGGATGCCCGGCGTGCCCCAGTGGACGTGGGCGCTGGCGCTCATGATCGTGCTGACGCTGACCAACATCGCGTCGGTCAAATCGTTCGGCGAGTTCGAGTTCTGGTTCGCCGCGATCAAGGTGACGGCGATCGTCGCATTCCTCGTGCTCGGCGTCCTCGCGATCTGCGGCCTGCTGCCCGGCGTCGACGCGCCCGGAATGAGCAATCTCACCGGTCACGGCGGCTTCTTCCCCAACGGGACGGGTGCCGTGCTCGCCGGCGTCCTCGTCGTGGTGTTCTCGTTCTTCGGAGCCGAGATCGCGACCATCGCCGCCGGCGAGTCCGCCAACCCCGCCGAGGCGGTGCGCAAGGCGGTGCGGTCGGTCGTGTGGCGGATCCTGATCTTCTACATCGGCTCGATCGCCGTCGTCGTCACCCTGCTGCCGTGGGACGACGCCTCGGTGGCGCTGAGCCCGTACGTGGCGGTCATCGACTCCTACGGCATCCCCGCGGCCGCCACCATCATGGACGTCATCGTGCTGACGTCGGTGCTCTCGTGCCTGAATTCGGGCCTGTACACCGCCAGCCGCATGATCTTCTCCCTGTCGCGCCGCGGGGACGCCCCGCCGTCGATGGCCCGCATCGGGCGGTCCGGGGTGCCGCGCAACGCGGTTCTCGTCTCCACCGTGGTCGGATTCCTCACCGTGGGCCTGAACTACCTCTACCCCGAGACGGTGTTCCTGTTCCTGGTCAATTCCTCCGGCGCAATCGCGCTGTTCGTGTGGCTCGTCATCGCGGCATCGCAGCTGCGTATGCGGCGGTCCCTCGAGGCCCAGGGCCGGGAGCTGTCACCGAAGATGTGGCTGTTCCCCTACCTCACCTGGGTCACCATTGCCGCGATCGTCGCGCTGTGCGTGGGCATGGTCGCCCTGGAGAGCACGCGCAGTCAGATGCTGACGTCCTCGGCCCTCGCCGCCGTCGTCGTCGGTGTCGGGATCTACCGCCAGCGCCGTCGTCCCGCGCCGTCGGTGGAAGCGAACGCCGACGTCGCCGTCCGGGTCCCGGAAACCACCTGATTCAGAACAGCGTGGGATCCGCCGGTACGGTGCCCGGCCGCGGGGATGCCGCGGCCGGGCGCCGGTGCTCGGTCACGCGTGCGCCGAGTCCGTAGCGGGCCACCAGGGGATCGACGCGGCCCTTCAGCCACGTCCTGTACTCCGGCGAGACGTACGCGCCGCGGCCGTAGATCTGCCGATACCGCCGGATCAGGGCCGGATGTTCCCGGCCCAGCCACGACAGGAACCAGCCGCGGGTGGCGCCGCGCAGGTGCATCGGCAGCACCGTCACGCCGGTGGCCCCGGCGGCGGAGAGCGCGCCGAGCAGGTCGTCGAGGTGCCGGCTCGAGTCGGTGAGGCACGGGATGACGGGGGCGACCATGACGTGGCAGGGCAGGCCGGCGTCGCTGATCGCGCGGATCAGGTCCAGCCGCGCCTTCGGTGTGGGCGTGCCGGGCTCGATCTGCTGTTGCAGTTCGGGGTCGCCGATCGCGAGCGACACCGCGACCCCGACGTCGACCTGCCCGGCGGCCAGGGTGAGCAACGGCAGGTCGCGGCGCAACAGCGTGCCCTTGGTGAGGATGGAGAACGGGGTGCCGGACTCGGCGAGGGCACGGATGACACCGGGCATGAGCCGGTAGCGGCCCTCGGCCCGCTGGTACGGGTCGGTGTTGGTGCCGAGGGCGACGTGCTCGCGCTTCCACGACCGTCGGGCGAGTTCGCGGCGCAGGACCGCGGCGACATTGGTCTTGACGACGATCTGGCTGTCGAAGTCGCGGCCCGCATCGAGGTCGAGGTACTCGTGGGTCGGCCGGGCGAAGCAGTACCGGCAGGCGTGCGAGCACCCGCGAAAGGTGTTGACGGTGAAGCGGAACGGAAGCTGTGAGGCCTCGGGCGTCTTGTTCAGCGCGCTCTTGCACAGCACCTCGTGGAAGGTGATTCCGTCGAATTCGGGGGTCCGGACGCTGCGGACGAGCCCGGCCCGTTCGAGACCCGGGAGCGCGCCGTCGTCGACGTCGAGAGTCTGTGCCGCCCACCGCATGCAGACAGTCGAACATACGTGCTAATCGCAGTCAAGCGCAGGCGGCTGCGCCGCCGGTGTGCCCTTTGGGCTGTCCCAGCAGCCCAAAGGGCACACCGGCGCTATGCGCCTCCGGCCTCCCAGCGGGCACGTTCGGCGCCGAACGCCACCGACTGCACCCGCCGGAACGCGTCGATCGACGCGGCGTGGTCCGCGAGGAACCGCTCGTGCTCGGCGAGCGAGAAGGTGCCGTCGACGATCTCGACTCCCCCGCCCCGGCCGGCGGCGAGGTCGGCGCGCAGGTCCAGCAGTTCCTCCGGCTCGACGGGATACCAGGAGATCCGGTCGAAGAAGCGCAGCAACCAGGGCGTTCCCGCCTCGAACGGCCCAGCCGGCTGCGGATGCCGGTGGTTCCACACCTGCGTCGTGCGGCCGACGAACTGGTAGCCGCCCGGACCCTCCATCCCGTAGATGCACAGGTACGCCCCACCGATGCCGACGGCGTTCTCCGGCGTCCACGTCCGCGCCGGGTTGTACTTGGTCGTCACCAGCCGGTGCCGCGGGTCGAGCGGCGTCGCGACGGGCGCCCCGAGGTACACGTCACCGAGGCCGAGCACCATGTAGTCGGCGGCGAAGACGGTGTCGAACACGTCGTTCACCGAGGCGAGGCCGTTCATCCGCCGGATGAACTCGATGTTCCACGGGCACCACGGCGCATCCGCCCGCACCCCGTGCATGTACCGCTGGATGGCCTCACGAGTGGCCGGGTCGTCCCACGAGAGCGGCAGCCGCACCTGCCGGCTCGGCACCACGAGCTCGTCGCTCGCCGGGAGCTGCCCCTCCACGTCGGCGAGCAGGTCGAGCAGCGCCGGCACCGGCAGCACGTCGGGATCGACCTTGACCTGCAGCGACCGGATGCCGGGGGTGAGCTCGAGCAGACCCGCGGGGCGTTCGGCGTCGAGCCGCTGGTGCAGGGCGTGCACCCGGGCGCGCAACGCGAGATCGAGGGTCATGTCGCCGTACTCGACGAGGACGTTGTCGTCCCCGCTGCGCCGATAGGTCACCGGGGTGTCGCCGTCGCGACGGGCGAGCACGCCGTCGTCGCCGTCCCCACCGGGCGAGACCACCAGCGACAGCCCCGCCCGGCGGGCCACCCCCAGCGCCCGCCGCGACGCGGCGTGCTCGGCCCGGACCGGGACGAACCGCACCCGGTGCCCGGGGGCGAGCTGACCCAGCTTCCACCGCTCGGCCGCGACGACGGTGACGGGACAGACGAATCCGCCCAGACTCGGCCCGTCGGGCCCGAGCAGGATGGGGGTGTCGCCGGTGAAGTCGAGGGCGCCGACGGAGTAGGCGTTGTCGTGGATGTTCGACGGGTGCAGCCCCGCCTCCCCGCCGTCGGGCCGGGCCCACCGCGGCTTCGGCCCGACGAGCCGCACACCGGTGCGGTCGGAGTTGAAGTGCACCTCGTACTCGGTGGCGTAGATCGTGTCGATGTCGGTGCGGGTGAAGAACTCCGGGGCACCGTGCGGACCTTCGGTGACGGCGATGTCCCAGCGGGTGGTCATGGCCGGGACGTGCTCGGCGGGAACCGGGACCGCCGGGCCGCTCGCCGACTCCCCCACGACGAGCACGTCCCCCTCGGCGAGCGTCCTCCCCTCGTGACCACCGAACCGCCCGAGCGTGAACGTCGCTGCGCTGCCGAGGAACTCGGGGACGTCGAGACCACCCTGCACGAGTACGTACACGCGCAGCCCGGGGCCGGCGAGGGCTCCGACGTCGAGCACGCCACCGGCGGGGACGGTGACGGGGCGCCACTGCGGGACCACCGTGCCGTCCACCCGCACGGTCGCCGGGGCACCCGTGACGCACACCCGCGTGGCGTCGGTGAAGCGCAGTGCCGGCCCGGCCATGACGGATTCGAGACCGGGCGCCCCGTCGGGGTTGCCGAGCGAGGCGTTGCCGAGGCGGAACGACAGGTCGTCCATGGGGCCGGACGGCGGGACCCCGATCTGCCAGTAGCCGGTGCGTCCGGGGTAGTCCTGGACGGTGGTGAGCATGCCGGGCCGGTCGACGGTGATCTTGGTGGTCATGACGGGCAAGCCTCCGGTCGGGTGACGATCATCCGCACCTCGGTCGGGTCGAAACCGTTGCACGGGTTGTTGATCTGCGGACAGTTGGAGACGAGGACGAGCACGTCGCGGTCGGCGCGCAGTGCGAGGCGCTTGCCGGGGGCGGACAGGCCGTCGACGATGCCGAGGGTGCCGTCGGGGTCGACGGGCACGTTCATGAAGAAGTTGATGTTGGAGACGAGGTCGCGTTTGCCCAGGCCCCACCGGGCGCCTTCGGCGAGGAAGTTCTCGACGCACGCGTGCTGATGCTTCGTGTGGTGGCCGTAGCGCAGGGTGTTCGATTCCTGCGAGCAGGCGCCGCCGACGGTGTCGTGATTGCCGACCTCGTCGGCGACGAGGGTCATGAGGGCCTCGCCGTCGCCGGCGCGCAGCACGGATCCCGTGGTGAGGAACAGGTGTTGCTGGGCAGCGATCGTGGCGGGTGCGCTGTAGCGGACGGCGGTGTCGTGCGCGTCGTAGATCAGGGTGTCGACGGCCTGGTTGCCGTGCAGGTCGACGACGGTGAGCACGTCGCCGGCGGCGACGACGGCCGACCAGGGTCCGCGGGCGCCGGCGATCTCGTCGCGGATCACCGTCCCGGGCACGAGGGCGGGCAGGTCGAGGGTCGAGGTCATGATCAGTGCTCCGTTCCGGTGGCGGCGATCCAGGCGTCCTCGGTGTTGAGGACGGCGCGCCGGTATTCGGGGTCCGTGTTCGGCAGGGCGTCGAGGTCGCGCGGGGCGTGCCAGGCGAGCACTTCGAGGGTCGTGGTGGAGAAACGTGGCGCCGGGTCGAGGGGGTGGGCGGTGTTGGCGATCAGCGCGATGACCGGCAGGTGGATCAGCAGCTCGACGCAGGCTCCGGCCCCGGCGCTGCCGGTGCTGGTCAGCGCGCCGTCGCCGCCGACGTGCACGCCGTGGAAGAACGACAGCGACGGCGGGAGGTCGCGGGGGGCCAGGCCGTGCTTCGCCGCGGCGACGGTGAACAGCTCCCGACCCGCGGGCGCGTGCGAATGCAGGCTGCCCGCACCGTATTTCGTGGTGTTCCCGGCCAGGTGGGTGGTGCCGCACAGCGCGTCGTGCCGGCCGGAGGTGTCGGCGACGACGGTGGCGAGCACCCGGCCCTGGTCCGACAGCAGCGGATGTCCGACTCCGAGGTAGGCCTGCCACGGCACCTTGACGGTGTCGGCGACGTTGAGGCGCTCGTGCGGGGCGTCGGCGCGGAAGAGCAGCAGGTGGGCGCAGGCGGCGCCGTCGAGGTCGCGCAGGCGCAGCCGGGTGCCGCGGGCGAGGACCTTGGTGGTGTAGCGGCCGCCGGTCACGGTCTCGGCCCAGGTCATGGGGGCCGTGCGGCCGCCGGGTGGGGTCGGGTGCGCCGAGGCGGGGACGGTGGGCATGCCGGCGGTGACGGTGCCGGCCTGCGCTCGGGCGTGTGCCTTCGCGGCGCGGGTGGTCGCGGTGTCGGTCATGCTCGGGCTCCGATCGTGACGGGGTTCGGGTGCGCGGTGCGGCGCGGGAAGCACAGGGCGCCCAGGGCGACGACGGCGGCGACGGTGAGCGGCGCGGCCCACTGCAGCAGCGGCATGGTGCCGTCCGGGTCGAAGATCTCGGCGCGCGGCCAGGACAGGTTGATCACCATCAGCAGGCCGTACGCGACGGCGAGGACGTTGACGGGAAGACCCCATCGGCCGAGGGAGAACAGCGGGTTGCCGTCGGCGTCGGTCGTCGCGGCGTCGTGCGGCCGGCCGCGCAGCCGGCGCAGCAGCAGCGGGACGGTGACCATCAGGTAGGCGAGGTAGATGAGCACGATGCACACGCTCGACAGGGTGGCGAAGATCGCGCTGTTGCCCATGTTCACCGCGAGGATGCCGATGCACACCACACCGATCAGCACGGCCGGCGCGATGGGAGTGCCGGTACGGGCGTTGACGTGCGACAGGACCTTCGAGGCGGGCAGGCGCTCGTCACGGGCCATCGAGAAGATCAGGCGCGACGCGGCGGTCTGGATGGCCAGGGTGCAGATGAACACGGCGATGGCCACGTCGACGAGGAGCAGCGTGCCCCACGGCGAGGACAGGATGGCGCCGAGCACGTAGGGCAGGCCCTCGGCGGCGAGGCGACCGTCGGTGAGACTGGGGGCGGCCATGAGGGCGCCGAGGATCATCAGGCCACCGCCGATCGCGGAGACGGACAGGGCGAGGCGGATGGTGCGGGGGGCGACCCGCCGCGGGTTGCGGGTCTCCTCGGCGAGTTCGCCGGCCGAGCCGAAACCGACCATGACGTAGGCGGCCATGAGACCCGAGACGATCCAGGCCCAGCCGTACCCGGGGCTCGCCCCGGGCACGCCGGTGTCGAGGACGACCTGCGGGCCGCGGACGGCATGGGTGAAGAACATGCCGATCACGGCGACGACGCCGACGATCTCGCAGGTGACGCCGATGCTGTTGATCCGCGACATCCAGTTCACGCCGATGCTGTTGATGATCGTGGTGAGCACGAGCAGCACCGACCCGAGCAGGACGGCGTTGGCGGCCCCGGACGAGGAGGTCAGCGACGGGTCGTCGCCGATGATCTGGAATCCACTCCAGACGGCCGGGAGAACCACCTGCAGGGCGATCGCGGCGGCCGCGGCGGTCACCATCTGCGCGAGGATCATGAACCAGCCGGCGAACCAGCCGACCACCTCGCCGCCCATCCGGCGGGACCACTGGTAGATCGCCCCGGAGATCGGGTAGCGCGCCGCGAGTTCGGCGAAGTTCAGGGCGACCGTGAACTGGCCGGCGAACACCACCACCCACGTCCAGAAGAAGGCGGGGCCGCCGAAGCCGAAGCCGAGGCCGAACAGCTGGAAGATGGTCGTGAGGATGGAGACGAACGAGAAGCCGGCGGCGAAGGAGGCGAACCTGCCGAGGTTGCGGTGCAGCTGTTGCTGGTAGCCGAATTCGCCCAGGTCGCCCGCGTCCTGGTGCGGGGCGGCCGGTGCAGCGGCAGCCGGCCGGGTGAGCGTCAGGCTCATGGCGGTGTCCGTTTCTGTGCGCGGTGCGGCGGCCGGATGACCGTCGAAAAACTGTCGAGTGACAGTTTTCGCGAGGCCACGTCTTGTCCGAATGACCGCGGCGTAACGAGTTCGTGACCGACGTTTCCACCGTGTGACGGTCTGCTCACCGCGCGCCCGCTCGGCCGCGGTCGCCGGATCTGTGCCATCGTCGACGGCGTGACCCATGCCCGCCCCGGACGCCCTCGACTGCACGGGCCACGCCGACCCGGTGCCACCGCACGCGCCGAGATCCTCGACGCCGCAGCGGAACTGTTCACCACCCGCGGATTCGCATCCACCTCGACGCGACTCGTCGCCGAGGCCGTCGGCGTCCGGCAGGCCTCCCTGTACAACCACTTCGCCACCAAGGACGACATCCTCGCGGCGCTGCTCGAGCAGACCGTCGCCCCCACCCTGTCGTTCTGCGAGCAGCTCGGCGACGACGCGCCGGCCGAGGCACGGCTGTACGCCCTGGCACTGTTCGACACCGCACAACTCGTCACGGGACGGTGGAATCTCGGTGCGCTGTATCTGCTCCCGGAGGTCCGCACCGACCGGTTCGCACAGTTCCACGCCGCCCGGGCCGGTCTGCGCGCGTGCTACCGCCGGCTCGCGGTCACCGTCCTCGGCCCTCGCGCCGCCGGAGCCGAGGCCGACGATCCCCGGGCCGACCTGCCGTTCCGGTTGGTCGAATCCGCCATCAACACCCGGGCGGACGGGGGCAGGGACGACGTCGCCGACCTGCCGGAGGTGCTGGCGGAGGCGGCCCTGCGCGTGCTCGGGTTCACCGGCCCCACAGAGCCCGTGCGCGACGTCGCCCGCGCGCTCGTCGCCCGTGTCGCCCCCTCGAGTTAGAGTGCTGCGCACGCGAATCTGATTGGGGGGTCATCATGAGCGGTTTGTTCGACGCTGCCGGCTCGTTCTCGACGGGGGGCGGCGTCCGTGTCGTGCCCGACGGGGTGCGGGCGTTCGGCAGCACGTCCCTGCGCGCCGCGGAGGAGGTCGCCCGTGCGGGCGGAGTGGATCTGCAGGCGAATGTCTCGTCGCTGAGCCCGGCCATGGGCCTGATCGGTGCGGACTTCGTCGCCGCGTTCGCCGTCGCGCAGGGTGCACACACTCGCGCCGTCGCCCAGCTGGCGTACGTCTACGCGTCCGGCGGTGTCGCCGCGCACGACGCCGCCGCCCGGTACGAGGCGCTCGACGCGGCGACCGCCGCGGGTCTCGGCGCGGCCGTCGCGGGAATCGGGGGCGCGCGATGACGGCGCAGGGGGCGCCGGTCGCCTCGCCCACCGTCCTCGACGCGCTCCGCGCGTCCCCTGCCGGCCCGGTCCTCGACCTGCCCCTGCCCGCGCCGGCCCCGGCCCCGCCGACGTGGTCGCCGGAATCCGGGCTCGATGCACTATCCGAGGTGCTGCAGTCGATTCCGGTTCCACCGGTGCCGGGAATCGACGAATTGCTGCGTCCCCTGCGCGATCTGGGCGACCTGTTCGGCACCGGGATCGTCGAGGCGCTCGACCCGTCTGCGGTGCTGCAGCAGTCGTCGCGGGTGCTCGAGGGCGCGGCGTCGCTGACGCGCACGGCACTGCATGCACTGCCGGACTCGTGGGAGGGGGCACCCGCCGAGGCCGCGCTCGACAAGGGTCGCCAGGCACAGCTGAGCGCGGTCGAGCTGGGCGAGCGGGGCGACGAGATCGGAGCGGTCACCCGCGCCGCGACCGCCAGTGTCGAGCGCGGCAACGTCGAACTCGGCGGAATCGCGCAGTCCTTCCTGGCGTTCGCCGCGGCGACGGCGCCCGTCGCGCTGACACCACCGGGACAGGTCGCGCTGCTCACCGCCGCCGCCGAGCACGTGTCCGCGGCGCTGGCGGTGGTCGCGCGTACCCGCGGCGAACTGCTCGGCCACACCGCGGCGATGAACGCGCTCGCCACGCCGATCACCGTGCCTGCGCCCGTCGCCACGCCCGGCCTGCCCGCTCCGTCGGACGTCGCCGCGACCGCCACGAAGGCCGTGGAGATCGTCGCCGCGACCGGTGCGCCCGGCGATCTGCCCGCACAGACGCAGGCCGCGGCATTCGCAGGCGGCACCGGACCGGCGACCCCGACGCTCGCCGCCGCCACCGCCCCGGCGAGCAGCGCGAGTGGCGTCGCACCGGGCGGGGGCGGTGTCTCGCTGGGCGCGGCAGGCGCGGCGGCCCTCGGGGGCGCGGTCGGCGGTCTCGGCGGCGCCCCGTCGAACCCCCGGTCCACCGCGACTGCTCCCGTGTCCACCGTGGCTTCGACCGCCCGTCATCCGCTCGCGGCCGCCCTCCCGGCCACCGGACGCGCGGACGACGACACGCCCCGGCGGACCCGTCCGGCGATCCTGGTGTCCGCGGCGAACAGCACCGCCGTGATCGGCGAGCTCCCGCCGGCGACGGCCCCGGTGATCGGGGGCGGTGACGACTGGTGATCCCCGGGTTCCCGTCCCGCCGGGGTGTGGGGCGGGAACCGGGCCTTTCGTGACCGGCGTGGCCGTAGCGGCGGTTCGGTGCGGGCATCGCCGTCGAGGTGGCGAGGGCGCCGAGTCCTGGGCGCGACGAGCACACGGCGTCACCGAACGCGAGAACCGGGACGTGGTCGCCCCGACCGTGGTGAACTGACTGACGAACCGGTCCCCTCTCGACCGGCCCGTAGTTGTCACCGACCCGACGGAGTTCTCGAGGGATGACGATCGACCACGACCGCGTCGTCGCCTGGCGACGGGACCTGCATGCCCACCCGGAGCTGTCGTTCGCGGAGTTCCGGACGACCGCGCTGGTGCGCGATCAGCTGGTCTCGCTCGGGCTGAGCCCGGTGACCCTGCCGGGGGGCACCGGACTGTGGTGCGACGTCGGCCCGGACACGAGCGAATGCCTCGCGCTGCGGGCCGACCTCGACGCCCTGCCGCTCACCGAGACCACCGGGTTGCCGTACGCATCGACCGTGGCGGGCGTGTGCCACGCGTGCGGGCACGATGCCCACACCGCGATGCTGCTCGAGGCAGCCACCGTGCTCGCGGCGGACCCACCCCCGCAACGGGTGC
The DNA here is from genome assembly GCF_016804345.1 of Rhodococcus ruber. Taxonomy (NCBI): domain Bacteria; kingdom Bacillati; phylum Actinomycetota; class Actinomycetes; order Mycobacteriales; family Nocardiaceae; genus Rhodococcus; species Rhodococcus ruber. Next base: position 2,778,076 of record NZ_CP044211.1, on the reverse strand, counting down.
GGTTGATCTTCCAGCCGGGCGAGGAGACCACGCCGGGCGGCGCCCTCGAGGTCGTCGCGGCGGGTGGTCTCGAGGGGGTGTCCCGGATCTTCGCGCTGCACTGCGCCCCGCAACTCGAGGCGGGCAAGCTCGCCACCCGCGCCGGCCCGATCACCTCGTCCGGGGCCGTGCTCACGGTCCGGTTGTCCTCCCCCGGGGGCCATTCGGCCCGTCCGCATCTGACCGGGGACCTGATCCACGCGGCGGCCGTCCTCGTCACCGGTCTGGCATCGGTGCTCGATCGACGCCTCGACGCCCGTACCGCCACCGTCCTGACCTGGGGACGGGTTCGGGCCGGGCACGTCGGCAACGCCATCCCCGAGGAAGGCGAACTGGTGGGCACGTTGCGCAGCGCGTCGCACGAGACGTGGGCGACGGTCGAGCCCCTGGTGCGACGCAGCGTCGCCGAACTGCTCGCCCCCTACGACGTGGACCACGAACTGGAGTACGTGCAGGGCGTTCCGCCGGTGGTCAACGACCCCGAGGCGGTGGCCGAGATGCTCGCCGCGATCGAGTCCGTGGTGGGCCTCGAGAACCTCGCCGAGGCGGGACAGTCCAGCGGCGGCGAGGACTTCGCGTGGTATCTCGAGCACGTCCCGGGCGCGATGGCGCGGCTGGGGGTCTGGGACGGGACGAGTCCGCGGCACGATCTTCACCAGCCCGACTTCGTACTGGACGAACGAGCCCTGGCGCACGGGGCACGCACCCTGCTGGCCCTCGCCTACGGCGGAAAGCACGAACCCCGTACCCCTGACCCGAGCGAATGAACCGTGCGGCCGGACCGAGCGAGGGAGCGACGGGCTCCGCGAGACGCGCCCGTGCGTCGCGGGGTCACCGGTGGCGGCGGACGGGTCCGGCCCGGATGGGTGGATCCGCCGCCGGGGGCGGGTCCGGACGGTGCACGGTCACGCGGACGGACCGGGTGAGCGGGCCGGCGCGGCGACGGTCGTACTCCGCGCGACGATCCGGGTCGCGCAGGACGGAATACGCCTCGACGATCCGGCGCAGTTCCTCGTCCTCGTCCGGGCCGTACGGGAGGGCCGGGTTGCGCAGGTCGGGGTGGTGCGCGCGCAGCTTGCGGCGGAAGGCTGCCGTGATGGCCGCCTGCCCGGCGGAATCGGAGACGTCCAGCGCCGCGTAGAGATCGGGTTCGCTGCCGGACACGGCTGCGCCTCCTTCGTGTCGTCGTCGGCGGATTCGCCCACGACGGACCGCTGCGGCCACAGGAGCGAACGCCCGGCGACCCACCTCGCGACGGAGAGGGTCGCCGGGCGTCGGCGATGAACGGGTGCGGCCCGCACTGGGTGTGCCGAGTACCGGCGGTGCGCCGACCGGTTCCGGCTGCGGGCCGGTGACCGGCTCGGCGCGTCGTGGTTGTCGTCCGGGCGGGCGGCACGCACGTCAGCGCCTCGCACTACTGCTGCGACGTCGCATCACCGTCCTTTCACGACGAGATTCCGGGGATCGTTTCCGGTACGACCCGGAGGAGAGCGCTGCGTGGCCACCACTTCCCCCGGGGCTCGCGTCCCGACTCGTCCGAGCGGTCCCCGGGAGCATGCCGCCTCGCGCGGAGGCCGGACTGCGGCGGCCCGGCATCCCGGGATGTCCACCGGCGATCGCGGCCGGGGCACCTCGAGCATGTCCAGCTCGAGTTCGAGCAGGAGCAGCTCGAGGTCCGCACCGTCGACGGGTTCTTCGGGCCCGACGAGCGGTTCGGCGATCAGGTCGAGTGCGTCCATGACTGTCTCCGCGGACACCGGTGGGTCAGGCGTCGATCGCCTTCTTGTCGCCCACCGCGATCTCGATCTTGCGCGGCTTGGCCTTCTCCGCCACGGGGATCGTCAGCCTCAGCACACCGGCGTCGTACGTCGCCTCGATGTTGTCGGTGTCGAGGTTCTCCCCGAGGAACAGCTGCCGGCTGAACACGCCGCGCGGACGCTCGGCCGCGACCATCTCCTGACTCTGGTCGCGCGCCGGTCGTTCTGCATGCACCGTCAGCACGTTCCGTTCGACGTCGAGGTCGAGCGAATCCTCGGCCACACCGGGCAGGTCGAACTCGACGACGAACTTGTCGCCCTCACGCCAGGCGTCCATGGGCATCACCGCGGGCCGGGCCGCCGTACCGAGAACCTGCTGCGCGAAGCGGTCGAGCTCGCGGAACGGATCGGTGCGCATCAACATCGTTTCCACCTCCACAGACTCTCTTCGTGCCGGTTGAGGAGAGCAGCCGATCTATGTCTGCCGCTACACCTTTCTTGTACCACTCACAACATACGAAGGCAAGGGTTTGTTCCCGGAACCGGCGCGAATCCCGCGTCGCCGGGCCATAATCCGCCGACGCAAAACCTCCCGTGCGCGGCTGTGTCCGGCTACGCTCGACCTACCGCATGATGCCGCGGCGGTTCCGGGATGCCCTGAGGCCTCACGGAGCACGCGGCGCCGCAGCGACGTCGCCGCCCCGGGGCAGCGCAAGGAGGCACCATGGTTGTCACCGAAACGAAGGCCGTCCGGCCGTACCCGCCGCGGTACGCGCCGAAGGGTTCGACGTTCTACCGACTCGTCACCACGACCGACCCAAAGATGCTCGGTCTGATGTACATCGTCACGTCGTTCACGTTCTTCCTCATCGGCGGCCTGATGGCACTGCTGATCCGCAGCGAGCTCGCCGTCCCGGGTCTGCAGTTCCTGTCCAACGAGCAGTACAACCAGTTGTTCACGATGCACGGCGGCATCATGCTGCTGATGTACGCGACCCCGATCGTGTTCGGGTTCGCGAACTACATCCTGCCGCTGCAGATCGGCGCGCCCGACGTCGCGTTCCCCCGTCTGAACGCGTTCAGCTACTGGCTGTACCTGTTCGGCGCAACCGTCGTCGCCGCCTCCCTCATCACTCCCGGCGGTGCACCGGACTTCGGATGGACGTCGTACATTCCGTTGGCGGACGATCTGCACACCCCCGGCATCGGCGCCAACCTCTGGTTCACCGGCCTCGCGGTGGCCGGTCTCGGCACCATCCTCGGCGGGGTCAACATGATCACCACGGTGGTGTGCCTGCGCGCCCCGGGCATGACGATGTTCCGGATGCCGATCTTCACCTGGAACATCTTCATCACGATGATCCTGATCCTGCTGATCTTCCCCCTGCTGACGGCCGCGTTCATGGGGGTGATGGTCGATCGGGTACTGGGCGGGAACATCTTCGACCCGGCCACCGGCGGGGTGCTCTTGTATCAGCATCTGTTTTGGTTCTTCGGTCACCCTGAGGTGTACGTCATCGCGCTGCCGTTCTTCGGCATCATCTCCGAGGTCATCCCGGTCTTCTCCCGGAAGCCGATCTTCGGCTACACCGGCCTGGTCTACGCGACCCTCGCGATCGGTGCCCTGTCGATGGCCGTCTGGGCGCACCACATGTATGCCACCGGCGCCGTGCTGCTGCCGTACTTCTCGTTCATGACGTTCCTGATCGCGGTGCCCACCGGCGTGAAGTTCTTCAACTGGATCGGCACCATGTGGAAGGGGCAGGTGACGTTCGAGACGCCGATGCTGTTCTCGGTCGGGTTCATCATCACCTTCCTGTTCGGTGGCCTGACCGGCGTCATCCTCGCCAGCCCGCCGCTCGACTTCCATGTCCACGACTCGTACTTCGTCGTCGCGCACTTCCACTACGTGCTCTTCGGCACCATCGTGTTCGCCACCTACGCCGGCATCTACTTCTGGTTCCCGAAGATGACCGGGCGGCTGATGGACGAGCGCCTCGGCAAGTGGCACTTCTGGCTGACCTTCGTCGGCTTCCACACCACGTTCCTGGTGCAGCACTGGCTGGGCAACGAGGGCATGCCGCGCCGCTACGCCGACTACCTGCCGTCGGACGGATTCACCACGCTCAACACCATTTCCACCATCGGGGCGTTCACCCTCGGCGTCTCGACGCTGCCGTTCCTGTGGAACGTGTTCAAGAGCTACCGGTACGGGCAGGTCGTCACCGTCGACGACCCGTGGGGCTACGGCAACTCCCTCGAGTGGGCGACCACCTGCCCGCCGCCGCGGCACAACTTCTACGAGCTGCCGCGCATCCGCTCCGAGCGGCCCGCGTTCGAGCTGCACTACCCGCACATGGTGGAGGTCATGCGGGCGGAAGCGCACGTGGGCGTCGGCAGGCGGCACGCCGCCGAGGTCGCCGAGGAACCCCACATCCGGGACACCGCCGACCGGACACCCAAGAGCACCTGACCGGTCGGCCGGATCGGTGTAACCGGGCTCCCGCCGGGGTATCTGGAGCGCACGCCCCGCACGGGCGAGCACTCGAGAACCACTTCGGCGGGAGGCCCGGTGTCCACTGACGCAATCGTGTTGTTGAAGGAAGACCACAAGGAGATCCGCGCGTTGTTCCGCGAGTTCCGCGGCGCGGACGACGACGAGGAGAAGGGTCGGATAGTCGGACGGATCATCGAACTGCTGACCGTGCACACCTACATCGAGAACGAGGGCATGTATCCCGAGGTGCGCTCGCTCCTGCCCGACCTCGAATCGGACATCCTCGAGTCGTTCGAGGAGCACCACGTCGCGGATGTGCTGGTGATGGAGCTGGCGGGGATGAAGCCCGGTGCCGAGCGGTTCGACGCGAAGACGACGGTCCTCATCGAGAACGTCGAGCACCACATCGAGGAGGAGGAAGAGGAGTGGTTCCCGAAGGTGCGGGAGGCACTCGGCCGCAAGAAGCTGCAGGAGATCGGGGCGCGGATGCTCGAACTGAAGGAGAAGGCACCCCGCTCCCCCGCGCAGCCGTCGGCCCTGAAGAAGACGATCGACGCCGTCGTCAGCTGACACGTCGCCGGACCGCTACCGGTCCGGTTCACGAAGGCCGGGGGTGTGGAGTTGCTCCGCACCCCCGGCTACTGCGCTCCGGCGCCCCAGCGGTCCGGCGCCCCAGCGGTCCGGCGCCCCAGCGGTCCGGCGTTACGGAGCGGCGGCGGAGTCGGGCAGATCGCTCCGCGCGGACCCGTCGGCCGCGCCGCGACCCGCGCGGCTGCCCTGGTAGGCGTCGCGACGGAACGACACGAGCCACCGTGGCCACAGGTCGACCGAGGCCGGGTGGTTGAGCACCGGGTCGAACGACGGTTGCGCCTCGTCGGAGGCGCGTACCTCGCTCTCGAGCGTGACGCGCCCGGCCGGCACGAGCCGCCCGCGGGCCGACGCCACGTGCAACGAGAACACCAGCGGCCCGCCGCGCCGAGCCAGTTCCCGCACAGACGTCGACGCCGGCTGCTCCCCCTCGGGGAACGCGAAGATCCACCGCGGCGCGAGATCGACGTTCGTGCGATACGCCATCAGGGAGCCGTACCGCGCCGTCGACCAGCCTCGCGCCGGCAGCAGCACCGCCCTGGTCGGCACGTGCAGCGTGGCGAGCAGGATGTCCCACGGACCGCTCTCGAGCGAGAACCGCAGCGCCAGACCGAGGATGTCGGGCACACCGTCGGGCGTGCCCACGGCACCGGACAACCGGGCGGTCACCGGTACCCGGGCCGGGACCGAGCGCGGCCACCAGCCCGGCGCCAGTTCCGCTTCCCCCTGGAAGAGCACCCCGTGCGGGTGGAACACCCGGGCGCCGCGCAACGCGGAGGCAGCCCGGAACGGCGCGGCGAACACCGCGTGCATCGAGATCATGCGCCCCGCATACCCGGGGTGCCGCCACACCAATCGGCGTGCGCTCATTCGACGAGCGAAGCCACCTCGTGATCGGTGAGCGTGGTCTGCGGCACGCGCCCGGCGTCCCGGGCCAGCAACACCGCCCGGTACAGCGGCCGTTGCTCCAGTCCCGCTTCGCGGGCCTCCGCCCGCAGCTGCTCCACCAGTACCGACGACATCGCCGCGGCCGAGGCCAGCTCACTCGCCGCGAGCGCGTCCGCGAGCCGGCGCAACGCCAGCACATCGAGCTCCCGGCAGCCGCCGTTCGCGTACAACGCCAGCGGGACCGACACGATCCGGTCGCCGTCGTTGAGCCGCAGCACCACCTGACTGACCCGCAGCGCCGACACCACCAGTTCGACCCCGGCGAGGTTGCGCAGCTGCACCCGCCGGGTGCGCAGTGCCCCCTTCGCCGTGATCGTGGTGCCGTCGATCCAGCGGCGCCGGCGCAGCACCGCCAGGGCGCCCACTGCCGGCGGCACCCCGACGATCATCCCGGACACGACCGCGACCAGCGGGCTGGCCACCAGATACACCAGCAAACCGGCCACCACGCCGATCAGGAGGGAGAACGCCGCGACCCTCCCAGCGCGGGGTGCGAGCACCCGCGCCGGGATCAGGTCCAGACGGGTCGGCGCAGGACGTCCCGACGGGTCAGGTGCCGGCAACGACGTCCCCGACCCGGGCGACCACGTCGTCGAGCGGCACGGTGTGCTGTTCGCCGGTGCGCAGGTCCTTGACCACGATTTCGCCGGCTTCGAGCTCTCGCTCCCCCAGGACCAGGGCAACGACGGCTCCGGAGCGGTCGGCGGCCTTCATCGCTCCCTTGACGCCGCGCCCTCCGTACGCCAGGTCCACCCGGATGCCGGCGGCGCGCAGCCGATGGGCGATCGGGACCAGCGTCGACTTGGCGGAGTCGCCCATCGGCACGCAGAACACCTCGCAGCGGGCGGGGCTGCCCGCGCTCTTGCCCTCGGCGGCGAGGGCGAGCACCGTGCGATCGATCCCGAGACCGAACCCGATGCCCGAGAGGGGCTGCCCGCCGAGCTGAGCCATCAGGCCGTCGTAGCGTCCGCCGCCGCCGATCCCGGACTGGGCGCCGAGGCCGTCGTGGACGAACTCGAAGGTGGTCTTCGTGTAGTAGTCGAGGCCGCGCACCATGCGCGGGTTGATCGTGTAGCGCACGCCGAGCGCGTCGAGGTGCGAGAGCACCTCGTCGAAGTGCGCCTTGGCCGTGTCGGAGAGGTGGTCGAGCATGAGCGGGGCGTCGGCCGTCATCTCCCGCACGTGGGGGCGCTTGTCGTCGAGGACCCGCAGCGGGTTGATCTCGGCGCGCCGGCGGGTCTCCTCGTCCAGGTCCAACCCGAACAGGAACTGCTGCAACAATTCCCGGTACTGGGGGCGGCACGTCTCGTCGCCGAGGGAGGTGATCTCGAGGCGGAATCCGTCGAGGCCGAGGCTGCGGAATCCGGCGTCGGCCACGGCGACGACCTCGGCGTCGAGGGCGGGGTCGTCGACGCCGATCGCCTCGACCCCCACCTGCTGCAGCTGACGGTACCGCCCGGCCTGGGGACGTTCGTACCGGAAGAAGGGGCCCGAGTAGCTCAGCTTGACGGGCAGCTGGCCACGGTCGAGGCCGTGCTCGATCACCGCCCGCATCACCCCGGCGGTCCCTTCCGGCCGCAACGTGACGGACCGGTCGCCGCGATCGGCGAAGGTGTACATCTCCTTGCTCACGACGTCCGTGGACTCGCCGACGCCGCGCGCGAACAGCCCGGTGTCCTCGAAGATCGGCAGCTCGATGTGCCCGTAGCCGGCCAGCCGCGCCGCGCGGGTCAAGCCGTCGCGCACGGCGACGAACTCCGCCGACTGCGGCGGGACGTAATCGGGTACACCCTTGGGCGCCGAGAACGTGGAGGGCTTGCTCAACTGTCGCTGCTTTCTCTCGTCGGTGGGTCGGGAGGCCGGGTCAGCGGGAGCCGGTCAGCCCGGCCAGAAAGGGGTTCGACGTCCGCTCCTGACCGATGGTGCTGGTCGGGCCGTGTCCGGGCAGGATCGCGGTGGAGTCGTCGCGCACGAGCAGTTTCGCCGCGATGGAGGCGAGCAGCTGTTCGTGGTCGCCGCCCGGCAGATCGGTGCGGCCGATCGAACCCTGGAACAGGGTGTCGCCGGTGAGGGCGATCTCGACGTCGTCGCCGTCGGCGGTCGTCGCGTGGGTGCGCAGCACCACCGAACCCTGGGTGTGCCCCGGGGTGTGATCGACGACGAACCGGATGCCGGCGTGCTCGACCTGATCGCCGTCGGCCAGTTCGATCACGGTGCGCGGCTCGGTGAATTCGGCGCCTTCGAGGAACGGCTTCAGCGTCGGGCCGATACCGCGACCGGGATCGGTCAGCATGTAGCGGTCCTCGGGATGGATGTAGGCCGGGATGTCGTAGCGGTCGGCGACGGCCTGCGCCGACCAGATGTGGTCGAGATGCCCGTGGGTGAGCAGCACCGCGCGCGGCGTCAACCCGGACCGGGTCAGAAAGTCCGCGAGGGGCTCGGCGGCATCCTGTCCGGGGTCGACGACGACGCAGTCCTCGGCGTCGTCCTGCGCGAGGATGTAACAGTTCGTCTGGAACATCCCGGCGGGGAATCCGGTGACGAGCACGGGCATCGCTCCTACGGTGTGGGCCTCGGTGTGGCTCCTACAGCCTAGGCCGGGCTCCCCGGCGACCGGCTCTCAGGTTGGGGTGGCAGACTCGATCCGGCTCGAGCCGGGGGCCAGCGGCGACGATGGATCCGGCAACGACGATCGGTTACGGGAGGACTACTGCAGTGCCGAGTAACGCACAGCGGCGCCAGGCCGCCAAACGCAAACTCGAGCGGCAGCTCGAACGACGGGCCCAGCGGGCGCGCAAGCGCCGCCAGCTCACCATCGGCCTGTCCGCGCTCGGTGTGGTCGCGGTCGTCGCGGCCGGCGTCGGTGTCTGGATGCTCACCCGCGACGACGGCGCGGACTCGACCGCGGCGTCGGAGACGACCGAGCCGGCGCCGCCGGAGTTCGGAGCGCTGCCGGCGGCCCGGTCCGAACCGTTGCCCGAATCCGTGACCTGTGCCTATCCGGCCGCCGGTGAGCCCGCCAGGCCCGTGCAGCCGCCCCGCACGGACGGCATCCTCACCACCGGGGAGGGCAACACCGACATCAGCGTCAGCGTGGAGACCACCCAGGGCAACATCGGGCTGGTCCTGCAGAACGACACCTCCCCGTGCACGGTCAACAACTTCCTGTCGCTGGCGTCGCAGGGGTACTTCGACGACACCGCCTGCCACCGCCTGACCACGTCCGACACGCTGGCCGTGCTGCAGTGCGGCGACCCCACCGGCACCGGGGCCGGCGGTCCCGGCTACCAGTTCGCCAACGAGTTCCCCACCGACCAGTACGCACCCGAGGATCCGGCGGCCACGCAGCCGTTGACCTATCCCCGCGGGACCGTCGCGATGGCCAACGCCGGCGCCGACACCAACGGCAGCCAGTTCTTCCTCGTGTACGGCGACTCGGTCCTGCCGCCGCAGTACACCGTGTTCGGCACCATCGACGAGACCGGCCTCGCGACCCTCGACAAGGTCGCCGCGGGCGGGGTCGAGGGCGGCGGCCAGGACGGCGCGCCGGCCCAGCCGATCTCGCTGACCAGTGTCAGGATGGACTGATGACTCGTACTCGATCCGTCGTCGCCCGGACGGCCGTGGCCGGAGTGGGCGTGGCGCTGCTGCTCGCGGGGTGCTCGGACGATCCGGACGGCGGGTCCGCGACCGCGACGAGCGCCGCGGCGCCGACGTCCGCCCCGTCGCTGTCCGACTTCCCCGCCTTGCCCGTCCAGCGTGCCGAGCCGCTGCCCGAGACGGTGAGCTGCGCGTACCCGTCGGACGGACGGACGGCCGCGAAGCCGGCGCAGCCGCCGCGCGCCGAGAATGTCCCCACCACCGACACCGGCGTCACCGTCACCACCACCCAGGGCGACATCGGCCTGACTCTCCGGGGCGAGCTGTCCCCGTGCACCGTCAACAGTTTCCTGTCGCTCGCGTCGCAGGGATATTTCGACGACACCGACTGCCACCGCCTGACCACCGACCCGACGCTGTCGGTGCTGCAGTGCGGCGATCCCACCGCCACGGGCACCGGTGGACCGGGCTACGAGTTCGCCAACGAGTTCCCCACCGACCAGTACGCGCCCGGAGATCCACAGGCGCAGAATCCGATGGTCTACCCGCGGGGCACGCTCGCGATGGCCAACGCCGGCCCCGGCACCAACGGCAGCCAGTTCTTCCTGGTGTACGGCGACTCGATCCTGCCGCCGCAGTACACCGTGTTCGGCACCATCGACGAGACCGGCCTGGCGACGCTCGACGAGATCGCCGCGGCCGGGGTGGACGGCGGCGGACCCGACGGCCCACCGGCCGCGACGACGACGCTGACCGCCGTCCGCACGGCCTGACCCGGCGCGTTCCGCAACGCCCCGCCCACCCGCCGGTGAGCGGGGCGTTCGCGTCCCCGCCGCGGGCAGGGGTCTGTCGGTTTGTGACGGGATCGTCTACTGTGCCGTGTCTGTGACCTCTGGTACCTCCATCGCTGTGCGTGCGGCCCTGAGCGTAGCCGTGGCACTCGCGACCGCAGCGTGTGCCGCGTCCGCGACCGCGCCCGCCCCTGCCGCGCTGCGGGCGACGACGACCGCTACGGTCGCCGGGCCCGCCGGGTTCGACCCGTCCGCCTATGCCGCTCTGCCGCCGCGTCCCGAACCGGGTGCCGCCACGGTCACCTGCACGTATCCTGCCGCCGGACCGGCGGCGCGGACGGCGACCATGCCCGGATCGACGTCCGTGCCTGCGACCGGAACGGTGGAGCTCACGCTGACGACCTCCGCGGGACCGGTCCCGTTGGTCCTCGAGCGCGCCGCAGCCCCGTGCGCGGTGCACAGCTTCGCCGGTCTCGCGCGGCAGGGCTTCTTCGACGGGACGCAGTGTCATCACGTGACGGACGAACCGGGCATGCAGATGCTCCGGTGCGGCGATCCGAGCGGATCCGGGGTGGGCGGGCCCGGCTACACGTTCGCCGACGAGTACCCCGTCACGGTCGTCCGCGGGGAGAACGGCTATCTGCCCGCCCCGGTCGTGTATCCACGCGGCACCGTCGCGATGGCAGGCGCCGGGCACCGGGACAGCAACGGCAGCCAGTTCCTGCTCGTCTTCGGCGACTCGCTGCTCCATCCGCAGTACTCGGTGTTCGGTACCGTCGCCGAACCGGGCCTGCCGGTGCTCGAGGAGGTCGCCGCGGCCGGCAACGACGGCTCGAGCCCGCTCGGCGGCGGGCGCCCCCTCGCTCCGCTCGTCATCACCGACGTGGGATGAGACGCGACCGGCGCGGCCCCGGAACCGGCCTACGCCGCGGAGGTCACCCGGTACACGTCGTAGACGCCCTCCACGTTGCGGACGACGTTGAGGACGTGGCCCAGATGCTTGGGGTCTCCCATCTCGAAGGTGAAGCGGCTCACCGCGACCCGGTCGCCCGTCGTGGTCACCGACGCCGACAGGATGTTCACCTTCTCGTCGGCGAGGGCCTTCGTGACATCCGAGAGCAGCCGGTGCCGGTCCAGCGCCTCGATCTGGATGGCCACGAGGAACACCGACGACGGCGACGGTGCCCACTCGACGTCGATGATCCGCTCGGCCTGCTGCTGCAGGGATCCGGCGTTGGTGCAGTCGGTGCGGTGCACGCTCACCGAGCCGGTACGGGTGACGAAGCCCATGATCTCGTCGCCGGGTACCGGGGTGCAGCACTTGGCCAGTTTCGACACCGTGCCCGGGGCGCCGGGCACGAGGATGCCGGAGTCGCCGCTCTGCCGGGACCGGGTCGGAATGGACGACGGCGTGGCCCGCTCCGCGAGTTCCTCCTCGACCCCACCGACCCCGCCGAGGAGCGCGACGAGACGCTGCACGACGTGGTGCGCCGAGACATGGTGCTCCCCGACCGCGGTGTAGAGCGCCGATACGTCGGCGTACCGCAGTTCCTTTGCCACCGCCTGCATCAGGTCCGCGTTCATCAGGCGCTGCAGCGGCAACCCGACGCGCTTGACCTCCTTGCCGATGGCGTCCTTGCCGGTCTCGAGCGCCTCCTCGCGGCGTTCCTTCGCGAACCACTGCCGGATCTTGGCCTTCGCACGCGGCGAGACCACGAAGGACTGCCAGTCGCGGCTCGGCCCGGCGTTGGGATCCTTGGAAGTGAAGACCTCGACGACCTCGCCGTTCTCGAGTTTGCGCTCGAGCGCGACGAGCCGGCCGTTGACCCGTGCGCCGATGCAGCGGTGCCCCACCTCGGTGTGCACGGCGTACGCGAAGTCCACCGGGGTCGACCCGGACGGCAACGTGATCACGTCCCCCTTGGGGGTGAAGACGAAGATCTCCTTCACCGCGAGGTCGTAACGCAGCGACTCGAGGAACTCGCCGGGGTCGGCGGCCTCACGCTGCCAGTCGAGCAACTGCCGCATCCACGCCATGTCGTCGAGTTCGGCGGCGTCGCCCGAGTGCTTGCCCTTGGTCTCCTTGTACCGCCAGTGCGCGGCGATGCCGAACTCGGCGGTACGGTGCATCTCCCGGGTCCGGATCTGCACCTCGAGCGGCTTGCCCTCGGGGCCGATCACCGTGGTGTGCAGCGACTGGTACACCCCGAACCGCGGCTGGGCGATGTAGTCCTTGAAGCGGCCTGCCATCGGCTGCCACAGCGAGTGCACGACACCCACTGCGGCGTAGCAGTCGCGGATCTCGTTGCACAGGATTCGCACGCCGACCAGGTCGTGGATGTCGTCGAAGTCGCGGCCCTTGACGATCATCTTCTGGTAGATCGACCAGTAGTGCTTCGGCCGGCCCTCGACGGTGGCCTCGATCCGCGACGCCGAGAGCGTCGAGTTGATCTCCGCGCGGACCTTGGCCAGGTAGGTGTCGCGCGACGGCGCCCGGGTGGCGACGAGCCGGACGATCTCTTCGTACTTCTTCGGATGCAGGATCGCGAAGGACAGGTCCTCGAGTTCCCACTTGACCGTGGCCATGCCGAGACGGTGCGCGAGCGGAGCGATCACCTCGAGGGTCTCGCGTGCCTTGCGGGCCTGCTTCTCCGGCGGCAGGAAGCGCATGGTGCGCATGTTGTGCAGTCGATCGGCGACCTTGATCACCAGGACCCGGGGGTCGCGTGCCATCGCGATGATCATCTTGCGGATGGTCTCGCCCTCGGCCGCGGTGCCGAGCACCACCTTGTCCAGTTTGGTGACACCGTCGACGAGGTGGGCGACCTCCTCGCCGAACTCGGCGGTGAGTTGTTCGAGGCTGTAGCCGGTGTCCTCGACGGTGTCGTGCAGCAGCGCCGCGATCAGCGTCGTGGTGTCCATGCCGAGTTCGGCGAGGATCGTCGCGACCGCGAGGGGGTGGGTGATGTACGGGTCACCGGACTTGCGCTTCTGCGACGCGTGCCGCTCCTCCGCCACGTCGTAGGCGCGCTGCAGCTCCGACAGGTCGGCTTTCGGGTACAGCTCGCGATGGATCGTGACCAGCGGCTCGAGCACCGGCTTGAGGTTGGTGCTGCGCTGCCCGGTGATGCGGCGCGCCAGCCTGGCCCGCACCCGGCGGGACGCCGAGGTGGACGCCGAGGTCGGGGTCGGACCGGAGTTCTGGGACCGATCAAGATTCTGGGTCATGCCCACACCTCCCGTCGCCGATGCACACCGGGCGTACCGTCGCGCATTCCTCGTCGTCCGGAACCACCGGCACCTGCGCCAACTCTAGCTCTCAGAGCCGGACCAATGACGTCACCGGGTACTTTTCCAGCCGCGCGCGCCCGCCGAGAACCTCGATCTCGGTGACCACGGCCACCGCGACGACGAGAGCGCCGGCCGCGTCGAGCAACTCCGCCGTCGCCGAGAGGGTGCCGCCGGTCGCCAGCACGTCGTCGACGACGAGTACCCGTCGGCCGCGCAGCCGAACCGAATCCTGCGGAATCTCGATCGCCGCGGTGCCGTACTCGAGCGAGTACTCGCGGGTGTTCACCGGCGGGGGCAGCTTGCCGGCCTTGCGCACCGCGAGGACGCCGGTGCCCAGTGCGTGGGCGATCCCGCCGCCGAGCAGGAAGCCGCGGGCGTCGACCCCGGCCACCAGTTCCGCATCGGGTGCGGTGGCGGCCAGCGCCGCGATCACCGCCCCGAACGCCTCGCCGTCGGCGAAGACCGGGGTCAGGTCGGCGAAGCGGACCCCGGGTGTCGGGAAGTCGTCGACCCAGCGGGTGTGGGCGGTGACCGCTGTGGCGGCACGGTCGATCAGCGCGTGCGCTCCGGCGGGAAGGCTGCTCATCGGTTGAGGATCCACCTGTCCATGTTCCAGCCCGCACCGGCGGCGCTGGCGTTGACGACGGCGGCACGAAGGCCGCCGGCGAAGGTCGTCTCCCGGGGCTGCGCGTACAGCGGCAGGGTCGGCATCTCGGTCCACAGGATCGTCTCGGCCTCGCCGACCAGGCCGGAAATCGTGGCGTCGTCGGTGGTCACGGCGAGGGCATCGAGGATCCGGTCGACTCGGGCATCGGCGAAGCGACCGACGTTGGCGCCGGCGGCGGAGTTGAGGGAACCGCGGGCGTCCTGCATGTCGGCCGTGCCGCCCGCGCCCGCGGCGGCGGCGGTCCCGGCCAGTACGGCGTCGACCTGACCCGCCGCGAGCTGCGACGGCGTGAACGTGTCGGAGGCGGCGTCGACCACCTCGATGCCGGCCTCGCGACAGGACTGGGCGATCAGTTCGACGGTGCGGGCGCGGCGCGGGTCGGGACCGAGGTACCCGATCCGCACGGTGATGCGGTCCGTCCCGGCCGCGGCGAGCTCGGCCTGCGCCGCGGTCGTGTCCGCCTCGTCGTAGCGGGCCGCGGGCCCGGACACACCCGGGTACAGGGGCGAGTCGGCGGGCAGCAGCCGCGACGAGGTGGTCCCGGAACCGAGACCGGTGGCGGGGACGTCCCCGACCCGGCCGAACTCGTCGAACAACTGCGACCGGGGCACGCACAGCGCGAACGCCCGGCGCGCGGCGGGGGCGCCGAGGCTCCCGCCCTCGGTGCCCAGCACGAGCTGTTCGACGTTGCGCGAGGCCGTGTCCGTCGTTTCCGCGTCGTCGCCGAGCGACAGGTCCAGGGCTCCGGTGGCGGCGTCGACGACGTGGACGCGGCCGTCGGAGGCGGCTGCGGCGGCGTCGGTGCCGCGCGGCCACACCACGATCCGGTCGGTGCCGGGCTTGTTGCCCCACCAGCGCTCGTTCGCGACGAGGACGAGTCCGTCCTCGACGGTGAACGACTCGATCCGGTAGGGACCCGAGGCCGGCAGCAGCGACAGATCCACCGCGCCCGGGGTCAGGTTCCATCCCGTGTTCCAGAAGTCGGCGAGCCGGCGCAGCGCCTCGACGTCGCCGCCTCCGATTGCGGCGACCACGTCGGGCACCCCCGAGACGCGGGCCGCGACGTGCGCAGGCATCAGTTCGGTGGCGCCGAACAGGGCCCGCCAGTCGGCGTAGGCGCGGCCTGCGCGGAAGACGACGGTGGCGTCCTTGGATCCGGTCTGGCAGTCGATCCGTTCGATGTCGACATAGCCCGAGCGTCGCGCGGCGGCAAACAGGTTCTCCGCTGCTCCCGACGCGTCGGGAGCGGTGAATCGCCCACTGGCGGCCGCCCAGGTCAGCACCAGGTCGTCGCACGACATCGGCACCCCGTCCGAGTACACGGAGTCCGGGGACAGCCGGTACTGGACGGTCAGCGGGTCCTGCGAGACGACGGTGGCCGCCCCGATGTCGGTGTCGGAGATCACCTGGCCGGCCGGATCGACGTAGCCGAACCCGGGCAGCACACGGGCCAGGGCCTGCCGGGCTCCCGAGGCGGCGCCGTCGACGGTGTTGGCGTTGTAGGTGGTGACCGTGTTGTCGAGTGCGTACCCGATGGAGGGCAGAGACTCCTCCGTCGTGCCGCAGGCCACGATCGTCGCGGCGAGTGCTGCTGCAGCAGCCGTCGCCGCAAGTGCCGCGCGGACCGACCGGCGGCGCCGGGTGTGCTCGGGTGCCGACATGTCAGTGCCTTCTCTTGGCGCGCTTCCCGGTGGGGCGGACCCCCGGTCTGGGGGTGCGTTCGGCCACCCGGGGAGCACCGGCACCCGCCGTCGTGGCCACCGCGCCGCGCTCGGTCACGGACATCGGTGCCGCAGCGGCGTGCGCGCCGACGGTCTTCTCACCGGACGGCACCGAACGCGACTGCGCGGCGTCGCGCTTGGCCAGCACTTTGCGGGTGTGCGCCGCCACCGGCCCGCGCCACTCCTTGAGCGTCACCAGCAGCGGCGTCGCGAAGAAGATCGACGAGTAGGCGCCGACCACGATGCCGACCAGCTGGACGAGGGCGAGGTCCTTGAGGGTGCCGACGCCGAGCAGCCACACCGCGATCACCATCAGCGCGAGCACCGGCAGCACCGAGATGACGGTGGTGTTGATCGACCGCATGAGGGTCTGGTTGACGGCGAGGTTGGCCTGCTCGGCGTAGGTCCGTCGATGCAGGTGCAGAATGCCGCGGGTGTTCTCCTCGACCTTGTCGAATACCACCACGGAGTCGTACAGCGAGAAGCCGAGGATGGTGAGCAGGCCGATGACGGTGGCCGGGGTGACCTCGAAGCCGACGAGGGAGTACACCCCCGCGGTCACGATCATGTCGAAGAACAGCGCGGCCAGCGCCGCGAGTGCCATGTCCCGCTCGTAGCGCACCGCGATGTAGATGCTGACGAGCACCAGGAACACCGCGAGTGCGATGAGGGCCTTCTGGGTGATCTGTCCGCCCCACGTCTCGCTGACGTCGGCGACGCTGATCGCGTCGCGCGACGGCACGCCGTCGGGCCCGGTGGGCTGGAACTCGTCGTAGAGCGCGTTCTGCAGCGCCCGGACCTGTTCCAGGTCGAGGGCTTCCGACCGGATCTGGATGGAGGCGCCGGCGCCGGACCCGACGGTCTGCACCGATTCGGGTTCCGCGCCGAGGGTGTCGGAGTACACCGTCTCCACCTGTTCGGTGGTGACGCCCTCGGCGGCCGGGAGCTGGATGCGGGTGCCGCCCTCGAAGTCGATGCCCCAGGTGAAACCGCGGATCAGCATGCTCAGCAGCGCCACCAGCACGATGGCGCCGGTGAGCAGATAGTAGAACTTGCGGCGGCCGACGATCTCGAACGCGCCCGTGCCGGTGTAGAGGCGCGAGAGGGTGCTGTGCCGGGGTGCGGTCGTGGTGGTGTCGGTCATCGTCACGCCTCCTTCGCCGAGGCAGCCGCGAGCTGGCGCTCACGGGCGACCTGCTGAATGGCGCCGAGACCGTTCACGCTCGGCTTGGACCAGAACTTCGACTTCGACGCGAGGTGCACCAGCGGCCAGGTCACGAGGAACACGACCACGACGTCGAGGATGGTGGTCAGACCCAGCGTGAACGCGAAGCCACGGACCTGGCCGACCGCGAGGATGTAGAGCACCGCGGCCGCGATGAAGCTCACGGCGTTGCCGGACAGGATGGTCCGGCGGGCCCGCGCCCAGCCGCGGGGCACGGCGGAGCGGAAGCTGCGTCCTTCACGGATCTCGTCCTTGATGCGTTCGAAGAAGACCACGAACGAATCGGCGGTCATGCCGATACCGATGATCAGGCCGGCGATGCCCGCGAGATCGAGGGTGAAGTTGATGTAGCGGCCGAGCAGCACCATCACCGCGTACACGGCGAGGCCGGACATCACCAGCGACAGCGCGACGAGTACCCCGAGCATGCGGTAGTACACGAGGCTGTAGATCAGCACCAGGAGCAGTCCGACGACGCCGGCGATCAGCCCGGCCTCGAGGGACGCCAGACCGAGGGTTGCGGACACCGTCTCGGCCTCCGACGCCGCGAAGGACAGGGGCAGCGAGCCGTACTTGAGGGTGTTGGCGAGCTCGGTGGCCTCGGTGTTGCTGAAGTTGCCGGTGATGGAGGTTGCGCTTCCGGCGGGGGTGGCGCCTTGGATGACGGGCGCACTGACCACCTTGGAGTCGAGGACGAACGCAGCCTGCTGGCCGATGTTGGCGGCGGTGAACTGCGCCCAGGTGCTGCTGCCCTCGGAGTCGAACGTCAGGCTGACCTCGTAGCGGGACTGCTGGGAGTTGTAGCCGGCGGACGCGTCGGTGATCTGCTGACCGTCGATGATGCTCGGGCCGAGCAGATAGACGGCGGTGCCGTCGGTGGAGCAGGCCACCAGCGGCTTGGCCGGATCGTCGTTGCCGGCAAGCGGGTCGGCGGCCGAGCAGTCCAAGTTGGCCATCGCCTCCTGCAGGACGGCCGGGTCCTCGCTCTGCCGCGTCTCCTTCGCCGCCGCGATGTCCGCGGCCGCCCGGGCCTGCGGGTCGAGGTCCTCCGCGGGAGCGGGGGCCGGGGTGTCCGTGGCGGGTGCCGGGGTGCCGGTCTCCGGGCTGTCGGGGGTCGGGGTGTCGGGGGTCGGGGTGTCGGTGGGATCCTGCGCCGGGAACGGCCGGCCTTGCGGTTCCGGTGCGGCCGGTTCCGGGGCGGGCGTCGCGGCGCCGGGTGCCGGCGTCCCGGGAACGGGAGCCGGGGAGTCCGCGGGCGCGGGCTGAGCGGAGTTCGCGCTCGCAATGGGCTGGCCGATCACGGGCCGGATGTACAGGCGCGCGGTCTGACCGAGGGTCCGGGCCTGCGAGCTGTCGTCGCCGGGCACCGTGATCACCAGGTTGTCCCCGTCGATGACGACCTCGGAACCGGACACCCCGAGACCGTTCACGCGGGTCTCGATGATCTGCTGGGCCTGCCGGAGACTGTCCTGGCTGGGCGCACTGCCGTCCGGGGTGCGGGCGGTGAGGGTTACTCGGGTGCCGCCCTGCAGGTCGATGCCGAGCTTCGGCGTCGCCGATTTGTCCCCGGTGAAGAAGATCAGTGCATACAGCGCCACCAGGATCGCCCCGAACAGGGCGAGGGAGCGAACTGGATGCACCGATCCGTTGGAAGGTGCCACGGTCTGTCAGTCTCCTCGATGCGAGTGAGTGATGCGCTGGTCACGGGGCCATCGCACCCGTCGGGCGCGGCCCCCGCCCGGCCCGCACATCGGCCGGGATGTCGACCGGGCAGAGTCCGGCCGTTCGGTGCTCGGTTCTTCGGTGCTCGGTTCTTCGGTGCTCGGTTGTTCGGTGCTCGGTTCTTCAGTGCTCGGTTCTTCAGTGCTCGGTCGGCCGCCCGGCCGGCGGCTCGGTGTCGTCGCCCTTGTCGAGCGAGAGTCCACCGGTCTCGTCCGCCGAGCCTTGATCGGTGATCCGCTCACGGACCACGACCCGGGCCCAGGTGGTCACCACGCCGGGTGCGATCTCGAGCTCCACGGTGGTGTCGGTGAGCGCGGTGATGGTGGCGTGCAGTCCCGCCGTGGTCATCACCCGGTCGCCGACCTGCAACGCATCCTGCAGTTCCGCGGTCTTCTGCATCTCCTTCTTCTGGCGCCGGATGCCGAGGAAGGTCGGCACCAGCAGGGCAAGGATCAGCAGCGGGAAGAGCAGTTCCATCGTTGAAGTCAGTCCTCGAAGTCGTCCGGCATCGGGCGCCGGTCGTCGCGGACCGGCGCAGTAGACCAGTGTGCCATTACCGGCGCGGCTGCTGTACCGGCGTCGGTGGCGGAGCGGTCAGTCGTCGTCGAACAGGCCGGGCTGCGGTTCGCGGGCCCGCACCTCGATGCCGCCGGTTGCGGCCTCCGGCGGCGGGGTCAGCCCGAGTTGCAGCCACGCCGCCTGGGTCGCGACCCGCCCGCGCGGGGTACGCGCGATCATGCCCGCCCGCACCAGAAACGGCTCGCACACCTCCTCGACGGTGCCGGGCTCCTCACCGACGGCTACCGCGAGGGTGGACACGCCCACCGGTCCGCCCCCGAAACTTCGGACGAGCGCGCCCAGCACGGCCCGGTCGAGTCGGTCCAGGCCGAGCGCATCGACGTCGTAGACGGCGAGGGCGGCCCGGGCGATCTCGCGGGTGATGACGCCGTCGGCGCGGACCTCGGCGTAGTCGCGGACCCGTCGCAGCAGCCGGTTGGCGATGCGCGGGGTGCCGCGGGAACGGCCGGCGATCTCGGCGCTCGCCTCCTCGCCCAGGTCGATGCCGAGGATGCGGGCCGAGCGGAGCAGGATCTGCTGTAGCTCCGCCGGTTCGTAGAAGTCCATGTGCGCGGTGAAGCCGAACCGGTCGCGCAACGGGCCGGTCAGCGCCCCGGAACGGGTCGTGGCTCCGACGAGGGTGAACGGGGCCACCTCGAGGGGGATCGACGTCGCACCCGGACCCTTGCCGACGACGACGTCGACGCGGAAGTCCTCCATCGCCAGGTACAGCATCTCCTCGGCGGGACGCGCGATGCGGTGGATCTCGTCGATGAACAGCACGTCCCCCTCGACGAGGTTGGACAGCATCGCGGCCAGGTCGCCGGCCCGTTCCAGGGCGGGGCCCGACGTCAGCCGCAGCGACGACCCGAGTTCGGCGGCGATGATCATGGCCATCGACGTCTTGCCCAGGCCCGGTGGGCCGGACAGCAGGATGTGGTCGGGGGTGCCGCCGCGCAGCTTCGCCCCGCGCAGCACCAGCTGCAGCTGTTCCCGCACCCGGGGCTGGCCGATGAAGTCGTCGAGATTCTTGGGCCGCAGACTCGCCTCGACGTCGCCGGCGGTGTACTCGGCGGTCATCGGAGCCTCGTCCGAGGCTCCCTCGGTGGGAAAGTCCTCGATCATCGGCTCTTGCCCAGCAGAGCCAGCGCCGACCGCAGCGCGGTCGAGGTATCGGCGTGCGGGTCACCTGCGAGAACCGTGTCGGTGGACTGTTCCGCCTGCTTGACGGGGAAACCGAGCCCGACGAGAGCCTCGACCACCTGGTCCCGCATCGGTGAGCCGACCACCGCCGTCGGGGCGGAGGCGCCGGCGTACGCCGCCACCTTGTCCCGTAGTTCGACGACCATGCGTTCGGCGCCGCGTTTGCCGATGCCCGGGACCCGGGTCAGGGCAGCGGTGTTGCCGTCGGCGAGGGCCGCACGCAACGAGTCCGGATCGAGCACCGCGAGGGTGGCCATCGCGAGTCGGGGTCCGACACCGGAGACCGTCTGCAGCAACCCGAACAGGTCCCGGGCGTCGGGATCGGGGAACCCGTACAGCGTCATCGAGTCCTCGCGCACGATCATCGCCGTGACCAGGCGGGTGTCCTCGCCACGACGGAGCGTGGCGAGGGTGGCGGGCGTGGCGTGGATCCGGTAGCCGACCCCCGCGGATTCGATGACGACGTGGTCGAGGGCGATCTCGAGCACTTCCCCGCGCACCGAGGCGATCACCGTGCACCTGCCTTCCGCGCGGCGGCCTGTTCCCGCAGCCGCGCCTCGTACCGTCGTTTCTGTTCGGCCGCGGCGGCTTCGGCGGCGGCCATGCGCGCGAGCATGGGCGCACGCCAGCAGTGGCAGATCGCCAGGGCGAGGGCGTCCGCGGCGTCCGCGGGCTTCGGGGCGGCGGCGAGGCCCAGGATCTTGGTGACCATCGCCGTGACCTGCTTCTTGTCGGCCGAGCCGTTTCCGGTCACGGCGGACTTGACCTGGCTCGGGGTGTGGAAGGCCACCGGGATGCCGCGCCGGGCGGCGGAGAGCGCCACCACTCCCCCCGCCTGGGCGGTGCCCATCGCGGTACGGACGTTGTGCTGGGAGAACACCCGCTCGACGGCGACGACCTCTGGTTCGAAGCGCTCGAGCCACTCCTCGGCAGCCGTGGAGATGCACAGCAGCCGGGACGGCAGGTCCATCTCGGGAGGTGTGCGGATGACATCCACTGCGACGGCAGCGACCTCGCGCCCGCGACCGGTGTCCACGATGCCGAAACCACATCGCGTCAGTCCCGGGTCCACACCCATCACGCGCACCCGTTCACCTCTCGACCGCTACGAACAATTGTTCGAGAGCATAGCGGCCGGGGCGGCGCGTCGCGGTACCGACACGCAGCCCCGGCCGGGAGCCGTCCGACTCAGGCGTCGAGTTCGGCGAGGACCTCGTCGGAGACGTCGACGTTGGTGTAGACGTTCTGCACGTCATCGGAATCCTCGAGCGCGTCGACGAGCTTGAACACCTTGCGGGCGCTCTCCGCGTCGACGGGCACCTCGACCGAGGCCCGGAAGTCCGGATCGGCCGATTCGTAGTCGATTCCCGCCTCGACGAGCGCGGTGCGCACGGCGATGAGGTCGCCCGCCTCGGAGACGATCTCGAAGCTGTCGCCGAGGTCGTTGATCTCCTCGGCACCGGCCTCGAGCACCACCTCGAGAATCTCGTCCTCGGTGCGGCCGTTCTTCTCGAGCACGACGACACCCTTGCGGGTGAACAGGTACGACACCGAACCGGGGTCGGCCATGTTGCCGCCGTTGCGGGTCATCGCGGTGCGGACCTCGCCCGCCGCGCGGTTGCGGTTGTCGGTGAGGCACTCGATGAGGACGGCGACGCCACTGGGGCCGTAGCCCTCGTAGGTGATCGTCTGCCAGTCCGCGCCGCCGGCTTCCTCACCGGCGCCACGCTTGCGGGCCCGCTCGATGTTGTCGTTGGGGACCGAGCTCTTCTTCGCCTTCTGGATGGCGTCGTACAGCGTCGGATTGCCCGCCGGGTCACCACCGCCGGTCCGGGCCGCCACCTCGATGTTCTTGATCAGCTTCGCGAACATCTTGCCGCGCTTGGCGTCGATGGCCGCCTTCTTGTGCTTGGTGGTGGCCCATTTGGAGTGGCCGCTCATTCGATTGGAGCCCCTTCCGGCGAGGTGAGGTCGGACCGGGTCCGACTGGTTCGGAGGGTCGATTCTACTCCGCGAGCAGTGACCCCGAACGGACGGTGTCGACGAACAGCCGGTGCACCCGGAGGTCACCGGTGACCTCCGGGTGGAACGACGTCGCCATCACGGCGCCCTGGCGCACGGCGACGACCCGTCCGGCGGCCAGCCCCTCCGGGACGGTGGCCAGAACTTCCACGCCGGGGCCGACCTCTTCCACCCAGGGGGCCCGGATGAACACCGCACGCACCGGGTCGCCCTCGATGCCCGCGACGGTGAGGTCGGCCTCGAACGAGTCGACCTGGCGACCGAAGGCGTTGCGTCGGACCGTGATGTCGAGGGCGTCGAGATGCTCGGCGTCCGGACGGGTGTCGAGGACCTGCGAGGCGAGCAGGATCATCCCGGCGCAGGATCCGTACGCGGGCAGCCCGGCCTTCAGGCGCGCACGCAGCGGCTCGAGGAGGTCGAACACCTGCAACAGCCGGCTCATGGTGGTGGACTCCCCACCGGGGATCACCAGGCCGTCGACGGCGTCGAGCTCGCCGGGCCGGCGCACGCCGATCGCGCGGGCGCCGGCCGCTTCGAGTGCGGTCAGGTGCTCGCGGACGTCGCCTTGGAGAGCGAGCACGCCGATGGTCGGAGAACTTTCCACTGTCGCCTGTTCTGTCGGGGACGGGCAACGCCCGCCCGGAACCTGGATGTCCACGCTAGCAGCCGGGCCGCGGTGCCCCGGCTCACGGACCGGGAACCGGGCACCCGCTCATCAACGCAGGTAGCGGGTCAATCCCTCTTGTACCACCGCGGCGACCATGCGCCCGTTCCGGTCGAAGATGCGTCCCTGTGTCAGGGCCCGCCCGAAGCCGGCCGACGGGGAGGTCTGGTCGTACAGCAACCAGTCGTCGGCGCGGAAGGAGCGCAGGAACCACATGGCGTGGTCGAGGGAGGCGCCCTGGGTCTTCTCGTCGGGATGCGCGACGCTCGCGGAACCGAGCAACGTCATGTCGCTCATGTACGCCAGGGTGCACACGTGCAGCACGTTGTCGTCCGGGAGCGGGTCCCGGACCCGGAACCACACCTGCTGCTGGGACACGATGCCGGTGCGCCGGAAGATGCGGTCCTCCGGCACCCGCCGCAGGTCCCACTCGGGCCATTCCCGCCTGGCCCACTCGTTTCCGGGGTCCTCCGAGTCCGCGAGGCCGGAGAGTTCCTCGGGATCCGGCACCGGGGGCATCTCGTCCTGGTGCTCGATGCCCTCGTCCTGGACGTGGAACGATGCGGACATGGTGAAGATCGCCTGCCCGTCCTGAACGGCAGTCACCCGCCGGGTGCCGAACGACCGGCCGTCGCGGATCGGGTCGACGAGATACACGATCGGCTTCGCCGGGTTACCGGGACGGACGAAGTATCCGTGCAACGAATGCACCGAGTACGCCGGATCGACGGTGCGCACCGCGGACACCAGCGCCTGCCCGGCGACCTGGCCCCCGAAGGTGCGTTGCAGCGACGTCTCCGTCGCCACGCCCCGGAAGATGTTCTTCTCGAGATGTTCGAGCGCCAGGATCTCCTCGATCTTCGCCATGCGGGCTCCTTCCCAGTCCTGCGACAGGCTAGCGGCAGGTGCCCGGAACGGAGCGACGGGAGCCTCCGACACGGTGGAGGCTCCCGTCGCACCCGGGAAAGCCGGCGGTCGTGCGGGTCACCAGCCTCGCTCGGCGAGGCGGTGCGGCACCGGGATGTCGTCGACGTTGATGCCGACCATGGCCTCGCCCAGGCCGCGCGAGACCTTCGCGAGCACGCCCGGGTCGTCGTAGAAGGTGGTGGCCTTGACGATCGCGGCGGCACGCTCGGCCGGGTTGCCGGACTTGAAGATGCCCGAACCGACGAACACGCCCTCGGCGCCGAGCTGCATCATCATCGCCGCGTCCGCCGGGGTGGCGATGCCCCCGGCCGTGAACAGGGTCACCGGCAGCTTGCCGGCCTGGGCGACCTCGACGACCAGGTCGTACGGGGCCTGCAGTTCCTTGGCCGCGACGTACAGCTCGTCCTCCGGCAGGGAGGTCAACCGCCGGATCTCCTGCCGGATCTTCCGCATGTGGGTGGTGGCGTTGGAGACGTCGCCGGTGCCGGCCTCACCCTTGGAACGGATCATCGCCGCGCCCTCGTTGATCCGGCGCAGCGCTTCACCGAGGTTGGTGGCGCCGCACACGAACGGCACGGTGAACGCGAACTTGTCGATGTGGTTCTCGTAGTCGGCGGGAGTGAGCACCTCCGACTCGTCGATGTAGTCCACGCCGAGGGCCTGCAGGATCTGTGCCTCGACGAAGTGACCGATACGCGCCTTGGCCATCACGGGGATGGACACGGCCTCGATGATGCCTTCGATCATGTCCGGGTCGGACATGCGGGACACGCCTCCCTGGGCGCGGATGTCGGCGGGGACGCGCTCGAGCGCCATGACGGCGACGGCACCCGCGTCCTCGGCGATCTTCGCCTGCTCGGGGGTGACCACGTCCATGATCACGCCGCCCTTGAGCATCTCGGCCATGCCGCGCTTGACGCGGGCGGTACCGGTGGTGGGGACGGACTCGGGGCTGCTCACAGCAACAAACTCCTGGGGTATGGCCTGCAGAGACTGGCGCGGCGGACGGATTCGGGCACGTCACGACGCCGCTCCCGATTCTAGGTGCGGCCGGACGGCCGTCCCATAGCCAGTCGCGAGGCCCTGGCCTGCCTCGCGGGCATCGACACGGCCTGCCTCGCGGGCATCGACACGGCCTGCCTCGAGCGCCGCAGCTCACCGGATGGCACGAACCTCCGGTTCCACGCGGCGTACGGCGACGTCACGCGCCTCGCCCAGCAGATCGGCGAGATCCTGTGGGTACACGGCCTCCCCGCGTCGCTGCAGGTCCCGGATCTCGTTCTCGGCGAACCAACGGTGTTCGAGGCTCATGCGGCGCTCGAGGTCCGTGAATCCGCTGCTCCCCGGTTCGAAGGCGGGCGTCTGCAGGGCGAAGAACAGCTCCTCCGAACGGATGAGTTCCCCGTTGAAGGGGAATACCGCCACTCGGCGCCACAGGGGTCCGCACAGTTGCCCGGGCGCGACCGGCAGACCGGTCTCCTCCCCCACCTCGCGGGCCGCGGCCGCGCGCAACGTCTCCCCCACCTCGACGGCGCCGCCGACGGTGAACCAGAAGTGCACGTCAGGCGTGGTCGGGTCGTGGCCGCGCAGCAGCAACACCCGCCCCTCGTGGTCGAACAGCACGACCCGCGCCGAGGTGCGCGTCTCGTCGAGCGACAGGCCCGTCGCGGCAGCCGGGCCGGTGCGCTCGGTGATCTCGAAGTAGGTGGGCAACGGCGCCGTGCCACCGAGGTGCAGCCACCGGACCGGACGGCGGGCACGCAATGCCAGGGTGTCGCGGACGGCGTCGTTGTGGAATCGGCGGGCGATCAGCACCCGCGCCTCGGCGTCGGCGAGTTCGGCCACCAGCTGCGGTCGGAGCCGCTCGGTGTCGACCGCGGCCACGGCGGCCGAGAGCGTGTTCTCCGCCGACTCCCGTTCGGCACGGTCCGCCCGCTCGGCACGGTCGGCCAGGGCGGCCAGCCGGCGGCCTTCGGCGACCGGGACGGAGGCCGCGATCCCGCGCACCACCACGGCGCGGCGAGCCAGGGCGGCGTCGAGCGCCTGCCAGGAGAGGTCCGACCGCACGTGCAGCCGGTCCAGCCGGTTGGCCGTGCCGTACGCCCACAGCCCGAGCGCGACGACGAGCGCGGTGACCAGCGCGAGGACGAGTACGGTCAGCGCGGACAGCGTCACGTCTCACTCCCCTCACGCGGCGGCGTCGCCCGGCTGCATGTCACGACCGGACCTCGCGGACCGGCCCGGCCCCGACCGTGACGGTCTCGTATACGCGCAGGATCTGCTCGGCCACCACCGGCCAGTCGTACGCGCCGACGATCTCGTTCGCCGCCTCCACGAGGGCGCGGCGCCGGGCTGCGTCGTCGAGCAGGCCGCGGATCGAAGCGGCGAGCGCCGCCGAGTCGCCCACCGGGACGAGTACGCCGGCGCGGCCGTCGCGCAGCACCCGGCGGAACGCGTCGAGTTCGCTGGCCACTACCGCGGTACCGGCGGCCATCGCCTCCACGAGCACGATGCCGAAGCTCTCCCCACCGAGGTTGGGGGCGCAGTAGACGTCGGCGCTGCGCATGGCCGAGGCCTTCTCCGCGTCGGACACCTGGCCGAGCAGCCGCAGGTGCCGTGCGTGCGGTCCGGCCTCCTTGCGCAGCCGTTCCTCGTCCCCGCGGCCGACCACGAGGACCTGCAGGTCCGGGTAGTGCTCGACGAGCAGGGGCAGCGCGCCGAGCAGCACCCCCATGCCCTTACGCGGTTCGTCGTACCGGCCGAGGAACAGCACGGTGCGGCCGGCGCGGGGATACCCGGGCAACGCGGGGGCGTGCGCGAACGACGACACGTCGACTCCGTTGGGGATCTCCACGGCGTCGGAGCCGAGGGAGGTCACCTGCCAGCGGCGGGCGAGCTCGGACACGGCGATGCGGCCGCTGATCTTCTCGAGATACGGCTGCAGCACACCTTGGAACGTGCTCAGTACCAGCGACTTGGTCGTCGAGGTGTGGAAGGTCGCGACGATGGGCCCTTCCGCGATCTTCAGGGCGAGCATCGACAGGCTCGGGGCGTTGGGCTCGTGGATGTGCAGGACGTCGAAGTCGTTGTCGTTGATCCATCGCCGGACCCGCGCGTAGGACACGGGGCCGAAGCTCAGACGTGCCACGGACCCGTTGTAGGGGATGGCGACGGCGCGTCCGGCGGAGACGACGAAGTCGGGCAGTTCCGTGCGGTCGGATGCCGGAGCGAGGACACTGACCCGGTGGCCGCGTTCGATGAGCACGGTCGCCAGGTCCACGACGTGCGCCTGCACCCCGCCCGGTACGTCGAACGAGTACGGGCACACCATGCCGATCTTCACCGCGCCTCCATCCGGGCCAGGCGGGCCTCGGAGAGGTCGTCGAGCCAGAGCGGTTGCAGCATGTGCCAGTCCGCCGGGTGTTCGGCGATGTCCGCGGCGAAGCAGTCGGCCAGCGCCTGGGTCGCCGGTCCGATCCCGCCGGTGACATCGATCTCGGGATGGACCCGGAAACCCCAGCCGTCGTCGGTGAACCAGCAGTGCACCGGCAGCAGGGGCGCCCCGGTCTCGACGGCGAGCTTCGCCGGGCCGGCGGGCATGCGGGTGGGCTCACCGAAGAACGTGACCGGCACGCCCCTGCGGGCCAGGTCGCGTTCGCCGAGCAGGCAGACGATCCGGTTCTCGCGCAACCGGGTCTCGAGCCGGTCGAACGGCGGGGTCTCACCGCCGCTGAGGGGGAAGATCTCGAAGCCGAGGCTTTCGCGGTACGCGACGAACCGCTGGTAGAGCGATTCCGGGCGCAGGCGTTCGGCCACCGTGGACAGTCCGCCGTAGGTCTGCGTGCACCACACACCGGCCATGTCCCAGTTCCCGCTGTGCGGCAGGGCGAGAATTGCACCGCGCCCGGTTGCCAGGGCCTGTTCGATGTGTTCGCGGCCCTCGACGGCGTCGTCGAGTGCCGCAGCCGTCGCGGCGAGGTCCATGGAGGGCAGCCGGAACGCCTCCCGCCAGTACCGGGCGTAGGACCGCAGGGACTGCCGGATCAGCTCGTCCGGGACCTGCGCCGCGGGCACACCCAGGACGCGGGCCAGGTTGCGGCGCAACTGCTGCGGGCCGGCGCCGCGACGGGCGGCGTATTCGGCCCCGACGTCGAACAGCCGGCGCGCAGTGGACTCGGGCAGCGCCCGCACGAGCCGCCATCCCGCGGCGTAGCCGAGGTCGGAGGCGCGTTCCGTCACGCTCATCGGGCGTCTCCGTCCGCCGGGGCCGACGACGGTGCTCCGTCGGCCGGAGTCGACGACGGCAGGGGCAGCAGCTCGCGGGCCTCCGGGGAGCGCCGCACCGCGAGCACCCGCTGGAACACGGTGATCACCGAACCGGCGGCGAGCAGCCACATTGCGGCGTGGATCGCCCACCACAGGCCGAGCCCGGTGAAGCCGGCGCCGACCAGGACGATGACGAGCCGGTCGGGACGTTCGATCAAGCCGCCGTCGGCGGACAGGCCGCTCGCTTCCGCGCGGGCCTTGGCATAGGAGATGACCTGGGAGGTGACGAGGCAGATGAGGGTGGCGACCAGCAGCGGCCGGCTCTGTTCCTCGTAGACCGCCCACCAGGCGAGCCCGGCGAAGATCGCACCGTCGGCGACCCGGTCACAGGTGGCGTCGAGGACCGCGCCGAAGCGGGTGCCGCCACCTCGGGCCCGCGCCATGGCGCCGTCGAGCATGTCGAACATCACGAACAGCCCGATCACCATCGCACCCCAGAACAACTGCCCCATCGGGAACAGCGTCACGGCGGCGGCGATCGTGGCGACGGTGCCGATCAGTGTCACCGCGTCCGGCGTGAGGCCGGTGCGGATCAGGGCCCTGCCGAGCGGCGCGGTGACCTTCGACACCGACGCACGCCCGAAGAAGCTGAGCATCCCACCGACCCCCGTCTTTCGTCACATCGTTGCGTCCGGGACACGATCCTGCCATGCCTGCGAACGGCGACAACCATACAGTCGCGGGGACGGCGTTCGGTTCGGGCCGGTGTCAGTCGTTCCAGGCCGCAGCGAGCAACGCGCGGGTGTCGCGCAGCAGCTGCGGCATGACCTTGGCGCCGCCGAGAACGGTGATGAAGTTGGCGTCGCCACCCCACCGCGGCACCACGTGCAGGTGCAGGTGCTCGGCGAGTGAGCCCCCGGCGGCGGCCCCGAGGTTGAGCCCCACGTTGAAGCCGTGCGGCCGCGAGACGCTCTTGATGACCAGGATCGCCCGCTGCGCGAACGACATCAGCTCGGTGCTCTCCTCGGGGGTGAGATCCTCGAGGTTGGCGACCCGCCGGTACGGCACGACCATCAGATGGCCGGGGTTGTAGGGATACAGGTTGAGCACCGCGTACACGTGCTCGCCGCGCGCGACGACGAGGCCCTCCTCGTCCCGCATCTTCGGGATGTCGGTGAAGGGCTCGTAGGGCGCCTCCTTGGACCGGGGCGCCTCCGCGATGTACGACATGCGGTGCGGGGACCACAGTCGCTGGAGGTGATCGGGTTCGCCGGCACCCCGATCGACGAGGGCGTCGTCGGAGCAGTCCCCGCTCATGCGGCGCCGCCGCGGTCGACGGGAGCGACGAGCTCCGCGGTGGGCGAGGCGTTCTCCCGCCGCTCGATCCACTCGGTCACCAGACGGACCGCGTCGGCCACGGGTACCCCGTTGACCTGCGTACCGTCGCGGAACCGGAAGCTGACCGCGCCGGCGGCGACGTCACGCTCGCCCGCGAGCAGCATGAACGGCACCTTCTGCGTGGTGTGGTTGCGGATCTTCTTCTGCATCCGGTCGTCGCTGGTGTCGACTTCGGCCCGCACCCCGGCGGCCTTCAACTGCCGGGTGACGTCGAACAGGTGATCCTCGAAGGCCTCCGCGACGGGAATCCCGACGACCTGGACGGGGGCGAGCCACGCCGGGAAGGCACCCGCGTAGTGCTCGGTGAGCACGCCGAAGAAGCGCTCGATCGAACCGAACAGGGCCCGGTGGATCATCACCGGCCGGTGCTTGCTGCCGTCGGGGCCGGTGTACTCGAGCTCGAATCGCTCGGGCAGGTTGAAGTCGAGCTGGATCGTCGACATCTGCCAGCTGCGCCCGAGCGCGTCCTGAACCTGGACGGAGATCTTGGGGCCGTAGAAGGCGGCACCGCCCGGATCCGGCACGAGATCGAGCCCGGAGGCCTCGCCGACCTCGCGCAGGGTCTCGGTGGCCTCCTCCCACAGGGCGTCGTCGCCGACGAACTTCTTGGGGTTCTTCGTCGACAGCTCGAGGTAGTAGTCCTCGAGGCCGTAGTCCTTGAGCAGGTCGAGGACGAAGTTCAGGGTCGTGGTCAGCTCGTCGCGCATCTGCTCGCGGGTGCAGTAGATGTGCGCGTCGTCCTGCGTCATGCCACGCACCCGGGTCAGACCGTGGACGACGCCGGACTTCTCGTACCGGTACACCGAGCCGAATTCGAACAGCCGCAGCGGCAGCTCGCGGTAGGACCGGCCGCGGGACCGGAAGACGAGGTTGTGCATCGGGCAGTTCATCGGCTTGAGGTAGTAGTCCTGGCCCGGCTTGCGCACGGTGCCGTCCTCGGCCAGTTCCTCGTCGATGTGCATCGCGGGGAACATGCCGTCGCGGTACCAGTCGAGATGGCCGGACACCTCGTAGAGGTGACCCTTCGTGATGTGCGGGGAGTACACGAACTCGTAGCCGGCCTCGACATGCCGCTTGCGGGAGTAGTTCTCCATCTCCTGGCGGATGATGCCGCCCTTGGGGTGGAACACCGGGAGGCCGGAGCCGAGCTCGTCGGGGAAGCTGAACAGGTCGAGCTCGTTGCCGAGCTTGCGGTGATCACGGCGCTCGGCCTCGGCGAGCAGCTCGAGGTAGCGCTCCTGCGCCTCCGCGGACTCCCACGCGGTGCCGTAGATGCGCTGGAGACCGGCATTGTCCTGGTCGCCGCGCCAATAGGCGGCGGAGCTGCGGGTGAGCTTGAACGCCGGGATGTACTTGGTGGTGGGGATGTGCGGACCGCGGCACAGATCGGCCCAGATCTTCTCGCCGGTGCGCGGATTGAGGTTGTCGTAGATCGTCAGTTCCTTGCCGCCGACCTCCATGATCTCGGGGTCCTCGTCCAGGGAGCTGTTTCCGGCCGACTTCTCGCTGATCAGCTCGAGCTTGAACGGCTCGTTCTTCAGTTCCTCGCGTGCGTCGTCCAGGCTCTCGACGACGCGGCGGGAGAACCGCTGCGCCCCCTTGACGATCTGCTTCATGCGCTTCTCGAGCTTCGTCAGGTCCTCGGGAGTGAAGGGGCGGTCGACCTGGAAGTCGTAGTAGAAGCCGTCCTTGATCGGGGGACCGATGCCGAGCTTGGCCTCGGGGAACTCCTGCTGCACCGCCTGGGCGAGGACGTGTGCCGCGGAGTGCCGGATGACGGAGCGGCCGTCCTCGGTGGCGGCGGCGACCGGCTCGACCTGGGTGTCCTGTTCCGGCGTCCACGACAGGTCCCGCAGCCGCCCCTCCTCGTCGCGGACCACGACGACCGCGTCGGGCCCGCTGTTGGGCAGGCCCGCCTCCCGGAGGGCGGCACCGGCAGTGGTCCCCGCGGGCACCCGGACGAGCACGGTGGGGTCTACGGATGCGGGCGTCGTCACTGTGGTGGGCTCCTCGGGCTCGTGCCGGTGATGGGTGCCGCCGACGCCGCGGGGTATGCCACGCGTCCGGCAACCAGACCATGCTATCGACACCACCCGGAACGGCAGTTCACCCGGGCACTGCCGGGCGTCGGGCGGGCTAGAGCCGACGCAGGCCGCCGAGGACCCGAGACAGCAACTGGGCGTCGGGTCCGAGTCCGTCGGCGGTGCGGTGGACGGTGAGTTCTCCCGTGGCGGCGAGATCTCCCACCAGGACACGTGCGACGCCCAGAGGCAGTCGGGCCAGGGCCGCGATCTCCATGATGGACCGCGGTTCGGCGCACAGCGCCAGGATGGTGCGGTGCTCCTCGAGACCCGCAGTTCCCTCGGCGTCGCTCACGGCGGAGACGAGGACCTCGAGCGGGAGATCCACCTCGGAGCGGGTCCGGCCCTGGCTGCGCACGAAGGGACGGACGAAGGAGGGCTGCTGCCCGATCGGTTCTTCCTCCCTCGTGGCCGCCGTGTGCCTCGGGACCGCGGGCATCGGCTGCGACGCGGGGACGGCGACGGCCGCGGAGGTCCCCGTGGTCGGGGCGTCCACCGCGGGCGTGGCCGCTCCGCGGTCGGCGGCGCCGGGTGCCGGGTGATCCTTGCGCCGGCGGCCGGCCGATCCGAATCGTGCTCCTGTGGCCCCGACCAGGGGCCAGTTGTTGTCGGCGACGCTCATCAGTCGCATCCTCCTCACACCGACCGCAATCCTGCCATCAGCGCAGCGCGGTTCGGTGAACGCGCAGGTCACCGCCGCTCCGTCGCCGACACGTTCCGGCCGGACGCGAACCGCGCCGGCCCGGAAACGACGAAGGGCACCCCGTGGGGTGCCCTTCGTCGGTGCTGTGGTCCCGGCTGGGATCGAACCAGCGACCTCCCCGGTGTGAACGGGACGCTCTTCCACTGAGCCACGGGACCGGGCCGCTTCGCAGCGGCTCGAACGAGAAGGAACATTAACACGCCCATCGGATGAACACGAATCGCCTGGTCGCCTGTGTTTTCGATACCGCGTCGGGATGCCGCGCCCCGAGGGGGCGCGAGTTCCGTGCCCCTCACCGAACGGATCGCCCAGCCGGCGCTCGCTGGCCCGACCCGCCGCCGGAACGGGCCGGGCAGGATCCACCAGGACGGCTCGTCCATGCCCTCACCTGCAGATTTGTGTGTTCTGACGATGGTCGGCTAATGTTCTCAACCGCACCACGGAGAGCACGGCGCCGGGCGGTGCGATGCGGATGTAGCGCAGCTGGTAGCGCATCACCTTGCCAAGGTGAGGGTCGCGGGTTCGAATCCCGTCATCCGCTCGAGAGGTTGGACTCGACCTTTTACGGTGGAGTGGCCGAGTGGTGAGGCAACGGCCTGCAAAGCCGTGCACACGGGTTCGATTCCCGTCTCCACCTCGCGCGATTAGCTCAGCGGGAGAGCGCTTCCCTGACACGGAAGAGGTCACTGGTTCAATCCCAGTATCGCGCACCATGATCGACCAGGTTTCACCCTGCACTTCTCGACCCGGGTCACCGGGTCGGGGAGTGCGCATGCGGATGTAGCGCAGCTGGTAGCGCATCACCTTGCCAAGGTGAGGGTCGCGGGTTCGAATCCCGTCATCCGCTCCACCCCCCGGCGCGATTAGCTCAGCGGGAGAGCGCTTCCCTGACACGGAAGAGGTCACTGGTTCGATCCCAGTATCGCGCACCACGATCCACCCTTTCCACGCTGCACTCCGTCGCCCGGTCCCTCGGGCCGGGGAGTGCGCATGCGGATGTAGCGCAGCTGGTAGCGCATCACCTTGCCAAGGTGAGGGTCGCGGGTTCGAATCCCGTCATCCGCTCCACCCCCCGGTGTGCCACCCGGACGAGGTCGCCGGTCCCGGTCGCCCACACCACTCGACAGCGAAGGCCCTCCCGGTCGGGAGGGCCTTCGTCGTGTCACCGCTCCCTCAGCGGGAAGCGTGCAGCCGGTTGGCTCCCGCGATCATCGCGCGCAGTGCCGATTCGGTTCCGGTCGCCGCGGCACCCATGCTCCAGAGCCGGCGCCCGTCCGCCTCGCACAGCAGGAATGTCGTGTGGGTGTCGCCGAGGTCGAACTGGTGGAACGAGAGAATCTCGAGCGGCATCCCGAGGGTGTGCATCATGACGGTCATGGCGGACACCGGACCGGTGGCCGTCGCCGCCGCCGTGTGGATGGTCTCTCCCACGCCGAAAGTGGCCTCGAAGTTCCGCCGACCGGCGCACGGAGCCCCGGCCGACCAGCCACCGAGACGGACCGGCCCGTGCGGTGCATAGGTCGCGGTGAACTCGGTCCAGCTCGTGCCGAGCGCCTCGGCACGCAACTCGCGCGGCAGGGATCGTCCGTAGCGGGCGGCGAACGGATCGATCGGCGCCGAGTATGCGGTCTCCGCGTCGCCGGCGGCGTAGGAGGTGCGGGGAGCGGTGGAGGTGAAGGCGTTCATCGTAGGAGGTCTTCCGCGTGAAGGGAGGACCGACAGGTAGCTCGACGACCCGCAGCGAGGGGTCGGTCCGAATCAGACCCCGCTACGGCGGTGAACTACGAGTACGCGCTTCATGAGAGCCCACAGTAGAGCGTTGCCCGGCGGAAGGCAACCACCCGGACGGCCGGCCCGTGACCCAACCGTGACCACCCCGGTTGGAACCTGAGGGATTCCTCATGTATTGTCGGAGATGCCATCCCCCCGATGGTAATGAACCCCAGCCATGACCCCCCATCCAAGGCTGGGGTTCAGCCATTTCCGGACGTCGAACGGATACCTGCCCCGACCGTCGGCGCGGTGCCCCGCCGAGTGATCTACTGGTTCCCATGTCCACTCCGTCACTCGAGGAATCGACCGCGAACGTCTCCGTCGAGCAGGCCGGCATCTGGGATGCCGAGACCATCGCCGATGTCGCAGCCACCACGTTCCCCCTGGCCTGCCCGGCCGACGCCTCCCAGGAGGACATCGCCGCGTTCATCGACGACACCCTCTCGGCGGAACGGTTCAGCGAGTACCTCACCGACCCGACCCGCATCGTGCTCAAGGCGACCGTCGGCGGCGAGATCGTGGGCTACCTCATGGCCGTCGATGCCGAACCGACGGACCCGGAAGTCCGTGAAGCCGTGACCGCGCTGCCCACCACCGAGATCAGCAAGCTCTACGTGCTGCCGGGCAAGCACGGCACCGGAGTGGCGGCGGCCCTGATGGCTGCCGTCGTCGAGCATGCCCGGGCAGCCGGCTGCCGGGGGCTGTGGCTGGGGGTCAACCAGCAGAACTCTCGGGCCCGGCGGTTCTACGCCAAGAACGAGTTCGAGGTCGTGGGAACGCGCACGTTCCAGGTCGGCTCGCAGACCCATCACGACTACGTCATGCAACGCACCCTGTGACGCGCGGACCCCGCCTGCGGCGGGGGCAGCCGGGAACCCGACTCAGCTGGCGGCGGTCTCGAACCGCGACAGCGCCAACAGGCGCGAGGTCGCACGCAGGTACTTCTTGCGGTAGCCGCCGGCGAGCATCTCGTCGGTGAAGATCTCGTCCAGCTTCGCGCCGGCGACGGTCACCGGAATGCTCGCGTCGTAGAGCCGGTCGGCGAGCACCACCAGACGCAGCGCCACGGACTGGTCGTGGGCGGCATGAACCCCGTTGAGGAAGACGGCCGCGACGCCCTCGACGAGCTTGCCGTACCGGGACGGATGCAGCGTGCTCAGGTGCGCGCACAGCTCGTCGAAGTCGTCGAGGGTGGCGCCGGGGACCGCATCGGCGCGGTCGAGCAGCTCCTCGGAGCTGATCGGGTCCGGGGCCGGCGGCAGGTCGCGATGGCGGTAGTCGGGGCCGTCCACGCGGATGGTCTCGAAGATCGAGGCGAGCTTCTTGATCTCGCGCAGGAAGTCCTGCGCCGCGAATCGCCCCTCTCCCAGCTGCCCGGGCAGGGTGTTGGACGTGGCGACGATGGACACGCCCCGCGCCGAGAGTTCGGTCAGCAGGCGGGAGACCAGCATCGTGTCGCCCGGGTCGTCGAGCTCGAACTCGTCGATGCACAGCACGCTGTGGCCGGACAGCTCCTCGACGGCCTTGTTGAAGCCGAGAGCGCCGACGACGTGGGTCAGCTCCACGAAGGTGCCGAACGCCTTCGGCGACGGCGCCGCGTGGAAGATCGAGGCCAGCAGGTGGGTCTTGCCGACGCCGAAGCCGCCGTCGAGGTAGAGACCGGCGCCGGTGGACGGCGCCTTCCGTCCGAACAGGCCGCGCCGGCCGCCACCCCGGATCTTCGCGATCTTGTGGGCGAACTCCTCCGCCGTCGCGACAGCGGTCGCCTGGCTCGGCTCGTTCGGATCGGGGATGTAGGACGCGAAGCTCACGTCGTCGAACATCGCGGGCGGAACCATCTGGGCCACCAGTTGGTCGGACGGCACCACGGGATTGCGATCGACGAGACGTTCGTGCATTTCTCCAGGGTAGGGCCGTCGCTCGAGGCGACCGGTACACCCGGGGCAGATTGCGACCTACTTCACACCACGT
Source organism: Rhodococcus ruber (assembly GCF_016804345.1). Classification (NCBI taxonomy): domain Bacteria; kingdom Bacillati; phylum Actinomycetota; class Actinomycetes; order Mycobacteriales; family Nocardiaceae; genus Rhodococcus; species Rhodococcus ruber. Next base: position 2,741,664 of record NZ_CP044211.1, on the reverse strand, counting down.
ACACCTGATCGTCACATCCGGCGGATCGGACGATCCGGTCACGTGCGCGGGCCCGCGCACCGACCTGGCAGGCTGTGCGCATGCGCAGAACCCGTGTGCTCACCGTGGGCATCGTCGTGCTCGGAACGATGACCGCCGCGTGCGGGGCGGGCCCTTCGGTACGCCCCGACGTCGCGGTGGTGCAGGAGGCGGACGGCCGGGCCACTCCCACCGGCGAGGATCCGGCCCTCGCCCCGGAGCTACCGGTGCCGGCCCGGGACCTGGACTGGCGCGACTGCACCGCCGACACCCTCGCCGCCCAGCAGCTGCCGCCGGGACCCACCGGTCTCGTCCTCGAATGCGCCCAGCTTCCCGCTGCGATCGACGCCACAGGCACCGTGCCGGGTTCGTTTCCGCTCGACGTGCTGCGCGCCCGGCTGGCACAGACTCCCACCGATGCGGCCCCGCTCGTCATGACGACGGGCGCGGACATGCCCTCCTCGGGGGCGCTGGCCGCACTGTCGACCGGCTCGCTCGCCGAACTCGTGGCCTCCCGGCCGATCGTCGCGGTGGATCGGCGCGGCCTCGGCGCCTCCCAGCCGATCGAGTGCATCTTCGGAGCGGACCGGCGCGCCCTGGCCGACCACGGACAGTTCGGCCGCACCGGCGACGGTCCGGAGCGGGTCGCCGAACTCGGGCGGCAGGCCACCATCGCATGCACCGACTACCTGCAGCCGCAGGAACTGCTGTTCGACGCCGCCCACGCCGCCGACGATCTCGAGCAGCTGCGAACCACGTGGGGCGTCGATCGGATCGGCGTGCTCGGCATCGGCAACGGCGCCACGGTCGCCCTCGCCTACGCGTCGAAGTACCCGACCACCCTCGGCCGCCTCGTCCTCGACTCCCCCGCCGCCGCGACGGCCGACGCCGAACTGCTGGCCGAGAGCCGGGTGCGCGGCGCGGAGTCGGCGGTCGACGCGTTCGCCCGCCAGTGCGTCGCGCTGGCGTGCTCGCTGGGGCCGGACCCGCGGGCCGCGCTCGAGGACCTGCACGCCCGCGCCGCGACCGGCGCTCTTGCACCGCTCTCGTCGAACGCCCTGCTCACCGCGGTGACGTGGTTTCTGGGAACCCCCCGCAGCGACGCGCAGGCCCGGGTCCTCGAGCTGTCCGACGCTCTGTCCGCCGCCGGTGCGGGAGACGTGACGCCGATGCTCGAACTCGTCGGCGCCGCCGAGGCCGTGCTGTCGTCCGACGGGCAGTTCGTCTCCCGCTGCAGCGACGGTCAGCGATGGCCCACGACGGCCCGGGCCACCGAGCTGCAGCGAACGTGGTCGGCGAACTACCCCCTGTTCGGCGGCGACAGCGCGGTCGGTCTCACCGCGTGCAGCGCCTGGCCGAGCATGCCGACACCGCCGCTGCCGCCGGAGGTGCGCGTACCCGTGCTGGTGACGACGGGTGCCGCCGATCCGCTCGTCGGCAGCGCGGGCCTCGAGTCGGTCACCGGCGCCCTCACCGCCGTCTCGGCCCGGTGGGCGGCGCTGTCCTGGCAGGGTGCCGGATACTCCGCGGTCCTGCACTCCGGCTGCGTCCAGGCACGCCTGGCGGCCTACCTCGACACCGGTGCCCTGCCGCCGAACGGCAGCCTGTGCCCGGCGTGAATCAGCGTGCGCCGCGTCCCGGGCCCGGCGCCGTCGGGTGGGGACGGTGGGCGGCCGCTCCCGGCTCTCGGTGTACCGTGCCGTAGTGTTCCTCAGCCGCCTCGAGCCCCGCACCGCCCGCACCACCGCGGAGGTGGTCAAGTGCGTGGTGTGGCCGTTGGCCGTGCTCACGGTGCTGCACCGTGTGGTGGTCAAAGCCGTCAACGGATTCCGCACCGACGACTTCACTCCCGTCTACAACGCGGCCCTGGCGTTTCTCAACCGCCGGCCGGTGTACACGGCGAACTTCGAGTGGGTGGACCCGCACTATCTGTACCCCCCGTCCGGGACGTTGCTGATCTCCCCGATCGCGGTAATCGACCCCGAACGCTCCCGGTGGCTGTTCATCATCGCCAACGCGATCGCGATCATCGTGGCGCTGTACCTGCTGCTGCGAATGTTCGGCTACGGTCTCGACTCGGTGCTCGCCCCGATCCTCCTGTTGGCGGCGTTCAGTTCCGAGACGGTGACGAACACCCTGGTCTTCACCAACATCAACGGCCTCGTCCTGCTCGGCGAGGTCGCCTTCCTGACGCTGTTGCTGAGCCGGCGCGATCTGTGGGCGGGCGTCGCGATCGGGTTGACGTTCGCGGTCAAACCGATCCTCGCGCCCCTGCTGCTGATTCCGTTCGTGCGCCGGCAGTGGAAGGTGTTCGCCACTGCCGCGGCGGTGCCGCTCGGCCTGACGCTCGTCGCGTGGCCGCTCTCGGTGGACGCCTGGGCGTTCGTCGAGCGCACCACGCCGTACCTGTTCGAGGCACGCGACTACTTCAACAGCGCCATCGTCGGCAACGGCATGTACTACGGCCTGCCGGCGTGGCTGATCCTCGGGCTGCGCGTCGTCCTGGGCCTCATGGTCGTCGTCTCGCTGTGGCTGCTGTACCGGTACTGCCGCCACGACGAGCTCTTCTTCGTCGGCACGAGCACGGGGGTGTTGCTCACCGCGTCGTTCCTGCTCGGTTCGCTCGGCCAGATGTACTACTCGATGATGCTGTTCCCGTTGCTGATGACGGTCGTGTTGCCCAATTCGGTGATGCGGAACTGGCCGGCCTGGCTGGCGGTCTACGGCTTCATGAGCTACGACAGCTGGCTGTCGGGGCGGTGGCCGGAGGCCGGGCGCGCCGCCGAGTACATGAAGACGACGTTCGGGTGGTCGCTGCTGCTCATCGTGATCTTCGCCGTGCTGCTCGACCGCTATCTGGCCGCCCGGCGGGAGGGCCGGCTGGCGGACGGCATCGAACCGTCGTTCCTGTTGCCGGCACACGAGCCCGCACCGCAGGGCGAGCTCGTGGCGACGAACCGCGGTGACGGCTAGCGTGGAGTTCATGGCTGACGCTGTCCCGACCGAACCCGCGCCGAAGGTATCCCGCAGCGACGACGAATGGCGCGCCCGCCTCACCCCCGCGGAGTACGCGGTGCTGCGGCAGGCCGGCACCGAGCGGCCCTTCGTCGGCGAATACACCGACACGGAGACCGAGGGTGTGTACGAGTGCCGCGCCTGCGGAGCCGAACTGTTCCGCAGCACCGAGAAGTTCCATTCGCACTGCGGGTGGCCCTCGTTCTTCGACCCGGCGTCGAGTGACGCGGTGATCCTGCGCTCCGACACGTCCCTCGGCATGCGCCGGGTGGAGGTACTGTGCGCGTCCTGCCACAGCCATCTCGGGCACGTGTTCGAGGGCGAGGGGTACCCGACTCCGACGGATCAGCGGTACTGCATCAACTCGATCTCCCTGCGCCTGGTTCCGAGGGACTGAGGCCCGCCGCGAACAACGCGCGCCACAGTCCGCGGCGACGCTCGGCGGTGGGCAGCGGCTCGACGAGGGCGAAGGAGCAGCCGATGCGGCGGGCCGCACCGTCGGCTTCCTCACTGTCGCCCACCATCAGGGTGCGCTCCGGGGACACCCCGAGCGCCGCGGTCGCGTGCCGGAAGATCTCCGGCTCCGGTTTGACCGCGCCGACTTCGAAGGAAAGCACGAACTCCGACACCAGATCGTCGATACCGAGCGCCGCGAACGCCGGCCGGATGTCGAAGGCGATGTTGCTCAGCACGGCCACCGCGAGGCCCTCGCCGGCGAGCGCCTCGATCACCGGCACCGTGTCCGGGTAGACCGTCCAGCAGCGCGGATCGGTCAGCTTGGTGTACAGGCCGAGGGCCTGCCCCTCGTCGGCGACTCCGGAACGGCGCAGCACCGTCAGGTATGCGTCCCGGTGCCAGCGGGGGTCGCGGTCGCGGTTGATCCAGGCGTGATGCTCGGCGGCGTCCATCTCGACGGGCTGACCGGTGGGGGCGGTCATCCGGCGCATCAGCTCGGCCTGCCGGTGCACGTCGAAGGGCTCGCCCCGCTCGTCGGTGAGGTCGGCCAGCCAGGATTCGTCCTCCTCGAGCCGGAACAACGTGCCGGAGAAGTCGAACAGCACGGCGTCGAACGGTTGAACGTTCATGATGCGAAGGCTAACGGCTGCACCGTCGGGGTGCGGATCGAGCGCGGAGCGACGACGATCGAATCCATGTCGACGACCCGTGCGTCCAAGTCCAAGGTTTCGATCGTCGGCGCCGGCAGCGTCGGCACCGCCGTCGCCTACGCATGCCTGATCCGGGGCTCGGCGGATTCGCTGGCCCTGTTCGATCCGAACACCGACAAGGTGCGGGCCGAGGTGCTCGACCTGAACCACGGCACCCAGTTCGCCCCCGCGTGCCGCATCGACGGCGCCGACGACCTCGCCGTCACCGCCGGCTCCGATCTGATCGTCGTGACGGCGGGCGCCAAGCAGAAGCCGGGCCAGTCACGGCTCGAGCTGGCGGCAGCGAACGTGCGCATCGTCCGGGAACTCACACCGGCGCTGCTCGCGCTCTCCCCCGAGGCGGTGGTGCTGTTCGTCAGCAACCCGGTCGACGTGGTGACGTATGCGGCGATCCGCGCAACGGACGCCCCCGACGGGCAGATCCTCGGGTCCGGCACGGTCCTCGACTCGGGACGGTTGCGCTTCCTCGTCGCGCAGCACGTCGGCGTCGCGGTGGAGAACGTGCACGCCCTCATCGTCGGCGAGCACGGCGATTCGGAGATCACCCTGTGGTCGAGCGCGACGGTGGGTGGGGTTCCGGCCACCGAGTACCGCGACGAGCACGGAGCGGCGGTGTTCGACGCCGCGGTCCGCGAGCAGATCTCCACCCGGGTGATGCGCAGCGCGTACGAGATCATCCAGGGCAAAGGCGCCACCAACCTGGCCATCGGCCTGTCCACCGCCCGCATCGTGGAGGCGGTGCTGCGGGATCAGCACCGGGTGCTGCCGGTCTCGACGCTGCAGCGCGGCGTGCACGGGATCGAAGGGGTGTGCCTGTCGCTGCCGACGATCGTCGACGGCCGCGGCGCCGGCCGGGTACTCGAGATCCCCCTCTCGCCCGACGAGGCCGCCGGGTTGCGGGCGTCGGCGCAGACGTTGCGGGAGGTGCAGCGCTCGCTGGGGTTGTGACCGCCGGGCCCGGCTCCGACCGACGCATCGTCCATCTCCCGGGTAGCGACGGATACCGTCGCTCGGCCCGCAGGTACCCGGGTGGCTCGGGCAGGTACCCCGCCTCAGCGGGTGCGGATCACCGGCGGGTCGTAGGCGCGGATCGGCGGCAGGTCCCCGTCGAAGCGTTCGATCTGCACGAGCGCGTGCTGGCCCGTGCAGCCGCGGGCCAGACTCGAGGTGCCCACGTCGGCGGTGAGCACGTTGGGATTTCCGTGCACACACATCGAGCCGGGATCGGCCGGATCGAGCGGGTCGTACCAGGCGCCGGTGGCCAGCTGCACCACCCCGGGCATCAGGCCGTCGTCGAGGACGGCGCCGGCCAGGCATGCGCCGCGGTCGTTGAACACCCGCACGACGTCGCCGCCCGCCACACCGCGGGCGGCCGCATCGGCCGGATGCATGCGGATCGGTTCGCGCCCGCGGATCTTCGAGGCCTGACTGACGCCGCCGTGGTCGAGCTGGCTGTGCAGGCGGGTCTTGGGCTGGTTCGCGATCAGGTGCAGCGGGTAGTGCTGCGCGCGGGGGCCGCCGAGCCACTCCTCCGGCTCGAACCACGCAGGGTGCCCGGCGCAGTCGTCGTAGCCGAAGCCGTCGATGTCGGCGGAGAAGATCTCGATGCGCCCACTCGGGGTACGCAGGGGGTTGCGCTGGGGGTCGGCGCGGAACTCCTCGAACAGTGTCAGCTCGTCCTCGGTGCGCATCCGCACGTGTCCGCGCACCCAGAACTCGTCGAACTCCGGAGGGGATTCGACGCGGGCGTCGTCGGCGAGGACGAATCCGCGCCACTGCTCGTACAGGTGCTCGAGCCACTGCCGCGCCGTGCGGCCCTCGGTGAACCGGTCCCCGAAGCCGAGACGGTGCGCGAGCGCCGAGAACGTGTCGTAGTCGTCGCGGGCGGCGGCGAATCGCGGGGCGGCGGCGTGCATCGCGACCAGCAGCGGGTCGTTGCGGGTGCAGCTGAGATCCTCGCGTTCGAGGGATGTGGTGGACGGCACGACGATGTCGGCGTGCTTGGCCGTCGGCGTCCAGTACGGGTCGTGCACGACGATCGTGTCCGGGCGGGCCAGGGCGCGGCGCAGCCGACCCAGGTCCTGATGGTGGTGGAACGGGTTGCCGCCGGCCCAGTACACGAGCCGGATGTCGGGGTACGTCAGGCGCCGGCCGTCGAAGTCGTACTCCTGGCCCGGCCGCAGCAGCAGGTCGGAGATCGCGGCCACGGGAATCAGGTCACCGACCGGATTGTCGCCCTGGAACAGGGTCGGGAGCGGGTACGGGACGGGCGCGATGCCGGGTTCGTTCATCGAGCCGTAGCCGTGACCGAACCCGCCGCCGGGCAGCCCGATCTGGCCGAGCATCGCGGCGAGGGTCACCCCCGCCCACGGGGCCTGCTCGCCGTACCGGACCCGCTGCAGCGACCAGGTGACGGTGATCAGGGTGCGGCCGGCGGCCATGCGCCGGGCCAGCGCGGCGAGGGTCTCGGCGGACAGCCCGGACAGGGCGGCCGCCCACTGCGGTGTCTTGGCGACGCCGTCGGTGCGGCCGAGCAGATAGTCCTCGAACTTGTCGTAGCCGACGCAGTAGCGGTCGAGGAAGTCGCGGTCGGCGAGGCCCTCGGTGGCGAGCACGTAGGCGAGGGCGAGCATGATCGCGACGTCCGTCCCGGGTCGCGGCGCGAGGCGTTCGGCGGCGCCGTGCAGATCGTCGTGCAGGGGGCTGACGGACACGACCGTCCCGCCGCGGGCGCGCAGAGCGTCGAGCGCCCCCCGCGTGGGATGGTTGCTGGTGCCGCCGTCGTTGACGGCCGTGTTCTTGAGCGGCACCCCGCCGAAACACACCATCAGGTCGGTGTCGCGGGCGATGACGTCCCAGTTCGTCGCACGGGCGAACAGCTTCCAGTGCGTGCCGACCACGCGCGGCATGATCACGCCGGTCGCACCGAGCGAATAGCTGTGCACCGAGCGGGTGTAGCCGCCGAGCATCTTCAGGAAGCGATGCACCTGACTCTGCGCGTGGTGGAACCGGCCCGGCGACGACCACCCGTACGAACCGCCGAAGATCGCCCGGTTGCCGTGCGCGTCGATCACGCGCTGCAGCTCGCCGGCCAGCAGTTCGGTCAGCTCGTCCCAGGACACCGCGACGAATTCGTCGTCGCCGCGGCGATCGCTCGGCCCCGGTCCGTGCTCGAGCCAGCCCCGGCGCACCGCCGGTCCCGCGACCCGCGAGCGGTGCCGCACCGAGCCGACGGCATTGTCGAGAAACGGTGACGGATCGGCGTCGCCGCGGAAGGGATGCACGGCGCTGACATCGCCCTCGTGCGTCTCGACCTCGAACATCCCCCAGTGCGCCATGTGCTGGTACCGCACGGGCCGAGAACTCATGGTGCACAGTCTGCCAGGGGGTGCACCGCGTCCTTCCGGCGAGCCGACGGCGCCCCCGGAGTCCGCGCAAGGGCGGCGTCTCCGGGGGGTGACGGCGGGCGTCAGGGCAGCGCGGTGATCAGCGTCTCGAGGTCGACGCGCGGTCCGGTGAAGAACGGGGTCTCCTCCCGGACGTGCATGCGGGCCTCGGTGGCACGCAGGTCGCGCATGAGGTCGACGATGCGATCGAGTTCGGGGGCTTCGAATGCGAGGATCCACTCGTAGTCGCCGAGGGCGAACGCGGGCACGGTGTTGGCCCGCACGTCCGGGTAGCCGCGCGCGGCCTTGCCGTGGTCGGCGAGCATCTGGCGGCGTTCGGCGTCGGGGAGCAGGTACCACTCGTACGACCGCACGAACGGGTAGACGCAGACGTAGTTGCCGGGTTCCTCACCGGCGATGAAGGCGGGCAGGTGGCTTTTGTTGAACTCGGCCGGCCGGTGCAGGCACACGTTCGACCACACCGGGGTGGTGGTGCGGCCGAGGACGGTGGTCCGGCGGAAATCGGCGTAGAGCTTCTGCAGATCTTCGAGTCGCTCGGCGTGCGTCCAGATCATGAAGTCGGCGTCGGCGCGCACCCCGGCGACGTCGTAGATGCCGCGCACGACCAGATCGGTGCCGTCGTAGGCCGCGAAGAACTTCTGGGCGTCCTCGATCGCCGCGGAGCGGTCGTCGCCGAGGGCACCGGGCTGGACCCGGAACACCGAGAACATCGCGTAGCGCAGGGTGGAATTGAGCTTGTCGTAGTCGAGACGTGCCATACCGCTCATCCTGCCACTCGGGTTGCCAGGCGCGTCGCGGCCGTCGTGCCTGATGCGACACATGCCGGCACACCCACGCCGTGGAGCATCGCGCCGGCGACCTCGAGGCCGTCGACGGCGGCGACCGCGTCCTCGAGCGCCGCGACGATGTCGAGGTGCCCGGCCCGGTACTGCGGCAGGCCCCCGTGCCAGCGCTGGACGAACGCGGCCACGGGCTCGTCGGTGACACCGGTGACGGTGGCGAGGTCGATGCGCGCGCGGGCGATCAGCTCGTCGTCGAGTGCGTCGACGATCGCGGCCTCGCCGTAGCGGCCGAACGATGCGCGGGCCAGCGCGACGTCGCGCCCGGCCAGGTGGGGCCACTTGCGGCTCGACAGGGTGAACGCCTTGGCGGACAGATCCTCGCCGGTGGCCACGAGGATCCCCGAGTTCTGCGGCAGTGCGGCACCGTCCGGCAGTGCCAGCGCGACCACCGCCGACGATGCGAGCGGGATCCGGGCCGCCTGGGCGGCTGCCGCCGGGACGGCGTCGGTGAGCAGTTCGGCGGCGCGGTCGGCGGGCACCGCAAGGACGACGCCGTCCACGGATCCGATCGGGTCGAGGTCCCAGCGGTCGCCGCTGCGGCGCAGACCGACCGCGGTGACGTGCCGGACCTCGGCGCCGGCGGCCTTCTCGAGCGCGCCGAGCAGCGTGCCGTAGCCGTCGCGCAGGGTGCCGAACACGGGCGTGTCCGAAGGCTCCGGCAGGGCTCGGGCGACCGCCTCGCTCAGGCTCGGGGCCCCCGCGTCGAGGGCCGCGGCCAGGGTCGGCAGGGTGGCCCGCACGCCTGCGGTGTCGGAGAGTCCGGAGTAGACGCCGCCGAGGAGGGGGTCGACGGAGCGGCGCACCACCTGTTCACCGAACCGGTCGGCCACCAGGTCGGCCACCGAGACGTCGCGGGTGCGGTCCCAGCGCAGCGGGACGGTGGGCTCGGCCGCGATTCGCGCAAGGGTCTCGGTGTCGACGAGTCCGGTGAGCGACCCGGCGTCGGCGGGGATCCCCATCAGGGTGCCGGCGGGCAGCGGGTGCAGCGCGGCGCCGGCGTAGATCAGCGGCCGGGCCCCGGACGGGTGGACGATCCGGTCGCTCAGGCCCAGCTCCTCGAGCAGCGCCGGGACCTCGGGGCGGCGAGCGATGAACGCTTCCGCCCCGACGTCGACCGGATCGCCGGCGAGCGGCACGGTGTGCAGCTTTCCGCCGAGCCGCTCGGCGCCCTCGAGCAGGACGATCCGGGCGTGCGCGCCGAGCAGGCGACGCAGCCGGTACGCCGCGACGAGACCGGTGATCCCGCCCCCGACGACGGCGACGCTCGGTGCACCGCTCACAACGAGTGCACCAGGTCGACGACCGCGGTGAGGACGTCCGGGTCGGTGTCCGGGAGGACGCCGTGCCCGAGGTTGAAGATGTGCCCGGTGGCGCCCGCGGCACGCGCGCGGTCCCCCTCGGCGACGATGCGCCGCACCTCGGCCTGGACCACGTCGGGTCCGGCGAACAGGATTGCGGGATCGAGGTTGCCTTGCAATGCCTTTCCGGCCCCCACCCGGGTGGCGGCGACGTCCAGCGGTACCCGCCAGTCCACGCCGACCACGTCGGCGCCGGCCTCGCCCATCGCGCCGAGCAGCTCGCCGGTGCCGACGCCGAAGTGGATGCGCGGCACGCCCGCGGACTCGACCTCGGCGAACACCCGTTCCGAATGGGGCAGCACGAACTCGCGGTAGTCGGCCAGCGACAGCGCGCCCGCCCACGAGTCGAACAGCTGGATCGCGTCGACGCCGGCGTGCAGCTGGGCCTGCAGGAACGCGATCGTGATGTCGGCGAGCCGCCCCAGCAGGGCGTGCCACGTGCGCGGATCGGCGTGCATGAGCGCCTTGGTGCCCTCGTGGTTGCGGCTGGGACCACCCTCGACGAGGTAGGAGGCGAGGGTGAACGGCGCCCCGGCGAAACCGATGAGCGGAACGTCGCCGAGCTCGCGGGTGAGCAGCCCGACCGCCCGTGCGACGGCACCGACCTCGTCGTGCTCGAGGACCGGCAGCTTCGCGACGTCCGCCGCGGTGCGCACGGGGTCGGCGATCACCGGTCCGGTCCCGGCTACGATGTCGAGGTCGATTCCCGCGGCTTTGAGCGGAACAACGATGTCCGAGAACAGGATCGCGGCATCGACTCGATGGCGGCGCACCGGCTGCAGGGTGATCTCGCACACCAGCTCGGGATCGAAGCAGGACTCGAGCATGCCGATGTTCGCCCGGATCTCCCGATACTCGGGAAGCGAGCGACCGGCCTGCCTCATGAACCACACGGGCCGGTGTGCCGGCTCGAGTCCCCGCGCAGCGGCGAGCAGGGGCGCCTGCGGGAGCTGGCGCCGCGTCGGGTACTCCACCCGCGGGGTGGAGCCGACGTTCGTGTTCTCCAGGCCGGTCATCGATCCTCGTTCGTCCAGGGGCACAGGTCGCCGCCCATGCTGCCACGCCCGGCCACCCCGCCGGAATCGGCGCGCCTCCCGCGTGGCCCCGGTCACCCGGTCTAACGTCCGCTGTCGTGACCACCTCGCCCGCCGAGCCGGCTCAGTTCCGCGCGGCCATCGACTCGATGAACGCGGCCACCGTGCGGCCGGAGATCGAGGTGGGTCCGATCCGGCCGCCGCAGCGGCTGGCTCCGTACAGCTACGCGCTGGGCGCGGAGGTGCTTCATCCGGACACCGATCTGGTGCCCGAGCAGTCGGAGGGCGACGCGTTCGGCAGGCTGATCCTGCTGCACGATCCGGACGGCGACGAGGCCTGGAACGGCACCATGCGGCTCGTCGCCTACATCCAGGCGGACGTGGACGCCTCGCTGGCTGCCGATCCCCTGCTTCCGGAGGTGGCCTGGAGCTGGCTGGTCGATGCCCTCGACGCGCACGGCGAGCCGCTGACGGCGCTCGGCGGCACCGTGACGTCGACGAGTTCGGTGCGCTTCGGTGACATCGCCGGCCCGGCCCGAGCGCATCAGCTCGAGCTGCGGGCCTCGTGGACCGCGCAGTCCGGTGAACTCGGCCCGCACGTGGAGGCGTTCTGCGAGGTGCTCGCGTACGCGGCGGGCCTGCCCCCGGCGGGCGTGACGCAGCTTCAGCCCTGAATCGTCGGCACGGAATCGTCGGCACGGAATCGTCGCCGCCGGCGCCCGGGTTCCCGACGGGCCGGAACGGGTGTACGGGGCACGTCGCGGTCCTATGATCGAGGCATGCGGCGGCTCAGCGGGCTCGACGCCGCGCTTCTCTACACCGACACACCCGGGCAGCCGGTACAGATCGGTGGCCTCGCCCTGCTCGACGTCTCCACCGTGCCGGGGGGCTACTCCTTCGAACGGCTGGGATCCGACCTGGCGGCGCGGGTCGCGGCAGTGCCGCTGCTGCGCCGGCGAGTGGTCGATTCCCGGTTCAATCCCGGCCACCCCGCGTGGGTGGACGACCCGGGTTTCGACGTCGGCCGGCATTTGCGCCGGTTCACCGTGCCACCGCCGGGTACCGCCGCCGAACTGGCGGTGCTCTGCGGGCAGCGCTTCGCGCAGCGGTTCGACCGGTCCGGGCCACTGTGGGAGACCGCGGTGTTCGAGGGGCTGGCCGACGGCTCGGTCGCGGTGCTGACACGCATCCACCACGCCGTGGTGGACGGCCTCGCCGGAGCGACCCTGCTGGCGCAGTTGTGTGACCTCGAACCGGGGGCGCCGCCCCCGCAACCCGAGTCGCCCGGCGTCGGCGGGGGCAACCGCCTGAGCGTCGCCGCGGGCGGCATCGCCGATCTCGCCGCGCGTCCGCTGCACCTGGCCCGGGCGGTACGGTCCAGCGCGGCGCTGGTGCCCGGTTGGGTGGGCCGGGCCCGGCGGGGCGAGGCGATGGCGGTTCCGCTCACGGCCCCGCGGACGTCGTTCAACCGCCGCGTGACCGGCCGCCGCAACGTCGCATTCGTGACGCTGGATTTCACGGCCGTGAAGGCGGTCAAGCGGGCGTTCGGCGTCACCGTCAACGACGTCGTGCTCGCGCTGTGTTCCTCGGTTCTGCGCCGGTATCTCGCCGCCCGCCGTGAGCTGCCGGCCTCTCCCCTGTTGGCGGCCGTCCCGGTCTCGGTGCACGGACGCGCCCGGGGCGACGCCGGCAACCAGATCTCGGTACTGATGGGGCGGCTGCACACCGAGATCGCCGACCCGGTGGTGCGGCTGCATGCCGTGGCGGCGGACCAGACCGCGGCGAAGGCGCATCAGGCCACGTTCGACCCGGATCTGCTCGGCAGCTGGGGCCAGGTGACCCCGGGAGCGGCGTTCGGTGCGGTGCTGCGGCTGTATTCGGCGCTGCGACTGCCCGACGTGCTCCCCGTGCTCAACAACCTCGTCGTCTCCGATATCCCCGGGCCGAAGGACACGCTGTACTACCTGGGCGCGCGGATCACCGCGCTCTACCCGTTCGGGCCGATCTACCACGGCGCAGGCCTGAACATCACCGTCCTGTCGCTCGACGGCGGCCTGCACTTCGGTCTGCAGTCGTGCCCGGACCTGCTACCGGACCTGTGGCAGCTGGCCGGCGGTTTCCCGGCCGCGCTCGCGGAGCTGGCCGACCGGCTTCCCGGCACGCCGCCGGCCCCGCTCGCCACGCCGGGCTGACTGCCGCCGCGGCTGCGGACACCCGGAGAACGCCGGCCGGGGTGGGTTCGCGCACGTGGAGCGATCGTTCCCGTGCAGATTCTAGAACTCGTTCTACCATGAGGGCATGCATCGACTCAGCGGCCTCGACGCCGGATTCCTGTACCTCGAGACGCCGACGCAGCTGCTGCACGTGTGCGGACTGATCGTCCTCGACCCGACCACGATTCCGGACGGATACCGCTTCGAGACGCTCCGCGCCGGACTCGCCGTCCGCCTTCCGGCCGTGCCGTTGTTCCGGCAGAAGATCGCCGACAGCCCGTTCAATCTCGACCATCCGGTGTGGGTGGACGATCCGGACTTCGACCTCGACCGGCACCTGCACCGGGTCGCGGTCCCGGCGCCCGGGCGCCGGGAGGAACTCGCGGAACTGTGCGGGCACATCGCTGCGCAGCCGCTCGACCGCTCCCGGCCCCTGTGGGAAATGACCGTGATCGAGGGTCTCGAGGACGGGTCGGTCGCCGTCATGACGAAGATCCACCACGCGGGCGCGGACGGCGTCACCGGCGCCGAACTCGTGGCACAGCTGTGCAGTCTCGAACCCGATGCACCGCGGCCCGATCCGGTCGCCGACGGTGCCGGCGGGGGGTCGGCGCTCGAGATCGCCCTCGGCGGCCTGTTCAACGTCGCCACCCGCCCCTTGGGTCTGGTGCGGGCGCTGCCCAAGACCGTGGAACTGCTGCCCCGGTGGATCAGCCGGGCCCGCAGGGGCGAGGCCATGCCGGCGCCGTTCACCGCTCCGCGCACGTCCTTCAACGGCACCATCACCGGTCACCGCAGTGTCGGGTTCACGCAATTCGACCTGGACCGGGTCAAGGCGGTGAAGGACGCGCACGGCGTGAAGGTCAACGACGTCGTCATGGCGGTGTGCGCCGGGGCGCTGCGCCGCTACCTCACCGAGCGCGACGAACTTCCCGACTCCCCACTGATCGGCATGGTCCCGGTGTCGGTGCGCGGCACGTCGGACCGGCCCGGGCGCAATCAGGTCTCGCCGATGTTCGCGAGCCTGCACACCCACATCACGGATCCGATCGAGCGACTGCACGCGATCGCCGATGCGAACGCGTGCGCCAAAGAACACAATTCGGCACTGGGTGCGAGCCTGCTGCAGGACTGGACGCAGTTCATGGCACCGGCGGTGTTCGGCACCGCGATGCGCATGTACGCGTCGCTGCGGCTGGCGGAACGCCACCCCGTCGTGCACAACCTGGTGGTGTCGAACGTGCCGGGTCCCGCCGCGCCCCTGTACTTTCTCGGCGCACGGATCCGGGGCATGTATCCGCTGGGGCCGATCTTCCACGGTGTCGGACTCAACGTCACCGTGATGTCGCTGGACGGCGCGCTCGATGTGGGCGTACTCGCGTGCCCCGAACTGGTTCCCGACCTCTGGTCGCTCGTCGACGGTTTCCCCGCGGCGCTCGAGGAACTCGAAACGAGCCGATGATCCGCCCTGTGCCTTTCGTCACGCCGGGAATCGACGTGGGGACCGCGCGGTTGACCGGGTCGACGCCCCCGTTTCCGCCACCCGGATAGAGTCACGAAGCATGTCGGTAGCCAACGAGCACGAGCCCGCGCGGGCAGCGGTCCCGTTGCTGACCCCGCGGGACGGGGTCCCCGAGGTCGTCACCACGGCTGCCGGAGTGGCCGCGGCCGCGGAAGCACTCGCCGCGGGCCGGGGACCACTCGCCGTCGACGCGGAACGCGCCTCGGGTTTCCGGTACTCCGCGCGGGCCTACCTGGTGCAACTGCGACGGGCCGGCGCCGGCACGGTACTGCTCGACCCGATCCCGACGGCCGGGGCGCTCGCCCCGCTCGCCTCGGCGATCAACGATCTCGAGTGGGTGCTGCACTCCGCCGACCAGGACCTGCCCGGCCTCGACGAGCTGGGGCTGCGACCTGCGGTGCTCTACGACACCGAGCTGGCCGGACGGCTGGCCGGCTTCGATCGAGTGGGGCTGGCCGCCATCGTCGAACGCACCCTCGGTTTCGAACTGCGCAAGGGGCACGGGGCTGCGGACTGGTCCACCCGGCCGCTTCCCGACGCCTGGCTGAACTACGCGGCACTCGATGTCGAGATCCTCGTCGAGCTCCGGGACGCGATGGCGGACGAGCTCGAGCGGCAGGGCAAGTCGGAGTGGGCCGCGCAGGAGTTCGAGCACATCCGTCGCGCCGGGCCCCCCGCCCCCAAACCCGACCGCTGGCGCCGCACCTCCCGGATCCACACCCTCAAGGATTCGCGGCGGCTCGCGATCGTGCGCGAGTTGTGGACTGCGCGAGACGAACTCGCGGCGCGGCGCGATATCGCACCCGGACGGGTACTGCCGGACTCGGCGATCGTCGCCGCCGCGGAGGCCGCGCCCCGCACGGTCGAGGAACTGCGCGCCCTGCCGGTGTTCGGAGGCCCCCGTCAGCGCCGGTCGTCGCGGATATGGCTGGGCGCGATCGAGCGGGCCCGGGCACTGCCGAAATCGGACCTGCCCCCCGTCACGCAGCCGTTCACCGGCCCGCCGCCGGCCAACCGCTGGGCCCGGCACGACCCCGAAGCCGCGGCGCGGCTCACCGCGGCCCGGTCCGCGCTCGCCGAGCTGAGCGAGCAGGTGCAGGTGCCGGTGGAGAATCTGGTCGGCCCCGAAATGGTGCGCCGGCTGTGCTGGGAGTGGCAGGTGCCGGCGGATGCGGACGTGGTCGCGTACATCGAGGAACGGTTCGCCGCCGACGGGGCACGGCCCTGGCAGCGGGAACTGACGGTGCCGCGGCTGGCGAAGGCGCTGTCCGCGGACTGACCCCCCGGATCCCCTCCTTCGCGACGGTCGAGCTCGGCGCGCCGCGATCGTCACCGTCCGCCTCGTGCCCGAGCGCGCGCTCGCCGGTGCCCCCGAGCGCGCTCGCGCCGGTGCTGCAGCCGTCCGAAGCCGGCGACGAGAACTGCCACGGGCAGGATCGCCGGTCACGACCGTCCACGGCCGTCGGCCGCGCCGCCGGAACGGCAGCCCGCGGCGCACCCCTCCCGCCACCCCGGACACGGGTGGTAAGTTACCGGTCGGTAACACGCCGGCGTCCGGGCTCCCGTCGCCGGATGTTCCCGGAACCCTGGCCTCGCCCACGGCGGCGAGCATCGCTCCATCGGGAGGAATACGCGTGGCGTCAACCACCACAACTCAACGCACTGTCGTCTTCGTCGACGGCGTACGCACCCCGTTCGGGAAGGCGGGCCCGAAGGGCATCTACGCGGAGACCCGCGCCGACGACCTCGTCGTCAAGACCATCAGGGAACTGCTGCGCCGCAACCCTCAGCTCGACCCCGCGCGCATCGACGAGGTCGCCGTCGCCGCAACCACCCAGACCGGCGATCAGGGCCTGACCATCGGCCGCACCTCCGCGATCCTCGCCGGCCTGCCCGAGACCGTGCCGGGCTTCGCGATCGACCGGATGTGCGCGGGCGCGATGACCGCGGTCACCACCACCGCCTCCGGGATCGGCTTCGGCCAGTACGACGTCGTCGTCGCCGGCGGCGTCGAGCACATGGGCCGCCACCCGATGGGCGAGGGCGCCGATCCGAATCCCCGCTTCCTCGCCGACAAGCTCGTCGATCCCAGCGCCCTGGTGATGGGCAACACCGCGGAGAACCTGCACGACCGCTTCCCCGGCATCACCAAGGCCCGTACCGACGCCTACGCCGTCGCCAGCCAGAACAAGTACGACGCCGCGAAGAAGGCCGGCCACCTCGCCGACACCCTCGTACCCGTCGCGACGCGGTCCGCGAGCGGATGGGGCCTGGCCACCGAGGACGAGCCGCCGCGTCCGGGCACCACGCTCGAGGATCTCGCGACGCTCAAGACCCCGTTCCGTCCCGCCGGCCGCATCACCGCCGGCAATGCCGCCGGCCTCAACGACGGCGCGACGGCCTGCATCCTCGCCGGCGAGGACACCGCCCGCGAACTCGGCCTGCAGATCGGGATGCGCATGGTCGGGTTCGCCTTCCAGGGTGTCGATCCGGCCGTGATGGGCATCGGCCCGGTGCCGGCGACCGAGAAGGTCCTGGCCCGCACCGGTCTGACCATCGACGACATCGGTCTGTTCGAGATCAACGAAGCCTTCGCCGTGCAGGTCCTCGCCTTCCTCGAGCACTTCGGCATCGACGACGACGACCCGCGAGTCAACCAGTGGGGCGGTGCCATCGCCTGCGGCCACCCGCTCGCCTCGTCCGGCGTGCGTCTGATGACCCAGCTCTCCCGGCAGTTCGCGCAGCACCCCGAGGTGCGTTACGGCCTGACCACGATGTGCATCGGCCTCGGCATGGGCGGCACCGTGATCTGGGAGAACCCCAACTTCGAGGGAGACAAGTAGTCATGAGCGAGCTTTCGTCCCTGTTCGCCGACGAGGTCGTCACGAACGCCTACACCAAGATCCTCCGGGTGCCCGGCATCGACGGTCCCGTCGCGCTGATCACGCTGGACAACGGGTTCGACCACACCAAGCCGAACTCGTTCGGCCCTGCCGGCCTCGCCGCATTCGACGCCGCGCTCGACGAGGCGTTCGCCGCCGATCCTGCCGCCGTCGCCGTCACCGGCAAGCCGTTCATCTTTGCCGCGGGTGCCGATCTCAAGGGCGTGCCCGCGATCACCACCCGCGAGCAGGGCATCGAACTCGGCCGGCTCGGCCACCGGGTCTTCCGGCGGCTGCGCGAGTCGGCCGTCCCGACCTTCGCGTTCGTCAACGGGCTCGCGCTCGGCGGCGGCCTCGAGGTCGGGCTGCACTGCCACTACCGCACCTACGCCGACAACGTGCCCGCGCTCGGTCTGCCCGAGACCATGCTCGGCCTGGTTCCCGGCTGGGGCGGCACGCAGCTGCTGCCGAATCTGATCGGACCCGACGCGGCCGTCACCCTGATCCTCCAGAACCCGCTCGACAACGGCAAAGTGATCCGTGCGAAGCAGGCCGAGCAGATCGGCCTCGCCGACGCGGTGTTCGGATCGGCGGATTTCCTCGAGCAGTCCTTGGCCTGGGCCGCGAAGGTACTCGCAGGGCAGATCACCCCCGCCCGCCCCGAGATCGACCGCGGCGCAGGCTGGGACAGCGCCCTCGAGCGGGCGAAGGCGCTCGTCGCGGCGAAGACTCGCGGCTTCGCGCCCGCCCCCGCCCGGGCGATCGAGCTGCTCGATCTCGCCCGCAACACCGACATCGGTGACCCGCAGTCGCTGTCGGCCGGCTTCGCCGCCGAGGACGAGGCGCTGGCGGACCTGCTCATGTCCGACGAACTGCGAGCCGGACTGTACGCGTTCGACCTGGTCAACAAGCGCGCCAAACGTCCCGCGGGGGCCCCGGACAAGTCACTGGCCCGCAAGGTCACCGGCGTCGGCATCGTCGGCGCGGGCCTGATGGCCAGCCAGCTGGCGCTGCTGTTCGTCCGGCAGCTGAAGGTGCCGGTGATCCTCACCGACATCGACCAGGAGCGCATCGACAAGGGCGTCGGCTACGTCCATACCGAGATCGACAAGCTGCAGGGCAAGGGCCGGCTCTCGCCCGACGCGGCGAACCGCCTCAAGGCGCTGGTGTCCGGCTCGCTGGACAAGGCCGCGTTCGCGGACACCGACTTCGTCATCGAGGCCGTGTTCGAGAACATGGACGTCAAGAAGCAGGTGTTCGCCGATCTCGAGCAGCATCTCTCGCCCGAGACGATTCTCGCGACCAACACCTCGTCGCTGTCGATCACGGAGATGGCTGCGGATCTGAAGCACCCCGAGCGCGTAGTCGGCTTCCACTTCTTCAACCCCGTCGCCGTGCTCCCGTTGCTCGAGATCATCAAGGGCGCGCAGACGGACGACGCGACCCTGGCCACGGCCTTCGCCACCGCCAGGGCACTGAAGAAGTCGGCCGTACTGTGCGCGGACAAGCCGGGATTCGTGTTCAACCGCCTCGTCACCCGCACCCTCGGCGAGGTCATGACCGCCGTGGACGAGGGCACCCCGTTCGAGGTGGCGGACAACGCCGTCGGCGCGCTCGGCATGCCCATGAGCCCGTTCACCCTGCTCGCGCTCGTCGGCCCGGCCGTCGCGCTGCACACCGGCGAGACCCTGCAGGCCGCCTACCCCGAGCGCTTCGTCTCCTCCCCGGGCCTCGAGGCACTCGTCGAGGCCCGCAAGCCCGGCGTGTGGACGTACGTCGACGGCAAGCAGGTCGTCGACCCGGACGTCGCCGCGCTCTGGCCGCAGGGCGACAGGCCCTCCACCGCCGAGGAGGTGCTCGAGCGGACCCGCCGCGCGTTCGCGGAGGAGATCCGGATCATGCTCGAGGAGGGCGTCGTCGCCGCCCCCGAAGACATCGACCTGTGCCTGATCCTCGGTGGCGGCTTCGGATTCTGGAACGGGGGCATCACGCCGTACCTGGATCGCACCGGCACCTCGGAGGCCGTCAACGGCGCACGCTTCCTCGCACCGGGAGTGGCGAGCGTCTGACGTCCGGTTGCTCGTCGGGGCGGCCCGCGGTCCGCGCACTCCGCTGCGGACCGCGGGCCGCCCTCGGTGCATATCGCCCCGGCCACGGTGCCCGCCGAAGCGGCCCCCTCGGTGCACCGTCAGGCGTACCGTCCAGCCTGTGACCGACAGTTCCCACCTCCCCCATTCGAGGCTCGAACAGCAGCACACGGTGACCCGGGCGGTGCTGTTCGCCGCCGCGGCCGCACTCGGCGGATTCCTGTTCGGGTACGACACCGCCGTCATCAACGGCGCCGTCGGAGCCATCCGTGAGCGCTACGAGGTCGGTGCCGGCGCGATCGGATTGTCGGTGTCGCTGACCCTGGTCGGCGCGGCGCTGGGCGCGTGGATCGCGGGCAGCGTCGCCGACCGGCTGGGCCGGATCCGGGTCATGCAGATCGCCGCGATCCTGTTCATGATCAGCGCCCTCGGGTCGGCGTTCCCCTTCAGCATCTACGACCTGACGTTCTGGCGCACCGTCGGCGGTGTCGGCGTCGGCTTCGCCTCCGTCATCGCGCCGGCCTACATCGCCGAGATCTCGCCGGCCGCGGTGCGCGGCCGCCTCGGCTCGATGTACCAGCTCGCCATCGTCCTGGGTATCGCGATTTCCCAGCTCGTCAACTATGCGCTGGCCGCGGCCGCGGGTGGGGCCGGCGAGAACCTGCTCGGCATCCAGGCCTGGCAGTGGATGCTGGCGCTGGAGGTCGTTCCCGCCGGCTTGTATCTGCTGCTGACCTTCCCCATCCCGGAGTCGCCGCGGTTCCTCGTGCGGATCGGCCGGGAGGACGCGGCGCGGCGGATCGTCTCGGCGGTCGAGGGCGGCGACCAGGTGGCGGTCGCCGAGCGCATCGCCACCATCCGCGAGACCCTGCATCTCGAGGCGGCGCGGCCCGGCGTGCGGGACGTGTTCACCCGGCGCTTCGGCGTCGCCACACTCGTCTACGTCGGTATCGCCCTGGCCGCGCTGCAGCAGTTCGTCGGCATCAACGTGATCTTCTACTACTCGTCGACGCTGTGGCAGGCAGTCGGGTTCGGTGAGGATCGGTCCCTGCTCATCAGCGTCGTCAGCGCGCTGGTCAACATCGTCGGCACCTTCGTGGCCATCGCCGTGATCGACAAGATCGGACGCAAGCCGCTGCTGCTGGTCGGTTCGGTGGGCATGGCGCTCTCGCTGGGCACCGCGGCGGTGTGCTTCCACTCGGCGACGTTCGTCGTCGACGAGGACGGGGAGAAGGTCGCTACGCTGTCCGACACCTACGGGATGATCGCCCTGCTCGCGGCCAACGCCTTCGTGTTCTTCTTCGCCCTGTCGTGGGGGCCGGTCGTATGGGTCCTCATCAGCGAGATGTTCCCGAACCGGGTGCGCGCCGTCGCCGTCGGCATCGCGACCGCGTCCAACTGGATCGCCAACTTCCTCGTGTCTGCGACATTCCCCGCGCTGGCCGACTGGAACCTGTCGTTCACCTACGCCGGCTACGCGGCGATGGCCGCGCTGTCGCTGCTGGTGGTGATCAAGTTCGTGCCCGAAACCCGCGGACGGACGCTCGAGGAAGCCGGCTGAACGATCGGCGGGCCGACCGCAGGTGCGGTCGGCCCGCCGACAGCAGCACTCAGCGGCCGGGGTCCCGGCGGACGACGACGTCGCCCGCGGACTCCTCGCCGGCCGATCCGTCCACGGCCGGCTCTGTCTTCTGGGCGGCGCCGAGCCCGACCACCCAACCGGTGACCTGACGTGCGACGTCCTGCGCGGTCAGACCCAGCTCGCGGTGGATCTGCTCCCGCGATGCGTGATCCAGGAACCGTTGCGGCACACCGAGTTCGCGCGTGGGAACGTCCACGCCGGACGAGCGCAGTGCCGACGAGACCGCCGAACCGACGCCGCCGTGCATGCCGCCGTCCTCCACGGTGACGACGAGCCGGAAGTCCCGCGCCAGTCGGGCGAGGGCCGCCGGCACGGGCAGCACCCAGCGCGGGTCGACGACGGCGGCGGTGAGGCCGTGCTGCTCGAGTCGCTCCGCCGCGTCGAGGGCCAGGCCGGCGAACGCTCCGACCGCGACGATCAGCACGTCACCGCGGCGCCCGGACGGCATCCGCAGCACGTCGACGGTGCCGTCGATGCGCTCGACCGCGGGAATGTCGGGACCGACCGCCCCCTTCGGGAACCGGAGTACGGTCGGGCCGTCCGCGACGGCGAGCGCCTCGCCGAACTCCTCGCGCAGGGTTGCGCCGTCGCGTGGCGACGCCACCCGGATCCCCGGGATCACACCGAGCAGGGAGAAGTCCCACATGCCGTTGTGACTGGCGCCGTCGGCGCCGGTGATGCCCGCCCGGTCGAGCACGACGGTCACGGGGAGTTTCAGCAGCGCCACGTCCATCAGCAGCTGGTCGAAGGCACGGTTGAGGAACGTCGAGTACACCGCGACCACGGGGTGCATCCCGCCGAGCGCGAGGCCCGCGGCGGAGGTGACGGCGTGCTGTTCGGCGATGCCGACGTCGAACATCCGGTCGGGGTAGCGTTCGCCGAAGGCCGACAGGCCCGTGGGTCCCGGCATCGCGGCGGTGATCGCCACGACGTCCTGGCGGCGGCCGCCCTGCACGAGCAGTTCGTCGGAGAACACCGACGTCCAGTCCGGTGCCGACGCTGCCGCCGTGGCGCGGCCGGTGACCGGGTCGATGACACCGGTGGCGTGCATCTGATCGGCGACGTGGTTCTCGGCCGGTGCGTACCCGGCGCCCTTGCGGGTGACGGCGTGCACGATCACCGGCCCGCCGAACGACTTGGCCCGCCGGAAGGCCGCCTCGAGCGCGGCCTCGTCGTGCCCGTCGACCGGCCCGAGGTACTTCAGGCCGAGATCGGTGAACAGCACCTGCGGGCTGACCGCGTCCTTGATACCGACCTTCATCCCGTGCAGCACGGAGTACGCGGCCGCCCCGATCCACGGCAGCCGCTTCACGAAGCGGCGGCCGTTGTCGAGGACCCGCTCGTAGCCGGGTTGCAGCCGCAGCGCCGCGAGGTGCTCGGCGAGTCCCCCGATCGTGGGCGCGTAGGAGCGGCCGTTGTCGTTGACGACGATCACGAGCGGGCGGTCCCGTCCGGCTGCGATGTTGTTCAGCGCCTCCCAGCACATTCCGCCGGTGAGCGCGCCGTCGCCGACCACGGCGACCACGGTCCGGTCCTGCTGGTCCGACAGCTCGTAGGCCTTGGCGAGGCCGTCGGCGTAGGACAGGGCCGCCGAGGCGTGCGAGGACTCGATCCAGTCGTGCTCGCTTTCGGCGCGACAGGGATATCCCGACAGGCCGCCCTGCTTGCGCAGCGTGTCGAAGCCGTCCTTGCGGCCGGTCAGGATCTTGTGGACGTAGGCCTGATGGCCGGTGTCGAAGATGATCGGGTCGTGGGGTGAGTCGAACACCCGGTGCAGTGCGATGGTCAGTTCGACGACGCCGAGGTTGGGGCCGAGGTGTCCCCCGGTCGCCGCCACCTTCTCCACCAGGAACCGCCGGATCTCCTCGGCGAGTTCCCGGATCTCGGGTTGGCTGAGCCGGCGCAGGTCCTCGGGCGACTCGATGCGGGACAGGACACCCAACTGGTATTGCTCCCTCCGGCTCGGTCCCGCACGTTTCCGCGCGGGCGGTTCCACCCAGTCTACGGAGCGTCGGGGGTGGCCGACTCGTCACGTCGCGCCGCCGGTCCGTCTCACACCGTGTCCCTCACCTCATTATGCCGGTGCTGTGATGCTGCACACCCTTCCGACGGGGCCGGTTGCGGGATCCCTCGTCGCCGGGGGTGGGCACCACCCGCGGCCACGGCGGGCCGGTCGAATCCGACAAAACCGATTGCCGCGCCCGGCACCGTGGGCAAGGCTGGAGCCATGCCCCCTGCACTGGCCATCGAGACCTCGGGCTTGATCAAACGTTTCGGCGCGGACACCGCCGTGGACGGCATCGACCTCGCCGTGCCCGCCGGCGGCGTCTACGGCGTGCTCGGCCCGAACGGCGCCGGGAAGACGACCACGATCCGGATGCTCGCGACACTGCTTGCACCGGACGGCGGCACCGCGACCGTCCTCGGGCACGACGTGCGCCTCGAACCCGAGCGGGTTCGCCGCCGGGTCTCGCTCACCGGTCAGTTCGCCTCGCTCGACGAGGATCTGACCGGTTCCGAGAACCTGGTGCTGCTCGCGCGGCTGCTGGGATTCTCCAGGGCGGGTGCCCGGTCCCGGGCCGGACAGCTGCTGGCCGCGTTCGACCTGGAAGCGGCCGCGGGCCGTCAGGTGAAGCTGTACTCCGGAGGTATGCGGCGGCGTCTCGACATCGCCGCGAGCCTCATCGTCGCACCCGAACTGATCTTCCTGGACGAGCCGACGACGGGACTCGACCCGCGGAGCCGGAACCAGGTGTGGGAGATCGTGCGAGCCCTGGTGTCCGCCGGGACGACGGTGCTGCTGACGACGCAGTACCTCGACGAGGCGGACCAGCTCGCCGATCGGGTCGCGGTCATCGACCGGGGCCGGGTGATCGCCGAGGGCACCCCGGGCGAACTCAAGGCGTCCGTCGGGTCCGGTTCGCTGCACGTGCGGGTGGTCGATCCTGCGCGCCGGGACGATGCGGCGGCCGTGCTGGGCGCGGCGCTGGGGATGGCGGTGACGGCCGGCTCCGACCCGGCGGCGCTGACCGCGCGGGTGGACGATCCACGGGCCGCGGCGGCGGCTCTGACCGCCCTCGACACCGCGGACATCGGGGTCACGACGTTCGCCCTCGGGCAGCCGAGCCTCGACGAGGTCTTCCTCGCCCTCACCGGCCATCCCACGGAAGTTCCCGACGAAGACGAGGAGATCGCATCGTGACCTCGACCGCCGACCGACGGGCAGGCACGCCCGCCGCCGTCGTGGACGTCCTGCACGTCGCCGGACCGCCCCCGACTCCGGCGTCCGCGTTCGCCGCGTCGCTGTCGTTCGGGTGGCGGGCGCTGCTGCGGATCAAGCACGTTCCCGAGCAGCTGTTCGACGTGACCGTGTTCCCGCTGATGTTCACGCTGCTGTTCACGTTCCTGTTCGGCGGTGCGCTGGCCGGATCGACCGATGCGTACGTGCAGTTCCTCATCCCCGGGATCCTGGTCCAGACGGTGTGCACCATCACGATGTACACGGGCATGACGCTCAACCGCGACATCGAGAAGGGGGTGTTCGACCGGTTCCGGTCCATGCCGGTGTGGCGGCCCGCACCGCTCGTCGGCGCCTTGTTCGGCGATCTCGCCCGTTACACGCTGGCGTCGGTGATCGTGCTGACGCTCGGGATCGTGCTCGGGTTCCGGCCGGCGGGCGGTCCGGTCGGCGCGGCCGCGGCGGTGGCGCTCGTGCTGCTGTTCGCGTTCAGTCTCTCGTGGGTGTGGACGATGCTGGCGATGCTGCTGCGCACCGAGCAGGCGGTCATGGGTGTGTCGATGACCATCCTGTTCCCGCTCACCTTCGCGTCGAACGTGTTCGTCGATCCCGCGACGATGCCGAGCTGGCTGCAGGGCTTCGTGACGGTCAATCCCATCAGCCGCCTCGTCACAGCCGTCCGGGACCTGACGGCGGGTACGCCGGACGCCGCGCACCTCGCGATGGTGTTCGGGTGGTGCGCGGCGCTGGTGGTGCTGTTCGGCCCGGCGACGATGTGGTTGTACAACCGCCGGTCCTGATCAGCGCCCCGCCGCGGCGGGCTGCTCCTCGGTGACGATATCGATGGTCTTCCGCAGGGGACGGTTCGGGATGAACACGACCGCGGCGACGGTGACCAGCGCGATGATCGCGGCGACGAGGAACAGCAACCCGGTGGCGTCGCCGTAGGCGTGACGGATGATCTCCGCGACCGGCTCGGGCAGGGCCGCGAGGTCGAGGTTGCCGCCACCGCCGGCCGAGCCGGTGTCGATGCCGAGGGCGGCGAAGCCGTCTGCGGACAGCGTGGTCACCCGGGTGGCGAGGATCGATCCGAGCACGGACACCCCGATCGCTCCGCCGAAGGTGCGGAAGAACGCGACCGAGCTGCTCGCGGCTCCGATGTTGCGGACACTGACGGTGTTCTGCACGGCGAGCACGAGGTTCTGCATGAGCATGCCCGTGCCGAGGCCGACGATCGCGATGTACACACCGATCAGCCACATCGGGGTGGCGTGGTCGAGGAAGCCGAGCAGACCGAAGCCGACCACCTGCAGGACCGCGCCGAGCACCAGGAACGGCTTCCACCGGCCGAAGCGCGTGATGAGCTGACCGGAGACCACCGAGGCCACGAGCGAGCCGAACACCATGGGGATGGTGAGCAGGCCGGCGGCCGTCGGGCTGTAGCCGCGGGCCGTCTGGAAGTACTGGCCGAGGAAGGCGGTGGCGCCGAACATCCCGACGCCGACGGCGACCGACGCGATGATCGCGAGTGCGGTGGTGCGCTCGGTGACGATCTTCAGCGGGATGATCGGGTCGGCGACCTTGGACTCGACGACGACGGTGGCGGCGAGCAGTCCGACACCGACGCCGACGTACGCGAGGGTCTCCCACGACAGCCACCCGTAGTAGCCGGCCTTGCCCGCGAAGGACACCCAGATCAGCAGGACGCTGACACCGGCCGTCAGCAGCGTGGCGCCGAGCCAGTCGATGCTCACGTCCTGCTTGCGTTCGGTCACGATGTGCAGGGTGCGCTGCAGCAGCGCCATGGCGGCGACGGCGATCGGGATGGAGATGAAGAAGCACCAGCGCCAGCCGAGCGGGCTGTCGACGATGACGCCGCCGAGGATCGGCCCGCCCGACATGGACACGGCCATCACCGCGCCCATGTAACCGGAGTACCGGCCGCGTTCGCGGGGCGGGATGATGCTGCCGATGACCGCGACGACGAGCGCGGTGAGGCCGCCCATCCCGATGCCCTGGATCACGCGGGCGGCGAGCAGGACGGGCACGTTGGTGGCGAGGCCGGCAACGATCGAGCCTGCCACGAAGATGAGGATCGCCGTCTGGACCAGCAGCTTCTTGTTGAACAGGTCCGCGAGCTTGCCCCAGATCGGCGTCGAGGCCGCGTTGGCGAGCAGGGCGGTGGTGATGATCCACGCGAACTGGGTCTGGGATCCGTTCAGGTCCGCGATGATCGTGGGGAGCGCAACCGCCACGATGGTGCTGCTCAGCAGCGCCGTGAAGAGGGCGGCGAGCAGCCCCGCGAGAGCCTCGAGGATCTCGCGGTGCGTCATGGTGGTTTCGGCGGCGCCCGGGGCGCTCATCGAGGAGGGGGGACTGACAGCTGCGGCGCTCACAGGCAGTTCCTTCCGGTGGTGTCGTGGACGGAAAGGGTGTCGTTCAGGTGCGCGAGCGCGCCGAGGGCGGATTCGGCTTGCGCCTGGTCCCAGCCGCCGAGCAGCTCGTGCAATCGGGAGGCGCGACGGTCGCGGATCTCGCGCAGGGCTCTGTGCCCGGTCTCCGACACGCTGACGCGGTGGGCCCGCCGGTCGTCGGGGTCGCGGTGACGGTCCACCATTCCCCGTTCGACGAGTTCGCCCAGCTGCCGGCTCAACGCGGACTGGCTCATACACAGTTCCGCGGCGAGTTCGCTGGGACGGCACTCCCCCATCCGCCACAGGACGAACAGAACTCCGGTCAGGGCGTTGGGCAGCTCGTCGCCCGTCGAGTTGGCCAGGGCCGTGCGCAGCGTGCGACCGAACAGGAAGATCGCGTCGACGAGCGCGTGCGCGGTGTCGGGCTGGACGGCCACGGATCGCCTCCGAATCGATATTAATTGCTTGCAACACGCAACTATACATTTAGTTGCGTGTTGCAAGCAACCACGAAGGCGCGGGACCCTACGACGAGGGCAGCCCCGATCAGCGGGTGAACATCAGCGGGTGAACATCAGCGGGTGAACAAGGCCAGACACTCCACGTGGTGCGTCGAGGGGAACGCCGCGTAGACGCGCAGGTCGGCAAGCTCGAAGCCGTGGTCCCGGTACAGGCCGACATCGCGGCCGAAGGCCGCCGGATCGCATCCGACGTGCACGACGCGCTCCGGCCCCGCCGCCGCGACGGCCGCCACCACATCCCGCCCGGCGCCGGCCCGGGGCGGGTCGAGCACCACGACCTGCGGGGCGGGAAGCTCCGGGAGCAACTGCTCCACCCGGCCCGCATGGAACCGCACCTGTCCGAGATCCGAGAGTGCCTCGGCCCCGTCCTGCGCCGCCCGGCGGGACAGTTCCACCGCCTCGACCCGGCCGCCGGTGCCGACCTGATCGGCCAGGACGGCGGCGAACACCCCCACCCCGCCGTAGAGATCCCACGCCGTCGCGCCCGGCGACACCGCTGCCCACTCCCCCACGGTGTCCGAATAGGCCTGCGCTGCCCCGCGATGCGCCTGCCAGAAGCCGGTTGCCGCCACGTGCCATTCGCGGCCGCCGACGCGCTCGACCGCCCGCCCCGAGCCTTCGACCACCTTCTCGGCGCGGGGCGCACCGGCCGCCGCGCGGCGGGCTGCCGCTCCCCGCCGCCCCGGGCTGCGACGGCCCGTGCGGGACACGGGCGGCGGTGCGATCTCGATCACGTGCCGCGTCCCGTCCGCATCGAGGACCACCTGGACCTCGGAACCAGGTCGCCACACCCGTTCCGCCAGCCCCTCGTAGGCCCGGGCCTCGATCTGCGGGCAGGCCAGGTCGGTCTCGATCTCGTGGCTGCGGTAGCGCCGGTACCCCGCTCGGCCCGCGGCGTCGACCGCCAGGCGCACCCGGGTGCGCCACCGGGTGCCGTCGAGCGCACCACCCGGCAACTCCTCGACGAGCACGTCCCGCTCGACCCCGCCGAGACGGCGCAACTGCTCCGCGACCACCGCGGCCCCGAAGGCCCGCTGGGCCGGCACCGTCGCGTGGGACAGGTCGCAGCATCCCGATCCGCCGGGCCCGGCGATCGGGCACACCCGCTCCCTCCGGTCCGGCGAGGCCTCGAGAATGTGCACGGCGTCGGCGCGGCAGAACGAGCCGCCTCGGTCCTCCGTCACCGACGCGACGACCCGCTCGCCGGGTAGGCCGTGCCGGACGAACACGACCCGGCCCTCGTGCCGCGCGACGCAGAACCCCCCGTGCGCCGGGTTGCCCAGTGTCACCTCGAGCCGGCGTCCGGACCAGTCGACACTCATCGTTCCTCCTCGAATCCCCGCCGCACCGATCCCGGCGCGGAATCCAGACGTTCCGCGCGGGCGTGGGCGGACGAACTCAGCTGCCACGGGACGCTGGTGACCATGACACCGGGCTGGAACAACAGCCGGCTCTTCAGCCGCAGCGCGCTCTGGTTGTGCAGGATCTGCTCCCACCAGTGACCGACGACGTACTCCGGGATGAACACGGTCACCACGTCGCGCGGTGAATCCCGCCGCACCCGCCGGACGTATTCGAGGACGGGACGGGTGATCTCCCGGTACGGCGACTCGACGACCTTGAGCGGGACGGTGATGTCGCTGCGTTCCCATTCGCGCACCAGCATCCGCGTGTCGGCGTCGTCGACGTTGACCGTGACCGCTTCGAGTGTGTCCGGACGGGTCGCCCGCGCGTACGCCAGCGCTCGCAGGGTCGGCATGTGCAGCTTGGACACCAGCACGATCGAATGGGTGCGACTGGGCAACACCCCGTCCCATTCGGTGTTCTCCAGTTCCTCGGCCACGCTGTCGTAGTGACGGTGGATGGCCTTCATCACGCCGAAGATCGCGACCATCGCCACGATCGCGATCCACGCGCCCGCCGCGAACTTCGTCACCAGCACGATCACCAGCACGGACGCGGTCATGGCCAGGCCGATCGTGTTGACGATCCGCGACCGCTGCATGCGTCTGCGCTGCTCGGGATCGGTCTCGGACGCCAGATGCCTCGTCCAGTGCCGGATCATGCCGGTCTGACTGAGGGTGAACGAGACGAACACACCGACGATGTAGAGCTGGATCAGCTTCGTGACCTCCGCGTCGAAGGCCCACACGAACACGATGGCCACGCCCGAGAGGAACAGGATGCCGTTGCTGAAGGCCAGCCGGTCGCCGCGGGTGTGCAGCTGCCGGGGCAGGTAGCGGTCCTGCGCCAACACCGAGGCCAGCACCGGGAAGCCGTTGAACGCCGTGTTGGCGGCCAGCACCAGGATCAGCGCCGTCACGACGGTGATCAGCACGAAGCCGAGCGGGAAGCCCTCGAACACCGCGTGCGCCAACTGTGCGACGAGCGTCTTCTGCTGGTAGTCGTCCGGCGCGCCGCGCAGCTGGGTCTCGGGATGCTCGGCGATGACCACACCCACCTTGTTCGCGAGCAGGATCATGCCGAGAAGCAGCACGATCGCGATCCCACCGAGCATGAGCAGGGTCGTGGCAGCGTTCCGGGACTTCGGCTTGCGGAACGCGGGCACCCCGTTGCTGATGGCCTCGACCCCGGTCAGGGCCGCACACCCGGACGAGAACGCGCGGGCGATGAGGAACACGAACGCGATCGCCGTCAGACCGGACTGCTCGGCGACCAACTCGAAGCCGGCCGACTCGGCCCGGACGTCCTCGCCGAACACGAAGATGCGCACCAGCCCCCAGCCCAACATCACGAGCATGCCGATCATGAAGGCGTAGGTGGGAATCGCGAAGGCCGTGCCGGCCTCGCGGAGGCCACGCAGATTGATCGCGGTCAGCACGACGATCGCGGCGACCGCGAAGAGCACCTTGTGCTGCGCCACGAACGGGACCGCCGAGCCGATGTTCGCCGCAGCCGAGGAGATCGAGACGGCGACGGTGAGCACGTAGTCGACCATCAGGGCGCTGCCGACGGTCAGGCCGGCGGTCGGGCCCAGATTCTTGGTCGCCACCTCGTAGTCTCCGCCCCCCGACGGATAGGCGTGCACGTTCTGCCGGTAGCTCGCGACGACGACCGCGAGGACGAGCGCCACCGCGACGCCGATCCACGGGGTGAACACATACGCCGACAGACCCGCGACCGACAGGACGAGGAAGATCTCCTCCGGGGCGTACGCCACCGACGACAGCGCGTCGGATGCGAACACCGGCAGGGCGATTCGCTTGGGCAGCAACGTGTGACCGAGCGTGTCGCTGCGAAACGGCCTACCCAACAACAACCGCTTCGTGGCGGTCGAGAGCTTGGACACTCGCAAAGCCTAAGCCGTCCCGCCGGCCACCCGCCGGGCGCCCGGGGTCGTGTCCGAAATGCACCGCTGCCGGGGCACCTTCGCCGGGCACTGCACACCGGTCCTGCGCGAGCGGTACGGTTCGGTTCTGCGCGTCGCGACCGGGCGACACGGCAAGCAAGAGAATCGGAGCGAACGGTGTACGTGGTGGTCATGGGTTGCGGCCGGGTGGGTTCCTCCCTGGCTGCGGCGCTCGTCCGGCTGGGCAACGAGGTGGCCGTCATCGATCGCGACCCGAGCGCGTTCCTTCGGCTCGGCCCGGACTTCCCGGGACACACGATCGTGGGGATGGGCTTCGATCGGGACGTGCTGGTGCGGTCCGGCATCGAGCGGGCCGACGCGTTCGCCGCGGTCTCGTCCGGAGACAATTCGAACATCATCTCGGCCCGGGTGGCCCGGGAGACCTTCGGTGTCGAGCGCGTCGTCGCCCGCATCTACGATGCCAAGCGCGCCGCGGTGTACGAGCGCCTCGGGATCCCGACCGTCGCCACGGTGCCGTGGACGACCGACCGGTTCCTGCACAACCTCACCCACGAGAGCCAGACCGCCAAGTGGCGGGATCCGACGGGCACCGTCGCCGTCGCCGAGGTCTCGGTGCACGAGGACTGGATCGGCCGCAACGTCACCGACTTCGAGGCGGCGACCCATTCGCGGGTCGCGTTCGTCATCCGCTTCGGCACCGGGGTCCTACCCGACCGGAAGACGGTGCTGCAGGCCGACGACCAGGTCTACATCGCGGCCGTCTCGGGCACCGTCGCCGAGGCGATCGCCCTCGCCGAACAGCCCCCCGCGGCCGACGACTGACCGTCCGGTGCCAGCAGGCGCAGCCGAACACACGACCCGGACATCACCGAGAGGATCGCCGATGAAGGTGGCCATTGCGGGGGCGGGAGCCGTCGGGCGCTCCATCGCGCGCGAACTGATCCGCAACCACCACGACGTCATGCTGCTCGAGCGCAAGCTCGAGCACGTCGAGCCCGACTCCGTGCCCGATGCCAAGTGGGTGCACGCCGACGCCTGCGAGCTGAGCCTGCTCGAGGCCGCACAACTCGAGCAGTACGACGTGGTGATCGCCGCGACCGGCGACGACAAGGCGAACCTGGTGCTGAGCCTGCTTGCCACCACCGAGTTCGGGGTCGCGCGGGTCGTCGCGCGCGTCAACGACCCGCGCAACGAGTGGCTGTTCGACGAGTCGTGGGGGGTCGACGTCGCCGTCTCCACGCCGCGCATGCTGGCGTCGCTGGTCGAGGAGGCCGTCTCGGTCGGCGATCTGGTCCGGCTGATGACACTGCGCAAGGGCGCGAACCTGGTCGAGATCACCCTGCCGGACACCACCGCGCTGGCCGGGAAACCGGTGCGCAAACTGCAACTGCCCCGGGACGCGGCCCTGGTGACGATCCTGCGCGGGGGCCGCGTCATCGTCCCGCAGCCCGACGACCCGCTCGAAGGCGGCGACGAACTGCTGTTCGTCGCCGCGGACGAGGTGGAACAGGAACTGCGGGGAGCGCTCGGGCTCTAGCGGATCAGCGGACGTCCTGGTCGGGGCCGTCGGCGGCCCGGCCCGGCCCGGTCTCGATCGGCTCGTCGACCGTCTCGGGCGCCGGTTCGACGACCCGATCAGCGCGGCGCACGGCCCACAACGTGACCAGCAACGCCACCGCAGTCAGCGGCCATCCCATGCCGATGCGGGCCACGGCGAGCCAGCCGGTCCGGTCGGCGTCGTACAGCTCGTGTTGCACGAGGTAGCGGGCCGCGAACACGAGCGCCCACGCCGCCGTCGCGATGTCGTAGGCGCGCACGGCGACACGGTGCCGCCGCCAGGACGATCCCTGCCCGTTGAGCATGCCCCAGATCACGCCGACCAGGGGTCGCCGCACCAGGACGGACAGGACGAAGCCGGCGGCGTACAGCAGACTGGTGTAGATGCCGAAGAGGAAGTATCCCTTGGCGTCGCCGGTGCGATAGGCGATGAACGCGCACACACCCACACCGAGGAACCCTGAGACGGCGGGTTGGACGGGAGTGCGCTGGACGAGCCGCCACACGAGCACGGCGGTGGCCGCGGCGAGGGCGGCCCAGATCGCGGCGGTCAGACCCCAGATGCTGTTGACCGGAACGAACACCAGCACGGGCACGGTCGACGAGACCAACCCGCTGAGTCCACCGAGTTGTTCCAGAACCGTCTGCTGCTTCTCGCTCACTCCTACGAGGGTGCCACAGCTCAGCTCAGGGGCGGGTGGCGCCGGGTACGGGCGCGGGGCGACGACCGGGTCAGGCCCGCTCGCGCAGTTCGTAATACGGGTTGTAGAGGACCTTCGCGCCGTCGCGTTCGCCGACGCGGCCGCGCACGAGCAGCGTCTTGCCCGGCTCGATGCCCGGGATGCGGCGACGTCCGATCCACACGAGCTTGACGGCTTCGGTGCCGTCGAACAGTTCCGCCTCGACGGCGGCGCTGGCGGCCTTCGGGCACGCCTCGACACTGCGGAGGCGGCCGAACATGGTCACTTCCTCCCCGCGCGCACAGTCGCAAGCGCGGCGGGCCCCGGTCGCCTGGGCGGTTTCGGCGATCTCCTCGGCGTCGAGCTGTTCGAGATCTTCCGTGAGCCGACGGGTGAGTCGGCGGAAGTAACCGGCTGCGGCGGTTGCCATAGCGTGCTCCTGGAACGGGCGCGGCACGGGTCGCGGGCCGCGCATGGGGCTTTCCTGAGGGCCACTGTAGACCTATCGGGACAGGGCAACCACTCCGGTTCCCACCTGCGCCGACGGGTCCGGCAGGATCGGGGCATGCCCTCCGTGAACAGCTCCCCCGAACGCCACGCGACCAGGGCTGTCGTCGCCGTGATCCTGCCCGGAACAGGCTCCGACGCGCACTTCGCCGAGCGTGCGTTCGCGGGTCCGCTCGCCGCCACCGGAGTACGCACCGTCGCGGTCGACCCGGATCCGGCACGCGTGGTCGGCAGCTACGTCGATGCCCTCGACCGGGCCGCGGCCGAGGGGCCGGTGCTGGTGGGCGGCGTATCGCTCGGGGCCGCGGTCGCACTGCGATGGGCGGCCGAGAATCCCGGACGCACCGTCGGCGTGCTGGCTGCGCTGCCGGCGTGGACGGGCTCACCGGACGCCGCACCGGCGGCGGCGAGCGCCCGATGGACCGCCGGGGAGCTACGTACCCACGGGCTGGCTGCGGTGACCGCCGCGATGGTGGCGTCCAGCCCCGCGTGGCTCGGGACGGAACTGGCCCGCTCCTGGCGGTCGCAGTGGCCGGGCCTGCCGGCGGCGCTCGACGAGGCATCCCGATACTGGGCCCTGGACCTGCACGAGCTGCAGGCCGTGGAGGTGCCGGTCGGCATCGCCGCCGCCGTGGACGACGCGGTCCATCCCCTCGCGGTCGCGCAGGAATGGTGTGCCCACCTGACGCGGGCCGCGCTGGGCACCGTCACCCTCGCCGAGATCGGCGCCGACCCGTCCGTACTGGGAACGACCTGCCTGAAGGCGCTGCGGCGCGTCCGGGGCTGACGGATCGGACCGTCAGAAACCGAGCTGCTGCATCGCCGAGCCCGACTCGCCGTGCCGCGGGCGCGTCTGTGGTGCCGGCTGCTGAGGCGGTGCCGGCTGCTGAGGTGCCGGCTGCTGAGGTCCCGGCTGCTGAGGTCCCGGCTGCTGAGGTCCCGGCTGCTGGGGCGTCGGCTGCGCTGCCTGCTGCGCGGCTGCGTGCTGCTGCTGCTGTGCGGCGGCGGCTAGTTGCTCGGCAAGAGCCTTCGGCAGCACCACCGGCAACGGCGTGCGCACCGGGTGCGGATCCTGGCCGCGACGCACGACGGTTTCGGCGACGATGCTGCGTGCGGTCTCCACCAGCGGCGAATCAGCCGTCACCGAACCGGCCGGCCCGGCGACCACGCAGCGGATCATCCACCGGTAACCGTCGACCCCCAGAAAGCGCAGATCCGCGTTCGGGGTGCTGCCCTGCAGTTCCCGGCCCCACGGTCCGCTCTCGATGCTGACCGTCGCATTGTCGCGGCGCAGCGATTCGGCCAGCTCGGCAGCCACCTCCCGCCACTGCCCCGGAGACTTCGGCGCCGCGTACGCGGAGACGGTGATCCGTCCGTGCTGGGTCACCAGATGCACGGCCTGGGGTTGACCGTTCGGCGCCATCTCCACCTGGATCTGCCCACCCGGCGGCAGCGGCACGAGGACCGACCCGAGGTCGAGCCGGCCGCCGACCGCGTCCTCGCCGATGTCGTCGATGTCGTAGGGACCGCCCTGCGGCACCGGTGTCTCGTCTTCCCCGGGCATGGGCGCGAACTCAGCCTCGTCCGCGAGTCCGGGTGCTTCGGCGTCCCGGTTCTTCCGGCGTCGTCCGAACATGTCAGGAACCTTCCTTCACCAGACCTGCGTGCCCACCGCTCGATCCGTATCCTCCGGCGCCTCGGCTGGTGTCGTCGAGAGAGTCGACCTCGACGAAGTCGACGAGTTCCACCTTCTGCACGAGCAGTTGGGCGATGCGGTCGCCACGACGCAGCTCGACCGCGCGGTCGGGATCGTGGTTGATCAGGCACACCTTGATCTCGCCGCGGTAGCCCGCATCCACCGTCCCGGGGGTATTGACCACCGAGAGCCCGAACTTCGCGGCCAGGCCGGAACGCGGATGGATCAGACCCACCGTGCCGACGGGCAGGGCCACCGCGATGCCGGTCCCCACCAGCGCTCGCCGCCCGGGCTCGAGGGTCACGTCCACCGTGGTGCACAAGTCCACGCCGGCGTCGCCGGTGTGTGCGCGGGCGGGCACAGGAATCCCCGGGTCCAGACGGAGCAGAGGGACGGCTGGAAGATCGGTCACGTGCACCGAGACTACTCTGATGGACGTGTCTCGAACCTCTCGACCCGACGCGGATGCGCAGCAGACGACCGACGTGCCGGTCTACTCCGAACGGATGTGGGTGCCGCTGTGGTGGTGGCCCCTCGGCCTGGGCGTGGCCGCGCTGCTGGCCGCGGAACTGCACATGGGGGCGCCCGGTCTGCAAGCCTGGCTGCCGTACGTGCTGCTGCTGCCGTTCCCTGTCTGGGCGCTCGTGTGGCTGTCCCGTCTGCGGTTGGAGGTGACGGGCGGGGAACTGATCGTCGGCCGGGCGCACCTGCCGCTCGAGGTGATCTCCCGCGCTGTCGTGGTGCCGGCGTCGGCGAAGAGCGCCGCCCTGGGCCGCCAGCTCGACCCGGCGGCATACGTCCAGCACCGCCCGTGGATCGGGACGATGGTGCTCGTCGTGCTGGACGACCCGGACGACCCCACCCCGTACTGGCTGATCAGCACCAGGCGGCCCGCGGAGCTGCAGGCCGCCCTGGGATGCGCCGACCACTCCGGACACTGAACCGGGCGCGGCCGGTCAGCGCGATCGTCCGGGACTCAGCGTGGACAGTCCCGCCGGGACTCAGGCTGCACAGTCCCGCCGGGACTCAGGCTGCACAGTCCCGGCAGATCATCACGCCGTTCTCGTCGCTGGCGAGCCGACTGCGGTGGTGTACCAGGAAGCAGCTCGAGCAGGTGAACTCGTCGGCCTGCTTGGGCACCACCCGGACCGACAGCTCCTCGCCGGACAGATCGGCGCCGGGCAGCTCGAAGGACTCCGCGGTATCCGACTCGTCGACGTCCACGACGGCGGACTGCGCCTCGTTGCGTCGCGCCTTCAGTTCTTCGAGTGAATCCTCCGACACCTCGTCGGTTTCGGTTCGCCTCGGTGCGTCGTAGTCAGTCGCCATTTCCTCTACCTCTAGTCCTCGTGCAGGTGCCCGGCCGGAGGACACTGTTCATGTCCTTCGGCGGGGGCAACGCCCGACCGTCTCCGGAAGTTCCCGCCGACCGTGTCCGGGTCCCGGACACGACCCGGGCCTCCCGCTGTCGAAAGCCCGATCATCGAATCTTCGACGACCTGGGCCGCCGAACAATAGCGGAAGTACCCACAGAAGCCGTAACCGATACACGCGATCCGGGGAAATGTCGGTCAATTGTCACCAACACCACAGCAACTCGAGACATTCCACCGTTCGCCCGCCTTCGCGGACCCCCCCGGGATGCCCTCTACAGTGGTCGCACACACCCCTTGGAGATGCGAGAGGCAGGGCGCCGTGGTTTCCCTGATCACCGAAGGCCGGGCGCGTGACGAACGCGGCCGGCCGTTCCCCCGCCGCCGCGTCGTGCCGGCCGCGGCACTGTTCGCGATTCTGGCTACGGTCGGGATCGTGGTGTGGGCATCGGTGTTCGCCGGTTCCGACCCGGTATCCCGGACCGTGGCATGCAACGCCCCGCCGACCGTGCCGTCGGAGCCCGGAGGACCGCAACCGGCCCCCCTCGGCGAGGTGGTCGACCGGTCCGTCCTGCTCGACGTCGAGCCCGCTCCCCTGGCGGCGACGCGGGTGCGGGTGTTCAACGCCAACGGTGAACGTGGCCAGGCGACCCATGTGGCCACCCAGCTGGCCGAGTACGGCTTCGCGAGCGCACCGGACGTCCAGGCGGGCAACGACCCCGTCTACGTCGACCAGAACATGCAGTGCCACGGTCAGATCAGGTTCGGGGCCGCCGGAGCCGCAGCTGCCAGCACGGTGTGGCTGGTCGCACCGTGCGCCGAACTCGTCCGCGACGACCGTGCCGACGACACCGTCGACCTCGCCCTGGGCACCTACTCCAAGGAGATCGCGCCCAACGCCGATGCCGAGGAGGTGCTGCAGTCGCTGCGGGAGGCGCCGGTGGGTGCGGTCGCCGCGCCGCTGGACATCGACCTGCTGGCGGCGGCCCGCGACGCCCGCTGCTGAGCGCCGCGGACCGTCAGGCCGGGATCGGAGCGTCGGCGCCGAACGTGGCGAGCAGGTCCGCGAGCTGTGCTGCGACGCCGGGTGCAGCGGCGACGGTGATCTCGCCGACGTCGCCGCCACCGGTCGGTAGCCGCACCCAGGCGCCCGCCTCCGCGGCGATCAGCGCACCGGCGGCCCAGTCCCACGGTTGCAGCCCGTGTTCGTAGTGGGCATCGACCCGGCCCGAAGCCACCATGCACAGGTCCAGGGCGGCCGCGCCGATCCGGCGGATGTCCCGCACTCTCGGCAGCAGCTCCGCCACCAGAAGGCCCTGTCGTTCGCGCCGGTGCGGCGCGTAGGAGAAGCCGGTCGCGACGAGTGCGTGGGCGATGTCCCCGACCGGGTTGCAGCGCAGACGCGTCACCGATCCCCCGGCGTCGGTGCGGGTGGCCCCCTCTCCGCGCGCGGCCGAGTAGACATCTCCGGCGGCGACATCGACCACCGCTCCCGCCACGGATCTTCCACCGACCTGGGCTGCTATCGAGACCGCGTACGCGGGGATGCCGTACACGAAGTTCACCGTGCCGTCGATGGGGTCGACAACCCATCGGACACCGGTCGACCCGGCATCGGCGCCGCCCTCCTCTCCGAGGATCGCGTCGCCCGGCCGCGACCGGGTCAGCAGTCGCCGGATGAGGTCCTCGGTCTCGGTGTCCGCCATCGTCACCGGATCGGTGTCGGTGCTCTTCGATCGCACCGCGCCGGCCGTGCGAGCACCCGGGTCGGCGGCCGGGAACAGCTCGGGCCGCCGGGCGCGCACGTGGGCGGCGGCCGCCACCGCGACGTCCACGGCGATCTCCCGCAGCCGGGCCGGGTCCGTGGTGGCGTCGCGGGAAAGGGTGCAAGGGTGGGGATCCGGGGTGTCGGGCACCCGAGTATCCGAACACACTGCGCGGTACGGCACCACCCGCGTTGCCGCCGCGTTCGCATTAGGGTGACGTCACGACAGCGGTTGCCCGCGGTGACTGTTCCGGTGACGAGAGGGAGCGCGAGATGACGCAGACGACCCAGCCGGCCATGCCGGATCCGGACCTTCTGGGATTCGGTGTCGACGTCGGGGGCAGCGGCATCAAGGGCGGGGTCGTCGACATGTCCACGGGTGTTCTGGTGGGTGAGCGCATCAAGATCCTGACTCCCCAGCCGTCGACTCCGCAGGCGGTCGCGGACACCGTCGCCCGAATCGTGGAGCAGGCGCAGTGGACCGGACCGGTGGGGGTCACCCTGCCCAGTGTGGTGACCGGTGGGGTGGCGCGTACGGCCGCGAACATCGATCCGGCATGGATCGGCACCGACGCCCGGGCGTTGTTCGCTTCGGCTCTGGGGGATCGCCCAATCAGCGTGCTGAACGACGCGGATGCCGCCGGTCTCGCCGAGGACCGCTTCGGTGCGGCCAGGGACGCGTCGGGAGTGGTCGTCCTGCTCACCTTCGGAACAGGGATCGGCTCGGCGGTGCTGCACAACGGCGTTCTGTTGCCGAACACCGAGTTCGGGCACATGGAGGTCGACGGGATGGAAGCCGAGCACCGCGCGGCGTCGTCGGTCAAGGAGAGCAACGAGTGGTCGTACAAGCGGTGGGCCAAGGAGGTCTCGCTGGTGCTGTCGCGGTTCGAGGCCCTGCTGTGGCCCGACCTGTTCATCGCCGGCGGCGGCATCAGCCGCAAGCACGAGAAGTGGATCCCGCTGCTGACCAACCGCACGCCCGTCGTTCCGGCCGCGTTGCGCAACACCGCCGGCATCATCGGGGCCGCGTGGGCTGCGAAAACAGGCGTCCACCCCTGAGTCCTGCACATCGCGCACGACGGCGATCGTTACAATGGTGCACAGCCGGCTGCGAACCGGCCTGATCCCGACAGACCTCTCCGCCGGAACCCCTCTGGCGCGACGCCGCACTACCTCGTCACGAAAGGGCGTACGTGGCAGCCACCGACATCCACACGGCTGATTCCCCCAACGAATCGGCAGCCTCCGCGGACGCCGCGGAATCCGCGACCGGTACCGCACCCGCCACGAAGCGGCCGGCGAAGAAGGCCCCGGCCAAGAAGGCCCCGGCGAAGAAGGCGGCCGCCAAGAAGGCCCCGGCGAAGAAGGCCGCCGCCAAGAAGACGACGGCGAAGAAGGCCGCCGCCAAGAAGGCGGGCAAGCCGGCCGGCGACGAGTTCGAGGGCGAGGAAGCCGCGCTCGAGGACATCGACGTCGCCGAGGCCGAACTCGAAGGCGCCGAGGACGTGGTCGTGGAGGCGGCGGACGCCGACGACGAGCCCAGCGACAAGGACAAGGCGTCGGGCGACTTCGTCTGGGACGAAGAGGAGTCGGAGGCGCTGCGGCAGGCCCGCAAGGACGCCGAGCTGACCGCCTCCGCCGACTCGGTGCGCGCCTACCTCAAGCAGATCGGCAAGGTTGCCCTGCTCAACGCCGAGGAGGAGGTCGAGCTCGCCAAGCGCATCGAGGCCGGCCTGTACGCGACCTACCGGCTGCAGGAGTACGCCGACAAGGGCGAGAAGCTGCCGGTCGCGCAGCGCCGCGACCTGAACTGGATCTGCCGCGACGGCAACCGCGCCAAGAACCATCTGCTCGAGGCCAACCTGCGACTCGTCGTCTCACTCGCCAAGCGCTACACCGGCCGGGGGATGGCCTTCCTGGATCTCATCCAGGAGGGCAATCTCGGTCTGATCCGCGCGGTGGAGAAGTTCGACTACACCAAGGGTTACAAGTTCTCCACGTACGCCACCTGGTGGATCCGGCAGGCCATCACCCGCGCCATGGCGGATCAGGCCCGCACCATCCGCATCCCGGTGCACATGGTCGAGGTGATCAACAAGCTCGGCCGCATCCAGCGTGAGCTCCTCCAGGACCTCGGGCGCGAGCCCACTCCGGAGGAACTGGCCAAGGAGATGGACATCACGCCGGAGAAGGTACTGGAGATCCAGCAGTACGCCCGGGAGCCGATCTCGCTCGACCAGACCATCGGCGACGAGGGCGACAGCCAGCTCGGCGACTTCATCGAGGACAGCGAGGCCGTGGTGGCGGTGGACGCGGTGTCGTTCACGCTGCTGCAGGATCAGCTGCAGTCGGTACTCGAGACACTGTCCGAACGTGAGGCCGGGGTGGTCCGGCTGCGGTTCGGCCTGACCGACGGTCAGCCGCGGACCCTCGACGAGATCGGGCAGGTCTACGGGGTCACCCGCGAGCGGATCCGGCAGATCGAGTCGAAGACCATGTCGAAGCTGCGGCACCCGTCGCGGTCGCAGGTGCTGCGCGACTACCTCGACTGAGGATCCACCTAGAACTCCTCCGCTTCACGGCGATCGGCCGTCGGCTCCGCAGCCGGCGGCCGTTCGCGTAGCCGGGGTACCACGGCGCGGGTCGCCGGCTCGACGAACCGCGCCGCCACGGGGCCGAGCACCGCCGTGATGAGCACGTACGCCGAAGCGAGGGCTGCGAGCTCGGCGTCCACGTGACCCGAGGTGACGGCGAGTCCGGCGATGACGATGGAGAACTCACCGCGGGCGATGAGGGCGGCGCCCGCGCGAGCGCGGCCCATGGTGGCGATGCCGTGCTGTCGCGCCGCCCACCAGCCGGTGGCGACCTTCGTCAGCGCCGTGACGACGGCGAGCAGCGCCGCCCACCCCAGTACCGGAGGAATGGCGGTCGGATCGGTGTTGAGGCCGAAGAACACGAAGAAGATCGCCGCGAAGAGATCCCGCAGCGGCTCGAGGACGCGGGCCGCGTTGTGGGCGGTCGAGCCGGAGATCGCGATGCCGAGCAGAAACGCGCCGACCGCCGCCGAGACCTGCATCGCCGAGCTGACACCGGCGACCAGCAGCGCGGCGCCGAGAAGCTTGAGCAGCAGCGTCTCGCTGTCCGGGCTGTCGAGCACCGCGGAGACGTAACGCCCGTATCGCAGCACCAGCACGAGCACGACCGTGACCAGCCCCAGCGCGATCGCGACGGCCTCGAGCCCACCGATCAGGCTGACCCCTGCGAGCACCGCGGTCAGGATCGGCAGGTACACCGCCATCGCGAGGTCCTCGAAGACGAGGATCGACAGCACCACGGGAGTCTCCCGGTTACCCAGGCGACCGAGGTCGGTCAGGGTCTTGGCGATGATGCCCGAGGACGAGATGTAGGTGATGCCACCGAGGACGAACGCCCCCGTCGCGCCCCACCCGAGCAGCAGCGCGATCACCACTCCCGGCGCGGCGTTGAGTACGAGATCGAGCAGGCCTGCCGCGCGGGACCGTTTGAGCCCGGTGACGAGTTCGGAGGCCGTGTACTCCAGGCCGAGGAGCAGCAGCAGCAGGACCACGCCGATCTCACTGGCAACGTGACTGAACTCGCTGATGTCACCCAGCTGGATGAACCCACCGGTGCCGAACGCGAGACCGCCGAGGAGGTAGAACGGGATCGGCGACATGGCGAAGCGCGCGGCGAGGCGTCCGAGCACGCCGAGGGCGAAGAACACCGCCCCCAGTTCGATCAGGGCGAGCGTGGTCGAATTCATCGGTCAGCCGTTGCGCAGGATCCTGGCCGCGGCGTCCAGGCCGTCGGCCGTGCCGACGGCGACGAGGATGTCTCCCCCGGTGAGTACGAAGTCCGGCCCCGGCGAGGGCGTCACCTGCCCGGCGCGCATCACCGCGACGACGGACACACCCGTGCGGGTACGCATCGCCGTGTCCCCGAGCACTGCCCCGTCGAAACGGGAGCTGTCGTGGATGTGCAGCTGCCGGGTGATGATCCCGGGCAGTTCCCGGTGGTCCTCCTGGAGCTGGGCGACGAGTTGCGGCGCGCCGAGCAGGTTGCTCAGGGTGGCGGCCTCCTCGACGGTCAGCGGCAGGGAGGCCGCACAGGCATCGGGATCGTCCGCCTTCGAGACGATGAGGTCCGAATGGCCGTCCCGATGCGTGATGACCCCGATCCGCCGACCCGACGCCAGCTCGAAGTCCTTGCGCACGCCGATTCCGGGAAGCGGCGTCACTTCGACGTTCATGCCGCCAGAGTAGGACTCACAGTCCACCCGGGTGACGGCGCACCCTCAGGGATCCCCGAAAAGTCCGTTTCCCCCGGGGCGATAGTCCACCACCGCGGTGACCGCAGCGACCGGCAGCGGGCCGTAGAGGTGCGGAAACGTCATCCCCTCCGGATCGTCCGGGAGGCCCGGCTCCCATCGCACTTCGTCCGCGAGCCGCGCCGGGTCGAGATGCAGCAGCACCAGGTCCGTGCGGCCGGCGAACAACCGGTTCGCCGGCAGGTGCACCTGTTCCGGGGTCGACAGGTGCACGAACCCGTGCGTGGCGAGCGAGTCGGGGGCAAGCTCTCCTTGGCGCTGCGCCCGCTCCCAGTCGGCTCGCGCGCAGATGTGTACCAGCCGATTCGTCACCGCAGCCTCTCCCGGTGGCCGTTCCGGGCCCGCGACACCGCCGAGGGCTCTGCGCTGTGAGCGAACACCCGCAGCCCCGAAACCGCACGTCGTGGGCGTTCGGGGGGGTCGGGGGTGAAACTCGACACGATTTTCGGAGGATTGGAACAACGCGTGAACGGGAATCGTCTGACACAGTAGTTCCACCGCGCCGGCCCGGTGCGGCGGACCAGACCCCAGGCAACCGACGACAGTGGTGGCCAGTTTGGAGGAGTCATGCCCGGAACGTTGACCAGCCCGAAGTTGACCGCCGCAGACCGCTGCGATCGGTGCAGTGCAGCCGCTCGCGTCCGTGCCGTCCTTGCCACCGGTGGCGAGCTGCTCTTCTGCGGCCACCACGCCAAGGAGCACACCGACCGGCTGCGTGAACTCGGCGCCACGATCGAGTCCGACGCCGAAGCCGCCGTCTGATCCACCGTTCCGGAGCCGGACGACTCCGAGACCCGAGCCGAAACGGGCGACCACCGCGGGTGGTCGCCCGTTTCGCCGTTTCGGGGGTGCGTCGGCAGTGGGTTCACCACTGGCGCAGCAGCGCGATGCGGTCGCCGAGTTGCTCGGCCGTGGCGATCGCGGTCGGCGGACCCCCGCACTGCCGTCGCAACTCCCCGTGGATGACCCCGTGCGGCTTACCGGTCCGGTGGTGGTGCATCGCGACGAGCGAGTTCAGTTCCTTGCGCAGCCGGGCCAGCGAGTCGGCGGTCGCCACCCGCTCGGCCACCTGCGGCGGCGGAGCGGGTGCGGGGACCGGCGTCGGCTTGTCCAGCTGCTCCTGCTGCCGGCGACGAAGCAGCGCCCGCATCTGTTCGGCGTCGAGCAGCCCGGGCAGACCCAGGTAGTCGGCCTCTTCCTCGCTGCCGGAGAACGTCGCCGTGCCGAACGAGGAGCCGTCGTAGATCACCTGGTCGAGTTCGGCCTCCGCGCCGAGCGCGGTGAACGCCTTCTCCTCCTCGCCCGGTTCGTCCTTGGTCCGGTTGGCGTCGGCAAGCAGGTCGTCGTCGAAGCCCTCCTTCACGCGGTGCGGCTTACCGAGCACGTGGTCCCGCTGCGCCTCGAGCTGGCTGGCCAGGTCGAGAAGCACCGGCACGGACGGCAGGAACACGCTCGCGGTCTCGCCCTTGCGTCGCGACCGCACGAAACGGCCGATGGCCTGGGCGAAGAACAGCGGCGTCGAGGCGCTGGTGGCGTACACGCCCACCGCGAGCCGAGGGACGTCGACGCCCTCGGACACCATGCGCACCGCCACCATCCAGCGCTGCGTGCTCGCGTCGAACTCCGAGATGCGCCGCGACGCGGTCGGGTCGTCGGACAGGACGAGGGCGGGCGTCTCACCGGTGAGCTGCTCGAGGATCTTGGCGTACGCGCGGGCCACCGTCTGGTCGCTGGCGATGACCAGTCCGCCCGCATCGGGCATCCCGCCCTGGCGCAGTTGCTCGAGCCGCGTGTTGGCGGCGGTGAGGACGGCCGGGATCCAGTCGCCGGCCGGATCGAGAGCGGTCCGCCACGCGCGTGCGGTCTGCTCGGCGCTGAGCGGCTCACCGAGTCGTGCCGAGTACTCCTCCCCCGCGTTGTTGCGCCATCGGGCTTCGCCGGAGTAGGCGAGGAAGACCACCGGACGCACGACACCGTCCGCGAGGGCGTCGGCGTAGCCG
The DNA here is from genome assembly GCF_016804345.1 of Rhodococcus ruber. NCBI lineage: Bacteria > Bacillati > Actinomycetota > Actinomycetes > Mycobacteriales > Nocardiaceae > Rhodococcus > Rhodococcus ruber. The sequence goes on along the minus strand of NZ_CP044211.1, from coordinate 2,697,051 downwards.
TACGCATGGTCGGCCCTGGACTGCATGAAGCCGTCGGTGTTCGGTTCGTATGTCACGAACGGGATGGCGCTGTCGTCGCTGCGGAACGGGGTACCGGTCAGGGCGAGCCGGCGGGTGGCGTCGCCGAACGCCTCCCGGATTCCCTCACCCCAGCTCTTGGCGTCGCCGCCGTGGTGGATCTCGTCGAGGATCACCAGGGTGCGGCGGGCCTCGGTGCGGACGCGGTGTTTGAACGGGTGCGAGGCCACCTGCGCGTAGGTCACCACGACGCCGTGGAAGTCGCTCGACGTCTGGCCGGTGGAGTTGGTGAAGTTCGAGTCCAGGGCGATGCCGGAGCGCGCGGCCGAAGCGGCCCACTGGTGCTTGAGATGCTCGGTGGGGGCGACGACCGTCACCTGGTCGACGGTGCGGTCGCGCAGCAGTTCGCCCGCGACTCGAAGCGCGAACGTGGTCTTACCGGCGCCGGGGGTCGCGACGGCGAGAAAGTCCCGCGGGCTCGTCGCGAGGTACTTCGTCAGGGCTCGGCGCTGCCAGGCGCGCAGCTGTCCGGCCGGGGCGGAGGGCGCTGTTCCGACGGTCTCGGTGCTCACCGGCTACTCGTGCTCCTTCTCCGGTCGTGCGGGTGGTCTCGCTCTGCGGCCCGCCGTCGGGCGGACGGACACCGCCGTGCGGTCGCCGGACGGACGACGGCCGTCGAGCAGCCTATCCCGGTCCGCCGGCCCCGCCCGCATCCGAGCCGCCGGCCGTGACGCGGGCGACAGGAGACGATCATGTCAGAATTCGCGGTGTCGTCGGCCCGCCGCCGCGCACTGCGGCGTGTCGTCAGGAATGCTGGAAGTACCCATGAGCGACACACCTCCTCCGGCCGGATCGACCGCCGCACCGCGCCCGCGGCGGCGGCCGGTGCATCGCGGGCTGCAGGTGCTCGCCCGGACGGCGGTCAAGGCATGGGACGACTCCATCTTCAGCAAGGCCGCGGCGGCCGCCTTCTGGCAGACGCTGTCGCTGCCCCCGCTGCTGCTGGGGCTGCTGGGCAGTCTCGGCTACGTCGCCGGGTGGTTCGGACCCGATACGGTGGAGATCATCCAGTCCAAGATCGTGACGTTCTCCCGCACCATGTTCAGCGAGAACGTGGTCGACGACATCATCGGGCCCACGGTGCAGGACGTGCTGCTGCGGGGCCGCGCCGACGTGATGTCCCTCGGATTCCTGCTGTCGCTGTGGGCGGGTTCGTCGGCGATCTCCACGTTCGTCGACTCCATCGACGAGGCACACGACCAGCACGACCACCGTCATCCCGTCTGGCAGCGGTTCTTCGCCCTGCTGCTGTACGTGGTGTTCCTCGTCCTGGCGGTGTTCACGCTGCCGCTCGTCGCGCTCGGGCCGACCATGATCGGACGGGCACTGCCGGAGGCGTGGTACGACGTCGGGTCCCGGTTGCTGGACACCTTCTACTATCCCGGGGTGGGCCTGCTGCTGCTCGTGGGCCTGACGACGCTGTACAAGGTGGCGTTGCCGAGGTCCCTGCCGTGGCACCGCCTGCTGGGTGGTGCGATCCTGGCGGGCACGTTCTTCATGGCATCGAGCGCGGCGCTGCGCTGGTACCTGCGATGGGTCTCCGGGACCGGATACACCTACGGAGCGCTCGCCACCCCGATCGCGTTCCTGCTGTTCACCTTCTTCCTCGGCTTCGCCGTCGTGCTGGGCGCCGAGTTCAACGCGACGGTGCAGGAGTTCTGGCCGGCGCGCGAGACCCGCATCGAACAGATGCGCCGGTGGCTCGCCGAGCGGGCGGCCGCAGCGCCCGCACCGGCCGCGGTGACCGGCCTGACCCGGCGGCTGGGGACGGCACCGATCCCGATCCGGCTACCGGACATCATGCGGCCGGGGCAGCGGGAACCCGAGTCGTGCCCCGTGGACGCGCCGCACCCACGCGCAGCGGAGGGCATCGTCGGCGAACCCGCGCCGGCGGCCCCGGACGAGACGGTCGATCAGTCGCCCTTGCGCAGACCCTCGTAGACCTTCTTGCATTCCGGGCACACCGGTGACCCCGGCTTCGGGGAGCGCGTCACCGGGAAGACTTCGCCGCACAGCGCGACGACATGGGTACCCATGACCGCACTCTCGGCGATCTTGTCCTTCTTGACGTAGTGGAAGAACTTGGGAGTGTCGTCGTCGGTGGTTTCGTCGGTGGTGGTATCCGGCCGTTCCTTGATGTCGGTGCTCACCGTTACATGATGCCGCACCCCGGGTGCGGATGTGTATGTGCATTCCGTGGACGCGAGTGGGACAGTAGAAGGATGTCGAGAACTCCGGGTTTCCATGGGGACTACGACGACGGGTCACCCGAGAAACCGGTTCTGATCACCGAGGCGGCGTCGTCGCTGGAGGAGCAGCACCGAGCGAGGGTCCGCAAGTACCTGACGCTCATGTCCTTCCGCATCCCCGCCATGATCCTCGCTGCGCTCGCGTACGCGGCGTTCGCCAATCCGTGGCTCTCGGTGGGCATCCTCGCTCTGTCGGTCCCCCTTCCCTGGGTGGCGGTGCTCATCGCCAACGATCGCCCACCGCGGTCGAAGGACGAGCCCAGCCGTTGGGACGGCCGCGCCGACGACACCACGGCGCTCGAGGGCCCACAGCCGCGCATCATCGAGGGCTGACCCGGTTCCCCGGCCCGGGGCGCGGCACCAGGGTGCTGCCACAATGCGTGGATGGACCGCGACCTGCTGCTTTCGATCTGTCCCGCGCTGCGCACGGCACTCACTCGCGCACGGTTCGACACCGACACGATGCTCGAGCTGCTCGGTCCCGACGCGCACGCCGCGCTGGGACGCGGCGAACCCGTGCCGGTGCGACGGGCCGCGGCGGGCGGCGGTGATCTCGGCACCCTCGTGCGCCTGTTCCTCGTGTGCGACACGCTTCCCGCCGACGAGGTGGGCGACGCGCTCGCACCACTCGACGTGGCGACGGCGATCGCGTCCGGGCTGCTCGAACGCGACGGCGACGGTGTGCGCGCAGCGCTGGATCTGCGACCGCTCGACGCCGGCACCGGGACGCGCTGGATGCTGTCGGACCTCGACGGGGCGATGCGTCCCCGGCGCGCCCGCGAGGATCATGTGCTCGGCGTCGGACACGCGTCGCTGTCGCTGCTGCAGGCCATGCCCACCGATCCGGTCGGCTCGGTGCTGGACCTGGGCACCGGCTGCGGCGTGCAGGCTGTACGCGCGACCGATTTCGCCGACACTGTCACCGCCACCGACGTCAATGCCCGGGCACTGGTTCTGGCCGCCGCCACGGCCGCGCTCAACGAGGTCGAGATCGAACTGCTCGAGGGGTCGTGGTTCGAGCCGGTGGCCGGCCGTCGCTTCGACCGGATCGTCGCGAACCCGCCGTTCGTGGTGAGTACGGGACGGGTCGAGCACACCTACCGGGACTCGGGCCTGGACCTCGACGGCGCGAGCGAACTGATGATCTCGCGCGCCGCCGAGCACCTGAACCCGGGCGGGACCGCGGCGATGCTGGCTTCGTGGGTGCACCTCGAAGGCGAGGACTGGCGCCGCCGGATCGCGTCCTGGCTGCCCGCCCACGGCGTCGACGCGTGGATCGTGCAGCGCGACGTCGCCGACCCCGCCTTCTACGTGGGCACGTGGCTGCGCGACGGCGACGCCGACCCGCGGGATCCGGCGGTGGCGGCACGCGCCGAGGCCTGGCTCGACCACTTCGCGCGGCACGGGGTCGAGGGCATCGGCTTCGGATTCGTCTACCTGCGGCGCACCGACGCGCCGAGCGACGTCCTCGCCGAGGACCTGCGGCACGGCTTCACGGACCCGCTCGGGGCGGAGGCCGTCGCGTACTTCGACCGGCTGGCCTGGCTGCGTGACCACGACGTCCTGGAGGCGCGGTTCGTCGTCCGGCCCGACACCGCCCTCGAACGGGTGTACCTCCCCGGGGAGGACGGCTGGCGGCAGGTGGTGACGCGCGTGCACCGCGGCGGGGGCCCGAACTGGCAGCACGAGGTGGACGAGCCGGCGGCAGCGCTGCTGGCGGGGATGCGGGCCGACGGCCTGCCGCTGGCGGACCTGGTTGCGCTGCTCGCCGTCGCGCACGGCGAGGACGAACAGGCGCTGACCGAACGGGCGGTGGCTCTGGTACAGGCGCTCGTGCGGCACGGGCTCGTCGAGCCGGTCCGGTAGGGCGTTCCGGGCGGGCCGAAAGTTACCGGCCGGTTCCCCCGGTGGTGTGTTCTCAGCAACTTCTCAGGACCTCCGTGCCGTTTGCGCAGGTCAGAGCAGTTCCGGCAATGGAACCTCGGGAACTTTCCCAGGGGCCTGGCGCGTTGAACGCTTCGAGACACCACCGATGAGGAGGCACGTCATGGCACGCCCCGATACCACCGCCCGCGTCGATTCCGACCTCGACAGCCAGAGCCCGGCCGCAGACCTGGTCCGCGTCTATCTGAACGGGATCGGCCGCACGGCCCTGCTGAGCGCTGCGGACGAGGTGGAACTGGCCAAGCGGATCGAGGCCGGCCTGTACGCCCAGCACCTGCTGGAGACCAAGAAGCGGCTCACCGCAGCGAAGAAGCGCGACCTCGCGATCCTGGTGCGCGACGGACAGGCCGCTCGCAGCCATCTGCTCGAGGCGAACCTGCGTCTGGTCGTGTCCCTGGCCAAGCGTTACACCGGCCGTGGCATGCCGCTGCTGGACCTGATCCAGGAGGGCAACCTCGGACTGATCCGCGCCATGGAGAAGTTCGACTACGCCAAGGGCTTCAAGTTCTCGACCTACGCCACCTGGTGGATCCGTCAGGCCATCACCCGCGGTATGGCCGACCAGAGCCGCACGATCCGGCTCCCCGTCCATCTCGTCGAGCAGGTCAACAAGCTGGCCCGGATCAAGCGGGAACTGCACCAGCAGCTCGGCCGGGAGGCCACCGACGACGAACTGTCCGCGGAGTCCGGCATCCCGGTCGAGAAGATCGGTGACCTGCTGGACCACAGCCGCGACCCGGTGAGCCTGGACATGCCGGTCGGCAACGACGAGGAGGCCCCGCTCGGCGACTTCATCGAGGATGCCGAGGCGACGTCCGCGGAGAACGCGGTGATCGCCGGGCTGTTGCACAGCGACGTGCGCAGCGTCCTGGCCACCCTGGACGAGCGCGAGCAGCAGGTGATCCGTCTGCGTTACGGCCTCGACGACGGCCAGCCGCGCACCCTCGACCAGATCGGCAAGCTCTTCGGCCTCTCCCGTGAGCGAGTCCGCCAGATCGAACGCGAGGTGATGGGCAAGCTCCGCGAGGGCGACCGCGCCGAACGTCTGCGCGCCTACGCCAGCTGACCGGGCAGTCGGCCGGACGATCCCCGAGAACCGGGCTGGGTTCTCGGGGATCTTTGTCTCTGTGGCCGGTCCAGCGCAGCCGGCGGGACCGGCGTGGCCCGTCTGGCAGAGCCGGCCGGACCGCCGTGGTCCGTTCAACGCAGCCGGCGCGGGCCGAGGTCGAGTGGGTGCGGCTCGGGACCGATCCGCAGGTGCGCGTCGGTGAGCTCGGCGCCGGTGGGGGACGCGAGGACCGGTTCGCACGCGATCTCCCGTACCTCCGGTAGGTCGTCGGCAAGGGCGGAGATGCGCTGGACCAGGTCGACGAGTGCCGCCTTGCTGACCGGTTCGGTGTTGCGGTAGCCGGACAGCAGTGGCGCCGCCTTGGGGGCGTCGATCAGCTCGACGGCCTCGTCCTCGGTGACCGGCAGGACCCGGAAGGCGCGGTCGCCGAGCAGGTCGGAGATGACTCCGGCCAGACCGAACGAGATCAGCGACCCGAACGACGGGTCGTCCTGGACCTGCACGACGCATCCGATGCCCTTGGTGGCCATCTTCTGCACGTGCAGCAACGGCTCCCCCGAGACCGCGGCGAGGTCTCGGTACGCGATCCGCACCGCCTCGGGTCCGAGCAGATCCAGCCGCACACCGCTCAGGTCCGGCCGGTGCCGCCAGTGGGCGCCGGTGGCCTTCACCGCGACGGGAAACCCGATCTCCTCCGCGGCGGCGACGGCTTCCTCGGCAGTGGTCACCGCCCGGAACTCCGCGATGTGCACGCCGTAGCACGCGAGCAGGAGTGCGGCCTCGGTGTCCGAGAGCCAGCGCCCCTCCGGCGACGTCGCGAGCCACCCCTCGACGAGGGTGCGGGCCTTCTCTGCGTCGATGCCCGCCGGGCGGACGACCTGGGAGGCGGGACGGCTGCGCCACTTGGCATACCGCCATGCCCGGGCCAGCGCGAGGGCCGCCCGCTCGGGACCCGGATACGAGGGCACCGAACCTCGGGTGGGGTGACCGTCGGGTCCGCGCACCGCGAGGACGTCGGGCAGGCCCTCGGTGGCGAGGAACGTCGTGAGCACCGGCTTGTCGGTGCCGGCAACGGCGTCGCGCAGGGCCTGCGCGTACGGCTCGACCGTCACGGCGACCGGCGGTACGAACACTGCGATCACCGCGTCGACATCGGTGGATTCGAGTGCGTGGGTGACGGCCGCCGCGAACTGCTGTGGGGACGCCGCGGCCCCCAGATCGACGGGTTCGCCGACGTGCAGGCCCTCACTCCGGGCGGCGTCGACGGCGAGCACACCCAGCGCCGTGGAGTTGCCCACCACCGCGACGCGCGGGCCGGCCGGCAGCGGCTGATAGCCGAACAACAGGGCCGAATCGAACAACTGGGAGATCGAACCCACCTGCACGACCCCGGCCTGCTCGAACAGGTCCCGCACGATGGTGTCGTCCATTTCCCCCGTCCGGGCGGCCAGGACGGGGGGCACGGCGTGCCGACCGCTCTTGACGGCGACGATCGGCTTGCTGCGAGCCACGCGCCGGGCGATGCGCGAGAACTTGCGCGGATTGCCGAAGCTCTCGAGGTACAGCAGCACCACCTCGGTGGCCGGATCGGTGTCCCAGTACTGCAGCAGGTCGTTGCCCGACAGGTCGGCGCGGTTGCCGGCGGAGACGAACGAGGACAGGCCGACGCCGGTCTTGGCGGCCTCGTCGAGGATCGCGATGCCCAGCGCGCCGGACTGGCAGAAGAAGCCGACGTTGCCGGCCGCGGGCAGCACGGGCGCGAGGGTGGCGTTGAGACGGACCTCGGGGTCGTTGTTGGCGACACCGAGGGCGTTCGGACCGATCAGCCGCATGCCGTGTGCCCGTGCCGCGTGCGCGAGGCGGCGTTCCGCGGCCCGGCCTTCCGGTCCGGTCTCGCCGAAGCCGGACGACACGACGAGCAGCGCCTTGACGCCCTTGGCGAGGCAGTCGTCGAGCACCGCGTCGATGGCCTCGGCCGGGACCGCCGCGATCGCGAGGTCGATGTCGTCGGGGATGTCGCGGACGGTCGGATAGGCCCGCACGCCGCGCACCGAGCGGTGCTCGGCGTTGACCGGATAGACCGGGCCGGTGAAGCCGCTGCGCAGCATGTTGACCAGGACCGCGTTACCGACCTTGCGACTGTCGGTGGACGCGCCGATGACGGCGGCGCTGCCCGGGCTGAGCAGGTTGCGGACGCTCCGCGCCTCGGCGGCCCGTTCGCGGGCATTGCGTACCGACACCAGCGCCTCGGTGGGGTCGATGGCGAATTCGAGCCGCACCACGCCGCCCTCGAAACTACGGCTGACCTGGTATCCGGCCTCGCGGAACACCGTGACCATGTTGCGGTTCTCGGCGAGTACCTCCGCGACGAAGGTGTGGATGCCGTTCTCGGCGGCGGCGCCTGCCAGGTGCTCGAGCAGGATGGGGCCGAGACCGCGGCCCTGATGCGCGTCGGCGACGGTGAAGGCGACCTCGGCGGACAGGCCGTCGCCCTCGGGCAGTCCCTCGTAGCGGCCGACCGCGATGATCTCCCCGCCGAGCAGGGCCACGAAGGCGACCCGGCGGTGGTGGTCGACCACGGTGAAGTTGAACAGGTCCCGTTTCGACATCGTCGGGTAGGGACCGAAGTAGCGAAGGTAGCGGGTGCGCTCCGAGAGTTTGCTGTGGAAATCCACGAGCAGGTCCGCGTCCTCGGGGACGATGGGCCGCAGGTGCACGGCCTTCCCGTCGGAGGCCAGGACGTCCGCCACCCAGTGCTTGGGGTAGTTCCGCGCGACGGCGAGTGCCCGCTCCCGGGCGGCGTCCTTCTCCGCCTGGGCGCGCGCTGCGGCGTCGGCCTGCGTGCCGGCGGGTGCGTCGCCGTCGGGCGTCTGTCCCGCGGGGCCGTGAGGCGTGCCCTCGGATGCGGTGCTCTCGGATGCTGTGCTCTCGGATGCTGTGCTCTCGGATGCTGTGCTCTCGGATTCAGTCACGCGGGTCCTCCGGGTCCAGGCCGAGCAGCGGGAAGCAGGCCCGACGGGTGGCGACGATGGCCGAGTCGACTCGGCTGAGGGCACGATCGAACGAGGCGACGCCGGTCTCGGGGGTGCCGCCGGGACCGTCCCACGGCAGATACGCCACGTCGCCGCCCTCCCCCATCACGGTCGGCAGATCGACCCCCGGTGCCATCGCAGCGACCCGCTCCCGCCATTCGCCGGGAATCGGCGTAGCGGGGTCGATCTCGCGGTCGAGCACGGCGGCGATCAGGTGGGTCCACGATCGCGGTACCACCCGCACCAGCCCGTAGCCACCCCCTCCGACGGCGAGCCACCGGCCCTCGCAGTGCCGGTCCGCGAGTTCACGCATCGCCAGGTACGCCGCGCGTTGACCGTCGACGGTCAACGAGAGGTCGGCCAGCGGATCCTCCCGGTGGCTGTCGGCGCCGCACTGGCTGATGATGATCTGCGGCCGGAACGCGGCGACCGCCGCGGGGACGACGGCGTGGAACGCGCGCAGCCACAGGGCGTCGACGGTGCCGGGCAGGACCGGCAGGTTGACCGCGGTGCCCTCGGCGGCACCGGTACCGATCTCGCTGGACCAGCCGGTGTTCGGCCACAGCGTCGCGGGGTGCTGGTGGACGGAGACGGTGAGCACCCGGGGATCGCCGAGGAACGCGTGCTGCACTCCGTCGCCGTGGTGGGCGTCGACATCGAGGTAGGCGATCCGGTCGAAGCCGTTGTCGAGGAGCCACGAGATCGCGATGGCGGCGTCGTTGTAGACGCAGAATCCGGCGGCCCAGTCGGCCATCGCGTGGTGCATCCCGCCGCCGATGCTCACCGCCCGCCGGGTGCGGCCGGCCGAGATCTCGCGCGCGGCCGCGAGGGTGCCGCCCGCGAGGACGGCGCTCGCCTCGTGCATGCGCGGGAAGATCGGGTTGTCCTCGGTGCCGAGACCGTGCGGGGCCTCCGGTCCGGCGGTCGAGCCGGGAGGCAGGTTGCCGGCGTGCTTGACGGCCTCGACGTAGGCGGGGGTGTGGATGCGCAGCAGATCGGCGTCGGTCGCGGCCGGCGGGCGCAGGGTCTCCACCCCCTCGAGCAGGCCGAGACCCCGGGACAACGCCATCGTGAGATCGAGCCGGGTGGGGTTCATCGGGTGGGACGGACCCCACCGGTAGTCGAGGTAGTCCGGACTCCACACCACCACTCGGTCGCCGCTCGGATGTGTCGGATCGCCCGTCGCGGCGGAGGTCGTGGTCATGGCCACAAAGCTACTGCGCCGCTCCGGGTGACGCGAGTGCCCGAAGACCTCGGCGTGCCCACCGCCCGCCGCGCCGGGCGGGGCCGCTCGGGGTTCACCCGCCGGGGGTTTCGCCCGGTTAGAATCGGCCGCAGACGAAGGGGTGTGAGAGTGAAGGACCTGGTCGATACCACGGAGATGTACCTCCGGACGATCTACGACTTGGAGGAAGAGGGCGTCGTGCCGCTGCGTGCGCGCATCGCCGAACGCCTGGAGCAGAGCGGCCCGACTGTGAGTCAGACCGTCGCCCGGATGGAGCGGGACGGGCTGCTGCGGGTGGCGGGCGACCGGCACCTCGAGCTGACCGAGAAGGGCCGCGATCTGGCGGTGTCGGTCATGCGCAAGCATCGGCTCGCCGAGCGGCTGCTCGTGGACGTGATCGGCCTCGACTGGGAGAACGTGCACGCCGAGGCCTGCCGCTGGGAACACGTGATGAGCGAGGAGGTCGAGCGCCGCCTCGTCGAGGTGCTGCACAACCCCACGACGTCGCCGTACGGCAACCCCATCCCCGGACTGGACCAGCTCGGCCTGGACCGGCCGGTGGCGGCGGACGAGCCGCTGGTCCGGCTCACCGAGATTCCGCCGGGTAAGCCGACCGCCGTGGTCGTGCGACGGCTCGCCGAATACGTGCAGTCCGATCACGAGGTGATCGGCCGGCTGCGGGAGGCGGGGATCGTGCCCGACGCACGCGTTACAGTCGAGACGAAGCCTGGGTCGGTGGTCATCAACGTGCCCGGCCACGACGGCTTCGAACTTTCCGACGAAATGGCCCACGCGGTGCAGGTGAAGCAGGTCTGAGGCAGGCCCGTTCGCCGGCCCTGCGCGGGCCGGCGAAGAAGGGGCGCACAGCGTGAGGCTTCTGGTGACCGGCGGCGCCGGGTATGTGGGCAGCGTCTGCAGCACGGTGCTGCTCGAGCAGGGACACGAGGTGGTGGTCCTCGACGATCTGTCCACCGGCAACGCCGACGCCGTGCCGGCCGGCGCGGAGTTCGTCGAGGGCGACATCGCCACCGCCGCCGCGACGGTGCTCGGCGACGGCGCTCGGCCCCGATTCGACGGTGTGCTGCATTTCGCGGCGCAGTCGCTGGTCGGCGAGTCCGTCGAACAGCCGGACAAGTACTGGCACGGCAACGTCGTCGCGACCCTCGCCCTGCTCGACGCGATCCGGCGATCGGGAACTCCGCGGCTGGTGTTCTCGTCGACGGCGGCGACGTACGGCGAACCGGAGCAGGTCCCGATCACCGAGGACGCCCCCGCCCGTCCCACCAACCCGTACGGCGCCACGAAACTCGCCATCGACCATGCGATCTCGTCCTACACGCGGGCCTACGGGCTGGCCGCGACGAGCCTGCGTTACTTCAACGTCGCGGGTGCGTACCACGGCGCCGGGGAGAACCGCGTGGTCGAGACCCACCTGATTCCGCTCGTGCTGCAGGTGGCCCTCGGCCAGCGCGAGCACATCTCGGTGTTCGGCACCGACTGGCCGACCAAGGACGGTACGGCGGTGCGGGACTACATCCATGTCAAGGACCTCGCCGACGCCCATCTTCTGGCACTGGAGTCCGCCCGTCCCGGCGAACACGCCGTCTACAACCTCGGCAGCGGTGAGGGTTTCACCGTCCGGGAGGTCATCGAGGCGTGTCGCCGGGTGACGGGGCTGCCTATCACGGTCGTCGACGCCGCCCGGCGTGCCGGGGACCCGGCCGTGCTGATCGCCTCGAGCCGCCGCGCCGTCGAGGAACTGGGCTGGAAGCCGCAGCACACGAGCCTCGACGAGATCGTCACCGACGCGTGGGCCTACCTGCAGGGGCTCGGCGACCGGTCGCACGCGGCACGGCGCTGAGCGGCCGAGGTCACGCCGCCGGCTCCGGCGGGGGCATTCGCACCCCGAGCCGCGCGGCGATCTCGTAGCCGGTGTCGGCGAGACCGCGCACGGTGTGCGGCCGCAACCCGGCCTGCAGGGCCTGGTCGAGAAGGTCGGCCAGCCGGTGCCGCGGATTCGATTCGAGTGCGACACCCAAAGCGACCCCGGCGAGCGGCCCGTCGCCACGTACGTATGCGCTGTAGCCGACGAGAGCGGCGGCCTCGGCTCGTTCCGGGTCCGGGAGACGCCGGGTGAGCGCGATCCACAATCGTTCGGCAGTGTCGGACTCGGCACCCGTCGCGAGGGCCATCACCGCGTCCCGCACGGTCGAGTTCGACAGCAGGACTGCGAGTTCGGCGAGTTCGGGGGCGAGCAGTTCGGCGCCGTCGCCGTGCCGGGCGATGTGACTCAGGACGGCCTCGAGTTCCTGACGGTCGGCGCGCTCGCGGCCGCCGGCACGGACGGCGAGTTCGTAGGCGAGGTCGCGGGTGTCGATCGCCTCGTCGATGTGGTCGGCGACCTGCAGCCGTCCGGGCATCGGCACGGGGGCCAGCAGGTCGGCGAGTTCGGCGCGCGACCGTCGGATGGCTCCGCCCTCGAAGACCCGAGCGGCGGCGACGGGTGAGGCCTGCGGGTCCGGCACCGTCCCGTGCACGCCGCCGACGAGCGCGAACCATGTCTTGCCACAGGCGACTTCGGAGACGGCGTGGGCGCCGGCGATGCGGATCCCGTGACGATCGAGACGGACGGCGAAGTCGTCGAGCAAGCGGCAGGCTGCGGCGACGGCGGGGGCGTCCGGATGGTCGAGGCGGTCGTCGACGAGGACGACGAGCACGGCGTCGGCGCCCTCCCGGTCGCAGAGCGCACCGAACCGCTCGAAGACGTCACGCATCGCGGCCGGTACCGGATCGTCCTCGCCGGGAGGCAGCATCAGGTCGTGGCGCATGACGGCGCCGACGGCCGCGGACCGGGCGCCGTCGCGTCCGCCACCCGCGTCGGACGCGAGACTCAGCACGATCAGCGACCGCGCGGGAAGGAAGCCGAGCATGGCCGGCACGGCGGCGATCAGTTCACCCGGATCGGTGAGTCGCAGCGGGCGGGGCGAGGAAGTCGATGTGGTCATGGCCCGACTGTCCCCGACGGTCCGCGCCCCCGGAGACCGTGCGACCCGGATTCGCCGAATCTGGGGACGAACGCCCCGGTTGTGGACAACTACGGCGGTTGCGGGAGTCCGGACCGCCCGTTGTCGGCGGGCGCTGGTAGCGTGCCGCGCTCGAGCGACTGCACTCAGGCGGCGCGAACACGCTCCACGCTCGCGTCGAAGACCCGGGTGAGGCCGCCGGTGTCGGCGGGCCCGGCACCGAAGGACATGTAGGTCACCAGCACCCGCACGTCGCCGAGCTGGGCGATGCGGCTGGTCATCGACTGGGTGACCACCTCCCGGCCCTCCCCCGACCGGACGGTCCGGGTGAAGGCGAGGGTCTCGACCCCCGGGGGCGCCGGGGGCGCCGACGGGTCGAGCGTGGTGGTCACGGTGGCGGTGACGCCCCGGCGGGTCGCCGCGACGACGGGGCATTCGACGAGATGCTCGCGGTAGGCGGCCAGCTCGTCGGTGACGGCGACGAGTTCCACCGAGATGGTGGCCCGGCTGTCGTTGTCCGTGCCGACCACCATCGCGGTCCCGTCCGGGCCGAAATTCTGCGGCGGTGGCAGGCAGCCGGGTGGATCCACCTTGGCACCCTCGGGCACGCCCGTGAGATCGGGAGCGGCCTGGGCGACCGCCTGCGGCGGGAGTACCACCGCGTCGTACGGCTCGGGGAACTCCTCGGGGGGCAGCAGCAGTTCGGCGAGGGGGCGGCTCGCGGTCGCGGCGTCGCCCGTGGTGGCCAGCGCGGCCGGCTCGGGCTGGGGTGTCCCGCCGACGGTCGACGAGCACCCGGCGGCGAGCAGCAGCACCGCGCCGAACGCGGTGGCGCCCAGCCGGCGGCCGGGGGCCGGGGGGCGGCGCGACGGCCGGACGTCGTCTCCTGCGCTGTGGGGTGCCACCGGACCTCCGCTGTCGCGTTCCGCCGGGTCGCGCCCCGGCGGAAGCTGATCATCAGTTCAACTAGACTCGAACTCCACCATGCCACGCCGGGGACCCGGCGGTATCACGGCGCCCCGGATCGAACGGAGGATGTTCGCATGGACGACCAGTCCCGCATGTACGAGCTCGAGTTCCCTGCGCCCCGGTTGACGTCCGCGGACGGCGAGGGCCCCGTCCTGGTGCACGGCCTCGAAGGGTTCGCCGACGCGGGGCATGCGGTACGGCTCGCCACCACACACCTGCGGGAGAGCCTCGAAAGCGAGCTCGTCGCGTCGTTCGCCGTGGACGAGCTGATCGACTACCGGTCCCGGCGCCCGACCATGACGTTCAAGGCCGATCACTTCTCGGATTACGCCGCCCCGGAACTCAACCTGTACGCCCTGATCGACACCGCCGGTACTCCCTTCCTGCTTCTCGCCGGCGCGGAGCCCGACCTGAAATGGGAGCGGTTCATCACCGCGGTGCGCCTGCTGGCCGAGCAGTTCGGCGTCCGGCGCACGATCGGGATCAGCGCGATCCCGATGGCGATTCCCCACACCCGCCCACTGGGCGTGACCGCGCACTCGACGAACAAGGACCTGATCGCCGATCACCATCGCTGGACGGGCGAACTGCAGGTGCCGGCGGGGGTGTCGTCACTGCTCGAGCTGCGGATGGCGCAGCACGGTCACGAGTCGGTGGGGTTCTCGGTCCACGTGCCGCACTACCTGGCACAGACCGACTATCCGGGTGCCGCCGAGACGCTGCTCGAGAACGTCGCCGAAGCCGGGGGCCTCGGGCTGCCCCTGGCCGCGCTCGGCGAAGCCGCCGCGCGCGTGCGCGAGCAGATCGACGAGCACATCGCCCAGAACGAGGAAGTGCGGGCGGTGGTCCGGGGACTCGAGCGGCAGTACGACAGCTATGTCGCCGCGCAGGAGCAGCAGGCTGCCCAGCTGCCGACGGACGAGAATCTGCCGACCGGCGAGGAGATCGGCGCCGAGTTCGAACGTTTCCTCGCCGAGTACGAGGATCGCGGCGGAAACGGGCCGGGTGAGGCGGAACCGCCCGCCTGACCGGGTTCGAATCGCCGCCGGTCCGACCCCTGATCATTACTCTCTCGTTACCTTTGACGTTGTGCAGGTCACATACAGTCAGTACGCTCGGTTCGACGAGTTGAGCGGAAGGGTCGGGCCGGCGACGGTCCGGCGCCTCGGACGACACAGGTCGACGAGGATCCGGCGGTCAGGAGACGCACATGGGTTCATCACGCACACGCACGCTCCGGCCGGTACCGGATGCGGAGACTCGGGTGGTCTTCCGGACCATCCACGGTTACCGCCGCGCGTTCCGGCTCGCCGGCGACGGGCCCGCGCTGCTGCTGATCCACGGGATCGGCGACAACTCCTCGACCTGGCAGGAAGTCATCCCGCACCTGGCCCGTAAGTACACCGTCATCGCCCCGGACCTGCTCGGCCACGGCCGCTCCGACAAGCCCCGCGCCGACTATTCGGTCGCCGCGTACGCCAACGGGGTCCGAGATCTGCTGTCGGTCCTGGGTATCGAGCACGTCACGGTGGTCGGGCATTCCCTCGGCGGCGGCGTCGCGATGCAGTTCGCGTACCAGTTCCCGCAGATGGTGGACCGGCTCATCCTGGTCTCGGCAGGCGGCGTCACCAAGGACGTCCATCCCGCCCTGCGCCTGCTGTCCATGCCGGGCCTGAGCGAGGTCCTCAAGCTGCTCCGGCTGCCGGGCGCGATGCCCGCGGTACGCGTCGCCGGCGGCCTGCTGGGGCAGTTGCACGACACGCCGCTGCGGCCGGGAGTCTTCCTGCACGACACGTCGGATCTGATCCGCGTCCTGAGCGGATTGCCCGATCCCACCGCCTACGAGGCGTTCCTGCGCACACTGCGGGCCGTCGTGGACTGGCGCGGGCAGGTGGTGACGATGCTCGACCGCTGTTACCTGACCGAGAACCTGCCCGTGCAGCTGATCTGGGGAGATCACGACAGCGTGATCCCGGTGAGCCACGGTTACCTGGCGCATTCGGCGATGCCGAATTCCCGGCTCGACGTCTTCCGCGGCGCCGGTCACTTCCCGTTCCGCGACGACCCCATCCGGTTCCTGCGGGTGGTCGAGGAGTTCCTCGACTCGACCGCGCCTCTCGTGTTCGACGAGGAGCGCTGGCGTGAGTTGCTGATCAACGGCGTCAGCGAGAGCCAGATCACCGGCGGCCCGGCCACCCGGCAGGCCGTGCTCGGTGCGATGGGCGCCGACGAGCGCAGCGCCACCTGAGCGCCCCGCCCACCGTGGCGAGCGGCGGACTCGACGGGGACGGGCGCCGCGGTCCGCGGCCGGCCGGCGCGTCGGCGCGGTCCCGCCGGCAACAACTAGCCTGGAGCGGTGCTGCTTCCGGAACTGATCCCCGACATCGTCGACGAGGACTCGTTGTTCGACGCCTTCACCGCCTTCACGACCGGGCGCGGCCTCTCGCTGTATCCGGCGCAGGAGGAGGCGCTGCTCGAACTGGTCTCCGGGTCGAACGTCATCCTCGCGACGCCCACCGGGTCGGGCAAGTCGATGGTCGCACTCGGTGCGCACTTCTTCGCCCTGGCCACCGGTAAGCGCACGTTCTACACGGCCCCGATCAAGGCCCTGGTCAGTGAGAAGTTCTTCGCGCTGTGCGAGGTGTTCGGCGCCGATCGGGTCGGGATGATGACCGGTGACGCCTCGGTGAACCCCGGCGCCCCGATCGTCTGCGCCACCGCCGAGATCGTCGCCAATCTGGCGCTGCGCGAGGGCGCCGACTCGGACATCGGCCAGGTGGTGATGGACGAGTTCCACTTCTACTCCGAGCCGGACCGTGGCTGGGCCTGGCAGGTGCCCCTCGTCGAGCTGCCCCGTGCGCAGTTCCTGTTGATGTCGGCGACCCTCGGCGACGTCACGTTCCTGCAGAAGGACCTGACCCGTCGCACCGGCCGCCCCACCACCGAGGTCTCCGGCTCCGAGCGGCCGGTGCCGCTGTCGTTCACCTATTCCCAGAAGCCGATCGGCGAAGAGATCGAGGAACTGGTCACCACCCATCAGGCCCCCGTCTACGTCGTCCACTTCACCCAGGCCGCCGCCCTGGAACGAGCGCAGGCCCTGACCAGCGTCAGCATGTGCTCCCGCGAGGAGAAGGAGGCGATCGCCGAGGCGATCGGCGCGTTCCGGTTCTCCACCGGTTTCGGCAGGACGCTCTCGCGGTTGGTGCGGCACGGTATCGGCGTGCACCACGCCGGGATGTTGCCGAAGTACCGGCGACTCGTCGAGCGGCTGGCCCAAGACGGCCTGCTCAAGGTCATCTGCGGCACCGACACGCTGGGCGTGGGCATCAACGTGCCCATCCGGACGGTGCTGCTGACCGGCCTGACGAAATTCGACGGCACCCGGACCCGGCAGCTCAAGGCCCGCGAGTTCCATCAGATCGCCGGCCGCGCCGGCCGCGCCGGGTTCGACACGATGGGCACCGTCGTGGTGCAGGCACCCGAGCACGAGATCGAGAACGTGCGGGCCCTCGCCAAGGCCGGTGACGACCCGAAGAAGCGCCGCAAGGTGCAGCGTAAGAAGGCTCCCGAAGGGTTCGTCTCGTGGGGCGAGGGCACGTTCGACAAGCTCGTCGCCGCCTCCCCCGAGCCCCTCACCTCGCGCTTCTCCGTGAGCAATTCCATGTTGCTGAACGTGATCGCCCGTCCGGGCAGCTGCTTCGAGGCGATGCGTCACCTGCTCGAGGACAACCACGAGACGCGCCCCGCCCAGCGCCGGCACATCCTCAAGGCGATCTCGCTGTATCGGGGGCTCGTGCAGGCCGGCGTGGTGCAGCAGCTCGACGAGCCCGACGAGTTCGGCCGGACGGCGCGACTGACGGTGGACCTGCAACGCGACTTCGCGCTGAACCAGCCCCTGTCGCCGTTCGCGCTCGCCGCGATCGAGCTGCTCGACATCGACTCCCCCACCTACGCGCTGGACGTGGTGTCCGTGATCGAGTCGACGCTCGACGATCCGCGGCAGATCCTCATGGCCCAGCAGCACGCCGCCCGAGGCGAGGCCGTGCAGCAGATGAAGGCCGACGGCATCGAATACGAGGAGCGGATGGAGCTCCTCGAGGAGATCACCTGGCCGAAGCCGCTCGCGGACCTGCTCGAGCCGGCCTTCGAGACGTACCGCACGGGGCACCCGTGGGTCTCGGAGTTCCCCCTGTCCCCCAAGTCGGTCGTGCGGGACATGGTCGAGCACACCATGACGTTCGCCGAACTGGTCGGCCACTACGGGCTGGCCCGCTCGGAGGGGCTGGTGCTGCGCTACCTCGCGGACGCCTACCGGGCCCTGCGCCAGACGGTTCCCGACGCGGCCCGCACCGAGGAACTCGAAGACCTCACCGAGTGGCTGGGCGAGCTGATCCGCCAGGTCGATTCGAGCCTGCTCGACGAGTGGGAGTCGCTGACCAATCCCGGCATCGAATCCGACGATCAGCAGGTGGCCTTCGGTGCGGACGTGCCCAAACCGATCTCGGCGAACCCACGGGCGTTCAAGGTGATGGTGCGCAACGCGATGTTCAAGCGGGTGGAACTGGCGTCGCGACGACGCTGGGACGCACTCGCCGGCCTCGGTGACGGACTCGAAGCGCAGGACTGGGCCGATCTCCTCGAACTGTACTTCGAGGAGTACGACGAGATCGGCACCGGTCCCGACGCGCGGGGCCCGCAGCTGTTCACCGTCGTCGAGGAGAAGGACCTGTGGCGGGTCCGGCAGACCCTGGCCGACCCCGAAGGCGACCACGGCTGGGCGCTGCTCGGCGAGGTGAACCTCGCCGAATCCGACGCGGCCGGCGAGGTCGTGTTCGACGAGTTCGAGATCGTCGAAGGCTGAGCCGTGCCGCCGCACCTCGTCCTGCGCAATGCCCGCACCGCCCCCGGCGCCGACCCGGTCGACCTGCCGATCACCGGCGACCGCGTCGTCTCCGATCCCGCGGGCGGCGCCGAGACCGTCGACGTCGGCGGACGACTGGTACTGCCGGGACTGTGGGACGCGCACGTGCACTTCGACCAGTGGGCCCTCACGCACGCCGCGCTCGACCTGTCGGGCGCGACGTCGGCCGCGCACGCGGTCGCGCTGGTGGCCGCCCGCCTGGTCGTCGACCCCGCTCCCGTCGTGGTCGCGCGCGGCTTTCGCGACGGGCTGTGGCCGGACGCACCCACCGCAGCGGTGCTCGATGCGATCGCCCCCGCCCGGCCGGTCGTCGCGCTCAGCGCGGACCTGCACTGCGCCTGGTTCAATACTTCTGCGCTACAACACTTCTCGCTGCACCCACATCCCACGGGATTGCTGCGCGAGAGCGAGTTCATGCCGCTGATGAACGACATCCAGCGCATGGACGCCGAGGTGCGCGACCGGCTCGTGGACGCCGCGGCCCGAGCGGCCGCGGCCCGGGGTGTCGTCGGGGTCGTCGACTTCGAGATCGCCGACAATCTGGCCGCCTGGTCACGCCGCATCGGCGCCGGGACGCGGTACCTGCGTGTCCGGTGCGGCATCTGGCCCCGGTGGCTCGGTGCCGCGATCGCGGCGGGAATGCGGACCGGCGACCCGGTGCCCGGCACGGCGGGTCTGGCGACGGTCGGTCCCGTGAAGGTGATCGTCGACGGGTCGCTCGGTACCCGCACCGCCTACTGCCACGAGCCGTATCCCGACGGCGAGCACGGGGTGCTGACGGTGCCTCCGGAACAACTCGAGCCGCTGATGCGCCACGCCCACGACCACGGGTTCGAGAGCGCAGTCCACGCGATCGGCGACCACGCGTGTGCGCACGTGCTCGACGCGTTCGCCGCCACCGGGGCACACGGCAGCGTGGAACACGCTCAGCTCGTGGCCGAGCGCGACGTCCCACGCTTCGCGCGGTCCGGTATCGCGGCGAGCATCCAGCCGGCGCACGTGTACGACGACGTGGACCTGGCCGAGCGGTACTGGCCCGGCCGGACGCACCGCTCGTTTCCGTACGCGACGCTCCACGCGGCGGGCGCGCGCCTCGTCCTCGGCTCCGACGCACCGGTCGCACCCCTCGATCCGTGGCGGACCCTGGCCGCCGCGATCGACCGCACCCTGCCCGACGGCCGCGTCTGGCACCGCGAGCAGGAACTGGATCTGCAGGTGGCGCTCGCAGCGTCCACCGGCGGCCGGACCCGCGTCACCGCCGGTGACGTCGCCGACCTCGTGGTGCTCGACGCGGACACGCTGCCCCGCTCCGGCGCGGAGCTGGCCGCGACGGCGGTGTGGGGCACGATGCTCGGCGGCCGTTGGACGCACGGGCCGCTAGCCTGAGCGGGTGAGCGAAGAGTCCGCCCCGGCGTTCCGGCTGGGCTACGTCCCCGGTGTCACCCCCGGGAAATGGGCGCGGGTGTGGGCGGAACGGATACCCGACGTCCCCCTGGAACTGGTACCGGTGGCGGCCGCGGCCGGCGAGAGCGCGGTGCGCGACGGCACGGTCGACGCCGCGGTGCTGCGATTGCCGCTGCCTCGCGACGGACTGTCGGTGATCAATCTCTACACCGAGACGTCGGTGGTGGTCGTGCCCGAAGACCATGCGGTCGCGGCAGTCGACGAACTGGACGTCGCGGATCTCGCGGAGGAAACGGTGCTGCACCCGCGCGACGACGTGCTGGACTGGGCGCGCCTGCCGGGACAGGAGGCGTTCGAGCGGCCGGCTACGACGGAGGCGGCCGTGTCGTACGTCGCCTCGGAGGTGGGGGTGCTGGTCGTGCCGCAGTCGTTGGCGCGGCTGTACCACCGCAAGGATCTGACGTATCGGCCGGTGACCGACGCCCCGCAGTCCCAGGTGGGACTGGTGTGGCCGTCGGAGCGGACCACCGAGCTGGTCGAGGAGTTCGTCGGGATCGTGCGGGGCCGCACCGCCAACAGCTCGCGGGGCCGGCAGGACGAATCCCAGCCGAAGCAGAAGCGGCGCGGGGAACGCCAGGGTTCGCAACCGAGGAAGGTCGTCGGCGACAAGAAGCCGAAGACCCGCCGCGGCAATGCGGGACGCCCGAAGAGCGCCGGACGTGCGCGGCGGCGTCGATAGCGGGTCCGGCGCGGTGACCGGTCTCGGAGCGGGGAGGCTGCAGGACACCGCGCGCAGAGCCCGGCGTATCCGGCGGCTCACCCCGAACGCACGAGGCAGAACACGTGGCCGCCCGGATCACGGTAGGTACGAAAGGTAGGGCTGGGATTGGGACCCGCGACGCGGGTCGCACCGTGCCGCAGGGCCCACGCCTCCGCGGCCTCGAGGTCGTCCACCTCGAGGTCCAGGTGCGCCTGCAACCGCACCCCGCCGTCCGGCCACGTCGACGGGGTGAATTCGGGTGCCAGCTGGAACGCCAGGCCCCCACCGGCAGGGGCACGCAACTGGACCCAGTCGTCGTCGGTGGCGGCGTCGTCGATGTCCCAGCCGAGCAGCGCGGCATAGAACGAGGCCAGCCCGGACGGATCCGGTGTGTCGAGGACGTAGACCTGCAGTGCGATGGCGGGGCGCGACATGGGCTCATGATCCCGCGAAGTCACCGGCCGGGGCCGGGGAACGCGGCCATTCGACGGCGCGGGCTCCCGTCGACGGCACAGCCCGTGCGGGCTCTACCCGGCCCCAGGGGGCACGACCTCGATCTCGCGTCCCCACGAGACACCGGGAGCGGCGGGCAGCCGGTCTCCGCTCCAGAACCGTCCGGGGTCGTACCAGTTGCTGCCGCGTCCGCGCTGCTCGAGCAGGCCCATCGCCTCGAGGGTCGCGCCCACCACCTCGGCGCAGTACGCGCGCTCGAGGCCCGCGTCCGCCGGACGTGTGCGCCACGGCAGCCGGCCCGCGAACCAGCGCCCCGCCAGCCGGCTCGTCGAGGGGAACGGCGTGCCGTCCAGCCGGGCGACGGTGCGCAGCAGCTGATCCTCCTGCGCCGGCGTCACCTCGACGCCGAGCTGGCGCAGCCAACCGCGCTGGCCGTACCGCGCGCTCCACACCTGCACCGCCTCGCGCAGGTCGTGCAGCTGCACACCGCGGTGGTGCCGGCCGGTCCACATGTCGGGCAGGCTCCTGCCCAGCTCGGCGTGCCACATCAGTGGGGGCAGGTCGTCGAGCACCACTGCCAGGCCGACGTGGTTGACGGGGGCGTTGGTCAGCGTCTGGATCGCGCGGTCGGCGTGGCTGCTGCCGCGAAAGATCCAGAGATCACCGGTGCGGGTCACCGCCACCGCGTCGTCGAGGGTGATCCGGGCCTGCGCTGAGCGCCGCTGCTGCATGATCGACAGCCTCTCACGCGGGGAGGTAGCGGGATCAGGCGCCGGATCGCGGCAGCGGCCGACCCGCCGGCGCCACCCCGCATCGATACGCCTCGCCCGAGGTTGACAGTGCGGCAGACGGCGCTACGGTGCAGGGATGGACCACGAGGTCCGGTACGCCGCCGGCGGAGATGTCAGCATCGCATACCAGGTGCTGGGCAGAGCGGGACCCGACCTCGTCTTCGTTCCGGGATTCGTCTCACACCTCGACCTCGCCTGGGAAGAGCGGTTCTTCGCGCGTTTCCTGCGCAGCCTGGGGTCGTTCACCCGGCTGATCTGGTTCGACAAGCGGGGAACCGGCCTGTCGGACGTGCCACGGGAGGAGGTGTCCATGGACGCCTGCGTCGAGGACGTCCGGGTCGTGATGGACGCCGCCGGGTCCCGGCGGGCGACCCTGTTCGGGGTCGCCGTCGGCGCCGGGATCTGCACCTCGTTCGCATTGAAGTACCCCGACCGCACACGTTCGATGATCCTGTGGGACGCGCATGCCCGGCTCCTGGAGGACGACGGGTATGCGGCGGGGTGGAGCGAGGAGTTCTTCTCGTCGGTCCTGGCCGGCATCGACGAGGGGTGGGCGACGGGCTCCGGTATCGCGTCGATGAATCCGACACTGGCCGGGGACGAGCGGTATCGATCCTGGTTCGCGCGTCACGCCCGGGCGGCGGCGGGCCCGGCGCAGGCACGGGAACTGTTCCGGCTCTGCGCCGCGACCGATCTTCGTCCGAGGCTGCACGAGATCCGAGTTCCGACGCTTCTGCTCCACCACGTCGACGATCCGTGGCTGTCGGTCGAACACTCCCGCTACGTCGCGGCGCGCATCCCGGGCGCGACGCTCGTCGAACTACCCGGGATCGATCACTGGCCCTGGATCGGCGACATGGACGCGGTGCTGATCGAGATCGAGGCCTTCCTGACGGGGGTACGGCGGGGCCGCCGGAACCGCCCGGCGTGGGGGCCGGAGGCCCTGACCACCCGGGAACGAGAGGTGGGCGCGCTGGCCGTCGCCGGACTCAGCTCCCTGGAGATCGGCCGGCGCCTGTTCATCGGCGAGCGGACGGTCGAGACCCACCTCGCCAACATCTACGCGAAGCTCGGCATCAACTCGAGGGTGGAGCTGGTGCGGCGAGCGGTCGACTTCGGTCTGTGAGCCGGCCTCCGGCACCGCCGGGACGGCGCGCGACGTCCGTACTGGTACCGATGCACTCATCTCTGGTGAGCGCATACCGTTCTCTTCGAAAGCGGTTGCAGGAGGTGCATCATGAACAGGCACGCCGAACTCGGCCACCGGCAGTCGATCCACGATCTGATCCCTCGCCTGCGACAGGCGTCCACACTGCGCGACGGACCGGAGTCGGTCCGTGCGGTTCTGGCCGCGGCAGTCGCCGACGACAGCGACTGGCTGGACCCGCAGTACCAGGAGCGTCCCGAGACGCGGGACTGGGTGCTGTACCCCGTCCACCGGGCCTCGGACGGGCACCTGTCGATCCTGGTGGCGGTGTTCAGGGCCGGAGTGAGCACTCCGGTCCACAATCACGGTGCGTGGGCGGTGGTCGGCGTGTACCGGGGCCGGGAACGTGAGACGTGGTATCGCCGGCTCGACGACGGGCGTGTGCCGGGCAGAGCCCGGCTCCAGGTTGCCGACACCTTCGTGAACCCGCGGGGCACGGTGACCGTCGTACCCGACGGAACGATCCACTCGGTGGAAGCGCTCGACGGGACCGATGCGATCTCGATCCACGTCTACGGCACGGACATTCTCACGCAGAACCGCAGCACGTTCGATCTGCGAACGGGGAGCGAGGCGCCCTTCCGTCCCGACTTCACCGACCTCGGATCCGAGCGCTGACGGCCCGGCGCCGACGGCTGTTTCACCGTATCCACCGGAAGGAGGAGGGGTGACGACGAGAGCGGAGACCCGCGATCGACGATCCGCCGGACAGCTGCCGGAGCGGGACCCGGTACGGGTGGAGCTCCGGCCGGTCGACGCGGTCGATGTGACGACGCTGGTGGACAACTCCTCCGATGTGCTTCTGCCCGACGTGGGGCCCGTCCGCCGCTGGGGGCTGGCCGGATCGGCAGGTCCGCTCCCGATCGTCCCCAGCGATCTGGCGGTCGGATTCCGGACTGTCGACCTCCTCCGTGCGGAGCACGGGTTCTCCGTACTGATCGAGATCCGGGTCGGCGAAACCACGCACCGCGTCCTCTACGACGCGGGGGCCGCGCCGGACGGGCTGATGGCGAACCTCGATCGGCTGGCGATCTCCCCGGACGGCATCGAGGCGATCGTGTTCAGCCACGGCCACTTCGACCACGTCATGGGTCTGCAGGGCCTCGCCCGCCGGCTCGGCTCCCGGCGCCTGCCGATCCTCGTGCACCCCGATTTCTGGACGCGCCGGCGCATCGTCGGTCCCGGCGGCGCCTTCGAGCTACCGACACCGAGCCGCGCGGCGATCGAGGGCGCGGGGTTCGTCGTCGTCGAGAACCGGCGCCCCTCCTTCCTGCTCGACGGAATGCTCCTGGTGACCGGCCGGATCGCGCGGACCACCGGGTACGAGACCGGCATGCCGGGCCATCAAGTCCACCGGGACGGCCGCTGGCGGCCCGACCCGCTGATCCACGACGACCAGGCCGTCGTCCTGCACCTCCGCGAGCGGGGACTCGTCGTTCTCACCGGATGCGGGCACGCCGGGCTGATCAACATCCTCGAGCATGCCGAGCGGCTCACCGGGGTCGGTCGGCTCCACGCCGTCCTCGGCGGGTTCCATCTCCGCGACGGTCCGATCGTCCCTCGGACGGTGACCGCCCTCGCGGCGGCGGACCCGGCCGTGGTCGTGCCCGCCCACTGCACGTCCTGGAAGGCGCAGCACGCGCTGTTCACCGCCCTCCCGGACGCGTTCCACCCCAATGCCGTCGGTAGTCGATTCGAGTTCCGGACACGCCCGCAGCCGGATACGACCGGGACGCAACGGATCACCGGACAGGCCCTGAAACACACTGTCCGGCCGGAGCGTCCGGGAGATCGCGCCGGTCGGCGGTGACGAGCATCGGTCACAGGTGAGCGCGACCCCGGCCCGACCCCTGCCGTCTAGGCTCGCGCGCATGGCATTGAAGGGCAGGCAGTGGTGGAAACTCGTCGGACTCGCCGGAGCGGTCGGCGTCGCCGCGACGGGCGCAGTCGTGATGCGCGACGAGCGCAGGCGGCGTGCGTACACCCCCGACGAGGTACGCACGAAGCTGCACGACCGCTACGCCCGCGTCGCCGCCGCGCACGACACGCAGAGCGCGGTGCCCCTGGACGAGGTGACCACGGGACTGTGCACGCGGATCCGCACCGGGTTCCGGGGGATCCGGATCCGCCGCTGAGGCGACCCGCCCGGCCGGGCGGCTGCGCCGGCCGCCGATCACCCCAGGGCGGAGGCGAACCCGTCCGCGAGGTCCTGCACCTGCTCGTCCGTCATCACGAACGACGGCGAGATCTGCAGTGCACCCTGTCCCGCGGCCCGGCTCGAAATCCCGTGCTGCCGAAGCGTCTTCACGAACTGCAGCGCCTCGGACGCGTCGGCGAGCTGCACTGCGGCCACGGCACCGAGACCGCTGCGGACCTCCGCGACGCGCGGGTGCTCGGCCAGCGGGGACAGCTTCTCGTGCAGGGTCCGCTCCAGCCGCGCCGACTCGGCGAACAGGTTCTCGCGCTCGAGGATGTCCAGGTTCGCCAGGGCCGCCGCCGCGGCACCGGCATGCCCGCCGTAGGTGTAGCCGTGCCGCCACCACACCCCGCCGGCGAAGAACGGTTCGGCCACCTTGGGCGACACGAACACCGCGCCCATCGGCACGTACCCGGAGGTGAGCCCCTTCGCCGTGGTCATCAGGTCCGGTTCCAGACCGAGCCGGTCCGAGGCGAACCACGAGCCGCCGATGCGGCCGAAGCCGGTGACCACCTCGTCGACCACGAAGAGCACGTCGTGCTCACGGCAGATGTCGCGGACCTCGGCGAGATAGCCCTCCGGCGGCAGGTACACGCCGCCCGCGCCGATGATCGGCTCGCAGAAGAACGCCGCGATCCGGTCGGCCCCGACCCGTTCGATGAGGGCGAGCAGCGACTTCGCGTCGTCCCACGACACCTTGGCGGCGTCGTCCCAGAGGTCGCCGTACCCCTCGGCGTTGACCGGGATTCCGGCGAGGGACGTGCCCCCGACGTGCATGCCGTGATAGGCCTTCTCCCGGCTGACGACGAGGGTCTTCTCCGGCCGTCCCAGCTCCTGCCAGTAGCGGCGCGTCAGCTTGGCCGCCGTGTCGATCGAATCCGAACCGCCGGAGGTGAAGAAGATCTTGCTGCCGGGAACGGGTGCGATCGTGGCGAGCCGTTCCGCCAGTTCGACGGTCGGCTCCGCGGCCAGGTCGCCGAAGTTGGAGTAGTGCGCCACCTTCGCCAGTTGCGCTGCCACCGCGTCACCGATCTCGGAGCGGCCGTGACCGACGTTCGCGAACCAGAGGCCGGCGGTGGCATCGAGATACCTGGTGCCGGCCCGGTCCCAGATGTAGGCGCCCTCGCCGCGCGCGACGACGAACGCACCGTCCCGTTCGACGGCACCCATGTCTGCGAACCCGTGCCACAACGCGCCCACGATCTGCTCCTGTTCCACGAACGGCGATGAAACCGCCATCCTATGCGCCGGGCGGCGCGCAGCGAGAACGCGCGCTTCGCTAGGCTGTACACCCAGCATGTCCACCTCACGCGAGACTCCGCACTCCCCCGCCCCGCCCGGGCCGACACGCCGTGACCTGAAGTCGGCCCTCACCGACGTGTCGCTGCGCGACGAGCATCGCCTTCGCCGGCGGCTCGACCGGGCCCGCCGGCCCGGGGACCTGGCGAAGATCGCCGCCGAGATCGAGCAGGCCCGACTGCGGCTCGCCGCGCGGGTGGCCGCCGCGCCGACCGTCACCTATCCCGAGAACCTCCCGGTCTCGCAGCGCAAGGACGACATCGCCGCCGCCATCCGCGACCACCAGGTCGTCATTGTCGCCGGGGAAACCGGGTCCGGCAAGACCACCCAGATCCCGAAGATCTGCCTCGAACTGGGGCGCGGGGTGCGCGGCCTGATCGGGCACACGCAGCCGCGCCGCATCGCCGCCCGCGCGGTCGCCGAGCGCATCGCCGAGGAACTCGACTCCGAGCTCGGCGACACCGTCGGCTACACCGTCCGGTTCACCGACCAGGTGTCGGACGCAACCCTGATCAAGCTGATGACCGACGGCATCCTCCTCGCCGAGATCCAGCGCGATCGGCTGCTGCGCCGATACGACACCCTCATCATCGACGAGGCACACGAACGCAGCCTCAACATCGACTTCATCCTCGGCTACCTCAAGGAACTGCTGCCCCGGCGACCGGACCTGAAGGTGATCATCACCTCGGCGACGATCGACCCCGAGCGGTTCGCGAACCACTTCGCAGCAGCCGACGGCACGCCCGCACCCATCGTCGAAGTCTCGGGCCGCACCTATCCGGTCGAAGTCCGCTACCGGCCCCTGACGATCGAGGTGGGCGACACACTCGTCGACCGCGACCCGGTCGACGCCGTCTGTGAGGCGGTCGAGGAACTCGCCGCAGAAGGCGACGGGGACATCCTCGTCTTTCTCTCCGGTGAACGCGAGATCCGGGACACCGCCGATGCCCTGCGCGACCGCAGACTCCGGGGCACCGAGATCCTGCCCCTGTATGCACGGCTGTCGGCCGCCGAGCAGCACCGGGTGTTCACCCCGCACACCGGCCGGCGAGTGGTGTTGTCCACCAACGTCGCCGAGACCTCGCTCACCGTCCCGGGCATCCGCTACGTCGTCGACCCCGGCACCGCGCGGATCTCCCGCTACTCGGTGCGCACCAAGGTCCAGCGACTGCCGATCGAGGAGATCTCGCAGGCCTCGGCCAGGCAGCGGTCCGGGCGCTGCGGTCGTGTCGCCGACGGCATCTGTATCCGGCTGTACTCGGAGGAGGACTTCGAGGCCCGCCCCGAGTTCACCGAGCCGGAAATTCTGCGCACCAACCTCGCCTCGGTCGTGCTGCAGATGACGGCGCTCGGACTCGGGGACATCGCCTCGTTCCCCTTCGTCGAAGCCCCCGACCCGCGCGCCGTCCGCGACGGCATCGCGCTGCTCGAGGAGCTCGGGGCGCTCGAGCGGGCCGCGAAGGACGAACTGCCCCGGCTCACCGGGACCGGGCGCGAACTCGCGCTGCTGCCGGTCGATCCGCGGATGGCACGGATGATCGTGGAGGGGCACCGCAACGGATGCCTGCGCGAGGTCCTGATCATCGTCGCGGCCCTGTCGATCCAGGACGTGCGCGAGCGACCGGCCGAGTTCCAGCAGGCGGCCGACGAGAAACACGCCCGGTTCGCCGTGGAGGGCTCGGACTTCCTCGCGTACCTGCAGTTGTGGGACTACCTCAAGCAGCAGCGGAAGGAACTGTCGTCCAGCAGGTTCCGCAAGATGTGCCGCGACGAGTTCCTGCACTGGCTGCGGATCCGGGAATGGCAGGACCTGCAGGGCCAGCTCCGTCAGATCACCCTGAATCTCGGCTGGGAGACCCGGCACCAGGACGTCGGGCCCGACTCGATCCACCAGTCGCTGCTGGCGGGGCTGCTCTCGCACGTCGGCCTGCGCGAGGGCGAGAAGCGGGACTTCCTCGGCGCGCGCGGAACCCGGTTCGCGATCTTCCCCGGTTCGTCGCTGGCCAGGAAGCCGCCGCGCTGGGTGATGGCGGCCGAGCTCGTCGAGACGTCGCGGCTGTGGGCCCGGACGGCGGCGCGCATCGAACCCGAGTGGGCCGAGAAGCTCGCGCCGCACCTGGTCAAACGCACCTATTCCGAACCGCACTGGTCGACCAAGCGCGAGGCGGCCATGGCCTACGAGCGGGTCACGCTCTACGGCATCCCCCTGGTGGCGCAACGGCCGGTGCAGTACGGGGCGATCGACCGGGAGACCTCCCGCGAGCTGTTCATCCGGCACGCCCTCGTCCAGGGCGAGTGGCGGACGCGCCACAAGTTCTTCCATGCCAATCGCGCGCTGCTGGACGGCGTCGAGGCGCTCGAGCACCGGGCCCGCCGGCGCGACATCCTCGTCGACGACGAGACCCTGTTCGACTTCTACGACCAGCGCGTCGGACCGGAAGTCGTGTCGGCGCGGCACTTCGACACGTGGTGGAAGAAGGAGCGGCAGAAGAACCCCGAACTGCTCACCTTCACCCCGGACACGGTGGTCAACCAGGACGCCGCCGCGGTCCTCGGCGGCGACTACCCCGACGCGTGGCGGCAGGGCGATCTGCAGTTCCCCCTCACCTACCAGTTCGAGCCGGGCACGGAGGAGGACGGCGTCACCGTCCGCATTCCCGTCGCGCTGCTCGCCGGGGTCCGGCCCGTCGGCTTCGACTGGTCGGTGCCCGGCATGCGGGTCGACCTGGTCACCGCTCTCATCAAGACGCTCCCCAAACATCTTCGCCGCCAAGTGGTTCCGGCACCGGACTTCGCCGCGGCGGCCCTCGCGTCGGTCCGGCCCCGGTCCGAGCCGCTCGTCAACGCGATGGCCCGGGAACTGTCGCGGCTCGGGGCGACACGGATCGAGCCGAGCGACTTCGAGCCGACCGCGCTGCCGGACCACCTGCGGATGACGTTCGCCGCCGTCGACGAACAAGGATCGGTTCTCGCGCGCAGCAAGAGCCTGACCGATCTGCGGAGGCGGCTGGGAACCCGCGTCGAGGCCGAAGTCTCGCGGGCGGCGTCGAGCACCGAACGGGAGCCGGCACTGGTCTGGACAGCCGAGACCCTCGGCACCCTCGAACCGACGGTGACACGCACCGTGGCCGGACAACGCGTGACGGGATATCCGACGCTGGTCTCCGAGGATCGTGGTGTGGCGGTCCGGGTGCTCAGCACCTCGCAGGCGCAGCAGGCCGCGATGCGCACCGGGTTGCGGGCACTGCTCCTCGAGGCAGTCCCCATGCAGGCGCGCGCTGCTGCGTCGGGCCTGAGCAACAGCGAGCGGCTGGCGCTCGGACGCAACCCCGACGGCTCCTTCGAGGATCTGCTCGAGGACTGCCGGGCCTGCGCGGTGGACGAGTCGATCGTCCGGCACGGCAAGCCGGTACGCACACCCGACGAGTTCAGCGCGTTGGCGAAGGTGGTGCGCGCCGAGTTGCCGGGCCGGGTCGCGGCGCTGCTGAAACTCGTCGTGCCCGCCCTGGCGCGCGCGCACGACGTGGAAGTCCTGCTCGAGAAGGTGCGCGGCGAGGCTGCCGAGGACGTGCGGGAACAGCTGGCCTCGCTGCTGTTCCGCGGATTCGTCACCGAACTCGGCAGTGCCCGGCTCGCCGATCTGCCCCGCTACCTGGCCGCGGCGGCGCATCGGCTCGAAGCGCTGCCGGCGAGCGCGCACCGCGATCGGCAAGGCATGGACGTGCTGGACCGGGTCTACGCCGAGTACGACCGCCTGCTCGCACGGCTGCCGCAGGAGCGGGCCACCGCCGCCGAGGTGGTGGCGATCTCGTGGATGATCGAGGAGCTACGGGTCAGCCTGTTCGCCCAGCATCTCGGAACCCGTGGGCCGATCTCGGAGCAGCGGATCCTCAAGGCCGTCGCGGCGATTCGCTGAGCGGCGACGCGTCCCGCCGGGCGCTCAGTTCTCGGATCCGGTCTCGCGCCGGTGCTGGTGCTCGCGCAGCTCCTTGATCTCGCGTTCGAAATCCTCTGCGGAGCTGAAGGACCGGTAGACGGACGCGAACCGCAGGTACGCCACCTCGTCCAGGTCGCGCAGGGGTCCGAGGATGGCCAGACCGACCTCGTTGCTCGGAATCTCCGGGGACCCCTTGGCCCGCACCGCGTCCTCGACCTGCTGGGCGAGGAGGTTGAGGGCATCGTTGTCGACGTCGCGTCCCTGACAGGCGCGAGCTACGCCGCGCACCACCTTCTCCCGGCTGAACGGTTCGGTGACGCCGCTGCGTTTGACGACCGACAGCACCGCCGTCTCGACCGTGGTGAACCGTCTTCCGCACTGGGGGCATGCCCTCCGGCGCCGGATCGCGGCCCCCTCGTCGGCTTCACGGGAATCGACGACGCGGGAATCGGGGTGCCGGCAATACGGGCAGTACATGTCGATTCCTTCGTCGTAGCCGTGCTGGCCGCGACGTCGGCGTCGAACCGATGCCGTCCTCCCGAGACCGGACCCACCGGCAGGCGAATCGCTCTCGGCGCGACCACACGAGGTGGTGTCACTGACAAGAGTCGACAATACCTGCATACCCGGGTCGTCGGCCGAACCCGGTGCCTGCCCGCCCATGCCTGTTCACCGCGGCGCGGAGGCCGGAACGAGCAGGGTCTGGCCGGTGCGGAGGCGACCGTCCGGCATGGCATTGAGGTCGAGGATCCGCTCGATCGCCTCGGACCGGGACAGACCCGGAGCCACCCGGGCCGCGACGTCGCCGAGCGATTCGCCCGCCTGCACGACGGTGACGTCGGTGCGTGCGGCGCCGGCCGCGACCTGACTGGTGCGCAGGTGCGCGATGCCGAGCAGTCCCGCAGTCACGAGCGCGGTCAGCAGCGCCGTCGCCAGTATCGTGCCCGGGCGGGTGTGTGCGACCTCGGCCGGCCGGTGCGGGACGCGTGAGACCCGGACCGGAGCGCGCCGGTAGTCCACGATCCCCCCGTCCGGACGGACGGGAAGCCGGCGGGCGGGCGCCTCGTGGGGGCGCCGCACGAGATGCGTCGTCCCTGCCCGGCGTACCCGGTCCTCGGTGTCCTGCGGCCCGGTGTCCTGCGGCCCGGTGTCGTGCGGCCCGGTGTCGTGCGGCCCGGTGTCGTGCGGCCCGGTGTCGTGCGGCCCGGTGTCGTCGAACTGCCGGTGGTTCCGTTCGGTTCGGCGCACTGCTGATGTCCTCATCGAGGCCTCCGTGTCACTCGCCCGCGGGACGGTGCCCGCGACGTGTCGCTCGTCCGCGGGACAGGACCCGCAGCGGAACTTCGGTCATCGCTCGATCGACGGCCGTTCGATCACCTGTTCGAAGGAACGTATGTTCGATATGTACCACGTCGCTCCGACAAAGTCAGCACAACGGGCGGAAAACGTCGAACAGATGTTTGATAACCGGGCCGCGGAGAGCTAGATTCGATCCATCACATCCAGCACATCCGACACACGACGCACGGAGGTCACGACATGACGGACGGCCATCCCCCGGCGGGGCGGAGCCGGACGACCACCGCGGATCCGGCCGTCGGCCTCACGGAACGCCAGCGCCGCGTCCTCGAGGTGATCCGCGAATCGGTCACCCAGCGCGGCTACCCTCCGAGCATCCGCGAGATCGGCGACGCAGTGGGCCTCAACTCCACCTCGTCGGTGGCGCACCAGTTGCGGACCCTCGAGCGCAAGGGTTTCCTCCGGCGCGATCCGAACCGTCCCCGCGCGGTGGACGTGCGCGGGCTCGAGGATTCGCAGCCGCCGGCGCCGCAGGCGCAGCCGGTGGACGGGGTCGATGTCGCCGCCGAGTCGGCCACGGCGGCTGCCATGGTCCCCGTGCTGGGCAGGATCGCCGCGGGCGGGCCGATCCTGGCGGAGGAGTCCGTCGAGGACGTGTTCCCGCTCCCGAGAGAACTGGTGGGTCAGGGTTCGCTGTTCCTGCTCAAGGTGGTCGGCGAGTCGATGGTCGACGCGGCCATCTGCGACGGCGACTGGGTCGTGGTGCGCCAGCAGAACGTCGCGGACAACGGGGACATCGTCGCCGCGATGCTCGACGGTGAAGCGACCGTGAAGACGTTCAAGCGCGTACACAACGACGTGTGGCTGATGCCGCACAACCCGATGTTCGAACCGATCCCGGGCAACGACGCGGTGATTCTCGGCAAGGTCGTGACCGTGATCCGCAAGATCTGACCTCGCCACTTCCGCCGAACGTGCACGGGCGGCGCCGCGATCCGCGGCGCCGCCCTGCTCGTTCCGGGTGGGATCAGAGATTCAGGCCGCGGCCGATGATGTCCTTCATGATTTCGTTCGTCCCGCCGTAGATCTTCTGCACGCGGGCGTCGAGATACGCCTTCGCGACCGGGTATTCACGCATGTAGCCGTATCCGCCGTGCAGCTGCAGGCACCGATCGATCAGCTCGACCTGCTTGTCGGTGGTCCAGAACTTGGCCATCGCCGCCTCCTGCACGCTCAGGGTGCCGGCATTGAGCTGCTCGATGCACTTGTCCACGAACACGCGTGCAAGGGTGGTCTCGGTGGCCAGCTCGGCCAGCTCGAAACGGGTGTTCTGGAAGCTGCCGATCGACTTGCCGAATGCCTTGCGGTCCCGGCAGTACTGCATCGTGTCCTCGAGCACGGCTTCCATCGCCGCCGCCGCCACCACCGCGATCGACAGACGTTCCTGCGGCAGGTTCTGCATCAGGTAGATGAAGCCCATGCCCTCCTCACCGAGGAGATTGGCGGCAGGCACCCGCACGTCGGTGAAGTGCAGTTCGGCGGTGTCCTGCGCCGCGAGGCCGATCTTGTCGAGGTTGCGGCCCCGCTCGAAGCCCGCCATCCCGCGCTCGACGACGAGGAGCGAGAAGCCCTGCGCGCCCTTCTCCGGGTCGGTGCAGGCGACGACGATCACCAGGTCCGCGTTGATGCCGTTGGTGATGAAGGTCTTGGAACCGTTGAGGATCCACTCGTCGCCGTCGCGCACCGCGCGGGTCTTGATGCCCTGCAGGTCGCTGCCCGTACCGGGCTCGGTCATCGCGATCGCAGTGATGATCTCGCCGGAACAGAATCCCGGCAGCCAGCGCTGCTTCTGCTCCTCGTTCGCCAGCTTCAGCAGGTATGGGGCCACGACGTCGTTGTGCAGCATGAAACCGATGCCGCTGAACCCTCCGCGGGTGGTTTCCTCGGTGACGATCGTGTTGTAGCGGAAGTCCTCGACACCGCCGCCGCCGTACTCCTCGGGCACGGCCATGCCCAGGAAACCCTGCGCGCCGGCCTTCTTCCAGATCTCGCGGTCGACGATCTTGTCCTGCTCCCACTGCTCGTGGAAGGGAGCCACCTCCTGCTCGAGGAACTTCCGGTACGACTCCCGGAAGAGTTCGTGCTCGGGCTCGAAGAGGGTGCGTTCCATGTGCGCTCCTGTATCCGATGACGTACGTCACGCTCACGGTAGACATCGGAAGGCCCGTCTGACGCTGACAGGAACGAGCGTTATTTGTGACCGGACACGCCGGGCGCTCGACGGCGCAGGTCCGCCGCGCGGCGCAGGAGCGGGTAGGCGATCAGGATGCCGATCGAACCCCACGCGATGCCGCCGAGCTCGACGGAGCCCACGGTGAGGGTGAGGTCGCCGATCCCGGCCACCAGCGCGGCGGCGGCCACCATGAGGTTGACCGGATCGGTGAAGTCGACCTTCGCCTCCATCCAGATCCGCACGCCGAGAATGCCGATCAGGCCGTACAGGACCAGGGTGGCGCCGCCGAGCACCCCGTCGGGGACGGTGAAGACGAGGGCCCCGAACTTCGGCGAGAAGGCGAGGACCACGGCGGTCGCGGCAGCCACCCAGTACGCCGCGGTCGAGTACACCCGCGTCGCGGCCATCACGCCGATGTTCTCCGCGTAGGTGGTGGTGCCCGAGCCGCCGCCGACCCCGGCGAGCGTCGTGGCCAGGCCGTCGGCGAGCAGCGCGTCGCCCGCGACGTCGTCGAGGTTGCGGCCGGTCATCGCCGCCACGGCCTTGACGTGGCCGACGTTCTCGGCGACGAGAACCACCACGACGGGCAGCGCCAGCAGCACCACGGAGAGCTCGAACGCCGGGGCGCGCAGTTCGGGCAGGCCGAACCATGCGGCGTCACGCAGGGCCGTGACGCGTTCCTCGGCGAGTCCGCCGGTGACGGCGGCGAATACCCAGCCGACGACGACGCCGACGAGAATGCCGAGACGGCCGACGAGTCCGGGGCCCAACACGGTGACGAGCAGGATGGCGGTCAGCGTGATCGCCGCGACGAGCGGCTGGGCTTCGAAGGACCCGACCGCGACCGGCGCGAGATTCAACCCGATGAGCGCGACGATCGCGCCGGTCACCACGGGGGGCATCAGTGCGTCGACGACGCGGGATCCCAGCGCCCTGACGACGAGTCCGACGAGGACGAGGGCGAGGCCCACGGCGACGATGCCGCCGAGCTGGGCGGCGGGGCCCTCCGCGGCCGAGGCCGTCAGCGGTGCGATGAACGCGAACGACGAGCCGAGGTAGCTCGGTACCCGGCCGCGGGTGATCAGCAGAAACAGGGCGGTGCCGACGCCGGAGAAGAGCAGCGTCGTGGTGACCGGGAAGCCGGTGATCGTCGGCACGAGCAGCGTCGCGCCGAACATGGCGACGACGTGCTGCATGCCGATGCCCACGGTGCGGGGCCAGGACAGTCGTTCGTCCGGGGCGACGACCTCGCCGTCGGCAACGCGACGCCCGTCGCCGTGCAGGGTCCAGCCCAACCCGGCCGTCCGTGTCCTCAGTTGTTCCTTCACAACGGGGAATGGTAGGCGCCCGCCCCGGTCCGGTCGCATCGGCTGCTCCCGGCGGCGATCGCGTCCGTCAGGCGAGTACGCGGGCCGCCGCGTCGCGGGCTTCCCCGGGGTCGACGGCGCGGAGCACCTCGTCCGCGGCCTCGCGGCAGCGGTCGAGGGTCACCGCGGCGAGTCGGGACCCGACACCGGCGACGGCCGCGGCCGCACACGACAGCGAGGTGACCCCCATGCCGGCCAGGACACAGCCGAGCAACGGGTCGGCGGCCGCCTCCCCGCACACCCCGACTCGCTTGCCGGCGGCGCGTCCGGCGGCGGCGGTGCGGGCGACCAGGGCCAGCACAGCCGGCTGCCACGGATCGGTGAGGGATGCGAGGTGGGGCGACATGCGGTCCGCGGCCATCGTGTACTGCGCGAGGTCGTTGGTGCCGATCGACAGGAAGTCGACGTGTTCGAGGAGACGTTCGGCGAGCAGCGCGGCGGCCGGCACCTCCACCATCACGCCGGGCACGAGCCCGCGGGCGCGGACGGCAGCGGCGAAGTGTGCGGTCTCGGCGACGGTCGCGATCATCGGTGCCATCACCCAGGGCTCGGTGCCCGTGCGCGCGGCCGCGGCGGCGACGGCGTCGAGCTGCCGGTCGAGCAGTCCCTCGGTGGCGTTCGCAATCCGGATGCCGCGCAACCCGAGTGCCGGGTTGTGCTCGTCGGGATGGTCGACGAAGCGCAGGGGCTTGTCGGAGCCCGCGTCGAGGGTCCGCAGGACGACCTTGCGGCCGGCGAAGGCGCTGAACACCTCGGCGTAGATCTCCGCCTGCTCCTCGACGGTGGGTTCGGTTTCCCGGTCCAGGAAGCACAGCTCGGTCCGGAACAGGCCGACTCCCTCTGCGGGGGTCGCGCGGGCCGCGCGGGCACCGGCGCCGTCCTGAACGTTGGCGAGGATCTCGACGCGATGCCCGTCCTCGGTGGCGCCCGGGCCGGCCCACGACGCGATGCGCGCCTGCTCGCTGCGGGCCGCGGCGACCGCAGCGGCCGCCTCTTCGGGGTCGGGATCGAGGCGGAGCTCACCGGCCGCGCCGTCGAGCAGGACGCGGACGCCGGCCGGGACGGTGTCGAGGTCGGCCGCCGCGACCACGCAGGGGATGCCGAGCTGGCGGGCGATGATCGCGGTGTGACTGGTGGGCCCGCCGAGGGTGGTGGCGAGTCCGATCACCCGGCTCGGGTCGAGGCCGGCGGTGTCGGCGGGGGCGAGGTCCTCCGCGAGCAGGATGGACGGCTCGTCGGGCAGGTCGAGGCCGGGTTCGGGATGGCCGGCGAGTTCGGCGATCACCCGGTCGCGGATGTCGAGAAGATCGGTGACGCGCTCGGCCATCAGCCCGCCGAGCTTGGTGAACATGTCCGCGAACTGGTCGGTGGCGCCGACTGCGGCCTCGATCGCGCCGGATCCGCTGCGGATCTTCGCGGCGACGGCGCCGAGCCACCCGCGGTCCTCGGCGAGCTGGGCGTTGGCGAGCAGAACCTCGGCGGCGGCGCCCGAGGCTCGCCCGGCGCGACTGCGCAGCCGCTCCGCGACCGCGCCGGCGGCGGCCCGGAAACGCTCGGCCTCGGCGTCGCGTGCGGTGTCCGGGATGCGCTCGAACGTGGTGGGGATCTGTGGCCGCGGGGCGGGGCGTACGACGGGCCCGTAGGCAACCCCGGGCACGACCGGCGTGCCCCGCACGATCGAGATCTCCGCCGCTGCGGGGATCGCCTTCTCCATGTCTCCTCCTCGCCGCCCGGTGTGTCGGGATGAGCCTCCGGGGTAATTCTGTGATCGAGATTACTCCGAACCATTGACATGTCAACACATACGGGCGTAAAACAACATGAAACAACATTCAGCGGCAAGGAGCCCGGCGTGTACGCAGAGGAACGGCAGCAGGCGATCGCCGAGTTGATCGGCCGGCGGGGACGGATGTCCGTCGCCGACCTGGCCACCCGCTTCCGCGTCACCACCGAGACCGTCCGCCGGGATCTGGCCCTGCTCGAACGGCTGGGACATGTGCGCCGTGTGCACGGCGGCGCCATCCCCACCGCTGCACTCACCGTCACCGAACCCGCACTGAACGAGCGCGAACACACCCACGCCGCGCAGAAGGACCGGATCGCAGCCGCGGCGGCCCGGTATCTCCCCGCCGCCGGCGGCAGCGTGGTGTTCGACGCCGGCACCACCACCGGCCGCCTGGTGGCGGCCCTGCCCGCCGACGTGGACCTCGAGGTGGTCACGAACTCGGTTCCCATCGCCGCGCGGCTCGCCGGACTCGGATCGGTGCGTCTGCACATGCTCGGCGGCCGGGTCCGCGGGATCACGCAGGCCACGGTCGGCGAGGATGCGCTGCGGTTCCTCCGCGCGCTGCACGTCGACGTCGCCTTCATCGGCACGAATGCACTCAGTGTCGGCCACGGCCTGTCCACTCCCGACCCGGACGAGGCCGCCGTCAAACGCGCGATGGTGCGCTGCGCCGACCGGGTCGTGGTCCTCGCCGACTCCTCCAAGATCGGCCGGCAGCACCTCATCAGCTTCGCCCCCGTCGACGCCGTGGACGTTCTCGTCACCGACACCGAGCTCGACGACACCGACTGCAAAGAACTCACCGACAACGGAATCGAGGTGGTGACGGCATGATCGTCACGCTGACCGCCAATCCGAGCCTGGACCGGACGGTGGCGCTGACGGGCCCCCTCGTCCGCGGCGCCGTGCACCGCGCCGCCGCCACCCGCGTGGACCCGGGTGGCAAGGGCGTCAACGTCGCCCGGGTGCTCCGCGCGGCCGGACGCCCGGTCCTGGCGGTCCTGCCGGGGAACACCGGCGACCCGCTGCTCACCGCGCTCGACGACCACGGCATCGGCTACCGCGCCGTGCCGACCGGGGGTCCCGCCCGCAGCAACATCACCGTCGCCGAGCCCGACGGCACCACCACCAAGTTCAACGAACCCGGGCCGGCGTACACGCAAGGCACCCTGGAGTCGCTGCGCCGGACCGTCGTGGACGCCGCCGCCGCCGCCCACTGGCTGGTGATGTCCGGATCCTTGCCACCCGGTGTGCCGACCGACTGGTACGCCGACCTCGTCCGCGCCGTCCGCGCCGCCGTTGACGGGTCCGCCTGCCGAATCGCCGTGGACACCTCCGAGTCGCCCCTGCTGGCGCTCGCGGCCGGGTTCCCGGACGCCGCACCCGATCTGCTCAAGCCGAACTCGGACGAGCTCGCACAGCTCACCGGCGCGGACGCCACCACCCTGGAATCGGCGGCGGCCGCCGGCGACACCGAACCCGTCGTCGCGGCAGGACGACGACTGGTCGAACGTGGCGTCGGGGCGGTACTGGCCACACTCGGCGCGGCGGGCGCGGTCCTGGTCACCGACGAGGGTGCGTGGCACGCAGTCCCCGGCCCCGTGACCGCGCGCAGCACCGTCGGCGCCGGCGACTCCTCCCTCGCCGGCTATCTCGTCGCGGAGCTGGCCGGACTCGATCCCGCCGAACGGCTCCGCCACGCCGTCGCATACGGCTCGGCAGCCGTGGCCCTGCCCGGCACCACGCTGCCCGGACCCGACGACGTCGCCACCGGCGCTGTCGAGGTCACCCCGATCCGTCCCCGCCCCCTCGGCACCCCCTCCCCGGTCCTCCCTCACCCCCAGTAAGGACACGCCATGCCAGACCTCGCCTCCGGCCCCGCCTCCGGACCCGCGATCATCGACGACGGCCTGATCGCACTCGACGCAGACCTCGGCGCCGACAAGGAGTCGGTCATCGCCGCGCTCGCCGCGCGGCTCGCCGACGCCGGCCGCGCCACCGACGCGGCGGCACTGACGGCCGCCGCCCTGGACCGGGAGGCCAAGTCGGCCACCGGCCTGCCGGGTGGGATCGCCATCCCGCACTGCCGCGCGGACGCCGTCGCCACCGCATCGCTCGGCTTCGCGCGGCTGTCCCCCAAGGTGGACTTCGGCGCCCCCGACGGACCCGCGGACCTCGTGTTCCTGATCGCCGCCCCGGAGGGGGCCGGTGCCGAGCACATGAAGCTGCTCTCCTCGCTCGCCCGGGCGCTCGTGCGGCCGGACTTCGTCGGTTCGCTGCGCGAGGCCGCCACCGCTGCGGACGTGGTCGCGCTGGTCGAGGGAGTGCTTCCGAAGCCGGCGCCGGCTACCGCTGCGGCCGCCGAGCCCACGCCGCCCGCCACCGAACCCACGCCGGCCCCCGCGACCGCCGAGCGCACCATCGTCGCCGTCACCGCCTGCCCGACGGGGATCGCCCACACCTACATGGCCGCCGACGCCCTCAAAGCCGCGGGTGAGCGCGCCGGAGTCACGGTGCGGGTCGAGACCCAGGGCTCGAGCGGCAGCACACCGCTGCCGGCGTCCGTGATCGCCGGCGCCGACGCCGTCATCTTCGCCACGGACGTCGGCGTGAAGAACCGGGAACGGTTCGCGGGCAAACCGCTCGTCGCCTCGGGTGTCAAACGAGCCATCAACGAGCCCGACGTGATGGTCGCCGAGGCGGTCCGCGCGGCGAAGGATCCGTCCGCGAGCACCGTCGACGCGGCCGCCGTCGCTGCCGCCGCCGACGAATCCTCGTCCGGCGAGGTGGGCTGGGGAGTTCGGTTACGGCAGATCCTGCTGACCGGCGTGAGCTACATGATTCCCTTCGTCGCGGCGGGCGGCCTGCTGATCGCTCTCGGCTTCCTGCTCGGCGGGTACGAGATCACCGAGCCCGCTGCCGACATCGTGGTGAACAACTCGCTCACCGACCTGCCGGACGGCGGCCTGCCCACCTACCTCGGCGCGGTGCTCTTCCAGCTCGGCTCGCTCGCGTTCTCGTTCCTGGTGCCCGCACTCGCCGGCTACATCGCCTTCGCGATCGCCGACCGGCCCGGTCTGGCACCCGGCTTCACCGCCGGCGCGGTCGCCGTGTTCGTCGGCGCCGGGTTCATCGGCGGCCTCGTCGGCGGCATCATCGCCGGCTTCGCCGCGCTGTGGGTGGGCCGCATCCCCGTCCCGGTGTGGGCGCGCGGCCTGATGCCGGTGGTGATCATTCCGCTGTTCGCGACCCTCGCCGTCGGCGCCCTGATGTTCCTCGTCCTCGGCAAGCCCCTCGCCGCGATCACCTCGGGCCTGACGAACTGGCTCAACGGCCTGTCCGGGAGCTCGGTCGTCATCCTGGGCGTGATCCTCGGCCTGATGATGTGCTTCGACCTCGGCGGCCCGGTCAACAAGGCCGCCTATGCGTTCGCCGTCGCCGGACTCGACGTCTCGAACAACGCATCGCTGCAGATCATGGCCGCCGTGATGGCCGCGGGCATGGTGCCGCCGCTGGCGATGGCGCTGTCGTCGACCCTGCGACCGGGGATCTACAGCACCGCCGAGCGGGAGAACGGCAAGGCCGCATGGCTGCTCGGGGCCTCGTTCATCTCCGAGGGCGCAATCCCGTTCGCGGCGGCGGACCCGCTGCGGGTTATCCCGTCCATGATGGCCGGCGGCGCCGTCACCGGCGCCCTGGTGATGGCGACCGGGACGACCCTCAGCGCCCCGCACGG
The DNA here is from genome assembly GCF_016804345.1 of Rhodococcus ruber. NCBI lineage: Bacteria > Bacillati > Actinomycetota > Actinomycetes > Mycobacteriales > Nocardiaceae > Rhodococcus > Rhodococcus ruber. The sequence continues at coordinate 2,656,069 of NZ_CP044211.1, read as the reverse complement.
CGGCATCTTCGTGTTCTTCGCCATCGGCAATCTGCTGTGGTTCCTCGTCGCCCTCGCCGCCGGCACCGTCGTGGGTGCGCTCTGCGTGACCCTGGCCAAGGAGGTGCACCGACCCGCCCACCTGCGCAGCAGCGACACCGCGGCCCAGCCTGCCGTCGCCTGATCCGATCGACGACCGTCCCTACCCCGAAGGAGTTCTCATGCCCAGCACCACCGTCACCGTCGGCTCGTCCATCGGCCTGCATGCCCGGCCTGCCGGCATCATCGCCGAAGCCGTGGTCGCCGCCGGAGTCCCGGTGACCCTCGCCGTGGACGGCGGCGAACCCGTCGACGCGGGCTCGGCGCTGCTCGTCATGACGCTCGGCGCCACCCAGGGCACCGAGGTCACCGTCACCAGCGACGACGCCGACGTGCTCGCCCGCATCGCCGAACTGGTGGCCGCGGACCTCGACGCCTGACCTCAGCCGCGGCGGCGGCGCGACGACCGTCGCCACAGCCCGCCCGCAGCGGCGGCGACCACCACGATGCCCGCGGCGATCGCCGCGGGCATCGCGCCGCGCGGGGTCCGCACCGGCTCCGGCGCGGCCACGGGCCGGAAGAGGGTCACCACGTCACGCCACACCCGCGCGGGCGGCAGGGCACCACCGGCGGATTCGGACGCGGTCAGCAGGTCCCCGTCCGCGGTGAAGGCCACCGCCTCGCCCTGTGGTTCGCCGGGCACCGGCACCCGCAGGGACGGTCCCGCCGCGAGCGCGGCCGCGACGTCGCCGTCGGGGGCATGGAAGAGGTGGACATCGGTGTACGTGCGTACCGCGGCGACGGTGCCGTCGGGACTGATCGCGCCGCCGGTGATCAACGTCGAGGACGCCCCGCCGACGGGGCCACCGGGGGTGTCCGTGGGACCGAGGGTGACGGTCCCGATGCGTTCGAGAGGGACCGGACCCGGCTCGGGCAGCTCGTCCACGCTTCGTCCGCCGGCCGGCCGGTAAAGGCCGGCGCTGCCGAACAGGGGCTTGGAGACGATCAGCGGCACCCCGTCGCGGGGGACGAGCAGCGTCTCCGCATCGCGTGGGCCGTCGGGGTAGGCGAGCCGGTGCAGACTCCCCGCGCCGGTCTGCGGGTCGACCGAGATCAACGCGACGGTGTCGCGTGCGGCGCGATTGTCGCCGAGGTCGCCGAGCCAGAGCCGGCCGTCCGGACCCGCGGCCAGGTCCTCCACGTCGTACGGGTCGACGGCCGGCGGGATGCGTCGCAGCACCGCACAGTCGTCCCCCAGCTCGAAGACCGCCTCGTCGGCACCGGCGTCCGGCACCGCGAACAGTCGCCCCCCGGCGACGGCCAGGCCCGACAGTTCCGCGAGGGCAGGATCGGCGGGGGTGCACAACACTTTCCCGTCGACCTCGGCGGCCGGGGCGGTGGTCTGCGCCGCGGCGACCGGGGCGGTGGTCTGCGCCGCGGCGGCCGGCGACGACACCGTCGCGACCACCAGGGCGACGAGAGCGCCGCGCACTAGGCGGCGTACTCGACCAGGGCCGACGCGAGGGCCCGCGGCACGCGGGCGTGCACGCGCGTACCGTCCACCTCGTGCGCGGAGGTCAGGACCTGCCCGTCCGAGTGGATCCGCGCGAGCAGGTCCCCTCGTGTGTACGGCAGCAGCACCTTCACCTCGACGTCCGGGTGTTCGAGCAGCGCGGCGAGGTGCTCGCGCAGATCGTCGAGTCCCGCGCCGCTGCGCGCCGAGACGAACACCGCGTCGGGGAGCAGGGCACGCAGTTCGGCGACGGTCAGCGGGTCTGCGGCGTCGACCTTGTTCACCACGATGAGCTCGGGCGGCGGCGGCGCGTCGGACTCGCGCAGCACGTCGGTGATCACCTCGCGCACCGCCTTGATCTGGTCGGTCGGCAGCGGGTCGGACCCGTCGACGACGTGCAGCAGCAGGTCCGCGTCCGTGACCTCCTCGAGGGTCGACCGGAACGCCTCGACGAGCTGGGTCGGCAGGTGCCGCACGAACCCGACGGTGTCGGTGAGCACGTACTCGCGCCCGTCCGGGAGTTCGGCCCGGCGGGTGGTCGGATCGAGCGTCGCGAACAACGCGTTCTGCACCAGCACACCGGAACCGGTGAGCTTGTTGAGCAGGCTCGACTTGCCGGCATTGGTGTAGCCGACGATCGCGACCGACGGGATGCGGTTGCGCATCCGCCGGGTGCGTTTGGTGTCGCGAACGGACTTCATCGCCTTGATCTCGCGGCGCAGCTTGGCCATCCGCTCGCGGATACGGCGACGGTCCGTCTCGATCTTCGTCTCGCCGGGACCACGCAGGCCCACGCCCCCGTTGCTGCCGGCACGGCCACCGGCCTGCCGCGACATCGATTCGCCCCAGCCTCGCAGCCGCGGCAGCATGTACTCCATCTGCGCGAGCGATACCTGCGCCTTGCCCTCGCGGGAGGTCGCGTGCTGGGCGAAGATGTCGAGGATCAGCGCGGTGCGGTCGATGACCTTCACCTTGACGATCTTCTCCAGGGCGGTCAGCTGCGCGGGGGTGAGCTCGCCGTCGCAGATGACGGTGTCGGCGCCGGTGGCCAGAACCACCTGGCGCAGTTCCTCGGCCTTGCCGGAACCGATGTAGGTCGCGGCGTCGGGACGGTCCCGGCGCTGGATCAGGCCCTCGAGCACCTGGGAACCGGCGGTCTCGGCCAGGGCGGCGAGCTCGGCGAGACTCGCCTCGGCCTGAACCGCGGTGCCTCCGGTCCAGACCCCGACGAGCACGACCCGTTCGAGGCGCAGCTGCCGGTACTCGACCTCGGTGATGTCCTCGAGTTCGGTGGACAACCCAGCGACGCGGCGCAGGGCGCTGCGGTCCTCGAGTTGCATCTCGCCGACCGACGGGTCGGCGGCGGCCCAGCCGGGGACGCGGTCCGTGTCGCCGGTGGCCGATTCGTTTCGTCGTGTGTTCGTCATACACGACCATCGTCCCACTTCGGGCGCGCGGACGCATGCGACTTTCCCGGTGTCCGCGCAGGGCGAAACCGTGCGACGACGCGGCGTCGCCGTGACAGTCAGTCCAGGCCGTCCCACCAGTGATCGCCGATCGTGCCCGACGCGACCAGCACCGAGGGGCCACGCAGCGCGGCCCGGCCGTCCTCGAGGCGCACCTGCACCGCCCCGCCGGGGACGTGCACCCGGACGGTGCCGGAGTCGGCGCCGTCGAAGCGCAGCGCCGCCGCGGCGGCGGCGACCGTGCCGGTGCCGCAGGACCGGGTCTCGCCCACCCCCCGCTCGTACACCCGCATGTCCACCGCGCCCGCGGCGATCGGGGTGAGGAACTCGATGTTGACGCCCTGGGGAAAGAAGCCGGGGTCGAAACCCGGACCGGACAGGTCGAGGGCGGCCAGGGTCGCCGCGGTCAGGTGCGGATCGACGCAGGCCAGATGCGGGTTCCCGACGTCGATGCCCAGACCGCGGTACACCCGGCCTTCGATGGTCGCGGTCGACTCCCCCAGCTCGCGCACCACGCCCATGTCGACGGTGACCTCGCCGTGCGTCGCGTCGGCGCTGTGCACCTGCACCGGCTTGCCGCCGGCGCGACTGCCGACGACGAACGCGTCACGCGATTCGAACCCGCCGGCGGTGACGAAGTGCGCGAACACCCGCACCCCGTTGCCGCACATCTCCGCGATCGACCCGTCGGCGTTGCGATAGTCCATGAACCAGTCGTCGGCGGCCGTCCCCTCCGGCAACGCGGGCAGGACCCCCGCGTCGACGAGCGCCCCGGCCCGCGCCACCCGCAGGACCCCGTCGGCGCCGAGACCACGACGACGGTCGCACAACGCCGCCACCCGCTTCGGCTCGAGGGAAATCCGCACCTCCGGATCGGGAAGGATCACGAAGTCGTTCTCGGTGCCGTGGCCCTTGCTGAAGTCCATGCCGCCACCTTAACGACGGTCCGCCCCGGCGAGAACTCGAAGCGCCGCGTCCCGCAGCGCAGGATCGGCGCCGTCGATCCAGTGCACCCGTGGGTCCCGGCGGAACCACGAGCGTTGCCGGCGCACATAGCGCCGGGTGCCGATGAAGGTGCGCTCCCGCGCGTGTGCGAGGTCGCACTCCCCGGCCAGGTACTCGAGTACCTGCGCGTACCCGATCGCCCGGCGAGCCGTGACCCCCTCGCGCAGCCCCCGTTCGCACAGCGCCGCGACCTCGTCGACCAACCCCTGCTCGAACATCCGGTCCGTGCGCCGCGCGATCCGGTCGTCGAGCGCCGCGGTGTCCCGGTCCACCCCGAGCACGACCGTCCCCCATCTGGGTTCGCCGATCTGCGGCTGCGACGCCGCGAACGGCGCCCCGGTGAGTTCGACGACCTCGAGTGCGCGGACCATGCGGCGACCGTCGGTGGGCAGGATCGTCGCCGCGGCCACCGGGTCGGCCCGGCGGAGCGCGTCGTGCACCGCGGCCACCCCCTCGTCGGCGAGCAGCGCCTCCCACTTGGCGCGGACCTGCGGATCCGTCGCGGGGAACTGCCACTCGTCGAGGAGCGCCTGGACGTACATCATCGAGCCGCCGACGATGATCGGCACGACGCCGCGCGACCGGATCGCCTCCACGTCGGCGGTCGCGGCCTGTTGATACCGCGCGACCGTGGCAGTCTCGGTGACGTCGAGGACGTCGAGCTGATGATGGGCGATGCCGCGGCGCTCGCCGACGGCGAGCTTGGCGGTGCCGATGTCCATGCCGCGGTACTGCTGCATCGCGTCGATGTTGACGATCTCCCCGCCGAGTTCCTCGGCGAGATCCAGGCCCAGGTCGGACTTTCCGGTGGCCGTCGGGCCGACGACGGCGACCGGGCGGACGGGGTCGACGCTCACGGCCGCCACATCCCCACGTGGTATCCGACCCCGTACGGCGCGCTGCTGTGGGTCGTGGCGGCCGACGCCGGTCCCTCGGGACCGAACACCGCGGCCAGCACCTGCCAGGCCGCGCGGCCGTCGCAGACCGTTTCGGCGCAGAGTGCCGGGTCGAGCGCGGCGAGGGCGGCGACGTCGCCGACCGCGAGGGCGACGCCGAGCGCCTCGTCCAGGTTCTGCGCCTCGGGACGGTAGGAGCCGGGAGACTTCGCGGTGAGCGTGGCGGGACCGTCGGCCACCACGAGCAGTGCCGTCGGGGTGCGGTCCGCGTCCAGGGTGCTGCGCAGCTGCCGCCCGAGCCGGGCGCAGTCCTGCGGGGTCGTCCCGGCCGGCACGACGTGCGTGGTGGCGCGCACGACCGGTGCGGTCCGGTCGCGCAGCCAGCCCGCGATCAGCGCCGGCAGCGGCAGCTGCGGATCGGGGGTCCCCGTGGCCGCCGGCCCGAGCGCGACGACCAGGTCGACGCCGAAGCCACGGAACGTTCCGACGGCGGTGTCCGGGACGTCCGTGGCGTCCGTGCCCGCACCGACGACGACCCACCGTGCCGCGGCACGCAGCTCCGTCCCGACGGCGAGCACGGCGGCGCGCAGGTCGGCGGTCTCGGCGGCCGCGGAGCCGGTCAGCTCGGGAACGAGCAGGGGCGGGGACGGCACGAACGCCGCGGCGATCAACACACGGGCCACCGTAGTCGACCCGACCCGCCGACTCGCGGCCGTGCGACCTGTTTCAATAGTGGGCGGGCGTGGTCTCGGAGCGACCTCCGCGGCCCGACCACGCGAACCAATGCGACCAGGCAGCCGTGCCGCGCGGCAGAGATGAGGACCGATGACCGACCCGAACGCAACCCAGGAATCCCGCGCTCCGAAGCCGGGCGCCCCCAAACCGGGTCGGCAGCGGCCGGCCGCCGAGACCTCGGCTCCCAAACCGCACCCGGCTGCCCATCCCCACCCGCAGCCCACCGTTCCGGCCAGCGATCCGAGCCGGTGGGGCCGCGTCGACGAGGACGGCACGGCGTGGGTGAAGACCGCCGAGGGCGAGCGGTGCATCGGGTCCTGGCAGGCGGGCGACGCCGCCGAAGGTCTGGCTCACTTCGGCCGCCGGTACGACGACCTTGCGACCGAGGTGGCGATCCTCGAGTCGCGTCTGAGCTCGGGCACCGGCGATGCGAAGAAGACCCGGGCGGCCGCCCAGTCGCTCGCCGAGTCCCTTCCCACCGCCGCCGTGATCGGTGACCTCGACACCCTCGCCGCACGGCTTGCGGCGATCGTGGCGGACTCCGAGAAGGCGGCCGTCGCCGCGAAGCAGGAGAAGGAGCATCAGCGGGCAGCGGCCACCGCCCGTAAGGAGGCGCTCGCGGCGGAGGCCGAGCAGATCGGCGCCGAGTCGACGCAGTGGAAGGCCGCCGGTGACCGGTTGCGCGAAATCCTCGAGGAGTGGAAGACGATCCGCGGCGTGGACCGCAAGGTCGACGACGCCCTGTGGCGGCGCTATTCGAAGGCCCGGGAGGCGTTCAACCGCCGGCGGGGCGCGCACTTCGCCGAACTGGACCGTGAGCGTGCCGCGGCCCGGACCCGCAAGGAGGAACTCGTGGCGCGGGCCGAGGAACTGCAGGACTCGACGGACTGGGGCGCGACGGCGGCCGCCTTCCGTGAACTGCTGTCGGAGTGGAAGGCGGCCGGCCGCGCCCCGCGCGAGGCCGACGATCAGCTGTGGAAGCGGTTCAAGGGCGCCCAGGACGTGTTCTTCGCCGCCCGCAACGCCGCCGCCTCGGAGCGGGACGCCGAGTTCGAGGAGAACGCACGGGCGAAGGAGGCGCTGCTGCAGTCGGCGGCGTCGATCGATCCGTCGGCGGACATCGACGCCGCCCGGGCCCGGCTTCGCGAACTGCAGGACCGGTGGGAGGAGATCGGCAAGGTCCCGCGGGAACGCATGCACGACCTCGAGGGCCGGCTGCGGGCGATCGAGAAGCGGGTCCGCGAGGCCGCCGAGTCCGAGTGGCGGCGTACCGACCCGGAGGCACTGGCCCGGGCCGCCCAGTTCCGGGAGCGTGTGCGCCAGTTCGAGGAGCAGGCGGCCAAGGCCACCGCGGCGGGCCGCCCGAAGGACGCCGAGAGCGCGCTCGCGCAGGCGCAGCAGTGGCGGGAATGGGCCGACGCCGCGGAGGGCGCCGTCGGGGAGCGGTGAACCCCGGACACGACTGAACCCCGGACACGACGGTGCCCCGGCTCGTTCGAGCCGGGGCACCGTCGGATGCCGGGGGACGGTCAGTCGTCGAGCAGGCCCTTGTTCTCCTGCCGGGCCGCCGCGTCACGCAGTTCCGCCTCGGCGGCGAGCTGGAGCGAAGTGCGCGTCCACACCACCTTCGCCCAGTGGAAGGTGAGCACCATGAGGGCGAACCAGCCCAGGATCAGGCCGATGCCCGGTCCGGCTCCCTGGTCGCCGACGGGCAGGGTCTGCCTCGTCCAGATCGAGAGCATGCCGAACACGATCGACACCGCGGAGCCGGCCAGCGCCAGCCACGCCAGCACCCATCGGCGGGTGACGAGCGCCAGGATGGCGAAGATCGCGCCGAAGACCAGGGCGAGCCACACGAAGATGCGGGACGGCAGGGCGATGGACTCGGCGGTCGCATCGGGGGCGAAGGACAGCACCTCCCACGCGTTCGCTGCCCCGGCGTGGGGCAGGCTGAACGAGCCGAGCAGCACGAGCACCGCGACCGCGACGACGAGCGCCCGGGCGCCCGGGTCGATCTCACCGGCGATCTTGCGTTCCGCCGCTTCGAGGTCGGCACGGACTTCGTCCATCGGATCCCTTCCGTCGTTCCCGGCGCCGTCGCCGGGGGTTCTGCCCTCGTCGGGGCCGCCCGCCGTCATGCGCCGCATCCCGTCGGGGCCGGCAGCGGTTCGGGCGCACCGATCTGCGGGAGGCCGAGCCCGACACCGATGGGCGGTGTCTTGGGTGTGCGGCCCTGCTCGAACCGGTCGCCCGCGCGGGTGCGCCGGTGGGCCAGGATCGGGGTGTCCGCGACGAGATGATGGGGAGCCGCGTCGCTGACGACGACGGTGACGATGTCCCCGGGGCGGACCGCACGGTCGACGTTCCCCGCGGGCCGGAAGTGTACGAGCCGGCCGTCACGGGCGCGACCGCTCATGCGGGCGGTCTCGGCGTCCTTGCGGCCTTCCCCGGCGGCGACGAGCAGTTCGACCTCCGCACCCACGAGTGCGTGGTTTCCCTCGAGGGTGATCCGCTCCTGCAGGGCGATGAGCCGTTCGTACCGTTCCTGGACCACGGCCTTGGGCAGCTGGCCGTCCATCTCCGCGGCGGGGGTGCCGGGGCGCTTGGAGTACTGGAACGTGAAGGCGCTGGTGAATCGGGCCTTCTCGACGACGTCGAGGGTTTCCTGGAAGTCGTCCTCGGTCTCGCCGGGGAATCCGACGATGATGTCGGTGGTGATCGCCGCGTGCGGCATGGCCGCACGCACCTTCTCGATGATCCCGAGGAACCGCTCCTTGCGGTACGACCGTCGCATTGCGCGCAGGACGCGGTCCGAACCCGACTGCAGCGGCATGTGCAGCTGCGGGCACACGTTGGGGGTCTCGGCCATCGCCTCGATGACGTCGTCGGTGAACTCCGCGGGGTGCGGGGAGGTGAACCGGACCCGTTCGAGGCCCTCGATGTCGCCGCACGCGCGCAGCAGCGCGGCGAACGCGCCGCGGTCACGGGGCTGTTCGGGGTCCGCGAACGAGCGGCCGTAGGAGTTGACGTTCTGCCCGAGCAGGGTCACCTCGAGCACACCTTCGTCGACGAGCGCACGGACCTCGGCGAGGATGTCACCGGGCCGGCGGTCCACCTCCTTGCCACGCAGCGACGGGACGATGCAGAAGGTGCAGGTGTTGTTGCAGCCGACGGAGATCGACACCCACCCGGCGTAGCTGGACTCGCGTCGGGCGGGCAGGGTCGAGGGGAATGCCTCGAGGGATTCGAGGATCTCCACTTCGGCGCGGCGGTTGTGCCGGGCACGGTCGAGTAGTGCCGGCAGACTGCCGATGTTGTGCGTGCCGAACACGACGTCGACCCACGGCGCCTTCTTCACGACGACCTCGCGGTCCTTCTGGGCGAGGCACCCGCCGACGGCGATCTGCATGTTCGGATTGGCGTCCTTGACCGGCCGCAGATGGCTCAGGTTGCCGTAGAGCTTGTTGTCGGCATTCTCACGTACCGCGCAGGTGTTGAAGACCACGAGGTCGGCGGCCGCACCCGGCCCGGCCTTGACGAATCCGGAGTCCTCGAGCAAGCCGGACAGGCGCTCGGAGTCGTGCACGTTCATCTGGCAGCCATAGGTGCGCACCTCGTAGGTGCGGGCGCCGGCCTCGACGGTCGCGTCGAGGGCGGCCGGGGCGCTGGGTTCACGGTCGATCGATGACACGTCTCAGCCTAGCTCACGGGCCGGGCCGGGCCCGAAATGGGCCGAGGGAAACAACGCCAAGGGAAACAACTTAGTCCATCGCCGGTCGCCGCGGGGCGAACCGGCTCCGGCCTTTCGGCGCCGACCGTAAATTTTCCATTACGCAGTCCGAACTCGGCTTCCGAAAGTTGCTGCACGGCGGCACGGGCAGCATAGGGTTCTGTCCATGACACCAGCGGCGGTCGAATCCGAGAAGCCCTCCGGCTCGGCGGGCGGCGCACCCCCGATGATCTCGATGTCGGAGGTGCAGAAGCACTTCGGAGCCCTGCACGTGCTGCAGGACATCAATCTGGAGGTACCTGCGGGGCAGGTCGTGATCGTGGTCGGGCCGTCCGGGTCGGGCAAGTCCACCCTGTGCCGGACCATCAACCGGCTCGAGCCGATCGACTCGGGCGAGATCCGGGTGGACGGGAAGGTGCTTCCCGCGGAAGGCAAGGCGCTCGCGGCGCTGCGAGCCGACGTGGGCATGGTGTTCCAGTCGTTCAACCTGTTCGCGCACAAGACGATCCTCGAGAACGTCATGCTCGCCCCGGTGAAGGTGCGGCGCAAGGGCAAGAACGATGCCAAGGAGCAGGCCCTGCAGCTTCTCGACCGCGTCGGCATCGCCAACCAGGCGGAGAAGTATCCCGCCCAGCTCTCGGGCGGGCAGCAGCAGCGTGTCGCGATCGCGCGGGCCCTGGCGATGAGCCCGAAGGTCATGCTGTTCGACGAACCGACGTCGGCGCTGGATCCCGAGATGGTCCAGGAGGTGCTCGACGTCATGACGTCGCTGGCCCGGGAGGGCATGACGATGCTCGTCGTCACCCACGAGATGGGTTTCGCCCGCAAGGCCGGCAACCGCGTGCTGTTCATGGCGGACGGGCAGATCGTCGAGGACACCGATCCCGACACGTTCTTCACCGCACCCAAGTCCGCCCGCGCCCAGGATTTCCTCGGCAAGATCCTCAGTCACTGACCCGGCGTCGCAGCTGCACCCGATCCGGGGCGGCACCACCCACAACACGGAGGTACTCGATGAGAATCACCCGCTCGGTTCGCCTGGGCATCGGCGCTGTCGCCGTCGCTGTGCTCGCCACCGCGTGTGGCGGAGACGAGCAGCGCAGTGTGTCGCAGTCCGCCGAGAGCGGCTCCCTCGTCGTCGGCATCAAGTTCGACCAGCCCGGACTCGGGTTGCGCAACCCCGACGGCACCTTCAGCGGGTTCGATGTCGAGGTCGCGAAGTACGTCGGGCAGCAGCTGGGGGTGGCGCCGGAGAACATCGAGTTCAAGGAGGCTCCGTCCCCGCAGCGCGAGACCCTCATCGAGAACGGTGAGGTCGACTACATCGTCGCCACCTACTCGATCACCGACGCGCGCAAGGAGAAGGTCGACTTCGCCGGGCCGTACTTCATCGCAGGCCAGTCGCTGCTCGTGCGGGCCGACAACACCGACATCACCGGACCGGAGTCGCTCAGCGGTGGTAAGCGGCTGTGCTCGGTGGCCGGTTCCACTCCCGCCCAGAACGTCAAGGACACCTACGCGCAGGATGTGCAGCTGCAGGAGTTCGACACGTACTCCGCTTGCGTGGAGGCGCTGCGCAACGGCGCGGTCGACGCCGTGACCACCGACGACATCATCCTCGCCGGTTACGCGGCGCAGTACCCGGGCCAGCTGAAGGTCGTGGGCGAGCCGTTCACCGAGGAGCGCTACGGCATCGGCCTGGCCAAGGGTGACACCGAGTCCCGCAATCAGCTCAACGACGCGATCGAAGAGATGATCGCGAGCGGTGCCTGGCAGGCGGCCCTCGAGTCCACGGTCGGTCCGTCCGGCTACCCGTTGCCGGAGCCGCCGCAGGTCGACCGCTACTGACCGTCCCATGCCGTCCGGCCGGCCCGTGCGACGACTCGTCGCGGGCCGGCCGGATCCCAGTCCCCGATCGGTGGAGTTGACCTGTGGATCTGTTGAGCAAGTACGGCGACGAGTTGATCGACGCCTTCTGGACCACCGTGCAGTTGACGGTGCTCTCGGCGATCGGCGCGCTGATCCTCGGAACGGTCCTCGCCGGGATGCGCGTGTCCCCCGTGCCGGTGGCGCGGGCGGTCGGCACCGTGTACGTGGGGATCTTCCGCAACACCCCCCTGACGCTGATCATCATCTTCTGTCTCTTCGGTTTGTCGCAGACGCTCGGCATCAGCCTGGCGCCGCAGTCGTCGCCGACCTTCCTGGTGGACAACAATTTCCGGCTCGCCGTGCTGGGATTGAGCGTGTACACCGCGGCGTTCGTCTGCGAGTCGCTGCGCTCGGGCATCAATACCGTGAACGTGGGGCAGGCCGAGGCGGGCCGTTCCCTCGGGTTGACCTTCGGCCAGAATCTGCGCCTGATCGTGTTGCCCCAGGCGTTTCGTGCGGTGATCGCCCCTCTCGGCAGCGTGCTGATCGCCTTGACCAAGAATTCGACGATCGCGTCCGTCATCGGCGTCTCGGAGGCCTCCCTGCTGATGAAGACCATGATCGAGAACGAGGCGCAGATCTTCCTCATCGGCGGTATCTTCGCCCTCGGCTTCGTGATCCTGACCCTGCCCACGGGCCTGCTGTTCGGCTGGCTGAGCACGCGATTCGAGGTGTCCCGGTGAGCACCGGCCGCGCAACCGTCCTCTACGACGCTCCCGGTCCCCGGGCGCGAACCCTCTACCACATCGCCTCGGCGGCGGTGGCCGTGCTGCTCGTCGCCGTCGGCTACTTCGTCTACCGGGCTCTCGACGAGAAGGGGCAGCTCACCAGCGAGAAGTGGGACCCGTTCCTCGAATCGAGTTCGTGGACCACGTACCTGATCCCCGGCATCCGCGGCACCCTCGTCGCCGCGGCGATATCGATCGTGCTCGCCCTGATCCTCGGGGCCGCACTGGGGATCGGCCGGCTCTCCGATCACCGGCCCGTGCGCGCGGTGTGCGGGTTCGTCGTCGAACTGTTCCGGGCCATCCCGGTGCTGATCCTGATGATCTTCGCCTACCAGCTGTTCGCCGAGTACCAGGTCTTCCAGTCGAAGTATCTGGCACTGGCTGCGGTGGTCACCGGTCTGACCCTCTACAACGGCTCGGTGATCGCCGAGATCGTGCGTGCCGGCATCCGGTCCCTGCCCCGCGGGCAGACCGAGGCCGCCGCGGCGCTGGGCATGCGCAAGAGCCAGATCATGCGTCTGATCCTGCTACCGCAGGCCGTCACCGCGATGCTGCCGGCGATCGTCTCGCAGATGGTGGTGGCCCTGAAGGACTCCGCACTCGGTTATCTCATCGGCTACGTCGAAGTCGTGCGGTCCGGTCAGCAGCTCGGCGCGTTCTTCGGCAACTACCTGCCGTCGCTGCTCGTGGTGGCCGCGATCATGATCGTGCTCAACGGCGCGTTGACGGTCCTCGCGACCCGGCTCGAGCGTCGCCTGCGGACCGGGCGCAAGAACCGGGCCGCCATGCCGGAGGCCGACGAGAACGCGCCCGACAACGTCCTGTCCGGCATGACCGTGCCCGGGGTGGACATCACCGGCGAGCACGACAAGCGCCGGTAACGCGTCAGTCGGTGGCGAACTCGCCGGGCCCGGGATCGTGCCCGGCGAGTTCGTTGCGCACCACCTCGAAGGCCAGGCCCTGCGGGTACCCCCGGCGGGCGAGCATGCCGACCAGCCGTCGCACTACCCTGTCCCGCTCCGCGGCGATCTCGCGCCGGTCGCCCTCCGTGGGCAGCGGAGGTTGGGTGCGCAGCTTCTTGCGCACCAGTTCGGTGGCGCGGGCGCGTTCGTCGTCGCCGTCGATCTGCTCGAGCGCCTCCGCGGCCTCGAACTGCCCGATTCCCTTGCGGCGCAGTTCCAGGGCCAGGGCGCGTTTGCCCTTCCCGGCGTACAGGTGGCGGGAGCGCACCCACTGCTGGGCGAACTCGGCGTCGTCGACGAGACCGACCTCCGTCAACCGGTCGAGGGTCCGCTCGGCGACGTCCGCGGCGAAACCCTTCTGTTCGAGTTTCGCGGCGAGTTCGGCGCGGCTGCGAGCCCGGTCGGTCAGCAGACGGAGGCACAGGTCTTTGGCCTGTGCCTCCGTTCCGCCACCGGGCCGGTCGCCGCCGCGCCGGTCACCGCGACGGGAGTCGCCGTCCAATGCCCGACTCAGAAGTCGGCGGGCTCGTCGGCGGGCTCGGCGGTGACGTCCGCCCCGATACCGAGCTTCTCCTTGATCTTCTTCTCGATCTCGTCCCGGATGTCGGTGTTCTCCAGCAGGAACTTGCGGGCGTTCTCCTTGCCCTGACCGAGCTGGTCGCCCTCGTAGGTGTACCAGGAGCCGGACTTGCGGATGAAGCCCTGCTCGACACCCATGTCGATGAGCGAGCCCTCCTTGCTGATGCCCTGGCCGTAGAGGATGTCGAACTCGGCCTGCTTGAAGGGCGGCGACACCTTGTTCTTGACGACCTTGACGCGGGTGCGGTTGCCCACCGCGTCGGAGCCGTCCTTGAGGGTCTCGATGCGCCGCACGTCCAGTCGCACCGAGGCGTAGAACTTCAGAGCCTTACCGCCGGTGGTCGTTTCGGGCGAGCCGAACATGACGCCGATCTTCTCGCGCAGCTGGTTGATGAAGATCGCGGTGGTGCCGGAGTTGTTGAGCGCGCCGGTCATCTTGCGCAGCGCCTGGCTCATCAACCGGGCCTGCAGGCCGACGTGGCTGTCGCCCATCTCGCCCTCGATCTCGGCGCGCGGCACCAGCGCCGCCACCGAGTCGACCACAATGATGTCGAGTGCGCCGGAACGGATCAGCATGTCCGCGATCTCGAGTGCCTGCTCACCGGTATCCGGCTGCGACACGAGCAGGGCGTCGGTGTCGACGCCGAGCTTGCGGGCGTACTCCGGATCGAGAGCGTGCTCGGCGTCGATGAAGGCGGCGATGCCGCCGGCGGCCTGGGCGTTGGCGACTGCGTGCAGCGCGACCGTCGTCTTACCCGAGGATTCCGGGCCGTAGATCTCGACGACCCGTCCGCGCGGGAGGCCACCGATGCCGAGCGCGACGTCGAGTGCGATCGAGCCGGTCGGGATCACGGCGATGGGCTGGCGGGACTCCTCCCCCAGGCGCATCACCGAGCCCTTGCCGAAGCTCTTGTCGATCTGCGCGAGCGCCAGTTCGAGCGCCTTGTCGCGATCGTGTGCCTGTGGTGCCATCGTGGTCCCCTTTTCGAGTCTCGTCTTACTTGCCGATGACGTTAGAGTCCGGCACCGACAAGTTCGCCGTCCCGACCGGCGAGCGGCCGGATCTGTGGATGAATCGGACGCCTGTGGACTACTTCTCCACCACCCGCGCCCCAGCATAGGCGAACAATTGTTCGAACGGAACGGTGCGGTTCACCGCCGCGCGGGCGGGACGTCGAATTCGTCGCACAGGGCCCGCCACACCTCGCGAGGTTCCTGCCCGGCCTCGATGGCCTCGGCCGCGGTACACCCGCCGAGGGAGAGCAGTACGTGGTCACGGAGCAGGGCATCGCCACGCATCTGCCCGAACTCGTTGCGGACACACTCGTGGAATTCGGTCAATCGCACCTGTGCCACGGTAGTCGCTTCCGGCACCTGCCCCGGCCCCGGCGCAGCGCCCCCGGCCCCGGCCCCTGTCGCCGCGCCGATGTCCCCGCGCCCATGTCACCGCGCCCATGTCACCGCGCCCATGTCACCGCGCCGACCGCACGACGCCGCGGCAGACCTTCACCGGGTCCTCGACCTGCGCTGCCGTCGCGGCGGCCAGGCGCGCCGCCCGGGCGAAGCGCGGCTCGGCCAGCACGGTGTCCACGGCCGCCCGCAGCGCGCCGGGGTCGAGCGGCCGCACGACGACCGCGCTGCCCTGCCGGGCGGCCCGATTGGCCAGTTCCCACTGGTCGCCGCCGCCCGGCACCACCACCGCGGGCACCCCGGCACCCAGCGCCTTGGCGAGCATCCCGTGCCCGCCGCCGCACACCACCACGTCGGCCTGCTCGAGCAGTAGATCCTGCCGGCCGTGCCCCGCCACGACCCCGTCCGGCCAGGTCCGCTCGGGCGGCTCGAGCATCGCGACGACGATCCGAATCCCGGAGCCGCCGAGACCCGTACACACGGCGTCGAGCAGGCCGGGCACCCCGGTGGCCGCGGTGGACGGCGCCACCATCACCAGAGGTCCGTCACCGGAGGGCGGCTCCAGGACCTCGCGGGTGGGTTCCCACAACAGCGGACCCACGACGTGCGCCTGCACGGGCCAGTCCGGTCGCGGCACCTCGAGGGCCGGCAGGGTGGCGACGAGCCGGGCTGCCGGCCCCGGGTCCCGCGCGGCCAGGCCGATCCCGACGCGGGCCTGCGCCCGTTCGCGCTCCCCCTGCCGGATCGAGCGGGCGGTCGCCGCCCGCAGCACAGCGTCCCGCGCCCGGCCGCGCAGGCCGGTGCCGGGGGCGAGACCGCTGCCGACGGGCGGCAACCCCCGCGAGGGCAGATACAGCGGATGGGGCGACAACTCCACCCAGGGGATGCCGAGACGTTCCGCGGCCATGCCGCCGCCGGCGGTGAGGACGTCGGAGACGACGAGGTCGGGTAGCAGGGCGCTGAGCCCGGGCAGCATCTCCGACGCGATGTGCGCGGCGCGGGCATGGATGCGGGCACCGGCATCGGCGTCGTCGTCCTCCGGACGCGGCGCCAGGCCGGCGAGCGGCGCGAGGGTCACGCCGTCGAGGTCCAGGCCCAGCCACCGCTCGCCGGTGAACAGGACCGGGTCGTCGCCCGCCTCGGCCAGCCGCAAGCTCAGGGCTATCGCGGGGATCGCATGCCCGGCGTCCGGCCCGGCAACCACTGCCACTCGCATCGATTCAGACTGCCACACCGGGTTCTCGCACTCTGCGAGCGGCGAAGGGTCGGCCCGGGCGACCGAGGGCGTCACCGGCGGCGGGGGCGCCCTCGGGCGCCGGGCCGATCCCGTCGTCCCGGGCGGCCGTCAGGGATACGCCGACCAGAACTGGAGCACCTGTTCGCGGGTGGTGACCGTTCCGTTCTCGATGATCAGCAGTTCGTTCCGGTCGAACGTGTACCGCACGGGTCCCGAGACGACCGTGAATCCGGTGGCATCCGGGACGGCATCGGCCAGCTCGATGTCGGCGCCGTCGCTGAGCCGTAGACCCTTGTAGTACAGGTCGTCGAACCCGTTGCGGCACACCAGCACCCGCGACTCCGAGGTGCGCGCCACCGCGACCGCCTCGTCGGCAGCGTTGCAGCGCGGCCCGATGTCGTCGTCGAAGCCCCGGATACCTGCCTGCGCGACGGGGATGCGGTCCGGCCGGCTCTGCGGCACGGCGGTGGTCGTCGGTGCGAGGGCGGAGGTCGTGAGGTCGGTGATCTCCGCCGTGGCGGGAGCGGACGCGGAAGGAGGCGTGGCCGGCCCGGGAGTGGCGGCCTGTCCGGTGGCCGAGACGCCGGCCCGTACGTCCGCGTCCGGCGAGCCGTCGCGGGCGAGCAGAATCCCGGTCAGTGCCCCGGCCAGCGCGACAGCCGCCACCACGCCCAGCAGCACGAACAACGGCCGCCGGGAACGCGCCGTCGGAGGTTCGGACGCGGCAGTGGGCCCGGGATGCAGCGAGGCGGGGGTCGATGCGGCGGCGACCGTCCGCGTCGGCTCGGTGACCGGCTCGTCGAGAGCGGCGCGCGCGGCGGCGGCCAGCGCGCCGCACGTGGGGAAGCGGTCCTCGGGTCGCTTGGCCATCGCACGGGCAATCACCGCGTCGAGCGCGGGTGGCAGCTCCGGCCTCGCCACGGTGGGACGCGGCGGGGGCAAGTGCAGATGTGCGTGAACCAGATGCGCCGCCTCGGTTCCCGGGAAGGGGGGCCGGGTCGTGAGCAGCTGATAGAGCGTGCAGCCCAGGGCGTAGACGTCGGTGCGAGGGCCGGGCGGCCGTCCCTCGATCTGTTCCGGGGAGGCGTACTGCAGGCTGGCGACGAGGATGCCGGTCTCGGTGACCGCCGTGCTGCCGAGACCCTTGGCGATCCCGAAGTCCGCGAGCAGGACGCGCTCCGGTTCACTGCCACTACTCGGGGCGAGCAGGATGTTCGCGGGCTTGACGTCGCGGTGCAGCACACCGTGCGCGTGCGCGTGATCGAGTGCCCGAGCGGTCTCGGACACGATGTGCACGGCGCGCGCCGGACGCATCGGACCCTCTCGCAGCGCACCCACCGCATCGGTGCCGTCCACGTACTGCATCGCAATCCACAACTGGTCGCCGACGTTGCCGCGGTCGTACACGGTGACGATGTTGGGATGCTCGAGCCGCGCCACGTGGTCGGCCTCCCGGAGGAACCGGCTGCGGTTGCCGGGGTTCGCGGTCGCCGACAGGTCGAGCAGCTTCAGTGCGACGAAACGCGGCAGATTGGGATGCCGCGCCAGGTAGACGCTGCCCATCCCCCCGGTCGCGAGGCGGCGTTCGATGCGGTACCCGGCGAACACGGAACCGGGCTGCAATTCTCCCACGGTGTCGTCCACTCCCGAGTCCGTCGCGGGCGCCCGCCCGACTGCCGCCTCAGACTATCGCGCACCGACGTAGGCCCCGCAGCCGAATGCTCCGAATCGGATCGAGGCGCGAGCCGACGTCGTCCGAGGCGCGGGAGGATCGCACGCACCCCGGCGCCGGAGGCCTGGTCGGCGGCAGGTGACCACGAGGCGCGCGGCCACCCGGCCGGCTCTGCCCGGCTGCCGGAGCCGGGCAGAGCCGCGGTGTTCAGCCCGCGTGCAGGAAGGGGTAGTCGGTGTAGCCCTCGGCGCCCGACGAGTAGAACAACGCCGGCTGCGGCTGGTTCTCCGGGTGCTCCCCCGCCCAGCGCTCGACCAGGTCCGGGTTGGCGAGGACCGCCCGGCCCACGGCCACGGCGTCGGCATGGGCGGCCTCGATCAGCTCCACCGCTTCGTCCCGGGTGGTCGGCGAGCCGAAGCCGCTGTTGCCGATCAGCTTGCCGCCGAACCGCCGGCGCAGCTCCTGCACCAGCTCGCCGGCCGGATCCTTGTGCAGCACGGAGAGGTATGCCAGGCCCAGTGGACGGAGCCGGTCGAGGAGGGCGCCGTAGGTGGCGAGGACGTCGTCGCGATCGGTCTCGTAGGCATCCTGGATGTTGTGCTCGGGCGAGATCCGCAGTCCGACCCGGCCGGGGCCGATGGCCGACGCCACCGCCGTGACCACCTCGACGACGAAGCGAGCCCGGTTCTCCGGAGAGCCGCCGTACTCGTCCGTGCGCTGATTGGCGGCGGGCGATAGGAACTCGTGCAGCAGGTAGCCGTTGGCGCTGTGGATCTCCACGCCGTCCAGCCCGGCCTCGATCGCCCGGCGCGCCGCGGCGACGAACTCCTCGACGATCCCCCGCGCTTCGTCGGCGCTCAGCGCGTGCGGTACCGGATACGGCTGCTTGCCCTTCTCGGTGTGCCCCACGCCGTCGATCGCGATCGCGCTCGGAGCGACGACCCGCCGGCCGCCGTTCACGTCGGGGTGGGTCACACGTCCGCCGTGCATCACCTGCATCACGATGCGGCCGCCGCGGGCGTGCACCGCCTCGGCCACCCTTCGCCAACCGGCCACCTGCGCGGCGGTGACGATTCCCGGCTGGCCGACGAAGGCCTGCGACTCGTGGTTCAGGTAGGTGCCTTCGGTGATGATCAGCCCGACACTCGCCCGCTGCCGGTAGTGCTCGACCACCAGGTCGCCGGGAACACCGGACGGTCCGGACCGCAGCCGGGTCAGCGGGGCCATGACGACCCGGTTGGCGAGCTCGAGATCTCCGAGAGTGACGGGTGTGAACAAGTCCATGGCAGGGGCAACGGGCGCGGGCACACCTGCGATTCCCGATCGGCGGGAGTGCGGCGGGCGTCACACCGGTCGCCGCCGGGGTCAGTCCGGTACGTCGCTCAGCACGTCACCGGCGGCGGGGAGCGCCCGGGCCCGGTCACCGGGTACGAGTCCGATCCGGGTGCGGCGGTCGAGGAGGTCGTCGACATCGAGGGCGCCCTCGTGGGTGACCGCGAACTCGAGTTCCGCACGGCTGACGTCGAGTCCGGGGGCGATCGGTTCGAGTGCATGCGGGCCCACGGCGAGCCGCGCAGCTTCGGTGCCGTAGCGCCGCACCAGGTTCGGCGGGGCCGCGACGGTGCGCAGCACGCCGGGCGGGGCCGCGCCGACGAGGGCGAGCCGGGTGGTGCGGCACGGCCCGGCACGCAGCCCGGCCGTCTCGACGGCCGCGTCGACGGCGTCCTGCGCCATCCGCCGGTAGGTGGTGAGCTTGCCCCCGACGATGCCGATCGGACCGGCTTCGGACCGCACGACTGCGTGCCGGCGTGACAGGTCCGCGGTGGCATCCCCGGTCTCGGTGCCCGGTGCAGACGAGTCGAGCAGCGGCCGCAGTCCCGCGAAGGTCCCGAGGACGTCGTTGCGGGTCAGGGGCGTGGCGAGGGCCGTGTTGGCGGTGTCGAGGAGGAAATCGATCTCGCTGTCGGTGGCCTGCGGGACGTCCGGCAGCGGACCGGGCGCCGCCTCGTCTGTCAGACCCAGGTAGATCCGGCCCGACTGCGCGGGCAGCGCGAAGACGAATCGGTTGGTGGCGCCGGGAATCGGCACGGTGAGCGCGGCGGTCGGGTTGCCGAGGGCGGCGGCGTCGAGGACGAGGTGCGTGCCGCGGCTGGGTCGCAGCCGGATCGAAGGATCCACCTGTCCGGCCCACACGCCGGCCGCATTGATCACGGCAGCGGCCGTCACCCGCATCTCGGTGCCGGTGAGCGTGTCACGCAGGACGGCACCGCCGGCGGTGACCGAATGCGCGTCGACGCGGGTGAGGATGCGGGCACCGTGCGAGGCGGCGGTGCGGGCGAGAGCGACGACGAGCCGGGCGTCGTCGACGAGCTGGCCGTCGTAGGCGAGCAGTCCCCCGCGCAACCCGTCGCGCCGGACGGCGGGCACCAGGTCGGCGACGCGTCCCGCGCCGATGCGACGCGAGCGCGGCAGCACCGCGGACGACGTGTGCGCGGAGACGCGCAGGGCGTCGCCGGCGAGGAACCCGGTGCGCACGAGTGCAGCCTCGCCGCGGCCCACCGACGGCAGCAGCGGTACCAGCTGCGGCATCGCCCGCACCAGGTGCGGCGCCGTATGGGTCATCAGGATGCCCCGCTCGACGGCGCTCTCGCGGGCGATGCCGATGTTCCCGGTGGCGAGGTAGCGCAGTCCGCCGTGGACGAGCTTCGAGCTCCACCGGCTCGTGCCGAAGGCGAGATCGTGACGTTCGACGAGGACGACGCTCAGGCCGCGTGCCGCCGCGTCGAGGGCGGCGCCCGTGCCGGTGACCCCACCGCCGACGACGAGCACGTCGACGGAGGGGTGGGCGGCGAGGTCGTCGAGTTCCCGCCGTCTGCGGGCGGCGTCGAGGGCGCTGGAGGCAGGTCCGGTCACGGTCGATCCTCTCCGGCAGGGGCCAGGTAGGTGTCCACGGCGTGCGCCAGCTCGGTCAGCAGCGCCTCCCGGTCGACCACCTCGGCGATCATTCCGGCGGACTGTACGACCGACTGGGCGGTGAGCAGTACGAACGCGGCGAGCGTACGGGCGTCCCCGGCGCGGACGGTGCCGTCGCGCTGACCGCGGGTGAGCGCACCGGTCAGCACCTCGAGCACCGCGTGCTGGCTGGTGCCGAGCCGATCCACGATGTACGTCATGAGCAGGTCCGGATCCGACCGCAGGATCTTCTCGAACAGCGGGTGCGTGCCGATCTCGTCGACGGCCGTCACGACGGCCCGCACGATCCGCGGGCGGACGGGTCCCTCGCCGCCGAGATCCGGCAGGACGGCGCGGATTTCCCGGGTGAGCAGGTCCGCGACCAAGGTACGGGTGTCGGGCCAGCGGCGATAGACCGTGGGGCGGCTGACACCGGCGCGGCGCGCCACCTCGGCGAGGGTGGTGCGCCGCAGCCCGAAGTCGAGCAGGCAGGAGCGGGTGGCGTCGAGGATCTGATTCTCGACGGTCGTCGCCGGCGCGCCCGACGACCGGAATTCCTCGTTACGGATAGACATTATGTGTAACACTGTAACGCATGACTGCGAGCTTCACACCCCGACATCCGTCCGCTGCCACCGAGATGGAGTGGGACGCGTGGGGTATGGCGGATCGCCGGAAGGAACTCGGCGAAGGCGTCCGCGCCCTGCTGCAACAGGCCCTCGGCGTGGACACCCGCCGGACCCCGTCCCTGCCCGAAACCGCGGTGCGGCTCCTCCCCTCCCGGCTGGACACCCGGCACCGCCACAGCCTCGAACGCATCGTCGGTCCCGGGCAGGTCGCCGACGACGACGCGGCCCGGCTCCGCCACGCCGGCGGCAAGAGCACCCTCGACCTGCTGCGACGACAGGACCCCGGTCCGCAGGAAGCCCCCGACGCGGTGGTGCGCCCCGGCAGCCACGACGAGGTACTCGCCGTACTCGACTACTGCGCCGGCGAGGCGATCGCCGTCGTTCCGTTCGGCGGCGGCACCAGCGTCGTCGGCGGACTGGACCCGGTGCGCGGCGGATTCGACACCGTCGTCGCAGTGGACCTGCGACGAATGAACGCGCTCACCGATCTCGATCCGGTCTCCGGTCTGGCGACGCTGCAGGCCGGCGCGACCGGACCACAGGCCGAGGAACTGCTCGGCGCCCACGGCTTCTCGCTCGGGCACTTCCCGCAGAGTTTCCGCCACGCGACCGTCGGCGGATTCGCCGTGACCCGGTCCTCCGGCCAGGCGTCTGCGGGCTACGGCCGATTCGACGACATGGTCGAGCATCTCGTCGTCGCCACGCCGAGCGGTACCGTGCGGGCAGGCCGCGCCCCGGCCTCGGCCGCCGGGCCGGACCTGCGGCAGTTGTTCCTCGGCTCCGAGGGACTGTTCGGCATCGTCACCGAGGTCGGCGTGCGCATCCACCCGATCCCCACCGCGGTCGCCCGTCGCGCCTGGTCCTTCCCGGACTTCGCCACGGGTGCAGACGCGTTGCGCACCCTGGTGCAGACCGGCGCCGTCCCCACCGTGCTGCGTCTGTCGGACGAGTCCGAGACCGCGGTCAACCTCGCGATGCACGAACACATCGGTTCGACCGCCCCTACCGGCTGCCTGGCCGTGACCACCGTCGAGGGCACCGCCGACCACGTGCGGGCCCGCGCCGCCGAGATCGATGCGCTGCTTGCAGCCACCGGCGGCACCGACCTCGGCGAGGAACCGGCCCGGACCTGGGAGCACGGCAGATTCGACGCACCGCACCTGCGCGACGCGCTGCTGCGGGCGGGGGCACTCGCCGAGACCCTCGAAACCGCCACCACCTGGAGCAATCTGGGGCGGTTGCGGACCGCGGTGACCGACGCGCTCACCGCTTCACTGCAGGACCAGGGCACCCCACCGCTAGTGCTGTGTCACATCTCGCACACCTACCCCACCGGAGCATCCCTGTACTTCACCGTCGTGTGCGCACAGGCGGACGATCCCCTCACGCAGTGGTCGGCAGCCAAGCGTGCCGCGACGGACGCGATCGTGACGGCCGGCGGAACGGTCACCCACCATCACGCCGTGGGCCGGGACCACCGGCCCTGGATGGCAGAGGAGATCGGCACACTCGGCACCGGCCTGCTGCGTGCGGTCAAGGACGCAATCGACCCCCGAGGCATCCTCAACCCTGGAAAGCTGCTGCCGTGATCGAATCCGTCACCGTCCTGACGAATCCGGCCGCGGGTCCGCGTACCGCGCGCGCGACGAGGGCTGCCACGGCCCGGTTGCGCGAACGGGGCCTGCACGTCACCGAGATCGCGGGCGACACCCCGGATCACTCGCTCGAACTGGTACGGCACACCGTGGCCGCCGATACCGGGGCACTCGTCGCGGTCGGCGGGGACGGGCTCGTCTGGCTCGCTTGGCAGGCACTCGCGCAGACCGGCATACCGCTCGGCATCGTCCCGGCCGGAACCGGCAACGATCTGGCCCGCGTCCTGCATCTGCCGTCGGATCCGGTGGCCGCGGCCGACGTGGTCGCCGACGGGTCCACGCGGACGATCGATCTCGGCCGGGTCCGGGCCGCCGGCCGGCCGGACTACTGGTTCGGCACCGTGCTCGCCAGCGGCTTCGACTCACTGGTCACTGACCGCGCCAACCGGATGCGGCGGCCGCGCGGCCGGCTGCGCTACAACGTCGCGATGGTCGCGGAACTGGCACATCTGCGCTTGCTCCCGTACCGCATCACGCTGGACGACGACGACCTCGAGGTGGCGGCGACGATGGTGGCCGTGGGCAACGCCTCGACCTACGGGGGCGGCATGCGCATCGCCCCGGACGCACGTCTCGACGACGGCCTCCTCGACATCGTGATCGTGACCTCGGCCAACAGGACCCGCCTGCTGCGCCTGTTCCCGACCGTCTATCGCGGCACCCATGTCGAGCTGGACGAGGTGACCGTACGCCGCACCCGGCGAGTCCGGCTCGAATGTCCCGGCATCTCCGCCTACGCGGACGGCGAGCCGCTCGGCCCGCTGCCCGTCGACGTGGAGGCCGTACCCGGAGCCGGAGTCGTCCTCGTGCCCGGTGCTCAGCCCCCGAACGTGTAGAGCTCGAAACCGGCGGCCTGGTCGAAGCCGGGCAGCGCCGCGGTGGCCGACTCCACCTGCGCCCGGGCCTGGTCGATCACCGGGTCGGCCGCGAGCGCCTCGAGGTAGCGGCGATGCTCGGCGAGGGACGCGACGCCGGCCTCGACCGTGTCGGTGACGTCCACCGCGTGAGTCGGAGACGTCGTGTTCACCGCGACCCACCGCACCCCGGGCCACGGCGGCAGCCCCTGCTCGGCCAGCTCCGGGAAGATCCATTCGTTCGCCGCGTCGGCGACCGCGTCGAGCACGCTCAGTCCCAGGGCCCGATGGTCGGCACTGTTGAGGACACCGGGAAACCACGTGAGCCCGAAGTGGCCGGTCACCACCATCTCGGGACGGTGCCGCCGGATCGCCGCCGCAAGATCGCGACGCAGGTCCGGCCCGGCCACCAGGCGGCCGTCCGGGTGCCCGAGGAACTCCACCACCTCGACTCCGACGACGCGAGCCGACGCCCGCTCCTCCTGCTCACGCAGCGGCCCGCACTCGGCCGGCGGCAGACCCGCGATGCCGGCCTCACCGCTGGTCGCCAGCACGTACCGCACGTCCTTGCCCTGGCGGGTCCACCGCGCCACCGCCGAGGCCGCACCGTACTCGATGTCGTCCGGGTGCGCGGCGATCACGAGCGCACGCTGCCAGTCCTCGGGTACCGGTTCCATTCCTCTACTATCGCCGATCCCGGTGCGCCGGTGGGAGCCTCGCGCATACTGGATGTCGTGTCGTGGTCCGGACTCGTCGAAGCAGCGCTCGACGTGCATCTGACCACGACGGCTGCCGCCGTGGTGTTTGTCGTCCTCGCCGTCGGCGGTTTCACCGCGCTCGTCGCACGCCGTAGCCGCCGATGGCTCGTCGTGTGGGTTCCCGTGGCCGTCGTGTCCACGGTTGTGCTCGTGCTCGCGGCGGCCGTGCTCGTCGAGCAGGTGTGGCGACCGTTTCCGGACCGACTGCCGCGCTCGGTGTACGTGTGGTCCGGCCTGGCCGTCCTGGCAATCGCGCTCGGCGCCGGCCGCTGGGTCGTCCGGCACCGGGACCGGCGACCGCTGGCCGCGGCCGGTCTCGTCGTGGCCGTCGTAGCGGTGGTGGTGGTCGCCGCGGGGCAGGTCAACGCGGTGTACGACGCCTACCCGACGGTGCGTGCGGCTCTGGGTCTGAGCAACTACCGCACGGTGCCGCTCGCCGAGGCCTTGGGCTCGGCGGCGGCGACGATCGACCGGCGACCTCTGTCGGAGAACTGGACACCGCGCGGCGACCTGCCGGAAACCGGGGCGGTGACGACCGCACGGATACCGGGCGCTGTCTCCGGATTCCGTGCGCGGGACGCACGAATCTACCTCCCCCCGGCGTACTTCGCCGACCCGCGACCCGAACTGCCCGTGCTGGTGCTGCTGGCCGGCCAGCCCGGTGGCACCGAAGACTGGCTCGTCGGCGGACGGTTGACGCAGATCATGGATGCCTACGCGGCGGAGCACGACGGCCTCGCACCCGTCGTCGTGCTGGCCGACGGAACCGGCGGGCAGTTCGACAACCCGCTGTGCGTCGACTCGCATCTCGGCAACGTCGCGACGTACCTGACCGTCGATGTGCCGGCCTGGGTGCGCAGGCAACTGCAGGTCGACCCGGATCCGTCCGGATGGGCGATCGGCGGCTTCTCCTACGGCGGGACGTGCGCCCTGCAACTGGCGACCACCCGGCCCGACGTCTACCCGACCTTCCTCGACCTGTCGGGGCAGGCGGAACCCACCATCGGAGACCGGGACCGCACCGTCCGGGAGGTATTCGGCGGCGACGCGGCCGCCTTCGCGCGCAACAACCCGGCCGAGTTGCTGACGCGTAACCGGTACCCCGGATCGGCGGGTGTCTTCGTCGTCGGTCTCGACGACCGCGAATATCGCTCCGGGCTGGAGCAGCTGACGACAGCGGCCGCGGCCGCCGGAATGGACGTCCACCTGACGGAGCTTCCCGGCGCACACAGCTTCGCGGTGTGGTCCGCCGGATTGGAGAAGGAGTTGCCGTGGCTCAGCCGACGACTCGGCCTCGTCGCTCGATGACGGCGCGTGCCGGTGGGGTGCTGCGCCGGGCTCCGGTGTCCCTGACCCTGCTCGCGGTGTTCTGGGTGGCCGGACTCGTCACTGGTTCGGTGCTGCACGGCCCGTCGCGCGAGTTGGCCCTCCAGATCTCGCTGGGTACCGGCAGCATCGGCGAAGGCCGCGTATGGGTGCTGTGGACCTCCGGGCTGTTCGCCTCCGGTCTCGGCGAGTACATTCTGGCGACTGCGGCGATCCTTGCGGTGGCCGTGCCCGTCGAGAACCGGATCGGTGCCGGCAGGTTCGCGGTGGCCGCCGTGGTCTCGCAGGGCGCAGGTGCCACGCTCGCGCTCGTCGTGGCGCTGCTCGCGTCCTCCGTACCGAACTCGTGGGGATTCGAACTGCACGGTCACCTGATCGAGGACCCACTGCCGTGGATCCTGGGCGCCCTGCTCGCGGCCACCGCGGGGATGGGCACTCTGTGGCGTCGCCGTATTCGCACACTGGTGCTGGTGTTCCTCGTCACGACCGCGCTGTTCGCCGGCCACCTGCAGGACGTCACGCGCCTCTGCGCGGCGCTGACGGGGTTTTTCCTCGGTCCGGTGCTGTTCGGGCGGGCCGCCCGCGGTCCGGCACTCGGCGGCACGGTGCGGGAGCGCCGCACCCTGGTGGCGCTCGTCGTGGCGGCGAGCGTCCTCGGGCCCGTCCTCGCGGCGTTCTCGCCACACGCCATCGGCCCGCTGTCCGCGCTGCGCGAGCTGTTCGACCAGGTCCCCTATACCGCACGGGAGCTGGTCGACGTCTGCGCGGACCCGGCTCTGCGTGACGAGTGCCGCAAGGGGCAGCAGGCGCTGCGCTTGTCGGGCATCGGGCCCCTGGTGATGAACCTCATGCCGTCGGCGGTGCTACTGGTCGGGGCGGAGGGTCTGCGTCGCGGGCGCCGCGTCGCCTGGCTCCTGTCGGTATGGGGACACGTCGCACTGATCGCCGTGGCCGCAGTGAGCGTGATCGTGCAGATCACCGAGCAGGACGAGACCCGCTCACTGCTGTACGGCGCGCGCCGCAGCAGCTCGGTCTCCATGGAACTCGCACCGCTGCTCGCCCTTGTCGCGGTGCTCGTGCTGCTGCTGGCGACCCGGCGGTTGTTCGGCGTGCAGGCACCGCGCGGCACCTATCCCCGCGTGTGGCTGGGCACCGGGGCCGCCGCAGGCGTCGCCCTCGTCACCTATGTGGCGCTGGGAACGCTGCTCTCCGACGACTTCGACCGCGATCCGGGCATCGGCACGCTGCTGCGCGACGCGCCGCGACGGCTCGTGCCGCCTGTGTACCTGCAGTTGTTCGAACCCCCCGTACTGCCGCTGACGTCACCCGCCACACTGCTGTTCGAGTGGGTCGGAGTGCTCGTGTGGGTCACATTCTGCATGCTGATGCTCCGCAGCTTCGTGGTCCCCGCCGTCGGGCACGATCCCCGCGACGAGCTTCGCGTCCGTGCGCTGCTGCACCGCCCGGGGGGTAGTTCCCTGTCCTGGATGACCACGTGGAGCGGCAACCGGTACTGGTTCACCGCCGACGGCCGGCACGCCGTCGCCTACCGGGTGCACTCGGGTGTCGCGCTGACCACCGGTGACCCCGTGGGCAATCCGGCCGACCTCGAGCGGGCGGTCGACGAGTTCGCCACGTACTGTCTCGGCAACGGCTGGACCCCGTGCTTCTACTCGGTCGGGGAGGACACCGCCGCAATCGGCCGGGGTCACGGCTGGAGCTGCCTGCGGGTAGCCGAGGAGACGGTCGTGGCATTACCCGGCCTCGCCTTCAAGGGCAAAAAGTTCCAGGACGTGCGCACCGCCCTCAACCGCGCCGTCAAGGACGGAGTGCAGGCACGGTGGACGACGTTCGCCGAGGCTCCGCTGGCGGTGACGGAACAGATCGTGGCGATCTCCGAGGAGTGGGTCGCCGACAAGGGCCTCCCCGAGATGGGCTTCACCCTCGGCGGCCTCGAAGAACTGCGCGACCCGGAGGTGCGACTGCTCCTGGCGATCGACGCGGACGACCGCGTGCACGCGGTGACGTCGTGGCTGCCGGTCTACCGGGACGGCGCCCTGATCGGTCTGACGCTGGACTTCATGCGCCGCCGCTCGGAGGGATTCCGTCCCGCAATGGAATTTCTCATCGCCTCCGCCGCGATGTCCGCGCAGGAGGAGGGTCTCGAGTTCCTCAGCTTGTCGGGCGCGCCGCTCGCCGGAACCGACCCGGCGGCCGACGCACTCGACCGCGGCGCACTCGACGCGCTGCTCGATCTGCTGGGCCGCACCCTCGAGCCGGTCTACGGATTCCGGTCCCTACTCGCCTTCAAAACGAAGTTCCAGCCGCAGCACCGGCCCATGTACATGGTCTTCCCCGACGCCGCAGCACTGCCCACGATCGGACTCGCCGTCGGGCATGCGTATCTGCCCGACGTGTCGCTCGGGCAGGGACGCCGGCTGGTCGCGCAGTTGCTGCGCCGATGAGCCGGCGTGACCTCACACCCGGGTGATGTGATCGTCCTTGCTGCCGCTCACGGCCTTGTACACCATGTAGCCGCCGAAGATCAGCGCACTCACCACGAGAATTCCGAACAGGTGCTCCGCGAGCGCCCCGATCACCACGAGAGCGATCCACACCAGCGCCACCACACCCACGATCTTCCAGAACATCGTCCACTCCTTGCCTCGTTGCCGTCGAGGTCGATCCTGACACTCCCCGCACCGAAAAACACCAGGTCAACGCAGAGATCAGGGAAAGATGGGTGGTTACCCGGAGACCGGAGCCGCACTGCTGGGGGCCCGGCCCGGAGCGGGGTGGTGACAGGGAGCACGCCGCGGCGACATACCCTCGACAGGTTCGGTCCCCTCGTCAGAAGGCTGAGAATCGTGTCCTCGACCCGCAGCACGCCCGCCCGCGACCTGGCACAGATCGCCGTGTTCGCCGCCCTGATCATCGCCCTGGGCCTGCCCGGACAGATCACCGTGGGCTCGTCGGGCGTGCCGATCACGCTGCAGACGCTGGGCGTCATGCTTGCCGGCGCCCTGCTCGGCGTCCGCAGGGGCGTGCTGTCGGTGGCGACGGTGATCGTGCTGGGCCTGGCGCTGCCGGTGCTCGCGGGGGGACGCACCACGCTCACGGCGCTGGCCGGGCCCACGGTCGGCTTCCTGCTCGGCTGGCTGCCCGCCGTGGCGGTGATCGGCTGGCTCTCGGCGCGCATGCTGCCCCGCTACCGGGTGCTGCCGGGCATCGCCGTCAACGTGCTCGGCGGCATCGTCGTGCTCTACGCGTTCGGGATCGCCGGCATGCTCGCGCGCACCGATCTCACGCTGTGGGCGGCCCTGAGCGCGAACGCCACCTTCCTGCCCGGTGACCTGCTCAAGGCCGTCGTGGCGGCGGTCGTCGCCGCGCAGGTGCACCGCGCCTACCCCGCCCTGTCGAGTCCGAGCGCACCGGCGCGCCCGGCCGCCGATCCCGCGCACTGAACGTCGCGCCGGACACGACCGCATGAGCGAGATCCGCTTCCGGCAGGTGGGGCACGCCTACGGGGAGCGCACCGTCCTCGACGGCATCGACGTGACCCTCACCGAACGCCGCGTCGGGATCGTCGGTGCCAACGGCAGCGGCAAGTCCACCCTGGCGCGGATGATCAACGGACTGGTGGTCCCGACCTCCGGCACCGTCACGGTGGACGGCCTCGACACCGCCCGCAAGGCCCGCGAGGTGCGCCGGCGCGTGGGATTCGTGTTCACCGATCCCGATCATCAGATCGTGATGCCCACTGTCGCGGAGGACGTCGCCTTCTCCCTGCGCCGCAGCGGACTCGGCAAGGACGAGCGCGCGGAACGGGTACGGCGGGTGCTCGCCGACTTCGGGCTGGCCGGGCACCACGACCACCCGAGTCACCTGCTCTCCGGTGGGCAGAAGCAACTCCTCGCCCTCGCGGCGATCATGGTCACCGAGCCGCACGTACTGGTGGCGGACGAGCCGACGACGCTGCTGGACCTGCGCAACGCCCGGCTGATCGCCCGGACCTTCGCCGCCCTCGAGCAGCAACTGGTCGTGGTCACCCACCATCTGGATCTACTGGCGGGCTTCGATCGGGTGCTCGTCGTCGACGGCGGCCGCGTCGTCGCCGACGATGCGCCGGGCCCGGCGATCGACTTCTACCGCAAGCTGGTCTCGTGAGCACCCTGGGGCTGTACCACCGCGCGTCGTCGCCGGTGCACCGGGCACCGGCGGGACCGAAGCTGCTCGTCACGGCCGCGCTCATCGTGGCGCTCACGGTGTGGATGCGGCAACCGTGGCAGGTGCCGGCCGCCTCGGCACTCGTGCTCGGGCTCTACCTGCTGGCCCGGATCCCGCCCCGTCCCGCGCTGCGACAGCTTCGGCCGCTGCTGTGGATGCTCGTGGTGATCGCGGCGTTCCAGGTGCTGCTCGCCGGCTGGGAACGGGCGGTGGTGGTGTGCGGCCAGCTGCTGGTCGCGGTGGCCCTGGCCGCGCTGGTCACGCTGACGACCCGGGTGAGCGACATGCTCGACGCGATCGTGACGGGACTTCGTCCGCTCCGCCGGGTCGGCGTCGACCCGGAGCGGGTGGGTCTCGTCCTGGTGATGACCGTCCGGGCGGTCCCGATGCTCGGAGCGATCGTCGCGCAGGTCACCGAGGCGCGGAAAGCCCGCGGCCTCGGCTTCTCGCTGCGGGCCCTGGCGGTGCCCGTCGTGGTGGGGGCGCTGCTGACCGCCGAGGCGATGGGTGAGGCCCTCGTGGCCCGCGGCCTGGACGACTAGTCGCCGGCGCGCCGTCAGTTCCGGTAGCGGCTCTCGATCTGCTGGATCTCCCGCCACGACTGGGCCCAGCCCTCGAGTCGATCCGACGCCGAGATCAGCTCGGCGCGCTGACGGTCGAGCAGATCCATCGAACGGGTCCCGTCCGGGGCCGCCGCGAGCCGGGCCGCGGCGGCGACGAGTTCCTCGAACTGGTCGACGCCCGTGTCGAGCCGCTTCCCGGCGGCCGCGACGGCCGGACCGAGGTGGGCTTGGGCGGCGGCGCTGTCGCGGGCCGCGGCTTCGAGTGCGACCACGTCGACCGCGACTGCTTCGAGGGCGCCGGCGGCGTCTCGGGCGGCCGACGCGATCTCCTCCAGATCGTCGGCGGCGACGGTGCGGGACCGGGCCAGCACCGTCAGCAGCTGGGCGAGACTCTGTTCGTCGCTGGCGAGCCGGGCCATCGGGGACCGCGCGACGGAACCCGACGGCGGCAGGGCCCGGCGGGCGGGCGCCGGCGGCGGCAGCGCCACGGCGTCGAGACGCCGGAAGGTACGGAACGCGAGTGCGGCGGGCACGACGAGCGCGGCCGTCGTGCCGCCGGTGGCGACGACGGTCCAGTCGGGAGCCGACGCTGCCACCAGGGTCGCGGTGCCGACCCCACCCATTCCGGAGGCAGTGCCGAAGATGCGGGCACGGCGACGCGCGCGACGCTTCTTGCGCCGCAGCCGGGCCGCGGGGTCGTTCCAGCGGCGCGCCGCCTCGACCACGTTGCCGGTCATGTCCCGGAGCGCGGCCGCGGCCGGACCGGGAAACTGTCCGGTCCGGCCGCGTGCGGGAATGTTCATGACGATGTCGCGTTTCTGCAGTCGGTGATCGACGCCGGCGCTACTGAGAGCCGGCGCTACCCGCCGCCGAGGGCGGTTCCTTGGTCGGGTTGACCGCGGGGGTCGCGGGCGCCGCGGCGCCGGGCAGCGCCTCGCCCTTCATGGAGGCGCGGATCTGCTCGAGACGGCTGTGGCCGGCCATCTGGACGGTGGCCTGCTGGACCTCGAGCATCCGGCCGTGCACCGAGTTCTGGGCGAGCTCGGCCGACCCGAGCGCGGTGGCGTAGCGACGCTCGATCTTCTCGCGGACCGCGTCCAGGCTCGGCGTGGTGCCCGGCGCGGCGAGCGTCGAGTCCATCGAGCGCAGGGACTCGCTCACGCGCTCCTGCATCTTGGCCTGCTCGAGCTGGCTGAGCAGCTTGGTGCGCTCGGCCACCTTCTGCTGCAGCGCCATCGCGTTCTGCTCGACGGCCTTCTTCGCCTGTGCCGCAGCCTGCAGCGACTGGTCGTGCAGGACCTTCAGATCCTCGACGGACTGCTCGGCGGTGACCAGCTGGGCAGCGAAGGCCTCTGCGGCGTTCGTGTACTGGATGGCCTTCTCGGTGTCGCCGGCCGCGTTGGCCTGGTCGGCCATGAGCACGGCCTGCCGCGCGCTCGCGTTCAGCTTCTCGACCTCGTCCAGCTGCCGGTTGAGCTTCATCTCCAGCTGACGCTGGTTGCCGATGACGGACGCGGCCTGCTGGGACAGCGCCTGGTGCTGACGCTGCGCATCCTCGATCGCCTGCTGAATCTGGACCTTCGGATCGGCCTTCTCATCGATCTTGGAGTTGAACAGTGCCATCAGGTACTTCCAACCCTTGACGAACGGATTAGCCATGGGTGTGATCCTGCCTCCATCTGGTACGCCGCGGCGAACGCGACCCGATGCACGGCCCTCGCGCACCGTTTCCGGACGGTCCCGGGAGCCCCGCATACCCGGCCGTCGTGTGTCCCGAGCCACCCCCCGGTGGTGACCCGGAGTGTGTCGCTTTCGTCCGCGTCCGGCCAGGCCGTCGCGGTCCGACCTCCATGTTATGCGGCAGCCAGCGCGCGTGCCGCCGGCGGCGGGATCACCACCCGCGTGTCCTGCGCCACGAGTGCCGCGTGCTCGGCGGCGAGGGCCTCCGAGTCGCGGGGAGCCGGCTCGGCTCCGACGACCGCCGCTCCCACCGGGGTCCGGCCGCGGGCGGGAACCGCATCGGCGAGCGACTCGCTGACGTCGAAGAGCACGTCGGACAAGGGCACGTCGAGGGCGTCGCAGATCGCGGCGAGCAGTTCGCTCGACGCCTCCTTGCGTCCGCGTTCGATCTCGGAGAGGTAACCGAGGCTGACCCGGGCGCTGCTGGAGACCTCACGCAGGGTGCGGCTCTGCGAAACGCGGGTGCGCCGAAGGCTGTCACCGATTGCCTCACGCAACAACAGCGCCATCCCATCCTCCTTCGTCCGTCGTCGCTCAACCCGTCAACGCACGACGCACGTCGCCGGGTTCCCGGCTCCCCGCCCGGGCACGAAAACCCCTGCCGGGCGCGGCTCCGCACGGGTCCGGTTGCCACCGGTACCGCGGTGTCAAGACACTACATCCCCGCGGCGGCGTGCACGCGGGTGAGTAGGCCCGACACGGCGGCGTGGGTGGCACCGGACCGGATGTCCCACCGGTCTCCGGACACCGACGGACAAGTGACCACCGTGCCTCCCGGTCCGGCGATCCCGAGGTACAGCGTGCCCGGCGGATGCCCGTCCTGCGGATCCGGCCCGGCCACGCCGGTGACGCCCACGCCCCACGTCGCGGCGCAGCGCGCCGCGGCGCCCTCGGCCAGGGCCGCGGCGGTCGACTCGGAGACCGGCCCGTCCGCCGCGAGGCGCCCCGCATCCACCCCCGCCAGGGTGGACTTGAGGTCGGTGGCGTAGACGATCAGCCCGCCGCGCAGCACCACGCTTGCACCGGGTACCCCGGCGATCGTCGCCGCAATCAGCCCGGCCGTGAGAGATTCGGCCGTCGCCACCGTCTGCCGCTGCGCGGCCAGGGCCGCGACCAGCTCCGCGGCCGCGGTACCGGCAACGAGGGGGTCGGGCACCATCCCACTCACTGCCCGTGCTGTTGCTCGACGCGGTGCACGCCGGCGCGTAGCCGCACCGCCTGGACGACGTAGTCGATGCCGGTGCCGACCGTCAGGATCACTGCCAGCGCCATCAGCGCGACCGCGAACGGCGTCGCCGCCGCCGGCAACGGCAGCAGGTACAGCACGATCGCGAGGGACTGGAACAGGGTCTTGGCCTTGCCGCCGCGGCTCGCGGGGATCACCGCGTGCCGCAACACGAAGAAGCGCAGTGCGGTGACGCCGAGTTCGCGCGCCGCGATGATGCCGGTCACCCACCACGACAGGTCACCGAGCAGCGACAGGCCCACGAGGGCGGCGCCGATGAGGGCCTTGTCGGCGATCGGATCGGCGAGCTTGCCGAAATCCGTCACGAGTCCGTGCTTGCGCGCGAGCTGGCCGTCGATCCGGTCCGTGATCGCCGCGACGGCGAACACGGCCGTGGCGGCGAGGCGCCACGCGGCATCGTGGCCGTCGCCGGCGAACAACACCAGCAGGAACACCGGCACCAGAGCGATCCGCACCATGGTGAGGATGTTGGCGATGTTCCACAGCGGCACCGGCTCCGCGGCCGCGGGCGCGTGCGGCCCGGGGGCCGCCGCGGCCCCACCGGTCCCGGCCACCTCGGGATGCGGCGCGCTCACACCGGCCTCCCTGCCGCGGACGGCGCCGGGGGACGACGCGGACCCGGGTCCGCCGGGGCGACACGTGAGCATGGAGATCCGACCGGCACACGGACACAATATCGGTAGAGCGACCGGCTACTGTTCACCACTATGAATTCGCGGACGACGGACCCGGAACCCCACGACCGCATAGTCGTGCGACGGGCGCGAACCGGCGACATTCCGGAGATCAAGCGACTGGTCGACATCTATGCGGGCAAGATCCTCCTCGAGAAGAATCTCGTCACGCTGTACGAGTCCGTGCAGGAGTTCTGGGTGGCCGAGACGGCGGGCACCGTCGTCGGCTGCGGGGCCCTGCACGTGCTGTGGTCCGACCTGGGCGAGATCCGCACCGTCGCGGTGGATCCGCGGGTCAAGGGCCGCGGAGTCGGCCACCTGGTCGTCTCCCACCTGATCGACGTCGCCCGCGACCTCGAACTGGAGCGGCTGTTCGTACTCACCTTCGAGGTCGAGTTCTTCGGCCGGCACGGATTCACCGAGATCGACGGCACTCCCGTCACCGCGGAGGTGTACGCGGAGATGTGCCGTTCCTACGACACCGGTGTGGCCGAGTTCCTGGACCTGAGCTACGTCAAGCCGAACACCCTCGGAAACACCCGGATGCTGCTCTCCCTCTGAGCCTCTTCCCCCACCACGAATGCGAGGATCCATGCCGCTGTTCGCTGTCGAGTACACCTACTCCGAGGCCACCGCCGACGGCCGCGACGAGCACCGGCCCGCCCACCGGGGCTGGCTCGGAGCACTCGTCGACGCCGGGACGGTACGCGCGACCGGCCCGTGGGCCGACGGGTCGGGCGCGCTGATCGTCGTCGAGGCTGCGGACGAGCCGGCCGTGCGCGAGGTCATGGCGCAGGATCCCTTCGCGCGTCGCGGCCTGGTCGACGACGTCCGGATCACGGAGTGGCTCCCGGTGATGGGCGTCTTCAACGACTGACGCCCCTCACCGGTGCCGCGAGGTCAGGTGA
This sequence comes from Rhodococcus ruber, assembly GCF_016804345.1. Classification (NCBI taxonomy): domain Bacteria; kingdom Bacillati; phylum Actinomycetota; class Actinomycetes; order Mycobacteriales; family Nocardiaceae; genus Rhodococcus; species Rhodococcus ruber. The sequence continues at coordinate 2,620,657 of NZ_CP044211.1, read as the reverse complement.
GGTCGGCCTTCTCGCTGCGCGTCTTGAGCAGACTCGCCACGGTCGTCACCACGAGCACACCGACGATCACGCCCAGCGACAACCACGTCGAGATCTCCGGCACCGCGACGTGCTCCCCGCCGTTGACGAACGACAGCGTGTTCTCGTGCAGCGCGTGGAGCACCAGTTTGATCCCGATGAACCCGAGGATCACGGACAGGCCGTAGGACAGGTAGACCAACCGTTCGAGCAGGCCGCCGATGAGGAAGAACAGCTGTCGCAGGCCCATCAGAGCGAACGCGTTGGCGGTGAACACCAGGTAGGGCTCGCTGGTGAGGCCGTAGATCGCGGGGATCGAGTCGAGCGCGAACAGGATGTCGGTGAAGCCGATGGCGGCCAGGGCGAGCAGCATCGGGGTCGCGAACCGCTTGCCGTCGATCCGGGTGAACAGCTTGTCGCCGTGGTACTCGTCGGTGGTCGGGTACACCTTGCGGACCAGGGAGACGATCCGGTTCTCCCGCTCCTTCTCGTGCTCGACCTCCTCACCGTGCTCGCGGATCAGCTTGATCGCGGTGTAGATGAGGAATGCGCCGAAGAGGTAGAACACCCAGCTGTAGGTGTTGATGGCCGCGGCACCGACGGCGATGAACGCCCCGCGCATCACGAGTGCCAGGACGATGCCGATGGTGAGTACCTTCTGCTGGTACTCGCGCGGCACCGCGAAGGTCGACATGATGATCACGAAGACGAACAGGTTGTCGACGCTGAGAGCCTTCTCGGTGACGTACCCGGCGAAGTACTCACCGCCGTACGTCGGTCCCCAGACGGCGAACACCACGACGCCGAACACCACGGCGAGGCCGATGAACACCGCCGACCAGAAGCCCGACTCGCGCAACGTGGGCGCGTGCGGTTTGCGGACGTGCGCGTAGAAGTCGAAGACGAACAGTCCCAGGATCACCAGGATGGTGACGATCCAGACGAGCGGGGTGACATGCATCTGCAGGCATTCCTCCGGTAGGCACAGCAAACCACCGGAGGTCTCTCCCACCTCGACTCACGGCTCCGAGGAGCGGCTTCGAGGTCGACAGCCCCGGGACGACATCGGTGTCGCACGTGTTGACGGAACTGCCGCGAGTTAGGGGATACTCCCCTCCACTTCGTCCATTCAACCACATGCGGGAAGCGGCATCGATCCGTGCCGCCCCTACTCCGCCGGTGCCGGCGCGTCCGCGTCCCCGCCGCCCCGGATGGAGAGCAGCAGGCCGTCGAGTTCGTCCGGCTTGACCAGGACCTCCCGCGCCTTGGAGCCTTCGCTGGGACCGACGACCCCGCGGGTCTCCATCAGATCCATCAGGCGCCCCGCCTTCGCGAACCCGACCCGCAGCTTGCGCTGCAGCATCGACGTCGACCCGAACTGACTCGACACCACCAGCTCGACCGCCTGCAGGAACACGTCGAGATCGTCACCGATGTCGGGGTCGACATCCTTCTTCTCGCCGGGCTTCGCGGTGGTGACACCCTCGGTGTACTCCGGTTCCTTCTGGTTCTTGGCGAAGTCGACGACGGCCGCGATCTCCTCGTCGGTGATGAACGCGCCCTGCATTCGGATCGGCTTGCCGGCACCCATCGGCAGGAACAGGCCGTCACCCATGCCGATGAGCTTCTCGGCACCGGGCTGGTCGAGGATGACTCGGGAGTCCGTCAGCGACGAGGTGGCGAACGCGAGTCGCGACGGCACGTTCGTCTTGATCAGACCGGTCACCACGTCGACGGAGGGCCGCTGGGTGGCGAGCACCAGATGGATGCCGGCGGCCCGGGCCTTCTGCGTGATCCGCACGATGGCGTCCTCGACGTCACGGGGGGCCGTCATCATCAGGTCGGCGAGTTCGTCGACGATCGCGAGGATGTAGGGGTACGGCCGGTAGACCCGCTCGCTGCCGAGCGGCGCGGTGATCTCGCCGGACCGGACCTTGGTATTGAAGTCGTCGATGTGCCGGACCCGGTTGGCCTGCATGTCCTGGTAGCGCTGCTCCATCTCCTCCACCAGCCACGCGAGAGCGGCGGCTGCCTTCTTCGGCTGGGTGATGATGGGCGTGATCAGGTGCGGGATGCCCTCGTACGGCGTGAGCTCGACCATTTTCGGGTCGATGAGGATCATCCGGACCTCGTCCGGGGTGGCCCGCACGAGCAGCGACACGAGCATCGAGTTGACGAAACTGGACTTGCCGGAGCCGGTGGAGCCGGCGACGAGCAGATGCGGCATCTTGGCCAGGTTCGCGCAGACGAAGTCGCCCTCGATGTCCTTGCCGAGCCCGATCACCAGCGGATGGTGATCCTTGCGTGTCGACGGAGCGGCGAGCACGTCGGCCAGACGCACCAGTTCGCGGTCCGAGTTCGGGACCTCGATGCCGACCGCGGACTTGCCGGGGATCGGCGCGAGCAGGCGCACGTTGTCGGTGGCCACGGCGTAGGCGATGTTGCGGGCGAGCGCGGTGATCTTCTCGACCTTCACGCCGGGTCCGAGTTCCACCTCGTACCGTGTGACCGTCGGGCCGCGGGTGAAGCCCGTGACCGCGGCGTCGATCTTGAACTGTTCGAGCACCTCGGTGATGGCCTCGATCATCTGGTCGTTCGCCGAACTGTGCTTCTTGGGCGGATCGCCCTCGAGCAGCAGCCCGAGCGACGGCAGAGCGTAGTCGCCCTCCACCACCCGGTCGGGAACGAGCGGCTCGAGCTTGCCGTCGTCGGAGGGTTCCTCGACCGGCGGGACCGGCGCGGGAGCCTTCTTGGACCGGGCGCGGGCGCGCGGCGGCTCGGGTGCCGGTTCCGGTGCGGGTTCCGGCGCCGGAGGCGCGGCGGGCGCCGGCTCCGGATCCCACACCGGCAGCACCTCGGTGCGGGCGTCGCCGTCGAATTCGTCCGTCGGGTAGTTCTCGACGGGGGTACGCCGCCGGCCCCGGGTACGCCGCTCGACCAGGTAGCCGTCGGCGTCGAACAGAGTCGGGTCGTGCTCCGGGTCGTAGTCGTCGGCGTGGTCCGGGTCGTACGCGCCGTACTCGTCGTCGGCCCGATAGTGCAGGCCGAAGTACTCGCGGAACATCCCGGGCAGTTCCCGGATCGTCGTGCCGGTGAGCAGCAGGATCCCGAACCCGGCTGCCATCAGCAGCAACGGCACCGACAACCACACCGTCAGACCGTCGGTGAGGGGCCCGCCCACCAGATATCCGAGGAAGCCGGCGCCCCCTGCCCGGCCCGCGCCGTCGGTGGGCATGCCCGAGGCGATGTGCCACAGGCCGAGCGCGGGGAGGGCGACGAGTATCGACCCCAGGACGAGCCGGGGCCGGATCTCCGGCCGCGGCTCGGTGCGCATGAGGACGACCGCGATCACGAGACCGGTCAGCGGCAGCACGGCGCTGGCGCCGCCGACGAGCGCGCGGACCGCGGCCTCGATCCAGCCGCCGAGCGGGCCGCCGACGGCGAACCAGACGCTGCCGGCGACGACGACGCTCGCGGCGATGAGCCCGAGGGCGATGCCGTCGCGGCGGTGGCCGTGCTCGACCTCCGTCACCCTGCCCACCGTGCGGGTGGTGGCACCCACCCCGCGGGCGATCATCGTCCAGCCGGTGCCGATCCCGCGGCCGAGCGTCTGCAGGACGCCCGGCCGTGACGAACGAGAGGGCGCCTTGCGCCGGGGGCCGGCGGTGCTGCGAGCCGGGCGTCGTGCGGCGGGTTGCCGGCGGGTCGTCGTGGCGGGCTTGCGGGTGCTGCCCTTCGCCCGCGACGCGCCCGAGGCCCCGGACGAGCCGCGCGCCCCCGACCTCGACCGTGAGGTCGTCGACGACGATCCGCGGGCACCCGACTTTCCTGCCATACCCGTCAGGTTAGTCGCAATGTCCACAACCGAACCATCCGCAACACCGGCATCAGCCGCGCGCGGTGGTCACACGGGCGGATCAGATGCCGCGACCGGACGCGGCAACCTCCGCGACGTCGGCGGCCGGCCCGGTGGTCTCGACGCGCACCTCGTCACGGCCGAAGGCGTGCAGCAACAACTCGGACGGTTCGCCGCGCAGGATCACGGTGCGCGGACCGCGCCGACGGACCGTCGCGCGGGTGCCGTCGGGGCGCTCGAACACCACGGTGACGTCGGTGCCGCGGTAACCGCGCCGGCCGATCTGCCGGGCCATCTGCCACAGGCGGTCCTGGGTCGGTGCGTCGAGCGGTCGCGGCTGCCACCCGGGCGCGGCGCGGCGCACGTCCTCGTGGTGGACGAACATCTCCGCGGCATTGGCGATCCCGTCGACGAGGTACAACGGCGACCAGACCGGCGGGCCGGACTCGATGTCGGCGAGCAACTGCTCCCACGGTCGGTCCGCCGCCCCGGCGCGCACCCGCTCGGTGTGCCCGGCCAGCGGAGGCAGGACGATGCCCGGCATCGTGTCGATCCGGCGTTCGCGGACCACGAGATGGGCGGCCAGGTCCCGGGTGGTCCAGTCCCCGCACAGGGTGGGGGCGTCGGGACCGGTCTGCGTCATGGTGCGGACGAGTGCGTGTCGTTCGTCACGGGCGAGGCTCACACGGCCCACTGTAGCGTCGGACCACCGCTGCCGCCGGACCGTCCGCGCCGTGGAGTGCCGCTACGCCGGACCCGGAACGGTGATCACCGTCGGCACGATCATCGGCCGGCGACGGTAGGTGTCGGACACCCAGCGCCCGACGACGCGGCGGATCGCCTGGGCGATGCGGTGGGCGTCGTCGATGCCCTCGGCAGCGAGTTCGTTGAGGACCTTGTCCACGAGCTGCGCGGCCTCGGACAGTGCCCCCGGGTCGTCGGAGAACCCGCGGCCGGACACCCCCGGCGTGCTCACGGCGCGGCCGTTCTCGTCGACGGCGACGGAGATGGAGATGAAGCCGCCCTCGCCGAGGATCAGCCGGTCCGACAGGGTGGATTCGCCGACGTCGCCGACCGACAGGCCGTCGACGTAGACGTGGCCGACGGGTACCTGCCCGACGATCTCCGCGAGCCCGTCGACGAGGTCGACGACCACGCCGTCCTCCGCCAGCACGATCCGCTCCCGCGGAACCCCGGTCGCCTCGGCGAGCGCCGCGTTGGCCCGCAGGTGCCGCCATTCACCGTGCACCGGCATCGCGTTCGTCGGGCGCACCGCGTTGTACAGGTACAGCAGTTCGCCCGCGGAGGCGTGGCCGGAGACGTGCACCTTCGCGTTCTGCTGGGTGACGACGGTGGCGCCACGCTTGGCGAGGCCGTTGACGACCGCGAACACCGAGTTCTCGTTGCCCGGGATCAGCGAGGACGCCAGGACGACGAGGTCGTCGGCCCGGATGTTGATCTGCCGGTGTTCGCCCCGCGCCATCCGGGAGAGCGCGGACAGCGGTTCCCCCTGGGAGCCGGTGGAGATCAGCACGAGCCGGTTGTCGGGCAACGTCGCCGCGGTGTCGAGATCGACGACGAGCCCGTCCGGCACCCGCAGGTAACCGAGGTCCTGCGCGATCTGCATGTTGCGCACCATCGACCGCCCGACGAAGGCGATGCGGCGGTTGTACCGCTCGGCGACGTCGACGACCTGCTGGATGCGATGCACGTGGCTGGCGAAGGACGCGACGATCACGCGCTGGGTGGCCTTGCCGATGACATTGTCCAGCACGCCGCCGATTTCGCGTTCCGGCATCACGAAGCCGGGAACCTCGGCATTGGTGGAGTCGACGAGGAACAGGTCGACGCCCTCGTCACCGAGCCGGGAGAAGCCGGCGAGGTCGGTGAGGCGGCCGTCGAGCGGCAACTGGTCGAGTTTGATGTCGCCGGTGTGCAGCACGAGGCCGGCCTCGGTACGGACGGCGACGGCGAGCGCGTCCGGGATCGAGTGGTTGACGGCGAAGTACTCGCACTCGAACGGCCCGTGCGTGGTCCTGTCCCCCTCGACGACCTCGACGAGGTTGGGACGCAGCCGGTGCTCGCGGCATTTCGCGGCGACGAGTGCGAGGGTGAACTTCGAACCCACGACCGGGATGTCGGGACGCAGCCGCAGCAGGAACGGCACCGCCCCGATGTGGTCCTCGTGCCCGTGGGTGAGGACGACGGCTTCGACGTCGTCCATGCGGTCCTCGATGTGCCGGAAGTCCGGCAGGATGAGGTCGACGCCGGGCTGCTGATCCTCGGGGAAGAGCACGCCGCAGTCGATGACGAGGAGCTTGCCCTGGTGCTCGAAGACCGTCATGTTGCGGCCGATCTCGCCGATGCCGCCGAGCGCGACGACGCGCAGACCCTTGCGCGGTGCCTTCGGCGGGGTGCCCAGACGCACCGACATGTCCGCGACCTTGCGCGGGTCGGGCCGCTGGGTGTCGGCCGAATTCTGCACGGTCCGGCGGACGGGCCGGGTGCTGGGCGGTCCGGCGTTGCGGGTGGCGCGGCCCCGGCCGCGCGACGGGCGGCTCATGCGAGCACCCCTGCGGCGTGCAGGTCGGCGGCCAGTGCGTCGATCTGCAGGGAGGTCGGCGCCACCTGCGGCAGGCGGGGCTCGCCGACGTCGAGGCCCATCAACCGCAGCCCCGCCTTCGACGCGCTCACCCCACCGAGGCGGGAGACGGCACGCAGGATCGGCATGAGGCTCAGGTTGATCGCGCGAGCGCGGACGAGATCACCGGCCTGGAAGGCGTCGTACAGCTCCCGCAGGCGGCCGGGCACGAGATGACCGATGACACTGACGAATCCGACGGCACCGACCGACAGCCACGGGAGGTTGAGCGGGTCGTCTCCGGAGTAGAACTTCAGGTCGGTGGTGCCGATGAGCTCGGCGCCGGCGTTGAGGTCGCCCTTGGCGTCCTTGACCGCCACGATGCGGGGGTGCTCGGCGAGCCGGCGCAGCGTCTCCGTTTCGATCGGCACGACCGAGCGCGGCGGTATGTCGTAGAGCATGACGGGCAGGTCGGTGGCGTTCGCGACGGCCGTGAAGTGGGCGTAGAGCCCGGCCTGCGGCGGCCGGGAATAGTAGGGGGTGACGACGAGCAGTCCGTGGGCGCCGGCTCGCGCGGCGTCGCGGGCCAGTTCGACGCTGTGGGCGGTGTCGTTGCTGCCGGCGCCGGCGATGATCTTCGCGCGGTCCCCCACCGCGGCGAGCACGGCGCGCATCAGCTCGAGCTTCTCGTTCTCGGTGGTGGTCGGCGATTCACCGGTGGTACCCGCGAGGACCAGCGCATCGCAGCCGCCGTCGACCAGATAGGCGGCAAGACGCACACCCGCGTCCACGTCGAGCTTGCCGTCGGCGGTGAACGGGGTCACCATCGCTGTGGCGATGGTGCCGAACGGAAGCTCGACAGCAGAAGCGGAATCACCGTTGGTCATGGTCAGAAGGCTACCGCGTGACCCGGGCTCTTCCACACACACCTGCCGGTCAGGTCTCGGTCGCGAAGGCACCGGCGGCAACCTCGGAACCGTCGGGCAGACGGGTGATAGTGAAGTCGCCGAAGATGTTCGGCGCGGCGTCCTGCAGCTGGCGCAGGCACTCGACGGCGAGGCGGCGGATCTCGACGTCGGCGTGCTCGGTCGCACGCATCGCCACGAAGTGCCGCCAGGATCGATAGTTGCCGGTGACGACGACGCGGGTCTCGGTGGCGTTGGGCAGTACCGATCGCGCGGCCTCGCGGGCCTGCTTCGCACGGATCGGCCCCTCGGGCAGATGGGACAGCTTCTCGTCGAGCGCGTCGAGCAGTTCGATGTACGCGGCCCGGCTGGACTCGGTGGCGGCGAGGAACAGGTCCTCGAGTCGCGGGTCCCCGGCCACGGCCGGCGGGACCACGACCGGAGCGTCGCTGCCGCGGACGAACCGCTGGGACAGCTGCGAGTAGGAGAAGTGGCGGTGCCGGATGAGTTCGTGGGTGCAGGACCGGGAGATGCCGGTGATGTAGAAGCTCACCGAACCGTGCTCGAGCACGGACAGGTGCCCGACCGTGAGCAGGTGGCGCAGGTATCCGGCATTGGTGGCCGTGCGGGGGTTCGGCTTGGACCAGCTCTGGTAGCACGCCCGGCCTGCGAACTCGGCGAGTGCCTCTCCGCCGTCGGCGTCGGTCTCCCAGGGCACGTCGGCGGGCGGGACGAACTCGGTCTTGGCCACCAGCCTGACCTTGAGCGTGACTGGCTCGGGCGCCATCGGTTCTCCTCCAGGTTGTCGATCCAGTCGACCGTAGCGCCGCGCGGGGCGGCACCCGACCGCGGGCTGCATTCCGACGCCTTGACTGACATCACATATGACGTCATGATGGCGTCATGCGCCTCGATCCGTATCTGGATGCGATCACCGATTCCCTCGTCGCCGCCGCGGAACTCGGCGACGAACAGACCCGCCGGACCGCGGCGGCCCTCGCCGCAGCGGTCGCTGCGCCCGCCCGCCTGGCCGTGCTGCAGGCACTGTCGGACATGGCGGCGGAGATCTCGGGCGAACTCGGCGACCGGGTGGTCACCGTACGTCTGGACGGCGACGACGCCGTACTCGAGGTGCGGTCGGAGATGTCCGCCGAAACCCCCAGCCCTGCCCAGACTTTCGAGGACGTCACCGGAGACATCAGCCGGGTGACCCTGCGCCTGGTCGAGCAGATCAAGGCCCGCGCCGAGGAGGCGGCGGCCCAGAACGGCGTGTCGCTGAACTCGTGGGTGTCGCAGGCCGTCCAGGGGGCGCTGCGCGAACAGATGCGATACCAGCGCCGCGCCGACGAGCGCGCCACGAGGCGCCCCGCCGACGAAACCGGAGCGGGTCCGTCCGAAACCTCCGAGCGCGAGGACGGTTGAGCGGGAGGCGGTGCGGTACATTGCCGACGCACGTCACCCGAAAGCCGAGGAAGTGAGCGCATGGCCGTCAGCAGTTCCAGCAGTTTCGAGATCAAGGCCGACCCGAGTCGCGTGATGGCGGGCATCGCCGCGGTCGATCGACTGCCGGAGTGGTCCGGTCCGCACAAGACCGTCGTCGTCGAGACCACCCACCCGGACGGCCGCCCCCACCGCGTCCGGATGACCGTGTCCATCATCGGAATTCACGACGAACAGGTGGTGGACTACTTCTGGAACGGCGACGAGTCGATGTCCTGGACCCTGATCGAGAGCCACCAGCAGCATCAGCAGGACGGCACCTACACCCTCACCGCCACCGAGAGCGGCACCCGGGTGGACTTCACCCTCACGATCGACCCGAAGATCCCGCTGCCCGGCTTCATGGTGAAGAAGGCGCAGAGGATGGCGATGGAGACCGCCGAGAAGGGTCTGACGAAGTTCGTCGAGAAGCTGCTCTGACGCGCCGCGCGGTGTCCGCGCGGTCAGACCTCCGGTGACACGGACACCGCGACGGTCGCCCCGAGCTCGTAGCAGCGCTCCCGGACCTTCGCGTCGATCGGACCGGTGATCTCGAGGTCCTGCGTGACCTGCGCCAGGGCGAGGCCCGTGACGAGTTTCCGCACGGAGGCAACGGCGCCCGCGGTGTCGTTGTTGCCGTGCACCCACAGCCCGTACGGCCGCCCTGCGACCGCGTCGAGGCACGGGTAGTAGACGGTGTCGAAGAAGTGCTTCAGGGCCCCCGACATGTACCCGAAGTTCGCGGTGGTGCCGAACACGTAGCCGTCGGCGGCGAGCACATCCGGCACCGTCGCACCGAGCGCGGGCACCGTCCGCACCCGCACCCCGGCGATGTCGGGGTCGTGCGCCCCGGCGAGCACCGCCTCGAGCAACTCGCGGGTCGACGGGGACGGGGTGTGGTGGACGACGAGCAGCGTGCGCTCGCCGTCGGCAGGAGCCTCGGTCACACCCTGCAGGGTACGTCGCCGGCCGCGCGGTGTCCGTGCCCCGCAACGGCACCCGCCACCCGCGCCGGGCCGGGTGCGGGTGCCGCCGACGTGGATCGAGCGCATGTACCGCCCGCGACTGCCGAGGAGAGGACCGATACATTCGCTCGGCGCGGGATCAGTCGGGGGACTGTGTGCGTTCGAGCTTCTCGAGGGCGACCGCCCGGCGCATGGTCTCCCGGGCCCGGCCGCGGTCACCGGCGTAGTCGTAGGCGCGGGCCAGCCGGTACGAGTGGCGCCAGTTGTCCGGGTCGGCCTCCCACTCCTCCTTGACCTGCTCGAACAGGGCGTCGGCGGCGTCGCGGTCGACCCGTCCCGAGGGCCGGCGTGGCAGATCGCTCACGTCGAGTTCGAGGCCCTCGTCGTGGATCCGCCGGGCCAGGTGCTGGTGCTGGAGACCGGCCCGCAGGGTGGCGTAGACGATCCACACACCCACCAACGGCAGCAGCAGCACGCCGATACCGAGGCCGACGGCCGCAGCCTCGCCCGAGCGCACCAGTTCGAGCCCACGCCCGCCGAGGAGCACGAAGTAGAACCCCAGCGCGAGAACGATGAAGACGATCGGCGCCAGGACCTTGACCAGGTCGCGTCTCACAGGTCGAGGAGCGGGTCGATGCCGACGGTGAGGCCGGGCCGGCCGCCGATCTCGCGTACGCCGAGCAGCACGCCGGGTGCGAAGGAGGAGCGGTCGATCGAGTCGTGGCGGATGGTCAGGGTCTCGCCCTGGGTGCCGAGCAGGACCTCCTGGTGGGCGACGAGACCGGCCAGACGCACGGAGTGCACCCGCACCCCCGCCACGTCGGCGCCGCGGGCACCGTCGAGTTCGGTGGTCGTGGCGTCCGGGCTGCGGCCCACGCCGGCCGCGGCGCGGGCTTCGGCGATGAGCGCCGCGGTGCGGTACGCCGTGCCCGAGGGCGCGTCCGCCTTGTTGGGGTGGTGCAACTCGATGACCTCGACGGAGTCGAAGAACCGAGCTGCGGCCTGCGCGAAGCGCATCGACAGCACGGCACCGATCGCGAAGTTCGGCGCGATCAGGACGCCGACCTCAGGTTTCGCGGCCAGCCAGGCGCGGACCCGGTCGAGCCGTGCCTCGTCGAATCCGGTGGTGCCGACGACCGCGTGGATGCCGTGCTCGACGAGGAACTGCAGATTGCCCATCACCACGTCGGGATGGGTGAAGTCCACCACCACCTGCGCCCGGGAGGTGACGAAGTCCTCGAGGCTGTCGTCCCGGTCGACCGCGGCGACGAGCTCGAGGTCGGTGGCCGCCTCGACGGCCGCGCAGATCGCCTGTCCGACCTTGCCCTTGGCGCCGAGCACACCCACCCGGATTGCTGCTGCGTTCACTTGACTCTCCACGCTTCCTCGTCCGATCTCCGTCCCGCAGCAGCCTACGCAACCGGACGTCCCTGTCCGTGGTCAGGCCGCGGTCACGCGACGAGGGCGCGCACCGACGCGGGCAGGTCCCGGGGCCGCCGGTACGGCCCGGCGACGGCCGCAGCGAACGGCCGGTGCAGCAGTTCGGCGGCGACCTCTCGGACCTCCGCCGCGCTCACCGACGAGATCCGCTCGAGTGTCTCGGTGACGCTCCAGTGGGTGCCGTAGCTCAGTTCGCTGCGGCCGATCCGATTCATCCGGGCCCCGGTGTCCTCGAGGCCGAGCACCAGGGCGCCGCGCAGCGAGCCCTTGGCACGGGCGCACTCCGCCTCGGTGACGCCGTTGTCGGCGACGTCGGTGAGCACCTCGCGGACGAGGGCGGCCACCTCGCCGAGGTTCTCGGGCTGGCACCCGGCGTAGACGGAGAACGCCCCGGTGTCGGCGAAGGTGTCCACGCCCGAGTACACCGAGTAGGCGAGCCCGCGCTGCTCCCGGATCTCCTGGAACAACCGTGAGCTCAAGCCGCCACCGACCGCGGCGTTGAGCACCGACAGCGCCCAGCGCCGGGAGTCGTGGCGGCCGAAGGACCGCACACCGACCGCCAGGTGGGCCTGCTCGCCGTCGCGGTCGGTGATGCTCAGCGTCGGCGCCGTACGCAGGCGGAGACTGCCCTCCCGCCGGGGGGCGGCGGTCGCGGCGGGGTCGAGGTGCCCGGCGAAGGCACGACGGACCAGTTCCACGGTGTGGTCGTGGTCGACGTTGCCGGCGACGGCGACGACCATGCGGTCCGGCGTGTACCGCCGCACGTGGAACGAGTGCAACTGGGTGCGGGTCATCGCCTCGATCGACTCGACCGAGCCGATGATGGGCCGGCCGATCGGGTGGTCGCCGTACAGCGCGGTGAGGAAGGCGTCCCCGAGCAGATCCTCCGGATCGTCGTCGCGCATCGCGATCTCCTCGAGGACGACCTGTCGTTCCAGGTCGACGTCGGCGCTGCGGCATCGGCCGCGCAGCACGACGTCGGCGACGAGGTCGACGGCCAGGGACAGGTCGTCGTCGAGCACGTGGGCGTAGAAGCAGGTGTGCTCCTTCGCGGTGAACGCGTTGAGTTCACCGCCGACTCCGTCGACGAGTTCGGCGATGTCGAGCGCCGTCCGGGTGGGGGTGGCCTTGAACAGCAGGTGCTCGAGGAAGTGGGCGGCACCGGCGACGGAGGGCTGCTCGTCGCGGGAGCCGACGCCCACCCAGACACCGACGGCGGCCGACCGCACGCCGGGCACGTGCTCGGTGACGACGCGGAGCCCCCCGGGCAGGAGGGTGCGCCGAACCCCGGCGTCGGGTTCGGTGGGCGCCGAGGTGGATGCGGCGACGGACGGGGCGGCGGAGCGGCGGGTGGCAGCCATGAAGATGTTCGACGGTCCTACAGGCGAGTGGGTGTGCTGGACTGAACGACTCACACTACACGCGGCGCCGTGCACCCGATCCGGTCACCACCCGCGGCGGCGAGGCTGCGACCCGACGAGCTGTCCCTTCGCGGCGACGTCCCGGCTCCGGTAGACCACATACGGCCGGAACAGGTATCCGACGGGCGCGCTGAAGGCGTGCACCAGGCGGGTGAACGGCCACAGCGCGAACAGGGTCAAGGCGATCAGCGCGTGCAGCTGGAACGACAGGGGTGCCTGCACCATCAGATCGCCGCGCGGCTGCAGGATCCAGATGGATCGGAACCACGGCGAGACGGTCTCGCGATAGTTGTGCTCCTCCCCCACGACACCCGAGCCCATCAGAGTCGTGGCGAGTCCCGCGACGATCGCGGCGACGAGGACGACGTACATGAGCTTGTCGTTGGCCGTCGTCGCCATGAACACCGGACCACGGGTGCGGCGACGGTAGATCAGCAACAGGATCCCGACGAGGGTGGCGATCCCGGCGATGGTGCCCAGCGTCACCGCCTGCACGTGATACGCGTGCTGGCTCAGGCCGACCGCCTCGGTCCAGGACTGGGGAATGAGCAGACCGATCACGTGGCCCACGATCACCACGAGGATCCCGAAGTGGAACATCGGGCTGGCGATGCGCAGCAGCCGGCTCTCGTAGAGCTGAGACGAACGCGTGGTCCAGCCGAACTTGTCGTAACGGTAGCGCCACCACGTACCTACGACGACCACGGCGATCGTGACGTACGGCGCGACATCCCAGAAGATCTCCCCTGCGGACATGGTCAGCCGGCTCCTTCGACTCGGGTCTGCGCCGCGGCGGGTGCGGTCCGGCGCGGCGGGACCGTGAGGGTGAACGGTTCGAGACCGATCGCCTCGGCGGGTGGACCGGCCTCGGCGAGGTGCCGGGCGCGGTGCACTTCCTGATCGCCGACCGGAGGCAACGTCGCACACACCGCCCCGATCGTCGCCGCATAGCAGGAATTGCGTTCCTCGAGTGCGATGCGGAGCACGTCGATCGGGACCCGGTGCGCGGCGAGCAGTCGCTCCCCCGCATCCGGGTCGACGGTCGCGGCGAATTCGAGCACCACCGGCAGATGATCGGGCGCCTCGCCGGTCGGTGGCTCGACGCCGGCCTCCCGGTAGGCCTGCGCGAACGCGTGGATTGCCGTGCCGCGGTTGCGGGTGTCACCGCCGGTCCAGTACGTGAGATACATCGTCGACCGCCGGCGCATGTCGAAGGTGTCGACGTAGTCGGCCTGCGCAGCAAACGGATCGGCGTCGCGCAGGGCGGCGAGAGTCCGGCTCAACAGCTGCGCCGGTGCCCCGGTGATGTGCCCGAGAAGACCGTCGACCGTCGCGAGGCGCGACCGCAGCCCGTCGTCGGGGTATGCCAGCAGCAGCGAAGCCGCCTGCCGGATCAGCCGGTGCTGCAGTTGCCGCGACGCGGTGTCGCGCCCCCGGCGTATCCGCGCCCTCATTGCCCACTCCCCCGGTCGTCGACACGATGCCCGGCCGGGAACAACCCCTGGGGCACGCCCTTACCGTCCCAGTTGAGCAGGTTCACGCGGGAGGGATTCGACGCGTTCGCCGCCATTCCCTCGGAGGTCTGTCGCTGCCGGAGCGCGTGGAAGGTCTCCACCGCGACCGGGACCGGGCCTCCGCTGGCCTCGCCGAACGGCCCGGAGTCGTACATGCCCGGGCCGCCGTCGTACGACAGGGCGCAGTCGGTGGCGGATTCCTCGAGCCGGTGCCCCTCGGCGGCGTAGGCGGTCGGGATCACGTACCGCTCGTCGTACTTGGCCAGGGCGAGCAGGCGGTACATCTCGTACATCTGCTCCTCGGTCATGCCGACGGCGTCGGGGATCTCCGGTCGCGTGTCCCGGCCCAGGTTGATGTCCCGCATGTACGACCGCATCGCGGCGAGCCGGTGCAGCACTGCTTCGACGGCATCGGTGTCGCCCGCGGTGAACAGTCCCGCCAGATACTCGATCGGGATGCGCAGCGATTCGAGGGCACCGAACAGATTGCCCATGTCCTCGCCGTCGTGACCGTCGCGCGAGACCGCGTCGACCACCGGGGACAGCGGCGGCACGTACCAGACCATCGGCATCGTGCGGTACTCCGGGTGCAGGGGCAACGCGACCCGGTACGTGTTGATCAACGCGTACACGGGTGACCGCTGGGCGGCCTCGATCCATTCGTCGGAGATGCCCTCGGCGCGGGCGCCGGCGATCACCTCCGGGTCTGCAGGGTCGAGCAGCACCTGTCGCAGTGCGTCGTAGAGGTCCTTCTCGTCCTCGACGGACGCGGCCTCGAGCACCCGGTCGGCGTCGTAGAGCACGAGGCCGATGTAGCGCAGCCGGCCCACGCAGGTCTCGGAGCACACGGTCGGCAGGCCCACCTCCACGCGCGGATAGCAGAACGTGCACTTCTCGGCCTTGCCGGTCTTGTGGTTGAAATACACCTTCTTGTACGGACATCCGGACACGCACATCCGCCAGCCGCGACAGCGGTCCTGGTCGACGAGAACGATGCCGTCCTCGACGCGCTTGTACATCGCTCCCGACGGGCACGACGAGACGCACGACGGGTTCAGGCAGTGCTCGCAGATGCGAGGCAGATAGAACATGAAGGTCTGCTCGAGTTCGAGCCGGACCTGCTCGCCGACCTTCTTCAGGACCGGATCGTCGGGCACGATCTCCGGGGAGCCGCCGAGGTCGTCGTCCCAGTTCGCCGACCATTCGACCTTCATCGGCTTGCCGCTGATCAGACTTCGCGGCGGCGCCACCGGGATCTGGTCGCCGAGCGGCGCGGTGGTGAGGTTCTCGTAGTCGTAGGTCCACGGCTCGTAGTAGTCGTCGATCGCCGGCATCTTCGGATTCGAGAAGATCCGGAAGAGCTTGTTCCACCGGCCGCCGTCCCGCAGCCGCAGCCGCCCGTTGCGGTCGCGGATCCATCCGCCCCGCCAGCGTTCCTGGTCCTCGTAGGTGCGCGGGTATCCCTGGCCGGGGCGGGTCTCGACGTTGTTGAACCACACGTACTCGGTGCCGGATCGGTTGGTCCAGGCCTGCTTACAGGTGACCGAGCAGGTATGGCAGCCGATGCACTTGTCGAGGTTCATCACCATCGCCATCTGGGCCATCACCTTCATGCCGGCCTCGCTTCGCTGGTCGTGGTCGTGGGCATCGACATCAGTACCTGACCTCCTGCGACCGGCGGCGTACGACCGTCACCTCGTCGCGTTGATTTCCGGTGGGCCCGAGGTAGTTGAACGCGAAGGCGGTCTGCGCGTAGCCACCCGCCATGTGGGTGGGTTTGATCAGGATCTTCGTGAGCGAGTTGTGGATGCCGCCGCGGGTACCGGTGGTCTCGGTGAGCGGCACATCGATGGTGCGCTCCTGCACGTGGTAGACGTACACGACACCCTCGGGCATGCGGTGCGAGACGATCGCGCGGCACACCACGACGCCGTTGCGGTTGACGGCCTCGACCCAGTCGTTGTCCCGCACCGAGATCTTCGCCGCGTCCGCCGGACTCATCCACATGGTCGGTCCGCCGCGCGAGAGCGAGAGCATGAACAGGTTGTCCTGGTACTCGGAGTGGATCGACCACTTCGAGTGCGGGGTCAGGTACCGCACGGTCAGTCCGACGCCGTCGCCGCTGCCGACGGCCGGTTCACTGCCGCTGCCGCTGCCGACGGCCGGTTCACCGAACAGGCGCGACATGTCCAGCGGCGGGCGGTAGGTGGGGAGTTGTTCGCCGAGTTCCTCGATCCAGTCGTGATCGACGTAGAAGTGCATGCGGCCGGTGAGCGTGTGGAACGGTTTGAGTTCCTCGATGTTCACCGTGAACGGGGCGTAGCGGCGCCCACCGGTCTCGCTGCCGGACCATTCCGGGCTGGTGATCACGGGGACCGGGCGGGACTGGGTGTCGGCGTAGGTGATACGGCGTTCCTCACTGCCCTCGGCGAGGTGCACGAGCCGGCGGCCGGTACGCTTCTCGAGTTCGCGGAAGCCCTCGACCGCGAGCCGTCCGTTCGAGGTGCCCGACAGCGCGAGGATGACGTCGGCCATGCGTTCGGCGCTGGTGACCGCCGGGCGGCCCTCGCCCGCACCGGAATTCATCACGCCGAACTTCTCGGCGAGTTCCGCGACCTCCTGCACCGGGTGCGTCGTGACGCCCTTGGTGGTCAGGCCGAGGGTGTCGACGAGCGGCCCGAGGGTCGACCACTTGTCGGCGATCGCCCCGTAGTCCCGTTCGACGACCGCGAGCGGGCCCATGGTCCTGCCCGGGACCGGCACCTCCCCGGTCACGCGCCAGTTGTTCTCCGTGCCCGACGGATACGCCATCGCCCCCGGGGTGTCGTGCTGCAGAGTGCCGAGCACGATGTCGGTGCGGGTGCCGAGGTGCTTCGACGCCAGCGCGCTGAACACCTTCGCGACGGCGCCGAATGCCTCGTAGTCGGAACGGGTCTCCCACGGCGGGTCGATCGCGGGACTGAACGCGTGGATATAGGGATGCATGTCGGTGCTCGACAGGTCGCCCTTCTCGTACCATGTCGCGGCGGGCAGCACCACGTCGGAGAACAGGGTGGTCGACGTCATCCGGAAGTCGATCGACATCAGCAGGTCGAGTTTGCCTTCGGGCACCTCGTCCGGACCTTCGACGTCGTGTGGACGCTGGTCCGGGCCGGTGGGGGCGCCCTGGATGTTGGCGTCGGTCCCGAGCAGGTGCCGCAGGAAGTACTCGTTGCCCTTGCTGGACGAGCCGAGCAGGTTGGACCGCCACACGTTCAGCACCCGCGGCCAGTTGCGCGGGTTGTCCGGGTCGGTGACCGACAGCTTCACCTCGCCGCTCGCGAGTTTCCGGGCGACGTACGCGGGGATGTCCTCGCCTGCTGCTCGCGCCTCGTCGGCGAGGTCGTGCGTGTTGCGATCGAACTGCGGGTAGAACGGAGTCCACCCCATCGCGACGGCGGAGACCATCACGTCCATCGTGTGCTTGTCGCGGAACCGGCCCCGCCCGAGCGGGCTCGCGAGCGCGTCGGCGCGGTACCCGTCGTAGCGCCACTGGTCCGTGTGGACGTACCAGTAGGAGGTTCCCGCCATCTGCCGAGGCGGGCGGGACCAGTCCGTTCCCATGGCCATCGCGGCCCACCCGGTGACCGGACGGCACTTCTCCTGACCCACGTAGTGTGCCCAGCCGCCGCCGTTGCGGCCCATGGAACCGGTGAGCATCAGCAAGGCGAGAATTGCCCGGTAGGTGGTGTCGCCGTGGAACCACTGGCAGATGCCGGCACCCATGATGATCATGGACCGGCCGCCGGATTCCTCCGCGTTGCGGGCGAACTCGCGCGCGATCCGGACGGCCTGTGCGGCGGAGACCCCGGTGATCGGCTCCTGCCAGGCGGGGGTGTACGGCGAGGCCGGGTCGTCGTACCCGCTGGGCCAGTGTCCGGGCAGTCCCGGACGCGCGACGCCGTACTGGGCCAGCATGAGGTCGAACACCGTGCACACCAGATGTCCGCCCACCCGCCGCACGGGGACGCCGCGTTCGACGGTCTCGCCGTGGCCGTCGACGGTGTCGAAACCGGGCAGATGGACGAGCGCGGTCTCGTCCGCGGCGTCGTCCCGATGCGCGACGGTCAGCGCCGGCACGAGATCGCCCAGGTCCAGGTTCCATTTTCCGGCTCCGTCGTCGCCGTAGCGGAACCCGAGGGAGCCGTGCGGCACCGCGACCGTGTCGGTGGCACCGTCGAGCAGCACCGGCTTGAACGCCGCGTTCTCCACGTCCTGGCCGAGGTCGGCGGCGGTGAGGTTCTTGCCGGGCACCAGCCTGCCGTCGCGTTCCTCGAGCCGGACCAGGAACGGCAGGTCGGTGTACCGGCGGACGTAGTCGACGAAGAACGGCACCCGCCGTCGCACGAAGCACTCGGTGAGCACGACGTGCCCCATCGCCATGGCCAGCGCCCCGTCGGTGCCCGCCGCGCACGGCATCCACTCGTCGGCGAACTTCGTGTTGTCGGCGTAGTCGGGGCTGACGACGACGACCTTGGTGCCGCGGTAACGGACCTCGGTCATCCAGTGCGCGTCCGGTGTCCGGGTGACGGGGACGTTCGATCCCCACATCATCAGGTACGCCGCGTCCCACCAGTCGCCGGACTCCGGCACGTCGGTCTGGTCGC
This sequence comes from Rhodococcus ruber, assembly GCF_016804345.1. Classification (NCBI taxonomy): domain Bacteria; kingdom Bacillati; phylum Actinomycetota; class Actinomycetes; order Mycobacteriales; family Nocardiaceae; genus Rhodococcus; species Rhodococcus ruber. Next base: position 2,601,832 of record NZ_CP044211.1, on the reverse strand, counting down.
CGAACACCTGGGGCGATGCGACGGGCAGGTCGGCGTACCAGTCGTAGAAGGAGGTCATGACGCCGCCGATCAACTCGACGAACCGGGAACCGGCCGCGAACGACACCATCGACATCGCCGGGATGGGCGAGAATCCGGCCACCCGGTCGGGGCCGTACTCCTTGACGGTGTGCACGTGCGCGGCGGCGATCATCTCGGTGGCCTCGGCCCACGTGACCCGGACCAGACCGCCCTTGCCGCGGGCCCGCTGGTACCGGCGGCGTCGCTGCGGGTCGTTCTGGATGTCGGCCCAGGCCAGCACGGGGTCACCGAGCCGGGCCCTGGCCTCGCGGAACATCTCGACGAGCACGCCGCGGGCGTAGGGATAGCGCACCCGCGTCGGCGAGTAGGTGTACCACGAGAACGCCGCCCCGCGCGGGCAGCCGCGGGGTTCGTACTCGGGACGGTCCGGTCCCACCGTGGGATAGTCCGTCTCCTGCGTCTCCCAGGTGATGATCCCGTCCTTGACGTAGATCTTCCACGAGCACGACCCGGTGCAGTTGACGCCGTGGGTGGAGCGAACCACCTTGTCGTGACTCCAGCGGTCACGGTAGAAGACGTCACCTTCGCGGCCGCCGCGGCGGGTGATCGTACGACCGTCCGCGGAGATCTCCCCCGAGGTGAAGAAACGTCCGCTGCTGCGCAGCAACTCTTCGGCGGCACCGCCGGTGTGGTGGATGGTCACATGCACTCCTTCGGGACGGAATCGTCAGCGGCTGTCGGCCTGCACGGGCTCGTGCGCGTGCAGCTTCACCGCGGTGTAGACGAGCGCGACGAGCGCGGTCGCCACGAGCAGCAGCAGACCGATGGTGTAGTCGTTGTCGGCGGAGTCGTAGGTGGCGCCCATGACGAGCGGCGGAAAGTACCCGCCGAGCCCGCCGGCGGCCGCGACGAGGCCGGTGACCGATCCCACGGACGTGGCGGGTGCGCGACGCGCCACCCACGCGAAGACGCCACCGGTGCCGATGCCGAGGAAGATCGCGAGCAGGATGAACGTCGCCGCGGACCACACGTCCGGGGGCGGCTGGGCGATCGCAATCGCGGCCATCGCTGCCGTCCCGGCGAACGACACGAGCACGACGTACTTCGGGGCGATGCGGTCGGACAGGGCACCCCCGATCGGCCGGGCCAGCACTGCGGCCAGAGCGAACGCCGCTGTCCGCGCGCCGGCGTCGACAGCGGAGAAGCCGTAGATCGTCTTGATGTAGGTGGGAAGGTAGTTGCTGAAGGCCACGAAGCCACCGAAGACGACCGCGTAGAGGAACGACATCTCCCAGGTCACGCGGAGTTTCAGCGCAGCGGCAAGCTTCGGGACGACCGCGTCGGTGTTCGGGCGGAACTGCGGCGAATCACGCATCACGAGGAAGCACACCCCTGCCGTGACGGCAAGCGCCGCGGCGACGATGACGTGGGTTACCAGCAGCCCGAACCACTCTGCGAACCGCGGAGTGAAGAACGCGGACAGGGCCGTCCCCACCATGCCGGCTCCGAAGACGCCGGTCGCGAAGCCCCGCCTGGACGCCTCGTACCAGTTGTTGGCGAACGGGATACCCACTGCGAAGATCGTTCCGGCGATACCGAGGAAGAAGCCGAAGACGAGCAACAGAGGGTAGGAGCCGACGCTGCCGGCCACACCGACGGCGAGCACCGGGACGATCGAGGCCAGCGAGATCGCGATGAACATGACGCGGCCGCCGTAACGATCCGTGAGCGAGCCCACCACGATGCGCCCCAGGGATCCTACGAGAATGGGCGTCGCGACGAGGATCGAGGCCTGTGTACTGCTGAGCGAGAGGTCGCCCGCATACGTCGTGGACAAGGGGCCGATCATGTTCCATGCCCAGAAATTGATTGCCGAGACCCACGTTGCCAGCGCGAGGTTCGAGCTCCGCCGCGCCTCTGTAACACCTACCGAAGCCGTCACGGATCCAGCGAATCATCGATACGCGCACGCGGGGTGAATTCGAGGAAAATACCGACGGTCCGTTCCGCCCCGGAGCCGCGGCAGGGGCGGGTGCTCCTCCTGTTCGAGGCCGGGTGTTCACCCTCGGGCTGCGGTTTCGGGCTGCGGTTTCGGCCTGCGGTTTCACCCTCCAGGGGTGAGGCGCCGCACAGGGGTACGACCTACCGTCGGAATCGACCGCGGATTCACTCGCGGCCGAAAGGCGCACCCGCGTCCCGATCGAACGAAGTGGATCGACGATGACCGCACCCACTCACTCCACCGTCCGTACCCGCGCGCAGAACGCGACGTCACGCAGGGGCGGTGCGTCCCGCCACGACATGCCCTGGTCGCTGCCGATTCCGGCCATCGTCCTCGGCGCCGCAGCGGCCGCCGCGGCACCCGTGGGGGCGTACACCGGCTCCGTTCTCGCCGGCGTCGTCACTGCGGCGGCAACGACCGCGGCCGTGGCGTCCGCCGCGTTGATGATCCGGGCCTGACCCTCAGCCCTCGACGATCCCTACCGGAAACTCCCGAAGGACCCCATGAGGAGACGACAGACCGCGGGTGGCCTCACCCCGACGGCCACGATGACGACCGAAGAGATCAAGACCCGGATCACCGCGATGTTCGACTACGGGAACGACACTGTTCCCGGGTCCGACCGCGCCGCGGAGGAACGGTCGCAGGCGCCGGAGCGCGGTCGATCCGTCACCGGCTCGCCGGGCACGTGACCCGACTTCCGATCCGCCTCCGTTCACCGCGGATCACCGAACCCGTCCCATGACGAGGGCACCGGCCGCCGCACAGGACTACTCTCGTCGCATGACGGGGCCACCGGCCGGCGCGCAGGACGAGTATGCTCCCGCGTTGTCGATGGTGCGTTCCCTCGTGCCTCGGCTTCCCGGCCGAGTGGTGCGGCGCGCGCGTCTCGAACGCATCCTCGAAGACGGGGTGAACGCCGGCACCGTGCTCGTGTCGGCACCGGCCGGGTCGGGTAAGACGCTGTTGCTGGCCTCCTGGGCAGCGGCACATCCCGGGCCGGTGGCATGGCTCTCGGTGGAACGTGAGGACGCCGAACCGACGCAGTTCTGGAGCCGGGTCCTGGACTCGCTCCGCGCCGTCGGCGGGTTCCCCGCCGGGTCGTTGCTGGCGACGATGCAGGTCCCACCCAGCTTCGACCCCCGATTCGTCTCCGTGTTCGCCGATGCGTGTGGCCGGCTTCCCCATCCCGTCGTCCTGGTGCTGGACGACATGCACCTGCTCGCGGGGACGCCGGCCGTGGAGTCGCTCGCGGCAGCCGTCCGCAGGGGGCTCGGCAACGTGCGACTGGTGATCGCCACTCGCAGCGATCCCGCGTTGCCCCTGCAACGACTCCGCCTGAGCGGTCAGCTGACCGAGATCCGCGCGGAAGCGTTGCGGTTCGATGCCGCCGAGGCGAAACAGCTCCTGGCCGACCACGATGTCCTCCTCGAACCCGCGCAGATGCAGACCCTCCTCACCAAGACCGAGGGATGGGCGGCCGGCCTGCGGCTCGCGGCCCTGTCGCTCCGGACCTCGAACGATGTGGAGGCCACCGTGGAGTCGCTTGCGGGGGACGAACGGTCGGTCGCCGACTACTTCGCGGAAGAGGTTCTGGCCAACCAGGATCCGGCACTGGGCCGGTTCCTGCTCGACACGTGCGTCGTAGGGCGGATTTCCGCCGAACTGGCCGACGTCCTGACGGGGCGTACCGACGGCCAGCAGTTTCTGATTCGGCTCGAACGGGACAACCTGTTCGTCGTCGCGTTGAACCACCGGCGGGAGTGGTACCGCTATCACCAACTGTTCGGGGACCTGCTGCGACACCGACTCAAGTCCCAGGATCCCGAGCGCCGCCGCGTGTTGCACCGGCGTGCCGCCCGGTGGTTCGCGGACCACGGCGAACTCCTCGAGGCGGCCCGCCACCTGCGCGCCGCCGAGGACTGGCTCGGACTTGCCCGGTTCGTCCTGCGAGCGGCGGGAGCAGAAATCCTGGGTCCGGAACGTCCGGCGCTGGTGGCACTGCTGCGGGACGCACCCGCCGAGCTGGTCGGGGGGCATGCCGAGGTGGCGGCGGCCGCCGCGGTCGCCGCGTATGCGGAGTACGATCCGGTCGGCGTCGCCACCCACATGGCCCGCGCCCGCGAGCTGCTCGACCCTCTCCCGACCGCCGACGCGCGGCTCACCGGGACGGTCCTGGTCACTCTCGATGCGGTGCTCGCCTGGATGAAGGCAGATCCGTCGCGGCAGGTCAGCGCCGCACGAGAAGCGATCCGCCAACTCGAGGGGATCTCGCCGGCGGACATGCCGGCCTCTCCCGTATACCGAATCGCCGCCGGCACCGTCCTCGCGATGGGCAAGCTGTGGTCCGGAGAACTCGATGCCGCCGAGGCGATGCTCGCGTCCACGACTTCGGCGCTGGCCGCCGGATCGGCGATGACACCGGTACTCGCGCTGCACCTGCACGGCAACACAGCTGTGCTCATGGCGATGGCCGGCCGGTTGCGGGCGGCACGCAGAGAGGTCGATCTCGGACTGGCTGTCGCCGACGAGCTGGGATGGACCTTCCTGCCGCCGTCGGCCACGGCGCTGCTGGCCGAGTCCATGATCCGCCTGCTCGAGGCGGACATCGAGGCCTGTTCCGTTGCGGTCGAGCGGGGGCACACGAGCCTGGGCGAGTTCCGCGACCGCTACATCGAAACCAGCTTCGGGCTCGTACAGGCACGGCTCGCGCTCTCGGCGGACAACCCGGCGGCGGCACGGGCGCACCTGGGGCGATTGCGGCAGCGCATGTCCGACTGGGTCATCCCGCGCTTCCTTGCCGAGTGGTACGAACTCGTCGAGGCGGAGATCCTGCTTGCCGAAGGACGGGCCCACGAGGTTGCGGCGCTACTGTCCGCCGAGAAGGGACGAGCGGATCTCGCGCGCCCCGGCGCGCACCGTGTGGTCCTCGTGGCGCGGTCGTACCTGGCGACCGACGAACCGCGCCGATGCCTGCAACTGGTGGCACCGCTGCTCGGGGGAGAACCGATCGACAACGGGCCGACCGTCGATGCCTGGCTGCTCACCGCACTCGCACACGACCGGCTGCATGCGGATGGCGAAGCCGAGATTGCCCTGGCACATGCCCTCGTCGTGGCCGCGCCCGAAGGAATCGCGCGGCCGTTCCTCCTGGCCGGTGGCCGAGTCCGAGCACTGCTGGAACGACACAACCGCCTCGACGACGCCCACCGCGAGTTCGTCTCGATGCTGATCGGCAGGATGGGCGGGACCGCCGGCCGGTCCGAGGCCCCGCAACTGCTCGAGCCGTTGACCAGTCGCGAACGGGCTGTCCTTCTGCTCCTGCCCACCATGATGAGCAATGCCGAGATCGCCGACGAGCTCTTCGTGTCAGTGAACACCGTCAAGGCACATCTGAAGTCTCTGTACCGCAAGTTCGGTGCCACGAGTCGCCGCCAGGCGGTGGTGCGGGCGCGGGAACTCGGACTGCTGTCGAGCGCAGGCGCCCCGACTACCTCCCAGGGGCCGTAGCAGGCGCCGCGCCGGCGGGAGAACACGCGACCGCCCGCGTCTCCGTCCGTCCCAGGGACAGACGGAGACGCGGGCGGCCGGGATCCGAGTGTCAGCTCTCGGCGGTGTCGCCGGACTCGGCCGGAACCGCGGGTGTCGCGCCCGAAGCGCCGGCGGTGTCCTCGTCGGGCACCGGCACCAGGCTGATCTTGCCCCGGTTGTCGATGTCGGCGATCTCGACGCGGATCTTCGAGCCGACGTTGACGACGTCCTCGACCTTGGCGATGCGCTTGCCGTTGCCGAGCTTGCTGATGTGCACCAAGCCGTCGCGGCCCGGCAGCAGCGAGACGAACGCACCGAACGCCGTGGTCTTGACCACGGTCCCCAGGAACCGCTCGCCCACCTTCGGCAGCTGCGGGTTCGCGATGGCGTTGATCTTGTCGATCGCGGCCTGGGCGGACGGGCCGTCGGCGGCGCCGACGTACACCGTGCCGTCGTCCTCGATGGAGATGTTCGCGCCGGTCTCCTCGGTGATCGAGTTGATCATCTTGCCCTTGGGGCCGATGACCTCGCCGATCTTGTCCACCGGGACCTTGATGGTGGTGATCCGCGGAGCGAACGGGCTCATCTCGTCCGGGGTCTCGATGGCCTCGGCCATCACCTCGAGGATGGTGGCGCGGGCGTCGCGAGCCTGCGCCAGCGCGCCGGCGAGCACCTGGGACGGGATCCCGTCGAGCTTGGTGTCGAGCTGCAGCGCGGTGACGAAGTCCTTCGTGCCGGCCACCTTGAAGTCCATGTCACCGAACGCGTCCTCGGCGCCGAGGATGTCGGTCAGTGCGACGTAACGGGTCTCACCGTCGACCTCGTCGGAGACCAGGCCCATCGCGATACCGGCGACGGGCGCCTTGAGGGGCACGCCGGCGTTCAGCAGCGAGAGCGTGGAGGCACACACCGAGCCCATCGAGGTGGATCCGTTCGAGCTGAGCGCCTCGGAGACCTGACGGATCGCGTAGGGGAACTCCTCCTGGCTGGGCAGGACCGGGATCAGGGCCCGCTCGGCGAGGGCGCCGTGGCCGATCTCGCGGCGCTTCGGGGAGCCGACGCGGCCGGTCTCACCGGTGGAGTACGGCGGGAAGTTGTAGTGGTGCATGTACCGCTTGCTGGTCTCGGGACCGAGCGAGTCGATCTGCTGCGCCATCTTCACCATGTCCAGCGTGGTGACACCCATGATCTGGGTCTCGCCGCGTTCGAACAGCGCCGAGCCGTGCGCGCGCGGCACCACCGCGACCTCGGCGGACAGGGCACGGATATCCGTGACACCGCGGCCGTCGATGCGGAACTGGTCCCGCAGGATCCGCTGGCGGACCAGCTTCTTCGTCAGGGAACGGAACGCCGCGCCGATCTCCTTCTCGCGGCCCTCGAAGTTGGGGGCCACCTGCTCGAGGACCTCGACCTTGACCTCGTCGGTCCGCTCGTCGCGCTCCTGCTTGCCGGCGATGGTCAGCGCCTCGGACAGCTTGGCCGACGCGGCGGCCTCGACGGCCTCGTACACGTCTGCCTCGTAGGCCGGGAACACCGGGAAGTCACCGGTGGGCTTCGCCGCGGCGGCGGCGAGCTGCTGCTGGGCGATGCACAGCCGCGCGATGAACGGCTTGGCGGCCTCGAGGCCCTCGGCGACGACGGTCTCGGTCGGTGCCTGCGCCCCGCCGGCCACCAGCTCGACGACGTTCCCGGTGGCCTCGGCCTCGACCATCATGATCGCGACGTCGGCGGTCTCGGGGTTGTCGCCGCCACCCACGATGCGGCCCGCGACGACCATGTCGAACACGGCGTTCTCGAGCTGCTCGACCGTGGGGAACGCGACCCACTGGCCGGTCTTGTTCTCCTCCGAGGTGATCAGCGCGACCCGCACGCCACCGACGGGTCCGGAGAACGGCAGGCCGGCGATCTGCGTGGATGCCGACGCGGCGTTGATGGCGACGACGTCGTACAGGTCGTTCGGGTTCAGGCTGAGCACCGTCACCACGACCTGGATCTCGTTGCGCAGGCCGTCGACGAACGACGGGCGCAGCGGCCGGTCGATGAGACGGCAGGTCAGGATCGCGTCGGTCGAGGGCCGGCCCTCACGACGGAAGAACGAGCCGGGGATGCGTCCCGCGGCGTACATGCGCTCCTCGACGTCCACCGTCAGCGGGAAGAAGTCGAAGTGCTCCTTGGGCTGCTTGGAGGCGCTCGTCGCCGACAGCAGCATGGTCTCGTCGTCGAGGTACGCGACGACGGAGCCGGCGGCCTGCTGGGCGAGGCGGCCGGTCTCGAAACGAATCTGACGGGTGCCGAAGGACCCGTTGTCGAGGACCGCGACGGACTCGAACACGCCCTCGTCGACCTCGACTGCGGAATTGCTGGTCATCTCTACTCTTCTCTTCCCTCTCGTCTTCGCCGTACCCGCGCGGGCGCCACAACCCTCGTGGCTGCAGCTGCGCACCGATCGCCCGTACCCGCGTCTCACGGGCCGAGCGTGCGGAGGCGGTCGTCGATCGAAACCGTCCGGACCGGGTCCGGAAGGTCACTACCGAAGACCGACACCGTCGGTGCATACGGTTCCGCGGGCGGTGTCGCCGTCCGCGGGTGCCGCTGCCGGTGTCCGACGGGCACGTAGCCCGTCTCCGACCGCACAGCGGCCAAACACCGATAGCCAACGAGGCTCAGTCTAAGCATTGCCTCGTTGGCTATCGGAAAGATCAGCGAACGCAGATCGCGTCGTCGCTTCGTCGCGCTCCTATCGACGCAGACCCAGACGCTGGATCAGCGAACGGTAGCGGTTGACGTCGACCTTCTCGACGTACTTGAGCAGCCGGCGACGACGACCGACCAGCAGCAGCAGGCCGCGGCGGGAGTGGTGGTCGTGCTTGTGCTGCTTCAGGTGCTCGGTCAGGTCCTGGATGCGCTTGGTGAGCATCGCGACCTGCGCCTCGGGCGATCCGGTGTCGGTCTCGTGGAGGCCGTACTCGCCGAGGATCTGCTTCTTCTGCTCGGTGGTCAATGCCACTGGTGATACTCCTGATCGATGACGTCCGCGCGCTTCGTGAAACGGGCCGGAACCCGTCGGTGCGGCCACCGCGAACCACAGCACACACCAGCGGATGAGCGTACCAGAGGGGTGCGCACCCGCTTCGGTCACCCTCGCCCCCGGGGGCCGGTGCCGGATCGCCGGCCGCCGGTGGCCTCGATCACCTCGGCGAACCCCTCCTCGAGGAGGGTCGCGTACCGATCGAGGTCCGGCATCAGCAGCGGGGAGCTCATGACGGTGACGGCGAACGAATCGCCGGCCCGGCTGAAGGAGTGCACCAGACCCATCCCCGGACGCAGAGACTGGATGCCGGCGACGAATCGGAATGCCGCGCCGCCGTAGGTCCAGTCGGCCTCGCCGCCACAGTCGACACTGGTGACCGCCGTCTGGGCCGGGCCCGGGGCTCCACCTGCCGACGCCGCGCGGTCGTGCCGGTCCGTCACCCGGCGGTACACCGGATACGGCACCGCACCCGCGCCCGCGAGGCGGTCCAACACCTCGGGAGACGTCGCGATCCGCCGCTCGTGGGCGAGCGCGTCGGCCACGGCCGCCACCCGGTCGCGGGGATCGGCGACCTCGGTGCACAACGGAACGATCGCGGCAGTCAGCCGGTTGACGCCCAGCGCGACACCGGCCGCGCCCACCGCGACCGGAACCGCGACGCGTACATCGACGACGGGCGCGCAGTGCTCGCCGAGGTAGCGCTGCAGCGCCAGGGATACCGCCGCCAGGCCCATGGCTGTCACGGTGTAGGTCCGGCCCACGAGACTGCCCAGGTCCGGACGCACGATCCGGATCGCCCGGTCGCGCCCGGGGGCGCGGGCGAGCATCGGCCGCGCCGCCGGCGACGGGACCGCCGGGGTGTCCGCGGACCGCGCCGATGCCGCCCGCCGCACCAGGACCGCGCCGAGCCCCAGGTACCAGCGAGCGAAGCGTGCCACCCCCGACACCGCTGCGGCGGCGTGGTGCGGGCGCGTCGCGGCCGGCGCCAGACCGGGAACGCGCAGTGGCTGCCCGTCCGCGCCGAACAGTGTGCCGAGGAAGGCACCCAACGCCGAACCGACCATCCCGGCGTGGCTGACCTGCAGCACGACGACCGTCACGGTCGCCGTCGGGTCGTCGGGGTCGGACACTCCGGCGAAGACGTGCAGGCACCACGCACGCCGCCGGACGTCCAGCGGGTCCGCGCAGAGGTCGGCGATGGCGTCGATGCAGTCCGTGAACGAGCCGCCGGCCCACTCGCGGTACTCGATACGTTGCTCGGGCGGGAGTTGCGCCCGCACCCAGTACGGGTAGTCCAGCCGGCCGGGCGCCTCGACGATCCGCCGGTCCAGCGCCGTCAGCAGATGCGTCCGGGAACGCAGGTGAGCGAGCGCGTCCCCGGGGCCGCGAACGGTCCCGTCCTGCTCATCGAACACGACGAATGCGGACCAGTCGGTCGGCCGGCCCGGTTTCGACTCGTAGTAGTTCGCGGCATCTGCCCAGGTCAGGCGCGCGTGCCGCCACTGACGTATCGACACACCGGGAATTGTCCCCGATCGGGGCGCGATCCCGGGCCGGAACGGCCCCTAGCCGCGAGCGCGCTCGAGCACTTCGCGTGCCCGCTCGGCGTCACGGTGCATCGCCGAGACGAGGGCCTCCACCGATTCGAACCGCTCCATCCCGCGCAGCCGCTCGACGAAGTCGACCGCGACGTGCTGGCCGTACAGGTCGGCCTCCTCGTCGAGGACGAACGCCTCGACCGTGCGGGTACGCCCGGAGAAGGTCGGGTTGGTGCCCACCGATACGGCCGCGAGGTACCGCTCCCCCGGGGTGACGGTGCCGAGTCCACCGCTACCCGGACCGAGGACGGTGAACCAGCACGCGTAGACGCCGTCCGCGGGAATGGCCGAGTACATGGGCGGCGCGACGTTCGCGGTGGGGAAGCCGAGATCGCGGCCCCGGCCGTCGCCGTGCACCACGACGCCCTCGACGCGGTGGGGGCGGCCCAGCGCGTCGGCCGCGGCGGCGACGTCGCCGGCGTCCACGCACGAGCGGATATAGGTGGACGAGAACGTCACCGCATGTTCGCTGAGCAGGGTCAGGCCCTGGACGGCGAAGCCGAAACGCTCGCCGATGGTGCGCAGCAGATCCACATTGCCGGCGGCCTTCTTGCCGAAGGTGAAGTTCTCGCCGACGACGACCTCGGCGACATGGAGCCGCTCGACGAGGATCTCGTGGGCGTACCGCTCGGGGGACAACTTCATGAACTCGGGCGTGAACGGCATGACGCAGAAGACGTCGATGCCGAGTTCCTCGGCCAGTTCGGCACGTCGCGCCAGGGTCGTGAGCTGCGCCGGGTGGCTGCCCGGCCGGACGACCTCCATCGGGTGCGGATCGAACGTCATCAGGGCGCTGGCCGTGCCGCGTTCCTTCGCCGACTTCACCGCCCGCGCGATCAGTTGCTGATGCCCGCGGTGCACACCGTCGAACACCCCGATCGTCAGGACACAACGACCCCAATCCGCAGGAATTTCGTCGAGACCTCGCCATCTCTGCACACGCTGCAGCCTACGACCCGGCGGCCGGGCGGTCATCTCCGGCTCGCCCGGAGCGCCTCATGGACAACTCCGCCAGTGTCCCGCCATAATTTCGGCATGCCGAACATTTTCGTTGGACTACGCAAAATCGTGGTGGTCGTCGCGGCCACGACGGTCCTGGCGGGCTGTGCCGCGGCGCAGAGTTCCGACGACGACCGGCCCCTGGTACTGACCACTTTCACCGTGCTCGCGGACATGGCCCGCAACGTCGCCGGGGAGCACCTGCGGGTCGAGTCGATCACCAAGGTCGGCGCCGAGGTCCACGGTTACGAACCCACCCCGGGCGACCTGCGTTACGCCTCCCGCGCCGACCTCGTCCTCGACAACGGCCTCGGCCTCGAGCGCTGGTTCGAGCAGTTCCTCGCCGATACCGACGCGGCCCACGCCGTGCTCAGCGACGGGGTTCCGCCGCTGCCGATCGGCGAGGACGCCTACGCGGGGCGGCACAACCCGCACGCGTGGATGTCCCCGTTGGCGGCCCAGACCTACGTCGACAACATCGCCGCCGCCTTCACCGACCTCGACCCCGAGCACGCCGCGGACTACGCCGCCAACGCCGCGGCGTACCGCACCGAACTACAGGCGCTGCACGAAGAACTCGTCGCCGATCTGGCCGTGCTGCCGCCGAACCACCGGGCGCTGGTCACCTGCGAGGGGGCCTTCAGCTACCTGGCCCGCGACGCCGGCCTGAGCGAGGCCTACCTGTGGGCGGTCAACGCCGACCAGCAGGGCACCCCGCAGCAGATCGCCCGCACCGTCGACTTCGTCCGGACCAACGCCGTGCCTGCCGTGTTCTGCGAGTCCACCGTCTCGGACAAGGCCCAGCGGCAGGTCGCCGAGGACACCGGAGCCCGGTTCGGCGGAACCCTGTATGTCGACTCGCTCTCCGAGCCGGACGGTCCCGTGCCCACCTACCTCGACCTGCTCCGGCACGACGTCCGCACCATCACCGAAGGGCTGCGTCCATGACCGCGACACCCACCCCCGCCCTGGCCGTCTCGCGGCTCAGCGTGCACTATCGCACCGTCACGGCGCTCGACGGCGTCGACCTGACGCTCATCCCCGGCCGGGTGTGCGGGCTCGTCGGTACCAACGGCTCGGGCAAGTCCACCCTCTTCAAGGCGATCATGGGCATCGTGCGACCGAGCACCGGCACCGTGTCCATCGGCGGGACCGACACCGTCACCGCCCGGAAGGCCGGTGCCGTCGCGTACGTGCCGCAGAGCGAGGCCGTCGACTGGGACTTCCCCATCAGCGTGGGCGAAGTCGTGATGACGGGCCGCTACGGCCGGCAGAACTGGCTGCGCCGGCCGCGGCCCGCCGACCACGCCGCCGTCCGGGCCGCGCTCGAACGCGTCGACATGGCCGGCTACGTGCAGCGGCAGATCGGCCAGCTCTCCGGGGGTCAGCGCAAGCGTGTCTTCGTCGCCCGTGCCATCGCCCAGGGCGCTCCCCTGCTCCTGCTCGACGAGCCGTTCGCCGGCGTGGACAAGCGCACCGAGGCTGCCCTGACGGAGGTGATCCGGGACCTTGCCGGTTCGGGGCACACGATCCTCGTCGCCACCCATGACCTCGCCGGACTGTCGCTGCTGTGCGACGAGGCCGCGCTGCTGCAGCGGCGCATCCTCGTCCACGGCGCCCCGGACGAGGTGCTGCGGCCGGAGAACCTCGCGCGCGCCTTCGGCGTCGACCCCCTGCTGCCGGCCCCCCACGTCGCCCAGGAGGCACGGTGAACCTCGTCGAACTGATCGTCGAACCTCTGCAGTACGGCTTCATGCAGCGCGCCCTCGTCGTCGCGGTGGCCGCCACGATCGTGTGTGCCCTGCTCAGCTGCTGGCTCGTACTCATCGGGTGGTCGCTGATGGGCGACGCCGTCTCCCATGCCGTGCTGCCCGGCGTGGTGCTGGCCTACCTGGTGGGAGCGCCGTTCGCGGTGGGCGCGCTGCTGTTCGCCGGGGCCGCCGTCGCTCTGATCGGGCTCGTCCGCAACACCACCAAGGTCAAGGAGGACGCCGCGATCGGCGTGGTCTTCACGACGTTGTTCGCCCTCGGTGTCGTGCTGATCTCGAAGAACCCGAGCCAGGTGGACCTGCACCATGTGCTGTTCGGCAACCTGCTGGGCCTGGCCACCGCGGACATGTGGCAGGTCACCGCGCTCGCAGTGGTGGTGCTCGTCGTGTTGATCGCCAAGCGCCGCGACCTGACCCTGTTCGCGTTCGACCGGGGGCAGGCCCACGCCCTCGGGATCTCCCCGGCCCGGCTGTCCGCGCTGCTGCTCGCGCTGCTGGCGGTCACCATCGTCGCCGCCATCCAGGCCGTCGGGGTCATCCTCGTCGTGGCGATGCTGATCATCCCCGGTGCGACGGCGTACCTGCTCACCGAACGGCTGTCGCGGATGCTGGTGCTCGCTCCCACCCTGGCTGCACTGACGTCGGCGACCGGCGTATACGTCAGCTACTACACCGATGCCTCCACCGGCGGCGTCGTCGTTCTGGCCCAAGCGGTCGTGTTCACGATGGCCTATCTGTTCTCGCCCCACCAGGGACTCGTCACCGGAGCCCTGCGACGGCGCACTCGGCTGCGCGAGCCGGATGATTCGACGGTGAGAGTTGCCTAAGCTGTCCCCGTGGGCGACAGGAGCGGGGCGACCGAGGTGGCGGCGACGGACATGCTGACGCCGGTCGCGCAGGACTATCTCAAGATCATCTGGACCGTCCGGGAATGGTCGGGTGAGAAGGTCTCGACGAAGCTGCTCGCCGAGAAGCTCGGAGTGTCGGCCTCGACCGTCTCCGAGGCCGTCCGCAAGCTCGCCGAGCAGGGTCTCGTCGACCACGCACGCTACGGCGCGATCTCGCTCACCGAGGCCGGGCGCGCGGCGGCCGTGGCCATGGTCCGCAAGCACCGCCTGCTCGAGACGTATCTGGTCCGGGAACTCGGCTACGGCTGGGACGAGGTGCACGACGAGGCCGAGGTGCTCGAGCACGCCGTCTCCGACCGGCTCGTCGCCGCGATCGACGCCAAGCTCGGCCATCCGGAACGGGACCCGCACGGAGATCCGATCCCGGCGGTCGACGGCACGATCCCCACGCCGCCGGCCCGCCAGCTCAGCGCGTTCGTCGACGGTGAGCACGGCCGGGTCGCCCGCATCTCCGACGCCGACCCGGCAATGCTGCGCTACTTCGACGACGTGGGCATCGCCCTCGACACCGACATCCGCGTCGTCGAACGCCGCGACTTCGCAGGCACCGTCGCGGTTCGCATCGGCGGCGACGCCGGCAGCACGGTCGACCTGGGACATCCCGCCGCCGACGCGATCTGGCTGGTGTAGGCGGCTCCGCCGCTACCGGGATGTGGGTCAGTGCGCCGCCGTTCACGGCGGTGGTGAAGGCCCGCGCGGGAAGGGCCGCCAGGGCCGAGCCGTGCCCTGGACCGGACGGTTCTGCTGCTCGATGTACTGGCGCACGATGCTCAGCGGCGCGCCGCCGACGGACCCGGCGAAGTAGGACCCGGACCACAGCCGTTGCGCGCGCCAGTAGTGCCGGACCAGCTCGGGGAACTCCTGGCGCAGACGACGGGAGGAGACGCCTTTCAGGCTGTTGACCAGCTTCGAGACGGCGACCTTGGGCGGGTAGTGGACCAGCAGGTGTACGTGGTCGGCCTCGCCGTGGAACTCGACCAGCTCGGCCTCGAAGTCCGTGCACACCGCGCGCATGATCTCTTCCATCCGGTTCAGGTGCCGGTCACCGAACACCTGGCGCCGGTACTTCGTGACGAAAACCAAGTGCACATGCATGAGGAACGTGCAGTGTCTGCCAGTGCGGATGTCGTCGTCATCGCCCATAAACCAATACGGTACAGTGGTCTGTGTGCAGCTCCGGTACGCCTACCGGCTCGACCCGACCCCGGCCCAGCGCCGAGTGTTGGCGCGGGTGTTCGGCTGCGCCCGGGTGGTGTTCAACGACGCCATCGCCGCTCGGCGGGCGGCGCACGAGGCGGGGGCGCCGTTCCCGACCGACGCGGCGCTGTCGAAGGCGCTGACCGCGGCGAAACGGACCCCGGAACGGGCATGGCTGGCCGAGGTGTCCGCCGTCGTCCTGCAACAGGCCCTCGCCGACGCCTGCGCCGCCTACCGGAACTTCTTCGCCTCCCTCGACGGCACCCGGAAGGGTCGCAAGCTCGGCGCGCCCCGGTTCCGGTCACGGACGGACCGGGCCCAGTCGATCCGGTTCACCAAGGCCGCCCGGTTTCCGGGTGCTCCCGAACGGGCGGCTGCGGCTGCCGGGGGTCGGGGACGTCCCGGTGCGCTGGTCGCGCGACCTGCCCTCGGCGCCGTCGAGCGTGACGGTGACGATGGACGCGGCCGGGCGGTACCACGCCTCGTTCGTCGTCGACGTCCCCGACCAGCCGTTGCCCCTCGTGCCGCACGAGGTGGGGATCGACCTGGGGCTGACACACTTCGCGGTACTGTCGGACGGCACGAAGGTCGACGCCCCCCGCCTCGCCCGCAAGGCGCAGGCCAAGCTGCGGACCGCGCAGAAGGAACTCGCCCGGCGGCAGAAGGGCTCGGCCCGCCGGGAGCGTGCGCGCCGAAAGGTGGCGCGCTGCCACGCCCGGGTCGGGAACACCCGCCGGGACTGGCTCCACAAGCTCTCCTCCACGATCGTCCGCGAGAACCAAGCGGTGTACGTGGAGGACCTCGCCGTGTCCGGGCTGGCCCGGACGAAGCTCGCCCGCTCGGTGCACGATGCCGGGTGGTCGACGTTCACGGCGATGCTCGAGTACAAGGCACGGCGGCACGGGCGCACCTTCGCCCGGGTCGACCGGTGGTTCCCCTCCACGCGGGCGTGCTCGGTGTGCGGGGCCATCGGGGAGGCCAAGCCCCTGCACGTCCGGTCGTGGACCTGCCCGTGTGGCGCGGTCCACGACCGAGATGTGAACGCCGCGAAGAACATCCTGGCCGCGGGACGCGCGGACAGCCCAACGCTCGTGGAGCCGGTGTCAGCCGGGACCCCGGTCCCGCACCCGGCCGTGAAGCGAGAACCCGCCGGGAGCACCGCATGAGCGGCGCAGACCGGAATCCCCGCTGTTCACGACGGGGAGGACGTCAAATGGTGGCCGGGCGCACGACGAACACCGCCGAGGCCCGCGTGCCCTTCTCCTGGAGCAGCGCCGCGGCGCGGCCGGACGGATCGATCGCCGCGTACACGCCGGGGATCCCCACCGGGTCCAGCCACCGGCCGTTCGCGAGCAGTGCCGCCTCCGCGGCGGTGACGTCCCGGCACGGGAACGCCGTCCGGATCGCGGCGTCGATGTCCAGGCTCACGGTCGGGTCGTCCTCGAGCTGGGCGAGCGTGCGAGCGTGCTCGAGCCCGAACGGGCCGACCCGGGTGCGGCGGAGCGCGGTCAGGTGCGCGCCGACACCCAGCGCGGACCCCAGGTCGCGGGCGAGCGCCCGGATGTAGGTGCCCGACGAGCACTCCACCTCGACGTCGAGGTCGACGAAACACCCGCGGTCCGCGCGCACCTCACGCCGGGCGAGTACCGCGAAACGGGAGACCGTGACCGGGCGGGCCGCCAGCTCGACGGCCTCCCCGTCGCGCATCCGGGCGTAGGCACGCTTGCCGTCCACCTTGATCGCGCTGACGCTGGCGGGCACCTGGGAGATGTCCCCCGTGAGCGCGGCGACGGCCGTAGCGATCGCCTCGTCCGTGACCGCGGCGGCGTCGGTGGTCGCGAGCACCTCGCCGTCGGCGTCGTCGGTGACGGTGCTCTGGCCGAGCCGGATCGTCGCCGCGTACGCCTTGGTGGTGAGGGCGAGCAGACCGAGGATCTTCGTCGCGCGCTCCACCCCGAGGACGAGCACGCCCGTCGCCATCGGATCCAGGGTGCCGGCGTGACCGACCTTGCGAGTGCCGAGCAGTCGCCGGCAGCGGGCCACCACGTCGTGGCTCGTCATGCCCGCGTCCTTGTCGACGACGAGCAGACCGGCACGGGTGAGGGCGGGGTTCTCGGAGGCAGACACGGGGCCCGATTCTGCCACGTCGACTGCGACGTCAGCGCACGACGATCGCCGTGAGCATCAGCCCGTCGGCGATCAGCCACCGCCCGTCGAACGCGGCCAGGGGGGCACCCGTCCGGGTGTCTCCGGGGACGAGCAGGTCGG
Organism: Rhodococcus ruber; assembly: GCF_016804345.1. Classification (NCBI taxonomy): domain Bacteria; kingdom Bacillati; phylum Actinomycetota; class Actinomycetes; order Mycobacteriales; family Nocardiaceae; genus Rhodococcus; species Rhodococcus ruber. The sequence continues at coordinate 2,584,508 of NZ_CP044211.1, read as the reverse complement.
AGCGAAACGTGCCCGACGCGACTGCGCCCGGTGCGGCCGCGCCGTCGCGCTCGAACGTGATGTGGGCGTCCTCGAAGCCGAGCCAGCGTCCGGTGAGCGGGAACCACGCCTTGTAGGTGGCCTCCTTGGCGCAGAAGAGCAGGCGGTCCCAGTGCAGACTCGGATCGGTGCCCGCGAGCCAGGTGCGCTCCTGGGGCAGGGAGACCGCTTCGAGCACCCCGTCGGGGAGAGGTCCGTGCGGCTCGGCGTCGATCCCCAGCGACCGCACCTGCAACGCATAGGCCAGAACAGCTCCGCGGTATCCGTCGCAGTGGGTGAGGCTGCCGACCACCCCTCGCGGCCAGACCGGTGCCCCTTTGTCGCCCTTGAGCACCGGGCCGGGTTCCATCCCGAGCTGCCGCATGGCCAGCCGGGCGCAGTGCCGTGCCCCGGCGAACTCCCGCCGGCGCTTGTCCACCGCGCGGGCGACCAGCGGCTCTTCCTGCGGGTGCGGTCGCAGACCGGGCGGGTCCTCGAACAACTCCGCGGCGGCGATCCCGTCGGGCAGGATCCGGCTGATCAGCCCGGTGCGGGTCGCGGTGGTCGGGTCGGTCATCGCAACTCCCCTTCGCGCCCCGCGCGCATGCTCTGTGCAGTGCGCCCTGCACGCATCTTCTCGACTTCGGCTTCCATCTCGGGCGTGACCCGGAAGTGTCCGCCCCATTTGTTCAACGATCCCGGCGGGTACTCCGGCACGGGCAGGATCTGGCGTAACAGTCGATCCGGCAGGCCCCGGCGCTGCCATTCCCGCGGATAGCCGAGAGAGACCTCCTCGAAGCGGACACCGTCGTAGTACGTGGTACGCGGGATGTGCAGGTGCCCGTACACGGCGCAGAGGGCGCGGTAGCGCAGGTGCCAGTCGGCGGTCTCGGTCGTGCCGCACCACAGGGAGAACTCCGGATAGAACAACATCCGGGTGGGCTCGCGCACCAGCGGGAAGTGGTTGATCAGCACCGTCGGCAGCGATGGATCGAGGGCGTCGAGACGCTTGCGGGTCTCGTCGAGCCGTACGCGGCACCACACGTCCCGAGTGACGTACGGGTCGGGCGCGAGCAGGAATTCGTCGGTGGCGACGACGTTGCGTTCACGGGCCAGCGCCAGGCCCTCGGCCTTCGTCGCGGTGCCCTCGGGAAGGAAGGAGTAGTCGTAGAGCAGGAACATCGGCACGAGCGTCACCGGTCCGCCCTCGCCGTGCCACACGGGGTACGGGTCCTCCGGGGTGAGCACGTCGAGTTCGCGGCACATCGTCACCAGGTAGTCGTACCGGGCGGCGCCGTGCATCTGAACCGGGTCCTTGGCGGTGGTCCACAGTTCGTGGTTGCCGGGAACCCAGATCACCTTCGCGAAACGGCTGCGCAGCAGCGACAGTGCCCAGCGGATGTCGTCGGACTTCTCGGCGACGTCGCCGGCGACGATCAGCCAGTCGTCCGGCGATTCCGGGTACAGATCCTCGGTGACGGGGCGATTGCCTCGATGCCCGACGTGGATGTCGCTGACCGCCCACAGTTTCCCCGTCACCGGCTCTCCTTCTTCGTCTCGTCGCGCGCCGTCTCGTGCGGGGGCCGAGCCTGCCGGTCCGCACCGGTCACCGCCCACCGCCCCGACCGCGTCCGCCACACGACGGCCACCATCCGGAACACGATGAACACCGTAAGCCCAGTCCAGATACCCGCGAGACCCCAGTCCCACACGAGCGAACACCACACGAGGGGCAGGAATCCGAACAGTGCGGACGCGAGCGTGGCGGTGCGGAGGAAGGCGGCGTCGCCGGCGCCGAGCAGCACGCCGTCGAGCGCGAACACGACACCGGCGACGGGTAGGAGCGCGACGAAGAACCACCAGGCGACGTCGATCTGCTCGAGCACCCCGGGATCGCTGGTGAACAGCGCCGGAATCGCGTCGCCGCCCCCGAGGAACACCAGCGCCAGGCCGGTGGCGAACACCGTGGACCACGCGGTGATCCGCCACGCCAGGCGCTTCGCATCGGAGCGGGCTCCTCCCCCCAGGGCCGCGCCCACCAGCGCCTGGGCGGCGACGGCGAGCGAGTCGAGGGTGAGCGAGACGAAGTTCCACAACTGCAGCACCACCTGGTGTGCTGCGACGGCGGCCGCCCCGAACCGGGCGGCGACCGCGGCCGCGGACAGGAAGCACGCCTGGAAGGCCAGGCTGCGGGCGATCAGGTCGCGGCCGAGCCGCACCTGCGCGGCGATCACCGTCCGTTGTGGTCGTAGCGGCACACCGGACCGGAGCAGTGCCCCGACGAACAGCGCTGCGGACACACTCTGGCCGGCGACGTTGGCGACGGCGGAGCCGACGAGTTCCCAGCGGGGGGCTCCGGCCAGGCCGTGCACGAGCAGCGGGCACAGCACCGCCGAGAGCGCGAGCCCGGCGAGCACGTACCGCAGGGGGCGGGCGGTGTCCTGCACACCGCGCATCCAGCCGTTGCCGGCGAGGCCGACGAGGATCAGCGGTGCGCCGAACAGGGCGACGCGCAGCCACGACACCGCGGCCTCGGCGATCTGCTCGTCGCCGGCGATCAGCGCGGCCACCGGTTCGGCCAGGAGCTGGCCGACGATCAGGATCGCCGTCCCGACGGCGAGTGCGAGCCAGGTGGCCTGCACCCCCTCGGCGACGGCGGCGTCCCGCCGTCCGGCGCCGTGGAATCTGGCGGCCCGGGCGGTGGTGCCGTAGGACAGGAAGGTCAACTGGGTGCTGACCTGGGCGAGGACGAGGCCGCCGATGGCCAGTCCGGCCAAGGCCAGGGCGCCGAGCCGGCCGACGACGGCGATGTCGAACAGAAGGTACAGGGGTTCGGCGGCGAGTACTCCGAGTGCCGGCACCGCGAGCCCGAAGATGCGTCCTGCGGTGGCCTCGGGGACGAGGTGGGACGCGGCGTCCGGTTCCGGGCCGGCGGTGTCCTGCGGCGCCGGCATCGTCAGTCCAGTGCCGCGCGCAGTGCCGCGACGACCAGGTCGCGGTCGCCGTACGCGGTGTAGCCGGATGCGAACCGGTGCCCGCCTCCCCCGAGCGCGGCGGCGGTCGCGGAAACGTCGATGTGCCGCTTCGATCGCAGCGACACCGTCCACACGTCCGGCCCGCACTCCTTGAATACGGCGGCGACCTCCGCCTCTGCCGTCGTTCGAACGATGTCGATGACGCTCTCGATCTCCTCGGCTCCCAGATGCGCGGAGTCCGCGCGGCGCACTGTCGCGTGGACGAGTCCGCGACCGCCGGCGGCATCGGGGACGAGCGTCGCCGAGGCGAGCACCATCGACAGCATGGGCAGCCACCCGAACGGGTGGGTGTCGAGAAGCCGGCGGGTGATCGCGGCGCCGTCGATCCCGGTCGCCAGCAGCCGTTCCGCGAGGCGGTGCGAGCCCGCACGCCCCCAGCGGAACGATCCGGTGTCGGTGACCAGCCCCGCGTACAGACAGTGGGCGAGGTCCGCGTCGATCTGCACGCCCCACTCGTCGAACAGATCGGCGAGCACGGCGGTGGTGGATTCGGCGGCCTCGTCGATCAGATTGTGGGTGCCGAACCGCGTGTTGGAGCGGTGGTGGTCGATCACCAGGATGCGCTTCGCTCCGGCCAGGCGGCCCGCGAGTTGCCCGAGTCGGCCGACCGTGCCGCAGTCCACGGTGACGAGGAGATCCACCTCGTGACGGACCTGCCCGGCGGGCACCCGTAGGTGACCGCCGGGCAGGTCGCGCATCGAGGCCGGAACGGCAGCCGGAGACGCGAATGCCACCTGCACCGGAGTGCCACGCCGCTCGAGCACCGTGCCGAGGGCCAGGCCGGAGGCGAAGGTGTCGGCGTCGGGCTGGACATGGCAGAGGATCGTCACCGACGTCGCGTCCTCGAGGAGCGCGACGGCGTCGCGGAGATCGACCGCCGGGGCGGCCTGCGTCGATTCGGCCATCGGTGCGCTACAGATCGTCACCGTCGTCGGGACGCGACAGATCGTCACCGTCGTCGGGACGCGACAGATCGTCACCGTCGTCGGGACGCGACAGATCGTCACCGTCGTCGGGACGCGACAGATCGTCACCGTCGGGACGGGTCCGGGGCTCCTTGTATGGGTCGGGCTCGCCGGCGGGTGCGGCTCCCTCCCGGGCCTTGGCCAGCTCCTCGTCGGCAGCCCGTGCGCGCTCGAGAAGTTCCTCCATGTGCCGGGCGGTGTCCGGCACGGTGTCGGTGACGAAGGTCAGCGTGGGGGTGAATCGCACTCCGGTTCCCGCTCCGACCTTCGAGCGCAGCACACCCTTGGCCTTCTCCAGGCCGGCGGCAGCCGCGGCCAGGTCGGGTTCGGCGTCCAGATTCTCGCCGCGGACCGTGTAGTAGACGGTGGCGTCGTGCAGATCGGCGGTGACCTTCGCGTCGGTCACCGTGACGAACGCCAGCCTCGGATCCTTGATCTCGTGATCGATGGCCGTGGCGACGATCGTGGCGATGCGCTTGGCCAGTCGGCGTGCCCGTGCTGGATCGGCCATGTCAGTCGGTTCCTCTCCCCGGCCGCCGACGGCGACCACATGTTGTTCGACCGGTCCGGTCAGTCCTCCGGACCGAAAATTCTTCGCCGCACGGAGAGCAGCTGCAACTCCGGGCGTTCGGCGACGAGCCGCTCGCACGTGTCGAGCACCTCGTTGAGGTACGGCACCGCGGACGCGGCCACCGCCACCCCGATCTCGGCGCGGCGGTAGAGGTCCTGGTCACCGGTCTCGGCGGCACTGACCGTCATCCGCCGCAGCTCGGCGAGCACAGGACGGATCACGGACCGCTTCTGCTTGAGCGAGCGCACGTCGCCGAGCAGAACGTCCAGTTCCAGAGCCCCGAGATACATCCGTCCTCCGATGTCGTGCGGTGCCGATCTCCGGCACGCCGACGGCGGCGGGCGATCATCTCGCCCACCGCCGCCGACGAGACCGTCGGGTGTATCCGGCCGCGTCAGTCGCGCGGCTTCTCGCGCAGCTCGTACGCCTCGATCACGTCACCGATCTTGATGTCGGAGTAGGTGACCGTCAGACCGCACTCGAAGCCTTCCCGCACCTCGGTCACATCGTCCTTCTCGCGCCGCAGCGAGGAGATGGTGACCGTCTCGGCGACGACGTTGTTGTCGCGGAGCAGACGGGCCTTCGCGTTGCGCTTGACGATGCCGGACTGGACCATGCAGCCCGCGATGTTGCCGACCTTGGACGACTTGAAGATCGCCCGGATCTCGGCGCGGCCGAGCTCGACCTCCTCGTAGATGGGCTTGAGCATGCCCTTGAGCGCCTTCTCCACCTCGTCGATCGCCTGGTAGATGATCGAGTAGTAGCGGATGTCGACACCCTCGCGGTTGGCGAGCTCGGTGGCCTTGCCCTCCGCGCGGACGTTGAAGCCGATGATCACAGCGTTGGACGCGGCAGCCAGGTTGACGTTGGTCTCGGTCACACCACCGACACCGCGGTCGATGACTCGCAGCCGCACCTCGTCCCCGACCTCGATACCCATGAGGGCCTCCTCGAGGGCTTCGACCGTACCGGCGTTGTCGCCCTTGAGGATGAGGTTGAGCTCGTTGTGCTCCTTGAGCGCGGCATCGAGGTCCTCGAGGCTGATCCGCTTGCGGCTCTTGGCGGCCAGCGCGTTGCGCTTGCGCGCATTGCGGCGGTCCGCGATCTGCCGTGCGATGCGGTCCTCCTCGACGACGACGAGGTTGTCACCGGCGCCGGGCACCGACGTGAAGCCGATGACCTGGACCGGCCGCGAGGGCGACGCCTCGAGGACGTCGTCGCCGTGCTCGTCCACCATGCGGCGGACCCGGCCGTACGCGTCACCCGCGACGATCGAGTCGCCGACCCGCAGCGTGCCGCGCTGGACCAGGACGGTGGCCACGGGGCCGCGGCCACGGTCGAGGTGCGCCTCGATCGCGACGCCCTGCGCCTCCATGTCCGGGTTGGCCCGCAGATCGAGGGACGCGTCCGCGGTGAGCAGCACGGCCTCGAGCAGCTGGTCGATGTTCAGGCCCTGCTTCGCCGAGATGTCGACGAACATGGTGTCGCCGCCGTACTCCTCGGTGACCAGGCCGTATTCGGTGAGCTGCTGGCGGATCTTCTGAGGGTTCGCACCCTCCTTGTCGATCTTGTTCACCGCGACCACGATCGGCACGTCCGCAGCCTGAGCGTGGTTGATCGCCTCCACCGTCTGCGGCATGACGCCGTCGTCGGCCGCGACCACGAGGATCGCGATGTCGGTCGACTTCGCGCCACGGGCACGCATGGCGGTGAACGCCTCGTGACCCGGGGTGTCGATGAAGGTGATCAGCCGGTCTTCGCCGTTGAGGTGGGTCATCACCTGGTAGGCACCGATGTGCTGGGTGATGCCGCCGGCCTCGCCCTCGCGGACGTTGGCCTTGCGGATCGTGTCGAGCAGGCGGGTCTTGCCGTGGTCGACGTGACCCATGACGGTCACCACCGGCGGGCGCTGCACGAGGTCTTCCTCGGTGCCCTCGTCCTCGCCGTAGGTGATGTCGAACGACTCGAGCAGCTCGCGGTCCTCGTCCTCGGGGCTGACGACCTGAACGTTGTAGTTCATCTCGGAGCCGAGCAGCTCGAGAGTCTCGTCGTTCACCGACTGAGTGGCCGTGACCATCTCACCGAGGTTGAACAGCGCCTGCACGAGGGCCGACGGGTTCGCGTCGATCTTCTCCGCGAAGTCGGACAGGGACGCCCCGCGAGCGAGACGGATGGTCTCGCCGTTGCCGCGCGGCAGCCGCACACCGCCGACCGACGGTGCCTGCATCGAATCGTATTCCTGCCGCTTCTGCCGCTTCGACTTGCGGCCACGGCGCGGAGCGCCACCGGGACGGCCGAAGGCACCCGCGGTGCCACCGCGGCCACCGCGACCGGCACCACCGCCGCCACCACCGGGGCGACCGCGGAATCCACCGGGAGCGCCGGCACCGGTGCCGGCACCCGGAGCGCCGCCACCACCACCGCGGTAACCGCCGCCACCGCCGGCCGGACGCCCGCCGGGGGCACCGGGCCGACCGGGACGACCGGTCGGGGCGGGACGTGCAGCACGCTGCGGCATCGCGCCCGGGTTCGGACGCGGGGGCATCGATCCCGGGGACGGCCGGGGGCCACCCTGACCGGGGGCCGGACGGGGACCGCCGGGACCGGCCGCGGGGCGACCCTGACCGGGGGCCGGACGGGGACCGCCGGGACCGGCCGCGGGGCGACCCTGACCGGGGGCCGGACGGGCACCACCGGGACCGCCAGCGGGGCGACCCTGACCGGGAACCGGACGCGGGGCGCCCGGACGCGGCGCAGGACGCTCCGCGGGGGCGGACGAGTACGGGTTGTTGCCGACGCGCGGCGGCTTGGGACCGGGACGGGGACCGCCCGGCTTGGGACCGGGGCTCGGCGTCTGCGGGGCCGGCGCCTGCGGGGCCGGTGCCTGCGGCGCGGCCTGCGCGGCCGGGGCCTCCGGGGTGGCCGGCTTCGGGGCGGCCGGGCGCGGAGCGCCGGGCTTGGGGCCGGACGCGGCGGGACGCGCCGCCGGAGCCGGGCTGGGCGCCGGGGCGGCGGCTTCCGGCTGCGGGGCCGGGGCGGGTGCCGGTGCGGCCTGGGCGGGCGCAGCCGGACGGGGACCGGGGCGCGGCGCCCCGGGCTTGGGGGCCGCCGACGGGGCTGCGCCGTCGCCGTTCGCCTTCGCGAAGGACTCGCGCAGTCGGCGCGCCACCGGCGGCTCGACTGTCGAGGACGCCGACTTCACGAATTCGCCCTGTTCCTTCAAACGGGCGAGAAGTTCCTTACTGGTGACACCGAGTTCCTTGGCCAACTCGTGTACACGGGCCTTGCCTGCCACTGCTCTCCTCACTGATGAGGTCGAGCGGCTGGTGCCCGCACGACCTCGGGTTATCTCCGATGGACGTTCATCGCTGGTGCTTCACGGTGTGCTCATGAGTGTTCGTACCTGTTCTTCTCAGAGTTGGTGTCCCCGGTCCGGCGCGTATCGCTACGCCGAGTTCCCCTCGTTCCGGACCCCGACCAGCTGAACAAGCGCGGACGGGTCGATTGTTCCCGACACCCGCAGCGCTCTGCCGAATGCTCGACGCCGCTCCGCCTGACCGAGGCATTCCGGGTCGGGGTGCAGCCACGCGCCCCGACCGGGCATCCTCCGCCCCGGATCCGGCACCAGCACGAAACCTGTCGACTCCGTCGCCCGCGCCACGACCCTCAGCAGATCGGCAGCCAGCACCCGCTGCCGACACCCGACGCAGGTGCGCACCGGAGCGATGCGCTCTCGGCCGGCCGAGGGCAGCTCATGCTGAGCCATCGACCACTCTACCGCTGATCGGGCCGGAACCGTGCATTCCACCCCTACCTGCCTGTCGCGGGCGACCCCGCCGACTCCGAACCACCGGCCGCGGCGTCGCTGCGGATGTCGATCCGCCACCCGGTCAGCCGCGCAGCCAGGCGGGCATTCTGCCCCTCCTTGCCGATCGCGAGGGAGAGCTGATAGTCGGGGACGACGACCCGGGCCGCACGCGCGTCGGGATCGACGACTGTGACGGATACCACCTTCGAGGGGGACAGTGCGTTGCCGACGAACCTCGCCGGGTCCTCGTCGAAGTCGATGATGTCGATCTTCTCGTCCCCGAGTTCACGCATGACGTTGCGCACCCGTTGCCCCATCGGGCCGATGCACGCGCCCTTGGCGTTGAGCCCCGGCACTCGCGAATGGACCGCGATCTTGGAACGGTGGCCGGCTTCCCGCGCGACGGCGACGATCTCCACCGACCCGTCCGCGATCTCCGGCACCTCGAGGGCGAACAGCTTGCGCACCAGATTGGGGTGCGTCCGGGACAGCGTGATCTGAGGACCGCGCTGCCCACGGGAGACCCCGACGACATAGCAGCGGATCCGGTCACCGTGCTCGTACGTCTCGCCGGGCACCTGCTCGGCCGGCGGGATCAGCCCCTCGGCGCCGGTGGTCTCGCCACCGATCTTCACCACGACCATGCCGCGGGCGTTGGCGCGGGTGTCGCGCTGGACGACGCCGGCGACGACCTCGCCCTCGTGCGTCGCGAACTCCCCGAACCGCTGTTCGTGCTCGGCATCGCGAATGCGCTGCATGATCACCTGGCGCGCGGTGGTCGCCGCGATGCGGCCGAAGCCCTCGGGGGTGTCGTCCCACTCGGAGACGAGGTTGCCGTCCGCGTCGAACTCCTGCGCCATCACCCGCACAGCGCCGGTCCTGCGGTCCACGTCGACACTCGCGTGCGGCTGGTGCCCGTCGGTGTGCCGGTAGGCGGTGAGCAGGGCCGTCTGGATCGTCTCGATCAGCGCATCGAACGGGATGTTCTTGTCGGCCTCGAGGACCTTCAGGGCTGCGATGTCGATATTCACTTGTCCACCTTCACTTCGTCCGTGCCGTTGTAGTCGGTGCCGTTCTCGTCGTCCGGATCCTCGCCGTCGCTCTCGGCGATCTCGCCCGCACGCACCCGGCCGTCCGGCACCCCGCCCGCGAGTTCGAGTTCGCGCGGATTCGGCGCGTTGAACTCGACCTCGACAACGGCGCGGCGCACATCCGCGAGCGGAAGCACCCGCACGGACGGCCCGTTGCGGCCGGGGACGACGACCCGGACCTCGTCGCCGACGAGCTCACCGATGCGGCCGACGATCGTCTCGTCGTCCAGGTCGATCCGCGCCTTGCGGGCCTGGGACCGGCGCCAGTGCCGTTCGAGGGTGAGCGGGCGGCCGATGCCGGGGCTGGTCACCTCGAGCACGTAGGGCGACTCGCCGAAGTCGGCGACGGAATCGAAAACCTCCGAGACGAGAGTGCTCAGACGGGCGGCCTCGTCGAGGCTCAGTCCGGTGTCGCTGTCGACGAACAACCGCACCGTGCTGTGCTTGCCCGCAGACGTGACCACGACGTCCTCGAGGTCGTATCCCTCGCGCTCGATCGGTCCGGAGACGAGTTCGGCAATTCTCTCCGGGGGCGGCACCGGCATCGCGACAAGCTCCTCGTTCAGTTGTGATCGCAGCGGACGACATGCCGGCGCACGAGCGGACCGGCAGGTATCCCAGGATATCGCGCATTCGGTGCCCCCGTGACCAACCCCCGCGGCCGACCACCGTCGGATCCACGCGGACCGGGCTGGCACGATGGTGCGGTGCCGACGCTCGCATCCTCACCGCCCGTATCCCGCCGCACCGTGTTGCGGTGGTCCGGCGCCGCGCTCGGCGGTCTCGGCGCGCTCGCCGTCGCCGGGTGCGCTGCCGGCGAGGACGACGGCAGCGGAGAGGTCGATCCGCTGATCGCGCAGGCCGAGCGGGCGCGCGTCGACGCCGCGACCGCCGCCCTGCTCGTCGCGCTGCTTCCGGACCGTGCGCAGGCGCTGCAGGCCGTCGCCGCCGAACGCACGACCCACGCCCAGACCCTGGACGCCGAAGTGGCCCGGCTCGCCGGGACCGACCCGACGGTGTCGGACGTCACGACGACGACCGTCGCTCCGGCCGCGGATCCACCGACCCTCGATCTGATGCGCGACCGGCTGGGCACCTCGCGGCGCGCCGCCGCCGATCTCGCCCGCACCCTGCAGGGGTACCGGGCGGGCCTGCTCGCCTCGATCAGCGCCGCGTGCGCCGTGCACACGGGGGTGCTGCTGCCGTGAGTTCGCAGTCGCTGGGTGTCGAGCAGCAGGCCCTCGTGGACGCGTTGAACGCCGAGTACGCCGCGGTGTTCGGGTACGGAATCGTCGCCGCCTTCTCCAACCCCGCCCGGGCGGCCGAGGTCTCGGCCGACACCGCGGCCCACCGCGCCCGGCGCGACGCCACCACGGATGCGCTGCGGGCCGCGGGCGTGACCCCGCCCCCCGCTGCCGCCGGGTACACCACGCCCTTCCCGGTGACCGATCCGGTCTCGGCAGCACAGCTGGCGGTACAGATCGAGGCCGATGTCGCCGTGGCGTGGCGTTCCGTCGTCGAGCGGGCCCGCAGCGAGCACACCCGTGGAGCGGCGATCGAGGCGCTCACCGAGTCGGCGATGCGGGCGGCACGGTGGCGCGTCAACCTGGGGATCGCCCCGCCGTCCGTCGCGCTGCCCGGGCAACCCTGAGCCGTCCGGCGCGGCGGGTCAGGCGGTCATCACGGCGATCGCCACGCCGTCCCAGCCCTTGACCCCGACGGTCTGCAGCGCGGTCGCGTCGAGGCGGGGCTCCGCCCCCATGAGTTCGAGCACCTCCCGGGCGCCGCGCACACGCTCGTCGTCGAGGTCGGCATTGGTCACCGATCCGCCGCGGATCACGTTGTCGACGACGATCACGGTTCCGGGTCGGCCGAGCCGCAGCGCCCACCGCACGTAGTGCGGGTTGTTCTCCTTGTCGGCGTCGACGAAGACCAGGTCGAACGGGGCCTCGCCCTCGAGGGACGGCAGGAGGTCGAGGGCGGCGCCCACGCGGACCTCGACGCGCTCCCCCACCCCGGCGCGGTCGAGGTTGGCGCGGGCGACCTCGGCGTGCCGCGGTTCGTACTCGAGGGTGACCACGCGCCCGTCGTCGCCGACGGCCCGCGCCAGCCAGATGGTCGAGTACCCGCCGAGCGTGCCGATCTCGAGGATGCGCCGGGCACCGCGGATCCGGGCCAGCAGGTGCAGCAGCTTGCCCTGCACCGGTGCCACGTCGATCGGCGGCAACCCGGCCGCGGCGTTGGCCTCGAGCGCCGCGGTCAGGGCGGGGTCGTCGCCGACGAGGAGCTCGGCGAGGTAGCTGTCGGTGGCGGCCCAGTCGTCGGCCGTGTCGCTGTCGGTCATGACACCGATTGTGGGGTCCGACGCGCCTCAGCGGCCGAGGATCTCCTGCAGCGCCTCGTCGGCCGGAACCTCCCGGGACTCGCCGCCGAACCGGTCGCGCAGCTCGACCTTGCCGTTCGCCCATCCCCGTCCGACGACGACCACCAGCGGCACGCCGAGCAGCTCGGAGTCCTTGAACTTCACCCCGGGCGAGGCCTTGCGATCGTCGAGCAGGACCGCGACTCCGGCCTTGTCGAGTTCGGCCGCCAGGTTCTCGGCGCCCGCCCGGGCCGCCTCGTCCTTGTTGGCGATCACCAGGTGCACGCCGAACGGAGCGACCTCGGCCGGCCAGCGCAGACCCTTGTCGTCGTGCTGCTGCTCGGCGATCACCGCGACGAGCCGCGAGACGCCGACACCGTAGGAACCCATGGTCGGCCGCACCGGCTTGCCGTTCTCGCCGAGCACGTCGACGGCGAAGGCATCGGTGTACTTGCGGCCGAGCTGGAACACGTGGCCGATCTCGATGCCGCGCGCCGACACCAGGGGCCCGGCACCGTCGGGCGACGGATCACCGTCGCGCACCTCGGCGGCCTCGATCGTGCCGTCCGGGACGAAGTCCCGGCCCGCGACGAGTCCGACGACGTGCCTGCCGGGTTCGTCGGCGCCGGTGATCCACGACGTGCCGTCCACGACCCGCGGATCGACGAGGTAACGGACCCCGTTGTCCAGCAGCGCCTTCGGACCGATGTACCCCTTGACGAGGAACGGGTGGGCCGCGAAGTCGGCGTCCGTGAGCAGCTCGTACTCGGCCGGCTCGAGCGATGCACCGAGCCGCTTGTCGTCCACCTCTCGGTCGCCGGGGATGCCGATACCGAGCAGTTCCCACTCCCCGCCGGGTCGCCGCGTCTTGACGAGGATGTTCTTCAGGGTGTCGGCGGCGGTCACCGGGCGGTCGAGCGCCCCGGCTGCCCACTCGACGAGAGTCTCGATGGTCGGGGTGTCGGGGGTGTCGTGCACCACCGGCTCGGGCAGCCCGTCGAACGCGACCGGCTCGGGAGCCAGAGTGCGCACCGCTTCGACGTTCGCGGCGTAGCCCGACTCGAGGCAGCGCACGTACGTGTCCTCACCCACCTCGCTCTCGGCGAGGAACTCCTCCGACGCGCTCCCGCCCATCGCGCCCGAGGTCGCGGAGACGATGACGTACTTCACCCCGAGACGCGCGAAGATCCGCTCGTAGGCGTCGCGGTGGGCCCGGTAGGACTCGGCCAGGCCCTCGTCGGTGAGATCGAAGCTGTAGGAGTCCTTCATCACGAACTCGCGGCCGCGGAGGATCCCGGCACGCGGCCGCTCCTCGTCCCGGTACTTGGTCTGGATCTGGTACAGCGTGACCGGAAAGTCCTTGTAGGAGTTGTATTCGCCCTTGACGGTGAGCGCGAACATCTCCTCGTGGGTGGGCCCGAGCAGGTAGTCGGCGCCCTTGCGGTCGTGCAGCCGGAACAGCCCGTCGCCGTACTCGGTCCACCGGTTCGTGGTCTCGTAGGGGTCGCGCGGCAGCAGTGCCGGCAGCGAGATCTCCTGCGCGCCGATCGCGTTCATCTCCTCGCGCACGACGCGCTCGACCTGCCGCAGCACCCGCAGACCCAGTGGCAGCCACGAGTACACCCCCGGCGCTATGCGGCGGACGTAGCCGGCGCGCACGAGCAGCTTGTGGCTGGCGACCTCGGCGTCGGCCGGATCGTCGCGGAGGGTGCGGAGAAACAGGTGCGACATGCGGGTGATCACGGGAGAGCAGCCTACCTGCCGCCCCCGGACCGGCCTCGGTACGGTTACCGCTTGTGCTGGTGCTTCTGCCTCCTTCCGAAACCAAGTCCGACGGCGGCGACGGTGCGCCCCTCGACCTGGGCGAACTGTCGATGCCGCAGCTGACCGTGACTCGCGAGGCGCTGGCGCAGGCACTCGTCGACCTGGCCGCGGACCACGAGGCGTCGACCGTGGCGCTCGGCCTGGGTCCCACGCAGGCGGACGAGATCGAACGCAACGCCAAGCTGTGGGTCTCGCCCACGCGACCGGCGCTCGCGCGATACACCGGAGTGCTGTTCGACGCCCTCGACGCCGCCGGGTTCACCAGGGCGCAGCGGGCGAAGGCCTACCGGCGGCTCGCGATCGGGTCGGCGCTGTTCGGCGCGGTCCGTGCGGGCGATCCCGTCCCTGCATATCGCCTGTCGGGCGGATCGAAGCTGCCCGGGTTCGGCACCCTCGCGTCGTTGTGGCGCCCGGAACTGAGCGACGCACTGTCCGCGGAGGCCGCCGGGGAGCTCGTCGTGGACCTGCGCTCGGGGGTGTACCAGCAACTCGGACCTGTCCCCGGTGCGGTCACGGCAACCGTGCTCACCGAGCAGCCGGACGGCAGCCGCAAGGTGGTCAGCCACTTCAACAAGCACCACAAGGGCCTGCTGGCACGTGCGCTCGTGCTGACCCGCGCGGAGCCGGCGGACGTCGACGGTGTCGCGCGGGTCGCGGCCCGCGCGGGTCTGCGGGTGGAGACGGCGTCAGCCACCGAACTCGTGATTCTGACCTGATTGCGGTGTGCGCCCGGTGTCCTGCACCGCGGTGAGGAACCGGTGCGCCGGGTGCCAGAAGCTCCCGAGCACGGCCGCCACCCGGGGATCACCGGACCCGGCGGCCGAGCGCTGCAGTTCGGCGAGCCGGCGGGCGCACCGGTCGCGGGCCTCGTCGAATCGCGCGGGGTCGTCGTGGGCGTCCCCGATCCGGTCCACGAGCCCGGCAAGGGCCGTCAGGAGGGCGGGCACGGAACACCGCGCCGCGTCGTCCGCCTCGGCGAGAACACCGTCCGACGCCGCCTCGGCGACACGTGCGAGTTCGCGCAGCGCCGGCACGGCGTACCACAGCCGGTCCAGGACGCCCTGGGAGGCCGTGGCCTGGTCCCGGACCCGGTCTGCGATCGGACGCGGATTGAGCCGCGCGCTCTCGCGTGCCCACTGCGAGGATTCCGCCGCGCGCTCCATCATCCGGTCGATCTCCTCCGCCCGGCGCGCCCAGCCCCCGGTGCCCGGGCCCGCGTCGTCGCCCGTCCCGGCGGCCATGTCGCACAGCAGGGATCGGATCTCCCGGGTGAGTACCTCGAGCTCGTCTCCGACCGGGTAGACGGGCGGGAAGAGCGCCGCGGTCACCACGAGTCCGCAGACCGCGCCGATGGCGGTCTCGATCAACCGGTCTCCCAGCATCACCGGATCGCCCGCGACGCCCGTCGCGATGACGAACAGGGCGGTGATCGCCACCCAGATCCCGTTGGTGCCGAACACCCGCCACCGGCCGACGAACCAGCCGACGAGCACGGCTGCGCCGATCGACAGCGTCGGTCCGGGCACGAGCGCGATCGCCGCCGCGGCGAGCAGTACCCCGGACAGGACGATCGCCATCTGCACGAACGCCTGCCGGACCGACCGGAACACCGTCGTCTCGACGAGGAACACCGCGACGTACGGCGCGAGATAGGCCTGCGGCAGCGCGAGCCACTCGGCGGCGACGAGCCAGGCCATCATCGCAGCGACGGACGCCTTGGCAGCCTGGGTGGCGATGTGGCGCTCGTGGCCTCGTTCGCGGACGGCACGTACCGTCCACGACGCCGAGTATCGAACCCGGTCGGTGAAGGCGGACAGCATGTGCTCCGGCTACCCGGGACGCACGGCGGTCACACCCCGGTGCGGGCGGCCACCGCGGCGGAGGTCTGTGTGCTGTTGCACCTCCGGCGGCGGAGGTCTATGTACCCTGCGCCTCCGGCGGCGGAGGTCTATGTACCCTGTGCCTCCGGCGGCGGAGGTCTATGTACCCTGCGCCGCCTTCTCCGCTTCCTGGGCCTGCGCGACCTGCTCCGGGGTGAAGCGGATGAACAACGCCGCAGCCCCCGCGATCACGGCGCACACCGCGCAGCCGACGAGAGCGAACAGATAGCCCTCCCCCAGCGCGTAGAGCTGGGCGGGGTCCATGTCGGCGACGGCGCCGGACGTACCCCCCAGGGCCAGGGTCCGGGAGGTGGCCATCGCGCCGATCACGGCGAGACCGATCGGGCCGCCGAGCGTCTGCGCCACCTGGGCGATCGCAGCGAGCGGGCCGATCTCGTGCGAGCCGACGCCGGCGATCGCACACAGCGGCAGCGGGACCACGGCCAGGCCCACGCCGAATCCGACGACGAGCACCAGGACGAACAGCGTCGGCACGTACGCGACGGTGTGCGACATGGTCGACCCGTACAGCAGGCTGACCGCCATGATCAGGGCTCCGGTGACGACGAGCCACCGGGGCCGCACCCGGACCGCGAGCTTCGACGCGACCGCAGCGGCGGCGCCCAGCCCGAAGGCGAACGGCACGAACGCCAGACCGGCCTGCAGCGGCGAGTACCCGAGGATGTCCTGCACGAACAGGGCGACGAACGCGGCGAGGCTGAACATGACGGCACCGGCGAAGAAGATCGACACGAACGTCGCGACCCGGTCGGGATTGCGGAACAGCACGAACGGCAGCAAGGGGTTCTCGGCGCGGCGCTCCACGACGAGGAACACCGCGAGCAGCGCGGCACCGGCGAGCAGCGCGCCGACCACCGCCGGGCTGCTCCACCCCATCTCGGGGCCCTCGGTGAGCCCGAAGACGAGACCGGTGCAGCCGAGCGTGGCGAGCACCGCGCCCGGCACGTCCAGCGGCAGCCGCTCGGCGGCGGTCTCGCGGAGTGCGATCACGGCCAGGGTCACGATCAGGATCCCGATCGGCACGTTGATCAGGAAGATCCAGCGCCAGGACACCTCGGTCAGAGCGCCTCCGATGATCAGCCCGGCGATCGAGCCGACACCCGTCATGGCCGCGAAGATGGCGATCGCCTGGTTGCGGGCCGGTCCGGGTGCGAAGGTGGTGGCGACCAGCGCCAGGGCCGTGGGCGAGGCCACAGCGGCGCCGACGCCCTGCAGCGCGCGGGCCGCGACGAGGGTGCCCTCGTTGACGGCGAGTCCGCACAGCAGCGAGGCGAGCGTGAACAACCCGACGCCGGCGATGAACATGCGTTTACGACCGAAGGCGTCGCCGAGGCGTCCGCCGAGCAGCATGAGACCGCCGTAGCTCAGTGCGTACGACGTGAGCACCCAGTTGCGGCCCGCGTCGCTCAGGCCGAGGTCCTCCTGCAACGGGGCCAGCGCGAGATTGGCGACCGTGCCGTCGAGGACGACCATCAGCTGCAGGCCGCTGAGGACGACGATCGCCAGACCCAGCGCACGCGTGGTGACGGGGTAGCTCACGGGCGAGGAGGTTTCGGCCATGTGGATCAACGTTACCGAGCGTCCGAGGCGACCTCGGCCACCGGCCCGACGTCGAACGCGGCCACCGGCCCGATGACGACGATGGCCGGCGGGCGGATCTGCTCCTCCCGGACCCGCGCGGCGACGGTCGCCAGATCGGCGCGCAGCACCCGCTGGGTGCGCAGCGTGCCCTCCTGGATCACGGTGACCGGCGTCTGCGCGGGCCGGCCCCCCTCGAGCAGGGCGGCGGCGAACTGCTCGATCCGCTCGACCGCCATCAGCAGCACCAGCGTGCCGCGCAGGCGCGCGAGCGCACCCCAGTCGGTGAGCGAATCCGGGTGGTCCGGGGCCACGTGCCCGCTGACCACGACGAACTCGTGGGTGACCCCGCGATGGGTGACCGGGATCCCCGCCGCGGAGGGCACCGAGATGGCGCTGGTGATGCCCGGAACGACCGTCACGGGCACCCCGGCGGCAACGCATGCCTCGAGTTCCTCGTAGCCGCGGCCGAACACGTACGGGTCGCCGCCCTTGAGCCGGACGACGAACTTCCCGGCCTTCGCGCCGTCGATGAGGGCCTGGTTGATGGCCTCCTGCGCCATCGCCCGGCCGTAGGGGATCTTGGCGGCGTCGATCACCTCGACGTGGGGGCCGAGCTCGGCGAGCAGTTCCGGTGGGGCCAGCCGGTCGGCGACGACGACGTCGGCCCGGGCCAGCAGGCGCCGCCCGCGGACGGTGATCAGGTCGGGATCGCCCGGGCCACCCCCGACCAGCGCGACCCCGGGACGGGCGGGTTCGGCGTCTGCGACGACGGCGCCGGACTGCAGGGCCTCGCGGATCGCGGTGCGCACGGCCGCGGAGCGGCGGTGGTCGCCGCCGGCCAGCACACCGACGGTCATCCCGTCGTAGTGGGCGGTGGCCGGGGTGACCGCGGTGCCGCGACGGGCGTTGTCGGCCCGGACGCAGAAGATGCGGTCGCGTTCGGCCTCCGCGACGATCGCGGCATTCGTGTCCGGTTCGTCCGTGCAGGCGATGGCATACCAGGCGCCGTCCAGATCCCCGGCGCGGTAGTCGCGCAGTTCCAGGGTGATCTGCCCGGCGGTCGCCATGCCCTCGACGGCGGGCGTCGCGGCACGGGTGATCACGTGCACGTGGGCACCGGCGGCGACGAGCAGGCCGAGCCGCCGCTGTGCGACGGTACCGCCGCCGACCACCACCACGCGCCGGCCCCGCAGATTGAGCCCGACCAGGTAGTTGGTCTCGTCGTCGGCAGCACTGGACACCGGCACTTCCCATCTTTCGGCACTGTCTGCAACGCGCATCACGCTGCGTGGAACGCACAAACACTACGGGCACGGTGGTTTGCGGCGCCATCCGCCGTACGAACTTCGTGAGCGACGCCGCAGTCGCGACCCGCACGGCTGCCGGAGGGATCAGCCGGGGAGGAGAGACTCGCGGACCTGCCGGCGCAGCACCTTCCCGATCTGGGAGCGCGGCAGGTCCTCCACCACCACCACACGTCGCGGAACCTTGTAGGCGGCCAGGCGCGACCGGCAGTGCTCCCGCGCCGCCTCGGGGTCGACGTCCTCACCCGAAACCAGCACCGCCGCCACCACGTCCTCGCCGCCGTCGGAAGCCGGCAGTCCCACCACGGCGGCATCGACGATCCCCGGGAACGACCGCAACGCCGCCTCGACCTCGGACGGCATGACATTGAATCCACCGGTGATGACCAGTTCCTTGATCCGATCCACCACCGTGACGAATCCGTCCCGGTCGACCTGGACGATGTCCCCGGTCCGGAACCAGCCCCCGTCGAGCAGTGCTTCCGCCGTCTGTTCGGGCTTGTTCCAGTATCCGGAGAACACCTGCGGACCCCGGAGCAGCAACTCTCCCCGCTCCCCGGGTTCGACGTCGCGCGCCGGGTCGGCAGGATCGACCACCCGGATCTCGGTGCTCGGGAAGGGCACCCCGACGGCGCCGGGCCGGCGGGTGAGTCCGATGGGATTGCCGATCGCCACCGGCGACGTCTCGGTGAGCCCGTACCCCTCGACCAGTACCCCGCCGGTGACCTCCTCCCACAGTTCCAGGGTCTCCGTCGGCAAGGGCATCGCCCCGGAGATCGACCATCGCGCCGACGTCAGGTCCACCGATCGCTCCCGGGCCGCGCGGGCGAGCCGCTCGTAGATCGGCGGCACCGCCGGCATGAACGTGGGCGGGTGCTTCGCGGCGGCGGTGAGCACCAGATCCACGTCGAACTTGGGGAACAGGACCAGCCGGGCGCCGATACTCATCGCGAAGGTCACGCACAGCGTGAGCCCGTATGCGTGGAACATCGGCAACACCGCGTACACGACCTCTTCGCCGTCCACCAGGCCCGGTACCCACGCACGACCCTGGGCGGCGTTGGCGCCGAGGTTGCGGTGGGTCAGCATCGCGCCCTTCGGGACGCCGGTGGTGCCGCTCGTGTACTGGATCACCGCCAGATCCTCGACCGAGGGCCCCGGTCGATCGGGGTCGACGGGCCCGTCCGCCAGCAGCCGATTCCACGGAATCGTCCCGGGCGCAGAGCCGGTCAGCGCGTCCCGCGCCGCACGCGCTTTCGGAACGGGAAGGGCGAGCGCGAGCCGCTTGGACCACGGCATCGAACGCGTGATGTCCACCGCCACGATGTGCTCGACGGCCGTGTCCCCGGCGATCTGCTGCAGCAGCGGACAGACCTTGTCCCAGGCGATCGCCACCGTGGCGCCGTGGTCCGCGAACTGGCGGGCCATCTCTTCCTCGGTGTAGAGCGGATTGTGCTCGACCACCACGCCGCCGATCCGCAGGACCGCATAGAACGCGATCACATGTTCCGGGCAGTTCGGCAGGACGAGCGCCACCCGGTCACCGGGGCGCACACCGAGCCGCCGTAGCCCCTCCGCGCCGCGGTGCACCCGGTCGGCGAGTTGCGAATAGGTCAGTTCCGCGCCGAAGAACTCGAGCGCCGGACGTGGTCCGAACCGGGCTGCCGAAGTCTCGAGCATGTGGACCAGCGAGTGCTCCGGAGGCGTGATGTCCGAGGGCACGCCCTCGGCGTAGCTGGCGAGCCAGATCCGTTCCCTAGCGGTGCTCACAGCCCTGCCCCTCTCCACGCTGGAACCAGCGTAGACCGCCGGGCGGGGACACCGGCATGTTCCGGCGGACGAGGGCGGCCCGCGCGGGATCCGGGCGGGTCCCGCGCGGGCCGCCTCGACGACAGGACGGTCAGACCGTCGCCGGCTCCGCCGGGGCGGGGGCGTCGACCGGGGAGGCGACATCGAGCTGCAGGGACTTGGTACCCCAGCGCCAGACCTTGTCGAACAGTGCGGTGTCGTCCGAGAGCTTGACTCCGAGGGACGGCACCATCTCCCGCAGGGTGTCCTGCCATGCCGTCCACCGGTCGGGGAAGCACCGTTCGAGCACGTCGAGCATCGCCGGAACCGCGGTCGAGGCCCCCGGCGACGCGCCGAGCAGGCCGGCGATCGTGCCGTCGCCGGCATTGACCACGGCGGTGCCGAACTCGAGCACTCCGCCCGCGCCCTTGCGGCGGATGACCTGTACCCGCTGGCCGGCGGTGATGAGCTCCCAGTCCGCCATGCGGGCCTGCGGCACGAACTCGCCCAGGGTGCCGATGCGGTCGCGCGGCGACTGCATCAGCTCACCGATCAGGTACTTGGTCAGTCCCATCTCGGTGAGGCCGACGCCGATCATCGACAGCAGGTTGTTCGGCTTGACCGACCCGGGCAGGTCGGTGAACTTGCCGTTCTTGAGGAACTTCGGGGACCAGCCGGCGTAGGGGCCGAACAGCAGGCCCTGCTTGCCGCCGATCACGCGGGTGTCGAGGTGCGGGACCGACATGGGCGGTGCACCCACGGCGGCCTTGCCGTACACCTTGGCGCTGTGCATGGCGATCAGCTCCGGATTGGTGCAGCGCAGGAACTGACCGGAGACGGGGAAGCCGCCGAAGCCCTTGGCCTCCGCGATACCCGACTTCTGCAGCAGGTGCAGCGCGCCACCGCCGGCACCGACGAACACGAACCGGGCGTGCACCTTGCGGGCCTGGCCGGTGCGGCGGTTGCGGACCTTGACGCTCCAGCTTCCGTCGGACTGCTTGTCCAGATCCGTCACGTCGTGGCCGAAGTGCACGGTGCCGCCGGACGCGGCGACGTTGTTCAGCAGCTGCTTGGTGAGGGCGCCGAAGTCGACGTCGGTGCCGTCCTGGGTCCAGTTCAGCGCGATGGGCTCGGAGAAGTCCCGGCCCTGCGCCATCAGCGGCAGCCGTTCCGAGAAGTACTCGGGGCTCTCCGAGTACTCCATGCCGGCGAAGAGCGGGTGCCCGGCCAGCGCGTCGTAGCGGGCACGCAGGTACTTCACGTTGTCGGCGCCGTGGACGAAGCTGACGTGCGGAACGGGATTGATGAAGTTCTTGGGATCGGTGAGGATGCCGTTGTCCACCGCGAACGCCCAGAACTGGCGCGAGACCTGGAATTGCTCGTTGACGTTGATCGCCTTGGTGATGTCCACGCCACCGCCCGGCTTGGCGGGCGTGTAGTTCAGCTCGCACAGCGCCGAGTGGCCGGTGCCCGCGTTGTTCCAGGGATCACTGCTCTCGGCCGCCGCGGCGTCGAGCCGCTCGAAAGCGGTGATGGACCAGTCGGGCTGCAGCCGGCGCAGGATGGCGCCGAGTGTCGCGCTCATGATGCCCGCACCCACGAGCACTACATCGGTCTTGGCCTCTACCACGTTCTCTGACACTGGAGGATCGACTTCCTTGTCTGTTCGCACGCGCCGCTGCGTTCCGCACTGCACCGCGTGAGTGTCCCGTGCACGTCCGTGCTCGTCCGCCGGGTCTCGCTGAACTCACGGATCCCGGCGACGTCGCGGCCGCGCCGACTGCGACGAACAGGTTACCCGCGCGTTGTCCGGCGTTTGTCTTCACCCAATTGTGCCCCCACGACAGGTCCGCGTACCGACCAATACAGTGTGATCGTGACTACTTGGCAGCCCGATATCCTCGGCGACGGATACGAGCAGCTCACGCTGCATCTCGGCCCCGATCCGGACGGCGAGGGCGAGGCCACCGCCACCCTCGTCCGCTACCAGCCGTCCGTCTACCCCGGCGGCGAGTCCGCGCCGGACCGCGCGGTGATCTACGTGCACGGCTTCACCGACTACTTCTTCCAGCAGCACCTCGCCGAGCACTTCGCCGCCCAGGGGTACCGGTTCTTCGCCCTGGACCTGCGCAAGTGCGGGCGCTCGCGGCAACCCGGGCAGACCCCGCACTTCGTCACCGATCTGACCTACTACGACGCCGAACTCGAGGAGGCACTGCGGATCGTCCGCGGTGAGGTCGGCGGCGGGATCCTGCTCGTGGCGCATTCCACGGGCGGGCTGGTCCTGCCGTTGTGGCTCGATCGGATGAACCGCCGACCGGGCGGTACGGGCGGCGCCGGGATCCAGGGCCTGATCCTCAACAGCCCGTGGTTCGACCTGCAGGGACCGTCGATCCTGCGCGGCCTCGGCACCGTCGCGGTCGATGCCGTCGGCCGGGTGCGCAGCCGCGCCGTCATCCCGGGGCAGAGCCTGGACACCTACGGGATGAGTCTGCACAAGGACGCCAACGGCCACTGGGAGTACGACCTGGACTGGAAGCCGCTGGCCGGGTTTCCCGTCACGTTCGGCTGGCTCCGTGCCGTCCGCCGCGGCCACGCGACACTGCACCGCGGCCTCGATGTCGGCGTCCCGTCGCTGATCCTGCGGTCGAAGGACACCCGCTGGGCCCCCGCGTACGACCCCACGGTGGACACCGCCGACGCGGTCCTCGACGTCAAGCAGATCGCCCGGTGGGCCGGATGCCTGGGCGACCGCACGACGATCGTTCCGATCACCGGCGCCCGGCACGATGTGTTCCTCTCCACACCCGACGTGCTCGACGTGGCGTTCCGGGAATTGGATCTGTGGCTGGACTGGTTGGACGGTCACAGCAGATCCCTGTGATCGTCCACGCGAACCTGACAACGGGAGAACAGTGAGTCACTACGACCTGGCCATCATCGGCACCGGCTCCGGAAACTCGATCCTCGACGAGCGATTCGACGGCCGGAAGGTGGCGATCCTCGAGCAGGGCACCTTCGGTGGCACCTGTCTCAACGTCGGCTGCATCCCCACCAAGATGTACGTCTATGCGGCGGAGGTCGCGCAGACCGTGCGCAAGGCCGCGAAGTACGGTGTCGACGCGACGATCGACGGGGTCCGGTGGAGCGACATCGTCGACCGGGTGTTCGGCCGGATCGACCCGATCGCGGCCGGCGGCGACCGCTACCGCACCGAGGACTGCGCGAACGTCACCGTCCACCGCGGGCACGCCCGGTTCGTGGGCGAGCGCACCCTCGACACCGGCACGGGCGAGATCATCACCGCCGACCAGGTCGTCGTCGCAGCGGGCGCGCGTCCGGCGATCCCGCAGGAGGTACTCGACGGCGGGGTCCGCTACTACACCAACGACGACATCATGCGGCTGCCGAAACTGCCGGAATCGCTGGTGATCCTCGGCTCCGGGTTCATCGCGATGGAGTTCGCGCACGTCTTCTCCGCCCTGGGCACCCGGGTGTCGGTGCTCGCCCGCACCGGTCAGTTGCTGCGGCACCTCGACCACGACCTCGCCGAGCACTTCACCGGCCTGGCCACCGACCGGTGGGACGTGCACCTGTCCAACCCCGCGACGGCGTTCCGTCCCGTCGGCGACGGCGTCGAGGTGGAACTGGCCGACGGCACCACCGTCAGCGGCGACGCGCTGCTCGTCGCGGTCGGCCGGACACCCAACGGGGACGCACTCGACGCCGCCGCGGGCGGCATCGCGCTGCACGACGACGGCCGGATCGTCGTCGACGAGTTCCAGCGCACCACCGCGCGCGGGGTCTTCGCGCTCGGCGACGTCTCGTCGCCGCACCAGCTCAAGCACGTCGCCAATCACGAGGCCCGCGTCGTACAGCACAACCTGCTCCACGACGCGTGGGGCGAGGACGTCTCGGTCCTGCGCCGCTCGGACCATCGGTTCGTGCCGTCCGCGGTCTTCACCGACCCGCAGATCGCGACGGTCGGCCTGACCGAGGAACAGGCCCGCGCCCAGGGCTACGACGTCGCGGTGAAGATCCAGTACTACGGCGACGTCGCGTACGGCTGGGCGATGGAGGACACCGAGGGTTTCTGCAAGGTGATCGCCGACCGCACCACGGGCAAGCTGCTCGGCGTGCACATCCTGGGCGCCCAGGCGTCGTCGGTGATCCAGCCGCTGATCCAGGCCATGAGCTTCGGTCTCACCGCCCGGGAGACGGCCACCGGACAGTACTGGATCCACCCGGCCCTGCCGGAACTGGTCGAGAACGCTCTCCTCGGGTTGTGATCGGTGTGTCCTTTGGGCGGCTCCCACCGCCCAAAGGACACACCGGCGGCGAAGCCGCCTACCAGCTGCCGGTGCGCAGGGCGATCGCGCTGGCCAGTTCCGCCGGCGCCTCGGCCGGGATGTTGGCCACGCCGCTCAGTTCGACGACGCGGAACTCCGACAGGACGTACCGCATCGAGGCGTCGGCCTCCGGGCGGCGCGCGGCGCTGCCCACGAGCACGGTGGTGGGCACCTCGGCGGGGGCGGCGTCCGCGTCCCGTACGACGCCCTCGACGTCCGGCACCGCCGGGTGGCCCCGGTCGGCGACCACGAGGCTGGCGAACCGGCCGAACCGGCCCGAGGCGGCCGCCCACGCCAGCTCCGCTCCAGCCCCACTGCCGACGAGGTGCACCCACGGCAACTGCAGGGCGTCGAGCAATGCGTGCACGCCCGCGACGTCGAGACCCTCGATGGTCTCCGGTACGAACGTACGCAGATCCGAATGGTGCAGCCGCGCGCACACCGCGTCGTAGACGTCGGCGGATTCCCCGGCGCCGGGCAGCAGCAGCACCGCGTGCCGGCTCTCGGGGCCGTCGATTCGCACGGTGAAGGTGCCGGCCGGGATCGCCACGTCAGTCGGTTCCATGCCGAAGCACGGTACGCGACAAGGCGTTGCGCCCGGCACCCGGCCGCGTCACGGCAGCGTGAGGATATCCGCTCCGCTGTCGGTGACGACGATGGTGTGCTCGAACTGGGCGGTCCACTTGCGGTCCTTGGTGACCACGGTCCAGCCGTCGTCCCAGATCTCGTAGTCCACGGTGCCGAGGTTGATCATCGGCTCGATCGTGAACACCATTCCCGGCTCGAGCACGGTGTCGACGGACGGCTGGTCGTAGTGCAGGATCACCAGCCCGTTGTGGAACGTCTCGCCGATGCCGTGACCGGTGAAGTCACGCACCACCCCGTACCCGAACCGGTTCGCGTACGACTCGATGACCCGGCCGACGACGTTGAGGGCCCGGCCCGGCTTGACCGCCTTGATCGCCCGCATCGTCGCCTCACGGGTCCGTTCGACCAGCAGGCGGTGCTCCTCGGAGACCTCGCCCGCCAGGAACGTGGCATTGGTGTCACCGTGCACTCCCCCGATGTAGGCGGTGACGTCGATGTTGACGATGTCGCCGTCCTCGAGCACCGTCGAATCCGGGATGCCGTGGCAGATCACCTCGTTCAGCGACGTGCAGCACGACTTGGTGAAGCCCTTGTACCCCAGCGTCGAGGGATACGCGCCGTGGTCGCACATGTATTCGTGCGCGATCCGGTCCAGTTCGTCGGTGGTCACGCCCGGCGCGACGGCCTTGCCCGCCTCGGCCAGGGCCTGCGCGGCGATGCGGCCGGCGACCCGCATCTTCTCGATGGTCTCCGGGGTCTGCACCCACGGCTCGTGCCCTTCGTTCGCCGTCGGCTTCCACGCGTACTCCGGTCGCTCGATCCCGTTGGGGACGGCGCGGACGGGTGAGACGGTTCCGGGGACGAGTGCGGTGCGAACAGGCATGGTCACCAGGATAGGCCCCGACCGACGGGGGGCGACGCGGCGCCGGCCGCGCCGCCCCCACGCGGGCGGCTCAGCCCTGACGCAGGATGTAGCGCTGGATCTTGCCGCTGGGCGTCTTCGGCAGCTGCGGCACGAAGTGCACGGTCCGCGGGTAGGCGTGCGCCGCGAACTTGCGCTTGACCAGCTGCTGCAGCTCCACCTCGAGCTCGTCGGTGCCGTCGACGCCGTCGCGCAGCACCACGAACGCTTCGAGCACCTCGCCGCGCAGCTGGTCGGGCATGCCGACGACGGCGGCCTCGACGACGTGCTCGTGCATCACCAGCACGCTCTCGACGTCGAACGGGCCGATCCGGTAGCCCGCCATGATGATCACGTCGTCGTCGCGGGCGGAGAAGTAGAAGAACCCGTCCTCGTCGACCTGTCCGGCGTCGCCGGTGAGGTACCAGCGGCCGTCCTCGGTGAACCGCTGCGCGGTCTTCTCCGGCGCGTCCACGTACCCCGTGAACCACAGCAGGGGGCTGGCGTGGGTGTCGATCGCCACCCGTCCGGGCACGCCGGGGGCGGCGATGTCGTCGGAGTCGTCCGAGAGCACGGCGCAGGACCACCCGGGCAGGGGCTTACCCATCGATCCGGGCCGCACTTCTTCGCGCAGCCCGTCCGCCCACGCGTTGACGACGAACATGCCGTGCTCGGTCTGGCCGTAGTGGTCGCGCACGATCACGCCGAGGGTCTGCTCGGACCATGCCACGACGTCCGGGGTGAGCGGCTCGCCGGCGGACGAGGCGCGCCGCAGCGAGACCGACTCCGGCACGGGCGCCGAGTCCGCCCGCAGGCTGCGGTAGACGGTGGGCGCGGCCGCGAAGTTGGTGACCCCGAACTTTTCCATCACCTGCCAGGTGAGGGCGGCGGAGAACCCGGCGTGCAGCAGCAGGCTGCGCACACCGGCGGCCAGCGGCGCGAGCAGCGCGTAGTAGAGCCCGTACGCCCAGCCGGGATCGGCGGCGTTCCAGAACACGTCGTCCTCACGCACGTCGAGGCCGAAGTCCAGGTAGGCGTGGAACGACGCGAGCGCCCGCACCGGCACCGGCACCCCCTTCGGGGTGCCGGTCGTGCCGGAGGTGAACAGCTGCACGAGCCCGCCGTGCCCACCGACGGCGACCGCGGCGCCGCGCGGATCGTCCGCATCGTGCGAGGCCACCAGGTCGGCGAAGCGGACGCCGATGCCGGCGGTGCCGGCCTCGGCGGGACCGGCAACGACGATCTGCCACGGCGCGTCGGCGGGGATGTCCTCGCCGGGCGCGAGCTTGCCGACCTGGTCCGCGTCGGCGACGACGACCTTCGCCCCGCTGGCCTGCAGCCGGAAGCCGATCGCCGGGGGTGCGAAGGCGGTGAACAACGGCACGTGCACGGCACCGCGACGCCAGATGCCGAGCAGCGCCACCACCAGGTCCGCGGACTTGCCCATCAGGGTGGCGACATGGTCGCCCGGCTCGACGCCGAGATCGGCCAGGGCCGCGGCGAACCGGGAGGACTGCTCACGCAGCTCGCCGAAGGTCAGGTCGGTCGCGGTCAGATCCGCCTCGACCACTGTGAACGCGACGGCGTCCGCGGGATGCCCGTCGCACAGCAGCTGTGCGGCACACGCGTCGGCGGTGTCGTAGCGGTCCAGCAGTTCCCGCACCCGTGCCTCCTGCCCGGAATGCGCACGCGCGGTGGTCTCGGTGGTCATCGAATCCGTCCTCTCGTGAAGCGCCCCGGGGTGAACGTCCCGAGGATCGATTCCTTTATGATCCAAGTCACACGTCCGTCCCGATACCCCCGGAAAGGGGTGACCGATGGCGCCGGCCGGCACCTCGCCTCTCCTTCGTCCCCGCGACAGCGACGCCCTGCGCGGGGAGCTTCGCCGTACCGCGGCCGAGGCCCTGATCCCTGTCGTGTTCGCCGGGGAGGTTCGCGACGGGAACCTGCACCTGACCGAGTTCTTCGGCACCCGCACCAACGCTCTCGAGGGGGTCGTGGTCCCGCCCCGGGCCGGTCTGGGCGGCCTCGTGGTGGACCGGGCCCGGCCGGCGACGGTGCCGGACTACGGCCGGTCGTCGTCGATCACCCACCACTTCGATCGGCCGGTCCTCGGCGAGGGGCTGCGCTCGATCCTCGCGGTGCCGGTGATGGTGAGCGGGGCGGCTCGTGCCGTGCTCTACGGCGCGATCCGGGAGTGTTCCCCGCTCGGCGACCGCGCGGTGGGAGCCTTCGTGCAGGCGGCGCGACGGCTCAGCAGCGAGATCGCCGTCCGGGACGAGGTGGACCGGCGGCTGGCGATGCTCGGTTCCCTCGACCGCCCGGTCGAGAGCCCGGTCGCGGCCGCCCAGATCCGGGACGTGCACGCAGAACTGCGCGGTCTCGCCCAGTGCGTCGAGGATGCCGGCCTGCAGCGTAAGCTGCGGGACCTGTCGGACCGGCTGGCCGGGGCGCTCGGCGGCGCGGCACCGCTCCAGAGCGACGTGGTGCTCTCGCCGCGCGAGACCGACGTGCTCGCGCACGTGGCGCTGGGATGCACCAACGCCGAGATCGCCGACCGGCTGTCGGTCGGCCCGGAGACGGTCAAGAGCTACTTGCGCAGCGCGATGGGCAAGCTCGACGCCCACACCCGGCACGAGGCCGTCGTGTCGGCGCGACGCCTGGGGCTGCTGCCCTGACCGGCGGCCGGTGGGCTCTCCCGCGGCGCGCCCGGGCCGGTCAGTAGCCCTCCGGCAGCGCCGCGAACATGTCGCGGGTGACGGCGACGGCGTTGTCGGAGCTGCCGCCGCGCACGACGAGCGTCGCGAAGGCCAGGTCACCGCGATATCCGACGAACCATGCGTGGGAGCCGCCCGCGACCTCGGCCTCACCCGTCTTGCCGTACACCTCGCCCTGGTCGCGAATCCGGTCGGCGGTACCGCTGGTGATCACCAGGCGCATCATGCCGCGCAGGCCGTCGACCATCTCCGGGGTGACCGGCGGCCGGTCGCCGGTGACGACGGTCTCGCGTCCCTGCAGCAGGTAGGGCACGGGTGCGCTGCCGTGCGCGACGGTCGCCGCGGCCAGGGCCATCCCGAACGGGCTGACGACGACCCTGCCCTGACCGAAGCCGTCCTCGGCGCGCTGGACCAGGTCCTCCGCGGGCGGCACCGATCCGGAGAACGTGGGCATGCCCACCACGTCGTACTCGGGTCCGATGCCGAACTGCGCGGCCGCGACGGTGAGGGCGTCGGGCGCCATCTCGGAGGCGAGTTTGGCGAACGAGGTGTTGCACGAGCGCGCGAACGCCGTCGCCATCGGCACGGTGCCGACCGAGAATTCGTTGTAGTTCGGAACACTGCGCTCGCCGATCGTGATCCGGCCCGGGCAGGCCACCATGGTGCCCGGTCCCGCGAGCCCGCTGGAGATGGCGGCACCCGAGGTGATGATCTTGAAGGTGGAGCCGGGCGGGTACTGTCCGGCCAGCGCGACCGGCCCGTCGCGGTCGGCGGCCTTGTTCTGCGCGACGGCGAGGACCGCGCCGGTGGACGCCTCGATCACCACCATCATCGCCTGTTCCGTGCGGGCGTCGACGGCGGCCTGCGCCGCCACCTGGATGGGACGGTCCAGGCTGACGGAGAAGGACGGCGCGGGTTCGGGCGGCGTCTCGGTGAGGACCCCGGTGTCGACACCGTTCTGGTTGACCGCGACGACGCTCCACCCGGCCTTGCCGTCCACCTCGTCGATCACGGTCTTCTTGACCTGGCCGACGAGGTCGGGGGCGAAGGTACGGTCGGTGGCGACGAGATCGGCCTGCTCGGTGATCGTGACCCCGGGCACCGCCGCGAGGGTGTCGGCGACGCGTTCGTAGTCCTCCTCACGCAGCCGCACGACCGAGTAGGCGCCGTCGGCGGCGGTCGCGGTCTCGGCGATCGACTGCGCGGTCAGCGACGGGTCGAACTCGGTCAGCGCCGCCGACAGCGCCCGCGCCGCGGCCCGGACATCGCCCGCCTGCGCCGCATCGAAACCGATTCCGTAGACGATGCCCGGAACGAGCACGTCCGAGCCGGAATGCTCGTTGACGCGGGCACGCGGGGCGGGATTGGTCCGCAGCTGCATCCGCTGCCGGTCCCCGAGCTGGGGATGCAGGTTCGACCGCGTCCAGCGCACCACCCAGTCCTCGCCGCTGCGGCCCATGTTCATCTGCCCGGAGTACCGCCACACGCGCTCGCCGGGCAGGTCCCACTCGTAGACGTAGGTGACGGTCGCGGTGTCCCCGTCGATCCGCACCCCGTCGGTGTCCACCTCGAGACCCTCCGCCTGCAGCCCCGTCCACGTCGCCGCGAGCGCCTCCTCGGCCGAGTCGGGACGATCGGTCAGGGCAGCGGCCGCAGCGAAGTCCCGCTCGGCGAAGTCGGTGAGGAACTCCTGTGCGGCAGGCTCCGGTCCGGCGGGTTTGGGGGTGCATGCCACGACGCCGCCGGCCAATGCGACGGCGGCTGCCAGGATCGGCAGGAGCCGACGCGGTGCCTGGACGAACCGGACGGACGGGACCGGGGCGCAGACGGGTCGAGTTCTCATCGCCGTCATCGTAGGACCGGTGGCACCCGGGATCGGGGAGGCGACACGGCCCGGACGGAGCGGCCCCTCAGTCCAGCAGAACCGTGCAGAAGGTCGCGACCTGCCGGAAGCCGATCCGGGCGTACGCCGCGCGAGCGCGGTGATTGAAGCTGTTGACGTACAGGCTCGGCAGCCGGCCACCGGCGGTGACGGCGGCGGCGACGGCCGCGGTGCCGGTCGAGCCGAGGCCGGCGTCGCGCCTGCCGGGGTCCACCCACACGCCCTGGATCTGCCCCACAGACGAGGACTGGGAGCCGATCTCGGCCTTGAACACCACCCGGCCGTGCTCGAAGCGGGCCCATGCGCGTCCGGTGGCGATCAGGCTCTGCACCCGGCGGCGGTATCCCGCTCCGCCGTCACCCGCGCACGGATCCACACCGACCTCCTCGCGGAACATCGCGATCGCGGCCGGCATGTAGGCGTCGATCTCGTCCGGTCGCACGCGCCGCACCAGCGGGTCGGGGACGACGAGGGGTTCCCGGTCGAGCACCAGCAGCGGTTGCTCGGCCCGCACCTCGCGGGCGGGACCCCATTCCGGCTGCAGGACCTCCCACATCGGCAAGGCGAGTTCGGCACGGCCGACGAGCGACGAGCACAGGCGGGGGCCGCGGGCGGCGCGGTCCGCGAAGGCATGCAGGTCGTCGCGATCGCCGAGCAGCGGGACGAGGTTCGCCCCCGAGAAGCACAGCGACTCGTCGGGTCCGCCCCGGCTCCACATGTCACCGCCGACGGCGCGGGAGTCGAGGCCGTACTCCTCGATCCGGCCGGCCACCATGCACGCCGCCACCGGATCGCGGGCCAGCACCCGCAGCACGTGTGCGGTGTCACGGCCGCCGAGAGACCGGACTCCCAGAAGCTTGAGCACGTCCCACCACCTGTCGACTGCGGATACGCACTCAGACTGCCAGAAGCCGGGGCCGCGCGGGAGTCCTGTGCCCGCCGAACCGGTTCAGCCGACCGAGACCACCGGGTTTCCGGTGCCGGCGTCGCCTTCCATCTCCTCGGCGATGCGCATGGCCTCCTCGATGAGGGTCTCGACGATCTGGGCCTCGGGGACGGTCTTGACGACCTTGCCCTTGACGAAGATCTGGCCCTTGCCGTTGCCGGACGCGACGCCGAGGTCGGCCTCGCGTGCCTCACCGGGGCCGTTGACGACGCAGCCCATGACCGCGACGCGCAGCGGCACCTCCATGCCCTGAAGGCCTGCGGTGACCTCGTCGGCGAGGGTGTAGACGTCGACCTGCGCGCGGCCGCACGACGGGCAGGAGACGATCTCGAGCTTGCGCGGCCGCAGGTTCAGCGACTGCAGGATCTGGGTGCCGACCTTGATCTCCTCGGCGGGCGGCGCCGACAGCGACACCCGGATGGTGTCGCCGATGCCCTCGCTGAGCAGCGCACCGAACGCGACGGCCGACTTGATCGTGCCCTGGAAGGCGGGCCCTGCCTCGGTCACACCCAGATGCAGCGGGTAGTCGCACTGCGCGGCGAGCTGACGGTAGGCCTCGACCATCACGACGGGGTCGTTGTGCTTGACCGAGATCTTGAGGTCGCCGAAGCCGTGCTCCTCGAACAGGCTCGCCTCCCACAGCGCGGACTCGACGAGCGCCTCGGGCGTGGCCTTGCCGTACTTGCTCAGGATGCGCGGATCCAGCGAGCCGGCGTTGACTCCGATACGGATCGGGATGCCCGCGGCGCCGGCGGCTTTGGCGACCTCCTTCACGCGGCCGTCGAACTCCTTGATGTTGCCGGGGTTGACGCGCACGGCGGCGCAGCCGGCGTCGATGGCGGCGAAGATGTAGCGCGGCTGGAAGTGGATGTCCGCGATGACCGGGATCTGGCTCTTCTTCGCGATCGCGGCGAGCGCGTCGGCGTCCTCCTGCCGCGGGCACGCGACCCGGACGATGTCGCAACCGGACGCGGTGAGCTCCGCGATCTGCTGCAACGTCGCGTTGACGTCGTGCGTCTTGGTGGTGCACATCGACTGCACCGACACCGGGTGGTCGCTGCCCACGCCGACGTCGCCGACCATGAGCTGACGGGTCTTGCGCCGGGGCGCGAG
Organism: Rhodococcus ruber; assembly: GCF_016804345.1. Taxonomy (NCBI): domain Bacteria; kingdom Bacillati; phylum Actinomycetota; class Actinomycetes; order Mycobacteriales; family Nocardiaceae; genus Rhodococcus; species Rhodococcus ruber. The sequence continues at coordinate 2,551,764 of NZ_CP044211.1, read as the reverse complement.
GACGGCGGGAACTTCGGGCATGCCCAAACCGACGGGGCTGGTCACGTTTCGCCTTCTTTCGTAGCTACGCGGCAATTCTAGCGGTGTGGGTCAGAACAGCTGGATGGGGTTGACGATGTCCGCGGTGAGTGTCAACAGCATGAACGCGCCGCCGATGAGGACGAACACGTAGGTGACGGGCAGCAGCTTCGTGTAGTCGACCGGGCCGCCGACCGGCAGCCCGCGCAGCCCGCGGATCCAGTTGCGGACCTTCTCGTACACGACGACGGCGATGTGGCCGCCGTCGAGCGGCAGCAGCGGGAGCAGGTTGAACATGCCCAGGAAGAAGTTCAGCTGGGCGAGCAGCAGGACGAACATCTGCCAGATGCCCCGCTCGGCGACCTGCCCACCGATGACGGAGGCACCGACCACGCTGATCGGGGTGTCGGGGTCGCGTTCGCCGCCCGTCACCGACTCCCACAGCGCCCCCACCTTGCTGGGCAGGTCGGCGAGGGCCTGCGCGGTGAGCACGAACATGTCGCCGGTGAACTGCAGCGTGCCGCCCACCGCGGTGAACGCGTTGTATTCGGTGACGGACGGCGGCGCGGCCACCCCGATGGCGCTGACGGTCTCCGAGGTGATCGCGCCCGTCTCGGGATCCTGCACCCAGCGCTGGGCGGACTGGACCGGCACCGGGATCGTCAACGTGCGACCGTCGCGCTCGACGACGAAATCCACCGTGCCGGTTGCGGCGCGGGTGACCTCGACCAGGTCCGCGAATGTCGCGACCTCGGTGCCGCCGACGGAGACGACGACGTCCCCGACCTCGAGGCCGGCAGCGGCGGCCGGACCCGGCCCGCTGCACGGCGCGAGCTCGTAGCCCCCGGATTCACCGGCCTGGGTCGGTGCGACGCACGAGAGCTCCCCGATCTCCGCCGGGGTCTCCCCCAGCCGCGGCAGACCCCACGCCACGGCGAGCCCGAAGATCAGCACCATCCCGAGGAGGAAGTTCATCGCGATGCCGCCGGACATCACCACCACGCGCTTCCATGCCTTCTGCTTGAACATGGCGCGCTCGTGCTCGTCGGGAGCCAGCTCGTCGAGCGCCGTCATGCCCGCGATGTCGCAGAAGCCGCCCGCCGGGATCGCCTTGAGGCCGTACTCGGTCTCACCGCGCCGGAACGAGTACAGCCGCGGCCCGAACCCGATGTAGTAGCGCCGCACCTTCATGCCGAGGCGCTGCGCGGTCCACATGTGCCCGGCCTCGTGCAGGGCGATGGATACGGCGATGCCGAGGGCGAACAGCACGACGCCCAGAACGAACATCATCGGTGGCCGGTCCTCCTACTTCACGAGCGCGCGGGCTCGGTCCCGAGCCCAGCCGTCGGCGGCGAGCACATCTTCCACGGTAGCGGGTGCCGCGGACCAGGCGTCGGCGTCGGCCAGCACCGCCGCCACCGTGCGCACGATCCCGGGGAACGGCAGCGCCCCCGCCAGGAAAGCCTCCGCGGCCACCTCGTTCGCGGCGTTGTACACCGCGGTCAGGCATCCGCCGCCCACCCCGGCGGCCCGGGCGAGTTCGATCGCGGGGAAGACGTCGTGATCCACGGGTTCGAACTCCCACGTCGAGGCGGTCGTGAAGTCGAGGGCCGGCGCCGCGTCCGCGATCCGGTGCGGCCAGCCCAGCGCGAGCGCGATCGGCAGCTTCATCGACGGCGGCGACGCCTGGGCCAGCGTGGACCCGTCGGTGAAGGTGACCATCGAGTGCACGATCGACTGCGGGTGCACGGTGACGTCGATCCGGTCGTAGCCGATGCCGAACAACAGGTGCGTCTCGATCAGTTCCAGGCCCTTGTTCACCAGCGTCGCCGAGTTCAGGGTGTTCATCGGGCCCATCGACCAGGTCGGGTGGGCGCCGGCCTGCTCGGGGGTGACCGACTCGAGCCGTTCGGCCGTCCAGCCGCGGAACGGACCACCCGAGGCGGTCAGCACGAGCCGGGCCACCTCGTCGGGGCTGCCGCCGCGCAGGCACTGGGCCAGCGCCGAGTGCTCCGAGTCCACCGGCACGATCTGCCCCGGGGCCGCGGCGGCGGTGACCAGTGCGCCGCCCGCGACGAGCGACTCCTTGTTGGCCAGCGCCAGGCGTGCGCCCGTCGCCAGTGCGGCCAGCGTCGGCTCCAGGCCGAGGGATCCGACGAGGGCGTTGAGCACCACGTCGGCCTCCACGTCGCGCACCAACCTCGTCACCGCCTCCGGCCCGCTGCGGACCTGCAGGCCCGGGAGGTCGAGGCGCGCGGCGGCCTGTGCGTTCGCGACGGCCACCTCGGTCACGCCGGTGACGCGGATCTGTTCGGCGAGCAGATCGATGTTGCCACCACCGGCGGCGAGACCGACCACCTCGAACCGGTCGGGGTTGGCGGCGATCACCTCGAGTGCCTGGGTGCCGATGGAGCCGGTGCTGCCGAGCAGCAGGACACGGGTGCGGGAGCTGGGTTGCGAGTCGGCCACGCCGACATTGTTCCCGACCGCCCTGAGGGGAGGCTGAATCACCCGCCCGGCGCGCGGGAGCGCGCCCCCACTTCGTACGACGGGCGGTCGTATGTCACGATTGGCCCAACAGCGAAGATCTTTGCGACCAGGAGGACAAGCGGTGGCCGGTACCGAGTTGAAGACCACTGGCGTCGACACGGCCGAGGTGCCGTCGGCGGAGTGGGGCTGGAGTGGCGAGGCGCCCCGCCTGTTCCGTTTCATGGGCTGGCTCATCGCCCTGTTCCTGCTGGCGATGATCATCGGCAACCACAACGGCAACGTCGAGAACTGGTTCCTGATCGGTTTCGCCGCGCTGCTCGTCGCCATCCTGGTGCGCGACATCGTCCAGCGCCGGCGCCGCAGGTAGCCGCACGTCCCCACAGCAACACCGAAGGGTCCGCCCGGTTCGTCCCGGGCGGACCCTTCGCTTGCCGCGAGTCCGTATTCAGTTCTCGGCGGCGAGCTGGCCGCAGGCTGCCGCGATCTCCTGGCCCCGGGTGTCCCGCACGGTGCACGAGACCCCCTGAGCCTGGACGCGACGAACGAACTCGCGCTCGACCGGCTTCGGGCTGGCGTCCCATTCGCTGCCCGGCGTCGGGTTGAGCGGGATCAGGTTCACGTGCACCAGCGGGCCGAGCGCCTTGTGCAGCTTCTTGCCCAGCATGTCCGCCCGCCACGGCTGGTCGTTGACGTCGCGGATCAGGGCGTACTCGACGGAGACACGGCGACCGGTCCGGTCGGCGTAGTAGCGCGCGGCGTCGAGCACCTCGGCGACGGGCCAGCGGTTGTTGACCGGCACCAGCGTGTCGCGCAGTTCGTCGTCCGGCGTGTGCAGCGACACGGCGAGGGTCACGCTCAGGTCCTCGTCGGCCAGCCGGCGGATCGCCGGCGCCAGACCGACGGTGGAGACGGTGACCGACCGCTGCGACAGGCCCAGTCCCTCCGGCGGCGGGGCGGTGATGCGCCGCACCGCGGCCACCACCCGCTTGTAGTTCGCCAGCGGCTCCCCCATCCCCATGAACACCACGTTGGACAGACGACCCGGTCCCCCGGCCACGTCACCGTCGCGCAGGGCCGCGGCCGCGGCGCGCACTTGATCGACGATCTCGGCGGTGGACAGGTTCCGATCCAGGCCGCCCTGGCCGGTCGCGCAGAACGGGCAGGCCATCCCGCAGCCGGCCTGGCTCGAGATGCACAGGGTGGCGCGGTCGGGGTAGCGCATGAGCACACTCTCGAGGAGGGTGCCGTCCCCGGCGCGCCACAGCGTCTTGCGGGTCTCGCCGCCGTCGCACGCCACGTGCTTGACCGGTGTCAGCAACGCGGGGAAGAACGCCGCCCCCACCTGCTCGCGCACCTTCGCCGGCAGATCCGTCATCTTCTCCGGATCGGCCTCGAGCCGCCCGTAGTAGTGCCGGGCCAGCTGATCGGCCCGGAAGGACGGCAGGCCCAGTTCACGCACGGCCGCCCGGCGCTGCTCGGCGTCGAGGTCGGCGAGGTGACGCGGCGGCATACCGCGTTTGGGCGCGTCGAAAACCAGGGGAAGAGAGGAGGGCATAATGACCCATTATCCATTACGGCGGCGGAGCCGGTCTTCCTCGCCGAATACGGTGTGCAGCGGCAGCCGGAGCGAGATGATCGATCCATGACCGACCGCCCCGCGAATCTGCCCGATCCGGTACCGGACCTGCCCGGCGGGGATCGGCCCGACCGGCAGGGCTCGACGAAGGCCACGCCCGATTCCGACCTCCGTCCCGCGCCGGAGATTCCCCTCGACCGCAGCCGCGCGGCATCGACGTGGACCGGCCTGGTCATCGGTGTTCTGGTCCTGATCCTGCTGCTCGTGTTCATCCTGCAGAACCTCGACTCGGTCACCATGGAACTGTTCGCCTGGGAGTTCACCCTGCCGCTGGGGGTGAGCCTGCTGCTGTCGGCCATCGCGGGAGCCCTCGTCATGGCGCTGGCGGGCGGTGTGCGGATCCTGCAGATCAAGCGTGCCGCGAAGCGGCGCTAGCACCGCGCCGCCCAGCGGCGGTGACACAGCGCCGCCCAGCGGCGGTGACACAGCGCCGCCCAGCGGCGGTGACACCGCGCCGCCCAGCGGCGGGTGACGAACACAACGCACCCAATCTCCCCAACGCGGCGACAAGAGGGCACCCTGGAGACAAGACCTTCACCCGAGGAGCCTGACGTGACCGCCCACCTGGATGCCCCCGCCTCCGCCACCGTCGCACCCGAGCTCGCCCGATCCTGGCTGCTCGTTCCGGGCACCGCCCCGGAGCGCTTCGCGGCGGCTGCCGCGTCCGCAGCCGATGCCGTGATCCTCGACCTCGAGGACGCCGTGCCGGCGGCCGGCAAAGCCGCCGCACGGGGTCACGTCGTCGAATGGCTGCGCGGCGGTGGCCGTGCCTGGGTGCGGATCAACGACGCCACCACCGTGCACTGGGCCGACGATCTCGCCGCGCTCGCCGCGGTTCCCGGCCTGCAGGGCGTGATGCTCGCCAAGACCGAAAGCGGCCAGCAGGTCGACGCCACCGCCGCTCAGTTGCCGCCCGGAACCCGCATCCTCGTGCTCATCGAGTCGGCGGTGGGCCTCGAGGCCACGCCCGAGATCGCCCGCGCCGACGGGACGTTCCGGCTGGCTTTCGGCAGCGGCGACTTCCGCCGCGACACCGGAATGGACGACTCCCCGCTCGCGATGGCGTACCCGCGTTCCCGCCTGGTCGTGTCGAGCCGGGCGGCCCGCCTGCCCGGTCCCGTCGACGGACCGTCGCTGACCGACGACCCCGAGGTTCTCGAGCGGGAGGCGAAGCTGACCGCCTCCATGGGAATGACCGGGAAGCTGTGCATGACCCCGGCCCGGGCACCGTTCGCCAACGCCGCCCTGAGCCCCAGTTCCGACGAGGTCGGCTGGGCCCGCGACGTGATCGACACACTCGGGGAGGACGGCCGCGGTGTGCGCGACGGCAGTGACCTGCCCCGCCTGGCCAAGGCCAAGAGGATCAGCGAACTGGCCCGGGTGTTCCGCATCCGGGGCACCCACCACCGGTAGGTTCGCGGCCCCGGCAGGTCCGCAGCCCCCGGCAGGTCCGCAGCCCCCGGCAGGTTCGCGGCACGGTCAGGCGATCTCCAGTCCCCGGGGCTTGCGGCGCACGTGCAGCCGGTAGCGCACCGTGAGGGCGGTGCCTGCCGTGCCACGCACCGCACGCTCGGCAACCTGGGGGCCGAACTCGATGCCGAGTACGCGCTCGAGCGTGGCGCGGTCCGGGAAACGCCACTCCGTGTCGAGCCGGCGCAGGTCGAAACCTTGGGCGTCGAAGAACGATTCGACTGTGCGCGGGTCGTAGTGCGGCAGGTCCGCGCGCATCCATTCGCCGTACGGATGGGCGGTCGCGTCGAGATCGACGATCGCGAGGGCGCCGCCGGGCCGCAGCACGCGCATCGCCTCGGCGATACCTGCCCCGCACCCGGGACCGAAGAAGTACGCGGTACGGGCGTGCACGAGGTCCACGCTGCTGTCCGCGAGCGGCAGGTGCTCGGCCGAACCGGTCTGCACTCGCACGCCCGGCCCGCCCCGCGTCCGTCGCCGTGCCAGTTCCACCAGCGGCGGGTGCGGTTCGACACCGGTCACGGTGCGCGCCGCGGCCGCGAACATCGGCAGGTGGAAGCCGGTGCCGCAGCCCACGTCGACCACGTCCCGACCGGCCCAGTCGTATGCCTCGCGCAGCGCCGTGTACACGACGCCGTGGACGTCCTGGGCGCGGTTCTCTTCCTCGTAGACCTCCGGCCAGTGCCAGATGTTGGGGCTGGGCACCACCCCGTGCGTGTCGGACCGCTGCCTTCTCGTCACCGGCCTAGACGAAGGCCCCGAGGACGAGCCAGGTGACGAACGCGGACGGCAGGATGGAGTCCAGCCGATCCATGATCCCGCCGTGGCCGGGCAGCAGGGTGCCCATGTCCTTGATGCCGAGATCCCGTTTGACCTGCGACTCGATCAGGTCGCTCGCCGTGGCCGTGGCGGCGAGCACGACGCCGAGGAGCACACCGATCCACCAGGCGGCGTCGAGCAGCAGGGTCACCGTGAGCACACCGGCGACGGTGCAGGCGAGAACCGAGCCGCCGAAACCCTCCCAGGACTTCTTCGGGCTGATCGCGGGCGCCATCGGGTGCTTGCCGAACAGCACCCCGGACGCGTATCCGCCGACGTCGGATGCGACGCACACGATCATCAGGCAGAACACCCGGGCGGCACCGTCGTCCTCGAGGACCATCAGCGTCGCGAACGACGCGAGGAAAGGTACCCATGCCGCGGTGAAGACGGTGACCGCGGTGTCGCGCAGGTAGTTGCGGGGCCGGCCGCGCAGTCCGCGGTCGAACAGCCGCCACAGCATCGACACGACGGTGGTGCCGGCGAAGGCGCCGAGCACGCCGGTGGTGCCGTAGGGCCAGCCGAGCCAGATCATCGCCTGCCCCCCGACCAGGAGCGGGACCCGGGGAACCAGGACGTCCGCCTCACGCAGGCGCTTGGTGACCTCCCAGGTGGCGATCGCGATGGCCACCGCGACGACGAGGAGCCAGGCCTTGGGGGCGAACGCGAGCACGCCGATGACGAGGCCACCGAGCCCGGCGCCCACGCCCACGGCGGCGGGCAGGTTCCGGCCGGCGCGGGACGCCTTCTTCTCCGGCTCCGCGGCAGGGGTCGGATCGGGCCGGCCCGGCGGGACCTCGGTGCCCGCCTTCGCGGCGTCGGCCGCCGAGTCGGCGTCGGTGACGCCCAGGGGGAGCTGCGGATCGGACGACCCGGCGGCGGTACCCACGGTTAAACCTCCAGCAGCTCGGCTTCCTTGTGCTTGACCAGCTCGTCGATCTGCGCCACGTACTTCGCCGTGGTCTTGTCGAGCTCCTTCTCCGCGCGGGTGACGTCGTCCTCGCCGGCCTCGCCGTCCTTCTGGATGCGGTGCAGCTCCTCCATCGCCTTGCGTCGCACGTTGCGCACGGACACCTTGGCGTCCTCACCCTTGGCCTTGGCCTGCTTGACCAGCTCGCGGCGGCGTTCCTCGGTCAGCTGCGGGATGGAGATGCGGATCAGGGACCCGTCGTTGGTCGGATTGACCCCCAGGTCGGAGTTGCGAATCGCGGTCTCGATCGGGCCGAGCTGCGAGGCCTCGTAGGGTTTGACGACCACCATGCGCGCCTCGGGGACGTTGATGCTGGCCATCTGCGTGACCGGGGTGGGCGCGCCGTAGTAGTCGACGACGATCCTGGAGAACATGCCGGGGTTCGCGCGGCCGGTGCGGATGGATCCGAGATCGTCCTTGGCCACCGTGACGGCCTTTTCCATCTTCTCCTCGGCTTCGAAGAGAGCTTCATCGATCACGGCTGTTCCTCCATGTTCCGTTGTCCGTTCATGACCGTACGAGTGTTCCGATCTTCTCACCGGCGACAGCCCGAGCGATATTCCCCTCGGTGAGCAGGTTGAAGACCATGATCGGCATGTCGTTGTCCATGCAGAGACTGAAGGCGGTCGCATCCGCGACCTTGAGGCCCTTCTCGATGACCTCGCGGTGGGTGATCTCGGTGAACAGGGTCGCGTCGGCGTCGATCCGGGGGTCGGCCGAGTAGACCCCGTCGACAGCCTTGGCCATAAGGACCACCTCCGCGCCGATCTCGAGGGCGCGCTGCGCGGCGGTGGTGTCGGTGGAGAAGTACGGCATGCCCATGCCGGCACCGAAGATCACCACGCGGCCCTTCTCGAGATGCCGGCGGGCACGCAGCGGCAGGTACGGCTCGGCGACCTGCCCCATCGTGATAGCGGTCTGGACGCGGGTGTCCACGCCCTGCTTCTCCAGGAAATCCTGCAACGCAAGGGAATTCATTACCGTGCCGAGCATGCCCATGTAGTCGGAGCGAGCGCGGTCGAGACCGCGCTGCTGCAGTTCGGCGCCCCGGAAGAAGTTGCCGCCGCCGATGACCACGGCTACCTCCACCCCGGAGCGGACGACCTCGGCGATCTCCTCGGCGACGGTCGTCACCACGTCCGGGTCGAGACCGACCTTGCCCCCGCCGAACATCTCCCCACCGAGCTTGAGCAGCACCCGACGGAAACCGGGACGTTCCTGGGCGTGTTCGGACATGGTTCTCCTCGGGTCGAGCGGTGGGTCGGCCCTTTCATCCTGCCTCATCCGACCCCGTGGAACCGAGACGGGGGCGCGAGTGTCCGATCGGCCCGAAATCGGGTCGCCGACGCGCCTCGACCCCGCCGGCGAGCGCCGACGGGGTCGAGGAAACGAGAGGTCTAGCTGCCGCCGACCTCGAAACGCACGAAGCGCGACACGGTGGCACCGGCATCGTCGAGCAGCGCCTTGACGGTCTTCTTCGAGTCCGTCACCGAGGCCTGCTCGAGCAGCACGACGTCCTTGAAGAAGCCGTTGAGCCGGCCCTCGACGATCTTCGGCAGGGCGGCCTCCGGCTTGCCCTCGTTCTTGGCGGTCTCCTCCGCGATGCGGCGCTCGTTCTCGACCGTGTCGGCCGGAACCTCGTCGCGGGAGAGGTACTTCGCCTTCAGCGCGGCGACCTGCATCGCGGCGGCACGGGCGGCCTCTGCGGCGGCGTCACCCTCACCGGAGTACTCGACGAGCACGCCGACAGCCGGCGGCAGGTCGGACGCACGCTTGTGCAGGTACACCGCGACGGGGCCGTCGAAGACGGCGAGACGGCGCAGCTCGAGCTTCTCGCCGATCTTGGCGGAGAGCTCCTGCACGAGGGTGTCGACGGTCTTGCCGTCGACCTCGACGGCCTTGAGGGCCTCGAGGTCGGCCGGCTTGGCCTCGGCCGCAGCGGTGACGATCTTCTCGGCGAGAGCCTGGAACTCGTCGTTCTTGGCGACGAAGTCGGTCTCGGAGTTGAGCTCGATGAGCACGCCGTTCTTCGCGGCGACCAGGCCCTCGGCGGTGGAGCGCTCGGCGCGCTTGCCCACGTCCTTGGCGCCCTTGATGCGCAGCTGCTCGACGGCCTTGTCGAAGTCGCCGTCGTTGTCGGCGAGGGCGTTCTTGCACGCCAGCATTCCGGAGCCGGTGAGCTCACGCAGACGCTTGACGTCGGCGGCGGTGTAGTTCGCCATGGGAAGCGAGCCTCCTGTGTCTGTTGTGCGCGATGGGTGCTCGCGCGGAAGTTTCCTCTGATGCGGCTCGGTCGCGTGCGGGTGCACTGATGCGGCGCGGTCGCGTGCGACGGCCCCGACCATGATCTCAGGATCTACCGGTCAGGGCCGCGCATCGGATCAGGCTTCGGCGGAGGGCGCCGCGTCGGCGGCGGGGGCCTCGGCTTCGGCGGCCGGGGTGGCCTGCGCGAGCAGCTCCTGCTCCCACTCGGCGAGCGGCTCGCCGGCGCCGGCCTCCGGCTTGGCGTCCTTGTCGGCGCTCTGGCCGGCGCGGGCCTGCACGCCCTCGGCGACGGCGGAGGCGACGACCTTGGTCAGCAGCGCAGCCGAACGGATCGCATCGTCGTTGCCCGGGATCGGGTAGTCGACGACGTCGGGATCGCAGTTGGTGTCGAGGATCGCGACGACCGGGATGTTCAGCTTGCGGGCCTCGCCGACGGCGATGTGCTCCTTGTTGGTGTCGACGACCCAGATCGCCGACGGCACCTTGGCCATGTCGCGGATGCCACCGAGGGTGCGCTCGAGCTTGGTCTTCTCACGCGTGAGCATGAGGATTTCCTTCTTGGTGCGACCCTCGAACCCACCGGTCTGCTCCATCGACTCCAGCTCCTTCAGGCGCTGCAGGCGCTTGTGGACGGTGGAGAAGTTGGTGAGCATGCCGCCGAGCCAGCGCTGGTTCACGTAGGGCATCCCGACCCGGGTGGCCTCTTCCGCGATGGACTCCTGCGCCTGCTTCTTGGTGCCGACGAACAGCACGGTGCCACCGTGGGCGACCGTCTCCTTGATGAACTCGTACGCCTTGTCGATGTACGTCAGGGTCTGCTGCAGGTCGATGATGTAGATGCCGTTGCGGTCGGTGAAGATGAACCGCTTCATCTTCGGGTTCCAGCGACGGGTCTGGTGACCGAAGTGGGCGCCGCTGTCGAGCAGCTGCTTCATTGTTACGACAGCCATGGCTGTTCTCTCTTTCGGTTCGGTTGCCGCGGGAGATCGGGTGATCCCCGCCCTGGCGTCCGCATGCCCGTCGGACCCTTGCGGGACCGGCCGACGGCCAATTTCCGATGGCGCCCGGAGCACCGGGCGGCGATCAGCGCGCGGACGCGCGAAGTCGATCTGCGAACACAGACCGCTCGAACAGTGTACGGCCTTGCCCTGCGGGAACCACAACTGCCTGATCAGCGGGCCGGTTCGGACGATCTGTGGACGAATCGGAGGGTTGTCCACAATGCCGGGCAGACTCTGTCCGTCGCAGGCACCGCCCGGCACGCTGGGCGGATGAAGATCACCGGGATCGCCGTCCTGACCGCGCTCGCCACACTGGCGGGGTCGGTTCCCGCCGCGGCGTCTCCCCGCGAGTTCGGCTGGCCGCTGCAGCCACGGCCGGCGGTGGCCCGCCCCTTCGACGGTCCCGAGCACGACTGGCTTCCCGGGCACCGGGGCGCCGACCTCGCCGGCCGGCCCGGGCAGCCGGTGCTCGCCGCCGGTGCCGGCGTGGTGGTGTTCGCGGGGACCGTCGCCGGCAAACCCGTGGTCTCGGTGGAGCACGCCGGCGGGCTGCGCACCACCTACGAGCCGGTGACCGCGACGGTCACCGCCGGCCGGCGCGTGGAACGGGGGGACCCGCTCGGCACCCTCGAGCCGGGCCACGAGGGTTGCCCCGCGGTGGCCTGCCTGCACTGGGGAATGCGCCGAGGCCGCGACGACTACCTCGACCCGTTGCCGCTCGTGCGGTCGGTGATCCGTCTCGAGCCCGTGTCCGGGCGCGGCGGCGGGACCGCTCAGGCGCGCCCGCGGCTCGGCTCCGGGCCGCGGCCCGCGGCGTGACGTCCCGACACCGCGGCGAAGTCGTCGGCGACCATGGCGGCGAGTTCGAGGAAGGCGCGACGAGTGGCGGGCCGGAGCAGAGCGAGGTCGATCTCGGCCCCCTCGGCGAGGTGCTCGTCGAACGGCACCACCTGCACGGCCCGGCACCGCGCGAGGAAGTGGCCCGTCAGTGCCTGCATGTCGATGTTGGTGGCCCCGGGCCGGGCAGCGCTGATCACCACGACGGTGCGCTCGACGAGCGCCCCGAAACCGTGGTGCTGCAACCAGTCGAGCGTCGCGGCAGCGCTCCGGGCCCCGTCGATCGCCGGGGATGCGACGAGCACGAGCGCGTGGGCGAGATCGAGCACCCCCCGCATCGCCGAATGCATGATGCCCGTGCCGCAGTCGGTGAGGACGACGTTGTAGTACACCCGCAGGATGTCCACGACGCGGCGGTAGTCGTCCTCGCTGAACGCCTCGGACACGGCCGGGTCGCGTTCGCTCGCAAGCACCTCGAGACGGCTCGGCGCCTGCGACGTGTGCGCGCGGACGTCGGCGTAGCGGGAGATCCGCGGGGCCGCGGCGAGCAGGTCGCGCACCGTGGACTCGGTCTGCTGGGGCACTCGCTGCGCGAGCGTCCCGAAGTCGGGATTCGCGTCGACCGCGATCACGCAGTCCCCCCGCAACGAGGCGAACGTGGAGCCGAGACCGACGGTGGTCGTCGTCTTCCCGACACCGCCCTTGAGGGAGAGCACCGCGATCCGGTAGTCGCCGCTGATCGGCTGCCGGACCCGGTCCCGGAGCTCACGCCGGTACGCCTCGTCGGTCGATTCGCCGGGCGCGAGGATCCCGCCGGTGAGCCGGTGCACGCTGCGCCGCCAACCGGCTGCCGGAGAGCGCCGGGACCGCCGGACCAGGGCGCCGGAGGTCAGGTCCTGATCGGACGGCCGGGGCTCCGGCGCGCCGGACTCCACCGTGCCGGTTTCCCGGCGGTGTCCTGGGGTGGAATGCCCGGGAGGGGTCGACGACGTCGGGCGTTCGGGATCGTCCGCCGCTCGCAGGGGTGACCCGGCGGCGTCCGCGCCGGGCGTGGGTGGACGCGGTGCGGGCTCGGTGCGGTGATGTTCCCCCGGACCGTTCTGCCCCGCCGCCTCCTCCGGACCGGTCGCAGTCGCGGGCCCGGCCACCGCGGCGTCGGCGGGTTGTCCGGTGACAACCGGTTCCGGCACCACCGGTTCTGTTGTTGCGGCTTCGAGGGCGGGTTCCGGGTCCGCAGGTTCGGGCTCCCCAGGTTCGGGGTCCCCAGGTTCGGGGGTGACGGGTTCGGGGGTGACAGGTTCGACACGGGACGGTTCGGGAACCGCTGCATCGACGATCCGCGCTTCGGGCACAGATGCGGGACGTTCTCGAGGAGGCATGCCGAACGGGACCGACGGCACCGGATCCGGCAGACCCGTCGACCGGTCCACCTCGACGGGCGCGGGCCGGGACGGCGGATGTACAGGCTGCGCAGGCGGCTCCGGCTGCGCAGGCAGCTCCGGATGCGCAGGCAGCACGACCGCACGGTCGCCACCCCGTCGCCTTCCGCGGCGGCCGACCGGCGCCGGTTCGTCCCGAAGCCAGGCAGGCAGAGCGTGCGTCGACTCCTCGTGTCCCACAATTCCCCCCGGATTGCGCAGCAGATGCGGCGGCGACCGTACCAAACCTCGGGTTCGTCGCCCGAGTCACGCCCGCGGATGCGCCTGTTCGTGCGCCGCCCTCAGCCGCGCTACCGACACATGGGTGTAGAGCTGGGTCGTCGCGAGGCTCGCATGTCCGAGCAACTCCTGCACCACCCGCAGGTCGGCCCCGCCCTCGAGCAGATGGGTGGCGGCGCTGTGCCGCAGCCCGTGCGGCGCGAGGTCGGGCGCGCCGGGCACCGCGGCCACGTTCTCGTGCACCACGGAACGGACCTGGCGCGGGCCCAGCCGCCCGCCGCGTGCACCCAGCAGAAGTGCGGGCCCGGAGTCCGGGCGCGCGAGGGCGGGCCGTCCGCTGTGCAGCCACGCGTCGAGCGCAGTGGCGGCGGGCGCACCGTACGGCACGGTCCGCTCCCTGTTTCCCTTGCCGAGCACGCGCAGCGCCCGACGATCGGCATCGACGTCGTCGACGTCGAGCCCGCACAGCTCCCCGACCCGGATCCCCGTCGCGTACAGCAGCTCCAGCACGAGCCGGTCGCGCAGCGCCACCGGGTCCAGCTCGCGCGCACCGGCTTCCGCAGCCGCCATGACCTCGCATGCCTGGTCGGCCCGCAACACCGGCGGAAGGGTGCGATGGGTGCGGGCCGACACCAGCCGAGCCGCGGGATCGTGGTCGAGCCGGCCGGTACGGGCCAACCACGCGCAGAAGGTCCGGGCGGAGGAGGTGCGCCGCGCCAGGGTCGTACGGGCAGCGCCACCCGCGACCTGGTCGGCCAGCCAGGAGCGCAGCACCTCGAGGGTGAGGTCGTCGATCCGCGCATCCGGGTGGCCGGCCTCGAGGTGGGCGAGGAGGGTGCGGATGTCGGTCGTGTACGCGCGGATCGTGTGGGCAGACCGGCCGCCCTGCAGGTCGAGGTGCTCGACGAACTCCTCGAGGTGCACGGCGAGAGGCGGCGGCAGCGCGGTGTCCATGGCCGTCACCGTGCGCCGTGGGTACCGCCCACGCAACCGAACACGCCGATCGGGCCCACACTAAGGTTAGTTCGTGAGTAAAACGATTCCGTTGCCGATGCTGTTCGGTCTGGCACTGCTCTCCGCCACCGCACCGCTGGCCACCGACATGTATCTGCCGGGACTGCCGATCATGTCGGAGAGTCTCGGCACCAGCACGGTCGGCATCCAGCTCACGCTCACCACCTTCATGGCCGGCCTCGGCGTCGGGCAGCTCGTCGTGGGACCGCTCTCCGACGGGTGGGGCAGGCGTCGCCTGCTACTGGCGGGCACCGTCGTCCTCGCCCTGAGCAGCGCCCTGTGCGCGACGGCGCCGACAGTGGAGGTGCTCATCGCGGCGCGCCTGATCCAGGGCTTCAGCGGCGGCACGGGAATCGTGCTGGCGCGCGCGGTGATTGCGGATCGCTCCCGCGGCAACGAGGCCGCCCGCCTGTTCAGCATCATGATGATCATCGGCGGAGTGGCACCGATCGTCGCACCCCTGCTCGGCGGCGTCCTCCTCGGGCCGATCGGTTGGCGCGGCATCTTCTGGGTTCTGACGGGCCTCGCGGTGGTGATGGTCGTCGCGGTGCTCACGGTCGTTCCGGAGACACTGCCGCCCGAACGCCGCCACAGCGGGGGCCTGGCCACGCTCGCCCGCAACTTCGGCACGGTGATCGGCAATCGGCAGTTCGTGGGTTACGCCGCGACGTTCGCGCTCGGCTTCGGCGCCATGTTCTCGTACATCTCCGCGTCACCGTTCGTGGTCCAGGAGGTCCTGGGAATGACGCCGGGACAGTTCTCCCTGATCTTCGCCGTCAACTCGGTGGGCCTCGTCGCAGGCAACATCGTCAACACCCGGCTCATCGGCCGCTTCGAGGTGCGGAACCTGTTGCGGTACGGCGTAGCCCAGATGCTGGCCGCCGGAATCCTGCTGGTGCTCGCGGTCCTGGTCGCGGACACCGCCCGCTGGCTGGTGCTGCCCCTGCTGTTCCTCGTCGTCTCCAGCCTCGGCTTCGTCATGGGCAACGCGACGGCGCTGGCGCAGGGGCAGGTGCCGAAGACGGCGGGCACCGGTTCCGCGGTCATGGGCGCCTCGCAGTTCGGCCTGGCCGCCCTGGTGTCGCCGCTGGTCGGGCTCGGCGGGGAGGACACCGCGCTGCCGATGGCGCTGGCGATCGCGATCTCGGCCGCGCTGTCGATGACCGCACTGCTCACCCTCACCCGCGAACGCCCCTGAGCCCGCTCACCGCGCTTCGGCCGTGGCGAGTTCGCGCTTCCACTCCCGGAAGCCCTCCTCGCTGCGGCCGCGCCGCCAGTACCCGGAGATCGACGCGCGTGCCGCCGGAACCCCGCGGGTCTTGCGGACGTACGGCCGCAGGTACTGCATGACCGTCTCCGCTTCCCCGTGGATGAACACGTGCGGGTCTCCCGGCAGCCACTCCGCGCCGGTCACGGCCGAGACCAGGGGCGCGCTCGCGCCGGACAGGTCCGGCCCGGCATTTCCGGCAGCGGAGCCGCGGTGCAGCCAGGTGACCTCGACTCCGGCGGGCGCCGCGAGGGCGATTTCGTCGTCGGGGCCGGCCACCTCGAGGAACACCCGGCCCCGCGCATCCGGAGCCAGGGCTTCGAGCGCCGCGGCGACGGCCGGAATCGCGGTGTCGTCCCCGGCGAGCAGGTGCCAGTCGGCGTCCGGATCCGGACGGTAGGCGCCTCCCGGGCCACGGACCACGACGGTCTGCCCCGGCCGTACGGACGCCGCCCAGGGGCCGGCGACACCCTGATCGCCGTGGACGACGAAATCGATCGCGATCTGCCCGGCCTCCCGGTCCACAGCCCGCACCGTGTACGTACGCAGGACCGTCTCGCCGTCGGCCTCCAGCTCGAGTTTGACGTACGAATCCGTGTGCGGGCCGGGTTCGAACTCGTCGAACCCGGGACCGCCGAGGTACACCCGCACCAGGTGCGGGGTCAGGCGTTCGCTGCCCGTCACCGTCAGGGTCGTCGATCGCGGGGACTTCGGGGCCACGCCCACCTCCATATTTGCTCAGCCTTACCTAACCACTGCAGCGTACGCGTGCCGTTCGTCGGCGGCCACCGCCCCCCGCATCGACGCGACACCACCGGGATCGGCCGATCCGCCGACATCGCCCCGGAATTCCGCCATCGTTGCGGTATGCGAGAAACGATGAACACCGTCACGTCGCAGTACCTGACCAGCCTCGTCGGCGCCCTCGAGGAGACGGACCGCCGGCGCGAGGCGATCGGCGCACAGCTGGCCGAGCTCGAGTACGTCCTACTCCAGACCGGGGAGACCGAGCTCGCGGCCCAGGTGACCCGGGTGCTCGGCGACAAGTACTACAAGCCCATCCTGGCCAAAGCCGAGGAGCTACGCGGGCACGAGCAGTCCTGACGCTCACCCGCCGCCGCGCGCCCACCCGGCTGCCTCCCGCTGCACGTGTCCCTCGAGTTCGAGCAGCGGAAGCGCGGCCCGCACCCGCTCCGGGAGCAGCCCCGACGCCACCGACAGTTGCTGCACCGACACCGCACCCACCGCGGGCAGAGCTTCGTACACGGCCGCCATGTCGCCCGAGAGCCCGTCGAGCGCTCGCGCCCACCGCCCGTCACCGTCGTCGGCCACACCCATCGGGCCGACCTCCTCGACCACCTCGCGTGCGGTGCCCACCAGTCGCGCCTCCTGTTCCCGGATCATCCGATGACAGCCCTGCGACGCCGCCGACGTCACGGGCCCCGGAACCGCCAGTACCGGCCGTCCCAGCCGTCTCCCCCACGCCGCCGTGTTCCGCGCCCCGCTGCGCCAGCCCGCCTCCACCACCAGCACGCCCCCGCCCAGCGCCGCGACCAGTCGGTTGCGGGCCAGGAACCGGAACCGCGCCGGCAGCGTGCCGGGCGGATACTCGCTGACCACCGCCCCCTGCTCGGCGATCTGCCGCAACAACCCGGTGTGCGCTGCCGGATAGGCGCGGTCCACTCCGCACGCGAGCACCGCCATCGTCGCGCCACCGACCCCCAGGGCCGCCCGGTGCGCCGCCGCGTCGATCCCGAAGGCCGCCCCCGACAGCACCGCCCACCCGTCGGTCGCCAGGTCCCCGGCGATCTCCGCGGTCACGTTCTCGCCGTAGCCACTGGCCGCACGCGTGCCGACGACGGCAACGGACCGCTCCACCAGCTCGTCGATCCGCCGTCGCCCCAGCGCCCACAACGCCGGCGGCGCGGCATCGGCGTCCGCGCCGTCGAGACCGTCGAACGCGAGCAACTGCCACGCCGGCCACTCGTCGTCGTCGGGTGTGACCAGACGGCCGCCCAGCCGCTCCACCAGCTCGAGGTCCCTCGCCGCGGAGTCGAGATGGGCACGGGCGGCGGTACGCCTGCGGAGGGGACCGCCGATCGAACCGTCGCGCACCGCTGCCGCGACCACCTCCGGGCCGGCCTCCGCGATCGCGGCGTTCAGCATGCGCGACGCCCCCTGCGCCACGACCGACAGGTAGGCCCACGCCAGCCGGCGCGGATCCGTCGCGCTCACACCGTCCCCCGATCCCGGAAATCCAGAGCCGTCGCCACCTGCACTTCTCCCGGGGCGTCGAGCCCCGCGAGATCTGCCAGCGTCCACGCGACTCGCAACGCACGATCCGCGCCGCGCGCGGTGATCGCCCCCTTCCGCAGCGCCCACTCCACGGGCCCCAGCGCCGCGCGCGGCAGGCGGAACTTCTGCCGCAGCGCGGGACCCGGGACCTCGGCGTTGGTGCTCCATCCGTGCGCGTTCCAGCGGGCTGCCGCGGCGGCCCGGGCCCGGGCCACCCGGGCGCGAACATCCTCGGTGCTCTCCCCCGCCTCCCCCATGAGCGCGCCGGTCGCTACCGTCTCCATCCGAACCCGCAGGTCCACCCGGTCGAGCAGCGGGCCCGACAACCTTCCCAGGTAGCGGCGGCGCGCGGCGGGCGGGCACACGCAGTCGGCGTCGCGAGGCGGCGCACACGGGCACGGATTGGCGGCGAGAATCAGCTGGAAGCGCGCCGGATAGCGCGCGACGCCGTCGCGGCGGGCGATGCGCACCTCACCGTCCTCGAGCGGGGTCCTCAACGCCTCGAGCGCCTTGGTGCCCATCTCGGCGACCTCGTCCAGGAAGAGGACGCCCCGGTGGGCACGGCTGACCGCACCAGGCTTGGCCGTGCCGCTGCCCCCGCCGACGAGCGAGCTGACCGACGCGGTGTGGTGGGGAGCGATGAACGGCGGGTCGGTGACGAGCGGCTGATCCGCCGACAGCGTTCCGGCGACGGAGTGGATCGCGGTCACCTCGAGCGCCTGTTCCTCCGTCAACGCCGGCAACACCCCGGGAAGCCGCTGGGCGAGCATCGTCTTCCCGATGCCGGGCGGGCCGGTGAGCATCAGATGATGCGCACCGGCGGCCGCGATCTCGATGGCCCGTCGTGCCTCGTGCTGACCGACCACCTCGCTCATGTCCGCACGTCCCGGCCGCTCCCCCGGTGGACGGGGACCGGGTCGCTCGAGCGGTCCGTCGCCGCGCAGCCACAGCACCACCTCGGTGAGAGTGCCCGCCCCGTAGATGTCGATGCCGTCGACCAACCCGGCCTCGGGCATCGTCGCGGCCGGCACCACCACCCGCTCCCACCCGGCACGCTTGGCGGAGAGCACCGCCGGAAGGACTCCCCGCACCGACCGGACCCGGCCGTCGAGCGCCAGCTCCCCGAGCAGAATCGTCCGCGCAACCGACTCCGGTGGAATCGACTTGGCGGCGTTGAGCACGGCGCACGCGAGGGCGAGGTCGTAGACGCTGCCCACCTTCGGCAGCGTCGCCGGCGACAGGGCCAGCACCACCCGCGAATCCGGCCATTCGCCACCGGAATTCGTCACCGCCGCCCGGACTCGGTCCCGGGACTCCTGGAGCGCGGTGTCGGGCAGACCGACCATCTTCACTCCCGGCAGTCCGCGGCCGATGTCGGCCTCGATCTCCACGACCTGTCCGTCCACCCCCGTGACCGCCACCGAGTAGGCCTTCCCCAGCGCCATCAGAGCACCTGCCGGCGATGGGTGATCACGGGTGCGCCCCGGGATGGGAGCAGCACCGTGACCACATCGACCCGGATGCGCCGCCATCGTCGCTCGTGGCTGGAAAGCCACAGCGCGGCCAGCCGCCGGATGCGGTCCGCCTTCGCCGCGGTCACCGCCTCGGCCGGCGTGCCGTACCCGAGGCCGGTGCGGGTCTTGACCTCCACGAACACCACGGTGTCGCCGTCCTCGGCGATCAGATCGAGTTCGCCGTACCGGCTACGCCAGTTGCGCGCGAGCACCACCAAGCCCGCCGACTCGAGAAACTCGGCGGCCAGGTCCTCCCCCAGCGCCCCCACCTGCTGATTACGTCCCATCCCCGTCCCTCCCTGTGTGGCAACCACTGTGCAGCACAGGAGGGACGCCCGCGGCCCCCGCCGGTCCGGATCACGGAATCTGTGGATGAACTCGCCGGGTGTGGACAACTCCTGCCGACGGGGCGAGGCCGGGGAACGGCCCGTGGCCGAATGTCACACCGCTTCGATCGAATCGACTGAATGTGACATTCGGCCACGAAGGCGCGGATGGGGTGAGCCGGCTATCCCAGCTTGTCGGGCAGGCGCAGGTCCGGCTTGTCGAGCTCTTCGATGTTGACGTCCTTGAAGGTGATGACCCGGACGTGCTTGACGAAGCGGGCCGGACGGTACATGTCCCACACCCACGCGTCGGACATGCGCACTTCGAAGTACACCTCGCCGCCGGAGTTGTGCGGGAGCAGTTCGACCGCATTGGCGAGATAGAACCGTCGCTCGGTCTCCACGACGTACGCGAACTGACCGACGATGTCCCGGTACTCCCGGTACAGCGAGAGCTCCATCTCGGTTTCGTACTTCTCGAGATCCTCGGCACTCATCGGTCTCGGTGTCCTCCCGTTCTGGTGTGTCGATCCATCATCCCGCATCCGCCTCGTCGGAGCCGAATCGGCCGTGGCCGGAGTCGTCGCCGAGGAGGGCGGCGACGTTGGCGTATCGCAGGCGATGCTCCCGGCTGGGGCCGAGATCGCGCAGCGCCGCCATGTGCGCGGCGGTGCTGTAACCCTTGTGGACGGCGAAGCCGTAGCCGGGCAGCTCGCTGTCCAGGTCGACCATGATCCGGTCCCGGGTGACCTTGGCGAGCACGCTCGCCGCCGCGATGCAGGCCGCCGCGGCGTCCCCGCCGATGACCGGCAGCGACGGCGCCGGCAGGCCCGGGACCCGGAACCCGTCGGTGAGAACGTACCCGGGCGCGACGGACAGCCGCATCACCGCACGGCGCATGCCCTCGATGTTGGCCACGTGCACACCGATGGCGTCGATCTCGGCGGCCGGCACGATCACCACGCTCCACGCCACCGCGCGGCGTCGGATGATCGGGAACAGCTCCTCCCGGGTCTTCTCGGTGAGCTTCTTGGAGTCGTCGAGACGCGCGAGCGTCGGATGTGGTCGGGGATCGAGGATGCACGCGGCGACGACGAGCGGCCCGGCGCAGGCGCCGCGGCCTGCCTCGTCGACCCCCGCGACCGGCCCGAGCCCGCATCGCACGAGCGTCGACTCCATGGTGCGCAGGCCCGCAGACCTGCGGATCACAGCGCGCGGCGGCCACGGGGTCACGGTTGCTGGATCTCCGGGGAATCGATGGTGCCCCACCGCGAGGGCGGCAGGACGATGAACCGGGCCTTGCCGATGACGTTGTCGACCGGGATGGTGCCCTGGTTCTCGTCGGCGACGTGGTAGCGCGAGTCCGCGGAGTTGGAGCGGTTGTCCCCCATGACCCAGATGTGGCCGTCCGGCACGGAGACCGGACCGAAGCAGCGGCCCGAGCGCACCTCGGTCTCGCAGGTGACCACGCCGGGGGTGAACGGGAAGTCCATCTCGATGTACGGCTCGTCGAGGGGGCGGCCGTCGACGAGGACGCGGCCCTGGTCGTCGCAGCATTCGACGGTCTGCCCGCCGACGGCGATCACGCGCTTGACGAGGTCGTTCTCGTCGGGTGGGACGAGGCCGACGAGGGAACCCACCTCCTGCACGCCGCGGATCACGACGTTGTCGGAGCGGGTGGAGACGTATCCGGTGGACCAGGAGTCGGGGCCGCGGAAGACCACGACGTCGCCGGGCCGGGGATCGCCGAAGCGGTAGCCGATCTTCTCGACGACGATCCGGTCGCCGGTGCAGCCGGGGCAGCCGTGCAGGGTGGGCTCCATCGACTCCGAGGGAATGAGGTACACCCGCGCGACGAAGGTCTGGAGCAGGAAGCTCAGCACGAGCGCGACGAGGATCAGGACGGGCAGTTCCCGCAGGAACGACTTCTCCTTCTTGTCCTGTTTCCGATCGCGTCCAGGCGTGTCGTCGGTGCTGTGCTGCTGCATCTCCGGCACGGCCGGGTCTCGCGAGGAATCTGCCACCGAATCAGAGTAGCCCGGCCCGGAACGGATCCGGACCGGGCTACTCGGGGCCTGACGGTCAGCGCGTGACGATCAGCGCTTTTCCTTGATCTTGGCGGCCTTGCCGCGCAGCTCGCGCAGGTAGTACAGCTTGGCGCGGCGCACGTCACCACGGGTGACGACCTCGATCTTGGCGAGGTTGGGGCTGTGCACCGGGAAGGTCCGCTCGACGCCGACACCGAACGAGACCTTGCGCACGGTGAAGGTCTCGCGGATGCCACCGTTCTGGCGACGGATCACGACGCCCTTGAAGACCTGCACGCGCTCCTTGGAGCCCTCGATGACCTTGACGTGCACGTTCAGGGTGTCGCCGGCACGGAAGTCCGGAATGTCGTCGCGCAGGGACTTGGCGTCCAGGAAGTCCAGGGTGTTCATCGGTTGTCATCCTCGCTTGTTCGCATGAGCAGAGGAACCGAGCGGCATCCACCGGAAGGCGGTGCTCGACTGGTTCGTGCCCAGGTCAGGTATGCGTGCCCGAGCCGGGCAACCCGTCAATTGTGCCAGACGGTGCCGGGGTGGCGGAAATCGGCGGGGGTGCGGCGTGCACGGTGCGGGCCAGTTCGGCTTCGGCGGCGACGCGGGAGTGCTGGACGGCTCCCTGCACGGTGTCCATCGTCGGCTTGCCTGCCACGAGGTCCTGCACGAAGATCTTCGCCCGGATCACCGGGCGTCGGTAGCGCCGCTCGCGTTCGATCGCGCGGCGCATCTTGCGGGTCTTGCCGGTGTAGCGCCAGCGGGCCCAGGGTGCGCCGGGCCGCGACAGGCGCACCGCCCCGACCAGCAGCAGGGGGAAGACGAACAGACCGACCAGGCCCGTCCAGATCTTGCCCTTGGCCAGCACGACCGCCGCGAGGGCCAGATTTCCGACAGCGGAGAGGGCGATCAGGGTGCGGGTCACCCATGACGGGTCCTCCCGGAAGTTGGTGATGTCGGCGAATTCGAGGGGCTGCAGGCCGAGCAGCACCAGGCCGGTGACGGCGATCGCGACGAAGACCGCATCGACCGAGACGCGTCCCTCCTGCTCCCAGTACACGTCGTTGAGGTAGAAGATCAGGGCGAACTCGTCGAGCACGAGCGCGGTCCCGATGCCGAAGAGCGTGGCCAGGGCCGCCCCGGTGGTCTGCGTGCCGTCCTCGTAGACGGCGATGAGGGATCCGCCCGCGATCACCATGGTGACGACGCCGAACACCACGTGGTGCACGTGGTGGCCGCCGGGGGTGACGTTGCCGGGCCACCAGCGCACCTGGGCGCGGATCATGCGGACGCTGAACCGGATGAACAGGAACGCGAGGAGAAATCCGAGCAGGAAGAACAGCAGTGGCAGGCGCCCGCGGTCGATGATCTCGCGTTGCAGCCACTCGGTCACGGCCGTCACGGCGCGATCGCCCTCGGGACTTCGTCGGCGGGGCGGGGCGGGTCCTTCGGCGCGCGGCCGGTCGTCACCGTGGGCTGCATGCTCCCGAGGATGTCAGGAACCGGGCCGCGCCGGTAGTCGGCGCGGCCCGGCGGCGTCTACTTGCCGAATCCGGCGCGCCGCAACGCGTCCGCCATCGAGCCGGCGGCCGGCGGGGCGTCCTGGCGACGGTCCCCGCGGTGACCACCCTGCCCCTGCCCGCCCTGACGCTTGCCCTGCTGCCGGCCACCCGGCCGGCGTCCGCCCCGGTCCTGCGGACCGCGCGAGTCGCCGCCGCCGGACGGGGCGCCAGCGGGGATCTCGTCGTCGAGGCGCAGCGTCAGGCCGATCCGCTGCCGCGGCACGTCCACATCGAGCACCTTGACCTTGACCACCTCGCCGGACTTGACGACGTCGCGCGGGTCCTTGACGAAGCTGCGGGACATCGCGGACACGTGCACGAGACCGTCCTGGTGCACCCCGACGTCGACGAACGCCCCGAACGCCGCGACGTTGGTGACCACGCCCTCGAGCACCATGCCGGGTTTCAGGTCGGCGACCTTCTCGACGCCGGCGGCGAACGTCGCGGTCTTGAACTCCGGGCGCGGGTCGCGGCCCGGCTTCTCGAGTTCGGCGATGATGTCGGTGACCGTGGGCAGACCGAAGCGGTCGTCGACGAAGTCCTCCGCGCGCAGGCGCCGCAGCACTGCGGTGTTGCCGACCAGCTCGCGCACGCCGCCGCCCGCGGTGTCGACGATGCGCCGCACGACCGGGTACGCCTCGGGGTGCACGCTCGACGCGTCGAGCGGATCGTCGCCGTTCGGGATGCGCAGGAAGCCGGCACACTGCTCGAACGCCTTCGGGCCGAGGCGCGGCACCGCGGTGAGGTCCTTGCGGGTGCGGAACGGCCCGTTCCCGTCGCGGTGGGCGACGATGCTCTCGGCGAGGGACGACGTGATGCCCGACACCCGGGCCAGGAGCGGCACCGACGCGGTGTTGACGTCCACACCGACGGCGTTGACCGCGTCCTCGACGACCGTGCCGAGGGAGCGGGCGAGCAGCGTCTCGGACACGTCGTGCTGGTACTGGCCGACGCCGATCGACTTGGGATCGATCTTGACGAGTTCGGCGAGCGGGTCCTGCAGGCGCCGGGCGATGGACACGGCACCGCGGATCGACACGTCGAGGTCCGGCAGTTCCTTCGAGGCGTACGCCGACGCCGAGTATACGGACGCGCCGGCCTCGGACACCACGATCTTGGTCAGGTTCGTGGCGCCGGACTTCGCGATCAGTTCGGTGGCGAGGGCATCGGTCTCGCGGGAGGCGGTGCCGTTCCCGATCGCGATCAGTTCCACACCGTGCTGCGCGACGAGCCGCGCCAGGGTGGCCAGGGCCTGGTCCCGCTTGTTGTGCGGCTGGTGCGGATAGATCGTGTCGTGCGCGACGACCTTGCCGGTGGCGTCGACGACGGCGACCTTGGTGCCGGTGCGGAAACCGGGGTCGAGTCCCATCGTCGGCCGGGTGCCGGCGGGGGCGGCGAGCAGCAGGTCGCGCAGGTTCGCGGCGAACACGTCCACGGCGTCCTTCTCGGCGGACTGCCGCAGCCGCATGCGGATGTCGAGGGCGAGGGAGACGAGCAGTTTGGTGCGCCACGCCCAGCGGACGGTGTCGAGGAGCCACTTGTCGGCGGCCCGGCCCTCGTCGGCGATGCCGAAGCGGGTGGCGATGCGGCCTTCGTAGTAGGTGCGCTGCCCGGGCTCGGGTTCCTCGGAGTCCGGTTCGAGCGACAGGCTCAGCACCTCCTCCTTCTCGCCGCGCAGCGCCGCCAGGATGCGATGCGAGGGCAGGTCGGGGAAGGGCTCGGAGAACTCGAAGTAGTCGGCGAACTTGGCACCCTCGGTTTCCTTGCCGGGACGCACGGTGGACTTCAGCTGGCCGCGGGTCCACATCGCCTCGCGCAGCTCGCCGACGAGGTCGGCGTCCTCGGCGAAGCGTTCGACGAGGATGGCGCGGGCGCCGTCGAGCTGTTCGGCGCTGTACTGCGCGGGGTCGGTGGTGGGGTCGCCGAGGAGGGCGTCGGCGACGGGCTCGTGACCGGCCTCCCGCGCGATCTGCGCCTTGGTGCGGCGCTTCGGCTTGAACGGCAGGTAGATGTCCTCGAGCCGGGCCTTGGTGTCGGCGAGCAGGATCTGCGTGCGCAGCTCGTCGTCCAGCTTGCCCTGGGATTCGACGGACTCGAGCACCGCCGTGCGGCGCTCGTCGAGTTCACGCAGGTATCGCAGGCGTTCTTCGAGCTGCCGGAGCTGGGCGTCGTCGAGCCCGCCGGTGACCTCCTTGCGGTAACGGGCGATGAACGGCACCGTCGCGCCGCCGTCGAGCAGGTCGACCGCCGCGGCGACCTGACCTTCCCGGACGGCGAGTTCCTCGGCGATGCGCTGATTCACGGTCTTGAGAGCGGTCGTCACAGCGGTCGACCCTACCGCTATCCTTCCTCCGCCCTCGGTGACGCGGAGGGGCGTGCGCGTCTCCTCGACGGTGGGACGAGTTCGTCGGACAATCGACAACAGGAGGGTGGATATGTCCCGGGTGCGCGGCGGACGCTGGGCGATGCTGGCGCTGTCGTTGCTGACCGCAGCGACGGTGGGGGCGTGCGGCCCGGAGCCGGTCGGGTCGCCGGTCGCCCTGCCGTCCGCCGGCGTCGAGTCCCCCGGTCCGCTCGAACCACTCGGTTCGCTGCCCGATCGGATGACGGCCGCGGCGGCGACCGCGGCCGGGCGCGGCGCCGACGTCACGATCGCCGCGCTCGACCGGCGGACCGGGCTCCGGGTCGTCGGCGGCGTCGACACACCCGTCGAGACCGCGTCGGTGGCCAAGCTGTTCATCGCCGACGACCTGCTGTACCGGGCGGCGACGGGCGAGTTGCCGCTCGGCGGCAGCGACTACGACCGGATCACCGCGATGCTCGAGTCGTCGGACGATTCGGCGGCGAACGACCTGTGGTTCCGGCACGGCGACTCGGAGATCGTCGAGCGTACCGCCGCGCGGCACGCGCTCACCGGCACCGTCGCGCCGGCGGACGGGCTGTGGTGGAACACCGTCACCACCGCGTCGGACCTGCTCACCTGGTACGCGGATCTGCTCGACGGCACGGGCGGGCTCGACGAGTGGGGCCGGGCGACGATCCTGGGGCACCTGCGTGCCGCCGGCCCCGTCGGCGCCGACGGGTACGACCAGCGATTCGGGTTGCCGGACGGGCTGAGCGACACCACCGGGCTCGGCGTCAAGCAGGGTTGGATGTGCTGCCTGGACGGGCGCTGGATCCATCTGTCCACGGGGTTCGTCGGGGACGACGAGCGGTACGTGCTGGTAGTGCTCTCCCGCGAACTCGTGCACTACGACGCGGACGACGACCGGTGGACCGATCTGCCGGACACGGCGCTGTTCGATGCGACCGGGGATGCGAGCGCGCAGCACGCGCGGGAGACGGTGACCGAGGTGGTCCGCACGGTGTTCGGCAGCGCCGGGACGCACTGAGCGTGGGTCAGTCGGCGAGCAGGTCGGGTCGGCGTTCGCGGGTGCGCTCGAGCGCCTGTTCCCGCCGCCACGCGGCCACCTTGGCGTGGTCCCCGGACAGCAGTACCGGCGGCACGTCGAGGCCGCGCCAGCTGACGGGGCGGGTGTAGCTGGGGCCCTCGAGCAGCCCGTCGGAGAACGAGTCCTCCTGGTGGGACTGCTGATTGCCGAGGACGCCGGGCAGCAGCCGCACGACGGCCTCGGTCATGACGAGGACGGCGACCTCGCCGCCGATGAGCACGTAGTCGCCGATGCTGACCTCTTCGACGCGTACCCGGCGCGCGGCGTCGTCGAAGACGCGCTGGTCGATGCCTTCGTAGCGGCCGCAGGCGAATACGATGCGCTTCTCGCCGGCCCAGCGTTGCGCGGTGGCCTGGTCGAACGGCACACCGGCCGGGGTGGGGACGACGAGCAGCACGTCGGGGTCGGGTTCGCCGTCGGGCCCGGCGAGGACGTCGTCGAGGGCGGGCCCCCACACCGTGGGTTTCATGACCATGCCCGGTCCCCCGCCGTACGGGGCGTCGTCGACGGCCTTGTGCACGTCGTGGGTCCAGTCCCGCAGGTTGTGGATCCCCACGGAGACGAGTCCCTTGCCGATCGCCTTGCCGAGCAGCGCGACGCGCAGCGGCTCGAGGTATTCGGGGAAGATGGTGACGACGTCGAAACGCACGGGAGGCTATGTCTCCGAACCGAAGTCGGGGTCGAGCAGACCCTCGGGCGGATCGATCTCGACGACACCGGCCGCGAGCGAGACCGTCGGCACGATCGCGGTGACGAACGGAATCAGCAGTTCGCGCTGTTCGTCGCCGGCCGGCCGGACGGAGAGCAGTTCGCCGGCGGCGGTGTGCAGCACCTCGCGAACGGTGCCGATCTCGGTGCCGGCGTCGGGCCGGCCCTCGACGATACGTACGGACAGTCCCTCGAGTTCGTGGTCGTAGAACTCGTCCGGGTCGTCGGACGGCGGCAGATCGGCGCTGTCGACGACGAACAGGGTGCCGCGCAGGGCGTCGGCGGCGCTGCGATCGGTGACGCCCCGCACGCGCAGCAGAAGCCGCCCGGAGTGTTCCCGGGCGGCTTCCACCGTGTACGTCTGCAGGGTCTGCTCGCGGGGCTTGCGGCCGTGCAGCACCGCGCCGACGGCGAAGCGCTCCTCGGGTTCGTCGGTGCGAATCTCGACGACCACCTCACCCTTGATGCCGTGCGACTTGGCGACACGGCCCACCACGAGCTCCACCGCGGTGCGCCTACTGGTCGGTGTCGACGACGTCGACGCGGATCCCTCGGCCACCGATGCCGGAGACGAGGGTCCGCAGGGCGGTCGCGGTGCGGCCACCGCGACCGATGACCTTGCCGAGATCGTCGGGGTGCACGTGCACCTCGACGGTGCGCCCCCGACGGCCCGTGATCAGCTCGACGCGCACGTCGTCGGGGTTGGCGACGATTCCACGGACGAGATGCTCGACGGCATCGGCGACAACGGCGCTCATTACTCGGCAGCCTCGGTGGACTCGGAGGACTCCTCCGCGGCGTCTTCCTTGGCGGCCTTCTTCTTCTTGGGCGTGATGGCCTCGGCAGCCGGCGCGTTCTCGGCCTGCGCGAGGGCAGCCTGGAACAGCTCGAGCTTGGACGGCTTGGGCTCGGCCTTGCGCAGGGTGCCCTCGGTGCCGGGCAGGCCCTTGAACTTCTGCCAGTCGCCGGTGATCTTGAGGAGGTTCTCGACCGGCTCGGTCGGCTGTGCACCGACGCCGAGCCAGTACTGGGCCCGCTCCGAGTCGATCTCGATCAGCGAGGGCTCTTCCTTCGGGTGGTACTTGCCGATGGTCTCGATGGCGCGGCCGTTGCGGCGGGTGCGCGAGTCGGCAACCACGATGCGGTACTGCGGGTTGCGGATCTTGCCGAGACGGGTGAGCTTGATCTTGACAGCCACTGCTGCGAATCTCCTTCGGCGCATGCGAAATACGCCTGTCACGTGCAATTCGGACGACGCGCCCTTCTGGCACGCCCGGTTTTGCCTCTATCCTGTGACCGCCGCGCGGTGCGTAACCGGATGCGACGACAGCGGTCCATTCTGCCAGATCCACCCGGCGGGACGAAAACGACAGGTCAGAGCAGCAGCAGCAGACCCAACGCGGGCAGGGTGTTGTTGAGCGAGTGCGCCACCCAGGACGAGAACACCGACCGGCCGCGCAGCCGCGCGAACCCCATCGCCGCGCCGCCCCACAGCAGCACCGGCAGCCGCCACCATTCCTGATGCCACACGGCGAACACGACGGTGGTGATCGTCAGGACGCCGATCGGGCGTCCCCACCACCGGTCGGGCCGGCGTTCGAGCGCCCCCCACAGCATGCCGCGGAACATCAGTTCCTCGCCGAGGGGGGCGCCGAACCACACCCAGGCCACGAGCAGCAGTTTCCACCCCGTGGGCAACCCGACCAGCGCGGTGAGCGGGGAATCGGCGGCGTCGATTCCCAGGGCGACGACGAGGATCGCCGCCAGGATCAACGCGCCGAGCAGCGCGATCCCCCCGCCGAGCAGACCGACCCCGAGCTGGTCGCGGAACTCCGCCCACGACCGCGGCAGACCGAAGTCGGCGACGGGCCCGCAGCCCCGCCACACGCTGAACGCGAGGGCCGCCGCCCCGGCGAGCAGGGTGGGGGCCATGATGGCGAGCACGTACGTCTCGGCGACGAAGCCCTCCCCGGCCAGGATCGGTCCCAACGTGAATCCGACGAGGTTGACGGCCAGCACCGCCAGCGCGGCGGGGATACCCCACCGGTGTGCGGGCCGGGACGGTGCGGGCAGCGCGGGAGCCGCAGCGGTCCCCGGGTCGGGCGGTTCGGGGGCGGTCATGTGCGGGCGGCGCGGCGGGTGACGACGGCACCCCGGAGCATCACCAGATCGGGCCGGGCCAGCACGTCCGGGCCGCTGCGCGGGTCGTCCGCGTACACCGTGAGGTCGGCCGGCGTGCCCGGTTCGAGGCTCGGGTGTCCCAGCCAGGTGCGGGCCGCCCAGCTGGCGGCGGCGAGCGCCTCGGTCGGGGTCAGCCCCGCCTTCCCGAGGGCGGCGACCTCGTCGGCGATGCGCCCGTGCCGCACCGAGCCGCCGGCGTCGGTGCCGGCATAGATCGGGATTCCGGCGTCGTGGGCGGCGCCGACGATGTCCGCGACGCGGGCGTGCAGGTCCCGCATGTGCGCCGCATAGACCGGGAACCGGGCGGCCGAGTCGGCGATCTCCGGGAAATTGTCGATGTTGACCAGCGTCGGCACGAGGGCCGTGCCCTGCGCGGCCATCGCGGCGATGGTGTCGTCGGTCAGGCCCGTGCCGTGTTCGAGGCAGTCGATCCCGGCGGCGAGCAGGCCGGGCAGCGCGTCCTCCCCGAACACGTGCGCGGTCACCCGCGCTCCCTCCCGGTGGGCCGCGGCGATGGCCTCGACGAGGATCGCGTCCGACCACAGCGGGGCGAGATCGCCGGTGCCGCGGTCGATCCAGTCGCCGATGAGCTTGACCCAGCCGTCGCCGGCACGGGCCTGGCGCACCACTTCATCCGGCAGCTGGGATTCGTCGTCGAGGTCGACGGGCAGGCCGCGGATGTAGCGCTTGGGCGCGGCGATGTGCCGTCCCGCGCGCACGATCCGCGGCAGGTCGGCCCGCGCGTCGAGGTGCCGGGTGTCGACCGGGGATCCCGCGTCGCGCAGTAGCAGTACCCCGGCGTCGCGTTCGGTGACGGCCTGCGCGATCAGCCCGTCCGCGTCCTCCGCGCCGCCACCGAAGCGGATCCCGACGTGGCAGTGGGCGTCGACGAGACCGGGCAGGATCCAGCCGTCGGCGGTGAGCAGTTCGGCCCCGGGGATCGGCTCGGCGGCGAACGTGCCGTCGTCGTCGATCCACAGCTCGATCGGTTCGCCGTCCGGCAGGGACCGTCCGCGCAGGGTGAACGCCACGGCGGTCTACTTCTTCGGCAACTTCAGCTGCGAGAGGTCGAAGTTCTCGAGACCGGGCGGCAGCTCGTCGAGGCCCTTCGGCATCTTCGACAGGTCCGGGAACCCGGCGGGCATCCCACCCATGCCGGGCATGCCGGCGGGCATGCCGCCGGGGAACCCGCCCTTGATCTTCGGCGGGGTCGGCCCGCGGCCGCCCTTCTTGCCCTTCTTGCCCTTCTTCGCGCGCTGCGGCTTGCGGGATCCGGGCATGCCCATGCGCCCGGCCATCGCGGCCATCATCTTGCGGGCTTCGAAGAACCGGTCGACGAGCTGGTTGACGTCGGAGACCTTGACGCCGGAGCCGTTGGCGATCCGCAGCCGCCGGGAGGCGTTGATGATCTTCGGGTTGGCGCGTTCCGCCGGTGTCATGCCGCGGATGATCGCCTGGATGCGGTCGAGCTGCTTCTCGTCGACGTTCGCGAGGGCGTCCTTCATCTGGCCCGCACCCGGCAGCATGCCGAGCAGGTTCGCGATCGGCCCCATCTTCCGCACGGCCATCATCTGGTCGAGGAAGTCCTCGAGGGTGAGCTCACCGGAACCGATCTTCGCGGCGGTGGCCTCGGCCTGCTGGGCGTCGAAGACCTGCTCGGCCTGCTCGATGAGGGTGAGCACGTCGCCCATGCCGAGGATGCGGCTGGCCATGCGCTCGGGGTGGAAGACGTCGAAGTCCTCGAGCTTCTCACCGGTGGACGCGAACAGGATCGGCTGGCCGGTCAGCTCACGGACGCTGAGGGCGGCACCGCCGCGGGCGTCGCCGTCGAGCTTGGTGAGCACCACGCCGGTGAAGCCGACACCGGCGCGGAACGCCTCGGCGGTGCTCACGGCGTCCTGGCCGATCATGGCATCGAGCACGAACAGCGTCTCGTCGGGCTGCACGGCGTCGCGGATGCCGGCGGCCTGGGCCATCAGCTCCTCGTCGATGCCGAGACGGCCGGCGGTGTCGACGACGACGACGTCGTAGTGCTTGGCGCGGGCCTCTGCGATGCCGTCGCGGGCGACGTTCACCGGGTCGGCGGCGGTGATGCCGAGCGGGTTCTCGCCTCCGCCGATCGAGGTGCCGGGGTGCGGGGCGAACACGGTCGCGCCGGCGCGCTCACCGACGATCTGCAGCTGGGTGACCGCACCGGGTCGCTGCAGGTCGCAGGCGACGAGCAGCGGGGTGTGTCCCTGGTCCTTGAGCCACTTGGCGAGCTTGCCGGCGAGGGTGGTCTTACCGGAACCCTGCAGACCGGCGAGCATGATCACCGTGGGCGGGGTCTTGGCGAACTGCAGCCGGCGGGTCTCACCGCCGAGGATCCCGACGAGTTCCTCGTTGACGATCTTGACGACCTGCTGGGCGGGGTTGAGCGCGCCGTGCACCTCGGCGCCCTTGGCACGTTCCTTGATCTTGGCGATGAACGAGCGCACCACGGGAAGCGCGACGTCGGCCTCGAGCAGCGCCAGGCGGATCTCCCGGGCGGTCGCGTCGATGTCGGCGTCGGAGAGGCGCCCCTTGCCGCGCAGGTCCTTGAGGGCTCCGGTCAACCTGTCGGAAAGGGATTCGAACACCGAATGCGCTCCTGGGTCTGGCGAAGATGCGGACAGTTCTGCGTTCCAGGGTAGCCGTTCGCGGCACGAGTTCTCGCACGTGCACGAGCGCCCGCCCCACGCTCAGCCGTTGTCCTCGGGTTTCTTCGGTTCCGGCGCGGGCACCACGGCCAGCACGGCCCGCTCGATCCGCTCCCGGTTCTCCCGGGTGTCGGAGCCTGCGAGGTCGATGCAGAACGCGTCCACGACGGTGCGTCCGAGAGTGGCGACCCGGGCCCACCGCACGTCGGCACCGCACCGTTCGAACGCGTCCGCGAGCCGGCACAGCATGCCCAGCCGGTCCTCGGCGCGCAGTTCCAGAATCGCCTGCCCCTGCTCCGGGGCGTCGATCCAGATCAGGTGCGGAGGCGCCTGCGCGTAGGTGCCCGGCACGGCCCGCTCCGGTCGTTCGGGCAGCTGCGCCTCGCGGGCGGCGTGCTCCTTCGCGGCGAGTGTGGCGAGCAGGTCCAGATCCCCGGAGCGGGCCCGGACGAGTTCCTGCCGCAGCAGGCCCGCCGCCGGCGGGGACCCGAACAGCGGGGCGACGGCGAAACTGTTGACCGCGCTGCCGGCGTGGCTGCCCACCGAGGCGGACAGCACGCGCAGGCCGTACAGTGCCAGCACTCCGGCGGCGTCGGACAGCAGACCCGGTTCGTCGGGCGCGACAACCGTCACGGTGTAGGCGTGCGGGTTCTCCCCGGGTTGCAGGTCGACGTGGATGCCGCCCTGTTCCGCCCGCCCGGCGAGCTGGGGGTCGATCGGATCGGGGTGCGGCAGCTCCTCCCCCGCCATCATCAGCCGGCAGCGCCGGACCAGTTCCCGGATGAGCGCCGCCTTCCAGTCGCCCCACACTCCCGGGCCCGTCGCGAGCGAGTCCGCCTCGGCGAGTGCGTGCAGCAGTTCGAGCAGCACCGGGTCGCCGTCGATGGCCTCGACGACGGACTCCACCGTGGCGGGGTCGTCGAGATCGCGCCGGGTCGCGGTGTGCGGAAGCAGCAGATGGTGGCGGACCATCGCGGACAGCACGGCGACGTCGGAGGGCCACAGGCCCATCCGGCGTCCGATCCGGGTGGCGAGTTCGGCTCCGACGACGCTGTGGTCGCCGCCGCGGCCCTTGCCGATGTCGTGCAGCAGCGCCCCGAGCACCAGCAGATCGGGGCGCGCGACGCGGGTGGTCAGGCCTCCGGCCTGCACGGCGGTCTCCACCAGGTGCCGGTCCACCGTCCAGATGTGCACGGCATCGCGCGGGGGCAGATCCCGCACGGCGCCCCACTCGGGCAGCAGGCGGCCCCACAGTCCCGTCCGGTCGAGGGCCTCGATGGGGTCGATCGCGCGGGTCCCCGAACCGAGCAGCACGAGAAGGTCGTTCAGTGCGGTGCGCGGCCACGGTTCGCGCAGTTCCGGTGCGTTGTCGGCCAGCCGGCCGAGAGTCGACGCGGAAATGGGCAGGTCGTGCTGCGCCGCGGCCGCCGCGACCCGCGTGATCAGACCGGGGTCCTTGCGGGGGTTCGCGTCACGGGCCAGCGTCACCTCCCCGCCGTGCTCCACGACACCCTCGTCGAGGGGACGGCGGACGGGGACGCGCCGCAACCGGGACAGTCCCTTGCGGGGCAGCGCGTTCCCGGCCGTGCGTACGCCGACCTCCACCGAGTAGCTCACGGTCCGCGCAGCCTCGGTGAGCACGCGGGCCAGGTCGAATCGGTCGCCGATGCGCAGGGCGGCGCCGATCTCGTCCGCGTCCTGGGCGCGGAGCTGGTCGCGGGGCCGGCCGGCGACGCGGTGCAGCTCGGTGCGCACATCGAGCAGGCGGCGGTGCGCGGCCGCGAGCCCGCCGCCGGGAACGTCGGGGCCGAGGCCCGGCATGCCGTCGGTGAGCTGCGCGACGGACAGGGCGTTGAGCAGTTGCACGTCCCGCAGCCCGCCGCGGCCGCTCTTGAGATCGGGTTCGGCCCGGTGCGCGATCTGCCCGCTGCGCTCCCATCGGGCCTCGGTCAGTGCGATGAGCTCGTCGAACCGGCTGCGGATGCCGGTGCGCCACTGCCGCCGCACACCCCCGATCAGCAGGTTGCTCAGTTCGGGGTCGCCGGCGATGTGGCGGGCTTCGAGCATGCCGAGCGCGGCGGTCAGGTCGGATGCCGCTACCTGCAGAGCCTGCGGGACGGTCCGGACGCTGTGGTCGAGCTTGATGTGGGCGTCCCACAGGGGGTACCAGAGCCGGTCGGCGACGCGGGACACGACCGCTGGGTCCATGTCGTCGTGGAGCAGGACGAGGTCGAGGTCGGAGTAGGGCAGCATCTCGCGACGGCCGAGGCCGCCGACGGCGACGACGGCGAAGCCGCAGTCGGGTGCGATGCCGAGTTCGGCGCCCTTGGTGACGAGCCAGAACTCGTGGAGGTCGACGAGGGCGTGGCGCAGGGCCGGGGCGTCGAGTCGGCGGTGGCGGGCACCACCGGAGAGCAGCTGGGTTCGGGCTCGGGCGAGGTCGGTGGCGGCGGTGCCGGTTCCGGCCGGTCCCGCAGACACCGGCGGCCCCGATCCCGCTGCGGAGGCAGCGGGACCAGGGCCGCGAGTTCCGGACCCGTTGGGGTCAGAGTGCATCGGCACCTCGTTCACCGGTGCGCACCCGGACCACGGTCTCGACCGGGGTGACCCATACCTTGCCGTCGCCGATCTTGCCGGTGCGGGATGCCTCGACGATGGTCTCGACCACCTTGTCGACGGTGGCGTCGTCGACGACGACCTCGACGCGGACCTTGGGAACGAAGTCGACGGAGTACTCCGCTCCGCGGTAGACCTCGGTGTGGCCCTTCTGGCGACCGTATCCCTGCACCTCGCTGACGGTCATGCCGAGCACACCCGCCTGCTCGAGGCCTGCCTTGACGTCCTCGAGGGTGAACGGCTTGACAATTGCCGTGATCAGCTTCATATCCTCATCCCTTCCCAGTCTCCAGTGCCCTGCTGTCTTCTTATCACTTGAGGGCGGCCGCGAAGTCGTATGCCGACTCCGCATGCTCGGCCTCGTCGATGCCGCGTGCCTCTTCCTCCTCCGACACCCGCCAGCCGAGCGGCTTGAGCGCGAAGGCGACGATCGCGGTGACGATGCCGGTGTAGACCAGGGCGAATACTGCGATGACGATCTGGATCACGAGCTGCTTGTAGTCGCCGCCGTAGAACAGTCCCGTCTCGGTGCCGAGGAAACCGATCGCGACGGTGCCCCACAGGCCCGCGACGAGGTGCACGCCGACGACGTCGAGGGAGTCGTCGTACCCGAACCTGTACTTCAGGCCGACCGCCAGGGCGGACAGGACGCCCGCGACCGCGCCGAGCACGATGGAGCCCACCGGGCTGAGCGCACCGGCCGCCGGAGTGATGGCGACCAGGCCGGCGACGGCACCCGAGGCGGCACCGAGGCTGGTGCCCTTGCCGTCGCGGATCCGTTCGGCGAGGAGCCAGCCGAGGATCGCGGCGGCGGTGGCCGTGGTGGTGTTGACCCAGGCCAGGCCGGCCACGCCGTCGGCGGCGAACGCGGAGCCGGCGTTGAACCCGAACCACCCGAACCACAGCAGCGCGGCGCCGAGCATGACGAACGGCAGGTTGTGCGGACGGAAGGCCGTGCGGCCGAACCCGGCGCGCTTGCCGATGATCAGCACCAGGACGAGCGCGGCGATGCCGGCGTTGATGTGCACGACCGTGCCACCGGCGAAGTCGATGGGCGCGACGGTCGCGACGAGCCCGCCCTCACCGTCGTCGGAGGTGCCGAAGATCTTGGCGGCGAGGCCGTCCTCGGAGCCGGAGAGCAGGCCGCCACCCCACACCATGTGGGCGAGGGGGAAGTACGCGACGGTGACCCAGACGGCGGCGAAGGTCAGCCAGGTGCCGAACTTCACGCGTTCGGCGAGGGCACCGCTGATCAGGGCGGTGGTGACGACCGCGAAGGTCACCTGGAAGGCGATGTCGATGATCTGCGGATAGTCGCCGAGACCGGGCAGGAACTCACCGGCGTCGTCGTAGATGGCGCCCTGCAGACCGAACATCTGGAACGGGTTGGCGAAGATGCCCCCGATGTCCTCGGTGCCGTAGGACATCGACCAGCCCCACAGCACGTAGATCACCGCGATGACCGCCATCGCCCCGAAGGACATCATCATCATGTTCAGGACGGCCTTCGTGCGCGACATGCCACCGTAGAAGAACGCCAGACCGGGCGTCATCAACAGCACCAGGGACGCCGATATCAGCATCCATGCCGCGTCGCCGGTGTTCACCACTTCCTCCACTTGCAACCTCCCTGTTGGCCGCGCCGGTCAGCGCGTCGTCGAGAGAAGAATGCTGTGGTGATGTTTCGGTGGGAGCGCCGCGCTGTTTCAGCGCAGTGAACGCAAATCGGACATGTGTTTCGTTCGTGTTTCGCCGCGAACCCGGCCGCCGCGGACCGTCCTCCGCGTCTCCCCGACGGTGGTCGCGGGAGGCGACGGCGGCGGGTCGGCGGGACTCGGGCCGGACGGATCCGGCGGGACCGGGTGGCCAGCGCGGCGAGCTCCCGCAGGAGCCTCTCGTCGCTGCTTCCCCGTCGCCACCCGCTCCCGCGGGATCCGTCCGGCACCTGTTTCTACCGAACCCGAGTGGCAGATGGGAACCGAGTGACGATTTGTTATCTTTCCGTGACAAAAACCGGCCACCCGGTCGGAGGCCGGGTGGCCGGGGTCGGTCGCGAGGCGGCGGGGTGCCGGGGCGTCAGCCCAGCAGGGCGTCGACGAATGCCCCCGGCTCGAACGGCGCGAGATCGTCCGCGCCCTCCCCGAGTCCGACGAGCTTCACCGGAACCCCGAGTTCGTGCTGGACCTGGAACACGATTCCGCCCTTGGCGGTGCCGTCGAGCTTGGTCAACACCACCCCGGTGATGTCGACGACCTCGGCGAACACGCGCGCCTGCATCAGGCCGTTCTGCCCGATCGTCGCGTCGAGCACCAACAGCACCTCGTCGACCGCGGCCTTCTTCTCCACGACCCTCTTGACCTTGCCGAGCTCGTCCATCAGACCGGTCTTGGTGTGCAGGCGGCCGGCGGTGTCGACGAGCACGGCGTCCACGCCCTGCTCGGTACCCCGGGCGACGGCGTCGAAGGCGATCGCGGCCGGGTCGGCCCCCTCCTTGCCGCGCACGACCTCGGCCCCGACCCGCTCGGCCCACGTCTGCAACTGGTCGGCGGCCGCCGCCCGGAAGGTGTCGGCGGCGCCCAGCAGGACGCGGCGGCCGTCGGCGACGAGGACCCGGGCGAGCTTGCCGGTGGTGGTGGTCTTCCCGGTGCCGTTGACCCCGACGACCAGCAGCACCGCCGGGTGATCCTGGTGCGGCAGGGCCCGGATCGACCGGTCCAGCTCCGGGTGCAGCGCCTCGACCAGCACGTCCCGCAGGACGGCCCGGGCCTCGGCCTCGGTGCGCACGCTGCGGGCGGCCATCTGCACGCGCAGCCGCTCGACGATCTGCGTCGTGGTCGCGGCGCCGAGGTCGGCGATCAGCAGGGTGTCCTCGATCTCCTCCCACGAGTCCTCGTCGAGGTCGCCACCGCCGAGCAGACCGAGCAGGCTCTTGCCCACGGCCGACTGCGACCGCGCGAGCCGGCCACGCAGCCGGTCCAGCCGGCCCTCGGTCGGGGCGATCTCCTCGATCGGCGGCACCTGCGGGACCGGCGCAACCTCGGGCTCGACGGCCGGTGGCGCGATGACCTCGGGTTCGGCGGCGGGAGCCGGCGGGGCTTCCTCCACCGGCGGGGCCTCCTCCACCGGCGGGGCCTCCTCCACCGGCGCGGCTTCCTCCACCGGTGCGGTCTCCTCGACCGGCGGGACGACCTCGGACGGTGCCGGCGCCGTCTGCGGCTCGACGCCGGGGACGGGCTCGACCCGGGGTGCCGGTTCGACGGTGGGGGCGGCGCCGGCTTCCGGAGCCTGCTCGGGTTCGACCGTCGGTGCCGGAGCCTCCGAGACCTCCGCCGGCAGTGGCACGACCTTCGGTTCCGGGAGCACCGTGGATTCCGGAGCGACCGGCGGTTTGGGGGACGCCGGCGGTTCCGGGATCACCGGAGGTGTGGGGGCCGGCCGCTCGACCGGCTGCGGTGGCGCCGTCGCGGTCGCACCCTGACTGAAGCTGAATCCGCCCGCAGCCTTGTAGCCGCCGGATCGGTCCTTCTGCTCGGTGCTTTCGAGCTGCGGTGTCTGCTGCGCTGTCAGCGACACCTGCCGCCTCCGGTACAGCGTCAAGCCGACGACGAGCGCGACGAGGAGGACGGCAAGCGCCGCCGCGATGGCTATCCAGGCTCCGGTACTCACGCCCCCATACTGTCAGGCGCGGCGGCGGCGTTCAGCTCTGGGCGAGAAAGATCCTGACCGCGCATCCGCTGGGAGATGACACGGGTGATGCCGTCACCGCGCATGCTGACTCCGTACAGGGCGTCGGCGATCTCCATCGTCGGCTTCTGGTGGGTGATGACGATGAGCTGGGACTTTTCCCGCAGCTGCTCGAACAACCCGATCAGCCGGCGCAGGTTCGTGTCGTCGAGGGCGGCCTCCACCTCGTCCATCACGTAGAACGGCGACGGCCGGGCCCGGAAGATCGCCACGAGCATCGCCACCGCGGTCAGCGACTTCTCGCCTCCGGAGAGCAGCGACAGCCGCTTGACCTTCTTGCCCGGCGGCCGGGCCTCGACCTCGATGCCGGTGGTGAGCATGTCCGACGGATCCGTCAGCACGAGGCGGCCCTCGCCGCCGGGGAAGAGCTTGGCGAACACCTGCTCGAACTCGCGCTCGACGTCCGCATAGGCCTCGGTGAACACCTGCAGGATGCGGGCGTCGACGTCGGCGACCACGCCGAGCAGGTCCTTGCGGGCGTTCTTGACGTCCTCGAGCTGCGTGGCGAGAAAGTTGTACCGCTCCTCGAGGGCGGCGAACTCCTCGAGCGCCAACGGGTTGACCTTTCCCAGGGTCGCCAGGTCCTTCTCCGCGCGCTTGGCGCGCCGCTCCTGGGTGGCACGGTCGTACGGCTGCGGCTGCGGCGCGACGACCTGCTCGCCGCGCTCGCGCGCCTGCTCGAACTCGGCGATCTCGAGTTCGCTGGGCGGCAGCGGCACGTCGGGGCCGTACTCGGCGACCAGGTCGTCGGGTGCTATGGCGAACTGCTCGACGACGGCCTGCTCGAGCTGCTCGATCCGCAGCGCCGCCTGCGCGCGGGCGACCTCGTCCCGGTGTACCGCGTCGGTGAGCTGGGCGCGCTGCGCGCCGAGGTCGCGTACCCGTTCCTTGACCCGGTCGAGTTGTTCGGCGCGCTCGGCGCGCTGACGGGTCAGCTCGTCGCGGTGGGCCGATGCGGCGGCGATCACCTCGTCCAGGTGGGCGGCGACCCGGGCTCCGGACTCGGCCACGGCCGCGGCGACGGTCGCGGCCTGCCTGCGGGCCCGCTGCGCCCGCTCGGCGCGGGCCCGCGCCTCCCGTTCGGCCTGGGCGGCACGGCGCAGCGAGTCCGCCTTGCCACGCAGCGCCTGGGCGCGTTCCTCCGCGGTGCGGGCCGCAAGCCTCGCCTCCATCTCCACCGCCCGGACCTCGGCGAGGGCGGCCGCGGCGACCTCCCGGTCGAGGGCCGTCGCGTCCGTGCCGGGGTCGGCGCCGTCGTCGCCCTGCTCCTGCTCGGCCAGCCGCAGCCGCTCCTCGAGCTCGACGACCTCCCGGCGGGCCGTGTCCCGTTCCGTCTCGGCGCGGGTGCGCTGCGCGGCGAGCCGCTCGGACTCGGCGTGGGCGGCGCGCGCGGCCTGCCCGAGCCGGCCCAGTTGCTCGTACACCGCGGACATCGCGGCGTCGGATTCGTTGAGGGCCGCGAGGGTCTGTTCGGCCACCTCGGCACGTGCCGCCTGCTCGGCCAGGGCCCCGGCGAGGGCCGCCGAGAGTTCCTCGGAGCGCCGCACCGCGCGGTCGAGGTCGGTGCGGGACGCGTCGATCGCGGCCTGCACCTCGAGCGTGCTCGGCGCGCGCCCGGAGCCGCCGACGACCCAGCCGGAGCCCGCGAGATCACCGCTGCGGGTCACGGCCCGCAGGTCGGGACGCACGTGGCACAGTTCGATCGCGGAGGGCAGGTCGTCCACGACGACGGTGCGCGCGAGCAACGCGTCGAGTCCGCCGCGCAGTTCCGGCGGGCAGTCGATCACGCCCCGCACCCAGCGTGCCCCGGCCGGCAGGCTCGCCGGCTCGGACGGTGCGGTGGTGCCGCCGGCGACGAACGCGACCCGGCCCTGGTCGGCGTCCACCAGCGCGGCGACGGCCGCGGCGGCCGCCGGGACGGAGTCCGCGGCGAGCGCATCGGCGGCCGGGCCCATCGCCGCTGCGACGGCGACCTCGTATCCGGCCTCGACGCGGACGCGTTCCGCGAGCGGCCCCGCCAGTCCGAGATCGGGACGGTGCTCGAGGAGCCAGGCGGCGCCGTCCTTGCGTTCGAGGCCCATCGACAGCGCCTCGATGCGCGCCCCGAGGGAGGCGACCTCCTTGCCCGCCGCGCGCTCGGCGTCCTGCAGTTCCTGCACGCGCGCGTCGGCGAGCCGCAGGGCCTCGAGGGCGCGTTCGTGCTGGGCGTCGGCGTCGATCTCGCCGGCGTCGAGGTCGTCGATGCGGGCCTGGGCCGTCTCGAACTCGGCCTGGGCGGCGACACCCCGCAGCCGGGCCTCCTCGATGGCGACGGTCAGCCGGGTGACCTCCGCGTCGATGGACTCGGCGCGCGTGCGCACGGTCTCGACCTGTCCGGCCAGGCGCGCGAGTCCCTCCCGCCGGTCGGCGACGGCCCGCACCGCGGCCAGGTGCGCCCGCTCGGCGGCCGCGGCGGCCTCCTCCTGGGCGGCGAGTTGCTCCTTCGCGGCTTCGAGGGTGCCGTGGGCGATCTCGACCGCCTCGAGCAGGTCGGCCTCCTCTTCGGCGATCCGGTCGGCGCGGGCCTCCATCTCGTCCGGGTCCTGGCCGTCGCGGGCCGCCGGGGCGGTGTCGAGGTGGCGGGCGCGTTCCTGGGCGATGCGCACGGTGGCACCGAGGCGTTCGGCGAGCGCGGAGAGGCGGAACCAGGTCTGCGACGCAGCCTCGGCGCCGGGGGTGAGCCGAGCGACCGCCTCCTCGTGGCGTGCGAGTTCGGCGTTGGCGTCGTCCAGTTCCGCAGCGACGTGATCGAGTCGTTCGCGCAGGACGCGTTCCTGCTCGTCCTGATCGGCGAATTCGGCGCGCCGGGTCACGAGGTCGTCGGCGGCGAGCCGCAGGCGGGCGTCGCGCAGGTCGGCCTGGATGGTCTGGGCGCGGCGCGCCACCTCGGCCTGACGGCCGAGCGGTTTGAGCTGGCGGCGCAGCTCGGCGGTGAGGTCGGTCAGGCGCGCCAGGTTGGCCTGCATCGCGTCGAGCTTGCGGACCGCCTTCTCCTTGCGCTTGCGGTGTTTGAGGACACCGGCAGCCTCCTCGATGAAGGCACGGCGGTCCTCCGGCCGGGACTCGAGGATGGCGGAGAGGCGGCCCTGACCGACGATGACGTGCATCTCCCGGCCGATGCCGGAGTCGGACAACAGTTCCTGCACGTCCATCAACCGGCACGAGTTCCCGTTGATCTCGTATTCCCCCGCGCCGTCGCGGAACATCCGCCGGGTGATGGACACCTCGGAGTACTCGATGGGCAGCGCGCCGTCGGAGTTGTCGATGGTGAGGGTGACCTCGGCCCGGCCCAGGGGCTGCCGGCCGGCGGTGCCGGCGAAGATGACGTCCTGCATCTTGCCGCCGCGCAGCGCCTTGGCGCCCTGCTCGCCCATCACCCAGGTGAGGGCGTCGACGACGTTGGACTTGCCGGAACCGTTCGGCCCTACGACACACGTGATGCCCGGTTCGAACCGCAGAGTCGTCGCGGACGCGAAAGACTTGAAGCCCTTGAGCGTCAGACCCTTCAAATACATGTGCGAGAACCTTACCGGCGGGCCGTCACCGCTCGACGAAGCCGGTCAGGTCGCCGCGCGCCGGCTCCCAGCTCTCCACCACCAGCCGCACCGTGCCCGGTGTCTCGCCCGAGCGCAGCGCGGCGAGCAGGCGTTCGAGGGCGTCGCGGGGGCCCTCGGCGATGACGAGCACGCGTCCGTCGGGGTGGTTGGTGGCGTGACCGACGACGCCGAGTTCGAGGGCGCGCGAGCGGGTCCACCAGCGGAATCCCACACCTTGGACGTACCCGTGCACCCAGGCGGTGAGCCGGACCGCATCCGGCGACGACTGCATCACGACGGCTCCCCGGCATCGCGGACCGGACGCACGGCGTGGACGGAGCCGTCGAATCCGGTGGTGTAGAGGACGTCCGGGTCCCAGCCGGGACCGTCGCCGAACGCGACGGCGGAGACGAAGGGGACCCCGGTGGCGATCGTGCAGCCGGCGCCGGTCACCGGGTCGACGCGCAGGATCCTGCCGGCGACGTTGAGCGGGACGTACAGCGCACCGTCGGGCCCCACGTCGAGGTCGTCGGCGGTTTCGAGGGGGCCGGGACCGGACGGGTCCAGAGTCCGGGCCGGGCCGTCGAGATCGTCGGCGTCGAGCGCATGAATCCGGGTGGTCGGATCGAATGTTGTTGCTGCATACACGGTTTTGCCTTCGATCGCGAGTCCGTTGACGGAACCGAGGTCGGTGCGGAGCGTCTCCGGAGCGCGGCCGTCGACCGGGACCCGGGTCAGGCCCGGGGGGCTGCCCAGATTCCGACTGACGAGGAAGTCTCCGCCGGGGAGGCGGACGAGGCCGTTGGGCATCGTGAGGCCCGCCGCGACGGTGCGGCGCGCCCCGGTGTCGAGGTCGACGGCCTCCAGGGTGCCGTCGGTGCGGCCGAGCAGCCCGGAGACGGTGCCGTTGCCCGTCGTGAAGAACGCGGTGCCCTCGTCGACGACGATGCCGCCGGGCGCCGGGACCTCGGCCACCACGGTGTCGGCCCGCCCGTCGGGGGTGAGGGTCAGCAGCGACCCGCCGCCCGCCGGCGTGGACGCCGAGGCCAGCAGTCCGCCCCGGCCGTCGAAGGCGAGGTTCTCGAGGATGCCGAGCCCGGACGCGACGACGTCCACCCGCCACGGCGTGCAGCTCGTCGGGGCGGACGCGGCCGCCGCCGGCGCTCCGCCCGCGAGGAGCCCGACGGCGAGCGCGAGTCCGGCCGCTTTGCGATCCATCCGCCCTCCCTGCCGATATCCGCCGCTCACGCGTCCCGAACGATGTTCAACGTCACCTTGGTGCCGGCCTCGAGGGTACGGCCGACGGTGCACACCTTGTCGACGGATCGCTCGACGAGCGCGACAAGACGCCGTTGCGCCTCCTCGTCCAGCTCGCTGAGGTCCAGCACCATCTCCTCGACGAGGTGCGGGTACACCTCGTTCTCCCGGTCCGCAGCGCCGGAGACCCGGATCGTGGCGTCGTAGTCGTCGCCGAGCCGGCGCGAGAGCGGGAAGTCCGAGCTCATCCCCGAGCAGGCCGCCAGCGCGATCTTCAGCAGCTCGCCGGGGGTGAAGACGCCGTCGACGGTCTCCGATCCGATCAGCACCTCGGCACCGCGGGAGCTGCGACCGGTGTAGCGGCGGGTGCCGGTGCGCTCGACCCACAGCTCGGTCGTCGGGGTGTCGGAAGTCTGTTCAGCCATGCGGGAGATCCTGCCATGATCACCCGACGGCCAGTTCGCGCAGGATCGCG
Organism: Rhodococcus ruber; assembly: GCF_016804345.1. Lineage (NCBI taxonomy): Bacteria > Bacillati > Actinomycetota > Actinomycetes > Mycobacteriales > Nocardiaceae > Rhodococcus > Rhodococcus ruber. The sequence continues at coordinate 2,507,900 of NZ_CP044211.1, read as the reverse complement.
ACGAGCTCCTCGGCGGCGACGGGCGTGTCGGCGCTGGTGCGGCGCAGCAGCCCGACGGGTTCGGCGGTGCCGGGCGTGGGCACCGGCAGCCGCACGAGCGTGCCGTCGTCCAAATCGCCCTGCGGGACCCGCTCGGGGGTCAGCCACACGGCGTCGCCGGTGCGCACCAGCCCGCGCGCGACCGAGACGTCGAGGGTCTCGATGATGCCGGACGGCAGCCGCAGCCCGTGCCGGGCGAGGAAGCCCTCGGTGTGGTGCCGCGGCACCGTGCCGGCGGTGGCGACGACGAGGGGATGATCCAGCACCGCCGGCACCGACACCGGACCCTCGGCCAGCGGATGATCCGGGCGCACGACCAGGGCCAGCGACTCGGCGTACAGAAGTTCGAACGAGAGCCCCCGCATGGTCTCCGGGTCGGCCGTCCGGCCGAGGACGAAGTCAAGTTCGCCCGCGCGCACCGCGCCGAGGAGGGCGGTGTTCGGGCCCGTGCGGATCTGTACGCCGACGTGTGGGCGCCGGTCCCGAAACCGGGTGATCGCGCCGGGCAGCAGGGTGCTCGCGACGGTGGGCAGGGCGCCGACCCGCACCGGGGCAACGGCCGGTTGTCCCGTTCCGGCCAGCACGCCTGCGGCGGATGCCAGCGCATCCGTGACCTCGACGGCACGACTCAGGAATTCTTCCCCGGCCCGCGTGAGCCGGGCGCCGTGCCGTCCCCGGTCCACGAGGCGCGCGCCGGAGAGCGCTTCGAGCTCGTTGAGGGTCTTGGTGACCGCCGGCTGGCTCAGGTGCAGCCGGGCGGCAGCCCGGCCGAGGTTGCCCTCCTGGGCGACGGCGACGAAACACGTCAGGTGACGTAACCGGATGCGATCGAGAAGCCGCGATGCCCGGTCACCCGGTGGGACGCCCTCACTTTGCATCACTGAAAGTTATGCAAGATCGCCGAAATCGTCAATTTACATGACTCTTGCTCACCCATAGCGTGATGCACATCCCGTCCGTCGCAGTGCGACAGTTCCCAGGAGTACCGCCTCATGATCATCGCCGCCCCCGGCGCCGCGTCCGGCGAGTTCGTCGAACGCGACCACACCCAGCACCCGCCCGCGCTGACCCCCGGATACCGCACATCGGTGTTGCGTTCCCCACGCAATGCACTGATCGCACCGCGCCCCACGCTCTCGGAAACGACCGGGCCGGTGTTCGACCCGCGCGAGCTCGGCGAGAAGGACAACGACCTCATCCTCAACTTCGCCAAGGAAGGCTTGCCGATCGGTGAGCGCCTGATCGTGCACGGCTACGTACGCGACGAGTTCGGCAACCCGGTGAAGGGCGCCCTGGTCGAGGCCTGGCAGGCCAACGCCGGCGGCCGCTACCGCCACAAAAAGGACCGCTACCTCGCGCCGATCGACCCGAATTTCGGCGGTTGCGGCCGCATGATCACCGACGAGAACGGCTACTACTTCTTCCGCACCATCAAGCCCGGGCCGTACCCGTGGGCCAACAGCACCAACGCCTGGCGGCCCGCGCACATCCACTTCTCGATCAACGGCACCGGCTGGGCACAGCGCCTGATCACCCAGATGTACTTCGAGGGCGACCCGCTCATCGAGCGCTGCCCCATCGCGAAGACCGTTCCGACGCTGGACCAGCTGCGCAGCCTGATCGCACAGGAGGATCCCGCCAACAACGCTCCCTTCGACGCGCGTACCTACCGCTTCGACCTCACCCTGCGCGGCCGCCGCGCCACCTTCTTCGACAACATCACCCTTCCCGGAGCCCCCCGATGAGCCTTTCCCCGCACAGCATGATCGCGCGCCGCCCGGAGACCCCCTCGCAGACCGGCGGCCCGTACGTCCACATCGGGCTCGCGCCGCAACAGGCCGGGTTCGACATCTTCGACCACAACTTCGGCAACGTCCTCACCACGCCGGAGACGAAGGGCGAGCACATCACCCTCGAGGGCCGCGTGTTCGACGGCACCGGCACCCCCGTGCGCGACGTGCTGATCGAGATCTGGCAGGCCAACGCTGCCGGCAGGTACGCCCACCCCGGCGATTCCCAGGACGGCCACACCCAGGGCGGCCGTACCCAGGCTCGGGAGATCGATCCGACCTTCCGCGGCTGGGGCCGCACGGGCGGCGACTTCGACACCGGCGTCTACACTTTCGAGACGATCAAGCCGGGGCCGGTGCCGGCGAACGACGGCGGGACCCAGGCCCCGCACATCCTTATGGTGCTGTTCGCCCGGGGCATCAACCTCGGCCTGCACACCCGGGTCTACTTCGACGACGAGGCCGACGCCAACGCCGCCGACCCCGTCCTGACCGGGATCGAGTGGGAGACCCGCCGCGACACGCTGATCGCGACACGCTCCGAACGCGACGGCAAGGTGGTCTACACCTTCGACGTGTACCTGCAGGACACCCCGGGGGGCGGCCACGAGACCGTGTTCTTCGACATCTGAGCGGGATCCACGGGCGAGGGCGCGCGTTTCGGGGAGTGGCCGCGTGGGCATCCTTGCGCCGACCACATCGCAGCGAACGAAGGCCCGGCACTGGACACCGCGATCATCTACGTCTCCGCCGGGCTCGCGCTGCTCTTCGCCGTCACCGTGCCTCGGCTCTTCCACAACCGCGCGATCTCGGCACCCATGATCGTGCTGGTGGCCGGCGCGTTGCTCGGGCTGCTGTTCGACAATGTCGAAGCCGTCACCCCCGGCTGGCACCCGGCCGTGGCGGAGTACCTCAGCGAGGTCTGCGTGATCGTCGCGCTCATGGGAGTCGGCCTCGCGATCGACCGCCCGCTCGGGTGGCGGTCGTGGAAGTCCACCCGGCGGCTGCTGCTGGTCGCGATGCCCCTCGGCATCGTGGCCGTCGCGGTGCTGGGCTGGTGGGCCGCGGCCCTCACTCCGGCGGCCGCCGTGCTGCTCGGGGCCGCCCTCGCCCCGACCGATCCCGTCCTCGCGTCCGACGTGCAGGTCGAGGGGCCCACGTCCGGGGAGGGTTCCCACCGCGAGGACGACGAGGTGCGGTTCGCGCTCACGTCCGAGGCCGGCCTCAACGATGCGCTGGCGTTCCCCTTCGTCTACCTCGCGCTCTTCCTGTTCACGAAGGGACCGATCGAGGACTGGATCGTGTCCTGGGTCCTGTGGGAGCTGCTCGGCAAGATCGTCCTGGGCGCCGTGGTGGGCGCGCTGGCGGGCCATCTCGTCGGGCGGGCGGTGTTCCACTTCCCCGTCGCGCACGTGCGGCTGGCCGACCGGGGTGAACCGATCGTCGCGCTCGCGGCCACCTTCGCGGTGTACGGAATCGCCGAACTGGTCGGCGGCTACGGCTTCCTCGCCGTCTTCGTGTGTGCGGTCGCCATGCGGCGCATCGAACGCGCACACGAGTACCACGCGGAGATGCACAGCCTCGTCGAGCAGCTCGAGCACGTCCTCACGCTTGCGGTCCTGCTCCTGCTGGGGGCCGGCCTCACCACCGGCCTGCTCGCCGAGTTGTCGTGGGGTTCGGTTCTCGTCGGGGCCGCCCTGGTCCTGGTGATCCGGCCCGTGGTCGGCTGGCTCTCGCTCCTGGGCTGTGACGAGATGGACGTCCGCGAACGCCGCGTCACGGCCTTCTTCGGCGTGCGCGGCATCGGCTCCGTCTACTACCTCGCGTACGCCGCGGCGGAGCTCGACATCGCGCAGGAGCAGGAGCTGTGGGCCGCCGTCGCCTTCACCGTCGTCTTCTCCGTTCTCGTGCACGGAGTGAGCGCGACGAGGGTGATGCGCATGCTCGACGACGCGCGCGCGCAGGGCCCGCCGTAGGCGCTCCTCGTCCTCGACAGGCGGGTTAAGCGCTCCCCTCTTGTCAGCGACTGAACACGCGTTTAACATACTGATCATGAGTTCAACGCCGGGTCGGCTCTCGGCGGCCGAGCGCCGGGATCTCACGTCCGCCGCGCGCATCCGGGAGGCCGCAATCCTCCGTTTCGCCCGCGACGGGTTCGGCGCGTCCCTGCGGACCATCGCCGCGGACGCGGGCGTGAGCGGGGCGTTGATCGTGCACCACTTCGGATCCAAGAAGGATCTGCGACGGGCGTGCGACGCGTGGGTCCTGGAACAGATCCGCGACTCCAAGCGGACGACTCTCGCGGACGGCGACTCCGGCCCGTGGCCGGCCCAACTCGGGCGGGCCGAGCGGTACGCTCCGCTCGCCGTCTACGTCGCCCGCACCTTTCAGGCCGGCGGCGAGAGCGCGGCCGAGTTCTTCGACCACTTGGTCGACGACGCGGTCGACTACCTCGCCGAGGGCGAACGCAGCGGCCTGATCCGGCCGTCCCGGGACAACCGCGCCCGGGCCCGCCTGCTCACCGCCATGAACGTGGGGTCGATGCTGCTGCAGATGACCCTGCACCCGGATCTCCTGCGGGGCGGGGACTTCACCGGGTTCTTCCGGCACCTGACCGAGACCGTCACCGCCCCGGCCCTCGAACTGTATTCCGAGGGCCTGCTCACCAGCCGCAAGCTGCTCGACGACTACCTGATGTACGTCCCGGACCCACCGGCGGGCGCCGGGGGCGGCGAATCCGCCGCTCCCCCTTCCTGATCCGGAACCCGCCTACCCTCAGGACACAGTCATGAACACGATCGTCGAGGTCCACGACCTCACCAAGACGTTCGGCGCCACGACCGCGCTGGACGGTCTCAGCTTTCAGGTCGGCCGCGGTGAGGTGGCCGGCTTCCTCGGCCCCAACGGTGCCGGCAAGTCCACGACCATCCGGATCCTGCTGGGGCTCCTGCGCGCCGACGGCGGCTCCGCAACCGTGCTCGGGTTCGATCCGTGGCGCGATGCCGTCGAGTTGCACCGGCACCTCGCGTACGTCCCGGGCGAGGTGAACCTGTGGCCGTCGCTCACCGGCGGCGAGGCCATCGACTTCCTGTGCCGACTGCGGGGAGGGGCCGACCGCGCACGTCGCACCGAGCTGGTCGAACGCTTCGAACTCGACCCTCGCAAGAAGTGCCGCGCCTATTCCAAGGGCAACCGCCAGAAGGTGGCGCTGATCTCGGCACTCGCCTCGGACGTGGATCTCCTCGTCCTCGACGAGCCGACGTCCGGCCTCGACCCGTTGATGGAGCGGGTGTTCCAGGACTGTGTTGCCGAAGCGACCCAGCGCGGGTCGTCGGTGTTGCTGTCGAGTCACATCCTCGCCGAGGTGGAAAAGCTCTGCGACACCGTGACGATCATCCGGGACGGACGGACCGTGGAATCCGGGTCGCTGGCCCAGCTGCGGCATCTCACCCGGTCGACGATCACGGTCCGCACCGACCTCGACGCGTCCGGACTGGCGCAGGTCGAAGGCGTACACGAGCTGCGAAACGAGCACGGGCACACCGTGTTCGAGGTCGACAACGGTCACCTCGAGGAGGTGGTCCGCCGGCTCGCGGAGTACGGCGTCCGCAGCCTCGAGAGCGCACCGCCGTCGCTCGAGGAGCTGTTCCTGCGCCACTACGGCAGCGATCGACAGGTCGCCGGCGTGGGCGGCGGACGATGAACGCCTTCGCCGGGACCGCCTTCCTGGTCCGCTTCGACCTGCGCCGGGACCGGATCCGGCTGCCGCTGTGGGTGATCGGCATCTCGGCCCTGGCGGCGTACTTCGTCGCGGCCCTGCGGCTGGCGTACCCGGACACCGAGGACCTCCGCAGCGTGGCCGGTTTCGCCGACAATCCAGCGGGGGTGATGATGTCGGGTCCCGGCTACGGCATGGACGACCCCACGCTCGAGGCATTCGTGGCGAACCAGTACGGGCTGTACCTGCTGGTCGCCGCCGGGTTCATGAATATCCTCCTCGTCGTCCGGCACACCCGGGGCGAGGAGGAGAACGGTCGCACCGAACTCGTCCTGGCGGGTCAGGTGGGCCGGCGCGCCCCGCTGACCGCGGCCCTGGTCACCGCGCTCGTCGCGAACGCCGCCCTCGTCGTGGCCGGCGGCGCGGCAATGACGGCGGCCGGGGTGGACGCCGGCGGGGCGGTGCTGTTCGCCGCCGGGTTCGCGGCGCTGGGGCTGTTCTTCGCCGCACTCACCGCCCTGGTGTGCCAGGTGTGCGAACACGCGCGCACCGCCACAGGACTGGCTGCAGCGGCACTGGGAACGGCCTTCGTCGTGCGGGGCGTCGGCGACGTCCTGGAGCGGCACGGCAGCGCGGTGTCCTGGCTGTCCCCCATCGCCTGGTCTCAGCAGACGCGAGCATTCGTCGATCCGCGATGGGGACCGCTGGCCTTGTCGTTCGGGTTCGCGGCGGTCGCCGCAGCGGCCGCGTACCGGGTCGTGGACCGTCGCGACCTCGGCGCCGGACTGGTGCCCCCGCGGCCGGGCCGCGACGAGGCGGCACCGGCGCTGGCGACCCCGTTCGCGCTGGCGCTACGGTTACAGCGCGGCAGCATCGCCGGGTGGGGCACGGGCCTGGCACTGACGGGATTGTTCTACGGCTCCCTGACCGGCTCGATCGCCGAGAGCTTCGCGAACCTGCCCGAGGACATTCTTGTGCTCATGGGTGGTTCGACCGCGAATCTCGTCGACGGCTTCCTGGGCCTGACCGGGTACACGATGGCCTTCCTCGCCTCCTGCTTCGCGATCCTGTCCGTCCGTCGCTTGCGGAGCGAGGAGCAGTCGGGCCGGATCGAGCCCGTCTTGGCGACCGCGACGGGCCGGGCCGGATGGATGGCAGCGGGGCTGTCCGTGACCGCCCTGGGCGTGGTGGCGCTCCTCGCACTCGCCGGCCTGGGGACCGGGCTGGGGGCTGCGGCGTCCACCGGCGAGCCGATCCGGGTGGCCGCGTCGGTATGGGCGCTTCTCGGCTACGTTCCCGCCGTGCTCGGTGTCGCGGCGATCGCAGCGGCGCTGTTCGGTCTCGTCCCTCGCGCCTTCGATCTGGTCTGGGTGCTGGTCGTCTACGGCTACCTGGTGGGCAGTTTCGGACCGATCCTGGATCTGCCCGGCAGCACCGGCGCTCTCTCCCCGCTGAACCATGTACGGCAGATGCCGCTCGAACCGTTCGCCGCGGGTTCCTTCGTCGCTCTCGTCGTTCTGGCCGCGCTCGTCACGGCGGCCGGGCTGGCCGCGTTCCGGCGGCGCGACCTCCGGAGCGCATGACCCACCCGCGGCGGACTCTCCTTGCCCCTCCGTAATGTTAGTAGCTAACATTACGGGGTGTCCAAGTCCGCGCGAACCCGTCAGCGCATCCAGGCGACGGCGGTGCACCTGTTCACCGAGGACGGCTACGACGCCGTCACCGTGGACCGGATCGCCTCCGCCGCCGGGGTGTCGCACATGACGTTCTTCCGGCACTTTCCGTCCAAGGATGCGGTCCTGCTCGACGACCCCTACGATCCGGTCATCGCGGAGGCCGTGGCCGCGCAACCGGCGGACCGGAGCCCGCTGGAACGGGCGTGCCGGGGGATCCTCGAGGCCTGGGCGCAGATTCCCGAGAGCGACCTCGGGGACGTGCGCACCCGCCTGAGAATCGTCGCGACGCATCCCCGGCTGCGCGCGCGGATGTGGGAGAACACGCTGCGCACCCAGGAGGCCGTCGCCGCCGCGCTCGCCGAACCGGGCACCCGACGACTCGAAGCCGCCGTCGCCGCCGGGGCCTGCATGGGCGCCCTCATGGCGGCGCTGACGGACTGGGCAGAGACCGGCGACGGGACGCTCGGCAACCGCATCGCGTCGGCCCTGCGCCAGCTCGTACCGCAGGCCCATCCCTCGCGGCAGTCGCGGGAGACGTCATGACGACGGTCGGCGACGTCGTGCTCGAGTGCCGCGACGTGTGCACACGCTACGGCTCCACGACGGTGCTCGAGAACGTCTCCACCGAGGTGCGTGCGGGCGAGGTGCACGCCTTCGTGGGCCTCAACGGGGCAGGCAAGACGACCCTGATGCGCCTGTTCCTCGGCATGATCGAGCCCGACGACGGAATCGTGCGCGTCCGGGGCCTGGCACCGGCGTCGATGCCGGCTCGGCACTGGACGGGGGTCGGGCACCTCGTCGAAACACCGCTTCTCTACCCCGAACTCACCGTCGTGCAGAACCTGCGCATCGCGGGGCGTCTCGCCGGCCTGTCCGCGGCGGGCGCCACCGCCGCGGCCGACCGGTGGATCGAGGAACTCGTCCTGGCCCGGTGGGCGCGGACCGGTGCCCGGAAACTGTCCCTCGGCAACCGGCAGCGACTGGGGCTGGCCGCGGCACTGATCGCGGACCCGGATGTGCTGATCCTGGACGAGCCGACCAATGCGCTGGATCCGGCCGGGATCATGCTGTTGCGCACGCTGCTGCAGCGCAGCCGGGAGCGTGGCACGGCGACGCTGGTGTCGAGTCACCACCTCGACGAGGTCGCCCGCGTGGCCGACCGCATCACAGTCGTGAACGAGGGGCGCACCGTCGGCGCCCTCGACCCTCGCGGCATCGATCTCGAGCGGCAGTTCTTCGACCTGGTGTACCGCGACAGCGAGGCGCGCCGATGACCACGTCCGAGCAGGTCCGGGCCGCACTGGCGGTGGAATGGGCCAAGTTCCGGCGGGCGCGTCCCGTGTGGGTCACCACCGTCCTCCTCACGACGGGGGTGGTGGCCATGTGCGTGCTGACCCTGCGATCCGTGCACGGCGCCGACGCCACGATGGCGGGCAAGGCGCAGGCGATCGTCGAGGACGGCGGCCGTGCGGGGCTGTTCGCCGCAGCCGATACCATCGTCTCGGTGGGCGGGCTTCTCGGGTTCGGTGTGGTCGTCGGCTGGGTCTTCGGCCGCGAGTTCACCGACGGGGCGATCAGCGGGCTGTGGGCCGCCCCGGTCTCCCGCCCGGCCGTCGCTGCAGCGAAACTGCTGATCCTGCTGACCTGGTCCGTCGCCGTCAGCGTCGCGACGGGCGCCGCGCTTGCGGTCGCGGGAACGTTCGTCGACGACGATCCCCTCGACCCCGGGACGGCTGCGCTCGTCGGCCGATTCCTCGCCGTAGCCCTGCTCACCGCGGGGCTCGCCGTTCCCTGCGCCTGGGTCGCCACCGTGGCACGGGGATACCTGCCCGCGATCGGGACGATCATCGCCGTGGTGATCGCCGCCCAGATGGCGGTCATGACGGGAGCCGGCGGCTGGTTCCCGTTCTCCGCTCCGGGTCTGTGGGCGGCGGGACCGCAGGCCGGTTCCGTGACCGCTCCGCAGCTCGTGCTGGCCCTCACCGTTCCGGTCGTCTCGGCGGGCCTGACCCTGTGGTCGTGGCGTCGGCTCAGCCTCGTGCACCAGTGACTTCAGGCGGGACCGAGGCTCCCTCGATCCGGGCCTGATGCCCGGAGTGCCGGGAAATCCGGTCGGCGATCGGTGCTCGCATTTCACGACCAGGGAGGCACCATGGGCCGTGCCGCGGTGGACGTGCCGCCCGGGACGACGTCCCGCCGTCCGAGATCGTGGTCGTCGACACCGATCCGTTGATGCGCGAGGTCGCCGCCCACGGCAGCCACGATTGCGAGCGGCTCCACGACACCGGCATCGGCCGCGGTGAACCTCAGTTGGGGCTTCCCCCGGCCGCCAGGAAGTTGTCGACGGCGCGTTGGAGCCGGTCGAGCGCGGCGCCGTACGACGTGAAGTCGCCCGTGCGCTGAGCCTCGCGCAGATCCGCCAGGGCGCTGTTCAGTTCGACGACGGCGGCGGTCAGCTGCTCCGGGGTCGGCTCCGCGGCCGGCGGGGGCGCGGTGGTCGGCGGCACCGCGGCGCCGTCCTCGGGCGGCGGCGCGGTCGCAGGATCCGGCGAGGTCGCGGCGTCTCCTCCGGGCGCGGTCGCCACCCGGCCCGTTCCCGCCCCGAAGACCTGGTCGAGGGCCTCGGCGAGGGTGGGCGCGTACCCGACACGGACGCCGCCGGCGCTGGGTTCGCGATAGCTGACCAGCACCCGCGACAACTGCGGGAACGTCGAACCGTCGGCGGTGCTCGTGAGACGTTCGGTGAACAGGGGCTCGACGTAGAGCACCCCGCCGTCCGCTATCGGCAGCGTCAGCAGATTGCCGTAGTGGATCCGGTTTGACCGCTCGAGCAGGGTGCGTTCGGAGGCCACCCGGGTGTCGGAGATCATCGAGTTCTGGGTCTGCTGCGGACCCTGGGTCTGCGTGTCGGTCGGCAGCTGCAGCACCTCCATCCGGCCGTAGTTGTCCGGGTCGGAGTCCACCGAGATGTAGGCGGAGAGGAATTCTCGGTTGAACCCCACCATCGCGCTGGCCAGACGGAAGGACGGTTCCGCGCTCTCGCGGTCACCGACCAGCACGTAGTACGGCGGCTGAGACCCCACGGCCTCGGAGGTGGGGTCGCTGGGAACGGACCAGAACGCATTGTTGGTGAAGAATTCCCGTGGGTCGTCGACGTGGTACTTCGCGAGCCGGTCCCGCTGGAGACCGAAGAGGTCCTCCGGGTAACGGAAGTGGGAGCGCAGTTCCGGGCTGATCGATTCCGGCGGTTGCACGGCGTCGGGGAAGGCGCCCATCCACGCCGCGAGGACCGGGTCGTTCGTGTCCACCTGGTAGAGGGTGACGGTGCCGTCGTAGGCGTCCACCGTGGCCTTGACCGAGTTCCTGATGTAGGAGACGGCCTCACCCGGCAACAGCCGGCCGGTCTCGGTGACGCCGGCGCCGGGCAGCGCGCCGGCCTGGGAGTACGGGTAGTGCGCGAGGGTGGTGTAGCCGTCGACGATCCAGACGATCCGGCCTGCCACCACCGCCGGGTACGGGTTGGCGTCGGTGCGCAGCCACGGCGCGACCCGCTCCACGCGGGTCTTCGGATCACGATCGAAGATGATCTTCGAATCCGCCCCGATGGCGCCGGAGAACAGGATGTTGCGCTCGCCGTAGCGCACCGCGAAGGCCAGCCGGTTGATCCAGCTCCCGATCGGCACTCCCCCGCTTCCGGTGTAGGTGTACTGGGAGGTGTCCGTGTCGTACTCGCGCGGCGCCGCACCGGCGGGCCCGCCGACGATCGCGTAGTCCGGGTCCGACGCCGCGATCAGCTCACCGAAGTAGATGCGCGGTTGCTCGACCGGGATCAGTTGCCGGCCGGAGGCCTGGGAAGCGATGTCGCTGACGGTGTAGATGGGGTAACCGCTGTCGCTTCCGCTGCCGGCCGCGGCCGCGTCCCGGACGGCGGCGTTGACCCGGTTCGCCGGCGCCGCCACGAATCCGTTGCCGTGGGTGTAGACGGTGTGCCGGTTGATCCACTGGGTCTGGTTGCCGCTCAGACTGTCCGGGGAGAGTTCCCGGGCGGCGACGATGTAGTCACCGACCTTCCCGTCGATGGTGTACCGGTCGATGTCCAGCTGCGGAGTGAACCCGTAGAAGTTCTTCAGCTGCTGTTGCTGGGTGAAGGTCCTGGAGAGCACGTTCGGGTCCAGCAGCCGGGCATTGGCGATCGTGGTGACGTCGGCCGGGATCTCCCGCGGCGGCCGGGTTCCGACCCCGGGATAGTCGAGGTACTCGACGCGATCGGCCTCGATCTCGTACGCCTGCCTGGTCGCGGCGATGTTGCGCTCGATGTACGGGCTCTCGCGATCGGCCGCATTCGGGCGCACCGAGAACTGCTCCGTGAGCGCCGGGAAGACACCGCCGACGACGATCGACGACAGGACCAGGAGCGCGGTCGCCATCAACGGCACCCGCAGGTCGTCCAGCATTATCGAGGCGAAGAACGCCGCCGCGCAGAGCACGGCGATCGCCACCAGGATCAGGCGCGCCGGCAGGACCGCGTTGATGTCGGTGAACCCGGCCCCGGTGAACGTCGGTTCCTTCCGGCCGCTCCACAACAACTCGTACCGGTCGAACCAGTACGCGACCGCCTTGAGCGCGACGAAGCTCCCGGCGAGAACCGCGATCTGGATCCGGGCCGCGCGCGTCGTCGCGCCGGTGGTACCGCGTCGGGTCTCGGAGCCGGTCGTGAAGGGCACCCGGAGTCCACCGAAGAGGTAGTGGGTAGCCGCGCAGAGCACGAGTGCCAGGAACAGCGCGACGAACGCCCACGTCAGCAGGAGCCGGTAGAAGGGCAGGTCGAAGACGTAGAACCCGATATCGTGCCCGAACTCGGCGTCGGAGCTACCGAATGCTCCGCCGTGGAGGAAGAGCTGCACTCTGGCCCACTGGCTCTGTGCGCTCAGGCCGAAGAACAGTCCCAGCAGCAGCGGGATGCCGATCGCGTACAGTTTCGGGCGCCGCAGCACCATGATCCGGTATCGCTCGATCGGATCGTCCGGACCGGTGGCGAACAGAGGGCGCGATCGGTACGCCCACACCGTCGCTCCGAAGAGCAGCCCCGTCACCACCAGCGTCACCACGGCGAACAGCACCAGCCGGGTCACGAGGACGGTGCCCCACACGTCTCGGTAGCCGACTTCCCCGAACCAGAGCCAGTCCGTGTACACCGCCACCAGCCGAGGTCCCACGACGAGCAGAGCGAAGAGGACCAGAAACGCGACGAGCGCCCGATACGCCCGGCGGGGTAGCACACGCGCGGGTTCGGAGGGATGCACGTCCACCTCCGATCACCCGCGTACACCGCGGTGGCCGGGGCGGCGCGGGATCGGGTGCCGCCGCGATGTCCGTCCGTCCATTCTAGGCGGGGTCGATCGCCTCGCCCAGGAATCGCCGATCCCTGTCACGCGACCCGGCGGAGCCTCAGCGCTGGTAGACGTCCGGGATGCCGTCGTGATCCGCGTCGACGGTCTCGAGTTCGGCGATCCTGCGGTAGGCCCGGTTCCGGGAGCGGAGCACGACCGAGGCGGCGAGCGCCGCCGTGAGGGAGCCGACGAGGACGGCGACCTTGACGTGGTCGGCCGCGACCGTGCCGGCGCCGTACGCGAGATCCCCGATGAGCAGGGAGACGGTGAAGCCGATGCCGCCGAGCAGCGCGACCCCGAGCACGTCCAGCCAGCTCAGACCCTCGTCCAGGTGGGCGCGGGTGAACCGGGCCATCAGGTAGGTGACGCCGAAGATCCCGACGACCTTGCCGAGCACGAGGCCCGCGACGACACCGATCGAGATCGGGTCGCGGAGCGCTTCACCCAGGCCGTCGAGGCCACCGATCGTCACGCCGGCGGCGAAGAACGCGAAGATCGGGACAGCCACCCCGGCCGACAGTGGCCGGAGGCGATGTTCGAACTGCTCGGCCATGGCTTCGGTTCCGGTGCGTGTCCGGCGGGCGACCGGCACGGTGAACCCGAGCAGGACGCCGGCCACGGTGGCGTGCACGCCGGATTCGTGGACGAGGAACCATGTGAGCGCCGCCAGCGGCACCAGCAGCCACCAGAACCGGATGCCTCGCTGCACCGCGAGCGCGAAGGCGAGCAGCGGCAGCAGCGCCAGTCCGAGGTATACGAAGTCGAGGTCGTCGGTGTAGAACACCGCGATCACGGTGACGGCGAGCAGGTCGTCGACGACAGCGAGCGTCAGCAGGAAGGTACGCAGGGCGGCCGGGAGGTGCGTCCCGATGACGGCGAGGATGGCCACGGCGAAGGCGATGTCGGTGGCGGTGGGCACGGCCCATCCCGCCAGGGCGTCCCCTCCGCCACGCAGATTCACCGCGACGAACACCACGGCGGGAACCGCCATTCCCCCTACCGCGGCGGTGATCGGCACCGCGGCGCGCCGTAGATCGCGCAGGTCGCCGGCGACGAACTCGCGCTTGAGTTCCAGGCCGACGACGAAGAAGAAGATGGCGAGCAGGCCGTCGGCCGCCCACGTCCCGAGAGACAGGTCCAGATGCAGGGCGGACGGGCCCACCGTCGTGTCGCGGAGGCTGTGGTAGGCGTCGGACCACGGCGTGTTGGCCCAGATCAGGGCCGCGAGCGCGCCGATGAGCAGCAGGATGCCGCCGACCGTCTCCTTACGGAGAATCTCGGTCACCCGCTTGGATTCCTCCCACGATCCACGTGAGAGCAACGGCAGGCGGGAGAAGGGTGTCGTCATCGATCGTCCTCGGATTTCGCGCAGCGGTCATCGTTTGCCGACCAGACTTCCCGGCGCACCGAGTCCACCGTATCCCACCCGGCGCCCCCGATCCGAGCCGAGAGCACCGAAGGCGACACCGCCGCGCAGACGGCAATGCGGGTCTTCGGCGTCGACGATGCGGTGCACACCGGGCGTCCGCGCGAAACGCCGGACGGTCTTCCCGTCGCCCTGGCATCGCCCCCGTACCGGACCCGGCAGCTCGAGCGAGGCATTCTGCAAGCAGACGCGCGAGTGCGTGGGTCCCCGATCGCCGCGAATCAGAATGCATGCCGCGCGAACGGGATACGCTCCGGAAGGTGTTCACCGTCTCCGAGGTCGAGACATATTCGAAGCCTGCCCACTTCGCCCCCCGCGCCCCTGGGGTCGTGGACGTACTGCGATGTGACCGGTGTCGCCATCCGGTACCGCACAGATCCGCAGGCCCGACGCGTCACGTCCCGGGGGGCTTCGAGATCACCGAAGCGGTCGTCGAGATCGGATACGCGATGAACCGCGGCGTGGGGTCGATGGCCGGCGGCGGCTACATCCCACACATCGGCAGGCCCGGCACGGCCCTGAGCCACCCGACGCTGTACCCGATCGATCTCACCTACACGCAGGAGGGGCAAGCGGAGGGAACGATCGACCGGCATTTGCTCACCTGGGAGGAGAACCCCACCCAGAGGCACGTCGCCGACGCTCCGGCCGGATTGCCGATCGACGACGTCACGCGCGGCCACCAGGCCCTCCAGGTCGCCTCGGCACGGAGGTTGTGGACATGAGCGGGCATTTCGAAGGAGGGGTGTGCGTCGTCACGGGCGGGGCCTCGGGGATCGGCCGCGCCGTCGGCGAGGCGCTCGCGCGCGCGGGCGCGGTCGTCGTGCTCGCCGACCGAGACTCGGAGCGGCTCGCCGCGGCACGTGAGTCCCTCGTCGAGCACGCCGGCCGCGTCGAGTGCGCAACCGTGGACGTGATGCGGCAGCAGGAGGTCCAGCACCTGATCGAGGAGGCGGCCTCCCGCCACGGCCGCCTCGACTTCCTGTTCAACAACGCGGGGGTAGGCGGCACGTTGCCGATCGGTGAGGCGACGCTCGAACAGTGGCGGCGCATCGTGGATCTGAACCTGTGGGGTGTGATCTACGGGATCCATGCCGCCCTGCCGATCATGCGGAGGCAGGGCGGCGGTCACCTCGTCAACACCGCATCGGTCGCGGGGCTGGTGCCGTTCCCATATCAATCGCTCTACTGCACAACGAAATTCGGGATCGTAGGGTTGAGCGAAGCATTGCGGTACGAACTTGCCGCCGACGGCATCCGGGTCTCGGTGGTGTGCCCCGGCAACGTTGCCACCCGGATCTTCGAGACCTCGCTCATGGGAGATCCCGTCGCGGGCCGAGCCCCCGACGACTCGATCACCGCCGACGAGGCCGCGCGGACGATCCTGGACGCCGTCGCCGCGGGGGAAGGGATCATCGCCTTCCCCGAGGGCCCGAAACACCTTTGGGACGTCTACCGCACAGCCCCCGAGCAGGTCGCCGAATACATGCTGGGCCTGGCGGATCAACGCCGGTCCGCCTACGCGACGGACGACGCCGAGGCGCTGTTCCGCCCACGCCGGCTCGGAGACGGCTGAGCAGCGCCGCTACGGAGACGGATAGGTACTGATCGAGATCAGCGTCCCGTCACCACCCGACGAGACCGAGATGGAGGCGCCCTCCCCCGTCTTCCTGATCGTGAGACTCGTGCTGTACGGAGTGACACTTTCGGAGACCGTCTGCCACCCCTCCCGGCCCACGAAGTCGAGGTAGAAGGCGCCGACCTGTTCGATCGGGTCGGAGGTCGTCAGGACGGTCGAGCCGATCGATCGGCTGACGAGTGTCGACGGCTGATAGGCCGGGATCCCACCCGTCGCTTCGGTGACCTGCGGCTCGGTGCCCGGCTGCCCGGGTTCGGAACCGGCCGTCCCGGTCGGTGGGGTCGTCTCCGGGGCTGTCTCGGTGGTCGTCTGCGCCGACTCGCTCGGGTACGTGTCGTCGGTGCCGCAGCCGCCGACCGCGAGTGCCACCGCCAGCGCTGCCGCAGCCACGGGTACGGCCGTCCTCGATGTTCGCATGTGCGTCCTCCTCCGCCGCTCCCACTGTGCCTGCCCGGAGCGGGATCGTGAGGCGGATTCGCCGCTTCGACGGTTTCGGAGGTGGGCGGAAGCTCAGACTCGCCGCGCGCTCCGGGGCGGCGGCTGACAGGTCGGGCAACTGAACGACGAGCGGTTCATGAACTTCTCGCGCCGGACCGGCGTACCGCACCGTGGGCACGGCAGGTTCTCCTGGCCGTAGACGTTCAGCGACCGATCGAAGTATCCGGACTCGCCGTTGACGTTGACGTAGAGGGCATCGAACGAGGTGCCACCCTGCGCGAGTGCCTCGCCCATCACGTCGCGGGCCGCGTCGAGGAGCCGGCGCAGGGTCGGTCCCCCGAGCCGGTCGGCGGCACGGTTGCCGTGCACGCCGGCCCGCCACAGCGATTCGTCGGCGTAGATGTTGCCGATGCCCGACACGACGGTCTGGTCGAGGAGGAGGCGCTTGATCTCGGAGTGCTTGCCGCGCAGCACCTTCACCACGGCGGCCGCGTCGAACGCGGGGTCCAGGGGGTCGCGGGCGATGTGCGCGACGGGTTCCGGCAGGACGGCACCGTCGACCTCGACGAGCGGGGCGAGGGCCCAGCCGCCGAAGGTGCGCTGATCCACGAACCGCAGATCGGTGCCGTTGTCGAGAACGGCACGGATGCGCAGGTGTTTCTCGTCCGGCACCGCAGGCGGCTGGACCAGCATCTGTCCGCTCATCCCGAGATGCACGACCAGCGCGACGTCGGCGGGCTCGAGGACGAGCCACAGGTACTTGCCGCGACGCTGGACCGCGGCGACGGCCTGCCCGGTCAGCCGCAACGCGAGATCCCGCGGACCGGGTTCGTGCCGGCGCACCGCACGCGGATGCAGCACCTGGACGGACTCGATGGTGGCGCCCCGGACGTGCGCGTCCAGGCCGCGGCGGACGACCTCGACCTCGGGCAGTTCGGGCACGTCGGGTCAGTTCTGGTCGGCGGCGGCGCCGGTGGGGGCGGCGTCGCTGTCGGACAGGCTCTGCCAGGCCGCGGCGGCGGCCTTCTGCTCGGCTTCCTTCTTCGTGCGTCCCACGCCGACACCACGGGCGTCGCCCGCGACGATCACGGTCGCGGTGAATTCCTTGTCGTGGTCCGGGCCGGTGGCGGTGATCTCGTACGCGGGCACGCCCACGCCGCGTTCCGCGGTCAGTTCCTGCAGGCTCGTCTTCCAGTCGAGGCCGGCGCCGAGGCGCGGGCCCCGCTCCAGGAGTTCGGCGAACAGGCGCAGCACGACGGTGCGTGCGACGTCGATGCCGTGCTGCAGGTGGACGGCACCGAGCAGCGACTCCATGCCGTCCGCGAGGATGCTGGGCTTGTCACGGCCCCCGGTGAGTTCCTCACCCTTGCCGAGCAGCAGGTGCGGACCGAGGCCCCCCTCCCCGAGGGAGCGCGCGACCTCGGCGAGGGCGTGCATGTTCACCACCGAAGCGCGGATCTTCGCGAGTTCACCCTCGGACTTGTCCGGGTGTGACAGGTACAGCTTCTCGGTGACGGTGAGGCCCAGGACGGCGTCACCGAGGAACTCGAGACGCTCGTTGGTCGGCAGGCCGCCGTTCTCGTAGGCGTAGGAGCGGTGCGTGAGCGCAAGCGTCAGCAGCTCCGGATCCACATCGACACCGAGGGCGGCGAGAAGGGACACGTGTTCCCCTTCGCCGCCCTCGGATGCGGTGGTCGAATCGCTCGTCACGATGTCTCAGAATTCGAGAACTAGACGGCGGCGGTCACCTGACGGCCGTTGTAGGTGCCGCACGACGGGCACGCCACGTGGGGCAGCTTCTTCTCACCGCAGCCACGGTTCGGGCAGGTGACGAGCGTCGGCGCAGTGGTGTTCCACTGGCTCCGCCGCGACCGGGTGTTCGAACGCGACATTCTGCGCTTGGGGACGGCCACGTCTACTTCTCCTCGTTGTTCTTGCTGTCGGGTGCACTGCTGGGTTCTTCGGAGCCTGCGCCGAAAGCGGCTGCCAACCCAGCCCAGCGAGGATCCATTCTCTCATGCCCGTGCCCGGATTCCGCAATCGCCAGGCGAATGCCGCATTCGGGGCACAGTCCCGCGCAGTCGTCACTACACAACGGCCGCAGCGGAAGTTCCAGTCCGACGGTGTCGACGATGACCGGCTCGAGGTCGATCGTGTCGTCCACCAGGCGGTGGACCTCGTCCTCGTCGGTGGTCTGCTCCGTGACGCTGTTCGGGTAGGCGAACAGCTCCGTCAGGTACAACTCCACCGAGTCCTCGAAGGGTTCGAGGCAGCGCGAGCACTCGCCGACTGTATCGGCACGCACGGTCCCGGTGACGAGGACCCCCTCCGAGACCGCTTCCAACCGGAGGTCGAGTTCCACATCCGTGCCTTCCGCGATCGCGATCGCGTCGAGTCCGATCCGCACCGGCGCGGGTACCACTTCGCGGACGGTGCGCATGGAGCCCGGACGGCGGCCGAGCGAGAGTACGTCCAGCACGAGACCCGAATCCCGGGCGGGATGCTGGGAGCTGCGACGGCGGGCAGACACGGGAATGCTTCTTCCTCTTTCCAGGTGGCGGATGCCGCGGGGCGGCTGGGCAACCACTCCACGATACGCGACGGACCCGGGCGCGGCGAAATCGCCCCCGCGCGGACGCCGGTGGCGTCAGCGGCGCCGCTCGGACCGGCGTTCGGCTTCCGTGTAGTCGGGCACCCCGGCGCCTGTTCGCAACTGCTGCCGGCCGCGGCCCACCGACCGCAGGGTCGTGCCGAGCACGTCCTCGAACTCGGCGAGCTTGGAGTCGACGTACTCGTCGCATTCCGACCGCAACCGATCCGACTCGGCGTGTGCGGCGTCGATGACCCGGGCCGACTCGGCGTGCGCGGCCTGGACGACCTCCGTCTGCGACACCAGCCGGGCCTGCTCGGCCTCGCCGTCGGCGACCGACCGCTCGTACGAGGCCTTGCCTGCCTCGATCATGCGGTCGGCCTCGGCCTGCGCGCGGGCCGTCACGGACTCGTACTGGTCCTTGGCGTCGGCGATCGTGTCGTCGGCTTCGGCCTGGGCGTCGCGCAGCAGATCGTCGGCGTGGGCGCGGGCCTCCTGCACCATCCGGTCCGCCTGCGCCTTCGCGTCGGCGAGCATGCGATCCGCGTCCGCGCGGGCGTTGTCGAGAGTCTCGCGGGCCTCCGCGTCGGCATCCGCGACCGTCTTGTCGGCCTGAGTCCGCGCGTCCCCGATGAGCTTGTCGCGATGGTCCAAAACGTCCTGCGCGTCGTCCAGTTCCGCCGGCAGCGCGTCGCGGACGTCGTCGAGCAGATCCAGTACGTCGCCGCGCGGGACCACGCAGCTCGCGGTCATCGGGACACTGCGTGCTTCCTCGACGATCGCGACCAGCTCGTCGAGTGCCTCGAATACGCGGTACACGCCCAACCCCAATCGTCGTCCCGGCGCGGCCGGTGCGACCGGCGCCGGATGCAAGTCTGCCGCAGGTACCGTCCGAGTCGCGCATCGCGCACCCGGTGTGTCGGCAATCGAACGGGCCGCGCCGACCCGCCCGTCGGATCCGATCAGCGCTGCGCGGCTGGGTCCGATCAGCGCTGCGCGGCTGGGTCCGATCAGCGCTGCGCGGCTGTCCGCTCCGCGATCCGCGCCAGGAGCCGCTTGTGCACCGTTGCCGGAAGCATGTCGGCGACGTCGCCGCCGTAGGTGGCGACCTCCTTGACGAGTGAACTCGACAGGTAGCTGTAGGCCGGGTTGGTCGCGACGAAGAGGGTGTCGACGCCGGTGAGCTTGTGGTTCATCTGCGCCATCTGCAGCTCGTAGTCGAAGTCGTTGGCCCCGCGCAGGCCCTTGACGATGGCGGTGATCCCGTGGGCGCGTGCGTAGTCCACCAGCAGGCCCTGCCAGGAGTCGACGCGCACGTTGCCGAGATGGGCGGTGGCTTCGGTGAGCATCTCGATGCGCTCGGGGACCGTGAACATTCCCTGCTTGTTGGGGTTGATCACGACGGTCACCGTCACTTCGTCGAACTGCACGGCAGTCCGCGAGATGACGTCGAGGTGGCCGTTGGTCACGGGATCGAACGAACCGGGGCAGACCGCACTGCTCATGAGTCCGAACCGTAGCAGGTGGCGATCTCGATCCGGGTCTCACCGTACTTGCGGACGCGTTCCGGTTCGAGGGCGTCCGGCCAGACCGTCTCCGGCGAGCGGGAAGAACGCTCGAGCACCACCACCGAGCCCTCCCCCACCCAGCCCCCGTCGACCAAAACGGTGAGCATCGCGGACACCGCCTGCTCGGTCACCGCATACGGCGGATCTGCGAGCACGAGGTCGTAGACCCGGTCCGGGGCACCGCCGAGCACCGCGGCCACCGGCGCCGCCCGCAGCACCGCAGGCAGCCCGAGTTCGCGGATGTTCCGGCGAATCACCGCGGCGGCCTGCGCGTCGGACTCGACGAGCAGGGCGTGGGCAGCGCCCCGGGACAACGCCTCGAGTCCGAGCGCGCCGGAGCCGGCGTACAGGTCCAGCACCGACGCGCCGTCGAGCTCCATCCGGGCCGTGAGCGAGCTGAACAGCGCCTCGCGGACCCGCTCGGAGGTGGGGCGGGTCCCGCGGGGCGGCACCTTCAGGCGCCGCCCCCCGGCCCGGCCGGCCACGATCCGGGTCATCGCACCGTCCCGGAGAACCGTCCGATCACTCCGCGCTCTCCTCGGTGGACACGACGACCAGCAGGTCACCGCCCTCCACCTGGGACACCCCGGCGAGGGCGACGCGAGTGACCACGCCGCCGCGCGGAGCGGTGATCGCGGCCTCCATCTTCATCGCCTCGATGGTGGCGACGGTGTCGCCGGCGGCGACCCGGTCACCCTCGGCGACCAGGAGGGTCACGGCGCCGGCGAAGGGCGCGGCGACGTGCCCGGGGTTGGCGCGATCGGCCTTCTCCGCGGCCGGAACCTCGCTGGCGACGGACTTGTCGCGCACCGACACCGGGCGCAGCTGCCCGTTGAGGATGCACATCACGGTCCGGAAGCCGCGCTCGTCCGGCTCGGAGATCGCCTCGAGCCCGATCAGCAGCTCGACGCCCTTGTCCAGGCGCACCCGGTGTTCCTCCCCGCGCCGCAGCCCGTAGAAGAACTGGTTGGCCGACAGCTCCGAGGTGTCGCCGTAGCGGTCCCGGTGCTCGAGGAACGCCTGGGTCGGGCCGGGGAACAGCAGCCGGTTCAAGGTGGCGCGGCGCTCGGTGGAGGTGTCGTCGAGGGCCTTCTCCTCCTCGGACGTCAGCGGCACCTCGGCCTTGGGGGCGCCCCGGCCCTCGAGGGCCTTCGAGCGGAACGGCTCGGGCCACCCGCCGGGCGGAGTGCCGAGCTCGCCGCGGAGGAATCCGATCACCGAGTCCGGGATGTCGAAGCGGGACGGATCGGCCGCGAACTCCTCGCTGGCGACGCCGGAGCCCACCAGGTGCAGAGCCAGGTCACCGACGACCTTCGACGAGGGGGTGACCTTGACCAGCCGACCGAGCATCCGGTCGGCGGCGGCGTACTTTGCCTCGACCTCCTCGAACCGGTCACCCAAGCCCAGCGCGATGGCCTGCTGCCGCAGATTCGACAGCTGCCCGCCGGGGATCTCGTGGGTGTAGACGCGGCCCGTGGGTGCGGGCAGGCCCGACTCGAACGGCGCGTACACCTTGCGCAGCGCCTCCCAGTACGGCTCGAGGTCGCACACGGCCTGCAGGTCGAGGCCGGTGTCGTGCTCCGAGTGGGCCGCCGCGGCGACGATCGCCGACAGCGCGGGCTGACTGGTGGTGCCGGCCAGCGCGGCGGACGCCCCGTCGACGGCGTCGGCGCCGGCCTGCCACGCCGCGAGGTACGTCGCGAGCTGGCCGCCGGGGGTGTCGTGGGTGTGCACGTGCACCGGCAGGTCGAAGTTGCTGCGCAGCGCCGAGACCAGGGTGGCGGCCGCGGGGGCGCGCAGCAGTCCGGCCATGTCCTTGATCGCCAGCACGTGGGCCCCGGCCTCGACGATCTGCTCCGCCAGGCGCAGGTAGTAGTCGAGGGTGTAGAGCGTCTCTCCGGGATTCGACAGGTCCCCGGTGTAGGACATCGCGACCTCGGCCAGGGCGGTCCCGGTCTCGCGGACCGCGTCGATCGCCGGCCGCATCTGGTCGACGTTGTTCAGCGCGTCGAAGATGCGGAAGATGTCGATGCCGGTGTCGGTGGCCTCACGGACGAACGCGCGGGTCACCACCTCCGGGTACGGGGTGTAGCCGACCGTGTTCCGGCCGCGCAGCAGCATCTGCAGGTTGATGTTGGGGATGGCCTCGCGCAGCGCCGCGAGACGCTCCCACGGATCCTCGTGCAGGAACCGCAGCGCGACGTCGTAGGTGGCGCCGCCCCACGCCTCGATCGACAGCAGTTGCGGGGTCATCCGCGCGACGTGACCGGCGACGGTGAGCAGGTCCTTGCTGCGCACGCGGGTCGCGAGCAGCGACTGGTGCGCGTCGCGGAAGGTGGTGTCGGTGACGGCGAGGGCCTTCTGTTCGCGCAGCGCCTTCGCGAAGCCGTCCGGGCCGAGGGCGAGCAGCCGCTGCCGCGAGCCTGCCGGCGGGGCGGCGTCGAGGTCGATCTTCGGCAGCTTGTCGTGCGGGTACACCGTCGTCGGGCGCTCGCCGTGCGGCTTGTTCACCGTCACGTCGGCCAGGTACTCGACGATCTTGGTGCCGCGGTCCGCGGACGTCTTGGCGGTCAGCAACTGGGGTCGCTCGTCGATGAACGACGTGGTGACGTTGCCGGCCCGGAAGTCCGGGTCGTCGAGCACGGCCTGCAGGAAGGGGATGTTCGTCGACACGCCGCGGATGCGGAACTCGGTGACCGCGCGGCGGGCGCGGGCGACGGCGGTGGGCAGGTCGCGGCCGCGGGCCGTGAGCTTGACCAGCATCGAGTCGAAGTGGGCGGAGACCTCGGCGCCGACGGAGGTGCCGCCGTCGAGGCGGATGCCGGCGCCGCCGGGCGTGCGGTAGGCACTGATGCGGCCGGTGTCGGGCCGGAAGCCGTTGGCCGGATCCTCGGTGGTGATGCGGCACTGCAGCGCCGCGCCGCGGATGGCGACCTTGTCCTGCGACAGGCCCAGGTCGGTCAGCGACTCGCCGGAGGCGATGCGCAGCTGCGCCTGCACGAGGTCGACGTCGGTGATCTCCTCGGTAACCGTGTGCTCGACCTGGATACGCGGGTTCATCTCGATGAAGACGTGGTTGCCGCGGGAGTCGAGGAGGAATTCGACGGTGCCGGCGCAGCTGTAGCCGATCTGCTTCGCGAACGCGACGGCGTCCGCGCAGATCCGCTCGCGCAGCTCGGGCGCGAGGTTCGGTGCCGGGGCCAGCTCGATGACCTTCTGGTGGCGGCGCTGTAGCGAGCAGTCTCGCTCGAACAGGTGCATGACGTTGCCCTGGCCGTCGGCCAGGATCTGCACCTCGATGTGCCGGGGATCGACCACGGCCTGCTCGAGGAACACCGTGGGATCGCCGAACGCCGCGTCCGCCTCTCGGGACGCCGCCTCGATCGCCTCGCGCAGCTGGCTGCGCTCGGCGACGCGCCGCATGCCGCGTCCGCCGCCGCCGGCGACGGCCTTGACGAAGATCGGGAACTCCATCGACTCGGCCGCCTCGAGCAGCTCCTCGAGGTCGGCCGACGGCTCGGACGACGCCAGCACCGGCAGGCCCGCCGCCTTCGCCGCGGCGATCGCCCGGGCCTTGTTCCCGGTCAGCTCCAGCACGTGCGCCGACGGACCGATGAAGGTGATGCCTTCCGCCGCACACGCCGCCGCCAGATCCGGGTTCTCGGACAGGAAGCCGTAGCCGGGGTAGACCGCGTCGGCCCCGGCCTTCTTGGCGGCGGCGACGATCTCAGCCACGGACAGGTACGCGCGGACCGGATGCCCCTGCTCCCCGATCTGGTAGGCCTCGTCGGCCTTGAGCCGGTGCAGGGAATTGCGGTCCTCGTACGGAAACACCGCGACGGTACCGGCACCCAGTTCGTAGGCGGCACGGAACGCGCGGATCGCGATCTCGCCTCGGTTGGCGACAAGCACTTTGGAGAACATTGGACGACGGTACCGCGACGTAACACTCCGTTCGGCGCCTGCATCCCAGATCGTGGGACGAACGGCAGTCTTCGGCCGACTGAAACGATGCAGGTCGAGAGATCTTTAACGCGCCGGAAACACGGAGGAGGCGTCCGCCGTCACCTCACGCGGGCGCCGCACCCGACGTGCGCGAAACGTAACCTCACGACTTCTCGAGGTACGCGACCCGTTCGGTGTCGAGCGCGGCCGAGACCATGCGGGCCAGACCGGGGTGGTCCTCGAGCCGCGGATCACGGTCGGTCACCGCACGGGCGAAGGCCTGCGCGGCCGAGATGACCTCGACGTCGTCGACGAGCGAGAGCATCCGCAGCGTCGACGTGGTGCCCGACTGGGCGACGCCGAGCACGTCCCCCTCGCGGCGCTGCTGCAGGTCCAGCTGGGCGAGCGCGAATCCGTCGGTCGTCGCGGCGACGGCCTCGAGGCGGGCCATGGCGGGCGCGCCCGGTTTTGAATCGGTCACGAGCAGGCAGAGCCCCGCATGCCCGCCCCGGCCCACCCGGCCGCGCAGCTGATGCAGCTGGCTGACCCCGAAGCGATCGGCATCCACGATGACCATCACCGTCGCGTTGGGCACATCCACGCCCACTTCGACGACGGTGGTGCACACCAGCACGTCGATGTCGCCCGCGGCGAAGTCGCGCATCACCGCGTCCTTCTCGTCGGCGGGCAGGCGCCCGTGCAGCAGCCCGACCCGCAGATGGGCGAGCGGCCCCCCGGCGAGCTCCTCGAACTGCTGGAGAACCGACTTCGTCTCGGGAGGCGTGCCCTTTCCCCTGCGCCCGCCGGTCGTCTCCGCCTCGTCGACGTCGACGTCGACGAGGTCGGCGTCCTCGTCGCTGTCGCCGTCGCCGATGCGCGAGCACACCACATACGCCTGCCGGCCCGCCGCGACCTCCTCGCCGATGCGTTCCCAGGCGCGCGTCACCCAGCTCGGATGCACCTTCGCCGCCACGACCCGGCTGGTGATGGGCGACCGGCCGCGGGGCAGTTCCCGCAATGTGGACACCTCGAGGTCGCCGAGGACGGTCATCGCGATGGTGCGCGGGATCGGTGTCGCCGTCATCACCAGCACGTGCGGGCTGGCACCGTCGCGGCCGCGGTTGCGCAGCACGTCGCGCTGCTCCACCCCGAAGCGGTGTTGTTCGTCGACGACGACGAGCCCGAGGTCGTGGAACTCGACGCCCTGCTGGATCAGCGCGTGGGTGCCGATCACGAGCCCCGAGTCGCCGCTCACGATGTCGAGCAGGGCCTGCCGCTTGCGGGCCGTGCCCATCGATCCCGTCACGAGGGTGACCTTCGTGGCCAGTTCGTGGGCACCGAGTTCGCCCGCCTCGGCGAGGTCGCCGAGCATCCTCGTCAGCGACCGCGCATGCTGGGCGGCGAGAACTTCGGTCGGGGCGAGCAGCGCGCACTGGTGCCCCGCGTCGATGACCTGCAGCATGGCCCGCAGCGCCACGATCGTCTTGCCCGAACCGACCTCGCCCTGCAGCAACCGATTCATCGGATGCTCGCCGGCGAGGTCGGCCGCGATCTCGCCCGCGACGGCGAGCTGGCCGGCGGTCAGTTCGAACGGCAGCCTCCGATCGAACTCGTCGGCGATACCGCCGCTGCGGCGCGGGCACGCCGGGGCGGTGCGCACCGCGACGTCGTGTCGGCGCCGGGCGAGCACGAGCTGCACCGCCGCGGCCTCGTCGAACCGCAGGCGCTCGCGGGCGGCGGTGACGTCGTCCCGGTCGTCGGGCAGGTGGATGCGGCGCAGCGCCTCGTCCAGCCCGATCAGGCCGTGCTCGCGACGCACCCAGTCGGGCAGCGGGTCGTCGACGGTCTCGAGCTGGTCGAGGATCTGCCGCACGCATCGCATCACGGTCCACGATTCGACGTCGCGGGTGGCGGGATACATCGGGATGAGGGCCCGGTCGAAGATCGACATGTCGATGCCGCCGTCGCCCTGGGCACTGCGGGCCATCCCGGCGAGGGCGCCGGCGCCACGTACCCGGGCGGGCCGGGGGGCCGCGCCGCCGATCTCGGGGCCGCGGGGCTCGGGCAGGATGATGTAGCTCGGGTGGGCCAGGCTCCACTTGTCACGGAAGTACTTGACAGTGCCGGAGAACATGCCGCGCACCCCGGGCTTGATGTTGTACTTGACCTTGTGCGGGTTGAAGAAGGTCACGTCGATCTTCTGCCGGTCCGATTCGAGCACGACAGCGAGACGGGTACCGGGGCGGCTCTTCATCCGCACCTCGTCGGCCTTGGCCACCCGCGCGATGATCGTCACGTGCTGGCCCTCGGCCGGTTGCGAGTCGCCGAGCTCGGCGCCCTGGGTGGCGTACCGGTGGGGGTAGTGGCGCAGCAGGTCCTCGACGGTGGTCATGCCGAACGACTCGGCGAGTGCCTCCGCGGTCTTGCGGCCGAGAAGATGATCGAGTCGGTCCGCGAGTGTCGCCACTGCCGTCCTCTCCGCTCCGATCGACACCGGTATCCGGCGTCCGACTGTTCCTGTGCCGGCTATTCCACGCCGAGCTGCAGCAGGTCGCTGCGCTGCCCTCCGTGGTACACCAGCACCTCCACCTCGGGGTGGCGGTCGTTGACGTGCCGGGTCAGCTGCTCGGCGAGTCCGTCGGGGGCGTCGAGACCGACGAGCATCGTCACGAGCTCTCCGCCCGCGGCGAGCACCTTGTCGAGCAGCGACGCTCCCGCCGTCACGAGATCATGCTCGATGACTACGACATCGTGACCCGACAGGCCCAGGCTGTGCCCCGGCTCGCAGGTTCCCACCCAGGTCAGGGCGCGTTCGTTCGCGATGCGCAACGAGCCCCACCGCGTCGCGGCGGCCGCCTCCGACATGGCGAAGGCGTCGTCGGCGGAATCGCGGCTCGGGTCGTGCACCGCGAGCGACGCCAGCCCCTGCACCATCGACGAACAGGGCAGGAACATCACCTCACGCCGGTGGTCGCGGGCCGCCGCACCCACGGCGACGAGTTCCTGGGCGGGCAGCGCACCGTTGGGCAGAACCATCACGTCGCGGCTGCCCAGCCGGCGGATCGCGTCGAGCAGATGCCGGCGGGTGATCGGATGGTCCGCTCGCACGATCGCGGCACCCTCGGCTTCGAACAGTTCCGCCGCTCCGTCGCCGGCCACGACGGCGAGCACCGAGCGAGTTCCGGCACCGGAACCGACCGGATCGACGCCGCTCCGCTGCCGAGCCTCCAGCGCGAAGCAGGTGACGCTGACCTGGTGCAGCCTCCCGGCCTCCAGGCCGGCCTCGACGGCGGCTCCCGCGTCGCAGCAGTGCACGTGCACGGACCAGGTGCCGGCGCCGTCACCGACGACGGCAACCGAGTCCCCCAGCGCGTCGAGACGGGCACGCAGGACGTCCATGCGGGTGGTGTCGGAGCCTTCCACGAAGTACATGACCTCGAAGTCCTGGCCGTCGTCGCGGAGGCCGCGCCCGTCGTGCCCGACATGCCGGACGGGGGCGCCGGGCCGCGACGTCGCGATCGGCGCCCGGTCCGGACGCCGGCCGGAAACCGTCTCGACGAACGCGTCCAGCAGCAGGAGCAGACCGAGTCCACCGGCATCGACGACCCCAGCCTCGGCCAGCACGTCGAGCTGTGCCGTGGTGCGTTGCACGGCCTCGGCGGCGGCATCGGCCGCCGCGGTCGCCACCGCCACGAGCGAACCGGATCCGCCGGCCGCGTGCGCGCCGTCGGCGGCCGCGTGCAGCACACTGACGATCGTGCCCTCGGCGGGGCAGCTCAGGGCGCGGGTGACGAGGTCGGCGGCATGACACCAGGCGCGCCCGAGTTCGGCGCCGTCGACCACGACGGCACCGTCGAGCGCATCGGCCAGGCCACGCAGCATCTGGGCGAGGATGACCCCGGAGTTGCCGCGGGCGCCGTGGAAGGCGCCGCGCGCCAGGGCGCCGACGATCGTGGCGACATCGTCGGCGTCGGCCGCGGAGGTGTCGAGTTCCGCTGCCGCGGAGCGCAGGGTGACGAGCAGGTTGGTGCCGGTATCGCCGTCGGGGACGGGGAAGACGTTGAGGCTGTTGATCTCGTCGCGGCGCTCGGCGAGGACCCGCAACCCGAGATCCACCCATCTGCGCAGGGCGGTCCCGTCGACTGCTTCCCCGACCTCGAGCACCTGCTTCCCCCTCTTCGCCCACCACGCAACCGGTGACGCAAGGGTAACGGTGTGCCCGCAGGCCGGCCGGTTTGGCCATTGCCACACCCACCCGCTACGCTTGCAGGGTTGCCTCGCACGGGTGGCGGACGCCTTCCCGTGTTCGCAGGCCGACGAAGACACGAAAATATCCACTACTCACCAAGGAGTTCGCGACTATGGCTGCCGTCTGCGACGTATGCGCCAAGGGCCCCGGCTTCGGTAAGTCGGTCTCGCACTCGCACCGGCGTACCAACCGTCGTTGGAACCCGAACATCCAGAGCGTTCGCGCTCAGGTTGCCCCGGGCAACACGCGCAAGGTCAACGTGTGCACCTCCTGCCTCAAGGCAGGCAAGGTCGTCCGCGGCTGATATCCGGTTCGACGAGGCCCCGGCGTTGCGACGCCGGGGCCTCGTCGTGTCCGGTCCCCCTCGCGAGGGACTCGC
The DNA here is from genome assembly GCF_016804345.1 of Rhodococcus ruber. NCBI lineage: Bacteria > Bacillati > Actinomycetota > Actinomycetes > Mycobacteriales > Nocardiaceae > Rhodococcus > Rhodococcus ruber. Next base: position 2,479,053 of record NZ_CP044211.1, on the reverse strand, counting down.
AACCACCCGTCACAAGAGGCTCGCCCGGACGGTAGCGACGGCCTCGCACCGACCGTCGGGGCACCCGGTAGGGTGCCCCGGGTGACCGAATCAGTACTGTCCCACGTCCGTATCGAGGACGGCGTGCTGCGCATCGCCGTGGCGACCGCCGAGCGTGGCACCTCCCTCTCCCCCGCGGGCATGGCCCAGGGGATCGAGGCCCTGCGATCCGCCGGCGCCGGGGTCGGCGCCGTTCTGCTCGTCGGTGAAGGCGCCAACTTCTGCGCGGGCGGCGACGTCCGTGCGTTCGCCGCCGCGCCGGACCGCGGCGAGTTCGTCGGCGACGTCGCACGCCTGTTCCACGACTTCGTCCGTGCCCTCGACGCGGCTCGCATGCCCGTGGTGGCCGCGGTCCAGGGCTGGGCGGCGGGCGCGGGCATGAGCATCGTGCTGCACGCAGACATCGCACTCGGCGGTCCCTCGACGAAGCTGCGCCCGGCGTACCCGTCGATCGGGTTCACACCCGACGGCGGGATGTCGTGGACCTTGCCGCGCGTCGTGGGGGTCGCCCGCGCGCGGGAGATCATCCTGACCGACTGTGTCCTGAACGCCGACGAGGCCGTGCGGCTCGGGGTGCTCAGCCGTCTCGTGGCCGACGACGAGGTGCAGGGCGAGGCGATGCGGGTGGCTCGCACCCTCGCGAACGGTCCCACCGCCGCCTACGCCGGCATCCGGCGACTGGTGGCCGAGTCCACGGGACGGTCGTTGTCCGAGCAGCTCGACGCGGAGGCCGAGGCGATCGCCGCGGCGGCCACCACCCCCACGGGCATCGAGGGTGTCGACGCGTTCGTAGAGAAGCGGCGCCCCGACTTCGAGTCGATCGACCGGGGCTGAGCGACTGCGGCTGAGCGACCGGGGCTGAACGACCGGGCCTGAACGACCGGGGCTCAGCCGCACCCGGTTCAGGCCAGGCGCCAGTCCACCGGGTTCCCGCCCTGATCGGCCAGCAACGCGTTCGCTCGGCTGAAGGGGCGGGAACCGAAGAACCCGCGGGAGGCCGACAGCGGCGACGGGTGCGCCGACTTCACGGTGGGCACGTCGCCGAGCATCGGCTCGAGCGTGGCCGCGTCCCGACCCCACAGGATCGCGACGAGTGGTGCCGTGCGCGCGACGAGCGCTCGGATCGCCTGCTCGGTCACGCGCTCCCAGCCCTTGCCGCGGTGCGACGCGGGCTGGCCGGGCTGCACCGTCAGGACGCGGTTGAGCAGCAGCACCCCCTGCGCCGACCACGGCGTGAGGTCGCCGTTCGGTGGTGTCGGCAGGCCGAGGTCGTCGCTGTACTCGCGGTAGATGTTGGCCAGGCTGCGCGGCACCGGACGTACGTCCGGTGCGACCGAGAAGCTCAGCCCGACGGCATGACCCGGCGTCGGGTACGGGTCCTGGCCGACGATGAGCACCTTCACCCGGTCGAACGGCTCGGTGAAGGCCCGCAGCACGTTCGCGCCGGCGGGCAGGTAGCCACGTCCGGCGGCGTTCTCGGCGCGCAGGAAATCACCCATCGCGGCGATGTCGTCGGCGACGGGGGCCAGTGCCCGCGCCCAGCCCTCCTCGACGATCTCCGGCAAGGGTCGTACAGCCATCGGTGGTGCCCGGTCCTTCTAGTCGATCCGCCGCAGCGCGCCGCGGTAGTACTCGGCGTTCGCCGCGTACATCTTGGCGTTGGCGTCGATGTGCCCCTCCGGCACCTCGTATCCCTCCCGGACCTTCGCCGGGACACCCATCGCCATCGAGCGCGGCGGGACCTGGAAGCGGGGAGCCACGAGCGCACCGGCCGCGACGATCGCCCCGTCGCCGACGACGGAGCCGTTGAGCACGAGGGAGCCGGAACCGATCAGGCAGCCGTCGCCGATGGTGGAGCCCTCGATGTGGGCGTTGTGGCCGACGACGGTTCCGGCGCCGATGACGGTGGCGTCCACGGCGGTGCAGTGGATGATCGTCCCGTCCTGGATGTTGCTCTCGGCGCCGACGACGATCCGGCCGTAGTCGCCGCGCAGGACCGCGGTGGGCCACACCGAGGCGCGGGCACCGAGGGTGACGTCGCCGATGACCACCGCATCGGGATGGACCCAGGCGTCGGGATGAATATCGGGCACACGGTCGCCGAGCGCATACACAGCCATGTCCTGAAACCTATCTCGAGAAGCTCTGCCAGCCTCCGGGGCCCGGCCGGTCGTGACCGTCGACGGTGACGCCGCGGCCCTCACGCACCGTGCCGACGGGACGCCAGCCGGCGGGTAGCGACGCGTCCGGGGGAAAGCAGGCGGCCAGGGCGTGGTCCTCGCCGCCGGTGAGCACCCACTCCCACACGTCGACACCGAGTTCCGCGGCGGCGGACCGCAGCCCGGGTCCGGGCTCGAGCAGCTCGTGCGAGACGTCGATCGCGACGCCGGACGCGGCGGCGATGTGCCCGAGGTCGGCGAGCAGGCCGTCGGAGATGTCGGTTGCGGCGTGGGCCCCGGCGGCGGCCGCGGCGGGGCCCGCGGCGTACGGGGGCGACGGCACCTTGTGGGCGGCCACCAGATCCGGGTGACCGGCGAGTCCGGCGGTGAGCACGGCCAGTCCGGCGGCGGAACGCCCGGTCGGACCGGCCAGCGCGACGATGTCGCCGGGCCGGGCCGCGGACCGCAGGAGAGGCGGGTTCCCGCCGAGGTCGCCGAGGACGGTCACCGCCACGACCAGTTGCGACGCCTGCACCAGGTCGCCGCCGACTACGCCGGCGCCGAGCGCCTCGGCGGCCTCCCCGATCCCGGCGGAGACGCCGTCGAGCACGCCGACCGGGGTGTCGGGCGGGCAGCCGAGCCCGACGAGGAAGGCGGTGGGGCGAGCGCCCATCGCCGCGACGTCGGCACCGTTCTGGGCGACGGCCTTACGCCCGACCTCGTGCGGGGTGGACCAGTCGAGGCGGAAGTGCCGGCCCTCGACGAGCATGTCGGTGGAGACGGCGACCCGTCCGTCGGCGGCGGCGACGAGAGCCGCGTCGTGTCCCGGTCCGACGAGGGTGGTGGGGGGCTGGCGGCGTCCGGCGACCGCGCGGTCGATCACGGGGAACTCGCCGAGGTCGGCGACGGTGGGGCCGGGGCGGTCGGGCGCGGTGATGCGATCCTCCCGTTCGTGGGTCGATGCGGGGCGGGCGGTGGCGGACACGGTAGTTTCGACCACGCTACCGTTCCCCGACTCCGAGAGATCATGACCGAGCCGACAGTCTCCCCCGACCCCGATCCCGACGGCACGTCCGGCGACGACGAGCACCGCCGCAGCCCTGCCCTCGTCGCCACGGCCGTCGCGCTGCCGGTGGCGTTGCTGATCGGCATCGTGGTGGCGGCGGTGCTGGCGAACCGCACCCCGGAACTGGCGCCCGTGGCGCTGGGACCGGTGGTGGCGCCGCAGGCCGAGTCACCGGAGTGCGCGGCCCTGCTGGGAGCGTTGCCCGAGGAGGTCGGCGACCTGCGCCGCGCGGAGCTGACGGACCCGGCCCCCGCGGGCGCCGCGGCGTGGCAGCCCGTCGAGGGCGAGCCGGTGGTGCTGCGGTGCGGACTGGAGCGGCCCGCGGAGTTCGATCGCGCGGCGGCGCTGCAGGTGGTCGACGGCGTCCAGTGGTTCGAGGTGTCCGGCGCCGCGGAGGGCATCGACGCGAGCACGTGGTTCGTCGTGGACCGGCCGGTGTACGTGGCGCTGACGGTGCCGAACGGTTCGGGTCCGACTCCGCTGCAGACGGTGTCGGCGGCGGTCACGCAGTCGCTGCCCCAGCAGCCGATCGATCCCGCGCCGGTCGCCGGCGGCTGACGCCGGTCGGCGACCCGCGGGATTCACTGCGCCAGCATGGATCCCGTCTCCAGGAAACGCTGGTGGAAGGACAGGGCCTCGCCGAGCAGATGCGGGGTGTGTCCCGCATCCGGCACGGCCTCGGCCCGGTCGACGTAGTCGTGCAACATGTCCCGGTAGTCCGGGTGGGCGCAGTTGTCGACGACGACCCGCGCCCGGCGCCGCGGCGACAGCCCGCGCAGGTCCGCAAGTCCCTGTTCGGTGACCAGGACCTGCACGTCGTGTTCGGTGTGGTCGACGTGCGGCACCATCGGCACGATCGACGAGATGCTCCCGCCCTTCGCGGTGGACGGACTCAGGAACATCGACAGGTAGCCGTTGCGCGCGAAGTCGCCGGATCCCCCGATCCCGTTCATGATCTTGGTGCCCATGACGTGGGTGGAGTTGACGTTGCCGTAGATGTCGGCCTCGAGCATGCCGTTCATGGCGATGATGCCGAGGCGGCGCACGATCTCGGGATGGTTGCTGATCTCCTGCGGACGCAGCACGATGTGCTCGCGGTAGAAGTCGATGTTGGACACCAGCTCGTCGATCCCGGCCTCGCTCAACGCCAGCGACGTGGCGGACGCGAAGCGGACGGTGCCGTGCTTGATCAGGTGCAGCATGCCGTCCTGGATGACCTCGGAGTAGCAGGTCAGCCCCTTGTGGGGTCCGGCGTCGAGCCCCTGGAGGACCGCGTTGGCCACGTTGCCGATGCCGGACTGGAGCGGCAGGAGCGCATCCGCGGGCAGCCGTCCGCGGGAGACCTCGTGCTCGAAGAAGTCGAGCACGTGCGCGGCGATCGCCCGGCTCACCGCGTCCGGCGGGGTCAGCGGGCTGGCGCTGTCGCGGGCATGGGTCTCGACGACCGCGACGACCTTGTCGGGGTCGACGCGGAACGTGCTCTGGCCGATGCGGTCCTCGACGTCGGTGAGCATGATCGGCTTGCGGTGCGGCGGCAGCGCGGTGCCGTAGTACACGTCGTGGATGCCCGTCATCGCGGCCGGAACCCACGAGTTGACCTCGAGGATCACCTTCTCGGCGACGTCGAGCCAGGTCTTGTTGTTGCCGATCGACGCGGACGGGATCAGTTCCCCGGTCTCGGTCACGCCGGAGACCTCGACGACCGCGACGTCGACGTGTCCGTAGTAGCCCTCCCAGACCTGCTGGGCGACGTGGGACAGGTGGATGTCGACGTAGTCCATCCGGCCGTTGTTGATGTTGCGGCGGGCGGTGGGTTCGGCCTGGTACGGCATCCGCAGGGAGATGCCGGCCACCTCGGACAGCATCCGCTCGGTCTCGGCGGAGACCGACGCGCCGGTGAGGAGGTTGACCGTGAAGTCGGTGCCGGCCGCGCGGGCCGCCCCGATGCGTTCCGCGAGCGCGGGGGTGATCGCCTTCGGCGTGCCGGCGCTGGCGAAGCCGCTGATGGCGACGGTGTGGCCGGGCTGGATCCAGCGGACGGCTTCCTCCGCGGAGACGACCTTCTGCCGGAACGCCGGGTGGTCGATTCGGCTCGGGGAAGAGTCGGATGCGGGGCGGAGGAACTGCGTCTGCATAGCGAACAGGGTACGAGCATGCCCGGCGGTCGACGAAGTCTCCGTCACAGCGATCGGCCGGTTGGGGCGCGGACCACTCCCCCGCCGCAGGCCACCCCACCGGATCCACGCGGCCGCACGCCACCCCCGCGACGGTGCCCGAAAGTGCCTGTGCGGCAGTCGGTCCTACCATCGCGACTGCACCGCTCCCGGCTCCGGGCGGCTGGGACGCCGACGGTCCCGACGCGAACGGCGTCCCGCGTCCACGCGGGGACGGGACGCGGCATCCCGACCGGCCCGACGGGTCGTTCGCCGCCGGAACGACCCCGTTCGTCGCGGAACCGGGCACGTTCGTCCCCGAAGCGGACACCACCGCCGGCCTCGCCGGCGCCCCGATGTCGTCACCGTCCGGCACGATGGGTCCCATGAGCACCGCCACCACGGATCTACGCGACGACGCCGAACGACTGCTCCGCGATCTCGCCGGACCCGGGGCCCGGTTGCGCGAGGACCAGTGGAACGCCATCGAGGCACTGGTGGTGCATCGCCGGCGAGCGCTGGTCGTCCAGCGCACGGGGTGGGGCAAGTCGGCGGTCTACTTCATCTCCGCCAAGTTGCTCCGTGCCCGCGGGCACGGGCCGACCGTGATCGTCTCCCCCCTTTTGGCCCTGATGCGCAACCAGGTGGAGGCGGCGCGGCGCGCGGGTGTCCATGCCGCCACGATCAACTCCGGCAACGTCACCGAGTGGGAAGAGATCCATCGGCAGGTCGCCGACGGCGCGGTGGACGTGCTGCTCGTCAGCCCGGAGCGACTGAACAATCCGGACTTCCGCGACCAGGTGCTGCCGTCGCTCGCCCGCGACGCCGGGCTGGTGGTGGTCGACGAGGCGCACTGCGTCTCGGACTGGGGCCACGACTTCCGCCCGGACTACCGGCGTATCCGCACCCTCGTCGCCGACCTCGGCGAGGGCATCCCGGTGCTCGCGACCACCGCGACCGCGAACGACCGCGTCGTCGCGGACGTGGCGGCACAACTCGGCGTCGGGGAGGGCCGGGGCGAGACCCTCGTACTGCGCGGGGGCCTCGACCGGCCGTCGCTGCACTTGTCGGTCCTGCGGATCGACGAGCCCGCCCGCCGGGCGGCGTGGCTCGCCCAGCACCTCGACGAGCTGCCCGGGTCCGGGATCGTCTACACCCTCACCGTGTCGGCCGCGCACGACCTGGCCGCGCTGCTGTCCGAGCACGGTCACACCGTCGCGGCATACACCGGGCAGTCGGACCCCACCGAGCGGGAACAGCTCGAGGCGGACCTGCTCGGCGACCGGGTCAAGGCGCTGATCGCCACCTCGGCCCTGGGCATGGGCTTCGACAAACCGGATCTCGGGTTCGTCGTGCACCTGGGAGCCCCGTCGTCGCCGATTTCCTACTACCAGCAGGTCGGGCGCGCGGGGCGCGCGACCGAGCGCGCGGAGGTGATTCTGCTTCCGGGTCCCGAGGACCGGCAGATCTGGAGCTGGTTCGCGTCGGTGGCCTTCCCGCGGGAGGAGGTGGTGCGGCGGGTGATCGAGGTGCTCGAGCCGGAGCGGCCGCAGTCCACGCAGGCCCTCGAGCCACTGGTCGACCTCACCCGGTCCCGGCTGGAGATGGTGCTCAAGGTGCTCGACGTGGACGGTGCGGTGCGCCGGGTCAAGGGCGGCTGGATCGCCACCGGTGCGCCGTGGGAGTACGACGCCGACCGGTACGCCAAGCTCGAGCAGGCGCGTGCGGCCGAGCAGGAGGCGATGCTCGAGTACGAGCGGACCACCGGGTGCCGGATGGTGTTCCTGCGCACCCAGCTCGACGATCCCGGCCTGACATCCGAGACCGCGGGCTGCGGTCGGTGCGACAACTGCTGCGGGGCCCGGTGGTCGGCGGACGTCGACGACACCGAACTGGGCCGGGTGCGGGCCCGGTTGGATCGGCCGGGGGTGGACCTACCGCCGCGGCGGCAGTGGCCGACCGGAATGGCCAAGCTCGGCGTGGCGCTGTCCGGAAAGATCACCGACGGACCCGAGCCGGGGCGGGTCCTCGGCCGGCTGTCGGACCTGGGATGGGGGCCGCGGCTGCGGGCGCTGCTGGACGGCCCGGACGCGCCGGTGCCCGATGCGGTCGTGCAGGCCGCCGTGGACGTGCTCCGAGCATGGGACTGGACGCAGCGGCCGACCGCGGTGATGGCCCTGGAGTCGGCGACCCGGCCCCTGCTGGTCGGTTCCCTCGCGACGCGCCTGGCGCAGCTGGGCCGGCTCGAGGATCTCGGCGTGCTGCGTGCCCGGCCCGGCCGGCCCGCGGTGACGGCAGCGAACTCGGCGTACCGGATCGCCGGCCTCGTGGACGCGTGGGAGAGCCCCGACCTCCACGGAAACCCTGGGCCGATCCTGCTCGTCGACGCGGTCACCGACACCGGCTGGACGCTGACGATGGCGGCCCGGACCCTGATCCGCGCGGGTGCGTCCGCGGTGCTCCCGCTGGCTCTCGCGAGCCCGAAATAATCGCCGCGACCGGTCCGGGCGCTACATCGAGTGATCCTTCTCACACCCGCGTCTCACCTGCACGGAGGCGGGGTATCCGGTGACGGATTCCGACAAGGCGGGTGAATCCCGCCCGCGAAGTTGTTAGGTTCGAGACCGCTTATGACGCCTGTGACACCGAGAAGTACCCCGCCCACCGCGCCTGCCGAAACGGTGAACGCACCTGCCGAGCCGAATTTCCGCGCACCGCGCATTTCCGACGGAATTCGCATGTGGCAGATCGCGCGCGATTCGAAAGTGCTCGACGTCAATTCCAGTTACGCGTACGTGCTGTGGTGCCGCGACTTCGCGGCGACCTCGGTGGTCGCCACCGCTGGTGACGACGAGGCGGTCGGTTTCGTCAGCGGCTACCGCCGTCCGGAGGCACCGGACACGCTGTTCGTCTGGCAGGTGGCCGTGGACCAGGACCAACGGGGCCGCGGCGTCGCGGGCCGGATGCTCGACAGCCTGTGGGACCGACTCACCGACGCCGGTGTGACCCGGCTCGAGACGACGGTCAGCCCGGACAACGAGGCATCGATCGCGATGTTCACCGCGCTCGCCCGGCGACGCGGACTGCGCATCACCCGGAGCGAATTGTTCACCCCTTCGGATTTTCCCGATTCACACATGGCCGAGGATCTCTACACGATCGGCGAATGAATACACGACCGGCGAAAACGAATTCGCCGCAGGAGGACGAGGAATGACCATCCTGGAGCACCCCGAAACCCCCGCCAAGCACAGCATTTTCGATCACCTCGAATCCGAGGTGCGCAGCTACAGCCGTGGCTGGCCGGCCGTGTTCGAAACGGCATCCGGATCGTGGATCCGCGACGAGAACGGCAAGGACTACCTCGACTTCTTCGCCGGTGCGGGAGCCCTCAACTACGGGCACAACAACCCGATTCTGAAGACCGCGCTCGTGGACTACATCATGGGCGACGGCATCACCCACGGCCTGGACATGGCCACCCCCGCCAAGCGGGAACTGCTGGAGTCGATCGAGAGCCACATCCTGGCTCCGCGCGGCCTCGACTACAAGGTCCAGTTCCCCGGCCCCACGGGCACCAACTCGGTCGAGGCGGCCCTCAAGCTCGCCCGCAAGGTCACCGGTCGCGAGTCGATCATCAACTTCACCAACGCGTTCCACGGGATGACGCTGGGTGCGCTGTCGGTGACGGGCAACTCGATGAAGCGGGCCGGGGCCGGCGTGCCGCTGGTGCATGCCACCCCCATGCCGTTCGACAACTACTTCGACGGCGTCACCGAGGACTTCCACTGGTTCTCCCGCGTGCTCGACGACTCCGGCAGCGGCCTGAACCGCCCGGCGGCGGTCATCGTCGAGACCGTGCAGGGCGAGGGTGGCGTGAACGTCGCCCGTCCCGAGTGGCTGCGAGCCCTCGCGGACCTGTGCGCCGAGCGCGACATCCTGCTCATCGTCGACGACGTGCAGATGGGCTGCGGCCGCACCGGCCCGTTCTTCTCGTTCGAGGTCGCCGGGATCACCCCGGACATCGTGACCCTGTCGAAGTCGATCGGCGGGTACGGCCTGCCGCTCGCGCTGACGCTGTTCAAGCGTGAACTCGACGTGTGGGGCCCGGGCGAGCACAACGGCACGTTCCGCGGCAACAACCCGGCGTTCGTCACCGCGGCGAAGGCGCTGCAGCACTACTGGGCCGACGACCGTCTCGAGCGCGACACGCTGCGCAAGGGCGAGCGGATCCGGCAGACCTTCATGAACCTGTCCGACATGTTCGACGGCGTCTCCACCCGCGGCCGCGGCATGGTTCAGGGCCTGGTGTTCGACGAGCCGAGCGACGCGCAGAAGGTGTGTGCCCTGGCGTTCGAGCAGGGCCTGCTCGCGGAGACCTCCGGCCCCTCCGACGAAGTCGTCAAGCTGCTCCCGCCGCTGACGATCAGCGACGACGAGCTCGAGCACGGCCTGAACATCCTGTGCGAGGCCACCTCGGTGGTCCGGGCCTGAGCCCCGGCCACCGTCGAACCCCGCACGCGAAGACGAGCACCGGAAGGACCTGCCCATGATCGTCCGTACCACCGAAGAAATCACCGGCACCGACCGCGACATCACGTCGGACAACGGCAACTGGCGCAGCAAGCGCATCGTGCTCGGCGGCGACAAGGTCGGTTTCTCGTTCCACGAGACCACGATCGAGGCCGGCACCGTCAACGAGTTCCACTACGCCAACCACGTCGAGGCCGTGTGGCTCATCGAGGGCACCGGCACGCTCACCGACCTCGAGACCGGCACCGTGTACCCGCTCGCGCCCGGCACGATGTACCTGCTCGACGGCCACGAGCGGCACCGGGTCGAGCCCGACACCCGGATGCGCATGTTCTGCGTGTTCAACCCGCCGGTCACCGGCCGGGAGGTCCACGACGAGAACGGCGTGTACCCCCTCGTCGAGGTCGTCTGAGCGCCCGCAGCGTGTGACCGGCCGGCCCTTCGCGCCTAGAGTCGGATCCATGACCTACGAGCGACAGCCGCGGATCGCCGTCGGCCCCGCCCCGGACATCGTGTTCGACCGGGCGATCGGGGCCGGCGGCGGTCGCGTATGCGGGTTCGACGACCACCCGGACGCGGTGGTCTGGACCGGCGGATCGGACGAATTCCCCGCGGCGTTGCCGACGTCGGTGCGATGGGTCCAGCTACCCGCCGCCGGCGTGGAGGACTGGCTCGACGCCGGCATCATCCGCGCTCACCCCCAGGTGACGTGGACGTCGGCTGCCGGGGCGTTCGCCGCGACGGTCGCCGAGCATGCGCTCATGCTGCTGCTCGCCGGGGTGCGGGCGCTGCCCGACCATCTGGCCGCGACGTCGTGGACGCCGGGCGTGTTCTACCCCCAGCTGGGAACCCTGCGCGGCGCCACCGTCGGCATCATCGGCGCCGGGGGCATCGGCCGGGCCCTGATCCCCATGCTCGGCGCGCTGGGCGCGCAGGCGCTCGCGGTCACCCGCAGCGGCCGTCCGGTCCCGGGCGCCGTGGAGACCGTCCCCGTCGCACGGATCGACGAAGTATGGTCCCGCGCAGATCATTTCGTGATCGCCGCCCCGGCCACGGCTGAGACCGAGCAGCTGGTGGGGGCCGACGAACTCGCCGCGATGAAGCCCACCGCGTGGGTGATCAACGTTGCCCGCGGTAGCCTCGTCGACACCGACGCGCTGGTGGATGCTCTCAGCCGCCGTGTCATCGCGGGCGCCGGTCTGGACGTCACGGATCCCGAACCGCTGCCGGACGGGCACCCCCTGTGGTCCCTGCGCAATGCCATGATCACGCCACACGATTCCAATCCCCCGGCGCTGCGCATCCCCGCGTTCGCCGAGCACGTCACCGAGAACGTCACGCGCTTCGCGGCCGGCCTCGACCTCGCCGCGGTCGTCGACCCGAGCGCCGGGTACTGACGCACCGCTATCCTGGGCGGGGTGATCGAACCGCTGCACCACCTGCTCGACGGCCGGCGGTTGTGCGTGCTCACCGGCGCCGGGATCTCCACCGATTCCGGCATCCCGGACTACCGCAGTCCCGGCGCGCCACCCCGCAACCCGATGACCTACCAGCAGTTCGTGGGCGATCCCGAGTTCCGGCGCCGCTACTGGGCGCGCAACCACGTCGGGTGGCGGCACATGGACTCCGCGCGGCCCAACGCCGGGCACCGTGCCCTCGCCGCGCTCGAACGGCGCGGCGTCGTCCTCGGTGTCCTCACCCAGAACGTGGACCTGCTGCACACCAAGGCCGGCAGCCGGCGGGTGATCGACCTGCACGGCTGCTACGCGCAGGTGCGCTGTCTGGCGTGCAACCACCGGCTCTCGCGGTTCACCCTCGCCGAGCAACTCGCCGCCGCGAATCCGGGCTTCCTCGACCGGGTCCGGGGGACGACAGGCCTGGAGGTGGCCCCGGACGCCGATGCGGTCGTCGACGACACCGACAGCTTCCGCCCGGTGGACTGCGAGCGGTGCGGGGGAATGCTCAAACCGGACATCGTGTACTTCGGTGAATCGGTGCCTCGCGAACGTGTCGAGCGCGCGTTCGCGCTCGTCGACGAGGCGGATGCGCTGCTCGTGGTCGGCAGCTCGCTCACCGTGATGTCCGGACTGCGCTTCGTGCGGCACGCCGCGAAACTCGGCAAGCCCGTGGGCATCGTCAACCGGGGCACCACCCGGGGCGATGCGCTGGCCACGGTGAAGGTCGACGCCGGGTGCTCGGAGGTGCTCACGGCCCTCGCTGCCGGATCGCCGGCTGCCGCACCGGTCCGGTGAGCGCCCGCCTCTACAGGGTCACGAGGTCGTCGGCGTGCACCACCGGCCGCTGCAGGTCCGCCGGCAGCTGCCGGGTGGAGAACCCGATCATCCAGTCCAGTTCGGCCGCGTCGTAGGCCACTACTCCGCGCCCCACCGTCCGACCGTCGGGACCGACCAGCGCCACCACGTCCCCGCCGTGGAAGCGACCGCTCATGCCGGTGATGCCCGCCGCGAGCAGCGAACGGCGCCGTTCGACCACTGCCCGCACCGCGCCCGCGTCCAGGTGCAGGGTGCCGTGGGTGTCGGCAGCGTGCCGCACCCAGAATCGCCGCGCGGACATCCGGTCGGGCCGAGGGGCGAACGCGGTCCCCACATCCGCGGCACCGAGGGCGCGGTCGGCCTGGGACGCGGCGGTGAGCAGCACCGGCACCCCCGAGTCGGCGGCCAGTCGCGCCGCGGACAGCTTCGAGGCCATCCCGCCCGTGCCGAGGGCGCCCCCGGACCCCGCGACGACGCCGTCGAGGTCCTCCGGGCTCGTCACCTCCGCGATGAGGTGCGCATCGCCCTTGCGGGGATCGCCGTCGTAGAGGCCGTCGACATCGGAGAGCAGGATCAGCGCGTCCGCCCCGACGAGGTGCGCGACGAGCGCGGCGAGACGGTCGTTGTCACCGAAGCGCAGTTCGGCGGTCGCGACGGTGTCGTTCTCGTTGACCACCGGCACGGCGTGCAGCGCGCGCAGCCGGTCGAGGGTGCGCTGGGCGTTGCGATGCTGGGTGCGTCGCGCGATGTCGTCGGCAGTGAGCAGCACCTGCCCGACGGTGCGGCCGTACCGCGCGAAGGAGGTACCCCACGCGTGGGCGAGGGCGAGCTGCCCGACGCTGGCCGCGGCCTGCTTGGTGGCCAGGTCACGGGGCCGGACGGTCAGGCCGAGCGGGGCGAGTCCGGCACCGACCGCACCGGAGGACACCACCACGACGTCCGAGCCGCCGCGCATGCGCCCCTCGAGCGCGTCGACGAGACGGTCGAGTCGGTCCCGGTCCAGTCCGCCGACCAGGCTGGTGATGGCGGACGAGCCGATCTTCACCACGACGCGGCGTGCGCCGGCGACGGCCTCCCGGGTATCGCTCACGATCTCCTGCTTCTGGTTCGAGGTGGTCAGAACTCGTCGTCGGTCGCGAGACCGCGTCGCACCTTCTTGGCGTGGCGACGTTCGGCCGCCCCGACGCGATCGACCTGGTCGAGGCGGGCGTCGGTGCCGCGTCCGGTGGGCACGACGTCCACGCCGGCCTGCGTCTGCGGCTCCCACTCGAAGGAGACGTCGCCGATCGTGACGGACGCGCCCGGTTCGGCGCCCTGCTTGACGAGTTCGTCCTCGACACCGAGGCGGGCCAGCCGGTCCGCGAGGTAGCCGACGGCCTCGTCGTTGTCGAATGCGGTCTGCCGCACCCAGCGTTCGGGCCGGGTGCCGCGCACGATGAAGCCGCCCGGCGTCTCGGGATCGGCAACGACGCTGAACCCGGTCTCGTCGACGGCGACGGGCCGGATGACGGGCCGTCGCGGCGCCGCCGGCGGATGCGCCTTCCGGTACTCCTCCACCATTCGCGCCAGCGCGAACGTCAGTGGCCGCAACCCCTCCCGGCTGACGGCGGAGATCCTGAACACCGGCCAGCCCCGCTCCTCGAGATCCGGGGTGACGAAGTCCGCGAGTTCGGCGGCGTCGGGCACGTCGACCTTGTTCAGGATGACGATGCGGGGACGGTCGGCGAGATCACCCAGGCTGCTGTCGCCGGACAGCGCCGGCCGGTAGGCGGCCAGCTCGGCCTCGAGCGCATCGATGTCGGAGATCGGGTCGCGGCCCGGCTCGAGCGTGGCGCAGTCGACGACGTGGGCCAGCACAGCGCACCGCTCGAGGTGGCGCAGGAAGTCCAGGCCGAGCCCGCGGCCCTCGCTGGCACCGGGAATCAGGCCCGGCACGTCGGCGACGGTGAACGTGGTGTCGCCCGACTGCACGACCCCGAGGTTGGGGACGAGGGTGGTGAACGGGTAGTCGGCGATCTTCGGCTTGGCCGCGGACAGCACCGACACCAGGGACGATTTGCCCGCCGACGGGAAACCGACCAGCCCGACGTCCGCGACGGACTTGAGTTCGAGGACGAGGTCGCGCTCCTCCCCCTCCTCGCCGAGCAGGGCGAAGCCGGGGGCCTTGCGGGCCTTCGACGCCAGGGCCGCGTTGCCGAGACCTCCGCGGCCGCCGTGCGCGGCGACGAAGCGGGTGCCGGAGCCGACCAGGTCGGCCAGGATCCGGCCGTCCTTGTCGAGCACGACGGTACCGTCGGGCACCTTCAGCACGAGGTCGCCGCCGTTGGCGCCGTCGCGGTTGCTGCCCGCGCCCTGGGTGCCGTTCGTGGCCTTCGCGTGCTGGTGGAAGTGGAAGTCGAGGAGGGTGTGGACACCCTCGTCCACCTCGAGCACGACGTTGCCGCCGTTTCCGCCGTTACCCCCGTCGGGGCCGCCGAGCGGCTTGAACTTCTCCCGGTGGACGGAGGCGCAGCCGTTACCACCCTTGCCGGCGGTGACGTGCAGCACCACCCGGTCGATGAAGCGGGACATGGGTGGACCTCCGTCGAATGGTGGAACTGTTGTGTCGGCCGGTGCTCCCGCTGTGCCGGGATCACCGGAGTCGTGCCGGGACCACCGCGCTGCCGATGGTCCGAAAACAGTAGGGGCGGACCCGGGTGTGCGACCCTGGTCCGCCCCTACTGGGAGTATGTGCGAAGGAGACCTTCGCGGTGTCCGATTCGGACGGCAGATCAGGCGTCTGCCGCGACCGGAACGATGTTGACCGTCTTGCGACCACGCTTGGTGCCGAACTCGACGGCACCGGCAGCAAGCGCGAAGAGCGTGTCGTCGCCGCCACGACCGACGTTCACGCCGGGGTGGAAGTGGGTGCCACGCTGGCGCACCAGGATCTCACCGGCGCTGACGGCCTGGCCGCCGAAGCGCTTGACGCCGAGACGCTTGGCGTTCGAATCGCGACCGTTGCGGGAGCTGGATGCACCCTTCTTGTGTGCCATGACGAACCCTCCTGGGGTTTGAAGCGGAAGCCCGAATTACTTGATGCCGGTGACCTTCAGGACCGTCAGCTTCTGACGGTGACCCTGGCGCTTGTGGTAGCCGGTCTTGTTCTTGAACTTGTGGATGCGGATCTTCGGGCCCTTGGTGTGCTCGACGATCTCGCCGGTGACCGTGACCTGCGCCAGCTTGTCGGCGTCGGTGGTCAGCTCGGCTCCGTCGACGACGAGGACCGGAGCAAGCGAGACAGCAGTGCCGGGCTCACCCTCGATCTTCTCGACCTTGACGAGATCGCCCTCAGCGACCTTGTACTGCTTACCGCCGGTCTTGACGATCGCGTACGTTGCCATCGGACGGCTACCCCTTGCTAGTTCGAACGTGCTCGCGCCACGGTGTGCAACGCGACTGGTCTGGTGGTTGCTGACTCGGGGCCGCCACAATCCCGCATCGGGCGCAGCAGGGCCGTATCGCCGAGTAGCGACTGACCAAGATTACGGGAAGGTGACTGCCAGGGTCAAACCGGGCCCGGCCGCGGTCGGGCCCGGTTCGACCTCATGCCTGCGCTTCGACCGGCGGGCCGGCAGGCCGGCCGGCGGCCCGGCGACGACGTGGCCGTCGAACGGTCACCGGTTCGGCGCTGTCACCGTCCGAAACCGCCGCGGTGGTCACCGGCTCCGGGGCCGGAGCGGTGGCCACGGGCTCCGGGGTCGGAGCGGTGGCCACGGGCTCCGGGGCCGGAGCCGGCACCACGAAGACGGTGCCGGTGCCGTCGCCCGTCGGAGCCGAAGGAGCCCGCGAGACCCGGCGACGGCGACGGGCCGCCGGCTCGGCGGCCTGCTTACCGGCCTCCGGTGCTTCTGCCGGTTGCGCCTCGCCCGATTCGGCCGGCGCCTCGCGCGATTCGGCCGGGTGCGCCTCGCGCGGTTCTGCCACCGGGGCCGACGCGGCTTCGGTGGGCGTCTTCTGCGCGGGCGCTGCCTCCGCCGGCTCGGCACCGGACTCGGTCGGGTGCTCGTCATGGTTGTCGTGGTGCGCGGCCATCGCCAGAGCGACCGGGTGGGCGCGCTTGACCGTCGCGTCCACCACCGGCGCCTCGGGGGCCGGCTGGGGTGCGGCCGTCTCGGTCGTCGCCGGTTCCGGCTGGGTGCCCCGATCACGGCCGCGGCGGCGACGGGAGCCGCTCTCGCTGCGCGCGGGCCGGCCACCGTCCTCGGCGGCGGCGACCTCGACGGGTTCGCTGTGCACGAGGATGCCGCGGCCGTGGCAGTGCTCGCAGGTGGTGGAGAACGCCTCCACGAGACCCGTCCCGAGCCGCTTGCGCGTCATCTGGACGAGTCCCAGCGAGGTCACCTCGGAGACCTGGTGACGAGTGCGGTCCCGGCCGAGCGCCTCGGTCAGGCGTCGCAGCACGAGGTCCCGGTTCGACTCGAGCACCATGTCGATGAAGTCGACGACGATCATGCCGCCGATGTCGCGCAGCCGCATCTGCCGCACGATCTCCTCGGCTGCCTCGAGGTTGTTGCGCGTGACGGTCTCTTCGAGGTTGCCTCCGGCGCCGGTGAACTTGCCGGTGTTGACGTCGACGACCGTCATCGCCTCGGTGCGATCGATGACGAGAGTGCCACCGGACGGCAGCCACACCTTGCGGTCGAGCGCCTTGGCGAGTTGCTCGTCGATGCGGTGTGCGGCGAACACGTCACGCGCGCCCGACTCGGAATCGTGCCGCTCCACGCGGGGCAGCATGTCCGGGGCGACGGTCCGGATGTAGTTCTCGACAGTGTTCCAGGCGTTCTCACCCTCGATGACGAGCTTGGAGAAGTCCTCGTTGAACAGGTCGCGAATCACCTTGACCAGCAGGTCGGGCTCTTCGTAGAGGGTCTTCGGCTGTCCCGAACCGTCGGCCTCGAGCTTGGCGGCCTGCTCCTCGATCGAGGCCCACTGCGTCTGCAGGCGCTGTACGTCGCGGGCGAGTTCGTCCTCGCTCACGCCCTCCGCCGCAGTACGGATGATCACACCGGCCTCGGCCGGGACGACCTCACGCAGGATCTCCTTGAGCCGCTTGCGCTCGGTGTCGGGCAGCTTGCGGCTGATGCCGGTGGACGAGCCGCCCGGCACGTACACCAGGAACCGGCCGGCGAGACTGATCTGCGTGGTGAGCCGGGCGCCCTTGTGCCCCACCGGGTCCTTGCTGACCTGCACGAGCACCCGGTCGCCCGGCTTGAGGGCCTGCTCGATCTTGCGCGAGTTGCCACCGAGCCCGGCGGCGTCCCAGTTGACCTCGCCGGCGTAGAGGACGCCGTTGCGACCCCTGCCGATGTCGATGAACGCCGCCTCCATCGAGGGAAGCACGTTCTGGACGCGGCCGAGGAAGATGTTGCCGACCATCGAACCGGAGCCGGCGCTGGTCACGAAATGCTCGACGAGGACGCCGTCCTCGAGGACCGCGACCTGGGTGATGTTCCCGGGGTTCGCGGTGTCACCGGTCTTCTCCCGCACCACCATGACGCGGTCGACGGACTCGCGGCGGGCGAGGAACTCCGACTCCGTGAGGATCGGGGGCCGACGGCGGCCTGCGTCCCGGCCGTCGCGGCGGCGCTGGCGCTTGGCTTCGAGCCGGGTGGAACCGGTGATGCCCTGAACCTCGTCCTTGGGGGCGCGCGTCTTGGATCGCGGCTCACGTTCGTGGACGACAGTGGGGACCGAGTCGTCCTCGACGGCGGTGTCGGCTCCGTCCGCACTGCCCTTGCGACGACGACGACGACGGCGACGACGGGAAGACCCTTCCCCGGACTCGTCCTCGCCCGGCCCGGACTCCTTCTGCTCGGACTCCGTCTGTCCGGACTCCTTCTGCCCGGACTCCTTCTGCTCGCCTTCGGCCTGGTCCGCGCTCGGCTCGGCGGTCGCGACCTCTTCCGTCGCCGGCTCCTCGGGCTTTGCTTCCGGGCCCTCGCCCTTCTCCGGCGCAGCGCCCTTCTCCGGAGCGGCGCCCTCCTCGGCAGCAGTCTCCGTGGGGGACGTCTCCTCGGCGGTGGTCTCCTCCGACGTCTCGGATTGCTCGCCACGTCCACGGCCCCGGCCGCGTCGACCACGACGGCGACGGCGCGGCTCCTCCTCGGCGGACTCCTCACCCGGCTCCGCCGCAGCGGTCTCCTCGGTGACCTCCTCGGCGACTTCCTCGACGACGGTGGGTTCGGGCGCCTCGGCCGCCCGGCGGGAACGGCGGCGGCGCGGTGCCGCCTCGGCGGGGGCGGTGACTTCCGGCTGCAGGAACAGTGGCGCGCTGACGACGGGTTCGACGGCGCCCGGTTCCGGCGCGGTGAACGCCGGGGTCTCCTGTTCCATGCCGGTGAACAGGGTCGGAGCCGCAGGTGCCGCGGCGGGTTCCTGAGCGGTGGTGTCCTCGACCGCGGTCTCCGGCTCGGCGGCCGGTTCCCCGGCGGGGCCCTCGGCGCCGGCGGGTTCTCCGGGGGGAGCCTCGGCGGTCTCGGCGGCGGGCACCTCGGGTACCTCACCCACCGGTTCCGGTGCGGCTTCCGTCCCGGTCTCGGCGGGCGCACCGAGAGCGGCGCGGATCTGTTCGGCGAGGTCGCGCTGCAGGCTCGAGTGGGCACTGCGCAATTCGGTGCCGAGGTCGGCGGCTTTGGCCATGACCTGCTTGCTCGTGAGACCGAGCAGTTTGGCGAGGGCGTGCACGCGCATCTTCGGCGGCAGCACCACGGTGCCCTCATCGATGGAAGTGTCGTTCGGCGGCGCTTGTTCGGCCACGTAGGTCTCCTCGGGCCCCCGGGCGCGTCCATCCTCGATCTCGAGCGATGTGACGCGGCCACGCGGGGGCGCTGTCTGTGTGGGCTCGCACCGGGAGGCGCGAGATGTGCGGTCTCGCATCGCACGGTCGTCCGGTGCCCGTTTTCACTGCACGGCCGAGCGGTGCCTGGCTGGATCGCGGATCGAGCGCCGGTGCATCCAGCGTGCCACCGGGCGAGGTGTCTCCTGCGTCCCCGGTCACAGCGATGTCGGGCATCGATCCGTGATGTCGTTCGGTCGTTCCGCAACACTCCGAAGCGGGGCGACCTACCTCAGTATCCCACACAGAGGTCCGTGAATACGCCAACGGCGCCCCGAAGGGCGCCGTGGCACGTAGGTCGACGGACGGATCAGGACCCGGCGAGGGCCGGGAACCACAGCGCGATTTCACGCTCGGCCGACTCCACCGAGTCGGAACCGTGCACCAGGTTCTCGCCGGCGTCGAGCCCGAGATCACCGCGAATCGAGCCGGGTACGGCCTTCTCGACGGGGTCGGTGCCGCCCGCGAGCTGGCGGAATGCGGCGATGGCGCGGGGCCCTTCGAGGACCACCGCGACCAGCGGCCGCGAGGTGATGAACTCGATCAGGCCGGGATAGAAGGGTTTGCCCTCGTGCTCGGCATAGTGGGCGGCGGCCACCTCCTCGGTGGCGGTGCGCAGCTCGAGTGCCACGATGTCGAGTCCCTTGCGCTCGATGCGCGAGAGGATCTCGCCGACATGACGACGGGCCACGCCGTCGGGCTTGATCAGTACCAGGGTCCGCTCAGTCACGCGCACAGCGTAGTGGTCAGCCCCGCTGGCCCGGTAGCAGGCCCCGCGCCTCGCGGTCCTTCATGTCCTTGCGCAGGTACAGGATGTAGCCCCACACCGCACTGAAGATCACGCCGACGATGCCGAGCGCGAGGTCGACGAAGAAGCCCAGCAGTGTCAGCACCTGCAGCGCGAGGTTGTACCGGAGCGCCCAGGGCCGGCCCTGCAGCCCGGCGCCCGCGATCATCGCGACGGCGAGGAACACGATGTAGCCACCCGAGAGCCACGTGAGTCCCCCGCCGACGACCGCGACAACCGGTAGCACCAGCAGGACCACGATGGCTTCGAGGACGAGCGTGCCGGCCATGACGCCTCGCAGCCCCTTCCACGGGTCCTTCGCGGGGGGCCGGACGGCGGAGTCCCGGTCCGGCGATGCGGCGGAGTTGTCAGCTGCCTCGCTCACGCGGGGTCCTTTCCGAAGAGAGTGCGGGCGGCGCCGGCGGTCACCACCGAGCCGGTGACCACGACACCCGCCCCCGATACTGCCTCACCCGGCTCGGCGACCTCCTCGGCGATGGCGACGGCGGTCTCGAGGGCGTCGGGCAGTGTCGGCGCGACGACCACGCGTTCGTCGCCGAACCGCGCCACGGCCAGGTCTGAGAGCTCGTCGACGTCCATCGCCCGCGGCGAGCCGTTGTGGGTCACGACGATCTCGTCGAACACCGGCTCGAGGGCGTCGAGCAGACCGGGCACGTCCTTGTCGGCCATCACCGACACCACTCCGACCAGCTTGCGGAAGTCGAACTCGTCGGCGAGGGCCGCAGCGAGAGCCTTCGCCCCGTGGGGGTTGTGGGCGGCGTCGAGGAACACCGTCGGAGCACTACGCACCCGTTCGAGCCGGCCCGGGTTGAGCACCGAGGCGAACGCCGCGCGCACCGCGTCGGCGTCGAGCTGCCGGTCGGCGCCGGCCCCGAAGAACGCCTCCACGGCGGCGAGCGCGAGCGCGGCGTTACGGGCCTGGTGCTCGCCGTGCAGCGGCAGGAAGATGTCGGTGTACACCCCGCCGAGGCCTTGCAGCTCGAGTTGCTGCCCGCCCACGGCGATGCGCCGGGCCAGGACCTGGAACTCGGCGCCTTCGCGTGCGACGGCGGCGTCCGCTTCGACGGCCCGGCGCAGCAGCACCTCCATCACCTCGGGTTCCTGCTGGGCCAGGATTGCGACGGTGTCGCGGGGCACGAGCCCGTCGTCGGGTGCCTTCTTGATGATCCCGGCCTTCTCCCCCGCGATCGTCGCGAGATCGGGACCGAGGTATTCGGTGTGGTCGAGCCCGATCGGGGTGACGACCGCGACCTGCGCGTCGACGACGTTGGTGGCGTCCCAGGTGCCACCGAGTCCCACCTCGACGACGGCGACGTCGACGGGGGCCTCGGCGAACGCGGCGAATGCCATGGCCGTGGTCACCTCGAACTTGCTCATCGCCGGGCCGCCCGCGGCCTGCGACTGCGCGTCGATCATCGCGACGTACGGCTCGAGTTCGCGATAGGTGTCGACGTAGGTGCGCGGGGAGACCGGCGCCCCGTCGATGCTGATCCGCTCCGTGGCCAGCTGCAGGTGCGGGCTCGTGGTGCGGCCGGTGCGCCGGTGCAACCGGGTCAGCAGGGCGTCGATCATGCGGCTCACCGACGTCTTACCGTTCGTGCCGGCGATCTGGATGGACGGATAGCTGCGCTGGGGGGATCCGAGCAGATCCATCAGCGCCGCGATCCGGGTCAGCGAAGGCTCGATCTTCGTTTCGGGCCAGCGCTTGTCGAGTTCGGCCTCGACCAGGGTCAGCTCGGCCAGGTCGACCGGCGACGGCGTCGCCGGGCCGGCCGCGGACCGGTCCTCGCTCACGCCGACCCCAGTTCCTGCAGGCGCGCGGTGATCCGGGCGATCTCCTCCTCCGCGATCTGCCTGCGGGCGGTGATCTTCTCCACGACCGCCGCGGGCGCCTTGGCGAGGAACGCCTCGTTGCCGAGCTTGGCGGACGTGCCCGCGAGCTCCTTCTCGGCGACCGCGAGGTCCTTGCCGAGACGGGCGCGCTCGGCCGCCACGTCCACGGTGCCGGAGGTGTCCAGTTCCACGGTGACGGTGGCACGGGACAGGCGCACCTCGATGGCGGCGGTGGCGGCGAACTCCTCCGCAGGCTCGGTCAGCCGCGCCAGGGACCGTACGGCCGGCACCTGCGCAACCAGGTCGGCGGCGTCGATCTCGGTGAGGCGTGCGGCGACCTTCTGCGACGGCTTGAGGCCCTGGTCGCTGCGGAAACGGCGGACCTCGGTCACGAGCTTCTGCAGATCCTCGACGCGACGCGCGGAGTCGGCGTCGGGCTCGGTGCCGGTGGCGTTCGGCCAGGACGCGACGACCACGGACTCGCCACCGGTGAGGACCTTCCAGAGGGTTTCGGTGACGAACGGGATCACCGGATGCAGCAGGCGGAGCAGCTGGTCGAGGACGTTGCCGAGGACCGCCTTGGTGCCCTGCGCGTACTCGCTGCCGTCGGCCAGCTGCACCTTGGCGAGCTCGAGATACCAGTCGCACACCTCGTCCCATGCGAAGTGGTAGAGCGCCTCGCACGCCTTGGAGAACTCGAACCGCTCGAACGCCTCGTCGACCTCGGCGCGGACCTGCTCGAGCCGGTCGAGGATCCACCGGTCCGCGTCGGTGAGGGCGGTGCGCGCCGGGAGCTCGGTGACGACCGCGCCGTTCATCAGGGCGAACTTGGTCGCGTTGAACAGCTTGTTGGCGAAGTTGCGGGAGGACTGCGCGTGGTCCTCGCCCACGGCGAGGTCGCTACCCGGGTTGGCGCCGCGGGCCAGGGTGAAGCGCAGCGCGTCGGCGCCGTACCGCTCCACCCAGTCCAGCGGATCGATGCCGTTGCCGCGCGACTTGGACATCTTCTTGCCGAACTGGTCGCGCACGAGGCCGTGCAGGAACAGGTCCTTGAACGGCACCTGGACGCCGGATTTCCCGCCGGCGGTGATCGCCTCGTCGTTCGCGACGTACAGGCCGAACATCATCATCCGGGCCACCCAGAAGAACAGGATGTCGTATCCGGTGACGAGAACGCTGGTGGGATAGAACTTCTCGAGCTCCGGCGTCCTGTCCGGCCAGCCCATCGTGGAGAACGGCCACAGACCCGAGGAGAACCAGGTGTCGAGGACGTCGGGATCCTGCTCCCAGCCCTCGGGCGCGGTCTCGTCCGGTCCGAAGCACGCGACCTCGCCGTCCGGGCCGTACCAGATCGGGATGCGGTGACCCCACCACAGCTGCCGCGAGATGCACCAGTCGTGCATGTCGTCGACCCACGCGAACCAGCGCGGCTCCTGGCTGGCCGGGTGGATCACGGTGTCGCCGTTGCGGACCGCGTCGCCCGCGGCCTTGGCGAGCGCATCGACCTTGACCCACCACTGCATCGACAGCCGGGGCTCGATCGTCTCGCCGCTGCGCTCGGAATGACCGACGCTGTGCAGGTAGGGACGCTTCTCGGCGACGACCCGGCCCTGCTCGGCCAGCGCCTCGCGCACCCGGACCCGCGCCTCGAACCGGTCCATGCCGTCGAATCGTGTTCCGGTGTCGGCGATCCTGCCGGCCTTGTCCATGATGGTGGGCATCGGCAGGTTGTGCCGCACGCCCATCTCGAAGTCGTTGGGATCGTGGGCGGGGGTGATCTTCACGGCGCCGGTGCCGAATTCGGGGTCGACGTATTCGTCGGCGATCACGGGGATACGCCGGCCGGTGAGGGGATGCTCGAGGGTGGTGCCGACCAGGTGCTGGTAGCGCTCGTCGTCCGGGTGCACCGCGACGGCGGTGTCACCGAGCATGGTCTCGACCCGGGTGGTGGCGACGATCACGTGCGGCTCGTCGTCGTCCAGGGAGCCGTAGCGCAACGAGACGAGTTCGCCCTCGACCTCCTCGAACTTGACCTCGATGTCGGAGATCGCGGTCTGCAGCACGGGCGACCAGTTCACCAGTCGCTCGGCGCGGTAGATCAGCCCGTCGTCGTAGAGCCGCTTGAACATCGTCTGCACGGCCCGCGAGAGCCCCTCGTCCATGGTGAACCGGTCGCGGGACCAGTCGACGCCGTCCCCGATGCGGCGCATCTGCCCCTGAATGGTGCCGCCGGATTCGCGCTTCCAGTCCCAGACCTTCTCGACGAACAGTTCGCGACCGAAGTCCTCCTTGGTCTTCCCGTCCACCGCGAGTTGCTTCTCGACGACGGTCTGGGTGGCGATGCCGGCGTGGTCCATGCCGGGCAGCCACAGCACCTCGTAGCCCTGCATACGTCTGCGGCGCGAGAGCGCGTCCATGAGGGTGTGGTCGAGTGCGTGACCCATGTGCAGGCTGCCGGTCACGTTCGGCGGTGGCAGCACGATCGAGTAACCGGGCTTGTCGCTGGACGGATCGGCGGCGAAGTAACCGGCGTCCACCCAGCCCTGGTACAGCTCGTCCTCTACGGCGCTGGGGTCCCAGCTCTTGGGGAGGGCGTCGGCGGGGTTCTGGTGGTTCTCTGGCGCACTGGTCACCCCGCAATCGTAGTCAGCGGAGGCAAACCGCCTGCACACGCCCCACGTGCCCGGATCGGGCCTGCTGGACTGCGGATCACGGGTACGGCACCGTGGCAGACGTGAACGAGTTCCGCTTCGCCACGAACGTCTTCACCCTGGAGTCGGCCGGCGCGTTCGCCGGCCGATGCCGCCGCATCGAGGCGCTCGGGTACGACACGCTGTTCGCCGCGGACCACCTGGGGGTCGTCGCGCCGTTTCCCACGCTCGTCGCCGCGGCGCAGGCGACCGAGCGGTTGCGAGTGGGCACGCTCGTCCTCAACGCTCCGTTCTGGAACTCGGAGCTGTTGGCCCGCGACGTCGCGACCACCGACGTCCTCACCGGTGGCCGGCTCGAACTCGGCCTCGGCGCCGGGCACATGAAGTGGGAATTCGACGAGGCCGGCATCGGCTGGGATCCGATCGGCCGCCGCGTCGATCGGCTCGAGGCCCTGATCGAGGGTCTGGGGCGCCGCTTCGCGGAGGGCGGGTACCCACAACAGGCCGAGCTGCGCGCCGGCCTGGACCTGGCACCGCTGCAGCCGGTCCAGCGGTGCGGGTTCGGCGGCACCGGTCCCCCGCTGCTGATCGGCGGTACCGGGGACCGGGTGCTGCAGCTGGCGGCCGAGCGCGCCGACATCGTGGGGGTGGCCGGTGCCGTGCAGGTGCCGGGACAGGCGCCCGGGGTGCTGCGCATCGCGACGGCCGCCGAGGCCGACGAACGCGTGCGGTTCGCCCGCGAGCGCGCCGGCGCCCGCGCGGACCGCCTCGAGTGGCAGGTGCTGGTCCAGGCGGTCGTGGTGACCGACGACCGAGAGGCCGCGGCGCGGGCACTGCTCGAGCGCTTCGGTCCGATGACGAGCGTCGAGGAACTGCTGGACACGCCGTTCGCACTGATCGGCACGGTGGAACGGATGGCCGATCAGGTCCTGCGCGACCGCGACCGCTACGGCTTCACCTACTACACCGTCCACGGGCCGTACCTCGAGGCGTTCGCCCCGGTGCTCGAGCGGGTGCGGACGCTGGGCGGGTGAGCGTCGCCCCCGACGGAGATGCCGTTCGACTCCCGCGCCGCGCACCGCCGGGATCCGCGTCAGCCGAGCACCTCGGGCAGTTCCCGGGGACGCGCGAGCACGTGCTCCGCGAGGAACGCCTCGACCACCTCGTACCAGATCTTCGCGTGCTGGGGGCCGAGCACCCAGTGGTTCTCGTCGGGGAAGTAGAGGAAGCGATGCACGGTGGAGCCGTCCTCGGCGGCGGGTGCCCCCGACTCGGAGAGCAGTTCGTACCACAGTCGCAGCCCCTCCCCGATCGGCACGCGATAGTCCTTGTCGCCGTGGATCACCAGCATGGGAGTGACGATGTCGGCGACATACAGGTGCGGTGAGTTCTCCACCGCCATCTCGGGGGTCATCTCCCGCGCCCAGTACCAGGCCGAATCCGTGGTGGGTCCGAACTGGTCGAGAGCCCACAGGCTCGCGTGGGTGACGATCGCCCGGAACCGGTCGGTGTGCCCGGCCACCCAGTTGGCCATGTACCCGCCGAAGGAGCCGCCCATCGCGGCGGTGCGGTCGGCGTCGATCTCGGGGAGCTCGATCGCGGCATCGGTCAGCGCCATCAGGTCGGTGTAGGGCTCCTTGCCCCATCTGCCCCACCCGCGCCGGACGAAGTCCTGCCCGTAGCCGGAGGACAGGGCGGGGTCCGGGAGCAGCACGGCGTAGCCGCGGGCGACGAGAAGCCACGGGTTCCATCGCCACGACCAGGTGTTCCAGGAGCTGAGGGGGCCACCGTGGATCCACAGCAGCAGCGGTGCGGGGGCGTCGGGGTCGGCGGTGGCCGGCAGGGCCAGCCAGGCCCGCAGCGGGGTGCCGTCGGCGGCGGCAGTGGTCAGTTCCGTGAGGCGGCCGGGGAGGTCCGGCAGCTCGGCGGGAGCGCGCAGAACGGTGACGGCGCCGGAGCCGTCCAGCGGGATCCGCACCGGGTGCGGCGGAGCGTCGTAGGCCGCACGCAGGGCGTAGACGCACGTTCCGTCGGGTGCGACGCGCAGGTCGGTGTAGGCGGCCGGGTCGGTGGTCAACGGGGTGGGGACGTCGGCCCACAACGCGACCTGGAAGATCGGCGCGCGGCCGTGCTCGTCGGCGGTCACGAGCAGCGCCCCGGAGTCGGGACGCCAGACGACCGACGTCGGCCACCGGTCCCATCCGGGCACCAGAACCGTCGTGTCTCCCGATCGAAGATCGAACAGCCGCAACGTGATTGTCGGCGCGGTCTCGGGGTCGGAGTGTGTCTCGTGCAGGAATGCGATCCGGGTGCCGTCCGGCGAGATCGCGGGGGCGAACACGTCGGCGGTCTCGTCGTCGACGAGGACCGTGCGCAGTCCGGTGTCCGTGTCGATGCGCACCAGGGTGGTGCGGCGGGAGGCGAGCGGCCCGGGGACCGACCAGGTGGTGACGACGAACGTGCCGTCCGGGGCGAGGTCGAGGGTGGCCTCGCGCAGCGCGCCCCCGGGTCCGGGAGTCAGGTCCGACAGGGGCGGGTGGAGGCCGTCCGCGAGGGCGAGCAGGTGCGGCTCGGCCGGGCCGAGGTCGTGATCCCAGTGCCGGATCGGGTATCCGGTGTGCAGCACGGCGGAGATCTTGTGCTTCCTGCGGGCGTCCCGGATCCGTTCGTCGTCGCCGTCGGTACGGCCGAGCACGTCCGCCGTCACCACGATCCGGTCGGCGGCCCGCGCGGCGTGCACTGCGCGTACCCCGCCCTTGCGGGACACGACGCGCTGCGCTTCGCCACCGGCCGCCGGCAGCCGCCACAGTGCGACGGGGGCATCGTCGCCGTCCGTCCCGTCGGCCCGGGCCGCGGTGAACAGCAGGTCACCGGTGGCGGTGAAGACCGGGTTCGACTCGCCCTTCGCACCCCACGTGAGCCGCCGGGCGGGCTCCTGTCCGTGCGGGTCGACCTCCCACAAGGCCCCGACGTACCCGGTCCCCTCCTCGTCCAGGGTGGACTGGGCGATCACGACACGGGTCCCGTCCGGCGACAGCGCGAGCGCGGTGACGCGCGGGAGAGCGAGATAGTCGTCGAGGTCGTCGAATGCGGTCATGGTGCCCGAGGGTAGTGCGCGCCGGGGGCGTCACCGGGGAGCCGACACGGCCGTTTCGGACGGCGAATGCCCCTGCCGACCGGCACTGTGGTCTGCGCCGTCGCCGGCGCCGCGTGGGCGCTGCCCCCACGGTCGGACTCCTGGCGCCGCGTCACATGCGCGGTTGCCTCATCGCATCACCGGCAGGATCCGCGCGCCCGACCGGCCCGATGCCGCTTCGATGAAGTCCCGCGCGTCCGGGACGGCGGCGAGCACGTTGCGGGTGCGTTCGAGTGCCTCCGATTCGGGCGGCGGTCCGCCGACCGTGTCGACGACGTCGAGCAGGTGGACGGTCGTTTCGAGGATGGCCAGGTCGAGGAGTGCGCCGAGCGTCACCGAGCCCAGCAGAGGGTGTGGGACGACGGTCTCACGATCGAGGCCGGTCAGGCGATCGAACGCCTGCGGCAGTTCGACGGCGAATCGCTCGACGAGCGTCTCCCGGCCGGCGTCGGTGGCGGCGTGGCGGACCATCTCGGCGATCCGTCGGTGCATCGGTTCGGCGGCGACCGGGTCGGCGTTGAAGACGCGGAGCATCTCCGCGGCGCTGGTGACCTTTGCCGTGCCCTCGGGCGCGGGGTCGGCGATCAGGGCGATCAGGGCGTCGGGTGCGACGTGGACGTACAGGTCCCGAACGGTCCAGCCCGGCAGCCGGGTCGGGGCCGTCCACTGCTCGTCGCTCAATGCCCGGGCCCGTTCGGCCCAGGAGCGCCACAGCCGGATCAGCAGGGCTCGATCCCGGTCGAAGGTCGATGTCACCGCTCCCCCTCGTTCGGTCACCCGCGCGGCGGCCTCGGCCGGTGGGTGGTCGTCTTCCTGATGCTCCCGTCGGTGTCGTAGTAGGTCCACTCACCGGTCTTCCTGCCGTGCTCCCAGTGTCCGCTGTCGACGAGTGTCCCCGCCGCCGTCCAGCGTTCCCAGTAGCCGTGCTTGTCACCGTGGGCGAACCCGCCGCGCTGCAGCAGACCACCGGTGGCGCGGTACCAGGTCCAGGGACCGTGCAGGACGCCGCGGTCGTAACCACCCTCGGAACGTAGCGCCCCACCGGCGGAGAAGTGCCGCCACGTTCCGTGACGCTCGCCGTCGACGTAGGTGCCCACCATCAGCCCGCCGTGCGGGTCGGGCTCCGCCCATTCGCCGGTCTTGCGGCCGTGACCGTCCACGGCGTTCGGGCGCTCGAGGGGCGCGCTCACGTCGTGCCCCCGACCCGGGCCGGGGCTTCGCATACGCCGCTCGGTCCTGTGGCTGTCCGCGAGACATCACTCACAGATACCGACTATATGCAAGCAACTGCTTGCATATCAAGGGATCGGCCGATTCATCGCGTCACGGGTTCGCGCCACATCTTCCACAGGGTCGGCCCTCCGTTCGGGACGGCGATCTCGCCGGTGACCCGGAACCCGAACCGCTCGTAGTAGGAGATGTTCTTCTCCTTGCTCGATTCGAGATACGCGGGCATCCCGTCGGCGTCACAGCGGTCCAGCCGCGACCGCAGCAGGGCCTTCCCGAAACCTCCGCCACGCGCCGCGTTTCCGGTTCCGATGGCGGAGAGGTACCAGTGCGGCTCGGCCGGATGCGCCTCGTCGAGCGCGCCGTCGACCTCGGCGCCGACGCGGGCCCGGCGCCCGAGCGCGCGGATCATCCCCGCAGTGACCAGCACGGACCGCCACCCCGGGGCTTTCCAGCGACCCGGCGGCGCCCACATGGTCGCGCCTCCGGCGGAACCGTCCGGCCCCTCGGCGAGCTCGAGTCCGCCGTGCGACAGCAGATGATGCTGCGCCTCGGCGGCGAACATGCGTGGCAGACCTCGGCGCCGGCGCTCGTCGTCGGGCCACATCCACATCATCACCGGATCGTCGAAGAACGCGTCGGCGAGGGTGCGGGCGAAGACCGGTATGTCCCGTCGGGTGGCCGGGCGGACGACAGGGGTCATGCGGACGAGGCTACCGGCCTCGACGGAGCATCGTTGCCGCCCAGCAGGTTTTACGTCGTTGTCACACAGCGAGAACCGCGCGTGTTTCGTTTTATGCAACACTGTTTCCCTGTAAGAAACAACCGAAGTGCGAGCTGTGAGGAAATGCGATGACCGAAACCGCGAACATCGTCATCGTCGGCGGCGGACTCGAGGGCCTGGCTGCGGCCTGGTCCCTCGCCGAGCGCGGCGAAACGGATGTCCTCGTCCTGGAACGCGGGACGATGTGTTCCGGCATGACCGGCAAGTCCAGCGGCATCGTCCGCTGCCACTACGGCGTTCCGTCGCTGGCCGCGATGGCCTGGCACGGCGTGCAGGTGTTCTCCGAAGCCGAGGAGATCTTCGGGGCCGACATCGGCTTCCGGCAGACCGGATACGTCGTCGGCGTCGGGCCCCAGAACACCGCCCCGCTCGCCGCGAACGTCGAGATGCACCGGGCCCTCGGAGTGCCCGTCGAGACGATCGACGCCGGCGAGGTCCGCCGCCTGCTACCGGGGATAGCCCTCGATCCCTTCGCGGCCTTCGCGTACGAGCCCCTCGGCGGCCACGGCGACGCCTACATGACCGGAATGGCCTACGGCACCCGCGCCCGAGCCCTCGGCGTGCGAGTGCGCCAGGGCACCCCCGTCGCCTCCCTCCTGCAGCGCGAGGGCGGCGAGGTCTACGGGGTGCGGCTCGCGGACGGCTCCGAAATCCACGCGGGCACCGTCGTGCTCGCAACCGGCGTGTGGTCACCGGCACTCGGCGCGACCGCCGGCGTGGACCTCCCGATCCGGGCCCAGCGGGAACAACTCCTGCTCGTCGACCAGGGCGAACCCACCCCCGACATCCCCACCTTCTCCGACCTGGTGAACCTCCAGTACATCCGCCGCGAGCCCAACGGAGAGCTGCTGGTGGGCAACAGCGATCACTCCGCGCCGGAGTGGGCGGACCCGGACGACTACGCCAATCGCGCCGACGACCCGTTCGTGGAAACCGCCGTCGCGAAGCTCGACCGGTTGCTGCCGGCCATGCCCGATCCGCGGCTCGCCTCGTCGTACGCGGGATGCTACGACACCACACCCGACTACAACCCGATCATCGGCCCGTCCCCGGCGCCGGGACTGTTCCTGCTCGTGGGCTTCAGCGGCCACGGTTACAAGATCTCCCCTGCCGTGGGCCGGCTCGCCGCCGACCTCCTGCTCGACGGCATCAGCAGCGACCCCGCCGTGGACGGCACCGACTTCCGGTACTCGCGCTTCGCCGAAGGCAAGCCCCTCGCCAGCCTGAACCCGTACGTCGGGGCCGGGGAGATGCGCTGACGAAACGAACCGCCGGACACGCCGCTGTACCGAGGCCCGGGCGGGGTATAGAACAGAAGGTGAGGCTTCGGCGCGGAAACCGGAGAAGGTACACGTCATGCCGGACGACGAGGATCTGTTCTCGGCCACGGGAGAGCCGGACACGGTTCTCCGCGTGTTCGAGGCGCTGCCGTTCGCACTCGGAGCGTGGCAGGGACACGACCACGTGTACGTCGCGACCAACGCCGCCTACCGTGCGCTGCTCGGACGGGGCGATCTCCTGGGCCGGCCGGTGCGCGAGGCCGTCCCGGAACTCGAGGGTCAGCAGTTCTTCGAGCTGCTCGACCGGGTGGCGGCGACCGGCGTCGCCGAGACCGCCAAGGAATGGCGCATGCAGATCGACACCGACGGCAGCGGCGTGGTCCGCGAGCGCTACTTCGACTTCACCGTCGCCCCCTGCCGCGACCCCGGCTGCGGCGTCGCCGGACTGCTCTTCTTCGCCTCCGACGTGACCGACAGTGTCCTGGCGCGGCACGTCGCCGAGGCCCGGGCCCAGCTGATGTCGGAGAAGTACGAACAGGCCCGCGACGCGGTGACGGTGATGCAGCAGACCCTGCTGGCGCCGTCCGTTCCGGTCGTGCCGGGAGCCGAGGTGGCGGCGGCCTACCTGGTCGCCGCGGAGGACACGGCCGCCGGCGGTGACTGGTTCGACGCGTTGGCCCTCCCCGGCGGCGAGCTCGCGCTCATCACCGGAGACGTCGTCGGGCACGGCGTCGAGGCCGCCGCCGTGATGGGACAACTCCGGGCGGTTCTGCGCCAGCAGATCCTCGCGGGTGCAGACGTCGCCGGCGCCCTGTCCACGCTCGACGCCTTCTCGGCGCACGTCCCCGGCGCCCGCACCGCGACGGTGTGTGTCGCCGTCCTCGACACCGGAAGCGGCCGAGTCCGCTACTGCACGGGCGGGCATCCCCCGCCGCTGGTGGCGAGCCCGGTCGGGACGGTCCGCTACCTGCCTCCCTCGGGCGCGACGCCGATCGGAACCGGCTCGACGTTCCCCGTCGCCACCGACGCCCTCGCCACCGGCGACGTCGTGCTGCTCTACACGGACGGATTGATCGAGCGTCCCGGCCGGCCGCCCCCGGCGAGCACCGCCGAACTCGCCGAGCGGGCGGCTCTGAGCGTGGCCGGCCGCTCGTTCCCGATCCCGGACACACGCGCCCGGACGGTGGATCGGGTGTGCGGGGAGGTCCTCGAATTCCTGCTTCGGGAAACCGGATACAGCGACGACGTGACCATCGTCGCGGCTCAGCGGACGGCGATGCCGGATCCCCTGCACGTGCACCTGCACGCCGACCGGGAGGCGCCGAAGGCGGCGCGGTCGGCGCTGTGGCAGTGGCTCGTGCGTATCGGGGCCGACCATGCGGGGACCGTGGCCGTCGAACACGCGGTCTCCGAACTGGTGTCCAACGTCGTCGAGCACGCCTATCCCGGCACCGACGCCGAGCACAGCCCGGTCGAGATCGGCGGAGTTCTCGACGCCGACGGCTGCCTCCGGATCCGCGTACGGGACCGGGGCCGCTGGAAGACCCCCGCGACAACCCCGGAGTCCCACCGGTTGACGGACAGCCGCGGCCGCGGACTGACGATGGTCCGGCTCTTCGCCGACGATCTCCGCATCGACTGCGACGACACGGGCACGACTGCGACGGTCACGTTCCGGCTCACCCGGAGCGCCCGCGTCGTCACCGAGTTCACCGACGGCGCGATCGTCGGCCGTCCCGAGTCCTCGCGCGACTTCGCCGTCGACGAGACCGCACCCGGCCGCCTCGCGGTGCGGGGCGATGTCGACATCGACACCGCCCCCATCCT
Source organism: Rhodococcus ruber (assembly GCF_016804345.1). NCBI lineage: Bacteria > Bacillati > Actinomycetota > Actinomycetes > Mycobacteriales > Nocardiaceae > Rhodococcus > Rhodococcus ruber. The sequence goes on along the minus strand of NZ_CP044211.1, from coordinate 2,446,407 downwards.
CAAGGGTCACCTCGACGTGGCGTCACGCGGCGGAACACTCTCGGTGACAGTGGATCTGAGCGAGGTCACCCATCTCGGCTCCGCCGGGGTCTCGTTGCTCTCGACGGCCCGTGAGCGTGCGGCCGGGCAGCACACCGCCGTGACCCTGGTGGCGCCGCCGGGCACCACCGCGCACCACGTGCTCACCCTGGTCGGACTCCACGGCCGGGCCGCACCCCGCGGGTGGCATCGCCGAACCCTCAGGCGACCCGGAGACGTGAACCCGGCACCGACGAAATGTCGATGCCGGGCGAAATCCTCGTCAGCTCGCGATCTTCCGTCTCCGGGACTGCACGTACTTCTCCCGCTCGGCGACCGACATCCCACCCCACACCCCGTAGGGTTCGCCCATCGTGAGCGCGTGCTCGCGGCACTGCTCGATGACCGGGCACCGATGGCACATCTCCTTGGCCTTCGACTCCCGCTGGTAACGCGCTCGGCCCCGTTCACCGTCGGGCGAGAAGAACACCGAGGAGTCGACACCGCGGCACAAGCCCTGCATCTGCCAGTTCCAGACATCGACGGTCGGCCGGAGGGGGTGAGGTGACAATGGCACGGGGCTCTCCTTGACAGCAGGCTCGCACGCAGTGCGAGCGGACCGGACGAAAGTCTGCGACCTTTCGTTCACTTCGATCCACGCGCCGCGACCCCCGCGAAGGGCCGGGTCTCGGTTCGTCGATCTCATGGACCGGGGAGTACCCCACGCCGCCGGAATTCATGCCAACAGAAAGAGAGATTTGTCGAAGATCCACGAAACTGGGGGCCGGACCGACCGCCCGCCCGGTCCCCGACCCGCATACCGCCTGTTCGCGGGGCGACGCGGCGGTGCCCTCCTCGGACCCGGACCCGCGTCCGGTCGCGCGGAGCCGCCGGGGACGGTCAGCGGCCGGCCATCGCCCGGAGCAGTGGGGCGGCGGGCAGCGACGCGAAGAGCGCCGCCTCGTCGCGCCACGACGACTCCTCGTCGAGGAACCGCAGGATCGGCTCCGCGGAGGACCGGTCGAACAGGCCCGCGAAGGCGCGCTCGAGCACGGCGGGCCGCTCGACGACGGCCCGCAACAGCCCCTGGTCGTACCGGGCGAACCGGGACGGGGCAGGGCGCACGTCGAAAGGATGCCCGTGCCGGGCGAGCGACCGCGCGAGGGCCTCACTGTCGCGCTGGATCCGCTGATAGGCATATCCGCTGCTGCCCTTGAGCATCCCGCCCGCGGCGCCGATCCGCACGATGTTGCCGCGGCGCCGCGCGGGCGGCTGTGAGGCCAACGGCATCCGCGCGGACTCGTCCGCCTCGACCACGTAGGCGTCCTCGTCGGCGCCGAGCACCGTCGCCAGGTACTCCCGGAGTGCCTCGTCGTGGACGGCGGTGCCGACGGGCCCGGCGTCGGGACGCGCGAAACACGTGTGCTCGACGAGGGCGCGACGGTCGTCGGTGGGCAGCACGTACACGAAGGACGCGGCCCGGCCCTGATCGGTGCGGAAGTCGAACAGGGTGGGGACGCCGGGATCGAACAGGGGTGCATCGGCGCGGATCCGCCACCCCCGGAAGTCCAGCCACGCATCGGGGCCCGTCCCGTCGCGCGGGTCACCGCTGTCGGGGCCGCGGCCGTCGAAGACCCACTCGGGGTGCAGTTCCGTGCCGTCGGACAGGCCGACGCGCGGACGGGCCCCGTCGTGCACCCGCGTCACATGCCCGGTGCGGAACCCGATGTCGCCGACTGCATCCGTGATCTCGTCGACCACCGGCACCAGATCGGCGCCGCGGACGACGCCGTACCGGTACCGGCCGAGACCGAGGGTGCGGGACCGTCCGCCGACGTGAACCCGGATCCGGGCGAACCGCGCGGAGACGGCGGCGTCGAGGAGTCCGGGCCGGCGGGACCAGAACGCCCATCCGGCTTCTCGGATGTCGCGGGCGCCGTCGTCGACGAGCACCACCGGACCGGGTCGCGCCGGGGCGGTGGCGAGATGGGCCGCCAGCGACAGCCCGCTCAGGCCCGCCCCCAGGACGGCGATACCGCCGTCGACCGGTTCGTTCCAGGCTCGCACGCTCGACCCTCCCCTCGCCGGAGCCGTCTCCTTCGTCACCGTACCGGCCACCGGGCACGGTCGTGCGGTCCTACGCGGCGTAGGTCCGTGTCCGTTCCCGCAGCCAGGCCATCGCCGGCCTGCGGTAGGAGTCGATGCCCTTGTACGCGGCGATCTCGCCGGGCAGCTCCTCGACGATGTCGGCGAGCTGTTCGGCCCACACCGGGACCTGCGCGATCTCCTCGAGCGGCGCCATGTAGGTGCGGATGTTGAACACGAGCGTTCCTGTCATGGGCAGCCGGATCAGGTGCTCGAGTTCGATGCGCAGCTGGATGCGGCCCCAGTCGCGGTCGGCGACGAGCCGTGGCATGTCGTCCATCCAGTCGGGCATCGTCTCGAGACTGGTGTCCCGCCGCCGCGAGCCGACCGCGGAGAAGGTCCAGTTCACCCGCCGGTACGGCCGCTCGGTCGTGAGCCGGCGCATGAACTGCTCGGCGCGGTCGGTCACCCCGTTCGAGGTCAGGCCGGGTACGGGACGGTGTATCTCGTGCAGGCTCATGCCGATGTCGAACTTGACGGACCAGTCGGCGGACGACGTGACCAGCGCCGCGTCGAACCACAGGTGCCCGTCGCGCTCGGTCACCAGCAGCACGTCGTCGGGCAGCTGGCATCCGATGAAGACCAGCGGGTGTTCCGGCAGGGTGGACAGATCGCCGAGCGCGAACCGCTGATCGATCCCGAGAAGGTCGTTGCGCCAGCGATACCCCTCGTTCTCGACGTCGAGATGCATGACGTCGGGGAAGGAGGCCGTCATGTCCCGCATGTAGTAGAGCATCAGATCCCAGCAGGCCGGCGTCATGTGGGGCAGCATCTGCACGCGGCCGGGGTCGGCCGCGAGGATCGCGCGACGCAACCGCATCATCTCGACGTACTCGGCGGGGCTCTTGCCGAGGTCGACGATGTGCTCGCCCCAGGCCCCGGCGGCGGTCTCGGTGCGGCGCGGCGCCGGTTCGACGTTCACGGCGTAACGGAACGTCCTGTCGCCCTCGGGGAAAGGCCACGGCAGGCAGGACAGGTCGCTGGCGACGGAGGTGGTCACGAAGGTTCCTTTCCGGATGGCGGGTCAGGCCACGGCGCCGAGGTAGGTGCCGTGATGTCCCGACAGATGAGGACGGATCTCGAGGTCCAGGCCGCACGAACCGCAGGCGACGACCGCCCCGGGAGCGGCGTCGACGGACTGGGTGGTGGCGCAGTGCGGGCAGAACAGCGACACTCCGTCGGCGGCGGTGACGTAGGTGGTCGTCTCACACGGCAGCAGGCCGGCGGTGCGCGCCGCAGCCGTCGCTGCCATCGCTTCCCGCCGCGGTCCGGCGATCAGCACGCGGGTACCGGCGCGAGCCTCGCGCACGAGCCGCGCCACCTCCGCAGCGCTCGCGTCCGGAACCACGGTGGCGACGCGGCCGGCGGCGAGCGCCTGCGCCGCCCAGGCCGTCACCGCGGCCCGCGCGTCGGCGCAGTCGCCGAGGCTGAACAGCAGGTGGATGCGCCCGCCCGGATCGATCGGGGGCACCGCACCGGTGACGAATCCCGAGTTCTTCACGGCCGCACACCTCCGAACTCGCGCAACCACTTCAGACCGGGTTCGCGGGTGCGCGTGATGCCCTTGTAGTCGGCCATGTCCTCGGGCAGTTCCTCGAGCACCCGGTAGAGCCGGTCGGCCCATTCCGGCACCAGCGCGATCTCCTCGAAGGGCAGCAGGTAGGTGCGGATGAGGAACATGATCGCGCCGGACGCGCCGAGACGGATCAGGTGCTGCACCTCGACCCGCAGGTGCAGGCGACGGCCGACGTCGTCGAGTGGGCCCTCGGCGAGCAGGCGCCGATCGCGTCCCCATTCGGGATACGTCTCGGTGGCCGTGTCGAGCCGGCGGTCCACGGTGAGGGTCCAGTTGGTGCGCCGATACCGTTGCCCGGCGTGCAGTCCCATGAGGAAGGACTGGGCGCGGGTGATCACCCCTTCGGCGTGGATGCGGGGCACGGGACCGTGGATCTGCAGGAAGCTCATCCCGACGTCGAAGCGCAGCGACCAGTCCGCGGCGAACGTCACCAGGCCCGCGTCACCCCACAGGGCGCCGTCGCGCTGATCGAGCAGCACGACGTCCTCCTGGATCTGCCGGCCGATGTACAGCAGCGGCGGCTCGGGCAGGGTGGCGGACTGCCCGTAGACGAACGCCTGCTCGAGGTCGAGGGCGCGGTTGCTCCACCGCCGGACGGTGCCGTCACGGTCGAGCGCGAACGTCTGCGGGTATGCCTCGGCCAGCATCTTCATGAGGGTGAGCATCGCGTCCCACTGCGCGACCTCCATGTGCCCGAGCGCCTGGAAGCGGCTCGGGTCGGCGTCGAGCACGCGCCGTCGTTCGGCGAGGTCGTCGAGAAGGAAGCCGTCCATGTCGACCGGGTGCTCGCCCCAGCCGCCGGCCGCCGTGTCCGCGCGGGTCCCGGCCGGCTCGACGTTGGTGCTGTACCGGTAGGTGTCCCGCGGGAAGGGGAACGGGAACCGCGCGACGCGTTCCGGGAGCACCTCGAATTCGGTTGCGGCAGTCACAGGTCCAGCTCCAATCGCTCGCCGCCGGCGCGGGAGACGCACGGCATCATGCAGTCGCCGGCGTGCTTCTCCGCGTCGGTCAGGTACAGGTCGCGGTGCTCGATCGCGCCGTCCGCCACCGGGATCCGGCACTCGCCGCACACCCCCTGCCGGCACAGGTTGGGCACCGGTACCCCGCGCGCCTCGAGCGCTTCGAGCAGGCTCACGCCGGAGTTCACGGCGATGTCGACCCCGGTGCGGCGCAGATGCGCGGTGAACGGGGTTCCGGGCTCGAGGTCGCCGACACCGAAGTGCTCGTAGTGGATGCGGGCGTCCGGCCAGCCCGCGCCGCGGGCGCGACGGGTGAGTTCGTCGATGAGACCGGAGGGCCCGCACACGTACAGGTGGGTGCCGAGCGGCTGATCGAGCAGGGCCGGGCCGAGTGCGGCCCAGAACTCTTCGGGGGTGTGGTAGGTGTGCAGGCGGTCTCCGCACAGTTCGCGCAACTCGCCGAGGTGCGGGCCGTCGCCCTCGCGGAAGGTGTAGTGGACCTCGAAGGAGCGGCCCCACTCAGCGGCGGCGCGGGCGTGCGAGAGGATGGGTGTGACGCCGATACCGCCGGCCACGAGCATGTGGTGACGCGCGGTGAGGATCGGCGCGAAGGCACTTCGGGGCCTGCTGACCTCCACGACGTCCCCGACCTCGAGGGCGTGGATCCAGCGGGAGCCGCCCCGGCCGGTCTCGTCGAGCCGCACGGAGATCGAGTAGCTCTGCGGTTCGAGCTCCGGACCGGTCAGGGAGTAGGAGTTGCGGCGGGGCCGGCCGTCGTCGTGGGCGCCGCAGGAGAGCACGACGTGGCTGCCCGGGGTGAACGACGGCAGCGGCGCACCGGTGGGGTCGACGAACCGCACGTGCCGCACTCCGGTGGCGACGGTGGTCACCTCGGCGACGGTGAGGGCGAGGGTCGCGTCGCTGCGCCGGACGGCCGTTCCGGCATCGGATACGAGGGTCATCAGCTTTCCTCCGCGTCGAGCTGGTAGCCGAGATATGCGCCGTGGTGGCGCGAAACGTGGTGGTACACGACGAGTTCCGCCGAACACGCGGGGCACGTGCTGGTCTGCCCGATCGCGGCGGTGGCGTCGTGGGTGTGTCGGCAGTGGGCGCAGTACACCGTGCGCGTGTCCGTGGTCAGCACCTCGGGCAGGATCTCGTCGTCGAGCGCCCCCGCGGCGACGGCCACGGCCCGGGCGGCGAGGACGGCGGCCTCGTCGCCCACCAGCACGAGCCGCCAGCCGACGCGGGCCGCGGAGAGCTGGCGCTGCAGCACCTCCGCGGCCGCGTCGCCCCAGGTGGCGGGCGCCCGTAGCCAGCTCACTCGCCGGCCTTCGAAGGAGGTCACCAGGCGGCGGGCGTGGTCGGTGGCGGCGTCGCCGAACGACAGGACGGTGACCGTCCTGCCGCCGTCGGCCACGGTCCGCTCCTCGTCCCAGCGCGGCACGCTGGTGGTCTCCATACAGACGCTCATGGCCGGATCCTTACGGCGCGAACGTGCGCTGGCCGACGTAGAACGCCAGGGCGCCGTGGGGGGTGGTGAAGCGGATCCGCGAGCCCTTGGGGAAGAAGATCGCGTCCTTGGCGCGGGCGATCTCCACCTGGCCGGTATCCAGGTTCTCCAGGCGGAACTCCCCTTCGAGGACGACCTTCATCTCGTCGTACTCGTACAGATAGTCCAGCGGGGCGTCGGTGTGCGCGAGCTTGAAGTAGCCCGCGGCCATCTCCGACCCCTCGGGGTTGGGATAGACGTCGTCGATGAAGCCCTCGGTGCCCGGGAATTCCTCGGTGGACATCTGGGGCAGGGTCTTCCAGAAGTCGGCGGTGACGCGGAATGCGGGAACCGTGGTGGTTTCTGCCATGAGTGCTCCTAGGAACGAGGCCGGCTGCACCGGCCGTGGGCGGGAGGACGGAACGTCGATCGCTGACGTGAAACAGACAGTAATGAGATGAAACGCACCGACGGTTGCCGACGCGTTAACGCGTGTAACCGAATCCTCTCAGCGTCAGGAACATTCGTTTCTCCCCCGAGCGGCACGGGCCGAGTCGGACCGTCACCACAAACTCACGGCGGCGTAACACGCCCGTCATGCATGCTATGTTTCATTGCATTCGACAGCGATTCACCTTATGAAACTTCGCAGCCGAACCCCAGGAGTCCCCATGACGCTCGAAGCCACCGACCTCCCCGTGATGCGTCTGCCCTCCACGGACGCCCCCGCCGATGCCGCCGGCTCCGCCGATCTCGCCGCACTCGCCCGCGCCACCGACACCCGCTTCATCCTCGCGGTGTTCACTAACCTCGCCGGCAAGCCCTGCGCCAAGCTCGTCCCGGTCGAGGCGGTCGACGAGCTGCAGTCCGACGGGGTCGGCTTCGCGGGCTACGCCGCCGGAGCCATGGGTCAGGTCCCCAGGGATCCCGACCTCGTCGCTATCCCGGATCCCACCTCCTTCACGCCGATCCCGTTCGTGCGCCCGGGCCTTGCGCTGGTGCACTGTGATCCCCACGTCGAGGGCAAGCCCTGGCCCTACGCCCCGCGGGTGATCCTGAAGGAGGTTCTCGGCAAGGCGGCCGAACGGGGCCTGTCCGTCAAGGTCGGCGCCGAGATCGAGTACTTCCTCGTCCAGCGCGACGAGGACGGGACGCTGCGCACCGCCGACGTGCTCGACACCTCCCGGCAGCCCTGCTACGACGCCCGTGACGTCACCCGCATGTACGAGCACCTGACCTCGATCTCCGCGGCGATGAACTCCCTCGGCTGGGGCAACTACGCCAACGACCACGAGGACGGCAACGGGCAGTTCGAGCAGAACTTCCAGTACGCCGACGCGATGACCACCGCCGACCGCGTCGTCACCCTGCGCTACCTGATCTCGGTGCTCGCCGAGCAGCGCGGCATGACCGCGACCTTCATGCCCAAGCCGTTCGCCGACCGCACCGGCTCGGGCATGCACATGCACCTGTCGCTGTGGCGGGAGGACGGCTCCGCCTTCCCCGACGCCGAGGACCCCCGCGGTCTCGGCCTGTCCGAGACCGCCTACGCGTTCATCGCCGGCATCCTCGACCATGCCTGCGCCCTGCAGGGCGTGATCGCCCCGACCGTCAACTCCTACAAGCGGACCGGCGCCACCGCGACCAGCTCCGGCGCGACGTGGTCGCCGCGGCACGCCACCTACGGCGGCAACGACCGCACCCACTACCTCCGCGTTCCGGACGGCAACCGCGTCGAGCTGCGCGGCGGGGACGGCTCCGCCAACCCGTACCTCGCTGCCGCCGCGACCGTCGCGGCGGGCCTCGACGGCATCGACCGCAAGCTCGATCCCGGCGCACCCGGCGGCACCCCGAACTCGGAGACGCTGCCGATGACCCTGCTGCACGCGATGGACGCGCTCACCGCCGACCCCGTCGTCACCGGCGCCCTCGACGCCGCCGGCCCGGGCGTCGCCGAGTACTTCGCCTCCCTCAAGCGGGAGGAGTTCTTCCACTGGCACAACACCGTGACCTCGTGGGAGATCGACAGCTACCTGACCGCCTTCTGACCCGTTCGGTCCGAACGGGCCACCGCGAACGACGACCTGTAAAGGAGAGACGACCCATGTGCGGAATCGTCGGGCTTCACCTGCGTGACGCCTCCCTCGCCCCCCGGCTGGGTGGCCTGCTGACCGGCATGCTCGGCCAGATGGTCGACCGGGGACCGGATTCGGCCGGAGTCGCCCTCTACGGCGACCCCACCTTCTCCCCCGCCGGCCACGCGTCGGTGTCCCTGCTCGGCGCCGCCCCGGACGTCGCCGCCACCGCCGGTGCCGCACTCGGCGTGACCGTGACCGCGATCGACCTGGCCCCCACCACCGTGCTCCACGCGCCGGTCCCGGCCCAGTTGCTCGCCGACACCGTCCGCGCCGTCGACCCCGGTGCAACGATCATCGGCTTCGGCGACGACGTGACCGTCCTCAAGGGCATGGGCGATCCGGTGGCGCTGGCCGAGCGCTTCGGGATCCCGGCCGCCTCCGGCTGGCAGGGCGTCGGCCACACCCGCATGGCCACCGAATCGGCCGTCACCGCCGCCGGCTCGCACCCGTTCGCCGTCGGCCCGGACCAGTGCCTGGTGCACAACGGCTCGTTCTCCAACCACCTGTCGGTCAAGCGCGAACTCGAGGCCGAGGGTGTGGCATTCGACAGCGAGAACGACACCGAGGTCGGGGCACGGTTCGTCGCCAAGCACCTCGCCGAGGGCGCCGACCTGGAGAAGGCCCTGCGTTTGCTCGGGGAGCGCTTCGACGGGTTCTACACCCTCCTCGTGTCGACGTCCGACTCGTTCGCCGTCGTACGCGACCCGATCGCCTGCAAGCCGGCGATCGTCGCCGAGACCGACGCGTACGTCGCGATGGCCTCCGAGTTCCGGGCCCTCGCCGGCCTGCCCGGCATCGCGGACGCTCACATCTTCGAGCCCGAGCCGGAGCGGGTCTACGTATGGCACCGCTGACCAGCACCGACGCTTCCCCCATCTCTTCGACGCCGGAGACGACCATGCCTGCCGAGACCCTGCCTTCCGAGACCCTGCCCACCGACACGCTTCCCGCCGACATGCTTCCCGCCGGCACGACGTACGACCTCGACGTCACCACCACGCGCGAACTCAACGCCGCACTGCAGGCCACCGAAGCCCCGGCCGCGGTGACCGTGACCAATCCCCAGGGCAAGCACGCCCTCGCGTGCGGGCTCGACCGGCCGATCGACGTGCGCATCGAAGGCCACGTCGGCTACTACGCCGCCGGGATGAACAAGCATGCGACCGTCACCGTCGCGGGCAACGCCGGGGTCGGGGTCGCCGAGAACATGATGTCGGGCACCGTGCGCGTCACCGGGGACGCCTCCCAGTCCGCCGGCGCCACGGCCCACGGCGGGCTGCTGGTGATCGAGGGCAATGCCGCCGCCCGCTGCGGCATCTCCATGAAGGGCGTCGACATCGTCGTCGGCGGCAGCATCGGCCACATGAGCGCCTTCATGGGACAGGCCGGACGGCTCGTCGTCCTCGGCGACGCCGGCGAGGCCCTCGGCGATTCGTTGTACGAGGCGCGCATCTACGTCCGCGGCACCGTCGCCTCCCTCGGTGCGGACTGCGTCAAGAAGGAGATGCGGCCCGAGCACCTCGAGGAACTGCGCGAACTCCTCCGGGCGGCCGGCTTCGACGCCGACCCCGCCGAGTTCACCCGCTACGGCTCCGCCCGCGGGCTCTACCACTTCCACGTCGACAACGCCTCGGCGTACTGATCGCACCGCCCGCACCGCATCCCAGGAGACTCCCATGACCTTCCAGCCCGGACTTCGTGAGTCGGCCACCTTCGACCGCAACGTCATCCACGAGATCCAGCGTGCCGCCGAGACCGGCATCTACGACATCCGCGGATGGGGCGCCAAGCGCAAGCTTCCGCACTTCGACGACCTGCTGTTCCTCGGCGCGTCGATGTCGCGGTACCCGCTCGAGGGTTACCGCGAGAAGTGCGAGACCGACGTGGTCCTCGGCGACCGGCACGCGAAGTACCCGCTGCACCTCGACATCCCGGTCACCATCGCCGGCATGAGCTTCGGGGCGCTGTCCGGGCGGGCGAAGGAGGCTCTCGGGCGCGGCGCCAGCGAGGTCGGCACGTCCACCACCACCGGCGACGGCGGCATGACGCCGGAGGAACGCGGTCAGTCCAAGCACCTCGTCTACCAGTACCTGCCGTCGCGCTACGGGATGAACCCCGACGACCTGCGCAAGGCCGACGCGATCGAGGTCGTCCTCGGCCAGGGCGCCAAGCCCGGCGGCGGCGGCATGCTGCTCGGGCAGAAGATCACCGAGCGCGTCGCCGGAATGCGCACCCTGCCCGTCGGTATCGACCAGCGCAGCGCGTGCCGGCACCCCGACTGGACCGGCCCGGACGACCTCGCCGTCAAGATCATCGAACTGCGCGAGATCACCGGGTGGGAGAAGCCGATCTACGTCAAGGTCGGCGCGACCCGCACCTACTACGACGTCAAGCTCGCCGTGAAGGCCGGGGCCGACGTCGTCGTGGTCGACGGCATGCAGGGTGGCACGGCCGCCACGCAGGACGTGTTCATCGAGCACGTCGGCATTCCCACCCTCGCCGCGATCCCCCAGGCCGTGCAGGCGCTGCAGGAGATGGGAATGCACCGCACCCCCGGTGGCGTGCAGCTCGTCGTCTCCGGCGGCATCCGGTCCGGCGCCGACGTCGCCAAGGCCATGGCCCTCGGCGCGGACGCCGTCGCCATCGGCACCGCGGCGCTGATCGCGTTGGGCGACAACAACCCCCGGTACCAGGCGGAGTACGAGAAGCTCGGCTCGGCCGCCGGGTTCTACGACGACTTCCAGGACGGCAAGGACCCCGCCGGCATCACCACGCAGGATCCGGACCTGCAGGCCCGGTTCGATCCGGTCGAGGGCGGCCGCCGCCTCGCGAACTACCTGCGCGTGCTCACCATGGAGGCCCAGACCATCGCACGCGCCTGCGGCAAGTCGCACCTGCGCAACCTCGAGCCGCAGGACCTCGTGGCCCTGACCATCGAGTCGGCCGCCATGGCGCGGGTGCCACTGGCCGGCACCAACTGGGTGCCCGGCCAGGGCTTCTGAGCCGCTGCCCGCCTTCCACCGAGCGAATGTGCCTTACCGTCGGCCTGTCCGACGGTAAGGCACATTCGCTCGTTCCGTGTGCCTGCCCCTCGCACGATCGTCCACTGTCGGGAAACAGCACGTACAGTGAGGACATGAGCAGCCCCGAGCGCCCCGTACTGTACGACGCGCCGGGCCGGGAGGTCCCGCGGGACACCCCGACCGGGGTGGACCTGGAACGCGCCATCGCACAGGAGGTCCGCAAGTTGCGGATCGCCAGCGGGCTCTCCGTGGGCGACATGGCCGCGAAGGTGGGCATCTCCAAGGCGATGCTGTCGAAGATCGAGAACGCCCAGACGTCGTGCAGCCTCTCGACCCTCGCCCGCCTGGCCGCAGGTCTCGACGTACCGGTGACGTCGCTGTTCCGCGGCGCCGACGCGCAGCGCGAGGCGGTGTTCGTCAGGGCCGGCCAGGGCGCGGAGATCGTCGGCCGCGGCACCCGCGTCGGACACCACTACGAGTTGCTCGGCACGCTGCGGGGCCAGCACAAGCGGCTCGAGCCCGTGCTGGTGACGCTCACCGACGCGAGCGAGGTCTTCCCGCTGTTCCAGCATCCGGGGACCGAGCTGCTCTACATGCTCGAGGGCGAGATGGTCTACGGGCACGGCGAATCCGAGTACCGGCTCCAACCCGGCGACGCCCTGCTGCTCGACGGCGAGGGCATCCACGGGCCGAACGAGCTCGTCACCCTGCCCATCCGGTTCCTCGCGGTCACCGCGTACCCGGACAAACACCAGGACTGATCCCGCTCTCCACCACGAGCGGGGGGTTTCCGCGTCGAGAGGGACACCGCCGCGGTGCATCGCGGGTGCAGGCAGCGGTAACCGCCCCCTCGTCGCGAGAATCTCCCGCTCGACGACGAACGAGGCCCCCGCCGTAGCGGGGGCCTCACCCGTTGTCGGTCCTCGGTCAGAGCTTCTCGGCTGCCGCCTTGGACGTGAGTGCCGTCGCCGCCTCCGCGACCGACGCCGCCTCCGTACGGGACGTGCCGGTGAAGCCCACCGCGTCGAGCACGTACGCGGTTTCGCCGTGCACGACGACGTCGAGGCCTTCGTATTCGGTCTCCGGGTCGACGCGCAGGCCCATGACCAGGTCCAGACCCTTGGCGATGATCCAGGTGACCGCGAAGGAATAGGCCAGCACCGCGAGCACGGCGACGGTCTGGGTGCCCAGCAGACCGAATCCGCCGCCGTAGAAGAGCCCGGTGGCACCGCTCGGCGCCGCCGGCACGGCCAGGAATCCGATGAGAATCGTGCCCAGGACACCGCCGACGAGGTGGATGCCCACGACGTCGAGCGCGTCGTCGTAGCCCAGGCGGAACTTCAACGAGATCGCGAAGCAGCACAGCGCGCCGGCCAGGGCGCCGACGACGAGCGCGCCGATCGGCGAGACGGCCCCGCAGGCCGGGGTGATCGCGACGAGGGCGGCGATGAGGCCGGACGCCGCACCGAGGGTGGTGGCGTGGCCCTCCCGCAACCTTTCGACGATCAGCCAGCCACAGATGCCGGCGCACGCCGCGGCGAGGGTGTTGAGCACCACGACGGAGGCGCTGTTGTTCGCGGCGAGCGCGGAACCGCCGTTGAAGCCGAACCAGCCGAAGAACAGGATGCCGGCACCGAGAACGGTCAGCGGAAGGCTGTGCGGCCGAGGCGGATTGAGGAACGAGCGGCGCTTGCCGAGCACGAGGATCACCGCGAGAGCCGCGATGCCGGCGTTGATGTGCACGGCGGTGCCGCCGGCGAAGTCGACCGCGCCGAGGGTGTTGGCGATCCACCCGCCGACGACGGACCCGTCCTCCGAGTCGAACGCGAACACCCAGTGCGCGACGGGGAAGTACACCAGCACTGCCCACAGCCCGGCGAACACCATCCAGGCCGAGAACTTCATGCGGTCCGCAAGGGCGCCGCACACGAGGGCGACGGTGATGCCTGCGAACAGCAGCTGGAATCCTGCTATCAGGGCCGGGGGCAGCCCCGGTTCGGCCGGCGCCGCGAGCAGCTGGCCGAGCCCGAGATACTCGAGCGGGTTGCCGAGCAGTCCGGCACCGCCGAGCGAGTCTCCGAGCACGGCCGAGTAGCCGAACAGCACCCACAGGACTCCGACCAGTGCGAATCCTGCGAACGTCATCATGATCATGTTGAGCGTGCTGCGGACGCTCACCATGCCGCCGTAGAACAGCGCGAGCCCGGGAACCATCAGCGAGACCGCCGTGAAGGCCGCGAGAATCCAGGCGGTATCGGCGGCAGCGATTGCCTCTTCCATAGGTGTCCACCTTGTCCAGTCCCGAGGGATCGCCCCTCGTCCGTGTCGCGGTGACTGTCTTATGTTGTTAATCACCGTCACCTGAGAGTGAACTCGCTGTGTAATGTGCGTGGGAGCCGCCGGTGAACTTCGTGTAACGGCAGCTCGCGCCCGGAACTGCCACCCCCGATCGCTCGCTCGGCGGCAACCGGTAGCGTTCGAACTGGTATGCGCATCTCCCGCGGGTGAGGATGGACACATGACTCGACACGGTCCGCTGCACGACATCGTGGAATCCGACCTGGAGGTCACCGGGCCGAAGGACCACGCCGCCGGTGTCCCGGCGGTCCTGGTGTCGCTGAAGCGCGCCTACGAACAGATGGGCGTCGCCCGCACCGCCGCGACGCTGCCGCGTCTGAACCAGCGGCACGGCTTCGACTGCCCGGGCTGCGCCTGGCCCGAGACTCCCGGTCACCGCAAACCCGCGGAGTTCTGCGAGAACGGCGCCAAGGCCGTCGCCGAGGAAGCCACCCTGCGCACGGTCACGCCCGAATTCTTCGCCCGGCACTCCGTCGCCGAGTTGTCGCAGAAGACCGACTACTGGCTCGGACAGCAGGGCCGGCTGACCCATCCGATGGTGCTGCGCCCGGACGCGAGCCACTACGCCCCGATCGAGTGGGACGACGCGTACCGGCTGATCGCCGACCACCTGCGCGACCTGCCCACCCCGGACCACGCCGTCTTCTACACCTCGGGCCGCACCAGCAACGAGGCCGCGTTCCTCTACCAGCTGCTGATCCGCAGCTACGGCACCAACAACATGCCCGACTGCTCCAACATGTGCCACGAATCGTCGGGCAGCGCACTCGTCGAGAGCATCGGAATCGGCAAGGGCTCGGTGTCGGTGCCCGACCTCGAACAGGCCGACCTGATCCTCATCGCCGGACAGAACCCCGGCACCAACCATCCGCGCATGCTCTCCACCCTGGTGAAGGCCAAGGAGAACGGCGCGAGGATCATCGCGATCAATCCCCTGCCCGAGGCCGGGCTGCTCCGGTTCAAGGACCCGCAGCGCGTCGACGGCGTGCTCAGGCACGGCACCGACATCGCGGACGAATTCCTGCAGATCCGCCTCGGCGGCGACCTGGCCCTGTTCCAGGGACTCGGCAGGCTCCTGTTCGAGGCGGAGGACGCGGCCCCCGGCACCGTGATCGACCGGGCTTTCGTCGACGCCCACTGCGCGGGCTTCGACGAGTACGAGCGGCACATCCGCGCGGTGGATCTCGGCACGGTCGTCGAGGCCACCGGGCTGAGCGAGGAGCAGCTGCGCGCCACCGCCGCGGACCTGGCGCGCTCGCAGCGCACCGTCGCGTGCTGGGCGATGGGACTGACCCAGCACACCCATGCCGTCGCCACCATCGCCGAGGCCGTCAATCTCCTGCTGCTGCGGGGAATGATCGGCAAGCCCGGCGCGGGTGTGTGCCCGGTGCGGGGACACTCCAACGTGCAGGGCGACCGGACCATGGGCATCTGGGAGAAGATGCCCGAGTCGTTCCTCGCCGCGCTCGACCGCGAGTTCGGCATCACGAGTCCCCGCGCACACGGGTACGACACCGTCGACGCGATCCGTGCGATGCGCGACGGACGGGCGAGCTTCTTCATGGCGATGGGCGGCAACTTCGTCGCCGCGACCCCGGATACCCGTGCCACCGAGGAAGCGCTCCGGCGCTGCGACCTGACGGTGCAGATCTCGACCAAGCTCAATCGCAGCCACCTCGTGCACGGCCGCACCGCACTGATCCTGCCCACTCTCGGCCGGACCGACCTCGACGTGCAGAAGAGCGGCAGACAGCTGGTCTCCGTGGAGGATTCGATGTCCATGGTGCACCTGTCCCGCGGCCGGCTGCACCCCGTCAGCGACGAACTGCGCAGCGAGGTCGCAATCGTGTGCCGGCTCGCGCGCGAGTTGTTCGGCCCCGACCACTCCGTCCGGTGGTCGGCGTTCGAGGGCGACTACGACCTGATCCGCGACTCGATCGGGCGCGTCGTGCCCGGCTGCGAGGACTACAACACGAAGGTCCGCCGACGCGACGGGTTCCAGCTGCCGCACCCGCCGCGCGACAACCGCGAGTTCGACACCCCCACCGGCAAAGCCAACTTCAGCGTCAACGACCTCGTCTGGGTGCCCACTCCCCCGGGCCGGCTCGTCCTGCAGACCCTGCGCAGCCACGATCAGTACAACACCACGATCTACGGACTCGACGACCGCTACCGCGGCGTGAAGAACGGCCGCAAGGTCGTCTTCGTCAACGCCGAGGACATCACCGAACTGGGCCTGACCGACGGCGATCTCGTCGATGTCGTGTCGGAGTGGCAGACCGGGGACACGGTCGAAGAACGCCGGGTGAAGAGCTTCCGGGTCGTCGCCTACGACACCCCGCGCGGCAACGCCGCCGCCTACTACCCGGAGACCAACCCGCTGGTGCCGCTCGACCACGTCGCCGAGAAGTCCAACACCCCGGTCTCCAAGGCGATCGTCGTGCGGCTCGAACCGGCCGGGACGGACTGATGGGCCGAGTCACCGCCCGCCGGCCCGTCCTGCGGATCACCGCGGACGGGCAGGCGCGCCGGCCGGACAGCCTCGCGGTGGAGGAACCGCTCGAGATCCGCCTGGACGGCCGCGCCCTCACGGTGACCATGCGGACCCCGGGACACGACGTGGAACTCACCCACGGCTTCCTCCTCGCGGAGGGCATCATCGGCGGCCGCGAGGACGTCGCCGTGGTGCGCTACTGCGACGGGGTCGACGACACCGGCGCCAACACGTACAACGTGCTCGACGTGCAGCTCGCGCCCGGGGTCGCGGTGCCGGACGGGGCGGGCGCACGCAACTTCGTCACGAGTTCCGCATGCGGGGTGTGCGGGAAGGAGTCCCTCGATCAGGTGCGCACCCGTACCCGGTTCCCGCTGACCGACGGTTTCGCGGTCTCCGCCCGCGCCCTCACCGGAATGCCCCCACGGATGCGTCAGCGGCAGAAGGTCTTCCAGAGCACCGGGGGCCTCCACGCCGCAGCGCTGTTCACCCCCGACGGCACCCTGCTGGCGCTACGGGAGGACGTGGGCCGGCACAACGCGGTCGACAAGGTGCTCGGCTGGGCGCTGACCGAGAACCGGATCCCGTTGTCGGACAGCGTGCTCGTCGTCAGCGGGCGGGCGTCCTTCGAGCTGGTGCAGAAGGCCGTGATGGCGGGAGTACCGGCGCTCGGCGCGGTTTCGGCCCCGTCGTCGCTCGCGGTCGATCTCGCCGCGGAGGCGGGCCTGACACTGGTCGGCTTCCTCCGCGGCGACTCGATGAACGTCTACACCGGCACCGTCGCGTGAATCGACGGTCCGGACCTCAGCTGCAGACGGCCGCCGGCGCCTCGCCGGAGCTCACCTCCTCGACGAACGAGCGCACGTCGTCGTGGGCGGCCTCGAGCACGCCGCGGTGGTCGGCGCCGTCGTAGACCTCGTACGAGACGGGGGATCCTTTGCTGCACAACGAGTTCGTGACCTCGTCGGTGATCTGGCGGGAGACGAGCACGTCGGTCGTCCCTTGCACGACGAGCGTCGGCACGGTCAGCGTCAGGGCTTCGGGTTCCTGCGTGGCGAAGTACTCGGTCAGGCGACCGACGTCGGCGCCGGGCGCGAACACCTGGTCCACGGGCACGGTTGCGGCCGCGGCGCGCACGTCGTCCATGCACCCGGTGCGCGCCGCCGCGAGCAGCGGCCGGGAGGCGTCGGTGAGCATCGCGTCGGCCGCGATGTCCGGGTCGGCGGCCTCGGCGCCGAGCAGGAGGACGGGCAGGAAGCTCAGCGCCTGCGCGATGCCCGGACCGCCGGTTTCGAAGTAGGCGGCCGTCTCGCTGGTGCGGCTGCCCGGCGCATAGGCGACCGCTCCCTGCAGTTCGAGCTCGGGGGCGCGCTCGGCACCGTGCGCGGCGGTGAACAGCGCGGCGTGCCCGCCCTGGCTGTGGCCCATCGCCGTCCACCGGGTGCCGACCCCGGGATCGGCTTCGCGGGCCGCCCGCACGATGTCGACGACGGTGTTCGCGGCGCTGTCGCCGTTCATGTACGGGTGGCCGCCGGGCGTGCCGAGCCCCTCGTAGTCGGTCTGCACGACGACGTAGCCGTCCGCGACCCACCGATCGAGCATGGCGGTGGTGCGGGACAGGTAGCCGTGGGCGGGTCCGCCGACCGTGTCGGCGGACGGTGCGCAGGCGTCCCCGACACCGGTGGTGCCGTGGGCCCAGCTGATCACCGGCCACCCACCGTCGGGAGCATCGCCCCGGGGGATTGCGACGGTCCCGGATACGAGGATGGTGCGGCCGGCCGCATCCTCGGACAGGTAGGTGATCAGGTCGGTACGCGCCGCACTGGGCAGTGCCGCAGCGGTGGTCAGGGGGCGGGAGCTGACGAGTGCACCGGGTGCGCGCTCGGACGGCGGCGGATCCGACTCCGAACACGCCGATGCAGCCACTACCGAGGACAGAGCGAGCGCGACGACGATGCGCCTGCCGGAAAGTCGGGTCACGAGTTCCTCCGTTAAGATGCTCGTATTAAATGGAAAGTTGAGCTTCTTAGTACAGTGGACGTCATGGTCGTGTCAACGGGTCGTCTCGCCCTGCTCGATGCCGCGGAGGAACTGATCGCGCACCGCGGCATCCACGGCGTCTCGGCGCGGGAGGTGGTCAAAGCCGCCGGTCAGCGCAACAATTCGGCCGTCGCGTACCACTTCGGGTCGTGGCACGGACTGCTCGACGCGGTGTGGACCCGGCACGCACCGCGAGTCAACGCGGAACGGGCCGCCCTCGTGGACGCCGCCCGCCTCGACACGCCGCCGCGCCTGGAACGGCTGGTCTTCGCCTACGTCCACCCCCTCACGACCGAGGTCGCCCGCGGCCGGCCCAGCTACTGGGCCCGCTTCAACGAGCAGTGGCTCGCCGTGGCGCCCCTGGAGTTCCTGACGATCCCCGCCTCCGGCGCGTCCCGTGCCGACTACTACCCGACCGACGAGTCGCTCACGGTGCTCACGTCGCTGTTCGAGGCGATCGTGCACAGTCTCGAGCTGGCCGAGGCCGAGGCCCGGCGCCGGGTCGGCCTGACGGTGCGGTTCGTCATCGGCTCCTACGCCACCTGGGAACGCGCCCACGACGTGGGGGAAGCGCCCGAACTGGGAGCGTTCGAGTCGGAGATCGTCGATCTGGCCTGCGCGATGCTCCGCGTGCCCAAACGGTAGCCGCCCCGGAGGACGCACCCGGACGTGCCGGTCAGACGGCGACCTTCTCCGCTTCGATCAGGGCGGTCATGTGCGCGAGCATCCGCTCCGCATCGGGCTCCACGCCGGTGAAGATGCGGAATGCGTCGACGGCCTGGAAGACGGCCATCCCCGCCCCGGTCAGCGTCGGGGCGCCGAGCGCCCGAGCCCGCAGGACGAGCTCGGTCTCGATGGGCCGGTAGACGACCTCGGCGACCCACAGGTCGGGCCGCAGCAGCGCCGGGTCGAAGGCCGTCCCGGGGTGGGTGGCCATGCCGACGGGCGTCGCGTGGACGAGGCCGTCGGCGGCGGCCAACAATCGGGGCAGCTCGTCCGGCGTCGCCGTACCGACAGCGGCGCCCGGGAACAACACGGTCAGCTTGTCGCGCAGCGCGGTGGCTCGCGCGAGATCGGCGTCGACGACGGTGAATTCGCGCACGCCGCGGGTGAGCACCGCATAGGCGACCGCCGCACCGGCTCCCCCGGCCCCGAGCTGGACCACCCTGTCGAGGGCGACACCGCCCAGACCCCGGTCGAAGTTGCGACCGAATCCCGACCAGTCGGTGTTGTGCCCGATCGCCCGGCCTCCGTCGAAGAGGACGGTGTTGACGGCACCGAGCCGGCTCGCCTCCGGGGAGAGGTCGTCGAGGTGCTCGATGACCGCCTGCTTGCACGGATGGGTGATATTCAGGCCACGGAAGCCCAGGTCGTGCGCGGAGCGGAGCAGCCGCGGCAGATCGGCCACCGCCAGACCCAGCACGTCGAGGTCGACGATCTTGTAGACGTAGCGCATACCCTGTCGCGCGCCCTCCGCCTCGTGCATGGGCGGGGTCAACGACGCACCGATGCCGGTTCCGATGAGGCCGCAGAGGATGGAGTCGGTCATGGCGGGCCTTTCCCAGCGCAATGTACGAACTAGTGAGTTACAAGACACAGCGTACGGCCACGGAGGGCACCGGCACAACACCCGGTCGATAGGGTGGCGCCATGGCAACCGAGCAGACCACCGGCCGACGCCGCCGCAACAGCGACCTCACCAGGGAGAACATCCTCGAGGTGGCCACGGCGGAGTTCGCGGACAAGGGGCTGTCCGGAGCCCGGGTCGACGAGATCGCCGAGCGCACGCAGACCACCAAGCGGATGATCTACTACTACTTCGGCGACAAGGAGGGCCTCTACCGGGCCGTCCTCGAGAACTCGTACGGAACGATCCGCGCCCAGGAGCGCGAGCTGGACCTCGCGGACCTCGGCCCCGTGGAAGCCATCCGCACGCTGGCCGAGGCCACGTTCGACCATCACGACCAGCACCCCGACTTCATTCGCATCGTCGCCAACGAGAACATGCTCCGCGGCGAGCACATCCGCCGGTCGACCCGGCTCGCCGGCCTGGGGGCGCCCGCCGTCGACGTGCTCACCGGCATCCTCGAACGCGGCCGGGCCGACGGAATCTTCCGCGACGGCGTGGACGCTCTCGACATCCACCTGGTGATCAGCAGTTTCTGTGTCTTCCGCACCGCCAACCGGTACACCTGGAAGGCACTGTTCGACCAGGATCTCGCCACGGACGAACTGCGGACCCGGCACCGGCGGATGCTGGGCGATCTCGTGGTCGCCTACCTGACGACCGCACCCGACTGAGCGACCCCGACGCCACGGCACACCGGCACGCCTCCCGAAAATTTATGAACTATCTAGTTCATACATCTTGCGGTGGGCGTGTGATGGCGCCTACATTCGGAACGACGCAGAACGAACCCGGGTTCGTATCTCGAACATCCCCCATCTTTTCCGCACAGGAGACGCGATGACCGCGCACACCCTCGACACGCCGGAGAATTCCGGTATGACGACCGCTGCCCGCCCGCACGACACCACCAAGGTCAAGCGCGCGGCGTCGTCGGCCTTTCTCGGCAGCATGCTCGAGTACTACGACTTCTACATCTACGCCTCCGCCGCTGCCCTGATCTTCCCGACGGTGTTCTTCCCCGACAGCGGGCACGCGGCACTGCTGTCCCTGTCGACCTTCGGCGTCGCCTACGTCGCGCGTCCCCTCGGCGCCGTGGTCCTCGGCCACTTCGGTGACCGGGTCGGGCGCAAGAACGTCATGCTGTTCACCCTCATCCTGATGGGTGTCGCCACCTTCGGCATCGGCCTGATCCCCAGCGCCGAGTCGATCGGCGTGCTCGCCCCCGCCCTGCTCGTACTGATGCGCATCTTCCAGGGCATCTCCGCCGCCGGCGAGCAGTCCGGCGCCAGCTCCCTGACCCTCGAGCACGCCCCGCAGAACCGTCGCGCATTCTTCGCGAGCTGGACGCTCAACGGCACCCAAGCCGGCTTCATCCTCGCCAGCCTGGTGTTCCTGCCCGTCGCGGCCATGCCCGACGACATCCTCTACAGCTGGGGCTGGCGCGTCCCGTTCTGGGGCAGCCTGCTCGTGCTCGTCGCCGCGTACGTCATGCGGCGCAAGCTCGAGGAGCCTGAGGAGTTCGCGGAGACCAAGAAGGCCGACGACGTCGCCAAGCTGCCGGTGGCCGACCTGCTGCGAACCCACTCCGCCAACCTGGCTCGCGTGGTCTTCTGCGCCTTCGTCGCGGTCGTGAGCACGATCTTCGCCGTCTTCGGCCTGGCGTTCGCGACCAGCGACGAAGTGGGCATCGCCAAGTCGACGATGCTCGCGGTCGCGATCGCCGCCAACGCCGTCGCCCTGTTCAGTCAGCCCGCCCTCGCCGCCCTGTCGGATCGCGTCGGCCGTAAGCCCGTCTTCGTCACCGGCGTCCTCGGCTCGGCGGTGTTCGTCTTCGTGTACTTCCAAGCCATCTCGACCGGTAACGTCGCGCTGATCTTCGCCGCCGGCATCGCCCTGATGGGTCTGCTCTACGCCGCACCCAATGCGATCTGGCCGTCGTTCTACGCCGAGATGTTCAACACGAAGGTCCGCTACTCCGGTATGGCGATCGGAACCCAGCTCGGCTTCGCCATCGCCGGCTTCGCCCCCGCCATCGGCACCGCGCTCATGGGCGGCGACCCGACGAACTGGCTGCCCGTCGCCATCCTGACCTCCGGCGCCTGCCTGGTGTGTGCGGTCTCCGCGCTGTCCGCGAAGGAGACCTTCCGCACCCCGTTGCGCGAGCTCGGCAACCGGATCTGACCCTCCCCCTCAGGGACCGAATGTCACATCGCGTCGATCACATCGATGCGATGTGACATTCGGTCACACAGGTTCCGGCCATACGAGTAGGCCCCGGCACGTCGTGTGCCGGGGCCTACTCCGTGTTCCGCGATCAGGCGGTCTTGTCGCGACGCTCGCGCTCGGGCTTGCGCGGCACGATCGTAGGAAGCACGTTGTCGTTGACGGTTTCGGCGGTGACGACCACCTTGGCGACGTCGTCGCGGCTCGGGATGTCGTACATCACCGGCAGCAGGACCTCCTCCATGATGGCGCGCAGACCGCGGGCGCCGGTACCACGCAGAATCGCCTGGTCGGCGACGGCTTCCAGGCCGTCCTGGGTGAACTCGAGTTCCACCCCGTCCATTTCGAAGAGCCGGACGTACTGCTTGACGAGCGCGTTCTTCGGCTCCGACAGGATCTGCACGAGCGAATCCTTGTCGAGGTTCGTCACCGAGGCGACGACGGGCAAGCGACCGATGAACTCGGGGATGAGCCCGAACTTGATCAGGTCTTCGGGCATGACCTCGGCGAAGTGATCGGTGGTATCGATCTCGGCCTTCGACTTCACCTCGGCGCCGAAGCCGATCCCGCGCTTGCCCACCCGGTCCGAGACGATCCGCTCGAGTCCGGCGAAGGCACCGGCGACGATGAACAGCACGTTGGTGGTGTCGATCTGGATGAACTCCTGGTGCGGGTGCTTGCGCCCGCCCTGCGGCGGTACCGACGCCTGGGTGCCCTCGAGGATCTTCAGCAACGCCTGCTGGACGCCCTCACCGGACACGTCGCGGGTGATGGACGGGTTCTCGCTCTTGCGGGCGATCTTGTCGACCTCGTCGATGTAGATGATCCCGGTCTCGGCGCGCTTGACGTCGTAGTCGGCCGCCTGGATGAGCTTGAGGAGGATGTTCTCGACGTCCTCACCGACGTAGCCGGCCTCGGTCAGGGCGGTGGCGTCGGCGATCGCGAACGGCACGTTCAGCATCTTCGCCAGGGTCTGCGCCAGGTACGTCTTGCCGCAGCCGGTGGGTCCGAGCAGCAGGATGTTCGACTTGGCCAGCTCGACCGACTCGCCACGCGTATCGCGCGCCTTCTCGCCCGCCTGGATGCGCTTGTAATGGTTGTAGACCGCCACCGCCAGGGTCCGCTTCGCGGAGTCCTGCCCGATGACGTAGTTGTCGAGGAACTCGCGGATCTCGGCCGGCTTGGGCAACTCGTCGAGCTTGACCTCGTTGGACTCGGCCAGCTCTTCCTCGATGATCTCGTTGCACAGGTCGATGCACTCGTCGCAGATGTAGACCCCTGGGCCCGCAATGAGCTTCTTGACCTGCTTCTGGCTCTTTCCGCAGAAAGAACATTTGAGCAGGTCGCCCCCGTCACCGATACGTGCCATCTGTCAGGTCCCTACTTCCTCGTGAGCGTGCAACCGATCCCGCGACCGCCGACAGCGCCGGTCCGGGGAGCGGGCCCTTGGAACGACCGTACCCGGAGACAGCGACGGCGGTCGACCGGTTCCGGGCGATTCGGGCCATTATTTGTGCGCCGCAGCGGCAACGCCGCTCGAGCACACCGGCCCGGTCCCGGAGGCGCGCGGGGCGCACTCCGGGCCGGGCCGAGGCGGTTACTTCTGAGCCGAGAGCTTGCGGTACTCGAGCACGTTGTCGATCAGACCGTAGTCGACGGCCTCCGCGGCGGTGAGGATCTTGTCGCGGTCGGTGTCCTTGCGAATCTGGTCGGGATCCTTGCCGGTGTGCTTGGCCAGCGTCGTCTCCATCAGGCGGCGCATGCGCTCGATCTCCGCTGCCTGGATCTCCAGGTCGGACACCTGGCCCTGGATGCCGCCGGTGGCGGGCTGGTGGATGAGCACGCGGGCGTTGGGCAGGGCGAGCCGCTTGCCGGGGGTGCCGGCAGCGAGCAGCACCGCCGCCGCCGATGCGGCCTGGCCGAGGCAGACGGTGGTGATGTCGGCCCGCACGTACTGCATGGTGTCGTAGATCGCCATCAGTGACGTGAAGGAGCCGCCGGGCGAGTTGATGTACATCGTGATGTCGCGGTCCGGGTCCAGCGACTCGAGCACCAGCAGCTGAGCCATGACGTCGTTCGCGGAGGCGTCGTCCACCTGCACGCCGAGGAAGATGATGCGTTCCTCGAAGAGCTTGTTGTACGGGTTGGACTCCTTGACGCCGTAACTCGAATGCTCGATGAACGAAGGCAGGATGTAGCGGCTCGCCGGGGATGCGGGGGCGGTGCCCCCAGGTGCGGCAGCAGCTTGGCCGCCGAGCTGGCGCGGATCGAACAGGTTGGTCATCGCTTCTCCAGGAATTCGTGGGGCGTAGAGCGGATCGGGGGGCTCGGAACTAGTTGCCGGTGCCGCCGGCCTGCTGCGCCCGCGAGACGACGTGATCGACGAAGCCGTACTCGAGCGCTTCCTTGGCGGTGAACCAGCGGTCGCGGTCCGAGTCCTTCGTGATCTGCTCGACGGTCTGGCCGGTGTGCTCGGCGATCAGTTCCGCCATTTCCCGCTTGGTGTGCGCGAACTGTTCCGCCATGATCGCGATGTCACTCGCGGTACCGCCGATACCGGCGGACGGCTGGTGCATCATGATCCGCGCGTGCGGCAGGGCGTACCGCTTGCCCCGCGTGCCGGCCGAGAGCAGGAACTGCCCCATGGAGGCAGCCAGACCCATCGCGAAGGTCGCCACGTCGCACTCGACGAACTTCATGGTGTCGTAGATCGCCATGCCGGCTGTGACGGATCCACCCGGGGAGTTGATGTAGAGCGAGATGTCGCGAGTCGGATCCTCCGCGGACAGCAGCAGGATCTGCGCGCAGAGCTTGTTCGCGATGTCGTCGTCGACCTGGGTACCGAGGAAGATGATCCGCTCGCGCAGCAGCCGCTCGTAGACCGAGTCGCTGAGGTTGAGCCCAGCGGTGGCCGAGGTCATCGTGGGACCGATGGATGTCGCCGGATTCTGAGGAGTCACGGTACCTGCCTTCTCGTCAATCGTGGATTGCTGACACTGACAGTAACGAAGTGGGGCGGCACCGGATGCCCGGTGCCGCCCCACTTCGCTCAAAGCGGAAATTTCCACTCGGCGTACCCGGCGGAGGACCGTTGCCACGCCCCGCATGCAATCGCGCGGTGCGGCAACGGATCTCGGCCGACTACTCGGATTCGCCCTCGCCGCCCGGAGCCTCGGCGTCCTCGGACTCGTCGTCGCTCTTCGTGCCGAACAGCTCGGAGGTGTCGACCGTGGCGCCACTGGTGTCGGTGACGGTCGCGCGGTCGACGACGCTGCCGAGGGCCTTGCCGCGACGGACGTCCGCGTAGACGGCGCCCAGCTGGTTCGCCTGGCCGATCTGCTGGATGAACTGCTCCGGCGGAATCCCGTAGCGCTGCGCCTGGAAGAAGATGCGCTCGGTGAGCTCTTCCTGCTCGACGGTGGTGCCTTCGGCCTCGGCGATCGCGTCGAGCAGCAGCTGCACCTTCACGGCGCGCTCGGCGGACTCACGGGTGTCCTTGTCGAACTCCTCGCGGCTCGAGCCCTGCTCTTCGAGGAGCTCGTCGAGCTTGGTCTCGTCGTGATCGAGCGCGTGGATGGCGTCGTGCAGGGCGCCGTCGATCTCGGCCTGGACGACGGCCTCGGGCAGCGGCACCTCGACCGTCTCGAGCAGCACGTCGAGAACCTTGTCGCGGATCTGACCGGCCTGCTCGACCTTCTTGACCCGGGAGACCCGCTCGCGCAGGTCCGCCTTGAGCTCGTCGAGGGTGTCGAACTCGCTCGCGAGCTGGGCGAACTCGTCGTCCTCGGCGGGCAGCTCGCGCTCCTTGACACTGTTCACCGTGACGGTGACGACGGCCTCGTCGCCGGCATGGTCACCGGCGACCAGCGTGGTGGTGAACTCCTTCGACTCGCCCGCGGACATGCCGACGAGCGCCTCGTCGAGGCCGTCGATGAGCTGACCCGACCCCACCTCGTGGGACAGACCGGTGGTGGAGGCCTCGGGGACCGCCTCGCCGCCGACGGTCGCGGACAGATCGATGGACACGAAGTCACCGTCCTGCACCGGACGCTCGACACCGGTGAGGGTGCCGAAACGCTGACGCAGCGACAGCAGCTGCTCCTCGACCGCCTCGTCGGTGATCTCCACGGGATCGACGGTGACCTCGATGGTGGAGAAGTCGGGCAGGGCGATCTCGGGCCGGACGTCCACCTCGGCGGTGAAGACGAGCTCGACGTTGTCCTCGAGCTTGGTGATGTCGACCTCGGGCTGGCCGAGGACCTTGACCTCGTTGGCGGTCACTGCCTCGCTGTAGCGGGCCGGGATGGCGTCGTTGACGACCTGCTCGAGCACGGCGCCCCGCCCGACGCGGGCCTCGAGCAGCTTGCGCGGAGCCTTACCCGGCCGGAAGCCGGGCAGTCGGATCTGGCTGGCGAGTGCCTTGAACGCGCGGTCGAAATCAGGCTGGAGCTCCTCGAAGGGCACCTCAACGTTGATACGGACTCGCGTCGGGCTGAGCTGCTCGACGGTGCTCTTCACGGACATGCTCCTTCTGTCGTGCTCGTGTGTCGTTCTGTTCGTGCTCGTGTGTCGTTCGATCAAGCTGTCACCGGGTGCGCGGTCTTCCACCCAGTTCTTCCTGGTCGGGATGACAGGATTCGAACCTGCGACCCTCCGCTCCCAAAGCGGATGCGCTACCAAGCTGCGCCACATCCCGTCAACACCGGCACCCGGAACCTTCCGGGGACCCGCGGGAGAATCCTACGGCCCCCCGATTATGAAATCCAAAGCGAGGTTCGGTACAGTCTGTTCCTGCACGCGGCGGACCCGGAAACCCGGGTCGATCGCATGCATGGGGATGTAGCTCAATGGTAGAGCCCCAGTCTTCCAAACTGGCTACGCGGGTTCGATTCCCGTCATCCCCTCCACCGGACCGTCACCGGTCCCGCCGCTCCTCGGCGTCGGCGAATTCGCAGAACGCGGTGTACGCCCGCGAACCGTAGATCGTCGCGGGACCTCCCTGCATGAGGAATGCGACGCCGATCGCCTCGGCCGCCTCCTGCCTGCTCGCTCCGGCACGGACGGCGCTGCGCGCATGGGAGGCGATGCAGCCGTCGCATTCGTCGACGACGCCGATCGCGAGGGCGATCAGTTCCTTGGTCCTGGTATCCAGGGCTCCGGGAGCGAAGGCGGCCTTGCTCAGTGCGTTGAAACCCTGATAGACCTCGGGGATCGCCGCACGCAGCGCCCGGTGCTGCGGATTCAGTACGTTGAGGATTTCCTGGTAGTGCCCGTGCTCGCTCATGAGCCGACGGTAGACATCCACCCCCGGCGCGGGCATCGAATCGGCGGATTCGGGGCGTGTCACACAGCGTGCGAGAGCCGCAGCAGCCCGTCGATCTCGTCGGTGAAGGCGCGGACGAGATTCTCGGGATCGGGCACCCGGTCCGCGTCCGCCTTGAAGCCGACCCGGACCCTGCCGCTGTAGCTGAAGATCGAGACACCCAGGGTCTGCTCGCCTGCGCCGGGCACCCAGGCGAGCACACCGCGGATCTTCGTTCCTCCCAGGTACCGGTCGCCCGTCGGGCCGGGGACGTTGGTGGTGACCCCGATCGCCTTGTCGGAGAAGAAGTCCACGAAGAACCTCTCCAGTTCCGGGCCGGTACGCCCGATCGCCTTGATCAGGCCGAAGGTGAGGGTCACCTCCGGTGAGTGCTTGATGACCTCCATGCGCCGGTGGGTCTCGACGATGCGTTCGAGCGGAGTCGCCAGCGCCGACGGGTATTTGAAGAGCACCAGTGCGAACTGGTTCCCGAGTTCCTTCGGGAGGGGCTGGTCGAGGGGGCGAACGTTGACGGGCACCATCGTGGGTACGTCCTGCGGCTCGCCGCCGTGCTCACGGATGTACGTCGCGAGTGCGCCGGCGACGGCTCCCATGAGCACGTCGTTGACGGTGGTGCCGGTCTCGTGACCGATGTGCTTGATGTCGTCGAGCGGAAAGGGCTCGCACCACACCGCGCGCTTGGCCGTTCCCGGTCGGCCACTGAGCGGCGTGTGCGGCTTGGGACCGAGCACGAGCTTGTCCGCGATCCCGCCGGTGCGTTCGACCTGGGTGAAGGCGTCGCCCAGGACATGCGGGTCGAGCAGTTTGGGCAGGTCCCACAGCATGTGGGCGACTCCGGACGCGGCACCGGCGGTGGTCGCTATCGCGGTGCCGGCCAGTTTGGCCGCGCCCTCGAGGAGACCGGCACGGTGCTCGGGCTCGGTAGCCCCGGGGGCGTCGAGGTCACTGTCCGGAGTCTCGCCGGTCATCGAGAGCATCACCTGGTTGAGCGCGATGCCGTCGGCGATGCAGTGGTGGAGCCGGGTGTAGACGACGGCTCCGTGCCGGTATCCGTCGACGAGGTGCATCTCCCACAGCGGGCGGTGACGATCGAACGGCACCGGCATCCGCTGCTCGATGTACCGCTGCAGCGTCGCGTCGTCACTGCGGGGCAGGGTCGTCCGGATCAGGTGGTTGTCGAGATCGAACGCCGGGTCGTCCTCCCAGTGCGGCGACCCGATGTGGGTGCGCGGTTGCACCGGGCGTTGCCGGAAAGCGGGGTAGGCGTCGACGAAGCGGCGTTGCACGAGGGACACCACGCGCGACCAGTCCACGGGCCCCTCGAAGAACATCAGCGAGTCGATGATCATGAGGTTCTCGGGCCGGTCCATGTTGAGCCAGATGGTGTCCACCGGCCCCATCGCTC
Source organism: Rhodococcus ruber (assembly GCF_016804345.1). Taxonomy (NCBI): domain Bacteria; kingdom Bacillati; phylum Actinomycetota; class Actinomycetes; order Mycobacteriales; family Nocardiaceae; genus Rhodococcus; species Rhodococcus ruber. The sequence goes on along the minus strand of NZ_CP044211.1, from coordinate 2,417,583 downwards.
TGTTCACCACGGATGTCCCTTCTCGAGTGGGCGTCTACGAGTTTTTCACCGGCACGCGGACCGCGGAAGGGTCATTGGCCCTCGGACCGCGACGCGAACACCCCGCCCAGCTCGCGCAGGGCGGGGTGTTGCCGCGGCGGAGAATGCGGTGGAGGCGCAGTCTCGTCGAGGTGCGGTCAGCGGCGAAAGAGTCCGCCGAGGGTGTGTGCCTGCGCACCGGGGGTGGTGTCCTGGCCGCAGGTGCAGCGCTCGGGTGCGGGCACGGAACGCATGACGGCATCGACATGCTGGCCGCAGCCGCCCCAGCCGGTCTTCCCACAGTTCGGGCAGGTGACGGGGTAACACATGGGGTCCTCCTAGGGGTGACAGGGTCGGCGTCAGGCGCCGGCGGCGGCCTTCTGGTCGGCGATCCGGGCGTGGACCTCGGTCATGTCCAGCGCCTCGATCTGCCCGATGAGGTCTTCGAGGGCGGCCGCGGGCAGGGCGCCGGGCTGGGAGAAGACCAGGACGCCCTCTCGGAACGCCATGATCGTCGGAATCGAGCGGATGTCGGCCATCGCGGCGAGCTGCTGCTCGGCCTCGGTGTCGACCTTGGCGTGCACGATGTCCGGGTGCGCCTGTGACGACTTCTCGAACACCGGGGCGAAGGCGCGGCACGGACCGCACCACGACGCCCAGAAGTCGACGAGGACGATGTCGTTGCCGAGGATTGTGGACTCGAAGTCCGCGAGGGTGAGATTCTTCGTTGCCATCGGATGGTTCCTTTCGTTCTCGTCGGCGCCGGTCAGGCGGGGACGTGGGCCTCGGCCCAGGCGTTGTACCCGCCGAGCAGGTCCGACACGTTCTCGAAGCCCTGCGCCCGCAGCAGCGACGCGGCCACACTCGACCGCCACCCGCCGGCACAGTGCACCACGATCGGCTTGCCGGTGGGCACCTGCTCGAGCCGCGCCCGCAGCTGCGCCAACGGAATCGGCACCGCCCCCGGAATCGTCCCGAACTCCCGCTCCCCCGGATTGCGGATGTCGACCAACGCCACCGCATCGGCGGCGAGCATCTCGTCGAGCTCGGCGACCGTGGTGCGCGGCGCGCTCTGCACCAGCTCCGCCAGCTCCGCCGGGAACACCCCGTCGTGATCGACCGTCAGGTACCCCAGCGCGTTGTCCGACCCGATCCGGGCCAGCCGCACCGCCGCGTCCTGCTCCTCCCCCGGATAGGTGATCAACACGATCGGCTCCCCCACCTCGGCGACCATGCCGCCGGTCTCGGCGAACCGCCCGTCGAACCCGACGTTGACCGACCCGCGCAGATGCCCCGCCGCGAACTCGTCCACGCTGCGCGCATCGAGCACCCGGGTCCCGGCGGCCAGCTCCGCGCGCACCCGCTCCGGGCTCAGCGCCGGGATGGCCCGGCCCTGATCGAGCAGCGGATGCAGGCTCTTGTTCAACCCGGCATCGACCGAGAAGTACGACGGCGCCGCGGGCTGGCCCTCGGTGACCAGCGCGACGAACGCCTCCTCGCTCATCGGCTGCACCGACGGGTTGCTCACCCGCTGCTCCCCGATCGTCGAGGTCAGCTCCGCCGACAGGTTCTTCCCGCACGACGAGCCGGCGCCGTGCGCGGGCATCACGGTGACCTGATCGGGCAGGGTCAGCAGCTTCTCGTGCACCGTGTGGTACATCGCCCGGGCCAGGTCCTCGGTCGACGAATCCCCCAGGTTCACCAGGTCCGGCCGGCCCACGTCCCCGATGAACAGCGAATCCCCGGTCAGCACCGCCGTCGGCGTCGCCCCCGGATGCTCGCGCACCAGCACCGAGATCGACTCCCAGGTGTGCCCCGGGGTGGACAGGATCTCGAGGTCCACCTCCCCGAGCGAGAGGTGCTCGCCGTCGCGCAGCCGGCGGATCGGGTAGTCCGCCTCGGCGGCCTCGCCGAACCCGATCCACGCCCCGGTCGCCTCGAGCAGCTCGAGGTGCCCGGAGACGAAGTCGGCGTGGAAATGGGTGTTGATCACACCCTCGATGCTCAGCCCGTGCCTGCGGGCGTCGTCGAGGTACTCGGTGACGTCCCGGCGCGGATCGACCACGATCGCCCGGCCGGTGCTCTCGTCACCGATCAGGTACGACGCGTGCGACAGGCACTCGATGTAGTACTGCTCGAGAATCATTCGGTTCTACCTCTCCTCGGCCGCGAAGACCGGTCGCGTTCTGCGTTGACCCCATCCTGACATATACCCCCCTGGGTATGTCAAGTACCCCCTGGGGTATGCGGGTGGAGTGCGTCACGAAGGCGACCCACGGCCTGTGTCCGCCTTGCATATACCCCCTCCCGTATGCTTATCATTGTCGCCGACATACCCCCCGGGGTTTATTGCCCACGGCGATCGCCCCTCGCGCGTTCGCGCCACCGACCCGAAAGGCCCCCATGACCGAGCCGAGCCCCGCAACCCTCGATCCCGCCGCCCTGCGCGAGCTCCTCGACTCCGGCAAGAACGTCCGCGTCGTGGACGTCCGCACACCCGGCGAGTTCGAGTCCGTGCACATCCCCGGCGCCTACAACGTCCCCCTGGACCTGCTGCGCGAGCACCGGGACGAGTTCCTCGCCCACCTCGACGAGAACGTCGTCCTCGTGTGCCGGTCGGGCCAGCGCGCCACCCAGGCCGAAGAGACCCTCCGCACGGCCGGGCTGTTCAACGTGCACATCCTCGAGGGCGGCATGACGGGCTGGGAAGCCAACGGCTTCTCCGTCAATCGCGGCGTCGAGCGCTGGGACCTCGAACGGCAGGTCCGCCTCGTCGCCGGCTCCCTCGTGCTGACCTCCGTCCTGGGCAGCATCGCGGTCCCCAAGCTCAAGTGGCTCGCCGCCGGTGTCGGCGGCGGCCTCACCTTCGCCGCGCTGTCCAACACCTGCGCGATGGGGATGCTGCTCTCCAAGCTGCCCTACAACCGCGGCGCCTCGTGTGATCCGCAGACCATCGTCGCCCAGCTGGTCGATTCGAAGACCGCTCCGGCCGAAAGGAACTGATCATGATCGCGCTGACCGTTGCGCTGGCGGTCCTCGTCGGCGTCACCCTCGGACTGCTCGGCGGCGGTGGATCGATCCTCACCGTCCCGCTGTTGGCGTACGTCGCCGGTATGGACGCCAAGGAGGCCATCGCCACCTCGCTGCTCGTCGTCGGCGTCACCAGCGCGGTCGGCGCGATCTCCCACGCGCGGGCAGGCCGCGTCCAGTGGCGCACCGGCATCCTGTTCGGCCTGGCCGGCATGGTCGGCGCCTACGCCGGCGGCCTGCTCTCGCGCTTCGTTCCCGGCAGCATCCTGCTGCTCGCCTTCGCCGCGATGATGATCGCCACCGCCATCGCGATGCTCCGCGGCCGCAAGAACAAGACCGCGGCTTCGGACGGCACCCACTCGATGCCGGTCGGCAAGATCCTCCTCGACGGCGTGGTCGTCGGCCTGGTCACCGGCCTCGTCGGCGCCGGCGGCGGGTTCCTCGTCGTGCCGGCCCTCGCCCTGCTCGGCGGACTGCCCATGCCCGTCGCCGTCGGCACCTCGCTGATCGTGATCGCCATGAAGTCCTTCGCCGGCCTCGGCGGCTACCTGTCCACCGTGCAGATCGACTGGCGCCTGGCGGCGATGGTCACCGCCGCCGCCGTCGTCGGCAGCCTCATCGGCGGACGCCTGACCTCCATGGTCGACCCGGACTCGCTGCGCAAGGGCTTCGGCTGGTTCGTCCTGATCATGTCCTCGGTCATCCTCGCCCAGGAGATTCATCCTCTGGTCGGCATCGCCGCAGCGGTACTCACCCTCGTCGCCGCCGGCACCACCTTCGCCTGCAGCCGCAGTACCCACTGCCCCCTGCAGCGACTCGGACGACGGACGGAAGCCGCCACCTCGGCCGCCTGACGGCCGCACAACCCGGACGAAAGTCACTATCGATACCACGGCCCGGCGCCTAGAGTTCGGAGTATCCGCTCCGGATTCCGCGCCGGGCCGTGGTGCCGTCCCCGGTCCGACGGTGCGGACGGAGCGAAACCCGATCGTCCCGGCGGCCCGTGTGAGAAGTTACCGAGATGAGCAACGCAGCCGACCGTCACATGCAGCAGACGGACTACCTCACCTGGAGCATGGAGCGCGACCCCGCGCTGCGCTCGACGATCGTGGCCGTCGTCCTGCTCGACGCCTCACCCGACTGGGACCGTCTGTGCGAGATGATGGACCGCGGCACCCGCGAGGTGCCCAGCTTCCGCCATCGCGTGGTCGAGGTGCCCTTCGGGCTCGCGCCGCCACGATGGGTCGCGGATGCGAACTTCGACCTGTCCTGGCACATGCGCCGGGTCTCGCTGCCCGGGCCGGCAAACTTCGACGACGTCCTGGAGTTCGCTCGGACCACGGCCATGGCCGCGTTCGACAAGGACCGGCCGCTGTGGGAGATGACGGTGGTCGACGGACTCGCCGGCGGTCAGGCCGCGCTGCTGATCAAGGTGCACCACGCGCTCACCGACGGAATCGGCGGTATGCAGATCACTGCGCGGCTGGTCGACTTCGACCGCGACGGCACGCCCCGCGAACCCGCCCCGGAACCGCCCGCCCCGGAGTCCCCGGACAGCCTGGACCTGGCCGCCGAGGCGATCGGCTGGGACTGGTCGCAGCTCCGCGGACTGGCGGGACGCGGGCTGGCCTCGATCTGGCCGACCACCCGGGCCGTCGTGACGAACCCGATCGGTTCCGCCCGTAGTGCCGCGGGGGTCGCGGTGTCCGTCGCCCGTTACCTGCGCCCGATCCTGCGACTGGAATCCCCGGTCATGACGCAACGCAGCCTCAGCCGCCGGCTCCACGTGATCGACGTGCCGCTCGACCGGCTGCGCGATGCCGCTCACCGCGGCGGCGCCACCCTCAACAGCGCCTTCCTCACCGCAGTCCTCGTCGGCCTCGCCGACTACCACCGCCGCCACGGGACCGACGTCGACGAGCTACGGGTCACGATGCCGCTGAGCATCCGCACCGAGCAGGACACCCTCGGCGGCAACCGGATCAACCTCGCGCGTTTCCCGCTGCCCGTGCGTTCCGACGATCCCCTCACGCTCATGCAGGAGGTGAACAAGATCGTCGAGGGCTGGCGGCACGAGCCTGCGGTGCCGATGGCGCAGGCCCTCGCCACCCCTCTCAATCTGCTCCCCCCGGCTGTCGTCGGCGAGATGCTCAAGCACGTCGACTTCCTCGCCTCGAACGTGCCGGGGTCGCCGGTGCCGCTCTACATGGCCGGCGCGAAGGTCGAACGGTACTACGCGTTCGGTCCCACCCTCGGCTCGGCGTTCAACGTCACCCTGATGTCGTATCTGCACACGTGCTGCGTCGGATTCACTCTCGACACGGGCGCGGTTCCCGACCTCGAGGTGTTCGACGACTGCATGCGCGGCGGATTCCACGCCGTCCTCGACGCCTGAGCCGCCGGTAGGCTGGACGTCGACCGTCCAGTCCGCCGGAAGGGACCGCCGTGGAACTCCTACTGATCGTCGCCGTCCTCGTCGCCGTCGTGTTCCTGGTGTCCGCGGCGCAACGGAACAAGTCGGGGCGCGGAGCCCACGAACTCGACGACGCGAAGGCCGATGCCCGCCAGGCCATCGAACGGCTCGGCGGGCAGATCTACAACCTCTCCGGCACGGACGCCGCATCCAAGCAGGCGCTCGCCGATGCGTCCGAGCGCTACACCGCCGCCGGATCACAGATCGAGCAGGCCCGGACGCCGGTGCAGGCGCGACTGGCCAAGCAGACCGCTCTCGAGGGGCTGTACTACATCCGCGCCGCTCGTCTCGCGATGGGCATGGATCCCGGTCCCGAGATCCCCACGCTGGACGGCCAGCAGACGGCCGGCCGGGTGACCGAGAACCGAGAGATCGATTTCGAGGGACGCAAGGTGGCGGCCTCACCGGCCCCGTCGTCGCGCACCCCGAACTACTTCCCGGGCGGTCGCGTCGCGGGCCGGCCGGTACCGGCCGGCTGGTACTCCGAGCCCTGGTGGAAGCCCGCCCTCGTCGCGGGGGCGTGGGGCGTCGGATCGATGCTGCTGTTCTCGGCGATGTTCTCCGGCATGGCCGGGGTGCCCTACGACGCACAGGCGTTCGAGCAGGGCTTCGACTCCGGATACGACCAGGGCCTCGAGGCCGGCCAGGACGGCGGGGACTACGGCGACGCCGGTGGTGACTACGGCGGTGGTGACTACGGCGGCGGTGACTACGGTGGCGGCGACTTCGGGGCCGGCGGCGACTTCGGCGGTTTCGACTTCTAGCCAGTCTGGCAGGCGGGGCACCAGAACAGGTTGCGGCCCTGCATGATCGAGTGCAGGACGGGTGTGGTGCACAACCGGCAGGGCTCACCGGCACGCCGGTAGACGTAGGTCCGGGGACGGCCCTTCGCGTAGGCCGGTGCCCCGCGGTCGTGTTCGCGTCGCACGACGTGGATCGCGCCGCGTCGCACTCCCGTCCGCATCAGCACGACGAGATCGTCCCAGATGCCGTCGAACTCGGCTCGGGTGAGATCACGTCCGGGGCGCTGCGGATGGATGCCGTGCCGGAACAGGACTTCGGCCCGGTAGATGTTGCCCACCCCCGAGATCACCGACTGGTCCATGAGAAGCGAGCCGATGGCACTGCGGGACTTGCAGATTCGCGCCCACGCCCGCTCGGGGTCGGCGTCCTTCCGCAACGGGTCGGGGCCGATCCGCGCGGCGATCGCCGCCACCTCGTCCGGGGTGAGGACCTCGCACGCGGTCGGACCGCGCAGGTCGGTGCCGTACTCGGCGCCGACCATGCGCATCCGTACCTGCCCGACCGGGTCCGGCATCGGAACCGGCGCCTCCGTGAACGAGCCGTACAGACCCAGGTGCACGTGCACCGTCAGGCCGTTGTCGTAGTGGTGCCACAGATGCTTGCCGAGAGCCTCGGCGCGGAGCAGCACCCGGCCGTCGACGAGCGCCGCATCGTCGGCGAAGCGCCCCTGCGGGCTCGACACCCGCAGGGGCGCACCCGAGAAACGCCGCTGGTGCAACCGGGCGAGCCGGTGCAGGGATGGTCCCTCCGGCACGGTCGATCAGGCTCCGTTCGTCAGGACGGCGCGCCGGGAACTTCCGGGGCCTGCCCGGTCTTCTCGTACTCGCTCAGGATGTCGATGCGCCGCTGGTGCCGTTCTTCCCCCGACCACGGGGTGGCGACGAACGCGTCGACGATGGCCAAGGCGTCCTCGAGGCTGTGCATGCGCCCACCGATGCCGATGAGCTGCGCGTTGTTGTGCTCGCGGGCCAGCTTGGCGGTCTCCACGCTCCACGCGAGGGCACAGCGGGCACCCGGCACCTTGTTCGCCGCGATCTGCTCGCCGTTGCCGCTGCCGCCGAGAACGATGCCGAGGCTGCCTTCGTCGGCGACGACGCGGCGCGCGGCCTCGATGCAGAACGCCGGGTAGTCGTCGAGGGCGTCGTACTCGTACGCGCCACAGTCGACGGCCTCGTGGCCGTTGGCGGTGAGGTGTTCGATGATCTGGTTCTTACGTTCGAAGCCGGCGTGGTCGGCACCCAGGTAAACGCGCATGGCGTCGAGAATAGGCGGCTGCGCCGCCGGTGTGTCCTTTGGGCGGCTGTAGCCGCCCAAAGGACACACCGGCGCCGAAGGCGCCTACTCGAAGCTCGGGTCCTCGGTGCGCGTGCGCTTGAGTTCGAAGAAGTGCGGGTACGACGCCATGGCCACCACCCCGTCCCACATCCGCCCTGCCTCCTCGCCGCGCGGGATCCGCGAGAGAACCGGACCGAAGAATGCCACGCCGTTGACGTGGATGGTCGGCGTGCCGACATCCGGACCGACCGCGTCCATGCCGGCGGCGTGGCTGGTGCGCAGCGCCTCGTCGTAGGCGTCGGTCTCGGCCGCTCGCGCGAGGTCCGGATCCAGGCCCAGGTCGGCGAGGGACTTGGCGATCACCGCCGGGAAGTCCTTGTTGCCCTCGTCGTGGATCTGCGTGCCCATCGCCGTGTACAGCGGTTCGAGGACCTCGTCGCCGTACTTCTGCGCCGCGGCGATCGCCACGCGCACCGGGCCCCATGCCCTGGTCATCAGTTCCCGGTAGTTCTCGGGCAGGTCGTCGTTGCCCTCGTTGAGCACGGCAAGGCTCATCACGTGGAACTTCGCCTCGATGTCGCGGACCTGCGCCACCTCCAGGATCCAGCGCGAGGTGATCCAGCACCAGGGGCACAACGGGTCGAACCAGAAGTCGGCGGTGTCCTTCGAGATCGGGTCGCTCACGGGGTCTCCTCGCTGCAGAAATTCGGACTACGGTCCGATTCAACGCCGGTCGTCGTCGGATTCTTCCCGAACCGCCGGTTCCCGCGCCTCCACCGACGTACCGTCGAAGGACCGGTGCCGCACGGAACGGGGATGCGCGATGTCCAACGAGAAGCTCTTCGTCATCGTCGGTGGTGGGCTCGCCGGAGCCAAGACGGCCGAGCAGCTGCGCGCCCGGGACTTCCCCGGCCGGATCCTTCTCCTGGGTGCGGAGGAGCACCTCCCCTACGAGCGGCCTCCGCTGTCGAAGGAGTATTTCGCCGGTACGAAACAGCTCGAAGACTTCACCGTGCAGCACGGTGACTGGTACCGCGACCACCGGGTCGAGGTCGAACTCGGCGTCACCGTCACCGCCCTCGACCCGGGAGCCCACACCGTCACCCTGCCCGACGGTTCCACCGTGCGCTACGACAAGCTCGCCCTCGCGACGGGTTCGCGCCCGCGACGGATCCTGCTGCCAGGCATCGACGCCGCGGGCGTGCATATGCTGCGCACCGTCGAGCAGTCCGACGCGCTGCTCGCGGCCGTCCGCCGCGACGAGGGTCCGGCGCCGCGCCTGGCGATCGTCGGCGCCGGCTGGATCGGTCTCGAGATCGCTGCCGGGGCGCGCGGACACGGCACCGACGTGACCGTCGTCGAAGCCGCCGCCCAGCCGCTGTCCGGCGCACTCGGCGAGCAGATGGGCGCCGTGTTCGCGGACCTGCACCGGAGCCACGGTGTGGACCTGCGTCTGTCGACGACGGTGTCGGAGATCCTCACCGTCGAAGGCCGTGCCACCGGCCTGCGCCTCGGCGACGGCACCGAGATCCGGGCCGACGCGGTCCTCGTCGCCGTGGGGGCGCAGCCCAACGTCGAACTCGCCCGCGACGCGGGACTGACCGTGGCGAGCGACGGCGTGGCAGTCGATGCGTCTCTCGCGACGAGCGATCCCGACATCGTCGCGGTCGGCGACATCGCCGCCGCCGAGCATCCGCTGCTGCGGACCCGGATCCGGGTCGAACACTGGGCCAACGCGCTCAACCAGCCCGACGTGGCGGCCGCCACCATGCTGGGCCGGCCCGCCTCCTACGACCGCCTGCCCTACTTCTTCACCGACCAGTACGACCTGGGCATGGAGTACGTCGGGCACGCACCCGCCGAGGCGCGGGTGATCACCCGCGGCGACGTCGGCTCCCGGCAGTTCCTCGCGTTCTGGCTCGACGCGGCCGGCCGGGTCCGCGCCGGGATGAACGTCAACATCTGGGACGCGGGCGACGACATCCGCGCGCTGATCTCCTCCGGCGAATCCGTCGACCCGCACCGACTCTCCGATCCGCAGGTGCCCCTCGCGGAGGTCGCCGGGTGAACCGGTCCCTCACATGATGGGATGGCACCCGAGTCGCATCCCGTCTTGAGAAGGAGTCTTCCGTGGCACCACCGAATCTGACCCGCGAGCAGGCGGCCGAGCGGTCCGCGGTCCTGACCGTCGACAACTACCGCATCGAGCTGGATCTGACCGACGGCGCGGGCGCTGCGGGAACGACCACGTTCCGTTCGACCACCACCATCACATTCGACGCCACGGACGGTGCGTCGACCTTCGTCGACCTGATCGCGCAGTCCGTGCACTCGGCCACCCTCAACGGCAAGTCCGTCGACGTCTCCGGATACACCGAGGAGAACGGGATCGCGCTGAGCGGACTGGCCGCGCGCAACGAACTCACCGTCGAGGCGGACTGCCTCTACACGAACACCGGCGAGGGCCTGCACCGGTTCGTCGACCCCACCGACGACGCGGTCTACCTGTACTCGCAGTTCGAGACCGCCGACGCGAAGCGGATGTTCGCGTGCTTCGACCAGCCGGACCTGAAAGCCACGTTCGACATCGCGGTGACCGCGCCGGCGGACTGGTCGGTGATCTCCAACTCCGAGACCGTGCACAACGTCACCGCGGAGCCGGGCCGGCACGTCTTCCGTACCACCCCGCGGATGAGCACCTACCTCGTCGCGCTGATCGCCGGGCCTTACGCGCAGTGGACCGACGTCTACACCGACGAACACGGCACCATCCCCCTCGGCATCTACTGCCGCGCCTCGCTGGCGGAGTTCATGGACGCCGACCGGCTGTTCACCGAAACCAAGCAGGGCTTCGCGTTCTACCACGAGAACTTCGGCCTGCCCTACGCGTTCGGCAAGTACGACCAGCTGTTCGTCCCCGAGTTCAATGCCGGCGCGATGGAGAACGCCGGCGCGGTGACGTTCCTCGAGGACTACGTCTTCCGCTCCAAGGTCACCCGCTACTCGTACGAACGCCGCGCCGAGACCGTACTCCACGAGATGGCGCACATGTGGTTCGGCGACCTGGTGACCATGCGCTGGTGGGACGACCTGTGGCTCAACGAGTCGTTCGCGACCTTCGCGTCGGTGCTGTGCCAGTCGCGGGCCACCGAGTACACGAACGCGTGGACCACGTTCGCGAACGTCGAGAAGTCATGGGCCTACCGCCAGGACCAGCTGCCCTCGACCCATCCGATCGCCGCGGACATCCCCGACCTCGCGGCGGTGGAGGTCAACTTCGACGGCATCACCTACGCCAAGGGCGCGTCCGTGCTCAAGCAGCTCGTCGCCTACGTCGGGGAGGAACCGTTCCTGGCGGGCCTGCGGGAGTACTTCCGCGAGCACGCCTTCGCCAATGCCACGTTCGACGACCTGCTCGCGGCGCTGGAGAAGTCGTCCGGCCGGGACCTGTCGGGATGGGGCGCGCAGTGGCTCAAGACCACCGGCCTGAACATCCTGCGTCCCGACTTCGACGTCGACGACGACGGGCGGTTCACCCGTTTCGCGGTGATCCAGGAGGGTGCCGATCCGGGCGCCGGGGAACATCGGGTGCACCGGCTCGCGATCGGGGTCTACGACGACGACGGCTCGGGCAAGCTGCTCCGCACGCACCGCGTCGAGATCGATCTCGACGCCACCGAGCGCACCGAGGTGCCGGAACTCGTCGGCGTGGACCGCGGCCGGCTCGTGCTCGTCAACGACGACGACCTCACCTACTGCTCGGTGCGTCTCGATCCCCGGTCGCTCGAGGTGCTGACGGACCGGATCGGCGACATCGCCGAGCCGTTGCCACGCACCTTGGCATGGTCCGCCGCATGGGAGATGACCCGGCAGGCCGAGATGAAGGCCCGCGACTTCGTGGCGCTGGTGCAGCGCGGTATCGCGACCGAGACGGAGGTCGGCGTGGTGCAGCGGTTGCTGATGCAGGCGCACACCGCGCTCGGCAGCTACGCCGACCCCGGCTGGGCGACCGAGCGGGGCTGGAACGACTACGCGAACCGGCTGCTGGAACTGGCCCGCGAGGCGCAGCCGGGCTCGGATCATCAGCTCGCGTTCGTCAACGCGTTGACCACGGCCCGGCTCGCGCCGTGGCACACCGAGGTGCTCGGCGAGCTGCTCGGTGCCGATCCGGCGAACGTCGGGCTGGCCGGACTGGTCGTCGACACGGATCTGCGGTGGCGGATCGTGCAGGCGCTGGCCGCGGCCGGCGAGATCGACGCCGAGGGGGTGGAGTCGCCGTTCATCGATGCCGAGGCCGAGCGAGATCCGACGGCTGCCGGCGCGCGGCAGGCCGCCACCGCGCGGGCGGCGCGGCCGCAGGAGGCCGTCAAGGAGCAGGTGTGGGAGACGGTGGTGGGCGACGATTCGATCCCGAACATCACCGCTCGCGCGATCATCGGCGGCTTCGCGCCGGCCGGACAGGGTGAGCTGCTCGAACGGTACGTCGCGCGGTACTTCGCCGACGTGCCGGGCGTGTGGGAGCGCCGCTCCAGCGAGGTCGCGCAGACCGTCGTCGTGGGGCTGTACCCGTCGTGGTCGATCAGCGAGTCGTCGGTGGCGGCGGCCGACGAGTTCCTCGCCGGTGATCACCCGCCGGCCCTGCGCCGGCTGATCAGCGAGGGTCGCGCGGGGATCGTCCGGTCGCTGAAGGCCCGGGCGTTCGACGCGTCCTAGCCGCCCTACGCGTGTGGCCGAATGTCACATCCGGTCGACGGAATCGACCCGATGTGACATTCGGCCACAGCAACGAGGGGCTCTACGGCGCGGTGATCGCGTTCGCCATGACGCGGATCGCACTGACGATGCCGTCGATCAGGTCGCCCTGGCCGAACGACGAGATCGCCGCGGTCACGCCGAGCTGCGCGATCCGGTTGTCGACGCGGTCGGCGACGCCGCGTCCGCTGCGGATCTCGATGGCGCGCTGGTTCGGGTACACGGCGATGAGCACCGAGTTCGACGATTCCGGCGTGGTCGGGAACACCGCGTCGGTCGTGATCGCGGGATCTGCGGCGTCCGCGACGTACACGTTGAAGCGCACCTTCGTCGCCCGGGTGGCCTCGGTGAGCGCATCGTCGAGAGCGATCATGTCGCGGTCGCTGAACGGCGGGCCCTCGAACAGGCCGTCGAGGACACGGGTCCGGGAGATACGGCCGCTCGACGTCAGGGCCGCACCGTACGGCAGCTCCGCGGGAGCGACCGCCGTCCGGCTGTGCATCACGTCACCACTTGCCACTTGCCCTACCTCCGATCGGGTCGACCGGCGCGCCGGCGACGAGTTCATGATGCCCACCGTGATGGCCGTGCGTGGTGACCTCGTCGACCGCGCTCCACAGCATCGGCTCGTGGTCCCACTTCTCCCCGAGCTTGTACTCGGCGGGCCGCGTGCCCGGAATCGGCTTCGTGAAGACGGAGAAGACCCCGAATATCACGATGATCGCCACCGGGATGGCAACGAATATGAGGGTTGTCTCGAGAATGCTCACACCGCAAACGGTAGCCCAGCATGTCCGATCCCGGCGCGCTTGCCCCGACTTGCGGCGACGTCGGTCAGGCCGCGCCCTCGCCGAGGTACGGCAACCAGGTCGGATGCAACTCCGGCAGCGTCGCCAGCAGCCGCCAGTGCCTGCCCTTGGGGGGCACGAGCGCGGCGCGCAGCGTCCAGCCGAGTTCGCTGAGCAGCTTGTCGGCCTTGCGGTGATTGCACGACGCGCAGCACGCCACACAGTTCTCCCACGAGTGTTCCCCACCGCGGCTGCGTGGCACCACGTGGTCGATGGTCTCGGCCTTGGCGCCGCAGTAGGCGCACCGATTCCGGTCGCGGTGCATGAGCGCGGCACGCGTCATCGGCACCCGCGCGTGGTACGGCACGTGCACGAAGGTCCGCAGGCGGATCACCCACGGGATCTGCACGGCCCACTCCGCGGAGCGCACCAACGGGCCGAGCGGGTCGTCGTGCACGGTGTCGGCCTTGCCGCCGGCCATGAGCACGACCGCACGACGGGCGGGCAACGCGGTGAGCGGCTCGTAGGTGGCATTGAGCAGAAGTACGCGGCGTTTGACCCAATCCGGGACGGCGTCGTCGCGTACGACACACAGGGAGTTGGCCCCCGGCGCCCCGGTGGGGGCGTCGGCGGGCGGGAGTTGTCGATGTGCGCTGCGTCGGTGCTTCATACGACCTCCGGAAGACTGCTCACAAGTTGACCACGGATCTACGCACGTCGCACCCCGATTCTGCGGACTTTCCGGGTCGCGGAGGTGAACATCCGGTACCGGCGACATGCGGCTCGGGCGCGTCCCCACCGAACCGGCACAATGGACGAGCGAGAGGAACGGTGAGCAGAACCCATGAGTGACGAGCAGACCTTCTACGACGCGGTCGGCGGCGCCGAGACCTTCCACAAGCTCACGGCGCGGTTCTACGAGGAAGTGGCCAAGGACGAGATCGTCCGCCCGCTGTACCCCGAGGAGGACCTCGGGCCCGCGGAACGTCGCATGCGGATGTTCCTCGAGCAGTACTGGGGCGGACCGCGCACCTACTCGGACGAGCGCGGGCACCCGCGGCTGCGGATGCGCCACCACCCGTTCCGGATCGGTCCGCTCGAACGCGACGCCTGGTTGCGCTGCATGCACACCGCCATCGCCTCGATCGATTCGCAGACGCTCGACGACGCGCACCGCAGCCAGTTGATCGCGTACATGGAGATGGCGGCGGACTCGATGATGAACTCGCCGATCTGACGACGGGCCGGGGCGGCGACATTCGAGTCGTGGCCCACCTGTCGGTTTGGCACTATGGGTGGCTGTGAGCACTCCCCCCGGCACCCCTGAACAACGCTGGTGGGCGGACGCCGTCTTCTACCAGGTGTACCCCCGCTCGTTCGCCGACTCCGACGGAGACGGCGTCGGCGACCTCGACGGGATCCGCGACAAGCTCGGATACCTGGAGCTGCTGGGAGTCGACGCGATCTGGCTGAACCCGGTGATGCGCTCCCCGATGGCCGACCACGGCTACGACGTGTCCGATCCGCGCGACGTCGACCCCCTGTTCGGCGACCTGGCCGCCCTCGACGCCCTGATCGAGGCCGCGCACGCGCGCCGGATCCGTGTCGTGATGGACCTGGTCCCCAACCACACGAGCTCCGAACATCCCTGGTTCCGGGAGGCCCTGGCCGCCGCGCCCGGCAGCCCCGCGCGGGCCCGCTACCACTTCCGGGACGGACGCGGGCCGAACGGCGACCTGCCGCCGAACAACTGGCCGAGTGTGTTCGGCGGCCCCGCATGGTCCCGCGTCACCGACCCCGACGGCGCGCCCGGCCAGTGGTACCTGCACCTGTTCGCGCCGGAGCAGCCGGACCTGAACTGGCGCAACGACGAGGTGTTCGAGGACCTGGAGAAGACCCTGCGCTTCTGGCTCGACCGCGGCGTCGACGGCTTCCGCATCGACGTCGCGCACGGCATGGCCAAACCCGGCGGGCTGCCCGACTTCGACCACTGGGAACAGAACCGGCTGCTGCGGCACTTCGACGACGATCCCCGCTTCAACAACGCCGAGGTCCACGACATCCACCGCCGGATCCGCACGGTGCTCGACGAGTACCCGGACGCGGTGGCCGTCGGCGAGATCTGGGTGCACGACCATGTGCTGTTCTCGGAGTACCTGCGCCCCGACGAACTGCACCTGGCATTCAACTTCCATCTGGCACTCGCGAGCTGGGACGCCGCCCGGATCCGGGAGGCGATCGACACGTCGCTCGCCGCGGTCGCACCCATCGGTGGGGTCGCGACGTGGACGCTGTCCAATCACGACATCGAGCGTGAGGTGACCCGCTACGGCGGCGGGCCGCTCGGGCGCGACCGCGCGCGGGCGATGATCCTCGTCGAGCTGGCACTGCCCGGCGCGGCCTTCCTCTACAACGGTGCCGAACTCGGTCTGCCCAACGTCGACGACCTGCCCGAGGAGGTGCTGCAGGACCCGGTGTGGGAGCGGTCGGGGCACACCGACCGCGGCCGGGACGGGTGCCGGGTGCCGATGCCGTGGGAGGGCGCCCGGCCGCCGTTCGGCTTCACCACCGCAGCACAGACGTGGCTGCCGCAACCGGACGAGTGGTCCGAGCTGACCGTCGAGGCGCAACTCGAGGATGTCTCGTCCACCCTGTCGCTGTACCGGGCGGCGCTCGAGGCGCGACGGCGACGGCCGGAGTTCGACGGCCCCGACGTGGAGTGGTACGGCAGCCCACCCGGATGCCTGGCCTTCCGCCGGCCCGGGGGGCTGATCTGCGCCCTCAACACCACCGAGCACCCGGTGGAGATGCCGCCGGGCACGGTGATCCTGTCCAGCGCTCCGCTCGTGGACGGACAGCTGCGCGGCAACTGCGCGGCGTGGCTGATCTGACGGCACACTGCACGCCGACCGGGCCACTCACCCTGGTGCCGGCGGCGTCAGCGCACGCTGAGGCCGAGACCGCCCCCGCGACGGAGGTAGACCGATCCGTAGCGGGCGTCGAGCCGCAGCCACGTCGCCGTCGCCCGCACGCGCACCACCTCGGCCGGATCGATCCGGTCCAGGTCGATCTCCGCCGTCGCGCGGGCGCCGCCGGTGGGCACGAACCCCATCGCGTTGAGCGCGAACACCAGCCGCATCGGCACCCCGGCCCGCTCTCCCCCGCCGGCGACCTCGAGCACCTCCTGCGCGAGCAGCGACGACGGCGGTCCCTGTCCCTGCTCGCGGCTGAGCGCGACGCCGCGCTGCGCGAGGTCGACGAGAATGCGGGCGGGAACGTCGTCGAGGTGGACGTACCCGGTTTCCGGGGGCAGCGCGCCGCGCCACACCGAGTCCATCGCCCACCCGGGATCCACCCCGTCGTCGCCGGCGGCGACGAGGATCGCGCGCAGCCCGTCCGCGGCGACGGTCGTGTCCGGCGGGGCGACCGTGCCGCGCAGCACCCGGACGGCGAGGGCATCGAATCCGGTGTTCACCCAGGCCGAGAGGAGGCCGTCGCGCCGTTGCCGCAGCCGCACCACGGCGGCCTCGTCGAGACGGACCGCACGGGTGAGGAACGCGACGAGGTCGGCGCGGTCGACGGGGTCCGGGATCTGCAACCACCGTTCGGGTGCCGTCCCGGCCGCTCCGACGGCGTCAGTCACGACGCCACCGTTGCAGGTACTCGCGTTCGGGATCGGTGAGCCGGCGCAGCCGCTGGGTTCCGATGTCGAACGCCGCGATCTGGGTCGAGGCGACGACGGAGGCCGTGGCGTCGGCCGGCGCACCACCGGGCCGGACCTCGTAGCCGATGGTGAAGTCGACCGCCCGCACCCGCTCGATCCACATCAGCACGTCCAGGGGGCTGTCCTCGTGCCGCAACTGGCCGCGGTACCGCACGTGCAGGTCGGCGATCACGGCGCCTTCCCGCAGGTTCACGGTGGGCCGGCCGTCGGCGAACAACCACGGGATGCGGGCCTCCTCGAGGAGGGTGACCATGCGCGCGTGGTTGATGTGCTGGAACGCGTCCATGTCGGACCAGCGGACCTCCACCGCGGTGTGGAAGCCGAACTGTTCGGTCGCGTCGCTCACTGCGCGGTCCCCACGGCTCCACGGTGGTCGGCCCCGGCGTGCTTCAACTGTCTACCTCCTGTCGGGTGCGCCGGCGCGCACCATGCTCCTGACCTGACGCGCCGCCACGGACAGCGTCGCGAGGTCCAGGTTTCCAGACAGGAAGATCTCCTCGAGCGCCGACCTCGCGCGGCCGAGCCGCGAGCCGTTGGTCAGCTCCCAGTCCTCGATCATCTCGCGGGTGCTCTCGCCGGGTTCGGCCGTGGCGAGCACGTCGAGGGTGAGCGTGCGCAGCGACCCGTACAGCTCGTCGCGCAGGGCGAGCCGCGCCAGCGAGTGCCAGCGGTCGCCGCGTTCGAGGGACGTCACCGCCGAGAGCAGCCAGTCGATCCCCATGTGCGCGTCCATCGCGTAGTACAGCTCGGCGACCTCGGCCTCGTCCCGTTCGGCGATGTCGGCGATGTCGATCACGTCCAGCAGCGGGAACTGGTCGAGGAGGCGGAACACGTCCCACGTCAACTCCTCGGGGGCGCCGCGCGCGAGCAGCGGCTCGGCGCGCTCCTTCAGGTCCTGCACGTGGTGACCCTGCATCCACTCCCCCACGCGGGGGGCGAGCCGCGCGAACATCGCCCGGTACCGGCTGATCTCGGCGCCGACGGCCAGAGGTTGCGGCCGGTTCGACAGCAGCCACCGCGACGCCCGGTCGAGGACGCGGTGCGATTCGAGCAGCAGGTCGTCGGCGACGGCCGTGGTCGTGTCGGCGGAGCGGATACGGGCCCACACGCCGGGCAGGTCGAAGATCTCGGTGACGGCGGCGTAGGCGCGGATGGCGTCGGTGCTCGATGCGCCGGCCTCCTCGGAGAGCCGGTAGACGTAGCTGATCCCGCCGTTGTCGACGGTCTCGTTGGCGAGGATGGTCGCGACGATCTGCCGGCGCAGGGGGTGGGACCGGATGCCGGCGCGGAAGGGTTCGCGCAGTTGCCTCGGGAAATAGCCGGGTAGCCGTCCGGCGAAGGTCTCGCTGTCGGGCAGGTCGGTGTCGAGCAGGTCGTCGGCGAGGGCGAGTTTGACGTGGGCGAGCAGGGTGGACAGCTCCGGCGAGGTGAGTCCCTCACCTTCGAGGCGGCGCCGCTCGATCTCGGCGTCGCCGGGCAGCGCCTCGAGGGACCGGTCGATCCCGCGCTCGGCGACGAGATCGGCGATCAGCCGCTGGTGCACCGCGAGCATCGTGGGGGCGCCGGTGCGGGAGTAGCCGAGCAGGTTGTTCTGGGAAATGTTGTCCTCGAGGACGATTCGCCCGACCTCGTCGGTCATGGATTCGAGCAGCGGATTGCGGTCGGCGGCGGCGAGCGCGCCGGCGGTGACCATCGAGTCGAGCAGGATCTTGATGTTGACCTCGTGGTCGGAGCAGTCGACCCCGGCGGAGTTGTCGATCGCGTCGGTGTTGATCTTGCCGCCGGCCCGGGCGTACTCGATGCGGCCGCGCTGGGTGACGCCGAGGTTGCCGCCCTCCCCCACCACCCGGGCGCGGAGGGTGCCGCCGTTGACGCGGACCGCGTCGTTGCTCTTGTCGCCCACGTCGGCGTCGGTTTCGGGAGCGGCCTTGACGTACGTGCCGATGCCACCGTTCCACAGCAGGTCCACCGGGGCGCGCAGGATCGCGCGGATCAGTTCGGGAGGCGAGAGCTCGGTGACGTCGTTGTCGAGTCCGAGCACGCTCCGCACCTCGGCGCTGAGGGGGACGGACTTGAGGGAGCGCTCCCATACCCCGCCGCCGGTGCTTATCAGGTCCGTGTCGTAGTCGGCCCACGACGAACGGGGCAGCTCGTACAGGCGGCGCCGCTCGGCGTACGAAGCGGCGGGCTCCGGATCGGGATCGAGGAAGATGTGCCGATGGTCGAACGCGGCCACCAACCGGATGTGCGTGCTCAGGAGCATTCCGTTGCCGAACACGTCGCCGCTCATGTCGCCGATGCCGGCGACGGTGAAGTCCTCGCTCTGGGTGTCGACGCCCAGTTCACGGAAGTGCCGCTTGACGCTCTCCCAGGCTCCGCGGGCGGTGATGCCCATCGCCTTGTGGTCGTAGCCGGCGGAGCCGCCGGAGGCGAAGGCGTCGCCGAGCCAGAACCCGTACTCGCGGGCGACCTCGTTGGCGAGGTCGGAGAAGGTGGCGGTGCCCTTGTCGGCGGCGACCACGAGGTAGGTGTCGTCGCCGTCGCGGCGGACGACCCGCGGCGGCGGCACGGCCACACCCCGCGCGCGGTCGAGGTTGTCGGTGACGTCGAGCAGACCGGCGATGAACCGCCGGTAGCAGGCCTCGCCCTGCGCGCGGACCGCCTGTCGGTCGGCGGCCGCATCGCCGGTCGGCGAGACCGGACGCTTGACCACGAAGCCTCCCTTGGCGCCGACGGGGACGATGACGGCGTTCTTCACGGCCTGCGCTTTCGCGAGACCGAGGATCTCGGTGCGGAAGTCCTCCCGCCGGTCCGACCAGCGCAGGCCACCGCGGGCGACCGCCCCGAAACGCATGTGCACACCCTCGACGTCGGGGGCGTAGACGAACACCTCGAACTTCGGTCGCGGCTGGGGCAACTCGTCGATGCGGGTCGGGTCGAGTTTGAACGACAGGGCCCGGGCGGGTGCGGCGTCGGCGCGTGCGGGCGGGAGGGCCCCGTCGTCGCCCGACACGAAGTAGTTGGTACGCAACGTCGCCCGGATCAGGCCGAAGAGGCCGCGCAGGATCCGGTCGGCGTCGAGACCGACGACGGCGTCGATCCGGCCGGCCAGTTCGGCGGTGGTGTCCTGCTCGCGGTCGGCGGACGCCTCGTCCGGGTCGAACATCGCCTCGAACAGCTCCGCGAGCAGCGCGGTGGTGGCCGGGTCGGCGAGCAGGACTCCTTCGATGTGGTACTGGCTGTAGGGGAAGCCGGCCTGCCGCAGGTACTTGGCGTAGGCGCGCAGCATCATGGCCTGCCGCCAGCCCATTCCGGCCCGCAGGACCAGTTCGTTGAACCGGTCCGGTTCCGACAGTCCGTGCCACACGGCGGCGAACGCCGCGGTGAAGCGGGTGGTCACCTTCGGGTCGGGTTCGAGGTCGACGGGCAGGACCAGTCCGAAATCGTAGATCCAGCAGCTCATCCGGTCGGCGCGGATGATCTGGTACGGCCGCTCGTCGAGTACCTCGACGCCGAGGCTCTGCAGCACCGGCAGCACCTGGCTGAGGGTGATGCCCTCACTTCCGATGTAGAGCGTGAAACGCCAACGCCGTGGGTCGGCGCCGGGCCGCCGGTACAGCAGCAGGTCGATGCTGCCGTCCCGCAGCGCCTCGAGACGGGCGATGTCGGCCAGCGCCCGGTCTGCGTCGAAGTCCTCCTTGTAGCCGTCGGGCAGCACCTCCGCGTACCGCTGCACGAGCACGGGATCGACGGTGTGGTCGGTGGCGGCCAGGTCGGCGAGGTGATCGTCCCAGCTGCGGCTGGCCTCGGCGAGCAGGGCCTGGATGCGCAGCCGATTGTCCTCGGAGGTGTCGATCCGCGGCAGGGCCTGGCCCGGCGGCGTCCGGATGGTCACGTGCAGCAACGCCAGATCGCCCTCGGTGACCCGGGCGGTGTAGTGGATGGCACCTCCGCCGTACTCGCGCAGCAGGATCTGCTGCATCGCGACCCGCACGCGGGTGTTGTAGCGGTCACGGGGCAGGTAGATCAGGCACGAGACGAAGCGGCCGTAGGGATCGACCCGCACGAACAGCCGCAGTTGCCGGCGCATCGCGACGACCGCGGTGACGGTCTCGTGGAGGGTCTCGGTGTCGGCGGAGAACAGTTCCACCCGGGGCAGCGCCTGCAGCACCTCGAGCATGGCCTGTCCGGTGAACGACGACAGTTCCACGCCGGCGCGGGCCACCACCTCTCGTACCCGCCGGGCCAGCACCGGAATGTCGAGCACGTTCTCGTGCAGCGCGGTCACGGCGAGCACACCGAGGAACCGGTGCTCGCCGACGACCCGGCCGTCGGAGTCGAGAACGGCGACTCCCACGAAGTACGGGTACACCGAGCGGTGCACCGTGGCAGGCAGGGACGCCTGGGTGAGCACCAGCAGCGGGCGGTCGGCGGCCTCGACCGTTGCCGACATGTCGATCACGTCGTCGGCGGCCAGGTCGGAGCGCAGCACCCCGAGTCCGCTGCCCGGCACGGCGCGGGCATGGCGCGTTCCCGAGGCGTCGGCGACGACGTCGTAGCGCCGATAGCCGAGGACGGTGTAGTTGCCCCGCGCGAACCAGCGCAGCAGCGCCGCCGTCTCCCGCAGATCCTCCGCGGCGCGCCGCGGCGGCGGGTTCTCGGCGAGCGCGTCGAGTTCGGTGGCGAGATCGCGTTCCCGGACGAGCATTTCGGCGGTGTCCGCGCCGACCTGCCGGACGTCGGCGAGCACGCCCCCGATCTCGGTGCCGACCGCGTCGAGGGCGGCCTCGGCGGTGGCCGGATGCAACTGGACGTGTATCCACGACTCGGTGACGAAGCCGGACGGGGGCGTCGTGTCGGCCACCATCTCGCGCAGGCCGCCGTCCTCGTCGCGCCGGACGGACACGACGGGATGGACAAGTTCGCGGATGGCGACGCCGAGCCGGGTCAGCAGCGCGATGACGGATTCGACGAGCAGGGGCATGTCGTCGGTGACGATCTGCAGGGCGGCACCGATGTCCCATCGGTCGCCGGGCCGGTAGACGCGGGTCAGGACCTCGGCCTCGTGCCGCTGCCGGCCGAGGTCCAGGTGAGCGGCCAGGGCGCGCTCGGGGGCGTCGACGGTGTCCGCGTAGCGCCGGTAGCTGTCCTCGAGAGCGGATGCCGCGAGCTGCCGGTTCGGCGAAACCCCGTGGGGTGGGGCGGACTCGGCCATGGTGCTCACTCCCTCATTCGCGGCCGGAAACCGGCAGCGCCGCGGACAGGCTCTGGTGCGAGCCTATCCGCGGCGCCGGGTGTGAGGGGGGAATCCCGCGCCGGGCGGTCAGGCGACCGGGGCGGCGACGTACTCCTCGAGAACCGCCCGCTCCTCGGCGGACAGCGGCCGGGCGGTCTCCGTGCGCGGGTCGAACCCGACGAGCACCGCGTCCCCGGAGCCGCACGGGTGGCCCTGCACATCGGTGATCACGTGCCGCAGGGTGTACGAGCTGTTGCCCACATGCAGTACCGAGATGGCGACGGTGATCGGACCGGAGTCGTCCTTGAGCGGACGCAGGAACTCCACGTCCATCTTCCGCACCACCACGGCGCCGCGCGCGAACGGGCCGCTCTGCAGGAACTTGATCCGGGCTTCCTGCATGTACTCCACGAACTTCGTGTTGTTGACGTGCCCGAGGCGGTCGGAGTCGGCCCAGCGCACCTCCAGCGTGCAGGTGAAGGTCTTCCGCTCAGTCACGGGTGAGCTTCCGGTGGGTGACGCGGTGCGGACGCGCCGCCTCCGCTCCGAGCCGCTCGACCTTGTTGGCCTCGTACGACTCGAAGTTGCCCTCGAACCAGAACCACTTGCCCTCCTCGACGTTGCCCTCCCACGCGAGGATGTGGGTGCAGGTGCGGTCGAGGAACCAGCGGTCGTGGGAGATCACGACGGCACAGCCGGGGAACTTCTGCAGCGCGTTCTCGAGCGAGCTGAGGGTTTCGACGTCGAGGTCGTTGGTCGGCTCGTCGAGCAGGATCAGATTGCCGCCCTCCTTGAGGGTCAGCGCCAGGTTGAGGCGGTTGCGCTCGCCACCGGAGAGCACCTCGGCCTTCTTCTGCTGATCCGGTCCCTTGAAGCCGAAGGCGCTGACGTACGCCCGTGAGGGCATCTCGTTCTGGCCGACCTCGATGTAGTCGAGCCCGTCGGACACGACCTCCCAGACCGTCTTGTTCGGGTCGATGTTCGCGCGGGACTGGTCGACGTAGCTCAGCTTGACGGTGTCGCCGACCCTCACGGTGCCGGAGTCCGGCTTCTCGAGGCCGACGATGGTCTTGAACAGGGTGGTCTTGCCGACGCCGTTGGGGCCGATCACGCCGACGATGCCGTTGCGCGGCAGCGTGAAGGACAGGTCCTTGATCAGCACGCGGCCTTCGAACCCCTTGTCGAGGTGGTCGACCTCGACCACGACGTCGCCCAGGCGCGGCGGCGTCGGGATCTGGATCTCCTCGAAGTCCAGCTTGCGGAACTTCTCGGCCTCGGCGGCCATCTCCTCGTAGCGGGCCAGACGGGCCTTGTTCTTGGTCTGGCGGGCCTTGGCCCCGGACCGGACCCACTCGAGCTCCTCGCGCAGGCGCTTCTGCAGCTTCTGGTCCTTCTTGCCCTGCACCTCGAGGCGCTCGGCCTTCTTCTCCAGGTAGGTGGAGTAGTTGCCCTCGTACGGGTGCAGCTTGCCGCGGTCGACCTCACAGATCCACTGCGCGACGTGGTCGAGGAAGTACCGGTCGTGGGTGACGGCGAGGACGGCACCGGGGTAGCTCGCGAGGAACTGCTCGAGCCACAGCACCGACTCGGCGTCGAGGTGGTTGGTGGGCTCGTCGAGCAGCAGCAGGTCGGGCTTGCTCAGCAGCAGCTTGCACAGGGCGACGCGGCGGCGCTCACCGCCCGACAGGTGGGTGACCGGCTCGTCCGGCGGCGGGCAGCGCAGGGCGTCCATCGCCTGCTCGAGCTGCGAGTCGATGTCCCAGGCGTTGGCGTGGTCGAGTTCCTCCTGGAGCTTGCCCATCTCCTCCATGAGCTCGTCGGAGTAGTCGGTCGCCATCAGCTCGGCGATCTCGTTGAACCGGTCGAGCTTGACCTTGATCTCGCCGAGACCCTCCTCCACGTTGCCGCGGACGGTCTTGTCCTCGTTGAGCGGCGGTTCCTGCAGGAGGATGCCGACGGAGGCTTCGGGATCGAGGAAGGCCTCCCCGTTGCTGGGCTGGTCCAGCCCGGCCATGATCTTGAGGATGGACGACTTGCCCGCGCCGTTCGGTCCGACCACACCGATCTTGGCACCCGGGTAGAAGCTCATGGTGACGTCGTCGAGAATGACCTTGTCACCGTGCGCCTTGCGCACCTTCTTCATCGTGTAAATGAACTCCGCCATAGGTCCAGCGTATCGGGCCGACCCGCGGACACCACATCCCGGACGATCGGCCCGGTCGGTAAGACCCGGAAGCGGCCCGGCTACGAGGCGAACAGCCGCGCCACGAACGGGGTGGTGTCGGGCAGGGAACGGGTCATGGTCGTGTTGTGGCCGGCGACGTACACCCGATAGTCGATGTCGGCACCCGCCGCCAGCAGGTCGGCTGCGAGCCCGGCCGACAACGGCGCGGGGACCATCGTGTCGTGGATGCCCTGGGCGAGGAACATGGGGCGGTCGTACCCGCTGGTCGGGACGCCGAGGTAGTCGGTGAACACGGCGGGAAAGGGGCCTTCGGACAGGGGCCGCGCCGCGAGGTCGCCGACCCGGACGTCGCTGGCGAGCGCGTCGAGCTCGTTGTAGCAGAGTCGTTCGGCCGCATCGACGAACTCCCGCCCGGTGGGGGTCAGGTAGCTGTTCACGTCCAGGTCGGGATGGGCGGCGCGGAGTCCGGCGAAGATGTAGGAGCTGAACGCGACCAGACCTTCGAAACCCGGATCGGGGAATCCGGGCCCGCCGAAGGGGAACAGCCGCTCGAGGTTGGACGGCGCCCCGGTGGTGACCGTGCCGCGGAAGTCGAGTTCCGGCGCCCGCAACGAGGCCCGGTGTGCGGTGTGCAGCGCGGCGTGCCCGCCCTGCGACTGGCCGACGACGACCCACCGCGGCGACAGCGACGGCTCGGCGGCACGGCCCGCGCGCACGATGTCGACGACGCTGTTGGCGGCGCTCTGGCCGTCGAGGTAGGTGTGGACGCCGTCGGTGCCCAGTCCCGGGTAGTCGGCCGCCACGACGGCGTACCCCTGGGCTAGCCAGTGTTCGAGGTACGCGCGCTCGACGTCGGCGCGCGGATTCCGCGACGGTGCGCAGTCGTCGCCGATGCCGACGGTGCCGTGGGCGTAGGAGATCACCGGCCGGCCGCCCTCCGGGGCCGGGCCCGGAGGCACGAACAGCACTCCGGTGCCGACGGCCGGCGCACCGGAGCGCCACTCGGTGCGGTACGTGAGCCGCTGGGCGACCGCGGCGCCGGACACCGACAGTTCGGGTGGCAACGGTTCGACCGAGACGATCGCGCCGGGGTCGGCGGCTGCGGGTTCGGCCCCGGCGACGGGCGGAGTGAGCCCGCCCGCCAGCACCGCACCGACCGCACACAGCGCCCATCGCCACCGCCTGGTCCGGCCCATGAAAGTCCTCCGCTCGTCCGACGCGCGTGCCGGTCGTCGGCAGGCACCACCTCGCACGTCGGTCCCCGACCGTCCGGCGTTACCGGACGAATCGGGCGGTGACGAACCTCGTGGTGTCGGGGAGGGCCTCGAAGAGGGTGGCGAAGTGGTCGGCCGGATAGGTGCGGTAGTCGACGTCGGCGCCGCCGGCCCACAGGTCGGCGACGAGCTTGAACGACAACGGGGCCGGCACCATCCGGTCCTCCAGGCCCTGGCCCAGGAACAGGGGCCGGTCGTAACCGCGGGCCGGGACGCCGAGGTAGTCCGCGAGCGTGGCGCGCATCCGGTCGTCACCGAGCGGCCGGGACAACAGCTGCCCGACGGCCACACCGGCGGCGCGGTCCTCGAGCTCGCTGTAGCAGAGGCGCTCGGCGGCATCGACGAGTTCGCGTCCGACGGGCGTGAGGTAGCTGTTCACATCGACGTCGGGACGGGCCGTCCGCAGACCGGCCATGATGTACGCGCTGAACGAGACGAGCCCGTCGAGGTCGAGGTCGGGGAAGCCGGGCACACCGAACGGGAACAGCAGCTCGAGGTTGGACGGCGCACCGGTGGCGACCGCGCCGCGGAAGTCGAGCTCCGGCGCGCGCGCCGTGGCCCGGTGCGCGGTGTGCAGCGCCGCGTGCCCGCCCTGCGACTGACCGACGACGACCCAGCGGGGCGACAGGGACGGCTCCACTGCGCGCGCCGCCCGCACGATGTCGATCACGCTGTTCGCGGCCGTGGGCCCGTCGAGATATGTGTGCAGGCCGTCGGTGCCGAGTCCGGGGTAGTCGGCGGCCACCACGGCGTAGCCCTGCGACAGCCAGTGCGCGAGATACCGCTGTTCCCGGTCGACGCGTGGGTTGCGCGACGGGGCACAGTCGTCGCCGAGACCGACGGTGCCGTGGGCCCACGACACCACCGGACGGCCACCCTCGGGTGTCGGGCCCGGCGGCAGGAACAGCACCCCGGTGTCGACGGCGGCGGCACCGGAGCGCCACTGGGTGCGGTAGGTGAGCCGCTCCGCGACCGCAGCGCCCGGCACGGACAGCTCGGCCGGCAGCGGTTCCACGGACATCACCGCCCCGGGCACCGGTTCGGCGACCGCGACGGCCGGGCACAGCCCGGACGGGAACAACACGGCCGACGACGCGCGGTCGGGGACGGCGTGCCGGCCGCTGCGACGGTGCGATCCGGCACCCGGCGCGACCGGCTCGGGTCAGCCCACACGCTCGATCCGGGTCTTCAGGTGGGCCGGCATCTGCTGCATGCTGCTCTCGGTCCATTTCGGGAGATGATCGCCGAGGGGGACGTCGGCGACGAGGACGGCGACATGCGAGGTTCCTGCCAGCGTCACCTCGGTGCCGCCGTCGGCGGGCGCAAGCGTGAGCGTCCACAGGAACTCGATGCCCGCCCGGGGCGTCGACCGGACGACGATGCGTTCGTCGGGGACGACCTCGACGAACTCGACGTGATCCTCGAAATGCAGGCCCCGGAGTCCTCCGAACCACTGGGCGCTCGACCCGACACCGTCCGGGGTCGAGTGGACCTCCCGGACCGCCATGTTCGGGTGAGCGGACCACAGCTTCCCGATGTCGCGCGCGAACCCGAACACCTTCTCGACGGGGGCATCGATCGTGATGCTCTGCGCCGCACGCGCGCTCGGCGGCGCGGCCGGAGTCCGGGCACCCTCGACCCGTGCCTTCACGGTCGCGAGCATCCGTTCGATGTCACCCCCGCTCAACTTGAACATCAACTCCTCGACGGGCACCCCGACGACCGGAACGTCGAGTGTCCATTCGCAGTCCAAGGTCAGGCTCGTCGCGCCGTCCTGCGGCGCGAACGTGAAGGTCCAGACCGGTCCCATGCTGGATCGGGCCACGATGCGCTCGCCGGGGACGACCTCGGTGTACTCCACGCGTCCTTTCAGGTGCAGGCCCAGCAGCTTCTCGAACCACTCGGCACTCGTCCCGACCCCGTCCGGGGTGAGGTCGACGTCCCTCACTGCGCAGTCGGGAAAGCAGACCCACAACTTCCCGACGTCCTTCGCGAACTCGAACACCTCCGCCACGGGCGCCTCGATCGTGGTGGTGCGGCTCATCTTCGCCATCGGTCCGATCCCTTCCGTCCTGACTGTCACCGAATTACGGCCGCCGGATCACACGTTTCGCACGCTACGCTCCGCCGGCCACCCGGAGCTCGGGATCGGCCGGTTGTGGTCTCGATGTCACCGCTCCGTGGGCCCAGGCTGCTGTGCTGTTCGACGATCTTCGAACAGCACTCCGTACGTTGGTTTCCCGACCTTCCAGCGGAAGGGCCGTATCGTCCGAGCGCATGGCATGGTTGGTGTTCGGAGTTCTGGCGCTGATGGGGCTGGTGGCGGGCGTGGTGGTGCGACAGCGAGACCGGGTGGAACGCGCTTCCGGGTTTCCGTGGTTCTGGGTGGCATTCCCGGCGACCTGCATCGTCATCGCGGCTGCGGTGAGTGTCTTCGCATGGCCTCAGGTGCTGACCGGCTCGGGCAGTTACTGGTGGGATCCGCCCACCGTGAATCAGCCGGGTTTGCAGTTCCTGTCGAACGAGCAGTACCAGCGGTTCATGACATTGCGTCGGTGGAGATGGGTACTACCTGCGATATCACTCGTGGGAATTGCCTTGTGCGTGTGGACCTGGCGGCGACGCCACGTGTGACCCCGCCCTTGTGATGGTCCCGCACAGCAACAGAGGTATCGCTGTGGGCGCGGCGGTACCGGTTACGAGGAGACGCGCCATGATGAGACACACACTCGACTTCGGTAGCCCGTTGCCCCCGGGCTGGACCACACTCGACGACCAGAACCGGTACTGGGATCAGTTCACCGACCGGTTCAGGTTCCGGCCTGGTCTTACCGAGTCGGATTGGCCGGCGATGGCAGAACCGACACCGTCGATCACGTTCGATCTCACCGCGCCTGCCGACATCGCAGGCGCGTGGCAGAGCCGCTTCGATGCGATCAACGCCGAAGCGTTACGTTGTTTCGTCTCCGATTTCCCCGAGGACCCGATGTTCGTGGTGCTGGACTGGCAGCACACCTGCTATCGGCTCGATACGGCCGTGCATGCCGCCACCCCGGACACCGAGTGGCGGGTTCCGGTCTACCCCAACGGCGACTACCACCTCTTTCTGCGCGACGACCTCAGCGAGGGCACGTTCGGACACCCGTGGGAGCAGACCCTGTGCGTGTTCGGCGAACGTCCTGTCGGTTCATTGGGCCGGACCCTCGCGACGTGGCTGCCTGTCATACGGATCGACGGCCGTCGACCCGACGCCCTGTAACACAACAGCACACCACTCGCGCACCGCGGGACGGGGCCACGACATCGGCCCGGACTGTGCGAAGCCCTCGCCACCTGTCGAGAAGGCGACACCCTCATCGTCGCCGGATTCGGCTGACTGGGCCGATCCGCCGGCGACCACAGTCTTCGCGCCGGCCTCGTGCAGGTCGAACATCTTGCGGCCCTGCGCCCGCGTCAGCTGACGCGTCGACCCGCAGCAGCCTCGACAATCACCGGGCCCCGCACGAACAGCGGCTCTACCCGCCGAACAGGGTCGCCGCGAACGGCGTGGTGGCCGGCAGTGCGTCGAACATGGTCTCGGAATGCCCGTTGGGGTAGGTGCGGTAGTCGACGTTTGTACCCCCGGACCACAGGTCGGCGACGAGCTTGAACGACAGCGGCGCCGGCACGACCTGATCGCGCAATCCCTGGCCGAGGAACAGCGGCCGGTCGTAGCCACGGGTGGGCACTCCCATGTAGTCGGCGAGGGCCGCGCGCATGCGGTCGTCGCCGAGCGGGCGGGCGAGGATTTCCCCCACTCCGATGCCGTCGACGCGGTCGCTGAGTTCGGCGTAGCAGAGCCGCTCCGCGTCGTCGACCACGTCCCGTCCGACCGGGGTGAGGTAGCTGTTCACGTCCACGTCGGGCCGTGCGACTCGCAGACCGGCCAGGACGTAGGACAGGAACACGGTGGTGCCGTCGAGGCCCAGATCCGGAAAGCCGGGACCGCCGAACGGGAACAGCGTCTCGAGGTTCGACGGCGCGCCGGTGGCGATCATGCCGCGGAAGTCGAGTTCGGGGGCCCGCGACGTCGCCAGGAGCGCGGTGTGCAGGGCCGCGTGGCCGCCCTGCGACTGGCCGATCACGATCCACCGGTTCGACAGCGACGGCTCGGCGGCGCGGGCGGCCCGGACGACGTCGACGACGCTGTTCGCGGCACTCGGCCCGTCGAGGTAGGTGTGGAGCCCGTCGCTGCCCAGGCCGGGATAGTCGGAGGCGACCACGGCGTAGCCCCGGGACAGCCAGTGTCCGAGATATGCCCGGTCGCGGTCGGTGCGCGGGTTGCGCGACGGGGCGCAGTCGTCGCCGACGCCGACGGTGCCGTGGGCCCACGACACGACCGGCCAGCCACCCTCGGGCGCCTGACCCGGAGGCAGGTACAGGACACCCGAGGCGGTCGTCGACGCACCCGATCGCCACTGGGTGCGGAAGGCCAGTCGCTCGGCCGTGGCCGCTCCCGGCACCGACAGCTCACCGGGCAGTGACTCGACCGCGACCACCGTGCCGGGCCCGGGTTGCGCGCCGGCCGTCGCGGGCACGACCAGCCCGGCCGCCACGGCCCCGATGCACGCGAGCGCCCGCAGCCGCCACCCGATTCCCCTCATCGTGTCCTCCCGTCGTCGGTGCAGGCGCTCGAACCTACAGGCGCTCAAACCTAGCAGCGGCGCCCAGCCGGACAGGACGTTTCGGGCACGGTGACGCCGGGCATCTTCCGAGGCATGACGACTTTCCCGGCGAGCTCGACGACCCCACAGGCCACCGCCGCCGATCGGCTCCGCGTCGCAGGCGTCGCCGTGTCGGCGATCGCCGCGGTCGCTCTGTCCTTCCTCGGTTCCGGGGCCGTGGTGGGCACACCGATCTCCGAGGTGGCCGACGGGGCGCTCTCCGCCGATGCGACGGCGGTGGCGCCGGGCGGTCCGGCATTCGCGATCTGGTCGGTGATCTACGCGGGTCTGCTGGCGCTCGCGGTGTGGCAGGCGCTGCCCGCGCACCACGCCGACCCCCGCCAGCGGGCGCTCGGCTGGTGGATCGCCGCGTCGATGCTGCTCAACGCCGCGTGGATCCTCGTCGTGCAGCTCGAACTGCTCGCGCTCAGCGTCGCGGTCATCGTCGCGCTGCTGGCCGTGCTGGTCCGGATCTTCCTCGGCCTGACCCGCACCGCGCCGTCGTCCCGCGTGGAAGCGGTCGTCGTGGACGGCACGATGTTCCTGTACCTGGGCTGGGTCGCGGTGGCCACCGTCGCGAACACGGCGGCGGCGCTGCGCGCCGCGGACGTCGACCCGTTCTCGCTGGGCGCCGACGCCTGGGCGGTGATCGTCCTGGTCGCGGTCGCCGCGGTGTCGGTGCTCCTGGCCATCGCCGGGCACGGGCGGCTCGCCGTCGCCGCGGCCATGGCGTGGGGCCTGGTGTGGATCGCGGTGGCCCGCAGCGGCGACACCGGATTCACCTCAGTCCCGGCCGCCGTCGCGGCGGGCGGCGCGGCGGCCGTGGCGGTGCTGTCCGCGGTGATCGTGCGGCTGCGCACCGAGGCCGCGCGGCGGCGGCGCACCGACACCGCGCGGCGCCGGCGAACCTAGTGGCCCTCGTGGTCCCGCCGCGCCAGCTCGGCGAACATCGCGTTGTGGGCGGCGAGATCGGCGTCGTCGTCGCGCTCGGCGGCGCGGTCCACCCGTCGCGCGGTGCGCTCGTCGCTGCGCGACCACTGCACCAGCAGCGCCAGCATGACCAGCACCAGCGGGATCTCCCCCGCCGACCAGGCGATACTGCCCCCCACCTTCTGATCGGCGAACAGGTCGCTGTTCCAGGCCAGGCCGAGCCCGCGATAGTAGGACTCCGCCATCACCGAGCCCATGCTCATCAACGTCACGCCGAAGAACGCGTGGAACGGCAGGGAGCCGAACACCATCGCCAGCTTCGTCACCGGCGTCACGTCCCGCGGCGACGGGTCCACGCCGATCACGACCCAGTAGAACAGGTAGCCGCTGATCAGGAAGTGCAGGTTCATCAGCACGTGCGCGGCATGGCTGTCGGCGTTGGCCTCGAAGATCCCACCCAGGTACAACGCGTAGAAGCCGCCGACGAACATCACCGACGCGACGACCGGATGGGTGAAGAACCGCGACGGCGGGCTGTGCAGGAACGCGAGGAGCCATTCCCGCGGGCCGGGGTAGCCGTCGCGGCCCGCCGGTTTGAAGGCCCGCAGCGCCAGGGTCATCGCCCCGCCGAGGGCGAGCAGCACGGGCGCCAGCATCGACATCGCCATGTGGGCGCCCATGTGGACGCTGAACATCGCCGGCGAGTACATGCCCACGCCCGACGACGTGGCGACCAGCAGCACGAAGCAGCCGGAGAACCAGGCGATCGACCGGCCGACGGGCCAGCTGTCGCCGCGCCGGCGCAGCGTCCACAGCCCGATCGCGTAGGCGACCGCGAGGACGAGGGCGATCGTGCCGAAGATCAGGTCGAAGCGCCACGCCCCGAAGAAGAGGGTGCCGAGTGTCGGGGGGCCGTCCAGGTTGTAGCCCAGCTCCACCTCGAGCAGCGACGGCACCGTCGCGGGCGGGGGCGGCGGGGTGCGGCCCAGCCCGACGGCCAGGCCGACCGTGGCGGCCAGGATGACGGCCTCGACGGCCGCGAACCGGACGAGCGCGCCCCGATCGTCGGGGTTCGCCTCGAGCGCGGGCAGCGCACGGCGCCGCTGCATCCACCCGAGGACACCCAGGGCGATCAGTGCCAGCGCCTTGGCCACGATCAGCCGGCCGTAGGTGCTGGTGAGCAGCTCGTCCGCGGGCAGCCGGACCGCGGCGTTGACGACCCCGCTCAGGGCCATCACCGCGAACGCCAGCCCGGCGACGAACGAGAACCGGCGGGCCGCGAGGTCGGTGTGCGTGCCGCGGCGCCACCCGTGGGCGAGCAGGGCGAACAACCCGCCCGCCCACACCGACGCCGCGACCAGGTGCAGCACGAGACTGTTGGTGGCCATGTCGTGCGACCCGCCCGACGACGAGTGCCCGGTCAGGGCCAGCGGCATCAGGGTCACCAGCGACAGCAGCAGCAGGTACGGCACCCACGACCAGCGCACCGCGGCGCGGATCAGCACCGCCAGGATCAGGGCGAGCGCCGACGTCCACGCCCACGCGAGCGCCGTGTCGACCTGCCCGATCGCGCCCCACAGGTTCTCCGGCTTCAGCGCCTCGGCCAGCGGCTGCCCGGAGGTGTCGGACAGGGTCAGCGGCACCAGCACCGCCGAGCACAACGCCCAGATCAGGGCGGCGGCGCCCGCGGTCCGCACGGCCCGGTAGCCGCCCACGTCCAGCACCCCGCTGCGCTGCGGCGGCACCAGGAACGCGGCGAAGAACAACGATCCGACCGCGGCGACGGCCGCGACCTCCGCGATCGCGCGCACCGCGGGCAGTCCGTAGGTGGTGAGCGGTCCCGGGTCCGGGATGCCCAGCAGCACCAGCGCCTGCGCGGCGGACAGACCGACCACGATCGGCGCGACGACCGCGGCGACGAGCCCGAGGAGGACGTACAGTGCCGACGTGTTGCGCCGCCCGGCCGGCGGCGAGGAGGTCGGCGCGGCCGACGCGAGCTCGGGTGATGCCATAGGTACCAGGGTAGGACCTCGGCGAGCGCCGCTACGACGCACCGTCGGAGACGTGCGCCACCCACCCGGCGACCGGGTCGAGATCGAACACCACGCGCAGGGCGTCGAGGGTGTCGGCCGCGTGCAGAGCGTCGCAGTGCGGCAGCGCTGCCGCCATGGGCCCCGTCTCGGGACGGTAGCCGGGCCGGCCGGCCCGCGGGTTCAGCCACACCAGCCGGTGGGCGCGGCGACGGATCCGCGCGACGGCCCGGCCGAGCGCCTGCGGATCGTCGCTGTCCCACCCGTCGGAGGCGACGAACACGACGGCGCCGCGCAGCAGGTTGCCGTGGTGGGAGGCGAGCAACGCCTCGAGGCTCCCGGCGATGTGGGTGCCGCCGTAGCGGTCGACGACCGTGTCGTTGGCGCGGGCGACGGCGTGCTCGGCGGAGCGGTGCGCCAGGGTCGCGGTGAGCCGGGTCAGGCTCGTGGAGAACGCGAACACCTCGGCGTCGCCGGCGCGCACCGCGGCCCGCATCAGGTGCAGGTAGGTGTCGGCGTAGCCGTGCATGGACCGGCTCACGTCGCACAGCACCACGATCCGGCGCGGCCGGCGGATCGGCCGCGCCCGGCACAGACGGATCAGCTCGAACCCGGTGTGCCGGGAGGCGGCGAGGGTGGCCCGCACGTCGAGGCGGCCGTGGTGGTGCGGCGTGCGGCGGCGGCCGAGGCGCCGCGGCCAGCGCACCCGGGCCTGCTCGAGCCACTGCCCCAGCAGGCGCAGGTCCTCGGGCCGGAGGTCGCCGAACGGTTGGTCGGCGACGATCTCGACGGGGCTCGGCGCCCATGGCCCGGGCCGGCCCGTCTCGCCGGGTCCGCCGGATCGACGCGGGGCGCCGGTGTGCCACGGCACACCGGACTGCGGCGCCCCCGGCGGCGCGTGCGGCGCCGGCACGGTGGTCTCCCCCGCGCCCGTCGCCCCGTCGGGTCCGGTGCGCCGGGCGTGCGGGTCGACGGCGAGCGCCTGCTGGTCGAAGACCTCGGCGAAGACGGCGTCGAATGCCTCGAGCGCGTCCTGCCGGTCGACGAGGGCGATCCGCGCCGTCCAGTACAGGCGACTGCGGGTGCGCGGCGGGTGCAGGCGCAGTGCCCGCACCAGGGTCGCGGTGGCGGTCGCGGCGACGGGCACGCCGGCGCGGCGCAACCGGTCGGTGAGCGCCACGGTGAACGCGGCGAGGTCGACGCCGCGCAGCAGCAGCGCGCTGCTCACGCGCGGAACTCCTCGTATTCGGCGCGGATGGTGGTCCGGTCGTCGGGGGTCTTGGCGAGCGCGGTCAGTGTCGCCACCGCGCCCGGGTGGACCAGATCCGCCACTCCGAGCGCCACGAGTGCGGACACCCAGTCGATGGTCTCGGCGATGCCCGGCGCCTTGTCCAGGTCCAACCGGCGCACGGAGGCGACGAAGTCGGCGGCCGATTCGACCAGCGCGAGGTTCGCGGCGGGGACGGTGCGGCGCAGGATCGCCACGGCGCGGTGCCGGTCCGGATAGTCGATCCAGTGGTACAGGCAGCGCCGGCGCAGCGCGTCGTGCAGGTCGCGACTGCGGTTGGAGGTGAGCACGACGATCGGGGGCCGAGCGGCGGCGAGGGTGCCGAGTTCGGGGATCGTGACCGAGTACTCGCCGAGGAACTCGAGCAGCAGCGCCTCGAATTCGTCGTCGGCCCGGTCGATCTCGTCGATGAGCAGCACCGGGACGGTGGGCCCGCGGTGGCGCACGCAGCGCAGCACCGGCCGTTCGAGCAGGAACTCCTCGGTGTAGAGGTCGGCCTCGCGCAGCGTCTCGCCGCGGGTTTCCGCGAGCCGGATCGCGAGCAGCTGCCGCTGGTAGTTCCAGTCGTAGAGGGCCTCGCTCGCGGCGAGACCCTCGTAGCACTGCAACCGGATCAGCTCGGTGCCCACGGCGGCGGCGAGGGCCTTGGCGGCGGTGGTCTTGCCGACGCCGGGTTCGCCCTCGAGCAGCAGCGGCCGGCCGAGTTCCACTGCGAGATACAGGGCGGTGGCGGTGCCCTCGTCGAGCAGGTAGTCCCGGTCGTCGAACCGGCGGACGACGTCGTCGACGTCGGCGAACACGCTCATCGGCCGGCTCCCGGAGCCGGTCCCGTCACGAACACGTGGCGTGTTCCTTCTGGTAGGCGCGGCGGCATCCCGGGCAGCAGAACCACACATCGGTGCAGGCGTCGGACAGATGCGGCGTGTCGGCGGTGACGGTGACGGTCATCCCGCACACGGGGTCCACCGCGGTGTGCGGGGCCGCGATCGGCGCGGTGGGCGACCCGAGATTCTCGCGGCGGACCGCCTGCACCAGTTCGGCGACGATCGACAGCCCGATCTCCGCGGCGGTGCGCGCCCCGATGTCGAGACCCGCGGGGGTGTGCACGCGCGCTCGTTCGTCGGGGCGCACCTCGGCCTGCGCGAGCACGTCGGCGCCGCGCCGCCGGCTGGCGACGAGCCCGACGTAGCCGATCCCGGCGTCGAGGGCGGCCCGGATGACGCCCGGCTCCTCGCCACCGAGGCTCGCGACGACGACGGCCGCGGCGTCGGCGGCGGGCGTGGCGCCCGGCTCGAGGCGGTCGACCACGAAGTCGAGCCGCTCGGCGAAGTCCGCGACGGCCTCGGCCACCGGCGTCGACCCCGACACGACGAGCATCGGGGCGGGTAGCTGCGGCTCGAGGAAGATCTCCGTCGCGCCGCCCGACAGGCACGGATTGACCGCGACGGTGGCCCCCGGGGTGTCGGGGAAGGTCTGCGCGGTGCCGGGCAGGACCCGCAGCAGGGTGCTCTCCCCCGTGGTCAGGGCCTGTCGCGCGGCGTCCCGCACCGAGGTCTCGGTGCACTGGCCACCGACGAAACCTTCGATCGTGCCGTCGTCGAGTACCAGCGCGCAGTCGCCGGGCCGCGCGGACGTCGGCCGCTGGGCGCGCACCACGGTGGCACGGACGAACGCCCGGCGCCGGCGGGTCAGTTCCGCGGCACGCATCGTCAGGTCCATACGGCTCTCCCTGGTTCGGGCCGGTGGGTCAGATCGGCGGGGTGGGCCGGCCCTGCATCGCCTCCCACACCCGGGACGGGGTCAGCGGCATGTCGGCGTGCCGCACCCCGAAGGGGCGCAGGGCATCGACGACGGCGTTGACCACGGCGGGCGGCGAGCCGACGGTCGCGGACTCGCCGATGCCCTTGGCGCCGATCGGGTGGTGCGGCGACGGGGTGACGGTGAACCCGGTCTCGAAGTGCGGCACCTCCATGGCCGTGGGGATGAGGTAGTCCATGAGCGAGCCGCCGAGGCAGTTGCCGTCCTCGTCGAACTCGATCATCTCCATCAGCGCCATCCCGATGCCGTCGACGAGTCCGCCGTGGACCTGGCCCTCGATGATCATCGGGTTGATGCGGGTGCCGCAGTCGTCGACGGCAAGGAATCGGCGGACCGTCACCTCACCCGTGCCGGGGTCGACGTCGACGACGCAGAAGTACGCCCCGTACGGGTAGGTGAGGTTCTCGGGGTTGTAGCAGATCTGGGCCTCGAGTCCGCCCTCGACACCCTCGGGCAGATCGCCGGCGCCGTGCGCCCGCATCGCGATGTCCTGGATGGTCACCGACGCGGTCGGATCGCCCTTGACGTGGAAGGAGCCCTTGGTCCAGTCGAGGTCGGCGACGGACACCTCGAGCATGCCGGAGGCGATGATCCGGGCCTTGTCGCGGACCTTGCGCGCGACGAGGGCGGCGGCCGCGCCGGAGACCGGGGTGGACCGGCTGCCGTAGGTGCCGAGACCGAACGGGGTGTTGTCGGTGTCGCCGTGCACGACGTCGATGTCCTCGGGTGGGATGCCGAGTTCCTCGGCGACGATCTGCGCGAACGTCGTCTCGTGCCCCTGGCCCTGGGTCTGCACGGACAGCCGCACCACCGCCTTGCCGGTGGGGTGCACGCGCAGCTCGCAGCCGTCGGCCATGCCGAGACCGAGGATGTCCATGTCCTTGCGGGGGCCGGCACCGACGGCCTCGGTGAAGAACGCCACGCCGATGCCCATCAGTTCGCCCCGCGCGCGGCGCTCGGCCTGCTCGCGGCGCAACTCCTCGTACCCGACCATCTCCGCCGCCTTGCGCAGGGTGGTCGCGTAGTCGCCGGAGTCGTACTTCCATCCGGTCTTGCTGGTGTACGGAAACTGTTCGGGCCGCAGCAGGTTCTGCAGCCGCAGCTGCACCGGATCGAGCTCGAGATCGTAGGCCAGGCAGTCCACGAGCCGCTCGACGAGGTAGACGGCTTCGGTGATGCGGAACGAGCACGCGTAGGCCACGCCGCCGGGCGCCTTGTTGGTGTAGACGGCGGTCATGTGGCAGTAGGCGGCCTCGATGTCGTAGCTGCCGGTGAACACCCCGAAGAAGCCGGCCGGGTACTTCACCGGGGCGGCGGTGCCGTTGAACGCGCCGTGGTCCGCGAGGACCTGGGTGCGGATCGCGAGGATCTTCCCCTCGCGGGTCGCTGCGATCTCACCGACCATCACGTAGTCGCGGGCGAAGCCGGTGCTCACCAGGTTCTCGCTGCGGTCCTCCATCCACTTGACCGGCTTGCCCGTGACGAGGGACGCGACGATCGCGCAGACGTACCCGGGATAGATGGGCACCTTGTTGCCGAACCCGCCGCCGATGTCCGGGGCGATCACCCGGATCTTGTGTTCGGGCAGACCCGCGACGAGGGCGTAGAGGGTGCGGTGGGCGTGCGGCGCCTGGCTCGTCGACCACAGCGTGAGCTTGCCGGTGATCCGGTCGTAGTCGGCCACGGCACCGCAGGTTTCCATCGGCGCCGGGTGCACCCGGGGATAGACCATCTCCTGCCGGGTGATCACGTCGGCCTTCGCGAACGCGGCTTCGGTGGCGGCGGCGTCCCCGGTCTCCCAGTCGAAGCAGTGGTTGTCGGTCTTGCCCTCGAGGTCGGTGCGGATCACCGGGGCCTCGGGTGCGAGGGCGCGACGGACGTCGACGACCGGATCGAGGATGTCGTACTCGACGTCGATGAGTTCGAGGGCGTCGCGGGCGGAGTACCGGTCCTCGGCGACGACGAAGGCGACCTCCTGGCCCTGGAAGCGGACCTTGTCGGTGGCGAGGACGGCCTGGACGTCGTTGGACAGGGTCGGCATCCAGGCCAGGCCCTTGTCCGCGAGGTCGGCGCCGGTGACGACGGCCCGCACCTTCGGGTGGGCCTGCGCGGCGCTGGTGTCGATGCCGAGGATCTTCGCGTGCGCGACCGGGGAGCGCAGGATCGCCAGGTGCAGCATGCCGGGTAGTTGCACGTCGTCGACGAAGCGGCCGTGGCCGCGGATGAATCGCGGGTCCTCCTTGCGCAGCATGCGGCCGTGGCCGCACGGCTTCTCGTCGTTGTCGACGGTGTCGAGCAGCTCGGGGGTCGGGTCGACGGCGGTCATGACGGCGCCTTCTCGGTGGCGGGGTGTTCGGCGGCCCAGCGGACGGACCGCACGATGGTGGTGTAGCCGGTACAGCGGCAGATCTGCCCGGAGATCGCCTCGCGGATGGTCTGCTCGTCGGGGTCCGGGTTGCGGTCGAGCAGGGCGCGGGCGGTGATCATCATGCCGGGGGTGCAGAAGCCGCACTGCAGCCCGTGGCAGCGCATGAAGCCCTCCTGGACGGGGTCGAGCACGCCGTCGCGCTCGAGTCCCTCGACGGTGCGCACGTCGTGGCCGCTCGCCATGGCAGCGAGCATGGTGCACGACTTGACGGGCTCGCCGTCGACCGCGACGACGCAGGTGCCGCAGTTGCTGGTGTCGCAGCCCCAGTGCGTGCCGGTCAGGCCGAGGTGATCGCGCAGGAAGTGGACGAGCAGCAGCCGCGGTTCCACCTCGGCACTGACCTCGTCTCCGTTGACGGTCATCGAAACACGCATCGGGTCAACCCCTTTCGGAGGTGGTGAGCCGCTCGACGGCGCGGCGCAGGGTCCGCACCGTGAGCTCCGCGGCGAGGTGGCGTTTGTAGTCGACGGTGCCGCGCTGGTCCGCGACCGGGTCGCTCGCGGCGGCGGCGAGTTCGCCGGCCTCGCGGTAGAGGTCCTCGGACGGCGTCGCGCCGCGCAGCCGGTCGGAGATGCCGGCCAGGGCCTGCGCGTCCGCCCGGACCGCGGTGAGGCCGACGCGCGCGTCGTCGATGGCGCCGTCGCTCATCCACACCGCCGCGCCGGCGGCGGCGATCGCCCAGTCCCCCGTTCGTCGCTCGACCTTGGCGTAGGCGCTCGACCCGCGGCCCCGTCGCGGCAGCCGGACCTCGACGAGCAGTTCGTTGGCGGCGGCGGTCGTCTCGTAGGGGCCCAGGTGGAACTCCTCCATCGTCAGCGTCCGGCTGCCGCGCGGACCGCGCAGCACGACCGATGCGTCGAGGACCTGGCACACGGTGGACAGGTCCTCGGCGGGGTCGGCCTGGCACAGCGACCCGCCGATCGTGCCGCGGTTGCGCACCACGGGGTCGGCGATAACGCGTTCGGCGTCGCGGAAGATCGGGAAGATCTCGGCGAGCGCCTCGTTTTCGAGGAGTTCGCGGTGCCGCGCCAGCGCGCCGATCCGCACGACGTCGGGCTCGACGGCGATGTAGCCGAGCTCGCCGGCCAGGTCGTTGATGTCGATCAGACACTCGGGGCCGGCGAGCCGCAGTTTCATCATCGGCAGGAGACTGTGCCCACCAGCGACGACTCGGGCTTCCTCGCCGCGTTCGTCCAGTAGAGCGATGGCGTGTTCGATGCCGGTGGCGCGCTCGTATTCGAAAGCCGAAGGTACTTGCATGTGGCATACCTCACATTTCAGCTACCTACGGAGTGTATGCCCGCGCTCGCGGCGCGACGGGTGGATTCGCCGCCCGATCGGGACGCACGCGCCCACCGCGCCGGCAGCGGCGGGGCCTCGGTCGGGCACGCACCGGCAAACAGTTAAGATTCTGGCCGCGCCTCCGTAGCTCAGCTGGATAGAGCAAGAGCCTTCTAATCTCTAGGTCGCAGGTTCGAGTCCTGCCGGGGGCACCGTGACACTGCCGGCCTCCGGCCGCGGTGACACTGCCGGCCTCCGGCCGGGGTCCAGTATCCGCGGCGTTCCCAGTCAGCCGCGGCCCCGATAGTCGCCGCGGTTGACTGGCGCCCGCGCGTCTGTGCCGGTCGCGGGCTGTGCGGTCACGCCGCGCGGGTGAGGCGTTCGGCGAGTTCCCAGAACCGCCGGGCCTGAGCGACGTCGTGGGACTGCGGGCTGGAGTCGATCTCGTGG
Source organism: Rhodococcus ruber (assembly GCF_016804345.1). Taxonomy (NCBI): domain Bacteria; kingdom Bacillati; phylum Actinomycetota; class Actinomycetes; order Mycobacteriales; family Nocardiaceae; genus Rhodococcus; species Rhodococcus ruber. The sequence goes on along the minus strand of NZ_CP044211.1, from coordinate 2,377,096 downwards.
CACTCGCCGAAGAACCGGCCGCCGATTCCGTCGAGCGACGGGTCGACGGCCATGAACACCAGCGAGTCGGTGGCCGCGTCGACGGACGTGGCGAACGGCATGTGCGGCAACACGTGCGCCATGAACAGCCGCATGAGACCGCGGGTGCTCGCCGCAGCGGTGGTGGGCACGAAACCGGGGCACACGGCGTTCGCGGTGATCGGACGCCCCTCGAGGCGGCGCTGGAGCTCGTAGGTGAACCACAGCACCGCCAGCTTCGAATTCTTGTACGCCCGATCGGGGTGGTACCCGTGCTCGAGCTGGACGTCGGCGAAGTCGAAGTCGACCGGCGCACCGCGGGATCCGGGCAGATGCAGCCGCGAGCCGACGGTGACGACGCGCGCGGCCTCGCTGCGTTCGAGTGCCGGTAGGAGCAGGCGGGTGAGCAGAAACGGGGCCAGGACGTTGACGGCCACCGTCTCCTCGTACCCGTCGACGGTGAGCCGGCGCTGCTTGCTCGTCTGCAGGATTCCGGCGATGTGGAACAGCACGTCGATCGGTGCGCCCCGCGCGGCTTCCGCGACGGCGAAGGAGCGGACCTGTTCGAGGGAGGACAGGTCCACCCAGCGGGGCTCGGCTCGCGCACCGGGATGCTCCCGCCGTATCGCCGCGACGGCGTCCTCCGCGGCAGCCCGGGTACGCGCGGTGAGCAGGACGTTGTGCCCTCGGGCGGCGAGCTTCCCGGCCGTGACCCGGCCGAGTCCCCGCCCTCCCCCGGTGATCAGCACGGTCTTGCTCACGTACCCGCGTCCTCCGTTCCGCTGCTGGACGTCCCCGCGGACGCCCGGCCGGCCGCGTGCACCCGCTCGCCGAGCCGGGCGAGGATCGGGCGCTGCCCCTTCACGAGCTTGACGTCCGCGACGGCGAGCGGGAACCAGCGGGCGTCGTCCACCTCGGGAAAGCTCTGCACCTTTTCGGACCGCGGCGGCCACTCCAGATCGAAGGTGTTGCTGCCCAGGAAGGCCAGCTCCGCGGCGGTCTCGGCGGCGTAGACGGTGACGATCTTCCCGGAGGGCTGCTTGAACCGCCCGAGCATCTCGTAGTCCACCGAGGGCGCGGGCATTCCGCATTCCTCCTCGAATTCCCGTAGCGCCACGGCGAACGGATCCTCGTCCTCGCCGTACACACCCTTGGGAATCGACCAGGCCGCCTCGTCCTTGCCGGTCCAGTACGGGCCGCCCGGATGCACGATCCACACCTCGAGCACACCGGCATCGTCGATCCGGTACAGCAGAATCCCGGCGCTCGTGACAGCCATCGATCCACCTTTCCGGCACCGGCCTGTGCGCCCGCACCCACACGGTAGTTCTTCCGGGCAGACTGAGACCCGGCAACCGTGCCCCCGAACCGGAAGGACCCAGCCGTGACCGATACGACCGGCGATCATCCCGTCACCGCCCGCGCGAACGGACCCGGCGTCGTGCTCGACCTGCCGGAAGGCCTCGGTGTCGCTCTCGACATCGCGCAGGCCCGAGCGCTACTGGACCAGCTGCAGGCGGCAATCGAGGAGGCCGAGCAGCTGGAGGTCTGATTCCGGACAGCGGTGCCGGTTCGGGCGAACGCCTGCGCGGCGGGTGTCCGCCGGTGATCATCGAGGGGCGGGTTCCGGCGGAGGACGCGACAGGCTGCCGGGACCGTTCCCGAACCGAAGGAGTCCTCGTGTCGAAGAAGGTCGCCCGCCGGGCCGCCGCCCTCGCCGGTCTGGTCGCCGCCCCGGTCGTCCTCGGTGCCACCGTGGGACCCGGGACCGCCGCTGCGGCGCCGTGGCGCATCGGTCCGCTCTACCGCGCCGAATTCGCGGGGCCGGAAGGCAGCGCCGTCTGCTCCAAGGCCGAGGCGTTCGATCGGTCCATCGGTGCTGTCGTCCTCGTGTCGTGTTCGTGGGATCCCGCGGCGAATGCCTGGTTCTACGTCGCCTTCAACCCGAGGACCTGGTCGTAGCCGACCCGACCGGCGGCGGGCCGCATCGAAACGGGCCTGCCCACCGGCGAGCACATCGTAGAATCGGGAAAACTCCTGTGGGCCTGTTCCGCAACGGCGCCGAGGGACAGACTGCCATGCACTCATCATCCGAGCCGAGCCGATGACCACCCCCACGGTCGAACCGCGTCCCCGTGACCGCCGGCTGTCGGAAATCCCGGACGCCCTGGCATCCCGGCACCAGGCGACCGCCATGCTGCGCACCCGCCGCTACGCCGTGTTCCTGGACTTCGACGGCACCCTCGCCCACCTCGCGGACGATCCCAGTGCGGCCACCCTCGTGGACGGCGCGGCGGAGGAGCTCGCCCGGCTCGCCCGGTACTGCCCGGTCGGCGTGATCAGCGGCCGCGATGTGGCCGACCTGCAGGCGCGGGTCGGCGTGCCCGGCCTCTGGTACGCGGGTAGCCACGGTTTCGAGCTCGTGGGTCCGGACGGCACGTACCACCGGCACGAGGCCGCCGATCGCGCGGTGCCCGACCTCGGGCAGCTCGCCGTCGCCCTCCGGGACAGCCTGGCCGCCGTGCCCGGCGTTCTGGTCGAGCCCAAGCGTTTCACCGTCGCCGTTCATCATCGCCACGTCGCCGGGGACCGGATGGATGAGGTCCTCGCGGCGGTGCGCGATGCGGCCGGCCGGGACGGCCCGCTGCGGGTCACGCACGGGCGCGGGGTCACCGAACTGCGCCCCGACGTCGAGTGGGACAAGGGACGGGCGGTGGCCTGGGTACTCGAGCACGTCCGCGGCGCAGGCGACCCCATGCCGGTCTACATCGGCGACGACCTCACCGGCGACGAGGCGTTCGGGGCCCTGACGTCGACCGGGATCGGCGTCGTCGTGCGCCACCCCGGGGAGGGTGACCGGCGGTCGACGGCCCAGTTCGCGGTCGACGGCCCGGACCGGGTTCGCGAGATCCTGCAGCGGCTGGCGGATCTGCTCGGCAGCGACCCGGGGATCGCGCCGCCCCCGGACGACGCCTGGACGATGTTCTTCGACGGTTACGACCCGTCCACCGAGAAGCTGCGCGAGGCCCTCTGCACGGTCGGCAACGGCTACTTCGCCACCCGCGGCTGCGCTCCCGAATCCCGGGCCGACGGCGTGCACTACCCCGGCACCTACGTGGCCGGCATCTTCAACCGGCTCGACGACGAGGTCTCGGGGAGCATCGTCGACCACGAGAGTCTGGTGAACCTGCCGAACTGGCTGCCGGTGACCTTCCGCGTCGACGGCGGGCAGTGGTTCGACCTCGACTCGGCCGAACTGCTCGACTACCACCAGTACCTCGATCTGCGCCGCGCCGTCCTCACCCGGCGGCTGCGTTTCCGCGACGCCGCGGGCCGCACCACCTCGGTGCGGCAGCGGCGGTTCGTCGCCATGAACGTCCCGCACGCCTGCGCCCTCGAGACGACGATCGCGGCCGAGGACTGGTCGGGCCGGCTCGAGATCCGTTCCCTGCTGGACGGCACGGTCCGGAACTCCCTCGTCGAGCGCTACCGCGCCCTCGCCGACGAGCACCTCGGGCCGCTGCAGGCCACCGCCCTGTCGGCCGACTCGGTGCTGCTGGCGGTGCAGACCAACCAGTCGCGGATCCCGGTGGCGATGGCGGCCCGGCACACGGTGTGGTGCGGCGGGGAACCGGTTGCGGCCGAGTGCCGGTTGGTCGACGGCGGCGACCGGATCGGACACGAGATCGTCGTCGACGTCGACCCCGACCGGGCCGTGACGCTCGAGAAGATCGTGACGGTGTTCACCGGACGTGACCCGGCGGTGTCCGAACCGGCCGACGAAGCCGCGCGGTGGCTCCCCCGGCTGGGCCGGTTCGACGAACTGCTCGACGGCCACGTGCTCGCCTGGGGATACCTGTGGGATCACCTGGGCATCGACTACGAGGGTCCGGGTCACGGCCACGCCCTGCGCGTCGTCCGGTTCCATCTTCTGCATCTGCTGCAGACCGTCTCCGCGAACACCACCGACCTCGACGTGGGCGTGCCGGCCCGTGGGCTGCACGGTGAGGCGTACCGCGGGCACGTCTTCTGGGACGAGCTGTTCGTGTTCCCGGTGCTCAACCTGCGGCTGCCCGCGCTGACCCGGTCGCTGCTGCGCTACCGCTACCGTCGCCTGCGGGAGGCGCGCCGGATGGCACGCGAAGCCGGGCACCGGGGCGCGATGTTCCCGTGGCAGTCGGGCAGCGACGGCCGCGAGGAGAGCCCGCAGCTCCACCTCAACCCCAGATCCGGGCGGTGGAACCCGGATCCGAGCCGGCGCCAGCACCACATCGGCATCGCGATCGCCTACAACGTGTGGCAGTACTACCAGGTCACCGGCGACCTGGAGTTCCTGATCGAGTACGGCGCCGAGATGCTCGTCGAGATCGCCCGCTTCTACGCCGACCTCGCGTCCTACGACGAGACTCGCGACCGGTACAGCATCCGGGGAGTCATCGGCCCCGACGAGTTCCACTCCGGCTACCCCGGCGCCCCGTACGACGGGATCGACAACAACGCGTACACCAACGTCATGTCGGTCTGGGTGATCCTGCGGGCGCTGGAGACACTCGACCTGCTCCCGCTGCAGATCCGCTCGTATCTGACCCAGGCGCTGGGGCTGCACGCGCAGGAGACGACACGCTGGGAGGACATCACACGCAAGATGTTCGTCCCGTTCCACGACCGTGTCCTCAGCCAGTTCGAGGGGTACGACGAGCTCGCCGAGCTGGACTGGGACGGCTACCGGCGCCGCTACGGCGACATCCAGCGACTCGACCGGATCCTCGAGGCCGAAGGCGACGACGTCAACTGTTACCGGGCGTCGAAGCAGGCCGACGTGCTGATGCTGTTCTATCTGCTGTCCGCCGACGAACTGCAGGAACTGCTCGAACGGCTCGGCTACCGGTTCCCGACCGAGGAGATCCCGCGGACCATCGACTACTACATGGCGCGAACCTCGCACGGCTCCACCCTGAGCGGGGTGGTCCATTCCTGGGTGCTGGCCCGAGCCCACCGGGACGAGGCCGTGGACTACTTCTACCAGGCGCTGAAGGCCGACATCGCCGACATCCAGGGCGGCACCACCATGGAGGGCATTCATCTCGCGGCCATGGCCGGCAGCGTCGACTTCTTGCAGCGGTGCGTCCCCGGCCTCGAAACCCGCGGCGGCCGGCTCGTGTTCTCCCCGCAGTGGCCCGAGCCGCTGGGCGCCCTGGAGTTCCCCATCTTCTACCGGGGTTACCGTCTTCGCCTGCGCATCAAAGGCAGAGAGGTCCAGGTGAGCGCGGGCCCCGGGAACCAGGCGCCGATCGAGATCGAATGCCGCGGCCGCGTCGCGCATCTGCAGCCGGGAGGCACGGTTCGCCTGAGCTAGTGCGACGACGGACCGCCCTGCGGCGCGCGACCGCGAACGTCGATCGCCACGGTTCCCGCGTGCAGGTCGAGGATCATCCGTTCGGTTTCCCCCGCGGCCGTGTCCGACCGCGACATCTGCCTGGAGCGGCCCTCGTCGATCACGTGCCGGTGCGAGGGCGAGAACAGCGCCTGCATCTCACCGAAAAGACCCGCGGCACCGGCTCCGTTCGCCGGTGGCCGATTCTTGCGCCAGTAGACCCAGCCTCGACGCTCCGCCCACAGCCCGAGCCGATCGAGCAGCAGCACGGCGACGACGAGCGCGACGGCACCTGCCAGCAGATACATGACTCTCCTCGGGGCGGCGGCCGACATGTCCGAGGATAGAGCGCCGAGTCCCGTCCACGCCCCGTCGGCGCCGCCCTCTCGGGACCAACGGCCCTGGAAAGGGCACGGTTCCGCGGTTCACGATGAGAACGAGCCCGCTCCCGCGGGCCGGGATCGGGAGGATGGGCCCGTGGATTCTGCTGCCTCGTATGTCCGGAAGCAGGCCGTCGTCACCGGCCTGGTGAACGTCGTCGTCAATCCACTGCTGGCGTGGGCGGGCAAGCGCGGCACGTCCTTCGTGCCGCTGTGGTCCGCGGACGGGATCGTCGTCGACATCGCGCTGACCGCGATCATCCTCTCCGTGCTCGTCGCCGGGTTCTCCGCCGCCGGGGTGCGTCGGGCGCTGCGCGGAGGGCTCGACGCAACCACCGCAGACGCCCCGCAGGCCGGTCGGTGGCTGTCGCGGTTGCCGTCCGGGACCTGGTCTCTGGGTCTGTCGCTCGGGGCGGCCGCCGCGGCCGTCTCCGTGCTCGCGATCTGGGTGCTGCACCTGCTCGGTGTGTCCGGGCTGTCGACGGGATGGTTCCTGGTACTGAAGGCCGTCTACGGCGGTGTCCTCGGCTACCTCGTCGCGCGCTGGGTGATGGTCCGGCAGCTGTCGGCGAATCGGACGGCGCAGCTCCCGAGGAGCAACAATGCCGGACGGTGACTCCACTGCGACCGACCGGCAGCTGCCGGTTTTCGAGCAACGGGTCGTACGCGCGCGGGTGGTCGACGCCCCCGCCGGGGACACGTTCGCCGCGATCCGCCGCATCGACTTCATGCGATCCCCGGTGATCGCCGCCCCCAATCTGGCCCGGATGGCCTTCGACGCCGTGCGCGCGCCGCGGCACCGGACGGTGCGGGCGCGCCGCGCGGTCCGTCTCGGGGACCTGATCGGTCCGCAGGGCGGCTTCGAGGTGGTCGCCGAGGAACCGGGGCGCGAACTCGTGCTCGGCTTCGTCGGCCGGTGGTGGGAGCCGGGGTACGGCCGTGTCGACTGGGATCCCGGCACGCCCCTGTCGAGCATCTCGGTTCCCGAATGCGGGGTCGGCACATGGAGTTTCACCGTTCTGCCGTACGGCGCGCAGACCTGCGTCCTGCTCACCGAGATCCGGGTGCACGGCACCGACGAAAAGGCCCGCAGACTCTTCCGCCGCTACTGGACGGCGGCCGGGCCGTTCGTGCGGGCCATGGCACGGCCGACTCTGTCGATGATCGCGGCCGAGGCCCGACGCTGACCGACGGCTCCACCGCGAACGTCGCGTCGGCAGAACCGGATACGAGCGTCCGCCGCCGTCCGCCCGCGCCGCTCAGGCCGAGCCGTCCGTCCGTTCGGCCTCGGGCGCGAGGGCGAAGTAGTTCTCCTCCTCCTGCACGAAGTGCAACCGCAGCAGCGCGTACAGCCCGTACAGGCAGGCGAGCAGGTCGTCGCACTGGTCCGGTCTCAGGCCGCCGCCGGAGTCGGCCTGCGCCAGGTGAGTGCGCAGGCGGCGGCTGAGCCGGTCGATCTCGGCGTGCATCCGGCTCATCGTCGCGGTCGCCTCTCCGCTGCCGAGCGGGACCGCGAGCGCCGGGTACAACTCGGCGTCCTCGGCCCGTTCGTGCGGAAGCAGCGTGTCGAACAGGAACGCATCGGTGCGGCGCAGCGCGGCATGAGCAGCCGGCAGATCACCGGAGGCGAGCAGCTGGGCGGTGTCGCGCAGGATCGCGAGGTCGTCCCGCAGCACATCGTGTTCGGCCGAGAACCGGTGCAGCATCGCCTCGGTGTCGTCGGGCAGGGCCAGCTCCCGGTCCCGGTCACCGCGCAGGGCACGCAGGGCGTTGAGGATGACCGCGACGTCGATGCCCTCCTGCAGCAACGCGCCCACCGCGGGCGGCAGGTATCCGAACGCGGCGAATCCCATGGCGACCAGCGACAGGCCCATGCCGACGACGGCGCTCTGCACGGCGATGCGCCGGGAGCGGCGGGCGATCTCCATCGCATCGGCGAGCCGGTCGAGCCGGTCGGTGGTGAGCACGATGTCCGCCGCCTCCGAGCTCGCCGTGGATCCGCGGGCACCCATCGCGACTCCGACGGTCGCCGCGGCGAGGGCCGGGGCGTCGTTGACACCGTCGCCGACCATCACCGTGACCGCCGCCTCCCGCTCGGCGCGGACGCCGTTGACCTTGTCCGCCGGGGTCTGCTCGGCGTATACGCCGTCGAGGCCGAGGACGGAGCCGATCTCCTCGGCCGGTTCGCGACGGTCGCCGGTGAGCATGACCAGCCGGTCCAGGCCGGCCGCGCGCAGCCGCCGCAGGGTGCGCGCGGCGTCGCGGCGCAGCGGGTCCACGAGCAGCAGGGCGCCGGCCAGAGCGTCGTCGACGGTGATCCAGGCGACGACGGCGCCGTCGAGGGCGGCACGGCTGAGCACCGCCCGCGCCCACCCCGGCGCGTCGTCGGGCAGGACCAGGCTGCCGACGGTGACGCGGCGGCCGTCGACGGTCGCGGCCACGCCGGTGCCGGCCTGCTCGGCGACGTCGGTGGGCAGCGACAGGACGAGCCCTCGCATCTTCGCCTCCTGCACGATGGCCTCGGCGAGCACGTGCGGGGAGAGCTGGTCGGCGGACGCCGCCAGGCGCAGCACCTCGGTGCCGTCGCCGCCGGGCGCGGTGACGATGTCGGTTCCGGCGGGCCGGCCGCTGGTGAGCGTGCCCGTCTTGTCCATCACGAGGGTGGTCGCGTGCCCGAGGTTCTCGAGTGCGCCGCCACTGCGGATCACCACCCCCAGTCGCGAGGCGCGGGAGAGGCCGGAGACGATCGCGACGGGCGCGGCGAGCAGCAGTGGGCACGGGGTGGCCACCACCAGCACGGCGACGGCGCGGGTGGCCGAGCCGCTGATCAGCCACGCGAGTCCCGCCGCCGTCAGCGACAGCGGCAGGAACCACGCGGCGACCCGGTCCGCGATCCGCACCACCGGGGCGCTCTCGGCGGCGGCCTCGCGGGCCAGGCGCACGATGCCGGCGTAGGTGCTGTCCTCGGCGGTGGCGCGGGCGTGGAGCTCGAAGGCGCCGCCGGCGGCGACGACGCCGCTGCGCACGGCCTCCCCGGTGCGGCGCTGCACGTGCATCGGTTCGCCGGTGAGGACCGACTCGTCGAGCACCGCGAGCTCGGAGGCGACCCAGCCGTCGACCGGCACCACCTCCCCCGGCCCCACGACCAGGGTGTCTCCGGGCACCACGTCGCCGAGCGGCACGACCTCCACCTCGTCGCCGACGCGGCGACGGGCGGTGTGCGGAGCGTGCTCGAGCAGGGCACGCAGGTCCTTGGTGGCACGACGTTCCGCGGCCGCGTCGAGGGCCTGCCCGGAGGCGAGCATCACGCCGATGAGCGCCCCGGCGACGTATTCGCCGACGAGCAGGGTGCCGACCAGGGACAGCACCGCGATCAGGTCCACCCCGACGCGTCCGCGCCGCAGCGCATCGATCACCCACCAGGTGGCGGGGACGATCGCGACGACGGTGCCGGCGATCCAGCACGCGTCGGCGACGGCGTGCGCGTCGAGAAGCCACGCGATGCCCCCGGCCGTCAGGGCGGTGAGGGTGACGGCGAGCAGCGTGGGTTCGAAGGCACGGCGAAGCTTCTCCCGCCGCGCGGATTCCGGTTGCGTCGCCACTGCCGCACTCTCCCGTTCCGCACCTGGGCCGTTGTGTCGACCTTCACCGTGCCACCCTCAGCCGTCGGCCGGTAGGGACGGAAGTCGGTCCCGGGTCGCCGTCCCGTCAGATCCCGCGTCCCGGGTTGAGGATCCCGGTCGGGTCGAACGCCGCCTTGACGCGGTGCATGAGGGCGCGCTCGACGGGGCCGACCTGTGTTTCGAGGTACAGCTGCTTGAGCACTCCGATGCCGTGCTCACCGCTGATCGACCCGCCGAGCGCCAGGCATTCGGCGACCATCTCGTCGAACGCCTGCCGGGCGCGTCGCGCGACGGCCTCGTCGGCGGCGTCGAACACGATGGTGGGGTGCAGGTTTCCGTCCGCCGCGTGCCCGAACGTGCCGATGAGCAGGTCGTGCCGCGCGGCGATCGCCTCGATGGCGGCGAGCATCTCGGGCAGCCGGGGCACGGGGACGGCCAGGTCGTCGAGCAGGGTGCTGCCACACCGCTCGAGCGCGGTGAGCGCCACCCGCCGCGCGGCCATGAATTCCTCCCCCTCGACCGGGTCGGCGGTGTCGTACACCTCCGTCGCGCCCGCCGCGGTGCAGGCCAGCGCGCACACCTGGGCCTCGGCGGCGGCGTCGCGCCCGTCGCACTGGACGAGCAGCAGCGCGCCGGCCGTGCGGTCGAGCCCCATGTGCGTCATGTCGTCGACGGCGGCGATGGTGGTCCGGTCCATCAGTTCGACGAGGCACGGTTCGGCCTGCTCACGGATGGCCAGGACCGCGGCGACGGCCTGCGCGGTGCCCGGGAAGCTCGCGACCACCGTGGCCGCCGCGGTTGCGGCGGCGCGCAGCCGCACCGTGGCCTCGACGATGACGGCGAGGGTGCCCTCGGAGCCGACGAGCAGTTGCGTGAGGTTCAGTCCCGCCACGTTCTTCCGGGTGGTGGCGCCGGTGTGGATGATCTGCCCGTCGGCGAGCACCGCCTTGATGCGGGCGACATGGTCGGCCGTGACGCCGTACTTCGCGCAGCAGGTGCCGCCGGCGTTGGTGGCGAGGTTGCCGCCGATGGTGGAGACGGCGCGGCTGCCGGGATCCGGCACGTACCACAACCCCCGCTCAGCGGCCGCGGCGGCAAGATCACCGTTGATCACGCCGGGTTGCACTGTGGCGGTGCGTGATTCGGTGTCGATGTCGAGGATGGCGTTCATCTTCTCGACACTGAGCACGATGCCGCCGTCGAGGGCGTTGGCCGCGCCCGCGAGGCCGGTGCCGGCGCCGCGGGTGACGACGGGGATGCCGTGCCGGTGCGCGACGGTCAGGGTGGCGACGACGTCGTCGGCGTCCCGGGCCCGGACCAGCGCGAGCGGCGTCCCGGCGGGCGTGAGCAGCGACTGGTCGCGCCGGTAGGCGAGCATCCGGTCCGGATCGGTGACGACGACGTCGCCGAGGGCGGCGACGAGTGCGGCAACGGCCTGCCCGGTGCCGGGGACAGAAGTTACGGCGCCGGCGTTCACGGGACCGTCCGATCGAGAACGGGGGTGGGCTGCCGGTAGGCGACGGCGAACCCGAGCGACCCGAGGCTCCAGTCGATCAGGCGGCACGGGACGACGGCCCCGGCCTGGCCGGTCACGGCCGACCAGGCGAGGGAACCGCCGGTCGGGTCGAGTGTCTGCTGGTCCATGAACGCCCTCTCGTCGTGAGGCCTGCTGCCGATCGCGAAGAATTGTCAGACAAGTACACAAGCGTGTCAAGGATGTATGTGCGGCGTCGTGCAAGAATGCAGGGATTCGTGCAGGTCCGTGCGGGTGCGCGGAGAGCCGGAAGGAGCGGAGCGTTGGCCGGACGCGTCGAAGCCCTGTCGATCGTCGACGCCCTCGCCCTCGAACTCCGCCGACGGGTCTTCGCCGGCGAGCTGACACACGAGGATGCGCTCACCGAGGCCGAGGTCTCGCGCGCCTACGAGGTCGCCAGGCCGACCGCCAAGGCGGCCATCGAGAAGCTCGTGGGCGAGGGTCTGCTGCAGCGCAGTGTCCACAAGACCGCCCGCGTGCCCCACCTGGGTCCCGACGACGTGCGCGACATCTACCGCACCCGAGCCCACCTGGAATCCGTGGTGTTGCGGGCGCTGGCCGAGACCCGCACGGTGCCGGCGGCGGCGTCGGCTGCCAATGCCGAGATCGCCGCCATGACCGAGGGGGACCCGCTCACCGTCGTCGATCCCGACATGCGCTTCCACGCCGCCCTGGTGGACGCGCTGGGCAGCCCGCGCACCAGCCGCATGTTCGGTTCGCTCGTGTCCGAGGTCCGGTTGTGCATGGTGCAGGTGCAGGGCAAACAACTGCTCACCACCGCGAGCATCGCCGCCGAACACCAGCAGATTCTCGACGCCGTCCTGGCCGGCGACGGCGAGGCGGCGGTCGAGGCGATCACCCGCCACCTCGGACGCGCACGGGAACGCCTCGTCGCCGCACTCGGCGGCAGCCCGGGTCCGGAAGCCACCCTCCCGGAGCCTGCGTAACCACCTCCCCCGCCGTGCCGGGCCGACGCCGCACGCATGTGGGTGCTCGCCACCCCTCTACGGGACCTCTCGTGGCTGCGCCTAGAATCAACGTGTTAACGCCATGTAACAGTCTCCTCACAGTCAGGTAGGTGAGCGTGTCGACCGCGGACCGCATTGCAGAGATCTACGAACAGGTGAAGGCGCGCAACGCCGGTGAACCCGAGTTCCATCAGGCAGCCGCCGAGGTGTTCGAGTCCCTGCACGTCGTTCTCGAGCGCCACCCCCGGTACTTCGAATCCGGACTCATCGAGCGGCTCACCGAACCCGAGCGGCAGATCATCTTCCGGGTGCCGTGGACCGACGACCAGGGCAACGTGCACGTCAACCGCGGCTTCCGGGTGCAGTACAACAGCGTGCTCGGTCCGTACAAGGGCGGCCTGCGCTTCCACCCGAGCGTCAACCTCGGCATCGTGAAGTTCCTCGGGTTCGAGCAGATCTTCAAGAACGCCCTCACCGGCCTGCCCATCGGCGGCGGCAAGGGCGGCTCGGACTTCGACCCCAAGGGACGGTCGGAGCAGGAGGTCATGCGCTTCTGCCAGTCCTTCATGACCGAGCTGCACCGCCACGTCGGCGAGTACACCGACGTCCCGGCCGGCGACATCGGCGTCGGCGGACGCGAGATCGGCTACCTGTTCGGCCAGTACAAGCGCCTGACCAACTCCTACGAGTCGGGCGTCCTCACCGGCAAGGGTCTGACCTGGGGCGGTTCGCAGGTGCGCAAGGAGGCGACCGGCTACGGCGTCGCCTACTTCGTGGCGGAGATGGCCAAGTCCGTGAACTCCTCGCTCGAGGGTCGCAAGGTCGTCGTCTCCGGGTCGGGCAACGTGGCGATCTACGCGATCCAGAAGGTGCACCAGCTCGGCGGCATCGCCATCGCCTGCTCCGACTCCTCCGGCTACATCGTCGACCAGAACGGCATCGACCTCGAGCTGCTCAAGGAGATCAAGGAAGTCCGTCGCGGCCGCATCAGCGAGTACGTCGACGAGCGTCCCGACGCGCAGTACTTCCCCGGTGGTTCGATCTGGGACGTGCCGTGCGACGTCGCGATCCCCTGCGCCACCCAGAACGAGCTGGACGAGACCGCCGCGAAGACCCTGGTGAACAACGGCGTGCGCGTCGTCGCCGAGGGCGCGAACATGCCCACCACCCCCGGCGGCATCGCGGTGTTCCGCGAGGCGGGCGTCGCGTTCGCCCCGGGCAAGGCCGCCAACGCCGGCGGCGTGGCGACCTCCGCCCTCGAGATGCAGCAGAACGCCTCCCGCGACTCGTGGCACTTCGACTACACCGACGAGCGCCTCGCCGGCATCATGCGCGACATCCACCAGAACTGCGTGGACACCGCCGCCGAGTACGGCAAGCCCGGTGACTACGTCCACGGCGCCAACATCGCCGGCTTCGTGAAGGTGGCCGACGCGATGTTCGCGCTCGGCGTCATCTGACCCGAACCCTCGCCGTCTCTGCGTTCTCGGATCGGTCCGTGTGCTACACCTGCCCGCCGGAAGGCTCGGACGACGGACCCGCTCCGCGCTCGTCGTCGGCGCCGGCCTTGCGGGCGGCTTCGCGCATCTCGATGCCGTCGCTGATCCAGTCCCCGATTTCGCGGGTGACCTCCCGGACCGCGCCGGTGATGATGCCGGCGATATTGCCGACGTGCGTCGCCGCGGATTCGGTCAGTTCCTGAAACGTGTCCTTGTTGCGTTCGAACCTACCCACCATGGCGGTACCCCCTTCAGGCGCTGTCGTGGGCGAGGGTACCCGCGACCGGCACGCTGCGCTCGATGAGCACCGACGTCGTGGGCTCCTCCGTGACCCAACTCGGCGGCAGGGCCAGCTTCACGATCTTGCGCCACACCGAACCGACCTGGGCGAGCAGTCCGCCGGTGTTGTAGGGCAGGCCGTGCCGTTCGCACAGCTCCCGCACCTGGGGTGCCAGCTCCGGGTACCGGTGCGCCGGCAGGTCCGGGAACAGGTGGTGCTCGATCTGGTGCGAGAGGTTGCCGGACATGATGTGGAACAACGGCGTGCCGGTGATGTTCGCGCTGCCGAGCAACTGGCGCACATACCATTCGCCGCGGGTCTCGTGCGCGGTCTCCTCCTCGGTGAAGGACTGCACCCCCGACGGGAAGTGCCCGCAGAAGATGATGGAGAAGGCCCACACGTTGCGGACGAGGTTCGCGGCGACGTTGCCGAGCAGCGTCGGCACGAACATCGGCCCGGACAGCAGCGGGAAGGCGACATAGTCCTTGACCACCTGGCCACGCGCCTTGCGCCACCAGCCCCTGGCGAGCGGGATCACGTCGCGCCAGCTCCGTTTGCCGGCGACCACGTTCTCGACCTCGGCGTCGTGCAGCATCACGCCCCACTCGAACAACAGCATCAGTGCCGTCGCGTAGACGGGATTGCCGAGGTAGTACGGGTGCCAGCGCTGCGCCGGGTCCATCCGCAGGATGCCGTAGCCGACGTCGCGGTCCATGCCGAGGATGTTGGTGTAGGTGTGGTGCAGGAAGTTGTGCGAGTGCCGCCACTGGTCGGCGGGACATACGGTGTCCCACTCGAAGTTGCGGGAGTTCAGTTCCGGTTCCCGCATCCAGTCGTACTGGCCGTGCATCACATTGTGGCCGATCTCCATGTTGTCGAGGATCTTCGACACACTCAGCGCCGCCACGCCCGCCACCCAGGCCGGCGGCAGGAAGCCCATGAACAACAGTGCGCGACCGGCGATCTCGAAGCGTCGCTGCGTCCCGACGATGCGATAGATGTACTCACGGTCGGCCGCGCCGAGCGAGGCGACGGTGCGTTCGCGCAGCGCGTCGAGTTCGCGGCCGATCTCCTCGACCTGCTCGCGGCGCAGCACGACCGGTGCCGGGTCGGGTTCGCGACGGCCGGCCAGGAATGCGGGAAGGGGAAGGGACAAACCGAACATGCTGTCCTCCAGGTGTTTCGATGGGGTCAAAGGTCGAAGGCCGCGTCGCCGAGGGGGACGTTGACGCAGATCTGCACCTCGGCGCCGGGCTCGTCGTCCGTCTCGCCGGTGCGCACGTCGCGGGTGCAGCCGGACAGCCGGGTCACCGTACAGGAGTGGCAGATTCCCATGCGGCAGCCGTGCTGCGGGGTGAGTCCGGCCGCCTCGGCCTGCTCGAGGGCGGTGACGCCGCTGTTGTCGGCGCGGATCCCGGAGGCGGCGAAGGTCACGGTGCCGCTCGCGTCGTCGTCGCGGACCACCGCGGGCGGCGTGAACTGCTCGGTGTGCAGCAGATGCGTGGCGTCGGCGTCACCGTAGACCGCCCGCACGCCGTCGACGAGGGCTGCCGGGCCGCAGACGTAGGCGGGCGCGCCGGCGAACCAGGGTGCGACCTGCTCGAGGTGGTCCCGCTCGAAGTGGCCTCGCACGGCACCGTCCGCCGCCCGGGTGTAGCCGAAGGTCACGTCGATACCGGGGTGGGCGTCGGCCAGGGATTCGATGGCCTCCCGGTGCGGCACGTGCGCGGCGGTCGGCGCGTAGTGCAGGAAGGCGACGGTCCCGGAATGGCCCTCGTCGGCGAGGGTGCGCAGCATCGACAGCACCGGAGTGATGCCGCTGCCGCCGCTGACGAGCACGAGCCGGTCCGGCCGCTGCGCCGGCAGGCAGAACTCGCCGGCGACGGCCGCGAGGTCGACGACGTCGCCCGCGGCGGCGTTCTCGTGCAGGTGCCGTGAGACGACACCGTCCGGCCGCACCCCGACGGTGAGCTGAATGCGCCCGTCGGGGCGATGCTGGGAACCGACCGGCGAGTAGGTGCGGCTGTGCCGCACGCCGTCCACCACCACGCCGAGTTGCACGTGCTGGCCGGCCCGGAACTCGAGGGGCCGGGCCGGATGCAGCTCGAGCGTCACCGACCCGGGGACGGTTCGGTCAACGTGCGTGATCCGGGCCCGGGTGCGCTGCACGGCCAGGAGAGGATCGGCCAGTTCGAGGTACCGGTCCGGGTGATGCGGGGCGGAGAGCACGTTCAGCGCCTTGATCAGGGCTTTTCGTCCGATATCCGGCCCCGCGGCGCGTCGGGCGCGATGAAGCAGTGTCATGGCGTCGCTCCTCTCGAGCGAGTCTCCAATTTCAGTGTACAAACGTGCACTGAACTCAGTGTGCCAGGCCCGCCCGGCCCGCTGTCAACGTCGATGTGGCCGCCGTCACCCCCGTCCCCGGCCACCGGTTCACCGCACTGCCTAGACTCGAACCCGTGTCCGCAGCCCCCGTTCCCGAACCCGCGACGCGGGCTGCGCGCAAGGAGCGCACCCGCCAGGCCCTGCTCGACGCCGCGCTCGAGCTCTCGGCCGATCGCAGCTTCGCCACGGTGAGCCTGCGCGAGGTGGCCCGTCGGGCCGGAATCGTGCCCACGGCGTTCTACCGCCACTTCGACTCGATGGAAGAACTCGGCGTCGCGCTCGCCGCCGACACCATGCGCATGCTCCGCCGGCTGCTGCGCGAGGCCCGGCGTGCGCGCGGCCCGTCCTCGGCGCGAGCATCGCTCGAGACCCTGGTGCGGCAGGTCCGCGCCCACGAACAGGCGTTCCGGTTCCTCGCCCGCGAGCGCCACGGCGGGCAACCGGCCGTCGCGCGCACCGTCACCGTCGAATTGCGGCTGATCACCAGCGAACTCTCCGTCGACCTCTCCCGCATGCCCGGCATGGCGGACTGGGAGGTCGACGACCTGGAGATGGCGGCCGACCTGCTGGTGACCGCCATGCTCGAGGTGGTGCTCGAACTGCTCGACGTGGACCGGCCCGGCGGACCGGCGGAAGCCGAGGTCCTGGCGCGCGCCGAGAAACAGATGCGTCTCATCGTTCTCGGCATGGGGGCCTGGAGACCTACCCACCGCTGACGGCAACCCGTACGGTGGGCGCCATGTTCGAGACCACGCGCGTCACCCTCGGAGACCTCACCTTCGACGTACACACCGCCGGGCCCGTCGACGGCACGCCGGTCGTGCTGCTGCACGGCTTCCCGGAGACCGCCCGCAGCTGGGAGTCCGTCGCCCCGCAGCTCGCGGAGGCGGGACTCCGGGTACTCGCGCCCGACCAGCGGGGCTACTCCCCCGGTGCCCGCCCGGACGGCGTGGCGGCCTACACCGTCGACCTGCTCGTCGGCGACGTCGTCGGGCTGCTCGACGCGACCGGGCTCGACCGGGCCCACCTGGTGGGGCACGACTGGGGGGCGGCCGTGGCCTGGCAGGTCGCGGCACACCACCCCGACCGCATCACGACCCTGACCGCGGTGTCGGTGCCGCACCCCGCGGCCTACGGTTGGGCCCTGCGCGAGGACGCCGATCAGCAGGCCCGCGCGGCCTACATCAAGCTGCTCCGGCAGGAGGGAAAGGCCGAGCACGTCCTGCTCGAGGACGAAGCTCGTCGGCTGCGCGCGATGTACGGCGACCGGGTGAGCTCCGAGTCGATCGACGAGTACGTGCGCGTGCTGTCCGAGCCCGGCGCCCTGACCGCCACGCTCAACTGGTACCGCGCCATGACACGCGAGTTCGCCGAACTCGCGCCGGTGCGGGTGCCCACCACCTACGTGTGGAGCACAGCGGATTCGGCCCTCGGCCGGGCGGGCGCCGAGCGCTGCGGCGAGTTCGTCGACGCGCCATACGAATTCGTCGTCCTCGACGACGTCAGCCACTGGGTTCCCGAGGAGGCGCCGGACGCGCTGGCGAAGGCGATCCTCGCCCGGATCGACGACCGGCCGTGAGCGGATGTCCGCACGAGACGCCGTGACCACGGCACGGCACCGCCGGCTCGGCGCGGTCGCGGCCGCCGCCTTCTCCGTGCTGGCCGCCGCGGCCTGCACCGATCCCGGGCCGTCGACCGGGTCCGGGGCGTCGACCGGGTCCGATCCGGGTCCGGCCTACAGTTCCTATGTGGCCCTGGGGGACTCGTTCACGGCAGGCCCGATGATCCCGCCCCGGGTCGACCCGGCATGCGCCCGCTCGGGCAGCAACTATCCCCATGCCGTGGCCCGGACACTCGGCATCGACGACTTCCGCGACGTGTCGTGCAGTTCCGCGACGACAGCGAACCTGTCAGGGCCCCAAGTAGTCTCGTCGGGCTCCACCGTGGCCGCCCAGTACGAGGCGCTCACCCCCGACACCGAGCTGGTCACCGTCGGGATCGGTGGCAACGACATCGGCCTGGTCGCGCTGGCCGGGTCGTGTCTCGCGCTCGATCGCTCGTCCGGAAGGGCCTCGGCACCGGCCGGACCCCTGTGCGCGACCGCGAACGTCCGCGACGGCGTCGATCTCGTGGATCGCGCGATCGACGACTTCGCGCCGACCTACGGCGCGATCGCGCAGGAGATCCGCGACCGCGCCCCGCAGGCGCGCATCCTGCTGGTCGGCTACCCGACCGGGATCCGGGACGGCGGCTGCTATCCCGATCAGCCGATCCTGCCGGACGACGCGACGTACCTGCAGGCCAAGATCGACCGGCTCAACGCCGCGATGCGGCAGCAGGCCGACGCGGCGGGTGTCGACTACGTCGACCTGCGCGAGTCCACAGTGGGGCACGATGCGTGCCAGCCGGCCGCGCAACGCTGGACCGAGGGCCTGTTCCCGTCCCAGCCGGCGGCCCCCCTCCATCCCAACGCGGACGGCCATCGCAACGCCGCGGAACAGGTGCTGGTCACCATCGCGGACTAGATCGGACCGGATCGCGATCGTCGCTTCGGTCCATCCGAGGAGTGGCGGGCCTCGACAGACCATGACTTTAGAAGCAATTCTAAAGTATGCGCATGGATGAGGTGTCGTTCCCGGACCTGCAGTTGCGGGGCAAGGCCACGGTCGAGCGGCTCCGGCGCTCACCGGCGCAGTCGCTGCGGGTGCGCCGGCGCGATGCGGAGGACCTGGTGCTCACCACCGCGGCGCGGGCGGAGCTCGAGCACGCGGCGGCGTCGGTGACGACGCGGATGTTCGTGGCGGTGATGCGACGTGACACCCGCGCGCGGGAGCTGGTGACCGAGGTGCTGCCCGAGGTGTTCCCGTGGGTGACGTTCCTCTCCCGCGAGGAGGTCCAGGAGTTGGTGCTCGAGCTGGTCTCGACGCTGCGCGCTGCAGAATCGCTCGACAACCCGGCCCCGGCGGTACAGGTGATCGATGCCTGGCGGCACACCGCCGAAGCGCTGGCCGATCCGGACCTTGCGGCCCTGCTCGCCGCCGACACCGACGAAGACCACGGTGTGGTTTCCCCGCCGGGCGCTGCGTGAGCCCCGAACGCGGTGACCGGGTCGCCCCGCCCGCCGACCCCACCGGCGGGTGGGAGTTACGGTTCGCCACTACCGACGCCGTCAAGGGTGGGAAGCGCTGTGTCAGCAGGCGCCGTCGAACACCCTCACCGCGTGGAACGAGCTGCGCGCCCGCCCCGAGACACCGGCACCGACCTCGCGACACCATCAACTCAAAGGCTCTCTGGCCACCGCCGCGCACGGCGGGACGGTGACGGAGCAGTGGCAGTACGAGGTCACCGCCGGCGGACGGCTGTGGTATCTCGTCGACACCGCTCGCCGCACCCTGTGGATCAAGGCCGCCGGCACTGCGCACCCCAAGTCCACCGAATAGTCGACGGTGCTGACACTCGAAGCACTCAGCCGGTGTGCTGCAACAGAAGGCATTCGATCCCCGTCGCAGCGGTGCCGGGCCCTCCCTCGATGAACCCTCTCCGGAATCTCCGCTCATTCAGCGCTCGCGACACGCCTCACCGCCCGAACGGCCTGGTGATTCCACACTTCCGAAACACGGCCCGACAGCAGGGTCGATCGCCGATCGGCACAGGACCGTGAGCTCGTCGACCACCGCGTCGAGCGGCGCCGAGGTGCGTTGTGCCTGGGCGAGCACCAGCGCGCCCTCGAGCGCGCCGACGACGAGCACCGCCAGCGACCGTGCGCGTTCCGGACCGACCCCGTCCGCGACGAGAGCGTCGGCGAGCAGGTCGCACCAGGTCTCGAACGCGACGCCTGCGACGTCGCGGGCGCCGCGTTCGGTGCCGAGGGCGGCCGCGACGATCGGGCAGCCGACCGCGTAGTCACCGTCCTCGAGCCCGCGGCGCCACAGGTCGGCGAGCGCCCGCAGCGCACCGGGGGTGTCCGAGGCTTCCAGCACCCGCGTCACGCCGTCGCCCAGGTGATCGGCGGCGCTGCGCGTGGCCTCCTCGACGAGCTGCGCCTTTCCGCCCGGGAAATGGTGGTACACCGACCCGCGGGGCGCTCCGCTGTGGGCGAGCACGTCGGCGAACGAGGTCGCGGCGACGCCCCGCTCCCGGATGAGCCGGATCGCGCTGCGGATCATCGCGGCACGGGGGCCGGTGGTCGGGTCGCTGCGCCTCGCCATGTTCCTGCTCCGCTCTTGCCGCCGATTTCTATGTATGTTGTCATACTTAAGTCCGGTTCGCGCCGGAACGGACCCGTTCTTCCCGAGGAGTCGTCGTGACCGAGATCGCCGCCCCGCCCCACCCCTTCGACGCCGCCGTGGCGCTCGAGCCCGCG
The DNA here is from genome assembly GCF_016804345.1 of Rhodococcus ruber. Taxonomy (NCBI): domain Bacteria; kingdom Bacillati; phylum Actinomycetota; class Actinomycetes; order Mycobacteriales; family Nocardiaceae; genus Rhodococcus; species Rhodococcus ruber. The sequence continues at coordinate 2,356,672 of NZ_CP044211.1, read as the reverse complement.
GAGGACGGTCACACGCGGGGGCGGACCAGCCCCGAGTACACGAACATGGTCGGCCCGTTCGGCGGCGTCACCGCCGCCGCCCTGCTGCGGGCCGTCCAGCAGCACCCGGACCGGCTCGGCGATCCCATCTCCCTGACCGTCAACTACGCCGGCCCGGTCGCCGACGGCGAGTTCGACATCACCCTGCGGGCGGTCCGCACCAACCGCACCAACCAGCACTGGCTGCTCGAGCTGACGCAGGACGGCATGGTCACCACCACCGCCACCGCGGTGTTCGGCACCCGCCGCGACACCTGGTCGGACACCGAGCTCGACGTTCCGGAGGTGCCGCCCGCGGAGACGGTTCCCGCCCGGACCTTTCCGGACTTCATCGCCTGGGCCCGCAACTACGAGATGCGGTTCGTCGAGGGCGCGGTGCCCGAGCAGGACGCCGCCGAGCACCCCGACTCCACCACGACACTGTGGGTGCGCGACGCACCGGTCCGCCCACTCGACTTCCCGGCGCTGACGGCGTTGTGCGACGTCTTCTACCCGAGGGTGTTCCTGCGGCGCGGCCGGTACATGCCGGCCGGGACCGTGTCCCTGACCGTGTACTTCCACGCCGACGCCGCACAGCTCGACGCCCAGGGCGACGACTTCGTGCTGGGCACCGCGCGCACGCACCGCTTCTCGCAGGGCTACTTCGACCAGGCCGCCCAGCTGTGGAGCCGCGACGGCACGCTGCTCGCCACGAGCCACCAGCTCGTCTACTTCAAGGACTGACAAGCACCCCATCCTTCCCGCATTCGAAACCGCTCACGAGCTGCATGAATCCGAGACCGGGGCCGCTGCAGGCCGCCCGAGTGTCACGCCGTTGTCACAACACCCCCGAGAACCGCGGCCGCAGCCTGCAGCGCCTCGTGCTGACTGTGCGCGTACGTGCGCAGCGTGAAACTCCCGTCACTGTGCCCGATCCACGCCGCAATCACCGCCACCGGCACCCCCTGCAAATGCAGCGCCGTCGCCGCCGTGTGCCGCGCATCGTGCAGCCGGATGGGGCGCACACCGGCCCGGCGCACATGCCGGCGCCAGTATTCCGAGATCACCTCGGGTGAATACGGCTCGCCGGCCTCGTTCGACACGACGTAAGCGCCGGCGCCGTAGTCCGGGCCCAGGGCGAGCCGCTCGCGCTGCTGTCGCCGGCGTGCCGCCTCGAGCGCCACCCGTAGCGCCGGCAGAATCGGGAGTGTGCGCCGTCCGGCCGCAGACTTGGGCTCACCCTCGACTGTGCGCGAGCCGGCCCGTGCCCGACTGTTCGCGATCGTGAGCGTGCCGGCGCCGAGATCAACGTCGGGCCACCGGAGCCCAGCGATCTCGCCGCACCGCAGCCCGCACAGCGGTGCCACCCATGCCCGATGCGATCCTCGTCGGCCGCCTCGAGCACCCGAGGAACCTCGGCGGCGTGTAGGTCTGCCGGGGCCGCCGTCGCCTCATCGGCGAGCTCAACTCGCTGCCTGTCGGGTCCATTCGCGGTGATAGCGTCCGCAACGCAAGACGGCCCCAGGCTGTGACGCCCTCACGATCTCCCCGGAAGGACCGATGCGACCTCACGGAATGACCGTCGACGAGCTGCTGCAGCTCGCCCGCACGAGCCGCGCTGATTCGATCGCCGCCGCTGACGAGCTCGTCGCCGAGCTGGCCGCACAGCTCGACCGGGCCGCCCACGTGACACACCGCGCCGCGATGCTCGCCGACCGCTCTCGGAGTCGGGTCGACCAGCTCGCGAACGTCCATCCTGCCAACCGTGGCGCCGTGCACGAGGCCGCCCACACCACGGCTGCGATCGCCGGCCGTGTGGCTGCCGTGCGTGCCGCCGCCGGCGAGCTCGTCGTCGAGCTCGTCGTCGAGCTGCGCCGGCTCGGTGCCACGGCTCAGCACTGAGCCCGCCGGCGCTACCGCGCCCGATCCCGTATACGCGCCGTCGGCTCGTGTCACGTGCGTGTCAGTCGGGCCAGCGAATCCGAGCGAACAACAGTGAAGGCACCCGGAGGGCTAGACCGCACGCGAGCAGCGACAACGAACCTTAACGGACGCTCCCGCAAAGTCTTTGCCTACTTCAAGGACTGACCTTCCGGGGCCCGCACCGCGAGCAGCGCCACCAGCCCGGCGCCGAGCACGACGAGCAGACCGGCGATTCCGGCCCGGTCCGCGCCGAACGTCCAGGCGAAGAGCCCGAACAGGGTCGGGGCCAGGAACGACACGGCGCGGCCCGTCGTCGCGTAGAGCCCGAACATCTGGCCCTCCCGTCCGGCGGGGGTGATGCGTGCGAGGAAGGTGCGGGCCGACGACTGCGCGGGCCCGACGAACAGGCACAGCAGCAGACCGAAAATCCAGAACATCACCGGCCCCGACACCAGAAGCAGCACGATGCCGACGGCCATCATGGCGGTGAGTGAGGCGACGATCACCGCCTTGGGGCCGACCCGGTCGTCGAAGCGCCCCGCCGCGAGGGCACCGAGCGCCGACACCACGTTCGCGGCCACACCGAACAGCAGTACGTCGGCGGCGTCGATGCCGTACACGTTCACCGCGAGCACCGCGCCGAACGTGAACACCCCGGCCAGACCGTCGCGGAACAGTGCCGACGCGCCGAGATAGCCGACGGTGCGCCGGTCCATCGCCCACAGCTCGCGGAGGTCGCGCAGCAGCACCCGGTAGGAGTGCACGATCCCGGTCCGTTCCGCGCCGGGATCGGCGCCGGTGGGCCGAACCTCGGGCACCGCGAGCAGCACCGGGACGGCGAAGATCGCGAACCACACCGCCGCGGCCAGCACCACCAGGCGGATGTTGAGACCGGCCTCGGTGCTCACCCCGAGGAAGCCGCGGGTGTCGCCGTCGCCGGCGATGAAACCGAAGTACCCGAGCAGCAACAGCAGCAGCCCGCCGACGTAGCCCATGGCCCAGCCCAGACCGGAGACCCGGCCCATGTTCTCCTCGGTGGAGACCTGCCGGAGCATGGCGTTGTAGGGCACCTGCGCGAGTTCGACGACGACCGACGACACCCCCAGCAGCACGAGGCCCAGCCACAGGTAACGGTGGTCGTCGCGCACGAACACCATCGCCGCCATGAGCGCGACGCCGGTGTAGGACAGCACCGCGAGGGACCGCTTGCGCCGGCCGGCCGCGTCGTAGCGCTGCCCCGAGACGGGGGCGGTGATCGCGATGACGAACCCCGAGATGCCCAGCGCCCACCCGAGCCACGTGCTCGCCGACATCGACCCCGGCAGGTCGTCGCCCACGGCGTCGGTGAGATACACGGAGAAGACGAAGGTCAGCACCACCGCGTGGTAGGCCGACGACCCGAAGTCCCACATGCCCCAGGCGAAGACCTGGCGCCGCGAGGTGGCCTCCCCGATCCCGGCGACGGCGTCCGTGTGCGCACTCATGCCCGCAGCCTAGGAGATCGTCGCGCCGAGAACCGGCCTCTGACGATCCGCGCGATCCCCCGTCAGCCGCGAACACAATCGCGTTCGCGACTGACCGGGTGGTTCGCGGACGTCCTCTCCAATGTGCACTTGATTGCATATGCACCTCGGTGCATACTCGCGGCATGGCACTGGAACACGCGCTGCTCGCCGCACTCGTCGAGCGGTCCGGCTCCGGCTACGAGCTCGCCCGCCGGTTCGACAAGTCGATCGGCTTCTTCCACAGCGCAACCCACCAGCAGATCTACCGCGTGCTGCGGCGGATGGAGGAGAGCGGCTGGATCACCGGCCGCACCGTGCCCCAGGACGGGCGACCCGACAAGAAGGTCTACCGCGTCAGCGCCGCTGGACGCACCGAACTGGACCGCTGGATCTCCCAGCCCTCCGACCCCGAGCAACTACGCAGCGACCTGGCCGTGAAGATCCGCGCCGCCGGGCCCGACACCCTCCCCGCCCTCCTCGCGGAGCTCACCCGCCACCGCGACGCCCACGCCGCACGCCTCGAGGTGTACCGCACCATCGAGAAACGCGACTTCCCCGCACCTCACCGGCTCACCGGGCCCTCACTCCACCAGTACTTGGTCCTGCGCGGCGGCATCCGCGTCGAGCAGGGTTTCGCGGACTGGTGCCAGGAAGTGCTCGACGCCCTCACCATCGAGGACAACACGTGACGAATCCGTATCCCCACCTGCTCTCCCCCCTCGATCTCGGGCCGTTCACCGTGCCCAACCGGGTCGTGATGGGCTCGATGCACACCGGTCTCGAGGACCGGGCCAGGAACACCGGTCGCCTCGCCGCGTATTTCGCCGAGCGCGCCCGCGGCGGCGTCGGCCTCATCGTCACCGGCGGCTACGCCCCCAACCGGACCGGCTGGCTGCTGCCGTTCGGCGCCAAACTCACCAACCGGCTCGAGGCCCGCCGGCACCGGACGATCACCGATGCGGTCCACGCGGAAGGCGGCCGCATCCTGCTGCAGATCCTGCACGCCGGGCGCTACAGCTACTGGCCGCTGAGTGTGTCCGCGTCGTCGATCAAGGCACCGATCAACCCGTTCCGCCCGCGCAGGCTCACCTCGTGGGGGGTGCGGCGGCAGATCCGCGCCTACGTCCGCTGCGCCCGCCTCGCCCAGCAGGCCGGCTACGACGGCGTCGAGATCATGGGCGGCGAAGGGTACTTCATCAACCAGTTCCTCGCCGAGCGCACCAACCGCCGGACCGACGCGTGGGGCGGCAGCGCCGAGAACCGTCGCCGGCTGCCCGTCGAGATCGTCCGCCGCACCCGCGAGGCCGTCGGGCCGAACTTCGGGATCTGCTTCCGGCTGTCCATGGCCGACCTCGTCGAAGGCGGCCAGCGCTGGGACGAGATCGTCGCCCTCGCCCAGGAGATCGAACGCGCGGGCGCCACGCTGATCAACACCGACATCGGCTGGCACGAGTCGCGGGTGCCCACCATCGTCACCTCCGTCCCGCGCGCCGCGTTCGCGGACGTCACCGCCGAGCTGGCGAAGCACGTCGGGATCCCGGTCGCAGCCTCCAACCGGATCAACATGCCCGAGACGGCCGAGGAGATCCTCGCTCGCGGCGACGCACAGCTGATCTCGATGGCGCGGCCGATGCTGGCCGACCCGGAATGGGTCCGCAAGGCCGCCGCCGGCGTACCCGACGAGATCAACACCTGCATCGCCTGCAATCAGGCCTGCCTCGACCACGCCTTCGTCAACAAGCACGTCTCGTGCCTGCTCAACCCCCGCGCCGGCCGGGAGACCGAACTGCTGCTCGCCCCCACCCGCCGCCGCAAGACCGTCGCGGTCGTCGGCGCCGGACCTGCCGGACTCGCGGCGGCCGTGAACCTGGCCCGTCGCGGCCACTCCGTCACCCTGTTCGAAGCCGACGACGAGATCGGCGGCCAGTTCGGCATCGCCCGCCGCATCCCCGGCAAGGAGGAGTTCGCCGAGACCGTGCGGTACTTCCGCCGCCAGCTGGAGCTGACGAAGGTGCAGGTCCGCCTCGGTACCCGCGCGGGCGCCGACGACCTGATCGGCGCGTACGACGAGGTGGTCGTCGCGACCGGCGTCACCCCCCGCGTGCCCGCAATCCCCGGCATCGATCATCCCAGCGTGCTGTCCTACCCGCAGGTCGTCCGGGACGGTGCGCCCGTCGGCGCCCGTGTCGCCGTGATCGGGGCGGGCGGGATCGGCGTCGACGTCTCCGAGTTCCTCACCCACGACCGTTCCCCCACCCTCGACCTGGCCGAATGGAAGCGCGAGTGGGGCGTCACCGACCCGAAGGCCGCCCCGGGGGCACTCACCGCGCCCCGCCCGTCGCCGTCGCCGCGGGAGGTGTTCCTGCTGCAGCGCAAGCCCGGCCCGATCGGGAAGGGCCTCGGCAAGACCAGCGGATGGGTGCACCGGGCGTCCCTGAAGCACAAGAAGGTGCACGAGATCTGCGGTGTCAACTACGAGCGGATCGACGACGCCGGCCTGCACATCAGCTTCGGTGCGGAGCGCCGTGACCCGAAGGTGCTCGACGTCGACAACGTGGTGATCTGCGCGGGGCAGGAACCGGTCCGTGACCTCGTCGATCGGCTCACCGCCGCGGGCGTGACCACCCACGTCATCGGCGGGGCCGACGTCGCCGCGGAGCTCGACGCCAAGCGCGCGATCGAGCAGGGCACCCGCCTGGCGGATCGCATCTGAGCCGGCCGCCGCTACGCTGAGCGACCATGACTCTGCCGACTCCCACCCCCGACGCCCGAGCCGTCGTGACCGGCGCCTCCTCCGGCATCGGCGAGGCTCTCGCCGCCGAACTCGCCGCGCGCGGGCACTCGCTGATCCTGGTCGCCCGCCGCGGCGACGTGATGGAGGAGCTCGCGGCGGCGCTGCGGGCGAAGCACGGCGTCACCGTCGAGGTCCGCGCGTGCGACCTGTCCGACCGCGACGCACGAACCGCGCTCGTCGAGGAACTCGGCAAGCGCCCGATCAGCATCCTGTGCAACAACGCGGGCATCGCGACGTTCGGCCCGGTGGCCCAGCTCGATCCGGCCTACGAACGGGCTCAGGTCGAACTGAACGCCGTCGCCGTGCACGATCTGACCCTCGCGGTGCTGCCGCAGATGGTCGAGCGCCGATCCGGGGCGATCCTGATGGTCGGTTCCGCGGCGGGCAACATGCCGATACCCAACAACGCGACCTATGCGGCGACGAAGGCGTTCGTCAACACCTTCTCCGAGTCGCTGCGCGGGGAACTGAAGGACAGCGGCGTGCACGTGACGCTGCTGGCGCCGGGCCCGGTGCGCACGGAGACCCCGGACCCGGCCGAGGCGTCGATCGTCGACAGGCTCGTGCCGGATTTCCTGTGGATCTCGAGCGAGCACACCGCGAAGGTGTCGCTCGACGCGCTCGCGGAGAACAAGATGCGCATCGTGCCGGGCCTGATCAGCAAGGCGATGTCCGTCGCCGGCAACTACACCCCGCGCGGTGTCGTCGCGCCGATCGTCGGCGCCTTCTACAAGAAGCTGGGCGCGTAGCGCCCGGTGTGCCGTTTGGGCTGCGGGAGCAGCCCAAACGGCACACCGGACTCGGCGTCGGATCGACCGTCATCCGGTGTCCTCCTCGTCCACGTGCGGCCGCGGAATGGTCACCGTGACCGTATCGCCACGACCGGGCTGACTACGCTGTGTTTCGTGCAGGACAAACTTGTGTGGATCGATTGCGAAATGACCGGCTTGCGGATCGACAGCGACCAGCTGATCGAGATCGCCGCCCTCGTCACCGACAGTGATCTCAACGTGCTGGGAGACGGGGTGGACATCGTCATCCACGCCGACGACGAGGCACTCGCCGCGATGCCCGACGTCGTCACCGAGATGCACGAGCGCTCGGGGCTCACCGAGGAGGTGCGCAGGTCCACGGTGAGCGTCGCCGAGGCGGAGAAGATGGTGCTCGACTACATCCGGGCACACGTCCCGGAGGCCGGCACCGCGCCCCTGGCGGGCAACTCGATCGCGACGGACCGCGGGTTCATCGCTCGCGACATGCCCGAGCTCGACGCCTACCTCCACTACCGGATGGTGGACGTCAGCTCCGTCAAGGAGCTGTGCCGCCGCTGGTACCCGCGGATCTACTTCGGCCAACCGGCCAAGGGCCTGTCACACCGGGCGCTCGCCGACATCAAGGAGTCGATTCGCGAGTTGCGGTATTACCGGCGTACCGCGTTCGTCGCACCTCCGGGCCCCCCGTCCGCCGAGATCGCCGCCGTCACGAAGGAGTTGGGCCCGGCCTGACCTGCGGATTCGCCGTTTCCGGCAAACTCAGGCTAGTATCTGTACCGCAGGCGCAACCGGCCCAGGCCGATCGCGAATGCGATGGTGAGTGTAGTTCAGTTGGTAGAGCACCAGGTTGTGATCCTGGCTGTCGCGGGTTCGAGTCCCGTCACTCACCCCCACAGGGCGAGTCCCTGATCGGCGGAAGCCGGTCAGGGACTCGCCTGTTTTCGGCGCCGTGTGTCGAACTCCGCACCAGTGCCCCCGTCCGAACACGGTCCGGGCAGCCATCGGGTGTACCCAGACGATGGGGCGGAAGGCGCCGTGCGACGACGCTCACCCGGTGAAGCAGTACGAGTCGCTGGACGCATCCCCGCCCTGCAGGCGCGTCTGGTGCACCCGAAGTCCGCGGAAGTCGTCGCCGTGCGGGAAGAACCCGCCGTCGACGACCAGGCCGCCGGCGGAGACATCGGCGTCGAACTTCGCCATCCACGCCCCCACACCGTCCGGGTAGAAGACCTCGTCCCAGGCCGCATAGAGCGAGTTGGTGGCGTAGACCCGGCGCCCGTCGCGACTGATCTCCACCATCTGCGGGCCTCCCGCGATCGGGAGGTCCGGAACCGCCGGGTGCGGCGCGCGGCCCACGATCCCACCGAGGCGCACCGATGCCGTCTCCCGTGGGTGGAACGGGTCGCCGACGTCGTACTGCTTGAGTTCTCCGGTGCCCCAGCACGAGACGTACAGCCAACGGTCGTCGACCGACAGGTCGATGTCGGAGACGAGCGGCGGTACCGCGCCGAAGGGTTTCAGCGCCGGCGGCAGATCGTCGGGGTCGGCCGGCTCCGCCGGAATGGTGATCACCTTCTCCACCGCCCACCGGTCGTCGCTCTTGTGCCACATCCACACCGACGCCGACAGATCCTCCACGCTGATGACGACGCCCACGAACCCGAACGCCGCGGAAGGATTGTGCGCCGGGCGGAGTTCGAGAACCATCTGATGCTCGTCACCGAGATCGATGCGCTGCGTCGGCTTGCGCTCGGACATGCTCCAGAAGTTCAGATGGTGTCCGAACCTGCGGCCGAGGAGGTCCTCGGCGTTCAGTCCGTTCTCGATCATCGACGGCGTGGCCCACTCGGAGGTGATCACCGTGTCGTGCTTCAGGTGCCACCACACGTCGTACGCCAGGGACTGCTCGCCGTGCTCGGCCTCCCAGGCTCCGATGACGTCGAACGTGTCGTGGTCGAGCAGCGCGACACCACCCGGACCCTCGGCGCCGTCGGCGCCTCCCAGGGCGGACATGAAGATGCCACCCGGTCCACAATGCACCGTGTGCGGCCGCGAGTATCCCGCCTTCGTGGCGAGCTCGGCGGCCTCGATCGTGCGTGTCACCACCGGGTGCCGCGCATCGGGTTTGGTGTCGAGGACATACGTTCTCGACGAGCGGATGCCCGGCACCACCAGGTACCGCCGCTCGAGCGGCTGGCCGTGGTGATCGCCGTGCCCCTCGTGACCGTGCCCCTCGTGACCGTGCCCCTCGTGACACAGCGCGCTCGAGCAGGCGTTCCATCCGAAGTGGTGCAACTCGTTGCCCGCCGTCGGCAGCTCGGTCCAGCCGATCACACCACCGTATGTCGGCGAACCCGGCTCGCAATCGACCACTGCGATCGCGTCCTTCGCCCGGCCGGCCGGATCGAAGGCAGCCACATAGGCAAGCCGCTCGGGCGCGGCTGCCACGGCGTCACTCGGGCTGCGGTAGAACGTGGGATCTGTCGTCGCAGACATGAATCCTCCTCGACTCGGACCTGTCCGCCGGGCCACGCTCGGTGGTCCACGGTCGGTCGACGTCACAGGTAGGCATGCCTTCTCCCTGATTCTCCGCCGCGCAGGACCGCATGTCGACCCTCCACGGTCGGGCTGCCCGGCGGTCGGCACCCGACACGGGAAGACCCCCGGGATCGTCGATCCCGGGGGTCTCGTGCCAACCGCTACCGCAGGAGGCGGACCCGGCCTGCCTCACGCCGGGGCGCCGGATCAGGCGCGCGCGTTTCCGGCCTTCCACGTCGACCACGGAATGTTCCAGTCCCCGAGTCCCTCGGTGCCCGAGAGGATGCCGCCGACGGTGTTCTGCACGACGACGATGTCACCGCGCTTGGTGTTGTCGAAGATCCACTTGGCGTTGGCCGGGCTCAGGTTGAGGCAGCCGTGGCTGACGTTGCGCACGCCCTGGTCGCCGAGGGACCACGGCGCCGAATGGAAGAAGATCCCGCTGTAGGACATCCGCGTCGCCCAGTCCACCGGGGTCCGGTACCCCTCCGCGGAGTCGACGGCGACGCCGTAGGTCGACGAGTCCATCACCAGATGCTCGAACCGGTCGCCGATCGTGTACACGCCGTTGGGGGTGGGCGTGCCGTCCTTGCCCATGGACGTGGGCATCGTCATCACGTCGACCCCGTTGCGGTTGACGGTGACCTGCTTGGTGTTGTCGTCGGCGGTGATGACCACCGCATCGCCGATCGTGAAGCTCGAGTGCACGTCCGACTGGCCGAACAGACCGTCGCCCAGATCGCGACCGTAGACCTTCACGTCCACCGTCACCCTCGTGCCCGGCGCCCAGTAGTTCTCGGGCCGCCACCGCACCTCACGGTTGCTCAGCCAGTAGAACGCGCCGTCGACCGGCGGCTCGGTGACGACGGTGATGGCCTGCTCGGCAGCGAGACGATCGGGGATGTTCTCGTCGAACTGGATCGCGACGGGCTGGCCGATGCCGACGACCGCGCCCTCACCCGGCATCACGTACGGCTGGGTGAGATTTCCCGGGGCGCTGGTGGTGAACGAGACGACGGTCGTCGTCGCTCCACCGAGCCCGTACGCGACGGCCTCGAGCCGGTACTGCCGGCTGTAGCCGAGCGGCTCGGTGTTGGCCCACGTGGCTCCGTCCGGACCGAGTGCCCCGGCTACGGGTTCCCCGTCCGGGTTGAGCAGCGTGACGGACTCGAGCTTGCCGTTGACCACCGAGACGGTCACCGGCTCGATGGGCGAGAAGCCGACTCCCCCGTCGACCACGCTCGCCGAGACCGTGGGCTTGATGAGCGCGGCGAGGGGATTCGAATCGATCGGCACCTCCTCGGCCCCGCCGGCGCCGGACGCGCCGGAGCAGGCCGTGACGAAGGTCATGACGCCGACCAACACCGCCCCGAGCACCGCCGCGACGGCATGCCGATTCCGCCGGCGGCGCGGCGCCGCACTGTTCCCAACCACTCTCACCCTCCGATTCCGGGCCTCCCCCGGGCCGCAAAACTGCACGTCGATGCGCGTGCGTTCGATGATGCCAGCCCCGCTCGAGGCACAGCCGCCGCGACGTCGACGACGCGAATAACGTTCGAATACCAATCGCCGCCGGCCCCCTCGGCGTTACGTCCCGCTTCCACCGAAATGCGGCATGACCAGCCGATTTGGTGCGCTCCTGGAAGGTGTGTAGTCTTTCCTTCGTCGCCGGGACAACGCCCGGAGACGCACCGCCAAGCGCCATTAGCTCAATTGGCAGAGCAGCTGACTCTTAATCAGCGGGTTCGGGGTTCGAGTCCCTGATGGCGCACAGCACGAAGGAAGGCCGGCGATCTGCGAGATCGCCAGCCTTCCTTCTTCTTTCCGTCGTGTCCGCTGTCATCCCCGTCCAGCCCGACACGAACTCGTGCATCCCGCGAAGCAGGTCCCGCCGATCCGGCACTTCGCCGGCGGTGTCGTACACAGATTTCCCCTGTGCGGGATGACGGACTGCACAATTCGCCCGATGCGAGCGCTCGGCCGTCGCGAACAAACTGGGGCCATGTTCACGAAGAGCATTGTGCGAGACGCTGGGACGTCGGCGGACGACGGCCACGCGGGCCTGCGAGCATGGTACGAACGAGTGCTTCCGGACGGCTCGGGATACAGCCGCAGGGTGGAATCGGACTTGCCCACCCGAGTGCACGTCCTGGAGAAGGGCGCCGGACCGCCGATGATCCTGCTCCACGGCACCGGGGTCGCTGCCGGATTCTTTCTGCCGCTACTCGCCGAACTCGACGGCGTCCGCGCGATTGCCCCGGACCTGCCCGGCCGGGGCCTCAGCGACCCGATCGACCACCCCCGACGGCACTTCCGCACAGCGGCGGTCGGGTGGCTGGATCGCCTGCTCGACGTCCTCGGCCTCGGCCTCGAAGAGACCGTGCTGCTCGGGCACTCCGCGGGCGGTGTGTGGGCCACCTGGTACGCACTCGCGCACCCGGAGCGGGTCGGCCGGCTCGTACTAGTCGGGCCGCCCGCCTTTCCGGGGACGCGGTGCCCGCTGCCGCACCGGGTACTCGCCACTCCGGGGCTCGGCAGGCTGGCGGCCGGTCTCGTTCCGCCCGGCCGGGAGTCCGTGCTCCGGTTTGCCGCCGTCATGGGGGAACGCGCGACGCTGGTCCGGCATCCCGACCTGATCGATCTGCTCGTTGCCATGCGCAGAGACCCCGTCGCCGAGTCGGCCGCGCGCGACGAGATACACGCACTCGTGTCTCCCCTGGCATTGCTGACGCCGTCCGGGTTCCGCCGGCGGACGCGCGTACGTCCCGATGAACTCGGCCGCCTGACCATGCCCACGCTTCTCGTCTGGGGCCGCGACGAGCCGCTCGGCGACGTCACCGTCGCGCGGGGGGGTGACCGACCTGATCCCCTCGGCGAAGCTGGCAGTCCTCCCGGGCGGACACGCGCCCTGGCTGGGGCAGCCCGCGCAGACAGCTGTCGTGATCCTCGATTTCCTCCGTTGACGCCTCTCCTTCCAGAAGGAGATTCCCGGCTCAGACCGCAACCGCACCACCACCGGGAGGGAGGTGATCCGCTTGACTCACGTCGTCGACACCGGTGTGGCCACGCTCCGCCACAGCCAGAATCACTCTGGCAGCGTTCCGGTCCCGGCACGCGGTATGCCCGCACGCCCGGCACCGGAAGATACGTTCCTCGAGTCCGAGGCGTTGCTTGGCTCTCGCGAAACACCTCGAACACGTCATGGTCGTGTACGCGGGCCGCACCAGCACCACCTTCCGGCCGGCCCGCCTGCCCCGCTCGAGCAACTCCCGTTTCACCGTCGCGACCGCGGCATCGGCGGCCGTGCGCGCCATCGTCGACCTCGACAGGAACCGGGGTCGGAAATCCTCCACCGCGACCAGACGATGCGCCTCGACCACGGCCCGGGCCCAGATCCGGCCGTCGTGCCGGCTGCGCCGGGCCGCTTTCTTCTGCACCTTCGCGGCCCGGGTGCGGGCCCGGCGATAGCCCCTCGAGGGTGGGTGCCCCGTCCCCCGGCGGCGCCGCGCCATCGTCCGCTGCGCTCTCGCCACCTGCGCCGCACACCGTCTCCGGTGCCCGTGCTGCGGCAGGTCGAACCGCTCCTCGGTGGCCGTCGCGGTGCGGGCCACGCCCCAGTCGATCCCGACCGCGCTGTTCGGGTCGGCGGCCGGGATCGGCTCGGCCTCGCGGGTCACCACGAACGAGGCGTACCAGTGCCCCAGGCAATCGCGGGTGATGCGCACACTCGACGGCGCCGACGGCAGTGCCCGCGACCACACCACCGGCACACGCACGCCTTTGGGCAGCACCAACCGGCCGTGGCGGATCCGGAACCCGCGGCGGGTGTACTCGAGCGAGGGCAGGGTCTTCCTCCGCGCCTTGAACCGCGGCCGGCCCCGGCCCTCGACCGTGCACGACGCGTCCAACGCCTGCGCGTAGGTACGCAGCATCTGCTGCTGGGCGACCTGGGAGCCGTCCCGCAACCACGACGAGCGGGCCCGGGCGTCGGTCAACTGCTTGGCCAGCTTCCCGAACGTCGGCCGGCGACCGGCCTTGTGTTGGTGCACCGCCTCGTTCCACAGGAACCGGCAGCGATGCCACTCCTGCATCAGTGCATGTTCGGCGATGGTGCCCGGCCGCAACCGGTAGTTGTAGCGCACCACCTCGACCCCCATGCCCGGCACGCTAACCGACCCCACCGACAGGTTCGCCCGACACCACCACTCCCCCCGAAAGGAGGACGGCGCTTCCTCTCCCTCGTGAACGAGGCAGTATCCGCGCCGCACATCAGATGACGACGAGGCGTGCGTGTCCGGCTCGCACCGGCATGCCGCGACGACTGAGTGTGCCGAGCCGCCTTGCGATTTCGGTCCGATGCCCGTCGAACCCACCTACTGTGGGACGAACATCACACCGAATGCCGGAGGAGTACCACCATGGGTCAGCTCGAGGGCAAGGTCGCATTCATCACCGGTGCTGCACGCGGGCAGGGCCGCAGTCACGCGGTCCGGCTGGCCGAGGAGGGCGCCGACATCATCGCGGTCGACCTCTGTGCGCAGGTCGACTCCGTGGGCTATCCCCTCGCCACGCCGGACGACCTGGCCGAGACGGTTCGGCAGGTCGAGGCGCTGGACCGGCGGATCGTCGCCACCCAGGCCGACGTCCGCGACAGTGCCGCCCTGAAGTCGGCGGTCGACGAGGGCGTCGCCCAGCTCGGCCGGCTCGACATCGTCCTCGCGAACGCCGGCATCGCCACCTTCGCGCCCGTCGAGGACCTGACGGACGAGATGTGGGACGACATGATCGACATCAATCTCACGGGGGTGTTCAAGACGGTGCGGGCAGCCGTGCCGCACCTGAAGGCCAACGACGGCGGCGGCGCGATCGTGCTCACCAGTTCCACCGCCGGCATCAAGGGACTGGCGAACCTGGCGCACTACGTCGCGGCCAAGCACGGCGTGGTGGGATTGACGAAGACCCTCGCCAACGAGCTCGCCCCGCACATGATCCGGGTCAACTCGGTGCATCCCACGTCGGTGGACACCGACATGATCCACAACGAGCAGACCTACGCGGTCTTCAACCCGGACAAGAAGCCGTCGGAGATCACCCGGGAGGAAGCGGGCGAGTCGTTCAAGACCATGAACGCCCTGCCGATCGAATGGGTCGAACCGGTCGACATCAGCAACGCGATCCTGTTCCTGGTCAGCGACGCGGGTCGCTACGTCACCGGGGTGCAGCTGCCGATCGACGCGGGCGCAGTGATCAAGTAGCCGTCCCGGGTCCGGTGCGCCGGCGGGCGAAGCCCGCCGGTCAGCCCTCCACGATCACGGGATCGCCGATCTTCACCCGGTCGAAGTACCACTGCGCGTTCTCGGTGCTCAGGTTGATGCACCCGTGGCTGACGTTCGCATACCCCTGCGAGTCCACCGACCACGGCGCGGCATGCACGAAGATGCCGCCCCACGTGAGCCGCACGGCGTACTCGGTGTCGATGCGGTAGCCCTCCGGGGAGTCGATCGGGACGCCGTAGGTGGACGAGTCCATGACGAGGTCGCGGAACTTCTCGAGCACCGAGAACGTGCCGACCGGGGTCTCGTAGCCGGGCTTGCCCATCGACGCCGGCATCGTCCGTACCACCTCGCCGTTGAGGAGGACCGTGAACTGGTGCGTCGAGCGGTTCGCGACGGCGACGAACTCGTCGCCCACCTGGAACTGGGTGCGCGCTCCGGCGACGGCGACGGTCACGGTGGTGTGCCCCGGCCAGAGGTCGTCGGGAACCCACTGCACCCGGCGGTCGTCGAGCCACGCGAAGTGGCCGCTCACCGGCTTCGACGTGGTGATCTCGACGGCACGCTCGGCGACGGCGCGGTCGGCGACGGGGGCGCCGAACCGGATGGTCACCGGGTGCCCCACCCCCACCACCGCGCCGTTCGCCGGCTCGAGCGCCGACGTGGGCAGCCGTGTCGGCGAAGCACCGCCGAGCGTCCCAGCAGTGGCCGCAGCCCCGGAGCCGAGCAGGGCCACGGCGGTCAGGATCGAGACGAGAAGAAGTCGTGCAATCCGCTGTGCGTTCGGCATGGCCGTCAGCCCCCTCCGAGATGGCGCGGTGTGGCTCACTCTCAGTCAATCACGCCATGATCGAACTCGGAACGGTCCAAGGTCACCGATCGGCCCGCGCGCCGACGCCGCCCGGAGACGACGAAGGGCACCGCGGTCCGGTACGCCGGACGACGGTGCCCTTCGGGGCCGGAACTCGGCGCGACAGAACTCGGCGCGACAGAACTCGGCGCGACAGAACTCGGCGCGACAGAACTCGGCGCGACAGAACTCGGCGCGACAGAATTCAGCGCAACAGCTTGCGCAGCACCAGCGCACCGACGACGGCGCCCACCGCGACGAGCGCGTACTTGACGTTGGGCTGGTTCACCTTCTCCATCACGGTCTGCTTGGTGTGCGCCATCACGTTCTTCGGGCTGGCGCGCACACTCAATTCGTCGAGGGTGCTCGCAAGCTGGTTGCGGGCGTTCTCGATGTCCCGTTCGATGGCCTCGGTGTCCCTACCCACGTGATCCTCCAGTTGGTCGCTGCACTGTGCTGCGACCACGGTAGTGGACGCACAGGTCCGTTACCCTCTCGGAGGTGACGGAAAACAGCAGCAGGCTCGCTCCCGGCGACACGGCTCCCGAATTCACCCTCCCCGACGCGGACGGCAACGAGGTATCCCTGTCGGACTACCGCGGACGCAAGGTGATCGTGTACTTCTACCCCGCGGCAAGCACTCCCGGGTGCACCAAGCAAGCCTGCGATTTCCGCGACAGCCTCGCCGACCTGAACGGCGCCGGGCTCGCCGTCGTGGGCATCTCCCCCGACAAGCCGGCCAAGCTCGCGAAGTTCCGGGACGCCGAGCAGCTGACGTTCCCGCTGCTGTCGGATCCGGACAGGACCACGCTGACGGCATGGGGTGCGTTCGGTGAGAAGAAGATGTACGGCAAGACCGTCACGGGCGTGATCCGTTCGACGTTCGTCGTCGACGAGGACGGCCGGATCGAGGTCGCGCAGTACAACGTCCGCGCCACGGGGCACGTCGCGAAACTGCGCCGCGACCTGTCGGTCTGACCTCCGGTCACCGGCCGAGTGAGGCGAGGACCAGCGCCTCCGCGACGGCCATGTGCTCGAGTTCGGACGGGTCGACGCTCTCGTCGGGCGCGTGGATGCGGGCGCCGGGCTCCTCCACGCCGAGCAGCGCGATCTCCGCGTCCGGCAGCACCTGCTGCAGCACGGTGCACAGCGGGATCGAGCCGCCCTGCCCGACCGTGCCGACCTCGCGTCCGTAGACGGCGCCGAGCGCCCGTTGCAGCGCGGCGTATCCCGGCCCGCCGGTCGCCGCCCGGAACGGTTCGCTCACACCCTCCCGGTCGACCCGCACCCGCACGTTCCAGGGCGCGTGCGCATGCAGGTGCGCGACGAGGGCATCCTGCGCGGCGAGCGGGTCCGTCCCCGGTGGGACCCGCAGGTTCAGCCGCGCGGACGCGCGCGGCACGACCGCGGCCGCCGAGCCGACGACGGGTGGCGCGTCGATCCCGAGGATCGTCACCGCGGGCCGCGCCCACACGGCGTCGGCGACCGTCCCGGACGACAGCAACGAGACTCCCTCGAGCACACCGGCATCCGCGCGGAACGTGGTGTCCGGATAGGGTTCGCCCTCCCACGTGCCGTGGCTGTCGAGGCCGTCGATCACGGTGTCGCCGGCCTCGTCGCGCAGGCTCGACAGCAGGCGCACCAGCGCAGCGAGAGCATCGGGGGCCGCGCCGCCGAACTGCCCCGAGTGGATCTCCCCGGCCAGGGCGTCGACGTGCACGACGACGTTCGCCAGGCCGCGCAGCGACGTCGTGAGGGTCGGCCGTCCCGCCTCCGCGTTGCCGCAGTCCGCGACGAGCACCAGGTCGGCGGCGAACAGCTCGGGACGCGCCCGGGCGAGGTCCTCGAGACCACCGCCGCCGGTCTCCTCCGAGCCGTCGCCGACGATCCGGACCCCGACCGGCAGCGGCCCGAGTTCACGCAGCGCCCGCAGCGCGAGCAGATGCATCACCAGGTTGCCCTTGCAGTCCGCGGCACCGCGGCCGTACCACCGGCCGTCGCGTTCGGTGAGCTCGAACGGCGGGCTGTGCCACAGCGACTCGTCGCCCGGGGGCTGCACGTCGTAGTGGCTGTAGAGCAGCACGGTCGGCGCCCCCGGCGGTGCGGGGGTGTGCCCGAACACCGCGAGGGAGCCGTCGGAGGTCTCGATCAGCCCCGTGCCCTCGATGCCCACGGCGGTGAACGCGTCGCGCACCCATTCCGCGGCCGCGACACACTGTTCGGGCGGGAACAGACGCGGATCCGCCACCGACCGGAAGGCCACGAGTTCCGCGAGGTCCGCGCGCGCTGCCGGCAGGAGCCGGCGCACCCGCTCGCACATCTCCGCGACGTCCACGGCACCTCCCGATCGTTGTGTCTCGTTTTCGGTACGGGTACAGCCCGTCCCGATCGAAGCATGCCCGGCGCGCCGATATCCGGCGTACATTTCGCGATGTCGGGGTCGCCAACGGGCGGAACGGTCCACGGGAGGCGGGGGGCCGGCCGACCCTCGAACGGAAGGCACTGCGATGCCACCCAGTCCGCAGACCGCACTCACGCCCTTCTACCGGCAGGTCCAGTCCCACTACGACCTCTCGGACGAGTTCTTCACCCTGTTCCTCGACCCGTCCATGACCTACAGCTGCGCGTACTTCGAGCGGGACGACATGACGCTCGAGCAGGCCCAGGCCGCCAAGGTCGACCTGTCGCTCGGCAAGTGCGACCTGCACCCGGGCATGACACTGCTCGACGTCGGATGCGGCTGGGGCTCGACGATGCTGCGTGCGGCCACGCACTACGACGTGGACACCATCGGGCTCACCCTCAGCCGAAACCAGTACGAGCACGTCCGCGATCTCGCCGCGCGACTGCCCGGCCCCCGCACCGTGGACGTGCGTCTGCAGGGCTGGGAGGAGTTCGACGGGCGGGTGGACCGCATCGTGAGCATCGGCGCGTTCGAGCACTTCCGGAGCGAACGCTACGACCAGTTCTTCACCAAGTGCCACGACATGCTGCCGCCGGACGGCCGGATGCTGCTGCACACCATCGTGGGGCACCGGCTCACCACCCTGCGCGAGCGGGGAATCCCGGTGACCCGCGAGAACGCGCTGTTCCACATCTTCATCAAACGGGAGATCTTCCCCGGCGGGCAGTTGCCGCAGCCGGAGACGGTGGTCGACGGCGCGGAGCGGTCGGGGTTCCGGGTCGACCGCATCCAGGCCCTGGCTCCGCACTACGTCCGCACCCTCGAACACTGGGCCGCGGCCCTGTCGGCCCGCCGCGACGAGGCGGTCGCCCTGTCGTCGGAGGAGATGTACGAGCGGTTCATGAAGTACCTGAACGGTTCCGCCGAGCACTTCCGGACGGGACACATCGACGTCATGCAGTTCACCCTCGTCAAGTGAGCCGACGGCGGCTCCGCGGTGTTAGCTGGGACTCGCCCTCACAGCTAGAAGTTCGGAATTCGGACAACCTCCGGCTAGCCTGGGCGCGTGGAGTCTGCAACGAAGCGCGGCCGTACCCCACGCCGAATCGACCCGGCGCTGGAGGTCCAGGCGGCCCCCCAGGAGCTCGTGCCGCGCCGCCGCCCGACGCAGGAGCGCAGCCGGCGCAAGTTCGACGCGCTGCTCGCCGCGTCCCGCGAACTGCTCACCGAGGTCGGCTTCGAGTCGTTCACCTGCGAAGAGGTGGCCGCCCGGGCCGACGTCCCCATCGGCACCCTCTACCAGTTCTTCGCCAACAAGTACGTCATCGTCTGTGAACTGAACCGGCAGGACCTGGTGGGCGTGCAGGACGAACTCGCCAAGTTCGACGGCGTCGTCCCGTCCGTGGACTGGCTGCGGTTCCTCAACTCCTTCGTCGACCATCTCGCCGGGCTGTGGATGTCGGACCCGTCGCGGCGGGAGGTGTGGCTGGCGATGCAGTCCACCCCGTCGACGCGGGCGACCGGCGCGATCCACGAGAAGGAGTTCGCCGAGCAGATCGCGCGGATGCTGGCTCCGCTGATGCCCGACACCCCCCGCGAGCGCCGCACCCTGATGGCCGAGGTGCTCGTGCACGTCGTGTACTCGATGCTGAACTTCTCCGTGCAGGACGACCAGAGCCACGCCGACGCGGTCGTCGAACTCAAGCGGCTGATGGGCGCATACCTGATGGTGGCCGAGAAGGAGTCCCGGACGAGCGCCAAGCGACGCAAGCGCCGTGAGGAGGCCTCCCGGGCGGAGGAGTCCCGCCGGGCCGACGACCCCGAAACGCGGCAGGCGGAGGAAGTCCGCACTTCCTCCGCCTGAAACCCGGGCCGCTACCCCTGCGGGTCCTCCTCGAGCACGACGAACGCCCCCGCCATGTCTCCGTCGTGCGTGAGCGAGACGTGGATCCGCACCCCGGTCAGGTGCGCGGCGACGTCGCCGTGCAGCCGGATCCCGGGCCGCCCCCACGCGTCGGAGACCACCTCGATCTGCCGGTGCACGGTCTCCGGCAGCACCGGCGGGCTGCCGAACAGCGACGCCGACCACGCCTTGATCAGCGCCTCCTTCGCAGCCCACCGGGCGGCGAAGTGCCGGCCGGGACGGGAGCTGCGGGTGTTCGCGTCCCGACGCTCGCCCGGCGTGAAGTTCGAGAGCATCGCCGTACCTGCGCGGCCCAGCTGCTCCTCGAACTCCGACACCGTGACCAGGTCGAACCCGATCCCCGCAACTCCCATCCGTCCCGTGACCCGCTCTCTGTGACCGTGCGGCCGGCGGCTACTTGCAGCCGGGCAGACCCGAACGGTACACGTCGCCGTCGCCCAGTCGTGCCTGCGGCGAGAGCAGCACGTCGGCCTCGAGCTGGCGTGCCGCGTCCGCCGGCACCGAGTCCCCGCCGAAGCGGCGGTCGGCGGGCCGCTGGTACAGGGCCGCACCCCCGGTCATCGCCTCCGCGAGGCGGCGCTTACCGGCGACGGCGCGGGCCTGAGCCTGCTCGACGTAGGCCTGCCGGCGCTCCGCCGGGATCGCCTCGACGAACGCCTGCGGGTGGACCACCGCGATCAGCCCCGACACGTGGCCGAACCCGAGGCTGGTCAGCAGACCGGCCTTGAGCGCGTACCGCTCGCCGAAGCGGAGCGGGGTGCGCGGCCACACCAGGTGCTCGAACCCGGCCATCTTGTCGTCGACGCAGTCCAGGCTGCGGTTCGGCGGGACGACGCCCTGGCTGAGGACCTGGCACAGGCCGATCAGCTGGAACGCCGCCGCGCCACCCTTGGCGTGACCGGTCAGCGACTTCTGCGACACCACGAACATCGGCGCACCGTCGCTGCGGCCCAGCGACCCCGCCAGGCGCTCGTGCAGCTCCGCCTCGTTCGGGTCGTTGGCCGCTGTGGAGGTGTCGTGCTTGGAGATCACCGCGATGTCGTCGGCGGTGACGCCGAGCTTGCGCAGCTCCCGCGCCAGGCCCGACTCGAGCCCGCCGCGACCCGCGCCGAGGGCACCGATGCCCGGGGCCGGGATCGAGGTGTGCACGCCGTCGGCGAAGGAACCGGCCCAGGCGACCACACCGAGGACGGGCAGGCCCATCTCCAGCGCCAGGTCGCCGCGGGCGAGCAGGACCGTGCCGCCACCGGCGGACTCGACGAACCCGCCGCGCCGGCGATCGTTGGCCCGGGAGAACCGGCGATCGCTGATGCCCTTGGCCGTCATGTCGTCCGACTTCGCGGTGGCCGACATGTCACCGAACCCGACGATGCCCTCGATGCCGAGGTCGTCGAAACCGCCGGCGACGACGAGCTGCGCCTTGCCCAGCTTGATCTTGTCGACACCCTCCTCGACCGAGACCGCGGCCGTCGCGCACGCCGCCACCGGATGCACCATCGCGCCGTAGCCGCCGACGTACGACTGCACGACGTGCGCGGCGATGACGTTCGGCAGGGCCTCCTGCAGGATGTCGTTCGCGCGGGACTCACCGAGCAGCGTGTCGATGTACAGCGACCGCATCGAGGTCATGCCGCCCATGCCGGTGCCCTGGGTGTTCGCCACATACGAGGGGTGCACCCAGCGCATCAGCTCCGACGGGGTGAAACCGCTCGAGAGGAACGCGTCGACCGTGGTCACGATGTTCCACAGGCCCACCCGGTCCACGGACTCGGCCATGTCGGCGGGGATGCCCCACTTGGTGACGTCGAACCCGGTCGGGATCTGGCCACCGACCGTGCGGGTCAGGTTCATCTTGCGGGGCACCCGGATCTCGGTGCCGGCCTTGCGGGTGACGGTCCAGTCACCGCTGTCCGGAACCGAGTTTGCGACGGTGTTCTCCGGGTCGGCGTCGACGAACGCCCGGGCCTCGGCCTCGGACCCGACCACGAACGACAGGTCCTTGTCCAGGAACACCGAGGTCAGCAGCGGCGCCGCATTGTCGATCATCGCGCCGTCGTCGCCGTAGCGGCGGATGCCGCAGCGCTCGACCACCGCGTCGTGGTACCGGTCGGCGATCTCCGCCTCGGGCACCAGCTCGCCGGTCTCCGCGTCGTACCAGCCCGGGGTGGGATCGTTCTCCCATGCCACCAGGCCCGTGACCCAGGCCAGCTCGAGCACACCGGCGGCCGACAGTTCCTCGTCGACCTCCATCTCGAAGCGGGTGCGGGCCGAGCCGTACGGGCCGAGCTCGCCGGCGCCGACGATGACCACCAGATCGGCGGGATCGACGTCGAGCGCCTTCCATTCCGGCGCGGGCGTCGTCGCGTCCAGGCGCGGCGGCGCGGGCAGCGCCGCGATGGTGACCTCGTCGGACTCGGGCTCCGCGGCGGCGTTGGCCTCGGCCTCCTCCTGGGCCCGCTTGGCCAGAGCCGGCAGGTCGATGTCGGCCTCGGACAGGCCCCCGGTCAGATCCGCCACCAGCGGCGCGGCCGCGGCGGACTCCTTGGAGCCGGCGGTGACGAGCTTGAGCAGCTCGACGGCCATCTCGTCGGTCGACCAGGTGCGCACCCCGGCGGCCTCGGCGGCCTCGACCAGCGGATCGTTGCCGCCCATCAGGCCCGTGCCCCGGACCCAGCCGATGAGGGCGTGGGCGAGGGTGACCCGCTCGGCCCACGTGCGCTCGGCGTGCCAGCGGTTGACGATCGCGTCCAGCGCGGCCTTCGCCTCGCCGTACGCACCGTCGCCGCCGAACTTGCCGCGGTTCGGCGAACCCGGCAGCACGACGTGCAGGTGGGTGTCGACGTCGCGGTCGTAGCCGATGTCGGCCAGCCCCGCGATGAGCCGCTCCACCGACCACAGCAGGACCCGCATCTCCATCTCGGCGCGGGCACCGGCGTCGGCCATCGACCCGACCACGCGCGGCGCGGCGAACGGGAACAGCAGCGTCGGGGTCAGGGCCTCCTTGATCAGCTTCTTGGCGCCGCCCGCGGTCTCCACGGTCTCGGTGCCGAGCCACTGCACCAACGCGTCGACGTCGGAGTAGGACGCCATGTTGGCGGGGACCACCCACAGGGCCGCACCGGACCGCGCGTTGCCTGCGTACAGCTCCTTGTAGAAGCCCAGGCGGCTGTCGCTCAGGCTCGAGGTGGTGACCACGACCGTCGCGCCGCCGGCGAGCAGCTTCGCCGCGACCGCGGCCGCGATCCCGCCCTTGCTGGCGCCGGTGACGACGGCGACCTCGCCCGCGTACTCGGCGTCGCCGGTCTGCCGGGCAGCCGTCGCGATCGCCTCGAAGGTCGGCGCGAGCTCCGCGCGGCCGGCCTCGGTGGCCTTACCCGCCCAGAACGTGGCGTGCGCGGCCACCGTGGCGCCCGCACCGGCGAAGCGCTCCGCGGCGATCTCGGCACCGAGCCACACGCGGGCCAGGTCCTCACGGGCCGTCGCCCACCGGTCGTCGATCAGCACGGCCTTGCGGGCGTCGAACGCCGGGGCGACCAGCCGCGGCCAGTCGGAACCGAGCTCCGCCGAGACCAGGTCGACCAGCTCGGTGTCCGCCTTGTCCGCGAGGTCCGAGACCGCGTCGGCCAGGCCCAGCTCGGACAGGATCAGACGCGCGGTCTTGGCGAGCACACCGTTCGAGCCGGTGATGCCCTCGGCGAACTCGCCGAGCGCGGCGGCGTCGACGGTGGCGCCGCCACCGCCACCGGCGGACGGCATCGACACCGCGACGCCCCGGCGACCGGCGACCGACTGCACCGCCGCATCGATCAGCTTGTCGACGGCACCGCCGTCGGACAGCGCGCCGTCGGACAGGCCGCCGAGCGCACCGCCGCGGACGGACGAACCGTCCCGGCTGCCGAGCGCGACCTCCGCGGTCACATGCGACGCCCAGCCCTCGCCCAGACCCCACACCTTCGTGACGCGGTCGGCGACGTACGCGGGACGCTTGCCCGACGGGCCGAACACCTTGCGCAGGTGGTCGTTGATCGAATCCGACAGCACCGGGCCGAAGGGCCGGTAGGTGCGGGCCAGGCGATCGACCGTGCCGGCGAGCGCGCCCATGTCGGCGTCGGCCGCACCGTCGATGGCACCGAGCGACAGCTCCGAACCGAGGTCGACGAGCAGCTGGTTACGCCGCGAGGACACCCCGTCGCACAGCGCCTCGATCGTGTCGGCGGGACCGACCTGATCCGGGCGCAGCTTCGTCCACAGGGCGATGAGCACCTTCGTGGCGTCGGCGGCCTTGAACGCGATGTCGTCCGGGCGCGGTCCACCCGCCGGAGCGGCAGGTGCGGCGGCCGGAGCGGCAGCCGCGGCCGGGGCGGCAGCGGACGTCTCGGCCGAGGCCGGCTCGTCGTCCTCCACCGGCGCCGGATCGACGTCCGTGGAGTACACGACCGAGGCCTCACGCTCGATGTTGAGCACCTCGACCGGCTGCCCGAAGCGGCCCGGCAGCTTCAGCGTCTGCGACGCCAGGTTCGCGACCGTCGGGGCGGCACCGAGGCCGACCTCGACGAACCGCTCCACGCCCAGGCCACCGTCGGCCTCGTCGGCGAACAGCAGGTCCTGCGTCTCGATCCAGCGGACCGGGGACGCGAACTGCCACGCGAGCAGCTCGGCGAGCACCACGCGGCACAGCTTCGAGCGATCGGCCGCCCAGGTGTCGAAGTCCGCGAGGACCTCGGCCAGCGGCTCGGACGGCACCAGGTCGGCGATCTCCTGGACGAACTCCCGGCCCAGGTCGAACGGCTTGGGCACCAGGTTCGGGATGTAGCGGCCGATGAGGATGTCGGGATCGATCTGCTCCGGCAGCAGGTTCAGCAGACGCTCCCGGAAGTCGTCCACGCCGCCGCGCAGGACGGTCGAGTGGAACGGCACGTCGATACCCGGAACCAGGATGAACGCCCGCTTGCCACCGAACTCGGCGACCTTGCGCTCGATCACGGACTCGAGGACCTCGAGACCGGCGACCGTGCCGGCGATCGCGTACTGCGAGCCGCGCAGGTTCAGGTTGACGATCTGCAGGAACTCCCCGGTCTCCTCCGCGACCCCGGCGACGAACGCCTCGAGATCGGCATCGGCGACACCGAACTGCGACGGACGGATCGCGGCCATGCGGTAGTTCGAGCGGCCGTGCTCGTCGCGCGGCACGAGGGCGTGCATCGCCGAGCCACGGCTGAACACCACCTCGAGCACCGCCTCGAGCGGCAGCACCCCGGCCACCGCGGCGAGGGCGTTGTACTCGCCCACCGAGTGACCGGCCAGGAACGCGCCCTCGACGAAGGCGCCGGCCTCACGCAGTTCCGCGATCTGGGCGACACCCAGGGTCGCCATCGCGACCTGCGTGAACTGGGTCAGGTGCAGCACGCCGTCCGGGTGCTTGTGGGTGACACCGCGGGCCTTGAGCACGGTCGGGTTGTCGCGCACCACGGCCAGGATGGAGAAGCCCAGGGCCTTGCGGGTGTGCTTGTCGGCGCGATCCCAGATCTCCCGGGCGGCCTTGCTGCGGGCACGCGCGTCCAGGCCCATGCCGGGCCGCTGGATGCCCTGGCCGGGGAACGCGTACACCGTGCGCGGGGCAGCGGTGCGGCCGGTGGCGACCATCACCAGGTCGCCGTCCACGCGGCAGCCCACCTCGACGATCTCGGCGCCGCGGTCGGTCGCGATGCGGTCGACTCGCACGTCGATCTGCGCGCCGGGGCGCACCATGCCGAGGAACCGCGCGGTCCACGCCGTCAGGCGGCGGGCCGGCAGCTTGGCGTCGGCCTCGAGGGCGGTGACGACCTGCTGGGCGGCGGCCGAGAGCCACATGCCGTGCACGATCGGGGTGCCCAGGCCGGCCAGCAGGGCGGCATTGTCCGAGGTATGGATCGGGTTGTGGTCGCCCGAGACACGCGCGAAGGCGCTCATGTCGATCGGGGCGACGATCACGGCGTCGCGGCGACGACGACGCGGGGTCTCCACCGCGTCCTCGCTCACGGCACCGCCGGCGCGGACCGGATCGGCCAGCTCCGCCTTGCCGATGCGGCCACGGATCGCGAAGCGCTCGATCAGCGTCGCGACCGTGGCGTCGCCGGAACCGTTGCCGTTGTCGGCGGTGATCTCCACGTGCACCTCGACCACCCGGCCGAGGTCGGTGTCGACCACGTCCTGCACCTCGGCCTTGACACCCAGGATGGACGGATCGGTCGGCAGACCGTCCTTCACGTCCACGGCGTGGTCGAGGTGGACCAGGTCCAGCATGCCCTCGATCACCGACAGGCTGTCGTCGGTCTGCGCGGCGCCGAGCGCGGCGAACACCGCCGGCCAGCACGCGCCGACGAGGACGTCGGGGACACCGTGGGCACTGGGGGTCAGGGTCGACGGCAGTCCCGAACCCGTGACACCGGCATGGTCGGCGATCTTCTCCGGCAGCCAGCCGAGGGTGATGCGGGCCGCGCCCTTCTTCACGGCGGGCAGCTCCTGGCCCGCGGCGACACCGAGCAGCGCCGACATGGACGCCGACGCGTCCTCCGCGGTGACGACGGGAGCGCCACCGGTGTGCACGGCGGCCGGCACGGTCAGGCGGATCTCGACGGTCTTGTCCCCCGCGAGCGGCACCGTCAGGCCCACGTGCTCGGCGTCGAGGACGCTCAGGGTGGCGCCCGTCGCGGCGTGCACGGCGGCGGTGTCGGACTCGACGGACCACTCGTCCAGGTCGCCGAGGCGGTGCACCGGGTTCACGGTCTGCCGGCCGGCCCAGTTCACATCCGGAGCCGACAGCACGGCGTCGAGCAGACCGGACGCAAGGTCCTGGTGACGGCGAGCGGCGATCTGCACCGGCTCGACACCGGCCGCGACCAACTCGTCGACGGTGGCCTTCTCGAACCGGTCGAGCAGCTCACCGACGGGCTCGTCGGCGCGGGTGATGCCCGCGACGGCGACGGTGCCCGGGATGATGCAGACCTGATCGGCGCTGTAGCGCGGATCGTGGGCCTGCCACAGGGAATCGGACCGCCACCAGCGACGCACGTCCTGGTCGACCACCGGCACGAAGTTCACCGGCTTGCCCGGGGTGCGGCACAGCGCGACGAAGAACGGAACGTCGGCCGGGTGCAGGACCACCGACTCGGCATCCGGGAACTGCCCGGTCAGCGCCGCCAGCGCCGCGTACGGCCGGTCGAGGGCCGCATCGTCGGCGAACAGCGTCGGGATCGGGCCACGATCGGCCGGGTGCAGCCGGGACTCGGCGCGCTGCAGCATCTCGCGGAAACGCTCACGCCAGGTGACGTCGATCCACGGGTTCTCGGCCGCGTCGGCCACCTCCTGCGAGCCGACGGCGAGCTCGAGGTAGCGGGTGAGCCACTGCCCGTAGGTCATCTCCGCGACGTCGCCGAAGTACGGCTTCGCGGTGACGTCCAGCGCGGCGATGATCTCGTCGCGGCGTGCGGCCACGGCCTCGGCATCGCCCGCGACCTCGTCGAGCAGGCGGCCCGTGCGGGACGCCGCGTTGTCGATCTCGTGGATGTCCGCGCCCAGCTGGCTCCGGCCGGAGGCCATGCCGCCGGAGGCGGTGCCGGCGCCGACCCAGTCCGGAGTGCCGGGGGTCTCGACGAGCATCCGCTTGACCTCGGGCGACGTGGTCGCCTCGAGGGTCGCCATCGCCGCGGTGCCGACCAGGATGCCGTCGAGCGGCATCGCCGGGAAGCCGTGGGCGGTGGACCAGCGGCCGGTCAGGTAGTCGGCAGCCCGCTCGGGGGTACCGATGCCACCGCCGACGCACAGCACCAGGTTGGACCGGGTGCGCAGCTCGGCGTAGGTGGCGAGCAGCAGGTCGTCGAGGTCCTCCCACGAGTGGTGGCCACCGGCGCGGCCGCCCTCGATGTGGACGATGACCGGGTAGTTCGGCACCTCGTTCGCGATGCGGATCACCGAGCGGATCTGCGCGACGGTGCCCGGCTTGAACGCGACGTAGCTGATGCCGGCCTCGGTCAGCTCCTCGATGATCGAGACGGCTTCCTCGAGCTCGGGGATGCCGGCGGTGACGACCACACCGTCGAACGGTGCGCCCGCGGCGCGGGCCCGCGGCACGAGCCGCTTGCCGCCCACGTGCAGCTTCCACAGGTACGGGTCGAGGAACATCGAGTTGAACTGCACGGCGCGGCCCGGCTCGAGCAGCCCCTTCAGCTCCTCGACGTGGTCGGCGAAGATCTGCTCGGTGACCTGACCGCCACCGGCGAGCTCGGCCCAGTGGCCGGCGTTGGCCGCGGCGGCGACGATCTTCGGATCGACGGTGGTCGGCGTCATGCCGGCCAGCAGGATCGGCGAACGGCCGGTCAGGCGCGTGAACGCCGTCTCGACACCCTGACGGCCGTCGGGCAGGGTGACCGGCTTCGGCGCGAATGCGGACCACGGCTGCGGCACCTCGGGCTCCGCGCCCGGGGTCAGCAGGTTGCGCTGACCGCCGCGGGTCGCGGCGGCGATGATGCCCACACCCTGGCCCCGCAGGCCCGAGCTGGTCATCCGCGTCAGCAGCTCACCGGGACCCAGATCCAGGATCCACGAGGCACCGGCCGCGACGGCGTCGTCGACGAGGGCGACCCAGTCGACAGGGTCGACGAGCACTTCCTGCGCCAGCGAACGGGCGAGGTCGGCGTCCAGGCCGCAGCGCGACGCCCAGTCGGCGACCTGCTCGACAGCGTCGGCCAGCGCGGGGTGGTGGAAACCGATCTCGGCCGAGACCGGCTCGAAGGTCGGGGCGAACACGGCACCGCCGCGCTTCTTCGCCTCCCGCTCGCGGGTCTCCGCGGCGGCGATCTCCTCGCAGCGCTGCTGCACGCGCGCCAGTGCGGCCGGCGGACCGGACAGCACGACGCGGCGACGGGCGTTGCGGATGGCGACGACGGCGGACCGCTGCGGATCCTGGTCGGCGAAGACCTCGGCGACGACGGCGCGCAGGCGCTCGGGGTCGACGTTGGCGACGGCGAGCATCGGGAAGCGCTCGGCGCCGGAGATGATGCCGCGGCGACGGCCGACGAGGGTGGCAGCGGCACCGATGAGCTGGGCGATCGCGAGGATCTGCCCGTCCTTGGCGCCGGCGGCCTCGGTGGCCGCGACGGCGAGCACGCCCTGGGAGTGGCCGATCACGGCGGCCGGGGCCTGCGCGGTCACGTCGAGGCCCTGGTTCGCCAGCGCGCGCAGCGCGGCCACCTGGGTCAGGAACACGCCGGGCAGCGACACCGCGGCAGAGGTCAGTGTGGTCTCGGAGGGACCGGCGACGGGCGTCTCGTCCTCGTCGGCGACTTCCTGCTCGAGCATCCAAGCGATGGGGTCGAAGCCGCTCGGGCGCACCACGACGAGGTCGTGTGCGACGGGCGCGAGCAGCGCGTCGGCCTCGTTGACCAGTTCGGTCAGGACCGGCTCGAGTCCGTTGTCGCGGCTGAGTTCCTCGAGGGAGCTGAGCCACGGGGCACCCTGGCCGCCGAAGGCGAGGGCGTACGACTCCCCGGCGAGGAGCTTGTCGACCAGCGCGCCCTTTCGGGAGGCGGGGCCGATCCCCCGGTCGCCGGTGCGTCGTGATGCCTTCGAGTTCCGTCCGTTGTCGGCTGGTGTGGTCTCGTCGATCGTCACGCGTGTAGTTCCTCTCCTGAACACCTCGAGGGCGTGGTTCTCTCGTTGGCCGCCCGCGCCGCCGTTAGCGTTCTGATGGCTCTGATCTGCTCGTTCGGGCTACCCAAGAGTGACACAAAATCATGAGGGGTTCCTCATGTTTTGTTCCGTGCGGGTTACCGGGTACGGAAGGGCGCGTGAGATCACTCACAGCAGGTCGGAGAAGTGACTCACCGGTAGGGAGAGTCGGCGCAGGCTGCGCGGCTACGAGGACGTCCATCAACCTGAGGAATCCCTCACGTTTATCGTTACACAATCGTTACCATCTTGACGGGCCGCGAAACGCGTGCATGAGGGCGTTTTCCGCGGTTTGTCAGAACCGTCGGATACAGTCTTCGTATCGAACACACATTCGATCCAGGGGGGGCGATGGGGCGGTCGACGAAGTACACATTGGAAATCCTCGAGGAGGCGGTCCGAAACTCGACGAGCGTGGCGGGGGTCATGCGCTACCTCGGTCTCGTTCCGAGCGGGGGTTCGCACCACCACCTGAGCCGGCGGATCAAGAAGCTGGGCATCGACACGTCCCACTTCACTGGATCGGCGCACACCAGGGGTGGGCGTGCACTGAACCGTCTCGAATGGAAAGAAGTCCTGGTCCGCAAACCGATTGACGCTCCCCGACAGAAACCGCCTCTACTCCGCCGCGCCCTCGTCGAGTCCGGCCGCGCGTACAAGTGCGAGAGATGCGGCCTCGGGGATCAGTGGTGCGATTATCCGATCACGCTCCATGTCGATCACATCGATGGGAATCCGAACGACTCCCGTCCGGAGAACATCCGATTCCTGTGCCCCAACTGCCATAGTCAAACCCCGACGTGGGCCGCGAGAAAGCGCTTCGGAGCCCCCTAGGTCGAGCGAAGAAGCACCGATGTGATCGCGTAAAGTGACGCTGGTACGCGCGAGTGGCGGAACAGGCAGACGCGCGGCGCTTAGGACGCCGTGTCTTCGGACGTGGGGGTTCAAGTCCCCCCTCGCGCACCACGTGACCTCTCCCACGGCCCTCGACCGCTCTTGGCAGGTCGAGGGGCCGCTCGGGTACTTTTGATGACGTGTCCGAGAACCGTCCGCCGCGTCGCCTTGCCCTCGTCGTACTGGTGACGGTGGCCGCGGCCGGTTGTCTCGGTCTGGGCTTCTGGCAGTGGACCCGGTTCGAGGCCGTGGGCGGCACGTTCCAGAACCTCGGCTACGCACTCCAGTGGCCCGCGTTCGCCTTCTTCTGTGTCTACGCCTACCGCCGGTTCGTGAAGCTCGAGTCCGAGGACGCCGAGAGTCAGGCCACGGGGGCGCCGCGCGCGTCGGAACCGAAGGAACCCACCGAGATTCCCGAGGATCTCCTCCCCCAGCGGCCCCGCGTGCAGTTCGATCCGAACGCGGACGTCGATCCGGACGACCCGGAGGCCCGGCAGATGCTGGAGTACAACGATTACCTCGCGCAGCTGGCGCGCAGGTCCGATAGGAGCGCTCAGTGAGCACGACCCCCGAGCAGGCACCCGACCAGACGAGCGGTTCGACCACGCCGCAGTCCCGCCCGGAAGCCGACCAGAAGAAGATCGCCTCGGCCCTGACCCGGTATCGCGCGCTCGCGTGGATCACCGGCGTGTGGCTGCTCGTGCTCACCGGCGAGATGGTCGCGAAGTACATCCTGAAGGTCGAGAACGTTCCCGGCTGGATCGCCGTGGTCCACGGCTGGGTCTACGCGGTGTATCTCGTGCTCACGCTCGACCTGGCGATCAAGGTGCGCTGGCCCGCGGGCCGCACGATCGGCACCCTCCTCGCCGGGACGATCCCGTTCCTGTCGTTCTTCGTCGAGCACCAGCGCACGAAACAGGTCAAGGCCGATTTCGGCGTCTGACGCCGGCCCACATCCACGCGATCGACCGGAATCCGCCCACGCCACGGCGTGGGCGGATTCCGTTTATCCGCTCGAATCCCCAGCCCTCGAATCCCAGCCTTCGAATCCTCAGCGCTCGAATCCTCGGCTCGGTGCGGCGGTCTAGCGCGCGAGCGCGGCGAGGTCCGGCACGAGCTGTGCCAGCGCCCGCCCGCGGTGCGACGACGCGTCCTTCTCCTCGGCGCTGAGTTCGGCTGCGGTGCGGTCCTCGCCTTCCGGCCGGAACACCGGGTCGTAGCCGAACCCGTTGGCGCCTCGGGGGCTGTGGACGATGGCGCCGCGCCACTCCCCGCGCACGACGTGCACCGCGATCTCGCCGTCGTCACCGGGGACGGCGAGGGCGCAGGCGGAGACGAACGCCGCCCCGCGTCGCTCGTCGGGGACGTCCTGCAGCTGCCCGAGCAGCAGTTCGGTGTTGGCGTGGTCGTCGCCGTGCCGTCCCGACCAGCGCGCGGACAGCACCCCGGGCATCGCGTTGAGGGCATCGACTTCGAGACCGGAATCGTCTGCGACGCAAGCCATTCCGGTCGCGGCTGCGCCGTCGCGCGCCTTGGCGGCCGCGTTCTCCTCGAACGTCGCGCCGGTCTCGGGCGCCTCGTCGTAGGGCGGCACCGCGTCGAGGCCGACGAGGTCGATCCCGGCGATCCCGGCGGAGTCGAGGACGCGCTGCAGCTCGCGCAGCTTCTTCGCGTTGCGACTCGCCACGAGCACCCGCACCATCTCAGACACCGAACTTCTTCCGGGTGCGCTCGGGTGTCACGGGCTGCGGGAGCGTGCCCGGGTAGGGCGCTTCGAGCGCCTGCTTCTGGATCTCGCACAGTTCGGCGATGCCGGCGAGCGCGGAGTCGAGCATCTTGTCGAGGGTGGAGCGGGCGAACGTCGCACCTTCGCCGGTGCCCTGGACCTCGACGAGGGTGCCGGTGTCGGTGGCGATGACGTTCATGTCGACCTCGGCGCGCACGTCCTCCTCGTAGGGCAGGTCGAGACGGACGCGGCCGTCGACGACGCCGACGCTCACGGCGGCGATGGCGCACGAGATGGGCTGCGGGTCGGTGAGGCGGCCCGCAGCGCTGAGCCACGTGACGGCGTCGGCGAGCGCGACGTAGGCGCCGGTGATGGCGGCGGTGCGGGTGCCGCCGTCGGCCTGCAGGACGTCGCAGTCGATGGCGATGGTGTTCTCGCCGAGCGCGGCGAGGTCGATGCAGGCGCGCAGGGCGCGGCCGACGAGGCGGCTGATCTCCTGGGTGCGCCCGCCGAGCTTGCCTTTGACGGATTCGCGGCCGCTGCGGGTGTGTGTGGCGGCGGGGAGCATCGCGTATTCGGCGGTGAGCCAGCCGAGACCGGAACCCTTGCGCCAGCGTGGTACGCCTTCTTCGACGCTGGCCGTGCACATGACGCGGGTCTGGCCGAATTCCACGAGCACCGAGCCCGCGGGGTGGTTGGTGAATCCTCGGGTGATCCGGATGGGGCGGAGTTCGTCGTCCGCTCTGCCGTCTTCTCGTGTGGTCACCCGGACGAGCCTATTAGATGCGGTAGACGTCCCCGGCGGACACCGCGTGGACGGGCCCGGAATACTGCTCCTTGGCTTCGGCGATGACGTCCTCGCGCGAGGTCCACGGCGGGATGTGGGTGAGCAGCAACTCCCCCACCCCGGCACGCGCGGCGACCAGGCCGGCTTCGGTGCCGGAGAGGTGGATGCCGCCGGGCCGGTCGTCGGGCGCATGGGTCCAGGAGGCTTCGGACAGCAGGACGTCGGCACCGCGCGCGAGGTCGACGACCTCGTCGCACATGCCGGTGTCGCCGGTGTAGACGACGGTGCGTCCGGAGTCGCTGGTGATGCGGAATCCGTATGCCTCGGGCGGGTGGTCGACCCGGCCGGGGCGGATGGTGAGTGCGCCGAAGCGGAAGGCTTCTCCGTCGGCGAGGGGACGCACGTCCAGGGTGTCGCTGACGTCGTCCATCTCGCCGGCGATCTCGGCGGAGGCGGCTCCGATGCGGACGCTGGTGTCCGAGGGGCCGTAGACGAGGGTGCGTCCGGTGGGGCGGTTCGGGGAGTAGCGCCGCCAGACGAGCAGGCCCGGGATGTCGAGGCAGTGGTCGGCGTGCAGGTGCGAGAGCAACAGCGAGACCTCGCCGGGATCGGCGTACCGCTGCAATGCCCCGAGGACCCCGGGGCCGAAGTCGATCACCAGGGGCGGGGTGCCCGGGGCGGTGATCAGGTAGCCCGACGCGGCGGAATCCGGACCGGCCACGCTGCCGGAACACCCCAGGACGGTCATGCGCATGGGGCTCATGCTGCCACGTCCCTGTGGTTGCGACGAAGCCAACACGGGTATTGATCGAGAGATGTCACAGTCGCGCCGACGCTGTGATCCTACCGATCGGTCAGTTGCCGGGAGGGGGTGCGTCTCACCGGTACGGCGAGGTCGGCACGGCCGGCGAACGCCGCCGGCGACGCTCGTCGGCGGAGAGCAGCCACGCGGCCAGAACGCCGCCCACGGCGCCGAAGAGGTGCCCCTGCCAGGAGACACGCGGGTCGCTGGGCAGCACGCCCCACAGGATGCTGCCGTAGACGAACAGCACGATCACGCCGATGACGATCTGGTTCGCCTGCCGGGTGAAGATGCCGCGCGTGATCAGGTAGGTGAGCCAGCCGAAGACGAGGATCGACGCACCGATGTGCACGAAGCCGGCACCGGCGGTGAGCCAGGTACCGAGTCCCCCGACGATCCAGATGATCGCGGTGGCGGCCAGACCGCGGCCGATCCCGGAGACGAGCACGAGGAATCCGAGCACGAGCAGAGGAATGGTGTTGGCGCTCAAGTGCGCCCAGTCGGCGTGGAGCACGGGGGCGAACACCACTCCCCACAGTCCGTCGGCGCTTCTCGGTTCGATGCCCGCGGAGTCGAGTTCGGCGGGCGCGGCGGCGTCGACGGCCTCGATTGCGTAGAGCAGGGCGACGAATCCGGCGATCAGGAGCGCGGCGCGCTGCCAGACGGGCCGGAGCCCGGGACGGGAACCGTCGGGTACGGTCATGCGCTCGCCCTTCGCGTGTGTCCTGCGTGGTGTTCCTGGCCTTCGAGCCTACCGACGTGCGCCCCGCTCGGCACCGGGCGCGAGCCCCGGGAAAGCGCAGTATTCCGGCGGTGCGGTGGCTACCGTGGAACTCACCGTCCACCCGGGGAGGCAGTCGTGCCCAGAAGCGTCGGAGATCGCTACGCCTGCGAGAAGTGCGGTGCGCAGCTCGTCTACGAGAAGTCGTGCCCGTGCAACGAGGAGATGGCGCATTCGGAGATCTGTTGCGGTGACCAGATGAAGCGTGTGCCGGAGGGTGCGCCGGGCTGAGCCCGTCAGCGCGACGTGGCGCCCCCGGTCGTGAAGGCGGACGGGAACAGGTCGCGGTAGGCGGGGATGCCCGCGACCGCGGTCGCGTGCAGCACCGCGTCGACGACGGCATGCTGGACGACCTCGGCGGCCACCTCGCACACGGCGGCCAGCACGGGTAGTTCGGGGGCGAAGGCGTCGGGGATCGGGCGCGCCGGCGCGGGCACCGTCGCGGTCCCGGTGGCCAGGGCGAAGAGGGTGTCGCCGTCGAGCGGCGAGTGCGCGGGGCGGACGGCCCGCGCGAGTCCGTCGTGCCCGGCGACGGCGACGCGGCGGCAGGCGGCGGCGGTCAGGTCGGCATCGGTGGCGACGACGCCGATGGTGGTGTTGAGGGCGGTGCCCTTCGGTGTGAGGGCGTTGGCGGCGGCGATCTCGGTGGCGGCCGGGGCGACGAGTCCGAGCCGGGCGGCCCGGGTGGGCCCGAGGCCCCACGGCAGGCCCGTCTCGGGATCGAACACGGCCCCGACGGGGTTGGCGACGACGAGGGCGGCGACGGTGACGCCGGCGGCGGGGCCGTCGGTCAGGGTCAGGCTCGCGGTGCCGATGCCGCCCTTGAGGGTGCCGGCGCGTGCGCCGACCCCGGCGCCGACGGTGCCGCGCGCGACGGTCGCGGTGGCCGCCGCGGCGGCCCGGTATCCGCTGTCGGCGGTGGGGCGGGCGGTCCATGCCCCCACGGGCAGGTCGAAGACGACTGCGCCGGGCACGATGGGCACGACGGCGCCCGGCGGCCCCATCGCGATGCCGCGTCCCTGTTCCTCGAGCCACCGCATCACGCCGTCGGCGGCGGCGAGACCGTAGGCGCTGCCGCCGGTGAGGAGCACGGCGTCGACGCGCTGCACGGAGTGGCTGGGGTCGAGCAGGTCGGTTTCCCGGGTGCCGGGACCGCCGCCGCGGACGTCGACGGCGGCCGTGACGGCGCGGTCGGGGACGACGACGGTGCATCCGGTGGCCCGTCCCGTGCCGTAGGTGTCGTCGGAGCCGAGGGTGACCTCGGCGTCGAGGGCGTGCCAGTGCCCCACGCGGATGCCGGCGACGTCGGTGAGCGAGTCGGTGGGTCCGGGCGCGGCCGTCACGGCATCAGCGCCTGGACGAGGGAGTCCTGCATCCAGGTCAGCCAGTGGTAGACGTCGAGGTGGGGGGCACGCGGGTCGTCTTCGTCGAGCGCCTCGGGGGTGTCGTCGTCGATGCCGAGGGTGGTGCCGAGCGCGAGCCGCAGGTCGTTGAGCCCGTACAGCCAGGCATCGGCCTGTTCGGGGGTGAGCACCACCTTCCCGCCCGATTCGGGGACGGTGCGCAGGATGACGGCTCCGGCGGCGAGCTTGGCGTCGATGATGTCGGGTTCGTGCAGGCTGCGCAGGGCGCCGTTGAGGTCGGCCGATTCGTCGTCGGGATGCACGGTGGCGTCGGCGTCGGGCCGGTGGAAGTCGGGCAGCAACCGCCGCAGGGCGGGGACGTCCGGCGGGGCGGAGTTGCCGGTGCGCAGGCCGGTGAGCGCGGCGAGGTCGTCCTGGGGTGCGCCGTCGGCGCGTTCTTCGAGCATGCCGAGTACGGATGCGACGAGCGAACGCAGCACCGACGCCTCGTGTGCGTCCATCTCGGATCGCAGCTTCACGCCTCCGAGCGAGTTCTTCCTGCTCCACTGCCGCACGTCGGTCGGCTCCTCCTGGCTCCGCGGTCGGAATTGTCGGCGAACGGGCGGCCGGTCACTCGGCCCGCTGCATCGTCGCCCACAGCCCCGCGGCGTGCAGGCGTTGCACGTCGTGTTCCATCTTGTCACGCGAACCGCTCGAGACGACCGCCTTGCCTTCGTTGTGCACCTTGAGCATCAGTTCGGTGGCTTTGGCCTTGCTGTACCCGAACAGCTTCTGGAAGATGTACGCCACGTAGTGCATCAGGTTGACCGGGTCGTCCCACACGACGGTGACCCAGGGCCGGTCGACGGCTTCGATCTCCTCGACGGCTTCGGCTTCCGCCGGCATTGCCTGCCCTGCCGCCAGGGTGACCGTGGGGAACGAAGCCACGATGACTGCGTCGGACGGCTCCGTGGGGGCGGTGTCGAACGGGCTTGTCGAGGAACACATCGCCATGGCTCCAGGGTACGGCGTCCGCGCCTGCCGATACAGCGGCATCCCACCGTGCCCCTCTACAGTGATCGGGTGCCCGATTCCCTTCTCCGACCGACCGCGACGGCGAGCACCGCCCTGTTCACGGACGTCTACGAGCTGACGATGCTCGAGGCTGCCCTTGCGGACGGCACCGGTTCCCGCCCTTGCACGTTCGAGGTGTTCGCGAGGCGTCTGCCGCCCGGGCGCCGGTACGGCGTGGTCGGTGGGACCGGCCGGCTGATCGATGCGCTCGGGACGTTCCGCTTCGGCGAGGCGGAACTCGCGGTCGCGGGACGATTCCTCGACGCGTCGACCGTGGAGTGGCTGCGGGACTACCGGTTCTCCGGCGACATCGAGGGCTACCGCGAGGGCGACTTCTACTTTCCCGGTTCGCCGGTGCTCGCGGTGCGCGGCACGTTCGCCGAGTGCGTGCTGCTCGAGACGTTGATCCTGTCGATCCTCAACCACGACAGCGCGGTGGCCTCGGCGGCGGCCCGGATGGTCAGCGCCGCGGACGGCCGCACACTGATCGAGATGGGGTCGCGCCGCACCCACGAGGAGGCGGCGGTCGCGTGTGCGCGGGCCGCGTATCTGGCGGGCTTCGATGCGACGTCGAATCTCGAGGCGGTACGCCGGTACGGGGTGCCGGGCACGGGTACTGCGGCGCACGCGTTCACGTTGGTGCACACGACGGGTGCGGGTCGCGACGAGGCGGCGGCGTTCCGCAGTCAGGTCGAGACGCTCGGGGTGGGAACCACGCTGCTGGTGGACACGTACGACATCACCAACGGGGTGCGCACGGCCGTCGAGGTGGCCGGCACCGACCTCGGGGCCGTCCGGATCGATTCGGGTGATCTCGGCGTGCTGGCCCGGCAGGTGCGCGATCAGCTCGACGAGCTGGGCGCGACGAACACGAAGATCGTGTTGTCGGGTGACCTGGACGAGTACGCGATCGCGGGTCTGCGCGCCGAGCCGGTCGACGTGTACGGCGTGGGTACGTCGCTGGTGACCGGGTCGGGCGCGCCGACGGCCGGGATGGTCTACAAGCTGGTCGAGGTCGACGGCATTCCGGTGGAGAAGCGCAGTGCCCACAAGGAGTCCCGGGGCGGCGCCAAGCGGGCAGTGCGGTTCGCGCGCCCGACCGGCACGTTGGTGGAAGAGGTGATCTACCCGGCGGACGCCCCGGTCCCGGAGGGCGACGGCGAGGTGGTGCACGAGCTGATGGTTCCTCTGATCTGTGACGGCGAGCGCGTCGACGACGTGGCTACGCTGGAGGAGAGCCGGGCGTTGCTCGCCCACGGGCTGATCAGTCTTCCCTGGGAGGGTCTGACCCTGTCGGCGGGTGACGCGGCGGTGCCGACCCGATTCGTGAGGTGAGGACGATGTCGCGGGCGTTGATCGTCGTCGACGTACAGAACGACTTCTGCGAGGGCGGGTCGCTGGCCGTGGCCGGCGGTGCCGCGGTCGCCGCCGATATCAGCCGGTATCTGACGGCGCACGCGCGGGACTACGCGCACGTGGTCGCCACCCGGGATCACCACGTCGATCCGGGTGCGCACTTCTCCGACGAGCCGGACTTCGTCGACTCGTGGCCACCGCACTGCCGCGTGGGAACGCCGGGTGCGGAGTTCCATCCGGCGCTCGACACCGCCCGCGTGGAGGCGGTCTTCTCCAA
Source organism: Rhodococcus ruber (assembly GCF_016804345.1). Classification (NCBI taxonomy): domain Bacteria; kingdom Bacillati; phylum Actinomycetota; class Actinomycetes; order Mycobacteriales; family Nocardiaceae; genus Rhodococcus; species Rhodococcus ruber. The sequence goes on along the minus strand of NZ_CP044211.1, from coordinate 2,317,925 downwards.
GGGGAGGTTCGAGGCCGCGTACTCGGGCTTCGAGGGCAGTCACGACACGGGCGAGTCGCTCGACGAGTGGTTGCGCCGGCACGGCGTCACCGAGGTCGACATCGTGGGCATCGCGACCGATCACTGCGTGCGGGCGACCGCGCTCGATGCGGCGGCCGCGGGGTTCGAGACCCGGGTGCTGCTGCCGTACACCGCGGGGGTGAGCGCGACGACCGTCGAGTCGGCCCTCTCGTCGCTCCAGGCGGCGGGTGTGGACCTGGTCGGACAGGTCGGCCCGCGAAGCTGACGGTGGTGCCCAGTACCCTGGCGCGGTGCCCGAACTCCCGAATGTGCCCGACCTGCTGCGCACCGCGGTGCACGCGCTGGGCGGCAAGGAACGGCGCAACCAGCTGACGATGGCGTCGGCCGTGGCGCATTCGCTGGACACCGGTGAGCACCTGGCCGTCCAGGCCGGCACCGGCACCGGTAAGTCGCTGGCCTATCTCGTGCCGGCGGTGCGGTATGCGGTGCAGACGGGCCGGACCGTGGTGGTCTCCACCGCGACGATCGCGCTGCAGCGTCAGCTGGTGGACCGGGACCTGCCGCGATTGGCCGACGCGCTGGCGACGGCGCTGGGTCGGCGTCCCCGGTTCGCGATTCTCAAGGGCCGCGGTAACTACCTGTGCCTGAACAAGATTCACACCGGTCTGGCGGAGGAGCCCCCGGCCGACGACCAGTTGTTCGATGCGTTCGCGCTGTCGCGGATCGGCCGGGAGGTGCGGCGGGTCACGGAGTGGTCGTCGACGACCGACACCGGCGACCGCGACGACCTCGTGCCGGGCGTGTCGGACCAGGCGTGGCGTCAGGTGAGTGTGAGCGCACGCGAGTGCCTGGGCAAGTCGCGGTGCCCGGTCGGTGAGGACTGCTTCGCGGAGATCGCCCGGGCCGAGGCCGGGCAGGTCGACGTTGTCGTCACCAACCACGCCCTGCTGGCGATCGACGCGATCAGCGGGCTGTCGATCCTCCCCGAGCACGACGTGGTGGTGGTCGACGAGGCGCACGAACTCGTGGACCGCGTCACCGGCGTCGCGACGGCCGAATTGTCCGGCGGCACCGTCTCGGCAGCTGCGCGGCGCTGCGTGAAATTGGTCGAGGACGCGGACGTGGACCGTCTCGAGGGGGCCGCGGAGAACTGGGAGGCGCTGCTCGAGGAGCTGCCGCCGGGACGGTGGGACGAGTTGCCCGACGGTGCGGGCGCGGCGCTGGCCGCGATCCGGGACGCGGCGTGGGCCGTGCGCACCGCACTGGGTCCGCCCAAGCCGGGGCTCGACGCCGAGGCCGCCGCCGCCCGCAACCAGGCGCTCGCGGACGTCGACGAGGTGCACGACTGCGCGGTGCGGGTGCTGACCGCCTTCGAGGAGACCGATCCCGCCGCGCGTCGGGACGTCGTCTGGCATGCCGCCGACGAGTTCCGCGGCAACACTCGGCACACGGTGCGGATGGCGCCGCTGTCCGTCGGCGGACTGCTGCGCTCCCGGCTGTTCGCCGAGGCGACGGTCGTGCTGACCTCGGCGACGTTGACGGTCGGCGGTTCGTTCGACGCGCTCGCCGTCAACTGGGGGCTGCCCCCGGAGTCTCCGGCCCGCAGCGACACGGGCGCAGCGTCGGGGACCGAACCGCCGTCCGACGACGGGGACCTGCGGTGGAACTCCCTGGATGTGGGATCACCGTTCGACCACGCCAAGTCCGGCATCCTGTACGTCGCCAGGCACCTGCCGCCGCCGGGCCGCGACGGGCTCTCCCCCGCGTACCTGGACGAGATCGCGGAGCTGGTCGCCGCGGCCGGCGGGCGCACGCTCGGACTCTTCTCGTCGATGCGCGCCGCGAAGGCGGCCGCGGAGGCGATGCGGGAGCGTCTGGACACACCCGTCCTGTGCCAGGGCGAGGACGCAACCGGCGCCTTGGTGGACAAGTTCGCGGCCGACGAACCGACGTCCCTGTTCGGGACTCTGTCGCTGTGGCAGGGCGTAGACGTCCCGGGGCCGTCGCTCTCGCTCGTGATCCTGGACCGGATTCCGTTCCCTCGGCCGGACGACCCGCTGCTGGTGGCGCGGCAACGGGCCGTGGAGGCGCGCGGGGGCAACGGCTTCCTGTCGGTGGCGGCCACCCATGCGGCGTTGCTGCTCGCGCAGGGCGTCGGGCGGCTGCTGCGCAGCACGGATGACCGGGGGGTCGTGGCGGTGCTCGATCCCCGCCTGGCGACCGCCCGGTACGGCGGATACCTGCGCGCGTCGCTGCCACCGTTCTGGGAGACCGCCGACCCCGAGGTGGTGCGCAAGGCGCTCACCCGGCTGCGCGGCTGACCGAGCCGCGACGCGTCGGTTCCCCGATTCGTTCCCGGGATTCCCGGAATTTCCGGCTGTTTCGCGGCAGCATCGAAGCAGGCGCAGCGGCCGGATTCGAAGGCCGCAGGGACAGGGAGCTTTCGGATATGCCACAGGGCGTCGTCAAGTGGTTCGACGAGGAGAAGGGGTTCGGGTTCATCGCCCAGGACGGAGGTGGTCCCGACATCTTCGTCCACTACTCGGAGATCGCCGGCACGGGCTTCCGCTCGCTGACGGAGGGCCAGCGCGTGGAGTTCGAGGTCGGGCTGGGCGTGAAGGGACCTCAGGCGGAGAACGTCCGCCCGGTGTGAGAACCGGCGCCGCCGCCGCGGCGCGGCATTCAGACCCGCAGACCTACGTCGACGATGGCTTTGGCGACCGACCGCACGGGCGCCTGATTCCTGCGGGCGTGGCCGCGGATCAGCCGGAACGCCTCGTCCGGGGTGATTTTCCGGGCCTGCGCGATGACGCCCTTCGCCTGTTCGATGACGATGCGCGAATCGAGAGCGGTCTGCAGTTGCGCGTTCAACTGCTCGTGCTGCCGAAGCTTGTTGGCGTTGACGATGTAACCGGTGGCCATGTCGGCACACACCTGCGCCGCCGCGATCTCACGATCCGCCCAGTCGCGTGGTTCGCACGCGTACATGTCGAGGGCGCCGATCTTCTCGTCCGCGAGCTGCATCGGGATCCCGGCCACCGCCGCGATCCCGTACTCGCGCGCCTTCTCTGCGAACTCCGGCCACAGGTCCTGGCGTTGCCGCACGTCGGCGACCGCGATGGGTTCGCCACGATCGAACGCGTACCGGCACGGTCCCACGCCGGTGTCCTCCTGGCAGCGTTCCATCTTCCCTACCACCTCCGCGGCCGCGGTGACGAACTGCAGCCGGCCCTCGCACTGCAGGCTCACCCCGCAACCGAGGAGGCCCAGAACGCCGGTCACTCCGTCGACGAGTTCGTCGAGCGCTGCCCCGACGTCGTAGGAGGTGGGCAGCCGGCGCGCGAATCGAGACAGTACCGCCATGAATTCGTCCTGGTCGAACACGCTGCGGTCCCTTCATCAGTACCCACAAATAGTGACATACATCACAGTGATCGGCTGGCGCCGTTCGGGTCACATGACATATCCTGATACACAGAGCGTCCGCCCCAGATCCCGGCGACGCTCTAATCGGAGCCGCCCCGACCCCCGGTGCTCCCCCTCTCGCTCTCCACGAATCGTGTGGACAAGTTCTCGGGAGAACACCGCGACACGTCGGCTGCTCGTCGTTCCACGTCGGTGTACCTCCTGGACACGATCCGCGAAGAAGGAACACCCATGGTTCACGTCGCCCCTTCCGCCACCCCCGCCGATGGCTCGCCGCTGCTCTCGGTGCCGGCGATCGTCGCCGGCGCGGGCACCCTCTCGTGCGGGCTCGTCGTCGCAATCAGTCATTCTCTCGCCCTCGGCGCCCTGGCGGCACTCCTCACGGTCGCGACGGTCGCGGGCGCGGCCCTGATGATCCGCCCCTGACCACCCGATCCGACCGGCTCTGCCGAGCCCACCCGAGCAAGGAACCGATGAACCACCCCGATCACCTCGCCCACCGGAGCACCGTCCCGGGTTCGGCGATGAGCACGGCCGAGATCAAGGCTCGTATCGACGCGATGTTCGCGGACGACCACACACGCGTCGACCGCACACCCGCCGCGACCCGGCGGCGCCCGGGATGGGCGTCGAGCCGGCGCGGCCCCAGAAGCTGACCACCGACGTTCTCCCGGCGTCGGTGGTCTCCGACCGGATCACCGGCTTCCGGACAGCGCCGCAGGGGGGCGCTTCCGGAAGCCGGTGATCCGTCACTGTCGGGTCACGGTGCCGCGCACTCTCGGGTCACGGTGCCGCGCACTCTCGGGTCACGGTGCCGCGACGAGCGCGGGGTGATCCGCCACGTCCCACCTCATCGAGACCGAGGTGCCGTCGGGGACGGAGACGACATCGGTGTGCGACGTCAGAGTCCGGATCAGCGCGAGCCCATGGCCGCGGCAACTGTCGCCGGACGCCGGGGTCCGCCATCGGCCGTGATCGGTGACGACCACCTCGACGGAGTGCTCGTCGGGTCGGTACACGGCCTCCAGGTCGACCGCACCGCGGTGATCTCCGGGTCCGTCGGCGTACGCGTGCTCGACGACGTTGGCCAGCGCTTCGTAGCTGGCGAGCAGCACGTCCTGTCCGAGTTCGGCCTCGAGGTGGAGGCGGTCCAGCCACCGGTCCAGGGCCTGCCGGAGCATCGTCACCTGGCCCGGCTCGGCGCGGACCCCACGGTAGAACATCCCGGTCGATGTGAACGCCTGAGAGGCGTGTCGCGAGTGCATCCTCCTCCTCGAATTTCGATGCGTCCTCGGTCGGACGCATCCGGTGTATACCCACGGCGGCGCGGTCCCATACCTCGAAGCGAGCATGTGCGCACAGCGACGGCGACCGTCCCGGTCAGGCGGCAGGGGCGACCCGCGCCGGATAGACGAATCCGGGCAGTACCCGCCCGGCCACGGTCGCGACGCCGAGGACGACGAGGAGCGCCGGGACCAGCGTGGTTCCCACGTAGCCGATCCCCGGGTCAGTGAGCCCGATCGCGCCGGCACACACGGCGGCGGGCACGTGCGGCGCCCGCAGCAGCGCCATGGCGACGACCGCGAGGCCCGCCGAGACGGCGGCTCCGGCCTGCGACGGACCGGCAACGGCCGCGACGACGAGCGCCGCGGCCGCGGCCGCGGGGTAGGCGCGCACGATCGCTCCGGGCCGGGCGGCCGGGGTGCCGGGTGCGAGAGCGATGAGGGCTGCGGACGCAACGTACGGCAGCCCGAACACCGCCCAGTGTGCGAAATTCTCGAGGGCGGCGAGCGCGCCGGCCGCGCCGATCGCGACCGCCCCCGGCGCGAGGGCGGCCGCCAGAGCACGGCCGGACCCGTCCGGTGCATCATCGAGCAGCGCGGGCATCCGACCAGGCTCCTTCCGCCTCGGGGGTGCGTCCGGGCAGAGTGCGTCCCAGGAATCCGCGGACGAGGTTCGCGATCTCCGGCCCGTGCGTCTCAAGGGCGAAGTGGCCTGCGTCGAGCAGGTGGATCTCCGCATCGGGGAGGTCGCGGGCGAATGCTTCCGCACCCGCGGGACCGAAGATTTCGTCGCCCCGACCCCACGTCACCAGGGTCGGCGGCCGCCAGGCGCGGAAGTACTCCTGGAACGCCGGGTACGCGTCGAGGTTGAACTGGTAGTCCCAGAACAACTGGAGCTGGATCTCCTTGTTGCCGGGTCGATCGAGGCCCATCTGGTCGAGCAGCCAGGCTTCCGGGGCGACCCGGTCGAGGCGGTCCTCGGGCACGCCGTGGACGTACTGCCACCGGGTCGCCTCCGGCTCGAGGAGGGCACGGACGGCGGGTTCGTGGGCGGTGCGGTCCTGCGCATGGGCGAAGAGGGGCTCCCAGAACGGGGTGAACCCTTCGCGGTAGGCGTTGCCGCTCTGGGTGATCAGCGCGGTGACGCGCTCGGGGTTCCCGGCCGCGATCCGCAGGCCGATCGGGGCGCCGTAGTCGTGGAGGTAGAGGGCGAAGCGGGTCAGCCCGATCCGGTCGAGCAGCGCGGCGGTGACCTGCGCGAGACGGTCGAAGCTGTAGTCGAACTCGTGGACAGGGGGCATCGCCGATCGCCCGAAGCCGATGTGGTCGGGGGCGACGAGGTGATACTCGTCGGCGAGCTCGCCGAGCAGATGCCGGAACATGTGCGAGCTGGACGGGAAGCCGTGCAGCAGAACGAGTGCGGGGGCGCCCGGGTCCCCGGCCTCGCGGTAGGAGACGTCGAGCCCGTCGATGGTTTCGGTGCGGTGACGGACGGCGGAAGCGGACATGAGTCCTCCTCGGATCGGTCGGAGAACGATCGTTCTCCAGTACGGGGTGTAGCGTAGAGAACGATGGTTCTCTACGCAAGAGGAGGGGCTCGATGGACGCGGACACCGCGCAGACCCGGCTGCTCGATGCCGCCGAGGAACTGTTCAACGAGCACGGCATCCAGGCCGTCGGCATGGACACGATCCGGTCCCGCTCCGGGGTGTCGCTCAAGCGGCTCTATCAGCTCTACCCCGCCAAGGACCGGCTCGTGGCGGCCGTACTGACCCGGCGTGATCACACCGTGCTGACGGATCTGCGCCGGTATGTCGACGCCCGCGCCGATCCGCGCGAGCGGGTTCTCGCGGTGTTCGACTTTCTCGAGGAATGGTTCGCCTGCAGCGACTTCCGCGGCTGCACGTTCATCAACACGTTCGGCGAACTCGGCGGCATCTCCGGCGACGTCGCCGAGATCGCCCGCGCGCACAAGGACGCGTTCCGGCGCTACCTGCGCGGACTCGTCGCGGACGCGGGTAGCCCCCCGGCACTGGGCGACCAGCTGGCGATCCTGGCCAACGGGGCCATGGCGACGGCGGCGATCTCCGGTTCCCCCGCCGTCGCCCGGCAGGCCCGCGACGCCGCACGCGTCCTGCTCGACGCGAGCGGCCCCCGAACCCCGAGCTGAGGACCAGCTAGGCGAGCACGACCTTGCCGAGTTCGACGTCCGACGCGAGCAGCTCGTGGTGCGGAAGCACCCGCACCGTGTAGCCGACCGACCCGGCCATCGGCAGCGCGACCTCGACCTCGAAGACCTCGCCCAGCGGATCCGTGCCCGTGTGCCGCATCGGCACCGTCACCACGTCGGACAGGGTGTCGTCGGGTCCGACCCGGCCGACGACCGCCTGCACGACCACGTCGCCGGCACGGAGACCACCGAGGTACACGTGGGCGGTCAGGGCCAGCTTGGACCCGATCTCCGGGATGTCCGGCAGTCCGGCGCTGTCGACCTGGGCCACCCGCACGGCCGGCCATGCGGCCTCGGCGCGGCGCCGGTAGTGGGCGAGCTGCCGCGCCCCGGCGAAGCCGTCGGCGACCGCCTCGCGTGCGGCGGCAGCGGCCGGCGCGTAGTACTGCACGGTGTAGTCCCGGACCATGCGGGAGGCGAGCACCTTCGGACCGAGGTTCTGGAGCGTGTGCCGCACCATTTCGATCCATCGCCTGGGTACACCGCTGCCGTCCCGGTCGTAGAACCGCGGCAGGACCGACCGCTCGAGCAACTCGTACAGGGCGCTGGCCTCGAGATCGTCCCGGCGATGTTCGTCCATCACCCCGTCCGCGGTGGGGATGGCCCAGCCGTTCTCACCGTCGTACATCTCGTCCCACCAGCCGTCGCGGATGGAGAGGTTGAGCCCGCCGTTGAGAGCCGACTTCATCCCGGACGTCCCGCATGCCTCGAGCGGACGCAGCGGATTGTTCAGCCACACGTCGCAGCCCCAGTAGAGATACCGGGCCATGGACATGTCGTAGTCCGGCAGGAAGACGATGCGGTGACGCACGTCGGCCGCATCGGCGAACCGCACCACCTGCTGGATCAGTGCCTTCCCGCCGTCGTCGGCGGGGTGACTCTTGCCGGCGACGACGAGTTGCACGGGACGGTCCTCGTCGAGCAGCAGGGCCCGCAGTCGTTCCGGGTCGCGCAGCATCAGGGTGAGCCGCTTGTAGGTCGGCACCCGGCGCGCGAACCCGACGGTGAGAACGTGCGGGTCGAACACCCCGTCCACCCAGCCGAGTTCGGCCTCGGTGGCGCCGCGCTGGAGCCAGGACCGGCGCAGCCGCCGGCGGATCTCCTCCACCAGTTGCGCACGCAACGTGTTACGGGTGACCCACAGCTCGCGCGGTTCGACCGTCTGCAGCAGTTCCCAACCCTTGGCTTCCTCCACCCGGTCGGGACCGGCGAGGCGGTTGGCGAACTCGAGCCACTCCCGGGCGGCCCACGTGTGCGCGTGCACGCCGTTGGTCACCGACCCGATCGGGACTTCGCCTGCGTCGAAGCCGGGCCACAGGTCGACGAACATCTCGCGGCTGACCCGGCCGTGCAGCTTCGACACGCCGTTGCAGCGCTGGCCGAGCCGCAGACCGAGATGAGCCATGTTGAACACCCGCGAGTCCGATTCCCGGCCGAGGGCGAGGATGCGGTCCACTCCCAGGCCGGGCAGCAGCGCCGACTCGTTCTCGCCGTTCGGCCCGGAGAAGTAGTGCCGGACGAGTTCCGCCGGGAACCGGTCGATGCCCGCGGGCACCGGGGTGTGGGTGGTGAAGACGGTGCCGGCGCGTACGGCGGCGAGCGCCTCGTCGAAGTCCAGACCGGCGCCCGTGACCAGTTCGCGAATGCGTTCGGCACCCAGGAACCCGGCGTGTCCCTCGTTCATGTGGAACACCTCGGGATCGGGCAGTCCCGCGATGCGGGTGTAGGCCCGGACGGCGCGTACTCCGCCGACCCCGGCCAGGATCTCCTGCTTGATGCGATGGTCCTGGTCGCCGCCGTAGAGACGGTCGGTAACCCCGCGCAGTTCCTCGTCGTTCTCGGCGATGTCCGAGTCGAGCAGCAGCAACGGAACGCGACCGACCTGGGCGATCCACACTCGGGCGGTGAGGGTGCGATGGCCGGGCATCGCGGCCTGGATCAGCGCGGGGGTGCCGTCCGCCTCAGTCAGCAGCCGCAACGGCAGCCCCTGCGGGTCGTAGTTCGGGTAGTGCTCGCTCTGCCATCCGTCGGCGGTCAGGGACTGCCGGAAGTAGCCGGAACGGTAGAGCAGGCCGACACCGATGAGCGGCAGTCCGAGGTCCGAGGCCGCCTTGAGGTGGTCACCGGCCAGGATGCCGAGTCCGCCGGAGTAGTTCGGCAGGACCTCGGAAACACCGAACTCCATGGAGAAGTAGGCGATGCCGGACGGCAGCCGGGTGCCCTCGTTCTGTTCGTGCTGGTACCAGCGCGGTCTCGCGAGATAGTCGTCGAGATCGGCCGACTCGGCGTCGAGCCGTGCGAGGAACTCCTCGTCCGCGGCGAGCGCGTCGAGACGGGCCGGCGGCACTTCGCCGAGCATCCGCACCGGGTCCTGCTCGACGCGACGCCACAGGCCGGGATCGATCGAGGCGAACAGGTCCTGCGTGGGTGTGTGCCACGACCAGCGCAGGTTGACGGCGAGCGGGCCCAGGCCGGCCAGCCGCTGGGGAAGGTGGGCTCGTACGGTGAACCGACGCAAGGCTCTCACCCCGGGAAGACTACCGACAATCCGCCGTCCGCGAAGACCGGCAAATGCGGCAGACGTCCGGGGGCCGGGCCGGGTGGCCGGCGAACAGGCCGGGGACGTTTCCGTGCCGCGCCTCGACGGGGCGGTTCGTGTCGGCGGCAGGACTCGGACGAGGGCGCCGATGCCCCTCCCGTTTAGTCGCGTCGGCGCCGGGTAACAGCTGTCTGGGAGCTCCGGCGACGTTACGCGTCGCACGAGGGGACGGCGGTGCGCCCCTCCATTACGGTTGGAGACGGGCCGCGTCCGACGGGCTCGTCAGCAGTCCGTGCAAGGGAACGGAGCCAGCGTGACAGACGGAACGGAGCGAGCGTGACAGGTCGAATCGGAGCCAGCGCAACAGGACGGCTCGGCATCGACGATGTCCGTCCCGACATCTCGGGCGGGCGACATCCGGTCAAGGCCGTCGTCGGGGAGGTGCTTCCCGTGTCGGCGGTCGTGTGGCGCGAGGGTCACGACGCCGTCGCCGCCACCCTGGCCGTGCGCGGGCCGGGCTCGGACCCGGAAAGCGAGGGAAAGCTGATCCGGATTCCGATGGTTCCCGGCGAAGCACCCGACACCTTCCACGCCGTATTCACCCCCACCAGTCCGGGACTGTGGACCTACCGCGTCGAGGCCTGGAGCGACCCGGTCACCACGTGGCGGCACGCGGTGGACGCGAAGGTCGCCGCCGGGCAGGGCCCGGAAGACCTGGCGAACGACATCGAGATCGGCGCCCGGCTGTTCGAGAAGGCCGCCAAGACCGCGCCGCGCCCCAACCGGCCGGCCCTGCTCGCCGTCGCCGCGGCGCTGCGTTCGGAGCGGCCGCTGGCCGACCGGATCGCGCCCGCCTTCGCCGCCGACATCACCGAGATCCTGCGGGCCAATCCCCTGCGCGAGCTGGTCACCCGCGGGAAGGCATACACCGCCGTCGTCGACCGGGAACGGGCACTGTTCGGTTCCTGGTACGAATTCTTTCCCCGCTCGACGGGCGGCTGGAACGAGGACGGCACACCCCGGCACGGCACCTTCGCCACCGCCGCGGCGGAGCTGCCGCGGGTCGCCGCGATGGGATTCGACGTGGTGTATCTGCCGCCCATCCATCCCATCGGCAAGATCAACCGGAAGGGACCGAACAACACCCTCACCGCCGGCCCGGACGACGTGGGCTCGCCCTGGGCCATCGGTTCCGACGAGGGCGGCCACGACGCGATCCACCCCCAGCTCGGCACGGAGGACGACTTCCGCGCCTTCGTCGCCCGTGCGCGCGAACTGGATCTCGAGGTCGCTCTCGACCTGGCGTTGCAGTGCGCCCCGGACCACCCGTGGGCGAAGGAGCACCCCGAGTGGTTCACGGTCCTGCCGGACGGCACGATCGCCTATGCGGAGAACCCGCCCAAGAAGTACCAGGACATCTATCCGGTCAACTTCGACAACGATCCGGACGGCATCTACGCCGAGGTACTGCGCGTGGTGCGGCACTGGATCAGCTTCGGCGTCAAGATCTTCCGCGTCGACAACCCGCACACCAAGCCACCGAACTTCTGGGAGTGGCTGATCGCCGAGGTCAAGCGCACCGACCCCGACGTGCTGTTCCTGTCCGAGGCGTTCACCCGGCCCGCCCGCATGTACGGGCTCGCCCGACGCGGGTTCACGCAGTCCTACACGTACTTCACGTGGCGCGTCGCCAAGTGGGAGCTGACCGAGTTCGGCCAGGAGATCGCGGCGAAGGCGGACGAGGCGCGTCCGAACCTGTTCGTCAACACCCCCGACATCCTCCACGAGACCCTGCAGCACGGCGGCCCCGGGATGTTCGCGCTGCGCGCGGCACTGGCCGCCACGCTCGCACCGTCGTGGGGGGTGTACTCCGGTTACGAACTCTACGAGCACATCCCGCTGCGACCGGGCAGCGAGGAGTATCTCGACTCGGAGAAGTACCAGCTACGTCCGCGACGGTTCGACGAGGCCCGCCGTCGCGGTGAATCGCTCGAGCCGTGGATCGCCACGCTCAACCGCATCCGGCGGGCCCACCCGGCTCTGCAGCAGCTGCGCAACATCCACTTCCACCACATCGACAACGACGCCCTGATCGCGTATTCGAAATTCGATCCCCGGACCGGGGATTCGGTCCTCGCCGTGATCAACCTCAATCCCTTCGGGGCCGAGCAGGGCACCATCTGGCTGGACATGCCGGCGCTCGGTCACGAATGGCACGACCAGCTCACGGTGTTCGACGAGGTGTCCGGCGCGCAGTACTCGTGGGGTCAGGCCAACTTCGTCCGGCTCGAACCCTGGCGCGCCGTCGCGCACATTCTGGCGTTGCCGCCGATCGGGGTGCCGACGCGAACCACCCTCGCCTACAGGAGGAACTCGTGACCGTGCCCCCGATTCGTCGCCACTCCCCCAGCCCGCACGACCTGGCCCGGCTGACGGCCGGCGAGCACCACGATCCGCACTCGGTGCTCGGCGCCCATCCACACCCCGAAGGCACGATCATCCGGGCTCTGCGCCCGCAGGCGGAGAAGGTGGCGGTGCGCATCGGCGGCATCGATCATCCCCTCGAGCCCCTCGGTCACGATGTCTTCAGCGCGCTCGTCCCGGTGCACGACCTGTCGGACTACCGCCTCGTGGTGACCTACCCGTTCGAGCACACCGTCGTCGTCGCGGACCCGTACCGCTTCCTGCCCACGCTCGGGGAGTTGGACCTGCACCTGTTCGCCGAGGGCCGGCACGAGCGGCTGTGGGAGATCCTCGGGGCGCATCAGCGTTCGTACGAGACCCCCGACGGCCCGGTCCGGGGCACGTCGTTCGCGGTGTGGGCGCCCGGCGCGCGGGGCGTCACGGTCGTCGGCGACTTCGACGGCTGGGGCGGCCGGCTCGCGCCGATGCGGGTCCTCGGTTCCAGCGGCGTGTGGGAACTGTTCCTGCCCGACGTGGAGCCGGGTGCGCTGTACAAGTTCCGGATCCACGGCCGCGACGGCTCGGTCCAGGACAAGGCCGACCCGATGGCGTTCGCCACCGAGGTACCCCCGGCGACGGCCTCGGTGGTGCACCGGAGCAGCTACGAGTGGGGCGACGACGCCTGGCTCGCCGCCCGGGCCGAATCCCGCCCGTGGCAGGAGCCGATGAGCGTCTACGAGGTGCACCTCGGCTCGTGGCGGCCCGGTCTCGGGTACCGCGAGCTGGCCGACCAGCTCGCCGAGTACGTCGCGGCGGCCGGTTTCACCCATGTCGAGCTGCTGCCGGTCGCCGAGCACCCCTTCGGCGGCTCGTGGGGCTACCAGGTCACGTCGTACTACGCACCCACTGCGCGATTCGGCACGCCCGACGAGTTCCGTGCGTTCGTCGACCGGCTGCACGCCGCCGGCATCGGCGTGATCGTGGACTGGGTGCCCGCCCACTTCCCGAAGGACGAGTGGGCGCTGGCCCGGTTCGACGGCAGCGCCCTCTACGAACATCCGGATCCGCACCGCGGCGAACAGCTGGACTGGGGCACGTACGTGTTCGACTTCGGTCGCCGGGAGGTGCGCAACTTCCTCGTCGCCAACGCGCTGTACTGGATCGACGAGTTCCACATCGACGGCCTGCGCGTCGACGCGGTCGCCTCGATGCTCTACCTCGACTACTCGCGGCCCGAGGGCGGCTGGACCCCCAACGTGTACGGCGGCCGGGAGAATCTCGAAGCGGTGGCCTTCCTGCAGGAGATGAACGCGACCGTGCACAAGCTCCACCCCGGCGTCGTCACGGTCGCCGAGGAGTCCACGGCCTGGCCCGGCGTCACCCGGCCGACCCATGCGGGCGGTCTCGGGTTCTCCATGAAATGGAACATGGGCTGGATGCACGACACTCTCGGATACATCGGCCGGGACCCGGTGCATCGCACGTACCACCACCACGAGATCACCTTCTCCCTGGTGTACGCCTGGAGTGAGAACTTCGTCCTGCCCATCAGCCACGACGAGGTCGTGCACGGCAAGGGCACGCTCTGGACCCGGATGCCGGGCGGCGACCGGGAACAGGCCGCCGGCCTGCGCGGACTGCTCGCGTACATGTGGGCGCACCCCGGCAAGCAACTGCTGTTCATGGGACAGGAGTTCGGCCAGACCGCGGAGTGGTCCGAGGAACGGGGCCTGGACTGGTGGCAGCTCGACGATCCGCACAACGGGCCGCTGCACCAGGGCGTCCACCAGCTCGTCACCGACCTCAACCGGATCTACCGGGAACACCCCGCCCTCTGGACGCTGGACACCTCACCGAGCGGGTACTCGTGGATCGACGCCAACGACTCGGCGAACAACGTGCTGAGTTTCCTCCGGCACGGGAGCGACGGTTCGGTCGTGGCGTGCTTGTTCAACTTCTCCGGATCGACCCATTCGGACTATCGTGTCGGACTACCCGAAACAGGACAGTGGTCGGAGATCCTCAACACGGATTCGACGGCTTACCAGGGCAACGGCATCGGCAACCTCGGTGCCGTGACGGCCACGGCACGCTCCTGGCACGGGCGCCCGGCGTCGGCGGAGGTGACGCTGCCTGCTTACGGTGCGATCTGGCTGACGCTGCAGCGGTGACCGCCGTCCTCGGACGACAGGAGAAGACCAGGTGACTCGGACGCGGCTGCCGTTCCGCCTCGCGGTACCGGCGCTGGCCGTGATGGTGCTCGCCGGATGTGCCGCTCGTATCGAGGGCACCGCCGTCTCCATCTACGACAACCCGTTCTCCGTGGCCGGTCTGCCGGTCTCCTCGGGCCCCAGTGGTCCGCGGCCCGGCGCCACGGATGCGCCGGTGACGATCGAGAACTCGGACGGCGGGGACGTCGACGTGCTCGCCGGCAACGCCGTCGCCGACATCGAGGCCTACTGGACCGAGGAGTTCCCCCGCATCGCGCGAGGAGCGTTCGAGCCCGTCGGCACGATCGTCTCGTGGGATCCCGACGAGCGCGGCCCGAGATTCTGCGGGGAATCCACGTTCGAATTCGTCAACGCCGCATACTGCAACCGCGACGACGTCATCGGCTGGGACCGCACCTACCTGATGCCGCAGCTCATCGAGACGTTCGGTCCCATGGCGGCCGTGACGGTGCTCGCCCACGAGTACGGTCACGCCGTGCAGTTCAAGGCCGGAACGGTTGCCGAGGACGATCCGGGCATCGTGTTCGAACAGCAGGCGGACTGCTTCGCGGGCGCCTTCATGCGGCACGTCGCCGCCGGCAACTCGGAGCACTTCCGGCTCAACACCTCGGACGGGCTGAACTCGGTGCTGGCGTCGATGGTGTCCTTCCGCGACAGCGATCCCAACGACCCGGGTGCGATCCACGGGTCGGCATTCGAACGTGTCACCGCGTTCCAGATCGGCTTCACCGACGGTGCGGGATCGTGCACCCGCATCGACGCCGCCGAGATCGAGTCCCGGCGCGCCGATCTACCGCAGTTCTTCGACAGCTCCGACGACGGCGAACTCCCCGTGACCGAGGAGTCGGTGGAGGCGCTGATGGCGTCGTTCCGCCGGGTGTTCGATCTGCCGCGGCAACCGGAACTGGACCTGACCGGGGCCGACCTCGGCTGCCCGGATGCGAAGCCCACGTCCCCGGTGTCGTACTGTCCCGCCACCAACACCATCGGCGTCGACGTCGAGGAACTTGCGGACCGCGGCACTCCGCTGCAGACCGGCGCCGGGGGCATCACGACCGACGTGCGAGGCGACTACGCCGCGTACGTCCTGCTCGCATCGCGCTATGCGCTGGCCGTGCAGAACGCCGCCGGTCAGGCGCTCGTCGAGCCTCGGACGGCGCTGCAGGCGGCCTGTCTCGCCGGTGTGATCAGCGCCGAACTGAGCCCCGACAGCACCGGCTCGCAACCGGCCGAGGACATGGTGTGGCTGTCACCGGGGGACCTGGACGAGGCCGTCTCCGGTCTGCTGGCCGACGGTCTCGCCGCCAGCGATGTCAACGGCAACACCGTGCCGAGCGGGTTCTCCCGGGTCGACGCGTTCCGGACGGGGGTTCTCGGCGGGGAGGCCGCCTGTTCCGGGCGCTACCACTGAGCCGCCACCGCCGAGCCGCCACCGCCGAGCCGCCGCCACCGAGCCGCCGCCACCGAACAGTGTGCGGTGGGCGATCCGGAAAGCCGGAGCGCCCACCGCACGGGGGAGAATTCAGTACAGCGCCGACGCCAGCTTGCGCCGCGCCGCGACAACGAACGGCTCTGCCGGGTCGAACAGCTCGAACAATTCGAGCAGCCGCGCACGGGCCGCGTTCCTCTCGTCACCCGCGCTGCGGGCCACGAACCCGATCAGCCGCGCGAACGCAGCCTCGGGCTGCTGCGCGAACAGTTCCGCGTCGGCCGCAGCGAGCTGTGCATCGAGATCGGCCGGGGCGGCATCCGCCCGGGCGATCGCGTCGGCCGGCACAGTCTGCGCCCGGGCGAGGAACCGGACCTGCCGCAACGCGGCCAGAGCGTCGGCATTGGCGGGCTCGGAATTGAGGATCAGCTCGTACGCCGCTTCGGCACCCGCCAGGTCCCCCGCATCGAGGGCCTGCTCGGCCGCGACGAATCGCGGGTCCTCCGCCGGTTCCTCCGCGACCTCCCCTCCGGGCGGGCCGGACAGCTTGCCGGCGACCGCGTCCTGGATGGCGGCAAGCCATTGCCGGAGCTGCGGTTCGGGCTGGACGCCCTGGAAGTCGGCGAGGGGTTGTCCCGCGGCGATGGCGACGACGGTCGGCACGGACTGCACGCCGAACGCCTGAGCGATCCGCGGGTTGGCGTCCACGTCGACCTTCGCGAGAACCCAGTTGCCGCCGCCCTCGTGCGCCAGCTTCTCGAGAACCGGTGAGAGCTGCTTGCACGGGCCACACCAGGTGGCCCACAGGTCCACGATGACCGGGACCTGCATCGAGCGCTGCAGCACCTCGGCCTCGAACGTGGCCTCGGTGACGTCGACGACGGGCGCGAGGCCGGTCGCGACGGCGGCGCCGGAGTCGGACTGCGGCGGAGGTGGGGGGGCGGCGGCCCGCTCCTTGAGGGGCGCGAGATCCACCGCGCCGGACATTGCCGCGGCGGTCGCGGCGGAACGTGCTGACGGACGGGAACCTGGTCGAGTCACGGTGTCCAGTCTGTCACGTTCCGCGCGACAGGTGACAGCAGGTCAGGCGAGTGCGGGCGCGTCGGCCGGACGCGCCTGCGTGGACAACTCCGCGAGACGGCCGGTGCGCGCAGCCCACCACTCGAAGACGATCGTGCCGAACGGCGGGATGGAGGAGATCAGGGCCAGGCCGGTGGTGACCAGGTTCCACTTCAGCGCCCGTGCGGTGAGGAGAGCGACGAGGACGAAGGCGACGAACACGCCGCCGTGCAGCGGCCCGAAGATTTTCACGCCGATCTCGTTGCCGTTCTCCGGCAGGTACTTGAACGCCATACCGACGAGCAGGCCGGCCCAGGTGAAGGCCTCGAGGATTGCGACGAAGCGGAACCGCTTGGCCGGGGTGCTGAGATCGAAGAAGTTCGCCATGCACACCATTGTGCCGATCGCCTACGACGACCCGTCGTTGCTGTGAGAGACGTCACGGCCCCGACGCACTGCGTCGAGGCCGTGACAGGAGTAAGGAGCGGCGGGTTACGCCTTGGGGACGCGGACGATGAGGGCGTCGCCCTGGCCGCCGCCGCCGCACAGGGCCGCGGCCCCGACCCCGCCGCCGCGGCGGGCCAGCTCGAGGGCCAGGTGCAGCACGATCCGGGCCCCGGACATCCCCAGCGGGTGCCCCAGCGCGATCGCCCCGCCGTTGACGTTGACCCGCTCCGGGTCCAGGCCCAGCTCGCGGGTCGAGGCGATCCCCACCGCGGCGAACGCCTCGTTGATCTCCACCAGGTCCAGATCCTTCGGGTCGATGCCCTCCCGCTCACAGGCACGCGCGATCGCCCGCGCCGGCTGGGACTGCAGCGTCGAGTCCGGACCGGCGACCACCCCGTGCCGGCCGATCTCGGCGAGCCAGGACAGGCCGAGCTGCTCGGCCTTGGCCTTGGACATCACCACCACCGCGGCCGCGCCGTCGGAGATCTGCGAGGCCGAGCCGGCGGTGACGGTGCCGTCGGGGGCGAACGCCGGCCGCAGCTTCGCCAGGGACTCGGCGGTGGTGTCCGGGCGGATGCCCTCGTCGGCGGTGACCACGACCGGGTCGCCCTTGCGCTGCGGGATCGACACCGGCACGATCTCGTCGTCGAACAGCCCGTCCTTCTGCGCGCGGGCCGCCCGCTGGTGGCTGGCGGCGGCGAACGCGTCCTGCTCGGCGCGGGAGACGGCCGCCGCGCCGGTGTTGGCGGCCTCGGTGAGGGCACCCATGGCCTGGTCGGTGAAGATGTCGTGCAGCCCGTCGAAGGCCAGGTGGTCGCGCAGGGTCACATCGCCGTACTTGAACCCGGCGCGGGACTTCTCGAGCAGGTGCGGGGCCCGGCTCATCGACTCCTGGCCGCCGGCGACGACGACGTCGAACTCGCCGGCGCGGATGAGCTGGTCGGCCAGCGCGATGGCGTCGATGCCGGACAGGCACACCTTGTTCACGGTCAGGGCGGGCACATCCATCGGGATGCCGGCGGCGACGGCGGCCTGGCGGGCCGGGATCTGCCCGGCCCCGGCGGTGAGCACCTGCCCCATGATCACGTACTCGACCTGCTCGGGGGCGACCCCGGCCTTGGCCAGGGCCCCGGCGATGGCGACCCCGCCGAGGTCCGAGCCGGAGAAGTCCTTCAGGGCGCCCTGCAGACGCCCCATCGGGGTCCGGGCTCCGGCAACGATGACAGAACTGGTCACGAGGGTTCCTCCGGTGGTGGGGTCACGGCTCCTGCGCGGGGCTGCGGGCGGACGAGCCCCATCCCGGCGCATACTGATCTAACGTTAGCGCTAACGTCTTTATTCATGACTGAGACCTCCCCCACTTCGACTCCGCTCGCGGCTCTGAGCTCCGGGCTCGTGACTGCCATCGACCACGTCGGTATCGCCGTTCCCGACCTCGACGCCGCCCTCACCTGGTACGCCGAGAACCTCGGACTCGTCTCGACCCACGAGGAGGTCAACGAGGAGCAGGGCGTGCGCGAGGCGATGCTGTCGGTTCCCGGCTCGCCCGAGGGCGCGACCGCGATCCAGCTGCTCGCCCCGCTGAACGAGAACTCGACGATCGCGAAATTCATCGACCGCAGCGGCCCGGGCCTGCAGCAGCTCGCCTACCGCGTCAGCGACATCGATGCCGTGTCCACCGAGCTCCGTGCCCGGGGCGTGCGCCTGCTGTACGACGCCCCGCGACGTGGCACCGCCGATTCGCGCATCAACTTCCTCCACCCCAAGGACGCCGGCGGCGTGCTCGTCGAACTCGTCGAACCCGCCGCACACGGATCGCACTGACAACCCGCGTCCCGCCCGGTCGACCCGCCCGGTGTGCGCTGCCGCAGCATTAGCACAGGGAGGCGGCACGCGCAGCTCCGGCTGCCGCGAGCAGGTAGATTGGCGCCATGGTCTTCGATCGCGATCGCACCCCCAGCCACCTGCCCTTCTCGATCGTGCGCAAGGGATTCGACCGCGACGAGGTGACCAACTACTTCGCCAGATTCGAAGCCGAGCTGCGCGTGACCGCGACGGACCGGGATGCGGCCGCCGCCCAGGCGCGCGACCTGGCGAGACAGTTGGAGAACGCTCGCAACGAGATCGACGAGTTGCGCAAGGATGTCGATCGTCTCTCGGTGCCGCCCACCACGGCCGAGGGTATGAGCGACCGAATCTCCCGCATGCTGCGCCTCGCCTCCGACGAGGCGTCCGAGCTGCGGGCCCGGGCCGAGGCCGATGCCGCCGAGATGATCTCCCTGGCCGAACAGGAAGGCATCCGGCTGCGCGGCGACTACGAGGCGATGATCGCCGAACTCGCCGAGCGGCGTAAGGCGTTCGAAGCCGAGCACGCCCGGACGATGTCCGAGGCACGTGCCCAGGCCGCCCGGATCGTCGCCGCCGCCGAAGCCGAGCGCGATCGTCTCGCGGCGGAGGCGGAGGCCAAGCGGGACCAGGTTCAGCAGGATTTCGAGATCGCCATGAGCGAGCGCCGCAGCAAGGTCCTCGGCGCTCTCGACGAACTCGAACGATCCAGCAAGGCCGAGGCCGAAGAGCGTCTCGAGATCGCATCACGCGAGGCGGCACGCCGGCTCGAGATCGCCACCGAACAGTCCGAACGGAAGATCGCCAACGCCCGCGATCTGACCGAGGAACTGCGGGTGCTGCGTGGCCGCATCCTCAGCCAGCTGGACGGTGTGCGCGGTCAGCTCGAGGCGGTGCCCTCGATGCTGGCTGCCGTGACGCGCGAAGGTGAGCTGCTCGACCGCGACCGGGACGCGTCCACCACCGACGGCGACACCGATGCGACCACGGAGATCGCCACCGAAGAATCCGAGAAGGAACCGGCCACCAAGGAACTGCCGGCGACGGCCGGCACGTCCGAGGACAGCGACCGGAAGAGCGGGCCGGGCGAACAGGGGAAGCGGTCCGGCAACGAAGCACCTGCGACCGACCGGCTCGGCCGGTCACCCGCGGTGGCCAGCAAGGTCCGCAACTGAGCCGACGTCAGGACCACGACGGCGAGCCGTCAGGACCACGACGGCGAGCCGTCAGGACCACCGTCGGGTCGGTCCGCGGGTGCCGCGGCCGGACCAGCAGCCGTTGTGCCAGTGCCGGCGTTCGTCTGCTCCCCCTATGTCGTCGGCGGGCCAGGCAACCACGTGCGGCGTTCCCGGCGCGATCTCGTGATCGCATCCGGGGCACCGGTACGCCTTCGTTGCTCGCGAGCCGGGGACGGTGCGCACGGTGTAACGCTCGGATTCCGCACCCCACGGGCCCGATTCGGTGCGGGACGTCGCCCCGGAGAACGCCGACGCGCCGGTCTCGGGCCGGCGCCTGCGCTGTGATCGGGGGGTATTGCGGCGCGGCATCTCAGAACAGCCGGAACTCGTTGCTCTCGGTGCCGCGCAGCGCCTCGTAGTCGAGCACGAGGCAGCGGATACCGCGGTCGGTGGCCAGGGTCTTGGCCTGCGGCTTGATCTGTTGTGCCGCGAAGACACCGCTGACCGGCGCGAGCAGCGGGTCCCGGTTGAGCAGCTCGAGATACCGCGTGAGCTGTTCGACGCCGTCGATCTCGCCTCGCCTCTTGATCTCGACGGCCACCGTGCCGCCGTCCGCGTCCCGGCACAGCAGGTCCACCGGACCGATGGCCGTCGGGTACTCACGCCGGACGAGGGTGTAGCCGCGCCCGAGGGTTTGGACGTGCTCGGCGAGCAGTTCCTGCAAGTGCGCCTCCACACCGTCCTTGATCAGGCCGGGATCCACGCCCAGCTCGTGGCTGGAATCGTGCTCGATCTCCTCGATGGTGATGCGCAGCTGCTCACCCGCCTTGTTGGTCACCACCCACAGAGCGTTCGCATCTTCCGCGGACTCCTCGACCAGCCAACACGGCGGACTCATCCAGTTCAGGGGCTTGTAGGCGCGGTCGTCGGCGTGCACACTGACCGATCCGTCGGCTTTGACCAGGAGCAGCCGACGCGCCATCGGCAGGTGTGCCGTCAGACGTCCGATGTAGTCGACTCGACAGCGGGCAATCACAAGGCGCACGTTGCCACCCTAGAGGATCGCCCCGGACTACTCTCGAACGACCATGCCTCGCACTCGTCGCATCTCGCCACTCGGCTCACCGCTGCTCGGCGCACCCGCGGAATCCGTCCAGCGCCAACGTGTTCGCGTGCAGACGTTGCTCACCCTGCTGTTGCTGGGCACGAACATCGCGGGTGCTGCGATCACGGCGGTACTGATCAATGTCGTCATCCCGGGTCCCTCGGTGCTGCGCCCGGAGTTCGTCGTCGTCACCGGTGTCGTCGCGCCGGTGTACGTCGTGGGGGCGATCGTCCTTGGAACGATCGTCGGGACGCGACGCGGGCTCGCACAACTGCGCTGGATCCTCGAGGACCGGGATCCCTCGCCGGAGGAACGTCGCGCCACGATGCGGTTACCGATGCGGCTCACCGCCCAGCAGGGCGCGTTCTGGGCCCTGGGACTGGTGCTGTTCGCGACCGCCTTCGGGGTGCTCGATCCGCGCACCATCCCGAAGGTCGCGTTCACCATTGCTCTCGCGGGACTGACGGTCTGTGGCTTCGTCTTCCTCTTCAGCGAGTTCGCACTGCGACCGATCGCCGCCCGGGCCCTCGAGGCCGGCGCGACCCCGCGGCGCCGTCTCACCGGCACCAGCGGACGCATCATGGTGGCGTGGGTGCTGGGCAGCGCCGTTCCCGTCATCGGGTTGATGCTCGTCGCGGTCTTCAGCTTCGTCCGTCCCGTGTCGCCCGTCCGCTTCGCGGTGACGATCCTGACGATCGGCGGACTGGCGTTGGTGTTGGGATCGCTGCTGATGTTCCTCACCGCCCGGCGAAGCATCGCGCCGATCGAGTCCGTGCGGGCGGGCATGGCCCGCATCGAGGGGGGCGACCTCGATGCGGAGGTCGTCGTCTACGACGGGACGGAACTGGGCGAATTGCAGGCCGGATTCAATCGCATGGCCGACGGCCTGCGTGAGCGCGAACGGATCCGCGACGTCTTCGGCCGGCACGTCGGGCAGGACGTCGCCCGGGCGGCGCTGGCCTCGTCACCGCGGCTCGGCGGCGAAGAACGTGATGTCGCGGTGCTGTTCATCGACATCATCGGTTCGACGGCAATGGCTGCAGATCGTCCGCCGACCGAGGTCGTACAGTTGCTCAACCGCTTCTTCGAAGTCGTGGTCGAGGAGGTCCACCGCGTCGGCGGTTTCGTCAACAAGTTCGAGGGCGACGCGGCACTGGCCATTTTCGGCGCCCCGGTGGCAATGGACGATCCGCCGGGCAACGCCCTGGTGGCCGCCCGGACGATGGCACATCGACTGCGCACCGACGTCCCCGAGTGCGAGGCGGGGATCGGGGTCGCAGCCGGACTCGCAGTGGCCGGAAACGTAGGGGCTCACGAGAGGTTCGAGTACACGGTCATCGGCGATCCGGTGAACGAAGCTGCGCGACTCTCGGATCTGGCCAAGACGATCCCCGGCCACGTCGTCGCCTCGTCCCGGGCAGTAGAGGCGGCCGCCGATCACGAGCGCACGAGATGGGCGCCGAAAGGTGAAGTGACCCTGCGCGGGCGGTCGGAAGTGACCCGACTGGCGGTGCCGTCGGCGGACTGACCCCGCCGGCATTTCCAGGGCTTTCGGTGGTCCCGGCGGACCCGGAAATGCCGGAAGCCCCCCGACGAGGTCGGGGGGCTTCCGGTAACGGGTGTTCGGCGGTGTCCTACTCTCCCACACCCTGTCGGGTGCAGTACCATCGGCGCAGACAGGCTTAGCTTCCGGGTTCGGAATGGGACCGGGCGTTTCCCTCCTGAGTTAGGACGTTTCGCTTAGTACCCCGCTTCGAACCCGAGGCGAGACAGAATTTCCTGGTCGGCGGCCGGGATCTGCGGCGGAAAGTCCTGGACGGCGGCGTTGATCGCGATCGTCGAGGTCCGCAGCGGCCGCAGTTGCTTGACCACTCGTGCGATCGCGACACCGGTCCGGTCCTGAACACAGCGCGCGACTGCCAATGCCGCGAACACGATGGTCAGGTGTGCGTCGATCACGTCGCGGGTGCGGTGGAAGATCGGCCGTGCCCGCAGATCGGTCTTCGACATGCGAAACGACTGCTCGACATGCCAGAGATCGTGGTACTTGCCGATCACCTCACCCGGTTCCATCAGCGTGACCGGAATGTTGGTCACGTATCCCTTCAGGCCGACGAGGGACCGGGCCCTGCCCAGGGCGGCACCATCGAGTTGCTGACCGGCCGTGGTGGTCTTGACGAACCGAGTGGCCTTGGCTTTCTTCGTGCCGCCTGAGTTAGGACATTTGGCTTAGTGTCCCGATTCGAACCCGAGACGGGTGAGAATCTCCAGCTCGGCAGCAGGGATCTGCGGCGGAAAGTCCTGGACGGCACCGTTGATGGCGATGGTCGAGGTCCGCAGCGGCCGCAGTTGCTTGACCAGCCTCGCGACCGCGACACCGGTGTGGTCCTGGGCGCAGCGGGCGACGGCCAGAGCGGCGAACACGATGGTCAGGTGCGCCTCGATGGCGTCGCGGGTGCGGTGGAACATCGGCCGTGCCCGCAGATCGGTCTTCGACATGCGAAACGACTGCTCGACATGCCACAGGTCGTGGTACTTGCCGATCACCTCGCCCGGTTCCATGAGCGTGACCGGGATGTTGGTGACGTATCCCTTCAAGCCGACCAGCGATCGAGCTCGTGCCAGCGCGGCATCATCGAGTCGCTGACCTGCGCTGGTGGTCTTGACGAAGCGCGTCGCCTTCGACTTCTGGGTGCCCTCGACCACCGCCCGCGCCCTCGCCTCCTGGGCATTGAGAGTCTGGTTGTCGCGCACGGCACGTTTGCGGGTGTACTGCCAGATCGCCCGCCACGAGGTGGGATGCCGAACCGGATCCCAGACCGGTTCGGCCCGCCTTTTCACGGTGTTGACCACGCTGCGGGCGTGCCGGGGGGTGACGGTGTCGATGATCTGCCCATCGGTGAACACATCACCGTGCCAATGGAAATGGGACGTCAGATCAGCGGGCGCCTTCGTCACCCGGGAGCCGACGATGAACTTCAGGCCGGCCTCGTCGAGAGCGGTGAGATTCGCCGCCGACAGCATGCCGGCGTCGGCGGCGATGACCATCTCCACGCCCTCGAGGTCGTGCCGGGCCTGGAACTGACGCACCATGGGGACCAGGGTGTGGGTTTCGGCCTTGTTGCCTTCGAAACAGGCGATCTCCAGTGGGAACCCGGTGCGGTCGACGAGCAACCCGACCACGATTTGTGGATCGACCCGGCGCTCTTTGGAGTAGCCGACCTTGCGCAGGTCGTCTTCCTTCTCGGCCTCGAAGTACAAGGTGGTCACATCGAACAGCAGCAATCCCAACCCGCCGGTGCTGGCCGCGTACTCGAAGCAGCGGCGGGCGATCCGGTCGCGGTAGTCGCCGGTGATGATCTGCGCGAGGTGGCGTTGAATCGTTTTGTACGACACCGGATCAGCGCCGAGATCGCCGAGGACGCGCAGGGCATCGATCTTCGAGGTCGGTTCGACGATCCGGGCGATGACCAGGTCTTTGAACACCGCGTCGTCGATGATGTCGAAGCCGAGCCCGTCGTAGACGAAGGTGAGCACGTCGTAGAGCAACCGGGCGCTGGTGCGCACGGTTCGTCCCGCCCCGGCGAGCTCGCCACCCTTGCTCGTCGTCGGGCCGGGCAGTTGGCCGGTCCGCCAGTCGGCAACATCGGCGATCTGCTCGACGGGCGTCGGCACATCCAGCTCCAGCACGCCTTGATCGCCGTGCAGCAGGTGTCGGGCTCGTTCGAGCAGAATGCCCAGCTCGACGTCGGTATGCGCGGACCCGACGTGAGCGAGGATCTCGTGCCGGCCGCGGTGTTTGCGCACGACCTGCACCGCGACCGCTCCGGATGCGGTGCGCACTTTCCGCACGAATGCCACGGCCCGAACCTACCTGCTTAGTGTCCCGATCCGCTTCGTCGACGTCGTGAATGCGCAGGTGGAAGCCTCGACAGGTGTTCTACCCGCCAGTAATGTCCTAACTCAGGACTGACCCCGCCGGCATTTCCAGGGCTTTCGGTGGTCCCGGCGGACCCGGAAATGCCGGAAGCCCCCCGACGAGGTCGGGGGGCTTCCGGTAACGGGTGTTCGGCGGTGTCCTACTCTCCCACACCCTGTCGGGTGCAGTACCATCGGCGCAGACAGGCTTAGCTTCCGGGTTCGGAATGGGACCGGGCGTTTCCCTGTCGCTATGGCCGCCGTAACTCTGCGAAACGTCACGCATCAGAGTTCTCGAATACCCTTGTCGGGCTTCGGTATCTGATGTGTGTGCTGTTTCAGATACCGCACAGTGGACGCGTAGCTTCTTCGTGGTAAGTCCTCGGCCTATTAGTACCGGTCACCTGCATGCGTTGCCGCACTTCCAGTTCCGGCCTATCAACCCGGTGGTCTGCCGGGGCCTTACCCCCTCGAGGGGTGAGAAACCTCATCTTGGAACAGGCTTCCCGCTTAGATGCTTTCAGCGGTTATCCCTTCCGAACGTAGCCAACCAGCCGTGCCCCTGGCGGGACAACTGGCACACCAGAGGTTCGTCCGTCCCGGTCCTCTCGTACTAGGGACAGCCTTCCTCAAGTTTCTAACGCGCGCGGCGGATAGAGACCGAACTGTCTCACGACGTTCTAAACCCAGCTCGCGTGCCGCTTTAATGGGCGAACAGCCCAACCCTTGGGACCTACTCCAGCCCCAGGATGCGACGAGCCGACATCGAGGTGCCAAACCATCCCGTCGATATGGACTCTTGGGGAAGATCAGCCTGTTATCCCCGGGGTACCTTTTATCCGTTGAGCGACACCGCTTCCACATGCCGGTGCCGGATCACTAGTCCCGACTTTCGTCCCTGCTCGACCTGTCGGTCTCACAGTCAAGCTCCCTTGTGCACTTGCACTCGACACCTGATTGCCAACCAGGCTGAGGGAACCTTTGGGCGCCTCCGTTACATTTTGGGAGGCAACCGCCCCAGTTAAACTACCCACCAGGCACTGTCCCTGAACCCGATCAGGGTCCGAGGTTAGAGGTCCAATACGATCAGAGTGGTATTTCAACAACGACTCCACGGTAACTGGCGTCACCGCTTCACAGTCTCCCACCTATCCTACACAAACCGAACCGAACACCAATACCAAGCTGTAGTGAAGGTCCCGGGGTCTTTTCGTCCTGCCGCGCGTAACGAGCATCTTTACTCGTAATGCAATTTCGCCGAGTCTGTGGTTGAGACAGCAGAGAAGTCGTTACGCCATTCGTGCAGGTCGGAACTTACCCGACAAGGAATTTCGCTACCTTAGGATGGTTATAGTTACCACCGCCGTTTACTGGGGCTTAAATTCTCAGCTTCGCGGATCGCTCCGCTGACCGGTCCTCTTAACCTTCCAGCACCGGGCAGGCGTCAGTCCGTATACCTCGTCTTACGACTTCGCACGGACCTGTGTTTTTAGTAAACAGTCGCTTCTCTCTGGTCTCTGCGACCACCCCCAGCTCCGACCGCGAAGGTCTTCACCAGGGCTGGTCCCCCTTCTCCCGAAGTTACGGGGCATTTTGCCGAGTTCCTTAACCACAGTTCTCTCGATCGCCTCGGTATTCTCTACCTGACCACCTGTGTCGGTTTGGGGTACGGGCCGTGTGAAAGCTCGCTAGAGGCTTTTCTCGGCAGCATAGGATCATGGAATTCGCCTCATTCGGCTACGCATCACCTCTCAGGCTCGTGCGACACGGATTTGCCTATGTCACGCCCTACAGGCTTACACCGGTACAACCACTGACCGGCCCCACTACCTTCCTGCGTCACCCCATCGCTTGGCTACTACCAGATCGGGTCCCGTGCATCCACACGACCGATTCCCGAAGGAACCGGCCGGCTTCAGGACGGTTAGCATCACTGATTCACCAGGGGCGCGTTCACACGGGTACGGGAATATCAACCCGTTGTCCATCGACTACGCCTGTCGGCCTCGCCTTAGGTCCCGACTCACCCTGGGCGGATTAACCTGGCCCAGGAACCCTTGGTCATTCGGCGGACGAGTTTCTCACTCGTCTTTCGCTACTCATGCCTGCATTCTCACTCGCGCCGCCTCCACACCTGGATCACTCCGGCGCTTCCCCGGCGGCACGACGCTCCCCTACCCACCCACACCACTGCACCCGTCTCCGCAGAAACGAGTGGGTGTTGTGTGAGTGCCGCGGCTTCGGCGGTGTACTTGAGCCCCGCTACATTGTCGGCGCAGAACCACTTGACCAGTGAGCTATTACGCACTCTTTCAAGGGTGGCTGCTTCTAAGCCAACCTCCTGGTTGTCTCAGCGATCCCACATCCTTTTCCACTTAGTACACGCTTAGGGGCCTTAGCCGGCGATCTGGGCTGTTTCCCTCTCGACTACGAAGCTTATCCCCCGCAGTCTCACTGCCGCGCTCTCACTCACCGGCATTCGGAGTTTGGCTGATTTCGGTAAGCTTGTGGGCCCCCTAGACCATCCAGTAGCTCTACCTCCGGTGAGAAACACGCGACGCTGCACCTAAATGCATTTCGGGGAGAACCAGCTATCACGGAGTTTGATTGGCCTTTCACCCCTACCCACAGCTCATCCCCTCAGTTTTCAACCTAAGTGGGTTCGGGCCTCCACGACGTCTTACCGTCGCTTCACCCTGGCCATGGGTAGATCACTCCGCTTCGGGTCTAGAACATGCCACTGATACGCCCTGTTCGGACTCGCTTTCGCTACGACTACCCCACACGGGTTAACCTCGCGACATGCCACTAACTCGCAGGCTCATTCTTCAAAAGGCACGCCGTCACCCCCAGCAGACCAAACTGCTCGAAGGCTCCGACGGATTGTAAGCGCACGGTTTCAGGTACTATTTCACTCCCCTCCCGGGGTACTTTTCACCTTTCCCTCACGGTACTAGTCCGCTATCGGTCACCAGGGAGTATTCAGGCTTATCGGGTGGTCCCGACAGATTCACAGCAGATTTCACGGGCCCGCTGCTACTCGGGTATCCGAATCGACAGTCACCGTGTTTTCGTCTACGGGATTCTCACCCTCTACGACGGGCCGTTCCAGACCACTTCGACTAACACAGGCGATTTCTCACTGTCGGCCGGTGCGGCAGCACCGACACATCGAACCCCACAACCCCGAACACACAACCCCTGCCGGGTATCGCATGTGCCCGGTTTAGCCTCTTCCGCTTTCGCTCGCCACTACTCACGGAATCACATGTTGTTTTCTCTTCCTGTGGGTACTGAGATGTTTCACTTCCCCACGTTCCCTCCACACGCCCTATATATTCAGGCGCGGGTAACACGACATCACTCGTGCTGGGTTTCCCCATTCGGAAATCCTCGGATCACAGCTCGGTTGACAGCTCCCCGAGGCATATCGCAGCCTCCCACGTCCTTCATCGGCTCCTGGTGCCAAGGCATCCACCGTACGCTCATAAACACTTACAACAAAGATGCTCGCGTCCACTGTGCAGTTCTCAAACAACACACAACAACCGATACTGGGGAAAGAAGAACCCTTCCCGTTCCCGGTCATCGTCGCTGACAAAACACTCGCGTGTTCTCTCAGGACCCAACAGTGCACCGATATAACTCTCTTCCCGCCGGCACTCGGACCGGCGGTGACGAAGAAAATACCTGTCAGCGTTCCACCCATGAGCTCCTGCCGTTCCACGTGTGGGAACGAAACAGTCTCTGCCCGAGAGGCATTCACCTGTGTGAACCCTCACCGGGAGAAGTGCTCCTTAGAAAGGAGGTGATCCAGCCGCACCTTCCGGTACGGCTACCTTGTTACGACTTCGTCCCAATCGCCGATCCCACCTTCGACGGCTCCCTCCCACGAGGGGTTAGGCCACCGGCTTCGGGTGTTACCGACTTTCATGACGTGACGGGCGGTGTGTACAAGGCCCGGGAACGTATTCACCGCAGCGTTGCTGATCTGCGATTACTAGCGACTCCGACTTCACGGGGTCGAGTTGCAGACCCCGATCCGAACTGAGACCGGCTTTAAGGGATTCGCTCCACCTCGCGGTATCGCAGCCCTCTGTACCGGCCATTGTAGCATGTGTGAAGCCCTGGACATAAGGGGCATGATGACTTGACGTCGTCCCCACCTTCCTCCGAGTTGACCCCGGCAGTCTCCTGCGAGTCCCCACCATTACGTGCTGGCAACACAGGACAAGGGTTGCGCTCGTTGCGGGACTTAACCCAACATCTCACGACACGAGCTGACGACAGCCATGCACCACCTGTACACCGACCACAAGGGAAACCCCATCTCTGGGGCGGTCCGGTGTATGTCAAACCCAGGTAAGGTTCTTCGCGTTGCATCGAATTAATCCACATGCTCCGCCGCTTGTGCGGGCCCCCGTCAATTCCTTTGAGTTTTAGCCTTGCGGCCGTACTCCCCAGGCGGGGCGCTTAATGCGTTAGCTACGGCACGGATCCCGTGGAAGGAAACCCACACCTAGCGCCCACCGTTTACGGCGTGGACTACCAGGGTATCTAATCCTGTTCGCTACCCACGCTTTCGCTCCTCAGCGTCAGTTACTGCCCAGAGACCCGCCTTCGCCACCGGTGTTCCTCCTGATATCTGCGCATTTCACCGCTACACCAGGAATTCCAGTCTCCCCTGCAGTACTCAAGTCTGCCCGTATCGCCTGCAAGCCCGCAGTTGAGCTGCGGGTTTTCACAGACGACGCGACAAACCGCCTACGAGCTCTTTACGCCCAGTAATTCCGGACAACGCTCGCACCCTACGTATTACCGCGGCTGCTGGCACGTAGTTGGCCGGTGCTTCTTCTGTACCTACCGTCACTTGCGCTTCGTCGGTACTGAAAGAGGTTTACAACCGAAGGCCGTCATCCCTCACGCGGCGTCGCTGCATCAGGCTTGCGCCCATTGTGCAATATTCCCCACTGCTGCCTCCCGTAGGAGTCTGGGCCGTGTCTCAGTCCCAGTGTGGCCGGTCGCCCTCTCAGGCCGGCTACCCGTCGTCGCCTTGGTGGGCCGTTACCCCACCAACAAGCTGATAGGCCGCGGGCCCATCCTGCACCGGAAAACCTTTCCACCCCGGAACATGCATCCCGAGGTCCTATCCGGTATTAGACCCAGTTTCCCAGGCTTATCCCGAAGTGCAGGGCAGATCACCCACGTGTTACTCACCCGTTCGCCACTAATCCACCCAGCAAGCTGGGCTTCATCGTTCGACTTGCATGTGTTAAGCACGCCGCCAGCGTTCGTCCTGAGCCAGGATCAAACTCTCCGTTGAAGACTCTCAATCAAACCCCGAAGGGCCGATCAGCCATAAGCGTAGAGCCGAATCACTAGCAAAAAACTCAAACTAGCAAAAACACTGGATCATCACAGACGGAAGAATGCGATGTCCAGCAACAACCACCCCACAAAAGTGAAGTGGCCGCACCAAAATAATTTGGCACTGACATTCATCGGCACACTGTTGAGTTCTCAAAGAACACGCACACACCATCACCCCGCGAACCAACGTCCGCGGCGCTCCGGGGCAACCGTTCCAGCCTACCCACACCACCCGCCGGGAACAAACCCGACGCACTCGGTGGGATCGGCAACGGCCCAGAACCCTACCAGAAGATTCCGAACCGAACAATCAGGCGCCTGCGTCCAACCTCGTTGTCCCGAGCCCCTGCGGGCCGGGTCGGTGTCCGTGTCGCTCTGACCTGGAATAAGTTACGGGACGAATAACTGGACGCCAAATCCGCTGGTCAGGCTCGTAGGCGGTGCCGTTTCCCCTGGTGGCAGACCGTCTCCGGCACCTTCGCCGCGTTGCCCGTTCCCAGTGATGCGCGGCACACTCGACTCCGGAGGCGGATCTCGCTCAACGTGATGTATGAAACACCTTGGCGCACAACTACTTTCGAGGCAACGAGATCAGGATTCGGAGTTCACCCGTTCGATGACGCCCCCGAGTTCCTCGATGATCTCCACGAACCTCGGGTAGCCGCGATCGATGTGGTACACGTCGTGCACCTCGGTCACGCCGTCGGCGCACAGCCCGGCCAGGACCAATCCGGCGCCGGCCCGGATGTCCGACGACCACACGGGCGCGCTCGACAGCTCCTCGACTCCGCGGACCACGGCGTGATGTCCGTCGGTGCGAGCGTCGGCCCCGAGGCGGATCATCTCCTCGACGAACCGGAACCGCGCCTCGAAGACATTCTCCGTGATCATCGACGTTCCGTCGGCGACTGCCGCGAGACCGATCGCCATGGGCTGGAGGTCGGTGGGGAATCCCGGATACGGCAGGGTCGCGAAGTTGATCGCTCGGGGACGGTCGTGCTGGACGACCCGGAAGCCGTCGACTTCGGGGGTCACCTCCGCACCGGCGGCACGGAGCTTGTCGAGCACGAGGCTCAGGTGCTTCGGGTTGACGCCACGCACGCGCACGTCGCCGCGCGTCATCGCCGCCGCGATCCCCCATGTCGCCGCGACGATGCGATCTCCGATGACACGGTGGGTGGTGGGTTCGAGACGCGGAACGCCCGTGATCGTCAGTGTCGAGGTGCCGGCCCCGGAGATGCGGGCCCCCATCTGAACGAGCATGTTGCACAGGTCCACGATCTCCGGCTCGCGGGCCGCGTTGTCGATCGTGGTCTCGCCGTTCGCCAGGACGGCGGCCATCAGGATGTTCTCGGTGGCCCCGACCGACGGAAAGGCCAGCCGGATCGCGTTGCCGTGCAGGGCGTCGGCCTCGGCCACCACGCAGCCGTGCTCGATGGTGCTGTGCGCCCCCAGCAGTCGGAGCCCCGTCTGGTGCATGTCGAGGGGGCGTGAACCGATGGCGTCACCGCCCGGCAGCGCGACGACGGCTTTCCGGCACCGGGCCACCAACGGCCCGAGGACACACACCGACGCCCGGAACTGCCGGACGGCGGCGAAATCGGCCTGATACTTCGGCTGCGCGGGAGTCGTGATGCGCGCCTCGTCGCCCTCGAGCTCGACGTCGCATCCGAGCCCGCGCAGGACCTCGGCCATCAGCGGGACGTCGAGAATGTCGGGGCAGTTGGTGATGACGCTCGTCCCCTCCGCCAACAGAGCGGCCGCCATCAGCTTGAGCACGCTGTTCTTGGCGCCCCCGACGACAACCTCACCGACAAGCCGGTTACCACCGGAGACAAGAAAGCGATCACTCACAACGCCACAGCCTATCGACCACACTGCGGGAATACGGGAGCGGTACCGTGACCTGCATGGCTGTCCATCTCACACGGATCTACACCCGCACCGGCGACGACGGTACGACGGGCCTCAGCGACTTCTCCCGGGTGTCGAAGAACGACCCGAGACTGGTCGCGTACGCGGACTGCGACGAGACGAACGCGGCACTCGGGGTGGCGCTCGCGTCGGCCGAGGTACCGGAGCGGATGGCGCCTGTCCTGCGCCAGATCCAGAACGACCTGTTCGACGCCGGAGCGGACCTGTCGACGCCGGTGGTACCGGAGCCGAAGTACCCGCCGCTGCGGATCACCCAGGCGTACATCGATCGGCTCGAACGCTGGTGCGACGAGTTCAACGAGGGTCTGGCGCCGCTCGATTCCTTCATTCTTCCCGGCGGTACCGTCCTGGCGGCCCAGCTGCACACGGCGCGGACGGTGGCACGGCGGGCGGAGCGCTCGGCGTGGGCGGCGGTGGCCGCTCACCCGGACGATACGAATGTGCTGCCGGCGAAGTACCTCAACCGGCTGTCGGATCTGCTCTTCATCCTCGGCCGGGTCGCGAACCCGGGCGGGGATGTGCTCTGGAAGCCGGGCGCGGGCGCGTGAAGAACGGTCGGCCGGGCGTCAGTTCGGCCGACCGCGCACGGACCGGTCCGACGGACGGGATTCGATCCAGGACAGGAAGGCGGTCAGCGCGCCGCTGTCGAGTGCAATCTCGAAACTGCTTGCGCCATCCTGGACTTCGAGGATCACGATGTCCTCGGTCATGATGTCGTACTCGCTGCCCTCGGGCGCTCGACGATTGCGTACCTCGACGCCCTGCCGGGCCAGCCGCGAGTCCGGACCCGGACGCAGGCTCGAGAGCTTGTAGAAGACGAGCGTGCGCTCGCCGTAACGGATGACGCCGTGCCGCCACCCGGCGCCGGCGCCGTTGGGCAGCCGGCGCAGTATCGCTGCGGTACCCCCGCCCCGCAGGGTGAGGAGGCGATACAGAAAAGCCGCGACGGCAACCGCGAGCAGTATCACCAGAACGATGAGAACAATCATTCCAACTGACACTGCTCGTCGGCTCCGTCGCGGCTTGTCGTATCCGTCAGGCCCGCTCGACGGCCCGGAGTCGGCCCCGGGCTGCCGCGATCTCGGCCTCGTCCTGGCTGTCGCTCAGCACGGCGCGCGCGGACTCGACGTCGATGTTCTCCGTCAGCTCCGCAGCCTCCGCGAGGATCGTCACCGTCGTGGCGGTCACCGAGAGGAAACCGCCGTGCACGGCCGCGACGACCCGATCGCCGTCGGCGGTGGTGATGGAGACGACACCGCCTTCCACGAGCTGGCCGAGGACCGGCTCGTGGCCCGGCATGACACCGATCTCGCCCTCGGTCGTCTGGGCGCTGACCAGCCGGGCGGTGCCCGACCAGAGGCGCTCCTCGACGGCAACGAGGTCCACGGTCATTTCAGCCATCGCGGACTACTTCCCGGCGATCTTCTTGGCAGCGGCCTCGACGTCGTCGAGTCCACCGCAGCTGTTGAACGCCTGCTCGGGCAGGTGGTCGAACTCACCCTTGGTGACGCGGTCGAACGCCTCGATGGTGTCACGCAGCGGCACCACGGAGCCGGGCTCGCCGGTGAACTTCTCGGCGACGATGAAGTTCTGGCCGAGGAACTTCTGGATACGACGGGCGCGGCCGACGAGGACCTTGTCCTCCTCGGAGAGCTCGTCCATGCCGAGGATGGCGATGATGTCCTGCAGCTCCTTGTACTTCTGCAGGATCCGCTTGACCTCGTTGGCGACCCGGAAGTGCTCGGCACCGACGATGCCGGGCTCGAGGATGCGCGAGGTCGACGTCAGCGGGTCCACAGCGGGGTAGATACCCATCTGCGAGATCGGACGCGAGAGCTCGGTGGTCGCATCGAGGTGCGCGAACGTCGTGGCCGGCGCCGGGTCGGTGTAGTCGTCGGCGGGCACGTAGATCGCCTGCAGCGAGGTGATCGAACGACCACGGGTCGAGGTGATGCGCTCCTGGAGCTCACCCATCTCGTCCGCGAGGGTCGGCTGGTAACCCACGGCCGACGGCATGCGGCCGAGCAGCGTCGAGACCTCGGAGCCGGCCTGGGTGAAGCGGAAGATGTTGTCGATGAACAGCAGCACGTCCTGGCCCTGGACATCGCGGAAGTACTCCGCCATGGTCAGCGCGGACAGGGCGACGCGCATACGCGTTCCCGGCGGCTCGTCCATCTGGCCGAAGACGAGGGCGGTGTCCTGGAGGACGCCCATCTCCTCCATCTCGAGGTGGAGGTCGGTGCCCTCACGGGTGCGCTCGCCGACGCCGGCGAACACCGACGTGCCGGAGAACTCACGCGCGATACGGGTGATCATCTCCTGGATCAGAACGGTCTTGCCGACGCCGGCACCACCGAACAGACCGATCTTGCCGCCCTTGACGTACGGGGTCAGCAGGTCGATGACCTTGATGCCGGTCTCGAGGATCTCGGTCTTGCCCTCGAGCTGGTCGAAGGCCGGCGGCTTGCGGTGGATGCCCCACTGCTCGCCGTCGCGTCCGGTGCCCGGGGCGTCCAGGCAGTCACCGAGGGCGTTGAACACGTGGCCCTTGACGACGTCGCCGACCGGCACCGAGATCGGGCGGCCCGTGTCGACGACCGTGGTGCCGCGCACCAGGCCGTCGGTGGGCTGCATGGAGATCGTGCGCACCAGGTTGTCACCCAGGTGCTGCGCGACCTCGAAGGTCAGGGTCTTCGCCACGGACGGCAGAGTGACCTCTGCGTGCAGGGCGTTGAACAGATCGGGAACGGCACCACGCGGGAACTCGACGTCCACGACGGGCCCGATGACCCGAACGACGCGGCCGGCAGTGGCCGAGGCCACCCCCGCCCCGTAGTTATCGGTTGCTGCTGCGGTCATGTGCTTAGTCACTTCCTGCACTCGAGGCGAGCGCGTTGGCACCGCCGACGATCTCGCTGATTTCCTGGGTGATCTGGGCCTGGCGGGCCTGGTTGGCCTGACGGCTGAGGGTGTTCACCAGTTCCGTGGCGTTGTCGGTGGCCGCCTTCATGGCGGTACGCCGTGCGGCCGACTCCGACGCCGCGGCATCGAGCAGCGACGCGAAGATGCGGGTGCTGATGTACTTCGGCAGCAGGGCCGCGAGCAGCGTCGAGGCCTCCGGCTCGAAGTTGTAGCCGGGCCGCGGACCGCCGTTGCTGCCGACGTGCCGGCCGTCGGTGAGCATGTCCTCACCGAGGTCGATCTCGTCCTCGGTGACGGTCACCTCGAGCGGCGCCATGCGGCGCACCTCGGGGCTCTGGGTCAGCATCGAGACGAAGCGGGTGTAGACGATGTGCAGTTCGTCGACGCCCTCGATCGTGCCCTCACCGTTCGGCGCGGGAACCTCGTTGCCGGAGCCCGCCATGAACAGCTCCACCAGGTGACGGCTCGCCTTGGCCGCATCGGTGTAGCGCGGCTCCTGGGAGAACCCGGTCCACGCCCCCGCGACCGGCCGGCCGCGGAAGGTGTAGTAGCTCAGGCCCTTGGCACCGAGCACGTAGAGCACCGGCTCCTTGCCCTCGCTGACCAGCAGCTGACGCAGCTCCTCGGCCTCCTTGAGGACGTTGGCGTTGTAGCCACCGGCCATACCGCGGTCGCTGGTGACGACCAGGACCGCAGCACGCCTCGGGTTGGGCCGCTCGTTGAGCAGGGGGTGATCCAGCGACGCGGACGCACTTGCCAGCTCGGAGAGCACCTTGGTGATCTCCTCGGCGTACGGCTTGGACGCTGCCACTCGGGCCTGAGCCTTCGTGATCCGCGACGTCGCGATCAGCTCCTGCGCCTTGGTGATCTTCTTGGTCGAGTTGACCGACTTGATCCGCGAGCGGAGCTCGCGCAGGCTTGCCATTCGTCGATCACACTCCCTTCACAGGACGCTGGGTCATGGTCTCCACGCTCACTTGCGAACAGTGGTGCGCTTGACGGAAACCTGCTCCTGCTCGACCTCGTCGGCGCCCAGGGCCTCGGCCTCGGCCTCGTTCACGACGCGGGTTCCGTCGGAGGCGATGAAGCCCTCCTTGAACTTGTTGGTCGCGGCGAGCAGCGCGGAGGCGGACTCGTCGGTCAGCGCCTTGCCGCCGGCGATCTGCTCGTAGACACCCGACGCGCTGTGGTGCAGGTCCTCGAGCAGCTCGGTCTCGAAGCGGCGCACGTCACCGACGGGCACCGAGTCGTAGACACCCTGACCGGCGAGGTAGATCGACACGATCTGGTCCTCGACGGCGACCGGGGCGTACTGGTCCTGCTTGAGGAGCTCGACCAGACGCTGGCCGCGCTCGAGCTGCGCCTTCGACGCCGCGTCGAGGTCGGAGGCGAAGGCGGCGAACGCTTCGAGCTCGCGGAACTGCGCAAGCTCGAGACGCAGCGAGCCGGAGACCTTCTTCATGCCCTTGGTCTGCGCGGCGCCACCGACTCGGGAAACCGAGATACCGACGTTGATGGCGGGACGGATGCCCTTGTTGAACAGGTCGGACTCGAGGAAGACCTGGCCGTCGGTGATGGAGATGACGTTGGTCGGAATGTAGGCCGAGACGTCGTTGGCCTTGGTCTCGATGATCGGCAGGGCGGTCAGAGAACCGCCGCCGAGCTCGTCGGACAGCTTGGCCGAGCGCTCCAGCAGACGCGAGTGCAGGTAGAACACGTCGCCCGGGTAGGCCTCACGTCCCGGCGGGCGGCGCAGCAGCAGGGAGATGGCGCGGTACGCCTCGGCCTGCTTGGTGAGGTCGTCGAACACGATGAGCACGTGCTTGCCCTGGTACATCCAGTGCTGGCCGATGGCCGAACCGGTGTAGGGGGCGAGCCACTTGAAGCCGGCGGAGTCGGACGCGGGGGCCGCGACGATGGTGGTGTACTCCATCGCGCCGTGCTCCTCGAGGGCAGCCTTGACGCCCGCGATGGTGGAGCCCTTCTGGCCGATCGCGACGTAGATGCAGCGGACCTGCTGCTTCGGGTCGCCGGTGGCCCAGTTGGCCTTCTGGTTCAGGATCGCGTCGACGCAGACGGCGGTCTTGCCCGTCTTGCGGTCACCGATGACCAGCTGGCGCTGGCCGCGGCCGATCGGGGTCATCGCGTCGATGGCCTTGATGCCGGTCTGCAGCGGCTCCTCGACCGGCTGGCGCTGCAGCACGGTCGCGGCCTGCAGCTCCAGGGCCCGGTTCTCGGTCGCCTCGATGTCGCCGAGGCCGTCGATCGGCTGACCCAGGGGGTTCACGACGCGGCCGAGGTAGCCGTCGCCGACCGGCACCGACAGAACGTCGCCGGTCCGCTTGACTTCCTGGCCCTCTTCGAGGTCCTGGTAGTCGCCGAGGATGACAGCACCGATCTCGGTGGCGTCGAGGTTCAGGGCCACGCCCAGCACACCGCCGGGGAACTCCAGCAGCTCGTTGGCCATCGCCGACGGCAGACCGCTGATGTGCGCGATGCCGTCACTGGTGTCGGCGACCACGCCGACCTCCTCGCGGGAGGCCTCCGGGGAGTAGCTCGCGGTGTAGTTGTCGATCGCGCTACGGATCTCGTCGGAGGAGATCGTCAGCTCCGCCATGTTCTTCCTGCTCTCGGTATCTGGTCTTCGAAAAGATCGCAATGTGTGTGTGTTCGGTAGTGGACTACGTGAGGCTCTTGCGCACTGCGGCGAGTCGACCCGCGGCGGTGCCGTCGATGACCTCGTCGCCCACCCGGACGACCAATCCACTGAGAAGCTCGGGAACCACCTCGACGTGCACCGTGACCGGCTTGCCGTACGTTCTGGTCAGGATACCGGTGAGCCGTTCGGTCTGCGCCGCGCTGAGGGGTGCCGCACTGCGCACATGGGCGACGGCGCGGTCCCGCTGGGTGGCGGCGAGGTTCGACAGTTCGTCGAACGCATCGGCCGGGGCCTTGCTCTTCAGCCGTCCGACGGCCTGCACGGCCAGGGCCTCGGTGATCGCGGTGGACTTGCCGTAGAGCAACCGCGAGAGGAACTCGCGCTTGGCCGCCAGCGGCTTGGTGCGATCGGAGAGGGCCTGCTCGAGCTCGGCGTTGCCGGCCACGATGCGACCGAGCCGGAACAGCTCGTCCTCGACGGTGTCGAGCTGGTTCTGGTCGGCCGCTGCCGTCAGGAGGGCTTCGCGACCCAGCTGAACGAGGGAGTTGGTCAGGTCGGACTGGGTCGACCAGTCCTGCCCTGCCGCCGCCTTCAGGGTCGCGAGGGTGACGGGCGAGACCTTGCTCCCGAAGACCCGCTCGGCCAGCGCCTGCCGGCCGGCTGCCGGGGCCGAGGCGTCGGCCAGCGCACTCCGCAGGGTGCGCTGATCGTCGAGCACCTCGACCACCGAGAACAGCTCGGAGCCGGCCTGCGCCGCAGCTGCAGTTGCGGCACCCGCGGCAGCGGATGCGGTGCTCGACGCCAACGCGCCCTGCAGCGCGGAACGCGTCTGAGCGAGTGCCTCACGGCTTGCTGCGTACATGGTGCTCACTTTCGGGATGCAGAGTCAGCGCTGAGGGAGTCGAGCTCGCTGAGGAAGCGGTCGATCGAGCCGGCACGCTTGACGTCGTCGGAGAGGGACTCCCCGATGACCTTCTCGGCCAGATCCACGGCGGTGCGGCCGAGATCACCGCGCAGCTCGGTCACGATCTGCTGGCGCTGGGCCTGCAGCTGGTTGTGACCGGCGGCGACGATGCGGTCGCTCTCCTCCTGGGCCTGAGCCTTCATGTCCGCGATGATCTGCTGGCCCTGGGCGCGGGCCTCCTCACGGATCTGCGCCGCCTCGGTGCGGGCCTCGGCGAGCTGCGCGCGGTACTGCTCGAGCGCGGCCTTTGCCTCGGCCTGAGCTTCCTCGGCCTTCTTGATGCCGCCTTCGATCAGCTCCGAACGCTCGTCGAGCACCTTCTGGAACAGCGGAAGCACGTACTTCCAGAAGACGAGCCCGACGATGATCAGGGCGACCAGCGACCAGACGATGTCGTACGTCGCGGGAAGCAGAGGGTTCTGGTCCTCTGCCTCCGCCGCGAGCAACAGGATGCTGTCAGCCATGGTCGTCAGATCAGAAGATGAAGCCGGCGACGATACCGATCAGCGCCAGGGCCTCGGTGAACGCGATACCGAGGAACATGGTGGTGCGCAGCTGGCCGGCCATCTCGGGCTGGCGGGCCATGCCCTCGATCGCCTTGCCGACGACGATGCCGATGCCGATGCCGGGGCCGATGGCCGCGAGGCCGTAGCCGACCGCACCGAGACCGCTGATGGTGCTCTCCGTCTGGGCGAGGATGTCAACTGCCTGAAGCGCAACGCTCATTGGTGTTCCATTCCCTTTCTTGTGGCTCGGCCCCGGGGATCGGCAACCGAGTCAGTCTGTGTGTTGTGTGGGTAGTGCCGGTCGGCGTGCTAGTGCTCTTCGGCGTGCAGCGCGAGGTCGATGTACACCGCAGTCAACAGCGCGAAGATGTACGCCTGCAGGACGATCACCAGCAGCTCGAAGAAGGTGAACGCGATGCCACCGATCAGCGAGCCGATACCGAAGATCTTCATCGCGCCGTCGGCGCTGAAGAAGAAGAACTGGGTTGCGCTGAAGAACAGCACCAGCATGATGTGGCCGGCCAGCATGTTCGCCATGAG
Organism: Rhodococcus ruber; assembly: GCF_016804345.1. Lineage (NCBI taxonomy): Bacteria > Bacillati > Actinomycetota > Actinomycetes > Mycobacteriales > Nocardiaceae > Rhodococcus > Rhodococcus ruber. The sequence goes on along the minus strand of NZ_CP044211.1, from coordinate 2,277,915 downwards.
ACGGATGGTGAGCGTGAACGGGCGCAGCAGGAACGTCGAGATGAACTCGATCGGGATGACCAGCACGTGCAGCGCGGGCGGCAGGTTCGGCACGACGATGCTGCTCTTGACGTAGCGGAAGAACCCGTACTTCTTGATGCCCACGTAGTTGAAGACGACGTAGGCGAGCGCGGCCAGGACGATCGGCATGCCGATACGCGCGTTCGACGAGATGTTCAGGAACGGGATGACCGACGTCAGGTTGAGACCGACCACAAGGAAGAAGATGGTCACGAGAACCGGAAGGAATCGGCGGCCCTGCTGCTTGCCGAGGATGTCCTCGGCGATGTTGATCCGCACGAAGTCGATCATGATCTCGGCGACGTTCTGCACACCGCGGGGCACGATCTTCGGGCTGCGCATCGCGAGCGCGAAGAACAGCGCCACGAGCACGGCCACGACGACGCGGATGAGCATCAGGCGGTCCATTTCGAAGGGGGTGCCTTCGAACAGAACTGCTGGGGGGAAGAAATCGGCTAGTGACGGCGCGTGGAATTCTCCGGCAGCCAAGGTGGTGACGCTCAGCGCTCTCTCCCGTAGTCGGCCGCAGGCATTGCCGTCTGCGGTTCGATCGGACATTGACGATCCAACAAGTCGACCAGGTCGGCTCGCGTATTCGCCAGCTGCTGTCGGCTCCCGATCGGGGCCAGCGTCTGTCGGTGTCGGCGACTCTCGTCGACTCGGCGGCCATTCGAACACGACCGCCTGCGAGGACACAACCGCACTCGACTCCTCGGGAATCGCAGGCAGTCGCACTCGCTTGGGACGACCTTATCAACACTTCTACGACGTTGTGTAGGCGGGTGCCCGTACCGCGAGGTCATTGACAACGAGGGTACTACCGCTCGTCGTTGTTCCCCTGCTCAGCGCTACCGGCAGGCTCCACGTAGAGCGCGCGCTGCGACAGCACGCCGTAGGTCTCGGCGCCCAGGACGACGAGGAGCGCGAAGACGATCGTGAGTACGAGCACGCCCTTGTCGTAGAAGTCGAGCGGCCTGAGCAGCATCATCACCACGATCGCGAGGATCAGCTTGAGCAGCCAGGTGCCCAGCAGCACCGCACCCGCCGTCGTCGCCGGAAGACGGGCGGTGAGCAGCACGCCGAGCGCGGTGAAGAGGATGAAGCCGCCGCCCACGGCAGCGCCGATCAGCGCACCCCACACGCCCGGCAGACCGGCGACGAGGCCACCGATCACGGTGGCGACGACCGTCAGCACGATGAGCCCGAGCACGCCGTACCGGACGGCGGCGCGCATCGGCGCGGAGGAATCGGGCAGGGCGGGCAAGGGCTGATCCGGGGAGGTCACGGGAGTCAAGCCTAACGGACCGGTCCCCGGCGCCGGCGTCGCCGGGGACGGCCGGCGTCGTCGTGACGCAGCGACGGCACCGCCGTGACGACCAGCGCGAACACCAGTCCACCCGCCATGAGCAGTACGACGGCCCGCCGGTCGAGCAGCGAGGAACCGACGGCCCCGAACGCAAGCACCCCGACCCACAGGTAGATCAACAGCACCACCCGGCGGTGCGAGTGCCCGATCTGCAGCAGTCGATGGTGCAGGTGCATCTTGTCCGGGCTGAACGGGCTGACCCCGGCCCGGGTGCGCCGGACGACCGCCAGCAGCAGGTCGAGGATGGGGATGAACATGACCGCCCCCACGAGGATCAGCGGGGAGAGCAGGCCGAGCAGGTCGCGGGTGCCGTAGGCCGCCAAGGGGATGCGTCCCGACGCGCTCGTCGAGATCGCCGCCAGCATCAGGCCGATCAGCATCGATCCGGAGTCGCCCATGAAGATCCGGGCCGGCTGGAAGTTGTGCGGCAGGAAGCCGAGGCAGGCTCCCGCGAGGGCCGCGGCGATCAGGGCGGGCGGATACGCCCCCACATCCCCGCCCTGATCGTGCAGCAGCCCGACGGAGAACACACAGATCGCGACGGCCGCGATCAGCCCGAGACCGGCCGCGAGACCGTCGAGACCGTCGACGAAGTTCATCGCGTTGATCATCACCACCGCGACCAGGACGGTGAACAGTCCCGCCTGCAGCTGGTCGAGGATGAGGGTGCTGCCACCGAAGGGCTCGTAGATGACGATCCAGCTCACGCCCATGACGACGAGCACGCCCGCCGCCGTGACCTGCCCGACGAACTTGGTCAGCGCGTCGAGTCCCCAACGGTCGTCGATGATCCCGACGATCACGATGATGGTGCCCGAGACCAGCGCGGCTCCCATGTCGGGGGTGTACTCGAACCCTCGGGTCAGGGCGGGCAGTTGCTGGGCGAACAGCAGGCCCGCCACCAAGCCGAAGTACATTCCGACGCCGCCCAGCCGCGGTGTCGGCTGCACATGCACGTCCCGGTCCCGGGGCACCGCGACGGCGCCGAACCGGATCGCGGCGATCCGCACGGCCCCCGTCGAGAGGAAGGTGACGACCGCGGCGGTGAGGAGCACGAGCAGCAGCTCGCGGATGGGCACGCCGGCGCCGCGGCCCGATTGGGCCAGCACCAGGGATGCCGTGTCGGCGACAGTCACTTCGTCCGGTCCCCGCCGTCACTCCCCGCCGGTACGCAGCTGCGCCGGATCCTCGCCCAGCACCTCCGCGATGTCCTCGACCGCCACGGCCCCCTCGCGCAGCACGCGCGGACGATCGGCGGTCAGGTCGACGATGGTGGAGGCGACGGCGTGTTCGGCCGGGCCGCCGTCGAGGTACACGCTGGCCGATCCGCCGAGCTGGGCGCGCGCCTCGTCCACCGTGGTGGCCGGCGGCCGGCCGGAGACGTTCGCGCTCGACACCGCCAGGGGGCCCACCTCGCGCAGCAGCTCGAGCACCACGGGGTGCAGTGGCATGCGCAGCATCACGGTGCCGCGCGTATCCCCCAGGTCCCACGCGAGCGAGGGAGCTTGGTGCACAACAAGACTCAGACCGCCGGGCCAGAACGCGCGGATCAGTTCCCGCGCCTGCGGGCGGACGGTGTTCACCAGGCCGTCGATCGTGTTCCACGACCCGACGAGCACCGGCACCGGCATGTCCCGGCCCCGGCCCTTGGCACGCAGCAGGCCGGTCACCGCATCGCTGTCGAAGGCATCCGCCGCGAGCCCGTACACCGTGTCGGTGGGGACGACGACGAGCCTGCCGGCCTTCAGCGCGCCCTTGGCGGCCGTCAGGCCGGCGGCCCGGGAATCGGGGCTGTTGCAGTCGTAGACGGTGCTCACGGGTTCATCCTTCCACTGCGGCGAACGAGTCCGGCATCACACACCGGACTCCCCCTGCGCTCGGGCACGTCGCGCCTCCACGTCGGTCGGGACCCGGCGGGCGACGACGAACCGCGGCCGCCCCGCCAGATCCGGGTGCTCGGTCACCTCACCGAACACGCGGCGCTGCGCGAACAGCTCCGCGACCAGGGGCCCGTTGGTGTCGTCGTGCTCGATGCCGACCGCACCGCCGATGCGCAGCCACCGGGCGATGTTCGCGACCATCGGTTTGATCACCGACAGCCCGTCCGGGCCGCCGAACAGCGCCGAGTGCGGATCGTGCTCGATCACCTCGGGCGGGAGGTCGGTGCCCTCGGGGATGTAGGGCGGGTTCGACACCACGACGTCGACCCGGCCCTCGAGGGCGGTGAGCAGGTTGCGGTCCGTCACGTCTCCCTGATGCAGGAGGATCGGCGTGTCTCCTGCCGCCGCGCAGCGTTCCGCGTTCCGCCGCGCCCAGGCGAGGGCATGGGGCTCGAGTTCGACCGCGTGCACGATCGCGTCGGGCCGGGCGTGCGCGATCGCCAGCGCGAGGGCGCCCGAGCCGGTGCACAGGTCGAGCACGACCGGCGGATTTTCCTGCAGGCCCTCGAGGTGCGCCAGGGCCCAGGCCAGCAGTAGTTCGGTTTCGGGTCGCGGGACGAAGACGCCGGGACCCACCTCGATGTCGATCTCCCCCATTCCCGTGCTGCCGGTGATGTACTGCAACGGGATCCGCTTGGCGCGCTGCGCGATCATCGCCCGGTACGCGTCGACCATGGCCGGGTCGACGAGCGGCACGAGCCCGAGACGGGTGCGCTCGATGCCGAGCAGGTGCGCGGCGAGCAGTTCGGCGTCCACACGCGGACTGGGGACACCGGCTTCCTCGAGCACCGACACCGCTTCGAGGATCGCCAGGCGCAGGGGTTGACGAGTCACGGCGTACAGACTGCCATGCCGGTCACGCGACGGAAACGGACAGGTCACTCATCGGGTCGGTGTACGGCATGATCGGAATCGTCCGATTCGGACCAGGACTACGGAACTACGGAGAGGATCTTCCTGTGACGAAGTCGAAATTCACGGTTCGGGCAGCGTCCGTCGTCGCATTCGGTGCCGCCGGCGCCCTCGCGGCACCCGGACTCGCGTCCGCGTCGCCGATCGACGTCCAACCCACCCCGCTGCTCTGCAGCTACGTCGCGCCGGTCCACAGCGTGACCGAGACGGACAGCGAGGCCCTCGAGGAGGGTCAGCTGTTCTTCGCGGTCGGCGAGCAGAAGGCGCAGAACGGGCAGCTCAACTGGGTCAACACGGCCACCTGGCAGACCGGGGGCGCCTCGTTGACCGCGTCGCCGCAGAGCAGCGAGGTTCCGGTCGCGCTCCTGAACACGGGACCCGGCACGGTCGTGTCCGCCGTGTGGGGACCGCACCAGAACGCGAAGGGTGAGAACTGCTTCCTGCTTCCCGGCATCGACATCTCGCAGGTGCCCGGGGACGACGACCCGGGTGACGAGCCCGGCGAGCCCGCTCCGTAACGGACCGGTACCCGGCTCACGCGTCATTCCGCCGTGAGCCGGGCCTCCCGGTCGGCCGTGCCCAGTGCATCGAGCAGGGCGTCCATGTCGCCGTCGAGCACCGCGTCGAGGTTGTGGGCCTTGAAGCCGATGCGGTGATCGGTGATCCGGTTCTCGGGGAAGTTGTAGGTGCGGATGCGTTCGGAGCGGTCCACCGTGCGCACCTGGCTGGCCCGTCCCGCAGACGCCTCCGCCTCGGCGGCCTCCTCCGCCGCCGCCTGCAGCCGCGCGGCGAGGACCTGCATCGCCCGCGCCTTGTTCTGCAGCTGGGACCGCTCGTTCTGGCAGGTGACGACGATGCCCGTGGGCAGGTGCGTGATGCGCACCGCCGAGTCGGTGGTGTTGACGCCCTGACCGCCCTTGCCGGAGGAGCGGTACACGTCGATGCGCAGATCCGACTCGTCGATCTGGACTTGCTCCACCTCGTCCGGCTCGGGATAGATGAACACGCCGGCCGCGGAGGTGTGCACGCGGCCCTGGGACTCGGTGACGGGGACGCGCTGGACACGATGCACCCCGCCCTCGAACTTCAGGCGGGACCAGACACCGTCACGCACATCGCTCTTCGACTTGATCGACAGCGTCGCGTCCTTGTAGCCGCCGAGATCGGAGATGGTCGCGCCGAGGACCTCCACGCGCCAGCCGGCGCGTTCCGCGTACCGGATGTACATGCGGGCGAGGTCGGCGGCGAACAGCGCGGATTCCTCCCCGCCCTCCCCCGACTTGACCTCGAGCACGACGTCGTCCCCGTCGTGCGGGTCGCGGGGGGCGAGCAGGTCGGTGAGGGCCTTGTCGAGCTCGCCGACGCGTTCTTCGAGAGCCGGCACCTCGGCGGCGAACGCGGCGTCGTCCGCGGCCAGTTCCCGCGCGGCCTCGAGATCGTCGCGCGCGGCCCGCAGCTTGGTGTAGGTGGCCATGACGGGGGCGAGCTCGGCGAACCGCTTGCCGACCCGGCGCGCCGCCGCCGGGTCGTTGTGCAGCGCCGGGTCGGACAGCTGCTGCTCGAGTCCGGCGTGTTCGGCCAGGATGTCGTCGATGGCCGACGGCTTGGTCTGCCCCGCCATGTGATTCGCTCCACTCGTCCGTCGTGGCGGCCCGTGCCGCGCACGGATCCGGAGAAAAAAAGCCGACGCCCGGCCTGTGACTGAGACAGAACCGGGCGTCGGCGAGACAGCTACTGGTCGGCAGCGGCCTTCTTGGAGGCGCGCTTGCCGTAGCGAGCCTCGAAGCGGGCGACGCGTCCGCCGGTGTCGAGGATCTTCTGCTTGCCCGTGTAGAACGGGTGGCACTGCGAGCAGACCTCGACGGTGATCCGTCCCGACTCCGCGGTGCTGCGCGTCTCGAACGTGTTCCCGCAACCGCAGACGACGGTGGTCGTCCCGTAGTTGGGGTGGATTCCTGCCTTCATGGTGTCCCTTTCGTGGCCGCCGGGTCGCCTCCGCGGATCGAAGACGTGAACCGGGACCGGACTGAGCTGTTCGATTATGCCAAACGCAGGCCCGGGACGAGAAATTCCGTCCCGGGCATGCGCCGCCGCGGCCGCGGCGATCAGTCGTCGAGTGCTCCCGGCGCCGTCTTCGACACCTGCAGGAGGAACTCGATGTTGCTCTTGCTCTTCTTGAGCCGGTCGATGAGCAGATCGATGGCCTGGTGCGAGTCCAGGCCGGAGAGCACGCGGCGCAGCTTGTGCACCACCGCGAACTCGTCGGGGCTCATCAGCAGCTCGTCCTTGCGCGTGCCGGAGGGGTTGACGTCCACCGCCGGGAACACGCGTCGCTCGGCGATCTTGCGATCGAGCTTGAGCTCGGCGTTGCCGGTGCCCTTGAACTCCTCGAAGATCACCGTGTCGCCCGTCGAACCCGTCTCCACCATGGCCGTGGCGATGATGGTGAGCGAGCCGCCGTTCTCGATGTTGCGAGCCGCGCCCAGGAACCGCTTCGGCGGGTACAGGGCGGTCGAGTCGACACCACCGGAGAGGATGCGGCCCGACGCCGGCGACGAGTTGTTGTACGCGCGGCCGAGGCGGGTGATCGAGTCGAGCAGGACGACGACGTCGCGGCCCTGCTCGACGAGCCGCTTGGCACGCTCGATGGCCAGCTCGGCGACCGACGTGTGGTCCGACGGCGGCCGGTCGAAGGTCGAGGCGATGACCTCGCCCTTGACCGAACGCTGCATGTCGGTGACCTCTTCGGGCCGCTCGTCCACCAGCACGACCATCAGGTAGCACTCGGGGTTGTTGGTCGTGATCGCGTTCGCGATGTCCTGCATCACCGTCGTCTTGCCGGCCTTCGGCGGCGAGACGATCAGGGCACGCTGGCCCTTGCCGATCGGCATGATCAGGTCGATCACGCGGGTGGTGAGGATGTTCGGGGTGGTCTCGAGCCGCAGCCGCTGGTTCGGGTACAGCGGGGTGAGCTTGTTGAACTCCGGGCGGCGCTTGGCGGCCTCGACGTCGCCGCCGTTGACCGTGTCGAGCCGGACCAGCGGGTTGAACTTCTGCCGCTGGTTGCCCTGCTCCCCCTCACGCGGCACGCGGACCGCGCCGGTGATGGCGTCGCCGCGGCGCAGGCCGTTCTTGCGCACCATGTTCATCGAGACGTACACGTCGTTGGGACCGGCCAGGTACCCGGAGGTCCGGACGAACGCGTAGTTGTCCAGGACGTCGAGGATTCCGGCGACCGGCTGCAGGACGTCGTCCTCGCGGATCTCGGGCTCGCGGGTGTCCCCCCCGGCCTCGCCGCGGTCGCGTCCGCGACGACGCTCCCGGAAGCGCCGGCCGCGGCGTCCGCGGCCGTCCTCGTCGTCGTCGCCACCCCGGCCGTCGCGGCCGTCCTGACGGGGACCCTGACCACGGTCCTCGCGGCGGCGTTCGCCCTGGTCACGCTGGCCGTCGCGCTGGTCACGCTGGCCGTCGCGCTGACCGCGCTCGCGGCGACCGCCGTCGGACGGTTCGGCCTTCTCCTCGGTCTTCTCCTCGGCGCGCGGCTTCTCGTCGGCTCGTGCCTCGGCGGCGTCCTTGGGGGCCTCGGTGGTGGCCGTCTCGGCGGCCTGGTCGCCACCTCGGCGACCGCGACGCTGACGACCCCGGCGGCCACCCTCGGCCTCGCCCTCGGCGGGCTGTTCCGCCGCGGCAGGCCGTTCGGGCGACGTCGTCGCAGCGGGCTGCGCCTGCGCCGACTCGGCGGCGGGGGCGGCAGTGTCCGCAGAGGCGGCGGTGTCGGCGCCGGCCGCGTCCTGGGCGGCACCACGGGCGCGACGAGTCCGGGCGGTCCGGGCGGGCTGTTCCGGCGCAGGAGCCGGCTCGGCGGCTCCGCCGCTCTGCCGCTCCTTGATCGCGGCGATGAGATCGCCCTTACGCATCCCGGAGGTTCCCTTGATGCCGAGTTCGGCCGCGAGGGTCCGCAGCTCGGCCAGCACCATGCCGGAGAGACCGGCACCACGCCGGCCGGCACGTGGTGCAGTCTGTGCAGGATCGGTGGCCTGCGCTCCCGCGGACGAATCCGTGGTATCGAGAACAGGCGTAGCGATCAGGTCCGTATCTGTCACGGAGATCCTTTCCTTCCCTCACTCGCGCCACGCAGAGTCGAGGGTTCGTTCCGCAGATCTGGCATCGATCTGGGATTGCCGTACGTGTTCACGGATCGAACGGTCGGCACGTCCGCCATCACGCCATCCTCCGGCAGATGCGGTCGGTCCGTCTCCCCGAAACGATGTCAGGAGAGGATCGATCCAGGATCGATCGCCCCGATGAATCTGGAGTGAATGCCCTGGAAAGCCAGCGACGGAAACGCACGACGTGCGGACTAAGCACAGAATAGCGACGAACTGTACGTTGAGCAAGGAGAACCCCCGGCCGTGTCGCCGGGGGTCGGCTCCCGACTCGACAGGCCCTGGGGCTCGGTCATACGACCTGCACGCCGTCCGCGACGTCGAGTTCGAGCACGGTCATGTCGTCCGCCTCCGCGGCCGCCCGCAGGTCCGCGGGGAGCGGCTCGGTCGTCAGGGCGAGCACCGTGGGACCGGCACCGGAGACCGCGGCGGGAATGCCCGCGGCACGCAGGGTGGCGATCCACTTGGTGGTCAGCGGCAGCGCCGGCGCGCGCTGCGCCTGGTGCAGCAGGTCCTCGGTCGCCGGCATCAGCAGGTCCGGCCGCTCGGTGAGGGCGACGACGGCGAGTGCCGCGCGACTGACGTTGAACGCCGCGTCGCGGTGCGGCACGAGATCCGGGAGCAGGCCGCGGGTGTGGGCGGTGGACGAGCGCGAGGACGGCACCAGCACGACGACCCGTATCGCCGGGTGGACCGCGAGCGGCACCGCGCGGTAGGTGCGTTGTTCGTCGCCGACGACCGACTCGCTCCACGACACGACCGCGCCCCCGAGAATGCTGGCGGAGGCATTGTCCGGGTGGCCCTCGAATTCGGAGGCGAGCTGGACGAGCTGCGACTCGTCGAGCACGCGCTCGGGCGCCACCTTGCGCACGAGCCCGTTGGCGGCCGCCAGACCCCCGACGGCGGCCGACGCCGACGAGCCCAGCCCCCGCGAATGCGGAATTACGTTGCGGCACAACACATCCAGGCCGTCCGCCCACACGCCGGCGGCTTCGAGGCCACGTTCGACCGCCCGCACCACCAGGTGCGACGGCCCCCACGGCACCTCTTCGGCGCCCTCGCCCTCGACGCGCACCTCGAGGCCCGATGCGGTTGTGGTGACGGTGATCTCGTCGTACAACCCGACGGCCAGCCCGAGCGAATCGAAACCCGGTCCCAGATTCGCACTCGAGGCCGGGACCCGGGCGGTCACGGAGATCCCGACGGGCAACGTCTGCGTCATGTCGTCTTTCCCAACGGAGGAGGGCGAGGCGGTCACTAGGCCAGCTCGAGCGCTGCGGCCACCGCGACCGGATCGACCGGGATCGGCTCCACCTGCGGCATCCCGAGCAGTGCCGTGTCGGGGTCCTTCAGACCGTTGCCGGTGACGGTGCACACCACCTTCAGCCCGGAATCGAGCCAGCCCTCCTTGCGGGCGGCGAGCAGTCCGGCGATCGAGGCGGCGGACGCCGGTTCGACGAACACGCCCTCGGTGGCGGCGACGAGCCGGTACGCCTCGAGGATCTCCTCGTCGGTGGCCGCCCGGAACGCACCCCCCGACTCCTCCTTGGCGGTCACGGCGCCGTTCCACGACGCCGGGGCGCCGATCCGGATGGCGGTGGCGATCGTCTCCGGGTCCTTGACGGGGGCACCGTGCACCAGCGGCGCCGCGCCCGCGGCCTGGACACCGAGCATGCGGGGCTTGCGGGTCGTGAGACCGTCCGCGAAGTACTCGGTGTAGCCACGCCAGTAGGCGGTGATGTTGCCGGCGTTGCCGACCGGCAGCACGTGCACGTCGGGTGCGTCGCCGAGCGCGTCGGCGATCTCGAACGCCGCGGTCTTCTGCCCCTCGATGCGCACGGGGTTGACGGAGTTCACCAGGCCGATCGTGGGGAACTCGGCGGTGGTCTTGCGGGCGAGCTCGAGGCAGTCGTCGAAGTTGCCCTGGACCTGGATGATCTTTGCGCCGTACATGACCGCCTGGGCCAGCTTGCCCATCGCGATCTTGCCGTCCGGGACCAGCACCGCGCAGCCCATGCCGGCCTTGACAGCGTACGCGGCCGCGGACGCGGAGGTGTTGCCGGTGGAGGCACACAGCACGGCCTGCTGGCCGCGGGCGAGGGCGTCGGTGACGGCCATCGTCATGCCGCGGTCCTTGAACGAACCGGTCGGGTTCAGGCCCTCGACCTTCAGATGGACCTCGCACCCGGTCAGTTCCGAGAGGTGAGCGGCCGGCAGCAGCGGGGTGCCGCCCTCGCGGAGGGTGACGGTCTTCCAGTTGTCACCGATCGGGAGCCGGTCGCGGTACGCCTCGATCAGACCCGGCCACGGGGTGTGCACGGGGGTGGCGGTGTTCTTCTCGGGCGCGCTCATTCGGCGGATCCCTCCAGTCTCAGGACGCTGGTCACAGCGATCACGGATTCGAGTTGGTCGAGCGCTGCGACGGTGTCCGACAGCGCCTTGTCGGTGGCGCAGTGCGTCAGCACCACGAGGCGGGCCCCCTCGCCGGCGCCCTCCTGGCGCACGGCGGCGATACTCACGTCCCGCTTGGCGAACTCGGCGGCCACCGCCGAGAGCACACCCGCCCGGTCCGCGACCTGCAGGTTGACGTAGTAGCGGGTGACGATGTCGCTCATCGGGGCGATCTCGAGGTCCGCGTACCGTGATTCCCGCGGTCCCCGGCCCCCGTGCACCCGGTTGCGGGCAGCCATCACCAGGTCGCCCATCACGGCGGACGCGGTGGGCGAGCCGCCGGCGCCCTGGCCGTAGAACATCAGGCGGCCCGACGCCTCGGCCTCGACGACGACCGCGTTGAAGGCACCGTTGACGGCGGCGAGGGGATGCTCACGCGGCACCAGCGCCGGGTAGACGCGCGCCGAGACCCGGTCCCGGCCGTCGGTGGTGATCCGCTCACAGATGGCCAGCAGCTTGACGGTGCAGTTCAGTGCCCGCGCGGTGGTCAGGTCGGCGGCGGTGATCTTCGAGATGCCCTCGCGGTAGACGTCGCCGGCGGTGACGCGGGTGTGGAACGCGATCGAGGCCAGGATCGCGGCCTTGGACGCGGCGTCGAAGCCCTCCACGTCCGCGGTCGGGTCGGCCTCGGCGTACCCGAGCCGGACCGCCTCGGCGAGCGTCTCGGCGTAGTCGGCGCCGGTCTCGTCCATGGCCGAGAGGATGTAGTTGGTGGTGCCGTTGACGATGCCGAGGACCCGGTTCACCCTGTCACCGGCGAGGGACTGGGTCAGGGGCCGGATGACCGGGATGGCGCCGGCGACGGCCGCCTCGAAGTACAGGTCCACGCGCTTGGCCTCGGCGGCCTCGGCGAGTTCGCCGGTGTACTCCGCGAGCAGCGCCTTGTTGGCGGTGACCACGGACTTGCCCGAGTCGAGAGCCGCGCGCACGAGCTTGCGCGGCAGCTCGATGCCGCCGATGACCTCCACCACGATGTCTACGTCGTCGCGGGTGATCAGACCCTCGGCGTCCGTGGTGAGCAGGTCCTGCGGGATGCCGCGGTCGTCGCGGACGGTGCGCACGGCCACCCCCCGCAGCTCGAGCGGCGCACCGATGCGCGCCTCGAGATCGGTGGCATCGTCGCGGATGATGCGCACGACCTCGGCTCCGACGGTGCCGTGCCCGAGCACAGCCACACCGATCGGGCGCTGCCCCGGTTCGCTGGTCACCGCTTCGGTCGTCACTCCGTAACCTCCAAGCTGAGCAGATCTTCCACGGTTTCCCGACGCAGGACGACGCGAGCGGCGCCGTCCTTGACCGCCACGACGGCGGGACGGGGCAGCAGGTTGTACCTGCTGGACATCGAGTAGCAGTATGCACCGGTCGCGGCGACGGCCAACAGGTCGCCGGCTTCGAGGTCGGCGGGCATCCAGGCATCGCGGATGACGATGTCGCCGCTCTCACAGTGCTTGCCGACGACGCGGGACACGACCGGCTCCCCGTCGCCGGCCCGCGACACCAGGCGGGCCTCGTACTCGGCCTGGTACAGCGAGGTGCGGATGTTGTCGCTCATGCCGCCGTCGACGCTGATGTAGCGGCGCACCTGGTGCGCGCCCACCGCGACGTCCTTGATGGTGCCCACCTCGTAGAGGGTCACGGTGCCGGGGCCGGCGATGGCGCGTCCGGGCTCGACGGCGAGGGTCGGCTCGGGCAGGCCGGCGAGCGTGGACTCGGTCTGCACGATGTGCCGCAGCTTGGCGGCGAGTTCCTCCACGGGGGGCGGGTCGTCGCTGGGCACGTAGGAGATGCCGAGGCCGCCGCCGAGGTCCACGATGTTCATCTGCGCGGTCTTGTCGACGCCGAATTCGTCGACGACGTCGCGCAGCAGGCCGATGACCCGGTGCGCCGCGAGTTCGAATCCGTCGACGTCGAAGATCTGCGAGCCGATGTGGCTGTGCAGGCCGACCAGGCGCAGGTGATCGCTCGCGAACACCTTGCGGACGGCGGCCATGGCCACTCCGCCGGCCAGGGACAGGCCGAACTTCTGGTCCTCGTGCGCGGTGGAGATGAACTCGTGGGTGTGCGCCTCGACGCCGACGGTGACGCGGATCAGCACGTCCTGCACCACGTCGAGTTCGCCGGCGACCGCGTCGAGCAGGTCGATCTCCGACATGGAGTCCAGCACGATGTGCCCGACGCCCGCGGCGACCGCGGTCCGCAGCTCGGCCACGGACTTGTTGTTGCCGTGCATGGCGATCTTCCCGGCCGGGAAGCCGGAGCGCAGCGCGACGGCGAGCTCACCGCCGGTCGAGACGTCGAGCGAGAGGCCCTCCTGGTCGACCCAGCGCGCGATCTCGGTGCACAGGAACGCCTTCGACGCGTAGTGGACCTTCGCGCCCGGCCCGAACGCGGCCGCGATCTCCCGGCACCGGGAGCGGAAGTCGTCCTCGTCGACGACGAAGAGCGGGGTGCCGTACCGCGCGGCGAGCTCGGTCACGGGCACACCGGCGATCGTCATGACACCGTCGTCGCCGCGCCGGGCGTTGCGGGGCCACACGTTCGGGTGCAGCAGGTTCAGTTCGGCGGCGTTCGCCGGCCGCTCGGTCAGGCCCGGTGCGTGCGGGATCTCGGCGTGCCGGGGACCGGCGGGGTGCGCGTTCACATCCGCTCCGGGGCGCTGACGCCGAGCAGTCCGAGTCCGTTGGCGAGCACCTGGCGGGTCGCCGCGCACAGCGCGAGCCGCGCCGTGTGCAGCGGTCCCGGCTCCTCGTCGCCCTGCGGCAGGATGCGGCACGAGTCGTAGAAGCGGTGGTAGGCGCCGGCGAGTTCTTCGAGGTACCGCGCGACGCGGTGCGGTTCCCGCAGTTCGGCGGCCTTGGCGAGGATGCGCGGGTACTCGCCGATCGTGCGGATCAGCTCACCCTCGCGCTCGTGGTCGAGCAGCGACAGGTCGGCGCCCTCGGCGCCGAGACCGAGCTCCGCGGCGCCGCGCCCGATGGACGAGAGCCGGGCGTGCGCGTATTGGACGTAGTAGACCGGGTTCTCGTTGGTGGTGCTGGCCCACAGCTCGAGGTCGATGTCGATGCTCTGATCCACCGACGAGCGCACCAGCGCGTAGCGGGCCGCGTCGACGCCGATCGCCTCGACCAGGTCGTCGAGGGTGATGACCGTGCCGGCGCGTTTGCTCATCTTCACGGCGACGCCGCCGCGCACGAGGTTGACCATCTGCCCGATCATCACCTCGACGGTGTCCGGGTCGTCGCCGAATGCGGCGGCGGCGGCCTTGAGGCGGCCGATGTAGCCGTGGTGGTCCGCGCCGAGCATGTAGATGCACAGGTCGAAGCCGCGCGCCCGCTTGTCCTGGAAGTAGGCGATGTCCCCGGCGATGTAGGCGGCGTTGCCGTCGCTCTTGATGACGACGCGGTCCTTGTCGTCGCCGAAGTCGGTGCTCTTGAGCCACCAGGCGCCGTCCTGGTGGTAGAGGCTCCCGGAGGTCTTGAGCGTCTCGACGGCCTTCTCCACGGCACCCGACTCGAACAGGGAGTTCTCGTGGAAGTACACGTCGAAGTCGACACCGAACTCGTGCAGGGTGCGCTTGATGTGGGCGAACATCAGGTCCACGCCGATCGAGCGGAACACCTCGTGCCGTTCGGTCTCGGGCAGCGCGAGCGCGTCCGGGCGCTGCTGCAGCACGGCCTGCGCGATGTCGACGATGTACGCACCGGCGTACCCGTCCTCCGGCGCGGGCTGCCCCTGCGCCGCGGCGATGAGCGAGCGGGTGAACCGGTCGATCTGGGCGCCGTGGTCGTTGAAGTAGTACTCGCGGGTGACGTCGCCGCCCTGGGTGGTGAGGATCCGGCCGAGCGCGTCCCCGACCGCGGCCCAGCGGGTGCCGCCGAGGTGGATCGGGCCCGTCGGGTTCGCGGAGACGAACTCGAGGTTGATGCGGGTTCCGGCCAGCGTGTCCGCGTTGCCGTACGCGGCCGCGTGGGTGAGCACCTGGGCGACGATCGCGCCCTGGGCGTCGGCGGCGAGACGGATGTTCAGGAAGCCCGGTCCGGCCACCTCGGCCGACTCGATGCCGTCGGCGGCGGTGAGGGCCTCGGCCAGCCAGCCCGCGAGTTCCCGCGGATTCACGCCGGCCTTCTTCGCGACCTGCATCGCGACGTTGGTCGCGTAGTCGCCGTGCTCCGGGTTGCGGGGCCGCTCGACCGTCAGGGTCGCGGGCAGGACGGACACGTCGAGGTCACGCTCGGCGAGCACCCTCGCAGCGGTTCCGTGGAGCAGTTCGGCAAGGTCGGCAGGAGTCACGGGTCTCTATCCTATTGGCTCCGCCTCCCCCGCCGTGACGCCGGTCCGGCCTGTTGTCGCGGTCACCGCCCGGCCGCCGCGGGGACGTCCGCCCACCGTCCGCCCGTAGAGTTGACAGAGCACGCGCGGACCGAGCGTCGTGCGCCCCTCGTTGTCCATCCGTCGAAAGAGCACCCAACGATGCCCAGCGGTTCGGTAAGTGGCGGTCCCGGCAAGAAGTCCGGTGCCAAGTCTGCGAAGGCGATCAAGGCCGCCCAGAAGAAGAGCGGCGGTCGCGGCCTGCCCAAGCAGCGGCAGATCCCGTGGCTGCTGATCGGTGGGGTGGTCGCGGTGATCGCGCTGGTCGCGGTGATCGCCGCCAGCATCATCCCGAAGTACCAGGACTCCCAGACGCTGGCGGCGTGGACGCCGTCCGAGTCGAATCAGGATCCGTCGACCGCGATCGAGGGGGTCGTGACGGTCGACTACCCCGCGGGCCAGCACATCGGGTCCACGCAGCGCGTGGCGTACGACCAGACCCCGCCGTTCGGTGGGCCGCACGACGCGATCTGGGCCACGTGCACCGGCACCGTGTACCCGGAGGCGATCCGCACCGAGAACGCCGTGCACTCCCTCGAGCACGGCGCGGTGTGGATCACCTACAACCCCGACCTGGTCGATCAGGCCGGCGTCGATGCGCTCGCGGCGAAGGTGGACGGCAAGTCCTACCTGATGATGTCGCCGTACCCTGGGCTCGACTCCCCCATCGCCCTGCAGTCGTGGGGGCATCAGCTGAAGGTGGACGCCGCCGACGACGAGCGGATCGATCACTTCATCGCGTCGCTGCGGCTCAACCGCTACACCTACCCGGAGGTCGGCGCGAGCTGCTCCACCCTGCCCGGCTCGTTCGACCCGAGCAGCCCCCCGCCGTTCGATCCTTCGACGCCGGGCCCGGACGCGGTGCCGATGGACGGCGGCACGGTGGACGGCACCGAGCAGCTGCCCGCCGACATGCAGGCCCCGGCGGGGAGCTGACGTGACGAGCGACACCGCCACCGCCGGCACGGGCCGGCGCACGACCGGCTTGATCCTGGGCCTGGTCGCCGCCGTCGCGATCGGGTTCCTGCTCGGATTCCTGGCCCGCATCCCGCTCGAGGACTCGCAGCCGGCGACGCCGGGCGCCGGCTCCGTCGACGTCGGGTTCGCACAGGACATGACCGTCCACCACAACCAGGCCGTCGAGATGTCCGCCGTGGCGCTGACGACGTCGGACGACCAGCGGGTCCGCAACCTGGCGTACGACATTCTCACCACCCAGCAGAACCAGGTCGGCCAGATGCAGGGCTGGCTGTCGCTGTGGGGGCAGCCGCTGCTGCCGGCCGGGGACTACATGACGTGGATGACCGAGGACTCCGGCCACAGCCACGGCGACGTGGGCCACGCGGACGGCGCCGCGCACACGGACGGGGCGGGGACCGCCCGGATGCCCGGTATGGCGACGTCCGAGGACCTGGCGAGCCTGCGTGGCGCCACGGGTCCGGAACTCGACGTGCTGTTCCTGCAGTTGATGCTGCGCCACCACGAGGGCGGGCTGCCGATGATGGAGTACGGCGCGCAGTACGCGGGCCAGCCGGCGGTGCGCACCCTGGCGCAGACGATGGTCGACACCCAGACCAGCGAGTCGGAGCTCATGACGGCGATGCTCGCGGAGCGCGGTGCGCAGCCGCTGCCCGTGAACTGACCGATCGGACCCGCACGAGGGGGACGGCCCGTCCGGGCCGTCCCCCTCCGCGTCTACCGGCCGGACCGGCCCCACTCCCAGTCGCGGATGTCGGGCATGTCCTCACCGTGGGTGCGGATGTACTGGTGATGCTCGACGAGCCGGTTCTTCAGGTACTCGCGCGCATACGCGGAGATCGGGTGCAGGCGCGGCACCCGGTCGACGACGTCCATGGCGAGGTCGAACCGGTCGATCTGGTTGAGCACGCACATGTCGAACGGGGTGGTGGTGGTGCCCTCCTCCTTGTACCCGCGCACGTGGATGTTGTCGTGGTTGGTACGCCGGTAGGTCAGGCGGTGGATCAGCCACGGATAGCCGTGGTAGGCGAAGATCACCGGCTTGTCGGTGGTGAACAGCGAGTCGAATTCGCGGTCGGACAGCCCGTGCGGGTGTTCGGTGTGGTCCTGCAACCGCATCAGGTCGACGACGTTCACGACGCGGATCCTCAGATCGGGGAACCATTCGAGCAGGATCTCGACGGCGGCGAGGGTTTCCATGGTGGGCACGTCGCCCGCGCAGCCGAGCACCACGTCGGGCTCGACCCCCTGGTCGGTGCCGGCCCAGTCCCAGATCCCGATTCCCTTGGTGCAATGGATGATTGCCGCATCCATGTCGAGGTACTGCAGCTGTGGTTGCTTGCCGGCGACGATCACGTTGACGTACTGCCGGGTGCGCAGGCAGTGGTCGGCCACCGACAGCAGGGTGTTCGCGTCCGGCGGCAGGTACACGCGGATCACGTCGGCCTTCTTGTTGACGACGTGGTCGATGAAGCCCGGGTCCTGGTGCGAGAAGCCGTTGTGGTCCTGCCGCCACACGTGCGAGGTGAGCAGGTAGTTCAGCGACGGTATCGGCCGGCGCCAGTCGATGCCGTTGGTGGTGCGCAGCCACTTGGCGTGCTGGTTGAACATCGAGTCGACGATGTGGACGAAGGCCTCGTAGCAGGAGAAGAAGCCGTGCCGGCCGGTGAGCAGATAGCCCTCGAGCCAGCCCTGGCAGGTGTGCTCGGACAGGATCTCCATGACCCGCCCGTCGGGGGCGAGACGGTCGTCGTCGGGCAGGATGCGGGCGTTCCAGGTGCGTGCGGTGGCCTCGAGGACCGGACCGAGCCGGTTGGAGTTGTTCTCGTCCGGGGAGAACACCCGGAAGGTGCTCGTGTTCTCGCGCATGACGTCGCGCAGGAAGGTGCCGAGCACGCGGGTCGATTCGACGCTGCCGGTGCCGGGCGCCGGGACCGGCACGGCGTAGTCGCGGAAGTCCGGTAACGCCAGGTCCCGCACGAGCGGCCCGCCGTTGGCATGGGGGGACGCGCTCATCCGCCGCTCGCCCGCCGGGTGCAGATCGCGGATTGCGGGCACGGGGGCACCGCTGTCGTCGAACAGTTCCTCGGGCCGGTAACTACGCAGCCACTCCTCGAGGATCTTGCGGTGGCCGTCGTCGTCGCGGGCATTGGCGAAGGGCACCTGGTGCGAGCGCCAGTACCCTTCGACCGGCAGACCGTCGACCTCCTTCGGTCCGGTCCAGCCCTTGGGAGAACGCAGCACGATCATCGGCCAGCGCGGTCGCTCGGAGACACCGTCGCGGCGTGCGCGGCGCCGGATCTCGAGGATCGCATCGAGGCAGCGGTCCAGGGCCGCCGCGAACGCCTGGTGCATGTGCTCGGGGTCGGAGCCCTCGACGAACACCGGATCGTGGCCGTAGCCGCGGAGCAGGTGCTCGAGCTCGTCGTGGTCGATGCGGGCGAGGACGGTCGGGTTGGCGATCTTGTACCCGTTCAGGTGCAGGATCGGCAGCACGGCGCCGTCCCGGCGCGGGTCGACGAACTTCGTGGAGTGCCAGCTGGTGGCGAGGGGCCCGGTCTCGGCCTCGCCGTCGCCCACCACGGCAGCGACGATGAGGTCCGGGTTGTCGAAAGCGGCCCCGTAGGCGTGCGACAGGGCGTACCCGAGCTCCCCGCCCTCGTGGATGGATCCGGGTGTCTCGGGGGCGACGTGGCTGGGAATCCCCCCGGGGAACGAGAACTGGGTGAACAGCCGCGCCATGCCGTCCGCATCCCGGGAGATGTCCGGATAGACCTCGCTGTAGGTGCCCTCGAGCCAGGCCGCGGCGACCGGTCCGGGCCCGCCGTGCCCGGGACCCATCACATACATCATCTCGAGGTCGCGGGCGGTGATCGCGCGGTTGAGGTGGGCGTAGACGAAGTTCAGTCCCGGGGTGGTGCCCCAGTGTCCGAGCAGCCGGGGCTTGATGTGCTCGGGACGCAACGGCTCGCGCAAGAGGGGGTTGCCCATCAGGTAGATCTGTCCCACCGACAGGTAGTTCGCGGCTCGCCACCAGGTGTCGAGCGCGGCGAGCTCCTCGCGGCTCAGCGGTCCGGTGCGGGTTGCCGTGTCGGGTCCTGCGTCCACGTACGGTCCTCTCCTGCAGGTGTGTGTCCGGTCTCGTGTCGAGCCTGCCCCGCGCGGATGGCCCGCGCCGGCCGTTCCGGGAAACACTCGCCGAAGAGTTCGTCTCCGGACGGCGCATCCGCGCCTGCCGGATGCCCGGCGAGGCCCCGGAGAAACCCGCTCCGACCAGGCGATGTGGCGTATCGCCGACAATGCGCTACGCTAACTCCCGCCCCACCGCGCAACCGGTGGAGTCCGGAACGCCCTCGTAGCTCAGGGGATAGAGCGCTTGCCTCCGGAGCAAGAAGTCGCAGGTTCGAATCCTGCCGAGGGCACCACGGAAACGGCCCCACGTCGCAGTGCGACGCGGGGCCGTTCCGTTTCCTGCGGTCCGGACTGCCGCAGAGCGGCGTGAGACCATGCGTCACGAAACACAGGTTCCTCACAACGCAGGGTGTGTGCGCGCCGGCCACGAGCGGAGCTCTCGTGTTCACAGTCCGGTGTCACCGACGGCTGCCCCTCGCGAGGACCCGCACAGCACCAGCGCCGCCGCGCTGAGCAGTGACACCGCGGCGGTGACCACGAGCACCGGCCCCAGCCCCAGGCCGGGTATCACGGCACCGGCGAGGGCCGGTGCTGCGACCGAGCTGAGCGCTCCCACGACGAGGCAGGCCGTGAACGCCGCGCCCGCGCGCTCGGGTACCAACTCGGCGGTCCAGACCGCGAGCACCGCGGATCCCGTCATGTACCCCATGCCGAAGATGCACGCCGAGGCCGCGGTCGCGGCCACGGAGCCGTCGGCCAGCCCGAGCAGCGCCAGCGCCGCACCGACCGTCGCGAGGCACAGCGCGGCGACCCGGACGCTGCCCAGTCGCTGCGCGAGGGCCCCGGTCGCCACCCCCACCATGCCGGTGAGGCCGACGGCCGCGTAGAGAGCCGGGACGGCGGCCGTCGGGAGGGTGCCGCGGTCCAGGACGTCGGCGGCATAGGTGAAGTAGACGACCACGACCGCGAAGTAGACCACGGAGTAGGCTGCCGGGACCCGCAGCGCTGCCACCAGCGAAGAGGCACCGGGTCCTTCCTCCGGGCGCGGGGCCGGCCCGGTCCGGGGCACCAGGCGCAGGTTCGCCAGGGCCGCGGCCACGGCGGCGAGGGCGATGCCGGCCCACACCAGGCGCCACGAGCCCACCACGGCCAGGACGGCCAGCCCACCGAGCAGTACCAGTCCGCCGCTGGTGCCGGTGGTGATGATCGCCAACGCTCGGGGTTGCTGCCGCGCGGGCACCGATCGGGTCACGATGTCGGAGTAGGGCGCCCAGACCCAGCCGCCGGCGCTGCCGGCCAGGACGACACCGGCGGCGAGCAGCCCCGGGGACTGCGCGAGGGTCACGATCACCGCCCCCGCGGCGCCGCACACCCCGCCCACGGTCGTCGGAGCGCGCGATCCGTGACGGGCCGCGAGCCGTCCGGCGAGCACCAGGCCGGCCAGGTAGCCCGCGAACGTTGCGCTGGCGATGAGGCCGAGGGCCAGCTCGGAGAGCCGCAGGTCTTCCCGGATGTCGGGCAGCGTCAGGCCGTAGGCGTAGCGGGCCATGCCGAAGGCGACCCCGACCACCGCCGCTCCGGCCAGGCCGATCCGCCCGCCTGGGGAGAGCGTCATGAATTCCCCCGCATGCCGTGGGCCCGGGCTACGTCACGGACCTTCGGCTGACTCCCGGGAGCGTCGACGATCACTGCGTGCATGCACCGACTCTCCCACGGCCGGATCAACCTCAGTCACCTGCGGCCGACGACCGCGAGACCGGGTATCAGCCCGCCGGATCCTGCTGCGCCGCCGCGGTGATCGGCGCCAGGTCGAAGTAGTCGCGCCAGCCGGCGATCTTGCCGTCGACGACCTCGAAGGCCCCCATCACCGGCAGTTCCACGGTCCGCCCCCCGAGCGTGAACACGTCGACCCGCTCGTTGAGCACCACACCGCCGTGGACGGCCTGGTGCCGGATGCGGAAATCGATGCCGCCGAACGAGGCGACGAACCCGGCGATGAACTCCTCGATCGCCGCGCGCCCACGCACCGGTTCCATCGGAATGTTGTGGTACACGGCGTCGTCGGTGAAGTAGGACGCGAGCACGGCCGGGTCGGGATCGGCCCAGCGGCGGCAGAATTCGGTGACGAGCTCGTCGGGGGTCATACGGTTCCTTCCGTCAGGCCCGGGCGAAACGCGCCGGGTCGGTGCCCGGGACCCGGCGCGCGCGGCCTCGCTCGATGAGGTGCCGCACGTGCGCCGACGCCTCGGACAGCGCCATCTGCTTGCCCGTGGGCGGAGTCTGGTCCCAGGGGCGGTACCACGTCATCCGCTCGGCAGCCTGCCACAGCGTCAGCTCCTCGTCGCCGAAGGCGGCGTACAGGTCGTCGAGGCGTCGTTCGTGGTGCTCGACAAGAGCGCCGGTGCGGGCCGCGAGGTCGTCGATCGGTTGCCGGTGCGCGGGCAGGGTGCGCCGCGCCGGGAGCGTGCCGACGGCGCGCAGCGAGTCGATGAACTCGCCGAGGGCGTCGCGTTCGGCAAGCGGGAAGTCGAAGTCGCCCACGTGCGGGGTCGTGGTGGCGAGGACGTGGTCGCCGCTGAAGAGGATGTCGTGCTCCTCGAGGTAGAAGCAGGCGTGGCCGGGCGTGTGCCCGGGGGTGAACACCGTGCGCAGGGTGCGGCCGGCGAGCGCGATCCGCTCGTCGGTGGCGAGCTTGCGGTCGGGGTGGACGTCGGGCTTGCCGGTCGCGCGTTCCCCGCTCGCCCGCTCGAGATAGGTGACGATCTGCTCGTCCGGGGCGCCGGCGCGGCGCCACTGCTCGGCCTCCCACTCGGCGTTGCCGTCGTCGGAGGTCATGAGGGCGAGCTGGCCGAAGTCGTCCTCGTGCATGCCGACCCAGCAGCCCGACGCCTCCCGGATCCGGCCGGTCAGGCCGACGTGGTCGGGGTGGAAGTGCGTGACGACCACTCCCTCGACGTCCGCGACGGAGGCACCGACGGAAGCGAGACCGTCCTGCAGCGCGGTCCAGGATGTGTCGTCGTTCCAGCCGACGTCGACGAGGACCAGTCCGCGCGGCGACTCCATCGCGTACACCTGGGTGTCGCCGACCGGCAGGTCGCCGACCGGCACGGGGATGCGGAAGATGCCGTCGCCGATGTCGCGGGCGTGGTCCATGGGTCCTCCAGGCACTAGATCGTTAGCTCGTCTATGAACACAAACAGTAAGCTATTTGTGTTCGTGCGGCTCGATGATCGCCACGATCGAGCGGATCTCCCCCGCGGGGATGGCGAAGTGCTCGGTGACCGCCACCGTGAGGGCGGTGTCCCCGGCGTCGAGGTCGAGCAGGAACCGCGCGACGACGTTGTCGTCCCATTCGCGGAACGTCAGCTCCCGCACCCGCCGGATCGGGCGGTACTCGGGGCCGTGCTCGAGACGGTCCCGGATCTCGACGCCGGTGTCGCCGGTGCGCACGCCGTTCTCGACCCGCCACGCGTCGGCCGCAAGCCGGACATGCGACGCGTCGTGACTGACGAGGGAACGGATGTAGGAGCGGGCCATCGCGACCCGGGCACTGTCGGTGGGGGCGCCGGCATGCTCGGCGATCGCCGCCATCAGGGCCGGCGCCCAGTCCGGTCGGCAGATCACCAGATCCGGCATGTAGGGGTGGGGGCGGTTGTACTCGAGTTCGCTGCCGTCGATGCGGGCGCAGTACAGCCCCGCCGCCTGCGCGACCCCCACCGGCGCCGCGGAGTCCCACTCCCACTGCCCGCCGGCGTGCACATACGCGTCGACGTCGCCGCGCACCACGGCCATGGCCTTGGCCCCGGCGGAACCCATCCGCACCACGTCGGCGCCGAGGGCGCGGGCGACGTCCGCGACGAACACCGGCGGCCGGCTCCCGCTGACGACGATGCGGGGCCGTCGGCCGCCCAGCGGCCGCAGTTCGGCACGCCCGACGTCCGCGGTGCCGTAGACGGCGCCCACCGCCGGCTGCGCGACCGCGGCGGCGGTGATGCCGCGGCCGGCCTCCCACAGGGCGATGTGCACGGCCCAGTCCTCGTGGTCCGGCATGCCGTACTCCTTGGATCCGTCGAGGGGGTCGACGATCCACACCCGCTTCGCATGCACCCGAGCCGGGTCGTCGGCGGATTCCTCCGACAGCACCGCGTCGGCGGGGCGTTCGGCGGCGAGCCGGCCGAGGATGAAGGCGTCGGCGGCGCGGTCGCCGTGGCGGCCGAGTTCGCGACCGGTGAGCGCGTCGGCCTCGGCCGCGCGGACGGTCAGCAACAGTTCTCCTGCAGCGGTGGCGATCTCGGTGGCGAGGACGGCGTCATCGGTCATGGGGCCAACAATTCCATGATCAGTCCGGCCTGCGCGACCGGATCGCCGTCCTGGGGCCGCAGCACCAGCTCGGGACCGGTGGGCGGCTCGTAGGGGTCGTCGACGCCGGTGAATCCGGTGATCTCCCCGGCCCGGGCCCGCGCGTACATGCCCTTCGGGTCCCGGGCTTCGCAGTCGGCGAGGGGGGTGTCGACGAACACCTCGAGGAACGGCAGCCCGGCCTGCCGGTGCTGCTCGCGGATCCGGTCGCGGTCGGACCGGTACGGGCTGATGAGCGCGCAGATCGTCACCAGCCCCGCGTCGGCCATCAGCTGTGCCACCGCACCCACCCGACGGACGTTCTCCGCGCGGTCCTGCGGACCGAAACCCAGATCGGAGTTGAGGCCGTGCCGCAGGTTGTCCCCGTCGAGCCGGTAGGCCGGCACTCCGGCCGCGAGCAGACGCCGCTCGAGCGCCGCGGCGACGCTGGACTTGCCCGACGCCGACAGGCCGGTCAGCCACACCGTCGCCCCCCGCGAGAGACGTTCGGCGCGGGTCGCCTCCGCCGCGTGCCACACGACGGGGGCCGCGGCGAGGGTGGGGCCGGTGATCATCCCGGCCGCGACGGTGCTGCCGGTCGCGTCGTCGACGAGCACGAAGCTTCCGGTGGTCCGGTTGCGCCGGTAGGGGTCGAACAGGACGGGGCGGCGAGTCCGCAACTGGACCCGTCCGATCTCGTTGAGCGTCAACGACCGTGCCGTCCCGTCGCGGTGCAGGGTGGTCACGTCGAGCCGGTAGTCGAGCCGGACCACCTGCGCGGCGGTGGCGTTGGTGGTGTGCAGCAGGGTGTAGGTGGCGTCGGGCACGAGGCCGGGGCCCTCGGCGAGCCAGCACACCATCGCGTCGAGCTCGTGCCCGACGAGCGGCCGGTTCCCGGGGCGGCACAGCATGTCGCCGCGTCCCACGTCGAGGTCGTCCTCGAGCTCGAGGCACACGGCGCTGCCCGCGAAGGCGCTCGGCACCGGGTCGCCGCCCGGGCCGTGGACGGCGCGCACCCGCGTGCCGTAGCCCGAGGGCAGCACCAGCACCTCGTCGCCGGGGGCGAACACCCCGCTCGCGACGGTGCCCGCGTAACCACGGAAGTCGCGGTGCTCGCCGTGACCGGGACGGATCACGTACTGGACGGGGAAGCGCGCGTCGATGAGGTTGCGATCGGAGTCGACGTGCACCTGCTCGAGACGGTGCAGCAGCGAGGCGCCCTCGTACCAGGTCATGACGG
This sequence comes from Rhodococcus ruber, assembly GCF_016804345.1. Lineage (NCBI taxonomy): Bacteria > Bacillati > Actinomycetota > Actinomycetes > Mycobacteriales > Nocardiaceae > Rhodococcus > Rhodococcus ruber. Next base: position 2,252,964 of record NZ_CP044211.1, on the reverse strand, counting down.
TGGTGCGGTGGACGACGTTGTCGCCGAGCAGCGCCGAGACCGGCACGAAGGTCAGGTCGTGGATGTCGAGTTTGGCTGCGAACGTGGAGAATTCGGCACAGATCTCGTCGAAGCGCTGTTGCGACCAGTCGACCAGGTCCATCTTGTTGACGCACAGCACCAGATGGGGGACGCCGAGCAGGCTGGCGAGGAAGGCGTGCCTGCGGGTCTGCTCGACGACCCCCTTGCGGGCGTCGACGAGGATGAGGGCGAGGTCGGCGGCCGAGGCGCCGGTGACCATGTTCCGGGTGTACTGCTCGTGGCCGGGAGTGTCGGCGACGACGAAGGCGCGGTGCGGGGTGCAGAAGTAGCGGTGGGCGACGTCGATGGTGATGCCCTGTTCCCGCTCCGCCCGCAGCCCGTCGGTGAGCAGCGCCAGGTCGGGGGTGTCCATGCCGCGCTCGCGGCTGGTGCGGGCGACGGCGTCGAGCTGATCCTCGGGCACGGCCTTGCAGTCGTGGAGCAGCCGGCCGATCAGCGTGGACTTGCCGTCGTCGACGCTGCCGGCGGTGGCGATGCGCAGCAACCGGGTCATCAGAAGTAGCCCTCCTTCTTGCGGTCTTCCATCCCGGCCTCGGAGATGCGGTCGTCGGCGCGGGTGGCGCCGCGCTCGGTGACGCGGCTGACCGCGACCTCGGCGACGACCTCGTCGGGGGTGGCGGCGGTGGATTCGACGCAGCCCGTGCAGGTGGCGTCGCCGACCGTGCGGAACCGCACCAGCGCCTCACGCGGCTCGTCGCCCGACAGGAGGGTGAGGAACTCGTTGAGCGCCAGCAGCATTCCGTCGCGCTCGACGACGGGTCGCCGATGGGCGTAGTAGAGCGGCGGCAGCTCGACGCGTTCGTCGCGGATGTAGTTCCAGACATCGAGCTCGGTCCAGTTGGACAGCGGGAACACGCGGATGTGCTCGCCGCGACGGTGCCGGCCGTTGTACAGCTGCCACAGCTCGGGGCGCTGCGCCTTCGGGTCCCACTGCCCGAACTCGTCGCGGAAGGAGAACACGCGCTCCTTGGCGCGGGCCTTCTCCTCGTCGCGGCGGGCGCCGCCGAACACCGCGTCGAATCCGCCTTCGCGGAGGGCACGCAGCAACGTCCGGGTCTGCAGCCGGTTACGGCTCGCATGCGGACCGACGTCCTCGACGACCCGGCCGGCGTCGATGTCGTCCTGCACCGACGCGACCAGCAGCCGCACCCGGCGCCGGGCCGCCTCGGCGTCGCGGTAGGCGAGGACCTCGGGGAAGTTGTGGCCGGTGTCGATGTGCAGCACGGGGAACGGGATCGGCGCCGGCCAGAACGCCTTGGCCGCCACGTGCAGCATCACCGCCGAGTCCTTGCCGCCGGAGAAGAGCACCACGGGACGCTCGAAGGTGGCCGCGACCTCCCGGAAGATGTGCACGGACTCGGCCTCGAGGGCGCGCAGCAGGGGCAGTTCGTACGACGGCGTGAGGGTCATCGGGGCTCCAGCTCACGAGCGCCGGTCCAAATATGTACCGGCTCGGTCGAAAGGTTCGCCCCGAACGATAGAACGAGTTTCAGTTCCGGGTCAACGCCCCCGCTGGGCGGCTGCGCCGCCGGTGTGTCGTTTGGGCGGCGGGGACAGCCCAAAGGACGCACCGGCGGCGGCCTCGGCCGTCATCGGGGCGGGCGACGCCCGCCGAGTTCGCGCGTGACGGCTTCGGCGGTGGCCACGAGCGCCACCCCGCGCCGGGCGATCTCCCGATTGGTCAGCGTCGCACCCACGTGGAGGGTGAGCACCACCGACTGCCGCCCGTCCGCGTCGTGGACGGGGGCGGCGAGCAGGTTCACCGGGTGCTCGGCATCGTCCGGTTCCGCCCCGGCCAGCAGCACGCGCTCCCCCAGGCTGGACACCATCTCCCCCAGCAGTTCGCGCAGCTCCGCCGGCAGGTCGTGCGCCGCCACCCCCGCCATCAGCGCATGCAACCGCCGGCCACCGGCCGTGAGCGACTCGACCAGGTACCCGGCGGCGCGGCACTCGTCGACCACGTCACGCAGGCGGTCCCGGTCCAGCCGCACCGGAAGCGTCGGTTCCCGTGCGAGCCACTGCTCGAGCCGCTCGTCGGAGTCCCACAGCACGTACATCAACCCGACCGGCGGCGCGAACGGATACACCTCCCCCACCCTCGCCCCGGCGCCGGCCGGATCGGGCCCGGCGACGTCGAGGACGGCGATGCGGTCGCCCACGACGGCCGACGCGGCGCAGGTGGCGCCGAACTCGGCGCCGAGCGCGGCCAGGTGCCGGTGGGTGACGGGACCGACGGCGAAGCCGCGCTGCGCAGCCCGGCCCGCGACGATCAGCGCGGGACCGAGCCCGTACGACCGGTCTGCGGGATGACGCATCAGGTAGCCGGCGTCCGTCAGGGCGGTCAGGATGCCCAGGCACGTCGGCTTGCTCATCCCCAGCCGGCGCGCCAGCTCGGAGAGCCCGAACCGGGCCTCCGGATGCGCCACCAGGTGGTCCAGGACCTGCACGACCCGCTCGGTCGGTGGCGAACGCCGCGCGGTCGACGGCGCGGGGGCCTCGGTCATTGACGCCTCCTTGGAACACGTTCTATCGTCGCTGCACCAGGAGCCTACCGCACCGGTACATATTTGAACCGCAAGGAGATCGTGTGCTCACCGATCCGCTCACGTCCGCCATCACCGAGGCCGAAAAGCTCGTCGCGACGGCGCCGCACATCCGCACCGAGCAGGACCTGATCGAGGGGTACCGCTACCTCGCCGGCGGGATCGCCGCATGCGTGCACTCGGCGTGGGCCGTCGAGGCGTCCCATCCCACGTTCGTCACCGGCACGGGCCCCTACACGAAGATGGGGCTCGACAACCCCGACACCCTCTACTGGGGTGCGCGCATCCGCGACGACGCCGAGTACGTCGTCACCGGCCGTCGCGGCACGACCTGCGACCTGAGCTTCCAGGTGCTCGCCGGCAACTACACCGACGCCCAGGTGCCCGGCAACGTCACCGCATTCGACGACCGCGAACTGCACGTCGCCGACGACGGCACCTTCGAGGCGCGGTTCGGCCCCGGGCCCGCCGACCCCGCGAACAACTACTTCACCCTCACCCCCGGTTCGTCGCAGCTCGTCGTGCGAGAGGTCTACAGCGACTGGTCCCAGCGGCGCGGCACCCTGCGCATCGACCGGGTCGATGCGCTCGGCACCCCGCCGCCCGAACCGACGCACGACGATGCCGCCGCCCGCTACCGGCGCGCCGGGAAAGCGCTGGTGTCGCGGGTGCAGACGTGGCTGCAGTTCCCGCAGTGGTTCTACCTCGACCTGCCGGTCAACACGGTCACCGCTCCGCGGCCGACGCCTGGTGGCCTGGCCACGCAGTACTCGTCCGTCGGGCACTTCGATCTGGGCGACGACGAGGCGATGATCCTCACCGTCCCCGCCTCCGACGCGCCCTACCAGGGCTTCCAGCTGGGCAGCCTCTGGTACATCTCCCTGGACTACGTCCACCACCAGACGTCGCTGAACAACGCGCAGGCCCAAGTGGATCCGGACGGGATGATCCGCATGGTCGTCTCCGCCCGCAACCCCGGCGTCGCCAACTGGGTCGAGACCCTGGGCCGCAGCCGCGGGTTCCTGCAGTTCCGCTGGCAACGGCTCGCCCGCGAACTCACGGCCGCGGACAGCCCCACCGCCGAGGTGGTCCCGTTCGACGACGTGCCGGCCGCACTGCCGTTCCTCGACCACAACCGCGTCACGCCGGAGCAGTGGTCCGGGCGGATTGCCGCCCGCCAGACCGCGATCGCCGACCGGATGCTCGGGTGAGCGCCGTGACCACCCCGAACCCCCTGCTCGCCGGACAGGTCGTCGTGGTCAGCGGTGTCGGGCCGGGACTCGGCCGCACTCTCGCGGTGCGGTGCGCCGAGCACGGGGCCGACGTCGTCCTCGCCGCCCGAACGACCGCCCGCCTCGAGGACGTCGCGGCCGAGGTCACGGCCCGGGGCCGACGGGCCCTGGCGGTCCCGACCGACATCGCCGACACCGACTCCGCGTCCCGGCTCGTCGAGACGACCCTCCGCGAGTTCGGCCGGGTGGACACGCTGGTCAACAACGCGTTCTCGGTGCCCTCGATGAAGCCGCTGGCCCGCACCGACTTCCAGCAGATCCGCGACAGCATCGAACTCACCGTCCTCGGGGCGCTGCGCCTGACGCAGTTGTTCACCGAGGCCCTGGCCGGGACGAAGGGCTCGGTGGTGAACATCAATTCGATGGTGCTGCGGCATTCACAGGAGCGCTACGGCAGTTACAAGCTCGCCAAGTCCGCCCTGCTGGCGATGTCGCAGTCCCTCGCCACCGAACTGGGCCCCCAGGGCATCCGCGTCAATTCCGTTGCCCCCGGCTATATCTGGGGTGAGACGCTGAAGGGCTACTTCGAGCACCAGGCGGGCAAGTACGGCACCACCGTCGAGCAGATCTATCAGCACACCGCGGCCGGCACCGATCTCGGGCGTCTGCCCACCACCGAGGAGGTGGCCGACACTGTGATCTTCCTCGCCTCCCCCCTGGCCCGGGCCGTCACCGGCCAGTGCCTGGACGTGAACTGCGGCGAATACCACCACTGAAGCCGTGCGCGGTTTCGGTAGCCACTGCTACCGAAACCGCGCACGGGGATCGGAGATCCATGACCGAGCGCACCAGCGTCGGCACCGTCGAGGACCTGCACGCCTCCGCGACCCGGCTGACCGGCCTGACCGACTTCGGCGACGACGACTACACCGACGCCCTCGGCGTCCTGCTCGACTCGTATGCGCGCGACGAGCAGCTCACCCCGCTGGGCAGCAAGATGTCGCGGGTGTTCCTGCGCGGCGCCCTCGTCGCCCGCCTGCTGAGCGAGGCGGCCTGGCGTGCCCACCCCGAACACGCCGACGTGACGATCGAGCGCCCGATCTTCGTCACCGGGCTGCCCCGCACCGGCACCACTGCCCTGCACCGCCTGCTCACCGCCGACCCCGCCCACCAGGGACTCGAGATGTGGCTGACGGAGATGCCGCAGCCCCGGCCCCCGCGCGAGACGTGGCCCCAGAACCCGGCGTTCGCCGCGCTCGAAGCGGGATTCGCGCAGCATCACGTCGAGCACCCCGAGTTCATGGGCGTGCACTACATGTCCGCGGGCGAGGTCGAGGAGTGCTGGCAGCTGCTGCGACAGTCCTTCCGGTCGGTGTCGTACGAATGCCTCGCGCATCTGCCCACCTACTCGCGGTGGCTCGCGCAGCAGGACTGGACCGGCGCGTACGCCCGGCACCGCAGGAACCTGCAGCTGATCGGGCTGCCGGACGCCGACAAGCGCTGGGTCCTGAAGAACCCGAGCCACCTGTTCGCCCTCGACGAACTGCTCACCGTCTACCCCGACGCGCTGATCGTCGTCACCCACCGCGACCCGCGCACCGTGATCCCGTCGGTGTGCAGCCTGGCCGCGCACGCCACCGACGGCTGGTCGCACACCTTCCGCGGCGAGCGCATCGGGCGCAGCCAGCTCGAGCTGTGGGCGCGCGGGTTCGACACCTTCGAGGCGGCCCGGCGCCGGCACGACCCGGACCGGTTCGTCGACGTGGACTACCGCGACTTCGTCGCCGATCCCCTCGGCACGGTGGGCGCGGTCTACGACCGGCTCGGCATCCGGCTCACCGCCGGCGCCGAGCAGGCGATGGCCGCGCTGCACGCCGAGAGCCGCAGCGGGGATCGCCGGCCGGCGCACCGCTACCGGCTCGAGGACTTCGGGTTGAGCGCGGCCGAGGTGGACGAACGATTCGGGGACTACGCCTGCCGCTGACCGACGGCGACCGCCGCGCCGGCGAGGACGTCGAGCAGCGGGAACAGCGCCGCGGCGATCAGGTCCCCGGTCTCGACGAACACCGGCGCGGACAGGCCGATCGGGTCGGGAATGTTCGGGGTCCGGGCCGCGCCGCTCGGATCCCGGCAGGCATCGAGCCGCGCGACCGTCGCCGCGCCGGTGACGGTCGCGATGCGGTGCGCCTCGGTGAGGGTGAACGACTTCGCCGCGGCGCCGGCGACCAGGCCGGACACGCGGTCGCGCTGCTCCTCGCTCATGGTCAGGACCAGGTCGGCGCCGTCGACCATCGCGGCGGTCACCCGGCGGGCGCGGAAATCGCTCGCATCCGCACCGAGTCCGGCGATGACCGCGGCCGCCCGCGGCTCGACGGGATACCCGACGAGGGCCCGGGTGCCGGCGCTCTCGGCGGTCAGGTCGGCCCACCCGGACTCGCACGCGTACGCCCGCGTCAGCCGCTCCGCGATCACGGACCGGCAGACGTTGCCGCTGCAGACGAACAGGATGTGCACGCGCGCACTCTAGCCGTCGCGAATCGAGCGGCGGGCGGCCACATTTGGATGTCCTCGCGGGTTCATGCGACGTTGTTCCGGCCGTTGCGTGTCGTTCACCCTCGGCGGCCGGCCGCGCGGGGCGCGGAAGCTGTGTCCGCGTCACCTCCACGCGGCACCACGTGGGATGATCGACGTATGCCCGCACCGCTACCGCTCGATCCGATCGCCGAGGCCCACCGCCAGTGGACGGCCCACGGCTGGGGCGAGGTCGCGGACGGCATGGCCGCGGTGACCTCGGTGATGCGCGCGCAGCAGATCATGATGGCGCGGGTCGAGGAGGTCCTCAAACCGTTCGGGCTCACCTTCGCCCGGTACGAGCTGCTGACGCTGCTGCATTTCACCCGGACCGGGGCGCTGCCGATGGCGAAGGCCAGCGCCCGCCTGCAGGTCCACCCGACCAGCGTCACGAACGCCGTGGACCGGCTCGAGACCGCCGGTCTGGTGCGCCGCACCCCGCACCCGAGCGACCGTCGCGCGACGTTGGTGGAACTGACCGACGAGGGACGCGCGCTGGCCGTCGCGACCACCGAGAAGCTCAACGCCGAGGTGTTCGCGCGCCCCGGCGTGCCCGACGATCAGCTCGAGACGCTGCTGCGCATCCTGGCGGGCCTGCGCCACGACGCCGGCGACTTCGACACCGGCGGCGAGCCCAGCCGCTGGTGAAACACACCGGGGCCGTTCCGCACGAGTGCGGAACGGCCCCGGTGTGTTTCGGACGATCAGGCGTGCTCGAACTTCGGTGCACGCTTCTCGACGAACGCGGCCATGCCTTCCTTCTGGTCGGCGGTGGCGAACGTCGAGTGGAACACCCGGCGTTCGAACTTCACGCCCTCGGCGAGGGTGGTCTCGAAGGACCGGTTCACCGCTTCCTTGGCCATCATCGCGACGGGCAGCGACATCGACGCGATCGTGGTCGCGGCCTCGAGCGCCACGTCGAACAGTTCCGCGGCCGGCACGACGCGCGAGACCAGGCCCGCCCGCTCGGCCTCCTCGGCGTCCATGTTCCGGCCGGTCAGGCACATGTCCATCGCCTTGGCCTTGCCCACGGCGCGGGTGAGCCGCTGCGAGCCGCCGATGCCGGGGATGACGCCGAGCTTGATCTCGGGCTGGCCGAACTTGGCGGTGTCCGAGGCGATGATGAAGTCGCACAGCATCGCCAGTTCGCAGCCGCCGCCGAGGGCGTACCCGGAGACGGCGGCGACGATCGGCTTCCGGATCGACGAGAGCCGATCCCACTGGGAGAACAGATCTTCCGCGTACACCTCGGAGAACGTCTTCGGCGCCATCTCCTTGATGTCCGCGCCCGCGGCGAACGCCTTCTCGGATCCGGTGAGCAGGATCGCACCGATGCCGGCGTCGGCGTCGAGTTCCTCGACGGCCGCCACCACCTCGCGCATCAGCTGGCTGTTGAGGGCGTTGAGCGCCTTGGGCCGGTTGAGCGTGATGATGCCGACGCGGTCCTTGCGGTCGAGCAGGATCGTCTCGAAGTCCGTCACTGGGTTTCCTGTTCTGTCGAGCGGTTGCGGATCTCGGTGATGATGGCCGAGAAGTCCAGCCCGCCGCCACCCGAGGTGTTGAACCGGTGGTAGATCTCCGCGGCCCGCAGACCCAGTTCGGCGTCGACGTTGTTGGTGCGCAACGCATTCGCGGCCAGGCCGAGGTCCTTGTCCATGAGCGCGGCGGCGAACCCGGGCTGGTAGTCGTTGTTGGCGGGGGTGGTGGGCACCGGGCCGGGCACCGGGCAGTTGCTGGTCAGCGCCCAGCACTGGCCGGAGGCGTTGGACGCGACGTCGAAGAGGGCCTGGTTGGTCAGGCCGAGCTTCTCACCGAGGACGAAGGCCTCGCTGATCGCGATCATCGACACGCCGAGGATCATGTTGTTGCAGATCTTGGCGGCCTGGCCGACGCCGGACCCGCCGCAGTGCACGACCTTGCGGCCCATGACCTCGAGCAGCGGCTTCGCGGCCTCGAAGTCCTCCTCCGACCCGCCGACCATGAAGGCCAGGGTGCCGGCGGCGGCGCCCGCGACACCGCCGGAGACGGGCGCGTCGATCGCGCGGTGCCCGGCCTGCACCGCCTCCTCGTGGGCGGCGCGGGCGTCGGCGACGTCGATGGTGGAGCTGTCGACGAACAGGGTGTTCGGCCGAGCGGCCGGCAGGACCTCGTCGTACAGCTTCAGCACGAGGGCACCGTTGGGCAGCATGGTGATCACGACGTCGGCGTCGCGGACCGCGTCGGTCGCGGACTCGACGATCGTGAGGCCGTCGGCGCGGCCCTGTTCCTGGGCCGCGGGCACCGGGTCGTAGCCGGTGACCGGGTAGCCGGCCTTGACGAGGTTCGCGGCCATCGGCCCGCCCATGTGGCCGAGACCGAGGAAGGCGACGTTCGGCAGAGTGCTCATGTCAGGCGGTTTCCTTCTCGGGTGCGGCGAGGCCGAGTTCGAGCTCGCCGAGGGGCTGGAAGTACGCGTCGACGTCGGCGTCGGTGACGTCGGCGAGGGTCGCCGGCGACCACGCCGGGTTGCGGTCCTTGTCGACCACCTGCGCGCGGATGCCCTCGACGAGATCGTGCGAGCGCAGTGACGCCAGCGAGACCCGGTACTCCTCGTTCAGCACCTCTTCGAGGCTGCCGAGTTCGCGGGCGTGCCGCACCGAGCGCAGGGTCGCCTTCAGCGCGACGGGCGACTTGCCGAGGATCTGCTCGGCGGCCGCGCGGGCCTCGGGCTCCTCGGCGGCCTGCAGGCGGGCGACGATCTCCTCGACGGTCGGCGCGGAGTAGGCGGCGTCGATCCAGGAGCGCTGCGCGAGCAGCGGCGACTCCGGGGCCGGTCGGGCGAATTCGGCGAGCGCCTCGTCGACCGTGCCGGATTCGAGGGCGGCGACGAATTTGTCGAGCGCCTCGGACGGCACGAAATGGTCGGCGAAACCGAGGGCTATGGCGTCGCCGGCCTTCATGCGACCGGTGGTCAGCGCGAGGTGGGTGCCGAGCTCGCCCGGGGCGCGCGAGAGCAGCCAGGTGCCGCCCACGTCGGGGACGAAGCCGATGCCCACCTCGGGCATCGCGATCGTGGAGCGTTCGGTGACGATCCGGACGTTGCCGTGGGCGGCGATCCCGACGCCGCCGCCCATGACGATGCCGTCCATGATCGCGACGTACGGCTTCGGGTAGCGGCCGATGGCGGCGTTGAGGATGTACTCGTCGCGCCAGAAGTCCTGCGAGCCGGTGCCGCCGTCGCGGGCGTCGTGGTAGATCGAGACGATGTCGCCGCCGGCGCACAGGCCGCGCTCCCCCGCCCCGTCCACGACGACCGCGCGGACCGAGTCGTCCCCGGCCCACTCGTCGAGCGCGGCGGCCATCGCCTTCACCATGTCGTAGTTCAGGGCGTTGATGGCCTTGGGCCGGTTGAGGGTGATCCGGCCGATGCCGCCGGAGACCCGGACGAGGACGTCTTCCGTCTCGGTCATTTCGCTCCGTTCTGCGCCGCGGCCACCACGCTGCGCGCGACGACCACCCGCATGATCTCGTTGGTTCCTTCGAGGATCTGGTGTACGCGCAGATCCCGCACGATCTTCTCGAGTCCGTACTCGGCAAGATAGCCGTAACCACCGTGCAGTTGCAGCGCGTCGTTGGCGACGTCGAAGCAGGCGTCGGTGGCGAACCGCTTCGCCATCGCGCACAGCTCGACGACGTCGTCGGCACCCCGGTCGAGGGCGTCGGCGGCGCGCCAGAGCAGCGTGCGGGAGGCTTCGATGCCGGTGCGCATGTCGGCGAGCCGGAACTGCAGGGCCTGCGAGTCGAGCAGCCGCTCGCCGAACGCCTTGCGCTCGGCGAGATACCCGACGGTCTTGTCGAGCGCGGCCTGGGCGCCACCGACCGAGCACGCGGCGATGTTGAGCCGGCCGCCGTTGAGCCCGTGCATGGCGATGCGGAAGCCGCTGCCCTCCTCGCCGAGGAGGTTCTCGGCGGGCACGCGGGCGCCGTCGAAGATCACCTGACGGGTGGGCTGGGCGTTCCAGCCCATCTTCTTCTCGTTGGCACCGAAGGACAGCCCGGGGGTGTCCTTCGGGACGATGATCGCGGAGATGCCGCGCGGGCCGGGCTCACCGGTGCGGGCCATCACCACGTACACGTCCGACGTGCCGGCGCCGGAGATGAACTGCTTGCCGCCGGTCAGGACGTACTCGTCGCCGTCGCGGACGGCCCTGGTGCTCAGGGCCGCCGCGTCGGAGCCGGCGCCGGGCTCGGTCAGGCAGTAGCTGGCGAGCTGGTCCATCGTGCACAGTCCGGGGACCCAGCGGCGGCGCTGCTCGTCGTTGCCGAACCGGTCGATCATCCACGTGACCATGTTGTGGATGGAGATGTACGCGGCGATCGACGGGCAGCCCTTGGCGAGTTCCTCGAAGATCCGGACGGAGTCGAGACGGCGCAGGCCCGACCCGCCGACGTCCTCGCGGACGTAGATGCCGCCCATGCCGAGCGCCGCGGCCTTGCGCAGGACGTCGACCGGGAAGTGCTTGTTCTGGTCCCATTCGACCGCGTTCGGGGCGAGGAACTCGGCGGCGAAGTCGCGGGCGGTGTCGCGGATCGCCCGGTCGTCGTCGGTGAGGGTGAACATCTGCTACCTCTGCCTAGTCCATCGTCGGGATGACGAAGTGATCCGCGTGCTCCTTGACGCCGGAGAACCAGCGCTGGGTGACCGTCTTGGTCTTGGTGTAGAAGCGGATCGAGTCCGGTCCGTGCTGGTTGAGGTCGCCGAAGCCGGACCGCTTCCAGCCGCCGAAGGTGTGGTACGCGATCGGCACCGGGATGGGCACGTTCACGCCGACCATGCCGACGTTGACACGGTTGGTGAAGTCGCGGGCGGTGTCGCCGTCGCGGGTGAAGATCGCCACGCCGTTGCCGTACTCGTGCTCCGAGGGCAGCCGCAGGGCCTCCTCGTAGTCGTGCGCGCGGACGACGATCACGACGGGGCCGAAGATCTCCTCGCGGTAGATCTTCATCTCGGGGGTGACGTTGTCGAACAGGGTGGCGCCGGAGAAGAAGCCGTTCTCGTGGCCCTCGAGCACGAAGTCGCGCCCGTCGACGACGAGCTGCGCGCCCTCGTCGATGCCGGACTGGATGTAGTCGTGCACCCGCTGGCGCGCCTCGGCGGTGACCAGCGGGCCGAAGTCGGCGTTCGGGTCGTCACTGCGGCCGACCTTCAGCTTTCCGACGCGTTCGGTGAGCTTGGCGACGAGCGCATCGGCGGCCTCCTCGCCGACCGGCACGGCGACGGAGATCGCCATGCAGCGCTCACCGGCGGAGCCGTAGCCGGCGCCGACGAGGGCGTCCGCCACCTGGTCCATGTCGGCGTCGGGCATGACGATCGCGTGGTTCTTGGCGCCGCCGAAGCACTGGGCGCGCTTGCCGTGGGCGGCGGCGGTCTCGTAGATGTACTGGGCGATCGGGGTGGAGCCGACGAAGCCGACGGCCTTGATGCGCTCGTCTGTGAGCAGCACGTCGACGACGGTCTTGTCGCCGTTGACGACGTTGAACACGCCGGCGGGCAGCCCGGCCTCGATGAACAGCTCGGCCAGGCGCAGCGGCACGGACGGGTCGCGCTCGGAAGGTTTGAGCACGAACGCGTTTCCGCACGCGATGGCCGGGCCGGCCTTCCACAGCGGGATCATCGCGGGGAAGTTGAACGGGGTGATGCCGGCGACGACGCCGAGCGGCTGGCGCATCGAGTAGACGTCGATGCCGGTGCCGGCGGAGTCGGTGAACTCGCCCTTGAGCAGGTGCGGGATGCCGGTGGCGAACTCGATCACCTCGAGGCCGCGCTGGATGTCGCCCTTGGCGTCGGCGACGGTCTTGCCGTGCTCGGAGGACAGCAACCGGGCCAGGTTCTCCATGTCGTCCTGCACGAGCTGCAGGAACTTCATCAGCACCCGGGCGCGCTTCTGCGGGTTGAACGCCGCCCATTCCTTCTGCGCCTCGACGGCGTTCGCGATGACGGCCTCGGTCTCGGCGACGTCGGCGAGGGGAACGCGGGCCTGCACCTCACCGGTGTTGGGGTCGAAGACGTCGGCGAACCGGTCGGAGGCGCCGGGGATGTGCTTGCCCCCGACGAAGTGGGTGAGTTCTCGAACGCTCATGTCCGGATCCGTCCTAACTGGTCGAATTCTGGTGTTTCGGTGGGATGATCGGGGGCAGCGGGCGGCACCCCCAGCAATGTGTGCTCATCCTATAGTTGGAAGTCCATGTATGTCCACAGGCGGCTTCGCCGCCGGTGTCTCCTTTGGGCTGCCCCAGCCGCCCAAAGGACGCACGGGCCGCGGAGCGGCCTATCGCAGCCGCCGGTACATCTCCTCGAGGTCCGACGTGCCGCGGAGGACGACCGACTCGTCCGTGCCGCCCGCCCGCAGCGCCCGGCGCAGCAGCGTCGGATCGAGATCCTCGGGCGCGGGCCGGTACGGCTCGGCCGGCAGATCCGGCAACCGGATCTCGTTCCCGTAGAAATCCTCGTCGCCGGCCTCGGCCTCGTCCACCCCACCGATCACCGTGCTCAGGTCGACCCCGCGCAGGGTGAGCACCGCCAGCGGCTGCTCGTCGACGTGCTCGGCCAGCAGGTAGGCCACCGCCGCCGCGTGCTTGCACGGCCACCCGTCGTCCGGGCAGGTGCAATCGAAGTCCAGCTCACCGGCACGCCGCGGGAGCAGCAGCGGACCCAGCTCCTCCGGCAGCGCACCCCCCGCGAGCCGGACCAGCATGCCCGGCGCGGACCGCACCCGGTCGATCAGGTCCGCGACCGCGTCCTCGTCGAGGGTGCGGATGGTCACCGTCGAGGTGAACGGGCGCAGCTGGCTGCCCTGCACCTCCCCCACCGCCGCGCCGGGCTCGAGCCGCATCGAGACCACCTGACCCGACCGGGCATAGGTCCGGCCCCGCGCGAGCCGGCCCTTGTCGGCGACCTGCTCCATCGCCGCAACCAGCTCCTTCGACCACCAGGTGCGTCCGATCGAGCCGCGTTTGGTCCGCGCCTCGATGCCGCCGACGACCCGCCGGCGCTTGCCGTAGCGATCGAACCCGCCCGCCGGGCTCATTCGCCCACCGCCTCGTCGCCCAGGGACAGCAGCGAGTGCAGTTGCTCGGTGGACAGCTCGGTGATCCAGTTCTCGCCGGCTCCCACGGCGAGCTCCGCCAATTCCTGCTTCCCCGAGATCATCTCGTCGATCCGCTCCTCCAGGGTGCCGACGCACACGAGCTTGCGGACCTGCACGTCGCGGCGCTGGCCGATGCGGAACGCCCGGTCGGTGGCCTGGTTCTCCACCGCCGGGTTCCACCAACGATCCAGGTGCACCACGTGATTCGCGGCCGTCAGGTTCAAACCGGTACCGCCGGCCTTGAGCGAGAGCAGCATCATCGGCGGACCGTCGTCGCCCTGGAACGCGGCGACCATCGCATCGCGCCGGCCCTTGGACACGCCGCCGTGCAGGAACGGCACCGTGGTGCCGAAGCGCTCGGCCAGATACGGCGCGATCAGGTCGCCGAACTCCCGGAACTGCGTGAACAGCAGGGCCTTCTCGCCGTCGGCGAGGATCGACTCGACGATGTCCTCCACCAGCCCGAGCTTGCCCGACCGGTGCCGGCCGCGGCGCAGCACCCCGGAGCCGTCGCCCAGGTAGTGCGCCGGATGGTTGCACACCTGTTTGAGCCGGGTCAGCGCGGCGAGCACCGCGCCCTTGCGGGCCATCCCCTCCTTGTCCCGGATCTGCCGCATCATCTCGTCGACCACCGCCCGGTACAGCGCCGCCTGCTCGGCGGTGAGATTGGCCCGCACCGTCTGCTCGAACTTCTCCGGCAGATCCGAGATCACCGACGGGTCGGTCTTGACGCGGCGCAGCACGAACGGCGACGTGAGCGCCCGCAACCGCGCGGCGGCCGCCGCGTCGCGTTCCCGCTCGATCGGAACGGCGAACCGGGCGCGGAACGTCGCCGGCGAACCGAGCAGGCGGGGATTGGCGAAGTCGAGGATCGAGCGCAGCTCCTCGAGCCGGTTCTCGACGGGGGTGCCGGTGAGCGCGATGCGGTGCCGCGCGGGGACCGCCCGCGTCGCGCGGGACTGCGCGGTCGCGGCATTCTTCACGTGCTGGGCCTCGTCGAGCACCACCCGGCCCCACCGCAGCGACCGCAACTGCGTCACGTCCCGCGCGACGAGCGCGTACGTCGTGATCACCAGGTCGCTGTCGGCGACCGCCGCGGCCAGGGCGGCGTCGCGCAGCCGCGCCGGGCCGTGGTGGACGTGCACGCGCAGGCCCGGCACGAACCGCTGGGCCTCGCGCTGCCAGTTGCCCACCACCGACATCGGGCACACCAGCAGCGTCGGATCGGTGGCGACGTCGCCGGCCCGTTCGTGGGCGAGCAGCGCGAGCACCTGCACGGTCTTGCCGAGACCCATGTCGTCGGCCAGCACGGCGCCGAGCCCGAGGCCGCTCATGAACGCCAGCCACTCGAGGCCGCGCTGCTGGTACGGGCGCAGGGTCGCATGCAGGCCGGGCGGGGACGGCACCGCCTCGGGCCGGACCTGCCCGTCGAGCAGGGTCGCGACCCAGCCGGTCGCGGCGACGTCGGTGACC
Source organism: Rhodococcus ruber (assembly GCF_016804345.1). Taxonomy (NCBI): domain Bacteria; kingdom Bacillati; phylum Actinomycetota; class Actinomycetes; order Mycobacteriales; family Nocardiaceae; genus Rhodococcus; species Rhodococcus ruber. The sequence continues at coordinate 2,237,937 of NZ_CP044211.1, read as the reverse complement.
TCCACCGGTGGTGGCTCGTCGCCGGTGAACCGGCCGAACAACGTCGCCAGCGTCGCGTCCGTCGCGCCCTGGCCGGCGACGTAGCGGGCGGCCCGGGCGAGCGCGAGCGGATCCGCCTGCACCCACTTGCCGCGCAGCTTGACCAGGTCGCTGTTGGCCGCGATCAGCCGTTCCATCTCGGCGGGGGTGAGCAGCATGTCGCCCACGGCGAGCTGCCACTCGAACGAGACGAGCGCGTTCATGCCGACGGTGTCGTCCTCGGCGGCGACGGGCGCCACCGGCGAGGACACCTGCAGCCGCAGCGACGGCTCGAGCCGCGCCCAGGCGCGGGGCAGCAGCAGCGCCACGCCGGCGTCCGCCAGTGCGCGGCCGCCGTGCTCCACCAGATCTGTCACCACCCCGGTCGGCAGCAACAGGTCGAGGCTGTCCGGGTCGCGCGGCACGTCCTGCAACCGCGGATACGCCTTCAGGGCGGCGCCGAGCTTGCGGATCCCGATCTGCAGCAGCTGCGCGTCGGAGCCGTCCACCGGCACCGGCGCCGGTGCCTGTCCCTCCGAGCGCAGACACACCTCGAGCCGCCACAGGGTGTCGGCGCCGATGGCCTCGTCCTCGTCGTCTTCCGGCTCGACGAGTCGCAGCACCAGGTCGGGCTCGTTTCCGGCGAGCGAGGACCGCCATTCGTCCAGTGCGTCGGCCATGCGCTGGGTGCCACTGTGGTGCGGTTGCCCCTCGGCCAGGGCCGCGATCAACGGGTGCAGGGAAGTACCGACGTTGCCGATCAGGGACCGGGTGATCGGATCGGTGAGTTCGGTGACGAGGTCGTCGAGCAGCACCGCGGGCCGCCCGGCCTGCCGCTGCACCGGCGGCATCGCGGCGGACAGCTCGGCCGTCCAGGCTCGGATCCGGTCGCCGCCGAGCAGGCGCCACCGCGCCCACCACTGCCCGTCGGCGCGGTGCAGTTCCGGGGCCACCCGCCCGGCCTGTGCCCACCGCTCGATGCCGCGGGCGACGTGGGCGAGGTACCGCAGGTCCCCGGCCACCGTCTCGGCGTGCCGGGGCAACGCCAGCAGCAGCTCCGCGGCGTCGGCAGGCGCGATCGCCACCGCGGGGAGCGGCCGCGGTGCGTCGTCGCCGGGCAGTCGCAGTTCGACGCGGTGCCGGAACGGGCGGTCGATCCATCGGCGCAGGACAGCCGGTGTGTCGTCGGCCGGGTGCTCGTCGTCGCGCCACAGCATCAGGCCCGCCCCCGGTGACCACAACCCGTGCAGCATGCCCACCATGGTGCCAGTCGTGCCCGACACCGCCGGCGCAGGCCGGGGCGCGGGACGAGCGGGCGTGCGCCGGGGACGATCGACCCTGGATCGGGCCGGGCCCCCGGAGGACACTGGGCTGCAGGTGCACCCACCAGGAGACTGCGATGTCGATCATGATCCAGGTCCTCGAGCAGACCTACAGCGCCCACACCCCGTGGGAGCAGGTCAAGTACGCGTTCGTCGACTCCGAGCACGTCACCGCGATGCGACTCGACGGACAGTGCGGCGTGTGGCTCGACGGAACGAAACACGGTGAGTCCCATCGGCTCGCCGCCACCACGACCGCGGAGCAGGCGGTGTTCTTCCTGCTGACCGTGTTCGACCGGGTCGCCGAGTGCAAGCAGCACGGCGGGTCGTGGATCGTCGGGCACGACGGCCGCACCATCGAATCCATCCACGCGGTCCGGTTTCCGTTGACGACCGACGGCTGAGCCGGCGCCGGCGCCGGCGCTGTCGGGGCGATCGGTGAGAATGTCCGCGTGCGAGGGGGCGCAGTTTTCTGGGGGCTGGTGGTGGCGGTCGCGATCGCCGTGTCGTGGGGGTGGGACCGGATCGAGTCGAACGCGCCACCGGCACCGGGCAGCCCCGCACGCGGCGCGCTCGAACAACTCTTGGCGCGGGCGGCGGTGGTGCCGCACCGGCCGCAGGTGCCGGGGTACGAGCGCGGGTGCGGGCCGGGCGAGGGATGTGTGTTCGGGGAGGCGTGGTCGGACGATCATCCGGGCCCGGGTGGGCGCGACGGGTGCGACACCCGCAACAACGTGCTCGCCCGGGATCTGCGCGACGTGGCGTTCCGGCCCGGCAGCGGCGACTGCATCGTGCTGTCGGGCACGCTGTCCGACCCCTACACCGGTGCCCGGCTCGAGTTCCGTCGCGCCGAGGGCCGAGCCGTGCAGATCGACCACATCTATCCCCTGGCGGCGGCGTGGGACCTCGGTGCGGCGGAGTGGCCGGTCGAGCGGCGCCGGCAGTTCGCCAACGACGTCGCCTTCAACCTGATCGCGGTGGACGGGCCGGCGAATCAGGACAAGCGCGATCACACCCCGGCCGAGTGGCTGCCGCCCGCGGTGGCGTACCGCTGCTGGTTCGCGGGCAAGTACCTGTCGGTGGCGGTGCGGTACGGGCTGCCGATCACGGCGGCCGACCGGGAGGCGCTGGCGGCGACGATCGCCGCGTGCTGAGGGCGCCGTGCCCCGCGTCCTCGCGACGGGAACTAGCGTGGCACGCATGCTCTCGCGCATCACCAAGGACACCCGTCTGTGCATCTCCCTGTCGGGACGGCCGAGCAACATCGGCACCCGCTTCCACAACTACCTCTACGACGAGCTCGGTCTCGACTACGTGTACAAGGCGTTCACCACCACCGATCTGCCGTCGGCCGTGGCAGGGATCCGCGGCCTCGGCATCCGGGGGTGCGGGGTGTCGATGCCGTTCAAGGAGGCCGTGATTCCGTTGATCGACGAGCTGCACGACTCGGCGCGCGCCATCGAGTCGGTCAACACGATCGTCAACGAGGACGGCGTGCTGCACGCCTACAACACCGACTACCAGGCGGTGGCGGACCTGCTCCGCGAGCACGAGGTCGACCCGGGGATGCCGGCGGCCGTCGCGGGCAGCGGCGGGATGGCCAAGGCCGTCGTGGCGGCCCTGCGCGACAGCGGGTTCACCGACGTGTCGGTGATCGCCCGCAACGAGGAGACGGGAGCCGCCCTGGCTCGGCAGTACGGGTTCGACTGGCGCACCGAGCTCGACGGACGCACGCCGGGATTGCTCGTCAACGCCACCCCCGTCGGGATGACCGGTGGTCGCGAATCGGAGCAGCTGCCGTTCCCCGCGGCCGCGGTGGCCGCCGCGTCGACGGTGTTCGACGTCGTGGCGATGCCCCCGGAGACACCGCTGATCCGTGCGGCCCGCGCGCACGGGCTGCCGGTGATCACCGGCGCCGAGGTCATCGCCCTGCAGGCGGCGCAGCAGTTCGCGCTGTACACCGGGGTGACCCCGACGCCCGAGCAGGTGCGCCGCGCGTCGGAGTTCTCCCGCTCGCAGGGGTGATCGCGGGTCCTCACGCCCCGGTGGCGACCTCCCGGGCCGGGTCCTGGCACCACTGCGACCACGACCCCGGGAACAGCGCGGCCTCGATACCCGCCACGGCCAGTGCCGCGATGTCGTGGGTCGCGGTGATCCCGGACCCGCAGTACACGGCGACGGGACGGTCCCCGCACAGTGCGGTGAATCGTGCGGCGAGTTCCTCGGCGGATCGGAACGTGCCGTCCGCCCGGAGGTTGTCCGTGGCGGGGGCGCTGACCGCGCCGGGGATGTGCCCGGCGCGCGGGTCGACCGGCTCCTCGTCGCCGCGGTAGCGCGCGGCGGCTCGCGCGTCGAGCAGGGTTCCCCGCGCGGGGTATCGCCCGGCCTCGTCGATGTCGACCGTGGGCAGGTAGCCGCCGCGCAGGGTCACCGAGCCGGACTCGACGAATTCGCCGGGGCCCGCCGCCAGAGCACGGCCCGTCGCCGTCCACAGCGGCAGCCCGCCGTCGAGCAGGCGCACGTCCTTCAGACCCGCCCAGCGCAGCAGCCACCAGGCGCGGGCGGCGGCAAGGCCCCCGGTGTCGTCGTAGACGACGACGGTGTCGCCGTTGTCGATCCCCCACCGGCGGGCATGGTCCTGCAGCCGGGCGACGTCGGGCAGCGGGTGCCGGCCGCGGCCGGGAGATCCGGGGTCGGCGAGTTCGGTGGCGAGGTCGACGTACACCGCTCCGGGGATGTGGCCTTCGCGGTAGCGGTCCTCGCCGTCCGGGTCGTCGAGCGACCATCGCACGTCGAGCAGCACCGGAGGCGTGCCCGCCTCGACGAGGTCGGCCAGCTCGTCCACGGTCATCAGCACGGGATCGGCAACCATGCCCCCGATCCTGACACGTCGGCGCGGGCGGTGCCGGGCGGCGCGGGCGGTGCCGGTCCGCTGCGGCAGAATTGCCGCCCGTGTCCGATGCCCCCGCGCCCAGTCGTCCCGACTCGCTCATCCGGCCGCTCGGGGCGGGCGTCGTCACCGCTCTCGTCGGGTTCACCAGTTCGTTCGCGGTGGTGCTGACGGGGTTGCAGGCGGTGGGGGCGTCGCCGTCGCAGGCGGCCTCGGGGTTGTCGGCGCTCTGCCTGACCCAGGGTCTCGGCATCCTGTGGCTGGCACGGCGGTTCCGCACGCCGATCACGCTCGCGTGGTCCACGCCGGGCGCCGCGCTGCTCGCGGGCACCGGTGTGGTGGCGGGCGGCTGGCCGGCGGCGGTGGGCGCGTTCGTCGTCGTGGGCGCCGCGATCGTCCTGACGGGGCTGTGGCCGCGCCTCGGCGCGCTGATCGCGGCGATCCCCGCATCGTTGGCGCAGGCCATGCTCGCCGGGATTCTCGTGCCGCTCTGCCTCGCCCCGGTCGAGGGCGTGATGGACGCGCCCGCCGCGATCCTGCCGGTGGTGGCGACGTGGCTGGTGCTGCAGCGGCTGCGGCCACGCTGGGCGGTGCCGGGGGCGTTCGGGGCCGCGGCCGTGGTCGTCGCGATCCATCTGGTGCGCTCGGGAACCGCGCCGGCGGCGCGGGAGCTGGTGCCGGCGCTCGAGCTCACGGCCCCGGCGTGGACGTGGCAGGCGTTGCTCGGCATCGCCCTCCCCCTCTACATCGTGACGATGGCGTCGCAGAACATCCCGGGCACGGCCGTGCTCGACTCGTTCGGTTACGCCACGCCGTGGCGGGCGGCGATGACGGTCACGGGGCTCGGCACCGTCGCGGGAGCGACGGCCGGTGGGCACGCGATCAATCTCGCCGCGATCAGCGCCGCGCTGGCGGCGGCGCCCGAGGCCGAGCCCGACCCGGCGCGCCGATGGGTGGTCGCGTGGTGCGCGGGCTGGTCCTACCTGGCGCTGGCGGTGTGCTCGACCGGGCTCGCGACGGTCGTGGCGACGGCGCCCGACGGTGTGGTGGAGGCGGTGGCCGGGTTGGCCCTGCTCGCGACGCTCGGCGGGGCGCTGGCCTCGGCTCTGCGCGACGCGCCGGAACGCGAAGCAGCGGTCGTGACGTTCCTGGTCGCGGCGTCCGGTTGGAGCATGTTCGGTATCGGATCGGCATTCTGGGCGTTGATGGTCGGACTTGCCGTCCGCGTGGGACTATCGTCAGGACGGTGACGAACCGCCAGCCGACGACGCCCGCCGCCGACCCACCCGTTCCCGCCCGGTTTCCGGTCCTGTGGCCGATGCAGACCCGGTGGGCGGACAACGACCACTACGGCCACGTCAACAACGTCACCTATTACTCGTACTTCGACTCGGCCGTCAACGGGTGGCTGATGGCCACGACCGGGGTCGACATCCGGGAGCTGGACGCGATCGGCGTGGTCGCGGAGACGTCGTGCCGGTATCTGGCGGAGCTGTCGTTCCCGGACCGGCTGCGCGTGGGCCTGGCGGTGGAGCGGCTGGGAACCAGCAGCGTGACCTATTCGCTGGCGATCTTCCGGGAGGACGGCGAGGGGGGTCTGCAGGCGGCTGCGACCGGGCGGTTCGTGCACGTGTACGTCGACGCCCGCACGCGACGTCCCGTGGCGATCCCCAAGGAGATCAAGAAGGCGGTCGCGCAACTGGTGACGCCCCCGGCGGAGTAGTTCCCACCCACCAAGCATCCGCTTGGCATCATATTCATCTACCGGATTACACTCCGGGGCATCCGCACGTCCCCGACAGAGAGTGATCCGAAGATGCGCGATGCAGTCATCGTCGAAGCCGTCCGCACCCCCATCGGCAAGCGGGGCGGCGGCCTGTCCGGCGTTCACGCCGTCGAGCTGTCCGCCCACGTCCTGCGCACCCTCGCCGAGCGCACCGGCATCGACCCGAGCCTCGTCGACGACGTGCACTGGGGCACCGTGCAGTCCGTGGGCATGCAGTCCGGGAACATCGGCCGCATGGCGGTGCTCGGTGCGGGCTGGCCGGAGTCGGTGCCCGGCTTCACCATCGACCGGCAGTGCGGATCGTCCCAGCAGGCCGTCTCGACGGCGGCCGCGGCGGTGATCTCCGGCCAGGCCGACCTCGTCGTCGCCGGCGGCGTGGAGATCATGTCCGCGATCCCGCTCGGCTCCTCCGCGCCCGAAGGCACCGGGCAGATGGGCGGCCCGGCGCGCGAACGGTACGCCGACGAGCTCACCGCGCCCGGCTTCAACGGCCGCTTCAACCAGGGCGTCGGGGCCGAGATCATCGCCGAGCAGTGGGGCATCTCGCGCACCGAACTCGACGAGTACTCCGTCCGCTCGCACGAGCGTGCCGCCCGGGCCCAGGACGAGGGCCGGTTCGCGGACGAGATCGCGCCCTACACGCTGGCGGACGGCACCGTGATCGACTCCGACGAGGGTATCCGGCGCGGCTCCACCGTCGACAAGCTCGCCGGCCTGAAGGCCCCCTTCCGGGAGAACGGCGTGGTCACCGCCGGCAACGCGTCGCAGATCTCCGACGGCGCCTCCGGGCTGCTGATCACCACGTCGGAGCAGGCGAAGGCTCTGGGGCTGACGCCGCTCGCGCGCGTGCACACCGCCGTCGTCACCGGCGACGACCCGGTCAAGATGCTCACCGGTCCGATCCCGGCCACCGCCCTGGCGCTGAAGCGGTCGGGACTCTCGCTCGGCGACATCGACGCGTTCGAGGTCAACGAGGCCTTCGCCTCCGTGCCGCTCGCATGGCAGCGCGAGACCGGCGCACCGAGCGAGAAGCTGAACCCCCTGGGCGGCGCGATCGCCCTCGGCCACCCCCTCGGCGCCTCGGGCGGTCGTCTCGCCGCGACCCTGATCCACCACCTGCGCCACACCGGCGGCCGCTACGGTCTGCAGACCATGTGTGAGGGCGGGGGCACCGCCAACGCCACGATCTACGAAATCCTCTAGCCCGCACGCCGAGGCGCCTTCCGGGTTCGGTCCCGGAAGGCGCCTCAGCGCTGCGCGGAAGGCGCCTCAGCGCTGCGCGGAAGGCGCCTCAGCGCTGCGCGAGCCGCTCGAGCAGCGGCGCCGTGCGCGGACCCACCAGTTCGCGCATCACCAGCGCCATGTTGGTGCGCTCGACACCGGGGATCTCGAGGATCTGCCCGGCCAGCCGGTAGAGATCGTCGGCGTCCCGCGCGACCACCTTCACCGACAGGTCCGTCTGCCCCGTCATGCCGTACACCTCGGTGACCTCCGGGATCTGCCCGAGGGCCGCGACGACGGCGTCGAGCCGGTGCTGATCGACCCGGGTCGCGACGAACGCGGCCAGCGGGTAGCCGAGCGCCCGCGGATCCACCCGGCGCTCGAACGAGCCGAGAACCCCCTCCGCATCCCACCGCGCGAGCCGTGCCTGCACCGTGTTCCGGGACAGCCCGAGACGCTGGGACAACTCCACCCCGGTCGCCCGCGGGGTGCGCGCGAGCTCGAGCAGCATCCGGGCGTCGGTGGCATCGAGACTGGTCATGTTTCGCAGTATGACAGCGCCGGACCCCCCGAAACCGTGCTTGCTGCACAATCACGCGACGATCGATTGCGCACCTGCACCCCGCGTGGATCATGTGATGTACAACACAGGTTTGTCCGGGCGCCTCACGAGGGCGACCGGTCCCGCCATAGCGAGGTGGTGCACGGTGGTCGACAAGATTGCCTACCCGATCCAGCTGATCCAGCCCGACGGTCGACGGGTCCACAATCCCGAGTACTCCGCGCTCGTCGCCGACGTCGGACCCGACGAACTCCGGGCCCTGTACCGCGACATGGTCGTCGTCCGCCGCCTCGACGCCGAGGCCACCGCGCTGCAACGGCAGGGCGAACTCGGACTGTGGGCACCACTGCTCGGCCAGGAGGCCGCTCAGGTCGGCTCCGCGCACGCCCTGCACCGCGACGACTACGTCTTCACCAGCTACCGCGAGCACGGCGTGGCCTGGTGCCGCGGCGTCGACCCCGCCGACATGACCCGGTTGTGGCGGGGCTGCGCCCACTCCGGCTGGGACCCGGCCGCCGTGAACATGACCAACCCCGCGATCGTCGTCGGCTCCCAGGGGCTGCACGCCACCGGCTACGCGATGGGCGCCCACTTCGACGGCGCCGAGATCGCCACCGTCGTCTACTTCGGCGACGGCGCGACGAGTCAGGGCGACATCGCCGAGGCGCTCGGCTTCGCCGTCGCATGGGGGGTGGGCGTGGTCTTCTTCTGCCAGAACAACCACTGGGCGATCAGCAACCCGGTCCACTCGCACAGTCCCGTCCCGATCGCGCAGCGCGCCGCCGGGTACGGAATGCCGGCCGTGCAGGTCGACGGCAACGACGCGCTCGCGGTGCTCGCCGTCACCCGCCAGGCCACCCGGCACGCACGGGAGGGCAGCGGCCCGTCGTTCGTCGAGGCCGTCACCTACCGGATGGGCCCGCACACCACCTCCGACGACCCCACCCGCTACCGCACCCCGGCCGAGGCCGAACTGTGGCGGATGCGGGATCCGATCGACCGGCTCCACCGGCTGCTCGAGCGCGAGAGCCACGCCGATGCCGGGTTCTTCGACGAGGTCGGCGCCACCGCGGACGAGGCCGCGGCCCGGTTGCGCGCCGGCACCCTCGGCGCCCGGGATCCGGAGCCGCTGAGCATGTTCGACCACGTCTACGCCACCGACCACCCGGCGATCGCCGAGGAACGCACCCGCTACCGCGACTACCTCGCCGGTTTCGAGAACGCGACCCACGAGGAGGCGCTGTCATGACCACCACCACCCTGGCCCTCGGCGCCGCCCTCGGCGCCGGACTGCGCCGGGCCCTCGAACACGACCGCAAGGTGGTGATCATGGGAGAGGACGTCGGCCGGCTCGGCGGAGTCTTCCGCGTCACCGACACGTTGCAGAAGGACTTCGGCGACAACCGCGTCATCGACACCCCCCTCGCCGAATCCGGGATCGTGGGAACGGCTTTCGGCATGGCGCTGCGCGGCTACCGACCGGTGTGCGAGATCCAGTTCGACGGCTTCGTCTACCCCGCGTTCGACCAGATCGTCTCGCAGGTCGCCAAGATCCACTACCGCACCGCCGGGCGGGTCACCGCACCGCTGACCATCCGCATCCCCTACGGCGGCGGGATCGGGGCGGTCGAACACCATTCCGAGTCACCCGAGGCGTACTTCGCGCACACCGCCGGACTGCGGGTGGTCAGCCCGAGCAACCCGGCCGACGCCTACGCGATGATCCAGCAGGCCGTCGCCCTCGACGATCCGGTGATCTTCCTCGAGCCCAAGCGCCGGTACTGGGACCGCGCCGAGGTCGATCTCGACGCGGAGCCGGAGCTGCCGCTGGACCGGGCCCGCGTCACCCGCGCGGGCACGGACGTCACCGTCGTGACGTTCGGCTCGATGGTCGCGACCGCCCTGCAGGCCGCGCAGATCGCCGAGACCGAGGGGCATTCCGTGGAGGTGATCGATCTGCGGTCCGTCTCGCCCGTCGACTTCGACACCGTCGAGGCGTCGGTGCGGCGCACCGGACGCCTGGTCGTGGTGCAGGAGGCACCGCTGTTCTGCGGCATCGGCGCCGAGATCGCCGCCCGCCTCTCGGAACGCTGCTTCTACCAGCTCGAGGCGCCGGTGCTGCGGGTCGGCGGATTCGACATCCCCTATCCCCCGGCGAAACTCGAGGCGCACCACCTGCCCGACCCGGACCGCATCCTCGACGCCGTCGACCGCAGCCTCGCGGCGTGAGGACCGGGACATGGAGCAGAGCGTGAGCGAGCGCGGCGACGTGGCGGGCGGGCACAGCGAGGTGTTCCGGCTGCCGGACCTCGGTGAGGGCCTGACCGAGGCGGAACTGGTGTCGTGGACCGTGGCCGTCGGGGACCGGGTCGAGCTCAACCAGGTGATCGCGGAGGTCGAGACCGCCAAGGCGACCGTGGAACTGCCGTCCCCGTACGCCGGGACGGTCGCCGAACTGCTCGCCGAACCCGGCGACAGCGTGCCCGTGGGGAATCCGCTGATCCGGTTCACTCTCCCCGGCGCGGGCGACGGCGGCGGACCCGTGCAGGTGCTCGTCGGCTACGGTCCGGGCGCGGCCCCGGCGAGCAGGCGCGCGGCACGCGCCGCGGCGGCGCCGTCCCCGCAGGCGCCGGCCGGGGCGCGGCACCGGCCGGACGCCAAGCCGTCCGCCCGCCGCGAGGCCCGGGAGCTCGGCGTGGATCTCACCGGGGTGACCGGCACCGGTGCGGGCGGGGTGATCACCGTGCCCGACGTGCGCCGGGCCGCGGAGGCCCGCGACACGCAGCCGCCGGAAGCCGGACCGCCGCGCGAAACCCGCACCCCGATCCACGGGATCCGCAGACGCACCGCCGCCGCAGTGGCGCGCAGTGCCTTCACCGCCCCGCACGTCACCGTGTTCCTCACCTGCGACGTCACGGCGACGGTCGAGCTCGTCTCCCGGCTCCGCGGCGCGGCGGCCTTCGAGGGGCGGCATCCCACGCCGCTCACCGTGGTGGCCAAGGCGCTGCTGCGGGTGCTCGCGCACCAACCGGTCCTCAACGCGGCGTGGGACGAGGAGCACCAGGAGATCGTCACCCGTCACTACGTCAACCTGGGCATCGCGACCGCCACCGACGCGGGACTGATGGTGCCGGTGATCCACGACGCCGACCGCCTGTCGCTGCCGGACCTCGCCGACGCCGTCGCCCGGGCGGCGGAGACGGCCCGCTCGGGCCGGGCCACCCCGGCGGAGCTGACCGGCGGCACGGTGTCGATCACCAACGTGGGCGTGTTCGGGGTCGACACCGGCACCCCCATCCTCAATCCCGGGGAGACCGCCATCCTCGCGCTCGGTGCGATCGGCCCGCGCCCGTGGGTGGTGGACGGCGAGCTCGCCGTCCGGCAGGTCACGACGCTGTCGCTGTCGTTCGACCATCGGCTCGTCGACGGTGAGCAGGCCGCGCGGGCGCTGGCCGAGATCGGCGCGATCCTCACCGACCCGGTGCCGGAACTGCTCGCCGGCATCTGAGGGCCGGTAGCGTCGGGACATGTGAGCGCTCACGATCTTCGCCGTGCCCGCGCGGCCGTGTTCGCGACCTTCGGCGTCAACGGGTTCCTGCTCGCGATGTGGGTGGTGCACATCCCCGCGATCGAGCAGCGCGTCGGCATCGACCACGCCACGCTCGGTTCCCTGCTGCTGGTCCTCGCGGCGGGCGCGATCGCGGGGATGCAGGCCACCGGTCCGCTCGCCGACCGGTTCGGCAGCGACCGCACCACCGTCACCGCGGCAGTGCTGCTGGCGGCGGCGACCGTGGGCCCCGGTCTGGCCGGCGCGGCCTGGCAGCTGGGTGCCGCGCTCGCGGTGTTCGGGTTCGCCAACGGCGCGCTGGACGTGTCGATGAACTCGCAGGCCGTCGCGGTCGAGCAACGCTACCGGCGGCCGATCATGGCCGCGTTCCACGGGCTGTTCTCGGTGGGCGGGGTGGCCGGGTCGCTGGTGGGGGCGGGCACCCTGGCGGCCGGGCTCGCCCCGGCGGTGGCCCTGGGCGGGGCCGGCCTCGTCGGCATGCTCGTCGTCGTGGTCGCGGCGCCGCACCTCGTGCGGGTGCCGCGGGTCGAGCACCGGCACGGGTCCGGCCCGCGCGGCGGATACTCGCGGCGGGTGCTGCTGCTCGGCGGGCTCGCGTTCATGCTGATGCTCAGCGAGGGCGTCGCCAACGACTGGAGTGCCCTGCAGGTCAAGGAACAGCTGGGCAGCCCGGACGCGGTCGCGGCGTTGGCCTTCGGGGCGTTCTCCGCGACGATGACGCTCGGGCGCTTCGTCGCGGACCGGGTCAGCGCCCGCGTCGGTGCCGTCGCCGTCGTCCGGTACGGCACGCTGCTGGCGGGGGCCGGGATGGGCACCGTCATCGCCTCCCCGTGGCTGCCGGTGACGCTCGCCGGGTGGGCGTTGTTCGGGCTGGGCCTGTCCGGGGCCGTCCCGCAGATCTTCAGCGCCGCCGGGAACATCGATGCCGGCGCCCCGGGCCGCAACATGTCCCGCGTCGTCGGCATGGGATACATCGGGTTCCTGGCGGGCCCCGCCACCATCGGCTGGCTGTCGGAGGCGACGTCGCTCACCGTGGCGATGACGGTGCCGCTGGCGTGCGTGCTTGCCGCCGCCGCCCTCGCCGGCTCCGTCGGTGAGCGGAGCCGGCGCGCGCTCGAGCGGGTGGACGAATCGGTCGGCTAACGCGGCAGCACGGTCAGCACCCGCACGACGTGGTCGCGGAACTCGCGCATGTAGTTGCGGAGGAAGTCCTCGGTGCCGGCGTTGTGCACGCTGCCGTCGTCGCCGAAGACCTCGGGCGTGTAGTGGATGTACGCCTCCGGCGACGTCATCTGCCGGGCGTTGCAGAAGCTCAGCACGGCGCGCAGGCTCTGCTGCCCGACGGCGGTGCCGATCGCGCCGATGGACGCGCCGATCACGGCCGCCGGGATGTGATCGAACGAGTTCTGCCCCCACGGCCGCGACGCCCAGTCGATGGCGTTCTTCAAGGCGCCGGGAATCGACCGGTTGTACTCGGGTGAGACGAACAGCACCGCATCGACGGCGCCGATCGCGTCCTTGAGCGCCGCCCCCTCGGGCGGGTAGTTCGCGTCGTAGTCGGGGCTGTAGAGCGGCAGGTCCCGGATGGGGATCTCGACGAAGTCGAGATCGGACGGCGCGAGCCGGATCAGTGTCTTCGCCAGGATCCGGTTGATCGAGGTGGACGACAGGCTGCCGACGAAATAGCCGACCTTGTAGGTCCTGTCGGTGCCGGTCCGGGGCTGCTCGGTCCCCGAAGGCTCGGTCGCGGGGTGCTCGGTCACGGGACGCGTCCTTTCCGTCGGTGCGACGGGCCGGGCGCGGCCCGCCTGCCGCCTTCGACGGTCGCACACGAACGGGGCGTCCGCACGGTGTTCCGTGCGGACGCCCCGGGCGCGCCGAACTGCTTACAGCGCCTTGAGTTCCTCGGTGACCTCGGAGACCATCTTCTTCGCGTCGCCGAACAGCATGGAGGTCTGGTCGGCGGTGAACAGCGGGTTGTCGATGCCGGCGTAGCCGGAGGACATCGAGCGCTTGAGCACGATGACCGACTTGGACTGGTCGACGTTGAGGATGGGCATGCCGTAGATCGGGCTGGACGAATCCTGCCGGGCGGCGGGGTTGGTGACGTCGTTGGCACCGATGACGATGGTGACGTCGGTGCGGGAGAACTCGCCGTTGATGTCGTCCATCTCCTTGAGCGCCTCGTAGGGCACCTCGGCCTCGGCGAGCAGGACGTTCATGTGCCCGGGCATCCGGCCGGCGACCGGGTGGATGGCGTACTTGACCTCCACCCCCTTGTCCTCGAGCATTGCCGCCATCTCCTTGACCGCGTGCTGCGCCTGCGCCACGGCCAGGCCGTAGCCGGGCACCACGATGACCTGGTTGGCGTAGGCCATCTGGATCGCCGCGTCCGAGGCGGAGGTGGCCTTGACGGTGCCGCCCGCCCCGGCCGGGCCGGCGCCGGCGCCGCCGTCGCCGCCGAAGGAGCCGAACACGATCGCCGGGATCGACCGGTTCATCGCCTTGGCCATCAGGTTGGTCAGGATCGAACCCGACGCGCCGACGATCATGCCGGCGACGATCATCGCCTGGTTGTTCAGCGCCAGACCCGCGGCCGCCGCGGACAGACCGGTCAGGGCGTTGAGCAGCGAGATCACCACCGGCATGTCGGCGCCGCCGATCGGCAGCACCACGAACAGGCCCATCAGCCCGGCCACGACCAGCAGCGCCACGATCCACAGCGCCGAGGTGGGATCGTTGGCCGGATCGGCCGCGAGACCGATGTACACGGCGATCGCGATCGAGGCCAGCGCGAGCACGATGTTGGCCAGCTGGAAGGCCTTGGCCGCGCCGACGAGGCGGCGTTCGAGGTTCTTGTTCAGCAGCTCCTGCAGCTTGGCGAACGCCACCAGCGAGCCCCAGAACGAGACCGAGCCGACGATCGCGGCGAACAGCGAGCCGACCACCACGTGCACCGTGGGCTCCTCGGCGAGGGTGGTGAACCCGTCCGAGTCGAGGAACTCCGCCCACGCGATCAGCGCGACGGTGCCGCCACCGACACCGTTGAACAGCGCCACCAGCTGCGGCATCGCGGTCATCTTGGTGCGCAGCGCCGGCGGCACACCCAGGACCACACCCACGGCCAGGCCGGCGACGATCCACAGCCAGTTGTCGGTCTCGCGGATGTCGATCAGCACGGCGACGACCGCGACGAACATGCCGGCCGCGGCGATGTAGTTGCCGCGCACCGCGGTCTTCGGGCCGGTCAGGCCCATCAGACCGTAGATGAACATCGCGAACGCGACGATGTACAGGACGGAGACGAGGTAGCTCATTTCGCGTCGGCTCCCTTCTCCGCCACCGCAGGCGCGGTCTGCGGTGTCACTGGCTTCTTGGGTTTGAACATGCCCAGCATGCGGTCGGTGACGACGAAGCCGCCGACGACGTTGAGCGTGCCGAACACCAGCGCCACGAACAGGATGACCTTGATGCTCCACGGCGCGCCGGCGGGCAGGTGGCCGAAGACCACCAGCGCACCGAGCACCACGATGCCGTGGATGGCGTTGGTGCCCGACATCAGCGGGGTGTGCAGCGTGTTGGGCACCTTCGAAATCACGGCGAAGCCCACGAACCCGGCCAGCACCAGGATCGCGATGTTCGCCAACAGTTCCGTATACATCTAGACGTTCTCCTTCGAGCGGGTCACGCACGCGCCGGCGAGGATCTCGTCGGAGAAGTCCGGGGCGAGCCCGCCGTTCTCGTCGAGCATCAGCTCGAGCAGGGCCACGACGTTCTTCGAATACAGCTGCGAGGCGTGCTCGGGCATGGTCGCGGGCAGGTTCAGCGGCGAGCAGATCGTCACCGCGTGCTTGACCACGGTCTGCCCCGGTTCGGTCAGCTCGCAGTTGCCGCCGGTCTCCCCGGCCAGATCCACCACCACCGAACCGGGCTTCATGCCCTCCACGGCGGCGGCGGTCACCAGCCGCGGCGCGGGCCGGCCCGGCACCAGCGCGGTGGTGATCACCACGTCGAAGCCCTTGATGGCCTCCTCGAGCGCCGCCTGCTGCTGCGCGCGTTCGTCCTCGGTGAGCTCGCGGGCGTACCCGCCCTCCCCGGCCGCGTCGATCCCGAGATCGAGCCACTGCGCCCCGACCGAGCGGACCTGGTCGGCCACCTCCGGACGCACGTCGTACCCGGTGGTGCGCCCACCGAGGCGCTTGGCCGTGGCCAGCGCCTGCAGCCCGGCCACCCCGACACCGAGCACCAGCACCGTCGCCGGCTTGACCGTGCCCGCCGCGGTGGTGAGCATCGGGAAGAACCGGGTGGACTCCGACGCGGCGACCAGCACCGCCTTGTACCCGGCGACGTTCGCCTGCGACGACAGCGCATCCATCACCTGCGCGCGGGAGATCCGCGGGATCGACTCGACGGCGAACGCCTGCACCCCGGCCGCGGTGAGCGCCCCGATCTGGTTCTCGGCGTTACGGGGGGCGAGGAACCCGATCAGGGTCTGCCCCGACCGCAGCCGCGCGACCTCCGCGTCCGACGGCGGCGCCACCTTGAGCACCACGTCCGCCGACCACCCGTCCCCGATCCGCGCCCCGGCCTCGGCGTAGGCCTCGTCCGGGATCAGCGCACCGAGCCCGGCCCCGGACTCGACGACCACGTCGAGCCCCTTCTTGATCAACGACGGCACGATCATCGGCACCAGCGCGACCCGCCGCTCGCCGTCGTTGGTTTCCCGAACGACGCCGACGGTGGGTCGCGCTGTCACCGCACGTCCCGTACCCATATCCTCGGTTTCCAAAGTTTTCGACTCCTGCGTTGAATCGGCACCTCACCGCGATGAGCGGCGGGTCATGTGCGACGAGCGGCCGACTCGGGCCGTGCACTATGGGCGATGAGCCCAGTCAGACGTACCGCGCCCAGGTCGGGGGCGCAACCGTTCGGTTTCGTCTGAATCGAGTCCGAACAGTGAGTCGGTGCCAGAATGTGAGGTAGTTCACTTCACAATTCTGCCGTATCGGCCGTGAGGGAGGAGGCACGAGTCCATGGCACGTCGCAGTGTCGTCGTCGAGCGCGTCTACGACCATCCGGGCGACGAGGAGGCGTTCCGGGTGTTCGTCGACCGGCTGTGGCCGCGCGGCCTGCGCAAGGACGCGTTCCACCACGACGACTGGGCCAAGGACCTGGCGCCGTCGACCGGACTGCGCAAGTGGTACTCGCACGACGCGTCGCAGTTCGCCGAGTTCCGCGACCGGTACCTGACCGAATTGGACGGCCCGGACGCGCGGGCCGCGCTGGCGCGCGTCGACGCCCTGGCCGACGGCCGATCGATCGTCCTGCTCACCGCGACCCGGGACGTCGAGCACAGCGGCGCCGCCGTCCTCGCGGAACGGATGCGGGGTGCGCGATGAACGATGTGCCGGACGCCGGCGGCGACCCCGTCTGCTGGATGCATCGCGTCTGTCCCGACTGCGGTTTCTTCCTCGAGGAACCGGAGGCCCCGTGCCCGCGCTGCGGCGCCGTCCTCCTCCACGACGAGAAGGGGACCGACGAGTCCGGTCCCGGCCCCCTACCCTGAACCGATGACCATTCCCCCTCCGCGGATCCTCCGTCTGGCCCGGCGTGCACGACGGATCGCCGTGCTCACGGGCGCCGGGATGTCCGCCGAGAGCGGCGTGCCCACGTTCCGCGACGCACAGACCGGTCTGTGGGAACACTTCGACCCGGCCGACCTGGCGACCCCCGAGGCATGGGAGCGCGACCGCGCGTCCGTGTGGGCCTGGTACCAGTGGCGCGTGGCCCTGGTCCGGCGAGTGCAGCCGAACGACGGCCATCGGGCGCTGGCCGACTGGGGACAGGCCGTGGAACTGTCGATCGTCACCCAGAACGTCGACGACCTGCACGAGCGCGCCGGCAGTCCCGTGCTCTCGCACCTGCACGGCAGCCTGTTCTCGCCGCGGTGTGCCGACTGCGGCACGCCCGCCGATCCCCCGGAGGCCCCCACCGAGCCGGTCGCCCGCCTCGACCCACCGGACTGCGGCGCGTGCGGCGGCGACGTGCGGCCCGGCGTCGTGTGGTTCGGCGAGCCGCTGCCGACCGGCCCCTGGGAGGCCGCCACCGCGTCCGTCCTCGCCGCCGACCTGGTGTTCGTGGTGGGCACGTCGGGGATCGTGTACCCCGCGGCCGGCCTGCCCTCGCTGGCTCGCCGGCACGGCATCCCCGTCGTGGAGGTCAACCCCGAGGAGACCGGCCTGTCCGATCAGATGGACGAGGTCTGGCGCACCACCGCGGCAGTGGGCCTGCCGCAACTCGTCGCCGCAGTCGCCGCCGATCGGACGCCCCGCCTACAGTGAGCGGGTGAACTCCTGCGTGTTCTGCGCCATAGTCCGCGGCGACGGCCCGGCAGTGCGCGTGTACGAGGACGACGACGTGCTGGCCTTCCTCGACATCCGGCCCATCGCCCGGGGCCACACCCTGGTGGTGCCGCGGGTTCACGCACCCCGGCTCGACGATCTCGATCCCGGGCACGGCGCCGCATTGTTCCGCGCCGGGCAGCGCATCGCCCGCGGCATGCAACGCTCGGACCTCGCCGCGGACGGTGCCAACCTGGTGTTCAACGACGGTCGGTCCGCCTTCCAGACCGTCTTCCACGCGCATCTGCACGTGCTGCCGCGACGGCGCGGCGACAAGCTGCGCCTTGCGGCAGGACTGCTGCGGCGCCGACCCCACGACCCGGAGGCCACCGGCGCGGCGATCCGCGCCGGTCTGGCCCGTCTCGAAGCGGAGGACGCACTGTGACACACGGAAACACCCCGGCTCCCGGAAGCACTGCGCCGGATACGAAGGAGACGCCGGAGTTCCCGGTCGAACCGATCCGCACGCTGCTCCTCGAGCAGTTCGACGCCATCGACGGGCTGCTCGCCGACGTCCATGGGGACACCTGGTACACGCCCACCTCCCTGCCCGGCTGGACCGTCAAGGACATCACGGCGCACCTGATCGGAACCGAGTCGATGCTCGCCGGCGTCGAGACGCCGCACGTCGCGATCGACGTGCACGCCCTCGGCCACGTCCGCAACGAGATCGGCGCCTTCAACGAACGCTGGATCGAGTCCCTGCGCGGCACGCCGGGCGACGAGGTCCTGGCCCGCTACCGGGAGATCGTCGCCCGTCGCCGGGAGCAGCTCGCGGCCATGACCCAGGCGGACTTCGAGGCACCGGCGACGACCCCGGTCGGCCAGGCGACCTACGGCCGGTTCATGCGGATCCGCATCTTCGACTGCTGGATGCACGAACTCGACCTCCGAGACGCGCTCGGCGTCCCCGGCGACGAGGGCGGCGCGCGCGCCGAACTCGCGTCCGCGGAGATCTTCGGGGCCCTCGCATTCGCTGTCGGCAAGCTCGGCAAGGCTCCCGCCGGGTCACGGATCACGTTCGAGCTGAGCGGCCCGCTCGCCCGCACCGTTCACGTCGAGGTGGACGGCCGGGCCGCGGTCGTGCCGGCCCTGTCCGGTCCGGCGACGAGCACCGTCGCGATGGATTCGCGCCTGTTCGTGCGGCTCGCCGGCGGCCGTGTGCACGCGTTCGAACACCTCGACGAGATCGCCCTCGGCGGCGACACGACGGTCGGCCGGCGGATCGTGGACAACCTCGCCTTCGTGATCTGAGCGGCAGCTCCGTGCGGCTGTTCCTGTCGTCCTACCGGTTCGGCGCGGACCCCGGGTTGCTGCTCGGGGTCACCCGAGGCCCATGCCCGATCGCGGTGATCGCCAACGCGGCCGACGCGTGGCCTCCCCGGGCCCGCGACTCGGCGGTGGCGAGCGAGCTGGCGCCGTTGCGCGCACTGGGATACGAACCCGCCGAGGTGGACCTGCGGGACCACGTCGGCTCGCCCGAGTCGCTGCGAGCCGCGCTGTCGCGGTTCGGGGCGCTGTGGGTGCGCGGCGGCAACACGTTCGTGCTGCGCACGCGGCTCGCCCTGTGCGGCGGGGACGAGATCCTCACGGACCTGGTCCGTTCCGGCCGGACGGCCTACGCGGGGTACAGCGCGGGGGCCTGCCTGGTGACGCCGTCCCTGCGCGGTCTCGAATTCTCCGACGACCCCGGCGAGGCGGACGTCGTCTGCGGGGTTCCGGCCCGCTGGGACGGTCTGGGGTGGGTGGACTACGCGATCGTCCCGCACGCCGGGGACTCGGCCCTGGCCGACGCGGGCGTCGCACGGACGCTGGAATATCTCGCGCAGCAGCGGCTGCCGTTCCGGGCACTCGACGACGACGAGGTGATCGTCGTGGACGAGGCGTGAGTGGGCGTACCGGCGCGGTCGCTCACGGGCCGCTGCTCGCGTGGACGAACGGCGCGAACCGGTCGAGGGAGACCCAGGCCGTGCGGCACCGGCGGGCGGTGACCTCGTCGGCGCGGGCGAGCAGGATGTCGAGCAGTTCCCGGGGATTGTCCCGCCAGCGCAGCACGAGTTGCCGTTCCTCCTCGTCCGACAGCGCCGCGACCCGGCTCGCCGCCGCGGCCCAGTCCGCCACGTTCCCGTGGTGAAGGCTCTCCAGAGCCTGGTAATCGACCCGCCGCGAGAGGAATTCGTCGGACAGGGCGCGGACGAGTCGTGCGTCCGACAGCACGGATGCGGTCATACGGCACCTCCTTCGAACGACCGTTGACGTTAGTGACCTGCCACAACCACCCGATCGCACCGGCGGCACGATTCGGTAACAGAGTGACTGGTGCGACTGATGTGACTTCCGCTGTTAGCATTCCTACGGTGGAGACACTGACCGACCTGCTCACGAGCGGTGCGGCGCCCTGGTGGGCCGTACCGGTGGGACTCGCGGCCGGCGTCCTGCTCGGCGTCTTCGCCACCCGGATCGGCGCGCGACCGTCGCGGCCGGCCGCCACCGTCGCCGCGCCCCTGCGGGCGGCCGATCGCGCCTTGCAGGTCCGCTTCCTGCACGCCGCCGACAGTGTCTACAACCATCTGTTCGAGGCGGATCACTCGGCCCTCGCCGAGGCCGACCTCGCCGAAGCCCTGCAGTCCGACGACCTGCACCTGCGTTCCGTCGCCCGCGGCATCGTCGACCTCGACGCGATCGTCAACGAGATGCGGCTGTCCGCCCCCGAGCCGGTGCTCACCGCCGCGGTCGCCCTCTTCGGCTACCTCACCGCCGTCTCGAGCGACGGGACCGACGATCTCGACGAGTTCCGCGACCGCTACCTGGCGCGCAAGTCCGCGTTCGTCGACGCCGTCCGCGCGGCCCACCCCCCCGCCGGCCAGGTCCCCGCCTGACCCCGTCGCCGCCGTCGCCTGCATCGCGTCACCACCACGTCACCACTCGTACCGGCCCGCCCGCGACACAGGTCCACAACCAGAACATCGCATCCCACCCCGGGCCCATTACCGGCTCGGGCAGATCCCACTGCCCGCGTGCAGGCCGGTAGGGTCGATGGTGTGACCAACGACGAGCACCGCATCGAACATCACCCCGGCCAGTCCAGGTTCGCGTTGTACACCGGGGACACCCTCGCCGCGTTCGCCGACTACACCGACTCGGACGGGGTGCGCGACTTCGACCACACCGTCACCCAGCCCCAGTTCCGCGGCCACGGACTCGCCGCCGAGGTGGTCCGCCACGCTCTCGACACGACCCGCTCGGAGGGTCTGAAGATCGCGGCCTCGTGCTGGTACGTCGCGAAGTTCCTCGACGCGAACCCCGAATACCGCAACTGACCCGCAGCGGATCCCGGGACGCGGGTTCCCGGCGGCGTCGGGCTCGGGCTCGGGCACGGGCACGGTCGGCGACGAACGGACGTCCTCGTCGGTGACACGCCATATCCGCCCCCGCGGAGCCGGTGCTGCGTAACATCGAGACGGTCTCGGTTCGAACCCTTCGGAGGCCGACATGGGTGGACTCGGAATCGATCTCGGCACTGCCAACACAGTCGTCGCCACCCCCGAAGACGGCGTCGTCTTCAACGAGCCGTCGTTCCTGCTGGTTCGCACGAAGGACCCGCATCGCGCACTCGCGATCGGTCAGGATGCGCGTGATCTGGTCGGTCGCACCCCCGTCGGCATCACCCCGGTTCGCCCGATGCGCGACGGCGTGATCGTGGATCTGGAGTCGGCCCGCACCTTCGTCACGGCCGTCGTCAAACGGGTTGCCCCGCACCGGTCCTACGGTCTGCGACCGAAGGGTGTGATCTCGGTTCCCGCAGGGGCCACGCCCCTCGAGCGTCGCGCGGTGCTCGAGGTCGGACACGAGGCCGGCCTTCGGAAGGTCGGTCTGGTGCCGGAGCCGGTCGCCGGCGCCCTCGGCTGCGGCATCAACCCGCTCGAGGCACGTGCCCACCTCGTCGTGGACATCGGCGGCGGCACTTCGGAAGTCACCGCGATCTGTTTCGGCGGCATCCTCTCCCATCGCAGTTGCCGACTCGCCGGAGACGAACTGACCAACGCGCTGTACCAGTACCTGCGCGCGGAGCACAAGATCGTCGTCGGCGAGCTCACCGCCGAGCGGGCGAAGGTGGCCACCCCCGGAACGCCCGACGGGCAGGCCCTCGTCGTGGAGGGACGCGATGCCGTCACCGGCCGCGCCCGGCTGGTCACGCTCGAGACCGAGGAGATCGTGGATGCGTTGCGACCCACGACGGCGGGAATCGTGCAGACCTTGACCGACTGCCTCGAGGACCTGCCCGCCCAGGCGATCGGCGACGTGATGTCGGAGGGGCTGCTCACCATCGGTGGCGGGGCGATGCTGCGCGGTCTGTCGCAGCTGCTCGAGGAGGCCTTCGGGTTCCCGGTGAAGACCGCGGAGCGTCCCCTCACCTGCGTCGCGGAAGGCGCCAAGGCCTGCTTGGAGCACCCCGAGGTGGTGGCGGCGTACAGCAGCTGATCACCGATTCGACTCCACGACCGGCGGTGACGGGAAGTACCACCGCAGGAGTCTCTCGACCACCGGCCCGGCGGTCGCCGACCCGAACCCGCCGCCGCGCACCAGCACCGACACCACGATCTCGGGCGCGTCCAGGGGCGCGACCGCGGAGAACCAGGCGTTCAGACCCTCCCCGGGTGCCGACGGATCCTCCGCCGTGCCGGTCTTGGCGCCCGCCTGCACCGGCAGATCGGCCAGCTGCCCCGCCGTACCGGCCGACGCCGACGCCCGCATCCCCGCCCGAACGGGGTCGAGCCGGTCGGCGAAGGGCAGCCGGCGCGGCTGCGCCGTGGGAATCGGGATGTTGTCCTCGGACCCGTACGCCGCCGCGAGCCGAGGGGTGACCATCGCACCGGTGGCGATGCCCGACGTCCACCGCGCCACCTGCAGCGGGGTCGCGCTGACGGTGCCCTGGCCGATGCCCATCAGCAGGGTGGAGCCCGGATACCAGGTGGCCCCGATCCGTGCCACCGACTCCGGCGTGCCGAGGAAACCTTCGGCCTCGCCCGGCAGGTCGATTCCCGATCGCTGCCCCACGCCGAGTTGCCCGGCGACCGCGGCGATCCGCTCGGGACCGAGGAGCTCGGCCAGGCGGTAGAAGTAGACGTTGTCGGACCACTGGATCGCCTGCAGCAGGTCGTGCGGACCCATCGGCTGCCAGTTCCGGAAGGTGTGCCCGCCGTAGGTGTAGGCCGCGCCCGTGGCGATCACGGTCTCCGGTGCCAGAACCGGGTTCTCGGCGTTCGCGGCGGCGGTGACGATCTTGAACGTCGACCCGGGCGGTGCGGCGGTCTGGGCGACGTGGTTGACCATCGCCCCCGGTCCGGACGACTGAGCCTGCGCCGCGAGGGCGACGAGGTCGGCCGGCGGGCCGTAGGCGTTGTTGTCGAATCCGGGCACGCTGGCCATCGCCCGTACCGCTCCGGTGCGGGCGTCCATCACGATCGCGGCGCCCAGGTCGCCTCCGCTGGTGCGGACGGCCTCGGTCAACGCAGTGGTCGCCAGGTCCTGCAGACCGATGTCGAGGTGCAACCGCAGGTCGTGTCCCCGTATCGGGTCCACCCGCGTGCCGGGGGCGACCGGACGTCCCGTCGGATCGACGTACATGCACTGCTTGCCGTCGCTGCCGCGCAGCAACGCGTCGTACTGCTTCTCGAGTCCGGCCTTGCCGACCCGCGATCCGAGCGCGAGATGCGGCCAGCGTTGCATGTCCTGCTGGTCGGCGACCCCGACATGGCCGAGTACCGACGCGAGCGTCGCGCCGTGCGGGTACGTCCTGCGGCCGGACGGGGCGACGAGGATCCCGGGAAGTCGCGCATTCACGACCTGCCGAGCCTGTTCGGGCGCGACCCTGCCGACGAGGACCTGCGGTTCCCCTTCGGCACGTCCACCCATCACCTCGGCCAGTTCGTCCGGGGAGAGGCCGATCAGCGCAGCGAGTCGCGGGCGCGAGTCCGCATCGTGCTCGTCGAACACCTCGGGCAGGACGGCGACGGCGTACTCCGCGGCGTTCAGCGCGAGCGGCACACCGTTGCGGTCGACGATGAGACCGCGCTCGGCGGGCAGCCGGATACAGCGCATCATCTGCGCCTCGCCCGCGGTGCGCAGCTCCGCACCGCGGACGTGTTGCAGCTGCCAGGTGACCATCGACATCGCGACGAGCGACGCTGTCAGGCCGACGGCCCCTGCCGAGACCCCTCGCAGTCGACGGTGCCGTCGCGGGTCCGGACGCCACAGCGGCCGCGCGACGCCGTCCCTGCGCACCGCGAGTACCAGTCCGACTGCCACGAATGCGACGACCGCGGCAGTCCCCCCGTAGCTGAACAGGGGGATCGGCATGCCGGTGTGCGGGATCAGCGACAGACTCGCACCGATCGATACCAGGGCGTGGATCCCGAACGACGCGCCGATCCCCGCCGCGACCAGCGCCGCCTCACGGGTCCGGGCGGTGCGGGCGGCGAGGACGGCCCGCCATACGATCACCGTGGTGGCCACCACGACTGCCAGGCCGGCGAACAGTCCCCATCCGTACACGACGCTCGCGAAGGCGAGATCGTGTTCCGATTCCGGGAGATAGTCGGCTCTCACCTCGTACAGGGGGTCTCGCGCCAGACCCCACCAGCCGCCGCTGCCGATGGCGATGTCCGCCTGGAGCGCGGCCCACCCCGCCCCGCTCGGGTCGACGTTGCTCGACAGGAACACGTGCACGCGTTCGAGTTGGTAGGGGCGGAGGACGAGAACGGCGAGCGGCAGCGACGCGACTCCCACCGCGAACAACGGCAGCAGGGGCAGCAGCGGCACCCGGGCCAGGATGAGCATGACCATGACCGTCGCGACGAGCACCAGGGCAGTCGACAGGTCCGGTTGCAGCGCGACGAGCGCGATCGGTACCCCGGTGGCCGTCAGGGCCGCCACGAACCGGCCGACGGTGAAGCCACCGGCCAGGATGCCGGCCGGGACCAGCACGACAGCGAGTTTGGCGAGTTCGGCGGGCTGGACGGTGAACACGCCGAAATCCAGCCAGCGCTGGGCGCCTTTCGTCGCGACCCCGGCGAGCGGTACCGCGGCCAACAGCACGGTCGCCACGGCGAGCACCGTCCACCCGAATGCTCGCAGGTCACTCGTCCGCAGGCGAGAGACGACGCGCATCAGGACGAGACCGGCCGCGGCGAACAGTGCGTGCCGAACGGCGTGCGACGTCATCCCGATCGCGGTCAGATTCAACAGGCCGAGCACGACCAGGACCACGGCCGCGGTTACGAGCCACGGATCGGATTCCCGCCGGCGTTCGGCCATGTCCCCTCCTCCGCCGCCTCAGCAGGTCGCGTTCTCGGCGGGCACCGACAGCGGCTCCGAGGCGGCTGTTGCCGGGGCGCTGGTCACCGCGGCGACAGCCAGCGCCCCACCGGGTGGCAGATCCGCCCAGCTGATTCCGTACACCTCCTCATCGCCCGGCTGGGCGGCCAGCGAGACCTCGGCGCTCGCGCCGACCGCGCCGGAACATCTGTCGTAGACGTTCAGCGCCCAGGTCACGGTGCCGACACGTGCCGCGGAGTCGAGGTGTACGTCGACGCGGACGGCGCACATGCGTCCGGGCGCGCACTCGCCGTTGGCGAAGGTGGCGGTGACCAGCCTGATCGGTCCCGCGCTTGCCGGCGCACCGACCTGGACCGGTCCGGGGGCCGTCGTGCCTGCGCTTGCTGCCGGCTCGTCTCGACCGCCCACGGGTTCGGGCGGCGGAGGCGAGACCGGCTCGATCCGGTTCGGCTCCGCCGTATCCACCGGGTTGAGGACGGCATCCCAGCCGCGGCGCAGCTCCGCCCACACCCGCGGTGCCGCCCACAGCGTCCCGACGAGAATCAGGAGTGCGACGAGACCGAGAACCCCCTGCCGTCGCGATGGCCGTCTCCGCCGGCGATGCCACCCACTGCCGGCCGGTGGATACCAGCCGGCCGGTGCGAGGGACGTTCCGGCCCCGCTGCCCGGGCCCCGCGGTGCAGCCGCCCGCGCCACCACCGGATCGTCCGGAACGCGGCGCCCCGCCACCACCGCGACGAGCGCGGCGAGCTGGCTCCGCACCCGGGACTCCTCGGCCGGGTCGCGGTCGGCTGCGACCACGCGACGAACCCGGTGCATCAGGTCCTCGAGATCTGTTGCTTCGCCGATCGATTCGCTCACCCGGTCGGCCCATTCCGGACAGCGGCAGCTCGTCACGATGCTGCCGAGCAGCCTCGCCACCGACTCGTCGGCTGCGTGCCCGTCCGTCGCGCTCCCGTTCCATGCGATCGTGAGCCGTCCGGTCTCGGACACCGTCACGGCGTCGTCCCGCAGCCGGCTCGGACCGCCGCGCTGACGGCGTTCGACCCGGCAGATCAGATCGTCGACGAGCAGTGCGGTCTGCGCTCGGGTCAGCGCGGCCACCGCGAGAAGACGCCGGAGCGTCACACCGTCGCCACGAGTCTCGTCGCCGAGGACGGACGGGTCCCATCGGGGTTCGACAGGCTCACGCCTTCTCCCCGGGAGCTCTGTCACCGCTTCGCTCATCGTGCACCCCGAACCGCTGCGCCGCCCGTACAGGTCGCAACCGGGACGGGCGACGGTGAACCATGACTTGGGATTGGTCGTTGTCGAGTTCCACTACCCCTGGGGTCTCCATTCAACTCCGACTCGCGCTGGCGGACATGCTGTTTACTCATCCGAGACCCGGTCGGTCCCGTCCACCGACTGCATGCGGGCTGTATGTCCGACCGGCCGTCCGCCGGGCGGGCACACGCGTTCGCTCCCGATCCGCGCAGCCCGCCCGAAACGGGCACCGCGTCGCGTCCCGGACCGGTGGCGGCATCCCATTCCCCGTTCCACTGCGCACGTCTGCGACCGGCCCGCGGCGGCTAGCCTCGAACCATGATGCTGGCGAACGCCTGCGAGCTGTATCGGGGCACAGGTCTCGTCGGCCAGCCCGCGGCCACCGTCAGCAGCCTGGCCTTCGTGGTCGCCGGCCTCGCGGTCCTCGCACGCCGGGGCACGGCGAGCGTCACCTACGGCCTGCTCGTCGTCGCGGTCGGCGCCGGATCCCTCGTCGCGCACGGACCGAACCCACCGTGGCAGGCGTACGCACACGACCTCCCGCTTGCGACACTGCTCGCCTACGTCGCCGTCGACGCCGCCTCCGACCGGTTCGGCTCCCGGCTGTCGCCGTGGTGGTGGCGCGTCGTTCCGCTGCTGATGGTTCCCGTCGTGGCCGCCGGGCCGTCGGTCTCCACCGGCGTGCAGGCGCTGCTGGCCGTCGTCGCAGTCGGACTCGCGCTCGACCGCGCCCGCATCCGTCCGGACCTGCGGCGGTCGACGATCGTCGCGGCACTGCTCCTCGCGTCCGGTGCCGTGCTGGGCACCCTCGGCGACCGGACGTCGCTCTGCCGGCCGAGCAGTATCCTTCAGGGCCACGCGCTGTGGCATCTTCTCGCCGCGGCCGGACTGTTTCGGCTCGCCCCCGCCATCGGCTCCACCGGGACCGTCACGGCACAGCGCATGCCCTCGCGGCCGGAAAGCGCCTGAGGGTGCGGCCACTGCCGGGACGAACCGAAGCCGGGTCGACCGACCCGGGAAAGGGTGGCCTGCCCGGACTGTCGGCGCCTGCACGACATGGAGCGTCGCGTCGTTCCCGAGCCGAGTCACCGGCACACGGCCTCGACAGGCACCCGACGCGAGACCGCCGAGCAGCAGTGACCCCGGCTCGCTGCAGCCGCGAGGCGGGGCCGGAATCGGACATCCGACCGGCAGCGTCGGGGCGATCGTCAGGCCGTCCCTCGCTGCCGAGCACGTTGCATGTCTACCCGCTTCCCCGAGACGGGGGTGCCCTCCTCGAGGAGCAGTGCCCACGCACGACCGCCGTGACACGAGGCCGTTGTTCCGTCGGCGTAGACGACTCGCCACCAGGGAATGTTGTCGTCGAGCATGCCCATCGCTCGGCCCACTTGTCGTGGACCTGCCCCGATTCTCCTGCCGATGTCTCCGTAGGAGGCCACCGAGCCCGGAGGGATGGCGAGGACTGCCTCACGGACAGCGTCGATCATGCTCATCGATATTCGGGTGCGCTACAGCTTGGTGAGTGCATCGCCCTTGTGCATCGCGATGTGATCGGTCTTGTCGCTCTTGATCTCGTACTGAGGGTGACTTTCACTGCACCGCCGAGTACGTCCCTTGAACTCCACGTCCTCGGTGTGCTTTGCGATGATGACGCCCTCGACGTATCCGGCTTCGGAGTTCCACCGGACATGGTCACCGACGGAGAAATCGCTCGCCACAGCCCCTCCCTGGTCTGGATGCTGGTTCTGGGGATGCTACCCGGTGCACGGTTTCGGCGACGGCATCACAAGGTCACCGCCTCTCGCCGGCAACCTCCCCGCGAGCGCGGTTCGCGCACCGGATCACCGGGTCGCGTGCAGGTTCCGGGCGGTCGGCGAGGTCTCGACCGTGGCCGGGTCCGGCTCGGTGCCGAGAATCCGGTCGGCGGTGCCGGCGGTGGTGACGGTGAACCAGTAGTGCTCGTTCTTGAAATGGTGGTGCCGGTGATGGCGCCACACCGCGCGGTAGGGCCGCGAGCCGGGGCGGTAGTCCGTGTGGATGAGGTAGTGCATCCACTCGTAGGTCAGGCCCAGGACACCGAGCGTCACCAGGAATGTCAGTCCCAGTCCGGGCCGGGGGAAGACCAGCCACGCGACGAGGACGAGCACCGGCAGCAGCCACGCCAGGGTCTGCCAGGGGATGAAGACCAGCGGCACGTCGCGCGGATCGCTGTGGTGTTCGCGATGCTTGCGCGCCAGCAGCGAGTCGAGCGTCAGCCCACCGATCCGGCGCGGCCGCCAGTGCAGGATGCCGACGTGGATGACCCACTCCACCAGCGGGAACACCAGCAGGGCGACCAGCGGGACCAGCGCGTCGGTGACCTGCCAGTCGCCGACGAGTATCCGTGCGACGACCGCAGCAGCGAGCAACCCGCCGATCATCCACGGCGACGGGTGCCGCACGAACTCGACGGCGGCGTCCCGCAGGCCGATCGAGGCGCGACGGCCCCGTCCCTCGGTCCGATTCGTGCTCATGTCCGGTTCCTCGCCTCTCCGTGTTCGGCCTGGTCGATGGCGGTGGTCAGGGCCGACGTGCCCAGGTCGAGCAGTTCGCCGGCGGCGTGCTCGGCGCCGTCCTCGTCGCGCGCGACGATCGCGTCGGCGAGCCGTTCGTAGAGGTCGGCGCGCCCGACCTCGACGATCAGCACCCCGGCCATCGCGGTCATGGCCGGCTCGTACGCGTTGCGCAGGCTGTTGAAGATCAGCCGGAACGCGAGGGAGTCGGCGGCGTCGACGACGTGTTCCCAGAATTCGAGGGCGGCGACCTGCAGCGTGACGGGGTCGTCCCCCGCGGCGAGGCGTGCCACGGACTCGCGCAATCGGGGTTGCGTCTCGTCCGTCGCGCGGGTGGCCGCGAGGCGGGCGACCTGACGGCCGATGAGTTGCCTGGCTTCGAGGACGCTGCGGACGACACCCCAGTCGGGCCGACCGTCGCGCACGAGCAGCCGCGGCAGCAGTTCCGGCCCGGCCTGGGTGCGGAAATCGCGCACCGAGGTCGCCTCCCCCTGGCGCACCTCCACCAGCCCGGCGTGCGCGAGCCGAGAGAGGGCTTCTCGCACAGCGGGTCTCGACACTCCGAACGCCTCGGCGAGGTGGCGTTCGCTCGGCAGCGACACCCCGGCGGCGAGGTCGCCGCCGAGCACCCGGGCGGCGATCTGGTCGTACACCTCGCCGGAGGCGGACTTGCGGGCGATCGGCTCGAACATCACGACCCGACCGTAAGCCCCCATCCGGACAGAGGTCAAGTGGTAAGACCAGTTCCCACCACCGTCGGGAGTGGCCGAATGTCACATCGCGTCGGTCAGACCGACGGAATGTCACATTCGGCCGCCCCCCGAGCGGTCAGCTGAAGCCCATCACCTGGTCGCCCCACACCTCGCGCAGTATCTTGTCGGGGTCCGGGACGAGGGTGTCGGTGTTGTCGATCAGGAGGGTCATGCGCTTGTCGGTGTCGTACGGCGCCCAGTGCCGGGATCCGTCCAGGGCGGCCGGCACGCCGTGGTGCGCGAAGGCCAGCCAGCGACGCTGGATCCGGCCCGAGATCGTCGTCGCAGCCTTGCGCCCGCCGAGCCAGAACGTGGGATCGCGATCGAGCGTCCCGAAATTGCCGAAGACGTAGGGCAGTTCGGTGGCATGGCCGGCACCGATCCGTGCCGCCTTGAGCATCGGGGTCGCATGGTCGAACCGGTACACCCACGTCGGCGAGTGGGCGCTGTGCGCGTCGGCGATCCACACCACCGGCATCCGGAACCCCGCGTCCCGCGAAAGAGCCATCGCCCCGGACGTTTTCGTGACATCCGGGTACGCGGAGATGATCTCCGCGATGCGGTCGGGCGGCAACTCCGGGTGGTCCTCGGCGAGGGCGTCGAGCATCGCCTGCACGGAGGCGTCGCTCACCGGCATCAACGGCGACTTCATGAAGCGGAAGATCGACGGCTCGTCCTTGTTGGAGCCGATGATCAGGGGGATCCGGTGCGCGAGCCCCTTCTGGAACGCCGCCACCGGATACTTCGGCACCAGGTCGCGATCGACCACGGGCGCCATCGCGAGCGTGCCGGGGAACTTCGTGGGGATCTCGCCGACGAGCACGTCCCCCGCATCGGTCAGCGCCTCGTGCGGCATGTCCCGCAGCGCCCACACCCGCGCCGGGGTGAGGTCGAGGATCTCGAGGTACCGCTCGGCGACCCGCGCAGCCCGCTCGGACCCGTACGCCGACGTCGCCGGCGGGCTCTGCGCGATGGCCCGGTGGAACAAACCCTCGGCGCGGGGCACGGTCATCAGTGTGGTCAGCGACCCGCCACCCGACGACTCGCCGAACACGGTGACCCGGTCGGGGTCGCCTCCGAACGCGGAGATGCAGTCGCGGACCCACTCGAGCGCGGCGATCTGATCGCGCAGCCCCACATTGGATTCGAAGGTGGTCCCGGCGGTCGAGAACGACGAGAAGTCGAGGAACCCGAGCGCGCCGAGCCGGTAGTTGACCGTCACCACGACGACGTCGCCGCGCTCGGCGAGCAACCGTCCGTCGTAGATCCGCTGACCCGAGTAACCGAGGACGTAGGCGCCGCCGTGGATCCACACCATCACCGGCCGGGGCTCCCCGTCCGGCTCCGGCGCCCAGATGTTCAACGAGAGGCAGTCCTCACCGATCGTCAGCCCCGGATCGATGGGGATCGGGTTGTTGCGTCCCTGCGGCGCGATGGGCCCGAAGCGCCGCGCGTCGAGCACGTCGGTCCACGGCTCCGGCGGTTCGGGGGCGCGGAACCGGAGGTCGCCGGACGCCGGCGCGGCGTACGGGACTCCCTTCCACGTGTAGACGGAGCCGTCGCGGTAGCCGCGTACGTCGCCGTACTTGCAGCCGACGATGAGCGTCTCGGCGTCCACGGTCCCTCCCGAACGAACGGTCTCGGGCCAAGGTACCAACAACAGACAGGTTGCATGCGGACCCCGCCGACCCGGGCGACGGAGGCGGTCTGCGCCGAGTGCTATCGTCGGCTCCGTAGACACGGGGTGCTCCGCACATGCGCGGGGCTGAGATCACACCCGTCGAACCTGATCAGGTAATGCTGACGAAGGGATGTCCTGGCATGACCATGCCTGCCCGCGCGTCGGTCCCGGCAGGGACCGACCGCTTCACCGATCTGCTGTGGGACCGGACCAAGGTCCTGCGCGAGTCCATCGACGACCTCGAGTTCCTGCGCCGCCTCGGCGACGGGACGCTGCCGCTCGACGCGTTCCGCTTCTACATCGAGCAGGACGCCCTGTACCTCGCCGGGTACGCCAAGGCACTCGCCCTGCTCGCGGCGAAGGCCCCGGACCCGGGCACCGCCGCGTTCTGGGCGAACAGCGCGGCCACGGCCGCCACCGAGGAATCCGCCCTGCACCGGGGTCTGCTCACCGGCGGGGTCCTGCCGCCCGCCGAGGGCACCCCCGCGCACTCGCCGGCCTGCCTCGGCTACGTCTCCTATCTCACCGCCACCGTCGCCACCGACCCGTATCCGGTCGGCGCCGCCGCGGTACTCCCCTGTTTCTGGATCTACGCCGAAGTCGGCCGCGACCTCGCCGTCCGCGCCGCCGACGTGCTCGCCGCGGATCCCGCCCACCCCTACGCCCAGTGGGTCACCACCTACGACGCGCCCGAGTTCCATGCCGCGGTCGCCGGCGCCCGTGACCTCGTCGACGCCGCGGCGGCAGCCGCCACCGACGCCGAGCGCGACGCCATGGCCGAGGCGTTCACCATCGCCACCCGCTACGAGCTGCTGTTCTGGGACACCGCGCTCAACACCCAGGAGTGGCCGGCCTCATGACCACGCTCCCCCGGCTGCGCCGCCGGTTCACCGTCCTGGCCGCCGTCACCGCCGCGCTGCTGCTCACCGCGTCCTGCGCCGGGAACGGCGACGAGTCCGGCGACACCATCCGATTCGCCCTGGACTGGACGCCGAACACCAACCACACCGGCCTGTACGTCGCCCAGCAGGAGGGCCTGTTCGCCGACGCCGGTCTCGACGTCGAGTTCCTGCCCTACAACAACACCACCCCGGACACCCTCGTCGACGCCGGCAACGCCGAGTTCGGCATCTCCACGCAGGCGCAGGCGACGTTCTCCCGGGCGGCCGGCTCGCGCACCGTCTCGGTGCTCGCGCCGCTGCAGCACTGGGCGACCGGCATCGCCGTCAAGGCGGACCGCGCCGACCTGACCCGGCCCGCGGACCTCGACTCCCGCACTTATGCGGGCTTCGGCGACCCGGGCGACGAGGAGACGCTCGCCCAGGTGATCCGCAACGACGGCGGGCGCGGCGACTTCACCTCGGTCACCCTCGGCACCTCCGCGTACGAGGCCGTGTACTCCGGCACCGCCGACTTCACCGTCTCCTACCTGGCATGGGAGGGCATCGAGGCCGAGCACCGCGGGCTGCCGATGCGCTACTTCCGCTACACCGACTACGGGTTCCCCGACGCCTACGCGATCGTGATCGACGGCAACGAGGACTGGCTGGCCGAATACCCGGACCAGGCCCGGGCCTTCGTGCAGGCCGTCCAGCGGGGCTACGAGATCGCCGCGCAGGACCCCGACCGCGGCGCTCGCGCGCTGATCGAGGCGAACCCGGGGGCCTTCTCCGACGAGGACCTCGTCTACGAGAGCCAGCGGATGCTGTCGGCCGACTACCTGCGCGACGAGAACGGCCGCGTCGGCACCCTCACCCTCGAGCGATGGACCGGGTACTCCCGGTTCCTGTTCGAGAAGGGCCTGCTCTCCGGTCCCGACGGCGCACCGTTGACCACCGAGCCGGACTGGTCGACCTACTTCACCGATGACTACCTCACCCCCTGACCCCACCCGCAATTCCTGGGCGCGGCGCGTGGCCCCGGCCGCGCTGACCGTCGCCGCGCTGGCCCTCGGCTGGCAGCTGTACGTGGCGGTCAGCGGCATCCGCCCGCAGGTGCTGCCCTCCCCCGCCCGGGTCCTCGAGCAGGGGTGGGCGCACCGCACCGACATCGCCGGTCACGCCTGGTCGACGCTGCAGGTCACGCTCGTCGGCTTCGCGGTGTCCCTGGCGGTCGCCTGGGCGCTGGCGATCGTCGTGGACTTCTCGCCGTGGCTGCGCCGGGCTTTGGTGCCGCTGTTCGTGGTGTCGCAGACCCTGCCGATCATCGCGATCGCGCCACTGATGATCATCTGGTTCGGATTCGGGCTGCTGCCGAAGATCCTGGTGATCGCGCTCGCCACGTTCTTCCCCATGGCGATCGGCCTGATCGAGGGCTTCGCGGCCGCGGACCGGGAGGCGGGGGCGCTGCTGCGCAGCATGGGCGCCTCGCGTCGGCAGGAGTTCCGGTACGTGCGGCTCCCGTCGGCGCTGCCCCGATTCTTCACGGCGCTGCGCATCGGGGTCACCTACGCCGTGGTCGGCGCGGTCTTCGCCGAGTACGTCGGCGCCACGTCGGGACTCGGGATCTACATGAGCACCCAGAAGAACTCGTTCCGGACCGATCTGGTACTCGCGGCGGTGCTCGTCACCGCGGTGCTCTCCCTCGCGTTGTACCTGCTCACCTATGCCGCCGAGCGGGTGGTGGCCCCGTGGGCGCTGGCGACGAGGAGCCTGCGGTGAACGCCGTCGCCGTCACCGGCGTGCACAAGGCGTTCGATGGGCGCACCGTCCTCGACGGCGCCGAGTTCGCGGTGGCCGACGGCGAGTTCGTCTCGCTCATCGGCCCGAGCGGCTGCGGCAAGTCCACCCTGTTCGGGCTGGTCGCCGGCCTCGACGTGCCCGACACCGGCGCCGTCACGGTCGCCGGTCGGCCGGCCGCACCGGGACGCGCCGCGCTGATGCCGCAGAAGGATCTGCTGTTCCCGTGGCGCAGCGTGCTCGACAACTGCGCGCTCGGCCTCGAGGTCCAGGGCACGCCCCGCGGTGAGGCGCGGGACCGGGCACGAAAGTTGTTCCCCGCCTTCGGTCTCGCCGGGTTCGAGGAGGCCGCGCCGCGGCAGCTCTCGGGTGGGATGCGGCAGCGTGCGGCACTCGCGCGGACCGTCCTGCAGGGCCGCGACGTGCTGCTGCTGGACGAACCGTTCGGCGCCCTGGATTCGCTGACCCGCACCGAGATGCAGTTGTGGCTGCAGCAGGTGTGGCAGCGCGACCGCTGGACGGTGCTGATGATCACCCACGACGTGCGGGAGGCGCTGCTGCTGTCGGATCGGGTGCTGGTGCTCACGCCCCGCCCGGCGCGGGTGTGCCACGAGGTGTCGGTGCCGCTGCCGCGCCCCCGGGGCCTGGACGCGCTGACGTCTCCGGAGTTCGTGGCGCTCGAAGGCGAACTCGTCGACGTCCTACACAGCACGGGCGCGCGGGGTTCGACACCCCAGGACCCGCGCAGCTCGTCGCTGCGGGACTGACACCGCTCACGAAATATCTAGTGCGAGTTCGAGTTCCGTGAGGGCGTCCTCGAGATGTCCCAGCAGTCGCTGCAGTGCGGGGACGGTGCGGCGGCACCCGACCACGCCGAAGTCGACGGTGTCCGCGGTGTTGGTCAGCGTGATGTTGAGCGCCTGACCGCTGAGCACGACCGACACGGGATAGATGCCGTCGAGCCGGGATCCACCCCGGTACACCGGTTCCCGCGGTCCCGGCACGTTGGAGATGATGAGGTTGAACGGCGGCGGCGCCAGGGCGACCGCGCCCGAGATCGGCGCCAGCGCGAGTCCGGCGATGTTGAGCGCCGACCACACCGTCGCCTGCAGCGGCGTCATCCCGCCGAACAGGGTCTTGCCCTCCGCCATCGAATCGCTGACCGTCGACAGCCGGGTGAGCGGATCCTCGAGATGGGTGCCGAGGTTGCACAGCGTGACCCCGACGCTGTTGCCACCCGAGTCCGACTCGGGGGTGTCCTTCGCGCGCAGCGACACCGGGACCATCGCGATCAACGGGGTCTCCGGCAGCGCCTGCCGCTCGAGGAGATAGGCGCGGATGGCGCCGGCGCACATCGCGACGACGACGTCGTTGCTCGACACGCCGGCCGCGCACCGCACCCGTGTGATGCGTGCGCGGCTCCAGGACTGCGCCGCGAAGCGCCGCGTCCCGTCGATCGGGACGTTGAACATCGATCGCGGGGCCTCGTACGGCAGTGCGACGCGGCGGCCGCCGAGCACGGTCCGCGCGATCCGCAGCGCCACGGGCGCCGCGCCGAGCACGTCGCCGGCCACGGAGCGCACCGTACCGACGGTCGACGTCCGCGCGTGCGTCCCGGATCCGTTCCCGGATCGGGGGCGGGGCGGCAGGTGCCACGGCGCCGGGAAGTCGCGCGCGCTCGGGTCGGTGGTGTAGGTGCGCCGCAACAGCCGCAGCCCCGAGACCCCGTCGAGCAGCGCGTGGTGCATCTTCGTGTAGACGGCGAACCGGCCGTCGGCGAGTCCTTCGATCAGGTACGCCTCCCACAGGGGCCGGTGCCGGTCGAGCAGCCCGCTGTGCAGGCGGGAGACGAGGGTGAACAGCTCGCGGATCCGGCCCGGTGCCGGCAGCGCCGAGTGCCGGACGTGGTACTCGAGGTCGATCTCGTCGTCGACGGTCCACCAGGTGTAGCCGAGGCTCGACACCGGATCGGCCGGTCGCTTGCGGAACAGCTCGTCGACGTGCGCGTCGGCGACGAGCCGGTTGTAGAGGTCGGTGACGTACCCCGGGCCGGCGTCGGGCGGCGGGGTGAACAGTTCCAGCGAACCGAAGTGCATCGGGCGCTCCCGCGACTCGGCGAGCAGGAACATCGAGTCCGTCACCGGCATGTACCCCACGGGGACTGCCCCCTTTCGTCCGCCGTCGCACGCTGGGATGGATCGTACGTCGGTCCCGCGCATGCCGTACCGAATAGATAACAGAAGGGCCCGCGACCTGCGGAAATCACGATGCCCGGTCTCCATCGAGTCACGGTGCTTCGCCCCGGCGGATCGTCGTCGTACTGTCGATCAACCGACCCGGACGAACGTTGCGAAAGCCACGGCGGACGGGCCGCGGAGGACAAGCCGGAGCCGACGAGCGCAGCTCCGCCCGAGCGGACGAGGACGAGGAGGTTCCGGTGACGAGCACCGCGTCGAACCATCCGTCGTTGTCGTATCCGCCCGTACCGCGGCCGGTGCTGCGACGTGAGATCGCCGGGGTGAGCATTCCGTCCCAGGCGCTGACCTTCTCGGTGCGCAGCACCGTCAAGCCGGTCATCGACGCGTGGGCACGCGCCCCGCACCTGCCCTGGCCGACCGGTGTGGTGGACCGCCTCGCGTTTCCCCTCAAGCCGGTCCCCGGCACGCACCGGCATGCGGTGCGGCTGCCGTCCTGCCGCGCCGAGTTCCTCGCCGCGCCGGGCGCCGACGGCTCCACCGCGATCCTGTACCTGCACGGCGGGGCGTTCCTGGTGTGCGGGCTGACCACCCACCGGCAGATGGTCTCCCGCATCTCGTCGGCAGCCGGGGCCCCCGTGCTCAGCGTCGCCTACCGCATGCTGCCGGGGCACCCGATCGAGAGCGCGGTCGAGGACGGCATCGAGGGGCTGCGGTGGCTGATCGCGCACGGCTACCCGGCCGAGCGGATCGTGGTGGCCGGCGACTCGGCGGGTGGATTCCTCACCTTCCAGGTCACGCTCGAGGCGCTGCGGCTGGGCCTCGGCCGTCCGGCCGGCAACGTGGCGCTCTCGCCGCTGACCGACCTCGACACCCGCGGCAAGCTCGCGCATCCCAATTCGTATCGGTGCGCCCTGTTCCCGCGCCGCGCCGTTCCGGCCCTGGCCGACGTGATCGCCCGCATCGACGCCGCCGCCGGCGGGCCTGGTCCGCGCGCGGTGTCCCCGGTCGACGCCGACCTGACCGCCATGCCGCCCACCCTCATCCAGACCGGTTCGGAGGAGATGACGTACGTCGACGCCGAGCTGATGGCCGCGCGTCTCGCGGGCGCGGGTGTGCACTGCGAACTGCAGGTGTGGGAGCGGCAGGTGCACGTGTTCCAGGCCGCGGCGGGCATCGTGCCCGAGGCGGGACGGGCCGTCGCGTCGATCGGGGTGTTCGTCCGCAGCCTGCGCTGACGGGTCGGCTGCCCGCAGCCTGCGCCGACGGCGACCCGGGCGGCCGGATGTTCCGGGCCCGCCACCGAGTGATGCTGCCCGCCCGGCGACTGTCGGTCCCCCCGGCTAGTGTCGTCATACGGTCCCGCGACAGCGGAAAAGGGGGTGGATCGTGACCGACACCGAGAGCCGATTCGACCGCGACGTCGACCGGTCCTGGAACGAGTTCCGGGCACGTCTCGCCGACCACGTGGCGGCGATGAGCGACGGCGACGGGCTGGTCCTCGAGCCACTCGTCGAGGAGGACACCGGCCCGGCCGGACCGTGCGTGCAGTTCTACGCGTGGGGTGAGGGCCAGGTTCGGTGCGAGGTGCCGTCCAATGCCCACCTCGACCCCGATCGTCGTCTCGGCCCGGGCGACGAGGCGTTGCTCGCCGAGCTCGGCTGGCGCGCACCGTCCCGGGGACCCGACGACCCGGAGGACGGCGGGTCGCCCGCCTACTGGATGGACCGGCCCGCGGCGTGGGCGGACCAGCTCGCGGCCGTCGCGGTGACGGCGCTGCGGCGGGTGTGGGGGGTGCCGCATCCGCTGTTCCTGCGCACCGACACGTTCGGCACCGGCCGGGCCGACTTCGAGCTGCCCCCGCCGGCCGAGGAGATCCCGCCGCAGGCTGCGCTCCCCCTCGCCGTCCAGACGGCGGGCGAGGAGCACGTACGCGAGCTGATCGAGTCGACACTGCGCGAGCGGATCGGCGACGTCCCGCTGTGGGACGAGGACGGCGACCTGGCGTTGCGGGTCGCGGGGATGGTCGTGTTCGTCGGTGTCGGACCGCACGAGCGCACCGTCGACGTGTTCGCCCCGATCGTCCACCAGATCACCGGACGTACCCGCGCCGCCGAGGTCGTCGCGGACCTCAATCGGCGGTGGCCGCACCTGAAGTTCGTGCTGGTCGAGGACCGGGTGGCGGTGGCGGCACACCTGCCCGCGTCGCCGTTCGTGCCGGCCCACCTGCTGGCCACGCTCGACCTGGTCGCGCAGTTCCTCGAGGGACTGGACGAGGGGTTCGGCACCCGTCTCGGCGGCGAGCTGCTGCACGAGATCGACCACGACGGTGTGCCGCCGCCCGCGGACGAGCTGCCGCCGTGGACGGCGGAGTCCGAGGCGGATCTTCCGTTGACGCTGCTGGCACTGCGCGACTTCCATCTCGACGGACAGGTGGCGGTCGAGCCCCGCACGGTGGCCCGCATGGCCGACGACGAACCGGACCAGCTGCTGCGCTTCCTGCGGATGAGCGTGGACGCGCAGGTGTGCTGGCAGGCCGAGGCGATGGGACGCGCCGCGGCCGGGGACGGCGCCGGTACCGCACGGGCCGAGGCGAAGGCGCAGGAGTGGGAATCGACCTGCCGGTCGCTCACGGCGGCGATGCGGCTGCTCGTGCCCCCGGCCGGCACCACCGGGAAACGCCGGCGCCGGCGCCGCTCGTCCCCGCCCGAGCAGATCGAGCTGTTCGAGAACCCGGACGAGCCGACCCTGTTCGACGAACTCTCCGACTGAGCACCTCACGCCGGCCTTCCGTTTCCGAGGGTCGGGCCGTGCCCGGGACGGCTCAGGGCGTGGTCGCCTCGAGGTGCTTCAGCACGGCGAGGACGCGCCGGTGGTCCTCGGGTTCGGGGTGCAGACCCAGCTTGAGGAAGATCGCCCGGACGTGCGCCTCGACGGTGCGTTCCCCGAGGAACAGGGCCGCCCCGATCGCCCGGTTCGAGCGGCCCTCGGCCATGAGAGCGAGGACCTCGCGTTCGCGGGTGGACAGCGTGTCGATGGGGCGGCTGTCGCGGTGCGGCCGGGCCACCAGCCGGCTCACCACACTGGGGTCGATGGCGGAACCACCCTCGGCGACCCGGTGCAGGGTGTCGACGAACTCGTCGATGTCGGCGACCCGATCCTTGAGCAGGTAACCCAAACCGGCGGCCCCGTCGGCGAGCAGGTTCATGACGTGGTCGGTTTCCACGTACTGCGACAGCAGCACCACCGCGGTGTCGGGGTGGTCGGCTCGGATGGTCGCGGCGGCGGCGATGCCCTCGGTGGTGTGGGTCGGAGGCATCCGGATGTCGACGACGGCGACGTCGGGACGTTCGTCGGCGACGAGAGCAAGCAGGGTGGCAGCGTCGCCGGCCTCGCCCACGACGGCGATGCCCTCGTCGCTCAGCAGCCGGGAGATGCCCTCGCGCAGGAGCACGGAGTCGTCGGCGAGCACCACCCGCAGCGGTGCCGCGCTGTCGCCGCGCCGTGCGGCGCGCCGCGGTGCGGCGACCCGGGTCGGTTCCGCGGCGGCGTCCACCGCCACCGTGCGAGCCACCGTGGCGTCGGCCGCCGGAGCGGCAACCGGGACGGTGGTCGTGGTCTCTCCAGTGAGGGCAGCGCGGGCGGCGGCGGTGAGTTCCCGGCAGGTTCCGTAGCGGTCGTTGCGGTCCTTGGCGAGGGCACGCGCGACGACGGCGTCGAACGCTTTCGGCAGGTCGGGCCGGGTCTCGCTCGGCCGGGGTATCGGGCTGCGGACGTGTCCGTGCCACAGCTTGGGCAGGGTGTCGCCGGAGTACGGGGGCCGGCCGGTGAGCAGGTGGTAGAGGGTGCAGCCGAGCGAGTAGATGTCGGTGCGGTGGTCGAGCGCGACGGTGGTGTCGAACTGCTCGGGTGCGGCGTTCTGCAGACTGCCGACGAACGTCCCCGTGCGGGTGAGCCCGCTCGCCTCGTCGAGGGCCTTGGCGATGCCGAAGTCGGTGAGCAGGACCCGTTCCGGCTCGCCCGGACCGGCGGGCTCGGCGAGCAGGATGTTCGTCGGCTTCACATCCCGGTGCAGCACCCCGGCCTGGTGCGCGTAGTCGAGAGCCTTGCCGATCTCGCAGACGATGTGCACCGCCCGCTCGGGCGGGACGGGGCCCTGCCGGAGCAGCGCGGCGGCATTGGTCCCGGGGACGTACTGCATCGCGATCCAGAGCCGGCCGTCCTCGCAGCCGCGGTCGTAGACCTGGACGATGTTGGCGTGCTCGAGCCGCGCGGCGTGGTCGGCCTCGAGTTCGAAGCGGGCCCGGACACTGTCGTCAGCGGTCAGGACCGGATGGAGCAGTTTGAGGGCCACCTTGCGCGGCAGGTGCGGGTGCTGCGCCAGGTAGATCGACCCCATGCCGCCCGCGCCGAGCAGCCGCTCGATGGTGTACCCGGCAAACACCGAACCCGGCCCGGGAGCCACGTTTCCGCTCACCGCCACCACCTCCCGAAGCGGCCCGTCTCCTCTATTCAACCCCTCGGGGATCGTCGGCGGAACCAAGGCGGAATCACGGATGGTCGAACAGTGCCAGCACGGTGGTCGGCCGGGGCCCGGAGCGGGATGCTGGGAGCGAGGATCGGAGGCCTCGTCGTGAGTCGTCGAACATTGCCGGCGGTCGTCGCCGTGACCACCCTGCTGGTTGTCGGGGTGGCGGTGGTGTCGGTCGATTGGCCGGGCGGTCCGCCCGCGGGACCGGCGGAGCTGATCGCGTTCCTCGCGGTGGGCGTCGCCTTCGTCGCGGCGGGCGTCGTCGCGTGGCAGAGCCGGCCGGACGACAACACGGGACGGCTGATGGTGCTGGCCGGATTGTTGTGGCTGGTGAAGGGGGGCGCCGCGGCCCGCAACCCGGTGGTCTTCACCGTCGGGGCAGCGCTGACGGTGATGTACCTGCCGGTGTTGATCCATGTACTGCTCGGCTTTCCGACGGGACGACTGACCCGCAGGTGGGAACGGTGGTTCGTGGGTGGCTGCTACGTGTACTTCCTGGCCTCGGTGCTGCTCGACCTGATGTTCTACAACCCCTCCGTGATGATCGGCACCGACCGCTTCACCGCACCCAACCTCCTGCTGGTCCGGGACGATCCGACGATCTTCGCGGCGCTGCAGCTCGTGTTCGGAGCGGTGGCCATCGGCATCAGTGTGGTCGTGATCGGCGTGCTGCTGGCCCGGTGGCGGTCGGGCTCTCCGGCCTATCGGGCCGCGTTCGCACCCCTGTGGATCGCGGGGATCCTGGGGTTCGCCACGGTCATCGGCACCGGGCTGGTCACGGCGCGCTCGTCCGGCGTGGGGAACGTGTGGACGGCCTACGTGGGCTACCTGGCGACCGCGCTGTTTCCGATCGCGGTGCTGGTGGGGTTGTGGCGTTACCGGGTGGCCCGCGGGGCGGTCAGCGACGTGATGGTCGAGGTCGGTGCGGCCCCGCTCGGGGAGGAGTTCGTCCACGCGCTGCGCAAGGCGCTGCGCGACCCCGGTCTGGTCCTGTGGTCGTGGTCGCCGCGGTCGAACAGCTACCTCGACGCGCACGGGGACCCGCAGCGCCTGCCCGGCGGCGGCGACCCCCGTGCGGCGACCGTCCTGGAACGCGACGGCGTCCCGGTCGGGGCGCTCGTGTACGACCGGTCGCTGCGGCATCAGCCGCAACTGCTCGCGGCGGTGCGCAGCGCGGCGACCCTCGCGCTGGACAACCAGCGGCTCCAGTTCGAGTTGCAGGCTCAGCTCGCCGAGGTCCGCCGGTCCCGGGAGCGGATCGTCGCCGCCGGGGACGCGCAGCGGCGGCGACTCGAACGCAACCTGCACG
Organism: Rhodococcus ruber; assembly: GCF_016804345.1. Classification (NCBI taxonomy): domain Bacteria; kingdom Bacillati; phylum Actinomycetota; class Actinomycetes; order Mycobacteriales; family Nocardiaceae; genus Rhodococcus; species Rhodococcus ruber. Next base: position 2,195,867 of record NZ_CP044211.1, on the reverse strand, counting down.
ACGGTGCGCAGCAACGCCTGGTCGCTGCGACGATCCTGTTGCGGCGCGCGCAGCGGACGTCCCAGCCGGAGCGCAAGCAGGAGTTGCTCACCGAGGGCACGGCCGAACTGGACTCGGCGCTGGTGGAGCTGCGGGAACTGGCCCGGGGCGTCTATCCGCCGGTGCTGCAGGAACACGGTCTCGCCGCCGCGCTGACCGCCCTGGCCGAGCGTGCTCCGCTGCCGGTGGAGATCGTCGACACCCTGACCGGGCGAGCTCCCGCGTCGATCGAACTCGCCGCCTACTTCATCGCCGCCGAGGCGGTCGCCAATGCCACCAAGCACTCCGGCGCCACGCACATCGAGATCGACCTTCGCCGGGACGGCGGGATGCTGCGGATGGTCGTCACCGACGACGGGTGCGGCGGTGCGACGCTGACTGCCGGCGGCGGTTTGAGCGGACTGAGCGACCGCGCCGCGGCCCTCGGTGGGGTGCTCGGCGTGCACAGTCCCCCGGGGGGCGGGACGACCCTGACGCTGTCGCTTCCCCTCACCGCCGGGACATCCGGGGAGCCGTCATGAACCTGCGGGTGGTGCTCGCCGACGACTCCGCGGTGCTCCGCGAGGGCATCGCCGGCCTGCTGCGCGACGAGGGAATCGAGGTGGTCGGCCAGGCCGCGGACGGGCAGGGTCTGCTGCACCTGGTGGAAGAGCACCATCCGGACCTGGCCGTGGTCGACATCCGGATGCCGCCCACCCACACCACCGAGGGCATCGACGCCGCCCTCACCGTTCGCCGGTGCTTCCCGGGCACCGCCGTGCTGCTGCTGTCCCAGTACGTCGAAACCGAGAACGTCATGAACGTCTTCGCCGGCGGGACCGCCGGCCTGGGATATCTGCTCAAGGACCGCCTCTCCGACATCGACGGGTTCCTCGGGTCGCTGCACCGCGTCGCGGCGGGCGGAACGGCACTCGATCCCGACGTGGCCGGCCGGTTGATCTCCCGGCCGCACCGCGACCGGGGGGCCCTCGACGAGCTGTCCCCCCGGGAGCGGGAGGTCCTCACCCTCATGGTCGAAGGCTGTTCGAACCGGATGATCGGAGCCGCCCTGGCCCTCGGGGAACGCTCCGTGGACGTGCTCGTGCGTGCCGTCTTCGACAAGCTCGGTCTGCCACCCGAGCCCGACGACCACCACCGTGTCCGGGCGGTGCTCGGCTACCTCGGCCCCACGGTCCGCAGCTGATCTCGCCAGGTCTGCCGACCCGTCCGCGACCTGGCATGATCGGGTGTCGTGACATCGACGGTGAAGCTGCGTGAACTGGCCGAACGATTCGGGATCGCCACCACGTACGTGGGGTGGGATCAGCAGGACCACTACGCGAGCGACGACACGCTGCGCCGGGTCCTGGCCTCCCTGGGGGTGCCCGCCGGCAGCGAGGCGGAGATCGACGCCGCCCTCGCGGATGTGCCGAATCAGCCGTGGCGGCGGATGCTGCCGCCCGCGCTGGTCGTCGTGCAGGGCGAGGAGCACACCTTCCCCGTGCACGTGGCCCACGGTGATCCCGTGCGGGTGCAGGTGCGCACCGAGGACGGCGACGTCGTCGACGTCGCGCAGCGGGACGTGTGGGTCGATCCCCGGGAGGTCGACGGCCGGCTCGTCGGCCGCGCGACGTTCGCCGTGCCGGATCTGCCGCTCGGGTGGCACACCCTGCACGCCCGCAGCAACGACACCGAGGCCGAGGCCACCCTGGTGGTGACGCCCGCCCGCCTCGCCACCGCCGACCGGCTCCTCGAGCGACGTCGCCGCGGCCTGGCCACGCAGTTGTACTCGGTGCGGTCGACGCGGTCGTGGGGCGTCGGCGACTTCGCGGACCTCGCGGACCTGGCGGCGATCACCGCCTCCGTGCACGGGGGTGACTTCGTGCTCGTCAATCCCGTCCACGCGGGCGAGCCGGAGCCGCCGCTCGAGCCGTCCCCGTACCTGCCGAGTTCACGGCGGTTCGTGCACCCGATCTACCTGCGGGTGGAGAACATCCGGGAGGCGGCGCTGCTGCCGCGCAAGCACCGCAAGACGCTCGAGGCGTACACCGAGAAGTTCGCCAAGTCGAACCGCAAGGACAAGCGCATCGACCGCGACACCGCGTACCGGGCCAAGCTGGAGGTGCTCGGGCACGTGTTCCGGGTGCCGCGCAGCCCGGCGCGGCAGGCACAGTTCGATGCGTTCCGCGCGGCGGGTGGCGACGCGCTGACCGACTTCGCGTTGTGGTGCGCCCTCGGCGAGAAGTTCGGTGAGCGCAGCACTCGCTGGCAGACCCTGGCGGCGACCCCGGACGAGCCGTACGTCACGCGCCAGCGGACCAAGCTGGCCGAGCGCATCGAGTTCCACTGCTGGCTGCAGTGGCTGTGCGACGAGCAGCTCGCCGAGGCGCAGGCGACGGCGCGCGCGGCCGGCATGGACATCGGGATCGTGCACGACCTGGCGGTGGGTGTCCGGCCCGACGGCGCGGATGCCTGGACGCTCGGCGATGCGCTCATCCGCGACATGACCGTCGGGGCGCCGCCGGACGACTTCAACCGGCAGGGTCAGGACTGGACCCAGCCGCCCTGGCATCCGGTCCGGCTCGCCGAGCTCGGCTACCGGCCGTACCGCGACGTGGTGCGCACCGCGCTGCGCCACGCCGGGGGCCTGCGCGTGGACCACATCCTGGGCCTGTTCCGCACCTGGTGGATTCCCGAGGGCTGCACGCCCGACCAGGGCACGTACGTCAAGTACGACCACGACGCCTTCATCGGGATCCTGGCGCTCGAGGCGCACCGGGCGGGCGCCGTGCTGATCGGCGAGGACCTCGGTGTGTTCGAGGGCTGGGTGCAGGAGTACCTGTCGCGCCGCGGCATCGCCGGGACGTCGATCCTGTGGTTCGAGCGGGACGGCGACGATCCGCGGCCACCGGAGAGCTACCGCAGGCTGTGCCTGACGTCGGTCACCACGCACGACCTGCCGCCGACGGCGGGTTTCCTTGCCGGAGAACACATCACGCTGCGTTCCGAGCTGGGCCTGCTGGAGCGGGACCTGGAGACCGAGGCCGCCGACGCGGCCGCCGAACGCGACGCCGTGCTGGCGGCGCTGCGGGAGCGCGGACTGCTCGACGCGGACGCCGACGAGCAGCGCACCGTCGAGGCGCTGCACCGGTTCGTCGCCGCGAGCCCGTCGGCGCTGATCGGGGTGTCGCTGGCCGACGCCGTCGGGGAGCGACGCAGCCAGAATCAGCCGGGCACGTCCGACGAGTACCCCAACTGGCGGATCCCGCTGGCCGACGAGAACGGCCGGACCGTGCTGCTCGAGGACCTGCCCGGCAACGCGCGGTTCGCGGCCCTGCTCGCCGCGGCGGCCCCGGAGTCGTCCGCCGACAAGGCCTGAACGCCTCGGGCCGGCTGCCGGGGATCCGGCAGCCGGCCGAGCGTCACTTCGCGTACATGCTCTCGATGTCGGCGGCGAACCGCTCGGTCACGACGTTGCGCTTGATCTTCAGCGTCGGCGTCAACTCACCGGTCTCCTCGGTGAGGTCCCGGTCGAGGACGACGAACTTCTTGATGGCCTCGGCGTGCGAGACCATGGAGTTGGCGTCGTCGACGATGGACTGCAGCGCGTCGTGCAGGGCCGGGTCGCGGCGCAGGTCGGCGATGGTGGCCGTGGGGGGCTTTCCGTTCTCGGCCTTCCAGTTGTCGAGCACCTCGGGGTCGACGGTGAGCAGCGCGGTGATGTAGCTGCGCCCGTCGCCGATGACGACGGCCTGCGAGACGAGCGTGTGCGAGCGCATCCGGTCCTCGAGCGGACCCGGGGAGACGTTCTTGCCGCCGGCGGTGATGATGAGGTCCTTCTTGCGGCCGGTGATGCTCACGTAGCCGTCCTCGTCGATCTCGCCGAGGTCGCCGGTGCGGAACCAGCCGTCGTGGAAGGCCTCGGCGGTGGCCTTCTCGTTGCGCCAGTAGCCCTGGAACACGACCCCGCCGCGCAGCTCGATCTCGCCGTCGTCGGCGATGCGGGTGCTGTTGCCGCCCATCGGTTGTCCGACGGTGCCGATCTTCTGGGCGCCGGGGACGTTCACGCTGTGCGCGGCGGTGCTCTCGGTCAGGCCGTAGCCCTCGTAGATCGGGACGCCGACGCCGCGGAAGAAGTGGCCGAGGCGGGGGCTCAGGGCGCCGCCACCGGAGATCGCGAACCAGCACTCGCCGCCCATCGCCTGCCGCAGCTTGGCGTAGACGAGCTTGTCGGCCATGTTGCGCTTGGCCTTGAGCGCGAACGACGGACCGCCGCGGTCGAGCGACTCGCTGTAGGCGATGGCGGTCTCCTCGGCGAACGCGAAGATCGCCGCGTTGAACCGGCCGCCGGCCGCGGCCTTGCGGGCCGCCGCGTCGCGCACCTTCTCGAAGACGCGCGGCACGCCGAGGATGGTGTTCGGGGCGTACCGCTCGAACTGGGCGGAGATGGTGCCGAAGTCCGACCAGTGCGCCTGCGCCGCACCACCTTCGAAGACGGCCAGCGACACGGCCCGGGCCAGCACGTGCGCGAGCGGCAGGAAGGTCAGGACCCGGCTGCCCGGCTTGGCGACCTCGCCGATCGACGCGGTGAGGATGCCGCGGACCTCGCTGTAGAAGTTGCGGTGGGTGAGCATGCAGCCCTTGGGCCGGCCGGTGGTGCCCGAGGTGTACACGAGCGAGGCGAGGTCGTCGGCGCGGATGCCGTCGAGGCGGGCCTGCAGGGTCGCGTCGTCGACGCCGGCGCCCTCGGCGATCAGCGTCTCCACCGCACCGCCGTCGATCCGCAGGGTGCGGCGCAAGGTGTCCGGCATGTCGACGAACAGCGCTTCGTGGCGTGCGGTCTCGACGACGGCGATGCCGGCCTCGGAATCCTGCAGGATCCAGCGGATCTGCTCGGTGGACGAGGAGTCGTAGATCGGCACGGTCGCGGCACCGGCGGCCCAGATGGCGTAGTCGAACAGCGCCCACTCGTAGCGGGTGGCCGAGAGCAGGGCGACCCGGTCGCCGGGCTGCACGCCCGCCGCGATGAGGCCCTTGGCGACCCCCGAGACCTGCTCGGCGAACTGCCGGGCGGTGACGGCGACCCAGTCCTCGCCCTCGGGGCGGGAGTACATCACGCGGTGCGGCGTCTTCTCCGCGTGCGTGAAGACCGTGCGGACGACCGATTCGTCGTCGCCGACGGTGAACTGGGCGGGGGTGGTGTACTCACGCACGAGCGTCTCCCTCGTTGTGGTCGGGGTGGGCAGTGGACCGGTGTTCCACTCCCTGGCGGAATCGGCGCAGCATGTCGACGAACCGGTCGATGTCGTCCCGGTCCCAGCCGGTCAGCGCCGCGCGGATCTCGTCGTGGCGTCCGGCGACGGTGCGGGCGAGGATCTCGCGGCCCCGGTCGGTGAGCCGGAGGGGATGGCCGAGCCGGGTGGGTCCGGCCTCGGCGTGGACCCAGCCGGCGTCGATGCAGCTGCGCAGTTGACGGGAGACGGTGGACCGATTCACGCTGAACGCATCCGAGATGTCGGTGGCTCGGCAGCCCGGGTTGCGGTCGATGAAGCCGAGCATCGAATGCTGCGCCAGGGACAGCACGTCGTCGTGGGCGCGCTCCCCCGCTGTGAGATGGCGAACCAGGTACACGAACTCGTCGTAGACCTCGGATACACCGGTCGCTGCGGACTGCGCCGCAACCTCCCGTTTGTGTTGCACGACGCAACTGTAAGCCCTGTGCCGCTCGACACCCCAATCGCCTCTAATCGCGGCGCCGCACACACGACTCGACGCCCGGATCGAGCACCCCGTCGCCGGTGCCGTCGACGAGCCGCACCGTCGCCGGCACCAGGCCCCGGCCGCGCTCGTCGAGACGCACGTCGTCGATCGCATCAGTGCCGGTCAGGGCGTCGCCGGGACGTCTCGGACGCCGGAAGCGCACCTCGGTCAGCATCCGTACGCGGCCGCCACGCTCGGGCGCCGGGCGACGGCCCGGGTGTGGATCCCGCTGACGATGAGCCCGCCGACATGCCGCCCTCCGCGGCCGCGCGAGCGGTGCGGAACCACCGGGGGTCCCAGCCGGCCCCGGCCGCACCACCGGCCGCGGATTCGCCCGAACCGCCGGTGCGGCCGGCCCGGGTCGGGTACAGATGATGCGACAGGACTCTCCCTCGCGTGAGGAGTTCCCATGGCCGTACGCGCTCCGTCGACGGCCGGGCGTGGCCGTCGCCTGACCACCGTGCTCGTCGGCGTGCTCGCGGCAGCGCACGCCCTGGCGATGCCGACGGTCACCGCGGCGCAGCAACCCGTCGGGTCCTGCGCGTGGCAGTTCCGGTCCGATGCGACCGTGCTGGACATCGCGTTCCCCGACGCCGCCGCCACCTACTGGGTGCTGCCGTACGCGCTGACCCCCGGCGACAGCATCGAACTGCACGGCACGTATCCGGCGGCGCGGTACTTCTCGCTCAACACCTACGGAACGAACTTCGACACCGTCGACACCCTGCGCGACGCGCAGATCGCACCCGACCCGGGCAGCGGCAATCCGTTCGCGGACGCGGCCGCCGAGGCGCTGCCCCCGTCGGCGCGGCGCTGGAGCGCGACCGTCGTCACCGGTCCGGCCGACCACGCCCGCAACGAGATCGCCGCGCTCCCCGCCGGGTCGCCCACCGCACCGGTCGGATTCCTCATCATCCGGGTGTACGTGCCCGACGACCCGGCCTCCGCGTCCGGCGGGGTTCCCCTGCCGGACGTGACCCTGCACCAGGGCGGGCGCGCCGTGCCGGTACCCACGTGCACCGCCGAGTTCGACCCCGCCGACTACGGCAGCGGACCGGTCGAGCGCGCCGCCGAGGCGGCCGTCGACCGCATCGTCGAGAGCGCCGCCTCGGGCGCCTTCCCCGGTGACGTTCCCGAGACCACGTTCGTCAGCCCCGCCACCACGTCCGGTTTGTTTCCCAACGGCGACAACAAGTACATCGGCACCGTCCTGACCTACCAGCCGGGCCGCATCGCCGTCGTGCGGGGCAAGGCCCCCACGTTCCCCGACACCCGCGCCGGCGAACCGGTCACCACACCGGGCCGTCAGGTGCGGTACTGGTCGATGTGCCAGAACGACCAGGTCACCCCGTACCCGGTCGTCGCGTGCGCAGCCGACTTCGAGACGGCCGTCGACGCGGAGGGCTGGTTCACCTACGTCGTCGCCGCGCCCGAGGACGTGCCCGCCCGCGCCACGGCCGATCCGACGGTGACGGTCCTGCCGTGGGGCTCGACCGAGGTCCCGAAGAAGACCCTGCTCTACCGGAACATGCTCCCGTCCGACGAGTTCCTGCCGCAGTCGGTGCAGTCCGCGCAGGGCGGCGATCCGGCCGCCACGATGGGGCCCTACTACCCCCGAGGGGCCTACTGCGAGACCTCCACCTTCGAGGCCGGCGGAGTCGCGGCCTGCCTGCCCGGACAGTGAGGCCGCTGGGGTCCGCGGCGATACGCCCGATTCCGAGACGCCGCGCCGCCCCGGCAATAACCTGTGTGACACCCGCCACAGGGCGGGCAGCTGTTCTTCCAGGAGGCCCCCGCATGTCCGTCCCCGCTCCGTCCGTCATCCTCGACCGCGTCGCGCACTGGGCGCAGACCAAGCCGGACGAGGTCGCGGTGCAGTACCTCGACCGCACCCACACCTGGGCGCAATGGCACGAGCGGCTGCTCCACCTCACCGGTGCTCTCGCCGCGGAGGGGATCGGGCCGGCCGACACCGTCGCGTTCGTCGACAAGAACAACCTCGCCTGCCTCGAGGTCACCTACGCCGCGTCCGCGCTCGGCGCGGCCAACGCGATCCCGAACTTCCGGCTCGCCGGGGACGAACTCGACTACGTGATCAACGACTCGCGGGCGCGGATCCTGTTCGTGGGAGCGGAGTTCGCGCAGGAGATCGCGTCGCTGCGGTCGCGGTTGTCCTCCGTGGAGAAGATCGTCGTCGTCGGCGGGGAGAACGACGAGTTCGAACCGTGGCTCGCGGCCGCCGCTCCGGCGACCCTGCCCGACGTCGCGGCAGAGACCACCGCGCTGCTGCTCTACAGCTCCGGCACCACCGGCCGGCCCAAGGGCGTCCAGCTGACGCACCGCAACCTGTTCGCCCATGCCGAGGACGTGCTCGCCGTGCTGCCGTTCACCGACGGCGACTGCCTGCTCGTGGCGATGCCGCTGTTCCATGTGGGCGGCACCTGCTACGCCGTCATGGGTATCCACGACGGCCGCCGCTGCGTGTTCACCCGCGAGGCGGATGCGCCCTCCCTGTTCGGGGGTCTGGCGGCGGGAGCGAACATCGCGTTCCTGGTGCCCCCCGTGATCGCGGCCGTCCTCGCCGCCGGCGAACGGGCGATCGGGGCGTTCGCGCGGCTCAAGCGCATCACCTACGGCGCCGCGCCGATGCCGCTGCCGCTGCTGCGGGGCGCGCTCGCCGCGTGGCCGGACACCGAGTTCGTCCAGGTGTACGGCATGACCGAACTCGCCGGGGTGATCACCGCGCTGCTGCCGGACGTGCACCGCGACCCGGCACAGGAACGGCGGATGGCGTCGGCGGGCACCCCGATCCCCGGGGTGGAGATGCGCGTCGTCGATCCGGCCACGCTCGAGGACGTGGCGCCGGGCGGGATCGGCGAATTGTGGTGGCGCTCGGCGCAGACCACACCCGGCTACTGGAACCGGCCCGACGCGACGGCCGAGACGATCACCCCCGACGGGTGGTTGCGCAGCGGCGACATGGGCCGGGTCGACGACGGCGGGTTCGTGTTCATCGAGGACCGCCTCAAGGACATGATCATCACCGGCGGCGAGAACGTGTACTGCCCGGAGGTCGAGCGGGTCCTCGTCGAGCATCCGGCCGTGGCCGAGGTCGCCGTCATCGGCGTCCCGGACGAGAAGTGGGGTGAGACGGTCAAGGCGGTGGTGGTCCTCGCCCCGGATCAGAAGGCCGACGAGCAGGAACTCGTCGACTACACCCGCCGGCACCTCGCGCACTTCAAGTGCCCGTCGAGCATCGACATCGTCGACATGCTCCCGCGCAACCCCACCGGCAAGATCCTCAAGCGCTCCCTGCGCGCCCCGTACTGGGCCGGGCACGAACGCACCATCTGAGCGGTGCGTCCTTTGGGCGGCTGCAGCAGCCCAAAGGACGCACCGGCCGCGGAGCGGCCCGGCTCAGCGGATGCGGCGGATCAGGGCGGCCAGGGCCTGGCCGCCGCCGATGCACATGGTGACGATGCCGAGCTCGAGGTCGCGGCGCACCAGGTCCTTGGCCACCCGCAGGGTCAGGATGCCGCCGGTCGCACCCACCGGGTGGCCGAGGGCGATCGCCCCGCCGTACGGGTTGGTGCGGGCCGGGTCGAGCTTGGCGTCCCGGATCACCGCGACGGCCTGCGACGCGAACGCCTCGTTCAGCTCGATCGTGTCGATGTCCGCCGGGGTGGTGCCGGTCTGCTCGAACAGCTTCTGCAGGGCCAGCACCGGCGCGTAGCCCATCAGCTCCGGCTCGAGGGCGGCGGTGGCGACGGACTCGAGCACCGCGAGCCCGCCCAGGCCCCGCTCGACCGCGACGGACTCGCGGGCGAGCACGACGACGCCGGCGCCGTCGTTGATGCCCGAGGCGTTGCCGGCGGTGACGGTGCCGTCCTCGACGAAGGCCGGGCGCAGCGTCGCCAGGGTCTCGACGGTGGTGTCGGGCTTGGGATGCTCGTCGGTGGTGACGACGGTGGGCTTGCGGCCGCCGATCTCGACGGGGGTGATCTCCTCGGCGAACGCGGCGCGGGCGGCGTCGGTGGCGGCGCGGCGCTGCGACTCGGCGGCGAACTCGTCCTGCGCGACGCGGTCGATGCCGTACTCGCGGGCGACGTTCTCGGCGGTGACGCCCATGTGGATGCCGTGGAACGGGTCGGTGAGCATGCCGACGGTGCCGTCGACGAGGGTGCGATCGCCGAGCTTGTAGCCGGAGCGGGCGCCGAAGTCGTAGAACGGCATGCGGGACATGTTCTCGTCGCCGCCGGCCAGGGCCAGGTCGACCCCGCCCCAGCGCATCTGCATCGCCGCCGACCAGATCGCCTGCAGGCCCGAGCCGCACAGCCGGTTGACGGTGTACGCGGGGGTCGAGACGGGCAGTCCGGCCGCGAGGGCGACGCGGCGGGCGTTGTAGGCGTCGGGTCCGACCTGCCCGATGCAGCCCATGACGACCTCGTCGATGTCCTCGGCCGCCACGCCGGCACGCTCGAGGGCCGCCTTCGCGGCGGTCGCGCCGAGTTCGTGGGCCGGCACGCCGGCGAACGCGCCGCCGAAGCTGCCGACCGGGGTGCGCGCGCCGTCGACGACGACGATCCGTTCCGCTGTGCTCATCTCACGTCCCATCTCTCGCAGGAGCGGCACCGAGTGCCATATCTTGCGGTCGACGATACCGGAGCAGTGAGCCGCAACACAGTCGGGTGGCACTGCGACGCAAGGCGGGCACTGTCAGGTGGGATCGCCGAGGTCGTGCCGATGCACGCGCTCGGTCGCCGCGGCCGACCCGAGTTCCGTGCGGGCCTGCGGATTGCTCGCATAGAACTCGAGCACCCGGAACAGCAGCACCGGGTCGCAGTCGAACTTGCGGGAGTCGATCTCGATCACCGGTTCGGGAGGCAACCGGTCCAGGCGGAACAGCCGGCTGGTCCGTCGTCGCGCCCAGGCCGCGGCCGGCGTGCCCAGCACCCAGATCTCGGGGAAGCCGTGGTGGACGGCATGCACCCCGGCCACCGACACCCACGGCAGATACGACTCGATGGTCCAGTCGCGCTGCCGGATCCCGTCCGGTGTCAGCAGTAGCGCCCCCCGGCGGATCCCGCCGCGCAGCACCTCCACGACGAACGCCGCGCACGGCAGCCCGAATGCCGCGAGGAGCACACTCACCCACGGAACGCCGGGGGCGAACAGCACGATCTCGACGGCAGCGCCGAGGGAGAGCAACGCCGCACTCGTCGTCATGGCGCCCATCAGATGGAAGACCGGGCCGGATGCGCGGATCTCGGTGGCCCCGCGGCCCCACGCCTCGACGAGACGGATCTCCGGGTCGCCGCGCCGTGGCCGCCAGAACACGTATCCGAAGAGCGCGGTGAGGGCCATCAGGCCGGACAGGATGAGGAAGAACCGCATCACCGCCCAGGCCCCCGCGTGACCGGCATCCCAAGCCCGCCAGAGGGAGACGAGGATCACGACACCCGCCAGGACTATCGCGGCGGCGACCCGGGTATTGACCTTGGGAGGCGGCCACTCCTCCGGGCGGATCATTCGCGCGGAGGCGGACTCGTCTTCATCGGTGCCGTGCACGAAACACCCGTCCCACTGCGTTCCCCTTCCGGAAGCGCCGGGGACCCCGCCGCCCCGACCGGTTGCCGGTAGGTGGGGAACGCTACCGCAGGGCTCACCGATCGTGGCGCACGACACGCACCGCGACCGCGGTCGCCCGCCGAAGGGACCTTCGACCCTACGCCCGGGGGCCGGATCCGGGCCCGCACGCCGCGGTGTGACCATTGCCACATACGCCCCAGGACGGACATAAAGCCCAGTTCAAGAGGTGTTCATCTCGTGGCCGTCGATCCCGGGCGGCGGGACACGAAAATCTTGTCTACGGATGAGTAACACTGGCGCCGACGGGAACGACACAATCATCGACGATCCAGACGAGACCGGAGGAATCTGCATGACTGTCCAGCTTGATTCGCCTGGCTTCGAGTCCGCCCGCGAGGTGGTTTCGACCCAGGAAGACCTCGGTCGACTGTTCGACGAGATCGGGGAGCTCGACGCGCGGATTCTCGAGGCGATCGAGCGCCGCAGCGAGCTGTCGCGCCGGGCGGGCATCGCTGCGAAGGAGTCCGGGACTGCTCGGCAGGCCCAGAACCTCGAGATGCGAGTCCTCGACCGTTTCGCCGAACTCGGCGCCGACGGCAAGACCCTGGCGATGACGCTGCTCCGCCTCGGACGCACCCGCCTGTCCTAGACCTGACGACTTCCGCGGCCCCCGCACCGATCGGTGCGGGGGCCGCATCGTCGGCACTGCCGGAACACGAACGTTCAGTGCCTCGCGTGCAGCAGACCCTCCCGCACCGAAGCGGGCCGAGATGCCTCGAGCTCGAACTCGGCGAGCGCGCGGCCCGCGACGGCGGCGATGCCCGCCGGCGGCAGCTCCTCGAACTCGCCGAGCACGAGGGCGATCTGCTCGATCGGCGGCAACGTCGAGAACAGCACGGCGTCGTCACCGCAGCCCTCCGCACGCCGGGGCGCCCGGCCCTCCGCGTGCAACAGGTACACGAACCACGACACGGCGTACGCGCACAGTTCGGGACCGATCGGGCCGCGCCAGGTCGCGACCGCCCGTGCCAGCGCCCGGTCCAGGATCGGAGCCGCCCGCTCGGAGCCGACGGACAGCAGCCGAGCGCACGCGGCGAGGTCCGGGAGCCGGCCTTCGAGCACCTCGCGCAGACCACGACCACTCGGGTCGCCCGTGGACCCGCCACTGGGCTCCGGCGGCATGATGTACATCGTCCGCTCCCTCCGTGCATTCCGGCCCGGGGAAACCGATGCCGTCTCCCCGTCTATCGTTCGGCGAGGCCCGAACGTGACGGACCTCTCACCGCAGCAGTGCCTTGACCTCCAGGAATTCTTCGAGGCCGAAGACGCCTGCCTCGCGGCCGACACCGGAGTGCTTGTAGCCGCCGAACGGTGCGTCCGTGTTGAAGGCGCCGCCGTTGAGGTAGACCTGCCCGGTGCGCAGCTGCCGAGCGACTCGCTCGGCCCGGGCGCGGTCGGCGGACCAGACGCCGCCGGAGAGCCCGTAGTCGCTGTCGTTGGCGATGCGCACGGCGTCGTCCTCGTCGCGGTATCCGATGATCGACAGCACCGGCCCGAAGATCTCCTCGCGCGCGATCGTCATGTCCTCGGTCACGTTCGCGAACACGGTCGGTCCGACGAAGTAGCCGGTGCCGAGGCCGGTTTCGCGGCCGTCGAGGACCAGCTCGGCGCCCTCCTCGATGCCCTTGTCGATGTAGGACCGCACCCGCTTGAACTGGTTGGCGTTGACCAGCGGCCCGAGGCGGGTGGTCGCCGCGGCGGGATCGCCGACGGTGTAGGCGCGCGCGACCTGTTCGGCGAGGGCCGCCACCTCGTTCATCCGCTCGGCGGGGACGAGCATGCGGGTCAGGGCCGAGCAGGTCTGCCCGGAGTTCAGGAAGCACTGGGCGACGCCGTCGGTGACGGCGCGGGTCAGGTCGGCGTCGTCGAGGATGACGTTGGCAGACTTGCCGCCGAGTTCGAGCGCGACCTTCTTCACCGTCTCCGCGGCGACGACGGCGACGCGCTTGCCCGCGCGGGTGGAGCCGGTGAACGACACCATGTCCACGTCGGGATGCGCGGCGATGGCCTCCCCCACGACGGGACCGTATCCGCTGACGAGGTTGAACACGCCGGGCGGCAGCCCGGCCTCGTCGCAGAGGTCGACGAGCGCGTAGGTGATCAGGGGCGCCACCTCGGTCGGCTTGAGCACGACGGTGCAGCCGCCCGCGAGGGCCGCGAAGACCTTCAGGACCACCTGGTGCAGTGGGTAGTTCCACGGGGTGATGGCACCGACGACGCCGATGGGTTCCCGGACGATGAGGGCGTTGCCCACCTCCCCGGCGTCGAAGTCGTAGGTCGCGGCGAGTTCGGCGTAGCGGGTGATGTTCTTCAGCGGCATGCCGATCTGGACCGGCTTGGCCAGCGCCACCGGCATGCCCATGTCGCGCGAGACCAGTTCGGCGAGCTCGTCGATGCGCTCGGCCATGAGGGCCGCGACCTTGCCGAGGTGGGCGCCCCGTTCGGCGCCGCTGAGCGCCGACCACGCCGGGAACGCCGCACGCGCGGCGCGGACGGCCCGGTCGACGTCCTGCGCGGTGCCTTCGGCGACGACGGCGATAACGTCCTCGGTGGCCGGGGCGATCACGTCGATCCGGCCGGTGCCGTCGGAGTCCACCCATTCGCCGCCGATGTAGATCTTCGTGCGATCGAGCACGTTGTTCATGTGTCGGTCCTTCTCCCCTGAGTGATGTGCTTCACAGGCAGCGTACGACGCGGGCCCGACGCGCAGCGGGAAGCCGGTCCGGCCCGCCGCGGCGGGTCAGGGCCGGGTCTCGAGGGCGCGCTGGAGCGTCGGCCACGCCTTGGGCAGCTGGTCGCGCCAGTAGCCCCACGCGTGCACCCCGACGGGTTCGTAGGTGACGGTGACGGGGATCTTCAGGGCTCCGAGGCGCTCCTCGAGCCGCTGGGTGCACATCCGCGAGCCGGCCTCGAGGATGCCGCCGAGGACGAGCGTGCGCGCGAGGTCCGGGGTGTCGGGTGTCTCGTGGGGTCCCGGCACGCCGGTCGCGGCGGACAGGTACAGCTCCTTGCCGGCGAGGTTCTCGGCGTGCGCGACGGTGTCGTGCTCGGCCCACTCCCGGCTGCCGGGCGGCCCCCACATGTTCACGGCGTCGCCGCCCTGCGACGAGGTGCTGGTCTGCACGACGGCGCTGCCGAGCAGGTCGACGGTCGAGTAGCAGCCGCTGAACGCGGCGACGCCCCGGTACAGCTCGGGGTGGCGGTGGGCGAGCATCATCGCCGCCTGCCCACCCATCGAGTTCCCGGCGATCGCGTTGACCCCGTTGCTGTTCAGCCGCGCGGCGAGCAGCGGCGGCAGTTCCTGGGTGAGGAAGGTCTCCCACTTGTTGAGCCCGAGCTTGGGGTCGGACTGCAGCCAGTCGCTGTAGAGGCTGCCGCGCCCACCGTTGGGCATGACGACGTTGACGTTCTTGTCGGCGAAGAAGGCGGGCGCGCCGCCGATGTTCATCCAGCCGCTCGTGTGGTTGCGGGCGCTGACCCCGTCGAGCAGGAACAGGGTGGGACGCGGGACGGAGTTGTCGGCGGGGAGCAGGACCTCGACGCCCACGTCGCGGCGCAGGGCGGGGCTCGCGACCGTCAGCCGCACCGCGCGTTCGGCGATCGGGGTCTCCCCCACGATGGCCGCGGTCTCGATGTCACGCAGCTCGGGCAGCGGGCCGGGGTCCTCCTGGAAGGCGGCCGGCACCGAGGAGCCGGAGTTCGACCCGGTGCCGGGTGCCGCGACGGCGGCTCCCGCACCCAGCACGGTCACGGCGGCGAGGGCCGTACCGGTCGTGAGCAGGCGGACGAGTGCCGGACGCCGGGCAACCACCACGAGGACCTCCCTAAACCTCAAGTTCAGGTTGAGAGTAGCCGACGCGCGGGCTTCGTGGTGCCTTTCCGGATCGTCGGCGTGCCCGAAAGACGCCACGGCGACGGAGGCGCCTCCTACACTTTTGGCACAGGCCACGGGAGGAGTCGCCGATGCCCGACCGCTCTGCCGCACGCACCGAACGGGCGCCCGCCGTCGAGCGCCCCGCACAGCTCCGCAACGTCGTCCTCGTCGGCTGCAGCGGGGTCGGCAAGACCACCCTCGCCGAATCCCTCGCGCTGGCCGCCGGCGCCGTGGGCCGGGCCGGCCGGACCGCCGACGGCACCACCGTCTCCGACTACGAGGCGATCGAACAGCAGCACCGTCGCTCGGTGCAGCTGGCCGTGCTACCGCTCGCGTGGAACGGGGTGAAGATCAACATCATCGACACCCCCGGGCACCCGGACTTCGACGCCGAGGTCCGCGCGGGTCTGCACGCCGCCGACGCGGCCGTATTCGTGGTCTCCGCAACCGATCCCATCTCCGCCGCCACCCGCACCCTGTGGCGCGAGTGCGCCGAGACCGCGATCCCCCGCGCCATCGTCGTCTCCAAGCTCGACGTCGCCCGCACCGGCTTCGACGACATGCTCACCGCGTGCCACGACGCGTTCGACCTCGGCCCGGACACCCTGCGCCCGGTCTACGTGCCGGTCTTCGACGGCGGCCGCCCCTGCGGCTCGATCGATCTGCTCAGCGGCCGCGGCTACGGCAATCCCGCCGCCGTGCCGGACACCGGCGCCGCACGCGAGAGCCTCGTCGAGGCGATCTCCGGCCAGGACGACACCCTCATGGAGCGCTACCTCGCGGGCGAAGCCCTCGACACCGAATCCCTCGACGAGGGGCTGCGGCACGAGATCGTCGACTGCGCACTGCATCCCGCGCTCGCCACCACCGACTACGGGGTGGGCGCCGCCGAGCTGCTCGACCTCGTCGCGATGGCCTTCCCCGACCCCACCCACCGTCGCCCGCCCGCCCCCGCCGCCGACCCCGAGGCACCGCTGGCGGCGCAGGTGATCCGCGTGGCCGGGGACGCCTACGTCGGACGCATCAGCCTCGTGCGGGTGTATTCCGGAACCTTGCGGCCCGACACGACGATCCGGCTGGCCGGAGCCGCCGGCGACGACACCACCGAACGCGTCGCGACCCTCACCAGCCCGTTCGGCCGGCAACAGCGCCCGGTGCCCGAGGCCGTCGCCGGCGACCTGGTCTGCATCGCCAAGCTCCTCACCGCCCAGCCCGGCGACACCCTTTCCGACGCGGGGGAGTCGACCCTCCTGGACCGCTGGCCGCTACCCGAGCCGCTGCTGCCGGTGGCCGTCGAGGCCCATACCCGCAGCGACGACGACAAGCTCTCGCAAGCGCTCGCCCGGCTGACCGCCGAGGACCCGGCCCTGCGCCTCGAACAGAACCCCGACACCCACCAGCTGGTGCTGTGGTGCACGGGCGAGGCCCACGCCGAGGTCGTCCTCGACCGGCTGCGCACCCGCCACGGCGTGCACGTCGACGGCGTCCCGTACCGGGTGGCGCTGCGCGAGACGTTCGCCACCCCGGCCAAGGGCCACGGCCGGCTCGTCAAACAGTCCGGCGGCCACGGCCAGTACGCGGTGTGCGACGTCGAGGTCGAACCGTTGCCGCTCGGCGGCGGCATCGAATTCGCCGAACGCGTCGTCGGCGGCGCCGTGCCCAGGCAGTTCTACCCGTCCGTGGAGAAGGGCGTGCGGGCGCAGGCCGCCAAGGGGGTGGCCACCGGGAACCCGCTCATCGACGTCCGCGTCACCCTCGTCGACGGCAAGGCGCACTCGGTGGACTCCTCCGACGCCGCGTTCCAGACCGCGGCCGGGCTCGCCCTGCGTGACGCCGCCACACACACCGAGGTCACGCTGCTCGAACCCGTCGCCGCGGTGCGGGTGATCCTGCCCGAGGAGTACCTCGGCGCCGTCCTCGGCGACCTGTCCGCCCGGCGCGGCCGGGTCCTGGGCACCGAGAGCGCCGAGCCGGGCCGCACTCTGCTGCGCGCGGAGGTCCCCGAACTCGAACTCGCCCGCTACCCGGTGGATCTGCGGTCGCTCACGCAGGGCACCGCGGAGTTCTCCCGGATGCACCTGCGCTACGAGCCCATGCCGGCCGCGGCGGCGGCACAGTTCACCGGCGGGCAGCGCGAGTCCACGTCGAACGGCAAGTCCCGCAACGGAAACCGGTAGCGTCCCGGGCAGATCATTCCCGCAGCAGCAGCGACGCCAGTTCGGCCGGGCGGGCGAGGGCCGGCAGGTGGCCGGTGTCGATCACCTCCGGCTCCACCCCCAGGCGTTCGTGCGCGAGCCGCTCGATCAGCGGCAGCGGGAACAGCCGGTCGTGCCGGCCCGCGATCACCCGCACCGGTACGTCCGGCCACCGCCGCGCCCGCCACGCCGGCTCGAACGCCGACTCCGCCATGTCCGGCTGCTCGTGCGCGAATGCCTCGTCGACGACGTCGTCCGGCACGTCGTGGAAGAACAACGCGCGCGGATCCAGCGGCGCGTCCGGGTCACGTCCGTCGGCGACGTCCTGCGCGCGCTTCGCCTCGGCCTGCCCCACCGCCGACCACCACTGTCCCGGCGACTCGCCCGGCGCCGGGATCATCGGCGCCACCAGGACCAGCGCGTGGACCGGCATCCGCTCGGCGACGATCGCCGCGGTGAACGCGGACATCGACTGCGCGACCAGGGTCGGTGGGCGCGCGAAGTCACGGCAGGCCGCCACCACGACGTCCGCGTACGCGTACTGGTCGGCGCCGGGGTCGGTGTACGGGAGGTCGACCGGCACGACCTCGTGCCCGCGCAGCAACGGCGCCACCCGGTGCCAGTACCACGAGTCCGACCCCGCCCCCGGCAACAGGACGAAGCTGCGGGTCGTGGCACCGGGCATCGTCGGCGGCCGATCCGTCACGAGAGGGGACGGTCAGTCCGGCGCCTCGTCGCCGGTCTCGATCGGACGCTGCTCCTCGCGGTCCGAAACGCTGCCCTCGACGCCCTCCTCCTCGCGTTCGCTCTCGACCCGTTTCTCCATGTCGTCCACCAGGTTCTCCAGGTCCTCCCCGGTGACCGGGGCGGGACGGTCGGTGGCCTCCACGGGCTCTTCTCGGTCATCGCGCTGTTCCGGACTTCCCACGGTGTGACGTCCTTTCGATGTCGGCCGACCTCGGTCGGTGCAGCCCTCCCGCATTACCCGGTCGCCCGCGCCCCGAAACCGCGCACCGGGCGCACATCACACCGTCGGGAAGGTCTCCGAGGGGCGCTCCCCCTCGTCGTAGACCGTCTCGGGCGAGCCGATGATCTGGGCATCCGGGGTGCCGACCACGCGCGGATTCTTGCCGGTGTAGTCGAAGCGATGCAGCACCCACTTCATCGCCTCGATCCGCGAACGCTTCTTGTCGTTCGCCTTGACGATGGTCCACGGGGCGTGCGGGGTGTCGGTGTAGAACAGCATCGCCTCCTTCGCCTCCGTGTACGCGTCCCACTTGTCGAGGCTCGCGAGGTCCGTCGGCGAGAGCTTCCACTGCTTGACGGGGTCGGTGCTGCGCGCGACGAACCGCGCGTGCTGCTCCTCGCGGCCCACCGAGAACCAGAACTTGACCAGGTGGATCCCGGACTGCACCAGCATCCGCTCGAATTCCGGTGCGGAGCGCGTGAATTCGCGGTACTCGTTGGGGGTGCAGTAGCCCATCACCCGTTCGACACCGGCCCGGTTGTACCAGGACCGGTCCATCAGCACGATCTCCCCGCCCGCCGGCAGGTGCTCGACGTAGCGCTGGAAATACCACTGCGTGCGTTCCCGCTCGGTCGGCTTCTCGAGCGCCATCACCCGCGCACCGCGGGGATTGAGATGTTCGGTGAACCGCTTGATCGCCCCGCCCTTGCCGGCCGCGTCGCGCCCTTCGAAGATGACGACGATCTTCTCGTTGTGCTCCTTGACCCAGGCCTGCAGCTTGAGCAGTTCGATCTGCAGCTTGCGTTTGCGGGCCTCGTACTGCCGCCGCGTCATCTTCGTGTCGTACGGATAGCCGTTCCGCCACGGTTCGTCGACGTCGGCGATCCGATTCTTGCGGCCGGACTTCCGCAGCAGCTCGCCGATCTCGTCGATCTCCGGGGTGACGTCGATCTGACCGTCCGACGCGAGTTCGAACGGTTCGCCCTTCTCGTTCAACTCGTCCACTCCGTGAGATTACCGCCGCCACCGGCCCGTCGCGGTCCGAACGCCGGTGCGACCCGCGGCGCATTCGCCCGTTTCCACCCCACCCTGTAGGCTTCGAGTCATCGATGGGCATTTCGCATCGGGCTTCCCGCCCGGTGGGCCCCGATTGGAACATCTTCCGGCTGATTCGCGGCCGACCAAGGAGCGTCCCGTGACGCACACACCGCGGCCCGGACAGCGCGGCACCGACCGGGGTGTGCCGGCGCAGCCGGGAACGCAACCGTTCCCCGAACCCACCCGCACCCCGCGGTTGCTGCTGCGACCTGCCGGGGCGCCCACGTCGTCCGTCGACGGCGCCTGGTTCCCCTGGACCCAGAACATCACCTCGGAGCTGCACGACCTGGTCTCGGCACTCGCCCCGAGGCTCGGGCCCGTCGTGCGGATCGCGTTCGAATGGAATGCGGTCAGCTCCGCCCAGCGGCGCATCGACGACGTCGACGGCATCGAGATCACCGGTCCGATCCCCGGCCAGCCGTCGACTCTGATGTATCTGTTCGGCGAACACGGCACCCGGCTCGCGCTGACGATCGTCGCGCCCCACACCGACCCCGACCGCGCCTACGAGATCATGCGGACCGTCGCCGGTGTGCCCGATGAACACTGACCCGCTTCCCCCGACGATTACCACCACAGAACAGGACACCATGCAGCACCACGAGTACCCGATCTTCCTTCAGCCCGGCACCCCCGCCGACGCGAACACTCCCACCGAGGCCGAGACGGATCCCCGCCGGCACGGACCGCACGACTACTCCGGGCTCTTCTCGGCTCCGAACTGACCGGCATATCCCCGCTGCGGGGGGAACATGATCGAATCCGGCGCAGGACCCCGGCGCAGACGTCACACTGAAATCCGGAGAAATCCCCCGAACTCTGGAGACGCCATGCGCCGGCTGTCGATCCTTGCGATGACCACCTTCGTTCTGGCGGCCGCCGCCTGCGGCTCCGACAGCGGCACCGAGGACTCCGCGACGACGACCACCCGCGCGCCCGACTCGGCCCAGGCCGAGCAGTTCCAGGCCGCGCTCGACGACGTGCGCGACGACTTCAAGTTCCCCGGCGTCGTCGCGCGGGTGATCACGGCCGACTACGAGTGGACCGGCAGCTCCGGGACCGCCGGCCGGGACTCGACCGAGCCCCCGACCGCCTCCGACCACACGCGCATCGGCAGCATCACCAAGACGTTCACCGTCACCGCGATCCTCCAGCTGATGCAGGACGGCAAGCTCTCCCTCGACGATCCCATCGGCAAGTACGTGCCGGGTCTGCCCAACGGCGACACCGCCACCCTGCGCCAGCTCGCCGACATGACCAGCGGCATCCCCAGCTACACCTTCGACGAGAACTTCCAGAACCAGCTGTTCGGCGACCCCACCAAGCCCTGGACTCCCGAGCAGCTGCTCGACATCGTGCGTGGTGACCCGCCGAACTTCGCGCCCGGGGAGAAGTGGGAGTACTCGAACTCGAACCTCATCGCCCTCGGCCTGGTCGTCGAGCAGGTCAGCGGGCAGAGCCTGGGCGACTACATCACTGAGCGGATCACCGAGCCCATCGGCATGAGCGAGACGTCGTTCCCCGACGGCACCGACATCCCCTCCCCCCATCTCGACGGCGTCACCGAACAGGGACAGCCGGAGGGGCAGACCACCGACGCCACCAACTGGGATCCGTCGTGGGCGTGGGCGGCCGGGGCGATGATCTCCACCCTCGACGACCTGCAGATCTGGGCGAAGGCCATCGGCACCGGCGAGGGACTCTACGACCAGCAGACCCAGGACGTGCGGATGTCGTCGTTCCTGTACGGGCTGCCGCCGAACACCGCGACCGCGGCGTACGGGCTCGGGCTCGGCGACGCCGACGGCTGGCTCAGCCACACCGGCGAACTGCCCGGCTTCAACACCTACTTCGGCTACAACCAGGACACCCGCGACATCATCCTCGTCGCGGTCAACAGCGACATCCCGAACGCCCAGAACCAGAACCCGGCACCCACCGTGGTGCAGAAACTGCAGGCCGCGCTCGCCGGATCCTGACCGCACGACGGCCGTGGCGGCCCTCACGTCGGCCGGATCCGGCGTGATCGGTCGTTATGGTGGATCAGGTGACTGCCGCACTCCTCGCTGCCATACCGGCCGACGCCGGCGCCCCCACCGAAGGCCTCGCCGGCTGGGCGCTGTCCCTCATGGACCGGCTCGGCGGCGTCGGAGCGGGGATCGCGATCGCGCTGGAGAACTTCTTCCCGCCGCTGCCCAGCGAGGTCATCCTGCCGCTCGCCGGGTTCGCCGCAAGCCTCGGCAGCTTCACTCTCTTCGGCGCCCTGTTCTGGACCACCCTCGGCTCGCTCGTCGGCGCCCTCGGTCTCTACGCGGCCGGACGCGGCATCGGTCCAGACCGGATCCGGCGGATCGTCGACCGGCTTCCCCTCGTCGACGTCGCAGACCTCGACCGCACCACCGCCTGGTTCGAACGACACGGCGGCAAGGCCGTGTTCTTCGGCCGCATGGTCCCGCTCTTCCGCAGCCTGATCTCCATCCCCGCGGGCGTCACCCGCATGCCCGCGTGGCGATTCGTCCTCTTCACGACCGCGGGCAGCCTCATCTGGAACAGCATCTTCGTCTTCGCCGGCTACGGCCTGGGCGCGAACTGGTCCCGCGTCGAGCCGTACGCGTCGATGTTCCAGAACGTCGTGATCGGTGGCGTCGTGCTCTTCGCCGGGTACGCCGTGGTCAAGCGGGTGCGCAAGCGCCGCGCGCAGACCGACGCGAACTAGCCGACCTTGCACCCGTTCCTGTCGGCTTGCATCCGTTCCGGCGCGACGAAACGGGTGCAAGCACGCAGAAACGGGCGCAGGCTCGGATTCAGAACATGACGCCCGCGAACGGCGCCGAGGCCGTCGCGAACAACTGCTCGACCACCGGCAGCGCGTCCGCGTCGTGCACCTGCACGAGCCCGGCGACCTCGAGCTGATGCCAGCGGGTCCCGCCGAGCAGCGTCGCGGCGAGCGTGGACGCGTCCACCTCCAGCTGTGCCGGCTCGTCCACGCGTTCCGCGCCCGACGCCGAGATCCGGTAGGTGCCGGAGTTCTCCGGCAGCCGGTCGTCGACCACCGCCAACCGCACCTCACCGGGGCCGGCGAACGTCCGCTCCCGCAACGCGGCGGGCACGTCCACGATCCGCAGCCACGTCTCGTCGCCGGCGCGGCGCAGCTGCACCGCGCGCGAGTCCGTCAACAACCACGGCAACGGGTCGTCCTGCGGCATCGCGGCGAAGACGAACGTGTCGACGAGATCGAGGTTCAGCAGGAACCGCAGCAGGCCCAGGTAGGCGGTGCGGGTCGGCGCGAAGAAGTCCTCGACGACGACCGTGCGCTCCCGGCTGCCGAACCAGGTGTCGGTGCCGATCGGGCGGTAGCGGGCGAAGCCCGTCTCCGCTCCCGGCTCGCCGTGCACCGCGACGTACCGGGGTTCGCGGTCCCCGACGATCCGGTGCTCCTGCGACCGCCACCAAGGCGGGATGCGGTCGATGCTCCCGGGCCGCGACGACGGATTGTCGTCGGCGATGCGCGAGAGCAGGTCCCACGCGTCGTGCGGGTCGACGAGCCGCACCGGCCCGCCCTCCCCCACCGACGGACGCAGGACAGCCCGCCGCACGTCCAGTTCGACGGTGTGCGTCGTGGTCGCGATGCCGTACCCGAAACGGCCGTAGATCGTCGCCTCGGAGGCTCGCAGCGACGTGACCACCTCACCCCGGTCGCGGGCGTCGCCGAGCTGGTGCCGCATCAACGCCGACAGCACGCCCCGACGCGTGTGCGTGGGCAGCACCCCGACGTGCGTGACGGCGGCGTGCGGGACGCGGCGCCCGCCCGGCAGGATCATCCCGCTCGACGCCGACTCCACGGTGCCCACCAACTGCCCGTCGACGAACGCGCCGAGCGTGCGGCCCTGCTCGCGCTGGGTCAGGATCTGGCCCGGCTGGAGCGGATTCGGGGCGGGCATCCCGATCATCGCGGTACGGAACAGTTTCGCCGCCGACAGCAGCTCTGATTCGGTCTCGAGGACCCGGATCTCCGGCATTACCGCAGCATACGGGGATCGCGGCGACGGGACCGCCCGGACGTGCCCTCCGCCCTGGGCTGCCGTTCATCGAAGTGCCGCCGCCGCCCCACCGAACAACAGAACACCGACCAGCAGCGACGGGACCGCGACGCTGGAGATGGCCAACCCCATGCCGAATCGACGGACCGGCCCGCGGAACGCCGTCAGCAATCCCCCACCGACGAGGGGACCGAGGTACGGCCACGCGGCGTCGCCGCCGGCAATGCCGAGTGGGACCGACGCCACGCACACCAGGCCGCACAGCGCCCCGGCGAAGCTTTCCGGGCCGAACCAATCGATGCGATCGGTCCACCACGACTCACGGCTCGTCACGACAACGACCACACGACACAGAGAACTACCGCGGCCCCACCGACTCCGAGCGCAATGCCGCGGCGACGTTCGACGCGTGAGCGCGCCAGCACAGCAGCGATGGCAGCCATGACCGCGGCGACGACAGCGAGGATCCACCCTTCCGGCGGGTTCGCCCGATAATCGATCGTGCCGATCGCGGCAACGATCCCGACGAACAACGACGCTCCGCCGCCTGCGGCGAGCGGCAGGGACCACGTGGCGGCCTCCCAGAAGCCGATCCGATCGAGCCGTTGCGAGATTCCCGACGGAAGGACCGGCCGAATCATCGGACGACCACCACGCGAGGTGGATCCTCCGTACCACCGAGCCTCGTGGGCTGGTGCGGATCCGCATCCGGACGTGTCCCAGCCCCGTAAGGCGGCAACTGAGCATATGCAGACCTGAAACGCTCGAACGCTTCCGTTCCGACCCCGATCGAATGATGGAACGGAAGGTTGATGAACGGTCCGTATTCGCTGCCGCTGTCGGCAGGGTCGATCGTGACAGTTTCCGTACCGCCCATGGGCGTGTCCCGATAGACCTCGAGCGCCGGGTAATCCGTGATCACACCGTCGACAGCAATTCCGTCCGCCCGCGGCGATACGACGATGTCACCGTTGACGGTATGCGTTGGCGTCGACACATCCGGAGCGAGAGGGTTTCTCGCGTGGTACTGGATCCGAACGGCACCGTCGGCCGCCTGCTGGACGTCTACGGTCGGCACACCGGCCCGTACGTCACCGTCGACCGACACCGAAGGATTCTGACGGGCGACCACCATGCCGTTCTCGTAGTCGACGTAGATCGCGACTCGTGTGTCCTCGACGTCGAACCGGGGATCCTCGGACCGATGGTCACCCAGATCCTGCGGCAGGTTCACCACCGTTTCGGACGGGATGTAGAGCCCGATCCGCACTACGCCCTGACCCGGCACGGGTTCGATCCGACCCGCGACGACCTCTGGCCCGACCCCCGCGTACTTCTCGGCGAAGCTGCTCGCAACAAGGATGTGGGCCGTCGTCCAGTCAACCGGGTCGAGCGGAAGCCGACCTGTGAGTCGTTCGAATGCATCGGCGGCATCCGCCCGCCGCTCGTCGCCGGAGTCTGCCCCCGGGGCAGGTGCGGGTCCTGCGAGCACCACGTCCGCCGGAAACCGAACCTCGTCCGATTGCATCGCGGAGAGCGACTCGAGCGCTCTCCGCATCGCCGCTGCAACCCGCGCGTCTTCGTCGCCCAGTACGGTCAACGCGCGGACAATCTCCGTCTCGTGTCGGCTCGCGACTTCTTTCGAGGCTCCGGCCACATCGACCGCCGAGACACGCCCATCGTTCGCAACCCGAAACCCCTCACATTCCGCCGACGCGACGGCATGCAATACGTACGATCGCGCGGCCTCGATGCTCGAGGCTCCGCGGTGAGCAACATCGACACAACGTTCGAGACCTCCTGCCGCGCGATTCGCCGCATCCACGAATCGCTGCATCCTGGTGCGTTCGTGATCGCCGGCTGCTCCTAGCCAGAACCGGTGCGAGTCGTCGAAGTCGCGCTCCACGTCGCGCTTACGCCGGTCGATCTCGTCACAGAGTTCTTCCCACGCAGCTGCGATCACGACCAGCGAAGCGGTGTCCCAGCGTTGGGCCTGCTCTCTCGTCGCCGGACTCACACTCTGCCCCGCAGGTCGCGCAATGCGTCGGCCGACGCACGATCCACCTCCGAATACGAATTCGCAGCAGCATCAGCCCTCATCGCCACGTCGCGCAGACGAGCGGCCAACTGGGACGTCGATGCGACCACGGCTGCCCACACCTCTTCACATGCCACCGCGGTGCACGATCCGGAAAGCAGATCCCCGACCTCCGACCTGTCGGTGCATTTCTCCAGTGCGGCACCGGCATCGGCAGCCCTTGCTGCAAGCAACCGGAGTTCTTCCGGCACGACGAAAACGCTCTCCCCCATGTAGATGCCCCCTGTGTCCCCAACCTGCCCGATGCACCTTACACAGAAGGACCGCCCCTACTTGCGACTGTCGGATGACCCGACGCCGAAAATTTGACGGCTTCCGCGGCAACGCTCACCGAGTCGGCAGACACCCGGTCGTCCCGCTCATCAGTCGCCAGTGCCTCGCGTTCGAGCGGCGGCGTTCCCATGCCGTCGGCGCGCTACAGTACCCGGGCCGATGGACATCACGGGGGGGATTTCATGGCCGAAGGACTTCGTCTGGATCCGCAGGCGATCGACGAGATCGTCGCACTCTGCGACACCATGCTCGAGACTTTGCGAGAAGCGGCGCTGAACGCAAGACGCCTCACCGATGCGCCGAGCTTTGGGGGCTTCAGATCGGCAGAGGATCTACGCGCCGGTTTCGTGCGCAAGGCTCACGGCACGCCCGAGTCGCTCGATGAACGGCTCGAACAGTTCCACGCGGTGCTCAGCGGTATGCGCGAGACGTTCGCCGCCGGCGGGGACGGCTTCCTGACCGCCGAGTACGACTGGACCGAGCGCCTGCACCGTGCAAGCCAGGACGAGCTGTGACCGGACGCCGCACCGCGATCGCAGCCGGTGCGCTTCTGGCACTCGTCGTGCTCACCGGTTGCGCCGCGCCCACGCCTACCGAGGTCACCGTAGGCGCATCCCCGCACGCGCCGACCACCACGACCCGAGTGCCACGCCTGGTCGACGAATCCGATCGGCCTCTCGTCGCCTTCGACCCGTGCCTGGACATCCCCGCCCACGTGCTCACCACCGCCGGCTACGACCCGGAAACCGAAGACGAAGCGGACTTCGCCGCCACGCATTACACCATGCTGGGCTGCTCCTACAAGGGCACCCTCCGCATACCCGGAGTCCTGGCCCGCTACGGACTGACGGTGATGTCGGCCAACTTCACCTTCGAGGAAGAGTGGCAGAAGGCCACCGGCAACGGTGACGACATCGTACCCACCGAAATCGTCGGTCGACGTGCGCTGCTGAAGTCCAATTCGTCTCTGCCCTACAGCTGCGGGATGAGCGTCGAAAGTTCCTACGGGGTGCTCATTTTCGCCCGCATCCACTTCCGCGACAGCAGCGCTCCCCTACCGGAATCCCAGTGGTGCGTCGGCCTGGAGGACACCGTCGGTCGGATCGTCGCGGTTCTCGACGACTTCGAATCGGCATCGCGCTGAACGACATCCGCAGGATTCAGGCAGAGAGCACCGCTCTTGTGTCGGTGCCGCGCGCTACGGTTGATCGCACTGGAGGAAACCACAGAGGAGGCGGCCAGTGAACGACAGCACGGACGTCCCGGAGATCAACACCTGGGACGGAATGATCGACTGGCTCGTCGACTCGTTCACCGACAAGCCGACGGGTCTCGTCATCGACCTGGGACCGAGCGGCTACGTCGCTCCGCTCGACCAGGACGAGGACGAGGACGAGGACGAGGACGAGGATCTGGTGGTGTGCGCGCAGGTACACGTGCTGGCAGACGGTGTGCTGATGGTCCGCCGCTCCCGGACCGTACTCGGCCGGCTGCGGCTGGACACTCACGCTGTGGACGGGCTCGAGCTCGACCGATGGTTCTTCGACGGCCACTTCGACGACTGCACCGACGGCTACCTCTTCACCCGCGACGTCACCTTGGCTGCCGACGCATGTGTTTCGTGGTTCCGCGACAACCCGGACGCGCCCCCGCTCGACGAACTGGGATGCGAGTACGAGTTCCCCGACACGCTTCCGATCGGCACGTAGCCCCCAGCGTGACCCCTGCGGCTCGTTTCGGTCAGTGCCGCTGTCCGAGCAGACGTTCGAGGCCCGTCTGCCCGATGATCGAGATCCTCTGCCCGAGCCGCAGGCGTTCCCGCACCGCGTACAGCTTGCGTCCCTCGGACTCGTTCAGTCCGTTGCGGACGTCCCCTCGCACGAGCAGCGTGGTCGAGTCGCCGACGGCATCCTGCACGTGTCCGCCGGCGCGCCGGACGAGCTCCGCGGCCTCGCTCCGAGTCCATCTCTGGAGCTTGCCGGATCGAAGACACCGTCGCGCGTATCGTCGCCGCACTAGGCGAGTTCGAGTCACGCAGCCGCTGAGTGACATTCACAGCCGCTCCACCGTCAGTCATCCGCCCCCACAATTGAACGTGCGGATGACTGCGCGACGCGCGGATACCGTTCTGCGCCTCAGCCTTCCGCCGCGGGCAGCAGGTGCCCCATCCGCCGCCGCTTCGTCTCCAGGTACCGCACGTTCGCCGGGGCACTGCCCACGTGCAGCGGCACCCGCCCCGACACGACGATGCCGTTGGCCTCGAGCCCGGAGATCTTGGCCGGGTTATTGGTGAGCAGCCGCACCGACTGCACACCGAGGTCGTGCAGGATCGCGGCGGCGCCGCCGTATTCGCGGCCGTCGGCGGGTTCGTCGAGTTCGAGGTTGGCCTGCACGGTGTCCAGGCCGCCGTCCTGCAGCCGGTAGGCGGCGAGCTTCTTGAGCAGACCGATGCCACGGCCCTCGTGCCCGCGCAGGTACACCAGCACCCCGCCCTCGTAGGCGAGACGCTCGAGCGCGGCGTCGAGCTGGGGGCCGCACTCGCAGCGCTGGGAGGCGAACGACTCCCCGGTCAGGCATTCGGAGTGCACCCGCACCAGCGCGCCGTCGCCCGGCTCGCCGGCGAGCAGCGCCAGATGCTCGGCGCCTGTGAGCCGATCCTGGTAGCCGACGGCGCGGAAGGTGCCGAACCGGGTCGGCATCACCGTCTCGGCGGCGCGGAGCACCCGTCCCGTCGGCGCGACGGGTGCGGGCAGCGCGTGCGCGGCACGGTAGTTGATCAGCTCCGCGACGGTGAGGACGGGCAGGTCGTGCCGGGCGCCGAGGTCCTCGATGCCGGGCAGGCGCATCATGGATCCGTCGTCGGCGACGAGCTCGGCGATCACCCCGACCTGCGGCAGGCCGGCGAGCGCGCACAGGTCGACGGCGGCCTCGGTGTGGCCGGGACGTTCGAGCACACCACCGGGCCGGGCGCGCAGCGGCAAGATGTGCCCGGGCCGGATCAGGTCCCGGGCGGTGGCGGTGGGGTCGGCGAGTACCCGCAGCGTGGTGGCACGGTCGGCAGCGCTGATGCCGGTGCTCACCCCGCGCGCCGCGTCGACTGTGATCGTGTACGCGGTCTGCTTCGGGTCCTGGTTGTCGGTCACCATCGCCGGCAGGTCCAGGGCGTCGGCGCGGGCGCCGGTCATCGGCGCGCACAGCAGGCCCGAGGTGTGCCGCACGGTCCACGCGATCCACTCCGGACTCGCGTGGTGGGCGGCGAGGATCACGTCGCCCTCGTTCTCGCGGTCGGCGTCGTCGGCGACGAGGACGGGACGCCCCGCGCGCAGTGCGGCGAGCGCCGCCTCCATCCGGCTCACGACGCCACCAGCCTGCGGAAGGCGCTGCGGTGGAACACGATCGGCTCTGTGCCGGAGTCGTCGCAGTGCAGTTCGTGGACCCGCAACACTACGATGGCGTGGTCGCCAGCGGGGACCTGCTGCTCGATCGACACGTCCATCCGGACGCTACAGCCGGCGACGAACAGCGCTCCCCCGTCCCGGGTTTCGGTGTCGAGGCCGGCGAACCGGTCGCCGTCCTTGGCCGCGAGCCCCCGGGCGGCACCGTCGGAGTTCAGGACGCTGATGCCCAGTCGCGGCCGTGCCGCGAGCTTCGGCCACGTGGTGGAGGTGTTCTGCACGCAGAACGCCACCAGCGGCGGATCCAACGACACCGGCACGAACGTGCTCGCGGCCACGCCGAGGCGTTCGGTGCCGGTGTCGGCGCAGATCGCGACGACCCCGGACGGGACGTGGGCGAAGGCGCGGCGCAGCGCGGCGCCGTCGAGGGTCAGGGTGGTCATCGGGTCTCCGTCCGGAGAGTGGAACGCAGGACCGGCGCCCAGCGCTCGGCGTAGTCCGCGATCCGGGTGTCGGTGGTGTAGGTGGAGTCGAGCAGGTACAGCCCCGGCGCCGGGGTGGTGGCGCCGAGTTCGACGAGCACCGGCTTGAGCAGCAGGTCGGGGGCCATGGCGTGGGCCGGGCCGGCGCCGAGCATGAGCGGCACGGCGGTGACGTCGCGCAGGCCGTCGCCGGTGGCGAACTGGTCGAGGAACAGCTTGAGGATGCCGGTGTAGGTGGCCTTGAACGTGGGGCTGGCGAAGACCACGAGGTCCGAGGCGGCGACGGTGTCCACCGCCGCCTTGACGGCGTCGTCGCCCCAGCCGAGCAGGCCGGGTCCGAGGGTGATCACGTCGACGACGTGGTCGGGGGCGGAGCCGGTGAGTTCGGTGGCCAGGAGGGTGGCGGCGTCGAGGGTGCGGGAGCCGGGCTTGGGGTTGCCGGCGACGACGGTGGTCTTCATGACGGGTGTCCTTCGGTCGGGCGCTCAGCGCGCGGATCGGGAGGCGGTGCGGCGACGGACCGCACCGGAGAGGGCGACGGCGACGACGAGGGCGCCGCCGTAGAACAGTTGCTGGACGAAGCTGGCGACGCCGAGCATCTGCAGGCCGACGACCCCGGCGACGAGGAAGTACACCGCGACGAGGGTGCCGAAGGCGTTGAAGCGGCCGGGCACGATCGCGGTGGCGCCGAGGAACGCGGCGGCGAACGCCGGGAGCATGAACGACTGGCCGGACGACGGGTCGGCGCCGCCGAGCATGCCGGCGTAGACGATGCCGGCCAGGGCCGCGACGAGCGCGGAGGTGACGAGTGCGCCGCCGCGGATGCGGTCGACGTGCAGGCCGCTCAGCCGCGCGACCTGCGGTCCGCGCCCGACGAACAGCAGCCGCCGACCGATCGGGGTGTACTGGAAGATCACCGCGGTGAGCACGACGAGGGCGAGGGCGTAGTAGAACTGCAGCGACACCCCGAATAGGCGGGTGCCGATGGTCGCGTCGACGAGTCCGGCGTCGATGCCGGTGACCGAGGTGGAGTCGGAGATCCACTGCACCACGCCGAGGACGACGGTGCCGCTGCCGAGCGTCGCGATGAACGAGTCGATGTGCAGCCGCACGACGAGCACGGCGTTGACGACGCCGACGACCAGCGCGACGAGCACGGCGACGGCGATGGCCGGCAGCAGCGACCAGCCTTGCTGGACGTTGAGCACCGCGATGGTCATCGCGGCGAGGGACATGGTGGACACGGCCGAGAGGTCGAACTCGCCGGCGGTGAGCGGCACGATCAGCCCGAGGGCGAGGATGAGCAGCACGGCCTGGGAGCCGAGGATGTTCTGCACGTTGTTCGCGGTCGGGTAGATCTCGGGGCGCAGCGCGCTGAAGACGAGCACGACGGCGACGAGGGCCAGCACGAGCGCGTACTTCTCGACCAGCGGGCCGAGCACGACGCGCGGCCGGGTCGAATCTGCAGCAGGGGCAGGCATTTTCGTGGTGGTGGTCTTGTCGAGGGTGACGGACATCAGGCTTTCACTTCCTGTCGGGTCAGTCCGAGGACGCTGTCCGAGATGTGGTGCTTGGAAAGTCGGTCGCCGGTGAGTTCGGCGATGATGTGGCCGCGGGAGAAGACGAGGACGCGGTCGCACAGCACCGACAGCTGCTCGTAGTCGGAGCTGGCGACGACGATGCCCGCTCCCCCGCGCGCCGTCTCGCGGAGCATCTCGAAGATGCGGGCGCGGGCACCGATGTCCACGCCCTGGGTGGGTTCGGCGAGCAGCACCAGCGCCGGGTCGGTCTGGAGCCACTTGCCGAGCAGGGCCTTCTGCTGGTTGCCGCCGGAGAGGGAACCGTAGACGGCCTGCGGGTCGCGGGGCCGCACGTCGCAGCGGTCGGCGAGGGACGCGGCGACGGCCCTGAGCGCGCCCGGTTTGACCCAGCCCGCGCCGAGGATCGGCAGGGTGATGTTCTCGGCGACGGTCAGCTCCGGTGCGCTGCCCTCCAACTTGCGGTCCGGCGGCACGTACACGACCTTGCGGTCGAGCGCGTCGATCGGGGTGATCGTCTGCAGCGCCACGGTGTTGGGTCCGATCGTCAACCGTCCTCCGCGGGCCGGACGGGCCCCGTAGAGGGCGGGCAGCACGTCGTCGTAGCCGGAGCCGGCGATGCCGGTGAGTCCGACGATCTCGCCGGGGCACACGTCGAAGCCGATGCCGTCGACGGTCGCGGTCTCGAGTTCCTCGACCCGGGCGAGCGGGGGCGCGTCGTCGAAGTCGCGGACGGGCCCGGCGACGCGGGGGTCGGCGGAGTCGAGGCTGCGGCCGACGATGAGGTCGATCAGCGAGGCGGCGGTGAGATCGCGGGTGCGGTGGGTGCCCTGGGAGACGCCGTCGCGCAGGACGGTGACACGGTCGGTGTGGTCGAGCACCTCGTCGAGGTCGTGCGAGACGAACAGGACCGCGGCCTTCTTGTCGGCGACGATCTCGCGGACAACGGAGAACAGCAGGTCGGTCCCCTCACGGGGCAGGAACACGGTCGGCTCGTCGAGGACGAGGAGGGTGCGGCGGTCGCCGAGCTCCTCCACGGCCCGCAAGATCGCGACGAGCGCGCGGTCGGTCTCGCCGAGGCTCGACACCGGCGCGTCGGGGTCGACGTCGAGCCCGAAGCGGTCGAACAGCGCTCGTGCGGTCGACTTCTCGCGCCGCCAGGAGATCCACGGCCTCGAGCCGGCGACGACGGGCCCGACGCGCAGGTTCTCCACCACCGACAGGTCGGGCACGAGGGCGAGGTCCTGGTGGACGAAGCTGATGCCGAGTTCGCGGAACCCGCCGGCCGGGACGGGCAGGGGCACGTCGCGGCCGCGGACCTGCAGGGCGGCGCCGGGGTCGGGGGCGTGGAACCCGGCGAGGACCTTGATGAGGGTGGACTTGCCGGAGCCGTTCTCACCGAGCAGGCCGTGCACCTCGCCGGCGTGGATCGTCAGGCCGACGTCCTTCAGGACGGTGTGGCTGCCGAAGGTCTTGGACAGGCCGACGATGTTGACGATCGGGTCAGGGCTGCTCACTGGACCCCCACAGAGCCTCGTAGCCGGTGACGTAGGCGGTGCCGTAGCCCTTGTCGGGCTGCGGCGGGGTGCCGGTCTCGTCGATGTTGTCGGCGGTGATGAGCTTGAGCGGGGTCTGCTGGGCACCGTTCGGGACGGGGTCGTAGCCCAGGAGCAGGCGGCCGGCCTGGTCCATGGTGGCCCAGGCGAGCCACGGGATGGATTCGCCGACGTTCATGGTGACGATGCCGTCGTCCTGCTGGATCTTGAGCACGGCGGGGGTGCCGTTGACCGACGAGATCTCGACCTGTCCGGTCTTGCCGGCGGCCTTGATGCCGGACTGGGCGTAGAGCGACATCGAGTCGTAGATGGGCAGGACGAAGTCGATGGTGGGGTCGGCGGAGAGGGCGGACTGCACCTCGGACTGGATCTTGGTGGCCCACTCGGCGACGGGCACGTTGACGATCTTGTATTCGCACCGGGGGCAGTACTGCGCGATCTCGTCCTCCATCGCCGCGACCTCGGCCTTGGCGGGCGGGACCTCGTTGGACGTGATGATCAGGGCGTTGCCCTCGCCCTCGGTCCGGTCGATCATCCAGTCGACGGTGAGGCGGTTGGCCTCGGCGAGCGGGGCGTCGGTGGTGGCGTCGACGAGCCCCTCGAGGCCGGGGGGTAGCGACTCGCCGCGCAGGATGGTGTGGGTGAGCAGGACGGGAATATTTGCCGCCTCGGCCTTTTCGAGGGCCGGCTTGATGAGGGAGGCGTCGATGCCCTGGGAGAGGATGATCAGGTCGACCCTCTGGTTGACGGCCTGTTCGACGCCGGTGGCCCACTGGGCGGGCTGGCCCTGGTTCGTGTATTCGATCCAGGTGGCGCCGTAGCGCTCGGCGACCTTCTTCGATTCCTCGTCGACGGCGACGTTGTAGGGGTTCTCGCTGTTGGTGGGGATCGCGAAGATCGTCTTGCCGGCGATGTTCCGCATCGGGAAGGGCTCGGCCTCGAGCGTGAACTCCGGGTCGCCCTCGTACTTCGCAAGCTGGGCACGGGCGTACTCGATGCCGGCGGCGACGTCGGCGTCGGAGACGTCCCCGCCGCCGGAGTCGGAACTGCTGCATGCGGCGAGACCGAGGGCGGCCGTGAGGGTGAGCGCGGCGATCGCGGCGCGACCGGGAAAGGAGGGGCGCATGAATTCTCCTGGAGGGGGAAGGAGGTTCGACAAGAGGCGGGGCGCGACGTTGCGGAGCCGGCCGATGCGGTCGATGACTTCGAATGTATCGGGTGCCGTGTTGCGACCGGCAACACCGTTGGTTCGTTCGTGTTAACTGCCGTGCGGCTCCCCCACCCGTGCGCGTTTCTGGTAGCCCGAGCTACCGGAATCACGCACGGGCGAGGTAGGACTGGGCGCGGGTCAGGGGCCAGACCTCAGCCATCTTCTGCTGCATGTCGAACAGGTTCGAGTGGTGGATGGCCGGATCCCGGTCGCCCACGGCGTCTTCCACGACGATGGGGATGTAGCCGTGCTGCATCGCGTCCAGGGTCGTCGCGCGCACGCAGCCGCTCGTGGACAGGCCGGCGATAAGGACGGTGTCCACCCCGAGCGACGTCAGGTACGAGTTCAGCGACGTGCCGAAGAACGCGCTCGCGTATTTCTTGGTCACGAGCAGCTCGGCGCACGTCGGCTCGAGGCCGTCGATGAGTTCCCCGTACGGGCTGCCCTCGCAGAACGCGACGAGCGTGCCCGACTTCTTGAAGAACACCCCGGCGTCGGCGCCGTCGGCGCGCAGCCGCACCTCGGTGATCACGACGGGGATGCCGGCGGCGCGGGCGTCGGCGAGCAGCGTGCGCATCGCCGCGACGTTCTCCTCCACCCCGGCGTAGAGCGGGCAGTCCGGGTCGATGTAGGCGCGGGCCGGATCGACGACGATCAGGGCCGGGCGGGTGCCGGGCTGAAGTTCCTGCCCGAAGCCGGCGCGGGCGTAGTCGGCCGCCTGGGCGGTGCGGTCGGCGAGGGTCATGCAATGTCCTTCAGGGTCGTGACGGGTTCGAGGGGACGCACGGCGGCGGGCGCGGCGACGTTCCGGCGCGGGAAGGCCAGGCACACGGCGACACCCGCGGCGGCGACGACGGTGAGCGCGAGACCCACCGCGCGGACGTTGTCGACGAACCGCGCCAGTTCGGCGCTGCCGAGCGTGCCGAGGGTGCCGCCGTACGCGGCCTGCCGCGCGGTGGCGCTGAGCCCGACGGTCGCGACGGCCAGCGCCAGCGCGGTGCTGAGCAGGTAGCCGACGTTCTGCAGCGTCGAGCGCAGCCCGTTGGCGATCCCGCGACGTTCCGCGGGCGCGGTGAGCATCAGTGCGCTGGTGCTCGGGGTCATGAACAGGCCGGTGCCGCAGCCGAGGACGAACAGGAACGGCGCCGTCGCCCCCAGCGAGCCGCCGTCGGGCGAGAGCATCAGGGTGACGCCGAGCAGTCCGACGGCGTTGAGCGCCATGCCCGTTGCGGTCAGGGTGCGCGGGGTGAAGCGCAGCATGAGCGAGCCCGCGGCGGCGGCCGCGACGACGGTGCCCACCGCGACGGGCATCACCAGCAGCCCGGCCGCGACGGCCGAGATCCCGCCCACCGCCTGCCCGTACAGCGACACGAGCAGTGTCACCGCGTAGGTGGCGACGGCGTTGACGAGCACCGCGACGAGGACGAGCGCGATGCCGCGGTTGCGGAACAGCGTCAGGTCCACCAGCGGGTGGGTGCGACGGATCTGCACCGCCGCGAACACCGCGCCGAGCACCAGGCTCGCCGCGCCGCACACCCACGGCAACCCCGGCGACGACGTCACCCCCGGCGTCAGCGCCAGCACGACGGCGGTCAGCAACGCGGTCGACAGCACCGCGCCGGCCAGGTCGAACGGCTCACGCTCGACGCGACGGCGAGCCCCGCGCGGGATTACCAGCAGCGACGACGCGATCGCGAGCACCCCCACGGGCAGCACGACGACGAACAGCCCGCGCCAGCCGAACGCGGCCGTCGCGGCACCGCCGATCACCGGCCCGACGACCTGCGCGATGGCCGCGACGGTCGCGTTCCAGCCGAGGGCACGGCCCAGGCTGTGCGGCGGGAACGTGTCGGTGAGCAGCGCCGTGTTGTTGGTGACGACGGCCGCCGCCCCGACGCCCTGCAGCACCCGTGCCGCGATCAGCCACCCGGCCGT
Source organism: Rhodococcus ruber (assembly GCF_016804345.1). Lineage (NCBI taxonomy): Bacteria > Bacillati > Actinomycetota > Actinomycetes > Mycobacteriales > Nocardiaceae > Rhodococcus > Rhodococcus ruber. Next base: position 2,159,779 of record NZ_CP044211.1, on the reverse strand, counting down.
CGGGGCGAGCATGCACAGCCCGGTCGCGACCGTGAACACCGCCAGCCCCGCCAGATACAGCGGGCGCCGGCCGACGATGTCGGCGAGCCGGCCGAACACGAGGATCAGCGCGGTGGTGACGAGCATGTAGCCCAACAGGATCCACGTCGACTGCGCCGCCGACGCCCCCAGCTCGCGGGTGACGGTGGGCAGCGCGACGGTGAGGCCGCTGATGCTGAGAAATACCGCGACCACGCCGATGCTGGTGGCCGCGAACACCCGCCACGGATGCGGATGATGCCGTGCGGCAACGCTATCCATCGGCGCGACGCTCGTGGACGCCGGTGACGGTCTGCAGCACCTGCGCCAGGCGCAGGCACGTGTCGTCGGCCCACGGCCGGCCCACGATCTGCACGCCGACGGGCAGGCCGTCGACGAAACCGGCCGGCGCCATCACCGCGGGCAGGCCGAGGTAGTCGAACAGGCCGGTGTTACGGCCGACGATCGACTGCATGGGGTGGCGCACGCCGTCGATCTCGACGGTGACGTCCGACAGCCGCGCGGCCGTCGCCCCGATGCCCGGGGTGACGAGCGCGTCGATCCCGGCGGCGTCGAACGCCTGCACCGTCGCGCGCTGGGCGCCGGCGCGGCGGCGCAGCGAGCGCAGGTAGTCCACCGCCGACGGCACCAGCCCGCGCGCGATGCGCACCTGGGTGCCGATGTCGTACTGCGCGAACCGCCCCAGCGCGCCCTCCTGGTTGGCGGCGAGCTCGCAGGTGAGCACGATGGTGACGTCCTCGTGCAGGCGGTGGGCGTCGGGGACGTCGACGGGCACCACCTCGGCGCCCAGGCCCCGCAGCGCGGCGACGGCCGCATCCCACGCGGCCAGCACGCCCGCGTCGCACAGCTCGGTGAACCACGTGGTGGGGATGCCGAGCCGCACGCCCGCCAGCGACGGCGCGCCGGGCGTGCCCGGTTCGGCGAGGCCGGCCTGCACCTGCCGCGCCACCGCATCCGGGGCCGCGGCGGGGTCGAGGCCGTCGGGTCCGGCGAGGACGTCGAGGACGACGCGCAGGTCGGCGGCGGAGCGGGCCATCGGCCCGATGTGGTCGAGGGTCCACGACAGCGACGCGACGCCCGTGCGCGGGACGAGCCCGTAGGTGGGCTTGATGCCGGTGAGGTTGCACAGGGCGCTGGGCACGCGGATCGAGCCGCCGGTGTCGGTGCCGAGCGCGAGCGGGACGAGGCGCGCGGCGAGGGCGCCGGCCGAGCCGGTCGACGAGCCGCCGGTCCAGCGGCTGCGGTCCCACGGGTTGGTGACGGCCCCGTAGCGGGCGTTGTGCGGGGCACCGCAAGCGAATTCGGTGGTCGCGGTGATCAGGACAGGGATGGCGCCTGCGGCCCGCAGCCGGGCGACGGCCGTCGCGTCGGTGCCGGCGATGCGGTCGCCGGTGGTGTGCGAGCCCGCGGTGACGGGCGCGCCGGCGACGTCGACGATGTCCTTGACGCCGAAGAAGATCCCCTCGAGCGGGCGGGCGGTGCCGTCACGCCAGCGACGGTCGGACTCGGCGGCGGCCGCGTCGGCGCCGTCGACGACGGCGAGGATCGCCCCGCCCACGAGCGCCGGGTCGGCCCAGCGGGCGCGCAGCGCGGCGAGCACCGCGGTGGGCGTGGTGGTGCCGGCGGCGTAGGCGGCGAGCAGGTCGAGCACTCCGAGGTCGTGCAGCGCCGCGTCGGTGTGCGCGCGGTATGCCGGGGCAGGGAGGGGTGGGGGCGGGACGGGGCTCGCGGCAAGCAGGGCGACGGAGTGGGCGGGCTCGGTGGCCGGTGCGTCGGGTGCGGGCGGCAGCGGGGTGAGCCGGGAGGTCTCGAGCAGGGGCGTCATGTCGGCGCGGGCTTGCGGCAGCAGGTCGTCGACGGTGGTGGCCGCGGCGGCGGTGAGGTCGGGGTAGTCGGTGGTGGTCACCCGCTCACCTCCAGCGGCAGGGCGCTCGGCCGAGGCAGCGGCGCGGGCCGGACGGTGCCGGCGGTGAGGTCGGCAAGCAGGCGCAGCACGTCGGGGCGACGGTCGCGGGCCAGCGGGAACGCCGCGCGCACGAACGGGACGGCGTCGAGGTCGAGCGTGAAACGCAGCGTCTCCCCCGCCCGGTGCGCGGGTGCCTGTGCGACGATCTCGCCGTTCGGGGCGATGACGCACGAGAGGCCGAAGTAGTCGACGGTCACGCCGTTGAGGGTTTCCGGCCCGGCGCGGTTGGCGGCGACGATCCACATCTGCGATTCGAGGGCGCGGGTCTGCAGCTCGGCGAGGAACAGGTCTTCGCGGGTGCCGAGGGACGAGACGATCGCGAGCATCACCTCGGCGCCGAGCGCGCGGGCGACCGCCCAGTATTCGGGGAAGGTGCGGTCGTAGCAGATCACGCAGCCGAAGCGGGTGCCGAACAGGTCGGCCGTCGCCGGGGCCTGGCCGGGCGCGAAGTGGTACTTCTCGTCGATGTCGACGTCGCCGACCTTGCTCGCCGGCAGCGAGAGTTTGCGGTAGGCGGGCACCGCGCCGCCGTCGGGGGCGCGCCAGGTGACGACCTCGCCGGTCGGGTCGACGAGCACGACGGAGTTGTGGGTGACGTCGGAGGCGGTGCGCTCGTACAGCCCGAAGGCGATGGCGCAGCCAAGTTCGCGGGCGAGGTCGCCGAACAGCGTGGTGGCCGCGCCGGGAACGGTCTGCGCCCAGGGGGTGCGGTCCACGTCGTGGCTGGTGCAGAAGTAGGGGGTGGTGACGAGTTCGGGCAGCACCACCAGATCGGGGACGGCGCCGGTCGCGTCGGGTGCGGCAGCGGTGCGGACGAGGGCGGCGAGCCGGGCCAGGTTGCCGAGGAGGTCCTCGGTGAGTTCGCCGGCCTGGACGATCGCGACGTCGAGGGTGCGCGGATGCAAGAGGGAACCTCCGGGTGTGGGGTGGCGGGTGGGGGCGCGGCTCGGGGCACGCGCCCCCACCCGCCGCTCGGGGTCAGGCGGCTTCGGCCTGAACGGTGGTGCGGCTCTTCATCAACGGCTGGATGCGGGTACCGAAGTTCTCGATGCCCTCGACGAAGTCGTCGAAGGTGAGCATGATGCCCTTGATGCCCTCGATCTCGGCGACCTCGTCGAGCATCTTCGCGACGGTCTCGTACGAGCCGACGAGGGTGCCCATGTTGAAGTTCACCGCGCCCTCGGGCAGGGAGATGGTCTTGGCGGTCGAGACGTCGTCTGCGGTGGCGTCGGCGGCGGACTGGTCGGCCATGTAGCCGAGGGCGGCGAGGTCGGCGTTGTCGTGGTAGTCCTGCCACTTCGCCTGGGCCGCTTCGTCGGTCTCGTCGGCGATGATCATGAACAGCGTCAGGGCGCCGACGTCGCGGCCCGTCTTGTTCGCCGCCTCGACGAGGGTGGCGGTGGCGTCGGAGATCGCGGTGGGCGTGTTGATGCCCGTGCCCATGATGAAGTTGTAGTCGGCCATCTCGGAGGCGAACTTCATGCCGCTCTTGGACTGTCCGGCCGCGACGATCGGCACGCCGCCGCCGGTGGGGCTCGGCGAGAGGACGCACTCATCCATCGTGTAGTGCTCACCCTTGAAGTTGCTGACGCCGTCTGCCCATAGCTGCCGCATGACGGTCACGTATTCGGTGGCCTGCTGGTAGCGGTAGCCGAAGTACTCCTCGCCCGGCCACAGGCCCATCTGCGTGTATTCGTTGGGCGCCCAACCGGTCACGATGTTGACGCCGAAGCGGCCGGGGGCGATCGAGTCGATGGTCGACGCCATGCGGGCCACCATGGCCGGCGGCAGGGTGAGGATCGGGGTGGAGGCGAACAGCTTGATCTTCTCGGTGACGGCCGCGAGGCCGGCCATGAGAGTGAACGACTCGAGGTTGTGATCCCAGAACTCGGTCTCGCCGCCGAAGCCCTTGAGCTTGATCATCGACAGGGCGAAGTCGAGGCCGTGCTTCTCGGCCTTCTGCACGATCGTCTTGTTGAGCTCGAACGACGGCATGTACTGCGGCGCGCTCTTGGAGATGAGCCAACCGTTGTTGCCGATGGGGATGAAGACGCCGATTTCCATGTCGCTCCTGAAGCTGCGGGGATTCGAAGAAGCGGTGGGGCAACACTGCCCTGCTCGCTATGACTTCGAATGTATGCAGGGGTTATTGCCGGATCGGAGACCGAGGGTAACGGACTTGTTGCCCCGGTTAACGATCTTTGACGGACTGCGCACGCCCCAGGTGACCGACGCGGGCCGCACTCCCCCGCTGCACCCATTCCACCCCGAAGTTCCGGTGCACCGGCGCGCCCGCCGCGCCGTCGATCCGCGCGAGCAGCAGTTCGGCGGCCGCCGAGGCCATGTCCTCGAGCGGCTGGCGCACCGTCGTCAGGTCGAACATCGACCAACCCGACGCATCGAGGTCGTTGTAGCCGACGATCGACACGTCGTCGGGCACGAGCAGGCCCAGGCGCTTGGTGGCGTCGAGGGTGCCGTAGGCCATGTAGTCCGTCGCACAGAACACCGCCGTCGGCCGGTCCGGCCGGCTCAGCAGCTCCATGCCGCCCTCGAAACCGGTCTTGGCGTCCACCGCGCCGCGGTGGACAAGCGTCTCGTCCAGAGAGACGCCGTGCCTGTCGAGCCCCTCCCGGAAGCCGGTCTCGCGCAGCTTCACGCTCGGGTTCTCCAGCGGGCCCGAGATCAGCCCGATGCGCCGATGCCCCATCTCGATCAGATGGTCCGCGACGAGCCGGCCCCCACCGACGTTGTCCGACGTCACCCGGTCCACCCGGCCGGCCTGGCTGCCGTCGACGTCGCGGTTGAGGATCACCAGCGGGATCTTCCAGTCGATCATCTCCGACACGATCGGCGAGTCCAGCCGCGCCGAAATGAAAACCACCCCGTCCACCAGCCCGCCACGCAGAGCAAGTATGTCGTTCTCCAGTGATCCCTCGGTCCGGTCACTCATCAGCAGCACCCGGTAGTCGTGCTGCGCGAACCGGTCCTGCAGCGTGTTCACCAACGTCGGATACGACGGATTCCGCAGGTCACCGCTGACCACCGCGATCGACGACGACCGCCGCGTGATCAAGCTCCGAGCCGTGATGTGCGGAACGTACCCCATCTCCTTCGCCAGGGCCTGGATGCGCTCGCGGGTCTCCTCGATAACGCGCGGGTCGCCCCGGAGGGCGCGGGACACCGTCGACTGCGACACGCCCGCGGCGCGTGCGACGTCGTAGCTGGTGACCGACTTGTTGCCCACGCACGGATTCTAGGTGCGCACCGTCTCTCCCGGCGCTCAGGCTTGCGCCCGTCGACGACTGCTTGGACCTGTTCCAGCAGGTTGAAACCGATGCAAGATGTCCGCTCCGGGTGTCAGGTTGCTGACGACAACGACCGTGCAGGCCCGAGAGAGTCCGGCGCGATTCGCAGTCTCGCTCGCACATCGGCACGCCGAACTGCCGCGCGAGCGCCGCCGGTTGTTCGGCGTCGTCGAGTGCCGAGGACGTTGCCGGGCACCATCAGGAACGACGCCGAGATCCGAATCATCATCTCGGCCGTCAGGTCGATGTTCAGTCCGTCCGGGGTGTTGCGGGCGCGCTGTTCACTGCGGAGCTGACGGGCAACGAACTGCCGGAGGTCGTGAGCATCCGTCTGTCCTCGCCGGCGAGCGAGCCGGCCAGCAGGGTCAGTTCGTCTGGAGGAGTCCTGCCGATCAGCGGGTTGGTCCGATGGCCCGGAGCGAACTCGCGAGCCCCCAGAACGACGCGGTCGGCGACGGTGGGCGCCGCCTTGATCTCGAGGAGGAATCGATTGAAGTATCGGCGGAACTCGCGCATCACGACCTGGTCGACGAGCGCGTCCTTGGTGGCGAATCGCCGGTAGAGCGTGATGCGGGACAGACCCCGCCCGCGCGCGACCTCCTTCATCGACGAGCGCTGGATGCCCAACCGGCAGAACTGCTCGTAGGCCGCATCGAGTAGACGAGCACGTCCTCCGAAGAACCGGACCAACCTCAGACGCAACCCCGCGGCACTTCTGAAGTCCTACACGAACCGACACCCGGCGCATCTCGAGTTGTGTAGCGTCCCACACCGGGAACTCTTGGGCTAGTTTGAATGCAAAAGCCCATGGGAGTGAGTGTATTGACGATTGCGTGGCTCGATACCACATCTGAGGAGCAGCGTGTTGCGCGTGAGCTCATCGCCTTGTTCACGCAGGTCGAGAGCCGCGACGAACTGGGCGTGGGTCAGGTGCGAGACGCATTCAGCGAGATGCTCTTCCCTGGTACCTCGGTCGTCCAGACTCGCGCCAGATATTTCCTATTTGTGCCCTGGTGCTATCGGGATGGACGAGCCCGCGGCACGAGCGGCGAGCGATGCAGAGTCCGAGGGGATGCGCAAGAACGTCGCCTGATCAAAGCCTTGAAGGAGGCGAGCCTTGATGACGCTGCGGGACTGATCGGGGTCCGAGCCGGGACGGCGGTAAAGACCCTGCCGTCGGCCATCTACTGGTCGGCGCTCCGTCGCTACCAGATCCTTACCCACGACACGGACACCAGCCATCTCGGACTCCGTGAGGCGGGTGATGTCGACCCTGCCAGCGAACTGGCTGATCGGCACGTCGGCGACTGGCACGGGGGTCTGCCCGACCCGCCAGACGGGTTCCCCGAACAGGCAAATTCGGGTTTCGAGCTCTCGCCCGAAGAGGCAACTTGGCTCGCGGAGCGGGTCGTCGTCAGCGTACCCGGCACCGCTCTGAGCCATCTCATCGAGCGACGCGAGCGCATTCCAGATGAGCTCGCCTTTCCCTGGGAAATGGTCCCCGAGTCACGCTTCGAGGCACTCGGCCACGCACGCCGCTTCAGCACGGTGATACACGGGGCTGCACTGCTCTACAACTTGCTGGTCGCGGAGCGCTACGAGAGGCACCCTGACCTTACCCGCCTCGACGGCCTGACGGAGTATTACCGCGATGCTCTGGAGGACTGGCATAAGTCCGCGATCGTTCCCATCACCAACGATCTGGCTGCCTGGGACGTCGACTGCATGTGGAAGCTGGTCGCGCAGATGAACCCTCGTGTGCCGCCGTCGACACGCCTCTTCGTAGATGCCTGGGTGCGTGCGACGAAGCAGGGCCAGGCAGCAAGCGCCGCCGAAAACAGGACTCTCCGACAACTTGTGTATCAGCGGGAAGCACGCAAGGGCAAGCAGTCTCGGCTGGCCAACGACAAGATGCTTGCCACCTGGTCTGGGGCCTCGGGCGCAGGCCAGCTCGACTTCCGCTGGCCCACTGTGCGAAGGCTCGTGAACGACATCGTGAGGGGGCTGGTGCGGGATGCTGCCTCCTGACTCCCGCGCCGTCCTCATCCAGGAGCTGCGTCCTCCGGTCGGTTACACGCTGGACGGCGCCATCGCAACGACCTTCACCCTAGATCTGACCGCGGCGGTGATTCCCCCGCTCGCGTTCTCGTCCTTCGCCATCTCTTCACGACTACCTGATCCCGTTACCGCACTGGAAGCGGTCCGAGCTGCCGCGGCGAAGGTGGACATCTTCTGCCAAGGCGGCAACATCTCCATCCCCAACAGGGCCCCTGATCTGCTCGCATTTGTCGAGCCGATGGTGCACGCCGTCCAACGCCCTGCCGGTCATCTGTTCCATCCGAAGGTGTGGTTCGTCAGGTACGTCGACGACGCCGGCAACGAGTCCTACCGATTGCTCGTGCTAACCCGAAACCTCACCAACGACCACGCTTGGGACATCGTCGTCCGTCTCGACTCTGCCCACCTGTCGCCCCGACGCCTTCCGGAGAACGGAGATCTCCACCGGTTTCTGGAGAGCCTTCCCAACCGTGCCGTCACGCCGCTCCCGACAGCTCGGCTGCGACGAATCGAGGAGCTTGCCCGTGCTGCACAGTACGTCGTGTGGGAGCGACCCGAAGGAGTCGCAGGTCTTTCTCTGCACTACCTGGACGGAAAGAAGCGACTCGACTTCACCGGCCGTAGGCACCTGGTCGTGAGCCCCTTCCTCAACGATGCAGGTCTGGACACGATCGTGCCGAGAACGCAGAACCTGACGGTCGTATCTCGTGCAGAAGAACTCGAACGTCTGACACCAGAGCAGCTGGAACGTCTCGATACCTATGTCATCGACGCGATGGCGGGTATCGATTTGGGCGACGGCACCGAAGACAACTCGGGCGAGCCTCCATCCAGCGCTGCAGCACCGCTGAGTCTGATCAGCGGACTGCACGCCAAGATGTTCGTCGTCGAGCCCGAGGGACGAGCTCAGCGCGCTCGGCTGCTCATCGGATCCGCCAATGCGACCGACGCGGCAATGACCGGAAATGTGGAGTTCCTCGTGGAGTTCGAAGGGCCTAGACGCCACTTCGGCATCGACAGTTTCATCGGGGAGGCAGGCTCGTTTCGTGCCCTGGTGGAACCGTACGTAGCCACTGGCGGAGCAGAGCCCAGCTCCGACGAAGACGAACGCCGCGAGTTGGAGAACCGGCTCCGGATCGTCGCTGAGGTTCAGCACACCCTCACTGTGCAGCCGTCCTCAGCACCCGCTGAGAATCCCAATGGGCGCTTCGACCTCCTGCTCACGACTAATCGGCCATATCCCCTCCACGACGGCTGGGCTGCCGGTGTGGAGTTGTTGACCCAGCCTGGCGTGGCCCGGCATCCGCGCAAGGACGAGCCACTCAAGGACCTTTTCCACAAGGTTGAGACCGCGGACATCTCGCCATTCCTCTGCATTCGGATGACTTCCCCGTCAGGCATACAAGCAGGCACCGTCGTCCTGGCAATCCTCGTAGGTGAGCCGACGGACCGCTTGGACCTCGTCCTGGCCCGACAGATCGACACTCCGGAGAAGTTCCTCCGCTTCCTCTACCTGATCCTCAGTCTCGGCAATCCGCACTTCTTGTCCTACCTGAGCGACGGTAACGGTGAGGGAGGCAGCCTCGGCGTGCGTCCCGGCGGGCCTGGTGTCCTGGAGCTTGTACTCCGCGCTCTGGCCGACAAGCCCGATGCACTCGACGATCTGGGCCGACTGGTCACTCGCCTCTCCACCACCGAAGAGGGACGGAAGTTGCTGCCCGCAGGCTTCGAAGAACTGTGGGCGGAGGCCGAGCGGGCACGCCGTGCACTTGCCCGGAGACGCTCATGACCCGTTACTCCGCAGACGCCGTCATCGAGGAGCTGACCGACTTCCAGCGGCGGAGCGTCGAGCACGTCGTATCCCAGCTCTACAAGGAGGGAGCCGGCAGGTTCCTCGTGGCTGATGAGACCGGGCTCGGCAAGAGCATGGTCGCTCGGGGCGTCATTGCCCGTGCGATCGAGCACCTGCAAGACGAGCCAACGGTGCGTCGCATCGACATCGTCTACGTCTGCGCGAACACCGACCTCGCCCAGCAGAACCTTCGCCGCCTCAACGTCACCGAGGACGAGACGATCTCCTTCTCCAGCAGGCTCACCCTTCTCGGCAAGCACTCCTCGCAGTTGAAGAAGCGCGGGACCGCCGGCAAGCCAGTGAACCTCGTCTCGTTCACTCCAGGAACCTCCTTCGATATGGGCCACAGCACGGGCATGTCCGAGGAGCGGGCGATGCTCCTCCTGGCGCTCCAGGAGTGCACGGACCTCACCGGATATCGGCGCACCGCCGCCGAGAAGCTGTTGCAGGGCAACGTCAGGAAGCTCGAGCGTTTCCGTTGGACCATCGACGAACTGGCTCGCCACCTCGGTGAGCGCGGTATCGACCGAGCGATTCTGAGCCAGTTCAGAAAGAACGTTCGGCGAGGCGGCACGAAGGGCCTGCTGCGCCGGTTCGAGACCCTCGTCGACCAGATGGGACGCAAGCGCACGATTCCTGAGGAGCTCAAGCCAGAGCAGTGGCGCCTCATCCGAAAGCTCCGCGAAACTCTTGCTCAGGCGAGCATGGAAACGCTGGAGCCTGACCTGGTGATCCTGGACGAGTTCCAGCGATTTCGGCACCTGCTGGACATCGATCATCCGGCCGGTGAGCTGGCAAACCACCTCTTCAACTATCCAGCCGCGAAGGTACTGCTCCTCTCAGCCACCCCCTACAAACCCTTCACCTACGTCGAGGAACGCGAAGACGAACATGCGACGGACTTCCATCGCACACTGCGCTTCCTCGCTGAGGGGAACCCTTCGGTGGAGCCGGCTCAGATCCGATCGGACCTGGATGAGTACCGACGACAGGTCATTTCGGGTAAAGACCCAAGAGTCGTCGCCGACGGGATACGCCGGAAGCTCCTCCGTGTGATGAGTCGTCAGGAGAGGCCGATTCTCCCCGAGGGGACCATGTCGGTCGAACGCGTCCGCACCGCGAGCCGCGTAAGTGCCGAAGACTTGATCGGGTACGCCGATCTGCAGAACGTGGCGCGGTTGGTGGGACACGAGAACGACCGTGGACTCGTCACCGCCGAGTATTGGAAGTCCGCGCCGTACTTCGTCAACTTCTGCGATGGTTACCAGCTTGGCGCACGCGTCAAGGCCGACCACATCACCTCGGACGCGGTTGCTGCGTTGGGCAGAACGCAGCACATCCGAGCAGGGGATTGTGAGAGCTTCCTGCAGTTGGACGCGGGCAACGCGAGGATGCGCGATCTGGTGGATTCCACCATCGGACGGGACCTCTGGAATTTGTTGTGGATACCGCCCTCGCTGCCCTACCTCGAGCCGGGTGGCCCCTACGCCGACGCCGCCGACGTGACCAAGATGTTGGTCTTCTCCTCTTGGGCGGCGACTCCGCCCGCCGTTGCGAGTCTGCTCAGCTACGAGGCCGAGCGGAGGGCCGCGGCCGGGACCAATTACACCGCGTACACCCCGGAGGTTCGGAGACGCCTGACGAAGCCACTGACCTACAGCATGAGCCGTGGCCGCCCCGGCCGCATGACGACACTGATGGTCTTCTGGCCCATGCCCGGTCTCGCTCGCGGCGCTGATCCTCTGGCTTTCGTGGCGGAAACCGGTGGCATGGCGCTCAGCCGCAGTAAGGCGAAACAGCTTGCCCTCGGAGCAATATCGAGACTGCTGGACAGTGGTCAGACCGATCTTCAAGCGGCAGACGATAACCTCTCCAGCGACGTTGAGGAGAGCAGCTGGAAGGCTGCCTTCTCCATGTCCGCGTCCTGGCCCAGGGACGAGTTCTCGGATGACGAGGTTGCAATGAGTGTTCGTGCCTTGTCGGGCGAGCGCGAAGAGAGGGATGAGGAGAACGACGCCCCGCTGGACCTCGACGGTATCCAGGCGCATGTGGAGGCAGCGCGGGCGGCGCGCGCCGAAGGAGCGCCGCCACCATCGGCGGAAACCCTCGGCCTGCTCGCGCAGGTCGCTCTGCACTCGCCAGCCAACATCGCGTTCCGAGCGCTCGGACGCATCCTCGAGCCGAGAGACAACGTCACATCCTTCGAGCACTTCGTAGCCGCCGCCGCGCTGGCGAACGGTCTCCGGTCCCTGTTCAACCGACCTGATGTGACCAAACTACTCGAGCAGGTGACCGACTCGGACCTGCCGTATTGGCATAAGGTGCTGCAGTACTGCGCCTTCGGCAACCTGCAATCGGTTCTCGACGAGTACCTGCATCACCTGCGACACGACCAGTTCAAAGCCGACCTCGACAGTCAGTCACTCTTCGGCCTCACTCGCATGGCTGCCTCCGCTATGAGCCTGCGCAGCACCACCTATCAGGCGATTGACGTCGACAATCTGGAAGGCCACCTCCGCTTCATTCCTCGCTTCGCGCTTCGATACGGCGGCCGACGGCAGAACGCGGAAGACGCCCGCCAACCGGAAGTCAGGAACTCATTCAACAGCCCCTTCTGGCCATTCGTCCTGACATCGACCTCGGTCGGGCAAGAGGGCATCGACTTCCACTGGTGGTGCCATTCTGTATTCCACTGGAACACCCCCGCCAACCCCGTCGACTTCGAGCAGCGCGAAGGACGGGTCGACCGGTACCGCGGGCATGCCGTACGCCGCAACATCGCTGCACGACACAGTCAGCGAATCTTGGCCGCACCCGGAAACGACCCGTGGGCGAGGGCATTCGAGATTGCCGACGACTACTGCAGCGAGTACGGCGACTTCACCCCCTCATGGGTCTACCCGGGACCAGCCAAGGTCCAGCGGCACGTTGCCCCGTTCGCACTCAGCTCGGATGAAGAGAAGTACCAGCGCATCAAGCAGGACGTCGCGCTCTACCGACTCGCATTCGGTCAACCCCGCCAGGAAGACATGATGGACCTCCTTCGGCAGCGCGGACTAGATGCTGACCCCAACCATCTCCTCAACATGAGGATCGACCTTGCACCTTAACTCGAGCGGAGTCCACCGTCTTCTCCACCGCGCTGATCAGATTGCGCCACAGATGCCATCGGTCGGCGACCTGCACCGCGTCCGGTGCGCCGATCCGGACAGCGTCGGCGTAGGCACCGGCTCGGTCGCGACACACGATCTCGGCACCGGGATGTGCCTGCAGCCAGGTGGAGACAGTGCCACTGGTTCGGTCGGGCAACAGACCGATCGGGCGACCGGTGACCAGATCTACTATGACAGTTCCGTAGATGTGGCCACGATGGAGCGCGAAATCGTCGATCCCCAGGATCATTGTGGTGTCGATCGGTCGATCCGGAATCGTCCGCACGACACTGGGCAGTGTGTCCCTACTGACGTGAACTCCGAGTCGGGCAGCGAGGTGGGCACCGGTACGACCGGCCACGGCCAGTCCGATCGCCTCGATCATCGTGGTGAGCACCGCGGTTCGCCGAGCCCACCGCTGTGTCAGTCCGGGTACTTGCTCGGCGAATGTTGTGGCGGTGCAGGTGTCGTTGCCGCAGAGGAATCTGCGGCCCACCAGATCAAGGACGACGGGATTGGTGCCGATTGTCGCGTCGGCGGGTTGGCGCCGATACCGTGAGTGCACCTGACTCGAGGCGGTACCGCACGTCGGGCACCGCCCCTGGTTGCTTCGTGGGTGGGCTGCGATTCGGATCGTGGCATCGACCAAGTAAACGGCATCGATGACGACACCGTTCAAGTGCGGCGGTAGGGCAGTCGGGGGAGCGAGGTCGCACCGAAACGATCTTGGTCTATCGCTGATGATTGATGGTCAGCGGCACGTTGTCGCATTCACGGAAAGCGCGCCAGATCCACCTCCGCTGAGCCTCATCACTCGGTCCGGCGGCCCGATCGGAGGAGGGCAACGGATGATGTCGGCGACGTTCATCTTCGCTGTTCAGCCGGGATCATGGCCGACCGTAGCGGGCACGATCGCGCCGGGTGAATGAGGCGGGCGACGATCAGCTGAAAGAGCGACTCGTTGTCGACCACGTCGAACCCGAGACGCCACCATGCGGTGTCGATGACCGGTCGGCAGTTCCCATTAGGTCGACCGCTGACAAACCCTTCGCCACCATTCAGTCACGGGCGACGTCGGCGGCCCCACGCCCGTCGACATCCCCCTTCACTTCGCTTCTCGGATGTACGTCACGCCGAAGGCCCTGACCTGACGGAACTCCTGGCGGGTACTACCGAAATCGAACCAACCGCCTTCTTGTTTTTGAAAGATGTCGAGGCCGCGACCGAGGTTGATTCGCCATCCATTGTCCGTGCGGATCCAGCGATCGTGACCACCAGGATCTTTGGCCACCTCAACCTTGATGCCCTGTTGGTCAGCACCCTGAACGATCTGGTTGAGCATCTGCAACTGCTTCTTCTGGTACTCCAAATCGGATTCGAGGAGGGTGAACAGTTTGAACGTCACTTCGTCGGCGGGGTCTTTGGCCGAGGCGATCAGGGCCAGTAACTCGACAAGGTTCCGCCCTTGGTGGCTCATCCGGATGTACGGGTCGTGCAACTCGATTTCGGTCGCCCCACGTAGGTATGGCATGAGGAGGGTTTCGTAGGAAATGCCGCGTTGATTCTCGACGAAGTCCCGCTGCCCCTGGAACAACTCCTCTTTAACCGGAGCCGGAACAAGGGCGGCTTCCGAGCCGGCTGCAACCGGCGTGGGATCAAACGAAACGTCGAGCTCGTCGTCCCCCGCAGCACCGGGGCGGCCTCGGTGATAATGCCGAGGGTATTCGTCCTCTTCTAGAGTCGTGACGGCCGTCCACTCACCCGCGAGTGACTTGTAACCGAACTTCACCGCAGCCATGGTGTCGTCCATGCGCAGGATCTGGTCTTTGACGCGCTTGCGGCCCTCGATCGCGAAACGCAGAACCTCCTCAATTTCCTCGGCGGTGGCCTGCTCGTGCGGGTAGAGCAGCTTCATCAGGCCGGAGAAGGTCTTGTGGATTCCGTCGCGGTCGCGGGTGGAAATGTCCGAGCCCAGTGTGAAGTACCGCTGGTAGCGGTCGGAGTAGTCGAGATTTCTCATCGATTTGAGAACTTCGGCGATGTAGTCGACGACGAACCCGTAACCGCTGGAAAACATCTCGCCACGGATCGTGTCGACCTCCCAGCCAGGGATGTAGAAGTGCAACCGGTCGAGGTAAGCCGAGTCGTGGTAACTCTCGGGGAGTTCGTCGAAGAGATCGGAGTGCTTGAGCATGTACGGCACGGTGTGTGAGGTGTTGCCGACAAACACCATCGATGCCTCCGCGCCAAGCGTCTCGACACCGCGAGAGAACGACTTGTTCGCCATGTAGTTTTTCATGATGTCGACCAGCGCCTTGTCGGTGCGCTTCTTCTTACCGGCAAACTCATCGAACGCGACGACGTCCCAATAGCCGACGAGACCGATCTTCCCATTGGCGTTGTTCACGAAGAGTTTCGGCACGGTGATCTCGCCGCCCGAGATCAACATGCCGTGGGGCGAGAACTCAGAGTAGATGTGCGATTTTCCGGTGCCCTTCGGGCCCAGTTCGACGAGATTGTAGTTGCGTTCCACAAACGGGATCAGCCGGATTAACTGAAGCAACTTCGCGCGTCGCCCGAACAGCTCGGGGTTGAAGCCGATCGACTGGATCAGCAGGTCGATCCACTCGTCGGTGGTGAACTCGGCCCGAGCGTTGAGGTAACCGGCGTAGTCGAAGCTCGACATCTGGATCGGCTGCAGTCGACTCAGAATCCACGGCACCACACGAGCGTCGTCGCTGTGGTAGTACTCGATGTCGCACAGGCACCATACCCCGCCCACCAGCAGTTTCTGGTTCGCGTTTACCGTGCTCGGTTCCACGAGCACTCCGTTGATGCCGAGATTCGCGAACGATGCCTGATAGACATCGTCCTTCTCGTTCAGCGTCACGCTGACCCGGTCGATGATCCGAAAGCGACCCTTTTCCCGGATCTTCGACTTCACCAGCTCCGACTCATTGCGGTGCACGTAGTGCTCGGCGAGAATCCGGCGCACTTTCTCGATGCCCTCCTGGATCGTCGCCTCGTCGTCGGTCGCAGCGAACTGGCCGAGCAGGTACTCCAGGACGTAGGAAGGCACTATCGCGTTACCTTTGACGGTCTTGACGAGATCCTTGCGCACCACCGCTCCCGGGAAGTGCGCGTTGATCTTGCGATCCAACACCGTCGGTTCGGCCACGGCATCCGCGAGGCTCTCATCGGGCGCCTGTTCGATGAGGGCCGCTTCAGTCAGGTCGATGTGGTCGCTCATCAGAAATCCCATCCGTCGTCACTGGCGAAAGCACGTTTGATCGTGTACGGCGCGCTCTTGTACTTCTTCCACTGGTCGGTGCCCTCGATCGGCTCGGAGAGCCGGAATTCGACGCCGTGGTTATTAGCCGCGTCCGCATCCTTACTGAGAAGCAGTGTCACGCTTTGGAATCGGTCGCGCCCCGCATCGCTGCTCGAGTCGAAGATCATCTCCTGCTCGTCGGAGATCAGCGTGTTTTCGAAGTAGAGACCGGCACGCAGTCGCCGTGCGGGCTTGTGCGGCTCCACCCTGGCCGACTGATACAGCTTGACGACGATCTGCCCTGTCGTGATCCGATCCGACTCGGGGTGGATGTCGACGTTCACCGGTTCGACCGTGTCGCTGCGGCTCTTGTTGATCTGGATCACCGGCACCACGATCTCCTGCAGCGAGGCGCCGCCGTGTACGAACTGGTATCCGGCTCCGGGCTGCACGATCCGCTGGATCGAGTTCGGGATCTGCACTTCCAGGTCGCTCGACAGTCCCACCTGCCCAGGCTGGAACGTCGTGAACGCTGCGTCCCTCTTCAAGCCTCGCCCCAGTACGTAGCGGCGCGTCGACTTCACGATCTGCTCACCTTGCGGTTTCACCGTGAGGTTGAACTGCTCGGCGAGTTTGGAACGCTGGTAGAGGAACCCGTGATCGGCGGTGACGATGATGTTCGTCGCGTTCGCGCTCGCGAGTTTCTTGACGATGTCGATCAGTTCGCGGACCGCGTCCGCTGCTGCCGTGAAGGTTCGGCGCTCGGACACAGCTTTGTCGCCGGTCGCGTCGATCGTGTCGTGGTAGACATACAGCACTTGATTAGACGAGTACAGGTTGCGGCGTTCGGCCGGCTTCATCTCGATGAAGTCGGCCGCCTGGATCGCTGTGCCGCCGACTGCGCCGAGAATCTTGCTGCGTTTCGCAGTGTCGTCGGACTTCTGCCCGTCCACCAGCACCGGATCGCCTTCGGACGAATGCGCCAGGGTGGTATGTGGGAGCAACGCTGCCATCCCTAATTGCGTGTACGAGGGCAGCACCCCAAGCATGGCGTCGATGGAAGCGGAGAATTTGTTCTCGCCGCGGATCGTGGTCGTCAGCTCGTCGGCGATCTCGTAGCGAAGTGCATCTGAGACAATCACCACGGCTTTCTTGCGGCCTGTGAGTGTCGGGGCAACGTAATGGTCGTAGAACGACGTTTGCGAAGTCATGCCGATGGTGCTCCACTGCGCGACCGTATCGACTTGCTGTTGCCACGCCGCTCCGAGCGGAGCGAGAAAATCAGTGACATAGGCGTTCTCGACGAGGTCGGCCAGTGCCTCGATCGGCTGCTTGAACTCAGCCGTCAGATACGCCTGGGTGAACTGTCGATAGCGCTGGTCGATGCGGAACCATTCGTCGCGATACCGCATCAGCCCCTCTTCGAAGCCACTGATGTGAAACACGGCGTTCCGGATCGCCGGAATCAGCTCGGCTGCGGCGCTCAACCCCTCGTACAGGGTCGCGTAGTCGTCAAACCAGAAGCTGTCGCGGCGTCTGGCGCTAATCGTATCGGCGATGTCGCGGTACGGCATCGTCTGCGCGCTGATCCCTTCCACCAGCCGCCGGATCACCTCACGCTCACTCGCCTCGAAGACATCTACACCTCTCAATGTCTCCCAATCAAGTTCACCGACGTGATCGGCGTAGTCGAGGTTACCTTCGACAGTGCGGGCCAGCGACTTCATCGCTGCGCTGCTGCGCTTGGAGTCGCGGAAACCGCGGAAGTCGAGCGCCAGATTCCGTACCTTGTTCGATTCGGTGACGTCGAATCTGTCGAGGGCGCGCTGGAACATCCACAGCACAAACCCTGCGACCGTCGGCGCCTGCGACGTGAACCCGTAGATGTTGGCAGCTCCGGCCCAGTAGAAATCTGCGAGGCCGTGGGAGGTGAGCGCATCGAATCCGGTGGTTTCGCCACCTGCGTACTGCATCAGCAACGTGCGGGTGAGTTCGGAGAAGCTGTGCTCCCTCTGGTTCAGAAGCACAGCGCACATCTGCGCCTGCACCACCGTCAAGTCGTCGCCGATCAGCGGTAGCGCTTTGAGCCTTGTCACTAGCTTCGCATCGTCGAAGAACGACGGATAACGGGCGATCAATTCATCGGAGCCCGGCGCGCTCAGCCCGAGGTCGGCCCGCATCAGTTCGCTACGGTCGGCGGTGAACACCGGGCCGTAGGCCAACTCGATATCGAGAAGCCAGTTTTCGACGCCCTCGGGCACATTACCGGATCGGTAGATCAAGAACTTGGACGTCGGTTGTTCGCGCAATACCCGATGCTTAATCGCGAACTCGTCGTCGGCGACCCGCAGCACTGTCACGTCGGCCGGTAATTGCGTTTCGAGCTCGGCCACGTAACTGCCGTCGGGGTCGTGCCACACGACGATGCGCTTGGAGTCGAAGCGATCCGCGAGGTGGCCGGCGATTGTGGGGGGCTTACTCATTCATCGTCCTTGTTGTTACGGGCCGGACCGAGTGTGCGGCGTGCGACTCGTTCTCTCGCAGCACGATAGATTTGCGTGATCCGCTGTTGCGGCTCTTCCCTCGGTGGCAGCGACGTCCAATGCTCGCCCACGACAATGCCATCTTTGTGTATCTCCAGCGGTTCGGTCTGCTTCCGACTTCGAAGGCCCATTCGTTATCGACCTCGAGGAGAAACGTTTCCATTTCGCGAATGAACTCGCCACCGAGGTCACACTCCGTATGGGCGTCCTTGAGACCGAAGAAGTCCAAAGAGTACGGACCGCTGAACGTGTCCGGCGGCACCGTGGATCCACCGGGGGTCGGTGCGTTCGGGATGACGCGACGCTCGAAACCCTGCCACCGGATCAGCTCACGCTGTGTGCGGAGGCTGAGCCGAGCATCGAGCGTCTGCTGGATGCCGAAGGCTCGTGTGGCCTTTTGCTCCACCGCGATGAGTGCCATGAAATGGCTCCAGCTCAATTGTCGTGACAGCGTCACGACAATCTCTTGGGCATACTCGGCTCGCCGCTCTGCGAGGACCTCGGTGTCGATGAAATTCTCGATCTTCCAGTTCATCAGAGTAAGCGCCGCATTCTCCTTCGTGGCAACGGCTGGGCGGGTCTGCTCGATCAGCCTCGAGACCCGACCAAACAGGTCACCTACGTCGTCCGTTCGACCCATTTCAGCCATGCGACTACCACACCGTGCCGTCGGAGGTGCGCGGCTGGATCTGCACGCCGTTGCAGGACTGGTAGGCGATGGTCTCACCGTCACCCATCGCTGGCCTCCAGACCAGCGATCTTCTTCACCGCCGGGTAGAACTTCGGGTAGTTCACCTTGACACCATCGTCGAGGTCGATCTTGACCTGTTGGGTGGCAAGCGGATAGAGCACGTCGTGCTCGTAGTCACGCAGTTCGGCGAGCACCTTGCGCAGCCGGTCGGCTTCCTTCTGATCCTTCGCCGATGTGCCGCCTGCTGCTGCCACTTCGGCCCGTTCGAGTGCTTTCTGCAGCTTGTTCTCGTACTCGCGCAGGTACTCGTTGAGTACGGTCGAGACTGTCGACGGCGTATAGCGATGCAGGTAGATCAACGCGTTGAAAGAGCCCTTAGGACTGGAGAACATCCAGTAGATGGGGCGCTTCTTGTAACGCTGAACATGATCGTCGTAGAACTTCGACCTACCCGACTTCGTGATGAAATAATCGCGCAGCGTCTTGACGCCCAGCGATTCTTCTATGAACCTCAGGTTCGCCTCGAAGTGCTCCGTGCCGAATGCAACCTTCAGAAACTTCCGAAACTGCTCGACGACATCGTCTTCGAACCAGCCGTCATCGACGAACGGGATTACGTTGTCGGCGTCCGGTATGAACGTAACGTCGCTGGTTGCGCCCGTTCCATCGCTCGTTGAGTCGGTCGAACGCACCTTTGCGAGGTAGTCCTGGAGCGTCGCACCCTGATCGGCAAGGATCAGACCCGGCTCATCGAGACTGTAACGACCGAACATGCAGCCGACGGCGTATGAGACGAACTCTCCGACCGCATCCCTACTACTCAACGCCTGGTACTCATCAGCACTCTTCCCAGGTCCATACTCCAGCACGACGTTGGCAAAAATAATCGCTCGTCGACCTTCGGCTCCTCGTTGCACCTCCGGTACGTCCGCTGCAGACCACAAAAGACGGTCGATTGCCCTCTCGGTCTCGCTTAGCATTCGGGTTGTGTTGAGGTTCGAAACGAACAGCTTGTTGGTCGATTCATCCAGTCTACTCATCCCAGCGGAAATCAATGGGTTGGTCTGGAACCCCAGAGAGCATTCATGGGAGTCCCAGTCTCGGGCCGCAAGATCAACGGCCGTCTGACCGAGTTTTTCAATGCGATCTGCATGATCTGCATCAAGCTCAAGTACAGGAATCTGTTTGACTTCTCGAAGTTGAAGATTAAGGGTCGGGTTGAGCGTGTCTAGAACCAACCGCGTGAAATCGCTATTCGCGATTGCTAACGCCCGATAAATGGACACCTTGCTTGGGTAAAATGCCGGACCCCCCATATCAAAGGCGGCACCCGGAGGGAGGACCCGAAATGTGTTGGTCCCAGAAGTAAGCATCGAGTACGTGACTCCGACTGGCGAATCTGGACTGCGTTTCATCAAGCTAGAACTCGAGTTTTCTTTGTAAAATCGACGCGCATTTGGTGACCAGTCGACCACGTCGTACATCAGTCCGTACCAACGGCGCCCTCCCCCACCCTTCGCGTATGGAACCCACCGAGAGTTGGTGCCAACGTCTCCTAACGATACCTCCCACCAACGGCGAACATAAGTGTTGTTGTCTCCCGTCTTGTGAGGGGAAGTTGGAAATGAGACCACGTCTCCAAGACGCTTCGACCCCACCATTGCTGTAAGGACCTGCGGCGGCAACCAGTACGCGATCGGAGTGCCGGGAAGCTTGGCAAATTCCGACGCCGCTATTCTGTACAAATATCGCTCCATGCCTCCGCTTTTCCCGTCGGTACGCTGTAAGCGATCAGCCTGGATAATTTCGAAAGCCTTCGGCCCCTGAACAGCAGGTCCCACAAAGTCCGAGAGGCGGACGAAGGCCCCGATCTGATCCGACCGCCCGCGTCGCAGAACGTAGGCGCAGACCGGAACCGTCGCGCCGTCGAATCCCGAATACTCAAGCTGAATTAGGCTCAAGATCGTCTCGTCGCGAATAACGCGTTTCCGAAGACCTTCGTAACTTGCGATAAACATCCAGACGAATGGTGTCATCAGCCCGGAATAGCCACCCACTGGCAGGAAATCCAAGCATCGCTCGATGAACATCGCGAAGAGGTCGGACTTGCTATTCGAAAAATTTTCCTTGGCGAACGCTGCGAAGCACGCGTCCATGTTCTTGCCGCCCATGTACGGGGGGTTCGCCGTGACCACCGAGTACTGTCGACTCAACACGTCCGCCTGCGCGACAGCCTGGCGTGCACGGTTCAAGGTGTCATAATAGAAGCTCTCCTCCAGGTCTGTTAACTCCTCCAATGCCGCGGCCGCTCGCTTGGTTGCGTCTGGGTCCGGCTGGATCAGCGAACCTAGGGTGTCTGCATCACGGAACTGATTCCAGAACGCTTCTTCTGCATCGCGGTCCCCGTCCTTCGTGATGAGCAAGTCCAGTTCATCAGAGGTAAACAAGAGCGGTTCGATCACCCAGATCTGTGGCTGGCTCCGATGCTCAACCCCCGAGCGAGTGAAGAAGCGGCGGTCCATTGCACGGGCCTTCATAGTGAGCGCGAACGAGGCGAGCGCCCCGGCACGGGGGTCTATCTCGGCGCCGTGGAGGTTATGGGTAAGGATCAGGCTCGGAATCTCCGACGGCGCGTACCCCTCCTCCTCATAGATCGCGTAGAGAAGGTCGAAGGCGTAGGTGAGCATGTGGCCCGATCCGCAGGCCGGGTCGATCACCGTCAACTCTTCCGGCCCAGAAACCTTCAGAAAATCGGTCTCCTCGCCGATCGGTGCGATGTAATAGTCCATCCGGTCGACCAGTCGCGAGGCCGGCCGATTGAGCATCCAGAGTCGTCCGAGTGAGTTCTCCAGGAGGTAGCGGACGATCCAGTGCGGCGTGAAGAGCTGCGTGGCGGCGGGGATCTCGTCGACCCCAGCCTTCTTGCCCTTCTTGAACCCGGCGAAAACTTCGGCTTTCCGCTCGGAAATGTAGAACTGGTAGAGCCAGCCGATCACCTCGACGTCATTACAGACATCCTCGGTGAGCACGTCGCGAGCACGGGACAGCAGCGCTCCATCGGCGAGCAAACCTGCGGGTACAAGCAACTCGGTGTAAGCGCCCTCGGCCTCGAACATGAACGGCATCGTCTTGTACCAATGTCGGCAGTACTCGGTGAGTAGGAGCGCATAGGCCTCACCCTCGGCGTCGGTGCTGCGGCGGGTGCCGTCCAGCAGACCGATGATCGCCTTGCGAGCGCCGGCATTGGTGACGACCTCGGTGTCGACGTCGCCGCGCTTCGCGTCGGCCAAGATCTCAGGCTGGCCGTGAGCCTGGCCCGATGCTGGCGAGACGACCCCGGCGTCGGTGTAGCCGCGGGCGTCCATGAAGCGCAACGCGATGAGACGGTTGAACCAGGTATAGGCGACCCTGTCGATCACGTGCTCGCGACCGTGGTCGGAGATCTCCGCCTCCAGAAGGCGCACAGTCTCGCCGCGCTCACTGCGCGCGACGGACCCGGTGGCGAGCACCGCAGACATCCGTGCCTCGACGGCAACAATCAGTTCGCGTCGAGCAGCTTTCGCGAAGCTCTCCAGTGGCTTGGTGTCCATGCTGCGTCCTTAAACCTGTCTTTGAAGAGGCCCGGGCCTGCTAGAGAGTGATGCGCTTGTTGTCGTTGATCGTCGCGAGCAATGCCGCGCGAAGCTGATCCAGATAGGCGTCGACCTGTGCCTCGGTTTCGAGCACGCCGCCAGCTCCCGGCAGCGAAAGCTTCTTGATCGAAATGCTTTGCTTCACCGGAGCCGCCGGTTTGGCCGGAACCTGCGTTTCACCGTCGTCTGAGTCCTCCGACTCCGTAACCGGCGTGGGTTTCGCTGCTTCGAGCTCGTCGAGGATCGCGGGATAGACCGTGTCGTCGAATTGCGCGGCAAGGTGACGAATCGTGGGGATCTGCGTCTCCTGCCGGACGCGCGCCAGCATCTGCTCCGCCTGGCGGGTGACCGACTGACGAGCCGCCTCCGACGCGGCCGCATACGCCGCGCTGACCGGAACCTGCTTCCAGTAGTCGTCGATCTTGGCCGACGCTGCGGTCCGCTCAGCAGCAATCACGCTATCGAGTTGCTCCCGCACAGCCGTGACCGCACTGCCGAGCTTCATGGTCTTGTTGCCTCGGAAGATCTGGGCATCTTCGAGTGCGGTCTCGATCCCGTCGGCGACTCCGGCGGGTAGGTAGGCGATATTGGTGCTGTTCGTCTGCATGAACGAACGGGCCTCGTCGTAGATGCTGCGCTGATTGCCATTGAGGAAAGCTTTGATCGGATCGATCACATTGTCCTTGGCATCAAGCAGCTCGTCGGCACCGGAAAAATGCTCGACGAACCAGGCCGCCGGATGGCTGCTCAGCTCCGTGAGTAGCCCGATTGGTTCGTCGAGCTGGTCGATGAACGGATAGGCGGCAGCGCCCGAGCGCAGTGCCTTCAGCTCGGCGAGTTTGGCTTCGAGATGTTCCTTGCCGACGCGGCCGAGTTGGGCGGCATCCTTCGTGACGCCGCCATCGTCGGTGAAGTCGACGACGAACTTGCGGAACAGGTTCACGATCTTCTGGTCATAGACGCGTTGCGGGGCGACGACCAATTTTGGATAGCGCTGAGTGTTGCGGAGCGCACCGGTGATTTCCGTCCGGGCGAGAGTTTTGCCGTCGACCTGGATCTCGATCTTCGTCTGTCCTGCGAGATAGGCAACCACGGCGGCAATGGACCACTGGTCCCAGCCGTACGGCTTGGTGGTGTAACGCTCGATGAGTTGCTTCATCGTGACCATCTCGTGCCGCTTACCGCGCATCTCCAGATGCCCGAGCAGGTCTCCTGCGGGGACATCCAGAGTATTGCCGACCTCTTCGAAGATGCCATCGGCCGGGTTCACCAGCCCGCTCAGGCTCTGCTCGCTGAACGTTTTGCCGCCGAGCATCCTGAGGTTGGTGTAGGTCGCGGCGATGACCCTGTCGAAGCCATCGTTGATCCGAGTCTGCGCATCCGTAGCGGTCACGTCGAGGACTCCGGCGTTGTGGATCAGGGTCGACGCCCCGACGGCCGTCCGGAGACGTTCGACGATCTCCTTCTCCCGCTCGGCATTCTGGGAACCCTTCTCGCCGAGGATCCGGGTCTCGACCGCCGTGCGGCTGGACCCCTGAGCACGCTTGACGTACTTCTCCGTCTTCAGGAGCAAGCGCAGATCGGCGAGGATCCGGTTCGCTTCCGCCGGGAGCACCACGCGGAGTTCGTCGTACCCGGAGCTCTGCATCTTGATCTGCTCAAGATTGAAATCCGTCTCGGGGCTGATGAAGTGCAGCGACAACTCGTGCTGCTTGCCGTAGGGGACACCGTCGAGTTTGTAGCCGAACGGGAAGTTCTGGCCGTTCTTTCCGATAGCCTTCGTTGTCTTCACAACCGACTCGGCGAGCAGCTTGTTCAGTTTCGAGGACACCTCGGAGCTGTCGATGTCGACGTCTTTGATCTCCTGCTCGATCTTCTGTTCTTCGTTGGTCAGGTAGTCATACAGATCGCCATTGCGCTGAATGTAGGTCTGCGCCTCAAGTGTGTTCAGCGCCTCGATGACGTCCTTCCCCAGCTGGGTCAGATCGGTGCCGAAGCGGTCGTAGACCAGCACAGTGAGGTTGCGGGGCGTGGCTTTGAAGCTGTCGACGTACTTCACGAGGAACAGCGCTTTGAGCAGCCGGACCGCGAGCGGGCTGAGCTTGCCGCTGTCGCGGGCGTTCTCGGCGTTGATGATCGCGCGCTGATTCGCGGACTTCAGCGATGCCCGGATGCCCTCGAACATCTGGTCAAAGGACGCGAGGGTGCCGAGCGGTTGGTCGGCGAGACCGGTGGCGACTTCCTGGACGACGCCGAGCATCGAGCGCTCGCCGACTGAGCTGTTGCGGCCCTCGAAGAGGTTGTGGTCGCTGATCGACTCGATCGCGGCCTGGAACAACGGAAACTGGTAGCTCACGAACGGGTACGTGCCGACGAAGTGCTTCTCGTCGCGGTAATTCGGATAATGGCGGCCTTCGACGAAATCGAACAGGGTCTTAAAGTTCGCGTGCTGCGCGTTGTAGATCGCCTCGACCTGGGTGCTTGCGCCATTGGTCTTGGCCAGGAGGCGCTTGCGGATGACCTCTTCGACGTCCTGGCTAGTGAGTTTGAGCCGGTTCTTGAAGCGCGCCTGGATCTTGGAGAAGTCGTTGGCTTGCTGCTTGGTGCGGTCGCCCCCGACCTTCTCCATGTCCTCCTGGGAGGTCACGAAGATCCATGCCCGCCCCTGGCACTTGGTGGCAAGTGATTCCGCGATGGTCTGGAGGTTCAGCATGAGGTGGGTGTTGGTGCCGATGAATTGGCCGACCTCATCGACTAGGAAGTTCAATCGGTAACCGTCAGGTTGTCGGCCGAGCCAAGCAGCGACCTCGTCGGCGAAGTCTTCGATCGAGACCGAGTAGTTCGCGCTGTACTGACGAATGATGCCGGGGCTCTCGGAGCCGTTGACCTCGGCGAAGGCCTTGTCGATGTTGCCTGCTTCGAGCGCCGCCTGTTCGCGTCCTTGGGTCCACGGGATTCCCGCAATCCTCTCGAAGGATTCCCGGAAGGCGACGTACTGGCCACGGGAGTCCAGGTCGCGCTCGAAGCGAGCGATGTGGCCTTGGTTGCCGTAGTAGCCACGGGACTCGTCGAAGATCTTCACGAACACCTTCAGCAGGGCGTCGTTCTGGTCCTTCGAGATCAGGGTGGCCTTCTGATCGATGTTGAACAGCAGGCTCTTCGCTTCGATTCGCTCGGCCTTGTCGATCAACGCCGGCAGGAACGCGTCGTCGGTCTTCGCCCGGAACTGAGCGCAGACCTCGGCGCGCGGGTAGTCGTGGCCGTCGATGTCGCCGAGCAGGTGGGCCAGCATCTTCAGCAGGTGCGACTTACCGGAGCCGAAGAAGCCCGAGATCCATACGCCGTTGGCGTTCGTGTAGTTCGTGTACGCCTCCAGTACCTGCTCGACACCCTTGGCGGCCTCGTTGGTGAGGACGTACTCCTCCACCTCGGTCGCTAGTTGGGAAGTGTCGTCGGCCTTGATGACACCCTCGATCGAGCGGTCGATCGGTTTCGCGAAGATCTCATGGATCGCGGTCATGCTCATGCCTCCTGCTCAAGAATGTCCTTGGCCCGGTAATAGCTGTCACTCGCGCCAAGGTTCAATGCGCGAAGCTGGTGTCCGGCCGACTGAGTGAACTCGTACGTCCCCGGGAACCACACCAACATCGGGCGACCCACCACCACACTCTGCAAGTTTTCCAGCACTGTGTGCGTGCGGATAAATGGAAACACCTCACCGATGCCGGTGAGGAAGACCACAGTTGTGCTGGGCTCGTTTCCTGGCCCGGCGTCGAGCCGGGCGCGGATCGCCGGCGCGAGATGGTCATGCGGGTCGAGCATGCCCTGAAGCATCTCGCGAAAGTCCGTCTTGTCCATCGTCGGCTCCGCTCGGAGAACGCGGTCCCAGACGCCCCGGTCGGTGAGGAGCTCGACGGCGAGATCGTAGAGGTTAATCTCGACCACGTTGATGCCGTCGTCGCTCTGGAGCTTCGTGGTGACCCGGTCGCGCATGTCATCGACGTCGAGGGCCCAAGCAGGCGGGAAATGATAGATGAAGAAGGGGACTTCCTTGGAGAGACCCTCCATCCTCAAGAACCGGTCGCTACGCAATACGTCATACACGTGCTTCTCTTCGTGAGTGAGGTTTCGCTGGGCTGTTCTCATCGCTGCACCTGGTCGCCTGAAAGTGTGAAGGGTGTGGTTGTCGGGAAGAATCGGAGGTCGCTAGGTGTGCGGCGATCCAGCATCTCGGCGACGCGCTCGGAAATCACGGCGGGGATGATGTTGCCCGCGTCGGTACGCAGACCTGCCTCACGGAGCATCTGGAACAGCGCCTGCCGGAGCCTCTGTCGCGTCGACGGCTTCAAACCGTCGAGCTCGGGATGCCACAGGCTCTTACCCGTGACGAACCGGTCGAAGTCGTCGGCGTCGAGCATGGGCGTCATCAGAAGGAATCGTTCACGCAGCACCTCTTCGGCAAAGTCCCCGATCAGCGCGTAGCGGCGGCAGACCGCGGCCCACATCAGGTGATGCTGCTCCGTAGGGCTGCCCTCGACAAGCAGTTCGATCTCGTCATCGTCGAGCGCCGCGAGTCGCTGAATTGTCTCGCGGGAGACCCTGATGAGTGATGAAGTGGTGCGGGCCTGCAGAACGTTGTCGCCAACAACTCGGTCACGGGTTACCTGCCAGTCACGAGTGGCGAGGTAGATCGCTGCGACGGATTCACCCTCGCGGGCCAGGAGGCCGCCACTGGTGAACGACAATGCATAGTGCGATCGCGCTTCGTCAGTCACGTGGCACAAGGCCTCCCTTCATGGGTCTTGACAGTACTGAGGCTATCGGGAATTTATGACAATTCTGGCAGCCGATCCGTCGGCTGAGATTTGCAGCCCCGCTGAGGGTCCAGTCGTCGACTTCGTTGCCGCGACACTCTCAGCACTTACCCAACAGAGTGCGCATCACGTGTTATTGGCGAGCTGGTACAGCCGTGCTTCGGTCGCCTCGGCCGACGCGCTGGAGATGCGGGCCAGGCGTGCAGAATGTCGTTGCTAGCACGGCTTGTTTGTTCTCGCCGCACCTCCCCCCTTGGCACATCCCCGCGCCCACTGTCACCGCCTTTCGCCTCCGGCGAGGACCGGAGCAGGGATGCACGACTCGATCCGCATGTGCGACGGCACGATGCCCTTCCCCACCGCGGCGCTGACGTCCGTCTTGGTCAGAACAGGGAGCTCGCGCGCGGTGATGCGTGGCATGCGCCGGTCGCTGTCGCCACCTTCGAGCATCAGCACGTCCGTGACGGCGGCGGTGAGGTTGAGCGAGGGGCGTGCGCCGAGCTGGACGAGACGGGAACGCATGAGCACGGCGTCGAGGTGGGTGCCGCCGAGGAGCAACACCCGCCGACCCTGCCACAACTTCGGCTTCTGACCCGTGAGCATCCGCTCCGGCAGGCTCGGAACAACGGACTCAGCAGTCGTCACCTGCGGCGGAGGTTCGATCACCGGCTCGGCAGGGGGCGCGGCCACCTCGACCACCGGACGCGTCTTCGGTTCGCCGGGCAACACCCGGGTAAGCATCTCCTCGAGCTGCTGCTCGGTGATGACGGGGATGCCCTCGGCCATCGCCTTGCGGATCTTGCCCGTCTGCACCCCGGGTTCGTTGCACACGACCACGCTCGTCTGGCGGCTGACGGAGTTCATCACGTCGAGGCCGGCGTCGGTCATCCGGCCGGCGAGCGGGACCCGCGGCGTCGTGGTGTGGCCGGTGATCACCACCTTCATTCCCTGCACCAGACCGACGTCCAGCGACAGCCGTCCGGGATTCTTCCACTCGCACGGCACGCGCGGCACGGAGTCCGGGTAGGCGGACCTGCGGCTGAGGCAATCGACGACCGGCAGCGGGAGCTGCAGGCTCTCGGCGAGCGAGGCGCTGCGCACGAAGACCTCGCTGAGGACGCGGGCGTCGTCGTAGGCGTCGTGCTCGAGCAACTGCTGGACCTGCCAGTGCGCGGCCAGGGTGGAGAGCTTGTGATCGGCCACGTCCAGCTCGAGCCGCCTCGACAGGGCGAGAGTGCACAGCCGGTGTTTGACCGGGATCTCGGCTCCAGCGCGCCGAAACTCGGCGTCGAGGAATCCGTAGTCGAAGGCCGCGTTGTGGGCGACGATCGTCCCGCCGGACAGCACCTCGGCGAGCTCACCGGCGATCTGCTCGAAGCGCGGGGCACCGGCGAGCCGTTCGCGCGTCAACCGGTGCACGTGAACCGGGCCGGGGTCGCAACCCGGATCGACGAGGGTCGAGTACTCCTGTTCGACGCGGCCGTCCTCCCGCAACACCAGCGCGGCGACGCTGAGCACCCGATGTGCATAGGCGCGCAGGCCGGAGGTCTCGACGTCGACGACCACCCAGCGATGACCCTTCGGCAGCGTCCGCGAACCCGACGCGTGCGACTGCGTGTCGATCACCTGCACCTGCTCTACCTCCGAGTGTTCTGCTGCCGGCCCCACCGGCACTCGAACATAGTGACTGATGCTCACGACACCGCCGACCGCGCCACGCCGAGCGCGCCTGCCTCCGACCCGTGCCGGGCAGTAACGTGCCAGCCATGGCACAGCCACTCGAAGGCAAGATCGCCCTGGTCGCCGGGGCCACCCGCGGAGCCGGCCGCGGCACTGCCATCGCTCTCGGCGAGGCCGGCGCGACGGTCTACTGCACCGGCCGCAGCACCCGCGAGCGGCGCTCGGAGTACGACCGGCCGGAGACCATCGAGGAGACCGCCGAGCTGGTGACGGCCGCGGGCGGGGTCGGCATTCCTGTCGCCGTCGACCACCTCGATCCCGAGCAGGTGCGACGGCTCGTGCAGCGCATCGACGACGAGCAGGGCCGCCTCGACGTCCTCGTCAACGACATCTGGGGCGGTGAGAAGCTCATCGAGTGGGAGACGCCGTTGTGGGAGCACGATCTCGCGGGCGGACTGCGGATGGTGCATCTCTCGGTCGATACGCACCTGATCACCAGCCACTTCGCGCTGCCACTGCTGATCCGGAACCCGGGTGGGATCGTCGTCGAGATGACCGACGGCACAGCCGAGTACAACGCGAAGAACTTCCGGCTCTCGGTGTTCTACGACCTGGTCAAGTCCGCGATGCTCCGGCTTGCGTTCTCCCAGGCGAAGGAGCTGGCGCCGCACGGGTGCACCGCCGTCGCGCTGACGCCCGGGTGGATGCGGTCGGAGATGATGCTCGAGCACTTCGGGGTCACGGAGGAGAACTGGCGCGAGGCCACCGTGGCACATTTCGTCGCGATATCGGAGTCGCCACGGTTCGTCGGGCGGGCGGTCGCGGCGCTGGCCGCGGATCCGGACGTGCACCGCCGCAACGGCGACTCGTTCTCGTCGGGCGGGCTGGCGCGCGAGTACGGCTTCACCGACGTCGACGGGGCGCAGCCGGACTGCTGGCGGTACATGGTGGAGGTTCAAGATCCGGGTCTGCCCGCGGATGCGACCGGGTATCGGTGACTGCGACACGCCGACAGAGCGACTACTGCTCGCCCACAACGTATTCCATACAATCAAAACGAATCGATTGACGCGTCGGCGGCACGGTGCCACCATGTGTCATCGCCTCACACCCGCGAGCGCCACAATTGAAGAAGGCCCGCCAGGAGCGGCAACTCCCGACGGGCCGGATGTCCGACTGGTTAGGAGTCGAACGTGGGTAACAATACCCTCGTCGGAGGCGTGCGCCGTGCGCCGCGCCCGACGAGCAACTACACCGTCGTCCGCAACGAGACGATCGGCAACAAGGACCTCTCCTTTCGCGCCCGCGCGGTCTTGATCTGGCTGCTGTCGAAGCCGGCCGACTGGCGCATCCGCTCCGACGCGATCGCCGCGGAATCACCGTCCGAAGGTCGTGACGCCATCCGGTCCGCGATGCGGGAACTGGCTGCGCACGGTCACCTCGTCACCGAGCGTCGCCAGAACGAGCACGGCCAGTGGATCACCGTCCAGACCGTCTACGAAGTACCGGTCCGGCCCGAGCCGGGGCCTGGAAATCCGAACCCCGGCGAGCCGGACACCGGAGAACCCGGCGCTGAACAAAGGACTGAAGACCAAGACACTGAAACAAACCCCTCCCCGGCCGCCGAGCCGACGGCACCACCCGCGCGGCCACAAGGGGTGAGCAGCATTCCGCAGAAGAAGCAGATCGCCGAGCTCGCGACCGCATGCCGCGCCGCCGGCCTGACGGCGACGTTCGACTATCTGCCCGCCGCCGCGCGCTCCCAGATCGCCGCGCTGATCGACTCCCACGGAATACCCCGCCTGGTCACGGCTGCACGATCGGTCCATCGACCGAACAATCCGACGCGCTTCGCGCACGCATGGATCCCGCTGTGGCAATCGCTCCCCCAGCCGCGGCCCACGCTGCCGCCCCGATGCGGCCGGTGCGACGAGTACGGCTGGCTGCCCGACGACGATCGGGGCCGCGCCGTGCGCTGTCCGTGCCGTCGCTTCGACGCGCCCGACCGCCCGGTCGCTGCGTGAGCACCCGTCGGTGGCGAACCGGTAGCATCGGCGAGAACTGTGCCATGCCCACCGAATCGAGGTCGGACGTCCATGTCCCGTAAGCGCTCCGGGTCGAGTCGCGGATCATCACCTCGTAAGCCACTTCCCGACAATGTCGTGTCGTTGGCCGCGCGCCGGCGCCGGGCGGACACACCGATCGAGCAGTACCGCTCACTGGCACCGGAGTTCGCCGCATGGCTGATGGAGAACGCTGGGTGCTCGGCGAATCAGGCGGAGGACTTCGTTGTCAGCGTCGCGCACGCGATCGACGCGCTCTCGGGTGCGGATTCCGGGTTTGCGACCACAGCATGGCGGAGCCGCGACGTGGACCACCTTCTCGAGCGGGTGCTGACGAGTGAACTGGTCGAGGACGACGACGAGACGCGGGCGCACATCGCCGGAGACGCCGCCGTGTTCTTGCAGTTCCTCTCGGCGACAAACCGGTGGACCGGCCAGGACGAAGACCTCGGGTACGCCCTGTCCACGCTCACGTCGTACATCGAATCGAGGCTCGCGTCTCTTCCACCCACCGAGGTCGACGAACCACCGGTCGAGCCCGAGGTCGAACGTGCCGCCTTGACGGTCGTACCGGTCGTCGCACGGCTCGACGCCCTGCTCGGCTGGATCGGTGAGCGCCGGCCCGTGACCGCGACCGGAGCGCTGAAGCGTGCCCTGGTCATGGAGGCCTTCGACGCTGTCGGCGGCAAGCGCGAGGATCTGGCACCGCGCAAGGTCCAGTCGATGTGGGACCTTCCCGTGCTGGAACAGACCTGGGTCGTTGCAGCCATGGTGGACTTGATCTCGATCGGAAAGACCGTCGCCAAGCCCGGTCCTGCCGCGCCGGTGTGGCGGGAGCCGGACCGGAATCCGGACGAGTACCTCGCCCTGTGCCGGGACGCGGTGACGCATTCCCTCATCGTCGCCCTCGGCCGGCGCGGCGAGGGGCGCCTCGAGGCGTTCCATTCCGCCCTCGACGAGGCGACCGCCGTCGTCCTGTCCGCCGGCCTCGGTGAGCACCCGCTGCCGTCCGACCCCGAGGAACGCCTGCACGCGCTGCCCGTGCTGTTCCCCGGCATGCCGGTCGGACCGAGCTTTCTCGGCAGCATGCTCGTCGACCGCCTCGAGGAATTCGTCGCCGACGGCATCCTCGACGACGCGGACGGCTACCGCGTGCCGACACCGCTCCGTCCTGCCGTGCGGGCCGCCGTGCGTATTCTGCTCGGCGACACGGCACCCGTCGCCCTCCATCCGCCCGCGCGGTGCACCCTGCGAATCTCGTTGCGCGACAGCGAGCCCCCGGTATGGCGACGGGTGGTGGTCGACAACTCCCTAAGCCTGCTGCATCTGCACTTCGTCATCCAGAGCTGCTTCGCCTGGGAGGACTACCACCTGCACCAGTTCACCAAGGGCGAGCCGTTCACCCGTGGTCGCGTGTACGTGCCCGACGATCAGGTCGACGACGAGCTCGCGAACGGATTCAGCGACGTCGTCGACGAGGGCACGGTGACCATCGGGACGGCGCTGCCCGAAGCTGGAGCGACCCTGACCTACCTGTACGACTACGGCGACGGGTGGACGCACGACATCGTCGTCGAGTCCGTCGCCGACTTCGACGCCGAGGCGCCGCGCGCTGCCTGCGTCGACGGGCACGGCCTGGCGCCGGCCGAGGACTCCGGCGGGACGTGGGGCTGGACGGACATGCTCGCCGCAGCCGACGACCCGGCCCACGAGCGACACGACGAGGTGCGGCAGTGGCTGGGACTGCGGCCGGGCGAGCGTGTCGACTCGGAGTGGTTCGACGCGGACGAGGTCAACGGTCAGTTGCGCTCATTGTTCGGATAGCTACAGGGCGCGGCTATCGCGACTGTGGAACCTGATCAACGGGATTGCATCCGGACTCGCATCCGACCCGTGCGAATCTGCCGCCAGTGACGGCGTCGAGTTGCGCAGAAGGCTGACCTCTCTGCGCCGGGTACCGGCAGTGATTGCAGTGCATCCCGCATCTCGCCTCGGCGTTCGATGCGACGCTCGGGCAGTGCAGCAACGAGGCAGGGCCGTCGAGCCCGCCGTTATCCGCCGATCCGGCGCTGGGCGGAGCTCACCCGCCCGGCCGTCACGACCGAGATCCGTCACCCTCGGTGCCGGTGCGGTTCACCGTCGGATTCCGTGGAACACGTCGAGGGACGAGTGCGCTGCGACAGCGACGGCGGACGCCACGCCGAGACCGGAAACCCGGTGCGGGTCAGGCATCGTCGAAGTTCCAGCTCGCGGCAGGGCGTGGGTCGTCGTCCGTCTGTCGGGGTGCGGCGGTGGTGGCGCTGCGGGTGCCCGGTACGGTGCGGGCCAGAGCGATCGCGATGCGCCGTTCGGATTCGTCGGCGAACAAGCCCCGGATGGTGACGCGGCCGCCCGACACCTCGGCACGCCAGCGTCGGGCGCCGGTGTAGTCGTCGAGGCGGCGCTGGACGCTGACTCCGATGGCCTCGTCGGGCTTGAGCAACAGCCGCAGCAGGTCCCCGCGGGAAACGATGCCCACCACGTGTCCGTCGTCCTCGACGACCGGGATGCTGCGCAGTCCCCGACTCAGCAGCAACCGGCTGGCGTCGGCCAGGTCCTGGTACGCCGCGACCGCCACGGCGGGGGCAGTCATCACTTCGGCCACCGTCCGCGTGTCCTCGGACATCGTGCCGCGCAGCACATCACCGCTTGTGAGGATCCCGACGAGGCGCTCCCGGTCGTCGAGGACCGGCAGGGCGGCGTACCCCTGCTCGGCCAACGGGACGGCAGCCTCGGTCACGGGCACTCCCTGGTGGACTGTGGCGACCGGTCGGTGCATCACGTCGCGTACTCGCATGGGACACCTCGTTCCCGGGTGCAGGACCCGAATCGACGAAACTATATAGGAAAAGTAAAGCACGAAATATAAATCATGTATAGAGTCTCGTCCGCAGTTTGCAGCGCAGCCTTGCCCACGAAGTCCGGAGGCGCGGTCAGCGCAGCGCCGCCAGAAGTTCTCCGACGGTGTGGTGGGATTCGAGCGGATGGCGCAGTCGGCCTTGCGGATTCACGGCATAGGTGTTGCGCCGGCCGACGCGGGTCTTGGTTACGTAGCCCTCCTCGACCAGATCGGCGAGGATCATCTGCACCGCCCGTTCGGTGATGTCGACCCGGCGGGCGAGTTCGCGCACGGTCGACTCCGTGCCCTCGGTCAGGCACAGCAGCACGTGGGTGTGATTGGTCAGAAAGGTCCAGTGCCGACGCGGTGGGCCGTCGGATGCGCTCGAAGTCATGCCCTCACCATAGGTCCGATGCAATTCACGTATTGACGTTCAGGATAGAAGGTTCGGAGTGGTGAGGCGACGCTGTCGTCGTCTTCACTTCGATCACCACGCACGTCGGTTCGGGCAGTCGGTCGCCAGTGCCGCGTCGAGTTCATCAGCCCGGTGCCTCGGCCACGGCTTGCGAGCGTGCCACCTCGTCTGGCAGCCGGTGGGGTACAGTGCCCGGGCCAACTGATACCGGGGGGATTCATGGCCGAGGGACTTCGTTTGGATCCGCAGACGATCGAGGAGATCATCGCCATCTGCGACACCATGCTCGAGACGCTGAGAGAGGCCGCGCAACAAGCAAAGAAGCTTACCGCCGCACCAAGTTTCGGGGGCTTCAGATCAGCTGAAGACCTTCGTGCCGGCTTCATTCGCAAAGCGCACGGTACGCCCGACTCACTATACGAACGGCTCGAACAGTTTGCGGCGGTACTCGAGGGCATGCGCGACACATTCTCTGCTGGGGGCGAGGGATTCCTCCATGCTGAGAACCGCCGGACCGCCGAACTGCGCGCTCTGGGCCAGGACGAGCTGTGACCTCACGCCGCCCGATAGGTGCGACGGCGGGTGTTCTGGTGCTCACTGCGGCACTCGTGGGCTGCACCGCCCCCACTCACACCGCAGTCTCCATCGGCGAAACCCCGTCGCACTCGACCACCACAACTCGAGTGCCGCGTCTGACGGACGAGTCCGACCGACCGCTCGTCGACTTCGATCCGTGCCTCGATATCCCCGACCACGTGCTTGCTGCCGCCGGATATGACCCGAGCTCCGAGACCAACGCCGACTTCGCTGCTACCCACTACACGATGCTCGGATGTTCCTACGACGGAGCTCTCCGAATTCCCGGACTCGACACCTATAAGTTGACGGTAATGTCGGCCAACTTCGACTGGGCGGTGGAACTGCAGAAATCCGCCGACAACGGGGACGACGTCACTCCCATTGACATTGCCGGTCGGCGTGCGCTCCTGAAGACCAATCAGTCGTTTCCAGAGAGTTGCGACATAAGCATCGAAACGACGTACGGTGTCCTCCTCTTCCTCCTCGTGGTCTTCGGTTCCGAAGTCGAGTACCTGTCCAAATCGCAATGGTGTACCGGACTCGAAGACACCGCCGAGCGCATTGTTGCCGTCCTCGAAGACTTCGAGTCGCACACCCGCTGACCTAGCATCCCGTCTGCATTCGCCCCCGGAAGCCGAACTCGAACCCGCCCGAGTTCGCCGACCCACGCCCGCGACGCTGTCGGCGCCATGTGTCAGCATGGTCGAACCCGATCCCGGAGGGAGCGTCGTGTCCACCGCCGACCTGCACCGCCTGGCGCGTCTGCGTCAGGAGCACCCGGCGTGGGCGCTGCTGCGGTCGGACAATGCGGCTGCGGTGCTGGCGCTGCTGGGCCGGCACTTCGACCGCGGGACGCGACGGCTGCCGGCCCCGGAGCTGTTCGCCCGCCTCGATGTGGACCTGCAGGAACTGCGCGACGAGGGCTTCGAGCTGCCGCGCACCGGTCAGGCCTACTGTGCGGACTGGGTGCGCGCGGGTTACCTGCTGCGCCGCGCGAGCGCCGACGCCCGGGAGGAGACCCTCGAGCCGACGGAGGCGACGTTCGCCGCGCTCACGTTCGTCGCGGGCCTGACGACCGCTACCAGCTCGGTCACCGAGTCGCGGCTGACCACCCTGTCGAGCCAGCTCCAGGCGCTGGCGCGGAACTCGGATCCACGCAGCGAGAGTCGCCTGGCGGCGTTGCGGGCCGAGCGCGACGAGCTGGACCGGCAGATCGCCGCCGTCGAATCCGGGGACTTTCCCGTGCTGGACGGGAACCGGGCGGTGGAACGGTCCGCGGAGATCCTGGCGCTGGCCGGGGAGATCCCGGGCGACTTCGCGCGGGTGCGCGCCGAGTTGGAGGCGCTCAACCGGGAGCTGCGGGCCCGGATCCTCGACGACGAGGGCGACCGTGGCGACACCCTCGGCGAGGTGTTCCGTGGGGTCGATCTGATCGGCAGTTCCGACGCCGGCCGCAGCTTCGCCGGCTTCTACGACATGATCATCGATCCGGAGCGGTCGTCGCAGCTCGACGACTGGATCGAGGCGGTGCTGCAACGCCCCTTCGCGCAGCAGCTCACCACCGAGCAACGCAACCGGTTCCGCACTCTGCTCACCGAGATGGAAGACGCGGGCGGCGAGGTCCACGCGACGATGACGTCACTGTCGCGTTCGCTGCGCCACTTCGTGCAGTCCCGCCACTACGAGGAGCACCGGCGTCTGCAGCGGCTGTTGCGCTCGGCCCAGCAGCAGGCCCTGCAGGTGGCGCAACGCCGCAAACCATACGACCTGCTGGACCTCGAGCTGGTGCGGGTCGGCATGGGCATCGATTCGGTGGCGGCGCTGCGGCTGCACAACCCGGCCGACGACCTGGTGGCCGAGCCGGTGGTGACGCAGCCGGTCGGCGAGGTGGATCTCGCGGAGCTGCGCCGCATCGTCCGCGAATCGGAGATCGACATGGACGAGCTGGCCGGCAACGTCGCCGCCACGCTCCGTTCCCGCGGCAGCGCCACGATCGGCGACGTGTTGCGCGATCATCCCGCCACGCAGGGACTGGCCAGCGCAGTCGGCCTGCTGGTGCTCGCCGCGGAGCACGGTCACCGCGTCGACGGCACCGAGGAAATCGCGTGGACGTCCCCGTCGGGCGCGACCCGCGTCGCGACGGTGCGCCGGCACCTGTTCGACCCGACCGACACCGAGTTCACCGCCCGCATCACCGAGGACGCGTCATGACCGAATCGACCACCCGCACGTATCCGGGCGACACCGGCGAACTCGACCTCGACACCCGCCGCGCGCTGGTCCAGTTGCTCAAGGGACCGCTCGTCACCGCCGACAAGCACCCCGAAGTGTGGCGGACGGTGATCCGCGACGAGCGGGTGCTGCGGTCCCGGCTCGCGGACGTGTTCCTCGATCTCGTCGTCGACGAGGACGATCAGCTCGCGTTCACCCGCCCCGCCGACACGGGCGACCACAAGGCCCCGACGGTGCTGCGCACCGAGCGCCTCACGTTCATGGACACCGTGATGCTGCTGGCGTTGCGGCACCGGCTGCTGCGCGCCCAGCCGGGCGAGCGGGTGATCGTCGACTTCGACGAGGTGGCCGGGCAGCTGGAGATGTACCGCGCGGCGACGAGCACCGATCCGGCCGGCTTCCGCAAACGGGTCAACGCGTCGTGGGAGAAGTTGAAGAAGTACACGCTGCTGGCGTCGACGTCCACGGAGGGCCGGATGGAGGTCTCTCCGGTCTTGCGACAGTTGTTCGACGCCGATCAGGTCGCCGCCGTCGAGGCCGAGTTCCGGCGCATCGTCGAGGAGGACGCGCCGTGAGCGCCGCACCCGTCCACCCCGGCCAGTTCCGGCTCGCGCGGGTGCAGGTGGTCAACTGGGGCACTTTGCACGGGCATCACGACATTCCCGTGGCCCGCAAGGGTTTTCTCATCACCGGGGCGTCCGGCTCGGGCAAGTCGACGCTCATCGACGCGATCTCGACGGTGCTCATGCCGGGCGGCAGCGTGCGGTTCAACGCGGCCGCGCAGGAGTCGGCGGCCGGGTCGGGCCGCAACTTCGTCAGTTACATCCGCGGCGCGTGGCGGCGCGAGGCCGACGCCGACACCGACGCGCTCACCGCCTCGTATCTGCGCACCGGCGCGACGTGGAGCGCGGTCGCACTGACGTACGACGCCGCCGACGGCACGGCCCCGGTGACCCTGGTGAAGCTCATGCACCTGCGCCGGGGCGCCAACGCCAACAACGAGATCTCGCACCTGCACCTGATCCTCGACACCGACGTGGAGCTGACCGACCTCGAACCGTTCGTGGCGCGGGGCATCGACACCCGGGGCATCCGCAAGCGCTGGCCGGGTGCGGTCGTGAACCCCAGCTACGCGCCGTTCGCGCGCGCGTTCCGGTCCAAGCTCGGCATCTCGTCGGAGGCCGCGCAGCGGCTGCTGCACCGCACGCTGTCCGCGAAGAGCCTGAACAGCCTCGACCAGCTGCTGCGCGACTACATGCTCGACGAGCCGCCCACGTTCGCGATGGCCGAACGGGCCACCACCCAGTTCCGCGAGCTGCGCGAGGCGCATCGCGTCGTCGTCGACGCCCGACGTCAGGTCGAGACGCTCGAGCCGCTCGTCGCGCTGGCCGACGCCCGCCGCACCGGGCTGCAGGCCCAGCACGACCTGCAGGACGAGACCGATCACCTCGACGCGGTGCACGCCCGGATGACGGTGGACCTGCTCAGCGACAGGCTCGACGAGACGCGCGCGCAGACCGGTCTGCTGCAGGCCGCCGCGGACAAGACCGCCGACGAGGCCGACCGCGCCGGCGAACGCACCCTCGACCTGCGGGTGCGCGCCGAGAGCGCCGGCGACGGCCGGCTCGCGACCCTCCGCGTGCACAAGGAGACCGCCGAGACCGCCCTCGAACGAATCACCCAGCAACGCAGACGGTTCGACGTCGCCCTCGCCCACTGGGAGGCGGAGACACCGGCCACCGCGGACGACTTCGCGCATCTGCAGGCCCAGCTCGAGCGGGAACTGCGCGAGCTCGACACGACCGCCGATGCGCGCAGGGCCGAACTGTACGAGGTGGCCGGTGCGCTCGCCGAACGCCGGAAGACGATCCGCGCGCTGATCGCCGACCGGGAGATCCTGGCCCGGCGCCGCTCCAACCTCGATCCCGACCTGCTGCGCGCCCGGGAACTGGTGTGCTCGGCGGCCGGACTCGGGGAGGACGCCCTGCACTTCGCGGGCGAGCTGATCGCGGTGCGCGCCGAGCACGCCGAGTGGACGGGTCCGATCGAGCGGGTCCTGGGCGGATTCGGGCGCACCCTGCTGGTGCCCGACGAGCTGTATCCGCGGGTGGCCGCCGCCGTCGACGCACACCATCTCGGCGCCCGCCTCGTGTACCGGCGGGTCCGCACGGGCGTCGGCGCGCCGGACGCACCCACCACCGCCGACGGCTCGCTCGTCCGCAAGCTCGAGGTGCGCCCCGGCCCGCTCGCCGCGTGGCTGCAGCACCAGCTGGCGGACCGCTTCGACTACGCGTGCGTCGACACCGCCGACGACCTGCGCCGCGTCCCTCGGGGCGTGACCCGGGCCGGGCAGGTCAAGCACGGCGGTGACCGGCACGAGAAGGACGACCGGCGGCGCATCGACGACCGCAGCCGCTGGGTCCTCGGCTTCGACAACGAGGCCAAGCTCGCCGACCTGCGCCGGCGCATCGGCGACGCCGAGACCGACGTCGACGCGCTGCAACGGCGACAGGAGGCTCTCGAGCGTGCCGAGTCCGGGATCCAGCTGCGCCGGCAGGCCGCCGCGGTGATCCGCGAGTCCGCGTGGGCCGACGTCGACGTCGCGGCGGCGGGGAACGCGGTGGACGCGATCGAGGAGCGGCTGCGCGAGTGGATGCAGGGCAATACCGAATACGCCACGCTCACCGCGGATCTGGCTCGCGCCGAGAGCGAGGAACGCGCCGCCCGGCAGGCGCACACCGCGGCGCTGGCCAAGCTCGAACAGCACCGGGACGAGCTGACCCGGGTGCAGGCGCGGCTCGACGAGGCGCAGGCCCACGCCGGCACCGCGGTGCCCGACCCGATCTTCGCGCGCATCCGGACCCGGTTCGCCGCGGCGGTGCGCCGCGTCACCGTCGACAACATCGACCGGGCCCTGAGCACGGTGGGTCGCGCGATCAACGAGGAGATGCGGTCCGCGCAACGCGACACCGCGGACGCCGAGCGCCGCATCACCGCCATCCTCA
Organism: Rhodococcus ruber; assembly: GCF_016804345.1. Taxonomy (NCBI): domain Bacteria; kingdom Bacillati; phylum Actinomycetota; class Actinomycetes; order Mycobacteriales; family Nocardiaceae; genus Rhodococcus; species Rhodococcus ruber. The sequence goes on along the minus strand of NZ_CP044211.1, from coordinate 2,119,604 downwards.
CCGGCTACCTCGCCGAGTGGGAGGCGCGGCGCGCCGAGATGCGCTCCGAGGCCGAGTACATCGACGACGCCCTCGCGGTGCTCGCCCGGCTGCGCAGCGACGGCCTGCCCGCCTACGAGGACGAGTTCTTCCGGCTGCTGCGCGAGCAGTCGCACCGCAACATCGGGGAGCTGGCGCGCGCGATCCGTAAGGCTCCGGGTGAGATCCGCTCACGTATCGAGCCGGTGAACGAATCGCTGCGCCGCTCGCCGTTCGACACCGACCGGATCCTGCGCATCGACGTCAAGGACCGGCGCTCCCCCGCCGCGTCGGAGTTCCTGGCGGAGCTGTTGCAGATCACGAGCGGCGCGTGGAAGGAGGAGGACCGGGCCGCGGCGGAGCGACGGTTCGAACAGATGGCGGCGGTGCTCGAACGGCTCGACTCCGGCGAGCCCGCCGACCTGCGGTGGAAGCGCCTCGTGCTCGACACCCGCCTGCACGTCGGATTCATCGGGGTGGAGGTCGACCCGGAGGGCCACGACGCCAACTATCACGACTCGAGCTCCGGCCTGTCGGGTGGGCAGGCGCAGAAGCTGGTGTTCTTCTGCCTCGCGGCCGCGCTGCGCTATCAGCTGGCCGCCGCCGGCGAGGAATTGCCGCGCTACGGCACGGTGATCCTCGACGAGGCGTTCGACCGAGCCGACCCCGCGTACACGCGGCGGGCGCTGGACGTGTTCACCCAGTTCGGGTTCCACATGGTGCTCGCCACTCCGCTCAAGCTGCTGCAGACTCTCGACGACTACATCGACGGCGTGGCGGCGGTGAGCATCCGCGACAAGCGCTACTCGCAGATCGCCCTGTTGCCGATCCGCGGGGACGGCACGTGAGCGCACTGTGCGTGCCGCCGTCCGAGGTCGCCGGTAAGGCCCAGGCCGCGTACCGCAGCCGTCGCACCCGATGGGTCACCGATCCCGCTGCGGCCGAATCGGATTCGCTGTCGATCGGGCTGCATCCGCCGTCCGAGCGGCGGGTCGCGCAGGATCCCGACGCCGTCGTGGCGTGGGTGCGCGCCTGGCACGGTTATCCGGGTGCCGGGCAGGTCGAGTGGGAGACGCGGCGCTGGCCGAGCTTCGGCACGCAGGAAGTGCCGATGCGCCTAATACTTTCGGGCGCGACCGAGATCGCCGCCGCGGCCGCACGAGCGCCCGAGTGGCGCACCCTCACCGAACGGCAGGCGCGACTGCTCGACGGACTCGGCCCCGGCACCGCGACGCTCGCGACCGCGATCGCCGCGACGCATGCCCGCTGGCTCGAGCTGGACGAGCCGGACTTCTCCCGGCTCGTCGCGGCTGTGCGCTGGCTGGCCGAGCATCCGTCGTCGGGGCTGTTCATCCGTCAGCTGCCGGTGCCCGGCGTCGACACCAAATGGGTGTCGCGGCACCGCGGTCTGGTCGAGACGCTGCTCGAGGGAGTGCGCGACGACCGCGACCTGGGAGTGCGGTCGCTGCCGCGGATGTGCGAGGTGGCCGTGTGCGACCGGACGCTGCTGCCCGCGGCGCCGCGGATCTTCGCGACGTCGCTCGACGAGCTGGCGGCACTGCCGGTGACACCGGCCCGCACCCTGATCCTCGAGAACAAGGAGGGTCTGCACGCGCTGCCGGAGCTGCCGGCGACGGTGGCGGTGCACGGCGGGGGCTACGCGGTGCACGAACTGGCGGACGTGCCGTGGCTCGCCGCCTCCGACGTCGTGTACTGGGGCGACCTGGACACGCATGGCTTCGCGATCCTCGACCGGCTCCGCGGCCACCTCCCGCACGTGCGCAGCCTGCTCATGGACCGCGGCACTGTCGAGCGGTGGCGTGACCTCGCCGTGCCCGAGGCATCCCCCGCTCCGCACGTGCCCGCGCACCTGACCGGGCCGGAACGCGACGCCCTCGACGCGGTGCGCACGGAAGGGCTTCGGCTCGAGCAGGAGCGGATCCCGTGGCCGTACGTCGTCGCGCATCTCGCGGCACTGTAGCCGCGGACGTCGAGCCTGTCGCACGCCGGTGTTAGAGTCCCCGCGTCGATTCGTAGGGGGGACGAATGGTGGGGGAACTGCGCGCCGATGTGGCGCGTCTCGAGGAGTTGAGCGGACGACTGCACGGCCTGGCCGCGGAGGCGTCGCGGCTGCGCGTGGGTCCGGCGGCGGGACCGTATGCGCCGGCCCTGGACGCGCTCATGCCGTCGGTACTGGAGGCGGCTCGCCTCTCGCAGGAAATCGTCGACAGTGCCCTGATTCCCGCGCTCGCGGAGCGTCTCGGCGAGACCGGTGACGTCATGCGCGCCACCGCGCGCGAGTACCGCGACCAGGACGACACGTCGGCGACGCGACTGGTCTCGGCCTATCTCTCGGCCACCGGCGACTGGCGCGTCGACGAGGATCCGGCATGACCCTGACCAAGGGGCAGGTTCGGGAATGGAATCCGAGACAACTCGACGACATCGGTCGCGCGTGGCGCGACGCCGGGGGCCGGATCGAGGAGCTGTTCGATCGATACGTCGCCGCCGTCACCGACGTCGGCGGCACGTACTGGGAGGGACGTACCGCGGAGGCCGCGCAGGAACGCGCCGCGGCCGACAGACGGACCGTCGTCGCCCTGGTCGATCGGCTCGACACGCTCGCTCGTCGGCTCGAACAGGGATTTCACGAGGTCGACGCGCCACTCCAGCGCGCCCGGGCGACGATCCTCGACGCCGAGGCCCAAGGGTTCGTCGTCGGCGAGGACCTGACGGTGCGCGATCCGGCGCCGGACCCGGACCGGGAAGCGGCCCGAGCCGGCCTGCAGGCGTACCTGGCCGAGGCGGTGTCGACCGTCGAGAACGCCGACCGGGCGCTGCAGCAGGAACTGAGCGCCGCGCGGGCTCTGCTGCGAGCCGACTTCACCTCGGTGGCTGCGCTCGGCACGGACCAGGGGCACGCGGACGGCGCGCGGCTGGTCGACGGATCGGTGACGCCGGAGGCGCTGCGGCGCCTACTCGAAGCCGGTGCGCTGACACCGGAACAGGTCGACGCCCTGCGCGCGGGCGCGGCGGCGACCATTCCGTCGTCGCACATGGAGTACCTGGTGGCCCTCAGCCGGTCCCTGGACGGCAGGACGCCCCGGGAGATCGCCGACCTCATGGCCGGACTGCCGGCCGGGGCTCGCAGCGCGCTGGCCAACGCGCTGCAGATCGTCTCCACCGAGAACGTCGTTGTCGCCGTCGCCGACGGTGACATCGCCCCGCGTGGCGGGGCGGACCTGCTACCGGACGGGATCCGGGCGGCACTCGACCGCGACGATTTGGTTGTTCACGGCTTCCGGACGATCGGCGGCACGACCTACACGAGCACCGAACTGAACGGCGTCGCCGACAACCAGGCCGTCGCCGGGATCGTGGCCGAGGGCGATGCGGTGTACCGGTCCGGCAGCACGCTCGACCGGGATCTCCTGGATGTCGGTCGCCGATATCTCGACGCCCAGGTCGCGTTCGCGCAGGACCCCAACCGCAGTTTCGAGTTCTTCACCGTCGACGGACGCGGCACGGGCGACGGTGCGTTGACGGCCGGAATCCTCACCGCGGTGGCGGACGACCGCATCGCGGTCGAACAGGCCGTCACCGACCCTGAGCACGGCACCGATTTCGTGCAGAACGTACTGGTGCACGACTGGTCGGACGACGGTGCGGCGGTGTCGTCGCTGTTCCGCGCCGACGTGAAGGACGGAGTGGTCGACGATCCTCACAACGCCGCCGACGTCGCCGCAGCGACCCGTCACGGCGCGATCATGGCCGCCGTCGCGGGCGCGATGAGTTCCGGAGAGGCGTGGAAGACGTTGTCCGCCATCCCGGAAACCGACGGGCAGTCGGTGGGTCAGCTGAATCCTGATCTGCTGCGAACGGTTTCGCACGGCCTGAGCCCCTACATTCCCGACCTGGCGGGATCCCCACAGGCGGATCGGCCCGGATTCGACGTCGGCGACTGGGCGGATCCGAAGGACAACAGCAGCTATCGCGGCTCGGCGAACGTCTTCGCCGCGATGAACACCGATCCCGAGGCCGGCACGCATTTCACCGGCAGTGCATTCGCGTCCGTTGTGGCGGCCGAGACCCGGTACGCGCAGAACCCGTACACCTCGGGCACGACGGCGGAGCTCTCGACGGCCGGTCGCATCCTGGGGCTGACCGACCGGGGGCTGATGCTGTCGACCCAGGACGATTTCCACGACGAGACCGAGCGGCAGCAGGCGATCTACGACCGCAAGTCCGCCGCCTACGACGCAGTCCTTGCCCTCGGCGCGTTCGGCCTGGAGAAGTTCCCCGGCGGTGAGTACATCGCGACGCTCTACGAAGCAGGCGGTGATCCGTTGAAGGAGTTGCACATCGGCCCGGAGCCCGGCACGGAGGAATCAGCCGAGCTCACGGGCCCGAACCTGGTGCGGCAGTACTACAACGTGCTTGCGGCCGCGCCGGAGGTGCCGGTACCGATCCGTGCCCACCATCGGAACCTGTTCGACGAGGCGGGTCGGCTCGAGCCGTACGACGAAATCGTCGGTTCGGAATCGGACAAGGAGGTGCGACATGCCATGTTGCGTGAGGCGTTCAACGAGTACGGCAACCCGACCGACGGGCACGAGACGGCCATGCAGGAGGCCTACGACACGGTGGTGCGCACGAATGGCTGAGACACGGCTGTCGGCCCTGGGATGCGTCGCATTGCTCGCCTTCACCGCCGGGTGCGGGGACCGCGCGCCGGAGGATCCACGTCCGGTTCCCGTTCCCGAGCCGCCGGTCGCGTACACGCACGTGTGGTCCGCGGACCCCGACATCGACCTGTCCAGCCGCGGCGCCGAGCTGGTCCGCGCCGCAGTCGAAGCCGGACTTCGCACGTTCAACTACGGTACGAAGTTCACATTCCCCGGATACCTCGACGCCATCGGGGCACCGTACGATTTCGACCACGCCGAGGTCTGGGATCATCTGGTACGCCCCGGTCCCGTCGATCCACCACAGTGGCGAGCCACGTACTTCATGCATCTCACGGCACTGTCGGCGACGGCCACGGAAGTCACTGGAGCCGTGTGCGAGTACGGCGTCGGCACAGAACCGGGAGAAGAGTACTCGGTCTATCCCCTGAGAATGGTCCGGGCGGTGACCTTGCGCAACACTGCCGAGACACCCGGCGCGGCCAGTATCCCCGACACCGACCCGGAAGGACACGATCCCCGCGCCGCCATCGCCCCCGACTGGAACGTCTTCGGCACCTGGAAGATCGTCCAGCTCCGCACCGGGGGACCGAACTGGGTCATACCGGACACGTGTACGGCGTGGTGGCACGAACGCTTCCCCACCTTCGAACTCCACGACGGTCTGCTCTCGCCACCCCCAGGCTTCCAACCACCCACCATGCCCGTCGCCCAGCAATACCCCGAATGGATCGGACCGGCGAATGCCGGTTGAACCCATAACGCGGCACCGCCGCACCGCCAGCGAACAGCGAAGGGCCCCGATGAACGCACCGCGCCGGCGGCGCGTCATTGCCGTCGTCACCACTGCCCTACTCGCAGTCACCGGCTGCGGCACCGACAGCCCAACCGATCCACGTCCGGTTCCCGTTCCCGAGCCGCCGGTCGCGTACACGCACGTGTGGTCCGCGGACCCCGACATCGACCTTTTCGGTCGCGGCGCCGAACTGGTCCGCGCCGCAGTCGAATCCGGACTTCGCACGTTCAACTACGGTACGAAGTTCACATTCCCCGGATACTTCGACGCCATCGGCGCACCGTACGATTTCGACCACGGCGAGGTGTGGGCTCATCTGGTACGTCCCAGTCGCGTCGATCCACCACCGTGGCGAGCCACGTACTTTCACCATCTCACGATGCTGTCTGCCGGCAACTCGGAGATCACGGCAGCAGTATGCGAATACCGAGTCAAAACCGAACCCGGGCTCAACCTCTCCTTCGATCCCATGAAGTGGGTGTGGGCCGTGACCCTGCGCAACACTGTCGACACACCCGGCGCGGCCGGTATCCCCGACACCGACCCGGAAGGACACGATCCCCGCGCCGCCATCGCCCCCGACTGGAACGTCTTCGGCACCTGGAAGATCGTCCAGCTCCGCACCGGGGGACCGAACTGGGTCATACCGGACACGTGTACGGCGTGGTGGCACGAACGCTTCCCCACCTTCGAACTCCACGACGGCCTGCTCTCGCCACCCCCCGGCTTCGAACCACCCACCATGCCCGTCGCCCAGCAATACCCCGAATGGATCGGACCGGCGAGTGCCGGCTGAGTCGCCACGAACGCCGCAGTCCCGAAACTGGACCCCGCACAGGCCACCGATTCCGGAGACGCCTCACCACCCGCGCCTTCACGATGTGCCTGAAGTTGCAATAGTGAACTAGAATCGAACTTCTCGTTCCCGGGTTCTCGCCCGGGAAATTCCCTTCACAGGAAAGGAGCACTCCGACGCACACGCCAGCCCCCCACACCGTTCATCTCGTCTCCCTGCCCCACAGCGTCGGAGATGCTCCCCCGCTCGCCTCGGAGCGGCCCCGACTGCACGGCCACCCGCACATCGTGTGGTTCCGGGACCGCTACGCGATCCCCATCTCGACGACCACGCCGCGCCAGGCGATGCTCGAGGATCTGCAGTTCGTGCGCCGGGTCCTCGACGACGCCGGCATCGACTATCTACTGGTCCGCGGCGACGGCACCCGCCCGGTCCTGGCGGTGGACTGGGCCGACCGCAAGGAGCTGCGTGCCGCGCTGGTCGGCGCCTGCACCGACGAGCCGTTCTACTCCAAGACCGTGGGTGCGAAACGGCACCGTCCCGTGCTCGTCGCGGACGGCCGGCTTTCCCGCAGTTCCAAGGCCCGGATCTTCCGCCTGTTCCGGCCGCGGGTGGAACTCACCAGCGGCCTGCGGTACGGGGCGTCGAACGGGGTGCAGATCGAGTTGTGGTCGCACACCGACGACGAGATCCTCCTGCCGAGGGAGAACGCGCTGACCCGGCGCAGCGTGTTGCGCGACGAGGTCACGCGCGGCACCGTGGAGCGCTACGGACAGACGTGGCCGACCATCGAGGGGATGTTCGCGGCGCACCCGTCGGACGTCCCGTTCGAGATCGACCTGGTGTTCTCGTGGGTGGACGGCTCGTCGAAGGAGTGGCAGGCCGAGCGCGCCAAACGCCTGCAGAACTACGTGGTGGGCGAGGGCGACGACTCCCCCGCCCGCTACCGGCAGATCAACGAGCTCAAGTACGCGCTGCGCTCCGTGCACATGTATGCGCCGTGGATCCGGCGGATCTTCGTCGCGACCGACTCCGACCGGCCGGACTGGCTGGCCGACGACGGGCAGGTCACGTTCGTGCGCAGCGAGGAGTTCTTCGCCGACCGGTCGGTGCTGCCCACCCACAATTCGCAGGCCGTCGAGTGCCAGCTGCACCACATCCCGGGTCTGTCCGAGCACTTCCTGTACTCGAACGACGACATGTTCTTCGGTCGCCCGGTGGATCCGCAGATGTTCTTCTCCGCCGGTGGGGTCACGAAGTTCATCGAGGCGGACACCCGCATCGGATTGGGCCGGAACCACAAGAAGCGCAGCGGTTTCGAGAACGCGGCCCGCGTCAATCGCCGGCTGCTCGAGGAGCGGTTCGGGGTGACGATCACCCGGCACCTCGAACACACGCCGGTGCCGCTGCGCAAGAGCATCATGGCGGAGATGGAGCGGGAGTTCGCGGACGAGTTCGCGGCCACGGCGGCGAGCACGTTCCGGGCCGCGGAGAACATCTCGGTGACGAACTCCTTCTACCACTACTACGCGCTGATGACCGGCCGGGCGGTGCAGCAGACCGCGGCGCGGGTGAAGTACGTCGACACGACGGTGAGGTCGGGGCTACGGGAACTGGACACGCTGCTGGCGAAGCGGACGACCGACCTGTTCTGCCTCAACGACGGCAGCACACCGGAGGTCGACCTCGAGCTGCGCACCGCGAAGGTCACCCAATTCCTGGAGCGGTACTACCCGATCCCGGCGCCGTGGGAGACGGACTACCCGGGACGGTCGTGACCCGCACCGCGTAGCCCCTCGATCCGGCCGCCCCGCTTTCCGCGGGGCGGCCGGGTGGAACGCGAATCCGGTCACCGCCCGTTCGACAGGGTGGGAAATGTCCAGCTTCCGTCGAGGACTTCCGGGCGCGGGCGGTACAGGCGCACGAGATAGTTCCACCCCTCCGTGACGGGAAGGTAATTGGCACGGTCCGCATCGCCGCCGCCCCCGAATCGGACGGTGATCGAACCGTCCGCGTTCGGCACGCCCGTGATGTTGTTGACGCTGTAGGCATTCTGTGCGTTCGGTTCGAAGAAGCCCTGCGCGTTGTAGACCGAGACGGACCAGAACCCGTCGACGGGCACATCGCGGACGGTCAGCTCGTACTCGCCGACCGGCAGTCCCGGATCGACGCCGATGTAGGCGGCCTCCGTGGTCGGCAGGCCACCCCAGCCGGCGGCGGTGCCGATCAGGTGCCGGACCGGGTCGATCTCACCTCGGGCGCCGAACATCCGGTCGAAACCCGTCAGTCCTCGCGCCAGCGCCAGCAGCGCCTCCCGCGTCGCGTCGAAGCTCGGCCGGTCGTAGTCGGGCGCCGTGAACGGTGTCGACGACCCGGCGTCGAGACGGAACCGGTCCTGGAGCGAGGCCACGGCCTGCACGTCGTCCGGATCGGAAGGATCGACGAGAATCCGCACCGCGACGGCGACGTACGGTGTCGGGAACTCGTCGGCGGTGAGCCTGTGCTCTCCCGGGTCGTGCAGGATCCGATCGACGTGGTGGTCCTGGTCGACCACCATCACGGACAGGTACCGTCGACCGCCGTCGGGGATGGTGAGGGTCGCGCCCTCCGAGGTGTCGACGATCGCGAGGCTGTAGAGGGTGTCGCGGTTCATCCGGATCACCGTCTGCTGCTCGACCGAGGCGGGCTCCCGGTTGTGCCGGAGCACATTGATGCCCCCGGCGTCCCGCTGAAGATCGAGAAACATCCGATCCGTCTCCGCGCGAACGAAATTGTCCACATTCACCGATGTCATGCGCGGCAGCCTAGACGACGCACGCTCCGCGCGCTGTCCGATTCGTCCGCCTCCGCGACGGACCGGAATTCCCCAGCGGGGACTGCCGGGCCGGCCGCCGGGCACATGCGGCCCGTCTCATTCCGGCTCCGCCATCCGCGCGCGGCGCGCGAGGGTGGCGGCGACCCCGGCTGCGGCCGCGCGCACCGACGTGGTGTGCCGCTCGGGATGGAACCGGGCCACGGGACCGGTGACACTGAGGGCCGCGATCGGCCGGTCGTCCGTGTCGAGCACCGGCGCAGCGACGCAGGTGATGCCCATCGCGGATTCCTCGCGTTCGTACGAGACCCCCTCGTCGAGGATGCGTTCGAGCTGTGCGCGCAGCAGTCCGGGCCCGGACAGCGTCTTCGGGGTGCGCCGTTCGAGTGGCTCGGCGAGCACCCTGTCGATGATCTCCGGATCGGAGTGCGCGAGGAGCGCCTTTCCGATGGCCGTGCAGTGCAGCGGCATTCGGCCGCCGAGACGGGACGGGGAGCGGGCCTGCCGGTGTCCGCCGATCTTGGCGATGTAGACGACCTCGGTGCCCTCGAGGATGCCCAGGTGCACCGTCTCGTGCGTCCGCTCGTACAGGTCCTCCAGGAACGGGGTGGCGACCTCGATCAGGCTGCGCTCGGTGGACGCCCGCATGCCGAGTTCGAACAGTTGCCCGCTCAGCCGGTAGCCGGCCCGGGTGCGGTCGAGGAGGCGCACCTTGACGAGGTCCGAGAGCAGCCGGTGCAGGGTGCCCTTGGGGATGCCGGTGCGTCGGCCGAGTTCCGCGAGGCTGAGCCCGTGGTCGTCCACGGTGAACGCATACAGCACGGTGACGACCTTGCCGAGCACGGTGTTCGGGTCGATCTGCGCGTCGCCGGGAGCGCCCACCGCATTCCCCTTTCGTCCGGTGACCTGGCAGTTCGGGTCATCCGCCACTGTACGTTCCACTGAGTCGAACGCCACGCTGGCCGGGCGCCGGGCCGCCCGGTGACAGTGGACAGGTCCATTCCCTTCGACCTTCCGGGACCGCCATGACCCCCTCCCCAGGAACCGACCGCATGCCGGCTCCGCCCTCCGCCGCGACGGACGATCCGGCTGTCGATGCGGCGTTCGTCCGACTCGACCACGCGGTACAGACCCGCACGCCCTGCACGCCGGTGCGTGACCTCATCGGCAGCACCGATATCGAGCGTGCCTACGCGGTCCAGACGAAACTGAACGCCGCACGCACGGCCGCCGGGGCTCGTGTGGTCGGTCGCAAGATCGGGCTCACGTCACCGGCGGTCCAGCGGCAACTCGGCGTGGACCGCCCCGACTTCGGTGTCCTGTTCGACGACATGCAGTACACCGAGGACGAACCCGTGCCCTTCCAGCGCCTGCTGCAACCGAAGGTCGAGGCGGAGATCGCCTTCGTGCTCGGGCAGGACCTCACCGACGGCCCGCTCGACGACCGGCGTATCCGCGACAGCGTCGACTACGCCGTCGCCGCCCTCGAGATCGTCGACAGCCGGATCGCAGTGTGGGACATCACTTTCGGGGACACGGTCGCCGACAACGCCTCGTCCGGGCTGTTCGTCCTCGGCACCCGGCGCCGCCGGCTCGACGAGTTCGAACCGATCGACACCGAGATGCAGATGCGTGTCGACGGCGCGGCGGCGTCCACCGGGAACGGCGCGGCCTGCCTGGGCGACCCGCTGCGGGCCCTGGCGTGGCTCGCCGACACCGCCCGCCGGTTCGGCGAACCGCTCCGCGCCGGGCAGATCGTCCTGTCCGGGGCCCTCGGGCCGATGGCGCCCGTCCACCCCGGCTCCACCGTCACCGCGGACATCACCGGACTCGGCTCGGTGACCGCGACCTTCACCCAGGAGGACAACGCATGAGCACCCCTAGAACACAGGTGGCCGTCATCGGCTCCGGCAACATCGGCACCGACCTGATGATCAAGGTGATCCGGAACTCGACCAACCTCGAGATGGGCGCCATGGTCGGCATCGACCCCGACTCGGACGGCCTGGCCCGCGCCCGCCGGCTGGGTGTCCCCACCACCGCCGACGGCGTGGCGGGCCTGATCGGCCTGCCGAACTTCGACGAGGTCGGCTTCGTGTTCGACGCGACGTCGGCGCAGGCGCACCGGGCCAACGCCCGGGCGCTCGAACCCTACGGCAAGCGGCTGATCGACCTCACCCCCGCAGCGATCGGCCCCTTCGTCGTTCCGGCCGTGAACCTCGACGCCCACCGGAACGCCCCGAACGTCAACATGGTCACCTGCGGTGGGCAGGCAACCATTCCCGTCGTGGCGGCGGTCTCGCGCGTCACGCCCGTCGCCTACGCCGAGATCGTCGCGTCCATCGCGTCGAAGTCCGCCGGACCCGGCACCCGCGCGAACATCGACGAGTTCACCGAGACGACGGCGCACGCGATCGAGTCGGTCGGCGGGGCGGCCCGGGGCAAGGCGGTGATCGTCCTGAACCCGGCCGAGCCGCCGCTGATCATGCGGGACACCGTGTTCTGCCTGATCTCCGAGCCGAGCGCAGTCGTGCACGACGCCGTCCGGGAGTCGATCGAGCGGATGGTCGCCGACGTCGCCGCCTACGTGCCGGGCTACCGGCTCAAGCAGCAGGTGCAGATCACCCCGGTCCCGCAGGGGCAACCGGTGCATACCCTGCTCGCCGACGGCGCCCCGGCCACCCCCACCCACCAGGTGTCGGTGTTCCTCGAGGTCGAGGGTGCCGCCCATTACCTGCCCGCGTACGCGGGCAATCTCGACATCATGACCTCGGCGGCCCTGCGGTTCGCGGAGGCCGCCGCCGAGACGGACACCGCACGCGCGGCAGAACTGGAGGCCACCCGATGACGACCGAACTGTTCATCCAGGACGTCACGCTGCGGGACGGGATGCACGCCGTTCGGCACCGCATCACCCCGGAGGACGTGGGCCGTATCGTGGCCGCGCTGGACGCGGCCGGTGTCGACGCCATCGAGGTCGCCCACGGCGACGGCCTGGCCGGGGGGAGCCTCAACTACGGACCGGGCAGCCACACCGACTGGGAGTGGATCGAGGCCGCGGCCGCGAACGTGTCCCGGGCGCGCCTGACCACCCTGCTGCTGCCCGGGATCGGCACGATCCGCGAGCTCGAGCACGCCTACCGGCTCGGGGTCCGCTCGGTGCGCGTGGCCACGCACTGCACCGAGGCGGACGTCTCGGCCCAGCACATCGCGACGGCCCGCGAGCTGGGCATGGACGTCTCCGGGTTCCTCATGATGAGCCACATGGCACCGCCCGCGGAGCTGGCGCGGCAGGCGAAACTGATGGAGTCGTACGGCGCGCACTGCGTCTACGTCACCGACTCCGGCGGTCGGCTGACCATGGACGGGGTACGCGAGCGGGTGCGCGCCTACCGGGACGTGCTCGATCCGGGCACCGATCTCGGGATCCACGCCCACGAGAATCTGTCGTTGTCGGTGGCGAACTCCGTGGTCGCCGTCGAGGAAGGGGTCACCCGCGTCGACGCCTCCCTGGCCGGGCACGGCGCCGGCGCCGGCAACTGCCCGCTCGAGGCGTTCGTCGCCGTCGCCGACCTGCAGGGCTGGACCCACGGCAGCGACCTGTTCGCGCTGCAGGACGCGGCCGACGACCTGGTCCGGCCGCTTCAGGACCGGCCCGTGCGGGTGGACCGGGAGACCCTCACCCTCGGCTACGCCGGCGTGTACTCCTCGTTCCTCCGGCACGCGGAGGCCGCGTCCGAGCGCTACGGCATCGACGTGCGCACCCTCCTGCTCGAGGTCGGGCGGCGCGCGCTCGTCGGCGGGCAGGAGGACATGATCGTCGACATCGCGCTCGACCTGTCGGGGGAACGTGCGGCGCGCACCTAGACGCGGACGGTGACGTCCGGGTTCTCGGGGATGCGGATTCCGGCCTCGGCGAGACGCTGGGCCGCGTCCTCCGCGGTGGACGGCCGGCCGGTGGTGATGTAGCTGCCGGTCGGCACCACGGAGTGGACGATGGTGTCCGGGTAGACGTGCACGAGGTTGAAGCCCTGGGCACCGTCGTGGCCGCGCTGGCACCCGGCCGGAACGTTGAGGTCCTGGGTGTAGCACGTCGAGGAGGCCACGGAGACGGGGATGTCGGCGAAGGTCGCGGTCGTGGTGTAGTGCAGGTGCCCGGCGAGGATGGTGCGCACGTCGGTGCCGCGCAGCACCTCGGCGAGGCCGGCCTGGTCGCGCAGCTCGACGAGCACGGCCTGGTCGAACACGCTGGGCACCGGCGGGTGGTGCATGGCGAGGATGGTGCCGAAGCGCGCCGACGTCTCGAGTTCCTGCGCCAGCCAGTTCAGCTGTTCCTGCGAGATCTCGCCGTGGTGGAAGCCGGGCACCGAGGTGTCGAGGGTGATGATGCGCAGGCCGTTGACGTCGTATACGCGGTCGATCGGGCCGGTGGACGGCGCCTGATCCAGCAGCAGTTCGCGGAAGGTGGCGCGGTCGTCGTGGTTGCCCATGGCCCACACGATCTGCGCGCCGAGTGCCTGCGCGACAGGCTCGACGAGGCCGCGCAGCTTCGAGTAGGCGTCGGGCTGGCCGCGGTCGGCGAGGTCGCCGGTGAACACGAGCGCGTCCGGCTGTACCTGGGACGCGCGGATATCGGCGAGAATCTGCCGCACCCGGGCGTCGGCGTCGACTGTCCCGTAGAGCAGTTCGTCTCCGCCGACCAGGTGGGTGTCGGTGATGTGCAGCAGGGTGTGCGAGGGCCTCGGGTATTCGGCTATTCGCTCGGCCCCACGAGGGCTGCCCATGATCTCTCACTTCCGTTCGCCGACGTGCTCAGGGGCACACGTCGAGTATGACCATAGTCGAACGGGTTCGGGTTGCCCTTGGGCACCCCGGAGTCGACGCGACGGCGAACAGGGCGGAAACCTCGGGTGCCGTCAGGCGAGATGCGCCCCCAACGGCGTGGATTCCGGCTGGTCGAGGCGCCAGAACATGCCGCCGTCGCACGATTCGACGTCACCGCTGAGGTAGCTGGCGACGGCGACGGCGGCGGTGGTCGGATCGGGAAACCGTCGGCCCTCCATCGGACCGGCCGTGATCTCGAGGACGCCGGTGGCGGGGTCGAACCGCCCCTTCACCCGGTAGCCGTCCCAGTCGGCGAGCACCGGCAGCCGCGGGTCCTCGGCGACCTCGGGCTCGGCCGCCCCGCGCGCCTTGCCCGAGGCGCTCGCCTTGCGCGCGCGGTTGCGGGCGAGCCGCTCCTGCTCGGCCTCGGCCGCGTCGTCGTCGGTGTAGCGGGTGGTGTCCTTGGCCGGCGTCAGGCCGAGCAGGTCCCAGCGGTCCTTGCCGTGGGCGACGCTGCTGAGCGGGATGGCATGGCTTCCGGTGCGGGTCCGGCCGCGCGCATCGGCCATCCAGATGTCGACCTCGGCGGCGATCCCCGCCGCGACCTCGTCGGACGGCAGCACGAAGTACGTCACCGGGGTGCTCCCCAGGTCCACGAAGACCCAGAACTGCGAGCCCGTGTCGTCGGCGTCCGGCAGGGCGTCCTGCCGTCGCGCCTGCCAGTCCCCGTCGATCTTGGCGCGGACGCGCACGATGCAGCTGTTCCCGTCGACGCCCCACACCTGGACCGGGTTGCGCGGCAGGTGCTCGAGCCGCTCGGCGCGGCCCCCGCGCTGGATGACCTCGGAAATGAAGGCTTGGATGCCTCGACCGGCCGTATCTTGCACTCGACTGCGTCCATTTCTGTGCTGCGCCCCGTACGCATCGGTGAGCTGTGTTGCGACGGGTCCAACGCGGCACGACTCGAGTTTCTGTACTCCAGAGTACGGGCAGGGGTTCGGCGGTGGCCGGACGAGTCGGCCTTCGGTGGGTCGGCCCGGGTGCCGCGACGATGTCCGCCCCGCGCCGACGAGGGGTAATTTTGCTGCCATGAGCACGTCCTGGCAGGACCCGAAGGCTGTGAACCTGATGCTCGACGACTGCGACACCTGGGCGGTGGTCGGGCTGTCCGGCAATCCCGGCCGGACCGCGTACCGGATCGCGCGCCTGTTGCAGGAGCGCGGCAAGCGGATTGTCCCCATTCATCCGAACGCGCCGACGGTGCTCGGCGAGCAGGGCTACGCGTCCCTCGCCGACGTCCCGTTCCCGGTCGAGGTGGTCGACGTGTTCCGCCGGTCGGAGTCGGCGGGCGAGTTCGCCGACCAGGCCGTCGCGATCGGCGCGAAGGGCGTGTGGTTCCAGCTCGGCGTGATCGACGAGGACGCGTTCCGGCGCACCACCGAGCAGGGCGTGGCGATGGTGATGGACGCGTGCCCGGCGATCGAGTGGGGCAGGCGGCGCGGCTGAGCCCGCTGCTGCGCCGCGGCGTCGCCCTCGCAGACCGGCCGACCCGCCGGCGACGGCCCGCGGGCGTGCCGATCGAGCGGAGGGGTCAGGACGCCAGGATCCGGGCCTTCTCGGCCTCGAACTCGGCCTCGGTGAGCACGCCTTGTGTTTTCAGCTCGGCGAGGTCCTTCAATGCGGCGATCCGGTCCGTCCCTCCCGGGGCCGCCGGGGCGGTCGGCGCCGGGGCAGGTTCGGGCGGGTACTGCGCATCGCGGTCGTATGAAGCCTGCTCCTGCGCCGCCCACCGCTGGCCCTGCCGCCGGGACACCCGGTTGGACACGGCGGTGGCGGTTCCGGCCACCACGGCGGTACGGGCGACTCCGCGAAGCAGTCCGGGCATGGTGCACTCCTCGGGTACTCGAATGGTATGTCGATTCGAATTGCTCTGTTCTACTTCAGCTTTCAGATCCAAGAGCGTCCAGAGACGACAGGATGCTCTGCACCGGGATGCGGCCCGACGCGACGAGCTGGGCGCCGTTGCGACGCAGTGCCCGCGCGAAGGGCGCGGCCCAGGTGTTCTCGTAGACCAGGACGGCTGCCGAGCAGCCCGGCTCGAGCGCGGCTCCGGCTTCCTCGAAGTCGGTGTCGTCGAGCAGACCCGAGGCGGCCTCCGCGAACAGGGTCACGTCGATCTCGCCCTCGAGCCCGACCTCGGCGATGTCGATGCCGGCGACGGAGCCGTCGGGGTCCTTGCGGACGAACGCCAGGTCCAGCACGCGGATGATGCCGCGCTCGACGAGGTCGCGCAGGAGCGGTAGCGCCGACCCGTCGGGAGGGCGATCGGCAGGAAACTCGATGACGAGATAGTCGACCGGACCCATCTCGTCGATGTCGGAATCGGTCACCAGGAGCCTCGTTTCAGCGACGGAACCAGTGTTCGGCGGGCGCACCACCCCACCACCTGTTCGACGATAGTCCGCGCGCGGCAACCCGCATCAGTTTTTGCACATGTGGCATCGGGACACCGACCCGCCCCCGGCGCATGCCGATCCCCGGACGGAGATTCCTCCCGCGGACACGCCCTGGGACGGCAGTCGGGTCCTGTACCTGATGCATCCGTCCGACCCGATCGTCTGGTGGAGCCCGAATCTGATCCTCGGCGAACCGGACTGGATCGGTCAGCCACCCGGACAGGATGTGCTCGAGGAGATGTTCTGGATGCCGTTCGTGACGTTCTGGCAGGTCACCGCGGACCTGCCGTTCTCCACCGGTGTCCCGGGCGGCCACGGCCACAAATACACCTCCGGGTACGTCGACGGATGGAACGCGGTCATGCAACCGACGGGGATCACCCCCGAGCAACTCACCACCCTCCGGACGATCATCGAAGCCGGCGAGTAGGACAGGAGGGGCGTTCCGGTGGCGATGATTCGAGTGATGTTCCGGCACCGAATCTTCCGAGACCCGGGGAACCACCTGCTCGTCGACGTCGACGACAGTCCGACCAGGGCGTGGCGGTAGTGATGGACGCGCGCCCGGCCGTCGGGTGCGGCAGGCGGCGCGGCTGACGGCCCTACCGAGCGGCCGGCGAGCGGGCGACGCACCCGGGCACGGCCTCCCGGGGTGCCGCGAGCCGGTAACTGCCGGCGTGGAACAGCAGCGGCTCGTCCTCTCCCCGTTCGTACTCCCGCACCCGGCCGACGAAGATGGTGTGATCGCCCTCCACGTAAGCATTTTCGCGGGTGCACACGAACCGGGCGAGGCATCCGCCGAGCAGCGGCACCCCGCCGGGCCCCTCGTCGACCGGCAGCCCGGCGAACTTGTCCTCGGCGGGCCGGGAGAACCGCTGCGACAGCCCCTGCTGCTCGACCCCCAGCACGTGGACTGCGAAATACTCGGCGGTGCAGAACGTTTCATAGCTGGGCGCCCGGTTGGCGAGGCAGAACAGCAGCAGGGGCGGATCGAGCGACAGGGAGGTCAGCGAGTTCGCGGTGATGCCGGCCCGCCGGGCGCCGGCACCGCGCGCGGTGATGACGGTGACGCCGGTGGCGAACTGACCGAAGGCGTTGCGCAGGTCGCGGGGGTCGAGTCCGTGGGTGGTCATGGCGTCACTCCTGTCCGGCGAGTTCGGCCATGAGCTGATCGGCCCGTTCGGGGCCCATGGCGGTGTAACCGCCGTCGACGGCGTAGTCGGCTCCGGTGACGAACGACGCCTCGGGCGAGAGCAGGAACCGCACCACGGCAGCCACCTCCGCCGGGTCGCCGGTGCGGCCGAGCAGGTGCAGCGGCGCGGCCACCCGGTCGGCCTTGACGCGGTCCCCGCCGGAGAGCTGGTCGATGGCGTTGGACCAGGTCCAGCCGGGCGAGACGGAGTTGACGCGGATGCCGTCGGCGGCGAGGTCGAGGGCCATGTTGCGGGTCAGCTGGACCATGGCGGCCTTGCTGACGGGGTACGTCCAGCGCCCGGCCTGCGCGACGCGCGCGGAGGTGGAGGTGAAGTTGACGACGGCGGCCCGGTCGGAGCGGCGCAGCCACGGCAGCGCGAGCCCGGTGAGGACGGCGGCGCTGACGACGTTGACGTCGAGGGTGGCGAGCCAGTCGGAGCGGGTGGAGGCGGGCCCGTTGTCGCGGTAGACGCAGGCGAGGTTGACGAGGTGGTCGATGCCGCCGTGACGGTCGGCGATCGCGGCGACGGTGCCGGCGAGGGCTTCGTCGTCGGTGAGGTCGGTGCGGTGGAAGCTCGCCTGCTCGCCCAGCCGGTCGGCGACGGCTCCGCCGGCGGGATCGACGTCGACGATCGCGACGGACCAGCCGTCCTTGGCGAGGGCTTCGGCGACGGCCGCGCCGATCATGGTGGCGCCGCCGGTGACGACGGCAGTGGGGGCGGTGGTGGTCATGGCTGCTCCGGGGTCGTGGGGTGCGGTCCGTCGTCGGCGGGTTCGCCGGTGAGGGCGGCGCGGGTGAGCTCGAGCCGGGATCGGATCCCGAGCTTGCGGTAGGTGGTCTTGAGGTACTGCTTGACGGTGTAGCGGCTGAGGAAGAGCTTCTCGGCGATCTGCTGGTCCTGCAGGCCCGCGACGGCGAGGGCGGCGATCTCGCGTTCGCGGGCGGAGAGCTGCGAGGCGAGGTGGTCGGGTAGCGCGGCGACGCCCGGTGCGGCGGGCAACAGCTCGAGCAGTGCCACGACGCGGCGGGCGCCGCCCCGGTCGGTGACGCAGCTCTGCACCTGCAGGTGCCGGGACACCCCGTCGAGGCGCACGTCCAGGACGAACGTCTGCCGCATGCCGGCGTCGGCGTCGCGGCCGGGCCCGCCGGCTTCGATGAGCCCGGTCAGCCAGAGCGTGGGCTCGCTGATGCCGACCCGGCCGAGCAGGGTCCGCGCGGCGGCGTTGACCTGGCGTTGCCCGGTGGTGAGATCGAGGATGACCGTGGCCTCGCTCGACAGGTCGAGCGCGGCCCACAGGTCGTCCTGCACGGCGCGGGCCGCCTCCCGCCGAGCCACCTCGGTGACCGCGACACCCACGAGCCGGCCCAGGGCGCCGGCGACGGCGATCTCCGCGGGCGACGCCAGCGCGAGCCGGTCGTTGTCGGCGAAGTTGAGGGTGCCGACGACGTGGCCGCGTTCGATGATGGGCGCCTCGAGCACCATCCGCATGTCGTGCAGGCGGGCCACGTCGCGGAAGAACGGGGACTCGGTCCACGTGTTCTCGCTCATCAGCCGGCTGCTGTGGGTGGGGCGGCGGCGTTGCTCGAGCGTGCGCAGCACGGGGTCCTGGTGACGGCCGAGTTCCTCGTACAGCGTCAGGAAGCGTTCGCTGACGCCCTCCGCGGCGGCCAGCGGGGTGCGGCCGGGCGAGTCGCCGAACAGGTAGATGCCGAAGGCACGGGACGGCAGCACCCGCGGGACGAGGTCCATGCACAGGTCCTGGATCGCCTCGACCGTGTCGACGGCGAGGAGGGACTCGGCGACGTCGGCGAGATCGGTCGCGACGGTGCGATCGTCGTCGTCACCGTCGAACGGGAACTCGATGTCCATGGCCCCCTGCACCTCCTCGGCCGCCCGTGCGGCGGCCTCCACCCTCGTATCGGCAACCCGCCCGGCGTTCAGGACGCCGCCGGCCGGTAGCGGAGGACGAACGACCCGCGGTCGTCGACCTCGACGGCGAACTCGTCGGGCACCACGACGCTGCTGGTGCCCAGTTCGATGATCGCCGGCCCCTCCAAGTGTGCGCCCACGCCGAGGCCGTGCCCGTCGTACACCGCGGCCTCGACCATCGTCCGGTGCAGCACCGACCAGATCGGGCGGGTGCCGATCCGCCCGGTGCCGTCGCCGGTGGGCACGACGGCGCTGTCGAGGCGCGGCTTGGGGGTGGTGCCGACGACGCTGAGCCGGATGTTGAGCACGTCGATCGGCATGTCCGGGGAGCGGTAGCCGAACAGGGTGTCGTGCATGGCGTGGAACCGCTCGGCGACGTCGGCGAGGTCGACGCCGTCGAGGGACGACGGGTCGAGCGGCACGTTGATCTCGTACCACTGGCCGCGGTAGCGCATGTCCAGCGAGGGTTGCAGGGTCACCTCGGTGTCGGCGACGCCTTCCTCGGCGAGGATCTTGCGGCCGCGCATGGCCATGTCGTGCCAGATCCCGAGGAGTTCTCCGGTGTCGAGGGCGGCGAGTTCGGCCTTGTGGCTCTGCACGAAGTCGTGCTGGAAGTCGCACACGAGCATGCCGGCGGCGCAGAAGATCGACGACTCGCGCGGGGTGACGAGCACGGGGATCTCGAGTTCGCGGGCGATGGCGGCGGCGTGGACGGGCCCGGCTCCCCCGGCGACGACGATCGGGAAGTCGCGGGCGTCGAGACCGCGGCGGACGGTGATCTCCCGGACACCGGCGGCCATGCCGACGTTGACGACGTCGTAGATGCCGGCGGCGGCCTCCTCGACGGAGATGCCGAGGGGTTCGGCGACGTCGCGGCGGATCGCCTCGATCGAGGCCTCCCGGTCGAGGGGGATGTCGCCGCCGAGGAAGCTCGCGGGGTCGACGTAGCCGAGGACGACGTCGGCGTCGGTGACGGTGGCGCGGGTGCCGCCGCGGCCGTAGCAGGCGGGTCCGGGGACGGCGCCGGCGCTCTCGGGGCCGACGCGCAGCAGGCCGCCCTCGTCGACGTAGGCGATGCTGCCGCCGCCGGCGCCGATGGTGTGGATGTCGACCATGGGCAGGGCGATGCGGCCGCGGTCGATCTGCCCGTCGGTCATCACGAGCGGCCGGCCGTCGTTGACGACGGCGGCGTCGAAGCTGGTGCCGCCCATGTCGACGGTCAGGCAGCGGTCCCAGCCGTGCGGGGCGACCTCGAGCAGGCCGGCGGTGGGCCCGGACGCCGGGCCGGACAGCAGCGACAGGGCGGCACGGCGGGCCAGCTCGTCGGGGGTGGCGACGCCGCCGTTGGACTGCATGAGCAGCAGGATGCCGGTGAATCCCGCCGCGTCGAGCGCCTCGGTGAGCACCCGAAGGTAGCGCGTGATGATCGGTCCCGCATAGGAATTGAGCACGGCGGTGCTGGTGCGGTCGTAGTAGCGCACCTGCGGCAGCAGCTCGCTCGAGCGGGTCAGGTACACGCCGGGCAGCTCGGCGGCGAGGATGTCGGCGGCCTGTCGTTCGTGCTCGTCGCCGGCGTGCGAGTGCATGAACGACACCGCCACGGCCTCGACGCCCTCGCGCCGGAACAGTTCGGCGGCGGCACGCACGTCGTCGGTGGCGAGCGGGGTGACCTCGGTGCCCTCGTGGTCGAGGCGGCCGCCGACGGGCCGGCGCAGCGCCCGGGGCACGAGCGGCGCCGGCGGCGTGAGCCGGTTGTCGTAGGCGTCCTCGCGGGTGCCGTCGCGCATCTGCAGCACGTCGCGGAAGCCCTCGGTGGTGAGCAGGCCGGTCTTGGCGCCGGTGCGGGTGAGCAGGGCGTTGGTGGTGACGGTGGTGCCGTGCACGATGGTGTGGACCTGTGCGAGCAGGCCGGTGAGGGTCTCCCCGCGCCGCTCGGCGATCTCGGTCAGGCCCTTGACGACCGCGGTGGACGGGTCGGAGGGGATGGAGCTGGTCTTGTGCACGAGCCGGGTGCCGTCCTCGTGGACGACGAGGAAGTCGGTGAAGGTGCCACCGACGTCGACTCCGATGCGGATGCTGGGTGTTGCCGACATGGTCACTGTCCGCCTTTCCGGGTGTTGCGCAGCTGAGCGGTTGCCTCGGCGTCGAGGGTGCGGGTGGCGGCGTCGACGACGACGCCGTAGCGGATGCGGGCCTGTTCCGCGGAGAGCAGTTCGTTGCGGACCTCGTCGGCGACGAGGTCGGCGGGCCGCAGCAGCGGGTCGCCGTAGCCGGCGCCGCCGCCGCTGACGGAGCGGACCACCGAGCCGGACGGGAGCTCGACGAGTTCCTTCGACCCCCACTCGTGGGTGGTGCCGTCAGGGTATTCGACGGTCATGCGGTTCATGCCGGAGGGGCCGCCGCCGAACAGGCCGGCTCCGGGGGCGCCGCCCTCAGATTCGACGGATTCGCCGATGGTGACGCCGATTTCGGAGTCGCCGTAGCAGCGCCACGCCGAGCGGGTGCCGAGGCCGCCGCGCCACTGGCCGGCGCCGGCCGAATCCGGTAGGTACTCGTGATATTCGAGGAAGTGCGGGCTCGACAGCTCGAACATCTCCGGGTCCGGGGAGCGCATCTGCCCGGCGGTGCCGGTGAAGCCGAGCGCGTCCCACCCGTCGGTGCCCTTCATGGCGCCGGGGCCGTTGCGCTGGAACACGGTGAGGGTCACGAACGGCTGTTCGGTGCGTGGGTCGGTGCCGTTGAGGGCGGTGCAGATGAATTTGTTCCACCCTGCGGTGACGCGGTCCGGCAGGGCGTCGGCGAGGGCCGACATGATGGCGTCGACGACCTCGTCGCACATCTGGTTGCCGAAGATGGTCGCGGCCGGGAAGTGCGGGTTGAGCAGCGAGCCGGGCCGGAACACGGTGTGCACGGGCCGAAACAGGCCGTCGTTGGTGGGGATGTTGATGCCGCCGGCGGCGACGAGCATGAGGAACGCGATGCGCACGGCGCCCATCGCGGAGGCGGGCGGCATGTTGGTGATGCCGGGGGCCTGGTCGTCGGTGCGGGAGAAGTCGAAGGTGACCTCGTCGCCGGAGACGGTGATGTCGCAGGCGACCTTGTAGCGGCGAGTGGGGTCGAGGCCGTCGGAGATCATCCAGCTCTCGCCGTGGTACACCCCGTCGGGCCAGCGGCCGATCTCGGCACGGACCTGCTTCTCGGAGCTGTCGAGGATGTAGTCCATGTGGGCGTCGAAGGTGCCGCGGCCGTAGCGGCCGAGCAGTTCGACGAGGCGGCGCGAGCCCACGGTGCACGCGCCGACCATGGACTTGATGTCCTCCATGACGAAGTCGATGCGGATGTTGGCGCCGACGAAGTCCCACACGTCCTTGCGCAGCACTCCCCCGGCCATGATCTTCACGGGCGGGATGCGCAGGGCCTCCTGCCAGATCTCGGTGGCGCTGGGGTTGTAGCCGCCGATGGTCATGCCGCCGATGTCGGCCATGTGGCCCTTGGCGGCGGCCCAGCCGACGAGTTCGCCCTCGTGGAAGATGGGCAGGTAGACGCCGGTGTCGGCGTTCTGGTTGCCGCCGGTGTAGACGTCGTTGTGGAGGATGACGTCGCCCTCGGCGATGTCGTCGCCGAAGTAGTCGATGATGTATTCGAGTGGCGGCTGGGCGCCGAAGGCGATGATGGCGGCGAACTCGGCCTGGGCGAGGGTGCGGCCGTGCTTGTCGAACAGCACCGTCACCAGGTCGCCGATCTCGTTGAAGATCGGCGAGCGGGACGAGCGCATCAGCATCGTCGCCATCTCCTTGGCGATGGCGTCGACGCGCCGCTGCAGCACCGACGCGAGGATCGGGTCGATGGCGGTGCCGCCCGCCGTGCCGGCGGTGGGGCGTTCCAGGGTGGTCATGATTGCTCTACCTCTCTCAGACCCGGTACAGCTCGGTCGGAAACTTGGACAGGGTGCGGGTGCGCCCGGCCTCGACGACGCAGGTGTCGGCCATGTAGCCCATGGCGCCGGAGTCGGCGTCCCACAGCATGGGGTGCAGGGCGATCACCATGCCCTCGGCGGTGACGGTGACGGCCTCGTGGTTCTCGTTGTCCTGCACCATCTCCAGGCCCACCCACGGCTCCTCGAGCACGTCGAGGCCGAGGCCGTGGCCGGACCAGTAGGACGACCTGACCCCGTGCTGCTCGATCGCGGCGATGACGTCGCGCTGCACACCGGACATCGTGGTGCCGGGGCGCAGGGCGGCGCTTCCGGCGGCCAGGCCGGAGCACACCGCGTCGGCGAGGCGCTGCACCTCCGGCGTGGGCGGGGCGAAGGTGACCATGCGGGACAGTTCCATCCAGTAGCCGGCGGGCCCGACGAGTTCGTAGCTGAAGGTGAACACGTCGTGGGCGGTGAGTTCCCGGCCGCCGGGGGCCCCGAACGTCGGGCACGGGCCGGTCGGCTCGTCGTCGGCGTACATGGTGAGGAACAGCGGGTCCTCGGCGCCGAGCGAGTAGGCGACGCGGTACATCTCGGCGGCGACGGCGCGTTCGGTCGTGCCGGGGCGGGCGATCTCGAGCAGCCGTTCGAAGCAGCGGTCGGCGATGTACGCGGACTCCTCGGCGCCACGGATCTCGGCGGCCGTCTTGACGGCGCGGACCTGCTCGAACATCGCGCTCGCGTCCTCGAAGACGGTGCCGGGCAGCTCCTCGGTGAGGTGCAGGTAGTCCTCGACCTTCATGACCTGCCCCATGCCGACGATGCCGACGCGGGCCGGTGCCGCACCCCGGGTGAGGGTCTTGACGAGCGCCTCGGAGAGTTTCTCGGCGTAGACGTAGTCGTCGATCCAGCCGGTGCGGGGCCGGCGGCCGCCCTCGAGGTTCTTCGGCAGCACGAGGGTGGGCGCGGCGTCGGGATGCAGGACGGCGTAGCCGTAGCGGTGCGAGAGGTTGTAGTCGGCGAGGTAGCGCAGGGCGCCCTTGTGGCCGCGGTAGTCGGCGGCGGCGAACAGCAGCGCGTCGTAACCGTCGCGCTCCATCCGCTCGTGCAGCAGCCGCCAGCGCCGGTCGCGCTCGGCGAGGGTGGCGATCACGCGCTCACCGCCCGCGGGAAGTGGCTGCCGGACAACTTGTTCCGGACCTGCCCGGCGAGGATCTTCGCGGTGCCGGCGGCGACGACCGCGCCGGGGCGGCGACCGGTGTGCTCGCCGATCCACCGGTCGGCGGCCGCGCGCTCGGTGAGCCACGGGAAGGCGGTGGGAGGCGCGTCGAAGACCTGCGCGAAGCGGGTGGCGAGGCGCTGGTCGGCGAAGCACGCGGTGAGCACCCGCTGCGGTGTCTTGCCGAGCGGTTCGAGGAGCAGGTTGGTGAACCGGTAGGTGCCGGCGATGTGCTCCTCGTAGACGCCTTCGAAGGTGCGGGTGATCCATTCGGCGTCGAAGGGTCCGTCGGCGCGGGCGAGGAGGGCGTCGAAGTAGTGCCCGGCCTGCCGGATGCCGGAGCCGGCGCCCTGACCGGCGACGGGGTCGTAGGCGACGGACGTGTCGCCGAGGCTCATCATCGGCCGGCCGCCCGGGGTGGTGCCCAGCCCGGAACGCACGGACGGGGTGACCCGGCCCTTGAGCCACGAGTGCGGGTCGTCGAGCATCGGCTCCATGTTCCGCATCGACGGCCAGTCCCACGGGGTGTAGTCGCGGGCCAGGCGCGAGGCGGTCGCGAAGGCCTGCTCGACGGTGGTGACGTCGGCCCAGCAGTCGAACGGGCCGCCAGGCTTGGCCTCGAACACCAGGCACCAGACGTTCTCGCCGGACTTGTGCAGGAACGGCACCCAGAAGATCTCCCCGGCGTCGCCGAAGAGGTTGAAGCACACGCCCGTCGAGCCCTCGACACGGTTGGGGAAGGCGGTGCCGTCGGTGGGGATGCCGCGCACGAGCACCATGGCGAGGTTGCGCTGCGGGGTGTCGTAGACGCTGCGCCGCGCGTCGCGGGCGAACAGCGACGACAATCCGTACTTGCCGGTGGAGACGACGGTCAGGTCGCTGCCGGCGGCGATGTCGTCGAGGTCGTCGGGCTGCACCGATGTCACGACGATGTTGCCGCCGAGTTCGGCCAGGCGCACCATCCGGTCGTACGACTTGCGGCGCACGTCCACGGCACCGCCGGCGGCGTCGCCGAGCGCGGAGCCGAAGTGCACCAGCTCCTGCCCGATCTTCGGACTGAAGCACACGTGCAGGGCGTCCATCGGCACGCCCTTGTCGTCGTAGCCGGGGCAGCCGAGCCGCAGCTCGGTGGCGACCGAGCGGTGGAACAGGGCCGCGGTGCCGGTCGGGGAGGTCTCGTGCAGGATCTCCTCGGCGGTCTTGTCTGTGTAGAGGTCTACTTGGAAGCCGTTGGCCTGCAGGGCCATCGACAGGAGGGTTCCGGCCTGGCCGGCCCCGATCACGGAGATTCTTCTCATGGCGGTCATCCCTTGTGCCGGTGGGTGGAGCGGTGGTCAGAAGAGTTCGAAGTACTCGCGGTGTTCCCACTCGGTGACGGTCTCGGCGTAGCCCTGCGGGTCGGGCTGCTCGGCCAGGTGCGCTTCGTAGCGCGAGACCTCGCTGGACTTCATGGTGACGAGGTAGTCGACGAAACGGTCGCCGAACGCCTCCCGGTAGAACCGGCTCGCCCCCAGGGCCGCGAGCCCTTCCTTCAGGCTCGTGGGCAGGTGCGGAACGTCGGCGGCGTACGGATCCACCGACGGGGCACCCGGCTCGGTCTTGTTCTTGATGCCGTCGAGCCCCGCGGCGGCCTGCGCCGCGATGTACAGGTACGGGTTGGCGGCGGGCTCGCCGACGCGGTTCTCGACATGTGAGGCCTTGTCACCGGGGGCGCTGATGACGCGCATCATCGCGGCCCGGTTGTCCAGGCCCCACGTCAGCCGGTCCGGGGCCAGGGAGTACGGGCGACGACGGCGGTACCCGTTGATCGTGGGCGTCATGAACGGCGACGCGGCGGCGGCGTGGGCCAGGGTGCCGCCGACGTAGTGCCGGCCGATGTCGGACAGCAGCTCCCCCTCCCCCGGCACCATGACGTTCTCGCCGGTGACGGTGTCGACCAGGGAGGTGTGCAGGTGCCAGCCGCTGGCGTAGAAGCCGGGGATGCCCGGGGTGGACATGAAGGAGGCGAGGTAGCCACCGCGGCGGCAGATCTGCTTGACGGCGGAGCGGAACAGCAGCATCGAATCCGCGGCGGCCATACCCTCGAGCACGTCGAAGGTGGTCTCGACCTGGCTCGGCGCCCACTCGTCGTCGATCGAGCGCAGCGGCAGCCCGAGCGCGGTGACGGCCTGTCGCACCGGGCGCAGCACGTCGTCGATCTCGTCGAGATGCGATTCGAGGAGGTAGTTGTAGCCGCGGGCGACGGCCGCGACCTCCGGCGGGTCGGCGGGCATCCCGGGGGCACCGAGGGAGCCGGTGACGAGCTTGTCGTCGAGGACGCGGGTGAGATACCACTCGACCTCGAGGCCGGTGATCAGGTGGTAGCCGGCGCTTTCGAGCTGGGCGAGGGTGTTGCGCAGGATGCTGCGGGGGGAGAACGGGAAGGGGCTGCCGTCGCGGAAGTACAGGTCGCACAGCACCCAGCCGGTGTCCGGCGCCCACGGCAGCACCCGGAAGGTGGTGGGGTCCGGAACCATGGTGAGGTTCGGGCTGCCGGACAGCTCGGGCATGTCGAACCCGCCGCCGGGGCTGAACGGGTTGAAGACGATGGCGTTGGCGGTGTCGAAGAAGAACGGCGCCATGGTGATCTCGGTGCCGGACCCGAGCGCCGCCAGGTAGCTGTCGACGGTCATCGTCTTGCCGCGGATCAGGCCGTGCTGATCCGGCCAGGCCAGGCGGACCATCTCGATGCCCTTCTCCGCGAGAAGGTTCCGGGCGCGGTCGGCGGCCTCCTGCTGCGCGGCGTCGTACAGGGCGTGGCGGGCGACGAACTTGGCTGAAGTGGACATGCGGTCCTCCGTGAGGGGTGGGTTCGTGGGGTCAGTCGCGTGCCGCGACGAGCGGGGTGTCGACCCCGATCGGGCCGGTGTGCACCGCCCCGCCCGGGGAGCCGAGCGGGACGTCGCGCCCGGGCAGCACCGAACTGAAGAAGACGGCGTTGTCCTCGAGATGGATGCGGGTGGTCTCGTCCACCCGGCGGTCGTTCGAGATGGCCTCCATCGGGCAGACCGATTGGCAGGCACCGCAGTCGACGCATTCGAACGGGTGGATGTAGAGCTTGCGGGCGCCCTCGTAGATGGCGTCGACGGGGCATTCCTCCATGCACGACTTGTCCATGACGTCGGTGCAGGGTTCTCCGATGAAGTACGGCACGGTTCCTCCTGGGGGGTGCGTCAGCTCGGGACGGGGCCGGCGTCGGTGGAGTGGCCGGGGAACAGCGGCGCATCGTCGTCGATGCGGTGCGCGATGTGGTTGACGGCGGTCGCGGCCTCACCGAAGCCGACGGACATCAGCCGCACCTTGCCGGGGTACTCGGCGATGTCGCCGGCGGCGTAGACGCCGGGGACGTTGGTGGCCATGTCGCGGCCGACCACGATGTGCTGACCGTGGAGTTCGAGGCCCCAGGTGCGCAACGGCCCGAGCTGGGCGGTGAAGCCGAGCGCGGCGATCAGCTTCTGCGCCGGCAGCCGCACGGTGTCGCCGTGCTCGTGGCGCAGGACCTCGACGAGTTCGAGACTGTCGGTGCCGTGTGCGGCGGTGACCTCGGCGTTGGTGTGGATGGTCGCGCCGCGGCGGCGCAGTTCGTCCACCGACGCGGCGTGCGCGCGGAAGCGGTCGCGGCGGTGCACGAGGGTGACGGACCCGGCGATCGGATGGAGGGCGAGCGCCCAGTCGAGGGCCGAGTCCCCGCCGCCGACGACCACGACGTCGCGGTCGCGGTAGTCGCCGAGGTCGGTGACGAAGTACGCGGCGCCGCGCCCGGCGTACCTGTCGGCGGCGTCGAGGGGCCGGGGCCGGAAGGACCCGATGCCGCCGGCGACGAGGACGGCGCGGGTGCGGATGCGCTCGTCGTCGTCGGTGCGGACGGTGAGCACGTCGCCGTCGCGATCGAGGTCCACGGCCTGCCGGCCGAGGAAGTACTCGACGTCGTCGCCGGCCTGCTCGACGAGCTGCCGGACGAGGTCCTTGCCCTTCACCGCGGGCAGGCCGGCGACGTCGTAGATCTCCTTCTCCGGGTAGAGCGCGGCGACCTGGCCGCCGAGCTCGGGCAGCGCGTCGACGACGACGGTGCGCAGGCCGCGGATGCGGGCGTAGTAGGCGGCGTACAGGCCGGTGGGGCCGGCACCGAGGATGAGCAGGTCGGTGTCAGTGTCCATGACCGTCTCCGGGGCTCGGGCACAGCGCCGGGGCGAGCAGGTGCTCGACGAGGGCGGCGAGGTGATCGCGGGAGGGATCGGCGAACTCCGGTGCCTTGTCCCGGATTTCGTCGGGGTCGGCGCCGGCGGCGCGGACCTTGTCCGGCTCGCCGGCCATGAGCCCGGCGATGCCGTCGACGGAGCTCTCGGGGTGGTACTGCACCCCGATGGCGGAGCGGAACGCGAAGGCCTGCACGAAGTCCCGGGACCGGGCCAGGACGGTCACGTCGGGCGGCAGCTGGAAGGTGTCCCAGTGGAAGGAGAACCGGGTGCCGGTGAAATCGACGGGGTGATCCACCCCCGCCCCGCAGGCGGTGACGTCGACGAAGCCGACCTCGGCACGGTCGCTGCCGCGCACCGCCGTGCCGCCGAGCGCGAGGGCGAGCAGTTGGGAGCCGAGGCAGATCCCGAGCGTGGGCACGTCGCCGGCCGCGGCGGTGCGCAGGAAGTCCCGTTCGCGCAGCAGGTAGTCGTGCGGGTCGTCGGCGGACTCCTTACCACCCAGGCAGATCACCGCGGCGGCCTCGTCCGGCGCGGGCAGCACGTCGCCGCGGAAGGGGCGGACGATCCGGATCGGGACGCCGTGATCGCGCACGACGTCGCTGAGGACGGTCAGGTCGGGGTCGTCGACGTGGGCGACGACGAGCAGGGGTTTCATACGGCACCTCGGGGTTCCAGAGTGTGTGTCCACGGTCGCCAGTGGTCGGTGGCGGCGAGGGCGCGCAGCAGGGCGACGGCGTCGGCGCGGTCGACGGCGATCCAGCTGCCGTCCGGGACGAGTTCGTAGGGGGTGAAGTCCCAGAACTGCGCGCGCCGGATCGCGTCGGCGACCTGCCGGTGGGCGGCGAGCTCGCGGTCGAGGCGGTCGACGCGCCGCGTGAGCCGGTCCACCTCGGCGCGCAGGCGGTCGAGTTCGGTGTTGTCGGTCATGGCGGGCCCGTCAGAGGACGAGGGTCAGGTTCTCGTGGCCGTGTTCGCAGTCGACGAGGTTGACCTGCCTGACCGCGATCCGCCACTGCTCGTCCCGGCGGACGAGTTCGTGCCCGCACCAGCCGGCGTACGTCTTGGTCGTGCCCGCCCGGAACTCGGTGATCAGGAAGTTCGATCGCACGAGCCGGCGGTCGGGTGCGTCGAGGACCTCGACGTTGGTGACGAGCCGCCGGGTGCGCGACGACGGGATCTGGCAGAACGCGAGTCCGGTGCGCAGCCAGTAGATCCGGTCCATCAGCCGGCGACGGTCGTCGAAGGCGTGGGACACCTCGCGCCGGGGGTCGCCGCCGCCGGGGGTGGTGGGCACCCAGTAGAGGCATTCGTCGGTGAACAGCTCCACCCAGTCGTTGAAGCGGCCGTCGTCGATCAGGCGCGCCTCCCGGTAGAGCAGGTTCTCGACCTCGGAGCGCACCCGCGGATCGGGTTCGCTCCAGTCCTCCTGCCAGGCCCCCATCAGCTCGGCCAGGTGGTCGTAGTAGGCGGAGTCCAGGTAGTACGAGTACCGGGAAGTGTCGTGGCGTTCGTTGCTCTGCACGGTCATCTGTCGTGTCCCTTCACCGGCTCATCAGCCGGAGCCATTCCTGGTAGTAGCCGCGCATGTGCAGCTCGTCGGTCACCGGCCCGGTCACGACGCCGTCGGCGTCGACCTTCTGCCGGCCCTCCACACCGAATCCGCGGTTCATCTGCACCCATGCGACCTCCGGGATGCTCAGGCCGCGCTGGGCCTCCTCGAAGTTGGCCTGGTCGTCGGGTTCGCCGAAGGCCGGGAAGTCCTCCTGGGTGCGCATGCGCAGGACGTTGACCTCGTCCGGGACACCGCCGACGGTGGTGGCGTACCAGGTGAGCTGGGTACGGTCCACGGCGAGCGGCTCGATCACCTGCACCTGGTTCCCGATGATGAGCAGGTTCGGGAAGATGTTGAGGTTGATCTGGGCGCCGACGGTCAGGTCGAGGTAGCGCAGCGCGTCGTCGGGGTACTCGCTGCGGATCAGCTCCTCGAACACCTCCCGCCCGGGTTGCGGGCGCTGGTTGGCCCAGAACGCGCCGGGGCCGTCGTAGCTGGGGCGCTGGTCGATGAAGGTATGTCCGTTGCCGAGGTACTGCGCGTACATGGGGCCGCGGTCGG
Organism: Rhodococcus ruber; assembly: GCF_016804345.1. NCBI lineage: Bacteria > Bacillati > Actinomycetota > Actinomycetes > Mycobacteriales > Nocardiaceae > Rhodococcus > Rhodococcus ruber. Next base: position 2,088,606 of record NZ_CP044211.1, on the reverse strand, counting down.
GGGTGCGGCCGAAGTACGTCATGTCCTTGGACTCGCCGAGCCGTTCGGCCATCTGCAGCAGGGAGCGGTGCGAGAACGCCGGATGGTATCCGTCGCCGGCGTTGTCGTACGCCAGCTTCCAGTTGCCGCGGTAGACCATGCGGTGCGCGGAGTTGCGGAGGAACACCTCACCACCCGGGGCGCGGTCGATCCAGTAGTCGAGGGGTTCGCGGACCGGGCCGAGATGCTCGGCGAGCGGCGGCGCATCGGCGTTGAGGGTGCCGAAGACGAAGCCGCGGTAGCTCTCCACCCTCGGCACCACGCCGAGGTTCAGGTCGGTGCGCTCGAAGTCCGGTCCGTACGCGTCGGGCCACGGCACCCCCACGAGCTGCCCGGTGTTCTTGAAAGTCCATCCGTGATACGGGCATTGGAAGTTCTTGGCGGTGCCGCTCTCGTCACGGCAGACGGTGGCGGCCCGGTGGGTGCAGCGGTTGAACAGGGCGTGCAGCTCGCCGGCCCGGTCTCGGGTGACGATGATGGGGCGCAGACCCAGGTAGCCGGTGCGGTAGCTGTTGGGAGTGGGGACCTGGCTCTCGTGCGCGAGGTACACCCAGGTGCGGCCGAAGACGCGGCGCATCTCGTCGTCGAAGATCGACGGGTCGGTGTACAGCGTGCGGTGCACCCGGTCGTGCTGCACCAGCTCGTCGTACGAGTGGGTGGAACTCACGGTCATGGCTTTTGCCCTTTCGCCGAGGCGTCACGTGGCGGGATCGTTCGTCGTCGCCCGAGGTTCGGGCGGTTTCCGATCGCGTCGGATTGCATTCGCGTCGGGTTAATCCTGGCCGGGCCGCACGGGGCTCGGTATCCCTCCCAGGAGGGGTATTCACCGGCCCGCAAGGGTCGAACGACACCAGAAATCCCGTGTGTAACAAGAGATTTACAGAACGGACCCATGACGGGTCGCGGCACGACGGCCGATTACGGCGGGGTTACGACACCCGCCGGACGTGGGCATGATTGTGCCCCAGGTCACAGTCGCTGTCAACGCGCGGTGGCGCACCGGGCACGGCCGCCCTCGAGGCGGCGGGCGGGAACCCCCGGCCGGCGGCTATCGCGGTTCGGCGGCGAGCGCCGTGGCGACGGCACCGCCGAGCGCGACATTGCCCCGATAGACCTCGACATTGACGTCGAGGCTGCGGCCGCCGGTCGCGCGGTGGAAGTGGTCGAGCAGGAACGGCGTGGTGTCCTTCCCGACCACTCCGGCCGCCGCGGCCCGCTCCTCGGCCTCGTGCAGCACCCGCGCATGCAGCGCGGGGTCGAGCTGGGCGTCTTCCGATACCGGATTCGCAAGCAGGACACCGGCTTTCAGGCCGAGTGCGTCCCGGGCACGGACAAGGGCGGCGACCTCGGCCGGCGACCCGACGGAATGTTCGAGCGGGCAGCCGCTGTCGCGGATGTAGAAGCCGGGGAAGCTGGTCGTGCGGTAGCCGACGACCGGAATGCTCAGGGTCTCGAGCCGCTCCAGCGTGGCCGGGATGTCGAGGATCGACTTGACGCCGGCGCTGACGACGAGGATCGGCACGGTGGACAGGGCGACCAGGTCGGCGGACTCGTCGAAGGTGCTCTGCGCGCCGCGGTGCACGCCGCCCAGCCTGCCCGTCGCGAAGACCTCGACCCCGCCGCGGTGTGCGAGCAGCGCCGTGGCGGCAACGGTGGTGCCGCCGGACAGTCGTCGCGCCACGGCGATCGGCAGGTCGCGCACACTCAGCTTCGTCACCGTCTCCGCCGTCGCGAGGTCGGTGATCTCGTCGGTGGACAGCCCGACGGTCGGGACGCCGCGAAGCACGCCGACGGTGGCGGGGACGACGTCCGCCTCCCGCAACCGCGCCTCCGCCTCGAGCGCCACCTCGAGGTTGCGGGGGCGCGGCAGGCCGTGGGTGAAGATCGTCGATTCCAGGGCCACCACCGGCCGGCGGGCTGCGACGGCGTCGCGCACCTCGTCCGATATCCGAATCACCGGGTCCATGCGGCTCCTCTCGTTGCGTGCAGGGTAGCGGCGGAGGGCGAGCGTCGCCGATCATCTCGGAAATTCAGAGCAGCTCACGGATTCCGCACAGCGGCAGATGGATCCACCCCTCCCGGACCGCGACGGCGCGCTGCGCCGCATCGGGCCGGACGGTTCTTCCGAGCGCTGCCGCTCGGGCGACGAGGCCGGCGACCACCGCATCGAACGCGTCGTCGGAGGCCACACAGAGGTCCCGGAAGCCGCCGAGCCTCAGTCCCGGAAGGGCGCGTTCCAGTGCGGCCACCGATGCGGCCCGCGCCTCGCGGTTCTTCGCGCTCTTGTATCCCTTGAACGGCAGGCCCCAGCCCTGCAGCGCAGCAGCGGGATACACCTCGACCACCGTTCCGTCGACGCGGTCGACATCCACCCCGACGGCATCGAGTTCCGCGAGCAGACCCGCACACCGCAGCGCCACATGGGCGATGAGATCCGCAGACACGCTCAACGGGACTATTCCCGTCCCGGCATGCACCACGCGGTCGGTCAACCGCCGCACCAGCGGGAGCCGTCCGGCTCGGCTGCTCAGGGCGCGCTCGCGCGAGTACTTGAGGCGATGGTGCGCGCCGACGAAGTCCACGAACGCGTCGGGCCACCCGAACGGCGCGTCGATGCCGGTCCGGTCCGCGGCGGCCACCGCGTTGACGACGTCCGGGTCGGTCGCGCCGAGCCGTAGCTCCTGCACCGTCGCGGTGCCGTGCTCCCAGGCGACGGTGGCGACCGCCGTCTTCGCCGGCTCCGCCGCGAGGTCGACCCCTACCGTCTTCACGGACGTCACGGTATCCGCTGCCCGGCCCCGGAGCCTGCACTCGTACTGTGCACCGTGCACCCCGGTCCCGCCACAACGGGGGCAGGCACGCCCTGGAGGGAGCAAGCCGCCGGCACGCACACGATCGGCGGGCACGCAATCGTGGACTACGTTCCGCATCCGTGCCACGGTGGAGGCGGATATTTCTTCCAGGAGGTGCAACACCATGGAGCACACCCAGCAGAACAGCGCCGCACAGGAATGCCCGGACTGCCATGCCCTCGCCGCGGACCTCGCGGCTCATAAGCAATGGCACTCCAGGGTCGTCCACGACCTCGCCGTCGCCGTCGAGAAGGAAGTGGATCGACGGACACGGACACCCTGACCGGCGCCGCTCCGCGATCCGGTTGCGCCGTCAGCGGAAGGCGTCGCCCTTCGTCGTGAGTGCCTTGACCCGCTCGACGATCCTGTCCTGCAACTTCTTCGGCGTGCGCCAGCGCATGGCGAGGCGGTCGTAGTCCATCGCGTGCTCGGCGACGATGTCCTTGAGCTGCTCGACGTCCAGCGGCGCCAGCTTCGCGCGCAGGCCGGCCTCGCCGCCGTCGCGGAACGCGGCGAACGGGTCGAACGGCCCCGGGGCGCGTGTGCCGCGCCGAGCGGCGGGGGCCTTCCGCGGTGCCGGGGCGGGCGACGGCGCCTCTCCCGGCGCGGTGAGTGCCGAGGCGAGGGCGTGCGCGAACCGCGGGGTGCGGGCGGCCTTGTCGGCGATCACCTGCACCAGCCGCACCAGGGCGGTCGCGGCGGCGGGGCTCGATCCCTGCAGCCGCATCAGCGCGGCGCTCGCCTCCCCGATCTGCACTCGGAGGCGGGCCTCGTCGCGGTCGACGGCGCCGGTCACAGCAGCACCTGCGCGTTCATCAGGACGTCCTCGGTCAGCATGCGCAGGGCGTCGAACTGCCCGGAGTTGCCGTACTTGCGCTTGAGGGTGCCGTACGGGACGAACTCCGCGGACTGCGCGATCTGGTTGGCCTCGGGGATCCACGCCGGCACGACGTTCGCGATCCGCTCGTCGCGCTGCAGCTGTTCGATGATGCTGCGGTGCAGGTTCGACGCACTCCGGTACTTGGTGATGACGAGGCCGACCTCGCGGATGGGATGTCCCGTCCGCTCGGCGAACGCCCGCACCCGGGTCTGCAGCTGGGGAATGCCGTAGGTCGAGAGGATGTCGGGGATGGTCGGAATGAGGTAGCCGTTCGCCAGCCGCAGGCCGTTCTGGGTGAGCATGCCGAGGTTGGGCGGGCAGTCGACGAGGATGTAGTCGTACCGGTCGGCGATCGGGGTGATCGCGTGCAGCAGCACCTCGAGGGGGCGGGTGGACTTCGGGTCGGCGTACTGCTGGTGGCTCAGTCCCTCCTGGATGTCCATCAGATCCAGCGACGAGGCGAGCAGGTCGACGTTCTCGACGACGCGCACGGGTGAGACGTCGCGCTGGAGGGCCTTCTCGATGTCGAAGGCGGGGGCGTCGGGATCGACGGCGCCGCGGAACAGCGTGGCGAGGGTGCGGTCGAGCTGGTTGAGCTCCTGCCAGCGCTCCTCCCCGATCATCATCGTGGTGAGGTTGGTCTGCGGGTCCAGGTCGATCAGCAGCACCCGCTGCCCGAATTCGGCGGCCATGAACTCCGCGAGGGCGGCCGTCGTCGTGGTCTTGCCGACGCCGCCCTTCAGATTGATCGTCGCGATCACCCGCGCCACACCACACCCCCAGCACACTCGCTACTCGTTCGCTCAGCAAAGTACACCGGGACCCGGACGAATCCGGCGCCGGGCACCGGCGCACCCCCTAGATTCGAGGCAGTCGGCGACGGGAGCCCGCGAGTGCGAGAGGGACGGTGGAGGCGCTGGTGGCCGCTCGCGGCCACCGCGGCGCTCGTCGTGCTGCTCGCCGCGACGAACGCGGTCCCGACCTGGCCGGGGCTCATCCACCTGGTGGCGCTGCCGCCGCTGGATCAGTTCACCGACCTGCGGATCCTGCTGTCGCGGGCGTCGTCGTGGCCGGCGTTCCTGGTGTTGCTCGCCGGGGTGGCCGCAGCCCGGGTGGCGCTCATGGCGTGGCTCCTGGGCGGCCTCGACGCCCGCCGCCTGCGCTTCGCGGCCCTGTTCTACACGGTCGCGTTCGGGCCGGTGCTGCTGGCGGCGTTCGCCGACGCCACCGCCTACGCGGTCCTGTACTCCCGGCTGTTCTGGCCCGCCGTCGCCCTGATCGGGGTGCTGGTGCTCACGCTCGGCCCGGTGCCGTGGCAGGGCGGATCCCGGTTGCGCGCGGCCGTCGCGCTGACCTGGCGGCGGGGGCTGCGGGTCGAGGTGATGCTGCCGTACTGCGCGGTGATCCTGGCGCTGGGTGCCGTGGCCGAACGGGTCCCGGTCCTGACCGTGCCGCTCGTCCCGGTCTCGGCCGTCGCGACCGGCCTGGCGATCCGGGCGATGGGCCGCCCGGCGCTGCGCCGGCCGGGGGCGGTCCTGACCGCGCTCGTCGCGGTGCTCGCCGCCGCGTCGCTCGTGTTCGTCGCGACCCGCGGGTACGAGGAGCCGGAACCCGGACCGCCGCAGCCGGGTTCGCTGTTGATCCTGTCGGGGATCAACTCGGCGTCGGGGCGGGGCGCGATCCACGCGACGGACGTGCACCGCCTCGGTTACCGCTGCGAGCAGGTGTACTACTTCTCGTATGCCGGACCGGGCGACGGGCAGCCGCAGCGGGACGCGACCTGCCCGATCCGCACGGGTGCCCCCTACGGGCCGAGCGACACCCAGCGTCCGTTCCACGAGCAGGTCGATCTGTTCGTCGAGCAGGCGTCCGCGCTGCCTCGTCCGCTGGTGGTGGCCGCGCATTCGCACGCCGTGTGGGTGGTGTGGGAGGCCGTCGCCACCGGACGGGTCGACGTCGATGCGCTACTGCTGGTCGGCCCGTTCCCGAGCACCCCGACCGGCTATCCCCCACCGCACGTGAACGCGCCCGGCCGCGTCTTCGGCGACCTGCTGCGTGCCGCCGCTCCGGCCACCGACCTGGTCCGGTTCCACTTCGACCCGGACACCCCCGCCGCGCGGGAACTGCTCGGCACGGCGGGAGCCGCGGAATCCATCCTCGCTCAGCCACTTCCCGCAACGGTACGAGCAACGAGCCTCCCCGCGGCCACCGATCTGCCCCTGATGCCGGACGACTGGCGGCTCGACGTCGAGCGAAACGGGTGCCCGGCCCGCGTAGCCCACCCGTACCTGCCCAAATCGGCGGCATTCGAGGACGCGGCGATCCGCTTCCTGAACGGGCGTCCGCCCCCACCGTGCCCGCCGTGGCGGGACTGGGGGGCCGTACTCGTGCGGCCGTTCGGGGTGCCGGCCGGGCAGGCTCTGCGATGATCCCGAATTCCCCGGCGACGATCGCCGCCGAGGGGGATATTCGGAGGAGGCCACCACTGGTAACGAACGCGGCATCGCCGGAAGCAGCGCGGTGCTCACGACCCACGACTGCCACGACTGCCACGACCCAACGACTGCGGAGTACCCATGACACTGCTTCCCCGCCCCGGTCTGTCGACGATCGTGACGGTTGCCGCCGCTGCACTCCTGTCCGTGTCGATGCCGCCGAACGCGCTGGCCTTCGCGCCCGACATCCACGGCGCGATCCTGCGTGCAGCGCTGCCCCCGGCCACCCTCGACGGGGGTGTCGACGACCCGGCGCTCGCCGAGATCACCGGAAGCCTCCTCACCGGCACCGGCAACGAAGGCAGCGACCTGTTCCAGGGCGACGCCTTCCGGCACTTCGACAACGCCGCGCGACCGGCGGACGTCTGCGACCGTGCCCGGGACGCGTGGAACTTCTTCGTGCCCGCCGTGATCGCCGGTGCGCAACCCACCGGCCCGCCGGAGTTCCGCACCTCCGCGAACGGCTTCGCGGCCCGCAGCGCCGTCGGCGGCCTGACCCACGCACTCGCCGACTTCTACTCCCATTCGAACTGGGTCGAGCTGGCCGTCGGCACGGATCGGGCACCGGGGCTCGCCCCGCTCTTCCCGACGTGCGATCCCGCCGCTCTTCCGGCCGGACTCCACACCGGGTTCTTCGAGCTGACCCCGGCGAACGGTCTCGACGGCTGCCCGAGCGGTCCACCCGCCCCCCCGGCCGGGTCGTCCGTCCCACCGGCCGAGGGCCCGCCCGCCCCGCCCGCCCCGTTCGAGGAGTGTCACCTGACTCTGAACAAGGACGATCCGGGCACGCTCCGCGGTCGTGAGCCGGTCCCCGGATATCCCGGCACGACGTATCACCAGCTCGCGGTGCAGCTCGCCGTCGAACACACCACCGCGCTGTATCGGGAGGTCCGCGGTCTCGTCGCCGGTTCCGTCCCCGCCGGTGTCGACGGAGAGTGCGTCGCCGACAACCTGTTCCGGGCCGCGCAATTCGCACCCTGCGCGGTCCCGGCTCCCACTCCCGTTCTTCCCAAACGTGTTTCGGGTCAGCCGGTCGGCGTTGCGCCGAGTCCCCCGGCATAGGGGCGAGACCGGCTGCACCGGGGCAGGGCCCCGGCATCCACCTCTCTCACCTCATCGCTGCCACCGCGGCCGGGGTGAGACTGTCCAGGCCGGGCAGCACGAGTCCTGCGAGGGCGAGCGCATCCGGGTCGGGTGGGTACCGGGGATGGGGAATCGCGATCACCCGCATGCCGGCCGATGCCGCCGACCGCAGCCCGTTGCTGGAATCCTCCACCGCCGCACACCGAGCCGGGTCCATCCCGAGTCGCTCGGCCACCGTCAGGTAGATGTCGGGTGCCGGCTTCCCACGCGCCACACCTTCGGTGGACAGCGCCACGGTGAACACGTCTCCCAGCGCTGCGGCGTCGAGCACGCCGTCGATCAGAGCCTGCGGGGACGAGCTGGCCAGCCCGAGCGGCCACCGCGCCGCCATCGCGCGCACCGCCTCGACCGCACCCGGAATCAGCGGCAGCCGGTCGGCGTAGCGGGCGCCCATGCGATCGATGACCAGCGCTGCCACGTTGTCGGGTGGCAGGTCGACACCGAGACCGTCGCTGAGATACCTCGACCACTCCGGGGTACTCATGCCCATCAATCGGCTCTGCGCGTCGGCAGTCCACCGACCCCCGTGCTCGGCCACGACCTGCCGGCGCACCTGCTCCCACAGCGGTTCGGAGTCGACCAGCACACCGTCCAGGTCGAACACCACCGCTTCCACACCGCCGATATCGGACACAGGCCCAGTCTCGGCCACACTCGTCCGCAGGCACGACACCGACACGCAACCGATCGGCGGACGGATCCGGCGCCTCGGCCGGATGCCCGTGAGCGCTGCCGACGGGGCGAGGATGTGCTCGTCGCGCCCCTCGTCCGCCTCCTGCGGATCACGCATTCGGCGCCGCACCGGCGCGTATCGTTCTCCGATGTACGCACGTGCTCGTCGTGAGGGGGACGACCGTGAGCGAAACCGTAGGTCTGGTGGTATCCGGCGCGGGCGCCCGGGGCGCGTACGAGGCCGGAGCTATCGCATCGCTGCTGCCGCACCTGCCGAGGTCGGAGCACCCCCCGATTCTGGTGGGAACCAGCGCCGGCGCACTGAACGTCGTCGCGTTGGCCGCCTTCGCCGGGGACGGGTACAAGGCCGCAACCCACAGGATCGTGAGCCTGTGGTCGACGGTGGGACTGGACGACGTCTTCGGCCCCGTGGGGACGCTGGTCGGCACGGGCCTGCGCTACCTCGGTCAGGCCGCCGGTCTGGACGTCACGCTGCCGAGCCTTCTCGACACCGAGCGCATGCGCGACCTGCTGACATCTCTCATCTGCTGGGAGGACCTGCACGCCAACATCCGCAGCGGGGCCATCGGGGCGGTCGCGGTGACGGCGACCTCCGTCGCCACCCGCGGCACCGTGGTCTTCGTCGAGAAACACCCGTCGGTGCCGCTGCCCGACTACGACGAACAACGCAACATCACCTACGTCGAGACGGAACTGTCCGTCGAGCACGTACTGGCCTCGGCGGCGGTGCCGGTGCTGTTCCGGCCCGTCCGGGTCACCGAACCGGCGGCGTGGGCGGGCTGGTACGTCGACGGTGGTCTGCAGCTCAACACCCCGCTGAAGCCGGCCCTCGCCCTCGGCGCGGACACCCTCGGAGTCGTCGCGACCCAGCCGCGGCACTGGATCGAACAGCCTGCCGCCGATCTCGCGCCCGGCGACGACGAGCCACCCGACGTGTTCGGTGCCGCCGCACTCGTCCTGCGCGCCGTCCTCTCGGACCGCATGATCGAAGACCTGCACCAGCTCGAGGTCCGCAACGACCGGCTGATGCGCATCCGCGCAGCCGGAGTGGACAGCGCGGACGTGACCTCGGATCGGGAGATCGAGGTGCGGTTCGCGGGCCCGTCGCTCGAGCAGGCATACGACCTCGGCCGGCTCGCCTACGACATCTACAGCGAGAAGGGCGCGGGGGTGGGCGGCCTGCGCCACCCCTGGCTGTCGGTGCTGGGCCGCCTCGTGGGAGGGACCCGCGAGGACCACGGCGACCTGCTGAGCTTCCTGCTCTTCGACCCGGACTTCACCTCCGCCGCAGCCGAACTCGGACTCGCGGCGTTGCACCGGTTGGCATCCCGCGAACAAGCACCTCGGACGTCGTCGTAGGTGGGACCCTACGTCTTCAAGCGCCGAATCGGCGGTCGAGCACATACGCCTCTCCCGCCCGCACGAACACCAGTTGCAGTGCGCCCACCCGTTCCCCAGCGGCTCGGGTAAGCAGCTCCGCGTACAGGGTGAGCTGGGTCCAGTACGCTTCGAGCGTCTCATGCGTCACGGCAACGTCGGTCTTGTAGTCGACGATCACCAGAGTTCCGTCGTCCTCGCGATAGACGAGGTCCGCGATGCCTTCGACGACGGTGTCCGAATCGGCTGGCACGCCCGCGAGCGGCAGTTCGCGCCAGTGTTCGCGGGTGGCGGCTCGTCGCACAGGCGCACAGGTCAGGGCCGCCCGAACGAGGGCAACGAACCGGTCCAGGTCCCGCACGCCGGTTGCCACCGCAACCGCGGCGGCACTCGCATCCGATTCGTCCGTCGGGGCACGCAGGTCGACGGATTCGAGCGCGGCATGCAGAGCGATGCCGAGATCCGTGCCGCTCTCGAGCACTCCGGTGGCCGGTGGGACGACCTCCGGGCCGACGGGCGGTGGGACCAGGGCACGACAGGCGGCGGCGAGCGTGGCGACCGGCTCGGGTGGGTCGTGCGCGAGGCGAGTGGCGGAGACGGATGCCGGTAGCCCCGACGTCGCCTCCACCTGGTCGCTCTCGTCCTCCCACTGCTGCCAGCTGACACCGTGGTCGGCTGCGGTGGCGCCGTCGTGCTGTTCGGCGACGGGCTCGATCAGCTCGGGTGTCCGATCGGGGTGTCCCTCGATCCCAGCGGCGAGCAGAGCGCCCCAGCCGTCCCGGGCAGACCGGTATCCGGAGACGGCGAGCAGGCTCTCGGCGCGAGTGCATGCGACGTACAGCAACCGGATGCGCTCGGCGCGGATGTGCCGGCGTTCGACGTCGGCCAGCTCCTGGTAGCCGGGCGCGCAAACTGCCTTGGAAAGCCGCAGGCGCACACGACCGTGCTCGTCCCACAGGGCGGCCTCGTCGACCGCGCGGAATCCGCTGCTCATCCCTGCCACGACGACCATCGGGAACTGCAGCCCCTTGGCGGCGTGCATGGTCATGATGCGTACGGCGTTGACCCCGACCTCCGGCAGGACCGCTTCGGTGACGCGAGCGTCCTCCTCCTGTTGCGTTGCAGCCCACGCCAAGTAGCCGCGCAGGTCACCGCGCTCGGCGTCGTACCAGGCGTAGGCCTGGTCGATGACGAAGCGCAGCCGCCGCCACACATCCCGGTGCCGCGGCGAACCCATGGAGACCTCGAACACACGCCGCTCGTCGGCGAGGCGGGCGAGCAGGCTTCCCGGATCGGTGTGGGACAGATCCCGGCGCACCGTCCGCAGATACCTCAGCGCCTCGGCGACCGGCGAGTCCTCCTGCCCCAGCGGTGGTTCCGCGCCGAGGTACCACTGACCGCCGGCCTTCTTCCAGCGCAACAGGTCGTCGTCGCCGCAACCGAACAGCGGAGTACGCAGTGTGGCCACGAGTACGGCCTCGTCCGCGGTATGGGTAAGCGCGCGGGCGGTGAGCAGCAGGTCGTGGACATCCTGGGTCGAGTACACCAGTGAGGACGCCTCGGCGCGGAACTCGATCCCTGCGCGGTCGAGCGCGTCTTCCAGGAACGGCAGACAGGTTCGGGCCGGGATGAGGACGCAGATGTCGCTCTCCCGGACCGGCTCGTGACAATAGTCGCCGTGGCGGCCGGTCTCCTTGCACCAGCCGCGCCTGAGAGCGGTGGCGACGACGCGGGCGACATCGCGGGCCTCGGCCCCGCGTACTGTATCGGCGGTCGGTTTCTCGTCGAGGTCTTCGGTCGCAAACACGAACGGCAAGGGGCCCTGTGAGGTGTCCCACTCCGCTCGACCCGGCGCCGGGTCGAGCGGGGTGTACCCGGGCTGGAGGTGTCCGTCCGACACGATCAGGCGTCCGAAGACGTCGTTGACCCAGTCGAGGACCGGGCGGGTGGAGCGGAAGTTGGTGGTCAGTGACACCACCTGGTCGGCCTCGTCGCGGGCGGCCATATAGGTGGCGATATCGGCGCGCCGGAAGCGATAGATGGACTGCTTGGGATCCCCGACGGTGAACAGCCGGCCCGTTCGGTCGGGGCCGGCGACGATGCGCCGGGCGATGTCGAGTTGCAGTGGATCGGTGTCCTGGAACTCGTCGAGCAGGATCCGCTGGTAGTTCTCGTGCAGCGCCGCCTGCACGCCTGGATCCTCGAGAATGTCCCGCGCATGGATCAGCAGATCGTGGAACTCGAGCTCACCGCTGCGGCGACGAGCACGGGCCTCGTCGAGGACGATGCGGATGATCTCGCCGCCGACGATCTCGAGGGCGGCCGCGTGGAAGCGCTCGCACTCCTCACGTGCGACCGTACCCAGCTGCTTCAGTTCCTCCCTGAGTTCCCGGACCCGGTTCGTGCCCCCCAGCCAGTTCTTTCCCGCCCCGCCGGTCCCGACCCCGGGGCATCCGGCCGCTACGGCCGCCCACTCGTCGTCGCGAGCCGCGGCGAGACACGACCGCCACTCGCGGACCTTGTCGAGTTGTGCGGCGAACCTGTCGGTGCGGTCGGTGCAGTCGGCGAGAGCGTCGAGGAGCACGTCGGCGCGTCGCAGGATCAAGTCGATATCGGGGACCGGCAACGCGACGGGCGGGTCGACGGGCGTGAGCCGGTCCCAGTGCCGGTCGAGGCGGTCTGCGAGGTCGCGGAACCGGTCGAACGTGACGTCGGCGGCGACGAGGACTCGGGTGGCCTGCCCCACCTGATTCTCCTGTACCGGGAACAGCGCGGCGCGGATGCGTTGCCACCGTCGCTCGAACGCCAGGTGGGAGCCCATCGCGTCGACGACCCGGACGCGCAGGGGCACGCCCGCGTCGAGCGGATGCTCCGCGACGAGGCGTGCCGCGAACGAATGCAGGGTGCCGATCGCAGCGGTGTCGACCTGAGCGAGCGCCGCCTTCTGCCGCTCCGATTCGGGACTCTCCGCCAGGCGCGCCCGCACGCGCTCCCGCAGCTCGGCAGCGGCCTTTTCCGTGAAAGTGATCGCGGCGATGCGGTCGAGTTCGGCCCCGTCGTGCAGGACGAGGTGACAGATGCGTCCGACGAGGGCGTACGTCTTGCCGCTCCCGGCACCCGCCTCGACAAAGAGATTCGCTTCGGTGTCGTTCTCGATGCGTTCGCGCTCGCATCGGTCACGAAGGTCCTCGCCTACTGCCGTCACATTGCCTCGCTCTCGTCGGCGTGGACGGCGGCGAACTCCGCGAGCTGCGGGTCGTCACGCAGAACTTGCCACCAACGCTGCATACCGAGCCGTCCGATCACATTCGTTGTGTAGCAGTACCGCTTGCCGGGACGGGGTGGGAACTGACCGGCCGAAATCGCACGGTGCACGAATGCGAGGTCGTCTCGCACCGTAGCGAACACGTCGCCGGTCATCGTGTAGCCGATAGCCGCGAAACGGTAGCGCTCGGTGATGAACCAGTAGCGGACCTCGACCGGGTCGTCGACGTCGGCCGTCGCCCGCGCAAACACGCCGTAGACCGGAAGCTGGTAGCGGGTGCGCCCGGCGGTGGGGGCGTCAGCCGTCAGGGACTCGTAGTCGCCCGTGCCGCCGGTCTTGTAGTCGGTGACCCGAAGGCGCCCCTGCCGGTGCCGGTCGATGCGGTCCACCGTCCCTCTGAACATCAGCGTTGCGGCACCGATGTCGAACTCGACAGGTCGGTCCGCTCCGCCGAACTCGATCTCCGTGCCGATGGGCGCCCAACCGTCGGCTCGGTCCTCGGCGTCGTGGTCGTGCCACGATTCCAAATCGTGCCGGATGGCCGCGCTGTCGCGTTCCCACAACTGCGGCAGCCAGCCGGGTGCGGCGGCACGGGCCTTGCACAGCTCATGCTCCGCGATCTCGCGCAACCGCGTGCGTCCGCCGTCGGATCCCGAGATACGCTCGGCCACATATCTGTTCAGGATCTCGTGGATGAGGCTGCCGCGGGTGAGCGGGTCGATTCCGATCACCTCGTCCGGATCTTCGAGATGTTCGGCGTGCAGGATCTTCCGGATGAAGAACACGTACGGGCTCGTCACCCACGCCTCCAGGCTGGTCGGCGCGATCGGCTCGTCGAACACGCCGAGAAGGTCGGCAGCGGACGCCAGGTTGCCGTTGAACCGAGTGAACCTGCCCCACAGCCGGTCGCTGCGCATCTGCATTCCACGCTCGACGACGGCGTCGTCGAGCAGACCGGAGCGACGGGATGCCGGGACCGCGGCGAGGGCGCGCAGCCGCCATTCGGTTGCCGACGCTGCGCCGGTGCCGATCCGGGGGTCGGAGTTCTGTGTCGCGGCGTCGAACGACGGCACGATCACGACGTGGTCACACCTGTCCGTGTCCTTCGCCCAGCTCGTGGTGCCGACCCGGATACCCGTGAGGGCGTCCAGGGTAGGCAGCACCCAGCGCGAGGGCACCCGCTCTCCCCCGCCGCGCAGGCTGCCGCGAGGAAAGGTGAGCACGCGGTGGTGGCGTCCCGCTGCGACGGTCCGGAGGAACTGTCGATACTGCACCTCGAGCCGGTCGGACTGCCCGAACCCGGTGACCGCATCGGGCAACAGCGGGTCGTCGCGGCGGACGAACGGCAGTAGTCCTTCGGCTCCGCCGACGACGATGCTCACATCGAGGCTGCGTCCGCTGCCGATGGGAATCGGACCCACCGTGACTCCCGCCCCGCCCGTGCCCACAGTTCGGCGGTGTGCCTGCACCCGCACGGCGACCGCGCCGACGATGCGTTCCGGGGAGGGCGGCGGGGCGATGCTGTCGAGATCGCCCAGGCCGGTTGCGATGTGGTGGAGGACTGCCAGGTCGTCAGGGTCTCCGGCGGTCGGTCGGAAGTAGCGTCCGAGCAGGCCGGTGAGCCCCGTCGCCACATCTGACCACGTGTCCGCGCCAACTACGGCAGCGAGGTCTCCGCGCAACGCATCGATCAGCCCCCGCAACTGCTCCGCGGTCCGAAACAGGGGGCTCGCCGATTCGACGGTGGTCAGCTTGTGCCAGTCGTCGCCGGCGACGATCGGCATCTCATGGCACGTGAGCAGTTCGGCGAGACGGACGCCGAGGACGCCACCCCTGTCGTCGCGCCAGTACACGGCCTGCTCGGCGAGGATGGCGAGCAGTGCTCGACGCGGCATGGCGTCGAGGTCGAGTTGCAGCAACCGCAGCAGACTGCGCGCGGCCGCCCGATCACCGACGGACCGGTGCTCGGGGCCGTGGAACCCGATGCCGGCCCGTCCGAAATGCTCGTGCAGTAGGACCAGGTACGGATCCTCGGCCGCATAGAACACGCCGATGCGGTGCCCCGGAACACCGTTCGAAAGATGCCGCCGGACGAGCCGGGTGACCGCTCGGATTTCGTCGTCGGAGTCGGACGCATGAACGACCAGGGTGCCGGGCGGGGCAGCTTCATCCTCGACGTCGACGGTGACGGTGCGGTCCCGCAGGTGTTCGAGGAACAGCCGCGCCGCCGGGTCCTCCTCACACGGCAGGAAGACAACGATCGCGCCGGCCTCGCCGAGACGCTCGCGCGCAGCCGTGTATGCCTCGTGCTGCACGTGGAACCGGTGAGCGTGGGCGGCGATGCAGCGCCGGTGGATGCGGAACACCCCGTCTACCAGCGGGTTCGCGTCCTCCGGGCACGGAACGTCGAGGGCGCACAACTGCCACGACGCGTGCGCGAGCGATTCCGCGGTCGCGGACTGGTCGGCGACATCGGCGAACACTCCGGGATCGTCCAGAAGCGCTTTCTGCACGGCGGCCTCGAGCAGCGGATAGCGCAACGGCGCGCGTGGGGCGAGTGCCGGCCGGGCCAGGTGCTCGACGAACTGCTCCAGCGTGCGCACGTGGGTGTTGGCGAGCCCGCCGGTGCGCGCGAGATGGGCGGTGACGTCGCGGCCGACGCCGTGCCCGGGGACGACAACCGTCACCGGCGCGAGTGGCCGCCCCGCCTTGGCGTCGGCGACGGCGGCCGAGAGCCGGTCGTACGCGTCGATGATCACGATCCCATCATGACCGCCCCGTGGGACACGGGGCGTCCGAATCGGTCGACGCACTCTGGGGAAGATGGAACCCGGCAGGATATCCACTACCCCTCGGCTGTCCCGTCGGGGAAACCGCCCCATGCCGAGAGGGCGGTATCTCCCTCCTTCCGGCGGACGGCCGTCGGTTTTCAGACGTTCGACCCATCGACCGGGATGCGACCGTTGCTCGGTCGAGACGAGTACGGATCCGGTTGCTGGACGGCCATTTCGATGTCGCATGCACCGAGACCGACGTCGTATGTCGTCGCCGTGCCGTCCACCGGTCCGGGTTGCCACGGCCACCATGCGCGCAGGCGGCCGTTGGACCCGGCGAGTGGCACACGTAGTCGGGTGCTTCCGTCCTCCCACTCGGACAGAGTCTCCACGTCGCCGCGCGCCAGAGCCTCGAAATCCGGCACGATCTCGATATCGTCGACGACGATCAAAGCGGTGGAAGGTGTTCGGTCGGAGATCCGCAGTTCGACCGTAGCCGGCTCCGCGTCGCCCGTGCCGACGACATGGACGGCCCACCGTTCACTCCCTTTGACCGCCTCGAGTTGGTGCCCCGCGAACCCGCTGACATCTGTGACCCGGTATCCATCAGCCTCGAGGAATCGGCTCGCGGCTTCGAGTGCATGACCCTGTATCGCGGCGCGATACTGCGGGATCAAGTCCCGGACGACGGAGCGCTTCCGGAGTACCTTCGATGCACCCGAAGTCAGAGTCGCGAGCTCAGGCAACCGGGGAAGAACTCCCAGCAGTGGAGTCGGGAACCACGCTATCGCATAAGGACGTGGCTTCCTGATCTCGCGTTTCTTGTTCTTCATGAATGGGACAGCGAGCGGGCCTTGTGAATCGTCCGAGCTCTCCGACTCTTGGACGGCGAGGACGGTCTTGCTCGCGCGGCGTACGTCGGCAAGGGTCACCGGCTCGGGAAGTTCCCTTTGCCAGGACAACGGAACGAACAATCGGCTGCGACTGATGTCGAGTGATTCGGCCTCGGAGTCACCGGGCTCCGGCCTCGGGGTGATGGACTCGGCGTCATCATTCGTCGCGGTGTAATACAGGGCAGGGTGGTCGACCACCACAGACCACCCCCAGATGCCGGACGGGGCGTCGTCGCCGCACCACCAGTGCAACACCACGTCGCCGGGCAGCATGCGCTGGGCAAGCGCTGCGGAGGCGCACACCTTCCCCTCCTCCTCGAAGTAGGGAACGTCGATGGTCTCACCGAGGGTGTCCCATTCGTGGTCGGTTGTCTCCATCCACACCACCGGACCCGAGGACAGCGGAGTAGAGGGCCGACCGGGTTCCAGCGGTCCAGGTGTCTGGGGTTCTCGTCGCACGGTATGGCCCTGCACGTCGGACCGCGCTCCGTCTGCAGTAATGACCGAGTGCCGGACGTACGGACCCCACGCGGAGTCGACGAGTTCGGCGCGGTACTCGCCGATCACGAGTTCGTCGTCCCCCGCCGGCTCTCGTGGAAGGGTGCGGGCGCGGACCCGCTCCCGGGGACGGGGTCGGCGACGGGCCGAGAGCAGACCACCGTCCCCGGCAACTGGGCCGCCGTCCTCGGACCAGAGGAACCCGCACTGGGCGCACGAGTATTCGGGCATCCCGGTGCCCACAGAGATCACGCAGCCCATGGCCGCCACACCGGGAGGCGGCGGTCCCGGTGGCATTCCCCAAAGACACAGATCTGTGCGCCGGGCTCGACAAGCCGGGCAGCGCGGGCGGCGGGAGTACATCAGATCCTCGACGGACGGACCGAACGGCTGATGCAAAGTACTGTGGCAGCTTTCGCACACCCATGCTGCCTGCGCAGCTCGACCGAGTGGCTCGGCTCTTGTAGAAGTCCAGGCATCGACGCCATCCCGACCGGGGTCGTACCAGTGGAGTTCGAAACCATCGGGTCCGCTCCCGCCACTGGTGTCGCCAGCCATTTCACCGCAGCACAGGCATTCGCCGGGGTGGCCGTAGGCGCTGTCGGATTGCTGTGGCGCCTGCGCGCAGCCGGTCGTGTCGGTGACCTGCCAGGGTGTCGGCTCGTGCCGCTCTCGATCGATAGCTTCGAGCAGGCGCTGGGCATATCCGTCGCCCAGGGTCACCGGAGGCGCGGGGAACGGTTCCCGCATCCGGAGTTCGAGGGCCCGGACCGAGATCCCATCTGTAAAGGGAAAGTCGTAGGTCTCCGTGCCGATGAAGTCGTCCTCCGATCCGGTCGTGAGGACCTCGACGTTGAGTATTGCGAGTTCCCGCGCGGATACCACGACCACGAGTGTGTCGTCAGCGGAATACTTGTCAGGCATGCCCCAGTGCAGATCCCTGATGTCCGCGTCGTCGTCGGGCCCATAGCAAGCCAGAGCCTGCCTCCATGGGGTCAACAGACACAGGTGCGTTCTGGGTCCTGGTTCGCTGTGCGGCATGCAGCACAGAGTTCCCGAAGTGCGTGAACCGAAACCTGCGTCCTCACTCCACGTGGGATGCGATCGTATGCAGCATCTTCCGCCCCATGACGAACGTGATCGGTTCCATCAGCGTCGGGCCGAACGCGAGCCGGCTCCCGAGCGACGAACCGTAGCGTCCCCGGCCGTGTTCGAGGAGGCGGGTGCCCCCGCCCGGGGCCGGACGCAGGTGGAACGACCACAGGAATGCGTCGCCGGTCTGCTCCGTCGCGCCGTGCAGGACGAGATCGCGGTTCGGCTCGAGCACCGCGACGGTGAGCGGTGGGGCCTTGGGGTGCTGGCGGATCGGGTCGCCGACGGCGAGGTGCTGCAGGTCGGGGCGGATCGCGGTGGCATTGGTGATGCGGCAGCCGATGAGGTTCTCGAGGCCCTCGTAGCTGTAGAAGCCGCCGCGGCCCTGACCGATCTGCACGATCCACGGCCACACCCGCTCCGGCGGCGCGTCGACCGTGACGGCGCGGGTGAAGCCCCAGTCCGGGGCGGGGACCACGTCGTCGCCCGGATACTGCGCGGCCAGTTCCCCGGCGGTAGCGCCCCAGGTGGTGCGCCACCGCCGCAGGATCCGGGTGGTGAGCAGGTGGAACGCGATGAGCAGGGCACCGCCCACCGACTCGGACAGCGAGCGCAGCCGCCCCATCAGTCTCCCGGCTTCGCCGTCAGCAGCACCTTGAGCGCACCGGTCTCGGCGGCCCGGCCGAACACGTCGTAGGCCTCCTCGAACTCGTCGAGGGAGAACCGGTGGGTGATCATCGGCGAGGTGTCGAGCTTGCCGCTGCGGACCAGGCCGATCAGCGTCGGGGTCGAGTGCGTGTCGACGAGCCCGGTGGTGATGGTGAGGTCCTTGATCCAGATGCTCTCGAGGTGCAGCGTGGCCGGCGCACCGTGGACGCCGATGTTGGCGACGTGGCCGCCCGGTCGCACCAGCTCGACGGCCTGTTCGAACGTCGCGGGCACGCCGACGGCCTCCATGGTGACGTCCGCGCCGAGACCGTCGGTCAGGTCGCGGACGACGGCGGCGACGTCGTCGCGGCCGGGGTTGAGTACCAGGTCCGCGCCGAGTTCCCGGGCCGCCTCGAGCCGACTGTCGGCGAGGTCGACCGCGACGACGTGGCTCGGGCTCAGCAGCCGGGTGGCGAGAATCGCGGCGAGACCGATGGGGCCGGCACCGACGATCACGACGACGTCGGCGGGGCGCACGCATCCGTTGAGCACGCCGACCTCGTAGGAGGTGGGCAGGATGTCCGCGAGCATGAGCATCTGCTCGTCACTCACCCCCTCGGGCACGCGGTGGGTGGAGTTGTCCGCGAACGGAACTCGCACGAGTTCGGCCTGGGTGCCGTCGATGAGGTGGCCGAGGATCCAGCCACCGCCGCCGAGGCACTGGCCGTAGCGACCCTCGCGGCAGAAGCGGCAGCGGCCGCACGAGGTGATGCACGAGACGAGGACTCGGTCGCCGGGTGCGAGGTTCTGCACGCTCGGCCCGACCTCGACGACGGTGCCGACGGCCTCGTGCCCGAGGATGCGCCCGTCGGTGACCTCAGGGACGTCGCCGCCGAGGATGTGCAGGTCGGTGCCGCAGATGGTGACCGCGTCGACGCGGACGATCGCGTCGGTGGGGTCCGTGATTCGGGGGTCGGGGACGTCCTCCCAGGAGCGTTTGCCCGGACCGTGGAACACCAGTGCCTTCATTGGTTCGGCCCTTTCGCCGATCGGTGGGTGCCGGGTCCAGCGTCTCACCCGCAGCGCCGTCGGAAAATGGCCATTGGGCCTCGAATCGGGCGGGTGGAGGTCCCACCGGGGCGGATCAGTGGCCGGCGACGATCGCGAGCCGGTCGGTGCCCGGGTTCGCCTCGACCAGGGCCTCGGGGGTGCCGTACCCGTCGACCTCGACGACGGGCGCGCGGTCGACGGTGGCGCGCACGACGGCGCCGTCGGACATGAAGACGATCAGACCCTGACCCGTGGTCTGCGGGAGGTTTTCCCACACGGTGCCGGTCAGGCCGAGGTCCCGGTTGATCGAGCTCATCAGCAGGGGCATCGAGAAGCGGTACATGCGGTCCCACGACCCCGGCGGCAGCCCGGCCCCCTCGGCGACGGAGGACAGGGAGCGGGGCTCACCGCTGAGCAACACCGTGTCGAACTCCGCTTCGAGGATCGGGTCGTCCTGCACCCGGACCGTGTCACCCGATCCGCCGCATCCGGCGAGCACGAGCACGGCAGCCGGCAGCACCGCCGTCACCAGGCCCTTCGCCATCGGCATCGTGTGCAGCACCCGGTCACCCCCCAGTCGCTTCGCTCGAGAACGCGTGAAAGCTACAGCACCGGGCGCTCGCGGAGCAGGGGCGTCGGGCCACGTCGGAACCGTCGACGAGAAGGTCTGTGACCGCTGACAATCCGGCGGTTCTACTCCCGCGCGGTGAGCTCCGCGATGTCGCCGTGCAGCTCCGACCGGAGCGAGCCCATCAGCTCCGCGGCGATCCCGAACTGATCGCCGACGAAGTGGGTGTTGTCGGCCGAGAGCTCCCGCGCTCCCGAGCGGCCGATGAGGGAGTCGATCCGCTCGTCGAGGCTGGCGGTGCGGGCCTCGACCTCGGCGGTGCGCAACTGCATCTCGGCGACGGTGAGCAGCTCGCCGATGCGTGCCAGGGCCGCCACCCGGTCCAGGAGCTGATCCCACACCGGTTCGAGGGCGGCGATGCGCGCATCGACGGCCGCACGAGCGGACGGGGCCGCGCGGCGGGCGTCGGCGAGTTCGGCGAGCAGGCCGCGCAGCGTGACGGTGTCGACGGCGATCTGGGTCAGCTCGTCGGCGAGATCGAGCTGGGACCGCTGCACCGCGAGGTGCTCGGACCGCCACGCGGTGGAACCTTCGATGCGGTCGTAGAGGGTGCCGGCGAGGAACAGCAGGGTGTCGTACCGGTCGACGAAGTGGTCGTCGTCGGGCACCTGCCGGCCGAGGGCGTCGGCGGCGCGACGTCCCGCGGCGGCCGCCGCGGTGCCGTCCGACCAGCGCGTCACGCGGTCGACGGCCACGCCGAGCACCGCACCGCGCACCTGATCGGCCATCTTCTCGGGGACGGGCGCGGGCGTGTGCTGCAACGCCGCGAACAGGGCGTCGCGCTGGTGCGGGTCGAGGTGCACGCCGTCGCGTCGTTCCCGCCGCACGGCCCGCACGCCCTGCGCGTAGTGCCGGCCGGAGACGGTGAGCGTGTAGTGGGCGTTGCGCAGCCGCTTGGCCAGTTCCCCCGCCCGGTACTCGAACACCAGCCGGGCGGCGCCGGGGCGCAGGTCGGCAGCCCGCACCGTGAGACGGGCGTGCTCGTCCGTGAGGTGCCGCAACGCACCGAAACCGCCGAGGGTCGGCAGCCCGCGCCCGATCCGGCGGCGCCGGGCCAGGATGTCGCGGGTCTCGTCGTCGAGACGGCCGGCGGCCAGGCACAGGGCGGCGGCGTCCGACAGCGGGGCGTGCCGGCCGTCGAGCCGGTGCTGCTCGCACCAGCGGCGCACCTGCGCGGCCATCCGCTCGCGGCGCTGCTCGGCCGGTTCGAACCCGACCGGGAACTGTGGGGCGTCGGACATCGGGACCTCCTCGTGGCGTCCGGACCTCTCCACTGTTCCAGAAATCCCGGTGCCGCGGCGGGGGCGCCGGTCAGGCGAGGAATTCGGCGACGGCGTCGACGGCGGCGCGCTGGGCCCGGCCCTGCCCGGCCGGGGTGCCGCCGAAGGCGATGCCGCCGGTCCACTGGGCGTCGCCGGGGAACATGCCGAGACGGATGAGGTGGCCGGCGTCGTCGACGGACAGGTGCCGGTCGCGGCCGTCGCCGCGGCGGGCGAGCAGTGCGCCCGCCATGTCGGTGGACGGCCACAGCTGGTCGTCGGTGCCGGTGATGCACAGGATCGGGGCGTCGACCTTCTCGGCCCGCAGGTGGGCGGGGCCGGGTGCGTCGCGCAGTCCCGCGCGGTAGGCGTCGGCCAGGCGCAGCAGCGACGGCCGGTGCCGGGCGACGTCGCGGCCGGCCCGCCAGGCGTTGCGGATCATCTGCGGCATCAGCGCGGAGCTCGGCAGCGGCGCCCAGGGCTGGGCCTCGCCACCGAGGGTCCACGAGGGGGTGTCCGGGATCTCACCGTCCGGGCCGAGCCCCTGCCACGCGACGGAGCTGGGACTGATCAGCACCAGCGCCCGCAGCGGCGTGCCGTCGGCGGCGACGGCGGCGAGGAGCCCCTCGGCTCCCCGGGAGATGCCCACGGCGGCGATGCTGCCGATCTCGGGGCGGCCGGCGAGGTGGCGCAGCGCGCCGGTGAAACGCTCGAGCGGCACGTCGGCGACCTCGGAGTTCTCGTCGAGCCACGAGTAGGCGAGGGCGACGTGGCCGTGCGAGGCGAGGACGGCGATGGTGGCGCGCTGGGAGTCGACGCCGCCCTCGGAGCCGCCGACGCACAGCACCGCCGGCCACCCGCGGGGCGGCGTCGGGCCGTCCGGGCGGGCGAGCAGGCCGGGGCGGCCGTCGATGTCGAGGTCCTCGACGGTCACCCCCGGTGCGGCGTCGGCGCGGATCACCGTGCGTCGCGCGGTGTGGGGGCCGTCGGTGACGGTGAGCGTGACCGGCCACCGGCCGGGCGGGGGGACGAACAGGTCGGGCACGCGGTCGGGTTCGTCGAACCGCATGTCCCACAACGGTTCGTCGACGACGTCGACACTGCCGTCGTAGGTGCGGCAGGACCGCCAGCGGGCGCCGAACATGTCGGTGCCCTCCGCGGTGACGGTGATCGTCGCGTCGGGCCGCGATCCGGCGACGGTGAGCCGGAACGGTTCGTCGTGCCGGGACTGCCGCGGTGCGACGAGGTGGACGCGGGCGGAGTCGAGGTCCGGCGGTGGTGCGGCCGGGGATTCGGGTTCGGGGTGCGGGTTCGCGGTGGCGGCGAGCGCGGAGTTCGTGTCGAACCATTTGGGGAACAGGGCCGAGGCCAGCCCGGCCGCGCCCAGGACGACGAACGGGACGACCCAGTAGCCGACGACGGACAGCGCGTCGGTCTCGTCGCGGACGGTGGCGTCTCCGTCGACGATCGGTGGGATCAGCGAGGACACGGTCATCACGGCGAAGGCGGCGGCCCACATCCACGTCATCGCGGTGGTGACGTACCGGAATCCGCCGGCGGCCGCGGTCGCGGGATCGACTGTCTCGACGGCGTATTCGCGTACGAAGGGCCGTCCGGCGAGGATGCCGCCGAGGACGACGAGCAGCAGTCCGAGGTTGCCGATCGGTTGCAGCCAGCGTTCGAGGACGGCGTCGTCGAGGGTGAGTGCGGCGACGAGCAGCAGCGCGAAGACCACGACGGTGCCGACGTCGAGGGAGCGCCACGGCTTTCCGCGCATGCGCTGCACGAGCGGGCCGGCGGCGGCGAGGACGAGGGCTGCAGCCACGGCGGTGACGAACCCGGTGTTGCCGACGAGGATCCAGTACAGGATCCACGGCGCGAATCCGACGACGAGGGACATTCGCGGATTGTCTCCCGCCGCCGGGACGCGTGGGAGCTCTTCCGCGATACGCCTCAGGTCTTCACGGGTACGTAGATCACCGTGCGGATCTCCTCCGCGGGAGTGCCCGGCGGGCTCCAGTACTCCTCCCACGCGGTGCTCAGGTCGAGATCGTGGCCCTCCCGGGCGGCCCAGGCGGCGAGGGCCTCGTAGGTGTGCTCGAGCGTGTCGTAGGGACCGAGGTGGGTCTCGGTCGCGACGTCACCGGCGGGCAGGTCGACCGGGACCACGTGGCCGTCGCCGTCGACGGGGTCGGCGACCTCGAAGCCGGCGGCGCCGTCGAAGCCGTCCTCGGTGAAGTTGCGGTAGTAGGCGAAGGCCGGGCCGGACGGCGGCGTGCCCGCGCCCGCCAGGTATCGCTCGACGGCGCCGTACGCCTCGCCGATGTGTTCACCGATGTGGGCCAAGTCGGTGTGGAATTCCACGGCGGCCAGGTGCCTGGCCGGTGCGTGCACGATCTCGGGCATGCGTCCTCCCCTGTCGAAGCCTGTGGCCACGATAGGCGACCCACGGCACCGGTTCGTGAACTTTCGGTGGGCCGAATGTGACATCCGGTCGATGTGATCGAACCGGTGTGACATTCGGCCGAACCCGCGAGCGGTGACCGTGACAATCGTCACAGCGGAACACGGCCCGTTCACATCTCCCCCGCGACGGTGCGACGGGACCACCGGCCGCCGGCGGATGCCCGTTTCCTCCCGTTCGCGGCGTGGATGCCGGTCCGATACTGGGCAATTCGCATAGGCGGGAGCGCTCGCAGACCCGGCGGCCCGCCGCCCGAAAGATCAACTGCCCTAATGTTACTGCCCGGTGTTACCGGGCGGTATTCGCGAGTGCGACGGGACCGGAGCGGCGTCACGTCCGAATACCGACCCGTAATTCGCTGTCCGCCAACATCTTCCGATGAACAACGCCGCAGGAACCACCGAACTCGGCCTGCGAGGCCACAAAACGTGACAAACCCTCATGTTTCCTTCATGCTGTTAGCGGAAGGATCGTCCCCACCGGGGGGCACTCGGCCGTCGACGACGACGGTCCGCGGGACGAGGCCGACCGCCTGTCCGCCGACTCCCAGGCACCCGCCGGGACAGTCGGCGCACACGTCCGCACGCATACGCCGACACGAGGAGCCGACCGATACATGTTCTTGCTCGCGTTATCAACCCGTGACGCGGGCCTCGGCATCGGTTAACTTTCTTCACTCACTGGCGAGAAGCTTCGACGAGCGTCGCACGAGCGCGCACAAACCTGGAGAACGGTGGCAACGAGTATGTTCAAACGGATCGCGGTGGTCAACCGAGGTGAGGCGGCGGTACGCCTCATCAGAGCAGTCCGGGAGCTCAACTCCGAGCACGACTACGACATCAAGACGATCGCCCTGCACACGGAGGCCGAGCGGCGGGCGATGTTCGTCCGCCAGGCCGACGAGGACGTCACCCTGCGGCCGTCCACCACGGCCGCCACCCCCTACCTCGACCACGCCGAGCTCGAGCGCGCCCTCGTCGAGGCCAAGGCCGACGCCGTGTGGGTCGGCTGGGGCTTCGTCGCCGAGGATCCCGCCTTCGCCGAGGTCTGCGCCCGCCTGAACATCACCTTCATCGGCCCGTCGGCCGAGGCCATGCGCCTGCTCGGCGACAAGGTCGAGGCCAAGCTGCTCGCCGAGAAGGTCGGCGTGCCGGTCGCCCCGTGGTCGGGTGGACCGGTCGAGACCCGCGCCGACGCCCGCCGGCACGCGCAGGCCATCGGCTACCCGCTGATCATCAAGGCCCGCTCCGGCGGCGGCGGCCGCGGCATCCGCAAGGTGTACTCCGAGGACGAGCTCGAGCTCGCCCTCGAGCGCACCCAGGGTGAAGCCGAGCGCTCGTTCGGCGACCCCGTGGTGTTCATCGAGCGTCTCGTCACCGACGCCCGCCACGTCGAGGTCCAGGTCATCGCCGACGCGCACGGCAACGTGTGGGCGCCGGGTGTGCGCGACTGCTCCATCCAGCGCAAGAACCAGAAGGTCATCGAGGAGTCGGCCTCGCCGCTGCTGACCAAGGAGCAGGCCGACCACCTGCGCTCGGTCTCCGCCGACCTCGTGCGCGCCGCCGGGTACTGCGGCGCCGGCACCGTCGAGTACCTCTACCAGCCCGACCTGAAGATCTTCACCTTCCTCGAGGTCAACACCCGCCTGCAGGTCGAGCACCCCATCACCGAGGCCACCACCGGCATCGACCTGGTCAAGCTGCAGATCCTCGTGGCGTCCGGCGAGAAGCTGCCCGGCGACTGCCCGCCCGAGTTCGGCCACGCCGTCGAGGCGCGGCTCAACGCCGAGGACGCCGACAACGGCTTCGCCCCCGCCCCCGGCTCCGTGCAGCTGCTCAAGTTCCCGCTCGGCTCCGGCCTGCGCGTCGACACCGGCATCGCCCAGGGCGACGTCATCCCGCCGGACTACGACTCGATGGTCGCCAAGATCATCGCGTGGGGCCGCGACCGCGACGAGGCCCTGGCCCGTCTGCGCACCGCCCTGCGCGAGACCACCGTCGTCCTCGAGGGCGGCACCACCACCAAGTCGTTCCTGCTCGACCTGCTCGAGCGCGACGAGGTGATCTCCGCCTCCGCCGACACCGGCTGGCTCGACCGCACCGGCGCCGGCACCGCCACCGGTCCGTCGCGGGTCGCCGACATCGCGCTGATCGCCACGGCCGTCGACGTCTACGACGCCGAGGAGACCCACGAGCGCGCCGCGTTCCTCACCTCCGCCCGCGGCGGCCGCCCCCGCGCCGGGCACTCCGTCGGCCGCCAGGTCGAGCTGAGCTACCAGGGCCAGGCGTACGAGCTGCTCGTCGGGCAGGTCGGCCCGCACCGCTACCGCGTCGACGCCGGCAACGGCGAACTCGAGGTGGACGTCGACCGGCTCGGGCAGTTCGAGTCCCGGCTCGTCCTGGCCGGCCGCCGCCACCACGTCGTCTCGATCGCCGGCGCCACCGGCTACCTCGTCGAGGTCGACGGCATCAGCCACCAGATCAGCCAGGACGAGGCCGGCGTCGTGCGCACCCCCGCGCCCGCCGTCGTCGTCGCCGTGCCGGTCGCGCCCGGCGACGAGGTCGAGGCCGGCCAGACGCTGGTGGTGCTCGAGTCCATGAAGATGGAGACCGCGGTGCGTGCGCCGTTCGCCGGCCGTGTCCGCGAGGTCCTCGCTGTGGTCAACTCGCAGGTCGACGCGGGCACGCCGCTGCTGCGGGTGGATCAGATCGCCGAGGAGACCGTCACCGAGACCGTCGAGCGCGTGCAGTTCCCCGCGCCCGCCGCTGTCGTCACCGGCGACGCCGCGGCCGACGCGCTGGCCCGGCTCGACGCCCTCGAAGCGCTCGTCACC
Organism: Rhodococcus ruber; assembly: GCF_016804345.1. Lineage (NCBI taxonomy): Bacteria > Bacillati > Actinomycetota > Actinomycetes > Mycobacteriales > Nocardiaceae > Rhodococcus > Rhodococcus ruber. Next base: position 2,061,723 of record NZ_CP044211.1, on the reverse strand, counting down.
GGCTACGACGTCTCCGGCAAGCGCACCGCGACGCTGCTCGCCGAGTACGACCGGCTGCGCGGCGAGACCACCGAGAACTGCGACCTGGTGCGCGCCGAGCTGGCCCTGCTCACCACGTTCGCCGACGTGTGCGAGCTCTCGCGCAACCGCCCGACGCAGGACGAGGAGACCGGTGACGAGCGGGTGCACAGCCCCCGCGAGCACTTCCACGGCTACCTACAGTCCCTCGACGTCGAGGTCGGCGGCCTGCCCGAGAGCTTCCGGGCCCGGCTGGCGCAGGCGCTGCGGCACTACGACGTCACCGAACTGGACCGCACCCCCGAGCTCGAGGAGGCCGTCTACCGGCTGTTCCTCGCGCAGCAGCGCATCGAGACGCAGGTGCCGGTGGTCTCGGCGCTGCTCGAGCGCTGGCTCGAGGAGACCGAGGGACCGGCCGGCATCTCGCAGGAACTCAACGAGGTCCTCGACCGGCTCATCGTCGCCACCCAGGTGCGGTTCCCGGTGATCGGCGACGCCGCCCGCAACCTGCGTTACCGCCTGTTCGAGGAGCCGGTGATCCGCAAGGTCCGCGAGCAGGTGTACGACGGGGTCCGCGGCAGCCTCGCCCACCTCGCCGACAACCCCGGCGCCGCCGACCACGCGCAGCGGGTCGAGGCCCTCGTGGCCACGCCCGAGCCGCTGATCGACCTGCTCGCGCAGCAGATCGCCCGGCCGGAGACCGTGCCGGGGCCGCTGCTCGAGGTCATCACCCGTCGCGCCTACAAGATCCGCACGCTCGAGCAGGTGCAGTCCGACGTGCGCGGGGGCCGGCAGTTCGTCACCGGCAACTTCGACCTGCGCGGCACCCGCCTGTACCTGATCTCCACCGAGGCCCGGCACGCCGAGCTCGGGGCGGCACTGGACATCGTCGAGGAGTCGGCGGGCACCCTGCCCGGCACCGAGAACCTGGTGATCGACCTGTACCTCGCCTGGGACGACGCGCCCGCCGACGCCGACGCGCAGGCCGAGTCGCTCCGCGCGGTGCTGTCCGAGCGCGCGGTGACCGCCTCCGCCCGCCGCGTCACGGTGACGGTGTGCCACACCGACCGGGCCGAGGAGCACGTCTTCACGTTCCGGCCGTTCGAGACCGGGTACGCGGAGGAAGCCAACATCCGCGACATGCACCCGCTCACCGGTCAGCGTCTGGACCTGTGGCGGCTGAAGAACTTCGTCGGTACCCGCCTGCCGGCGAACCCGGACTCGTACCTGTATCACATTGCGGCGAACGAGAATCCGTCCGACGAGCGGCTCATCGCCCTCGCCGAGGTGCGGGACCTGACCCCGCAGCGCGACGAGACCGGCACGATCGTGGGGCTGCCCGCGTTCGAGCGCGCCCTGTCGAGCTGCCTCGACGCCATCCGCCGGTCGCAGGCCGGCCGCGGCAAGCGCCGCCTCGACGCGAACCGCGTGGTGCTGTTCGTGTGGCCCGAGGTGGACCTGAGCATCGACGACCTCAAGCGCGTCAGCCGTGGGGCGGCCCCGCTCACGGTCGGCGCCGGGCTCGAGGAGATCACCGTCATCGGCTGGTGGCGGGAGACCGCCGACGCCGAGGCCCGTGAGGTGGCCCTGCGGTTCTCGTACCGCTCCGGCGCCGGCGTGGTGGTGCGCGTGACCGATCCGCCGAAGGAGCCGCTGCAGCCGCTCGACGAGTACACCCAGAAGGTGCAGCGCTCGCGGGCCCGCGGCACCGTGTACCCGTACGAGCTGATCCCGCTGCTCACCGGCAGGAACGGCAGCTTCGTCGAGTACGACCTCGACGAGTCCGGTGCCGTGGTGCCGGTGCAGCGCCCGTACGGGCGGAACACGGCCGGACTCGTCGTCGGGCTGGTCACCACCCCGACGCCGCGGTACCCGGAGGGCATGACCCGCGTGGCGCTGTTCGGTGATCCGACGAAGGCGCTCGGCACCGTCGCGGAGGCCGAGTGCGCACGGGTCGTCGCCGCGATCGACCTCGCCGAGCAGCTCGGCGTCCCCGTCGAGTGGTTCGCGCTGTCCTCCGGCGCCACGATCTCCATGGAGTCCGGCACCGAGAACATGGACTGGGTCTCGCGGGCCCTGCGCCGCATCATCACCTTCACCCAGGGCGGCGGCGAGATCAACGTCGTGGTCACCGGCATCAACGTCGGCGCCCAGCCGTACTGGAACGCCGAGGCGACGATGCTCATGCACACCAAGGGCATCCTGGTGATGACCCCGGACAGCGCGATGGTGCTGACCGGCAAGCAGTCCCTCGACTACTCCGGTGGCGTCTCGGCCGAGGACAACTTCGGCATCGGCGGCTACGACCGCGTCATGGGCCCCAACGGTCAGGCGCAGTACTGGGCCCCGAACCTGTCGGCGGCGGTGGAGGTGCTCTTCGGGCACTACGAGCACGCCTACCTCGCCCCGGGCGAGCGGTTCCCCCGCAAGGCCGAGACCGTCGACCCGGTCGACCGCGACGTGCGGGTGTACCCGCACGTGCATCCGTCGAGCGACTTCACGACGGTGGGCGACATCTTCTCCGCGGAGACCAACCCGGACCGCAAGAAGCCGTTCGACATCCGCACGGTGATGCGTGCGGTGGTCGACCAGGACCACCCGGTGCTCGAGCGGTGGGCGGACATGGCCGACGCCGACACGTCGGTGGTGTTCGACGCGCACCTCGGTGGCAACGCGGTGACGGTGATCGGCATCGAGTCCCGCGCGATCTCCCGCAAGGGCTGGTTCCCCACCGACGGACCGGACCAGTGGACCTCGGGCACGCTGTTCCCGAAGTCGTCGAAGAAGACCGCGCGGGCGATCAACGCGGCGAGCGGCAACCGGCCCGTGGTGGTGCTGGCGAACCTGTCCGGGTTCGACGGCTCCCCCGAGTCGCTGCGCAACCTGCAGCTCGAGAACGGCGCCGAGATCGGCCGGGCGATCGTCAATTTCGACGGTCCGATCGTCTTCGTCGTGGTCTCCCGCTACCACGGTGGTGCCTTCGTGGTGTTCTCCGGTGCGTTGAACGAGAACATGGAGGTGCTCGCGGTGGAGGGCTCGTTCGCCTCCGTCCTCGGCGGCGCCCCCGCCGCGGCGGTGGTGTTCACCCGCGACGTCAATGCGCGCACCGCGGCGGATCCCCGGATCACCGAACTCGAGGCGCAGCTCGCTGCGGCCGAGGACGGGGAGAAGGCCCGCCTGCGGGTCGAGCTGGCGACGCAGCGCACCGCGGTGCGGTCGGAGAAGCTCGGTGAGGTGGCTGCGGAGTTCGAGGCCATCCACAACATCCAGCGCGCCCAGCAGGTCGGCTCCGTGCATTCGATCATCCCTGCGGCGGGTCTGCGGCCGGAGATCGTCGCCGCCGTCGAGCGCGGCATGGCGAAGGTGCTCGCGCAGTAGCAGCACGACCCTGAAAGGGCCCCGCACCGATTCTTCGGTGCGGGGCCCTTTCTCGTGCCCCGAGGAGCCCGTCAGCGCCTCGTGCCGGCCGTCCCGGTACCTTCTCCGCCCGGGGCGGCTGTGCGACGCCCTGGGGGTATCCGGTCCAGTCGATCCGCTCGCCCATGCCCCCCCCCCGGATGAGGGTGGTCCAGCCCGGGAAAATTCGAGACAGTGAGCAAGCTCACAGGTTTGGGAACACGGGTGCGCGGGTACCGGTTTTCACCGCACACGAGCCCGGGCCGGGCCGCTACATGCACCTTGTTGGCACTCGGTGCTACCGAGCGGATGCCGCCACCACCGACGCGGTCTCCACGCACGTCGTGTCGAATATCGTTGTCATGCAGTACATTTGGAATCTACCTGATCGAATCGTCGACAAACCGGCTGCATGTACGCCTCTGTCCTGACCACCGGGTAGTATCGCGCGCCATTTCGAACCACCCTCCGGCCGTGGCATTTTGTGGCAAAGGTCCCGGAACGGACATGCAGTCGGCCGGTACGCGGGCAAACGTCACGATGTGCGTGTAATAGATTGTAAGACAACACTATTCAATGTAATTAGCATAAGTCATTGCACGGCACAACATCTTTGTCGTAGGACATGACATGCGCGGCGCAATGCTGCATCATTGATGTCGACAGGGGAGAACGAGCGGAGCATCTACGTGAATTCGGTTGGCAGGGGCGAATATCGCGGAGCGTGCAGGGACGCTCACATCAGCAACTCGCGGTAGCAGCCACGCCGACCGGAATCCGGGCACCGCCGCTCGGGACACCGGTATCACCGGCTCGACACATCTGTACTCGACGGCATCCGTCGAGCTCGCCGCATTCGAGGGAGAACCGACATGACCAGCACCATCGAACCGTCGTCCCGTACCACCGCCGCCGGCACCAAGCTGCGCGGCCGCGTCGCATTCGTGACCGGTGGAACGCGCGGCATCGGCGCGGCCATCAGCCGCAGCCTCGCCGCCCAGGGCGCCACGGTGGCTGCCGGATACGGCCGCAACACCGCCCAGGCCGACCAGTTCCTCGCGGGCATGCAGGCCCACGGCCAGGACGGCGTCGAGTACAGCGTGCACAAGGGCGACGTCGCGAACGCCGACGACTGCCGTCGCACCATCGACGAGGTCATCGAGCGCCACGGCCGTCTGGACATCCTGATCAACAACGCCGGCATCACCATCGACCGCACGGTGCTGAAGATGGAGGACGACGACTGGAACAACGTCATCGCCACCAACCTCTCCGGCACCTTCTTCCTGGCCCAGGCGGCGCTGCGGCACATGCTCGAGCGCGGCACGGGACGCATCGTCAACATCTCCTCGGTCATCGGCGAGACCGGCAACATCGGCCAGGCCAACTACGCGGCGTCCAAGGCCGGCATGTTCGGCCTGACCAAGACCCTCGCCAAGGAGGCCGCGTTCGCGCTGGCCCGCTCCGGCAAGCTCACCCCGGACAGCATCGGCGTCACCGTCAACGCCGTCACCCCCGGCTTCGTCGCGACCGAGATGGTCGAGACCATCCCGGACAAGGTCCTCGACCGCATCAAGAGCACCATCCCGGTCAACCGCCTCGCCGACCCCGAGGAGATCGCCCGCGTCGTGCACTTCCTCGCCGCCGACGCCTCGTCCTACATCACGGGTCAGGTGTGGGGCGTCAACGGCGGACTGGACATGTGATCCTGCCTTCCCGGCTCCACGAACTCACCCTCGACTGAACGGCCCGGCACATGCAGCCCTTCGAAACGAACCGCCACGGGCGGATCGTCTTCCCTTCCAACTTCTTTCCCGACATCGACTTCTCGACCGTCACCGACGTCGAGCAGCTCGACTCCGTGATCCGCCGCGACTTCGACACCAAGGCGCCGACGGCCTCGGAGATCCTCGCCCGCCACACGCGGGGCGACTACCGCAACAAGGTCGAACTCCTGCGCGATGTCGCACTGAATGCGTACTGGGCCAACCGTTTCGCGCTCACCATGTTCGACAAGCGGCCGACCCGCTGGGCCGACGTGCCGCGCACCCGCGACGACCTGTACATGCCGGTCCTCACGCCGTGGCCCGATCAGGAGAGCAAGGTCGCCGAGGTGGAAGCCGCCTTCCGGCAGCTGCCCGCCGGCTGGGACGACGCCGCCGAGGACTGCATCTTCGAGACCGTCTTCGACGTCTTCGCCGCCCGCAAGCACGTCGCCGGCGCCCTGCCGACGGTCAAGCCGACCGTCGCGCAGCTCACCGCCGATCCGAAGAACATGACGCTGCGGCTCGGCAGCTACGACCCGAACTTCCGGGTCTACAGCTACGACGAGATCCTCGACTGCCATGAGGACGTCCCCGCGCTCGAGGCGCTGCGGCGCTGGTCCATGGTGCTGCACAACCAGCAGCCCTGGGACCGCAAGCAGGTCGAACTCGTCGAGGTCGGCCAGCTCCGCGACGACGACTACGTCGTGGTGTTCCACCCCCGGGACCGGCACGTGCAGCGGTTCATCTCGCGGGTCACCTCGGGCCGGACCGCGCCGGCGCCCCAGCGCGCCGCGGTCGAGCCCGTCCCGCCGGCCACGCCGTACCCGACGATCGACGTGCGCCGCGACTTCGCGGTGCAGCCGCGCATCGAGGCGCTCGCCGTCGCGCACGGTGACGTGGTGTGCACCAACGAGGACCTGATCCGCAACTCGGCGTACAACTGGTCGGCCATGACCGCCGACGAGGTGACCGCCAAGACCGGGATCGAGCAGCGCCGCTACACGTCGGGCTCGTTCTCCGAGCTCGCCCTGCAGGCGGCCCGCGCGGCCGTCGAGAAGGCCCAGGTCGGCCCGGCCGACATCGGGGCGGTGCTGGTGTGCACCTGCACCAGCGACCGGCTCATCCCCTCGCTCGCGACGTACCTGTCGGGCGAACTGGGCATCGCCCAGACGCATGCGTCGTTCGACCTGGTCGCGGCGTGCGCGGGACTGCCGTACGGGCTGGCCGAGGCGACCCGGATCCTGCAGCAGATCCGCCGTCCCGTCCTCGTGGTCTGCGTGGAGAAGTTCTCCGACAAGATCGGCAGTGTCCGTCCGTCCCGGATGATCTTCGGTGACGGTGCGGCCGCGCTCGTCGTCGGCGTCGCCCCCGAGGGTGCCGAACCCGACATCGAGTACCTGCAGACCTACGCGAGCGGACCCACCAGCGAGGTCAATTCGATCATCTGGCCCAACCCGGACTTCGACAACGCGATCACGGTGTACGGGCCGGAGGTCAAGAGCCTCGCGGGCCGCTACCTGGCGCAGATGCTCGACGAGGTCCGCGCCCTGCCCGGCCTCGACAAGGGCGAGTCGCTGCTCGACGACATCGACCTGGTCGTCCCGCATCAGGCGAACAAGACGATGATCATCGACCTGGCGGCCAAGGCCGGACTCGCGGCGGACCGGCTGTACTTCAACATCGAGAAGGTCGGCAACGCGTCGTCGGCGAGCATCCCGCTCGCGATCCACGACGCGGTGCGCGACGGCGTCATCACGGAGCCCGTGCGGATCTTCGCACCCGGCTTCGGCGCCGGGGCCGTCGCCGGCTACTCGGTGATGCGGATCGACCCGTCGGTCGTGGCGATCGCACAGTAGCCGACCCGGCTACCCGCTCGGCCCCCAGTCGTCCGCTGCTGCAATTGCAGTGGCGGACGACTGGGGGCCGAGCGGCTGTGCTCTGTCACGGCAACGTGCCGGCCCAGCCGACGAGCGCGTCCGCGACCTCGTGCGGAACCTCGGGGATCAGGGCATGTCCCGCGCCGGGAATCAGCACGACGGCGACCCGGTCGGCGCCGAACTCCTCCGTGAGCTCGGCCCGCGTCGATGCCGGGCGGAACACGTCGTCGCCGGCCTGCAGGTCCAGCAGCGGCGACGGGGCGAACGGCCACCAGGATTCCTTGTCGGTGATGGCCATCGCGCGGCGCTGCGCGACGATCGCCTCGGGCCACCAGCCGTCGAGCCACACCGACGGGTCGTGCCCGTCGGCGAAGAACACCGCCCGCAGGTGCTCGAGCCGCTCGGAGTCCGGCAGGGTCAGGTCGGAGCACTTGGCGACGCGCTCGGTGAGCGACTCCGGGAACCGGCGGGCACCCGCGGCGAGGATCGCGACCCCGCGCACCAGGTCCGGCCGATCCGTCGCGAGGACCCGCGCGACGTAGTGGCCGAAGGCGTGCCCCGCGAGGACGGCCGGGCCCGCCCCGAGCCGCTCGATCACCTCGGCGACGTCGCGGGCGAGGTCGTGCAGATCGAGGTCGTCGAGCGGACCGCGGCTCGTGCCCACGCCGCGGGGCTGGGGGCGGATCGCGCGGAAGCCCGCGGCGGCGAGATCGGTTGCGATCGGATCGAACTCGTAGGAGTCGCGGCCGAGCGACGGCAGCAACACCACGGCCGGACCGGTTCCGTCGACGAGCACCTCGATCTCCACGTCGCCGAATGCGACGGTGTGTGTTTCGCTCATGCCGACATCCTTCCAGCGCCGACGTGTTGCACCCGGTTCCGGTGCGTGCAGGGTGGTAGCCGATCGTCAGGCCCACGTCCCGCATCCGCGGCCGAGCAGATCATGCCCCGCGCCGAGGTCCGGCGGACCCCGATCGCCGTGATCTTCTCGATCAGGTACCGGCCGGCCCTACAGGTCTTCGCCGGCTCTCCCGGAATGTCGGATGCGGATCCCCGATCGATCCCCGCCGCGTCTCTTCCTCCGCACCACATACCGCGCGATCAGGGCTGCAACAAGACCTGCCAGAGTCACCAGGTGGACCTCGTCGACGGACAGCCCGTCGATGTTCGGCTGCAGCTCCTCCTCTGTCGCCCAGCCGAACCAGACTTCACTGACCGCAATTCCCGCAACGAAATACGCGATCGCCGAGACGAGCCACAGCCGTCTCGTCACACCTCTCCCCACGATCAGGTGCGCGATCAGTCCGAACCCCAGCGACATGGCAGCGAGCAGTCCCACACCCTCGATCCCCAGATCCCAGCGCACGACCAGCGCCTCCTCGCACACCGCGCCTTCTTGCGGGTCAGTCTCCTCGGCGGGGCGCAGGGAAGGTAGAGGCCGAGGCCCCGGGTCCACTGCCTTCGCGTCGCAACAGGATCACCGTGGACGGAATCCGGACGACGGGCCTACGGTGAACCCATGGGGGCGGCAGTCGAGGTGCGGGGACTACGCAAGCAGTACGGGCGCACGGTCGCCGTGGCCGACGTGTCCTTCCGAGTCGAGCAGGGGGAGATCTTCGGACTGCTCGGCCCCAACGGCTCGGGCAAGACCACCACCGTGGAATGTGTGCAGGGGCTGCGGCGTCCGACCGCCGGCAGTGTCGAGGTCTTCGGGTACGACGCCGTCACCGAACCGATGCGCGTGCGGCGCATCGTCGGCAGCCAGCTCCAGGATTCGGCGTTACCGGACCGCTTGCGCGTAGGCGAGGCGCTGCAGTTGTTCTCCACGATCAATCCGGGCGGGCCACCGTGGCAGCACCTGCTCGAGGAGTGGGGCCTGGCGGAGCGGCGTAAGGCCGCATTCGGTGAGCTGTCCGGCGGCCAGAAACAGCGTCTGTTCGTCGCCCTGGCACTGATCGCCGATCCGAAGCTGGTGATCCTCGACGAGATGACCACCGGTCTGGACCCGGCCGCGCGTCGGATCGCGTGGGATCTCGTCGCTGCCGTCCGGGACCGCGGCTCGACCGTGATCCTGGTGACTCACTTCATGGACGAGGCAGAGCGGCTCTGTGACCGTCTGGCCGTGCTCGTCGACGGCCGCGTGATCGCCGGCGGCACGCCGGCCGACCTCGTCGCCGCGTACCAGCCCGTCAAGCAGGTGCACTTCACCGCTCCCCCGGACACCGATCTCGACTTCGTCGGCACCGTGTCCGGCGTCGCGGCCGTGGACCGTGGACCCGACGGCACGGTCCGGGTCAGCGGCACGGGGCCGCTGCTCGCCCGCGTCGCCCATGCGCTCGTCGCGCGGGGCATCGAACCCGACGACCTGCGGCCCGAGCTGTCCACACTCGAGGATGCCTACCTCGCGTTGACGGCCGACCACGGTGCGGGTTCCGGGAGCGGCGGATGAAGACGTTCGCCGCGATGGCCTGGGTGGAGATCAAGCTCTTCGCTCGGGAACCGCTGACGGTGCTGTTCGTCCTCGTGCTGCCGGTGGTGATCCTGTACGTGCTCAACGGTGCCTTCAGCAGCCAGCGGGCCGATCCGACGGTCTGGGAGGGGCTGCGCGCCATCGACTTCTACACGCCCTCCTACGTGGCGCTGGTGGCGGCGACGGCGGGGGTGCTGTCGTTGTCGGTACACCTTGCGGGTTACCGGGAGCAGGGGGTACTACGACGCTTCCGGGCCTCGGCGATCGCGCCCGCGACACTGGTCGCCGCGCACATGGCGGTGACCGCCGCCATCGCCACGGCCGGGGTGATCCTGCTGACGGCCGCATCCATACTCGGCTACGACGCCCCGTTCCCGCGAAACCCACTCGGATTCGCCGCCGCCTACACACTCGTCACCGCGGCTTTCGCCGCACTCGGCGCGCTGCTCGGAATCCTCATGCCCACCGCACGCGCCGCCCAGGGCCTCGGGGTGCTGCTGTTCTTCACCTTCATGATGCTCGGCGGCGCCGGCCCGCCGCGCGAGATCCTGCCCACCACGATGGGCCGGCTCGGCGACGGCATCCCCCTCACCTACGCCGCGCGACTGCTGCGCGGACCCTGGCTGGATCGAGGCTGGGATCTCGGTGCGGCTGCCGTCATGGCCGGGTTCCTGGTCGTCAGCGTCGCTGCGATCGCGTGGCGGTTGCACGCCGAGGACACGCGCTGAGCGTCGGGGGCCTGCGACCGTCTCCGGTCGCAGGCCCCCGTTGCCGTATGCGGTGGTCAGAGCCAGCGCGGTGGTTTCTCCTCTGCGCCGGCGGTGAGGCCGACGGCGCCACGCCCGGCGGCCCAGCGCACCACGGCGGCGAGCGGGCCGCTCACCTTCGCGGTCGTGCCGGGCTCGTCGCGGACCGCGATCGGGGCGCGGCCCTGCACCTCGAGCACGAGACCGGCGCCGAGGTCCTTCTTGCGCCACATGCCCACGATGTCGTCGAGCAGCGAGTCGAGGACGACGGGCGGGAAGTCGCCGAAGCGCGCGCCGTTGCCCAGGTCCACCGCGTGGATCCACACCTCGCGGGTGCGCATCCACGCGGTCTCCTCGGCCGGCACCATCCGGCCCTGTGCGGTGCGGACCTGTGCCTGCCACGCCGATTCCGGCAGGTGCCGCCACTTCTCGTCGAGCCGGGCCACGGTGTGGGCGAACAGGTTCCGCAGCGCCGCGGCGTTCAGGGTGGCGCCTTCGGCGATCTCCTGGGCGCGCTGCTCGGTGGAGGCGTACATGGGTGTCTCGACGCCCGTGGCCGCCCAGTCCATGAGCCGGCACAACGCCGCGGCGTTGTAGCCGACGTGCGCGACGAGGTGCTTGCGGGTCCATCCCTCGAGCGCGGTCGGGGTGTCCAGCTCGTCGTCGGTGAGTTCGGCGAGCCGCTGGGAGAAGTACGCGGTGCCGCGCCGGGCGATCAGCAGCCGCTCGGACAGGTCGAGATCGTTGAACCCCACAGGCATGCTCCTACTTGACGACGGTCTTGTTGCGCACCGTACCGAGGCCCTCGATGCTGACCTCGACCGTCTCCCCGTCGCCGATGTAGCGGGCGGGCTTGCGGGCGTGCCCCACCCCGCCGGTGGTGCCGGTGATGATGACGTCGCCGGGCTGCAGGGTGACGATGTGGGAGATGTAGTCCACCAGCTTGGCCGGGGTGAACACCAGGTCGTCGGTGGTGGCCGACTGCATGACCTCACCCTCGAGCCGGGTCTCGATGCGGCTGCCGAGGGTGTAGTCGGTGCTCAGGAACGGACCGAAGCCGCTGGTCTTCTCGAAGGTCTTGCCCTGGTCCCACTGCAGCGTGCGGTACTGGTAGTCGCGCATCGTGTAGTCGTTGATCACCGAGTAGCCGGCGATGTACTGCTCGGCGTCGGCCTCGGACACCTGGTACGCCTGCTTGCCGATCACGACGGCCAGCTCGGCCTCCCAGTCGAGCTGACCGGCGGCGTACTCGGGGACGATCACGTCGTCGTAGGGGCCGGTGAGGGCCTCCTTGAACTTCGAGAACAGCGTCGGATACTCGGGCAGGTCGCGGCCCATCTCCTTGATGTGGGTGGCGTAGTTCAGGCCGACGCAGACGATCTTGCCGGGGTTGGGCACGACCGGCGCGTAGTCGGCGTCCGTCAGGTCGACGGTGCGGCCGGCGGCCTGCTCGGCGACGGTCTTCCAGGTCGGGTCGGCCAGCAGTGCGGACAGGTCGGCGTAGCCGTCGACGACGGTGGCGGTGGTGTCGGAATCGACGCGCACGGCGGCGGTGGTGCCGTCGAGGCGGAGGGTGGCGAGTCGCATGTCGGGTCAGGCTCCTTCGGAGATGTAGGTGCGGTTGAAGTGCAGGCGTTCGACGATGGGGGCGTCGGAGAAGGCGAACAGGTCGACGCCGCCGTCGGTCTCGAGCGACCATTCCACCCAGGACGGCACGACGATCATGTCGCCCTTGGTGACGTCGTGGTCGGTGCCGCCGAGGTGGAACCGGCCTTCGCCCTCGAAGACCTGGAACACGGTCGAGCCGACGTCGCGCCGGGTGCGGGTGTGGGCGCCGGCCCGCAGCCGGTGGAACTCGGCGCGGATGGTGGGCATGACGTCGCCGCCGGTGGTCGGGTTGGTGTACCGGATCGCGGCATGGCCCGGTTCGGGGGTGGCGGCGTAGCCCTCGTCCTCGAGGGCGAGCTGCTCGTTCAGCGCGGCGTCGGTGTACTTCCAGCGGTAGCACGCGATCGGCGAGCTGGCCTTGGCGTCGAGACCGACCAGCGGGCGCAGGCCCGGGTGCACCCACAGCCGCTCGGACCGGGAGACGTCGGGGGTGGACTCGTCGGTCACGCCGTCGGATCCGAACTCGAAGAACCCGGTGTCGGTGTAGTTGACGAACGGGATGTCGAGGCCGTCGATCCACGCCATCGGGTGGTCGGTCTCGTTGTGGTGCCCGTGGAAGTTCCAGCCGGGGGTGAGCAGGAAGTCGCCGCGGCACATGGCCACCGGATCGCCGTTGACCACGGTCCACACGCCTTCACCCTCGACGACGAACCGGAAGGCGTTCTGCGAGTGCCGGTGCTCGGGCGCGGTCTCCTTGGGTCCGAGGTACTGGATCGCCGCCCACAGCGTGGGGGTGACGTAGGGGACGCCGCCGAGTCCGGGGTTGGCCAGGGCGATGGCACGCCGCTCACCGCCGCGGCCCACAGGGACGAGGTCACCGGCCCGCTGAGCGAGCGGGTACAGGGTCGACCACTTCCACACGAACGGCACGGCCTTCGACGTCGGCACCATCGGCATCAGGTCGCCGAGCTGGGTCCACAGCGGGTTGAGGTGCTCGGCCTCGAAGTCCGTGTAGAGCTGCTGCAGCTCGGGATCGGTGTTCTCGGTTGCGGTCATGACCTCTCCTCGTGAAGCGGGACACCTGCGGCGTTGCTCTCAACGTAGGTCGCCCGGTCCCGCGCCGCCCATGCAATTCTGCTATACGGAATTCGAGGCCCGATCCGTGCCGCATCGCCCCGCGTCACTCGATGTGCGCTACCTCGACCTCGATCCCCCGGATCGCGGTCCGCATCCGGGAGACGAGAGAGCCGTCGAGGTGCTGGCGGTAGCGCGTGATCGGCACCGCCGCCGTGAGCGCCGCGATCGCCCGCCCGTGCCCGTTGCGGACGGCGACGCCGAACGCGGCGACCCCCTCCTCCGTCTGCTCGACGTTGACGGCGAACCCCACCTTGCGGGCCGCCTCGAGCTCGGTGAGGAACACCTCGAACTCGCCGGGGGCGAGCCGGCGGTCCACCCCGTAGCCCACCGTCGGGCGCGGATCGACGTGCGGCTCCTCGGGCGGTCGCAGGTAGAGCTGCTCCAGCGTCTGTCTCGGCAACTCCGCCAACAGGATTCGACCACCGGCGGTGAGCTCCGCGGGAAGCACCTGGCCCTGCCGGTCGCCGACCCGCAGCATCGACTCGGATTCCGCGGAGTAGAGGAACCGGGCCTGCGACCCCACCCGGACGACGAGGTTGATCGTCTCGCCGGTCAGGATCGCCAGCGCCTCCATGTGCGGCCTGCTGAGGTCGGCGAGCTCGCGCGTCCAGCCCTGCTGTGCGGGCCCCACCCCCATCGCCGGCCCGGGATGGTAGCGGCGCTTCTCGTCCTGCACGGCGAACCCGCGGTAGACCAGCATCGAGAGCAGACGGTGGGCCGTCGACGGCGCCGTCCCGAGTTCCTCCGCGGCGTCCTTGAGCCGCAGCGCGCCGACGTCGCGGAGCATCTGCAGCAGCCGCAGCGCGTTGTCCACCGACTCGAGCGCGTACGACGGCCGGGTGATGGTCTTGGACGCCCTCTTCGGCGCCGACGGTTTTTTCTGCACAACAGAACTTTATTGCAGCGGCGGAGTGGGGCGCATCACGGTAGAAGCATGCACAGTTCCCCCGACGCCGTCGCCACCGGCGACCGCACGATCGTCCTGCATCGCGGGACAGCGCTCGCCGTGATCGTCTGCTGGCTGTTCGTCGTCTTCGACGGCTACGACCTCATCGTCTACGGCAACGTCATCTCGAGCCTCCAGGACGAGTGGGGCATCAGCGCCGCGACCGCCGGCACCCTCGGCAGCCTCGCCTTCCTCGGCATGATGATCGGCGCGGTGCTCGCCGGGCGCCTGTCCGACGCGATCGGCCGCAAGCAGGCCGTCATCGGCTGCGTCGTGGTGCTGTCGGTGTTCACCACGCTCTGCGCCGTCGCCACCGGCCCCATCATGTTCGGGGCGATGCGGCTGATCGCCGGCCTGGGCCTCGGCGGCCTGGTCCCCACGTCGAACGCGCTGGCCGCCGAACTGGTCCCGCCGCGATGGCGTGCGGCCGTCGCGACGATGATGATGTCGGGCGTGCCGATCGGCGGGTCCGTCGCGGCCCTGCTCGGCATCCCCGTCATTCCCCACTGGGGCTGGCGCCCGATGTTCCTGTTCGCCCTAGTGCCCCTGTTCGTCCTGGTGCCGTTGGCGCTGAAGTACCTGCCCGACACGCATTCCAAGACGGACGCCCCCACCGGCGGCGGCTTCCGCGAGCTGCTCGGGTCGCGGTTCCGGACCATCAGCGTCATGTTCGCTCTCGTCACCGTGGTGACGCTGCTCGCCTGGTACGGCCTGGGCACCTGGCTGCCGAAGCTCATGCAGAACACCGGCACCGACCTCGGCAGCGCCCTGACCTTCGCGCTCGCGCTGAACCTCGGCGCGGTGGCCGGCTCGTTCATCACCGCGTGGGGCGGCGTGCGGTTCGGCACCGTGCCCACGAGCATCGTCGCCGCGTTCGTCGCCGGTGTCGCGCTGCTCGCCCTGCTGCTCTCCCCGCCCACCGCGATCGTGTACGCGATCTTCGTGCTCGCCGGCGTCGGCACCCACGGAACGCAGTGCCTGATCATCGCGGCGGTGGCCTCCTACTACCCCGACCACCTGCGCGGCACCGCGCTCGGCTGGGCTCTGGGTGTCGGCCGGATCGGCGCCGTCGCGGCCCCGCAGATCGGCGGCTGGCTGCTCGCCGCCGGGCTGGGCGCGAACTCCAACTTCATCCTCTTCGCCGTGAGCGCACTGATCGCCTCGCTGCTGCTGACCGTCGTGTGGAAGCGATTCCCCGTCAGCGACGACGCGCCGCGCGGCCCGATCCTCGCCCACTGATCCACCCCTCATCCCGATACCGATCACAAGGAGTGTCATGTCCGATCTGAAGGACGCCCGGGTTCTCGTCGCCGGCGGCGGCATCGGCGGCGTCGCCAACGCCCTCGCCCTCGCCCTCCGGGGTGCCGAGGTCACGCTGTTCGAGCGCGCGTCGGAATTCGGCGAGGTGGGCGCCGGACTGCAGATCGGCCCGCACGGCTCCCGCATCCTCCAGGCGCTCGGCGTCTACGACGAGGTCATCTCCAAGGGGGTCCTGCCGAAGAACCTCGTCTTCCGCGACGCCGTCACCGCCGAGATCCTCACCAAGGTCGACCTCGGCCACGACTACCAGCAGCACTACGGCGGGGTGTACTTCGTCGTGCACCGTTCCGATCTGCACTCGGTGCTCGTCGAGGCCGCCCGCCGGGCCGGCGCCGACCTGCGCACCGACGCCGCCGTGCACGACGTCGTCACCGAGGGCGACAAGGTCCGCGTCATCCTCGAGAGCGGCGAGGAGCACGTCGGCGACATCGCCCTCGGCATGGACGGCCTGCACTCGCGGCTGCGCCCGAAGCTGTCCGACGACAAGCCGGTCGGCTCCGGGTACGTCGCCTTCCGCGGCACGTTCCCGATGGACGAGGTCCCCCTCGAGGAGGAGATCGAGGACGTCGTCGGCTACATCGGCCCGCGCTGCCACTTCATCCAGTACCCGCTGCGCCAGGGCGAGATGCTCAACCAGGTGGCCGTCTTCCAGTCGCCCGCCTTCCTGCGCGGCGAGGAGAAGTGGGGCAGCCCCGAGGAACTCGCGCACGCCTACGACCACTGCCACGAGAGCGTGCAGACCGCGCTGAAGTACCTGTGGACCGACCGGTGGTGGCCGATGTTCGACCGCGACCCGATCGACAACTGGGTCGACGGCCGCATGATCCTGCTCGGCGATGCCGCCCATCCCCCGCTGCAGTACCTCGCCTCCGGCGCCGTGATGGCCCTCGAGGACGCCAAGTGCCTGGCCGACTACGCCGCCGAGGACTACCGGGGCGACAACGCCAACTGGCCGCAGATCCTGCGTGACGTCAACGCCGAACGCGCCCCGCGCTGCAACCGCATCCTCACCACCGGCCGCATGTGGGGCGACCTGTGGCACCTCGACGGCGCCGGCCGCGAGGCCCGCAACGAACTGTTCCGCACCCGCGACACGTCGAGCTACAAGTACACCGACTGGCTCTGGGGCTACAGCTCCGACCGCCACCGCTGACTCCCACCGTCGCCGGTCCGATCGCCCGAATGCGCGGGCCGAATGTCACACCGGTTCGATTGAATCGAACCGGTGTGACATTCGGCCACGGGCTCGTAGGCTGGCGCGCATGGGGTCACTGCGGGCTGCCGTCGTGGGTGGGGGGATCATCGGGGCCGCCACCGCGCGCGAGCTGGCGACGCACGGCGCCGACGTCACGCTGTTCGAGAAGGAGCCCCGGCTCGCCGCGCACCAGACCGGTCACAACAGCGGCGTCGTGCACGCCGGGCTGTACTACCCGCCCGGCAGCCTCAAGGCGCGCCTGTGCCGGCGCGGGGTGCACCTGCTCGCCGAGTTCACCGCCGCCCGCGCCCTGCCGTACGACGAGTGCGGCAAGATCGTCGTCGCACTCGACGCGAGCGAGCTCGACCGGCTCGACGCCATCCACGAACGCGCCGTCGCCAACGGCGTGCCCGGGATCCGCCGCATCGGGCCGGAGGAGATCACCGACATCGAGCCGCACGCGCGCGGCATCGCCGCGCTGCACTCCCCGCACACCGCGATCGTCGACTACGTCGCGGTGACCACCGCCCTCGCCGACGACGTCACGGCGTCGGGCGGCACCGTCCGCCTGGCCACACCCGTCACGGCGATCCGCCCCCGCGGCGACGAGGTGCTCGTCGGCACCGGCACCGGCACGGACGGCTTCGACCTGGTGATCACGTGCGCGGGCCTGCAGTCGGACCGGCTCGCCCACGACGCCGGGGACCCCGCGACGCCCGCGATCGTGCCGTTCCTCGGCGACTACCACCTGCTGCGGCCCGACGTGGCCGGGCGGGTGCGCGGACTGATCTATCCGGTGCCCGATCCGCGGTACCCGTTCCTCGGGGTCCACCTGACCAAACGGATCGACGGGGCGATCATGCTGGGGCCCAACGCATTCCTGGCGCCGGGACGCGAAGCGTACGACGGCCGGTCGAGGTCGCTGCGGGACCTGCGCGACGCCGTGCTCTTCCCCGGCTTCCGCAGGTTCGCCGCACGCAACGTCCCGGCCGCGATGCGCGAGCTGCGCACGGCGGTCAGCATCCGGCGGTTCGTCGCCGAGGCCGCGAAGTACGTGCCCGGACTGACCGTCGCCGACGTGCTGCCGGGCCCGCGGGGGATCCGCGCGCAGGCAATGGACGCCGACGGCTCGCTCGTCGACGACTTCGTCATCACCGGGCACGGGCGGGTGGTGCACCTGCGCAATGCGCCCTCCCCCGGCGCGACGTCGTCGATGGCGATCGCCGAGTACCTCGTGGACGCGGCCCTCGAACGGGCGGGCCTGCGGACCTGACGCCCCGGTGTCACCGTCGCCAGAACAGGTGGTGGATCACGCCGCTCGGGCTGGGCACGACCTCGAGGTGGAACCGATCGAGCAGCTCGTCGGGCGACTCCCACAGGCGCACCCCGGCTCCGAGCTGCACCGCCGGTACGACCGCCACGTGCATGGTGTCGACGAGGTCCGCGTCGAGGAATTCCCGGATGGTGGTGGCCCCGCCCCCGAGCCGGACGTCCTTGCCCTGCGCCGCCTCCCGCGCCTGCGTGAGGACCGTGGCCGGGTCGCCGTCGACGAAGTGGAACGTCGTGTCGGACAGCGTGAACGACGGTCGCGGATGGTGGGTCAGCACGAACACCGGGGTGTGGAAGGGCGGTTCGCCGCCCCACCAGCCGCGCCAGTCGTGGTCCTGCCACGGCCCCCGTTGCGGACCGAACTTGTTCCGGCCCATGATCTCGGCACCGATGTTGCGGGCGAAGTCCCGCGTGAAGTAGTCGTCGAGGCCCCGGCTCCCGCCCGGATCGGTACGGTTGGGCCAGCTCGCGGTCGCGCCGGCCCACGCGAACATCGAACCGGGGTCCGCGTGCCCGAACGGCCGCTCGAGGCTCTGGCCTTCCCCGGCTCCGAAACCGTCCCCCGAGACGGCGAAGTTCTGAACCCTCACCAGCTGATCCACCGGGCACCTCCTGCACTGTCGACAGCATTGCACAGGTTCGGACTCCGCGAGGCGGGCAAACTCATCGGCGCACGAGGGATCCGTCCGTTCACACGACGTACGTCTCGAGCCACCGCTTCATCACGGCGGTGGCGTGCGCGAGCGTCTCGGGCTGCACCGACCGCAGGTCGGCGGCGACGGCGTCGGCCGCCCCGGCCCCGAGGGTCGCCTCCAGCGACGCCCGGTACTCGTCGATCGCGAGCCAGTCGGCCAGCTGGTCGGCATCGGCCTCGAGATGGAACTGCACCCCGTAGCTGCTCCTGTGCCGGAACACCTGGTTCGGGTAGGCCCGCGACGAGGCGAGCAGGGTGGCGCCCGGCGGCAGGTCGAAGGTGTCGGCGTGCCACTGCAGCACCGGGAAGGTGGACGGCAGCTCGCCCCACACCGGGTCGGCGGCCGAGGCGTGCGCGAGTTCCACCTCGCCCACGCCGACCTCCGGGACGGGGCCGGTGTGGACGTCGGCGCCGAGGGCCGCGGCGAGCAGCTGGGCGCCGAGGCACACCCCCCACACCGGAATGCCGGCGGCCACGGCCGCCCGCAGGTAGGCGATCTCCTCGCCGAGCCACGGCACCGTCGCGGCGTCGGCGACGCCCATCGGGCCACCCATGACCACGACGGCGGCGTAGTCGAGCGCGGCGGGCACCGGGTCGCGCCAGAGCCGCACGGTGTGGACCTGCACGTACTGCTCGAGCACCGGCAGATACGCGGCCGGTCCCTCGCAGTCGAGGTGGCGCAGTTCCAGGACGACAGGGTTCATCGCCTCAGCATGCCCGCTGCACGTTGCCCCGCGGGTGCCCGGAGCGTGAACGTTCGGTGAGCGAACGTCGCCGTCGGTGCTCCCCCACCGACGACCGTCGCCGTGGTGCGATGGGGGAAGGCGGCCCGACGGGCGGGCCCGCGACGGAAGGATTCGACATGGCACGGATCGTGATCATCGGCGGCCACGGGAAGGTGGCCCTGCACCTCGAGCGGCTGCTCGCCGACGCCGGCGACGAGGTGACCGCGGTGATCCGCAACCCCGACCACGCCGACGACGTGCGCGCCGCAGGTGCGACGCCGGTCGTGGCCGACGTCGAGCACCTCGGCGTCGACGACCTCGTGCCGCTGCTCGAGGGGCACGACGCGGTGGTGTGGTCGGCGGGCGCGGGCGGCGGCAACCCGCAGCGCACGTACGCCGTGGACCGCGACGCGGCGATCGGGTCCATGACCGCGGCCGAGCGTGCGGGGGTCCGCCGCTACGTGATGGTGTCGTACTTCGGGGCCGGCCCGGACCACGGCGTTCCCGAGGACAACGGCTTCTACGCGTATGCCGAGGCGAAGGCGGCCGCGGACGCGCACCTGCGCGGCACGGACCTGGACTGGACGATTCTGGGCCCGAGCGCGCTGACCCTCGATCCGCCGACCGGCCGGATCGAGACCGGCCCGGACGCCGGCAAGGGACAGGTCTCGCGGGCGGATGTGGCGGCGGTCGCGGCCGCGGTACTGCACCGGCCCGCGACGGTGCGACGCACGATCGAGTTCAACAACGGGGACACCCCGATCGGGGACGTCCTCGACGCGCTCGGCTGAGCCGCCCTTGACGGACGCCGCGGGCGAGGCCGATCGTGGACACCGTCGGCAGTATCGCGGCTCGACGACAGGGGCACCACCATGAAGGTTCTCGTTGCGTACGCCAGCCGGCACGGCGCCACCGCCGGGATCGCGGAGCGGATCGCCGAGGTGATCCGGGCGGAGGGGCACACGGCGGACACGGTGCAGCTCCCGGCTGCGACCTCGGTGGACGACTACGACGCGTGCGTCGTCGGCAGTTCCGCGTACCTGGGGCACTGGGAGAAGGCGGCGAGCGCATTCGTCCGCGAGCACCGCGACGGGCTCGTCGCCCGCCCGGTCTGGCTGTTCACCAGCGGACCGCTCGGCACCGAGGAGGTCGACGAGCAGGGACAGAACGTGCGGGAGAGCGCGGCCCCGCGGGAACTGCCGGAGCTGACCGATGCGATCGCACCCCGGGAGCATCACGTCTTCTTCGGCGCGCTGGACCCGAAGACGCTCGGGGTCGGGGCGCGGGTGATGCGCAAGCTTCCTGCCGGCCGGAAGCTGCTGCCCGAAGGAGATTTCCGGGACTGGCAGGAGATCGAGGACTGGGCGCGGAGCATCGTCCGGGCGCTGGCGTGATCGCAACACAGGAGGGCGCCTGGGACTCGGGCATGCCCTACCTGTGCGCCGGGACGGGCCCGCCCCTGCTGTTCATGCCCGGATTGTCGACTCACCACCGGCTGCCCCGCGGCTTCGACCGGCGCACCCAGCTCGCGCAGATCGCGCCCTGGACGACGATGCGGCGGGTGTGGTGGGTGAACCGCCGGCCGGGCCTGCCGCCGGGGACCACCATGGCCGATCTCGCCCGCGACTACGCGGTGGCGATGCCCGGCCGCTTCCCCGGTCCGGTCGATGCGCTCGGCATCTCGACCGGCGGCAGCGTCGCGCTCCAGTTGGCTCTCGACCATCCGGAGCTGGTGCGCCGGCTGGTGCTCGTGGCCTCGGCGGCCCACCTCGGCCCGGGCCGCGACGTGCAGCGTCGGGCCGCGGCGGCCGTGCGGGCGGGGCACCCGCGGCGGGCGATGGCGGAACTCGCGGCGACGACGGGGGCGCGGCGATGGTCGCGCGCGCTGCTGTGGGTGCTGGGATGGCTGCTCGAGCCGTCGGGGGCCCGGCACGGGTACGACGATTTCCTCGTCGTGGTCGACGCCGAGGACCGGTTCGACGTGACCGCCCGGCTCGCCGAGGTGACGTGTCCGGTGCTGGTGCTCGGCGGTGACCGGGACGGGTTCTACGGCGCCGACCTGTTCCGGGAGGTGGCGGCCGCCGTGCCGCGGGGACGAGCCGTCGTCCGGCCCGGGGTGGGCCATCTGGGCGTGATGACCGGCGACCGGTGGGTGCGGGACGCGTCGAGCTTCCTCGACACGCCCGACGCGCCGGGCTTCCCCGAGACGTGGCAGCCACCCTCCGTCGCGGCCGGATAATCGGCACGTCCGGCGTGGCCGGATGATCATCGGGACAGGCCGGCGGAGGGAGCGCACGTGAAGGTACTGGTCGCGTACACGACGGCGTACGGGGCGACGCGCGGCGTGGCGGAACGGATCGCGCAGCGGCTCACCGAGGCCGGGCACGAGGCGGACCTGCACGATCTCGCCGAGCCGGTCGATCCGTCGGCCCATGCCGCCGTCGTGCTCGGCAGCTCGGTGCACAACGGGCAGTGGCTCGCTCCCGCCGCCCGATTCGCGGATCTGCATCGCGCGCACCTCGCGGGCAAGCCCGCGTGGTTGTTCTCGGTGCAGACCATCGGTGCGACGAGCGCGATGATCTCCGGGCGGCTCGCCGGCTGGGTGCGGCCGAAGATGAAGGAACCGAAGGTGGCGGCGGCGCTGCGGGCGACGGCGACGGTGCGCGAATACCGGGCCTTCGCGGGCGCGATCGAGCCGGAGCAGTGGCCGGGGATCGTGGGCCGGGTGGTGTTCCGCCTCGCCGGCGGCCGATACGGCGATCACCGGGACTGGGCCGACATCGATGCCTTCGCCGCCCGGATCATCCGGAATATCGACCGGCCGTAGCCGAAAATCACGTTTCCGGTCGACCTCGTATTTCACGCGAAAGGCACATTTCGGCTATTTTCCGGCGCATCTTCGCGCGGGTCCGGCAGAAATTGTATTTCACCGGCGGAACGCCCTGAACAGCGACGATATACGACGATCGCCAAAACAGGTTGATCGGTATCTTCGTACGCCTGCGACACGCCCGCGCCCCGTGTTACACATGGAGCGGACACCCGCACATCGAACGGAAGGACTCGCATGTCAGCGCAAATTCTGGAATTGCTCGGCTCCCTCGACCTCGGGGAAATCCTGAAGCGCCTGCTCGACAGTCTCGGTAGTTGATCATCGGAGAAGCGAGGGTCCGCACACGCCCCGTGCGGACCCTCTCCCGTCGCAGCATCGAAGATCCGGGACCCGCCGACCCTCGAAGGTGACTCACATGCGCCGTGCGCGATCGTCCCGCTCGCGAACGACCGCGGCGCTGGCGGCCGTCCTGACCGGGGCCGCCCTCGTCGTCGGTGCACCCGCGGCCGCCCAACCCGATCCCGGCGGCTCGTACATCCAGCGGGTCGAGGAGCACGACGCCCGGCAGCGCACCCTGTTCGTGTATTCGGCGTCGATGCAGCGCGTGATCCCGGTGGCCGTGCTGACGCCGCGGAACACCGGCGCCCCACGCCCGGTGCTCTACCTGCTCGCCGGCGCGGGCGGCGGCGACGGCGGCACCCTCACCTGGCTCGACCGCACCGACGTGGCCGACTTCTTCGCCGACAAGGACGTCAACGTCGTGCTGCCGCTCGACGGCGCGTTCAGCTACTACACCGACTGGAAGCAGGACGACCCCGTCCTCGGCCGGAACAAGTGGACGACCTTCCTGACCCGCGAGCTGCCGCCGATCGTCGACACGGCTCTCGGCACCACGGGGGCCAATGCCATTGCGGGACTGTCGATGTCGGGAACGTCGGTCCTGAGCCTCGTGCAGTCCGCACCGGGGCTGTACCGCGGGGTCGGCGCGTTCAGCGGCTGCGCCCAGACCAGCACCCGTCCCGGCCGGACCTACGTCGAGCTCGTCGTCGAGGTGCGCGGCGGAGGCGACACCGACAACATGTGGGGACCCGAGGGCGATCCCGCGTGGGTGGCGAACGACCCGTACGTCAACGCCGAGAAGCTACGCGGAACACAGATCTACCTGTCCAACGGCACCGGGCTGCCCGGTCCGTACGACCGGCTCGATCACCCGAACGTCGGCGGCGACCCGGCGAACCTCGCCGAACAGGTCGTCGTGGGAGGCATCATCGAGGCCGCCACCAACGAGTGCACACACCAGCTGGCCCGCCGCCTCGCCGAGCTCGGCATCCCGGCCACCGTCGACTTCCGGCCCGTGGGTACCCATTCGTGGGGCTACTGGCAGGAGGACCTGCACCGCGCGTGGCCCATGCTCGGTGCCTCGGTGGGTGCCTGAGAGACACGACGGCGCCGACGCCCGGGATCGCCGGGCGCCGGCGCCGTCGCCGGCCGGAATCAGGCCTGTGGCGCCAGTTCCCGGGTGGACACCGGCGACGTGTCGGTCGCCGCTGCGATGGCTTCTTCGAACTCGCGGTGACCGGCCTGCGACCCGAGCTGCAGCGCGAGCCGCACCAAAAATCCTTCCCGGTCGGACGGATCGACCTGGTCGAGCGCGTCGGACAGGCCGAGCCAGACGTTCTCACGACGCTGCTCGTCCTCGGTGAGGATCTGTGCCGGGCGCGCGGGGACCGCCGGCCCCTCGGGGGCCGTGCCGGCGCGGAGTGCGGCGGCGACACCGGACAGGGCGCCGACCGGCACCCGGCACAGCAGCAGCCCGTCGGGCCGGATCACGAAGGCCTCGCCCGGGGTGGCGCCCAGCGCCTCGGCCAGGTCGGGCGCGTCGAGCACCGTGACATCATCGGAACCGTCGGCACCGGAACTATCGGCACCGACGACGACGGCACGCACGCTCTCCGGCGCCAGCGCGGCGGCGAGGTCGGCCGTGGCCGCCGCGAGCGCGGCGCTGCCGGCGGCGTCGAGACCGAAGCCCACGACGGCGAAGCCGTTGCCGCGCACCGCGTTGAGCGACGACTCGGTGCCGCCGGCGGTGGCGACCCGCACGCGGCGGTCCTCGACGGGGTCGCCGGGCAGGACCCCGGTCAGGCCTTCCGCGACCGGCCAGGTCAGCGGCGACAGGCGGGCGTGGGTGGCGCTGGACTGGCGCGGGTTGATCAGTTCCCCGAATTCGGGGCGGTTCACGGCGAGCGCGAGCACGGCATCGCGGGTGGTGCGGTAGCCGTGGGTGCCCGGGGACATGATGAGCGTGGACTTACCGGCGTTGGCGACGTTCTGCTCCCACGCGTCGTGTCGTTCGATCGAGTACGCCTGCAGCAGCGCGCGGTCGGCGTTGCCGTGGACGACGGCGGCGAGCTGCCAGGCCAGGGTCTCGGCGTCCTCCATGCCGGAGTTCAGGCCGCGCACGCCGAAGATCGGCACGAGGTGCGCGGCGTCGCCGGCGAAGAGGAGGCGGTCGTGGGTGAACTCGCGCAGCGCGAGGGCGCGGGCGCTGTAGAACCCGTGCCACTCGAGCGTCCAGGGCAGGTCGTTCTGCAGCCAGTCCAGGTGCTCGGTGATGCGGGCCCGGATGGCGTCCTCGCGGGTCTCGATCTCCGCGTCCTCGGACGGATCGAGCTGGTAGTCGATGCGCCAGATGTTCTTCGGCTGCTTGTGCATGATGATCGTCGAGCCGGGGTTGCTGGGCGGATCGAACCAGACCATCCGCTCGGCGGGCAGCTCCGACTCCCAGTGGATGTCGGCGATGACGTAGCGGCCCTCGTAGTTGGTGCCCTCGAGTCGCAGACCGGCGAGCTCACGCATGCGGCTGCGGCCGCCGTCGGCGGCGACGACCCATGCGGCCCGCAGGTGGCGCTTGCCGAAGGCGGTGTCGACCTCCAGGGTCACCTGGTCGTCGTCGCGCAGGATGCCGGCGATGCTCGCCTGCCAGTGCAGGGTGATCAGCGGGTTCTGCTCGATGGTGTCGACGACGATCTGCTCGTACTCGGACTGCGAGACATTGATCATCGGCGGTCGCACGTCGAAGTCGCGCTGCGGCATCCGGAAGTGCAGCACCTGCTGGTCACGGTAGAAGCTGCGGCCGCCGACCCAGGGCAGGACGATCTTCTCCAGCTCGGCGCCGAAGCCGAGACGTGCGGCGGCCTCGAGGCTGTGCCGGGAGATGCAGATGGCACGGCTGCCGAAGGAGACCTGGTCTGCCGCCTCGAGGATCGTCACGGGGATGCCGCGCTGGGCGAGGCCGAGGGCGACGGCCATGCCGACGGGTCCGGCTCCGACGACGACCACGGGCAGCGCCTCGGCGTCGGGTTGCATCGACGCGAAGTCGGAGGCGGGGTACTTGCGGGGCTGGTAGTAGGTCGACATGTCTCAGGCCACTTCCTGCTCGGACCGACGGGACTGCGCCACCGCGACCGCCGGGTCGTGCGGGTGACGGAGAAGGAGGATGCTGACCAGGCTGACGAGCGCGATCAGCACGAAGTACGCGGTGACGGCGAGCGAGGTGCCGAAGGCCGCGAAGAGGGAGGTCGCCACGATGGGGGCGAGGCCGCCGCCGAGGATCGCCCCGATCTGGTAGCCGAGCGACGCGCCGCTGTACCGGATGTGGGCGGGGAACAACTCGGCGAACAGGGCGGACTGGGGTCCGGCGCAGGCACCGAGGACGAAGCCGAGGGCGACCATCGCGACGAGCATCACGGGCAGCATCGCGGTGTCCATCAGCGGGAAGAACAGGGCCGCGACGATCACGAGGGCGCTCGAGCTGATGATGTAGACCCGGCGCCGGCCGATGATGTCGGACTTGTAGGCGCTGATCGCCATGCCGGCCATCCAGAACGGGCACGAGGCGATGAGCAGGAACAGCATCGTCGACTTGCCGAAGCCCAGCTCCGCTTCGCCGTACTTGAGGACGTAGACCATGTAGGCGTAGGCGATGCCGTTGGTGGCGACGAAGGTGCCGCCGGCGAGCAGCACGGTCTTCCAGTGCTTGACGAGGACCTCGGCGAGCGGGAGCTTGACCTCACCGGCCGCGTCGCGGCTGGCCTCGAAGTCGGCGCTCTCCTCGAGCCCGAGCCGGATCCACAGGGCGACGACGACGAGGACGGCGCTGAGCAGGAACGGCACGCGCCAGCCCCAGGCCGCGAAGGCGGCGTCGTCGAGGACGGCCGTCAGCGGCAGGAAGACGAGATTGGCGAGGAGGACGCCCGCGGGGACGCCGATCTGGGGGGCGGCGCCGTAGAGGCCGCGCTTGCCGCGCGGGGCGTTCTCGGTGGCGACGAGGACCGCGCCGCCCCATTCGCCGCCGACGCCGAGGCCCTGAACGAAGCGCAGGGCCACCAGCAGGATCGGGGCGGCGACGCCGATGGCGGCGTAGTTGGGCAGCAGGCCGATCGCGACGGTCGCGAAGCCCATCAGCAGCAGCGAGGTGACGAGCATCGACTTGCGGCCGACGCGATCGCCGAAGTGACCCATGACGATGCCGCCGATGGGCCGGGCCACGAAGCCGACGGCGAGGGTCGCGAAGGCGGCGAGGGTGCCGGCCAGTTCGGAGGTTCCGGGGAAGAACTGCGGCCCGAGCACGAGGGCCGCGGCGGTGCCGTAGATGAAGAAGTCGTACCACTCGATCGCGGTGCCGACGAAGCTGCCGAGCGCGGCCTTGCGGGCCTTGCGCTGCAGTACCTCCGGCGAGGGTGCCGGTGCGGTGATCGTCATGGATGCTTGCCTTTCACGATGCGGCCCGCGTCACGGCGGACCCGGCAAGCATGACCCCCATCACAAGCCGTTGAAAAGCTCAACTATTCGCGCTGGTTCCCCGGAAAATCCGTGGTACTCCGGGTCGGCGCAGGTCAGGACCTCGCGGACGGTGCCCCGCCGGTGGACGCGAAGTGAATGAAGGCTCGTGTCACCCGGCTGAGCATCGAGTCCTGATGCCACGCGACGACCACGTCGACCGAATCCGGAACCGGGTCGACGAGCGGCCGGACGACGAGCGGAAGATTCTCGTACGTCACGTCGAGCGGGGGCCGCTGCAGCAGCAGGGTCCACCCGAGACCACGGCCGACGAAGGCTCGCGCCGTCTCGTAGTTGGAGGTGCGGTAGGCGACGCGCGGCGCGAACCCCGCGCCCCGGCACACTTCCATCGCGTGGTTGCTGCTGGGCGGCGCGTCGAGCAGCACCATCGGGTCGTCGCGCAGATCGGCCAGCCGCACCGGACCGTCCCCGCCGGCGAGACGGTGGTCGGAGCCGAGCAGCACCGTCGGCTCGCGCGTCATCAGGGTCGCCTTGCGCCATTCCGCGGACAGTTCGAGGTCGTAGACGATCGCGAGGTCGAGTTCGCCGTTGTCGAGCTGGGTGCGCAACCGGTTCTGGGTGTCCTCCCGGAACTCGACCCGCGCCCGCGGGAAGCGCTGGGTGAATCCGGCGAGCAGCGCGGGCAGCACCGTCGGTCCGAGGGCGGGATAACACCCGATGGCGACGGGTCCGGCCACACCGCCGCCCGCGCCCACCGCGTCCGCCTGCAGTTCGCCCGCCTGGTGCAGCAGCACGCGGGCGCGGGCGAGCACCGCCTCCCCCATCGCCGTCAGCTGCACGCCCCGCGCCCGCCGTCGCACGGCCAGCTGCGTCTGGAGCGACTTCTCGAGGTCGGTGAGCGCCGCGGACAGCGCGGACTGCGACAGGTGCAGCCGCTCGGCGGCGCCGCTGATCGTTCCCGTCTCGGCGACGGCGACGAACGCCGCCAGCTGACGCATGGTGAAGGTGGGAACCGCGTCGGGCCGGGTCATGCAGGCAACGGTATCGAGCGGGAGCCTTCCGTCCCCAGCGGGAGGTTGTCGCCGGTGCCACTCGACGGATGGCGCAGCGACCGCCCGGTGGTCGCGGCAACCTCCCGCTCCCCGGGTCCGCGCCGGTCCGGCGGGTGCGCAGCAGCAGCGCGACATCCCGATCTCGACTACGCGCGGCGGGACCGGGCACCGGTGCGGTGCCCGGCCCCGGGTGACGCGGATCAGGCGCTCAGGTCGACGTCCTTGCTCTCCTTGACGAACAGGGCCAGGACCACGGCGCTGAGGGCGCACCCGGCGACCAGATAGACGATCACGCTGCCGATGGAGCCGGAACCGGCGTACAGCGCGGCGACGATGACCGGGGTGAAGCCGGCGCCGAGCAGGCTGCCGATCTGGTAGCCGAGCGACGCGCCGGTGTAGCGGGCGCGGGTGCCGAACTGCTCGGCGAGGAACGCCGGCATGGGACCGAACGTCAGCGACTGCAGGACCGAGCAGGCGATCACGAAGGCCAGCACGACCAGCAGGAAGTTGCCGGACGAGGCGAGCTGGAACAGCGGCCACGCCAGGACGACCATGCCGACGAAGCCGGTCATCATGACGGGCTTGCGCCCGTGGGTGTCCGACAGCCGGGCGGCGCCGAGGATGCCGAAGATCGCGACGAACTGGCAGATCGCGAAGGCGTTGAGGCCGGCCGAGCGCGACACGCCGTTCTCGGCGGCGTAGCTGATCACGAACGTCGAGAACAATGCCTGGATCACGAACGGCGCGGTGCACACCAGTCCCGCGAGGATCAGGGTGCGGGGGGCCCGCACGATCGTCAGCAGCGGGATGGGTTCCTTGGTGTGGGACTTCTTCTCCTCGGCGGCGCGCAGGGCCTCCTCGAAGACCGGGCTTTCGGCGATCCGGGCCCGGACGAACAAGCCGACAGCGAGCAGGACCGCGGAGAACAGGAACGGGATGCGCCAGCCCCACGAGAGGAAGTCGTCCTCCGGCAGCTGGGCGGCGAGCGAGAGGGCGACCGTGCCGAGCACGGCGCCGGTGGGTCCGCCGGCGTTGGTGAACGCCGCCGCGAAACCGCGGTTGCGGCCCTTGACGTGTTCGAGCGACATCAGCGCCGCCCCGCCCCACTCGCCGCCGATCGCGATGCCCTGCACGGCGCGCAGCAGGATCAGCATCACCGCGCCCCAGGTGGGGATCGCCGGGACGAGGCCGATGAGGAACGAGGCGACGCCCATGATCGTCATCGACAGCATGAGCATCTTCTTGCGGCCGACGCGGTCGCCGAAGTGGCCGAAGACGATGCCGCCGAGCGGACGGGACAGGTAGCCGATGGCGAACGTCGCATACGAGGCGATCAGCGCGAGGCCGGGGCTCAGGTTCGCGAAGAACACCGGACCGAACACGAGCGCGGAGGCGGTCGCGTAGAGGATGAAGTCGTAGAACTCGACGGTGCTCCCGAGGTAGCTCGAGAAGACGACGCGACGGATGTCCTTGTTCCGCTCCGCCGGTGCGGCGACGGCCGTGCGTTCTGGGTCAGCGAGGGTCATGGTGGGTCCTTACTTTGCGAGGACGATGCTAGATCCGGTCGGCGGTGCCGCTCAGAAGGGGTAAGCGGGCACGTCGCGGCTGACGGTGATCCAGCGCGACTCGGTGAACGCTTCGATGCTGTTGGCGGCACCGCCGAAGCGGGCGCCGTTGCCGGAGGCGCCGAGACCGCCGAACGGGATGTTGGCCTCGTCGCCGACGGTCTGGTCGTTGATGTGGGCGATGCCGGTGGGGATCCGGTCCGCGAGCGCGAGACCCTTGCCGACGTCGCGGGTGAAGATGCCGAGCGAGAGCCCGTAGTCGGTGTCGGTGGCCAGCGCCACCGCCTCGTCGAGGGTCGAGAACTTCACGACCGGAGCGACGGGCCCGAACACCTCTTGGGCGTAGGCGGGCGCACCGGCCGGGACGTCGGCGAGGACGGTGGGCCGGTAGAACAGGCCCTCGTAGGTGCCGCCGGCGACGAGCCGGGCGCCGGCATCGACCGACGCGGTGACCAGGGCATGAATCTTCTCGAGCTGACCCTGGTCGATGATCGGCCCGAGCGCGACCTGCTCGGTGACGGGGTCGCCGACGGGCAGTGCCTCGGCCTTGGCGGCGAGCTGGGCGACGTACTCGTCGTAGACGGACTCGTGCACGATGTGCCGGCCGGTGGTCATGCACACCTGGCCCTGGTGCAGGAAGGATCCGGCGGCACCGGCCGAGACGGTGGCGGCGAGGTCGGCGTCGTCGAGCACGACGATCGCGGAGTTGCCGCCGAGTTCGGGGTGGACCTTCTTGAGGTTGCGGGAGGCGGCGGCACCGACGGCCCGGCCGGCCGGGGTGGAACCGGTGAAGGAGATCACCGGCACCCGCGGGTCGTCGACGAGCGCGGCGCCGACGTCGGCGCCGGCGGGCAGCACGGACAGCACCCCGGCCGGCAGGCCCGCCTGCTCGAAGATGCGGGCGAGCGCCACGCCGCCGCAGACCGCGGTACGCGGGTCGGGCTTGAGGATCACGGCGTTGCCGAGGGCCAGCGCCG
Organism: Rhodococcus ruber; assembly: GCF_016804345.1. NCBI lineage: Bacteria > Bacillati > Actinomycetota > Actinomycetes > Mycobacteriales > Nocardiaceae > Rhodococcus > Rhodococcus ruber. Next base: position 2,031,269 of record NZ_CP044211.1, on the reverse strand, counting down.
GCGCGACGGAACGGATCGCGAGGATCAACGGGAAGTTGAACGGCGCGATGACACCGACGACCCCGACGGGGACCCGCTTCGACATGCTCAGACGCGGTGCCTCGCTGGGCAGGATCTCGCCGAGCGCATGGGAGGGCAGGGCCGCACCCTCGTAGCACTCCTGCGCCGCGACGTGCGTCTCGAGCTGCGCCTTGGGACGCAGGGAGCCGGACTCGCGCATGATCCAGCGCTCGATCTCGTCGGCGTGCTGCTGCCACAGGACGCCGGCCCGGCGCATGACCGCGGCACGCTCGGTGTGCGGGCGGGCCGCCCAGTCGCCCTGGGCCGCGACGGCACGGTCGACCGCGCGCTCGAGGTCCCCCTCGTCGGCGAGGCCGGCGCTGCCGAGCGTCGCGCCGGTCGCCGGTTCGACGACCTTGATCTCACCGCCCCCGCCGGGGGTCCAGTCCCCGGTGAAGATTTTTCCCTGCCAGATGGATTCGTCGAGAAGGGCCATCACGAACTCCTTGTGTACGGGTGCCGGACCGGCCGGCGGGCGACGCGGGACGCGGCGGGCGCGATTGCGGGTGAAGGGACGGCCGAGACGGCCGGACAGTGCGGGCCGCACGGTGCGGGCTGGGCGCTCGCTCGGTGGAGCGAGCTCTCCGTTCGGCCCCTGAAGTATGGGTCACGTCACATTGACGTGAAAAGCAGAATTAGCCGGTGATATTCCCCAGGTCTGCTCAACAACGGCGACATGCGGGACCGCGGGCGGCACCGGAGCCGGTCGCCGCCCGCGGATCGGCCGAGTAGGCAGGTCAGGAACTCGGCACGGCCGGGTCGAGAACGCCCCAGGTGCGCAGGATCTCATCCGGATCGTCCTGCCCGGGCACGGGCGGGGCCGTGGGCCGGCCCGCCGGTGTACGCGAGAAGCGGGGCGCGGGCGCAGGTTCGGGGTGACCGTCCCGGTACAGGAAGGTGCCCCGGGCGGTGAGGTGTGCGTCCGCGGGCGCCTCGGTCATCGAGAGGATCGGCGCGACACACGCATCGGTGTCCCGGAAGATCGCCGCCCACTCGTCGCGGGGGCGGGTGGCGAACACGCCGGCGATCCGCGCGCGCAGCTCCGGCCAGCGCCGGCGGTCCCACTGCCCCGGCAGCGCACCGTCCGCGTCGAGGCCGAGGCCCGCGAGAAGCCGCGCGTAGAACGGCGGTTCGAGGGCCGCGACCGCGACGTGCCGCCCGTCGGAGGTCTCGTACACGTCGACGAACGGTGCCCCGGAGTCGATGAGATTGGTGCCGCGCTCGTCGTTCCATGCGCCGCCGGCGAGCATCGAGTACGGGTTGGCCATCAGGTGTGCGACGCCGTCGACGATCGCGGCATCGACGACCTGACCGCGCCCGGAGCGCTGCACCTCCCACAGGGCGGCGAGAATGCCGGACACGAGATACATTGCGCCGCCGCCGAAATCGCCGACCAGACTGAGGGGCAGCTGTGGCGGTCCCCCGGCCCGGCCGATCGCGTGCAGCGATCCGACCAGGGCCTGATAGGTGGGGTCGTGCCCGGCACGCTGCGCGAGGGGCCCGTCCTGCCCCCAGCCGGTCATCCGGCCGTAGACCAGTTTCGGGTTGCGCGCCCAGCAGTCCTCGGGGCCCAGACCCAGGCGCTCGGTGACGCCGGGCCGGTAGCCCTCGATCAGCACGTCGGCCTTCTCGGCCAGCGCGAGCACGGTGGCGAGCCCGTCGGGGTCCTTCAGGTCGGCGGCGATCATCCGTTTGCCGCGTTGGAGAGTGTCCAGCCGCGGGTCGATGGGCATGGTGAACCCGGCGCCGGTGCGTTCGACGCGCACGACGTCGGCGCCCTGGTCGGCGAGGAACATCGCGGCGAACGGCGCGGGACCGAGTCCCGCCAGTTCCACGACCTTCAGTCCGGCCAGCGGGCCCTGCCGAGATTCGGTCATCGTGATCTACTCCTGCAGGTGAGGGTGCGGCCGGCGGCACACGACACGGCCGCCGGCCAGGGGTTCGTTACCGTCTAGACTCCGACGAGTTCGCCGACGGTGACGGTCTGCTTGCCCTCGGTGATGTGGGTGGCGATGAACTCCTCGTTGAGTTCGATCCCGAAGCCCGGCCCCTCGTTCGGGTAGAGCTTGCCGTCGGAGAAGACCGGGACGTTCAGGGCGATGTCCTGCGTGATCGTCTGCTCGGCGTTCTCCCACTGGTTGTTGATGATCAGCGGACCGAGATTCTCGTGGGTGAACTGCGAGGCCCAGTTGTTGGCGATCATCAGGTGCGCCGAGGGACTGGCCTCGAGGCCCGAGCCGATCATGCACCCGCTCATGACGGCCATGTCGGCGAGGCGGGCCATCGTCAGCCAGCGCTGCGCCTTGAGCAGGCCGCCGGCCTTCTGCATCTTGATGAACAACCCGTCGGCCGCGCGACGTTCGATGATCTCCCGGATGTTGTGCAGCTCCTGCGCGGACTCGTCGGCGAAGATCGGCGTGTCGATGCGGGTGCGCAGGCGCGCCATGCCCTCGATGTCCCAGTGCGGGACGGGCTGCTCGATGCACTCCATGCCGTACCGGTCGAGCCGGCGCATCGTCTTCAGGGCCTGATCGTAGTTCCAGAAGCCGTTGGCGTCGACCACGATCCGCGCCGAGTCACCGAGTGCGGCCCGGACCTCGCGGACGTTGTCCACGTCGTGGTCGGAGTTGCCGTCGGACTTGAGCTTGATCAGGCAGAAGCCGTTCTCGTGGGCCTGGACGGCCTCGGCGACCACCTGGTCGACCGGTCCGGCGGACGCGACCCAGCCCTGCACGGAAGCCTCGGCGTTCTTGCCGCCGAGCAGCTGGTACACCGGTACGCCCAGCGCCTTGCCCTTGAGGTCGTGCAGCGCGAAGTCGACGAGCGCCTTGGCCTGGTTGTTGTCGCGGACGAACGTGTCCATCTGCCCGACGATCTTCTCGATGTTGAGCGGATCCTGGCCGATCAGGAATGCCGGGGCGATGTGGTTGGCGATCATCGCCGTCATCGACTCCTGGGTCTCCCCCCGGTACCAGGTGGAGGTGTCGCCGCTGTCGCCGTAGCCGACGATTCCCTCGTCGGTGTGCAGCTTCAGCACGACGGAATGGATGTGGGTGATCCGGGTTCCCGGCATGATGAACGGCTTGACGAGCGGGGTGGAGACCGGGATCAGTTCGACCTTGGTGATGATCATGCGACGTGCTCCTGAGCAGACGAAGGAATGACGGTGGCGCCGGCGTCGGCCAGAGCCGTGAGTTCTGCGGTGTCGAGGCCGGCCTCGCGGAGGATCTCGACGGTGTGCTCGCCGACGAGCGGAGCGCGGCGCTCGATCGTGCCCGGGGTGTGGGAGAGCTTGGCAGGGATGCCGGGGACGGTGACCGCGCGGCCGTCGTGCGGGTGCGTGACGGTCGGCAGCATGTCGCGGGCCCGGAAGTGGGGGTCCGCGAAGATGTCCGCGGCGTCGAGGATCGGGCCGAGCGGCACCTTGCCGCCGAGCAACTCGACGAGTTCGGCGACGGTGTGGGTGCGGGTCCAGGCGTTGACCACCTCGTAGACGGCGTCGCGGTTGAGCCACCGGTCGTGGTCCGTGGCGAACCGGGGGTCGTCGACGAGTTCCGGCTGACCCATGACGGCGGCGAGCTTGGCCCACTGCGGATTGTGCGGGGCGCCGAGCGCGACGACGCCGTCCTTCGCCTGCACCGTGTCGAACGGCGCGAATCCCTGCAGCTGGTTGCCGAGCGGCCCGGGGACCTGACCGGTGTGGCCGTAGGTGTTGACCACGACCTCGGAGATCGCGAGCACGGCGTCGGCCATGGCGACGTCGACGTACTGGCCCTGCCCGGTGCGCTCGGCGTCCCGCAGCGCGGCGAGGATGCCGAACGCGGCGAACAATCCCGGAACGGTATCTCCCACACCGGATCCCACCCGGACGGGGTGCGCGGCGTCGGTCCCGGTGATGGACATCAGACCGCCCATGGCCTGCGCGACGATGTCGAAGGCCGGCCAGTCCCGGTAGGGGCTGTGCCCGCCCGTCTTGTCGCCGAAGCCGCGGATCGAGGCGTAGACCAGGCGGGGATTGCGGGCCGCGAGGGTGTCGTAGTCGAGACCGAAGCGGTCCATGACGCCGGCGGTGAAGTTCTCGACGACGATGTCGGCGTCGTCGATCAGGCGCAGCAGCACGTCGCGGGCCTCGGGCTTCTTCAGGTCCAGCACGAGCGACCGCTTGTTGCGATTGGCCGACTGGAACACCCCGCCGTAGTCGCGGGGTTCGTCGTCGGAGGCGAACGGGCCGGCGTAGCGGAGGAAGTCGCCGCGCGGCGGTTCCACCTTGATCACGTCGGCGCCCTGGTCGGCGAGCAGCGACGTGCAGAACGGCCCGGCGAGGGCCTGGGTGAGGTCGACGACCCGCACCCCGTCGAGGGCGCGGCGGGCAGTGGTGTTCATGCGGTGGCCTCCCGCCCGAGCAGCGCGCGGCCGATGACGACCTTCTGGATCTGCGGGGTGCCCTCGCCGATCTCGAGGCCGGAGACGTCGCGCAGCATGGCCTGCAGCGGCAGTTCCTCGGCGAAGCCGCTGTGGCCGTGGGCGACGATGCAGTCCCGGATGGTCTGCAGCGAGACCTCGGTGGCGTAGAGCTTGGTCATCGCGGCCTCCTTGGTGAAGGGCTTGCCGGCGTCGGCGAGGGAGAGGGCGCGGTAGGTGAGCCAGCGGGCCGCCTCGAGCTTGGTGGCGTTCTCGGCGATCGGGAAGGACACCCCCTGGAACGAGGAGACCGGCCTACCGAATGCCTTGCGGGACTTGACGTAGTCGATGGTGATGTCGAGGGCCTTGCGGGCGACGCCGGTCGACATCAGGCCGATGACCGAGCGGGTGTAGTCGAATTCGCTCATGACGAGCCGGAATCCGTTGCCGACACCACCGATGACGTACTCGTCCGGGACGAACACGTCGTCGAGGAACACCCCGGCCCGGCCGAGCGGCTTCCAGCCGGCGTCCGGGAACTTCTGCATGCTCACACCCTCGGCGTCGAGGGGCACGAGGAAGGCGGTGACGCCGGATTCCTCCGGGGTGGCGCCGCGGGCCTTGACGAACGTGATCATCGCCTTGGCGTGCGGAGCGAAGGTGATGGACGTCTTCTCGCCGTTGAGCTTCCAGCCGCCGTCGACCTTCTCTGCCTTGGCGCGCATGGCCATCGCGTCCGAGCCGCTGCCCGGCTCGGTCAGGCCGAGGGCGACGACGTGGCGGCCCTCGACGATGCCGCGCACCCAGTCCTTCGCGACCTCGGGGGCGAGGAAGCGCTCGAGCAGCGGGCCGGTGAGGTTGTTCGTGTAGGCGAGCTGGGTGAGATAGAAGTTCGAGTAGGCCAGTTCCTCGTGGGCGATGCCGAGGTGGGTCTTGGTGAGCACCTCGCCGATGCGGCCCTGGCCGCCGTTCTCCTCGGAGACGCCGAGCCCGAGAAGGCCCTGCGCGGCCATCTTCTCGGCGAGATCCCACGGGAACTCCTCGCGGTGGGCGCGTTCGAGGTAGCTCTCGGCGTGCGGTGCCGCGAACTCTCGGACCCACTGGGCGAACTCCTCGTATTCCGGCGCGAAGAGAACCGGCGGGTGCAGGGCGTCCGTGGCAGACATGATCGATCTCCTCGAAGTGGTTGTGAATCAGCGCTTGTCGTCGGCGCCGGGAAGAACACCCGGGCCGCGCGCTGCCGATCAGCGCGTCGGAACCCAGTATGTCCGCAGTCACAACCCCAGAAAAGAACAAGAATGTGTTGATGATTATGAGTAAATGTGTGGTGTGTCTTTCGGGCGGCCCTGGCAGCCCAAAGGAGACACCGCCTACAACTGTGGCACCCGGACCGTGGCGAAGGAGATGAACTCGCGCACCACACGGCTCAGGATCACGTCGGGGCGCCACGCGATGACCAGCCGCACCGGATCGAGCGCCGGTACGTCGATCGGCAGCAACACGATCTTCAGGCCCCCGTAGGTGCGGTTGACCTGCGGCTGGTGCAGCATGATCGTCCAGCCCAGGCCCCGGCCGACGTACGCCCGCACGGTCTCGTAGTTCGCCGACCGGTACTCGATCCGGGGCGTGAACCCGGCCCGTGCGCACACCTGCAGCGCGTGGGTCGATGCCGGGGCCGCGTCGAGCAGCACCATCGGTTCGTCCCGCACCGCCGCCAGCTCCACCGGGCCGGGCGTCGCCGCCAGCCGGTGGCCCGCCGCGACGACCAGGGCCGGGCGTCTCGTCATCAGCGTGGCGGTACGCCAGGTCGGCGGCAGCTCGAGGTCGTAGGTGATCACCGCGTCCAGCGCCCCGCCTTCGAGGCGCTCGGCCAGCTCGTCGGCCATCGCCTCCCGGAACTCGAGCGACACCCGCGGATGCAGGTCGGTGAACTCGGACAGCATCGGCGGCAGGATCGTCGGCCCGACCGTCGTGTAGCACCCGATGGCGAGACGGCCGGCGAGCTCGCCGCCCGAACCGAGCATCTCGTCCTCGATCTCGCTCGCCTGCTGCAGGAGCGTCCGCGCCCGGGCCAGGAGCGACTCCCCGGCCGGCGTGAGCTGCACGCCGTGGGCGCGGCGGCGCACGCACAGCTGCGTCGAGAGGGCCTTCTCGAGTTCGGTGACCGCCAGCGACACGGCCGACTGCGAGACCAGCAACCGTTCGGCCGCCGCGCTGATCGTGCCGGTCTCGGCGACGGCGACGAAGGCGACCAGTTGCCGCATCGTGAAGGCCGGCGCCCGATCGCTGCTCATGAATCGATCATATGGGCGGTCCGCCCCGGGGCCGTCAGGCGTCGGGAGCGGTCGTCAGCGGCACGTCGCCGTCCGGCCGCCGGCGGGGCTCGGCGACCCGGTGCAGCCCCCGGCCCAGCTTGCCGACCCCGGTGGTGCCCGCCCCGACCGCCCGGCCGCCCAGGGTGCGGGCGCTGTCGCCCAGCGTGCGGGCACTGTCGCCCAGCGTGCGGGCACTCTCGCCGAGGGCACCGCCCGCGGCCCGGACCGGCTTGCCCAGCTCCACCAGGTTCTCGGCCACCGCCGGGTCCTCGGCCTCGAGAGCACGCTGCGCGGCGCTGCCGAACGCCGCGGCGACGTCGTCCAGGTCCGTGCGGAACCGGGCGATGTCCCGCTTCACCCGGGCGGACGACAGCCACCGCACCAGTTCGAACGGCGTGAGGCCCGCGTAGCTCGCGAGCCGCGCGCGGGCGCGCAGCAGCAGCGCGACGTCCCGCTCGACGCGCCCGGCCAGCGACGTGCCGATCGTCGCGCGTTCGTGCTCGAGCCGGTCCGGTTCGGTGGTACGCACCTGCTCGAGCCGCAGCCGCTGCCACAGGTTCAGCGAGTCCTCGACGAGCACGAGCAGCTGCAGCGTCTCCCCGAGCCGGTCGGTCGCCACGGCCTGCTGCAGGCAGGCCACCCGGTCCTGCGCGGGTGCGTCGACGGCGAGCCCGTCGAGCAGCCGTCCGGCGTGGGCGTGGAGCCGCTCGGCTCGATCGGCGAGGACGTCGCCGAGCCCGCGCACCGATTCCCAGTCGGCGGCGCGCAGCCGGCCGGTGCCGTCCAGGATCCCCGCCACCCGGGTCAGCGCGTTGTGATGGTCGACGGCGTCCCCACCGTCGGGGGCACCGACCAGCTCGAGGATCTCCGCGGAGAGCTCGTGCACCCGCGCGACGGCCGCCTCCACCGAGACGATCGCGGCCCGCAGGGCGCGGGCGACGGCGTCGTCGGCGGGACCCGGTTCCTCGAGGTGCACGTCGTCGGTCATGGCTCCATGGTGCTACGTGCGCGCGACGGACGCAGCAGGATCCTTCGCGGCGAGCAGGTGGCGGATGCCGTAGCCGGTGACGAGGGCGGTCACGAACGCCATCAGCAGGCCGCCGAGCACCCCGATCGCCGCGACGAGCCACCACGGCTGACCGGGTTGCCACAGCGGGGTGCACACCAGGAGGAACACGGTGAGGCCGGCCAGCCACGCGGCTGCGGTCCACACGATCCAGCGCCCGGCACGGGCGACGTGCCGGCGCAGCTCGAGCCACTGCGCGAATCCGATGGACGCCAGCAACGCCACGCCGAAGACGACTCCGAGCGCGATCGGGAGCGCCATCGGCCATGCGGACCACGTCTCGTGGAACGTCGAGGGCGACATCCCGAGCAGGTAGGCGCACGCCGCGGCGACGCCCGTGCCCAGCACCCAGCGCCGCACCGACATCGCCGGCAGCCGGCGTCGCAGCACCCGCGCCTGCGACCAGCCCAGCACCGACCCCTCGACGACACCGGCGGCCATCAGCGCCGGTAATGCCGCGGCACTGTCGAACAGCACGGCACCGACGACGGCGGGAACGAGGAATCCGGCGAACTCCCCCGCCGTCGCCGACACGGTCCAGTCCCGCAGCAGACTCATCGGCCGAGCCCCAGCCGGGCCGCCAGTTCCGGCCCGCCGACCTGCCGGACGAAGTCCGGGTCCCCGCACACCACCAGCTGGTCGCGGGCCCGGGACAGCCCGACGTACAGCCGCTCGCGGGAACGCTCCTGCGGCTGTGTCTCGTTCACCGCGAGCACCACCGCCCGGCGCTCGAGTCCCTTGAAGCCGAGGACGTGCCCGTAGAAGACCTGTTCGGTGTCCCAGAAGCTGTCCCAGTACGCCGCGTTGCCCTCGGCCTGCCGCGCCACCTGCTCCGGGTGCCGGCTGCCCGTCGCGAGCAGCGCGACGTCGCCGGGCCGCCAGCCCTCGTCGAGCAGGGCGTCGATCCGGTCGTCGGCCACGGCGAGCGCCTCGTCGCCGCGGCACGCGACGAACTGCACGTCGGGTCCCTCACCGCCGAGCAGCCGCATGCGCTGCCCGACGAGCGGACCGAAGGTCCCGGCGATCTGCCGGGTGTTGCGCAGGTTGTGGTCGAGCACCAGCGGGACCAGTGGCACCGGGGGCCGGCCCTCCCGGTCGAACACCCGCTGCGCTTCGTCGGTGAACACGTAGATCCCGCTGGTCTCCTCGTCGCGCAGGGCGGCCATGATCGGATCCCACCAGGCGTCGGCGAAGTCCTGCGCCTCGTCGACGACGACCGCGTCGAAGCGCTGTCCCTCCGGCAGGGACCGGGCCAGTTCCGTCATCTGGGCGGGCAGGTCGTGTTCCCAGAAGCGCACGGTGTCGGCGGTCCGCAGCGCCTCGTCGGGGCCTTCGGCCGCCCCCCACAGCCGGCCGAGGGCGTGGAACTCGCCGACGTAGGCGGGCCGCTTCTTCCGGTTCCACGTCGCGGTGATCCGCTGCAGGTAGGACGCGAGACCGTGCGAATAGCAGATCAACGCGACGCGCTGGTGCTGCTCGGCGAGGCGCCGGGCCTGCTCGAGCGCGAGGAACGTCTTCCCCGTGCCGGCGCCGCCGCGCACCTCGACACGGGTCAGCAGGCGGGTCGCGTCGAGGATGACGGCCTGCTGCTCGGTGAGCCGGTCCGCGGCGTCCTCGTTGGCGACGGCGCGCGAGACCACGTCGCGCTGCGGCAGGCCCCGGCCCGCGAGGACCTCGGCGAACCGGTCGACGCCGTCGGCGGTGAGGGCCGGCCGGTCGAGCTCCTGCTTGTCGAGCACCGCCCGCAGTCGTTCGGCGATGCTGCCGAGGTCGTTGCGATCGATCACCTTCCACCGCGGACACTCGGGCAGGGCGAAGTCGGCGCGGATCTCGGTGTGGGGCAGGACGACGAAGTGGTCCCAGCGCAGCCGGCCCTGCGTCCAGCGAGGATCGGCCTCGACGTAGCGCCGCAACGCGTAGCAGGACTGGAGCACCTGCCGGACCGGATCGATCGACCGGTCCTTGCCCTGCCGGGCCTGCACCCACTGGAAGCCGTCGTGCCACACCTGACCACCCTTGACCTCGAGGCACACGATGCCGTGGCCCTCGAGCGCGACGACGAAGTCGATCTCGTGGTCCTTGAGGTGGTCGGTGACCCGCAGGCCCGCCGCGACGAGATCCCCGTCGCCGAGCTGCCGGACGAGTGCCTCCCAGACGAGGCGTTCGGCGTCGTTCGCCAGCAGTGGGCGCTCGGGTCTGCGGATCGGCATGCGCTCAGCTTGGCACGCGCACCCACGCCTGCTCGAGCAATGCGGTCACTTCGGCCTCGTGCCGGGCCCGGTAGGCACTGAGCACCCGGCGCGGGCGGGTCTCGTCGCCCAGACCGACGGCGGCCGCGAAGGCCGGCGCGACGCCCTCCTCCGGCACGATCTCCGGGGCCGAGTGGCCGATGAGGGCGAGTGCCTTGCGCAGCGGTTCGGCGTTGTCGGCGACGGTGCGCAGCGGGAGCACGTCGAACCGTCCGCCGGGGTGGAACTCGAGGAACATCTCGTTGCCCTCGTCCACTCCGAGATCCTCGAGGAACCGTCGCACGCTGCCGAGATGCGGGGACGCACCCGTCCAGCGCACGACCTGGGTGCCCAGCCGGGACGACAGGGCGACCTCGCGTCCCGGGGCGCAGCCGATGACGCCCGCGACCGCGGACGGCACCGGGAAATCGGCGCCGCGCAGGTGGTCCCGCGTGGCGGTGACCCGCAGCCGCCACACGTCGCCGAGGCGGTAGAGCCGGCGGGTGCGGTGCGGGGGCTTGACGCTCACGTGGGTGCGACGGCGCCGGCGCACCCGGCCGTCGACGATCTCGAAGTCGCCGCTGCCGGCGAAGATCCGGGCGCTGGTCGGCGACACCCCGAAGCGTTCGACCAGACGGTCGACGACACGGTCGAGGTCGGCGGAGCCGCCGTCGGCGTCGACGATCCGGGCGATGCGGCCGCGCACCGCGCCCGCCTCGTCGGTCTCCCATTCGGTGAGCGACCACCGGCCGTTCTCGGCGAGCGAGAACCGCTCGTCGGCGCCCATCGCGTCGATCACGGCGGCGGGACCGGCGGGGGTGCCCATGCGGTCGACGAGCTCCGCGGCCGTGAGCGGATCCCCGATCACCTCGAGCACCGCGGCGGCGTGATCGGCGAACGCGGACTGCCGGGTCAGAGCACGGCCCTCGAACATCGGGACGCCGCACCGGTGCAGCCACGCGGCGAATTCCGCGGCGGGCAGGTTCCACACGACGGCGACGGCTGCGGGTTCGACGACCCCGTTCGGGGATTCGAACTCGGCGAGCAGCGCGTGGGTGTGGCGCTCGGCTTCGGGGAGGCCCGGGACCGCGACCCACCCGTCGGCCACCTCGAAGCGATCGTCGAGGCGCGCGAGCGCCCGCCACAGCGGCACGTCGAGTCCCGGGACGGGCTGGGCCAGCTCCGGTCGCAACCCCAGGATCCGCTCGAGGGCGGCGACGGGGCGGACATCGACGCGCAGCGCCGCGAGCAGATCGCCGACGGCGGTGCCGAACGCGAAGGTCGACGGAGCGTCCGGGTCCGGTGGCTCGTCGCCGAGCACCCGGCGGCGGATCGCGTCACGCTCGGGTGCGGACAGCCCGGCGACGTACGCGGCGAGCTCGTCGAGGGCCCGCTGCGGCGCGGGCACCGGCAGGTCGCGGGCGGTCAGGGCGGCGATGCGCGCGGCGACCTGCTGGATCTCCTCGGGGGTGCCGTCCTCGAGTTCGACCCGCACCAGCGGCCGGTCCGGGTCGGCGCGCAGCGCGCGCCACCGTGCGAGCGCGACGAGGTCGTCGAGCAGCAGCGACAACGCGGGCGGGAGCGTGGGGGCGTCGGTCGCCACTCGCAGCGACGCCGGATCCCGCAGGATGGCGAGGACGAGGACGGCCTGCACGATCTGGTGCACGGTCTCCGGGCCCGCGCCGCGCACGGAGAACAACGCGGCGGGCGTGTAGCCGAGCAGACCGGCGGTGGTCGCGGCGCGGGGCAGCCGCGCGACGGTGGCGGCGGCCCGGGTGCCGAGACCGAGCGCGGCGACGGGGACGTCGACGGTGTCGGCGATGCCCGCGGAGAACACCAGATCGGGATGCTCGGTGACGTAGATGCGGGCCAGTTCCCCACAGATCGCCACGACGTCGGCGGAGGCGGCGGTCTCCGCCGGGGACCGGCGTTCCCACCAGCGCTCGTCGGGTGCGAGGGCGGCCAGTTGCGCGTTGCGGGCCGAGCCGTACCGGTCGAGCCACGGCATCAGGTCGATCCAGACGTACTCGCTGAGCATCCCGGGGGACAGTGCAGTCGACCACAGCGACACGACCCGGTGCTCCTCTTCGATGCGCGACTGGCGACCGCGGTCTCGTGCGGGACGCCCGCCGGGGACTCTACCGGCCGGCGGTCCGGCCGATGCACGACGACCGGATCAGCCGAGTTCGTCGGCGCGCCGGACCAGCATGTCCCGCAGCCGGGCCGTGTCCCGCTCACCGAACCCGATCTCGGGGAGACGGTCGAGGCCCCCGGCGATCCCGCGCCGGATCCCGTCGAGCATCCGGGTGACGGCGCGTTCGGGCACCCCGAGCCGGCCGCCGGACTCGACGAAGTGGCGGCGGGTGAGCTTGTTGCCCTTGCCGTACAGGTCGAGGGCCATCGGGTCGCGCCAACCGAGGTAGGGCTGGGTGCACAGGAGGTCGTAGGCCGGGGTGACGGCCCACAGCCCGGCCTCGGTGAGGCGGATCGAGAAGTTCTTCCCGTGCAGGTCGCCGTTGCCGACGGCGTACGAGTACGCCACCAGCCGCAGCAGTTCGAGGGTCGCGACGCGGGCCGATCCGCCGCCGCGCTCGCACGCGGCGGCCAGCGCCTCGACGACGCGTTCGGTCTTCAGCCGGTACTTGGCCGCCGGGTAGACACCGAGGACCTGGCAGGCGTCCTCCTGCGCGGTGCGGTGGACGGTGTGGCCGGGACCGATCCATCGGTCGAAGCGGGCGACGAGCAGTCCCGCGTTGCCCCTGCGGTCGTAGACCAGCTGGTGTCCGGCGACGGCGAGGCCGCAGGCGGTCGCGAGACCCATGAAGAAGTGCTCGTTCTCGACCAGGCGGGGGTAGCCGCGGGGCGGTGCGAGTTTGAGGATGGCGGGGCCCTGCACCGTCGCGACGGGGGCGGAGTACATCTGGGCCGACACCTTCGCCTGCACTCCCGGCAGGGAGGTCGGGTCGAGGACGACGGACTCGTGGCCGGAGATCCGGTCGAACAGCTCGTGCAGGTCCTCACGCCGGACGGCCTCCGGGTCCAGCAGGAGCGTCGACGTCGGGGGCCGGGCGCCGGCGGGGAGCACCCGCACATCGCCGATGGTGTCCGCGCCGACCGCCATGAGAATGGTGAGGTGGTCGTCTTCGGAGGTCTTGGTGGCGGCGACGGCGCCGCGGAGCCGGATGCCTTCGGGCAGCAGGCCGGCGAAGAACGGGGGCACGCTGCCGCCGCCGGCGCGGACCTCCTCCGCGGTCTTCGGCACCGTCCACGCGAGGGCGGGGGCGGCCGGATCGTCGAGGTAGTCCTGCGCGTACCGGAACACGACATCGTGGCCGTCCCGGGCGAGGTGCCCGGCCAGCCGGTCGCCCTTGTACACGTCGGCGCTGTCGACGGCGACGAGGCGTTCGACCACCCGGCTCACCCGGCCCGGTCGCCGCGCGTGGTGAGGGTCAGGTCGCAGCCCAGCGCGTCGGCGATGGCCACGACGAGATCGAGTTGCACGGTGGCGCGGCCGGACTCGAGCGACTGCACGCTCGAACGCGACACACCGGCGAGGTCGGCCAGTTCGGACTGGGTGAGGCCGAGCCGGTGCCGACGGTCGACGAAGTAGTCACCGAGACCGCCGCGTCCCGTGCGGGCGCGACGACGGGGCGTGGCCACGGCCTCTCCTCTCTGTGCTTGCGACGGCAGGCATTGATGCGAGTGTGCCCCCACTGCGCGCGATTGTCCAGGGTTGTGCCTGCCATGACAGGCTCAAGGAGGAGAGGGTGCGTCTGCCGACGCGCGTCCGCTGCTTCGGCCTGCCCTCGCAAGCCCAGCGTGCGGGCGGTCAGGGTGTGACGCGCTCCGGTTCGACCTCGAGCTGGGCCGCGGGCCGGAGCCGCAGCAGCACCAGACCCGCGACGGACGCCACGATCAGTGACCCGACGGCGCCGTGCACATGCAGCGCGTTGACGGCGACCCCGGCGCCGACCAGCCCCACCAGCAGCGCACACCACAGAACGACTTTCGCGACCACCATGACCCAAGCACCTTCCCGAGGCCCCCTGCCCGAGAGGAAGAATAGTGCGCCAGGTCACACGAGCGCGGGAGGGTCGCGGCGTGTCCACCACGGGGAACGCATCGCACCCGCTGCGGCGCAGCACAGGGCACACCGCTGCGGCGCAGCACAGGGCACACTGTTGCCCATGAACTCGGAGGAGATCCTGCGCCCTCTCGAAGGCATCCGCGTCCTCGAACTCGGCAACTACATCGCCGCGCCCACCGCGGGCCGGCTGCTCGCCGACTTCGGCGCGGAGGTCATCAAGGTCGAACGGCCCCGCACCGGCGACGAACTGCGCAACTGGCGCCTGTACGCCGGGGACACGTCGATGCTGTACCGCACGGTGAACCGCAACAAGAAGTCCATCGTGGTGGACCTGCGCACCGAGGCGGGCCGGGCCGTGATCCTCGATCTGGTGCGTCACTGCGACGTGCTGCTCGAGAACTTCCGGCCCGGCACCCTGGAGAGGTGGGGAATGGGCCCCGAGGTGCTCGCGCAGATCAAACCGGACCTGGTGATCACCCGGATCTCCGCGTTCGGCCAGACCGGCCCGCTCGCGGAGCGTCCCGGATTCGCGGCCGTGGCCGAGGCCGTGGGCGGGTTCCGGGAACTCGTCGGGGACCCGGACCGGCCGCCGGTGCGGGTGGGGGTGTCGATCGGCGACTCCATCGCCGGGCTGTACGCGGCCTTCGGCTCGGTCACGGCGCTGCTGCAGCGGCAGCTGATCGGGTCGCTGCCGCCGGCGAACCGGGTCGTCGACGTCGCCCTGAACGAGTCGATGCTGTCGATGATGGAGTCGCTGATTCCCGACTACCTCGCCTACGGGGTCCGGCGGGAACGGGTGGGCGGCCGCATGGAGGGCATCGCCCCGTCCAACGCCTATCCCTGCTCGGACGGCACCTCCGTGATCATCGCCGGGAACGCGGACGCAATCTTCCAGCGCTACATGCGCACCATCGAGCGACCCGACCTCGCCGACGATCCCGACCTCGCCACCAACGCCGGTCGCTGGGCCCGCCGGGAGGAACTCGACGCCGCGATCGCCGACTGGACCCGTCGTCGGCCGCGCGACGAGGTGCTCGGGATCCTCGACGCCGCGGGGGTGCCGAGCGGGCCGATCTACACGGCGGCCGACATCGTCGACGACGAGCAGTACCGGGCGCGGAACATGATCCAGCACTTCGCCGTCGACGTCGGCGAGGACGAGCCGAAGCAGGTCGGGTTCCCGGGCATCGTCCCCGTGCTCGGCGGCCGGTCGCTGCCCATCCGCCACGTCGGACCGGATCTGGGCGAACACACCCGCGAGGTGCTCGGGGGTCTGCTCGGCCGGACCGAGGCCGAGATCGACGAGCTCCTGGAGGTGGTGTCGTGAGTGGCGGTGTGGTGCGCGGTGGTGTGATGAGCGGTGGTGTCGTGAGTGCCGGGGCACCGCAGCTGCGCGACGTGACCCTGCGCGACGGGCTGCAACTGACCGGCAAGGTGCTGCCCACCGAGCGGAAGGCGCAGATCGTCCGCGCCCTGCTGGCCGCCGGCGTGCCGCAGCTAGAGATCGGCTCGATGGCCCGGCCCGACCTGGTCCCGCCGATGGCCGGCACGGTCGAGCTGATCGGGATGCTCACCCCCGAGGAACTCGACCGCTGCTACATCTGGGTGGCCACGCCGCGGCACGTGGAGAAGGCGGCCGCCGCCGGCGCCCGGCACTTCCAGTACTGCCTGTCGGTGTCGGACGCCCACAACCGCGCCAACATCGGACGGGACACCGACGCGAGCCTCGCCGCGATGCCCGCCGCGGTGGAACACACCCGCGCCGCCGGCGGCACCATCCAGCTCTGCCTCGCCACTGCATTCACGTGCCCGTTCGACGGGCCCGTCGACCCCGACCGGGTGCTCGAGATCGCGTGCGACCCGCGCGCCGACGGCGCCGCCGACATCGTCCTCGCCGATACCCTCGGTCAGGCCGTGCCCGCGCAGGTCGCGGCGCTGGTGTCCCGGGTACGTGCGGACTCTCCCGCCCGCCGCATCGTCTTCCACGGCCACGACACCTGGGGCCTGGGCGTCGCCAACAGCCTCGCCGCGATCGAGGCGGGCGCTGCGGTGGTGGACGGCTCGCTCGGCGGACTCGGTGGTTGCCCCTTCGCACCCGGCGCGAGCGGCAACACCGCGAGCGAGGACCTGCTGTTCGCCACCCGGCCCGCGTGGCTGACCCCGCCGGTGTTCGCCGACCTGGTCCGGCTGGGCGAGTCCGTCGTCACCGAGCTGGGCGAGCCGAACCGCTCGCGCGCCGCGCAGGGTGCCCGATCCGAGGCCGCGGCGTTCGAATGGGTGGTGCAGCGGTGAAGGTGCTGATCGCCCCGGACAGTTTCAAGGGCACGTACCGCGCCGCCGAGGTGGCCGCCGCCGTGGCGGCGGGCGCGGAATCGGCCGGGCTCGAGACGATCCGGATGCCGGTCGCCGACGGCGGTGACGGCACCCTCGAGGTGCTCACCGGCCCGCTCGGTCTCGAGCTGATCGAGATCGACTCCGTCAATCCGTGGCGCGCCCCGTGTTCGGGTTCGTTCGGGCTCGGCGAGGACGGCACCGCGGTCGTCGAGCTCGCCACCTTCAGCGGAATCACCACACCGCACAAGGGCTTCCGCGATCCGATGACGGCGGACACCTACGGCACCGGGCTGGCGATGGCCGAGGCCGTGCGGCGCGGCGCCACGCACGTCGTCGTCGCGGCGGGAGGATCGGCCACGACCGACGGCGGGCTCGGTGCGATCGCCGCCGTCATGGACGCCGGCGGCCTGGGTACCGCCACCGTCACGGTGCTGACGGACGTGACGACCCGCTACGCCGATGCCGCCCGGGTGTTCGGCCCGCAGAAGGGCGCGGACGCGACGACCGTGGAGCGGCTCACCCGCCGCCTCGAGGACGCAGCCGTGACGTTGCCGCGTGATCCGCGGGAGGTCGACGGCACCGGCGCGGCCGGGGGTTTCGCCGGCGGCATGTGGGCGCAGTTCGGCGCGGACCTGCGCTCGGGAGCCGACTTCGTGCTCGACGCTGTCGGTTTCGACACCGCACTCGCCGGCGCCGACCTCGTTGTCGTCGGCGAAGGACGCCTCGACGGGCAGTCCCGCTCGGGAAAGATCGTCTCGGCGATCCTCGCCCGGGTGCACGCGGCGCCGGTTGTGGCGGTGGTGGGATCCGTGGGCGACGATCTCGGCGACTACCGGGACCGGTTCGCGGAGATCATGGTCGCCACCGATCTCGACGCCCTGCGCGCGGCCGGTACCCGGCTCGCATCCCGCGCCTGAATCGAACGGCATTCCGGGGGAACGTCATTCGCACGGCGGGGCGGCGACGGTCGACGGCGGCGCGGGGGCGGGACGGGGGCCGAGATCGGGGTCGGACGCCCGCACCGACCAGCCCGCGGGACGGACCTGCGGAGTGTCGTCCCCTTGACACGGAACCGCGGTCGGCACCCCGGTGTCCGGGCCAGGACCGGCCGAGGGGGCGGGCACGGACCGGGCGGCGTCGGCCGGGCGCGGCGGCTCGGACGGTCCGGTCCCACCGATGGCGACGGCCAGCCCGCCGCCGAGCAGGACGGCCAGCGCGACGACGACCGCCACCAGCAGCGCGACTCGCCGTGACGACGGCGACGAGGGCGCCGGTAGCGGTTCGGTGCGTGCGGCCACGAGTGCGGCGCCGGTGGCCCGGTGCCACGGCCCGCCGTGCGGGGTCACGAACGGCACACCGACCGCCGCCGCCAGTGCACGGGCGGCGGCGACGTCGCCGGGGCGCAGGTCCGGGAACACCAGCGCCTCCGGTGCGACACCGGCGAGCGCCACAGCCTCGTCGGCGGCCTCCGGTAGTGCGGGCACGATCCGGCCGAAGTCGTCCTCCGCCGCGGCAACCGACGCGAGCACCGCTCCCGAGCGGAGGTCGGCGACCGACACGCGCACGGTGGCATCGTCGCGGCCGATCAGCACCACCGTCCGCACCCCGTCGAGTTCCGGGACCGCGGCGAGGAAGGCCAGCCGGGCCTCGTCGATCCCCACGGTCCGCACCTCGGTCGTCCCGGAGTCCGGGACGACCGTCGCGGGTGCCACCAGTCCGGCTCGGGTGAAGTGCACCTCCGCCCGCGCGGCACGCTCGGTCATCGCCGTGAACGCCCGGCTCACCGCCTCAGCTTCGGCACGGTCCCCCACGGGCCAGCGTTGCGTGTCGAACGGGCCGAGGACCGGAACGTCGGCGTCCACGAGCACCGCACAGACCTCACCGGCATCGATCGCGACGCCGAGCACCGCACGCATCACTGCCCTTTCGCCGACGGGACGAGGCTCGAGCCTAACGCACGGCGAGGTGGGGACACCGCGAGCGAGAAGGGACACGCCGCGGTCGAGCAACCGCGCGGGCGGTGCCGGACGAGCCCGGACTACGGCGGCTCGGGGTAACACCCCACCGTCAGCCCCACCGTCGCGGCGAGATAGCTGCCGAACGCGATGACGGAACCATCCGCGGCGAACATCCGGATCTCGAGCCCCGTCCCGACCGGTATGGACCGGGAGCCGTGGAATCCGCTGCCCGCCAACGATTCCTCGAACACCCGTGCCGCCCGCTCCAGCTGCCCGGCCGGCACGGGCCGATCGGAGAGCAGCGCGGGGAGGAACACCGTGGTGCCCGCCGAGCCGTCGGGCAGTTCGCAGTAACCCGTCGTCCCCCGGGTCGACTGCCGGAACTGCATCTCCGGGAATGCGCGTGACAGGGCGGCGGTCGCGTCGTGCCGGACCCGGGTGTAGTACTCGACGGCACCGGCGCGGTCCGCGGCCACCGGCTCGGGCACGGCGACGGGGAACGGTCCACCCGCGCACCCGGCGACCACCAGCGCCAGCATCGGCACACCGAGCCGCACCCCCCTCATCGCACCACTCGATCCGTGAGCCCGCCGGCGACCGCGGCGACGTTGTACAGGCTCATCGTGCCGTCGTTCAGGTACTCGCTGTGCCCGGTCGAGCCGAGACGCGGCCGGCCGGACGCGTCCGGCCCGGCGTCGCTCGACAGCTGGGTCACCCCGTCGAGGAAACTCGGATCGCCGTCGAACGTGCCGAGGTCCCCGACCGGGTCGCGGTCGGCCTCGACGAGGTACGCCGCGCCCGGTGGCACCCCCAGTTCGGCGACGTCGTCGGTGCCGATGCCCGGGGCGCCGAGGAACACGGCGGCATCCACACCGACGCCCTGCTGCAGCGCCAGCCCGGTGGCGAGAGCGCCGTAGGAGTGACCGACTGCGGTCACGTGCGGATCCCGCTCGGCGCGCAGGCCGTCGAGGAATCCGGCGAGCCGCGGGGCGGCGCGGACCGCGGCGAGGTCGGAGACCGGGCTCGACTCGGTGCGGGCGAGGCCCCAGCCCCATTGCGGCACCTGATAGTTCAGCCAGGTCACGGCGGCGACCGACTCGGCGCCGCGGCCCGCCGCCTGCAGTTGGCGCTCGGTCTCGTCCTTCAGCGCCGCCATCCGGCTGTCGTATCCGGCGAGATGGCCCTGCACGGTGGACCCGGCGCCCGGGGTGAAGACGGTGACGTGGTCGGCGGTGTCGACATCTCCGACCGCCACGGCGGCCATCGCTTCGCGGCCCGAGAGGTCGAGAGTCAGCAACTGCCGTGCCGGCCGGGACAGCGCCACCTCGACGGCGTCGAGCGCGGCGATCTTGTTGCGGGTCTGGGCGAGCCCGGCGTCGGCGTTGCTCGTCAGTCCGCCGAACGGAGCGGCGTCGAGCTGGGCCTGCAAGCGGGCGGCGACCGCCTCGAGCCGGTGCCGTTCGGCCGCCAGCTGCGCGCGGTTGGCCAGGTCCCGCACCGCGGCGGGCACCCCGTCGAGGTTGCCGATCCGCTCGGGCGCCGAGGCGGCGAGCCACGTGCGCTCGCCGTCGTCGAGTCCGGCCCACCATGCCGCCACCTCGGCCGCGGCCGTCCCGGCTGGCGGCACCACGGCGGTGGGTGCGGGTGCAGCGCGCACGGCACCGAAACCGAGCGGACGGGACGCCGGTTCGTGCACCGTCCCGGCGAGATCGGCCGCGGCCCACCGATCGAGCGCCTCGGCCCGGTCGAGGACCGCCCGGATGCGGGCCTCGGCCTCGTGCCGGTGCGAGTCCGCGTCCGGTCCCGGGCCGGCCGTGACGGTTCCGTCGTCCCGCACCGTCAAGGCCCGGTCCCGGGCCCAGCGGGTGGCGTCGTCGAGTTCCGCGCGCAGCGCCCGCAGCCGCGGTGCGCACGATGTCGCGCAGCGGCTCACCTCGCGATACGCGTCGGACCGCCGCGCGATCTGCTCGGCGACGTCACCGATCCGCCGCTCGGCGGCGGCGTGGGCGATGCCCGACCACTGTCCGCCGAACCGTCCGGTGATCTGCGTCCCGATCCGCTCGAGTTCCCCCGCGTGCCGGTCCAGCACCGTGCCGAGACCGTCCAGTGCATCCGGGTCCCACTGCTGCAACTGCCGAAGATCCATCGATCCACCCCCTGGCGCGGCAGCCTAACCGGCCGCGCGCCCGCCGCGGCGCGATGCGACCCTGCGGCGGGCGAACTGTGGAGAAACGAGCCGGGTGTGGACAACTCGCGACCGGCACGGGCGGCCGGACGCGGTCCGCCCCCGGTGCGTGGCACCGGGGGCGGACGACGAGGACTGCGGCGTCAGATGTCGGAGATCGCCTCGAGCGGCGGGGTGCGCGCGGCGCGCACACCCGGCCACAGGGCGGCGAGCACCCCGACGACGGCCGAGCCGACGAGCATGCCGAGCACCTGTCCCCACGGGACGGCGATTTGGTCGAGGCCCTGATCGGCCAGGGTCCGGACGAAGCCCCAGCCGAACGCCAGACCCAGCACCAGACCGACGACCGCCCCGAACACCGCGATGAGCATCGACTCGAGGTAGATGGTGCGGCGGACCTGGACCCGCTGCATGCCTACCGCGCGGAGCATGCCGATCTCCCGGCGGCGTTCCACGACGGACAGCGCGAGGGTGTTGACGATGCCCAGGATCGCGATGACCACCGCCAGCGCGAGAAGCCCGTAGAGCACGGCGAGCAGGGTGTCGATCTGGGCGGCCTGCTGGCCCTTGAACTGCTCCCGGTCGAGCACCTGCACCACGACGAACTGTTTGGTGGCGTCCTCGAGGGCCACGCGGATCGCATCCGGGTCGCTGCCGGCCGCGGTGTCGACGAACACCACGAAGTCCGCGCGGGAGGCGGGGGCGGTGAACTCCTGGTAGACCTCCTCGGAGACGACCCACGAGCCGAGCAGCTGGTTGTCGGCGAAGATGCCGCTCACCGTCGTGGCGACGTCCTCGCCGTCGCGGCTGGTGAGGGTGACCACATCGCCGACCCGCCAGCCCTTCTCCGCGGCCGTGGTCTGCGACACCAGCAGGTCGGTGCCGGCGACGTCCTCCCGTCCCTCGACGACGTCGACCTCGAGCACGTCGCCGAGCGGCCCGGACAGCGC
This sequence comes from Rhodococcus ruber, assembly GCF_016804345.1. Lineage (NCBI taxonomy): Bacteria > Bacillati > Actinomycetota > Actinomycetes > Mycobacteriales > Nocardiaceae > Rhodococcus > Rhodococcus ruber. The sequence continues at coordinate 2,009,685 of NZ_CP044211.1, read as the reverse complement.
GACGCCGAACGTGTCCTCGTCGCCGATGCGCGCCGGGACGCCGTGCATCGCGACGGTCTCCTCCACGCCGTCGGCGCGGGCGGCCGCCGCGGCCGCCCCCACGGGCACCCCGATCATCTGCGGTCCGGTGAGCATGAAGTCGGACTTGACGCCGGTGTCGACGAGCGAGTTGACGCTCGCCTTGGCGGACGCGCCGAACACCCCGATCACGGACACCAGCATCAGGCCCAGGGTCAGGGCGAACGCGGTGGCGGCGGTGCGGCGGGGATTGCGCACCGCGTTGGTGCGCGCGAGCCGGCCCACCGCTCCGAACGGGCGGGCGACGACCGCGCCGAGCCCCGCCACGAACGGCCGCGACAGCGCAGGCGCCGCGAGCAGGACCGCGATGATCAGGGCGAACGCCCCGATGCCGACGGTGGAGGCCGCGCCCCCGCCGGTGCCCTGGGCGCCGACGACGACGACGGCGGCACCGACCACGGCGGCGACGGCCCCGACGACGGTGCGCATCCGCAGCGACTCGACGGTCGCGGTGGACTCCTCCCGCATGGCCGCGACCGGCGCAACCTTGCTCGCGCGACGGGCCGGGGCGTAGGCGCTGACGACGGTGACGACGATGCCGATGAGCAGGGCCACGAGCACGGTCCGCGGTGCGAGCTGCAGGGGACCCGAGGGCAGGCCGACGTCGAACGCGTTGAGCGCGGCGCGCAGCCCGTACGCCAGGGCCACGCCGCCGACGATGCCGAGGGCGCTGCCCACGACCCCGACGACCAGCGCCTCGAGGGTCACCGACCGGCCCACCTGGCTGCGGCTCGCCCCGATCGCCCGGAGCAGGGCGAGCTCCCGCAGGCGTTGCGCGACGATCATCGAGAAGGTGTTGTAGATGATGAAGGTGCCCACCAGCAGCGCGATCGCGCCGAACGCGAGCAGGAAGTAGTTCAGGAAGCTCAGGGCCTCCTCGATCTCGGTCTTGATCTCCTCGCTCACCTCGGCGCCGGTCTGGACCTTCTGGTCGGGCACGGCGGCGGCGATCCGGTCCCGCAGCTCGTCGGCGGGCACTCCGTCCCCGGCGACGTCGATGTACTGCACGTGGGTGCCGTCGGTGAACAGGGCACGGGCCTGGTTCTCGGTGAACATCGCCCCGACGTAACCGCCGGTGTCGGTCTCGACGTCGTAGATGCCGCTGACCGTGACCGGAACGATCCCGGCCGACGCGGCGAGGATCTTCGTCGGGTCACCGACGGACAGACCGGCGCGTTCGGCGGCGCTCGAGTTGAGCGCGATCTGGCTGTCCGCGGCGGGCGGCCGGCCGGCGACGAACTCGGTGGGATCACCGAGCTGCTGGTCGGGCGGCAGATAGGCGGTCCCCTCGCTGGGGGCACCGCCGGTCTGGATGGCCGCCCCCTCGGAGTCGAGGACGATGACCGGCCCCTCGAACGCCGGCACCACGGTTCGCACACCGGGGACCGCGGAGACGACCGCGACGTCGGAGTCGGGGACGCCGCTCGAGCCCTGCTGTTCGCTGCTGACGCGGACGTCGACGCCCTTGGCGGCGTCGGCGAAGAGGTCGTCGAACGTGCGCTGCAGCGTGTCGGTGAAGACGAAGGAGCCGGTGACGAACGCCGTGCCGAGCACCACGGACAGAACGGTCAGCAGCAGCCGCACCTTGTGGGCGGCGAGGTTGCGCAGGGCAACCCTGCGGATGGGATTCGCGCTCATGGTCGGCTCGCCCCTACTTCGCCGTGGGCACGACGACGGCGTCGAACTGCTTCATCCGGTCGAGGACCGACTCGGCGGTCGGGTCGCGCATCTCGTCGACGATGCGCCCGTCCGCGAGGAACACCACGCGGTCCGCGTAGCTGGCCGCCCGGGGGTCGTGCGTGACGATCACGACGGTCTGCCCGAACTCGTCGACCGCGGCCCGCAGGATCGACATCACCTCACCCGAGGAGCGGGAGTCGAGGTTACCGGTGGGCTCGTCACCGAAGATGATGTCGGGCCGGCCGGCGAGCGCGCGAGCGCACGCCACCCGCTGCTGCTGACCGCCGGACAGCTCCCCCGGCCGGTGATCGAGCCGGTCGCCGAGCCCGAGACGGGTCACGACGGTGTCCAGCCATTCCCGGTCGACCTTGCGACCGGCGATGTCGACGGGCAGCGTGATGTTCTCGAGGGCAGTGAGCGTGGGCACCAGGTTGAACGCCTGGAAGACGAAGCCGATGCGGTCGCGGCGCAACTGGGTCATCTGCTTGTCGGACAGGTCGGTCAGATCGGTGTCCCCGAGGACCACCGCACCGGACGTGGCGGTGTCGAGGCCGGCGAGGCAGTGCATCAGCGTCGACTTCCCCGAACCCGAGGGGCCCATGATGGCGGTGAACTCCCCCGCCGCGAACTCCGCGTTCACCCCGTCGAGGGCGTGGACAGCGGTCTCACCGGTTCCGTAGATCTTGATCAGGTCGATAGCGCGCGCGGCGGTGGCGGTGTGGGCTGGCATGTCCACCATCTTCCTGACTTTTCCGACGAGGCACCATCGGGGACGTCCCGGATTCCTCGGGGCCGGATCTCGGGGTGACGCGCGGCGGGGTGCTGTGGCGGCGCCGCCGGGCGCTACCGTCGAGATCATGCGGATAGGAGCACACGTCCGGCAGGACGACGATCCGATCGGCTGCGGCGAACGATACGGCGCAGACCTGGTGCAACTGTTCCTCGGCGAGCCCCAGGGGTGGACGAAGCCGGGCACGCATCCCCGGCAGGAGCAGATCCGTGCGTCGGATGTCGCGGTGGTGGTGCACGCCCCCTACGTGATCAACGTCGCCAGCACGAACAACCGGTTGCGGATGCCGTCGCGCAAGGCCGTGGCCGAGCACGCGGAGGCGGCCGCCCGGATCGGCGCCTTCGGCCTGGTGGTGCACGGCGGCCACGTCCGGTCCGGGGAGGAGATCGCGGCGGGGGTGGAGAACTGGCGCAAGTTGTTCGAGCGGCAGGAGGACAAGGGCGGGTTCGCGGTACCCGTCCTGATCGAGAACACCGCGGGCGGCGACTTCGCGATGGCGCGGCACGTGGATGCCATCGCCCGGTTGTGGGACGCCGTCGGCGACTACGACGTCGGCTTCTGCCTCGACACCTGCCACGCCTGGGCGGGCGGCGAGGACCTCGTCGACGTCGTGGAACGGGTCCGGGCCGCGACCGGCCGGATCGACCTGGTCCACCTGAACAATTCCCGCGACGGCTTCGGTTCCGGCCGGGACCGCCACGCCGGCATCACCTCCGGCACGATCGATCCCGACCTGTTGGTGGCCGTGTGCCGGGCGGCGGACGCCCCGGTCGTCCTCGAAACCCCGGCGGAGGGAATTGCCGAGGACATCGCCTACCTGCGCGAACTCCTGGAGTGAGGCCCGCTTCCCGGAAACCGCTCCGTCACAGCCGTAACATCTTCCCCATGAAGCACGCCCGGATCGCCGTCGTCGCCCTCGCCCTGGTCCTCGCGGGCTGCTCGGACGCCGACAGCCCTGCGCCGTCCGCGTCGGCGAGCACCGCCACCTCGTCCGTCCCGTCCGGGTCCTCGTCGGGGTCGACGGACTCGTCGCGTGAGGAGCCCGCCCCCACCGACGCGGCGGACAAGACGTCACCCGCCTCGGCGGACGCGAAGCTGACCGTCACCGAGATCCGCACCGGCCGGCACGAGAACTTCGACCGGGTCGTGTACGAGATGGGCGGGACCGGCACCCCGGGATGGCGCGTCGGCTACGTCGACCGGGCGGTGCAGGACGGCAGCGGCAACGACGTGACCGTCGCGGGCGGCGCGATCCTGCAGGTGCTCATCGACGGGTCCGCGTACCCGTTCGACAGCGGTGTCGAGCCCTACTCCGGCCCGAACCCGGTGCTCGCGCAGCCGGGCGGCTCGGTCGTCGAGGTCAACGGCTCCGGGGTGTTCGAGGGCGTGACCCAGTCGTTCATCGGCGTCGCCGAGCCGAACACCCCGTTCGACGTGTACACGCTGACGAACCCGACCCGGCTGGTCGTCGACGTCGCGCGCTGATCCCGCGGTTCAGACCCGGCCGGGCGGGAAGCCGCCCGTCGCCACGGGACCCCAGTCGTCGACGGTGATGCGGATCAGGGACTTGCCCTGCGTGCGCATGGCCTCCCGGTACTCGTCCCAGTCGGGGTGCTCCCCGGCGACGGCGCGGAAGTACTCGACCAGCGGCTCGACCGAATCCGGCAGGTCGATCACCTCGGCGGTGCCGTCGATCTGGACGTACGGGCCGTTCCAGTCGTCGGAGTGGATCATGATCGACACGGCCGGGCGGCGGCGGATGTTCACGACCTTGGCGCGTTCCGGGTAGGTCGCGATCACGATGCGGCCGGCGTCGTCGAGCCCGCACGTGACCGGGGACATCTGCAGCCGGCCGTCGGACCGGGTGGTGACCAGCGTGCCGCGGTGACGCGGGCGGACGAACTCGAGCAACCGGTCACGGTCCACGCGGTCTGCGGTTGCGATCTTCGGTGCCATGTTCCCGACCCTACGTCCGCGGCCGCGACGACGACGAGCCTTCCTATCGGAGTGGCCGGGCAGAATTCCCCCGGCGGGACGCGACCGCGCCGACGGATCCGGTGGTGACGACACGGTCGCGTGGCGCCGCGCGACCTACCCTTGACCTCGAGTCCACTCGAGGTTCTACGGTCGGGCGACCGACTTCAGGAGGCTCCCCACATGAGCATGGAAGTGACCGCGTGGAACGCGATGTACAACGCGATGCACGCGCAGAGCGACCGGCGCCCGTTCTCGCGCGCCAGCCTGCGCCGGATCGCCGAGTTCGCCCGCCCCCACCGCCGCAACATCGGCATGTACCTGCTGCTGAGCGTCGTGATCGCCGCGCTCGGAGTGGCCACCCCCGTGTTGGCCGGCCGAGTGATCGATGCGATCGTCGACCGCGCCGACCTCTCGGTGATCACGTGGCTGGCGGTGCTGATCGCCGCGATCGCGCTCGTCGAGGCCGGCCTGGGGATCCTGAACCGCTGGCTGTCCGCGAGCATCGGCGAGGACCTGATCCTCGACCTGCGCACCACCGTGTTCGACCATGTGCAGCGCATGCCCGTCGCGTTCTTCACCCGCACCCGCACCGGCGCCCTCGTCAGCCGGCTCAACAGCGACGTGATCGGTGCCCAGCGGGCCTTCAGCGACACCCTCTCCGGGGTGGTCGGCAACCTCGTCACCCTCGCGATCACGCTGGTGGTGATGATCGGCATCTCGTGGCAGATCACGCTGCTCGCGCTGCTGCTGCTGCCGATCTTCGTGGTGCCCGCCCGGCACATGGGCGTACGACTCGCCCGACTGAATCGTGAAGCAGCCAACCACAATTCGATGATGAGCACCCAGATGACGGAGCGGTTCTCCGCGCCCGGGGCGACGCTGGTGAAGCTGTTCGGACGCCCGTCGCAGGAATCGTCGGAGTTCGCCGTCCGGGCCCGCCGGGTGCGTGACATCGGGGTGAAGACGGCGATGCTGCAGTCGGTGTTCGTCACCGCTCTGACGCTCGTGTCCGCCCTCGCGCTGGCCCTGGTCTACGGCCTCGGCGGCTTCTACGCGCTGCGCGGACAACTCGAGCCGGGCGCCGTCGTGGCGATGGCGATGCTGCTCACGCGGCTGTACTCGCCGCTGACCGCGCTCGCGAGCGCCCGCGTCGACGTGATGAGCGCGATGGTGAGCTTCGAGCGGGTCTTCGAGGTGCTCGACCTGCGGCCGCTGATCGAGGAGGCGCCCGACGCCCGCCCCGTCCCCGACGGTCCGGTCGCCGTCGAGTTCCGGCACGTGGACTTCGCGTACCCCTCCGCCGACAAGGTCTCGCTGGCCTCGCTGGAGGAGGTGGCCACCCTCGACACCCGCGGCGGCGCACCGGTCCTGCACGACGTGAGCTTCCGGGCCGCGCCCGGGCAGATGGTGGCCCTGGTGGGTTCCTCCGGCGCCGGCAAGTCCACCATCGCGCAGCTGGTGCCGCGGCTCTACGACACCGACGCCGGATCCGTGCTGCTCGGCGACGTCGACGTGCGCCGGCTGACGACCGCCTCGATCCGCGGCGCCGTCGGCATGGTGACCCAGGACGGGCACCTGTTCCACGACACCGTGCGGGCGAACCTGCTCCTGGCTCGCCCGGAGGCGACCGAGGACGAGTTGTGGGACGTACTGCGCCGGGCCCGGCTCACCGAGCTGATCCGCTCCCTTCCCGACGGCCTGGACACCGTCGTCGGCGAACGCGGGTACCGGCTCTCCGGGGGTGAACGCCAGCGGCTGACCATCGCGCGCCTGCTGCTCGCCCATCCGCGGGTGGTGATCCTCGACGAGGCCACCGCGCACCTGGACTCGACCTCGGAGGCCGCCGTGCAGGAGGCGCTCACGGAGGCGCTGGCCGGCCGGACGGCGGTGGTGATCGCGCACCGGTTGTCCACGGTCCGCGCGGCGGACCTCATCCTCGTGGTCGAGGACGGCCGCATCGTCGAGCGCGGCACCCACGCCGAACTGCTTGCCGCCGACGGCCGCTACGGCGAGCTGTACCGCACCCAGTTCGCCGATTCAGGACCGAAGATGTCCGCAATGGCCCCGACACTGGGCACATGACGACGAACGAGACCGACCTGCTGCTCCTCCTGCTCGACACTCAGCGCACCGCGTTCCGCAATGCGCTGTCCGGCCTGACCGAGGACCAGGCCCGCAGTGCACCCAGCGCCTCGGCGATGAGCCTGGCCTCACTGCTGAACCATGTGATCGACGGCGAGGTCGCGGCCGCCGACCGCATCTCCGGAACCGAGTCCCGCGACCCCGACCCCGTCGCGGCCTGGACGGCCGGGTGGGAGGTGCGCGACGACGAGACCGTCGCGGGTCAGCTCGCCCGGCTCGACACCGTCGCAGCTCGCTTCGCCGACGTGCTGCGGGCGGAGCCGGACCTCGGCCGGGTGGTGGACCTGCCGGAGAGCATCGCCCGCTGGCTGGACCAGGGCGTGCCGCTGAGTGTCCGCTTCCTGGTCCTGCACCAGATCGAGGAATGGGCCCGGCACGCCGGCCACGCCGACATCATCCGCGAATCCGTCGACGGGGCCACCGCCGACGTCCTGGCGGGCCGGGTCCGGTAGCCGGCACCGGCGAACCCGGACGGCGCCCCGCAGCCGCGATAGGCTGCCCGTAGGCACCACTGCCCGGGCGCCCCGGCGCCGTCGCCGCGAGATCCTGGAGGCCTGTCGCGTGACCGGACAACAGACCAGCACGGGCGCTGCGGGCGCCGCTCAGCACCCGATGTTCGAGAAGGTGGCGCGGGCCGGACAGGCCGCGAGCGGGGTGGTGCACCTGCTGATCGCGTACGTCGTGATCCAGGTTGCATTCGGCGATCCGGCCAGCGCCGATCAGTCCGGCGCGCTCCGCCAGCTCGCCGCCCAGCCCGGCGGCAGGATCGTCCTGTGGGTCCTGGCCGTGACGCTCACCGCCCTGGCGGTGTGGCGCCTGGTCGAAGCCGCGGTGGGCAAACGCTCGGACCTCGAGAAGCCCTCGGCCCTGGACCGGGTCAAGACCCTCGGGGTCGCGGTGGCCTACCTGGCGCTGGCGCTGACCGCGTTCCAGTTCGCGCGGGGCAGCGGCAAGTCGAGCAGTGAGCAGAACGCCGGATTGAGCGCCCGGTTGATGCAGTCCGGCGGCGGCAAGGTCCTGCTCGTCGCGGCCGGTCTGGTGATCATCGGCATCGGCGCCTACCACGTCTACAAGGGCGCGGCGAAGAAGTTCCTCGACGACCTGCACCGCGGGCGGCTGCCCCGGTACGCCGAGCCGCTCGGTGTCGTCGGGTACGTCGCGAAGGGCCTGGCGATCGCCGGTGCCGGCGTCCTGGTCCTCGTCGCGACGTTCACCGCCGACCCGTCCAAGGCGACGGGACTGGACGGTGCCCTCAAGACGCTGGGCACCGCCCCGTTCGGTCAGATCCTGCTCGTCGCGGCCGGTCTCGGCATCGCCGCGTACGGCGTGTACTGCTTCGTCCTGGCGCGGTACGGGAAGATGTGAGTCTCGCGGGCGCGCTCAGGTGCGCCCGCGATCACCACCGGTGCCCTCAGTCGCGCCCGCGATAGCCGCCGGTGCCGTGTCCACCGGACTGCCCGCGCTCGCCCGAGCGTTCCCGGAAGCCACGGTGCGGCTTGTCGCCGCGCCCGCCGAAGTCCTTGCCGCGGCCGCCGCGATCGCCCCAGTCCTTCTTGCCGCCGTACTCCCTGCGCTCACCCTGGCGGCGCTCCCCGCGGTCGTCGCGCGGACGGTAGGACGACGGGCGGCCCGACGGGGCCCCGCTGTCGGGCTGCAGCTGGATCAGCACACCCGAGATGCGGGTGCCCCGCAACGCCTCGAGCGTCTCCGGCGACAGGTCCTTCGGCAGCTCGACGAGGCTGTGATCCGGGCGGATGCTGATGTGCCCGAAGTCGCTGCGGCGCAGGCCGCCCTCGTTGGCGATGGCGCCGACGATCGCGCCGGGCACCACCCGGTGGCGCTTGCCCACGGCGATGCGGTAGGTGACCAGTTCCTGCCCGTCCCGCCCGACACGGGACGCACCGTCGTCGTCGAACCGGCGCGGCGGCCGCTCCCGCGGCTCGCGTTCGCGCCGCGGCGGTGCCACGGGCTCGGGTTCGGCCTCCATGAGGAACGACTCCCCGTCGCGGGAGAGCACCGCGAGCGCCGCCGCGATGTCGGCGAGAGGCACGTCGTGCTCGCGCTCGTAGTCCTCGACGAATCGCCGGAACAACGCCAGATGGTCGGAGGTGAGCGCCTCGGTGATGGAGTCGTTGAACTTCTCGACGCGCTGGGCGTTGACATCCTCCACCGACGGCAGCTGGATCTCGGTGAGCGGCTGCCGGGTGGCCCGCTCGATCGCCTTGAGCAGGTGCCGCTCGCGGGGGGCGACGAACAGGAGCGCGTCACCGCTGCGGCCGGCCCGGCCGGTGCGGCCGATGCGGTGCACGTAGGACTCGGTGTCGTGCGGGATGTCGTAGTTCACGACGTGGCTGATGCGGTCGACGTCCAGGCCGCGGGCCGCGACGTCCGTCGCGACGAGGATGTCCAGCGCGCCGCTCTTGAGCTGCCCGATGGTGCGTTCGCGCTGGGCCTGGACGATGTCGCCGTTGATCGCGGCGGCCGAGAAGCCCCGGGCCCGCAGCCGCTCCGCGAGGTCCTCGGTGGCCTGCTTCGTCCGGACGAAGATGATCATCGCCTCGAACTGCTCGACCTCGAGAATCCGGGTCAGGGCGTCGAGCTTGCGCTGGTGCGACACGAGCACCCAGCGCTGGGAGATGTTCGCCGACGTCGTCGTCTTCGACTTGACCGTGATCTCGACCGGGTCGTGCAGATACTGCTTGGACAACCGGCGGATGGCGCCCGGCATGGTCGCCGAGAACAGCGCGACCTGCTTGCTCTCGGGGGTGTCGGCGAGGATCCGCTCGACGTCCTCCTGGAAGCCCATGGTGAGCATCTCGTCGGCCTCGTCGAGCACGAGGAACTCGAGCTCGGAGATGTCGAGGGTGCCCTTGGCGAGGTGATCGATCACACGTCCGGGCGTGCCCACGATGACCTGCGCGCCCCGGCGCAGCCCGGACAGCTGCACGCCGTAGCTCTGGCCGCCGTAGATGGGCAGCACGTGCAGACCCGGGATGTGCGCCGAATACTTGCCGAAAGCCTCGGCGACCTGCAGGGCGAGCTCGCGGGTGGGCGCCAGGATCAGCGCCTGGGGCCGTTTCACCGCGGTGTCGATCCGCGACAGGATCGGCACCGCGAACGCGGCGGTCTTGCCGGTACCGGTCTGCGCGAGACCGACGACGTCGCGCCCCTCCAGCAGCGGCGGGATGGTGGCCGCCTGGATCGGCGACGGGTTCTCGTAGCCCACATCCGAAAGCGCCTGCAGCACACGGGCGTCGATGTCGAGATCGGCGAACGTGGGGGTGGCGGTGTCGGCTTCGGGGTCTTGCACAGTATCACTCATTTGACCTGCAGTTTATCGGATGGACGGCCATGACCCCTCCACAGCGCCCGGACGGGGGTCCCCGACCACCCTATCCGCCCGCCGAACCCGGCGCCGTCGCCGCCAGATGGCGGGCCCACAGCCGCAGCGCCGGCCGCACCGGCGGGTACTCGAGTCCGTGCCGGCGGGCGAGGGCGGCGGCGGACGCCGTCGGGTAGGTGTCGGCGCTGAGAAAGCTCAGGGTCTCCTTCTCCGCACCGGTCACGCGGGACGGCAGCGCCCGCAGCACCGCCACGGGTATCCGCCGGCGTGGTGCGGGGACGCCGAGTTCGTCGGCGAGCAGGGCGACGAGTTCGGGCAGCGGAGGGGTGGCCTCGTCGAGGACCCAGTAGGCCTGCCCCACCGTCTCCGGATCGCGCGGCACCAGCGCCAGGAACCGGGCCAGATGGTCGACGGTGACGACGGGCAGCACGGTGCGCCGGGAGCCGGGCACGGCGCGCAGCTGCCCGCGGGCGAGTTGCACGACCAGCTCCGCGAGACCGAGGTACTGATCGGCCGCCCCGGTGCGGGAGTCGCCGATCACCGTCCCGGGATTGACGACCGTGAGGGGAACCCCGAGTTCGGCGGCGAGTGCACGCACCACAGCGTCGGCTTCGATCTTCGACGCCTCGTACGCGCCGAACCTGCGGTAGGTGCGCCGCCGGTGCCGCCGGGGCCACGGCGCCGGCACGGCCGGGTACGCCGCGACCCGGTAGCCGCTGACGTGCACGAGCCGGCGCGCGCCCGCCACCGCCGCGAATCGGGTGATCTTCGCCGCCAGAACGACGTTCACCTCCCGCGCCGCGTGCGCGGTCATCCCGAAGGCGAACGCGGCGGCCAGGTTGTAGACGTCACGCACGTCCGCCGGCGCGGGATCGAGGGCGAGCTCGGCGGCGTCCGGGTCGAACACGTGGACCGAGAGCCGGTCGAGCGGCACCCCGTCGGCGGCGAGCCGGTCGCGCAGGCGTGCCCCGGACTCCGCCGAACGCACCGCGGCGACGACGAGGACGTCCCCGTCGGGGCCGGTGAGCAGGTCCCGCAGCAGTCCGCGGCCGAGGAACCCCGTCGCCCCGAAGACCACCGCGGCGCTCATCGTCCGGCTCCGACGAGGTCGAGTGCGACCGCGCGGGCGTCCGCGAGGGGGGCCACGTCGTGCCGGGCACGGGCGACGGTGGTGGCGCCCTCGACGAGGCTGACGATCACCCCGGCGAGCCGGGCGGCATCGGGTACCCCGTCGCGGGCGAGCACGCGCTCGAGGATCACGCGCCACGATTCGTAGACGCGGGCGCAGCTCTGCTGCAGCACAGGGTTGTCGGCGGCGGCGTCGACGGCGACGGCGACCACGGCGCAGCCGGCCGCGAACCCGGCCCCCTCGAGCCGGGCCGCGAGGTCGTCGAACACCGCGGCGACGATCTCGGCGGCGGTCCGCCCCTCGGCCAGCAGCTCCTCGAGTAGGCCGGTGAACTCGGCGCCCACCCGGTCCAGGGCCGCCACGACGAGTTCGTCCTTGCCGCCGGGGAAGTGGAAGTACACCGAGCCGCGCGGCGCCCCGGAGGCGTCGGTGATGCGGCCCAGCCCGGTGCCGTGGTAGCCGCGGGACTGGATCAGATCCAGCGTGGTGTCGATCATGCGCGCCTTCGTGCGCGCTCCCTTGGTGGTCACCCCTAAACAATAGACCGGTCTACATATTTCTGTCGATGCCGACGGACCTGGCGCGGCAGCCCGCATGCGACGGAAGGCACACTGAACCCGTTCCACTCTCGTAAGACGAAAGGACCGTCCGGTGTCGGAGCCCGTCAGCATTCCCACCCACTGGTACAACATCGCGGGAGATCTGCCCGACGCCCCGCCGCCGCACCTGCATCCCGGCACGAGGGAGCCGGTCACGGCCGCCGATCTCGAACCGCTGTTCGCCGCGGGGCTGATCGAGCAGGAGCTCTCCACCGAGACCGACATCGCGATCCCCGAGCCCGTCCGGGAGGCGTACGCGACCTACCGCACCACGCCGCTGCTGCGGGCCCGGTCCTTCGAGCGGGCGCTCGGCACCGCCGCCCGCATCTACGTCAAGTACGAGGGCGTGAGCCCGGTGGGCAGCCACAAGACGAATTCGGCTCTCGCGCAGGCGTACTACAACTCCGTCGACGGCGTGAAGAAGCTCACCACCGAGACCGGCGCCGGCCAGTGGGGCAGCGCCCTGTCGTTCGCATGCGCCAAGTTCGGCATCGACCTCGAGGTGTGGCAGGTGCGCGCCTCGTACGAGTCCAAGCCGTACCGCAGGCACCTCATCGAGGTGTACGGCGGCACCGTGCACTCGAGCCCGTCGGACCTCACCGCGTCCGGCCGCAAGGTCCTCGACGAGCAGCCGGACACCCCCGGCTCGCTGGGCATCGCCGTGTCCGAGGCTGTCGAGGTCGCCGCCGGCGATCCCGCCGCCCGGTATGCGCTCGGCAGCGTGCTCAACCACGTCGTGCTGCACCAGACCGTGATCGGCCTCGAGGCCGTCGAGCAACTGCGTGCCGCCGGCGAGGAGCAGGCCGACGTCGTGTTCGGGTGCGCCGGCGGCGGCTCCAACCTCGCGGGTCTGTCGTTCCCGTTCCTGCGCGAGGTGCTGCACGGCCGTGCCACCACCCGGGTGGTGGCGGCCGAGCCCGCCGCGTGCCCGTCCATCACGCGCGGCGAGTACCGCTACGACCACGGCGACATCGTGGGCCTGACCCCGCTGCTCAAGATGCACACCCTCGGTCAGGATTTCATTCCCGATCCCATCCACGCCGGTGGGCTGCGCTATCACGGCATGGCGCCACTGCTGAGTCACACCGTCGAACTGGGATACGTGCAGGGCACAGCCGTGGCGCAGACCGACGCCTTCGGTGCGGCGGTCGAGTTCGCCCGCACCGAGGGCATCGTGCCGGCCCCCGAGTCGGCCCACGCGATCGCGGCGGCCGCCGAGTACGCGCGGACCGTGACCGAACCCGAGGTGATCGTGATCGGGCTGTCGGGGCACGGGCAGCTCGACCTGCCGGCCTACGCCGCCTACCTGCACGGCGAGCTCGGATAGCAGCTCGGATAGCGCTGCCGGCGTGTCTTCCCCCTGTGATCGGGGGGAAGACACGCCGAAGAACGCTGTGATGCAACACACTGCCGGTCATCGGCGATACACCTGTGGAACCGCTTCATCGCGCGATGTCACCACCGGGAGGCCCTGATGCCCGACGCAGCCGACAACCTGGCCCTGCGCCTGCTCGACGCAGTGCACCGCACCCGAGGGATAGACCCTGGGATCGTCACCGATCGCTACCGGGCCTACCGGGCGGCGCAGGGCGCGGACGCCGGCCACGACGGGATCCGCGCGCTTCTGCGTACCTTCGAGGAGACCGGCGGCAGCGCCCAGTGGGCCGGCAAGGTCGGGCACTACCGTCGTCGCTACAGCCCCGAGGACGCGCCCATCGCCGCCGACACCGTCGAACTGGCCGCCGATGTCCTGCACCGGCACGGCGTCGACTCGGTGGACGACCTCGCCGGCACGGACGACACGACCCTCGCCGACGAGTGGCAGCGGGCCGGGGGCGACCCCGCCGTCTGGCAGCCGCTCCTCGACGCCCTGCGCCCGGCCCGGGCCCTGTCCGGCGTCGCCTGACCGACCCCCGCGGGCCGCGGCAAACCCGCCCGGCCACCCGTCGGCCGGGCGCATACTCGACGCATGCGTTATTCCGGCCGTCCGGAGGCCGGGCGGCGGCTGGCCCGCTCGGTTGCCCACCTGCGCGACGCGAACCCTGTGATCCTGGCGCTCCCCCGCGGCGGGATCCCCGTCGCACGGGAGGTGGCACACGCGCTCGACGCCCCGCTCGACGTACTCGTCGTCCGCAAACTGGGGGTGCCGTGGCAACCGGAACTGGCGATGGGCGCCATCGCCGAGGGCGGCTTCCGCGTGCTCAACGAGGACGTCATCCGTATCGGCCGGGTGGCCGAGGACTCGATCGAACGGATCGAGGCCCGCGAACGCACCGAACTCGACCGTCGCGCCCGGCTGCTGCGCGGCGGCAAGGAGCGCACGTCGCTGTCGGGACGCACGGTCGTCCTCGTCGACGACGGCATGGCCACCGGCGCGACCGCCGCCGTCGCCTGCCTGGCCGCGCGGGAGTCCGGGGCCGAGCGGGTGGTGCTGGCGGTTCCCGTGGCCTCCCCGGAGGCGGCGCGACGCGTCCGAGCGGTGGCCGACGAGGTGGTGTGCCCGTTCACGCCTGCCGACCTGGGCAGCGTCGGGGCCGCGTACGACGACTTCCATCAGCTCTCCGACGACGAGGCCGCCCGCCTGCTCGAATCCGCCTGAGCACCTGCCGCGCCGACCGGTATCCGTGTCCAGAATTCACAGGTATATCTACAGGTCAGCGCGAAAAGGCTACAAATCGGGCACCCCCGCTGCTGCATTTTCCAGCCTCGTGTGATGCAATGCACATCCACAAGTGGAAAATTGATGGAGGGGTCACCGTGAAAGAGTTTGCCGTGCCACAGTCGTTCTCGATCCCCGAGGACGCATCGATGGCGGAGGCCGTCTTCCGGCACGAAAAGGAGTCGCCGACCTGGGTGCCGTTCGAGCGCCGGATCGACGGCCGGTGGGTCAGCGTCACCGCCGCCGAGTTCGCCGCCCAGGTCCGCGGGGTGGCCAAGGGCCTGATGGCGTCCGGGATCGAGCTCGGTGACCGGGTCGCGATCCTGTCGAGCACGCGCTACGAGTGGGTCCTGATCGACTACGCGATCTGGGCTGCCGGTGGCTGCACCGTCGCCATCTACGAGACCTCCTCGGCCGACCAGGCCCAGTGGATCCTCGAGGATTCGGGGACCTCGCTGCTCGTCGTCGAGAACGACGGCCACGCCCGAACGGTTGCGACGGTGGCCGAGGCCGCGCCGGCCCTGCGCGAGGTCCTGCAGATCGAGGGCGCACCGGGCGCCAAGAGCGCCGTCGACGAGCTGATCGCCCGGGGTGCGGCGATCACCGACGCACAGCTCGAGGAGCGGCGCCACCAGGTGCGGGCCGAGTCCCCCGCCACACTGATCTACACCTCGGGCACCACCGGCCGCCCCAAGGGCGTGCAGCTGACCCACAGCAACCTGTGGGCCGAGGCCGCCGCCGTCAAGCTCGCCCTCCCAAACTCCATGGTGAGCGGCAA
The DNA here is from genome assembly GCF_016804345.1 of Rhodococcus ruber. Classification (NCBI taxonomy): domain Bacteria; kingdom Bacillati; phylum Actinomycetota; class Actinomycetes; order Mycobacteriales; family Nocardiaceae; genus Rhodococcus; species Rhodococcus ruber. The sequence goes on along the minus strand of NZ_CP044211.1, from coordinate 1,994,510 downwards.
GCGGACCCTGCTGTTCCTGCCCCTCGCCCACGTGTTCGCCCGCGAGATCTCGTTCGGCGCCTTCGAGCACGGCGTGACCGTCGCGCACACCTCCGACCTGACCACGCTGCTCGACCAGCTCGGCGAGTTCAAGCCGAACTTCATCCTGTCGGTCCCGCGCGTGTTCGAGAAGGTCTACAACTCGGCCAAGCAGAAGGCGTACGACGGCGGCAAGGGCAAGATCTTCGAGAAGGCCTCCGACACCGCCATCGCGTACAGCGAGGCGCTGGACAAGGGCGGGGCCGGCCTCGGCCTGAAGATCAAGCACTTCGTCTTCGACAAGCTGGTGTACAGCAAGCTGCGCGCGGCCCTCGGCGGCGAGTGCGAGCAGGCGGTCTCCGGCGGCGCCGCCCTCGGCGCGCGCCTGGGCCACTTCTTCCGCGGCGTCGGCATTCCCATCTACGAGGGCTACGGCCTGACCGAGACCACGGGTGGCGTCACCCTCAACACCCCCGAGCACCAGCGGGTGGGCAGCGTCGGCCGGCCGGTCAACGGGCACGCCGCACGCATCGCCGAGGACGGCGAGCTGCTGCTCAAGGGCCCCGCGGTGTTCGGCGGCTACTGGAAGAACGAGAAGGCCACCGCCGAAGCGATCGTCGACGGCTGGTTCCACACCGGTGACATCGGCAGGATCGACGAGGACGGGTTCGTCCACATCACCGGCCGCAAGAAGGAGCTCATCGTCACCGCCGGCGGCAAGAACGTCGCCCCGGCCGTGCTCGAGGACGCGCTCCGGGCACACCCGCTGATCAGCCAGGTCATCGTCGTCGGCGACGCGAAGCCGTTCATCGGCGCGCTGATCACCCTCGATCCCGAGGCCCTGCCCGGCTGGAAGGAACGCCACGGCATCGCCGCCGACGCTCCGGTCTCCGAGCTGCTCGGGCATCCCGACCTGATCGCGGAGATCGACGCCGCGGTCGCCGAGGGCAACAAGAAGGTCTCCAACCCCGAGCAGATCAAGAAGTACCGGATCCTCGAGGTGGACTTCACCATCGAGACCGGCGAGCTGACCCCGACGCTCAAGCTCAAGCGCAACGTCATCCACGAGGCGCACGGCACGGCGATCGAGGCCATCTACTCGTAGGGCCATCTACTCGTAGGGCCATCTACTCGTAGGGCCATGCCCCGGCTGAGCGAATGCATCCTCCACCTCCGCGGCGAGGGATGCATTCGCTCACTCGCGTCGGTGGGCCGGCACGTCGGTCACGGCCAGGACGAACTCGGCGACGTCGCGGGTCACCGTGCGGTGCACCGGCTCGTGCAGCAGGTCGTGGCCTGCGTCCGGGTACTCGCGCAGCTCCAACGCCGGGATCGTCCGGGACCAGGCCCGGACGGGCTCGATCGGGGCCAGCCGGTCGTCGACGCCGTGCACCGCGAGCAGCGGTATGCGCGCCTGCGCGAGGATCTCGGCCGTCGCGGGCACGGCCGCCGATCGAGGCGTCCCGCACAGCACGGCGCCGCGGAATCGGCCGGCGTCGGTGCGCAGCACCGTGAGGGCGGTTCCCGCGCCGAGCGAGTGCCCCATCACCACCAACGGCATCCCCGGCTCCGCGCGCTCGGCCAGCTCGGCGACGCACAGCAGGTCGGCCGCCAGGTCGTCGACGGCGCCCGGTTCACCGGGGTTGCCCTCGGACAGGCCGTGCCCGGCGAGATCGAGGCCCCACACCGCGATGCCGTGCGGCGCCAGACCCGCGGCGAAGCGATGGTAGTGACCGGTGTGCTGACGCATCCCGTGGGCGAAGACGACGGCGGCCGTCGCGCCGTCGACGGACCAGTGCCGGTAGTGGACGCGGCCGGTGCTGCCGTCGAAAAAGGGCATGCGGCCATTGTGCGCCGGTGCACAATCGCGGGATTACACCGACCACCGCCGTCGAGCGCAGCCGAGCCGAGGGGCGCGCCGCCCGCACCCGCATGCCCCGCAGTGCGCACGGCGAAATTCGTTGTCCCGAACGGGATCCGGTCGCGATCTTCGAACAGCAGAACCGCACCCGACTGCCGGAACTGGTGCCGATCCGGTACGAACGGATGACGGAGTCGCCGTTCGCCTACTACCGCGGCAGCGCCGCCGCGATGGCGGGGGACCTGTCCACCGAGCCGGTGACGGGGCCCCACGTGGTGGCGTCGGGCGATGCACATCTGGCGAATTTCGGCCTGTACGCCTCGCCGGAGCGCCGAGTCCTGTTCGACCTCAACGACTTCGACGAAGCGTATCCGGCGCCGTGGGAATGGGACGTCAAACGGCTGGCCGCGTCGGTGTGGTTGGCCGGCCGTCAGGCCGGGCGCACCGAGCAGCAGTGCCGGGACGCGACCCTCACGACGGTGCGCTCGTACCGCGAGACGATCCGCTTCCTGTCCGACCTGACGGCCACCGAGCGGTTCTACTTCCAGGTCGACGCGGACGAGATCGAGCAGGCGTCGCGGAATCCGGAGGCGATACGCGCCGTCGTGCAGAAGGCACGGGGCCGCACCTCCGAACAGGTCCTGAGGAAGCTGACGGTTACCACGGCCGACGGCGCACCGCGCATCGTCGACCAACCCCCGATCGTCCGGCACCTCGACATCGGGTCGCTCGAAGCCATCGAGGGGATCGTCGCGTCCTACCGGGCGACGGTGCGGGCGGACGTCCTGCTGCTGCTCTCCCAGTACCGCGTCGTGGATTTCGCGATGCGGATCGTGGGAGTGGGCAGTGTGGGCACCCGGTGCTTCGTCGTCCTGCTGCTCGGGCCGGCCGACGAGCCGCTGTTCCTCCAGGTCAAGGAGGCCGGACAGTCGGTGCTGGAGACGCACGGCGGGATCCGCGAGACTCCCCACCGCGTCGCGTCCGAACTCATCACGCACGGCCAGGGCGCCCGGGTCGTGGGTGCGCAGCGAATCCTGCAGGCCCACTCGGATCCGCTCCTCGGCTGGATCACCGGCGTGCCCGGTCCGGACGGCGTGCGACGGGACTTCTACGTCCGGCAGTTCCGTGACATGAAGGGATCGGTGCAGTGGGATCGGTTGAGTGCCGCACAGTCGGAGCGGTACGGCCGGTTGTGCGGGGCGCTGCTCGCCCGTGCCCACAGCCAGAGCCCGGTCGGCGCGTTCGTCGCCGGGTACCTCGGCCGCGGGACGGTCTTCGACGAGGCGGTCGCGCGGTGGTCGGCCGCCTACGCCGATCGCACGGAGCAGGACTGGCGGGCGCTGTGCGACAAGGGGCCGTAGGTCACCAGCAGCGCCCCTCGCCGCGGTAGGTGGGGACGGTGGTGCGGGTGCCGTCGGCGTCGACGAGGTGCAGTTCCGCGAACCGCTCGCACAGCTCCCCCGCCTTGGCGTGCCGCAACCATACGCGCCCGCCGACGGGCAGATCCGCCGCGGCACGGCCGGTGACGGGGGTCTGCACCTCACCGGCCCCCTCGGCGCGCAGCAGCCGCAGGCCGGCGGGACGGACCGGACGCGGCACCCGCGAGGGACCCGCCGGGCCGGAGGCGATGTAGCCGCCCCCGAAGAGGGTGGCGACGGTGGGGCCGGGCCTGCGCACCGTGGGCAGTGCGAAATACAGCGCAGGGCGCGGGGTGAAGGCCCGGTAGCGATCGAACAGCGTGGGCACGTACAGACCGGAGCCGGCGGTGACCTCGGTGACGACCGGGTCGGCGGAGCTGACCTCGAGCGAGCCGGTGCCGCCGCTGTTGACGATCTCGAGGTCGCCGACGACAGCACGGACGGCCCCGGCGACGGCGCCGCGCCGAGTGGACAGCTCGGCGGCCGAGCGGCGTTTGACCCACCGGACCGCCGGCGAGGTGTCGGGCAGACCGGCGATCTGCGCCTCGTAGAACATCACGCCGACGACGGCGAAACCGGCGGTCGTCGCGCAGCGCGCAAGCTGCGCCACCTCGTCGGGGGTGCGCAGCGGCGAGCGCCGCACACCGAGATGCACCGGCCCGAGCCGCAGTGACGCGTCCACGTCGAGGCACACGCGGGGACGCACGCGGGCGGTGCCGAGGGCGTCGCGGACGATGCCGAGCTGGGCGGCGGAGTCGACCATGAGGGTGACGGCGTCGAGCGCCTGCGGCCGGCCGGCCAGTTCGGCGAGCGCGGCTCGGTCGACGGTCGGATAGCCGAGAAGCACGTCGCGGGCGCCGCGCTCGACCAGCCAGAGCGCTTCGCGCAGCGAGTACGCCATGATCCCACGGAATCCGGCCCTGGCGGTGAGGCCGGTGCCGAGCACCTCCTCGAGGACGGCGCGGCACCGGACGGACTTGCTCGCCACTCGCACGGGGGTACCCCCGGCGCGGCGGACGAGGTCGGCGGCGTTGCTCCGGAGCGTGGGGAGATCGACGGCCGCGAGCGGGGGGTCCAGGTCGGCCGTCGCGTCGTGGAGCCGGTCGAGGGGGTGGGTCACGGCGGGGTCCAATCCACGGCAGGTCGGGGGTCGCGGCCAGTCAAGCACCGAGTTGGACCTGTGTCCAGGTTCAGGTCGTTTCCACGGCCCGTCCGGCGACGATCGCGGCGATGTCGTCGAGTTCGGTGACGATGGCGTCGCCGTCCCGATCGACCAGCCATCGCAGGACCAGTCCGTCGAGCATGGCCAGCGCGAGCCGGGCGACGGTCGAGACGGGCTCGATCCACTCGGTGCCGGTGCGGGCGGCGCACTCCTCGAGGAACGTCCGTGCCTCGACGTCCATGATGCGGTACTGATCGGTGGCGATGTTGCCGCCGAGGGGCTCGCCGGCATCGCGGTGACGCAGCGAGTACGCCGTGATCTCGTAGGTGAGCAGCTGCCGGTCGGGCGTCTTCTCGATCGTCGGCCACATCGCGTTGATCCCCACGTAGAGCAGCTGCCGCAAGCCGCGCAGGCCCTGCGGGTCGGGTCCGTCCTGCGGGAGGGTGAAGGCGGTGCGCAGCGCCTGGCTGAGCTGGAGCACCAGCGCCTCCCCCATCGCGGCGACGAGGGCCTCCTTGCTCTCGAAGCAGTAGTGCACCACCCCGAGGGAGACGCCGGCGTGCTCGGCGACCGCCCGCACGGTGACGGCCCCGAGACCCCCGCCCTCTGCCAGCGCGAGAGCGGATTCGACGAGTTGGGCTCGACGTTGGTCCGCCGGCAACCGGTTCAGCATGCCTCCGATCGTAGATCCCGGCCCGGATCCGTCGGCATCTATTGACCTGGACGGTCGTCCAAGTCGATGATGGGCGCATGGCCACCGACCGCCCCGTCGCCACCTGGCACAACTGGGCCCACACCGAATCCGCGACGCCGCACGCGTACGAGACCCCGGAAACCCTGGAGGAGATCGTCGCCGTCGTCGCACACGCATCCGGACGCGGGCTGCGCGTCAAGGCGGTCGGGGCCGGCCACTCCTTCACCGGCGTCGCCGTCACCGACGGCGTGCTCGTCTCCCTCGACCGGTTCACCGGCATCGAGGAGGTCCGTCCCACCCCTGCGGGTGCGTTCGTCACGGTGCGGGCCGGCACCCGGCTGCGGGATCTCAACCGGCTCCTGTGGGAGCACGGTCTGGCGGTGCCGAACCTCGGGGACATCGACGTGCAGTCGCTCGCCGGCGCGATGTCCACCGGCACCCACGGCACCGGCGCCCGGTTCGGGGGCCTGGCCACCGTCGCGCGCGCGGCCACCCTCGTCCTTGCGGACGGCTCGGTCGTGCGCTGCTCCCCCGAGGCCGAGCCGGAACTCTTCGAGGCCGCCCGGCTCGGCCTCGGCGCCGTCGGCATCCTCGCCACGATCACCCTGGAGTGTGTGCCCGCGTTCGCACTGCATGCGGCGGAAGCACCCGGGACGCTCGACGACACCCTGGCCGTGCTCGAGCGCGACCGGCTCGGCGTCGACCACTTCGAGTTCTACTGGTTTCCGCACACCGACCGGGTACTCACCAAGCGCAACACCCGGCTGCCCGACGACGCACCGGGCGCCCCGGTGGGACGGCTGCGCGGCTTCCTCGACGACGAGGTGCTCGCCAACGGCATGTTCGAGGTCGTCCAGCGCCTCGCAACCCGCGCGCCGGCCCTCGTCCCCAAGCTCAACGGGTTCGCCGCGCGGACCCTGTCCCCCCGGGAGTTCGTCGATCGCAGCTACCGCGTCTTCGCCTCCCCGCGCCGGGTCCGGTTCCGGGAGATGGAGTACGCCGTCCCCGTCGAATCCGCGACCGAGGTGCTCACCGAGATCGATACGTGGCTCTCCCGCAGCGACTTCCACGTCGCATTTCCGGTGGAGGTACGCTTCGCCGCCGCCGACGACGTGTGGCTGTCGACGGCCCACGGCCGCGACAGTGCCTATCTCGCGGTGCACCAGTACCACCGTCGCGAACACCGGCCGTACTTCGATGCGGTCGAGGCGATCGCCCGCGCCGTGGACGGCCGGCCGCACTGGGGCAAGATGCACGGCCGCACCGCGGCCGACCTGCGCGCGACGTATCCGCGATTCGACGACTTCCTCGCCGTCCGCGACCGCGTCGACCCGCAGCGCACGTTCGCCAACCCGTACCTGGACCGCGTGCTCGGCCCGTAGCTCGCGCCCGGACCGCACGTCCTATCCGAACGATGCCGTGATCGAATTGCGCGCCAACGTCTCCCGCTGCTCGTCGGTGAGCCCGAGCCGGTCGCGCAGCGCCGCGAACGTGTCGTCGACGTACCCGCCGAAGTACGCCGGATCGTCGGAGTTCACGGTCACCAGCAAACCCGCCTCGAGCATGCGCGGCAGCGGATGCTGCTCGATCGAATCCACCACGCGCAGGCGGACATTCGACAAAGGACAGACGGTGAGCGGAATCTGCTCGTCGACGAGGCGCGCGACGAGAAGCGGGTCCTCGAGGGAGCGGATTCCGTGGTCGATGCGTTCGGCCCCGAGCAGATCCAGTGCCTGCCAGACGTATTCGGGCGGCCCCTCCTCCCCCGCATGGGCGACCGCGTGCAGGCCCTCGGCGCGGGCGCGGGCGAAGACGTCCTCGAACAGCGACGGCGGATAACCCACCTCCGCGGAGTCCAGGCCCAGCCCGCTGATCGGAGCCGACAGGCGCAGCAGTTCCCCGAACACCTCCTCGGCCTCGTGCACGGGCCGGTCCCGCACGACGGACGCGATCATCGCCGCGTCGACGCCGAACTCCCGCCGGCCCGCCGCGACGGCGGCGGCGAGGCCCTCGACCACCTCGGCCAGCGGCACGCCGCGGCTCGTGTGCGCCTGCGGGTCGAAGAAGAACTCGGCCCGCGTCACCCCGGCCTGCGCCGCCCGGCGCAGGTACGCCGTCGCGAGATCGGTGAAGTCCTCGGCGGTCCTCAGCACCTGCATGTTCGCGTAGTACAGGTCGAGGAACGACTGCAGGTCGGTGAACTCGTACCGGCCGCGCAGCTCGTCGAGGTCGGCATACGGGAGCGAGACGCGGTTGCGCTCGGCGAGAGCGAAGATCAGCTCCGGTTCGAGGGTGCCCTCGATGTGGACGTGCAGTTCGGCGAGCACGATCGATCTCCTTCGTCGGCGCGGGTCGTCAGCGGCCCTTCCAGACCGGCGGACGCTTCTGCGCGAACGCCGTCGCACCCTCGCGGGCGTCCTCGGACACGAACACCGGGCCGACGATCTCGCGCTGGCGGTCGAAGGCCTCGTCCGCCGGCCAGTCGGCGGCCTTGGCGATGACCTCCTTGGTGGCCGCCACGGCGAGCGGGCCGTTGGCCGTGATCCGTTCGGCGAGAGCCAGGGCGCCCGCCAGCGCACCGCCCGGCTCGGTGAGAACGTTGACGAAACCGTAGCCGTGGGCCTCCTCGGCGGTGAACGCGTCGCCGGTGAGCGCCAGTTCCATCGCCTTCTGATACGGAATCCGGGTGGGCAGGCGCAGCAGGCCACCACCCGCGGCGACGAGTCCGCGCTTGACCTCCGGGATGCCGAACTTCGCGTCCGTGGCGGCGACCACGAGGTCGGTGGCGAGGACGAGTTCGGTGCCGCCGGCGAGCGCGAAGCCCTCGACGGCGGCGATGATCGGCTTGCGCGGCGGCGCCTCGGTGAAGCCGAGACCCTTGCCCGGCACCGCGATGTTCTCCCCGGCGACGAACGCCTTGAGATCCATACCGGCGCAGAAGGTGCCGCCGGCACCGGTGAGCACGCCCACGGACAGGTCGGGGTCGGCGTCGAGTTCGTCGACGGCGGCCGCGAGGCCGTGGCTGACGGCCGCGTCGACGGCGTTGCGGGCCTCGGGACGGTTGATGGTGATCACCAGAATTCGACCGCGACGCTCGAGCAGGACCTCGTCGGACATGCGCACACCTTTCACGGGGTTCGGTTGCCGATCGCGCGTGCCGCGGTCCGTTCGCTTGTACCGCACTCGAACCCGACGGCAGCGGACCGCCGTGTCACGACACGCGGACGGCGACGGGCGTGACGAAACCGTCCGCGTCGATGTGCACCTGGTCGCCGGTGCGGAACCAGCCGTCGTCGAAGGTCTCGGCGGTCGCCTCCGGGTCGTTCCAGTAGCGGCGAGCGACACTGGGGCCGCGGCACAGCAGTTCGCCTTCACCTCGATCGGCCGCCGGACCGAGGAGGGCGACCTCCATCCCGCCGAACGGAACCCCCACGCTGCGCGGGTGTGCGGCCCGCTGATCGGTGGGCAGCAGCAATCCGATGCCGCCGGTCTCGGCCACCCCCCAGCCGCGCACGCATCTCGCCGCGGGGAACGACGCACGCAGGTGCCGCCACGGCACGCGCACCCCCCGCGCCCCGGCGGCGACGACGGTGCCGCCGGCCGCCAGGGTCGGCAGCAGTTGCACGGCGCTGCCCGCCGCCGTGGACAGCGGTGCGGTGAGCACCGTGCGCGCGCCCTCCGCGGTCAGGTCCATGGCGTGCACCACGGCCTCGATCGTGGAGAGGATGTTCTCGTTGGTGAGCTCGACCCCGTGCAGTCCCCCGCCGCGTTTGCGCACGTAGTACAACACCGCGAGCTCGTCCGGCGCGGCGCCCTCGTCCAGGAACGCCACCCCGTCGGGCAGCTCTCCGTCGAGGGTCAGGACGGCGCCGCTGTCCTCGGCGATCCACTCGAGTTCCGGTTCGCTGCACGTCGGATCCGGCAGCACCGGCACGCCACCGGCGAGGACCACCCCGAGGAACGCGTACAGCCAGCGGAATCCGTTCGGGCAGTGGACGACGACGCGGTCGGCCGGGCCCACGCCCTGATCGAGCAGGCCGCCGGCCACCCGGGCCGCCGACGACCACATCTGCCCGTATGTGAGGGCGTTGCCGGCCCGGTCCACGGCGGCGACGCGGGCGGAATGCCGCAGCGCGCTGCGGTCGAGCAGCTCGGCCAGGCACGGCTCGAGGTCCTCGTACCGCAGGACACCGTCCAAGCGGCGACTGACGCGTTCGTCACGGAACCACCCGGCTGCACACGAAACCCGGACCAGCGCCACCGACATCGTCACCTCCGCCTCGTCGTGTGCCTGCACTATATGGCGCGGGTCACAGCTGGGGGCTGGATCGGCTCACCTTCCCGTGTACGACGCCTTCCCCGGCCCGACGGAGAGGAAGCTCCGCACCGCACCTTTCAGGTCGTCGGTGCCGAACAGCGCACCGGAGACCTCCGGGGTCTCCGAGTCGGCGTGGGCGACGCCACCGGACCGCCACGCGCCGATGATGCGCTTGGTGGCGTCGTGGGCGCGGGTGGGACCGTCGGCGAGCCGGTCCGTGAGGGCGCGCGCCGCGGCGTCGACGTCGTCGTGCACCGCGTTGACCACTCCCCACGACCGCAGCGTCTCGGCGTCGTAGAGATCGCCGGTCATCACCAGCTCGCGCGCACGGCCGGAGCCGGCGCGCTCCGCCAGCCGCTGCGGCCCGCCCATCGACGGAGTCAGACCGACGACGGTCTCCACCAGCCCGAACTTCGCGCCCGGCGCCGCGAGGACGATGTCGCAGGCGAGCGAGATCTCGAATGCCGCGGTGAGGGTGAGCCCGTGCGCGGCGAACACGACGGGGCACGGCAGGGCCTCGAGCGGATGGATGATCCGAGCGAACAGGTCCTGCCACAGCTGGGCGCCCTGGCCGGCGTCGAGGCCCTCGAACAGGTGGACGTCCACACCGCCGGAGACGACCTTGCCCTCCGCGCGGATCAGGACCGCGCGCGGCGGTGCCGCCCCGAGCGCGGCGACGTCGGCGATCACGGCGTCGAACAGGGCTCGGTCGAACAGGTTCAGCGTGCCGTGCGCGACGGTCAGCACGGCGACCTCGGCACCGGCCGCGGTGGTGTGGCGCTCGAGGCGGGTGGGGTGGGTGGTCTGCGTCATGCGCGCCACACTAGGCGAGTGTGCTGCGCTCCTCGAGGGACAGGCTCGGCACCGGCTCGGCCCGGCCGGGCCGACCGAAGAACAGCGCCGCGGCGAAGCCGACGAGCAGGACCGCGGCGGGCAGCAGCGTCGACTCGGCCATGGCGGCGGCGAAGGGCGCGCGCACCGGCTCCGGCAGGGCCGTCGTCCCGCCCTCGGCCGCGTCGGCCGTCCCGCCGCCGGTGAGCCCGTGCACGGCGAGGCGCGAGGTGATGAGCGCCCCCACGGCGGCGCTGCCCAGGACGGCACCGACCTGACGGGTGGTGTTGTAGACACCCGACCCGGCCCCCGCCTGATGGGGCGGCAGGCCGTGCGTCGCGGTGGCGGCGAGCGGCGACCAGATGCCGGCCATCGCGGCACCCATGAGGGCGATCGGCAGCAGCAGCTGCCACACCGGCGAGTCGGGTGTCATCAGTGCCGCCAGCCACGCCAGCGCCACCGCGAGCAGCGCGAAGCCGGTGCCGGCGATGTAGCGCGGATGGGTCCGGTCCACGAGCCGGCCGACCATCGGGGCGAGCACGCCGGTCAGGACCGCCATCGGGGCCATCAGCAGCGCCGACTCCGTGGGTGTCCAGCCGCGCACGCCCTGGGCGTAGAACATCAACGGCAGGACCATCGCGGTGACCGAGAAGCCCATCGCGGCGATGCCGATGTTGGCCAGCGAGAAGTTGCGGTCGCGGAACAAGCCGAGCGGGACGAGCGGCTCTCCGCGCCCGCGGGACTGGTACCACACGAACACCGCCAGCAGCGCCACTCCGGCGGCGATCAGCACCCACACGGGCGTGGACCAGTCGTAGGAGTTGCCCTCCTGGATACCGAACACGAGGCAGAACATGCCCGCGCCGCTGAGCAGCACGCCGAGGAGGTCGAACCGGTGCGGATGGGTGGGCAGCGCCGGGACCAGGCGCGCCGCCAGGACGAACCCGACGATCCCGACCGGCACGTTGACGAAGAAGATCCACTCCCAGCCGAGGTGGTCGACGAGGACACCGCCGGCCAGCGGACCCACGAGGGTGGCCACACCGGCCACCGCGCCCCACAGTCCCATGGCGGTGCCCCGCCGGTCCGGCGGGAAGGTGCGGGTGATGATCGCCATGGTCTGGGGGGTCATCAGCGCCGCGCCGAGGCCCTGGAAGACCCGGGCGACGACGAGGGCGGCGACGGTGCCGGACAACCCGCACCACAGCGACGCCGCGGTGAACACCACCAGCCCCGCCAGGTAGACCCGCTTCGGGCCGAACCGGTCCCCGAGGCGGCCGGTGACCAACAGCGGCACCGCGTACGCCAGCAGGTAGGCGCTGGTGACCCACACGACGTTGTTGATGTCGGTGTCGAGCGCCCGCATGATCGCCGGGTTGGCGACCGCCACGATGGTGCTGTCCACCAGGATCATGAAGAACCCGAGGCACAGCGCCCACAGCGCCGGCCACGGACTTGTCTCGGTCTCCACCCGCACGCCCTCCGCTCGTAGGCGTCTACGGTAGCGCCGTGGACGGACATCTCCTGGACATCGTGCGGCTGGCCTGGTGCCGCGAACTCGGGCTCGACGACGCAGCGCTCGCCACCCCGGGCCGGGTGACGCGGGTGGACGACGCATCCGCCCTGGTCCGGGTGCTACGACTCGGCGACGTCAGCGCGGTGGTGGGCCCGGGCTGGGTGGTCGACGCCGTCGCGACGGTGCCCGACGCGGAGCTGGACGCGTCGGCGCTGCTCGACCTGACGCGCGGGCACGCGGTGCGCAGCCACGCGCTGAGCTACTGCGCCGACTGGGTCGACGCGACACGGGTCCGCGATCCGCTGATCTCCCACGAGGTCGACGACCTGGCGGAGCTGTTGCGGCGCTGCCCACCCGACGACGCGACCGAGGCGGGCCTCGAGAACGTGACCGAGGCGGGCCTCGAGATAGTGACCGAGGCGGGCCTCGAGATAGTGACCGAGGCGGGCCTCGAGAACGTGACCGAGGCGGGGCTCGAGAACGTGACCGAGGAGGCGTCGTCGTTCGTGCTGCTCGACGACGACCACCGGCCGCTGTCGGGTGCGGTGTACACCGAAGTGCAGTCGATCCTGGCGGACGTGACGGCGCTGACCGTGCCGGAGCACCGGCGGATCGGCCTGGCGGCGACCGTCGCGACCCTGGCGACGCACGATGCGCTCGACGCCGGACTCGTCCCCCAGTGGCGGGCCCGGCGCGACAACACCGCGGGCCGTGGCCTGGCCGCGGTGTTGGGGTACACCGAACTGGGAACCCACATCTCGGTGGCAGTACCGGCCGCCGCAGGAACGTAACGAGCCGCAGGAACGTAACGAGTGAGGGGAGCCCAGTGAACGAGCACTCGGGAGGCGACGGGGACGGGTACGTCACGCCCGGCGCCGAGTACAGCCGTGACACGCACTACATCACCACGCGCATCACAGCCGACGGGCGCGACGGGTACCCGGTGGAGGCCGGCCGGTACCGGCTGATCGCGGCCCGCGCCTGCCCGTGGGCGAACCGCGCGCTCATCGTGCGGCGGCTGCTGGGGCTCGAGGACGCGCTGTCGCTGGGGTTGTGCGGCCCCACGCACGACGAGCGCAGCTGGACGTTCGATCTGGACCCGGGCGGGGTCGATCCGGTGCTGCAGATCCCGCGGTTGCAGGACGCGTACTTCGCGCGGGACCCCGAGTACTCCCGGGGGATCACGGTGCCCGCCGTCGTCGACGTGCCTACCGGCCGCGTGGTCACCAACGACTACCCGCAGATCACCCTGGACTTCGCCACGGAGTGGACGGCACTGCACCGCGACGGCGCCCCCGACCTCTACCCGGAACCGCTGCGCGACGAGATCGACGAGGTCGCCGAGCTCGTCTACCAGGACGTCAACAACGGCGTGTACCGGTGCGGGTTCGCCGGGTCCCAGCGCGCGTACGACCGTGCCTTCGACCGGCTGTTCGCGCGGCTGGACTGGCTCGAGGAACGGCTCGGCTCCCGTCGGTACCTGGTGGGCGAGACGATCACCGAGGCGGACGTGCGGCTGTTCACCACGCTGGCCCGCTTCGACGCCGTCTACCACGGGCATTTCAAGTGCAACCGGAATCTGCTGGCGTCCATGCCGGCGTTGTGGGGGTACGCCCGGGACCTGTTCCAGACGCCCGGTTTCGGCGACACCATCGACTTCGGGCAGATCAAGCAGCACTACTACATCGTGCACACCGACATCAATCCGACGCAGATCGTGCCGAAGGGCCCCGACCCGAGCGGATGGCTGACCCCGCACGGCCGGGAAGAGCTGGGCGGCACGCCGTTCGGGGACGGCACGCCGCCGCCCCCGCCGCGGGCGCAGGAGGCGGTGCCGGCCTGAGTCCGACTCACGCGCCCGCGTACGTTCCGAAACTCCAGTACACCCCCTGCGGGTCCCGGCACGTGAAGTCGTGCGATCCGTAGTCGGTGTCGTGCAGGCCGAGGACGACCGTGGCACCGGCGGCCACAGCGCGGGCGTGCAGCGCGTCGACCGCGGGGGCGTCGGGGAGGACGAGGTAGATGCAGCCGGTGCCGGCGGGTATCTCGATCGGGCCGCCCCGGCCGGCCGAGCCGAGCATGACGCCGCCGCCGTGCGGCCAGCGCAGCTCGGCGTGGTCGACGCGCCCGCCGTCGCCGTAGACGGCGTTCTCGGTGAAGCCGAACGCGTCGACGAGGAAGCGGATCGCCGCCCGGGCATCGGTGTAGGAGAGGCAGGGCCACACGGGTGTGGTGAGTGCTGTCGTAGTCATGGTTGCCAGTGTTCGTCTGCAGCCGGGTCGCCGTCTTGGACGATTGGGAACTGCTCGTCGCGCAGCCAGTGCGACGGCGGAACCCCGGCGATCGCGCGCCATTCCCGTGCGAGGTGGGCCTGATCGTAGAACCCGGACCGGGCGGCCACGTCGGCGAGCACGTGCGGTCCGGGCCGGCGCAGCAGCCGACGGGACCGGTCGAACCGGACCACCCGCGCCGCCTCCTTGGGCCCCACCCCGAACTCGGCGGTGAATCGTGCGTTCAGATACCTTCGACTCCAACCGATCTCGTCGGCCAGGTCGGCGATCCGCACACCGGGGGTGCGGGGATCCTGCAGCCTGCGCCACACGTGACGCAGGTGTGGATCGATCTCGCCGTGCTCGGCGGCGAGCCGCCGGGCGAGCACCTCGTCGAGGACCCGGAATCGGCTTTCCCACCCCGCAGCGGCGGCGATCCGCTCGCCGAGTTCCCGGGCGGCGGCGCCGAGCACGTCCTCGAGATCGACGACCCACGCGCCGAGTGCACCGGCGGGCACCCCCAGCAACACCCGGGCTCCCGCCGGGGTGAGCGCGAGCTGGATTCCGTGCTGGTTGCCGTCGTGGGCGATGGTGACGGCGGTGGTGGCCAGGCCGCTCGCGAGCGCACCGAACCGGCCGGGGCCCTGACCCGGTGCCGCGGCCCGCGCGAGTTCGACAGGGGCACCGATCGTGAGCACGACGGTCAGGTCCGGGGACGGCAGACCGAGGTGGGTACCGGGGGCGAATCCCGTCAGCCGGTACCCGTCGTAACTGCGCACGTAGGGGCACAGCGGCGGGGCGGGCCGCCGCCGGGCACCGTCCGAGATGCCGGTCACGGTCCCAGGGTAAACACGGATAGACGCCACGCCCACGGGGTACACAGGGTGAGCAGCCGTGGAACTCACGGCGGTGTATGCAGGCCCGGGAGGGCCGGGAGGATCGAGGACGGAACGATGAGCGACAGGGTAGGACGCGTGGAGAAGTATCTCGTCACGCTCCTGGACAACGGCAGCAGGCTGCAAGCGCCCGCGGTGGCACGCTACGTCGACCTGACGCGGCGTGCCCATCCCGACGAGACTCCCGAGCAGATCATCAGGCGGTTGGAGAAGACCTTCCTCAACGGAGTCACCGGGAGCGGCACGGCGGCCGGCGCCGCGGCGACCGTGCCCGGGATCGGCACACTCGCGTCGATCGCCGCGGTCGGCGCCGAGACCGCGTTCTTCCTCGAGGCCGCCGCGTTGCTGACCCTGGCGGTGGCATCGGTGCACGGGATCGAACCGCACCAGCACGAGCAGCGCCGCGCCCTCGTGCTCGCCGTGGCACTGGGCGAAGCCGGCATGGAGATCGTCGAGCGCGCCACCGGCACGACCGCGAAGACGTGGACGTCGGCGCTCACCGGCAAGATCCCCGGTGCCCAGCTGAAGTCCGTGAACAAATCGCTCGTGCGGACCTTCGTCCGCAAGTACCTCGCCAAGCGCAGCGCCCTGGTGTTCGGCAAGCTCGTGCCCGCCGGCATCGGTGCCGCGATCGGTGGCGCGGGCAACCGCGCGCTGGGCAAGCGGGTCATCGCGAACGCCCGGGACGCGTTCGGGCCGCCGCCGGCGCAGTGGCCGTCGCAGCGTCCACCGCTCACCGGCGCAGCGTCCGGACCGGACGGGGATCCGAACTGGCAGGCGCTGTCCTCCCCCCTGACCGGCTGGTGACATGTCCGCGGGCAAGGTGTTCGTGCGCGAGAGCGGATCCGGCACCCGCACCGTGGTTCTCCTGCACGGATACTCCGATCACGGGGGCACCTGGTGCAAGGTGGTCCCGGCGCTGGCCGAGCGCCACCGGGTCCTGACCGTCGACCTGCCCGGATTCGGCCGCAGCGCCGGACACTGGCGGGCGCCGGTGCTGGATCACTATGTCGACACCGTCGCCGAGGTGATCGCCGACTGCGCGGATCCGGTGGCGCTGATCGGCAATTCGCTGGGAGCGGTGACCTCGCTGGCGTTCGCATCGACGTATCCGGGCCGGGTGGACGGCGTCGTGCTCGCCGACATGCCGGGGATGGCCGGGATCCCGCGCAGCTGGTCGAGCGGCGCGCGGTTGCCGCTGGACATGGTGTCGCGCGCGCTGTCCCGGCCCGTGCCGCCCGCCCTGGTGCAGTTCGCCGTCGCCACTCTCTACGCCCGTGCGGCGCTGCACCGTCCGGACCGGCTGGGCGTCGACACCCGCACCGCGTTCGCGGCGAACTACGCGAGCCGGCGCAGCATCGAGACCCTGCTGGCCGTCGGCCGGGCCGTGATCCCCGAACTGGCCCGGCTGCCCATCCCCGAAATGGTGAACTCCCTGTCCGTGCCGGCACTGCTGGTGTGGGGTGAGCGGGATCTGATCACCCCGGCGCGCGCCGCGGGCCGGGTGCATACCGGCGCCCGACGGCGGGTCGCGATCATTCCGGACGCCGGGCATTGCCCGCAGCTCGACTCCCCCAGCGAATTCCTCGAACTGGTGCTGCCGTTCCTCGAGCGGTCCTTCTCCCGGCCTGCCGCGCCGGGCACGTAGGCTCTCGGGGTCCGAGCAGGACCCACCAGAGAGGGAGTCGATGACAGCGCCGTTCCCGACGGAGCCGGCCGCCGGCGCCGGGTACGCGCCCGCGGCGGGTATCGCCGTGCAGGGCCTGTGGAAGAACTTCCGCGACGTACCCGCGGTGTCGGACCTGTCGTTCTCCGTGCCGCCGGGTTCGATCACGGGATTTCTCGGGCCGAACGGTTCCGGGAAGACGACGACCCTGCGGATGCTGCTCGGCCTGGTGCGCCCGACGGCCGGTGTCGCGCTCGTCGACGGGGTGCCCTTCACCTCGCTGCCGCACCCGGCACGGGTGGTCGGTGCGGTGCTGGACGCGCAGAGCTTCCATCCCAAGCACACCGCCGGCACCCATCTCGAGGTGTACGCCGCGGCGATCGGCGTGCCGTCGGCACAGGTGCGGCGCGTCCTCGACCTGACCGGGCTCGCCGCGGCGACCCGCCGGCGGATCGGCGAGTTCTCCCTCGGCATGCGGCAGCGGCTGGCGCTGGCCACCGCGCTGCTCGGCGAACCGCGCTACCTCGTGCTCGACGAACCGGCGAACGGCCTCGACCCCGAAGGCATGGCCTGGTTGCGCGACTTCCTGCTCGGCTACGCCCGCTCCGGGGGCACCGTGCTGATCTCGAGTCACATCCTGCGGGAGGTCGAGCAGACGGCCGACCGTCTGGTGATCATCAGCCGCGGCAGGCTCGTGCACCAGGGCACGACGGCGGATCTGCGGCATGCGCATCGAGCCCGGGTCCTCGTCGCCGTCTCCGATCCTGCCCGCCTGGCGACGGCTCTCGCCGCGTCGGGCCACACCGACGCGCAGGTCCAGCCCGACGGGCGGCTCGCGATCGTCGGGGTGGAACCCGAGCGCGTCGCCGAGTTCGCCACCGCGTACGGCGTGACCGTCTTCGGAACGAGCGTCGAGCACATCGACCTCGAGCAGGTGTTCCTGGCGATGACGGCGGGTCAGTACGTGGGTGCCGCGCCCGGGTGGGGGATGCAGGGACCGCCGGCTCCACAGCCCCCGTACCCGGGGCAGTTCCCACAGCCCCCGCAACAGCCGCCGTACCCGGGGCAGTTCCCGCACTCCCCACAGCCTCATCCGCCGACCGGTTGGGAAGGACCCCGTTGACTGCGTTGCTGACGGCCGAGTTCCGTAAGGTCCTGGGCCTGCGTTACTGGTGGATCCTCGGGATCGCCCCGGCGGTGGTGGGCCTGTTCTCGGGGGCTCTGACCCTGCCGATCCTCACCACCCTCGAGGGACTCGTCGGCGAGAACTTCGCCGAAGCCGCCGCCGCCGCGATCGGTGTCGCGGTCGCACTGGCGCTGGTGTTCCTGTTCGCGGCCCTGTTCGGGGTGGTCAACACGGGCAGCGAGTTCCAGCACCGCACCATCGTCACCAGTTTCCTGACCGCCCGCGGCCGCGACGGGGTCGTCGCCGCCAAGCTGACGACGGCGGTCGCGTTCGGCCTGTTGTACTGCGTGGTGGTGGAAACCGTGTCGGTGCTGACCGTCCTGATGTTCGGCGGCGGACCGTCCGGCGACGGCTCGGGGGCGGGCAATGTCGCCGCGGTCCTCGGCGCCGGCCTGTTCGCCGCGATGCTGTGGGCCCTCATGGGCGCGGGGCTCGGCCTGCTCACCGGTTCGACGGCCGGCAGCGTCCTGGCGATCACCGCCTGGGTTCCGTTCGGGGAGCTGATCGTCTCGCTGATCCTCGACGGTCTCGGGGCGGGTGCGCTCGCCCGGCTGCTGCCCGGACAGCTCACCTGGTACACGGTGTTCACGGCCATCGACCTGCCCGAGGAGGTCGACCCGGCTGTGACGTGGCCGGCGGCGCCGCTGGGGTTGGTCGGCTGGACGGTACTGCTGTGCGGCCTCGGCTGGTGGCGTACCCGTACCCGCGACATCGTCTGATTCCCTCTGCGCGGATTCGTCCGCTCGTTGCGAATTCGCGCCGGTCGCGCACGGAGCGGATTCCGAAGGGCCGAGCGGATCCGCTTCGACGGAAGCGGATCGTGGAGAGCCGTGACCGTGGCCCGCGTCCTGTCGGCCGCCGGGGCTAATGTCGAAAAGCGATGGCACACGACGCGCGTTCCCCCGGTTGGATCCGTCGGCTGGGCGCGGAGGCCTGGCAGCACCGCCGCGTCGCGCTCGGCGCACTGACCGTCACCGTCGTCGCCGCACTGATCGACATCACCTTCCCGCTGCTGACCAAGCTGGCACTCGACAGCGCCACCCACCCGGAGGGGCACGACCTGCAGCTGATCGGTCTGGCGGCGGCGGCGATCGCGGGGGGCGCGGTGGTGCGGTTCGGGTGCCAGTACGGCCGGCGGATGCTCGCCGGCCGGCTCTCCCTCGACGTGCAGCACGACCTGCGGCTCGGTCTGCTCGCCTCTCTGCAGCGGCTCGACGGACGCGGCCAGGACCAGATCCGCACCGGGCAGGTGGTGTCGCGCTCCATCACCGACCTGCAACTCGTCCAGGGTCTGCTCGCGATGGTCCCCATGTCGGCGGGGGCGCTGCTGCAGTTCGTCCTGGCACTCGTGATCATGGCGGTGCTCTCCCCGCTGCTGACCCTGGTCGCCCTCGTCACCGTGCCGGTGATCGCCGGGGTGGTGGCCCTCGTCCGGCCCAAGCTGTTCGCGGCGACGTGGTCGGCGCAGCAACGCGCCGCCGACCTGGCCCAGCACGTGGAGGAGACCGTCACCGGGGTGCGGGTGGTCAAGGGGTTCGGGCAGGAGGGCCGCGCCGTCGACCAGCTCGAACAGCACGGTCGCGCCCTCTACGCCGAGCGCATGCGCGCCGCCCGGATCAACGCCGCGTTCGCCGCCCCGATGGGGGCCATCCCGCAGCTCGGGCTCGTCGCCGTGATCGCGCTCGGCGGCTGGCTGGCCCTGCAGGGCACCGTCACCGTCGGCACGTTCCTCGCGTTCGCCGCCTACCTGGCGACGATGACGGCGACCACCCGCACGCTGTCGTCGGTGGTGATCATGGCGCAGCTCTCCCGGGCGGCGGTCGAGCGGGTGTACGAGGTGATCGACACCGAACCCGACGTCGCCGACCCGCCGCACCCGGTGCCGTTGCCGGAGGGACCGCTCGGGCTGGTCCTCGATTCGGTGATTTTCGGCTTCGAGCCCGGCCGGCCCGTCCTCGACGGTCTCGATCTCGAACTGGCGCCGGGCGAGACCGTCGCCGTGGTCGGCGCCGCCGGCTCCGGCAAGACCGCGCTGTCGCTGCTGCTGCCCCGGTTCTATGCCCCCGAGTCCGGGACGGTGTACGTCACCGCCGCCGACGGCGAACGAATCGACGTCGGGGCCCTGCGTGCCGAGCAGTTGCGCGAGGCGGTGAGCCTGGTGTTCGACGAGCCGTTCCTGTTCTCGGACACGATCGCCGCGAACATCGCGCTCGGCCGGCCCGAGGCGAGCGCCGAGGAGATCCGCGCCGCCGCGCGGGCGGCGTGCGCGGACGAGTTCGTCGAGGCGCTCCCCGAGGGGTACGACACCGTGGTCGGCGAGCGGGGGCTGACGCTCTCCGGTGGGCAGCGGCAGCGGGTCGCGCTGGCCCGTGCGTTGCTGCTCGATCCTCGGGTGCTGATTCTCGACGACGCGACCTCGGCCGTGGACGCGGAGACGGAGGCCGCGATCTTCGCGGCGCTGCGGGCACGCCCGAAGCGCACCACGCTGATCCTCGCGCACCGGCGGTCCACGCTCTCCCTCGCCGACCGGGTCGCGGTGCTCGACGGCGGCCGCGTGGCCGACTCCGGAACGGTCCACGAACTCGAGACGCGCAATGCCCTGTTCCGGGCCCTGCTCACTGGCGACGAGGACGAGGCGCCCGAGCCGGAGCGCACCGACGGGCACGCCCTCGGCGCGTTGTGGCCGGAGGCGGCGCCCGGCTCCGATCCGGTCGTGGTGCGGGCGGCCGCACCGCAGGGGGGCCCGGGCGGTGGCGGCCGCGGCGGCGGTCCGATGAGCGGCGCCCTCGGGTCGGTCGCCCCGACGCCGGCGCTGCGCCGGGCGGTCGAGGCGTTGCCCCCGGCCACCGAGCGACCGGGGCTGGACACGGCACAGCTGCGGCGCCCCGACCCCGAGTTCCGCCTCTCCCGGACGCTGCGGCCGGTGCGGTGGCTGCTGGCGGCGGTGGTGTTGTGCCTGGCGGTCGAGTCGCTGACGTCGATCGCGTTCCCGTCGATCGTGCGCTACGCCGTCGACCGGGGCGTCACGCCGGGCGAACCCGGCCCGTTGTGGGCGGCCACCGCCGTGGGTGCCGCGCTGGCGCTGCTGGCGTGGCTGGTAGTGGCGCTGCTCACCGTGCTCACCGCGCGTGCCGGTGAGCGGGTGCTGTTCGGGTTGCGGGTGCGCAGCTATGCGCACCTGCAGCGGCTGGGGCTGGACTACTACGAGCGGGAACTGTCCGGCCGCATCATGACCCGGATGACCACCGACGTCGACGCACTCTCGTCGTTCATCCAGACCGGGTTGTCCACGGCGGTCGTGAGCGTGCTGACGCTGGCCGGGATCTCCGTCGCCCTGCTGGCCACCGACCTCACCCTGGGGCTGGTGGCGCTGGCGGTGGTGCCGCCGCTGCTCGCGGCGACACTGTGGTTCCGGCGGGTCTCGTCCACGGCCTACTCGGTCTCCCGTGAACGCATCTCGCTGGTCAATGCGGACTTCCAGGAAAACATCACCGGGTTGCGGGCGGCCCAGGCATACCGCCGCGAGGAATTCGCGGCCCGCCGGTTCGCCGAACGAGCCGACGCGTACCGGCGCAGCCGGATGCGCTCCCAGCGGGCCATCTCCCTGTACTTCCCGTTCATCGCGCTGCTGTCCGACCTCGCGCTGGCGGCGGTGGTGTTCGTCGGGGCCCGGGAGGTGGCGTCGGGCGCGACGACCGCGGGCGTGCTCGTCGCATTCGTGCTCTACCTCGGTCTGCTGTTCGGCCCCATCCAGCAGTTGTCGCAGGTGTTCGACGGCTATCAGCAGGCCCGGGTGGGACTGCGCCGGATCGGTGACCTGCTGCGGACCGAGAGTTCCCTCGAGACAGGCGGCACCGGCACGGTGCCGATCCCGGGACATCTGCGCGGCGACGTACGGCTCGAACAGGTCGGGTTCCGCTACGCGGGTGCCGACGCGGACGCGCTCACCGGCGTGGACCTGCACTTCCCGGCTGGTTCGACGGTGGCACTGGTCGGACGCACGGGGGCCGGCAAGTCCACGATCGTCAAACTGCTGGCCCGGTTCTACGATCCGACGTCCGGTTCGGTGCGCGTGGACGACGTCGACCTGCGCGGCTACCGACTGCCCGAATACCGGGCCCGGCTCGGCGTCGTCCCGCAGGAAGCGCATCTGTTCACCGGCACCGTCGCGAGCAACATCGCCTACGGGCGGCCCGGCGCGGACCGCACGGACATCGAGGCGGCAGCCCGCGCAGTGGGGGCGCTCGACATGATCGCCGGTCTGCCCGGCGGCATGCTGCACCCCGTCGGCGAGCGGGGGCAAGGCCTGTCCGCCGGGCAGCGTCAGCTCGTCGCGCTGGCCCGGGCCGAACTCGTCGATCCGGACCTGCTGCTGCTCGACGAGGCCACGGCGACTCTCGACCCGGGCACCGAACGCGCGGTACTCGCGGCGGGCGAGTCGGTGACCCGCAGCCGCACCGCCGTGGTGGTGGCCCACCGATTGGCGACCGCGGCCCGCTCCGACCTGATCGTGGTGGTCGACGGTGGGCGCATCGTGGAGACCGGATCGCACGACGCGCTGCGTCATGCCGGGGGCGTGTACACGACCCTCTGTGATGCGGCCCAAATGCGGGCAGGGAATAATCGGCTGGCGAGAACCGTCGTCGATGGGGACCCCGTCGACTCAGAGATTGTGAGGTAGGTCTCGACCGTGGCAGAGCTTTTTCGTTCGTCACAGTCGCGGGCTAGCCTCATATACACAGGCACTCCGATCGGGTACCGAAGAAAGAAACGAGGCGAACAACTGCCGTGAGCAGCAGCTCTACTTCCCAGTTCGGACAGAACCAGTGGTTGGTTGACGAGATGTACCAGCGGTTCCAGGACGATCCGTCGTCCGTGGACGCCAGCTGGCACGAATTCTTGACGGACTACTCCCCGGAGGCGGCGGTCGCAGGTGGCGCGAACGGTGCCACGCAGACCCAGCGTCCGGCGCAGAGTTCCGCTCCGACCTCCACCGAATCCGCTCCCGCCTCGAAGGCCGCCCCGGCCGCGGCTCCGCCGAAGGCCACCCCCACCCCGCCGAAGGCCGACACCGCCCCGGCCAAGCCCGGCACCGCCCCGGCCAAGCCCGCTCCGAAGCCGGCCGAGCCCGCCGCCAAGCCGGCAGCCGCCAAGGCGGCCCCCGCGAAGCCCGCCGCCAAGCCGGCCCCCGCGAAGCCCGCCGCTTCGGCCCCCCAGGAAGAGTCCAAGGTTCTCCGTGGCGCTGCCGCTGCCGTCGCGAAGAACATGAACGCCTCGCTTTCGATCCCGACCGCCACCAGTGTGCGCGCCATCCCTGCGAAGCTGATGGTCGACAACCGGATCGTCATCAACAACCACCTCGCCCGTACCCGCGGCGGCAAGGTCTCGTTCACCCACCTGCTCGGCTACGCCATCGTGCAGGCGGTCAAGGCGTTCCCGAACATGAACCGCCACTTCGCCGAGATCGACGGCAAGCCGAACGCGGTCACCCCCGCGCACACCAACCTCGGGCTGGCCATCGACCTGGCCGGCAAGGACGGCAACCGTTCGCTCGTCGTCGCCGCGATCAAGAACTGCGAGTCGATGAACTTCGCGCAGTTCTACTCCGCGTACGAGGACATCGTCCGTCGCGCGCGCGACGGCAAGCTCACCGCCGAGGACTTCTCCGGGGTCACCATCTCGCTGACCAACCCGGGCGGCATCGGCACCGTGCACTCGGTGCCGCGGCTGATGCCGGGCCAGGGCGCCATCATCGGCGCCGGCGCGATGGAGTACCCGGCCGAGTTCCAGGGCGCCTCCGACGAGCGCATCGCCGAGCTCGGCGTCGGCAAGCTCATGACGCTGACCTCCACCTACGATCACCGCATCATCCAGGGCGCGGAGTCCGGCGACTTCCTGCGGACCGTCCACAACCTGCTCATCAGCGACGATTTCTACGACGAGATCTTCCACACGCTGCACATCCCCTACGAGCCGGTCCGCTGGCGCAAGGACGTGCCGGAAGGCGCCGTCGACAAGAGCACCCGCGTCCTCGAGCTGATCGCCGCCTACCGCAGCCGCGGCCACCTGATGGCCGACACGGATCCGCTGCAGTTCGTCAAGGACAAGTTCCGGTCGCACCCGGACCTCGACGTCACCACCCACGACCTGACCCTCTGGGACCTCGACCGGGAGTTCAACGTCGGCGGCTTCCACGGGCAGCAGCGCATGAAGCTGCGCGACGTGCTGTCGGTGCTGCGGGACGCCTACTGCCGCCACGTCGGCGTGGAGTACACCCACATCCTCGACCCCGAGCAGCAGCAGTGGCTGCAGGAGCGCGTCGAGGCGCACCACGTCAAGCCGACCGTGGCACAGCAGAAGTACATCCTCAGCCGCCTCAACGCCGCCGAGGCGTTCGAGACGTTCCTGCAGACCAAGTACGTCGGCCAGAAGCGGTTCTCGCTCGAGGGCGCCGAGTCGGTCATCCCGATGATGGACGCGATCATCGACCAGGCCGCCGAGCACGAGCTCGACGAGGTCGCCATCGCGATGCCGCACCGCGGCCGCCTGAACGTGCTGGCCAACATCGTCGGCAAGCCGTACTCGAAGATCTTCACCGAGTTCGAGGGCAACCTGAACCCGGCCGCTGCCCACGGATCCGGCGACGTGAAGTACCACCTCGGCGCCGAGGGCAACTACATCCAGATGTTCGGCGACAACGACATCAACGTCTCGCTCACGGCGAACCCGTCGCATCTCGAGGCCGTCAACCCGGTCCTCGAGGGCCTCGTGCGCGCCAAGCAGGACATCCTGGACAAGGGCGAGGGTGGCTTCACCGTCATGCCGCTGCTGCTGCACGGTGACGCGGCGTTCGCCGGCCAGGGTGTCGTGGCCGAGACCCTCAACCTCGCGCTGCTACGGGGCTACCGCACCGGCGGCACCGTGCACATCGTCGTCAACAACCAGGTCGGCTTCACCACGGCCCCCGAGCACTCGCGGTCGTCGGAGTACTGCACCGACGTCGCGAAGATGATCGGCGCGCCGATCTTCCACGTCAACGGCGACGACCCGGAGGCGTGCGTGTGGGTGGCCCGCCTCGCCGTGGACTTCCGCGAGAAGTTCAACAAGGACGTCGTCATCGACATGATCTGCTACCGCCGTCGCGGCCACAACGAGGGCGACGACCCGTCGATGACGCAGCCGGCGATGTACGACGTGATCGACACCAAGCGCAGCGTCCGCAAGAGCTACACCGAGTCCCTCATCGGTCGTGGCGACATCTCGCTCAAAGAGGCCGAGGACGCGCTGCGCGACTACCAGGGCCAGCTCGAACGGGTCTTCAACGAGGTCCGCGAGCTCGAAAAGTTCAAGCCGGAGCCGTCCGAGTCGGTCGAGCTCGACCAGACGCCGCCGGCGAAGCTGACCACCGCGGTCGACAAGTCGGTGCTCGAGCGGATCGGCGACGCGTTCGTCAACGTCCCCGAGGGCTTCTCCGTGCATCCGCGCGTCAAGCCAGTCATCGAGAAGCGTCGCGAGATGTCCCGTGAGGGCCACATCGACTGGGCGTACGCCGAGCTGCTCGCGTTCGGTTCGCTGGTCGAGCAGGGCGCGCTGGTGCGTCTGGCCGGCCAGGACTCGCGCCGCGGCACGTTCACCCAGCGTCACGCGGTGCTCATCGACCGCAAGACCGGCGCCGAGTACACCCCCCTGCAGCAGGTCGCGGCCGAGGGCGGCAAGGGCGGCAAGTTCATGGTGTACGACTCGGCGCTCACCGAGTTCGCGGGCCTGGGCTTCGAGTACGGCTACTCCGTGGGCAACCCCGAGGCGCTGGTGCTGTGGGAGGCGCAGTTCGGCGACTTCGTCAACGGCGCGCAGTCCATCATCGACGAGTTCATCTCCTCCGGCGAAGCCAAGTGGGGCCAGCTCTCCGACGTGGTGCTGCTGCTGCCGCACGGCCACGAGGGCCAGGGCCCGGACCACACCTCGGGCCGCATCGAGCGGTTCCTGCAGCTGTGTGCGGAGGGTTCGATGACGGTGGCCATGCCGTCCACCCCGGCAAGCTACTTCCACCTGCTGCGCCGGCATCACCTCGACGGGATCCGCCGTCCGCTGGTGGTGTTCACGCCGAAGTCGATGCTGCGCAACAAGGCCGCGGTCAGCAACCTCGAGGACTTCACCAACGGTAAGTTCCGCTCGGTGTTCGAGGAGCCGATGTACGAGAGCGACGGCGGCGACCGCGAGAAGGTCACCCGCGTTCTGCTGACCTCCGGCAAGCTCTACTGGGAGCTGAAGGCCAAGAAGGACAAGGAGAAGCGGGACGACGTCGCGATCCTGCGGATCGAGCAGCTGTACCCGGTGCCGCGCCGCCGTATCGCCGAGGCACTCGACCGGTACCCGAACGCGCACGAGTTCTTCTGGGTGCAGGAGGAGCCGGCCAACCAGGGCGCGTGGCCGTTCCTGGGCCTGGCGCTGCCGGAGATGCTGCCCGAGAAGCTGTCGGGCATCAAGCGGGCGTCGCGCCGCGCGATGTCGGCGCCGTCGTCCGGGTCGAGCAAGGTGCACGCTGTCGAGCAGCAGGAGATCCTGGAGAAGGCGTTCGGTCAGTAGGTCACCGGCGGTACCCCGCGGTTCTCACACGAGCCGGGTCGCGCCTGCCCTTCGGGGCAGCCGGCCCGGCTCGCGCCGTTTCCTACGATCCAGCGACGTGACCGAATGTCACATCCGGTCGATCGAATCGACTGGATGTCACATTCGGCCCGCCGGCAGCCAGGGCGAGCGCCGGCAGAGCCGCGACGGCGAGGTCCACGAACTCCTCGCGGGTGAGCTGCGGGTCCCGCAGCCAGGCGATCGTGGTGTCCTCGACGAACGCGATCCAGCCGCGCACCGCCAGGGTTACGGCGGGGCCGGCGTCGATGCCGATGCGGTGCAGGTGCGCGACGGTACGTTCGACCATCGCGGTGCGGGTGTCCTCGAAGACCTGTCGCATGTCCGGATCCCCGCTCGCGGTGCCGCGCAGCATCGACAGGTAGGTGTCGCGGTGGTCGGTGACGTAGTCGACGTACGCGACGATCGTGCCGCGCAGCATGTCCATCGGTTCGAGGCTGTCGTCGGGTGCGGTGCGCTCGAGCATGTCGCGGCTGGTGTGCCGGACGAGTTCGACGTGGAAGTCGTGCTTGGACGCGAAGTAGTGGAACAGCAGCCCGCGCGACACCCCGGCCTGGTCGGCGATCTCCTCCACGGAGATCTGCTCGAGCGGCCGTTCGGCGAGCAGCTGGACGCCGAGGTCGACGAGCTGGGCTCGGCGCTCGGCAGGACTGAGCCTGGTGCGCTTGACGATGTTGCCCTTCACAGGTGCCATGCAAACATTCTTGTTGAATCGTAGTCAACAGCTATTGACCCCCACTCAGTATGGCCCTACGCTCATTTACATGAGTCTTCCGGTAACAGACACCATCGCCACCGATGCGCACCCGCGTCAGGTCGACACGCTGATCATCGGCAGCGGGTTCGCCGGACTCGGCGCCGCCGTCCGACTGACGCAGGCCGGCAAGGACTTCGTGGTCCTCGAACGCGGCTCGGAGGTCGGCGGCACCTGGCGCGACAACACGTACCCGGGCGCCGCGTGCGACGTTCCCTCCAATCTGTACTCCTACTCGTTCGCCCTGAACCCGGGCTGGACGCGGTCCTTCTCGCCTCAGCCCGAGATCCAGGCCTACATCGCCTCGATCGCCGACAAGTACGACGTGCGCCGCCGCACCGTCTTCGGCTGCGACGTGCAGACCGTCCGCTGGAACGACGCCACCCACCGGTGGGACGTGCAGACCACCAAGGGCGCGTTCGAGGCCCGGATCGTCGTCTCCGCCGTCGGCGCGCTGTGCGAACCGGCGCTGCCCGACATCGAGGGCATCGACCGGTTCCGGGGCGAGATCTTCCACTCCGCCCGGTGGAACCACGACGCGGACCTCACCGGCAAGCGCGTCGCCGTGATCGGCACCGGCGCCTCCTCGATCCAGATCGTGCCCGCCATCGCCGGCAAGGTCGCCCACCTCGACGTCTACCAGCGCACCGCGCCGTGGGTGCTGCCGCGCGCCGACCGCGAGTACACCCCCGTCGAGCGGCTCGCGTTCCGCCACCTGCCCGGATTCCAGCGCCTGTCCCGCGCCCTGCAGTACCTCACCCGCGAGACACAGGTCGTCGGCCTCGCCAAGGCACCGGCGTTCATGAAGCCGCTCGAGCTCGCCGCCCGCACGCACATCCGCCGCCAGATCGCCGACCCCGAGCTGCGCCGCAAGGTCACCCCGGACTTCCAGATCGGCTGCAAGCGGATGCTCATTTCCAACAACTACTACCCCGCGCTGGCCCGCCCGAACGTCGACCTGGTCACCGACGGCATCGCGGAGGTCACCGCGGACGGCATCGTCACCCGCGACGGCACCACCCGGCAGGTCGACGCCATCGTCGTCGCGACCGGTTTCCACGTCACCGACTCGCCCACCTTCGCCGGCATCTTCGGCAAGGACGGCCGCAGTCTCGCCGACGTCTTCGACGCCACCGGCATGCAGGGCTACAAGGGTGCCGCGGTCGCCGGGTTCCCCAACATGTTCTTCCTCGTGGGACCGAACACCGGCCTGGGCCACACCTCGATGGTGTACATGATCGAATCCCAGCTGAACTACGTCGTGGACGCGATCGAGACCATCGACCGCCATCGGATCGGCACCGTCGAGGTGCGCGCCGAGGTGCAGGACGACTACAACCGCAACCTGCAGGACGCCCTGAAGCGCAGCGTGTGGAACAACGGCGGCTGCGCGAGCTGGTACCTCGACAAGCACGGCAACAACACCACCCTGTGGCCGAGCTTCACGTTCGAGTTCCGCCGTATCACCCGGCATTTCGATCTGGATGCCTACCGCAGCGTCGCTGCGGCAGATCTCCCCCCGGTCCCGGCGCAGACGCCGGCGGCCGTTCGTGACACCGATGAGACCGACGCCCGGAAGGTGGCAGCACAGTGAGCGAGTTCGCAGGAAAGGTAGCTGTCATCACCGGCGCCGGATCGGGCATCGGCCGCGCTCTGGCGCTCGAGCTCGCCCGGCGCGGCGCCCGGCTGGCCCTGTCCGACGTCGACACCGTCGGGCTGGAGGAAACCGCGCGCCGGGCCCGCGATCTCGGCGCCGAGGTCAAGGCCGACCACCTCGACGTCACGCAGCGCGAGGCGGTGCTCGACTACGCCGACGCCGTCGCCGCCCACTTCGGCCAGGTCAACCAGATCTACAACAACGCCGGCATCGCCTACCACGGAGAGTTCGAGCGCTCGGAGTTCAAGGACATCGAGCGGATCATGGACGTCGACTTCTGGGGCGTGGTCAACGGCACCAAGGCGTTCCTGCCCCACGTCGTCGCGTCCGGCGACGGACACATCGTCAACGTCTCGAGCCTGTTCGGGCTGCTGTCCATCCCCGGTCAGAGCGCCTACAACTCCGCGAAGTTCGCCGTCCGCGGCTTCACCGAGTCCCTGCGCCAGGAAATGCTGATCGCCGGGCACCCCGTCAAGGTCAGCTGTGTCCATCCCGGCGGCATCAAGACCGCGATCGCCCGCAATGCGGCCGTCCCGGCGGGCGACGACCAGGAGTCCTTCGCCCAGTTCTTCGACCGCAAGCTGGCGCGCACCAGCCCGGAGGACGCGGCCCGCACCATCGTCGAGGGGGTGCGCAAGGGCCGGCCCCGGATACTCGTGGGCGCCGACGCGAAGGTCCTCGACGCCTGGGTACGCGCGGTGGGCCCGTCCTACCAGCGTGTCGTCGCATTCGTCAGTGGCCGCTTCGTGCCCAGGGGCTAGGGTCGCGGTCATGCCACAGCTCCCCCTGCCCGTCGTGCGGGCCGCGTTGCGTCCGGCGTACCGGCTGGCCCTCAACGCCCGGTTGCCGTACTCCGCCCAGCGACGGCTGCTCGAGCTGGTCGCCCCGATCCAGACCCTGCCCGAGGGCACGGTGGTCCGGCAGGTCACGCTCGCGGGCCGGCCGGCCGAACGCGTCACCGTCGGCGCCACCGAACGTCCCACCGCGGTGCTGTACCTGCACGGCGGCGCGTACACGGTGGGCTCCCCCGCCACGCACCGGTCCCTGGCCGCGCACCTGGCCGCGGCCTCGGGTTCGGCGGTCTACGTGCTCGACTACCGGCTGGCTCCCGAGCACCCCTACCCCGCCGCCCTGGACGACGCGGTCGGTGCGTACCTCGAGCTGGTGACCGAGCACGGCGTGACCCCGGGGACCGCCCCGATCGCCGGGGATTCGGCCGGGGGCGGGCTGGCGGTCGCGACGGCGCGACGGCTGATCGACCGGCACGGGGTCCGTCCCGCCGCCCTGGGTCTGATCGCACCGTTGGCCGACCCCGGCTCGCGCGACTTCCCGTTCGACCGGGACACGGTCCTCAACGCCGCCTGGATCTCGGCCTCGGCCCGCGCGTATCTCGGCGGGCACGACGCCGCCGACCCCGGCTACGCGCCCCTGCGGGGAGACCTGAACGGGCTGCCGCCGACGCTGATCCATGTCGGCACCGGCGAGATGCTGTACCCGCAGGTCACCGAGTTCGCCCGCAAGCTCCGCGACGCGGGTGTGGAGGTGACGGTCACCGAGCAGCGCGATCTGTGGCACGTGGCCCATCTGCAGGCCGCGCTGGTGGGTCAGGCCGCCGACGCGGTGGCACAGCTGGGCGGGTTCCTGCGTTCACACGTGCTCGGTGAGCCAGGCCTGCGCGACGACCGCTGAGTCCTCGCCGCCGTCGATCCGGCCGAGCATCTCGGCCAGGTCGGCGGTGGTGAGCTCGCCCGCGACGAGGCTCAGAGCCTCGAGCTGACGTTCCCCCAGGACGTGTTCGCGGAACACGGGGACGACGTTCTGGGCAGCGAACACCGGTGGCTCCGTGGCAGTTGCGTCCTCCGGATCCGTCCCGGGCGCGCGGTCCGGTGCGTCCTCGAGCGCGACCCCCGAGGTGTCGCGCGCGACGACCGAGGTGGTGGTCAGCGCGGCCGCGCTCGCACCCTGCGTGGCCGCGTGCAGCGCCACGTCGTCGTCGCCGGACTCGACACGGCCCGGGACGCAACCTCTTTCGGCCAGGTCCCGCAGGCCGTCGTTCACCTCGAACCCGCCGGACACCGTCACGGTCAGTTCGCCGCACCGGCCGAGAATTCCGGCCACTTCGGTGGTGCCGAGCCGCTCCGCGGTGGCATCGGACACGAGGAGCATCGAACGATCCTGGGCGGCAGCATAATCCGTGATCGCCAGGTCGTCGGGCAGGGAACGGGCGAGGGCCTCGAACACGTCCTCGGCGTCCGTGTCCGGGGCAGCCGGAGCGAAGTACCGCAGCAACCGGCCGGTGTAGTCCGGCACGAGGGTCACCTCGGCCGCGTCCAGCGCCGCCAGGTATCCGGCCCGGTCACCGAGCCCGGTTCGCAGTTCGGTACGGGTTCCGCTTCCGGCCAGGGCGCCGGCGTAGATGCGGGCCAGCAGTTCGCTCGCGACGTCGTCCCCGGATCCGACGACCACCGTGGCGGCATCCGCCGACTCGTCGAGAACCGACGGGCCGCACCCGGTCAGCACCGCGACGGCGACCGTCAGCCCGGCCGCCGTCCGTCCGAATCCCCCGCCGCGCCGTCTCCTCACGTTCCACACGTTGCCCATCCTCGCGCATCCCCGGAAAGCCGAACGCCCCGGCCGGAACCTGGGTGCGGGCTCCGGCCGGGGCGTGCGGTCGATCGCGTCAGTCGGTGACGCCCTCGGCCCGTGCCGCGGCCGCGACGGCCTCGGCGACGGCGGGCGCCACCCGCGGATCGAGAGGGCTCGGGACGATCTTGTCCACGGCCAACTCGTCACCGACGACCGAGAGGATGGCCTCGGCGGCGGCGAGCTTCATGCCTTCGGTGATGCGCCGGGCACCGGCGTCGAGCGCGCCCTTGAACACACCGGGGAAGGCCAGCACGTTGTTGATCTGGTTCGGGAAGTCGCTGCGCCCGGTCGCCACGATCGCGGCGTGCTTGGCGGCGATCGTCGGGTGGATCTCCGGGTCCGGGTTCGACAGCGCGAACACGATCGCACCGTCGGCCATCTCGGCGACGATCTCCTCGGGCACCGTGCCGGCCGAGACGCCGATGAACACGTCCGCACCGCTCAGGGCCTCGATCAGGCCGCCGTGCCGGCCGGCCGGGTTGGTCCGCGCGGCCAGGTCGACCTTGACCTCGTTCAGGTCGGTGCGCTCGCGCGAGACGATGCCCTTCGAGTCCAGCACGGTCACATCCGCGGCGCCGGCGGCGAGCAGGATGTTGGCCACCGCCACGCCGGCCGCGCCGGCACCGGAGATGACGATGCGCAGGCCGGACAGCTCCCGGTTCTGCACCTTGGCCGCACCCTTGAGCGCGGCGAGCGCGACGATCGCGGTGCCGTGCTGGTCGTCGTGCATGACCGGGCAGTCCAGCGCCTCGATCACGCGCTTCTCGATCTCGAAGCAACGCGGGGCCGAGATGTCCTCGAGATTGACCGCGCCGAAGCTCGGGCGCAGCCGGATCAGGGTCTCGACGATCGCGTCGGGGTCCTTGGTGTCGAGGACCAGCGGGATCGAGTTCAGGCCGGCGAACTTCTTGAACAGGGCGGACTTGCCCTCCATCACCGGCAGCGACGCGCGCGGGCCGATGTCACCGAGGCCGAGGACGGCCGAGCCGTCGGAGACGACCACCACCAGGCGGTTGGTCCAGGTGTAGCGGTCGGCGAGGGTCTCGTCGGCCGCGATCGCGCGGGAGACCTGCGCGACGCCGGGCGTGTAGGCGATCGACAGGTCCCGCTGCGTCTCCAGCGGTGCGGTGAGCTCGACGGACAGCTTGCCGTCGACGTGGCTGCCGAAGATTTCCTCGTCGGTCAACTCGACCTTCTGGGGGGTAGGTGCATCAGACACGATTGACACGATGACACTCCTGCTCGAGCCGGAACCACTCGGGTTCCGGTTACTGCGAAGTAGCTGCGCGACGGACATCGGGTGCAGCGCTTCGCCAAGGACATTTCGGTGAAGCTTCCGGGCGCGATCACGGTTACCGCTGTACAACGCTGTACGACTTCCGGAGCGTGATGGCGCCGAGGCGGGTGAGCCCTGGCGACGAGCCCTCTACAGGGTCTGCCATCTTCGTCCGGCTTCGAGGCGGTGGCACCGAGGCCGGATTGAGGAAAAGTTTGCCACCTTCACAAGCCAACAATCAAATCGGTATTTCTTGCGAATGTCTCACGATTTTCGGCGCTCACCTGTGAGTTTGGACAGCCGAGCCGCAATGTCGACCCCACGATCGGGGTCGTTCCGAGGCAAAAGCCCGAGATGCCGACCGGTTACCTGCCGGTAACGCACGGGGGTCCGAACGTCAGCCCCACCACTGGGTGAACATCAGAACCGCGCCCGTGAGATAGACCACAGCCACGCCCGCGACCGCGGCGAGACCACGCCGGCGGTCCGCGAACAGCTGCGCGGCCGTGGCGACGAGCGCCGCGACGACGTGGGCGGACAGCGACGCCGAACCCGGCCCCGGGAAATCCCGCTTGTCCCCCAGGTACTGCGCCACCCAGACCACCGCTGTCAGGACGATCACCGCGCCGCACACCACACCCGACAGGGCTCGCAGTCCCCGCACGACGAACCCGTCCCGACTCGGCGTCCCACCGCGGGGCGATGCCGCCGCGGGCGCCTCGTAGGCGTCGCGCCCGGAGCGGTGAGCGGAGTCGTCGTAGAAGTCGTCGTGCCCGACGGCGCGGTCGTCGCGGCGCGCCGGGCGGCCCCAGGTGCTCATCCCTCGAGCACCTCGACCCCGGTGGCCCGTGCCGTCAGCGCCTCGAACGCCTCGGGGTCCGTCGTGTACCGGCCGAGCGGGACGGCCTTGTTGCCGCCGTGGTAGTCGGACGACCCCGTGACGAACAGATCGAGCTTCGCCGCCATGTCCCGCATGAGCTGCGCGTCGGCCGGAGCGTGGTCCGGATGGTCCGCCTCGAGGCCGCCGAGGCCCAGTTCCGCGAGTTCCTCGATGTGGTCGAGTGCGAGCAGCCGGCCCCGGGACCGGGCACGGGCATGCGCCACGACGGTGACACCGCCGGCGTCGGCGACCATGCGCACGGCCTCCGACAGCGGAGTGTCCGCCTTGGTGACGTAGTAGCGACCCCGCGACGACAGCAGGTCCGCGAACGCGGCCTCGATGCTCGGAACGACCCCCGCCTCCACCAGCGCGCGCGCCAGGTGCGGCCGCCCGGCCACCGGACCGGCGGCGGTGACGATCCGTTCGGGATCGACGGGCAGCCCGTCGGCGGCCATCCGCTCGGCCATCGTCCGGATACGGCCCACCCGCTCCCCGCGCAGGCGCTCCCGCTCGACCGCGAACGCCTCGTTCCGCGGGTCGAACAGGTAGGCGAGCAGATGCACCGCCACGGGCCGGCCGTCCTCACCGCGTCCGGTGCACGACATCTCCATGCCGCGGATCAGCCGCAGTCCCGCAGGCAGGGCGTCGGCCGCCGCGTCCCAGCCGGCGGTGGTGTCGTGGTCGGTCAGGGCGACCACGTCGAGCCCGGCCTCGACCGCGGCACGGACGAGTCCCGCCGGGGTGTCGGTCCCGTCGGAGGCCAGCGAGTGGGTATGCAGATCGATACGCACCCCACCAGTGTGTCAGGTGCCGTCGTGCGGCCCCGGCGGGCGGTCCGGGGCGGGTTAGCATGACGCTGCGACCGCCCGGACGGGCCGGAGCGTGCTGCGCGGAAGGGAACCGATGCCGAACCTGCCCTCGCACCCGTCGCGCCGGACCGGCGCCCCGGCGTCCACCCTGCGCGTCCCCGCCGAGCGGGCGGTGGTGGACTGCGCCGTCTACGTCGACGGCGTGCGGCTGCCGGGCCGTTACGCCCACGGCGCGGCGCTCGAGGAGGTGCGCCGGCGCGGCGCCGGATTCGTGTGGCTCGGCCTGCACGAGCCCGACGAACAGCAGATGACGAGCGTGGGCCGCACGTTCGGGCTGCACGAACTGACGGTCGAGGACGCCGTGCACGCGCATCAGCGGCCCAAGCTCGAACGCTACGACGACGTGACGTTCCTCGTGCTGCGGACCGTGAACTACGTCGAACACGAGTCGGTGACCACGACCAAGGAGATCGTCGAGACCGGCGAGATCATGCTCTTCTGCGGCCGGGACTTCGTCGTCAGCGTCCGCCACGGCGACCACTCCGCGCTGGCGGACGTGCGGCATCGGCTCGAGGCCGCCCCGGAGCGGCTGGCGCTGGGTCCGTCGTCGGTGCTGCACGCCGTCGCCGACCACGTCGTGGACACGTACCTCGCCGTGGTCGACGCCGTGCAGCCGGACATCGACGACCTCGAGGAACTGGTGTTCACGCCCGACACCCGCATCGCGGTGGAGCAGATCTATCTGCTCAAGCGGGAGATCGTGGAACTGCGACGGGCGGTGCTCCCCCTCGCGACGCCGCTGCGCCAGCTGACCCGCGGCGCGGGCAATCCGGTGCCCAAGGAGGTGCGGCGCTACTTCCGGGACGTCGCCGATCATCACACCAAGGTGGCCGAGCGCATCGCGGACTACGACGAGACGCTGAGCACCCTCGTCGATGCCGCGATCGCGAAGGTGACGGTGCAGCAGAACACCGACATGCGCCGGATCTCGGCGTGGGTGGCGATCGCGGCCGTGCCCACGATGATCGCCGGGATCTACGGGATGAACTTCGACAACATGCCCGAACTGCACTGGGAGCACGGGTACTTCGTGGTCATCGGGGCGATCGTCGCGATCACCGTCGGCCTGTTCGTCACCTTCCGCCGCAACAAATGGCTCTGATCACCGCGGCGCGGGACCGCCTGACGCCGGTCGCTTCCGCAGGGCACACCCGTGGGACGTGGGTGCTCGCGGCGGCCCTCGTCCTGATCGTCCTGCAGCTGGCGGTGCGCTCCCTGCTCGCGTTCGGCGGGCAGTTCTACTGGGACGACCTGATTCTGGTCGGACGGGCGGGCCTGCACCCGCTGCTGTCGTTCGAGTTGCTCGGCTACGACCACGACGGCCATCTCATGCCGGGTGCGTTCGTGGTGGCCGACGTGATCACGAGCCTCGCACCGCTGCAGTGGTGGCCGGCGGCTGCGACGCTCGTGGCCGGCCAGGCGTTGGCGTCGCTGGCCGTGCTGCGCGTGCTGTGGTTGCTGCTCGGACCGCGGCCGGCGCTGCTCGGCCCGCTGCTGTTCTACCTGTTCACGCCCCTGACGCTGCCGGCGTTCGCGTGGTGGGCGGCGGGCCTGAATTCGCTGCCGCTGCAGGCGGGCCTGGCGTGGGTGGCCGGCGACGCGATCCGTGCGGCGCGCACGGGCCGACTCCGCTACGCGCTGAGCGGGACGGCGGTCACCGGCGTCGCACTGCTGTTCTTCGAGAAGTCGGTGCTGGTACCGGCGGTGGCCTTCGCGACCGTCGCGCTGATGTACGGGTTGGACGGCCACCCCCGGCCGGTGCGCACCGCGGCGCGACGCGCGGCGCCGCTGTGGCTCGGCTCGGCGCTGGTCCTCGCGGCCTGGGCGGCGGCGTACCTGTCCCTCGTCGAGTCCCGGTTCGGGGCGCCGACGGGCGACATGGTCCGGGGGCTGACGCACCACGGTGTCTCGTTCGGGGTGCTGCCGGCGCTGCTGGGCGGGCCGTGGCGATGGGACCGCTGGAATCCGGGACCGCCGTGGGCGGATCCGCCGACCGGGCTCGTCGTGGCGGCCTGGGCCGCGGTGCTCGCCGTCCTGGTGTGGTCGCTGCGGCGCAGCCGGCGCACGGGCTGGGTGTGGGCCGCGACGGCCGCCTACGTGGCGGCCTCGACGGCCGCGATGATCACCACCCGCTTCGGCCCGGACACGACGTACGAACTGGCCCAGACCCTGCGCTACCACACCGACACGGCCGTGGTCGTCGCGATCGGAACGGCCCTGATCCTGCGCGCCGGCCCACGCGACGACCCGCGGCGCGCACCCGCGCGGCGGATCGTCGCCGCCGGGTGCGCGGTGGTCTTCACGGCGAGCTGTCTGTGGTCCACGACGACCTTCGCGCGCACCTGGGCCGACAACCCCACCGGCGCCT
Source organism: Rhodococcus ruber (assembly GCF_016804345.1). Lineage (NCBI taxonomy): Bacteria > Bacillati > Actinomycetota > Actinomycetes > Mycobacteriales > Nocardiaceae > Rhodococcus > Rhodococcus ruber. The sequence goes on along the minus strand of NZ_CP044211.1, from coordinate 1,957,581 downwards.
ACCTGGCCGCCGCGAGGTCCGCGCTCACCGCACGCCCCGACGTGCCGATCCTCGACCATCCCGTGTCGGTGTGGGTGCTCCTGCCGGTCACCCACCCCCACAACCTCCTGAGCCGGGTGTTCTCGCCGTTGCCGGGACGCGCCGAGATCGGCGCCGTCACCACCGAACTGCAGGTGCTCGACGACCGGGGACGACTCGTGCCGGCGGAACTCGTTCCGGTGCGGCACGTGCTGCCCGGTCCGGTGCCCGACTGCGGGCATCTGCTCACCGAGTCGAGGACGACCGTGCTGCCCGCCGACACGGCGCTCGTGGGCGGGGAGTGGACGGTGCAGCTGAACTACCGCGCCTCCGCGGACGGCGAGATCGAGGTGGGGTTTCCCGCCGCCCCGCGGGTGCGGGTACCGGTCACCGAGGGACTGGGCACGGCCTACGCACGGGTCCCGGGCGCAGGCACCGGGCTGCAGGCCCGCTCGGCATCGGCGGGACTCGACGTGTGCCTGGCGGGCGGCCCGATCGGCGTCGTCGTCCCGCGCTGACCGCGCCCGTCACATTCGGGCTCCCGTCACATTCGGGCCGGGGCGCGGTTCGGGTCCCGCACGTCGATGCCGGCCTCCGACCACGCCTCGCGCAGCGCGTCGCCGCCGCGCAACCGCTTCCACGCGGCCTCGGTGCCCGTCAGCGGGATCACCTCGAAGAACCGCACCGGGTCGGCGGGCTCGGGCAGTACCAGTTCGGGGACGTCGCTCGGCTCGAGCATCACCGCGGTGAAGGGTGCCCCCTGCCACAACGGCTCCCCCAGGTCGAGCAGGGCGTCGTCGGTGAGGACGACGCCCTCCACCGCGGGCAGTGCCGCGAGCGTCGCGAGCGTGCGGACCAGCCCCGGCAGAGTGCCGGTGAGGCCGCGCATGCTCAGAATCAGTTCGGCGCGCGGCCCCCGCGTCGGGTCGGCGACCGTCGCGGTGGGGTCGCCCATCGGATGCCGCGAACACCCCAGGGTCGCGAACCGCACGAGGTCCGGCTGTTCCACGCGGAACCGCAGCACCTCGACGGGTTCGAGTCCGAGGAACGTCACGGACGCCGTCTCCGGCTCGGCGCCCCCGAAGCGGGCGCTGAGATGGGCACGGACGGCGGGCAGCACGGCGTCGATCACCCCTGCAATGTAGACCCGGCGCGGGGCTCGTGCCGCCGGTGCGTCCCGCACCGATCCGGGTCACCGGGAGCCCGTCCGCCGGTACCGTCGTGTCATGGTGCGAGACACCGGCTTCCCCGGCGCCGATGCCGGCGACGACTTCTCCCGGCAGCGCCGGCGCGCCGAGTACGCGCGACTGATCGCCTGGCTTCGCCGCGAACCCGGGGACGTCAACGCCGTGCTGCCGTTCGACGCCGTCGTGCGGGCGCTGGGCCGGGTCGGGGAACGGCGTCTGGGGCTGCAGAGCATCGACGTGGCCTCGATCGTCGGCAGCGTGGACCGGACCGAGGATTTCGACCGGCGGTTCCGGCCCACGTCGGCCCGGCTGCGCCAGCGATGGGAGAAGCTGGCCACGGCCCGCCGCCGGGGCGAGGCCGTGCCGCCGATCACGGTGTACCGGGTCGGGTCGATGCACTTCGTGGTGGACGGGCACCATCGCGTCTCCATCGCCTACGCCCGCGGGGACGCGACCATCGACGCCTACGTGACCGAGATCGTCACCCGGATCTCGCCCGAGGGGGTGAGCCAGCACTCGGACCTGATGCGGAAGGACCATTACCGGATGTTCCTGAGCCGGGTGCCACTCACCGGCGAGCGGCGCGACGCGGTGACCGTCCGGGACCCGTGGGACTACGCCGAGCTGGCCGAGTGCATCGAGGCGTGGGGTTTCCGGCTCATGCAGGAGCGCGGCGAGTTCCTCACCCGCGACGTGGTGGCGCAGCGCTGGTTCGACGAGGAGTTCGTGCCCGTGGTCGACATGGTGCGGGCGGCGGGGATGCTGCGCACCCGAACCGACGCCGAGGCGTACCTGTGGCTGGCCGGCGAACGGTACCGGCTCGTGCGGCGGCACGTGTGGAACGAGGAGATCATCGAGCGGCTGAAGCGGCGGGCCCCCCGGTGAGCGCACGCCGGCCGGTTTGATCCCGCGGCGCCGGAGGTATGCCCCCGGCAGCCACCGAGGACGTCCGCCGGGCGCGCGGACGCCCGGGCCGGTCGAGCAACGTGCCGGCGCCGGTCCGCGCGGGGGGACCCCGCGCTCCGTACCCTGGTCGGCAGGACCGGGCCCACGACAGGAGAACGCGCTTGACGGCGACCGTGCAGGACGCAGCGGACACCACCCGGGACGTCCGGACCGAGCTGAGCGCGGCCGCGCGCCGCGTGTTCGGCTGGAAGGCGCTGCGTCCCGGCCAGCTCGACGCGATGGAACCACTGGTGCAGGGCCGGGACGTGCTCGCGGTGATGGCCACCGGATCGGGCAAGTCGGCGATCTACCAGGTGCCGGCGCTGCTGATCGAGGGCACCACCCTGGTGATCTCCCCGCTCATCGCGCTGCAGAACGATCAGATCGCGGGGCTCGACGCCACCTCGGCGCCGGACGCGGTCGCGATCAACTCCCGGCAGCGGGCTTCGGAGACCGCAGCCGCGTGGGAGACGATCCGTGAGCGCACCGTGGAGTACGTCTTCCTGGCGCCGGAACAGCTCGCCAACGACGAGGTGGTGGCCCGGCTCGCCGCCGCCCGCGTCTCCCTCGTGGTAGTCGACGAGGCGCACTGCGTGTCCGCGTGGGGTCACGACTTCCGGCCCGACTACCTGCGTCTGGCCGATGCGCTCGACCGCCTCGGCCGGCCCCCGGTGGTGGCGCTCACGGCCACCGCGTCGCCGCCGGTGCGGCAGGAGATCGTCGAGGAGCTGCGCCTGCGCGACCCGGTGGTCATCGCCAGCGGGTTCGACCGGCCCAACATCGACCTGGCCGTCGAGCGGTACACCGCCGACGCCGACAAGCGCCGGGCGGTGGTCGAGACCGTCGCCGGACTCGAGACCCCCGGGCTGGTGTACACCGCGACCCGCAAGGACGCCGAATTCTACGCGGCCGAGCTGACCGAACGGGGACTGCGGGCGGCCGCGTACCACGCCGGTCTGCCGGCGGCCACGCGCGAGCGGGTGCACCACGGATTCCTCGACGACGAACTCGAGGTGGTGGTGGCGACCTCCGCGTTCGGCATGGGCATCGACAAGCCCGACGTGCGGTTCGTCGCACACGCCTCCGCGCCGGATTCCGTGGACAGCTACTACCAGCAGATCGGCCGCGCCGGCCGCGACGGGCTCGAGGCGAAGGCGCTGCTGTTCTACCGGCCCGAGGACCTGTCGCTCGCGAAGTTCTTCACCACCCACCGTCCGGACGAGGACCTGCTCGGCCGGGCCTTCACCGCGCTGACGCGCGCGAAGTCACCGAAGCGACTGAAAGACCTTCGCGCCGAACTGGATATCCGGGGACGAACCCTCACCAACGCGGTCAACCTGCTCGAACGCGCGGGTGTGGTCTCCTCGGGACGCAAGGGGCTCACCGCACGCACCGTCGAGGTGGAGATCGCCGTCCGCCGCGCGGCCGAGGTGGCCGCGGTCGGTGAACGGATGGACCGCTCGCGCGTGGAGATGATGCGGGGCTACGCCGAAACCCGTGGCTGCCGCAGGCAGTTCCTGCTCGGGTATTTCGGCGAGTCGCTGCCCGATCCGTGCGGGCACTGTGACTGCTGCCGCGAGGGAATCCACGAGCACCGACCGGAATCGCCGAAACACGGTCCTTACGAGCCGATTCCGCTGCACACCCGAGTGGTGCACGCGCAGTGGGGTCCCGGCGAGGTGATGAGCGCGGAGCCGGACCGGATCACCGTGCTGTTCGACGAGTACGGCTACCGCACGCTGTCGCTCGAGGCGGTGGAGGAGCACGATCTGCTGCGCCCCGAGAACTCGGAGCCCGAACCGGAGCCGGACATCGCCTGACGGATCCCAGGGGGCGCCCCGTAAATCCGCCCGCGACTTCGGAATCCGCCCCCGCCGTGGCGTGGGCGGATTCCGAACCGGCGCGGTAATCCTGCCCCACCCTCGGACGGCGGCCCTCACTCGACGCTCTGCTGCGCCTTCGCGTAGGCGAACTGGAGGAAGTCTGCCCCGGCGAGGGCGGCGAACAGCCCGGCGACGAGCCGGGTCGGACGCGGTGCGAAGACCATTCCGATGGTGAAGAACGTCGCGACCCACATGTCGAAGCAGAAGGGGCAGCTCAGCAACTCGCCCAGGCTGTGCCGGAGACTGTTGCTCGGTCCGCGGACCTCCTCCATCACCTCGGCCGGGCCGCCCTGCTCCTTGTAGCGCGTGAAGGGCGCGCGAATGGGGCTGGTCACCGCGTCCTTCGTCACCGTGCGCGACAGCTTGTGCGTGCCGAGGGCGAGCACGACGAGGTCCTGCCCGCTCAGACGCTCCGGCAGTCGACGCCCGGTGACCACCGCGGCGATCACCGCGACGGTGACCAGCGTGCTGTACCCGGCGAGGACCTTCGTGTAGCCCCGGAGGGGTATGTCCTCCCCGCCGGTGTACTCGCGGGTCTGTTCGCGGACGGCGTCGACGAGGTCGACGGACGTCTCGGTCTGATTGCTCATCTGCTTCTCCTGCACGTAGCTCGGTCCGCGCAGTAGTACCCACGCACGGCTGTACCCACGCACGGCTGCCGCCACGCCTCTCCGCTACCCCGCGGGGAATCGCACCTCGTGCGTGGGGGCGGTCGCCCCGCCGAACCGCGCCAGCCGCAGCCCCTCCGCCTCGACCGCCGAGCGTTGCCGGGCCGTCAGGCGCCGCCACGGGGTCACCTCGAGTACGGCCGAGTCCTTCGCGACGGCCAGTTTCGCGGTTCCGGCGACCGTCCCGTCGACGAGGACGGCGGAGCGCACGATGCCGTTCTGCGTCACGATCCGGCGACGGTGCTCGTCGGAGACGATCCGGGTCCGGTCGGCGTGCGAGAGCAGGACGTTGTCGTACGGCGCGAGGATCCGCACCGGCGCCGGTGTCGCCGGATCCGGGCGCGGGGCGTCGGGCAGGTCGAACAGCTCGACGCCGTTCTCGTCCCGGAACACCTCGAGCGACGGGCGCAGCCGTTCGAACACCTCCCCGAGCCGCGTCAGCCCCGACCAGGCCTGGGCGTCGCGCACGCTCGCGGGCCCGAAGGCGGCGAGGTATCGCCGGAGGACGACGGCCGGGTCCGGCCGTGCCGGTCCGCGACCGGTCCACTCGTCGAGCGGGGTGAGTCGCGGCTGCCCGGAGCGCCCCCACAGCCCCCGCGGCGGCACCTGCACCAGCGGGAGCAGGTTCCGCAGCCCGTAGGCGAGCGCGGCCGGATCGCGGCCGGGGAATCGCTCCGCGAGCAACGGGCGCAGCTCCTGCAGGCTGCGGGGGGCGTCGCCGAGCAGGTCGCGGCCTGCCGCGGCGAGCTCACGCAGGTCCACCCCGGCCAGACCGGCCGCGTACTGGGTGTTGGTGGCCAGGTCCCGGTCCAGCAGTGGCTGGACCCAGTCCCGCAGCGCCGCAGCGTCGGCGGCCGAGACTGCGAAGACCGTGCCGCGCATGAGTACGGTGCGCACCACGTGCCGTCCCTCGATGAGGTCGGCGAGGGCCGCGGGCCGGAACCGCCGCAACCGCGCCCACAGCGCGAAGTAGGGCGGTGTCGGGGCCTGCGCCTGCAGGCCCAGCAGGTGCTCGACCGCGTCGAGCACCGGGAGGTCGGCACGATGCAACAGATGCTGACGGGCGAGGGTGGCGCGGCCGAGAGCACGGACGGTGAGGGTGCGCGGCGTCACGGGAACACCCTGCCACGGCGGACCGACACGGCCTCGTCGGCGCCTGCACCTGGACGGGGCAACCGAGCGTCCGGTAGATGTTTAGTTGAGTTTAGTTTCATGTTGCAGCGTCGAGGAGAGCCGATGTCCGATCCGAGAGGTGCGCGGCTGCTGGTTCCGGTGCTGTGCTTCATCGTCACCACCATCGCCGTGATGCAGACGTCCGTCGTACCGATCGTCGGCACCATTCAGGAACAGCTGGGGGTGAGCACGACCGCCGCGGGCTGGGTCCTGACCGCGAACCTGCTCGCGGCCGCCGTCACCACTCCCCTGCTGGGCCGGCTGGCCGATCTGCGCGGCAAACGCCCGGTCCTGCTCACCGTCCTCGTCGTGGTGTTCGTCGGTTCGCTGCTGTGCGCCGCCGCGGACTCGTTCACGCTCCTGCTGATCGGCCGGGTCCTGCAGGGCGTGTCGTTCGCGCTGTTCCCCGTCGGCATTGCCGTGCTGCGGGCCGAACTGCCGCCGCAGCGGTTGATCGGGGCGATGGGCCTGTTCTCCGGAACGCTCGGCGTCGGTGGCGCGATCGGCATGGTGCTCACCGGCCTGATGGTCTCGGGCGGCGACTACCGTCGCGTGTTCTGGCTGGTGGCGGCGTTCAACGCCGTCGCGTTGCTGAGCGCGTTCCTCGTCGTGCCGCGACGACCGCGGTCCGCGGACGGACGGATCGACTGGCTCGGCGCGATCCTGCTGGCCGTCGGACTGGCGCTGGTGCTGCTGGCCCTGTCCGAGGGCGGAACGTGGGGTTGGGCGTCGGCGCTCACCCTCGGGAGCGCCGCACTCGGGCTGGCCGTGCTCGCGGCGTGGCTGCTCTTCGAACGGCACGTCGACGAGCCGCTCGTGCCGCCGCGGATGCTCACCGATCGGCCGGTGTTCGTGGTGCACGGCGCCGCGTTCCTCGTCGGCATGGCCATGTTCGTCAGCTTCCTCGCGACGGCGTACTTCGTGCAGACGCCGCCCGCCGTCGCCGGATACGGATTCGGCGCCACCGTGCTCGAGGCGACCGCGGTGTACATGCTGCCCGGCGCGCTCGTCGGGGTGGTCGCCGCGGCACTCGCGGGCCGGCTCATCCACCGGTTCGACGCCCGATGGGTGCTGATCGGAGCGTGCATTCTCGGGATCGCCGGCTTCGCCCTGGTGGCGGTCGTGCACGACCGGAGCTGGCAGCTGATCGTCTCCGGCATCCTCGTGACCACCTTCGTCAGCCTCGCCTATGCCGCACTGCCCGCCCTGCTCGTCGCCGAGATCCGTCCCGATCAGACCGGGGTTGCGAACAGCATCAACTCCATCGCCCGCACGGTGGGCAGTTCGCTCAGCAGTGCGGTGGTCACGACCCTGCTGGCCACGCTGACCGTTCGCGGCACGGGCGTCGTCCGCGAGAGCGCATTCGTCGCGGCATTCGGGTTGGGTGTCGCGGCCGCGGCCGTGGCCGCACTGCTCGTTCTCATCGGCGGGCGACCGGCCACGCGCGCACTGAGCGACCGCGAGGAGGACGAGGTCGAGGCGACGGCCCTGGCCGCCGAATGGAGCACGGTGTCCGGTCTCGCGGCGGAGCACACCGCGACCGGGCAGACCGACGCGGTCCGCCGGGGCTGACCTCGCGGTCGGGAACGGGACGGAACCGGGCGTCCTCAGCCCTTTCCCGTTCTGCGTCCGCTCAACCCTGCAGTGCGCGCACCGCCTCCTCCGCCTGCTGCGCCGCCTCCTCGGCCTTCGCGGCGTCCTCGTCGGCCGTCCGGGCGGTGCGTCGCGCGAACTCGCGCTGGTGTTCCACCCGGCCCAGCTCCTCGCGCAGCCGCGCGACGTGCTCGTCGAGTTGTTCGACCGCGGCACGTGCGCGCTCCGCCACCGACCGGGCCTCGTCGGCGGTGTTCCGCGCCGTTTCCGCCTCGGCGACGGCGGCCTCCAGCGCTCGCCGCGTGCGCTCGGCCTCCTCGATGTCGTCCGCCCCGGTGCCCTTCCGTTCCGGCGCGGGCGGAACGACCGACAGTCCGACCGGTCCGAACCCGCTGTAGTCCAGCGGCGTCTCGAGTCGGCCACCGCGCACCTGCTCGGCCAGCTCGGCCTCGGCGAGTGCGGCGTGCAGGGTCTGGCCCACCTCGCGCAGCGCGGCTTCGGATGCCCGCCGACCGTGCTCGGCGGCGAGCCGGGAGGCCGTCTTCTCGAGCGCACCGATCACCCGCCGTCGCTGGGTGGACAGCCGCCGCAGCTCGGCTCCGGAGAGCTGACGCTGCGCGGTACGCAGGGCCTCGCCGAGTCCGAGCAGGGCCGTGATCTCCTCGGGTCTCTCGCGGACGAGGAGGTTCACCAGCCACGCCGACACGGTCGGCTTGCGCAGCCGGCCGACCGCCGCCGCGAGTTCCCGGTCGCCGGCGTCGCGGGCACGGGCGACGTACTCCTTACGGGCCGCGGTGAACTCACCCGGATCGAGCCCGTACAGCTCGTCGGCGATGTCGTCGAGGTCCACCGGCCTACTATGCACTCCTCGGTCAGAGGGTGACGTTCTCCCCCGTCGCCTGGTCGAACAGGGCAACCTTCGCCGGATCGAACCACAGCTGCACCGGCCGGCCCTTCGCGACGTCGGACTCGGCGGGCAGCCGCGCGACCATCGAGCCGCCGGCGAGATCGGCGACGCCCACATCGGCTGCCAGATCGTCGAGGTCGCTCGAATGCAGCTCCGGGGACTCGACGGTGAAGTACGCGTACTTGTCCGACCCCATGGATTCGAGCACGTCGATGTCGACCGTGAAGATGGTGCCCTGCTCGCGCTGCGCCGGGTCCAGGAGCGCGGCGTCCTCGAAGTGCTCGGGCCGGATGCCGACGACGACGTCACGTCCCGGATCGTGCTTCTGCACGGCCGCCCACCGCTCGGCCGGCAGCGTGAAGTCCCCGATCGCGGTGCGCACTCTGTCACCGTCGAGCCGGCCGGCGAAGAAGTTCATCGACGGCGAGCCGATGAACCCCGCCACGAACAGGTTCTTCGGCCGGTCGTAGAGCTCCTGCGGGGCACCGATCTGCTGCACCAGCCCGCCGCGGAGGACGACCACGCGGTCCCCGAGCGTCATGGCCTCGGTCTGATCGTGGGTGACGTACACCGTGGTGGTGCCCAGGCGCTTCTGCAGCCGGGCGATCTCGGTGCGCATCTGCACCCGCAGCTTGGCGTCGAGGTTGGACAGCGGCTCGTCCATGAGGAACGCCTTGGGATTGCGCACGATCGCCCGTCCCATCGCCACCCGCTGTCGCTGCCCGCCCGACAGGTTCGACGGCTTGCGGTCGAGGTGGCCGGTCAGGTCGAGGATCTTCGCCGCCTCCTCCACCTTTCGCGCGACCTCGTCCTTGGGGACCTTGGCCAGGGTGAGCGGGAAGGCGATGTTCTCCCGGACGGTCATGTGCGGGTACAGCGCATACGACTGGAACACCATCGCGATGTCGCGGTCCTTCGGCGCCTTCTCGTTGACCCGCTCGCCCCCGATCCGCAACTCGCCGGAGGAGATGTCCTCGAGGCCGGCGATCATGTTCAGCGTCGTCGACTTTCCGCAGCCCGAGGGGCCGACCAGGATGATGAACTCGCCGTCGGCGATCGTCATGTCCACGTCGCTGACCGCTCGCGCCCCGTCGGGGTAGAGCTTGGTCACCTTGTCCAGCACGATTTCAGCCATGTGGGTCATCCCTTCACTGCGCCGGACGTCAGGCCGGCCACGATGCGACGTTGGAAGATCAGCACGAACACGATGATCGGAATGGTGATGACCACCGCGGCCGCCGCGATCGAGCCGGTGGGCTCCTCGAACTGGGAGGCTCCGGTGAAGTTCGCGATTGCCGCGGGCGCGGTGATGGACCGCTCGGTGGACGTCAGCGAGATCGCGAACAACAGGTCGTTCCAGCAGAAGATGAACACCAGGATCGCGGCGGTGACGATGCCCGGCGCCGCGAGCGGCGCCACCACCTTCCGGAAGGCCTGCCCGGGTGTGGCGCCGTCCATCTTGGCGGCCTTCTCGAGTTCCCACGGGATCTCCTTGAAGAACGCCGAGAGCGTGTAGATCGCCAGGGGCAGGGAGAAGGTGATGTACGGGATGATCAGGCCCGCCCAGGTGTCGAACAGCCCGAGTCTGCGGATGATGTCGAACAGCGGGCTGACGAGCGAGATCTGCGGGAACATCGCGATCAACAGCGCGACACCGACGAGGATCTTCTTGCCCGGGAAGTCGAGACGGGCGATCGCGTACGCCGACATGGTGCCGATGACCACCGCGATCACCGTGGCGATCAGTCCGATGCCGATCGAGTTGATCAGTGCGCTGGTGAATGCGTCGGTGCGGAAGATGCCGCGGTAGTTGTCCAGGGTCCATTCCTGGGGGATGAAGCGCCCGTCCTTGATCGTGCCGGCCGGCTTGAACGACAGGCTGGCGATCCACAGCACCGGCACGAGTGCGTACAGCAGTACGAGCAGGTTCACTGCCGACCAGCTCAGTTTGCGCCGCGGGGTTTCGGTCGTCGTCATCACCGCTTCCCTTCCGCATCGGAGCCGGGCGCCGAGGCCCCGAACAGTTTGATGAACATGAACGCGATGATCGCCACGCACAGGAAGATCAGGACGCTGATCGCCGAGCCGATGCCCAGGTTGAATGCTTTGAACAGGTTGTCGTAGCCGAGGATCGACACCGAGCCCGTGCCGTTCGACCCGCGCGTGAGGACGTAGATGTTGTCGAAGATGCGGAACGCGTCGAGCGTGCGGAACAGCAGCGCCACCAGGATCGCCGGCTTCATCAGCGGGACGATGATCTTGGTCAGCCGGGTCCACGCACCCGCGCCGTCGACCTGGGACGCGCGCAGCAGGTCGTCCGGGACGAGCGCCAGCCCGGCGAGGAGCAGCAGCGCCATGAACGGGGTGGTCTTCCACACCTCGGCGAGCACGATGATCGCCAGTGACGGAAGTTGTTCGGTCAGTGGGGCGCTGCCCTCGGGGAGCAGATTCGCCAGGTAGCCGGTGCCCGGCGTCCAGGCGTAGTACCAGCTGTAGGCGGCGGCGACGGTGACGATCCCGTACGGGATCAGCACCACGGTGCGGACGGTGCCCTTGCCGACGATGGTGCGGTGCATGATCAGCGCCAGCGCCAGCCCCAGGACGAATTCGATCGCCACCGACACGACGGTGATGCCGGCGGTGACGAAGAAGGCCTGCCACCAGAACGCATCGGTGAGGACCGAGACGTAGTTGGCGAATCCGACGAATTCACGCTCGTCGGGGAAGCGCAGGTCGTACCGCTGCAGGCTCAGCCACACCGCGTACCCCACGGGGTAGGCGGTGACGGCGAGCATCATCAGCGCCGCGGGCGCGACCAGCCACAGCCCGAGTCGGCGTTCGGCCTTCTTCCCTTCGGACAGAACAACTTTCCCGCGCTCGGACGATACGGGCCGGTCGCCCTCGGCCGGTGGGACGGGTCGGGTTGCGGGCGTGGTGGTCACGGGATCAGCCCTTCCGAATTGACCGCCTTGCGGACCTGCTCGGCGAGTTCGTCGACCGTGCGCGGCGGGTCGATCTGGTCGACCGGATTGAGAGTCGCGGTGATGAGCGTCGAAATGCTCTGATACGCAGGCGAAACCGGGCGCACCGCCGCGTTCTCGAGACTCTCGCGCACCTCCCGCCACATCGGGTATGCCTGCTGGAACTCCGGATCGTCGTACAGCGATGCCAGCGTGGGCGGGACACCGCCGTCGACGGCGTTGTTGCGCTGGTTCTCCTCGTTGCGCAGGCACTGCACGGCTTCGAACGCGAGGTCGGGATACCTGGTGGTGCGGGCGACCCCGATATTGAACCCGCCGATCGTGACCTCGGCCGGCTTGCCGGGGACCACCGACGGGTACGGGGCGGGGAGGAAGTTCTGCTCGCCGTTCACCGTCAGGACCGTGTTGCCGGTGTTCTCGGCGGTCACGTTGCCGTTCTCGTCGACGAAGGGCAGAAAGCCCTTCTCGGAGTTCTCGACGATGCCGGGGTAGACGAACGGCCAGTTCACCTGGAACGCGGCCTTGCCGCTCTCCATACCGAGACGCGCAGCGGCCTCGTCGGACTGGTTCAGCGACGGGTCCGCACCGGGCGCGGTCGCCACCCGCTTCATGATGTCCAGAGCCGTCACCGCGGCGTCACCGTCGGCCACGGTGACGGTGGTGCCGTCCTCTGCCACGACCGATCCGCCGGCGCTGGCGAGCAGGGTGTTGAACCACACCATCAGGCCCTCGTACTGGCGGGCCTGCACCCCGATCCAGCTGGGGCGGCCCTCGGCCGCGAGCCCGCTCGCGATGTCGATCATCTCGTCCCACGTCTGCGGTGGCCGCCCGTCGGGCATCAGGTCCTTGCGATACCAGAGCAACTGGGTGTTGGTGTTCAGCGGTGCCGCATAGAGGGTGCCCTGCCACGTGGCGGACTCCAGCGGTCCGGCGAGGGTGCCTTCGGACACCGCGGCCGCGACGTCCGGCGGCAGCGGCAGCGCCCAGCCCGCCTCGGCGAACTCGGCCGTCCACACGACGTCGAGTGTCATCAGGTCGAGGGTGTCGTCCCCGCCGGTGAGCCGCCGCGCGAGCTGCAGCCGCTGGTCGTCGGCGCCCTTGGGCAGGGTGCGCTGCTCGATGGTGTACCGGCCACCGGCGGCGGCGGTGCAGTTCGCCGCCGCGGCCGCGTACTGCTCCGCGCCGTCGGCGGCGGTGTAGAAGCTCAGTACCGTCCCGTCGGACTCGCTGCCGCACGCCGCGACCGACGACAGGGCGAACACCGCCGCGGCGCCCACCAGTACGACCCGCACCGCCCGTCTCCGCACCACAGCCTCCAGCCGTCGTCCTGCGCGACGGTGACTTCCGTCACACTTGGTGCGAACGTAACGCACCGGACGCCGCCGCGCGACTCAACTGCCGCCCGGAACGGAACTGTGATCGAACGGTCTACAACGCGAGCTTGGCGAGCAGGTCCCGTGCCCGTTCCGCGTTGCGCGGCGCGCACAGCACGTCGTAGCGGCCGGCCACCAGCTGCATCGTCGACGAGAAGTCGCGCTGGCCGCGCGTCGCGGCGTACGGGATGGTCGTGGAGATCAGGCCGAAGACGATGCCACCGACCATGCCGACGAGCAGGGGGCCGAGGAAATCGGTCGAGAAGATCCCGAGCAGCAGACCGAAGAACAGACCGAGCCAGGCGCCGGAGGCGATGCCGCCGCCGATCACCTTCGCCCACGTCAACCGGCCGGTGACCCGCTCGACCTGCATGAGATCGACACCCACGATGGTGACGTCCTCGACCGGGAAGGACTGGTCCGAGAGATGGTCGACAGCGCGCTGCGCCTCGGCGTAGGTCGTGTACGAACCGACCGGCCAGCCGCTCGGCGGAGTCGGCAGGCCCGGCGTGGCGCGTCCCGGCTGTCCGAGGGGGTTGGTCATCTTCGGCTCCTTCTCGTGACTGCGCGCCCCGATCCGGCGCACCCTGTCCATTCTGCCCGTCTGCGCCTTCGGCGCCGGTGCGTCCTTTGGGCTGCTCCCACCGCCCAAAGGACACACCGGCGGCGCAGCCGCCTACTGCGGCGGCTCGAACGTCGTGGTGCGGGCCATTCCGGCTGCCCGGCCCTTCGCCGAGATCACCAGCGCCATCTTGCGGCTGGCCTCGTCGATCATCTCGTCCCCGAGCATCGCGGCGCCGCGCGCGCCGCCAGCCGCGGAGGTGTGCCACTCGTAGGCGTCGAGGATCATCTCGGCCTTGTCGTAGTCCTCCTGCCGCGGACTGAAGACCTCGTTCGCGGCGTCGATCTGGCTGGGGTGCAGCACCCACTTGCCGTCGAAGCCGAGGGCCGCGGTCCGCTGCGCGGAGCGCCGGAACGCCTCGACGTCGCGGATCTGGAGATACGGCCCGTCGATCGCCTGCAGCCCGTGGGCCCGGGCCGCCATGAGGATGGTCATGAGGATGTGGTGGTAGGCGTCGCCGCGGTCGTAGCCGTCGGGCTGCTCCCCGACGACGAGGGTGCGCATGTTGATGCTCGCCATGAAGTCGGCCGGGCCGAACACCAGCGTCTGCACGCGCGGGCTGGCGGTGGCGATCGCGTTGATGTTGGTCAGCCCGAGAGCGTCCTCGATCTGCGGCTCGATACCGATGCGTCCGACCTCGAGCCCGTGGGCCTTCTCCACCTGAGTCAGCAGGAGATCGAGCGCCTGCACATGGCTCGCGTCGGGAACCTTCGGCAGCAGGATCGCATCGAGGTGCGCGCCGGCGCCACCCACCACGGTGGCGACGTCGAGATAGGTGGCATCGGTGGTCCAGTCGTTGACCCGCACCACCTTCAGTTGCTCGCCCCACCCGCCCTCGTTCAGCGCCTCGACGATCGTCGTGCGGGCCTGCTCCTTCGCCAGCGGGGAGACGGCGTCCTCGAGATCGAGGAACACCTCGTCGGCAGGCAGGCCCTTGGCCTTGTCGATCATCTTGCGGCTGCTGCCGGGAACGGCGAGCACGGACCTGCGGGGCCTGAAGTCGAACGACATGGGCTGGGCAGACCTCCGTGTTCCGAAATCGACGACCGCACGTTCTAGCCTGACCATCATGGCAGCAGTGAGCAATCTGAACGTACCAAAGCGGTACCCTACCATCAACATGTGCGAGCGTTGATCTATGCCAGAGTTTCGTCCGATCCGACCGGAAAAGGTCGAAGCGTAGACGATCAGATCGCCGCCTGTCGGATGGACTGCGCCCGAAACGGGTGGACGATCATCGCCGAACTTCGAGAAGACGGTATCGGCGCGTCGCGCTGGTCCGGAAAAGACCGCCCCGAGTACAGACGGCTTCAAAACCTGTTGGTCGACGCGGATGTTCTGGTCACATGGGAGGCGTCTCGCGCTCACCGCGACCTTGAGGCGTACGTGGAGCTGCGCAGGCTCTGCGAGGAGCACGGGGTGCTGTTGCGCTACTCCGGTCGCACGTTCGATCTCTCCCAAGGCGACGACAGGTTTGCGACCGGACTCGACGCGTTGCTTGCCGAAAAGGAGGCTGAGCAGATCCGCGTACGCGTTCTGCGAGGCTTGGAGTCCCGCGCTGCCGCCGGGGAGCCCCACGGCAAGATTCCGTACGGCTATCGAGCCGCAATAGACGATGCCGGCAACCGTGTTCGGGTACCGCGTCCTGAGGAAGCTGAAGTTCTGCGTGACGCCGCAAGAATGGTGCGCGATGGCCGCAGCCTCCGTGCAATCGTGAAACAGCTCAACGCTGAGCGGCGAACGAACCGTGGCCGGGACTGGACGAGCGTAGAACTGCGCCGGAAGCTACTCTCCCCCACGTATGCGGGAATCCGAGTGCATCACGGTAAGCAGGTACCTGCTACTTGGCAGCCCATCCTCAGCGACGAGGAGCACAGTGCTGTCACCGCGATTCTGACCGACCCCGACCGGCTCACGCAGCGTGGCTCCGAGCCTGTGCATCTACTAACCGGCATTGCATCGTGCGGAAAGTGTGGCGCTCCGATGGGCCGCCGAAAGAACAAATCCGGCAGCAGTTCGTACGCTTGCACCGGAAAATTCTGCGTCGCACGCTCGATGGGCGTGGTAGATGAGTTCGTGGAGGCTGTCGTGGTAAAGCGGCTTTCTCGACCCGATATCGCGCAAGCCCTCCAATCGGGCGATGATTCACAGCGCCGGGAAGCGTTCGCCGAGATCAGATCAATCAGGGCGAACCTCGCGGCATATGAGCAGCAGGCTATCGACGGGCACCTTGAACCAGAGGAATTCCTTCGACTGCGGAACGGGTTACGCGAAAAGCTCGCCGACGCGGAAGCGCGAGCCAACCAGAGCCTTGGCGGCTCGCTGCTCCCCGCTCAAATTGCCGGACCCGACGCCGCGGAACTGTGGGCAAACCTACCCATGGAATCGAAGCGTGGAATCGTTCGAGCAATGTGTCATGTGCTGATCGACCCAGCACAGCGGTCCAACGTGCCGAACGTGGACCTCATCCGTATCGAGTGGAAGACTCCATCCGCGTAGGAAAAGAGCTCACCGGCCGGCCGCATGACATCTCGGGTCTGACCTCCTTCGGCCTACCGGCCTCGCAACGCCTCGGCCCAGGTGACGCCCGAGCCCCCACCGCCCCGGTAGCCCTGGGCGCTCTGCCCGAAATTCGGGTAACGCTGCTGCACCGGCCGCCGAGCATCCTTGTGCAATCCGGGCCTCTTCTCAAGCAGCGCGTCTACAGCCTCGGCGACCTTGCCGGTGTCGATATCGCCGGCCTCGTCGAGGAGATCTGCCGTGGTCACCCCGCCAATCGTGAACAAGTCGCCAGGCTCGGGACTGTAAGAACAACGGTGTAACTCTGAAAGGAGATGCACCACCATGACTGATGTGATTGATCGTGAGGACGAATCGAACTCGGCACCTGTGGGTGTCAGCGATGCCCGGCTGCAGGAACTGGTGGATCACCTGAGTTGCACCAGGTTGGCCGATTCTCGGGACGGATCCGGCGTTTGTGCTGGTGACAGCGGTGCGGGTTCGGGAAATGGCACACTAACGGCTCGGTAGACTCCCGCTCTGTGGCTGCCTACATCCGCAAAGTCCGCACCGCGTCGGGCGCGACCGCGGTGCAGATCGCAGCTAAGCAAGGCCGCCGAGACAAGGTGCTCGAGCACCTCGGCTCGGCGCATACCGACAGTGAACTCGCCGCTCTGCTCGAGACCGCCCGCGAGAAACTTCTTGCCGGCCAGCAGCAACTCGATCTCGACCTGGGGGCGGGTACCGGCGGGGCATCGGTGATCACCGGCAAGCGCTCCCGCTGGCTGATCGAGGTCATCGACACCGCGTGGCAGCACCTCGGGTTCGATGTGATCGACAACGAGGCGTTCTTCCAGCTGGTGGCAGCCCGCATCGTCGAAGCGACCTCGGTCAGCGACACGGGTCGCGTGCTCGGCGAGATCGGCATCGTCCCCGCACACCGCAACACGTTCGTGCGGACCCTGCAGCGCTGCACCGAGCATGGCTACCGTGACCGGATCGCGCAGCGCTGCTTCGAACACGCCGCCGCCGCGGGCGACCTGAACCTATTGCTCTACGACGTTACGACCTTGTACTTCGAGGCAGAGAAGGAAGACGAACTGCGCAAGGTCGGGTACTCGAAGGAACGTCGGGTGGACCCGCAGATCGTCGTCGGGCTGCTGGTCGACCGCACCGGATTCCCTTTGGAAATCGGTTGTTTCGAAGGAAACCACGCCGAGACCCGCACGATCGTGCCGATCGTGCGCCAGTTCCAGGCTCGTCACAATATCGAGGGCGTGGAGATGGTCATCGCTGCCGACGCCGGCATGCTGTCCGCCTCGAATCTGAAAGACCTCGATGCTGCCGGACTGAAGTTCATCGTCGGTTCCCGGGTGATGAAAGCACCCTCGGATCTGGCCAGTCATTTCCACTGGAACGGCGACGTGTTCACCGACGGCCAGGTCATCGACACGGTCACCCCGCGACACGCAAAGAGCGTGGTCAACGATGTCAACCGTCGTGCCGAGCCGGTGTGGGACCCCGCCGACACGTCAGCGTGGCGAGCGATCTGGGCGTACTCGGCCAAACGCGCCGTGCGGGACAACCAGACGTTGAACGCTCAGGAAGCTCGGGCGAAGGCCGTCATCGACGGCACCCGAGCTGCACGATCGCCGCGGTTCGTCAAGACCACCGCGAAGGGCAAGACCCTCGATACGGCGGGCATCGCCCGGGCCCGTTCCCTTGTCGGGCTCAAAGGCTACGCCACGAACCTTCCTGCGCACGTGATGAACCCGCATGAGGTGATGGCGAAGTATCACGACCTGTGGCAGGTCGAGCAGTCGTTTCGGATGTCGAAGACCGACCTGCGGGCCCGGCCGATCTTCAGTCACACCCGGGATGCGATCGAGGCGCACCTGACCATCGTGTTCGCTGCGTTGGCGATCTCACGCTATCTGCAGGACGAGACCGGGATGTCCATCCGGAAGATCGTGCGGACCCTGCGTCCACTGCAGGAAATCACAATCTCGATCGCCGGCCACGAGCACACCGCCCTCGATCCACTCACCGCCGACGCCGCGAGCATCCTCGATTCCCTCGAAATCTCGAATCGTCGATCAGGGTTGGCACACTAAACTGGTGCAACTCAGGATTGATCGTGAGGACGAATCGAACTCGGCACCTGTGGGTGTCAGCGATGCCCGGCTGCAGGAACTGGTGGATCAGGCGCGGGCCGAAGGCCTCCAGCTCACCGGCGAGGGCGGGTTGCTGGCGAAGTTGACCAAGCTGGTGGTGGAGTCCGCCCTCGAGGGCGAGATGGACGACCACCTCGGCTACGGCAAGAATGACCCGGCCGGCAGGGGCAGCGGCAACTCCCGCAACGGCAGACGCGCCAAGACCGTGCTGACCGAGGCCGGCCCGGTCGAGCTCGACGTACCCCGGGACCGGGACTCCTCGTTCGAGCCGAAGATCGTGGCCAAGCGGCAGCGGCGGCTGACCGGGGTGGAGGACATGGTGATCTCGCTGTCGGCCAAGGGACTGACCACCGGTGAGATCTCTGCGCACCTGGCCGAGGTCTACGGCGCCGAGGTGTCCAAGCAGACGATCTCGACGATCACCGAACGGGTGATGGACGGCATGGCCGAGTGGCAGAACCGGCCGCTGGACCCGGTGTATCCGGTGCTGTTCATCGACTGCATCCACGTCAAGATCCGCGACGGCAACGTGGCCAACCGGCCGATCTACGTCGTGATGGGGGTGACTGTGGACGGCACCCGCGACATCCTCGGATTATGGGCCGGCGAGCACGGCGACGGGGAGGGGCGAAGTATTGGCTTCGGGTGTTGTCGGAGCTGAAGAATCGTGGTGTGCAGGATGTGCTGATCGTCGTGTGCGACGGTCTGAAGCATCTGCCCGACTCGATCGGGCAGGTGTGGCCGCAGACCATCGTGCAAACCTGCGTGGTCCACCTCCTCCGCAATACCTACGCCTACGCCTCCCGCAAGGACTGGGCCGAGATCGCCAAGGACCTCAAACCGGTGTACACCGCGCCGTCGGAGCAGGCCGCGCTGGACCGGTTCGCCGAGTTCAGCGACAAATGGGAGAAACGCTATCCCGCGATCATCCGGCTCTGGACCAACACCTGGGCCGAGTTCGTGCCGTTCCTGCAGTTCGACAACGCCATCAGACAGGTCATCTACACGACCAACGCCATCGAGAGTGTCAACGCCCGAATCCGCAGGGCCGTCAAGGCCCGCGGTCATTTCCCGACCGAGGCCGCGGCCCTGAAATGCGTGTACCTGGCCATCATGAGCCTCGATCCCAAAGGCACCGCCCGCCAACGCTGGTCCAACCGCTGGAAGGCAGCACTGAACGCCTTCGAGATCACCTTCGACGGACGCCTGTCCGCTGGACGAAAGTAGCTACAGTTCAACCAGTTACACCGTTAACTTGACAGACCCCCAGGCTCGGCAAGGTCGGCGGCGAGCCGCAGGGCCTCTGCGTACTGCATTGCTTCGAGGCGGGAGGTGAGGGCATCGCGCTCCGCCTCGGTCTCCCGGAGACGGCGGCGGTACTTCGCAGCCTCGGCGTTGCCACTCGTGTCCTCCGGAGCTTCGGTCTGCTCGGAGATGGACGATGTGTCGACTCGGTGGTGCTCGCTCGTCTGCGTGGCGTCCAGGCCGGTGTTTTCGACGCCGGAATCGGTGTTCGTGGTGATGGTCATGTCTACCCTTCGGTGTTCGGAGTGGGGATCTTGATGTCCAGCCATGTGCGACGACGAACCGTGGCCGACAGAAACTGCACGTGCGTGATGAGATCGGCGGGCAACTCGTAGCCGAGGTGCTCAAGCAGGGCACGTTCGGTCGATGTCGCAGGCCGGAGCCGGGCGCGAATGCGGAAATCGTTTTCGAGGGTGGAGTCTTCGGCGGACTGCCAAGGCTCGGGGAGCAGGCCGTCGAAGGTCAGCCATCCTCGAGGGTCCTCGGGCCGCTGTGCCGGCATGTGGGGGATCGTGGTCATTCGCTCTTCTCGATCTCCGTGAGTGCAGCACGGCGTCGATCGTCCCGTTCGAGGATCTTGGCCATCGTGCGGCCGCAATACGCGGCGCGGTTCCCCGGCTTGCACCAGATCGATGCAAGGTTGCAGCCGCAGCCGGTCAGATTGCTGATGGGTTCACTCATCGTTGCCCCTTTCAGAGGCGTCGGGGATGGTGGGCGAGGTTGGTGGGTTCGTGGAGCGGCGCCAAGACGCGGCGCACAGTGACCAGCATCGAGGGCACGGGCAACCCCCTCGGTGGTACGTGGGTCGCCCTTCGGGTCCGATAGGTAGTGGCTTGTTCACCTGGGCGAGGGCGGCTTCCCTCAGCCACGCGAGGCGCCCGTTTTCGCGCAGTTCTGCGATGTAGCGGCAGGCGCACGGATCGAGGCCGCACCTGTCGCAGGCGGCGCTATCCGGCATCACGCCATCCGAAGAGGGCGGCGTCGTCGGGATGTGCTTCGTTCATCGAACACACTTCTCCCTTCTTGTCCTGGCCTGTCCTGTCCTGTCCTTTGATGTCACGCCGGATGTCACGCGTGACATCGAATTCCGGGCCGTTTTCCCAGGTGGCAGGGGCGATACGCAGATTCCGTGGTGGCAGGTTCCCCGGTGACATCGCCACGGTGTTGTCACGCTGGACGTCACGCGTGACAGTGCGATCGGGGAGCCCGCATACGTTCTCGCGTTCTGCCCTCGTCTTTTCTCGCTCGCGCTCTCGTCGCTTGCGTTCCCTGTCCATGACTCGCTTACGATCGACCGCCTCGAGCTGGATCTTGGTGGTCTGATCGAGATCGAAACGGTCGATCCACCACCCCTCACCCTGATCGATCCACAGGCCGGACTGCACGAGGATGTTTTCGTCGCCCGGTCGGAACATCGGAATCATCGGCAGATGAGCCCGGGTGAGGTGACCGTCCGTGCGGTTGGAAACGGCGAACATCAGTGAATGGGTGTACGAACGCCACACCTCCGCGGCAAGGCTGTTGACGCGGTAATCGTTGAGCAGCCGTTCCGGCAATCGAGCGTCAGTCATCTCGCTGCACCGTCATCGTCCTGGCGCGACAAAACGCGCTATCTTGTTTCACAAGAATTACTTTCGTAGTTCGAGAGCCCTCGAAGTGGTCCTGGAGGGGCTTCTGCTGGAGGGAAATCTGATCCACCGGCTCGGTCTACGCTTCTGGGACGAGCCGGTGGAACTGGTGCCGTGCGGTAACAGTCCCGATGTTGCATACCGGGAATCAGATCGGTGACCGCGCCGGCAAGCATCGCGTGTGAAGGGTAGGCAGATGCATGGCCTACTGGTGCAGATTACGGTGGTTGCGTCCATGAAGATGGTGTACGAACCGGACCTGAACGAACTGGCCGGCGTGTCGTAACCGAACGAAAGACGGTCACCGCGTGATTCTTCGAGAGAGCTACCAACTCGACTCGACGAAAGAGCACGCGATGACCACTGCCCACGATATCGACCTCCGCCAGCTTGTCGAAGACCGACTCACCGGCGCCAGCCCCGACCTGCTGCGCGAGCTGCTGACGATGTTCGTCCACGCCCTGATGGGCGCCGAGGCCGACGCCCTGTGCGGCGCCGGCTACGGCCAACGCTCCGACGAACGCACCAACAGCCGCAACGGCTACCGGCACCGCGACTTCGACACCCGCGTCGGCACCCTCGACGTGGCCATCCCCAAGCTGCGGTCCGGATCGTACTTCCCGGACTGGCTGCTCGAGCGGCGCAAGCGGGCCGAACGTGCCCTGACCTCGGTCGTTGCGACCTGCTACCTGCTCGGCGTCTCGACCCGCCGAATGGAAAAACTCGTCGACACCCTCGGGATCACCTCGCTGTCGAAGTCCCAGGTCAGCGTGATGGCGAAAGATCTCGACGCCCAGGTCGAGGCCTTCCGCAACCGACCCCTCGATCAGGGGCCGTACACGTTCGTCGCCGCCGACGCCCTGGTCCTCAAGGTGCGGGAGAACGGGCGGGTGGTGAACGTGCACGCCCTGGTCGCGGTGGGGGTCAACGCCGACGGCTACCGCGAGATCCTGGGGCTGGACGTCACCTCCAGCGAGGACGGCGCCGGCTGGCTGACCTTCTTCCGCGGGTTGGTCGCCCGCGGCCTGACCGGGGTGAAGTTGGTGACCTCCGACGCGCACGCCGGCCTCGTGGCGGCGATCGGCGCGACCCTGCCGGGCGCGTCCTGGCAGCGGTGCCGCACCCACTACGCGACCAACCTCATGGCCGTCACACCGAAGTCGTCGTGGCCCTGGGTGAAGACGCTGCTGCACTCCGTGTACGACCAGCCCGACGCGGATTCCGTTCATGCCCAATATGATCGAGTGATCGATGCCCTCGAAACCAAGCTGCCGAAGGTCGCCGAGCACCTCGACGCCGCCCGGGTCGACCTGTTGGCGTTCACCGCGTTCCCCAAGCAGATCTGGCGGCAGATCTGGTCCAACAATCCGCAGGAGCGGCTCAACAAGGAGATCCGCCGTCGGACCGACGTGGTGGGGATCTTCCCGGACCGCACCGCTCTGATCCGACTTGTCGGAGCGGTGCTGGCCGAACAGCACGACGAGTGGATCGAAGGCCGCCGCTACCTCGGCCTCGATGTACTCGCCCGCTCCCGTACCGATAAGCCCGCCGACAGCGTCACCGAGGACACCGAGGAGGTGACACCGGCCTTGACCGCCTGATCCACCGACGAGGAATCACGCGACGACGTCGTACACCACCTCACGGGACTTGACCATTACGGTCGGCGCTCACCGGCGTCGCAGGAGGTAAGGTGCGGATTTTCGGTGCCCGTGCGCAACAGGGCCGTGATTTCGGCGAGCTGTTGATCCGTGAGCCGTGGGGCCTTGGCGACTTCCCGCTCGACAGCAGCAGCGATGCGGGGATCGAGGTTGCGCATGTGTGTACTCGGTTGGCGATACCAGCTCGGTGGATCCCAGTTGGTATCGGAAAGCGAATGCCCTGCCAGTCATTCAATGAATGCAGGGCGATGAATCATGTCTGATCAGGGTGTGCGGTCCGTTGACCGTTAGGGTCGGTCGCCGCGATCAATGAACTCCCGGAACGACGAGAAGTCGACCATCCAGTCGAGGCCGCCCCGGTAACCGTCGACGTGGCGGCTGCATACGAGCCGCCGGAGCTGGGTTGTGGTCACCGTGTGGCCGAACTCGTGCAGGTTGGCGACGAGGGCGCGAGCCGGAACATGGGTCACTCGGCGGCCCCGCCGACGGGGCGGACGGTTGCCAGCGCGCTGGTGAGATCCACCCGCAGGCTGCGGGCTCCGATTCGCTAGGCCCGGACCTTGCCGGTGGCGATGAGGTGGTACATGGTGCGGCGAGGAATGCCCACGAGGTCCGCGGCTTCCTGCACGCTCCCAACGAGCGAGTTCATATGTTCTCCGGTTCTGAGAATGATGCAAGGTGCGAGCATCTGCAGATCAGCATGACGCATCGAGCATCGGATTGCAAGGTGTTCATGTTCGAAAACTGTTGCGGGACTTTGCTTCCTAGGTAGGAACGCTTCGTTGCTTGCAAGCAACGGGGCCGCTGGTGAATCCCTTGCACACCGAAAACGACATGGGATAATTAAAGGCAGCAGGCAAGGAGAGCCCCGGTGGCCCGGCCCGCACTGACACCGCCCCAGGACGGGCACCGCGACAAGCCCGGCTGCTCACGCGGACACCGAAGACTTCAACTCCGCAAAAGGGAACAGCCATGCTGACAACCACCAACGCAGGTGCCATCCTCACCCCGGCTCAGGTCGACGAACTTCTCGTCAAGCCCGTGCTCGCCAACTCCGTTGCGATGAACGTCGCCAAGGTCATCCGCACCTCGGAATCGTCACTCCGCCTGCCCGTGCTCAACGCGGATGCGTCGGCTGCCTGGACGCCCGAGGGCACAGAAATCGCCGTGTCCGACGCGGACATCACCGAGATCGACGTGACGTTCTCGGCCCTCAAGGGGCTTAGCGTCGTCTCCAACGAACTCGTCGCTGACAGCAACCCAGAAGCGTCCGGCATCGTCGGGGCGTCCCTCGCCCGCGACATCGCGAAGAAGCTCGACGCCGCGTTCTTCGGCACCACCGTCAACAACGGTCCTGCCGGGATCGGGTCGGTGAGTGGCGCTCAGGCCGTCGCTACCGGTACCGCGTTCGCGAACCTCGATCCGTTCCACGAGGCCATCGCCAAGGCCGAGGAAGTCGGTGCAAGCGTGCGTGCATTCGTCACC
The DNA here is from genome assembly GCF_016804345.1 of Rhodococcus ruber. Taxonomy (NCBI): domain Bacteria; kingdom Bacillati; phylum Actinomycetota; class Actinomycetes; order Mycobacteriales; family Nocardiaceae; genus Rhodococcus; species Rhodococcus ruber. Next base: position 1,933,479 of record NZ_CP044211.1, on the reverse strand, counting down.
TCCCCCGCCGTGGCCCTGAGCCTCGCCAAGCTCAAGACCGGCACCGGGTCGAACACCCACCTCCTCGGTCCGGATCCGACCTCGCCGACAAATCGCACACTCGCCGGCGTCCCGCTGTACGTCTCCCAGTTCGTCGAGGCCAACACCGTGTGGGCCGTTCCGGCCGAGCGTACGGTGATCGGCCTGCGCCAGGACGTGAGCGTCGAGACCGATCGCAGCGCGTTCTTCTCGAGCGACCGCACCGCTATCCGCGCCGTGCTCCGTGCCGGCTTCGGGTTCCCCCATGCCGAGGCGATTATCAAGATCACGGTAACGCCGTGAACATGGGTCGGTACCGTGCGGTGCCTGACGAGGCCATGCCCTGCACGGTCGCACCGGGGCGGCTGACCTGAGTTAGGACATTACTGGCGGGTAGAACACCTGTCGAGGCTTCCACCTGCGCATTCACGACGTCGACGAAGCGGATCGGGACACTAAGCAGGTAGGTTCGGGCCGTGGCATTCGTGCGGAAAGTGCGCACCGCATCCGGAGCGGTCGCGGTGCAGGTCGTGCGCAAACACCGCGGCCGGCACGAGATCCTCGCTCACGTCGGGTCCGCGCATACCGACGTCGAGCTGGGCATTCTGCTCGAACGAGCCCGACACCTGCTGCACGGCGATCAAGGCGTGCTGGAGCTGGATGTGCCGACGCCCGTCGAGCAGATCGCCGATGTTGCCGACTGGCGGACCGGCCAACTGCCCGGCCCGACGACGAGCAAGGGTGGCGAGCTCGCCGGGGCGGGACGAACCGTGCGCACCAGCGCCCGGTTCCTCTACGACGTGCTCACCTTCGTCTACGACGGGCTCGGCTTCGACATCATCGACGACGCGGTGTTCAAAGACCTGGTCATCGCCCGGATCGTCGAACCGACCTCGAAGATCGATGCCCTGCGCGTCCTCGGCGATCTCGGCGCTGATCCGGTGTCGTACAAAACGATTCAACGCCACCTCGCGCAGATCATCACCGGCGACTACCGCGACCGGATCGCCCGCCGCTGCTTCGAGTACGCGGCCAGCACCGGCGGGTTGGGATTGCTGCTGTTCGATGTGACCACCTTGTACTTCGAGGCCGAGAAGGAAGACGACCTGCGCAAGGTCGGCTACTCCAAAGAGCGCCGGGTCGATCCACAAATCGTGGTCGGGTTGCTCGTCGACCGCACCGGGTTCCCACTGGAGATCGCCTGTTTCGAAGGCAACAAGGCCGAAACCCACACCCTGGTCCCCATGGTGCGTCAGTTCCAGGCCCGGCACGACCTCGAGGGCGTGGAGATGGTCATCGCCGCCGACGCCGGCATGCTGTCGGCGGCGAATCTCACCGCTCTCGACGAGGCCGGCCTGAAGTTCATCGTCGGCTCCCGGGTGACGAAGGCGCCCGCTGATCTGACGTCCCATTTCCATTGGCACGGTGATGTGTTCACCGATGGGCAGATCATCGACACCGTCACCCCCCGGCACGCCCGCAGCGTGGTCAACACCGTGAAAAGGCGGGCCGAACCGGTCTGGGATCCGGTTCGGCATCCCACCTCGTGGCGGGCGATCTGGCAGTACACCCGCAAACGTGCCGTGCGCGACAACCAGACTCTCAATGCCCAGGAGGCGAGGGCGCGGGCGGTGGTCGAGGGCACCCAGAAGTCGAAGGCGACGCGCTTCGTCAAGACCACCAGCGCAGGTCAGCGACTCGATGATGCCGCGCTGGCACGAGCTCGATCGCTGGTCGGCTTGAAGGGATACGTCACCAACATCCCGGTCACGCTCATGGAACCGGGCGAGGTGATCGGCAAGTACCACGACCTGTGGCATGTCGAGCAGTCGTTTCGCATGTCGAAGACCGATCTGCGGGCACGGCCGATGTTCCACCGCACCCGCGACGCCATCGAGGCGCACCTGACCATCGTGTTCGCCGCTCTGGCCGTCGCCCGCTGCGCCCAGGACCACACCGGTGTCGCGGTCGCGAGGCTGGTCAAGCAACTGCGGCCGCTGCGGACCTCGACCATCGCCATCAACGGTGCCGTCCAGGACTTTCCGCCGCAGATCCCTGCTGCCGAGCTGGAGATTCTCACCCGTCTCGGGTTCGAATCGGGACACTAAGCCAAATGTCCTAACTCAGGGTCGAGGCCAACACCGTGTGGGCCGTTCCGGCCGAGCGTACGGTGATCGGCCTGCGCCAGGACGTGAGCGTCGAGACCGATCGCAGCGCGTTCTTCTCGAGCGACCGCACCGCTATCCGCGCCGTGCTCCGTGCCGGCTTCGGGTTCCCCCATGCCGAGGCGATTATCAAGATCACGGTAACGCCGTGAACATGGGTCGGTACCGTGCGGTGCCTGACGAGGCCATGCCCTGCACGGTCGCACCGGGGCGGCTGATCTTCGACCAGATTGCCGGTCGCCAGGTCGGTGAAGGCTCACAGGTGCTCGTCCATCCCGCCCTGGTGGACGCCTGGCTGCGCAATGGCTGGGTCATCGTTGCCGAGCAGCAGGCCAAGGCACCGGATACTTCAGCGTCGACCAAGCCTCGCCGCTCCCGGCGCTCCACGGAGGGCGACAACTAGAACGTCGCGGAACAGCGGTCCCCCTTCCCGCTGTTCCGTACGGCCACGAGGATCGGCGGCATGACCCAAGAGACACGCGCCTGTCGATCCTCGTTGCAGATGCCCCGCCCGTTCCGTGTGTTGACCCACCGGGAAAGGCGGGGCATTGCTCTGCACACGTGCGCACAGCAAGATGGACGGCACGCCCATTCGTTGGGATTGTGAAGTGGTCCGGATGGACATAACGTGCTGGACATGGATCCGGAACAGCAGCGCTTCCGCGACGCAGTAAGCGACGAACTCCGCGCCGCCCGAGCTCGTCAGCGCCTGTCCCAAGGAGAGGTCTCCGATCGTTCAGGGGAGTCACCCTCGACCATCTACAGAATCGAGTCCGGCAAGCGCGCGGCCGACGTCGACCAACTCTTCGCGATCTGCAAGGTGCTGGGCGTCCGCCCCGGCGACGTCCTTAACGCGGCGCAGGATCGCAACCAAGAGGAGTAGGCCGGCGCCTTCGTCCCGGCCGTTCCCGCCTAGACCGCACCGCTCGCAACATCCCGCGTGATTTCGATGCGCCTCGCAGAGGGCCAGGCGAGCGGAACCCCGCGGCGCCGGAATTGCCAAAATCTCAGGTATTCGACGCATTACGACGTCGGTTGCATCGCTGGGCCGGGGAGGCCCCTCCCCGGCCACTCCTTCATCGCGCAGCACTCACCGGGTCGCTGCCTATACGGGATCCGAGGGGAAATCTATCGCCTAAGGAAACGTCTTTCACAACGGCGGCCGAACGGCATAGATGAAATTTACCGCGTGGTCGATATCGCTGTATCGGTGAAATTTTCCATTCACCGACTTCATTCGGATTTCCACGTTCGCTAATTCTCCGACATGGGATTCAATTACATTCCACGTAAGGGTGGCCACCTCTCCCGCTTTTGTAATGACGGAATCGAGAGTCTCCAATTGAAAATTTTGACTCCAATGGAGGAGCCGGTCTTGTGGGTCAACTCCGGTCATCCGGAAAGTGATTATGTCTCCGGGGCGGACACCGATTTCCGTATAGGCGCGCCCACTTATTAAGTCAACCTTGGAGCAGTCTATCTCGTGCCCGAAACTGTCGATAGCGGAGTCGATGCGCGGATAATAGTCGCCGGCCTGGTCCTTGTTGCTCATGTAAATCGTTACCTGATTTCTAATTTGACCAGCGATCCCGGAGATTAAATCCTGCTCAAAGGCTAATAGCGGTCTGCCATGTGCGACTGTATTGCGGAGATCGCCGAATCTTTTGAGTAGGTTGTGGGTGCTTTGCCTCTTTCCCAGGGCTCGACTCAGGGGTTCCCAGTGCTGCTCGGCAATATCGATAAGATCGTAGAAGTTGGTGTACGCAAGGCCCTCATTGGGAATTGCCGCTGCACCCTTCCTGCGCAAGGTTTCCTCGGATTTTCGGTTCGGCCAGCCAGCGCGTTGCTTCTCCGTCGTCACCTTCTGCAGCCATTCCGTCCCATAGGCCTCGGAATAGGCATGGGCCATCAACTCGCGTAGTGCGTTTTCGCACGTCGTTAGAGCGACCTCAGGTTCGAGTGTTGCCATCGAAAGAGGATCTCATGTCGCCGTACTCGACGCGATACGACGGCTGATTCCAGTCCCCCAGACTGGATTCGAGGAAGGCTGTGGCAGCACCTCCGTACGCCTGTCGATCGAAGTGTGTTAGTCCCAGTTGTTGCGCCGTTGGGATTGCTTTGGCCGCGGGGACAGGGGAAGCGGCGTCCGCCGCGCTTTCCAGGCTTCGACCGGCTCTGATGGGTGCCGGAAGTACCATTCCATGAGGTCGTCGTGATGGATTGTCACACGCCGACCGACTCTGCGGCACAGCAGTTCCCCGGATGAGACCGCCTTGCGGATGTAGTCGATCGACAGGGAGGTGAACTTCGCAGCGGTTTCGTACGAGTGGATCTGCGGTCCGGTGTAGACGCTCGGGACGACGGTCCCGCAGTTGGGACACTGGCTCATTCTTCGCGTTCCTCGGTAGCCGCCGACACGGTCTGTGCGATCGCTTGAAGCCGCAACCACATGGACTCTGGCAGCAACCAGGCACGTCCACCGCTGGCGGACCGCAGTTCCAACGGAACTTGGGTCTCGTTGACCTTGTCGATTGGAGCGTTGCTGATCTTCAAGCTCTCGAGGGAGCTGAGCAGCCGATCACGCATGGCCGGCGAACCCAACAGGTACGTTGTTGCGTCCGGCTCATCCTGGTCAGTCCCGACTGATTCAGGGCCGGACCTCTCATGCTGTCTCATAGGCCTGACGGTAACAGCAGGTCGGTTTCAATACCACCTCTGAGCTGGTCTTATGCCGTTCAATGCTTGCATCATTCAGGTGCCGGCCGTTCGGTCTCCATCGGTTCGACACGGACGGCTTCCGCGCGCGCAGCCTGGCCATCGCCTAGGCCGTCCTCTGAGAGCGCCGGTGCTGCCACTTCGGTAATCCACTCGGACGGCTCGCCGTTCTTGTCCGTTGGAAGCCGGAGAATGTCGCCGAGCAATATGTACGTCCCGATGATGAAGCGGTCGGCGTCGTATTGTTCAACGGTTGCATGGGCGCCCTTGTTTCCGGCGTCGGTAAACGCAGCGAGGCGTCTTCCGAAGTACTCCAGATCCGAAACCATGACGTCACGGGCCGTTGAGCTGGTTTCATTTTTCTCGATCCAGTATGCGAGGCGATTGATGTAGTTATTTTCACCATTCGCCCGCCCGCCAATGGGTTGCCCGGCAGGTTGCAGAGCATCTGCTACAGCCTTAATCAGCCGACGACAGTATCCGGCAGCGTCGGCCCAGTGTTCAGGATTCTCCGACGCTGCCAACTCAATGGCGGCGGTCAGCTTTCTCAAGGCATCGGGTACGAGAGCCGCAATATGTGCGTCAACCGTAGAGCGAATGCGCTCGAACGTTGATTCGACTGCCGATCCGAAACGGAGTTCGTAGGACCGCTCCATCACGTACTGGTGGACGGCGCCGATGACTGTCTCAAGTGTGTTTTGGCTATCGCGTATGGTTCGGACGGCATTGATCCGCTCGACTGTGTTCCCTTGGGGAAGGCTTACATATTGCGATGGGTTTGCGGAACTGACGCTTACAGGTGCATCCGCCGCCGCGGATAGCTGAAGTTGGGAACCTTCAACTATGGCCTGTAATTCAGCAATTGAAGCTGTTCTTGCGCGTCGCGTGCCGTCATCGTCTGTGTAAACTCGGCCGGAACGTTCAGCGGCCGACCACGCTGGCTTGGGTAGCCCATCCTTATTCCCGTAGGAGGCGTAGCCGCGGATCTCTACTAGCAGCCATTCCAATGCCTCAGTGTCATCGAGCAGTCGTGCAAGCCTGCTCGCTTTACGAACGATGTCCGTCGGGCGCAGCTTTCCTAACTCGATGTCTGTCAGAACCTCTTCGGCGAGTGCGCTCGCTTCGGCGCGGCGTCCTAGAGTCATCATCGTTCCCTTCAGGGCAATCGTCGAGTAGCAGGAAGCGACTATAAAGCGCGGCCCCGACACATTCTTCCGTCTGACCGAGATGCGAATCTGCATACTCGTTGGGAGGGAGTGGAGCGGTGGGAGGGCAGGGCGTACCCCGTACCGCGATGGGTACGGATGCACCTTCTCGCCGGTCGGTCGGTCGCTTCGGTCGGTTGGTGTGCACGAGGCCACGGGGATTACTCGCTGGGCCTCCGGGACTGGGATGTTCCACGCGCTCGTACACCTGCCACGGTGTTCCCGCTCGAGTCCGCCTTTACCGGGTGAGTCGCGTGTGATCGAGAAATGTCGCTGTGGCCCCTCTGACGGGCGACGACACCGCTGGCAAGGCGGCTCACCCGTTGAAATCTCCACGGGCGCAGGAAGGCGAACGATGCTTCGAGCGCTGCCCGCCGTCCCGGACCGGGCGGTCGGCGCAATCGCCTCGAAGTTGGATCAGGAGGAGCAACTGCGTCGCAGTGCTGCGCAGGTGGGCCGTTCAGCGGGCCAGGAGCCTCGGGCGCTAGTGCGACGTCCGCTCGTGCGTGTGCAGGACCCACGTGGCGTACAACTCGCTCAGGTGCCCGATGAGCGCAGGGATCATCGATGGTGGGATCGCAGGATCGATGAGGTCTGGAGCGCTGGGCTTGCCGAAAACTAGGGTCCAGAACGGTTTCGCGACCGTGCCATCTTGACGGGAGATGTCAACGCGCTTGAGTTGAAGTCGCAAGAAGGGAGTTGGTTCGGCCCAGGCAACCTCATGGACGGGCCACCTGGTGAACGCAGGTGGCTCGGCCGGCGCATCGGCGTCCGCGATGCCCAGAACCGTCTCGGTGCCATCGGCACCCGTCGTCGATGCCTCAGCCTCTACCTCGGCATCGATCGGCTCGAGCTGGTACAGGAGGACGGTGCCGTCGTCGTATGTTGCGGACACGCCCTCCGGCGAGGAACCGTACCGAACGTCGCCGTGCTTTGCGGTGCGCTCCATTGAGTCCTGATAGATCCGGTCAGAGGCTGCGGCGTACGAGTCAGCGGTCCCAAGGTCAACACGCTTCCGGCGGGGTCCCAGATACGACACCGACATGGCAATCGCGTAGAAGGTGCCAGCGGAAAGTTCGGGCGCTTTCATGAGTAGCGAGACGAACATCCCAGCACCGACGATGAGTACGATGTGGCGAGGGTTCATGACGGAGTCCTGTCCGTTGTGACCTAGGCCCTGGAAGGTGTTCGCGCACCCTCTAGGGCCGTTTTTATGCTTGGCATCACGACCGACGAGGCAGGAGCACCCCTTGGCAGCAGTGAGCAAGGTATTCGCGGCGAGGCTCGCAGGTCTGGTGGTCCTGGGACCCGACGGCGAGTCGATCGGCCGGGTGCGCGACGTCGTGCTCACCATCCGGATCGGGCGGCAGCAGCCCCGGGTGCTCGGTCTGGTCGTCGAACTGCCGACGCGCAAGCGAATATTCGTGCCGATGCTGCGCGTGACGGCGATCGAGCCGGGGGCCGTCACCCTGAACACCGGCAACGTCAGCCTGCGCCGGTTCACGCAGCGACCGACCGAGGTGCTGGCGCTCGCGCAGGTGCTCGATTCGAAGGTCCGGGTCGACGACCCCGAGCTGGGTGAGCTCGCGGGCGTGGACGTGGTCGTCGTCGATCTCGGCATCGAACTGACCCGCACCCGGGACTGGGTGGTCTCGCGCGTGGCCGTGCGGGCCCAGCGCGGCCGGTTGGGCCGGCGGTCCGCGATCCATGTCGTGGACTGGCAGCACGTGCACGGGCTGACCTACAGCAACCTCGGAATGCCCGGCCAGGGTGTCTCGCAGCTGCTGCTGCAGTTCGAGGACATGCGCGCCGCCGACGTCGCGAACGCGCTGCGCGAGCTGCCGGAGAAGCGCCGGCACGAGGTGGCGGTCGCCCTGGACGACGAGCGGCTCGCCGACGTCGTGCAGGAGCTGCCGACCGACGACCAGACCGATCTGCTGATGCACCTCGAGGTGGAACGCGCCGCGGACCTGCTCGAGGCGATGGACCCCGACGACGCCGCCGATCTGCTCGGCGAGCTGCCCGACTCGGACGCCGAGTCGCTGCTGCGCCTGATGGATCCGGAGGATTCCGAGCCGGTGCGGCGGTTGCTCGAGCACTCCCCCGACACCGCCGGCGGCCTCATGACCCCCGAGCCGGTGGTGCTCACCCCGGCGACGACGGTGGCCGAGGCACTGGCCCGGGTGCGCAACCCGGACCTCACCCCGGCGCTGGCGTCCATGGTGTTCGTCGTCCGGCCGCCCACCGCGACCCCGACGGGCAAGTATCTCGGCTGCGTGCACCTGCAGCAGCTGCTCCGGGAGCCGCCGGCCGGCCTGGTGGGCGGGATCGTGGACAACGACCTGCCACGACTGGACCCCGACGATTCGCTCACCGCGGTCACCCGGTACTTCGCGACGTACAACCTGGTGTGCGGGCCCGTGCTGGACGACGAGGGGCACCTGCTCGGTGCCGTGACGGTGGACGACGTGCTCGATCACCTGCTGCCCGAGGACTGGCGCGAAGAGGAGGCCGACGATGAGTGACCGTTCCGCCGTGGCCCGGCAGCGCCTCGACACTCCCCGAACCGGCCGGTTCCGGGTCAACTTCGACGTCGAGGCGGTCGGCCGCGTCAGCGAATCGATCGCCCGGTTCCTCGGCACCGGGCGCTACCTGGCCATCCAGACGGTCGTGGTGATCGTGTGGATCCTGCTCAACGTCTTCGCCGTGACGTTGCAGTGGGATCCGTACCCCTTCATCCTGCTGAACCTCGCGTTCTCCACGCAGGCCGCCTACGCCGCGCCGCTGATCCTGCTCGCCCAGAACCGGCAGGAGAACCGGGACCGGGTGTCACTCGAGGTGGACCGGGCACGCGCCGCCCAGACCAAGGCCGACACCGAGTTCCTCGCGCGGGAGCTGGCGGCGCTGCGGCTGGCGGTCGGCGAGGTGGCCACCCGCGACTACCTCCGGCGCGAGCTCGACGATCTGCGCGCGCTGCTGATCGAACCGGAGGAGGAGGACACGACGTCGACGGCATCCGGCAAAACGCGCCCGGCCCGCCGCTGAGACGTGACGCGCTGTAACGTCCATCACAGCCCGTCGATGGTGTCGGTGGGGTGACTGTCCGCGACGAGTAGGTCTGTGGGGTGATGGCGTGCGCTGGCAGGGTCTGATCGCGGTGCCGGTGGTGCTCGGTGCCGGGTTCGCGGCGGTCGCGTCGTCCCCGGCACCGGTGGCTGCGACGGAGCACAGGGAGCCGGTCGCCGTGACGGCGGCGGACGGCAGCACCGGGGTCGGGGTCCTGCCGGCGGACCCGGCGGCGCCGCGACCCGTACGCGGGGCCGAGGCTCCGGCCGGCGCTCCCGCGGCGGATCTTCCGCCCGAGGTCACGGTCGCACCCGGACAGCCGTCGCCCGTGCTGGCCGGTGAGGGCCCCCTGGCGATCCCGGAGCTGGTGCTCTACGCGTACCGGGCGGCCGAGATGCAGCTTGCGATTGATGAGCCCGAGTGCGCACTGCCGTGGCATCTGCTCGCCGCGATCGGACGGATCACGTCGCAGCACGCCGACTCGGGACGCACCGACGTGCTGGGCACGCTCACGACCGCGCGCGTGGCTCCCGGCACGGGCAGACTCGGGCCGATGCAGCTGCCCCCGGCGGTCTGGTCGCAGTTCTCCGCCGACGGCAACGCGGACGGCACCGCGGATCCCCAGAACGTCTTCGACGCCGGTCTGGCGGCCGGCGCCTGGCTGTGCTCGGACGACGCGCGCCTGGCCGAGGCCGACGCCCGCGCCCGCGCGGCTGCCCGGTTCGATCCGTCGCCGGAGTTCGTCGCCAACGTGCAGGCCTGGTCGGCCGCGTACGAGAAGGGCGCCGCGGTCTCGCCGGGGATTGTCGTCCCGCCCTTGGCGCCGCCGGCCGTTCCGGCCCGGCCGAACACCGTCGACGTCGCGGAGACCGTTCCCGCACCCGTGTCCGGGACCACGACGGCACCCACGCCGGCGCCGGTCCCGGCTCCCGCGGTCGAGCCGGTCCCCGTCCCCGCGCCGGCAGTCGAGGCACCGCCGGCCGCGCCGGCTGTCGAGGCACCGCCGGCTGCGCCGGCTGTCGAGGCACCGCCGGCTGCGCCGGTGCTGCCGCCGCTGCCGTGTCTCGTCCCGGCGCTGTGCCCGGCGCCGCCCGCACCCTGATCGGTCACGCCTCGATCTCGTCGTAACCCCCAGCTCCAGCCGTTTGCCCAGCTCAGCGCGTTACATCACGGTAGGGTAACGGAAACGCATCGCTTCCTGTATGGTCGGTACCGCCATGTAACGAAAGCGTCTCGGGGAAGGCGCCCAGGAGGTATCGAGTGGGTCGGCACAGGAAGCCTTCGGAGTCCAAGCTCCGCCGCAATTCGGTCATCGCCCTCACCGGACTGGTTCCGGTCGGCGTGGTCGCCGCGGCCACCAGCGCCGGGGCGAGCCCCAAGACCCTGTTCGGCGTGCAGGACACCGAAGCGGTGGCCGAGCCCGTGACTGCGGCGACCGAGACCACCTACATCGCCGACGGGATCTCCCGCGACGTCGCCGCCGCGGCCGCCCTCATGACCGCACCGGAGCCTACCGCGGAGCCCGCGGCGGCCCCCGCGCCCGCCCCGGAGCCTGCCCCCGCCGCCCCGGCACCGCTCCAGCCCGGCCCCCTCGGGATTCCCGGCATCAACTTCGCCGCCTACCAGAACGCCGAGCGGATCCTCGCCGCCGAGACCCCCGGCTGCAACATGTACTGGACACTGCTCGCCGGCATCGGCCAGGTCGAGTCCGGCCATGCCAAGGGCGGTAAGGCCGACGACAAGGGCAACCTCCTCGAACCCGTGATCGGTCTGCCCCTCGACGGCAGCCTGCGCGGCCAGGCCGTCATCCGGGACACCGACGGCGGCACCCTGGACGGCGACACCGTCTACGACCGAGCGGTCGGCCCCATGCAGTTCATCCCCTCCACGTGGAAGCTCTACGCCGGCGACGGCAACGGCGACGGCGTCGCCGACCCGCAGAACCTGTACGACTCCACCCTCACCACCGCCAAGTACCTGTGCGACGGCGGCAACAACATGCACGACCTCGCGCAGGCCACCAAGGCCATCCATCGCTACAACAACTCCATGGCGTACGTCGCGAACGTGCTCGCCTGGTCGGCCGCCTATTCGACCGGCGTCACCCCCAGCGCGGCGGACCTGCCGCGCATCCACTGAGCGGGTGCCACCTACGATTGATGCCATGGCAGTCAGCGAGTCCGACGTCCGCAGCGCCCTGGCGCGGGTTCAGGATCCCGAGATCCGTAAGCCGATCACCGAACTCGGCATGGTCAAGAGCATCGAGATCGGCGGCGACGGCAGCGTCGACGTCGGCATCTACCTGACCACCGCCGGCTGTCCGCTGCGCACCGAGATCACCGACCGGGTCACCAAGGCTGTGGCCGACGTCGCCGGTGTCTCCGCGGTCCGCGTCGAACTCGACGTCATGAACGACGAGCAGCGCACCGAGCTGCGCAAGTCGTTGCGCGGCGACTCCACCGAGCCGGTCATCCCGTTCGCCCAGCCCGGCTCGCTCACCCGCGTCTACGCGGTGGCCTCCGGCAAGGGCGGGGTCGGCAAGTCCTCCGTCACGGTCAACCTCGCCACCGCCATGGCCGCACGGGGCCTGTCCGTGGGTGTGCTGGACGCCGACATCTACGGCCACTCCATTCCGCGCATGCTCGGCACCGACGCCAAGCCCACCCAGGTGGAGCGGATGATCATGCCGCCGATCGCGCACGACGTGAAGATGATCTCCATCGCCCAGTTCACCCAGGGCAACACGCCCGTGGTCTGGCGGGGACCGATGCTGCACCGCGCGCTGCAGCAGTTCCTCGCCGACGTGTTCTGGGGCGATCTGGACGTGCTGCTGCTCGACCTGCCGCCCGGCACGGGCGACGTCGCGATTTCCGTCGCGCAGTTGATCCCCGGCGCCGAGATCCTCGTGGTCACCACTCCGCAGCAGGCGGCCGCCGAAGTCGCCGAGCGGGCCGGCTCCATCGCCCTGCAGACCCGCCAGCGCATCGTCGGCGTCGTGGAGAACATGTCGTGGCTCGAGCTGCCCGACGGCACCCGGATGGACGTGTTCGGCACGGGTGGCGGTCAGGCCGTCTCCGAGCGGCTCACCCGCGCCGTCGGCGCGACCGTCCCGCTGCTGGGTCAGATCCCGCTCGATCCGGCGATCCGCGAGGCCGGCGACGCCGGAACCCCGATCGTTCTCAGTGCCCCCGACTCGCCCGCAGGCACGGCGCTGCGCGAGATCGCCGAGAAGCTCGCCGTGCGTCGCCGCGGCCTGGCCGGCATGTCGCTGGGGATCGACACCACCCGTCACCTCTAGGCGCCTGCGGCGCCGGTGTGTCCTTTGGGCTGTCCTGACCGCCCAAAGGACACACCGGCCGCGCAGCGGCCTAGGTCTAGGTCGCGTCGGAGTCGATGGGGGGCTTTTCTCCCGCTGTCAACGGCGGCGGGACGGGCTTGCTCACCGGCTTGGTGCCGGGCTTGTCGAAGTCGCCGGTGAGTAGGGAGTCGTCGCCGTCCAGCAAGTGCTTGGTGATGACCGCCTTCGGCGTCATGCCACGGAGCTGGTTCAGTTCGGACAGGGGTTGCCGCAGGTCGTCGAACTCGGGGCCGAGCTCCTCCTTCAGCTGCTCCTTCGCGCCGGATGCGTAGTCGCGGACCTGCCGCAGCGACCTGGTCACCCAGGACACCGCACCGGGCAGCCGCTCGGGGCCGAGGACCACGAGCGCCGCGACGAGCAGGACCATGAATTCGCCCCAACCGATATTGCCGAACACCGTTCCAGGGTACGTGGTGACGCGGGGTTCGCAGCCCGGAGGACCCAGGTCACAGCGGATTCCCAGCGAAGCGGCAGCGGACGGTCAGTCGGACATCGGGGTCACCTGCACGTCGACCAGGCGTCCCGCACGTACCAGCTGCACCGTGACCGGCTTGCCGATCTCCTGGGCATGCACGGCGACGACCAGTTCGTCCGCGCTGGTCACCTCGCGGTCCCCGACCTTGACGATGACGTCGCCCTCGACGATGCCCGCCTGCTGCGCAGGGCTGCCCTGCTGCACGTTGGCGACCTCGGCGCCGCTGGCGACGTCGTTGGCCACGCTACGGGTGTTGACGCCGATCTCCGGGTGGCGCATCTCGCCGGTGCGGATCAGTTCCTGGGCGACGGCGGTGACGTCGTCGATCGGGATGGCAAACCCGAGACCGACGGAACCACCCGTCTCGGTCTTGATGGCCGAGTTGATGCCGATGACGCGGCCCTCGGCATCGACGAGCGGGCCGCCGGAGTTGCCGGGGTTGATGGAGGCGTCCGTCTGCACGGCGTCGATCACGGCATCGGTGTCGGTGCCCTGCCCGCCCAGGCGCATCGGGCGGTTGAGTGCGCTGACGATGCCGCGGGTGACGGTCTTGCTCAGTCCGAGCGGGGAACCGACGGCGATCACGTCCTCCCCCACCTGCACGTCCTCCGAACGGCCGAGTTCGGCGACCGTGAGGTTGTCCGCGTCGACCGAGAGCACCGCCAGATCGGTCTTGATGTCCCGGCCGACGATCTCGGCAGGCACCTTCGTGCCGTCGTTGAACGTGACCTGGATCTTGGCGTCCGGTGCCGTGGCGGCCATCGAGACGACGTGGTTGTTGGTGACGATGTATCCGGCGCCGTCGATGACGACACCGGACCCGGTACCGGCCTCCTCGCCGAGGGTCACCTGGATCGAGACCACCGCGGGCAGCACCGCATCGGCGACGCGGGCCACCTGCCCGGACGGCAGGTCGCCGTCCTGGTCCACCTGGGCCAGCGTCACGCTACGGCTGGTGAGGGATCCGGTGTCGGACGTGACGAGCGCGACGACGAGGCCGCCGACCATGCCGATGGTCAGCGCGACCGCGGCGAGCGTGGCGAGGGCGCGGGTCTCGATCCGGCCGCCGAAGAGGACCTCCCGCAGCGTGAGCTTCGGGGCGGGCGGCAGCGGCTGCTCGTCGTGGGACTGTGCGGGCGCGCCCAGGCGCACGTTCGTGGCGGGGTCGCGCCACGGGTCCGGCTCGGGACCGTCCGCATCGGCCTCGGCGTCCGGGTCGACGGGGGGCCGTTGCAGGATCTCGGAGGTGTCCGCGGGTCGGCCGAACGCCTCGGCCAGCACCGGATCGGTGGGCGCACCGTGACGGACCGGCGGCTCGGCGGCGCGTTCTTCGGCGGACCGCCCGAACGGGCCGGTCGTGCCGGCCGGACGGCCGAAGACGCGGTTGGCGGCATCGTCGACGGCCGGGCGGTAGACCGGGCGGGGCTGCAGACGGGATGCATCGGCACGGCGGGACACCTCAGGCGCGGCGGCACCGTCCGTCTCCGGAGAGCCGGCCCGACGCTCGGACTCCCCGGCCCGACGCTCGGACTCTACTGATTCCGCTGTCACGCGTGCCCGTCTCCCCCGTGTCCGTCAGTCACGGTGCCCAGTATCACCGATGGACCCAGTATCACCGATGGACCCAGTATCACCGATGGGCCCGCCGTCACCGAAGCCACCCGTATCACCAGCGACTCGTATCACCGACGGCACTGCCACCGGACGTCCCGGACTGATCACCGCACACGGGTTCGGGCACCGTCAACGGCGCCAGCGGATCGGCCAGCGTCGCGCGGCCGACCCGAACCGGTCGGTCGCCGGCATGCCCTGGAAACCGGACGCGGGCAGGTTCCGATGATGCTGCGGGATGTCGGCGAGAGCGCCCAGGAGAGTACTCGACATCGGGGGCGGAGCCATCCGGGCGGCGTCGCGCAACGCGCGACGGGCCTGCTGCTGTGCCTCGACCTCCGCGGCGCACTCCGGGCACACGGCCAGATGCTCGGCCGCGCGGAGATACGCATTCATCCGCAGTTCGCCGTCCACGTACGCTGCCACAGCCTCACTCGCCAGGTGCTCCGTGGAACCGAACCGGCGGGTCGGGTGTGCCCTCGTCATGAAACCCTCCTGGCGGCTACCCCGCATCGACTCGACCGACTTCGACCTTCCCATGCTCGCGCAGGTGCTCACGCAGCGCCTGCCGTCCGCGATGGATGCGGCTGCGCACCGTGCCGAGCTTGACTCCCAGTGTGGCACCGATTTCCTCGTAGGACAGACCTTCGATGTCACACAGGACCACAGCAGCACGATAGTCCGGCGCCAGCGAGTCCAGCGCGGACTGCAGGTCGGCGCCGAGCCGGGCGTCGTGGTAGATCTGCTCGGGATCGGGGCCCGCGGAGGGCACGCGGTCGTAGTCCTCGGGCAGCGCCTCCATGCGGATGCGGTTGCGGCGCCGGACCATGTCGAGGAAAAGGTTCGTGGTGATGCGGTGCAGCCAGCCCTCGAAGGTGCCCGGCTGGTAGTTCTGCAACGAGCGGAAGACCCGGATGAAGGTGTCCTGGGTGAGATCCTCGGCGTCCTGCGCGTTCCCGGACAAGCGGTAGGCGAGCCGGTACACCCGGTCGCCGTGCTCGCGCACCAGCTCGTCCCACGACGGCATCACCGCACGGTCACCGGTGGCGTCGAACACTGCCGTGCCGGTGAGCTCGACGTCGGCCGTGGGCTCGACGTCGGGGCTGGGGAGCTGGGGGGAATCGGCCATGTGGATCGCTGGATCCTCCTCTTCGGGACCGCGTGATCGCGAGTGTCGGATGTCGGGTGTCGTGGTCCAACACCGTGTACGCCGGGTTTGTTCCCGGGCCCGCGAGCGCCTGTCGGTGCGGTCTGTTGTGGTACCTACACCTTCACGCACGGTGATGTGGTGCCGATATGAGCAACCTGAGCATCGCCTGAGAATCCTGTCGCCGTGCGCGCCTGCCTGCGACCGGACCCCGGCGACGATAACCTCACTGGGGTGCACACGAATGCCGAACGGATACTGGCTCACGTCGAGAACGTCACAGAGGACGACAACCTCGCCACGGCGCGCGAGCGTGCCCTCGATCTCGGGGCCGAGCCGATCCCGGCAGCGGTGGGTGCGGCTCTCGCGATGTTCACCCGCATGCTCGACGCCCGGACGGTCGTCGAGGTGGGCACCGGTGCCGGCGTCAGCGGGCTGTGGTTGCTGCGGGGCCTGCGCGAGGACGGTGTCCTGACCACCATCGACAGCGAGCCCGAACATCAGCGCGCCGCCAAGACCGCGTTCCGGGAGGCCGGGGTCACGGCCTCGCGCACCCGCCTGATCAACGGGCGCGCGCTGGACGTGCTGCCCCGGCTGGCCGACTCCGCGTACGACCTGGTGTTCGTCGACGCCACCCCCGCCGATCACCCGCACTACGTCCGGGAAGGGGTCCGGCTGCTGCGTCCGGGCGGGGCCATCGTGCTGCACCATGCGCTGCTCTGCGGCCGGGTGGCCGATCCGGCCGAACGCGACTCCGTCGTCCTGGCCGTCCGGGAGGCCACCCGGGCGGTGGTGACCGACGAGCGTCTCGCTCCGGTGTTGCTGCCGGTGGGCGACGGGCTGCTCTGCGCCGCCAAACTCTGAGCCCCGGCGCGGGCCCCGGTCGGATCCCCGTGGTCGGATTCACACGGTCGGATTCACACGGTCAGATCCACACGCCCTTACCGATGGCGACGACGCCGCCGCTGCTGACGGCGAAGCGCTGCCGGTCGCGTTCGAGGTCGACGCCGATGATCTCGCCGTCGCCGACGACGACGTTCTTGTCGAGGATCGCACGCCGCACGACCGCGCCCTTGCCGATGCGCACCCCCGGCATCAGGACGCTGCCCTCCACGGTGGCGCCGTCCTCGACCATGACATTGGAACTGAGCACCGAGTTGCGGACGGTGGCGGCGGACAGGATGCTGCCCGATCCGACGATCGACTCCTGCGCGAGACCACCCTGGACGAACTTCGCCGGCGGCCACATCTCGGAGGCACCGCGGATGGGCCAGCGCCGGTTGTAGAGGTTGAAGATCGGATGCACTGACACCAGGTCCATGTGCGCGTCGTAGAACGCGTCGAGGGTACCCACGTCGCGCCAGTATCCACGGTCGCGTTCGGTGGCGCCGGGCACGACGTTGTCGTTGAAGTCGTAGACGTGGGCGGCGCCCTGGGCGACGAGGGCGGGGATGATGTCGCCGCCCATGTCGTGGTCGGAGTCCGGGTTCTCCGAGTCCGCCCGCAACGCCTCGACCAGCACCTTGGTGGTGAAGACGTAGTTGCCCATCGAGGCGAAGGTGACGTTGGGATCGTCCGGGGTGCCGGGCGGGTGGGCGGGCTTCTCCAGGAACTGGGTGATGCGCCCCTGCTCGTCGCTGTCGATGCAGCCGAACGCGAACGCCTCGCTGCGCGGCACCCGGATACCGGCGACGGTCACCCCTGCGCCGGACTCGATGTGCTGGCGCACCATCTGCTCCGGGTCCATCCGGTAGACGTGGTCGGCGCCGAACACCACGATGTACTCCGGATCCTCGTCGTAGACGAGGTTGAGCGACTGGAGGATGGCGTCGGCGCTGCCGGTATACCAGCGCGGGCCGAGCCGCTGCTGCGCCGGTACCGGGGTGATGTACTCGCCGGTGAAACCCGACAGCCGCCAGGTCTGGGAGATGTGCCGGTCCAGCGAGTGCGACTTGTACTGCGTCAGCACGCAGATCCGCAGGAACCCGGCGTTGACCAGGTTGCTGAGCACGAAGTCGATCAGTCGATAGGCACCGCCGAACGGTACCGCCGGTTTCGCGCGGTCCGCCGTCAGCGGATACAGGCGTTTGCCCTCGCCGCCGGCGAGCACGATTCCAAGCACATGGGGCTGGCTCCTCACACAGTCAACCTATCCGCCACCCCCCGCCACCGCCAGCGAAGAGCCCATCGGTGGCCGGAACGTCACGCGCCGGATAGTTTGATCCGGTGCGGGTGGCAATGATGACGCGGGAGTACCCGCCGGAGGTCTACGGTGGTGCCGGCGTGCACGTCACCGAACTGGTTGCGCAGTTGCGCCGGCTGTGCGAAGTCGACGTGCACTGCATGGGAGCGCCCCGGGAGGGCGTCTTCGTCCACGGCCCCGATCCCGCCCTGGCAGGCGCCAACCCGGCGCTGACGACGCTGTCGGCCGAGCTGCGGATGGCGCACGCCGCCGGCAGCGCCGACGTCGTCCACTCGCACACCTGGTACACCGGCCTGGCGGGGCACCTCGCCGCCGAGCTGTACGACGTGCCGCACGTGCTGACGGCCCATTCGCTCGAACCGCGCAGACCGTGGAAGGCCGAGCAGCTGGGCGGGGGCTACCGCATCTCGTCGTGGTCCGAACGCAACGCGGTCGAGCACGCGGACGCGGTCGTCGCGGTCAGTGCCGGGATGCGACTCGACGTGCTGGACGCGTATCCGTTCGTCGACCCGGCGCGCGTGCATGTCGTGCGCAACGGCATCGACACCGGCGTGTGGCATCCGGGCCCGGCCGAACCGGGAGAGCCGTCCGCGCTGGAGAAGATCGGAGTCGACCCCGATCGGCCGATCGTCGCGTTCGTCGGGCGCATCACGCGCCAGAAGGGTGTCGGGCACCTGATCGCCGCCGCCCACGACGTCGATCCCGGGATCCAGCTGGTGCTGTGCGCCGGGGCCCCGGACACCCCGGAGATCGCCGCCGAAACCGAGCAGGCCGTGGCCGAACTCGAACGCCGGCGCGGCAACGTCTTCTGGGTCCGGGAAATGCTGCCCACCGAGTCCGTCCGCGAAATCCTCTCGGCAGCAAGAGTTTTCGTATGCCCTTCGGTGTACGAACCGCTGGGAATCGTCAATCTCGAGGCGATGGCCTGCGAGACCGCGGTCGTCGCATCGGACGTCGGGGGCATCCCCGAGGTCGTCGAGGACGGGGTCACCGGCCGGCTGGTGCACTACAACTCCTACGAGCCGCGAGCGTACGAGCAGGCGCTGGCGGCGGCGATCGACGAGGTTGCCGGGGACGCAGTGCTCGCTGCCGAGATGGGCCGGGCCGGGCGGGCGCGGGCCATCGCGGAGTTCTCCTGGGCACAGATTGCGCGGCAGACACTCGCGGTCTACCAGGAGGTCGCCGCCACGCGGCACTGAGCAGGAGGTCGCCGCCACGCGGCACTGAGCGCGGGACGGAGGGCCGGATCAGTCCGAGCGCCGTGCCCACACGGTGACGGTCACCGAGGCCGTCACCGGGAACGGCTCCGGCAGTCCCCCGACCAGTTCGGCCAGCCGTTCGCCGGTCAGGTGGTGCCCCGACGGTCCCATCCCGGCCAGCCGGCCCAGTGCCGGACGGTCGAGTTGCAGGGTGAACTGCACGTCGGCGCGGTCGACCCGCTCGAACCCGCCGGACAACGCCGCCCCGAGCCGCTCGGTCTTGCGTTCGTCCACCTGGACCATCCCCGGCAGCGTCACCAGCTCGCGCAGGTGCGCCGGGGTGGGAGCCGCGACGACGAGCACACCGCCGGGGGCGAGAACGCGATGCGTCTCGGCGGCGTTGCGGGGCGCGAAGACGGACAGCACGTGGGTGAGGACGCCGCTGCGGATCGGTAGTTGCCGCCACACGTCGGCGAGCACGGCCCCGACGCGGGGGTGGCTGCGGGCGATGCGCCGGACCGCGGGTTTGGACACGTCGAGCCCGACGCCGCGGCTGTCCGGCAGCGCGTCGAGCACCGCTGCAAGGTACCTTCCGGTGCCCGCACCCACTTCGAGAACGCGGGCACCGTCGTCGCCGGCGGGGTGCTCGGCACAGGCCCGGGCGACGGCGCCGAGCAGCGGATCGAAGTGTCCGGCGTCGAGGAAGTCCGCGCGCGCGGCGATCATCTCGGCGGTGTCGCCGGTGAATCGCGTCGCGGCCCCGGTCAGGAGGCTGACATAGCCCTGTCGCGCGACGTCGAAGCTGTGCCCGGCCTCGCACAGCAGGACGCCCTCGTCGAGGTCGAGCCCACGCTCGCACTGGGGGCAGGCGAGCAGGTCGGTCACCGCATCGAGCACGGGCAGTCCTTCCGAGAAACACAGAGCACCGGAGTACGAACAGCAACGGGCCCCGCGCACCGTGGCGCGCGGGGCCCGGGGGAACCGGCGAATCGTCGCCGGCTGCCGACACCTAGCTGGTGACGCCCTTGAGCTCTTCGCCGAGCGCTGCAGCTTCCTCCGGCGTGAGTTCGACGACCAGACGTCCGCCACCCTCGAGTGGAACCCTCATGACGATTCCTCGTCCCTCTTTGGTTGCTTCGAGGGGACCGTCCCCGGTCCGGGGCTTCATGGCCGCCATCCTCTGCTCCCTCCAAATCTGCGCTCGACTCTTGCGCGCGTGGGTTACCGTGGGGGCCTCGCCGGAAATCGACGAGGCTCGCGACATCATTCTTCCCTATCCGGCCGACCGCCGGGTAGCTGACTCCGCCCTAATGTCGCCGGAACCTGATCGAACGTCCGTATCGACCCAGCACTCGGCGAGATGGTCGTCGACCATCCCGGTGGCCTGCATGAGCGCATACGCCGTGGTAGGACCGACGAACGCGAAGCCGCGCCGCTTCAGTTCCCGGGCCATCGCCGTGGACTCCGGGGTCACCGCCGGTACCTCCGCCACCGAGCGGAGACGCCGGGCGCGCCGCGCCGGCGCGAACGACCACAGCAACGTGTCGAGGTCCGTCTCCCGCAGGTCGAGCACCGCCCGGGCGTTGCCGATCACCGCCTCGATCTTGCGCCGGTTCCGGACGATGCCGGCGTCGCCGAGCAGGCGGTCGACGTCCGCGGCGGTGTAGCCGGCGACCACGTCGACGTCGAAACCCGCGAACGCCGATCGGAATGCCTCCCGCTTCCGCAGGATCGTCAGCCACGACAACCCCGACTGGAACGCCTCGAGGGCCAGGCGCTCGAACAACTCGTCGCGCCCGTGCAACTCGCGGCCCCACTCCTCGTCGTGGTAGTCCCGGTACAGCGTGGACCCCGGCGGATCCACCGCCCACGGGCACCGCACCCGATCCTCACCCATCGTCACTCCCCCCTGTCCGACGGTCCGGCGCGGCCTCCGCCGCGACGGATGCCCCGGTCCGGCCGCTGTCCGCCTCGTCGCCGCCCGGAGTGACCCCACCGGTGTTGTCGTATTCGGTGTTCTCGTACTCGGTGTTCTCGAACTCGGTGTTGTCGTATCCGGTGTTCTCGTACTCGGCGAGCCGGGCCCGCAGATCGTCGATCTCGTGCGCGAGCCGGTCGAGCGCCCAGTCCACCTCGGCGGTCTTGTAGCCCCGCAGCACCTGCTGGAAACGCAGCTCGCGGACGTCCGCGCCGGTCACGTCGGTGACCGGAAGCGCCGTCGCCGTGGCGCCCGGCGGGATCGGCGCCAGGGTCTCCCCCCGACCGAACACCGCGCTCGCCACGAGGAACAGCACCGCGCCGACGACCACCACGACGAGCAGGTAGAGCAGAACCGTCAGCATGTACCGATCTTGGCACGGCCCCCCGACACGACGGGGTGTCAGGTGACGGTGACGACCGGGGGCCGGTCCACCAGGCTGACCTCCGTGGTGACGGGGACGAACCCGTCGCCGTCCACCAGGAACTGGGTCAGGCCCGCTCCCGAGTCGGGGATCCCGCAACGGGCCAGCATGGTGCCGACGATCTGCCGGCTCATCACCCCCAGCTCCCCCAGCGGCCGGTTCCGATGCTTGCGCACACCGAGGTTGACCTGGGCGATCGCGTCGATACCGAGCCGGTCGTAGGTGTCGAGCAGCAGCCCGATCTCGACGCCGTACCCGGGCGCGAACGGCACCGCCGACAGCAGTTCCCGGGTCCCGGCGTACTCACCGCCCAGGGGCTGCAGCACGCATGTCAGCTCCGGTCGCAGCGCCGCGAGCAGGGGCCGCGCCACCAGTTCGGTGACCCGTCCGCCGCCGTTGGCCTCCTCGGCGCCGCTGACCCGGAGCGGGCGACGGTAATAGCCCTTGACCAGGTGGATGCCGTCGCCGGTGAGCAGTGGCCCGAGCAGCTTCGGGACGAACGCCGGGTCGGGCTCGAGCAGATCCGAATCGACGAACGCGATGAGGTCACCGGTGGTGGCCGCGACGGACCGCCACAGCACCTCGCCCTTGCCGGGCACCGGGGCGAGGCCCGGGACCGCCTCCTCCCGCGAGAGCACCCGCGCACCGGCACTGCGGGCTCGCTCCGCCGTGCGGTCGGTGGACCCCGAGTCCAGAACGATCAGCTCGTCCACCAACCCGCCGAGGAGCGGATGGATGGTGTCCACCACCCCCGCGACGGTCGCCTCCTCGTCGAGCGCCGGCAGCACCACCGATACGGTCCGGCCGCGTTTGGCGCGTTCCAGTTCGGAAATGCTCCAGCCGGGCTCGTCCCAGCTGTTCGCCTCGGCCCAGGGCCGGGTGAACGCCCCGGCCGACGGCCCTGTCACCGCCGTGCTCATGCCAGCCCCCTGACGGTGCGCGCCGGGGGCCGGGTTCCGGCGACGGCCGCCACCATGTCCACCACGCGCCGGGTCGCCGCCACCTCGTGCACCCGGAACATCCGCGCGCCTGCTGCGGCCGCAAGTGCTGTCGCTGCCAATGTGCCCTCCAACCGGTCGGCGAGTTCCACCCCCAGAGTCTCCCCGATGAAGTCCTTGTTGCTCAGCGCCATGAGCACCGGCCACCCGGTATTTACGAGAACGTCCACGTGCCGCAACAACTCGAGGCCGTGGAAGGTGTTCTTGCCGAAATCGTGCGTCGGATCGATGAGGATGGAGTCGCCGGGCACTCCGGCCTTCGCGGCCCGCTCGGCCGCGGCGACGATCTCCCGGGTCACCTCGGCGACGACGTCGGTGTAGCGCACGCGGTGCGGCCGGGTGCGCGGGACCGCACCCCCGGTGTGCGAGCAGACGATGCCCGCGCCGAGTTCGGCGGCGACGGACACCAGTTCCGGGTCGGCACCCGCCCACGTGTCGTTGATCAGATCCGCGCCCTCGGCGAGCGCGCGTCGCGCGACGTCGCTGCGCCAGGTGTCGACGCTGACGAGCAGCCGGGGGTGCCGGGCCCGGATCGCCGCGACGAACGGCACCACCCGTCGCGTCTCCTCTGCTGCGTCGACCACCTCACCGGGGCCGGCCTTCACGCCGCCGATGTCGACGAGGTCCGCACCCTCGGCCACGGCCCGGTCCACGGCGGCCATCGCGGCCTCGTCGGTGAAGGTCGCACCCCGGTCGTAGAAGGAGTCCGGGGTGCGGTTGACGATTGCCATCACCAGGGCCCGGTCGGTGGCGACCGGGCGGCCGCAGAGGGTCGGCGAGACGGTGACGGAAGCGGTCATGGATCCATCCTGGCATGCACGCCGGGCGGCCGAATCCGAGCGGTGAACCGGAATCCGCCCTCCGCACGGCGTGGGCGGATTCCGGACGCCCGCGCGAATCGCAGGTGCGGCGACGGAACTCAGCCCGCCGGCAGCTCGCCACCGGCGACGGACTCGACGTAGCCGTCGTATGCGGGCCGGTAGCCCTCGTCCGGTCCGGTGAGCACGTACACCGGATCCTCACCGGTGTCGGTGTAGCCCTGCTTGCGCAGGTCCACCTTGCGGCTCTTGAACGTCGAGGTGTGCTCGAGTTCGTCGACGATCCGGACGAACAGCGGCACCGCGTACGACGGCAGCGCCCGGTACAGCTGCGCCGCGACTGCGGCCCCGTCGAACTCGGCGCCCTCGTGGAGCGTGACCGCGGCCATCCCGGCCCGGCCGTCGGTGCCGGGGATCTCGACCCCGTAGACCACCGCCTGCGAGATCGACTCGCTCGCCGACACGGCCGCCTCGACCTCCGTGGTGGCGACGTTCTCGCCCTTCCACCGGAAGGTGTCACCGAGACGGTCGACGAACGCGACGTGCATGAAGCCCTGACTGCGGACGAGATCGCCGGTGTCGAACCAGGTGTCGCCGTCCTCGAAGCCGTCGCGGACCAGCTTGGACTCGCTCGCGTCCGGATCGGTGTAACCGTCGAACGGGGCGCGGTCGGTGACCTTCGCCAGCAGCAGGCCCACCTCGCCGCGCCCGACCCGGCGCAGCCGGCCGTCCGGTCCCCGCAGCGCCTTGCCGGTCTCGTGGTCGTAGTCGACCACGGCATACGGCAGTGGGCAGATTCCCGCGGTGCGCGGCTGGTTCAGGGCGTTGACGAACGCGATGTTGCACTCGCTCGCACCGTAGAACTCGGCGACGCGGGCGATGCCGAACCGCTCGGTGAACTCGGTCCAGATCTCGGCGCGCAGTCCGTTGCCGACCATCAACCGGATGCCGTGATCGCGGTCGTCGGGCGACGGCGGCTGGTTCAGCAGGTAGCGACAGATCTCGCCGATGTAGACGAACGCCGTCGCGTCGTTGCGTTTCGCGTCGGCCCAGAAGCCGGTGGCGGAGAACTTGCGGCCGAGCGCGAACGTGGCCCCGGCTGCGAGCACCGACGACAGCGACACGGTGAGCGCGTTGTTGTGGTACAGCGGCAGGCAGCAGTACAGGGTGTCGTCGCGGCGCAGCCGGACACCGAGGCTGCCCAGGCCGGACATGGACTTCAGCCAGCGGTAGTGGGTCATCCGGCTGGCCTTGGGCATGCCCGTGGTGCCCGAGGTGAAGATGAAGAAGGCGGTCTCCTTCGCCTGCAGGCGCTCGGTGACGGCGGGGTTCGCGGAGTCGGCGGCGACGGCGAGGTCGTCGAGTTCGCCGACGCGCAGCACCTTTCCGGCCGGTGGCGGCCCGTCGAGGGATTCCAGGGCCTCCTCGCACTCCTCGCCGACCACGAGGACCCGGCTGTCGAGCAGGTCGAGGCTGTGCGCGAGGACCTCCCCGCGCTGATGGTGATTGAGCATGCCGGCCGCGGCACCGAGCTTGACCGTGGCGAGCGCGACGAGCAACGCCTCCGGGCGGTTCTTCATCAACACGGCGACGACGTCGCCAGTGCGCACACCCTGCGCGGTGAGGACGGCCGCGTAGCGGTTGACCTGCGCATTGGCGTCGCCGTAGCTGAGGGCGTCGCCCTCGAAGCGCAGGAACGGCCGGTCCGGGTTCCGCTCGGCCAGGCGTTGGAACACCGACCCGATCGACTCGCGCGCCTCCGGACGCCGGGTCAGGCCCGCCGCGCCGCGCAGCAGGCTCGGTACGTCGGGCAGCATTCGCGGAAGCTGGGTGGCGAGACCCACCAGGGAGATGGTCGAACCGGACTCGGGCATGGCATCCTTCGTGGCGGTGGACAACAACTTACTGCAGAGTAAGCAACCGCGGCGCGTTGCGGAAGCCCCTCACCCGGCGCACCGGTCGAGCGCGTCCTCGACGTCCTCGGTGAGCTGCAGGTCGTCGAGGGCGCGACGATTGACGAAGCCGGTCGGCACCATCGACTCGAGCCAGTCCAGCAGTCCCCGGTAGTGCCCCACCGGATCGAGCAGCACCACCGGCTTGGTGTGCATGCCCAGGTAGCCGGCCGTCCACGTCTCGAACAGTTCCTCGAGGGTGCCGATCCCGCCGGGCAGCGCGACGAACGCGTCGGCCCGCTCCTCCATCACCTGCTTCCGCTGGCGCATCGTGTCGGTGACGATCAGCTCGTCGGCGTCGACGTCGGCGACCTCACGGTGCACCAGCGCCTTGGGGATCACGCCGACGGTGTGCCCGCCCGCGGCCCGGGTGGCCTCCGCCAGCGCGCCCATCATCGACACGTTGCCGCCGCCGGAGACCAGCTGCCAGCCGCGTCGTCCGATGGCGGTCCCCACCGCCGCCGCCAGCTCGAGGTAGGAGTCCCCGACGGGACCGGAGGCACAATAGACGCACACCGCCCGCGCCTCGACCGCGCGCTCGCCGCCGACGCCCTCGACCGGATCGAACCCGCTCACCACGACCCGCCCTCCCCGTACAGCGCCGACTCGTCCTGACCGCGATGGGCATCGACCACGATCTGCACCGCCTCCTCGACACTGTCGGTCAGATACAGCAGGTCGAGGTCGCCCGGCGAGATCCGCCCCTCGCCGATCATCGACTGCCGGATCCACTCGACCAGCCCCGCCCAGTAGTGGGTGCCGAGCAGCACGATGGGAAACCTGGTGATCTTGCGGGTCTGGACCAGCGTGAGCGCCTCGAACAGCTCGTCGAGGGTTCCGAATCCGCCGGGCAGACAGACGAATGCCTGGGAGTACTTCACGAACATCGTCTTGCGGGCGAAGAAGTAGCGGAAGTTCAGTCCGAGGTCGACCCACTCGTTGAGGGCCTGCTCGAACGGCAGTTCGATGCCGAGGCCGATCGAGAATCCCCCCGACTCGCTCGCACCGCGGTTGGCGGCCTCCATCGCCCCCGGCCCCCCACCGGTGACCACCGCATAGCCGGCCGCCGCCAAGGCGGCCCCGAGGGCGCGTCCGGTGACGTACTCGGGGTGGTCGACGGGGGTGCGGGCCGACCCGAACACCGCCACCGCGCGCGGCACCTCGGCCAGCGCCCCGAAGCCCTCGACGAACTCGCTCTGGATGCGCAGCACCCGCCACGGATCGGTGTGCACCCAGTCCGACGGACCCCGGCGATCGAGGAGCCGCTGGTCCATCGTCGTGGTCTCGGCCGCCCGGTCACGGCGCAGCTGGACGGGACCGCGGTGCACCACGTCGGCACTCGCACGGTCGCGGGATCCGGGGTCGGTGTCGCGCGCCATGCGCTCAGATTAGGGGATGCGGCACACCGCGCCTGCCGCATCCGACGCTGTGCGCGTCAGCCGGCGAGGTACCTGCGCAGCGTGTCGGCGACCTCGGTGATCTGTCCCACGGGCACGTGCTCGTCCCGGGTGTGCGCGAGGTTCGGATCGCCGGGACCGTAGTTGACCGCCGGGATCCCCAGCGCGGCGAACCGCGCGACGTCCGTCCACCCGTACTTGGCCCGGAACCGGCCGCCGGCCGCGGCGACGAGGTCCGCCGCGGTGGGGTGGGCCAGGCCGGGCAGCGCGCCGGGCGAACTGTCGGTGAGCTCGAGGGTGACGTCGAGACCGTCGAACACCTCTCGCACGTGCGCGAGCGCCTGCTCGACCGTGCGGTCGGGCGCGAACCGGAAGTTGACGTCGAGGTCCGCGGCGTCGGGCACCACGTTGCCGGCGACACCGCCGGCGATCCGCACCGCGGACAGACCCTCGCGGTAGACGCAGCCGTCGATGTCCACCGAGCGCGGTTCGTAGGCCGCGAGCCGCCCGAGCACCGGGGCCAGCCGGTGGATCGCGTTGTCTCCCAGCCAGGACCGCGCCGAATGCGCCCGCACCCCGCTCGCCGCGATCCGCACCCGCAGGGTGCCCTGGCAGCCCGCCTCGATCTGGCCGGCCGTCGGTTCGCCGAGGATCGCCACGTCCGCGTCCAGCCAGTCGCGCAGGTCCCGTTCGATGCGGCCGAGACCGTTGTGCACCGCGGCGATCTCCTCGCAGTCGTAGAACACCAGGGTCAGATCGTGCGCCGGCTCGGCGATCGTGGCGGCCAGGTGCAGGAACACCGCGTCGCCCGACTTCATGTCGGCCGTGCCGCACCCGTACAGCAACTCCCCCGCGCGCCGCGACGGCACGTTGTCCGCGATGGGCACGGTGTCGAGGTGACCGGCCAGCAACACCCGGCTCGGCCGCCCGAGGCGGGTGCGGGCGAGAACCGCGTTACCACTGCGGACGATCTCGAAACCGGTGGTCTGGGTGCGCAGCGCCTGTTCGACGGACTCGGCGATCACCGCCTCGTCCCGGGAGACACTGGGGATGTCCACCAGGGCAGCGGTCAGCTCGATCGGATCGGCATGCAGGTCCAGGTGCGGTGCAGACATGCAAGAACAATACGTGGGGCGATTTACCAGGCCGTCCGCGAGAACGACGACGCCTCGCGTACGCTTCTCGACCGTGAGTGCACAGGGAGCATCAGCAGTAGGCATCGCCAACATCGCGGCGGACGGCACCGTTCTCGACACCTGGTACCCGGCCCCCGAGCTCGGCGAATTCACCGAAACGGGCACGTCCCGGCTCGAGGGCACGGACATTCCCTCCGACTTCGCGCTGCTCGTCGGCCCCGACGAGGCGCGGGAGGTCGAGCAGGTCGCGGTCCGCACCACGATCGCCGACCTGTCCCGGCCGCCGGCCGACACCCACGATGCCTACCTGCGGCTGCACCTGCTGTCGCACCGCCTCGTCCGGCCGCACGGCACCAACCTCGACGGTGTGTTCGGCCTGCTCGCCAATGTCGTGTGGACCAACTACGGCCCGTGCGCCGTGGACAACTTCGAACTGGTGCGTTCGCGCCTGCGTATCCGGGGGCCCGTGGCCGTGTACGGCGTCGACAAGTTCCCCCGCATGGTCGACTACGTCGTGCCGTCCGGGGTGCGCATCGCCGACGCCGACCGTGTCCGTCTCGGCGCGCACCTCGCTTCCGGCACCACCGTCATGCACGAGGGCTTCGTCAACTTCAACGCGGGCACCCTCGGCAACTCGATGGTCGAGGGCCGCATCTCCGCCGGGGTCGTCGTCGACGACGGCTCCGACATCGGTGGGGGTGCGTCGATCATGGGCACCCTGTCCGGCGGCGGCAAGGAGGTCATCTCCATCGGCAAGCGATGCCTGCTCGGCGCCAATGCCGGTGTGGGCATCTCCCTCGGCGACGACTGCATCGTCGAGGCCGGCCTGTACGTCACCGCCGGCACCAAGGTCACCGGTCCCGACGGCACCGTCGTCAAGGCCAAGGACCTCAACGGCCGTTCCAACCTGATGCTGCGCCGCAACTCGGTCAGCGGCGCCGTCGAGGTGGTCCCCACCAAGGGCACCGGCGTCGAACTGAATGCGGCGCTGCACGCCAACGACTGAGTCAGAGAAACCGATCGTGTCGAAAACCGAGCACACCCTCACCGAAGCCGACCACCTCGAGCACGGACTCAAGGTCCGGCACCTGACGATGATGGGACTCGGTTCCGCGATCGGCGCAGGCCTGTTCCTCGGGTCCGGCGTCGGCATCGCCGCCGCCGGGCCCGCGGTGATCGTCTCCTACGTCCTCGCCGGCATCATGATCGTCTTCGTGATGCGCATGCTCGGCGAGATGGGGGCGGCTCTTCCGGCCAGCGGATCCTTCTCCCACTACGCCCGCATCGGCATCGGCGAATGGGCCGGGTTCACGATGGGCTGGCTCTACTGGTTCATGCTGATCATGGTCCTGGGCGTGGAGATCACCGGCGCCTCGGCGATCGTGAGCAGCTGGCTGCCGGGTGTGCCGCAATGGGTCGTGGCCCTGGTGTTCGTCACGTTCTTCGCGGTGGTGAACCTCGCGAAGGTTGCCAACTTCGGCGAGTTCGAGTTCTGGTTCGCGGCGCTGAAGGTCGCGGTCATCATCGCCTTCCTCGTCATCGGAGTGCTGCTGGTGTTCGGCCTGCTGCCGGACACCGAGCCGGTGGGGCTGACCCACCTGCTCGGCGACGGCGACGGATTCGCACCCAACGGCCTCGCCGGCATCGCCGCCGGCCTGCTGGCCGTCGCCTTCGCCTTCGGCGGCATCGAGATCGTCACCATCGCCGCGGCCGAGTCGCGCGACCCCGAGCGGTCCATCGCGACCGCGGTGCGCACCGTCGTATGGCGTATCAGCCTGTTCTACCTCGGCTCGATCTCGATCATGGTGCTGGTGCTGCCGTGGACGTCCGCGAGCGGTGAGACCTCGCCGTTCGTCAGTGTCCTCGACATCGCCGGCCTCCCCTACGTGTCGGGTTTCATGGAGCTCGTCGTGGTGATCGCCCTGCTGTCGGCCTTCAACGCCAACGTCTACGGCACCTCACGCATGGCCTACTCCCTCGCCCGGGGCGGCGACGGTCCGACCGTGCTCGCGAAGCTCTCCCGCACGGGCGTCCCCCGCAACGCCGTGCTGCTGTCCGTGTTCTTCGGATTCGTCTCGGTCCTGCTGAACTGGTGGCTGCCCGAGGACATCCTCGGCATCCTGCTCAACGCGGTCGGCTCCGCCCTGCTGGCGATCTGGATCTTCGTCGTCGTCTCCCACCTGCGGCTGCGGCCGACCCTGGAACAGGAGGGCCGCCTCACCGTCCGGATGTGGGCGTTCCCCTACCTGAGCTGGCTCACCCTCGGCATGCTCGGCGCGTTCATCGTGCTCATGTTGTTCGATCCCGCCGCCCGGATCCAGCTCGCCTCGACGGCTGTGCTGTTCCTGTTCATCGCCGCGGTGTCGCAACTGTGGCAGCGCCGCGCCCGCGCGAGAGTGCAGTAGTCCGGGTTCCCGCCGGCGACCTTCAGCGCTCGCCCCGGTCGGCGAGCGCGTTGACGAAGACGTTCGCGATGTCCGCGGGGTCGCGCGCGACGTAGCTCGAGCCGCTGGTCACCCGGGAGATCTCGGCGAGGGTCCGCGCGTCCGCGTCCTCCGTGATGCCGATCGTCACGACGATCACCGGCCGCGCCGGATCCTGCTCACGCGCGAGGATGTCGAGGAGCTGCGCCTCGGTGATGCTGTCGGGGTCCTCGTTCGCGCCGTCGGTGAGGACGATGACGCTGTTGACCGCGCGCGGGTCGTAGCTCCGCTGGACGGCACGGAACGCCGCGAGGGTCGTGTCGTACAGGCCGGTGCCGCCGCCGACCAGACCGGGCACCTTCTCCGCCTGGGCCGCCATCACCTCCCGCTGGGTGCGCCCGTCGACATCGGTGTCGTACCGCCGGATCGGCACCAGCTCGACGTAGTCCTGGCCCTCGCCGCCGAGGTTCTGCGAGAAGGCCCACAGTCCCGCCGAGACGCTGTCGGGGAACATCGCATTGCCCGCGAGGGCGGCCCGCACCGTCAGGTCCATGCGGGTGCCGTCACCGGCCGGGAACTGCATCGAACCGGACACGTCGATCGCGACGAGCGTGCGGATCGGCAGTGCCATCAACGACCAGGCGCCGAGCGCCTCCTCCGCCATCGCCTCGTCCCGCAGCGACAGCAGCGGCACACCCCCGATGCCGCGCCCTTCGGGCAGCGGCTCGCCGTCGGGGCCGCGGAATCCCTCGTCGTGGAGCACCTCGAGGGCGTCCTCCGTGCCCAGCACGTCGACCAGCACCCGCGCGGCGTCCGTCGCGCGATGGTGCCGGTCGGGGACGGGCGACGTCACCACCACCGGGTATTCCAGCAGGATGCTGCCGTTCGCCGGTACCCGGCTCTCGAGAGCGGACTCGTTCGCCTCCGAGAACGCCAGCACCTGCTGCTCGGTGGAGATTCCGACAGCGTCGTCGGCACCGGCCGCGGCCAGTAGGTCCGCACCGCTGGGTGCCTCCTCGGTGCGAATGCTCTCCTGCTGAGCCAGCGGCACCATCGCGGTCCGCACCGTGCCGACCGCGACGGGGTCGTCCTGGGTCTCCGCCAGGGCCGCCCGGATCGGGGCGGCGGCCACCCCGGTGCGGAGCGGATTGCCCAGCACCAGATCGGGAATCGCCAGGGCGGCCCGCCAGGTGGGCACCTCCGGAACCTGCCCGGGCGGTCCCACCAGGACCGCGGGGGTGCTCGCGACCGCGCCCGCGATCATCTGTACCGGCCCGGCGGCAGTCGGTGCCGCACGGCTCGCCCACCAGCGGGCGTCCGGAATCCACAGGTCGGGCGCGTCGATTCCCTTGCCGAGCAACCCGGCGACGTCACCCGGTTCGGCGGCGTCGACCGTGAACTCGTAGCACCGCGTGTCCGCGCCCCCCGACAGAACGGAACTCACAGCCGGTTCGATGCTCGGGGCGACGGCGAGGCTGTACTGCTCGACGGTGTCGCATCCGCCGGCCAGGGCACGGACCACGCCGACACCGGCCGCCGCGAACGCCACGACCGCCACCCCGACGAGTACGACTACCCGGGTCGATCGGCCGTCACGTGTCGTCCGCGCACTGTGGCGGCCTCCTGCCATCTGGTCCTCCCCTGCCGGTGCCGGGCCGCGCGGCACACACCGTCGTCATGATCTGCGCCACATCGTAACGGTCCGGTCTCACGTGCCGTCCCGAGGTGGGCCGCCGGTTTCCGCGCCGGCCTGGAGCCGTCGCGCGACCAGGGCGGCGTGCAGATGCCGCAGCCCGGAGGGGACGGTCGGGTCGAAGCCGGTGAGCTGCGCGACGCGCTTGAGCCGGTAGTCCACGGTGTTGGCGTGCACGTGCAGGCTCCGGGCGGTGCGCTGGCGGCTCAGTTCGTGGGCGATGTGGGTTTCGAGGGTCTCCACCAGCTCGGGCGCGTGGGTCAGCGGATCGAGCACCCGCACGAGATGCTCGCGGGCCGGCCCGGGGCGGGTCAGCTGGTATTCGAATGCCAGGTCCTGCATCCGGTACACGCCTGCGGGCCGGCGCAGGTGACCGACCAGTTCGAGCAGTTCGTGTGCCTGGTGGGCCGCGGCGGGAATACCCGGGACGTCCGACTCGACGAGCGACATCGTCACCGGCACCCCGGCGGCACGGGCGACCCGCTCGTAGAGCACGGTGCGGATGTGCTCGTCCGGGGTGTCGCCGAGCAGCACGGTGCCGCCCTCGGGTCCGAGCATGGTCAGCTGCCGGCCGTCGCACACCCGGTCCAGTTCGGTCTCGAGCCGCCGCAGGGTGCGCCGGGCGACGACCTCCGGCCGCACGTGCGGGTTGCGCTCGTCCGGATGCCGGTCGAGCCGCACCCCGAGCACCGTGTACCGCTCGGCCAGCTCGAGCCCGCACCGGCGCGCGACGGCGGCGGCGTCCTGCCCGCCGAGCAGGGCGGTCACGAGTTCCTGGGCCGCGACGTCGCGGTTGCGGCGCATCGCCTCGAGCTCGGCGACGAACCCGGTCGTCGCGGCGACGGTGACGTGTTCGAGCAGCGCCATCCACAGCCGCGACGCGGTCGCGACCGATTCGACGTCGCCCTCCCGGGCCCGGGCGGTGACGAGTTCCCAGCCGAGCCGGATGCCCTCGTGGTAGATCCGCAGCATGTATTCCAGCCGGAATCCCGCGCGCGCCCACTGGGCGGCGCTGCTGCGCAGCTCCGACAGATCGGAGTCGGTCGGCAGCTCGCCCGTGTCGAGCACCTGGATCGCCAGGCGCAGGCACCGGACGGTGATCTCCGTGACGTCGCCGCGCAGGGTGTCGCCCGGCTCCAGGGAACACGGCGCGACGTTGTCCGCGAAGTGCGCGACCAGTTTGCGGGCGACCGCGCGCAGGTCGCGCAGCGGGACCGAGGCGGGCCTTCCGTCGACGACGAACGCCACCCCGGGCCTGGAACCGAATTCGGACACCGACATTCCGCGGAACCCCCCATGACTCCGGAAAGAGAACGATCTTACTCTGCCGTAGGAAGGTACGTGCCCTGCGCGAATCGGACAAGGCCCGCGGCGACGTGGCTCACACTCGGAGCCGTCGCCGGGGGTGCGGTCAGGTCAGCAGCTGCTTCTTCTGGACCTTGCCCATCGCGTTGCGCGGGAGGGTGTCCACCACGCGCACCTCGCGCGGGCGCTTGTGCACGGAGAGCTGACGGGCCACGAGCTCGATCAGCGCGGCCGGGTCGACGGCCGGGCCGCCCGGTGCGGGCACCACGAACGCGACGATGCGCTGGCCCAGATCGTCGTCGGGGACTCCCACCACCGCGACCTCCCGTACGGACGGATCGCCGAGCAGCACGGTTTCGATCTCGCCGGCCCCGACCCGGAACCCGCCGGACTTGATCAGGTCCGTCGACTCGCGGCCGACGATGCGGTGGAACCCACCTGCGTCGATCGCCGCGACATCACCGGTGACGAACCACCCGTCCGGGGTCCAGGCCGCGGCTGTGGCGTCGGGACGGTTCAGATAGCCGTCGAACAACATCGGTCCGCGCACCTGCAGTCCGCCGATGCTCTCCCCGTCGTGGGGGACGTCGTGGCCGTGCTCGTCGCGCAGCCGGGTCTCGACACCGCGCACCGGGGTACCCACCCATCCGGGACGGCGCTCCCCGTCGGTCCGGGTGCTCAGCGTCAGCATCGTCTCGCTCATCCCGTACCGCTCGATCGGGGTGAGTCCCGTCAGCTCGCGCAGGCGCTCGAACACGGGGACGGGCAGCGGCGCACTGCCGGACACGAGCAGCCGCGCGCCGCTCAGGGCCTTCGCGGACTCCTCGTCCTCGACCACGCGCGACCACACCGTCGGCACCCCGAAGTACAGGGTGCCGTGGGCCTGGGCGTACGCCTCCGGGGTGGGCCTGCCGGTGTGGACGAGCCGGCTGCCGACGCGCAGCGGACCGAGCACTCCGAGGATCAGGCCGTGCACGTGGAACAGGGGCAGCCCGTGCACCAGGGTGTCGCGTTCGGTCCAGTCCCATGCCTCGGCCAGGGCGTCGATTCCGGCCGCGATCGCACGGCGGCTCAGCAGCACGCCCTTCGGTGCCCCGGTGGTGCCGGAGGTGTACAGCACGAACGCCGTGCGGGACGGATCGGGTTCCGGGTGGCTGTGCCAGTCGCGGGCGTGCAGCCGCACCGGCACCACGGGCAGGCCGGGCTCGTCCGGCGCGTCCCCGAGCCACGCCTGCGCGCCCGAGTCGCGCAGGATGTGCTCGCGTTCTGCGGGACCGGAGTCCGGTGGCACCGGGACGACGGTGACCCCGGCCAGCAGGCAGCCCACGACCGCGACCACCGTGGTCGCCGTCGGCGCGGCGAGCACCGCGAGACGTTCGGCTCCGCCGATGCGGCGGGCGAGGGCGCCGGCCGCGCCGAGGATGTCGCTGCGCGAGAGCGTGTGGCCGTCGATGCGGACGGCGTCGGGCAGGTCGTCGCCGCGCGCGACGGCCAGAGGGTTGAGGGAACGAAGCAGCGAAGACACGTCGGTCAGGATCGCACAGCCGCCGAGAGGACGGCGCGGCGCGGCGGCGCCACCGTCCCGAGCACCGCACCGAGCAGCGCACCGACGAGGACGGCCACGCCGTGCCCGTCCCCGGCCGCCACCAGCACCGCGCCGGCGAGGCAGCTGCCGACGGCGGCCGCGAGCACGGCGCCGCGGGCACCGACCGCCAGCCACAGACCCGCGATCGACCCGGCGACCGCGAACGACACACCGGAGCTGCCCGCCCCGGTCGACGGGGAGACGAACGCGGTGAACAGTCCGAACAGCAGCTGGCTCACCGCGAACAACCCGATCGCCCGGCCCGGCCCCCACACCCGCACCGCGACGGTCGCGACGACGGCGAGGAGGACCAGGTTGACGAGGGTGAGGAGCACGCCGCCGTCCTGCACGAGCACCGAGGTCAGGACCCGCCACCATTCCTCCTCGGCACGGATCCGCAGCGGGTCGCGGCCGAACGTTCCGAGCAGTGACGGCACGGCCAGGCGCAGCAGCGACGGGACCGCGACGACGAGCCACAGCACCAGCGCCGTCACCGGCGGTGGCCACAGCAGCCGCCCCGGCGGCACCGCGAGTCGACGCTGGGCGAGCAGCACCGCGAGCGCCGCGACGAGGGCGAGCAGGAGCACCGAACCGGGGGCGGCGTCGGAGGTGCTCACGGGCGTCAATGTACCTGCGGACGTACCCGGCGTCCGGTTCCGGCGACGGCGGGTCCGCTCTCCCGGCGCCGGGTCGTCAACCCCGTGACACCACCGAGCGCAGGAAGAACTTCAGGTTCGAGGGCCGCTCCGCGAGCCGCCGCATCAGGTAGCCGTACCACTGCGCCCCGTAGGGGACGTACACCCGCATGCGGTGCCCGGCATCGGCGAGCCGACGCTGTTCGAGGTCGCGGATCCCGTACAGCATCTGATGCTCGAATCCGTCCGGGCCGCGGGCGTACTCGGCGGCGAGCGGTCCCGCGGCCGCCACGATCGCCGGGTCGTGCGAGGCCACCATCGGATAACCCTGCCCGGCCATGAGTACCCGCAGGCAGCGCAGGTACGAGGCGTCCACCTCGGCGGCGTCCTGGTACGCCACCGACGCCGGTTCGCGGTAGGCGCCCTTGCACAGCCGCACCCGCGAGCCCGGGCCGGACAGCTCCCGGCAGTCCGACTCGGTGCGGTGCAGGTAGGCCTGCAGCACGGCACCCACCCACGGGTAGTCCGCACGCAGCCGCCGCACGATCGACAGGGTGGCGTCGGTGGTGGTGTGGTCCTCGGCGTCGACGGTGACCCACACCCCCGCCTCGGCGGCGGCCGCACAGATCTGCCGGGCGTGCCCGAGCGCGACGGCGGGACCTTCGGCGCCGAGCGCCAGACCCAACGCGGTGAGCTTGACCGACACCTCCACCGCCGGCACCGGGCCGCCGGCCCCGGACGACGAAGCCAGGTCGGCGATCAGCGCCTCGTACTCCGCGACGATCGCCCGGGCCTGCGCACGGTCGGTGGTGTCCTCGCCGAGATGGTCGATGCTCACCGAACGCCCCGTGTCGAGCAGGGCCTTCGTCGCTGCCAAGGCGTCGGCGCGGGTGTCGCCGGCGACGAACCGGTCCACGAGCCGCCGGGTGGGCGGCGCCGCGGTGACCAGCGCCCGGACGCGCGACGACTTGGCTGCCGCGAGGATCACCGGTCGCAGCGGGTTCGACGCCAGCCGCGGCAACGCCCGCGACGGCGCGGGCGGCGCCGGCACCGGTTTCGCCGAGACCACGGACCTCACCCGCCCTTCATGTGCGGATACCGGTAGTCGGTGGGCGGCACGAACGTCTCCTTGATCGTCCGCGCCGACACCCAGCGCAGCAGGTTCAGCGGCGAGCCCGCCTTGTCGTCCGTGCCGGACGCCCGTCCCCCGCCGAAGGGCTGCTGCCCCACCACCGCGCCGGTGGGCTTGTCGTTGACGTAGAAGTTGCCGGCCGCGAACCGCAGCGCGGCGGTGGCCTCCTCGACCGCCGCACGGTCCTCGGCGATCACCGAACCGGTGAGCGCGTAGGGGGCGCCCCGGTCGACGAGGTCGAGCACGCGTCCCCATGCGTCCGGCTCCGCGTTGTCGTAGACGTACACGCTCAGCACCGGGCCGAAGTACTCCGTGCACATCGCCTCGTCACCCGGATCGTCGGTGAGCAGGACGGTGGGCCGCACGAACCAGCCGACCCACTGGTCGTACCCACCGCCCACGGCGATCTCGATCGACTCGCGGTCGCGGGCCCGCTCGAGCGCGCCGACGACCTTCTCGTAGGCGGTCCGGTCGATCAGGGCGCCCCCGAAGTTCGACAGATCGGTCACGTCGCCGTAGGTCAGGCTCTCGACCTCGTCGAGGAACTCGGTGCGCATGCGCCGCCACAGGGAGCGGGGCACGAACGCCCGCGAGGCCGCCGAGCACTTCTGACCCTGGTATTCGAAGGCTCCCCGGATCAGGGCCGTGGACAGCACGCCCGGATCGGCCGACGGATGCGCGAGGACGAAGTCCTTGCCGCCGGTCTCCCCCACCAGCCGCGGATACGTGCGGTAGCCGTCGATGTGGGCCCCGACCTCCCGCCACAGGTGCTGGAACGTCCGGGTCGAGCCGGTGAAGTGGATACCGGCCAGCCGCGGGTCGCGCAGGAGCACCTCCGACGCGACCCGGCCGTCCCCGGTGATCAGGTTGATCACGCCGGGCGGCATCCCCGCCGCCTCGAGCAGGCGCATCGTCCAGTACGCCGCCAGGGACTGCGTCGGTGCGGGCTTCCACACCACGGTGTTGCCCAGCAGCGCCGGAGCGGTGGGCAGGTTCCCGGCGATCGCGGTGAAGTTGAACGGGGTGATCGCGTACACGAATCCCTCGAGCGGCCGGTAGTCCATCCGGTTCCACACGCCGGGCGACGAGTACGGCTGGTCGGCGAGCAGGGCGCGGGCGAAGTGCACGTTGAAGCGCCAGAAGTCGACGAGTTCGCACGGCGCGTCGATCTCCGCCTGCTGCACCGACTTGGACTGCCCGAGCATGGTCGCGGCCGCGACGGTCTCCCGCCACGGCCCGGCGAGCAGGTCGGCGGCCCGCAGCAGCACGGCCGCGCGGGCGTCGAACGACATCTCCCGCCACGCGGGAGCCGCGGCCGTCGCCGCCTCGACGGCCGCCGTCGCGTCCGCGGGGGTGGCGTTGCGCAGCGTGCCGAGCACCGCACGATGGTTGTGGGGCTGCACGATGTCGAAGCGATCGCCCTCACCGTGCACGTGCTCGCCTCCGAGGACGTGCGAGACGTCCACCGGTTCGGCCGCGAGCTCCTTCAGCTTGGCGGTGAGACGCTCCCGCTCCGGGCTGCCGGGAGCGTAGGTGTGGACCGGCTCGTTGGCCGGCGCAGGAACTGCAGTGACGGCGTCCATGGGGCCTCCCTGGGCCCAGGGTAGCGCCGAACACCGCCCTGCATACGGCAATCCTGCTCGGGCAACGGCGCTTCCGCTGCTCGGCGGTGGTGGATCCACCGCCGAGCACGGCTCACGCCAGTCGTTGCGCGGCGGCGGCGATCCGCTCGTCCGAGGCGGTCAGCGCGATCCGCACGTGCTGGACGCCCCCGGGACCGTAGAACTCACCGGGTGCCACGAGGATCCCGCGTTCGGCGAACCAGTCGACCGTCGCGCGGCACTCCTCGCCCCGGCCGGCCCACAGGTACAGGCCGGCCTCGGAATGGTCGACGGTGAACCCGGCGCCCCGGACGGCCGCGAGCAGGATCTCGCGGCGCGCGCGGTACAGCTCGCGTTGCGCGTTCTCGTGTCCGTCGTCGTTCAGGGCGGCGGTCATCGCCGACTGGATCGGCAGCGGCACCATCATCCCGGCGTGCTTGCGCACCTCGAGCAGGTCGGCGACGAGTCCGGCGTCGCCGGTGACGAAGCCGGCCCGGTAGCTGGCCAGGTTGGACGTCTTCGACAGCGAGTGCACGGCGAGCAGGTTGGTGTGGTCGCCGTCGCACACGCTCGGGTGCAGGACGGACAGCGCCTCACCCTCCCAGGTCAGGCCCAGGTAGCACTCGTCGGAGACGACGATCGCGTCGCGGCTGCGGGCCCAGTCCACCACCTTGCGCAGGTGTTCGAGGCCGAGCACCTTGCCCGTGGGGTTCGACGGCGAGTTCACGAACACCAGCGCCGCGCCCTCGGGTCCCAGCCGGTTGAGCCCGTCGGCACGGATGATCCGGGTGCCCGCGAGCAGGGCGCCCACCTCGTACGTCGGGTACGCCAGTTCGGGGATCACCACGAGGTCACCGCCGCCGAGGCCGAGGAGGCTCGGCAGCCAGGCGATCATCTCCTTGGTGCCGACGGCGGGCAGGATCGCGGACTCGTCGATGCCGGTGACGCCGTAGCGGCGGGCCAGCGCCCCGACGGCGGCGGCCCGCAGCTCGTCGGTGCCGTGCGTGGTCGGGTAGCCGGGCACGTCGGCGACGGCGAGCAGCGCGTCACGGATGATCGGTGCGACCGGATCGACGGGCGTGCCCACCGAGAGGTTGACGATGCCGTCCGGGTGCGCGGCCGCCTTCTCCTTCGCGGCGGTCAGCGAGTCCCACGGAAAGTCCGGCAGGCTCGCGGCCACCGAACGACGAGTGCGCGTCACGGTACCGCCGATCACTATTCCTCGCCCATGGGGGGCAGCGCCTTGACGAACGGCGGGTCGTAGTCGACCTTGCCGAGCTTGGCGGCGCCGCCCGGGGACCCGAGGTCGTCGAAGAAGTCGACGTTGGCCTTGACGTACGCGTTCCACTCGTCCGGCACGTCGTCCTCGTAGAAGATCGCCTCGACGGGGCACACCGGCTCGCAGGCACCGCAGTCCACGCACTCGTCCGGATGGATGTACAGCATGCGACCGCCCTCGTAGATGCAGTCCACCGGGCATTCTTCGATGCACGCCTTGTCCAACACGTCCACGCACGGTTCCGCAATCGTGTACGTCACTGGTGTTCTCCCTGCCTCTCTGGTAGCCCGCCGACCTGCACGGTCACGCCGAATCGGGGCGCGCTCCGCGTCCGTCGCCGTCCAGTATCCCCCGCCGCGGGCACCGCCCTCGGAGTTAGGGTGCCCTGACTAGCCCGGTTCCGGGTGGGCGGCCAGCCACTGCTGCCCGTCCGCCGCGGCCCGGGACAGGGCCGCCCGTTCACCGACGTATCCGGCCAGCGCCCCGACCAGCGGCAGCACCCCGAGCGCGCGCCACGCACCGGCCGGCTGCGGACGCCGTGCGAGTTCCGCGTTCACCGCCCGGAGCAGGTCGATCGTCGACCGCATCGGACGCCGCACCCACGACAGCGCCGTCCCGGCGTCGCCGCCCCCGGGGAGGTCGCGGCGGCACAGCACGGCCGCGAGCATCCGCACCTGCCGGTCGCGGTCGTCGATTCCCCGTTCCCGGGCGACGGCGAGCAGCACGACCGCCTGGTTGAGGAAGCCGAGGGCGTCCTGCAACGGCAGCATCCGGCCCAGCACGCCCAGCATCCCCGGGAACGCGACGGGCAGCGTCGAGACCGACCCGAGCCCGCCGATCCACCAGTTCACGCGCTCCCGTTCCGAGGCGTCCGCCCACGCCGCCGTGCCCGGCACGCGACCCGCGTCGAGCAGGGCCGCGGCCGCATCGAGCACCTGCCCGATCGCCGTCCGCTCCCGCACCGTCGGCGCGAAGGTGCGGGCCTTGAGCCCGAACGGGTCGAGGTACGCCAGGCCGAACAGCGGCCCGACACCGGCTGCGGTCGCGTCCAGAGCCGCCGCGACGACCCCGTCGCCCAGCCTGGGGGTCACGGGCGCGCCCCGCTCAGGGCGCCCCCGTCGACCGGCGCGTAGGCGGTGGTCCGTCGGCGGGCCGGCCGGCCGATCCCCTCGGCGATCGCCACGAGTTCGGCCACGGTCTTCTCCGAACCGTGCTGGGAACCGGCCATCCGGGAGATGGTCTCCTCCATCAGGGTGCCGCCGAGGTCGTTGGCTCCACCCTGCAGCATCGCCTGGGTACCGGCGACACCGAGCTTGACCCAGCTGGTCTGGATGTTGTCGATCCGGCCGTGCAGCATGATCCGGGCCAGCGCGTGCGCGGCGCGGTTGTCGCGCATCGTCGGTCCCGGCCGCGACGCGCCCGCCAGGTACAGCGGCGACGACTGGTGCACGAACGGCAGCAGCACGAACTCCGTGAACCCGCCGGTGCGGTCCTGGATCCCGCGCAGCACGTTCAGGTGCCCCACCCAGTGGTGCGGCTGGTCGACGTGGCCGTACATCATCGTCGAGCTGGACCGCAGCCCCACCTCGTGCGCGGTGGTGACCACCTCGACCCACTCCGCCGTCGGCAGCTTGCCCTTGGTCAGTACCCAGCGGACCTCGTCGTCGAGGATCTCCGCGGCGGTGCCGGGGATCGTGTCGAGGCCGGCCTCGCGCAACTCGGTCAGCCAGTCGCGCACCGACATGCCGCTGCGGGCGACGCCGTTGGCGATCTCCATCGGGGAGAACGCGTGCACGTGCATCGACGGCACCCGTTCCTTGACCGCGCGGACCAGGTCGGCGTAGCCGGTGACGGGCAGTTCCGGGTCGATCCCGCCCTGCATGCACACCTCGGTGGCGCCGGCGACGTGCGCCTCCCACGCGCGGTCCGCGACCTCGGACGTGGACAGGGTGAAGGCGTCGGCGTCACCCTTGCGCTGCGCGAACGCGCAGAACCGGCAGCCGGTGTAGCAGATGTTGGTGAAGTTGATGTTCCGGTTCACCACGTAGGTGACGTCGTCGCAGACCGTGTCGCGGCGCAGCTGATCGGCCAGCGCGACGACCGCCTCGAGACCCGGCCCGTCCGCGTGTGCGAGGGCGACGTACTGGGCGTCGGTGCATCCGGCCGGGTCCTTCTCGGCGGCGCGCAGCGCGGAGAGCACGTCCCCGTCCAACCGCACCGGGGCGTGCGCGCCGAG
This sequence comes from Rhodococcus ruber, assembly GCF_016804345.1. Classification (NCBI taxonomy): domain Bacteria; kingdom Bacillati; phylum Actinomycetota; class Actinomycetes; order Mycobacteriales; family Nocardiaceae; genus Rhodococcus; species Rhodococcus ruber. The sequence goes on along the minus strand of NZ_CP044211.1, from coordinate 1,891,725 downwards.
CGCAAGGACCTGCTCGCGCACGGTGTCCCAGTCGCCGAATGCGCTGCCGAGGTCGGAGCGGTACTCGGTGTTGCGACCGGTGACGTCGATCCCGGAGTTCAGATCCACGCGGCCGCTGGACTCCCAGTCGAGGTCGGGCTCCTGCCACGGGTGTCCCTGCGGGGTCACGTCCCGGGCCAGACCGGTCTCCGGGTCCGCCAGCGCTCGGACGTGAGCACCGATCCGCGGGTCGATCCACGGCTGCCCCGCCAGGACGTACTGCGGCTGGGCCGCGATCCGCTCGGTGAGGGTGAACCCGGCGTCGGCACTGAGCTGCGCGAGCAGATCCAGGTTCGGCCATGGCCGTTCCGGGTTGACGTGGTCCGGGGTCAGGGGTGAGACCCCGCCCCAGTCGTCGACGCCCGCGGCGAGCAGCGCACGGCACTCGTCGGCGGCGACGAGGTTCGGCGGCGCCTGGATGCGCACGGACGGTCCGAGCACGAGCCGGGCCACGGCGATCGCGGCCCGGAACTCGTCGAGCCCGGCGTCGTCGTGCTCGCGCATCGCGGTGTCGTCCTTGGCCCGGAAGTTCTGCACGATCACTTCCTGGATGTGCCCGAACGCCTTGTGGGACTTACGAATCGCCGCGATCGACTCGGCGCGCTCGGTGAGCGTCTCGCCGATACCGACGAGGATGCCGGTGGTGAACGGCACCGACAGCCGGCCCGCATCGGTGAGCACCTGCAGGCGCACCGCCGGATCCTTGTCGGGGCTGCCGTAGTGGCACTCGCCCTGCTCGGTGAACAACCGGGCCGACGTGGTCTCGAGCATCATGCCCATCGACGGGGCCACCGGCTTGAGCCGGGACATCTCGGCCCAGCTCATCACGCCGGGGTTCAGATGCGGCAGCAGCCCGGTCTCCTCGAGCACCCGGATCGCCATCGCGCGCACATAGTCGAGGGTCGAGTCGTAGCCCCGCTCGTCGAGCCACTGCCGCGCCTCGGGCCAGCGGTCCTCCGGCCGGTCACCGAGCGTGAAAAGTGCTTCCTTGCAACCCAATTCGGATCCACGCCGGGCGATGTCGAGGATCTCGTCGGGTTCGAGGTACATCCCGTGCCCGGCGGCGCGCAGCTTGCCCGGCACGGTCACGAACGTGCAGTAGTGGCAGCGGTCCCGGCACAGCCGGGTGATCGGCACGAACACCTTCCGGGAATACGTGACCGTGCCCGGCCGGCCCGCCGCGAGCAGACCGGCGTCGCGCACCCGGGCGGCCGAAGCGCACAGGTCCTCGAGGTCCGAACCACGCGCCGAGAGCAGGATCGCGGACTCGTCGACGTTGAGCGTCGCCCCGTCCCGCGCCCGGCGCAACGCCCGTCGCATGCCCGACGGCGACACTCGCGCCGGATCCGTCGCGGACGAGGCGGGCTCGCCCGCGCCGGCGCGGACCGTGGGCAGGGGCAACGTCGCGGGGGTGGCACCGTCGTGGGTCGAATCGGTCATTGGCCGATCATGCGCCACCCGCCGGACCCATGCCACCTCGGGGCCACGTCCCCGGCGCGCTCACTCGCGCGGATAGTCCTCGTCGCCCGGGACGACCCGGCTCTGTTCCAGAGCATCCGCAGGCTCCACCTCGAGCGGGACCGAGGTCACCTCGTCGTCGGCCGGTTCGTCCTCCGCCGGCATCTCCTGCTCGATCCGATCCGCTTCGGGCAGTTCCGTGAATTCGGTGGTCTCCGATGATTCGGTCACGGCGGTCCTCCTCCTCGTGTCGACTCCGAACCCGGGCGCAGCGTTGCCGGGTCTGCTCGCCGATCAGCTTAGCCTGGAACCGACAGGACACCACCGACGAGGAGAACCACGTGACCCGGGACGCTCCCCCGCCCACCGCCGTCGGCGATGCCGCCCCGCCGGCACCGGTGACCATGGCCGACCCGGCGTGGCGTCCCAGCCCGAAAGCGCGGCTGCTGTGGGCGGTGGGCGCGGCACTGCTGTGGGTACCGGTCGTCGCCGCCCAGGTGGTGTGGGCGATCGTCGACTCCGGCCGGTATCCGGGCTGGCACGTCGCCGCCGCCGTGGTCACCGCGGTTCTCGCCGTCGCGCACGTCGGCGTGATGCCGCTGTGGCGGTACCGGGTGCACCGCTGGGAGATCACCGACACCGCGGTGTACACGCGCTCGGGGTGGTTCACCCAGGAGCGCCGGATCGCGCCGATCTCCCGGATCCAGACCGTCGACACGGAGCGTGGGCCGCTCGACCGGTGGCTCGGTCTCGCCACCGTGACCGTCACCACCGCCTCGTCCGCCGGGGCCGTGGCGATCACCGCCCTCGACGTCGGGGTCGCCGACGCCACCGCCGCGCGGCTCACCGCGATCGCCGGCAGCAACCAGGCGGACGCCACGTGAGCGACGTCCCCGTCCCGCCGGCGCGGTCCGACGCCGCCGCCCTCGCCGCCGAGGCCGAGCAGCCGTGGTTGCGGCTCGATCCGCGGATGCTGCTGATCCATCCCGTCGAGGAGGTGCTGCGGTTGCTGCCCGTGCTCGTGGCGTCCGTGGTGCTCGGCAGCAGCAGCGGCAATCACGGCTGGGGCCTGGCGGTGGCGGTGCTGCTGGTGGGGATCGGCGTGCTGCGCTGGTTCACCACGACCTACCGGATCGGGCCGGTGCACGTGGAACTGCGCCGCGGCCTGCTGCAGCGCCAGCTGTTGTCGGTGCCGCGCAGCCGCATCCGGTCGGTGGACGTCGAGCAGCGTCTGCTGCACCGGCTGCTCGGGCTGGCGGTGGTCCGGCTCGGGACCGGGCAGCGCACCGGCGCCGGCCGGGACCGCAACCGGTTCGAGCTGAACGGCCTGGCGATCGGCGCCGTGCCGGCGCTGCGCGACGCCCTGCTCGGCACGCACCCGGGGACGCCGGCCGAGGAGCCCGGGGTGGTCGCACCCGCCGAAACCGAGGTCGCCCGGTTCCGGCCGGGCTGGGTGCGCTACGCCCCGTTCTCGACCACGGGGCTGGTCACCGTCGCGGCGGTGGTGGGACTGGCCTTCCAGTACGGACTCGCCGAGCGGCTCGGCGAGTCGGCCGCCGTCGAGCGTGGGCTGTCGTCGGTCGAGGCCACCGGGCCGTTCGTCGCCGCCGGGTTCGGCCTGCTCGTCCTCGTCGTAGTGGCGAGCCTGGTGGCGTGCGTGCGCTACGTGCTGCTCTATGCGGACCTGTCGGTCACCGACGACGGACGGATGCTGCGCGTGGGGCACGGCCTGCTGCGGCACCGGCACACCACCCTGGATCGGCGCCGTCTGCGCGGGGTGAGCCTGCGCGAGCCGCTGGCGCTGCGCCTGGTCGGCGGGGCCCGGCTCGATGCGGTGATGACCGGTGTCGCCGCCGAGCACGGCGAGTCGTCGTTGCTGCTGCCGCCCGCGCCGTCCGCCGAGGCGCGACGGGTCGCGGCGGCGGTGCTGCGCGACACCCGTCAGCTCGACGCACCGCTGCGTGCGCACGGGCCGGCGGCCCGGCGACGACGGTTCACCCGGGCGCTGCTGCCCGTGGCACTGGCCGTCGCGGCCGCCGCGGCGACGGTCGCGGTCACCGGCCGCACGGTGCCGGTGGCGGCGTGGATACCGGTGGTCGCGGTCGTCGCGACGGGGGCGGTGGGGCTGGCGTGGGATCGCTACCGCAGCCTGGGTCATGCCGTGCTCGGCGCCGGAACGGCGGACGCGCCGGCGTGGTTGATCACCCGCGGGGGCTCACTGGATCGGCGCCGCGTCTCGCTCGAGGCGGACGGCATCATCGGCTGGACGGTGCGGCAGTCGTTCTTCCAGCGCCGCGCGGGAGTGGCGACCGTCGTCGCCGCGACGCCGGCCGGCACGGGCCGCTACGAGGTCGTGGACCTTCCCGCGGAGCAGGCGTGGGCGCTGGTCGAGGCGGTCACACCCGGCGCCGGCGACGCCTGGGTGCGACGATGAACCCGGACATCGGGCGGCCACGCGACCTGGCCACGCTCGACGCCTGCCTGATCGAGTGCCGGGCCTGCCCCCGCCTGGTCGCGTGGCGCGAGCAGGTGGGCCGGGAGAAGCGTGCCGCATTCCGCGACGAGGAGTACTGGGCGCGTCCCGTGCCCGGGTTCGGTCCGGCGGACGCGTCCCTGCTGATCGTCGGCCTCGCGCCGGCCGCGCACGGCGGCAACCGGACCGGGCGGATGTTCACCGGCGACCGCTCGGGCGACTTCCTCTACGCCGCGCTGCACGCGGCGGGCCTGGCGTCGCAGCCCACCGCGACGCACCGCGGCGACGGCCTCGAGCTGTTCGGCACCCGCGTCACGTCGCCGGTGCACTGCGCGCCCCCGGCCAACCGGCCGACGCCGCAGGAACGGGACACGTGCCGCACCTGGCTCGACGCGGAGCTGCAGCTGCTGACGCCGACGCTGCGCTCGATCGTGGTGCTCGGCGGCTTCGGATGGCAGGCGCTGTTCCCGGTGCTCGACGACGCCGGCTGGGTCGTGCCGCGTCCGCGCCCCCGATTCGGGCACGGGGCGGGGGTGGAACTGCTGCCGCGCGGTGACGCCGCGGACCGCGGGCCGTTACACGTGTTCGGGTGCTATCACGTGAGCCAGCAGAACACGTTCACCGGCCGGCTCACCCCGGCCATGCTCACCGCCGTGCTCACGGACGCGGCGCGGGCTGCCGGACTGCACTCGTGAGGGCGGCCATGCGCACGACGAACAGGTACAACCCGGCGGGGGCCACGGCACCGACCGGCAGCAGCAGGGTCCGCCAGTCGGCGACGAGGAGCTGATCGCCGCCGGGACCGCCGGCCAGGCACAGGACGAATCCGACGATCCACGCCAGCAGCGGCCACGCCGCGCGCGAGGTGGATCCGGTTTCGGCGCGCATCGCCATCACCAGCAGCACGTTCGCCGCGCCGGCCAGCACGATCGTGATCGGGAACGGCACCGTGCCGATGTACAGGCCGAGGAAGAACACGGACAGCAGCGCGCAGAGGAAGCCGTCGAAGGTCAGCAGCGCGACGATGCCCGTACGCGGCGTCGCCGCCGGGGGCGCGGAGGCCTGCGTGGCGGTGGTGGCGGGATCGACCGTCATGGTTCGATAGTGCGCCACGGGCGCGGGTCCGTGGGCACCGGGTCCCGGCCGATCACGGCACGGGCGGGTAGCCCATGAGCGTGAGCACGTGGCTGGCCTGGTCCGCGAAGCCGTAGAGCGCCTGGTAGTAGGCGGCATTGATCTGGTCCGCGTAGGGACGCAACGAATCGACGAATGCGACGATCTGGTTCTGGACGGACCAGTTGTACATCGAAACCCTCTCGTGTGATCGCGATCACCTTTCCGGTGCTCGTGGTCACACTAACCCAGCCCGGCGAAGAGGTCACGCTCCCGTCCGGGGCCGTCGCCGCGGTCGCCGCGGACCAGTACGTAGTGCTCCTGGTCCAGCACGGGCTGCGCGACGAGGTTGGACAGGGTGAACTGTGCCCCGCCGGGTGCCACGACCACCTGGGTCGCGTGCGCCGCGAGCGCCGCCCGCTTGGCGTCGAGCACGTCGGCGACGTCGACCACGGTGGTGACCTGGTCGTCGGGCACGCTCGGCAGCTCGTCGGGGCCGGGTCGCCGCCACCCGTCGGGCAGGGCGGTCATGTCCTCGATGCCGCGGCGCAGGGCGCTCGCCTCGGTGACGGTCCAGTAGAGCTTCGCCGGGTCCCACGGCGGGCCGGCGTGCGGGTAGGCGTCGGTCCCCGCGGCCTCGACGGCCGCGGTCACGACGTGATGCACCCGGATGTGGTCGGGGTGGCCGTAGCCGCCCACCGGGTCGTAGGTGACCACCACGTGCGGGCGCAGTTCGCGGATCACCGCGACCAGGGCGGCCACCGCCTCGTCCCGGTCGGCGTTCACCCAGGCCCGGGGGTTCGCAGCCGACGGGGTCCCGGCCATCCCGGAATCGCGCCAGTGCCCGGCACCGCCGAGGAAGCGCGGCGCGGGCACGCCGAGGGCGGCCAGCGCCCGGCCGAGCTCGTGGATGCGGTAACCCCCGAGCTGGTCGGCGCGGTCGGCGGTGAGCTGCGCCCATTCGTCCCCGATGACCTCGCCCTCCTCCCCGAGGGTGCACGTCACGACGGTGACCTCGGCGGCCCGAGCGGCGTAGTGCGCGATGGTCCCGCCCGTGGTGATCGATTCGTCGTCAGGGTGGGCGTGCACCAGCAGCAGGCGCCGCGACGCGGGGTCGGTTCGGTCGGTCACGGGGTGGTCCTCCACCAGTTCTGCGCATCGGACAGGGGCCCGGCGGGGATCGCGCCGGTCAGGGTCACGCCCTCGACGCCGGGTCCCGCGGCGATCACGGTGCGGTCCTGCAGGATCGGCAGGGTGACCGCGAGGTCCCACAGCTTCGGCTGCGCGCCGGCCAGGACGGCGGGCACGTCGCCGGCGCCGCGCAGGGCGCCGGCGAGTTCCGGTTCGAGGGCGGGGTCGCACATCCCGGACACGTTGCTCGGTGCGGCGAGCTGCGCCTCGGCGGCTTCGATCTCGTCGTCGGGAACGGTGTCACCCCCGGGAGCGGTGTCGGCGCCGGGCACGGTGCCGCTGTCCGGGGCGGGCGCAGGATCCGGCTCGACCGGGGGGCTCCCCTGCCCGGGAATCGCCGGTGGACAACCGAATCGGGACATCGCGGCCGTGGCGGGGTCGCCGCCGGCGCGGGTCCAGCCGACCACGGCGTGCACGGTTCCCCGGACGAGTGCCTCGCCGTAGAGCTCGTCGGGCGGCAGCGTGGTCACGGTGGCCGCGACGCCGGCTCCGCGCAGCTGGTCCGCCGCGGTGTGGGCGACGGCGTCGGCCACCGGGGAGTTCTCCGGCACGCCCAGCACGAGCGCCAGGGGCGCGTCTCCGTGGGCGAGCAGCCCGGTCGTCGCCGCTTCCGGTACCGGCGTGCCGGTCGCTTCGACCGTCGCCGGGTCGGCCGGTACGTAACCGGCCGCGGCGAGGAGCGCGAGGGACTCCTCGCGGCCCGGCCGCGGCGGCATGCTCGGCGCATATCCGGGGTCGGACGGGGCGAGCACCTGTGCACGGGCCGCGACCACGGCCGATTCCGTGCCGGCCGCGACCGTGGCCAGCAGGTCCGGGTCGAGAAGTCCGAGGACGGCGCGGCGCACGCGCGGATCCGCGAACTCGGTCGTGCGGCCGTTGAGGGTCAGTTCCAGGACGCGGGGCTGGAGTTGAGTGCCGGTGCGCACGTGCGGGATCGCGCCGAGCTGGGCGAGCAGCGCGGAGCCGCCGCCGTGCATCTGCGCGACCTGGGCGTCGCCGGTGCGCATCGACTCGGCGAGCTGTGCGTCGGTTCCGCCGCGCCGCAACAGGATCCGGTCGGGCCGGGCCGGGGTCCCCCAGAACCGGTCGTTGCGTTCGAGCAGGATCTCGCCCCGCCCGCGGTCGACGGACCTGACATGGAACTGCCCACCGGACACCGGGATCGATTCGGCGAGGCTCGTGGCGAATCCACCCGGCGTGTCCTTGACCAGGTGGGCCGGCAGGAGGTGGGTGAACAGTTCCCGCCACGCCGGGTAGGGCTCGCGCAGGGTGACGGTGACGGTCTTGCCGCCGCCGGAGGATCCGACGTCCTCGATGAGGCGGTAGCCCGCGGGATCGACCACGCCGGGCTCGGTGATCATCTGCTGCCACAGGTACCGGAAGTCCTCGGCGGCGATGGGTGCGCTGTCGGACCACTGCGCTTCGTCGCGGACCTGATAGGTGATGGTGAACGGCGCCTGCGAGGTGACGTCGGCCGAGACGAGGACGGACTCGTCGAGCATCCACACGGTGGCACCGGGCCGCGCGGGATCGGGCACGGGCCGGAACGCGCTCGGCAGCACCATCCCGGCAACCGTGTTGCCGACGGGCGACTGGTCGGCGAGCAGGTGCGGATTGAACCCGGCGCCCACGTCGTCGACCGCCACCACGACGGTGTTCAGCTGGGGAACCGGGGCGGGGGTCCGGGCGGGTTCGGTCTGCTCGATCGGCGGCGGCGGATCGGCGGTGCACGCCGACAACCCCAGCACCGCGGCGACGGCGGTGATCCCGGCGAACCTGCGCATCCGGCCTCCCTTCCCTCCGGGATGCGGCGGTGGTCCCGGCCGCACCGGGACCACCCCTGCCGCACTACTCGTCCAGTGCCGCGACTACTTGTTGCGAGCCTTCTCCCGCGAGCGGGCGCGGGCCCGGTCGGTGGCCGAGAGGTGCACCTTGCGGACCCGGAGGATCTCCGGGGTGACCTCGACGCACTCGTCGGAGGCGCAGAACTCCATGGCCTCCTCGAGGCTCAGGGTGATCGGCTTGGCGAGGGTTTCCATCACGTCGGCCGTGGAGGAGCGCATGTTGGTGAGCTTCTTCTCGCGGGTGACGTTGATGTCGAGGTCTTCGGCGCGCGGGTTGATGCCCACGACGTGGCCCTCGTAGGTGTCGCTGCCCGGCTCCACGAAGAAGGTGCCGCGGTCGCCGAGCTGGATCATCGCGAACGGCGTGACCGAGCCCGAGCGGTCGGAGACCAGCGAGCCGGTATGCCGTGCGCGGATCTCGCCGGCCCACGGGGCGTAGCCGTGGAAGACGGCGTTGGCGATGCCCGTGCCGCGGGTCTCGGTGAGGAAGTCGGTGCGGAACCCGATGAGGCCGCGCGACGGGACGATGAACTCCATGCGCACCCACCCGGCGGCGTGGTTGGACATCTGCACCATCTTGCCCTTGCGGGCCGCGAGCAGCTGGGTGATCGCGCCGAGGTGTTCCTCGGGGCTGTCGATGGTGAGCTCCTCGTACGGCTCGTGCACCTTGCCGTCGACCTGCCGGGTGACCACCTGCGGCTTGCCGACGGTGAGCTCGAAGCCCTCGCGGCGCATCTGCTCGACGAGGATGGCCAGCGCCAGCTCGCCGCGGCCCTGCACCTCCCACGCGTCGGGGCGGCCGATGTCGAGCACGCGCAACGACACGTTGCCGACCAGCTCCGAGTCCAGCCGGGACTTGACCATGCGCGCGGTCAGCTTGTGACCCTGCACGCGGCCGACGAGCGGCGACGTGTTGGTGCCGATGACCACCGAGATGGCCGGCTCGTCGACCGTGATGCGCGGCAGCGCGACCGGGTTGTCCACATCGGCGAGGGTGTCGCCGATCATGATGTCCGGGATGCCGGCGACGGCGACGATGTCGCCGGCGACGGCGACGTCACCGGGCCGGCGCTCGACACCGATGGTTTGGAGCAGCTCGGTGATCTTCACGTTCTTCACGCCGTCGGCGTGCATCCACGCGACGGTCTGGCCCTTGCGCAGTTCGCCGTTGTGGATGCGCAGCAGCGCCAGGCGGCCGAGGAACTCGGAGGCGTCGAGGTTGGTGACGTGCGCCTGCAACGATGCGGCCGGATCGCCCTTGGGGGCGGGGATGTATTTCATGAGCACGTCGAACAGCGCGTCGAGATTCTCGGCGGACGGCGCCTGTCCGTTCTCGGGCTGTTCGGTCGACGCCTTGCCCTCGCGGCCGGAGGCGTACAGGACCGGCAGGTCGAGCAGCTGCTCGGCGGCCTCGGAAGCCTCGTCGTCGAGGTCGGAGGCGAGGTCGAGCAGCAGGTCGTGGGTCTCCTCGACGACCTCGGCGATGCGGGCGTCGGGACGGTCGGTCTTGTTGACCACGAGCAGCACCGGCAACGACGCGGAGAGCGCCTTGCGCAGCACGAAACGGGTCTGCGGCAGCGGGCCCTCGGACGCATCGACGAGCAGGACCACGCCGTCGACCATGGACAGCCCGCGCTCGACCTCGCCACCGAAGTCGGCGTGACCGGGGGTGTCGATCACGTTGATGACGGTGACGGTGCCGTCGGGGTTGTGCCGGTGCACAGCGGTGTTCTTCGCGAGGATCGTGATGCCCTTCTCGCGCTCGAGGTCACCGGAGTCCATGACCCGGTCGACGAGTTCCGCGCGCTCGGCGAAGGCGCCCGATTGGCGCAGCATGGCGTCGACGAGGGTGGTCTTTCCGTGGTCGACGTGCGCGACGATGGCGACGTTGCGGAAACTGGCGGTGCTCACGCGATGGCTCTCCTGGCTGTTGTCCGGCCACACGGCACTGGACCCAGACGGCACCTCGCCCGTACGGCGTTCTTGCGGTGGCCGCGTCGCGAATGCGAGTCACCTGTTCGCGGCCGTGAACGGCCCGCACAGGCACTGCGGCCTCCAATACAGTACAGGCCGGTCCCGGTGCTCCGCGCGCGCCGACGCCGGATTCACCAGCTCGCGACGCAGAGCGTGACGTTCGCCACGTCGCCCCGCGCCGGCCGGCGCACCCTGCATTCGTCGGCGCACCCTGTATTCGGCGGCCCGGCCATCCAGGTAAGGGCATGCTAACCTTTGGTCCGGAACCCCACCGACGAAAGGCCGGCGACCCGGATGGGCAAGGTGAAGGCGAGCAAGGTCGCGCAGCTCGAGCCCAAGAAGAAGTGCTGCCGCAAGAAGACCCGCTGTGTGCGCTGCCCGGTGGTGGTCATGCGGATGAAGAGACTCGAGCACGAGGGACTGGGCAAGAAGGAGCTCGCGAAGCGCCTGAAGAAGGCCCGCGCCGCCTGACCGGCCGCACCGCCGTCAGTCCCGGAGTCGGGCGCGCAGCTCCGGTAGCCACACCCGGTCGTTGGGCACCAGATCGATCCGTTCCAGCTCGTCGGCGTCCACCCAACGCAGAGCCGCGTGCTCGAGCGGCCGCGGTTCCCCCGAGACCAGCTCCACGCGGTAGGCGCGCAGCACCCGGCCCCCGCCCAGCGGCACTCCGGCCCCGACCCGCTGCGCCCCGGCGACCTCCACCCCCAGCTCCTCCCGCAGCTCACGGCGCAGTGCCGCCTCGGCGGACTCCCCCGGCTCCGCCTTGCCGCCGGGCAGCTCCCACAACCCCGCCAGCTCCGGCGGCCCGACCCGCTGCGCCAGCAACAGCCGGCCGTCGCGGAAGATCGCCCCGGCTACCACCTCGTCCGCCCGGCCCGTCGTTGCACTCATGTGCGGCATCGTCCCAGAATGAGACATGGCCGAGTTGCTCTCCGACGCCGACATCGAGGCCGCCCTCGCCGATCTCCCCGCGTGGCGACGGGACGGGAACGCGATCGTGCGCACCGTCGAGTCCCCCTCGTTCCCCGAGGCCGTCGCGCTGGTGGACCGGGTGGCCGAGGCCGCCGAGGCGGCGAACCACCATCCCGACATCGACATCCGCTGGCGGAAGGTGACGTACTCGCTGTCCACCCATTCCGCCGGCGGGATCACCGCGTCGGACGTGGAACTGGCCCGGACGATCGACGCGCTGGTCCACGGCTGACGGACGCGACCGGAGCGGGGTGCCGCACCGCGCTGCGCCGGGCGAGGATCGTCCACACGTACACCGCGAGCACCCCGAGCACGTTGCACGCACCGGCCCAGGCGAGCACCGCGGGCCGCGAGATGTCCCACATCGAGTCCTGCGCCAGTCCCAGCAGCCACGGCACCCCGACGACGGTGAGCACCGCCCAGACTCCGGCCAGGACGCGCGCCCCCCGCCGGTCCGCGAGCGGGCCGTAGACCAGCCACACCAGCATCGGCAGTACCCATACCCAGTGGTGCATCCAGGAGATCGGCGACACCAGCAGCCCGAAGAGTTCGACGACGACGACGGTGCCGAGGCGATCGTCCGGGCCGAGGGCACGCCAGGCCGCGAAGGCCAGCGCCGCCGAGACCGCGACGGCCGCCAGCCACAGCGGCCCGGTGCCGACGTCGTGCCCCACGATGCGGCTCAGCGCGCCGCGCAGCGACTGGTTCCAGACCGACCCCACCGGTCCGATCCGCTCGGCGTCGCCGAACAACGTCGTGAAGTAGGTCCGTGCCTGCTCGCCGAGCGCCAGCCAGCTGACGGCGACGGTGACGACGAAGACCGCCGCGGAGAAGAACGCCGCCGACCACCGCCGTCGCGCCACGAGGTACAGACCGGCGACCGCCGGGGTCAGCTTGATGCCGGCGAGCACCCCGACCAGTCCGCCCGAGAGCCACCAGCGGTTGCTGCGGACCGCGACCATCACCCCGAAGGCCAGGAACACGTTGACCTGCCCGTAGTCGAGGGTCGTGCGGATGGGCTCGGTCCAGATACCGACCGCCGTCCATCCGAGCGCGACCGCCGTCCAGTGGGCGCTGTGGGCCGCGGGACCGAACAGCAGCTCGAGGCAGATGCGCAGGATGCCGAACAGGGCGGCGACGGTCAGCAGCTGCCACAGCACTCCGACCACGGGAAAGGGCAGGTAGTGCAGGGGGAAGAAGACCAGGGCCGCGAACGGCGGGTAGGTGAAGGGCAGGGAGAACTCGGGCGTGTCCCGGGTGTAGGTGAAGTCGTACAGCTCCCCGCGCAACAGCGCCGCGGACCCGTCGACGTACACGTGCAGATCCACGAGATTCATGCCGTTGGGGGTGAGGAAGTTCCACGCCAGGCGCACCCCGACGGACACGGCCAGCAGGGCCGCGCACCACCACAGTCGATGCGGGCGAACCGGATCGGACACTGCGGCGCGGCCTCCCGTCGTCACGTCACCCCGGGGAAGGACCGGGGACTGATGCAGACTATCCGGTCCACGACGGCGGGCCGAACACGATACTCACATCAGTAACAGTTTCATCTACTCTCACAAAAACCACATGCGTCACACGTAGTCTCGAGCGGACACCACTGATCGGAACACGTTATGGCTAGACTCCCGCGAATACAGGCGGCGGCTGTGAGACCGGCCACGGCTTGTACTGATCGGGGGGCCTACATAAAGTGTCTCCCCGAGCCGTCAGCGGCATCGGAGCCCCTCGCTCCGGCGCCGCTTCAACGACAAGGATGGGGAAAAGTGCTTCGAACCCGAGCAACGCGCAGGATGATCACCGCCTGCGCTCTCGCCGCCGCCGCGGCGCTCACCGTGCCCTCGCAGGCGGTCGCGCAACCCGTCGTTCCGGGCCTCCCCGACACGCTTCAGCTGCCGGTCGAGCTCGCGGGCTACCCGCTGCCGGCGGACCTGACGATCGAGTCCCTCATGGGGATGCTGAGCACCCAGGCCGCCGCACCCGAAGAGGTCGAGGCCCTCGCTTCCCTCGCCCCCGCCATCGTCGGCGCGGCAGCCGGGCCGACGGACGTCGCCGACGGCCGGAACCAGCTGCTCGACCAGGCGAAGGAGCTGCTCGCGAACTCGCAGCTGCCCGACTCCGTCAAGGCCCTGCTCCAGCGCGTGATCACCTTCCTCGACGGCAGCGGCGGTGGCGGTCCCGACCTCCCCGACCCGAACGCCGTGCCGATCTCGCAGTTCCTGTACCCGAGCATCGGCAAGGACTGCATCCGCGACGGCGGCGACTCCATCGGCACCGCACTCGCCGTCGCCGGTCCCGCACCGCTCCCGCCGCCGGGCCCGAAGGCCGGCCAGGCCGGGTTCGTGTTCACCGCGCTGGGAACCGCCAAGTTCGCCGCGCAGCAGGCCCAGCCGCTGACGGTGAGCTGGATCAACGTCTCCAACGGCCGCAGCGGCACCGCGACGCTCACCGACGCGGCCCGGATCAACCCCGACGGCCCGACGACGCTCAGCGCGATCGCGGACACCGGCTCCGGCAACGTGGCCGCGGTGATCTCCGGTGGCATCACCACGCAGGCCGAGGGCGCGGCCCCGCGCTCGTGCACCTTCCTGCCGACGATCGGGCTCGTCACGGTCGCCTGATCGATCGTCCGCACCTTGGCCGAGGCCGCCGGGATCGTCCCGGCGGCCTCCGTCGTCCGCACGCTCGTCGTCCGCACGCTTCCCGCGCCGCCCGCTGCGTGGTAGACCGGGACATGGCCGAAACACCCCTCGGGCACACCGTTTCCCGATCCCTGCGCTCCCGCCGCTCCCACCGGTCGATCCTCTCCCTCCGTTCCGAGGGCTCGATCCTGTCCATCGGCTCGGCGTACTCGATCCTGTCCGTCGGCAGCGTCGGGTCGGTGCTGTCGGTCGGTTCGGTGGGGTCGTTCGGTTCGGCCCTGTCGTCGCTGTCGTTCGCCAGCCTCGGCTCGGCGCTGTCGGGACTGTCCCGCTGGTCGCTGCTGTCGTGGCGCGGCGTCCACGACGCCCCCGAGGACCCGCACCCCACGCTCGTCGTCACCGCCGCCGAACCCGACCCCGCCGCGCACTGCCAGAGTTGACCGGGCAGGCGCTGTCCCGTTGAACGGGCCCGTTCTCCCGCGCCGCCGCCACACCTGGTAGATGTCGTACGTCCGGTCGTCGTCGCGGCCCGGCTTCGAGGAGGCGCATGGCGGTCGAGACCCGGATCCCGTCGGTCGGCGAACGTCCGGCACCCCGTGGCCTCGTCGCTGTGCTCTCCCTCTGCGGCATCGTCGTCGCCCTGATGCACACCCTCGTCGTCCCGCTGCTGCCCCAACTGCCGCATCTGCTGGGAACCTCGGTGGAGAGCGCCTCGTGGGCCGTCACCGCCACCCTGCTCGCCTCCGCCGTGATCACCCCGGTCAGCGGCCGGCTCGGCGACATGTTCGGCAAACGCCGGATGCTGCTCGTGTGCCTCGGCACGCTCGTCGTCGGCTCCGCGGTCTGCGCGCTGTCCACCACGCTGTGGCCGATGATCACCGGCCGCGCCCTGCAGGGCGCCGCGAGCGGAGCGATCCCGCTCGGCATCGCGATCCTGCGCGACGAACTGCGCCCGCGCAGACTGCCGGGAGCGATGGCGACCATCAGCGCGACGATGGGAGTCGGCGGAGCCGTCGGCTTCCCCGTCGCCGCGGCCGTCGCGCAGATCGCCCACTGGCACACCCTGTTCTGGTTCTGCGGACTGGTCGGGGTGCTCGCCGCCGCCCTCGTGCTGTGGGTGGTTCCCGAATCCCCCCGGGCGGATCCCGGACGTTTCGACCTGCTCGGTGCGGTCGGGCTCGCGGTGGCACTGACGCTGTTCCTCCTCCCCGTGACCAAGGGCGGCACCTGGGGCTGGACGGCGCCCGCGACGCTCGCGATGTTCGCCGGCGCCGCCGCCACCGCCGTCGCCTGGGGCCGGTACGAACTCCGACGGCCGCGACCGCTGGTCGATCTGCGCGTGTCGGGGCGACGTCCGGTGTTGTTCACCAATCTGGCGTCGGTCGCGGTCGGTTTCGCGCTCTACAGCAACAGCCTCGCCTTCCCGCAGTTGTTGATGGCACCGGTCGTCACGGGCTACGGGTTCGGGTTGTCCATGGTCGCGACGGGCCTGGTGCTCGCACCGAGCGGTCTGGTCATGATGGCGCTGTCGCCGGTGTCGGCGCGGATCACGACGCGGTACGGACCCCGGACGACCCTCGCCGCGGGCGCGGTCGTCGTCTGCCTCGGTTACCTCCTGGCCTACGTCGCCTGCTCGGAGATCTGGCACATCGTGATCGCCGCCATGATCATCGGTGCCGGTATCGGCCTGGCCTACGCCGCGATGCCGGCGCTGATCATGACCGCGGTGCCGCTGTCGGAGACCGCGGCAGCCAACAGTCTCAACGCGCTCATGCGCTCGGTGGGGACCTCCTCGTCCGCGGCGGTCGTGAGCGTCCTGCTCGCAGCGGACACCCTGAACGTCGGCACCGCCACCGTCCCCGCCCTGGACGCCTTCCGCGCCACGTTCCTGGTGGCGGCCCTGGCCGCCGTCGTGGGCCTGGCCCTGACGGTGGCCGTGCCGCGGTCACGACCCGGCGGCCTCACCCGGCGGTGAGGGACCACTGCCCGTAGTCGGTGCTGAACACGTTGTTGACGTCGATGCCGATACCGTCGATCGTGCCGCCGCCCACCTGGTGCAGGTCGGCCGCGGGATGCACGTAGCCCTCGGCCGTGCCCCAGTCGTGCTGCCAGTAGAACGATCCCAGCCCGGCGTCGCGCGCCCAGGAGATGGTCGGCGCGTTGGCGTACACGCCGGTGTTCCCGGCGCCGAGCACGTCGTGCCAGCCCTGCAGGTACGGCGCGATGAGGTCGGCGAACTGCTGCTCGGACGGGTTGTCGTCGATCGAGGCGTAGATCGGCCGGTCCGCCGGGCCCCCGGCCGCCCGGTGCAGCTCGAGGCCGCGCGTCGCGTGCCGGACCCCGGCGTCGTATCCACCGAGCCAGTCCGCGGTGTCGGCCTTGCCGAACTGGTAGCACGAGACGACCTCGAGATCGCCGGCGACGAGCGCGGCGGCCTCCGACTCGGTCAGCGGCTTGGCCAGCATCCATTCGGCACCCGGCCGCCGGTCCGAGACGTACCGGATGGCCCCGATGTGCCCGGCGGCACGGATCGACGACGGCGACGGCACGGCCGCCGAGTAGTCGACGATCGTGCCGAGCACCTCCCGGCCGTGCGCCACCCCGGGGGCGGCGACGGCCGAGATCCAGGCCGCGCACGAGCCGACGGCCGCATATCGCAACAGTTCCCGACGTGAAACGGCCATCGAACCTCGCTTGGACGAGCGTGCACGGAGGACAGGGTGTCGAGCCTCCGGTATTGCATCACACTCCCGGGTCCCGCGGGGGCACATCGGGATTCGCGGCCCGACGACGGGCGGGGCTAGCGGCCGCCGAGCTCGGCGAAGAAGGCCGGAACCAGAGCCACGTCCTCGACGGTGCGCACCGTGGTGTGGACCCCGAGACCGTGCTCCTTGAGCAGATCGCACAGCCCGTCGCCGTCGACGAGTTCGATGGGGGGCGCGCCGAGCCGGTGCGCCTCGGAGCGGGCGTCGTCGCCGAACGTGCCGGTGGTGACGAGCAGGCCCTTCTCACCGCGACCGGCCATCGCGGCGCGGAACTCGCGCACCACGTCCGCGCCCGCCCGCTCGGGGCCGCGCAGGAACCGGAAGAACACCGAGAAGCCGAGCAGCGACACCCGCAGCACGCCGGTGCCCTCCACGTCGACGTCGTTGTCGGAGCCGGTGTCGAGATGGCCACCGTGCGGCGGGACGGAGACGGTGGTGAATCCGGCGGCGCGGAGCACCGCGACGGCGAGCCGCTCGAACCCCTCGTCGGGGAGCTCGGCGACGGCGGCGAGCACGGGTTCGCGCCACAGCTCGGGATCCTCGGGGGCCGCCGTGAGAGGCACCACCTGCGCCCGCGACGACGCGTTGCGCACGAGTCGTTTGCGTCGCTTCTCCGCGGTGTAGGCCACCTGGAGCGGCTTGATCTCCGATTCCTGCACCGCGCGACCGCGGTCCGTGACGCTCCACACCCCGCGCCGGGTGTTGGCCAGCAGACCCATGCCCTTGAGATAGGTACGCGCCCAGCCGATCCGGTACTCGATCTCGGTGACCGGGCCGTCACCGTGCGGTACGGACCGCGCGGCCTCGGACAGACGCTCGCGCGCGACGACGGCCTTCTCGAGTTCCTCGATCGACGCCGAGCCGCCGAGCCCGATCAGCGCCTGCAGGGTGGGCCACAGCAGATCCGTGTACGGCGGTAGCGCCACCTCGCGGCCGGACGGGTCTTCGACGGGGTTACCGATCACGTTCCGGCGCTGCACACCTTCCCCTATCGTTTCGGCCCTGCTCGCCGCGGCTGTCCGGTCCCGCCACGACGCGCATTTCACCCTAGCCGATGACCGCGGAAGCGAGGGCGGCCGCACTCCTCGTGTCCGGGCGAGGCCGGACCGGGACGGCGCCGCTCGCTACCGTGGGACGGATGGGATTCACGCGCGCCGAACTCGAACGCTGCCGTGACGCGGTGGTGCCCGACCTGATCGGGCCGGGCTGCCGGCTGCTGTTCGTGGGCATCAATCCGGGACTGTGGACGGCCGCGACGGGTGCGCACTTCGCCCGGCCCGGGAACCGCTTCTACCCGGCCCTGCTGCGGGCCGGCATCCTGCTCCGGCCCGTCGACCCCACCTCCGGTATGAGCGAGGACGACAAGGCACACCTGCTCGAGCGCGGCGTCGGGATCACCAATCTCGCCCCCCGCGCCACCGCCCGCGCGGACGAACTCACGGCAGACGAGCTGCGGACCGGGGCCGCGCGACTGGCCGGGGTGGTGGCGCAGCACCGGCCGCGGGTGGTGGCCGTCGCCGGCATCACGGCGTACCGGTCGGCGTTCGGGCAGCGCAAGGCGGCCGCGGGGTTGCAGGAGGCGACGATCGGCGGGGTGCCGGTATGGGTGGTGCCGAATCCGAGTGGCCTCAACGCCCACGAGACGGTCGACACCCTCGCCGAGGCGTATGCGGCGCCGGCCCGCGCGGCCGGGATCCTGCCCTGAGCCGGTAGGTCCGGGCCGCTCAGCGGTGCCCCACCTTGGTGAGATAGTCGCGCGCCCGGTAGCCCGGCGGGACACCCTCGACGAGGATGGCCGAACTGTCGGAGTGCTCGGTGCGCAGCGGCAGGATCTCCTGGTAGGCCGGCGACCGGTACCAGGCGCGGGCCTGCTCGATGTCGGGGAACTCGATGATCACGACGTGGCCGGGCCAGGGTCCCTCGTGGACCTCGGGTTCGACGCCGTGGACGAGGAACCTGCCCCCGTACGGCGTGAAGGTGTCGTCGATCTCCTCGATGTAGCGGACGATCTCGGGGCCGAAGTCGACGGAGCGCAGATGGGCGATCGCGTAGGCAGTCATGGGGTCCTCCGGGTCGGTCGGTGGCGGCGGCGTGCCGCACACCGACGAGAGTGCCGGGCCGCGGTGCCCGAATCGATTACCCGGCAGGTAATGGCCGTCGTTCCCTTCCGCGCCTACCGTGACTTCCATGACCACCGTGCACGAGGAACCCGTCGGAGCACTGCTGCGGCACTGGCGTGAGCGTCGCGGCCTGAGCCAGCTCGCCCTCGCCAACCGGGCGCAGGTCTCGGCGCGGCACGTGAGTTTCCTCGAGACGGGCCGGTCCCGGCCGACGCGCGTCATGCTGCTGCGCCTGGCCGATCAGCTCGACATCCCGCTTCGGGAGCGCAACTCGCTGCTGCTCGCGGCGGGTCTGGCGCCCGCGTACCCGGAGCACCGTCTCGGGGACGTGCCGATGGCCGCGGTGGCCGATGCGATCGAGCGGATCCTGCGGTCGCACCGCCCGTATCCCGCGCTGGTGGTGGACCGGCACTGGACGATGGTCGACGCCAACGACGCCGTCATGGGCTTGCTGGGCGGATGCGACCCGCGGCTGCTCGAGCCCCCGGTGAACGTGCTGCGGGTGACGCTGCACCCGGACGGGATGGCGCCGCGCATCGTCAATCACGGCCAGTGGCGGGCGCACCTGCTGACCCGACTGCGACATCAGCTCGCCGCGACGGGCGACCCGGTGCTGCGCCGGCTGCACGCCGAACTGGCCGACTACCCCTGCGACGACGGGCACGACGCCGAGCTCGATCCGACCGGCGCCCACGCCCTGGTGGTGCCGCTGCGGCTGCGCACCGACGACGGCGAGCTGTCCCTGCTGAGCACGACGACGCTGTTCGGCACGCCGTTGGATGTCACCGTCGCGGAACTGGCGATCGAGGCGTTCTACCCGGCCGACGAGGCCACCCGACGGGTGCTGGGAGGCCGATGATCCGGATCGGCGAACCGGTGCCGCACGGGCACTGTCGGGAGTAACGTCCGCCCCGAGACCTGTCCCGTCCCACACCGGAGGCATCGATCATGAGCAGGACGAAGTGGTGGGTACTCGAGGGCCCGGACAGCGGGTTCTCCCTCGAGGAGCGAGCGACGGGAGACCTCGTCCTCGTCAATACGCAGACCTCGGAGGAACACACCCTGCACGGCTACGTGTGGAAGCACGCCCCGCACTTCGGGGTGCAGATCATGGGCGAGGGCCCGCCGCCGTACGGCAAGTGGGTGGAGAACCCCGAGGAGTGAGCACCGCCGGTCACGGGACGCGGCGCAGCGGCCGCCGCTCCCCCGTCGTGGTGTCGATCAGCGCCGCGCCGGACACGACCGTCTCGAGGGGCAGCACGTCGTAGACGACCGCGGCCACCCGCGGCAGGTCCTCCAGCCGGGCTCGGGGGCTGAGGGTCAGATGCGGGGTCCATACGCCCGGCCGGTAGTGCTTGTGCAGGTCCGCGCCGACGGCGGTGACGGTGTCCACCACGCGCTGCTGACGGCGCAGGAGGTCGGCGGTGGGTGCCGGCGAGAGCCAGACCCGTCCGCGCCGGAAGGCCCCCAGCGCGTCGGAGTAGAGGGTCAGCGGTCCACCGTCGGGGAGCGTCGCGAGCGCGGCCGTCACGTCCTCGACGTCGTAGCTGCGCAACACCGCGTACGACAGGTGCGGCACGTGCCGGCCGTGGGTATGGGTGAGCAGCGTCGGCACCCCGAGGTCTTCGAGCCGGGCCCACAGTTGCTGCAGGGCGCGCCGGGCGGCGGCGTCGAAGACCAGGCAGACCGCGAGTGCCATCAGCGCACGGTACCGCGGGCGCCGGCGGGCCGGCGGCCGGTTCGGGCGGTCAGTTCAGGGTGGCGTGCCAGACCAGCGCCGCGGCCAGCGCCCCGGCACCGTTGAGGGACCAGTGCAGGGCGATCGGGGCGATCAGGCTTCCGCTGCGGCGGCGCAGCCAGGTGAAGACGAACCCGGCAGCGGCGGTGGCCAGGACCGCTCCGGCGATGCCCAGCACCTGCCCCCACAGGCCGCCGCCGAGGATGCCGCTCAGGCCGCGATTGCCGTTCGTGAGCCCGAGGGACGAGGCGATGTGCCACAGGCCGAACAGCAGCGACCCGGCGGCGAACACTCCGCGCGCACCGGAGACGCGTTCGAGCGTGCCGTGCAGCACGCCGCGGAACGCGAGTTCCTCGGGGATGACCGTCTGCAGTGGAATCACGATCATCGAGGCGAGGAGCGCGCCGGAGATCGTGGCGTAGCGGTCCGACAGGAAGAACTGCCGCGTGAGCGGCAACGCCACCCCCACGGCGATCACGGCCAGCACGACCCCGACGGCGGCCAGGGCGTAGAGGGAACCCGAGCGCCAGTGGCGCGGCGAGAGCCCGAGTTCGGACCAGCGCATGCCACGACGGCGCATCAGCGCGACGAGCACCAGCGCCGCAGCGGGCACCGTCGCGATGCTGGCCCACACGGTGGTGAAGTGCGCGATCAGGTTGGTGGCGACGAGGACGATCACCACGACGGCGACGTCGAACCAGGCATGGAAGCCGCGGAGCGATCCGCGGTGGGCAGGTGCCGTCGTCGGCAGGGTCTCCGCAGTCATGTGTTCTCGAACCCCCGCTGTCGGGTCTGTCGGAACCGATCGAGTACCCGTTCCTGCACTGTACGAACCATCCGTACCAGTGTACGGATTCCGTGCCGGAGCGACCGTGACCGGCGGCACACCGGCGACCGATTTTGGCAGTGATGCAGGTCACGATGGGTGCGGAGGCGGTCTGCGTCACACGCCCCGGCGTCGGAGCGTCCCGTTGCCGGGACTAACCTTGTCCCGAACATCAGCCCCGCTGTCCAGGACAGTTCAGGAGAAGAAATGGCCGACTTCCTCTACGAGGACCTGCTGCCGATCGGGGAAGACCCCACCGAGTACCGGCTGCTGACCACCGAGGGGGTGTCGACCGTCGAAGGCCCGGGCGGCCGCACCTTCCTGCAGGTCGAGCCCGAGGCGCTGCGCCTGCTCACCGAGACCGCGCTGCACGACATCCAGCACTATCTGCGGGCGGATCACCTGAAGCAGCTCGCGAGCATCCTCGACGACCCGGAGGCGTCGGACAACGACAAGTTCGTCGCCCTGGACCTCCTGAAGAACGCCCACATCGCCGCCGCCGGAGTGCTGCCGATGTGCCAGGACACCGGAACCGCGATCGTCATGGGCAAGCGCGGCCAGCACGTCCTCACCCCCGGCGACGACGAGGAAGCGATCGCCCGCGGCGTGTACGACGCCTACACCCGGCTCAACCTGCGGTACTCGCAGAACGCTCCCCTCACCATGTGGGAGGAGAAGAACACCGGCTCGAACCTGCCGGCGCAGATCGAGCTCTATGCCGACACCGCGGCCGGCCACGAGAACGCCTACAAGTTCCTGTTCATGGCCAAGGGTGGTGGTTCGGCCAACAAGTCGTACCTGTACCAGGAGACGAAGGCGATCCTGAACCCGGACTCGATGATGCAGTTCCTCGAGGCCAAGATCCGCTCGCTCGGCACGGCCGCGTGCCCCCCGTACCACCTCGCCATCGTGGTGGGCGGGACCTCCGCCGAGTTCGCCCTCAAGACCGCGAAGTACGCCTCGGCCCACTACCTCGACGAGCTGCCCACCGAGGGTGCGATCACCGGCCGCGGCTTCCGCGACCTCGAACTCGAGAAGAAGGTCTTCGAGCTGACGCAGAAGATCGGCATCGGTGCGCAGTTCGGCGGCAAGTACTTCTGCCACGACGTGCGCGTGATCCGGCTGCCGCGGCACGGCGCGTCGCTGCCGGTGGCGCTGGCGGTGTCCTGCTCGGCCGACCGGCAGGCGAAGGCCAAGATCACCCCGGAGGGGGTGTTCCTCGAGCAGCTCGAGTTCGATCCGGGCCGCTTCCTGCCCGAGATCACCGACGCGCAGCTCGACGCCGAGACCGAGGGCGTGTCGGGCACCGGCAAGGGCGCCGCGGTGAAGATCGACCTGACGCGGCCGATGCCGGAGATCCTCGCCGAACTGTCCAAGCATCCCGTCAAGACCCGGCTGTCCCTCACGGGCCCGCTCGTCGTCGCCCGCGACATCGCGCACGCGAAGATCAAGGAACGTCTGGACGCGGGCGAGGGCATGCCGCAGTACCTGAAGGACCACCCCGTGTACTACGCCGGCCCGGCCAAGACGCCGGACGGCATGGCCTCCGGTTCGTTCGGTCCCACCACCGCGGGCCGGATGGACTCCTATGTCGAGCAGTTCCAGGCCGCGGGCGGTTCGATGGTCATGCTCGCCAAGGGCAACCGCTCGCAGCAGGTCACCGACGCCTGCAAGAACCACGGCGGTTTCTATCTCGGCTCCATCGGGGGACCCGCCGCGCGCCTCGCCCTGGACTGCATCAAGAAGGTCGAGGTTCTCGAGTACCCGGAACTGGGTATGGAAGCAGTGTGGAAGATCGAGGTCGAGGACTTCCCGGCGTTCATCGTCGTCGACGACAAGGGCAACGACTTCTTCGCCGGCACCGGCGAGGTCACCCTGACGATCGGCAAGCGCCCCGGGCTGTGACAGGCGGCTGCGCCGCCGGTGCGTCCTTTGGGCGGTCCCAGCAGCCCAAAGGACGCACCGGGGCGCGGCGACAGGGGCGGCACCGACCAGGGGCCGAGCCGGTGCCCTACCCGGCGCCGTACGTGCCGGATCCGACGCTGCCCCCGGCGTGGATCGTCGACATCGACGGCACGCTCGCCCACATGAGCGACCGCAGCCCCTACCACTGGCACCGCGTGGGCGAGGACTCGCTCTCCCCCGCCGTGATGGCCGCGGTGACGGCGTTCGCCGCCTCGCCGGAGAAGCCGGCGATCGTGCTCGTCTCCGGGCGCGACGGGGTGTGCCGGCCCGAGACCGAGCAGTGGCTGGCCGAGCATCGGGTGCCCTACACCGAACTGCACATGCGCACGCCCGGCGACAGTCGCAAGGACTCCATCGTCAAGGCCGAGCTGTTCGACCGGTTCGTCCGGCACCGGTACCGGGTCGTCGCCGTCCTCGACGATCGTGACCAGGTGGTGCGGATGTGGCGGCGGATGGGACTGGTGTGTTTCCAGGTGGCCGAGGGCGACTTCTGACGCGGTCCGTCAGGACTTCGGCGGGCCGGCTTCCGGTTCGTCGGTGGGGGGATACCGAAGCAGCGTCTGCTGCAACCGTGCCCACTGGTGGGCCAGCCCCTGCAGGGGCGCCAGCGACTTCTCGACCACCTCCAACTGACGGTCGAACGCCGACAGTTGCGCCTGCAGCGCCTGCACCGACTTCCGCTGCGCGTGCAGCTGCTCGACGAGGGCGTCGAACTCGGTGAAGACGGGCGGGGCCAGCTCCATCACCTCCCGGAGCGACGCGAGCATCCGGTCGGCAGGCCTGGACAGGGGGTCGGGAATCGACCCGAGGGCGTCGCTCCCGATCGACGCGACCTCGTCGGCCACCGCGCGGGTTCTCTCGAGCAACTCCTCCATCGCGGACCCGAGCAGTCCGAATCGACGCGTCTCGCCGTCCTCCGCCATCGTTACCCCTCTCCGCCATCACTACGGTTCGGTCCCGAACCGATCATGCACCCCGGGACGCGACCCGGCAGCCGAACATCGTAGGGGCGCCCTCAGGCAGCGCGGGCGTCGGTGCGCGAGAGGACGGCGGGCGCCTGAGCGACGAGACCCTGCAGGAACCGGACGATGGTGTCGGGCGAGGGATCGGCGGCCGGGGTCAGCATCGCGCACAGCCGCCGGTAGCTGTCGGTGTCGAGTTCGGGCTGCGCCCGGAACTGGGCCGTGAGTGGGACAGTGAACACGACTGTCCGGTCCTGCGAGCGGATTTCGAGCGTCGGCCCACCCACGGACGCGATCAGCCGGACCTCGAACCGGTTCGCGCCCGTGGTGTGCACGAAGCCCACGGCGCGCACGTTGGCGCGGGCCATCTGCCGGTACAGCGGCCGCAACCCGCCGAGGACCATCGACGGCAGCGCGACGGCACGGGAATCGACGGCATACATGAGCGCACTTCCTTTCGTTCCGGGCGCCGCAGCACGACACTCCGGGATGTTATCTGGAATCATTCCAAAATATCTGCCGGAGGGCAACGCCCGTCGTCACCACTGCGCGCCGGCCACCTGCTCGACCGTCGCGTCGAGCCGGTTCCACACGTTGATCAGCGAGATCTGCAGGATCAGCGCCGCCAGTTGCGGCTCGTCGTAGTGGCGGGCGGCCTCGTCCCAGACGTCGTCGGGCACCGGGTCGGGCCGGTCCGCGAGCCGGGTCACCGCCTCCGTCAGCGCCAGGGCCGCCCGCTCGCCATCGGTGAAGTACGGCGCCTCGCGCCACGCCGCCACCGCGAACAGCCGTTTGTCGGTCTCCCCGTCCTTCTTGGCCAGCCGCGGGTGCATGTCCACACAGACGCTGCATCCGTTGATCTGGCTTGCCCGCAGATGCACGAGGTGGGTGGTGCGCGCCGGCAGTCCGCCACCGTCGGCGGCGTTCCCCAGTGCCTGCAACGCCGTCACCGCGTCGGGCAGAACAAGCGCGGGATTCGTCATTCGAGCCTTCATGATCGTCTCCTTGTCACATCCGGGGTCGTGCGTTCGTCACAGCCATGACGGATCCCGACGACAGAATGTGACGACATGAGCGACGGAAACTTCTCGGCCCACCCCGGCGGCGCCTTCCCCGCCGAACAGTTCGAGGCACATCGGGACCGTCTGCGGGCAGTGGCCTTCCGCATGCTCGGCTCGGCGAGCGAGGCCGACGACGCCGTGCAGGAGGCCTGGCTGCGTCTGCACCGCTCCGGCACCGACGAGGTCGCCAACCTGGGAGGCTGGCTGACGACGGTGGTGAGCCGGGTGTGCCTGGACATGCTGCGCTCGCGGGGCTCGCGCCGGGAGGTCCCCCTCGATGCCCGATCGTCCCGAACCTCGGTCGACGGACCCGCGCGACGTTCCGGAAAGCGCTGCACTGCTGGCCGATTCGGTCGGGGTGGCATTGCTCGTCGTGCTCGACACCCTCGCCCCGGCCGAACGCCTTGCGTTCGTGCTGCACGACCTGTTCGCCGTCCCCTTCGACGAGATCGCCCCGATCGTGGAACGCTCCCCCGCCGCCACCCGCCAGCTCGCGAGCCGAGCGCGGCGGCGCATCCAGGGCGCGACCGCTCCACGGGCCGACCTGATGCGCCGCCGTCGCCTCGTCGATGCGTTCCTCGCCGCGTCGCGGGAGGGGCGGTTCGACGACCTGCTGGCCCTGCTCGATCCGGGTGTGATCCTCCGCGCGGACGACATCGCCGTGGCGACGGCCCGTGCCGGCGCGGCTCACGGCGCACCGGCGCTCGCGCGCGAGCTTCACGGCCCCCACAGCGTCGCAGAGGTTTTCGACGGCCGCGCCCAGGCCGCCCGGGCAGTGCTCGTCGACGGAATGCCCGGCGCCGCATGGGCGCCGGGCGGCCGTCCGCGCACGGTGTTCGCCTTCACGATCGAGGACGACGCGATCGTCGAGATCGAGGTGGTGTCGGATCCCGAGCAGCTCGCGGCGCTCGAGGTGACGTTCCCGGACGCCGGCTGACACGCGGGTGCGCACCTCTCGTCGTGGCACGCCGGAAGACGGTGCAGGAGGTGCGCACCCGCCAGGACTCAGACCGGGGAGCCGGACACCGCGCGGGAGTGATCGATGTCGTCCGGGATCGTCTGCTCCGCGGCGAGCACCTCGGGGTCCTCGACAGGAGCGCCCGGGCCGAAGTGCGAGAACTTCTCGATGTGCTGATCGAGTGCGAGCGGGTTCGGGGTGCCGTAGGTGAAGTAGGTTTCCCACGGCAGCTTGGCCCCACCGACCGCGAGGCCGGTGTCGATGTCGGCCATCTGCCACGTCTTCGTCTCGGCGTCCGGATCGAGATGCAGGTAACCGGCCTCGCCGAACAGCTCGACGCGGTTGCCGCCGGGCTCGAACACGTAGAGGAACTGCCCCTGCGTGATGCCGTGCTTGTCGGGACCTGCCTCGATCTGAATGTCGTAGTCCCGGAACATCTCGACCGCGTCTGCGAGGTGCTGGCCGGTGCCGTAGTAGAACGCGAGGTGGTGGAGCTTGCCGTGTCCGCCGGTCATGTCACGCATGCAGGCGACCTCGTGACCGAGCAGGTTCGAACTCATCCAGGCGCCGATCTCCACGCCGCCGTCCACCACGCGTTCGGTCGTGCGGAATCCGAGGTGCCGCTCGAACGAGTCCTTCACCGCGGTCACGTCGGAGGACATGAGGTTCAGGTGATCGATCCGCTTGACCGGAATACCCTGGAGCGGCTTCTTCGACGGACGCGACAGGATCTTGCTCTGCAGCTCCTGCGGGGCGACGTACTTCTCGACCTCCCACAGCAACTGCAGGTTG
Organism: Rhodococcus ruber; assembly: GCF_016804345.1. Taxonomy (NCBI): domain Bacteria; kingdom Bacillati; phylum Actinomycetota; class Actinomycetes; order Mycobacteriales; family Nocardiaceae; genus Rhodococcus; species Rhodococcus ruber. The sequence continues at coordinate 1,864,829 of NZ_CP044211.1, read as the reverse complement.
TGGCCGTCCGGGGACTGGAATTCGAAGGTCTTTCCGTAGCCGAACTGATCCTCGCTCCATTTGCCCTCCACGTTGCCCTGCTTCAGGGACGCGACGCGGCGTTCGAGAGCTTCCGACGAGCTGGCGCGCAGCGCAGCATGGCCCATGCCGGGCTCCTGAGCCTCGGTGACCTTCAGGCTCCACTGGTAGGGATCCTCGTACCCGCGCAGGTAGACGGACTGTCCTTCCCGGTGCGTGACGTACATGCCGAGGAACTTCGTGAAGAAGTCGAGGGTTTCCTGAGGCCTCGGGGTGAACAGCTCCGCGCGGGCGAGGTGCGCGATGTCGAAACGGGCGGTCGTGTCCGTCATGATCTCTCCTGATCTGCGCTGGCCGGCGAGGATACCGGCTGTGCTCTTCGTCACGAGCGTGCGCGCACCTCGAGTCCGCTGTGCACGTCGTTCGGAATAGCCGAATCGCCACTCGGGGCATCGGTCCCGCGTTCGAGACCTCCGGACGAGGGGCCGACAAGGGGACCTTCCGCCCTAGCGTGGTCCGCATCACCCCCGAGTTGAGGGAAGGCCCCACAGATGAGTCGTTTGAAAGCCGCGATCGTCGGTTCCGGGAACATCGGCACGGATCTGATGTACAAGCTGCTGCGGTCCGAGCATGTCGAGCCGGTGTACATGGTGGGCATCGACCCGTCCAGCGAGGGACTCGAACGGGCCCGGCAGGCGGGCCTGGAGGCGTCCGCCGAGGGCGTGGACTGGCTGCTGAGCCGCCCCGAACTCCCTGACGTCGTGTTCGAGGCCACCTCGGCAAAGGTGCACGCCGCAACGGCGCCCCGCTACGCGGAGGCGGGAATCAAGGCGATCGACCTGACGCCCGCGTCGGTGGGCCCGTACGTCGTGCCGGCCGTCAACCTCACCGAGCACCTGGACGCGCCGAACGTGAACATGGTCAGCTGCGCCGGGCAGGCCACCATCCCGATCCTGTATGCGATCAACGAGGTCGCCGACGCCTCGTACGGCGAGATCGTGGCGGCCATCGCGTCGAAGAGCGCGGGCCCCGGCACCCGTCAGAACCTCAGCGAATTCAGCGAGAAGACCGGCCGGGCACTCGCGCAGGTCGCCGGCGCGGACCGCGCCAAGGCCATCTCGGTGATCAACCCGGCCGAACCGCCGATGAACATGCGCGACACCGTCTACGCCAAGGTCCGCAACCCCGACCCGGACGCGATCGAACGCGCCGTGATCGACATGGTTGCCAGGGTGCAGCAGTACGTCCCCGGTTACACCCTGCGGCTCGTCGACGTCGACGGCGACCTCGTCACCGTCATGCTCGAGGTCGTCGGCGCCGGCGACTTCCTGCCCACCTACGCCGGAAACCTCGACATCATCACCGCCGCCGCCGTACAGGTCGCCGACGTCCTGGCGCAGCGCAACCTCGTCCAGGGAGCAGCCCAGTGAGCACCACCGACGCCGCCACCCACACCGGGCGCCGCAAGGTCACCCTCGTCGACACCACCCTGCGCGACGGCATGTCGTCGGTCTCGCACCGATTCACCCCCGAGAACGTCGCCGACATCGCCCGCGGCCTCGACCGGGCCGGCATCCCCACCATCGAGGTGGCCCACGGCATCGGCCTCGGCGCCTCCTCGATCCAGTACGGCTTCGCCGCCGCCACCGACCCCGAGTACGTACGCGCCGCCGTCGACGCCGTCGACAATGCGGACATCGCAGTGCTGTACGTCCCGGGCATCGCCACCCTCGCCGAACTGAAGTCCGCGATCGACGCCGGCATCAAGACCGTGCGCGTCGCGGTGCACTGCACCGAGGCCGACTGCGCCCAGCAGCCCGTCGAGTGGGCCAAGGAGCAGGGCCTGAACGTGATGACGTTCCTGATGATGAGCCACAAACTCGACCCGGAGCCGCTCGCCGAGCAGGCCGCCAAGCTCGACTCCTACGGCGCCGATGTCGTCTACGTGGTCGACTCCGCCGGCGCGATGGTGCCCCGGCACGCCGGTGAGCGCGTCGCGGCCCTGCGACAGGAGATCTCCGCCGACATCGGTTTCCACGCCCACAACAATCTCGGAGTGGGCATCGCCAACGCGCTCACCGCCGCCGAGAACGGCGCGACGTTCATCGACGGGTCTCTGCGCGGGCTCGGCGCCAGCGCCGGCAACGCCCAGACCGAGGTGCTCGCCGCCGCGTTCGAGCGGGCCGGCTGGGATACCGCCGTCGACCTGTTCCCGCTGATCGACACCGCCGAGCACGTCGTCGCGCCGCTGATGACCGACCCGCAGATCATCGACGAGACCGCGCTGATCCTGGGCTACGCCGGGGTGTACTCGACCTTCTTCCACCCCACCAAGCGGGCCGCGAAGAAGTTCGGCATCTCCACCCGCGAGATCCTGCTCGAACTCGGGCGCCGCGGCGTCATCGGCGGCCAGGAGGACATGATCGTCGACGTCGCCTCCGAACTGGCCGGCCGCACCTACGAGCTCCCGGCCCGCGCCGGAGTCTGACACAGGGAGACTGCCATGACACAGACCCAGAACCCGCCATCGGTCACGCAGGTCCGTCACCTGATCGGCGGCGAATGGAAGCAGGCGTCGGACGGGGCCACCTTCGAATCCCGCGACCCGCACGACGGTGCGCTACTCGGGATCGTACCCGCGGGCACGGCCGAGGACGGTGCCGCGGCGATCACCGCCGCCCGCAGTGCGTTCGACGACGGCCCGTGGCCGCTGCTGTCCCCGAAGGAGCGCGCGAAGATCCTGCACGCGGTCGCCGACACGGTCGACGCCCACCGAGAGGAACTCGCCCTGCTCGAGACCCGCGACGGCGGCAAGAGCATCAATCAGTCCCTGCACGCCGAGATCCCGCGGGTGGCACACAATCTGCGCTTCTTCGCCGACTATGTCGCGATGGCCGCGAACGAGGCATACCCGGACGGGGACCTGCTGTCGTACGTGCTCTACCCACCGGCCGGTGTCGTCTCGGCGATCAGCCCGTGGAACGCGCCGCTGATGCTCGCCACGTGGAAGATCGCTCCCGCCTTGGCATTCGGAAATACCGCTGTTCTCAAGCCCGCGCCGCAGACCCCGCTGACCGCGCACCGCTTCGCCGAGCTCGCCCTCGAGGCCGGGCTGCCCGAGGGGGTGCTCAACGTCGTGCACGGGTTCGGCGGTGAGGCCGTCGCCGGGCCGCTGACCTCGGATCCGCGGGTGGATCGGATCACCTTCACCGGCTCGAGCGCCACGGGCGTGAAGATCCTGCAGGCCGCCGCGGCCCATCACACCCCGGTCTCCGCGGAGATGGGCGGCAAGTCCGCGAACATCGTCTTCGCCGACGCCGACCTCGACGTCGCCGTGCCGATGGCGATCCGGGCGATCTTCGGCGGCAACGGGCAGGTGTGCCTGGCCGGTTCCCGCCTTCTGGTGCACAACAGCATCATGGACGAGTTCCTCGCCCGGTTCACCGAGGAGGCGGACAAGCTCACCGTCGGCGACCCGAAGGACCCGGCCAACTTCCTGGGCCCGCTCATCGAGCAGCGCCACCTCGACAAGGTGCACGGCTACGTCGAACTCGCCCAGGAGGAAGGCGGCAAGGTCGTCACCGGTGGTGCCCGCCTGACCGACGACGCCCGCGCCGCCGGGTTCTACTACCCGCCCACCGTCGTCACCGGGCTGACAAACGACTCCCGCACCGCACGGGAGGAGATCTTCGGCCCGGTCGAGACCGTCCTCGGATTCGATACCGAGGAGGAAGCGCTGCGCATCGCCAACGACTCCCCCTACGGTCTCGCCGGAATGCTGTTCACCCAGAACCTCGACCGCGCCCACCGGATGGCCGCCCGCTGGAAGGCCGGCACCGTGTGGATCAACTGCTTCTTCGAGCGCGACCTGCGCCTGCCGTTCGGTGGCGAGGGCGCCAGCGGCCTGGGACGCGAGGGCGGGCAGTACTCCCGCGACTTCTTCACCGAGCCGCGGGCAGTCACCCTCCGGCTGCGCGGCTGAAACGGAGCAACGGATACGCACGCCGAATCGGAATCCGCCCACGACCATGTCTGGGCGAGTTCCGATTTCGCGTCTCGATTGCGGCCACACCCACGAATCAAGGAGCACAGACATGGCCTCACCCGCACTGTGCGTCGTCGTCGGCGCAACCGGCGCGATGGGCACCGAGTTCACCCGGCGCCTGGTCCGGCGCGGGATGCGCGTCGTCGCGGTCGCCCGAAATGCCGAGGACCTCGACAAGCTCGCGACCGAGGGCGATCTGATCGTTCCGTGTGTCGCCGACATCGCCGACGACAGTGCCATCGGCGCGATCGCCGCCCGTCTCGACGCGCCCGTGCGCCTGGCCGTGTTCGCGGCCGGGCTGCCGGTGCGCGGCTCGGCCGACACCATCGCACCGGGGGACCTCGCGGTAGGCGCGAATATCAAGGTGGGCGGACTGGTGCGGCTGCTGCACGCCGTCCGGGACCACCTCGTACCGGGCTCGCGTTTCGTGACGATCGCCGGTTCGCTCGGACTCGAACCCGGCCCGCTCGACGCCGGGCCGGGGACGGTGAACGCCGCAGTCTTCAATCTCATGCGCCAGCTCAGCGCACTCTACGGCCCGAGCGGCGTCACCACCCACACCATCGCACCGGGACCCGTCGACACTCCACGGCTGCGGAAGTTCGTCGAGACCGAGGCCGCCGAGACCGGGCGCGACCCCGGCGAGATCTGGGATCGCTATCGCGCCGCGACCACGCTCGGCCGCCTACCGACGCTCGACGAGATCGGCTGGACTCTGGAGATGCTCCTCGCTCCCGAGGCCGCCGTGCTGCACGGAAGCGTCCTCAACGTCGACGGCGGGACCCGGCACGGAGTCCAGTAATCCTGTACCCCGAAGCGTCACGAAGGAGCATCCATGCCCGTTGCACACTTCCACCTCGTCGACGGCGCCTACACCGCCGGGCAACGACGTCGTCTGCTCGCCGACGCGAGTCGCTGTTATGCGGAGGTCCTCGACTCCCCGATCGAGCGGGTGCGGGCGTTCGTCGTCCGGTACGACCCCGACGACGTCGCGACGTCCGGCACGGTGATCGCCGACGGCGGCACCCCGGCCCCCTACTTCACCGCGATCGTCCTGGCCGGACGCCCCATCGCGCAGCGGCAGGAGCTGGCAGCGCGTTTCACCGATCTGATCGTCGAGATTCTCGGGGCGCCGAGGGAGTCGGTGCGTGGCCGGATCGTGGAGGCGGACCCAGTGAACTGGTTCATCGCAGGCGACCCCGCCGCCGCCGCCCGCGCCGACGAGGTCGCGGCACGGGCGGCAACCACACAGCGGGCGCGCTGATCGCCGGCACCTGAGCGAATGTGCCGTCACGTCGGTCTACCCGACACCACGGCACATTCGCTCGGGCGTCCGCCGCGGAGCACTCGCGGCGCCTCCTCCATCCCGCGAGCCACCACGTCCACTTCGGGACACACGACACTGTCGCCGACGACGGTGATCGTGAACCGCCCCGCGTACGAGAACGCGCCCGCACCGAGGCTGGTGTTGCCCACCGGAAGCCGAACGATCATCTGACCGAGCAGGCTTCCGCGGGCCGGCCCCGACTGCTGCCCGTGCAGTGAGACGGGGACGACCGCCCGCAGCACGACGTCGTCGGCCGGTTCGCCCCGGCGACACAGCAGTTCGCGCAAGCCCCCCGGCGAAGACCGAGAGCAGCACATCGTCGATCTTCTCCTCGTGCCGAGGCGGCGCGGGCGTCAGCGGCACGTCCGGGGCGGCGTCGAGGAGCACGCCGAGCATCGCCACCCCCGCCGGGCCGTCGGCGATCACATGGTGGACCCGCAGGTAGACCGCATGTGAATGCTCTCCGAGCCCCGGGATCACCCACAGCTCCCACAGCGGCCGTGACCGGTCGAGCGGGCGCCGCCGGATCGATTCGACCACCGGGAACAACTCCCCGCCCCGTCCCGCTGCGACCGCCCGGATGCGCCCACCTGGCGTCGCGTCCCTCCTGCGAACCAGGTGTCCGCAGACAGGGCACGGAGGGATTCCGTCGGATACGCGGGAGGGTGGCCGCGACACCCGCCGCGGCCACCCCCGCTCTACCTCGATCAGAAGCCCCAGGGGTCGTCCCTGCCCTGCAACTCGAGCGACCGGAAACTGCCGGTGTAGAACACCAGGGGGTGCCCGTCGTCGTACCAGAGCTGCTCCACCCGGCCCACGTGCAGCGTGTGGTCACCCGCGGGATGGGAGTCGACCACCGTGCACGCGAGGTGCACCAGCGCGCCCTCGAGGAGGGGCACTTCCTTCCGCCACACGAACCGGACCAGATCCGGCTGGTGTGCCGCACCGGCGAAGTGCAGGGACAACGGTTCCTGGTCCCCGGCGAGGATCGAGATCCCGTACCTACCGGTCTCCCGGATCCGCTCGTTCATCCTGGCGCGGTTGGCGATCGACACGAGCACGAGCGGCGGGTCGAGCGACACCGAGGTGAAGGCGTTGGCGGTCATCCCGTGCACCGAAGCCTCGTCCTCGCACTCGGCGGTGGTGACGATGGTGACGCCGCTCGCGAACCGCCCAAGCGCTTTTCGCATATGTTGTGGAGTGACCTCGAGATCGGCCACAGCAGTGCTCCTCATCGTCTCGCTCCGTTCAGCCCCGGACGATCTTCAGATCGTCGTTGCCGATCAGATCGGGGCGCGTCCAGCCGTCGACGTCGTACTCGGACATGCACTGCTCGGCGAAGCCCTTGAGCTGGTTGTCCAGGCCCTGGGCCTGGTAGGCGAACAGCGTCTGGAAGCGCACGGCCTCGTGGTCACCGCCGTAGTTGCGCTCGTACAACTCGTGCCGGCCGCCGAACTCGGTGCCGACGGCATCCCAGAGCAGCTTGAGCAGCTTGACACGGTCGATGGCCGCGATCCCGTTCGACCCGCGCACGTACCGGTCGAGGTACGGCCGGATGTCGGGGTTGTCCCAGTCGCTCGCATGGGAATTCAGGTAGATCAGACCGCTGCCGAGAGTCTGCTGGATGATCTCCTTGATCCGCGGATAGCCCACACCCATGAAGGTCCGATACGCCAGGCCGTAGTTCAGGTTCGGTTGCACGGCCCCGCCCACCCACGGATCGGGCGTCTTCGCCATCGCGTCGGACAGTCCCCAGAACATGTCGCGCCAGTTGAGGATCTCGCCGACCTGCATCTGCACCCCGCGGAATCCGGCCGAGCCGGTCATCTCCACCGCCTTCATCACACAGCCGGCGATGAAGTCGAGCTTCACGGCGAGACGGGCGCAACCGTGAAACATGAAGCGCGACATGAACCCGGATTTCATGACGAACCCGTTGGTCGTCTCGGCGTCGTAGGCGAAGACGTTCTCCCACGGCACCAGCACCCGGTCGAACACCATGATCGCGTCGTTCTCGTCGAATCGGCTCGACAGCGGGTAGTCGAACGGCGTACCCATGACGGCGGCGTTCATCTCGTAGGACGTACGACAGAACAACTTCAGCCCCGGTGAATCCATCGGGACGGTGAAGATCAGGCCGAACTCCTTCTTGCGGAGCGGCAGGCCGTAGTGCGCGATGAAGTTGGCATTCGTGATCGCCGAACCGGTCGCCACCACCTTCGCGCCCGACACGATCAGACCCGCGTCGGTTTCCTCGACCACGTGCACGCAGATGTCGGCAGTCTCGTCGGCGGGCTTGTCGCGGTCGATCGGCGGGTTGACGATCGCGTGGTTGAGGTAGAGCACCCGCTCCTGGGACTTCTTGTACCAGTCGAGGGCGTTCTGCTTGTACTCGCCGTAGAAGTCGGCGTTGGCTCCGAGGGTGCCGAGGAACGACGCCTTGTAGTCGGGCGAGCGGCCCAGCCAGCCGTACACCTCGCGCTGCCACGTGGCGATCGCGTCGCGGGCGAGGAGCAGGTCGTCGGCGCTGCGTGCCGTCTTGAAGAACGGATGGGTGAAGCCACCGTTGCCGGTGTCGGTCGGCACCGTGAGGATGCCCTTCGCCTCCGGCTTGTGCATCGCGTCGTACATCCGTGCCACCGACCGAACCGAATTTCGGAAGGCCGGGTGCGTGGTGACGTCGTCGACCCGCTCACCACGGAAGTACACCTCGCGACCGTCGCGCAGCGACTCGATGTACTCCTCGCCCGTCATGGGACGGACGGTGTTGGGTGCTCCCACGGCGTCGCCGATGATCGCTGATGTCGTCATGATGTTCACTCCTGGTCTCGGGCGGTGGAGAGTCGTTTCGGGGACCGGCGGGATCGACCGGCGTCGCGCTGCGACGCGGTCGGCACCGATTGCGTTGCCCTGATTGGGGATCCGCTCTCGGATGTCGCCTTCGGCGCGATGTCGGTATATCGTTCCGGACGCCAAGTCCCTGTGATCTGGAACACTAGAAGGCGGAGGTCTGCTGGAACATGGCTGAGCGCGAACAATCGGGTGACTCCGCGCGCAACGGAGCGGCGCCCGCCCTCGTGTCCCTACGCACGCGGGAGCTCGACACCCGCGAAGGCCGCACACAGTGGGCGAGCACCCTCGAGCTGCTGTACGGCGAGATGGACGTGGCGTGGCCCGATCCGCGGCAGCACTTCGACGCCGAGTGGGGTGGACGGCCCTTCGGGGACCTGCACATCAGCACGATCCGCGCCGACGCCCACACCGTGGTGCGGTCCCCCGAGATGATCGCCTCGGACAACTGGGCGGGCTACCTCGTGTGCATCGTGACCGAGGGCCGCGTCGAGGTGCAGCAGTCCGGTCGAGCCACCGTTCTCGAGCGCGGGGGATTCGCGCTGCTGGACTGCTCCGCACCGTTCGTCTTCCACTCCCCCGCGCCGTTCCGGCAGATCGTGGTGCGGTCCCCCGCCGAGCTGCTCACCTCACGTCTACCCGGCCGGATCGTCGAACACGGCACCGCCCGGTCGATCGGCGGCGACACCGGGGCCGGCGAACTGGTCGGCCGATTCTTCGTCGACCTCTCGACCACGACGGCGCCGATCTCGCCGGGGGCCGCCGTGTCGTTCGCCTCCTCGGCCGTCGACATGCTGGCCACCGCGCTCGCGGAGGGACCGCTCGCGACCAGCGCCTCGCAACTGCATCGCACCGAGGACCTCACCCGCGTCCAGCGGGTCATCGAACAGAAACTGCACGATCCCGAGCTCACGCTGTCGGACGTCGCGGCCGACGCCGGGATGTCGTTGCGCAACGTGCAGAAACTGTTCAGCGCGGCCGGGATCACCCCCCGGGCATGGCTGTACCAGGCCCGCCTCGAACGCGCGCGGAAGTACCTGCTGACGACCGAGATGTCCGTCGCGGAGGTCAGCGAATGCGCGGGTTTCCGGGACGTCTCCCACTTCAGCAGGACGTTCCGCGCCTCCTTCGGCTCCAGCCCCGGTCAGTACCGCAAGGGAAGAACCGACCGCCCACCGGGCCACCGGCACTGACGGCGAACGGCCGGGTGCCCGGGACGAACCCGAACACCCGGCCGCAGAACCGGTCACGTCGGCGACAGCACCGGCGGCGCGGCGCCGACGGTGAACTCCTCCTTGAATATCGACCGGGGCGCCATGCGACGCCGTTTGAGCGCCTTGACCGCCGCGGCGACCATGGCGGGTGGTCCGCACAGGTACGCGCTGCGCCCCCGGCAACTGGCGAAGTCGTCGAGCACGACGTCGGTGACCATGCCGGTCGCGCCGTCCCACTGCTCCTCGCTGAGCACGGGGTGGTAGCGGAATCGGGAATCGGCAGCCTCGAGTGCCCGGAAGAAGTCCACGTCGTACAGATCCGCCTGCCCGCGCCCTCCGTGGTACAGGTCGATGCTCGGGACGAGATCGCTGGAGAGAGCATGGCGCACAATCGACTTCAAGGGGGCTAGTCCCGTCCCGCCGCCGATCAGGATGGCCGGTTCCTCCTGGGGGTGAACCAGGGCGAACTGCCCCAGCGGCCCGCGCAACTCGATCCGGTCTCCCGGGCGAAGCGAGCCGAAGATCCACCCCTCCGTCGCGAGCCCACCGTCGACCTTCTTGATGTGGAACTCGAGCCGGCGCGACTCGGACGGCGGATTGGCCATCGAATATTGGCGTGCCACCACGGAACCCGGCACAACCAGCTCGGCGTACTGGCCGGCGGAGAATTCCATCGGCTCGTCCAGCTCCACGACGAGCCGGCGGGTGCACCGGGCGATGTCGGTCAGCTCGAGCACGGTGCCGGCGTGATCGCGCAACGGATGCCTCGGGCCGACCGGCGCAGTCTCGCTCAACGGCGCGACGGTCAGATCGGTGCGCGGGCTCGCCTGGCAGGCCAGCGCGAGCCCGCTCGCACGCTCCGTCTCGGAAAGGACCGTATCGTCCACCCGCCCGTGGTCCACCTCCCCGCACAGCACGCGGATCTTGCAGGTGCCACACGTGCCCTGCGAGCAGGCATGCGGGAGCCACCGGTTCTCCCGTAGCGCGGATTCGAGGATGGAGCGGTCCGCTGCGGCACGAAAGGGCTGCTCGCCGTCCGAGACGGTCACCGAATGTTCCACTGTCACACCTCCCACCGCACACGCAATCCCTGCGGGCCGCGGAAGGTCCAGCCCCAGAAGTCCGGCGTGTGGTCGAGATCGGGCTCGATGTTCGGGATCGTCTCGAACAGCTCCTCGAGCGCGATGCGGACGATCGCGGTGCCGAGGTAGGTTCCGGCACAGGCATGGTTGCCGGAGCCGAACGCGAGATGCGGCATGACCGGCCGATCCACGTCGTAGGCGTCCGGGTTCTCCCAGGCGGTCTCGTCCCGGTTCGCCGAGCCGTAGGCGAGTATCACGGGTGTACCCGCAGGCAGGTCGACACCGCCGATCGTGACATCGTGGTTCGCGACCTTCACCGCAGCGCTCCAGATCGGCGCCACCCACCGAGCGCCCTCGTTGATCGCGCGCGGCACGAGGGTCGGATCGTCGACGACCCGTTCGAGCTGGTCGGGGTGCTGCAGCAGGCCCGCCAGGGTGGTCGTCATGACGTGGCCCGGCTCCTGCAGAGCACCGAGCAGGAACACGTAGATGTTCGGGTAGATCTCGGCGCGATCGCGCACCTGTCCCTCGGGCATCCCGTCGTGCAGCCAGTGCGAGATGAGGGTGTGGTCGGGGTGGGCGGTCCAGTGGTCGAGCATGGGGTCGACCGTCGCGACGATCTCCTCCTTGACCCTGTCACCGGCCTCGAAGGGTGCCGGATCTGCGAAGTTGCCGTGCTCGTCGACCGCGGCGTTGCCGTAGGACAGGGCGAGCGTCTGGAACCAGCGCACGAGCGTCTCGGACGGGACGTCCGTCAGGCCCATGAGGTCGCCGACGGCGCGGACGCTGACCGGCGCGAAGTATGCCTCCTGGATGTCGGCGGCTCCGAGGTCTTCGATGCGCTCGAGGATCCGCTGCGCCTGCGGCCGGACCAGGGCCTCGACATAGGTGTCGACGGCGGCGGGACGCAGTTGCGGATCGATCCACTCCCGGATCCTGCGGTGCTGCTCGCCGTTGGAGTCGAGAACCGTTCCCTTGCCGAACGTCCGGCCTCCCGAGGGGGCGATCACGGTGGACCACGCCTGCGGGTCCTGCGTGATCTGCAGGCACAACTCGCGGGTCGCCACGACGTGCATCCCCACTGCGGGCACATACGCGACCGGGGCTTCACGGCGGAGGCGCTCATAGATCGGATTCGGGTCGCGATCCAGTTCCTCCATGGTGATCTCGTCGATCCAGGTGTGGGTGGTGGTCATGATGTCGTTCTCCTGTCGTCGGCTCGTCCGGAGGCGACGGTCGAGGGTCGCGCAGACGGTGCGTCTCGCGGTATCGTCCGCCCGCCGAGTTCCTGTGATATGGAACACTAGGAGGAGGAGGTGAGCAGGAACATGACCGACAGTGCACCGAAGGATGACTCCCCGTGCACCGCGGAGGCCGGTCGACCGGTGGCGCTGAGCGTTCGTGAACTCGAATCCGCCGAAGGCCGTGCGCGGTGGGCGGATACGCTCGACCGGACCTACTGCGAGATGGACGTCGACTGGTCCCGATCGAACGACCGGTTTGCTGCCGATCTGGTCGCTCGCCCGATCGGCGACGTGATCGTGAGCGTGGTGCGCGCCGATCCGCACACGGTGGTGCGGACCCCCGCGATGATCGATTCGGATCCCAACGACGATTTCCTGCTGTGCCTCATCACTCAGGGTTCCGCCACCCTGACGCAGGGGCCGCGGACGGCGATCCTCGAGAACGGCGCCTTCGGCGTCGTGGACTCGTCGACGCCGTTCGTCGTCGACGGCACAACCGAATTCGAGCAGATCGTACTGCGGGCGCCGCGCCGGCAGCTCACGTCCCGACTGCCGCTCGACGCGGTGGAGAGCGTGACGGGCCACGGCATTTCGGGGCAGACCGGCATCGGGCGACTGGTGTCGCGTTTTCTGGTCGACGTGGCCGCCACCGAAACCCCCCTGTCCGGTGGAACCTCGGATTCTGTGGCCGCCGCGGCGCTGGACCTGCTCGTCACCGCGATCAGCGACCGGGTGACTCCGCTGAACGCCACGAAGCGGGCGCACGCGGACGACCTGCGCAAGGTCCAGGCCACCATGGCCCGGTACCTGCACGATCCCGATCACACGCTCGCCGAGATCGGCATGGAACTGGGAATGTCGCTGCGCTACATCCACAAACTGTTCAGCACGGCGGGAACCACTCCCCGCACGTGGCTGTACGAGGTGCGACTCGGCCGCGCCCGAACGATGCTGCTGGAAACCGATCTCACCGTCACTGCGATCAGTGTCCACGTCGGGTTCCGGGACGTATCGCATTTCAGCCGCGCGTTCCGTCGCCGGTTCGGCTCCAGCCCTGCACATTTCCGCCTGAACCCCGCCGTGCGCGGGTAGTCGTCACCGGCGAGGGCCGGCCGTCCACGCTCGCACGAGCGACGACCAGCCCCCACAGAACTGCCGAAACCTATCCGGTGTGGTCCCGCCCGAAAATCTGCCGGGCGAGCACCCATTTCTGAATCTCGTTGGCTCCCTCGTAGATCTCGCCGATCTTGCTGTCCCGGTAGATCGCCTCGACCGGGCCTTCGGTGTCGTCGGCACCGAGGGACTGCACGAATCCGAGTCCGCCGAACGCCTGCACGGCATCCCGGGCGATGCGCGCCGCCAGGTCGGTTCCGCGCAGCTTTGCCATCGCCGCTTCGGGCTCGGGAAAGTGTTCCCCCGCGTCGAGCCGGAGCGCCGCTTTCAGGTACAGGCTACGGGCGGACTCGAGATCTGCCGCGTAGTCGGCCATCACGAACTGCCAATGCTGTTTGGAGGCCAGCGAACCACCGAACGCGTGCCGCGACTTCAGATGCGCGACGGTCCGGTCGAAGGCGGCCTGCGCCATGCCGACGCCGGCGGCGCCGATTCCGATGCGGCCGTAGGTGAGTGTCCGGAGCGCGACGCGCAGGCCACCGCCGACCCGCCCGAGCACCGATTCCGGCCCGAGCGGAACACGGTCGAGGATCACGTCGGCCGTGATCTGCCCGCGGTTGCCGAGTTTGCGGTCGGGTGTGCCGACGGTGACGCCCGGTGCGGTGGTGGGAACGATGAAGGTGGTGAGGCTGTCGCCGGTCCGGGCGAGCACGACGACGACACCGGCGACGACCGAATTGGTGATCCACCGCTTGCGGCCGGTGAGCACCCACCCGTCGCCGTCCGGGCTCGCGACGGTCTGCACCGCCTCGGGAGACAGATCGCTCGAGGCACCGGGCTCGCTCGTCGCGAACGATCCGACGATCTCCCCGTCGACGACGGCACGCAGCCATCGGCGCCGTTGCTCCTCGGTGCCCTGGTCCAGTGCCGTGCCGGCGAGGATGCAATGGACGTCGTAGATCGCGGCGACGCTGTTGGAGTAGTACGCCAGTTCCTCGACGGCCACCGCGGTGGCCGTGGCGCGGTGCGTGAGTCCGTCGCCACCGACGTCCGCGGTGAAGGGAAGGCGGAACAGACCGTTCGAGGCCATGGCCTCGAACGCGTCCCGGGGGAACCCGTCGAGGCGCTCGTCCCCGCCGGCGATCCGGCCGGCGATCGGCGAGACAGCCCGAGCGGCGAAGTCCCGGACGCGGTCGCGCACCTGTTGCACCTCCGGTGGCGAAAGCAGGTCGTGGTACATCCGGTCCGCCACCCGTTCGCAGCCGGGCTCGGGCTCGGCAACCAGGGTGAGGGCGCGCTGTGGGTTCGACGTCATCGGGTTCTCCAGGGGACGCAGGGGATGGTGTCTCCCTTGTGTATCCCGCTTCCCCGCCCCGATGCGGCTCGATCACGATGCTCGACGTCGTCGCCGGCCGGCGCTGTCGCAGTCCGGGATATCCGGACCGTTCAGGCCCGTGTCTCACGCTCGGCGATCGTCACATCGCCTGCGGCGAAGTGTGTCTTCGGCGTCTCCCGCAGCACCACCCGGATGTTGGGCAGCGGCGCGTCCAGGGCCCGGTGCGCCGCCTGGGTCAGTTCGTGGATCAGCCTCCGGAGCTCGTCCGGGCTGCGCCCCTCCGCGATCGTCACGTCGATGAGCGGCATCGTCAGCCTCCCGCCACGGTGACGGTGCCGAGGGTGGTGAAGTGCGCGGCGATGCGCGCCCCCGGCTGCACCGGCACGGCGTCGGTCATGCCGCCGGTGAGCACCACCCACCCTGCCTCGATGGCGAGTCCCCGCTCGGCCAGGGTGTTCACGGCGAAGGCCAGCGCCTCCGCGGGATGTCCGTGTACCGCAGCGCCCGTTGCCGAATCCACCACCTCGCCGTCGATCTCGAGCAGACACGCCTCGAGGGCGAGATCGAGATCCTCCGGCGCGCGGCCGACCGGACCGGTCACGTACCGTCCGGACGAGTTGTTGTCCGCGACGGCGTCCATCATCGAGAACTGGTAGCCGGAGAAGCGGCTGTCGATGATCTCGATCGCGCCGACCACGTGCTCCACCGCGGCCAGCGCGGTCGCGGCCGAGACGCCCGGCCCCTCGAGCCTGCGGCCCATGACGAACGCGATCTCCGGCTCCGCGCGAGCGTGGATCATCTTCTCGCGCGGGACAGGCTCGCCGATCGGCAGGATCATCCTGTCCGTGAGCCACGCGGTGGACGGCGAGTCCACGCCCACCTGCCGTTGCTTTGCCTTAGACGTGACCCCGAGCTTCACGCCGGTGAGCCGCTCGCCGCGGGCGAGCCGCATGCGCAACGCGATGTCCTGCGCGGCGTACGCGGTCCCCAGGTCCAGTCCGTCCCATTCCGCGAGGATCGACGTCTGCGGGGTCGCCGTGTCCTCCGCCCGCAGCAGCACGTCGGCGACGCGGGCCGCGCTCCACGACTGGTCGCTCATTTCTCGTCCTTTCCGCCGAGCACGGCGGTGACGCTGCCGAGCCCGCTGATGTTCGCCACGATGGAGTTGCCCGCCGCCACGGGAAACGCCCTGGTCATGGAGCCGGGAAGCACCACATGCCCCGGTTCGAGGGTGACCCCGAGCGGGCCGACCGTGTTGGCCAGCCACACCAGCGCGTTGAGCGGGGACCCGAGGACGGCTCCGCCGGCTCCCGTCGCCATGAGTTCACCGCCTATGTGGAGTGTGCATCCGATCAGCCTCAGGTCGACGTCACCGAGGGAGACCGGCCGGCTCCCCAGGATCACGCCGCCGGACGAGGCGTTGTCCGCGATGGTGTCGAAGATGCCGATCTTCCAGTCCCGGATCCGCGAGTCGACGATCTCGAGTGCGGGCAGCACGAAGTCCACGGCCCGCGCAGCTTCGGCGGCGGTGACGCCCGGACCGGCCAGCGGCCGGCCGAGTACGAACGCCACCTCGGGCTCGATCCGCGGCTGCAGGAAGCGGCCGGCGGGGATCGGCTGATGCTCGAGGTGGAACATGCTCGCGGTCAGATGCCCGAAATCGGGTTGATCGACACCCATCTGCCGCTGGATCGCGCGGGAGGCCAAGCCCACCTTGTGGCCCTTGACGACATCGCCGGCCAGCGTCCACTGCTCGACCTGCAGCTGTTGGATCCGGTAGGCGAGTTCGATCGACGCGTCGGGATGATCGGGGGTGAGCGGATCGATCGGCTCCCCCGTGCGATACACCTCGAGCAGTCGGTCTGCGGCCTTGTGGGCGGCGGTGTCCATGGCTCCTCTTTTTCGCTTGTCGTGTTCGTGCAGTCGGATCGTGATCAGGAGGCGCGCGGACTCGCCTCCACGAGAGCGGCGGCACTCGGGTCGTCCCGCAGCGGTACGGGACTGCAGTCGTGGGCTTCGGCGATCGCCCGGGTGATCTCGTGCGCGGCGCCGACCACGGCCCGCTCGAGCTGCGGTCGCCGCTGGGCGAAGCGCGTCGCGGGCACGCTCACGCTCACGGCCGCCACGACGGAGCCCAGGTCGTCGCGCACCGGGGCGGCGACGCAGTGCACCTCGGAGACGGTCTCCCCGAGGTCCGCAGCGAAGCCGGCCGAGCGCACACCGGCCAGAGCGTCCAGAAGTGCCTGGGGGTTCGTGGTGGTCGACGGTGTCAGCCGCCGCAACGGACGCATGGCCAGGTACCGGCGCACCTCGATCTCCTCGAGTTGCGCGAGCAGCACCTTGCCCACCGCCGTGGAATGCGCGTCCAGGCGCGTCCCGACCCGGGCGCCCTGCACGGTGATGTTGTGATTGCCGAGGATCTTGTCCACGTAGAGGACGTTCCATCGATCCATGACCGCGAGATGAGTTGTCTCTCCGTACTTCTCCACCAGACGCTCGAGGACGGGGGCGGCACAGGACCGGACGTCGACGGTGCCGCGCAGCGTCTCCCCCAGCTCCACGACGCGCCACCCGAGCCGGTAGCGTCCGCGTGCGCGGCACTGGAGCAGCCCCGTGTCGACCAGGCTCGACAGCAGAGCGTGCGCGCTCGATCGGGGAACGTCGATCGCCGCCGCGACCTCGGAGACCCCCCACTCGGGTTGCTGCACCGTGAACAGGTCCAGCACCGGTCCGATCCTCTGCACCGTCTGCAGTGACGCCACGTCCAGGTCCGTCCTTTCGGTCGCGGCGGAGGCCTCGGATGCGCACGGCCCGCCGCCGGATGCTTGTGATCTGGAACACTAGGTCCCCGGAGTGCGGGCGAACATGGCTGCGAATGCACAGAAGGATGACTCCACGCGCACCGAGGGCGCACATCCCGTGGCGCTGCCTTCGGAATCGGCGCGAGACGTGCGCACGCGCGGGGGCCGGCGGGCTACGCGCCCGACGACATCCGCAGGTGCGACACGACGTCCGCGAGGGTCGGGTCGTCGAACTGACCGGCGCGCCGCATGGCGACGCCCCCGCGGGCCGTGCGGACCCAGCGCCTCGTCACGGGCACGGCCCTCGGGACCTTCGCGGTGGCGGCGGCCTGCGGCCCGGCGCCGGCCGCCCGGGCGTAGGGCTCAGGCCTCGAGCACGTGCCCCTTGCGCTCCGGCAGCGTGAAGGCGGCGACGGCGGCGAGCGCGAACGCCGCCGCGAACACCCCGAACACGAGGGCGTTGCCGCCGCCGGTGAGCAGCCAGGGCACGAGCAGCGGCGCCACGATCGACGCAATGCGCCCGAACGCGGCCGCCGCGCCGGTCCCGGCGGCGCGCACCGACGTCGGATACAGCTCCGGTCCGATCGCGTAGAGCGCCCCCCAGGCGCCGAGGTTGAAGAACGACAATGCCATTCCGGCGGCGACGATCTCGGTGGGCGTGTCGGCCAGCCCGAACAGGCCCGCGGCCGCGGCCGAGCCGACGAGGAAGCTCGCCAGGGTTGCGCGGCGCCCCCACACCTCGATCAGCCACGCCGCGACGGCGTATCCCGGCAGCTGCGCGAGCGTGATGATCAGCGTGTACTGGAAGGACTTCACCAGGTCGAAGCCCTGGTTCACCAGCAGGCTCGGCAGCCAGATGAAGGCCCCGTAGTACGAGAGGTTGATGCAGAACCACACCGTCCACAGGGCGGCGGTGCGCCGCCGCAACCGCGGCGACCAGATCGACTCGGCGCTCGTCTCCGTGAGCACCGGACGCGACGTCTCCTCCGCGTCCGTCGGCGCCGCGATGCCGGCGGACATCTCGAAGGACCGCACGGCCTTCTCCGCCTCGGCGTAGCGGCCCCGGCGCTCGAGGTATCGCACGGATTCGGGTAGTCCGAACCGCACGACCACCGCGTACAGGGTGGGGACGATTCCCACGGCCAGCGCCCAGCGCCAGCCGTCGTCGCCGAGGGGGATCACGAAGTAGCCGATGAGGGCCGCGAGGATCCATCCGGCCGCCCAGAACGCCTCGAGCGCGACGACCATGCGACCCCGCTGCCGGCGCGGCGCGTACTCACTGACGAGGGTCGACGCGACGGGAAGCTCGGCGCCGAGACCCAGGCCGACGACGAACCGCAACACGATCAGCACCGCGACGGAGCCGGCGAGCGCCGCCGCGCCGGTGGCCAGGCCGTACACCAGCAGTGTCACCGCGAACACCTGGCGCCGGCCGATCCGGTCGGCGAGCAGCCCACCGACCGCGGCTCCGACTGCCATTCCGACGAAGCCGATCGACCCGATCCACGACAGCTGGGTCGCGCTCAGATTCCACTGCACGGCCAGGGCGGCCATCACGAAGGAGATGAGCCCGACATCCATGGCGTCGAGTGCCCAGCCCACACCGGAGCCGAGCAGCAGCCTGCCGTGTCTGCGGGTCAGCGGCAGCTCGTCGAGCCGCTCGGTGCGCGTGGTCATCGACCGAAAGCTATCACCGCCGCCGCGGTGCCCGCTGGGCTCGCCGGTTCAGCCGCGGGCGGCCTCCTCGAGCGGTGCGATCTCGATCCTGCGCATCTGCAGCATCGCCTCGGTGACCCGCCGCCCCACCTCGGGGCCGGTGTCGGAGAGCAGCTCGAAGAGCCGTCGCGGCACCACCTGCCAGGACAGCCCGAACCGATCCTTCAGCCAGCCGCACTGGCTCTCTTCCCCGCCCTCGGTGAGAGCGTTCCAGTAGTGGTCGACCTCGTCCTGGTCGGCGCAGTCGATCTGGAACGACACCGCCTCGGTGAACGAGAACTCCGGGCCGCCGTTGAGCGCGACGTAGCGCTGGCCGTCGAGTTCGAAGTCGACGGTCATGACGGTGCCGGCCGGCTTGGGCCCGGTGTCCTGGTAGTACGTGGTGCTCAGGATGCGCGAGCGGGGAAACACGCTGGTGTAGAACTTGGCGGCCTCTTCGGCCTCGGTGTCGAACCACAGGAACGGGGTGATCTTCGGCATCGCCTTCTCCTTGCTCGGTGGATGACGGCGCCCTGTCGGCGTCACAGATATCGACCCGGGCCGACGCCGGAACTCATCGCGGCCGCGGTCCGGAGCGTGCATCCGTTTCGGGATGCCGACAGCCTTTCCGGCCGGCCGGAACCGGTGTCAGGTTCCGGAAAGAGGTGTCAGGTTCCGGAAAGAGGTGTCAGGTCGCTGCCGTCCGTGAGATCACGGACCTCCGCGTACCGGGCGCGCACGGCCGGGACCGGGTCCGCCTCGTAGCGCCGCACGCCGCCACCCTCCCACCGGGGTGGTTCGGTGCCGCCGGCCAGCACCCAGGCGGCCTGCCGGGCCGCGCCGGCTGCGACGTACTCGCCCGGCTCCGGCACCTCCACCGGGACCCCGAGGATGCCGGGCGCGAGTTCGCGCAGCGCCCGGGAACGGGCGCCGCCGCCGACGAGCAGCACCCGCCGCACCGGCACGCCCTGCGCGGTGATGTGGTCGAGACCGTCCGCGAGCGAGCACAGCAGTCCCTCCACGGCCGCGCGCGCCAGGTGTTCCCGTGTCGAATTCGTCAGGTGCAGGCCGTGGATCGCGCCCGTGGCGCCGGGCCGGTTGGGGGTGCGCTCGCCCTCGAGGTACGGCACCAGCACGAGACCGCCGGCGCCGGGCGGGGCCGACAGCGCGAGCCGCGACAGTTCGTCGTGGTCGACCCCGAGCAGCGCGGCCGTGGCGTCGAGGACCCGCGCCGCGTTGAGGGTGCACACGAGCGGCAGGTGCCGGCCGGTGGCGTCGGCGAATCCGGCGACGAGCCCGGACGGATCGCGGCTCGGGGTGGCCGAGACGGCCGAGACCACGCCCGAGGTGCCGACGGAGACGATCACGTCGCCCTCGTGCGCGCCGAGGGCGAGGGCCGCGGCGGCGTTGTCCCCGGCACCGGGTCCGAGGGCGGCGCCCGCGACCGTCTCCCCGACCCGTTCGGCCGGTCCGGCCACCCGGGGCAGCACGGGCCGGCGGCCACGCAGCGCGAGGTCGAGGAGGTCGGTGCGGTAGGAGCCGTCGGCGGCGCTGTAGTAGCCGGTGCCGCTGGCGTCGCTGCGGTCGGTGACGAGCGCGCCGACGCCGGAGGCTCCCGCGAGCTGCCACGTGAGCCAGTCGTGCGGCAGGCACAGTGCCGCAGCGCGGTCGGCGTGGCCCGGTTCGTGGTCGGCGAGCCAGCGCACCTTGGCGACGGTGATCGCGGCGAGCGGCACCACCCCCACGGCGTCGGCCCACGCCTGCCCGCCGCCGAGGTCGGCGACGAGGTCGGCGGCGGCCGCGGCCGAGCGGGTGTCGTTCCACAGCAGCGCCGGGCGCACCACCGTCCCGGTCTCGTCGAGGGTCACCAGCCCGTGCTGCTGGCCGCCGACCGACACCGCGGCGACGTCGTCGAGCCCGCCCGCGGCGGCAACGGCGCGGTCGAGGGCGTCCGCCCAGGCGCGCGGGTCGACCTCGGTGCCGTCGGGATGCGGGGCACGGCCCTCCCGCACGACGTGACCGGTGCGCGCGTCGCAGACGAGCACCTTGCAGGACTGGGTGGACGAGTCGATCCCGGCGACGAGCGTCACCTCTGCTCCTTCGGGTCGGCGTCCCGCTCCCCGCGGGTCGGCAGGTCCGCACCCGGGCGCGCGACGGTGAGCGCCGCGGTGCGCGCGGCGACGTCGAGGGCCGCGCGCAGCGCGTCCGGTTCGATTCCGCGCAGGCCCTCGCGGTCGCCGAGCAGTTCCTGCGTCCACAGGGCGTCGAGCAGACCGGCCATGAATGCGTCGCCGGCGCCGACGGTGTCGACGACCTCGACGGGGTGCGCGGCGACGTCGACGGCGCCGGACCGCGCGACGGCGACGGCACCGCCCGCGCCGAGGGTCACCGCGACGAGCGCCGGGCCGAGGGCGAGCCACTCCTGCGCGACGTCGCGGGGGTCGCGGTCGGGGGCGAACCAGCGCAGGTCCTCGTCGCTGGCCTTGACGACGTCGGCGCCCGCGACGAAGCGGGTGATGCGGTCGCGGGTGCGCGGGTCGTCGCCGACGAGGGCGGGCCGGACGTTGGGGTCGTAGCTGATGGTCGCGGTGGGCACGTGCCGGTCGAGCAGCGCGGCGACGGCCTCGCAGCCGGGTTCGAGCAGGGCCGCGATCGACCCGGTGTGCACGTGCCCTGCGCCGGGCTCCGGGCGTGGATCCGGCAGTTGCCACTCGAGGTCGAACTCGTAGGTGGCGGCGCCGTTCTCGTCCAGGGTGGCGGTCGCCGTGGGGGTGCGCGGCGCGGTACTGCTGCCGGCGGCGAGCCGCACCGAGGAGTCGGCGAGGTGGCGAACGATGCGGCGGCCCCGGTCGTCGTCGCCGATGTGGGTGACGAATTCGACGTCGCGGCCCAGGCGGCCGAGGCCGACGGCGACGTTGAGCGGGCTGCCGCCGACGTGTTCGACGGGCCGGGCCGGGCCGCGCCGGACGATGTCGACGAGGGCCTCGCCGAGGACGAGGACGTGCCCGTTCACGATCCGACCCTGCTGCGGAGGGCCTCGAGCGTGGCGCGGGCGCCGTTGCGGTGCAGGGAGTCGAGCGCCCACCGGTAGGCGTCCACGAACCGCGGCTCGTCGGCGAGATCACCGAAGACGGAGCGGTTCTCGAGGAAGGCGGTCGGATTCCCGCGCTGGCTGCGGGCGAGGGGTCCGAGGGTGCCGGCGAGCCGGTCGACGACCTCGATGCGTTCGCCGGCCTCGTCGGTGCCCTCGGCGTAGCGGGCCCAGCTGGCCACGACGGCGGCGGCCAGGCGCACCGATCCGCCCGTGGCGAGGTTCTCCCGTGCCACGGGCAGCAGCCATTTCGGGATGCGGTCGGAGGATTCGGCGCACAGCCGGGCGACGGTGTCGCGGATCTCGGGGTTGGCGAAGCGCTCGATCAAGGTGCGCTTGTACTGCGCGAGATCGATGCCGGGCACCGGCCGCAAGGTGGGGGTGGCCTCGGTGTCCATGTACTCGAGCAGGAACTCCGCGAACAACGGGTCCTGCGCGGCCTCGTGCACGTAGCGGTAGCCGCACAGGTGCGCGAAGTAGGCCAGTGCCTGGTGACTCGCGTTGAGCAGGCGCAGTTTCATCAGTTCGTACGGGGCGACGTCGTCGACGAGTTGCACCCCCGCCTCGTCGAATGCCGGCCGGCCGCAGGAGAAGTCGTCCTCGAGTACCCAGGAGGTGAACGGCTCGGCGACGACGGGCCAGCGATCGCGGACGCCGAAGCGGGCGTCGAGTTCGGGGGCGATGTCGTCGGTCGTGACCGGGGTGATGCGGTCGACCATCGAGTTGGGGAACCGGGTGTGCTCGCGCATCCAGTCGGCGAGACCGGGGTCGACGAGCGCGGCGAAGGACGTGAAGGCCCGCCGCGCGACGGTGCCGTTGCCCTCGATGTTGTCGCAGGACATGATCGTCGGCGACGGCAGCCCGCGTTCGCGCCGGCGCCCGAGGGCGGCGGTGACGAGCCCGAAGACGGTGGTGGGCGCATCGGGGTGCTCGACGTCGCGGCGGACGGCGGGGTCGTCGACGTCGAACTCGCCGGTGTCGTGGCGGATGTTGTAGCCGCCCTCGGTGACGGTGAGCGAGACGATGCGGGTGGTGGGCGCTGCGATCAGCTCGATCACCGCCTCGGGATCCTCGGGTGCGTAACGGTAGTCGACGATCGAGCCGATCACCCGCGGTTCCCACTTGCCGTCGGGGTGGCGCAGGATCAGGGTGTAGAGGCCGTCCTGGGCCGCGAGGGCGTGGCGCATGCGGCGGTCGCCGGGCATGACGCCGACACCGCAGATGCCCCAGTTGCGGGCGTCCCCGCCTTCGAGCAGCCGGTCGACGTACATCGCCTGATGGGCACGATGGAAGCCACCGACCCCGAAATGCACGATGCCGACGCCGATGTCGCGCCGCGAGTACGTCGGGCCGGGGACGGGCAGGGCGGTCAGGGTGTTCTCCCCCAGGTCCACTTCGGGGCTCCTTACGTGTCGTCGCCGGGGTGTACCCGCACGACGGTCTTGATGTTGCCGGGTGTCCGGTCGGATTCGAGTGCTTCGGCCGCCCGCTCGAGCGGAAAGCGGGCGGTGACCATCGCGTCGAGGTCGACGCGGCCGGCGGCGGCGAGGGCGACGGCCGTCGGCCAGGTGTGGGCGTACCGGAAGACGCCGGTGAGAACCAGCTCACGGTTCTGGATCAGCTGGACCGGCAGGTCCATCGTGTCGGCGCCGGAGCCGACGAGGACGACGGTGCCGGCGGGCCGCACTGCCCGCATCGCGCCGGCGACCGCGGCGGGGGCGCCGGAGGCGTCGATGTAGGCGTCGACGTGCAGGTCGGTGACGTCGTCGGTGCGAGGGTCGAGGGCGTCGGTCGCCCCGAACTTCCGGGCCAGCGCGCGGCGGTCCGCGTCGAGGTCGGTGACGACGATGTCGGTGGCGCCGAAGGCGCGGGCGACCTGCGCGGTGACGATGCCGATGGGGCCGGCGCCGGTGATCAGTACCCGGGATCCGGCGGTGACGCCCGCCTTGCGGACGGCGGCGATGCCCACGGACAGCGGTTCGCAGAGGGCGGCCGCGTCGTCGGAGACGGCGTCGGGGACGGGATGGGCGAATTCCGCCCCGATGGTGACGTAGTCGCAGAAGGCGCCGTCGACGGGCGGGGTGGCGTAGAACCGCATGTGCGGGCAGAGGTTGTAGCGACCGTGCCGGGTTTCGTCGGTGTTCGGGTCGGGTCGCTGCGGCTCGATCGACACGCGCTGCCCGATCCGGTCCGCGGGGACGCCGGCGCCGACCGCGGCGATCGTGCCGGAGGCCTCGTGGCCGAGGACGAGCGGCGCCTCGACGACGAATTCACCGATGCGGCCCTCGCGGTAGTAGTGCGTGTCCGATCCGCACACGCCGACCGCGGTGACCCGGACGAGCACGTCGCCGGGTGCGGGTTCGGGGACCGGCCGCTCGCGCATCTCGATCCGTCCGGGTTCGACCAGGACGGCGGCGCGCATGCGATCCGGGATCGACGGGGGTGTTGTGTGGGTCACAGTGCCGATGCTAGCGTACTGAGCAGATGAACGCACCCATGAGCATTTGCTCACGCTCTACCGAACCACCGGCTCCCCACCCGAGTCCTCCCACCCAGGAGATGACGTGACCGTCCCGAACCCGCCCGCGGCCACCGCGGCACCGGAGGATCTGCGCCTGGCGCTGCGCGCGGCGACGCTGTACTACCTCGACGGCCTCACCCAGGCCGAGGTCGCGACGCGCCTGGGCGTCTCCCGGCCGACCGCGGGACGGCTCGTCGCCCGGGCCCGGGCCCAGGGCCTGGTGCGCATCGAGGTGAACGTGCCGGCCAACCTGCGCGACGACCTGCACGCCGACGAGGAACGCGCCCTCGAGGAGCGTTTCGGCCTGCTCGAGGCCGTCGTCGTCGGCGACGGGGTGGACACGGCCGGCCCGCTCGACGAGGCCGCCAGCTTCGCGGGGGTCGGACGGGCCGCCGCAGCCCTGATCAGCCGGCGGATCCGCGCGACCGACACCCTCGGGTTCACCTGGGGACCGGAGACCGTGGCCGTCGCGCAGGCGCTGCCGCCGGGCGGGGCCACGTGCGCGACGATCGTCCAGCTCGACGGCTCCGTCACCACGTCCGACTACCAGACCGGCGCCGAGTACGTGCTCGGGCGTTGCGCGGAGCAGTTGCAGGCCAGGATGGTCCGGCTCCCGGTCCCCCTGTACGCCGACCCCGCGACGGTCGCGTCCCTGCGTGCCGACTCCATGATCTCCCGCGCCCTCGACGTCGGCCGCCACGCCGACATGATGATGTTCGGCGTGGGCGCGGTGTCCACGTCGACCACCCTGTTCGAGGGCAGTTATCTCGACACCGCCATGCTCGACACCCTCACCGACCTCGGCGCGGTCGGAGAGATCGCGGGACGGTTCTTCCACGCCGACGGCACGGCCGTGGGCGGGGATCTCGACCGTCGCGCCGTGTCGGTCTCGCTCGACGACATCCGCGCCTGCCCGGGTGCGGTCCTCGTCACCGGCGGGGCCGCCAAACACCAGGCCGCACTGGGGGCGCTGCGCGGCGGCCTGGCCACCATGCTCGCATGCGACATCGAGTGCGCACGTTGGCTACTCGACCGATGACACCACCGGAGAGACCGGAGAAGAGGCGACGATCGGTGAACAGATCCAGAAGAACCACCCGCATGCTGGCGGCCGGGGCCGGGGCGCTCAGCCTCACGCTCAGCGGCTGCGCCGGCGCCGGCTCGCTCGGCGCCTCCGACCAGACCGTCACCATCGCGATGGTGTCGAACTCCCAGATGCAGGACGCCCAGCAACTCGCCGCCCAGTTCGAGGCCGAGAACCCGGACATCGACCTGCGGTTCGTCACCCTCTCGGAGAACCAGGCCCGCGCGAAGATCACGGCCTCCACCGCGATGGGCGGCGGCGAGTTCGACGTGGTGATGATCAGCAACTACGAGACACCGCAGTGGGCGGCGAACGGGTGGCTGACCAACCTCTCCGAGTACGCCCGGCAGACGGAGGGCTACGACGAGGACGACTTCATTCCCACCCTGCGCGACTCGCTGTCCTACGAGGGCGACATGTACTCGGTGCCGTTCTACGGCGAGTCGTCGTTCCTCATGTACCGCAAGGACCTGTTCGAGCAGGCCGGGATCGTCCTGTCCCCCACCCCCACCTGGGACGAGGTTGCCGCCGCCGCCGCCCGGCTCGACACCCCCGACACCGCCGGGATCTGCCTGCGCGGCAAGCCCGGCTGGGGTGAGGTGCTCGCCCCGCTGAACACCGTGATCAACACCTTCGGCGGCCGCTGGTACGACGAGGACTGGAACGCGCAGCTCACCAGCCCCGAGGTCGTCGAGGCGGTGCAGTTCTACGTCGACCTGGTCCGCGAGCACGGCCAGCCCGGCGCCGCCACGAGCGGTTTCAGCGAATGCGCCACGCAGCTTGCGCAGGGCCGGGTCGCGATGTGGTACGACTCCACCTCGGCGGTCTCCACCCTCGAGGACCCGGCGTCGAGCAACGTCGTCGGAAAGATCGGGTACGCCCCGGCACCGATCCGGGTCAAGGACGACGCGGGCTGGCTCTACAGCTGGTCGCTCGGCATCCCCGTCGACAGCGACAACGCGGACTCCGCGTGGCGGTTCGTCTCGTGGATGACGAGCAAGGAGTACCTGCGCACCGTCGGGGAGACCCTCGGCTGGGAGCGGGTGCCCCCCGGCAGCCGGCTGTCGACCTACGAGATCCCCGAATACCGCGAGGCCGCAGCAGCATACGGGCCGCTCACCCTCGAGTCCATCGAGAGCGCGACGCCGGACGCCCCGACGGTCGAGCCGGTGCCCTACACCGGTGTCCAGTTCCTGGCCATCCCCGAGTTCCAGGACCTCGGAACCCGGGTGAGCCAGCAGATCAGCGCCGCGATCGCGGGCCAGAAGACCGTCACCGAGGCACTGGAACAGGCGCAGGAGTACGCCGACGTGGTCGGCGCCACCTACCGAGAGGATCAGCGATGACAACCCTGGCGGTCGGCGCCTCCACCGCCGACGACTCGGAGCGCATCCGCCGGGTGCGCGACGCCAAGAGCGACGCGGTCTCCCGCGCGGAGGGCTGGCGCCGACGCGGGCCCCTGCTGCCTGCCCTGATCTTCATGATCGTGGTGACCCAGATCCCGTTCGCGTTCACCCTCTACTACTCGACGCAGTCGTGGAACCTGGTGCGCCCGGGCTCACGCAGCTTCGTCGGCCTGCAGAACTACGCGGACGTCTTCCGCGACAGTCAGTTCCGCGAGGTGGCGGTCAACACCGTGATCCTCATCGTCGGCACGGTGCTGATCTCCGTCGTGCTGGGCCTGCTGCTCGCGCTGCTGCTCGACCGGGTCTTCCTCGGCCGCGGCATCGTTCGCACCCTGCTCATCACCCCGTTTCTCGTCACCCCCGTCGCCGGCGCACTGATCTGGAAGACCGCGATGTTCGACCCGGTGTTCGGCATCGTCAACTTCGTGCTCTCCCCGTTCGGCGTGGGGCAGATCGACTGGGTCAGCCGCTACCCGCTCGCCGCGGTGATGGCGAACCTGGTGTGGCAGTGGACCCCGTTCATGATGCTGCTCATCCTGGCCGGTCTGCAGTCGATGCCGCGGGACATCCTCGAGGCCGGGCGGGTCGACGGGGCGGGCGCCTTCGCCCTGTTCCGCGAGCTGACGCTGCCGCACCTGCGGCGGTTCATCGAACTCGGCGCCGTGCTCGGCGCGATCCACCTGGTCAACACGTTCGACGCCATCTACATGATGACCCAGGGCGGACCGGGCACCGCGAGTTCCAACCTGCCCTTCTACATCTATCAGCGCGCGTTCCTCGGCTTCGACATCGGCCAGGCCGCCGCCATGGGCGTGGTGGTCGTCGTCGCCACCATCGTCGTGGCCACCGTCGCGCTGCGGCTGATCTTCACATCGTTCACCGGCAAGGAGGAGGCCGCCTGATGAGCACCACCGCCCCCACCGCACAACAGGTTCCCACACCGGAGACCGTCCCGGTTCGAACCCGGAAACGCAAGCACCGCAGGGCCAATCCGTGGGGCGTCGTCGCCTGGATCGCCGCCCTGGGGTTCTTCTTCCCGGTGTTCTGGATGGTGCTCACCGCCTTCAAGCAGGAGGCCGACGCCTATTCCGATCCGCCGAAGTTCTTCTTCACGCCCACCCTCGACCAGTTCCGCGCCGTGTTCGACACCGGAGTCGGTGTCAGCCTGCTCAACTCGGCGTTCGCCACGGGCGTGTCGACGATCCTCGTCCTGCTGCTCGGCGTGCCCGCCGCGTTCGCCCTGTCGCTGCGGCCGGTGCGCAAGACCAAGGACGCCCTGTTCTTCTTCATCAGCACGAAGATGCTGCCGATCGTCGCCGCGATCATCCCGCTGTACGTGATCGTCGCGAACATCGGTCTGCTCGACAACATCTGGGCACTGATCATCCTCTACACCGCGATGAATCTGCCGATCGCGGTGTGGATGATGCGCTCGTTCTTCCTCGAGGTGCCGGGCGAGCTGCTCGAGGCCGCGAGCATGGACGGCGCGAACCTGTGGACGTCGGTGCGGGAGGTGATCCTGCCGCTCGTCTCGCCCGGCATCGCCGCCACCGCCCTGATCTGCGTCATCTTCTCCTGGAACGAGTTCTTCTTCGCCGTGAACCTCACGGCGGTGCAGGCGCAGACCATTCCCGTGTTCCTCGTCGGCTTCATCACCGGCGAGGGCCTGTACTGGGCCCGCCTGTCCGCGGCCGCCACGATGGCGGCGCTGCCCGTCGTCCTGGCCGGCTGGCTCGCCCAGAACAAGCTCGTGCGCGGCCTGTCGTTCGGCGCGATCAAGTAACTCCCCCACTCACTTTCCGAAGGAACCGTCATGGCCGAGATCACCTACCGCAACGCGTCGTGCCTCTACGAGAACTCCGACACCCTCGCCGTCGACTCCCTGAACCTGGACATCCAGGACGGAGAATTCGTCGTCCTGGTCGGGCCGTCCGGCTCCGGCAAGAGCACCGCCCTGCGGATGCTCGCCGGGCTCGAGGACATCGACGAGGGCTCGATCAGCATCGGCGGCCGCGACATGGTCGGCGTGCCGTCGAAGGATCGTGACATCGCGATGGTCTTCCAGAACTACGCCCTCTACCCGAACAAGACCGTCGCCGAGAACATGGGCTTCGCGCTGAAGATGCGCGGCGTCGGCGCCGACGAGCGGCGCCGCAAGGTCGAACAGGCGGCGAAGCTGCTCGACCTCACCGACTACCTGGACCGCAAACCCGCCAAGCTCTCCGGCGGGCAGCGGCAGCGCGTCGCGATGGGCCGCGCGATCGTCCGCGAACCGCAGGTGTTCTGCATGGACGAACCGCTGTCCAACCTCGACGCCAAGCTGCGCGTGCAGACCCGCACCCAGATCGCCGCGCTGCAGCGGCGTCTCGGCACCACCACCGTGTACGTCACGCACGATCAGGTCGAGGCGATGACCATGGGCGACCGGGTGGCGGTGCTGCGCGGCGGCAAGCTCCAGCAGTTCTCCTCCCCCACCGAGCTGTACGACCGGCCCGCCAACGCATTCGTCGCCGGGTTCATCGGCTCGCCCGCAATGAACCTGCTCGACGCCCGGATCGTCGACGGCGGCGTGCAGATCGGCAGCACCGTCGTCGATGTCGAACGCGACCGCATCGCCTCGCTGCACCGCGCCGGACTCGAGACCGTCACCGTCGGGATCCGGCCCGAACAGCTCGAGATCACGGACGGCGACGGCGTCGAGACCATCGTCGAACTCGTCGAGGAACTCGGCAGCGAGTCGTACGTGTACACCCGCGTCGCGCGCAGCGACACCCCCCTCGTCGCACGCTCGCTCACCCGCACCCCGGCCCGGCTGGCGGACACGATCCGGCTGCGCAAGCGGGAGGGCACGGTGCACCTGTTCCATCCGGCGACCGGTGAACGCGTCGGCGACTGACCCTCCGGCTGTACACCCGCGCCGAAACTGGCGGGGCACCCGCGCCGGAACCGGCGATGAACCCGCGCCGAAACCGGCGGTGGTCGGTACGGTCGGGGCGTGCTCTTCTCGACGATCGTTGCCACCTCGCAGGCCGTCGGTGCCACCCGGTCGCGGCGGGCCAAGGTGGAGGAACTGCGCGCCCTCCTCGCCGTCCTCGACCCCGGGGAGGTCGAGCCCGTGGTGTCGTGGCTGGCGGGTGAGCCACGTCAGGGCCGGATCGGCGTGGGATGGCGCACCCTCGCCGGATCCCGCATCGACCCGTCCGCGGAGCCGTCGCTGACCGTCGTCGACGTCGACCGGGCCTTCACCGAGCTCGCCGGTCTGTCCGGGACCGGCTCGACGGGGCGGCGGCGCGAACTGCTCGCCGGTCTGCTCGGCGCGGCCACCGCCGAGGAGCAGGATTTCCTGGTGCGGCTGCTGACCGGCGACCTGCGGCAGGGCGCGCTCGACGGGGTGATGACCGACGCGGTGGCCGCCGCGGCCGGGCTGCCGGCCGAGACGGTGCGCCGGGCGTTCATGCTCTCCGGCCGGCTGCCCGCAACCGCGGCGGCCGGGCTCGGCGGCGGCGCGGACGCGCTCGCCGCCTTCCGGCTGGAGGTGGGCCGGCCGATCCGGCCCATGCTCGCCGCCCCGGCCCAGTCCCTCGCCGGTGCCCACAGCGAGTTCGGCGGCGAGGTCAGCGTCGAGTACAAGCTCGACGGCGCCCGCATCCAGGTGCACCGCCGGGGCGGGACGGTGCGGGTGTTCACCCGCACGTTGCGGGAGATCACCCGCAGCGTCCCCGAACTCGTGGAGCTGGTCGCGACGCTGCCCTGCACGTCGGTCGTGCTCGACGGCGAGACCCTGGCACTCGACCCTGCGGGCCGGCCCCGGCCGTTCCAGGAGACGATGAGCCGGTTCGGTGCCGAGTCCGCGCACGAGCTGATGCTGCACCCGTACTTCTTCGACTGCCTGCACCTCGACGGCACCGACCTGCTCGACGCGCCGCTCACCGAGCGTCTCGACGCTCTGCGGCGGGTCGCGCCGAACCATCGGATCCCGGGCGTGCTGCGGCCGGACGCGGCCACCGCCGACGCCCAGTTCGACGCCGCCCTCGCCGCCGGGCACGAGGGCGTCGTCGTCAAGGACCTCACCGCGCCCTACGCGGCGGGCCGGCGCGGCCGCGCCTGGCAGAAGGTCAAACCGGAGCACACCCTGGACCTGGTGGTACTCGGCGCCGAGTGGGGTTACGGCCGTCGCACCGGCTACCTGTCCAATCTCCATCTGGGCGCGCGGGATCCGGACGGCGGCGAGCCGATCATGGTCGGCAAGACGTTCAAGGGACTGACCGACGCCCTGCTGCAATGGCAGACCGAAGAGTTCCCGCGGCACGAACGCAGCCGCGACGCGCACACGGTGTACCTGCACCCGGAGCTGGTTGTGGAGATCGAACTCGACGGCGTTCAGGTCAGCCCCCGCTACCCCGGCGGGGTGGCGCTGCGCTTCGCCCGCGTGCTGCGCTACCGCCCCGACAAGACCGCCGCCGAGGCGGACACCGTCGACGCGGTGCGCGCACTGCTACCGGGACCGGATTTCGCTCCGCGTCAACCGATTCCGTCCGATAACGGACGTTCGTGACCGGTCACGCCCGGCCCTGGGCGAGCACGTCGACCACGGCCGCGTACATGGTGGACTTGATGGCGCCGAGGGTGCCGGGGTCCTTGCCCGCGAGCGGGGTGACGAGTTCGACGGCGGCGTCCAGGACGCCGCCCGCGCCGGCCGTGCGGTCGACCAGGCCGGCGGCCTCGGCCTCGAGGCCGCCGTAGCGGTGACCGGTGGTCATCGCCGTGACCGCGGTCTGCGGGGTCAGCTTGGCCTGGATCAGCGCGGCCATGCCCGGCGTGAACGGGATGTGGATGTCGACCTCGGGGAAGCAGTAGTAGCCCCGGTCGGCGCGCATCACCCGGTAGTCGTGCGCGACGGCGAGCATGGCGCCCGCCCCGAACGCGTGCCCGACCACGGCGGCGACCGTCGGCAGCGGGAAGGTGAGGATGCGGCCGAAGAGCGCCTGCACCCGGCCGACGTACCACTGCGCCCGATCACCGTGCGCTGTCAGCCATTCGAGGTCCAGGCCGTTCGAGTAGAACCTCCCCGTCGCCGTGGTGACGAGTGCGTGCGCGTTCTGCTGCACTTCGTCGAGGAGCCGATCGACGGTGTCGAGCCAGTCGGGAGAGAACCGATTCTCGTCGTCGCCGAGGTCGAGGACGGCGATCTTGTCCCGGTAGGTCAGAGTGGCGGTCATCGCGGGCCTTTCGTGTGGCCGCCGCGCCCGGGTGGCGCGGGCGGAGGATCGAGGGCGAGAACCGCGCGGACCGCGGCCTCGAGACGGCGGCGCATGGCCGCGTCGGGCACACGCCGGCGCCGGAGCAGCAGACCGGTGGGCAGACCGACGACACAGTCCTCGACGACCGCGACCGCACGCGCGTCGCCGCGGCCCCACAACGCCCGGGACAGTCGGACGAGCAGCGCGACCAGGATCGAATCGAGCCGGCTCAGCTCCGCGGCGACGTCCGCCGGCGGGTCGGACCCGAGCAACTCCTCGCGCCGGACGGTGAGCAGGAGACGTGAGGACTCGGGGAACCGGGCGGCGAACGCCGCAGGGGCATCGGCGGCGGCGACGACGGCGTCGATCCCCCGGTCCGGCGTCGACGCGGAGCCGAGAACCTCGTCGACCGCCGCGCGCTGCAGGTCGAGGAAGCGGTGGGCCGCGCGCAACCAGGCCCGGCCGACCAGCCCACCACGTGAGCCGAAGGCGTGGTACAGAGCCCCGTTCGACATCCCGGTGGCCGCGGCGACCGCGCGCAGCGTCACGGCGCTCGCACCCCCGGCCACCACCAGGTTCTCGGTGACGTCGAGAACCTCGTCGAGGTCGTGGATGCGGGGCCGGGGCACAGCGGGACCATAACAGAACGCATGCTCTATTACCAGCGGGTAACCGAACGGGGGCGCCCAGCCGGACACGGGACACCGTGCGCCTTCCGGACCGCGGTCCCGGTGAGCGGAACCCGCGCTGCCGTCCCCGCTTCGGACCGGGAGAATCCGCGTCCGACACCACCGAGGAGGCAAGCATGGAGACCGCCGGCCGTTTCGAGAACAAGGTCGCCTTCGTCACCGGCGCGGCGCGCGGTCAGGGCCGCGCCGAGGCCGTGCAGTTCGCCCGCGAGGGCGCCGACATCATCGCGGTCGACGCGTGCACCGACTTCGCCTCGACCGCCTACCCGGGCGCCACGGAGGAGGATCTCGCGGAGACGGTGCGGTTGGTCGAGAAGACGGGCCGTCGCATCGTCGCCACGACCGCGGACGTGCGGGACTTCGACGCGCTGTCGCGGGCGCTGGCCGACGGCGTCGAGCAGCTCGGCCGCCTCGACGTGGTGGTCGCGAACGCCGGCATCTGCTCGGGCGCGCTGTCGTGGGAGATCACCCTCGAGCAGTGGCGGGAGACCGTCGACGTCAACCTCACCGGCGTGTTCCACACCGCGAAGGCCGCCGTGCCCTACCTGATCGAGCAGGGCGAGGGCGGGGCGGTCGTCTTCACCAGCTCCGTCTCGGGGCTCAAGGGCACCCCCTTCACCGGCCACTACGTCGCGACCAAGCACGGCATCACCGGCCTGGCGAAGACGATGGCGAACGAACTGGGCGAGCACCGGATCCGGGTCAACACCGTCCACCCGGCCGGCGTGGAGACCGGCATGAAGGTCAGCGACCTGCACCCGCTCATCGCGAAGTACGCGACCACCCTGGGCCCGATCTACATGAACTCGCTGCCCTACGAGATCCTGCAGCCCGAGGACGTCGCGGCCGTCGTCGCGTGGGTGTGCTCCGACGAGGCGAAGTACATCACCGGCGCGCAGATCCCCGTCGACCTGGGGAACTTGATCCGCTGAGCGCCCCCACCCTGTGTGGCCGAATGTCACACCGCTTCGATCTGATCGAACGCATGTCACATTCGGCCACCCCCGTCCCCCGGCGGATACCCTCCGGAGGGTGACCTGGTCCCTGGAGTTGGTTCCCACCGCCGTCGGGGTGACCCTGCTCGTCGGGACGACGACCGCGGTGCTGTGGGGCTACCGCGCCCCGCATCACTTCGCGCCGGCGGTCGCGGTGCTGCGGGGCGCCGTGCAACTCGCCCTGATCAGTGTGGTGCTGTCCGGGGTGATCACGAGTCCCGTCTGGGTGGGGGCCGCGCTGCTGGTCATGTTCACCGTCGCCGCTGCCACCGCATCCCGCCGGATCGGCTGGAGCCCGGGGCACGTGGCCCTCGTATCCGGTGCGATGGCGCTCGGGATCGCCGTGACGCTCACGATCGTCTTCGTCACCGGCGCCATCGAGTTCTCCCCGCGGTACGTCCTGGCCATCGGCGGCATCGTCGTCGGCAACGCGATGACCATCGCGACCCTCGCGGGGCGGCGCTTCACGGAACTGACCGGGGACAACTGGGACACGGTCGAGGGCTGGCTCGCGCTCGGTGCGACGCCGCGGCAGTCCACCCGCGAGCTCACGCGACTGGCCGTCCACTCGGCGCTGATCCCGTCGACCGACCAGACCAAGACCACCGGGCTGGTGACGCTGCCGGGTGCCTTCGTCGGCGCGATCTTCGGAGGTGTGTCCCCGCTCGAGGCCGGACGCTTCCAGATCGTGGTGCTCGCCGCGATCATGGCCGCCGGAACGATCACCGCCGTCGTCCTCGTCTCCGGTCTGGCACCGGTCCGTACCCGGCCCGGCCTGCCGGACTGACCTCCCACTGCGCACCCCGGAACCGGAGGCCGGTGGGCGTAGGATCGCAGGCAACCACTCGGTGCACGTTCGGTCGCCGCAGGGAGCGAGGATGGGCACGTCGACGGTGCTCGACCACGCGCGGGCAGCGTTCCACGCGCGGGACTGGACGCGGGCGTTCGACGCGTTCCGCACCGCCGACGCGCACGAGCCCCTCACCGCCGACGACCTCGACCTGTTCGCACGGTCGGCGTATCTGGTCGGCCGGGACGACGACTGCGCGACGCTGTGCGAGCGTGCGTTCTCGGCGCATCTCGACGCCGACGACCCCGAGCGGGCCGGACTCAGTGCGTTCTGGCTCTGCTTCCTGCTGATGAACCGTGGGGAGGTGGCGCGCGCCGGCGGCTGGCTCGCCCGGGCCCAGCACCTGACCGAGCCCGGGCGCCCGGACTGCGCGACACGCGGCCTCCTGATGCTGCCGGCGGCGGTGCAGGACATGCATGCGAACCGGCCGGCCGACGCCCTGCCCTCGTTCACCGCCGCCCAGGCGATCGGCCGAGCCTGCGGCGACGCCGACCTCGTCGCGCTGAGCACCCTCGGCATCGGGCAGTGCCGCATCCTGCTCGGCGACGTCGCCGGCGGTCTCGGCACCCTGGACGAGGTGATGGTCGGCGTGAGCCTCGACGAGGTCTCGCCGGTCGTGGCCGGACTGGTGTACTGCGCGGTCATCGAGGCCTGCCAGGGCACGTTCGAGCTGCAGCGGGCCAGGGAATGGACGCGGGCACTCGGCCGCTGGTGCGACGCCCAGCCCGGCCTCGTTCCCTTCCGGGGACAGTGCCTCGTACACCGCGCGGAGATCCTGCAACTCGAGGGCGCCTGGACGGAGGCCATGGACCTGGCCCGGCTCGCGTTCCGGCGGCTGTCGGACCCACCGGGTCAACCGGCCGTCGGCATGGCCCTGTACGAACAGGGCGAACTGCACCGGTTGCGCGGCGAGTTCGACGAGGCCGAGGACGCCTACCGCCGCGCCGGGCGGCTCGGCCGCGAGATCCAGCCGGGCATGGCGCTGCTGCGTCTGCGCCAGGGCGACACCGACGCGGCGCTCGCCGGGATCCGGCGGGCGCTCGGCGAATCGCTTCCGCTCTATCGTCCGCGGCTGCTGGCGGGCCACGCGGAGATCGCGCTCGCCGTCGGCGACGTCGCGGCCGCGCGCCGCAGCGCCGACGAACTCGCGGCACTGGCCCGCGACCAGGCCGCTCCGGCGTTGAGCGCGATGGCCGAGCAGGCCACCGGCGCCGTCCTGCTCGCCGAGGGGGCACCGCGTGCCGCACTCGAGCGGCTGCGCCGCTCGTGCGGGCTCTGGCGCGGCTTCGAGGCGCCCTACGAGTGCGCGCGGGTGCGGGTGCTGCAGGGCCGGTGCTGTGACGCGCTCGGCGACGCCGAGACGGCGCGGCTCGAGTACGAGGCCGCGGCGGCGACGTTCCGGGACCTGCACGCCGAGCCGGACCTGCGGGACCTCGCGCGGAGGCCGGGGCGCCCGGCCGCGCGGGGCCGGCTGACCACCCGCGAGATCGAGGTGCTGCGGGCCGTCGCCACGGGGAAGACCAACCGCGCCGTGGCCCGTGAACTCGTGTTGAGCGAGAAGACCGTGGCGCGGCACCTGAGCAACATCTTCACCAAGCTCGACGTGTCGTCCCGGGCGGCCGCGACGGCATACGCGTACGAGCACCACCTGCTCTGAGCTGCACAGAACTACCCATCCGGGTCCGCGGACGGCTGCGTACTTCGCCCGACGCGGCCGATGCCGGCGGCGCCTAACGTCATCCGTCCAGCCCCCTCGAGCCCGGGAGTTCCGATGACCACCGACAGTGCACCCCGACGGATCGACACCGTCGTGATCGGCGCAGGCCAGGCGGGGCTGTCCGCCGGCTACCACCTCGCCCGGCACGGGCGCCCCTTCCTGATCGTCGACGCGAACCGGCGGATCGGCGACAACTGGCGCAGCCACTGGGATTCGCTGCGCCTGTACAGCCCCGCCGGATACGACGGCCTGCCCGGCATGCCGTTCCCCGGCGATCCGCACCGGTTCCCGACGAAGGACGACGTCGCCGACTACCTCGAGGCGTACGCCGCGCGGTTCGAGCTGCCCGTTCGCGGCGGCACCCGCGTGCGACGGCTGTCGCGCGACGGCGATCGCTTCGTCCTCGACTGCGGCGAGATGCGGATCGAGGCCGGCAACGTCGTCGTCGCCACCGGCACGTTCGGCCGCACCCCCAGCATCCCGGACTTCGCGGCCGAGCTGGACCCGCGGATCGTGCAGCTGCACTCGAGCGAGTACCGCAATCCGGCGCAGCTGACCGACGGCCCGGTGCTCGTGGTGGGCGCGTCCCACTCCGGCGGCGACCTCGCCTACGAGGTGGCGACGTCCCATCCGACGATCCTGTGCGGCCGCGACACCGGACAGCTCCCGGTGCGGCTCGAGAGCCGCCGGATGCGGGTGCTCTTCCCGATCGTGTGGTTCGCGTGGGGCCACGTGCTCTCCGTACGCACCCCGCTCGGCCGGAAGGTACGTGAACTCGAACGCCGCCACGGCGCACCGCTGTTGCGGGTCAAGCGGGAGGACCTCGCCGCGCTCGGCGTCGAACGGATCACCGAACGGGTCACCGGGGTCGTCGACGGCCGCCCGGTCCTCGCCGGCGGTCGCGTCCTCGACGTGACGAACGTGTTGTGGTGCACCGGCTTCCGTCAGGCCTACGACTGGATCGAGCTGCCGGTGCTCGGCCCGGACGGCTGGCCGCTCGAGGAGCACGGGGTGGTGACCACCATTCCCGGCCTGTACTTCACCGGCCTGTGCTTCCAGTCGTCGTTCCGCTCGATGCTCGTCGGCGGGGCCGGCGCGGACGCCGGGCACGTCGTCCGGCACCTCGTCGAGCACCGCGCGCCGGTCGGCCCGATGTCACATCGCTTCGATCCGATCGAACCGATGTGACATTCGGCCACCCGCGCGGGAGTCAGGCGCGCGGCTGCCGGCGCAGTCCGCTGGCTCGCAACACCCGCCGCCCGACCCCGGCGCGGACCGCCTCCTCGGTGCCGATCAGGCGCACGTGACCGCGCGCCCGGGTGATCGCGGTGTACAGCAATTCGCGCGTCAGCAACGAGGATTCGGGAGGGGGCAGGATCACCGAGACCGTGCCGTACTGGCTGCCCTGGCTGCGGTGGATCGTCATGGCGTACACCGTCTGCACGGCCGAGAGCCGACTGGGGTGGAGCCGGAACGGCTCCTTGCCGCGCGCGAACGCCGCGACGGGTTCGCCGTCCGCATCGACGACCACGACGCCGGTGTCACCGTTGTAGATGCGGGTCTCGTGGTCGTTGGCGGTGACCAGCAGCGGCTGCCCCGGGTACCAGCGCTCGGTGTCGAGCCGCCGGCCGGTGTCGGCGGCGATCCACTCCATCGCCCGCCGCGCCCACCACTGCACCCCGTAGGGCCCCTCCCGGTGCGCGCACAGCAGGCGGTGCGTCTCGAACTTCTCGAGCGCGGTCACGTCGTCGCCCGCGACGGCGGCGGCGGTGACGGTCGCGGCGGTGGAGACGACGTCGCGCCGCAGGGCCTCGAGGTCGTCCGGCGCGTGGAAGGACACCTCGGGGCCACCACCGTCGAGGATCCGCATCACCGCGTCGGCGTCGCCCTCCCGCACGGCGACGGCGAGGTGCGCGATGTCGCCGCCGAACCGCCGGCCGCGGCTGAGCCGGATCACGCCGCCGCGCAACCGGTTCCGCTCACCCGCGGAGAGCGACGCCTCGGCGGGGTCGTCGCCGGCATCGAGGTCGGCTGCGACGACGCGCCCGAGGACGGGGTTTCCCGCCGCGGTCACGGGACGGGCGACGAGGTCGGCCAGGACGGCGCCGGCGTCGACCGACGTCAGCTGGTCCGGGTCGCCCACCAGGATCAGCCGGGTGCCGGAGCGGACGGCCTCGAGCAGCCGGCACATCATGGTCAGCGACACCATCGACGTCTCGTCGACGACCACGACGTCGTAGGGCAGGTGGTTGCCGGCGTGGTAGCGGTACCGGGTGCGGCCGCGCTGCCAGCCGAGCATGCGGTGCAGGGTCATCGCGGTCAGGTCGGCGCGCAGGCCCAGCGGCCCGGCCTGCTCGCGGACGGATTCCTGCAGCCGGGCCGCGGCCTTGCCGGTGGGCGCGGCCAGTCCGATCCGCAGGGCGGGACCGTGCAGCGCGGTCAGCAGCGCGAGTATCCGGGCGACGGTGTGGGTCTTGCCGGTGCCCGGCCCGCCCGCGATCACCGTGGTCCACCCCGTGGCGGCCAGCGCCGCGGCGATGCGCTGCCGGTCCGGTGCGGCGGACGGACGACCGGGGTCGTGCTGGTCGCGGAACAACTCGCGCAGTCCCCGCTCGAGCGCCGGCTCGTCGACGACGGGATGACCGAGCCCGCGGGCGTCGAGGATCCGCCGGACCGCCTCCTCCTGACGGAAGTAGCGGTCGAGGTACAGCAGCGGACCGTCGGCGGTCTCGACCAGGCGCAGCGGACGCAGCGGGCCGCGGTCGCCGCCGACGACGAGCGGGCTGCGCCGCAAGCCGGCGACGACGGCGTCGTCGTCCGGCCACGGCAGCGCCGCGAGGTCCACCTCGGCGGACTCGTCGACGGTGATCTCGCGCAGCCGGGTCAGGTCCAGGCACACCGAACCGGCGCGCACGGCGCGCACGGCCAGCGCGGTGGCGAGGTGCACCTCCTCGGCGGTCTCCCCCGCCAGCTGGGCGAGCCGAAGCGCGACGTGCACGTCGGCGGCCGCGAGCACCCCGGCCTCGTTGAAGACCCGCAGGGCACCCTTGCCGCGCTGGGCCACCTGGGCGTTGGTCACGGAATCTCCTTGCTTGCCAACAGGTCGGACAGTGCGGCGACGAGGGCGGGCGGCGGCGTCCAGTCGAACACACCGCAGCCCGCCGGGGTCTCCGGACCGACCATGCCGCGCACGAACAGGTACTGCACGCCGCCGAGATGCACCGCCGGGTCGTAGCCGGGCAGCCGCCACCGCAGGTACCGGTGCAGGGCGGCGGCGTACAGCAGCGCCTGCATCGGATAGTGGGCGCGCAGCATCTCCTGCGCCATCCGGTCCCGGGTGTAGTGGGCGGTGGTGAGCTCCTCCGGCCCGAGGCGGTTCGTCTTGTAGTCGACGATCACGAACCGCGGCTCGGTGCCGCGGATCCGCAGCACCGAATCGATGCTGCCGGTGAGATAGCCGCGCAGCGGGGCGGGCTCGAGGGTGCCGACGAGATCGGCGTACGAGACGAACGGGTCGTCGGCGGGCAGGTGCGCACGCAGCAACCGGGCGACACCGTCGAGGGTGACGGTGGTGGCGACTGGATCGTCCCCGCCGGCGAGGGGCAGCTCGAAGTCGAGTTCGGCGAGGCGGTCGGCCGGGGCGATGTCGGCGAGTGTGCCCGCGTCCCCACCGAGCGGGGTGCGCAGGACCGGCAGCAGTGCCGTCGCCAGCTCCTCGGGGTCGACGTCGAAGAACTGTTCGGCGACGGTGTCGCGGCAACAGCGCAGCAGTTCCGCGCCGAGGTCGGCGGCGGCGGTGTCGACGACCTCGAGCACCGCGTGCACGAGGGTGCCGAACACCGCCCCACCGGGCAGGGCGTTCATCGGGGACTCGATGCCCTCGCCCGCGTCGGCCGGCAGCAGCGGCGGCTCCTCCGGTTCGTCGATGCTCACCGGCTGCTCGGTCTCCGTCCGCACCTGGGGTTCGTCGTGGGCGGCGGCGGTGAGGGCGGTGTACGAGGTGCGCCGCCAGGCGTCGTCGAGCTCGCGGTCGAAGCGCGCCGCCTCGAGGTCCACGACGGCCTCACGCGGGCGCACCCACGTCACGGTGGGGATCGGCGCCGAGCCGACGGCCTCGACGGACACCGAGCCGGCGGCTCGGTCGGCCCACGCGGCGAGCTGCTGCGCCACGATCGGATCCTCGGGCACGCGGGCCTTGGGGGCGACGTCGGACGTGCCGGGTGCCCGGCCGAACAACAGACGGTGCAGCGGGGCGCCGGGGGTGCTGTATCCGGGAGCCCACCACAGCACCAGGTGACAGCGGGCGCGGGTCAGCGCGACGTACAGCAGCCGCAGTTCCTCACCGGCAACCTCGTCGTCGTGGCGCCGGCGACGTTCCCCGTATCCGGGGCTGCCCTCGCCGCCGACGTCGAGGATCCGGCGTCCGGAGTCGTCGTGGAGCAGGAGCCGGTCCGGTTTCGACCGCACGCCCGACTCCCACGCGAACGGCACGTAGACCACGGGGAATTCGAGGCCCTTGCTGGCGTGGACGGTCAGCACCTGCACCGCGGCGGCGTCGCTGTCGAGCCGGCGGCTGCGGTCGGCGCGGGCCGTGCCCGCCTCGGCGATCCGTTCGGTCAGCCAGCGGGTCAGCGCCGTGACACCGAGCGCGCCGGCCGCCGCGGTCTCGTCGAGCAGTTGCGCGAGGTGGCGCAGATCGGTCAGTTCCCGTTCGCCGCCCGGCCAGCCCAGCAGTCGCGGCTCGAGGGCGCAGGACGCGGCGAGGCGCTCGAAGAGCGCGGCGAAGCCGGACCGCTCGAACACGAGGTCCAGCTCGCGCAGCAGGGTGCCGACCGCGGCCACGAGCTCGTCGCCGCGGGTGTCGACGTCCCCGGCGGTGTGCCCCATCAGGGAGGTCAGGGCGGCCAGACGCACCCGGTCGGGGCGGTGCGGCTGCTCGAGCGCCTGCAGCACCCGCAGCCATTCCCGCGCGGCGGGGGTCGCGAAGACGCTGGTTCCACCCGCGAGCACGGCCGGGATCCCGGCGCCGGTGAGGGCGCCGTGCACGAGGGCGACCTGCGCGTTGGTCCGCACCAGGACAGCGACGTCGCCGGGTTCGACGGGTCGCCGGCCGGCGCCGAGGTCGACGGTGACCTCGCCGCCGAGCAGTGCCGCGATGTCGGCCGCGACGTCGCGTGCCACCCGGGCCTGCAACGCCGGGGCCTTCGGGAAACCGGAGGCGCCGCACGGACCGGCCCCGGCACGCGGCAGGTGCCGCAGCCGCAGCGGCACCGCCCCGGTGATCCGGGACGGCGGCTGCGCGGCCTCGACCCGATGCGCCACGATTCGCGGATCCCCCAGGGCCGCACCGCCGTACAGGTGGTCGAGGGCCGCGAGCAGGTTCCCGTCGCTGCGCCAGTTGCGGACGAGTTCCTGGTGCTCGTCGGCGAACTCCATCGCGCCGAGATAGCTGAGCACCTCGGCGCCGCGGAACGCGTAGATGGCCTGTTTCGGGTCGCCGACGAGGACGAGGGTCGTGCGCCGGTGGAACGCGCTGCGCAGGATCTCCCACTGCAGCGGGTCGGTGTCCTGGAACTCGTCGACGAGCACGACCCGGAATCGGGAGCCGATGCGGCGGCACGCGGCCTCGCCGTGCCCGGGATCGGTCAGCACCGCGTGCAGCAGCGAGAGCTGGTCGTCGTAGTCCCGCAGACCCGCGAGGCGTTTGCGGCGGTCGACCTCGGCCCGCACGGCCCGGGCGAACTCGACGCGTTCACCCGCGGGCGTGCCGTCGGCGCCCTCGGGGGCGAGCGTGGCCTGCGGGTCGAAGATCGCGGCACGCGCGGCCTCCGCCGCCTCCGCGTGTGAGATCGGTGCCGCATCCGCGCGGCCGTACCGCCGCAGGTACAGGTCCGCGACGACCTCGGCGGTCAGGTCGTCGACGTCCTCGACGAGTACCGCGGCGGAGTCGCGTTCCCCGGCGGTGCCGAGCTCGTCGAGCATGCGCTGGCAGAACCCGTGCGTGGTGGCGATGGTGGCGGCATCGAAGTCGGACAGCGCCCGCAGCAGCCGGCGCCGGTGCGTGGCCACGTCGCCGGCGGCGAGGTGCCGGATCAGCTCGTCGGGATGGCGGCGGGCGGCGTCCGGATCGGCCAGCGCCCGCGCGGCGGCGGCGAACCGGTCCCGGGTGCGTTCGCGCAGCTCCTGCGTCGCGGCGCGGCTGAACGTCACCAGCAGCAACTCCGACAACTCCGCCGTGCCCTCGGCGACGAACCGGGTGGCCAGGCCGACGAGGGCGTAGGTCTTGCCGGTTCCCGCGCTGGCCTCGAGCACGGTGGTGCCCGTGGGGAGCGTCCCCAGCAGGTCGAACTCGGACACGGTTCGGGTCACGGCCTCCCCTGGATCTCGTTGGACAGCAACGGCTCCCACAGGCGTCGCGCGAGGGCGCCGAATCGGGTGGGCTCGCCGTGCCACGTCTGTTCGTCGTCGCGGGCGGCCACGGAGGTCAGGTCCCGCAACGTCACGTCGGGGCCGTACAGGTAGGTGAGGTGGCGGTCGGTGCGTTCGCCGTAGGTGGATCCGAACTCCTGGGCGGCGGCGTCGAGTCCCATCTCGACGGAGTCGCCGCGGTGGCGGCGCTCGGCGTACTCCGCGGCGGCGGCGGTGGCGGTCGGCAGCGGCTCGTGCAACCCGCGGTCGCGCAGGTCCACGAGGCGGGCGAGTTGCTCCACGGGGTCGGCCGGGGCGTTGATCGTGGACCGCCAG
This sequence comes from Rhodococcus ruber, assembly GCF_016804345.1. NCBI lineage: Bacteria > Bacillati > Actinomycetota > Actinomycetes > Mycobacteriales > Nocardiaceae > Rhodococcus > Rhodococcus ruber. Next base: position 1,821,767 of record NZ_CP044211.1, on the reverse strand, counting down.
GCCGGGGTGCTGCGGAACCGCCCACGGCCGGTGGTGACGGCCTGCCACGGCCCCGGCCGGTCCGACGCGGCGACGGCGAGCAGGTGCACCCAGGCGGTGAGGCGGTGTTTCGGCGCCAGGCGGGAGAAGGTGCTGCGGGCGACGACGGCGCCGTGGACCCCGCCGACCGTCCCGGTCAGGCGCCGGCCGTCCCCGAGGTCGACGTTCACGTCGACGGTGTCGGCCGGTCCCGTGTAGATCGGCCGGCACACCGCCACCAAGGTGTCCACGGTGGCGGCGACGTCGTCGAGCGCGAGTTCACCGAGCCGGTACGGCGGCAGGGTGCCGCGCCGCCATTCGGCGGCCCGGAAGTCCGCGGGGTCCGTGCCGGCGAGCAGCGCCTCGAGCATGCGGTCGCCGAGGTCCCACCGGGCGAGCGGGTCGAGGCCGACATCGAGGGCGTCGGCGATGTCCTCGTCGCGATCGGGCACCCGCACCCCGAGGCGCTGCCGCAGGAACGCCTGGGTGGGGTGGGTGACGAACGCGACGAGGTCGGCCAGGTCGACGTCGCTGCGCGCGGCCGGCGTGAGCGGCCGCTGCAGCAGTCCGGGACGCTGTTTCGCCGGGTGCTGCGCGGCGCGCGCCCCCGCGAGTGCGGCCCGGTCGAAGCTCAGCGGGCGGTCGGGCCGGAAGTTGCGCGGATCGAACGGTTGCAACGGATGCCGGGTGAGGAGCTCGGCCATGCCGTCGGGACCGACCATCGTCTCGACCACGTCGCGCAGTTCGCTCAGCGGGATCGCCGGGGGGCGGCGGGCACCGGTGACCGGGTCCGCACCGGTGTAGAACAGCAGCAGCGTCTCCCCCGCCGACATGACGGCGTCGAGCAGCAACTGCCGGTCCTCGCTGCGCGGATCACGTTCCCCCAGGCAGGGATTCACTGCCAGCACGTCGTCGCCGTCGATGTGGGCGGAGCGGGGGAAGCTCTCGTCGTCGAGGCCGAGCAGGACCACGACGCGGTGCGGCACCGACCGCATCGGCACCATCGTGCACACGGTCAGCTCGCCGGTCCGGAAGTTCGCGCGCGTCGGGCGTGCCGCGAGCCGGGCCGTCAGCATGGCCCGCACGTCGGCCAGCCGCAGCGGCGCCGGCCCGGCGTGCTCGACGGCGGCGGCGAGTTCCCGGTGAGCCTGGGTGAGCTGCCAGGCGTCGGCGGGATCGACATCGGTCAGCAGATCCAGTGCGCGGGTGAGGGCGTCGGCCCACTGCGCGGCCGGCTGGGGACCGCGCAGGCCGTGCAGTGCCACCGTGAGCCGGTCGATGTACTCGGCGAACCGTCCCGTCAGGTCGATGTCGTTGCTCTCGACGTCGTCGAGCGGGAGCGTGAGTCCGAGCCACTCGCTCTGCGACTCGTCGGCGGCCGTGCCGAGGAGGATCCGGTCCAGGGCCGTGCCGAACGTGTTCTGCGGGAAGTCCCCGAGGCCGAAGGCGTTCCGCTGCCCTTTGCCGATGCCCCAGCGGGCCCCGGCAGCGGCGGTCCATTCCTGCAGCCGTTCGAGGTCGTCGTCGACGAAGCCGAACCGCCGGCGCACCGGCGCGGCCCCGGCGAGGTCGAGGACCTCGCTGGCGGTCACCCGTGCGTCGGCGAGCCCCACGAGCGTCGCGACGACCGCCAGCACCGGGTTGGTGCGGCGCAGGCCGCGGTCGGCGAGACGCACCCGTAGCCGGTGTCCCGGGTGCCCGGAGGTGTCGTGCCGGGCGGCACCCTGGCCGAATGCGGCCTGCACGAGCGGCGCGTAGGTCTCCACATCCGGGCACATGACGACCACGTCGCGGGGTTCGAGACTCGGATCGTCCGCGAACAGGTGCAGCAGGCACTCGCGCAGCACCTCCACCTGCCGCGCCGGACCGTGACAGGCGTGGATGCGGATCGTGCCGTCGGCGGCGGCGGAGCGGGCCGGGGGCCGGTCGGCCCGGAGGTCGTCCTGCAGGCGCCCCAGGAGCGTGTCGGGGCCGGTCCCGCCGGGGTGGTGCACGTCGGCGACTCCGGGACCGGCGAGGTGCGCGCGTAGTTCGCGCACGTCCCGGGCCAGGCTCGCCAGGAGGGGGTGCTGCACCGCGAGGGCACTGCGGTCGTCGGCGCGACGACGAACCGGCGCCGCGGCCGCCTGCCCTTCCCACATCGCCGGACTCGGATGCGGAATCCACAGGTGCACATCACGGTTCGCGGCAACCGCGGACAGCACCGCGCACTGGGCGACGGTGAGCCGGGTGGGGCCGAACAGCGACAGCCGAGCCGGCCAGTCCACGAGCTCCGGGTCGGTGCGCAACCGCGTGCAGGCGGCGGTGAGCCGCTCGGCGGGACTGTCGTCGCCGAGGCGCTCGCGCAGCCGCCGCCACAGCCGGGCCTGCCACACGAGGTGTTCGGCGAGGTCGTGGCCGGTGCCGTCGGTGTCGCGCCCGGCGGCCCAGTCGACGAGCATCTCCGGGCGCTGCGACGCGTAGCTGCGGAACAGGTCGGCCAGGTGGGCGGCGGTGGCGTAGCGTCGACCGGCGCGGTGATCGACGCCGTCGCGGCCGAGGTGCCGGGCGAGGACGGTGCACCACGGTTCGTCGAGGCAGTCGTCGACGACGTCGAGCAGCGTCCACCGCATCCGGTCGGGGTGCCAGGGGTCGTCCGCCGCCGTCCGGCCGGTGGCAGCGGCCAGCGCCTCGTCCACCAGCCGTGCCGGCGACGGGTGGTCGATGTTGGCGGCGACACCGTCACCGCAGGTGCCGCCGAGCACCGTCGACAGCCGCTGCGTCAGCCACCGCTCGACCCCCTTGGCGGGGACGGCGACGATCTCGCGGGCGAACGGGTCGGCGAGGGGCACGACGAGCAACTCGGCGAGAGCGGCGGCCAGGGTGTCGGCGCGCTCGGCGCGGTGCAGCGTCAGCACGCGGGTCCCCTCGTCGCTCGGTGTGTTCCGGTCCTGCACCGGCTTATCACATCCCGGCGACAGCGCTCGCCGCGGCGGCCGCGCGACGCGCGCTGCCGGACCGGTCGGGGCAGGTCAGCGCGACAGCCACGCCGCGATCGCGATCCGATCGTGCTCGACGATCTGCTGGACCATCCCGTGCACCATCGACTCGATCCGGCCGCCGAGGAGCGGGACCCGGACGACGACCTGCCCCTGCACGTCGACGTACGTCCCACCGGTGCGGCTCGTCCGCAGCCGGGATCGTCCTTCGAGGGCGACCGGCAGGCCGGTGGCGCCTCCGGACAGCAGCCCGTCGGCGACGTCGTCGACCAGCGGACCCCATTCGTCGGTGCGCTCGACGATCAGCGGCCCGCGCAGCACGCCGCGCACGATCGACGGCAGATCCGAGGGTTCGGACCGGTCCGTGACGGTCACCCGCACACTGCCCGGACCGTGCGGTTCCTCGACGATCGCGGTGGCACTCGCCCGGTCCGCCACCCGGTCGAGCCAGTACCGCTCGTCGAGCAGCACCGCGTGCACGTCGCGGACGTGGTGGTCCAGCTCGGTGGTGAAGGCGAAGGACTTCGGCATGAACTGCACAGTATCGGCCGGTCGGGACCGTTGACAGGGCTCCGCAGCCCTGCAACACTGAACCTGATGGTTCAGTATTCGAGTCTCGATGCCACGTTCGCGGCGCTGTCGGACCCGACCCGGCGCGGGATCCTCCAGGATCTGCGCGCCGGACCGGCCTCGATCAGCGACCTGGCCGCCCGGTACCGGATGACACCGACCGGGATCACGAAACACGTCCGGCTCCTCGAGGAGGCAGGTCTCGTCGTCACCGAGAAGAAGGGCCGCGTGCGCCACTGCCGGCTCGGCATCAACCGACTCGAGCACGAAGCGGACTGGATCCGCGACCACCAGCAGATGATCGAGGGCCGCATGGACCGCCTTGCGGAGTTCCTCGACCGAACGAAAGGAACGCCATGACAACCACGAATCCCTCTGCCCCGCTTACGGTCACGACTCCCCACGAGCGGGAGATCCGGGTCGAGCGCGTCTTCGACGCCGACCGCGACCGCGTCTGGGCCGCCTACACCGACCCCGAGCTGCTCGCCCGGTGGTGGGGCCGGGGCAACCGCCTCGACGTCGAACGCTTCGAGTTCGAACGGGGTGGACACTGGCGGTTCGTCGAGCACAGCGACGGTGAAGCCCACGGATTCGAAGGGCGATTCCGGGAGATCACCCCCAAGGACCGCATCGTCCAGTCCTTCGAATGGGACGGCATGCCGGCGTACGTCGCCATCGACACCGCGACGTTCGAAGACCTCGGCGACGGCCGCACCCGCGTGGTCACCGTCTCGCAGTTCCACACCTCCGAGGAACGCGACGGCATGCTGAACTCCGGCATGGCCGAGGGTCTCGGCCAGAGCTACGCGGCACTGGACGCACTGCTCGCCCGGACGTGACCGCGCCCGGCACCCGCAGTGCGGGTGCCACGGCCTGCGGGCATCACCGGCCGGGGGCGGTGTCGCCCTCCTCGTCGACCTCGTCGCTCCCCGTCTCGACGATGTCGGCGAACGCCGTGCCCGACACCGTCCCCCCGGTTCCGGGCAGCGTCACCGTGGGGCGCGCCCCCGGCTCGTACCGGCGCTGCATCTCCTCCGCCTGCTCCGATGCCCGGCGCTTCGTGTCCTCGTCGATGTTCTCCAGTGGGTCCTCGGACCTGGGCTGAGTACTCAACTGCTCCGCTCCGTTCCCCTCGCAGTGCGCATCTGTCCGCCGGTCACCCGGCACCCCTCACCATCCTCCGCATCGGCACCCGGCACCACCCCCGACGACGAATCGGCCGAGCCGGACCGCGCAGACCCCGCGCGCCAGTAGGCTCGTGCGCATGGCTGTAACGCCGAGCCGAACTCCGATGTAGGTGGCGCCATGGCAGAACTCGTCCTGGGTCCGGTCCTGCGGCACGTCGGTCGCCGCGACGCCACCGTGTGGGTGGAGACGTCGGACCCGTGCACCGTCGAGATCCTCGGCCACCGGGAACACACCTGGACCGTTGCCGGTCACCACTACGCACTGGTGGTGATCGACGACCTCGAGTCCGGCTCGACCACTCCGTACGAGGTCCGCCTCGACGGACATCCGGTCTGGCCGCCCCCCGACTTCCCGGCGTCCGTCGTCCGCACCCTCGGCACCGGCCGCCCCCTCGAACTGATCTTCGGTTCGTGCCGGTTCGCCACCACGGCCGCCACCGAGAACGACGACAAGCTCGGCGCCGACGCGCTCGACGCGTACGCGCAGCGCATGACGACCCGGGCACCGGACCGCTGGCCCGACGCGCTGCTGCTCCTCGGCGACCAGGTCTACGCCGACGAACTGTCCGCCCAGACCCTCGAGCGGGTCCGCGAGCGCCACGACCTCGACGAGCCTCCCGGCCCGCAGGTCCGCAACTACGAGGAGTACACCTGGCTCTACGCCGAGTCGTGGTCCGACCCCCACGTGCGCTGGCTGCTGTCCACCGTCCCCACCTCGATGATCTTCGACGACCACGACGTGCACGACGACTGGAACACCTCGCAGTCCTGGCGCGACGAGGTCGAAGCCACCTCGTGGTGGGAGGAACGCATCGTCGGCGCCCTCGCGTCGTACTGGGTGTACCAGCACCTCGGCAACCTCGATCCCGCCGAGCTCGCGGGCAACGAGCTGTACCAGCGCGTCCGCAAGTGCGACGGGGATGCTGAGCCGCTGCTGCGGGAATTCGCGTCGGCCGCGGACGAGGAGGCCGACGGCGCGAAGGGCACCCTGTGGTCCTTCCGGCGCGACCTCGGGAACGTCCGGTTGCTGGTGATCGACTCGCGCTGCGGCCGGATCCTGGCCGGCGGGCGTCGCGAGATGGTCTCGGACCCGGAGTTCTCCTGGATCGAGCGGCAGACGGAGGGCGACTACGACCACCTGCTCGTCGGGACGTCGCTGCCCTGGCTGCTGCCGCGGGCGCTGCACGACCTCGAGTCCTGGGACGAGCGGCTCGCCGCCGGGGTGCGCGGAAAACGGGTCGCCGGCTGGGCGGAGATCGTCCGCCGCGGCGCGGACCTCGAGCACTGGGCGGCGTTCCGCGACTCGTTCGACCGGCTCGCCCGGCTCTTCGCGGAGATCGGCCGGGGCCGCTGCACCGGACCGTCCGGCCGTCCGCCGGCCACGATCTGCGTGCTCTCGGGCGACGTGCACCACGCCTACGTCGCGCAGGCACGGTTCCCGGATCCGATGTCGACCCGGGTGTTCCAGCTGACCTGCTCGCCGTTGCACAACTATGTGCCCGCCGCGGTCCGGGCGGTGTTCCGCGTCTCCTGGAGCCGGGCGATGGAACGGGCCGTGCGTTTCGTGCTCGGACGGGTGTCGGAGGTGCCCCCGGTACCGATCGAGTGGACCCGCGCGACCGGGCCGTTCTTCGGCAACCAGATCGCGACGCTGCGCCTGGCCGGCCGCGCCGCCCATCTGCTGCTGGAACGTTCCGAACGGGTCCCGCGCGGGCCCGTCGGCTTCACCACCACCGCCGACCTGGTGCTGTCGGCACCGGAGGGCGCCCCGTGAGACCGCGCACGCCGGTGCGGGCGTCGTGACCCGAACGCGTTCGTGGTGGGGCTGGGGCACCGTCGAGGACGCCGTACGCGGCGGGGAACTGCGGGAGCTGATCGCACGCGCCTCGGCTCTGCTGCCCGGCGCCGACCTGACCGACCACCCGCCACCGGACATCGCGTCGCTCGGACTACCGCCCGCACGCATCGCGGCGCCCGATTCCCTTGCGCCGCTGTGTTCCTCCGACCCGGTGGATCGGGCAGCCCACACCCACGGCCGCGCGTTCCGGGATGTGGTGCGGAACCTGCTCGGCGACCTGCGCCATCCGCCCGATCTCGTCGTGCGGCCGACCACCGAAACCGAGATCGTGGACGTGCTGGACTGGTGCGCCGGGGCGCGCGTCGCCGTGATCCCGTTCGGCGGCGGCAGTTCCGTCGTCGGTGGTGTCGAGCCGCGAGTGGACGGCGACTTCGCCGGTGTGGTGAGCCTGGATCTCACCGGCCTCGAGGGGGTTCGGGAGATCGACCCCACGAGCCGGGCGGCCCGCATCGGGGCGGGCACCCTGGGCCCGGCGCTCGAGGACGGCCTGCGCCCGTCCGGTCTGACGCTGCGGCACTTCCCGCAGTCCTTCGAGTTCTCCACCCTGGGCGGCTGGCTGGCGACGCGTTCGGGAGGTCACTTCGCGACCGGGTACACCCACATCGACGATCTGGTCGAGTCGATGCGGGTCGTCACCCCCGCGGGCACGTGCGAGTCGCGGCGCCTGCCCGGCTCGGGAGCGGGTCCGTCACCGGATCGCCTGTTCCTCGGCTCCGAGGGGACGCGCGGAATCGTGACCGAGGCCTGGATGCGGCTGCAGCCTCGCCCCCGGTGGCGAGCCGACGCCTCGGTGCACTTCGCCGACTACGGCGCGGCGGTGGCCGCGACGCGCGCCGTCGCCCAGTCGGGGCTGCGTCCCGCCAACTGCCGGCTGCTGGACCCCGTCGAGGCGTTCGTCAACGCGGGCACGGCGTCCCCCGGCGGTGTCCTCCTGCTCGCCTTCGAGTCCGCCGATCACCCGGTGGACGCGTGGTTGGACCGGGCTGTCGACCTGTGCCGCGGGCACGGCGGCACCCTGCCGGAGCCGCCGCGGCACTCGTCCGGGGACGGGACCGACACGGGCGCCGCGGGACGGTGGCGGTCGTCGTTCCTGCGCATGCCGTACCTGCGCGATGCCCTGGCCGCCCGATCGATGATCGTCGAGACCTTCGAAACCGCGTGCACCTGGGACGTTTTCGACACCCTGCGGGAGGCGGTGCACGACGCCGCGAACGAGGCGCTGCGCCGGGCGGGCGCGACGGGGGTGGTCGCATGCCGGTTCAGTCACGTGTACCCGGACGGCCCCGCCCCCTACTTCGGCATCTACGCCGCGGGCCGGTGGGGCAGCACGGTGGCGCAGTGGGACGACATCAAGGCCGCCGTGTCGGAGGCACTCCTGAGCGCCGGCGGCACGATCACCCACCACCACGCGATCGGCCGCGATCACCGGCCCTGGTACGACCGTCAACGGCCCGGCCCGTTCGCCGCGGTCCTGCAGGCGGCCAAGGCGGCGCTCGATCCGGCGGGCATCCTGAATCCGGGGGTGCTGATCGGTCCCGTGCCGGACCGTCCTACGCCGTCGTGAACCGGTCCAGGATCGAACGGGCACACCGCACCACGGTGCCGCGGTCGTACGAGACGACGTAGTCGAACTCGCGATCGAGGTCGTCGGTGCCCCGATGCCGGTCCACGGCCGACAGGACACACGCGAAGTACGGGCCGAGGACGACGACGTTCCACTCCTCGACGAGCGGGTCGTCCGGGTCCAGCGACGCGTGGTGAATGCGTGCCTCCGCGCAGGGTCCGAGGCCCACGCCGTACACCCCGGCGTACGCGACCCGATCCGCCAGGTACTGCCAGCGCGCTCGGGTGCGCTCCCCGAAGTTGCGGGCGTACTGGAAGGTGCCGAGCACGATGGTCTCCGGGCCCGCGGCGCCGGCCTGATTCTCGAGACTCGTGCTCATCGCGACGAGCAGACGCTTGACGCTGTGCACGGGCCGGCGCCCGTCCGAGGCGATCGCGAACGGTGTGCTCGTCTCCGCGGAGGGTGCGCCGCGGACGGGGATGGGCGGGAAGGGGTCGACCCTGTCCCCCGCGAGCTGTTCCGGGGTGTCGACTGCGGGATAGAGCGCCCCGAGCCCGTAGGTGGCCCCGAGGGCCAGGGCCCGTCGCCGGCACAGTTCCGTATCGACGCCGTCCGCGATCACCAGCGCACCGGTCCGTTCGACCTGTGCGGCCACGGCGTGCGCGGTACGGGCCGTGGCATCGTCCGCGCGGTGGGCCGACAGCCGCGGCGCCAGGACGATCACGTCCGGCTCGACGAGCGGCAGCAGGGCCAGGGACTGCGGCCGCGACCCGACGTCGTCGACGGCGACGACCTTGCCGCGGCGACGGGCGTCGGCCACCGCGCGCAACGTCCGCGACGGGTCGGCGATCAGGGACTCCTCGGTGATCACCACGACATCGTGCCGCAACCCTTCCGCGTCGGGGACGTCCAGGGTCTCGACCGATTCGATGTCCATCGCCACCAGCGCGGGAACGGTCCGGACCGGCCGCGACTGCGCGACCGACCATTTGAGGCGGTCGAGGTGCCGCTTCTCGCTCATCGTCCGTGCCGCGGCCCGCAGCGCCTCCGCGGTGGCGAGCGGCCCGTCTGCGGGTCCGCGCAGCTGGACCTCCACCGCGGCGAGCGCACCCGAGTCGAGGCGGCGCACCGGCGCGTAGAACGGCGTCACCTGCAGACCCGCGGCCCCGGGAACCGCGGGCCGGGAGGGATCGGCGAGGACGAACACCATGTGCCCAGCGTCGCACGGGCGACCTGCCCGGCAAAGGCCGGACGAGGGACCGGTCCCGACCTTCCCCAGCCGGGACCGGGGTCAGACGGCGGCGACGAGCACCGCGGCGAGGCCGCCGACGAGCACCACCACCGACACCCCGATCAGGAGCGACCCGGCGATCGACGCCGCCACCAGGCCACCGCCGAGACCGAAGAGCGCGAGCAGGATCCACCCGACTCTCGGACTCTCGACGAGCGTTGCAGCCCGTTCGCCGGAGATCTCGGGGATTGCCGGTGTGGTCGCCATGGTCACGTCCCAACCTCGTGCGCACCGCACGGCCGCGCTCGACCGTTGCTGCTGATACTCGTGAGCCTGCCGTGCACGAGCATTCCTCCCTCCGGTGACGTTCCCACCCTCACTCACATCACCGAACGGCAACATTCGATCACGAACGAATAACAGGGCCGGTAGTGGCGCTTCGGCGACCGCATCTCCGCGCGGGCGCAGTCCCTCTTCGAGAACTGCGGGCACCTCCCCGTCGGGAATCGGGGCCGACGCAGCCGAGCGCGTCCGTCGTCCGTCGTCGTTCAGTTCTCGGGCCGGCGGTCCGGGGTGAGTTCGAATACCGGGTGGCGGTCGGCCTCCGCCTCGAATTCCTCCGTCGAGGCGTCGCGGCCGGCCCGGAAGTAGTCCCGGGTGGCGGACGCGACGCCGACGTACGTCCGCAGGACCGGGCCGGCCTCGTGCGCCGGCACCTCTCGGATCGCGTAGTGGCGGGTGCGGAAGCGGCGGGTCAGGCCCACGCGGCCGGAGGCGCGCGCGTTGAGCACCCACGGCACCGCACCGTAGGGCGCCACCAGCCAGCGCCGGCCCGCATGCTCGACGACGGTGACGGGGTTGGCGCGGGTGCGGCCGGTGCGACGCCCTCGAGTGGTCAGCAGGTACGAATGCGGGACGACGCCGGCCCGCACCAACGCGCTCATCACGACGTTCTCCAGGCGGTGGGTGCGGCCCCTGCGATACCGGCGGGGCTCGCCGGGCCGGGAGTCGGACTTCACATCGCACTCCTCTGTACGGAGGACAGGTGAGCCGGACTCGCGCACCCGCGCAGCGTCTGCCGGACTCGTCCACTGCACGTTCGCGGTCGGGCACACGGATGTCAACCGGTCCCGGCAGGTGACCGGTCATCGAACGGGTCTGCGCAGCCGGAGCGCCGGCGGGTGCGCTCGACAGAGCTCCACCCCGGGTGCCTAAGGTGACCGCATACGGTGACTGCGGCCCGCCGTGCCGGCTCTACGGCCGCCCCGCGGGGTCCACGGCCGCCGCACGGGGGACCGCAGCCCCGCCGAATCGAGGAGGAACGACGATGAGCGATCGCACCCCGAGCCAGTGGGAAGAGATCACCGCGGCCGACCCCGCACATTCCACCTGGTACGTCGAGCGGTTCCGGACGATGGCGTCGGAAGGCAAGGACATCGTCGGCGAAGCCCGGCTGGTCGACGCCATGCTCGACCGCGGCGGACGAGTCCTCGACGCGGGCTGCGGCCCGGGACGGATCGGTGGCTATCTGCACGATGCCGGTCACGTGGTGGTCGGCGTCGACGTGGATCCGGTCCTGATCGCTGCTGCGGAACAGGACCATCCCGGCCCGACCTGGCTCGTCGGCGATCTCGCCGAACTGGATCTGCCGGCCCGCGGTGTCGCGGCCGATTTCGATGTCATCGTCTGCGCGGGCAACGTGATGACCTTCCTGGCGCCCTCCACTCGCGGTGCGGTCCTGGCGGGCTTCGCCCGTCATCTCGCCCCGACGGGTCGGGCGGTCGTGGGGTTCGGCGCGGACCGGGGCTACGAGTTCCCGCAGTTCCTCGCCGACGCCGCGGCCGGCGGTCTCGCGGTGGACCTGAAGCTCTCGACCTGGGATCTGCGCCCGTTCACCGACGGGTCCGGGTTCCTGGTCGCGGTGCTGTCGCGCGCGGACTGATCCCCGTCCCTTCCGCCGGTGCCGGACCCGGACGCAGGTCACGCCCCCTCGGATGTGTTCTCCCTCACACAGTGTTACCCGTCGGTAGGTGCCGGGTAGCCGAACGATGTCACGTCGGTGAGCCCCATCGATGACATCGACCGAAGGAGCGAACGCACGATGACCAAGACCGACACCGCCACGCTGCTCACCCAGCTGCGAGCACTGCTCGACCTGACCAACACCGAGATCCAGGTCGCCGAGACCCGGATCGCCCAGGCCCGCACCGAGGCGGTCCGCCGCGAACTGACCGAGAACGCAGCCAACGGCCGCGACCGCGCCGAGGCCATCGAACGCACCATCCGCGAACTGGGCGGCCTGCCCGACGTCATCGGCCCGTTCGTCGGCCGCGCCGCCGCCGCGGTGAAGGCCATGGCCGAACAGGCCCAGCCGTTCGACGAGGCGCTCCTGGGCGACCTCGCGCTCGAGCACCAGCTTCTCGACCGCGCCCGCTACCTCAAGGCCCTCGCCACGGCCGCCCAGACCCCCGCGGTCGTCGGCCTGGCCGATCGTCTGATCACCGCCCACAGCGCGACCGTGGAGTGGTTGACCACCGTCCTGGCCGAGGACGCCCTCGGCGGGCCCGCCGCGCTGCGACGGACCCCGCTGCAGGCCGCCGCCGGCGCGGCCGTGCGCATCGTCAACGTCCCGCTGATGTGGTCCACGCGCGGCATCGACCGCGCGATCGACGCCGCCCGCTCGACCCGGCCCGCCCTGGGGTCGCTGCTGGCCCGTGGCGCACATGCCGGCGACGTCGCCAGCAAGACCCTCACGGCCAGCCGGGACGCGGCGCTCGAGACCGCCGAACGGATCACCCGCCGCGAAGGTGCGGACGGGACCGCCCGGGCCATCCACACGGCGCGCAGCGCCACCGGCATCCTCTCCGCCGAGGAACTTCCGATCGCCGACTACGACAGCCTCAACGTCTCCCAGGCGGTCGCCGAGGTCAAGGAACTGACCGAACCGGCCGACGTGCGCGCGATCGTCGCATACGAGGAGGCCCACAAGAACCGGCACGGGGTCGTGTCGGCCGCCCAGACCCGCCTGGCCGCCATCGCCCAGGAGGTCGTCGGGCTCCACTGATCGACCGTCGCAGCAGATCGCCGGGTTCCGCGCCGCGGGGCCCGGCGATCGCTTGTGGGCCGGACCGTCCCACCCACGTCTCGGCCCGACCCGCGGCGCGGACGAGCCGGCAGGCGGTGGGATGATGACGGGCGTGCCGATGCCCTCACCGCTTCCCGTCAAGGACGGGATCGGACCGACGCGCCTGCGCGTCCCGGCGTCGGGCCCGTGGGCAACGATCGCCGCGTACGTCGTCGCGAGGTTCGACCACCTGGACGCCGACGACCTGTACCGGCGGTTCGACGCCGGCGAGATCGTGGGTTCCGACGGCAGTCCGATCGGTCGTGGCACCGCGCTGGGCGCGCACCGGTTCATCTGGTACTACCGCGATCTGCCGGTGGAGGAACCGATGCCGTTCCAGGAGGAGATCCTGCATGTCGACGACGATCTCGTCGTGATCGACAAACCGCACTTCCTCCCGACCACCCCGGGCGGACGATACCTGCGCGAGTCCGCGCTCGTCCGGTTGCGGACCCGCCTCGACAACCCGGACCTGACACCGATCCATCGACTCGACCGAGCGACCGCCGGCCTGGTGATGTTCTCGGCCCGCCCCGCGACGCGCGGCGCCTACCAGTCGCTGTTCGAAAAGCGGCGGGTCGTCAAGGTTTACGAGGCGGTGTCGGCGCGACCGCCCGGGTGGGACCCGGACGCACCGGCGCTTGCCGGTCGCGCCCTGCCCACCGTCTACCGCAACCACATCGAGGCGCGGCGCGGCGAACTACGGGTGGTCGTCGACAACCTCCGTGAGCCCAATGCCGAGACGGTGGTGGAGGTGTGCGGGACCGGCGTGAGCGCCTCCGGACGTGCTGTGCTGCACACGGTTCTGCGTCCACACACCGGACGGATGCACCAGTTGCGGGTGCATCTGGCGGCGCTCGGCGCCGGGATCCTGGGCGACCGTTGGTATCCCGACCTGCTGCCCGAGGCCCCGGACGATCATTCCCTCCCACTCCAATTGCTCGCGCGGGAACTGGAATTCAGAGATCCGCTGTCGGGGACGCCGCGGAGGTTCGTCACCCGCCGGACGCTGGGCGAGGCACCCGTGCCGGGGTGCTGAGCGCAGCGTGCGCGGTGGCGTCGCGCTCGGCAACCTGGGGGAGGCGACGGCAGACACCGAGCCGGTGTCCCCGACGTCGGGGCCCCACTACACGTTGAAGCGGAACTCCACGACGTCGCCGTCCGCCATGACGTAGTCCTTGCCCTCCATGCGGACCTTGCCGCGGGCCTTCGCCTCGGCCATCGATCCGGCCGAGTCGAGGTCCTCGAAGGAGACGACCTCGGCTTTGATGAAGCCCCGCTCGAAGTCGGAGTGGATGACACCGGCGGCCTGCGGGGCGGTCGCGCCCTGCGGGATGGTCCAGGCCCGGGCCTCTTTCGGACCGGCGGTGAGGTAGGTCTGCAGGCCGAGAGTGTGGAAGCCGACGCGGGCGAGCGAGTGCAGGCCCGGCTCGGTCTGTCCGATGGACTCGAGCAGTTCCTGGGCCTCGTCGGCCTCGAGCTCGATCAGCTCGGATTCGACCTTCGCGTCGAGGAACACACAGTCGGCCGGCGCGACGGCCGCGCGGAGCTCCTGCTGCTTCGCCTCGTCGGTGAGCACCGCCTCGTCCGCGTTGAACACGTACAGGAACGGCTTGGTCGTCATGAGGTTCAGCTCGCGCAGCAGGCCGAAGTCGAGCGAGTCCTTCGCCGCGAACAGGGTCTTCCCCTCGTTGAGCACGCCCTGGGCCTTGACGGCCTCGTCGAACAGCGGCTTGAGTTCCTTGTTCTTCTTCGCCTCCTTCTCGAGGCGCGGCAGGGCCTTCTCCAGGGTCTGCAGGTCGGCGAGGATCAGCTCCGTCTCGATGATCTCGATGTCCGCGAGCGGGTCGACGCGGCCGTCGACGTGGACGACGTCGTCGTCGGCGAACACCCGCACGACCTGGCAGATGGCGTCGGCCTCGCGGATGTTGGCGAGGAACTTGTTGCCGAGCCCGGCGCCCTCGGAGGCGCCCTTGACGATGCCGGCGATGTCGACGAACGACACGGTCGCAGGCAGGATGCGCTGCGACCCGAAGATCTCGGCGAGCCGCTCCAGCCGCGGATCGGGCAGCTCGACGACGCCGACGTTCGGCTCGATGGTGGCGAACGGGTAGTTCGCGGCAAGCACTTCGTTCTTGGTCAGCGCGTTGAACAGCGTCGACTTTCCGACGTTGGGAAGACCGACGATTCCGAGGGTTAGGCTCACAGAATCGATATTCTACGGGGTCGCGGTCACGCCCCCGTCATCCGCACGGCGCGCGACGGCCACCAGCCAGTCGGCGTCGTCGTGCCACGGCCGCAGGTCCCAGGTGGCGAAACGCTGCTCGAGTACCAGGCCGGCGGCCGCGAGGTCGGCGGCGAACTGCGACGGACGGTATGCCGCGCCGGTGGTGAACCCGGCGACGAACACCCCGCCCGGGCGCAGGTGCGCGGCGATCCGCCCGAGCACGGACCGCTCGGAGCCGGGCGCGAGGAACACCATCACGTTGCCGGCCGAAACCACCGCATCGAACCTCGGGCCCGGCAGATCCAGCTGCGCCAGGTCGGCGAGATGCACGGTCAGCTCCGGGTGCGACCGGGCCGCCTCCACGAGCACCGGGTCGAGATCGACCGCGGTCACCCGATGGCCCCGCCGGGCCAGCTCGAGCCCGACGCGGCCGGTGCCGCAGCCGGCGTCGAGGATCCGCGCGCCACGCGGGACGAGCACGTCGACGAACCGGGCCTCGCCGTGCAGATCCGTCCCCGCGTGCGCGAGTTCGGCGAACCGCTCGATGTAGGCGCGGGAGTCGTCGGCGCTACGCTCGGACTGCCATCGCGTCGCGGAGCTCGACCCGATGCCCCGGTCGTCAGCAGGCGACACGGACGAGTTGCGAGATCCGGCCGGCCTGCTCCTCGGTGGGCGCGGTGTCCCCGTTCTGCGCCAGCTCGCCGACCTTGGCGATCACCTCCTGATCGCTCGCGCCGGAGTCGATCAGCGGGCACGTCTCGATGACGATCGCCTCGATGGAGGCGTCGTCGCGGTCGGCGGCGAGGTTGGGGTAGCCGGTGCGGAACGCGGCCACGAACGTCGCGAGCTTCGCCTCGTCGAAGGCGCCGCGCGCCCGCTCGGCGACGCTCGACGCGGCCGAGGCGAGGCTCGAGGCGGCCCCGCCGATCGTTGTGCGCGCCGCATCGGACTCGTTCGACGCGTCGTCACCGGAACTGCAGGACACGAGCACGACAGCCGCGGCACTCGCGGCCAGCACGGCGGTGAACTTCTTCATGGCCGAAAGCCTGCCACGATCCGTGGGTTTCGCGCCGGTGAACCGCCCCCCGAGCCGCCGTTCCCGTAGATTGCAGACGGAGCCCGATCCGCGGCGTCGAGAGCATCGGAAGGACCGTCCGTTGAGCGATGTGCAGAGCACCGAGCGCAAGCCACCGGCACCGAAACCGGACCGCACCACGCTGATCGCCTCCGGCGGGCTGGCGCTGGCGAAGTGGTCGGCGGCGCTGGTCGTGATCGCGGCGGGCGCGCTGGTCATCGGCTGGATCATCGAGAAGATGTGGGTGATCGTCCTGCCCGTGGCACTGGCGATCGTCGTCGCCACCATGCTGTGGCCGCCCACCCGCGGCATGATGAAGCGCGGCGTGCCGCCCGCGGCCTCCGCCGGCCTGACGCTGTTCCTGTTCTTCGCGATCGTCGGCGGCATCATCGCGGGCATCGTCCCGTCGGTGGTGGCGCAGGCACCGGAACTCGCGAACAAGACCACCGACGGCATCAACAAGGTGCTGGACTGGGTGCAGGGCCCCCCGTTCAACCTGAAGGACGAGCAGCTCGAGAACGCGACCCAGGTCGTGATCGACAAGGTCCAGGAGAGCGGCGCCACCATCGCCAGCGGCGTGTTCACCGGCGTCAGCACGGCCGGTTCCCTGCTGGTGACGATCGGCCTGGTCCTCGTCCTGGTGTTCTTCTTCATCAAGGACGGGCCGCGATTCATCCCGTGGGTGCACGCCGTCGGTGGCGGTCGTGCCGGGCGGCACCTGGAAGAGGTGCTGATCCGGATGTGGAACACCCTCGGCGGGTTCATCCGCACGCAGGCGCTCGTCAGCTTCATCGACGCGTTCTTCATCGGTCTGGGCCTGGTCATCCTCGGGGTGCCGCTGGCGCCGGTGCTGGCGATCCTCACCTTCATCGGTGGGTTCATCCCGATCGTCGGTGCCTTCGTCGCCGGAGCGCTCGCCGTCCTCGTGGCGCTCGTCGCGAACGGGCTGACCACCGCGATCATCGTTCTCGTCATCATCATCGCGGTGCAGCAGCTCGAGGGGAACGTGCTCCAGCCCGTGCTGCAGTCGCGCAGCATGCATCTGCATGCGGTGGTCGTGCTGCTCGCCGTCACCGCAGGATCGTCGCTGTTCGGCATCATCGGCGCGTTCCTCGCCGTCCCCGTCGCGGCCGTCGCCGCGGTGGTGCTGCGTTACGTCGGCGAGCAGATCGACGAGCGCAGCGCTGCGACGGACGAACTCGAGACGACCGAGGAGACCCCGGCACTGCCACCGGCACCGGCCGAGCCCGGCCCGGCCTGATCGGCCGGGCTCAGCCGGCGATCTCCACCGTGGACCCGGCGCGGCCGCGCACGACGTGCAGGCGGCTGGGGATACGCTGACGCATTTCGTCGACGTGGCTGACCACGCCGACCACCCGGCCGCCGGCGCGCAGTTCGTCGAGCACGCCCATCACCGCGTCGAGCGCGTCGGCGTCGAGCGTGCCGAACCCCTCGTCGATGAACATCGTGTCGAGCACCAGTCCCCCGGATTCGGCGGCGACGACATCTGCGAGCCCGAGCGCCAGCGCCAGCGACGCCTGGAACGACTCGCCGCCCGAGAGGGTCTTCGTGGACCGCACCACACCGGTGTATTCGTCGTGGATGTCGAGCCCGAGGCCACCGCGCTTGCCGTGCGTGCCTGCCGCATCGGAGTGCACGAACTCGTAGCGGCCACCGGACATGCGCCGCAGCCGCACCGAGGCCGATTCGGCGACCTCCTCGAGGCGGGCCGCGAGGACGTACGAGCGCAGCGACATCTTGCGCGCATTCTGCCCGGTGCCCGCGACGACTTCGGCGAGGGCCGCGAGTTCGGCCTGCTCGTCCCGCAGCGGCACCAGCTTCGCGTACTCGTCTTCGAGGCGCGTCGCGAACTTCTCGATGTCGGCGTGGCGTCGCTCGGCCTCGGAGGCTGCGGAGACGGCCGCGGCCAGTGCGGCCGCACTGCGCGCGACCGCGCCCTCCGGTTCGGCCAGGTCCACCGGGTCGTCGCCGACCCGTGCCGTATCCGGGTCGTCGAGCACGCCCTGCGCCGCCGCGCGCCGGTCGGCCGCCGCGCGCAGCACCTGGTCGATCTCGCGCAGACGCGCCTCGGGACGGACGGCCGCCAGGGCCTGCTCGACGCTCGCGAATCCCGCCCGTTCCGCGGCTGCGGCCGCCTCCCGGGCACGTTCGCGCGCGCTCGTCGCCGCGTTCGCGGCCCGAACCCGGGCGTCGAGCAGGTTCGCCGCGGCGGCGGCGAGCGTCGCGATCCGACGTCGGCGGGTGGCGAGGGAGTCTTCGTCCCCGGCTGCCGCGGTGATGCGGGCACGGATCTCGTCGGCCTCCGCGGCGGCGCTCTCCTCGCGGTGCGCAGCCTGGGCGGCCTCGACATCCACCGCGTGCGCCTGCTCGCGCAGGTCGGCGTCGAGCTGGCGCAGCCGCGCGATCTCACCGCGGTGGCGCTCGCATTCGGCCGCGGTGGCCGCCGCCGCGGCGTGCGCGGCGGCGGCCCCGGCCCGCGCCTCGGTGAGTTCTTCGAGACCGGCGTCGCCGCAGCGCTGCCGCAGCACCGCGACGGTGTTGGCGAGGTCCGCGACGGCCGCCTGCGCCCGCGTCAGTTCCGCGCCGGCTCGCTGCTCGGCGTCCCGGGCCGCGTCCTCGTCCGCCTTGGTGGCGGTGTCCGGCGCCGGCCGGGCCGGGGACGGATGAGCGGTGGCTCCGCACACCACGCACGGATGCCCGTCGACCAGCTCGGTGGCCAGTTCCGCGGCCATCCCGGCGATGCGGCGCTCACGCACGTCGAGCAGGGCGGTGCGCGCGTCGAGGTGTGCGTCGCGACGGGCGACGACCTCGTCCTCGAGCCGGTGCAGCTGCGGGGCCAGGTTCTGCAGTTCGGTGGCGGCGGCGAGGGCGTCGCTGGTTCGCGTGAGGTCGGCCTCGAGCCGGGGAAGGGTGGCGGCGGCCTGCTCGGACTCGCGCGCGGCCTTCTCCGCAGCGTCGCGGCGACCGGGGAGTTCGTCCAGTTCCTCGGCGATCCGTTCGGCGCGCACCGCCAGATCGCGGCGCTGCTGCTGCAGGGCGGCGCGGTCGGTCTCGAGCAGGATCAGCCGCTGCTCCTGCTCGAGCAGGCCGTCGAGGCGGACCACCTCCGCCGACCAACGCTGTTCGTGGGGCCGGATCAGTCCGCGGTCGGCGTCGGCGGGGGAACCGTCGAGCTGCGCGACGAGGGCCCGACCCTCCCGGTCGGCGGCGAGGGGCGCGGCCGCGTCCACCGCGGCGGCATGGGCGGTGGCGGCGGCTTCGGCGGCGCGGTGCGCGTCCCGGGCGATCTCGACGACCGGCGCCGCCCGCCGGGCCGTGTCGAGTTCGGCGGTCAAAGTCTGCAGCTCGGCGGCCGCGGCATCCAGCTCGGCGAGCTCGGCGACCGCGCGGGCGCGGCGTTCCTGGCACCGTCGCAGCTCGGTCGCCTCCGCGAGGGCCGCCCGATCGCGGATGTCGTCGGCGCGCGCACGGTCGAGTGCCGCCAGCGCGAGGTCCCGGTTCTCGGCGGCGTCGTCGCGCAGTCGATGCGCCCACACGACCGGTTCGGAGTCGGCGCCCGCCTCGAGGCCGGCGGCCGCGCTGACCTTGGCGAGGAGCAGGTCGACGGCACGCTGCTGTTCCTCGAGGCGGGTGGCTGCGGCACTGCGCCGGTCCTTGAACCAGCGTTCGACGGAGCCGAATCGGGTGGTGTCGAACAGCCGCTCGAGCAGCTTGCCGCGGTCCTCGCTGTCGGCGCGCAGGAACTTCGCGAACTCGCCCTGCGGCAGCAGCACGACCTGGAAGAACTGCTCGGCGCTCATCCCGAGCAGCCGCCGGACGGCCTCCCCGATGTCGGGCAGCCGGGAGAGGTGCTCACCCGAGCCGTCGAGCCAGGTCAGGCTCGCTTTGGCGTTCTGCTTGACGGTCCCGGTCCCGCGCAGCTTCGGACGCTCGTAGTCGGGGCTGCGCACGATCCGCAGCCGCCGGCCGGCGACGGTCGCCTCGAGGCTCACCTGGGGTGCGGTGCCGGCGGGGGCGTGATCGGACAGCAGCCGGCGCCCGTCGGCGCGGGCCCCGGGCACCGTGCCGTACAGGGCGAACGCCACCGCATCGAGGATGGAGGTCTTGCCGGCGCCGGTGCGGCCGTGCAGCAGGAACAGTCCGTCGGCGCCGAGTTCGTCGAAGTCCACCCGCACGGTGTCGGCGAACGGGCCGAACGCGGTGACCTCCAGCTGGTGCAGCCTCACGCGGACGCCTCCCCCGGTGCGACGGTCTGCTCGGTTCCGACACCCGCGGCGCGGTCGACGTCGCGCAGCGCCTGCTGTACCCAGCGCAGCTCCCGCGCGGACGGCTCGGAGCGCACGTCGGTGAGGAACTCCCGGGCGATGTCGAGGTCGGTCCGGCCGCGCACCTTCTGCCGATAGGTGCCGGTCGAGGTCGCGACGGGCGGGTCCCACTCGACGTGGACGGCCCGGGGGAAACGGGCCTGCAGCCGACGCATCGCGTCGAGGGGGCGCACGGCGTCGGTGAGAACGGCCGAGACGTAGTGCTCCTCCGCCGCGGCGTGCGCGTCGTCGGTGAGCAGCTCGTCGAGGACGCCGGTGAGACGGCTCAGGCCCCGCACGACTGGCAGGTCGACACGCTCGACGCCCGCCCGCCCGGCCGCATCCAGCTCGACGAGCCACACGGCTTTGCGATGGGTGCGCTCCCCGAACGAGTACGGCAGCGGCGAACCCGAGTAACGGACGTGCTCGGCGACGGTCTGCGGGGAGTGCAGATGACCGAGCGCGACGTAGTCGACGCCGTCGAACGCCGACGCCGGGACGGTTTCGACGCCGCCGACCGAGATGGACCGCTCGGAACCGGAGGCTTCGGCGCCGACGACGAAGGCGTGCGCGAGAACCACGGCGCGGACGCCGCGGGCGCGGGCGTCGGCGCGGACCCGGTTCATCGCCGCGCCGAGGATCTCCGCGTGTGAGCGCGCCTCGGGCACGCCCAGGTCGGCGCGGGTGATCTCCGGCTCCAGGTAGGGGATGCCGTAGAAGGCGACGGTGCCGTGGGCATCGTCGAGCAGGACGGGCCGGTCGATCTGGGAGACCCGGGTGATCAGATGCAGCCCGCCCTCGGCGGCGAACGCCGCGCCCGCGCCCAGGCGGACGGGCGAGTCGTGGTTGCCGGACGTCGCGACGATGACGGCACCGGCCGCGCGGATCGCTTCGAGCCCCGCGTTGCACACCGCGACGGCATCGGCACTCGGGATGGAGCGGTCGTAGACGTCCCCGGCCACCACGACCACGTCGACGTGCCGCTCGGCGACGAGGTCGGCGAGGGCGGCGAGGGCCTGGGCCTGGTCGGACAGCAGATCCACACCGTGGAAGGTGCGGCCGATGTGCCAGTCCGAGGTGTGCAGGATCCGCATGCCGTCAGACCGTAGAGCAGCGCACCGACACGCCGTCGCCCGGTCCGGGTGAGCCTGTCGGTCCACTCGGGCATCATGCGCACCATGACGGCACTCACGGCACTGGCGTTGCTCGCGGCCCTCGCGCTCGGCGTGGTTGTCGGCTGGTTGCTGCACGCCGCCCGCAGCGGCGACCGCGCCGCGCGGGCGGAGGCCCAGCTCGCGGCCCTGCGCGAGAACGAGGGGCAGCTGCGGCAAGCGCTCGGCGCCGTGAGCGAGGACTCCGCCCGCCGCCATTCGGGCGCGATCGGTGAACAGGTCTCACGTCTCGTCGGACCCTTGCAGGAGGCAGTGGGGGCGCTCGCCCGGCAGGTGGAGCACGTCGAGCGCAACCGGGTGCACGCGTACGCCGGTCTCACCGAGCAGGTCGAAGGCATGCACCGCGCCTCGCAGCTGCTCTCGACGCAGACGCAGCAGCTGGTGACGGCCCTGCGCGCCCCGCAGGTGCGCGGACGGTGGGGCGAGATCCAGCTCGAACGCGTCGTCGAGCTCGCCGGCATGGTGCGGCACTGCGACTTCGACACCCAGGTCACCCGGGACGGGGTCCGCCCGGATCTGCTGGTGTATCTCGCCGGTGGCAAGCAGATCGTCGTGGATGCGAAGGTGCCGTTCGCCGCCTATCTCGACGCCGCCCAGGAGGAGGACGTCGCTCGGCGTGACCAGCACCTGGTGCGGCACGCCCGTCAGGTACGCACGCATGTCGACCAGCTCTCGGCGAAGGCCTATTGGGAATCGTTCGATCCGACGCCCGAGTTCGTGGTGCTGTTCGTTCCCGGCGACCCGTTCCTCGATGCGGCGCTGGCCGCGGATTCGGACCTGCTCGAGTACGCGTTCGCGCGGAACGTGATCCTGGCCACCCCCACCACCCTCGTGGCGCTGCTGCGCACCATCGCGCACACCTGGCGCCAGGAGGCCCTGTCGAAGGAGGCCGCGACGATCCACCAGCTCGGCCGGGAGCTGTATCAGCGGATCGGGGTCGTCGGCGGACACCTCGATCGGCTCGGGTCCCAGCTGGGCAAGGCCGTCGACTCGTTCAACCTGACCGTCGCGTCGATGGAGTCCCGGGTCGGGGTGACGGCCCGGAAGCTGAGCGAACTGGAGATCTTCGACGGCGAACACCCGGAGGTGCGACCGGTCGATGCGTGGCCGCGCCGCGTGACGCCGACGGATACTTCCGAGTCCGACGGTCCTGTCGACGAAGCAAGTTGACCCGAGGGGTCTAGTGTCGACATGTGTCTGCAACGCAACGTGCTCGCTCGGCGGTGCCGCTCGACATGCGGTCGGTGGCGCCCACTGTGCCTGGCGTCCCGTGGTGGGGCGCGGTCCTCGTCGCGGCGAGCTCGACCCTGCTCGGCTTCCTCATCGATGCGGCACGCGGTAACGAACTGGGTTCGGCGTTCTCCGCGTTCTACGTGCTCGGTTGCGTCGCGGCGGTAGCGGCCGTGCAGCATCGGGCGCTGTTCACCGCGATGGCCCAGCCGCCGCTGCTGCTGCTCGTCGCCGTTCCGATCGCGCAGGAGTTCCTCGTCGAATCCGGTGGTGGGGGCCTGAAGGACCTGGCGCTCAACGTGGCGTATCCGCTGGTGAACCGGTTCCCGGTGATGCTCACCGCCACGGTGGCGGTCCTGGTCGTCGGCGGGCTGCGGATCTTCCTGAGCCGGTCGCAGGTACCGGCCCCGGCCCGTCCGCGCCGGCGGGGCGCACGCGCCGCCGGGGCCCCGTCACGCGACTCGCAGCTGGACCGCGACGGTGGTGGGGCTGCGAAGCCGGCGCGGGGACGTCGCGCCCGTGCGGCCGCCCGACCCCCGGCCTCCACCAAGGCCAGCGTGCGACAGGTTGCAGACACGCGCGACAACCCGGTGGTGCGGCGCCGCACCACCGCCCCGGCTCCGGACGCGGCGCGCCGCGGCGCCGGCGAGCCGCCCGCGGCACCCGATGTCGCCTACCGGACCCGGCGGGCCGAACCGGCCCCACGACGGGCCGAACCCGCCCCACGACGGGCCGAACCGGCCCCACGGCGAGCCGAACCGGCCCCACGGCGGGCCGCCGAGACCCGCCGGGACTACGACCGGCGCGGCGATCACCGCTCCCGCCCCGACCGTCCCTACGAGCGGGGAGAGGTGCCCCCGCCGTCCCGTCGGCGGGCGCCGGGACCGGAGACCCCGGACTACCGGCAGCCCCGGGTGCGCTATCGGGACCGGTACGAGGACTGACCGAGTCCGCGCCGGATCACACGCGCCGGATCACGCGCGCCGGATTACGCGCGACGCGCGGAGCGCAGTTCGCGCGGCAGCGCGAACACCAAGGTCTCGTTGGCTGTGGTGACCGACTGCACGTCGGCGAAACCGTGCTCGGCGAGCAGGTCGATCACGCCGCGTACGAGGACCTCCGGCACCGAGGCGCCGGAGGTGATGCCCACGGTCCGGACGCCGTCGAGCCATGCCGGGTCGACCTCGCGGGCGTAGTCGACGAGATGCGCGGCCCGGGCACCGGCCCCCAGAGCCACCTCCACGAGCCGGACCGAGTTCGACGAATTGCGGGACCCCACGACGATGACCAGGTCGCATTCGGGCGCCATCGCCTTGACCGCCACCTGCCGATTCTGGGTGGCGTAGCAGATGTCGTCGCTCGGGGGATCCTGCAGCAGCGGGAACTTCGCGCGCAGCCGCTGGACCGTCTCCATGGTCTCGTCGACGCTGAGGGTGGTCTGCGAGAGCCAGATGACCTTCGCCTCGTCGCGCACGGTGACCTGGTCGACCGCGTCCGGACCGTCGACGAGCTGGACGTGGTCGGGGGCCTCGCCGGCAGTGCCCTCCACCTCCTCGTGGCCTTCGTGACCGATGAGCAGGATGTCGTAGTCGTCGCGGGCGAAGCGCTTCGCCTCCTGATGCACCTTCGTCACCAGGGGGCACGTGGCATCGATGGTGCGCAGGCTGCGTTCGGCGGCGGAGGCGTGCACCGCAGGGGAGACACCGTGCGCCGAGAACACGAGCACCGCGCCCTCGGGTACCTCGTCGGTCTCCTCGACGAAGACGACACCTCGCTCGGCGAGGGTCTCGACCACGTGCCGGTTGTGGACGATCTCCTTGCGGACGTAGATCGGGGCACCATGCTTCTCGAGTGCCTTCTCCACCGTTTCGACGGCCCGGTCGACACCGGCGCAGTACCCGCGCGGCTCGGCGAGCAGGACGCGCTTGCCGGCAGCCGGTGAACCGGCCGACCGAGTGATTCCGACTTCGAGGGGAACAGGCGCAGACATGCCTCCAGGGTACGGGCCGTCCGCGGGGCCGGCCGTCCTCGGCTACCAATCGGGCGGCACGTGAGGCAGTCTGTTTCCCATGATCCGTCCACCGTTCATGGCGCGGGTGGCGGCCGGGCTGGCCGTCACCGCGTACGAAGAGACCCTCAAGCTGCCGTCCACCGCGGTCGCCCTGCCGATGACCACGGTCAGCCAGATCCTTCAGACGACGATGCGGATCCAGCAGACGATGACGTCGCTCGCGATCAAGGGCGACCAGTTGTTCGAGCTGCTCGGCGCTGCCCCCGCCGAGGCGCCGTCGTGGGCCACCTTCGACGACGACGCCGAACCGGTGGGCATTGCCGAGCCGTCGACCGCGGGGGCACCGGGACGCTTCGCCCTCTACTCGATGCCGCCCGCGACGGAGGCGGCGGTGCCGGTCCCCACCGATTCGAGGGCCGGGAAGTCCGCCGGCGCCGGGACGGAGGGGTCCGGGCCCCGCGCCGGAGCCGAGTCGACCGCCGAGTCCACCGCCGCCAAGATCAGTGCCGGCACGACCGCAGCCGGCGACGACGCCGACACGACCGCGACGAAGCCGGCGAAGAAGGCAGCGAAGGCACCGGCGAAGAAGACCGCGAAGAAGGCTGCCGCCGGGAGCGCGGCCGGGGCCGAGCTTCCCGAGATCGTCGAACTGCTCGACTACCCGTCGCTGACCCTGGCGCAACTGCGGGCGCGGATGCGCACCCTGTCGGTCGAGGACCTGCGGGCGCTGCTCGAGTACGAAAGCGCCACCCGCGCGCGGGACCCGTTCGAGACCATGCTGTCCAACCGGATCGCGAACGCAAGCACCAAGTGACCTCCGCGCCCACGGCCACCCCGTCCAACTCCGCGGAACATCCGTGGCCCGTCCGGACCGTCTCGCAGAAGGTCGCGAGCTGGATCGACCGGCTCGGCTCGGTCTGGGTGGAGGGACAGATCACCCAGCTCAACGTGCGTCCCGGCACCCGCACCGCCTTCCTCACGCTGCGGGACCCGTCGGCGGACATGTCGCTGTCGGTGACGTGCTCGCCGCAGCTGGTGCAGAACTCCCCTGTGCCGCTCACCGAGGGCAGCCGGGTGGTGATGTTCGGGAAGCTGTCGTTCTGGACCGGCCGCGGCACCCTGGCCCTGCGGGTCACCGAGATCCGGGCCGTCGGAATCGGCGAACTCCTCGCTCGGATCGAGCGGCTACGGGCGCTGCTCGCGGCCGAGGGGCTGTTCGACCCGCGGCTCAAACGGCCCCTGCCGTTCCTGCCGCACCGGATCGGTCTGATCACCGGCCGGGCGAGCGCCGCCGAACGGGACGTGCTCAGCGTCGCGCAGCGCCGGTGGCCGGCGGTCCGTTTCGAGATCCGCAACACCGCCGTCCAGGGGCCCACCGCGGTCCCGCAGATCCTCGAGGCGCTCGAGGAACTCGACGCGGACCCGTCCGTCGACGTGATCGTGCTCGCGCGCGGCGGCGGCAGCGTGGAGGACCTGCTGCCGTTCTCCGACGAGGCGCTGTGCCGCGCGATCGTCCGGTGCACGACGCCGGTGGTCAGCGCGATCGGGCACGAACCGGACAGCCCGCTGTCCGACTACGTCGCCGATCTGCGGGCGGCCACCCCCACGGACGCGGCGAAACGGATCGTGCCGGACGCGGTGGCCGAGCAGGACCTGGTGGACGAGCTGCGAGAGCGGGCGGCGGCGGCGCTGCGCAACTGGGTGCGCAGGGAGGAGCACGTGATCGAACAGCTGCGCAGCCGGCCGGTGCTCGCAGACCCGCTGCGCACCGTCGACCAGCGGCGCGAGGAGATCGAGCGGCTGCGGCAGTGCGCCCGACGCGACGTGGCCCGGGCGATCGCCGCCGAGGCCACCCGGATCGAACATCTCGGGGCGCGACTCGGGACGCTCGGTCCCGCCGCCACCCTGGCCCGCGGCTACGCGGTGGTGCAGCGGATGGTCCCGGACGGGGACGCGGAGGTGCTGCGGTCCGTCGACGACGCACCGCCCGGCACCCAGCTGCGGGTGCGGGTCGCCGACGGTGCGGTGCGCGCGGCCGTCATCGGACGAGAGAAGTGACGAGGAACGGATGAGCGAGACGAAGGACACGCCCGTGAGCGGCCCGAACGACGACGTTGCGGAGTTCGGCTACGAGCGGGCGCGCGACGAGCTGGTCAACGTGGTCAAGATGCTCGAACAGGGTGGCCTGGACCTGGACGAGTCGCTGACGCTGTGGGAGCGGGGCGAGGCGCTCGCGCGCCGCTGCGAGGAGCATCTCGCCGGCGCCCGGCAGCGCGTGGAGGCCGCGCTGGCGCACAGCGACGACGAGGTGGACGAAGACGACGAGTGAGCGGCGCGCCCGTCAGGGCTGTAGCGGCGCGCCCGTCAGGGCTGTAGCGGCGCGCCCGTCAGGGCTGTAGCGGCGCGCCCGTCAGGGCTGTAGCGGCGCGCCCGTCAGGGCTGTAGCGGCTCAGCCGCCCCCGCTGCGGCCGCGAGCTCGCGGAACTCGGCCTCGTCGCCGGAACCACCGACGAGGATCCGGACGTCGCCGAAGTCGGACACCCACAGCGGTTCGACACCCTGCCCGCCGTAGACCACCCAGTCGCGGCCGGCGATGTCCTGCGCCCCCGTCGCGGTGCGCGGCTCCCCGGCGACGAACCGCACCAGCTCGTCCTCCCCCGCGTTCGACTGGGTGAACCGCACGTACCGGCCGGCGGGGGTGATGTACCCGACGGTGCTCGAGTCGCCGCCCTGTTCGCCGGTGATGATGCTGCGGCTGCCGGAGTTCGCCTGCCAGTCCTCGGGCACCTTCGGCTGCCGGATCGGGAAGTCCAGCTCACGCGCGTCGTACTTCAGGCCCGCGTCGACGTCGAAGCTGGGCACGGGTCCCGCGGTGGGGCCGCCGGGGCTGAAGGAGCACTGGCTGGCGATGGCGGCCACTACGACCATGATCAGCAGCAGCGGAATCAGCGACCACGCCATGTCGCGCGTGTCGTGGAGAATGCGGGGTTTCTGGGGGGCCACGCCTCCAGTCTGACAGCCGTCGGCACCGATACCCGCACGTGGCCGGGTCCGAGCCCCGCTCACGGGACGGTGATGAGAGAATTACCACTCGAAACCATCGGAACCCGACGGTCGTCCCTTCGACGTCCGTCCCGCGTCGGCAACCACGTCGACCGACCGCACCAGGAGGCAGTAGCCCATGACGGCCAGCACCCCGACCCGCCGCCAGGCCCCGGACCGCAATCTCGCCCTCGAGCTGGTGCGTGTCACCGAGGCCGCGGCGATGGCTGCGGGCCGCTGGGTCGGCCGTGGCGACAAGGAAGGTGGCGACGGCGCCGCCGTCGACGCCATGCGTCACATGGTCAGTTCGGTGTCCATGCGCGGCGTCGTCGTGATCGGCGAGGGCGAGAAGGACGAGGCGCCCATGCTCTACAACGGCGAGGAGGTCGGCAACGGCGACGGACCGCTGTGCGACGTGGCGGTCGACCCGATCGACGGCACCACTTTGATGGCGAAGGGCGCACCCGGCTCCATCGCGGTGCTCGCCGTCGCCGAGCGCGGCGCCATGTTCGACCCGTCCGCCGTGTTCTACATGGACAAGATCGCTGTCGGCCCGGAGGCCGCGGACGTCATCGATATCACCGCGCCGGTCGCCGAGAACATCAGCCGCGTGGCGAAGGCGAAGCACTCGGAGATCTCCGACATCACCGTCACGATCCTGGACCGCCCCCGGCACGCGCAGCTCATCAGCGATGTGCGCGCGACCGGCGCCCGTATCCGGCTGATCTCCGACGGTGACGTCGCCGGTGCGATCGCCGCGGCGCGCCCGGGTTCGGGTGTCGACATGCTGCTGGGCATCGGCGGCACCCCGGAGGGCATCATCGCCGCGGCCGCGATGCGGTGCATGGGCGGCGCGCTGCAGGGTCGCCTGGCGCCGAAGGACGACGAGGAGCGGCAGAAGGCGATCGACGCGGGTCACGAGCCGGGCCGCGTGCTGACCACCACCGACCTGGTCAAGGGTGAGAACATCTTCTTCTGCGCGACCGGCGTCACCGACGGTGAGCTGGTGAAGGGTGTCCGCTACTACGGCGGCGGCGCGACGACGCAGTCGATCGTGATGCGCAGCAAGTCCGGCACCGTCCGGATGGTCGAGGCGTACCACCGGCTGAAGAAGCTCAGCGAGTTCACCTCGATCGATTTCCACGGCGTCGCGGGGGCCGTTCCTCCCATGCCGTGACCCGGTTCGCGGTCGTGGCGCCCTTTCGGATCTCCGCCGGTCCGAAGGGGCGCCGCTGCGGCTCGAGCGGCCTACTGTGAAGCCATGGCCGACAATTCCGAGCAGCAGTTCCGAATCGAACACGACACCATGGGCGAGGTCCGGGTCCCGGCCGACGCCCTGTGGCGCGCTCAGACCCAGCGGGCCGTGGAGAACTTCCCGATCTCCGGCCGCGGTCTCGAGCGCACCCAGATCCGCGCGATGGGCCTGCTCAAGGCGGCGTGCGCCCAGGTGAACAAGGATCTGGGTCTGCTCGACGCGGAGAAGGCCGACGCGATCGTCGCCGCCGCTACCGAGATCGCCGAGGGTCTGCACGACGACCAGTTCCCCATCGACGTGTTCCAGACCGGTTCGGGCACGAGCTCGAACATGAATGCCAACGAGGTCATCGCGAGCATCGCCGCGCAGCGCGGGGTGACCGTACATCCCAACGATCACGTCAACATGTCGCAGTCGTCGAACGACACCTTCCCGACCGCGACGCATGTCGCCGCCACCGAGGCGGCGGTGAAGGATCTCGTCCCTGCCCTCGACCAGCTGCGGGCCTCGCTCGCGGCGAAGGCGGAGGAGTGGAGACGCGTCGTCAAGTCCGGGCGGACGCACTTGATGGATGCCGTGCCGGTCACCCTCGGCCAGGAGTTCGGGGGCTACGCCCGGCAGATCGAGGCCGGCATCGAGCGGGTGCAGGCGACCCTGCCACGGCTGGGTGAGCTGGCCATCGGGGGCACGGCGGTCGGCACGGGCCTGAACGCCCCCGAGGGATTCGGTCCCCGCGTCGTCGCCGAACTGGTGCGGGTGACCGGGGTGGAGGCGCTGACGCCGGCGAAGAACAGCTTCGAGGCGCAAGCCGCGCGGGACGGTCTCGTCGAGGCGTCCGGGGCGCTGCGGACCGTCGCGGTGTCGTTGACGAAGATCGCCAACGACATCCGGTGGATGGGGTCCGGCCCGCTGACGGGTCTCGCCGAGATCCAGCTGCCGGATCTGCAGCCCGGCAGCTCGATCATGCCGGGGAAGGTGAATCCCGTGCTGCCGGAGGCGGTGACCCAGGTGGCGGCGCAGGTCGTGGGCAACGACGCGGCCGTGGCGTGGGGTGGTGCCGCGGGCGCGTTCGAGCTCAACGTCTACATCCCGATGATGGCCCGCAACCTGCTCGAGTCGCTGCGCCTGCTGGCCAACGTCTCGCGTCTGTTCGCCGAGCGGTGCGTCGACGGGCTCGTGGCGAACACCGAGCATCTGCGTACCCTCGCCGAATCGTCTCCCTCGATCGTGACGCCGCTGAACTCGGCGATCGGGTACGAGGAGGCCGCTGCGGTCGCGAAAGAGGCGCTGCGGGAGAAGAAGACCATCCGGCAGACGGTCGTCGACCGGGGGCTGATCGGTGACGGCCTGAGCGAGGAGGAGCTGGATCGGCGGCTCGACGTGCTCGCGATGACACGGGTGGAGCCGCGAGACTGACGACACCCGGGGTCTTGTGATGAGCGTCTCATCGTGATCTGATACGAAGCTGAATTCTAATTCAGGTCGTAGGAAGCGAGACGTCATGACCACCGTCCCCACCGTCACCGGCACCGTCGACAGCGGCAGCCTCGGCCGGACACTGATGCACGAGCACCTGTTCGTCCTCTCCCCCGAACTGCACGGCAACTGGGACATCGGCGTCGACCTGGACGCGGCGGTCGCCGAGGCGATCACGCGCGTCCGGGAGGTGCACGCGGCCGGCTTCGACACGTTCGTCGACCTCACCGTGGTCGGCACCGGCCGCAACATCGACCTCATCCGACGGGTCGCCGAGGCCACCGACATGAACATCGTCGTGGCGACCGGTCTCTACACCTACATGGACCTGCCGCACTACTTCCACTACCGCGGCCCCGACACCCTGTTCGGCGGCCCGGAACCGATGGTGGACTTCTTCGTCCGCGACATCGAGGAAGGCATCCTCGACTCCGGAGTGCGGGCGGGAATGCTCAAGTGCGCCATCGACGCCCCGGGCCTGACCGCGGGAGTCGAGCGGACGGCACGGGCCGTGGCGGTCGCCCACCGCCGCACCGGCGTACCGATCACGGTGCACACCCACGCCCACTCCGAGTCCGGACGGGTGATGCAGCGCCTGTTCACCGAGGAGGGCGTCGACCTCTCGCGTGTGATCGTCGGCCACAGCGGCGATTCCGACGACATCGGCTATCTCACGGCGCTGATGGACGCCGGCTCGTACATCGGCATGGATCGCTGCGGCGTGGACGTGTATCTCGGCTTCGAGCAGCGGGTGAAGACCATCGCCGCCCTCGTCGAGCGCGGCTATGCCGGCCGGATGCTGCTCTCGCAGGACTACGCCACCCTCAACGACTGGCTCGACCCGCAGATGCTCGCCGTCGCGACGCCGCGATGGAGCTACATGCACCTGCACAACGACGTGCTGCCCGCGTTGCGGGAGGCCGGGGTCGGCGACACGGACATCGACCGGATGCTGATCGACAACCCGCGCGAGATCTTCGAACGTCGCGACACGTACTGAGCCCGGCGGGCCGTCCGCGGCCGGGCACGCCACCCGGCCGCGGACGGCACCGGTCACACCGCCGACTCGGAACGGCGAACGACGAACCGGGACAACTCGTCCCGGTCGATTGCCCGCTTGAGGATCTTCCCGGACGCCCCCTTCGGCAGGGCGTCCACGAAGCGGACGATGCGGGGCGCCTTGTAGGCGGACAACCGTTCCCGGCACCAGCGCACGAGGTCCTCGGCACCGGCGCCGGCGTCGTCGCGCAGCACGACCACCGCGGCGATCTCCTCGCCGTAGTGGCGGTCCGGCACGCCCACCACGGCGGCCTCGACCACGTCGGGATGCTCGTAGAGCACCTCCTCCACCTCGCTGGGATACACGTTGTAGCCGCCCCGGATGACGAGGTCCTTGACCCGGTCGACGATGCGCAACCGGCCCTGCTCGTCGAATTCCCCGAGATCGCCGGTGCGGAACCAGCCCTCGTCGTCGAGCACGGCCGCGGTGTCGGCCGGTCGCTGCCAGTAGCCGGCCATGACGACGGGTCCGCGGACGAACACCTCGCCCACCTCCCCCGGGCCGCACGCGACGCCGTCCGGCCCGTAGACCTCGACCTCGATGTCCGGGGCCGCGGTGCCGCTGTACCCGATGCGCGCCGGGACGTCCCCCCACGAGAAGGTCGCCATGGCCGTGGTCTCGGTCAGGCCGTATCCCTCCCGGATGGTGCAGCCGAAGCGGTGCTCGAAGTCACGGGCCACCTCCCCCGGCAGCGACGCTCCCCCCGATACCGCCAGCCGGAGTCCCGCGAAGTCCGCTGGTCCGTAGGGAGATTCGGCATGCAGCATCGCGTTCCACATGGTCGGCACCCCGCACACCACCGTCAGCCGGTCCCGGACGACGAGGTCGAGCATCGCCGCCGGATCGAACGGGGACAGCAGGGACAGGGAGGCCCCCGCGGTGAAGGCCGACATCATCACCGACGCCTGGCCGAAGATGTGGAACAGCGGCAGCCCGGTCCCGACTCGATCCTCGGGTCCCGATTCGGACAATCGGCACGAAATGCGTCCTGCAGACAGCAGATTCGAGACGGTGAGCTGAGCCCCCTTCGGGCGGCCGGTGGTGCCCGAGGTGTACAGCACCGCCGCGGTGTCACCGTCGGCACGGTCGACGGGATCGACGGGCTCCTGTTCGACCGCGGCGCCGGGCTCCAGCGACAGCCACGGCACACCGAGCCCCTCCGCGGCCTCGGCCACCGAGCCGGAGGCGGCATGCCAGGCGATCGCGAGCACGGCCCGCGAATCCCCGAGGGTGTAGCGCAGTTCGGCCGCGGTGGACATGGTGTTCACCGGCACCACCACGGCACCGAGCGCCTGGATGCCGAGGTAGGCCACCACGAACTCGGGCACGGAGGGAGCGAGCAGGAGCACCCGGTCGCCGGCGGCGACGCCGCGGCTGCGGAGCAGCGCGCCGTAGCGCAGCGCGTCGTCGCGCAGCTCGCGGTAGCTCCGCTGCCCGTCCCGCGTGCGCAGGGCGATGCGTTCCGGCGCCGCGTCCGCGTGGGCGAGGACGGGGTCGAGAACACTGGCCATGAGTGGTTTCCCTTCGTCGAGAGACATAGTGGGGGAGAGCGGCTCGTGATTGACATCACATGACCGATGCCCCAGACTAGCACCACAGCCTGAACCCGAATTCATGTTTGAGTGCTGTTTCTCGGCCCGTCCGACCGGAGGAATTGATCTGTGACATCGCCATCCGTGAGTCCGACCGGCATCACGACCGCCGGCACGTCGCACCACACGCGCGCTCATCGTAAACTGCTCGCCGCCGGGCTCATCGGCAGCTCGATCGAGTGGTACGACTTCTTTCTGTACGGCACCGCCGCGGCGCTGGTGTTCCCGCACGTGTTCTTCCCCGACAGCTCCCCCCTGATGGGAACGCTGTTGTCCTTCAGCACCTTCTGGGCCGGGTTCGTCGCCCGGCCCCTCGGCGGGCTCGTGGCCGGCCACTTCGGTGACCGCTACGGCCGCAAACCCGTCGTCGTGGTCTGCCTGCTGCTCATGGGTCTGGCGACGTTCCTGATCGGCTGCCTGCCCTCCGCCGCCGCCATCGGGGTCCTCGCCCCCATCCTGCTGGTGACGCTCCGCTTCCTGCAGGGCCTCGCCTGCGGCGGGCAGTGGGGTGGAATCGTCCTGCTGCTCACCGAGTCCGCCGATCCCAAACGTCGAGGCTTCGCCGGCACGTTCGGGCAGATGGGCGTGCCGTGCGGCGTCATCCTGGGCAACGTCGCGTTCCTCACGGCGACGGCCGCGATGTCGAACGAGGTGTTCCTCGACTGGGGCTGGCGGATTCCGTTCCTCGCCAGTGCCGCGCTGTTCCCCGTCGTCCTCTACATCCAGACCAAGGTGGAGGACACCCCCGAATTCCGGGAACTGCAGGCCGAAGTCGCGGCCAAGCGGCCCGAGCAGCAGGTCGTCCAGGCCCCGCTCGCCGAGGCGATCCGCACCCACTGGCGCAAGATCCTGCTGGGCTGCGGTCTGCTCGCCGCAACCAACTCGCTGTTCTACATCAGCATCGCCGGCGTCCTGAGCTACGGCACAACCGAACTCGGCATGGACCGCAATTCGATCCTGGCCATCTCGCTGGCGAGCTCGCTGGTGGGCCTCGGGTTCATCCTGTGGTCGGGGTGGATCTCCGACCGCATCGGCCGCCGGCCGATGATCATGATCGGGGCCGCGGCACTCGTGCTGTGGGCATTCCCCTACTTCTGGCTCGTCAATACCGCGAACCTCGCGTTGTTCGCGGTGGCCGTCACGGTCGGGTCGATCTTCCAGTCCATGACCTACGGCCCGCTGGCGGCGTACCTGGGCGAGCTCTTCGAGCCCAACGTCCGGCTCTCCGGCGCGTCGCTCGCCTACCAGCTCGCCGCCGTCACCGTCAGCGGCGGCACGCCGTTCATCATGACCGCCCTGATCGCCAACACCGGCACGACCACCCTGGTCTCGGTGTTCGTGGCCCTCATGGGCGCCCTCACGCTGTTCTCGGCGTGGGTGCTCAAGGAGACCAACCCCGCGGAGGTGCGCCGCGACCCGAAGGCCGTCCCGGGCATCGCCCACGCACGGTAACCGAACGGGTGCTGCCGGCCTCCACGATCGCTCGTGGAGGCCGGCAGCATCTGTGCCGTACGCAGCTCAGGCGACGACGCGGGCGAGCGACTCGGCCACCGCGACCGGCTTCTCCTGCCCCTCGCGCTCGAACGTCTGCAGCGTCCGGATCTGGATGCCGCCACCGGCGGCCTCGGCCCCGAGCACCTGCATGCGCATCCGGATGCGGGAACCGACCGGCAGCGGCGAGACGAAGCGCACCTTGTCGTAGCCGTAGTTGAGGCCGTGGGCGAACCCGTCGAAGCTCATGAGCTTGTAGGACAGGCCCGGCCCCAGCGAGAGCACGAGCAGACCGTGCGCGATCGTCGTCCCCAGCGGACTCGTCGCGGCGCGCTCGGGGTCGACATGGATCCACTGGTGGTCGTCGGTGACCTCGGCGAAGGCGTTCACGAGTTCCTGGGTCACGGTCACCCAGTCCGTCGGTCCGATGTCCCGTCCCACCAGGTCCCGGAGGTCGTCGAGGCCCGTGGGTCGCACGGGCAGGGTGCTGATGTCGTCGGTCATGGATGCTTCCTCTCCGCGCGGCCGGAGCGACTCGCGCCGAATCAAAACTTGAAGTTGAAACCGCGTTCAACTATACAGGGAGGGAGACGTCCGTCACCATCCTGTTCGCGACGTACCTCGACGACGGGCGATCCCCAGCCCTGCCCCTCCCCTTCCGCCAGGAGTGACCATGTCGGTCTACGAAATGTCCGAACGCACCGTGCAGTACCGCGACGCCCTCCTCGCCTTCATGGACGAGCACGTCTACCCCGCCGAGTCGGTGTACGAGGAACAGATGCGCGCCTCCGGGGACCCGCACTTCCAGCCCCCGATCCTCGAGGAGCTCAAGGCCGAGGCCCGCCGGCGCGGCCTGTGGAACCTCTTCCACCCCCACCCCGACTGGGGCCCGGGCCTGACCAACCTCGAGTACGCGCCCCTCGCCGAGATCATGGGCCGCAGCCACATCGCCTCCGAGGCGTGCAACTGCAACGCACCCGACACCGGCAACATGGAGGTGCTCACCCTCTTCGGGACCGACGAGCACAAGGAGAAGTACCTGCGCCCGCTGCTCGACGGCACGATGGCCTCGGCGTTCGCGATGACCGAACCCGCCGTCGCCAGCTCCGACGCCACCAACATCGAGCTGTCCATGGTCCGGGACGGCGACGAGTACGTCCTCAACGGGCGCAAGTGGTTCGCCTCCAACGCGATGCACAAGAACTGCAAGGTCCTCATCGTCATGGGCAAGACCGACCCCACGGCGGCCCCGCACCGCCAGCAGTCGATGATGGTGGTGCCCATCGACGCTCCCGGCGTGACCGTCGTGCGCAACCTCCCGGTCTTCGGTTACGCCGACCGCGAGGGCCACGCCGAGATCACCTTCGAGAACGTGCGGGTGCCGAGCAAGGACGTGCTCGCCGGCGAGGGCGAGGGCTTCGCGATCAGCCAGGCCCGCCTCGGCCCCGGCCGCATCCACCACTGCATGCGCGCCATCGGCATGGCCGAGCGAGCCCTCGAACTGCTGTGCCGGCGCGCGTCGAGCCGGGTCACGTTCGGTCAGCCCGTGAGCGAGCGCGCCAACATCCAGGACTGGATCGCCGAGGCCCGGATCGAGATCGAGATGACACGGCTGCTCACGCTCAAGGCTGCCCACCTGATGGACACCGTCGGCAACAAGCAGGCCCGGATGGAGATCGCCGCGATCAAGGTCGCCGCCCCGGCGATGGCGCTGAAGATCATCGACCGCGCCATCCAGGTGCACGGCGGCGGAGGCGTCACCGACGACTTCCCGCTCGCCATGATGTACGCGCACATGCGCACCCTGCGCCTGGCCGACGGCCCCGACGAGGTGCACAAGCGGTCCATCGCCGTCGCCGAACTGCGCAAGTACCGCACCGCTCCCGCCGCCTCGGTCAACGGCCACAAGGTGACGGTGGGCTGACGATGACCGGACTCGATCTGACCGGCCGCACCGCGCTCGTCACCGGCGCCTCCCGCGGTATCGGGCTGGCCGTCGCCCGGGACCTCGCAGCGGCCGGCGCGAACGTGGTGCTCACCTCCCGCAAGCAGGACGCGGCCGACGCCGCGGCCGCCCAGGTCACCGCGGCCGGGGTGCGCGGCACGGCACTCGGCGTCGGCGCGCATGCGGTCGACGAGGACGCGGCCCGGAGGTGCGTCGACCTCACCGTCGAGCGGTTCGGGCGCCTGGACATCCTGGTCAACAATGCCGGCACCAACCCCGCGTTCGGTCCGGTGCTCGCCCAGGACCACGCACGCTTCGCCAAGACCTTCGACGTCAACCTCTGGGGTCCGGTGCTGTGGACCTCACTGGCCGTGCAGGCGTGGATGGGCGAGCACGGCGGAGCAGTGGTCAACACCGCCTCCATCGGAGGGATGGCACCCGAGGCGAACATCGGCCTGTACAACGCCTCGAAGGCGGCACTGATCCACCTCACCCGCCAGCTCGCCCTGGAACTGGCGCCGCGGGTGCGGGTCAACGCCGTCGCCCCGGGTGTCGTGCGCACCCGTCTCGCCGAAGCCCTCTGGAAGGACCACGAGGACCGGCTCGAGGCGGCCCTGCCGCTCGGCAGGATCGGCGAGCCGGCCGACATCGCCTCGGCGGTGGCCTTTCTCGCCTCCGACGCCGCGAGCTGGATCACCGGCGAGACCCTCGTCGTCGACGGCGGCGCGATGCTCGGCACCGCCGCCGCAGCGGAGGCCGGCGTCGCCGTCGCCCCGTGAGCGCACCCCGCACACCGAACTCGATGGAAAGGTAATCCCATGAAGGCCTGGCGAATTCACGAAGTGGGCGAGCCCAAGGAAGCGCTGCAACTCGTCGACGTCCCCGATCCGGAGGCAGGCCCCGGACGGCTCGTGGTGCGCGTCGCCGCGACGCCGGCCAACTTCCCCGACGTGCTGCTGTGCCGCGGGCAGTACCAGATGAAGCCGGAACTGCCCTTCACCCCCGGCGTCGAACTGGCCGGGACGGTCGTCGCGGTCGGCGAGGGCGTCACCCGCTTCGCCGTCGGCGACCGGATCATCGGCAATCCCGAGTTCCCCTTCGGCGGTTTCGCCGAGCTCGCCGTGGTTCCGGAGGAGGACGCCTACCGCGCCCCGGCGTCCCTCGACGACGCCGAAGCGTCGGCGTTGTCGATCGGATACCAGACGTCGTGGTTCGCCCTGCACCGGCGCACCCAGCTGCGGGCCGGGGAGACCCTGCTCGTGCACGCCGCGGCCGGCGGCGTCGGCAGTGCCGCAGTGCAACTCGGCAAGGCCGCCGGCGCCACCGTCATCGGTGTCGTCGGCGGCGCCGAGAAGGCCGACTACTGCCGGGCCCTCGGCGCCGACGTCGTCGTCGACCGGCACCGCGAAGACTTCGTCGACGTCGTCAAGGACGTCACCGCGGGTCGCGGTGCGGACGTGGTCTACGACCCGGTCGGCGGCGACTCGTACAGCCGCTCCACCAAGTGCATCGCGTTCGAGGGCCGCATCCTGGTGATCGGGTTCGCCGGTGGCACCATCCCGCAACCGGCGCTGAACCACGCGCTCATCAAGAACTACTCGATCATCGGCCTGCACTGGGGCCTGTACCGGCAGTACAACCGTGCCGCGATCGAGGCCTGCCACGAGGAACTGTGCCGCCTCGCCGACGACGGCGCCATCCGGCCCCTGATCAGCGAGCGACTCTCCCTCGACGACGTCGCCGACGGCGTGGCCCGCCTCGGCGACGGGCACACCGTGGGCCGGCTCGTCTTCCAGCCGTGACCGGCCGCATCCGGACGGGCTACTTCGGGATCACCTGCGTCGCACCGTCGACATAGGTGATGGTGCCCATCTCGAACTCGCTCTCGAGCCCGTTCGGGATGGGCCGCTCGTCGCTGATGGGGAATCCGAGTTCGCCACCCGCACCGCCCTGGGCCTCCCAGGCGGTGCGGATCTCGCCCCACACCACGTGCGCGTCGGTGTCGGGGCTCCAGGCGACGATGCCGCCCTCGAACTCCGCGACGTAGCCGTCGCCGACATCCTGCTGATCCGCGGTCGGTGCGCCCAGCGGGCTGTCGGCACCGCCGATCTCGTTGTACTTCGCCAGAATCGGCCCGCTGATGGTGTACTCGCCGCCGCCCGCACCCGGCAGGGTCGTCGTCTCCTCGACGGAGGCGCCCGGCTCCGTGTTCTCGGCCCCGGTGGCGCCCTCGACCGCGGACTCCGCGGCGGACGTCGCGCGCTCGACTGCCGATTCCGCCGCGCTGGTCACGCCGGCCACGGCGTCCTCGGCGCTGGTGCCGTCGTCGCTGCTGCAGCCGGCCAGGACCAGTCCCGCGGCAGCAGCGGCCGCGGCCACGGTGGCGGTGCGACGGGCTCGTCTGTTCATGGCATCCTCCTCGGAGATCGGGCACCGGTGTCTCGACGCTAGCGAGTGGCCCCGGGCCCCGGGCGGTTTCCGTCCGGACCTGCCCGCGGCCCTGCGCCGCACGCCGGCGTCGGCGCTGGTCGTCGCGGTGACCCCGGCCCCGCGCCCGGACGTCACGGTTGCACAACGATCGTCGTTGCGGGGCCCGAGGCTTCGAGAGTCTTCCGCGCACCGAGCCGGGGGCATACCATGCGACGGACGAGAAAGGCCGTGACATGCGCGCACCCCGTCGTCGCCGGATCGGCGCCGCCCTCGCCCTCGTGGCGATCCTGTCGGCTGCCTGCGTCTCGGTCGACACCGCCGACTCTCCGGCGTCCTCGGCGCCGGCCTCGCCGGAAGCCCAGTCCCTCTCTCCCCCGCAGGTCGCAGGCATCGACATCCCGGACGGACAGGTCGACGACGCTGTCGCTCGCCTCGACGACCTCGCCCGGGAGCTGATGGATCGGACCGGCATTCCCGGAATGGCGGTGGCGGTCGTGCACCGCGGTGAGATCGTGTACGCGGAGGGGTTCGGGGTGCGCGAGGCCGGCCGCGACGGTGCGGTGGACGCCGACACCGTCTTCCAACTGGCCTCGATGTCCAAGCCGCTCGGCGCCACCGTCGTCGCCCGCCAGGTCGGCGAGGGCGTGATCGGCTGGGACACTCCGGTGGTCGAACGCCTGCCGGGGTTCGCGCTCGCGGACCCGTACGTGACCAGCCGGGTGACCGTCGGCGATCTCTACGCCCATCGTTCCGGACTTCCCGACCACGCCGGCGACGAACTCGAGGACCTCGGTTTCGACCGCGAGCAGGTGTTCGACCGGTTCCGCCTGCTGCCGCTCGGGCCGTTCCGTGATTCGTACGAGTACACCAACTTCGGGCTCACCGCCGCGGCACAGGCGGTCGCCGACGCGTCCGGCGCCGAGTGGGCGGACCTGTCGCAGCGGGCGTTGTACGAGCCTCTCGGAATGACTTCCACCAGTTCCCGATTCGAGGACTACGAGGCCCGGCCCAATCGGGCCGTCGGCCATCAGCTCGTCGACGGCGACTACGTCGCGCGCGCCGTCCGCGATCCCGACGCGCAGTCCCCGGCCGGCGGGGTGAGCGCCTCGGTCACCGATGTCGCGCAGTGGCTGACGATGCTGCTCGGCGACGGCGAGTACCAGGGCCGCCGCATCGTCGACGCGGACGCCCTGCTCCCGGCGGTGTCCCCGCAGGCCGTGGCGAGCCCGCCGGGCACCGTCGACAGCCGGGCGGGGTTCTACGGGTACGGATTCAACGTGGGCACGAGCCCAGCCGGGCGCGTGACGCTGAGCCACTCCGGGGCGTTCGCGCTGGGCGCCGCGACCGCGTTCACCGCGATCCCGTCGGCGGACGTCGCGATCGTCGCGCTCACCAACGCCGCCCCGATCGGGGTGCCGGAAACCCTCGCCGCCGAGTTCACCGATCTCGTGCAGTTCGGGGAGATCCGGGAGGACTGGACCGACCTGTACGAGCAGCGCTTCGCCACGTTCGACGACCCGAAGGGCTCGCTCGTCGGGCGCACCGCCCCGACGAACCCCACCCCCGCCCGCCCGCTCGGGCAGTACACCGGCGCCTACACCAGCGAGTACTACGGTCCCGCGCGGATCGACGAACGCGAGGGCGCCCTGGTGCTCACCATCGGTCCCGCCGAACAGACATACCGGCTCGACCACTGGGACGGCGACGTGTTCACCTTCCCGATCGAGGGCGGTGAGAACGCCCCGGACGGGACGGTCTCCACCGCCACCTTCACCCCGGACGGCGTCACGTTCGAATACTGGAACGAGAACGGCCTGGGAACCTTCACCCGAACAGGAGCGTCATGACCGCACCCGAAACCGTCGCGGACGAGAAGTCCGTCGCCGTCGTCCGCGAATTCCTCGACGCGATGGTCGCCGAGGACATGGAACGAGCCACCGCCCTCCTCGACCCGGACATCGCCTGGCACAACACGTCGCTGCCGACCGTGCGGGGCCTGCCCCGGGTGCGGCGCATCCTCGAGGGCCTGCGCCGGCCGTCGCTGGGCTTCGACGTCGTCGTCCACCACATCGCCGCGACCGGAAACGTGGTGCTCACCGAGCGCACCGACGTCATGCGCGTCGGCCCGGTGTCCGTCCGGTTCTGGGTGTGCGGCACCTTCGAGCTGCGCGACGGGAAGATCACGGTGTGGGACGACCACTACAACGTCGGCACACTCGTCGGCGCCACGGGTGCCGGCGTCCTCCGGGCGGTGCTGCGCCGGTCGTAGAATCTCCTCGGCCGTCGAACCGTTCGACGGCGACGACGCAGGGAGCACGACGATGACCGACGCCGACCGGACGCCCGCGTTCGAGGCCGGAGTCCGGGTCCGCAGCGAGGTGATGGGCGCCGACTTCGTCGAGCGAGCCTTCGACCGCGCCCGCGGCACCGACGCCGAGGAGATGCAGGAGTTCGTCACCGAGCACGTATGGGGCTCGGTGTGGACCCGGCCGGGACTCGACCGTCGCAGCCGCAGCCTGCTCAACCTCGGCATGCTGATCGCGCTGCGCGCGGAGAACGAGCTGCGCGGGCACGTGCGCGGCGCCCTGCGGAACGGATTGACCCGCACCGAGATCGTCGAGGCGGTCATCCACGCGGGCGCCTACTGCGGCGCCCCGGCCGGCCTGGCCGCGATGCGCGTCGTCCAGGAAGTCCTCGAGGCCGAACTCGGTCCGCGCCCCGAGCAGGACTGACCCGCCGCCGCGGTGTGAACGGCGTTGGTGGTGGGCCGAATGTCACATTGCGTCGATGACATCGACGCAATGTGACATTCGGTCACCACCGGGCAGCCGGCCTCAGGCGCCGGGTGCGAACTCCTCGAGCATCTCCGTCACGAGCGCCGCGATCGGCGAACGCTCACTGCGGGTCAAGGTGACATGCGCGAAAAGCGGGTGCCCCTTGAGCTTCTCGATCACCGCAGCGACGCCGTCGTAGCGGCCCACCCTGAGGTTGTCGCGCTGGGCGACGTCGTGGGTGAGCACCACCCGTGACCCGGCGCCGAGGCGGGAGAGCACGGTGAGCAGCACGTTGCGCTCGAGGGACTGCGCCTCGTCGACGATCACGAACGAGTCGTGCAGCGACCGGCCCCGGATATGGGTCAGCGGAAGCACTTCGAGCATGCCCCGGCTGATGACCTCGTCCATCACCTCCGGGCTCGCAAGGCCGTCGAGGGTGTCGAACACGGCCTGCGCCCACGGCCCCATCTTCTCGCTCTCGCTGCCGGGGAGATAGCCGAGTTCCTGTCCTCCGACGGCGTACAGCGGCCGGAACACCACGACCTTGCGCTGGGTGCGCCGCTCCAGCACGGCCTCGAGACCCGCGGTCAGGGCCAGTGCCGACTTACCCGTGCCCGCCTTACCGCCGAGCGAGACGATGCCGACGGACTCGTCGAGCAGCAGGTCCAGCGCCACCCGTTGCTCCGCGGAACGCCCGTGCAACCCGAACGCCTCCCGGTCTCCGCGCACCAGCTGCACCCGCTTGTCCGGCGTGACCCGGCCCAGCGCGCTGGACGAGCCGCCCAGCAGACGGATCCCGGTGTGGCACGGCAGATCCCTCGCGGTGTCGAGGTCGACGATGCCCTCGGCGAACAGGTCGTCGATCAGCGTCCGGTCCACCTCGAGTTCGGTCATGCCGGTCCAGCCCGACGTCACCACGTCCTGGGCGTGGTACTCGTCGGCGCTGAGCCCGACGGCGCCGGCCTTGACCCGGAGCGGGATGTCCTTGCTGACCAGCACCACGTCGTGCCCGTCGCCGGCGAGGTTCAGCGCGCACGCCAGGATCCGGGAATCGTTGGTCTCGGTGCGGAATCCGGCCGGCAGCACCTGCGGGTCGGTGTGGTTGAGCTCGACGTGCAGGGTGCCTCCCGCGTCCCCGATGGGAATGGGCTGATCGAGCCGCCCGTGCTGCAGGCGCAGGTCGTCGAGCAGCCGCAACGATTCCCTCGCGAACCAACCCAGTTCGTGATGGTGCCGCTTGCCTTCGAGTTCGCCGATCACGACGAGGGGTAGCACCACTTCGTGCTCGGCGAAGCGGGTCACCGCCCACGGATCGGAGAGCAACACGGAGGTGTCCAGCACGTAGGTGCGCACATCGGGTTTCTTCGCCGGGGTCCGGCCGGAGCGGCGGGCGGGGACGGAGCGTGTTGCAGTCACGTGAGGCTCCTAGGCCTGTGTAGCACCACACAGACTTCGTTCGATGGGCCGGTCGAACCTGGTGTCCACGAGGGACACGAGGGCCGGGTGCCGGCCCCTCGCTCTGTCTGTCACAGTCACGATCAGGACCTCCCGCGTAGCCGGCAACTGCGCCGTCTACACCCCCGACGCTAACGCCGACACGCCCCGTTCGCTCGACGAGCGAAGAGGCGTGTCGGTGAAGATTGGGTAAACGTGGCAATCCCGGCACGTGCCGGGAGCCGCGCCTAGATCAGTTTCCAGTCCTCGAGACCCTGGTACAGCGGCGCGGCGGCGGCGAGCGCGCTCACCCGGCCGCGCAGCGCCGCGGCGTCGGATGCACCCGTCAGTGCGGCCGCGATGATGTCGGCGACCTCGGTGAACTGCTCGTCCCCGAAGCCGCGGGTGGCCAGCGCCGGGGTGCCGATGCGCAGGCCGGAGGTGACCATCGGGGGACGCGGGTCGAACGGCACCGCGTTGCGGTTGACCGTGATGCCGATCTCGTGCAGCAGGTCCTCGCCCTGCTGGCCGTCGAGCTGCGAATTACGCAGGTCGACGAGGACGAGGTGCACATCGGTGCCGCCGGTCAGCACGGTGATGCCCTTGTCGGTGACGTCGGACTGCATCAGCCGCTCGGCGAGGATCTGCGCGCCGGAGACGGTCCGGCGCTGCCGGTCCTTGAACTCCTCGCTCGCGGCGATCTTCAGCGCGGCGGCCTTCGCGGCGATGACGTGCATGAGCGGGCCGCCCTGCTGGCCCGGGAACACCGCGGAGTTGATCTTCTTGGCCCACTCCTGCTTTGCGAGGATCAGACCCGAGCGCGGACCGCCGAGGGTCTTGTGGACGGTGGTGGACACGACGTCCGCGTACGGCACCGGCGACGGGTGCAGCCCGGCGGCGACGAGACCGGCGAAGTGCGCCATGTCGACCCACAGGTAGGCACCGACCTCGTCGGCGATGGAGCGGAACGCCGCGAAGTCCTCGTGCCGCGGGTACGCGGACCATCCGGCGACGATGACCTTCGGCTTCTCGGCCAGCGCGATCGAGCGGACCTCGTCCATGTCGACGCGGTGGTCCTCCTTGCTGACCCCGTAGGACGCGACGTCGTACAGCTTGCCGGAGAAGTTCAGCTTCATGCCGTGGGTCAGGTGCCCGCCGTGGGCGAGGTCGAGCCCCAGCAGCTTCTCGCCCGGGTTCATCAGCGCCA
This sequence comes from Rhodococcus ruber, assembly GCF_016804345.1. NCBI lineage: Bacteria > Bacillati > Actinomycetota > Actinomycetes > Mycobacteriales > Nocardiaceae > Rhodococcus > Rhodococcus ruber. Next base: position 1,777,491 of record NZ_CP044211.1, on the reverse strand, counting down.
TCAGCACGGCCGCATTGGCCTGCGCCCCCGAGTGGGGCTGGACGTTCGCGAACTCGGCGCCGAACAGTTCCTTGGCGCGGGTGCGGGCGAGGTCCTCGACGATGTCGACGTTCTCGCAGCCGCCGTAGTAGCGGCGTCCCGGGTATCCCTCGGCGTACTTGTTGGTGAGCACGCTGCCCTGCGCCTGGAGCACCGCGCGCGGCACGAAGTTCTCCGACGCGATCATCTCGAGCGTGTCACGCTGGCGCGACAGCTCGCCGGCCATGGCCTGCGCCAGCTCGGGGTCGAGATCTGCGAGCGAGGCGGTGTTGACGTCGGTGCCGGGCACAACGGTCATCGAGGTTTCTCCAAGCTGGGGACGGCGGGAATTCACCTACCAGTCTACGAACCCGACCCCCGGTCCAGGAACCCGGTCCCCTCGGGCGACGGCGCAGGTCACGACTGCTCGCACCGCAGGACGCCGGGCACCAGGGGTTCGTCGAGCAGGCGACGGAACCGTTCGACGCGTTCCGGGCCCGCCGGGGCCTGCGCCAGCCAGCCGCCGAGCAGGCGGTACCCCTCGACGTAGGTGCTGATGTAGGCGCGCCACAACGGCGACGACAGGAAGCGGAGCGACTGCCGGGCCCGTTCCGGACTCGACAACGACCACCGCTGCAGGAAGGCGACGACCTCGTCGCCGGTGCGTCCCCGGTCGTGCAGGAGCAGAGCGGCGTCCTGGCGGACGCTCAGCAACCCGGCCGACGCCTCGTGCAGCTTCTCGGCGAGCTCACCGTCGAACCGCAGGCCCAGGTCGGCGTAGATGTCCTGCGCCCACCGCCCCCAGCCCGGTCCGACGATCGTCTCCAGCGCGAGGTCTGCCAGTCCCTCGGCCATGAGGCACTGCGGGGTGTTCACGACGAAGAGGGTCTGCTCGTCGTGCCCCCCGGCGACCAGTCCGGCCTCCTTGCGGCAATGTTCGGTGTGGTGGCCGGGATAGGACTCGTGCGCGATCAGCCGCGGCAGGTGCGACATGTGCTGGTCGAGATCGGAGTTGATCGCGACGCGAGAGCGGTAGCGGCCCAGGTAGTAGTTGAACCCGGACCACGGCTTGTCGCCGACCACCTCGTACTCGACGGTTTCGGTCTCGGGTAGCGGGAACACCGCGCGGACCTTGTCGCGCAGGGCGCTCGAGAATGCGTCCACGCACTCGGCGAGGCGGTCGGCAGGGACGACCTCGGACTTGCGGTGGGCCTGCAGCCGCTCGGCCAGCGGGCCAGTGCCGGGCAGCAGCGCGTCGATCCGCCGGTGGGCGTCGCGGTACGCGTCCTCGTCGCCCAGGCCGATACGCACGTCGAAGTAGGCCTCGACCTCCTCGACGAAGGCGATGTCCTCGCCGGCGAACTTGCGGGCCGAGCAGTCGAGGGCGCGCAGGTGCACGTCGAGGAAGCGGGTGCGCTCACCCGAGAGCCCCGTCGCGGGCAGCTCGGCACGCAGCCGCCGTGCGGTGTGGGACAAGTCACGAGGGTCCGGGGCCGGCGCGTTCTCCACCCGGCGACGCAGCTCCGGGTCGCCGGTGAAGGCGTCGACGAAACCCTCCTCGAGCCGGTCGAACGCCAAGCCGAGCAGGAGGTATTCACGCACCAGCGAGTCCGGGTCCATGCCCTCGCACCCTAGTCCCCCGAACCGGCCCCCGGCCCGTCGGCGACCCCGGAAACCGGACCCCGCGCAGCGAGCGGATGTGTCAGCGAGCACAATCGGCCGATATGGACATCCTTCGCTGCGAGCCATACCCGGGGTGTGCCGCCGGGCCCGTCGAGTCGGGAGTGTGCCGGTGGCGCGTTTGAGCGAGCCGAGTCCGTACGTCGAGTTCGACCGCAAGCAGTGGCGGACGCTGCGCAAGTCGACGCCGCTGGTGCTGACCGAGGAGGAGCTGCGCGGCCTGCGGGGCCTCGGCGAGCAGATCGATCTGGCGGAGGTGGCGGAGGTGTACCTCCCGCTGGCCCGTCTGATCCATCTGCAGGTCGCCGCACGACAGCGACTGTTCGCCGCGACCGCCACGTTCCTCGGCGAGAAGCATCCGGACCAGCAGGTGCCGTTCGTGATCGGAGTGGCCGGCTCGGTCGCGGTCGGCAAGTCGACCACGGCGCGCGTGCTGCAGGCACTGCTGGCGCGCTGGGAACACCACCCTCGGGTGGACCTGGTGACCACCGACGGCTTCCTGTACTCGTCCCGGGAGCTGATGCGACGGAACATCATGCATCGCAAGGGGTTTCCGGAGAGTTACGATCGGCGCAAACTGCTCCGGTTCGTCACCGAGGTCAAGTCCGGCGCCGCGGAGGTGGCGGCCCCGGTGTACTCGCACATCTCCTACGACATCATCCCGGGCCAGTATCACGTGGTGCGGCAACCGGACATCCTCATCATCGAGGGCCTGAACGTCCTGCAGACCGGTCCGCGGCTGATGGTGTCGGACCTGTTCGACTTCTCGATCTACGTCGACGCCCGCCTCGAGGACATCGAGAAATGGTATGTGGAGCGGTTTCTCGCGCTCCGCAAGACGGCGTTCTCCGATCCCGAGGCGCATTTCCACCACTACGCGAACCTGTCGGACCGCGACGCCGTGGGCGCCGCGAAGGAGATCTGGCACTCGATCAACCGGCCGAACCTGGTGGAGAACATCCTGCCGACGCGGCCGCGCGCAACGCTGGTCCTGCGCAAGGACTCCGACCATTCGATCAACCGTCTGCGCCTGCGCAAGCTGTAGGCGGCTTCGCCGCCGGTGCGTCCTTTGGGCTGCGGGGACAGCCCAAAGGACGCACCGGCGGTTAGGCGCCGAAGCGGCGGTGCCGCGCCGCGAAGTCGCGCAGCGCGCGCAGGAAGTCGACGCGCCGGAACTCCGGCCAGTAGGCCTCGGTGAACCAGATCTCGGAGTACGCGCTCTGCCACAGCAGGAAGCCCGAGAGCCGTTGCTCGCCGGAGGTCCGGATGACCAGGTCGGGGTCGGGCTGCCCCGAGGTGTAGAGATGATCGCTGATGGCCTCGACCGTGACGGCCTCGACCAGGCCCTCGCCGTCGAGCCCCTCGCGCTGCTTGGCCCGCAGCAGAGCCTGCACGGCGTCGGCGATCTCCTGCCGGCCGCCGTAGCCGACCGCGACGTTGACGTGGGTGCCGGTCCGGCCCTGCGTGCGCTCGGCGGCCTCGCTCAGGCGCCGGCTCAGTTCGTCCGGCAGCAGGTCGAGCGTGCCGACGATCTTCACGCTCCAGTTCTGTTCCGGGCCCGAGATCTCCTCGACGACGTCGGTGATGATCTCGAGCAGCGCCTCGAGCTCCTCGGGTTCACGCTGCAGATTCTCCGTGGAGAGCAGGTAGATGGTGGCCCGCTCGATGCCGGCGGCATCGCACCAGCTCAGCAGTTCGGCGATCTTGAGTGCGCCCATGCGGTGCCCGTGACTGACGTCGGTGAACCCGTTCTCGCGGGCCCAGCGACGGTTGCCGTCGCACATCACGGCGACGTGCCGGGGGTGCTGGGCGCCGTCCAGCTTGCTCAGCAGCCGTCGTTCGTAGAGCTGGTACAGCAGGCCGCGCGCGTTCACCCCGAGATCACCACGCGGGTCACATTACGCTCACGATGCCCTCCGGGCGCGACGGCGGTCGGGTGCGTCCCTCGAACGCGGCTCCCCGCCCCCGCCCCGACACGCCGAGAAAGTTACGGAAGCGTAGGTTACTCTTCGGTACCGAAGGGAGGCCCGGCCATGACGGTATTCGGGATCGACGAACTGCCCGTGAAGCCGCGGATGCGCGGCTGGATCCATCTGTGGGCGTTCGGCGTGGCCGTGGTGGCCGGCGCCGTGCTGGTGGTCCTGTCGCAGACCGTGGCCGATCCGCCCGCGGGCTGGTCGACGGTGATCTACAGCCTCACCGTGTGCGGGGTGTTCGGCGTGAGCGCCCTCTACCACCGGGTCCACTGGCACGACCCGCGGGCGCGCACGTGGATGAAACGCGCGGACCATTCGATGATCTTCCTGTTCATCGCCGGCAGCTACACCCCCTTCGCGACGCTGGCGCTGCCCCCGGACACCGGCCGCACGCTGCTGACGGTGGTGTGGACCGGGGCCCTCGCCGGCGTGGCCCTGAAGATGCTCTGGCCCACCGCGCCCCGCTGGGTGGGTGTCCCGCTGTACCTGTTGCTCGGCTGGGCGATCGTCCCCGTCGCCGGCCAGCTGACCGACGAGGCGGGCATCGTCCCCATGGTGCTGCTGCTGGTCGGGGGAATCCTCTACAGCATCGGCGCGATCCTCTACGCCACGAAGTGGCCCGACCCGTGGCCGCACGTCTTCGGCTACCACGAGTTCTTCCATGCGGCGACGGTGCTCGCCGCCCTCTGCCATGCCGTCGCCGTGTGGCTGGTGGTGTTCGGGTAAACCCGATCGGACGAAGATCACATCGGTGGCAGCCACGTCACGGATCCGTAGACTCGGCCGGGATGATTGTTCAGCGACTGGCATTCGAATTGACCGACACCAACCGTGAGTGGCTCGTCGAGCGGCCGCTGGCGATCGCGGGATACGTCCTGGTGGCGCTCATCCTGAGGTTCGTGCTGCACCGGTTCATCGACCGGATGACGAAGCCGCGGCACCAGAGCAGCAAGCCCGGCCTGCTCCGCCCCTTCCAGGAACGCGCCCCGAAGGGCCTGCCGGGTGTGCTGGTCAACGAGCGGCGCACGCAGCGCGCCGAGACGATCGGCTCGGTGCTCAAGTCCGGTGTCTCCGTCGTGCTGCTCGTCTGGTGCGTCCTGCAGATACTGGGCACCCTCGGACTGAACGTCGCACCGTTCATCGCGTCCGCCGGCATCGTCGGCGTGGCCCTCGGTTTCGGTGCGCAGAACCTGGTGCGTGACTTCATCTCCGGAATGTTCATGCTGCTCGAGGACCAGTACGGCGTCGGCGACGTCGTCGACCTGGGCGACGCGGTCGGCACCGTGGAATCGGTCGGCCTGCGGGTCACCACCGTCCGCGACATCAGCGGCACCCTCTGGTACTGCCGCAACGGCGAGATCCTGCGCGTGGGCAACATGAGCCAGGGTTACGCCGTCGCCGTCGTCGACGCCCCCATCGCCCACGCCGCCAACGTCCACCGGGCGTGCGAGGTGGCGCTGCGCGCCGCGCTCGAGACGGTCGAACGCGACGACCTGGCCCGCGACGTCCTCGAGCCGCCCGAGATGCTCGGCGTCAACTCCGTCACCCCCGAATCGGTGACGCTGCGGATCACGGTGCGCACCCGTGCCGGCAAGCAGTGGGCCGTGCAGCGCGCGATCGCCCGCGCCGTGCTCGAGGCGTTCGACGACAACAGCATCGATGCTCCCCTGCCGGCTCTGCTGGCCTCGTCCCGCGCCGACTGAGATCCGGATCGCTCACGCCGAGAGCGCCGCGCGCAGTTCGGCCGCCGTCGTGACGGGCCGGTCGCACACGTATCCGCGGCACACGTACGCCGCCGGACGTCCGTCGACCAGCGGTCGGTCGGCCAGCAACGGTGACGAGTCCGGATCCCCGCCGACCACGACGGCGCCGCCGGGAGCTGCCTGCCGCGCGACGGCGAGCAGTTCGCCGCCGCCGACCGCCGCCACCTGGACGGGTCCGCGCACCGCCGCCTCGGCGACGGCCAGCCAGTGCCCGGCCGAACGCGGCGCCCGTTCGAGCAGCACCACCGCGGACCGCAGCGACGCGTCCGCCGCATCCGTGTACCGCGGGTCCTCGGGCACGACCGCGGCGAGGGTGAGCAGGGCTTCGCAGATCAGCGCCGCCCCCGACGGGGTGGCGCTGTCGATCGGATCCCGCGGCCGCGCCACCAGGGTTTCGGCATCGTCGGCGGTGTCGAACCAACTACCGGGCCGTGCCGGATCCTGGAAATGGGTCAGCGCCACGTCGGCGAGCTCCCGGGCCGGGCTCAGCCACGCGGCGTCACCCGTCGCCTGGTACACCGCGAGCAGGGCGGTGACGAGGGCGCCGTAGTCCTCGAGCACACCCGCCGGGGCACCGACCGTGCCGCCGAGGGAGGCCCGTCGCAGCCGTCCGTCCACCACGTGCAGGTCGAGCAGTGCCCGCGCGCAGTCGACGGCCGCCTCGACCCAGTCGGCCCGACCGGACGCGGCGCCGGCCTCGGCCAGCGCGGTGATCGCGAAACCGTTCCACGCCGTGACGACCTTGTCGTCGCGGCCGGGTTGCGGACGCTGCAGCCGGGCGGCGAACAGCTCGGCCCGCACCCGCTCGTAGCGTTCGGCATCGTCCGGCTCGGCGAGCAGCTGCAGCACCGACGAGCCGTGTTCGAAGGTGCCGGCGCCGGTCACGGTGAACAGCTCGGCCGCCCACTGCGCGTCGTCGTCACCGAGGACCTCGGCCAGCTGCGCGGGTGTCCACACGTAGGTCAGGCCCTCGACCCCGTCGGTGTCGGCGTCGAGCGCCGAGGCGAAGCATCGTCCGGCGGTGCGCAGGTCCCGCAGCAGGAACTCGACGGTCTCCTCGGTGACCCGTCGCACCCAGGGCGCCGACGTCCGTCGCGCGAGGTGCGCGTACATCCGCAACAGCAGCGCGTTGTCGTAGAGCATCTTCTCGAAGTGCGGAACCACCCACCCGGCGTCGACGCTGTAGCGGGCGAAACCGCCGGCCAGCTGGTCGTAGATGCCGCCGCGCGCCATCGCCTCGGCCGTCCGTTCGACGAGGGAGAGCACGGCCGGGTTCCCGCTGCGCTCGTATCCGCGCAGCAGGCCCTCGAGCAGCGCGGACGGCGGAAACTTCGGGGCGCCCCCGAACCCGCCGTGCACCGCGTCCTCGTCGGCGGCGACGGAGGCGTCGGCGGCATCGAGCAGGGCGGCGTCCACCGGCCGCTCGCCGGGCGCGAGCCCGCCGCTGCCGCGGCGCAGTTCCGAGACGATCGCCACGGCGGAGCGGTGCACGTCTGCGCGACGGTTGCGCCAGGTGTCGGAGATCGCCTCGAGCAGCTGGGCGAACGACGGCATGCCGCCGCGCGGCATCTTCGGGTAGTAGGTGCCGCAGTAGAACGGAGCGCCGTCCGGGGTGAGGAAGCACGTCATCGGCCAGCCGCCCTGCCCGGTCATCGCGACGGTGGCGTTCATGTAGATCGCGTCGATGTCCGGGCGTTCCTCCCGGTCGACCTTGATGCACACGAAGTGCTCGTTCATCGACGCGGCGGTGGCCTCGTCCTCGAACGACTCGTGCGCCATCACGTGGCACCAGTGGCACGCCGCGTACCCCACGGAGAGCAGAACCGGCACGTCCCGCTCGCGGGCCCAGCTCAGCGCCTCCTCGCCCCACTGGTGCCAGTGCACCGGATTGTCGGCGTGCTGCCGCAGGTAGGGGCTGGTCGCCTCGCCGAGGGTGTTCCGGTGGCGGGTGTCGGGCGCCGAGGCCTCCGGGGGTGTCACGACGCGTCCGTCAGTTCGTGGCCATCGGGGGCTGGGGGTGGTCGGGTTTGCGGCTCTCCGCGGCCCCGCGATCGGTCCCCTCGTCCGCGGCCTGGTCCGGCTCGGGGTGCTCGGGCTCGAACGTCTCCGGCAGCTTGCCGAGCCGCTTGTTCATCGAGCGGATCAGCAGGGCGGTGGCCACGAGCAGGATCACGATGAGCGCGAGACCGAGCGGCGACGCCTTGCCGAATTCGGGGCCGGTGGGGTCCTGGGCCAGGACCTCGGCCGCCAGCATGCCTACCGTCATCTCACCTGTCCGTCCTCGATGCCCGCGAACAGATCCGTTTCGGGGATCGCCGTGTGCACGCGGGTCTTGGCCAATTCGAATTCTTCCGTCGGCCACACCTTCTGCTGGATGTCCAGCGGCACGGCGAAGAAGGAGCCGTTGGGATCGATCTGCGTCGCGTGGGCGCGGAGCGCGTCGTCCCGCTTCGGGAAGTAGTCGCTGCAGGTGATCTGCGTGGTCACCCGCGCCATGATGTCGCCCTGCTCGGTGCGCCACCGCTTGAGCCATTCCTCCATCGGGAACGGCTCGCCCCGCCGCTCGTACTCCTCGCGGAACAGCTCCAGGCGCTTGCGGATGAACCCGTGCGAGTAGTACAGCTTCTGCACCTTCCACGCCGGTCCGGCCTCGGGGAAGCGGTCCGGGTCACCGGCCGCCTCGTACGCCGCGACGGACACCTCGTGGCACCGGATGTGGTCGGGGTGCGGGTAGCCGCCGTTCTCGTCGTACGTGGTCATCACGTGCGGCCGGAACTCCCGGATCACCTCGACGAGCTTGCGGGTCGGTTCCTCGAGCGGCACCAGCGCGAAGCAACCCTCGGGCAGCGGCGGCTTCGGGTCGCCCTCCGGCAGCCCCGAGTCGACGAACCCGAGCCACCGCTGCTGCACCCCCAGGATGCGGGCGGCCGCGGCCATCTCCTCGCGCCGGACCTCGGGCATGCGGTCCCGGATCCCGGGGATGTCCATCGCGGGGTTGAGAATGTCGCCGCGTTCACCCCCGGTCAGGGTGACCACCAGCACCTCGTGCCCTTCCGCGGCATAGCGGGCCGTCGTGGCGGCACCCTTGCTCGACTCGTCATCGGGATGGGCATGCACGGCCATGAGCCGTAGTCCGCTCACGTCTTTCCTCCACCTCGCCGTCGGCTGCATCGTCGCTACCCGGACCACCGGCACTGCGGGCCGGTGTCCTGGGTTCCTCCCCTATAGTTCCACCTGACACGTCCCTCGTCAGCCACGCCCCCGCTGCGCCCGCGGGTGCACGAAAGTAAGTGTGATGACCGACACCACCCCGACCGACCGCTACCCGACCGACCGCTACCCGGCGACGGGCGGATCCCGCCGCACCTGGCTGTGGGCACTGGTCGCCGTCGGGCTCGTCGCCGGGGTGCTCGCGGCGTTCCTGCTCTACCAGAAGTTCGGCACCCCGGACATCGAGAGCGAGGTCGTCACCTACACCGTCGTCGACGACTCGACCGTGCAGGTGCAGTTCACCGTGACGCGGAAGGACCCGTCGCAGGAGGCGGTGTGCATCATCCGCTCGCGGTCGAAGGACGGATCCGAGACGGGCCGGCGCGAGGTGCTGATCCCGTCGTCCGAGTCCGGCACCCTGCTGATGGACGCGCCGGTGGTCACGTCGCAGCGGCCGGGCATGGCGGACATGTACGGCTGCAGCTTCGACGTGCCCGAATACCTGCGCGCGCACTGACCGCACGCTGCGGATTCCGTGGTCGCGACCACGTTGGTGCTAGAATTGCCTGATACACGGTTCCACCCTTTGGGGCCGTGTATTGCTGCATAGGAAGCAGTGCGGTCCTGTTCGCCACTGGCTTGGGGGGAACGTTCGAGGGATCCGCGTTGCCGTCGTCGCTGCGAGTTGCGGCGACCAGTCGACGGAGCCGGGAGCTCCAACCCGAAGGAAGTGATCGAGGATGACCGAGACCCAGGTGACCTGGCTGACACAGGAGTCGTACGACCGACTCAAGGCAGAACTCGACCAGCTCATCGCGAATCGTCCCGTCATCGCGGCCGAGATCAACGAGCGCCGCGAGGAGGGCGACCTCAAGGAGAACGGTGGATACCACGCCGCTCGCGAGGAGCAGGGTCAGCAAGAGGCCCGGATTCGTCAGCTGCAGGAACTGCTGAACAACGCGAAGGTCGGTGTCGCGCCCACGCAGTCCGGCGTCGCGCTGCCCGGCTCGGTCGTCACGGTCTACTACGACGGCGACGAAAGCGACAAGGAGACGTTCCTCATCGCCACCCGCGAGGAGGGCGCCCGGGGCAACGAGATCGAGATCTACTCCCCCAGCTCCCCGCTGGGCGGTGCCCTGATCGACGCGAAGGTCGGCGAGACCCGCGAGTACACGCTCCCCAACGGCAGCACCATGAAGGTGACGCTCGTCAGCGCGGAGCCGTACCACAGCTGACCGACGGCGAGCCGTCGTGCGGCTCGACCGACATGCGAGAAGGGTCCGACCGGCGCCTCCGGTCGGACCCTTCTCGCGTACGGCACCTCAGATCAGGCGACGGGCCTTCATGCCGGGGAAGACCGCGCCGACGCGCACCACGTCTCCGAACGTCGGGGCATGCACCATCTGGCCGCCGCCGATGTAGATGCCCACGTGCCCGGGTCCGTCGGACTGCCAGTTTCCGAACACCAGATCTCCCGGCCGGGCCAGTTCGATCGGAATCTCGGTGCCGACCCGCCACTGCGTCTGCGACGTACGCGGCAACGTCACCCCCGTCGCCGCGTACACCGCGTACGACGTCAGGCCCGAACAGTCGAACCCGCCGCCGGACGGACCGTTGATGTTGCCGCCGCCCCACACATACGGCAGCCCCAGATACCGGAACGCCAGATCCACCACCCGGTTGCCGGTCTCGGTCATCCCCGGCAACCCGAGCCCGAAGAACGGCGAGAGCAGCCGCGCGAACACCATCTCGGTCGCCCGGATCTTCGCCACGTACGGCTTGGTCTGGTTCTCGTAGTCCGGTAGGCCGGACGGCATGCCCCCGGATCGGCGCACGGCCCCGAGACCGGCGTTGTACGCCGCGAGCGTGAGGTCGAGAGTGTCGCCGCGCACCACCCCCTGTGCCTTCCACTGCTCGATCTGCCGGTAGTTGTCGCACAGCAGATTCCCGGACGCCATCACCGGGTCGGCGATGCCGAGCACGTCGGCCCGCCCGTCCCCGTCGGCGTCCTTGCCGTAGGCATCCCACGTACCGGGCATGAACTGCCCCGGCCCCTTCGCACCCACCGGCGAGACGGGGGCGCTCGGTCCGTACCGGAAACCGTTCTCCGCCGAATACAACGCCGCCAGCACCGGCGCCCCGACCCCCTCGCACAACTTCCCGGCCTTGCGCAGCCACGGCGCGAACACCGCGATCGCCCCGATCGGCGCCAGGTTCGTGCCGGGCAGGATCGCCGGGATCGACGGCAACGTCACCGCCGCGCCGCCGGTCCCCACCCCGCCCGGTGCCGACCCCCACGCACCGCTGCCCGTCGCAGCGCCGGGGGCGGGGGCGCCGAACACGGACGGCCGCCCCGCCGGCGCGGCCGGGGCCAGCACCGACGGCGCCTGCGGGGGCGCGGCCTGTACCGGATTCTCGGCCGGTGGTTCGAGCACCGCGACCGCCTCCGGCGGCAGATGCGGCATCAGCGCGTCCTTCGCGGCCGACGTCGCATCCGCCACGGCCTGCTCGGCGGCCGGGCGCATCGGCTCGGGTAGCGCCGCGACGAGGTCGGTGACCTGCTGATCGGTGGCCGCGGCCGACGATTCGGCGGACGCCTGGAACGACTCGATCACCTGCGTGACCTGTTCCTCCAGATGCTCCGGGATGTCCACTCCCTGTACCAGGGCGCTCGCCGCCGTGGCTACCGCCACAATCACCGCCGACGGGTCAACTGACATTCGCGAACTCCCCATCCCTCTGACGAACGACTTCACCGTACTGTGTGATCTCGATCACCGATGCGGTTCGTTACATCCATATCATATATATGCGAGAACGCGTTCTAGTTCCGGACTTGTGACGCGCCACACACACGGGACTTGAAGTTACAGCAACATGGTCGTCGCCGCTCGCACACCCGGCCGGCCGACGCCCCGTCAGGCCGTGAGCGCCTGCTCGACGTCCGCGAGGAGGTCGGCGGCATCCTCGATACCCACCGACAGGCGCACCAGATCGTCCGGAACCTCGAGCAGCGACCCGGCCGTCGAGGCGTGCGTCATCGCGCCCGGGTGCTCGATCAGCGACTCCACACCCCCGAGGGACTCCGCGAGCGTGAAGATCTCGGTGCGTGCGCAGAAGTCGAGGGCGGCCTGCTTGCCCCCGGCCAGACGCAGCGAGATCATGCCGCCGAACCGGCGCATCTGCTTCGAGGCGACGGCGTGATCCGGATGCGACTCGTGGCCGGGGTAGATCACCCGGGTGACGGCGGGATGCCCGTCGAGCAACTCGACGATCTTCTCGGCGTTGTCGCTGTGCCGTTCCATGCGCAGGGCCAGCGTCTTGATACCGCGCATCGTCAGGTACGCGTCGAACGGGCCCGGGACGGCGCCCGCGCCGTTCTGCAGGAACGCGAACTTCGCGTCCAGCTCCTCGTCGTTCGTCACCAGCGCACCACCGACGACGTCGGAGTGGCCGCCGAGGTACTTGGTGGTCGAGTGCAGCGCGACGTCGGCACCCAGGGTCAGCGGCTGCTGCAGGTACGGCGACGCGAACGTGTTGTCGACGACGATCTTCGCCCCACCGGTGTGCGCGACGTCGGCGAGTGCCGCGATGTCGCCGATGTTGAGCAGGGGGTTCGTCGGGGTCTCGACCCACACCAGTTTGGTGGTGGGCCGCATCGCCTCTCGCACGGCGTCGACGTCGGAGATCGGCGCCGGCGTGTACTCGATGCCCCACTGCGTGAACACCTTGTCGATCAGCCGGAAGGTGCCGCCGTAGGCGTCGTTGGGGATGACGAGATGATCGCCGGGGCGCAGCACCGAACGCAGCAGGCAGTCGGTGGCGGCCATGCCGGAACTGAAGGCCCGGCCGAACGTTCCCGCCTCGATGGCCGCGAGATTCGCCTCGAGCGGCTTGCGGGTGGGGTTGCCGGTGCGGGCGTACTCGAATCCGCCGCGCATCCCGCCGACGCCGTCCTGCGCGAACGTCGAACTCGCATAGATGGGAACGTTGACGGCACCGGTGGCCGGGTCGGGATCGTATCCGGCGTGGACCGCTCGGGTGGAGAATCCGTGGCTGCGCTGCTCACTCATGCCGCTCAGCGTAGTCGGGGGGCGGAAGAACCACGGGCCGGGGAACATTCCCCGGCCCGTGGGTCACCGCGGGAAAGGCGTCAGGAGCCGGCGCTGATGAACCCGAGCAGGTCGTGGCGGGTGATCACCCCGACGGGCTTGCCGTCGTCGATGACCAGCAGCGCGTCGGTGTCGCCGAACGCCTTCGTGGCGGCGGCGATCGACTCGCCGACGCCGATCAGCGGCAGGGTCGGGCTCATGTGCTTCGCGACGGGGTCGGCCAGCCGGGCGCGGCCCTCGAAGACCGCGCTGAGCAGTTCCCGCTCGCTGACGCTGCCCGCGACCTCACCGGCGGTGACGGGCGGCTCGGCGCCCACGACCGGCATCTGCGAGACCCCGTATTCGCGGAGGATCTCGATGGCGTCGCGGACCGTCTCGGACGGATGCGTGTGCACCAGCGCGGGCAGCTCGCCGGACTTGCTGCGCAGGACGTCGCCGACGGTCGAATCGTCGGGCTTGCCGTCGAGCGGGGCCCGCAGGAAACCGTACGAGGCCATCCAGTTGTCGTTGAAGATCTTCGACATGTAACCGCGCCCACCGTCGGGCAGCAGCACCACGACGAGGGCGTCCGGACCCTCGCGCTCGGCGACCCGCAGGGCGGCGACGACGGCCATGCCGCACGACCCGCCGACGAGCAGGCCCTCCTCGCGGGCGAGCCGGCGGGTCATGTCGAACGAGTCGGCGTCGGAGACGGCGATGATCTCGTCGGGAATCGACGGATCGTAGGCGCTCGGCCAGAAGTCCTCGCCGACGCCCTCCACGAGATACGGGCGACCGGTGCCGCCGGAGTACACGGAGCCCTCCGGGTCGGCGCCGATCACCTTGACCGTGCCGCCCGACACCTCCTTGAGGTAGCGGCCGGTGCCGGTGATGGTGCCGCCGGTGCCGACGCCGGCGACGAAGTGGGTCACCTTGCCGTCGGTGTCGCGCCAGATCTCGGGACCGGTGGTCTCGTAGTGGCTCTCCGGACCGGCCGGGTTGGAGTACTGGTCCGGCTTCCATCCACCCGGCAGTTCACGGGCGAGACGATCGGAGACGGTGTAGTAGCTGTCGGGGTGCTCCGGGGGGACCGCGGTCGGGCACACCACGACCTCGGCCCCGTACGCGCGCAGCACGTTGCGCTTGTCCTCGCTGACCTTGTCGGGGCACACGAACACGCACTTGTAGCCGCGCTGCTGGGCGACGAGCGCGAGACCGATCCCCGTGTTGCCGGAGGTCGGTTCGACGATGGTGCCGCCCGGCTTCAGTGCACCGGACTTCTCGGCGGCGTCGACCATCTTGACCGCGATGCGGTCCTTCGAGCTGCCGCCCGGGTTGAGGTATTCGATCTTCGCCGCGACCACGCCCGAACCCGGTGTCGTCACCGAGTTGAGCTTGACCAGCGGGGTGTTTCCGATGAGGTCGACGACGGAATCCGCGATGCGCATTCCTCCATGGTCTCAGATGCCGGTACCCGACGGCGTTCCGGCTGCTCGAGCGGCGGATTCGACGCACACTGGACACGGCAACCTCAGGGCCGTCTGCAACTCCAGGGCCGTCTGCTCGGAAAGGTGATCTCCCGTGCCCCGAACCTCGTGGCGCACCGCGGCGTTGGCCGGCGCGACGGCCGTCGCCGCCGGCTCCGGCGCCGGCGGCGCCTCCTGGCTCACGTACACGTACCTGATGCGCCAGGCGACGGTAGCGAGAGGTGTCATCGGCCGTACCTGGGCGAAGCCGCCCGAGGCGGACGGGGTGTACCTGCCCGGAGCGCGGTCCCCGGTGCCGTGGCGCCGCGGCGTGCCGTTCGACCTGCACCTGATGATCTTCGGGGATTCGACGGCGGCCGGCCTGGGCTGCGCGAGCGCGGCGGAGGTGCCGGGAGTGCTGCTGGCCAGGGCGCTGGCCGACGAGTCGGGCCGCAGCGTCCGGCTCGGTACGAAGGCCATCGCCGGCGCCACGTCGCGGGGACTGGCCGGGCAGGTCGACGCGATGTACGTGGCGGGTCCGCCGCCCGACGCGGCCGTGATCCTGGTCGGGGCCAACGACGTGACCGCGAAACTGTCGCTGCACCGCTCGGCACAGCGACTGGGCTCGGCGGTGCGGCGTCTGCGCACGAGCGGCGCCGTCGTCGTCGTCGGTACGTGTCCCGATCTGGGGGTGGTCGGTGCGATTCCCCAGCCGCTGCGCACCGTGGTACGGACGTGGGGGCGGCAACTGGCCCGCGCGCAGGCCGCGGCGACGCGCGCGGCCGGCGGGCAGCCGGTGCCGCTGGCCGACCTGCTGACGCCCGAGTTCCTGTCCGCGCCCGACCACCTGTTCTCTGCGGACGGATTTCATCCCTCGGCCGCGGGATACGAGCTTGCAGCCGGTCACCTGCTGCCGGTGCTGGCCGCCGGGCTCGGTCTCTGGTCCGGCGGCCCGGTGCCGGTGCCGCCGCAGACGTCGGCGGCCGCGCGGCTGTGGCTGCCCCGGACACGCCGCGGGCCCCGGGAACGGGTGTTCCCGGGGCCCGCGGTCGGCACGGTGGCCGGAGAGCTGGGCTAGTCGTTCTGGAAGTACGACAGCAGGCGCAGGATCTCGACGTACAGCCAGACCAGGGTGACGGTCAGACCGAAGGCGACGCCCCATGCGGCCTTCTCCGGCGCCTGGGCGCGGATGAGCTGATCGGCGGCGTCGAAGTCCAGCAGGAAGCTGAACGCGGCGATGCCGATGCAGACGAGGCTGAAGACGATCGCCAGGGTGCCGCCGTCGCGCAGGCCGAGGCCGCCGTCGATGAAGAAGCTCGCAACGAGGTTGCCCAGCGCCAGGACGAGGACGCCGATCAGGGCGCCGACGATCATGCGGGTCAGGCGCGGGGTCACGCGGATCGCCCCGGTGCGGTAGACGACGAGCATGCCGAAGAACACGCCGAACGTGCCGAGCACCGCCTGGACGATCAGGGTTCCGCCACCGGCGCCACCGAAGGTGATGTCGGTGAACATGAACGAGAGCGCGCCGAGGAAGAAGCCCTCGGCCACGGCATAGGCCAAGACGATGGCCGGGTTGTCCATCTTGCGGCCGAAGGTGGCCACGAGGACCAGGACCAGGCCGATGAGACCGCCGCCGATGACGAACGGCGCGGCGAGGTTCACGTTGCCGTTGACGAGGACGTAGGAGATCAGCGCGGAGACCGCCAGCACACCGAGTGTGATGCCGGTCTTGGTGACGACGTCGTCGATCGTCATCGACCGCTCGGTGGTGGGCCGGGCCCACGGATCCGTCGGCGCGTACTGCGGCTGGCCGAATTGCTGGGTGACCTGCGCGGCGCCCGCCGTCGCAGAGCCGAACGTGGCGTATCCGCCGCCCTCTTGCTTGGGCAGGTTGCGGAACACCGGGTTACTGGTGGTGCGCACCGTGCACATCCCTTCTGGTGGTCGGTTCTGTCCGTTCAACGATCCGCGGACGCCGGGAGTTCCCGGACCCGAGCCGAGCACGGACAAACCGGACTCTACCGGGTGCGCACGGACCTGGTCACGGTGAACTTACGGTTGCGTCCGGCAACTTCCGTGCGGCCGATCGTCCGCTGCAGGATCCCACGATAGTTCAGGTGGGTGTTGTAGACGGTCCACAGTTCCCCGCCCGGACGCAGCAGCCGGGCCGCCGCGTCGAACATCTTCACGGCGGCACCGGTGTGCACGGCGGCGCCGACGTGGAACGGCGGATTGCACAACACCACGTCCACGGAGGCGTCCGGCAGCGTCCCGGCGACGTCGTCGCGCAGTACGTCGACCCGGTCGGCGACGTGGTTCGCGGCGGCGGTGGCGGCGGCCGAGGCGACCGCCGCGGCCGACTGGTCGGTGGCGGTCACCCGCAGGCCGGGGAGCTGCCGGGCCGCGGCGACGGCCAGGATGCCGGTGCCGCAGCCGAGGTCGACGGCGGTCCTCGCGTCGCGCGGCAACCGGGGCACGAAGCCCAGCAGGAACCGGGTGCCGATGTCCAGGCGGGGGCCGGCGAACGCCGCCCCGTGCGCGACGACGGTCAGCCCCGCCTCGGGCACCGTGCCGGTCACCGGGTAGGTCGGCTCGGTCGCGATCGGGCCGCGGGCGGTGAGCACCCGCGACTTCTGCCGGCCGCGGGAGGCGCGTACCTCCGTGAAGCACCGGGCCAGTACCTCGTTCATCGCGGGCGTGATGTGCTTGTCGCGACCCCCGGCGAACACCGTCACACCGGGATCGGCATACCGGGCGACGGCCTCGGCGATCTCGGTGAGCGCGGCGAGCGACCGCGGCAACTGCAGCAGCACCACCCGGACCCCGGCGAGCAGGTCGCTGCCGAGGTCGTGCGTGGTGTAACGATCGGTCAGTCCTTCGCGGGCGGCGTTCGCGGCCAGGGCCCGCTCCCCCACCACCGAGTCCTGGTGAACCCGGATCCCCGACGCGGAGTGCCGCACGGCGACGCCGAGCGTGAGAGCCCCGTAGTGGTCGTCGATCACCGCGACGGTCCCGGCCGGCGCCGCGGCGAGCGCGGCACCGGCCTCGTCGAGAATCAACCGGTCGGCGGCGTCGACGGCGACCAGGTTGGGCGCCTCCACGTCGGGGAGGCGCCGCAACCGGGCGAACAGCTCGTCGCCGGTCAGCACTGCCCCTTGCCGGCGTTCTCGATGGCACGCAGGGTGTCGGCCTGCTGCTCCTCGCTCAGCTCCGCCCACGCCGGCAGCGACTTCTGCGCGTCGGCGACGGAGGCAGCAGCCTGGGTGCGGTCCTGTCCCCAGGATTCGAGCTGGTCGAAGTACGGCACGAGGGCGCCGCAGATCTCGTCGTAGCTCTGGCCCAGCTCGATGCCCGTGCTTCCGGTGACCTGGCTCGTGCTCGGCGCGGCGGTGGTGGACTCGGTGGTCCCCTCGGCTGCGGAGCCGGAGTCACCGGACGAGCCGCAGGCCGCCGCGAGCAGCACCGCACCCGTACCGAACAGCGCCGCGAGAGTCTTCTTCATCGTTTCCCAATTCCGATCGCAGTGTCGTTTCCCGGAAGATCCGGCCGTCGTTGCCGGGAGCCCCGGCCGGACAACGGTAATGGAGAACCGGCGATCCATCCGTGTCGTGCCCGCCACACCCGGGACTATCCTGGAGGAATCCACATGAGGTGAGTGCCCCGATGGCAGAGAACGATCCCCTCGCCACCCAGCGAGCCACGGTCTCCCACGTCGCCGCGGCGGAGGACGAGACCGTCGAGGATCTGCGCCTCGCGGGGTTCGCCGAGGCAACCGAGATCGGCCGTGGTGGCTTCGGGGTGGTGTACCGGTGCCGGGAGACGGCGCTCGAGCGCACCGTCGCGGTGAAGGTGCTCACCGCCCCGCTCGACGCCGACAACCTCGACCGGTTCCTCCGCGAGCAACGCGCGATGGGCCGGCTCTCCGGGCATCCGCACATCGTCACCGTCCTGCAGGTCGGCACCACCGGCAGCGGCCGGCCCTACCTGGTCATGCACTACCACCCCCACGACTCGCTCGAGGCGCGCATCCGCCGCTACGGGCCGCTGCCGTGGCCGGACGTGCTGCGCATCGGCGTCAAACTCGCCGGCGCGCTCGAGACGGCGCACCGGACCGACGTGCTGCACCGCGACGTCAAACCCGCGAACATCCTGCTCACCCAGTACGGCGAACCGCAGCTCACCGACTTCGGCATCGCCCGAATCGCGGACGGCTTCCGCACCTCGTCGGGCGCGATCACGGGCTCCCCCGCCTTCACCGCGCCCGAGATCCTGGCCGGCGCGCCGCCGACCCCGGCCGCCGACGTCTACGGTCTGGCCGCCACCCTGTTCTGCGCACTGACCGGGCATGCGGCCTTCGAGCGGCGACGCGGGGAACAGGTGGTCACGCAGTTCCTGCGGATCACCACCGAACCGGTCCCGGACCTGCGGGGCACCGGTGTCCCCGAGGAGGTGTGCTCTGCCCTGGAACGCGGCATGGCCACCGATCCGGATGCCCGTCCGCAGTCCGCCGCGGAGTTCGGGGAGTTGCTGCAGCGGGCCCAGGAGCGGGGCGGCTGCGACGTGGACGAGATGGCGCTGCCCGCGGATCCGGACGGACCCGGGCCGCTGCCCGTCCCGGGAACCCCGCACACCACCGGACCCCACCTCACGCCCACCTCGATCACCACGCCGCCGGTGCCGGTGACCCGGTTCCGGCCGCACGCCGCCAGCCGACCGCTGGTCCCGCGCACCCACCTCATCGACCGGCTGCGCCTCGCCCGCCGCCGCCGCCTCGTCGCGATCCATGCCCCGACCGGATTCGGGAAGTCGACGCTGGCCGCACAGTGGCGGGAGGTCCTCACCGCCGAGGGCGTCGCGGTGGCCTGGCTCGCGGTCGACCGGGACGACAACGACGTCGTGTGGTTCCTCACCCATCTGATCGAGGCGTTCCGGCAGGTGCGTCCGCAGTTCGCCCGCCAGCTGCGGCAGGTGCTCGAGGCCCACGGCGACGACGCCGAACGGTACGTCCTGTCCACCCTCATCGACGAGATCCATCACGAGGAGACCCCGATGGCCTTGGTGATCGAGGACTGGCACCTCGTCACCGCACCGGGAACCGTCGCGGCACTGGACTTCCTCCTCGACCGAGGATGTCATCACCTGCAGCTCGTGGTGACCAGCCGAAGCCGGGCCGGGCTGCCGCTCAGCCGGATGCGGGTCCTCGACGAGCTCGTCGAGATCGACTCCGAGGCTTTGCGGTTCGACGCCGAGGAAGCCGAGGGCTTCCTACGCGACGTGAGCGGCCTCGACCTCGGACTCGAGGACATCCGGGGCCTGACCGAAGTCACCGACGGCTGGGTCGCCGCGCTGCAACTGGTGTCCCTGTCCCTGCGCGACAGCGAGGACCCGACCGATCTGATCGAGAACCTCTCGGGCCGCCACCACGCCATCGGCGAGTTCCTCGCAGACAACGTGCTCGACACCCTCGAGCCGGAGGTGTACGAGTTCCTGCTCGCGACGTCCGTCACCGACGAGATCACCGGCAGCCTCGCCACCGCGCTCACCGGCGACCTGCACGGACAGGCGATGCTCGAGCAGATCGAGGCCCGGGATCTGTTCCTGCGCCGGGTCGACGACGAGGGCAGCTGGTTCCGCTACCACCGGCTGTTCGCGGATTTCCTGCGCCGTCGGCTCGAGCGTGATCATCCCGAACGCGTGGAGCCGCTCCATCGTGCCGCTGCGCAATGGTTCGCACACCAGCACATGCTGCGCGAGGCCGTGGACCACGCGCTCAGCGCCGACGACCAGGAACTCGCCGTCGACATCATCGCCGCCGACGGGATGTTCCTGATCGAGCACTCCCACATGACGACTCTGCTGGCGCTGGTCGCGAAGCTACCGCCCCGCGTGGTGGCCACGCACCCGCGGCTGCAGATGACGGTGGCGTGGGCGAACGCGTTGCTGCAGCGGGCCAACCAGACCCGCACCGCACTCGCGGCGGCGCGGGGATGTTTCAGCTGCTGCAATGCGGCGGCGGAGGACATCGCGGTCCTGCAGGTCGAGGCCGACGTCGTCGAGGGTGTCGTCGCAGTCTCCACCGACCGCATCGCCGACGTGGCGGACAAGGTCGCGCCGTGCCTGGACGATCCGGACGCCTTCCGGCCGTGGGTGGTGTCCGTCGCGGCGAACGTGGCGACCTTCGTGGACATCTACCGGTTCGACTTCGAAGCCGCCCGGCGGCGGCAGCGGTGGGCCGAGCCCTACCACCGCGCCTCCAACGGCCCCTTCAGCCGCGTGTACGGGCAGTGCCTGCTCGGCATCGCGGCCAACGAGCAGCTCGACGTCGCCGCGGCCGAGGGACATTTCCGTGCGGGACTGCGGGCCGCGCGCAAAGTGGGCGGCATCCACACCCACGCCGCGCGGCTGGCCGCCGCCATGCTCGGGGAGCTGCTCTACGAACAGGGCCGGATCACCGAGGCCGAGGCCTTGCTCGACGAAAGTCACGAGCTCGGAACCGAGGGCGGCGTACCGGACTTCATGATCGCCCGGTTCGTCACGGCCGCGCGGCTCAAGTCCCTGCGCGGTGACCGCGTCGCCGCGGCGGCCCTGCTCGACGAGGGAGCGCGGGCCGCCGACGACTATCGGCTGCCGCGACTGCGTGCCCGGGTGGTCAACGAACGCGTGCGGCTCGGCCTGCCGGGGCCGCAGCCCGCCCCGCGACAGATGCCCGATTCCGATGCCCCCGACCCCGACGGCGTCGCCGAGATCACCGCGCAGGTGGAGGACGCCACCGCCATCCGGCTGCTCTACGGCAGCGGCAGGCCCGAGGACGCCGCCGTGGCATGCGAGTGGGCCCGGCTGTGGCACCGCCGCGTCTCCGGACGCGGCCGCCGTCGCGCCGAACTGCAGGCGCTGCGGCTGCTGGTGGCGTGCCTGCACGCCGCCGGACGGATCGAGGAGGCCCAGCACGTGCTGGCCCCCGCCGTGGCGACGTGCGGGCGCCTGGGCATGCTCCGCTACCTCGTCGACGGGGGAGCCCACGTGGTGCCGCTCCTGCCCCTGCTGCGCGATCGGCTGCGCACCCTGTTGTGGCCCCCGGACTGGCCGGCGGTGGACGAGGCCTTCCTCGACGAGATGGTGCGGCTGGCGGAGGCCGGCGGCGCGAGCATCGCGCTGTGAGCCCGGGCCGCCCCGAACACCCCGGGGTAGGGCAGACTGCGAGCGTGACCGCTGCCGTCCCCGACCACATCCGCACCAGGCTCTGGCGCGACGGACGGCTCGTCGCCGAGAACTACCCGCTAGCGGACGTCTCCGAGTACCTCCAGGACGAGACCGCCCTGGTGTGGGTGGACCTGCACGATCCGACGCACCGCGAACTGACCGACATCGCGGAGGAGCTGGCGTTCGATCCGCACGCCGTCGAGGACGTGGTGGCGCACGGGGAACGCACGAAGGTCACCCGTTACTCCACTCACACCTTCCTCACCGTCTACGCCACGTCGCTGGCGGACGGGAGTGAGCCGGCCGACACGCTCGGGTCCCGGCTCAGGACCACGCGGGTCTCGGTGTTCGTGGTCCCCCGCGGCCTGGTCACGGTGCACCGGGGCACCGGCCTGGACGTCGACGAGGTGGTGCGGCGGTGGGACGACAACGCCGATCTGCTCCGGCACGGCACCGCCGCGCTGCTGCACGGGCTGCTCGACGTCGTCGTCGACGGCCAGTTCGAGACCATTCAGGGGCTCGACGACGCGATCGAGGAACTGGAGGACCGGTTGTTCGACGAGCGCGCGCACATTCGCGCGCTCCAGCGTCACACCTACCGGGTACGCAAGGAACTCGTCCAGTTGCGCCGTGTCGTCCTGCCGATGCGTGAGGTGGTCGCCGCGGTGATGCGGCACCGGGCCGAGCGGGGCAACTCCGTCGAACTCGACGGCTGGTACAGCGACCTGTACGACCACGTCATCCGCGCGACGGAATGGACCGAATCCCTGCGCGACATGATCACCACCGTCTTCGAAACCAACCTGTCGCTGCAGGACGCGCGTCTGAACACCGTGATGAAGAAGCTCACGGGGTGGGCCGCGATCATCGCCGTGCCCACCGCGGTGACGGGATGGTACGGGCAGAACGTGCCGTACCCCGGCTTCGGGCAGTGGAGCGGGGTGCTGTCGAGCACCGCCGTCATCGCCGCGTCCGCGGGAACCCTCTACATCGTGTTCAAGCAACGCAACTGGTTGTGACGCACGCCCGGGTACGGCACGTGCCCGCTCGGGCTACGTGGTGCCTTCGGAGTCGTCGAAGAACCGCCAGTCGTCGTCGCCCTCGACCCTGACCTCCATCCGCCAGCCCAGCTCGCTGTTGTCGGCCTTGGAGTCCACGAACCAGGCGTGCGCGTCGTCCGCGCTCTCGATGTCCTTGGTCGCCACCACTTCGCCCTTGGGGTCGATCACTCGGTATGTAGCCATGCCGGGGGCTTTCCCCGGCGATCCGGCACTCAAACCCGAGCCCCCAGGATTGGCATGGCCGGGGCCGGGGTATCCGGGGATGGAAGTGACCACGGACGAAGGAGGATGAAGTGGCTGATTTCATCGACAAGGCCAAGCACAAGGCCGAGGACGTCACCGGTCAGGCCAAGGAAGGCGCCGGCCGCGCGACCGGCGACCGCGACCTCGAGGCCGAGGGCCGGGGCGACCAGGCGTCGAGCGGTCTGAAGCAGGCGGGCGACAAGATCTCCGATGCCGCCGGCAAGGTCAAGGACTCGTTCAAGAAGTAGTGCCGCGGCGCGCAAGCACGCGCGTGGCCCCGTCGACCCCGTCGACGGGGCCACGGCTCGTTTCCGGGGCCGTCAGCGTCCCTCCCCCGGCCGTGCCTGCTCCCCGGAGGTCGCGTTGCCGTACTGCTCCTTCGACAGCGGAATCTGCGTTCGACCGGGTTCCGGTGAGAGGTCGTCGCGCGGCCCGGCCAGCGGCGCGTACTCGTGCAGTTCCCGGGGGCCCTGGTCGAGCCGGAACGGCGGGTACTCGTCGCGCAGCAGCGCCGCGTAGGCCCACACCCGGAAACGCCAGCGGTTGATGCCCACGACGAGATCGAACACCCCGCTCGGGTAGCGGGCGGTGAACAGCAGGGCGATCGCCGCGACGAGCACGAGAATGCCGAGCAGGGACCACGAGTAGGTCCACGCCGCGTCGTCCCAGTCGCCTGAGGTCGCGGTGGCCCCGCCTCCGACGAGCACGGCGAGGATCAGGTAGTGCGGGACGGCGAGCAGCCACCACTTGACCAGCACCAGTCCCCGGGAGAGACGTTCCGGATAGGGGACGTCGAAGTCGGCGGGGTAGTCCGTGCGATGCAGGCTGAAGGGCGGATACCGGTCGGTGCCCAGCGCCGAGTAGGTGTAGAACCCCACCCGCCACCACCACCGCATCACGCCGACGTTGAAGTCGAACAGCGCCCGCGGGTAGCGGCCGGTGAACAGGATCGCGAAGCCCGCGACGACGGTCGTGACGAAGTGCGCGATCGCGAGGAAGAAGAGCACGATGTAGTGCGGGATCGCCAAGAGCCACTTCACGAGCCACAGCCAGCGCGACGGCGAGTCCGGGTCGCCGCGCAACATCACCGGGTAGGTGCCCGGGGCGACGGCGGCCGGCGGCGGAGCGTGCGCCGAGGGCGGACCGTGCCGGCCGAGCCCCACCGCGCCGAGGACGAGCAGCGGAACCCCGATCACGAGCAGGACGAGAGCACTGACGAGCAGCCACAGCGCGAGGGGTCCCAGGAACGGGAACTGGGCGCCCGCCTGCAGGTCCACGACGACGCCCGGGGTGGCGTCGGCGTTCATCACGACGATCGACCACACCCCTTCCTGGAAGTCCCAGCGCAATTCCTGTGTCCCGGGTCCGGCAGCCGACGCGGCCCAGAAGTCCTCGTCACCGGGAACCTGGGCGGGGTCGTCGCCGGGGATCTCGCGGTACTCGGCGCGGAACGGCTCGAACCGGACGTCGGTGAGTTCGGCGTGTGCGACTCCGGACAGGAAGGCGTCGACCTCCCGCTGCGGGCCGATACCGACGAACACCGGGCGTCCGGGATCCTCCGATGCCGCACGCAACCTGAGCCGGCCGAAGTCCTCGGCGCCGAAACCGGTGGGCGTGTCGTCGAAGACCAGGTCGATGCGTTCGGAGACGAGCGCGCTCGAGTCGGTGCGGTAGCGCTCGGTGGGAGCGGTGAACCAGCCGTCGTCACGCTGGACGAAGTACCCCCAGCCGAGCACCCCCGCGGCGGCGAGCAACGCCAGTCCGAGCATCGACAGCAGGACACCAACCACGAACATGACGATCTTGCCGGCCTTCATAGCGGCCTCCGATTCGGAGTGTCGTACACGCGGTCTGCACTCACCGTAGACGCGACCGAACCGGACGAACAAGGCTTTGCCCCACCTCGCCCGCACCGCACCCCCGCGACACGTCACGCACAGGTTCCGTGCGCGTAACGCATCGGCCATCCGACGGCGTGTAGGGTGAGGGCATCGACGACACGTCTCGGTCGATCGCTTCCGATCGGGCGAGTACAGCGTGATTTCGGTCGAGCACCACCCACCGAGCCCTGCCCCGGAACTGCCGTACCCGCATACCGGGTGCGGGTGTAGCGGCGGCAGCGTCGGGGTACCACAGCTACGCTGCCCGACACGGTTCGCCGGCCCGAAAGGACATCATGCACAACGAAACCGAGTTCCAGACGCCGCTCTTCGTCGAGCCCACCACTCCCGGCGACGAGGGCAGCACCGAGCCCGTCGCGACCTCGCAGCCGCCGAGCGGTCCGTACGACTACACCACCATCTTCTCCGCGCGCGCCTGAACGCCAGCCGTATCGTTCCGGACCGCGGGATGGCATGCCCGCCAGACGATCCCGGCACCGCGCCCGCACCGGACGACCCGTGCGGCCGGACCGCCACCCGGTGGCGTAGGGTGGACCTCGGCCGGAGGGGAAGACCCGGCCACGCGAACGCCCCGGCTCCGTGCCGGGGCGTTCGTCATTCCGGGCGCCGCCCGCGGTGACGATCGGGACGGGCGCCGCCCGCAGTGACGAACAGGACGGGCGCCGCCCGCAGTGATTGGAACCGGCCGGGAACGGGAACGCACCCTGCGGGTCGCCCCACGGCCCGCTCCCGACCGGAAGGATTGATCACATGACCGAGGTGCTGTTCGTCGTGACCGGAGCCGATCACTGGACGCTCGCCGACGGGACGCGCCACCCGACGGGATTCTGGGCCGAGGAACTGATCGAGCCGTACCGGGTGTTCACCGATGCCGGCTTCCGTCTCACGTTCGCCACGCCGGGCGGCCGCAGCCCGGCCGTGGACGAGGCCAGCCTCGCGCCCGACGCCACCGGCGGCGAGGACCGCAGTGACGAGCTGCGGCGGGCTCTCACGGAGCTGAAGCCGGTCCTCGATTCGCCCGCCGTGCTCGAGGACGTGCGCGCCGAGGACTACGACCTCGTCTTCGTCCCGGGCGGACACGGTCCGATGGAGGACCTCGCCGCGTCCGAACCGTTCGGCAGGCTGCTCGCGGAGTTCGTGGCCGCCGGCAAGCTCGTCTCCGTCGTATGCCACGCTCCCGCAGCGCTGTTGCCCGCACGGGGTGCCGACGGCGGCTGGCTCTTCGACGGGTACCGGATGACCGGCTTCACCAACGAGGAGGAAACGCAGGCCGGGCTCGCCGAGAAGGCACCGTGGCTGCTCGAGGACCGCCTCCGCGAGAGCGGTGCCCGATTCGACGCGGGACCGGCGTGGGAATCGCACGTGGTAGTCGACCGCCGCCTCTACACCGGGCAGAACCCGGCGTCGTCGCGTGCGGTGGCCGAGCGAGTGGTCGAGGCGACGAGGGGATAGCCCGCCCGGCACTCGAGGACTCCCGGAGGGCGGATTCGACACCCTCGGCCCACGGTGCCCGTATCGACGCTGCGCCACCGGGTATCTGTCGTAGGCAACCCGAGGAGGCGCGGATGCGAGCGATGGTGTACCGCGGACCGTACAAGGTACGCGTGGAGGTGCCGGACGTGTGATCGTGATCGATCACCTCGACTACCGGCGCGAGAAGGCGCGCACGTTCGCGCACGCCGAGACGTACAACTTCGCCGAGTACGACGACATCGTCGTGCACATGAAGAAGGTCACCGACCACCTCGGCGCCGACGTGGCCATCGACGCGGTCGGCGCCGAGGCCGACGGCAATCTCCTGCAGCACGTCACCGCAGCCGAGTTCAAACTGCAGGGCGGCTCTCCGGTCGCCCTGAACTGGGCGATCGACTCGGTTCGCAAGGGCGGGACGATCTCGGTGATGGGCGCGTACGGCCCGATGTTCAGCGCCGTGAAGTTCGGTGACGCCATGAACAAGGGACTGACCCTGCGGATGAACCAGTGCCCGGTCAAGCGGCAGTGGCCACGCCTGTTCGAGCACATCCGAAACGGCTACCTCGACCCCAAAGAGATTGTCACGCACAGGATCCCACTCGAACACATCGCGGAGGCCTATCACATCTTCTCGGCCAAGTTGGACGACTGCATCAAGCCGGTCGTCGTGCCGAGCGGCAACTGAGGAGGAACCGGCGACCATGCCCTACACAGCGGACAAGCCCGGACGCAGGAAGTCGAGCGACGAACTGCGCGCGACCATCCCGGGGTGGGGCGTGGACCTCGACCCGAAGGATCGGCCGGCCGTGCCGAAGGAACGGTTCGATCCGGGTGCGAGCGGTGCCCACTGGGATTTCCCGGAACGCCAGGAAGAGCGATGGCCCCGCGAACGCTCGATCGAGCATGCGTTCCTCCCCCCGGTCTTCGGCACCTCCTGCCCGCCCCGGGGATTGTCGGGGGTCCTGCGCAAGTATGCCTACCGCCGGTTCAGCGAGGGCCGCGCCGCGCACCGGCTCATCCTCCTCGGTGCGGATCGGGTCGACGCCGCCGAGTCCCACCTTCGCTCCTTCGCCACGGGACGTCCGGACAATCCGATCACCGAGACGGGGATCCGGAGCGAGTTCACACACCACGGGATGAGATCCCGAGCCGGGCGCAAGCGAGTCGACGTCGCACACGAGTGGATGGATCCGATCATCGTCGGCGCACCGTGGGTCGTGGCCGGCGCCGCCACGGCCACCGCGGTGCAGACACTGCGGAGACGTCGCTTCCGGTGACCAGCGGCGCGACTACATCTTGCAGACATACCGGGCATCCGGTTTCCTGTAGGTGTGCGCCGCCGGTGGAAGTGGGACAGGGAAGAACCGCTCTTCGGTGACCCCGAGTCCCCGCGCGGCATGGTGGCGATCGTCGCAGTCGTCGCCGCGGTGGTCGTCTCGGCGACAGTGCTGTTGCTCCTGACCTCGGGCGGGACGCTGCGCTGACGTTGCCAGGGAAGACTCACCGGCGGCAACGACGGCTGCCGGCGTGTTGCTCCTCCCCCGGCCTTCCGGGCGCCGTATTCGGCCGAATGCGACCCGGAGGGTGTGCTCGCCTGGAACGATCCGGAGTGTGAAGCACTTTCGGATAGTCGACCGAGACGGTGCCGTCATCGACCAGCAGTCGTTCGAGACCGAGGACGAAGCCCTCGCATGGGCGCACACCCACCCGCGGTCGGGAACCCCGGAATGGACGCTGGAGGAACAGGTCGGGCACGACTGGGAGAAACGGGAGAAGCGGGAGCGGCCCTGACCACGGCCGGTCGGGACCGCCCCGGCCGTGGATCACCCCTCCTGACGCTGCGCCCAGGTCAGCACGAGCTTCGGCTCTCCGGGATCGGAGGAATCGAGTTCCAGCGTGGCGTCTTCCGGAGCGCCCGCGAGGAAGGCCCGGACGATGCTCATCGTGACCGGGGTACCCAGGGACAGAACGGCACTTTCGGTTTCGTTCGACATTCTCCGAACGTATCGTCATCGCGGATCCTGCGCTGGGCGAGACGAGTGGACCGGACGTCCGGTGAGCGGTCGGCGCGATGTCGTGAACCGATCACCGTCCGGGCAGGGTCATCGCTCGACGGGGGCGCGATGTCAGGGAGTCAGCGCCCGGCAATCGTCGAGCTGAGCAGGTGGCTGTCCACCACCCCGCTCCCGGCTGTCGTCCTGGATGACCGTGCCGACGTACCGATTCGTGAACGGGATCTCGTCGGCCTCCACGGTGCCCTGCAGCACGATCCTGCCGTTGACCCGGGCCGTGTACCGATTCCCGTCGGCACGCAGCTCGACGACCGCGCCTTCGGGAAACTTCGACGTGGACGCGTACTGCGGCGTCCCCGCGGCGGGGGCGAATCCGTTCGGGCTGGAAGAATCTTCGTAGTACAACGCCATCATGCTCTCGGTGAAGGCGAACTGCACACCGGTGTCGACACCGGGATTGGCGCGCACCACCGGACCGATCGACGAGTGCTCCGGGTCGTGACCGTTCCAGCGGACCACACACCGCATCACCTGCGTCTCGCTCGGCATCGGCTCACTCCAGAACGCGAGACTCAGCGGAGTCGACGGAGTTCCCCGGCCGTCGAGATGACCGTTCGTGATCCTCAGGGTGCCGCCCCCTCGGGTGATCCAGTTCGGGCCGAGCGGGCCGTCCGGACGATCGAAGTCGTCGGCCGCACGCACCACCAGCGGAGCCGGCGCGCGGCGGATGCCCCCTTCGTCGTCGGCGGTGGCCACGAGCGGGGAGCCGGCCGTCCCCGGAATCGGAGCGAATTCGGGCGCGGAGGCGCGGACCTGTTCGTCTGCGGTACCCGGATCCGCGGAGGCAAAAGGGGAGAGTCCGGTTGCGAGGGCCAGCGACCCACACACGATGCCGAGCCGCACTGCACCCCTGCGGACGGACGCTCCCAGGCGATCGTTTGGTTCGGTAAGCACACAGGGCATTGTAGGGACGGAAGTCGCGGCTGCCAGTGATGCCCGTCACGGCCCCCGCCCTCGGCCCCGCGGGTGGCAGGCCGGAAGCCGCGGCGGACGCGCTGGTCGAGTCGCTCCCGGACAGCCGTTCTGTGGTGCCCCCAGTCGGACTCGAACCGACACTCGGCGGATTTTAAGTCCGCTGCCTCTGCCAATTGGGCTATGGGGGCGCAGAAAGAGAGTAGAGCGTGGCGCATCGGCGTCCGCAGCCGCGTCGCGCCCAGTCATCCGCGGCGACGATCGTCGCCGCGTACGGCTGGGCGCGGAGCGGCTGTCGGCTGAGGTGCCGCGGCTGCCTACGCGATCGACAGGGCGATTCCGTCGAGGATGTCGTGCTCGCTCACGACCAGCTCGCCGATGCCCGCGCGACGAGCGAGTTCGTCGGCCAGCACCGTCGTGACGACGGCTCCGCCGCCGATGACGTCGACCCGTCCGGGGTGCATCGGGCCGAGCGCAGCGCGTTCGTCGTGCGTGGCGGCGAGCAGGCCGTCGCACACCTGGCGCAACCGGTCGAAGCCGACGGTGGACAGGTGCACCCGCTCGGGGTCGTACTCCTCGAGCTCGTTCGCGAGCGCCGCGATCGTGGTCATGGTGCCGGCGACGCCGACCCAGGTGCGGGCCTGCTCCACCGGCACGTGGGCGAGCGCCTCGGTGATCTTCTCCCCCGCGAACGTGCGGGCCGCCGCGACCTGCTCGGCCGTGGGCGGATCGTCGTGCAGGCACCGCTCGGTCAGGCGCACGCATCCGATGTCCGTGGAGTAGGCGGCATGCACGCCGTCCGCGTCGCCGAGCACCACCTCGGTGGATCCGCCGCCGAGGTCGACGACGACGAACGGCCCTCGTGACGGATCGAGTTCGCCGACGGCACCGGTGAAGGACAGCCGCGCTTCCTCGTCGCCGGAGATGACTTCGGCCTCGGCGCCGGCGATCACCGCGCCGAGGACCTCGCGGGTCATGGCGAAGAAGTCGTCCCGGTTGGCGGCGTCGCGGGTGGCGGACGTGGCCACCATCCGCACCGCCTGCGCCCCGGTCTCGCGGACGAGCCCGGCGTATTCGACGAGGGCGACGCGGGTGCGTTCGATCGCCTCGGGAGCGAGGCGGCCGGTCGCATCGACGCCCTGCCCGAGCCGCACGACCCGCATCAACCGGGTGACGTCGGTGAGCCGGCCGTCGTCGTCGAGATCGGCGATGAGCAGGCGGATGGAGTTGGTGCCGCAGTCGATCGCCGCGACGCGGCGGGTACCCGCGGTCACTCGCTCTGCCCTCGCAGTTCGGCGTAGGTGGGCCAGTCGACGGGGATCGCGGTGCCGCGTAGGCCGGCGTCGGCGGCAAGGGCGACGGCCTCGTCACCGAACGGGTTCACGCCCGGTCCCTTGGCGAGGGAGTGCGCGATGAGTACGTGCAGGCATTTGACGCGGTCGGGCATGCCGCCGCCGCTGAAGTCGGTGCCGAGCGATTCGATCGCGTCGCGTTCGGCGAGGTAGGACTCGTGGGCACGGCGGTACGCGGCCGCGATCGCCGGGTCCGCGGCGATCCGCTCGGTCATCTCCTTCATGACCCCACCGGATTCCTGCCGGCTGGCCTCGGCGGTGAGCCGCGGATCGGTGAGGTAGAACAGCGTCGGGAACGGCGTGCCGTCCGGCAGCTTGGGCGCGGTCTTCACCACGCCGGGGGCGCCGTCCGGGCAGCGGTAGGCGATCGCGAGAACGCCACGCGGAGCCCGCCCGAGCTGGGCGGCGACGGCGTCGAGGTCTTCCTGTGCGACGGGATCGGTCACCCGGTCGGTTCTCCTGGTTCTGGGGGCGCCACCGGCATCTGCCGCGGCACCGGGGCGGGTTCGGGTTCTGGCGCGGGTACGGACACCGACTGCCACAGGTCGCTGTACCAGGCGCCGGTGGAGGGCAGCTCCTCGGCCTGTTCGGCGACCGGTTCCTGGTAGTCGCCGGGCAGTTGCACCTGGTAGGGAGTCTCGCCGGGCATGACGAACCGCAGCCGTTCGCGGGCCTGGGCGCGGATCCACGCCGGGTCCTCGATCTGCGCCTTCTGTTCGCGCAGCGCCGCGATCTCCTGCTCGAGCTGCGCCCGTTCCGCGGCGACCCGCTCGGCCTCGGAGCGCTGGCTGACGTACGTGCGCAGCGGAACCGCGAGGGTCAGGGCGAGCCCGCACACCACGAGGGCGAGGACGACGGCACGGCCGGTGGACAGGCCGAAGAAGGTGCGCTCGGGGCGGGCGGCCCGGGATTCGCGCGGCGTCCCGACCCGGGTGGGCCGGGCCCGGCCCCCGGTGCCTCCGGCGCGGGCGCCTGCGGCGTCGGCGGGTGGTTCCGTCGAGGCGGTCGGTCCGGCCGGGCGGGCCCGGCCGGGCCGCCGAGCGCCCGGCGCACCCTCGGTGCGGGTGCGCCGGGCGCCGGGCCGGGACCTACCGCGCTGGCTCATGCGGGTGCGCTCAGCCCTCGATGCTGAAACGCGGGAACGCCAGTTCGCCGGCGTACCGGGCGGCGTCGCCGAGCGACTCCTCGATGCGCAGCAGCTGGTTGTACTTGGCGACGCGCTCGGAACGGGCCGGGGCACCGGTCTTGATCTGGCCGCTGCCCACGGCGACGGCGAGGTCCGCGATGGTGGTGTCCTCGGTTTCGCCGGAGCGGTGGCTCATCATCGACTTGTACCCGTTGCGGTGCGCGAGATCGACCGCGTCGAGGGTCTCGGTGAGGGTGCCGATCTGGTTCACCTTCACGAGCAGCGCGTTGGCGGCGCCCTTGACGATGCCTTCCTCGAGACGCTCGGGGTTGGTGACGAACAGGTCGTCGCCGACCAGCTGCACCTTGTTGCCGATCTTGTCGGTCAGCGCTACCCAGCCGTCCCAGTCGTCCTCGCTCAGCGGGTCCTCGATGGACACGAGCGGGTAGGCGGAGAGCAGCTCGTCGTAGAAGTCGGCGAGCTCGTCCGCGGTGCGGTCCTTGCCCTCGAACTTGTAGCCGGTGCCCGCGGTGTAGAACTCGGTGGCGGCGACGTCGAGCGCCAGCGCGACATCCGTTCCGAGCTTCAGGCCGGTCTTGGCGACGGCCTCGCTGATGAGGTCGAGGGCCTCCTTGGTGCCGGCGACGTCGGGCGCGAATCCACCCTCGTCACCGAGGCCGGTGGCCAGGCCGCGGCTCTTGAGCACGGACTTGAGGGCGTGGTACACCTCGGCGCCCCAGCGCAGGGACTCCTTGAAGGTGGGGGCGCCGATCGGGGCGACCATGAACTCCTGCACGTCGACACCGGTGTCGGCGTGGGCGCCGCCGTTGAGGATGTTCATCATCGGCACGGGCAGGATGTGGGCGTTCGGGCCGCCGAGGTAGCGGAACAGCTCGAGGCCGGAGGACTCGGCCGCGGCCTTGGCGACGGCGAGGGAGGCACCGAGGAGCGCGTTGGCTCCGAGCCGGCCCTTGTCGGGGGTGCCGTCGGTGTCGAGGAGGGCCTGGTCGACGGTGCGCTGTTCGGTCGCATCGAGGCCGATGATCGCCGGGGCGATCTCGCCGAGGACGCCCTCGACGGCCTGCTCGACGCCCTTGCCCAGGTAGCGCTCGCCGCCGTCGCGCAGCTCGACGGCCTCGTGCTCACCGGTGGAAGCACCGGAGGGCACCGCAGCGCGGGCGAAACTTCCGTCGTCGAGCAGCACCTCGACCTCGACCGTGGGGTTACCACGCGAATCGAGGATCTCGCGGGCTCCTACCTGCTCAATGATGGCCACTGGCTGATTCTCCTTCGATGGACTTCACGCTGCGGGGTCTGCACGCTGGGGACAGCCTAACCGCCCCGACCTGCGCCCGAAGCACGGCGCGCCCCGCGGTGGCGGCCACCGGCGGGTTGCCGGGGGCGAGGCGGACGGATCGGACAGTCGCGTCAGGGCTGACGGCCCACCCCGTACGCGGCGGCGCGGTCGCGCACCAGGGCGAGGTACTCACCGGAAAGGTTGTAGGCCATGAGGGCGCGCGTCCACCCCTCGGCGGTGGTGAGGTCGCCTCCGCGGTCGCACAGATAGCGGCCGGCGGACAGGGTCGCGTCGTCGATGTTGTCGGGATCGGCGACGCCGTCGCCGTTCGCGTCCACGCCCCAACGGGACCAGGTCTCGGGAATGAACTGCATGGGCCCGACGGCCCGGTCGAGAACCGGATCACCGTCGAGGCGGCCCCCGTCGGTGTCGCGGATCTCGGCCAGTCCGGGCCCGCCGTCGAGGGGCACGCCGCGGATCGGCGGGTCGACTTGGCCGTCGGGGGCGATGGCGGCGCCGTTGTACCGGCCGTGCCGGCTCTCGACGCTTCCGATGCCGGCGAGGGTCGTCCAGGCGAGACCGCAGTCGGGGCGCGCGGCGGCGAGGACGGCGGCGGCATGACCGTAGGCCTCGAGCGCGGTGCGGGGTATACCGAGTGCCTCGGCCTGCGGCGCGGCCCAGTCCCGCAACTGATCGGCGGTGCGGCCGGGGGCGTCGACGTCGATCGCCGGGACGGCGGTGCCGGGTGCGGGTGGGACGCCGTCGGGAATCGGGATGCGCGGCTCGCGTGGGCTCCAGACCGCAACACCGACGACCACGAGGATCACCGCGGCGACGGCGCCGAACAGGACGCGCGGCCACGGGGAGCGTCGCGGCGAGGCGGCAGGGGGCATGGTTCCCATCATCCATATCTCCGGCAAAGCGCAGGTAAAGAGACCGAAGTCCCTGTTGCCGGTGTCCCCGCCGGGTGTATGTTTTCAGCTTGCATCACCTAATAGAGGTTCGCCTCACCTAACCGTTGGAGTCGTGTTCATGTCAGTGCTTGCCGCGAGTTCCGGGGCCCCGTCGATCGCAACCCAGCTGACGGGTTCCGGTCTCATCGGTCTCCGCGAGGGCCTCGAAGCGGGCATCGTCGTGATGGTCCTCGTCGCCTTCCTCGTCAAGTCCGAGCGCCGCGACGCGCTGCGGTGGGTATGGTTCGGCGTCGGCACCGCAGTCGCCATGGTGGCCGCGACGTTCGCGATCATCCACCTCGGCACCACCACCCTCACCGGGCTCACCGCCGAAGTCGCCGCAGGCGTCGCATCGCTCGTCGCGGTGGTGATCGTGACCGCCATGGTGCTGTGGATGCGCACTGCATCGCGGTCGATCTCAGGGGAACTGCGCGCCGGAATGGAGAAGGCACTCCTCGCGGGACCGGCCGCGGTACTGACCCTGTCGTTCTTCGCGGTCGGGCGTGAGGGCCTGGAAACCGCGCTGCTGATGGTCGGGTACGCCGAGAACACCGCCGACAGCGCGTGGCCGCTCGTCGGCCTGCTCCTCGGGCTCGGCGTGGCCGCCGTCCTCACGGTCCTGATGTACCTCGGGGCAATCCGGATCGACATGGCCCGCTTCTTCCGATACACGGGCGTCTTCCTGGTCGTGGTCGCCGCCGGCATCCTGGCCTACGGCCTGCGCGCCCTCCAGATCGGCGGCGTCCTGCCCGGTGGCTCGACGCTCGCCTTCGACGTTTCGGCCAACTACGACGCCGGCAGCTGGTACGGAACCGTGCTGGCCGGCATCTTCAACCTCCGTCCGGACCCCACCGCCCTGCAGGTCGTCGCGTGGGTGAGCTACCTCGCCGTCGTCCTGTACCTGTTCCTGCGTCCCGTCGCATCGGCGCACACGGCCGAACCCGCCGTCGCCGCCTGACTCCCCCTCCTGTTCGAAAGGCACCGATCACATGCGCCGATCCACGTACGCCCTCGCGGCGGCAGCGGCCCTGCCGCTCGCCCTGGCGGGCTGCACCGAGAAGTCGACCGCAAGCGACGACACGATCGCCGTCACCGCCACCGACGACGCGTGCGAGGTGGCGGCGTCGGAGGCCGCGACCGGGCTCGCCACCTTCAGCATCACCAACGACGGAACCAAGGTCACCGAGTTCTACGTGTTCGCCGCCGGCGACCGGGTGATGGGCGAGATCGAGAACATCGGCCCCGGCCTCACCCGGCAGCTGATGGTGAACCTGCCCGAGGCCGGTACCTACGACCTGTCCTGCCGCCCCGGGATGGTCGGCGACGGCATCCGACAGGAATTCGTGGTCACGGGGGACTCCCGAGCCGCCGCCGACGCCGACGGCAAACTCGCCGAGGCCGGGGACGGTTACCGCCGGTACATCCGCAGCCAGACCGAGGCACTCGTCTCCGCGACCGGCGAGTTCGTCGCCGCCGTGAAGGCGGGCAACGTCGACGAGGCCAAGCGGCTGTTCCCGATCAGCCGCACCTACTTCGAGCGAATCGAACCCGAGGCGGAGAGCTTCGGCGACCTCGACCCCCGGATCGACCTGCGCGAGGCCGACCTCGAGCCCGGTCAGGCGTGGACCGGCTTCCACCGGCTCGAGAAGGACCTGTGGGTGCAGGGCGCCCAGCCCGACACGGCTGCGATCGCCGATCAACTCGCCGCCGACGTCCGGGAGCTGGCCGAGCTGGTGAACGCCGACGACTACACGGTCGACCCGACCAAGATCGCCGGCAACGCGCAGGGTCTGCTCGACGAGGTCTCGACCTCGAAGATCACCGGCGAGGAGGACATCTTCTCGCACACCGACCTGTGGGACTTCCAGGGCAACGTGGACGGCTCCCAGGCCGCGGTCGCGGCCCTGCGCCCGATTCTCGACGCGAACGACCCGCAGCTGGCGCAGGCCATCGACGCCCGCTTCGCCGATCTGGACGCCGCGCTCGCGCAGTACCGGCAGGGCGACGCCTTCGTCTCCTACGACACCGTGACCGAGCCGCAGCGCCAGGAGCTGTCCCGCCTGCTCGACGCACTGTCGGCCGAGGTGAGCAAGGTGCAGGGCGTCGTCGCGGGGGCAGCGGGCGCATGAGCGAGACGCCGACCTCCGCGCCCGCGTCCCGCGCGGGCATCTCCCGCCGGCGCCTGTTCGGTGCCGTCGGTGCCGGAGCCGCGCTCGCCGGGGCGGGCGCGGTGGTCGGCCGGGTCACCGCCCCCGGTACGGACGCCGGCACCGCCGACACCGTCCCGTTCCGGGGTGCGCATCAGGCCGGGATCGTCACGCCGGCCCAGGACCGCATGCACTTCGTCGCCTTCGACGTCACCACCGACGACCGGGACGAGGTGATCGCGCTGCTGAGGACGTGGACCGAGATGGCCGAGCGGATGACTGCCGGTCGCGAGGCCACCGAGGACGGCGCCACCGGAGACGGCCCCTACCATCCGCCCACCGACACCGGCGAGGCCCTGGACCTCGACGCCTCGCAGCTGACCCTGACCATCGGGTTCGGGCCGTCGTTCTTCGACCGGTTCGGACTGTCCGAGCGCAGACCTGCTGCGCTGCAAGATCTTCCGCACTTCCCGGCGGACAACCTCGATCCCGCGCGCAGCGGCGGTGACATCGCGATCCAGGCATGCGCCAACGATCCACAGGTGGCGGTGCACGCCGTCCGCAATCTGGCCCGGGTCGCGTTCGGCACCGCGTCGGTGCGCTGGTCGCAACTCGGCTTCGGCCGCACCTCGTCGACTTCCACGTCGCAGCAGACACCGCGGAACCTGTTCGGGTTCAAGGACGGAACGAACAATCTCAAGGCCGAGGATCCCGCGGCGCTCGCCGAATCGGTCTGGGTCGACGCCGACGACGACCAGGCCTGGCTCGCCGGCGGCACCTACCTGGTGGCGCGACGGATCCGCATGCTCATCGAGCAGTGGGACCGGGCGGTGCTGCAGGAGCAGGAACAGGTGATCGGCCGCACCAAGCGCGAGGGCGCTCCGCTCGGGAAGACCGGCGAATTCGACGAACTCGATCTCGAGTCCAAGGGGCCCGATGGGCCGTTC
Organism: Rhodococcus ruber; assembly: GCF_016804345.1. Lineage (NCBI taxonomy): Bacteria > Bacillati > Actinomycetota > Actinomycetes > Mycobacteriales > Nocardiaceae > Rhodococcus > Rhodococcus ruber. The sequence continues at coordinate 1,740,600 of NZ_CP044211.1, read as the reverse complement.
GTCCCCGTCGACGCGCACGTGCGGCTCGCGTCGGCCCAGCACCTCGGCGGGCTGAAGATCCTGCGCCGGGGATACAACTTCACCGACGGCTCCGACGGACTCGGCCACCTGGACGCGGGCCTGTTCTTCATCGCGTTCTGCCGCAACCCGCTCGAGCAGTTCGTGCCGATGCAGCGCGAACTGGCGCGACGGGACGCACTCAACGAGTACATCCAGCATGTCGGGTCGGCGGTGTTCGCGTGCCCGGCCGGGCCGGCGCCGGGCGAGTACTGGGGGCAGGCGCTCTTCGACGCGTGAACGAGACGGAGTGAAAGGGGCGCGTCGCGGGGGCTCAGTAAGCGCCGTCGCTGTGCAGCACGGCACGCAGGGTCCTGCGCAGGATCGACAGATCGAGCGCGAAGGTCCAGTTCTCGACGTACCGCAGGTCGGCCCGCACCGACTCCTCCCAGCTCAGGTTGCTCCGGCCGCTGACCTGCCACAACCCGGTCAGCCCCGGCTTCACGAACAACCGTCGGCGCGCGCCGTCCTCGCCGTAGCACGCCACTTCGCACTCGAGCGGAGGTCGTGGGCCGACCAGCGACATGTCGCCGGTGACCACGTTGAACAACTGCGGCAGCTCGTCGAGCGAGTACCGGCGGATGACGCGGCCCACCCGCGTGATCCGGGGATCCTCCCGCATCTTGAACAGGATCCCGTTGCCGTCGCTGCGGTCGGCCAGCTCTGCGAGGCGGTCCTCCGCATCGACCACCATGCTGCGGAACTTGAACATCGTGAACGTGCGCCCGTCCCTGCCGACGCGGGTCTGCCGGAAGAGCACGGGACCTGGGCTCGTGACCCGAATGGCCAGGGCAATGGCCAACAGGAGCGGCGCCAGCAGCACCACGATCGCGAGGGCGGCGACCCGGTCGAAGATGTTCTTCACCACCCAGGCCGGGCCGGCGTAGCGAGGAGCGCTGAGCTGGAGCAGCGGCAGCCCGGCGAGCGGTGCCATGTGCAGACGCGGCCCCACCAGGTCCATGAGGACCGGAGCCATCAGCAGATCGGCACCCGTACGCTCCAGATCCCAGCTGAGTCTGCGGGTCTTCGAATGAGTCCAGCCGCTCGACGGCAACAGGGCGACCGCCTGGAACTCATGCAACTGGGCGATTCCGACGATGTCGTCCTCGGTTCCCAGCACCGGCACGTCGTCGACGGCGAGCGGGAGCGCCTCGTCCGACTTCGTGACCGGCAGGCAGATTCCGTCCATCTGCCACCCCGCATCGCGGAACTCCTCCGCTCGGGCAAGCAGCTCGTGCACCTCCAGCGTGTCACCCGCGACCAGGACCGATCGCACGAAGCGTCCCCGCCGCCGGCGGCTGCGCACGAAGCGACGCAGCAGCAGGCGGGCACCGAGCGTCGCGACGGCGGCCAGCGGTAGTGCGCCGAAGACCCAGGACTGACCGCTCGCGGTCCCCCACGCGTAGCCGGCCACGGCCAACGTCGCCGTGGCGAGCACGTACGCCCGGCCGACTCGGCGCAGCTCCTCGACGCCGGCTCCCAGAACCCTGACGTCCCAAGCCCTCTGGATCGCGAGGCTCGACATCGCAGCGACCGGGACCACGGCGACGACGGCGAGCGTCTGCCCCGTGGGAATCTCCGGTGTGTGATAGCCGAAGGTGATTGCCAGGTCGGCCACCAGGATGCAGAACAGGTCGCAGCAGAACACCAGAACGGCATACCGGCGCTCCCACCGGGGCCTCGGAACAGGATTCGGGGCGCAGAGTCCAGGCAGGCTCCGCCCCGCATCCGACCGCGTGGCGCCCGCGTGGTCCACCGTGGTCCGGACTGTGGCGCCACCCGCACCGGCAACGGGGGTGTTCATCTCGCGGTTCCGCATCGGAGTCATCCCCATTTCGGAGTCGAGGAGCCTCGGACCCCTTAAAACCTACCTGGAGATTGTTTTAGACACAATAACGGACCGGTGGTTCATTCATGCAGGGGGATCGGCACCTTCCACGGAAGGTCGATTCTTCCGCGGCGCAATACTTCCTCGATCTGCTCGGGCGGCTTCGGCCGACTCAGGAGAAAGCCCTGCGCGCGCCGGCATCCCATGTCCAGAAGCTTGGTCGCTGCCGAAACCGACTCGAGACCCTCGGCCACCACCTCTAAGCCGAATGCCGAAGCGAGTCCCATGATCGACTCGACGATGACGCGATCGCTCTCGCTGCGCTGAAGGTTCAGCACGAACGCCTTGTCGATCTTGAGCGTGTGGACCGGCAGCGACTTCAGGTGGGCAAGTGAGCTGTACCCGGTTCCGAAGTCGTCGATCGCGCAGCACACGCCCAGACGCTCGAGCCGCCGGAGCGTCTTGCGCGAACGTTCGAGATCGCTGACGACCACATACTCGGTGATCTCCAGGCACAGGCACGAGCTGCCGAGGCCGAACTCCTCGAGTGCGCTCTCCACCGTCTCCACGAAATCGAGGCTCACCAGCTGCACGGGCGAGACGTTCACACTCATCCGAATGTTCAGTCCCGGAATACGCCGTCGCCACTCCGCCAACTGCCCGCACGCCGTTCGCAGCACCCAGCCTCCGAGCTCGCCCGCCAGGTTCGTCGACTCGGCCACCTCGATGAACTCGGCCGGCTGCAGCTTGCCCAGCACCGGATGATTCCATCGCACCAGGGCCTCGACACCGAGAATGCTGCCGTCACGCAGGTCGAACTCGGGTTGATAGTCCAGGGTGAGATGCTCGTCGTCGATCGACGTCCGCAGGCTCAGCTCGATGAGGTTGCGGCGCTCGCTCGCGCCTCGCATGTCCTCGGTGTATGCGACGACGCTGTTGCCACCCTTGCTCTTGGCCATCAGCATCGCCTCGTCGACCCGGCCGAGCAGCGCCACCGGCGTGATCCGTCCGGGCTCGCCGACGGCAACGCCGAGGCTGCCCCCGCGGCCTACGACCTGACTGCCCAGCTGCACCGACATCCCGACCGCCCACCGCAGCGCCTCGGCGCGTTCCCGGGCCGCCTCCAGCGACACCGGCCCGTCGAGCACGACGACGAACTCGTCACCGCCGAGGCGTGCCACCATGTCCTTCGGATCACACACGCGCGACAATCGCTGTGCGGTACGGCACAGGAACACGTCGACGGCGGCGTGACCGAGGAAGTCGTTGAGCGGCTTGAGCCGGTCCAGGTCGAGAAACAGAACGGCGACCGGCCCCGGCTGCCCCCGCTTCAGCCGCTCCTCGAGGTGTTCGAGGAGGGCGCGCCGGCTCGCGAGGCCGGTGAGATCGTCGTGATAGGCCGCGTCGCGCAGGTCCTGTTCGGCGCGGACACGGGCCTGCACCTGCGCCAGCAGAGCCGCGATCATCATCAAGGTGTTGATCTCGTCCTCGCTCCAGTCGCGATCACCGGCCTTGATGAAGCCCAGGGTGCCGGTGGTGACGCTCCCGGAGATCAGCGGCACCGCCGCGACCGAGACCTCGGGCACTCCCGAACCCGCGCGCACCCGGTCGGCGTATTCGTCCCCCGACTGTCCCGGGCGGGTGACGGCCGGTTCCTTCATGGTCTCCGTCATGGCGAAGATCGGGTCGGCGTCCCGAAAGTGCACCACTCCCAGAGGGTCCGGGTCCGGCACGAATTCCCGCGGCGGCCACTCGGCGACGAGGACCGTCGCGTGGATCTCGTGATCGTTGTAGCGAAGAAAGCAGGTGTCGACCTCGAAGTGCTCGACGAGCTCCTGGAGCACCCGTTCGATCACCGAGTGATGAGACACGGCGTCCGCCGGCATGAGGTGGGAAGCCACCCGGGTGACGATGTTCTCGAAGCTCTTCTCCGCCATCTCAAACCCCTTGGGAACAGCACATTCGACGCGAGCGGACCGGATCAGGGATGTTTTCGAACTCTATCCGAGCGACGCGCACTGCGAATCCGTTCCGGTCGCGCCCGCGCCACCCGGAGCAGGAGGGCGAAGCGCAGGTCGGCCGGCCGGTCGAACGCGTCGTCGAGCGTCGACTGCAGCTTTCCGAGCGCGCCGAACCGGACCTCCGAAAGCCGGACGAGGTCGGTGTCGTCCTCGGCGTAGAGAAACACCGGTGAAGCAGGCTGGACCGCAAGCCCCAGACTGTGGGCGCAAATCCACACGCTCTCGGCTGCCATCCCCGCACGGACGTAGTCGGCGGGCCGTGGACCCGCCGCGAAGACCGCCACGAGTGCCGAACTGCTCCGCACCCGCATTCCGGTCAGCCGCCCCAGCCCGTGCCCCAGGTCCCACTCCCCGAGTTGATCGAGCACATCGTTTCGAAGCGCCAGGTCGAGCATCGTGCGCTCCGCGTCGTCCATCCCGAGTGTCCGGACGTCGATGCCGCTGTCGATATCCTCCGAATCCGGCCACCGTAGTTCCGAGAGCATCTCGCGTCGCAGAACGGGAGTCAGGTAGCGGATCCTGTCCGATTCTGCGAGCAGCTCCGCGGCCTCGGCGAGGCGATCGGCGCCCGTGACGATCCTGATCCGGCCCCCCTCCTGTTCGGCTGCCTGGTGGAGGGCAGCCGTCTCGGCGTCGGAAAGTGGCGATCCGTCGCCGGGTTGCCGATTGGTTCCGCGGGCGAGCATCGGCTCGTACTGGGCGGCCAGGACCGAGTCCGTTCCGTCGGAGAACTGCATCGTCGCGATCACCTTGCGCGCAGGCCCGCCGACGTCCCGCTCGAGCACCCGGACCGGACCGAGTATCCGGTGTGCCGCGGCAGCGATGCGCGCGTTCTGCAGGGCCGCGCCGAGCGCGACGTAGCTGCCTCGGGCGTGGATGTCGATCGCGGTCGGCACGAAGTCGTCCGCGATGCCGATCTCGAGGGTTCCGCCGCCGGCCGTGACGGACCACGGCTGGCTGTTGCCGCCCGAGGGGGCTCTGCTCGCGGCGTGCAGTACCCGGTCGATCGGATCGTCCGATTCCGGGGGCGGGGGTGCATCCGCATCCGGCCGGTTTCCGGGATCCGCCGGGAGGGTCAGGGCGTCGAGGCAGGCTTCGACGTCCACACGGCCGCGTCCCGAGTTCAGCGGTTGCCCGAGCCCCAGCCGTCGCACGACCGCGGCGACCGTCGCGCCGCCGAGCATCACCTCGCTGCCCAGTTGAGGCCAGGTGGCCAGCGTCTGCTCCACCTCCAGGAGGGAAGCGGCCATCCGGGCCGAGATCCGCTCCGGTCCGAGCAGGCGCAGCGCGTACGGAATCTTCTCCCGGCCCGACAGCGCGGCGAGCCGCTCCGGGTCGATCTCTCCCAGCAGACCGTGGAACGGCCGCCCCTGCTGCAGATCGAAGCGTTCGACGTCGATCAGTCCCCGGTCACTCGTCTCCATCACCAGCGGTACCGCCCGCCGGGCCGCTTCCGCACGCAACGCGACCTTCACGTCCAGCGAGTCGCACTCGTCCACCACGATGTCGAGTCCGTCCACGAACTCGCTGATCGTTTCCGGCCCCACTCCCTCGGGCCACACCGACAGGGGCAGGTACGGATCCAGTTCCGCGAGTCGTCGCGCGGCCACGACCGCTTTGTTCGTGCCCAGATCGACGAGGGAAGCCGGCAGCCGATTGAGATTCGACAACTCGATCGGATCGAAGTCTGCGAGTCGCAGTTCTCCGCACACTCCGTCGAGCACCAGCGCCTGCGCAACCGAGAAGCCGACACTCAAACCGACGATTCCGACCGTCACTTCCTGCAGCCGATCCTGTTCGGCCGACGTCACCTTGTTCCGGTTACGATCCAGCCGTAACCGCCGGAACGAGTTCGGGCCGAGTACGCGGACGACGGTCCGATGCCAGGGGTAATGGACCCACCGCGCCGGCTCGTCGAGCAGGTCGCTCTCCGGCCGCGGGAGCACCTCGCGCAGTCCTCTCACCTGATCGGCGAGACGGTCGACGACGACGAGCCCGGGTTCGGAGCGGAGACGTCGAAGCTCCTCCATGTCCTGCGGCCGGTCCTCCGCAAACACAGAGGGCGTCCATCCGGTCTCGCCGTCGGCGTTCACATCGGCTCCCCGTCGAAGCGGATCCCACCCACTTCTCGTCGGAGTTCGTCGCCGAACGGATCGGTGCGCAGACGGTCCCACCACATGAGCCGGGTCCGATAGCGGGCGTCCGGGTACGGGGTGGCCGGCATGCTCGGGTCGACCACACCCCCGCAGGTCTTCCACAGATCCAGCAGGTTGTCGGCGGCGGTGGCCATCATGTATCGCGAGTCGAGCAGGCCCATGAACTTCGCGCCCATGCGCGCCACGGCAAGCGTGAGTTCTCGGCGCTTGGGCGCATCCTCGGACACCCACGCCGCCTTGGCTTCGATCAGACCGAATGGGATTCGGCTCTCGATCATGCGGCGGAGATGGTCGACGTGCTCCGGCGCGCTCCATTCGGTCAAGGCGTGGGACTCGTCCGCGTTCTGGTAAGGCCCCTGGGCCCGCACCCCGCCCACGACGACCCCCCTTCGATCGAGTCCCGCGCAGAATATTGCCGTGCTCTCCCCGCTTCGCACAGTTTCGTACTCCAGTGCGGATTCGACGCCGAATCGACGATAAGCGCCCAACGCCCGGGCAATGTATTCGTTCCACAGATCCGGCGCCGCACTCGGTGCGGCTGCGACGAACGAATATCCGGAGGCCTGATCCCGGTAGGTCGAGACTCGCTCCCGCACCGAGTGCGATGCGGCGCGCACTGCTCGATCCACGGTCGGCCTCCCGACTTTGCGGGAGACCCCGGTCGGAGTCACCCGGCGGACCACATCGGATCCTCGCGCTCCTCGCGGTCGAAATCCCCGACCCGGGACGGTGCGGATCGTATATGTGGCTGTATGGATCGAGTATGCAGTATCCGGGTGCTCCCCACAGTGTTCACGCCGAAGAACGGTGTTCGAAGCACACAACAGCGTTCAAGCCAGAGATATGTAGAGTTCCGTCAGTCCCGACGGTCCGATGACTGCCACCTCCTCCCGGTGTGCCCGCTCGATCAGCCCCTCCTTCTCGGCGATCTCCACCTGGTGCCACACGTCGTCGACGGGATCGGAGTGCTCTCCGTCCGGCACGAAGCGGGCGAAGTACCCGGCGGGGACCCGTACCAGCGAGTCCCCGATCGTCAGCTCGCTCAGGCCCTCGCAACGACTGCCGATTACCGCATTCCATCCGACCTCGGGATGGCAGATGTAGACCACGAGCACCTCGCCGACGCCGCGCGCGCGGATGCGATCCTCCGTGAAGGCCAGCAGTTCGGACTGCTGGCCGGTCGATCCCGGTTCGAGTCCCGGCAGAACGAGGCCGCCCACATAGTGGTCGTGCAGTTTGGTGAGTTCGAAACTCATTGCACACCAGCCTTTTCCGAGGTCACGATCGACACGTACATGTCGATGCGGTACGCGTGCGGATAGAACTCGAAATCACCGGTGAAGGATCGGACGATCTCGCCGGCCTCCTCGGCCGCACGGATCTGGTCCCACAGATCGATGAAGACGCCGGGGAAAGTACCGGTCGAGGAGAACTTCGCGTACGTCCCGGCCGGCAGGCAGGCAACTATGTGCCCCTCCGTCACCTGGTCCAGCGACTCGCACTGATACCCGACCGTCTGGGTGTAGTAGGAGTCGATGTCGACCGCGTGATCGGTATAGGCGGAGGCCAGCGGACCGCCGAGCTCCTGCTTCAGCACCGCCGACCAAGCCCGGTCGAGCGCGCGGTCGCGAACCTTGCCGAGAGCCCGGCGCGGGCTGCGCACGGGCAGACCGGCGACGAGAGTCCGTTCGCGCTGAACGATCTGAAACGACATCGGGAGACCTCCCCAGGACCTCACAGTACGCCTCGCCCCCGGCGTGCCCGACCCACGAGCGGGGGAGTGAATAGTCCCGAGTCTAGGTGTGTCTACCGATCGGCGCCAAACAGCCGCCAAAACAATATTGAGGTTTGTTTAAGGCTATCGTTCGATCTCTCAGTATGGTTATCTAGTTGAGTCGGACCCGATGTTGCAAAATCTCGCAAGCGCGGTCCCCGGCCGACTGCCCGAGGGGTGTGATCAATGAAGTGCCGACTGTGCGAATCGGAGCGGCTCCTCAGCGTGCTCGATCTCGGTGCCACGCCACCGTGCGAACGCTTCCTGGCCGCGGACGAACTCGACCTGCCCGAAACCACCTATCCCCTGCATCTGCGGTTGTGTGAGGACTGCCTGCTGCTGCAGATCCCGGCGCTGATCACCCCCGAGGACACCTTCACCGAATACGCCTACTACTCGTCGTTCTCCGACTCGTGGGTCGACCACGCCCGGCAGTTCGTCGAAACCGCCGTCCGCAACCTGCAACTCGGACCGGACTCCTCGATCGTGGAGGTCGCCAGCAACGACGGCTACCTGTTGCGGCACGCAGTCGCCGCCGGCATCCCGTGTCTGGGCATCGAACCGTCGGTGAACGTCGGCGCCGCGGCGCGCGCGATCGGTGTCCCCACCGTCACCGCGTTCCTCGACGAAGGACTCGCCGAGGACATTCGCGAGGAGTACGGGCCCGCCGATCTGGTCGTGGCCAACAACGTCTACGCCCACATCCCGGACCTGCTCGGGTTCACCCGTTCGTTGCGCACCCTCGTCGCCGACGACGGCTGGATCTCCATCGAGGTGCACCACGCGCTGAACCTGGTGCGCGAAGCACAGTTCGACACCGTCTACCACGAGCACTTCCAGTACTACACCGTGCTGTCGGCGATGCGGGCGCTGGCCACCGGCGGTCTGTCGGTCGTCGACGTCGAACTGCTCGGCACTCACGGCGGATCGATCCGGCTCTGGGCCCGACCGGACGAGGCCTCGAGCTCTCCTGGAGCACGGGTCGAAGCCGTGCTCGAGGAGGAGCGACGGGCCGGTCTGCACACGACGGCGGGTTACCGCGAACTCGAAGCCCGCGCCCGTTCCGTCCGCCGAACCCTGCTGCGATTCCTCCTCGACTGCCACGACCAGGGCCTGTCCGTCGTCGGCTACGGCGCCCCGGGCAAGGGAAACACCTTGCTCAACTACTGCGGAATCCGGCCGGACCTGATGGCCTACACCGTCGACCGCAATCCGTACAAGCACGGGCGTTACACACCCGGCGCCCGGATCCCGATCCTCCCGCCGGAACAGATCGAGAAGGACCGGCCCGACGTGGTCGTCGCCCTGCCGTGGAACCTGGCGGCGGAACTGACGACCCAATTGCAGTACATCTCCGCCTGGGGCGGCCGGCTCGTATTCCCGCTGCCCGAACTGCACACCACCATCGGCCCTGCCGATTTCGTCAGGAGGATCACGGTATGAAAGTCGTCCTGTTCTGCGGCGGCTACGGCATGCGCATGCGCAACGACCGTACCGACGAGATTCCCAAGCCCATGCAGATGGTGGGCCCACGGCCCTTGCTCTGGCACATCATGAAGTACTACGCCCACTACGGCCACACCGAGTTCATCCTGTGCCTCGGCTACGGAGCGGCCAAGATCAAGGACTTCTTCCTCGACTACCACGAAGAACAGTCCAACGACTTCGTCCTCCACGACAACCGGGTCGAGTTGCTCAACACCGACATCAGCGACTGGTCGATCACGTTCGTCGACACCGGCCTCGAATCCGCGATCGGCGAGCGCCTGCGCCGCGTGCGTGACCACCTGGACGGGGACCGGTACTTCCTCGCCAACTATGCGGACGTCCTGACCGACGCTCCCCTCGACGTGATGATCGAGCGCTACCACCGGTCCGGCGCGACGGCGTCGATGCTCGTCGTCCCCCCACAGTCGTCGTTCCACTGCGTCGATGTCGCCGAGAACGGTGAGATCAAGGAGATCGTCCCGGTCAGCCGCTTCCCGATCTGGGAGAACGGCGGGTACTTCGTGCTCAGTCAGGAGATCTTCGATCTGCTCCCACCCGGCGGCGACCTCGTCGCCGACGTCTGCGGCACCCTCGCCGGGCAGGGCCGGCTGTACGGCTACCGGCACGACGGGTTCTGGAAACCGGCCGACACGTTCAAGGAACGCGCCGAGCTGGACGACAACTACGCCCGCGGCATCCATCCGTGGACCGTGTGGGAGACCGCCCGTGCGACGGTGACGTCGTGATCGAACTGCACGCCCGCGACATCGGGGAGGTCGCGGTGCTCGGAGCCCACTGCGACGACATCGCGATCGGCATCGGCGGCACACTGCTCACCCTGACCGGCCGGGCGACACAACCCCTGCGGGTACGCGCCTTCGTCCTGTCGGGTGAAGACTCGCGACGCGAGATCGAGGAACGCCACGCGCTTGCGGCACTGTGCCCCGGGGCGGACGTCGAACTCACGGTCCTCGACGTTCCGGACGGCCGCGCCCCCGCGTACTGGGACGCGATCAAGACCGCCCTCGAATCCTTCCGGCACACCTGCGAACCCGACGTGGTGTTCGCACCGCAGCGCGGTGACGCACATCAGGACCACCGGTTGCTCGCCGAACTCGTCCCCACCGTCTTCCGCGACCACCTCGTGCTCGGATACGAGATTCTCAAGTGGGAGGCCGACACCCCCCACCCGGTGCTCTACCACCCCCTGACCCGCAAGGTGGCCGAGGAGAAGGTCCGGATCCTGCTCAAGCACTACCCCTCTCAGCTCGACCACGACTGGTTCGACGAACAGGCCTTCCTCGGTCTGTCGCGGCTGCGCGGCGTGCAGTGCCGTCGCCCGCACGCTGAGGCGTTCGTAGTCGAGAAGGCCACAGTCCACTTCTGAAAGGCATGCCATGCGCGTCCTCGTCACCGGGCATCAGGGATACCTGGGCTCCGTCATGGTCCCGGTTCTTCGGGCCCACGGTCACATCGTGACCGGACTCGATTCCGGCCTCTTCGCGGACTGCGTCCTCGGGCCCGCACCGGAGGAACCGTCCGCGATCCGGATCGATCTCCGTGACGTCACCGCCTCGCACCTCACCGGATTCGACGCGGTGGTCCACCTTGCCGCCTTGTCCAACGATCCCCTCGGAGCGCTCGAGCCGGACATCACGTATGCGATCAATCATCAGGCGTCCGTACGGCTCGCACGCTGCGCCAAGGCAGCCGGGGTGCGGCGGTTCCTCTATGCCTCCACCTGCTCCGTCTACGGCGCGGCCGGCGAGGACGCAGTCGACGAGAACGCGCCCCTGCGTCCGCTGACGCCGTATGCGGAGAGCAAGGTGCGGGTCGAGGACGACGTGACCGCCCTCGCCGACTCCGGTTTCTCGCCGGTCTTCCTCCGCAACGCCACCGCGTTCGGATTCTCCCCGCGCCTGCGCGCCGACATCGTCCTGAACAACCTCGTCGGCACCGCGGTGCTGACCGGCCAGGTGCGTGTGCTCTCCGACGGCACGCCGTGGCGGCCGCTGGTACACGCGCAGGACATCGCCGAGGCGTTCGCGCACGCGCTGGTCGCGCCGATCGACCGGATCCACTGCGCCGCGTTCAACGTGGGCATGGAGGCCAACAATGTGACCGTCGCCCAGATCGCTCAGACCGTCGCCGACATCGTCCAGGGCGCGGAGGTCGTGATCACCGGCGAGACCGGTGCCGACCCGCGCTCGTACCGGGTCGATTTCAGCGCGATCCGCAAGGCGTTCGACGACTATCTGCCGCAGTGGACCGTGGCCGACGGGGCAGCCGAACTGTATGCCCGCTACCTCCAGTACGGGTTGACGCGCGAGGGCTTCTCGAACCGGTTCGTCCGGCTCGCCCACCTGAAGCGTCTCCAGGAGGCCGGGGTGCTCGACAGCACGATGCGCTTCGAGCACTCCGGCGCCGGGCGGCGGTGAGGATGCCGGCGTCCGGGCAGTCAGAGGCCGGCCGCCAGGGCGGACCACGGCCCCGCTGCCGCATCCCGGGCGCTGAGCACCGTCACCGGGAGGGGCCATCCGATCGCGAGGTCGGCGTCGTCGTACCGGACCGCCAGATCCTCCGCCGGGTCGTGCGGCCGGTCGATGCGGTAGCACACGTCCGCCACCTCGGTGAGGGCCTGAAACCCGTGCAGAAAGCCTGGCGGCACATAGAGATGGGCGAACTCCACGTCGTCCAGGAGGAAGGCGCTGTGGCGGCCGAACGTGTGCGAACTTCGCCGGATATCGACCAGCACATCGTGGATCGCGCCGTGCGCGCACCGCACGAGCTTGGCCTCGCCCCGTCCGGACCGTCCGTGCATACCGCGTACAACGCCGCGTTTCGAACGCGACTGCGAGTCCTGGACGAAATCGGCGGCGCGCACTCCGCTCGCGCCGAGGTGGTCGTCGAACACCTGGGCGTCGAATGTGCGGGTGAACAGTCCCCGATCGTCCCGGAACGGCTCCGGGCGCAGGACGACCACATCCGCCAGTTCCGTCGTTTCCACCCGCATCGGCCCATCGTCGCGCATCGACGCCGACCGCGTGGCCGAACCGTGCACCGTTGCGGCGGAAGGAGAGCGCTGTGAGCACCTGCCGAGGATGCGGGAGCCCGGACGTCGAGCGCGTCGTCGACCTCGGCCCGATGCCCGCAGCGGACTGCTTCCCTGCCGTCGACACTCCCGTCACGGCCGACGAGACAGCGCACCCGCTCGCGATGAACCTGTGCCGCGACTGTGGGCTCGCACAGCTCGCCGAGGACGACTCGGTGCCCGACGAGCCTCGTGGAGTCGAACCGCAGGCGCTGCGCGACCAGGCCGCCGCCGCCGTACGTGCTGCGGCCTCGGAAGGTCTCCTCGTCGGCCGGACGGTAGCCGAGTTCGGCAGCCCGCACGGCGGTACCTGGCTTCCGTTGCTCACCGAACACGGCTTCCGGGTAGCTGCGGCGGGCGCCGCGGCCTCGGTGGTGCTCGACTCGTTCGGCATCATGCACGCTCCCGACCAGCGCGCGGCGTTTCGCGAGCGCGCATCGGCTGTCGCCCCCGGCGGCGTGCTGCTGCTGCAGTTCCATTCGTTGGCCACGATCGTCTCGGGGGGCCAGTGGACGGCACTCCGGCACGGGCACTATGCGTACTACTCACTGACCGCACTGCGCGCGCTGCTAGCCGAGGTGGGTCTGTACGTTGTGTATGCCCGCGAGTTCGAACTGTACGGCGGCACCGTGCTGGTCGCGGCACGGCGGACGCCGCGTGCCGTGCCGGCGGCGGAGACCCGGAACATCCTCGAGAAGGAGACGGCGATCGGTGTCACGGACGTGTCGTCGGTACGCCGGTTGCAGAGGGCAGCGGACACGCAGTCCCGCGCGCTGCGCGCCTGGCTCGAATCGTCGGCACGCCGACGGCGACGGATCTTCGCCTACGGGGCTGCGTCCCGGGCGGTAGCGCTCTTCGCACGCGCCGGGCTTGATCGGCGCCTCGTCACCGCTGTGGCAGATGCCTCACCGGCCAAGCAGGGCCGGCGCATGCCGGGAACCGACGTGCCGATCGTCGCGCCGGAGGAAATGATGATGGCGGAGCCCGACCGGGTTCTGCTCACCTTGCCGGATCTACTTCCCGAGGTGCGCGAGCGTTATCGGGAACTGGAGGGCCGCTGGGTACCGCTCGACGGGTACGCACAGGCGTTTCAGCAAGGAGGATTTATCAACGCACGCGCGTAACCGGCGGTCTGATACAGATACTGCCATGCCCATTCCCCAGGGGAGAGCCCGTCCGGACTGGCGATCATCAGTACATCGCCGGCGAAACAGCGCCGGATGATGAATCCCGCACGTGAAAGATGCGGCAGGAACGTGATCACGATGATCTTCCGCCAATGCTCCCGAGCGGCCAGGTCACGAATCGCTCGCGCTTCCCCGGATGTCGTCGGAGGACGGGGTGCGAAGCAGGTCACCGTCGGAATCGACGGCTCCGCACACAGACCCGTGAGCCGATCGTCCTCACCGCCGCTGGGATCCGACAGCGCGACGTGTGCCGCGAGACCCCTGTTCGCGAGCTCGATCCCGTAGGCGTAGCGCTCCTCTCCCGGGCCACCCAGCACAACGATTGCGTCTGCCGGGAGGAGGTGATCCTGAGCGGGTGCTACGTACAGGGGGATGCCTCCGGCGACCACCACCAGGAGCACGAAGACGACGAACGACAACCGCCGTCCGATCCGGATCCGTCTCGCCCGAGCGCTCGTCACGCTCTCGTGCATGTCCGTCCCCGGAGACGAGCGATCAGCGACACCCCCGCCGCCCGGATCTCGGCGAAATCTGCCGGGGCGACCAACCTCGTGACGAGGAGATACCCGAGACCGAAGACCAGAACCTCGAGGACGAGCCGGCCGATACCTGCGACGAGCGACAGTTCGTCGGGACTCCCTCCCGATCGTTCGAAGTACATGACGGCGAAGAACATCGGGACGGACGCCGCGACAGGCGACCACATTACCCGCAGCATGTCGCGTCCGGTCACCCCTACTACCGAGCGCGTCACGGCGAGTCCCGTGACCCCGACGACAACTGCCGTTCCGGAGACAGCCAGCCCTACTCCGGACAGCCCGAGCGGAAGAAGCAGGAGGAGCAACGGGATGCCGGAGAGTATCCCCGCCCCCGTCATCCAGTTCATCCGCACGGATCGCCCGGCACCCTTGAGGGACTCCGCACTGACCGAGGTCATCGCCACTCCGATGCCTATACCGGCCATCGACGCCAATGCGACGCCGGCGCCGCGCCAAGGTTCACCGAGCAACAACACGACAGCTGACTCGCCCAGCGCAGCTGTCAATGCCGCCACCGGCACTGTCACCCGCCATATCCATCGGAGAGACCGCAGGAATGCCGCCCGGAACCGTTCGACGTCCGAGGCGATCCTGGAGAAGGCCGGAAACAGGACATACGAGCACACCTGGACGATCGCCATGGACGGGATCAAGGCGATTCGACGTCCGTAGCGGTAGTTGCCCAGAGCCGCTTCGTCGAGACCTCGACCGATGATGGTCAGCTCGACGGCTTCCTGCGCACGTGCAGCCATACCGTCCAGCAGGAGGGGGAAGGAGAACACGGCGAGCTCGCGCCACAGCCGTACCGAGAAGTGTCCGCGGAACGGATTACAGTGCGAGAGCGACCAGCTCGCTGCAATCCATACGGCCAACGATGCGTACGAACCTATCGCAAGCGCCCACACCCCCAGCCCCTGGGCTGCGCATGCAATCGAGACCACCGCGTAGGTCAGGCCGACTGCCGGATCGACGACGACCCGGCGACTGAACTGGAACCGTCGCTGCATGACGGCATCGGGCACACTCGTCGCAGCCGTCAACAGCACCGACCCGGACATCACCGCTGCCACTGTCGCCACTTCGTCGCTGTGGAACAACCACCCGATCATCGGTGCAGCTGTCAGGACCCCGACTGCCATGAGGGATCCCGTCGCGAGGGTCACCCAGAACACGGTGGTGACGGCGTCGTCGACCTCGTTCTCGCGTTGGATCAGCGCCTGGGCCAAGGTCCCATGGGTGAATACCACGAGGAATGTCGTCAGTACCGTTGCCGCCGCGAACACACCCACGATTTCCGGGGTGAGCAGACGTGCAAGGACCAGAGTCTGCACGAAGGTGATTCCCTGGACGAGGACGAGCCCCGCCGCAGCCATTGCCGCTCCACGCCGCAAGCGTCCCGCGAGCGGTCCGACAGGAGGGGCCTCGGCGGACTCCGGGCGTTCCGTAGGCTTCGACATGGTCACCCGGATCCCCGGACGGGGCGGACGATCCGGGCACCCGCGACGCCGTATCGCCGCACAGTGCCCGAGAGGTGCTGCTTGAGGGGATGGACGCGCCGAAGCACGCCCGGCGCGACAGCCAGTGCCGAGACCACAGTGGCAGCTCGGAGACTCGGCTTCTGGCCGAACGCGGTGCGCGCGGCGCGGCGAGCCGAGCGCACGTCTCCCTCGAGCAATGCCCACCGAGCCCGGCGGAGGGACTGGTGGTACCGCAAGCGCCGCAACGTCGGGTCCACGGCACGACGTTGGACCGGCCCCCCGGCTAGAGACAGGAACGTCGCCTGCAGTCGCTCGTCGAAGGCTTCCACCCGGGACGGATCGCGCGAGGACGAGTCCGCTCGCACCCGGCACCGCGCCAATCGGTCGTCGAGCAACCGCACGTCCCAGCCTGCGGCCGTGATGCGCAACCACAGCAGGACGTCCTCCTCGACACCGGCGGGGGCCGTGTAGCCGCCGACAGCATTCCACACGTCGCGCCGGACAGCGCCGCTGTAGTAGGGCACGATCCCTCCGAGCACATCCGAAAACGTCAGTGGCACATCCACGTGACGTTTCCGGTTGCGGTAACTGATACTTCTCAGGTACCCGCGTTCGGTGCCGTCGCCGAAACCGAACAGCGTCGCGTCGCAGCCGACCGCGGCGACGTGTGGTTCCGCCTCGAAGACGGCCCCCACGCGTTCGCAGAAGTCGGGCCGCAGCAGGTCGTCGCTGTCGAGCACTGTGAGCACACGGCCGCGGGCCGTCCCTGCAGCCGCCGTGACTCCGCCGCCGTAACCCCGATTGGCCTGTCGGATCAATCCGATCCGGTGGTCGTCGGCGTATGTGCCGACAATCCGCGCGATGTCGTCCGAGTACCCGTTGTCGACCACGATCAACTCCCAGTCGCCACGGGTCTGGGACAGGACGGACTCGATCGCCTCGGGAAGATACTGCTCGGTACGGTACGCGGTCGTGAGGATACTGAAGAACGGCTCTGGGGACTCGGCGCCCACGGCTACCAGCCCGTTCCCACGTAGCCTCCACGTCGCCGCCGGTCCTCGGCGTGAGGCAGGCGGACCAGGTCCACGATCACATGGTCGGCGCCGGCTCGGTCGAGAGCAGCGACCGCCCGTTCGTCACGAGAACCCGCGATGAGTACCTCACCGTGCGACAGGACCTCGTCGGGATCGTCGGTCAGTGCAGACCCGATGTGCGGCAGGCGATGGTCGAGGAATGCCTGATTGGATCCCGTCAACCGCGACAGTGCCACGTCGGCGTCGTAGATCTTGAGATCGAATCCCTTGCCGATCAACCGTTCGGCGAGCTCCACCATCGGGCTCTCCCTTAGGTCGTCCGTGCCCTGCTTGAACGACAGCCCGAACAGCCCGATCCGGTGTCGATCGAGCGACAGCACCAGGTCGACGACGCGGCGGAGGTGGACTTCGTTCGAGGTCAACACATTCGAGAGCACAGGCACCTCGACGTCGTGTCGGCGCGCAGTATGGACGAGAGCTCGTACGTCCTTGGGCAGGCAGGAACCACCGAACGCGAAACCGGGCATGAGATACGCGGGGCTGATGTTGAGCTTCGTGTCCGACACGAAGATCTCCATCACGGCGTGCGAGTCGAGTCCCAGCGCTCCGCAGATCGCACCGATCTCGTTACCGAAGTCCACCTTCAGCGCGTGGAAGCTGTTGTCCACGTACTTGACCATCTCGGCCACGGCCGGCCGAACTCTGAATCGGGATCCCCCGAAATCTTCGTAGAGTGCCATGACCTGCATCCCACTCCGGGGATCGCTCTCGCCCACGACAGTCTTGGGCGGATCGAAGAAGTCCTCGACGCTACTCCCCTCACGGAGGAACTCCGGATTCACGCACACGCCGAAATCGATGCCGGCACGCTTTCCTCCCGACGCCGCCTCGAGACGAGGCACGAGCAGGCTTTCACAAGTGCCGGGAACCATCGTGCTGCGATAGACCACCACATGCCAGGAGTCCTTCGCCGCCAACCCCGACCCGATGATGTCGGTGACCCGTTCGAGGTACTCGGTGGACAGGCCACCACCGGCCCCGGAGGGGGTACCGACGCAGACTATGGACATATCGGTCTCGCACACGGCGCGGACGGGGTCGTCGCTCACGGTCAGCCGCCCGCTCGCTACAGCTTCGGCGGTGATGTCGGCGATCCGTCGTTCGACCACCGGCGCCTCACCGCGAGAAAGACATCGGAGCTTCCTGGGATCGACGTCCAGACCGACGACCGAGTGACCCCGGCTCGCGAGGCATGCTGCGGAGACACATCCGACGTACCCGAGACCGAAGACGCTGAGCTTCGAGCGCGTCGCGTCTATCCGATGATCCAACTTGACTGATTCCACGTTTTCACCGCCCAGATCAGACCGTTAACCTCGCAATCGAGCATATAACAGACTTGAGGTTGGTTTAAGTCCTTACGCGATCCATCTCGAAGGCAACCCGATGTGGACCGTCCAGGTCGATCCACTCCACTTGCACCCGGCCTTCCTCGACGTCGACGCGAAGATCGGCTATCGACCGAGCAGGCACCACCGCATGCGGTCCGGGTGCACGGGACTCAGGAAACGGAAGGAGCACCGTGGCGCACACAAAGGGCAGATCGGCATGGCAGCGGACGCTCGGCGCCCACGCGGGCACGCGGTGCTCGAGCTCACGCGACCACCAACCGAGCGCGCTGTCGTCGTCCCCGCGAACGGCCTCCGTCGTCACGACCCCGCCGCTGACCGCATATGCGAGTTCCAGCACCGGTACGCCGCGCCGCCGAGCCCGGTGGCCGGCACCGGCGGGCTCGACCTCGAGATCGGGGGCCATCGGCCAGGACACATGCACGTCGTGTCGGCCGCGGCCGGTGAACAGGTCCAACACGAGCACCGACTTCAGCGTCGGTGGTGCCATCACACGGCGACGGTGGACAACAGGCGCCGGAAGTCTTCGGTAGCCGTCGTGTTCGGCGTCGACGATGCCACCGAGAAGATCGATCTCACGAACCCGGACCTGCGCATGCCGCATCCACAGGAAGGGACCGCCGCGTACGGACTGGTCGAGCCCGTCCACACACGCCGTCGCATGAGCGCGCGTACTCCTGTGGGCCTCGCGCCATTCCGGATTCCGGTAGTAGCTCCCCGTCCCCGGGTCCCCGATCAGCGACTCCCCGGCGAAGTTCAGACTCATCGCCAACGCATCCGAGTGGCCGTGCGCGGCAATCGAGAGGTATCCGAGTGCCCCCACATCCATGAGAATCGTCCGTGGGCCGGACCGCAGCACTGCCATACCCCCGTCCGGCGCGAAGGCGGAACCCGCTGCCGTCGTTCGCAGGGTGATCTGCTCCCGGACCTTCACAGGACGCGCTGACGACAACCACGCCGCCGTCAGCGACTCCGGAG
This sequence comes from Rhodococcus ruber, assembly GCF_016804345.1. Classification (NCBI taxonomy): domain Bacteria; kingdom Bacillati; phylum Actinomycetota; class Actinomycetes; order Mycobacteriales; family Nocardiaceae; genus Rhodococcus; species Rhodococcus ruber. The sequence goes on along the minus strand of NZ_CP044211.1, from coordinate 1,721,560 downwards.
ATTCCACCGCGCCGGCCGGCCTGTCAGCCAAGAAAGCATCCACGATTCCGAGATGTTCTCTGACCGTTCGGCGTGGTTCCGGACCGAGCCGTACCGCGAATCCCTGGTCGTCGTCGCCGTAGTGCGGCTCCGGGTCACACTCACCGATCACTGCCTCGAGATACTCCCTGCTGCGGAAGATTGCGGCAGTCAGGCGGTCCGGCGCGTGACCGTATCTGCGAAACAGCACAGCAGCGACGACGGTCAGCAACTCCACGACGAAGACCTGATAACCCAGTGCCTGCTCGGCACCCGCGCCGTCCGGCAGAATCTGCCGGTCAGCTTCCACGGCCAGTGCCGCGACCGCGTCCGCCTCCCACCGCGCGGCATGGCGCAGCTCCGGTAGGAGCAGAGCTACGATCGCCGGCCCTGCCAGTTCTCCCACAAGATGGTTGTTGGCCGAACTGAACCGCGAACGATCCTGCAGACAGCGTTCCGCACCGGCCGCAAGCATCCGTACGGCCCGGGCGAATCGCGCCTCCGTCAATGCCTGGGCGTCACGCAGTCCGTCTAGAGTCAGTGCGACCGAGATCGAGCGGATACCCGCCTCGAACGCACCGCGCCATGCGATACCCCACCCCGGTGGATTCCGGGCTATCCAGGAATCGAGCTGGGACAACGCAACAGTAGCGAAACGCTCTTCGCCGGTGAACATCCGAGCCGATGCCAGCCACGGAAGGTGCTGCAGCCGGTTCAGTTCCCAGATCCACTTCGGGTCACCCGGTCCCCTTCGGTGATCGATCCGGTGAGCTGGTTTCGACGGCCACTGCACACCTCGAAGCGGATCGGACCACCAGTCGATCGGGGTGTCCAGCCGGACCTCCGGATCGGCGAAGAACTCGAATCGATTTTCACATGTCCGCTCTGCAGCCCGGATCAGCGCCTCGACTTGGAGAGGGAGCCGATCCGCGATCTCCTCGGCTCGGGTCTTCCCGAACAGCAACGCCCCCCCTGCCCCTTCGCGGAATGCCGACAGGGCATCACTCCAGGTTCGGTTACCGGATCCGAGCAGTTCGGAATCCGTGGGGACTCCGTACCTGCCGCCGGACCGATAAGTACGTCCGACGCCACGCAGGCGCCAGACCACCTCCGGGGCACTCATCGAACCCAATCTGTGTGCATACCAACCGAGGTTCATCATGTCTCCGCTCGAAATCAGTCTGCGCCGGACGGATGACAACCGCCATCCCCCGTGGAAGTCTGAACATGTGATCGGTTCGACCATGTGGCAACGCCGCGTACAGCGTTCGTGTGTGACCCTCGCCGTCGCCCTTCTGGCATCGGTCGCGGGATGCAGTACATCCGACGGCGTCCCGCCGCCCGTGCCGTCCGACGCAGGCCTCCTCACGTTCCCCAGAACAGCCACGTACTTCCTGTTCCAGCACGATCTGCCGACCGCGCAAGAACTCGCCCAGTACGACGTCGTCGTCATCGACAACGAGTGGGGCCACCGAATGCCGCGGGACTTCTTCGACGACGTCCGGGCAGCAAACCCGCGAACGCGCCTCCTCGCCTATGTCAACTTGATCGACCATCCCGACCGGCTCGGTTCCGAGGAGTACTGGCGCAATCGATATCGTCTCTGGCAGTTCGATTCTCACGGAGAGAGCCAGTTCCCCGACGAGTGGCTGGCGAAGCGCGCGGACGGCACGGTGGTCAGCGAATGGCCCGACACGTCGATGTCGAACCTCACCGACCAGGGACCGAGAGTGGACGGATTGTCCTTCGGCAGATACGCGGCCGACTGGGTGGTCGACACGGTGTGGTCGCAGGGGGTCTGGGACGGCATCTTCCTGGACGTGTGGGGCGACCGAATCTACAGCGCCGATTCCGACCGATGGGATATCGACCGGAACGGCACGGATGAGGCCGACGCGCAGATCTACGGCGAGGACATGCCGTGGGGCAGGGGAATCGAAGAGGCCGAACGCATCATGCGCGACCGCATGCCCACTGCCCTGCTCGTCGCCAACGGAGACAGAACCCTGCGCGATCGACAACTCGACGGGCGGGCATGGGAGAACTTCGCCGACCCTCGTGCCGAGCGTGATCCCCGCTTCGACATCGAGCAGTACATTCGTCTCACCGCGCGGGGCGATCATCGGGAACCGGGACTGGCCATGACCATCAACAAACTCGGTCCTCAACCCAGCTCCGAACGCGAACTCACCCGTGCACGGTTCTTCCTGACAGCCACACTTCTGCAGGACGGCTACTGGGCGCCCATGGGATCCGACTACGGCGAACCCGCATACATCGACGAGATGGACGGCGGTGGGCTCGGCAGCGGATACCTCGGCGACCCGATAGCCCCGAATCCGACGCTCGCACATGTCGAGGCGCAGTATTCCGGAACTGCAGGAATCGGGATGGTTGCACCGAATGTCTTCCGCCGCGACTTCGACCACGGCATCGTGCTCGTCAACAGCAGCGACGAGCCGGCGACCGTAGCGCTGGGCGGGACGTTCCGGCACCTGACCGGCACCGCCGACCCGGAAACCAACGACGGAAGCACTACGGATCGTGTGACGATACGTTCGTACAGCGGTGTGGTCCTGTTGCGCAACAGCCAATGACTCACCCCGCGACCTGCGGAAGTGCAACGTCGTCGCGGAACAACGCCCCGTAACATCGAAGAAGGTTTTCTCGCGACGTCCGCCACGACAGTTCCTGCTCCACCCGCGATCGGCCGAGTGCCCCCATCCGGGCACGCAACTCGTCGTCCCTCAACAGGATGTCGACCGCTCGTGCGAAGGCCTTCTCGTCGTTCGCCGGCGCGTAGAGCGCAGCGTCGCCGGCCGAGACACGGGCCTCGACGAGGTCGAACGACACCACCGGCCGGCCGATCGCCATGTACTCGACGATCTTGTTCATCGTCGAGAGGTCGTTGAGCGGATTGCGCGGATCCGGCGCGAGGCACACGTCCGCGGTGGACAGACAGCGTTGCACGAACTCGTCCGGCACCCGGCCTGTGAACTCGACGACGTCGTCGAGGCCGAGGTCACGAGCGAGCGCCTGCATGGCCTCGAATTCGTCCCCGGCACCCATGCAGATGCAGTGCACATCGTCCCGGCCGAGGTCCCGGTGCAGATATGCCACGGCACGCAGGAGATAGTCGATTCCGTCCTGCGGTCCCATGACGCCGAGATACGCGAGGAGATAACGCTTTCCCCTGCGCAACTCCGGATCGGGAGCGCGCCGCACGAATCGTTCGAGATCGGGCGCACTGCGCACCACGGTGACCCGGTCCGGCGCCACATGTCCACGCCCGATCGCGATCCGGCGGTAACTGTCGTTGGTTGCAATGACTGCATCCGATACCGCGAACGTCAGCCGTTCGAGCAGCCTCGTCGCAAGGTACAACATGCGTCCGCCCCCGGGAAAGCGCGACTGGAACAACTCCGGCACGAGATCGTGGTGATCGAATACAAATCGCGCTCCGCCCGGACGCAGAACGAGTGCCACGACGAACAGCAGGTCCGGGGGGTTGCACGCGTGCACCGCGTCGACGCGGCCTTCGCGCCGCACTTTCAGCGCCAGCCGGGTGGTGTGCCACAGGGCCGCGGTGTACTCCCTGAGATAACCGGCCGGCCCTCCGGTGGCGGCGCGGAGAGGATAGCGGAGGATCCGAACACCCTCGATCGTGACCTCCGGCTCCCGATCCTGCCCACCGCCCATCGGGCAGATCACCGTCACCTGGTATCCCGCCTCGGCCAGCGACCGGCTCTCTTGCCATACCCGACGGTCGAACGGCACCGAGAGGTTCTCCACCAGCACCAGAATGTGTCTCTTCATCGCTGCCCTCCCAGGGTCTCGACGAGAAGCTGCTCATATGCGCGCGCCGTGTCCTCGATCCGGAAGTTCTGCTCCACACGCATTCTGGCGCGCTTACCCATCTGCACTCGCAGTTCGGGGTCCCGAGACAATGCGAGTAGACCATCTGCCAGTCCCTCCACGTCACCGACCGGCACCAGATATCCTTCCGCGCCGTCGGTGATCAGATCACTCAGGCATCCACAGTCGGTCGCGACCACAGGAACTGCGGCAGCCATCGACTCCAGTACCGCGAGCGGCATCGCCTCGTGCACCGAGGAAAGGCAGGTCACGTCGAATCCCGGAAGCAGAACGGCGACGTCCCGACGAGTCCCTACGAAGAGCACACGATCTGCGATACCGAGTTTGTCTGCCAGGCAGATCAATTCTTCCATTCGCTCGCCGTCCCCGACCACCACCAGACGTGCCGGACGCAGCAGCGGAAGTGCCTTAGAAAATGCCTCGAACAGCACGTGGTGCGCCTTCTGCGCGCTGAGCCGGGCCACGACGGCGACGACGAAGTCCTCAGGACCGAGGTCGAGCGCCTGCCGCGCGCGCACCCTGTCTTCTCCGGTCGGGGGGTCCCCCACCGCGATGCCGTTGGGTATGACGACCTCCGAGGTTCGGCTCCACCGGGATCTGCCGACGCCCTCGTGCGCGTGCAGATAGTCCCGCTGGCTGTGCCCGAGGAGAATCATGGCGTCGGCAAGCCACAGCGAGGCGACGGTCCATCGCGGAAGGCATCTGCCGCCTTGCGATACGAGATCCATGTCGTGAACGGCAACGAGATCCGCCCGCACCCCGGCCGCATGTGCGGCGATCCGGCCGAGAGCCAGGGCGGCGCGGTGATGATGCGTGACGAGCACCGCATCGGTCCGGTCCCGGCGCAGCGTGTCGATCAACTTGGGCAGCGTCGTCAGGTCCCAACGGTTTCGCCGGTCCAGCACTTCGACCTGGATGCCGGCGTCCCGGTAGTCGTCGGCAAGCGGCCCGGCCTCGTGCAGGCAGACCAGGCGCGGTAGGACCAGACGTCTGTCGAGACGCCGGAACACGTCGAGCATCACGGTCTCGATTCCACCGACGAAGGTGCGGTCGAGCACGAGGGTGAGCCGGACCGGACTCCGGGGTGGACCGGCGGCCTCCTCCAACGCACGTTCACTCTCGGCGACACTCTGCGTCAGGGTGAAGGAAGACTCCACCCGCGCACGGGCTGCCTGCCCGAATCGCCACCTCAGATCCGGCGAACGCAAGAGGGTGAGCAGCGCCTCGGCCAGCGCTTCCGGATTTGCCGGCGGCACCAGGATCCCGGTGGTGCCCTCATCGAGCAATTCGGAGACGCCGCCGACGTCGGTGCACACCGCAGGACGTGCGGTGGCCATCGCCTCGAGCAGCGCTATCGGGAAGCACTCGACGGTGGAGGACGTGAGGGCGAAGATGTCCAGGGCCCGCAGGACGTCCCTGACGTCCGATCGAGCTCCGGTGAACACGACGCGGTCCGCGATCCCGAGTTCACGCGCGAACCGTTCGAGACGAGCACGCTCGGGGCCGTCACCGACCACGAGAAACCACGTCTCGGGTACCTCTGCGAGAACGCGGCGGGCCGCGCGCAGGAGTGTGCGGTGATCCTTCTCCGGACGCAGGGCGGCGACGATTCCCACGATCGGTTCGTGCGATGGGATTCCTAGTGCAACTGCGACATCCCGATTCGGTGACGGGGTGAATTCGTGCGGCTCGACTCCATTGTGAACGACCCGGATCTTGCGCTGCGGGATTCCGAGATCCTCGGTGAGGTACCTCGTCTGCGCGCGTGCCACGCCCAGGAACATGTCGGTGAACGGTTGCAGCACCTTGTCGCAGATTCGACGCCATCGACTGCGTGGGTCGATGTCGCCGCAGTTGTGCACCCACACCGACAAGTGCGGCACCCGCGCCCACACGGCCGCGATCCTGCCGAGACTCTCGGCGCTGTATCCACGAGTCACCACTACGTCCGGCGCGAATAGACGCATCTCCCGGCGGAGCTCGACGAGCGCCCGTAAAGCCTGCCTCTTGCTCCTGTGCAGCGCATGGGCGGAAATTCCTTGTGCCTGGAGCTCGCCGAAGAGTTCCCCTTCGCTCCCGATGCAGATCAACCGAGCCGTGAACCGGTCGGGGTCGAGCCGCGGCAGAAGCGTCACCGCGTGCCGTTCTGCGCCGCCGATCCGCAGGTCGGGGACCACGAACATCACTCTCACCGGCTGTTGCGTGCTCATCGTCGGAGCTCCTCGTACAGGTCGTCGAATCGACGCCACACCACGTCCACATCGAAGTCGGAACGGATTCTCTCCCAGGCCGCGAGGCCCAGCCTGGTGCGCAGCAACTCGTCGCACAGCACCCGTTCGAGGGCTGCGGCCAGAGCAGTCGTGTCGTCGGCGGGGATCAGAACCCCACACGAGTCGTCGACGAGGTCCGGAATTCCGCCTGCCGTGCTGGCTACGACACACAATCCTCGCGCCATGCCCTCGAGAATTGCCATCGGCTGGCCCTCGTCACGCGAGGGCAGTACCAGTACGTGCGCACTGTCGAGCAACTGGGGCACCGCCTCCGGCGGAACCCAGCCGGGCAGCGCGACCGTGTCCGTCAACGCCAGTGCACGGACCCGTTCACGTGCGCGCCCTACTTCTCCGTCACCGGCGACGGTCAACCGTGCGTACGCGGAGTTCGTCCCTTCCGCAATCCGAGCCCAGGCCTCCAGCAGCGTGAATGTGCCCTTGCGGTCGCCGATCTCGCCGAGGAACAGCACGTGCAGGGGTCCGTTCCGGCTGGACTGGTCGACTCTGGTTGCAGGTCGGACCGCATTCGGGACAACTACGACCCGGGCATCGGGTGCAATCTTCTGCAATCGTTGTCGCCAGCGCTCCCCCAAGGCGACCACGACCGCAGCGCGGGCGAGTGTCGAACGGATGAGCAGTCGGATCGGGAAGGGCGCGCGATCGTGAAATCTGTCGAACGAGGAACCGTGCACATGCAGCACGACCGGCACTCGGAAGACGGACGCGACCCAGGCCAACGTCGCCTTCCGGATGAAGCTGCCCGCTATCGACGTGTGCAGGTGCACCACGTCGGGACGATCGTTGACCAGCGCACGAAGGAAGACGACGAGGCCATTCGCGAATGCACCGATCCGGGCGGGCTTGGATCCGTTTCGGTGCGTACTCACGTGTTCGATGTCCCACCGGTCCCACAGCGGCGTGTCGTGCATGGTGCGCACGAAACTCCCCACTCCACCGCGGGTGGTCATGCTCGTCGACGCCCACACGACATGGCGCCGCGTCATCGCTTCACGCTCCCGGCCTCGGCTGTGTACCGGTCGGCGCATCCGATCGCGACCCCTACCAGCACCATCACGGCAGCGTTCGGAAAGTCGAAGAATCGCAGATCGACCGTCAATCCGGTGATCGCCATTACCATCAGTCCCAGCAGGCCCAGAAGGGCCGTCCGGCGGCCGTCGAGTCCGTATTCGGGCAGAATCCGATACGCCCGGAACAGCCGCACCGCGAGCAGGACGACGACGGCAATCCACAGCCCCAGGCCGATCAGCCCGAGTTCGGCCGCGATGCCGAGCTCGTTGAAGTGGGAGGAGATTGCGAAGCCGCGAATCCACGGCACCTCCGGCGACCACTGCTTGTGGTGGTAGGTGTTGACGGCGGTGAATCTGCCTATCCCCCAACCCGTCAGCGGCTTCTGCCCTATCGCCCACAGGGCGGTGCCGGCGGTGTTGAGCCGGTCCTGCACTTCGGCCGGTGAGCCGACGCCCCCGGCCGAACGATCGGTTCCGGTGAACCGTTGCCAGTTCGTGGCGATGGCGATCACCGCCGTGGTTGCCGCAAGTACGAATCCGGTTCGGAATCCTCGTGCCCACAGCATTCCGGCGACGATCACGAGCGCAAGACCGAGCCACACCGCACGGGTATGCGTGAAGTACACACCGTAGGCGCACGCGACCGCGATGACGGCAGCACAGAGCCGGCGAAAGCGCGGCTCTGTGCGTTCCGACGACAGCACGAGCGCGACAGCGAAACCGAGAATGAGCACCATGCCGTTGACGACCGGTTGATTGAAGATCCCGACAGCGCGTCCCTCCCAGATCGGAGCCGTCACTATGTACCGCGGCCATACGAGAGCCTTGGGGCCGAGGAACTGCATGATGCTCACTGCTGCCGAGTACGCTGCCAGCACTGCGATGATCCACAGCAGTGCTCGAATCGCCGACACCCGCACGAAGACGTATCTGCCCACGAGATACGCAGTGAAGGGGATCAGGACACCGGTCAGAACGAAGCGCACGACGGACAGCGACGCCCCGGTCACGGGAACGGTCGCAAGGTATCGGTGCGTCGCGAGCATCGAACCGATGTTCCATACCACGTACAGCGCCATCGCTGCCTCGACTGCGCCGACGCGCGCGTCGGCTGCTGATGTGGTGTACATCCAGATCCCAAGTGCGGCAATCACCCCCGCATAGGCAAGTACGAACGGATCCACCGGCAGGATCGGCGGCAGCGCCACCCGGAGAAACGTCGTCAACAGGAGCAGGAACAGCGCGACGACGGGCGAGCGGAGACCGGCGGCAACCATCGCGCCTGCAATTGCCGCGAGGAGCAGCAGCACTGGGAACTTCGCTGGAAACCCGGTCGCGACAGCAGCGATCGCGAGGACTGTCGCCGTCGCAGCCGCGATCAGGACGAGGTGGACGGCTGTGAAGGATCGGGGCAGCAGACGCTCGGTCGACGCCGGTCCGCGGGTGGCCGGGTGCGCTGCCGTCGTCATGGGCGCATTCCTGGAGTCGGCGCAGGGGTACGGCCGAGGTCGTGGTGATTGTGCACAGCAGCGGACCAGGAGATCTCTTCCGCAGGCGGGTACGGCGCAGAAGTATCGCCGCGCGGATCCACGACGACCGCTCCGAGGAGGTGGGCGTCCACCTGAGTGAGCAATCGGACGGCCTCTGCCGCGTCTGGCTGGCGTGCGCGGCGCCGGTCGAGTACCAGGACAGTTTTCTGTGCCGCCGCGCAGAAGATCTGAGCGTCGGCGTCCTCGGTGACCGGCGCGAGGTCGAACAGTACGACGTCGGCTTCACCGCGGAGCTGCTGCAGCAGTGCCTCGAGCCGTTTGCCGGACAGCGGCACGGACTCACCGGTCGTATCCCGCACGCTCAGTACCCGGAGTCCATCGCCGGGTGCCTCTGCACCGGCGCCGGCAACGGTCGACGACGTCACGTTCTGAGGAATCACGACGACACGGACGCCGGATCGACTCCAGCGTCGGGCCACCTGGCGAGCGACTTGTCCTGTCACCTCGCCTCCGGTCGGCGACGTCAGGGCGACGGTGCGGAGCCCGCGAACCTCGCCGGCGGCGAGGGTGTTCACGAGGTTGTGGAACGCGAGCTGACGTGCTCGATCCGCCGAGGTCGAACCGCCGGCCGGGACGACCCCGAGCGACTCGATACCGAGGCGCTCCCGAACATCCTGGGTGGTGCTGATCCGCCGCATGACGGAATCGAGTGCGAGCGCCACGAGTACTCCGAGCACCATTCCCCCCAGTAGACCGAGTGCCACGTTCCGGAAGAGGGATGGCGAGTCCTCCGAGACGCCGGCATTCAGCTGCAGATCCTGGATCTGGTTGGTCGCGTCGAGTTCGAGCTCGCTGATCTGCGCCTGCAGCTGAGCGAGCGCCACGTTGTCGGCGATTCCCGGCCGTGATCGCTCTTCGTCGAGTCGCTGGCGCAACTCCTCGAGGGATCCTTCCCGCCCCCGGTCGCGCACGGAGTTGACATCGTCACGAAACGTTCCGGCCATGATGCGGGCCGCCTCTGCAGCGGTCTCCGCGTCTCCCGCCGTAGCCTCGACGAACAGGATCGGTCCGGCCGCCGCAGTGCGAGCGGAGAAGGACGTGTCTGCGGGAAGGCTCCCGACGACTCGCAATTGCTCCTGATACGAGGAGTCGTTGAACAGATCCACGTAGCCCTGCACGAGAACCGCGTCCTGTTCCGGCGCGCGATTCTGGGACGACACGATCAAGGCCGAACGGCCCGTGTACTCCGTAGCACTCTGCCCTGTCGTCCACACTGCTCCCCCCACGGCCAGCAGCGTCGCCAGCACCACGATGGGCCAGTAGCGGGCGAGGTGGCGAATCCGATCATTGAGTGTGCTGTCCACAGCCCCTCCGCAGCACCGGGGAGCGCTTCGACGCTCCGAGTTCATGAAGGTCATTCCCGACTCGAGTAAGAATCTACCCGATAAAACCAACTTGGAGTATCTTTATAAGTCAAATACGGGTCGTAAGTTTGCAGGGGCGGTACGTCGGGGCGAGAGGAGCAGATGTGGACCCTCCACGGACAGCGATCACGATCGTGATCGCCGCCTGCCGATTCCACCTGAGGTCGATGCGGCACCTTGCCCACCCTCGTCGGATCCGGCAGAAGCGACTGTTCCTCGGGCCGGTCCGGGTAGCCGGGCACACTGTGACGTTGCGTAGTCCACGCTTGGGCGACGCAACGGCTTGGAGAGAGATCCGCCTTCGGGACCAGCGGCTCATCGAGCCCTACTGGCTGACCGCCACGGACGACTGGGACCGCCGCCATACCGTCACCGTGTGGGTGGGCGAGTGTCTCGCACGCCGCCGGGCCGAACGGTCCGGCACTGCTCTACCCCTGGTGGTCGAGATCGACGGAAGATTCGCGGGGCAGTGCAATTTCGAATGTATCGATCCCGCGGCCCTGACCGCTCAGACGAGCGTCTGGATCGACTCTCGATTCGCCCGCGCGGGTATCGGCCTCGCAGTCGGCGGCTTGGCGATGAGTTACCTCTTCGGCACTCTCGGGCTGCGCCGGATCTCGGCTGCCATCTGCACGGAGAATGTGGCGGCAGCACGTACGGTGCAGCTTCTCGGGTGCCGACGCGAGGGCACCATGTCCAGCTATCTCGACGTCGGCGGACTGCGCCGAGATCACGACCTCTGGGCGATCACGTCGGAGATGTGGCAGCAACAGCAACTGCTCCGCGCGCAACTCGAGCAGGTCGCAGCGTCGGACACACCCGTGGTGGCGGACACACACGAGGCCGGCACACATGAGGCCGAAACCGCACGTATGCGCCGTCCCGGATGAGAAGACACCGAACGGCTCGCGCCGGACCAGGCCCGTTTACCGACCGGGTCCCTAGGTCAGGCTGTAGGTCAGGTACTGCTGCAGGTCGGGTACTGCTCTAGGCCAGGCTCCTGTAGGGCGGGAATCGCCTGTAGTGCAGGGAAACTGCACCCATGCCGATGGGCCGGGAGCGGCCTCGCGCATTCAGGTTCGGAGCCTTCAGGTTCGGATGGGCCCTTGCGGGATTACCTGCGCTCGCGATATTCCCTGCGCTCTCGGTACACCTGTACTCGTGCACTCGGCCGCGAATCAAACGCTCGACTGCCGATCGAGCATGGACTGTGCGGATGCACCGGAAGTCCGTTCGACCAGACCGAACATCCGCTCGTAGGCTTCACGACTTGCCGCGACCTGAGCCCGCGCCCGCTCCCGTAGTACCGGACGTAGTTGCGGAGCCGCGTCCCACAGTTCCCGGATCGACTTGGAAAGCCGGTCGTCGAGGTCGTGGGCATCGAGGTGAATCAACTCGAGACCGCCGCCGAACATCGCCCTCAACCCACCTAGCTTACCGTCGTAGTACTTCGACGACGACAGGCCGACGACCGGAATACCTTGAGACAGAGCAAAAACAGCCACATGGTACGCGCCGGTGACCAGAACCCGGCACCGTCCGACTGCAGCAGCGAGATCTCGGGCACGTGCGTAGCGATCCAGGGGCGCGGCCACCGACGGATAACCCTCGAGCAGCGGCAGCGTCGATCGGCGGTCCTCCGACTCGCACTCCGAAACGATCAGTGGCACGAGTGTGGCACCGACCCCGAGAGCGAACTCCTGCACGGACCGGCGCACACTCGTCCGAGCCTGAGCCCCCACGGGCGAATAGTCTGCAATACGCAGACAAACGCCGAGATCGGAGCCCATCTCAGGCCGGCCGGCGTCATATCCGAGCTCCACGGCGTCGTCTCCGGTAATGTATATCCGCTCGTCCGGTACTCCCATCCTCGCCAGCAGGTCCGGACCGCACACATCCTCCCGCAACGCGATGACATCGACCCGCGGCAGCACCTTCGCGGCCCGAGCGAAGAGAACCGGATCGTCGATCGGGCCGATCCCCTGACCTAGCGCGGCGGTGGGAATCCCCTTTTCACAGGCATATTCGAGCAGATCCAGGGTGCGCGTCGCCTGGTATGTGTCGACGTCAGCGAGGTAGCCTCCGCCCATCGCAACGATCAGCGACGCTGTCTTCGCCGCCTCCGGAATACGAGCACCGCGATTCACCGTGTTCCTGTCACGGTCGTGGCTGCGCCACTCTTTCATCCGTGTCAGCGGATGACGCACCGAGTCGGGCAGTTTGCGCAATTGCCGCCTCGGGGGATTGGTCAGGGACCACCACACTTCCGAGACTCGTCCGACAACCGCAGGTCCCAACCGTGCCGGCAGCTGAGAAGACCGTCCCAGCCTCGACCAGTGGGCTCCACGCCGGTACCCGACCGGCTCGGCAGCGGGCTCGAATGCTCGTAGCAGACCGGGTGCGTAGGTCAGGACGCCGATGCGGGCGTCGGGCCAGCGCGCCCGGATCCGGCGCACGGTGACATCGAGTAACGCCAGGTCACCTTTGTTGTTGAGCCAGTATTCGCCGTTGTCGATCAGGACCCGGATGGGAGGCTCCCCACCGGCAGACAGACCGAGCGGAATCTTCACCATCCGCAAACTCCCATCGGATCGAGCACAGTTCGATCGCGGCGTCGTCCTACTCGACGGCTGTTCGTTCCATCGGGTAGAAATGTTCAGGGCGGAGGGTCGTTACCGTTTACGATACCGCACAAGGCCTACCGATTGAACCCCGAAGTTGTTGGGGAACACCGGAGAAGGTTGCGATCGCGCGTACTCCTACCGAGAATGATGACGCTGTCTCATACCTGTGTACCCTCGGAGCCTCCCACTTCCTCTCGTGTCCGCCCCTCGCTCCAGGCGTCGTCGTCGAAGGGAGCCGACAGTGCCGCACTCTTCTCCACCCTCGTTCGTCCGATCCACGAAACTCCAGGCCCGGCTCCACGAGATCGTGCCCGGCGGTGCGCACACGTATGCCCGGGGCTCCGACCAGTATCCGGAATTCATGGCACCCGTCCTCGAGCGCGGAGCGGGTGCCCGCGTGTGGGACGCCGACGGGAACAGCTACGTCGAGTACGGGATGGGCCTGCGCTCGGTGACGCTCGGGCACGGCTACCGTCCCGTCGTCGACGCCGTCGCCGCCGCGATCGCCGACGGCACCAACTTCAGCCGGCCAACGACCCTCGAACTCGCCGCAGCCGAGGACTTCCTCGCTCTGGTGCCCGGCGCCGACATGGTGAAGTTCGCCAAGAACGGCTCCGACGCCACAACCGCGGCCGTGCGCCTGGCGCGGGCTGTCACCGGCCGCCGGCACGTCGTGGCATGCGACCAGCCGTTCTTTTCCGTCGACGACTGGTTCATCGGCACCACCCCGATGAAGGCGGGAATCCCCGAGGAGGTCACCGAGCACACCCACCGGTTCCGGTACAACGACCTCGACTCGCTCGAACATGCTTTGTCGGCCAGGCCGACCGCATGCGTGATCCTCGAGGCCGCCACCGCCCTCGCCGAGCCCGATCCCGGCTTCCTGCCCGGCGTGCGCCGCCTGTGCGACCGGCACGGTGCCCTGTTGATCTTCGACGAGATGATCACCGGATTCCGCTGGTCCGAGCACGGGGCGCAGGGCGTGTACGGCGTCCGGCCGGACCTGTCGTGCTGGGGCAAGGCGATGGGAAACGGCTTCCCCGTCGCCGCGCTCGCAGGTCGGCGCGAGTTCATGGAACTCGGCGGCCTGCGCACCGACGGTGACCGGGTGTTCCTCCTGTCGACCACGCACGGACCGGAGTCCGGCGGACTGGCTGCCTTCCGTGCGGTGGTGCGTGCCTACGCGACCGAAGACCCCATCGGCCGGATGGAAGCATCCGGTCGCAGGCTTGCCGACGCCGTCAACGCCGCGGCCGCGGATCTCGGCGTGGAGCGCTACGTCCAGGTGGTCGGACGCCCGTCCTGCCTGATCTTCGTCACCCGTGACCCGAATCTGCTGCCCTCGCAGGAATTCCGCACGCTGTTCCTGCAGGAGATGCTCGTCCGGGGTGTGCTCGGACAGTCGTTCGTGATCTCGGCGGCCCATACCGACGCCGACCTCGAGGAGACCGTGGAGGCAGCGCGCGGCGCTCTCGCGGTGTACCGGCGGGCCCTCGACGCGGGCGGGGTCACCGGCTTCCTGCACGGCCGCCCCGTCGCCCCGGCACTGCGTGCCCGTGCGGAGCCGCGTCGGCTCGGAGAAGCGCCGGTCGGGACTCACTTCTCCCAGTAACGCACCCATGCGTCCGCGTCGAGACCGCCGTACGGCACGCCGTCGGCGTGGGCGGCCTTCTCCGTCGCGCGCACCGTCGCGACGAACTGCAGCGTCGCGCTGCGCAGCGCGTCCTCCGCGCCACCGTCGCCGGTGACGTGCACCGTCCGGAGTTCGGGCGGGACGAGATGCGCGGGGAGTCCGGCCCGGGTGGCCCGGGCGATCACCTTGTCGGTCAGGGCCAGCGCCGGCTGTGCCGTCGCGATGCCGTCCAGGCAGGAGGGCCGCGCCTTCTCCGCCGCTTTGGCCACCTCCCACGCTGCCTCCTGCTCGGCCACGTCGATCGGGCCGGTGTGACCGTTGGTCAGGTGCGGGCTGCGCGACGCGAGCTTGGCGACGAGCGTGTCGGCGACGTCGTCGACGGTGAACGGATCGGTGTCGGACTCCTCGGCGATCCGCGAGTGGAACAGCACCTGGAGCAGCAGGTCTCCGAGTTCCTCGCGCAGACCGTGCGGGTCGCCCTCCTCGATCGCGTCCAGCAGCTCGTACGTCTCCTCGAGCAGGTAGCGGCGCAAAGAGTCGTGCGTCTGGGTGACCTCCCAGCCGCCGAATCCCCACAGCCGGTCCATCACGTCCACGGCACGCAGCAGGCGCTCCCCCGGAGCGGGCGGGGCGGCGATCACCCGCTCTCCCCGCCGTACGCGTTCACGCACCGCCTCGTGCTCCGGGTCGACGGCGATCAGTGTCTCGGCCCCGGATCCCACGGTGGCACCGAGGATTTCGCACATCTCTGCCGGAACGTCGTCGGTGCAGTCGAGCGGCCCGGTCAGCAGCGGCACCGCCTCGAGCGGCACCGATCCGGGCCGGTACAGGTCGAGCAGAATCACCGTCACCGCCGTCGCCTCACTTTCCCCGTCGCTGCGCTCGCCCCGGTCGCAATCCCCGTCGCTGCGCTCGCCCCGGTCGCAATCCCCGTCGCTGCGCTCGCCCCGGTCGCAATCCCCGTCGCTGCGCTCGCCCGGTCACACGCTCGCGGCGGTCGGCACACGCACGTCAACCGATCCCTGCGCCTTGCCGTCCAGGGCGAGCAGGAAGTCCGCGATGTACTGCAGCAGCTCGACGTCGCGCACCCGCTCGGAACCCACGCCACCGGTTCGCGGCAACGGCAGCTGCACGATGCCGCTCGTGGCGCGGTACTGCGCCGCCGGATAGAGGCGCTTGAGCCGCATCTGCTTCGAATCCGGCAGGTGCATCGGCGAGATCTTCAGCTGGGTGCCGGAGACCGCGACCTCCTCGAGGTCGTACTCGCGGCACAGCAGGCGCAGCTTGGCCACCGACACGAGCCGGCCGACCTCCTCGGGCAGCGGACCGTAGCGGTCGACGAGTTCCTCGACCACCGCGGCGATCGCGTCGTCGTCGTGCGCCGCGGCGAGCTTGCGGTAGGCCTCGAGCCGCAGCCGGTCGGATGTCACGTAGTCCGGCGGGATGTGGGCGTCGACCGGAAGATCCACCCGCACCTCCTTGGCGGCCTCGTCCGTGGCGACGGGACGGCCGTCCGCGGCGGCCCGGAACGCCTCCACCGCCTCGCCGACGAGCCGCACGTACAGATCGAATCCGACGCCGGCGACGTGACCGGACTGCTCCGCGCCCAGAACGTTTCCCGCGCCGCGGATCTCGAGGTCCTTCATGGCCACGGCCATGCCCGCGCCGAGATCGGAGTTCTGGGAGATCGTGGCGAGCCGGTCGTATGCCGTCTCGGTCAGCGGCTTCTCCGGCGGGTACAGGAAGTACGCGTAACCCCGCTCGCGGGAACGACCGACGCGTCCGCGCAGCTGGTGCAACTGCGACAACCCCAGCGAGTCGGCGCGCTCGACGATGAGGGTGTTGGCGTTGGAGATGTCGAGGCCCGTCTCGACGATGGTGGTGCACACCAGGACGTCGTACTGACGCTCCCAGAAGCCCTGCACGGTCTTCTCGAGGGTGTCCTCGTTCATCTGCCCGTGCGCCACCGCGACCCGCGCCTCGGGGACGAGGTCGCGAATCCGCTTGGCGGCCTTGTCGATCGAGCTCACCCGGTTGTGCACGTAGAACACCTGTCCGTCGCGCAGCAGCTCGCGGCGGATGGCGGCGGCGACCTGCTTGTCCGCGTAGCCGCCCACGTAGGTGAGCACCGGGTGCCGCTCCTCGGGTGGGGTGAGGATCGTCGACATCTCCCGGATGCCGGCCATGCTCATCTCCAGGGTGCGCGGAATCGGCGTCGCGGACATGGTCAGCACGTCGACGTGCGTGCGCAGGGCCTTGATGTGCTCCTTGTGCTCGACGCCGAATCGCTGCTCCTCGTCGACGATCACGAGACCGAGGTCCTTCCAGCGCACGCCGGTCTGCAGCAGCCGGTGGGTGCCGACGACGATGTCGACCTCACCGTCGGCGAGGGCGGCGATCGTCTCCTTCGCCTCGGCGGAATCGGTGAAGCGGCTCAAGCCCTTGACGGTGACCGGGAACGACGCCATCCGCTCCGTGAAGGTCTGCAGATGCTGCTGCGCCAGCAGCGTGGTGGGCACCAGCACCGCGACCTGCTTGCCGTCCTGCACGGCCTTGAATGCGGCACGCACCGCGATCTCGGTCTTGCCGTAGCCGACGTCGCCGATGACGACGCGATCCATCGGGACCGCCTTCTCCATGTCGGCCTTGACCTCGGAGATGACGGTGAGCTGATCCTGGGTCTCGGTGAACGCGAACGCGTCCTCCATCTCCTTCTGCCACGGGGTGTCCGGCGCGAACGCGTGCCCCGGGGCGGCCTGGCGGGCCGCGTACAGCTGCACCAGCTCCCCCGCGATCTCGCGGACGGCCTTGCGCGCCTTGCGTTTCGTGTTGGCCCAGTCGGAGCCGCCGAGCTTGCTCAAGGCGGGCATCTCGCCGCCGACGTAGCGGGAGAGCTGGTCGAGGGACTCCATCGGCACGAACAGCCGGTCACCCGGCTGCCCGCGTTTGCCCGGCGCGTACTCGATGACCAGGTACTCGCGGCGGGCGCCGCCGACGGTCCGCTCCACCATCTCCACGAACCGGCCGATGCCGTGCTGATCGTGGACCACCATGTCTCCGGCGGTGAGTGCCAGCGGATCCACCTGGTTGCGGCGCTTGACCGGCGTGCGCCGGCCCTCGGCGGCGGTCACCCGGTTGCCCGTGAGATCGGACTCGGTGACGAGCACCAGTCCGGGCACGTCCGCGCCGTCGCCCGGCAGCACCAGGCCGTCGTGCAGCGCGCCGCACAGCACCCCGACCGTGCCGCGAACCGGTTCGGCCCCCGGATCGAGCCGCGCTGCGGGTACGTCGTTCTCCTGAAGCCGCTCGAGCACCCGCTGCCCGGTGCCGGCACCTGCAACGACGATCGCCGCCCGCCCGCCGGTGGTTACGTGCGCGCGCAGGTTCGCGAAGAGCATCGTCAGCAGTTCCTCGGACCCGCGCACCTCCGGCGCCGACTGCACGTCGAGCACGACCTCGGTGTCGGCGCCCGACGCCAGCGGGCTCAGCGTCCACCACGGCCGGCCCGCCGCTTCCGCCGTCTCCCGCACCCCGGTCAGCGGGCGGTATGCGGAGGCGGCCAGGTCCACGCCCTTCATGTTCGCGGTGTCCAGCGGCGCGGCCCCGCCGAGCGAGGCCGCGGTCCACGACGCCTCGAGGAACTCCTGGCCGGTGCGCATCAGGTCCGCCGCGCGGGTGCGGACCTTCTCCGGATCGCACAGCAGCACGTGCGTACCGTCCGGCACGACGTCGGTCAGCAACTGCAGTTCGCCGGTCTGCAGCACCGGCAGCAGCGCCTCCATGCCCTCGACCGGAATGCCGGAGGCCATCTTGTCGAGCATCTCCACCAGGGCCGCGTCGGCCGGGTTGTCCTGGGCGAGGCGCGCCGCGCGTTCCTTGACCTGCTCGGTCAGCAGCAGTTCCCGGCAGGGCGGGGCGATGAGGGTGCTCACCTCGAGTTCGGGGATGGACCGCTGGTCGGCGACGGAGAACGGGCGCAGCTCGGTGACCTCGTCACCCCAGAACTCGACTCGCACCGGGTGGTCCGCGGTCGGCGGGAAGACGTCGAGGATGCCGCCGCGCACCGCGAACTCGCCGCGCTTGCCGACCATGTCGGCACGGGTGTAGGCCAGCTCGACGAGCCGCTCGATCAGCTCGTCGAAGTCGTGCTCCGCGCCGACACGCAGGGTGACGGGCTCGATGTCGCCCAGACCGGGGGCCATCGGCTGCACCAGCGAGCGCACGGTCGCGACGATCACCCGCAACTCGGGTCCGTAGTCGCGGTCCTCGGGGTGCGCGAGCCGGCGCAGCACCTGTAACCGGCGGCCGACGGTGTCGGCGCTGGGCGAGAGCCGCTCGTGCGGCAGCGTCTCCCACGAGGGGAACTGCGCGACGACGTCGCCGAGCATTTCGCGCAGCTCCGCCGTGAGATCGTCCGCCTCACGGCCGGTCGCGGTCACCACGAGCAGCGGCGTCTTCGCGGCGAGCGCGGCAGCGACGAACGGCCGGGCCGCGGGCGGGGCCACCAGGGCCTGTGCGGCGGTCCCGGCGAGGGCGGCCACACGCTCGAGCTGCGCGTCGGCCAGCGCGATCCGCGCCAATCCGGACAGGGGGGTGACGGACACGTCGGACACGGGAAGGGCGCTCCTGGGGTTCGAGAAGAGGACCGTCCGAGTCTATGCGGTGTCCGGTTCGAGCGGCCAGGACCACTGCCGCGGGCGGCACGGCAACACAGCCGCGGGCGGCCCGGCAACACAGCCGCGGGCGGCCCGGCAACACAGCCGCGGGCGGGACGGTTCAGGGCGGGTCCGCTGCCAGTAGGTCGGCGCTGTTGTCGCCGAGCGCTGCGCGCGCCCACGCGGCCAGCCGCGACCGCAGAGCGGCGTCGGCGAGCTCCTCGCCGGGCCCGAGCCATCGCCGTCGCGCCATCTGGTGCAGCACACGCACGGCCCGCCGGGGATCGGCGTCGAGGACGTACGCGACGAAGGCGTCGGGTGTCTGTGGCTCGACCCCGGACCGCTCGAGCGAGCGCGCGAGACCGGCGTCCGTGGTGACGACGACGTCGGCCTGTGCGAACAGCGCCACCGCCGTCAGGTGCGCGTCGCGGGGATCGCTGACGTACGGCACCTCGCGCAGCACCGTGGCGGGCCAGCTCACCCGTGCCTCGGGGAAGGCCGTGTCGAGTTCGGCGAACAGGAAGTCCCGCGCCGGGCGCGACATGTGCGCCGGCAGCCTCCGCTCCACCTCGGCGACGATGCCGTCGCTCCAGTAGGGCCGGTACAGCGCGTCCTCGGCGAGGGCGAGCAGCACGTCGCGCACGCGCGGCGGCGTCAGTGCCGGCGCGTCGAGTACCGCCCGGATCGGCACGATCGTTCCCCCTAGAAGTCGTCGTCGTACAGGCCGTCGCGTCGGCTCAGGTCGGCGACGGCGTCCAGGGCCCGGCTCCGGGCTTCGGCCCTCCGGGCGGCACAGGCGAGGACGTCGGCGCGGCGGATGCGACGGTGCAGGCCGTGGAACCGGGAGGGCAGGGTGCCGTCGTCGACGAGACGGGCCACGTACGCCCGGCCGACACCGAGCACGTCCGCCGCCTGTGCCGTGGTCAGCAGCGCGGGCACCGGGACGATGGTCACCGCGGCGTCGGCTCCGGACTCGTCGAGGATGCGGGCGAGTGCCGCGCCGGCCGCAGCCGCGTCGAAGGGTCCCAGGGTCACGGCGGCGATCGTGTCAGGCGAGGGCGGCCGGCGCAACGATTGCCTCCGGGATCAGACCCGGAGCCGGCGCGAGGCGAACTGCTTGAAGTACTCGGCCTTGGCGGGCGGGACCAGGGCCGGCAGCATCAGTCCCCACGCGTTCTCGAGGTATTCGACGAGGGCCTCACGACAGTCGAGCGCCGCCGCGACCATGCGTACCCCGGTGAGCACCTGCAGGAGGAACAGACCGACCATGTCGGGGTCCACGTCCTCGTTCAGGTCACCTTCGGCCAGGGCGCGCTTCGCGAGGTCGCGCATCGTCGCCAGCCAGGTGTCGAACAGGCGGTCGCCGGTCCCCCGGTAGTCCCCGATCTCCACGGCCAGGCGGAACATCGCCCGGACGACCGGATCGTTCCGGGACAGGTCGACGGTGAGGACGGACAGCTCGATCAGTGTCTCGAGGGCCGGGGTGCGGTCGTTGATGGTCGTCACCGCGGCCTCGGCGAGACGCGCGAAGCCCGCGTCGACGACGCCGCGGGCGAGCTCTTCCTTGGACGCGAAGTGGAAGTACAACGCACCTTTGGTGACGCCGGACTCCTGGATGATCTCGTTGAGGCTGGCGTTCGCGTAGCCGAGGTTCATGAAGATCTCCGCGGCACCGCGGACCACGGATTCGCGGGTGACTTCCGCGCGGACCTGCCGAGCCATTCACGGCCTCCCGGACGGACTCGTACGCAGGAGACGATCCGGGCGATCGGCGCCGATCGCCGCTCGGTTGATCACCGCGATCACCTGGCATCCCTTCTCGAGTCGGCTGGGCAACGATACCACCTGGTAGAGGGACGATCGGGGGACTGCGCCACCGGCTCAGGAGGTCCCGAGCTGCGGGTCCGCCTCGAGGTGCGTGAGTCCGTTCCAGCACAGGTTCACCAGGTGGGCGGCCACGACCTCCTTCGACGGGCTGCGCTCGTCCAGCCACCACGTCGCGGCCGTCGCGACCATGCCCACCAGTGCCTGCGCGTAGAGCGGAGCCAGGTCCGGGTCGAAGCCGCGGCGGGAGAAGTCGCCGGCGAGGATGTGCGCCACCTGCCGCACCGCCTCGTTCAGCAGGGACGAGTACGTGCCCTCCTCCGCGGTGACCGGGGAGTCCCGCACGAGGATGCGGAAGCCGTCGGTGCGTTCCTCGACGTAGGTGAGCAGGGCCAGCGCCACCCGCTCGACCCGGACGCGCGAGCGGTTCTGCGTCAGGCTCGCGCTGATCATCGACATCAGGGTCGACATCTCCCGGTCCACGACGACGGCGTACAGCCCCTCCTTGCCACCGAAGTGCTCGTAGACCACCGGCTTGGAGACCTGGGCCCGATGGGCGATCTCCTCGATCGACGCCGCCTCGTAGCCGCGCTCGGCGAAGATCGCCCGGCCGATCTCGATGAGCTGTTCCCGGCGCTGGGTGCCCGTCATCCGGACCCGCGGGCTGCGGTCGGCGTGGTTCTGCGACGGTTTCGACACGTAGTACATCCTTTCCGGCACCCGGCCGGACCCCGGGGCCACCGGAAAACCCCGGGGACGACGCGCGGCGGGTTGCGCTCAGCCTATCCGGGACGACGACGCGCCCGGCCCCGCGTTCGACTCCGGGCGTGGCGGCATGCGAGGATCACAGACGCATGACCGGGGCGTCGGCGCCGGGAATGCGGCAGTCCGCCGTGGTGTAATCGGCAGCACCTCTGATTTTGGTTCAGATAGTTCAGGTTCGAGTCCTGGCGGCGGAGCAGGGCAGTCGGGGCCCGTGAGCTCCCCTGCCGGTGCCGAACCTGCGCATGTCGAACGTCGAGGGAGCTTCATGCAAGTGCAGACCGCAGTTGTCGTCCTGGCGGCCGGAGCGGGTACGCGAATGCGGTCCAAGACCCCGAAGGTGCTGCACACCCTCGGGGGCCGCACGATGCTCGCCCATTCGCTGCACGCGGCCGCGGAGCTGGACCCGGACCACCTCGTGGTGGTCGTCGGGCACGAGCGCGAGCGGGTGTCCGCCGCGACCGCCGACATCGCCGAGACGCTCGACCGCAAGGTGTCGATCGCGGTCCAGGACCGGCAGCTCGGCACCGGCCATGCGGTGCAGTGCGGGCTCGACGCCCTGCCCGGCGACTTCTCCGGCGTGGTCGTCGTCACCAACGCCGACGTCCCGCTGCTCGACGGCCACACGCTCGAGGCGCTCGAAGCCGAGCACCTCGCCGAGCCGATGCAGTCCGCGGTGACCGTCCTGACGTTCCTCGCCGACGATCCCACCGGGTACGGCCGCATCGTCCGGAACGGCCACGGCGAGATCCGCGAGATCGTCGAGGAGGCCGACGCCGACGCCGAACAGGCCGCCATCGACGAGGTCAACGCCGGCATCTACGCCTTCGACGCCGAGTTCCTCCGCGGCGCACTGACCCGGCTGCGGGCCCACAACGCCCAGGGCGAGCTGTACCTGACGGACGTGGTCACGATCGCGCGGCAGGACGGCCGGGCGGTGTTCGCCGCCCAGCTCGCCGACGCGACGAAGGTCGCGGGCGCGAACGACCGGGTGCAGCTCGCCGCGCTCGCGGCGCAGCTGAACCGGCGCACCCTCGAGCACTGGATGCGCTCGGGCGTGACCGTCGTCGACCCGGCCAGCACCTGGGTGGACGTGGACGTCGTCCTCGCCCGGGACGTGACCCTGCTCCCCGGGGTGCAGCTGCACGGCCGGACCGTGGTCGGCGAGGACGCGGTGATCGGCCCGGACACCACGCTGACGAACGTGCGGGTCGGTGCCGGAGCGTCGGTGGTGCGCACCCACGGTTCGGACTCCGTGATCGGCGAGGGGGCGACCGTCGGTCCGTTCGCCTACCTGCGTCCGGGCACCGACCTCGGCGAATCCGGCAAGATCGGCACCTTCGTGGAGACGAAGAACGCCGAGATCGGACCGCACTCGAAGGTGCCGCACCTGACCTACGTCGGCGACGCCACCATCGGCGAGCACTCGAACATCGGGGCTTCGAGCGTGTTCGTCAACTACGACGGCGTGCACAAGTCGCACACGGTCGTCGGATCCCACGTCCGGACCGGATCGGACACCATGTTCGTGGCGCCCGTGACGGTCGGCGACGGCGCCTACACCGGCGCCGGCACGGTCCTGCGCCGCAACGTTCCACCGGGGGCGCTTGCGGTGTCGGGTGCGCCACAGCGCAATATTGAAGGCTGGGTCCAGCGGAACCGCCCCGGGACCCCCGCGGCCGAGGCAGCGACTGCAGCACGGCAGCAGCAAGAGATCGAACGGCAAAAGGACGGCCAGGACCAGTGACCTCCAATTGGATCGACAACCAGAAGAACTTGATGCTCTTCTCCGGCCGGGCCCACCCCGAGCTGGCGGAGCAGGTGGCGAAGGAGCTCGACGTCCAGGTCACCCCGCAGACCGCGCGGGACTTCGCCAACGGCGAGATCTTCGTGCGGTTCGAGGAGTCCGTCCGCGGCTCCGACGCGTTCGTGCTGCAGAGTCACCCGTTCCCGCTCAACCAGTGGGTGATGGAACAGCTCATCATGATCGACGCGCTCAAGCGAGGATCGGCCAAGCGCATCACCGCCGTTCTGCCGTTCTACCCCTACGCCCGCCAGGACAAGAAGCACCGCGGCCGTGAGCCCATCTCCGCCCGCCTGATCGCCGATCTGCTCAAGACCGCCGGCGCGGACCGCATCATCACCGTCGACCTGCACACCGACCAGATCCAGGGCTTCTTCGACGGCCCCGTCGACCACATGCACGCCCAGGGCCAGCTCGCCGAGTACATCCGCGACAAGTACGGCGTCGAGAACATCGCCGTGGTCTCCCCCGACTCCGGTCGCGTCCGCGTCGCCGAGAAGTGGGCCGACACCCTCGGCGGTGCCCCGCTGGCGTTCATCCACAAGACCCGCGACCCGCTCGTGCCGAACCAGGTCAAGTCCAACCGTGTCGTCGGCGAGGTCGAGGGCCGCACCTGCATCCTCATCGACGACATGATCGACACCGGCGGCACGATCGCCGGCGCCGTGAAGATCCTGAAGGAGGCCGGCGCGGGCGACGTCGTCATCGCCGCCACCCACGGTGTGCTCTCGCATCCGGCCTCCGAGCGCCTGGCGTCGTGCGGCGCCAAGGAGGTCATCGTCACCAACACGCTGCCGATCGACGACGAGAAGCGTTTCCCGACGCTCACCGTCCTGTCGATCGCACCGCTGCTCGCGCGCACCATCCAGGAGGTGTTCGAGAACGGCTCGGTGACGTCGCTGTTCAACGGTTCCGCGTAGCCGCGGGAGGCGGTGTACTTTCGGACCGTCACCGGACCGAAAGGACACCCGGCATGTTCACCGGCTTCCCCGTTGCCGCCCTCGACTTCTACGAGGATCTCGAGGCGGACAACAGCAAGCCGTTCTGGGCCGCGCACAAGGCCGTCTACGACGACTGCGTGCGCGGCCCGATGCTTGCGCTGCTCGCGGAGCTCGAACCGGAGTTCGGAGCGGGCAAGGCGTTCCGCCCGCACCGCGACGTGCGCTTCAGCACGGACAAGTCGCCGTACAAGACCCATCAGGGCGGCTTCGTGCAGACCGGGCCCGGCGTCGGCTTCTACGTGCAGATCGACGCGGCCGGGCTGCGGGTCGCCGGCGGCTTCTACCGGGGCTCGTCCGACCAGGTCGCCGCATACCGTGCCGCCGTGGACGATTCGCGCCGCGGACCGCGACTCGAACCGCTCGTCCGGCGGCTGCACCGGGCCGGGTACGAGATCGGTGGCGAACGGCTGAAGACCCGTCCGCGCGGTGTCGCCGAGGACCACCCCCGACTCGACCTGCTGCGGCACAAGTCCCTCACCGCCGCGCGGGCACACCCCTCGCCCGAGTGGATCGACACCCCGCGCACCCTCGACGAGGTGCGCTCCGCCTGGCGCGACGTCCGGCCCCTCGTGGAGTGGCTGACCGCCGCCACCGCCACCTGAAAAGCGTTCGCATCGCGGACGATCCGAGGGTTTGCGTGCCGTACCGATCGGTACGGAAAGTGCTGTGGCACAAGAGTTTGCCGCCCGTACACCTGCCGTCGGCATGATCTTCGTCACGCCGACACCTTCAGTCGCAGGTCGCGCCGGACCCGCCCGAGCGGACCCCACCGGTCTTCACTTAAGGTGGCTCCTCGTGATCGACGCGCGAACCCTCGAGGCCCCCACCGAAAACGCGAAACTCGAGACCGTCCGACGGTGGAAACCCGGAGCCTGCGTCTGGTGCGGCGACACCGAGTCCGTCGAGCCGTTCCGTAACGAACCCCGTTGCGGCACTTGCCGCACGCACGAATCCATCATCGACGAGGCCCGCAAGTTCGTCGGTATGTACGGTCTGCGCCCCATCGGCGGCACACTGCAGTCGGACGACGAGGAGGAGTACGAGCACCGCAAGGCCGCCCGCGACTCGCGCCGCGTCCTCAACGACATCCGGCTCGCCGAACAACCCGATCCCGCCCTCGTGCGCAAGGCTCTGCGTCCCCGCGCCGCCGCCGTCGTCGCCGAGACCGTGCGCCGGCCCGCCACCCCGCGCACGCCCTCGGTGCGCCCGTCGCAGCGCGCCGCCGAACCGGCGCCGGTACGCACCGGCGGCGTCGACGTCGACGAGATCCAGAACCGCGCCCTCGCGCTGCTCGATCAGCTCTCCGCGATCGATGCGCAGCTCGCGCTCGTCGCCGAGCAGTCCGGCCTCGCCGCCCGCGCCCGCCGCGGCGACCTCGAGAAGCAGAAGGCCACCATCCTGCGCACCCTGGCCGCCCTGGAGAAGGCGCGGCTCAGCGCGACGAGGTAGGAGCTCTCGCCCCCAGGGGAGGTTGTCGCGGCACCGTCCGGTGCCGCAGTCGACAACCTCCCCTCGTCGTCTGTAACGCCTGGTCGGACTACGCAAACCGGACATCCCTCTCCTCGGTCCGGAAGAGACCGGGTAGTCTGCCCGTGCCGAGGGGTCTGTCGGGGACACCGGGGACAACGGTGGAGACCGCACATGCCGGCGTGCGTCGACAGACCGAGCGAGAGGAGTTGCCGTGAGTGTCCCCGGCGCCGTCCGTACCGGGGTACCGACGTGGCGGACGCTGGCCACCGCCGTGCCCCGCGCCCGCCTGTTCGACATGCTCGACCGCGGGTCCGCGCTCACGGTGGTCCACGCACCGGGCGGATTCGGCAAGAGCACGCTCCTGGCCACGTGGCTGCACCGGGGCGGCGCACCCGAACGCGACATCGCGTGGGTGCCGGTGGCGGACGACGCGGCACCGGACCGCATCTGGTCCGACGTCTGCACGGTGCTGGGTGAACACGTCGCGCCCGGTGACCCGACCGAACGGCTCGCCGAGGTCCTCCGATCCCGTCCGGCGCCGTCCCTGCTCGTCCTCGACGGGCTCCCCGCCACCGCGCTCGACGACCTGCTGCCGGCGATCCGGCACCTGCTCGACCGCTGCCCGTCCGTCGACGTCGCCGTCTGCGTACGGGGCAGCGCCGCATCGGCGGCCGTAGCCACGGCCGGCGTGGACTGCACGTTCGTCTCCGCCCACGATCTGCGGTTCACGCCGCGCGAGACCGCGGAGTTCTTCCGCGCCGCCGGGGTGGAGCTCGCGGCCGACGAGTACGGCGACCTCTGCCGCGCGCTGGGCGGGTTGCCGCAGTTGATCTCGGGTGCGCTGAACGTCGCGCGGCTGCACCGGGGCGCACCGGTCGACCAGGAGGGCCGGCCGTCGCCCGAACTGGCCGTCGCCATCGCCGGGTCCGCATCGGTTCTGCTCGACACGCTGACCGCCGAGGAGCGCGCGTTCGCGCTGCGCGTGGTCGCCGCCCGTGCTCTCGACGCGGAACTCGCCGCCGAGCTCACCGGTCGGTCGGACGCGGCCGGACTTCTCGACCGGCTCGAAGCGCGGGGCCTGCTCGTCGTCGACGAGGCAGCCGAGACCCGGACGTGGGCGTGGCCGTCGGCCCTGCGGCTCGCGGTGCTCGACCAGGCCCGGCAGGAGGAACCCGGGCGGGTCGACGAGCTGATGACCGCGCTCGCGCGCCGCCATCGGGACGCGGGCCGGCCGGCGCCGGCCGCGACCTATGCGGCCGAGGCCCGCAACTGGGCGATGGCCGCGGGCATCGTCGAACGCAGCTGGGGTCAGATGGTCGCCGAGCATCTCGAGGAACTCATTCTCGTGCTGCGGACGATTCCCGAGGACTTTCTGCAGGACTACCCGGCCGTGCTCGCCGGGCGGGCACTGTTCGTGCAGATGCTCGCCGACCATCCCATCCTGCGGGCGTCGCTGCCCGGCGAGCCCGACGAACTGCACGCACTCGGCGCCGGGCCGGACGCCGCGAACGTCCTGCACCTGGCGACGGTGCAGTCGCTCGCGCTGCGGGTCGCCGGCGATTTCGTCCAGGGTGCCGCGTGCACGCGGCGGCTCGAACCGCTGGTGCAGAGCATGCTCGCGCACCAGCCGGACAACATCACCCCGCAGTTGCCGCTGCTGCGCGTCCAGTGGGCGATCACCTTCCAGCTCGCCGCGGATCTCGCCGAATCCAACCGGCAGTTCGAATCGGCCTACCGGGGCGGCGTCGCCGCGGGCACCCCGTACATCGTCCAGAACGCCGCCGGCAGTTCGGCGCTGAACTGGGCACTGGTCGGCGACGTGCCGCGTGCCCGCCGGTGGCTCGCCCGGGAGGCGACGGCGGAACCGTCCGACGGGCTCTTCGGCGAACTCGTCAAGGTCGGCGGCCGGGTCGCCACTGCCCTGACCCATCTCGACGCCCTCGACGTCGGCGCGGCCGAGGCGATGATCGACCTGCTCGGCGCGCCCAGCGACCGGGAGGAGCTGTGGGGATTCGTCGCCTACGCCCACGCCCAGCACGCGCTGCTCACCGTCGAGGCGTACGCGGGTCTGACGTGGTTGCACCACACCGTCGCCGGCCACGCCCATCGGCACGGCGACGGCGCGTTCTCCCGGACGCTGCTCACCGCGACGGAGATCGACCTGCACCTGGCTCTCGGCAACGGCAACCTGGCGCGCGCCGTGGCAGACCTCGAGCCCCGGCACCACCCGATCCTCGTCGTGCCGGACGCTCGGGTGGATCTGCTCGGCGGGAATCCCGGCCGGGCCGTCAAGAAGCTCGCGCGGGTGTCCTGGCCGGACTGCGGCTTCCCGCGGGCCCACCTCGAGGCGCTGCTGCTCGAGGCCGCCGCCCAGCTCGACCTGGGTAATCCGAGGGCCGCGGCCGTGTGCTGGGAACGCGCCTGCGCCCTCGGGCAGACGCTGGGCAATCGGCGCGCGTTCACCACCGTGCCGGACCGGCACCGGCGCGAACTCGAAGAGCGCAGCGGAATTGCGGTGCCCGGCGGTCCCGTCGGGGCGGTGTTCCCGGACGAGGTCGCACGGGTCGAGCTGTCCCCGCGGGAGAGGGAGGTGCTCGCGCTACTGGCCGAGGGATGCCCGCAGAGCGAGATCGCCCGCCTCCTGTTCGTCTCTCCGAACACGGTCAAGACGCAGCTGCGCAGCATCTATCGCAAGCTCGGGGTTCACACACGGGTCGAGGCGATCACCCGCGCGCGCGAGCTGCGGCTGCTGCCCGTCACCAGCGATCTCTAGACCCGCCCCACGGGCGGTAGGTCTCGCCGCCGCCCGCCCGACCCGAGCGGAGGTATCGCTCACCCGCTCGGACCGACGCAACGGCACAGGCGCTCGGCTCCGGGGAAGGTCAGGCCGGCTTGTGGGCGAGCACCCGGAACACGATGCCCATCCGCCCGGTGCGGTGCACGTCGTCGACGACGAACCCGGCCTCGGTGAGATAGGGCGCCGGGTCGCGGAGCAGGTGGTCGGCGCCGAAGCGGATGCTGAGCGGCTCGATGCCCCGCTGCAGGGCACGCAGCACCCGGTTCGTCGACGGCCCGTGCTCGGCGAGCACGATCCTGCCCCCGGGGACGAGCACGCGGTACGCCTGGGCCGCGGCGCGGGCCGGGTCGGGCACGGTGCAGAACGTGAAGGTCGAGAGCACGGTGTCCGCGCTCGCGTCGGGCAGGTCGAGGGCCTGCACGTCGCCCTCGCGCAGTTCGACGCGCGGGTCGGCGGCGGCCTTCGTCCGGGCGAGGTCGAGCATCCTCGGCGAGATGTCGACGCCGACGACGTGTTCGACCTCGGGTCCGTAGAGCGGCAGGTTGAGGCCCGTGCCGACGGCGAGTTCGACGACGCGGCCGCGAGCCTGCGCGGCCGCCCAGTGCCGGGCGGGGCCGAGTATCAACCGCTCGACCAGGCTCATGCCGCGGTCGTAGTTCTTCGACATCTCGTCGAAGATCCGCGAGACGCGGGCGTTCTCGTTCTCGACCTGCTCCGAATCGGTCACTGTGTCTCCTCACCGAAGTGTCACCGCCGACGGTACCGGCGTACCGTCCCGGCTGTGACCGAACCGATCCCGGAACAGCGCCGCGTCCTGACCGTACTGGTGGCCGCGCAGATTCTCAGCGGCGCGGGCCTGGCGGCCGGCGTGACCGTCGGCGCGCTCCTCGCGCAGGACATGCTGGGCAGCACGAGTCTCGCCGGGGTGCCCAGCGCCCTGTTCACGATCGGGTCGGCGGCGGCGGCCGTCGCCGTGGGGCGGATCTCGCAGCGCGCCGGGCGCCGTGGCGGGCTGACGTTCGGGTACGCCACCGGCGCGCTCGGCAGCGCGGGTGTGGTGGCCGCCGCGGCGCTCGACACCGCGGTGCTGCTGTTCGCGGCCCTGTTCGTCTACGGAGCGGGCACCGCGACGAGCCTGCAGGCGCGCTACGCCGGCGCCGACCTGGCCGCTCCGGAGCGCCGGGGGCGCGCGGTGAGCACGGTGCTGGTGGCGACGACGCTCGGGGCGGTGGTCGGCCCGAACCTGACCGCCGTCATGGGCGACGCCGCCGAATCCTGGGGCATTCCCCGGCTGTCCGGGCCGTTCGTGCTCTCCGGCGTCGCCTACGGGCTCGCCGCGGTCGTCCTGTGGGTCCTGCTGCGTCCGGATCCGCTCCTGCTCGCCCGCAGCCGCGCGGCGGCCGCGGAGCCGGCGCCGGACGGCGAGCGGCCGGCCGTGGCCCGGCAGTGGTCGCCCGCGGTGACCGCCGGGGTGGTGGTGATGATCGTGACACAGCTCGTGATGGTGGCGGTGATGACGATGACGCCGATCCACATGCGCGACCACGGGCACGACGTCGGGGCGACGGGCGTGGTCATCGCGATCCACGTCGCGGCGATGTTCCTGCCGTCCCCGATCGCGGGGATGCTCGTGGACCGGGTCGGGCCCTACCGGGTCGCGGCCGCCGCGGGACTCGTCCTGCTGGCCTCCGGGGTGTCGGCGGCGCTGGCCCCGCCGCATTCGGTGCCCGCCCTCGCGTTCGCGCTGGGCCTGCTCGGTTTCGGGTGGAGCCTGGGCCTGGTGAGCGGCACCGCGCTCGTCACCGATGCGGTGCCGCTCGAGTCCCGCGCGGCCACGCAAGGCACCGCGGACCTGTTCGTCGCGCTGGCGGGGGCGGGCGGCGGTCTGGGTTCGGGTCTGGTCGTCGCGGCGGCGGGGTTCCCGGCGCTGGCGCTGACCGGTGCGGCGGTGTCGCTGGTGATCCTTCCGGTCCTCGCGCGACGGTCCGCCGCGCAGCCCGCCCTCCGCTAGCGGGTCAGGCCGGCACCGCGACCGCTCGTCGCGCCACCCGCAGATCCACCAGCCACACCAGGGCGGTCGCGGCGGCCGCCGCGACACCGAACAGGCACACCCCGGTCCAGCCGGCGCTCGTCCACGCGAGCGCGCCGAGCGCCGAACCGGCCGCGGCACCGATGAAGTACGTCGTCATGTACACCGCGTTGATGCGGGAGCGGGCCGCGGGCGCCAGCGCGTAGACGATGCTCTGGTTGCTGATGTGGACGGCCTGCAGTGCCAGGTCGACCGCGACCATCCCGATCAGGAACCACGCCAGCGAGTGCGCTCCGGCCGCCAGCGCGGCCCAGGACACGACGAGCACCGCCGCGCCGGCGCCGGAGGCGAGCTGCGCGAGGCCACGGTCGGCGAGGCGGCCGGTGAGGTTGGCCATCACCGCGCCGGCGACCCCGGCCAGGCCCACCAGCCCGATCTGCACCTCGTCGAATCCGTAGGGTTCGCCGGACAGCAGGAACGCCATCGTGGAGAACAGGGCGCTCACGGATGCGAAGGACAGGGCGCCGAGCACCGACCGGGTCCGCAGCCGCGGCTGGGTGCGCACGAGGGTGCCGAGCGAACGCAGGGTGGTCCCGTAGCCGATGCGCTCGGCAGGGCGCGACGTCGGCAGCGCTCGCCACAGGGCGAGCGCGACGAGGACCATCACGGCGGCGCTCACCCGGTAGACGGTGGCCCACCCGCCGAGGCCGGCGAGCAGCCCGGCGACGCTGCGGGCGAGCAGGATGCCGAGCACCAGGCCGCTCATCACCGTCCCGACGGCCTGCCCACTGCGCTCCGGTTCGGCCAGGGTGGCGGCGAACGGCACCAGCACCTGCGCGGCCACCGAGAACAATCCCGCGATCGCCGTGCCGACGGCCAGCACCGCGATGGTCGGAGCGAAACCGCTCAGCGCCTGGCCGGCCGCGGCGGCGAGCATGAGCCCCACCGTGAGGCGGCGCTTGTCGAACATGTCGCCGAGCGGCACCAGGAACAGCAGCCCGAGGCCGTAGGAGACCTGGGCGACGGTGACGGTGGCCGCGGCGGCGGAGTGGGAGGTGCCCAGGGCGACGGCGATCGAGTCGAGCAGCGGCTGGTTGAAGTAGTTGCCGCCCACGCACAGGCCGGTGGCCGCCGCCATCAACAGCAGGACGGGGGTGGTCAGCACGGGTCGCGGGGACGTCACGTCTGCCAGCCTCGCGCGGCCGGGACCGCGCTGTCCAACCGGCGTCGCGTCGGCGGCCGGGACCGCGCGGGTCAGCTGCGGCTCGCGCCGATCAGCGCGAACCGGCCGTCGGGATCGATCCACTCGCGCCGTACGACGAACCCGGCCTCGGTCAGTTCGCGGCCCATGCCGTCGAGCCGGAACTTGGCGGAGATCTCGGTGCGCAGATGCTCGCCCTCCTCGAACGCGATCTCGAGGTCGAGGCCGGGAATCCGGACCGTCATGGGCTCGGTGGCCTCGAGTCGCATCTCGATCCACTCGTTGATCGGGTCCCACACCGCGACGTGCCGGAACTTCCCGGGTTCGAAGTCCGCGCCGAGCCGGGCATTGAGCACGTTCAGCACGTTGCGGTCGAACTCCGCGGTGACCCCGGCGGCGTCGTCGTAGGCCGGCACGAGCACGTCGGGATCGGTGACGAGGCCGATTCCGAGCAGTAGCCACTCCCCCGGCTCGAGCACCGCGGCGAGGTCGGTGAGGAACGCGGCGCGCTCGGTGGGCGCCAGGTTGCCGATGGTGCCGCCGAGGAATGCGATCAAGCGGCGTCCGCCGCCGGGCAGATGCGTGAGCGATCCGGTGAAGTCGCCGACGACGCCCCGCACGGTCAGGTCCGGGTATTCGACGGAGAGCCGGGTCACCGCGGACTGCAGGGCGACCTCGGAGACGTCCTGCGGTACGTACGTATGGATGTACGGTCGCAGCGCGTCGAGCAGGATCTCCGTCTTCTCCGAGGATCCCGATCCGAGCTCGACGAGCATCTCGGGCCGCGCCTCGTCGGCGAGCTCCGACGAATGTTGTTGCAGCAGAGACCGTTCGGTGCGGGTGGGATAGTACTCCGGCAGCCGGGTGATCTGATCGAACAGCTCGCCGCCGCGCTCGTCGTAGAGCCACGTCGGCGAGAGCCACTTCGGCGACGACGTCAGCCCGCGGCGCGCGTCGGCCCGCAGCGACTCGTCGAGTTGCTCCGGCGTCAGGTACACGTCCACCGTCATGAGACGGCCACCTCCATGGGGGACACGATGAGGTGCCCCGGTCGGGCGCTGACCAGGTGCCGGTCCGGCACCTGGCGCCAGCGCGGATCGTCGTCGTACGGTTCCGAGGACACCACGGCGACGTCCTCGTCGACGAGGGTCCACAGCGAGTGGTACCAGGCCGTCGCCCACAGCCCGGAACCGTTGCCCAGCAACAGGTTCAGCCGCGAAGCCGGGGCGACGTCGAGCACGTCGTGCACGAGCCGCATCAACGCCTGCTCGGGCCGCGAGGAACGCAGCCGCGAATACAACAGCAGCCACAGCGCGGCGGCGTCGGTGGGCGACTCGAGCCGCAGCAGTTCGGCCACCGGCAGGCGCTCGGCCAGCGAGACGAGCGACCCGGGCCAGCCGCGGACGACGCCGTTGAGGCTGAACGCCCAGCCGTCGCGGGTGAACGGGGCGCACGCCGAGCGCTCCACCGGCATGCCTTCCGTCGCCGAACGCAGCGACGCCATGACGGCTCCGGCGCTGATATGCGAAAGACCTTCGGCGACAAAGGGATCGGACCAGATGGGGGTGGGGTTCCGATAGCGGCCGAAGCCGTCCGCACCCCACCATGCCACCCCGAACCCGTCGGCGTTGATCGTGCCGCCGCCACGCATGTCCTTCGGCGCCCACGACTGGCGCACCAGCGACCGGGGTCCCTCGGTCACCAGGGAACTCACCGAGCGGACCGGCCCGAGGTATCCCAGGTGTCTACACATCCGGCACGTCCCGCGCGCAGCGGAAGCCGGCGAAGATCTGCCGCCGGATCGGCAGGTCCCAGTTGCGGAAGGTGCCGCGGCAGGCTGCAGGGTCGGTGCCGAAGGAGCCGCCGCGCAGCACCCGGAAGTCGCCCCCGAAGAACACCTCCGAGTACTCCCGGTACGGGAAGGCCGCGAATCCGGGGTACGGCTCGAATCCGGACGCCGTCCATTCCCACACGTCCCCGATCAGCTGGTGCACCCCGAGACGCGACGCACCCGCGGGGTACGCCCCGACGACGGCCGGCTCGAGGTGCCGCTGGCCGAGGTTGGCGTGGGCCTCGGTCGGTTCCTCGTCGCCCCACGGGTAGCGCCGGCTCTGCCCGGTCAGCGGGTCCCAGCGGGCGGCCTTCTCCCACTCGGCCTCGCTGGGCAACCGGCGTCCGGCCCAGCGGGCGAACGCCTCGGCCTCGTGGAAGCACACGTGCACGACGGGCTCGTCGGGGTCGAGCGGCACCGTCACCCCGAACCGGCGGCGCCACCACGTGCCCGCGTCGTCGCGGGTCCAGAACTGGGGAGCCTCGAGTCCCGCCTGCTCGCGGTGCAGCCACCCCTGCGGGCTCCACAGTTCCCGGCGGGCGTAGCCGCCGTCGGCGAGGAACTCGAGATAGCGCCCGTTGGTGACCGGCACGGTGTCGATCGCGAAGGCCGGCACGTACACCCGGTGCGCGGACCGCTCGTTGTCCAACGCCCACGGATCCGTCGACGTCCCCATCTCGAACTCCCCGCCCGGGATCAGCACCTCCGCCGCGGCCGGTGCTTCGGCGCGCCGCGGCGCCGGCGGCGCGTCGAGGACCGGGGGCCCCGCCCGCAGCTGGTGTGTCGCGAGCATCGTCTCCGCGTGCTGCACCTCGTGCTGGACACTCATCGCGAACACGAAACCCTCGCGGGTGAGGTCGGTGTCGAAGCGGCACCGCGCCAGCACGTCCGCCGTGTGCGCGCGGACCTCCGCCGCGTAGTCGCGGGCCGCCCGCGGCCCGAGCAGCGGCAGCGCGGGCCGGTCCGCCCGCGGATGGCGGAAGGCGTCGTAGAGGTCGTCGACGTCCGGGCGCACACCGGCGTGACCGCCGGCCGCCCGGAGCAGCCAGCGTTCCTCCTGGTTGGCGATGTGCGCGAGGTCCCACACGAGGGGACTCATCAGCGGTGAATGCTGGGCCGTGAGTTCCGCGTCGTCGATGTCGGTCAGCGCGAGCACCCGCGCCCGCGCCCGCGCGAGATCCCGGTCGAGCCGGGCATGCAGACCGCTCACCGATCCTGGACCTCCGGGGTGCGACCGCGGCAGCACCGCTCCGCCGCCGCGTCCAGCGCCGCGGTGAACCGCATGTCCGGCGACGCCTCCGCGGCGAGGGCGAGCAGTCCGACCGCCGCGGCCCGGATCTCGAGATCCGCGAGTCCGAACTCGGCCGCCTCCTGCCAGCGATCCACGACGGGGGCGGCGACGGCCAGGGCCTCGTCCATGACGGCCGGCGAGGTGAGCAGTGCCTCGACCGCGGCGACCGGGACCTGCCACAGGGCCCCCGGCTGCGCGTCGATGTACCGGACCTCGAGGTGCCCGGCCGGACGCACCGGCGGGAACAGGGTGGTCAGGTGGTAGTCCAGGTCGGCGACGGTGGGCCGGCGCCCGATCTCGTCGTCCAGGTCGCCACCCAGCCAGTCCGCGAACGACGCGCCGGGCGGCGCATGCCAGTCCCCGCCGGTCGCGCGCACACACAGCAGCGGCGCGTCCAGCGCCCACGCCGGGTAGCGCGCCGGATCGGGCACGGGGGTGGTGCGGTCGGCGTCCAGCGCCAGCCAGGTGCGCATCCGCTGCGACGCCCAGTTCCCGTCCGGTGCCCCACGCAGCGAAGGCGAACACGCGAACGCGGCCACCAGCGCCGGTCCGACGGCGTGCAGTACCCGCCACCGCCGGGCCAGCTCGTCGTCGTCGGCGCCGGCGTCGACGCTCACCTGGGTGGCGGCGGTGCTGTTCATCATCAGCCGGCCCAGCGGCCCGATCCGATCGAACCGCAGTTCCATCGCGCTGTAGCGGGGAGTGCGCAGCAGCCGCTGCGGTGGGCGCAGCCCGTCGGCCGCCGCGTCGACCAGGTCCACCGACCGGCGCGCCAGCAACGCACCCAGCATGCGGGCGTCGGCGGTGAGACGATCGCAGACCTGCCGCGCCGAGACACACGGCACGCTCGACAGTTCCACCTGCCCACCCGGCTCGAGGGTCACGGCGCTGCCCGACGGCAACGGCCGCGCCGAGGAGCCGGGAGCCAGCTGCCGGGGGGCGTGCGGACCGAGGGCCTCGAGGATGGCCTGCAACTCCGGCCGGGCGCGAGTGCCGTCGGCCCGGGCGGTGAGCCATTCCAGTTCCACGCCGATCAGCCGGGGCGGCCCGAAGCGGAAGCTCACCCGGCGCACGTGCAGCTCGGCGGCGGTTCGTGAGGCGATGCCGGCGTCCGCGCGCGGCACCGCCGGGTCGACTGTGATCACCACTCGGTCCGCCCCTCCCTCGCCTGTGGGCCAGCTCACGGACGAGCCTAACGTCAACCGGCGACAGGAGGCGGCTGAACGCTCACGCCGCGGCCCGGCGCGTCGCCCGGACGACGACACCGGCCGCGAGCACCACGATGCCGGCCACGACCGCACTCGGCGGCAGCGTCAGCACCAGGACGACGCATCCGACGGCGCCGACGACCTGCAGGAACCGGGGGTAGCGCCGGTTCTCGTCCCGCTGGGTGAAGGCGGCCAGATTCGCGACGAGGTAGTACACGAGAACACCGAAGGATGAGAATCCGATCACTCCGCGCAGATCGACGGTCGCGACGAGCACGCACACCACCGCGGCGACGGCGAGTTCGGCCCGGTACGGCACCGCGAATCGCGGATGCACCGCGGCGAGCGGCCGCGGCAGATCACCCTGCCGCGCCATCGCGAGCGCGGTGCGGCCGACGCCCGTGACGAGGGCGAGCAGAGCCCCCAGCGACGCCGCCGCGGCCCCGGCGACCACGACGGGCGCCGCCCACGCCCAGCCACCCACGCGGACCGCGTCGAGCAGCGGCGCGCTGCTCGACGCGAGCCGGTCCGGGCCGAGGCATGCGAGCAGGGTCACGCCGACGACGGCGTAGAGCAGCACCACGAAGCCGAGGGCACCGACGATCGCCCGCGGGATGGTCCGGCGCGGCTCGCGCACCTCCTCACCGAGGGTCGCGATCCGCGCGTAGCCGGCGAAGGCGAAGAACAGCAGGCCGGCCGCCTGCAGCACCCCGTAGGCACCGCCGACGGGACCGAACGGATCGGCGGGTTGCGCCCCGGGACCGGCCCAGCTCGCCGTGATCGCGACGGCCAGCGCCACGAGCACGAGGGTCACGATG
The DNA here is from genome assembly GCF_016804345.1 of Rhodococcus ruber. Classification (NCBI taxonomy): domain Bacteria; kingdom Bacillati; phylum Actinomycetota; class Actinomycetes; order Mycobacteriales; family Nocardiaceae; genus Rhodococcus; species Rhodococcus ruber. The sequence continues at coordinate 1,684,506 of NZ_CP044211.1, read as the reverse complement.
ATGCGGGCGAGCCGGGCCGTGCGCGTGATGCCGCGGTAGTTCACGGCGGTCAGGGCGAGGACCGCGGCGACGGCGACGGGCCGCCGCCACGGTTCCGGCACGATGTAGGAGGCGAACGTCGCGGCCATCGCCGCACAACTGGCGGTCTTGCCGATCACGAAGCCCCAGCCCGCCACGAAACCCCACCACGGCCCGAGCCGTTCCCGCCCGTACACGTAGGTGCCACCGGACGTCGGGTACTGCGCGGCGAGCTGCGCCGACGAGGTGGCGTTGCAGTACGCCACGACCGCGGCGAGGGCCAGGCCGACGAGCAGGCCCGCGCCGGCGGCTGCCGCGGCCGGCGCGAACGCCGAGAACACCCCCGCCCCGATCATCGCGCCGAGCCCGATGGCGACGGCGTCGCCGGTGCCGAGCCGGCGTTGCAGGGATTTCGATTCGCTCACGTATACATTCCAAGCACGAAGACATGAACGGGAGGTGCGTCCTCGATGCTCGACCTGCAGCGCGCCCGTCGCGACACGCCCGGCTGCTTCGACCGGGTCTTCCTCGACAGCGCGGGCTCGTCGCTGCCCCCGACCCCGGTGCTGGAGACGACCGTCGCGCACCTGCGACGCGAGGCCGAGGTCGGCGGGTACGTCGCCGCCGCGGAACGCGCCGACGACCTCGCCGCGGTGAAGACCTCGATCGCACGGCTGGTCGGCGCGGAGGCACCGTCGATCGCCCTCGTCGAGAGCGCCACCCGGGCGTGGGCGAGCTTCTTCTACTCGGTGCCGCTCCGCGCGGGCGACCGGATCCTGCTCACCCGTTCCGAATACGCCAGCAATGCGGTCTCCGCGCTGCAACGGGCCCGGGCGACCGGCGCGACGGTGGAGACGATGCCGACGGACGCGCTCGGCCGCATCGACGTCGACGCCCTCACCCGCACGCTCGACGAGCGGGTCAAACTGGTGTCCGTCGTGCACGCCCCCACCAACGGCGGGCTCGTCAACCCCGTGCGGGAGGTCGCCGACGCGGCGCACGCCGTCGGCGCGCTGGTGCTGCTCGACGCGTGCCAGTCCGTCGGGCAGCTGCCGGTGAGCGTGCCCGAGTTCGACGTCGACGCCCTTTCCGCGACCGGACGCAAGTGGCTGCGCGGACCCCGCGGCACGGGCTTCCTGTACGTCCGCCCCCGGCTGGTCACCGAGCTCGAACCGGCCGTCCTCGATCTGCACAGCGCGCAGTGGACGGCCCCGGGCGAGTACCGCCTCGCCGACGACGCGACGCGGTTCGAGCTGTGGGAGACGAACGTCGCCGCCCGCCTCGGGCTCGGTGCCGCCGTCGACTACCTGCTCGACCTCGGGGTCGACGCGGTGACCGAGGCGGTCGCCTACCGCGCCGAACACCTGCGCGAGGGCCTGGGCCGGATCCCCGGCGTGGCCGTGCGCGACCTCGGGAAGGAGCACAGCGGCATCGTCTCGTTCACCGTCGACGGCTGGGAGCCGCCGCGGCTGCGGGAGGCGCTGGCCGCCGAGGCGATCACGGTCACGGTCAGCGGGCGCGGGTCGACGCTGCTCGAGATGTCGGCGCGACGGCTCGAGTCGGTGGTGCGCGCCTCCCCGCACTACTTCGTCTCCCCCGCCGACGTGGACCGGTTCCTGGCGGCCGTGCGGTCGCTGACCCGGTCCTGACCGTCCCGGCGACCGGGACGACCGGTTCCGTCCGGCGGCTCACGCGGTCAAGGTGTGCGAATCCCCGCACCACTTCGAGAGGATCGCGATGACCGAGACCAGTCCCGTCCGTCCTGTTCCCGTCGACCGGATCTCCGCCTGGGATCTCGAGGCCGACGTCGTGATCGCCGGGTACGGCATCGCCGGGGTCTGCGCGGCCGTCGGCGCTGCCGACGCCGGAGCCGACGTGTTGGTGCTCGAACGCACCGGCGGGTGGGGCGGCGCCGCCGCCCTCGCGGGCGGATTCGTCTACCTCGGCGGCGGCACGGCCGTGCAGAAAGCCTGCGGATTCGAGGACTCGGTGGACGACATGCGCGCGTTCCTCACCGCGGCACTCGGACCGGGCGTGGACGAGGAGAAGATCGCCGCCTACTGTGCGGGCTCCGTCGAGCACTTCGACTGGCTCGTCGGCTGCGGTGTGCCGTTCAAGCACGAATTCTGGGGCGAGCCCGGCTGGGAGCCTCCCACCGACGCGGGCCTGCAGTACACCGGCGGGGAGAACTCGGCGCCGTACGCCGCCGTCGCCCGGCCCGCGCCGCGCGGCCACGTGCCGCAGATGAGCAACAAGCGGACCGGTGAGCAGGGCGGCGGCTACATGCTCGTGAAGCCGCTCGCCGAGAAGGCCGAAGCCCTCGGGGTCCGCGCCGAGTACGACGTCCGGGTGCAGACCCTCGTCACCGACGCGTCCGGCCGGGTCGTCGGGGTGCTGGCCAAACGGTACGGCACCGACCTGGCGATCCGGGCCCGCCGCGGGGTCGTTCTCGCCACGGGCAGCTTCGCCTACAACGACGACATGGTGCGGGCCCACGCCCCGCACCTGGTGGGTCGTCCCGCCGCGTCGATCGAGGAACACGACGGTCGCGCGATCCGGATGGCGCAGGCGCTCGGCGCCGACCTGGCCCACATGAACGCCACCGAGGTGGCGTTCTTCTGCGATCCCCAGCTGATCGCGCGGGGCATTCTCGTCAACGGTCGCGGCCAGCGGTACGTGCCCGAGGACACCTACCCGGGCCGCATCGGGCAGCTGACCCTGCTGAAGAACGACAACGAGGCGTTCCTCGTCATCGACGAGGAGTCGTACGAGGCCGGGGTCGCCGCCCCGACGTCGTCGGCGCAGCTGCGCCACCAGCCGAAGTGGGTGTGCGAGACCGTCGCGGAACTCGAGGCCGAGATGGGTCTGCCCGAGCGGGCGCTGCAGTCCACGGTGGAGGTGTACAACCTGCACGCCGAACGGGGCGCCGACCCGCTGCTGGGCAAGAAGCGCGAATGGGTGAAGCCGATCGGGTCGCCCGTCGCGGCGATCGACCTGCGCGGCATGACCGGCGGGTTCACGCTCGGCGGCCTGCGTACGAGCCTGCACGCGGAGGTCCTGCACGTCGACGGTGCCCCGATTCCGGGGCTGTATGCGGCGGGACGCGCGGCGGCCGGACTGTCGGCGTGGGGGTACTGCAGCGGCGTCTCCCTCGGCGACGGCAGTTTCTTCGGACGGCGGGCGGGCATCGCCGCCGCGGGCGGCTGAGCGCAGGGGTGGCATTCGACCCGCTCGGGCGGATCCGGTAGAGTCGATCGAGTTGTCTCGGCGAGGGTGAACCGCGAAATCGCTGGCTCACCGTGATCGACGCGGCTGCGGCTCCGCTCGAGCGTGCCCACGCTCCTGGCCGCGCGCGTCGCCCCTCGCCGGGAAGACCGCCCCAGTTCGAGCCATATGCGTAGGAGCCTTTCAGCATGTCCGAGGAAAACCGTATCGCCGCCGTCGTCCGCACCGAGTTCGGCAAGGGTGCCGCCCGCCGCGCCCGCCGCGACGGGCAGGTGCCCGCCGTCCTGTACGGCCACGGCACCGATCCCCAGCACCTGTCGCTGCCGGCCCGCGAGTTCGCGGCCGTGCTGCGCGCCCACGGCACCAACGCCGTGCTGACCCTCGACGTCGACGGCTCGGAGGAGCTGGCGCTGACCAAGTCGGTCGTGGTCCACCCGATCCGCAACTACATCGAGCACGCCGACCTGCTCGTCGTGAAGAAGGGCGAGAAGGTCACCGTCGAGGTCCCGCTCGTGGTCACCGGTGAGGCCGCCTCCGGCACCCTGGTCGTCAACGAGGTCAGCACCGTCCAGCTCGAGGCCGACGCCCTGAACCTGCCCGAGCAGGTCGAGGTGTCCATCGACGGTGTCGAGGCCGGTACCCAGATCCTCGCGAACGACGTGCAGCTGCCCGCCGGTGCGACCCTGCAGGGCGACCCGGAGCTGCTGCTGGTGAACGTGGTTGCCGCACCGACCGCCGCCGCGATGGAGGGCGAATCCGCGGAGGGTGAGGCCGCCGAGGCCGAAGAGGCCTGAGCCCCAACCGGCTCCGCGTGACACGGGCGAGCGGCGCGTCATCCCCTCGGGGTGACGCGCCGTCGTCGTAGCACTACCCGCCGCAACGGAAGGACACCGCCAGGTGAGCGACGCCACCGCACTCGTCGTCGGGCTGGGCAATCCCGGCCCGCAGTACGAGAAGACCCGCCACAACATCGGCTTCATGGTGGCCGACACGCTCGCCGCCCGCGTCGGCGGGAAGTTCAGCGCGCACAAGCGCAGCAACGCCGAGATCGTCCAGGCCCGCCTCGACGGCCGGCAGGTGATCATCGCCAAGCCGCGCACCTTCATGAATCTCTCGGGCGGACCCGTCGCGGGTCTCGCCCGCTTCTTCTCGGTCGAGCCCGCCGACATCGTCGTCGTGCACGACGAACTGGATCTGGACTTCGGCACGGTCCGGCTCAAGCTCGGCGGCGGGGAGAACGGCCACAACGGGCTGCGGTCGATCTCGAGTGCCCTCGGCACCAAGCTCTACCTGCGTACCCGGGTCGGGATCGGCCGCCCGCCGGGCCGCATGGACCCGGCCGACTACGTGCTCAAACCGTTCTCGTCGACCGAACGCAAGGAACTCGACCTGATCCGCGAGCAGGCCGCGGACGCGGTGGAGCTGCTGCTGCGGGTCGGCCTGGAGGACGCCCAGAACCGGGTCCATTGACGTGTGCCCTTCCGGACCGGCCGCGGTCCGGAAGGACACCCCGCGCTACCCGCCGAGCAGGTGGACGGAACTGCCGCGCCGCAGCTTGCCCGACGACGTCTTCGGGATGCTGCCCGGGCCGAGCACCGCGACGGTGCGCGGCCGCACCCCCACCTCCGCGACGACCGCGTGCACGACGTCGCGTTCGATGCGGCGCACCTCCTCCGGGTCGTCGATCCGGTTGGTCTCGACGGCGACCGCGAACGACTCCCGCTTCTCGCCGGAATCGAGCCGGATCGCGACGGCGTTGCCGGGGCGCACGCCGTCGACGCTGCACGCGGCTCGTTCGATGTCGGTGGGATAGACGTTGCGGCCACCCATGATGATGACGTCCTTGACGCGCCCGCACACCACGACCAGGCCGTCCTCGGTGAAGTAGCCGACGTCGCCGGTGTCGAACCAGCCCTGCGGGTCCTGCGCGGGCACCGGACCGTCGACGGTGAGGTAACCGTGGGTGACGGCCTTGCCGCGCAGCTGGATGATGCCGACGCCGCGGGGCGGCAGTACCTGCCCGTCCTCCCCGACGACGCGGCCCTCGAGGCCGGGCACGAGATGCCCGAGGGTGGGCAGGCGCCGGGCGTTGGACCGGGTCGACGGGACCGCCATCCCGCCGGCCTCGAGCAGGTCGGGGTCGACGAGATCGAGGATCTGCCCGCGTCCCGGATCCGGCACCGAGACCGCCAGGGTGGTCTCGGCCATGCCGTAGACCGGCGCGAGCGCCGCCGGATCGAGCCCGAACCGGGCGCCGGCGGCGGCGAGGGCCTCCATGGTGTCCGGGTCGACCGGTTCGGCACCGTTCCACATCCACCGCACCGACGACAGGTCGACGGCGCCGTCGGGCGCCTGTGCGAGCTTGCGAGCCAGGAGTGAGTACGCGAAGTTCGGTGCGGCCGTCACGGTTCCGCGGTACTTGCTCATCAGCTCGGCCCACAGCAGCGGGGAGCGCAGGAAGTCGAGCGGGGTCACGGAGACGACCTCGGCGCCGACCTGCATGGGCACGCTCAGGAAGCCGACCATCCCCATGTCGTGGAACAGCGGCAGCCAGCTGACCATCACGTCGTCGTCGAGGGAGAACTTGATCCGCTCGATCATCGCGTACGCGTTGACGTAGAAGTTCTCGTGCGTGATCTGCACGGCCTTCGGGGAGCCCGTGGACCCGGAGGTCAGCTGCTGCAGCGCGATGTCCTGCTCGTCGGTGGGCAGCGGGTCGACCGGCGTGCCGGCATCCATCTCGGCGATCGTGACGACGGGGATTCCCCGCTCGGCCAGGAGCGGCGCGGCGATCTCGAACGGCGCGCCGAGCACCACCGCGCGGGCGCCGATCATGCCGATGACGACCTCGGTGTCCCGTGCCCACAGCGCCAGGTCGGTGCGCGGGGTGGGCTGGTGCAGCATCGTCACCGAGGCGCCGCGCATCCACACCGCCTGACAGGCGGGTGCGATGTCCACCGGATTCCCCGCGAGGATGCCCACGGCGTCGCCGTGACCGATGTCGGCCGCGGCGAGGGCACCGGCCATGCGCCGGGCCTGCTCGTGAATCTGCCCCCAGCTCTGGCGCCGGGGAGCGTCGGGCTCGCCGGTGACCAGACCGTGCGGGGAACGATCCGCGGTCTCGTACATCTCGTCGGTGAATCTGCTCACGAACCACTCCTCACGTCGATACGACCCCGGGCACCGGGTACGACGTTGCCCAGGGTGCCCCCGATCCGTCCCGGGAGTAAGTCTCTTCGGAGAATGTGACCGAATCTCACGGAAATCGACATTCGATTGCCGAGTAACATGGACGAGTTGTCTGCGATGCGCGAGCCGCCCGCGTGCATCGACGAGCCGCACATCCGCTTCGAGAGGTACTTCCGCGTTGACTACCCCGCCCGTTTCCACCGGCAACGACGCCGGCACCACCGCCGTGTCGTCGAAGGAAGTGCTCGCGGAGGCGGGTCGCCGCCGCACCTTCGCGGTGATCTCCCATCCGGACGCCGGCAAGTCCACGCTGACCGAGGCGCTGGCCCTGCATGCGAAGGTCATCGCCGAGGCCGGTGCGGTGCACGGCAAGGCCGGACGCAAGTCCACGGTGTCCGACTGGATGGAGATGGAGAAGGCCCGCGGCATCTCCGTCAGCTCCACGGCGTTGCAGTTCAACTACCGCTCCGAGGAGTCCGACGACGACGTCGTCAACGTGATCAACCTCGTCGACACACCCGGTCACTCCGACTTCTCCGAGGACACCTACCGGGTGCTCACCGCCGTGGACGCGGCGGTGATGCTGATCGACGCCGCCAAGGGCCTCGAGCCGCAGACACTCAAGCTGTTCCAGGTGTGCCGTCACCGGGGCATCCCGGTCATCACCGTGATCAACAAGTGGGACCGGCCCGGCCGGACCCCGCTGGAACTGCTCGACGAGATCGACGAGCGGATCGGCCTGACTCCCACCCCCCTGTTCTGGCCCGTCGGCATCGCCGGGGACTTCCGTGGCCTGCTGCGGCGCGGGGAGGACGGGGCACCCGTCGAGTACGTCAAGTTCACCCGCACCGCCGGCGGCGCGCGGATCGCTCCCGAGGACCGGCTCTCCCCCGCGGAGGCCGAGGACCGGGAGGGCGGGACGTGGACCGAGGCGGTGGAGGAGTCGGAACTGCTGTCGGCCAGCGGTCAGGACCACGACCAGGAGCTGTTCCTGGCCGGACAGACGTCGCCGGTGATCTTCGCGTCGGCCATGCTCAACTTCGGCGTCCGGCAGATCCTCGACACCCTCGTCGCGCTGGCGCCGCCGCCGCGCGCCCGGCTCGACGTGAACGACGCTCCCCGCAACGTCGACGACCCGTTCAGCGCCGTGGTGTTCAAGGTGCAGGCGGGGATGGACACCGCGCACCGCGACCGCCTGGCGTTCATGCGGGTGGTGTCCGGGGTGTTCGAGCGCGGCATGGTCGTCACCCACGCGCAGACGGGCAAGCCGTTCGCCACCAAGTACGCGCTGACGGTGTTCGGCCGGGAACGGTCCACGGTGGAGAACGCGTACCCCGGCGACGTGGTCGGGCTGGTCAACGCCACGGCCCTCGCCCCCGGGCACACCCTGTACGTGGACCGGAAGGTGGAGTTCCCGCCGATCCCGTCGTTCGCGCCCGAGCACTTCTCGATCCTGCGCGCCGAGAGCGCCTCGAAATACAAGCAGTTCCGCAAGGCCGTCGATCAGCTCGACTCCGAGGGCGTGGTGCAGATCCTGCGCAACGACATCCGCGGCGACGCGTCCCCGGTGATGGCCGCCGTCGGTCCCATGCAGTTCGAGGTGGTGGCGGCCCGGATGAAGGCCGAGTACAACGTCGAGCCGCGGATGGAACCGCTGGGCTACGCGCTGGCCCGCCGCACCGACGCGGCCTCGGTGGACGAACTGAACCGGCAGCGCGGCGTCGAGGTGTTCACCCGGTCCGACGGTGTGCTGCTGGCGCTGGTCAGCGACAAGTGGCGATTGCAGTACCTCCTCAAGGAACTGCCCGACCTCACCCTCGAGCCGCTGGTGGCCGCCGCCGACCAGTGACACCTGTGGTGGGTGGGACCGGTGTGGCTGTGCGTGGGACCGGTGTTGCTGGTAGTTTGCTGTGCCGTCGAGCCGACCCGGGCTCGCGGATGTCAGGAGCGTTCATGGACGACGACTCGACCGCACCGACCGACGGCACGCCGCTGCGCGGCCGTTCCGAGCCGGCGGACGAGTCGCCCGGACCCAAGCGGGCGGGCACCTTCGTCTATCCCCTGCCGGGAACCCTGACCGGCAACGGCGCGTCCGCCCCGCACGCGGTGGGAAGCCACGCGGCGGACCACGACGTCGCCGACGAGGCCGGAGGCAACGGCAGCGATCCGCTCTCGCTGCCGAGCTTCGACGAGATCGTCGCCGGCACGAACGGCGTCGCCGCGGACAGCACTCCGACCGCCGCGTCGCGCCGCAACTCGATGGGAGTGGCATCCGTGCGGATCGCGGCGCGACTGGCGCACACCGAGCTCGCCGCCCGCGCGCAGCGTCCCCACGCCTCCGATCCGACGGTCGAGACCGACGAACTGCTCACCCTGCTCGGTGAGTACCTCGTCGCGGGCGGATTCGAGAAGCCGGAGATCCGCGCCGTGCTGGGCGGGCAGGAGATCGTCGTCGACCTGCTCGCCCCGCGGCGCACCGCGCTCTGACGTCCGCATCCGCGCACCCCCTGGTCGAACGCGCACGAAATTACCTGTGCAGCTGACTATTTCGTGCGCGGATGGTCGCCCGGCCGGCCGGGTGCCTACTCCCGGAACAGTCCCGCCACGACGGCCGGGTCCACGTCGCCGATCCCCCGCGGCGACCACGACGGGTTGCGGTCCTTGTCGACGAGCACCGCGCGCACCCCTTCGGCGAAGTCCGGCTCGGCGGTGATGCGGACCGCGACCTCGAGTTCCCGCGCGAAGCACTCGCGCAGCGGGCTCTCGGCGCCGCGGCGCAGCAGCTCCGCGGTGACCCAGAGGCTCGTCGGGGATGCCGCACCGAGCGCCGCCCGGGTGGTGACGGCCCACGTCTCGTCGATGTCGTGGTTGCCGGACAGGCGCTCGACGACGTCGGCGACGGTGCCGTCACCGAACACCGCATCGATGTCCGGGTACCGGTCCGCGATCGCCGACGCGGGGGCCGCCTCGGCGAACTCGTCGAGCGCCGGCTGCCAGTGGCCCTCGCGGATCCGGTCGGCGAGGGCGTCGATCCGGTGACTGGGAACGAAGTGCGTCGCGAGGCCGACGGCGATGGCATCGCCGGCGTCGACGCGGGCGCCGGTCAGCGCCAGGTACAGGCCGACCGCGTCGCAACGGGCCGTGGTGCCGCGCAGCCGCGGCAGGAAATGACTGGCGCCGACGTCGGGGATGAAGCCGATCGCCGTCTCCGGCATCGCCAGCACGGCCCTCTCCGTCACGACACGGACCGCGCCGTGCACCGAGATGCCCAGCCCGCCGCCCATCGTGACTCCGTCGAGGAGCGCGAGATACGGCTTGGGGTAGGTGGCGACCAGTTCGTCGAGCCGGTACTCGTTCGCGAAGTAGTCCCGGACCGTGGCGGTGTCCCCGGCCACGGCGGCGTCCCGCACCGACTTGATGTCGCCACCGGCGCAGAACGCGCGGTCGGATGCGCTGGTGACCAGGACCGCGGTGATCTCCGGGTCGTCGCGCCATGCCAGCAGGGCCTCGTACATGTCGCGGATCATCGACGAGTCGAGGGCGTTGAGGGCCACCGGCCGGTCGAGCACCACCTCGCCGATGCCGTTGGCGACGCGGGTGCGGATGAAGGTGTCGGTCACGCGCCGGAGCCTACCGGCCCCTGCCCCGGCAGCCGATCATGTGGGAGCCCCGATCGCGCACGTGTCTGCGCGGGGCGCCGGACCTACCTGCCGGTACCGGCGGCGGCGCCCTGCCGGCGGCCGGTCAGGGGCCCGACGAGCAGCCATCGGTGTCCGAACGGATCGAGCAGCGTGGCGTTGCGGTGACCGTGACTCTCGGCGATCCAGCGTTCGACGGTGCCGCCGGCGTCGCGGGCCTTGGTGAGCACGGCGTCGGTGTCGTCGACCGGGAGCATCAGGCTCACCGACGTCGCGCCGGCCTCGGGCGCGGACAGGCCCATCTCGGGGAACTCCTCCGCCAGATACACCATCCCGGTGGGAAAGACCAACTCGGCGTGGCCGATCCGGCCGTCCTCGAGCACCACGGGGTCCCCCGCCAGCGTCGCGTCGAACACCTGCCGGTACCAGTCGATGGCACTGCGGGCGCGACCCACGATGAGGTACGGGAGCGCACCGGCCCGGGGGAAGACTTCGGTGTCGGTCGCGGTCATCGGACGGGTCCCCTCCTCTCGGCCGGTACGGGTTCGCGGCCGGTTCAGGACGCGCGGGGCGGCTGCTGCAGCAGCGACCACCGGTTCGAGGTGAGCCGGAAGCTGGGCATGTCGGCAACGGACGTGACTGTCTCCCAGTTCCTTTCGTAGCCGGTGTGGGAGATGCGCCAGAGCCCGTCCGTGCCGCGCACGTAGCGGTCGTGGTAGTAGGCGGACCCGCGCATCACGAGCCCGTCCTCGGGCACCACCACCGTGTCGGCGAGGAACCAGATACCCGTGGCCGTGTCCCCCTCGACGTCGATCTCGGGGTGGCCGCAGTGGTGTTCGGTGATGACGTGGGATCCGAGGGTGTTCTCGAGGAAGTTCAGGAACGCGTCGCGCGATTCGAAACTCAGGTGTTCGCCGTAGACGGCGGTGGCCTCGGGAACCATGGTGTCGGCCAGTTCGATCCACGACTTCGTGTCGAGCGCCCGCGCGTAGCGGTACTTCAGCCGCTCGATCTCACGTATCGCCTGCAGGTCCATTCTCGCGCCTCCCACCACAGGGCCTGTCTGCCAGGCTAGCCGGGATCCCCCTTGGGGGGTATCGATTCCGGCGGCTCGCCGGGCAATTGGATTGCAGTTAGGTCACGGGACCTGGATCGTGTTCCCGTTTCGCGATCAGGGCGCGGATCGCGGCGTCGACGAGCGTGCGGGCGTAGGCGTCGTCGTCGTCCGCCGCCGGTCCGGCGAGGGAGAACAGCACGTGGCTGAGCGCCGCACCGGTGACCATCTCGAGCAGGAGGGTCACCGAGACCTTCGGCGGCAGCTCGCCGCGTTCGACCGCCCGCAACACGATGGTGCGGGCCGCGACGAGGCGGCTCCGGTTGAGCGTGGTGGTCAGGTGGGCCAGCAGGTCCGGGTGCACACGCGCGTCGAGCGCGACGCGCAGGCTCACCAGCCCGGGTGTGGTGCGGTAGCCGCGCAGCAGCTGGGTGACCAGTTCGACCAGGTCCGAGCGCAACGCCCCGGTGTCGATCGGCACCGGCAGCGGGCTGCGCGCCTCGAGCGCCTGCACGAGCAGTTCGTCCTTGGTGGCCCAGCGGCGGTACAGCGCCGCCCGTCCCACCCGGGCGCGCCGGCCGACCGCGTCGAGCGTGAAGCCGCGCCAGCTCGTCTCGGAGTAGACCTCGATCACGGCGTCGTAGACGCGATCCTCGAGGTCGGCATCGCGGGGTCGGCCACGGCGACGCACGATCGGCTCGGTCACGGTGAGCAGTGTGCCAGACCATTTACAGACTGAATCAGTCCGTATTACTGTGCGGGTGACCGTTGCCCCGACCACTCCCCCGAGGCCGCACATGACCGACCCTGCCCGGACACCCGTCGTCGTCGGCGTCGGCGACCTGCGCTCCGGACGCGCCGGCGCCCCCGCCGACCCCCGCGAACCGCTCGACCTGATCCACGACGCCGCCGGGGCGGCCCTCGCCGACACCGGCGTCGACGGCATCGCGCGGCGCATCGACGCCGTGTACGCCGTCAAGACCGCGAGCTGGGCGTACGACGACCTCCCCGCGCTCCTCGCCGCACGCCTCGGCGCCGCGGCGGCCCGCACCCACACCAGTCCCCTCGGGGGGCACTGGCCGGCAGCGCTGCTCGACCGCATCGGCCACGAGATCGCCACCGGCACGACCGGCGTCGCGCTCCTCGTCGGCGGCGAATCCCAGGCCTCGGTCACCGCCGCGACGAAGGCCGGCACCGACCCCGCCGCACTCGGCTGGACCACCGACCCCGGCGGCCCACCCGCCTTCGACCCGGACGACCTCGGCAGCCCCGCGATGCAACGCGCCGGCATGCTCGCCCCCACCCGCGTCTACCCGCTGTTCGAGACCCGGCTCAGCCACCAACTCGGGCACTCCCACGACGAATCGCTGGCCTGGTCCGCGCAGCTGTACGCCGCGTTCTCCGAGATCGCCGGACGCAACCCCACCGCCTGGAACCCCGATCTGCGCACCGCCGAGGACATCACCACCGTGGGCCCGCGCAACCGGATGGTCACCGCTCCGTACCCGCTGCTGCTCAACGCGATGCCGTTCGTCGACCAGGCGGCCGCCGTCGTCGTCACCTCCCTCGCCACCGCCCGCGAACTCGGCGTCGCCGAGGACCGGATCGTGTACGTGTGGGGCGGGGCGGGCGCGACCGAACCGGCCGACATCCTCGCCCGCGCCGGCCTCGGCCGGTCCGCGGCACTCGCCGACGCCCTCGCCCGGACGCTCGAACGCACCGACCTGCGGCCGGCCGACCTGGACATCGTCGACGCCTACAGCTGCTTCCCCGTGGTGCCGAAGCTGCTCGTCGAACACCTCGGCCTGCCCCGCGAGACCGTCCCGAGCGTCACCGGCGGCCACTCCTTCTTCGGCGGACCGCTCAACAGCTACACGCTGCACTCCCTCGTCGCCGTCACCCGCCGGCTGCGCACCGACGGCGAGATCGCCCTCGTCCACGGCAACGGCGGCTACCTGACCTACCAGCACACCGTCGTGCTCGCCGCCGCCCCGCACACGCGCGGGTACGTCGGCGATCCCGAGCCACACGTACTGCCCGCCACCGGACCCGATCCCGCCGTCGGCTACAGCGGTGACGTCGAGATCCATACGGCAACCGCGGAATACGGACGCGACGGCCATCCGGCGATCGGGTTCCTGGTGGGCACCACCCCCGACGGCCGTCGAGTCTCCGGCTACACCGACGCCGCCGGCGCGCAGGTGCTCGCCGCGGGTGCGGACATCGTCGGGCGCACCGTCCACGTCGTCGACCGCGGCGGCGCCCTGACCGTCACCCTGACCGATCCCGTCACCGAGGAGTCCCCCGCATGACCGAGCCCGTCGTCCTGGTCGAACAGCGCGGCCACACGCTACTCGTCACCATCAACCGGCCCGGGGCCGCCAACAGCATCGACGCCGAGGTGCACACCGGCCTCGGCGAGGCGTGGGAACGCGCCGACAGGGACCCGGACGTGCGCGTCGTCGTCCTCACCGGTGCCGGAGAGCGGGTGTTCTGCGGCGGCGCCGACCTCGAGGCCCTCGGGACCGCCGGACCGGGTGGGGTCACCCCGCCCGAGACCGCGCACTGGGGGTTCGCCGGCGTCGTCAGGCACCCGATCGCCAAGCCGATCGTCGCGGCGGTCAACGGCACCGCCCTCGGCGGCGGTACCGAACTCGCCCTCGCGAGCGACCTCGTCGTCGCCGCCGACACCGCCGAGTTCGGGTTGCCCGAGGTCCACCGCGGCCTCATCGCCGGCGCCGGCGGGGTGTTCCGCATCGTGCAGGCCATCCCGCGGTCCGTCGCGATGGAACTCGTGCTCACCGGCAGGCCGATGTCCGCGGCCGACGCTCTGCGCTGGGGCCTGGTCAACCGCGTCGTCCCCCGGACCGACGTCCTCACCACCGCGCTCGAGCTCGCCGACCTCGTCGCGACCGGCGCGCCCCTGGCCGTGCAGGCGAGCAAGACGATCGCCCGCGGCATCGTCGACGGCATCGTCCCGTCCGAGGAACCGGCCTGGGACGCGACCGAGGCCGCCCTGGCCCGGCTGACCACCAGCGCCGACACCGTCGAGGGCGTCATGGCTTTCATGCAGAAGCGCGCACCCGTCTGGAGCGGACGATGACCACCGCACTGGATCGGGAGACCTGGGACACCCCCGAGCGGGCGGCTCCGCCGCCGGTGCGTCCTTTGGGCTGCTACTGCCGCCCAAAGGACACACCGGTCTACAAGTTCTCGGCCAGCTCCATCCACTGCTCCTCGGCGGCTTCCTTCTCCGCGACCACGCTGCGCAGCTCGGCGTCGAGCTTCTGCAGGCGGTCGGGATCGGTGGCCGCGTCGGCGAGGTCGTGGTGCAGCTTCTCCTCCCGCTCGGTCAGCTTCGCCACGCTCCGCTCGAGCCGCGCCAGCTCCTTGCGGGCGGCCCGCTCGGCGGCGCCGTCGCGCTTCGGTTGTTCCGCGCCCTGTTCGGGCATCGACGTCTTCGCGACCGTGGAGGCCGACGACGGGATGTCCCCGTCACCGAGCGCCGCACGACGGCGCAGGTACTCGTCGATCCCGCCCGGCAGGTTGGTGAGCGCGCCGTCGCCGAACAGCGCCCACGTCGAGTCACAGATCCGCTCGATCAGATAGCGGTCGTGCGAGATGACCACGAGGGTGCCCGCCCACCCGTCCAGCAGGTCCTCGAGCTGCTGCAGGGTGTCGATATCCAGGTCGTTGGTGGGTTCGTCGAGCAGCAGCACGTTCGGCTCGGCCATGAGCACCCGGGTCAGCTGCAGCCGTCGACGCTCGCCACCGGAGAGATCGCCGACGGGTGTGCGCTGCCGCGCCGGGGTGAACCCGAGCCGCTCGGCGAGCTGGCCGGCCGAGATCTCCTTGTCCCCCAGTGTGATCCGTTCGGCCACGTCCTTCACCGCGTCGAGCACCCTCAGGTCGGTGGGCAGGTCGTCGAGTTCCTGCCGCAGCCAGCCGATCTCGACGGTCTTGCCCTGGATGCGACGACCGGACGCCGGTTCGATCTCCCCGGCGAGGGTGCGCAGCAGCGTCGTCTTGCCGGAGCCGTTGACCCCGACCAGGCCGATCCGCTCCCCCGGGCCGAGCCGCCACGTCAGGTCGCGCACCAGCTCGCGGCCGTCGGGGGTGGTCAGTGTCGCGTCCTCGAGCTCGATGACCACCCGGCCCAGACGGCGTTTGGCGAACGACGCCAGCGCCACCGTGTCCCGCGGCGGCGGCACGTTCGCGATCAGCGATTCCGCCGCCTCGATGCGGTAGCGCGGCTTCGAGGTGCGGGCCGGGGCCCCGCGCCGCAGCCAGGCGAGTTCCTTGCGCGCGAGGTTGCGGCGCCGTTCCTCCATCGCGTCGGCCTGCCGGGCCCGCTCGGCACGAGCGAAGATCCAGTCGTTGTAGCCGCCCTCGTAGCTTTCCACCTGCCCGTTGACGACCTCCCACGTGCGGGTCGCGACGGTGTCGAGGAACCACCGGTCGTGGGTGACGACGACGAGGGCGCTGCGCCGGGCGAGCAGGTGCTCGGCCAGCCACTGCACACCCTCGACGTCGAGATGGTTGGTGGGCTCGTCGAGGACGAGCAGGTCGAGGTCCTGCACGAGGGCGGCGGCCAGCGCGACGCGTCGGCGTTCGCCGCCGGAGAGCCCGTCGACGAGGGCGTCGAGGCCGAGCCGGTCGACACCGATACCCGCGAGGACGGAGCGGATCCGGGCGTCGCCGGCCCATTCGTGCTCGGCCACCCCCAGCGGTCCCAGCACGACCTGTCCGACCGTGGATCCGGCCGGCAGGACGCCGCGCTGGGTGACGACCGCCATGCGCAGCCCGCCGACCCGGCTGACCCGGCCCGAGTCGGGCTCCTCGAGGCCGGTGAGGACCTCGAGGAGGGTGGTCTTGCCGCCGCCGTTGAGGCCGACGACGCCGATGCGCTCGCCCTCCTGCACACCGAGCGACACCGAGTCCAGCAGCGGTTTGATGCCGAAGGACTTCGAGACCTGTTCGAGGTTGATCAGATTCGCCACGCGGAGCAATGCCTTCCGAGATCAGGGGTGGGAGTTGTCGACGACGCGCGCGCCGGGGACCGGGCCGGAGGCCACGCGCACCGTCCGGCACACGCCGGCCCCGGCCAGTTCGGCGCTCACCGTCACCGCCGCGGCGGCGTCGGCGCACAGGAATGCACACGTGGGGCCGGACCCGGAGACGATGCCGGCCAGCGCGCCGGCCTCCACGCCCGCCCGCAGGGTGCGGCGCAGTGCGGGCGCGAGCGAGAGGGCCGCGGACTGCAGGTCGTTGCCCAGCAGCGGTGCCAGCACGTGCGCGTCACCGGCGGCGAGGGCCTGCAGCAGGTCGTCGAGGCCGCGGACCCGGGGCGGGGAACCTTCCGCCCGGAGACGGTCGAGTTCGCGGAACACCACCGGAGTCGACAGGCCACCCTTCGCGAGGGCCAGCACCCAGTGGAAGGTGCCACGGGAGAGGACCGGCACCAGCTGCTCGCCGCGGCCGGTGCCGATGGCGGTGCCGCCGTGCAGGCAGAACGGCACGTCGCTGCCCAGTTCCGCCGCGAGGTCGTCCAGGTCGTCGCGGGCGAGACCGAGTCCCCACAGGGCGTCGAGTGCGACGAGGGTGGCGGCGGCGTCGGCGCTGCCACCGGCCATCCCGCCGGCCACGGGGATGCCCTTGTCGATCGTGATGGCGACCTCGGGTGCGCGCCCGGCGCGTTCGGCCAGCAGCGTCGCGGCCCGCCAGGCGAGATTGGTGGCGTCCGCGGGGACGGCCGCGGCGTCCGCTCCGCGCACCCGCAGGCTCAACACGTCGGCTCGCACGACCGACACCTCGTCGCTCAGGGACAGCGCGTGGAAGACCGTGCGCAGCTCGTGGTACCCGTCCTCGCGCAGGTCACCGACGGCGAGATGCAGGTTCACCTTGGACGGTGCTCGCACGGTGACGGGGCTCGGGACGACGGACAGCACGGATATACAGCTTACGCACCCCTGCGGTCCCGAATGCGGACGGCGGCTGTCCTCGTTCGCTGGCATGCTCGGACCATGCGCGAAACGTCCGCTCGCCTGTTGCGGCTGCTGTCGCTCCTGCAGACCCGGCGGGACTGGTCGGGTGCCGAGCTGGCCGACCGCCTGCAGATCACGACCCGCACGGTGCGCCGGGACGTGGACAAACTCCGCGACCTCGGTTACCCCGTGGACGCCACCGTCGGGGTCGGCGGCGGATACCGCCTCGGCGCCGGCGCGGAGATGCCGCCGCTGCTGCTCGACGACGAGGAGGTCGTCGCGGTGGCCGTCGCCCTGCAGTCCGGGGCGACCGGCTCGGTGACGGGGATCGGCGAGGCGTCGGGGCGTGCCTTCGCCAAGTTGCGGCACGTGATGCCCTCGCGGCTGCGGCACCGGCTCGAGGCGCTGCGTGTGGAGGTCGTCGAGCGGGCGCCCGCCGCGTCCGCAGTCGACGCGGCGCTGCTGTCCGCCGTCGCCGCGGTGTGCCACGCACACGAGCGGCTGCGGTTCGACTATCGCGCGCACGACGGCGGCTGCTCTCGGCGGGAGGTGGAGCCGTACCGGCTGGTGCGGTCGGGTGCACGCTGGTATCTGATGGCGTGGGATCTGCATCGGCAGGACTGGCGGTCGTTCCGGGTCGACCGGATGGAGCCGAAGATCCCCACCGGTCCCCGGTTCGTCCCGCGCGAGCTGCCGCCGGGCGGGGCGGCGGAGTTCGTGAGCCGGGGCATCGCCCGCGGCATCGTCCGGACGCGGGCCCGGGTGCTGCTGCACGCGCCGTTCGACTCGATCGTGCCGATGGTCGACGAGCAGTGGGGAACTCTCGAGCCGGTCGACGAGAATCACTGTGCGGTCGCGCTCGGCGGCTCGTCGCTCGGGTCGATCGCGAGCTGGCTCGCGGAGTTCGACGTCGACTTCACGGTGCTGGATCCGCCGGAACTGCGGGAGGCGTGCCTGCAGGCAGGCCGCCGGCACGAGCTGCTCGCCCGGCGATACGAACGCGCCGGCTCCGTCGCGGGAAGCGACTGAGCCGGCGCGTGCGGTGACCGAATGTCACATCGGTTCGGTTCGATCGAGTGCGTGTGACATTCGGTCGGTGAGGCAGGTGGGTCAGCCGATGACGGTGACGCCGGTGGCCTGCGGGCCCTTCTGGCCCTGGCCGACCTCGAAGCTCACGCGCTGGTTCTCCTCGAGGGTGCGGAAGCCGCCGCCCTGGATCTCGGAGAAGTGCACGAAGACGTCCGCGGAGCCGTCGGCGGGGGCAATGAAGCCGAAGCCCTTCTCGCCGTTGAACCACTTCACGGTACCTTCAACCATGTTCATTCCTAAGAAGATTCGGGAAGCGCCGGGCTTCCCCACTCGTCGAGCGACACTTCGCCGCTCGGGTCTGTCACTCGACGGTAGAGAACGATTCCGTGTGGGCTATCGCATCCGCTCGCAACCAGAAATGTGCGAGGGGTGAACCACGAACACAACCTAACGACCGAGAGCCAGTAGATCACATCGACGCCCGCACCGCCAGCGAAACGCCCGGAAAGAACTCGAAAGCGCATTGTGCGAGCCCTTTTTCGCGGAGCACACGCGGGGTCCGGAGACGGAAGAAGGACCGGTCCGTGCGGACCGGTCCCTCTTCACTGCTTGTCACACCTCTGCCGGCGGCACTTCCGCGGCGACCTCACGAGGCCGTCGGGGAATGCGCGCGTCCGGAAGAACGCGCAGCGAGCTACGTCAGCCGATGACGGTGACGCCGGTGGCCTGCGGGCCCTTCTGGCCCTGGCCGACCTCGAAGCTCACGCGCTGGTTCTCCTCGAGGGTGCGGAAGCCGCGGCCCTGGATCTCGGAGAAGTGCACGAAGACGTCCGCGGAGCCGTCGGCGGGGGCAATGAAGCCGAAGCCCTTCTCGCCGTTGAACCACTTCACGGTACCTTCAACCATTTTCAACCTCATACATCTCGGAAAGCCTCGAGGCCTTCACGTTTCGTCGAACGACACGACGTCGCCCGGGCCTGTCACTCGACGGCTGAGAAGGATTCCGTGGGAATTTCGCATCCGCTCGCAACTAGAGAAATGTGCGAGGGGTAAACCACGAACACACTACCTAACGACCGTGTACCAGTAGAGCACAGATCCGCCCGTCTGCCAAGCGTTGCGCGGGCACCGGTCTGCGCGCCGCCGTCACGACGTGCCGGCGATCCGCACGAAGGCGGCGGCATCGAGTTTCTCGCCCCGCGTCGACGGATCGATTCCGGCGGCGAGCAGGCGGCGCTCGGCTTCGGCGGCCGAGCCGGCCCAGCCGCTCAGCGCTGCGCGCAGCGTCTTGCGGCGCTGCGCGAAGGCGGCATCGACGACGGCGAACACCGTGCGGCGGTGCGCCTCGTCCGTGGGCCAGGGCGGTTCGGTGTAGCGGTCGATGCGCACCAGGCCCGATTCCACCTGGGGCACCGGCCAGAACACGGCCCGGCCGACCGAGCCGGCGCGACGGACATGGCCGAAGAAGCCGGCCTTGACGCTGGGCACGCCGTAGACGCGGCTGCCGGGCGCGGCGGCGAGCCGATCGGCCACTTCGGCCTGCACCATCACCAGAGCCGTACGCAGCGAGTCGAATTCGGCGAAAAGGTGAAGCAGCACGGGGACCGCGACGTTGTAGGGCAGGTTCGCAACGAGGGCCGTCGGGGCAACCGGCAGGTCGGCGGGGTGCACCCGCATGGCGTCTTTCAGGACGACGTCGAGCCGGTCGGCGAGGTCGGGGGCGCGGTCGGCGACCGTCGCGGGCAGTCGCTCGGCGAGCCTGGGGTCGATCTCGACGGCGACGACGCGGTCGACCACGTCGAGCAGGGCGAGCGTCAGCGAGCCGAGACCCGGGCCCACCTCGAGGACCACGTCGTCGCGGCCGACACCGGCGACGGAGACGATGCGGCGCACCGTGTTGGCGTCGTGCACGAAGTTCTGGCCGAGCTGTTTCGTCGGCCGGACACCGAACTCCTCCGCGAGGGCGCGCACCTCGGCGGGGCCGAGGAGGGCGGCACGACCGCGAGCGGTCCCGTCGGAACCGTCGCGAGCGGTCACGTCGGAACCGTCGCGGGCGGTCCCGTCGGAACCGTCGCGGGCGGTCCCGTCGGAACCGTCGCGGGCGGTCCCGTCGGAACCGTCGCGGGGGGCCGAGCCGGGATCGCCGGAGGAGTGGTCTGGCACGTGCCGAACCTAGCGCACGCCGCTGCGGGACGAGTAGGACGGCCACGCTCCCCGGCGCTTCGGTCGACCCTTCCGGCCCACCTGTGGGCGGCCGTAGGCGCCGGTGACGGTGACCGCGACGAGGGCGTCGACCGGTTCGCGACGGGTCTCGACTCCGTCGATACTCGACGGCACCTCACGCGCCCTCCGCGGCACTCCGTGTACCCGGCCGTCACGTCGGTGCGCACGGTGGCCGGCGAGCGCTGTCCCCGGCCGACGTCGACCGGCGGGGTCGTGCCGGAGGAAGGTCTCGTGCCGGAAGAGCGTCGTCGCGGCGCCCCGGCGACGGATGTCGCCAGGAGCGCCGCGACGACGGTGTGCTGCAGCACGAAACGCGTGTCGGCGATCCTCGTCCGCGAGGACGTGAGGCGGAGTTCCTACCGCAGGCCCATCTTGCTGGTGCACGACGGCCAGGCTCCCCAGCCCTGTGCGGCCTGGACCTTCTCGGCGACGGCGATCTGCTGCTCGCGGCTGGCCAGGTCGGCGCGCGGCGCGTACTGGGTGCCGCCGAACGCGGCCCAGGTCTGCTGGGTGAACTGCAGGCCGCCGTAGAAGCCGTTGCCGGTGTTGATGGCCCAGTTGCCGGTGGCCTCGCACTGCGCGAGGGCGTCCCAGGTGGAGGCACGGCCGGAAGCGGGCACGGCCGGCTTGGGCTTGGTGCCGACGCGGACGACGGCCGGGGCCGGCTCGCGGAGGGTCGTCGAGGCCTTCTCGGTGCGGCCGACCTCGACGCCGTCGATCGTGTGCACCTCGAAGGTCACGGTGCGCTCACCGGGAGCACCCGGGGTGTCGACGGCGGTCTCGCCCTCGGTCATGTTCGGGTCGTCGACGCGCTGTTCGGGGGCCGGCACCGGCTGGTTCTCGATGCGGGTCTCGATGCGGTCGCGGGTGACGCGGATCTCGAGGCCCTCGGTCAGCGCCGCATCGACCGGGGGCATCACCGAATCGGCCTGCTCGAGCGCCACACCGTGCGCGGTCAGGAACTCCCCGACCGTCGGCGCCGCCATCCGCACCTCGACCGGCGGGGCACCACCGTCGAGCAACCGCACCGTCTTCGGGCTCACCACGTCGAGCTCGGCACCCTCGAGCGGCAACCGGTGCGACCGGGACGCCGAGGTGTACACGTCCGCGGCCAGCTCGAACTGCGCCAGCGCCTCGTCCACCGTCGACGCCGTCGTCCACACGGTGCGCTCGACACCGTCGACGCTCAGCTGCACCTCACGTGCCCGCCGCAGCACCACCGTGTCCCCGTCCGAGACCGCGGCGTCGACGGCCGGGGCCACCACGTCGTGCTCGCCGACCGGGTAGCCGGCGCCGGCGAGCACGTCACCGACCTCGGAGCTCATGGTGCTGAGCGCGACCCGCTCGCCGTCCACGTCGAGGGTGAGTTCCTTGTGCTGGATCAGCGCGGCGACTCCGCCGGCCGCGAGGGTGAGGAAGAGCGCGGCGACGACCACGTACAGCGTCGGCGATTTCGCTCTGTTGATCTTGGTGAAAGGTGACACGGTAATTCCTGGACTGTCGACAACTTCGATCACAGCACGGTAACGAATCGGCATTGATACGGCAACTGCAGTGGGTCTACCTGCGAATTTCCCGTAAGGAAGTAGGTGACGATTCGTAATTTTCGATCAATGACCGAGTCGTGTCCGAGCCGGAACCGCGTCGATTCGACGCCCGGAAAATCACCCCACGCGAAGCGTGAATTACCGCTGTGGAATTTGCGCGGGTGACCCACCGTCCGGGGCCGTGGCGGGGGGCGGTTCCACGCGCCCCGGACATCGTCGCGCTCTCGACGCGTGGACCCACGGTGCCGCGATCCGGGCCAGGGGGCGACGCGGAACTGCGCACAGCCGCGGCTGTCGGCTCGCGCAAGGCGGGAGGCACGGCACCGTCACAACGGACGGCCGTTCTGCGAAGGGCCGCAGACGAGGAGCGGCCGAAAAGTCCGACGCGCGGCGGGGACTCTGCCCGGCGGGCGAACGGCGACGCGCCGGGGCGAACGACGACCGCCCGGCGGCGACAGGCGACGGAGGAGGCGCTCGGGATCCGCGCGGCGAAAAACGCGACGGGTTGCGCGGGAGCGCCGCCGGGAGCTGCTCCCGGCCGACGGTTACGCCTCGAGGGAGCCGTTCGGCGGGAACGGATGCGCGATCTTCGCGCGAAAGTGCTCCGAAGGCCGGCGCCCGGTCTCCCGGACGCCGGCCCTCGGCCTACGCGGTCTGCAGGAACCGCACCCGGCGGCCGAGCAGGGCGTCGACGCTGTACGCGCCGGCGCCGACGACCGCGAGAACCAGCGCTCCGGCGCCGAGTGCTCCGACGAGCTCCCATCCACCGTCGGTGACGTAGATGCCGTTGCCGATGTGGACGAAGAAGAACGCGCCGAGCATGTTCACCAGCAGCAGGACACCGAAGACCGGCACGAGCAGGCCGATGATCAGGGCGATGCCGCCGAGTGTCTCCACCCAGGTGGCGTAGAAGGCGGACAGCGCGGGCACGGGCACGTCCATGCCCTCGAATCCGGCCTTGGTGGCGGAGTATCCCTGGTTCACCTTCTGCAGCCCGTGGGCCAGGAAGACGATCCCGATGACCACTCGGGCGACGAGCAGCCCGACGTTGCGCAGGACGGGGTTGTTCATGGGGGTGACCTTTCGGTGCGGGCGATGGGGGGCTCGTCCTTCGATCGAAGCCGCCCCTACGGTAGCGGCGCAAGGTTGAAGGTTCAACTTAATCGGCCACCCGCCGCCGGACGGCATCCGAAAAGTAGTTGATCGATCAATCACATGGGGTATGCTTTCGTCGAAGGCGCAACCACCGGCCGAAGGAGCCCACCGTGAGCACCAGCGTGGAAGAGGAACGCAGCCGCCGCTCCGCGACGTTGCGGGAGGAACTCCGCACCCGCTACCTCCGGCCCGTCGGCGAACGACCCGCGTCGTCGGCGCGCGGGTTGCACCACACCGCACTCGTCAGCAGCGACGTCGAGCGCACGGTGCGCTTCTACCAGGACGTGCTCGAGTTCCCGCTCACCGAACTGATCGAGAACCGCGACTACCCCGGTTCGTCGCACTTCTTCTTCGACATCGGAAACGGAAACCTGCTGGCCTTCTTCGACTTTCCCGGCCTCGACGTCGGCCCCTACCAGGAGGTCCTCGGCGGGCTGCACCACATCGCGATCAGCGTCGAGCAGAGCCGCTGGGAACGCCTGCGCACCAAACTGACCGAAGCGGGCATCGACCTCGTCGAGCACAGCGAGGTCTCCCTGTACTTCCGCGACCCCGACGGCGCCCGCATCGAACTCATCGCCGATCCCCTCGGCGAGATGTACGGAAGCAAGGTCTTGTAGATGAGCAACGTCGACGCCGAGCCCACCGAGATCGTCTGCGAATCCGAGCCCGCGCCCACCCGGGTACAGATCATCACTTCCCGTGAGGTGCCGCTCGGCGGCCCGCGCGCGATGCCGGTCCGCCGCACGCTGCCGCAGCGCGCCCGGTCCCTCGTCGGAGCCTGGTGCTTCGCCGACCACTACGGGCCCGACGACGTCGCCGCGACCGGCGGAATGGACGTCGCGCCGCACCCGCACACCGGCCTGCAGACGGTGAGCTGGCTGTTCGCCGGCGAGATCGAGCACCGCGACAGCCTCGGCAAGCACGCGTTCGTCCGCCCCGGCGAACTCAACCTCATGACGGGCGGCCACGGCATCGCGCACTCGGAGGTCTCCACACCGGCCACGACGGTCCTGCACGGCGTCCAGCTGTGGGTTGCTCTGCCCGACGCGCACCGGGACGCACCCCGTGACTTCCGGCACCACGTGCCCGAACCGGTCCGGCTCGCGGGCGCGACCGTTGCCGTCTTCCTCGGCTCCCTCGCCGGCTCCACGTCGCCCGTGCCCACCTTCACCCCGCTGCTCGGGGCCGAGATCACCCTCGACCCGGGCGCGAGCGTCGAACTGACCGTCGATCCCGCGTTCGAGCACGGCCTGCTGGTCGACACCGGCAGCATCCGGCTCGCCGGCACAGTCCTGTCCCGCTCCGCACTCGGCTACGTCGGCACCGGCGTCTCCACGCTCCCCCTGACGAATCTCACCGACGAACCCGCACGTGCCGTGCTGCTCGGCGGGACGCCGTTCGGGGAGGAGATCGTCATGTGGTGGAACTTCGTCGGTCGCAGCCACGACGAGATCGTCGCGTTCCGCGACGAGTGGCAGCGCGAGGGAGAACGCTTCGGCCGGGTCGACGGCTACACCGGGAAGGTCGCGCGGCTACCCGCACCGGCGCTGCCCAACGCGCAGATCCGGCCGCGCCGCAATCCCCCCACCGCCCACTGAGGGGGCACCCTCACCAGGAACACCGAGGGGCACCCTCACCAGGAACACCGAGGGGGCACCCTCACCAGGAACACCGAGGGGGCACCCTCACTCGGGACGGATCCCGGCATAGGCATCGCCCAGCAGGCGCCGCACCCCCACCCGGGTCACCTCGCGGGGGTTGGGGTACTGCCGTTCGGTGGCCAGGTGTGCCGCCTCGTCCAGGTCGCCCTCGGACATGCCCAGTTCGGCGAGCGTCGTCGGACCACCCGCGGCCGCCACCAGGTCGAAGACCCCGGCCGGGGCGGTGGGCGTGCCGAGCGCATCGGCGATACGGCTCATCACGGCCGGTACCGACGGCGCGTTGAACGCCATCACGTGCGGCAGCACCACGGTGTGCGTCGCCGCGTGCGGCAGGTCGAAACTGCCACCCAGGACGTGGCACAGCTTGTGGTGCAAGCCCATTCCTCCCGCGCTCAGGCACGTGCCGGCCAGCCATGCCGCGAGCAGCAGGTCCGAGCGGCCCTCGCGGTCCGCGGCGTCGGCACCGAGGACCGGCACACCCCGGGCGATCGCGCGGATCGCCTCGAGCGCCAGCGTGTCGATGATCGGGTTGGCGTGCTCGGCGTACAACGCCTCCACGGCATGCGCCATCGCGTTGATCGCGCTGGTCAGTGCCATCGGGATCGGCATCGACAGGGTGAACTCGACGTCGTAGATGACGGTTTCGGGCAGGATGGCCGGCGACGAGTGCGTGGTCTTCACCCCGTCCGAGGTCTCCCCGAGGACGGGCGTGACCTCGGATCCGGCGTAGGTGGTCGGCAGGATCACCTGGTCCACGCCGGTGCGCACCGCGATCGCCTTCGACAGCCCCGTCGTCGACCCTCCGCCCACGGCGACGACGGCGTCGATGTCGTGCTCGGAGACCAGGCCCAGCACCTTCTCGGTGACCGCGACGGGGGTGTGCATGACGGCTCCGTCGAACCGGGCGGCCTGGAGGCTCCCGAGGGCCTTCTCGACGAGTTCGGCCTGCGGACGGACGTGTTCGCCGCCGAGCAGCAGGACCCGGGAGCGATCCAGGCGGCGCACCTCGTCGGCGACCCGCGCCGCGGTTCCCGGACCGAAGACCACCCGTGACGGCTGAGCGTTGTAGACGAAACTGTGCATGTCACCCATTGTCCCCGGCCACCCGCTCCGGCCGCCTCGGAACGGGGACACCGTTACGAAAGTCCGTATACCCGTTCGGCATTCGCGGTGGTCGTGGCGGCCAGCTCGGCCGGGTCCGCGCCACGCACCTCCGCGAGCGCCCGCACCGTGTAGGGCAGGCAGTACGGCTCGTTGGGGGCCCCGCGGAACGGATGGGGCGTCAGGAAGGGGGCATCGGTCTCCACGAGCACCAGCTCGGGCGGCACCAACGGGGCTGCGGCACGCAGCGCCTTCGCGTTCTTGAAGCTCACCGTCCCGGAGAAGCTGAGCAGGTAGCCGGCGTCGACGCAGGCCCGCGCCATATCCGCGTCCGACGAGAAGCAGTGGAAGATCACCGTCTCCGGCGCACCCTCGTCGTGCAGGACGCGGAGCAACTCGGCATCGGCGTCACGATTGTGGATCATCAGGGTCTTGCCGAGCCGTTTGGCCAGATCGATGTGCCAGCGGAACGCGTCCTCCTGCTCGAGCGGGTCGGCGCAGCCGTCGAGCTTGCCGGGCCAGTACAGGTCGAGGCCGGTCTCCCCCACGGCGACGACGCGCGGGTCGGCGGCGAGCTTCTCGATCTCGGCGCGCGTGGCGTCGTCGAGCGCGTTCGCACGGGTGGGGTGGAGCGCCACGGCGGCGTAGACCCGTGCGTCCCAGTGCGCGGCGTCGACGGCGAAGCGGGCTGCGGCGATGTCGTCGGCCACGGTGACGACCCGTCCGACGCCCACCGCGGCCGCCCGGTCGAGGACGGCCGCCACCGATTCGGCATCGTGGGCTCCGCACGCGTCGAGGTGCGTGTGGGCGTCGACGAGAGGCGAGAGCGGCTGCGGAGGCTCGGGCGCGGGACGGGTTCGGCTCACGGCCCATACACTATCTACCTATAAAGTGGACGCACCATGACTGCTCCTGCCGCCTCCCGCCCGCCGTTCTACCTGACGACCGCGATCGCTTATCCGAACGGCGCCCCGCACATCGGCCACGCCTACGAGTACATCTCCTCGGACGCGATCGCCCGGTTCAAGCGCCTCGACGGCTTCGACGTGTACTTCCTGACCGGTACCGACGAGCACGGCCTGAAGATGCAGCAGACGGCAGCGAAGGAGGGCCTGGACGTGCGGGACCTCGCGGCCCGCAACTCCGGCGTGTTCGAGGCCATGGACAAGTCGCTGAACATCTCCTTCGACCGGTTCATCCGCACCACGGACGCCGACCATCTCGAGGCGAGCAAGGCGATCTGGCAGCGGATGGCCGACAACGGGGACATCTACCTCGACACCTACTCGGGGTGGTACTCCGTGCGCGACGAGGCGTTCTACGCCGAGGCCGAGACGACCGCGCTCGACGACGGCTCGCGCATCGCCACCGAGTCCGGCACCCCCGTGGAGTGGACGGAGGAGTCGACGTACTTCTTCCGGCTCTCGGCGTATCAGGACAAGCTGCTGAAGCTGTACGAGGAGCGCCCGGACTTCATCGCGCCGGCCACCCGCCGCAACGAGATCGTCAGCTTCGTCTCGGGCGGGCTGAAGGATCTGTCGATCTCCCGCACCACCTTCGACTGGGGCGTGCCGGTGCCGGATCATCCCGAGCACGTGATGTACGTGTGGGTCGACGCGCTCACCAACTACCTGACCGGTGCGGGTTTTCCCGACACCGGGTCGGAGTCGTTCCGCCGCTACTGGCCCGCGAACCTGCACATCATCGGCAAGGACATCACCCGCTTCCACACCGTGTACTGGCCGGCGTTCCTGATGTCGGCGGGAATCGAGCTGCCCGAGCGGGTGTTCGTACACGGCTTCCTGTTCAACAAGGGCGAGAAGATGTCCAAGTCGGTCGGCAACGTCGTCGACCCGCTCGAGATGGTCGAGCAGTACGGCCTCGATCCGCTGCGCTTCTTCCTGCTGCGGGAGATCTCCTACGGTCAGGACGGCAGCTACAGCCACGAGGCGATCGTGACCCGCATCAACGCGGACCTGGCGAACGAACTCGGCAACCTCGCGCAGCGCTCGCTGACGATGGTCGCCAAGAACCTCGACGGTGTGGTCCCGGAGCCCGGTGAGTTCACCGAGGACGACCGAGCGTTGCTCGCGCAGGCCGACGCGCTGCTCGACAAGGTCCGGGCGGAGTTCGACGTGCAGGCGCTGCACCTCGCGCTCGAGTCGATCTGGCACGTCCTCGGCGAGACCAACCGGTACTTCTCCGCACAGGCGCCGTGGGTGCTGCGCAAGACCGATCCCGCCCGGATGGCCACGGTGCTGTACGTGACGCTCGAAGTCGTGCGGATCGTCGGCCTGCTCGTGCAGCCGGTGATGCCGGACTCCGCCGCCAAGATCCTGGATCTGGTGGGGCAGGATCCGCAGGCGCGGCAGTTCGCGGACATCGCCACGCGCCTCGCGCCGGGCACGCAGTTGCCGGCCCCGGCCCCGGTGTTCCCGCGCTACGAATAGCGCCACGCCGCCTGTCGGTGGCCTCGTGCACACTCCGCGCATGGGGCGAGATAGAACACACTTTCGACAGGCGGCGACCGGGTCCGGCGCATCCGAGGAGATCTTCCACCTCGGAATCCGGCCGCTACTCGACGAACTGGGCGCCGCGTACGAGCGCGGCTGGCAACCGGTCGACGTCCTGCACGTGACGGCCCGTTCCGGCGACACCACGGACGTCCCACTGGCGGCCGCCGCGGTGCTTTTCGACGCCCGCCGCAGCGGCGCGGCCGACCGGGCACCCCTCGACTGGGTGCGCCAGCTCGGTGCGATCGCGCAACGCTGTCCCGCCGCCGCGCGGATCGCCGACCGGGTGCCACCCGACGCGCCCGCCCGCCAGTTGGGCGCGGAACTGCTGCGCGAGCTGCCCGGCCTGTCCCGCTTCCAGGTGATGGGGCTGGCGTTCGCCTGGAAGTACCTGCCGCAGTTCTCCCCACTCCTGCCGCTGCCCTCGCAGTGGCCGCCGCTGCGACCGGTCCCTGCGGCCGGCGAGGCCGCGACCCCGGATCCGCGGGTGCTCGCCCGGATCCGCGGCCTCCTGGCGAAGGCCGAGTCCACGGACTATCCGGAAGAGGCCGAGACCCTCACCGCCAAGGCCCAGGAACTGATGACCCGGTACGCGATCGGCACGGCCCTGGTCACTCGTGCGGGCGCGGACACTGCGCGAGGACGCCGCGTGCACGTCGACAATCCGTACGCGAAGGAGAAGGTTCTGCTGCTCACCGCGATCGGGAACGCGAACCGCACGCGCACGGTGTGGTTCACCAAGGTCGGAATCGCCACGATCGTCGGCGCCGACGTCGACCTGCAGCAGGTGGAGCTGCTGTTCGCGTCGCTCTCGGTGCAGGCCGCCCGGGCCGTGCGTGCCGCCGGGACGGGTGGCCGCACCGGCGGCGCGGCGACGGCGTTCCGCCGTGCCTTCCTGACCGGATACGCATATCGGGTCGGCGAACGGCTGCGGCAGGCGGACGCATGCGCGACCGCGACCGCCGCGGCCGACGCGAGCATGTCCGTCACACAACTCGCGCCGCTGCTGGCCCGTCGCTCCGAGGCCGTGGACTCGGAGTTCCGCCGCCTGTTCCCGACGACCCGGTCGACCCGTACACGCAGCGTCGATGCCGAGGGATGGTTCGCCGGCCGCGACGCCGCCGAGACCGCCTTCCTCGCATCCCCGCCCGGGTGAGCACTGCCCCGGTCGCCGCCTGTCACGTTCGGGGGCCGAGCGGTGTCCCATGTGCGACCGCGGACATCGTCGACAACAGAAGGGGTGGTCAGGATGACAACCGATGTGGTGGTGCTCGGAGCCGGGTACGCGGGAGTGATGGCAGCGAACCGTCTGCTCGCCACGCATCCGGGGGTATCGGTGACGGTCGTCGCGCCGCGACCGGTGTTCGTCGAGAGGGTGCGGTTGCATCAGGTCGCCGCCGGCTCCGGTGCGGCCACACACGACCTCGCCGACGTGCTGCATCCGGCGGCGGCCGTGCACGTCGGCACCGCAGTGCACATCGGAGCGGACCGGGTGCTGCTCGCCGACGGGACGACGTTGCCGTTCCACGTCGCGATCTACGCCGTCGGCAGCGGCGCCGCCGTACCCGCGATCCCGGGCGCCGACCGGCTGCACTCGACGGCCGAGCTCGAACGCGCCCTGGACACGGCCGCCGCGCTCGGGGAACTCGGCGACGGGGCGGGCGTGGTGGTCGTCGGCGGCGGGCTCACCGGCGTCGAGTCGGCCGCCGAGATCGCCGAGGCGCATCCCCGCCTGTCGGTCACCCTCGTCGGGGATCCCGTCGCACACCTGCCCGGGTCCACCCGGCGGTTCGTCGCCGCGCGGCTGCGACGGCTCGGTGTCCGGATCCGGCCGGGCCGGGTCGTCGCCGTCGAGGACGGCGCGGTGCTGCTCGCCGACGGCGACGCGGTACCGGCCGAGCTCGTCGTCTGGGCGGGCGGATTCACGGTGCCGGACCTGGCCCGGCGCAGTGCTCTGCCCGTCGACGAGACGGGCCGGCTGCGGGTCGACGCTACCCTGCGGAGCGCGGACGGAGCGAACGTCGTGGGCGTGGGCGACGCCGTGACCGTCGACGGCCAGGATCACATCCGGATGAGCTGCCAGGCGGCGCTGCCGCTCGGCGCCCACGGCGCCGACACCACCTGGGCACTGCTGACGGGTACGGATCCGCGGCCGCTGTCGCTGGGGTTCGCGGCGCAGTGCATCTCGCTGGGCCGCTCCTCCGGCGTCGTGCAGCGCACCCGTCCCGACGACACGCCCCGCTCCCTCGCGCTGCGCGGTACGTTGGGGTCGTTCGGCAAGGAGGCGGTGGTGCGCGGGACGGTCTGGATGCTGCGACGGCAGGCGCGAGGGCACAGCTACCTGTTCCCCGCGGGTCCGGCCCCCGCGTCCGAGCCGATCGCGGTCCGTCGATGACCCCCGACGACACGCCTCGCGACGAGACGACGCACGACAAGACGACCCACGATGAACTGTTCACCCGGCACCGAGGCCTGCTGTTCGGCATCGCGTACGAGATCACCGGCAGCGTCGCCGACAGCGAGGACATCCTGCAGGACAGCTACCTGCGCTGGGCCGAGGTGGAGCTCGACGAGGTGGCGAACCCGCGTGCTTATCTGAGCCGCGTGGTCACCCGGCAGGCGCTGAACTCGCTGCGCACGGCGCAGCGGCGCCGGGAGGACTACGTCGGGCCGTGGCTGCCCGAACCGGTGCGGACCGCCCCCGACGCCGCCGAGGACGTGCTGCTCGCCGAATCGGTGTCGATGGCGATGATGCTGGTGCTCGAGACACTCGGCCCGCTCGAACGAGCGGTGTTCGTGCTGCGCGAGGTGTTCGGCTTCGACCACGCCCAGATCGCCGCGGCCGTCGGCAGGCAGGAGGCGACGGTGCGGCAGATCGCGCACCGCGCCCGCAGCCACGTGCAGGCGCGTCGCCGGCGGTACGCCGCGTCCGACGAGCAGGCGCGCCGGGTCGTGACGGAGCTGCTGTCCGCCGCTGCCGGCGGGGACGTGGAGGCACTCATGGCGGTACTCGCACCGGACGTCGTCTACGTCGCCGACGGCGGCGGCAAGGTGACGGCCGCGCGGGTCCCGGTGAGCGGAGCGCGGAAGGTCGCACGCGTGCTGAGCGGCCTGAGCCGCCGGCCGCTGCCCGACATGCGAGTGGAGTTCGCCGCGTTCAACGGCCTGCCCGCGCTGGCCGTGTACTCGGGCGAGCGACTCGATCTGGTCATGCTGATCGAGATGGACGCGGGCCTGGTCACCGGCCTGTATGTGGTGCGGAACCCGGACAAGCTCGGTGCGGCGGACCGGGTGATGCCGCTCGTCCGCTGACCGCCCGGCGGGATTCGGTCCGTTCCGGGGCCGCGTGGGAAGCTGTGCCCATGCGGATGGAACGGCTCGGCACCGGGGGCAGCCCGGCGCAGGTGCTGCGACTGCTGGGCGCCCGGGCCGAGGCGGCGGGCGCCCCGCCACCGGCTGCACTGACCGGAACGTGGTTCGGCGCAGCTGCGGTCCTCGCGCCCCACGTGCGTGCCGTCGCCACCCCACCGGCCGACGCCTTCGTCCTGCGCGGCCGCTCGGCCCCGGGCCGCGGCGAACCGGTCGTCGGCGGGGGGTGGATCGGCTATCTCGCATATCCGGACCGCACGCCCACCCACCCGGCGCTGCCTCGCGCGGCCGGAGGATGGACGGACACCGTCCTGCGGCTCGACCACGACGGCTGCTGGTGGTACGAGAGCCTCACCGACGCGGCGTGCCCGGCCGGGCTCGCCGCCGCCGTCCGCGAGGCGCCCGACGCCTCCGCTCGGGCACCGTGGCGCATCGACTGGACACCGCCCGATCGCGACGCCCACCGCCGCGGCGTGCGGCAATGCCTCGAGGCGATCCGCGCCGGCGAGGTCTACCAGGCGTGCGTGTGCACTCGTTTCACCGGTGCCTGGTCCGGCAGTCCGCTGCACTTCTTCGCCGACGGGATCGAGCGCACCGCCCCGGCCCGGGCGGCGTACGTCGCGGGCGACTGGGGTGCGGTCGCGTCCCTGTCACCGGAGTTGTTCCTCGCGCGCCACGGCGACCGGGTGACGTCGAGCCCGATCAAGGGCACGCTCCCGATCGGCGCCGATCCGGCCCGGTTGCGCGCGTCCGTCAAGGACGTCGCGGAGAACGTGATGATCGTGGACCTCGTGCGCAACGACCTGGGGCGCGTTGCCGAGACGGGGAGCGTCACCGTGCCGGACCTGCTCGGGGTGCATCCGGCCCCCGGGGTCTGGCACCTGGTGTCCACCGTCGCGGCCTCGTTGCGGATCGGGGTGGACACCGCGCGGTTGCTCGATGCGGCATTCCCCCCGGCGTCGGTGACCGGCTGCCCCAAGATCCGGGCGCGGGAGTTCCTGCAGGTCTGGGAGCCGCACCCGCGGGGCGTGTACTGCGGCACGGTGGGCATGGCCAGTCCCGTCGCCGGGGTGGAACTGAACGTGGCGATCCGCACCGTCGAGTTCGGCCGCGGGGACGCGGACACGCCGGGCTCGTGCGGGCTCGGCGTCGGCGGCGGCATCACCATCGATTCCGATCCGGACGCCGAATGGCAGGAGTGCCTCGACAAGGCCGCCAGCATCCTGGGGCTCAGCCCTCGCACACCGTCCGGCCGGCCACCGGCAGATCGGACTGTGGCAGCGTCTCGGTGATCCGGCCCGTCGTCGAGGCGCAGATCCGCGCGACGATCGACTCGACGTCCAGGCTCCAGGTGCGCACCGTCCCGTCGCCGCCCGCCGCGATCACGGCGTTGCGGCCCGGCAGGAAGCCGACCTGCCACCGTCCGACACCGATCTCGGTGATCGGGCCGCCCACCGGGTGCATGTGCTCCGAGTCGGCGACGTGCCACAGTCGTACCGTGCCGTCGTCGCTGCCGCTGACCACCTCGCTGCCGTTCGGGGTGACGGACACCGAGTAGACGGTGCCGGTGTGGCCGCGCAGCGCGTCGGGCCGGACGGTGAACGATCCGTCGGGTCCGCGGTCCCACACGCGGACCGTGTGGTCGTCGCCGCCGGTGGCGAGGACGTTGCCGTCGGCGCTGAACGCGAGGGCGTTGACGCCGGCGGTGTGACCGTCCGACACCGGCAGCGCGACGGGGGCGGACGGATCGGTGACGTCCCACGCATAGAGCGAGCCGTCCGCGCTGGTCACGACCAGATGCCGGCCGTCCGGCGTGAACGCGGCCGCCCGCACGAGATTCGTCGGGCCCCGCAGCGGTGCTCCCCGGCGCACCGGACGCGCCGGATCCGACACGTCCCACAGCACGAGAGAGTGGTCGTCGTGGCCGGTGACGAGGGTGGTGCCCCCGGGGCCGAAGTCGAGTTCGGACGTGAACCGGGTCTCGGTCACGATCGGGTCCACCCACAGCCGCGGGGCCGTGGGGTCGCGGACATCCCACAGGTGGATCTCGCCGTCGGTCGTCGAGGCGGTGACCAGAGTCGCGGCGGAGGGCGACAGGGCGGTGGTCACCGCGCCGCCCACCGGTCTGGGACGATCCACGACGCCGAGCGGCGCCCAGTGCCCGTCGGAGCCGATCCGCCACAGCGGCACGGAGGAGTTGTACCCGCCGGTGGCGACGAACGAGCCGGAGCGATCGATCGCGGGCAGCGTCAGCGCAGAGTCCGCGACCGCGACGCGTCCGCGCGGCAGCGTCCAGATCCGGATGTTGCCGTCGTGCCCGCCGGTGACCAACGCGGCGCCGTCGGGGGTGAACGCGAGCGCGGGGACGCCGCCGCCGTTGCCTGCGAGAGCCGGCCGCATCTCGTCGATCATCCGCGTCTTCGGGTCGACCGCCCACAGCTTCGCGGTCCCGTCCCACGACGCGCTCGCCAGGGTGCGGCCGTCGGGTGCGAACGCGACGGTCCACACCCCGCCGGTGTGCGCCTGCACGGGAGGGCCGGTCGGGCGCACCGCCGCCGGGTCCGTGGTGTCGAACATCGTGACGACACCGTCGTCGCTGCTGACCGCGAGGGTCCGGCCGTCGGGGGCGAACGCGACGGAGTGCGCCACGTCGCGGAAACCGGTCAGCGCAGCGCCGACGGGCACGGCGGCGGCCGGGTCGGTCATATCCCACAGCCGCACCGACCGATCGTCGCTCGACGTGGCCAGCACGGTACCGCCGGGGTGGAACGCCACGGTGCGCACCGCCGCGCCGTGCGCGGGCAGGACGGTGCGGGGAAATCCCCGCGTCCGGGGCTCGCTCGTGTCGACGAGCACGACCGATCCGTTGTCGTACGGCACCGCGAGCGACCGGCCGTCCGGGCCGAACCGCACATTGTGGACGACCTCCGGCACGAACACCTCGCCGGTCAGCAGCGCGACGGGCCGGTCCCGGTCGGTGACGTCCCAGATCCACACCGCACCTGTTGCACCACCCGCCGCGAGCAGGGTGCCGTCCGGGCTGAAGGCGACCGAGGCCAGATACTCGGGCTCGTCGGACACCAGCGCTCCGAGCGGCCGCGGCGCGCCCCGGTCGGACAGATCCCACAGGCGGACACTGCCGTCGTCGCTCGCAGAGGCCAGGGTGGTGCCGTCCGGGGCGATCGCCAGCCCGTAGACGGGACCGCTGTGGCCTTCCAGGGGCAGTGCCAGCGGCATCTGCTCGGTCGCGACGAGCCGCGAGTACGCGACCTCGCTGTCCGGACGCAGGCGCCACGCCGCGAGCGCCAGCTGGGCCGCGGTGGACGGGTCCCGCTCCCGCATGGAGTCGGCGAGCGCGACGACCTGCTGGAACTGGGCGGCGCTGCGCTCGGCCTCGGCGCGGCTCTTGCCCGCCCAGGCCAGCGTCCCCATCACCACTGCGACGACGGTGGAGAGCACGAGGGCGGCGATGGCACCGTTGCGGACGCGGGTCCGGCGACGGATCTGCCGCCGCGACTCCTGGAGGAAGGCCACCGCGGTCGGACTGAGCGCGGCCTCGACGCCGCCGGCCGGGGTCCGCCCCACCAGCTCCCGGTCCTCGTGCTCGGCGACGAGGTCCATCCGGCCCCGCCGGTACAGCAGGTCCGCGTGCCGGCGGCCCGCGACCCAGCCCGCCGCGTCCGCCTCGATCTGCTGGCGCAGCGCGGCGTACGAACGGTCGGCACGGATCCACGACTTCAGGCGCGGCCAGGCGTCGATCACCGTGTCGTGCACCAGCTCGACGCTGCCGTCGTCGACGACGAGGACGCGGGCGGTGACGAAGTGGTCGACCACCCGGCGTCCCGCCTCGGCGTCGTCGCCGGCGGCGGCGAGCAGCCGATCCAGCGGGCGCCGGATCTTCACGTCGGTGCCGGTGCCGGTCACGTAGACCAGGTGGACGAGCATCGCGCGCGCGAGTCGGCGGCCGCGGTCGTCGAGCTCTTCCCACGCACGTTCCGCGCTCGCCGCGATCGATCCGCGTACCCCGCCGGTAGCGCGGTACCCGGCCACGGTCAGGTGACCGCCGCGCCGGCGTTCCCACAGGGCGTCGAGCAGGTGTGACAGCAGGGGCAGTTCGGCCCCGCCGACGTCGTCGTCGGTCAGCACTCCGAGGTCGTGCAGGATCAGTTCGACCAGGCCCGGCTCGAACCGCAGACCGAGCAACCGCGCCGGCGCGGTGATCACCTCGACCAGGTCGTCCCGGGTCAGGGGCTGGACCGTCTTGCTGTGCCGCTCCAGCGCCCGGGCCAGCACGGGATAGGTCACGGCCCGCTCGTAGAAGTCCGATCTCAGCGTGGCCACCACCGAGACCGGTGTGTCGCCGTCACCGACGGTCGCGGCCTGATCGAGCAGCGCGAGGAACGCCGAGCGTTCGGCCGCGTCCTCGCAGTGGGTGAACAGCTCCTCGATCTGGTCGACGACGATCAGCAGGCCCGCGCTGCCCTCTCGGGCGGCGGCGGCGTGCAGCCGCGCCACCGCGGTCGGCTCGTCCGCATCCGAGATGTCGGCGAGTTCGGGTACGCACTCGACGAGCTGCGCCACCGGGTGCCGTCCCGGGGTCAGGACCACCGGCCGCCAACGGTCGTCACGGCACAGTTCCGGGACCAGGCCGGCCTGCACGAGGGAGGACTTGCCGACGCCGGAGGCACCGGTCACCACCACGATGCCGTGACCGTGGGCGGCGACGACGGTCTCGGCGAGTTCGCGCACGCTCCGGGCCCGGCCGAAGAACAGCTGCGCGTCCCGATCGCGGTACGCCTCGAGACCGCGGTAGGGCCGCACGCCGGGGGGCAGTGCCGCGGCGGGCGGCTCGGTGGGCTCCGTCCGGGCCCGCCCGGCCGGTCCCCGGGCGTGTTCCCACCACCGCTCCCACTGCTTGATCGAGTAGAGGCCGGGCGTCGGCGGCTGCGCGTGCAGAGCCCGGGCGGAGCGGATCAGCACCACCAGGACCGGACGGATCGTCTCGAACGTGGCGGGTACCCGGGCACCGGATCGCCAGTCGCTGATCCGCTGCACGGACACGGTGCGCTCGCTGCCCACGGAGCGGGCGACGGCCGACGCCTCGGAGGCGACCTTCTTGAGCGCGGGACGTCCCGCCGCCGCGAACAGCGTCCGGAGCTGGTCGGCGAACAGCTGCCGGGGCTCCGCCGCGGTTCGCTCGTCGACCGGTTCCATCTCCCGCATCCTCCCTGCTCCGCACCCCCCGAGGGCCCGGATCGTCCGCTGCGGAAAAACTCCTCACCGGTCCTGACCTGGGATGATATCGCGAGCGGGACGCGAACCGGTTGGTCACCCGGGATATCCCCGACAGAGTTGTTCCCGAGCGGGAAGACCCCGCGACGCGCTGCACCTCCACACCGGCCGGAACCCGACGAGGGGTGGTTCCGCCCGGTGCGGAGGGAAGGCGGCGCGCGACCCGAACCGAGGGACCGTGTACAAGCTCGTCGACCGGATCGTCCACGGCGTTCCGCCCACGTTGGTCGCGGCCCTGATCGTCGCGGTCGCCGTGCTGCTGATCGTCGCGCTCTCCTCGGCCGCGCCGTAACGCCCGGCCGCGGCTACCGCGTCGGCGTGCGGCTGTCCTTCGCGCCGAGCAGGTACGGATCCCGGGCGAGGTACTCCTTCGTCTCGCGGGCGATGAGTCCCGAGAGGATGAGCAGCCCGATCAGGTTGGGCAGTGCCATCAGGCCGTTCATCACATCGGAGAAGTTCCACACCACCTCGAGCTCGGTGGTGGCGCCGACGTAGACGACGAGTACGAAGATCGCCCGGTACGGGAGGACGCCGCCGCGGCCGACGAGACGTTCGACGCAGCGGTCGCCGTAGTACGACCACCCGAGAATCGTCGAGAAGGCGAAGAACACCACGGAGATCGTGACGATCCAGCTGCCCCAGTCACCGCCGAGGCCGTCCGAGAAGGCGAGGGAGGTCATCGCCGCGCCCTGCTCCTCGGATGTCCAGGCTCCGGTGGTGATGATGACCATGCCCGTGAAGGTCACGACGATGATCGTGTCGATGAAGGTCTGGGTCATCGACACCAGGCCCTGCCGGACCGGGTGGGTGGTCTGCGCGGCGGCAGCGGCGATCGCGGCGCTGCCCATGCCGGACTCGTTGGAGAAGATGCCGCGGGCCACGCCGTAGCGCAGGGCGATCATGAACACCGAACCGATGAAGCCGCCGGTCGCGGCGGTGCCGGTGAATGCGTCGGTGAACACGAGGGCGAACGCCTCGGGGATGTCGGTGATGTTGACCGCGAGGACGATGATCCCGGCGCCGACGTACAGCAGGATCATCGCGGGCACGAATCCGGCGGTGACCCTGCCGATGGACTTGATGCCGCCGAGCAGCACCGCGGCGGCGAGCACCGTCATGACGATCCCGGACAGCCAGGTCGGTACCCCGAACGTGGAGTCCATCTGGGTGGCGACGGTGTTGGCCTGCGTCATGTTGCCGATGCCGAAGCTGGCGAGCACCGCGAACACCGCGAACATCAGGCTCAGCACCAGACCGAACTTGTTGGGGATGGCGCGGGCCAGGTAGTACTGCGGGCCGCCGGACTGCTCGCCCTTGGCGTCGGTGACGCGATACTTGACACCGAGGAACGCCTCGGAGTACTTGCTGGCCATGCCGACGAGGCCGGTGATCCACATCCAGAACAGAGCCCCCGGCCCGCCGAAGTAGATGGCGGTGGCGACACCGGCGATGTTGCCGACGCCCACGGTGGCGGCCAGGGCGGTCGTCAGTGCCTGGTACTGAGAGATGTCACCTTCGGTGGCGTCCGGGTCCTTCCGGATGATCAGCCCCAGCCGCAGGGCCGGCCACAGCTTGCGGAACTGCACCCCCCGCAGCCGCACCGTCAGGATCACGCCGGTGCCCAGCAGCAGCGGTATGAGCATGTACGGGCCCCATACCACCGACGCGACCTCGACGAGGAATTCGTTCACCGACTCCATCCGTACCTCCTGCTGCGCGGTAAGGGGCAGAGTCTACGACGACGACTCGTCCTGCCGCGCGGCCAGTACCGCGTCGTACAGTTCGCGTTTGGAGACCCCGGCGGTCGCGACCTGGGCGCACGCGTCCTTCAGCCGCACCCCGTCCGCCACGAGCTGTTCGACCGCGTCGACCAGGTCGGCAGGCTCCGCCACCTGCGCCGAGGCGCCCTCGAGCACGACGGTGATCTCGCCGCGGGCACTCTCGGCGGCCCACTGCGCCAGCTCCGCGAGCGTGCCGCGACGCACCTCCTCGTAGGTCTTGGTCAGTTCCCGGCACACCGCGGCGCGTCGCTGCCCGCCGAGCACGTCGACCGCGTCGGCCAGGCACGCGGCGAGGCGGTGCGGGGCCTCGAAGAACACCACCGCGCGCGGCTCGGCGGTCAGGGTCTGCAGCCACGCGCGACGCGCGCCGGCCTTGCGGGGCGGGAAGCCCTCGAAGCAGAACCGCTCGACCGGCAGACCGGACAGCGCGAGCGCGGTGGTCACCGCGGAGGGACCGGGCAGGCACGTGACGGGCAGCCCGGCCGCGACGCACGCCGCCACCAGCCGGTAGCCGGGATCGCTGACGGACGGCATCCCGGCGTCGGTGACCAGCAGCACCGTCCGGCCCGCCTCGATGTCGGCGACCAGCGCCGGGGTCCGGGCGGACTCCACCTGGTCGTAGAAGCTGACCACCCGCCCGGTGACGGTGACCCCCAGCGCGGCGGCGAGCGACCGGGTCCGACGGGTGTCCTCGGCCGCGACGACGTCGGCGGTGCCGAGCGCGTCGCAGAGCCGTTTGGAGGCGTCGCCGATGTCGCCCATGGGGGTGGCGGCGAGCACGAGCCGGCCCTGTCCCGGATTGTCTGGCTGCATGCGCCTCAGCCTACGATCGGGACGTGACCGTGACGGACGAGCGCCCTGCCGAGGCATCGGACCGTCGCCGGATGCACAGCCCGGGTCCGACGGTGCCGGCATCGGATTTCGGTCCGGTCGACCGCGGCCGGGGCTGGGTGGTGACGCTGTTCGTCACCGCGATCGCGGCGATCACCCGGTTCACGATGCTGCACTACCCCACCGACGCGAAGACACCGGTGTTCGACGAGAAGCACTACGCCCCGCAGGGCTGGCAGGTGCTCACCGGCGGCGGGATCGAGGACAACCCCGGCTACGGCCTCGTCGTGCACCCACCGGTGGGCAAGCAGCTCATCGCGCTCGGCGAGGCGTTGTTCGGTTACAACGGGTGGGGATGGCGGTTCTCGGCCGCCGTCGCCGGGACGTTGCTGGTCCTGCTGGTGGTGCGGATCGTGCGGCGGTTGACCCGCTCGACCCTGCTCGGCGGTCTGGCCGGGATTCTCCTGATCGCCGACGGCGTCACCTTCGTCTCGTCGCGCCTCGGGATGCTGGACATCTTCCTGGCGCTGTTCGCGGTCGCCGCGTTCGGGTGCCTGATCGTCGACCGGGACGAGGTGCGGGCGCGGATGGCGCGCGTGCACGCCGAGGGACGCATCGCCGACACGGTGTGGGGTCCCCGGCTGGGCGTGCGGTGGTGGCGGTTCGGGGCCGGTGTGCTGCTGGGCCTGGCGGTGGGCACGAAGTGGTCGGGGCTGTATCTGATCGCGTTCTTCGGGTTGATGTCGGTGGCGTTCGACGTCGCCGCGCGCCGCGCCTACGGCGTGCGACGACCGTGGCTCGGGACCGGTCTGCGTGACGTCGGCCCGGCCCTCTACGCGCTCGTGGTGGTGCCGCTGGCCGTGTATCTGGCGACGTTCTGGGCGTGGTTCGCGGGCGAGACCGGGGTGTACCGGCATGCGGTGGGCCGGCAGATCGGCACGGACGGGGCGTTCTCGTTCGTGCCGGACGCGCTGCGCTCGCTGTGGTACTACAGCGCCTCCGTGCTCGAGTTCCACTCGGGTCTGACGAACTCGGCCGGCAACGTGCATCCGTGGGAGTCCAAGCCGTGGACGTGGCCGATGGGGTTGCGTCCGATGCTGTACTACTTCGCCGACGGCGAGCAGATCCGTGGGTGCGGCGGTGAGCAGTGCGTCAAGGCCGTCATGCTGGTGGGCACCCCGGCGATGTGGTGGCTGGCACTGCCGATGCTCGTGTGGGGCGGATGGCAACTGCTGGTGCGGCGGGACTGGCGGTGGGCCGCGGTGCTCACCGGGTACGCGGCGACGTTGCTGCCGTGGTTCGCCACGCTCGACCGGCAGATGTACTACTTCTACGCGGTTCCGCTCGCGCCGTTCCTGGTCATGGGGCTGACACTGGTGCTCGGCGACGTGCTCGGATCGCCGCGGGCCTCGACCGAGCGGCGGTCGACCGGTCTGCTGGTCGTGTGCCTCTACGTCGGCCTGGTGGTGGCGAACTTCGTGTGGCTGTGGCCGATCCTGACGGCCGCGCCGATCACCGTGGAGACGTGGCACCAGCAGCTGTGGCTGCCGAGCTGGCGGTGACGTCCGCGGGCGCGGCCCGCACGCCGACGGTCCGGCCGCCCTCGACGATGTCGACGATCGCGTAACCGCAGCGCGAGAGCAGCGCGCTGATCCGCATCGACACCGGTCCGACGGCCAGCCCCGGAGGGGGTTCGTCGAACACCCACAGCTCGCCGGTGGGTCGCAACAGCGACGCGACAGCCGTCGGCGCGGCGGGGTCGTCGCTGCGGAAACTGGGGACGTTGACGGCGAAGACGAGATCGAACGACCCCGGCAGGTCGACGCCGGGGAACTCGCCGACACGCAGTTCGGCGAGCCCGGCGTCGAGGCCGTCCCGGATGCGGCGACGCGCCCGGTCGATCTGCGTCGCCGAGCGGTCCACCCCCACGACGCAGCCGCGGCGGCGCAGCCGCTCGCACACGAGCGCGAGCGCGACGCCCCCTCCGCAGCCGATCTCGAGCACGTCGCTGCCCGGTTGCGGATCCATGGCCTCGACCGCGAACGCGATGCGCGCCGGCACGGTGCCACTCATGGGAAACTCCTCGTTGACGGGTGGGTGTCGGTGGTTTCAGGCGCCGCGCAGCGCCGCGACGACGAACTCGAGCACCTCGTCGTCGGACATGCCGAGGGTGCGCAGTTCGCGGACGTAGCCGGTGGCGGCGCGCTGGGCGAGCGTGCGGGTCGGGTCACCGGAATCCGCGACGAACGTGCCCGCCCGGCCCCGCGTCTCGATGATGCCGAGCTGCTCGAGCTCACGGTAGGTCTTGGCCACGGTGTTCGGGGCGATGCCGAGGTGTTCGGCCAGCCCGCGGACGGTGGGCAGCTTGGTGCCGGCGATCAGTTCGTCGCGCCGCACCATCGTGACGATCCGCTGGCGCAACTGCTCGTACGGCGGGACCGGCGAGCCGGGGTCGATGACGATGTCGAGCATCGGGGCGTCCTCAGGTGGGCTGATGGTGCGTCGAGGCTAACAGTGCCGGCCGACCGTTCCCGAATGCGCCGCGGCACCCCCGCACTCGCCCGTGCCGCACGGCAGAATGTGGCCATGGCAACGACCGCGACGATCTACCACAACCCCCGGTGCAGCACGTCCCGCAACACCCTGAAGGTGTTG
The DNA here is from genome assembly GCF_016804345.1 of Rhodococcus ruber. Taxonomy (NCBI): domain Bacteria; kingdom Bacillati; phylum Actinomycetota; class Actinomycetes; order Mycobacteriales; family Nocardiaceae; genus Rhodococcus; species Rhodococcus ruber. Next base: position 1,642,238 of record NZ_CP044211.1, on the reverse strand, counting down.
CAGGAGGCGGGCCTCGAACCGACCGTCGTCAAGTACCTCGAGACCCCGCCGTCGCGCGACGGGCTGCGCAAGCTGCTCGACGACGCCGGCCTGGTCCCGAGCCAGGCGATCCGGCGGAAGGAGTCGCTGTTCGGCGAGCTGAACCTGGCGGATGCCTCCGAGGACGAGTTGCTCGACGCGATGGTGGCCCATCCGATCCTCATCGAGCGCCCGATCGTGGTCACCGACAAGGGCACCGTCCTGGCCCGGCCCGTCGAGAAGGTGCGCGAGATCCTCTAGGTCCCCGCCTCGCCCGCGGTCGGCCGGGCGCGGGCGAGCGGGCAGGACATGCAGCGGGGCCCGCCGCGTCCGGAGCCCAGCTCGGACCCGGCGATGCGCAGCACCTCGATGCCCGCGTCCTCGAGGCGCGTGTTGGTCTCGAGGTTGCGTTCGTAGGCCACCACCACGCCGGGCGCGAGGGCCAGGGTGTTGTTGCCGTCGTCCCACTGTTCCCGTTCGGCGACGACCGGATCGAGGCCGGTGTCGATGACGCGGAGCTTCTCGATCCCCATCGCGTCGGCGGCCGCCTCGAGGAACCCGCGCGGCCCACTGATCCGGACGTCACCGTTCTCCCGGCGGAGAGTGAAGGCCTGCAACGTCTCCCGCACCGCCGGGTACATCACCACGGCGTCGACGTCCACCATCGTGCACACGGTGTCCAGATGCATCGAGGCCCGCTGCTGCGCGATCGGCACCGCCAGCACGGTGTGCGCGAGACCGTCCTCGAAGACGCTCCGAGCGAGCGCTTCCGCACCCGCCGGGGTCGTGCGCTCCCCCACGCCCACGGCCACGACGCCCGGAGCGAGCAGCAGCACGTCCCCGCCCTCGACCGGCGCGGTGTGCGATTCGTAGGCCCGCCGCACCCCCAGGAACCGCGGGTGGAACGCGTAGATCAGGTCGGTGAGCGCCGCCTCCCGGCGCCGGGCCGGCAGGGCCAGGGTGGGGATCGCGACCCGGGGACCGACCCAGAACGACGAGTCCCGGGTGAACAGCAGGTTCGGCAGCGGCTCGATCACGAAGTCGGCACCGTGGTGCATCAACCGCACCAGCGACGGCGCGGCCCCGAGTCCCGCGGCGGGCAGTTCGTCGAACGTCATGCCCGCGACGAGGACGCGGGTGAGGTCCGCGGCGGACATCGCGCGCAGGTGGGCGGCGAGTTCGTGCGCCAGCCCGTGCCCGAGCCGGCGCGGGTCCACCGCGGACGACACCCCCTGGACGCGGGCGGCGCCGCTGACCTCGAGGGTCTCGGTGAGCAGGTCGGACAGGAGCAGCACCTCCACGCCCCGCCCCCGCAGCAGCTCGACGAACGCGTCGTGTTCCTCCTGCGCCCGCGCCACCCAGGGCAGCGCGTCGAACAGCAACTGGTCGTTGTTGCGGGGAGTCAGGCGTTCGAGTTCCGCGCCCGGCCGGTGCATGAGCACCGCTCTCAGCGCCCCCACCTCGGAGTCCACACCCAGCGCAGCGTTCATGGAATAGACCGTAATGCCGCGGGCCGCCTCACGGTGCGCCGAAACTCCCCGAACCCGACCCGGCGTCCATCCGCGGTGGCAGGATCGGCGGTGCCCGACGACCGAGGAGACATTCATGACCGACACCGACCCGCTCGGTGACCTCGCCGACTTCGCCGGCCGCTGGGTGGGCGGCGGCGAAGGCCACTACCCCACCATCGAGGACTTCACCTACGACGAGACCATCGACTTCACCGCCGTCCCGGGGAAGCCGTTCCTGATGTACGTCAGCCGCACGAAGAACCCCGGCACCGGTCAGCCCATGCACACCGAGAACGGCTACCTCCGTCTCGCCGACCACGACGTGGAGCTGCTGGTCTCCCAGCCGACCGGATTCGTCGAGATCCAGCGCTCCCGGCTCACCCAGGGCGTCCTCGACTTCACGCCCGTCCACCTCGAGCGCTCTCCGCACGCCAAGCCGGTGCACGAGCTGCGGCGGCGGTTCGTACTCGACGGCGACGACCTGTCCTACGACCTGTGGATGGCGCACGCGCAGACCCCGCTCACGCACCATCTGCACGCGACGCTGCGACGCGCCGGCTGACCCTCAGAGCAGGCCGCGCTCGCGTGCCGCGGCGACCGCCGCGGTGCGCGAGTCCACACCCAGCTTCGAGAACGCGTGCACCAGATGGGACTTGACGGTGGCTTCGCTCACGAACAGTTCCTTGGCGACGGCCCGGTTGGACAGGCCGCGCGCCACCGCGGCGAGCACCTCGATCTCGCGGGCGCTCAGCTCCACCCGGGGTGTCTGCATGCTGCGGTAGAGACGTTGCGCCACACCGGGATCCAGCACGGTTTCGCCCCGCGCCGCCCGGGTCACCGCGTCGACGAGCACGGCGGGGTCGGCGTCCTTGAGCAGGTAGCCGGCCGCCCCCGCCTCGACCGCGCGCAGAATGTCGGAGTCGGTGTCGTACGTGGTCAGCACCAGCACCTTCGGCGGATCCGGCGCGGCCGCGAGTTCGGCCGTCGCGTCCGCCCCGTCCATCCCGGGTCCGAGCCGCAGGTCCATCAGCACCACGTCCGGGCGGTGCGCGGCGTTCTGGGCGACGGCCTCCTGCCCGGACGCGGCCTCGGCCACCACCTCGAGCCCGGGCTCCGACGCGAGCAGCGCGCGCAGGCCCGCCCGCACGACGGGATGGTCGTCGACGAGCAGCACCCGGATCACGGCAGCATCCGCACGGGAAGCGTTGCGGCCACGGCGGTTCCGTCGCCGGGCGCCGACTCGACGACGACCGCGCCGCCGAGTTCGGCGAGCCGATCCCGCATGGCGGTGAGCCCGAAGCCCCCGCCCGAACCGGCCGCGTCGACGTCGAAACCGGCTCCGTCGTCGACCACGTCGAGCCGGACCTCGTCCGGGGCGTAGGCGAGGGTCACCCGCACGCGGCGGGCCCGCGCATGCAGCCGGACGTTCGCCAGCGCGCTCTGCGCCACCCGCAGCAACGCCACGTCGAATCCCGTGGGCAGCGGCAGCGGTTCACCGTCCACGCGCAGTTCGGCGTCGATGCCGGTGTCACCGCGCAACCGGTCCAGGACGCGGCCGAGGGCTGCCGCCAGCGGCGCGTCGTCGAGGTCGGACGGACGCAGCTTGTCCACGACCCGGCGGGCCTCGACGAGATTGCGCCGCGCGGTCTCCTCGATCCGGCCGAGCAGCGCCGCGGTGTCGCCGCCGGTCCGCAACCCGGCGCGGGCGAGCAGCAGGATCGACGAGAAGCCCTGGGCCAGCGTGTCGTGGATGTCGCGGGCGAGGCGGGCCCGTTCGGCGGTGGCGCCGGTCTCCCGCTGCAACCGCACCAGCTCGTCCTGGGCGTCGAGCAGTTCGCGGTGCGCCGCGGTGAGTTCGGTGAGCAGCGCGTCGCGTTGCTCCGCGTCGCGCACGAGCTGGCGGTAGATCAGGGCCGTGCCGGACGCCACGAGCGCCCCGAACAGGGGCCCGAGCACGGCGGCCGTCGGGTTGGCGGTGCCGTGCCCGATGCTCGCGGCGATCGCGACCGCCGTCAGTGCCGCGGTCGCCGCGATCGCGGCGACCGTGGGCAGCAGATGGAAGCACAGGAAGAACAGCGCGAAGGCGAGCCACACGAAATCCGGCGCGAGCAGCACCAGCGCCAGCCACCCGGCCAGCAGCACCGCCAGCCAGATTCCGCCGCGGGATCCGCGCCGGGCGAACCACAGCCCCGAGACGTACCAGGCGAATTCGGCGCCCGCGAGGACCAGCACCCCCGCCGAGCCGGCACCGCGCAGTGCCCCGACCAGCAGCAGCAGCACGAACAGCGCGTGCTGGCCCAGCTGCATCGCACGCAGCACCGGGACCGTCCCCTCGGGAGGGTGCGGTCGGGCGGTCTGCATTGCACCGACGCTAACACCGCCGACCACGCCGCCGCCTCCTACTTTCGATTGATCCGCGAACCCATCCGCCGAGCGATGCGCGGGCACCGTCGCGCCGGGCACGGTGGAACTCATGTTCCTCGCACTGCGCGATCTGCGCTTCGCCACGGGGCGCTTCGCCGTCATGACGGCGGTGCTCGTCCTGATTTCGTTCCTCGTCGTCATGCTCTCCGGCCTCACCGCGGGCCTGGGCAACCAGTCGATCGCCGCGATCCGCGGCATCGGCGCCGAGCACTTCGCCCTCGACGGCGGCGGCACCGATCCGTCCGACGTGTCGTTCGGCGAGTCCACCGTCACCGACTCGCAACGCGCCGCACTCGCCGCGCAGCCCGGTGTGGCCGACACCGCCGTGCTCGGGGTCGCGCCCGGCCGCGTCGGGTCGGGCGGACGCGAGGTGGCGGCGGCCCTGTTCGGGGTCGCTCCCGGGTCCTTCGCGGCACCGGCAGGCCTGCGCCCGGCGACGGCGGCCGTCGACGCGCAACTCGCCGCAGACAACGGCTGGTCGCCGGGCACGATCCTGACCGTCGGCGGCCGGGAGGTCACCGTCGCCGCCCTCGTCGAGGACTCCTACTACAGCCATCAGCCCGTCGTGTGGCTCGACCTCGGCACCTGGCGCGACCTGCCCGCGACGGCCGGCGCCGACGGGACGGTGATCGCGCTGCGGACCGGACCCGGGTTCGACGCGCCCACGGTCGCGACCGCGACCGGCACGAGCGTGCTCGACACCTCCGCGACCCTGGACACCATCGGGTCGTACACCTCCGAACGCGGGTCGCTGCTGCTGATGCAGGCCATGCTGCTCGTCGTCGGCGCCCTCGTCGTGGGGGCGTTCTTCACGGTGTGGACCGTCCAGCGCAGCCGGGACATCGCGGTGCTGCGCGCGATCGGTGCCTCCACCTCCTACCTGCTGCGCGACGCCCTCGGACAGGCCGCCGTGGTGCTCGTGCTCGGAACCGGGCTGGGCACCGTCGCCGCCACCGCCGCCGGGGCGGCCGCCGCCACCGTCGTTCCGTTCACGCTGAGCGCGGCCACGACCGTCCTGCCGTTCGTCGCGCTGGTCGGGATCGGCCTCCTCGGTGCCGCGGCGGCCGTCGCCCGCATCGGCTCCGTCGACCCGCTGACCGCGCTCGCCGCGGCCCACTGAGCTGTTCGAGAGATCCGTTCGAGAAAGGCACCACCATGAGCGTGCGGCTCACCGACATCGTCCTCACCTATCCCGACGGAGACGCCACCCTGCGCGTCCTCGACGGCCTGAACTTCCACGCCGAGGCCGGCGAGACGGTCGCCGTCACCGGCCCGTCCGGATCCGGCAAGTCGAGCCTGCTCGCCGTCGCGGGACTGCTCACCGTGCCCGATTCCGGCCGAGTGGTCCTCGACGGCGTGGACACCACGGATCTCGACGCGGCGACGCGGACCCGGCTGCGGCGGGACCGGATCGGCTTCGTGTTCCAGCAGGCGAACCTGCTGCCCTCGCTGACCGCTACGGAGCAGCTCGCGCTGGTCGCGCACCTGAGCGGGCGCCGGATCGACCGGGCCCGCGCCCGCGACCTGCTCGCGGCGGTGGGGCTGACGCAGCAGGCCGACCGCCGTCCCCACCAGCTCTCCGGCGGGCAGCGGCAGCGGGTCGCGATCGCCCGCAGTCTCGTCAACGATCCTGCGGTCCTGCTGGTCGACGAACCGACGTCGGCGCTGGACGCCGACCGCAGCCGCGAGATCGTCGAACTGCTCGAACGCACGGCGCGCGAGCGCGACGTCGCCGTCGTGATGGTCACGCACGATCGGGAAGCGCTGCGGGCGGGAACGCGGTTACGCGAGTTCGCCCTCGACAAGACCTCGGCCTGAGCGTCACCGGCGGGTGCGGACGGCCTCGAGGGTGCGGGAGAAGTAGTTGTTGGCCAGTTGCATCACCACGTTGTACGGCGGGGCGAACTTGCGGGCCCACCAGTAGCCGAAACGCACGTCGAACGACGTGTACACCAGGAAGCGGTTCTTCCGGATCCCGGCGAGGATGCACCCGGCGACCTTCTCCGGCGACGCGGCGTGCCGCTCGAACCGGGCGGTGAGCTTGCGGGCGGCCGGATGGTCGCGGTCCACGCCGACGATCTGCACGGAGTTCACCAGCGGGGTGCGGACCGCACCGGGCACGACGAGCGAGACCCCGATGCGATGCCGGTGCAGGTCGAACCGCAGCACCTCGGACACGCCGCGCAGACCGAACTTGCTCGCGCTGTACGCCGCGTGCCACGGCAGGGCCAGCAGTCCCGCCGCGGAGGAGACGTTGACGAGATGCCCACCGCGGCCGGCCTCGATCATCGGCGGCACGAAGTTCTCGATGACGTGGATCGGCCCCATGAGGTTGACGTCGACCATCTGCTTCCAGTGCCGGTGCTCGAGCGCGTCGACCGTGCCCCACACCGACGTTCCGGCGACGTTGGCGACGACGTCGAGGGCCCCGGCGCGCTCGTGGACGTCGGCGGCGAAGGCGGTGACGGCGTCGTAGTCGGAGACGTCGAGCGCCGCGGCGTGCAGCACCGAGCCCCCACGTTCGCGCACGGTGTGGACCGTGTCGTCGAGACCGTCGGCGGCGAGGTCGGTGAGCACCAGTTCGGCGCCCTCCGCGGCGGCGGCCAGGGCCAGTGCCCGGCCGATACCGCTGGCCGCTCCGGTCACGAGGAACTTCCTGCCCCGCAGGTCCTTGATCGCCATGCCCGCCCCCGCTCTCGTCGTCTGCGGGCCACCTTAGCGCGACGTCGACCGCCGCGGCGCCGCGCAGGTGCCGTGGTGCAAGGAGCGTTCGTCCTCCCGTCCGCGGGGTGAGTCAGAGGCGCTGGGCCATTTCCTCCTGGTACTTGCGGATCGTCTCCTCGATGCCGTCGGCGTCGGCGTCGCGGCCTTCGCTGCGGGCGCTGTCGGCACGTTCGCGGAGCACTCGAATAGCGCGCCGCAACTCGTCGTCACTCATCCTGTGTTCCATGTCACACAGTCTCCCCGACCGCGCGGCTGTTCGGCCCGCAATCGGCGGCACGACATCGACGACGAAAGGCGCCTCCCGGCCCGGGAGACGCCCTTCGGTGGTGGAGCTGAGGGGAATCGAACCCCTGACCTCTTCGATGCGAACGAAGCGCGCTACCAACTGCGCCACAGCCCCGCGGGTTCCGTTCGGAACCGCCCGCAAACTGTAGCAAACGTGCGCGCCGGAGACGAAATTGAGGTATCGGCACAGGTCACGGCGGCGGACAATCGACCTGTGGATGCAGTGCGCCTACGTGGGGACCAGGCCCTGCGGGAGGGTCGGTGGGCCGCCGCGCTGGCCGACCTGACGTCGGTGGCGGCCGCGACCGACGATCCGGCGGCGTGGCTCGGCATCGGCGAGGCGTCGTGGTGGCTCGGGCGCCTCGACGACAGCGTCGCCGCCTGTCGCAGGGCCTACACGACGGCTCTCCGGAGCGGCGACCGGGAGAGCGCGGTTCGCTGCGCGGCGTGGCTGAGCATCAGCTACACGTCCGATTTCGGCAATCGGTCGGTGGCCCACGGTTGGGTCCGCCGGGCGCAGCGACTGCTGCCCGAGGGGGCACCGGGCGCGTTGCACGCCCTGGTGTGGGTGGCACACGCCCACCGCCTGCTCCCGGACGCCGCGGCGGCCGCGCCGTGGGTGGCGCGCGCCCTGGACGCCGCACGCCGATGCGGCGACCGGGATCTCGAACTGGTGGCACTCGCCCAGTCCGGACACGTGGCTGTGGCCCGGGGCGACCTGGAACCCGGATTCGCGCTGCTGGACGAGGCCGCGGCGGCCGCCCTGGGCGATGCGGACCGCCGATTCGACACCGTCGTGTTCGTCTGCTGCGACATGCTCGGCGCGTGTGCGCTCGCCGGCGACACCCGTCGCGCCGGCGAGTGGTGCCGCGTCGCCGAGGACTTCACCTCCCGCCGGGGGTGCCCCTTCCTGTACGTCGAGTGCCGCACCCTCTACGGGGCACTGCTGCTCACCGCGGGCCGCTGGGCGGAGGCGGACCGTCTGCTGACGGCGGTGCTCACGCTCGACGAGAAGGTCTGCCCCGCTGTCCACGCGCGCGCCGTCGCGGCCCTCGCCACGCTCCGGGTCCGGCAGGGGCGGCTCGACGAGGCCCGGGCGATGCTGGATCGATCCCCCCGCCCGACCGCGGAGTTGGACACCGCTCGCGCCGAGGTCGCCCTCGCCGACGGTGACCCCGCAACCGCCCGGCGGCTGCTCGAACGTCGCGGCGCCACGTCCCTGCTGTGCGCCCGGGCCCAGGCGGCCACGGGCGACCTGGACGCGGCGACGGCCACCGCGGCGGCGCTCGACCCCGACGGTCCCGAGGCGGTGGAGGCGGCGGGGCTGACCGCCGCGGCGCGGGGCCGCGTGGTGGCCGCAGTCGATGCCTTCGAGACGGCCGCTGCTCGCTGGGCGGACCGCGCGGCGCCGTTCGAGGCGGCCCGCTGCCTGCTCGAACTGGCCGAATCGGCGATGAACGACGATCCCACCCTCGCGGCCGCACGGGGGCGAACGGCGGTGACGATCTTCCGGGAACTCGGAGCCGTCGCCGCCGCGGACCGCTCCGCGGCCCTGTTGCGGCGTCTCGGGGTGCGCGGCCCCGGCATCCGCGCCACCGCTCGCACCGCCCCGGGCCTCGACAGCGGCCTCACCGCCCGCGAACGCGAGGTGCTGGACCTGCTCGCGGTGGGCCTGACGAATCCGGAGATCGCCGGCCGGCTGTTCGTCTCCCGCAAGACGGTGGCGCACCACGTGAGCCATATCCTCCGCAAGCTCGGCGTGCGGAACCGCTCGGAGGCCGCCGCGTATGCCGCCGCCCACCCGGAAGATGGGTCACCTGCCCGATGCGCCGTACCCGGGCGCGGCGCCACCCTCGGGACATGACGAACACGACCGAGAACTTCGGGATTTCACCGGCGGCCGCGGAGGTGTACGAGTCACGCTTCGTACCCGCGCTCTTCGCGCAGTGGGCGCCACGGCTGCTGGACCAGGCTGCGATCACGACGGGCACACGGGTGCTGGACGTGGCATGCGGAACCGGGATCGTCGCGCGCGTGGCCGCCGACCGGGTAGGGCCGTCGGGCCGGGTCGTCGGTGTCGATGTCAGCGAGGCCATGCTGGCGGTGGCACGCCGGATGTGTCCCGACGTCGAATGGCGCCGGGGTGACGCCGGCGCGCTGCCGTTCGCGGACGGTTCGTTCGATGCGGCGCTGTGCCAGATGGCGCTGATGTTCTTTCCCGATCGTGCCCGGGCGCTGCGCGAGATGCGACGCGTGGCGACGGAGGTGGTCGCCGTGTGTGTGCCGGCCGCGTTGGACGAGCAGCCGGCCTACCGGGACTTCGTCGACGTCGCGGTCCGGCACGCCGGTCCGCCCGCGGCGTCTCTCCTGGGCACCTACTGGAGTTGTGGGGACCGCGACGAACTGCGGGGATGGTTCCGCGACGCCGGACTCACCGTCGATCGGTTCACCACGCACACCGGAAGCGCGCGGTTCCCGTCCGTGGATGCGATGGTGGCGACCGAGGTCGAGGGCAGCCCGTTGATCGAACGGATCGACGCCGGCACGTACGAGGCGATCACCTCGGAGGCCCGATCGGTGCTGGCCCGGTTCACCGACCCGGACGGCTCGGTGTCGGCGCCTCTCGTGGCACACATCGTCACCGGGCGCTGAATACTCCCGAGCGGACCGACGGCTACTCGCCGGATGCCCGGCGCACCGGGTAGTCGTCGGCGTCGTAGCGGGGTTCGTACGCCTCGTAGGCGGGTTCGTCGTCCGCGTAGCGGTCCAGGTGCTCGAACACCGGGTCCTCGTCGTCGGCCTCGAGCACGACCGCGCCGGGACGGCGCAGCCGCGCCGGGACGAGACGTAACTCGTCGTCGCTGTGCGACTCGACGCCCAGGCGCGAGCGGTTCAGGCGGGCCATGCGACGACGACGGATCTCCTGTTCGACGCGCACCTGACGACGAAGGTAGACGAGGTAGCCCGCGAGGGCGGCCGTCGCGACCGCGCACAGCCACCACAGCGCCGACGAGACGACGAGGGCGAGGGCGGCGGTCATGATCGCTGCGAACAGCAGGCCGAGCACGGTGCGCTGCCGGAACTCGTAGCGCGCGGCGCGGGCCATGGCGTCGGCCTGGGGATCGAATCCGCCGCGTCCGCGGCGCTGAGGCACGAACTCCCGGGCGGGAGCACGTTCGGGACGGTCGTCGAAGTCGGTGTCGTGGTCGGTGTCGAGCTGTGTGTCCATGCGGTCCTCCGCTGGGTGGCGGTGTCTGCGGTCGTCCACCGTGCGGACGCGACCGGAGTCGTCGCCGGCAGTGGGACGGGCGGAATCCCGACTCGGACGCCAGTGGGGATCGCGGCGATGACCTGCGGCCGGCCCGCGCGGGGCGAGTGGCTCGTCGTCACCTCGGTGCAGAACCCGGGTTGCGAGTGCGGCGTCGGTCGTCTGACGGATACGGGGGCGCTTCGTGACCAGCATCGGCACCAGAACGAACAACCACACGGCGACCAACCCGATCCACAGGAGCGAGTTCGGCATTCGGCGGCCCTCCTCCCAGTCGTCGCCTACCAGTCCGTCGACGCCACTGACCCCGTCAGGTTAGCGGCCCCGAGGCCGTCACCAGGACAGAAACGCCGACTCAGATGACTACAGCTGTCACACGAGTCACGCGAACCATGTGACACTCTCTTCACTCTAGTCACACGCATATACCCACGTGTGGGTATTACTACGCATCGCTACACGTAATCTGCGTTACAGCCGTCAGGCCCAGCCGGCCCGGCCGCCCCGGATCAGCACGTCGGACACGCTGCCGGGTACCTCCTCGACCGTCATGGCGACCAGCAGATGGTCGCGGAAGCGCCCGTCGACGTCGAGGTAGCGCCGCAGCAGGCCCTCCTCGCGGAAACCCACATTGCGCAGCACCGCGCGGCTCGCGACGTTCTCCGGCCGCACCGTGGCCTCGACCCGGTGCAACCCGGCCGGGCCGAAGCAGTGGTCCAACCCGAGCGCCACCGCGGCCGTGGCCACACCCAGGCCGTTGACGTGCTTGGCCACCCAGTAGCCGATCCACGCCGACCGCAGCGCACCGCGCACGACGTTGCCCACGGTGATCTGTCCACAGAACTCCCCGTCGAGCTCGATCGCCATCGGCAGCATGTGACCCCGGCGGGCCTCCGCCCGCAGGCTGCGGTACAGCCCGGGCCACACCGTGATGTGATGGCGCATCTCCCAGGGCACGTCCCCGGTGGGCTCCCACGGCTCGAGGTGCGCCCGGTCCCGGATCCGCAGCCGGCTCCACGCCGCCGCGTCGCGCAACCGGATCGGCCGCACCGTGACCAGTCCACCGGCAACCCGCAGCGGACCCAGCTCCGCCGGCCATCCCGGATGACGGCTCATCAGCCGCGCTGTCCGAGGAAGGCGACGTCCACCGGATCGCCGGTGCGCACCTCGGTCACCTCCGGATCGATCAGCACCAGACAGTTCGCCTCGGCCAGCGTCGCCAGCAGGTGCGACGACGCGCCCGCCGCACCACCGAGCGCCTGGACCATGTACTCGCCCGTCGCCTCGTCGCGCATCAGCTGCCCCCGCAGGAATCCCTTGCGATCCGGGATCGAGGTGATCGGCGTGACGGTGCGGGCCGTGACGACGCGTCGCATCGGCTGCCGGCGCCCGAGCGCGATACGGATCAGCGGCCGCACCATCACCTCGAACACGACCAGCGCGCTGACCGGATTCCCCGGGAGCAGGAAGGTGGGCACCTCGTCGCGGCCGAGCTGGCCGAATCCCTGCACCGAGCCGGGGTGCATCGCCACCCGCTCCACCTCGAGCTTGCCGAGGTCGGCCAGCGCCTCGCGCACCTCCTCGAGCGCACCACCGCCGACGGCTCCCGCGACCACGACGATCTCGGACCGGATCAGCTGGCCCTCGACCACCTCCCGCAGGCGCTTCGGGTCGGTGCTGGCGATCCCCACGCGGTTGACGTCCGCGCCTGCGTCGCGGGCGGCCGCCGCCAGGGCGTACGAGTTGACGTCGTACACCTGGCCGGGACCCGGGGTGCGGTCCACGTCCACGAGCTCGCCGCCGACGGAGATCACCGACAGCCGGGGACGCGGATGGACCAGCACCTTGTCGCGGCCGACCGCCGCGAGCAGACCGACCTGGGCGGCGCCGATGATCGTGCCGGCCCGGACCGCGACATCGCCGGGCTGGACGTCGTCGCCCGCCCGGCGGACGTACTCACCCGACCGGACGGGACGCAGGACCTTGATACGCGCGCGGCCACCGTCGGTGCGGTCGAGCGGAAGGACGGCGTCGGCGAGGGTCGGCAGCGGCGCCCCGGTGTCCACCCGCACCGCCTGCCGCGGCTGCAGCCGGATCGGCTGACGCGACCCGGCCGAGACCTCGCCCACCACGGGCAGCGTCAACTCGATCGGTTCGCCGTCGTCGCCGATCGCATCGGTGCCCGCACCCTGGACGTCGACGCTGCGCACCGCGTAGCCGTCGATCGCGGCCTGATCGAAGCCGGGCAGGGGCCGCTCGGTGACGACCTCCTCCGCACAGAGCAGGCCCTGCGCCTCGGAGATGGCGACCCGGACCGGCCGGGGCGCCACCGCTGCCGCCGTGACCCTGGCCTGTTGATCCTCGACCGACCGCATACCGCTTCTCGTCCTCCCGACCTGTCGCGCCGTCAGTGCTTCAGGCGCTCGACGAGCCACTCCCGCAGGGAGGGGCCGTACTCCTCGCTGTTCAACGCAGAGTCAACCGCAGCGCGCAGATAGCCGCCGGGATTTCCGAGGTCGTGTCGAGTGCCCCGATGGACCACCACGTGCACGGGGTGACCCTCCTCGATGAGCAGGGCGATTGCGTCGGTGAGCTGCAGTTCACCGCCCGCACCGGGAGTGATCCGGCGCAGCGCGTCGAAGATCGCCCGATCGAGCAGATAGCGCCCGGCGGCGGCGAACGTGGACGGCGCATTCTCGGGCGCCGGCTTCTCGACCATGCCCACGACCTTCAGCACGTCCGGGTTCACGGCGTCGGGCACCTCTTCGACGTCGAAGACACCGTAGGCGCTCACCTGGTCCTTGGGCACGTCGATCGCGCACAGCACCGTGCCGCCGCGCTTGGCCCGCACCCGCTGCATGGTCTCGAGGACTCCGCGCGGCAACACGAGGTCGTCCGGCAGGAGGACGGCGACGGAGTCCTCGTCGGGATCGAGGGCGGCCTCGGCGCACGCGACGGCGTGCCCGAGTCCGAGCGGCTGCTCCTGCACCACCGACTCCACTTCGAGCAGCCCCGGCGCCTTGCGGACCTTCTCGAGCAGGTGGTACTTGCCGCTCTCCTTCAGCTTCGACTCGAGAACCAGGTCCTCGACGAAATGGGCGACGACGCCGTCCTTGCCCGGCGCCGTCACGATCACCAGTCGCTCGGCACCCGAGTCCGCGGCCTCCCCCGCCACGAGCTCGATTCCCGGCGTGTCCACCACCGGGAGGAGTTCCTTCGGCACGGTTTTGGTCGCCGGCAGAAAGCGCGTACCGAGGCCGGCCGCGGGAACCACTGCCGTGCGGAAATGGCCCGCTGCACCGGTCGCATTGTTCGTCATAGATCCCACCCTAACTTTCGGCTACCACCCGGTAGATAGGTCAGATCCTAAGGTGACGGATATGAGCGCACTCTCCAAGTCACAATGGCGGGCCCGAATCGTTGCTGCGCGACGGGCCCGTGACGACGAGGAGCGCCGCGGTGAGGACGCCGCCCTCGCCGCGGCGGCACGATCCCTGGCCCCCACCCGGGCGACGGTATGCGCCTACGTGCCGGTGGGGTCCGAGCCCGGCGCGTTGTCCCTGCTCGATGCTCTCTGCGAGGCCGGAAACCGGGTGCTGCTGCCGCTCACCCGTGCGGACAGCACCCTGGACTGGGCGCAGTACACCGGGGCCGGCGCACTCGCCCCCGCCGGGTACGGCCTGCTCGAGCCCACCGGACCGGCCCTGGGGCCGGAAGAGGTGCGCCGCGCGCACACCGTGCTGGTGCCGGCGCTCGCAGTGGACGAACGCGGCGTCCGGCTCGGTCGCGGAGCCGGCTTCTACGACCGGACGCTGCATCTCGCGGCCGCCGACGCCGTCCTCGTGGCAGTGGTCCGGGACGAGGAACTCGTACCGGAGCTGCCGGAGGATCCCCACGACATCCGGATGGGCTGGGCCCTGACGCCCGGCCGCGGCCTGGTGCCGCTGAACGGGTCGGGGAATAGAGAACCCAGGTAGCGATGTTGGCACTGTCGGCTGTAGAGTGCTAATGCTGCGGTCGCCAACCAACTCGCGGAGGATCCACCGGTGCCCACTTACTCCTATGCCTGTACGTCCTGCGACAACCGATTCGACATCGTGCAGTCGTTCACCGACGACGCCCTGACGGAATGCAACGAGTGCTCGGGCAAGCTGCGCAAGCTGTTCAATTCGGTCGGCATCGTCTTCAAGGGCAGTGGTTTCTACCGCACCGATTCCCGCAGCGGAAGCAGCACCGCCAGCGAGCCGGCCAAGTCCGACTCGTCGCCGGCCGCATCGTCGAGCACCTCGTCGTCGAGCAGCTCGTCCTCGAGCACCTCGGCACCGGCCGCAGCCGCGAGCTGACACCGTTCATCCACAAGCGGACGATTCATCCACAGTCCGCCCCTGATCGGCGCTTCGACGGGCCGGCGGGTACGACCCGACCCCTAGGGTTCGGGCCATGCCCGCCGGCCCGTTCTCGTTCCCGCACCTGCGCAATCCGCTCGACCCCACGCTGACCGACCGGCTCACGGCGCTGACTCGGCCCGGCTGGGCGCGCACCGTCGCCGTGCGCCGCGCGATCGCGGCCGGTCTCGTCGGTGTCGCGGCGGTCTCCGCCGTCACCGGCGGCGCGTCGGACGACCGGACCCGCACGGTCGTCGCCGCGCGCGACCTGCGCCCCGGGCAGACCCTCACCGTCGACGACGTCATCGTCATCGAACGCGACGCCTCCCAACTCCCGTCCGGGGCCCTCACCGACCCCGCCGAGGCCCTCGGCCACACCCTGGCCGGCCCGGTGCCCTCCGGCGAAGTCCTCGTCGGGGTGCGGATGCTCGGGCCGCGGCTCGCGGCGGCCACGACCGGCGACAGTGCGGCTCGGGTAGTGCCCGTCCGATTGGCCGACCCCGGCGTCGGGGATCTGCTCCGCGAGGGCGACCTCGTCGACGTCCTCACCGTCGCCGACGCCTCTGCTCCGTCGGCACCGGAGGTACGGGTGCTGGCAACGGGGGCGACGGTCGTGCTGGCTCAGGGAACGGAGGAGACGAACATTCGCGGAGAGAAGGTGGTGCTGCTCGCGCTGCCGCCCGAGCCCGCCACAGCCGTGGCAGCGGCCTCCCTCGTCAGCGCACTGACGGTGACCTTGCACTGAGCCGGACGACGTCCCCGCATTTCGGGTTGAACGTCATACCGGCTGGTTTATGGTGCGACTGCGAGCACGACGACAACACCTGCCTAGGAGACGCACCATGCTGAAGGGCTTCAAGGATTTCCTGCTCCGCGGAAACGTACTCGACCTCGCCGTCGCGGTCGTCGTCGGCACCGCGTTCACGGCCATCGTCACCGCCTTCACCAGCTACATCATCGAACCGCTCATCGCGGCGATCGGTGGGGACAACGAGATGGGCTGGGGCGTCCAGGTCCTGCCCGACAACCCCGAGACGTTCCTCAACTTCGGCGCCGTGGTATCGGCGATCATCAACTTCATCATCATTGCGGCCGTCGTCTACTTCGTGCTGATCGTCCCGGCGAACGCCGCCAAGAAGCGGTTCGCCACCGAGAAGGACGACACCAAGGCGAGTGCCGAGGACCTGCTCATCCAGATCCGCGACATCCTCGAGGCGCAGAGCGGTCAGAGCGGTGCGCACGCCAAGCCGAGCCTCGAAGAGCAGGAGCGATAGGCACGCACTGCGCCGGACAACGAAACAGGTTGGGCCCGCTCGGAATTCCGAGCGGGCCCAACCTGTTTCAGCCTGCGGCCGGAACGTCGCGTCAGACGGTCCAGGGCTTGCCGTAGGTGGTCACGTTGTCGCCGTTCGCGGTGATGGCGCGGACGAACGGACGGACCTGGACGGCGCCGATGACGCCGGAGGCGGTGCCGTGGACGTTGGAGAACTGGACGGTCTTGAAATCACCGTCGAACTCGCCCTCGGCGACGACGAGCTCCTCGATGCCCGGAGCCGGGGTCAGCTCGAGCTCGGCGTAGGCCTGCGGGAGGATGTCGGTCACGGTGGCGGTGGCACCGTCCGCAGCCGAGAGCTCGAGCTCCAGCTGCGGAGTGGAGTAGGTGACGCCGATGGCGCCGTCGATGCTGCCGGCCCACGCGAACTGGTAGCCGAACTGGAACGTGGTGCCCTCGGCGTCGGCAGCATCCTCACCGATCAGGTTCGCGGTGCCGCGGCCGTTGTGGAACCACTCGCGGTTGAAGGGGCTGCCACCCAGGGCCGGCACGCCGTGGATGAAGGTGTCCTCCTGGGTCACGACGACCTCGAGGCCGTCCGAGACGATCCGGTTCTGATCGTCGACCGCAGCCTGCGCGGAGCCGGTCGCACCGAGGACCAGGCCCAGGACGGCGGCACCGGACACCGCGGCGTTACGTGCGGCCTTGAAGCCACGCGACTTGATTCCCATGATTTCTCCGTATTTCTTGGTGGGGATTACTGCAGGGTGGGGCGGAGCAGGACTAGATCGTCCAGACCTTGCCGTAGGTGGTGACGTTGTCGCCGTTCGCGGTGATCACGCGGACGAAGGGGCGGACCGAGACCGCGCCGAGGACGCCGGTGGCGGCGCCGTGCACGTTGGCGAACTGCACGTGCTTGTAGTCACCGTCGAACTCGCCCTCGGCGACGACGAGCTCCTCGATGCCCGGAGCCGGGGTCAGCTCGATGCCGGCGGTGAACTGGGGCAGGATGCTGTCGACGGTGAGGGTGTTCTCGACGTCTACGGCGCTGGCATCCGGATCAATCGTGTACGCCGGGATCTTGTCTTCCGGATTGTCCGAGTTCGGATCATCGATCAGGACCGGGCGAGTCTGGTCCGGGTTGTTCGGGTCCGGTTCCGTAACAGGTACGTACACCTTGCCGGGCGAAGCTGCGACCTCGAGCTCGGCCTGCGGGCTGGACCACGCGATGCCGATCGAGCCGTCCAGGCTGCCCGACCACGCGAACTGGTAGCCGAACTGGAAGGTCGAGCCCTCGAAGTCCGCGGCGTCGGGGCCGACGATGTTGGCGATGCCGCGGCCGTTATGGAACCACTCACGGCTGAGCGGGCTGCCGCCGATCGGGGGGACACCCTGGATGAAGGTGTCCTCCTGGGTCACGATGACCTCGTGACCGTCCGACACGATCCGGTTCTGGTCGTCGACCACAGCGCCGGCGGTCCCGGTCGATCCCAGAACCAGGCCGAACACGGCGGCGGCGGCCACCGTGACGTTGCGGGCGGCCTTCACACCGCGTCGCGTCTGCATCTTCATGAATGCCTCATCCATTCTCTGCGTGCCGGGTCACGCACACGCGTCCGACAACTGCCCTGTCGCCCGCGAGGCATGCCACACCATGAACACCGGCGGGCACCCGCCCGCCGGTGCGACGTGTGCGTCATCCGCACGGTTGCGTTTCCGATTCGTGATGAAGACCGCGACGTGTGCCGTTGATCTTGACCTCAGCGAACCACGACAGAGACTAGACCGTGACCTCGAACCCCAGCAACGGCTACGTCGGCGCGCAGAGCCCCGCCGGGACGGAAATGTTTCGGCCCAGTGAAACAACGGGTGACCAGCACCCACGGCGGCACACAGAGGCCGCGCGATGTCAAATCTTAGGTTCGGCTTATCCGCATTCGTGCATACCCACAGGTGACACCCGCAAACCGGGGTGTGATGCGGTGCATCCGCCCGGTGCGACGGTGATCGACCTCACCTGAAAGGGTGCCGATGATCAAGGTGAAACGCCGAGCGGAAGGGTTACGAAGAGATTTCGAACGGTCGGCCGAGAAATGAACGACCGCCCCTCGGGAAACAACTTTAAGTGGGGTAGATCACACACTGCCGTGGTGGGGCGGGACCTGCCGTCGCAGCCACTCGTCCGAGTCGGACGACTCGTCGCCCGGCGAGCGCTCGTCGCGAGTCGTCTCGGGGAGCACGTCACCGAAGACGCGGCGGAGCCGGGCCCGGTCGATCCGGGCCCGGCCGGCGTCGCCGCGCTGCGGTGCGTCGTCCGGCGACGCACCGGCAGCACTCTCGTCCGTGCCTGTGATGGCTATCCCTCCACTCGCGACAGTTCCTCGATCACGTGCGAGGCGAGCGGCAGCAGCGTGGCCATGCCGTCGCGGATCGCGGCGCGCGACGAAGCCAGATTGGCGACCAACGTGGACCCGGACAGGCCGACCAGACCGCGGGACAGCCCGGCATCCATCGCGCCGGCGGAGAAACCGGACGAGCGCAACGCCTCCCCGATCCCCTGGAGCTCCCGGTCGAGCACATCGGACGTGGCGTCAGGCGTCACGTCGCGCGGCGACACCCCGGTCCCACCGACGGAGATCACCAGGTCCACGCCGCCGATGACGGCGGTGTTGAGGGCGTTGCGGATCTCCACCTCGTCGGCCGACACGGTGACGACACCGTCGACGGCGAACCCCGCCTCGGCGAGCAGTTCGGTCACCAGCGGTCCGGCGGAGTCCGGGTTGTCGCCGTGCGCTACCCGGTCGTCCACGATCACCACGAGGGCTCGTCCGGTCCTGGGGGTTTCGAATTCCATGATGCCCACCGTAGTTCCCCTGTCCGTCGAACGAGCTGTATGTCCGAGAATGAATCCGACGGTCGATTCTGCTCTCATCGGCCACCCGCCTCGGCCTCTGCGAGCTGCACCTCGACGGTCTTCTCGCCGCCACCCTGGGCATCGGTGTAGGTGATGCGGACGGTGTCACCGGGCGCGTAGGAACGCACGGCCGCGATCAGGGAGTCTCCGTCCGTGACGAGCCGGTCGTCCACCTTGGTGATGATCACGCCGCTCGGAATTCCGGCCCGCTCCGCCGGGCCGCCCGCGGTGACCTCCATGACCCGTGCGCCGCGCACGTCGCTCTGCGACGGCACCTGCACGCCGATGATGGCGTGGGTGGCCTTCCCGGTCTCGACGAGCTGGTCAGCGATGCGACGGGCCTGATCGACCGGGATGGCGAACCCGAGGCCGATGGATCCGGACTGTCCACCGGCGGTGGCAATGGCCGTGTTGACGCCGATCAGCCGGCCGTCCATGTCCACGAGCGCGCCACCGGAGTTGCCGGGGTTGATCGCGGCGTCGGTCTGCAGCGCGTCGATGACGGTGTTCTGGTTCCCGGTCTCCCCGCTGGTCGACACCGGCCGGTCGAGGGCCGAGACGATCCCCGTGGTCACCGTGCTCTCGAGCCCGAGCGGTGAGCCGACCGCGACGACCTGCTGGCCCACCTGCACGGCGGCGGAATCGCCGAGCTCGATCGGCGTGAGGTCGGTGCGGCCCTCGGCCCGGATCACGGCGATGTCGGAGATCGGATCGGTCCCCACGACGGTCGCCGGAGCGGAACTTCCGTCGGAGAAGTATGCGGTGAGCTGCGCGCCGGCGCCGCCGCCGGCGACGACGTGGTTGTTGGTGAGGATCAGGCCGTCGGAGGACAGGATCACCCCCGAGCCCTCGCCCTGTGCCGTGCGGCCGACCACCTCGATGCGCACGACGCTCGGCACGACCTTCTGCGCGACGGCCTGCACCGACCCCGCGGGCGCGGCGGCGACCGTCGTCGTGGACGGCCTCGGCGCGTCGAGAGCATTGGTGACGGACGCACCGCCGGTCGACTGTTGCGTGGTCCACGCGCCGACCGCGCCGCCGATGCCGCCGCTGACCAGTGCCAGCGCGACGGCGCCGAGGGCGAGCAGGCCCCGCGCGGACCGCGGTGCGCCCTGGGGTCCCGGCGCGGGCTGGGGCGGGGCGCCGAACGGCGCGGTGTGCCCGTACCCCGGACCGGAGGGGGCTTGGTAGGGATTCGGCTGGGGCGGTATCGGCTGGTGGGGCTCTCGGTGGCCGCCACCCTGGGTGGGGTCCTCGCTCATCTCATCGCTTTCGTGTACACGGCCGCCGGGTCGGTGGCTCGTCGGCTTCCAGCATGCCCGCGGCGGCTGAGAGTCCGCTTAGACCCGACGCCGATTTTCCTGTCAATCCGCCGGGTGTTCGAGGTGCGGCGCGCCGGGCAGCACGATCCGGACGAGGGCGCCCCCGCGCGACGAGGCGTCGACCGCGATGGTGCCGCCGTGCTTCATCACGACCTGCCGCACGATCGCGAGGCCCAGGCCGGATCCGGGCATCGACCGCGACGCGGTCGAACGGTAGAACCGCTCGAACACCAGCTCGCGGTCCTCCTCCGGGATGCCGGGGCCGGCGTCGTCGACGGTCAGTTCCATCAGGCCGGGCCCGAGCTGGCGCATCGACACGAGCACCTCGGCGTCGGCGGGACTCCATTTGGCGGCGTTGTCGAGGACGTTGAGCACCGCCCGCGACAGCGCGGCCTGGTCGCCGTAGACGAACCACGGTTCCGTGTGGGCCGTGAAGTCGAGGTCGGAGCGGCGCCGCCGGGCCCGTTCGAGGCTGCGCTCGACGACGTCGGAGATGTCGACCGGCTCGAACACCGTCTCGGGTGCGTCCTCGCGGGCGAGGTCGACGAGGTCCCCCACCAGGGTGGACAGCTCCTCTATCTGCGCCACGACGTCGGCGCGCAGTTCCGCCATGTCCTCCTCGGGCAGGCTCGGGGCGTCCGGCCGGCTCGCCGCGATGAGCAGTTCCATGTTCGTGCGCAACGACGTCAGCGGGGTGCGCAGCTCGTGGCCGGCATCGGCGACGAGCCGGCTCTGCCGCTCCCGCGACTCGGCGAGCGCGCGCAGCATCGTGTTGAAGCTCTCGGTGAGGCGGGCCAGCTCGTCGTGCCCGGTCACGCGGATCGGCCGCAGGTCGTCGGTGCGGGCGACCCGCTCGGCCGCCGCGGTGAGCCGCGCGACGGGGCGCAGACCGGTGCGTCCGACCGTCGCACCGGCGGCCGCGGCGAGCACCACCCCGCACCCGCCGACAACGAACAGCACGCTCGCGAGCCGTTTCAGGATGTCCGCGGTGGGCTGCAGTCGCTGCGAGATGACGATGGTGCTGCCGTCGGGGATGCGCTGCGCGAGCACCCGCTGATGACCGACGGTGCGCAGCGACGACTCCCGTTCGCCCTTCGCGACGGCGAACTCGGCGCTGCCGATCGGGACGGAGGATCCGGGTGGCACGTACTGCCCCAGGTCGGGATAGACGAGCGCCACGCTGATGTCGGAGCTGTAGAGCTGGGCGCCACCGATGTAGCGGGGGTCGTAGGTGATGAGGGTGCTGCTCTCGACGAGCGCGGCGGCGCGCGCCCGCAACTGCTTGTCGACGTCGGCGTAGAGAGCGCGCGCGACCACCGCATACGCCGCGATCGAGGTGACCGCGACGGCGATCGCCACGGCGCCGGCCGCCAGCAGCGTGACACGACGGCGCAGCGGCACCGACCGGGTCAGCAGCAGCGGGGGCCGCATCGGGCGCCCGGAATCCGGGTCGGCGCCTTCGAGTCGGGTCACGGCGGGGTTTCCCGCAGGACGTAGCCGACGCCGCGCACCGTGTGGATCAGGCGCGGCTCACCCTCGGCCTCGGTCTTGCGGCGCAGGTACCCCACGTAGACCTCGAGGGCGTTGCCCGAGGTGGGAAAGTCGTAGCCCCACACCTCCTCGAGGATCCGGCTGCGGCTCAGGACGCGGCGGGGGTTCGCCATGAGCATTTCCATGAGGGCGAACTCGGTGCGGGTGAGACTGATCGAGCGGGCACCGCGGGTGACCTCACGGGTGGACGGGTTCAGGGTCAGGTCCGCGAACCGCAGCGTCTCCTCCGACTCGGCCGGGTCGGGTGAGGCGCGACGGAGCAGCGCGCGCAGCCGGGCGAGCAGTTCCTCGAGCGCGAACGGCTTGGGCAGGTAGTCGTCGGCGCCGGCGTCCAGGCCCGCGACGCGCTCGGAGACGGAATCCCGGGCGGTGAGCACGAGGATGGGGAGGTCGTCGCCGGTGCTGCGCAGTCGGCGGCACACCTCGAGGCCGTCGACCCGCGGCATCATCACGTCGAGGACCATCGCGTCGGGCCGTTCGGCCGCGACGTGTTCGAGGGCGTCCTGCCCGTCCGTGGCGAGCTCGACGCTGTATCCGTTGAAGCTCAGTGATCGGCGCAGGGACTCCCGCACCGCCCGGTCGTCGTCGACCACCAGAATGCGCATGGCTTCCAGTGTGGACCCGACCGCTGAGAGGTGTCTGAGAGGAGGGCGGCGTGTCCGGCGAGGGAATCGCGGGGGGTTGCGATCCCCTCGCCGGCCGTCACACCTCGTTGGGGTCGATCACTCCGAGCCGCACGGCCTTGACGAGCCGTCGCGGCACGTGGTGGGTGACACCGGCGACGGTGACCGGCACCAGGGCCGGGGCCTGCGCGTTCCACTGCGAGCGTCGGCTGCGGGTGTTGGACCGGGACATCCGGCGCTTGGGTACTGCCATCGTGGTTCTCCTCGGGTGGGTCGGTCAGGGACGGCGGCGCTTGCCGTACTTGCGTTCGAACTTCTCGACGCGGCCCGCGGCGTCGAGCACCCGGGCAGTTCCCGTCCAGAAGGGGTGGGACTCGCTGGTGGCGTCCACGACGATCAGCGGGTAGGTGTTGCCGTCGGACCATTCGACCGTGCGGTCGGAGGTGACGGTGGAGCGGGTGAGGAACGTCGATCCGGTGTTCGCGTCCTGGAACACCACGGGGCGGTAGTCGGGGTGGATGCCGGGCTTCATGCTCGTCCTTCTCCTTCTGTCGGTGCGGCGTCGGCTGTGGGTGCCGGGAGGTCGTCGCACGGGTCTTCGTGGTAGTCGCCGAACGGGTCGTCCCATGTCGGCCAGGCCGCCGGGTCGGCGAACTCCTCGTCGGTGAGCAGCGCCCACTCCAGGGCGCGACGGATCTCGTCGGGGTCGGCGTCGTGGGTGAGGATCACCATCGAGGTGTCGCGGTCTCCGTAGGTGTCGTCCCAGCGCAGCGCCGCCATGGCGCGCCGTTCGCCGGAGACTCGTTGCTGCTGCTCGGGAGTCATCGCGGCGAGCCACGGTCCGGCGTGGGCGACGCGCAGCCCTTCCCCGGCGGACTCGATCAGCAGCGCGGTGTCCGGTTGCGTCGCGACCCAGGCCCGCCCGCGAGCCCGGACGACGCCGTCGAGGAGGACGTCGATCGCCTCGTGCAGGCGCTGCGGGTGGAAGGGCCGGCGGGCACCGAACTCGAGCAGCCGCACGCCGCAATCCTCGCCGAGCGGTGGCTGGCCGCGCAGCAGCGGCGAGTGGGCGTCGGAGACCGTCCCGCGCCGCGCCCCGGCGGGGATCTGCCGGAGCAGGTGTTCGACGTCGACGTCCTCACCCCACGCGACGGGGGCGTCGGGCGCGAGCCGGGCGAGCACCGCATGCAGCTTCGCCTGGTGCCAGCCGTCGGCGCCGGGCCGGACGACGAGAGCGTCGGCGAATTCGACCTGGCCCACGACGACCTGGGCGACGGTGCGGTCGTCGTCGAGTTCCTCGTCGCCGGTGGCGTCGGCGAGCCACGTGGCGGCGTCGATGCAGGTGACGGTGGCCTCGATCCGCACGTCGTGGGCGGCGGGTCCGTCGATCTGCCCGACGATGCCGGAGACGACGACGTGCTCGACGGCCCAGCACAACGCCTCGGGTTCGAGCAGCGGGTCGAGCAGCAGGACGATGCGGTCGACGTTGCTGCGGGCATGCAGGCGGCGCAGCAGCGGGAGCAGATCCTCGCGGAGGGTGCAGGAGACGCAGCCGTGGGCCAGTTCGAGCACGTCGAGGCGGTGATCGTGCTCGGTGGTGAGGGTGCGGCGCACGACGCCCTCACCGACGTGGACGAGGTCGTGATGCACCACGACGGTCCCCGGACGCAGCAGGGCCCGCGCGGTCCGTTCGGTGGGTCCGCGCCGGCCGGAGACGACGATCAGCGGCGTTCTGGTGTCCACCGGAGCCCCTTTCGATAACGATTGTCATTAGCTCGCCGAGAGCGTACAGTCGCTCGGGCCATTTGTCGAAAACGATTGTCGTTACGCCCACGGGGCGCCGACAGAAGGGAGCCCGCCGTGTCGGCGCACTGCCAGGTGACCGGACGCAAGCCCGGCTTCGGGAAATCCGTCTCCCATTCCCACGTCCGCACCAACCGGCGCTGGGACCCGAACATCCAGCGCAAGACCTACTACCTGCCGTCCGAGGGACGCCGCGTCACCCTGACGCTCTCCGCGAAGGGCATCAAGACCGTCGACCGCGACGGCATCGAGGCCGTCGTCGCCCGTCTCCGCGCCCGGGGAGTGAAGCTCTGATGGCCCGCAACGAGATCCGGCCCATCGTCAAGCTCCGCTCCACCGGCGGCACCGGCTACACGTACGTCACCCGCAAGAACCGGCGCAACGATCCCGACCGGCTCGTCCTGCGCAAGTACGATCCCGTGCTGCGCCGCCACATCGACTTCCGCGAGGAGAAGTAGGTCATGGCCAAGAAGTCGAAGATCGCACGCAACGAGCAGCGGGCGCTCGTCGTCGCCCGCTACGCCGAACGTCGCGCGGAGCTGAAGGAGATCGTGCGGCGACCGTCGAGCACCGACGCGCAGCGCCGCGCCGCACAGACCGCCCTGCAGCGTCTGCCGCGCGACGCCAGTCCGGTACGATTGCGCAATCGAGACGCTGCGGATGGACGTCCGCGCGGCCACCTGCGGAAGTTCGGGCTCTCACGCGTGCGCGTGAGGGAGCTCGCGCACCGCGGCGAGCTGCCCGGCGTCCACAAGTCGAGCTGGTGAGGAGCGAGTCATGGCAGTCAAGAGGGGCCCGTCGAAGAAGTCGCGTGCCGTGGAAGGCCGCAAGCCCAAGAAGAACCCGCTGTTCGCGGCGAAGATCGAGTACGTCGACTACAAGGACGTGAACCTGCTCCGCACGTTCATCTCCGATCGCGGCAAGATCCGCAGCCGTCGCGTGACCGGCCTGACCCCGCAGCAGCAGCGTCAGGTGGCCACCGCGGTGAAGAACGCCCGCGAGATGGCCCTGCTGCCCTTCACCACCACCAGCAAGTAGAGCTCCACTCGCGGCGAGGGCCGCGCGGGCACGTGCCCGCGCGGCCCTCGCCGCATTCGTGGACCGTCGAGTGCGCAGTTCTCGTGCCACTGCCCGGCGTGTCGCCACGAGAAGTGCACACTCGCGCGAGTTGTCCACAGGACCCCGTGACCGCGGTTCCCTCCGGTACGGCCACCGGGCATTCTCGGCGATCATGGGGGAATTCGACGAACCGTTCCTGGGGACGCACGCCGTCCAGGCGGGCATTCTGACGCCGCATCAGCTCCGGCGATTCCGGCGCGTCCATCGGAATGTGTACATCCACCGGGACGCGGCCGTCGCACCGTGCAGCCGCGCGCGAGCGGCATGGCACTGGGCGGGGGGCGACGGAGTGCTGGCCGGCTACTCGGCTGCGGCCCTGTTCGGCAGCCGGTGGATCGATGCGACCGCGCCCGCGGAGCTGATCCGGCGCGGTAGCCGCAGGGGTCGTCGTGCACGCCGGGACGCTCCCCGACGACGAGGTGTGCGAGTTGGCAGACATGCGAGTGACGTCACCGGCTCGCACCGCGTTCGACCTCGGCCGTCGCCTCGCCCTGGATGCCGCGGTCGAACAGCTCGACGCACTGTGTCGTGCCACTCGCTCCGATCCTGCGTGTGTCGCCGAACTGGCCGATCGGCACAGCGGCGCCCGTGGCGTGCAGCGGTTGCGGGAGGCCCTGGCGCTGGTGGACCCAGGAGCCGAGTCGCTTCCGGAAACGCGGGTGCGGCTGCTTCTCGTGCGCGGCGGCCTCCCCCGCCCCAGCACCCAGGTCCCGGTCGTAGGGGTGGACGGACGCATTCTGGGCTGGGCCGACCTGGGCTGGAAGCAATGGCGCACCGTCGTCGAGTACGACGGCATCCATCACTGGACGGACGAGCGCCAGCGCACCAAGGACATCGAACGATACGAGGCCTTCGCGGCGCTGGGCTGGTCCGTCGTCCGCGTCAACTCCGAGCAGCTTCGCCTGCGCCCCGCGTCGATCGTGGCACGCGTGCGGGCGCGACTTCGATCGGCGGGCGCTCCGGTCTGACCGCCGAGTGCGCACTTCTCGTGCCACTGCCCGGCGTGTCGCCACGAGAAGTGCGCGCTCACGGGACTTGACCTCACGGGACGACGGACGCCCGCAGGGCAGGCGCGGCGGGCCGACGCAGGGCGTGCGCGACGTCGTCGAGCCGGACCGGTGCCGCGACGAGCTCGTCCCACGGGTACGTCCCCGCGGTGCGGGTCAGGAAGGCCACGGCACGACGCAGGTGGGCGGGCTCGTAGTTGTGGACTCCGGTGACGGTGAGCCACCCGCGCACGACGGCCTCGGGGTCGACGGGCACCGATGGGCCGGGCGTCACGGATCCCGCCAGGACGAGGCGGCCGCCGACGTCGAGCCGGTGCAGGCACTCCCCCACCGCGACGACGGATCCCGAGAAGTCGAGCGCGACGTCGACGGAGCCGCCTTCGTCGCCGACGCCTCCGAACCGCTCGGCGACCGCGACCCGCTCCGCGTCCGGGTCGGCGACGCGCACATCGGCGCCGGCCTCCGCGCACAACGCGGTCGCAGTGACCCCGAGCATGCCCGCGCCGCACACCAGGACCCGCCGTCCGGCGACGTCACCGGCCGCCTCGACGGCGGCGACCGCCGTCGCCGTCGCACATGCCGCCGGGGCCGCGACGACGTCCGGCACCGTGTCCGGCACCCGGACCACGCCCACTCCGGCCGGCAGCACGATGTGCCGGGCGTAGGTGCCGGACAACCCCCAGGCGCCGTCGAAAGGTTCGTGACCCACCTTGCGCAGGGTCCGGCACTTGGCGGTCCGGCCGGACCCGCACCTGTCGCACGCACCGCACGAGGCCGTGACGGTCCACACGACCCGCGTGCCGACGACGGTCCCCGCACCGGGTCCGGCCGCGACGACCTCGCCGACGGCCTCGTGTCCGAGCACCGACGGCTGGGGCCCGGCCCGTCGTCCGGCGACGGTGTGCAGGTCGCTGCCGCACACCGTCGCGAGCCGGATCCGTACCAGCAGTTCCCGGTCACTGAGGCGCGGGACGGGCACGTCGCGCACGTCGACGCCGGTGCCCGTCCACACGGCCGCGCGCGTCAGACCACCAGCGACCGGATCCATCCCGACACCCTTTCGATCAGGTAGACGACGGCGAACACGACGAGCACGATCGCTCCGGCGAACTCGAAGTTCAGGGTCCGGATCGCCTCGAAGAGCAGGAAGCCGACTCCGCCGGCGCCGACGATGCCGAGCACCGTCGAGGTGCGGATGTTGACGTCGAGCAGGTAGAGGCTCGAGCCGATCACGGACGGCACCGCCTGCGGAATCACCGCCGCGAACAACGTCTTCCACCAACCGCAGCCCACGGCCCGCGCCGCCTCGACGGGACCGGGGTCGATCTCCTCGACGGCGTCCGCCACGAGCTTGCCGAGGAATCCCACGGATCCGAGAGCGAGCGCGCACGCCCCGGCGACGGGGCCGAGTCCGATCGCGGCGACGAAGATCACCGCGAGGATCAGTTCGGGCACCGCGCGGACGAACAGGATCACCGAGCGCGCCGACCAGTACACGGCCGGATGCGGGGACACGTTGCGGGCGGCGAGTATCCCGAACGGCAGCGAGAGCACGATGCCGGCGGCCGTGGCGACCGCACCGATCGCGAGGGTTTGGAGCACGGCGTCGACCAGCTTGCCGCCGACCGCGGTGAAGTCCGGCGGGAGCAGACGGGTGAACACCTCGAGCGAGGGGCCGATCCACGTGAGCAGCGCGCGCGGGTCGATACGCAGGCTGATCAGCGCACCGACGGTGGCGGCGGCGACCGCGCCGGAGAAGATGAGTCGCGCGGCCTTCTCGCGGCGCGGATCCGGATCGGTGGGTGCCAGCAGGGTCCGCCGGACGAGGACCGCGAGCACCTCCATCGCGGCGATGATCGCGAGGATCACGCACACGATGCCCAGCGCCCGCGGATACACCAGACCGCGCAGGGCGTCCTGGAGCGCGAACCCGATGCCGCCGGCGCCGACGAATCCGAGCACGACGGAGGTGCGCAGGTTGATGTCGATGCGGTAGACGAACGTCCCCAGCCAGGCGGGAACCACCTGGGGCAACACGGCATTGATCATCTCGCGGACGTACCCGGCCCCCGTGCTGCGGACCGCCTCCCGGGGCCCGGGCTCGGTCTGCTCGACGGGGTCGGCGAACAGCTTGCCGAGCATGCCGATGGAGTGCAGGGCGAGCGCGAGCACGCCGGGTAGGACGCCGATCCCGAGGGCGCGGACGAACAGCACCGCGAACAGCAGGTCCGGCACCGCCCGGCAGAAGGTGATCACCGCGCGCGCCACCGTGTACACGGCGGGGTGCGGGGTGGTGTTGCGGGCGGCCAGGAAGGCCAGCGGCACCGACGCGACGGTCGCGAGCACCGTGCCGAGCACCGCCATCAGCAGGGTGTCGAGGGCGAGCTTCCAGATCCGGCCCGGATCGTCGAGGGTTGGGGGCAGCATGCGGCCGAGCAGGCCGGCGACGTCGTCGAGCCCGTCGAGCAGCGCCGCGGGGGCGAAGTCGATGTAGCGGGCGGAGGCCAGGACGGCGAGGAACGCGACAGCCCCGCACGTCCCCAGCAGACGCCGGCGGCGGACGGCCGACCCCGGCAGGTGCCGCCCGACGCGGTCGGGCGGCGCGGGCGCGAGGGCGGTGCTCACGACGGTCCCGTCGGCGCCGAGGCCGGCTGGGCGGCCGGGTCGACCCGTCGATAGATGTCCATGGCGTCGGCCCGGCTCAGTTCCACGGCGGGCCGGTCGAGCACCTTCCGCCCGCCGCGCAGGCCGACGATCCGATGGGCCCAGCCCAGCGCAAGGTCCACCTGGTGCAGGGTGCACACGACGGTGAGCGTGTCCTCCATGCACACCCGGAAGAGCAGGTCCATCACCACCCCGGCGTTCTCGGGGTCGAGGGACGCGACCGGTTCGTCGGCGAGCAGGACGGTGGGGCGCTGCATCAGCGTCCGCGCGATCGCGACTCGCTGCTGCTGCCCACCGGAGAGGGTGTCGGCGCGGCGGTCCGCGAGGTCGGCCAACCCGACGCGGTCGAGATGGGCGAGGGCCTCGGTGCGCATCCGCCTCGGGTACGTCGCGGCGCCGTAGCGGGGAACGCGCAGCCGTCCGAGTCCGCCGACGAGGACGTTCTCGAGGCAGCTGAGCCGGCCGACTAGGTTGAAGTGCTGGAAGACGAACCCCACGTCCCGGCGCAGGTTGCGCAGCTCGGCGCGCGACGCCAGATCGACGCGGGTGCCGGCCACCTCCACGGCCCCGTCGGTGACGCTGTGCAGGCCGTTGAGGCAGCGCAGCAGCGTCGACTTGCCGGAGCCGGACAGGCCCAGCAGCACGACGAGTTCGCTGCGGTGCACGGCGAGGTCGACACCGTCGAGAGCCACGGTACCGCCGAACTTCTTCGTGACGCGACGGGCGGAGACGACGACGTCGTCGCCCGCGACGGTCGGGGCGTCGTCGCCCACGACGGTGTGATCGCTGTTCAATTCAGTCCTTGCACTTGTCGGATTCGGTCAGGGCGCACACCTCGCGCACGCCCTCGTAGTCGGCGTCGGTCGCGGAGACGACGCCCCATGCCCGTTCGTCGGTGATACGGCACTCGCCCTCGCACAGTCCTGCGGCGCGCATGTGATCGGCGTTGGCCTTGTCGACGAAGATCGCGCGGAGCCGGTCGACGACGTCGGCACCGAGCGAGTTGCTCGCCACGAACAGCGAGCCGGCGATCGTCTCGGACTCCCAGACCTTCTTCAGTTCGCCTTCCTCCAGGTCACCGCTGGCGATCATGGTCTCGTCGACCATGGTGTCGAAGGCGAAGCCCGCATCGCAGTCGCCGGCGGCGATCGCGAGGGCCGACGCGTCGTGGCCGCCCGCGTAGACCGGGTTCACACCGGCGGCGACGGCCTGCTCGGTGCCGGATTCGACGACGCCGGCCTCGATGAGTCCCGCGGAGGGGTACAGGAATCCGGACGTGGAGCCCGGATCCACGAAGCACACGTCCTTGCCGGCGAAGTCGTCGATGCCGTCGATCTCGGTGTTGTCGGAGCGGGTGAGGCCGTAGGACCGGTAACCCGGCTCTCCGCCGGGTTCCTGGACGACGGCGCCGAGCGGGCTGACGGCGGCGCCGTTGACGCCGGCCACGACGTAGGCGAACGGACCGAAGAAGGCGAGGTCGACGTTGTCGGCGATGATGCCCTCGACCACGCCGGCGTAGTCGGAGGCCTGCACGAACTCGACCTCGGCGCCGGTCTCGCGCTCGAGGAGCGCGAGGAGCGGATCGTAACTGGCCTGCAGATCCGCCGAGTTCTCCGCGGGAATCGCGGCCAGGGTGAGCTTCTCGGGGAAGCCCTGAGCATTGACGGCGTCGGGATCGGAGCCGCCGCAGGCGGTGAGGGTGAGAGCGAGGCCGGTCGCGAGCGAGGCCGCGGCGACCGTGCGGCGGGAGAAGTACGGGTGCATGTCGGGAGTCCTCGGGGTCGGAGGTGTCGGTCAGGACTGCAGGAGCAGATCGGGCAGGTCGGCGACGGAACCGACGATGTGGGTGGCCCCGGCGTCGCGCAGCGTCTGTTCGTCGTGGGCGCCGGTGCGGGTGCCGACGACGACGGAGGCGCCGGCGCGGCGCCCGGAGAGAATGTCGCCCACGGTGTCGCCGACCACGGCGACCTCGCGCACGTCGTCGATCTCGGCGCGCAGCAGCGCGGTGAGCACCAGGTCGGGGTACGGCCGGCCGCGACCGGCGTCGGACGGTGCGAGGGTGAGGTCGGCGAGGTCCTGCCAGCCGAGCGCCGAAAGCAGCCGGTCCTGGGTGGCGCGGCTGAAGCCGGTGGTGAGCGCCACGACGAGCCCGGCGTCGCGCAGCCGGGTGATCGCGTCCGCGGCTCCGGGGATCGGCTCGACCTCGCCGGCGTCGACGAAGTCGTCGTAGGCACGTTCGAAGGCGGCGTTGGCGGCGCGGGCGCGCTCCTCGGAGCCGAACAGGGACCGGAAGACGACGATCTTGGACCGGCCCATCGTGTCGAGTACGTAGCGCCGGGCGGCGTCGCGTTCGGGTCCGTCGGTGGGCAGTCCGACGCTGGTGGCGGCCGCGTCGAAGGCGCGCAGGACGAGGCCACCGTCGGCGACGGTGGTGCCGGCCATGTCGAGCACGGCCAGTCGGATGACAGTCATCGGTACTCCGGAATGGTTGCGAGAGAGGATGTTCAGAGACTCAGGAGGTCGGCGGTGCACTCACCGAGGTAGGGGCCGAGGGTCATGCCGCGGCCGCCCGGTCCGGCGATGATCCAGACGTCGTCGTCGACGCGGGCACGGTGGACGAGTTCGGTGGGATCGAGGCACTGGCTGTAGACCCCGGCCCACCGGCGCACCACGGGCGGGAGCCGGCGTCCGAGCAGCTCCTCGGTGACGGTGACGAGGTGCTCGTACGGGGCCTCGTCGACGTCGAACGCGAACGGTTCGTCGTACTCGTGCGTGTCGCCGAGGGTCAGCCCGCCGTCGAGTCGCTGCACGCACAGCAACTGCATGCGGTGCTGCTCGGCGGTGAGCGCCTGCGGTTCGCGCGCCTTCAGCTCGTCCAGCGCGGCCCCGGCGAATCCCGGGTAGTAGCGCAGGCTGTCGCCGTCGGCGACGGACGTGGTGAGCTTCTCGCCCAGCGGTGCGGTCTGCATCATCTGCAGGCGCACGCGGCGCAGGGGCAGGTCGCCGCCGAGTTCACGGGCGAGACCGGACAGGGTCGCCCCGGGGCACACGAGCACGAGGTCGGTCTCGTGGACGGTGCCGTGGTCGTCGCGCACCTGCACCGTGCCGTGGGCGGTGCGGGTCACGCTGCGGGCCTCGGTCTCCGGCCGGAAACGGTACCGCCCGGAGGTGGCGAGGTGCCACCGGATCGCGGGCAGGGCGACGCGGGATTCGACGGCGGCGTCGGTGCTGCAGTGCAGGCCGGCGGCGAACTTGCCCCGGAGGGCGGGATTGAGCCGGCGGATCGCTTCGGCCTCGAGCAGGGTGAAACCCCGGTCGCGGGCGTCGGCGCGGTCGGCGGCCGCCCGGGCGACGACCACCTCCGCGTCGCTGCGGAGAAGGGTGATCGAACCGTTCGCCCGGAAACCGATGCCGGGGACGCGGGCGCCGAGGTCGGCCCACAGCTCGCGGGAGCGCAGGGTGGCGGCCAGTTCGTCCTCGGTGCGCCCGGAGACCCACACGAGGCCGAAGTTGCGGACGGTGGCGCCCCGGGCTTCCGGCTCGCGTTCGAGGTGGACGACGTCGTGTCCGCGGCGGACGGCGGCGTCGGCGTGGGCGGTGCCCAGGATGCCGCCGCCGATGATCAGGACTCGCATGACCCGAGCCTGAGTGATGGTCTAGACCAATAATGGGACGGCAGGCGAACGCCCGGTGAACAATTGGTATAGACCAGAATCCGGTACGATTCGACCGTGCCAGAAACCGCTCGCGAGACCCGGGTCCCCAAGCACCAGATCGTGCGGCATCAGGTCACCGCCCTGCTCGACGAGCTCTCCGTCGGCGACCCGGTGCCCTCCGAGCGTGAACTCGCCAGCCGGTTCGACGTGGCCCGGGAAACCGTCCGCCAGGCGCTGCGCGAGCTCCTCGTCGACGGCCGCATCGAACGCCGCGGCCGGGGCACCGTCGTCGCGAAGCCCAAGATCCTGCAACCGCTGATCATCGGTTCCTACACCGAGGCGGCCCTCGCGGAGGGCCGGAGCGCGGGACGCATCCTCGTCGGCTGGACCGACCTCGCCGCCGACCCCGACCTCGCCGCGGTCCTCGCGATCGCCGTCGGCGATCCCGTCCTCGAACTCGAACGCGTCCTGCTCACCGACGGCGTCCGCGTCGGACTGGAACGGACCCGCCTGCCCGCCGCCCGCTTTCCGGGACTCGCCGACAGCTTCGACGCCACGTCGTCGCTGTACGCGGCGATCCGCGCACGCGGCATCACCTTCGCGCGCGCGGTCGAGTACATCGAGACCACCCTGCCCGACGCACGCGAGGCGGCGCTCCTCGACGCCGACATCCGCACGCCCATGCTCCTGCTCAACCGCGTTTCCTACGATCGGCACGAGGCACCGATCGAGCAGCGGCGCTCGCTCTACCGTGGGGACCGGATGACGTTCGTCGCCACGGTGACGCCCTGAGCCGTTCCCGGGGCCCGGCAGACCTCACGAACCGTCGTCGCCCCAGACGCCGAGATGCTGCAGGACCAGTTCCTGCCGCCGTACGAGCCGCTCCGAGAGCGTCCAGTCCGCGTGCTGATACCGCGGATGCTGGGCCAGCGCGATGACGTTGGCCGGGGGATGAACAATCGGGTCGGTCGGCATTTTTTCAGCATCGCAGATTCCCGGCCCCGGTGCCCGGTCGGCGTCCGTTCGCGGCGTCTCACCGGACGGGGCGACAAGGGCGGGATGTGCCCCGTGCCGTTACCGCCGGTAAGGTTCTCGGTCTGGCGTGCAGCGCCTGCATATCGTGTGCTTTCGAAGGGTTGTGTCGGTGTCGGGCGTGATCGCGGGATTCAGCGTCATCTTCGTGATCATCGCGATCGGATTCGTACTCGGCCGGACGGGCACGCTCGGACCCGAGGCCCAGTTCGTGCTCAGCCGGATGGTGTTCTTCGTCGCCACCCCCGCGCTGCTGTTCGACTCGCTGGCCACCTCCGACCTGTCGGTGATCTTCTCCCCCACCCTGTACGTCGCCGCAGCCACCGCGTTCGCCGTCGCCGCGCTCTACCTCGTCGTCGCGAAGCTGTGGCTGCGCCGGCCCCTGCCGGAGCTGACGATCGGCGCGCTTGCCGCCTCGTACGTCAACTCCGCCAATCTCGGCATTCCGATCGCTGTGTTCGTCCTCGGCGACGCCTCGTTCGTCGCGCCGCTGCTGCTGTTCCAGATCGTGCTGTTCTCCCCCATCGCCTTGACGATGCTGGACCTGTCGACGATGCGCCCCGGCGCGTCACGACGGGAGACGATCACCGCCCCGTTCAAGAACCCGATCGTGCTGGCGGGCGCGGCCGGACTCGCCGTCGCCGTCGCCGGCTGGACGCCGCCTGCCGCGCTGATGCAGCCGTTCCACCTCCTCGGTGGCGCCTCCGTACCGGGTGCCCTGCTCGCATTCGGCCTGTCGCTCCAGGGGGTGCGGGTGCTCGAGAAGGGCACCAGCCCGCGCCGCGACGTCGCGCTCGCATCGGTGCTCAAGATCGTGGTGCAGCCCGTCCTCGCCTACGTCATGGCCCGGCACCTGATGGGCCTGGACGGGCACGAACTCTTCGCGATCGTCGTGGTGGCGACGCTGCCGACCGCACAGAACGTGTTCGTCTACGCGAGCCGCTACGGCCGCGGCATGGTGCTCGCCCGCGACGCCGCGCTGGTCACCACCCTCGCCTCGATCCCCGCGATCGGCGTCGTCGCCGCGCTCCTCGCATGACGGGCGCGGCTAGGTTGAGAGCCATGCGATTGCCGGTGCTCGCCGTGTGCTGCGTCCTGGCCGTCGCGTGCGGTCCGGGCGGCGCCGGCGTCCCCGCCCTGCCCGAGGCGCCGACGCCGGAGGGGGCAACGGTCTTCACGGCCCGCGACGATCTCGTCGACCCGCACCCGATCCCGATACAGTCGTGGACCCGCGTCGGCGGCGACCGCATCGCCGTCCACTTCGAGACCGGCACACCCGAGTGTTTCGGGGTCGAAGCCACCGTCACCGAGTCCGGCACCTCCGTGACGGTGGCGCTGCGCGGCGGCACGCTGCCCGAGGCGGTGGACCGGGCGTGCATCATGATCGCCGTCACCGGTGTGCTCGAACTGACGCTGCGGGCGCCGCTCGCCGACCGGATCGTGACGGCCGGCTGATCGATGGCCCGCACCCCCCGGCACTGGCTGCTGCTCCTGTGCACGGCGACGGCGCTGCTGCACGCGACGTTCCAGTCGGTGCGCGTCCTCGTCTCCTACCGCGTTCTCGCCCTCGGCGGCGACGCGGCCGTGATCGGCGTGGTGACGGCCCTGTTCGCCCTCGTTCCGCTGGTGCTCGCGGTGCCACTCGGCCGGGCCGTCGACCGCCGGCACGCGGCCGGAATCCTCCGGGCCGGGGTGGTCGTGTCGGTGGCCGGTGCGCTGATCATCGCCCTCAGCCCGGACCTGCTGGTGCTCGGTCTCGGCAACGCCGTCCTGGGTCTCGGTCAGCTCCTGGTGACGGTGTCGGGGCAGGCGTTCGTGTCGATCCTGTCGCCGCCGGGCGAGCTCGATCGCGGCTTCGCGGGCATCACCCTCGGGGTGTCGGTCGGTCAGGCGATCGGGGTGCCGCTCGCCGGCGTGATCGCTGCGGCGAGCAACGGCGAGACCGTCGAGACCACGCCGGCGCTGCTCGTGATGACGGTTCTGGCCGCGATGGCCCTGCCGTTCGTCGTCGGCCTGCGCGAACCACCCGGTTCCGGACGCACCCCGGACGACGCGCCCCCGCAGTCGGTGCTGTCGATGCTGCGCACGCGCGGGATGAAGCCCGCGATGTTCTCGAGCCTCGTGGTGCTGGCGTCCGTGGACATCGTCGTCGCGTACCTGCCGCTGCTCGGTGAGGAGTTCGGATTCGGGGTGCTGCTCGTGTCGGCTCTGCTCACCGCCCGCACCGTCGCGTCGATCGTCTCGCGCGCGGTGCTGCCGTGGGCGCTGCGGACGATCCCGCGGCGACGTCTGCTGCTGTCGGCGACGGCGTGCACTGCGCTGCCCGTCGCGGCCCTACCGTTTCTGCCCAACCCGTGGGCGCTGGGCGCGCTCCTGGCGCTCTGCGGCGCCTTCTGGGGTTTCGGGCAGCCGCTGACCATGACGTGGGTGGTCGAACTGGTGGCACCGGCGGACCGGGCGTCGGCGCTGGCGGTACGCCTCACCGGCAACCGTCTCGGCCAAGTGTCGGTGCCGTTGGCAGCCGGCGCGATCGCCGGGGTCGCCGGCACCGCCTCGGTGTTCCTGGTAACCGCGGGACTGCTCTCGACCGCCGCGGTGAGCACGTGGCGGGCGCTGCGCAGGTAGACGCCACCCGTGCGCGTTTCCGGTAGTTCCCGCTACCAGAATCGCGCACGGGGTGGGTCAGCGGCGGCGCAGCCGCACGTAGTCGCCTACGACGGCGGCCCCGAGGCCGTCGACGTCCGGCGCGACGACCCGGCCACCGACCCGGCGGGCCATCCGGTCGACGATCCGCGCCAGCCCGGGATCGTCGCCGAGCCGGAAGATCGTCACGTGCGCCCCGACGCGGGCGAGATGGTCGAGCTCACGGACCGTCATGCCGAGCGTGCGGGCGCTGGGCGGATAGTCGAACGCCGCGTAGCCGTCCGCCTCGAGATGCGCGGTGGGCTCACCGTCGGTGACCACCAGCACCACCGGCTGGGCATTGGAATGCCGGCGCAGGTGCCGGCCGGCCAGCATCAGCGCGTGGTGCAGGTTCGTGCCCTGCTCGTACACCCCGTCCAGCCCGGCGAGTTCGGAGGCGGTGACGACGCGGGCGTGCCGGCCGAACGCGATCAGCTGCAGCGCGTCGCCGCGGAACCGGGTCGAGACCAGGTGGTTGAGGGCCAGGGCCGTGCGCTTCATCGGCACCCACCGGCCGTCCATCACCATCGAGAACGACGTGTCCACCAGCAGCGCCACCGCCGCCTGGGTGCGCTGCTCGGTCTCGACGACCTCGACGTCGGTGACATCCATCCGCACCGGGATCCGCGCGGGGGCGCGCAGGGTCGCGTTGGTGAGGGTGCGCACCACGTCCCACGGCTCGGTGTCGCCGAACTCCCACGGGCGCGACGCCCCGGTGGGCTCACCGGTGGCCCCCGCCCGGCGGGTCTCGCGCTGCCCGCCCCGGGTGGACAGCTGGTCCATGACGTCGCGCAGCGCGGTCCGGCCGAGTTCGCGCATCGCCTTGGGCGACAGGCGCCACTGCCCGTCGGCGCCCCGGTCGAAGAACCCCTGCCGCTGCAGTTCCTTCTCGAGCTGGGCGAGCGTGCGCGCATCGGCCGCGGCGTCGTCGCCGAGCTGGCGGGCCAGCGCGTCGAGGTCGATGTCGTCGAGGGAGGCGCCGGCGTACTGCTGGGAGAGCTGCTCGGCGAGTGCGTCGAGTTCGGCGACGTCCTGCAGCGCCCCCGTCGCTTCGCCCAGGCCCATTCCCCGGTCCCCTCGGAACCGCTCCGACCCGGTCCAGTCCTCCCCCGGGCGGGCGGCACGCAGGTGCGAGTCGAGACGGTCGAGCTGCGACATCAGGCTCGGCGAACCGAACGCCTGCTGAGCGAGGGCGTCGAGCTCGTCGCGCTGTTCCTGGCTGAGCGAGTTGCGCAGGCGCTGCGCCGCCGCCGCGCGCTGGGCCAGCGAGTCGAGCAGTTCCTCCACGTTGCCGGGATTCTCCGGGAAGAAGTCGCCGTGTTCGGCCATGAACCGCTCGAAGTCCTCCTGGGTGTCCTCCCCGCGGGAATGCTTGTCCAGCAGATCGTTCAGATCCTCGAGCATGCGGTTCACGCGCTCACGGTCCTCGTCGGTGGCACCTTCGAGGGCCTGCTTCATCCCGGCGAACCGCTGGTCGAGCACCTCGCGGCCCAGCAGGTCACGGATCTTCTCGTAGTCCTCCCGGGCCTGCGGGCTGCGCCAGTCGTAGTCGGCGAGCTCCTGCACGGCCTGCGCGGTGGAGGCGGGCAGTTCCTCGATCCGCATCTCCGCGAACCGGGCGTCGTCGTCGAGTGCGCGTGCGAGGGCCTTGCGTTCCTCGAGGACGGCCCGGTCGAGCAGCTCACGCACCTCGCGCAGCGTGCCGTCGAGGTTCGTCCGGTCCAGCAGCTCCCGCCGACGCCGATTCGCCTGCGCCGCAAGGCGGTCCAGCCCGCGCATCGAGCCGTGACCGCGGCGCAGCAGTTCCCGCAGCGCACGTCGCGGCGAACTGCCGGCCAGCACGTCCTCGCCGATCGCGGCGAGGGCCTCACGCAGATCCACCGGCGGGGCGAGGGGGTCGCCGCCGTCGTAGGGCCCGTACCGCGCGCCCCGGCTCATCAGGAGTACACCGCGGCGCCGTCGTCGTCGGCGTGCTTGGCGATCCGCCGCGCGAGGTAGAGGCCCTCGAGCGCGAGTTCGGCGGCGGCAGCCCGCGTTCCGATGTCCTCCGCGCCGAGCCGCTCGGCGACGACGTCGAGGACGGGCAGGTCGGGCAGTTCGTCCAGCAGCGCCTTGGCGGTGATCCGTTCCCCGGTCACCACCGGCTGTCCCTGCTCGACGGCGGTGACGAGCGGGCCGAGGTTCACCCCGGCGAGCCGGGTGCGGGCGGCGTCCGCGGTGGCCCGCCTCAGGAGGTGATCGAGGACCTCGAATTCCCTTCCCTCCTCGCCGGATTCGAACTCGACCTTGCCCCGCAGCACCTCCACGACGGTGCCGAGGTCGACGGGACGCGCGACGGGGTCGGCCTCGCCGAGCACGGCGCCGCGACGCATCGCCGCGGCGGCGACGGTCTCGGCGCCGGCGACGGCGAAGCGCGCCGACACACCGGAACGCTGGTCCACCGAGGTGGATTCACGCAGCAGGCGGGTGAAGCGGGCGAGGATCTCGAGCAGGAAGTCCGGGACCCGGGCCTGCAGCTGCGCCTCCTGCTCGATGACGGCGATCTCGTCGTCGAGCTGCGTCGGGTAGTGGGTGCGGATCTCGGCGCCGAACCGGTCCTTGAGCGGGGTGATGATCCGGCCGCGGTTGGTGTAGTCCTCCGGA
Organism: Rhodococcus ruber; assembly: GCF_016804345.1. Classification (NCBI taxonomy): domain Bacteria; kingdom Bacillati; phylum Actinomycetota; class Actinomycetes; order Mycobacteriales; family Nocardiaceae; genus Rhodococcus; species Rhodococcus ruber. Next base: position 1,603,334 of record NZ_CP044211.1, on the reverse strand, counting down.
TTGGCGCTGGCGACGAGCAGGACGTCGAGCGGGAGCCGCAGCGTGTACCCGCGCACCTGGATGTCGCGTTCCTCCATGACGTTGAGCAGCGAGACCTGGATGCGCTCGGCGAGGTCTGGCAGCTCGTTGACGGCGACGATGCCGCGGTGGGCGCGCGGCACGAGACCGAAGTGGATGGTCTCGGGGTCGCCGAGGCTGCGGCCCTCGGCGACCTTGACGGGGTCGACGTCGCCGACCAGGTCGGCGACGGAGGTGTCGGGGGTGGCGAGTTTCTCGGCGTAGCGTTCGCTGCGGTGCCGCCAGGCGACGGGCAGGTCGTCGCCGAGTTCGGCGGCGCGGCGGATCGAGGCGGGGGTGATCGGGTCGTAGGGGTGCTCGCCGAGTTCGGAACCGGCGATAACCGGTGTCCACTCGTCGAGCAGCAGCGGCAGGGTGCGCAGCAACCGGGTCTTGCCCTGCCCGCGTTCACCGAGCAGCACCACGTCGTGGCCCGCGAGCAGCGCACGTTCGAGTTGCGGAACGACGGTGTCGTCGAATCCGACGATGCCCGGCCACGGGTCGAGGCCGTCGCGCAGGGCGGCGAGCAGGTTCTGCCGGATCTCGTCCTTGACGGAGCGGTGCTCGTGTCCCGAGGCACGCAGCTCTCCGACGGTGGACGGCCTGAGTGTGGGTGACGTCACCCCTCCCAAGGTACGAGCGTTCGGTGATTTCGGCACCTGCAGCCGCGGCGGTGCCCCACCCGGAACCGGCGCCGTACCGGCAGCTCTTCCCGGATCGGGCCGTGCCGGAGCGCGCTGTCGGCACCGATCCCTAGACTCCCGCCATGGACACCTGGCTCCTCGCGGCACTGCTGGGCATCGGGCTGGCCGCCGCCACCGGCCTGCGCACCTTTCTCCCGCTGCTGATGCTCGGCACCGCAGTGCACTTCGGCCTGTTCGGAATCGCGCTCAACGAGTCGATGCAGTGGGTCGGGTCGACGGGCGCGCTCGTCGCCCTGGCGATCGCCACCGTCGTCGAGGTCGGCGCCGACCTCGTCCCCTTCGTCGACAACGTCCTCTCGGCCGTCGCGACCGTCGTGCGGCCCGTCGCGGGCGCGCTGGCCGCCTGGGCGGCGTTCGCCGATCTCGACCCGGCGATGGCCGCTCTCGCCGGCATCGTCGTCGGCGCCCCGACCGCGATGGCGGTGAGCACTGTGCAGACCGGCACCCGCGCGGCGAGCACGGTCACCACCGCGGGACTCGGCAACCCGGCGCTGTCGCTGCTCGACGACCTGCTGTCGTTCGTCACGTCGCTGATCGCGCTCGTCGTCCCGCTGCTCGTCGTGCCCCTGCTCGCGGGCTTCGTGTGGGCCGTCCACCGCGGGTATCGACGGCTGAGCCGCCTGCGGACGGTCTGACCGGTTCTGATAGACACGACGCATGGCGGACACCGACATCTCCTTCTCCAGCGGCGACGTGACCCTGCACGGCAGCCTGCGCGTGCCCGCCGCGAGCGACGGAAACGTCCCCGCCGTGCTGCTGCTCGCCGGCAGCGGTCCCACCGATCGCAACGGCGACAGTGCGCTGCTGCCCGGCCCGATCGGCACGCTGCGCCACCTCGCCGACGTGCTCGAGCGCAACGGCTTCGCGAGCCTGCGCTACGACAAGCTCGGCAGCGGTGTGACCGGCCTCGGCCCGTACGACGTCGCCGACGTCGCCGACCTCGGGTTCTCCACGTTCATCGACGCCGCCACGGACGGCCTCCGGTTCCTCGCCGCGCAGCCGGGCATCGACGCCGAGCGGCTCTACGTGGTCGGGCACAGCGAGGGCGCCCTCATCGCCCTCACCCTCGCCGACGCCGGTGCCCCGGTCGCAGGCATCGCGCTGCTCGAGCCCTTGGCCGTGCGGTTGCTGGACCTGCTCACCGCCCAGATCGACGCCCAGCTCGACGCGGTCGTCGACGCCGGTCAGCTCCCGATCCAGGTCGCCGACGAACTGCGCCTGGCCCTCGCCGGCGCCGTGGAATCGCTGCGCGCCGACGGCACCCTCAGCGACACCCTGCCCGAGCCGCTGCGCAACGCCGGTCTGGTCTCGGCCAACGCCAAGGCCCTCGCCGAGGAGGACGCGCTCGATCCGCGGATGCTCGCGGCTCAGCTCGAGGGCGGGCTGCCGGTGCTGACCAGCGTCTCGGCGAAGGACATCCAGGTGCGGGTCGAGGACGTCGACGCCCTCGACTCGGCGCTCGTGCACACGAACCTGACGTCCCTGCGCCTGTACCGGTCCAACCACGTGCTCAAGGACATCGGCGACCAGCAGTCCACCGGTGCCGACTACATCGCCGATCTGCCCTTCTCCGACGAGTTCACCCGCGGTTTCGAGGCGTGGCTCGCCAAGCTCTGACCCCTCGCCCGAGACGGGCGGAACACAAGAGATGTCAGATTCGCTTTACTCGGGTATGGTGTCCGGTTAACCCGTAGGAACACACGAGAAAGGTACGGTCCGATGCGAGACGACAAGGTCATCGCGGCGAAGTCGATGCGCGTTGCCGTACCCAGCTGGTGCCGACACACCTACGCGTACTTCCACTTCGCCAAGTGGCGACCCCGGGAATGAGTCGACGACTCGATCGATTCCTTCTCGGGCACCCGGGCACATCGCCTCGGGTGCCCTTTCTTTTCCCCGCATACCGATCTTGTCCAGTAAGAGGAGAACACGATGAAACTGCGACTCGGCGCCACCGGCGCCGTCCCCAAGGACCTGCCCGACGATCTCACCGGTCACGCGATCACGATCGACCTGAGCCACGTCGGCACCGAACAGGCTGCGGCCGCTGCGGACCTCATCCGCGAACTGCTCGACCGCGGTGCCGCCCGGCTGGTCATCTCCGACGCCCGCGACGCCGCGCCGCGGACGGTGACCCGCCCGGCGACCGGGCACCCGCACGCGGCCTGACCGGCGCGTGCGGGCGGCCGGCGTCGCTCAGTGCGCGAAGTGGCGTGCGCCGGTGAGGTACAGGGTCACGCCGGCCTCGCGAGCGGCCTCGATGACCTCGTTGTCGCGCACCGAACCGCCCGGCTGCACGACGGCCCGGACACCGGCCTCGGTGAGCACCTGCAGGCCGTCCGCGAACGGGAAGAACGCGTCGGATGCGGCGACGGATCCGACGACCCGGTCCCCGGCGCGGGAGACCGCGAGCCGGGCGGAGTCCACACGATTGACCTGCCCCATGCCGACACCGACGGTGGCGCCGCCCGCGGCGAGCAGGATCGCGTTGGACTTCACGGCCCGGCAGGCACGCCACGCGAACTCGAGATCCGCGAGGGTCTCGGCGTCGGCGGCCTCGCCGCAGGCCAGCTCCCAGTTCGCGGCCGAATCGCCCGGCGCGGTGAGGGTGTCGCGCTCCTGCAGCAGCATTCCGCCTGAGATCTGCCGCAGTTCGATCTGCGCCGCCTGCGGCGAGTCGGCCCGCAGAATGCGGATGTTCTTCTTGCGGCTGAGCACCTCGACCGCGCCGTCCGCGTAGCCGGGGGCGATGATCACCTCGGTGAAGATCTCGGCGACCTGCTCGGCCATCGCCACGCTCACTTCACGGTTGACGGCGATCACGCCGCCGAACGCACTCACCGGATCGCACTCGTGTGCCTTGCGGTGCGCCTCGGCGACGGACTCCGCGACCGCGATCCCACACGGGTTGGCGTGCTTGATGATCGCGACGCACGGCCGGTCGTGGTCGTGCGCGGCGCGCCAGGCCGCGTCGGCGTCCTGATAGTTGTTGTACGACATCTCCTTGCCGTGGAACTGCTCGGCCCGCGCCAGACCCGGCTCGCCCGCCTCGTTCACGTACAGCGCCGCCGCCTGGTGCGGGTTCTCGCCGTAGCGCAGCACGGCCGCGCGCTCCCACGTCGCACCGGCCCACGCCGGGAACTGCTCGGCGGTGTCGGCCTCCCCGGCGGCGTAGCCGGCGTTCATCCAGCTCGCCACCGCCACGTCGTAGGCGGCGGTGTGCTGGAATGCCTGGGCGGCAAGGGCTTTGCGCTGCGACAGGGTGAAACCGCCGCCCTTGACGGCGTCGAGCACGTCGTCGTAGCGGGCCGGGTCGACGACCACCGCGACCGACGGGTGGTTCTTCGCGGCGGCACGCACCATGGACGGGCCGCCGATGTCGATCTGCTCGACGCACTCGTCGGCGGTGGCGCCGGAGGCGACGGTCTGCGTGAACGGGTACAGGTTCACCACGACCAGTTCGAACGCCTCGACACCGAGTTCGGCGAGCTGATCGAGATGATCCTGCTTGCGCGTGTCGGCGAGGATGCCGGCGTGCACCCGCGGGTGCAGCGTCTTGACCCGGCCCTCGAGACATTCGGGGAATCCGGTGAGGTCCTCCACCTTGGTGACGGGGATTCCGGCGCCGGCGATGGTGGCCGCCGTGGACCCGGTGGAGACCAGCGCGACACCCGCCTCGTGCAGGCCCGTCGCCAGTTCGACCAAACCGGTCTTGTCGTAGACGCTGACGAGTGCGCGTCGCACAGCCTTACGTTCGGTCACTGGGGATCACGGCCTTTCGTCCATCGGATACAACTCCACGGGTGGCGACGGCGGCGACCACGTCGGCCAGCAGTCGTCGCTCCACAACCTTGATGCGTTCGTGCAGGGTGGCCTCGTCGTCGTCGTCGAGGACCGGCACGGGTTCCTGCGCCAGGATGGGACCGGTGTCGACACCCGCGTCGACCAGGTGCACGGTCGAGCCGGTGACCTTCACCCCGTAGGCGAGGGCGTCCGGCACGGCGTGTGCGCCGGGGAACGCGGGCAGCAGCGCCGGATGGGTGTTGACGATGCGGCCCCCGAACCGGTCCAGGAAGACCGGCCCCAGGATCTTCATGAAACCGGCCGAGACCACCAGGTCCGGCTCGTGCGCAGCGACGGCGTCGGTCAAGGCGCGGTCCCACGCGGCCCGGTCCGGGTGCTCGCGCAGAGCGACACGGACATGGGGAATACCGGCGGCCTCCGCATGCCCCTCGGCGGCACACTCGCGGTCCACTCCGACGGCGACGATCCGGGCGGGATATCCGTCCGTGTGCGTCGCGTCGATCAGCGACCGCAGCAGGCTGCCGGTGCCCGAAGCGAGGACGACGACCCGTGCCGGCACAGTGGGCGGCAGCTGGTCACGCGAGGCAGTCAGCGCTCTACTCCTGGAACTCGAGAGGGGGCGGCCGGAGGCTCGGCCGGGTAGAGCCTAGCCCTTGGGGGGTGTGGCACCCTCCGGCAGGTCGCCGTTGGGCTCCGGTGGCGCGCCGGCATCCCGGTCCCTCTCGACGGGCCGGGCCGGCTCGTCGGCCGCGTCCTCGATCGTCGCGTCGACGTCCGTACGTTCGGCGACGGGGTCCTCGGTGTCCGGGTCCTCGGTGTCCGGGTCCTCGGTGCCCGGGTCCTCGGTGTCCGCGTCCTCGGTGTCCGGGTCCGCGGTGTCCGGGTCCGCGGCGACGGGCGTATCGGCGGCGGCCGAGGGGTCGTCCTCGACGATCTCGGCATCGAGCACGTCGGCGGCCGGTGCCGCCTCGAGCTCCCGGACGTCGTCGTCGGGGTTCTCGTCCGGCTCGTCGCCGGGGCCCTCGGCCGCCTCGTCGCCGGGCTCCTCGTCGGCGAGCTGCTCTCCGGCGACCTCGTCATCGGTGAGCTTCTCCTCGGCGGCCGACTGCCGGGCGGCTTCCACCGCAGCCAGGCGGTGCTCGCGCCACAGCAGCAGCTGCGAGGTGACGAGGCCGAGCAGTCCCGTCCACGCGAACACCAGCACCCCGGCCAGCCACCAGTTTCCGCCGACCACACCGAAGACCCCCAGCGGGCCACCGGCAGCCCACGTGGCCAGCGCGGTCGTCGCACCGGCGAGCGCCGCCGCAGCAACCACCGTGAGGGCGGCGTCGGTGGACGACACGCGTTCCCCTCGGGCGCGTGCCTCGAGGTGGCACCGGGCGACGTACCGCCCGAGCAGCGCGCCCACCGTCGCGGGGACGGCGAGCAGCACGGGCCAGAACGGCGCGGCCGGTCCCGGTGGGATCACGGCAAGCACCGGCAGGGCAGGCAGGTCCCCGCCGGTCGCCTCGAACAGGCTCACGCGCACGTCGCCGAACTGCACCGTGCTGCCGGTCACCACGGCGGCGGCCCCGATCAGCACGTTGGGCAGGTACAGCACCGACAACACCGTCAGCCCGAGGGCGCCGACCGCTCCCCCGCCGCGGCCGATCAGGTCACCGACCACGGTCCACGACCACAGCAGCGCGAGCACGGTCACCACCCCGCCCGCGGCGAACATCCCCAGCACCGTCCGGGCCGCGGGACGCACGGCGGCGACCAGCCAGTTCGGCACCCCGTAGCGGGACGCCAGCGGCCGCCACGTCCGGGAACCGATGCCGAGCCCGGCCCCGACCAGGTACAGCGCGGTCACCCACGCCAGCGCGGACGCGGGATTGGGGGTGACGACAGGCAGGACACTTGCCGCATCCTGGATCACGATCAGTGCCGCCACCGTGATCACCGTCGGACCGGCGAGGGTGGCCGCCGCGATGCGCGAGGCGTTCCGGCGATCGAGCGGACGGCCACCGAGGGCGACGACACCATCGGTGGCCGACCGTGCGGCCCGAGCGGTCAGCCACACCAGCACCGCTGTCGGCAGCAACGGCAGCACCCCCAGCGGTACCCCGTCGATCGTCAATGTCACCTGGTGCAGGGCCAGCCAGCTGCCCGCGATGGCCGCGTAGATGCCGGTCAGGTCGCTGCTCGCGGCCACCATCGTGGTCACCACCAGCGTGGCGATCAACGCGAGGGTCACCGCCGGCACCTTGGCCGCCGTGCCGAGCAGGATCCGCAACTGCTCCGGTTCGACCGGGGTGCCTTCCGGGGTCGTGTGCCGGTCGGACCGGCCTAGCGTCGAGGTCATCGTGTCGAGAGTGTCACCCGGCGACGATCGGGACGGTCAGGCGCGCCGCAGCATGTGCGGGAGCCCTCACCGCGGTTCGTCGCCGGGACGGAACGCCTGCGTCGGCGCCGGATCCGACGTCCGCTCGGTGTCCCCCTCCGAGGAACGGCCGGTGGCCTCCCGCTCGGAGTCTGCGTCCCGGGGGGCGAGCACCGTCGGCTCGTCGACGTCGCCGCCGGCAGACTCGCCCGTCCGACCGGCGGGACCCGGAGTCCCCGCACCGTACGGCGCCTGCGCGCCCGTCGGGGTGTAGGCCTGCTGTCCGGGGTGCTGGCCCTCGGAATGCTGCCGGTCGACGCGCAGCGGCTGGCTCAGGTGTTCGGTCTGGGCGCCGGCGTCCGGGCTGGGGTAGTGCTCGCGCGGCTGCGCCCCCGAGTACTGGGTGCCGGGGTACTGGCCCCCGGCGTACTGGCCGGAGGGGTACTGGCCGGACGGGTACTGGCCCGACGGGTACTGGCCCGACGGGTACTGACCGGACGGGTACTGACCCGAGGGGTACTGCGCCTGCTGGTAGCCGGGGTACTGCGCCGAGGTCCCGGACGGGTAGGCCGAGGTCCCGGAGGGGTAGGCCGAGGATCCGGAAGGGTACCCGGAGCCCGGCGTTCCGTATCCGCTCGCCGTCGCGCCGGGAGCGTAACCCTGCCCCCCACCGGCACCCTGCGCACCGTAGCCCTGCGCACCGTAGCCCTGCGCTCCGGCACCCTGCGCTCCGTAACCCTGCCCGCCGTAACCCTGGCCGCCGAACGACTGCGCGGGCGAACGACGCTGGCCGGGCACCAAAATCCCGATCCCGAAGAGCAGCGCCATGAGCGCGAGCGCGGTCTGCAGGAAACCGAGGACGAGGATCGACACCCCACCCCAGGAGATGCCGGTGTCGTCCGGGAGGTGGAAGAGCTGGAACAGCGACACCACGAAGCCGACCGCGGAGGCCGCCACCGCGACGGAGCGCAGGTCCTGACCCGGCAGCAGCGACAGCGCAGCGGCCGCGCCGCCGAAGAGCAGGAAGGCCAGCGGGACGACCGCGAACCCGAAGTCGAACGACGACAGCGCGACCTGGGTGCCGAAGGAGATGCGCACGTACGGCGCCAGGCCGAGCAGGAAGTTCAGCACCGCCAGCACCGCGACGGCGATCGGCAGGAGCAGCGGCACCACCTTGTCGGAGACGCCGCGGGCGGCGGACCCGGGTCCTGCCCCGGTCGACGACCCCGAGGGGCCTGCCGGGTTGTCGGACCGGCCCGTTCCCGAGCCTGCTGGGTAGGTCATCGCTCCTCCTGATGTCGTCGGCTGCTCTGCGACCAGCCTAGGCACGATCACCGTGGGCGGCAGGAGTCCCGCGAATCCGGCGAATCCCCACCGGCGAGAATGTGCCCATGCCCAGCACCCTCGAGCCCGGACCGGACGTCGTCGCCGAGACGGAGATCAAGCACTCCCGCTTCCTCGCCGTGCTGCGCCGCGTCGACTCGGACACCGCCGCGCTCGCCTTCGTCGAAGAACAGCGGCGGCTGTATCCCGATGCGCGGCATCATTGCTGGGCCTTCGTGGTGGGCGACGAGCCGGCGCACCGGGCGGAGCGGTCGAGCGACGACGGGGAGCCGGGTGGCACGGCCGGGGTGCCGATGCTGCAGGTGCTGCACCACCGCGACCTGGTGAACGTCGCGGTGGTGGTCACCCGATGGTTCGGGGGCATCAAGCTCGGCGCGGGCGGACTGGTCCGAGCGTATTCGGGTGCGGTGGCGGTTGCGGTCGACGCGGCGACGCTGGTGCCGCGGGAGCGGCGGGAGGTGTTCACGCTGGCGGTGGGGCACGGTGATGCCGGACGCGTGGAGTCGGAACTACGGGGCCGCGGAGTGAGCGTGCTCGACGTGTCCTACACGGAGCGTGTCGTCTTCACCGTCGCGGCGCGGGATGCGACCGACCTGCAGAGCGTGGTGGCGTCGGTGACGGCCGGTGCGGGGGAACTCGTGCCCGTCGGCACCGAATGGGTCGACGGGTAGGCAGCGGAGCCGCCGGTGTGTCCTTTGGGCTGCCTGGACCGCCCAAAGGACACACCGGCGGCGAAGCCGCTCCGCTCTGTTCTAGAGCGACTGCAGGATCTCGCGCGCGAGAGCGGCGGTCTCGGACGGCGTCTTGCCGACCTTCACGCCGGCCGCCTCGAGGGCGTCCTTCTTGGCCTGCGCGGTGCCCGAGGAGCCGGAGACGATGGCGCCGGCGTGGCCCATGGTCTTGCCCTCGGGAGCGGTGAACCCGGCGACGTAGCCGACGACCGGCTTGGTCACGTTCGCCTTGATGTAGTCGGCCGCGCGCTCCTCGGCGTCGCCGCCGATCTCGCCGATCATGACGATGAGCTTGGTCTCGGGATCCTTCTCGAACGCCTCGATGGCGTCGATGTGGGTGGTGCCGATGACCGGGTCGCCGCCGATGCCGATGGCGGTCGAGAAGCCGAAGTCACGCAGCTCGAACATCATCTGGTAGGTCAGCGTGCCGGACTTCGACACCAGGCCGACCGGGCCCTTGCCGGAGATGTTGGCCGGGGTGATGCCGACCAGCGACTCGCCGGGGGTGATGATGCCGGGGCAGTTGGGGCCGATGATCCGGGTCTTGCTGCCCTTCTCGACGTTGTAGGCCCACGCGTACGCGGTGTCCTGCACCGGGATGCCCTCGGTGATGACCACGAGCAGCGGGATCTCCGCGTCGATGGCCTCGATGATGGCGTCCTTGGCGAACTTGGGGGGAACGAACGCGATCGAGACGTCCGCGCCGGTCTCCTTCATCGCCTCGGCGACGGTGCCGAAGACGGGCAGCTCGACGGCGGAACCGTCGGCCGCGGTGTGGGACACCGTGGTGCCGGCCTTACGGGCGTTGACGCCGCCGACGACCTGGGTCCCGGCCTTGAGCATCAGGGCGGTGTGCTTGGTGCCCTCGCCGCCGGTGATGCCCTGGACGATGACCTTCGAGTCCTTGTTGAGGAAGATAGACATGTTCTCCGTGTGTCCTTACTTCGCGGCGTACGCCAGCTCGGCGGCCTTGTCAGCGGCCTCGTCCATGGTTCCGACCAGCGTGACCAGCGGGTGGTTGGCGTCGGCCAGGATCTTGCGGCCGGCCTCGACATTGTTGCCGTCCAGACGGACGACCAGCGGCTTGTTGGCCTCGTCGCCGAGGATCTCGAGCGCCTTGACGATGCCGTTGGCGACGGCGTCGCACGCGGTGATGCCACCGAACACGTTGACGAACACGCTCTGGACCTGGGAGTCGTTCAGGATCACGTCCAGGCCGGCGGCCATGACCTCGGCCGAGGCGCCACCGCCGATGTCGAGGAAGTTGGCGGGCTTGACGCCGCCGTGCTTCTCACCGGCGTACGCGACGACGTCGAGGGTCGACATGACCAGACCCGCGCCGTTGCCGATGATGCCGACCTGACCGTCGAGCTTGACGTAGTTCAGGTCGTGCTCCTTGGCCTTGGCCTCGAGCGGATCGGTGGAGTCCTTGTCCTCGAGCTCGGCGTGCTCGGGGTGACGGAAGCCCGCGTTCTCGTCGATGGTGACCTTGCCGTCCAGGGCGAGGATCTGATCGTCGGGGGTACGCACGAGGGGGTTGACCTCGACCAGGGTGGCGTCCTCGGCGACGAAGACCTCCCACAGCTTCTGGATGGTCACGGCCGCGGCGTCGAGCACCTCGGCGGGCAGGTGGCCCTGCTCGGCGATGCTGCGCGCGAACGCGAGGTCGACACCCTTGACGGCGTCCACGGACACCTTGGCGAGACGCTCGGGCTTGGTTGCCGCGACCTCTTCGATCTCCATGCCGCCCTCGACCGAGCACATGGCCAGGTAGGTGCGGTTGGCACGGTCGAGCAGGAAGGAGATGTAGTACTCCTCCGCGATGTCGCTGGCCTCGGCGACCAGCAGCTTCTTGACGATGTGACCCTTGATGTCGAGGCCGAGGATGTTCTCGGCGTGGGTCTTCGCATCCTCGGGGGTGGCGGCGTACTTCACGCCGCCGGCCTTGCCACGACCACCGGTCTTGACCTGGGCCTTGACCATCACAGGCTTACCGATTTCCTCGGCGATAGCCTTGGCATCGTCGGCCGTGTCGGTCACACGACCCAGCGACGTCGGCACACCATGCTTGGCGAAGAGTTCCTTCGCCTGGTATTCGAAGAGATCCATCTGCTCACCGTCTCGTCTGCGTTGACGCCCGCTCGAGGGGTATGAGCGGGTCCGTTCGGACTGTAACTAGTCGGAAGTCCCACCAAACGCCCGCACTCCTGGTATGTGTCGCATGTCACCGGAGTGGGGCCCCGAGGGGTACCTCACGGATTTTCCTCCCGGATTGTGAGCCACGCCGCAGCCAGGAGGAGCACCACCCCCAGGATTGCAGGCAGCGTGAGGACTCCGTTCACCGGCTCCTGCTCCGGGGTCCGTACGAGCACCCACGAGGCCGCGTACAGGGCCACCGAGGCCGCCGCACCGAGCAACAGCACACTGCCGCGGGCCGGCCGCGCACGCGCTGCGACCAGCACCGCGGCGACCACCGCGACGGCGAGCACCGCCCGCCCCCACACGTCGTACCCCCAGGGGTAGCTCAGCACCGAGCCGGCGCCGGGCTGCAACGGCAGCAGCACCCCGGCACCGGCAGTGAGCGCCGCCGCCGCGCCCACCGTGCGCGCGACGGGCCCGGCGATCCGTTCGACGGAGGTGTCGATGCCGTCGCGTTCCGCACCTCCCGCGAGGACGACGAACACGCCCGTCACCGCCGCCCCCAGGATGGCGGCCCCGGCCAGCCAGGTGCCCGGCCCGGCGCCGACACCGGGCAGGCCCGCGGCGAGCACCCAGGACTGCAGCACCGCCCCGGCGGCGGTGACCACCCCGGCGGCCGGCACCACGACGGCGGGTCGCAGCGGAGCAGCGAACTCGGAGAGCAGCAGCCACACGCTCAGTGCCAGCACGAGCAGACCCGCGGCGAACAGCATGCGGGCGGCAGGCAGTTCGGGCGCCGCACCGGCGGGCACCGACAGCGCCGGCAGCAGCGAACCCACTGTCGCGACGGCGCCGGTGACGAGCCCCGCGACACCCGCCTGCCGATGCCGCGCCGCGGGAGCGGACGGCAGCACCCTGGGCACCGGCCCGGCGGCGTGATCGGACCGTGCGACGAGCCGGGGCAGCGCGGCCGCGGCCGCGACGAGCAGGACGGCAGCGAGCACGCCGACGGCGGCCGCGGACGACGGCGTCAGCCGCGCACCGCTCAGTCCCGCCGCCAGCCGGGGCCCCAGGATGCCCAGCGCACCGAGCCCCGCACCGGCCAACGCCCCGGCTGCGGCGGCCGACGACGAGGTCACCAGCGCCCACGTCGCCGCCAGCAGCACCGCGACCGCCGCCACCAGGGCGCCGATCGCCGCAGCCGGCGTGGCGTCGAGGACGCCGGAACCGAGCAGGACCGGGTCGTTCGACACGAAGGGCGGGGCGAGCAGCGCACCGGCCGCGGCAAGTGCAGCTCCCGCCACACCGGCCGCCGCCGGAGCCCCGGTGCGGGCAACCGCGGGCCGGTCCTCGCCGGGGAGGTGGGCGTCGGGCTCGGCTTCCAGTTGCCGGACCGCGACGGCTCCGAGGGCCCCGGCGAGGACCGAGGCGAGATGACCGGCGAGGACGACGCCCGCGCCGGGACCTGCCGCGAGTCCCGCGGCGGTGACGGGCCGGAACAGCTCGAGGCGGTCCGCGTCGAGGGCGTCGGTGAACAGCGCGACGTCGAGCAGGGCCGCGCCGAGTGCGACGAACCCCGCTCCAGCGAGAAGCGCGGCGGCCCGGACGGCGGGGAGGGGGCCGCGCCGGCGGGCAAGACTCACCGCACCGGCGGGAACCGCGAGCGCGACGACGGCAGCGACGAGGGACGCGGCGCCCGAGGCGGCGCCGACCGGTCCCGTGTCGGCACGGACCACGGGCAGGAGCGGCGCGACCGCCACCGCGGTGGCTCCGAGCGCGGCCAGGACGAGCGCAGCGAGAAGTACGGGCGGGCGGCTCGGCACGATCCGACGCTACGACGGCCTTCCGGTACATCCCGGCGTGACACACCGTAAGTCTTCGGTATCGCCCCGTAACCAGGGAAATGTTTCCAGATTTGCCCAGCTCAAACTGTGATGCCGGTCACAAGGTCCGATTTCCTGCCCGTTTAGGTTGCCACGCTTGCGATCGTTTCGTTACCGTCGCTTCGGTCCGAGTAACGGTCAGGTCACGAACGGAGGACGGCAGTCGATGCACACTTGCACTCCCCGCGCCGACAGCCGTCCCGACAGCGAGTTCGACGATATCGACTTCGCAGGGGCGACCGACCGCCTCTACCCGGGCCACTGGCAGCCGCACGAGCACTACTTCGACGAGGGCCCTGCGGACGATCCGGACGTCTCGAGCATTGTGAATTTCCGTAACACCAGCACCACCGAGCAGTACGAATTCTACGGCGACGAGCCGGCCCGCCCGCTCACCGCCCTCGCAGTGTCCGACGGTGATCCGGCCGCCCCGCCTCGTCGCGGCGGCGCCCACCGCGTTCCCACTCCGCCCGCCGCCCTCAAGGGCCGTGCCGCGGTCCTCGCGGTCGCCGCCGGCGCCGTCGTCGCCGCGGGTCAGGCCGCCACCAGCGGCCCCGCTCAGAACTCCGAGCATTCCGAGGTCGCCCTCGCCGCCGACACCACCGGCTCGAACGTCATCACCGCCACCGCGGTGCCGCAGGCCGCCCAGTTCGCCGCGGAGACCGAGTCCGAGAGCGCGACTCCCTCCCAGGCCCCTCAGGTCCTCAACATCGCGGACCCGAACGACCTGTCCCAGTTCTCCAATCTGCTCGCCAAGGGCCAGCGCTTCAGCGAGGAGCGCGCCGCCCGCGAGGCCGCCGCCCGTCGCCCCCTGTTCGTCCTGCCGGCCGCGGGCGTCTTCACCTCCAGCTACGGCGCCCGCTGGGGAACCCTGCACGCCGGTGTGGACATCGCCGGTCCCATCGGAACCCCGATCCTCGCGGTCGCCGACGGCACCGTCATCGACTCCGGTCCGGCGTCCGGGTTCGGCATGTGGGTGCGTCTGCGCCACGCCGACGGCACCGTCACCGTCTACGGTCACATCGACCAGTCCTTCGTGACCGTCGGTCAGCAGGTCATGGCGGGTGACCAGATCGCCACCATGGGCAACCGTGGCCAGTCCACCGGCCCGCACCTGCACTTCGAGGTCCACCTCAACGGCATCGACAAGATCGATCCGCTGCCCTGGCTCGCGACTCGCGGCATCTCCCTCGGCATCCGGAACGACTGACCGCCGACCGCATTCGCGATACGGGCCCCGCACCGGCTGGTGCGGGGCCCGTATCGCGTCCGGCTCAGAGTTTGACCATCGGCACGCCGCCGACGAGCATCAACCGCACCTTCCCGGCGCTGCCGAAGTCGACGACCACCGTCGCGGTCGGCCCGGAGCCGCGGGTTTCGAGGACCGTGCCGAGGCCGTACTTGTCGTGGCTGACCCGATCGCCGACGGCGAGCACGAGATGGTTGTTGCGCGAACGCCCGGAACTCGGCGTCGACGGCCGGTCCCCGCCGAACCGGGAAGTCCCGCCCCCGAAGCCGGAACCGATTCCGCCGTAACCGCTCCGGCCCCGCCCGGCACCGATGGCGTGCCCACCGGCGACCCCCGGATCCTCCCGGCGCCATTCCACGAGTTCCTGCGGGATCTCCTGGAGGAAACGCGATTCCGGATTGGTCACGGGCTGCCCCCAGGCCGAGCGCAGCACCGCGCGGCTCAGATACAGGCGGTGCCGCGCACGGGTGAGGCCGACATAGGCCAGGCGCCGTTCCTCCGAGAGTTCGGCAGGGTCGCCGAGAGCGCGCATGTGCGGGAACTGCCCGTCCTCCCACCCGGTGACGAACACCACCGGGAATTCGAGCCCCTTGGCGGTGTGCAGCGTCATCAGGGTGACGACCCCGTCGCCCTCCTCGGGGATCTGATCGGCGTCGGCCACCAGCGACACCCGCTCGAGGAACGCCGCCAGGGAACCGGGCTCGGGCTCCCCCTCCGGCACCTCGCGTTCGTCCTCGAGACCCGCGGCGTTGCGCGCGTCCGAACAGAATTCTCTTGCGACGCTGACCAACTCGTTGAGGTTGTCGAGCCTCGTGCCGTCCTGCGGGTCGTCGCTGGCCTCGAGCTCGGCGCGATATCCGGTGCGATCGAGCACCGCTTCGACGATGTCGCCGATGTCGACGAGGTCGTTGCCGTCGGCGTCGGTCTCGGTGAGCATCGCCCGTAGTTCGTCCATGAGGTCGACGAACGCGGCGACGGCCTTCTGCGAGCGGGAATTCAGCAGCGGCACGGTCCCCTCGGCGGCGTCGCGCAGGGCCCGGCCGAACCCGACGCCCGTGCGTTCGGCGTGCACCGCCACGCAGGCCTCGGCGCGGTCGCCGATGCCGCGACGGGGGGTGTTGAGGATCCGGCGCAGGCTGACCGTGTCGTCCGGGTTCGCGAGCACCCGCAGGTACGCGACGAGGTCCCGCACCTCCTTGCGCTCGTAGAAGCGCACGCCGCCGACCACCCGGTAGGGCACGCCGTGCCGGATGAACACGTCCTCGAGGGCGCGCGAGGAGTTGTTGGTGCGGTAGAAGACGGCGATGTCGGCGAATTTCGCGTCCCCGGCGTCGACGAGCCGGTCGATCTCCGCGGCGACGAACTGCGCCTCGTCGTGCTCGTTGTCGGCGACGTACCCGGTGATCGGCTCCCCCGCACCGGAGTCAGTCCACAGCCGTTTCTCCCGACGCCCGGTGTTGCGGGCGATCACCGCGTTCGCCGCGGAGAGGATGGTCTGGGTGGAACGGTAGTTCTGCTCGAGCAGGATCGTGCGAGCCTCGGGATAGTCGCGTTCGAACTCCTCGATGTTGCGGATCGTCGCGCCGCGGAACGCGTAGATGGACTGGTCGGCGTCGCCGACGACACACAGTTCCGCCGGCGCGACCGCGTCGTCCGACACGGTGTCGTCCGCCCCGCCGACGAGCGTGCGCACGAGCACGTACTGCGCGTGGTTGGTGTCCTGGTACTCGTCGACGAGAACGTGGCGGAACCGTCGGCGGTAGTACTCCGCCACCGGCGGATGCGCCTGCAACAGCGCCACCGTCTCCCCGATCAGGTCGTCGAAGTCGAAGGCGTTGGCCGCGCGCAGCCGCTGCTGGTAGTGGGCGTAGACCGTCGCGACGATCCGCGGCAGGTCCGCCGCCTCGCGATCCGCGGCGGCCGCGGCCTCCTCGGGACCGATCAGCTCGTTCTTGAGATTGGAGATGTGCGTAGCCAGCAGCCGCGCGGAGTACCGCTTGACGTCGAGGTCGAGATCCTTGGCGATCATGGTGAGCAGCCGCCGGGAGTCGTCGGCGTCGTAGATGGTGAAGTTCGAGTTCATCCCCGACAGCAGCGCCGACTGCGCGCGCAGGATCCGCACGCAGCTCGAGTGGAACGTCGACACCCACATGCTGTTCGCCCGCGGGCCGACCAGGTGGGCGACACGCTCGCGCATCTCGGCGGCCGCCTTGTTGGTGAACGTGATGGCCAGGATCTGGCCCGGCGTCACCCTCCGCTCCCCCAGCAGGTACGCGATGCGCCGCGTCAGCACCGCCGTCTTCCCCGAGCCGGCGCCCGCGACGATGAGCAGCGGAGAACCCGTGTGGGTCACCGCCTCCCGCTGCTGTGGGTTGAGGCCCTCGAGCAGAGCGTCGGAGGTCGTCGCTCGCACCCCCGGGTTCGGGGCGGGGACGGGACGGCCGGAGGCAACGGGAGTGTTCATCGTGGTACCAAACTACCGGCGATCGCCGACAGCCGTGCCGGCCGGGCGGGGGCGATTCGACAGGTATGCCTTACTTGGCCGGTTCGGGGACGGGTGGCAAACTGAACGTCATGTCATGTGCTCCACGTCGCCGCTACCGGCGACACTGCCATCGGTGTGAGAGCCGATGACCGAGGCCTGACCGCACCCCGAGGCTTCGGCTGCCGCGCCACCGAAGCCCGAGCCGACGGCCGGACCGGTAACGCCCGCAGAATCCGAAGCGATCCCAGAGCTGACGCGAGGAGACGACATGAGCACCAACACCGAGGCCACCGGTTCCGGAGCCAGCGCATCCGATGCTGCCCTGCCCACCACCGAGGCGGAGATCGACGAGCTCCGCAAGGAGATCGATCGGCTCGACGCCGAGATCCTGGCGGCGGTCAAGCGCCGCACCGAGGTCTCGCGCATCATCGGCCAGACCCGGATGGCATCCGGCGGCACCCGCCTGGTCCACAGCCGGGAGATGAAGGTCCTCGAGCGCTTCAGCGAGCTGGGCCAGGAGGGTCACACGCTGGCCATGCTGCTGCTGCGACTCGGCCGCGGCCGCCTGGGTCACTGAGGCCGCGGCCGCCTGGACCCACCGAGGCCGCGGCCGCCTGGACCCACCGAGGCTGCGGCCGGGGTCACCGAGGCACCCCGGCCCCGGTACGCCCCCGAGCACGCGACGGTCGGGGGCGTAGCCGTCGCGCAGGTCACTGCAGCGCGATGTACTTCGTCTCGAGGTACTCCTCGATGCCTTCGCTGCCGCCCTCGCGGCCCAGCCCGGAGGCCTTGACGCCGCCGAAGGGCGCCGCGACGTCGGAGATCACGCCCCGGTTGACGCCCACCATGCCGGATTCGAGGGCCTCGGACACCCGCAGCGCCCGGTCCAGGTTCTGCGTGTAGATGTACGCGGCCAGTCCGTATTCGGTGGCGTTGGCCGCGTCGATCGCCTCCTGCTCGGTGTCGAATCCGGTCACAGCGGCGACGGGACCGAACACCTCCTCGCGCAGGATCCGGGCGTCGGCCGTCACTCCGTCGAGCACGGTCGCGGGGTAGAACCACCCCCGACCGTCGGGGACGTCCCCGCCGAGCCGCACGCTCGCACCGGCCGCGACCGCGTCCTGCACCAGCGTGCCGACGGTCTCCCGCTGGCCCGCGTTGATCAGCGGACCGAGCGTGGTGCCGGGGTCGGTACCCGGCCCGAGCCGGTACTGCGCCATGCGCTCGGTGAGCTTCTTCACGAACTCCTCCCGCACCGGGTTGGCGACGTGGAAGCGGTTCGCGGCCGTGCACGCCTCGCCTCCGTTGCGCAGCTTGGCGGCCAGTGCTCCCTCCACCGCGGCGTCGAGGTCGGCGTCGTCGAACACCAGGAACGGCGCGTTGCCACCCAGTTCCATCGACGTGCGCAGCATCGCCTTCCCGGCCCGTTCGGACAGGGTCCGGCCCACCTCGGTGGAACCGGTGAAGGTCAGCTTGCGCAGGCGGGGATCGTCGATCAGCGGGCCGGTGACCGCGCCGGCACGCGAGGTCGGCAGCACCGACAGCACCCCCTTCGGAAGCCCGGCCTCGGCGAACAGCTGGGCGAGCAGCAGCATCGTCAGGGGGGTCTCCGACGCGGGCTTCATCAGGATCGTGCAGCCCGCGGCGAGGGCGGGACCGATCTTGCGGGTGCCCATCGCGAGCGGGAAGTTCCACGGCGTGATCGCCAGGCACGGTCCCACCGCTTGCTTGGTCACCAGGATCCGTCCGTTGCCGGCGGGTGCGTGCGTGTAGCGCCCCGAGATCCGCACCGCCTCCTCGGCGAACCAGCGGAAGAACTCGGCCCCGTACTTGGCCTCGGCCCGGCTCTCCGGCAGGGCCTTGCCCATTTCGAGAGTCATCAGGAGCGCGAAGTCCTCGGCCCGTTCGGTGATCCTCGCGAACACCGAACGCAGCAGTTCACCCCGCTCGCGCGGCGCGGTCGCCGCCCACTCGTGCTGGGCGGCCACCGCGGCGTCGAGGGCGCGGACGGCGTCGGCGGGGCTCGCGTCGGCGACGTCGGTGAGGATGTCGCCGGTGGCGGGATCGTGGACGGTGAAGGTGGCGCCGTTCTCGGCGGCCACCCATTCCCCGCCGAGGAACAGTTCTGTCGGTACGGTCCGGATCAGTTCTTCGGTGTCCATGTCCCACATCATGCGCTCCGGGACCCGGGCGGGTTCCGAACCCGCCGGTAACTACGGGCCCGCACTAGGCTCTGAATTCATGAGCGACGTGACTCGAACCGCACCGTGGCAGCAGCTGTCCCAGCACCGTTCGGAGCTCGAGGCGGTGGATCTGCGAGGGTTGTTCGCGGCGGATCCGGGTCGGGCGCAGCGGTTGTCGGTGACCGCGGGCGACTGGTACATCGACTACAGCAAGCACCGCATCACCGACACCACCGTCGCGTTGCTGCTGGATCTGGCCCGGGCCGCCGGGGTCGAATCCCGCCGCGACGCGATGCTCGCCGGGGAACGCATCAACAGCACCGAGGACCGGGCGGTGCTGCACACCGCGCTGCGGCTGCCGCGGTCGGCGACGCTGCCCGTGGACGGCGCCGACGTGGTCCCCGACGTCCACACCGTGCTCGACGCGATGGCCGGCTTCGCCGAGCAGGTCCGCTCCGGCACCTGGCGCGGCGCCACCGGGGAGACGATCACCACGGTGATCAACATCGGCATCGGCGGCTCGGACCTGGGCCCAGCGATGGTGGCGCGGGCGTTGCGGCACTACGCCGACGGCCCGGACGCCCGGTTCGTCGCCAACATCGATCCGGCGGATCTGACCGCGCAGCTGTCCGACCTGGATCCGGCCCGGACGCTGTTCGTGGTGGCGTCGAAGACGTTCACCACCATCGAAACGCTCACCAACGCCACCGCCGCGCGGCGCTGGCTGGTCGCCGCCCTCGGCGAGGACGCCGTCGCGGCGCACTTCGTGGCGGTGTCCACCAATGCCGCCAAGGTCGCCGAGTTCGGTATCGACCCGGCGAACATGTTCGGGTTCTGGGACTGGGTGGGTGGGCGGTACTCGGTGGGTTCGGCGATCGGCCTGTCGGTGATGTGCGCGATCGGCCCGGTGCGGTTCGCCGAATTCCTGGCCGGGATGCACACCGTCGACGAGCACTTCGCCACCGCGCCGCTCGAGGCGAACGCGCCGGTGCTGCTCGGGCTGCTGGGGGTGTGGTACGCGTCGGTGCTGGGAGCGCAGACGCGGGCAGTGCTGCCCTACAGCCAGGACCTGGCGCGGCTGCCGGCGTATCTGCAGCAGCTGACCATGGAGTCGAACGGCAAGTCGGTGCGACTCGACGGCAGCCCCGTCGACCACGACACCGGGGAGATCTTCTGGGGTGAGCCGGGCACGAACGGTCAGCACGCGTTCTTCCAGCTGCTGCACCAGGGCACCCGGCTGATCCCGGCCGACTTCGTCGGGTTCGCCACCGCGCTCGAGGATCTGCCCACCATCGACGGCACCGGCAGCATGCACCAGGTGCTGCTGGCGAACATGCTCGCCCAGGCCAAGGTGCTCGCGTTCGGCAAGACCGCGGCCGAGGTCGCCGCCGACGGCACCGACCCGGCGCTGGTGGCGCACAAGGTGATGCCCGGCAACCGGCCCTCGACCACCCTGCTCGCCCCGGCGCTGACGCCGGCGACGCTGGGCCAGTTGATCGCCCTGTACGAGCATCAGGTGTTCGTCCAGGGGGTGATCTGGGGTATCGATTCGTTCGACCAGTGGGGCGTCGAACTCGGCAAGACCCAGGCCCTGCAACTGACACCCGCCCTGACCGGCGCGGCGGACCCCGACACCGGCGACACCTCCACCGACACCCTCGTCCGCACAATCCGGCGGTGGCGTAAGAACTAGAGCAGACACCCGTTGTGGCGGGCTTGCACCGGTTTCCGACTGCGGAAACGGGGGCAAGCCCGCCGATTCGGGCGCAAGCTCTGCCGCTCAGGCGGCGTGCGGGCGGGACCAGCGGCGGGTCGTGTGGACCCGGTCGCCGTCGACGAGGCGGGCGGCCAGGTCGTACTGCTCGAGCCACCGCACCGCGGGCGCTCCGCGGCGCAGAGCTGCCGCGGCCGCGGCGTCGGCCCACAACGCGTCCTCGGCGATGACGGTGACCTGCACCCACCGTCCGGAGACGTCCTTTCCGCCGTCCTGCTCTGCGTCGGAGTCGTCGCGCACGCGCGTCGCTATGGCGCTTCCGGCCGGGAGTTCGACGGTCCCGGCGCCGGGGACGGACACCTGCCACCCACCGGCGGGACTGTGACCGGCGGTGGCCGTCACGTCGCCCATCCGCACCAGGACACCGCATTCGAGGCTGCGGGCCACGGTCGCGGCGGCCCGATCGGCGGTGTCGGCCCTGGCCGTCTCGGTGATGTCGAGGTTGACGCCGAACGGGGCCAGCACGGTCTCGCCGTCGAGGTGGATGTCGCTGTAATCGGGGAGCGGATGGATGGGCGGGGTGGCGTCCTCGTCGATCCCTGCGTCGTCGGCCGCCAAGGGACTCACCGTCCCGTCGGTCATCCGGGCGACCCAGAGCGCCGAGCGCAGCAACGCCGACAGCCGCGGGCTGACCTGGACGGGAATGCCCTGGGCGAGGTTGACCTCGTGGATCTCCGCGTCGCCGCGCTGCGGGTTGCACGCCGCCTCGGATTCCGCGATCGCGGCACGCACCCGCGTTTCGGCCTCCGCCAGGGCGGCGTACTCCGTGACGGCCACCGTCACCGGGACCCCCCATTCCCGCCATTCGCTGCTTCTGATCATGAGGGGCTCCGGGCTCGCTCGACGATCGTTGTCGTTACCTCCAGTATGCCCTGACCTCCAGGATGCCCTGTGGGTCGTCGCCCGTCGGCTCGCGTGAGGGTCGCCGCGGATCAGACGCGCGCGAGGATCGCCGCGGTGTCCAGGCCGGTGGGCATGGTCCCCAGGGCGATGCCCCAGTCGTCGCCCAGCCGGGTGGCGCAGAAGGCGTCCGCGACGGCCGGATGCCCGTGCCGCACGAGCTGTGCACCCTGCAGGACCAGCGCCATCAGTTCCACGATCCGGCGGGCCCGGTACTCGACGTTCTCGAGATCGGCGAGTTCCTTGCCGACGCGCGCCACGGCGTCGTCGAGCCGGGAGTCGGCGCCCTCGGCCAGGCGTACCTCGGCGAAGAACGCGTCCACGGTCTCGGGCTGCTTGACCATCGCGCGCAGTGCGTCGAGGGCGGCGACGTTGCCCGAGCCTTCCCAGATCGACATGAGCGGTGCCTCGCGGTACAGCCGCGGCATCCCGGATTCCTCGGCGTAGCCGTTGCCGCCGAGGCATTCGAGGGCCTCCGCGGCGTGGGCGGGGGCGCGCTTGCACACCCAGTACTTGGTGACCGCGAGGGCGATGCGGCGCAGCGCCGCCTCCTGCGGATCCGTCGATGCGCGGTCCGTCGCACCGGCCAGCCGCATCATCATGGTCGTCGCGGCTTCCGACTCGACGATCAGGTCGGCGAGCACGTTCCGCATGAGCGGCTGGTCGACGAGCAGGGCGCCGAACGCCTTCCGGTGGCGGGCGTGGTGGACGGCGCGCAGCGTCGCCGCGCGCATTCCGGTCGCCGAGCCGATCACGCAGTCCAGGCGCGTCATGTTCACCATCTCGATGATGGTGTTGACGCCGCGGCCCTCCGCGCCGACGAGCCAGCCGGTTGCGCCCTCGTACTCGATCTCGGAGGACGCGTTCGACTTGTTCCCGAGCTTGTCCTTGAGCCGCTGGATGCGGATGCGGTTGCGGCTGCCGTCGGGAAGCACCCGCGGCAGCAGGAAGCACGAGAGGCCGCTGGTGGTCTGCGCCAGCGTGAGGAACATGTCCGACATCGGTGCGGAGGTGAACCACTTGTGTCCGACGATGCGGTAACTGCCGTCCGCCTGAGGGGTCGCGGTCGTCGTGTTGGCCCGCACGTCCGATCCGCCCTGCTTCTCGGTCATGGACATGCCGGCGATCAGGCCGCGCTTGGTGGACGGTTCCCGGAGCCCGAAGTCGTAGTGCGGGGCGGTGAGCAGCGGCTCGTACGTCGCGGCGAGTTCGGGATTGTGCCGCAGCGCCGGTATCACCGCGTACGTCATGGAGATCGGGCACATGTGTCCCGCTTCGGCCTGGCCCCACACGTAGAACTTGGCGGCCCGGGCGACGTGCGCCCCGGCCCGGGGGTCGCGCCACGGTGCCGCGTGCATGCCGTGCTCGACGGCCACCGTCATGAGGTCGTGCCAGTGCGGATGGAACTCCACCTCGTCGACGCGGTGCCCGTAGCGATCGTGGGTGTGCAGCACGGGCGGGTACTCGTCGACGAGCCTGCCCCATTCCTGCGCACGCGTCCCTCCGGCGAGCGCGCCGATCTCCCGGACTTCGTCCTCGGCCCAGGCGGCTCCTTCGCGGCGCAGGCCCTCGAGCAGTGCCGCGTCGTCGGCCGCCTGGTACGGCACGAGGTCGGGCACCTGGTTGAACACCTCGTGGGTGGCGGGAAACGTGGGTGATTCGGTCATGGCCGGGCTCCTAGTGCGCGTAGGGCGAATGCGACGAGTTCGGGGACGGTGTCGGTGGCGGCCACGCCGGACTGCAGCGGGCCGGTGAGAACCTCGCCGACCGCCCCGACGAGGGCGGCGGCGGACAGCGCCGGGTTGCGAGAGGTGAGATCGCCCGAGTCGACACCGCGGCGCAGGGCGTCCTCGAACGCCGCCGCGAAGGCGCGGCGCAGCACCAGGCGTTCGGCGTCGACGGCCGCGTCGACGGGTTCGGCGAGCAGGGCGTAGGCGAGGGTGGGGTTGCGCAGGGCGCGGCGGGCGAAGGTCTCGACGACGGCGGCCACCTGTGCGGCCGCACCGTCCGGCCGGGCCGCGTCGGCGGCCGCGACGACGGCGTCGACCTCCCGGCCGCACAGGCTGCGGAAGATGCGCACCATCAGTTCGGACTTGTCGGCGTAGTGCCGGTAGACGCTGCCGGTGGCGACGCCGGCGCGCTCGGCGACCGCCGCGATGGACAGTCCCTGGTAGCCGCGCTCGGACAGCAGGCTCACGGCGGCGTCGGCGATCGCCTCGCGTTGCGCGTCGAGCCGCTGCTGCACGGCGGGGGTCCGGCGGTAGGCCACGAAAGAATTGAACCTCGATTCACAGCTTGGGTCAAGGACGGCGGCTACCGTCGGGACCGTGAACCGGCTCAGCGTGGTGGACGAGATCTTCCTGTACAGACATCGCGGCCTCGGCCTGCCCGTCGCACTGCAGGGACTGTGGCGCACCGGCGACACCGTGGGCGCCCCCCTGCTGATCTCGCTGCACGACGCACTCGGCCGCGGCCCCCTCGGCCGCCGCGTGGTTCGCCCGCACGTCCCGGGCGCCCGCCCCCGGCTCGAGCCGGGCCTGCGCAGCTACCCGCTGCGCTACCCACCCGAGCCGATCCCCACCACCGACGTCCTCACCTGGGCGGACCAGCAGGCGGAAGTGGACGTCGACCCCGAACTCGGACCGGGCTGGGCGCTGACCGCCACCCGCGTCGAGGGCGGCGGAACGGTCGTCTCGCTGGTGTGCTCGCACGTGCTCGCCGACGCGCGCGGTCTGATCGACGCCGTCGCCGACGCGCTGGCCGAGCGGATCCGTCCGTCCGACCCCGAGCGCGTCTCCGACCTCCGCGACGCCGCACGCCTGGTCCGTCGCGTCGCCCGCGGCCTGCGCCGGGCCCGCTGGTCCCCCACGACCGGCAAGCCCCCGCGTCCCCGTCCGATCCGCTCACCGGCGCGGACGGCACTGCTCGACGTGGACGCGCTCGCCTGGGACACCGCCGCCGACACGGCCGGCGGCACCCCCAACTCGCTCTTCCTCGCCCTCGCCACGGGCGTCGCGCACCGCGCCGGGCTCGACTGGCCGGTGCGGATCGCGGTGCCCGTCGACGGCCGCACCGCCGCGCCCGGGCTCCCCGGCGCCGGCAACGGGGTGACGATGACCGAGGTGGTGGTCGACGCCTCCGATACCCCGGCGTCGATCCGCCACCACGCCCGGGCGGCGTACACCCGCGGCCGGGAGGGGGCGCCGCACGGCCTGCCGGACGAGGCGCTGCAACTGCTGCCCGACCGGCTCGCCGCGCGCCTCGCCGCCGGGGCCGGTGAGCGGGACCTGCTGTGCTCCAATATCGGACCGTTGCCCGCGGTGCTCGACGGCTTCGGGCCGCACCGCACCACCGGCGTCGCGACCCGCGCCGTCCACCCGGGACTCGCGACCGCCCGGGCCGCGACATCCACCCGGCTCGCCGCATACCTGTGCCGTCAGGGGGACCGCTACACCTTGGCCCTCGTCGCACTCGACGACGAGTGCTTCCCCACCCGGGCCACCCTGCGCGCCCACACCGACGCCGAGCTCGCCGCCCACGGCCTGCACGGCCGGCACTGGTAACGCGGCACCTATGACCGGCCGTCACGTACAGTTCGAACATGGCGGACGAGACCCTTGTCACAGTTTCCGACGGTGCCCTGCGGGGCACCCGCATCGGCGACCTGCTCGCCTGGCGCGGAGTCCCCTACGCAGCTCCTCCGGTCGGCCCGCTGCGACTGCGCGCCCCGCAACCGGTGCAGCCGTGGACCGGCGAGCGCGACGCCACGCACTTCGGTGCCGCGGCGAGCCAGCACCCACGGGGCCTGACCATCGGCTTCCGGAAACAGCAGCCCGCGAGCGAGGACTGCCTGACGCTCAACGTGCTGGCACCCGCGGCCCCCGCCGCGGCACCCCGACCGGTGATGGTGTTCATCCACGGCGGCGCCTACACGCTGGGCACTACGGCGCTGCCGCTCTACGGCGGGGAATCGCTGGTACGCCGCGGTGACCTGATCTACGTGTCGATCAACTACCGGCTCGGCAGCCTCGGCTATCTCGACTTCACCGAATTCTCCACGGCCGAAAGACCGTTCGACTCCAATCTCGGACTACGCGACCAGGTTGCCGCGCTGGCGTGGGTGCGCCGCAACATCGCCGCCTTCGGCGGCGACCCCGACAACATCACGATCTTCGGCGAGTCCGCCGGCGGCAATGCCGTGACCACGCTGCTCGCCACCCCGGCGGCCGAAGGACTGTTCGCCCGCGCCGTCGCCCAGAGTTCGGCACCCAACCTCGTCGTCGACGCCGAGCATGCGGCCGAGTGGGCGCGACGTTTCGTCGAACTGCTCGGCGCAGACCGGGATTCCGCGGTCGAGGCACTCGGGTCCGCCACTCCGGTCGACTTCGGCCGTGCCGCCCGGCGGCTCAGCGGGCGCATCCTGCACGAGACTCCCGGCCTGCACGCGTTCGGTCCCGTCGTCGACGGCGACTACCTCCCCACCACCCCCGTCGAGGCCTACGAAACCGGTGCCGCACATCGGGTTCCGCTCGTCATCGGCACCAATGCCCGGGAGGGGACGCTGTTCCCGCGGGTCCTCGACGCGCTGCCGACCAATCAACTCCGCATCGAGCAGATGTTCGGGCTCACCGATCCCACGGCGCAGGAACGCGTCGTCGCGGCCTATCCCGGGTATCCGGACGCCCGGGCGGCCGTCGACCTCGGCGGCGACCTCACGTTCTGGCATCCCTCGATCGAGATCGCCCAGGCCCACTCCCGCCACGCCCCCACCTACAGCTACCGGTTCGACTACGCGCCGCCGCTGCTGCGCTGGACCGGCTTCCACGCCACCCACGCCTTCGAACTGCTCTCCGTGTTCGGCCAGGCCGACACCGCCCTGGGACGGGTGGTCACCGCCGCCGGGGGCCGGCGTGCGCTGCGCACGGTGAGCGACGCGGTGCAGCGCCAATGGCTGCACTTCGCGCACGTGGGAGAGCCGCTGCCGTCGTGGCCGCGCTACGACGAACACGACCGCGCCACCGTCGTCTTCGACGACCCGACGCACGTGGAGTACGACCCGTGGCGGGAGCGGCGACTCGCCTGGGCCGGGTACCGCGGCTACCGCGGAGTGGCGCTGCCGCAGCGGTGAGCGCTCACTTGACCACGGTCAGCAGGAACACGACGTCCTCGAGCGCGGTGACGCTGTGCCGGACGGTGGGCAGCACCAGATAGTCGCCGGTCGAACCCTTCCAGGAATCGTCCCCGGCGATCAGGGACAGGCGCCCGCTGAGCACCTGCAGGGACCCCTCGCCGGGGCCGTCGTGCTCGGCGAGTTCGTGTCCGGCGAGCAGCGCGACCATCGTCTGCCGCAGATGCCTGGCGTGCCCGCCGAAGATGGTCTGCGAGCTGCGGCCGCTGCTCGATGCCGCCGCCAGCTTCAGTTGCTGTCGCGCCAGAGCCGTGAGGGATAGCTTGTCCATGGCTGCCCTTCCTGGTCGGGGTACGCCCTCGCAGTATGGCCCACCGGACGCGCCACCGGTCAGGTTCGCGTGTACCGGACGAAACGGAACCCGATTCCGTCGCCGGATTCCTGCCGCTCACCGACGTCCACGGCCGTCCACTCGGAACCGATCGGCGGGGCGAAGGCATCCGCTCCGGTGTCCAGGTCCACCTCCGTGACGAGCAGCTGCGTCGCGTGCGGTACGGCCTGCGCGTAGATCTGTCCGCCACCTATGACGCAGACGTCGCCGTCCCCGGCGAGCGCCAGGGCCTGCGGCACCCCGTGGGCCACCTCGGCGCCCGCGTCCGACCAGGCCGGGTCGCGGGTGACGACGATGTTGCGCCGGCCCGGCAGCGGCCGGAAGCGCGGCGGCAGCGACTCCCACGTCAACCGGCCCATGATCACCGGCTTTCCCCGCGTCGCGGCCCGGAAGTGCGCCATGTCCTCGGGGATGTGCCACGGGATCGCACCGTCGCGGCCGATGCCCCCGGCGCGGTCCTGCGCCCAGATCAGGACGACGTCCCCCGCCGCCGTCATACCGCGACCGGGGCCTTGATGGGCGGGTGGTGCCGGTAGCCGGTGACCTGCACGTCCTCGTACTCGTACTCGAAGATCGACCCGCGCCGGTTCAGCTCCAGGGTGGGGTACGGATAGGGCTCCCGGGCGAGCTGCTCGGTGACCTGCTCGACGTGGTTGTCGTAGATGTGGCAGTCCCCGCCCGTCCACACGAACTCGCCCGGCTCGAGATCGGTCTGCTGAGCGACCATGTGGGTGAGCAGCGCATAGCTGGCGATGTTGAACGGCACGCCGAGGAACAGGTCGGCGCTGCGCTGGTACAGCTGGCAGCTGAGCCTGCCGCCGGCGACGTGGAACTGGAAGAACGCGTGGCACGGCGCGAGCGCCATCTTGTCGATCTCGCCGACGTTCCACGCGGAGACCACGATGCGCCGCGAGTCGGGGTCGGTGCGGATGGTGTCGATCGCCTTGGTGATCTGGTCGATGTGCCCGCCGTCGGGGGCCGGCCAGGACCGCCACTGCACCCCGTAGACGGGACCGAGCTCGCCGTCGGCGTCGGCCCACTCGTCCCAGATGGTCACGCCGTGCTCCTGCAGCCACTTGACGTTCGAGTCGCCGCGCAGGAACCACAGCAGCTCGTACACGATCGACTTCAGGTGCACCTTCTTGGTGGTGATCAGCGGAAAGCCCTGCGCGAGGTCGAAACGCATCTGGTGCCCGAACAGGCTGCGCGTACCGGTGCCCGTCCGGTCCGCCTTCGGCGTGCCGGTCTCGAGCACCAAGCGGAGGAGGTCTTCGTACGGGGTGGGCACGGCAGTCACCCCGACAGGCTATCGCCCGTGCGTGGTTGTGGTCGTCGGGGCAGCCCGAAGCACGCACGAGCGCGATAGCCTGGCACCATGCCCGAGCTGCCCGAGGTGGAAGCCCTGGCGGTGTTCCTGCGCGAGCACGCCGTCGGTGCCGTCGTCGGCCGGATCGACGTGGCGGCGCTCAGCGTCCTGCAGACCGCCGACCCGCCGGTCACCGCGCTGCAGGGCCGCGACGTCACCGGCGTGTCCCGATTCGGGAAGTTCCTCGCGGTCGACTGCGCCGGGCTCTGGCTCGTCGTGCACCTGTCACGCGCCGGGTGGCTGCGCTGGCAGGACAACCCGTCGCCGGCCCCGCCGAAGCTGGGCCGCGGCCCACTCGCGCTGCGGGTACATCTGTTCACCCCCGAGGCCGCCACCCCCGCCTTCGACCTCACCGAGGCCGGCACCCGCAAACGTCTGGCCGTGTGGATCGTCGACCGCCCGCAGCAGGTGCCCGGCATCGCCCGGCTCGGTCCCGACGCCCTGGCCGTCACCGCCGACGAGCTGGCCGCGCGACTGGCCGGCAGCACCGCCCGCCTGAAGACCGCCCTCACCGACCAGCAGGTGCTCGCCGGGATCGGCAACGCCTACTCCGACGAGATCCTGCA
Source organism: Rhodococcus ruber (assembly GCF_016804345.1). Taxonomy (NCBI): domain Bacteria; kingdom Bacillati; phylum Actinomycetota; class Actinomycetes; order Mycobacteriales; family Nocardiaceae; genus Rhodococcus; species Rhodococcus ruber. The sequence continues at coordinate 1,574,268 of NZ_CP044211.1, read as the reverse complement.
CGTCGCCCGGCTGTCGCCGTTCGCGCCGGCGGGCCGGCTCGGCGACGAGCAACGACAGGCGCTGTACGACGCGATGCGCACGGTGCTGCTCGACGCCGTCACCCGTTCCGTGGGGCAGGACGCCGCACGGCTCAAAGGCGAGAAGCGGTCGGGGATGCGGGTCCACGCCCGCGCCGGGCTGCCCTGCCCGGAGTGCGGCGACACCGTCCGCGAGGTCGCCTACGCCGAGCGCTCCTTCCAGTACTGCCCCACGTGTCAGACCGGCGGCAGGATCCTCGCGGACCGGCGGCTGTCGCGGCTGGTCAAGTGAGCGGTGCCGTGCGGACCCGCGCCGACCCGGACGGACACCCGGCGGTAGCGTGCGGCTGTGACGGTTCTCGACGGTCTCCGCGGGTGCGCCCGCACGCTCGACCCCGGCTACTTCGCGCTCGTGATGGCGACCGGCATCGTGTCGATCGGCATGCATCTGCACGGCCTGACGACGGTGTCGGCCGCGTTGCTGCTGGTCTCCGCCGTCGCCTACGTCGTCCTGCTCGCGCTGACCGGGTGGCGGCTCGTGCGGTTCCGCGACGAGGTCCGCACCGACCTCACCGACGCGAGCCGCGCATTCGGATTCTTCACGTTCGTCGCGGGCAGCAACGTGCTGGGGATCCGACTGACCATGGACGGGTGGCACTCGACGGCCGCGGTCCTGCTCGCCGGCGCGGCCGCGACGTGGCTCGTGCTCGGCTACGTCATCCCGTGGACGGCGGTGCTCGGCACCCGCCGGCGCCCGGTGATCGCCAAGGCCAACGGCAGCTGGTTCGTGTGGGTGGTCGCAGCCCAGTCGGTCGCACTCGCCGCGGCGACCCTCGAGCCGGTCTACGACGACCTGCGCCGGCCGCTGTCGCTGGTGGCGGTGTTCGCGTGGTCGGTGGGCCTGTTCCTCTACGCCGCGGCGGGCGTGTTCGTCGCGGCACGGATGATGCAGTATCCGCTGCGGCCGGTGGACCTCACGCCGTCGTACTGGGTGTCGATGGGGGCCGCGGCGATCACCGTGGTGGCCGGTTCCCGCATCGTGGCCATGGAGTCGGCCCCGATGGTCGACGCCACCCGCGGACTCGTCGCCGGGCTGGTCGTGGTGTTCTGGGCGTTCGCGACGTGGCTGCTGCCCGCCCTCGTCGCCGCCGGATGGTGGCGGCACCGCACCCACCGCATCCGGCTGCGCTACGAACCGGGCCTGTGGTCGATCGTGTTCCCGCTCGGGATGTACGGCGTCGCCGGGATCTACCTCGCCGAGGCCGACGAGCTGCCGTGGGTCGGTGTCGTCGGCCGGACGGAACTGTGGGTGGCCGTGACGGTGTGGGCGGCGGTGTTCGCCGCGATGCTCGTGCACCTGTGGCGCACGGTGCTGCGTCCGCGTCCGGCTACCGTGGGCCGGTGACGACCGAGGCCCTCGACGACGATTCGGTGCACGGCGTGCTGCATCACCCCGACGGCGCTCCGCGCGGTGCGGTGGCCCTGACCCACGGGGCGGGCGGCAACTGCGACGCGGCGATCCTGCGGCAGCTGTGCGGCGCGTTCGCCGACGCGGGGTTCCTCGCGTTGCGCTTCGACCTGCCGTTCCGGCGCCGACGCCCGAAGGGGCCGCCGCAGCCGTCGCGGGCCGCGGAGGACCGGGCCGGGATCGCGGCGGCGGCCGAGGCGATGCGGGCCCGCACAGTCGGCCGACTCGTGCTCGGCGGCGTCTCGTACGGCGGCCGGCAGACGTCGATGCTCGCGGCCGAACGGCCCGGCGTCGCGGACGCGCTCGTCCTGCTGTCCTATCCGCTGCATCCGCCGGGCAAGCCCGAGAAAGCGCGCACCGAGCACCTGCCCGCGCTCGCCGTGCCGGCGGTGTTCGCCCACGGTGACCGCGACCCGTTCGGCACCCTGGACGAGATGCGCGACGCGGTGCCGCTGATCCCAGCGCCCGTCGTGCTGCTCCCGGTGACGGGCGCGGCCCACGACCTCGGCAAGTCGAGGACCGATCCGGCACCGTCGATCGTGCACGCCGTGTCCGGGCTGCTCTCGGACACGGCGTCCCGGGCGTAGCACCCCCGACCGCGGGCGGGGCGTCGGTGGCCGGGTCTCGGGTGGATCCTCCCCGACGACGGCCGGGGCGGTCTCTCGCATCCAGCCGAACCGCCGTTGCAGCCGGTGTCCGGCAGTCGATTCGGCCCTCCAACCTCCGACGGGACGCGGAATCCGGGGGTTAGAGTCGATCACGTCGGACCTGGGAGCAGGGAGGTGGGCGGTGCCTACGTCTCGGTTGCAGACCCCCGCGAGGACCCTGCCGATCATCCTGGCCCTGTCCCTCGCCTTCACGATCACGGTCGTCGACCCGCTGGTGCTGAGCCTGAACATGCCCCAGGTGAGCCGTGCCCTCGATGTGCCACCGCAGCTCGTCGGATTGCTCGGCGGCACGGCGACACTGGTGATGGCCGCAGCCGTCCTCGCCGCGGGCAACCTCGGCGACGCGTTCGGGCTTCGACGCCTGCTGATGTCGGGACTGGTCGTCGTCACCGTCGCCGATCTGCTCTCCATGCTCTCGCCCCACTACGCCTTCCTGCTTGCGATGCGGGTCGTGGCCGGATTGGGAATGACGGCGCTGCTCGGAGTGCCGCTGGCACTGCTCAAGACGTCCGTGACGGACAAGCAGCGGCCGACGGCCATCGGCGTCTTCGTGGCCGTCGAGATGATTCTCTGTGGGATACTCCCTGCGTTGACGGGCTGGGCGGTGGCGGCCGCCGGCTGGCAAGTGGTGTTCCTGGTCGCACCGCTGCTGGCCGTGATCTCGCTTCTGCTGACGGCGAGGTTCGTCCCGGAGACGCCCGTTCAGCATCGCGCTCGGCTGGACGTGGCCGGCGTCGTCCTGGTCGGTACGGCGCTCCTGGCACTCGTCATCGGGCTGGCAGCCGCGCAGAACGGCATCCTCCGGCCCCAGACATGGCTCCCGTTGGCTGTCAGCGTGGTCGCCGCCGTGCTGTTCGTTCGCCACGAACGTCGCACCCCCGTACCGGCACTGGACCTGGCGCTGTTCGGAAGCCGGGCCTTCAGCGTGGCCCTGGCGGCGACCTTCACGCTGAATTTCCTCATGGCCGGGCTCGGCATCGTCCTGGGGCAGTTCGGCAGTGTGGTGCTCGCGCTGTCGCCGGAGACCGTCGGCCTGCTGTTCCTCCCCGGCACGCTGCTGATCGCCGGTTTCGTGGTCTGGTCCGGGAGCCTGGTGGGGAGGTTCTCGCCGAGACCGGTGATGGTCGTCGGCCTCCTGTTCATGGCAGCCGGCGGACTGCTGATGGCGGGCACGATCGATCCGGCAATGGCGCTGTGGTTGCTCGTCTCGGCCGTGTGGCTGTACAACCTGGGCTCGATGGTGACCTCCACCTCCGTGTCCGAGACGGTGCTCTCGCAGGCGCCGAGCGGGCAGTCCGGAACGGTGGCTTCCGTGCAGCTGGCCTTCGGGATGACCGGCTATGCGTTCGGGCCCACCGTGTACCTGCTGCTTCTCAACGTGTTCTTCCAGCGAGAATGGCTGGCCGACACCGAGGCACGCGGGCTGACGGCGACCCAGGGCGAGCAGGCCGTGGATGCCGCGCGTAGCGCGGTGGCGCAGAGCCTCGGTGGCGCCGGGTACGACCCGAACCTGCTCCGGCAGGCGGGCGGTCTCGATCTCGGCGCGGACCTGGCCGACGCGGTGCGCCTCACCATGCTGACGGTCAGCGTCCTGCCCGTCGCCGTGGCGGTGGCGGCCTTCGTGCTCATGTCCCGCCGCACGGGGCCGACGGAGCGAAGGTGACCACCAGCACGTCCCTCCGCGCCGGCTTTCCGGGGTCGACGGGCCGGATCGGCGAAACACCGTGCCAGGTGCAACGGTCGTCGCCCAGGAGGAAGGTGCCGGGTTCGCGCAGGGTCGTCGTCACGAGTCGCTCGCCGTCCGGGCCGAACACCGAGCTTTCGCCCCCGGCGGCGTTGTCGACGCCGATCAACAGGGAACCGACCAGCGTGACGCCGTCGCGGTGCACGCCCTCGGGTGTGGGCCGGCCCTCGTTGTCTGCCGAGGCGACCACACGGAACGGATGCACCCACACCGTCCATTCGGGAGCTTCGTCGAGGACCGGCGCGATCCGGCCCACGAGCTTCACCGTGCGCTCGAACAGCGGATCTTCGAGGAACGCGGCCCTCAGCGGTTCGAAACGGCGGTCCCGGGCGAGGTAGAGGACGTTGGAGCCGTCCGGCTGGACGAAGTCCCGGTGCGCCGCGGGCTCCAGCGCGCCGTCGGCCGTCCGGTACCGGAATCGGCCGTAGCGCCGCAGCCGGTGCACACCCTGTTCTGCCGCGTACGGGTCGGGCTCGAGCTCCTCCCAATGCGCGGAGAACCGGACCCACGCATCGGCGTCGGCACCGAGGGATCGCCACAGGTCTGCCGCCGGCATCAGGAACGTACCCACGGAGGCGAGCGCACGCCGTGCGGCGTCGACCGGATCCGTGCCGGACTCCGCACCCCCCGCAACCGTCATCGACTCAGAATCGGCGAGGACGGCCCCCAGCGCAACCGTCGCCGGTGCAGACCACGCCGCTGCCCACAACGCCGCTGCCCACCGAAGAGCCGCCGAAGGAAACCCATGGGGTCGACGAGCGCGAACGCCACCGTCGGCACGGCGAGCTGCCCAGGAAGCGGCCTCCGCCCGCCGCGGCAGTCAACCGGTCAGGGAGCCTGCCGAGCACCGCGCAACCGATCCAGATCGTCCTGCACCCGTGCACTCACCGCCACGGGATACGGCGCCCCCGCCTCGTCGAGGGAACGAAGCGCCGTCGGAAGGGCGTCGATCTGCTGCCGTGCACGCCGTCGCGCGTCGTCGAGTCCTGTGTCGTACTGCGGCAGCCGCCGGCCGGCTCTCATGACGGGCACCAGCAGCGGCTCACCCGGGAGGTCCTCGTCCGGCCGGCCGATGGTGTCGCCGGCGAATACGCCGCCGTCGGTCCGCCGGAACACCTGCTTGCGCCCGGGATGGAGCACCTTGCCGCTCGACAGCTTCGTACGTCCGACGCCGGCGTACTCGACCAGCTTGTACGCCATGTCGAGGGTCGGCGCGTCCTGGGCGATCGACAGGTGGGTGCCCACACCGAAGCCGTCGACGGGGCAACCGGCGTCGAGCAGTGCCGCGATGCTGTACTCGTCGAGGCCCGACGAGGCGAAGATCCGGACGTCGTGCAGCCCCGCTGCGTCGAGCCGGGCGCGCGCGGCCTTCGACAGGGCACCGAGATCACCGGAATCCAGCCGGATCGCGCGCACGTCGAACCGATCGCCCAGCCTCCCGGCCAGGTCGACGACGAGGTCCACGCCGCGCAGGGTGTCGTAGGTGTCGACCAGCAGCGTCGTACCCGGATACAGCCGGGCGAACGCCTCGAAGGCCTCGGCCTCGTCGTCGAAGGCCTGGACGAAGCTGTGCGCCATCGTGCCGAACGCCGGAATCCCGTACTCCCTGGCGGCGAGCAGATTCGACGTTCCGGCGGCTCCCGCGAGGTATCCGGCGCGGGCGACTTCGAGCGCGGCGTCCGTGCCGTGCGCCCGGCGTGCGCCGAAATCCACCACCGGGCGCCCCTGCGCGGCCTCGACGATGCGCGCGGCCTTGCTGGCGAGGACGCTCTGCAGGTGGATCCGGTTCAGCACGAACGTCTCGACGAGCTGTGCCTCCAGGATCGGCGCGACGACCTGCACGATCGGTTCGTTCGGGAAGACCACCGTGCCCTCCGGCACCGCCCACACGTCGCCGGTGAAGCGCACCGCAGCGAGCTGTCCGAGGAACTCGTCGGAGAACAATCCGAGCCCGCGCAGGTATCGCAGGTCGTCGTCCTCGAACCGGAACGCCTCGAGGAAGTCGAGCACATCGGGCAGGCCGGCGGCCACCACGTACGACCTTCCGGGCGGCAGCTTCCGGAAGAACGTCTCGAACACGGCCGTCTCCGACATGCCCCGGACCGCGTAGGCCTGCGCCATCGTGACCTCGTACAGGTCGGTGAACAGCGCGGCGCCCGGGAATCGCACGGCGACCGTCACCCGAGCCCGGTCCGGGCCGGTGTGTTCTCCATACCCGAATTCTCACACGCCGGCGAGGCGCCGGCGGCCGGTTGCGTCCGGTGCACGAGAGGGGCCGTCTTCGACGGCACCTATGCTGACGGTGTGAGCACTACCGGTGACGCTACGACCGCCGGCACCGCCGTCGGTCGCCCCGGTGACGGCACCGCCGTCGGTCGCCCCGGCGACCGCACCGCCGACATCGACGGACTGCTCGCCGAGATCCGGGATCGGCTGACCGACACCGTCACCACCCGCGCGAGCCTGCAGAGCCTGCTCGAGGCGGTGCTCGTCGTCGGGTCGGGTCTCGAACTCGACTCGATGCTCCAGCGCATCGTCTCCGCGGCCGTCACGCTGCTCGACGCCCGCTACGGCGCGCTGGGCGTGCGGGCTCCCGACGGTGGACTCTCGGAGTTCGTCTACGTGGGTATCGCCCCCGAGGCGCGCGGCCGCATGGGGCATCTGCCGGAGGGCCGCGGCCTCCTCGGTCTGCTCATCAACGACCCGAGGCCGGTGCGCATCGCGGACCTGTCCCGGCATCCCGCGTCGATCGGCTTCCCTCCGGGACATCCGCCGATGAAGAGCTTCCTCGGGACCCCGATCATGGTGCGCGGCAAGGTGTTCGGCAGCATCTACCTCACGGAGAAGGTCGGTTCCCCGGCGTTCACCGAAGAGGACGAGGTGATCCTGAAGGTGCTCGCGACCTCCGCGGGCGTCGCGATCGACAACGCGCGCCTGTTCGAGGGCTCCGTCACCCGCGAACGCTGGCTCGAGGCGGTGGCGACGATCAACTCCCGGCTGCTGGTCGGCGGCTCGGTCGACGAAACGCTGGAACTGCTGGTCGACCGCGTGCGCGACCTCGCCCACACCGACGGCAGCTACGTCGTGCTCGTCGACGGCACCCAGGGCACGGTCCGGGCCGCCGCCGCACCCGGCCCGCCGTCGGTCGGCACTCGCCTCGACCTCACCGGTTCTCCTGTGCTCGAGGCGATCCGGACGCGGCGCACCCTGCTCACCGACAGTCTCGAGGGCATCCCGGACGCGGCGGGCACCGACGGCCGCGCCGTCGTCCTGCCGTTGTCCGCCACCTCCGGCGCGAGCGGCGCCCTGATCGTCACCCGGGCGGCCCGATCCGACGCGTGGGACGACGAGGACGTCACGCGGCTCGAATCCATGGCCGATCTCGTCACCGTCGCGCTGGAGTTCGCCACGCAGCAACGCAAGAAGCGGTTGCTGGACGTGCTCGCGGACCGCGACCGCATCGCGCAGGATCTGCACGACAACGTGATCCAGCGGTTGTTCGCCACCGGGATGAGCCTGCAGAGCACGCTGGTTCCCGGCACCGACCCCGACCGGGTCGCGAACGTGGTCCAGCACGCCGTCGAGCAACTCGACCGCACCGTCCGCGAGATCCGCACCACCATCTTCGATCTGCACACCACCGGCGCCGCGGCATCGACCAGCCTGCGGCGGCGGCTGCTGGACGTGGTCGGCGACCTGACCGCCCAGTCGCCGGTGGCGCCGAACGTCCAGTTCTCCGGGCCGATAGACACTCTGGTCCCCGCCCGCATCCATCCGCACGCCGAAGCGGTGCTGCGGGAAGGACTCAGCAACGCGTTGCGTCACTCGCAGTCGGAGAAGATCTCCGTATCCGTCTCAGCGGGAGACGAATTCACGATCGAGATCGTCGACGACGGCATCGGGCTGCCGGACGCCCCGCGCCGCAGCGGCCTCACCAACCTCGAGCGTCGCGCCCAGCAGTGCGGCGGCCGCTGCAGCATCGGCCCCGGTGCGACGGGCGGCACGCGCGTGGTGTGGCAGGCGCCGCTCTGACGGGTCGGCGTCAGACCTCGCGCTGCTTGCGCAACTCGGTGGCGAGCACCGCGGCCTGCGTGCGACGCTGCATCCCGAGCTTGGCCAGCAGCCGCGAGACGTAGTTCTTGATCGTCTTCTCCGCCAGGAACAGCCGCTCGGCGATCTCGCGATTGGTCAGGCCCTCCCCGATCAGCTCGAACACGGCCCGTTCCTGGTCGGACAGTTCGGCGAGCGGATCCGCCGTGCGGGACGCGCGGATGCGTTCCATGAGCGCGGCCGTGGCCCGGCTGTCGAGCAGCGAGCCGCCGGCCGCGACGGTCCGGATCGCCGACACCAGGTCGGTGCCGAGGATCTGCTTGAGCACGAATCCGGACGCACCCGCCATGATCGCGTCGAACAGGGCCTCGTCGTCGGCGTAGGAGGTGAGCATGAGAGCGCGCAGCTCCGGCATGCGGGCCCGCAGCTCACGGCACAGTTCCACGCCGTTGCCGTCGGGCAGGCGCACGTCGAGGACCGCGACTTCGGCTCCGCTCCCCGGGATGCGGGCCAGCGCCTCGCCGACCGACGCGGCCTCCCCGACGACCGTGAAGTCGGGCACGCTGTCGAGCAGGTCGACCAACCCGCGCCGCACGATCTCGTGGTCGTCGACGAGAAATACCCGAGGCATCGTCCCTCACCTTTCCTGGCACCGGTGTTGCGGTGACCATGCTCGCACACCACCTGCCGCGGGCCGTTCGACGGCAGTTTCGGGACCTTCGGCACATGCGCCCGGCACAGTCCACGGGCGATGCTCGGAACGTCGCCCCGATGAGCCGTGCGGGGGTGACCGACCAGGACGAGGAGGCTGCGATGTCCACGGTGCCCGACACCTGGTCCACGAGTGACACCGAGGTCATCGCGCGTGCCGTGATCGAGGCCCCCTCCATCCACGACACCCAGCCGTGGAATCTGCGTCTCCCGGCGCGCACCGCCGAACTGGAGGAGCGGGTCGAGTTCGCCGCGCCCGGTCCGGACCCGTTGCGCCCGGATCGCCTCATCTCGTGCGGGGCCGCCGTCGCCAATCTCGAACTCGGCATCCGGGCGCTCGGCTGGAGCACCCGGACCCTGCTGCTACCGGAGCCGGAGCGGCCCGAGCTGATCGCGCGGATCGAGGCGGCGGCTCCGGCCACCCCGTCGAGCACCGATCTGGGGTACTTCGCCGCGATCTCGCACCGGCGCAGCCACCGCGAGTCGTTCGCCCGGATCCCGGTGCCGGCCACCACCATCGCCGACGTGATGGCGGCCGCCGACATCCCCGGTGTCCGGGTTCGCCTGCTGGCCTCGGACGAGGCACCGGCCCTCGCCGACATGCTCACGTACTCGGCCGAGGCGATGCGCCGCAACCCGCACTACCAGCGCGAGATGTTCCGGTGGACGTCGCACTGGCATCCGGAGGGCAACGCCGAGGTGGTGACCGACTGGGGCGCCGATCTGGACGCCGGCGGAGCGGCCGGGCGCGCACTGATCACCACCGGCGTGCCGGACACCGCCGAACTCGCGGCGGCCATCGACCGGGAGACCGTGCTGGTCTTCTCGGTACAGTCCGCCGATCCGATCGACCTGGTGCGGGTGGGCATCGCATCCGAGCGGGCGTGGCTGGCGGCGGTCGATGCCCGGCTGTCCGCCTCCGTGCTCACCTATCCACTGCGCGTGGAGGACTCCGCGGCCCGGCTCGCCGAACGGATGGACCTCGACGGTCTTCCGCAACTGATCATGCGTATCGGGTTCTGACCGGACCGAACGGGGCGTCGCAGGGGGGCGCCCCGACCAATCAGAGAGGGAATGCATCACTGTGACAAGGGAACTCACGGACCTGCAGCTGCTCCGGGAGCTCGAGCCGATCGCCGAGGACAACGTCCACCGCCACCTGGCGATGGCGAAGGACTGGCATCCGCACGACTATGTTCCGTGGGACGAGGGCCGCAACTTCGCCGCCCTCGGCGGCACCGACTGGGATCCCGCCCAGTCCGCGTTGTCCGACACCGCCCAGGCAGCGATGATCACCAATCTGCTCACCGAGGACAACCTGCCCTCCTACCACCGCGAGATCGCCGAGCACTTCAGCCTCGACGGCGCGTGGGGCACGTGGGTGGGACGCTGGACGGCCGAGGAGAACAAGCACTCCGTCGTCATGCGGGACTACCTCGTGGTCACCCGCGGGGTGGACCCCGTCGCACTCGAGAACGCGCGCATGGCGCACATGACCACCGGCTTCGACCCGGGGTCGACATCGATGCTCGAGTCCGTGTCGTACGTGACCTTCCAGGAACTGGCGACCCGGGTCTCGCACCGCAACACCGGCAGGGCGTGCGGCGACCCGATCGCGGACCGCATGCTCGCCCGCGTCGCCGCGGACGAGAACCTGCACATGATGTTCTATCGCAACATCGTCGACGGCGCCCTCGACATCGCCCCCGACCAGACGTTGGCCGCGATCATGAGCGTGCTGACCCGGTTCCGGATGCCCGGTGCGTCGATGGCGAACTTCCGGCGCAACGCCGTCCTGATCGCCAAGGGCGGCATCTACGACCTGCGCCAGCACCTCGACGACGTGGTGCTGCCGGTGCTCCGCAAGTGGCGCGTGTTCGAGCGCACCGACTTCGGCGGCCGCGGCGAGCAGCTGCGCGAGGACCTCGACGTCTTCCTCACCGATCTGCAGACGAAGGCCGAGCGGTTCGAGGAAGCCCGGGACCGCGCGCTCGCACGTCAGGCCCACCGCGACGAGCACGCGGGGGCGAGCGCATGACCAGCGTGCGCGAGCCCGGGACCGGAACCCCCCGGACCGGAACCCCCCGGACCGGAACCACCGACAGCAAGCTGTTCGGCTCGGTTCTGGACATGGCGCGCGCCGCGAAGCGCGGCGACGTGTCCGGCTGGCTGACCGCCAAGAGCAGTACCCACCGCCCGGAGGACGTCGCCTACCTGAGCTCGGTGCTGCTGGGCGTCCTCATCGAGAACGACGCGGTCCGTCGCGGCATCCATCCCGCCGACGTCTGGCGCGAACTGCGCGAGCGTGGCCTCGACGACTTCGGCTGACTCGCGCACCGAGGAGACCACCGTGCGACGATGCCCGGCACCCGCTTCCGGGTGCCGGGCATCGAGCGTCCGGGTACGGTCGCGCGGTGCGGTGCTTCTCGCGCGCGTGAGAACGCGCGCGAGAAGCACCCAGCCGCGCAACCACATGCGGCGCAGGCCGGGACGGGAGGGCTACTTCTCGCCGTCGGGCCGGACGATCAGCACGGGGCAGTCGGCGGTCTGCATCAGCGCATTGCTGGTCGATCCGAGCAGCAGGCCCTTGAAGCCGCCGCGGCCTCGGGAGCCGACGACGATCAGCTGGGCGCGTTCGGCGTACTCGCTCAGCACCCGCACCGGCCGGTCCCGCGCGACGACGCGTTCGACGACGACGTCCGGGTAGCGCTCCTGGAACCCGGCGAGGTTCTCGGCGAGCACGACCTCCTCGCCCGTCTGGATCCGGCTCCACTGCGGATCCTCGGGCACCGCGCCCAGCGACGGCTGCACGCTCACGTCGCTCCACACGTTCACCGCGACGAGCGTGGCCTTGCGGGCGGCCGCCTCGGCGAACGCCACCTCGACGGCGCGCACCGACGCCTCGGAGCCGTCGACGCCCACCACGACCGGGCCGTCGGAGGGGGGTGCCCCGTCGAGGGTGCGGCCGCGCACGATCGCGACCGGGCAGTGGGCGTGCGAGGCGAGACCGAGGGTGACGGAGCCGACGAGCAGCCCCTTGACCTCGCCGAGGCCGCGGGAGCCGAGCACGACGGTGTCGGCACGGCGCGAAACCTCGACGAGGGTGGGGACGACCTTGCCCTCGATCTGCTCGGTGGTGATCTCGACCGGGCCCTGCTCGTCGGCGATGCGCTTGGCGAGCACCACGGCGCTGTCGAGCCGGGCCCGCGCCGTCTCCTTCATCTCCTCGTGGAAGCTCTCCGCGAGGTAGGGCTCGGAGTAGTAGAAGGCGGGGATGTGCACGACGGTGACGATGTGCAGCGGCAACGCACGGGCCGCGGCGGCGCGGGCCGCCCAGATCACCGCGGTGGCCGCCGCGTCGGATCCGTCGACCGCGACGACGATCGGTTGGGTATCGGTCATAGGTGTCCCCTCTGTCGGCGGGCCGGCGGCCCGGTTCTCGCGAGCGTCAGTTGCAGATCTCCCGCAGCTGTTCGATCAGTCGGACCCGGCCGGCGGTGTTCTCCGCGATCGGGGTGACGGTGAGGGTGGTGACGCCGGCTTCGGCGAACGCGGCGACCCGCTCCCGGACGTAACTCTCGGGGCCGATCAGCGAGACGGCCCGCACGAGGTCGTCGGGCACTGCGGCGGCCGCCTCCTCCTTGCGGCCGGCGAGGTACAGGTCCTGAATGGTCTCTGCTTCCTTCGCGTAGCCGTAGCGGACGGCGAGATCGTTGTAGAAGTTCTTCCCCTTCGCACCCATGCCGCCGATGTACAACGCCAGGTGCGGGCGCACGAAGTCGAGGAGGAAGTCGACGTCGTCACCGATCGCGAGGGCGGCCCCGACGTAGACCTGCAGGTCGCCCAGCGAGGGGTCGCGCTTGGCCTTGCCGCGCGCGAGGGAATCGCCCCAGACGTCGGCGGCCTTCTCCGGATGGAAGAAGATCGGCTCCCAGCCCTCGGCGATCTCGGCGGTCATCTCGACGTTCTTGGGGCCGATCGCGGCGATCAGGACGGGGATGCGTTCCCGCACCGGGTGGTTGATGAGCTTGAGCGGTTTGCCGAGCCCGGTGCCCTTCTCCGGCGGCAGCGGGATCTGGTAGTACTTGCCCTGGTATTCGACCTTTTCCCGGCGCCACACCTGACGGCAGATGTCGACGAGCTCCCGGGTGCGGCCGAGCGGCGCGTCGTACTTGACGCCGTGGAATCCCTCGATGACCTGCGGGCCGGACGCACCGATCCCCAGGACGAAACGGCCGTCGGAGACGTAGTCCAGTCCTGCGGCGGTCATCGCGGTCAGGCTCGGCGTGCGGGTGTAGATCTGGAAGATGCCCGAGGCCAGCTCGAGTCGTTCGGTCTTGGCCGCGAGGTAGCCGAGCTGACTGACCGCGTCGAACGAGTACGCCTCCGGCACGAAGATGATGTCGAGGCCGGCCCGTTCCAGATCGGCCACCTCCGCCGCCGTCTCGGCGAAGCCGCCGCTGTAGTTCAGTCCCATCCCGATGCGCATCGGCATACCCCGTGATCCGTTGGTGCGTGCCCGGACGGGCACGCTCGTACCGTTTTCCCGGTACCCTACCGCCGGGGCGCGGCACCGATCCTCAGGACTCGTCGGGGCGCACGACCATCACGGGGCAGTGGGCGTCCCGGATCAGCGAGTTGCTGGTGGAACCGAGCAGCATGCCGGTGAATCCGCCGCGTCCGCGGCTGCCGACCACCAGCAGCTGCGCCTTCTCGGACCAGGCGAGCAGGTGAGCGCGCGGCCCGTCGACGTACACCTCGCGGCGCACGTTCACGTCGGGGTAGCGGTCGTGGAATCCGGCGAGACGCTCGGCGAGCAGGGCCTGCTCGGATTCCGCGAACGCGTCGGGATCGATCGAGACCTCGACGGCCTCGTCGAACGTCCCGCGCCGCATGTCGCTCCACACGTGGACCGCGACCAGGTCGACACCCCGCAGACCGGCCTCCTCGAACGCCGCGTGCACGGCCTTCTCGCTGAGGGTGCTGCCGTCGACCCCGACGACGACGGGCCGGGTGTCGGGCAGGGACTCCGGTGCCTCGCCGCGAACGACGACGACGGGGCACCGGCCGTGGCTGGCCACGGAAACGGGGGTGGAGCCGAGCAGGGCCTCGCCCACCCGGCCGGTGCCGGAGGAACCGAGCACGAGCATGCGCGCGTGGGCGGACAGGTCGATGAGCCAGCGGGCGCTGCCGGTGGCGGCGAGTCGGGTGGTGATCTCGAGCGCCGGCGCGACGGTGCGGGCGACCTCCTCGGCCCGTTGCAGCAGCGTCTTGCCCTCGTCCTCGACCCATTCGAAGACCTGCGCGGTCTGGATGAACGGCGCCCCGCTGTACCCGCTGGGGGCGAAGTCCAGAGCGTGCACGATGTGCAGCGGCAACCCGCGGTCGGCGGCGGTCGCGGCGGCCCACCGGACGGCGTCGTCGGAGGCCGGAGAGCCGTCGATCCCGACCACCACGGTGTTCGACCGCACCGCCTCGTCGTGCGCGGGTTCGTGGTGCGTCTTGCTGCCGGGGAACTTCACGTCGGTCACCGCTCTCGTCGCAGGGATCGTCCTCGGCCTCGAGGTTAACCCGCTCCCCCTGGGCCAGGAATGGTCTTTGGTCCTTCTCCGGGAAGTCCGGAGCCACTGGTCCGGCGGGGAGGATGCGGCCACAATCGTGGGGAGAGGAGGCGCGTCATGTCCGGTGGTCCGATCCGCGTGACGGATGCCGCGGCCCGCAAGGTCCGCGCGGCGGACGTGATGAGCACGCCGGTGCTGGCGGTGACGGTGGACGCCACCTTGGAGCGGGCCGGGGAGGTGCTGGCGCGCAACGGTTTCACCACACTTCCGGTGGTGGACGAGTACGGCCGGTTGTGCGGCCTGATCACCGAGGAGGCCCTGGCGGGGGCGCACCTGGCGCGGCTGTCGGTGTATGCCGATCTGCCCGAGCCGATCGTGAGCGCGATCCGCCGGCCGCTGACGGTGCGGGCGGTGGCGCTGCCGCCCGTCGCCCTCGACGCGGACGCGGAGCTGTTCGACATCGCGCGAGCGATGCTGCAGATGCGGCTGCGGTCCGTGCCGGTGGTGCGCGACGGCCGGCCGATCGGAATCGTCAGCTGGCGCAATATCCTTCCCCTGCTCGAGCACTGAAGACCGGAAAGCGATCTGCGTCACATTAAATTGTCATTTGGGATGACAATTATCTAGTCTCGGTTCATGCAACTCACCCAGTTCACCGATCTCGGACTGAGAGTTGTCATGTACCTGGCGGCCGCCGCGCCCGACAGCTCCCCCAGTACCAGAAGCGTTGCCGAGCAACTGGAGTTGTCGTACGCCCACACCACCAAGGTGGTCGCACGACTGAGCGAACTCGGCGTCGTCACGACCCGCCGCGGCCGCGGCGGCGGACTGGCCATCACCGAACTCGGCCGGTCCGCCACCGTCGGATGGCTCGCCCGGCAACTCGAAGGCGACAACGAGGTCGTCGCCTGCGAGGGCGACAAGCCGTGTCCGCTGCGCGCCGGGTGCAGCCTCCGGGGCGCACTGCGACGCGCCCAGGAGGCGTTCTACACCGCCCTCGACGCCGTCACCGTCGCCGACCTCGCCCGCCCGCCCACCCGCACCGTCCTGCTCGAACTCACCCGCCCCGCCGTCTGACCGCAGGGTTCCACAGCCCGCGAACCCGCCCAGCCCGATCGAAACGGAGTCCACGATGCCGCTCTCAGCCGAGTCCAAGGAAGTCATCCGCGCCACCCTCCCCGCCGTGGGTGCCGCCATCGGCGACATCACCCCCCTGTTCTACAAGAAGATGTTCGCCGCGCACCCCGAGCTCGAGCGGAACCTGTTCAACCGCGGCAACCAGAAGCAGGGCGAACAGCAGAAGGCCCTCGCCGGCTCCATCGCCGCGTTCGCGACCCTGCAACTCGACCCCGATCCCGCCCGGGTCGAGGCCATCCTGTCCCGCATCGCGCACAAGCATGCCTCCCTCGGCATCAAGCCCGACGAGTACTGGATCGTCCACAAGCACCTGTTCGAGGCCATCGTGGAGGTCCTCGGCGAAGCCGTCACCCCCGAGGTCGCCGCGGCCTGGGACGAGCTGTACTGGCTGATGGCCAACACCCTCATCAAGCTCGAGGACGACCTGTACAAGGCCGCGGGCGTCGCACCGGGCGACGTGTGGCGCACCGTCCGCGTCGCCGAGCGCCGGCACCAGTCCGCCGACACGGTCTCGTTCGTCCTGACCTCGCTCGACGGCGCCCCGCTGCCTGCTTTCCGCCCGGGCCAGTACCTCTCGGTGGGCGTCGTGCTCCCCGACGGCGCCCGCCAGATCCGCCAGTACAGCCTGACCAACGCGCCGTCGCAGGGAGACTGGCGCATCACCGTCAAGCGGATCCTGGCGACCACCACCCCCGACGGCGCCGTCGCGCCGGCCGGTGAAGTGTCGAACTTCCTGTACGACAACGTCTTCGAAGGCGACGATCTGCAGGTGACCACGCCGTTCGGCGACCTGGTGCTGCCCGACGACGGCGCCCCGCTGCTGCTGGCCTCCGCCGGCATCGGCTGCACCCCGATGATCGGCATGCTCGCGCATCTGGCGGAAACCGGTGACGAGCGCAAGGTTTCGGTGCTGCACGCCGACCGCTCCGTCGCCAACCACGCCCACCGGCACGAACTCGCCACCCTCGTCGAGCGCATCCCGTCCGCCGAGGTGCACCGCTGGTACGAGGATCTCGGTGCCCGCGAACCGCTCGAGACCGTGCGCGTGGGCCGGGCCGACGTGTCGGACCTGCCGCTCGACCCGAACACCAAGGCGTACCTGTGCGGTCCGCTGCCGTTCATGCTCTCGCTGCGCGAGGCCCTGATCGAGCGCAACGTGCCCGCCGAGAACATCCACTACGAGGTGTTCGGCCCGGACAGCTGGGCCCCCAGCGCCTGAGTCCCAGCGCCTGAGTCCCAGCGCCTGAGTTCCCTGCGACCGTGCCCCGGCCCCGGCCGGGGCACGGTCGTCTCCACGATCCGGCGCTAGGCTCGCTCGCATGGACGACGTCGCGGTCCCCGCCCGTGCGGACACGCCCCGCGGTCCCGTCCGGATCGGACTGCTCGTGCTGCTCCTCGTCGCGCTCACGGCCACGCTGCGGACCCCGGTGGCGCCCGCGCCGGCCGACACCCCACCGACCGAGTTCAGCGCCGCCCGCGCGACGGCGCACGTCGAGGCGGTGGCCGCGCAGCCGCGCCCGCCCGGCTCGGCCGGCCATGCCGCGGCGCGGGACTACCTGGTCCGCGTCCTCGACGGACTCGGCTGGGCCGCCCGCGTCGACGACGGCGTCGGCTGGTCGACCACCGCCGTGCAGGGCACCCAGCGCGGCGGCCGGGTCGCCAACGTGGTCGCCACCCTCCCGGGCACCGACCCCACCGGTTCCGTCGTGCTCGCCGCGCACTACGACACGGTCCCCGCTTCCCCCGGCGCGGGCGACGACGGGATCGGAATCGCCACGGTCCTCGAGGCCGCCCGGGCCCTGTCCGCCGGCCCCCGTCCCCGGAACGACGTGACGGTGCTCGTCACCGACGGCGAGGAACGCGGCCTGCTCGGCGCCGAGGAGTACACGAGGCGGCAGCCGGCCGACGCGCGGCCGACCGTGGTGCTCAACCACGAGGCCCGCGGCAACGGCGGCGTCCCCGTCACCTTCCGGATCTCCTCACCCAACGCCGGTCTCGTGGGTGTGCTGTCCGACGTGCCGGGCACGACCGCGGACTCGTTCACCCAGACGGCGTTCGAGTTGCTGCCCAACGACACCGACTTCCGCCGCCTCACCGAGGCCGGCCTGCACGCCGCGGACACCGCGGTCGCCGGCGGCGGCGCCTACTATCACAGCCCCGTCGACACCGCGGACCGGCTCGACACCTCGTCGCTGCAGCGCATGGGCGAAACGACCCTCGCTGCGGCACAGCGATTCTCGTCCATCGACCTGGCCGAACTCGGTTCCGGCGGCGACGACGTCGTCGTCACCCTGCCCTGGGGACCGGTGCACTTCCCCCGCTGGCTCGAGATCGCCCTGACCGCGCTGCTCGCCGCCGTCACCGGTGCCCTCGTGGCCCGGCGGATCCGGGACGGCACCGCCTCGGCGGGCCGGCTCGCGGCATCGGGCGGGATCTCGATCGCCGTGGCGGCCGCGGCGGCGGGTGCGGCGTTCGTCCCGTGGTGGCTCGCGCTGCGGATCGCCCCCGGGCAGGCCTCGGCGGTCCTGCGGGAACCGTACCGGCCGGTGCCCTATCAGGTTGCCGCGGTGGCCGCGGCCGTCGCCGTCCTGCTCGCGGCGTACCCGGCGGTGCGCCGCCGCGTCGGCCCGGCGGCGTTCGCGACGGGCGCGCTGCTCGCCGTCGCGGTCACCGCCGTGGCCGCGCTGCCCTTCCTGGGCGTCGCGACCGTCCTGGTCCTGCCGGCGCTGCCGGCCGCGGTCGCCGCGCTCGTCGTGGACCGGCTGCCGGCCGACCGGCGCGGGTGGCGGACGCCCGTGACGGTGGCCGGGACCGTGCCGGCGGTCGTGGTGCTCGTGCCCGGCGCGGTCGCGTCGTTCGACGCCGGTCTGCTCACCGGAGCGCCGCTCGCGGGCGTGTTCGTCGCGGTGCTGTTCGCGCTGGCGCTGCCGCTCGTCGACGCCGCCGGCGACCCGTCGCAGCTGCGGCTCGCCGCGATCGCCGCCGCGGCGGTCGTGGTGGTGGCCGCGCCGACCGGGGGTTGGGTCAACCGCGACGGCGCCACCCCGCCGCGGCAGGAACAGCTCCTCTACGCACTGAACGCCGACACCGGCGCCGCCGTGTGGGCCTCGCCGCGCGCCCCCGCGTCGGACTGGAGCCGCGCCCTGTTGACCGAGGCGCCGGCCACCCTGCCGGACGCGTTCCCGTGGCGCAGCGAGACCAGGTTCGCCCACGGCCGGGCACCGGCCGCGCCGCTGCCCGCGCCCGGGCTCGACGTCGTCGCGGACGTCACCGACGGCGACGAGCGGACGCTGACGTTGCGGCTGACGTCACCGCGCGGGGCGCCCACGGTCGGGCTGTGGGTGGACGAGACGACCGCGGAGGTGCGCGAGGTCGCGGTGGCCGGCCGGAACGCCGCACCGGCCGCGCCGTTCGGGTTCCTGTTCTCGGGGACGCCGGCCGAGGGCATCGAGGTGCGGCTGACCGTCGTTCCGCGCTCCGGTACCACCGTGCTGCACGTCGCCGATGTCACCGACGAGCTGACCGCGGTCCCGGAATACCGCGCTCCGGACGACCGGGTCGTGGTCACCCCGGCGGTCGCGGTGACCCGGACCGTCCGGTTGTGATCACACCGCGCCGAGCGGCCACTCGTGAACGGGCTTGCCACCGAGCATGTTCCGGATGTAGTCGCGCATCATTCCGTGGAGGGCGGTGCGCCGGTCGGCGCCGGCGTCCTCCCGTTCGACGACCTGCGCGCGCTGCCACGCCGCACCGGTCTGCCGGTTCAGGCACCGGCCCTCGATGATGCCCAGGTACCTGTCCCGCGCCTGCTGCGACAGGCCGAAGGCGGTCAGCCCCGCGTCCGCCATCGGCAGCAGCCGGCGCAGCACGAGTTCGTCGGCTCCGACCCACCCCAGTCCGGGCCAGTACAGCCGCGCGTCGAGACCGTACTTGGCCCCGATCCCGAGGTTCTCGCGGGCGGCGTCGAAGCTCATGAACCGGCACAGCGGCACGTCGGCGTCGACGAGAGCCCGCAGCGCCCCGTAGTAGAACGCGGCGTTGGCCATGACGTCGAGCACCGTCGGCCCCGCCGGCAGCACCCGGTTCTCGAGCCGCAGGTGCGGGTGGTCGTCGGCGACGTCGTAGACGGGCCGGTTCCAGCGGTAGATGGTGCCGTTGTGCATCTGCAGCTCGCGCAGGCCCGGAGTCCGTCCGGCATCGAGCTCGGCGAGCGGGTCGACCTCGGAGACCTCGGGAAGCAGTGCCGGAAAGTACCGCGAGTTCTCCTCGAACAGGTCGGTCACCGAGTCGATCCAGCGCTCGCCGAACCACACCCGCGGGCGCACCCCCTGGTTCTTCAGCTCCTGAGTGCGGGTGTCGGTGGCCTGCGCGAACAGCGGAATCCGGCTCTCGTGCCACAGCGCCTTGCCGGCGAGGAACGGGGAGTTGGCGGCGAGCGCCACCTGCACCCCGGCCAGGCACTGGGCGGCGTTCCAGTGTTCGGCGAAGTCTTCCGGAGCCACCCGCAGATGCAGTTGCAGCGACGTGCACGCCGCCTCCGGCACGACCGAGTTGGCATCGGCCCGCAGTTGTTCGGCACCGTCGCGGCCGGGCAGGGGCACGCCGTCGAGATCGAGTTCGATGTCTTCGCCGCGCGCGGCGAAGATCTGCTCGTTGAGGGCCTCGTAGCGCGGATTGGCGGTGATGCGTTCCCGGTCGAGGTGGGCGAGCTCGAGCGTCGGCAGCATGCCGATCATGACGAGCTGGGCGTCCTGTCGGTGCATCCGCGTGTCGGCGCGGCGCAGCGACTCGCGCAGGGAGTTCTCGATGTCGAGGACGGCGTCGCCGGCGAACGGCCCGGGGTCGACGTTCATCTCGACGTTGAACTGGCCGAGCTCGGTCTGGAACACGGCGTGATCGTCGATCGCCTGCAACACCTCGAGGTTGCACATGGCCGGTTCCATGTCGTCCTGGACGAGGTTGAACTCGATCTCCATGCCCAGGAGCGGCTCCGGGCGTTCGCGCGCATCGGTGAAGGCGCCTTCGCGCAGCATCCGCTCCAGGGCGGCCAGGCAGGCCTGCACCTTGGTGCGGAACTCGCGCCGGTCGGCGCGAGTGAAGGACCGAGCCTTGATCTGCGTGCCCATGGAGCCGTGTCCCTCTCCCCCGCTAGGTGATGATTCGTCAGCCTAGCGGCCGAGCGACCGCAGGTGGGGGCGAGCGTCAGACGGCGCGGTAGCTGCTCCAGTCGGCGACGACGCCGCGTGTGCTGAGCCAGGCGTTGGGGTCGGTCTTGCCGCCGGCCTGATCCCACACCTCGAAGTGCAGGTGCGGTCCGGTGGACCAGCCCCGGTTGCCGACGGTGGCGATCTGCTGACCGGCGGTGACCCGCTGGCCGGCGCTGACCTGGTAGGTGTCCACGTGGCCGTAGACCGCGGTGGTGCCGTCGTCGTTGAGGACGCGCACCCACTGGCCGTAGCCGGAAGCGGCGCCCGCGTCGAGCACGGTGCCGTCGGCGGCGGACTTGATGGGGGTGCCGATGGGGGCGGCGATGTCGATGCCGCCGTGGTGGCTGCCCCAGCGGGGGCCGAAGTCCGAGGTGAGCGTGCCCGAGACGGGCTGCACGGTGGCGGGCTTGGCCGGGTTGAGGTTGTTCAGCCAGCCCTGACCCGTGGCGAACTGGTCGACCAGGGCGTCGAGCTCCGGCGGCAGGGCGGGAGCGGCGGCATGCCCGTGGCCGTGTTCGTCGGCGGGGGCGGGCGCTCCGGGCAGCTGCGGGAGCTCGAAGCCCTCGGGCAGCAGACCCTGGGGCACCTCGAAGGGCAGCGTGCCGGTCTGAGCGGGGGCGGGGGCGGCACTGGCCGTGCCGGCGGTGAGCTGCGCGCCGACGGCGAAGAAGGCGCCGGTGGCGGCGGCGACGGTGGCGGCCTTCACGGGCGCCGACGGGCCGGCGGGCTCGACGCGGTGCCGGCCGCGGCCGGAGGACGCACCGGACAGGTCCATCTCGAAGGTGGTCGCCTCGTCGCCTGCCCGCTGGTGCCGTCCCACAGTTGCTACCTCATCCGTCGTCCGTTGCGCGCCGGGTGACCCCCGGCCGTTTCTGGCGACTCAAAGTAACAAAACGATATAGGCCAGCGCCAGCGTTACGTTTCGGACACCGTCGCGGTGGGTAGGGCGGCCGACGCCGCGGCGCCGTCGTCGGCTGTCGCGCTTCCCGCGCCCTCGTGAACAGCGGAAACCCGTCCTGCGGTGGGCACGACACGGCGGAAGCGTCCACCGGACCCCGACGCCGCGTCCCACTCCCGCACAACCGGCCGGAGCCGCCTCCGGTTATGTGATTGTGATCACAGCGGTTCGCCTGCCGCCTCAGCCGACATACGCGAGGGGCGCGTCGGGGACATAGTCGACGCACGAGAGCAACGGCGTCGGCGACGGGCTGAGGTAGCCGGTATCGAATGCCTGGATGCGCTGCTCGACGGTGCCGTGGGTGCGCTCCGGCCCCTTGTCCTCCCCCACCGCGGCGAACGCCCGCCCCAGTGATGCCAGGTCGGCCTGCTCGATCGTGACGCCGAGATCCCGTTCGGAGTACGCGACGAAGGCGCCCGATCCGCAGTCGGCCTGGTTCTCGTACGGGATTGCGCTGTTGGGTTCTGCCGGGTCGGGCTGCGGCAGCCCCAGCATCGTCTGGAAGTGATGCGTCACCTCATGGCTCAGCACCGCGGCAACGGCGATCTCCCCGTAGTCACTCACCAGTTCCCTCGCCGCCTTCTCGCCGATGTAGAGGCTGCGGTCGGCCGCGCAGTACATCAGCGAGTTCTCGTCGTAGGCGCAGCCGGGCGCCGCCTCCCCCGGCTTCCCGGCCGATACCGCGTAGTAGGCGTTCGGATGCGGCATGTCCGTATAGGTGGCGTCGATCCACGACTCGATCGACGGAAGGAAGCACTGCACATACGGTCCCATCATCTCCGTCGTGTACTGCCCGGTGGGCCCGGCGGCGAACGGACACTCCGCCGTGGGCGAAAGCTGTTGCAGTGCAGCCTCGTCCTCCGCGGCGGCCGGAGCGACGGCACCGAGGGCGGGCACCACGGCGACGACGGCCACGGCGGCGAGGCGGATCGTGCACGAAACGGAACGAGGCATGAGCACTCCCGGGGGACGAGGATTCGGCTTGCGGATCCACCCTCCGGCGTGCGGGGGTCTCGATCCAGGGCTCTTCGGGCTGCGCCCCGTCACCCCGAGGGGGACGTTTCCCACCCCCGGGATCACTGGCCGCACCTCCGCCGGGATGCGCCCGACTGCCGCCGCCGGGGTGCGCCCGACTGCCGCCGCCGGGGTGCGCCCGACTGCCGTCGCCGGGGTGCGCCCGACCGAATGTCACATGCGTTCGGCTGGATCGACGGCGTGTGACATTCGGTCGGGCGGAGTGGCCGGGCGGAGTGGGCGGGTACAACCGCTGCGCCCCAGGTCCGCGACCGTTTCACACCGGTACCCCGATCCCGGCTACACTCACACCGCGCATCGAATCGAACCGGTTCACCGCGCGCCGCCCTCGTAGCTCAGGGGATAGAGCACGGCTCTCCTAAAGCCGGTGTCGCAGGTTCGAATCCTGCCGGGGGCACACGGGAACGCCGGCCGAGTTCCGCTGCCGGCCCTGGATCAGTCGACCTTCGCTTCAGGGGCGACGTCGAGCCGCAGGTACGACCGGACGCCGAACAGGCGGTGCATCCTTCTCGATGCCGGTGTCAGATGCGGTTCCGCTTCCGCTGCGGGCACGATCACGGGAGCGACGACGTCGTAGCGCACGCCGGCCTGCTCGAGGGTGCAGCCCCCACCGGCCAGGACGTTGCGGCACCAGTCGACGTCGGTGCCGTAGGGCAGATGGACGAAGAACGACTGTCCGGCTCGTTCCGCCCAGACCGGGGTGACGTACGGCTTCCCGGATCGGCGGCCGACGTGGTGCACCGCGGTGACCGTCGCCCCTCTCCTCTTCAGGATCACCGGGTTGAGGACGGACTTGTTGTACCGGCGCACGGCAGTCAGGGCGGGCTTCCAACGCGAGCGCCACACGGCGACACGCACCACCGTGAAGGCTGTGTCGACGACGAGCACGGCGCCGTCGTACACCCGCTCGGCCAGTCGCCGGAGCACGGACCGGCCGGTCGCAGCTCCACCCTCGTCACTCACGGAGGATATCGGCCTTGCTCGCCGTGTCGGCCGAGCGGCCGTCGGCATCCGGTCCGTCCGCGGAGTTCGCCCACCGGAGGAACCTCGCTGCGAGGTCGGCACGTAGTTCAGCGAAGAGGTCGCCGTCCCGCGCGGGGTCCAGGTGCTCGACGGTGTCCAAGTGCGCCCGTACCGTCACGGATTCGTCGCCGCGAAGGCTGGCGATCCACCGCTCCACCGGGCCGGGCGGAGCGGGAACCGGACGGGGCACCACCACGTACTTCTCGAAGACCTTCCGAAACCGCTCCCAGCATTCCTGTTCCTGCTGCAGGAGGTACCACGGCCACTCGACGACCCGCCCCCGGAGGCACACCCTCGTCGAGGGGCCGTACTCGAGCGGATTCCACTGTGGCGGACGCGTGAACACCACCTGCAGGTCCACACAGCCCCGGTCGCTGCCGGGTGTACTCATCAGCGACAGGGTGTGCAGGTTCCGACCGTCCCCGGGACACCGGTACCGGATCGCCGGCGCACCCTGGCACGGCGCGTAGTAGCTTGCCGGCACGATCGCCGCGCCGTCGACGATCCAGCCGACGGACAGATTCTCGTGGCCGTGCTCGAAGGAGATCAGCACGGTTTCGGAGAAGTCGATCTGCCGGCCGACCCACACCCCGTGTCGGCAGAGCGACGGCGTCTTCGTGTAGTCCTCGGTCACGAGATGCCGCCCGGTTTCCGAGCGTTCCCGGGTCTTCTCGACGAGCGGGTAGGTCATTGCTCCCCCTCTCGGCTTACTCGACTCCACGGTAGACCGAAGAGCAGGCGGCGGAGCCGGTTTCCTGCTGCGGAGCGGACAGCTACCTGCTCAGTCCGATCGTCCGTGCGACTCGTACGCGGCCTGTTCCGCCGCCACGGCCTCGGCGACGTGCGCTTCGGCGACGGCGGCGTCCACCCCGAGACCGCCGAGAACGCCGCTGCCGTTCTCGTGGTCGAGCAGGGCGAGGAGGATGTGCTCGGTGCCGATGTAGTTGTGCCCGAGCCGCAGCGCCTGCCGGAAGGTCAGTTCCAGCACTTTCCGGGCGCGCGCGTCGTAGGGGATCAGGTCGGGCACATCCCCCGTCGCCGGCGGGAGCGTCGCCGCCACGGCGCGACGGACCGCGTCCGGCGACACATCCTGCGCGACGAGCGCGCGCATCGCGAGGGCTTCGGGTTCGCTCAGCAGACCGAGCACGAGATGCTCCGGGGCGATCTCGGCATTGCCGGCCGCCCGGGCCTCGTTCTGTGCCGCCACGACGACGTTCCGGGCACGTTCGGTGAATCGGCTGAAGCCTTGTTCGGAATCGAGATCGGCGGACCCCTTGGGCACGAAACGTTTCTGGGCCGCCTGCTTGGTGACGCCCATACTGCGGCCGATGTCGGTCCAGGACGCGCCGGAGCGACGGGCCCGGTCGACGAAGTGGCCGATCAGGTGGTCGGCGACCTTTCCGAGATGCTCGGCGGCGAGAACGGCGTCCGTCAGTTGTTCGAGGGCATCGGAGTGGACCTTCTCGATGGCGTCGATGAGGTCGTCCAGCCGCACGGGATTGCTCATGGGGATCGGATTCGTCATTCGTCAACCATAGGTTGACGGATGACGCTCGTCAACGCTCGGTTGACGACGATTCCGGCGTGCCTCCCACGTGCGCCGACTCCGGGTACCGTCGTCGCATGGACCCCGATGTCCGCACCGGCCCCGGCCGCCGCCGCGAGCCCCTCATCGCACCCAGCCTGGCCTCGGGCGACCTGGCGCGTCTCGCGGACGAGGCGCGGATCGTGGCCGGTGGATCCGACCGCGGAGCCGACTGGCTGCACATCGACGTGATGGACGGGCACTTCGTCCCCAACCTCACCTTCGGGCTGCCGGTCGTGCGGTCCCTCGCCCGGCACACGCCGCTGCCGCTCGACTGTCACCTGATGATCGAGGACCCCGACCGGTGGGCAGTCGACTACGCCGAGGCCGGCGCGTACAACGTCTCCGTGCACATCGAGGCGACCCGCGACCCGATCGCCCTCGCCGGTCGCCTGCGAGCCGCCGGCGCCCGTGCCGGTCTCGCGTTCGCACCGCAGACCCCGCTCGAACCGCACCTCGGCACGCTCGCGCACTTCGGCACGCTCCTGGTGATGAGCGTGCCGCCGGGTTTCAACGGTCAACGGTTCATTCCCGAGATGCTCCACAAGGTGCGCACGGCGCGACGCCTGGTCGACGCACGTGAACTCGACCTGCTCATCGAGGTCGACGGAGGGGTGAACCTCGACACCATCGGGGCTGCGGCGACGGCCGGTGCCGACTGCTTCGTGGCCGGCACCGCCGTCTACGGCACGGACGACCCGGCCCGCGCCGTGCGCCTGCTGCGGGAGAAGGCCCGGACGGCGTACGGGAGACCGTGACACACGGGAGACCGTGACACACGGGAGACCGTGACACACGCGAAACGGGCGCCGAGAGACATCCCGGCGCCCGTCGTGACGGCTCAGCTACCCAGCGCGTCGATCGCCGCCTGCAACCGCCGCGCGGCCTCGTCGGCGACCGGCTGCAGCTCGGGGTCTTCGGCCACCTGCACCATCAACTGCGGATTCATGGCTTCGACGTGGACCGTGCCGGAGTCCTCCGGATCGCGCCGGACGACGACGTTGCACGGCAGCAGCAGCCCGATCTGCCGGTTGGCCGACACGGCCCGGTGCGCGAGCGGCGGGTTGCACGCCCCGAGAATGACGTACGGCTCCATGTCGACGTCGATCTTGGTCTTCAGGGTGGCCTGCATGTCGATCTCGGTGAGCACCCCGAAGCCTTGCTCCTTCAGTGCCGCACGAGTGCGCTCGACGACGTCGTCGAGCGGGGCGCGCAGCGTGGTGGCGAGGGCGAGTGTCATAGCGCTCCTTCGTGATTCGCTGATGTCAGGCGAGCGCGAGGAAGAGCTTCTCGAGTTCCTCCTCGGTCAGCTTGTCGACGCAGGTGTCGTCCTGCTCGTCGAGGACGCACTGCCGCAACCGGGTGGCGACGATCTTGAAGCCGGCCCGGTCCAGGGCACGCGAGACCGCGGCGAGCTGGGTGACCACCTCGCGGCACTCGCGCCCGCTCTCGATCATGGAGATGACCCCGGCGAGCTGGCCCTGCGCACGGCGCAGCCGGTTGAGAACCTGGGTGGTGGATTCTGCGGCATTCACGGTGTTAACTGTCATGGTCGGCCCCTTCATACTGAAGATGAACACATCATACCCCGTGGGGTATTCCCGCGCCCACCTTCCGACTCGATGCCGCCTCCCGGATCACGGGCCGCTCGATCCGGCGTCGCCTTCAGCGGCGACCGCCCCTGACCACCCGCTCCCCGGCCCGTTCCCAGGCGATCATGCCGCCACGCAGCGAGGCCACGGGCGCCTGCGCCTCCGGGGCGAACATCCGCGCGGCGCTGGCCGACCGCATGCCGGAGTGACAGACGAACACCACCGGTCGGTTGCGGACGATCCGCGCCGCGCGCGTGGGGACCTGGGACAGCTCGCAGTGCTGTGCGACGGGCGCGTGCCCGGACCGGTACTCGGCGGCGGACCGCACGTCGACGAGGACCGCCCCGGCCTCGAGCAGCTCGCGTGCGCGACGGACGTCGACCGTCTCGTAGGGTTTGGCGAAGCGCGCCTTGACCTTCTCGAGCAGGCTCATCGGGTGCCACCCTGCTCGACCGGGTGACCGGCCCGCAGCCAGCCCTTGGTGCCGCCGGCGACCGAGACCGCAGGCCGCCCGGACGCGGACACGATGTCCGCCCCGCGCAGGCTGCGATTACCGGAGGCGCAGACGACGTAGACGAGGTCGGCTCCCGGGATCTCGGCGAGTCGGGACCCGAGTTCGCCGAGCGGAATCCACTGGGCGCCGGGCACGTGCGCCTGCTCGTACTCGTAGTCCTCGCGCACGTCCACCACGGTCGCGCCGGACTTCCACGCGTCGGCGAATGCGGTGATGTCGATTTCCCTCATGTCCACTCCTCGGCCCACACCGGTGGGCATCGTGCCGTCGTTCGAGGTTCATACCCCGAGGGGTACTACATACCCTAGGGGGTATATGCAGATCTGTCCACCGTCCCCGCCCGGGCGACGGCCGCCCGGGTCCGGCGCCGCGACCGTTCCGGTAGCGTCCGAGACGATCCCCGACCCGATGCACCTGGGAGGAATCGCCGATGAGCGAGGGACCCGTGGCGCCGCAGCCCGGCGCGGGCCGTGCCCGTCAGAACGTCATCTACCGGGCCGGAGTGCTCGGGCGCACTCCCCCGGTGCCGACCGACTTCGCCGGGCTGGAACGTCTGGCGCGACGGAAGACGAGCCGCCGCGGCTGGGCCTACATCGCCGGGGGCGCCGGTGAAGGCGCGACGATGCGCGCCAACCGGGAGGCGTTCGACCGCTGGAAGATCGTCCCCCGCGTCCTGCGCGACGTCTCCCACCGCGACCTGAGCGTCGAACTGTTCGGCCGCACCCTGCCCGCCCCGGTCCTGCTGGCGCCGGTCGGCGCCGCCGAACTCGCGCATCCCGACGCCGACGTCGCGATCGGTGGCGCGGCGGCCGAACTCGGTGTGCCCTACATCCTCTCCAACCAGGGCTGCGCGCCGATGGAGGCCACCGCGGCGGCGATGGGAGATGCCCCACGCTGGTTCCAGTTGTACTGGAGCAGCGACGACGACCTCGTCGACAGCCTGCTCGCCCGCGCGAAGGCGATCGGCGCGGACGCCGTGGTCGTCACGTTGGACACCACCCTGCTGGGCTGGCGGCCGCAGGATCTCAACCTCGGTTCCCTGCCGTTCGCCCGCGGCGAGGGGATCGCCCAGTACACCTCGGACCCGACGTTCGTGCGCATCGTCCGCGACCGCATCGCGGCGGCCGCCGGTGCCCGTCCCGAGGTGGAGGTGACCCTCGGCGCGATCAGGTCACTGCTCTCGATGAGCCGGCGCTACCCCGGCCGCCTCCTCGACAACCTCCGCTCCCCCGAACCCCGGGCCGCGGTCGAGACGTTCCTCGACATCTACTCGCGACCCTCCCTGACGTGGACGGAGATCGAGTCGCTGCGCGAACGCACCGATCTCCCCGTGCTGCTCAAGGGCATCCTCCATCCGGACGACGCCCGCCGTGCCCTCGACGCCGGGGCCGACGGCATCATCGTCTCCAACCACGGCGGCCGCCAGGTCGACGGCGCGATCGCCGCCCTCGATGCCCTGGTCGGCATCGTCCCCGCCGTCGACAGCCGGGTGCCGGTACTGCTCGACAGCGGAATCCGCACCGGATCGGATGTGTTCAAGGCGCTCGCGCTCGGCGCCGACGCGGTCACCGTCGGCCGCCCCCACCTGTACGGCCTGGCCGTCGGCGGCCGGGACGGAGCCCGCGACGCCGTCGCGAACATCATTGCCGAGTTCGACCTGACGCTCGGGCTCAGCGGGCTGACGTCGGTGAAGGAGATCACCGCGGACGCGGTGACCCGCACGTGACCGGTGCACACCGGATGCCGATCTTCGACGCCCACTTCCACATCGTCGATCCCCGCTTCCCGGTGATCCCGAACCAGGGATACGTGCCCCCGCCGTTCACGGTGACCGACTATCTCGAGCGGGTCCGCGGGCTCGGCGTCACCGGTGGCGTCGTCGTGTCCGGCTCCTTCCACGGCTTCGACCAGAGCTACCTGCTGGACGCCCTCGCGCTGCTCGGACCCGGCTTCGTGGGAGTCACCCAGCTGCCGGCGACCGTGACCGACGACGAGATCACGCGGCTGAACGACGCCGGGGTGCGGGGCATCCGGTTCAACCTGCGCCGCGGCGGTTCGGAATCCGCCGACCACCTCGGCACGCTCGCCCGCCGGGTGCACGACGTCGCCGGCTGGCACACCGAGTTGTACGTCGACGCGCGCACACTGCCCACCCTGACCGGGACGATCGCCGCCCTCCCCGCGGTCAGCATCGACCACCTGGGCCTGTCCGCCGCCGGACTTCCCCACCTGGCGGCACTCGTCGACCGCGGGGTCCGGGTCAAGGCGACCGGTTTCGGCCGAGTCGACTTCGACGTCGCCCCCGTGCTGCGCGCCGTGGCCGACCGGAATCCCCACGCCCTGATGTTCGGCACCGATCTACCGTCCACCCGGGCCCCGCGGCCGTTCCTCGACGCGGACGTCGAGATCGTCACCGACACCCTGGGCCCGGAACTCGCCGCGCGGGCACTCCACGACAATGCCGCGCAGTTCTACCGCGTGCGTTGACATCCCCGGCAACCAAGATCTGCGAAACGTCGTCTGCTCCGCCGTCCGCGATCTACACTCGGGGGCGTCATTCGGTGCGCGGGGCGCGCCGCCGGCGGGGCGCGGCGGTCGGCACCCGGACGTGACATTCCGATCCCAGGAGCATCAGCAT
Source organism: Rhodococcus ruber (assembly GCF_016804345.1). Taxonomy (NCBI): domain Bacteria; kingdom Bacillati; phylum Actinomycetota; class Actinomycetes; order Mycobacteriales; family Nocardiaceae; genus Rhodococcus; species Rhodococcus ruber. The sequence continues at coordinate 1,544,359 of NZ_CP044211.1, read as the reverse complement.
GAGCGCCGCCCGAACCACCCGAGCAATCCTCGCCACCGCCGCGCCGATCGCGGCCGCCGTCCTGTTCGCCGGCAGCGCCGGCGCCGCACCGCCCCAATCCCTCGGCACGGCACTGACCTTCGGATGCCTCAACCAGGGCAGCCTGGCCTCGATCACGGCGATCACCGCGCAGGCCGGACCGGAGGCGAATCCCGGGATCCCACCCGGGCACGTACTGTTCTCCACCGCACCGGGACTGGGTCCCATGCCTGCCGCCGGGCAGGTGTCGGTCGCGTGGCTCAATCAGAGCACCGGCCAGGCGGGGATCGTCGACCTCGAGGGGACGTACCCGAACCTGGCGAAGGTGGTGAACACCGGTCCGGGCACCGTGCTCACCACCGTGTTCGGTTCGGTGAACCTGAGCAGCGGCCCGATCTGCAATTCGACACCGGCCGTGGGGACGGTGACCGTCGGCTGACTTCGTCGGAATTCAGCGCGGGCTGTACATGATCAGCGCCACGCCGAGCAGACAGACGAGCGCCCCGGCCACGTCCCACCGGTCGGGGCGGAAGCCGTCGACGATCATCGCCCACCCGAGGGATCCGGCGACGAACACTCCGCCGTAGGCGGCCAGGATGCGGCCGAAGTTCGCATCCGGCTGCAGCGTTGCCACCATCCCGTACGCGCCGAGCGCGATCACCCCGGCCCCGACCCAGATCCAGCCGCGCTGTTCCCGGATCCCCTGCCACACGAGCCAGGCGCCGCCGATCTCGAACAGCGCCGCCACGGCGAACAGGGCGAGGGACTTCGCGATACTCACGCGAAGCACCCTACGGCGTTGCACGGCTCCGGTGCGGGGCGCCCGCACCGGAGCCGGCCCGGAACATGGTCAGGTTCGGCTCACCGCGCGCGGGCGCGGTACCAGCCGGGGCACGCGGGCGCTGTAGTCGCGGTACCGGTCGCCGAACGTCTCGGTCAGATCGTGTTCCTCGAACCGCAGTGCGACGAGGATGTATCCGGTGGTGACGGCGGCGAACAGCAGGTGCCCCACGCTCATCGTCGGCGCCACCCAGAACGCGATCAGGAAACCCAGATACAGCGGATGGCGCACCACCCGGTACAGCATCGGGGTGCGGAACTCGGCTTCGGCCGGCGACTTCCCGGCGAAGTTCCGCAGCACCTGGCGCAGGCCGAACAGGTCGAAGTGGTCGATCGCGAACGTCGATGCGAGCACGAGACCCCATCCGGCGAACGACACCGCGTACAGGGCCACGCGCACCGGGGTCGCGTCCACGTCCCAGACCTCCTGTGGCAGCGGACGCCACTGCCACATCACCAGCGCGAGGGCGGCGGTGGCGAACAGTACGAACGTGGAGCGTTCGATCGGTTGCGGGACGATGCGGGTCCACCGGCGCTTGAACCACGGCCGGGCCATCACCGAATGCTGAACGGCGAACACGGACAACAGGGCCAGGTTCACCATCACGGCCACGACGACGGGCGTCTGCGGCCCCTCGTCGATGGTGCGGGGCACCACGAGACCTTCGACCCACCCGATCGAGTACAGGAACACCGCGAAGAACACGGCGTAGGCGACCGCGCCGTACGCGGTCATCAGGGTACGGCTCAGGCCACCCCTGTCGGTCGTCTGCAACATCGTGAACCTTCCTCCTCCGGGCGCGGCGCCCGTGCCACAGTCGGCGGATGTGCCGTGTGACCACGGTGCGCCGACGCGGCGGAGGAGGACAGGCACCCCGGGGTGAGTTTTCCGGCACCCCGGCGGTCGTCCACCGCCCGGACTTGCTCGCACTTTCGGTATCTGCCCACGCCGTGGCCTGGGCGAATTCCGAAGATGCGAGCGAGTTCTTCCCCGTGCGGGCGCGCCGGAGCCTGTGCGCGAGACGCTCTGCCGCGCAGGGTGTCCGGACGGCGTGCCGCAGGCCCGCTGCGATGGCTACCAGTACCGGTGCCGCTTTCCGTCGGTGTCGGCGACGAAGACGATCGCGTCGGCGCCGTCCAGGTCGGCCGGGCCCAGCGGGATGTGGCCGGGCACGATCGGTGGGCCCGGGACGATCGACGGGTCGAGCGCGGCGCGCAGAGCCGGCGCCGGGAACAGGGCGCGTCGGGTCGTCGCCTCGGTCAGCACACGCTGAAGGGTGCCCGGCTCGCTGTGCGGGGCGGCGTCGGTCGCCACGACGAGGTAGCGCTCGCCGAGGGCGAGCCCGACGTGCGCGCCGGCGCTTCCCCACTGCGCCCCGTCCTCGCCGGCCTGCATGCGGGACTGCGCGCGTTGCAGGTGCGCATTGTGCGCGAACACCAGGACGGGTCCGCGTCGCCGCTCCTGCGCGACGATCGCGAGCAGGTTCTCGGCCATCATCTCGGCGCGCACGCCGAGCAGGGTGGCGATGCGATCGGGGGCGGGATGGGCCATGGCCGCGTGATAGCGCAACAGGCCCTGGGCGGTGCGCGCGTGCGCGACGGCCCGGTCGTAACCGGCCGGGTCGGCGGCACGCAGGGCCGGTGCCGCGCGCCGCAGCGCGCCGGCGATGTCGTCGGCGACGACGCGCAGAGCGCGGGCACGATCGGAATCGCCGACGGACGCCGCCGGGTCGAACATGGCCGCCTGGTCGGTCCAGTCCGCGTCCTCGCCGAGGAGGGCGTCGAGGTCGTGGACCGATCGGGGGCGCAGCGCCGCGGGCAGGTAGTCCCCGGCCCGGACCAGGGTGTGTCGCGGGCTCGGTGCACCGGAGTACTCCACCGGCGCATCGAAGCCGTGGAAGCGAACCCGATCCTGCGGCGCGCACCCGGCGTTGTGCGCGCGGAGCCACTCCACGAGTTCCCGGTTTCCCGGCACGGCGCCGAACCCGTGGCTGAATCCGGTCGCGAGCACCGTGTCGATCTCTCCTGGCGCCCCGGCCGCGTAGTCGTCGACGACGGAGGCGGCGAAGAAGTCGGTCTCCAGAACGATCGACCGGAACCCCCGTTCGACGAGGTGAGCGAGCAGTTCGTTACGCAGCAGCGGGAACGCCTCGATCCCGTGGGTCGGCTCACCGAGGGCCAACAGGACCGGCGGCTCGCTCCGCGCGGCGAGCAGGTCGTCGAGGGCACGGTCCACGCCGGCCGGGTCGTCGAGCGGACGGCCGATCCCGCGCAGTGATACGGCAGATGACATGACACTCCTTACGGAAGGAACTGCCCTCGACGCTATCGTTGAAGAATCGAGTGAAGCTTCTGCGAACTCGACCTGCGATCGGCAGATCGAACCTTCAAACCGGAGGTGCGCGGTGCGACCCGTCGACCTGGCCCGGCAACACGGGTTGTCCGCACAGGCGATCCGCAACTACGACGACGCGGGAGTCTTCCCCCCGACCGAGCGCAGCGAGGCCGGCTACCGGCGCTACACGCCCCTGCATGCACAGGCGCTGCGCACCTTCCTCGCGTTGCGCGGGGGCCACGGACACCGGCCGGCGACGGAGATCATGCACGCGACCAATCGCGGCGACACCGAATCCGCCTACCGGCTCGTCGATGCCGCGCACGCCGCGCTGCTCGCCGAACGTGACACCCGCATCGAGGTGGCGACCGCTCTGGACGCCCTGGCCACCGCGACATCGACCCCCGTGCGCGGTCGACCGCTGACGGTGGGTGAGCTCGCGCGCCGGCTCCGCGTGCACCCGGCCACGTTGCGCACCTGGGAATCCCACGGCATTCTGCGGCCCGACCGCGACCGGGCCACGGGCTACCGCGAATACGGGCCGGAGTGCGTGCGCGATGCCGAGATCGCACGGCAGCTGCGGCGGGGCGGCTATCCGCTGACCCAGGTCGCCCGGTTCGTCGACTCCCTGCGCACGGCAGACGGCGCCGCCGCGTCGACGGCTTTTCTCGACGCCTGGCAGGACCGGCTGACCACGCGCAGCCGCGCTCTTCTCGCCGGCGCGGCCCAGCTCGACACCTACCTCACGATGCTCGAGCGGGCACGGCAGACGTAGCCGACGACCCCGCGCGGCCACGGATCCGGTTTCTACTGCGCGGGCCTCTTCACGTCCTGGGGGTCGATGTCGTCGCGCAGCCCGCGCCAGCTCGGATGCCAGAGCTTGCCGGCGTCGGTCCATTCCCGGAACCGCACCTCCCCCACCAGTTTCGGGGTCACCCACACAGCGTCCCGCGCGTCCTCGCGCGGAACGTCACCGGCGAAGGGGGTGGTGCGGCGCCGCAGACCGGCCAGGGCGACCGACAGATCGGCGAGCTCGGGTTCGTCGAAGCCGGTGCCGACACGGCCGACGTACTCCAGCCCGGCCTCGCCGTGCACGCCGACCAGCAGCGAGCCGAAGGTGCCGGCACGAGCCCCCTTCCCGAGGCGCCAGCCACCGATGACGACGTCCTGAGTGAGCCAGTTCTTCGACTTCACCCAGTCGGGGCTGCGCCGGCCCGGCACGTACACCGAGTTCCGCCGCTTGGCCACCACGCCTTCCCAGCCGCGCCGGGTGCTCTCCTCGAGCGCCTCGGATCCGTTGCCGCGCAGCACGTCCGGCACGATCAATCCGTCGGTCGCGGCCGCGAGCGCGTCGAGCACGCGTCGCCGGTCGGCGTAGGGCTTGCGGTACAGGGTCACCCCGTCGAGGTAGAGGACGTCGAACACGAAGTACTGCGGGGTGCCGCCGGTCCGCAGCAACGGAAAGCTCGTGACTCCGCCGGGGTCGCACGCGACCACCTCCCCGTCGAGGACGACGTCGTGTCCGTCGAGGACGCGGGTGAGGTCGGCGAGGGCGGGGTAGTCGCCGGTGATGTCGCGGCCGGAGCGCGAATGCAGCCGCAGCTGCCCGTTCTCGATCTCGGCCACGGCGCGGTAGCCGTCCCACTTCCCTTCGAAGGCCCATTCGTCGGCGTCGAGACCGGTCACCTCACCCGGTGTCGCGAGCATGGGCTCGAGGTCGCGCGGAAATCCCGAGGGCGGACCCGCCTGTCCGCCCTGGTCTTTCATGCGGTGGGCGAGCCACTGGTTGCCCGCCGTGCGGATCAGCGCGTACCGGCCCTGCACCCGCGCGCCGTGCAGGCGCACGATCACCTCGTCGTCGCGCCACTTCTCGGTCTCGTAGCTGCCGGTGTCCCAGATCGTCATGCTGCCGGCGCCGTACTCCCCCTTGGGGATGACGCCGTGGAAGGTGAGGTACTCGAGCGGATGATCCTCGGTGCGCACCGCGAGGTTGTTGCGGCCCGGGTCGTCCGGCAGGTTCTTCGGTACCGCCCACGACGCGAGCACCCCGTCGCGTTCGAGCCTCAGGTCGTAGTGCAGCCGGCGGGCATGGTGTTCCTGGATGACGAAGGCGTTGCCCGGCCCGGAACCCACGGCGGCGGGAACGGGTTCGGGCGTGCGGGACGGGTCGCGTTTGCCCCGGTACTCGGTCAGGGCGTCGGGCTCGGGCCGCGGCGGGTCGAGGTCGGCGAGCGGGTCGGGAGCGGTGTCCAGTCGCGCGAGCACCTCGTCGAACCGCAACTGGCGCAGCCCGGGATCGTCGAGTTCGTCCCAGGTGCGGGGCGCGGCGACCCACGGTTGCTCGCGGCCGCGCAGGGAATACGGGGCGATGGTCGTCTTGGCCTGGTTGTTCTGGCTCCAGTCGAGGAACACCCGCCCGCCGCGTGCGGCCTTGGCCATCGTCGCGGTGACCAGGTCCGGATGCAGAGTCTCGAGGTTGATCGCCACCTGCTTCGCCACGGCCGACGCCCCACCCGGGGCGAGTTCGCGGTCGAGCGGAACATACAGGTGTATCCCCTTGCTGCCGCTGGTGACCGGGTAGGCCGGCCAGCCCAGCCCGCCGACCATGTCGCGCACCAGCCGGGCCACCTCGGCGCACTGGACCAGGGTGACCCCCTCCCCGGGGTCGAGGTCGAACACGATCCGCGTCGCAGGGCCCGGAACGGAACCCGCGAACCGCCACTGCGGCACGTGCAATTCGAGTGCCGCCTGCTGCCCGAGCCAGGCCAGCGCCGCGACGGAGTCGAAGACCGGATAGGTGACCGAACGCTGCTTGTGGTGAACCGTCTTACGGGTGAGCCACTTCGGCGCGTGGGAGGCGACGTTCTTCTCGAAGAACGACTCGCCGCCGACACCTTCGGGCCAGCGCTTGCGGGTGCCGGGCCGGCCCGCGACGTGCGGCAGCATCACCGGGGCCACGGCCACGTAGTAGTCGACCACGTCGGCCTTCGTGGTGCCCGTCTCCGGGTAGAGCACCTTGTCGAGGTTCGTCAGGTTCAGACGACGGCCTTCGAACGTGCGGGTCGTCATCGCCTCATTGTGCCGAGCGCGGCCGGCGAGCGTGCAGTTCTCGCGCCGGCCTCCGCGTGTCGCCCGCGAAAAGTGCATCCTCGGCGCAGCTCATGGGCGGCTCAGCCGTACAGTTCGGCGAATCGGCGCAGCGAGGCTTCGATGTCGCCGTGCAGGGCCCGCGCGACACCCGAGCCGATCGGCCCGAACAGCGGCGCCCCGCCCAGGTCGATGTTCAGGCTGAGCACGGAACCGACCCCGACGGCCCGGACCGTCATCCGCAACTTGAAGCGGGTGCCGCCCTTGCCGGAACCGTGCAGGACGAGGTGGTGCGGCGAGTCGATCTCGCGGACGGTCCACGCGACCCGGTTGCGCATCCCCTTCACCGACACGACCGACTCTGCGGTGGTGCCGACGACGAGTTCGCTCGGCAGGTCGCTGCGCCACCCGTCGTGGATGGTCAGCCACTCGTCGAATCCGTGCAGGTCCGACGCGCGCACCCAGGTGAGGTGCGGTTCGAGCGGAAGGTCGGTCGATACCTCGAGTTTGGCCATGCCCGGCAGCGTAGACGCCGAAGCGCGGGCCCGGGGTGATCGACCCCGAACCCGCGCTCCGTGGGTGTTGCCTAGTGGGCGACAGCCTTTTCGACACCGACACCGGTGAGGGAGCGGACCTCCATCTCGGCCTGCTTGGCCGGATCCTCCAGCTTGCGGCGCCCGATGAAGGTGCCGACGATGCCGAGGACGAAGGCCAGCGGGATCGACACGATGCCGGGGTTGGCGAGCGGGAAGAGGGCGAAGTCCGCGTCCGGGAACATCGAGGACGGCTTGCCGGAGACCGCCGGGGAGAGGGCGATGAGCAGCAGGCAGCTGATCAGGCCGCCGTAGATGCTGAACAGGGCGCCGGTGGTGTTGAACTTCTTCCAGAACAGCGAGTACAGCAGCGTCGGCAGGTTGGCGGACGCGGCGACCGCGAAGGCCAGGGCCACGAGGAAGGCGATGTTCTGGCCCATCGCGAGGATGCCCAGCACGATCGAGACCAATCCGATCACCACGACGGTGATGCGGGAGACCCGCACCTGGTCCTCCTCGGAGGCATTGCCGCGCTTGATCACGCTGGCGTAGATGTCGTGGGCGAAGGACGCGGACGCGGTGATCGCGAGGCCGGCGACGACCGCAAGGATCGTGGCGAACGCGACGGCGGAGATGATGCCGAGGAAGATGGTGCCGCCGAGTTCGAAGGCGAGCAGCGGCGCGGCCGAATTCTCCTTGCCGGGGGCGCCGAGGATGACGTCCGGTCCGACCAGCTTGGCGGCGCCGTAGCCGAGCACCAGGGTGAACAGGTAGAACCCGCCGATGAGGGCGATGGCCCAGGTCACCGAGCGACGTGCTTCCTTGGCGGTGGGCACGGTGTAGAAGCGCATCAGCACGTGCGGCAGGCCGGCGGTGCCGAGCACCAGGGCGATGCCGAGCGAGACGAAGTCGAGACGGGTCATGTCGCTGATGCCGTACTTGGCGCCCGGAGCGAGCACGTCGCGACCGGCGACGGCCTCGTTGGTGGAGCTGTTGACCATGGCCTGCGCGTCGGCCAGCAGCTGCGAGAAGTTGCCGCGGACAGCCAGCAGGACGAGCACGAACATGATGCCGGCGCCGGCGACGAGCAGCACGGCCTTGACCATCTGCACGTAGGTGGTGCCCTTCATGCCGCCGACGAGCACGTACACGATCATCAGGACGCCGACCACGGCGACGACGATGCCCTGGCCGAGCTGGCCGTCGATGTTGAGCAGCAGCGCGACGAGGCCACCGGCACCGGCCATCTGGGCGAGCAGGTAGAACAGCGACACCGCGAGGGTGGACAGCGCGGCGGCCATGCGCACGGGCCGCTGCTTGAGCCGGAAGCTCAGCACGTCGGCCATGGTGAACCGACCGGTGTTGCGGAGCAGTTCGGCGACGAGCAGCAGGGCGACGAGCCAGGCGACGAGGAAGCCGATGGAGTACAGGAAGCCGTCGTACCCGTAGACCGCGATGGCGCCGGCGATGCCGAGGAACGACGCCGCCGACAGGTAGTCGCCGGCGATCGCGAAGCCGTTCTGCGGGCCCGAGAACTGCCCGCCGCCGGTGTAGAAGTCGGAGGCCTTCTTGGTCGAGCGGCTGGCCCGGATGACCAGGCTCATCGTCACGACGACGAACGCGACGAAGATCGCGATGTTGAACAGCGGGTTGCCGACGTCGGTGGCACCCTGAGCCAGAACTGTCACATGCGCGAGCGCATTCGTTGTCACTGGGCCGGTCCTTCCAGCTCTTCGCGGATCGCGGCGGACCGCGGATCCAGGTCACGATTGGCGAACCGCACGTAGAGCGCGGTGATGACGAACGTCGAGACGAATTGGCCGAGTCCGAGGATCAGGCCGAGGTTGATGTTGCCGAGCACCTTGGTCGCCATGAAGTCGGCGGCGTAGGTGGCCAGCAGGACGTACACGAAGTACCAGGTGAGGAAGAGCCCCGTCATCGGGAAGACGAACCGCCGGAGCCGGCGGCGCAAGTCCTGGAACTCCGGACTCGCCTGCATGTCGACGAAGTCCTGCGCATCGGGCGTGCGGCGTTCGAGCGCCCCGCCCTTGCCGAGGTGAGCTGTGGTCACTGCCGACTCCTTGGTCGTGGCTTCAGGGATCGCCCCTGTGAGGCGTACTACCAGTAGACCGTAGTGAGACCGGAGTCACACGAAAAGAAGGTGGCACCGGTCACACGGTGAGCTGTCGCCCGGTGCGGCGAACGGTCTGCCGGGCGCGACGAGTGGCAGCTCAGTGCTCCCCACGCGGGGACGGCTGGCCCGGTCCGCGGGGCTCTGCGGGAACGCCGGTGTCCTCGAACGCCCCGAGTTCCCGGTCCCGGCCCATCCCGAGCCGCTCGGGCACGTGCATGCGGGAGAAGACCCGCCCGACGTCCGCCGGGACGCGAGCGCGGGTGGCGAGGCTGACCACGAGCATGGTGGCGAACGCGAGCGGCACACTCACGGCGGCCGGGTAGCCGACGACGGCGGCGACCCAGCCGCCACCGGCCTCGGGATCGATCCGCACCAGCACGACGACCAGGGCCGCGCCCCCGGCCACCACCGCGCCGGTCACCATGCCGGCGGCCGCGCCGACCGCGGTCAGCCCACGCCACCAGATGCCGAGCATCAGCAGCGGGCACAGCGTGGAGGCGGCCACCGCGAACACCAGGCCCACGGCCCGCGACAGGTCCAGCGACGTCACCGCCAGCGACAGGCCGAGGGGCACCAGGCCCGCGAGGACGGCCGCGATCCGGAAGTCGCGCACGCGTCCGCGCAGCACGTCGGTGGACAGCACACCGGCGACGCTGACCAGCAACCCCGAGGACGTGGACAGGAACGCCGCGATCGCCCCCGCGGCGACGAGCGCGGCGAGCAGCTGGCCACCCAGTCCGGAGAGCACCGACCCCGGCAGCAGCAGCACGGCCGCATCGGAGCGGCCCGTGATGAGCAGTTGCGGCACGTACAGGCGTGCGAACACCCCGAGCAGCGTCGGGAACAGATAGAACACGCCGAGCAGGGCGATCACCGCGAGCGACGTCATGCGGGCCGCTCGCCCGTCCGGGTTGGTGTAGAAGCGCACCAGCACGTGCGGCAAGCCCATCGTGCCGAGGAAGGTGGCGAGGATCAGCGAATACACCTGGAACATGGGGTGGGCGCCCCCGATCCCACCGCCGGGAGCGACCCAGTCGTCGTTGGTGGCGGGTGCCCCGGCCACCACCGGCACGGCCGCGCCGGGCTCGAGCACCAGCGCCGTGCCGGCGGCCACCTCGTGCTCACCGGGCGCGAGCAGCACGGTGCCGTCCACGGTCCGTCCGTCGACCCGTCCGGTCGCCGTGACCGCGAGGGGCTCGCCGACCTGGACGACGACATCGGTGGTGACGTCGACGGTGGTGCGCTCGGTGACCGTCGGGGGCGCCGGCCGGCCGACGGCGCGATCGTCGTCGAAGAAGTGGACGACGAGCACGAGGGCGGGCACCGCGACGGCGGTGAGCTTGAGCCAGTACTGGAACGCCTGGACGAAGGTGATCGAGCGCATGCCGCCGCCGACGACGTTGCCGACGACGATGACGGCGACCGCGACGACGCCGACCCAGTCGGGAACCCCGAGCAGGATGTTCAGCGTCAGTCCCGCGCCTTGGAACTGGGGGACGAGGTAGAGCACGCAGACGACGGCGACGATCACCATCGACAGGGTGCGCAGCCATCGCGCACCGAGCCGGAACTCCGCGAAGTCCGGCACGGTGTAGGCGCCGGACCGGCGCAGCGGGGCGGCGACGAACAGCAGCAGACCCAGGTAGCCCGCGGTGAAGCCCACCGGGTACCACAGGGCGTCGGCGCCGTACTTGGCGATGAGTCCGGCTACGCCGAGAAAGGAGGCAGCGGAAAGGTATTCACCGGAGATCGCGGCGGCGTTCCAGCGGGGTCCGACGCTGCGGGAGGCGATGAGGAAGTCGGAGGTGGTGCGGGCCAGCCGGACTCCGTAGATGCCGATCGCGACGGTGGCGGCGGCGGCGAAGACGAGACCGACGACGGTGGCGACGGGGATCGAACCGGTGTCCATGGGCCGCTCAGTCGTCGACCAGGTCGGTGAAGTCCTGCTCGTTGCGTTCGGCCAGGCGGACGTAGAGCCGGCCGATGCCGAGCAGCAGCGGGTACCCGACGAAGCCGAGCAGCAGCCACGGCAACCGGATGCCGAGCACGGTCACGTCCGTCAGGTGCGGCACGAAGTGGAACAGCACGGGCAGGGCGCACAGCAGGCACACCGCGACGAGCGCGAGCCGCGTGGCGAGGCCGAGCTGGGCGCGGACCAGGCCGCGCACCATCGCCTCCCCGACCTCGGTCTGTTCCTGGACCTCCACGCGGGTGCGCACCATGCGGGCACCGCGGCGCTGGGCGAGCACCACCCGTTCCCGCGGCGGCGGGCCGCCCGAACCACGCGGCGGCGGGCCGCCCGAACCACGCGGCGGCGGGCCGCCCGAACCACGCGGCGGCGGGCCGCCCGAACCACGCGGCGGCGGGCCGCCCGAACCACGCGGCGGCGGGCCGCCCGAACCGCTCCCCGAGCTGCGCGACGGTGAGCCGCCGGACGGACTCATCTGCTCGTCCAGGTCTGCATCGGGCCGCGGATCAGGCGGTCCTTGAGTTCGCGGGTGTGACGACGACTCACCGGCAGTTCGACGGCCGGCTTGCCCTCCTCGGCGCGCAGGCACACCACGAGGCCGGAACCGACGCTGCGGATGCCGGTCACCAGGGGCAGCGCCACCAGATAGGAGCGGTGCACCCGCAGGAACCCGGCGTCGGCCCAGCGGCTCTCGAGCGTGGAGATGGGGATGCGCACGAGGTGGGAGCCGGTGCCGGTGTGCAGGCGTGCGTAGTCGCCGTCGGCCTCGACCCACTGCACGGACGACCGCGGCACCAGCGTGGTCACGCCGCCGAGTTCGACGGGGATCACCTCGTCCGAGGCCGCGGCACCCGCGGCAGCGGATTCGGTTTCGCGGGTGCGGCGGCGCTCGGCGATGCGGCGCACCGCCTCGGCGAGCCGCTCCTCGCGCAGGGGTTTGAGGAGGTAGTCGACGGCCCCGAGGTCGAACGCCGCCACCGCCCGGTCGTCGTGCGCGGTCACGAACACGACGGCGGGCGGGTTCGCGAAGTTGCGCAGGATGCCGGCGAGCTCGAGGCCGTCGAGGCCGGGCATGTTGATGTCGAGGAACACCGCGTCGATTCCGCCGTCGCGCAGCAGCCGCAGGGCGGTGGTCGCCTCGCCCGCGGTGTGGACGTGGCCGATCTCCTCGCGCCGCCGCAGCAGGTACGCGAGTTCGTCGAGGGCCGGCGGTTCGTCGTCGACGGCCAGCACGGTGAGGGTGTCGGTGGTCTCGTTCACAGCCGGTCCATCGTGCCATGCCGGACCGTCCGAGCGGAGCGGACCGGGCCACTCGCGCCCAGGGTGACCGGGTAGCGGAAGGGTCGCGTCATGCCCGGATCCCGGGACGGAACTTCGGTACCCGCATGCTGACCTTCGTCCCGGCCCCGGGGGCAGTCTCGACGACGAGGCCGTAGTCGTTGCCGAACGCCGCGCGCAGGCGGTCGTCGACGTTGGCGAGTCCCACGTGCGCCGCCTCCTTGGCGCTGGTGCGACCTTGTCCCTCGGCGACGGCGTCGAGGTCGCCCGAGCGCAGGAGTTCGGGGTCCATTCCGACGCCGTCGTCCTCGACGCTGATGACGCAGTCGGTGCCCTCGTCCGCGGCGACGATGCTGATGGTGCCGGTGCGGGTGCTCTTGCCGGCGATGCCGTGCCGCACCGCGTTCTCGACGAGGGGTTGCAGGGCGAGGAACGGCAGCACCACGTTGAGGACCTCCGGCGCGACCTGCAGCCGCACCTCGAGGGCATTGCCGAAGCGGGCCCGTTCGAGCGTGAGGTAGCGGTCGATGTTGCGCAGTTCGTCGGCGAGCAGGGTGTACTCCCCGGCTGCCCGGAAGGAGTACCGGGTGAAGTCGGCGAATTCGAGGAGCAGTTCGCGGGCGCGTTCGGGGTCGGTGCGCACGAAGGACGCGACGGTGCCGAGGGCGTTGTAGATGAAGTGCGGGCTGATCTGCGCGCGCAGGGCCCGTACCTCGGCGCGGTCGAGACGGGCGCGGGAGGCGTCGAGTTCGGCGAGTTCGATCTGGCTGCAGGCGTAGCGGGCGACTTCGGTCAGCACGCCGAGCAGGGCCGGTCCGGGTTCGGTGGTTGTGACGACGCCGAGCGCGCCGACGACGCCGACACCGTCGATGACGAGCGGCTGCACGATCACGGCCCGTGCCGCCTGATCGTCGGCGCCGCGCACGAGGTCGCCGTGACCGACGAGGACGCGCCGATCCTCGGCGACGGCGCGGTGGGCGGCGGCGAGCAACTGCTCGGACAGCCCCTCGAAGGGACCGCTCCACGCCAGGCAGGTGCCGTCCGCGTCGACGAGCGCGACGGAGGGTGTGCCGGTGAGGGAGCGCAGGTGCGGGGCGGCCTCCTGCGCGGATGTCGCGTCGAGGCCCCGCCGCAGCGGCCGGGCGGCGAGCGATGCGGTGTGCAGGGTGGCGTGCACGGCGCGTTCGGCCGGTGTGGTCAGGCCGCGCCGGGTGCGCAGCCACAGGGCGGCGACGCCGGCGAGGACGAGCACCGCGACGGCGAGGAGGGCGACGACCGTGCCGTTCACCGCGTCACCGGTTCCGGCCGATGCTCGCACCCGGCCGGCGGCGGAGGCGACGGGTGGACGCATGCACGGTCGAGCGGGTCGGTCATGGCTCCACGCTACGAGTTGCCGATTCGCGGCGCGGGCAGAGCACCGAAGGCGGCGCGGCGCCGAATCGGCCGTGGGAGACTCCCGGGGGTGGCCGCTCGACGTGGGCCCCGCCCGTTCGACTACTCGCTCGACTACGCGAATCTCGACCTGCGTCGGCAGCCGCACCTCTACCGTGTCGGCCGCGGGGAGCAGGGCGTGCTGAAGGTCGAGCCGTACAAGTCGGAGTTGCTGCCGCACTGGCGGTTCGCGACGGTCGAGCAGGCCCGGACGAGTGCCGGCACGATCCTGACGATGTTCTTCTCGTATCTCGACGAGGGGGATTTCGTGGGCGCGGACATGGCCCGCAAGTTCCTCCAGATGGGGTACACGCGGGCACGCCGGTACGCCGCTCGTCCGGGTGGTCGCAAGTACGACGGGCCCGTCCCGCAGGACCGCCGGGGTCGCAGCGGCGCGCACGGCCGCGCGGAGCTCCCCCGGGGTCCCGAGGACGCGGAGAAGGCTGCGGCCGCAGCGGTGTTCAAGCAGGCGTGGGACCGGGCCGCGGCGGAGCCCCGGTACGTGGAACAGCGGCGGCGGCACCGGGAGCTGTACGGCTGATGGTCCACCCGTCCGGGCCGAACGGTCAGCGACGCCGACGGTTGATCCGTTCCTCCGCGGCCGCCTCCTCGATGTCGAGTCCCTCCAGCACCGTGCGCAAGGTCTCGTCGTCGAGGTCGCCGTCGTCGCGCGCAGCGATCAGAGCCTGCCGCTGGGCGCGCAGCACCGAGCGGCGGAACGTTTCGAACAGCGCCGCCGCGTGCAGCACGGACGGATCGCGCTCCCCCGCGTCCTCCGCCTGTTGCGCCTCGGCGCGGGACTGCATCGACCGGTTCACCCGGTCGAGGATGCGCTGCAGGTCGTCGGCGTCCACGCCGTCCGGTGGATTCGCCGCGAGTTCGGTGAGGTGCTGTCGTGCCGCCGCGGCCGAGATGGTGCGCGCGAGTTCAGTCTGTTGCTCGGTGTAGAGCCGCTCGTACGGGTCGGCGACGTTCAGCGCGCGGATGAGCGCCGGCATCGTGGCGCCCTGGACGAGCAGGGTGCCCACGGCGACGACGAAGGCGATCACCTGGACGATCTCGCGTCCGGGAAACGGCTCACCGGAGGCGAGGACGAACGGGATGCCGCCGGCAGCGGCGAGGGTCACGACCCCGCGCATCCCGGCCCAGGAGATGACCAGGTACTCGCGTCCGCTGAACTGATCCCGGCCCAGCCGGTCCAGCCCGATGCTCCGCGTGAGACGTCGTCGCGCCCAGTGCAGCAGCACCCACAGGGGGCGCACGGCGATCACCACGCCGAGGATCGCGAAGCCGTAGAGGAAGGCGACGTGGACGTCGAGGCCGTTGTCGCGGACCTCGTCGATGACGAACTTCAGCTGCAGACCCATGTAGGCGAAGACGAACATCTCGAGCAGAATGTCGAGGCTCTCCCACACGGCCCGCTCCTGGATCCGCGTGGCCACCGACGCGTCGGTGGCGCGGTGCCCCATGTACAGCCCGGCCGCGACGACGGCGAGCACACCGGAGGCCCCGATCTCCTCGGCGGCGAGGTAGGCGGTGAACGGAAGGACCAGTCCGAGCACGGTTTCCAGCGGAGAATCGTACATTCGGCCCCGAATCAGGTGCACCACCGTGGCAAGCAGCAGGCCGATCGCCACGCCGCCGATCACCTCGTACCCGAAGAACGCCAGCGGGGAATCCGTCGCGAACACCCGGGTGCCGGCGACCGCCGACACCGCGACGGCGAACAGTGTCAGTGCGGTCACGTCGTTGACCAGGCCCTCACCGGTGAGCACCGCGATCACCCGCTTGGGCAGGCCGAGCTTCCGCCCTACGGCGACGGCACTGACCGCGTCGGTCGGCGCCACCACCGCACCGAGCACCAGCGCCGCCCCGAGGGTCAACTCCGGGACCAGCCAGGACGCGGAGAGCGCGACGGCGAACGCCGTCGCGAGAACCGTGAAGATGCCGAGCCGCAGGATCGGGGTGAGGTGCCTGCGGAACGTCGCGACGGAGAAGCGCAGTGCCGCGGAGTAGAGCAGAGGGGGCAGCACCACCCCGAGGATGACGTGCGGGTGGAGCTCGAGCCGCGGCATTCCGGGAATGAAGGACGCGAGCGAGCCGATGGTCACGAGGACGAGTGGGGCCTGCAGGTTGCTCCGGTTGGCGAGACCGGTGACGGCGATGGCGGCGATGACGACGAGCAGAATCCAGGTCCCGTTCACCCGTCGATTGTGACGTGGGTGGGGGTTCGACGGCGTCGGACGAGCCGGTGGCCGGGCGTAGGCGTCGTCCACGTGTGTGCGTCAGGAGTGCGCGTCAGGGGTGCGACGGGGCCTCTCGGCCGGACGGTCGCGCGGACGGCGACTCGAGTGCGTCCGGTTCGACGACGAGCACCGGCACCCGGGCGTGCTCGACGAGGTGCGCGGAGACGCTGCCCAGCAGTCGCCGCGACATGCCGCGGCCGCGTCGGCCGACGACGATCACGTCCGCCTTGCCGTCGGCGGCGTACCAGCACAGCGTCTCCCCCGGCGGCCCGGCCAGCACTTCGTGGCGGACCTCGACGCCGGTGACGTCCGCGGTTGCCGCCGCGAGCCGGCCGGACACCTCGTCCGTCGCCTCGGCGCAGTCCTCGTCCGCCGTGTCGAACGAGACCACCTGCGCCAGGCTCAGCGTGCCGAGCCGGGAACCGAAGATCGCCCGGGCCTCCCGCAGCGCCTGCTCCGCGTGGGGCGATCCGTCGAACCCGATCAGCACCCGCAGGCCGTCCGGCTCCGAGAGGACCGGCGCTGTCGGAGACTCGGGACGGGCGGAGCGTGGCTGCCGCTCGACGCGTTCGTAGGCGATCGGCACGAACAGCGGCCCCAGAGCAACCGCGATCAGGGTCCATCTCGGGTCGTGCCCGCGCCTGGCCATCCACAGACCGGTCGCCAGGCCGATCAGCACCCACACGATCAGGAAGACGACGAGAATTACCGGCCGCATCGTCCCATGGTCACACATTCCAGCCGGGAGTCCGACCTTGCGGACGAATCGGGCGATATACACACGTGCCTGCCGCGATCGCGATCCGGCAGCCATGAGGACCGGATTCGCCGTCGTGCCGACCATCCGCTGCGATCCACCTGGTCAGCACTCGGTCAGCGCGGTCTATTCGGGGCGCAGCGCCTTCCGGGCCGCGTCCTGCACCTTGTCGACCTGGCCGGCGTACTTGCCGTCGGTCTTGCGGTCCGCGAGGTCCCCGGCCTTCTCGATCGCGTCGTCGATCTTGTCGGGGTTCTGTGCCGCGAACTCCTTGCCCTTGTCGACGATCCCCTTGACCGAATCCATGAAGCCCACGTCGCATCCCTTTCGTCCGAATGAGCGAGCGGGCCCAGCCTGCCACACAGCAAGGCCGCGACCGGACGTGGGCCGTGTCCGCCGAGTCGCTATCGGACGCCGGGTCCAGGATCCGGGCCGGGCCCGTGATGTTCGGTGCCGAGGGTCTTCTTCACCGCGTCCTGCGCCTTGCCGACATGCCGGGAGTACTTGCGCGGTCCCTTGGTCCGGGCGACATCGCCGGCCTTGTCGATGGCGCGATTCACCGTGCCCGGGTTCTTCCGGGCATAGTCCTTGCCCTTGTCGACCAACCCCTTGACCGAATCCATGAATCGCATCGCAGGCTCACCCCTTCTCCGTGTGCATTCGTGGGTCGTCACCAGCGTGCCACCGGCCGAGGCGGTCGTGCCACCAGCCGAGGCGGCCGTGCCACCGGCCGAGCGGGAGACCCCCGGCCGGGATCTCCCGCCGAGCACGTGCGCACCTACGGCGTGCGCGGGCCCGGTTGCGCCTGCGGACCGGGATCCGACTCCGGCCCGGGTTGTCCGCCGGGGGCCGGCGTCGTTCCGGGGACGGGATTGTCCGCGGTACCGAGGTGCTTCTTCGCGGCGTCCTGAATCTTGTCCACGTGCTGGGCGTACTTGCCGCCCGTCCGGGCATCGGCGGCGTCGCCTGCCTTGTCGACGAACCGGTCGGCCTTGTCCGGGTTCTTCTCCGCGTAGGCCTTGCCCTTGTCGACGAGACCCTTGATGGAATCCTTCAGGCCCATCGGCCTGCTCCTTCCGCTCGGGGGATCGATGCCTCAGCGTGCCACCGCAGGCCCGATCCCAAACCTGCCGCGGCCGGGGCAGTGATCTCGTCCCCGGCCGCGGCCGGGCAGTGATCTCGTCCCCGGTCAGTGCTCGCCCGGCAACAGGTCTTCACTGGCGGCGAACAACCGACGGTGCTCACCGTGGATCCGCCCGGTCACCCACCATGAGACCTCCACGAGGACCACGCCGATCGCCCCGCACGTGAACGCCGTGACCATGGCGCCGACGTTGGAGATGTCGAGCGCGAAGAACTCGCGGACGGCCGGGAACGCGAACAGGACGACGTAGCCGAGCACCGAGCCGCCCAGCAGCACCAGTTTCCACCACACGTACGGCCGCGCCACCACGGCGAGCACCCACAACGCGATCATGATCAGGGTGATCAGCGCCGCGGTGCCGGCCTGCATCTTCTGCGCCTCGGTCTGCTCGGGCCCCGCGTACACCAGCAGGTAGCAGACGAAGGTGCTGATCCCGATGATCACACCCGACGGGATCGCCAGGCGCATCACGCGCGAGACGAATCCGGAACGGGCCCGTTCGTTGTTGGGAGCGAGCGACAGGATGAACGCGGGGACTCCGATGGTGAACCAGGCCGCGATCGTCACGTGCCGCGGCAGGAACGGATACGGCAGCGGCTCGTAGTCGAACACCTGGGACAACGCACCCGACAGTCCGACGAGGAAGGCCAGCAGCACGGAGTACACGGTCTTGGTGAGGAACAGGTTCGAGACCCGCTCGATGTTGCCGATCACCCGGCGGCCCTCGGCGACGACGTAGGGCAGGGTCGCGAACTTGTTGTCCAGCAACACGATCTGCGCGACCGCGCGGGTGGCCGGGCTCCCGGAGCCCATCGCGACCCCGATGTCGGCGTCCTTGAGCGCCAGCACGTCGTTGACCCCGTCGCCGGTCATGGCGACGGTGTGCCCGCGCGATTGCAGCGCACCGACCATCGCGCGTTTCTGGTCCGGCCGCACGCGACCGAACGTGGTGGCCGAGTCGAGGGTGTCGGCGAGCCGGTCGCGGTCCTCCGGCAGGGCGCGGGCATCGACGGGATGCTCGGCGTGCGGCAGGCCGAGCGACGTCGCGACAGCGCCGACCGAGACGGCGTTGTCGCCGGAGATGACCTTGACGTCGACGTGCTGGCTCGCGAAGTACTCGAGGGTGGGCTTGGCGTCGGGCCGCACCCGCTGTTCGAGCACGACGAGGGCCTGCGCGGTGACGGCGCCGGGGGCCTGCGGGTCGTCGACTGCCCGGTCGCATCGGCCCAGCAGCAGCACCCGCAGTCCCTGTGCGCCGAGTTCCTCCGCGCGCCGGGCCGTCGCCGAGGCCGGATCGAGAAGCACGTCGGGGGCGCCGAGCACCCAGTTGCCGTGAGTGCCGTAGGACTGGCCGCTCCACTTCTTCGCCGACGAGAACGGGGCGACGGCGGTGGCCTCTCCCCAGCCGGGGTCGTCGGGCAGGGCCTCGCGTACGGCGAGGACGCTGGCGTTGGGACGCGGATCGTCGGCCGCCATCGCCGCGAGGGCGGCACGGACGGCGGCCTCGTCGCTGCCGTCGACGCACACGAGGTCGGCCAGGCGCATGCCGTTCTCGGTGAGCGTGCCGGTCTTGTCGGCGCACACCACGTCGACGCGGGCGAGTCCCTCGATGGCCGGCAGTTCCTGCACGAGGCACTGCCGGTGACCGAGACGGATCACGCCCACGGCGAACGCGATCGACGTCATCAGTACCAGCCCCTCGGGGACCATCGGCACGAGCGCGGCGACCATGCCGCTGAGCGCGGGACCGAGGGGCTGGCCGCTCGAGAACAGCTGGTTGTAGATGATGAGCAGGCCCGCCGGAATCATCAGGTAGGTGATGAATTTCAGGATCTTGTCGATCCCGGCGCGCAGTTCCGAGTGCACGAGCGTGAACTTGCTGGCCTCCTCGGCGAGCCGGGCCGCGTACGCATCGCGGCCGACCTTCGTGGCGCGATAGGAGCCGCTGCCCGCCGCGACGAAACTGCCGGAGAGGACCCGCGCGCCGAGTTCCTTGTGCACGGGGTCGGCCTCGCCGGTGAGCAGCGATTCGTCGAGTTCGAGTCCCTCGGTCTCGACGACGACGCCGTCGACCACCGCCTGGTCGCCGGGTCCGAGTTCGATGATGTCGTCGAGCACCACGTCGTGCGGCGGCAGCTCGGCCACCACCCCGTCGCGGCGGACGAGCGGCTTGGCCTGGCTGACGATCGCGAGCCGGTCGAGGGTCCACTTGGCGCGGATCTCCTGCACGATGCCGATGGCGCTGTTGAGGATGATCAGCAGGCCGAACATGCCGTCGATGATCGATCCGGTGGCCAGGACGATGGCCAGCAGGACGCCGAGGATCGCGTTGATGCGGGTGAAGACGTTGGCGCGGACGATCTCTCCGACCGACCGCGACGCCCGGTCCGGCACGTCGTTGGTGGCGCCCCGGGCCACCCGTTCGGCGACCTGCTCGGTGGTCAGGCCCAGCGCGACGTGCCGCGCGTCGGTCGGGGGCACAGCTGCCTGGTCGGCGACCGCGGTGGGCTCCTCTGCTGCCATGGGAAACAGGCTAAGCCACCCGTTGCGATCCACCCCCACACCGTGACGCGGCTCGCGACCCGGCTCAGCGGTCCGGGCGGACGAACTCGGGCTGGTCGAGCACCCGCAGCCAGCTGCCGTCGGGCTGGCGGCGGGCCACCTGGGCCCGGGCGCCGGCGCCGTCCTTCGGCGGTGTGGCGGTCAGCGCGAGGTCACCACTGATGAGGGTCGGCAGCGACGGCTCGGGCTCGAATCGGGGCGCGTGCTCGAGCACCTGCTCCCACAGGCGGCGGATGGCCTCGCGTCCCACCGTGCGACTACCCGGCGGGTAGGCCATCACGGCGTCCTCCTCGTACAGGGCGGCGACGCCCGCCGCGTCGCCGGCGTTGGAGCGCTCGACGAACAGGCGGGTGAGATCCTCGGGCTGCCAGGCCTTCTCTGCATCGGACACGGCGATCCTCTCTACGGACGGGTGGGACTCCTCCAGCCTCCGACTCCTGCAATGAGAAGTCCAACAGATTGTTCTGATCGAAACTAGAATCCGAGCTTATGGAACTGCGGCAGCTCGCGTACTTCGTCGCGGTGGCCGAGGAGGCGAACTTCACCCGGGCCGCCCACCGCGTCCACATCAGCCAGTCCGGGATCAGCGCCCAGATCCGCCAGCTCGAGCACGACCTCGGCGCCGCCCTGTTCGACCGCTCCACCCGCGCCGCCACCCTGACCGCGGCCGGGCAGGCGGCGCTGCCGCACGCCCGGGCGGCGTTGGCCTCCGCCGCGGCCGCCCGGCAGGCTGTCGAGGAGGTGACGACCCTGATCCGGGGACGGCTGGTGGTCGGCATGGTCACCGCCTGCACCGTCACCGGGCTGTTCGACGCGCTCGCCGCGTTCCACCGCGCGCACCCGGGGGTCGAGATCACCCTCGTCGAGGATGCCTCCGACCGGCTCGTCGAGCGGGTACGTGCCGCCACCGTGGACCTCGCCCTCGTCGGCACCGCCGCCGCCCCGCCCCCGGGCCTCGAGGCGCTCACCCTCGTCAGCGAACCGATCGTCGCCGCCGTGCCGCCCGGTCACCCCCTGACCGGACGCGCACCTCTCACCCTCGCGGACGTGTGCGCCCATCCCGTCGTGTCCATGCCCCCGGGCACCGGGATCCGGACCGTGTTCGACCGGGCGTGCGCCGCCGCCGGCCTGCGCCCCGACATCGCCCTGCAGGCCAGTTCCCCTGACACCGTCGCCGACCTGGCCGCCCGTGGACTGGGCGTGGCGATCCTCAGCCGCTCGATGGCCGCGCACGTCGAGGGCCGGTTGTGCGGGCTCGCCGTGGACGACGCCACCGCGCCCGCGGTGCTGTCGCTGATCTGGTCCGATACCGGCGCGCCGGCACTGCGCGAACTCGTCCGGCACAGTCGCCGCGCCTTCGCGCTCGCAGGGACCTTGGGCACTTCCCCGGCGCCCGGTCACGGCCGAGAATGAGGGGCGCGGCCGGCCGGCCGGAGTCGAATCCACGACGGACAGGGGGCGGAAGTGAATCTCGAGGACCTGATGGCCAAGGCGCGCGACACGGTGACCGTCAAGCGCGTGTACTCGGAACCGATCGAGAAGGACGGCCTGACCGTCATCACCGCGGCCGTGGTCTCCGGCGGTGCCGGCGGCGGCGGAGGCTACTCACCCGACGGGGAGAACGGCGAAGGCGGCGGCTTCGGGGTGGGTGCTCGCCCGGTGGGCGCGTACGTCATCAGCGGCGGCAAGCTGTCGTGGCAGCCGGCCGTGGATGTCAATCGGCTGGTGCGCACCGTCGCGAGTGTGGCGATCGCCTTCTTCGTCACGCGGGCACTCGTCGAACGCAGGCGGGCCGCCGCGGCGAGCTGACGTCGCTCACAGCGTCGCGAGGACGAACGAGAGCACGAATCCCGCGGCGGTGCTCAGCGCCACCGTGGGACCGCCCTTCTCGTAGGCCTCCGGCATCAGGGTGTCGGCCAGCGAGGCCAGCACCGCGCCCGCCGCGAACGCCAACGGCAGGGAGATCGTCTCGGGCGGGGTCACCGCGAGCGGCCCGGCCCCGACGACGACGGCGACGGTCAGCAGTGCGGCGCACGCCACCCACATCCCGACGATGTACCTCCGGGACCGGCCCTGGGCGCGCATGGAGGCGCTGCCGACGAGCGACTCCGGGAAGTTGGACACGAAGATCGCGACCAGCAGAGCGAGACCGCCGGTGCCCTCCCCCAGGGACACGCCCAGCGCCACGTTCTCGGGCACCCCGTCGAGGGTGACCGCCGCCAGCAGCGCCAGACCGGCCGCCCCGCTGACCGAGGACGACGACGGCGCGGTTCCCTCGGCGGCGGCATCGACGTCGAGTTTCTCACTGCCGTGGTCCTTTTCGCGCCGCCCCTCGGCCACCCGGTCCAACCACGCGCTGAGCGCGGTGAACACGATCGCGCCGACCGCGAGGCCGATCGCCGCGCGCCAGATGCCGCCCTTCTCGTACGAATCCTCGAACAACTCGAACGACAGGGCGGTGATGAGCGCGCCGGCGGCGAACGCCAGCATCGCCGCGAGAACGCGTTTGGGGATCTCTACCCAGCCGCCCACCAACGCCCCGAGCACCAGTGCGCTCGACGCGACGATCCCGAAGATCAACGATTCGACGATGACCGGCCTCCCTCCGACTCGCCCCGACGGACGGCCGGATACCCCGTGTGGCAGGCCGGAAACCCTACCGGCGCACCGAAGTCAGCCGAGCGGAACCCACCACGGAACCTGCGAGCCCGGCCGCAGCACGTCGATCCGCTGCCCCGGCATCGGTACGGCCGTGGGTACCCCTTCCGCGCGCGCGGCCGGCAGGAGCCGCGCGATCGGCTCGGACCATGCGTGAAACGCCAGATTGAAGGTGCCCCAGTGTACGGGGACGAGCAGGCTGGGATGGTCACCGCCGCCGAGGTCGGTGTGGGTGCGCACCGCCTCCTCCGGGTTCATGTGCACGTCGGGCCAGCGCGGGTCGTACGCGCCTACCGGCAGCAGCGTCAGGTCGAAGGGCCCGTAGCGGTCCCCCAGGTCGGCGAACCGGGGTGTGTAGCCGCTGTCGCCGCCGAAGAACACCCGTCGCGTCGGCCCGGCGATCACCCACGAGGACCACAACGTGATGTTGCGGATCAGGCCGCGGCCGGAGAAGTGCCGCGCCTCGGTGCAGGTGACGGTGAGCGCACCCACCTCGGTGTGCTGGTCCCAGTCCAGCTCGACGATCCGGTCGGCGGGGATCCGCCACCGGCGCAGGTGCGCGCCCACACCGAGCGGGACCAGGAACCGGGCCTCGGGCTGCGTGGCCGCCAGCGCCTCGACGGTCTCGCGGTCGAGGTGGTCGTAGTGGTCGTGGGAGATCACGACGGCGTCGATCGGCGGCAGTTCCGTGAGTTCGACCGGCGACGGGTGCAGCCGGGCCGGGCCCACGGCGGCCGACGGCGAGACCCGCTCGCTCCACACCGGGTCGGCGAGGATCCGGTGGCCGTCGATCTCGAGGAGGGCGCTCGAGTGTCCGTACCAGGTCACCGCAAGCTCCGCGGCCTGCACCGGCGCGAGCGGCGGCGCGAGCGGCACCGCGTCGCGCGGCACACCCGAGGACCGGCGGGTGAGCATGTCCTTGACAAGGCTGCCGCCGGCCTCGGGCAGCACGGTGCTGCTCGGCTCCGAGTTGTGGAAGCGCCCGTTCCGATACCGGGGTGAGCCGGCGGCGTACGGACGGATGTCCGCCGGGGTCGCGCCGATCGAGCCCGGGACGCCGCGGGCGGCCCGCGCCACCCACAGCAAGCCGGCACCGGCAAGGGCGGACGAGGCGGTCTGCTTGACGCTCACCCCACCACTGTAGGGGCGCGGGCGCGCACGGCTGCACGAGCGCGGGCGCGCACGGCTGCACGAGCGCGGGCGCGCTCAGCTGCACGAGCGCGGGCGCGCTCAGCGACCGCGGAAGACCGGCGCCCGGCGTTCCGAGCGGGCCTGGCGCGCCTCCTGGGCGTCCTCGCTGAGCCACGCCGCGGCGAGCGCGGCCGTCTGCTCGGGCGACGGCTCGTCGCGCGTGCCGTCGTCGTTGAGGAACAGCTTCATCGCGTGCAGCGACAACGGGGCGAGTTCGGCGATCTCGCGTGCCCAGGACTGCGCGGCGACGAGGTCGCCGATCCGGTTGGCCAGACCGCGGTCGACCGCCTCGTGGGCGTCGACCGGTTCGGCGGCGAGCAACACGGCCCGCGCGGGGCCGCCGCCGAGCAGGGAGACCAGCCGCCGGACCGTCCACCGGTCCACCGAGATACCGAGACGCGCCGCCGGAATCGCGAATCGGGCGCCCGGGGCGACGACCCGCAGGTCCGCCGCGAGAGCGAGCTGGGTGCCCGCACCGATCGCGGGGCCGTTGATCGCGGCGATCACCGGGACGGGCGCCTCCTGGATCGCACGGAGCATCTCCCCTAGGCTGTCGAGGAATCCTTCCGCGTAGACGTCGCCCGACAGGTCGGCGCCGGCACAGAAGCTCGAGCCGCGCCCGGTGATCACGACCGCACGCGCACCCCCGTCGAGGGCCTCCTCGAGCCCCTCCCGGACCTGGACGCACAGCTCGGTGTTGAGCGCGTTGCGGCGCTCCTCGCGCCGCAGTTCGAGCGTGACCACGTCGCCGTCACGGCTGATCCCCATCATGTGTGCTTCACCTTTCGTCGACGGCACGCATCATCGCACCCGCCGGGGGCGGGCGCGAGGGCGCTCCGCGTCAGTCCTCGTCCGCGCGCGGCCGGCCGGGCTTGCGGATGCGCCCGGCCTCGCGTGGCATGCGTCCGGCCTCGCTCAGCGCACGACGGAGCAGGAACTCGATCTGGGCGTTGGTGCTGCGCAACTCGTCGGCGGCCCAGCGTGCGAGGGCGTCGTGGACCGCAGGGTCGAGCCGGAGCAGCAGCTTCTTGCGTTCGGCCATCGTGTCGACGACGCGTCAGGCGTAGAGCGATCCGGTGTTGAGCACCGGTTGCGCGCTCTGGTCGCCGCACAGGACCACGAGCAGGTTGCTCACCATCGCGGCCCTGCGCTCCTCGTCGAGTTCGATGGTGTGTTCCTTCTCGAGCTGTTCGAGGGCGGTTGCGACCATGCCGACCGCGCCCTTGACGATCTGCTCACGCGCGGCGATGACCGCACCCGCCTGCTGCCGGCGCAACATGGCCTGCGCGATCTCGGGCGCGTACGCGAGCCGGTTGATCCGGGATTCGACGACCCGCACGCCGGCGGATCCGACCCGCTCGTCGACTTCGGCGGACAGCCTCGTGGTGATCTCGTCGGCGTTCTGCCGCAGCGACAACGTCTCCGGGCCCGCGTCGTACGGGTAGCTGCCGGCGATGTGACGGACGGCCGCCTCGGTCTGCACGGCGACGAACTCCTCGAAGTCGTCGACATCGAACACGGCCCGGGCGGTGTCCTCGACCTGCCACACGATGACCGCCGAGATCTCGATGGGGTTGCCGTCGGCGTCGTTGACCTTCGCGATCCCGGTCTCGTGGTTGCGGATCCGGGTCGAAACCTTGCGGCGGGTGTTGAGCGGGTTCATCCACCGCAACCCGTCCTTCCGGAGGGTGCCCGAGTACGAGCTGCCGAGCAACTGCAGCACCCGCGCCTCGTTGGGCTCGACGAGGACCAGGCCGGCGAGCGCGACGGTGGCCGGGACGACCAGCACCGCGCCGACCACGACGAGCGCGACGTTGTGGTTCAGCGCGCCGAACACGGCGAGCGCCACGGCCGCGATGTCCACGGTGAGCGCGATCGCGAGGACGGACCAGCCGTTGACGGACCTTCCGGGCCGCTCCGTGACGACGGAGGAGGTGGCGGACATGGCGGGACTCCCTTTCCGGAGACTCCAATGAGATATTAAAGTGATATCACATTATCGGCCGGCCGGACAGCGGCGACGGACACGTCGGTGCATCATGCGACGGACACGTCGGTGCATCATGCGACGGACACGTCGGTGCATCACGCGACGGACACGTCGGTGCATTATGAAGACGGACCCACGGAAGGGAGAGCGGTGATGACGACGGACACACCGGCCACCACCGTCGACGTCGTCGTGATCGGCGCGGGTCAGGCCGGGCTGTCCACCGCCTACTTCCTACGGCGATTCGGCGTCGAACCGCAGTCCGGGTTCGTCGTCCTGGACCGGTCGTTCGGCCCCGGCGGCGCATGGCAGCAGCGGTGGCCGTCCCTGACGCTGAGCACCGTCAACGGAGTGCACGACCTGCCGGGGTGGCCGTTCTCCGAGGCGGTCGACACCACCGCAGGACAGGTCCCGGCCTCCTCCGCGGTGCCCGAGTACTACCGCGCCTACGAGGCGCGCTTTCACCTGCCGGTGCACCGCCCCGTCCAGGTCGGCGTGGTGTGCGACCGCGGCGAGCGCCTGCGGGTGGAGACCGACCACGGGGTGTATTCCGCCCGCGGGCTGGTCAACGCCACCGGCACGTGGGAACACCCCTTCGTGCCCTGGTACCCGGGGGCGACGCGCTTCCGCGGACGACAGCTGCACACCCGGGACTACCGCAGCGCCGACGAGTTCGCCGGCCGGCACGTCCTCGTCGTCGGGGGCGGCATCTCGGCGGTGCAGCTGCTCGACGAGATCTCCCGCGTCACCGACACCACCTGGGTCACCCGCCGCGAACCTGCTTGGCGTGACGAGGATTTCACGCCGGAGCTCGGGCGGTCCGCCGTCGCACTCGTCGAGGACCGGGTCCGGCGGGGCCTGCCGCCCGGATCGGTGGTGTCGGTGACCGGTCTGCCGGTCACGCCCGCGATCCGCGCGGCGCGTGAACGCGGCGCACTCGACCGCCTCCCGATGTTCGACGAGATCACCGAGACCGGCGTCCGATGGTCCGACGGCACCACGCTCGACGTGGACGTCATCCTCTGGTGCACCGGTTTTCGCAGTTCCCTCGACCACCTCGCCCCCCTCGGCCTGCGCAATCCCGGCGGCGGCATCACCATGACGGGCAAGCTGGCGACGCAGGTCGCCGCGGACCCGCGGATCCATCTCGTCGGATACGGGCCCTCGGCGTCGACCATCGGCGCGAACCGCGCCGGTCGCGCCGCCGCCCGCGAACTCGTCGACCACCTCGCGGCCACCGCGCCGGGGCCGTGATCCGCCGCCTCGGCGCCGTTTTGGCGATGGTGGCCGCCGGCCTGGTGCTCACCGCACCGGCGACGGTCGAGATCGCTGTGCCGCCACCACCGCCCGCGGCGCCCGCTCCGCCGATCGTGCCGCCGACGGCGGAGGAGGTTTCGGCACGGATCGCTCCGGCCGTCGTCACCCTCACCGCGAACCGCGGCTGGCGCGGCATCTCGGGCACCGGCATCGTCCTCACGGCCGACGGCACGGTGCTCACCAACCACCATGTCGTCACCGGAGCCACCGACATCAGCGCGGTGAGCCCCCACACCGGCGCGAGCTACGACGTCGCGGTGCTCGGCTACGACTCCACCCTCGACATCGCCGTACTGCAACTCGGCTCCGCCGCCGGTCTGCCCGTCGCGGCCGTGACCGAGACGCCCCTTCCCCAACCGGGCTCGCCCGTGACGGCCTTCGGCAACGCGGACGGCGGCGGCGTCGTCGTGCCGGCACCCGGCACGATCGTCGCCGTCGACAAGACGGTGTCGGTGCGCGACTCGATGGACGGATCGCTACGTCGGTTGCGCGGAATGCTGCAGGTCAGCGCGGCGATCCGGCCCGGAGACTCCGGTGGTCCGCTCGTCGACGCGTTCGGCACCGTCGTGGGGGTCAACACCGCCGGGGCGGTCGAACCGGACCCGGCCGCCGTCCCCGATCCACCCGAGGCGTACGCAGTGCCCATCGGAACCGCCCTCGACGTGGTGGACCAGGTCCGTACCGGGACGAGCGCGGGGACGGTGCACGTCGGCCCGACCCCGCTGCTCGGCGTGAGCGTCACCACCGACCGGACCGGCAACGAGGAAACGGGCGCCGAAGTGCTGTGGGTCGGCTACGGCACCCCCGCCGCCGGCACCGGCCTCGAGATCGGCGACGTCATCGTCGCGTTCGACGGGCGCCCCGTCTCGACCACGGTGGACCTCGAGGACATGCTGATGGCGCGCCGTCCGGGCGACAGCGTGGAGATCGGCTGGCTCGACGTCACCGGCCGGCACCGCACCGCCCGCGTCGTCCTGGACGTCGGCCCGCCGCGCTGACCCCCGAACCCCTTTGGCCGAATGTCACATTCAGTCGATCACATCGACCGGATGTGACATTCGGCCCACGGGCAGCTCAGGCGAACCGGTGCGTGGTCTGGCCGAACGGGCCCTTGGCGAAGACGAGCACCTTGCTCGGCACGACGCGGAAGACCCAGCCCGGATCGTCCACCGGACCGACGGCGTCACCGTGGACCTCGAAACGCCACTGCTGGCCGTACTTGACGTAGTACGCCTCGGCGACGGCGTGTAGCGCGTCGCCGTCGGTGACCCGGTGGGCGCGGCCCTCGACGACGACGTCCGTGCCGGCCGCCCAGGTCGCGACACCCGTGGTGACCGCGACGGCATCGTTGTGCCGCAGGTTGTGGGTCTTCTGCTCACCCGGACCCGTGCAGAAGACGAATCCGCCCGCATGCCACAGTCCGATCAGCGGCGTCACATGCGGGACGCCGTCGCGCCGGACCGTGCTGAGCCAGTACAGCTGTGCGGACTCGAGCAGCTCCTCGGTGTCGGACCACGGCAGGGGCGGCTCCCCGTCGTCCCCGAAACGCGCATCGACGGTGGTGGTGACCGGTGTACTCACGACGACTCCTCTCCCGGCTCCGGCCGGAGCCCGTATCGATACGGACCGGCCAGACCGGGAGAACTCATCGTGCAGGCCGCACGTGCAGGCCGAACGCGGTGACCGAATGTCACATTGCGTCGATCAGATCGAACGCGTGTCACATTCGGTCACCACGACCACCACGACCACCACGACCACCGCCGCCGCCGCCGATCAGGAGAACGTGCTGGGGTCGCCGCCGATGCGGCCGCTGTCGTCGTGCAGCCCGCGGATCCGGTCGAGGTCTTCCGCGGTCAGCTCGAAGCCGAAGACGTCGAAGTTGCTCGCGATGCGCTCGGGGGTGACGGACTTGGGGATGACGATGTTGCCGAGCTGGATGTGCCAGCGCAGGATCACCTGCGCGACGCTGCGGCCGTGAGCCTGCGCGATCGAGGTCAGCGTGGGGTCGTCGAGCACGGTGCCCTGGCCGAGGGGACTCCACGCCTCCGTGGCGATGCCCTTGCCGGTGTGGTAGGCCCGCAGCTCGGCCTGGTTGAACCGCGGATGCAGCTCGATCTGGTTGACGGCCGGGACCTCGCCGACGGTGTCGATCAGCCGGTCGAGGTCCTCGATCCGGAAGTTGGAGACACCGATCGAACGGGCCCGGCCTTCGGCCTTGATCTTCTGGAAGGCGCGGAAGGTGTCGATGTAGCGGTCCTGGCCCGGTGCCGGCCAGTGGATCAGGTACAGGTCGACGTAGTCGAGGCCGAGCCGAGCGAGGCTCGTGTCGAAGGCGCGCAGCGTCGAGTCGTAGCCCTGGTCGCTGTTCCACAGCTTGGTGGTGACGAACAGCTCGTCGCGGGGGACGCCCGAGTCGCGCAGCGCGCGGCCCGTGCCCGCCTCGTTGCCGTAGATCGCCGCGGTGTCGATGCTGCGGTAGCCCACCCGCAGCGCCTCGGTCACCGCGTCGTAGCTCTGCTCGTCCTCGACCTGCCACAGGCCGAAGCCGAGCTGCGGAATCGTGTTGCCGTCGTTGAGGGTGATCGTGGGAACGGTCATGATCGACGCAACCGGATCCGGCCGCCCGGTGTTCCCCGCATCCCACCATCCGGAAACCCCGCGGCGGGCGTGGGGATAATCGAGAGGTGACTGCAACACTGCGCATCAGCGGCCTGTCCGCCTCCCGGGGCGAACGCACCCTGTTCACCGACCTGAACCTGACCGTCGCGCCCGGCGACGTGATCGGTCTGGTCGGCGCGAACGGCGCAGGCAAGTCCACCCTGCTCGCGACGCTCGCCGGGGTCGGCACCGCCGACGTCACCGGCACGGTCGCGTTCGGTCCGCCCGACGCCACGGTCGGGTATCTCGCCCAGGAACCCGAGCGCGTCCCGGGCGAGACGATCCTCGGCTTCCTCGGCCGTCGAACGGGTGTCACCGCGGCCGAGCACGCGATGAACGCGGCGGCCGAGGCGCTGGGGAGCACCGACGTCGACGACTACACCCCCGCCCTGGAGCGGTGGCTCGCGCTCGGCGGCGCGGATCTCGCCGAACGCGCCGAGAAGGTCGTCGCCGACCTGGGCCTCGACGTCGGGCTGGACGCGCCCATGACGGGGCTGTCGGGAGGGCAGGCGGCGCGGGCCGGGCTGGCGGCCCTGCTGCTCTCGCGGTACGACGTGCTGCTGCTCGACGAGCCCACCAACGACCTCGATCTGGCCGGGCTCGATCAGCTCGAGCGGTTCGTCGCCGAGACCCGCACCGCGCTGATGGTGATCAGCCACGATCGCGAGTTCCTGGCCCGCACGGTCACCGGGATCGTCGAACTGGATCCGGTCCAGCAACAGATCGCGGTGTACGACGGCGGCTACGAGGCGTACCTGGTCGAGCGGGAGGTGGCACGGCGGCACGCCCGCGAGACGTACGAGGAGTACGCGGACACCAAGCAGGAGCTCGAGGATCGCGCCCGGATGCAACGCAACTGGCTCGAGCACGGGGTTCGCAACGCCCGGCGCAAGTCCAAGGACAACGACAAGGTCGGCAGGAAGTTCCGCGCCGAGGCCACCGAGAAGCAGGCGGCGAAGGCGCGGCAGACGCAGCGCCGCATCGAGCGCCTCGACGTGGTCGAGGAACCGCGCAAGGAGTGGGAGCTGCGCATGTCGATCGCCGCGGCACCGCGCAGCGGCACGGTGGTGGCCACCCTCGACGGCGCCTGCGTCGACCGCGGCGACTTCGTGCTCGGGCCCGTCACCACGCAGGTGCAGTGGGGCGACCGGATCGTTCTCACCGGCCCGAACGGCGCCGGGAAGACGACCCTGCTACGCACGCTGCTGGGCCGCATCCGCCCCGACGCCGGCACCGCGACCCTCGGGTCGGGCGTGAAGATCGGCGAGGTCGACCAGGCACGCGCGCTGTTCGAGGGCGACGAGCCGCTCGTCGACGCGTTCGCCGCGCAGGTGCCGGACTGGCCGGACGCGGACGTGCGGACGCTGCTCGCCAAGTTCGGGCTCAGGGGTCACCACGTGCTGCGGTCCGCGTCGTCCCTGTCGCCGGGGGAACGCACCCGGGCCGGACTCGCCCTGCTCCAGGCCCGCGGGGTGAACCTGCTGGTGCTCGACGAACCGACGAACCATCTGGACCTGCCCGCGATCGAGCAGCTCGAGCAGGCCGTCGACAGCTTCGAGGGCACGCTGATGCTGGTCACCCACGACCGCCGGATGCTTGCGACCACCCGTTCGACCCGCCGATGGCACCTCGACGGCGGGCGGCTGACGGAGGAACCGGCATGACGCCGGGCAGTGTGCGGGTGGACAGCTGGACCTGGGCGGTACGCCTGTTCAAGACGCGCTCCGCGGCTGCGGCCGCGTGCCGGGGCGGGCACGTACGGGTCAACGACACCCCCGCGAAGCCGTCGCAGGCGGTGAAGGTCGGCGACGAGGTGCGGGTCCGGGTCGCCGGGGCGGAACGGATCGTGCGGGTGACGCAGCTGCTCACCAAGCGGGTGGGTGCACCGATCGCAGCACAGGCCTACGAGGACCACAGTCCCCCACCCCCGCCCAAGGAGATCCTCGCCTCCCTCCCCCGCCGCGACCGCGGCACGGGCCGGCCCACCAAGCGGGACCGGCGCGAGATCGACCGGCTCCGCGGGCTGCTCGAGTAGCCTCACCCGTTTCGGACATCGGCGAACCTACCGAGAGTTGTCGATGTCCGTTTCGCGCGCTCCCCCGCGACCCCCACTTGACGAAACATTGGGTTTTTACAACAATTCGTTGTATGAGCCCGGTACGTCGGGGGGAAACCCTGCCGATCCACAACCGCATCCGCGTCCTGCGCGCGGAACGCGGAATGAGCCGCGCGCAACTCGCGGAACTCGTCGAGGTCAATCCCCAGACCGTCGGCGCCCTCGAACGCGGCGACCACTACCCGAGCCTCGACCTCGCCTTCCGCATCTGCGACGTCTTCGGCCTCCCGGTCGAAGCCGTGTTCTCCCGCACCGAGTTCGGGCCGCTGTCCACCGAGGTGTACCGAATCCGCACCGCAACCGAAGGACGTGACGCACAGTGACCGAGATGCCCGTCCACGATGCCACTCTCCTCGAACGGTACGAGGCCTACCGCACCCGGCGCTTCCTGAGGAACGAGGAGAAGTTCCGGAACATGTTGCCGCGCTGGCGCACTCGACGACGCCGTCGCATCCTCGTCGTGGCCCTCGCCGCCACGTTCGTCCTCATGTTCACCGTGGGCGTGCTGTGCCACTTCTTCGAACGGGGACCACTGCTGTGGCTGCCGGCGTGCCTGGCGTTCTTCCCCCTGTGGATCTCACTGCAGATCGTCTCCGGCAGGCAGGGCGACGCCCCGCGCGCGGCACTCGACGAACGAGAGATCCAGGAACGCAACAGTGCTCGCTCGATCGCCCTGACCGTGACCCAGTCGCTGGTGATGATTCCGGTGCTCTATCTCGTCGTCGGCAGCGTACAGACCGACGGCATGCATCCCAGGATGGCCTATGCGGGCGGGCTCATGACGCTGACCGCGACGCTGATCGGCGGGTGCCTGCCCGCGATGATCCTCGCCTGGAACAGTCCCGATCCCGACGAAACCGACTGACGCAGAGAACGACCCGAGGAAGACGGAGGAAACGTGACGCTCACGATCAACGGTGTCTCGAAACGATACGGCGACGTCGTCGCACTCGACGACGTCACCTTCGATGTGCGACCCGGGGAGTTGTTCGGCTTCGTCGGCAGCAACGGCGCCGGGAAGACCACCACCATGCGGATCGTCCTCGGTGTCCTCGCCGCCGACTCCGGCGAGGTGCGGCTCGGCGGCCGGCCCGTCGACCTCGACGTGCGCCGCACCATCGGGTACATGCCGGAGGAACGCGGGCTGTACCCGAAGATGAAGGTCGGAGCGCAACTGTCGTACCTTGCTCACCTGCACGGACTGTCACGATCCGAGGCCGACGCCGCCGTCGCACGATGGACGAGCCGGCTGGGCATCGCCGAGCGCGTGGACGACGCCGTCGACGCGCTCTCCCTCGGCAACCAGCAGCGGGTCCAGCTCGCGGCCGCCCTGGTGCACGATCCGAAGGTGCTGGTCCTCGACGAGCCGTTCTCGGGCCTGGACCCCGTCGCCGTCGACGTCATGAGCGACGTGCTGATCGAGAAGGCCGAAACCGGAGTGCCGGTGATCTTCTCGAGCCACCAACTCGACCTCGTGCAGCGGCTCTGCCACCGGGTCGGGATCATCTCCAAGGGAACGATGCGCGCCGTCGGCACCGTCGACGAGCTGCGCGGCCACGGCGCGGCCCGGCTCGAGGTGCACGCCCCGCACGCCCCCGAGGGCTGGGCCGCCGACCTGCCCGGCGTCACCACCGTCGCCCACGGCGGTGGCCGCACCGTTCTGCTGCTCGGGAAGGGCGCCGACGACCAGCAGATCCTCCGGGCCGCCCTCGCCACCGGTCCCGTGCACGAATTCTCCGTCCATCGCCCGACGCTGACCGACCTGTTCCGAGAGGTGGTGGCCGCGTGAGCGCCCCGCTGAGTCCCGTCCACGCCGTGGCCCTGGTGGCCCGCCGCGAGTTCCTCACCCAGGTCCGCAAGAAGAGCTTCCTGATCAGCAACGCGATCGTCCTGCTCGCCATCGTCGGCGGCATCGTCGCCGTGTCGCTGTTCGCCGGCGCCGACGAAGCCGCCACCGTCGGCGTCGTCGGCGACCCGGCGCTCGGCGCAACGATCAGCGCGATCGGGGACGCCACCGGCAGCTCCGTCGACGTCTCCGAGGTCCCCGACGCCGGGGACGGTCGCGACCGGGTGCGCGACGGCGAACTCGACGTCGCGCTGATCCCGGGCCCGGGAGGTTCGGTCACGGCCGTCGCCGAATCGGAGATCGATCCGGCCCTGCGCGCGACGATCGACACGGCCGTCGCGCAGCAGGCCCAGGTCGACGCCCTCACCGCGCGCGGCGTCGACCCGTCGGCGCTGGCGGCGGACACCGCCCGCGCCACCGTGACCGTCGAAGCGCTCGATCCCCCGGACCCGGAGCAGGGGCAGCGCACCACCCTGGCGATCGCCGCGGTCGTGCTGCTGTACATGCAGATCATGATGTTCGGCATGTACGTGGCGATGGGCGTGGTCGAGGAGAAGTCGTCGCGCGTGGTGGAACTGCTGCTGTCGACGCTGCGCCCGCTGCAGCTGCTGTGGGGCAAGATCGTCGGCATCGGCGCCGTGGGGCTGCTGCAACTCACCGCATACGGAGTGGCCGGGGTCGGTGCCGGTCTCGCGACCGGGACGCTCACCGTGACCGGCACGGCCCTGGGCACGCTCGCCGGCACCCTGGGCTGGTTCGTCCTCGGGTTCGCGTTCTTCGCGGTCCTCTACGCCGCTGCCGGGTCGATGGTGTCCCGGCAGGAGGACGTGAACGCCACGGCGTCGCCGCTGATGGTGCTCATCGTCGCGATGTTCTTCGCGGCCTTCTCCTCGGTCGACGACCCCGAGTCGACGTGGAGCACCGTGCTGAGCTGGATCCCGCCGTTCTCGGCGATCCTGATGCCGCTGCGCATCGCTGCCGGCGTGGCGACACCGCTGCAGATCGTCGGCACCATCGTGCTGATGCTGCTCGTGACCGCCGCCCTGAGCGTGCTCGGGGCGCGGATCTACCGCCGGTCCATCCTGCGCATCGGCCGCGTCGTCACGTGGAAGGAAGCCGTGGGCGCGTAGCGGCGGTGTGTCCTTCGGGAGGCTGGAGGCGCCCGAAGGACACACCGCTAGGGTCGTGCCATGGCCCCCAGGATCTCGGCGCAGGAGTTCATCGACAGCGTGCTCGACGCAGGCAGCTTCCACTCCTGGGACACCGCCCCCGTCGACGTGCACCCCGACGAGCAGTACCGTGCGGAGCTCGAGGCCGCGGCGGCGAAGTCCGGGGTGGACGAGTCCGTGATCACCGGCGTCGGAACCGTGCACGGCCGGCGCATCGCGGTGATCGCCTGCGAGTTCGCCTTTCTCGCCGGATCGATCGGGGTGGCGGCGGCCGAGCGCATCGTCCTCGCCGTGGAACGCGCCACGCGGGAGAAGCTGCCGCTGCTCGCCTCCCCCACGTCCGGCGGCACCCGGATGCAGGAGGGCACCCTCGCGTTCGTGCAGATGGTCAAGATCGCAGCGGCCGTCACCGCCCACAAGGCCGCGCACCTCGGCTATCTCGTGTACCTGCGCAACCCCACCACCGGCGGGGTGTTCGCCTCGTGGGGTTCGCTCGGGCACGTCACCGCCGCGGAACCCGGTGCCCTCGTCGGCTTCCTGGGACCCCGCGTCTATCAGGCGCTCTACCACGAGGACTTCCCGGAGGGCGTGCAGACCGCCGAGAACCTGTCCCAGAAGGGCGTGATCGACGGGGTGGTGCCCCTCGCCGCGGTCCGCCAGCTCGTGCACCGGATGCTCCGCGTGCTCACCGAGCCGACGACCGTCGACGCGTCGGCGGGTCCCGCGGTCACCTCCGCCGCCGCCGTGCCCGACGTTCCGGCGTGGCAGTCGGTGATGCTCTCCCGCCGGCGGGATCGTCCCGGCATCCGGCAGTTGCTGCGGCATGCGGCATCCGCGCAGGTTCCGCTGTCGGGCACCGGGCAGGGCGAGTCCGACCGCACCGTGCTGGTCTCGCTCGCCCGGTTCCGCGGCGCGTCGTGCGTGCTGTTCGGTCAGGACCGCAGCGGCCAGTCCGCGGCCCGGACGATGGGTCCGGGCGCGCTGCGTGAGGCGCGGCGCGCGATGCGGCTGGCCGACGAGCTCCGCCTTCCGCTGGTGCTGGTGATCGACACGCTCGGAGCCTCGTTGTCGAAGGAGGCAGAGGAGCGCGGACTCGCGCCGGAGATCGCCCGCTGCCTGGCCGACCTGGTGACTCTGCCGACCCCTACGGTGTCGGTGCTCCTCGGACAGGGCACCGGCGGCGGCGCCCTGGCGCTGCTGCCCGCCGACCGGGTGCTGTGCGCCCAGAACGGCTGGCTCGCCCCGCTGCCGCCCGAAGGCGCCAGCGCGATCGTGCACCGCGACACCGCGCACGCCCCGCAGATGGCAGCGGCCCAGGGCATCCGCTCCCGGGATCTGCTGCGCGACGGTGTCGTCGACGGTGTGATCCCCGAGTTCCCCGACGCCGCGGAGGAGCCCACCGAGTTCGCCAAACGCGTCGGGGCCGCCGTCGCCCGCGAACTCGGCGTGCTGGTCGGTCAGGACGCGACGCTGCGGTACCGGCGGCGGCTCGAGCGCTACCGGAAGCTGGGCCTGCCCCGGTAGCTGCCACCCCGCTCACCGACGCCGAGGCGCCGCCCGGCGCACCGGCCGAACGGGCAGTGCCTTCCGGCGGGGAATCTCGAATAGGGTGGTCGGCGTCACAAGCTGTGGTCAGAGAGGATGCGAATCGATGAGCTCGTACGCGGAGGCCTTCCGGCAGAGCGTGGAGGATCCCGAGGGATTCTGGCTCGAGGCGGCCCG
The DNA here is from genome assembly GCF_016804345.1 of Rhodococcus ruber. Lineage (NCBI taxonomy): Bacteria > Bacillati > Actinomycetota > Actinomycetes > Mycobacteriales > Nocardiaceae > Rhodococcus > Rhodococcus ruber. Next base: position 1,507,355 of record NZ_CP044211.1, on the reverse strand, counting down.
CGCCGTGGACTGGGTGGCCGCGCCGACGCGGGCCCTCGACGGCTCGCAGGCACCGTCGTTCCGCTGGTTCCCCGACGCCACGCTCAACACCAGCTTCAACGCCCTCGACCGGCACGTGCAGGCCGGGCACGGCGACCGGCCCGCTCTGATCTGGGATTCGGCGATGGTCCCCGCCAAGCACACCTACACCTACGCCGAGCTGCTGGACGAGGTCGCGGCATTCGCCGGGGTGCTGCGCGATCAGGGCGTCGTCGCCGGGGATCGCGTCGTGATCTACATGCCGATGATCCCGGAGGCGGCGATCGCGATGCTCGCGTGCGCCCGCATCGGCGCCGTGCACTCGGTGGTGTTCGGCGGGTTCGCCGCCAAGGAGCTCGCCACCCGCATCGACGACGCCCGGCCCGTTCTGCTCGTCACCGCCTCCGGCGGACTCGAACCGGGTCGCACCGTCGAATACCTGCCGATGGTCGACCAGGCGCTGTCGCTGTCGCAGACCCCGCCGCACACCGTGATCGTCAAGAACCGGGAGATGATCCCGGGCACGGCGGCCGACTACAAGACCTCCCTGGCCACGTGGTTCGACTGGGACGAGCTCGTCGCCGACGCGGCCCCCGCCGAACCGGTGACCGTCGCCGCCACCGACCCGCTGTACATCCTCTACACCTCCGGCACCACGGGGAAGCCGAAGGGCGTGGTGCGCGACAACGGCGGGCACGCGGTGGCCCTGACCTGGTCGATGCGCAACATCTACGACATCTCCCCCGGCGACGTGTGGTGGACGGCCTCCGACGTGGGCTGGGTCGTCGGCCACTCGTACATCGTCTACGGCCCGCTGCTGATCGGCGCGACCACCGTGATGTACGAGGGCAAACCGGTGGGCACGCCGGATGCCGGTGCGTTCTGGCGGATCATCAACGAGAACGACGTCGTCGCGTTGTTCACCGCCCCCACCGCGATCCGCGCGGTCCGCAAGGCGGACCCCGAGGCGAAGGAGCTGGAGAACTACGACATCTCCTCCCTGCGGACGCTGTTCGCGGCGGGCGAGCGGCTCGACCCGGACACCTACGAGTGGGCGACGAAGGTGCTCGACCGGCCCGTCGTCGATCACTGGTGGCAGACCGAGACCGGATGGGCCATCGCCGCGAACCTGCGCGGACTCGAGCCCCTGCCGATCAAGGCCGGCTCGCCGACGGTGCCGGTGCCCGGCTACCGCCTCGACATCGTCGACGCGGAGGGTAAGCCGGTCGGACCGAACACCGAGGGCAACATCGTGATCGCGCTGCCGCTGCCGCCGGGCACCCTGACCGGACTGTGGCAGGACGAGGACCGCTACCGGCGCTCGTACCTGGAGACGTTCCCGGGCTACTACCTCACCGGCGATTCCGGCTACGTCGACGAGGACGGCTACGTGTTCGTCCTGGGCAGGTCGGACGACGTCATCAACGTCGCCGGTCACCGCCTGTCGACCGGAAGCATGGAGGCCGTCGTCGCGTCGCATCCGGCCGTCGCCGAGTGCGCGGTCGTCGGCATCCGCGACGAGCTCAAGGGTCAGCGGCCGTCCGGTTACGTGGTGCTCAAGTCCGGTGTCGAGATCGATCCGGAGACGCTGCGGCAGGAACTCGTGGCGATGGTGCGCGAGCAGATCGGCGCGGTGGCGACGTTCCGGGACGTCACCGTGGTGCAGGCCCTGCCGAAGACCCGCTCCGGCAAGATCCTCCGCAAGACGATGCGGCAGATCGCCGACCACGAGCAGTACACGGTGCCGTCGACGATCGAGGACCCGTCCGTGCTCGAGGCGCTCGAGCAGCAACTGCGCGGATAACCGCTCGCCCGCCGGTCATCCGCTTTTCCGATCGTCACAGCGGATGACTGGGGGCCGAGCGGCTGCGATGGACGGCTCGCCGGAGTCGCTCCACGACCACGTCGAACCGGAACAGTTCCGGCCACGTCCACCGCACCACCTGCAGCCCCAGGTCACGCAGCGCGTCCTCGCGGTGCTTCTCGGCGCGCACGTCGTCGACGGTGCCGTACTTGACCATCCCGTCGAATTCGCCGACGAGGCCCCACTGCTCCCAGAAGAAGTCGACGCGCGCGACGAACACACCGCCCGGGGTGTGGATCGTCCGCTGCAGGACCGGGACCGGGAGACCCGCGTCGCGCAGGCGCAGCCGGCTCAGGGACTCGCCGGGGCTTTCGCTCCGGGCGTCGAGGAACCCGACGACGCGTCGCGCCGCGGCGATCCCCGCGCGCGGCGCGTCGAAGTGAGCTCGGAAGTCGAGGTCGGGATATCGGCGCAGCGCGCTGTCCCCGACGACGACGGCCTCCTCCACGGGCAGCGTTCGCGCCAGGTCGACGACGGTGCGCGCCGGTGAGGTGACCCGCACGCCGTCGAGCTGCACGACGTCGCCGCCGAGCACCGCCGCGTGCACGTAGCGCGTTGGGCCCCGGCGCCCACCGGCGGAGCGCCCGTTGGTGGTGTGGATCAGAGCGAGATCGGTCTGCCACACGTCGAATTCGTGCAGGACCGCCGCGGAGATGTGGCTGATCGCGGCGGCCGGACGGAGTCCGGTGCCGACGGTCCGCGCCAGCAGTCGGTGCCGCCCGACGTCGTCGAGGAGCTGCACGCCGTCGGCGTCGAGATACACGCCCGGGGTCAGGCGCTGGAGTTCCCCGCGTCGCACCGCGCGCCGCAGCTCGGCGTCGGTGTGTCCCGCGGCCAGTGCGGAACGTCGCAGCAATGGTTCGGTCACCGCTTCAGCGTGCCGCGACGGTGACGGGAACGGGCCGCTCGTGCCACCGAACGGCCGAATCTGTGGATGGAACGCCCACCTGTGGACAACACCCGCTTCGCACACAGTCATCCGCTGCGACCGTCGTCGCAGCGGATGACTGTGTAGTGAGCGGATGTCAGCGTCGGCGACGGCGCCGCACCACCGCCCGCACCGCGAGCGCGGCCACCACGCTGCCGACGACAGCGGCGACGATCTGCGGTTTCTCGGCAGCGGTCTGCTTGGCGGCTTCGACCTTCTCGTGGGCGGCGGCCTTGGTGCGTGCCGGCACGTCCACGCGCTGCGCGAGTTCGTCGACGGTTGCGGCGAGCTCGGCGCGCTGCTGCTCGACGGACGGTACGGGTTCGGGACCGGTCATCGCACATGCTCCTTCACGGTGTTCACGTCCTTGCGGACACTCTCCGCCGTCTCGCTGGGCACCGGTGGGGCCGAGTTCTTGGCCCGCGACGCGCCGACAGCGGCCAGGGTGCCGCCGACCGCCAGGACGATCAACGAGACGATCAACGCGGCCAGCCACGGGGAGAGCACGGTGGCGAGCCCCAGGATCGCGGTCGCGATGAGGGCGCCGACGCCGAGGTAGATCAACATCAGCCCGGCGCCGGCGACGCCGACGCCCACGCCGACGCGGGTACCCTTGGCTTTCACCTCGTCGAGGGCGTGGGTGACCTCGGTGCGCACGAGGGTCGGCACCTGAATGCTGAGCCGCTCGATCAGTTGCGCGGTGGACAGTTCGCTCGGGTCCGTGGCACTGTGCGTGCCGCCGGGGGACGCGGTCATCGTCGAGTCCTTTCCGTGTCGTGCGACGTCTGGGGCCGGTCTGTCGCCCTCCGCATCGTCGGCGCCTTCGCGGCCCGACGCGGCGTGCGCGAGCCGGAGTTCGCGGCCGCGCTCGATGTCTTCCTGCCGCTTCTCCTCGTTCTTCTCGATGTTGCGGGTGTCCCGGGGCGGCAGCTGCAGCGTCTCCTCCGCCTCGATACCGGCCTGCAACTGACGTCCGCGCTCGAGCTCGGCGTCGAACTCCGCGCCGAACAGCAGCGCGAGGTTGGTGATCCACAACCACAGGAGGAAGACGATCGCGCCGGCGAGCGAGCCGTACGTCTTGTTGTAGCTACCGAAGTTGGAAACGTAGAAGGCGAACGCGAGGGACGCCACGATCCACGTGACGATCGCGATGGTCGCGCCCATGCTGATCCAGCGGAACTTGGGCTGCGACACGTTCGGCGTCGCGTAATACAGAACCGCGATGATCATGATCACGAGCAGCAGGATGACCGGCCACTTCGCGATGTTCCAGATCATCACCGAAGTCTCGCCGAGCCCGATCACGTCTCCCACGGCCCGGGCGATGGGACCGCTGACGACGAGCATGAGCGCCGTCGCGCCCATTGCGATCAGGGCGAGCGCGGTGATGAGGAGCATCCAGGGCCGCAACTTCCAGATCGGTCGCCCCTCCTCGATCTCGTAGATGCGGTTCATGGCCCGGCCGAACGCACCGACGTAGCCGGAGGCCGACCACAGGGCGCCGGCGATACCGAGGATCAGAGCCAGGCCCGCGGTCGGTGCCTGCACCAACTGTTCGACGGGGCCGCGCAGCGTGTTCACCGCGTCGGTGGGCCCGAGGTCCTCGACCAGTTGCAGCACCGTGTCCACCGTCGTCCCCCCCTGGCCGAACACGCCGAGGAGCGACACGACCACGAGGAGAGCGGGGAACAGCGACAGGACGGCGTAGTAGGTGAGGCCGGCGGCGAGGTCGGTGCACTGATCGTGACTGAACTCGCGAGCGGTCTTGCGCAGCACGTACTTCCACGACGGTGTGGTCAGGTCGGTCGGCGAGTCGGGCTTGCGCGAATCGTCGGCCGGGGCCTCCGACCCGTCGCGGACCCGGTGATCTGCGGTCATGGTTCCCGATGTACCCGTGGCACGGACGGACCAAACGCCACGGCCGGCACGCGACCGCCGCCGGTGCGGTGTGCCGGGCCCCCGGACCGCGGCGGAGCGTGGTGTGATCGAGCGATGCGGCGCCTCGACGATCCGACCTGCCCGGCCCGTCCACTCGACGACGACGAGCTGCGGGCCCTCTACGCCTACCCGCCGGACCTGTCCTCCCCGTGGCTGCGGGTGAACTTCGTGTCGTCCCTCGACGGTGCCGTCGCCGTGGAGGGACGCTCGGGTGGGCTCGGCACGCCGTCGGACAAGAAGGTGTTCGGTCTGTTGCGGGCGCTGGCCGAGGTGATCGTCGTCGGCGCGGGCACGGTCCGCAGCGAGAACTACGGCGGCGCCCGCACGAGCGGGGGACTGCGCGCGCGCCGCGCCGAGGCGGGGCTGCCGGAGATTCCGCCGGTCGCGGTCGTCACCGCGACGTGCGACCTCGACCCCGACTGCCGCTTGTTCACCGACACCACCGTCGCGCCGGTCGTCCTCACGTGCGAGACGGCACCGGAGGAACGCCGCCGGGCCCTCGCCGCCGCCGGTGCGGACGTGCGACTGGTCGCCGAGCACTCGATCGACGGGCACGCGGTGCGGGACGCCCTCTCGGCGGCGGGCTGGAGTCGTGCGCTGTGCGAGGGCGGGCCACGGCTGTTCGGTCAGCTGATCGCCGACGGCGTGGTCGACGACCTGTGCCTGACGTTGGCGCCGCTGCTCGCCGCCGGCCCGGCGGGCCGGATCGCCACCGCCCCGCGGACGGCGCCGACGTCGATGCGGCCCGCCCACATCCTCGCCGACGACGACGGCACCGTGCTCACGCGGTGGGTACGCGGGACGTGACAGGCAGGAGTGTGCGCACCACGTCGAGGTCACCGTGGGTCCGCAGCACCGGTGCGACGCGGTCCAGCAGACGGGTGAGCAGGTCCCGAGCCGGGATCCGGGCGCCGGTGTGCACATCCACCGCCGGACCCTCGAGACCGTACCGGGCGGCACTCCACACCGCCGCCGCACCGACCTCCGGTTCGACGGCCTGCGCCTCGACACCACGGCGCAGATCGTCGAGCGCCGCGCCGACCAGACCCCGGACCAGGGCGGCCTGCACGACCGTGCCGTCCACCGTGGCCGCGGTGTCGGCCGCGCGGATCTCCACCGTCGGCACGTGCACCGACGGCCGGGCAAGCCAGAAGGTCATCCGCGAGTCGAGCAGCACCCCGGCGCCGACCAGGCGTGCGACGAGGTCCGCGGCGTGCTGGGCCGAACGCAGGTACGGGGGCAGGCCGAAACCGGGAAACCGGCTCTGTTGCACGATGCGCCAGCTCGCGTATCCCGTGTCACGCCCGTCGTGCCGCCGGGAGTTGGCCCCGAGCGCGACGAGGGTGGGCAGCCACGGGGTCAGATGGTTCACCACGGCGGCCGCGGTGTCCCGGTCGGCGACGCCGACGTGCACGTGGCAGCCGCAGGCATGGTAGTCGTCGACCAGCGCGCGGTACCGGTCGGCGATGGCGGCCCGGCGCCCCGTCCCGACGACGGTGCCGGGGCCGGCGTCGCGTTCGGGCACCCCGGTGGCGGCAATGCGCATCCCGCAGCGGAGGGCGGCACCGTGGAGGGCGGACCGGGACGCGGTCAGCTGGGCCCGCAGGTCGTCGAGGGTTCGGCACACCCCGCCCACCGCCTCGATCTGGGTCGGGTGCAACTCGCCGACGAAGTTCACCCCGGGCACCTGCGGAAGCTGTTCGTACAGGGCGTCGAACCCCGGTGTGGGACGGCCCGACGCCGGGTCCACGAGCAGGAACTCCTCCTCCACGCCCATGGTGACGCCGTCGCCCGGATCCGGGCGGGAGGTTTCGGAGTTCATGGTTGCGGGCTACCCGTTGCCGCCGGCGACGACACGCCGGCCGGTACAGTCCGGACAGCATCCGGCGGAAGGAGTTCCCCATGCCCGACGACGTTCCCGAAGGTTCGGCGCGGTCCAGCGCCACCGCGGAGCGGATCGGCGGACTCGCCGCCGACCGCGGCCTGACCGTCGCGTGCGCCGAGTCGCTCACCTCCGGCGCCCTGGCCGCGCGGCTCGGCGCGGCGCCGGGCAGCGCCGAGTGGTTCCGGGGCGGGGTCGTCGCCTACTCGCGGGACGTGAAGCACTCGCTGCTGCGGGTGCCGGAGGGTCCGGTGGTGTGCGAGTCCGCGGCGCGCGCCATGGCCGAGTCGACGGTCGACCTGCTCGGTGCCGACGTCGCGGTGGCGGTGACGGGCGCGGGCGGCCCGGACAGCCAGGACGGGCAGGAGCCGGGGACGGTGTGGTTCGGGGTGGCCGGGCGCGGGCCTACGCACGCCGAGGAGAAGTTCTTCCCGGGCGAGCCCGAGGAGGTGCTGGCCGAGACGGTCTTCCGTGCGCTCACTCTGCTCGCGGAGCGGGTGGGGCGCTGAGGGGGCCGGTGCCCGGCCGGGCGAGCAGCCGGGTGACGAGCGCGGTGACGAGTTGGTCCGGGGTGGCGTCGGCGCCGATCGAGGTGGTCAGCAGATCCAGCAGGAGCCCGTCGATCGCGAAGTGCAGCAGGGCGACGTCGAGCGCGGTGGCGGGTAGTCCTGCCGCATCGTTGAACTCGACGTCGAGCCGGTAGTTGCGGGAGAGCGTCGCGCCGAGCACCTCGGCGAGTCCGGGACTTCGGCGGGATTCGAGGCGCAGTTCCATCAGGGCGACGGTCAGGTCCGGCTGGGCGGTCGTGCGCTCGACGAGGTAGCGCATGTAGTCGACGTAGAGGTCGACATCCGGGGTCCGGCCGGCGAGCGACTCGAGCCGGTCCGGCTCGGGGGCGAGCCGCTCGAAGATCCGCGCGCCGAGGGCGCCGAGGAGTTCGTCCCGTGTCGGAAAGTAGTTCGCGCAGGTGCCCAGGGGCACCCCGGCTTCCCGGTCGACGGCGCGGTGGGTCAGCTTGCGGGCACCGTCCGCGCCGAGTACGCGCAGACCGGCGTCCGCGAGCTGGGCTCGGCGCTCCGGATTCGCTGCCACGGAAAAACCCTAGCACCGAACACAACACCTGTTGTAGTTTGACCACCACAGGTGTTGTAGTCGACGACGCGAGGAGCTTCCGTGCGAAAACTGACCTACTACGTGGCGACCACGCTCGACGGCTTCATCGCCGACCCGGCCGGGGGCTACGACTTCTTCCCCCTCGAAGGTGACCACGCGCACTACCAGGTGCAGGAGTTCCCCGAGACGATCCCGACGCCCGCCCGCGGGCCGCTCGGCATCGAGGGGCCGCCGAAACACTTCGACGCCGTCGTGATGGGCCGGCGCACGTGGGAGCCGGCCCGGGACGCCGGCTGGACGAGCGGCTACCGGCACCTGCAGCAGTACGTGTTCACCACGACGATGACGCAGGCGCCGGACGAGACGGTGACCCTCGTCGCGACCGACCCGCTCGAGTACGTGCGCGACCTCAAACAGCAAGACGGGCTGGGCATCTGGCTCTGCGGCGGCGGTTCGCTCGCCGGCGCGCTGCTGCCCGCGATCGACGAGCTGGTGCTCAAGGTCCACCCGATCGTCGCCGGGGACGGAATCCCGTTGTTCCGGCACGGTTTCGAGCCGCACCGCTTCGACCGTCTCGAGACGAGAACCTTCGACAGCGGAGTGACGGTGTGCCGCTTCGCGGCCGGTGTGCCTTTTGGGCGGTCCTGACCGCCCAAAAGGCACACCGGCGGCGCAGCCGCCTCCTAGAACCAGGTGGGCAGTACGTCGAGCGTGGTTCGGTCGAGGCTGTCGAGCAGATCGAACTGCGGACCGGTCTTCGGCAGTTCGAACGCGAAGAAGTACCGGGCGGCGGCGCGCTTACCGTCGTAGAAGTCGCCCTCCCGGGACCCGGCCGCGAGGAGCTGCTCGAGCCACATCCACGCGACGACCACGTGCCCGACGGCCTCGAGGTACACCGACGAATTGGCCAGCGCCAGTTCGGGATCGCCGGTACCCCACAGCCGGGCGGTGGTGGCGCCCACCCGCGTCACCGCCGCCTGCAACTGCTCGGCGTAGCGAGCCACGTCGCCGCCGGCCTGCGCACCACGCGCGACGGTGCGTCCGATCGTCTCGCCGAGCAGCGCCAGCCCCGCCCCGCCCCGCATGACCACCTTGCGCCCGAGCAGGTCCAGCCCCTGGATGCCGTGCGTGCCTTCGTGAATGGGGTTGAGGCGGTTGTCCCGGTAGTACTGCTCGACGTCGAACTCGCGGGTGTAGCCGTAGCCCCCGTGCACCTGGATCGCCAGGCTGTTCGCCTCGAGGCACCACTGCGACGGCCAGGACTTCGCGACGGGCGTGAGCATGTCCAGCAGCAGCCCGGCTCGGGCGCGCGCGTCCTCGTCCTCGGCGGTCTGCTGCTCGTCGACGAGCTGCGAGCAGTACAGCCCCAGCGCCAGTGCGCCCTCGACGTAGGCCTTCTGGGCGAGCAGCATCCGGCGTACGTCGGCGTGCTCGATCAGCGGTACGGGCGGGGACGACGGGTCCTTGTCGCCGAGGGGGCGGCCCTGGGTGCGGGTGCGGGCGTACTCGAGGGACTGCAGGTAGCCGGCGTAGCCGAGCGAGGTGGCGAGGAATCCCACGCCGATGCGGGCCTCGTTCATCATGTGGAACATGTACGACAGGCCCTTGTGCGGCTCGCCGAGCAGGTAGCCGACGGCGCCGGCGCGGCCCGCGGGGGTGAAGGTGCCGTCGCCGAAGTTCAGCAGCGTGTTGGTGGTGCCGCGGTTGCCCATCTTGTGGTTGAGGCCGACGAGGGCGACGTCGTTGCGCTCACCGAGCTGCCCGTCCGCGCCGACGAGGATCTTCGGGACGATGAACAGCGAGATGCCCTTGACCCCCGCCGGGCCGCCGGGGATCTTCGCAAGCACGAGGTGGACGATGTTCTCGGACAGTTCGTGGTCGCCGCCGGAGATCCACATCTTGGTGCCGGTGAGCCGGTAGCTGCCGTCGTCCTGCGGCACGGCCCTGGTGGTGATGTCCGCCAGCGACGAGCCGGCCTGCGGCTCGGACAGGCACATGGTGCCGAAGAACCGGCCCTCGAGCAGCGACGGCACGTACGTGGCGATCTGCTCCTCGCTGCCGTGGGTGGCGATGAGGTTGGCGTTGCCGACGGTGAGGAACGGATACGACGAGGTGCCTGCGTTGGCGGCCTGGAACCAGGCCATCGCCGCCCGCAGCACGGTGACCGGCAACTGCATGCCGCCGAGTTCCTCGTCGAAGGAGGAGCCGATGAGCCCGGCCTTGGCGAACAGCTCCAGGGCCGCCTTGACCTCGGGGATGATCTCGACCCTGCCGTCGGCGCCGATCCGAGGCTCCTGGGCGTCCGCCTTCTTGTTGTGCGGCGCGAAGTGCTTGGTAGCCAAGTCCGCACTGAGGTCGAGGACGGCGTCGAACGTCTCCCGCGAGTGCTCGGCGAACCGGCCGCGTGCGGTGAGCGACTCGACGTCCAGCCATTCGTAGAGCAGGAAGTCGAGGTCACGCCGGGACAGGACGGGAGCGGGCATGGAGGTTCCTTTCACAGGGCCGCAGATTCACTAAGCGCTCACTTAGTAGAGCAACGACGGTGCATGATGTCAACGGACCAGCACGGCGACGGAGAGAACCCAGCATGATCGACACGCCCATCACCGACGACCTCGCCGGCATCTTCACCGAGGTCGAATCCGACGTCGCGCGTCGTCTCATCGGCTCGGCCGTGGAGTCCTTCGCCCGCCGCGGCTACCACGCCACCACCACCCGTGACATCTCCGTCGGCGCCGGCCTGAGCCCGGCTGCGCTGTACGTGCACTTCAAGTCCAAGGAGGAGGTGCTGTTCGAGGTCAGCCGCATCGGGCACCAGCACGTCCTCGACGCCGTCGTCGCCGCCGCCGCCTCCGCCACCGATCCGGCCGGCCGGATGCGGGCGATCGTGGACGGCTTCGTCCGCACCCACGCGGTGCACCACACCGTCTGCCGGGTGTCGCAGTACGAACTGCACGCCCTCACCCCGGAGCACTACCGGACGATCGCCGCGATCCGCCGCGACACCGATGCGGTGATCCGCGCCGAGATCGAGCACGGCATCGCGGCCGGGGCCTTCGCCGTCCGGGACGTGCCGACCACCGCCCTGGCGATCCTGTCGCTCGGCATCGACGTCGCCCGCTGGTACCAGCCCGGCCGCATCGACGTCGACGCCCTGGCCGGCAACTACGTCGAGCTCGTCCTCGGCATGCTCGGCGCGGGCACAATGCAGGAGTGATCGAACCAGCCACCGTCCTCGTCGTCGACGACGACGAGGACGTCCTGTCCTCCCTGCAGCGGGGGCTGCGCCTGTCCGGCTTCGACGTGCTCACCGCCGCGACCGGGACACAGGCGCTCGAGGTCGTCGCGCGCCGGCGGCCGGACGCGATGGTGCTCGACATGAACATGCCGGTCCTCGACGGCACCGGGGTGGTCACCGCTCTGCGCTCGAACGGCAACGACATCCCGATCTGTGTGCTCAGCGCCCGCAGCACCGTCGGCGACCGCATCGCGGGACTCGAGTCCGGCGCCGACGACTACCTGACGAAGCCGTTCGTGCTCGCCGAGCTCGTGGCACGGATCCGGGCGATGCTGCGGCGCAGCGCGCCCGGCACCCCCGGCGCCGGCTCCGTCGTCCGGGCCGGCGGGCTCGAGCTCGACACCGCGGGCCGCCGAGCGCGCATCGACGGCACCGAGGTGGAGCTGACCAAGCGCGAGTTCGAACTGCTCGAGGTGCTCGCCCGCAACGCGGGCATCGTCCTGAGCCGCGACCGGCTGCTGGCCCTCGTGTGGGGCTACGACTTCGACGCGGACACCAACGTCGTCGACGTGTTCGTCGGGTACCTGCGCCGCAAACTCGAGGCCGGGGGGCGGCCGCGGCTGCTGCACACCGTGCGCGGGGTGGGCTTCGTGCTGCGGGATGCGGCGTGACGCACCGCTTCTCGCTGCGGGCGCGGGTCGCCGCGGCCACCGCGCTCGGCACCACGCTCGTCGTCGCGGTGCTGGGTGTGCTCGTCGCCCTGGCCATCACCCGGAACAACCTCGCGCAGCTCGACCGCCGCCTCGAGACGGCCACGCAGGTACTGGTCGCCAATGCCGGGACCGCCGGCCTGTTCCTGCCCGCGCTGGGTGACGCCGGAGCCTTCGCCGTCACCATCCGCACCGAATCCGGAGGGCTGCTCAGCAGCACCCCGACCGAACTACCCGCCCTCTCCCCCGGCGCCCACACCGTCGATCTCGGCGGCACCGCCTACCGGACGTACACCGCGCCGACCGACCGGCTGCCCTCGCTCCTGTCCGTCGCGGTGCCCTATGCCGAGGCGCAGGACATCACGACCGAGCAGCACCGGCAGCTCGCCGTCGCCGGTGCGATCGCCGTCGCGGTCGCGACGGCCCTCGGCTGGATCTTCGGGGGCCGCGCCGTGCGACCCCTGGTCGACCTCACCCGCCGGATCGTGGCCCGCGCACCCACCCTCGAGCCGCGGCGCTCCGGCATCCGCGAGGCCGACGAACTCGCTGCCGCAGCCGGCGACATGCTCAGCGACGTCGCCCGCGCCCAGGCCGCCACCGACGCCGCTCTCGCCACGGCGCGGGACTTCGCGGCCGCCGCCGCTCACGAGCTGCGGACCCCGCTGACCGCGATGCGCACCGACCTCGAGGTCCTCTCCACCCTGGACCCGGCCGGTGACGTCCTGAGCGACGAGGAACGCACCGAGATCCTCGGCGACCTCACCCGGATGCAGAGCCGTGTCGAATCCACGCTCGACGACCTCGAGCGGCTCGCCCGCGGTGATCTGTCCACCTCGCGGGACTTCGTGCCCACCGACCCGGTGGAGATCTGCGACGCCGCGGCCGCCGACGCGACGAGCCGGCATCCCGGCGTGCAGATCGAGGTGGTCGGCGAGACGGGGCGCGAGATCCGGGCGCTGCCGAGCGGGCTGCGGCTCGTCGTCGACAATGCCGTGGCCAACTCGGTACGGCACGGCCGCGCCCGCCGGATCCGGCTGGCGGTCACCGCCGACGGCACCGACACCGTGCTCACCGTCGACGACGACGGCCGCGGGGTGCCGGCCGGTGAGCGCGGCGCGGTGTTCGAACGGTTCCGCCGGGGCAGCGGCGCCGCCCGGGGCGGTTCGGGGCTGGGCCTGGCGCTCGTGGCGCAGCAGGCGGCGTTGCACGGCGGTACGGCGCGGCTAGAGGAGAGCCCGCTCGGCGGGGCGCGGCTGACGGTGCGGTTCGCCGCGGGGTGACCGTATTCCACCCCTCGGGTCCCTACGACACGGGACGGGGCGGGCGCAGGATCGTATGCATCCCCTCCACCGATCCCAGGAGATCCGAATGTCGAAGAGCCGCAAGCTGATCGTCACCGCCGCGCTGATCGCCCTGCCCGTCTTCGGCGGCGCCGGGACGGCGGCCGCGTCCTCGGACCACCACGACGACCACGATCGCCACGACCGTCGCGACCGTGGTTGCGCGATCACGCATTTCGACCGGAACGGCAAATTCCTGCGCACCGAGTTCCGCAGCCCCGGGTCCCGGTTCGACGGGCGGATCTGCCGCAGCGACGATCAGTGGCACTTCCTCGACAGCGGCGACATCGCCCCCACTCCCTTCGTCCGGCACTGACCCACCGGGACCCCCGGATGCGACGGAGCCCCGCAGCGCGAAAAGCGGTGCGGGGCTCCGGCCGTGCGCAGACCTACTCGGTGCCGAGGAGGTCGATGACGAAGACGAGGGTCTTGCCGCCGAGCGGGTGCCCGGACCCGGCCGGACCGTAGGCGAGCTGCGGGGGCACCGTCAGCTTGCGGCGACCGCCGACCTTCATGCCGGGGATGCCCTCCTGCCAGCCGGGAATGAGGCGGCCGAGCGGGAACTTGACGGACTCGCCGCGGGCGAACGACGAGTCGAACACGTCGTTCGTGTCGTACTCGACGCCGTGGTAGTGCACGTCGACGACCGCACCGGGCTGCGCCTCGGTGCCGTCACCGACGGTGATGTCCTCGATCACGAGTTCGGCGGGAGCCGGCCCGGTGGCCGGTTCGATCTCCGGCACCTCGGGCTTGGCCTCCACGTCGAGCAGGTCGATGACGAACACCAGGGTCTTGCCGGCGAGGCGGTGCCCCGAACCGGCCGGGCCGTACGCCATCTCCGGCGGGATCGTCAGCTGACGGCGGCCACCGACCCGCATGCCGGGGATGCCCTCCTGCCAGCCGGCGATCAGGCCGCTGAGCGGGAAGGTGATGGACTCGCCCCGGCTCCACGACGAGTCGAACTCCTCGCCGGAGTCGAACTCGACGCCGACGTAGTGGACCTCGACCTTGGCCCCGGGCGTCGCCTCGGCGCCGTCGCCGACGGTGAGGTCCTTGACGACCAGACCGGTCGGGGCGGGGCCTTCCTGGAATTCGATCTCGGGCTTGCTACTCATGTGTCGGTCTTCCGGTAGGGGACGGGTCAGCGCGCGTCGATGCTGCTGTAGTCGCGCTCGGTGTAACCGGTGTAGATCTGCCGCGGGCGGCCGATCTTGAGGCTCGGGTCGGAGTGCATCTCGCGCCAGTGCGCGATCCAGCCCGGCAGGCGGCCGAGCGCGAACAGCACCGTGAACATCCGGGTGGGGAAGCCCATCGCCCGGTAGATCAGGCCGGTGTAGAAGTCGACGTTCGGGTACAGCTTGCGCTCGATGAAGTAGTCGTCGGTGAGCGCGGCCTCCTCGAGGGCCTGCGCGATCTGCAGCAGATCGTCGTCGCCACCCAGCTTGGCGAGCAGGCTGTCGGCGGTCTTCTTCACGATCGCCGCGCGCGGGTCGTAGTTCCGGTAGACGCGGTGTCCGAAGCCCATGAGCTTGACGCCGTCTTCCTTGTTCTTGACCTTGCGGACGAACTCCTTGACGTCGCCGCCGCCGGTCTTGATCGCGTCGAGCATCTCGAGCACGGCCTGGTTGGCGCCGCCGTGCAGCGGGCCCCACAGCGCGTTGATGCCGCCGGAGATCGAGGTGAACAGGTTGGCGTCGGACGAACCGACGAGGCGCACCGTGGAGGTCGAGCAGTTCTGCTCGTGGTCGGCGTGCAGGATCAGCAGCATGTCGAGGGCCTGGGCGATCTCGGGATCGACCTGGTACGGCTCGGCCGGGAAACCGAAGGTCATGCGCAGGAAGTTCTCGACCAGGTTCAGCGAGTTGTCCGGGTACAGGAACGGCTGGCCGACCGACTTCTTGTAGGCGTAGGCCGCGATGGTCGGCAGCTTGGCCATCAGCCGGATGGTGGACAGCTCCACCTGCTCCGGGTCGTCGGGATCGAGCGCATCCTGGTAGTACGCCGAGAGCGCGTTGACGGCGCTGGAGACGACGGGCATCGGGTGCGCGTTGCGCGGGAAGCCGTCGAAGAAGCGCTTGAGATCCTCGTGCAGCAGCGTGTGCCGGCGGATCTTGTCGGTGAAGACCTCGAGCTGCTCCGCGGTGGGCAGCTCGCCGTAGATCAGCAGGTAGCTGACCTCGATGAAGGTGGACTTCTCCGCCAGCTGCTCGATGGGGTATCCGCGGTAGCGCAGGATGCCTTTCTCCCCGTCGATGAAGGTGATGGCCGACGTGGTGGAGGCGGTGTTGACGAAACCGGGGTCAAGGGTGGTGTACCCGGTCTCTGCAAGGAGCTTGCCCAGCTCGATGCCGTCGTTGCCTTCCGTCGCCTTGGCGATAGACATTGTGTGCTCGCCACCGGGGTAGCTGAGGGTGGGTCGGGTGTCATTCTCAGCGGGCACGAAGGATCCCTCTCAAGCTCAGATCAACGCGATTCTTCCGAACATTCACGTAGAACCTAGCCCTTGCGCAGGCCATGTGCCCAGGGAGGGTCCGTCGAAGGTCCCCGATCGGGCCGGCGCGGCGCCGCGCCGCGCGCACGCCGGAGCGTCCGAATGCCCCCTCCGGCACGGCGCTCACCTGCGTCGATATTGCATATCACGTTCCCGCCGCCGGCGCGGTGAGCACCCGTCCGCGTGTCCGGGCAGCGGCGCACCGGCGGTGCAGGATCCCGTCCTGCGGACGGCGGTGCAGGATCCCGTCCTGCGGACGGCGGTGCAGGATCCCGTCCTGCGGACGGCGGTGCAGGATCCCGTCATGCGGACGGCAGGGCGGTCAGGCCCCACCGACCCGTCCACGTCTGCCCGGGTTGCAGCACGACGAGATCGATGCCGAGGTTGAAGGCGTCCGGCGGGCACGTCATCGGTTCGAGCGCCAGCGCCCGCCCCCGTCCCGGATACTCGAGTTCGGGGACGGCGCCGGCGGTGAACACCTGCAGCCAGCCGAACTCGCGCCCGGCCCACAACCGCACCCCCCGCCCGTCCGGGCCCCGCAGGTCGTGCCGGGACCGGCCATCCACGTCCACGTCCAGCGCGCTGTACGGAAGGTCGAGCTCGACTCCGCGCAGCGGCCGCGGCGAGGTGAAGTCGAACTCGGTGCCCTCGACCGGCTGCGAGTACGCGTTCGGCAGTCCGCGCCCGGGATCGAGCGGCAGCCGGGTGCCGGCGGCCAGGCGGAGCGTGCACTCGTCGAGCGGCGCGGCGCCCGCCCGGACGTACGGATGCACGCCGAGCCCGAACGGCGAGTGGTAGCCGCCGATGTTGGTGGCGGTGTGCGTGACGGTGAGGCCGTCGTCGCCCACCTCGTGGGTCACGGTGAGCCGCAGCTGGTACGGCCACCCCTTGTGCAGTCCCACGTCCAGCTTCTGCTCGACGCGGAAGTCGTTGTGGGAAACCAGGACCCAGTCTCGATGCCAGGCGAATCCGTGCACCGCGTTGCCGCGTTCGGGTTCGGTGAGCGCGAGCTGATGCTCGATGCCGTCGAAGTAGAAGTGCCCGTCCCGGATGCGGTTCGGCCACGGGGCGAGCACCGTGCCGGAGCGCAGCGGGGGCCGCTCGTTCGCCGGCCAGCTCTCCGTCAGCGGGTACGGCCCGTCCGCCGATTCGTGCTCGAGTGCCCGCAGCGCCGCCCCAGAGCTGGACACCTCCGCGCGGTACCCACCCCTTCGGATCCGGTAGTTCGTCGGATCGGACATGGGCCCAGTGTCCCGCGGACGGGCGCGGCGGGTCGGGGATTCGACGATCACGGCGGCGACCTCGCCGATCGCGGTGGTGTCGCCGGGCCGGATCGGGCCGCCGGTGCGCCTCCGCGCCTACGATGACCGGATGCGACTGCGCCTCGGCCGCCCGGATCTCGCCGCCTACGCCGACCGGTTCGACGTCCCCGCCGCGACGGCGGCATCCCGCCCGGCCGTGACGTTCCTCGGGGTGTCCACCCTGCTCGTCGACGACGGCACCGACGCGCTGCTGACCGACGGCTTCTTCACCCGCCCGGGTCTCGGCGCCGTCGCGCTGGGCCGGCTCGCACCCGACCCGGCCCGGATCGACGCGTGCCTGACCCGGGCCGGCGCGACGCGGCTCGCGGCCGTCCTGCCCGTCCACAGCCACTTCGACCACGTGCTCGACTCCGCGGCCGTCGCCGAGCGGACGGGCGCGGTGCTCGTCGGCGGCGAATCGACGGCGAACGTCGGGCGCGGGCACGGCCTCCCACCGGAGCGGATCGTCGTCGCCACGCCCGGCGAGCCGCTGCGGTTCGGCGGGTTCACCGTCACGCTCGTCGCGTCCGAGCACTGTGCGCCGGACCGGTACCCGGGCACGATCGACGCGCCCGTCGTCCCGCCCGCGCGGGCCGGGAGCTATCGGTGCGGCGAGGCATGGTCGACGTTCGTCGCGCACGCCGACGGCCGGTCCCTGCTGATCCAGGGCAGCGCCGGTTTCCGGCCCGGGGCGCTGGCCGGCCGGCGCGCGGAGGTCGTCTATCTCGGCGTCGGCCAACTCGGGGTGCAGAGCGAGGAGTACATCCGCAGCTACTGGGCGGAGACCGTCGGCACGGTCGGAGCGCGAGGGGTGGTGCTCGTGCACTGGGACGACTTCTTCCGCCCGCTCGACCGGCCGCTGCGCGCGCTGCCCTACGCCGGGGACGATCTCGACGTCACCATGCGGGTCCTCGGCCGGCTCGCCGAGCGCGACGGGGTGGAGCTGCATCTGCCGCAGGTGTGGCGGCGCGAGGATCCGTGGCGGTGACGGATTTCCGTACCCGAGACCATCCGGGCACCCCGAGGGAGCAGGCGGTCCGGCCCCGATCGGTGAGAGGCGGGGACGGGTTCCGCGAATGTGCCGGTGGTCATCCGCCCGCAGTGTGAGTGGCCGCGAAGACGATGAACACCACGAACAGCGCCGCGATACCCAGGACCGCGCCCGCCAGGGCCTCCCCGTGGTTCGTCGCCGACCCCTTGTCCACCCGGTCCAGGCCGACCCAGCCGCACACCACCGCAGCCAGTCCCGCGGGGATCGTGACCAGATCACCGAGGAAGGGGACGAAGGCGCACCCTGCGGCGACGATGCCCGCGACGAGGGCTGCGGTCCCCGCTCCGTTGCGGTCCGGCGATCGGACGAGACGATTCGATGGCATACCGGCTCCCGCGTCAGGGTGTGCGATCACGTCCGTCCATCGTGCCCTGCCCGCGTGGATACCGCACGAGCTCCGGCTCGAACACCGCCGGGCCGACGGGCCCGGGGCACCGCCGTCTGCCGAGCGCCGCAACCGTTCGGTCACGAGGTCCTGGTGGCGACCAGCACCAAGCTGCGCCCGAGACCGAGACGTTCTTGTACCTGTGTCCACCGCCGCGCGCCGAGGACCCGGCGACCGAGCCCGCTCAGGTAGCGGTTGCGCATCAGCCCGACCCATCCCCGATCGCCACCCGGGGCACAGGTGTGCAGAGATCGCACCACGAACCGCGGCGCGAACAAGGCGCGCAGCCGGCGGCGTGACGGCCAGTTGCGGATCTGCCCGGGTCCGGGCGGGCGCAGGGCGCTGGTGCGGTTCCAGACCGTCGGGTTCTGGGTGGTGAGCACCACCGTGCCGTGCGGGACGAGCACCTCGGCGATCCGGTCGACGAACCGCGCCTGGTCCGGGACATGGGCAATAGTCTCCAGAGAGACCACCACGTCGTAGGTGCCGGGAAGCTCGAGGTGGAGGAAGTCGCCGCTGATCCATTCGATCTGCGGATCGCTCTCGCGCAGGTGTGTCAGCGCCTCGGAGGGCAGATCGACCGCGGTCACGTGCCCGAACGAGGTCAACAGCCGCGCCAGCCATCCGGTTCCGCAGCCCACCTCCAGGATGCGCAGGCCCGGTCCGGCCACCGATTCCACCGCCTCCAGTACGTGCGCGGCGCGTCGGATGTTGTCCGGGTCGGTGTCGCGTCCGGCGGCGTGACGTACCCAATCGGTCCAGAATTCGACCTGGGCGGCCATCGACGGGTCGGAATCCATGCCGGTGTCCCTCCGTCCTTCGGACGTTCCGCGGCGATCCCCGTCTGCGCACCGCCGTCGCGGCGAGGCGCTCACAGCTGACGGAAGATGCCTCCGACGTCACCGTACTGCGTTCCACTGCGGTCGGTGGACGGGTCAGTGGATCGTGCGGTCCACCCGGTACCGCACGAACGCGGGGAAGGCGAGCACACACACCAGCACACCGGCCACGACGAGGACCCCGCCGCCCGCCGCGGCGACCGCGGTGCCCACCAGCGCCGCCGCCCCGCCGTGCAGGACGTCGCCGATGCGGGGTCCGCCGGCGACGACGACGATGAACACGCCCTGCAGCCGGCCCCGCATCTCGTCGGTGGCGACGGACTGCAGCATCGTCGAGCGGAACGCCGCGGAGACCATGTCGACCGCGCCGCCGAACGCGAGGAACGCCAGGGCGATCCACAGCCACACCGCGGTGCCGCCCGGTTCGGCGAGGCCCACCGCAACGCCGAAGCCCACCATCGCCAGACCCCAGGCGACGATGCACACGATCACCGCGAGCCCCTGCCGGCGCACCCGTGGCAACCAGCCGGAGAACACCCCGCCGAGCACCGCACCGACCGACATCGCAGCGAACAGCAGCCCGAGCGCGAACCCGCCCTCGGCGGGGTCGCCGAACGAGTCGTGCGCGATCTGCGGGAACAGGGCCCGCGGCATGCCGAACACCATCGCGACGATGTCGACGACGAACGAGGCGAGCAGGATCTTCTGGGTGGAGAGGTAACGGAACCCGTCGAGCACCTCGCGCAGGCCGGCACGCCGAGCCTGCCCGGTCGGCGGGATCGGCGGCAGCGCGAGCACCGCCCACAGGGTCGCGAGCAGTGCGACGGTGTCGATCAGGTACAGGGTGGGCAGACCGAGCACGGGGATCAGGGCGCCCGCGAGCAGCGGCCCGGCGATCGCCCCGAATTGCATCACCGTCATGTTCAGCGAATTGGCGGCGGCCAGTTGGCCGTTCGGGATGAGCCGCGGGATCACCGCGCCGCGGGTGGGCTGATTGACCGCGAAGCAGGCCTGCTGCAGCGACAACAGCACCAGCACCAGCCACACGTTCGCCAGGCCCGCGGCGGCCTGCGCCCACAGCAGCAGCGACGTCACGCCCATGCCGAGCGTGGTGAATGTGAGCAGCCGGCGCCGGTCCATCACGTCGGCCAACGCACCGCCCCACAGCCCGAACACCACGAGCGGGACGAGGGCGAACACACCGGTCAGACCCACGTACGCCGAGCTGCGGGTGATCTCGTAGATCTGTTGCGGCACCGCGACGACGCTGAGCTGGGCGCCGACGACCGTGACGATGCCGGCGGTCCACAACCGACGGTAGTCGCGGTTCTCGAGCGGCGTGGTGTCGGCGAGCAGCCGCCTCACGGCTGCAGACGCTCGGTGAGCCACCGCCCGTCGACCAGCCGGGTCCGCACCCGGTTGTGCAGACGGTTGGGCCGGCCCTGCCAGAACTCGACTGACTCGGGGCGGATCCGCAGTCCACCCCAGTGCGGCGGCACCGGGATCTCGGCGTCCATGCCGTAGCGCTCGGCGACCTCGACGAGCGCATGCTCGAGCGCCGCCCGGGACTCGATCGGCCGGGACTGCTGCGAGGCCCACGCGCCGAGGCGGGAGCCGCGAGGCCGGGAGTGCCAGTACTCGGCGGTCTCCTGCGCGCCGACCCGCTCGACGGGCCCGCGGACGGTGACCTGGCGGAAGATCGGGACCCAGGTGAACGTGGCCGACGCATAGGGCGTCGCGGCGAGTTGCCGGCCCTTGTCGGAGTCGTAGTTGGTGAAGAAGGCGACCCCGTCCGCGTCGACTCCCTTGCACAGCACGGTGCGGGTCACGGGCCGACCGTGCTCGTCGACGGTGCCGAGGACCATCGCATTCGGTTCGGGCAGTCCTGCCGCGGCGGCGTCGAGGAGCCAGCGGCGCAGCACCGGCAGCCAGCCGTCGGTGAGCCACTCGGGTTCGAGATCCTCGTCGACGGCGGACGCGCCCTGAGGGCCGGCAGGGGTGTAGTCGACACGCATCGACGCCAGATCGGCGTGCTCGTCCGCACTCGGAGGCAGCCCCTCGGCGTTCTCGGCGCCGGGCCGTGGATCGGTGGACACGATGCTGGACACTACTCCCGGGTATCCGGGCGCCGATCCTCCCGCCCGGGGGACTACAGTCGCACCGACGAACGGAGTGGGGCGCCGATCACATCCGCCGAGTCCCGCTTCACCGGCAGTGCTGCCCGGACCGGGTTGCACCGAACGAGGAGAGCCCAACCGTCATGGCATCGCGCGCGTCTGTACCCGAGGATTTCGTCGCCGGCCTCGAAGGCGTGGTCGCCTTCACCAGTGATATCGCCGAACCCGACAAGGACGGCGGTTCGCTGCGCTACCGCGGCGTCGACATCGAGGATCTCGTCACGCGCGGGGTCACGTTCGGGGACGTGTGGGCCCTGCTGGTCGACGGCAGGTTCGGCCAGGGCCTGCCCCCGGCCGAGCCGTTCCCGCTGCCGATCCACACCGGCGACGTCCGTGTCGACGTCCAGGCCGGCCTGGCGATGCTCGCCCCCATCTGGGGCTTCGAGCCGCTGCTCGACATCGACGACGCCACCGCGCGGGAGAACCTCGCCCGCGCCGCCGTGATGGCCCTGTCGTACGTCGCGCAGTCCGCGCGCGGCATCTATCAGCCCGCCGTGCCGCAGAAGCGCATCGACGAGGCCGCGACCGTCACCGAGCGGTTCATGGTGCGGTGGAAGGGCGAACCCGACCCGGCCCACGTCGCCGCGATCGACGCGTACTGGGTCTCGGCCGCCGAGCACGGCATGAACGCCTCCACCTTCACCGCCCGCGTCATCGCCTCCACCGGCGCCGACGTCGCCGCCGCGCTGTCCGGTGCGGTCGGCGCGATGTCCGGCCCGCTGCACGGTGGGGCCCCGGCACGCGTGCTGCCGATGATCGAGGAGACCGAGCGCAGCGGCGACGCCCGCGCGCTGGTCAAGGGCATCCTCGACCGCAAGGAGAAGCTGATGGGCTTCGGGCACCGCGTCTACCGCGCCGAGGACCCCCGCGCGCGGGTGCTGCGCGACACCGCGAAGCGACTGAACGCGCCGCGCTACGAGGTCGCCGCCGCCCTCGAGCAGGCCGCCCTCGCCGAGCTGCGCGAGCGTCGCCCCGACCGGGCCATCGAGACCAACGTCGAGTTCTGGGCCGCGGTGATCCTCGACTTCGCCGAGGTCCCGGCCGCGATGATGCCGGCGATGTTCACCTGCGGCCGCACCGCCGGCTGGTGCGCGCACATCCTCGAGCAGAAGCGCCTGGGCAAGCTGGTGCGCCCGGCCGCGATCTACACCGGCCCGGACGCCCGCAGCCCGGAGAGCGTCGAGGGCTGGGATTCGATCACCCACAACTGATCCACCGAGCCGGACGGACGGGTCCCCGCACCGGGTGCCCGTCCGTCCGGCCGACCGGCGGGGGCCGTCTAGACTACCGGTGCACTCGTTCCTCGACGTTTAGGACACGCATACCGATGGCTGACGCTACACCGATCATTCCCGCCGATCTCAAGCCCGCCGACGGCCGCTTCGGCTGCGGTCCCTCCAAGGTTCGCCCCGAGCAGCTGCAGTCCCTGGTCGAGGTCGGTGCCTCGGTGTTCGGTACCAGCCACCGGCAGAAGCCCGTCAAGGACGTCGTCGCCCGCATCCGCTCGGGACTGCGCGAGCTGTTCGCCCTGCCCGACGGCTACGAGGTGGTGCTCGGCAACGGCGGCACCACCGCGTTCTGGGACGCCGCGGCGTTCGGCCTGATCCGGGAGAAGTCGCAGCACTTCACCTACGGCGAGTTCTCGTCGAAGTTCGCCACGGTCGCCAAGAAGAACCCGCTGATCGGTGACCCGATCGTGGTGGACAGCGCGCCGGGAACCGCACCGGAGATAGTCGCCGACGGATCGGCCGACCTCATCGGCTGGGCCCACAACGAGACCTCGACCGGTGTCGCGGTGCCGGTCACCCGCCCGGCCGGCTCCGAGAACGCCTTGATCGCCATCGACGCGACGTCCGGCGCCGGCGGCCTGCCCGTCGCCGCGGAGGACTTCGACGTCTACTACTTCGCGCCGCAGAAGTGCTTCGCCGCCGACGGTGGCCTGTGGATCGCCCTGATGAGCCCGGCCGCGCTGGCGCGGGTGGACGAGATCAAGGCCTCGGGCCGCTTCACTCCCGAGTTCCTGTCGCTGCCGATCGCCGTCGACAACAGCACGAAGGATCAGACGTACAACACCCCCGCGGTGGGCACGCTGCTGCTGCTGGCCGACCAGATCGAGTGGATGAACGGCAACGGCGGCCTGGCCTGGACGACGGCCCGGACCGCGGACTCGTCGTCGCGGCTGTACGCGTGGGCCGAGGCCTCCGAGTACGCCACCCCGTTCGTCGCCGATCCGGCGCTGCGCTCCCAGGTGGTCGGCACCGTCGACTTCGCCGACTCGGTCGATGCCGCGCAGGTTGCGAAGATCCTGCGCGCCAACGGGATCGTCGACACCGAGCCCTACCGCAAGCTGGGCCGCAACCAGCTCCGCGTCGGCATGTTCCCGGCAATCGACCCCGACGACGTCACCGCGCTGACCAAGTGCATCGACTGGGTGGTCGACCGGATGTAGATCGGTCGCTCGACCGTGAGGACGGGGTCGGATCCGGGTCGGGTCCGGCCCCGTTCGCCGTCCCGGAGCCTTCCCGAACTCTCGACAACGAGTCGAGACTTTCGGGGAAACCTTGGACAATAGCGCCACGTCGGCGGATTCGTGCCACCGGGCCCCCGGCGTGTCGGCGTGTCCTGCTCCGCAGGCATCACGAGTCCGTTACAGTCGGGCGGGTCAATCGCGATTCCCCGCGAGGAGGTCATGGTGCGAGAGCTTCGAGTGGTCGGCCTCGAGCCCGACGGAACGCACGTCGTGCTCGCCGATCCCGAAAACGGCGACAGATTCCGCATCCCGATCGACGACACGCTCCGCGCCGCCTCCCGTGGTGATCTCGCCCGCCTCGGGCAGATCCAGATCGAGACCGCCAGTCAGCTGCGACCCCGCGAGATCCAGGCCCGCATCCGCTCCGGCGCATCCGTCGAGCAGGTCGCCGAGGAGGCCGGGATCCCGCTCGCGAAGGTGGAGCGGTTCGCCTACCCGGTGCTGCTCGAGCGCTCCCGCGCGGCGGAGATGGCTCAGCAGGGTCATCCGGTGCGTCCGGACGGCCCGGCCGTGCACACCCTCGCCGAGATCGTCGCCCAGGCGTTCCGGGCACGCGGGCACAGCATCGACGCCGCCACCTGGGACGCGTGGCGCGACGACGAGGGTCACTGGGTGGCCCAATTGCAGTGGGACGCCGGCCGGTCCACCAACGCCGCGCACTGGCGCTACCAGCCCGACGCCCACGGCGGGACGATCCTCCCGCTCGACGACACCGCCACCGAGCTGATCGATCCGGACTGCGGGCGGCCGCTGCGCTGCCTCACACCGGTGTACACGGCGCGCGATGTCGACGACACCGGCGACAACGACGGGTCCGAGCGGGAGGACGTCGTCGCCGAGACGATCACCCTCGATCCGCCGCCCGCGGTCATCGACGCCGAAGTCGAGGAGGTCCGTCCCGCGGCGGCGCGCCTGCCCGAGCCCGACGTGGAGGAGGACCGGCCGAAGCTGGCGCCGCAGCAGAATCCGGGTAAGGACAAGCGCGGCAAGCCCGCCCTCCCCTCGTGGGACGACGTGCTGCTCGGCGTGCGCAGCAACGGGCGCGGCTGAGGACCGGACCCACCGATGGCGGCCGCGACGGTGTCGACCATCTGGTACGTCGACGCCCCCGACCCCGGCGAGGTGCTGCGCGATGCGCGGGCCGACTGCACGACCGCCCACGCTCTCGTCGGACGGCTGCATCCGGGACTGTCGTCCGAGCCGCTGGGCCGGGTGCCGCTCGCGCAGGCCGCAGCCGGGGCGGCCGGCCGGGTCTACGTGGGCAGCTTCCCCGGGGTGACGGTGGTGTGCAGCCCGGACCTTGCGGCGACGCGTCCGTCGCAGCTGCCCGAACGCTGGAGGCACACCGTCGCGTCCGAGAACACCTATCTCGTCGTGTCGGATCCCACCGGGGCGCGGGGCGCCGTCGGTGCCTGGCGGCGCGGCACGCCGCGACGAGCGTTCGACGCCACGCCCGTCGCCATCACCGAGGACGACGGGCTGCCGTTCGTGTGGGAGCGGCCGTTCTGGGGCGGCGAGTTCCCCATCCGCTGGCCGCTGGATGTACTGCCCCACCCCGAGGCGTTGCCGTTCCACCCCCGCCGGTTCGCCGAGGCCGCCAACGCGGCGTGGCTCGGGTTCCGTTACACGGCCCGCGCCGCCGGCGAGCTCGACCCCCACGAGATCGAGGTGTGGGACTTCGCGTTGTACCGCGACGGCGAGCGGCCACCCGCCGACCGGGACGCACCGGGCGCCCGGCCCGCGCGACGGCGGTGGTGGCCGCGGCGGATCTCCGCGCCCGGCCGCGCACTGCCCGGCCGTACGCGCGCGGAATAACCGGTGCGCCTGGCAGATTCGTTCGCGGCCGTGGATCCGCTCAGAACGCCGCCGCGGCGAGCAGGACGATCCAGCCGACCGGGACACCGGCGGCGACGCCGGCGGCGATCCACCGCCACAGCGGCACCCGACGCCACCACCACAGGGTGGGGGCGATCCCGGCCGCGGCGACGAGGTTGACGATCACCACGAGCAGGGGGTGCACGCGCCCGAGTTCGAGCCCGAACGCCACGATCGTCACCACCGTGACGGCGAGGGCGAAACCCGTCAGCGTCAGTCCCGTCGACCACGGTGTCGACGGGGCGCGCGGGGGCGCGATCACCGCGGGATCCGTACCCGCTCGTAGAACGCCATCGCCGCGGCCGTGGCGACGTTGAGCGAGTCGGTGCCCGGGGCCATCGGAATGCGGGCCCGCACGTCCGTCGCGCGCATCGCGTGCTCGGTCAGCCCCGGACCCTCGGCACCGAGGAGCAGCGCGACCTTCTCCCCCGTCATCGCCTCGGCCAGCGGCACGGCCTCGGGATTCGGAGTGAGCGAGATGAGCTGGAAGCCGCGCGCCCGCAGCAGGTCCAGATCGTCCGGCCACGTTTCGACGTGCGCGAACGGCACTCGCAGGACATGACCCATCGAGACCCGCACCGACCGCCGGTACAGCGGGTCGGCGCAGCCCTTGCCGAACACGACGGCGTCGACACCGAGGCCGGCGGCGTTGCGGAACATCGAGCCGAGGTTCTCGTGGTCGTTGACATCCTCGAGCACCGCCACCGTGGTGGCCTTCTCGAGGACGTCGTCGAGGGCGAGCGCCGGCGGCCGGTGCGCCACGGCGAGCACCCCGCGGTTGAGGTGGAAGCCGACGACCTCGGCCATGACCTCGGCCGAGGTGCGGTAGAACGGCACGTCGACGTCGCGCAGGTCGTCGGCGAGTTCACCGAGACGACGATCCACCCCGAGCAGGCTGCCGGGTGTGAATCGCGAATCGAGCATCCGCTGGACGACGAGCACGCCCTCCGCGATCACCAACCCCTTGCCGGCCGGCAGGTCGGGCCGGCGATCCGCCGAGTTGAGGTCTCGGAAGTCGTTCAGCCGGGGGTCGGCGGGATCCTCGATGTCGACGATGTGCACCACGCCGTCGATTCTCCCAGGCCACGTCCCGGGCTCGTCAGCGGGTTCGCCGGGCACATCCCGGCCACGAGGACCGGGATCGGCTCACTCCGCTTCGCTGACCAGCTTGTTGATGATCTCCACCGCGTCCCCGAGCGTGGCGAGGCTGGCCTCGTCCAAGGTGGCGAGGCGTTCGGTCAGCCACGCCTCCCGGGCCTGCTGCTCGTCGATCAGCAGTGCCCGGCCCGCGTCCGAGAGCGAGACGATGACCTGCCGGCCGTCCGTGGGATGCGGGGTCCGTTCGACGAGCCCGATCTCGTCGAGCGAGGCGATCACCCGCGTCATGGACGGCGGCTGGACCTTCTCGCGTGCGGCCAGCGCACCGGGGGTCATCGCTCCCTCCTGCCTCAGCGTGGTCATGGCCGACAGCTGAGTCAGGGACACCCGGGAATCGGAGCGCCGCCCCCGCAAATGGCGCGTCAGGCGCACGACTGCCAACGAGAGGTCGCCAGCGAGCGTGCGATGTTCCGATGTCATGGCGTGCACAATACGGGACCGACCGGACACATCGCGCCGCATGTCAGGTGAGCAGTTCGGTGATCGGGTCCACCGCGAAGTAGGCGACGAACAAGCCTGCCACCACCCACAGCAGCGGATGCACCGTCCGCGCCTTTCCGGCCGCGGCGTGCAGGACGACCCACGTGATGAAGCCGACGCCGATGCCGTTGGCGATCGAGTAGGTGAACGGCATGACGACGATCGTGAGGAACGCGGGCAGTGCGATGGCGAACTGGGTGAAGTCGATGTCGCGGACCTGCCCGATCATGAGGGCGCCGACCACCACGAGAGCCGGGGCGGCGGCCTCGACCGGCACCATCTCGTAGAGCGGGGTGAGGAACATCGCGGCGAGGAACAGCACGCCGGTCACCACGTTCGCGAGACCGGTGCGCGCACCCTCGGCGATGCCGGAGGCGGACTCGACGAACACCGTGTTCGACGACGCGGATCCCACACCACCGGCGACGGCACCGGTGCCCTCGACGACGAGGGCACGGCCGATGCCGGGCAGGTTGCCGTTCTTGTCGGTGAGCCCGGCTTCCTTGCCGAGGCCGGTCATCGTGCCCATCGCGTCGAAGAAGTTGGCCAGGACGAGTGTGAACACGAGCAGTGTCGCGGCGATCACGCCGATCCGGGTGAACGCGCCGAAGAGGTCGACGTTGCCCACCAGGCTCAGATCCGGCACGCCGGCCACCTTGTCGGGCACCTCCGGGGTGCTCAGGTTCCAGCCCTTCGGGTCGGTGCCCTGCGACGGCCCGACGCCGGCGACCGCCTCGACGATCGCGGCCACCACCGTGGTCGCGACGATGCCGATGAGCAGACCGCCGGGCACCCGGCGCACGACGAGCACCCCCATCAGCAGCACGCCGAACACGAACACCGCGGTCGGCCACGACGCGATCGAACCGTCGATGCCCAGCCCGACGGGGACGGTGGTGCCGGCCGCGTCCGGCAGGCGGCGCACGAATCCGGCGTCGACCATGCCGATCAGGGCGATGAACGCACCGATACCGGCCGCAATGGCCGCCTTCAGCTCGGGCGGGATCGCGTTGAACACGGCGGTGCGGAAACCGGTGACGGCGAGGATCACGATGATGATGCCGTCGATCACCACGAGGCCCATCGCCTCGGGCCAGGTGACCTGGGGCGCGATGGTGACCGCCAGCAGGGTGTTGATGCCCAGGCCGGCCGCGATGGCGAACGGATAGTTGGCGACGATGCCGAAGACGATGCTCATCAGTCCGGCCACCAGCGCGGTGACGGCCGCGACCTGGTTGACCGGCAGGATGTTGCCGAGCACGTCGACCTTGGCCGTGGCGTCGTCCGGGGAGAAGCTGCCCAGGATCAGCGGATTGAGCACCACGATGTAGGCCATCGCGACGAACGTGACGACACCACCGCGCACCTCCCGCGAGACCGTCGATCCCCGTTCGGTGATCTTGAAGTAGGTGTCGAGGAAGGAGGTGCCGACCGCCGTGCCGGACTTCCGCTCTGAGGATTGGGCCATATCGACTTCCGCTCTGGGGTGGGGGCTGCGTCGCAACGGGAGATTATTGCAACCGGGCTGGACTAGCCTGAAATCGTGAACGACGCACGCACGATCGCCGAGCGGACCCGGCGCCTCGCCGATCCCCGCGCCGCACTGGCGATCGGCACGGCGCTGTGGACGGTGGCGACGATCGTCGTGCTCGTCGCGGACGAGCGGTGGTCGGCCGCACTGCCCGTGTGTGTAGCCGGAATCATCGTGGGACTCTTGGGATTCACCCTGTTCCTCGTGCAGCGCCGGGCCGCACGGCTGGGCCGGCGCGGCGCTCAGGTCGGACTGGACTGACGAGAGGGCGCGTGCCGCCCGGCGTCACGGCCGTGGTGACAGCCGGGACTGCACCCGCGTGATCAACCCCACCCACAGCAACGCCCACAACGACCCCAGCACCCACCCGGCGACGACGTCGGTCAGCCAGTGCGCCGCGAGGTAGACCCGCGAGAGCCCGACCGCGAGCGTGTAGGCGCCGAGAGCGCAGTACGCCACGAGGGCCCCGTGGCTGCCGGGCGGCGACCGCCGGGCGATCACGACGGCGAGCACCGTCGCCAGCATCGCGGTCATCATGGCGTGACCGGACGGGAACGAGTGGGTGGTCAGTTCGACGAGGCGTTCGGGCTGCGGGGGGCGTTCCCGGCCGAACTGCAGCTTGAGCAGGCTCATCAGCGGCCAGCCCGTGAGGATCGTCGCGGACAGCAGCAGCGCATCGTCGCGGCGGCCCGCGCGCAGCATCAGCACCGTCAGCACCGCCGTGACGACGGCGATCGCGGTCATGCCTCCCGAGTGGGTGACGACGGTGACCAGGGCGGTCAACGCGGGTTCGCGCAGGTCCACCACCCCCTCGAGGGTCGTCGTGTCGATACTCATCGCGGCTCCGCCGGCGCGAGCGCCGCGACGGCGGCGGCCAGTCCCGATGCGGTGCAGTGCGTCGTGCCGCTGCCGTCCACCCACCACGCGACCTCGTGCTCGCCGGTGACCGCGCCCGAGCAGCGCACGGTCAGCCGCTCGTGCACGACGAGCGGTCCGCGCGGCACCGTCCGCCCCGCGACGGCCGCGGCGAGCACCGCGGCCGGCTCGTTCCGCCATTCGGTCGCGCGCCCCGGGCCGGTGACATGGCCGGACACCTCGGCCGAGGCGAGGGGCACGTCGAGGAGGTCGGCGAGGACCGGCGCGGCCGGCAGGGTGCCGAGCACGAGCCGGTCGGCGGGGATCACGGCGGCGAGCCAGGGCCGGTCCAGGACCAGTGCGTGCGCGGCATCGACGGTCGTCCCGGCGAGGCTGCGGACGGCGTCGGGCAGGTGCAGGTCGTCGAGGTCGAGTACGCCGGCGGCGCTCGCCGCGGCCAGGGCGGCGTGGGTGTGGACGGTGACGACCGGGACGGGGATGCGGTCGGGATCGGCCAGGAGGTCGAGGAGCAGCGCGGCCGCCTCCGTGCTCTCGACGTCCGTCGCGGCCAGACACGCCCGCAGACGGTCCGCGTCCGGGTGCGGGCAGGGGTCGAGCAGCCCGGCGAACGCGTCGTCGTCGGGGGCGCGCAGGTGCCCGAGCGTCCGGCCGTCCAGCGTCGCGAAGGTGCGCAGCCACCAGGCGGTGTAGCCACGGCGATCGTCGAGGACCGCGGCGGTGCCGGGATCGGCGACGAGGAGCGACAGGGCCCGGTCCCAGCACGCGTCGTCGACCAGGTCGAGATCGCGCACGGCCACGAGCAGGTCGGGGTCCCCGTCGAGGGTTTCCCACCACTGTTCCTCGTCGGGCAGGTCGTGATCGGGACCGGTGGGCAGTTCGGCGCGCAGCACGGTGAAACCCCATCCGACACCGACCGCCCGCAGCGCGTCGGCGTCGTACCGTTCGACCACCTGCGGGTCGAGGGTGGCGAACGGCGCGTCCGGCACCAGCACCTCGGCGAGGGGTGCCCCCGGCAGCAGCAGTTCGTCGGCGGGCACGAGTTCACCGTCGACGTCGGGCAGCAGCAGCGCTCCGAGCTCCCGGGGCACCGCCGCGGCCGGTACCTGTGCGGCCAGCCGGAGTACGACGTCCGCCAGTTCGGTCGTCGCCTCGCAGTCCGCGGCGTCGACGTCCTCGACCGCCGCGAGCAGCGCCGGATCCGCGAGCAGATCCGCCGCCGTGACCGTGCCGGCGCCGAGCCGGGTGAGCAGCGGATGTGCGGCGTCGGGATGCACGAGACGCACCCACGGCAGCCGTAGATGCCCGACGTCCGTGCCCAGCACGGTGGTCCGCGGCCCGGTCACGGTGCGCCCGTCCGACAGCGGGACCGGGATCGCGGCGAGTTCCTCGGCGACCACGGCGTCGACGACCAACGGGGTGAGCGCCTCGTACAGCCGGTACCACCATGCGGGTTCACGCTCGACGCCGGCGAGCAGTTCGGCGATCCGCGCCGGCCCGAGCCGGTGCACGTCGACGGCGCCGAGCGCCGCCGCGTGCCGCGGCCCGCACAGATCGGGCCGGATCAGGCCGGGCACGACGTCGGCGAGGACACCGGCGAGCTCGTCGGTCAGACCGGTCAGTGCGGTGGCGCGGTCCGGGAGCAGATCGTCGCCGCCGTCGGCGGGGGGCAGCCACGGATGCGCGCGCAACTCCTGCAGCACGGCCTCCCGCAGCAGCGCGTCGACCTCGCTGCGCGCGAAACCGGGAACCGGAACCATCGACGGCCGGTGCCGCGGGGGCAGGGCCGCGACGAAGTCGGCGTAACCGCGGACGAGCCCGGCCACCGGGGCGCCGGGGAGCAGGCGGCGCCGGTCGGGTTGCATCGGCACGTCGGCGATCACCAGCGCGGGCAGCGAGAGTTCCTCGTCCGAGCGGGTGGGGGCACGCAGCACGTCCTGGGACACCGGCACCGGCACCCCGTCGACGACCGGAACGAGCCAGCGGGCGTGCGGGCCCGTGTACTCCCACCAGGTCCGCTCGCCGACGGCGACGACACGCAGCCCGGACTCGGTGTCGGTGCAGGTGCGGGTGAACGTGCGAGCGCCGACCGTGACGGTGGTCAGGGCGGGCAGTTCGAGGAGCAGGTCGACGGCCTCCGCGGCGAACCCGTCGAGCAGCGCGTCGGCGTCGATGCCGGCACGCAGCCGCAGCACCACCTCGGTGTCCCAGCCCGGCGCGGGTGGTGCGGGAACCGGCCAGGCGAGACGCAGCACCGGGATGCCGGATTCCGGGACGGGCAGGTCGCGGTCGGCGAGGGCGTCCCGGGTGCGTGCGGCGGAGAAGCGGATCGAGCCGGAACGCGAACGGATCTCGATGTCCGCGCTGACCGCGGCGACGGCGGTGAACCCGACCCCGAACCGGCCGACCCCGCCCGTCTTGCTCGACGCGCGCAGGGCCGTCAGCGCCTGCACGCCGGCCTCGTCGAGCACCGCGCCGGTGTTCGCGACGTGCAGGTCGTCGCCGTCGCGCCACAGGCACAGCACCCCCGGCACGCCCGCGCGCGCGGCCGCGTCGGCCGCATTCTGCGCGAGTTCGGTCAGCACCCGGTCCCGGTAGCCGGCCCGGACGAGGTCGGCCTCGGTGGCGGCGTCCTCCCGCAGCCGGGTCGGGGACGATGCCCAGGCCAGCAGGGTGCCCTCGCGCAGCCCCGCTGTCCCGAAGGGGTCGGGGCGCGGCATCGTCAGTCGGTCTGTTCCGGCGGCTCGGCCCCGGCCGGCTCGGCGGCCACGGTCTCGGTGCTCTCCGCGGTCTCGGTGTTCGCTGCAGTCTCGGCGCTCTCCGCCGTCTCGGTGCTCTCCGCCGTCTCGGTGTTCGCTGCAGTCTCGGCGCTCTCCGCCGTCTCGGCGCTCTCCGCGGTCTCGGAGCTCTCCGCCGTCTCGGTGCCAACGGTCCCGCTCTCCATCGCGGCCTCGTCGACCACTGCGGCGGCGGCGTCCCGGTCGTCCGCGCCGGGACGGTCCTGCTCACCTTCGGCGGCGGGCGGCAGGACGACGACCTCGACAGCGGAGTCGTCGTACGGCTCGTGGACCGGGGAGCCGGCGCCGGTCGGCAGGGTGGTGTCCGAGTGGGCTCCGCACCCGTACGCCGAATGCACCACGTGGCCGTCGGCGGCGAATTCGTTGCCGCACACGCCGAACGCCGCGCGCAGGGAACCCGCGAGGGGCAGGTAGAACCCGCACAGCCGGCACGTCGAGGGCGCCGCCTTGGCCATCTCCGACTCCGGACCGTAGTCGCCGTCGTACCAGCGCTGGGCCGCCTCGAGACGTCCCTCGAGGCTCATGACCTGTTTGCGGCCCAGGCCGATCTCGCGGGCCGTCTCGTCGATCTCGGGGTCGCCGGTGGCGACATAGCCCGGCACGAGGCGCGGATCCCCGGCCGGAGGGGCGAGCAGATCACCGGGGCCGAGGTCGCCGGGCCGGATCCGCTCGTTCCACGGCACCCACCGGGGCGCGACCAGGGCGTCCGGTCCGGGCAGCAGCGCCATCTCGCTCACGGTCACCCGATCCGAGCCGGGCGCGGCGGCGACGACGACGGCCCACTGCCAGCCCCGGTACCCGGGCAGTTCCGCGGCGAACCGGTGGGTGGCGGCGCAGTCGTCCTCGGCGGCGACGCCCAGGTACGCGCCGACGCCGGTCTCTCCGGCGTCCAGCAGCGCGGCCCGCGCGACGTCGACGGCGTCGGCCAGCAGAGGCTGTACGAGCTGTTCGGTAGAGGCGGACGCGGAGCCGGACGCAACTGAGGAAGGCACACCACTCACGGAGCCCATTCTGCCGCACGGAACCGTCGCCGCGAGCCTCGGCTGCCATCATGTGGGCATGCGCCGACGTCCGCTCTCCGTCGTGGCCGGTGTCGCGGCCGCGATCGTGGCCGGTGTCGCGGCGGCCGCGTGCGACTCCGCCCCGGCGGATCCGGGTCCGCCGGCCGAGCGCCTGCGCACAGAGATCGTGGCCGTCTACCCGCACGATCCTGCCGCGTTCACCCAGGGGCTCGAGGTGTCCGGCGACGAGCTCCTCGAGGGCACCGGCCTGTCCGGCCGGTCGTGGATCGCGGCGCGATCGCTGGCCACCGGCGCCGAACGGGTCCGGGTCCCGGTGCCGGACGACATGTTCGGCGAGGGCATCACGGTCGCCGGCGCCACCGTGTGGCAGCTGACGTGGCAGGACGGGGTCGCGATCGCCCGCGACCGGGACACCCTGGCCGAACGCGGCCGCGCCGGCTACGACGGGGAGGGCTGGGGACTGTGCGCCCAGGACGACCGGCTGGTGATGAGCGACGGCACGGCGGAGCTGACGTTCCGGCACCCCGGGACCTTCGCCGAGACGGGCCGGGTCACGGTACGGCGCGAGGGCCGCGCCGCCACCCGGCTCAACGAACTCGAGTGCACCGACGACGGCGCGGTGTACGCGAACGTGTGGAAGACGGACGAGATCCTGCGCATCGACCCGGACGCGGGCCGGGTGACCGCCGTGATCGACGCGGGGGCACTGCGCGAACACCTCCCCGAAGACCGGCGCGAGCGCATCGACGTGCTCAACGGAATCGCCCACCTGCCCGGTACCGATCGCTTCCTCGTCACCGGCAAGTACTGGCCGTCGATGTTCGAGGTGCGGTTCGTGCCGTGAACGCGGCACCGGGTACGCCACCGAACGCCGATCCGGCCGGTGCGACAGAATTGTTCCGTGACCGATTCGGACGAGGAACGCGCGCACGACGACGCGGACCGTCGTGCCGACGTCGGCGGTCGTCCCCGCCCGTCGGCCCGGGCCCCGCACCCCGGCAACGGCAACTATCCGCCGCCGCGGCGCACGTCCGCGCGGCGTACCCCCCTGCCGCCGCTGCACCCGGTCGAGGACGTCCGCCGGCACCGGGGCGACGACACGCCCCGCGGCGAGCGCGCCGGCGCCCCGCGGGCCCCGCGGATGCCGCGGAAACTGACGGTCACCCGTGTCGCGGCGCTGCGCAGCCGTGAGCTCACGAGCAAGGGCATCGCGACGTTCCGCCGCGCCGCCACGGCGGACGGCGCGGACCGCTCGGGCCTGACGGCCCTGACCTACGCGACGATGGCGAACTTCGCGAGCGACGCCGCGGTCGCCGTGGCCCTGGCGAACACCCTGTTCTTCTCCGCGGCGACGGGTGAGGACAAGACCAAGGTCGCCCTGTATCTGCTCATCACGATCGCCCCCTTCGCGGTGATCGCCCCGCTGATCGGCCCGCTGCTCGACCGGTTGCAGCACGGCCGCCGGCTGGCACTGGCCACGTCGTTCGCGGCCCGCACCGTGCTCGCCGTGGTGCTGGTGTTCAACTTCGACAGCTGGGGCCTGTACCCCGCGGCCCTGGCGATGATGGTGCTGTCCAAGTCGTTCGCCGTGCTCAAATCGGCGGTGACGCCACGAGTGCTGCCACCCGAGATCGACCTGGTCCGGGTGAACTCGCGGTTGACGGTCTTCGGCCTGGTGGGCGGCACGATGGGCGCCGGGGCGGTTGCCGCCGCCGCGGCCTGGCTGTTCGGCTCGTCGGGGGCCCTGTGGCTGTGCGCCGTCATCACCGCGTTCGGCGCGTACCTGAGCATGCGGATTCCCTCGTGGGTGGAGGTCACCGAGGGTGAGGTGCCGGCCACGCTGTCGTACCACGGCGCCGAGCCCCGCGTCGGAACCCGCACCGAGGTGGTCGCGGCACCCGGGCGCGCCGCCGGCGGGAAGGGCCGTCGCCAGCCGCTGGGACGGGCCGTGCTCACCGGACTGTGGGGTAACGGCACGATCCGGGTACTCACCGGTTTCCTGACCTTGTTCATCGCCTTCGTCGCCAAGTCGAGGACCGAGCACGAGCCCTTGGTCCAGGCCGCCATGCTGGGCCTGGTCGGCGCGGCTGCCGCCGTCGGCAACTTCACCGGCAACGCGACCGGCGCGCGGCTCACCCTGGGCCGGCCGGCCCTGATCGTGGTGCGCTGCACCGCGGCCGTGACGGTGGTGGCGGCGCTGGCCGCTGCGACCGGCAGCCTGTTCACCGCGGCACTGGTGGCGCTGGTGGGGTCCTGCGCGAGCGCACTGGCCAAGGTGTCGCTGGATGCGTCGCTGCAGCAGGACCTCCCGGAGGAGTCCATCGCGTCCGGGTTCGGTCGTTCGGAGACGGTGCTGCAACTGAGCTGGGTGTTCGGTGGGGCGCTGGGGGTGCTGCTGCCCACCGAGTACTGGCTCGGGTTCACCGTGATCACGGTCGTGCTGGCCCTCGGGCTGACGCAGACGATCCTCACCTACCGTGGAGGCACCGTCGTTCCGGGCTTCGGTGGCAAACGCCCGGAACACGCCACCCAGGAGACCACCGGTCGCAGCCCGCGGCCAGGCGGACGTACGACGAGAAACGGAACCCGATGAGACTGCAGCCCCGGACGAAGAAGACGATCGCGATCCTGGTGGTCGTGGCGCTGATCACGATCGGCGGGCTCACCGCGGTCGTGGTCTCCCTCGTCCGGTCGGCACCGCCGAGCCTGCCCACGGTGACGGCGTATGCGCAGGGCCGTGCGGTCACGGTCGAACCCGGCCTGTGCAGCGCCGACGGCACGTGCGCCGGTCTCGAGGCGGTGATGCTCGAGGTTCCGGCCGGCCGGCCGCTGCAGCTGTCGCTGCCGTCGGAGATCGCGGACTCCGACTGGCGGCTCAACGTCACCTACGGTGATCCGCGCACCGGCGAGATCTTCGAGGGGTTCCGCGACTACACGCCCGGGCAGGCCCGGGCCGTGACGGTGCCGTCCGACCCCGGGGCGCAGTTGCTGAACGTGGTGCTGCAGCTGCCCGCGACCGGGGAGCAGGCGCCGGTCTGGGCGATCCAGACGTTCTGAGCACCAGCGCGCACGCGCTCCGGGCCACAGCGCGCACGCGAGAGGGGCCTTCCGGTGCAGCACCGGAAGGCCCCTCTCGCTCGGGTGTCAGGAGTCGAGCTCGCGCGCGACGGCGCGCATGACCTCGGAGATCCGCTGGGCGGTCTTGCGCTCGGGATGACGGCCCTTGCGCAGCTCGGGCTGCACGGTGGCCTCGAGCAGCTTGATCATGTCCTCGACCATGCCGTGCAGTTCGTCGGGGGTGTGCCGCTTCTGGGGAGCCGCCTCGCGCCGGCCACCCTGGCGGACCGAGGGCAACGGATCGAGCAGTTTCAGACTGAGGGCCTGCGGCCCACGACGCCCCGCGGCCATGCCGAACTCGACCCGCTGACCCGGCTTGAGGCCCTCGACCCCGGCCGGGAGCGCGGACGCGCGTACGTAGACGTCCTCGCCCTCCTCCTGGGACAGGAAGCCGAAGCCCTTCTCCACGTCGTACCACTTCACCTTGCCGGTAGGCACTGCGTTCACCCGCTCCTCGACAGCCGTGCCCCGCGGGGCACGAGTGGATATGCAAAACAACGCGCCCCGCTTCGAGTGCGGGACGCGCAGACTTGCGTCAGTGTACCCGGGGCGCAGTCCGCTTCCGAAAGTCCGGCGACGGCGTGCCGGGCCGCGGAAGCACTACGGTGGAACGCGTGGGTACCTCCAGTTCTTCCGTACCGGGCAACGGCCTGCTCAAGGCCGCACTGGCCTGCTTCGCGGTCGGGGTCGTCGCCGTCGTGGCGATCTTCCTGACCCCCGTCGTCACCGACGGCCGGCCGGGCCTGGTCCTGTATCTGCTGACTCTCGCCTGGCCGCTCGGTTTCGTGCTGGCCTTGACCTTCGCGCTGCGCTCCGGCCGGCGCGCCCGCGGAAGGGACCGCACGTGAGGATTCTGCTCAACATCATCTGGCTGGTCTTCGGCGGCCTGTGGCTGGCGCTGGGGTACTTCGTGGCGGGCCTGATCTGCTTCGTGCTGATCATCACCATCCCGTTCGGGATCGCGGCGTTCCGCATCGGTGTGTACGCGCTGTGGCCGTTCGGCAAGACGGTGGTGGACAAGCCCACGGCGGGGGCGGGTTCGCTGATCGGCAACGTGATCTGGGTGATCGTCGCCGGCATCTGGCTCGCCCTGGGGCATGTCGTGACGGCGATCGCGATGGCGATCACAATCATCGGCATCCCGTTGGCGGTCGCGAACCTGAAGATGGTGCCGATCTCGCTGCTGCCGCTCGGGAAGGACATCGTCCCGGTGGACAACCAGCCCAGTTACATGTGACGTTCCTCACATAACGCGGGCATAACGAGGGGGTCGCGGACCGGGACCGGCGATGGACTTTCGGCCCTACCTGCGACTTCATCGCGTCACACCGGGCACCCCTGCACCGCCGGCGCGACGCTCGGCGTTATCAATTGGTGACAATCACCGTCTCGAGCCGTTACCGTCGTGTCCGGCCGGTTGGTTCGGCCACCCCGGGTCCGTCGCGCCAAATCCTGCTCCGCGGATTCCGGGTGTCCCGACGAACGATCCACGGGAGCAGGAAGCGGGGGACCCAACGGTCTCCCAGGGAACACCGATTCCCAGGAGGCACCCGGATCGCCGCCCCGGCGACGGTCCTTGGGGTGAAGCCGAATCGCCCACCGGCGAGGAGGCCGGGCTACCTCTTCAGCCCGAACCCGACAGCTGACCTCGTAGGCGCGTACGGAGAGGAATCGGAACCGACATGAGCGGACGCCATCGCAAACCCACCAACACCGGCCGCACCGTCGCCAAGTTCGCGCTGACCAGCGCTGTTCTCGGCGTCACGGGCGTCGCCTTCAGCGGCACCGCCAACGCCGCTCCCGACTCCGACTGGGATCGCCTCGCGCAGTGCGAGTCCGGCGGCAACTGGGGCATCAACACCGGCAACGGCTACCAGGGTGGCCTGCAGTTCTCCCCCAGCACGTGGAACGCCTACGGCGGCGGCGAGTATGCCGCGACCGCCAACCAGGCCAGCCGTGAAGAGCAGATCGTCGTCGCCGAGCGCGTGCTGGCCGGCCAGGGCTGGGGCGCATGGCCGTCCTGCTCCTCGAGCCTCGGCCTGAGCAGCGCGCCGACGCAGCGCAGCGCGCCGTCCACGAGCGCCGGCACCGTCCAGAACACCCCGGTCGTCGAGGCCGCCCCCGAGGCGCCCGAGCTTCCTGCCCTGCCCGCCGAGGCCCAGGGCCTGCGGGCCGGCTTAGAACAGGGCCTCGAGGCCCTGCGCCAGGCCGGCATCGCCGTCGACCAGAACCTCGTCGACGCGGTCAACGCCGCACTGCCGAACTGACACCCGGCACAGCCACACGAAAGAGCCCCGCACCTGCAGGTGCGGGGCTCTTCTGCAATCCGGGTCAGCGGTTGATGACGGTGCGGGGGTGGGTGTACGGCAGGGCGTCGACGGGCAGCGGGAACTCCATCTCCTCGCCGTACGGGGACAGCGGGCCGGAACGAGTCGAGGACAACTCGGTGACGGCGTGGTCCCCGTCCGCCACCTTGGGCCACCCCGGATCGACGTACTGCTTCTTCGAATTGTCAGCCATGCGCTCATTTTGGCAGGCACGTTCACGGATAGCCACTTCAGGTCTCTAATCTTGGTGTCGATGACCGCCACCGACCCCGCCGCGCCGGAGACCGGCCCGGAGTCACTCGCCCGCTGGCTCGCCGACCGCCGCGACGCCGACCTCGGCGAGCTCCTGCGCGCCCGCCCCGACCTGGTGGTCCCGCCACCCGCCACGATGACCGTCCTGGCCGGCCGCGCACAACAGCGCGCGTCGGTGTTCCGCGCCGCCGACGAGCTCTCCGTCCTCGACTTCGGGGTGGTCGAGGCCCTGACCCGGCTGGGTGCCGACCGGGTGCCCGTCACGCGCCGCGCTCTGCTCGACTCCCTCTCCGGTCGGGTCACGGCCAAGAACGTCGACCGGTCGCTCGAGGCCCTGCGCCGGCTCTCCCTCGTATGGGGCCCGGCCGAGGGGCTGCGGGTCGTCGAGGCCGCCGCCGCGACCGTGCCCTGGCGCCTCGGGCGCGGCCCCGACCCCGATCCCGACCCACAGGACCTCGGCGCCGTCCTCGCCGACCTCGACCCGGCCCGGCGCAGCCTGCTCGACACGCTGGCGCGCACCTCCCCCGTCGGCCGGACCCGCGACGCCGCACCGGACACACCCGCCGACCGGCCCGTGCAGCGCCTGATCGCGGCCGGCCTGCTGATCCGGCTCGACGACGAGACCGTCGAACTGCCGCACCGCGTCGGTCAGGCGCTGCGCGACGAGGCGCCGTTCGACCCCGCCGCCCTGACCCCGCCCCGGCCGCTGCCCGCGACGCACGTCGTCGCCGACGTCAACGCCACCGCGGCGGGTGCCGCCCTCGAGCTGCTGCGGCACTGCGAGAACCTGATCGACGCGCTCGGCGCCCTCCCCGCTCCCGCGCTCAAGTCCGGGGGTCTCGGGGTACGGGAGCTGCGTCGCCTCGCCAAGACCGTCGACGTGGACGAGCAGCTCGCCGCGCTGCTCGTCGAGGTGCTCGCCGCCGCCGGACTGATCGCACGGGGCATGCCGCAGCCGGCGCCGACCACGGACATCGACGACTACTGGGCGCCGACCACCGCCGCCGACGGCTGGTCGAACGCGCCGCCCGCGCAGCGCTGGGCCGTGCTCGCCGGCGCGTGGCTCGACGCGCCGCGCCGCATGTGGCTCGTCGGGCGTCGCGACGCCACCGACAAGCCGATCGCCGCACTCTCCGACGAGGCCCGGTCCACCGCCGCACCCCGTGAGCGGCGCCTGCTGCTCGAGCTGCTCGCCGAGGTACCCGGGTCGGCGCCCGACGCGGACGCGGCTCGAGCCGTGCTGGCCTGGCGGCGGCCGCGGTGGGCGGCCCGGCTCGGCGGTGACACGGTGGCCGAGACGCTGCGCGAAGCGACGGCCCTGGCCGTCGTCGCGCACGGTGCTCTCGCCTCTCCCGGCAAGGCACTGCTGCACGGCGGCGACCCCGACGCCGAGATGGCCGCGGTCCTGCCCGAGCCGGTCGACTACGTGCTCGTCCAGGCCGACCTGACGGTGGTCGCGCCCGGCCCCCTGGTACCGGAACTCGCGGACCGCATCGCTCTCGTCGCCGACGTCGAGTCGGCGGGCGCCGCGACCGTGTACCGGGTGACCGAGGCGGGCGTGCGCCGCGCCCTGGACGCCGGCACCGGCGCCGCCGACCTGCACGCCCTGTTCGCCACGCATTCGCGAACGCCCGTCCCCCAGGCGCTGACCTACCTGATCGACGACGTCGCCCGCCGTCACGGCCGGCTCCGCGCCGGGGTCGCCGCCTC
Source organism: Rhodococcus ruber (assembly GCF_016804345.1). NCBI lineage: Bacteria > Bacillati > Actinomycetota > Actinomycetes > Mycobacteriales > Nocardiaceae > Rhodococcus > Rhodococcus ruber. The sequence goes on along the minus strand of NZ_CP044211.1, from coordinate 1,466,407 downwards.
GTTCGTCCGCTCCGACGACCCCGCGCTGCTGGCCGAGGTGCTCGGGCACCCCGTCGCCGCCCGCCTCGCCCTGCGGGCCGTCGCGCCCACGGTCGCGATCTCGCAGGCGCCGCTGGCCGAGGTGCTCGCCGAGCTGCGCGGTGCCGGATTCGCGCCGGCCGGCGAGGACGCCACCGGCGCGGTGCTGGACCTGCGGCCGCGAGGCGCCCGGGTGTCGGTGCCGCGGGCACGGCCCCGCTACGCCGGCCCGATGCCGCCCACCGGGGAGCAACTCGACACCCTGATCCGCACGCTGCGCGCCGGGGACCGGGCCGCGGCCGCCCCGCGCGGGGCCACGGTCCGCGGGGACGGCTCCCGCACCGGTGGTGCCGCGACGATGGCGCTGCTGCAGCTCGCCGCGCACGACAAGCGCAGCGTCCGGATCGGCTACGTCGATGCGCAGGGTGTCGCCACCCATCGCATCGTCGATCCCGTCGCCGTCGGCGGCGGACAGCTCGAGGCCTTCGACCCGGCCGCGGGCACGGTCCGCAGTTTCGTGCTGCACCGCATCACCACGGTCGCCCTCGTCGACTGACGGCGGCGGTGGCGGCCCGGCCGTCCCGCCTGGAGAATAGAGAGGTTGTTCTCTGTTCCCGTGCTAGGAGGCGTCCGTGCCCGACGGACCGTTGATCGTCCAGTCCGACAAGACCCTGCTCCTCGAGGTCGACCACGCGCTCGCGAACGAGGCCCGGCAGGCGATCGCCCCGTTCGCCGAACTCGAACGCGCCCCCGAGCATGTGCACACCTACCGCGTCACCCCGCTGGCGTTGTGGAACGCCCGGGCCGCGGGGCACGACGCCGAGCAGGTCGTCGACGCCCTCGTCAGCCACTCCCGGTTCGCCGTCCCGCAGCCGCTGCTCGTCGACATCGTCGACACCATGGCCCGCTACGGACGGCTGCAGCTGGTGAAGAATCCCGCGCACGGCCTGACCCTGGTCAGTCTCGACCGGGCGGTGCTCGAGGAGGTGATGCGCAACAAGAAGATCGCCCCGATGCTCGGCGCGCGGCTCGACGACGACACCGTGATCGTGCATCCGAGCGAGCGTGGCCGGCTCAAGCAGATGCTGCTCAAGGTGGGCTGGCCGGCCGAGGACCTCGCCGGCTACGTCGACGGGGAGGCGCACGCGATCAGCCTCGACTTCGAGTCCCACCCCTGGCATCTGCGGGACTACCAGGAGATGGCCGCGGACTCGTTCTGGGCCGGCGGCTCCGGCGTGGTCGTGCTGCCCTGCGGGGCGGGCAAGACGATGGTGGGTGCGGCCGCGATGGCCAAGGCCGGTGCCACCACCCTGATCCTGGTGACCAACACCGTCGCGGGGCGGCAGTGGAAGCGCGAACTGATCGCGCGCACGTCGCTCACCGAGGACGAGATCGGCGAGTACTCCGGGGAGAAGAAGGAGATCCGCCCGGTCACCATCGCCACCTACCAGGTGATCACCCGCAAGTCGAAGGGCGAGTACCGCAACCTCGAACTGTTCGACTCCCGCGACTGGGGGCTGATGATCTACGACGAGGTGCACCTGCTGCCCGCACCGGTGTTCCGGATGACGGCCGATCTGCAGTCCCGGCGCCGGCTCGGCCTCACCGCGACGCTCGTGCGCGAGGACGGCCGCGAGGGCGACGTGTTCTCGCTCATCGGTCCCAAGCGCTACGACGCGCCGTGGAAGGACATCGAGGCCCAGGGCTGGATCGCGCCCGCGGAGTGCGTGGAGGTGCGGGTGACCCTGACCGACGCGGAACGGATGGCGTACGCGGTCGCCGAGCCCGAGGAACGGTACAAGCTGTGCTCGACCGCGCACACGAAGATCGCGGTGGTGAAGTCGATCCTGGCCCGGCACCGCGACTCCCCCACCCTGATCATCGGCGCGTACCTCGATCAGCTCGACGAACTCGGCGCGGCGCTCGACGCCCCGGTGATCAAGGGCTCGACCCGGAACAAGGAGCGCGAGGAGCTGTTCGACCGCTTCCGCGCCGGCGAGCTGAAGGTGCTCGTCGTGTCCAAGGTCGCGAACTTCTCGATCGACCTGCCCGAGGCCTCGGTGGCGGTGCAGGTGTCCGGCACGTTCGGCTCGCGTCAGGAAGAGGCGCAGCGTCTCGGCCGGTTGCTGCGTCCCAAGCACGACGGCGGGCAGGCGCACTTCTACTCGGTCGTCGCGCGTGACACCCTCGACGCCGAGTACGCCGCGCACCGGCAGCGGTTCCTCGCCGAACAGGGCTACGCGTACCGGATCACCGACGCCGACGATCTGCTCGGGCCCGCCATCGGCTGATCGCGGTTCAGCCGGCCGGGAGGCGATACTCCTGTTCCGGTCGTCCCGTGCTGCCGTACCGCAGCTGCATCCGCAGCTGCCCCTTGGTGACGAGCGCGGCGAGATAACGCTGAGCCGTCGCGCGGGACACCCCGATCGTCACCGCCACCTCCCCTGCCGACATGGGCGTCGCCGACGACGAGAGAGCCTGCAGAACAAGCTCTTTGGTCACCGAACGGGGAGCCCGGTCTGCGGCGCCCGACGGGGCGGGCCGCAGCGCGGCCAGCGCCGAGTCGATCTCGGCCTGGCTGAGTTCGGCTCCGGCGACCAGACGCCGGTACTGCGCGTACGCCGACAACCGCCGCGCGAGTTCGGTATTGGGAAACGGCTTGACCAGATACCCCGAGGCGCCGGCGGCCAGCGCGGCCCGCACCGTCGTGCCCTCGGCCGCCGCGCCGAGTACGAATGCGTCGCAGTCGAGTTCGCGGATCAGATCGATGCCGGAGCCGTCGGGCAGGTACACGTCCACGAGCGCGAGATCGATCGCGGTCTCGCGGACCGCGGCCCGGGCGGCCGCGAGGGTGCCGGCGACCGCCGCCACCCGGAACCCGGCGACCGCGGCCACCACGCTCTCGTGCAGCTCCGCGACCCGGAAGTCGTCGTCGACGACGAGCACCGTCAGATCGGATCCGCCCATCCGGTGTCTCCTTCGTCGAGTACGTCGATCAGGGTGGCGACGAACACCGCGCCGCCCGTGGGATTGTCCGGGGTGCGCCGCCCGCCGGGATCGGCGAGGGTCACATCGCCCCCGTGCTGCCGGGCCACCTGCCGCGCCAGGGCCAGGCCCATGCCGCGACCACCCGGGACGGCGCCGTCGGCGTGGGTGGTGACGCCCTCCCCGAAGATCTCCTCGGCCCGCCCGGCGGCGACCCCGGCACCGGTGTCCGCGACGGCCACATGCAGGTCGCGCCCGGCCTCGACGAGTTCTACCTCCACCTCGGCGGGGTCGTGCCCGCGCTCGCGAGCCGCCTCGATCGCGTTGTCGAGCAGATTGCCCAGCACGGTCGTGACGTCCACGGGGCATCGGACGGTGCCTCGCACCCAGGTGTTCTCGCCGAGAACCAGCGTCACCCCGCTCTCCCGCGCGTGGGCAGCCTTGGCGGTGAGAAAGGCGTGCAGGTACGGATCGGCGACGGCGTCGAGCCCGTCGAGTGGCCGGCCCGCCGGTCCGGCTCCGAGGAGCTGCTCGAGGTACTCGGTGGCCTGCGCGCTGCGCCCCTGCTGCAGCAGGCCGTAGAGCAGATGCAGACGATTGGCCGTCTCGTGGCGCTGGGCCCGCAGCGCGGTGGTCAGCGACTGCACGGCGTCCAGCTCGCGGGTGAGCTTCTCGACGTCGGTCCGGTCGCGCACCGACATCACGGTGCCCAGGTCGCGCCCGTCCCGCCGGACGCGACGCGCCACGGCGAGGACGATCCGGTCCCCCACGGCCGCAGCCACCGGCTCGTCGCGGGGGCTGCGTGCGACGTCGAGCAGGCGCGGGGTCAGGCCGATGCCCTCGAGCCGGTCCCCCACCCCGCCCCGCAGGTCGAGCAGCCGGCGGGCCTCGGCGTTGACGACGGTGACCGTGCCCTCCGTGTCGGCACCGATCACCCCTTCCCCGATGCCGTGGAGCACCACCTCCTGCTCGCGGACCAGCTCGGCCAGCTGCTCGGGTTCGAGGCCGAGGGTCAGCCGCTTCCACCGCCGGGCCAGCAGCGCCGAGCCCGCGGCACCGCAGGCCAGGGCGCCGGCTGCGACGAGAGACGCCTGTGCGACGTCCTCGCGTAGTTCCGACCGGATGCGGTCCGTGGCGATCCCGACACTGACCTCGCCGACGACCCGATCCGAGCCGGGCGCGACGACCGGCACCTTGGCCCGGACGGAGTCGCCCAGGGTGCCGCGCTCGCTGCGCACCACCTCGCGGCCGGCCAGGGCCTCGTCCGGGTCGGTACTGACGCGTAGTCCGAGCAGGTCGGGGTCGGGGTGGGCCAGGCGCAGCCCCTGCTCGTCCGTGACCACCACGAACAGCGCACCCGTGGCGTCGCGGACCGCCTCGGCGGCCTGCTGGACGGTGCCGGAGGCGAGTTCCGGGTTGCCGGGGGCGACGACCCCGTCGTCGGCGGCGGCGAGCCGGGCCACCTCGGCCCGGACCGTGGCATCGACTGCCACGGTCCGGGCGACGGCGAGGGCTCGTTGTCCGTGCTCATCGGTGACGCGGTGCTCGGTGGTGGTGACGAACGCCGCGAACCCCAGCCCGAGGGCCGCCGCGACCACGGCGGACTGCAACAGCAGCACCTGGGTCCGCAGCCTCACGACGCCTCCGGTGGTTCCGGGTCCGACACGATCGATCCGTTTCCCGCGACGGTACGTCGCCGCCGGGCTCAGCCGAGCGGGATCTGACCCAGTGCGACGCCCACGACCAGCATCGTGAGCGAGACGATCGTCGCACGCCACAGCACCTTGCGGTGGTGGTCGGCGAGCTGCACGCCGGCGAGGGTGACGAGCAGCAGGATCGCGGGTACGAGGGGGCTCTGCATGTGTACGGGCTGGCCGGTGATCGACGCGCGGGCCATCTCGACCGGTTCGATCCCGTACTGGGCGGCGGTCTCGGCGAGCACCGGTAGCACCCCGAAGTAGAAGGCGTCGTTGGTCATGAAGAACGTGAACGGAATGCTGAGCACCCCCGTGATCACCGCGAGGAACGGGCCGAGCGCGTCCGGGATCACCCCGGTCAGCCACAGCGCCATCGACTCCACCATGCCGGTGCCCTGGAACACCCCGGTCAGGACGGCCGCGGCGAACACCATGGCGACCACCGACACGATGCTCGACGAGTGCCGGACGATCGCCTCGGACTGGTCGGCCACGCGCGGGAAGTTCACCGCCAGCGCCAGACCGGCGGCGATCATGAACAGCACGGGGATGGGCAGGACGTCGAGGCCGAGGACGACGAGCAGCGCGACGGTGAGCAGGGCGTTGAACGGCAGCAGCTTCGGTCGCAGGGTTGCGCGGTTCGGATCGAGGGCGGCGGCGAATCCGCCGGTCTGGTCGTCGCTGTCGCCGGCGTCGGCCCCCGGGCCGGTCCCGGTCGCTCGGGATCCGCCCGATCCGCCGGAGCCGGTCGATCCGCCGCGGCCGACACCCGCGAGGACCGGTTCCGCGGTCCACACCAGCTTGCCGAGTCGCCGGCGCTCCATGACACCGAGGTGCAGCGCGAAGCCGAGCACGACGACCAGGCCCACGAGCAGCGAGGGGATCATCGGCACGAACACGTCCGACGGGGACAGGCCCAGGGCGCTGGCGGCACGGACCGTCGGCCCGCCCCACGGGATGATGTTCATCGTCGCGTTCGCCAGGCCCGCGACGACCGTCAGGATCACGGGGCTCACCCGCAGCTTCAGGTACAGCGGCAGCATCGCCGACGTGGTGATGATGAACGTGGTCGAGCCGTCGCCGTCCAGGGAGACGATCATCGCGAGCACCGCGGTGCCGACGACGAGCCGCGCCGGGTCGTCGCGCACGAGCCGCAGGATCAACCGCACCAGCGGGTCGAACAGTCCGACGTCGATCATGATCCCGAAGAAGATGATCGCGAAGAACAGCAGCGCCGCGGTCGGGGCCAGGTCGGTGACGCCGTCGACGATCATGTCGCCGAGATCGAGACCGGCGCCGGCGAACAGCCCGAAGGCGACCGGGACGAGGATGAGACCGACGACGGGCGTGGCCCTCTTGGAGAGGATCAAGTACATGAAGACGGCGACCATGAGGAAGCCGAGGAAGACAAGCACGATCTGCTCGCTTTCGTCTGGGGACGGTGCGGAGGGGGTTCGAGAAACCGGGCCGCCGCCCGGTGTGATCCCTGCTACACCGAAGTGTGAGGCCGCCCACTCCGAGTGGTCACCGTTGCGTGCGATAGCCCCGTTGTGCGCATTCTGCTCGAGTTGAGGCCGGAGCCTCACGACAGGTTTCCCCGGCACCGCCGGGGGTAGCCGTAGGTATGGGTGCACGGGGCACAGCAGAGGGTCGGACCGCACGCGGCGCCGGCCGAACGGCCGGGGGCAGGGAACGCACATCTCGCAGACGGGCAGCCGCCCCGAAGTCGACGACCGCGGCCACGACGACGTCGGCCACGACGCGGTCGGACACCGCGAAGTCGACGACCGCGCGATCCGGCACCGCGAAATCCACCACCGCACGATCCGGCACCGCGAAATCCACCACCGCACGATCCGGCACCGCGAAATCCACCACCGCACGATCCGGCACCGCACGATCCGGCACCGCGAAATCCACCACCGCGAAATCCACCACCGGGAAATCGACCACCGCGCGGTCGGCCACGGCTGCGCCACGGCGGACGGACCCGGATCGGCGAGCCGGACGCGCCGCCGCCGGAACCCGTACGGCGCCGGACGCCCCACGGCGCGCCCGGACGCAGGACACCGCTACGCGCCGGACCCGTCCGCGGACGCAGACCGCCGACGAGCAGGCTCGGTCGCGGACCCGTGAGAGGCCGCGCACGTCCACCGGCTCCCGGCCCCGGTCGTCCGAGCGCCCACCGGTGGCGACATCGGAACGTCCCGGACCGGGGCTCGACGACCGCGCTCCGCGTCGCAAGCGCCGGCCCTTCGCGGCCGCCGTCGAGTGGCTGAAGACCCACGTTCGCCGGCTCGCCCGGGCGGTGCGGAAGCGCCGGGACGCGGTGCTGCGCGATGCCCCCGCCTCGACGGACCAGCTCATCGATACCGTCACCGAGGGCAGTGCGAGCACAAGAGCCGTCCTCAAAGGCGCCGGGGCCGCCCTGACCGGCAAGAACCCCGTGTGGGCCGCCGTCAAGGGCCTGATCTCCGGCCTGAGCACCAGGACGAAGATCCTGTTGGCCCTCCTCGCCGTCCTGGTCGCGCTGCTGGCTCCGGTCCTGCTCGTGGTCGCGCTGCTGGCCCTGCTCGTCGCGTGGCTGGTCGCGGCGGTACGGGCCGCCACCCGGTGAGCGCCCCTCGGCACCACGCCCCTCGACACCACGCCCCTCGACACCAGGCCACGGCCAGCCCCGGCAGGACTCCACCACGGCGGGCCGGTCGCATAAGCTGACGTCGTGCGTCGTTTCGACTTTCCCGTGGACCTGCCCCACGCCAAGGCCGTCAATCAGACCGTCGCCGAGGTGCGACGACTACGGGTGTCGGCGATCGTGCTGGCGGTGCTGTTCACCGTAGCCGCCGTATGGCTGATCGCGGTCGGCCGGGCGTGGTCCTTCGTCGTCGCGGCCGTGGTCGTCGTCGCCGCGCTCACTTCCGCGTGGGTCGCGGTGTGGGCTCCGCGCAAGGTGGGCACGATCCAGGATCTGTACCGGGACAGCCCGCTGGTTCCGGCCGTGGTCTCCGAAATCCGGCCGCGCGGGATGACGCTGCTCGCGCTCGTCGACATCGCCAAGCCGCAGACCGACGGTCACCGCTACGCCCTGGTCGCCCGGGACGTCACAGCCGTACCGGGGCACCGGGTGCGGGTCGGCGAGCGCGTGCCGTCCGTCGCGGTGCTGTCGGACCGCACCACCCGCAACACGAGCGGCGTGTGGCAGATGGTCAGCCCGATGCCGATCGCATGGGGCACCCGGGACGCTTCGGTGCTGCGCGAGGCCGCCGCCGCGATCGACGAGACCGAGTGGAAGGTGCTCGAAGGCAAGCTTTCCCGCTCGGACGAGGTCGCGGCCAGCGAGGAGCGCCGGCTCGTGCTGGACCCGAAGGACCTGCCCGCCGACCTGCGCTGACCATGCGCCCCGTCGTCCTCACCGGAAGCACCGTCGTTCTCACGGTGCCCCGGGCGGGCGACGTCGACGCGATCACGGCCGCCTGCCGGGACCGGTCGATCGTGCGGTGGACGACGGTCCCGGACCCCTACACGCGGGCGGACGCGCAACGGTTCGTCGGCGACGTGGTGCCCGCGGGCTGGGCGGCGCACAGCCCGGTATGGGCGGTGCGGACGTCCGCCGACGGTCCGCTGTTGGGGACCGTCGGGTTGATCGAGCGGGACGCGTCGGCGGCGGAGATCGGGTACTGGATTGCCCCGGCTGCCCGCGCCCGCGGACTCGCGACGGAGTCGGTGAACCTGCTGTGCGACTATGCTTTCCGCTCGGACGGATTGAAACTGGACCGCATCGAGTGGCGGGCGCTGGCCGGGCACCGCGCGTCGGCGGCGGTGGCCCGCCGGGTCGGCTTCCGCTTCGAAGGCGTGCAGCGGCGCGGGATACTGCAGCGCGGGTCCCGGCACGACGCGTGGGTCGCGGGCCTGTTGCCCGACGACCCACGCGTACCGGCCGACGGATGGCCGATGTGATCGACGGGGCCGGTCAGAGCAGTTCGGGCAGGACCTCCTTCTCGAACAGTTCGATGCCCGAGGTGTCGTAGGCGGCCTCGGGGAAGTAGAGGATCGCGTACGTCATGCCCTGCTTCTTCAGCGCCCTGAAGTTCTCGACGATCTGCTCGGGTGTTCCCACGGCGGGCAGACCCCGGAAGGCGTCGAGCGCACCGTCGGCCTTCTCGGGCCCGACGTACGGTTCGAGCCGGGCCCGCAGCGTGCCGAGACGCTCCTGCACCTCGGCCTCGGTGCGGCCGATGGCGACGTTGTAGTTCGCCGAGCGCACGATGGCGTCGAAATCGGTGCCCACCTCGGCGCAGTGCCCCCGCAGGATCTCCGACTTGTGGGCGAAACCCTCCGGGGTGCCGTCGAAGTTGGTGTACTGCGCGTACTTCGCGGCGATCTTCAGCGTCACCTTCTCCCCGCCACCGGCGATCCACAACGGGATGCCGCCCTCCTGCAGCGGCAGCGGCCGCACGACGGCACCGTCCACCTGGTAGTGCCGGCCGTGCAGGGTGGCCGTGCCGGTGGTCCAGGCCTGACGGAAGATCTGCACACCCTCGTCGAGGCGGCGCAACCGCTCCGGCGGGGACGGGAAGCCGTATCCGTAGGCGCGCCACTCGTGCTCGTACCATCCGCCGCCGATGCCCATCTCGATGCGGCCGCCCGAAACGATGTCCGCGGTCGCGGCGACCTTCGCCAGGTAGGCGGGGTTGCGGTAGCCCATGGCGGTGCACATCTGCCCGATCCGCACCCTCTCGGTGACCGCGGCGAACGCCGACACCAGCGACCACGCCTCGTGGGTGGCCTCCTCGGTGGGCACCGGCACGGTGTGGAAGTGGTCGTACACCCAGATCGACTCCCACGGTCCGCTGTCGGCGCGCTGAGCCAGGTCACGCATCACCCGCCACTGCTCGGCGGGTTCGATGCCGACGAGGTCGAGCCGCCAGCCCTGGGGGACGAACATTCCGAATCGCATGTGGGATTCCTGTCTTCGAGATCGGGGCCTGCATGCCGATCCCCAGTATCGCGGACCGGCCCCGGTCGCGCGGGGTTCCCTCCGCGCGACCGGGCCCGTGCACTCAGGCCGTCGCCGCCCGAGCCGGCACAGCGTCGAACCGGCCGGCCGGGCGGTCGAGCCCGTAGTGGCCGCGCAACGTCGTCGAGGTGTATTCGGTGCGGAACAGTCCCCGATCCCGGAGAATCGGCACGACCTGCTCGACGAAGTCCTCGAGACCACCGGGCAGGTAGGGCGACATGACGTTGAAGCCGTCCGCGGCTCCGCCCTCGAACCACAGCTGCAGGTCGTCGGCGATCTGCTCGGCGGTGCCCGCGAACGTGCGGTGCCCCCGTCCGCCGCCGAGCTTGCCGATGAGCTGGCGCACGGTCAGGTGCTCGTTCTCGGCGAGGTTCTTCACCAGCTCGTAGCGGCTCTTGTTGCCCTGGATCCGGTCGAGGGGCGGCAGCGGGGGCAGCGGCGCGTCGAGAGCATGGTCGGTGAGGTCCACCCCCACCATCCCGGAGAGCTGACGCAGCGAGTAGGCCGGCGAGATCAGGTCGGTGAACTCCTGCTCGAGCGCCTTCGCCGCGACCTCGGTGTCGCCGATGAACGGCACGATCCCGGGGAGCACCTTCAGGGAGTGCGGATCCCGCCCCGCCGCGGCCACCCGCGCCTTCAGATCGCGGTAGAACGCCTGTCCCTCGGCCAGGGTGCGCTGCGCGGTGAACACGGCCTCGGCGTACCGGGCGGCGAAGTCCTTCCCGCTCTCCGACGATCCGGCCTGCACCAGGACGGGACGGCCCTGCGGGGAGCGCGGGGTGTTGAGCGGTCCGCGTACCGAGAACCGCGGGCCGTCGTGGTCGACGGTGTGGACCTTGTCCGGGTCCGCGAAACGACCGCTCTCGACGTCGAGTTCGACGGCGTCGTCCTCCCAGCTGTCCCACAGACCGGTCGCCACATCGACGAACTCGGCGGCGCGGTCGTAGCGACCGGCGTGGTCGGGGGTCTCGTCGTATCCGAAGTTGCGGGCTTCGTCGGCCCCTCCGGAGGTGACGATGTTCCAGCCGGCGCGGCCGTGGCTGATGTGGTCGAGGGAGGCGAACTTACGGGCGAGGTTGAACGGTTCGCTGTAGCCGGTGGACGCGGTGGCGATGAGGCCGATGCGCTCGGTGACGACGGCCATCGCCGAGAGCAGGGTGATCGGTTCGAAGATCGCCTGAGCGTTGTGCTCGACGCGCGGCCCCACTGCGAGGCCGTCGGCGAAGAACACCGAATCGAGCGTGCCGCGTTCGGCGATCTGCGCGAGCTCCTGGAAGTGTGCGACGTCGAGGACGCGGCGCGCGTCGGTGCGCGGGTGCCGCCAGGCGGCCTCGTGATGACCGACTCCCATCAGGAAGGCGTTGAGGTGGAACTGCTTCGGGGACTGCGACATGACAACCTCTCCAGGTGTGGGGGAACGAGGGGACTACCGGTCTGCGCGCCAGCGGGAGAGCCGGCGCTCGACCGCGACGAGGATCCCGTTGAAGGTCAGACCGACGAGAGAGATGGCGACGATGCCGGCGTACATGTTCGGGATCTGGAAGTTGAGTTGCGAAGCGGTGACGAGATAGCCGAGACCCGCCTTGGCGCCGACCATCTCGGCCGCGATGAGCACGAGGATGGACGAGGCCGCGGCCATCCGGATGCCGGTGAAGATCGTCGGCACCGCGGCCGGCAGGATCACCTTCTGGAACAGGCGGTACGAAGGCAGACCGAGGGAGCGGGCCGATTTCACCAGGAGCGGATCCACGGTGCGCACGCCGGAGACGGTGTTGAGCAGGATCGGGAAGGTGCTCGCGTAGGTCACCAGCGCCACCTTCGAGGTCTCGCCGATGCCCAGGATCAGGATGAACACCGGCAGCAGCGCGAGCGCGGCGGTGTTGCGGAACAACTCGAGGATCGGATCGAGGAACTCGGCCACCGGCCGGTACCAGCCGATCGCCACACCGAGCGGGATCGCGACGAGCACCGCGATCCCGAAGCCGGTGACGGCCCGGGACAGGCTGGCACCGAGGTGCTCGGCGAGCCGGCCGTCGCCGATCAGCTGGGCGAAGGCGTCCGCGACCACGGTGAAGGGCGGCAGGAACACCTCGTCGACGAGTCCGAGCCGGGGCGCGATCTCCCAGACCGCGAGGAAGGCGAGGATCGCGACGGCCGGCTTGAGCCCGCGCCACACGAAGGCACCGATCCAGGGGCCGGTCCCGGCGCCTCGAGCCGGCGGGGCCGGTGCGGGTCGTTGCTCCGCCAGGGCCCCGTCGAGCGCGACGGGGTGGATCAACGTGGCGCTCGGACTAGACATGGTGGACCTCCTGGATTGCGGCACCGTGGTTCTGCGCGCGCTCGACGTCCGAGTGCAGCAAGGACCAGATCCGGTGTCGATAGTGTCGGAACGCCTCGCCGGAGCGGACGTCGTCGACGGTGCGATCGATGTCGATGTCCACGACGGCCTCGACCCGTCCGGGCCGGGACGTCAGGACGGCCACGCGCTGTCCGAGGTAGACCGCCTCGTCGATGCCGTGGGTGATGAACAGAATCGTCTTGCCGGTCTCGTGGCGGATCCGTAACAGCTCGTCCTGCAACGATTCCCGGGTCTGCGCGTCGAGCGCAGCGAACGGCTCGTCCATGAGGAGCACCTCGGGGTCGAACGCCAGGCTCCGGGCGATCGCGACGCGCTGTTTCATGCCACCGGACAGCTCGTGCGGATAACGATCTCCGAATCCACGCAGCCCCACGAGCTCGAGGTAGTGCTCGGCGCGCTCACGCCGCTGCCGCCGGGACAGCCCCTTCGCCTCGAGGCCGAATTCGATGTTGTGCCGCGCGGTGCGCCACGGCAGGAGTGCGTACTGCTGGAAGACGATGCCCCGGTCCAGGCCCGGCCCGGAGATCGGCTGTCCGTCGAGCAGGATCCGGCCGGACGTCGGGCTGCTCAGCCCACCGAGCAGGTCGAGCAGGGTGGACTTGCCGCAGCCGCTGGGGCCGACGAGGACGAGGAACTCACCGTCGGCGACGTCGAGGCTGACGTCGTCGAGGGCTGTGAACGCGGTGTCCGTACCGCGGACCGGGAACCGCTTGGTCACGTGCTCGAGACGGAGCTTCGGGGTGGTGCTCATTTCGCCTCCTCGACGGGTTCACCGTTCGGACCGCTCGACGGTTCGTAGGTGCCGTTGGCGTAGGGGTTGAACTCGTTGGTGTAGATGTCGGATGGGGTGAACGTGCCGTCGGGCAGTTCGCCGTTCCGGGCGAGCCAGTCGAGCCAGGTCCGGATCTCCTGTTCCGTGATCGTCCCGCCCGGTCCGGCGACGCCGGGGCTCTGGTAGAACTCGACCAGGTCGGTGCTCTCGTTGCGGCCGCGGCTGCCGATGATCTCCTTGAACTCGGCAATGACCGTGTCGCGCGGGGTGGTCTGCGCCCAGCGGATCGCACGTGCGGTGCCCTGCACGAAATCCGCCACCGCATCCCGGTTCTCGGCGATGAAGTCGTCGCGGAAGACGTACGTGCCGTAGCTGAACGCCCCGAACAGGGACTCGTCGGTGAACAGCGGTCGGATTCCGCCGCGCGCGACCGCGGTCTCGCGGAACACGCTGCCGAGGGTGCCCACGTCGATCTGTCCCTCCCGCAATGCCTGTTCGGTGTTCACCGGCGGCACGACGATCAGTTCGACCTGCCCGATCTCGTCCGGGGTCAACCCCTGCCGGGCGAGCCATTCGCGGACGAGGAACTCGTGGTGCGCACCGAGCGTGTTCATCCCCACCTTCTTGCCGATCAGATCCCGGGCGGTGCGGATCGGGCTGTCCTCGAGCACGTAGTAGCCGTTGAACGACTGCTCGTCGGAGCCGTAGTAGCTGATGACCGATGTGATCGGCGAGTCGGCGGCGGCGAGCTTGATGACGGCACCGTTGAATGCGCCGCCGAATTCGGTCTGCCCGGTGGCCGCGGACTGGATGTCCTGCGGACCGCTGGTGGTGTCACCCACCCAGTCCAGCGCGACGTTCTCGTAGTAGCCGAGGCTCTCCGCGAGTTCGGGGTAGGTGACCTGGCCGGCCGAGCCCTGGTAGCGCAGAACGGTGCGCCCGTCGTCGGTGGTGGCGGTCTCCGACCCCGGGGAGCACGCCGCGACCCCCGCGGCGAGGGTGACGAGGGTGGCTGCGACCGCAACCGGCCGGGCCAGCCGGCTGCGCAGCATGGAATACGACATCGCGAGAGTTGTCCCTTACGTTCGGCGAGGAGGCCCGGCACAGCGGGCACGGAGAAGTGCGGTGCGGCGACGGCGAGGCGTCCACGGCACCGGGATTCGCGGTGCAGCAACGGAAGATCGAGTGCCGGCGTCCGGACGGGCCGGACGGGCGGGCTACACCGGGAGGGTCAGCGACAACAGTCCGGACACTCGTACACGGTGGACTCCTTCTGCGGCGATCGGACTCCGGAAGTCTGGCCCGGGCCGCGGCGACGGGGCAACGCTTCGGCGCATCCGTGTGCGAATCCCTTGACTTGTCCGATCCGCTACCGTACCGGCCGCGAACCGGATGCCGGTCGGTACGATCGGCCCATGCGCACCGCCGTGCTCGCCGACGCCTTCGAGCAGCATCGGCCGCACCTGCTCTCCGTCGCCTACCGGCTGACCGGCAGCGTCGCCGACGCCGAGGACGCGGTCCAGGACGCCTGGCTGCGACTCGACCGCGCGGACGCGGACGGGATCGACGATCTGCGGGCGTGGCTGACCACCGTGGTCGGACGTCTGTGCCTGGACCGGCTGCGGTCGGCCGCGGTACGTCGCGAGAACTACGTCGGCCAGTGGCTGCCCGAACCGATCGTCACTCCGGTCGGCGGACCGTCCTCCCCCGATCCGCTGGACGCCGTTGTGCGGCAGGAGGACAGCCGGATGGCGGCGATGGTCGTGCTGGACACGCTCACCCCGGCCCAGCGCGTCGCCTTCGTCCTGCACGACGGCTTCGCGGTGCCGTTCGACGAGATCGCCGCCATTCTCGACGTCACGCCGGCGTCCGCGCGCCAGCTCGCCTCCCGCGGCCGGCGGGCCGTCGCGGCCGCGCCGCCGCCCGTGCCGGCCGCCGAGCACGTCGAGGCGGTACAGCGGCTGATGACGGCCCTCGCCTCCGGGGACCTCGCGGCGGTGGTCGCGGCGCTCGACCCCGACGCCCGGGTGATCGGGGACGCGGGCGGCACCACCCGCACCGCGATCAACGTCGTCGTCGGCGCCGACCGGTTCGCCCGGTTCTTCCTGGGCCTGATGCAGCGCTACGGCGCCGAGGCGTTCCTGGCCGGCACGCCGGCGCTCGTCAACGGCGAACTGGGGTTCGTCAGCGCCGGTTCCCCCGGCGACGGGACCCGCCGCGCGTTCGCCGGGCGGGTCGTCGGCTGCACCGTCCGTGACGGGCGGGTATGGGCGGCCTACGACATGGCCAATCCCGACAAGCTCCGCGGCGTCCGCCTCGACGGTTAGAGTCGCGGTCATGGAGCCCCGACTGAGCTTCGTCACCCTTGCCGTCGCGGACCTCGAGCGCACCCGGCGCTTCTACGTCGACGGGCTCGGCTGGACGCCCGTCGTCGATGTGCCCGGCGAGGTGCTGATGATCCAGGTCGGACCGCACCTCGTCCTGTCCCTGTGGGACGAACAGCACTTCGCAGCCGAGGTCGGGCCCGTTCGCCGGAGCGGCGTCCCGCCCGTGACGCTCGCCCACAACGTCGCCGACCGAGCGGATGTCGACCGGGTACTGGACACCGCCCGACGCGCCGGAGCCGATCCGGTCTCCGACGCGGTCGACCGCGAGTGGGGCGGCTACACAGGATATTTCGCGGACCCCGACGGATTCCGGTGGGAGATCGCCTGGAATCCGGGTCCCATCGGTCAGCTCGTGCTGCCCTGAGCCGCGTCGTCCTGCAGCCACGGCACCCGGCACGCATCGGTGCTGAAACCCTGCTCGTGGATGCCCAGGGCCGAGTTCATCCGGGCCCGCATGTTCTCGAGCGCGATCTGGTAGGTCAATTCGACCACCCCGGCCCGTCCGAAGCGCCGCTCGAGGTCGGCGACCTGCTCGTCCGTCACCGTGACGGCCGCACCGCCGTCGCCGCCGGCTCCCGTCATCGCGTCGGCGTACGCGATCGCCGCACGCTCGTCGTCGCTGTAGGCGTCGGAGGTCGCATAGTCGGCGATGTGCTCGAGGCGGTCCACGTCGAGGCCGTCGAGCCGCTGCAGCATCGTGCCGAAGTCGACGCACCAGGAGCACCCGACGCTCCAGGCCACCCGGTACACCGCGAGTTCGCGCACGTGCGGCGGCAGCACCGTCGACGCGCGCTCGACGAGCGTCTCGTGCACGGCGCTCGCCCGCATCAGCGCCGGATGGTGGGCGTAGACGGCGAACGGCTCGGGCACCTCCCCGAAGCGGCGCCGGGCCATCCGATAGGCGATCTTCGTCGCGACACCGGCCTCGGCCGGTGTCACCGCGGGAATGCGCGCCATGATCTACTCCGTTCCCCGGGTCCCGGACGGGACCGTTCACCTCTTCAGACGAGACAGCCCCGCCGGATGTGACACGACCGCTGCCGGGGGTCGCGAAGGACGCGGCTAAGCTGCCGAAATGGCAGAAATCGCGTCCTCACGCCGGGTCCGCACGGTCGAAAGGCTGCGGCCGTTCGCCTCCACGATCTTCGCCGAGATGACCGCTCTGGCCGTGACGCACGACGCCGTGAACCTCGGCCAGGGCTTTCCCGACACGGACGGCCCCCGCGCGATGCTCGACGTCGCGCGCCAGGCCATCGCCGACGGCGTCAACCAGTATCCGCCCGGGCCGGGCACGCCCGAACTGCGGCGGGCGATCGCAGCGGACCGGGCGGCCCGGTACGGACTCGAACACGACCCCGACGGCGAGGTCCTCGTCACCGTCGGTGCCACCGAAGCGATCAGCGCCGCCGTCCTCGGTCTCGTCGAGCCCGGTGAGGAGGTGCTGCTCACCGAGCCCTACTACGACTCCTACGCCGCGTCCGTCGCACTCGCCGGGGCTACCCGCCGCACCGTTCCGCTCACTCGTGCCGGATCGGGGTTCGTCCTGGACGTCGACGCGCTGCGCGCCGCGGTCACCGACCGCACCCGGATGCTGGTGGTCAACACCCCGCACAATCCGACGGGGACGGTCTACGACGACGAGGCGCTTCGCGCGCTCGCGGAACTGGCGTGCGAACGCGACCTGCTGGTGCTGTCCGACGAGGTGTACGAGCATCTGGTGTTCGACGGCCGGCAGCACCGGCCGATCGCGTCCCTGCCCGGCATGGCCGAACGCACCGTCACCGTGTCCAGCGCCGCGAAGATGTTCAACGTCACCGGCTGGAAGATCGGGTGGGCGCTCGGGCCCCGCGAACTGATCGACGGGGTGCGCACGGCGAAACAGTTCATGTCCTTCGTCGCCGGAGCGCCGTTCCAGCCCGCCGTCACGTACGCGCTGACCCACGAGCAGCCCTGGGTCGCCGCCCAGCGCGACGATCTGCAGCGCAGGCGCGACCTGCTCTCCGCTGCGCTCACCGACGCCGGATTCGGCGTGCTGGACTCGGCCGGAACGTATTTCGTGTGCGCGGACGTCACCCCTGTCGGTGTGACGGACGGTGTCGCCTTCTGCAGAACCCTGCCCGAGCGCATCGGCGTGGCCGCGGTCCCGGTGAGCGCCTTCGTCGACGACCCCCGGCAATGGAATCACCTGGTGCGGTTCGCCTTCTGCAAGCGCGACGACGTCCTCCTCGAGGGTGTCCGGCGGCTGCGCAGCCTGCGGGAGCACGGCTGATTATGACCGCCCCCGCCACCATTCCCTCCGACTTCGTGCGCCGTTCGGTGGTGCTGGCCGAGGTGAACGGGGTGGATCTGGCCCCGGCCCTGAACGCGGCACGGATCAGCCGCGCGGTGCTCGCCCACCCGCACGCGCGCCTGACCCCCGAGCAGGTCACCCGGTTCACCCAGAAGACCTGGGAACTCACCGGTGACGAACTGTTCGGGCTCGGACCGGGACCGGTACCCCGCGGCACGTTCCGGGTGGTGTGCCTGACGCTGATCCACTGCCGGGACCTCGCGCAGGCCCTCGAGCGGATGATCCAGGTCAACCAGGTGCTGCCGACGCTGCCGCGGCTACGGCTCACCCCGGGGCCGCGGACGACCCGGCTCGAGGTGGTGCTGGAGTCGTACGACGACAGGACCCGCGTCATCATCGACTTCCTGCTCATCCTGCTGCACCGCTTCGCGGCCTGGCTCGTCGGGGGCCGGGTACGGCTGGCGTCGGTCTCGGTCCCCTACGGCGAGCCGGATCCGGTGCTGGCGAAGAACTACGACGCGATCTTCGGGGTGCCGGTCACCTTCGAGGCCGCCGGCGCGGTGCTCGAGATCGACAACGCGGCCCTGCGGTCGCCCATCGTCCAGACCGAGGAGACCCTCGAGGACTATCTGCGCGAATCACCGAATCTGATGATGTCGGAACGCGACTACGACTCCACCGCCGCGTCGCAGGTGCGGCGGATCCTCGAGTCGGGCATCGAGGGTCGCACGGCGACCGCCGAGGACGTCGCGGAGATGCTGTCGGTGAGCGCCCCGCATCTGCGGCGTCTGCTCAGGCAGGAGGGCACCTCGCTCGGGCAGTTGCGCGAGGAGGTGCTGCGCGATACGGCGATCGCCGGGTTGCGCCGCGGCGAGGCGGTGGACGCCCTGTCGGCCCGGCTCGGCTTCTCCGAGCCGAGTGCGTTCCGGCGCGCCTTCAAGCGATGGACGGGCAAGACCCCCCGCGCATACCGGTAGGTCGCCGGTTCACGCGACGCAGAACTCGTTGCCCTCCGGATCGGACATCGTGATCCACTCGTTCGGCCCCTGCCGGCCCCGGTGCAGGACGGTCGCGCCCGCCTCGGCGAGCCGGCCGGCCAGCGCCTCGCGGTCCTCCCCCGCCCGGATGTCGAAGTGCAGCCGGTTCTTCACCGTCTTGCCTTCGGGCACCAGCTGGAACAGCACGCGCGGACGCGCGGGCACCTCGGGATCGGAGATCGCGGCGCCCGCCTTCCACACGAGGACGCCCTCGAAGATCTCGGTGTCCTCCTCCCGGGCGTGCCCGGCCGCGACCAGGCCGCGGATGAAGTCCTCGTTGCTCGGCTCCACCCGCCAGCCCAGCGCCGCCGCCCACCATTTCGCCAGCGTGTGCGGGCTGCTCGAATCGACCGTCACCTGGAATCCGTAACCCATGCGGTGACGGTACGACGGCACCCCGACACGTCAGGGCTGTACAAGGATCCGGATCGGATCCCCGACGTGGTCGCGCAGCTTCGCGATGCCCTCGGCGATGTTCTCGAGCGGGACGATCTCGCTGACGGAGCGGGAGATGTCCAGGCGCCCGCGGGAGACGAGTGCCGCGAGCGTCTCGATGTCGACGTTCTTGTACCCGAGGTGGCCCATGACGTGCTTGCGCGACAGGCCGAACGTGGCCGTGGGGCCGAGGGAGGCCTCCTGCCCGCTCAGCCCCACCACCACCACGCGGCCACCCGTCATGACGCACTGCAGGGCCTGGTCGAAGGTGACCTTCAGGCCCGCAGAGTCGAAGGCCACGTCGAGCATCTTCCCGCCCGTCGCCTCGGCGACCTTCCGGACCAGGTCCGGGTCGCGGGAATCGAACACGTGGTCGGCGCCGAGTTCGAGGGCCCGCTCCCGCACCGCGGGGTTGATGTCGAACGCGAGGATCGGCACGGCGCCGACCAGCCGGGCGAGCTGCACGATGTGGGTGCCCACCCCGCCGACTCCCCACACGCCGACGGCCTCGCCCACCGCGACCTGGCCGGTGCGCACGACCGCACCGAACGGGGTCGACACCGCGTCGGCGAGAATCGCCGCCTGCTCGAGCGGGACGTTGTCGGGCACACGGGTGAGACCGCCCGCCTGGGCGACGGTGTACTCGGCCCACGCCCCGTCGTACGCGAACGCCATCAGCTGGATGTTCGGGCAGTTGGTCAGGTCGCCCCGCCGGCAGAAGCGGCACTGCAGGCACGGTCGGCCCGCGGCGGGGACGACGCGGTCCCCGACCGCCCAGCCCGTCACGCCGTCCCCGACGGCGGCGATGGTCCCGGCGGCTTCGTGCCCCCGGGGTGACCACGGGCAGCAGGGCCGGGAACGTACCGTCCAGCAGGCTCAGATCCGAGTGGCAGATCCCGCAGAACGCCACCTTCACGAGCACCTCGCCGGGGCCCGGCGACGGAATCGGAACATCTTCCAGCACATTGGTTCCGGTGTCGGCATGAAAGCGCGCGGCGCGCATCGTCCCGGTCATGGTCCCCTCATCCTGTTGTGCGGCGGCAGCCAGGGGCGACCCTACTCCCGCCGCATGCGCGAGTGCGCATGTTCGTGCTGCGGATCTCCGCGACGGGTTGCATCCGCCGACGGTGAGTGAGAGCGTCGAGGAGAACCGTCATCGACTTCGAGAGGGTGATTCGCAACAATGCAGACGGCCGTCATCGACGCCTACCCGACCCGGAACCGCACGAAGTGCGTGAGCGTGTCCCGGCCGGATCCGGTGGTGTGGGGATCAGCCGCGGGGCCGCTGGACGCGTCGGCCGTCGCCGAGTACGACCGGCGCGGGTTCCACACCGTGGACGCGCTCCTGCCGGCGCACGACGTCGGAAATCTGCTCGACGAGACAGCACGTCTGGGCCGGGAGCTGGCCGACGACAATCGGGTCGTGCGGGAGGCCGGCAGCGGGGACGTGCGCTCCGTGTTCGACGTGCACCGCCTCTCCGACACCGTCGGCGAGATCATCCGGCGACCGGAGATCGCCGGGATCGCCCGCCAGCTCCTCGGCTCGGAGGTCTACATCCACCAGTCGAGGCTGAACGTCAAGCCGGGATTCCGCGGCGGACCGTTCTACTGGCACTCGGACTTCGAGACCTGGCACGCCGAGGACGGCATGCCGCGGCCGCGGGCGCTGAGCATCTCGGTCGCGCTGACCGAGAACTACGGTTACAACGGCGGTTTGATGATCATGCCCGGTTCGCACCGGACCTTCGTCTCGTGCGCCGGCACGACGCCCGACGACTACTACCAGCAGTCGCTGGTCACGCACGTCCCGCCCACGGGTTCACCCGACGAGGACACGCTGACCTCGATGGCCGCCGAGCACGGCATCGCCACGTTCACCGGCTCGGCCGGTTCCGCGACGGTGTTCGACTCGAACTGCATGCACGGCTCGAACGGCAACATCACCCCGTTCCCCCGGTCGAACCTGTTCGTGGTGTTCAACAGCGTCGAGAACACGCTCGGCGAGCCGTTCTCGGCACCGAAGCCGCGCCCCGACTACCTCGGCAGCCGCGACTTCACGCCGCTGCGCTGACACGAACGGATGCGGGGGTGCGCCCGGGACGAGTCGGGCGGACCCCCGCATCGCAGGACTCATACGCGGACGGTGTCCGCCACGTCGATCGGCAGCGTGCGGGCACGCGGTGTGCGCAGCAGCCGGGTGAGCGTGAATCGGCCCTGCTCCGGATCGTAGGGCCGATAGGCTAGATACACGAGCACGTGGAACGCCCAGTGCGCCCTCAGAATCCGGCGAAGCACCGGATTCATCCGGCCGTGCAGTTCGAACGTGGCGGTTCCGGAGCGGATGTACTTGGTGTACTCCCGCGGCGGCGTCAGCGCACGCCGGGGGGAGATGTCGACGAACAAGTCGGAGAGCTGGGCGATCTCGATGTCGGCCTCACGCAGGCACAAGGCCAGGTCGAGGTCTTCGTGGATCCCGGCATCCGTGCTGACCGCGTCGCGGACGCGCTGCCACGCCGACCGGCGCACGGCCATGTTGGCACCGTGCAGATTGTCGATTCGGCGCTCACCGCCGAAGAACCCCTTGCGCACGCGCTGCTCGATATACCGGCGCTTGAGCTCCCGATACGGCGAGTCGTAGGAGTTGCTGAGTCCACTGACGGCTCCGACGCTCGCGGTGTCTGCACGCGCGAAGAAGTCGAGGATCGTGTGGGCCCATCCGGGACGGACCCGCGTGTCGGCATCGATCCTGCCGAGAAGATCTCCTGTCGCCCAGTCGAACCCGGCATTTCGAGCGAATGCGACACCTGGGCGGGGCTCGAAGATCCGGCGGACGATCGGAGACCGCTCGGCAATCGCATCGACGATCTCGCCCGTCCTGTCCGTCGAGTTGTTGTCCACCACCGCGATTTCGTGGATATCCGCCTCCTGCTCCAGCAGGGCCGCAAGACACTGACCGATGTACTGTTCCTCGTTGTACGCCGGCACGACCACCGACAGCGTGTGCTGATGCATGCCTCCGACGCTACCGCGACCGTCCGCGTGCCTCGGAACGCCGAAGGCAGGAACCGTGGCGGGACACCCCGACACGGTTCCCGCACCCTCAGGAGCGACGGCGGCGCACGGCGTCGGCCAGCCGATCGAGCTGGGCGGAGGTGGTCGCCCAGTCGAGGCACGCATCGGTGATGGACTTGCCGTACTCGAGCTCGTCCGCCCGGCCGAGCGTGAGGTCCTGCCGGCCGGCCTCGAGGAAGCTCTCCAGCATGACTCCGGCGATGCCCTGCTCGCCGGCCTCGAGCCGCTCGGCGATGTCGGTGACGACGTCGACCTGCTTTTCGTGGTCCTTGCTGCTGTTGCCGTGGCTGGCGTCGATCACGACGCGTTCGGGCAGACCGGCCTTGCGCAGGCGGGCCATCGTGTCCGCGACGGTCTCGGCATCGTAGTTCGGGCCCGCGGAGCCGCCACGCAGGATGACGTGGCAGTCCGGGTTGCCGACGGTCTCGATGAGGGCGGCCTGGCCGTCGAGGTCGGTGCCGGGGAACACGTGACTCGCGGCGGCGGCGCGGGTGCCGTCGACGGCCACCTGCACGTCACCCTCGGTGGAGTTCTTGATGCCCACCGGCATGGACAGCGCGCTGCACAGCTGCCGGTGCACCTGGCTGGCCGCGGTGCGGGCACCGATCGCGCCGTAGGTCACCAGGTCCGCGTAGTACTGCGGCAGGATCGGATCGAGGAACTCGCACCCCACGGGCAGACCGAGGCCGGAGACGTCGAGCAGCAGTTTGCGGCCGATGCGCAGTCCGGTGTTGATGTCGTAGGTGCCGTCGAGATGCGGGTCGTTGAGCAGGCCCTTCCACCCGAGGGTGGTGCGCGGCTTCTCGAAGTACACCCGCATCACCACGTGCAGGTCGTCACGCAGCTCGTCGGCCTTCGCGGCGAGACGTCGCGCGTAGTCCATCGCGGCGGCGGGATCGTGCACCGAGCACGGCCCGACCACGACGAGCAGGCGGTCGTCGGTGCCGTCGAGGATCGCCACGGTGTCGGCGCGGCCCGAGCGCACGGTCGCGGCGGCGACCTCGTCGGGGGCGTGTTCGCCGCGGACGACGGCCGGAGCGACGAGCGGGCTGATCCGCACGGTCCGCTGTTCGTCGAGATTCGCGGTGGAGATGGAGGTGCTGGTGGTCATCGGGGTTCGGTTCCTGTTCCCGGGCCGACCCTGGCTGAACCTTCGGTGATTCCAGCGAGCCGGTCCGTGTCCGGCTCGTAGGTGGAAGAAGTCAGCGCGCGGTTACGCCGACCGACCCACCCCGGGCCGGCCTGCTAAACCAGAAATATGCGCGCTGCATGCGGACCACCGTAACAGGCCGCCCTCCCCCGCGCCACGGCGCCCCCCGTGCGCGGTTTCGGTAGCGGGGGCTACCGAAACCGCGCACGGGGGGCGGGCACGCACCCCTTCGGCACGCCGATCAGGTTCGGGTTCCGACATCGGTGCGCAGCCGGAATCCGGACGGAACGCAACACCACGACAACGGTCGATAGTCGGCCGCTTCGGGTGTGGAAACGCGCGAACCGGGGCACCCTTGGAGAGTCTGTCCCGCGAAGCGACGAGCACGGAGGTGCCATGCCAGACCTGGACGGCGGAACTGCCGCCCCATCCCTGGGCGTAAGCCCGCCCGGAGCGAATCCACCCGACGAGAACGCTCGGGGGACAGGACCGGAACACACCGCCGACGGACACCTGGTCGAGGCCCAGTCCGAGGACTTCTCCCATGCCAGAAATCTCGCGGTGGATCCGGACTGGTTCAAGACCGCGGTGTTCTACGAAGTCCTGGTGCGCGCGTTCAACGACTCGAACCACGACGGGACGGGTGATCTGCGCGGGCTGACCGAGAAGCTCGACTACATCGCCTGGCTGGGCGCCGACTGCATCTGGCTGCCCCCGTTCTACGACTCCCCCCTGCGCGACGGCGGGTACGACATCCGGGACTTCCGGGCGGTGCTGCCGGAGTTCGGCACGGTCGACGACTTCGTCCTGTTTCTCGACGAGGCGCACAAGCGCGGCATCCGGGTCATCACCGATCTGGTCATGAACCACACGTCGGACACGCACGCGTGGTTCCAGGAGTCGAGGACCGACCCGGAGGGCCCGTACGGCGACTTCTACGTGTGGTCCGACACCGACGAGCGTTACCCGGATGCGCGCATCATCTTCGTCGACACCGAATCGTCGAACTGGACATGGGATCCGGTGCGCAAGCAGTACTACTGGCACCGCTTCTTCTCGCATCAGCCGGACCTGAACTACGACAATCCCGAGGTGCAGGACGCGATGATCGACGTCCTGCGCTTCTGGCTCGACCTGGGTATCGACGGGTTCCGGCTCGATGCGGTGCCCTACCTGTTCGAACGCGAAGGCACCAACTGCGAGAACCTGCCCGAGACGCACGCGTTCCTGAAGAAGTGCCGCGCGGTGATCGACGCGGAGTACCCGGGCCGCGTGCTGCTCGCCGAGGCGAACCAGTGGCCCAGCGACGTGGTGGAGTACTTCGGCGAACCGGAGGTCGGCGACGAGTGCCACATGGCCTTCCACTTCCCGCTCATGCCGCGCATCTTCATGGCGGTGCGTCGCCAGAACCGGTTCCCGATCTCCGAGATCCTCGCCCAGACACCGCCGATCCCGAGCAGTGCGCAGTGGGGCATCTTCCTGCGCAACCACGACGAGCTGACCCTCGAGATGGTCACGGACGAAGAACGTGACTACATGTACGCCGAGTACGTGACCGACCCGCGGATGCGGGCGAACATCGGTATCCGCCGCCGGCTGGCGCCGCTGCTCGAGAACGACCGCAACCAGCTCGAACTGTTCACGGCGCTGCTGTTGAGCCTGCCCGGGTCGCCGGTGCTCTACTACGGCGACGAGATCGGGATGGGCGACAACATCTGGCTCGGTGACCGCGACGCGGTGCGCACGCCGATGCAGTGGACCCCGGACCGCAACGCGGGCTTCTCGCGAGCGGATCCCGCGCGGTTGTACCTGCCGACGATCATGGATCCGACCTACGGTTACCAGTCCGTGAACGTCGAGCGGCAGATGAACTCGACGAACACCCTGCTGCACTGGACGCGGCGGATGATCCAGGTCCGCAAGCAACATCCGGCGTTCGGCAAGGCCGCGTTCACCGAACTCGGCAGCGCCAACCCGGCCGTCCTGTCCTACCTGCGGGAGATGCCGCTCGGACCGGACCGCAACTACAGCGACGTCATCCTGTGCGTGAACAATCTGTCCCGGTATCCGCAGGCCGTCATCCTGGACCTGTCGCGGTTCGCGGGGTGGATTCCGGTGGAGCTCACCGGTTCCGTCCCGTTCCCACCGATCACGGAGGAGGGGTACATGGTCACCCTGCCCGGTCACGGCTTCTACTGGTTTGCGCTGCAACCGGATCCGACGAAGGAAGGCGTCGGCGAACATCCGGTGAGCAGCGAGGCCGAGGCGGCGGTACAGCCATGACGGAGCCACACGTGCAGCATTATTCCGACGCGGAGCTCGAGGCCCTGCTGGCCGAGTGGCTCCCCCACCAGCGCTGGTTCGCCGCCAAGGGCCGGACCGTCGCCGCCGTACGCATCAAGCTGCGGGAACACCTCACCGACACTCCCGCATTCGGGGCGGACCACCTGCTGGTGACCGTCGAGTTCGAGTCCGGCGACGAGCAGATCTATCAGGTGCCCCTCGGCTACCGCCTCCACCTGCCCGACGAGCTGGCACCCTGGGCGCTGCCGCGGCCCGACGGCAGCGGCGACGATCGCACCCACGCCTACGACGGCCTGCGCGATCAGGAGATCATCGACCTGTACGCGCACTCGATCGCCACCGGGCAGGTGTACGGCCCGGTCGAGTTGCACACCGTGCCCGGCACGGTCATCGAGGAGGGTCTGCGGGGACGGGCGCTCAGCGCCGAGCAGTCCAACACCTCCGTCGTGCTCGGCGAGCAGTTGCTGCTCAAGCTGTTCCGCCGGATCACTCCGGGGGTCAACCCGGATGTGGAGCTGCATCTCGCGCTCGGGGAGGCGGGCTGCCGGTCGGTGGCCCCGGTGCGCGCGTGGATCGACGCCGAGATCGGTGGGGTGCGCACGACCCTGGCGATGGTGCAGGACTTCGCCGCCAACTCCGCCGACGGCTGGTCGATGGCGCTGGGCAGTGTGCGGGACCTGCTGCTCGAGGCGGACCTGCGGGCGGACGAGGTGGGCACGGATTTCGCCGGGGAATCGCAGCGGATGGGCGCCGCGGTGGCCGAGGTGCACGCGCTGCTGGCGCAGTCCCTCGGGACGTCCCAGCGAGCCGTGGGCGACATCGTCGACGGGATGCTGCGCCGCCTGGATGCCGCCGGCGCCGTCGTACCCGAACTGGCGGAGATCGCCCCGGGGGTGCGGGCGCGGTTCGCGGAGGCTGCGGCCACCGGCACGACGACGGTCCAGCGGATCCACGGGGACCTGCACCTCGGGCAGGTGCTGCGCACCCCCGAGCACTGGCTGCTCATCGATTTCGAGGGCGAGCCCGCCAAGTCCCTCGACGAACGTCGGGAACCGGACAGCGCCCTGCGCGACGTCGCGGGGATGCTCCGCTCGTTCGACTACGCGGCCCACCACTCCCTGCACGATGCGACGTCGGAGGCCGCTGCCGCGCAGCGCGAGTTCCGGGCGCAGGAATGGGCACAGCGCAACTCCGCGGCGTTCTGTGACGGTTACGCGAGCGAGTCCGGCGTGGATCCGCGCGAGTTCGCCGCGCTGCTGCGCGCGTACGAGCTGGACAAGGCCGTGTACGAGGTCGTGTACGAGGCCCGTCACCGTCCCCAATGGATCCGTTTGCCCCTGAACGCGATTCGCCGGATGACGCAGGCCGGCTGACGTGGCCGCAGACGCGGACGGGCGGTGACCGGATGCCGGTCACCGCCCGCGCTTCGCGTGCCGGTGTCTAGCCCACCGAGAGCTCGAGCTCGTCGTCGGCCACGTCGACGCGGATCTGACCGCCCTCGACGAGCACGTCGTCGAGCAGCAGATCGGCGATGCGGTCGTCCACCGCGCGCTGGATGGACCGGCGCAGCGGCCGCGCCCCGAACTCGGGCTGATGCCCGTGCTCGGCGATCCAGTCGACGGCGGCCTCGGTGAACTCGACCTCGATGCCCTTGGCCTGCAGACGCTTGCGGCTGTCGTTCAGCAGCAGATCGGTGATCCGGTGCAGCTGCTCGGTGTCGAGCTTGCGGAAGATCACGATCTCGTCGATGCGGTTGAGGAACTCGGGCCGCATCGACTCGCGCAGCCGGCCCATCACCCGGTCCCGCAGCGGCTTCTCCGCTGCCTCGGCATCGCCGGTGCTGAAGCCCAGCGCCCCGCCGCGGCTCGAGATGATGTCCGAGCCGAGGTTGCTGGTCATGATCACCACCGTGTTGGTGAAGTCGACCGTGCGTCCCTGACCGTCGGTGAGCCGGCCGTCGTCGAGCACCTGCAGCAGGGTGTTGAACACGTCCGGGTGCGCCTTCTCGATCTCGTCGAGCAACACCACCGAGTAGGGGTTGCGCCGCACCTGCTCGGTGAGCTGGCCGGCCTCGCCGTAGCCGACGTAGCCGGGGGGCGCTCCCACGAGACGGCTGACGGTGTGCCGCTCGCCGAACTCGCTCATGTCCACCCGCAGCATCTTGCGTTCGTCGCCGAACAGCACCTCCGCCAGCGCCTTCGCCAGCTCGGTCTTGCCCACGCCGGTGGGTCCGAGGAACAGGAAGCTGCCGACCGGCCGGTGCGGGTCGC
This sequence comes from Rhodococcus ruber, assembly GCF_016804345.1. Lineage (NCBI taxonomy): Bacteria > Bacillati > Actinomycetota > Actinomycetes > Mycobacteriales > Nocardiaceae > Rhodococcus > Rhodococcus ruber. The sequence continues at coordinate 1,438,614 of NZ_CP044211.1, read as the reverse complement.
TCATGCCGGCGCGGCTGCGCCGCACGGCCCGGGCCACGGCCCGGACGGCTTCGTCCTGCCCGACGACCCGCCGGTGCAGCTCGTCCTCGAGGCCGCGCAGCCGCTCCTTCTCGGCCTGGGTCATCCGTGTCGCGGGGATGCCGGTGGCGCGGGAGACGACCTCGGCGATCAGTTCGGCGGTCACCTCGGGCACCTCGGTGTCGGCGGGCGCCCCGGCGTCGAGACGGGCCTGCACCTCGGTGATCTGGTCGCGCAGTCGCGAGGCCTGCTCGTAGCGTTCCTCGGCGACGGCACGGTCCTTGTCGGCTTCGAGCCGGGACAGCTGCTCGCGCAGCGCCGTCTCGTCGACGCGCGGGCTGCGCAGCCGCAGCCGGGCACCGGCCTGGTCGATCAGGTCGATCGCCTTGTCCGGCAGGTGCCGGTCCGGCAGGTACCGCACCGACAGGTCGACGGCGGCGTCGAGCGCGTCGTCGGTGTACCGCACGCCGTGGTGTTCGGCGTAGCGGTCCCGGAGACCGCGCAGGATCGCGACCGCGTCGTCGTGGCCGGGTTCGCCGACGGTGACGGGCTGGAAGCGCCGCTCGAGCGCCGGATCCTTCTCGATGTGCTTGCGGTACTCGTCGAGCGTGGTGGCGCCGACGATGTGCAGTTCCCCGCGGGCGAGCTTGGGCTTGAGGATGTTTCCGGCATCCATCGCGCCCTCGTTGCCGCCGCCCGCGCCGACGACGGTGTGGATTTCGTCGACGAAGACGATCAGCTCGTCCGAGTGCGCGGTGATCTCGTCGAGCACCTTGGTCAGCCGCTCCTCGAAGTCGCCGCGGTACCGCGTACCGGCGACCATGCCGGTCAGGTCGAGCTGCACGATCCGCTTGCCGCGCAGGCTGTCCGGGACGTCGCCGTCGACGACGCGCTGGGCGAGGCCCTCGACGATCGCGGTCTTGCCGACCCCGGCCTCGCCGACCAGCACCGGGTTGTTCTTGGTGCGGCGGGAGAGGATCTCGACGGTCTGCTCGATTTCGTCGGCACGGCCGATGACGGGGTCGATGCCACCGCCACGGGCCCGCTCGGTCAGGTCGACACCGAACTTGTCCAGCGTGGGGGTGGCGGACTGTTCCTGCGCCGCCTCGGTCGCCGCACCGGGCTGCAGCGCGGCCTGGAGCGACTGCGCGGTGATCCCGGCCGAGACGAGCAGGCCCCCGACCCCGTGCTCCTGGTCGGCGGCGAGAGCCACGAACAGGTGCTGCGGTTCGATGTAGGTCGCGCCGAGGGCGCGGGTGAGCTGGTGCGCCTCGAGCAGCACCGTCTTGATCGCCCCGGTGAGGGCGGGAGCGGTGACTGCACTGCGGCTCTGTTCCTGCGGGAGGCGCTGTTCCACCGCGGCCAGAACCTCGGCGGGGTCGGCTCCGGCGCGGGTCATGACGGACCGGACCGGGTCCTGCTCCGCCATCACGTGCAGGACGTGGAGGGCGTCGAGGTCCGTGTCACCGCGTTCGGCGGCGAATCGGGCCGCAGCGGCCATCAGTTCCTGGGTGCCACGGCTCAGGTAGCGGGTGATGTCGATACGCCCAGGGCCACCAGGCCCGAAGAATGCCGGCATTCCGAAGCCTTTCTCTCGGACTTGAGTCTTTCTCACTCAACTAACGTGGCGGGCCGTCTGTCAATTCCAACCGTGAAGTGATGTGCGTCACGGTAGGCTCCCGCCGATTTCGATTGTGCACAACATAGCGGTGCGCTACTTTATTTCTCGTGTCCGATGATCTCGCGCTCGACCGGCAGGTCTGCTTCGCGCTCTACTCCGCCTCCCGGGCCACCACGGCCGCCTACCGCGGCATGCTCGACCGGCTCGGGGTCACCTATCCGCAGTACCTCGTCATGCTGGCGCTGTGGGAACGCGACAGTCGCGGGGTGCGCGAGCTGTGCGACGCCCTCCACCTCGACACCGGCACCCTCTCGCCGCTCCTCAAGCGGCTCGAGGCCGCCGGTCTCGTCGAACGCCGCCGGCAGAGCACGGACGAGCGCCGCGTGCGCATCCACCTCACCGACGCCGGGAGCGCGCTGCGCTCACAGGCTGAGGACATTCCGGCGCGGCTGGCCTGCGCCATCGGTCTCGACCCCGGCGAACTCGCCGGCCTGCGCGACACGCTCCACCGCCTGACCGCCGCCCTGCACGGCATCACCGACGACACACCCGACCGGGACAACTGACCCGCCCCACCGACAGGAGAAACACATGCACGTGCTCTACACCGCCGAAGCCCTCGCCACCGGGGAGGGCCGCAACGGCCGCGCCCGCACCTCCGACGGCAAGGTCGACGTGAAACTGTCGGTCCCCACCGAGATGGGTGGCGACGGCAAGGGCACCAACCCCGAGCAGCTCTTCGCCGCCGGGTACGCGGCGTGCTTCCACTCGGCGCTGCAGCTCGTCGCCCGGCAGGACAAGGCCGACGTCGCCGACTCGGCGGTCGGGGCACGCGTGGGCATCGGCCGCACCGACGGCGGCGGCTTCGGCCTGAAGGTCACCCTCGAGGTGTCCCTCCCCCACGTGCCGCGCGCCCAGGCCCTCGAACTGACCGACAAGGCCCACCAAGTGTGCCCGTACTCGAACGCCACCCGCGGCAACATCGAGGTCGAGCTCGAGGTCACCGAGGACTGACACCCGCGCGGCCCACCGTCGGGCGCGCGTAGCGTGGAGTGCGTGTGCAGGCAGGACGGGCCGCGGCTCGCGCAGTTCACCGCGGGACTCGGATTCACCCTCGACGACTTCCAGGTCCGCGCCTGCCGCGCCCTCGACGAGGATCGGGACGTGCTCGTGTGCGCTCCCACCGGAGCCGGCAAGACGGTCGTCGGCGAGTTCGCCGTCCACCTCGCGCGCGCCGCAGGCGGCAAGTGCTTCTACACCACCCCGATCAAGGCCCTGAGCAACCAGAAGTACGCCGATCTGGTCGCGCGGCTCGGGGACGAGCAGGTGGGGCTGCTCACGGGCGACGTCTCCCTCGACCCGCACGCACCCGTCGTGGTGATGACCACCGAGGTGCTGCGCAGCATGCTGCACGGCCGCTCGCCCCTGCTCGACGGGCTCACCCACGTCGTGATGGACGAGGTGCACTTCCTCGCCGACCGTGAACGCGGGGCGGTGTGGGAGGAGGCCATCCTCTACCTCCCCGCCCCCGTGCGGCTGGTGAGCCTGTCGGCGACGGTCAGCAACGCCGAGGAGTTCGGCGCGTGGCTGGGCCTCGTCCGCGGTGCGACCACCGTCGTCGTCGAGGAGACCCGGCCGGTGCCGCTGCACCAGCACGTGCTCGCCGGTGGACGGCTGTTCGACCTGTTCTCCCCCACCACCGGGGCGATCGACGAGAATCTCGTGCGGTACGTCGCGCATCGCCAGCTCGTCGACGCCGCCCCCGCGGTTCCGTCCCGGCGCCGGCGTCGCCGCTCCGCCACGCCCGGCCCGGCCGGCGTCGACCGGCCCGAACTCGTGGCGCGGCTCGAAGCCGAGTCGCTGCTGCCGGCGATCTGGTTCCGCTTCAGCCGCAGCGGCTGCGACGAGGCCGTCGCCGAATGCCTGCGTTCGTCGTTGCGGCTCACCGAGGCCGCCGACGTCACCCGCATCCGCCGCATCGTCGATCGGCACACGGCCGGGGTCTCCCCCGCCGACCTCGATGCGCTCGGATTCGCCGACTGGCTCGACGGACTCGAGCGTGGCTTCGCCGCCCACCACGCGGGCATGGTGCCGGTCTTCCGGCACGCCGTGGAGGAACTGTTCGGCCTCGGCCTCGTCCGGATCGTCTTCGCCACGGAGACCCTCGCCGTGGGCGTCAACATGCCTGCCCGGACCGTCGTGCTCGAACGCCTCGTCAAGCACACCGCCGCCGGACCGGTCCGGCTCACCGCCGGCGAGTACACCCAGTTGACGGGACGGGCCGGTCGTCGCGGCGTCGACCGGGAGGGTCACGCGGTCGTGCTGTGGAGTCCGGAGGTGCAGCCGGCCACCGTCGCCGGACTCGCCTCCACCCGCACCTATCCGCTGAACAGCTCGCTGCGGGTGGGCTACAACACGGCCGTCAACCTCGTCGACAGGCTCGGGGTCGCCGGAGCCCGGGACCTGCTCGGACGGTCCTTCGCCCAGTTCCAGGCGGAGCATTCGGTGGCCGCGCTCGCCTCCGCCGCGACGACGAACGCCGCGACGCTGCGTCTGCTCGACGCCGAACTCGGGGACGCCGAGGGTTTCGCCGAGTACCAGCAGTTGCGGGAGCGGTTGGCCGTCGCGCGTACCACCGGAACCGCCGACGCGGTGACCGCGCTCGCGCGGGCCGTGCGTTCGCACCCCGGTCACCGGTACCCCGATCGGGAACGCCTGATCGCCGTCGCCGAGCGCCGGCGGGCACTGGCCGCCGACACCGAGGTGCTGCGCGGACAGGTCGCCGCCGCCACCGGTCGGCTGGTGGGCACGTTCGACCGAGTCCTCGGCCTGCTCGACGAACGCGGATACCTGCTGTCCGATCCGTATTCCGGCGAGGCGGTGGTCACCGACCACGGCCGGATCCTGGGCCGGATCTATTGCGGCAGCGACCTTCTCGTCGCCGAGTGTCTGCGGACCGGCGTGTGGGCGGGCCTGGATCCGGCGGAGCTGGCCGCCGTCGTGTCGAGCGTGCTCGGCGAAGCGCGCCGTCCGGCTCCCGGTGGCGGGGCCCTCACGGCCGGCGTCGACGCCGCCTACCGCGCGACGGTCCGGCTGTGGCGGGAGGTGTCGGACGCCGAGCGCCGGCACGGCCTGCCCGAGGGCCCCGAACCGGACCCGGTGGCGATGCGGGCGATCCACCGGTGGGCCCGGGGCGACGGGGTGTCCGCGGCCCTGCGTGAGGCCGCGGAGTCGGATCTGTCGGCCGGCGATCTCGTCCGTCGCTATCTGCGCACCCTGGACCTGCTCGGGCAGATCGGCAGGGGCGGGCACCCCGTCGAGCCGGTCGGCTTCACCGCGGCCGGGTACCCACAGCGCTCTCCAGTTCGCTGAGTGCGCCCTCGAGGAGTTCGACCAGCCGGTCGAGGGCGGGCACGGCATGACGGTCGCCGACCACCCCGAGATCGAGCCGGCCGTCGTTCCCCATGAGGGTGATGCCCAGCGCCTGTCCGTTCAGCACCGCAGGCACGGGGTAGATGCCGGTCAGCCGCGCACCGTTCCAGTAACGGGTGCGCGCGGGCCCGGGAAGATACGAGATCAGCACGTTGAACGGCGGCGGGATCTCGTCGACGAACCGCCGCACCGGCTCGAGCGCGAGCGGGCTCAGCGACAGCGCGCTGAGCATCAGGAACTGGGTTCCGCTGAGCGCGGTGACCACCCGGTCGGTGTGGACGAGCGAGTCGGCGATCCGGGCGAGCCGCACCGCGGGATCGGGTTCGTCGGTGGCCAGGCCGATCACCATCGCTCCCACTCCGGGTTCACGACCGCCGGGACCGACCGCGGCCCCACCGAGGTTCATCGGCACCGGGAGCATCGCGGTCAGCGGTGACTCCGGGAGCGCGTACCGCTCGGACAGATAGGCGCGCAAGCCGCCGGCGCACATCGTGAGCGCGACGGCGTCGATCGTGGTGCCGGACGCGGTCGCGACCGCGTGGAGCCGCTCGATCTGCCAGGAACGCGCCGCGAAGGTCCGGCCCCGGCCCACCGCGACGTTGAAGATCGTGGGCGGTGTCTGCCACGGCAGCGCCACCCGGTGCCGGCGCACGCCGTCGGTGACCAGCCTGCCGATTTCCGGGGTCATCGCGAACACTTCCGTGCCCGCCCGCAGCCCGGCGCGCAGCCACGACGTGGGCAGTGTCGACAGCCGAGCCCGGGGGGCGACCACCTCCGGGCTCCACGGGGCGGGACAGTCGCAGGCCTCGGGGTCGGTGGACATGCTCCGGTGCAGCAGGCGCAGGCCGGCCGGACCGTCGGCGAGGGACAGATGGATCTTCGCGTACATCGCGGTGCGCCCGTCGTCGAGTCCCTCGATGACGTACACCTCCCACATCGGGCGGAGCGGGTCGAGTGGGGACCCGTGGATCCGGGAGACGAGGGCCAGCAGGTCGGTCATCGAACCCGAGCCGGGAACGGCGGTGTGGCGCACGTGGAATCCCAGGTCGACGTTCTCGGGACGCGACCACAACGGGTAGCCGGCTCCGCGCAGGGTCCGGACGGGACGCCGCCGCAGCGGGTCCGCCACCTCGTCGTGGGTGAGCAGGATCTCGTACATGCGGCGGGCGTGATCGTCCCCGGCCTCCGGCGGCGGTTCGAACAATACGAGAGCACCGAGGTGCAGTGGACGCGACGGAGTTTCGAGCAGTACGAACAGCGCCTCGGGAAGGCTCATCACCTGCATTCCCCCATCGTGGCGCCGAAACGTCCCGCGTGTGCGGTAACCCTGCCATCTCCGCACAAGAGGCGCACGTGCTGCGCCGGACGCCGTGACGTCTCCGCATCGTCCCGGACTACCCCTCGTCCAATCCCGGACGACGCGGAGACGTCGAGGCCGGGCTCCCGGATCCGGCCTGCGACGACGCTATCAACAAACCGGTCGAACGGTATCTGTTTTGCTCGACTTTGACCTCACTTCCGTCGACGGGCGGGTTTCGACCGGGGGGTGCGCGGCTATAGCCCTTGTACGCGCACCGCCCCACGAGTGCTCTCCCCGCGCGACCGGCGGCACGCGAACCGCCGAGCGACAGCAAGGAGCGCGGATCATGACCATCCAATCCGGAGGCGGAGGCGGCGGCGGCACGATGGCGAGGCCGAACTCGTCCGGCCTCGCCGACGTCATCGACACCATTCTCGACAAGGGCCTCGTCATCGACGCATTCGTCCGCGTCTCGCTCGTGGGCATCGAGATCATCACCATCGACGCCCGGGTGGTGGTGGCGAGCGTGGACACCTACCTGCGTTTCGCCGAGGCGGTCAACAGGCTCGAGATCTCCACCACCGAGCCGAAAGGCCTGACGGACATCGTCGGCGGCCCGGCCGGGAAACTCACCGAGAAGGCCGCCGCGCACAAGACGAGAGGCGCCCTGGACTCCGCGGGCGAACGGGTCAGCGGCCTGCTCGCCGGCGGTCAGGACGAACGCGAGGCGGCGCCACGCAGGTCCCGGGACGGGTGACGTTCGTCGGCGGCGGCCGGTGGCACGAGCCGACGGCGGGAGCCCGAATTCCGGTCATCTCTACCCGGTTCCCCGGCGACCCGGAGCGGGTCTAGTCTCCTCCGGGTGAGAACACCCGCCGGCGCATCCGCGCCGTCCCTGCTGCGGCGACTGGCGGCGCGGGCGACCCTGACCCCGGTCAGGGTCGTGGCGCTGAGCTTCGCCGCAGCGATCGCCGTCGGCACGGCCGCGCTCCTCACCCCCGCGGCGCGCCGGCCCGACGCCGCGGCCTCCGTCGTCGACGCCCTGTTCACCGCCACCTCGGCGATGTGCCTGACCGGGCTGGTCGTCGTCGACACGCCCACCCACTGGTCCGGTTTCGGCCAGGGCGTCATCCTCGCCCTGATCCAGGCCGGGGGGTTCGGGATCATGACCATGGCCTCGCTCGTGGGCCTGCTGCTCGCGAACCGGATCGGCCTCAAGGCCCGACTGAACACCGCCGCCGAGGCGCGTGCATCCGGACTCGGCGACGTCCGCTCGGTCGTCGTCGGCGTCGTGCGGATGAGCGTGCTCATCGAAGCGGTCACTGCGGTGGCGCTCGCAGCGCGGTTCGCGCTCGGCTACGAGGAACCACCCCTGCGGGCGGTGTGGCTGGGGGTGTTCCACTCCGTCTCGGCGTTCAACAACGCCGGCTTCGCCCTCTACAGCAACAACATGATCGGCTTCGCCGAAGATCCCTGGATCTGTGTGCCGCTCATGATCGCGGTGATCCTCGGCGGAATCGGGTTCCCGGTCCTGTTCGAAGTGACCCGGCACCTACGGGGCCGCAGCACTCGATGGAGCCTGCACACCCGGCTGACCGTGACCGTCACCGCGGTGCTGCTGGTGGTGGGACCCGCGCTCGTGCTGATCCTCGAATGGACCCGCACCCTGCAGCACTACCACTTCGGCCAGAAGTTGCTCGTCGCCACGTTCCAGGGCGTCATGCCCCGCACGGCGGGGTTCAACAGCGTCGACTACGCGCAGGTGGACGACGCGACGCTGCTCGTGACCGACGTGCTGATGTTCATTGGCGGCGGCAGCGGCGGCACCGCAGGCGGGATCAAGGTGACCACCTTCGTGCTGCTGCTGTTCGTCATCGCGGCCGAGGCCCGTGGTGAGCGTTCGGTGACCGTGTTCGACCGGCGCATCGACACCCGGGTGCAGCGCCAGGCGCTGTCGGTAGCGTTGATCGGCGTCGGTCTGGTGGCGGTGCCGACCATCGTCCTGCTCGCCGGCACCGGATTCGATCTCGACGTGCTGCTGTTCGAGGTCACCTCCGCGTTCGCCACGGTCGGGCTGTCCACGGGAATCACCGCTCAGCTTCCGGCCTGGGGACAGCTCGTCCTGGTACTGCTGATGTACCTCGGCCGGATCGGCTCGATCACCCTGGTCAGCGCCCTCGCCGCCCGCGAACGCGGACGGCGCTACGAACTTCCCACCGAAAGGCCCTTCATTGGCTAGGAAACCTGCCTCCGACGTCGTGGTCGTGCTCGGACTCGGCCGCTTCGGCAAATCACTGGCGCTGGAGTTGATGGCCCAGGGCACGGAAGTGCTCGGCATCGACTCGAGCGAGGCGGTCGTGCAGAAGGTCGCCCACCGCCTCACCCATGCCGTGGTCGCCGACACCACCGACGAGGAATCGCTGCGGCAACTGTCGGTGCACGAGTACGGGCGCGCCGTCGTGGGCATCGGTTCCGACCTCGAGGCCAGCCTGCTGACGGCCTCGGCGTTGATCAACATGGCGGTGCCGAACGTGTGGGCCAAGGCCATCAGCAACGCGCACGCGAAGATCCTCAGCCAGATCGGCGTGCACCACGTCGTCCGGCCCGAACACGACATGGGCAAGCGCGTCGCCCACCTGGTCCGCGGCCGGATGATGGACTACATCGAGTTCGACGACGGTTTCGCGATGGTCAAGACCACCCCGCCCGCATTCGCGATCGGCCGGCGTCTCGGCGACACCGCCGTCCGCTCCGATTTCGGTGTCACCGTCGTGGCGATCAAACGCCCCGGCGAAGGCTTCACCTACGCCACCGCCGACACCGTGCTCGCTCCGGGCGACACCATCATCGTCTCCGGCCAGGTCCGCAACACCGAGCGCTTCAGCGAACTGACCTGACGGCCGTCGGAACGACGTAGGCTGCTGACGATGTCTCCGACAGCGCACCAGGCGCCCCCGGGCCCCCGCCGGGCCGCGGCACCGAACGAAGCCGGCCGTGCCCGGTAGCACGCTCCGGGCCCGGTTCAGCCGCTCCGACACCCTGACCGAGCGACCCGATTTCGCACTGGTGGGCATCCTGCGGGTGCCGCAGTTGCAGACCAGTCCGGGCCGCGCGATCGTGCGCCGAATCGGGTACGCCCTGATCGCCCTGACCCTGGTGGTGCTCGTCGTCTACCTGGACCGCGACGGCTACTCCGACAACCAGGACAACGAGCTGTCGCTGCTGGACTGCATCTACTACGCGACAGTATCGCTCTCGACCACCGGCTACGGCGACATCACTCCCATCACGCCCGCGGCCCGTCTGGTCAACGTCCTGGTCATCACCCCGCTTCGGATCTTCTTCCTCATCATCCTGGTCGGCACCACCCTCTCCGCCCTGACCGAGAGTTCCCGGCAAACCTTCCGCATCCAACGCTGGCGACACGGGGTGCGCAACCACACTGTGGTCGTCGGCTACGGCACCAAGGGCCGCACCGCGGTCGATGCGATGCTCGGCGACGGCGCCGCGCCCTCGGACATCGTCGTCGTCGACACCGAGCCGGTGGTGCTCGACGCCGCCAACGGCCGGGGTCTGGTCACCGTGCAGGGCTCGGCGACCAAATCGGATGTGCTGCGTCTGGCCGGGGTGCCGCACTGCAACTCGATCGTCGTCGCCGCCAACCGCGACGACTCCGCGGTACTCGTCACCCTCACCGCCCGCGAACTCGCCCCCGCCGCCAAGATCGTCGTGGCCATCCGCGAATCGGAGAACACCCACCTGCTGCGCCAGTCGGGCGCCGACACGGTGGTGATCTCGTCCGAGACGGCGGGCCGGTTGCTCGGAGCCGCCACCATCACCCCGAACGTCGTGGAAATGATCGAGGATCTGCTCACTCCGGAGGAAGGCTTCGCGATCGCCGAACGCGACGTCGAAGCCGACGAGGTCGGCGACTCACCGCGGCACCTGCCGGATATCGTCCTGGGCATCGAACGCAACGGCCGCCTGCTGCGTGTCGGGTCCCCGGAGGTGGAGACGGTCATGACCGGCGACCGGTTGCTCTACATCCGGCGCGTCTCGGACTGACGTGCTGCCGCTATCCGGCGGGCGCGCACAGCTTCGCCGACAGCTCCCAGAGCCCACGGGCGACAGCCTCGTCGTGCGAGCGGGAGTTGGATTCGACACGCTCGGGACTGCCGCGCATCTCGAACAGTCCGCCCGGCCCGTAGTACCCGCCGGGTTCGACGCCGGGCGCGGTGGCCGCATACAGCAGTGGTAGCGCGCCGGTCTGGGCGGACTGCCCCACCAGCTTGTTCGCCACGCCCAGGAACAGGTCCTGGATCGACTCGGTGTGCGACTGCAGGTTCGTCGACGAGTACCCCGGGTGGGCGGCCACCGCCACGACCGCGGACCGCCGCTCGGTGAGCCTGCGCTGCAGCTCCTGGGTGAACAGCAGGTTGGCCAGCTTCGACTGCCCGTACGCCAGCCACCGGTCGTAGCGGCGGTACACCCAGTTCAGGTCGTCGAGGTCGATGCGACCGATCCGGTGCATGATGCTCGACATCGTCACCACGCGGTCCGTGACGCGGTCGAGGAGCAGGTCGGTGAGGGCGAAGTGGCCGAGGTGGTTGGTCCCGATCTGCATCTCGAATCCGTCGACGGTGCGACGCAGCGGCACCGCCATCACACCTGCGTTGTTGACCAGCACGTCGACCTCGTCGATACCCGCTGCGAACTCCCGCACCGACGCCAGGTCGGCCAGATCGAGGCGCCGGACCTGCGCGGCGGGCCCGATCTCCCGGGCGACGGCCTCGCCCGCGGCCACGTTCCGGCACGCCAGCACCACCCGCGCCCCCGCGGCCCCGAGGGCACGGGCGGCCACCGCGCCCAGCCCGCTGTTCGCGCCGGTCACCACGAAGGTGCGGCCGTCCTGCTTCGGGATGTCGCGTGTGGTCCAAGCCGTCATGTCGGCCACCCTACGGTGAGCGGACTACGCGGGGGAAGGAACGCGTCCCGGGTCGGCGCCCCGGCCGGACGCAGCGCGGCGCCCCCGGGACCGTGACCTTCCACCCCGACGGGTCACGACATCACGGCGTCCCCGTCGACGCCGCAGGCCGGCGCCGTTCGCTACAGGCGCGTTCGCTACAGGTCGAACCGCACGCCCGTGAGCTGCTCCGACAGCTCCCACAGTCGCCGGGCGGTCTCCGGATCCGCGGCGTGTCGGCTGTAGGCGGCCACGGTCGGCGGGCCGTACAACTCGAAGAAGCGGTCCGGTCCGATGTAGCCGCCGGTCACCTCCGGATCGGTGGCGGCGACCACGACGGATTCCGCGCCCTCGGCGGGGGTGCGTCCGAGCACCTTCTTCCCGAGTCGGAACAGCTGGTCGAACCACGTCCCGGTGTGCGTGCCGACCTCGGTGGCCGCGTACCCCGGGTGCGCGGCCACGGCCTTCAGCGGCGAGCCGGCGGCCGCCAGCCGCCGGCCGAGTTCGAGGCTGAACATCAGGTTCGCCAGCTTGGACTCCGCGTACGCCAGGGAACGGCTGTAGTGCCGCCGGCGCTCCCAGTTCAGGTCGTCGAGGTGGATCCGGCCGAACCGGTGACTCGTGCTCGAGACCGTCACCACCCGATCGGTGAGCCGATCGAGCAGCAGCCCGGTCAGCGCGAAGTGCCCGAGGTGGTTGGTGCCCATCTGCATCTCGAAACCGTCCGCCGTGCGGCTCAGCGGCACGGCCATCACGCCCGCGTTGTTGACGAGCACGTCGGCGGTCTCGATGCCCGCCGCGAACTCCCGCACCGACGCCAGGTCGGCGAGATCGAGCCGTCGCACCTGCGCACGGGGACCGATCTCCGCCGCGACCGCTTCACCTCGGGCGACGTTCCGGCACGCAAGCACCACGTCGGCACCGGCGGCGCCGAGGGCCCGGGCGGTGGCCTCACCGAGGCCACTGTTCGCCCCGGTCACCACGAAGGCGCGGCCCTGCAGGACGCCCGGGGCCGGCGGGGAGAACCGTTCAGGCACCGATGGAGGACTTCATCATGGGCAGCATCGCCCACAGCTGGTCCTGCCAGTAGCCCCACGTGTGGGTACCGGCGGCCGGGAAATCGAAGTGGGCGGAGTTGATGCCCAACGTCGCCAACCGCACCTGGAACGCGCGGTTCTGCGCCAGGGCGAGCGCCTCGAGTCCCATCGCGTTGCCCGTGTTGAACACGCCGATCGCGGAGTTCGGCCGATCGTGCTGGCCGGGCAGGCCGCTGCCCGCGGAGATCCACATCGGCAGCCCCCGCATGCTGGGCGCGGCGACGAACGGATCGTTGCGCAGCCACGCCGAGTTCCACGGCGGGCCCCACATCGAGTCGGCGTTGTAGCCACCGGAGTCGAGCATCGCCAGGCGGATCGCCTCACGCATGCCCGGCGCGGACAGGTTCAGGTAACCGGACATCGAGCCGGCGAACCGGAACTGGTCCCGGTGATAGGCCGCGAGAATCAGCGCCGCGTTGCCGCCCATCGACAGACCCACGACGGCGTTGCTGGACCGGTCGATGCCGTACGTACCGGCGAGGAAGTCCGGCAGGTTCTCGGTGAGGAAGGACTCCCACTTGTAGGTGTAACGCTGACCGTTGAGGTTGCTCGGCGCATACCAGTCCGTGTAGAAGCTGGACTGGCCGCCCACCGGCATCACGACGTTGACGCCGTGGTCGGACAGCCACGCGGCGTTCGTCTCGTGCTCCCACCCGCTCACGTCGTCGGTGGCGCGCAGACCGTCGAGCAGATACATGGCCTTGTTGCTGCCGTTGTTCGCCAGCCAGATACGGACCTTGATCTGGCCGACACCGCCCGGCGCGGGCACCCAGTGCTCCCGCAGGCGGGAGTACGGGTCCGCCGACGCGGTGCCCGCGCCGGCGAAGGCCACGGCGAGCGGTAGCACGAGCGCCGCGATCAGGAATCGGACGAGCGCCCGAGCCCCCCGAGGTCCGGCCTTGGTTCTGGAAGTATGAGTCACACCAGGCTCCATCAGCACATCATGTATCAACAACAACTGGGGCCCCGACAGTTACGCAACAACACGGTAGAGGTCCACGTCGGCCCGTACGAGGCTTGCACATAATCGTTATCGAGCAAAGCCGAACCGAAAGGCAGACGCAATGAGCAGCGACCGCGGCAGGCCGCCCGTCACCGCCGGAATCGACGGCTCGGACGCCGCGAAACAGGCCGCCACCTGGGCCGCGGCCGTCGCCGAGCGGCTCGGCACGGACCTGCAGCTCGTCCACGCGCTGCCCGGCCCCCGGAATTATTTCAGTGACGCCGCGCTGCGCGCGCGGGCCGAATACAGCCAGCGTCTCGCCGAGTGGGGCCGCGAACTGCTCGACGACACCGCGGCCGAGCTGCGCCGGCAGCGCCCGCATCTCGAGGTGGTCACGACCGTCCACCCGGGCCCGGCCGATCTGGCGCTGCTCGAACACGGCGACCGCAGCCGGATGCTGGTGCTCGGCGCCACCGGCTCGGGTGCGCTCGGGTCGCTGCTCGCCGGTTCGACCGCGCTGCGCGTCGCCCACCGGTCCACGTGCCCGGTCGTCCTCTGGCGGGGCGATCCGGCACCCGAACCGGGCACGGACCGCCGGCCGGTGCTGGTCGGCATCGACGGCAGCGCGGACGCCGGCCCACTGGTCACCGCTGCGTTCGACATGGCGGCGGCGCTCGGGGTCGGCGTCCTCGCCGCCCACGCGTGGGGCGCCGGCGACGTCGCGGACCGCACCGCGGCGCTGGAGCTGATCGACTGGGCGGTCGTCGAGGCCGAAGAGACGGCCTTGCTGTCCGAGTGTCTCGCCGGGCAGCGCGAGCGGTACCCGGACGTGCCGGTCACCGAGATCGTCGAGCAGATCGGCGCCCGGCACCTGCTGCTGAGACTGGCGAAACGGGCCCAGCTGAGCGTCGTCGGCAGCCACGGCCGGGGCCTGCTCGGCGGCCTGCTCCTGGGCTCGACGAGTCAGGCGCTGCTGCACCACGCGCCGTGCCCGACCATGATCTGCCGACCGGGGGTCTGACGATGCTGCGCGGATCGGTCCGGCTCGGCCGGGTCGCGGGGATAGAGATCCGGGCCCACTGGTCGCTGCTCGCGACGCTCGGGCTGCTGTCGTGGCTGCTGGCCGCGACGATCCTGCCGGCGCGGATCAGCGGTCCGAGCACCACGCAGTTCTGGATCGCGGGCGTCGCCGCGGCGCTGGGCCTGCTGGTATCGCTGCTCGCCCACGAGCTTGCGCACTCGGTGGTGGCGGGCCGCTACGGAGTGGGGGTGGACGGGATCACCCTGTGGCTGCTCGGCGGGGTGTCCGAACTGCGCGACGAGCCGCCGAGCCCGAAGGCCGATCTGCGGATCGCGCTGGCCGGGCCGCTCGCGAGCGTCGTGATCGGCATCGTGGCGCTGGCGGCGGCCTCGTTCCTCGGTCCGCCCGTCCCGGCGCTGGTGACCGCGACGATCGGCTGGCTGGGCGCGACCAACCTGGTACTCGCCGTGTTCAACCTGCTGCCGGGTGCGCCGCTGGACGGTGGGCGGGTCGTGCGGGCGGTGTTGTGGCGCCGCACCGGCGACCGGCTCGCCGCCGCGAGCGGCGCCGCCCGCGCCGGCCGCGCGGTGGGGTTGGCGCTGATCGTGCTCGGCGCCGCCGAGACGCTCGCCCTCGGCAGCGCGGGCGGCCTGTGGATGATGCTCCTCGGCTGGTTCCTGCGGACCGCAGCCAACGCCGAGCTGGCGAACGCCTCGCTGGGGCACCAGCTCGGCGACACCCGGGTCGGTGACGTCATGACGGCGTCGCCGGTGACCGCACCCGGGAGTGCGAGCGTGGCGCAGCTCCTCACCGTCGCGGCCCGCGGCACGCACCACCGGGTGTTTCCTGTGGTCGACGACGGGAACCGGCCCATCGGCGTGGTGTCGCTGGCCGACCTGACCCCCGTCCCGGAGGGCGAGCGCACGGTCGTCACCGTCGCGGACCGGGCCCGGCCGCTGCCCGCGGCGGCGCGAGTACCGGCCGACGCCTCGCTCGCCGAGGTCGCGAGCCGGGTGCTGCTGCGGCCGGGGCTCGACCTCGTGGCCGTCGTGTCGGGAGACCGCCTCGTCGGCATCGTCACGGCAACCGACCTGGTGCGGGCCTGCGATCGCAGCGCCCTCGGCCTGCCCGTCCGCCGCACTCCGCCGCCGGACGAGCAGCCCCGGCCGGAGTAGTCCCTAGCTGCGCCGGACGACGAGCAGCGGGCACGGCGTCGTGTGCAGCAGTGCCCGGCTGGTCGAGCCGAGCAGCATGCCCTCGAAGCCGCCGCGGCCGCGGCTGCCGACGACCAGCAACCGGGCGTTCTCCGCCCGTTCGAGCAGGTGGCGCACGGGCCGGTCCCGCACCACGACCCGTTCCACCTCGACGTTCGGATAGTCCTGCGCGCGTCCGGCGAGGGACTCGGCCAGCACGACGCTCTCCTGCTGGTCGACGTCGTCCCACGTCGCTCCGGGCGTGCCGGCCACCACGTCGACGAGGTCACGGTCCGACCAGGCGTGCACCGCCACCAGCGGCGCCCCGTAGCGGTCGGCGGCCTCGAAAGCGACGTCGAGGGCGTGCAGGCTCGCCCGCGAACCGTCGACGCCGACCACGACGGGACCGTCCGCACCGCGTCCGGCCTCGTCGGGGCCGGGGATCACCGCGACGGGGCAGCGTGCATGCGCGACCACCGCCGAGGTCACCGATCCGACCAGACCGCCGGTGAACTCGCCGAGCCCACGTCGGCCGAGGACGAGCATCCGTGCCCGGCCGGAGTGCCCGAGCAGCGCCTGTGCGGCCACCAGACTCGACTGCTCGGTGCGGACGGACAGGTCCGGGTGCTCCCGCTGCACGGACTCGGCGGCGGACGCCAGGTTCCGTCGCGCGGTGAAGCGCAGTTCGTCGACGAACGGCGACGAGGCGCCGATTCCGCCGGCGTTCGCGCTGGAGACGAGCAGCAGCGGCACGTCCGTGGCGGCGGCCTCGGCGGCTGCCCACTGCAGCGCGGCGCGCGCGGGCGCCGATCCGTCGATACCGACCACGATCGGCGCATCGTCCATTGCCCGCTCCTCAGTCTCGTCCCGCCCGGTTGTTCCGACACCAGTGTCGCCATACCCCGGTCGCTGCGCGGACGGTTGACGGAAACAGTTACCGTGCGGGGGTGCGCCGCGCTCCGCTGCCCGTCCGCGACGGCCTGAATCCGACCCGCCTGCGGCTGCCCGACGGCGGCTCCTGGGCGACGGTGGCGGAGTTCCTGTCGGCGCGGTTCCCCGCCGACGTCGCACGCGTGCGGGAGAAGGTCGCAGGCGGCGAGGTCGTCGACGGCGCGGGCACGGCGATCACCGAGGACACCCCGTACGCGGCGGGCCGATTCGTGTACCTGTACCGCGACCCGCCGGTCGAGGAGCGGGTGCCGTTCGAGATCGACGTGCTGCACCGCGACGAGCACCTGCTGGTGGTGGACAAGCCGCATTTCCTGGCGACGACGCCGCGCGGGTCGTGGGTGGCCGAGACCGCGCTGGTGCGGTTGCGCCGCGAACTCGACCTGCCGGAACTGAGTCCGGCGCACCGGCTCGACAGGCTGACGGCGGGCGTGCTGGTGTTCACCGTCCACGCCGGCGCGCGCCGGGCCTACCAGTCGCTCTTCGATGCGCGGCGGGTGGACAAGGAGTACGAGGCCGTCGCGCGGCACGTGCCCGGTATGCGGTTTCCGCGGGAGGTGCGCAGCCGCATCGTCAAGGAACGGGGCGTGCTGCAGGCGCGTGAGGTGCCGGGCGAGGTCAATGCCCTCAGCCGGGTCGAACTGCTCGACACGGACGCCGGCCTGGGCCGTTACCGCCTGCTGCCACGCACCGGCAAGACGCACCAGCTGCGCGTCCACATGAATTCCCTCGGTCTGCCGATCCTCGGCGACAACCTCTACCCGAACGCATACGACGTTGCGCCCCAAGACTATTCGAATCCCCTGCAGCTGCTGGCCCGCGCGGTGGAGTTCGACGATCCGTACACAGGTCGGCGGACCCGCTTCGTCAGCGCACGAAACCTGGCAGCATGGAGGCACAGCACACCAGGACCCCGTTGATCGCGCGGGCTCACGTCTTGGAGGACCCCATGGATAACGGCATCGTTTCGCGCACCTACGACGGTCGCGTCGCCCTGCGCTTCCAGCATGCCTTCGCCCATCCCCCGGACCGCGTATGGCGGGTCATCACCGACCCCGAGTATCTGCGCGCCTGGTTCCCGGCCCGAGTGGAACTGGATCTGACCCCCGGTGCCCAGCTCGTCTTCCATGCCACCGAGCAGCAGGCCGAGCGCCTCGGGCTGCCCGCCGACCACACCGCCACGGGCACCGTCATCGCCGTGCACCCCGGACGCATTCTCGAATACATGTGGGACGCCGAGGTGCTGCACTGGGAACTGGTGCCGGACGGTTCCGGCGGCTGCTGGCTGACGCTCACGCACACCGTCGAGGACGAGGACTCTGCCTACGCACACGGTGCCGACTGGCACGCCGGATTCGAGGTCCTCGAAGCCCAGCTGGAAGGTCGCGACGTGGACTGGTCACCGGGAGATCGTGCCCGGGAACTCGCCGAGATGTACCGCAACCCGTCCGACTGACCTGCCCGCCCGGGACTATCCGGCCCCTCCGCTCCGGTCGACGAAGACCTCGTCGACCGGACGCCGCGACGTGGTCGGCAGCCCGCGGGCGCTGCGTGCCCCCAGCCGGATCACCACCTGAGGGAATCCTGCGACCTCCCCGGTCCGTGCCGTCGCCGTGCGCACGATGCCCCGGCTGGCCTCGATCTCCGTCACGTGGGTGAGCGGGCACGTCGCCAAGTGCGCCGCGGTGGCTTCGAGCAGCACCGCAGACATCGCCTCCCCGGCCCGCAGCCAGTCGATCCGTTCGTCGCTCCGGGTGCTCAGGACCGCCAGCGCCGACGCGTCCACCTTCGGCTGCACGGTGTCCAAATTCCCTGCGCCCGTGGGAAATCGACGCGCAACGTCGACGTCCCCGGCGGCTTCGTCGTCGAGCAGTGCGGATGCCGGAACGCCGGTGTCGCCGGGTTCCGCGCGACCGGTCCACCAGGCCAGCTCCTGCCGGTAGGCGTCGTCGCCCTCGCGGATCGCCGTACTCAGTTCCGACGCCCGCGCGAGATCCGAGCGGGCACCGGCGTCGAGGATCGACAGCGATGCACCCTCCCGGCGGGCGGCGTTCTCCAGGTCCACCAGGCTCTCGCGCAGGGTCGTGGGCGCCGCGAACGGCCGCCGGTCGGTGTGCCGGGCGTCGATCGCGAGGGCGAGGGCTGCGTCACGGGCGTCGACCGTGTGCGGCCGGTCGAAGTCGAGCACGGCCAGCAGGTCCGGCCGCGACGGATCCGGAAGCCGGGTCACCGTGGGGATCCACGACGCGGCGGACAGCGCCACGCGGACGTGGTGCAGCGCCGCACCGCAGCCGAGGAGCAGCTGCCGGCCGCCGGGATCGGTGCGACCGAGCATCCGCTCGGCCACGGCATACAGTTCGAGTCGTCCGCCCGTCCACTCCCAGCGCCACGGCTGGCTGTTGTGCAGGGACGGCGCCCGGCACGCCGACTCGACCGCATCGCGGATCGTGGCGACGTCCGGCCGGATCTCAGTGACCATCGCTGTCTCTCCCCCAGCCGCTCGACTCGACCGCCTGCCGCCCCACGGACTCGACGATCTGCGCCGCCCAGTTTCCGATCGCGTCCCAGTCCCGGAAGTCCCCGGTACGCCCTCCGGTCATGCGGGCGACCACGCGTTCGCCGGCACCGAGGACCTCCGGATCCAGCTTCCCGGCGAACATCCGGTGTTCCCGCGCGCCGGTGCGCTCCGACGCGTGCGACGCGTCGTACGGCCTGTTCACGGGCCGGTCCTGATCGCCGATGGGGCCCGAGGAGAACAGGAAGACCGCGCGCTCCCGCAGGGCGCCGGCATGCCGATCGACGAAGGTCTTCGCGGGGTGCAGCCAGTGCCCGAGGTAGACGGCGCTGCCGAGGACCACCGCGTCGTAGCCGTCCACGGCGTCGACCTGCTCGGGGGCGACGACGTCGACGCGCGCTCCCTTGTCGCGCAGGGCGGCCGCGAGAGCTGTGGCGATCTCCGTGGTCGAGCCGTGCCTGCTCGCCGCCGTGACCAAAATCCTCATCTGCGTCCTCCCCGGCCCAGGTTATTCGATGATCGCCCGGCGGGCACGCGGTCGGCCAGAGTCGAAGGACCCGCGCACAGGCCCCGCAGCGGCGTCCGGCGGCGGGGGCGCTGCGCCGATCGCCGGCGACAGGCGCAGGGGGGCGACCGGGTGGCAGAGTGGTCTGACGGACGCCGCCGACGCGCGCGGAGAACACCAGGGAACCTGCCGGAACAGGAGTCGGACGCATGACCATGCCGCCCAGGATCGACACGGTCGAGGAATCGGAACGCAAGTACACGGTCGGGCACGGGCAGCAGCTGCCGGACCTGTCGGGCCTGCCCGGCGTCGACGCTCACCCCGAACCCGAACTGCAGCAGCTGTCCGCGCGGTACTACGACACCGACGACCTGCGGTTGCTGCGCGCCGGGATCACCCTGCGCCGCCGTGAGGGAGGGCACGACGCCGGCTGGCACACGAAGCTCCCCGCCGGCACCGACACCCGGACGGAGGTGCGCTTCCCGCTGGGCGACGACACCGACCGGCCCCCGGCCGAACTGCTCGCCCTGTTGCGCGGGGTGCGCCGTGCGCGTCCCGTCACGCTCGCGGCGGCGCTGAACACGCAGCGGTGGCGCCATCGCCTGATCGACGAGGAGGGCCGGGTCCTCGCGGAAGTCGTCGTCGACGACGTCTCGGCGACGCGGGAGGAGGGCAGCGAACCGCAGCAATGGCGCGAGATCGAGGTCGAGCTCGCGTCGGGCGGCACCGAGCTGCTCGACGCCGTCGAGGAGCGGCTGACCGAAGCCGGAATCACGCGGGCACCGAGTCCTTCCAAGTTGCATCGGGCGCTGGCCGATCTGCTGCCGGCCGAGGAGCAGGTGCCCGGTCCGGCCGGACACCTGCGCGATTACCTGCGCGGCGAGCTGCGCACCCTCGAACTCGCCGAGATCGGCGTGCGCCGGGACGCTCCGGACTCCGTCCACAGCATGCGCAAGGCCCTGCGCCGGATCCGCAGCGCGCTGCAGACGTATGCGGGAACGTTCGCGATCGACGACGGCCTGGTCGAAGAACTGCGTTGGACGGGAAGGAAACTCAGCCCCTCGCGGGACCTGGAGGTGCAGTGGGAACGCCTCGTGGGCCGCATCGCGGAGGTGCCCGTGGAGGCGCAGCGTGAGGCCATCCGCGCCCGCGTCGACGAGTACTTCTCCGCCCGGTCGGACGCGGCGCGACTCGAGGCCGTCGCCGCCCTCGACTCGGACCGTTACGCGGCTCTGCTCGAGGCGCTCGACACACTGATCGACGGGCTCGCGGCGGGGACGGTCAGGTCCGGCGCCGGCCGGGAGGCACGGCAGGTCCGCCCGAAGGATCTCGACCGCGCGCTCGCGCGTCTCGCGAAGAAGGTCTCGCGCCGGGTGCGTCACGCCGGGGAGGCCGCGACGCACGTCGAGCGGGACGAACTCGTCCATCGGGCCCGCAAGGGCGCCAAGCGGATGCGCTACGCCATCGAGGTGCTGCGGCCGCTGCACCGCAAGCGCGCCGAACGCGCCCTCGATCACTTCGACGACTTCCAGGATCTGCTCGGCGAGTTCCAGGACTCGGTGGTCGCGCGCGAGCACCTGCTCGAGATGGTGTCCGAGCAGGAGCACACCGCCGAGTCGAGCTTCGGTCTCGGGGTCGTCTACCAGCGCGAACTCGAGGTCGGCGAGGAGCAGGTCGCGCACCTCGAACGTGCCTGGAAACGGGCGCGGCGAGCATCGAAACCCCTGTGGAGGTGAACCACCCGCGTCCGGGTCCTTCTCCCCTGGCCGACCACCGCCGCGAGGGGGCATGCTGAGCCCGGACGACGGAAGGAGACGCCCGTGAGCACCCACGGAGAGATGCGGGCATGGCGGGTCGACCGGCCGCGGCCCGCGGCGGAACACCCGCTGCGGCCGGTTCGGGAACCGATCCCCGAACCCGCTTCCGGGGAACTGCTGGTGCGAGTCCTCGCGTGCGGGGTGTGCCGGACCGACCTGCACGTGAGCGAGGGTGACCTGCCGGTGCACCGGCCGCACGTCGTCCCCGGCCACGAGATCGTCGGCGAGGTGGTCGGCGGCGACGTCGGCACACACCGGGTCGGCGACCGGGTGGGCATCCCGTGGCTGCGCAGTACGTGCGGCCGGTGCCGGTACTGCCTGCGCGGGGACGAGAACCTGTGCCCGAACTCCACCTACACGGGCTGGGACGCGGACGGCGGATACGCCGAATATGCCACCGTCCCTGCCGCTTTCGCCCTCCCCCTGCCGTCCGGGTACTCGGACGCCGAACTCGCCCCGCTGCTGTGCGCCGGCATCATCGGCTATCGGGCTCTGGAGCGTGCCGAGGTTCCGGAAGGCGGCGTGCTCGGTCTGTACGGCTTCGGCGGCAGCGCCCACCTCGCCGCGCAGGTCGCTCTGGCCCGGGGTGCGCGCGTGCACGTCATGACCCGCGGCGAGACCGCCCGGCGGCTCGCTCTGGACCTCGGTGCGGCCTCGGCTCAGGGCGCATACGACGCGCCGCCCGAGCCGTTGAACTCGGCGATCCTGTTCGCCCCCGCCGGGGAACTGGTGCCCACCGCGCTCGCCGCACTGGACGCCGGCGGCACCCTCGCGGTCGCCGGCATCCACCTCAGCGACGTGCCGCCGCTGAACTATCAGCAGCATCTGTTCCGCGAACGGCAGGTGCGCAGCGTCACGGCCAACACCCGCTCCGACGCACGCGAATTCCTCGGCTTCGCGAACGAACACCACCTGCACGTCACCACCACCGCGTACGGGCTCGACCGGGCCGACCGCGCGCTCGAGGACCTGTCCGCGGGCCGTTTCGGCGGCGCGGCGGTCCTGGTTCCGTGAAACACTCGTCCTGCGCCCCGAGCGCGGAGAACGCACCGAGAAGGAGAACGAATGAGCACACTTGCCAACCGGAATGCCGTCGTAGCGGGCGTGGACGGTTCCGCCGTCGCCACGAGTGCGGCCCGGTGGGCGGCCGCCCTCGCCGCGCGGCTGGGAGCGCCCCTGCACCTGGTGCACTCGCTGCCCAGTGAAGGGATCTTCTACAGCGAGGCCGCGGTGCTCATCCAGTCGCAGATGGTCGACCAGCTCCGGGAGGACGGCGAAGCGATCCTGGCGAGCGTCACCGACGTGATCCGCTCCGACCATCCGGATCTCGAGGTGCAGGGCTTCATGGGGCCGGGCCCCGCCGCCAACTCCCTGCTCGAGGCCGCCGAGGACGCCCGGCTCGTGGTGATGGGCGCCACCGGCGCCAACGCCGTGGAGAACTTCCTGCTCGGCTCGACCGTGCTGCGCGTGGCCAACCACGCCCCGTGCCCGGTGGTGGTGTGGCGCGGCGACACCGAACGTCCGTTGCCGGACACCCGTCCCATCGTCGTCGGCGTCGACGGCAGTGAGCTGTCGACGGCGGCGGTCGGGCACGCCTTCGAGTACGCAGCCCTGTTCGGTGTACCGCTGGTCGCGGTGCACTCGTGGATCGGCGACGCGGCACTCGGCGTCGGCACGGTCGCGACGCTCGTGGACTGGGAGGCGGTGGGCGAGTCCGAATCCGCGGTCCTGGCCGAGACTCTCGCCGGCTGGCACGAGAAGTTCCCCGACGTGGAGGTCCGCCGCGTCGTGGACCGGGGTCCCGTCGCCAAGGTGATCCTGCGGCAGCTCGAGGACGCGCAGCTCGTCGTGGTGGGCAGTCACGGTCGCAGCCAGTTCACCGGGGCGCTGCTCGGGTCGGTGAGCCAGAATCTTCTGCACAACGCGCCCTGCCCGATCATGATCAGCCGCAAGAAGTGACGACCGTCCGGTGCCGCCCGTCCCGGGGCGGCGCCGGGCTCAGGCCGTCGCGGTCCCGAATGCCAGACCCACCGCGTACGTCACGATCATCGCGAGCGCACCGCCGATCACGACGCGGGACATCGCCCGCCCGCGCCGCGCCCCACCGAGCCACGCGCTGACCGAGCCCGTCAGGGCCAGCGCCACGAGCACCGACACGAAGGTGACGGGAACCCGCAGGTCCGCCGGCGGCAGCACGATCACGAGCAGCGGCACGAGTGCGCCGACGGTGAACGCGACCGCCGACGAGAGCGCCGCGGCCCACGGATTCGCCAGCGCCCCGGGGTCGATACCGAGTTCGACCTCGGCGTGTGCAGACAGCGCGTCGCGCTCGGTCATCTCCTTCGCCGCGGTGCGCGCCGTCACCCTCGACATCCCCTTGCCTTCGAGCAGCGCGGTCAGCTCCTCGAGCTCGGCGTCCGGCATCTCCTCGAGCTCGCGGCGTTCCTTGTGCAGCAGCGCCCGCTCGGTGTCCCGCTGCGCGCTGACCGACACGTACTCCCCCAGGGCCATCGACACCGCACCCGCCGCGAGGCCGGCGAAACCCGCTGTGAGAATGGTCGATTCGTCGGTGGTGGCGGCAGCGACACCGACGACGAGACCGGCCGTGGAGACGATGCCGTCGTTCGCGCCCATGACGCCGGCGCGCAGCCAGTTCAGTTTCGCCGAGATGCCGCCGGAATGCGGTTCGACGTCGGCGTGGCTGAGCGAGGGATCGGTCGACATGCCCTCAGGCTAGGGCGATTCCACCCGTCGCGGTAGCAATGCGAGCCTGTCCTTACCACGGCCGGGGGCCGAGTTCCCGTTCGAGCCACGCGCCGTCGGGAAGGCTGTCGCCGCTCGTGTCCACGACGCGCGCCGTGGGCCATTCGTCGCGCACGTGGAGCTGGTCGTCCAGGACCGCGGGCGTGGCATCCGACGCGTCGCCGCCCCGCTCACGCCGGGCCACGATGCGGCGGACCAGCACTGCCGGGTCCGCCCGGCACTCGATCTCGACGAGGTCGGCGGTCGCGGCGGCGGCGACCGCCCGCGCCGCCTCCCGCCGGGGCTCGGTGAGCCACGTCGCGTCCAGGACGACCGACTCGCCGTGACCGAGGGCGACGGCGGCGCGGCGCAGCAGCTCGTCGTAGGTCTCGTCGGTGTGGGCGGCGCTGTAGAGCCCGGCACCGACGGCGGCGGTGGCATCGGCGGTCGGGGCGAGACCGGCCAGTTCCTTTCGGACCACATCGCTGCGCAGCACGGTCGCGCCCAGGTGCTGCCCCGCCAGGTGCGCCACGGTCGTCTTGCCGGTGGCGGACAGACCCCCGACGACGACGAGCCGGACGCGGCCCCGATCGAGGTTGCGCCGGGTCTGGTCCAGCAGCGCGAGCGCGCTGCCCCGGGAGTGCTCGTCGCCCTGCTCGTGCCGCAGCGCGGCGACCTTCGCCCGGACCACGGCCCGGTACGCGATGTAGTGGTGCATCAGCGACGACGGGAACGCGTCGGCAGAGAACTCGGCGTAGGCGGGCAGCAGTTGCCGCGCCGCCGCCTCACCGCCGAGCCGTTCGAGGTCCATCGCGAGGAAGGCGATGTCGAGAGCGGCGTCGCCGTAGCGCAACCGGTCGTCGAACTCGAGACAGTCGATGATCCGGGGGCCGTCGTCGAGGCAGAAGATGTCGTCGGCGAGCAGATCCCCGTGCCCGTCGACGGCGCGCCCCGCGGCGATCCGCTCGTCGAGCAACCGCTCGCGGCCCGCGAGATAGCGGCCGGCCATGTCCCGGATCGCGGTGAGCAGGTCCGTCGCCTCCGCCCCGACGGGCAGCCGGTCGAGGTGATCCAGGCTCTCCCGCCACAGTCCGCCGAGGAACTGCGCCGTGGCACACTGGTCGATCGCCGGCTCGTGCGGCGACGCGGCGTGCAGGGCGGCGACCTGCCGCGCGACGGCGGTGACGACCGCGGCGACGGGCTCGCCGCGCTGCACCAGGGCGGCGAGGCGACGGTCGTCGGGCAACCGGCGCATCTCGACGAGGTGCTCGCACACCAGACCGTCGGGCCCGTGCACGTCGGCGACGCCGAGGTAGACGTCGGGGGCGAGACGCCGGTTGAGTTCGACCTCACGGTGGCAGGCCCGCTCCCGCGCCTGCCGGGTCCGGTTGTCGAGGAACCCGAGGTCGAGCGGCTTCTTGAGCTTGTGCACGCGGCCCCCGACGAAGAACACCACGGAGGTGTGGGTCTCCCGGATCGCCGCGTACGCCGGTTCGGATCGGTCGGTGCCGGTCACGGAGTTCCTCCCCGATGAAGCCTGTCGAACTTCGGTACGTTGCCCACCTTGCCTCAGCGTGGACCGGATCGCGCGCCGGCAGAAGTGCCGAAGGTCTCTCGTGTGGTTGTGCCGGAGCGGGCGGCCGATCCGCGGTACGTTTCATTCGGACTATCCGGGAATGGGGAGACATGAGCACGAACGGGCGGGACTCGGACATCGGCGGGCACCCGACGGTGGTTCTCACCGAGACGACGACACCGATCGAGCGCAGGTTGATCTCGCACTGGCTGCGGTCGGACGAGGTGCCGGCAGAGTACCGCGCGGACGGGCCGGTCGAGGAGATGGACCTCGACCCACGTCGTCTCGCGCAGGATCTCGTCGGCCGGGACGACGATCCCCTGGTGCTGCCCGTGGGAGTGGTGTGGTTGCCGGAGGCCCGCGACGGCGAGCGGCGGGTCCGGTTCTCCGACATCGTGGCGCTGACCAACCCGCGCAATCCGAACCGGTTCCTGCAGAAGTGGCTGGTCGGGCGTTCCCCCGACCGATTCCGGATCGTCCTCGCCGAGCCGGCACGGCTGAGCGAGTTGCGGTCCCGGCACCTCGCCGAGGACGGCGATCCGGCACCCGAGTCGTTCGCCCGGTTCGTGACCCACCGCGCGGTGGTGGGTCTCGATCGCGCCGAGCGGGCCGTCATCGGCGACCGGTACAAGGTGCCGAAGCTGGTGGCGGAGCAGATCATGGATTCGGCGTCGTTCCGGCGCCGGCTCGACGCGATCGGCACCGAGCACAACATCGCGCCCGAGGAGGTGCGGGCACGCGCGACCTCCGCGCTCGGGGAACTCGTCGCCGTCCAGTCCCGGCTGGTGACGGACCTGTTCACCGAGATGATGCGGCCGCTGCACTCCGCGGCGTGGACCGTGCACGCCGATGAAACGGGGCTGCGGAGTCTGCGCGACCTCAACCGCCGCTACCCGCTGGTGTTCCTGCCGTCGCACCGGTCCTACGCGGACGCCTTCGTGCTCGGCGACGTGCTGGCCCGGAACGACTTCCCGCGGAACCACCTCATGGGTGGCGCCAATCTGACGTTCTGGCCGATCGGTCCGATCGCCCGGCGCACCGGCACCGTGTTCATCCGTCGCAGCTTCGGTGACGACGCCGTGTACAAGGCGGCGCTGGAGGAGTACTTCGCATATCTGCTGACGAAGCGGTTCAACCTGGAGTGGTACTTCGAGGGGGGCCGCACCCGCACCGGCAAACTCCGCTCGCCCCGCTACGGCCTGCTCAACTACGTCGCGAACGCGATCCGGGGCGGCCGGGTGGAGGACGCGATGCTCGTGCCGGTCTCCATCACCTACGAGGGGCTCGCCGAGGTCGCGGCCGTCGCGGCCGAACAGACCGGCGCCCAGAAGAAGCCCGAGGGTCTGGCCTGGCTGGCGAGGTACGCGCGCAACCAGCGACGCCGCGCAGGCAACGTGTACGTGCGGTTCGGGGAACCGCTGTCGATGCGCTCGCAGCTCGCCGCGAGCGGGGACCCGGAGCTGTCCGGCGAACCCGCCGCGGACGAGACCGAATACACCGAGCGCAGCCGCAAGGCGCTGCAGAAGGTCGCGTTCGAGGTGGCCGTGGGCATCAACTGCCACACCCCGGTCACCGTGAACTGCCTGGTCACGCTCGCCCTGCTCGGTGTCCGGGACCGGGCGCTGACCCTCGACGAGGTGCGGGCGGTCATCGCACCGGTCCGCCGGTACATCGACGCCCGCGGGATACCGCAGGGCGAACTCGACGTCCTCGACGTCGAGGGCGGCCTGGAGAACGTCCTGTCCGCGCTGAGCGATGCCGGCGTCGTCACCACCTACGCCGGTGGGGACGAGCCGGTCTACTCGATCCAGCCCGGGCAGCACCTGGTCGCCGCGTTCTATCGCAACAGCGGCGTGCACTGGTTCGTCAACCGCGCCCTGATGGAGCTGGCGGTCCTCCACGCGCACGCCAATCCCGGCCTCGATCCGGTGCGGGCGGCGTGGGAGGAGGCCAAGGCGGTGCGCGACCTGCTCAAGTTCGAGTTCTTCTTCCCCGACCGGGACCGGTTCGAGGCCGACATGCGCGACGAGATCGCCCTGCTGATGCCGTCCTGGCGTGACGCCCTGCCGGATGTGGAGCTGGCGCTGACCGCGCTGCTCGAAACCGGGTTCTTCATGGCGCACCGCGCGCTGCGGTCCTTCTTGGACGCGCAGCTCGTCGTCGCCGAACGCCTTGCCCGGCGTGACCCGGCCCTGCAGGTCGACCGCAAGACGTTCCTGGACGAGTGCGTCGCCGTCGGCCGGCAGATGCTGCTGCAGGGCCGGCTGTTCGGGCCCGAGTCGGTCTCGTCGGAACTGTTCGCGACGGCGCTGCAGCTTGCCGCCAACCGCGGGCTGCTGGAACGTGGAGGCGACGAGATCCGGCAGCGACGGGAGGAGTTCGCGGCGCAGCTGCTCGCGGTGGGTGAGCGGGTCCGGCTCGCCGAATCTCTCGACGTATCCAACAGAAAGGCGGAGCGGTGATCCTCGAGGAAGCGCTCGAGCGGGTGCGAACCGGGCCGAAGGGTCCGGAGATCGCGGCGTTCTTCGATTTCGACGGCACGATCGTCCACGGCTTCTCCGGCCTGCACTTCTTCCGCGACCGGTTGCTCGCCGGGAAGGTCGGCGCCGCCGAACTCGCCGCCACCATGCTCAACGGTTTGCGTGGCCACGACACCGAGGCGGACTTCGAGCGGTTCGTCGCGGTGGCGTTCAAGGCGTGGGGCGGGCACACCGAGGACGAGCTGTACGAGATCGGGCGCCGGTTGTTCGCGTCCACGATCGCCGGCCACATCTATCCCGAGGCGTGGCAGCTCATCCGGGCGCACCAGGCGGCGGGGCACACGGTGGTGATCGCGTCCTCGGCGTCGCGCTACCAGATCCAGGCGACGGCGGATGCGCTCGGCGTCGAGCACGTCCTGTTCAGCCCGCTCGAGGTGCGCGACGGGGTGCTCACGGGTCGGGTGGACGGAAAGTCGTTGTGGCGCAGCGGCAAAGCGCAGGCCGTGGCGGCGTTCGCCGAGGCGAACAACATCGATCGCGAGCAGAGCTACACGTATTCCAACGGGGGCGAGGACGCCGACTTCCTCGCCACGATGGGCAATCCGACGCCGACCAACCCGGACCGGAACCTCGAGCGCACCGCCGCCGCGCAAGGCTGGCCGATCCTGCGATTCAGGCCGCGCGGAACGCCGGGCACCAAAGAGGTGGTCCGCACCCTCGCCGCGTACGGCGGCCTGTTCGGCTCGGTGTGGACCGGTGTCGGCCTCGGCCTGCTCAACCGCAACAAGAAGGTGGCGCTGGACTCGATCGCCACCCTGGCGGGCGAGGTCCCGCTGGCCCTCGCCGGCATCGATGTCGACATCCGGAACGAGGCCAACGCCTGGTCACAGCGTCCCGCGGTCTTCATCTTCAACCACCAGAGCCAGCTCGATCCGGTGATCATGGCGCGGGTGCTGCGGCACAGCTTCACCGGGGTCACGAAGAAGGAGATGGCGAGCGACCCGCTGTTCGGGCTGGTGCTCCGCTTCGTCGGGGCCGCGTTCGTGGACCGGGCCAACACCGAGCAGGCGAAGGCGGCACTCGGTCCCGTGGTCGACACACTGCGCGAGGGCACCTCGGTGATCATCGCGCCGGAGGGCACCCGCTCCCTGACCCCGGAGATCGGCCGGTTCAAGAAGGGCGCGTTCCACATCGCCATGCAGGCGGGCGTCCCGATCGTGCCGGTGGTGATCCGCAACGCCGGGGAGGTGCTGTGGAAGCACTCCACGGTACTGCGGCCGGGAACCGTCGACGTGGTGGTTCTCGACCCCATCGACGTGAGCGACTGGACGCTCGACGAGCTCGGCGCGCGGGTCGCGGAGGTGGAGGACCTGTACCGGAAGACGCTCGCGAATTGGCCCGCATGACCGATGCGGGTGAGAACGGGGACGCGGCCGTGGGAGAACACGACCGCACCCCGGGCCACGGCAACGGCAACGGCAACGGCAACGGCAACGGCAACGGCAACGGCAACGGCGGAATGTCGCCGACCCGGCGCCGGCGCCTCAAGTGGCTGCTCGGACTCGTGCTCGTCGTCGTCCTCACCGTCGAGGTCGTCCTCGTCTGGCCGGAGCTGAAGACCAGCGTCAGCAACCTCTCCGACCTGCGCTGGTGGTGGGTGGGCGCGGCAATCCTGGCCGCACTGACCGAGATGTCGAGCTTCGCGCGCGTGCAGCGCACCCTGCTGTCCGCGGCCGGGGTCACGGTGACGCAGCGCCAGTCCCTGTCGGTGGCGTACGCCGCGAACTCGATGAGCGTGACCCTGCCGGGCGGCCCGGTGGTGGCCACCACCTTCACGTACCGGCAGATGCGCAAGTGGGGGGCGAGCCCCGTCGTCTCCACCTGGCAGCTCGTGATGGCCGGTCTGCTGCAGGCGGCAGGACTGGCACTGCTCGGCATCGTGGGCGCGCTGCTCGTGGGCGCCACCACCAACCCGTTCTCGCTCATCTTCTCCCTCGGCGGGTTCGCGGCGTTCGTCGTGCTCGTGCAGTACGCGGCCAGCCGGCCCGATGCATTCGAATCGATCGGCATCATCGCGCTGCGCGGCGTCAACCGCCTGCGCAAGAAGCCGGCACAGGCCGGTGCCCGGGCCTGGAAACGCATCGTGGCTCAGCTGCGGGCGGTCCAACTCGACCGCACCCACGCCGCCCGGGCGTTCGGCTGGTCGCTGTTCAACTGGCTGTGCGACGGCGCGTGCCTCGCCTTCGCCGCGTACGCGATCGGCGGCAAGCCCAGCCTGGCCGGCATCGCCGTCGCATACGCCGCGGGGACCGCCGCCAGCCGCGCGATCCCCCTCCTGCCGGCCGGGCTCGGCGTGATGGACGCCGTGCTCGTGCCCGCGCTGACGGCCAGCGGAATGACCGGCGCGCAGGCCCTGTCCGCGGTCGTCGTGTACCGGCTGGTGAGCTTCCTGATGATCGCGGCCATCGGCTGGGTGATCTTCGCCCTGCGCTACCGCGGGGCCCCGCCGGACGAGGAACCGGGCCCCGAACTCGACAAGCTGTGGCAGGACTGAGCCCCGCTCCGACACGCCGTGCCCGTCCGCCCGGATCACCCACGGAGCAGGCCCGCGGGCGCTAGCGTCGACAGTCTGAAACCGAGGAAAGGTACGTCAGTGACTGAGGACGCAGCGGTGCGCACGAGAGAGGTCTGGTCCGGCCGGTCGGTGTTCATTCTCGCCGCCATCGGCTCGGCGGTCGGACTGGGCAACATCTGGCGCTTCCCGTACATCGCGTACGAGAACGGCGGCGGCGCATTCATCGTGCCGTATCTGGTGGCCCTGCTGACCGCGGGCATTCCCTTGCTGTTCGTCGACTACGCGATCGGGCACAAGTTCCGCGGGTCGCCGCCGCTGGCGTTCCACCGCCTCAAGCGCGCGACCGAGAGCCTCGGCTGGTGGCAGGTGGGCATCTGCTTCGTCATCGGCGTCTACTACGCGGTGATCATCGCGTGGGCGCTGCGCTACACGTTCTTCTCGGCGACCCGGGCGTGGGGTGACGACGCGGAAGCCTTCTTCCTGCAGGACTTCCTGCAGATGGATGCCGACGCCACGTTCGGCCTCGACTTCGTGCCGGGTGTGGCGTGGCCGCTGCTCGGGATCTGGGTCGTGGTGCTCGTCATCCTGGCGCTGGGGGTGCAGCGCGGCATCGGGGCCGCGAACCGGTTCTTCGTGCCGCTGCTGCTGCTGTTGTTCGCCGGCATGGTGGTGCGGGCGCTGACCCTCGACGGCGCCGCGACCGGTCTCGACGCGTTCTTCCGGCCCAACTGGTCGGCGCTCACGGACACCGGCGTGTGGATCGCCGCCTACGGCCAGATCTTCTTCTCGCTGTCCGTCGCCTTCGGCATCATGGTCACCTACTCGTCGTACCTCAAGCACCGGACCAACCTCACGGGCTCCGGTCTCGTCGTCGGCTTCTCCAACTCGAGCTTCGAGATCCTCGCCGGCATCGGGGTGTTCTCGGCGCTGGGCTTCATGGCGCAGGCGCAGGGCGTGGGTGTGGACGAGGTGGTGAGCGGCGGGATCGGCCTTGCGTTCATCGCGTTCCCGACGATCGTCTCGCAGATGCCCGGCGGTGCATTGTTCGGCCTGCTGTTCTTCGGCTCGCTCGTCTTCGCGGGTTTCACGTCGCTGATCAGCATCATCCAGGTGTGCGTATCGGCGGTCGAGGACAAGACCGGCCTTACCCGCGTGCCGGCGGTCCTGCTCGTCGGCAGCGTCGCGACGATCACGTCCGTTCTGCTGTTCCCGACCACCACCGGCCTGAACACCCTCGACGTCGTCGACCGCTTCGCCAACCAGTTCGGCATCGTCGGGGTCGCTCTCGCCACGCTCGTCGTGCTCGCATGGGGCTTGCGCCGGCTGCCCGAGCTGCAGGATCACCTGAACTCGGTGTCGTCGTTCAAGGTCGGCCTCCTCTGGCGGATCTTCGCCGGCGTCCTCACCCCGGTCGTGCTCGGGTACATGCTGATCAGCGAGATCGTGGACCGGATCGACGAAGGTTACGGCGACCTGCCCGACGCGCTCGTCGCCACCTTCGGATGGGGTGTGCAGGTGGCGGTGATCGTGATCGCGGTGGCGCTGTCGTTCGCCCCGTGGGGGTTGACGGACGCCGAGTTGGCGCACACCGAATCGACGGAAGCGGGAGAGAGACTGTGAGCGGATCTGCGATCGCGATGATGGTCGTCGCACTGGGGTTGGTGTGGGGCGGTCTCGCCGCCAGCCTGATGCATCTACGCCGGAATCCGGACGACACCTCGGGCCTGGAGTCGGCCGAACGCCCTCACGAGTGAAATGTCCGGTCTCGAACCGGACACGACTCGTTTCGTTTGCATAACACCACGCCGCGCCGGACTGGCCGGTCTGTTCTCGCTGTGTTCTGCTTGATCCCACCAACACCACGAGTCACACAGGTAACACGTGACTCGCAGGTCTCCGCCCCGGAGCCGTCGCACGACTACGGGGCGGACGGTGTTCCGGTTCCGACCACGTACAGGAGCGAAGCATGACCACCAGGACCACCCCGCGCGGGCTGCGCCGGCTCACCGCCGCAGCCTCCCTCACCGTGGCCGCTGCCCTGGCGCTGCCCGCCGTCGCGGCCGCCGAACCCCCCGCGGACCCCGTCGTCGCTGCCGCGCCGGCACCCGATCCGCTCGTCGGCGCCCTCGAGACGCTCCGGGCCCAGCCGGGCGCCGATGCCCTCGCGGTCGCCGCCGCCGAGGCCATCGGCTCCGCGCGCGGGGGCGCCACCGACGTCGCCGAGGACTCGCCGCTCTCCGCCTACGAGGACGCCGTGGAGTTCCTGCGCGGCCTCGGCATCGAACCGTTCCTCTACCCCACCGGCGCGCCCTTCTGCACCGAGGGCGGCAGCCTGCCGCTCGGCATCGCCCCCGCCGTCGCCGGGGCTGCCCCCGGCCCGTGGCCGAACCTGAACATCCCGATGGTCGGGCCCGTCAACGCCGTCGATCCCGGGGAGACCCTGTTCGCCTTCGTGCCGATGGGCGTGGAGAAGGACGGCGCGAACACCACCGGGATGCAGGTCGCGTGGTTCAACGTCAACACCTTCCAGGGCGGGTTCGTGCCCATGGGCACCATCGCCGAGGCCGCGGCGCTCGCCGTCCCCGGGGGCGTGCCCGAGTTCGCCCGGCCGCTCGTCGCCACCGCGGTGCAGAACTTCTTCGCCGGTGCGGTCCCGCTCGGCGGAGTCCGCGCAGCACCGGTCGCCACCGGCTCGGGAACCGTCCTCGCCGCCGTGTTCGGCACGGTGCAGAACGGCGAGACGTCGTGCTTCTTCCTGCCGACCGTGGGCATCGTGGAGGTCCCGGCCTGATCGTCCGCGTCCGGGGTGTGTGTGCACGCCCCGGACGCGGACGATCGCGTCAGCCGATCGCCTGCAGCTTCTCCAGCCGGTCGAACACGAGCCGGACCACACTGTCCATGTGCGCCATCACCTGGTCCGCGGTGGCCCGGCCGGCCGCCCAGCTCACCAGGTTCGACATCCACACGTCGGCGATCACGTGCACCGCGTTGAGCAGTTGCTCGCTCACCACCTCGACGCCCGCCGCGCGGGCGTACATCCCGGTCATGATCGCTCCGAGCCGGTCGAGTTCGGCCGAGGACGACGCGTCCGCGAACATCGCTGCACGCACGAGCGCGTCGTAGAGGTTGTGGTCGCTCTCGAGCCGGCCGATGTAGCCGTGCAGCACCGACATGATCCGCTCGTGCGCCGAGTCACCGGGGATCTCGGTCTCGCCGAACCGGTTGCTCAGGTCTTCGAACAGCAGCACCATCGCCACCACCAGCAGGTGGTTCTTGGACGGGAAGTAGCGGTACACGGTGCCCAGGGCCACGCCCGAGCGCTCGGCGACGGCGCGCATCTGGACCGCGTCGTA
This sequence comes from Rhodococcus ruber, assembly GCF_016804345.1. Classification (NCBI taxonomy): domain Bacteria; kingdom Bacillati; phylum Actinomycetota; class Actinomycetes; order Mycobacteriales; family Nocardiaceae; genus Rhodococcus; species Rhodococcus ruber. Next base: position 1,404,515 of record NZ_CP044211.1, on the reverse strand, counting down.
GCCGCCTTCCGAGGCCAGCTCCTTCGCGGTCTCGATGATCCTCAGGTAGCGGGCGCGCTGGGCCGGCTTCAGGTCCGCGCCCAGAAACGACGCGGGCCGCACCTTCGATCGCGATGCTGCGCTCGCCTCCGCCATCGTCCTCACCTTTCGTACGTCTGTCCGCCAGCGTAGTGCGCTCCCCGTCCCGCGGCGCCCGGACCCGTGCGGATTGAATGGACAGCTGTCTGGAACGAGTTCCACCGCACACTAGAACGCGTTACAGTTGCCTGGACTCGACCAGTAGGGAGGCAGCGTCCGTGCGTCACGGCATCACCCTGTTCACCAGCGATCGCGGCATCCGGCCGGAGCGGGCCGCCCGGGCAGCCGAGGAACGCGGCTTCGACGCGTTCTACGTCCCCGAGCACACCCACATCCCCGTGCGCCGCGAATCCGCACATCCCGGCACCGGCAACGAGACGCTGCCCGACGACCGGTACCGCCGGACCCTGGATCCGTGGGTCGCGCTCGGGCTCGCCGCGGCCGTCACCTCGACCATCCGGCTCGGCACCTCGGTCGCCCTGCCCCTCGAGCACGACCCCATCACGCTGGCCAAGACCGTCGCGACCCTCGATCACCTCTCCGGCGGGCGGGTCGTCCTCGGCGCCGGATTCGGCTGGAACGCCGAGGAACTCGCCGACCACGGCGTACCGCCCGGAAAACGGCGCACCGCGCTGCGCGAGTACCTCGAGGCGATGCAGGCCCTGTGGAACGAGGACGAGGCGGCCTACGCCGGGCAGTTCGTCTCGTTCGGCCCGAGCTGGGCCTGGCCCAAACCGATCCAGCAGCCCCGCCCACCGGTGCTGATCGGCGCGGGCGGCACCGACCGCACCTTCGCGTGGATCGCCCGCTCCGCCGACGGCTGGATCACCACCCCGATCGAACGCGACATCGACGACCGCGTCGAACGGCTGCGGACCACCTGGACCGAAGCCGGCCGCGACGGCGCCCCGGAGATCGTGGTCCTCGCCGGCCGGCCCGACCCCGCCCGGCTCCAGCGGTGGCGCGACCTCGGCGTGACCGAAGTGATGTTCGGCCTGCCCGACCGCCCCGAGGACGAGATCCTCGCCTACCTCGACAAGCTCGCCGCCACGCTGGACTCGACCCGCTGACGGTCCACGACAGAGAAGGAACACCTCCATGACCACTGCCGCCTTCCGCCCACTGCGCGCCGCCGAGATCACCGCCTGGGACCACGAGGCCGACGTCGTCGTCGCCGGCTACGGCATCGCCGGGGTCTCGGCCGCCATCGAGGCCGCCCGCGCCGGCGCCGACGTGCTGATCCTCGAACGCACCGGCGGCTGGGGCGGTGCCGCGGCCCTGTCCGGCGGCATCGTCTACCTGGGCGGCGGCACACCGCTCCAGCGCGAACTCGGATTCGAGGACACCCCCGAGAACATGAAGACGTTCATGCTCGCCGCCCTCGGCCCCGGCGCCGACGAGGCCAAGATCGCGGACTACTGCGACGGCAGCGTCGAGCACTACCGGTGGCTCACCGAGAACGGAGTGGTGTTCAGATCGGCGTTCTGGGGCGAGCCCGGCTGGGAGATCCCCGGCGACGAGGGCCTGATGTACTCGGGCGGCGAGAACTCCGCACCCTTCAACGAGATCGCCACGCCCGCTCCGCGCGGCCACGTGCCGCAGATGAGCAACAAGCGCACCGGCGAGCAGGGCGGCGGGTACATGCTGATGAAGCCGCTGGCCGAGACGGCCGAATCCCTCGGGGTGACACCGGTGTTCGACATCCGGGTGCAGCGGTTGATCGTCGACGACGCGGATCGGGTCGTCGGGATCGCCGCGAAGAAGTTCGGCGACGAGGTCTTCGTGCGGGCACGTCGCGGCGTCGTGCTCACCACCGGTAGCTTCGCGTACAACGACGCCATGGTCACCGCGTTCGCCCCGCAGCTCATCGGCCGGCCGGCCGCCGCGATCGAGGAGCACGACGGCTGCTCCATCCGGATGGCTCAGGCCCTCGGCGCCGACCTCGCGCACATGGGCGCCACCGAGGTGGCGTTCTTCGCCGATCCGCAACTGATGGCACGCGGCATTCTCGTCAACGCCCGCGGCCAGCGGTACGTCCCCGAGGACACCTACCCCGGACGCGTCGGACAGCTCACCCTTCTGCGCAACGACAACCAGGCGTACCTCGTCATCGACGAGGCTTCCTACGAAGAAGGCTGTGCCACCACCAGTTCCACTCCGTACTTCCGGTTCCCGCCGAAATGGGCGGCGGAGACGGTCGCCGAACTCGAATCCGACATGGGCCTGCCGGAGGGCACTCTGCAGGCCACCGTCGAGGTGTACAACCGGCACGCCGCGGCCGGCACCGACCCCGTCCTCGGGAAGAAGCCCGAGTGGGTCAGACCGATCGGGACCCCCGTCGCAGCGCTCGACCTGCGCAACTGCACCGCGGGCTTCACCCTCGGCGGCCTGCACACCACCGTGAACTCGGAGGTCCTGCACGTCTCCGGCGAGCCGATCCCGGGCCTGTACGCCGCGGGCCGCTGCACCTCCGGTGTGTGCGCAGGCGGCTACGCGAGCGGCACGTCGCTCGGGGACAGCAGCTTCTTCGGCCGCCGCGCCGGCATCGCCGCCGCCGCGACCTGAACGTTCCCCCACCCCGTCGGTGTGGCCGAATGTCACATCGGTTCGATCGAATCGAACCGATGTGACATTCGGCCGGTACGGGCCGGACGGATGGGGGCGGGGCGTTCAGACGACGGTGAGCGGCAGGGGGATTCCCCGGTCGGCGAACGCGAAGGTCGCGCCGGTGCTGAAGCGGGTGATCGCGACCTCGCCGCACTCGCTCGCGGGTTCGGCCTCGCGGATCACCTCGACGGTGAGCGCGTGGGCGTCCTCGGACACCACGCGCGCGGTGAAGTGCGGGTCGACGCCGCGCACCAGCGCCTGCAACGGCCCGAGGTGGTCCCCGTCGATCAGGGTGGGCCACGATCCGTCCGCGTCGGCACCCCCGGACCGCCCGAGGCGCAGGTGCAGCCTGCCGGGCTCCCAACTGATCTCGCAATCGACGTACTGCCTCGGCGCGAACACAGGGTGGACCGAGAGCACCGTCGCCAGTCCTTCGACGTCGCGCGGCAGGCCGAGGGCGTCGCGTAGCCGCTCGGACGCCAGCCCCGCAATGCCGGTCAGCTGCTTGCGGGCGAGGGACAGCGCGGTGTCCTCGTCGGTGCGTTTGCGCACGCCGAGAAGGAAGCCCAGCGTGAGCAGATGCTGTTGCAGGCACACCTCCTCCGCGATCCGTACGAGGGCCGAGTGCGAGAAGTCCGCGAACCGCAGGTCGGCGAGCAAGGGGCCGGAGTAGTCGCCGCGTCCCTCGTCCGCCGGGTCGATCGGACCGAGTTCCACCGCGACGGCCGCGGTAAGGCCGATCGCCTCGGTGTGCGGGGCGGTCTCCGGCGGCACGTGCGACGGGTCGATCGTCACCGTCCACGCGCAGTGCGGGTGGCGGTCGGCCGGCCGGCGCGGGGGCCGGTGGATCGGCCGCACCTGCGCGTGCGGGTTGGTGGCGAGGGCGGTCGCGTCGAAGGTGGGGTCCTCGATGTCGTGGCACATGGCCGTCACATACGCCTCGCCCAGCGGCTCGACGTCCATGAGCGCGCCGCAGTGGTCGAGCCGGAACTCGCCGTGGTCGTGGTCGTCGACGCGGAACCGGAAGTCCATGAACTGTGGCGGCGCACCGATGTCGAGCTGCAGCCCCTTGAAGATCGTCTCGACGCCGTCGCCCTCGTACCGCAGGGCGCGCTGCATGCGCCGGGTGTACCACGGGCTCGACGCCTGCCACTCCTCGACGGCCACCTCGGCCATCCCCTGCCGTCCGAACGCCGAGATCAGGTGGGCCATCCCGGACCGGTCGACGAGCTGGCCGCACAGAAGCAGTTCGGGGACGAGGACGGCGAGGTCCGACCGGGTGAGCGCGGCGAACGAGTCGCGGACGTTCACCGGGCTCACCACAGCGGCACCGGTGCCTGTCCGGCCGGGTACCAGCCGGGCAGGCGTTTCGTCGACGTCGACCGTTCGATCCGCCTGTTCATGCCGTCGGACAGGGTGCCGGCCGTGATCATCTCCAGGAACAGGTGGGAGACGTTGCCGAAGTCGAAGAAGTCGCGCTGCCAGGACCACTGGAAGTCCCCGCCGTAGCGGAACCAGCTGCCGCCGAAGCCGTACACCTCGTAGTGTGATCCGTCGTCGCGGGTCGCGTCGGCGACCTGCTTCCAGAAGCCGATGACGTCGCCGGTCCGCTCGTCCACGACGAACCGCTGGTAGGGGTACTGCCATCCCTCGAGACCGGCCATCTCCTGGCCGAGGGCGAGTTCGCGGATCTCCGCCCTTCCGACGGCCATGAAGTCGTCCTTCGGGCCGTAGTTCCAACCGTAGGTCGCGTCCTCGGTGTACATCTCGGCCAAGGGCTTCCAGTCGCCGGCTGCCTCGGCCTTCATGTTCGCTCCGATCCAGCGTTCGATCATCTCGTCGAGTTCGGCTCGGTCGAACGGTGCCATGACGTGTCTCCTCGGGATCAGTCCTCGACGATGCGGAGGGCTCGGGTGGGGCAGTACCGGACGGCGGATTCGACGTCGCCGCGCAGGTTTTCGGGTATGTCGTCCATCAGGATCCGGACCGTGCCGTGCTTTGGAACGTCGAAGACGTCCGGTGCTTCCAGCGCGCACATCGCATGCCCCTGACACAGGTCGAGGTCTGCTTCCACTTTCACGGGGGGTGTCCTCACATCCGACGGCGGTAGCGCACCGCACACGGCTGCGCGAGCTGAACCACCATCTTGGAATGGTCGTTGCGGTAGGTTCCGGACGGCTGGGACATCTCGAATTCGTAGTCCCGCAGCAGGACCGAGAAGATCGCCTTGAGCTGCATGAGGGCGAACGCCGCGCCCACGCACCGGTGCCGGCCCGCCCCGAACGGAATCCAGGTCCAGCGATTGACGATGTCCTCCTGCCGCGGATCGATGTAGCGGCCCGGATCGAAGGAATCGGGCTCCGGGAAGTCCTCCGGGATGCGGTTGGAGATCGCCGGGGTGGCGCCGACGAGATCGCCCTCCCCGATCCGGTAACCCTCGACCTCGAACTCGCCGCGCGCGACGCGCAGCAGCAGGATCAGCGGCGGGTGCAGCCGCAGCGTCTCCTTCAGTACCGCCTCGAGCAGCGGGATCTGCCGCAGCGCATGGTAACTCACGCCCTCACCGTCGGCGTAGAGGACGTCGAGCTCGTCGGTGACCCCGCGCAGGTACTCCGGATTGCGCAGCAGCTCGATCAGCGCCCAGGCCGCCGTTCCCGACGTGGTGTGGTGGCCGGCGAACATCATCGAGATGAAGATGCCGGTGATCTCGTCCGCGCTGAACCGCTTGGCGCCGTCCTCGTCCTCGATCGAGACGAGGACGTCGAGCATGTCGCGGTCCTCCCTGCCTCGGGGCGGGTTCGCGATGCGATCGACCATGATCTCCTCGACGAGGGCGACCAGCCCGCGACGAGCCTCGTCGCGGCGACGGAAGCTCTCGATGGGCGCGTAGGGGTCGACGAAGGCGAGCGCGTCGGTGCCCTTTTCCAGGTCGTGGTACAGGCGCGCGAACCGGCTGTCGAGCTGGCCGCGGAACTTCTTGCCGATCAGGCAGGCCGAGGACGTGTAGATCGTCAGCTCCGCGAAGAACTCCAGCAGGTCGATCTCGCCCTCGTCGCCCCAGCCCGCGACGATGTCCCGGACCTCGCGCTCGATCGTGGCCGCGTGACCCTTCATCTGCTCGCCGCGCAACGCCGAGTTGTGCAGCATCTCCTTGCGGCGCTCGGGGCTGGCGTCGAAGACCACACCCTCCCCGAAGACCGGCTTCATGAACGGGTACGCGGCCTGCTGGTCGAGGTCCTCGTCGGCGGAGCGGAAGAAGAACTCGTTGGCCCGCGCGCCGGAGAGCAGCACGACGTTGCGGTCGGCGAGCTGGAAGACCCCCACGTCGCCGCACTCGTCGCGGACGCGCTGCATCAGTCCGATGGGGTCGGTGCGCAGCTCCTCGAGGTGGCCGTGTTCGTGCTCGCCCCCCGAGACACGCGTGGGAGTGACGATCGTGGTCATTCAGGGTCCTTTCCCCGAGAGTCCTTCAGCAGCGGCGCTTCCGGTTGCACTTCGGTCAGTACCAGGTGGGTTCCGCGCGGGGCCGACACGACGGCGACGACGGCGTTCGCGATCTCGGAGGCGCGGAGGAAGTAGGAGTGCCGGGCGAAGCCCCATCTGGTCCAGTCGGCGAGCAGCGGCTCGATGACCTCCGCGGGGGCGTCGAGCCCCATCCCGGTCTGTGTCGGGCCGGGACGCACCACCGACGCGCGAACCCCCGTGCCCTCGAGTTCCATCCGCATCTGGCGCACGAGCGCCTCGAGACCGGTCTTGGCGGCGACGTAGGCGCCCATGCGGGGCCGCGCGACGTCGGCGCAGTCCGAACCGATGACGACGAAGTCGCCGCGGCGCCGTTCGATCATCCCGGGGAGCACGCGATGGGCGAGACGCTGCGTGCCGACGAGGTGGACGTTCACCTGGAACTCGAACCGGTCCGGATCCATCTCGTGCACGAGCCGGAAATCCATGTCGCCGGCGCCGGACAGGACGATCTCGGTGGGGCCCAGGGCGTTCTCGGCGGCGGTGACGAACTCGTCGACCGAGTCGGTGGACGACACGTCGAGGAAGTGCGCGACGGCCTCGCCGCCTTCGCCGCGGATCTTCTCCGCGAGGGCCTCGCACTGTTCGACGCGCCGGGCGCCGAGGGCGACCGGGTGACCGAGGGCGGCGAGTGCGAACGCGGTGGCCGTACCGATGCCGGAGGAGGCGCCGCCGACGATCGCGGGCCGGCGCGGCGGATTGGGCTCGAATCTAGGCATGGCGCCGGGTCACCTCTACGGGCAGGGCCGCGAGGCCTCGGACATTGGTCGAGTGCACGCGCTCGCAACGGTCGAAGTCGACGTCGTAGTCGGCGACGCGCGCGGCGAACTGTTCGAGCGCGATGTTCGCCTCGAGGCGCGCGAGGTGGGCACCGAGGCAGAAGTGCACGCCGCCACCGAAGCTGGCGATCCTGGACGCGCTGTCGCGGCCGATGCGGAAGGTGTCGGGATCGGCGAACACCTCGGCGTCGCGGTTTGCCGAACCGATGAGCAGCAGTACCTTGTCGCCCGCGCGGATGGTGCCGTCGTGCCGTTCGATGTCGGTGGCGGCGGTGCGCGCGACGATCTGGCTGGAGGTGTCGTAGCGCAGTGTCTCCTCCACCCAACCGGAGACGGCGTCCGGGTTGCCGAGGACGCCGGCCAGCTCGGTCTTGTTCTTCGCACCCCAGTACAGCGCGTTGCCGAGAAGTTTGGTGGTGGTCTCGTTGCCCGCGACGACCATCAGGAACATGAAGCCGATGATCTCGTCGTCGTCGAGGCGGTCTCCGTCGACCTCGGCGTCGAGCAGGGCCGAGGTGAGGTCCTCGGTCCGGTGTGTGCGGCGCTGCGCCAGCATGTCCGCGTAGTAGCCGACGAGGTTCAGCGACGCCTCCATCGCCGCGACGGGCACGTCCAGCACGCCCTGCTCCCGGTGGACCACGAGATCCGCCAGCCGGCGCAGTTCGGCGCGGTCGGCCTCGGGCACACCCAGCAGTTCGGAGACGACGTCCATCGGGAGCTTGCCCGCGAACTCCGCGATCCAGTCGAATTCGCCCGTGTCCAAGGCGGTGTCGAGGTATCGGAGGGTCAGCTCGAGGATGCGGCCGCGCAGGTCGGCGACCCGGCGCGGGGTGAAGCCCTTCGAGACGAGCCGGCGCATGCGCATGTGGTGGGGGTCGTCCATCGCGAGAAACGACATGACCTTGTGGGCGTGGGGTCCGTAGGCCGACGGGTCGAGGGAGACCCCGTTGGCGCTGGAGAGCCTGGTGTGGTCGCGGAAGCCCGCGACGACGTCGGCGTGCCGGGACAGGGCCCAGAAGCCGAGGTCGTCGTTGCGATAGAGCGGCGCCTCCTCGCGCAGACGCCGGTAGACCGGGTACGGATCCTCGTGGAAGCCGTAGTCGTAGGGATCGAACAGGAGCGGTTCGAGCGAAGCCTGGGTCATGCGCTACTCCAATAGAAGTGCGGCGGAGGTCTCCAGCCGATCGGCGATCTTCTCGTAGGTCTCGTATCCCATGCCCGCGCGGACGAGGGCGCCGGCGTAGAGCATTTCCAGCGCCTCGATCTCGTCGGGATCGGCGTCGGGGCCGAGCGCGGTGGCGAGCCGCGCCCGGATGTCGAGGCCGATGCGGGCGCGCAGGTGTTCGACGTCGGGGTCGCGGCCGAGCAGTGCGCTGGTGACCGCGCCGGCGAGTTCGGGCTCGTCGGCCATCATCAGCGCGACGTTGCGCAACACCGCGACCACCCGGGCGACGCGGTCGGTCGTGGCCGCCTCGGGTTCGGGCGAGGCGGCGAGCCGGCGCCAGAACACTTCGGCGACAAGGTGTTCCTTGGACGAGAAGTAGGTGTAGGCGGTCGCCGGTGCGACACCGGCCCGGGCGGCGACGTTGCGTACGGTCAGTCCTGCGAACCCCTCTTCCCGCAGGACCTCCACGGCAGCGCGCGTCAGGCGATCCACGGTGTCGGCCTGCCTCTCGGTGAGACGGCGGCGGGTGGATTCGAGATTCACATTTCTGGACACGTGTCTGGACATTACTACGGTCGACTGCCCGGGGCAACGATCTCCGTACACCGGTCACCCCTTCGGGTACACGCGTACGGGCATGGATTTGATGCCGTTGACGAAGTTCGAGCGCAACCGCCGGACCGGGCCCGCGGGCTCGACGCGCTCGATCCGGCGTGCGAGCGTCTCGAACAGGATCCGCAACTCCAGCCGCGCCAGGTGCGCACCCAGGCAGAAGTGCACCCCGGTGCCGCCGAACGCCACATGCGGATTGTGGGTGCGCCCGATGTCGAAGACGTGCGGATCCTCGAAAACGTCCTCGTCCCGGTTCGCGCTCGGGTAGTAGACCACCACCTTGTCCCCCGCCTCGACGGGCTGGCCCCCTATCGTCGCCGGGCACGTCGGCGTGCGGCGGAACCCGATCACCGGGGTGACCCACCGGAGGATCTCCTCGACCGCACCGGCGGCGAGTTCCGGCTCGGCCTGCAGGCGGCGCCACTGCTCCGGATGGTCGACGAAGGCCTGCATGCCGCCGGCGGCGGCGTTGCGCGTCGTCTCGTTCCCGGCCACCACCAGCAGCACGAAGAACATGTCGAACTCCATCTCGGTCAGCGTGTCACCGTTCTCGTCCGGCCGGACGAGCCGGGAGACGATGTCGTCGCGCGGCTCCGCCCTGCGCGCCGCGGCGATCTCGTTGGCGTACAGGAAGATCTCCGCGGCGGCGAGTTCTCCGTCGGCCCGGGTGTTGCCGAATTCCGGGTCGTCGAACCCGATCATCCGGTCGGACCAGTCGCAGAGCCTGTCGACGTCCTCCCCGGGTGCGCCGAGCAGGGCGGCGATCACCTCGAGCGGAAGCGGAGCGGCGGCCACCGGTACGAAGTCGACGACCGCGCCGTCGCGGCCCCGCTCGACGAGATCGTCGACGACGCGGTTGCAGATGTCGCGGATGTGTCCCTCGAGCGTCCGGACCGCCCGGGGAGTGAATCCGCGGCTGACGAGCTGGCGCAACCGGGTGTGCTCGGGCGGATCGAGGTTGACGAGCATCGCCGCCTGTTTGCGGCGGGTCTCCTCGTCGAACTCGTCGATCTGCGTCGTGCCGAGCGCCGACGAGAACGTGGTGCTGTCGCGCGAGACCGCGGTGACGTCCGCATGCCGCGTCACCGCCCAGTAGCCGGGTCCGTCCTCCTCGTCCTGCCGGTAGACCGGGCAATTGCGCCGCAGCTCGGCGAAGACGTCGTGAGGGACGCCCTCGGTGTAGAGGTCGGGGTTCTTCAGGTCGATACGGGATGCCGTCACGGGACCACCTCGCACGTGTCTACGAATGACCGTCGTTTACAAGCTACACACATTCGTTTGAAATGGAAGATCCGTAGGATGGCTGCATGGGGACCGGAGAGCACAGGCCGATACGCCGTCGGAATCTCAGCCGCGAGAAGGTGATCGACGCGGCCTCGGCGGTGGTGGACGAGTCCGGCTGGGAGCAGCTGACGATGAGCACCCTCGCCGGCCGTCTCGGCATCGTCACCGCCTCGCTCTACAACCACGTCCGCGGACTCGACGACGTCCGCGGTGAGATCCAGGTGCGGACGATGACCGAGCTCGGCGCCCGGCTCCGCGAGGTGGCAATGGGCCGCAGCGGGCCCGAAGGCCTGCGCGCTCTCATCGATGCGCACCGGGCGTGGGCCGCCGAGCATCCGCACCGCTACCAGGCGCTGACGGTGGCGCCGGGCGACCGCAGCGCCCTGCTCGCGGCGGCCCTCGACGCGAATTCGGCCCTCCGCTCGATGCTCGCCTCGTGCGGGGTGCCGGAGGAGGACACGCTCGAGGCCGCGGTGAGCCTGTTCACCGCGATGCACGGGTTCGCCGTGATCGTGCGCAGCGGCTTCCTCGGCGACGAGCTCGACCTCGACCGCATCTACGAGAACGTGGTCGCGGGCGCCCTGGCCGCCGCTCGCGCGGCCTCCGCGCGATCCTGAGTCCGTCCCACGCCGTCGCCGGAGGAGAAACTGCCGGCCGTCCCGAGTGCCCGTGCCGGCGCGTCCCTGCCGCCGCGCGGACCGGTCCGGCGGCATTGCGCCACCCCCCTGGCCGAACTATAGTCCAGACAGCTGTCCAGAAAATGAGGGGCCTCACATCGTGCCGCCCGGCACTCGACGCCCCGCCGGACCCGTTCCGATACCGCCCGCCACGCCGCCCCGACGAACGGAAGCACCGATGTCCCTGATTCCGACCGGCAGCTCGGCACTGCTCATCGACGGCAAACTCGTTCCCGGTTCGGGAGGCACGTTCGAGGTCGTGAACCCGGCGACGGAGGAAGTCCTCGGCACCGCCGCCGACGGCACCGCCGCCGACGCGGACGCCGCGATCGAGGCGGCCCGTCGCGCCTTCGACACCACCGGCTGGTCCCGCAACCATTCCTTCCGGGCCCGCTGCCTGCGTCAGCTCCGCGATGCGCTGCGCGGTCACCTCGAGGAACTGCGGGCGATCACCATCGCCGAGGCCGGCGCCCCCCGATTCCTCACCACCGGAGCCCATCTCGAGGGCCCCGTCGGCGACCTCGGGTACTTCGCCGATCTGGCCGAGAACTACGCGTGGCGCCAGGATCTCGGCAACGCCGCGCCGATGGGCATCCCCACCCACCGCTACGTGCTCCGCGAGGCGGTCGGTGTCGTCGGGGCGATCACCCCGTGGAACTTCCCGCACCAGATCAACTTCGCCAAGCTGGGCCCCGCGCTCGCCGCCGGCAATGCGATGGTGCTCAAGCCCGCGCCCGACACGCCGTGGTGCGCCGCGGTCGTGGGCCGGATCCTCGCCGAGGAGACCGACATCCCGCCGGGCGTGGTGAACATCGTGACCTCGAGCGACCATGCCCTCGGCGCCCTGCTCGCGACCGACCCGCGGGTGGATCTCGTGTCGTTCACCGGATCCACCCCCACCGGACGGTCGGTGATGCGCGCCGCCTCGGACACCGTGAAGAAGGTGTTCCTCGAACTCGGCGGCAAGTCGGCGTTCATCGTGCTCGACGACGCCGATCTCGGCGCCGCCTGCTCGATGGCCGCCTTCACCGTGTGCACCCACGCCGGGCAGGGGTGCGCCATCACGACCCGCCTGCTCGTCCCCCGCGGCCGCTACGAGGAGGCGGTCCGCGTCACCGCCGACGCGCTGCGCGGCATCCGGCCCGGCGACCCGGACGACCCCGGCACGGTATGCGGTCCGCTGATCTCCGAGCGCCAGCGCGCCCGGGTCGAGGGCTATCTGCGGCTCGCCGTCGAGGAGGGCGGGACGATCGTCGTCGGCGGTGGCCGCCCCGCCGAGCACGAGCGCGGCTTCTTCGTCGAACCGACACTGATCGCCGGGGTCGGCAACGACGCGCGGGTCGCCCGGGAGGAGATCTTCGGGCCGGTCCTCGTGATCCTCCCCTACGACGGCGACGACGAGGCGATCCGCATCGCGAACGACTCCCCCTACGGCCTGTCCGGAGCCGTCTGGGGGACCGACGAGGACCGGATCCGCCGGGTCGTCGAGGGGGTCCGCACCGGCACCCTGAGCGTCAACGGCGGGATCTGGTACGCCGCCGACGCTCCCTTCGGTGGCTACAAGCAGTCCGGGATCGGCCGCGAGATGGGTGTGGCCGGCTTCGAGGAGTACCTGGAGACCAAACTCGTCGCCGAACCCGCGGCGAAGCAGAGAGGCTGACGAACATGATCCGCAGCACAACGCGTTTCGCCGACCGTACCGCCATCGTCACCGGGTCGGCCCAGGGCATCGGCGAGGCGTACGCCAAGGCCCTTGCCGCCGAGGGCGCCTCGGTCGTCGTGGCGGACATCGACACCGAGCGCGGCGGGCACGTGGCCGAGCAGATCGTCGCCGACGGCGGGACCGCCGTCTTCAAGACCGTCGACGTGTCCGATCCCGGTTCGGCCGGCGAACTCGCGGCATTCACGGTCGAGACGTTCGGCGGCATCGACCACGTCGTCAACAACGCCGCGATCTACGGTGGCATGAAACTCGATCTGCTGCTGACGGTTCCGTGGGACTACTACAGGAAATTCATGAGCGTGAACATGGACGGCGCGCTGAACGTCACCCGCGCGGTGTGGCCGCACATGACGGCGAACGGCGGCTCGCTCGTCAACCAGTCGTCGACCGCCGCATGGGTGTACTCCGGCTTCTACGGCCTGGCCAAGGTCGGCGTCAACGGACTCACCCAGCAGCTGGCCACCGAACTCGGCGGCTCGAACATCCGCATCAACGCGATCGCCCCGGGCCCGATCGACACCGAGGCCACCCGCACCGTCACACCGGGAAACATGGTGGCGGACATGGTTTCCAGACTGCCACTGAAACGGATGGGCACCCCCGGGGATCTGGTGGGCATGTGCCTGTTCCTGCTCTCCGACGAGGCGGACTGGATCACCGGGCAGATCTTCAACGTCGACGGCGGCCAGGTGATCCGCTCGTGACCCGGCTCGGCTGCATCGGCCTCGGCAACATGGGGGCCCCGATGGCGAAGCGACTGCTGGACCGGCCGGGTGGGCTCACCGTGCTCGACACCCGGCCCGAGGCCGTCGCGCCGTTCACCGCGGCCGGCGCGCGAGCCGCCGACGACCCCGCAGACCTCGCGCGCGAATGCGACGTCGTCTGCGTCACCGTCGTCGACGATGCCCAGGTCCGCACAGTCGTCGCGGGACTGCTCGGCGGCGCGCGGCCCGGCACGGTCATCGCGGTCCACTCGACCGTCGCCGACACCACCGCCGTGGAACTCGCCGCCGCATGCGCCGAGCGCGGGCTCGAGCTCGTCGACGCTCCCGTCAGCGGCGGGGCCCCCGGCGCCGAGCAGGGCCGGCTCGCGGTGATGGTCGGCGCCTCCGACGCGGCGTTCGACATGGTGCGCGAACCGTTCTCGTGGTTCTCCGACCTCGTCGTGCACGCCGGTCCGGTCGGCGCGGGCACCCGGATGAAGCTGGCCCGGAATCTGCTGCACTTCGTGTCGTTCACCGCTGCCGCGGAGGCGCAGCGGCTCGCCGAGGCGGCCGGGCTGGACATCACCGCGCTCGGGAAGGTGGTCCGCCACACCGACGCGATCAGCGGGGGCGTCGGGGCGATCATGCTCCGGGACACCACCGCACCGATCCCACCGGACGACTTCTGGTTCCCGATCCTCGACCACGTGCGTGCGCTGGGCGAGAAGGACCTGTCGCTGGCCCTCGGTCTCGGCGCTCGGCTCGGCGTCGACCTGCCCCTCGCGGCGCGCGCGCTCGGCGACCTCGGTCCGGGTCTCGGGGTGGGCCGGGGAGAGAACGCACGACAGGAGGAGCCCGCATGACCGACGACCGCCGCCGCCGCGGCCTGGACATGATGTCGCAGGTGTACGGCTGGGAGATGCAGGACGGGCCCGGCGACCATTTCGCCGTCACCGCAGACCACCTCTTCGCCGACATCTGGTCCCGGCCCGGGCTGAGCATCCGCGACCGGCGGCTGCTGTTGCTCGGCGCGCTCACCGCACAGGGGCTGATCGACGTGGCCGAGATCCAGGTCGGGGCCGCACTCCACAACGAGGAACTCGACGAACCGCAACTGAAGGAGATCGCCCTGTTCCTGTGCCACTATGTCGGATGGCCGCTCGGCACCGAACTCGACTCGATGATCGGCGGCGTGCTCGCCCGGCGCCGCAAGACGTGAGCCCACCGAGGGAGTTCCCCGAGCCCGCTCGGGGCCCCGCGGCGCGAGAACCGAAGGAGTGAGCAGTGCAGGACTTCGCGGACCGCCCGGGCGCGGCCCTCGTGGCCGGCGGCACCGGCGGGATCGGCCGGGCGGTGTGCCGGATGCTGGCCGAGCGCGGCAGCGACGTCGCCTTCACGTTCCGCCGCAACGACGGGGCCGCCGCCGCACTGGCGGCGGAACTGCGCACACTCGGGGCGAAGGCGCTGCCGCTGCAGGCGGAGCTGAGCGACAGTGCCGCGGCCGCCGGGGTCGTGGACGCAGCCGTCGCGACGTTCGGTGCACTGCACACACTCGTCCACGCGGCGGGACCGCACGTGCCGATGGTGCACCTGAGCCGGGTGACGCCCGCGCAGTTCCGCGACCAGCTCGTGGGCGACGCGGGCGCGTTCTTCAATCTCGTCCACCCGGTACTGCCCCGGCTGCGGGAGTCGCGGGGCAACATCGTCGCGGTGACGACGGCGGCGACCCGCCGGTTCCCGGTCCGGGACGGCCTGTCGGCCGGACCGAAGGGTGCGATCGAAGCCCTCGTGCGGGCGCTGGCGGCCGAGGAAGGGCGATTCGGGGTGCGGGTCAACGCGGTGGGGCCGGGCATGCTCACCGACGGCACCGCCGCCCGGCTGATCGGGTCCGGCGAACTCGACGAGCGCGCACTGTCCGTCGCGCGCAACAACATTCCCCTGCGACGCTTCGGCGACGCCCACGACGTCGCCGAGGCCGTCGCCTTCCTCGCCTCGGACCGGGCGGACTTCGTGTCCGGGCAGATCCTCGACGTCGACGGCGGCTACGGCGCCTGACCTGCATCCGGCGGCTTGCCGGGTGGCCCGCCGGAACCGGTGGGTACTGTGGTTCCGATACGTACCGCTTCCGAGCACACCGTGGACCGCAACGAACGGAGACCGATCATCATGACCCGCACCACCCTGCCCCGGGAGACGATCGAGCTGGCCGAGGCGACACCGGGTTTCATGCCGATCGACGAGGGCACGGCCCTGCACGACGCCGCGGTCCGGTATCTCGGCGACGGGGTCGGCGTCGAGATCGGCACCTACTGCGGGCGCTCGACCGTCTATCTCGGAGCCGCCGCGAAGGCCACCGGGGGAACCATCGTCACGATCGACCATCATCACGGGTCCGAGGAGCACCAACCCGGATGGGAGTACCACGATCCGGCCCTCGTCGACCCGCACACCGGGCATCTGGACACGGTGGGACGGTTCCGCCACACCCTGGCCGACGCGGACCTCGAATCTCATGTCGTGGCGGTGCTGGGACGATCCGGCCAGGTCGCGGAGTTCTGGCGGACCCCGGTGTCGTTCGTGTTCGTCGACGGTGGTCACAGCAGTGAGGCGGCGCAGGCGGACTACGCGGGCTGGGCGCCGTGGGTGCGTGTCGGCGGCGCCCTGATCATCCACGACGTGTTCCCCGATCCGAAGGACGGCGGCCGTCCCCCGTACGAGGTCTACCTGCGCGCGCTCGGGAGCGGCGAGTTCACCGAGGTGTCGGTGACCGGTTCGCTGCGCGTGCTCGAACGCACTTCCGGCACCGCCGGAATGCTGCCGGGCTGACGGCTCAGACCGTCACCCGGCAGTCCTCGTGACAGCTCTCGGCGGCGACCCATCCGGCGGGTGCGGTGGCGTCGCGGAACACTCCGTTGCCGGCGGTGCTGCGCGAGAGCGCGTCGGCGGCGAGGATGACCGCAGCGCTGGTCCAGGAGCTCTTCTCCACGGGCCAGCGCTTTCCGTCCGTGAACACCATTCCGGTCCAGTAGGACCCGTCCGGGTCGCGAAGATGCTGCATGGCGGCCAGCAGGATCCGGGCCGTCGTGGCCTCACCGATCGCGTCCAGGGCGAGGACGAGCTCGCACGTCTCGGCACCCGTCACCCACGGCCGGTGGTCGACGCAGCGGATGCCGATGTCGCCGACCACGAAATCGTCCCAGCGCTCCCGGATCCGTTGCCGGGCCGGCGCACCGCGCACCGCCCCGCCGAGGATCGGGTAGTACCAGTCCATCGAGTACTCCGGCTTGGGGGTGAATGCCTCCGGATGCCGTCGCAGCACGTGGCCGAGCCGGTACCACGCGACCTCCCAGTCCGGATGGGGGTCGCCGACCACCTCCGACAGGCGCAGCCCGCACTGCAGACTGTGGTGGATGCTCGAACACCCCGTCAGCAGAGCCTCGTCGGCCGTGCCGTGTTCGCCTCGAGCCCAGTAGATCTCGCCTCCGGGTGCCTGCAGCTCGAGCACATGGTCGAGGGCCGCCCGCACCGTCGGCCACAAGCGCACCACATGGTCGGTGTCGCCCGTGACGAGGTAGTGGTGCCACACCCCCACCGCGATGTACGCGGTGAAGTTCGAGTCGGCGTCGTGGTTCTCGACGGCGTCCCCGCGGAACTGCATGGGCCACGAGCCGTCCGGCCGCTGGGTCCGACGGGACCAGTCGAAGGCCGCCTCGGCCTCCTCGAACAACCCCGCGGCGGTGAGCGCCATCGCGGACTCGATGTGGTCCCACGGGTCGGTGTGACCGCCGGGGAACCACGGGATCGCTCCGGAGGACTCCTGCATGTCGGCGATCGCGCGGGCGGTTCGCAGGCACTGATCCTCGGACAGCACTCCCGGCACGGCCGGAACCGCGTGCCGTGCCCCGCCGGGGCGGAAGTCAGCGGCCGACAACGGGAACCGTCGGCTTCTCGAGGTAGAACACGACGCTCTTGCCGAGCACCGGATTCAGCAACGATTCCGCCGTGCGCGTCAGCCACGGCCCCTGCATCAGGTCCCATACGAGGAGACGGTGATACGCCTTCGTCAGGGGGTTGTCGTCGTTGTCGACGCCCACGGCGCATTTGAGCCACCAGTACGGCGAATGCAGGGCATGGGCGTGGTCCCGGCCGCGCACCGTCAGGCCTGCGGCCGTCAGCTTCGCTGCCAGTTCGTCGGCCTTGTAGATCCGCACGTGGCCGCCCTCGACCTCGTGATACGCGTCGGACAGCGCCCAGCAGATCTGCTCCGGCAGCCACCGCGGGACGGTGACGGCCGCGACGCCGCCGGGTTTGAGCACCCGCACGAATTCGGCGATGGCGCGGTCGTCTTCGGGCACGTGCTCGAGCACCTCGGAGATCAGCACCACGTCGAAGGTCTCGTCGTCGTAGGGCAGGGCGAGGGCGTCGCCCACCTCGGCCCGGGCCAGTGCTCCCTCGGGTACCTGGCCCTCGAGTTCCATCGCCGCGAACATGTCGCCGACGGCCTTCATGTCCTCCGCGCTGCGGTCGAACGCCACCACGTCGGCGCCCCGGCGGTAGAGCTCGAACGAGTGCCGTCCGGCGCCCGCGCCGATGTCGATGGCACGGTCACCGGGTTCGACCCCCAGCCGGTCGAAATCGACTGTCAGCATCAGACTTCGGTCCTTCCTGCCTGGGCCGCAACGGTATCCCGGTAGGCCTGGGCGGTCCGGGCGGCCACGGCCGCCCAGCTGAATCGCTCGAGCACCCGGGCCCGCGCCACCGACCCCAGCCGGGCCTGTTCGGCGGGATCGTCGAGAACCCGTGCCAGCGCCGCGGCCAGCTGTTCGCTGTCACCCGGGGGCACGAGGATGCCCGCATCGCCGACCACCTCGGGAATCGCACCGGCGCGACTTGCCACCAGCGGCGTGGCGCAGGCCATGGCCTCGACCGCGGGCAGCGAGAACCCCTCGTAGAGTGACGGGACCGCGGCCACCTGCGCCGAACCGAGCAGTCCGGCCAGCTCGCCGTCGTCGATCCCGGAGACGGTGCGTACCGAGTCCCCGATGGCGAGCTGCTCGATCAGCTTCTCGGTGACGCCGCCCGCGGCCAGCTTGGTGACGAGCACCAGCTCGACCTGCCGCTCGGTGCGGAGCTTCGCCACCGCCTCGAGCAGATTGGCGACGCCCTTGAGCGGTGCGTCCGCGCTGGCCACGCACACGATGCGGCCGGACACGCGTTCGGTCGACGGCGGGGCGAAGATCTCGGTGTCCACTCCCAGCGGGATCGTGCGCAAGCGCCCGTCGGGGATGTCGAACGCGGTACGGATGTCGTCCTCGGAGGATTTCGAGACGGTGAGCAGGGTCGGGATGCGCCGCGCCACCCGGGCCTGCATGCGCAGGAATCCGTACCATCGGCGCAACGTGATCCTGCGGCGCAGCGTCGGGGCGCTCGCGAGGTCCAGCTCCCGGTCGCGGGTGATCGGATGGTGGATGGTCGCGACGAGCGGCAGGCCCGCATCCGCGATCCGGAGCAAGCCGTAGCCGAGGCACTGGTTGTCGTGCACGACGTCGAACTCCCCGGCCCGGTCGCGCAGCAGCCGGGCCACGCGCAGACTGAAGGTCAACGGCTCCGGGAACCCCGCCGTCCACATCGTGCCCAGCTCGAGCAGGTCGATCGCGTCGCGGATCTCCCGCGGGTGCGGAAAGCGGAACGGGTCGTCGTCGCGATAGAGGTCGAGGCTCGGGACCTTCACCAGGGTGACCCCGTCGTCGAGCTCGGGATACGGCTGCCCGGAGAACACCTCGACGTCGTGGCCGAGTGCCGCGAGTTCGCGGCTGAGATGTCGAACGTACACGCCCTGACCACCGCAGTGCGGCTTGCTGCGGTACGACAGCAGAGCTACTCGCACAGATCACCTCGTTCGTCGTGTCACCGGAGTGCGTCCGTCCGGAAGATCGAACTCACTCTAGAACATGTTCTCATCCGACGCTCGACCCGGCTCCGCCCTGCGGATCAGCGCCGGAACCGCACCGGGTCCGGTGCAAACTGAACGTACAGGGTGGCGACCCGTTCCGCCGTCGAAGACCCGCCGAGACGACACCGGCCCAGGCTCTGCGGTGCGCATCACGAGCGGGCGGCGCGCCCTCGTCCTCCGCGGGTTGACACCTCGAGATGTGACCTACACCATAAGCGAACGCTTACCGTACGAACGCTCGGTGAGCGGCAACTGCACCTCGACCCCCGAAACAGGAGACGGTATGTCCGACGCCCCGTCCATGCGCGAACTGCTCGGCGACGACGCCCCCAGCAACTGGGGACGCTGGGGCGCCGACGACGAGATCGGAGCTCTGAACTTCCTCGGCACCAAGGAGGTTCTCGGCGGAATAGCCGAGGTCGAGTCCGGCGACGTGTTCACCCTGCAGATCCACATGGGCCGCAAGGAGGCCCCCGGCGATCCCCTGTGGCCCAGCCGCAGCGGCATCGATCGCCGCAACACCCTCGACGAATCGTCGTGGGACGGCGAGGACGCCCCGCAGTTCCCCGGCGGACTGCACTACGCCGACGACACCGCCACCCTCTTCCTGCAGGGCTCCACCCAGTACGACGCCCTCGGCCACGTCTGGTACGACGGCAAACTCTGGAACGGATACGACGCGCGCAGCACCGTCGGCAGCATGGACAAGGCCTCGGTGCTGCCGATCGCCGAGAAGGGCGTCGTGGGCAGGGGGATCCTGATCGATATGGCCCGCCACCGGGGCAAGGAGTGGCTCGACGCCGGCGAGACCTTCGACCACAACGACCTCGAGGCGGCCGCCGCCGCCCAGGGCGTGACCATCGAGCCGCGCGACATCCTCGTGATCCGTACCGGCTGGCTGAAGTACTGGTACAGCCTCGAAGACACCACCGAGTTCTACGCCGATTTCTGCGAACCCGGCCTGACGTACAGCCGCGGACTCGTCGAATGGTTCCGGAACCGGGAGATCCCCAACCTGGTCACGGACACCATCGCCAACGAGGTGACCACCGACCCGGCCAGTGGCGTGGCGCTGCCCCTGCACTGCGCGCTCATGCGCAATCTCGGCGTCGCCCTCACCGAGATCGCCTGGCTCGAGGACCTCGCCGACGCGTGCGCCGCCGACAACCGCTGGACCTTCCTGTACACCGCGGCCCCGCTGAAGGTCGTGGGCGGCACGGGCGCCCCGGTCAATCCGGTCGTCATCCGATGAGCGCAGCCGGACCCCGCGACGCGCACACGGGCGTCTACGACAGCAAGCCGTGGCTCGCGCGCTACGCGCCGGGCCTGCCGACCCACATCGAGCCGGAGTACACCGACGCGCTGGAGATGTTCCGCGCCACCGTCGCTCGCGACCCGGACGCGGACATCATCCGCTACTTCGACGGGCGCCTGACCCGCCGTGAACTCGACGAGCAGTCCGACGCGTTCGCGGCCGCACTGACGGCCCACGGCTTCTGCCCGGGTGAGCGGGCGGCGCTGTTCCTGCAGAACGTCCCGCAGTTCGTCGTGGCGCAGCTCGGTGTCTGGAAGGCCGGCGGTATCCCGGTCTCCGTCAACCCCATGAACAAGGAACGCGAGCTCGGCGAAATCCTCCTGGACTCGGGGGCTACCGTGCTCGTTGCACTCCAGGGGCTGTACCGGGACGTCGCACAGCACGTCGTCGCCGGCACCGCCGTCCGGATCGTGATCACCACGTCCGAACTGGAATACCAGACGCGTGGAGACGAGCGGATCTTCTCCGGCATCGAACGCCTCGATCTGCCCGGCACTCTCGACCTGCAGGCGCTCCTGGCCGAGTTCCGGGGACGGCCCGTCCCGGTGCACGCCCTCGGCCCGGACGACATCGCGTTCCTCACCTACACATCCGGTACGACCGGACCACCGAAGGGTGCGATGACCACTCACCGCAACGTGGTGTTCAATGCCCGCACCTACCGGGAATGGGTGGGACTCGGCGCGGACGACGTCGTGCTGGGCATCGCCCCGCTGTTCCACATCACCGGGCTCGTCGGGCACATCGCCGTCGCCCTGCTGACAGGCGCGCCCCTGGTGTTGATGTACCGGCTCGACCCAGGCGTGACCCTCGAAACGGTGGCGGTGGAACAGGCGACGTTCACGGTCGGCTCGATCACCGTGTTCATCGCGCTGATGAACGTTCCCGGCGCCCGCGGTGAGTCGCTGAAGACGCTGACCAAGATCTTCTCCGGCGGAGCGCCGATACCGCCGAGCACCGTCGCGGCGTTCGAGACGTTCTCGGGGACGTACATCCACAACATCTACGGCCTCACCGAGACCACCTCTCCCTCGCATGCAGTTCCGTTCGGCACCCGGGCTCCGGTGGACGAGGCCTCCGGCGCCCTGTCGGTCGGAGTCCCGACCTTCGACACCGTCGTGCGGGTCGTCGACGAGGACGGCAACGACCTTCCCGTCGGGGAGGTGGGCGAGCTCGTCACGTCGGGGCCGCAGGTGGTCGCCGGCTACTGGAACAAGCCCGAGGAGACCGCGACCGCGCTGCCCGGGGGTGCCCTCCACACCGGGGACGTCGGGTACATGGACGCCGACGGCTGGTTCTACATCGTCGACCGCAAGAAGGACCAGATCAACGCCGGTGGGTACAAGGTCTGGCCGAGAGAGGTCGAGGACGTGCTCTACGAGCACGATGCGGTGCGCGAGGCCGCGGTCGTGGGGGTGGTGGACAGCTACCGCGGCGAGACGGTCAAGGCGTTCGTCAGCCTCCGTCCGGGGCACTCGGTCACCGAGGAGGAACTGATCGCCTTCGCCAGGGAGAGGATGGCGGCGTACAAGTACCCGCGGCTGGTGGAGATCATCGACGAGATCCCGAAGACCGTGTCCGGCAAGCTTCTTCGCAGGGAACTCCGGGCCCGCGGCTGAACCGGGCAGGACGGCGAAGGCCCGGTCCGTGTCGGGACCGGGCCTTCGCCGTGAAGCGACCCTGACGGGACTCGAACCCGCGACCTCCGCCGTGACAGGGCGGCGCGCTAACCAACTGCGCCACAGGGCCGTGTGCATCCCCGAAGGGGATTTCCACAGAAAACCCACCGCCGGGCGGTGGGCCTACCGTATGAAGTTGTGTGGTGGCCAGGGCCGGGATCGAACCGGCGACCTTCCGCTTTTCAGGCGGACGCTCGTACCAACTGAGCTACCTGGCCGGACGGCACCCGAACCGAATGCCAATTGCCAACTCTGCGACCCTGACGGGACTCGAACCCGCGACCTCCGCCGTGACAGGGCGGCGCGCTAACCAACTGCGCCACAGGGCCATGCTCTTCACTTGTGGTCAAACCGTACTGCATGCGGCGATACTGCTTCCGCAAGCGTACCCCCTACGGGATTCGAACCCGCGCTACCGCCTTGAAAGGGCGGCGTCCTAGGCCGCTAGACGAAGGGGGCCCGCCGGATTACTCCGACCCGCACCCTCAACGGGTTCGCGTTCCGTTGGGAGCTTGGATAGCTTAGGACACCGGTTTCCGGATTCACAAATCAGCAGGTCACGCCGATTGTTCGCCCTCCATGGGCGACTCCGGCGCCCCGCGCCGCCGCTCGAGCCACTCCGGCGCGGCCGTCGCCTCGAGGCACACGTCCAGGCATTCCGCGAAGCGGGCCCGCACGTCGACGTCGGTCGCGGTGAGATCGTGGAAGTAGCGCTGGCCGGCCAGGCACGCCCCGAGCACACCCAGGAACCGTTCGAGGTCGACGCCGGCACGGAACAGCCCCGCGTCCCGCGCCTCGACGGCCAGCCGGCGGCCGGCGGCTCCCCACACCGAGCTGCCGCGCAGCTTCGCCTCGGCGTCGAACTCGGGTTCGGTCACGAGCTTGAACTCGGCCCGGATGATGACGTCGCCCTGCAGGGCGTCGGCGAGATCTCCGACGAGGCCGTGCAACCGCTCGAAGGGATCCAGCCCCGGCGCGTGCAGCCACCGCTCGGTGATCACCCGATAACGGTCGAGGCCCTCCGCGAGCACCGCCCGGGCGAGCTCCTCCTTCGAATCGAAGTGGAAGTACATCGCGCCCTTGGTCGCCCCGGAGTGCTCGAGAATCGCGTTGACCGAGGCTGCGCCGTATCCGCGCCGGGCGAATTCGATCGCCGCGGATTCGACGATGGACGCGCGGGTGCGCCGCGCCCGCTCTTGCTGACGTGACATGGGGGGTTCGTGCCTCCGAACGTGACCTGCGGTCCCCCCGATCGCCACTGTAGCCGCCGGGTGACCGGCACGCGCACAGCCAGGCATTTCCCGTCTTCGCACAGAACACACCAAGTGGTATGCTTTTATCCGGCTCGGGTGCGCCGCAGGGGGTGCGCACCCGAGCCTTCGAGCGGCACGGCCGTCCGATACTGTTGACCGGCGCGATGCAGTTAGACTGTGCGCCCACGCCCCTATAGCTCAGTTGGTAGAGCTACGGACTTTTAATCCGCAGGTCCCAGGTTCGAGCCCTGGTGGGGGCACTGTGACTTCGAACCCTGGTGGGGGCACTGGACACTGCCGGCCGGAGTGCGCCCGCAGTGTTCGACACACCTCGTCGTCGCCTGCTAGTCCGGCGCGCCGGCCACCCTGCCCGGACGGTCGCTTCGCAGCTCCGACTCCTGCTGGGCCCGCTCCCGCTCGAGGTCGCGACCGCGTTTGCGGTACATGAAGCTCAGAGCGGCGAACACGAGGAACATGACCGCTCCGAGGACGGCGCCGACGAGCGTCGCGCCCCGGAATCCTGGGGCGTCGACGTCGAGGATCCGCTCCCCCGCGTGCGCCGCGTTCCCGCTGCCCAGCACGATGCTCGAGGTCATCAGGTTGGGAATCGCCACGATGACGGCGGCGACGACGAACACCACCTGCAGGACGCGATGCCGCCGCCACGTCCTGATCCGCCACACCGCAGCGAAGAGGGCCAACGGCACGAAGGTGCACACGAATCCGAACAGCAGTCCCCAGGCCGTTCCACGAGCGAAACCGGCGTCGGCCAGCCCGGCGACACGCTGCGCCCACCATCGGGGGACGAACGCCGCCAGCGCGAAGTACGCGGCCACCAGCGTGAGCACGGCAGCGACGCTCCACAGGGCCTTCTTCGCCCACGGGGGAAGCCCCGACCGCTGCGCCGTCTCGTTGCCCGCCATCACGTAGTTCCCCTTCCGGGTCCGGGTGTGCCGTCTCTTCAGACTACGGATCCGCACACCCGACACGGCGTCCGAATCGCCGGTTCTGCGCTGCTGCCGCACCCGAAGTGTGGTTAGGGTGGCATCGCTCACGAAACCGATCCGGCGATCGATGGGAGTGGCGTGCGCAGCTTCGTGGACCTCGGCCTGTTCCTGTCTGCCGTCGCCCTGGGAATCGGCTCGTTCCTGCCGGTGGTGGCCGGGGCCCGGCCGACCGAGATCCCGTTGACCGACCTGCGCGACGGGATTGCGGCCGGCGACGTCTCCGCCCTCGGCGCAGCCGACCTTCCGGTCCATCAGGCACTCGCGGCACCGCTCGTCCTCGCCGCCGTCCTGCTGCTCCTGGCCGCCCTGTTCGATTCGGCGGTCGCAGGCTGGGCCGGGGTGGTCGTCGGTCTCGTCGCGACCGGCGCCTTCGCGGTGCGGGTCCACCAGCGGTTCGACGACTACGTGCGCGCGAACCACGCGACGGCGCTGACGAACCAGACGGGGTTCGTGCTGATTCTCAGCGGGTTGGGGGTCGCGTTGCTGTGCGCGGTGATCGCGGGACGGCGGACGTCCGCGTAGCCGCAACGCCGACGCGGAACGCCGACCGGGGTGGCGACGGCGGCTACCCTCGGTGCCCATGCCCTCACTCGACGAACTCCTCTCGCAGATCCCGGTCGACCAGATCGCTCGTCGACTGGGCGTGGACGAGCAGACGGCGGCCACCGCGGTGCGGGCCGCCCTGCCCACGCTCGTCGGCGGCCTCGAGGCGAATACCCGGAATCCGGACGGCGCCACGTCCCTGCTGTCCGCGCTCGACCAGCACCGCGGCTCACCCCTGCTCGACGGCGGAGTGAACGTGAGCGACGTGGACACCGAGGACGGCGACCGGATCGTGTCGAACGTGTTCGGCGACAACAAGGACCAGGTCGTGCAGACGCTGGGCCACGCCGACGGCGCGGGCGGCAGCGACCTCGTCGCGCGACTGCTGCCCATTCTCGCTCCGATCGTGCTGACGTACCTGGCCCGCCAGGCCGGCGGGAAATCCGGCGAGCCGGGTGGCCTGAGCGATCTGCTCGGCGGGCTCCTGCGCAGTGCGTCGGGCGGCGCGGGCAGCGGGGGCGCCTCCGGCGGCCTCGGCGGAGTTCTCGGCAGCGTTCTGGGGGGCAACGGCGGCGGCCTGGGCGATCTGCTCGGCGGACTCCTCGGTGGCGGCAAGCGCTGAGGTTTCGGAGAGGACACGGGCTCACTCCCGCGCGTCGCGCCGAGGCACCCGTGTCCACCCGGTAGGATGGCCGGATCACCGCATGTGAAGGATCCCATCGGCGGTCGGGCCGGGGTCGGCCGAATTTGGAGCACGTCACAGACATGGCGGCGCCCAACCTACGGTGCCGTAGCCTGTAATTCGTTCGTGATACGCACAGTTATGGAGAGGTAAACGGAATGACGCGAGTTCTGACTCAGCTGGAGCTTCTGCGCGAGCTGGAGCCCGTCGCCGAGGCGAACGTCAACCGCCACCTTTCGATGGCCAAGGACTGGCACCCCCACGACTACGTGCCCTGGGACGAGGGACGCAACTTCGCCGCGATGGGCGGCGTGGACTGGGAGCCCGAGCAGTCGAAGCTCGACGAGGTCGCCAAGGCCGCGATGATCACCAATCTGCTCACCGAGGACAACCTGCCGTCCTACCACCGCGAGATCGCCGAGAGCTTCTCCCGCGACGGCGCGTGGGGAACGTGGGTGGGCCGCTGGACCGCCGAGGAGAACCGCCACGGCATCGTGATGCGCGACTACCTCGTCGTCACCCGCGGCGTCGACCCCGTCGCTCTCGAGAATGCCCGCATGGAGCACATGACCAACGGGTTCGCCTCGCCCAACGAGGTGGGGATGCTGCACTCGGTGTCGTACGTCACCTTCCAGGAGCTGGCCACCCGCGTCTCGCACCGCAACACCGGCCGGGCGTGTCACGACTCGATCGCCGACAAGATGCTCCAGCGCATCGCCGCCGACGAGAACCTGCACATGATCTTCTACCGCAACATCTGTGAAGCGGCTCTCGACGTGGCCCCGGATCAGACTCTCGCGGCGATCACCGATGTGCTGACGAACTTCCAGATGCCCGGCGCCGGCATGCCCAACTTCCGCCGCAACGGCGTGCTGATGGCCAAGCACGGCATCTACGACCTGCGTCAGCACCTCGACGAGGTGGTCATGCCGGTGCTCCGCAAGTGGCGCATCTTCGAGCGTGAAGACTTCGGTGCCGAGGGCGCCCGCGTCCTCGACGAACTCGGCACCTTCCTCGAGGATCTCGAGAAGCAGGCGGTGAAGTTCGAGGAGATGCGCGATCGGTCCCTCGCCCGCGACGCCGCCCGCCGCGAACGCAACGAAGCCGCATCCTGATCCTCGCCGGTGCGTGATTCGGGGGCGGCGTCCCCGAACAGCTATCCTGTGCCCGGTGCCGGATTCGGTGCCGGGCACAGTTGTACGCACTTCTTCTTCACGCCGTCTTCGAGGTTCTTCATGTCACCCCTTCGCATCGGCTCGCTCGAGTTGAACAGCCCGGTCGTGCTCGCGCCGATGGCGGGAATCACCAACGTCGCCTTCCGCACCCTGTGCCGCGAGCTCGAACTCGAGCGTTCGGGAAGCACGTCGGGGCTGTACGTGTGCGAAATGGTCACCGCCCGGGCACTCGTCGAACGTCACCCCGTCACGATGCACATGACGACATTCGGCCCCACCGAGACGCCCCGGTCGCTGCAGCTGTACACCGTCGACCCGGACGTCACCTACCAGGCCGCGAAGATGATCGTCGACGAGAACCTCGCCGACCACATCGACATGAACTTCGGCTGCCCTGTGCCGAAGGTCACCCGCAAGGGGGGCGGCTCGGCCCTGCCGTACAAGCGACGCCTGTTCGGCAACATCGTCGCGGCCGCCGTCCGCGCCACCGAGGGCACCGACATCCCGGTGACCGTGAAGTTCCGCATCGGTATCGACGCCGATCACCACACCCACCTCGACGCGGGCCGGATCGCAGCGGCCGAGGGCGCCGCCGCCGTCGCGCTCCATGCCCGCACCGCCGCCCAGCGGTACTCGGGTGAGGCGGACTGGAACGAGATCGCCCGGCTCAAGGAGCACGTCACCGACGTACCGGTCCTGGGCAACGGCGACATCTTCGCCGCCGAGGACGCGCAGAAGATGATGGAGCAGACCGGTTGCGACGGCGTCGTCGTCGGACGCGGATGCCTCGGCCGGCCCTGGCTGTTCGCCGAACTCAGCGCCGCCCTGAACGGCACGCCCATGCCCACCCCGCCGAATCTGGGCGAAGTGGCGGGCATCATGCGCCGGCACGCCGAACTGCTCGCCGACCACCACGGCGAGGACCGCGGCATGCGCGAGATCCGCAAGCACATCGCCTGGTATCTGCGCGGCTTCCCGGCCGGATCCGACGTGCGCAACGCCCTGGCGCGCGTGTCCGGCCTCGCCGAACTCGACGAGTTGCTCGGCCGCCTCGACCCGACGGTGCCCTTCCCCAAGGACGCGGAGGGCCCTCGGGGCCGCCAGGGCTCCCCCGGTACCGTCGCCCTGCCGGACGGCTGGCTCGACGACCCCGAGGACTGCATGGTGCCGGCAGGCGCCGACGTCATGCACTCGGGCGGCTGACGTCGGCTCAGCCGTTCGGACCGGACGAACCGGACCGCACCGGCCTGTCGCTCGGCGGACACCTCGATCCGGATCGAGGCCGCCAGTATCATGACGGGATCGCCGTGGTGGCGGGTGCGTACGAAAGCGGAACATCCGCGGAGAGGCGAGGGAATCGGTGGGTGAGGAGCACGATTCGGGCCTGCCCGACAGTCGCGCTCCGTGGGAACGTCCTATCGCCGACTCCGGGTATCGCAGCTCACACACCGGCCGGACACGCCGACGCCCGACGGATCTGCCCGGTGACGCCGGACCGCCGCCGCCGGTGCGCGGTGCCGAAACCGGCCGTCCCCGCCGCTCGGCCACTCCGGGCGAGAACCCCGACCAGGTCACCGTCGCGGCGCTGATGAACAAGGTGGGGCGCGACAGCACCCCCGTCCGCCGTCCCGAACCCGGACCGGCCGCGCCGAACCCGCAGCCCGTCCGGCCGCCGCGGACACCGCCCGCCGACGACGACCCCACCGAGAAGATCCCGCCCGTGGGCGCCGCGCCGCCGGACAGCCCGCCGCCCACACCCCCGCGCGACGACCGCGCCGACGAGCAGAACGACGAGCCCGAGCAACCGGTCGCGCTGCCCCGAGCGGTCGGGGACAACGGTCCGAGCAGGCTGGCTCTGAGCAAACGGCGCAAACGCCGGCGCCTCGCGACGGCGGGCCGCACCGTCCTGGCCCTGCTGTCCGTACTGACCCTCGTCGGCAGCGGCCTGGTGTGGGGCTACGTGCGTTCCACCGAGGCAGGATTCGCCCAGATCGCGGCGCTGGACACCGAATCCACCGACATCGTCGACCCCGGCGGCCAGACCGGCGACGAGACCTATCTGATCATCGGCACCGACACCCGTGCCGGGGCGAGCGGTGCGGTCGGCGCCGGGACCGAGGCCGAGGCCGAGGGCGCGCGCGCAGACACCGTCATCCTGGTCAACATCCCCGCCGACCGCAGTCGCGTCGTCGCCGTCTCCTTTCCGCGCGACCTCGACGTGACGCGGCCCGTGTGCCGGGGCTGGGACAGCACCACCGGCGAGTACACGTCGGAGACGTTCCCCGCCGCCGAAGGCGACAAGCTCAATGCCACCTACGCGCTGGGCGGACCGAAGTGCCTGGTGAAGGTGATCCAGAAGCTGTCCGGCCTGAAGATCGGGCACTTCGTCGGAATGGATTTCGCCGGCTTCGAGAGCATGGTGAACGAGGTCGGTGGCGTCGAGGTGTGCACCCCCACCCCCCTGGTCGACGGGGAACTCGGCACCGTCATCGAGACCGCGGGCACCCACACCCTCAGCGGCCGGCAGGCGCTGGACTACGTGCGGGCGCGGAAGGTCGAGTCGGAAGGAAACGGCGACTACGGACGCATCACCCGGCAGCAGAAGTTCCTGTCGTCGCTGTTGCGCTCGGCGATGTCGAACAGGGTCCTGTTCGACCCCGGCAAACTGAACGGGTTCATCAACGCGTTCACCCGAGCGACGTTCGTCGAGAACGTCGACACCGAGTCGCTCGTCCGGCTCGGGCGCTCGCTGCAACGGGTCGAAGCCGGAGCCGTCACCTTCCTCACCGTGCCCACGGCGGGAACCAACGAGTGGGGCAACGAGATTCCGCGTCTCGACGACATCAAGGCGATCTTCCACGCGATCATCGACGACGAACCGCTGCCCGGGGAGAAGCGGGAGGCCCCGGAACCCGATTCGTCCGCGCCGCCGCCGGTGTCCGTTCTGCCCGACCGGACCGCGGTGGATCCGTCGACGGTGTCGGTGCAGGTGTCCAACGCTTCCGGCGCGTCCGGCCTCGCGGCCCGGACCGCGGAAGAACTCGGCGCCTACGGTTTCCCGATCTACAGCGTCGGCAACTACTCCGGCACGAGCAAGGAGACCGTCGTCCGCTTCTCGCCCGGGCAGGAAGCCGAGGCGCTGACACTGGCGTCCGCGGTGCCGGGGGCGGTGCTGCAGGAATCCGCGGACCTCGGCGGCATCGTGGAACTCGTCCTCGGCACCGGATTCGCCGGCAGCATCACCGCGCCGACCGAGGCGGGGTCGGTCCTACCGACGGTGCCCATCCAGGCTGCCGAGGAGAACGAACTGCCGGTCGACCTGTCGATCACCAACGCGGGCGACGATTCCTGCGCTTGAGCGGGTCGTCGCGCCCGGCCATTCACCCTGCGTTCACCCGCTGCTCGTGACCCGGCTGTGTGTGCGCCGTAGTCTGTGTCATTATGCGCGTCGTATACCACGAACAGATGACCGAGCTCGCCGATCTCCTCGGAGAGATGGCGGGCCTTGCGGGCCTTGCGATGGAGCGGGCCACCCAGGCACTGCTCCAGGCGGATCTCGCGCTCGCCGAGACCGTGATCGGTGAGCACGACAAGATCACGGACCTGAGCACGCAGTGCGAGGAGAAGGCATTCTCGCTGCTCGCCCTTCAGGCGCCGGTCGCCGGCGACCTGCGTTCCGTGGTCAGCGGCATCCAGATCGTCGCCGACATCGACCGGATGGGTGCGCTGGCCCTGCACGTCGCCAAGGCGACGCGGCGCCGGCACCCCAATCACGTTCTGCCCGAAGAGGTCAACGGCTACTTCGCCGAGATGGGCCGGATCGCGGTCTCCCTCGGCGCAGCGACCAGGGAGATCCTCGAGACGCGCGATCCCGAGCGGGCGGCCCGGCTGCACCAGGAGGACGAGGCGATGGACGATCTCCATCGTCACCTGTTCACGGTGCTGATGGACCGCGAATGGAAGCACGGCGTGGCCGCGGCGGTGGACGTGACGCTGCTGGGACGGTTCTACGAGCGGTTCGCCGACCACGCCGTCGAGGTGGGTCGTCGCGTGATCTTCCTGGTCACCGGCAAGCTGCCCACCGACGAGGACTTCCGGGCGATGCGTGAACGCGTCGACAAGCTGACGGTGTATCCGCAGGACCAGTAACCCGACGCGGAAAGGCCCCGCCCGGATTTTCCGGGCGGGGCCTTTCCGCGTCCGCGGTGCCGAAGTCGCAGCCGGCTCAGCCGAAGCGACCGGAGATGTAGTCCTCGGTGGCCTTCTGGGTGGGGTTGGAGAAGATCTTCTCGGTGTCGTCGATCTCGACGAGCCGGCCCGGCCTGCCGGTGGCCTCGAGGTTGAAGAATGCGGTCTGATCACTCACGCGCGCCGCCTGCTGCATGTTGTGCGTGACGATCACGATGGTGTAGTCCTGCTTCAGCTCGGCGATCAGATCCTCGATGGCGAGCGTCGAGATCGGGTCGAGAGCGGAGCACGGCTCGTCCATCAGCAACACCTCCGGCTGCACCGCAATGGCGCGGGCGATGCACAGGCGCTGCTGCTGACCACCGGACAGGCCGCCACCGGGCTTGTCGAGACGGTCCTTGACCTCGTTCCACAGGTTCGCGCCGCGCAGCGACCGCTCGGCGATCTCGTCGAGCTTGTTCTTGTCGCGCACGCCCTGCAGCTTGAGGCCGGCGACGACGTTGTCGCGGATCGACATGGTGGGGAACGGGTTGGGGCGCTGGAACACCATGCCGATCGTCTTTCGGACGCCGACCGGATCGACGGACGAGTCGTAGATGTCCTCGCCGTCGAGCAGCACGGAGCCCTCGACGCGGGCACCGGGGGTCACCTCGTGCATTCGGTTGAGCGAGCGCAGCACGGTGGACTTGCCGCAGCCCGACGGTCCGATGAACGCGGTGACGTTCCGCGGCGGCACGGCCAGCGTCACGTCGGCGACGGCGTGGAACTTGCCGTAGAAGATGTTGACGTCCTTGAGGTCCAGACGCTTGGCCATTACCGGCTCCCTACTGGTGTATCGAAATCGGGGGATGTGTGCACGAGGAGGCCTACTTGGTCCGCACCTGGGAGTAGTGGCCGATCACCTTGGCGACGATGTTGAGGACCGCGATGACGAGGATGAGCGTGAGGGCAGCGCCCCAGATCCGCATCGTGCCCGCGTCGGTCGGGTTGTTCATCTCCGCCACCATGACGCCCGGCAGGCTGCCCATCTCGCCGCCGAACAGGTTGAAGTTGATGAACGGCGCGTAGCCCACGAGGATCAGCAGCGGCGCGGTCTCGCCCATGACGCGCGCCAGGGCCAGCATGACGCCGGTGATGATGCCCGGCAGCGCGGTCGGGATCACGATGCGCGCGATGGTCTTCCACTTGGGCACGCCGAGGGCGTAGGAGGCCTCGCGCAGGTCCTGCGGCACGATCCGCAGCATTTCCTCGGTGCTGCGCACGACCACGGGAACCATGAGCAGGACCAGCGCCAGGGACACCGCGAAGGCGGACTTCGGGAATCCGAACGTGGCGATCCACAGGGCGTAGATGAACAGTGCGGCAACGATGGAGGGGACGCCGCTGAGGATGTCCACCATGAACGTGGTGATCCTGCCCAGTCGCGTGCCGGCGCCGTACTCCACGAGGTAGATCGCCACGAAGATGCCGATCGGGATGGAGATCACCGCGCACACCAGGCCCTGCAGCAGGGTTCCGACGAGGGCGTGGTAGATGCCACCGCCCATCGCGGACGCGGACAGCCCGCTCAGGGAGTTCGTGAACCAGGTGGCGCTGGTCAGGGCGGGAATGCCCTTGGCGATCACGGTGATCAGGACCCATGCCAGCGGCACGAGAGCGACCAGCACCGACACCGTGACCAGCACGGTGGCGGCGAGATTCGTTGCGCGCCGACGGGTGCCGACGCCCCGGAAGGTGGGGCCCTTGACCGGCGTCTCGAGGAGTGTGGTCGTCATGGCTTCAGTCCTTCTTTCCTGCGACGACCGCACGCGCCGCGGCGTTGACCACGAAGGTCAGCACGAAGAGCACCAGGCCCGCGGCGATGTAGGCACCGGCCTGGATGTCGTTGTTGAACTCGGCGTATCCCAGCGCGATCTTCGAGGCGATGGTGGCGCCGCCGTCGAACAGCGACCACGAGAACGGCTGCGACGTGGTCCGCAGGATCAGGTACAGCGCCATGGTCTCGCCGAGGGCGCGGCCGAGGCCGAGCATCGACCCGCTGATGTAACCCGACTTGCCGAACGGGATGACCGTGGTCCTGACGACCTCCCAGCGGGTGGCGCCGAGGGCGAGCGCTGCCTCGATGTGGGGAGTCGGCGTCTGCACGAACACCTCCCGGCTCACCGCGGCGATGGTGGGCAGGATCATCACGGCGAGCACGATGCCCGCAGTGAAGATCGTGCCGCCGCCGAGGATCGAACCCGAACCGGAGGCGAACAGCGGGAACCAGCCGAGGCTTTCGTTGAGCCACGTCGCCAGCGGGCGGATCGCCGGGGCCAGGACGAGCAGGCCCCACAGGCCGTAGACGATGGACGGCACGGCGGCGAGCAGATCGATGACGTACGCCAGGGGCTTCTTCAGGCGCGCGGGGCAGTACGAGGTGAGGAAGATCGCGATGCCGAGGGCGACCGGCATCGCGAGGACCAGCGCGAAGAACGACACCAGGACGGTCACCTGGAACAGGTCGAGCACACCGAACGACATCTCGGCGATGTCCTGGGTGACCCACTCGCGGCTGGTGAGGAAGTTGACGGTGTTGCGCTGGAGCGCCGGCACCGCGCGCCAGACGAGGAACACGCCGATGGCCGCGATGATCACCGAGATGAGGACGGCGGACCCGGAGGCCAGCGAACTGAAGATCCGGTCGCCCGGTCTGGTCAGCGGTTTGCTGTCGCCGCGCGCTGGGGTGGTAATCGTGGCCTCCGGGATGTTGCCGTGCGGACCGCCCGCCCCGGACCCGGCGTCGTCGCCGGACCCGGAAGTGCGAGGTGCGGATTTGGTGGGCGCGTCACTCATCTGCGCTCGCAATCTCTCTCTGCTCGTGATCGACGGTACGGTCCGCGGCGCTCATCGGCTAGGCGATGGCGTTGATCGACTCGGTGAGCTTCGCCTTGAAGGACTCGGGCAGCGGCACGTAACCCTGCTCGGCGAGACCCTCCTGGCCCTCGTTGGCGGCGCTGACGAGGAACGACTTCACGGCCGCGGAGGTGTCGGCGTCGTAGCCGGCCGAGCACACGATCTCGTAGGTGGCGAGCATGATCGGGTAGGCCCCCTCCTGCGTCGTCCCGAAGATCGAGCTCAGGTCGAGCGTCAGGTCGCCCTCCCCGGTGGGCGCGAAGGTCGCGGCCTCGATGGCCTTGCCGGCGGACTCGTCGGTCAGCTCCACCGCGCCGGACCCGTTGTCGATCTGCGCGATGCTCAGGCTGTTCTGGTCGGCGAAGGACTTCTCGACGTAGGTGATCGAGCCGGGCGCGCTGGCGACGGCCTGGGCGACACCGGCGGACCCCTTGGCGCCTTCACCGATGCCGCCGGTGAAGTCGGAGCCGGCGCCGGAGGTCCAGGCACCGTTCGAGGCGGCCTCGAGGTACTTCTGGAAGTTGTCGGTGGTGCCCGACGAGTCGGAGCGCACGATCGCGGTGATGGCCGAATCCGGAAGGCTCACACCCTCGTTGAGAGCCGCGATGGCCGGATCGTTCCACTGCTTGATGGTGCCGTTGAAGATCTTGGCGACGGTCTCGCCGTTCAGCACGAGGTTGTCGACGCCGTCGACGTTGTACGCGATGGCGACCGGACCGAAGACCAGCGGCAGGTTCCACGCGGGGTTGCCGGCGCACCGCTCGGCGGCCTGGGCGGCCTGCTCGTCCTTGATGGCGGAGTCGGAGCCGGCGAAGTCGATCTGGTTCGCGATGAACTGGGTGCGTCCGTCACCGGAACCCGACGGGTTGTAGGCGACGTTGACGTTCTTGCCCTTCTCCTGGCAGACCGCGATGTAGGTGGACACGAACTGGTCCATCGCGTTCTTCTGCGCGGACGACCCGGCGGCGGACAGCGTCTCCTTGCCCTCACACGTCGCAGCCGAGGCGGACGCGTCCACGTCCGTCGAGGCGGCATTGTTGTCACTGCCGCATGCGGCCAGGGTGAGGGCACCTGCAGCCACCACACCGAGCAGGGCGCCATTGCGCTTGAGGTTCACTCGTTCTCCTCCGGAATTCGCGACCGGCACGCCCGCGATACGGGCGGCGGCATCAGGCGCGGGGCGATCCCGGCGCCGGACCGGCATGCTGCGGCCCGTAATGGAAAGTTAATGAGGACGGGTTGACGGTTGGACGCCCGAAGGTGAACGCGGCGTGAACGCGAAAAGTACACCTGCAGTCCGTATGGTCGATGTCACACGACGAAGACGGGACGGACGCGTGCGGTACGTGCGCCGTTCACGCGCCGACGTAGGCGAGATCGACGTGGAATCGCTCGAACCCGAGCCGGCCGTAGGTGTGCAGGGCGGCGGTGTTGTCACCCTCGACGTACAGCAGCACCGCGCCGAGGCCGCACTCCTGCAGGTACCGCAGCCCGGCGAGGGTGAGCAGCCGGCCGAGACCGCGTCCCTGCGCTCCGGGGTCGATGCCGACCACGTACACCTCGCCGATCGCCGGTCGGTCCGCCGTGGCGGCGTGCACCTTCGTCCAGTGGAAGCCGAGGAGCCGGTCCGGATCCTGTTCGTCGAAGGCGAGGAACACCCCCTCCGGGTCGAACCAGGACTCGCTGCGGCGCTGCGCGAGATCGCGCTCCGTCCACCGGCCCTGCTCGGGGTGCCAGGCGAAAGCGGCCGCGTTGACCCGCAGCAGTTCGGCATCGTCCTCGGGTCCCCGGTACGTCCGCAGGAGCAGACCGTCGGGGACCTGCAGGGCCGGCAGTTCGGGCTCGCCGAGCGGGCGCCGCAACTGCAGGAGCTCGCGGACCGGCGTCAGGCCGAGCCGCGCCGCGAGCGCCCGGGCGGGCTCGAGGTTGCCGTGCGCCCACACCCGGGTGCCGGCACCTCCGGCCTCGAGCGCCGCGGCGACGAGCCGCGACCCCACACCGTGCCGGCGGTGCGGCGGATCGACGACCACCTCCGCCATGGCCGGGTGCTCCCCGTGGCCGGGGACGAGGTTGGCGTAGCCGACGATCGTGGCGTCCGCCACGGCCACCAGATGCTGCTCGTCACCGTCGCCGGTGAGGGAGTGCAGCACCTGCTCGGACACCGGGGCCGTTCCGTCGGCAGCGTGCGCGCGGGCGACGAGTGCCCGCACCTCGGCGGCTTGCTCGGCGGACAGTCGACTGACGAATTCCACGAGGCGAGCCTAGTCGGCGAACTCGGCGTCCTCGAACTCGACGCTGGTGGAGCCGCCCTTCCCGGTCTTGGTGGTGGGACGCACCGCCTTGTAACCGACGTTGCGGACCGTGCCGATCAGGGACTCGTACTCGGGGCCGAGCTTGGCGCGCAGGCGCCGCACGTGCACGTCGACGGTGCGGGTACCACCGAAGAAGTCGTAACCCCACACTTCCTGCAGCAGTTGCGCGCGGGTGAACACCCGGCCGGCGTGCTGTGCGAGGTACTTGAGGAGCTCGAACTCCTTGTACGTCAGGTCGAGGGGACGGCCGCGCAGCCGAGCGGTGTAGGTGCCCTCGTCGATCGAGAGCTCCCCGAGCGTGATCTTGCCGCTGTTCTCGGGGCCGGCTGCAGCGCCGGACCGGCCGACCAGCAGTCGCAGTCGCGCGTCCAGCTCGGCCGGTCCGGTGGTGGTGAGCAGGATGTCGTCCAGCCCCCACTCCGGGTTCACCGCCACCAGGCCCCCCTCGGTGAGCACGGCGACGACCGGGATCGCCGAACCGGTGCTGCCCAGCAACCGGCACAGGCCGCGGGCGGCAGCCAGGTCGGTGCGGGCATCGACGACCGCGATGTCCGCGGACCCCGCCTCGAGGAGCGACGACACCTCGGTCGGCGCCGGGCGCACCGAGTGCGCGAGCAGCGACAGCGAAGGCAGGACCGCCTCCGGGTCGGGATCGGAGGTCAGCAGCAACAGCTCCACCGTGCCTCCATTCTTCGCGGGCTGCGCGAAACTCGTGTGAACGACGCGCTACAGATTAGCGCCACGAGGGCGTTCACCGGGCAACCGCGCTCGGGAAGCGGTGCGAGCCGTCCGTCACAATGGTGCGGTGCGCAAACTCATCCTCGCTCTCGTGACGCTCGTCGGAGTCGCACTCCTGATCGATTTCGGCGCCGCGGCGTGGTCCGAGTACCGGGTCTCGCGGGCGCTGCGGGAGGGTGGTGCGCTGACGGCGGACCCGGCGGTGACCATCCACGGGTTCCCGTTCCTGACCCAGGCCCGGGCCGGCCACTACGAGAACGTCGAGATCCGGGCGCAGGGTGTGCCCAGCGGGACGCTCGGTGACATCACGATCGAGGCCAACCTGATCGGTGCCCACGCGGACGCGGGCGAGCTGCTCGACGGTTCGATCCGCACGGTGCCGGTGGACCTGCTGTACGGGCGCGTGATGATCGACGCGACCGAGCTCGGTCAGCTCTACGGCATTCCCGACCTGCAGGTGTCCGCTCCCCCGGCCGACAAGTCCGACGGCACGGGCGGGTCCGGCGGCTCCGGACGCACCACCGCGGGCGGGGTCGTCCTCACCGGCACGGTTCCGGTGGGCCCGGTCTCCGCGGAGGTCAGCGTGCAGGCGAACCTGCTGCTCGAGGGCGACACGGTGCGCATCGTGGCGTCGGACCTGTACTTCGGTCCGGAGGGACAGGCGGACTTCACCGTCCCGGATCCTCTGAAGCCGACGGTGCTGGGTCTGTTCACCACCACGATCGAACCCCAGAATCTGCCGTTCGGGGTGCGCCCGACCGCGGTCGAGGCCCGCGGCTCGACGATTGTGATCGAGGGTGAGGCACACCGGACCACGATCGATCTCGAGGAGGTGCAGCGCCTGTGACCGCTGTCGTCGTCCTGCTGGTGGTGGTGGCTGCCGCCCTGATCGTCGGGACCGTCCTGCGGGCCCGCGAGGGCAAGGTCCGCGTCGTCGATCCGGCCCCGGTGCCGGGGCCGGATCCGCTGTTGGCGGCGGTGGGGGTGGGCACCGGCGATGCGCCGGTGGTGCTGCACTTCTCCGCGGACTGGTGTGGACCGTGCGCCGCGGTGCGCCGGGTCGTCGCTCAGGTGGTCGCCGACCTCGCGGCCACCGGCGACGGATTGCCCGTACCCCGCGATCTCGAACTGGACATCGACGAGAACCCGCAGCTGGCAAAGGAACTCGGCGTGCTGTCGTTGCCGACGACGTTCCTGTTCGACGCCGCCGGCACCGAGAGGTACCGGGTCTCGGGGGTGCCGACCGCGGCCGACCTGCGGGCCGCGCTGGTGCCGCTGCGCACCCCCTAGGCCCCCGATCCGGCGAGACGTCGGCTAAGCTGCCTGCCGTGTCGACCTGCCGAGAGCTCATGCTCACCCGACGCCGCACAGTCGATCTGTGCCGCCTCGGCGGCTTCTGCTGTACCTGCTGCTGATCCCCCGGCCGAGACGTCCGACCGTCTCCGCGGCATCCGCTGCCGTCCCCGGTGTGATCCCCGCGGTTGTCACCGCGACGGTCCGCCCTCACGCGTCCCCTCCCAGCAGGAGCACCACCCATGTCCACCTCTGCCACCACCACCACCACCGCCACCACCCACGGGAGCCGGCAGGTTGATGTCCGCGGCCCCCGGTTCGCGGCGTGGATCACCACCGCCGTCCTCGTCGTCGTCCTGGTCGTCGCGTCGGTCTCGACCGCGGTGGCCGGCGTACTGCTCGCCGCCCAGACCGTGGTGTTCGCGGCCGGCGCAGCCCTCGGGCCGCGCCGCAGCCCCTACGGCCTGCTCTTCGCGCGGTTCGTGGCGCCCCGGTCGAGCGCGCCCACCGAGACGGAACCGGTCGCCCCGCTGCGGTTCGCGCAGCTCGTGGGGTTCGTGTTCGCCGCCGTGGGGACCTTCGCCTTCCTCCTCGGCGCCGACCTGACCGGGCTGGTCGCCACCGGATTCGCACTGTTCGCCGCCCTGCTCAACGCCGCGTTCGGGGTGTGCCTCGGGTGCCGGATCTATCCGCTCGTGGCCCGGTTCCGGGCCGTCGCCGCCTGACCACCGTTCCCTCCGCACCGTTCCACTCGACCCGAGAGTGTCAGCACCGAAAGGAAACTCCATGGCTCGCTCCGACGTCCTGGTCTCAGCAGACTGGGCAGAGCAGAACCTCCACGCACCGAATACCGTGTTCATCGAGGTCGACGAGGACACCGCCGCCTACGACGGCGGGCACATCGAAGGTGCGATCAAGCTCGACTGGCGCAAGGACCTGCAGGACGGCGTCCGGCGCGACTTCCTGAACCGGGAGCAGTTCTCCGCCCTGCTGTCCGCGAAGGGCGTCGCCGACGACGACACCGTCGTGCTCTACGGCGGCAACAACAACTGGTTCGCCGCCTACGCGTACTGGTACTTCAAGTTCTACGGGCACCGGGACGTCAAGCTCCTCGACGGCGGCCGCAAGAAGTGGGAGCTCGACGGACGCCCGCTGTCCAAGGACGAGGTCACCCGCCCGGCCACCGAGTACAAGGCGCAGGAGCCGGACTACTCGATCCGCGCCTTCCGCGACGAGGTGATCGACGCGATCGGCACCAAGAACATCATCGACGTCCGCTCCCCCGACGAGTTCTCCGGCAGGATCCTCGCCCCGGCCCACCTGCCGCAGGAGCAGGCCCAGCAGCGCGGCCACGTCCCGGGTGCGATCAACATCCCGTGGAGCACCACCGCCAACGAGGACGGCACCTTCAAGTCGGACGACGACCTCGAGGCCCTCTACCGGGCCAAGGGTTTCGACGACAGCCGCGAGACCATCGCCTACTGCCGGATCGGTGAGCGCTCGAGCCACACCTGGTTCGTGCTGCAGGAGATCCTCGGCAAGAACAACGTCAAGAACTACGACGGCAGCTGGGTCGAATACGGCTCGCTCGTCGGAGCCCCTATCGAGTTGGAGGTTCGCTGACCATGTGTGGTGCACCCGTTCAGTCCCAGACCCTGCCCGCCGGCGTCGACGTCGAGAAGGAGACGGTTCTGACCGGCCGTGTCGTCGACACCGACGGCCAGCCGGTCGGCGGCGCCTTCGTGCGCCTGCTCGACGGCACCGGTGAGTTCACCGCCGAGGTCGTCGCCTCCGGCACCGGTGACTTCCGTTTCTTCGCCGCGCCCGGCGACTGGAAGGTCCGCGCGCTGTCCGGCCGCGGCAACGGTGACGTCGCCGTGAGCCCGACGGCCCCCGGCGTCCACCACGTCGAGGTCACGGTCGCGAAGTAGGACCGATCCGGCGGGGCCCGTTCCTTTCGGGGAACGGGCCCCGCCGTCGTTCGTCAGTTCTGCGGCTGTCCGCTCACCCGCTCGGCTTCGGCGAGCGCGACGATCCAGTCGACGATCCGCTCGCTGTCCCAGTACCAGGGATCGTGCGGGTTGGTGTTCCAGTAGCCGATGTGCTGGACGAAGCCCAGCAGGATGTACGGCTCGACGAACAGATCGACGATGCCGCTGTTGTCGTCGACGAAGCCGACT
This sequence comes from Rhodococcus ruber, assembly GCF_016804345.1. Lineage (NCBI taxonomy): Bacteria > Bacillati > Actinomycetota > Actinomycetes > Mycobacteriales > Nocardiaceae > Rhodococcus > Rhodococcus ruber. Next base: position 1,364,151 of record NZ_CP044211.1, on the reverse strand, counting down.
CCCTCGGCGCGCAACTTCTCCAGCACGATGGGCCGGCCCGGGCCGACGGCCCAGTCGCGGATCTCCCGCATCCGTTCGGGGCTCACGTCGGCGCTCGGATCCACGGGGTAGGTCTTGTCGACGACCTTGCGCAGCACGTCGAGGAGGGATTCGTCGGACTCCCACCAGTCGTCCCGGGTGACGATGTGCGCGGCGGCGCGGGCCGCCGTCACCGCCACCGTGCGTCCCAGGTCGTCGACGGTCTGCATCGGGTCGATCAGGGTGAACCGCATCTGCCCGAGCATGCCGAGGGCCAGCTCGAGGACCGCGATGTCCTCGGGGGCGTCGCACGCCACGTCGTAGCGCCGGCACGAGTACACCACCCGGTCGGCCAGCGCTCCGTAGTCGGCGGGCTCGGAGGACATGAATCCGCCGCCGCGCGGACCGGCCCCGCCGAGCGAGTCGACCCCCGCGGGGCGGTACGGGTCACCGACGAGGACGACTCCGGCGATGTCGTCCGGGGCGACATGGGCGTCGTCGGGCCGGTGCCCGAGTTCGCGGCTCACCCGTTCGATCACCTCGGCGCCGACGCTGTACCCGACGAGGGCGAACCGGGTGCGCTCCCCGCAGGCGCGCTTGCGTTCGTCGAGGATGCGGTTGGTGGACGCGACACCCGCCGCCACCGAGTCCTGATAGGTGGGCACGTCCTCGAACAGGCCGAGACCGTAGGTGGCCGGGTACGGAACGTACATCCAGCCGATCGTGCCCGGCCGGTCCGCGGTGGCCTCACCGGCCGGGACCGTCACGTTGCCCACCCAGTTCGACCACAGCTGACGCGACTCCTCGACCACGGGGTCGCGGTCGGCCTCGGAGTCGGTGGCGCCGGAAACCGCCACGATCAGCAGATCGGGGCACTCGAGTGCGTAGTTGTCGGGATGGACGCCGGGCCCGGACGAACCGCTGTTCGACCCCGCCCCGGGGACGGCGACCGCGTCGGGCGGGATCAGCGACAGGGCCGCGAGGACCGCGGCAACCGGCAGCAGCAGACGGATGGAGCGCACACGACCTCCGAATCGGGCTTTCCGGGCGAAAGGCCCGCCCGGCCCCGTGCACGGTACTATCCCGCGCGCCGCGTCGCGCGCCCGGTGGGGACGTCGGTTTTCGCGCTTTCCGGACGCCGTCTAGGATATGGCCGTGGTCATCTTCTTCGAAGCGCTCCTTGTCCTGGCGGCCGTGCTCATCACATGGTTCGCGGTGTACGTCCTCTACCGTCTGGTGACCGATCAGCCGTGAGTGCCGAGTCCGGTGAGGAACGGGAAGTCGTCCGCGGCAGCGGCGACAAGGCCGTCGCCGACGCCCTCGAACGGGCCAAGGCGACTGCCGACAAGAACGTCCCGATCCTGAGCGGTCTGCCCGTCCCCGACGACACCGCGAATCTGCGCCTCGGTCCGGACATGCATCCGGAGCTGCTGGCGCTGCTGCCCATGGTGGGTGTGTGGCGGGGCGAGGGCGAGGGCAACGACCCCCGCACCGGCGACTACCGCTTCGGCCAGCAGATCGTGGTCACCCACGACGGCGGCAACTACCTCGTGTGGGAGGCCCGTTCGTGGCGCCTCGACGAGGAGGGCGCCTACAGCGGTCCGGATCGCCGGGAGAGCGGCTTCTGGCGGGTCGCCGGCACCGGCGCGCCCGGCAGCGAGGATCCGGAAACCCTCGAGTTGCTCCTGAATCACAGCTCCGGCGTCGTCGAGCTGTACTACGGCACCGCTCTGACCCAGTCGTCCTGGGAACTGGCGACCGACGTGGTGATCCGCAGCCAGTCCGGCGAGGTGGTCGGCGGCGCCAAGCGCCTGTACGGCATCGTCGAGGGCGGCGACCTCGCCTACGTCGAGGAACGGGTCACCGCGGACGGGGACCTGCGGCCGCACATGTCCGCGCGGCTCGCTCGCTACATCGGTTGATCCTCACGGGTTGATCCTCGCGCCGGGGAATCCGTTCCGTCACCGGGCTCGGCGTCCGGATCCGGCACGGCGCGGGTGACGACGACGGGCTCCGGAGCGGGCCGCTGCTCGGCGGCCTCGAGTTCCTCGGCGGTGCGCACCCGGCTCCACTGCCGGGTCACCGGCTCGGCCCGCTCCCCCAGGTCGTCGCGGATCCCCTTGACGAGGCTGTACATCATCACGAAGCCGATCACGAAGAACGGCAATCCGATCACCGTGATGACCTGCTGCAGCGCGTCGAGACCGTCCTTCCCGGTGGCCACGAGCATGGTCGCGGCGACGAGACCCATCAGGACCGCCCAGAACAGGCGCTGGTGCAGCGGCACCCGTCCCTCGTTGCCGGCGGCCATCATGTCCAGGACCATCGCGGCGGAGTCGACCGAGGTGATGAAGAAGACCACCACGATCACCACGGCGAAGAACGACATGACGCCGGCCCACGGGAAGTTGCCGAGGAACTCGAACAGGGCGCCGGGAATGTCGCCGTCGCCGACGACCCGGTCGGCGAGACCACCCGAGCCGTTCAGCTCGATGTCGAACGAGGCCATTCCGAACACGCTGAACCAGATCACCGAGAACAGCACCGGCAGCCCGAGGACGCCGGCGACGAACTCGCGGATGGTGCGGCCGCGGGAGATGCGGGCGATGAAGATCCCGACGAACGGCGCCCACGTGATGGTCCACGCCCAGTAGAAGACGGTCCAGGTGTTCTGCCAGCCGGTGTCGCCGAACGTGTCGTTCCAGAACGCGAGCCGCGGCAGCATGCTGCCGTAGATGCCGACGGACTCGATCATGCCCTTGAGCAGGAACAGGCTGGGGCCGGTGACGAGGACGAAGGCCAGCAGCGCGACGGCCATGCCGATGTTGAGGTTCGACAGCCGCTTGATGCCGCGATCGAGACCGAGCGCCACCGACGTCCCCGCCGCCACGGTGACCACCGCGATCAGGACGATCTGGACGAGCCCGTTCTCGGGGAGGCCGAACAGCTCGGCGAGGCCGGCGTTGACCTGCAGAGTCCCCAGTCCCACCGACGTGGCCACGCCGAACACGGTGCCCACGATCGCGATCACGTCGATGGTCTTGCCGATGGGTCCGTAGATCCGGCCACCCAGGATCGGGGCGAAGATGGAACTGACGCGCGGCGGCAGCTTGCGCTTGTAGATGAAGTAGCCGAAGCACAGGCCGGGCAGCGCGAAGATCGTCCAGGTGTGCAGCCCGAAGTGGTAGAGCGTGAAGCCGATGGCCTCGGTGGCGGCGGCCGCGGACCCCGGTTCGACGTCCTGCATCGGCGGGTTCGCGAAATGGGAGATCGGTTCGGCCACGCCCCAGAACATCAGGATCGTGCCGATGCCGGCGGCGAACAGCATTCCGAACCACGCCGGAGTGGAGTGTTCGGGCCGGTCGTCGTCGCCGCCGAGCCGCACCCGGCCGTAGTGCGTGAACGCGAGACCGACCAGGAAGACCAGGAAGGTGGACACCCCCAGGATGTAGAACCAGCCCAGGTTCGTCATGATCCAGCCCGACACGGAACTGAACAGGTTGTCGACAGCCGTGGTGAACGCGATCGTCACGACGACGAACACGAGGGCGATCAGCGCGGAGGCGAAGAACACCCCGGGCGACGTACGAAGGCGTAACAGGCCGTGCGCTCGCTCGAGCATGAGGACACCTTTCGTTCGGGACGCGAGGCGCACGCGCCGCCTACCGCGAACGGGGGTACCCCGAACTGCGCGTTCGCACACCTGCCGGACACGCAAACGGCCCCCGAGCCGTTCTCCGCGGACGCCTGGTCGGCGGATTCCGGTCGGACGGACCGGATGGCTCGGGGGCCGGGTGACTGCGTGGTATTCGCCGGCCGCTGGGCGGTCGACAATCCCGTCGTCGATGACAGCGGCTAGCGCGCAGCCACCTCACGTGTCCGATACTTCAATTCAGACCACCTCCTTTCTCGTGTACGCCCGAAAGTACGCGCCGCTCAGACCGCGGGCAACGAGTTTTTCCCCAGGCGAACGACGAGGTCGGCTGAGGTGTCGCCGGGCAGCTGGTGGGTGACGACGACGACGGTGCGCTCAGGTGCGACGAATCCGGCGTCCCGGTCCAGCAGCAGTCGTTGCAGCTGCGCACCGTCCGCGGCGTCGAGGTGCTCGGTGGGCTCGTCGAGCAGCAGCACCCGCGCGGGGGACACCAGGGCCCGAGCGAGCAGCAACCGGCGCCGCTGGCCCCCGGAGACGGCGCGCGCCCCGCCGACGAGCGTGCTGTGCAGTCCTTCGGGCAGCCCGGCCACCCACTCCCCCAGCCCGACGACGCCGAGCACGGCCAGCGCCTCGGCCTCGGTGAGGTCGCCGCGGGCCACCCGCAGGTTCTCGAGCACGGACGTCTCGAACAGGTGGGCGTCCTCGGCGAAGAATCCCACCGTCCGCCGCAGGGCGGCCGGGTCGAGTTCGGCGAGCGGCACACCGCCGAGGGTGACCGTCCCGGCGACGGGTTCGAGCAGTCCCGCGAGGGTCATCAGCGTGCTGGTCTTGCCGCTGCCGCTGCTCCCGACGACGGCGACGCGCGTGCCGGGTGGCAGGTCGAGCGTGAGGGGCCCGGCGGCGGGGCCGCCGGGCCAGCCGCTGCGCACAGCGACGGCACGCAGGTGGCACGGTTCGACGACGGGCCGGGTGCCGTGCGGCACCGGCCGGTCGGCACGGTCGAGCAGGTCGACGATGCGGCGTGCCGCGATCCGGGCGCGGGTGAGGGTGACGGCAGCACCGGGCAGCGCCGCGGTGGCTTCGAACGCGGACAGGGGCAGCAGCACGAGGATCCCGAGGGACATCGGACTCGCACCCCCGTCGGCGTAGAGCGCGATGCCGACGAGCAACGCCCCGAGAACACTTGCTCCGACCGAGAGGGGGACGGCGGCCTCCGCGTAGGCCGCGGGGAAGGCCGCCCGGTCGGTGGCGCGCACCGCGTCGGCACCGGCGCGGCGGGCCCGGCCGACGGCCTGCGGGAGCAGGCCCGCGACCCGCAGTTCTGCGGCGTGGTCGAGCGCGGTGACCGCGTCGCGGGAGAACCGGAGGCGGGCGGCGGCGCTGTCGGCTTCGGCGCGGGCCGCGGCGCGGGCGGACACCCAGGGGGCTACGACGCCGGTGACGAGCAACGCGACGGCGAGGATCGCCGCGGCGGGCGGGGAGATCAGCGCGAGCCAGCCGACGGCGGCGAGGGCGAGGACCGCGGCGACGGCGATGGGCACCAGTGCCCGCACCACCACGTCGCCGAGGGCGTCGACGTCGGCGCCGGTGCGGGCGAGCAGGTCCCCGCGGCGCAGACCGGCGGAGGCCACCGGGTCGCCGTCGGCGAGGCGCCGGTAGACCCGGGTGCGGGCGGCGGTGGTCCCCCGGAGGGCGGTGTCGTGGCTCGCGATTCGCTCGAGGTAGCGGAACAGCCCGCGGGAGATGCCCAGGGCCCGGACCGCGACGACGGCGACCGTCAGGTCCAGCACCGGGGGCATCTGCCACGCCCGGATGATCAGCCAGGCCGACAGGCCGGCGAGCGCGAGGGCGCTGCCCAGGGTGGCGACGCCGGCGGCGACGGCGGCGGCGACCCGTCCGGGGCGCAGTTCGAGCAGCGCCAGGGCCCGGCGCAGATCGTTCATCACCGCTCCCCCGTACCGGGCGCCGCGTCGCCGTGGGAGACGACCCGCACGCCGGAGTCGGAGACGACCCGCACGCCGGAGTCGGAGACGACCCGAACGCCGGAGTCGGAGACGACCCGAACGCCGGAGTCGGAGACGACCCGAACGCCGGAGTCGGAGACGACCCGAACGACGGAATCGGCGATCGCGAGGATGCTGGGGCGGTGCGCCACGATCACCACGGTGCGTCCGCGACGCGCCAGTTCCCGCACCGTCTCGAGGACCGTGGTCTCGGTCGCGTCGTCGAGGTGGGCGGTGGGCTCGTCCAGCAGCAGGACGGGACGGTCCGCGGCGAGGGTGCGGACGAGGGCGAGCCGTTGCCGCTGCCCGAGCGACAGTCCGCTGCCCTCGGCGCCGACGACGGTGTCCCAGCCGTCGGGCAACTCGTCGAGCACTTCATCGAATCGCGTTGCCGCACAAATCTCTTCGAGTCCGTCGGTGGTGAGATCCACGCCCGTGAGGCGCAGGTTGTCCGCCAGCGTACCGGGGAGCAGCACGGGCCGCTGGGGCAGCCAGGCCACCTGCTCCCACCATGCGTCGTCGGCCGTCACGGGACGACCACCGACCTCGACGCTCCCCTCCGCCGGCTCCGCGAGTCCGAGGACGGCGAGCAGGGCCGTCGACTTGCCGGCACCGTTCGCCCCGGTCAGCACGGTCACGGCGCCCGGCCGGCACACCGCATCGAGCCGGTGCGGGGCGTATCCGTCGCGGCTCGCGACACTGAGATTCGTCAACGTCAGCTCGGCCGAGGTCGCGTCGAATCCGGCACCGGCGGTGGCCGAAGGGGTGGCGGCCGCGCGGTCGAGGATCGTGAATGCGCGCTCGGCAGCCGCCTTGCCGTCCTCGGCGGCGTGGAACTTCGCGCCCACCGTGCGCAGCGGCAGGTACGCCTCGGGGGCGAGGATCAGCGCAACGACGCCGGCCTCGAGGGCCATGTCGCCGTAGACGAGGCGCAGACCGATGCTCACCGCGATCAGCGCGACGGAGAGGGTGGCGAGCCATTCGAGCACGGTCCCGGACAGGAACGCCACGCGCAGCGCGGACATGGTGGTGCGACGGTGGTCGTCGCCGAGCTCGCGCACCTTCTCTGCCGGGCCCTGTTCCCGGCCGAGTGCGCGCAACGTGGGCAGACCGGCGATCAGGTCGAGCAGCTGGGCCGAGAGCGTCGTCATGGTCTGCAGCGTGCGGTCGGCCTTGCCCTTGGTCAGCAGCCCGATGAGGATCATGAACGCCGGGATGAGCGGCAGCGTCACGACGACGATGATCGCCGAGGTGAGGTCCTGGAATGCGATGACCACCACGGTGATCGGGGTGAGCGTGACGGCGAGCAGCAGGGCCGGCACGTATCCGGTGAGGTACTCCGACAGCCCGCCGAGCCCGCGGGTGAGCACCGTGGCGATCTCGTCGCGGCGTGGTTCGAGTTCCCGCGGCGGCAGCCGGGTCGCCGCCGCGAGCACCTCGTGCTCGAGTTCGGCGACGACCCGGCTCGCCGAACGGTGCGCGAACCGGGACTGCACCCACGTGACCAGGGTGCGCACGGTGACGGCCCCGGCCAGGACCAGCAACTCGGTCCGCCATTCCCCGAGTTCCGCGGTGCCGGTGGTGAGCACCCCCGCGAGGACCGCACCGATCGCGAGCGCGGACACGACGATCATCGCGACGTTGATCGTGGCCGTGACGAGGGTGAGCACCAGGTAGCCGCGGGCGGTGGCGGAGTAGCGCCACAGCCGCGGGTCGATCGGCCCGCGACGCCGTGGCGCATCCGCCGCTCCGGGAGCGGAGCCGAACGGACGCACCGCGGCGTCGGCGGGCGCGGTCATTTCGCCCCGAGCGACAGACCGATGGACTTCGGGATGTGCTTGGTGGAGATGCGCTGACGGAACACCCAGTACGTCCAGCCCTGGTAGATCAGGACCACCGGCGTGACGATCACCGCCGCCCACGTCATGACCTTCAGTGTGTACGGACTCGACGACGCGTTCTCGATCGTCAGCGACAGGGTGTCGCCCAGCGTGGACGGCATGACGTTCGGGAACAGCGATCCGAACAGCAGGACGACGGTGCCGACGATGGCGACCGTGGTGAACACGAACGCCCAGCCCTCACGCTCCGCGCGGGTGAGCGCGACGACGGCGAGCAGCGCAGCCGCCGCGGCGCCGACGAGCAGCCACGTCCAGGTCTTGCCGTAGGCGAGTTGCGTCCACAGCACGAAGGATCCGGCCACGACGACCGCCGGAACGGCGAGACGTGCGGCGAGGGCCACGGCGTCCTCGCGCACCTCGTCGGCGGACTTCAGGGCGATGAAAACCGCGCCGTGCAGCGCGAACACCAGCGCGGTGGTGGCGCCACCGAGCAGCGCGTACGGGTTCAGCAGGTCGAAGAAGCCGCCGATGTACTGCTTGTTCTCGTCGATGGCGACGCCGCGGACGATGTTCGCGAACGCCACGCCCCACAGCACGGCCGGTACCCAGGAGCCGAAGACGATGCCCCAGTCGCAGCGCCGCCGCCAGGTGGGGTCGTCGATCTTGCCGCGGTACTCGATCGCCACGACCCGGACGATGAGACCGAGCAGGATCAGCAGCAGGGGCAGGTAGAACCCCGAGAACAGGGTGGCGTACCACTCGGGGAACGCGGCGAACATCGCGCCGCCCGCGGTCAGCAGCCACACCTCGTTGCCGTCCCACACCGGCCCGATGGTGTTGAGCAACACCCGGCGGCGGGTGTCGGCCGTCTCGGTGCGGCCGCGGCCGAGCACCGGCATCAGCATGCCGACACCGAAGTCGAAGCCCTCGAGCACGAAGTATCCGGTGAACAGCACCGCGATCAGGACGAACCAGATCTCTTGAAGTCCCATGACCGATCTCCTAGTACGCGAAGGACAGCTGCTTGGGCCGGCCGGTGTCGTCGGGTTCGTCGTCGTGCTCGCCCGGCGGGTGAGCGTCGTGCGGCAGCGGGCCCTCGAGGGTGTAGCGGCGGATCAGCCAGAACCACACGACGCCGAGCGCACCGTAGACGACGGTGAAGGCCACCAGGGAGGCGATCACGGCGCCGGCCGAGTTGTTCGACACGCCCTGGTCGACGGTCAGCCGGATCATGTCCACGCCCGTCGGGTTGGGGTGCACGACCCACGGCTGGCGGCCCATCTCGGTGAAGATCCAGCCGGCGCTGTTGGCCAGGAACGGCGTGGGGATGGCGAGGATGCTCAACCAGCCGAACCACTTCTGGTCGGGGACGCGGCCGCGGCGGGTCACCCACAGACCGGCGACGGCCAGCGCGGCCGACCCGGCGGCCAGGCCGATCATGGCGCGGAACGACCAGTAGGTGACGAACAGGTTGGGGCGGTAGTTGCCGGGACCGAATTGCTGCTCGTACTGGTCCTGCAGGTCTTCGACGCCCTGCAGGGTGACGCCGGTGAACTCGCCCTGCGCGAGGTACGGCAGCACGTACGGCACCTCGAGGACGTGGATGACGCCGTCGCAGTTGTTGTGCGTACCGATCGTCAGGACCGAGAACTTGGGGTCGGTCTCGGTGTGGCACAGCGACTCCGCGGACGCCATCTTCATCGGCTGCTGTTCGAACATGAGCTTCGCCTGGATGTCGCCGCTGACGAAGAGCGCGACACCGGAGACGATCATCACGAGCATGCCGAGCCGGGCGGCGGGCCGGAACATGCCGCGGGCCTCGCCTTCGAGCCGGTCGGCCTCGACCGGCTCGGCCTGCGCGGCGCGGCGCATGTTGCGCACCATCCACCAGCCGGCGATGCCGGCGACGAACGTGCCGGCGGTGAGGAACGCCCCGGCGACGGTGTGCGGGAACGCCGCGAGCGCGGTGTTGTTGGTCAGCAGTTCCCAGATGCTCGTCAGTTCCGCACGCCCGGTCTCGGGGTTGTACGTCGCGCCGACGGGGTGCTGCATGAACGAGTTGGCGGAGATGATGAAGTACGCGGAGGCGTTCACGCCGATCGCGACCAGCCAGATCGTCGCCAGGTGGACCAGTTTCGGTAGCCGGCCCCATCCGAAGATCCACAGGCCGAGGAAGGTCGATTCGAGGAAGAACGCCACCAGGCCCTCGAGCGCCAGCGGGGCGCCGAAGACGTCCCCGACGAAGCGGGAGTATTCGCTCCAGTTCATGCCGAACTGGAATTCCTGCACGATGCCGGTGGCCACGCCGAGGGCGAAGTTGATGAGGAAGAGCTTGCCGAAGAACTTCGTCAGGCGGTACCAGTGGTCCTTCTTCGTGACCACCCACATGGTCTGCATGACCGCGATGAGCGGGGCGAGACCGATGGTCAGCGGGACGAGGATGAAGTGATAGACGGTGGTGATGCCGAACTGCCACCGGGACAGGTCCAACACATCCATGGCTACTCCGAGGTAACGCCCAGGGACAGGCTCCGAGTCCGGGGCACGGGCTCGGGGCCTCGGACTCTGTGCACAAGGAACCATCCGCCGGACGCGTCGGTGACCTTGTTACTACTTACAGTAGTAGAAGTGGACAGGAGCGTCGACGGTGTCGACCGACACATCCCCGCGCTCGCGTGCTCCGGACCGGCCCACGACGGGGGATCCGGCGCTCACTCGACCGCGGCGTCCACCAGGGCCTCGACCTCGCCGACCAGGGACCGCCGGGACAGATCGTGCCCGTCGAGGGTGTGCACGCGCGCCGCCAACGCGACGCTCGAGACCAGCCAGACGCCATCTGCCACAACGAGATCCGCAGGACGGACCGGCTCGTACCGCACCACGAAGTTGTGGTCGCCCGCGACGTCGAACAGCGCCTGCTGGGTGGTGCCGGGCAGGATTCCCTGCTCGGGCGGCGGGGTGATCAGCGTGCGCCCGCGCGCGACGAGGACCGACGAACGTGGCCCTTCCAACACGAAACCCTCGCTGCTGATGTAGATCACATCGTCGGCCCCGAGGGACTCGGCATGCCGCAGCGCCGCCATGTTCGTCGCGTAGGACAGGGTCTTGGCGCCGAGCAGCTGCCACGGCGCCTTCGACGCGAGATCCACCGAATACCCGCGCTCGAGCGTCACCACGGACACACCGTCCGCGCGGGCCTTGTACACCCGTTCGGCCACCGGGGTCAGCAACAGGAACGCGGTCGGCTCACTGCCACCCTCCCGGCCGCGGGTGTACACCAGGCGCAACGCCCCTTCCCGCTCCGCGTCCCACTGCTCGACCGCGACGTCGATCGCCAGCCGCCAGTCGTCGCGCTCGGGCGTCGGCAGCCCCGCCGCCGCGGCGGAGGACACGAGCCGGCTCAGGTGCTGCTCGACGGTCCGTGCCCGCCCACCGCGCACGAGGAGGGTCTCGAACACCCCGTCGCCGCGCAGCACCCCGATGTCGTCCGCGTGCAGCAGCGGCACGTCCGCGTCCCGAACCTCGCCGTCCAGCGTCACCAGCACCCGCTCAGCCATGCGCACACCCTATCCATTCCGCCGGGCGCAGACCCGCGCTCCTAGACTGATGTCGTGGCCGACACTCCCTTTGTGACCGACAGCCCACTTCTCGCTCGTCCCGGTGCCGTTCCCGCGCCGGCCGGCACCCCGGACACGGGACTGCCCTGGCACTACGGCGATCCGTTCGGCGAACAGCGGGCCGCCCTCACCGGCGTGGCCGTCGTCGACCGTTCGACCCGGTTCGTCGTCGCGATCTCCGGCGAGGAGCGCCTGAGCTGGTTGCACACCATCTCCAGCCAGCACGTCGCGCAGCTGCCCGACGGCACCTCGGCGGAGAACCTCAGCCTCGATGCGCAGGGCCGCGTCGAGCACCACTTCGTGCAGACCGACCTCGACGGCGTCACCTGGATCGACACCGAACCGCAGCGCGGGCCGGACCTGTTGACGTTCCTCAGCAGAATGGTGTTCTGGTCCAAGGCCGAGCCGCGGGACGGCAACGAGATGGCCGTGCTGAGCCTGCTCGGGCCGCGCGCCGGCGATGCCCCCGTCCTGGCCGCGCTGGGCATCGACGCCCTGCCCGCCGACGTCTACGCCGCGGTCGCCCTGCCCGGCGGCGGGCTCGTCCGGCGCATGCCCTGGCCCACCGACGACGCGTGGGACCTGCTCGTCCCCCGCGAGCGGCTCACCGACGTGTTCGCCGCCCTGGTCGACGCCGGGGCCCGCCCGGCCGGAACGTGGGCGTTCGAGGCGCTGCGCGTCGTCGCGCTCCGCCCGCGGATCGGTCTCGACACCGACGAGCGCACCATCCCGCACGAGGCCCGCTGGATCGGCGGCCCGGCCGAGCACGGCGCCGTCCATCTCGACAAGGGCTGCTACCGGGGGCAGGAGACCGTCGCGCGGGTGCACAATCTCGGCAAGCCGCCCCGGCATCTCGTCCTGCTGCACCTCGACGGCTCCGCCGAGGGCCGGCCCGAACCCGGGGACCCGGTGACCGCCGACGGCCGCGCCGTGGGGCGGCTGGGCACCGTGGTCGACCACTTCGAGCTCGGCCCCGTCGCGCTGGCCCTGATCAAGCGGAACGTGCCCGTCGGCACGGCCCTCGTCGCCGGGCCCTGCGCCGCGGCGATCGATCCGGACTCGATCCCCGACGACGCCACCGTGCAGGCCGGCCGGCTCGCCGTGGAACGGCTCCGGGGTCGGTGAGCCACCGGAACCCGCCGACCGGACGGGTCGAGGCGGTCTGCACGGTGCACTCCGTCCGCGCCAGCGGCACCCGCCGTGTCGCGCACACGGCCATCGACAAGCGTCCCGTGACCGGCCCCGTGCAGGTCCGCCGGCTCGGCCTGGCCGGCGACCGGCAGTGCGACACCGCCCACCACGGCGGTCGCCACAAGGCGGTCTACGCGTACGCCGAGGACGAGGCACGTCGCTGGGCCGACGAGCTCGGCCGCGAACTGCCCGCGGGGTGGTTCGGCGAGAACCTGCGCGTGAGCGGGATCGCCGCCTCGGATGCGGTGATCGGCGAGCGCTGGCGGATCGGCGCGCTCGGTCTGCTCCTCGAGGTCACCGGGCCGCGCACGCCGTGCGGCACCTTCGGGGTGTGGGCGCAGGAACCGGGCTGGGTGCGGCGGTTCGCCGCGCGCGGCGACACCGGGGCCTATCTGAAGGTGCTCGCCGAGGGCCCCGTCGAGGCGGGCGACGGGATCTTCGTGGTGCACGTACCCGAACACGGCGTGACCGTGCGGGACCTGTTCACCGGCCGGGACCCGGCGCGGATCGCGGAGATGCTCGCGCAGCAGGACGACCTGTCCCCTAGTGTCGCCGACAAGGCTCGCAGACGAGTCGCCGGACGAGAGGTGCAGGTGGAGTATTGAGCGTCGAACTCGTGGAAGTGGTGCGATCGGGGTTCCGCGAATGCGTGCACCGCGGCTCGCTCGTCGTACTCGACCCGGCCGGCGACGTGCGGCTCGCACTGGGCGAGATCCGCACGCCGATCTATCCGCGGTCGTCGAACAAGCCGCTGCAGGCGGTGGCGCTGCTGCGGCAGGGCTTCGTGCCCCGCTCGACGGAGGAACTCGCGATCGCGACGGCCTCGCACGAGGGCGAGGCCGGGCACGTCCGGCTGGTGGACGCGCTGCTCGCCGGGCACGGATTCACCGAGGACGACCTGCAGTGCCCGCCGGATCTGCCGGGCAACGAACCGGCCCGGGCGACGATCGTCGCCGCCGGTCACCCCCGGCGGACGGTGTACATGAACTGCTCCGGCAAGCACGCCGCGATGCTCGCGACGTGCGCCGCGAACGGCTGGCCCGTCCGCGCCGGCTCGGACGAGCCGGGCTACCTCGACTCCGCCCATCCGCTGCAGCAGGCCGTGGTCGAGACGGTCCTCGACCTCGCGGGCGACGTCGAGGACACCGATCTCGGAATCGACGGGTGCGGCCTGCCGATCGTGCCGCTGCCCCTGGTCAATCTCGCCCGGGCCTATTCGCGGCTGGCGACGGCCGAGCCCGGGACGCCGGAACGGGCCGTGGCCGACGCGATCCGGAGTCATCCGCACCTCGTCTCTGGCACCGGCAAGGACGACGCCCGGTTGATGCCCGCGGTGCCGGGACTGCTGTGCAAGGCCGGGGCGGACGGCGTGCACGCGGGTGCCCTGCCGGACGGCACCGCGTTCGCACTGAAGATCGACGACGGCCACGAGCGGGCCCGCCTTCCCCTCACTGCCGCCCTGCTGCACCACCTCGGAGTGACGTGGTCCGAGGAGCACGCGGAGCTCGCGTCGCAGCCGGTGCTCGGCGGTGGGATCCGGGTCGGCACGGTCCGGGCGATCCCCGGAGTGCTCTGAACGCTCCCTCGTCCCGCATTTGCCCAGGTCGCCTGTGGGTGAGACCAATCGGACACCGGCGCCACCAGGTGTGTGGAGGCGGAACCGACTTTTCCACGCTAGAGTGGTGGCCAGGAAAATACTCAATTAACCGGGGCCGCCAAATTCCCCAGGCCGCCCCGTCAAGGCGCGAGGGGGTTAGCCATGGGCCGCGGCCGGGCTAAGGCAAAGCAGACCAAGGTTGCACGGGAGCTCAAGTACAGCTCACCGGCCACCGACTTCGAGAGCCTCCAGCGGGAGTTGTCTGGCGGTACACCCAACTCGCACCGGGACGAGGTCTTCGCAGACCAGCGTTCCGGACCGGACGGTCGTTCCCCCTGGGACGACGACTACGACGACGACTGGCGTCGCTGACCCGAGCCTCACGCACAGGAGGGGGGAGTCGGACCACCGACTCCCCCCTTCGCTGGCACCCTCCTCGCCGTCCGGATCTCGCACACCGCTGCGACACCCGGCCGGCAGGTGAGGCGATCCGGAAAACTTCGTCACCACGACGCGCAGCGCCCGGGCCGTCCTGCACGGCCCGGGCGCTGCGCGTATCGGTGCGACGCGTATCCGGTGTCGGATCCGGCTCCGGTGCCGACTCCGTTTCCGGTGTCGGCTCCGGACCGGCGCCGGGTCAGAACCGCGGGTGGTCGCCCACGAGCACGGCGCGCACGTCGTCCTGGTCCTGAGACTTGCGCACGGTGCCCAGCGTCCAGCAGTCGATGTGGCGCGCGGTGAGCACCGCGAGGGCCCGGTCGACGTCCTCGGGCGCGACGATCGCGACCATGCCGACGCCCATGTTGAAGGTCTTCTCCATCTCGGTCCGCTCGACGCGGCCGCGCTGGGCGATGAGCCCGAACACCGGGGCCGGGCTCCACGTGGTCCGGTCGAGCTCGGCGACGAGTCCCTTCGGCATCACCCGGGCCAGGTTGCCCGCGAGCCCTCCGCCGGTGACGTGGCAGAACGTGCGGACCTCGGTTTCGGCGGCCAGCGCGAGGCAGTCCTTCGCGTAGATCCGGGTCGGCTCGAGCAGTTCCTCGCCGAGGCTGCGGCTGAACTCGTCGACGTGCGCCGTCAGGCTCATCTTGCCGATGTCGAGAAGGACCTTGCGGGCCAGCGAGTATCCGTTCGAGTGCAGCCCCGACGAACCCATGGCGATCACCACGTCGCCCGGGCGCACCCGGTCGGGCCCGAGCAGCCGGTCGGCCTCGACGACGCCGACACCCGTGGCGGACAGGTCGTAGTCCCCGTCGGCCATCACGCCGGGATGCTCGGCGGTCTCGCCGCCGAGCAGGGCGCAGCCGGCCTGGACGCAGCCCGCCGCGATGCCGCCGACGATCTCGGCCACCCGCTCGGGCACCACGCGCCCGACCGCGATGTAGTCCTGCAGGAAGAGCGGCTCGGCGCCGCAGACCACGAGGTCGTCGACGACCATCGCCACGAGGTCGAGACCGACGGTGTCGTGCTTGTCGAGGGCCTGCGCCACCGCCAGTTTGGTGCCGACCCCGTCGGTGGACGCCGCGAGCAGCGGTTCCTTGTAGTCGCCCTTGAGCGCGAACAGCCCCGCGAATCCGCCGAGGCCGCCGAGCACCTCCGGGCGGGTCGCCTTCTTCGCGTGCGGCGCGAACAGTTCGACGGCTCGATCGCCGGCCTCGATGTCCACGCCCGCCGCTGCGTAGGAAGCTCCGGGGGTTGTGTCCTCGGTCATGGGTTGTCGGCTCCAGCCTCGAGTTGTGGTGAACAGGTGTATCGGCATCGCTGCCGGGCGCGCGAACGCACGCCGAAGCCCGCCGATCGCGCACCTCAAGGTACCCGACCGGGCCGGACCGCCGACGCGCGACGACGCGAAACCGGGGCCGCCGTCCTCGCGACGGCGGGCGGGTCTAGGGACGGCTCAAGGCGTCCGCGTTGTCGTTGTCGAGCGCCGGCGTGGCCCCCGCGGCCCCGCCGAGCATCCCTTCGAGCACGTTCTTCCCGACGGCGTGCTCCTTCGGCAGCGCGATCGGGTAGTGCCCGTCGAAACACGCGGCGCACAGGCGCGAGGCGGGCTGCTCGGTGGCGCCGATCATCCCGTCGATCGAGATGTATCCGAGGGAGTCCGCGCCGATCGACCGGCGCACCATCTCCACCATCTCGTCGAAGTCGTGCCCGGTCCGTTCGGAGGCGTCGCGGGTGCCGCCGCCGTTGGCGATCAGCTCGGCCGGGGATGCGAAGTCGATGCCGTAGAAGCACGGCCACTTCACCGGCGGCGACGCGATCCGCACGTGGATCTCGAGCGCACCGGCCTCGCGGAGCATCCGGATCAGGGCCCGCTGGGTGTTGCCACGCACGATCGAGTCGTCGACCACGACGAGCCGCTTGCCGCGGATGACCTCGCGCAGCGGATTGAGCTTGAGCCGGATGCCGAGCTGGCGGATGGTCTGGCTCGGCTGGATGAAGGTACGGCCCACGTAGGCGTTCTTCATCAGGCCCTGGCCGTAGGGGATCCCCGAGCCCTGCGCGTAGCCGACGGCGGCGGGCGTGCCCGACTCCGGCACCGGAATGACCAGGTCCGCGTCGACCGGGTGTTCCTTGGCCAGTCGCCGGCCGATCTCCACGCGAGTGGCGTGCACCGAGCGGCCGGCGATCGTCGAGTCCGGCCGCGCGAGGTAGACGTACTCGAACACGCAGCCCTTGGGCTCCGGGTTCGCGAAGCGGCTCGAGCGGACGCCGTCGGCGTCGATGGCGAGCAGCTCGCCGGGCTCGATGTCGCGCACGAAGGACGCGCCGACGATGTCGAGCGCGGCGGTCTCGCTGGCCACGACCCAGCCGCGGTCCAGGCGGCCCAGGCACAGCGGCCGGATTCCCCACGGGTCGCGTGCCGCGTAGAGCGTGTGCTCGTCCATGAAGGTCAGGCAGAAGGCACCGCGCAGGTTCGGCAGCAGCTCGAGGGCCGCCTGCTCGACCGTGCTGTCGGCGGCGGCGTGCGCGAGCAGCGCGCCGACGATGTCGGAGTCGGTGGTGGCCGTGACCGCCCGCCGGTCGTCGCCGAGGCCCAGTTCCCGGGCACGCTGGGCGAGTTCGGCGGTGTTGACCAGATTGCCGTTGTGGCCGAGCGCGACGCCGGTGCCGGCCGCGGTCGTGCGGAAGATCGGCTGGGCGTTCTCCCAGGTGGTCGACCCGGTGGTCGAGTAGCGACAGTGCCCGATCGCGATGTGCCCGGACATGGCGGCGAGGGTCTGCTCGTCGAAGACCTGGCTCACCAGCCCGAGATCCTTGAACACGAGGACCTGAGAGCCGTCGGCGACGGCGATACCGGCCGCCTCCTGCCCCCGGTGCTGCAGCGCATAGAGGCCGTAGTACGTGAGCTTGGACACATCCTCGCCCGGAGCCCAGACTCCGAAGACTCCGCACTCCTCACGAGGTTCGTTCTCGGGTTCCTCGGCTGCGAGGAGATTACGTGTGTGAACCGACAGATCGGCACTGGTCACCGGGGTGCTCCCTGGGGGCTGGACAAAAGAGAGGCAAGGCCATTCTACGGGTCGGCCGACGGTGCCCCGCTCCGACGGGTCACCGGGGCCTCCTCCGCCGTTCCCAGCCCTTGCGCTCACAACCGCAGCAGCGGCATCCAGTGCGCGATCTCCGCGGCACGGCTCCCGGACGCGTCCAGCGATCCCGCGGCGGCGGCGCCGGCGAAATCGACGAGTCCCGTGACCAGACGAAGCCACGTCCGCGGGCCGGTCTCGACGACGTTGGGCGGAGTCCCCCGGGTGTGGCGGGGCCCCTCGATGCACTGCACCGCCACGAACGGCGGCACCCGCACCTCGACGCTGGATCCGGGCGCCGCCTGCTCCAGGGCGCGAGCGGTCAGGCGCACCGCCGCCGCGAGGTCGGCGCGGGCCGGTGCGTCGACCGTCTCGTCCCGCAGCCACGGACCGACCCGCAGGACGGCGGCGCGGAGCTCGGCGGGGTCGACGGGTTTGCGCGGTGCCACGGCGAGCCAGCCTAGCTACGCCGGGCGGCGTCGTCGTCCTCGGCGGGCAGTCCCGCCAGCCGCACCGCCACGGCCCCGCCGACGTTGAGTGCCAGGTGCAGCAGGGCGGGTGCGAGGACGCTGCCGCTGCGGCGGCGCAGCCGGTCGAAGACCACCGCCGAGAGTCCGGTGACGAGCACCGTGCCGAGCACGTGATGACCGGCGTCCCGCGCGGGCTGCACGTGCCACAGCCCGAACGCCGCCGCGTGCAGACCGGACCCCGCCGTGCCCGGACCGAGCAGCGCCGCGAGAACGCTGCGGAACAGCAGCTCCTCGGCGGCGACGGTGCCGAACGGAATGTGCAGCCCCACCCATTCGTAGAAGTCCTCGCGTTCGGCACGGGCTTCGTCGACGAGCCGGGCCCGCAGCGACGGGACGGCGAGCATGCCTGCGTACGCGGCCAGCGGGACGGCGGCGGCGGCCAGACCCCACCGCGCGCCGGACACGAGATGCCGTGGATCCAGTCCCAGCATGCCCCGCTCGACGCCCGCGGCCCGGGCCGCGAACACCGCGGCGGTGCCGACGGTCGCCGAGAGCACGGCGCGCCCGCGCGGCCCGATCCGGGTGGCCGGCAGCACCGCGCCCCAGCCCACGACCGCCGCGGCGACCGCCGGACCGAGCCACGGCCGGCGGTGACTCCGTCCCGGCCGGCTCACTTCTCCGGTCCCTGCAGATCGTCGATGACGGTCAGCGCGAACCGCACCCGCTCGGTGTCGGCCTCGGTCCAGCCGTCGGGCGCAGTGACCGCGATCCAGCCGTCGAGCACCGTGGTGCCGTAGTTGTGACCGTGCCCGTCGGGCACCCCGGCGGCGTTGGTCAGATCCGCCGAGACCTGCCAGAAGGTCACGAACGGGAACCAGCGCATCTGC
This sequence comes from Rhodococcus ruber, assembly GCF_016804345.1. Lineage (NCBI taxonomy): Bacteria > Bacillati > Actinomycetota > Actinomycetes > Mycobacteriales > Nocardiaceae > Rhodococcus > Rhodococcus ruber. Next base: position 1,345,345 of record NZ_CP044211.1, on the reverse strand, counting down.
GGAAGCCGGTCGGGGCCGGGCGGTTCGGACAGCCAGTCCGGCCGGCTGACGATCAGGTCCGGGGACCACCACACCACCGGATCGGACGCGTGCTGCAGGTACAGGATCCGGGGGAACAGCCACGGGGTGTCGGGCTCCCCGATCGACGCGCGGTCGTCGGCGAAGCGCACCACCAGGCCGTCCGCGTACACCGGTTCGACCTCGGTCGTGCCCGGGTCTCGGCGGTCGACGAGCTGGCGCCACAGGCGGTTCGAGTTGGGCGGGCCGACCCACAGGACGCCGTCGACGGTGTCGCGGATCGCGGCAACCGTGCCGAAAGCGCCCTCCCCCGACTGGGTTCCGAGGCTCTCCCCGTACACATACAGCTCCGGCCGATGCTCGGCGGACTGGGCGAGCCACCGGTTGTGAACCCGATCGATGAGCATGTCGCCGGCGGCCGCGGCCTTCTCACGGTCGGCGAGGAAGGAGATCCAGCTCGGCATGTACGAGTACTGCCACGCGACGAGGGCGACGTCGCCGTTGTGGACGAGCTCCATCATCATCGCCGCGGTCGGATTGACCCATCCCGTTCCGGTGGTCGGGATGATCACGAGCACCTCGCGGTCGAACGCGTCGGTGCGTTCGAGCTCGTCGATCACGACGTCGGCACGCGCCTCGGGGGTGTCGGCGGTCTCGAGTCCCGCGTAGACCCGGATCGGTTCCCGGGCCGGGACACCGTTGATCGCGGTCAGCTCGGCGGCGTCGAGACCTCGGCCGACGAAGTCGCGCCCCTGGTAGCCGAGGGTGTCCCACGCCGCGAACGACTCGGGGCTCCCGGACTTCTCGGGCACGAGCGGCTGCGTGACTCCCGGCCGGGTCTCGTTGTTGTGGATGCCGAACACCCAGTTCAGTCCCGCGTAGGCGCCCCGGGCCAGCACACCGTCGATGAGCATGAACACCACCAGCACCACCAGCAGCGCACCGAGCGAACGCGCGGCCCCCGGCGGTATGCGCAGACGCCGCACCAGCTGCCACGCGACGATCCCCGCGAGTTCGCGCAGGCCGCGCCAGGTGGCGATCAGGGTGAGCGCGACGGCGGCGGCGAGCACCAGGGTCCGCAGATACCCGCTGGTCGTGGTGCCCTCGGCGTTCATCAGCGCGGCCAGCTGGCGTTGCTGCCGCGACGCGAACACCAGCGCCACCAGCGACGCGAGCACGGCGGCGACCGGGACCGCCACCTTGATCGCCCGCAGCACGGGCAGCGGCGGTGGCCACCACGGCCGCTTCGCCAGCAGCCGGTTGCCGGCCCAGCCGACGGCACATCCCACCCCGTAGCCGATGGCGACGTTGATGCCGCCGATCAGCCCCTGGAACAACCAGTCGCGAGGCAGCAGCGACGGAGTCAGCGACCAGCAGAAGAACAGGGCCGCGAAGGCGATGCCGGTGAAATCCAGGCTCAGCGCCCCCCACACCTGGGCGGTATGGGGGTGGCGGTCACCGAATTCGGTGACCGCGTCGATGATCCGGCCCTGCCGGGCCTCTATCGACGCCAGCCGATCGACCTGGGAACCGACCATCGCTCACCCGAACAACGCCGGAAGTGTGCCCTCGTAGACCTCGCGCAGTTCGGCCGTCGTGACCGAGAACAGACCCTGCACCTCGACGGAGTCGGAGCCCTCGTCGACGACCCCGATCCGCACCCACGGCATGTCGCGCGCCGTGCACATGCCGGTGAAGCGGGTCTCCTCGGTGCGCGGCACCGCCACCAGCACCCGGCCGGCGGACTCGGAGAACAGGGTCACGAACGGGTCCGCGTCCTCCGGCAGCAGGATCCGGCAGCCGGTCTCGCCGGCCAGCGCGGCCTCGACGACCGCCTGCGCGAGACCGCCCTCGGACAGGTCGTGGGCGGCGGAGACCAGGCCGTCGCGCGAGGCGGCGGTGAGGATCTCGGCGAGCAGCCGCTCCCGCTCGAGGTCGACCTTCGGCGGGACGCCACCGAGGTGATCGTGCTCGACCTGCGCCCAGATCGAGCCGTCGAACTCGTCGCGGGTCTCCCCCAGCAGGATGAGCGTCTCGCCCGGCTCGAGGCCGAGGCCGGTGGGGATGCGGCGGTGCACGTCGTCGATCACGCCGAGCACGGCGACGACCGGGGTCGGCAGGATCGGAGTGGCCCCGGTCTGGTTGTAGAAGCTGACGTTGCCGCCGGTGACGGGAATGCCGAGCTGCGCGCACCCGTCGGCGAGACCGCGCACGGCCTGCTGGAACTGCCACATCACGCCCGGATCCTCGGGCGAGCCGAAGTTCAGGCAGTTGGACACGGCCTTCGGGGTGGCACCGGTGACGGCGACGTTGCGGTAGGCCTCGGCGAGGGCGAGCTGCGCGCCGGCGTACGGGTCGAGCTGGGTGTAGCGGCCCGAAGCGTCGGTGGCGAGCGCGATCCCGCGGCCGGTCTGCTCGTCGACGCGGATCACGCCCGCGTCGGCGTGCTCGGCGAGCACCGTGTTGCCGCGGACGTAGCGGTCGTACTGCTCGGTGATCCACTTGCGGCTGCACAGCTGCGGCGAGCCGATCATCTTCAGCAGGGTCGCCTTCAGTTCCTCGGGCGTCTGCGGCCGCTTCAGCCCCGCAGTGGTGTCCGCGACGAGCGAGTCCTGGGACTCCGGGCGCTGCACCGGGCGGTGGTACACCGGGCCCTCGTGCGCGACGGTGCGCGGCGGCACGTCGACGACGGTCTCACCGTGCCAGTCGATGACGAGCCGGTCGCCGTCGGTGACCTCGCCGATCACGGTGGCCAGCACGTCCCACTTCTTGCACACGGCCATGAAGGCGTCGACGTTCTCCGGGGTCACGACGGCGCACATGCGCTCCTGGGACTCGCTCGAGAGCACCTCGGCGGGGGTCATGCCGGTCGCGCGCATCGGAACCCGCTCGAGCGCGACGTGCATGCCGCCGTCGCCGGCGGCGGCCAGCTCGGAGGTCGCGCAGGCGAGGCCGGCGCCGCCGAGGTCCTGGATGCCGACGACGAGCTTCTCGCGGTAGAGGTCGAGGCAGCACTCGATGAGCACCTTCTCGGTGAACGGATCCCCCACCTGCACCGCCGGCAGCTTCTTGCGGGACTTCGAGGGGCCGGCTTCCTGTCCGGAACCGGATTCGTCACCGTCGAAGGTCTCCGACGCCAGGACGGACACGCCGCCGATGCCGTCGAGGCCCGTGCGCGCGCCGAACAGGATGATCTTGTTGCCCGTGCCCGACGCGAACGCCAGGTGCAGGTCCTCCGTGCGCATCGCCCCGGCACACAGCGCATTGACCAGGGGGTTGCCGGCATAGGAGGCGTCGAAGACGGTTTCGCCGCCGACGTTGGGCAGGCCGAGGGAGTTGCCGTAACCACCGATCCCGCGGACCACGCCGTCGACGACGCGCCGGGTGTCGGGCGCGTCCGCGGCGCCGAAGCGCAACTGGTCCATGACCGCGATCGGACGGGCACCCATCGCCATGATGTCGCGGACGATGCCGCCGACACCGGTCGCGGCACCCTGGTACGGCTCGACGTAGGACGGATGGTTGTGGGACTCGACCTTGAAGGTGACCGCCCAGCCGTCGCCGATGTCGACGACGCCGGCGTTCTCACCGATGCCCGCGAGCATGGAGGCCCGCATCTCGTCGGTGGTGGTCTCCCCGAAGTACCGCAGGTGCACCTTGGAGGACTTGTAGGAGCAGTGCTCGGACCACATCACCGAGTACATGGCCAGCTCGGCATCCGTGGGACGACGGCCCAGGATCTCCCGGATGCGGGCGTACTCGTCGTCCTTCAGTCCCAGCTCACGGAAGGGCTGGGCGACTTCGGGGGTTTCGGCGGCGTGGGTGACGGTATCCACCTGCGGTGACACTGGGCGTCGGGTCCCTTCACTCTGGGATCGAAACGGCAGGCCGGGCGCGCGCTGCCGCGGCCAGTCTATCCGGGTGCACGCCCGGCGCCGTCCACCGGTGCGGACCGCTGGGGCGGCCGCACCGCCGTCAAGGCGTCGAGGTCCACGCTCACGCGGTGCCCCGCGACCGGGAGCGTCACCTTGCCCGTGTACTCGCCCTCGTAGCGATACCACCCGTCGTCGAGCACGAACACCCCGAGCGTGGCGGGCTCGACGAGGTCGATCATCCAGTACACGGGGATACGGGCCTCGGCGTACTCGGAGAACTTGGTGACGCGGTCGGTGCGGACGGAGCCCTCGGCCATGACCTCCACCACCAGCCGGACGTCGGTCCCCGTCGCGCGGTCCGGATCGGCATCCACCAGTGCGCGGTCGACGACGATGCCGTCCGGGCAGCGCACCGTCAGCGGGGTCTCGGTGAGCAGCACCTCCACGTCGCCGAGCACGGCGAGTTCCTTCGGCAGCTGGTCGGCGAGCTGGGCGACCAGCCCGAACGCGACGTGCTGGTGCAGGTACGCGGGCCGCGGCGACGCCGACAGGACCCCCTCGCAGACCTCGACGTGGAACTGTTCGTACTCGGGCAGTTCCGCCCATTCGGCGAGGGTCAGCAGATGGTCGGGGAACGACGGGCCGGTCACAGGATCACCACCGTTCGCGGTCGGGCGTGTTGTCCCCTCAGTCTGGCACCGGATGCCGCACCGTGCCGGTCAGTTGGGGGGAGTGAGGAACGCCTCGAGCGCGCGGGCGTACGCGGTGACGTCCTTCGTTCCCATGAGTTCGCGCGCCGAGTGCATCGCGAGCTGCGGGGCCCCGACGTCGACGGTCGTCAGTCCGGTCCGGGAGGCGGTGATGGGGCCGATCGTCGAACCGCACGGCAGGTCGGCGCGATGCACGTAGCGCTGCAACGGCACTCCGGCCTGCTCGCAGGCGAGCGCGAAGGCAGCGGCGCCGGCGGCGTCGGTGGCGTAGCGCAGGTTCTGGTTGACCTTGAGCACGGGGCCGCCGTTCACCGCGATGCGGTGGGCGGGCTCGTGGCGGTCGGGGTAGTTCGGGTGGGTGGCATGAGCCATGTCTCCGGAGGCCACCACCGAGCCGGCCATCGCCCGGAGGAAGTCCTCGCGGCCGCCGCCCCGGGCCAGCACGATCCGTTCGAGCACGGTGGTCAGCAGGTCGGAGAACGCCCCGCGGTCGGACATGCTGCCGACCTCCTCGTGGTCGAACAGCGCGAGCACCGGCGCCGGGCCACCGTTCCCGGCGACGTGGCCGACGGCCGCGAGCAGCGCCGCGGTCCCGGCGTAGCACGTGCCCTGGTTGTCCAGGCGCGGCGCGCTGAGCAGGTCCGCATCCGCCCCGATCAGGGTGGACGGGGCGAGATCGTGGGTCATCAGCTCCCAGCCCAGGATCGCGTCGGCCTCCACCTCGACGGCCTCCGCGAGGAAGGCGAGGAAGGACCGCGGCGCGGTGCCCACTCCCCACACGGCGTTCACGTGGCGCTGCGGATCCAGTTGCACGCCCTTGCGGTCCTCCGACAGGTGGATGGCGAGTTGCGGCACGCGCAGGATCGGCCGATCGACGCGCACGAGGACGTCCTCGGCCCCGGTGCCGGTCCGTACGGTGAGCCGGCCGGAGATGCCGAGATCGCGGTCCAGCCACGAGTTCAGCCAGGCTCCCCCGTACGGTTCGAGGCCGACCAGCTGCCAGCCCGCCGAGGTGAGGTCCGGATGCTGCTTGACCCGCAGGTTGGGGCTGTCGGTGTGCCCGCCCACGATCCGGAACGGGCGGGCGGGGTCGCCGTCGGCGCCTTCGGTGCTCCACGCGATCAGCGAACCGCCCCGCAGCAGGTAGTAGCGGCCGGGCTCGCTCGGCCACACCTCGGTCTCGGTGAGCTGCGTGAAGCCCGCGTCGGCGAGAGCGGCGGCGACGGTTGCGCACACGTGGAACGGCGACGGCGACAGATCCACGAAGTTGCACAGGCCCTGGGCGTCGGCGGCGGTGGTCGTAGGCATGGGTGCATCCTCGCACCGCCCGCACCGCTATACACCGCTAAAAGCACCAAAAGAACTAAAAGGAGCTAAAAATCCGGCTACGCTGGCCGGGTGCGGAACCCGTTCAGACCGTCGTTCGGGGTGACGCCGCCCCTGCTCGTGGGGCGCGGCGACCTGGTGGAGGACTTCGGCGCCTCGCTCGACGACGGTCCGGGCGCGCCCGGACGCGCCACCCTCTACACCGGTGCACGCGGGGTCGGGAAGACCGTGATGCTCAACCAGGCCGAGGAGCAGGCCCGCCGCCGGGGCTGGCTGGTGATCTCCGAGACCGCCACCCCCGGGCTCGTCGACCGGCTCACCCGCGAGCACCTGCCCCGGCTGCTGCACGAGCATCGCGACCCACCGGCCCGGCGCCGGCTGACCGGCGGGTCCGTCGCCGGGGTCTCGGTGAGCTGGACCGACGTCGCGGAGGGCCGGCCCGAGGCCGGCTTGCGCCGGCAGCTCGAGGAGCTGACCGGCATCCTGGCCGGCCACGGCACCGGGCTGCTGATCAGCGTCGACGAGATGCACCGCCGGCGCAGTGGCGACCTGCGCGAGCTCGGCGCCGTCGTCCAGCACGCGTTCCGGGAGGAGCGGGAGCTGGCGTTCGTCGGCGCCGGCCTCCCGGCCGCGGTGAGCGACCTGCTGAGCGACGACGTCGTCACGTTCCTGCGCCGCGCCGACCGGCACGTCCTCGGCCCCGTGTCCCTCGACGACGTCGCCGAGGCGATCCGCGTCCCCGTCGAGGAGTCGGGACGCTCGATCGCGGACGAGCAGTGCCGCACGGCCGCGGCCGCCACCGGCGGATATCCCTTCCTGATCCAGCTGGTGGGCCACAACGTGTGGCGCCGCCGTCCGGACCGGGAACACATCACCGCCGAGGATGTCGCCGACGGCATCGCGGCCGCCCGCCGGCGGATCGGCTCGCTCGTGCTCGAGCCGAGCCTGGCCGATCTGTCGCAGATCGACCGCAGCTTCCTCGTCGCCATGGCGGTCGACGACGGTCCCAGCCGGATCGGCGACGTCGCACGACGCCTCGGCGTGAACGGCACCTACGCCAGCCAGTACCGGCTCCGGTTGATCAACGCCGAACTCGTCGAACCCGCCGGCTACGGCCGGCTCGACTTCACCATGCCCTACCTGCGCGAGTACCTGCGCGAGCATGCCGCCTCGATGGGCGTGCCGCCCCGAGAAGGGTGAGACGTCAACGCTCTTCCGGAGAACCTCGACGCTCTTCCGACAGACCTCAGGGGGTGCTCGCCACGCAGAACTGGTTGCCGTCCGGGTCGGCGAGCGTCACCCACCGGAACCCGCCCATGTCCTGGCGGTGCACCTCGCTCGCACCCGCCTCGACGAGCCGGCTCACCTCGGCGTCGAGGTCGGGCGCCACCAGGTCCAGGTGGATCCGGTTCTTGCCCGGCATCGGATCCGGAACCTTCTGGAACCCGAGTTTCTGTGGAGTGCCGGGCATTCCGACGACGAAGAACCAGCCCTCGTTGTCCTGTTCGATCCGGCCGCCGGTCTGTTCGGCCCACCACGTGGCGAGCGGACCGGGGTCGGCGCTGTCGAAGGTGATCATGCCGATGTTCAGTGCCATGGCCGGGACGGTAACGGACGGGGCCGACAACGTTGCGCCGCAACGGCACCGGGTACGCCGTCAGCAGGCGGCGCGAACGAGTTGGGTGATGCGGTCCACCTGCTGATCGGTGGGGGCGACCGCACCGTTGGTGGACAGTTCGGCGACGTTGTCGCGGATCTCCTCGTCGCTCGCACCGTCGTCGATCAACGGACAGGTTTCGGTGACGATCGCCTCGATGGAGGCATCGTCCCTGCCGTCGGCCAGGTTCGGGTATCCCGTCCGGAACGTCGCGACGAACGTCCCCAGCTTCGCCGCGTCGACGGCACGTTCGACGACGCTGGAGGCGACGCTGCCGGCCGGGCGGGTCGTGCTCGCCGGCGCCGACGTCTCGTCGTCGGATCCACAGGAGGTGAGGAGGAAGAGGGCGGCGACCGCCGCCACCACAGCAGTCCGAGTCTTCATGGTTCGAGCGTGACACGCCGGGACGTTCCCGTGCCCGGAAAGGCGGAATTCGCGGCGGACCGCTGCGCTCGGGCACGTTCCGCCCCGGCGGCCGGACAGCCCCGAGGCCGGACAGCCCCGGGGAAAGATGCGTAATGCTACTCGAGACACGGACCGCGACATGCGGCATAGTGGTGCCCGGCACGGCCGATCGGGGGATTCGGCAGTGCCGGCCGGAGCCGGTTGGGGGCCGCTCCGGACCGGAGAAGAAGGGGCCCCGCCGCCGATCGGGACGGCGACGGGGTCCCTTTCTCGTCATGTTCTCTCGCCACGCCGGACGACGATCGGGTCAGCTCCCGGCTGCGATCTTCGCCGGATCCAGCTCCAACCGGCGCAGCAACTGCGCGTTGAGCGCCACGACGATCGTGGACACCGACATGAGCACCGCGGCGACCGCGGGCGGCAGCACCACCCCGGCGAAGGCCAGCACACCGGCCGCGAGCGGCACCGCGACGATGTTGTACCCGGTGGCCCAGACCAGGTTCTGCCACATCTTGCGGAAACTCGCCTGCGACAGGGCGATCACCGACAGCACGGCACGCGGGTCGTCGGCGGCCAGGACCACCCCGGCCGACTCGACGGCGACGTCGGTGCCCGCGCCGATGGCGATGCCGACGTCGGCGCGGGCCAGGGCCGGCGCGTCGTTGACGCCGTCGCCGACCATCGCGACGCGGTGCCCGCGGGCCTGCAGCTCGGCGACCTTCGCGTCCTTGTGTTCGGGCAGCACGTTCGCGAACACCTCGTCGATACCGAGGTCGGCGGCGACGGCGTCGGCCACCTGGAGCGCGTCCCCGGTGATCATGGCGACCTTCACTCCGCGTGCGTGCAGGGCGTCGATCGCCTGCCGCGACTCCTCGCGCACCGCGTCCTCGAGCGCGACGGCCCCGAGCACAGCACCGTCGCGCACGACGTGCAGCACCGACGCCCCGCGCGCGATCCAGGGTCCGGTCGCGGCCTCGACGTCGGCGGGAACGTGCGCCCCCAGGTCCGCGAGGACGGCCGGACCGCCGACGAACACGGTGGCCCCGTCCACCACGGCTCGCACCCCGCGTCCGGGCAGGGACCGGAAGTCCTTCGCCGGCACCGCGGCCCGGCCTCCGGCGGCGGCAACGACGGCGCGGGCGACGGGGTGCTCGCTGTCGGATTCGACGGCGGCCGCCAGGGCCAGCAGGTCGTCCTCGGTGGTGCCGGCGGTGGCGACGACGTCGGTGACGACGTGCCGGCCCTGGGTGAGGGTCCCGGTCTTGTCGAACAGGACGACGTCCACGCCGCGCATCCGCTCGAGCGACAGCCGGTCCTTGACGAGTACGCCGGCGCGGGCGGCGCGCTCGGTCGAGATCGCGATGACGAGCGGAATGGCCAGGCCCAGCGCGTGCGGGCACGCGATGACCAGGACCGTGACGGTACGGACGACGGCCTCGTCGAGGTTGCCGAGCAGCGTCCACACGGCGAAGGTGAGGACACCGGCGAGGGTGGCGAAGTAGAAGAGGAAGGCGGCGGCCCGGTCCGCGAGCGCCTGGGCTCGGGAGGACGAGGCCTGCGCGTCGGCGACCATGCGCTGGATGCCGGCGAGCGCGGTGTCCTCCCCCACCGCGGTGATGCGCACGCGCAGTGCACTGTCGGTGGCGATCGTGCCGGCGACGACGGTGTCGCCGACGGCGCGGGGCACGGCGCGGGACTCACCGGTGATCATCGACTCGTCCACCTCGGCGCGGCCGTCGACGACCGTCCCGTCGGCCGGGACGCGCGCACCGGCCCGCACCAGGGCGACATCGCCGACGGTGAGGTCGCCGAGCGGGACCGGCACCACGCCGTCCGCGGTCACCTTCTCGGCCGTGTCGGGCAGCATCGCGGCCAGGGCGTCGAGCGCGCGCGACGCCGAGCCCAGCGCCCGCATCTCGAGCCAGTGCCCGAGCAGCATGATCACGATCAGCAGCGCCAGTTCCCACCAGAAGTCGAGGTCGAACCCGCCCAGTCCGAGCGTGGTCACCCAGGACGCCGCGAACGCGACGCTGATGGCCATGGCGATGAGCAGCATCATTCCGGGCCGGCGGTCGCGCAGCTCGTTCCACCCGCCGACGAGGAAGGGGCTGCCGCCGTAGACGAAGACGACCGTGCCCAGGACGGGCGAGACCCATCCGGCCCACGCGGCGTCGGGCAGCGGGTAGCCGAGCAGGTCGGCGAACATGGCGCTGAAGACCACGATCGGAACCGCGAGGACCAGGCTCACCCAGAATCTGCGCCGGAAGATCTCACCGTGCGGCCCGTGACCGGCGTGCCGGTCCCGGCTGCGCCCGGTGTCGTTCCCTCCGGGTGGCGCGGTGTGGGCCCCGTGTCCGTGGTGTGCGAGCTGTGTCATGGCTTTCGCCTCGATCCGTTTCCGTTTCCGTGGACCCTTCCATTGATACCCCCAGGGGGTATCAATGGAAGGATTGGGGCGGTCACGATTCGGTCACGGCGGTGGAACTACTGCTCGAGCATGGCGCGCATCTCGTCGATCTCCGCCTGCTGTGTCGCGATGATCGACTCGGCGAGTTGCCGCGCCTCCGGGTTCACTCCCTCGGCCAGCTCGGTCTGCGACATCTCGATCGCACCCTCGTGATGGGCGATCATCATGGTCAGCCACATGCGGTCGAAGTCCATGCCGCGGGCCCCCATCATGGAATCCCACTCGTCGTCGGACATCATTCCCGGCATGCCGCCGGGCATCCCCATGCCGCCGTGCCCCATCCCGTCCTCGTCCGGTGCCTCCTGCCCCCACTCCGCGAGCAGCGACTCCATCTGCTCCATCTCGGGTTCCTGGGCGGCCTCGATGCGGGCGGCGAGGTCGATCAGTTGCGGATCCTCGCTGCGCTCGGGCACGGCCTGGGCCATCTGCACGGCCTGCGCGTGATGGGGGTACATCTCCTGCAGGAACTCGACGTCCGCGTCGGCGAACTGCGCCTGCGCGGCCGGAGCCGAGGTCTGGGACGTGCCCGGGGCCGACGTCCCTGCCTGTTGCTGCGGCTCGTCGCTGCCACACGCCGCGATCACCACAGCCAGCGGCACCGCTGCCGCCGCCGCTACTACTCTCTTGTTCCACAACATGATTCGAACGTACTCGTCGCATCGGCCGGGTCCGGTGCCGCAGGCCCTGGCCCGGCCGGTCCTTCATCGAAACTTCATCGTCCGCAGGGCCCGCCCACATGCGGCGGCGCGCACACTCGTCACAGGAGGTGCGCGATGATGGGTTGGTACGGCGGCGCGGGCTGGGCCGCGGCCCTCGCGATGGGTGTGTTCTGGCTGTTGCTCGCCGGGGTGGTGGTGTGGGCGGTGATCCGGGCCGCGGCACCACCGGATTCCGGCGACGATGCCCGCCGGATCCTGGATCGGCGGCTCGCCTCCGGCGAGATCGACCTCGAGACCTACCGGACCCTGCGCGACGAACTGGACGCGCGGTCTCCGCGACGGATGCGGCGATGACCCGCATGCCCGGCACGCGAGGCACCCCCTCGGTCGCCGGGCAGAGCCATCCGGTCGCGCACCCGCTCCGCGACGAGGAACGGGCGGCCGTGAGCGCTGGGTACCCTGGCCGCGTGCACACCCCCGGCCCGCGCATCCTCGTAGTCGACGACGAAGCAGCCCTGGCGAAGGTGGTGGCCAGCTATCTCGAACGGGAGGGCTTCGAGGTCGCACTCGCCCACGACGGGCCGACGGCCGTCGCGCTCGCCCGGCGAACGGATCCGGTGCTCGTCGTGCTCGACCTGATGCTCCCGGGTTTCGACGGGATCGAGGTGTGCCGGCAACTGCGGACGTTCTCCGACGCGTACGTGCTCATGCTCACCGCCCGGGGCGACGAGGTGGACAAGGTCATCGGCCTGTCGGTGGGAGCCGACGACTACGTCGTGAAGCCTTTCGGGCCGAGGGAACTCGTCGCCCGGGTACGGGCGATGCTGCGCCGGCCCCGCAGCGGCACCGCGTCGGAGGCACCGCGCCGCATCGGCGGGCTCGTCGTCGATCCGGTGTCGCGCACCGTCTCGGTCGACGACGCACCCGTCGCGCTGACACGCACGGAATTCGATGTGCTGCTGGCACTTTCGGATCGACCGTCGGCGGCGCTGTCACGGCGGCAGATCATCGACGAGGTGTGGGGGCCGAACTGGTTCGGCGACGAGCACATCGTCGACGTCCACATCCGTGCGCTGCGCCGCAAGCTCGGCGACGACGCCGCCGCCCCCCGCTTCGTCCGTACGGTGCGCGGAGTCGGGTACGCGATGGAGGCCACGGGGTGAACCGGCTGGGACTGCGGGGGCGGCTGCTGATCGCGCAGTTGCTCGTGCTGCTCGTCGGGGCGGCGACACTCACCGTGGTCGCGACGCTGGTGGCCGCCCCGCTGTTCCACTACCACCTGGCCCACGCGGGTGTGGAGAACGCGCAGGTGCGCCTGCACACCGAGGAGGCGTTCGCGCAGGCCGGGGCGGTCGCGCTCGCCGCCGGGGCGGCCGTCGCGCTCGGGGCCGCCGCGATCACGTCCGTCGTCCTGATGCGCCGCATCACCGCGCCGGTGAGCCGGCTGGTCGAGGCCACGGGCCATGTCGCCCGCGGCCGCTACGACGTGCCGATCACCCGGTCCGGCGACGCGGACTTCGCCCGGCTCGAGAACGCCTTCGCCGACATGGCAGGCCGTCTCTACACCACCGAACTCTCCCGACGCCGGCTCCTCGACGATCTCGCTCACGAACTGCGCACCCCCGTCGCGACGCTCGAGGCCTACCTCGAAGGCATCGAAGACGACGTACTGCCCGCCGACGCCACCTCGTGGCAGGTGATGCACGATCAGCTCGACCGATTGCGGCGTCTCGTGTCGGACCTGTCCGACCTCTCCGCCGCGGACGAGCACGCGCTCGACCTGCACCCCGAGGAGGGCGACCTCGCCGCGACGGTGGCGGCGTCGGTGTCGGCCGCGACCCCGCGGTTCGCCGACAAGCAGGTGGGACTCGAGGCGGAACCGCCCGAGGTGCTGCCGCCGGTCCGGTTCGATCCGCAGCGGGTCGCACAGATCCTGACGAACCTGCTCGAGAACGCCCTACGGCACACGCCGGCCGGGGGCCGGGTGGTCGTCACGTGCGAGCGCACGGACCGGGCGACCGTCCTGGTGCGGGTGCGCGACACGGGCGACGGCATACCCGCGGATCAGCTCGACGCGGTGTTCGAGCGGTTCCACCGGGTCGATCCGGCCCGCAGCCCCGGCGGCAGCGGCCTGGGCCTGACCATTGCGCGCAGCCTCGCCCGCGCCCACGGCGGCGACCTCACGGCCGCGAGCGACGGACCCGGGCGGGGCGCCCGCTTCGACCTGACCCTGCCTACGAACGGGTGTCAGGCGGAGACGACCGCGTCGAGAACGCTGTAGAACATGCCGAGCCCGTCGTCGCTGGGGCCCGTGAGCGCTTCGGTGGCGTGCTCGGGGTGCGGCATCAGACCGACGACGCGTCCGTTCGCCGACGAGATGCCCGCGATGCCGCGCTGGGAGCCGTTCGGGTTGTCGCCGGCGTAGCGGAACACCACGCGGCCCTCGCCCTCCAGTTCGTCCAGCACCTTCTCCGAAGCCTGGAACCGGCCCTCACCCGACTTGAGGGGCACCAGGATCTCGGCACCGGCCTCGTAACGGGTGGTCCACGCGGTGTTGTTCGACTCCACCTTCAGCCACTGATCGCGGCAGATGAAGTGCAGGCCCTCGTTGCGGGTGAGGGCACCCGGCAGCAGACCGGCCTCGCACAGCACCTGGAAGCCGTTGCAGATGCCGAGCACCGGCATACCGCCCCGAGCAGCCTCGACGACCTTGCCCATGACGGGGGCGAAGCGCGCGATGGCGCCGCAGCGCAGGTAGTCGCCGTAGGAGAAGCCACCGGGCACGATCACCGCGTCGACTCCCCTCAGGTCGGCGTCGCCGTGCCAGAGGCTGACGGCCTCACCGCCGGCGAGTTCGACGGCGCGGGCCGCATCGATGTCGTCGAGCGTGCCCGGGAAGGTGATGACCCCGACGCGTGCACTCATGCGTCACCGTCGATCCGGCGCACGGTCCAGTCCTCGATGACCGTGTTGGCCAGCAGCGCCTCGGCGATCTTCTCGACCTCGGCGTCGCCGACACTGCCGTCGACCTCGAGCTCGAAGCGCTTTCCCTGACGGACGTCGGACACGCCCGCGAAGCCCAGTCGCGACAGCGCCCCGACAATGGCCTGGCCCTGCGGATCGAGAATCTCGGCCTTGGGCATGACTTCGACGACGACACGAGCCACGTGCTGCTCCTCGGTAGTAGTGCTGGCGCCCGGGGACGGACACCGGACGCCCCGCAGTTTACCGGCCGACCCCGGGCGACCCGGAATCGGCAGGGCCGCACGCGGGCAGGTCCGTCACGGCTGCGGAGGCGGCGGCTCGGCGAGCGACGCCGTGAAGTTCTCGACGATCTCGGCCGCGAGCGTACGGACCTTCACGTTCGTCGCCTGGGACATCGCCGACAGCTGCGCGAATGCGGTGTCCGCGTCGACCCGGTGCGCTGCCATGAGCAGGCCGACGGCGCGGCTCGTGACACTCCGGGTATCCAAAGCGATCCGGAGCGAGGCGGCCTCGTGCGCACTCGCGGCGAGCAGCTCCTCCCGTAGCCGCGACATCTCCAGGTGCACCCGGACCCGCGCCGTGAGCTCGCTGGGATGGAACGGCTTGACGACGTAGTCGTCGGCACCGGCTCGCAGTCCCTCGACGGCGGACTCCGATCCGGCCCGGGCCGTGAGCAGGATCACCGGAAGCCGCGCCAGCCGTTCGTCGTCGCGCACGTCCTGCAGGAGCGACAACCCGCTCCGCCCCGGCAGCATGACGTCGGTGAGGAGCAGGTCGGGAAGCTCGGCCCGGATCCGCTCGAGCGCGGACTCGGCGTCGGCCGTGGCGTCGACGTGCCAGCCCTGGGCCGTGAGCAGACCGAGAAGGTGGTCACGCATGTCCGCGTTGTCCTCGACGAGGAGGATGCACGGTTGTCCCTCGCGCGGGCCGGCTGCGGGCACCGCGACGGGCCGCCACGCCTCGACCTCTCCCAGGTACGCCGCGCCCGCCGAAGCCACGACGTCGTCCGCGGCGCCGGGCGCCGGCTGGGAGCTCGGCACCGCGGGCACCGTCACCGTGAACACCGTCCCGTGCGGGGCGACGTCGTCGACGGACACCGAACCACCCAGGGCGGCGACGAACTGCGCGACGAGGGACAGTCCGATGCCCGACCCCTCGCGGCTGCGGCCGGACCGGTCGCCGATCTGGTAGAAGCGGTCGAAGATCTTGCCGCGCTCGGCCTCCGCGATGCCCGTGCCCGTGTCTGCGACGCGCAGCACCAGGTTCGCCCCGTCACCCCGCAGGGTCACCGAGACCGATCCCGCCTGGGTGAACTTGATCGCGTTGGACAACAGGTTCAGCACGATGTGTGTCCACATCGTGCGGTCGATGGCCACGTACCGGCTCGGCACATCGTCGACGTCGACCTCGAGGGCGAGCCCCGCACGGTCCGCCGCGTCCCGGAACAGCTCGGCTCCGTCGCGCGTCACCGCGACGATGTCGGTGGGCTCGCTGTGCGCGGCGAGCCGGCCGGCGTCGCCCCGGGCGACGTCGAGGAGCATGTCGACGAGCCGCTGCAGACGCAGTGCGGCCCGCCGCGCCGCGGCCACGGCGGCGACCTGGGCGGGAGGCAACGCGGCGGTGTGCTCGTCGAGCAGGGTCTGCAGCGGGCCGAGGAGCAGGGTCAGCGGGGTGCGGAACTCGTGGCTGACGTTCTCGAAGAACCGGCTCTTGGCGGCGTCGAGCTCGGCGAGCTCGGCCGCTCGCCGGCGTTCGGCCTCGTAGGCCTGCGCATCGGACAGCGCCGTGGACACGCGGACCGCGACCATGTCCAGGAACACCCGGTACTGCTCGTCGAGCTCGCGGAACCGGCTCGTTCCGAGGACGAGTGCACCGGCCGGGCCGCCCCCGGAGACCGGGAGGGGCAGGACCACCGCGGTGTCGCGGTCGGGACCGAGGTCCGCGACGGCCTCGGCCTTGCCGGACCCGGCCACCCGTGCGATCACTTCCGACAGGTCCGACACGACGCCGGGGGCGGCGCCGAACTCGGCCACCGTCACCATCACCCCCTCGCAGCACAGGTGGGCACTGCCGAACGGCAGATCGTCCTCGTGACCGCCGAGCAGACCGAGCGCGGCCCGGCAGGCGTCGTGGGCGGTGGCCGTCTCCGTCATCGCGAGCTGGCCGAGTTCCCGCAGGACGGCGGCCCGGCGCTCGGCGAGCACCTGCTCGGTGACGTCGGTGGTGGCGACGAAGATGCCGGCGACCGTGCCGTCGGCGGCGCGGACGGGGCTGTAGGAGAACGTCCAGTACGTCTCTTCCGTGTAGCCGAAGCGGTGCATGAACAGTTGCATCCGCTCCGACAGGGTCGGCTCCCCACGCTGCGCCTGGGTGACGAGAGCCCCGATGACGTCCCAGATCTCTTCCCAGCACTCGGCGGCTCGCTGGGCCGCCGCCGCCGGGAACTTCTCCCCGAGCAGGGGCCGGAAGGCGTCGTTGAAGATCTGCACCAGCTCCGGCCCCCAGCACAGCAGCATGGGCACCCGGGACGGGACGACGGTCCGCACGGCCGCCGTGAGTTCGGGGGGCCAGGTGTCGATCGGTCCCAGCTGGGTCGCCGCCCAGTCGGCGTCGCGGTGTACGGTCGCGGTGGGGTCCGGCCCCGGGAACAGGGTGCGGGCCGAAGTCTCGTCGTCCACCTCGGTGCCTCACATCGTGCGTCGTTCCTGTCGGAGCTTCTCAGGATAGAGCGGGCCCACCCGAGCCTCCGCCCGGGCGGTACGCACGATTCCGGGAGTCTCGGGGAAAGGACCGTCCCGGACTGGCGGAGTCATACCCCTAGGGGGTATAAAGGAAGCACACGACCAGAGGAGGATCGCGATGACCCGGCTCCTGCCCCTGACCGACACGGCCGGCGGCTGCCGCTGCGCCGACCACCCGACCGGACCGAGCAGTGAGGATCCCCGAATGAACACCCAGGCCTTCCCCGTCGTCGGCATGACCTGCGGCCACTGCGCCGGGGCCGTCACCGAGGAACTGCGCGCCCTGCCCGGCGTCGAGGACGTCCACGTCGAACTCGTCGCGGGCGGCGTCTCCACCGTCACCGTGACCAGCATCGACGGCCTCGACGACGACGCCGTCGCCACCGCGCTGGACGAGGCCGGCGACTACCACCTCGCCCCGCAGTGAACTGCGACGACACTGCGACGACACTGCGACCCAGCGACGACCCGTCGACTCGAGAAGGGACCCGTCCATGACCACGGGCGAGATGGTGCACGAGGTAGAACTCTCGATCGGCGGCATGACCTGCGCTTCCTGCGCGGCCCGCATCGAGAAGAAGCTCAATCGGATGGACGGGGTGACCGCCACCGTGAACTATGCGACCGAGAAGGCCAAGGTCGCCTACGCGGACGGGGTCGCCCCCGACGACCTCGTCGCGACGGTCGAGGCGACCGGCTACACCGCCGCCCTGCCCGCGCCGCCTCGGGACGAGGAGACCACCGAGGCCACCCCCGAACCGGACGAGGCTGCGGCCTGGCGGCAGCGCCTGACCGTCTCCGCAGTTCTCACCGTGCCGGTGGTACTGCTGTCGATGATCCCGGCCCTGCAGTTCGACAACTGGCAGTGGCTCACCCTGACGCTCGCCTCCCCCGTCGTCGTGTGGGGGGCGCTGCCCTTCCACCGCGCCGCCTGGACCAACGCCCGGCACGGCGCCGCCACGATGGACACCCTCATCTCCGTCGGCGTCACGGCCGCCTACCTGTGGTCGCTGTGGGCACTGTTCTTCACGCACGCCGGCATGACCGGCATGCGCATGTCGTTCGATCTGCTGCCCACCGGCGACTCCGAGCCGCACATCTACCTCGAGGTCGCCGCCGCCGTCACCACCTTCATCCTCGCGGGACGCTACTTCGAGGCCCGCGCCAAGAGGCAGTCGGGCGCGGCGCTGCGGGCACTGCTCGACATGGGTGCCAAGGACGTCGCGGTGCTACGCGACGGTGACCTCGAAACCCGGATCCCGATCGGCCGACTCGCCGTCGGCGACCGGTTCGTCGTGCGGCCCGGGGAGAAGATCGCCACCGACGGCGTCGTCGTCTCGGGCACGTCGGCGGTCGACGCGTCGATGCTCACCGGCGAACCCGTGCCGGTCGAGGTCGCGCCCGGCGACCAGGTCGTCGGCGCCACCGTCAACGCTGGGGGCCGCCTCGTCGTCCGCGCGACCCGCGTCGGCGCCGACACCCAGCTCGCCCAGATGGCACGCCTGGTGACCGAGGCGCAGAACGGCAAGGCCGAGGTGCAACGGCTCGCCGACCGGGTGTCGGCGGTGTTCGTCCCCATCGTCATCGGACTGTCGCTGCTCACCCTCGCCGCATGGCTGCTCACCGGCAACTCGGTGACAGCGGCGTTCACCGCGGCCGTCGCGGTGCTGATCATCGCGTGCCCCTGCGCGCTGGGTCTCGCGACCCCGACCGCGCTGCTCGTCGGCACCGGTCGCGGCGCCCAGCTCGGCATCCTCATCAAGGGACCGCAGATCCTCGAATCGACCCGCCGCGTCGACACCGTCGTGCTCGACAAGACGGGCACCGTCACCACCGGCCGCATGGCCGTCGCGGCCGTGCACACCGCCGACGGTGAGGACGACGGCGAGGCACTGCGCCTGGCCGGGGCACTCGAGCACGCTTCCGAGCACCCCATCGCGCGCGCCGTCGCCGAGCGGGCCGCGGCCACCGGCACTCTCCCGCCCGTGGAGAACTTCGAGAACCACGGTGGCCGAGGAGTTTCCGGTGTCGTCGACGGTCACGCCGTGCTCGCGGGCCGACGGTCGTGGCTGCGCGACGAGTGGTCGCTGACCGCCCCCGAATCGCTGCGGCGCAGCGCCGACGACGCCGAGGCCGAGGGCCGCACACCGGTGTGGATCGCCTGGGACGGACGCATCCGGGCCGTCGTCGTCGTCTCCGACACGATCAAGGACACCTCCGCCGCGGCGATCGCGGAGCTGCGCGAACTCGGTCTGCGTCCCGTACTGCTCACCGGCGACAACCGCAGTGCCGCCGAGACCGTCGCAGCGCAGGTCGGCATCGACGAGGTGATCGCCGAGGTCCTGCCCGCCGACAAGGTCGACGTGGTTGCGAGGCTGCAGAACGAGGGCCGGGTCGTCGCCATGATCGGCGACGGTGTCAACGACGCGGCCGCCCTCGCCCAGGCCGACCTCGGGCTCGCGATGGGCACCGGCACCGACGTCGCGATCGAGGCCTCCGACCTGACCCTCGTGCGCGGCGACCTGCGGGCCGCGCCCGACGCGATCCGGCTCGCCCGCGCGACGCTGCGCACCATCAAGGGCAACCTGTTCTGGGCGTTCGCCTACAACGTCGCGGCCCTCCCGCTCGCGGCGCTCGGGCTGCTCAACCCGCTGATCGCGGGGGCGGCGATGGCGTTCAGTTCGGTGTTCGTGGTGAGCAACAGCCTGCGGCTGCGGCGGTTCAGCCCGCGCTGAGCCGGCCCGGGCGAGGCCGACGCGGTGCTGCCGGGAGTCGTCGATTCCCCGGCGGCGCCGCGTCGCGCTGTGTCACGCTCGACGCATGCAGTCCGAGCCGGACCCGCTGCTGCTCACGGTGCGCAACCTCGCCCGCTTCCACCGCGAGCACGAGAAGTTCTATTCCGAATCGCCCTATCACGACGTGATCCGGCTCCAGCGCAGCTCCCGTGCCCTGAAGGCCCTCGCCGAGCGGTGGTCGGTGGTCGCACCGGCCGACGACACGTCGCCGAGCCCGTTCGCCGGGGCACCCGACCTCAACGACGACCGCGCCACCGAGACGCTCGGCATCCTGTTCATGGAGGGCGGCGGCGAACCGGCGGAGATCACCCGGCTGAAGACCGACCTGCGCGCACTCGCCGAGGCGAGCCGGACGACCGGGCAGTGGCTCGCGTCCGCCATGGCGACGGCCTGGGACATGCTCGAGGCACTGCTCACATACCCGGAGCTGGCGGACCTGCTCGCCGAACGGCACCGGATCGTCTCCCACGACTGGCAGTGCGCGTCGACGACCGAACTCGTCGCCCGCCACCTCGACCGGGCGGTCGCGATCCTCGAGCGGGTGGACTTCGCTCCCACCGCACTGCGGGCGGACCTCGCCGCCGACCGTATTGCCCCGCGCTACCTCTTCTCGGCCGCGGAGATGCTCGACCACGCCTCGGATCTCGCCGCCCACAGCGCCGTGCTCACACACGAGAACGAGCGTCGCTGGCGGATCTTCCACGAGCGTGTCGAGCAGCTCGTCGCCGGCACCGACCGGTAGGGGCACTCGGCGGTCGGCACCCGGAAACGGGGGCGGGCGGCCGAATGTCACATCGCGTCGATCTGACCGAACCGATGTGACATTCGGCCACGGGCGGCGGGACGCACCGTCGTCCGGATCCGGCCGGGGCGTCACCCGATCCAGCACGCCAGCTCGTCGGACCGCGGGTCCACCACCACCGGATCGCCCTCGCCCCCGAACACCCGGACCGGTCGCGAGGCACCGACCGGTGCCCACCCGGGATCTCCGGTGGTCGCGAATTGCACCCAGGCGCGGTGCATCTCGTCGGCGAGCGACTGCGGGGGCCGGTCTCCGGTGAGCCGGTGGGCGACGTCGAGACGGTCGAAGACGAACGCGATCTCGAGCGCATGGCACGCCCGCAGGTCCTGAACCGGGCTCGGCCACGCGAACTCGTACAACCGGGCCGTTCCACCGCCGCGGACGATCGCGTCCGCGAGGGCGACGGTGCCCGACCGGAACGCGTAGTCGGTGAGGATCGCGGCGAGCACGTCCCCGGGACTGGCCCCGGGACGGTGACCGGCGTACAGATCGGCGATCGCGGGATCGATCCCGTACCGGTGCAGGACGAACGGAAGGGTGTCACCGGTGATCACCGCGGCGATGCCGGTCGGCACCAGGAAGAACCGGAACTCGTCGGTGGTCGTTCCGGCCAGCACCGGCACATCCGTGCCTGCCCCCGCGGCGAGCGCGTCGATCGGCAGCGACGGAAGCACCTCACCGTCGATCGTGGGGAACAGGCTCATCACCCCCAGTCCGCGCTGCACCACCGACTCACCCCACCGGGCCGGATCCGGATTCTGTGCCAGTTCGAGACCGAGATCGTCCTGCGCGGACTGCAGGCGGCCGGGGTCGAGGGCACCGAATGCCGCGGCGGTGGCCGGCACCCCCAGGTTGCCGGCGAGGACGGCCGTCACCCGGCGCGCGTCCTCGACGTCCGCGGCCGCGGTGGCATTGCCGCTCTGCACGACGGCGCGGTGGAACAGGCCCGTCGCGGCGGGCGAGGCGAGCAACGCGGCCACGCTCATGCCGCCGGCCGACTCGCCGAACACCGTCACGTTGCCGGGGTCGCCGCCGAACGCCCGGATGTTGTCCTGCACCCAGCGCAGCGCGGCGATCTGGTCGAGCAGGCCTCGGTTGTCCGGCGCGCCGTCGAGCGAAAGGAACCCGGGGACTCCGAGCCGGTAGTTGACCGACACCAGCACCACCCCGTCGCGCGCGAAGGCACGCCCGTCGTAGCTCTCGATCCGGTTCGAGCCGCGGGTGAATGCGCCGCCGTGGATCCACACCATCACCGGCAGTGCCGAGGCACCCGGGTCCGGGGTCCACACCGACAGGTTCAGGCATTCGTCGCCGGGCTCGATGACGTTGCCGAGCAACGCGGCCGCGGGCGCGGCGTACGGCGACTGCGGACAGGTGGGGCCGGGTACGGTGGCGTCACGCGCCCCCTCCCACCGGGGTACCGGTGCCGGAGCGGCGAACCTCGCCGGTCCCACCGGGGCCGCCGCGTACGGGATGCCCAGAAACGCCCACACCCCGTCGACGACCGTCCCCCGGACCGCGCCCGCTCCGGTCTGCACCGTATCCGTCATGTCCCGTTCCTCTCCTCGCGGCTCCTCACAACGCCACCCACCCGAGCGAATGTATCGCTGATCTCCGCAGGAAAGGCCCGTTCGCTCGGTCCGACGGCTCCTATGCTGAGTGGGACGGTCATCGACTTTCCGCCCAGCCGAGGAGGCGCGGCATGCGAGCACTGGTGGTGTACGAATCGATGTTCGGGAACACCCGTCACGTGGCGGAAGCCGTCGCGCGCGGGCTGGGATCCGCGGTACGCACGGTTCCCGTCACCCAGGCACACGAGGAGAACCTGTCCGACTACGACCTCGTGGTGGTCGGCGGCCCCACACATGCGCACGGCATGAGCCGCGAGTCGACGCGCCACGGCGCGGCCGAGCAGGCCGAGAAACCCGACAGCGGACTGACGCTCGAACCCGACGCCGAGAGCGAGGGCGTCCGCGAGTGGCTCGATTCGCTGCCGTCCGGCGGCGGCAGGGCCGCAGCGTTCGACACACGCATCGACCTGGCGGCCGTGCTCACCGGCCGCGCGGGCAAGGGCATCGCCAAGAAGCTGCGCAAGCACGGGTTCGAGCTCGTCGCCGATCCGGAGAGCTTCCTCGTCGACAAGCAGTCGGCACTCGAGCCCGGCGAGGAGGAACGCGCCGAGCAGTGGGGCCGGTCGCTCGCACAGCAGGCGGCGAGCGGATCCGAAGAAGTGCGCTGACCCGCCCGTGGGCCGAGCGGATGTCCCGCTCGTCTCCGTGGGCCGACACGACGATACCTCCGCTCGGCGCACAGCCGCGCCCGACGGTCCATACTCGGGTCTATGCGACTGACCCACTTCGGACATTCCTGCCTGCTCGTGGAACACCTCGGCGCGACGATCCTGTTCGACCCGGGCAACTTCTCGCACGGCTTCGAGGGCATCACGGGGCTCGACGCCATCCTGGTCACCCATCAGCACCCGGACCACGCCGACCCGGCGCGGCTGCCGGCGCTGGTGGAGGCCAACCCGGGGGCCGCCCTGTACGCGGACCCGCAAACCGCCGCTCAGCTGGGCGGCGGCTGGCAGGCCGTGCACCCGGGCGACGCATTCACCGTCGGCGACGTGCGGGTGCGCGGCACGGGCGGCCGGCACGCCGTCATCCACCCGGAACTGCCGGTCATCGACAACACCGCCTACCTGCTCGGTGACGACGAGAACCCGGCGCGTCTGCTGCATCCGGGCGACTCGCTGTACATCCCGCACGAGAGGGTCGACGTGCTCGCGCTGCCCGCCGCGGCGCCGTGGTTGAAGATCTGGGAGTCGGTGGACTACCTGCGCGCGGTCAACCCGCGGGTGGCCGTCCCGATTCACCAAGGCATCCTCGCAGACCAGGCCACCGGCATCTTCTACGGCCGTTACTCCGAGATGGCCCCGGAGGGCACCGAGTTCCGGGTCCTGCCCGCCGAGGACTCGGTCGAGGCGTAGCCGCCGGTGCGTCCTTTGGGCTGCGGTAGCCGCCCAAAGGACGCACCGGCCGCGTCAGCGGCCGGCGGCGCGGCCGGCGGCGCGGCCGGAGAAGATGCAGCCGCCGAGGAAGGTGCCCTCGAGCGAGCGGTAGCCGTGTACCCCGCCGCCGCCGAACCCGGCGACCTCCCCCGCCGCGAACAAGCCCTCGAACACCGAGCCGCCGGTCGTCAGTACCCGGCCCGACAGGTCGGTCTCGAGCCCGCCCAACGTCTTGCGGGTGAGCAGGTGCAGCTTGACCGCGATCAGCGGACCGGCCTTCGGGTCGAGCAACCGGTGCGGGGCGGCGATGCGGGTGATCCGGTCCGGCACGTAGGCGCGGGCCGCGCGCATCGCCGCGACCTGCAGATCCTTGGTGTACTTGTTCGCGATCTCGCGGTCCCGGGCCTCGACGACCTGCCTGACCGCCGCATAGTCCAGGGGCGCGTCCGGGGTGATCTCGTTCATCCCTGCCACCAGGTCGGCGAGGGTGTCGCGGACGACGAAGTCGACGCCGCGCTGCTTGAACGCCTCCACCGGTGCCGGCGCGCCGGGCTTGACCCGCTGCAGCACCTTGCGGATGTCGCGGCCGGTCAGGTCCGGATTCTGTTCCTGGCCGGAGAGCGCGAACTCCTTCTCGATGATCTTCTGGTCGAGCACGAACCACGTGTGGTCGTGCCCGCTGCGCACGATGTGCTCGAGGGTGCCGAGGGTGTCGAAGCCCGGAAACAGCGGGACCGGCAGTCGCTTTCCGGTCGCGTCGAGCCACAGCGACGACGGGCCGGGCAGGATGCGGATGCCGTGGTTGGGCCAGACGGGGTCGTAGTTCGTGATGCCCTCGGTGTAGTGCCACATCCGGTCGCGGTTGACGATGCGCCCGCCGGCGCGCTCGGTGATCTCGAGCATCCGCCCGTCGACGTGTGCCGGCACGCCGGTGAGCATGTGCTTCGGCGGGTCTCCCAGCCGCTTCGGCCAGTTCTTCTTCACCAGGTCGTAGTTGCCGCCGATGCCACCCGAGGTGACGATCACCGCGCCGGCCGAGAATTCGAACTCGCCGGTCGCCACGCGCGACGACGCCACACCCCGCGCCGCCGACGACGGTTCGAGCACGGTTCCGCGCACCCCGGTGACGGCGCCGCCGGTGACGACGAGGTCGTCGACGCGGTGCCGGTTCCGCAGGATCACCCGGCCACGGTCGACGCCGTCGAGCACCGTGCGGGCGAAGATCTCGACGAGTCGCGGTCCGGTTCCCCACGTGATGTGGAACCGGGGCACCGAGTTGCCGTGACCGCCGGCGTCGTAGCCGCCGCGTTCGGCCCAGCCGACCATGGGAAACAGCTTCAGCCCGCGTTCCTTCAGCCACGCGTGCTTCTCGCCGGCCGCGAACTCGACGTAGGCCTGCGCCCAGCGGCGCGGCCAGTAGTCCTCGTCCTCCCGGTCGAACGCGGCACTGCCCATCCAGTCCTGCAGGGCCAGGTCGTACGAGTCGCGGATGCCGAGCCGGCGCTGTTCGGGGGAGTCCACGAAGAACAGCCCGCCGAACGACCAGAAGGCCTGTCCCCCGAGGTTGTGCGAGTTCTCCTGGTCGACCAGCACGACGGTGCGCCCGGCGTCGAGGAGTTCGGCTGTGGCGACGAGCCCGGCCAGACCGGCGCCCACCACGATCACGTCTGCGTCCATGCCCGCCAACCTACTGCAGGGTAGGTTCGCGTGGGCGGATCTCCGGGGTCAGGCCGCGCCGAGTGTGCGTGCGCGCGGCGGCCAGCGGTAGACCGAGGGCTGCGCCTCGAGGTGCAGGGCGAGGTCGACCGCGTCGAGCATCGCCTGCCGCGGTCCGGGACGGTCGAGCTGCTTGCCGGAGATGGACAGCCGCAGCAGCCCCCCGCGACGGGCGACCCGGCCGGCGCCGATCACCATCGCCCGGCACCACCACGGTTCGGCCTTGGCGCCCTCCCCGATGCCGAACACCCGCGCGTGGGTGACGGTGTCGCGGTGAAGGTCGTGGATCCCGGCGACGCCGGCCATCAGCCGGAACCCGGTGGCGGGCAGCGCCGCGACGGCCCCCGGCGAGGCGAGCCAGCGCGGCGGTGCGAACAACCGGGTCCGCAGTCCCGTCTCCTCGAGCACCCGGTCGGCGGCGAGCAGCCGCAGCCGCGCCTCGTGTTCGGGCAGGACCGCGAACTCGGCGCGCCGCCGCTTCGTCGCGGCCTGGTCGTAGCCGTGCAGCACGATGGCGTCGCCGCCCTCGCGACGCTCGAGCAGCCACTCCTGGGTGTGCGGGTCGCGTGCGAGCCGGTAGTGGTCCTTCATGCGCGGCGCGACCAGCAGCGACAGCGGCACGCCGCGAGCGTCCATCTCCCGGGCGAAGGCGTCCACCGCCGGGCGGGTCTCGTCCCTGATGCCCGACACCGACACGATCAGCTGGCCGCTCATGGGCTCCACGGTGCCAGGGCCGGGTGAACGTCAGGCGTCGCGCACCTGAAGGGTTTCGGCATGCACGGCGTCGGCGAGGGGCCGGCCGGTCCGCCATCCGAACCGCTCGAGGTCGGGCACGTCCTGCAATCGGGTCACGGGACCGACGCACAGCCACGCGATCGGCCGCACCGGGGGCCGGGCTCCGACGAAGTCGGCGAGGAACGCCTCGTCGTAGAACGACACCCAGCCGACGCCGAGTCCTTCGACGGTTGCCGCGAGCCACAGGTTCTGGATCGACAGCACCGCCGAGAACACGCCCACGTCGTCGACCGTGTGCCGGCCGAGGATGTGCCGCCCTCCGCGCGACGGGTCGTAGGTGACCACGATCCCGGTGCCCGACTCGACGATGCCTTCGACCTTGATGGGATCGAACGTGCGCCGCCGGTCCTCCGGCAGCGAGTCCGCGAACGCGCGACGGCATCCGGCGACGTGGTCGGCGAACTCGGCGAGCCGCTGCGGGTCGCGGACCACGACGAAGTCCCACGGCTGGGTGTTGCCGACGCTGGGTGCCGCGTGCGCCGCCCCCAGCACCCGCCACAGGACCTGCTCGTCGACGCGCTCACCGGTGAACTCCGCGCGGACGTCGCGGCGGGCACGGATCACGTCGTACAGCGCCGCCCGCGCATCGATGGTGTCGGTCATCGCGCTCAGCGGGGCAACGCGGCTTCGAGGGCGGCGATCACTTCGGGAGCGTCGGGCTCGGTGCGGGGCCGGAACCGGGCGACGACGTTCCCGTCGGGTGCGACGAGGAACTTCTCGAAGTTCCACTGCACGTCGCCGGCCTCGCCGTTCGCGTCGGGGTGCCGGGTGAGTTCGGTGTAGAGGGGGTGCCGGCTCTCGCCGTTGACGTCGATCTTCTCCCACAGCGGGAACGTGACGCCGTAGTTGGTGGAGCAGAAGGTCTGGATCTCCTCGGCGGTCCCCGGCTCCTGGCCCATGAACTGGTTGCACGGCACGCCGACGACGGTCAAGCCCCGGTCCGCGTACTCGACGGCGAGCTTCTCGAGCGCCGTGTACTGCGGAGTCAGGCCGCACTTGGAGGCGACGTTGACCACGAGGACCGCGCGACCGTCGAACTCGGCGAGGGAGGTCGGCACCCCGCCGAGGGTGTTGATGCCGATGTTCTGCAGAGAAGTCGTCATGCCGCCCGACGTTAGTCGCGACGGTCCCCGGGGCGGTAGTGCGCCCCGGGGCCGCCGCGGGCAGGCACGTCAGAGTGCGGCGACGACCGCGAATGCGCCGAGGGCGACGAGCGCGGCGCCGGTCAGCGTCTGCACCCGGCGGTCGACCACGCACATCGCCGACAGGAAGCCCGGCATCGACCCACCGCCGCGGGTGTGCACGATCGCCAACAGGCTCGGCAGGCACCGGCCGAGCGAGACGAGCGCGAACAGCGCGGCACCGAGGACGGGTGAGCCGGCCGCGGCGACGCCGAGCACCAGCAGGTAGTACGCGCTCGACCGGATGAAGATCACGAAACCCGGCCCGATGAGGGCGCCGAAGAGCAGCGAGACCTTCCACGGTGCCATCGACCGACGCAGGTGCCGCGGCAGCTGCCTGCGGCGCATCGGCGTCGGCAGCGTCACCAGGCCCAGCTCGTGCAGGCCGTAGGCGAACGCGACGACACCCCACGCGAGGAGCGCCCACGTCACCGGGACCGCCCCGGCGACGAGCGCACCGAGCGCCCCGACGAGCGCGCCGGTCGGGGCACCGGTCGCGATCGAGCCGAGGGCGTGCCAGCCGAGCCGGCGCACCGGGGTCGACGAACCCGGACGGTCGGGCTGCTTCGGGGCGGCGACGACGCCGGCGACCGACATGCCGCACGTCGACCAGTTCGCGGCCAGGGCGGTGACGGCTCCGGCACCCACGACCGCGGCGGTCGTCGCTGCGGGCCCGGACGGGGTGAGCAGCGCCGCCGCCCCGGCACCGGCGACGCCGGCTGCGGCGATCAGCGCCGCACGGGTGTGCGACGGCACGGCCTTCTGCAGGGTGGGACGGATGTCCGGCACGTCCGTCGTCAGCGGCTCGTGCGCGAGAACTGCGGTCATGACTTCCTCCAGGGGATCGGTGTTTTCCGGATACGGACGGCTGGTTCAGGATTCGGTGACGGTGACGGTGACGGTGCCGGTCATGTACCGGTGGACCGAGCAGGTGTACGGGTAGGTGCCCGGTTCGTCGAAGGTGCGGGAGTACGTACCCTCCGCGGTGATCCCGCTGTCGAACGACCCCTCCGATACGACCTGGTGCAGCACCCCGCCGTCCTCGAACCGCCATTCGACGGTGCCGCCGGCCGGCACGGTCACGTCGGGCGGCGCGAAGTGGACGTTGCGGACGACCACCACCGCGTCCGGGGGGCGATCGGACGGGCCGCAGGCTGCGACGAGCGGAAACAGCAGGGCCGCAGCCCACCCCGGCTGCCGGCTCATTCCCGGACGATCACGGTGCCGACCATCATCGGGTGCGGCGTGCAGTGATACGTGAAGGTGCCGGCTTCGTCGAACGTGTAGGAATACGTTCCCTCGGTGAGGAGCTCGCTCTTCAGCCGGCGCTCGAGAGGGCCCTCCCCCACCACGTCGTGCGGCAGTCCGCCGTCGTCGAAGCGCCACTCGACGGTCTGGCCCTTCTCGATCGTCACCGACTCCGGGTTGTAGGCCATGTTCTTCACCTCCACGACGACGGTGGGCTCGGCCGAACCTCCGGCGGTGCCGCAGGCGGACAGGCTCACCGCGGTCAGCAGGCCGGCGAGCAGGACGGCGAACTTTCGCATGACGATTCCTCTCATCGGATGTACCGCAGGTTCGCGGTCATACCGGCTTCGAAGTGGTAGGCGTTGTGGCAGTGGAACATCCATTCACCCGGATTGTCGGCGTCGAATTCGATCGCGAGTTCGGCACCGGGCAGCACGTTGACGGTGTCGCGGCGCAGCCCGCCGTAGGCGCCGACCGCGAAGGTGTGCCCGTGCGTGTGCATCGGGTGCCACATCGTCGACGAGTTCTTCATCGTGATCCGCACGCGCTCACCCTGTTTCATGACCAGGCGGCCGGCGTCGGTCCCGGCCATGCCCCACACGTAGCGGCCCCCCGCCTGGATCAGCTCGATCCGGTAGTCCCGATCGAGTTCGCGTGGATCGAGCCGCACGGCCTCGACGGGCCGCAACGCGCTCTCCGCAACGAGCCGGCCGCCGAGTTCGGGGATCGCGCCGCCCACGTCGGCGTCGGCCATCGGCACCGCGTCCGGGGTGCGCAGCACCGTCGAGGCATATCCTGGCCGCCCTTCGACCTTCGCGACGATCGGCCACACGCCCGACTTCACGGTGACGAGGACGTCGTAGCGTTGCGCCATTCCGACGACGATCGTGTCGGCGACGGTGGGCTGCACGTCGAAGCCGTCCGCCGCGACGATCGTGAGTTCGTGCCCGGCCACCGCGAACCGGTACGGGGTCTCGGCCGCCGCGTTGACGATCCGCAGCCGCACGCGCTGCCCCGCCGCGGCGACGACCGGGGTGGGATCGTTCGGGGGCCGGCCGTTGATCAGGTGCAGCGGGTACGCGATGTGCTGGGTCATCCCGCCGAGCGCCGCGGAGTCGCCGTGCCCGGCACTCACCAGCTGCCGGGCGACGTCCAGGTCCCCGGCGGGCTGCGCCCCGGGTGCCGCACCACCGCCGTGCCCGCCGTGCCCGCCGGAGATCGCGGGGTTGAGCGCGGTGAGCACCGCGTCGGGTGTGGTGCCCAGGCCGTCGAGCCAGTCGTCGAGGACCAGCACGGCGTCGGCGTCGGCGCCGGTGCGGTCGTCGGGGTCCTCGACGATCAGGGCGCCGAACAGCCCGCGATCGGCCTGCAGGCCGCTGTGCGAGTGGTACCAGTGGGTGCCGGGGTCCGGGACGACGAAGCTGTAGTCGAACGTCGTGCCGGGCGCGATCGCCGCCTGGGTGACGGGCGCAGCACCGTCCATGTCGTTGCGGATCCGGATGCCGTGCCAGTGGACGGTGGTGTCGGCATGCAGGTCGTTGCGCACCGCGGCGTCGAGCCGGTCACCCCTGCGGACCCGCAGTTCCGGGGCGACGGCCCGGCCCCCGTACGTCCAGGTGTCGACGAGACGCCCACCCAGGTCGACGGTGGCGACGCCGGCGGCCAGCGCGAACGACGCCACGGTGCCGTTCCAGCCGCGGGCGGCCTCGGCGGCGGCGACCTCCGGGTCGGCCGGGGAAATGTAGTCGAGATCGGCCGCCGCCCCGTTCTCCGCGCCGGCGCCGGCCGGTTGCGTACCGGACGATGCGGTGGCGCAGCCGGCGGCGCCGAACCCGAGCGCGCTCATCCCCAGCGCCCCGGCCCCGAGGGAGCCGAGGGCCAGGAACCTGCGCCGGCCCAACACGGCGCCGGGTGGTCTCATCCGATCACCTCGGGGGTGAGCAGATCGGTGAAATCCTCGACGTTGCCGCTGATCTCCACCGAGGAGACCTGCTGCCCGGTCGCGGCGTCGAACCCGACGATGCGCTGCGCCGCCTCGCCCTGCCCCTCCGGGTTGCCGCCGAGCACGTAGAACGTGGCGCCGTCCACGGAGAACGCCATGCTCGCGATGTCGGTCAGTCCCAGGTCCGGCAGGCTCAGCGACCGGATCGGCGCGAGGTTCGCGGCGTCGGACAGCACGATGCGGGCCAGGTCGCCGCCGCGGGCGGAACTGGGATGGATCGGTGAGTCGGTGTAGGCGATCGCGATCCGGGTGCCGGTGTTGTCGATGACGTCGCTCGCGAACCGGCCCTCGGGCCGGCCGGCGTTGCCGATCGGCGTCACCGCGTCCTGCGGCAGGCCGTTCGAGAAGTCGAAGACGTACACGTCGCCGTTCTCCCCGACCAGCAGGGCCTTGCGTGCCTCGGCGGCCCACCCGACCTTCCGCGCGCTGACGAAGTCGTCCGGCAGCACCTTCGCCCGGGCGGTCTCGGCGGGCACGCCGTCGTCGCCGACGGAGATCCGGACGAGCTCACCGGTCTCCTCGCACACGCTGTAGATCTCGTGGTCCACGGTCCAGGTGAACGGTCCGCAGCCGACGAGCTGCACGGCTCCGCTCTGCTGCCTCGTCTCGAGGTCCACGACGCGGACGCCGTAGAGGCCGTCGTCCCAGGTGACGAAGTACCGCCCGTCGGAGGTGACCGCGTTGGAACCGGGCCGCGAGTGCACACGCGCGACGTCGGGCAGCAGCGCCTCGGCGGGCTCGAGCAGGTTTCCGGAGTAGGTGCTGACGGTGAAGTCGGCGGCGCCCCGCGATCCGCGGGGACGCCACACTTCGGCGGCGAGAACGGCCGGGTCGGACGGGGTCTCGCCGACGAAGCCGTGGATCACCGGGTCCCAGATGCCGGGCCCGACGACGATGCGGCTGCCGGCGACACCCGTCTTCGGGTCGAGGACGTTGACACCGAGCTCCAGCTTCCCGAATCCGCCTGCCACGGCGACGAGTTCGTCGCGCCCGATGGGCTCGATCTCGGAGACGTGCAGCGGTTCGGGGATGGTGTCGCCGATCTCCTGGTCGTCGTGCCCGAGGGCGATGCCCTCCCCCGGGGTGGTGAATTCGACGGTGGGATAGGTGACGTCGCCGGCGGTGCTCGGGTCGTCGCCGGACGAGCCGCAGCCGGCGAGGGTGACGAGCAGCGCGAGGGGCACGGCGGCCGCGGCGGGACGCACGAGGCGACGGGAACGCAATGTCATGATCCGGCACCGACCTTCGGACGCTCGGCGGGACGGGCCTGGCAGTCCTCGCCGATGATGGGGGCCATGGTGCAGGTGTACGACTGGGATTCGTCGGAGACGCACCAGATGATCTCCTGGTCGTAACTGCCCGAGACCGGGTTGTACATCACGGCCTGCATGTCCGGCTCGCCGCAGAACGCGTTGGAGCACGACGGGGCCCCGCAGCAGTCGTAGTAGGCGATGAGGTAGGTCTTGCCGGTGTCGGGGTTCGTGCAGCACCCGACCCAGAATTCGGCACCCGGTTTGCTGCCCGGCGCGCACGTGGTCACTCCGCCGCCGTTGCAGGCCGCGCAGGAGGTGCCGTCCATGTTGCACCAGCGCCAGTACTCGCACTCGGCCGGATCCTTGCCGTCGTAGACGGGCACGAGCGGTTCCGGGCCGGGATCGGGTGCGGGCTCCTGCGCGAACGCGGTGCGGGTCACCGGAAGCGAGCTGATGAGCGCCACTCCCGACACACCCATCGTCCAGCGGCCGAGACGGCTGATCATCGAGCGGCGCGACACCTGCTCCGACATCCGGCGTCCGGTCCGGCTCATGAACGAGCCGCCCTTGCCGGCCATCCAGGCGGCCTGTTCCTCGACGGTCTCCTTGTCGACCGGGTACCGGTTCTCGTACATCTCTTCCAACGCATCTCTCCGTTCGTCCGGGGGGATTCAGGCGCTCGCGGCGGCGCGGGCCTTGGCCTGTTCGTGCAGGTGCTGCAGCGACGGGGTGCCGGTCTCGAGGGCGTTGAGCAGGCTCTCGACCTGGGCCATGTGGTTGCACAGGCCCTTGGCGCGGATCTTGCCGTGCTCGTCGAGGATCACCCCGTAGGGCGTGGTGCCGACCTGGTAGGCGATGCCGACGTCGCGGCCGTCGACGTAGCTCAGTTCGGTGCCGATGTTGCTGCCGGCGAGGAACTGCCGGTGCTCCTCGGGTGTGCCGTCGGAGACGATCACGACGTCGAAGTCCCTCTCCGCCTTGGCCATCGCGCGGACGCCGGGCAGCAGACTCTTGCAGGTGGAGCAGGTGGGCGCCGTGAACAGCAGCAGCTGCGGCCGGTCCCGGTGCCCGCCGATGCCGACGGTGCGTCCGACGTGGTCGGTGAGGCCACGGAAGGACGGACCCGCCTGCTCGATCTTCGGGCCGGTGTCCATCATGCGGGCCCCGAGGGGTCCGAGCCGGACCTGCACCCGGCCGATCTCGCGGGCCAGCGCGAGCACCATCAGGAACAGCACGGCGACCGCCGCCGTCAGCACGGTGACCGCAACGAGAAGAATGGTGTCCATCTATCGGTCCTGTCTCGGAAAGGGTTTCGGGAGAGGGGTTCTCAGGCGCCGTAGCGCGACACGGTGGCGACGGCACGCAGTTCGGCGGACGCGGGGGTCAGGTGTTCGTCGACGGGCCGGCGCCCGACGTGGACCACGGCGCGCAACTGGGCTGCCGCGAGGGCGGCGGTGAGGACGAGCGCCGCGAGTGCGAGCGCTGCCGCCTGCTCGAGCACGCCGATGCCCGGGGGCCCGGTGAGGGCCAGCACGATCGACACGACGGCGAACCCGCCGGCCCGCACCGAGTGGAACCAGCCGATACGCGGCGCCGCATCGTGGTCGCCGAACGCGAAGCAGCCGCAGTCGAGCTCGCGCCGGCCGCGGGCGAGGTTCACGGTGAGGCCGACGAAGAAGCCGAGGAACAGCACCGCTGCGGCGGCCGCGGCGGTGCGGCCGGCGACGCCGAACACCAGCAGGGCACCCACGACGATCTCGGCGGCGGGCAGCACCCGCGCGACCACCCGCTCGACCCCGGACGGCAGCAGCCGGTAACCGCGGACAACGCGCAGCAGCCCCTCGTGATCGCCGGCCTTCGGCACCCCCGCGAGCAACAACGTCCCGCCGACGAGCGCCGCTACCACCGCCCACATCATGGTCGTCCCCTTCGCAGTCGAATGATCGTGCCGCTCAATCGTGCGCACCGGATGCGTCGCGAACGGGTCGTCGGGGAAACGTCCGGGGGCACCGCGAGTGGAACCCGGCGTCGCGGTGCGCCTCATGCGAACGCTGCAGGTGGGCGCGGTTTCTCGACCTTTCGGAGGACCTGTTCGCCGGGCACCCGGGCCGTGGGGTGGCGCGGGCCACAGCGCTGTCCCGGGCGGATTCCCACTTGCCGTCCACATGTCGTTCGCGGAGGAAACCGTCGCGTAACACCGCGGCGCTACGTTGTCCCTCGCCCTGAGGCGGTTCACCGCCCGGGTGCCGGCACCGCCGGCCGCACGGACGCACAGACGGGACACGACGATCGTGACAACCGCACTCCGGGCCGCGATTGCCCGCTCACGGGATGCCGGAACTCGCCGGGATCCGGTGTACTCGCCGCTGCGTGCCCTCGGCCGCCGGCAGCTCACCCCCGTCGACCTGCTCGGCCAGTCCCTGTCGACGATCGCGCCGGCCACCGGGATGGTGTTCATCGCGCTGTGGATGGTGACTCACCGCCCGGGCGTGGGCGGCCTGCTCGCGATCGCGGGGACCACCGCCGTGGTGGCGTCGGTGGCGCTGTGCATCACGCAGTTCACGCGGCGGCTCGCCGCGGCCGGCTCGCTCTACAGCTTCGTGTTCCAGGGCCTGAGTGCCCGCGCGACCCTCACCACGGGCGCGGCCCTGCTGGTGGGCTATCTCGGCATCTCGATCTCGGTGATGTCGCAGGCCGCGCAGAGCCTGCTCCGCATCGCCGACCTGCTCGGTGTGCACGTGTCCGGTGCCGCGCCGTGGTCGGTCACGATCGGTCTCGTGGCGCTCGCCGTCGCGGTGATCACCGTGCGTGGGGTGCGGTTCGCGACGCGCGCGATCCTGCTGGTCGAGACGTGTTCGCTCGTGCTCGTCGTGGCGCTCATGGTGGGCACCCCGGCCGGGGCGGGCCCGGCCACCACCGAACTGCCGGACGCCCCGCTGAGCATCATGCCGTTCCTCGCGATGCTCACCGTGCTGTCGATGGCCGGCTTCGAGAGCGCCGCGTTCTTCGGCCCGGAAGCCAAGCGGCCGTTGGTGACCGTCACGCGCACCGTGCTGATCTCTCCCGTCGTCGTCGGTGTGCTGTTCGTGTTCGCTGCCTGGGCCGCGTTGTCCGGTCACGCCGCCGTCGTCGTCGGCGCGTACTTCGACGGCACGGCGTCCGGCGCGAGCGTCGGCGTGGTGCTCGCCGTGCAGGCGGGTATGACGTGCTCGTGGCTGGCATCGACCCTGGGCTGCGCGCAAGCCGGTTCGCGGTTGCTGTATTCGATGGGCGTCGAGCGGGTGCTGCCGAGCACCCTCGCCCGGGTCCACGACCGGTTCCGCACCCCGCATGTGAGCGTGCTCGCCTTCACGGCCGCGAGTCTCACCGGTGCATGCCTGTATGCGTCCCTCGCGGAGGCGGATTCGGGGTCGTTCGACGGTGTCGTCGAGATCGGCCTCGTCGTGGCCTACACACTGGTGGCCGTCGCGTCGTTGCGGTTCCTGCACCGCATCGGCGAGCACACCGTGGTGACGCGGGCGGCCGCGGTGTTCGTCTCGGTCCTGGGGATCGGTCTGCTCGGCTACATCGCCGTCGACGGCACCGCGCACGGCGTGTGGATCGTGCCCGCGGCGCTCGCGGCGGTCGCGGTGTCCGGCACGGTGTGGCAGTACGTCCTGCGGCGGGTCCGGCCGGGCAGCCTGGCGACGATCGGGGCGTTCGACTCGGTCGAGACCGGGGACATCCTCCCCGGGGCGGGGACTCTCGTGATCGGTGCGGACGGGCGGCCGCGCATACTTCCGGACGTCCCGCACTCCCGCGACGGGGACCCGGCTTGACGGCGCACGTGTCCGTGCACGCGGACGACTCGCACTTCAGCGGGCAGCAGCCGGGCGCGGTGCAGAAGGCACTGGGAATGCTCGAGGCGGTCGCGCAGCTCGGCCCCGGCACGTCCGCGAAGGAGATCGCCAGGTTCGCGGGGGTGCCGCCGACCACCGCGTACCGCATGCTCAACCTGCTCGTGGCCGACGGGTTCCTCGTCCGTGTGCCGGACCTGTCCGGCTTCGCGCTGGGCCGTCGCACCGCGGAGCTGGCGCGGGCGGCCGTCGAGACGAGCCCGTCGCCGACGCTGCACGACGCCGTGGAGGAGCTGCGGACCCGCACCCGCTTCGGGGTGCACGTCGCGTCGTTCGCGGCCGGGCGGCTGCGGTTCGTGGACAAGGATCCCGACCACGAGATCGTCGCCGTCGGTGCGCTGGCGAAGAACCTGCATGCCAACGCCCTCGGCAAGCTGATGCTCGCGCACCATCCGCACGTGCGTCCCGATCCGCGGCTGCGTCGCCTGACCGACCACACGATCTGCGACCCCGGCGTTCTCGCCGAGGAACTGCGCGCCGTCGCTGTCGCGGGTTACGCGTACGAGGGTGAGGAGTGCCGGATCGGGCGGGCCGCGCTGGCGGCGCCGATCCGGGACCGGTCGGCGTTCGTCGTCGGCGGCCTCTACCTGCAGGGGTCGGCGTCGCGGGTCACCCCGGACGACGCGGCGCTCGTCCGGTTCCTCGTCGACGGCTCGGCACGGCTGTCGGGGCTGCTCTGACGGGGAATGTCACCGGGTGGGTAGGGGCGGGAATGTCACCGGGTGGGTAGGGGCGGGAATGTCACCGGGTGGGTAGGGGCGGGAATGTCACCGGGCGGGCATGGGCGGGAATGTCACCGGGCGGGCATGGGCGGGAATGTCACCGGGCGGGCCGCGACGGGGGCGCGTCGTCCGGGGCGAGCTGCGCACCGATCCGCCGGAAGAGCGTGTCGGCCTCGTTCGAGTACGCGCCGGCGTCGTCGAACGCCGCCGGCGCGTAGGTGACGGCGACGGCGACGGCGATCTTCTGCGACGGCAGGTATGCCTCGACCGCGGCGTACCCACCGAACAGCGGGTTCTGCATCAGCCAGTTGCCGGTGATCACCACCCCGAGTCCGTAGGTGTAGCCCTCGGACTGCGGGAAGCACGTGGGACAACCGGGAAGCGCGGTGGTGCGGCCGCGCAGGTCGGTCGACACCATCGCCCGGTACGACTCCGGTGAGAGCAGCGCGCCGGTGCCGACGGCGACCGCGGTGTCGTGCAGGTCGTGGATGTCGGTGGTCTGGACGGCCCCGTGGGTGATCGTCCAGGAGGGATTCCAGAACGTGGATTCCTCGTAGAAGGGGGTCGCGACGGGGATCCCGAGCGCCTGCCGGCGTTCCGAGCTGAACGCATGCAGCACCGGTTCCGGGATCGCCGGCGTCTGCGACGGCGTCGTGCCGTCCAGTCCGAGCGGGTCGAGCACCTTCTCCTGCAGCAGTTCCGCCACCGGCCGGCCGGTGATCCGTTCGAGGGCCATGCCGAGGATCACGTAGTTGGTGTGCGCGTAGTTCCAGTTGGTGCCGGGCTCGTAGAAGAGGGGCTGGGACGTGCCGAAGGCGAGAAGTTCCTCGGGTGTCCAGTTCCGGAACGGGTCCCGGTAGATCGCGTCCGACAGTTCGGGATTCTGCACGTAGTCGGCGTAGCCGGAGGTCATCTGGGCGAGCTGGCCGAGGGTGACCCGGTCCGAATGCGGGATGTCGGGCAGCCACGTCGAGACCGTGTCGTCGAGGCGGACCGTCCCCTCGTCGACGAGTTGCAGCAGCAGCGTGGCGACGTAGGAGATGGCCACGGCGCCGTTGCGGAAGTGCATGTCGGTCGTCGCCGGCACGCCGGTGGTGGATTCGCCGTAGGCGCGGGTGAGGATCTCCCTGCCGTCGACGGTGACGCGCACGATCGCCGCCTTCAGATGCGACTCCGCCATGGTGTCGCGCACGATCCGGTCCACGGCCTCGGCCTGCGCGGGGTCGGCCGACGAGGAGGTCGCCGACGCGGCCGCGTTGTCCGCCGATCCGGGCGGGCCGGGTGCCGCGTCGTCCGTGGCCGTGCAGGCGACCAGGAGCCCGAGGGCGCACAGCACGGGCAGTATCCGCCGGGTCAGGGGCATACCTGATCTTGGCAGATGCGCTCGACCGGTGTGCTCACTCCGGCGCGGCGACGGCGGCTCGGCGCAGGTCCCGTCCGGACCGCAGGAGGGCGGTGAGTTCGGCCCGGCTGCGCACGCCGGTCTTCGTGTAGATCGCCTTGAGGTGATCGTGGACGGTGTTCGGGGTGATGCCGCGACGGGCCGCGATCTCGGCGGTCGAGTACCCGGCCATCGCCTCGAGGCACACGTCCCGTTCCCGGGCCGTGAGGGCGTAGGCGGCGAGCAGCAACTCGGCGAGTTCGCCACCGGCCGCGGGCTCGAGCGTGACCACGGTCTGCGGTTCGTCACCCCCGAGCAGCGCGGTGGCCCGCAGCAGGATCCAGCCGCCGGTGGTGTCGCGGATCCGCGTTCGGAACACACCCGAACCGCTCGCACGCGCCCCGAACGCGGCGGCGCGCACCATGACGGCCAGCCGTCCCGGTGCGATCTCGTCGAATCGTTCCTCCCAGTCGCGGGCGGCTGCCGTGAGCGCGAGGGGCTCGCCTCCGGCCCCGGTCAGGACCACCGCCGGACCCGGGTCGCCCCGGCCCGAGGGGGCGGTGGCGCACACGGCGGCGCGGGTCGCGACCGCCACCGCCGGCGCCACCTGCGTGAGGAACTCGACCTCGGCATCGGTGAAGTCCACCCCGGATCGAACGAATCCTGCTGCTCCCCAGCACAATTCACCACTCCGGAAGATCACGCGCAGTTCGTTCTCCACTCCGAGCGGACGCCACACCTCGGCGTGGCGAAGACAGTGGGCCACCTCGTCCGAGGGCAGATCCGATCCCCGGGTCGCCGTGCGGCCGGTGCGGAACAACTCGGCGAAGGTGCCGGGATCGTGCCCGCGGTACTCGCTCTCGGCGAGCAGCGGCTCGTACTCCGGCGGAATCCGGTCGGGGCCGCTGGTCATGGAGCCGATCGTCAGGGACCGGGGATCGATCATCGCCCAGCACGTCAGGTCGCTGCGCACCGTTCGGCCCACGAGTTCGATGGCACGCTCGTGCACCTGGGTCACGTCGGCGCCGGCGGCGGCGAGCGCCACCACCTCCCGGCCCACCTTCTCCGCCCGGATCTCGAGCATGATCCCAGTATGCGCCGGTGGCGGGCTACCACCCATCCCCGTTTCCGGGGATGGGCCACCGGCCGGGCGGTTCCTAACGTGACAGGCATGACCGAGAACACCGAACTCTGCAGGATGGGCGAGGGCCGTCGTCTCACCCTGCCCGACGCCACCGTCACGGCCCTGTCCACCGGCGCACACGCCGGCGGAGCGTACGAACTCTTCCTCGTCGAGGCGCCGCGCACCGAGCCGCCACCGCTGCACGCCGAACCGTGGGCCAAGTCGTATCACGTTCTCACCGGCCGGATCCTGGTCCGCGCCGGCACGGAGGTGCACGAACTCGCGGGCGGGGACACGATCACCGTGGCGGCGGGAACGATGAACTCCTTCACCGTCCTGACCGGCACCGCGACCTTCCTGCTGATCGCGGCCGGGACGTCGATGAGCGGCTTCTTCGGCGCGCTCGAGGGCCTCGCGTCGCCGCAGTCGCCGGGCGAGTCCGCCCGCGCGCTCCGAGCGGTCGCCGACCGGTACGGGGTCGCGCTCGCAACGGAGGCGGGTGCGCCGTGATCACCCTCGCCCAGCTCGCCGCGTCCCTCGCCGCGGCAGTGCATCTGCTCGCGTTCGTGTGGGAGACGCTGCTGTTCCGGCGGCCGTCGATCCACGAGGACCTGTTCCGCATTCCCTCCGGCGACGTCGCGGCGGTGCGGATGTGGGCGTTCAACGTCGGCTTCTACAACCTGTTCCTCGGCGCCGGGGCGCTGATGGGGGTGGCCCTGTGGCGGGCGGGCGAGGACACGGTCGGACGCGCGCTCGTGCTCTACACGTGTTCGTTCATGCTGCTCGCCGGGATCGCCCTGTTCGTCTCGGACCGCCTGGCCATGAGCCGGCCCCGCGGCGCCGGGCTCGGGGGTGCCGCGGCGCAGTGCACGCCACCGGCGATCGCGCTGATCGCGCTCGCGGCGGCCTGATCCGCGTCACGTCCGTGCGGCGACGTACCGCCGCAACGCCGCGTCGCGGTCGGCCGGTGCCCGGCGCGGACAGCTCGTGCACTTGTCGCTGCCGGTCGCGCGGTAGATCAGACAGCAGGAGCTGCGGCGCACGAAGCGCCGTCCCGATTCCGGCGATCCCGGCGCCGCCGTCCCGCTCCCGCCCGGTCCGACGTCGACGAAACGCGGTGGGAGCAGGGGCGGTACGGACAGCACGGCGGCAAGAGCGCATCCGTCCTCGGTGCGGTGGGCGGCACGCCCGGCGTCGAGGGCGCGGTTGGCGATCGAGTCGGACGCGACGGCCCACAGCGCCCGCTCCGAGGCACCCGACACCCCCGCGAGCGGTACGACGATCGCCGACAGCGCCGGCCCGAGAGCACGCGCGAAGGCATCGGCCCCGGTCAGCAGGTGTGAGGACCGTACCGCGCCGAGGTAGCCGTCCGGTCGCAGCGTGCAGCGCCACCGTGCCGGGTCCGGGTCGGGGGCGCAGCCGGTGGCCAGGAGCATCGCGACGGGTCCGGCCACGAGTGTCGAACTCGCCGAGTACCACCAGAGCGTGCCGGCGACCCGGGGGTCGGGGCAGTCCCATCTGCGTCCGGTGTCGCGGACCCGTTCGGCCAGCCACTGCGGATCGGTCGAGAGCCTGCCCGGAAGGACGACGGGCCCGAGGTCGACGGTGTGCGCGAAGTCGCCGAGCAGGGACCGGGCCGCGGCATAGGCACGCGCCACGGCACCGGAGTGGCGGTCAGGCATCGACCGGCCCCCGGACGTCGAGGGTGCGCCGGCCGTCGCCGTCCACACCGACCCGGCCGCGGACGCCGAAGACCTCCGCCAGCAGCGCGGGTTGCAGGACGTCCTCCGGAGTTCCCTCGGCGACCACCGACCCGTGGTTCAGCACCGCCATCCGGTCGCAGTACTCGGTCGCCAGCCGCAGGTCGTGCAGCGTCACCAGGACGGCGAGCCCGTCCGCGGCGAGGCCGCGCAGCAACTCCAGCACGGTCAGCTGGTGACGCAGGTCCAGGTGATTGGTCGGCTCGTCGAGCAGCAGCACCCGGGGCTGCTGGGCCAGGGCCCGGGCGATGGAGACACGCTGACGCTCTCCCCCGGACAGGGCGAGCACGTCGCGGTCGGCGAGGTGCAGCAGCCCGAGCCGGCCGAGCACGTCCTCGACCACCGCCCGGTCGTCGTCGCCGAACGGTTCGAGCCAGCCGCGGCGGGCGGTGCGCCCGAGCTGCACCGATTCGCGGACGGTCGTCCCGCCGAGCGCGACCGGTTCCTGGACGCCGACCCCGACGAGGCGGGCGAGGGAGCGGCGCGTGACGTCGGTGACGTCCCGGTCGTCGACGGTGATCGTGCCGGCCCCGACCGGCACCGCGCGGTAACAGGCGCGCAGCAGGGTCGTCTTGCCGCTGCCGTTGGGTCCGACGAGGGCGAGTACCCGGCCCGCCGCCACGTCGAGGTCCACCCCGTCGAGAACGATGCGTTCGCCCAGCCGGGCACGGACCCCGGTGGCGCGCAGGCAGGTCACCACTCCCGCCCGTAGCTGCGCCACAGCATGACGAGGAAGGCCGGTGCCCCGAGCAGTCCGGTGACGACCCCCACCGGCAGTTCGGTCGAGCTGCTGACCGAGCGGGCGACGACGTCGGCCAGGACCAGCGCGAGCGCCCCGGCCACCGCCGCCACGGGTATCGACCGGACGCTGTTGCGGCCGACGAGGTGACCGGCGACGTGCGGGATCAGCAGTCCGATGAAACCGACGGTCCCCGAGACCGCCACTGCCGCGGCGGTGAGCAGCGAGACCGCGAGCAGGATCAGGATGCGGAACCGCCGCACGTCCATTCCCAGCGCGGTCGCCCCGTCGTCGCCGACGAGCAGCAGGTTCAGCTGCCGGCCGCACAGCAGGACGCCGCCGCCGACGACGAGCAGGACCAGCGCGGGCACGGCCAGCACGGACCAGGTCGCATCCCCGAATCCTCCTGCCAGCCAGCGCATCACGGTGCCGAGCTGGTGGTCGTCACCGAGGACCAGCAGGGTGAAGGTGGTCGCCGCGGAGAACACCATCGACATCGCCACGCCGACGAGGACGATCGCGGTGACGGCGTGGGCGCGCACACTGACCGCGATCGCGCCGGCGAGCGGGACCAGGGCTCCCAGGAAGGCCGCGAACGGCAGGGTGAAGGCTCCGAGGGCGCCGCCGCCGACACCCAGGACCGTCACCAGCACCACCCCGAACCCGGCGCCGGAGGACACGCCCAGCAGATAGGGGTCGGCCAGCGGATTGCGGGTCACCGCCTGCGCCACCACCCCGGCGATCGCGAGCGCGGCACCGACGACGGCCGCCGTCAGCGCTCGGGGCAGGCGGGAGTCGACGACGATCGCTTCCCGCGCCGCGGTCCACCACGGCATGAAGGCTCCCGGGGCGAGGCGGTGCGCGACGATCGCCCACACGTCGCCGAAGGGGATGTTCACCGTGCCCAGCGATACGGCGCCCGCCAGCGCCAGCACGAGCGCGGCGAGCAGCGGCGGCAGGATCAGCCACAGCGAACGATGGTGCGCGCCCCCGGCGCCTGCCCGGACCGCCGGGGCCGGGGCGTGCGGCGACGACGGGCCGGTCAGGGTGCCGGCGGCGGTCACGGCGCGTCCGGGAATGCGGCCGGGTGCAGTCCGCGGGCGATCGTCTCGACCGAATCGACCATGCGCGAACTTTCGAAGAAGTCGTCGAGCGGCACGACGACGAATCGGTCGTTGCGCACGGCGGGTGTGGTGGCCACGATCGGCTGGTTCTTCAGATAGGCGATCTTGTCCTGCGCGCTGGTCGCACCGTAGTCCAGAACGACGATCGCCTCGGGTGCGCGCTCACCGACGATCTCCCAGCCGGTGGTGAAGTACGGCTTCGGGCCTTCGGCGGTGATGTTGTCGGCGCCGGCGTAGCCGGCGATGAGGTTGCCGATGCCCACGCCACCGACCGAGAGCGGTTCGGCCTCGCCGGAGTCGTAGAAGAAGGTGCGCACGGGTGCGACGGCAGCCTGCGCCAGCCGGGCACGTACCGCGTCGAGTTCCGCGGTGATCGACCGGGTCAGATCCGCGGCCTGCTCCTCGACACCGAGAAGAGCGCCGAGCTGGGCGAAGTCGTTCTCCAGCAGGGCGATATCGGAGAAGCCGGCACCGCAGTACTCGGAGAACAGGAACGTGTGGATCCCCGCCTGCTCGAGCGCGTCCCGCCCCCGACCGGTCTTGTCGTCGAATGCGCTGCGCATCCCGCCGACGACCAGGTCCGGTTCGAGGTCGCGGATCTGCTCGTATGTCGGGTACTCGGCGGCCAGCGACGGGATCGCCCGGAACTGCTCGGCCGTCTCCGGGAGCGGGTCGTCCTTCTCGCCGTAGCCCATGCCGACGATGCGGTCCCCCACGCCCATCTGGATCAGGGTTTCGGTGACGTGG
The DNA here is from genome assembly GCF_016804345.1 of Rhodococcus ruber. Lineage (NCBI taxonomy): Bacteria > Bacillati > Actinomycetota > Actinomycetes > Mycobacteriales > Nocardiaceae > Rhodococcus > Rhodococcus ruber. The sequence goes on along the minus strand of NZ_CP044211.1, from coordinate 1,302,211 downwards.
TCGTTCATCGACACGATCCGCTGCGGGGGCGCGTCGTAGGTGGCGGTGCGTCCGCAATTGGTGATCGAGACCGGTTCGGCGAAGGCTGCCGCGGACGGGCCGGCGCCGATGTCGGCGCCGCGCGAACAACCGGCCGCGGTGGCGACGGCGAGGACGGCGAGAACCGCGGTGGCGGGACGGCGGAAGTCGACGGGCATGGGACCTCGTGCTCTGCTCAGGTGGCACGGGGCAGACTCCGGCACGGCAGCGGCCCCGGACAGAGGTCACCGACTACCCTGCTGGACTCCATCTCGTAGACCACGACGAAATACCGGAGTCGCGCACGTCCATGCAGGCGATCGGGCTCACCGTCGGGTGGACGGTCTACCGTTGCGGGTCAGCGCCGGACTCGGACCGGACTTTCCCTGCATGGGCGTCAGCAACGCTGCGGTCATTATGCATGTCGACGGCCGGCACGTATCGCAGGGTCGGTCCCGAATGCGCGGGTCCTCGGAACGGCGGCCGGGCGCCGTCCGCGCCGCGTGCTCGAAATTCACCCCTGCTTTCACCCCGTTCGCGACGCTCGCTCCGGCACCGCGGCAAGCTCCGATGCGTTCCACCCGATGGAGGCTGTCGGACAGGCCGCACTCTCGTGCAGCCGGAGCCGTCGCCGCCGGCCCCTCCCCGGAGGGGAACGCGCCGGAACGTCGAGTGGGGATGCGGACCGGCGGGGCCGGTCACCGCGCAGGGGGCGGTGGCCGGCGTCCGGGCGCGGGCAGGCCGACTCTACGAAACCCAGAGTTCAAAATGCGGCCATCTGCCGGAGACCCGGCGCCGCGACACTGGAGGCACAAAGTGTCAACGACGGACGGGGAGACACTGATGTCCGAGAACTTCGCCCACCGACCCGACCCCCACTTCGCTCTGCCGCCCGCGGCGGTGCGCCACCCGGTACGCCTCGACGACCCCGCCCCGGCCCGCCCGGCGCCCGGCCTGCGTCCGCGGTTGGGCACCGTGCTCGGTACGGTCGTCTCCGCGGGGGCCGTCGCCACGATGGTCACCGGCTTCGTCGCGGTCGGTGCCGCCGCCACCGTCTCCGGCGTGATCTCGGCGGTGCGGCTCGGTCCCTGACCGTTCCGGCGAACTTCCTCAGTTGCCGAACTGCACGCTGTCGACGACGACGTCGGACCCGAACAGTTCGCGGGCACGGGCCAGGGCCGCGTGGCGCACCTCCGGTTCCGACAGCCTGATGGGCAGCGCCAGGGTCAGCAGCGAGGAACGACCGCCGGACCCGGGCCGGGTCCTGACCCGGCACACCCAGTCCACCGTTCCGCCCTCCCGGCGCGACGCCAGCTCGGTACGCGCGACGTCGCGGGCGGAACACGGCAGGGCAGGGCCGGTCGTGCGTTCGAGCTCGGCCACGAAATCCTCGAGACGCTCGGTGCGCCACTGACGCAGTCCGGCCACGCGCGGTTCGACGTACATCTCGACACCCTTCGACGCCGGACGACCGTCGGTTTGCGCCTGCCGGAGCACACCGCTAACGAGGCCTGCGGCGTCAGTGAGAACTGACTTCTACCGAGACCATCGCGGCGCGCGGCTCCCGCGTTTCACGAGCCCGGCAGCAGACTGCGCAGCGCCGGCAGCAACTCCTGTTCGGCCCACCGGATGAACGGTTCCTGCCGGTCACCGCCGATCTGGACGAGGGCGACCTCGGTGAACCCCGCCTCGACGAACGGCCGGATCTTGTCGACGTACTCGTCGATGTCGTCGCCGCACGGAAGTTGCGCCCCGACCTGTTCGGGCGTCACGAACTGGGTCGCGGCCGCGAACGAGGACGGCGCGGGCAGATCCGGGTTGACCTTCCAGCCGAGGCCGAACCAGCGGAACTGCTCGTGTGCCCGTCGCACAGCCGCGTCGCGGTCGGTGTCGTAGGAGACGGCGATCTGCCCGACCCGCGGTTTGCCCGCTCCCCCCGCCTCGTCGAACATCCGGGTCAGGTCCGGCTCGGGTTCGGTGGCGACCATCAGGTCGGCCTTCTCCCCGGCGAGGGAGCACGACCGCGCGCCGGAGACGGCGATCCCGATCGGCACCCGGTCCTCGGGCAGGTCGTACAGGTGCGCGGACTCGACGTCGAAGTAGTCGCCTCGGAAGTTCACGTTCCCGCCGTCGAACAGGGCCGAGATGATCTCCACGGCCTCGGCCAGCATCTCGTGCCGGGTGCCGACGGCGGGCCAGCCCTTGCCGACGACGTGCTCGTTGAGGTTCTCCCCCGCGCCCAGTCCGAGGCGGAAGCGGCCCCCGGACAGGATCTGCATCGTCGCCGCCTTCTGCGCCACCACCGCCGGGTGGTACCGCAGGATCGGGCACGTCACGTAGGTCATGAGCGGGATCCGCTCGGTGGCCTGCGCCGCGGCACCGAGGACGGACCACGCGTATCCGGAATGTCCCTGTTCCTCCAGCCACGGGTTGTAGTGGTCGCTGATCACCGAGAAATCGAAGCCGGCCTGCTCCGCCATCTGCACGTCGCGGACGAGGTGGTCGGGCCGGGACTGTTCGCAGAGCATGGTGTAGCCGAAGTCGGTCACTGTTCGTTTCCTCCCGTGGTCGGTGTCGGGCGCCGCGCCGGGGCCGGCGATCCGTCCCTGTCGAATACCCACCGGTCGTCTCGGTACACGACAGTCGGGCAGGAGCCGTGGCCGCGGCTCCACCGTCCCCCGATGAGTTCGTCCCGTCCGCGGAGTCTCAACTCTCGCATCACCGTCATCGCCGGCGCGGGTGCTTCGACTGCGGAAGGTTCGGAATATCGATGACACGCGCCCGCCGAGGCGCTCGTCCGAGCCCCGCGCCGGCTTCCTCGTCTCGCGTTGCGAGCTCGAGGATCACCTTGCCCACCGCGTGAAAGGGACCTGCTGTGAACCTGCAATCCGGGGTCGCGCCGACCTACGACGGCCTGGCCGACCTGCTCGCCTCCGTCCCCGCGGAGACCTGGGACGCGCCCTCGCTCTGCGAGAAATGGCAGGTGCGCCACGTGGTCGCGCACGCAACGATGCCGGCGCGGCTCACCCCCGAACAGTTCGGAGCCGAGATGGCGGCGGCGGGCGGCGACTTCACCGTGCTGTCCGACACCGTGGCCGCCCGCGACGCGTTCCTTCCGGTCTCCGAACACCTGGCCCATCTCCGGTCGCCGCTGCTGCACGCGTGGCAGCCGCCGGGCGGCGGCGCGGCCGGCGCGCTCAGCCATGCAGTGATCCACTCCCTCGACGTCACGGTCGCGCTCGAGCGGCCGACGGTTGCCCCGGCCGAGGCCGTGGTAGCCGTCCTCGACCAGCTCACCGCCGCGAACGGCGCAGTGTTCGGGGTCGACCTGACCGAGGTCCGGCTCGAAGCCGACGACGCCGACTGGAGCTGGGGCAGCGGCGAGGTGGTGCGGGCCGACAGCGGCCGCCTGGTGGCACTGCTGAGCGGCCGCACCCTGCCCGACGGCCGCACCCTGCGCCGTGACTGACCGACGGGCCGACTCGAAGGCACCCGGGTCGCCGTCTCCCACAGCAGGGTGACGGAGCATCGGCCCCGGGTCGGATTTCGGGTTCGCCTCCGCCCGATCCGCGCCGCGGGCACACTCACTGCATGGACCGTTCGGCCACCCGACGAGGAACGACGCCGACCGGATGCGGATCGCCGCACCGGAGACGACCTCGACCCGGGGATCCCCGTTGACCGGAGCGTCACCCGCGCCGGAAGCCCGGCAACCCGGATTCGACGACCTCGAGATCGGTGATCTCGTCCGCCGCACCGGCGTCAAGTGGGCACGCGCCGTCCGCGCCGGGGCCCTCCCGGCCTGGGTCGCCGACATGGACTTCCCGATCGCCCCCTCGATCCGGGACGCGCTGTGCGACGCGGCCCGGTCGGGAGAGCTCGGCTACCCCGACTGGGCCGGCGGCACCCCGCTGCGCGCGGAGTTCGCCCGGCGGATGCAGTCCCGGTACGGATGGACGATCGACCCCGCCGACGTGCGGGAGCAGACCGATCTCATCCAGGCGCTGCAGCTGATCCTGCATGTGCACACCGAGCGCGGCGACGGTGTCGTCATCCAGACCCCGAACTACCCGCCGTTCCTGGCCACGATCGCGACCATGGGCCGCAGGACCGTCGAATTCCCGTTCGTCGACACCCCGGAGGGGTGGCGGCTCGACTTCGACGCGCTCCGGGCCTCGCTCGTCGCCGAACGCCCGAAAGTGCTCGTCCTGGTCGACCCGCACAACCCGACGGGACGGGTCCACACCCGTCCCGAACTCACCCGCATCGCCGAACTTGCCGCCGAGTTCGACCTGCTCGTCGTCAGCGACGAGATCCATGCGGAGCTGATCTACGCGCCCCACCGGCACATCCCGTTCGCGTCGATCGGTGCGGACGCGGCGGCGCGGACGATCACCCTCACCTCGGCCGGCAAGGCATTCAACATCGCCGGCCTGCGCTGTGCCGTCGCGCACTACGGGTCGAAGCAGTTGCTTGCCGTGCGGGACCGAGAACCGCCCGACCTGTACGGCACCGTCTCGACCCCTGCCGTGCTCGGCACCCTGGCCGCATGGCGACACGGCCAGGACTGGCAGGAGGCCCTGCTCCGCGTGCTCGACCGCAACCGCCGGCGGGTCGACACGGTCCTGCGTGAGCACCTGCCGGAAGCCCGCCACCATCGGCCGGAGGGCACCTACCTCAGCTGGGTCGATGTCTCGGCTCTGGCCGTCGACGATCCGGTCCGCCGGATCCGGGACCTCGGCCGGGTGCTGGTCGACGGCGGCCGACCCTTCGGACGTTCGGCAGAAGCGTTCGTGCGCATCAACTTCGCCACGTCGGGGGCCGTCCTCGAGCACATCCTCGACGGTGTCTCGGCGGCGCTGCGCGGCCGGCGAGCCGACTCACCGCTGACCGATCTCCTCGGCACCTGAGCAGTCCCGGTCGCGCGGCACCTCCCGCTCGAGTTCGTCGAGCCAGATGCGCGCGGACGCATCCGAGGGCGCGCGCCAGTCCCCGCGCGGTGAGAGCGAGCCACCGGCAGCCACTTTCGGACCGTTCGGCATCGCGGACCGCTTGAACTGACTGAAGGCGAAGAACCGCTGGACGAACACGCCCAGCCACCGCCGGATCTCGGGCAGGTCGTACGCGCGGCGGGCATGCTCGGGATGGCCGGCCGGCCAGTCCCCGGCACCGGTCTCGTGCCAGGCCTGCCACGCCAGGTAGGCGATCTTCGACGGCCGGAACCCGAAGCGCAGCACCTGGAACAGGAAGAAGTCGTGCAGGTCGTACGGACCGATCGCGGCCTGGGTGCTCTGCGGTGTCTCCCCCTCCCCGACCGGGACCAGCTCGGGACTGATCTCGGTACCCAGGACGGCCTCGAGAACGGTGCCGACCTCGGCGTGGAACTGCCCGGACGAGACGACCCAGCGGATCAGATGCTGGATCAACGTCTTCGGCACCCCGGCGTTGACGTTGTAGTGCGACATCTGGTCCCCGACGCCGTACGTCGACCAGCCCAGTGCGATCTCCGACAGGTCCCCCGTCCCGAGCACCAGCCCACCGCGCTGGTTCGCGGCCCGGAACAGGTAGTCGGTGCGCAGCCCGGCCTGGATGTTCTCGAACGTGATGTCGTAGACCCGCTCCCCGCGCGCGAACGGGTGACCCAGGTCCTCGAGCATCACGCGGGCGGCACGGGTGATGTCGATTTCCTCGAGCGTCACCCCGAGCGCGCGGCACAGCCGGCGGGCGTTCTCCCGGGTCCGGTCGCTCGTCGCGAACCCCGGGAGGGTGAAGGCGAGCACGTCCTCACGCGGACGGCCGAGCCGGTCCATCGCCTTGACCGCCACGATGAGCGCGTGGGTGGAATCGAGTCCGCCCGACACCCCGATGACGACCTTCGGCCCGCCCGCCGTCGGACCACTCAGCGCACGCAGGCGCTGTTCGAGCCCCGCGACCTGGATGTTGTAGGCCTCGTAACAGTCGTGCTCGAGGCGGGCCGGGTCGGCGGGCACGAAGGGGTAGCGCTCGACCCGGCGTCGCAGGCCGATGTCGGTGAGCGGGGGTGCGAGGGTGAACGTGATGCGGCGGAACGCGTCGAGACGGGCGGCGTGACGACGCCGGTTGTCGTCGAAGGTGCCCATGCGGGTGCGCTCGTTGCGCAGCAGCTCGAGGTCGACGTCGGCCACCGCGTGCTGTTCGCCGCGCGGGAACCGCTCGGTCTCGGCGAGCAGCATCCCGTTCTCGTACACCATTGCCTGCCCGTCCCAGGACAAATCGGTGGTGGACTCCCCCGCTCCCGCCGCGCAGTACACGTAGGCGGCCAGGCACCGCGACGACGCCGAACGAGCCAGCAGATGCCGGTCCTCGGCGCGGCCGACGGTGATCGGACTGCCCGACAGGTTCGCCAGCACCGTGGCGCCGGCCAGAGCGGCCTCCGCGCTGGGTGGGATCGGCACCCACATGTCCTCGCAGATCTCCACGTGCAGCACCAGACCGGGAACATCCGTGGCCTCGAACAGCAGGTCGGGACCGAACGGAACCTCGTGACCGGCGAGGCGAACCGTGCCGCGCACGTCGTCGCCCGGTGCGAGCTGCCGGCGCTCGTAGAACTCCCGATACGTCGGCAGATACGACTTGGGTGCGACCCCCAGGATCCGCCCGCGGTGCACGACCGCCACCACGTTGTAGATCCGGTGCCGGGGCCGCAACGGCAGCCCCACCAGCAGGACGGGCAGGAGGCCCGCCGAGCCGGCGACGACCTCCGCCAGTGCCCGCTCGGCCGCCTCCAGCACCGTGTCCTGCATCGACAGGTCCTCGATCGAGTACCCGGTCAGCGTCAGCTCGGGAAACACCGCGAGCCCGACCCCGTCGTCGTGGCAGACCCGTGCGGCCCGCAGCACCGTCGCCGCGTTGGCCGCCGGGTCGACGATCGCCGTCGGCGTCGCGCAGGCCGCGACCCGCAGGAAGCCGTGGCGGTAGCTGGACCGGAACTCGGCTCTCGCCTCGGTGTCGGGGACGTCCCGAGGGCCGGCTTCCTCGTTCATCGCACAGCCTCCTTGCTCGCGCCCGCGGCGCCCGGATCGCGTGATCGAATCCTAGGGATCCGGCCGCTCGGCGCCACCCGGGGCCGTGGAGCGGTCCGGATCCGGACTTTCGCGGCATCATCTCGGCGTTCCGGGGAACACTTGCAGTACGGAAGAATCGGGATACGTCCGCGCGGCCCAGGGGGTGGTGATGGCCTACCGGCACGAGGAGTTCGTCGCTGCGCTGTCGAAGTTCGCGCAGCGCCTGCTGACCCCGTACGAGGTCGACGCCGCTCTCGACGCAGTCGTGGGCAAGGTGACCTCCGTGCTCGAACTGACAGGAGCGGGAGTGACTCTGCACGTCGACGGCCGGCTCCGGTTCGTCACCGCCGCCGGCGAACAGGTCGACGCGATGGAGCGGTGCCAGGAACGATTCGACGCCGGACCGTGCGCGCACGCCTTCACCCACGGCGAGACCATCGCCGTCGCCGATGTCCGCGGCCGCGACGACCTGTGGCCGGAATTCGCCGCCGAGGCGCGGCGGCTCGGGATCGCCGCCGTCGCCGGTGTCCCGATGCAACTCGGCGAGGTCAAGGTCGGCGCCCTGGACCTCTACTGCCGCGAACCCCGGGAATGGGCCGACGACGAGCTCGCCGCCGCGCAGGTGTTCGCCGACATGGCCACCGGCTACATCGTCAACTCCGACAAGATGCGCCAGCAGGAACAACTCTCGGCGCAGCTGCAGACCGCGCTCGACACCCGCATCGTCGTCGAGCAGGCCAAGGGCATCACCGCGCAGGCCCGCGGCGTCACCCCGGCTGCGGCATTCGAGCTGATCCGCTCCTACGCGCGCCGCCGTCAGGCGCCGGTGCGCGCCGTCGCCCAGGCGATCGTCGAGGTCGGTCTGCGCGTCTGAGCGCGTCAGAGCTCCGCATCGATCTCCCGCACGAGGGCGACCAGATTCCGGTGGTGCGAGCCCGCCCAGTAGATCCGGCCGCAGTCCGTGCAGCGGGAGAATTCGTCGTAGAAGCGGCGGGTGAGCGGCTCGAGCTGATCGAGCACCTCCTCCTTGGACACGGCGACGAGCCTGCCGTTGCAGCGCAGGCATCGGGTGAACGGAGCGAACCGTGCCCCGAGATCGAGCCGGCGCACGACCTCGACGATCTGTTCGAGCGGACGGTCGGCGTGCACGAACAGCCCGTGGGTGATCTCCCGGCGCTCGAGCAGTCCCCGGTCGCGGGTCAGCAGGATCCGCTGATGGGCACTCCCGATCCGCGCCAGTTCCGCGTCGTCCATGTCCGACGTCCAGATCACGTCGAACCCGAGCAGCCGGAGCAGGCGTGCGAGCCGGCCCAGGTTCACGTCGACCACGAACCGGGGCTCCCGCAGCGGAACCGGGCGCAGCCGGGTGATCGGTTCGATGTCGAGCGCCTCGAACAACGGATAGACCGCGATGCGGGCACCCGGCCGCGGGCGGTACGCGAAGTCCACCGGCTCCCCGTCGACCACGATCAGATCGATCTCCGTGTGCGGGATGCCCATCGCCTCGACGACGTCCTTGACCGTCTGGTGGCTCCGGAACGGCCGTCGCACCGCGACGCCCCGCGACTCGGGCGCGACGAAGTCGTTCAACTCGGCGTACGCCCGGACCTCGACATGGCCGGTCATCGAACGATGGTCGCGCGGAGCGGGCATCGGCACAACCTCCCGGAGGCGCGCGGTCAACGCGGAACGTGGCCCCGCGTCGCAGGCATGCGCCGGACGACGTGGATCGAAGTCGAGCAGGGCTGAATACACTGACCGGAGATCGGTTCACTGCGCTGCCGGACAGAGAACCGGAGAGGGGTTCGGATCGCCCATCCTTCGGCGGGGCGATCCTGGCACTGCGGGCCGCCCGGGCTCGCGACCGGCTCGCGGCGTGGCAGCACGCCACCCGGCTCCGCCTGCCTGACGATCACCACCGCAGGAGTACCCGATGACCTCTCGCACCGGACCGCACCGGATCGCCCCCGGCGTCCACCTCCTCCGGGCCGGGCGGACTGCCGCCGCCCCCAACGTCTACCTGCTCGGGTCGGCAGCGAGGTGGGTGCTGGTGGACGCGGCCTGGTCCGGCAGCGCCGAGATCGTCACCGCGGCAGCAGAGTCGTTGTTCGGCCGGGGCACGAAACCGGCGGCGATCGTGCTGACCCACATCCATCCGGACCACTGCGGGGCGGCCGGGGCGCTGGCCCGGACCTGGCGGGTGCCGGTGTACGTGCACCCCGCCGAGCTGCCGATGGCGGCGGGCCGCTACCTGCCGGAGTTCACGATGCCGCTGGACCGGTGGGTGGTGGCCCCACTGATGCGACTGCTGCCCCGGCGAACTCGGGCACGGATCGAGCACGCAGGCGACATCACCGACGTCGTGCGCCCGCTGGAGCCGGGCGGCGCGGTGCCGGGGCTGCCGGACTGGCAATGGGTGCACACCCCCGGGCACACCCCTGGGCACGTGGCCTACCTGCGGCGCAGCGACGGCGTGCTGATCACCGGGGACGCCACCGTGACCGTGGACCTGAACTCGGTCACCGGGGTGCTGACGGGCCGGCAGCGGCTGGCCGGGCCACCCCGGTACACCACCTGGAGCCGGCCGGCGGCAGTGCGGTCCGTCGCTGCCCTGGCGGCGCTGCAGCCGCAGATGCTCGCCCCCGGGCACGGGCTGCCGCTGACGACCGGGACGGCCGGGGCGCTGCACCACCTGGCCCGGCAACTCGACCGCCCCCGGACCGGTCGGTTGCGCAGGCTCCGGAGCGCCGTGGCCGCGCCCCGTTACGGCGGAGCGGGCCGGTATCGGCCCCCACCGCCGGTGTACGCGCGGCTGCAGTGGCTCGGCCACGCACTGACCCGGCTGCGGCTCAGCCCGCGGAATGTCGTGACGCTGGAGGTCCCCGGCCGTCGCTCCGGTGTCGTGCGCCGGACCAATCTGCTGCTGCTGGACCACGACGGCGAGCAGTACCTGCTGTCGCTGGCCGGCCAGTCCCAGTGGGCCCGCAACGTGCGGGCTGCCGCCGGGCGCGCACTGCTGGTCCGCGGTCGCCGACGTCGGGCGGTCACCCTGGTCGAGGTACCGGTCCCCGGCCGCGCCGACATCCTCCGCGCCTACCTGCTGCGGGGCGGACGGGAACCCGGCCACCGGAAGATCGCTCGGGAGGCGGACATGTACTTCGGCCTGGCCGGTGCACCCACCCGGGCGGAACTCGCGGCCGTGGCCTCGCGCTACCCGGTGTTCCGCGTCACCGACACCGCCTCGCAGCAGTCGTGATATCGGTCACGTCTCGACGCGCGTGCCCCTGCGCCTGGACGGCGGTTCGGTCGCCCAACTGGGGTTTCGCCGCGCCGATCGGATCGATAGATGCAGACTATCAATCGAATGCAGTCGATCGATTGGCCCTGCCTATCGAAACTCGTTAGTGTTTGAAAGGTCAGAATCCCTATCGACCGAACAGAGGTTCAACGTGGCCCTGATCAACAAGCAGATCAAGCCCTTCTCCGCGACCGCCTACCAGGAGGGTGGTTTCATCTCCGTCTCCGACGAGGACATCAAGGGCAAGTGGGCGATCTTCTTCTTCTACCCGGCCGACTTCACCTTCGTCTGCCCGACGGAGCTCGGTGACCTTGCCGACCACTACGAGGAGCTGCAGAAGCTCGGCGTCGAGGTCTTCTCGGTCTCCACCGACACCCACTTCACGCACAAGGCGTGGCACGACTCCTCCGAGACCATCGGCAAGATCAAGTACGCCATGATCGGCGACCCGACCCTGCAAATCAGCACCGACTTCGAGGTGCTGCGCGAGAACGAGGGCCTGGCCGACCGCGGCACCTTCCTCGTCGACCCCGACGGCATCGTCCAGTTCATGGAGGTCACCGCCGAGGGCATCGGCCGCAACGCCGCCGAGCTCGTCCGCAAGGTCAAGGCCGCTCAGTACGTCCGGTCGCACCCGGGCGAGGTCTGCCCGGCCAAGTGGGAAGAGGGCGCCGAGACCCTCGCCCCGTCGCTGGACCTCGTCGGCAAGATCTGACACCTCCGGATCCGACCTTCCTGCGGCGCGGGGCCCGGCCCACATCGGGCCCCGCGCTCCCGGAGCGCCGAGCCACCCGGCGCCGTGCCGAATTCCGATCACCGTTCCCCACCCGTCGATGGAGTAGATACCCATGCTCGAAGCCTCGCTCGCCGGCCAACTGAAGTCCCTCCTCGAGCGGCTGACCCTGCCGATCGAGCTCGTGTCCTCCCTCGACGACGGACCCAAGTCCGCCGAACTCGCCGCCCTTCTCGACGAGATCGCGGCGATGTCGGACAAGATCACCCACGAGCGCCGCGACGACGACGCACGACGCCCCTCGTTCGCCATCCACCGGGTCGGCACCGATATCGAGGTCCGCTTCGCCGGCATCCCGCTCGGTCACGAGTTCACCTCCCTCGCACTCGCTCTCCTCCAGGTCGGCGGTTACCCGTCGAAGGAGCCGGAGGAACTGCAGCAGCAGGTCCGCGACCTGGACGGCGAACTGCACTTCGAGACCTACTTCTCGCTCTCCTGCCAGAACTGCCCGGACGTCGTGCAGGCCCTGAACCTGATGTGCGTGCTCAATCCGCGCATCACGCACGTCGCCATCGACGGCGCCCTGTTCCAGGACGAGGTCGACGGACGCCAGGTGATGGCCGTACCGACGGTGTATCTCAACGGGGAACTGTTCGACTCGGGCCGCATGAGCCTCGAGCAGATCGTCGGCAAGCTCGACACCGGCGCCGCAGACCGCGCGGCCGCCGCGATCGCCGAGAAGGACCCGTTCGACGTACTCGTCGTCGGCGGCGGACCGGCCGGCGCCGCAGCCTCGATCTACGCCGCCCGCAAGGGAATTCGCACCGGACTCGCTGCCGAGCGCTTCGGCGGCCAGGTGCTCGACACGATGGCGATCGAGAACTTCGTCTCCGTGCCCTACACCGAAGGTCCCCAGCTCGGCGCCGCGCTCGAGAATCACGTCCGTCAGTACGACGTCGACGTCATGAACCTGCAGCGAGCCGCGAAGCTCGTGCCGGCGACCACCGAGGGCGGCCTCGTCGAGGTCGAACTGGACAGCGGCGCCTCCCTCCTCGCCCGTACCGTGATCCTGTCCACCGGCGCGCGGTGGCGCTCGATGAACGTGCCCGGCGAGACCGAGTACCGCAACAAGGGCGTGACCTACTGCCCGCACTGCGACGGACCGCTGTTCAAGGGCAAGCGCGTCGCCGTGATCGGCGGCGGCAACTCCGGTGTGGAGGCCGCCATCGACCTCGCCGGCGTCGTCGCGCACGTCACGCTCATCGAATTCGACTCGGTGCTGCGCGCCGACGAGGTGCTGCAGCGCAAGCTGCGCAGCCTGCCGAACGTGGACATCGTCGTCAGCGCACTGACCACCGAGGTCCTCGGCGACGGCACCAAGGTCACCGGACTGACCTATCAGGACCGCGCCACCGAGACGTCGCACACGCTCGAGCTCGAGGGCGTCTTCGTCCAGATCGGTCTGCTGCCCAACACCGAGTGGCTCGCCGGGACGGTCGAGCTGTCGCCGCGCGGCGAGGTCGTGATCGACGACCGCGGCCAGACCTCGGTGCCGGGTGTGTTCGCGGCCGGTGACTGCACCACGGTGCCGTACAAGCAGATCGTCATCGCCGCCGGTGCCGGCGCGACCGCGGCGCTCGGCGCGTTCGACCACCTCATCCGCACCAGCGCCCCGGCCGAGGACTCGGTCGCCGCGACCGTCCGGTAGTTCGTCCGTCGTGAACCTGCGTGATCTCGAGTACCTGGCCGCGGTGGCGCACCATCGCCACTTCGGCCGGGCGGCGGAGGCCTGCTTCGTCAGTCAGCCGACGCTGTCGACCCAGATCCGCAAGCTCGAACAGGAACTCGGCGTCGAACTCGTCGAGCGGAGCCCGCGTCAGATCACCCTGACCGGCGCGGGCACGCAGATCGTGGAGCGGGCCCGGATCATTCTGAGCGAGACCGCGAACATCCGCGAGATCGCCCGGCAGTTCTCCGACCCGGAGTCGGGCACGCTCCGCATCGGCCTGTTCCCGACCCTCGCCCCGTACCTGCTCCCGCACGTCGTGCCGTCGGTACGGGCGAGGTTTCCCGATCTCGAACTGCTGTTGATCGAGGAGAAGACCGAGGACCTGCTCGAACGGCTCCGCCGCGGCGACCTCGACGTCTGCGTGCTCGCACTGCCGATCGACGACGACCACCTGCACCAGGAGTACCTGTTCTCCGAGGACTTCGTGCTCGCCGTCCCGGCCTCCCATCCGCTGGCCGGCACACCCGAACCTGCCCCCGTGTCGGTGATCGCGGACGAGAGCCTGCTGCTGCTCGAGGACGGTCACTGCCTGCGGGACCAGGCCCTCGAGGTGTGCCGGCTGACCGGAGCCGCCGAACGCAACGGCTTCCGGGCGACGAGCCTCGAGACCCTGCGGCAGATGGTGATCGCCGGGGTGGGGGTGACCCTGCTGCCGCGCCTGGCCGTCACCACCCCGGTCGCCCAGCCCCCGGAGATCCGGCTGCTGCGGTTCGCCGAGCCCGTCCCGCGTCGCCACATCGGCATGTTCTGGCGCAAGACCAGCGGCTTCCGCGACTTCCTGCCGCAGCTTGCCGAGATGTTCCGCCGGCTCCCCGAGGGTCTGGTCGACCCGACACCACCCTCCTGAGCGGGAGTCCGCGGCACCGGCCGTGCCGGGCCGCGGGCACGTGCTGCAGGATGGGCGGGTGCCCGAACCCATCCGCCTCGTCGCCGACGTCGACACCGGCATCGACGATGCTCTCGCCCTGCTCTACCTGCTGGCGAGTCCGGAAGCGGAGATCGCCGCGGTGCTCTCCACCGCCGGGAACGTGCCCGTCCCGCAGGTGACCGCGAACAACCTGGCGTGGCTGCAGGTGTGCGGCAGACCGGACATCGAGGTCGCCGTCGGATCGGAGGCCCCACTCGTCGCGCCGCTGATGACCACCGAGGACACGCACGGCCCGCTCGGCGTCGGTTACGCCGACCTGCCCGCCCCCGGTCACGGCCCGTCGGGCCGCAGCGCCGCCGAGGCGTGGGTGGAGCTGGCCCGCGCCCACCCCGGCGAACTCGTCGGCCTCGTCACCGGTCCGCTCACCAACCTGGCGCTGGCCGTCCGGCTCGATCCGCAACTCCCCCACCGGCTGCGCCGCCTGGTCGTGATGGGCGGGGCGTTCAACTATCCGGGCAACACCACACCCACCTCGGAATGGAACGTCGCGGTGGATCCGGAGGCCGCGAAGGCGGTGTTCGACGCATTCTCCGCCGTGGCACCCGGCCGCCGGCCGATCGTGTGCTCCCTCGATACCACCGAGTCGATCGCGATGCGGCCCGATCACCTGCGACGTCTGGCCGAGGCCGCGGGAAGCGTCCCGGCCGAGCTCCTCTCGCCGGACGATCCGCGCGGTCTGCGCTCGCGGGCGTCCAACCCGATCGTGCGGCACCTGGCCGATGCGCTGCGCTTCTACATGGAGTTCCACCGCGACCAGGGTCAGGGCTTCCTGGCCCACGTCCACGATCCGTTCGCGGCGGCGGTCGCCCTCGGAACGGTGCCCTTCACCACCCGCCCGGCGACCGTCGACGTCGAACTCGACGGCCGGCTCACCCGCGGCACCACCGTCGCCGACTGGTCCGGCATGTGGGGCCGGCCGCCGAACGCCGAGATCGTCGTCGCCACGGACCCGCAGGTCTTCTTCGATCACCTCGTCGAACGGGTCGGCGCCCACGTCGCGGCCCGGTTCCGTCCGGCCTGACCCGCACTCGCGCGTGCGTGTGGCCGAATGTCACACCGGTTCGATCTGATCGACCCGGTGTGACATTCGGCCACAGTGGATTCCGCGAGCGGTACCGCGTCAGGCGCGCGCCAGGACCTTCGCCTCCTCGACCACGACGGCAGGTTTCGCGTCGGCCGGGCCGTGGCCGTCGTCGACCATCGTCTCCTCGTCGAACGGGATACGGCCGGCGAGGACGTCGCGGACGCGACCGCGGTCGACGGTTCCGGTCCACGTTCCCACCAGCAGGGTGGCGACGGCGTTGCCGGAGAAGTTGGTGACCGCGCGCGCCTCGGACATGAACCGGTCGATGCCGACGATGAGGCCGACGCCGTCGAGCAGCTCCGGACGGTGGCTCTGCAGGCCGCCGGCGAGCGTGGCCAGGCCCGCCCCGCTCACCCCGGCCGCGCCCTTCGACGCGACGATCATGAACACCAGCAGGGAGAGCTGCTCGGCCAGCGACAGCGGCGAACCGAGCGCGTCGGCGATGAACAGCGAGGCCATCGTCAGGTAGATGGCGGTGCCGTCCAGGTTGAACGAGTAGCCGGTGGGCACGACGACACCGACGGTCGTGCGCTCGACCCCGACATGCTCCATCTTCGCGATGAGCCGCGGCAGCGCGGACTCGGACGAGGACGTCGCGAAGATCAGCAGGTACTCGCGGGCCAGGTACTTGACCAGCTTGAAGATCGACACCCCGGCCACCATCCGCAGCAGGGAGCCGAGCACACCGAACACGAACAGCACGCACGTGAGGTAGAACCCGATCATCAGGGTGCCGAGCTGGACGACCGCGCCGAGACCGGTCTGCCCGACCACGTTGGCGATGGCGCCGAAGGCACCGATCGGAGCGAGCCACAGGATCATCGACAGGATCTTGAACACGAGCTTCTGCACGTAGCCGATGCCGCGCAGGACCGGCTCGCCGGACTTGCCGAGTGCCTGCAGCGCGAAGCCGACCAGCAGCGCGACGAACAGGGTCTGCAGCACACTACCCTCGGTCAGCGCCGACAGCAGCGACGTGGGGATGATCGACGCGACGAAGTCCATGGTCCCGCCCGCGGCATGGGCTTTGTCGGCCAGCGCGGCGCCGGCGCCGGCGGCCTCCGGGGACAGGTTGAGGCCGCTGCCCGGATCGAGCAGGTTGCCCACCCCCAGGCCGATGCCCAGCGCGACGGTGGACATGCCGAGGAAGTACACCATCGCCAGGCCGCCGACCTTGCCGACGCTGGCAGCGGCCCGCACCGAGCCGATGCCGAGGACGATCGTGCAGAAGATGACCGGGCTGATCATCATCTTGATGAGGTCGACGAACATCGTGCCGAGGACGCCGAACGACTTGCCGACGTCCGGGGCGAGCCAGCCGACGAGGACGCCGGCCACCACTGCCACGATGACACCGACGTAGAGCCAGTGCGTGCGGTCTCTGCGCTGGGCCGGTGGCGTGGCGCCGGGTGCCCGGGAGTCTGGTGACGTGCTCATGGCGGATCCTCTCGGATGGGCGGTTCGGGGGCTTCGTGATCGCGGTCACGTTCCTGATAGAAATGGTGGTGTCGCAGCCTCACCCGGTGAAGGTTGCGTTCATTTCGTTCAGGTGATGTCGCGCTCACGAGGCGGACCCACCGGCATCCGGAAGGAGTACGCCCGTGCCGCCGACCGCGCACCGGCCGTCGATGAGCGTGGCGCGTCAGCTGCTGGTGCTGCAGCTGGCGGTGCTCGCCCTGGTCATCGCCGCAGGCACCGTCCTCGTCGGGATCGACGAACGCCGCGACAGCGACGACGCCACCCGCCGCACCGTCCTCGGCATCGCCGAGGCTCTCGCGGGCTCCGATTCGACGGCCGCGGCGTTGCGGACGCCGGATCCGACGGCGGTGCTGCAGCCGCGCACCGAACGGATCCGCGAGGCGACCGGTACCGATTTCATCGTCGTGATGGCGCCGGACCGCACCCGGTACACCCACACCGATCCCGCCATGATCGGTCTGCCGTTCAGCGGCAACATCGACGCTGCGCTCGACGGCACGGCGTTCACCGAGACCTACGCCGGTTCGCTCGGCCCGTCCATCCGGGCCGTGGCGCCGATCCTCGACGGCGGGCAGGTCGTCGGTCTCGTCTCCGTCGGCGTCACCCGCGCGCGGGTCGCCGACCAGTTCGCCCGCGGGCTGCCCGCCCTACTCGGTCTGTCGGCCGCGGCCCTGGCCGTCGCCGCGGCCGGCGCCGTGCTCGTCAGCCGGCGCCTGCGCCGCCAGACCCTCGGACTCGCGCCGGACGAACTGCGCCGGCTCTACGAGCACCACGACGCGGTCCTCCACGCGATCGGGGAGGGCCTGATCGTGATCGGCACCGACGACCCCGCCCGCGTGGAGGTCGTCAACGACGAGGCGCGGCGCCTCCTCGGTCTCGGCGACGGCCCGGTCACGACGGACGATCTGCCCGAGGCGCTGCGGGTGGCCGGCCCGGACGCGGACGCCCGCGGTGACGTACTTCTCACCGAGGACCGCGTCCTGGTCGTCGACCGCAGCCCGGTGCAGTGGGAGGGCCGGCGGATCGCCACGGTGACGACGTTGCGGGATCGCACCGAGCTACGTACGGTGCTGGGCGAACTGGACTCGGTCCGCGGTTTCGCCGACGCGCTGCGCGCACAGGCACACGAGTCGGCGAACCGGCTGCACACCATCGTCACGATGGTCGAACTGGGACGCCCCGAGGAGGCGGTCGCGTTCGCGACGGAGGAACTGCGCCTGTCGCAGCAGCTCATCGACCGGCTCACCGCGTCGGTGCAGGAACCCGCACTCGTCGCCCTGCTGCTGGGGAAGATCAACGACGCCGCCGAACGCGGCGTCGAACTGACCGTCACCGACGACACCGCGCTGGGCCCGACCCCCCTCGGCACCCGCGACCTGGTGACACTCGTCGGCAATCTGGTGGACAACGCCATCGACGCCGCCCGGGCCGTCGACGAACCGTGGGTGGAAGTGACGATACGACAGGATGATTCGAACATGATCGTCGAAGTGGCGGACAGCGGACCGGGGATGTCGCCGGAAACCCTCGTCCGCGCCATGACGCGGGGCTACTCCACGAAGGCAGACCACCACGGCCTGGGGCTGGCCCTCGTCGCGCAGGTGGTGACGCGGCACCGCGGCACCCTGCGTACCGAGCCGTCGCTGGGGTCGATGGTCGTCGCCGAGATCCCCCTGCAGGCCGAGCACGCAGGCGGCGCACCGTGATTCGCGTCCTCGTCGTGGAGGACGAGCCTCGCATCGCCGACGCCCACCGCGCGTACGTCGATCGACTGCCGCAGTTCACGGTCGTCGCCGTCGCCGGCACCGGCCGGAACGCGCTGCGTGCCGTCGCGGAGGCCGCGAAGGCCGGTGAGCCGGTGGATCTGGTGCTGCTGGACATCGGGCTGCCCGACATGAGCGGCCTCGACGTCGCGGCGGCGCTGAGCGGGATCCAGCCGAGCCCGGACATCATCGCCGTGACCTCCGCGCGCGACCTCGAGGTCGTTCGCACCGCCGTCGCCCGGGGCATCGTGCTCTACCTGCTCAAGCCCTTCACCTTCGCCGCCCTGAGCGACAAGCTCGACCACTACCTGGCCTACCGCAAGGCGCTCGGCGCGTCCGGCGCGGCCGCCGGCCAGCACGACATCGACCGGGCGATGGCGGCGCTGCGGACCTCCGATCCGCGTGCGTCGTCCCCGAAGGGCGTCGCGCCCCACACTCTCGATGCGGTCGCCCGGTGTCTGCGGGAGGCGTCGGGCCCGCTGACGGCCGCCGAGGTGGGCAGCGCAGTGGGCGTGTCGCGGGTGACGGCGTGGCGGTACCTCGAACGCCTGGCCGACGACGGCGTCGCCGCCCGGCACACCGAGTACGGTCGCGCCGGCCGTCCGCAGATCCGCTACGCCCCGCGCTGAACGAGTGGTCGCCCCGGGGAGCCGCCCGTGGACCGAATGTCACATTGCGTCGATGACATCGACGCAATGTGACATTCGGCCACCAGGCATTCGGCCACCAGGGCGTTGGGCCACCAGGGCGTTGGGCCACCAGGGCGTTGGGCCACAACAACGTTCAGGGACGATATGCGCCCGACGTCTCGAGGACCCACGCGAACTCGAAGGCGACCTCGCGCCACTTCTCGTACCGGCCGGACACGCCCCCGTGGCCGGCGCTCATCTCCGTCTTGAGCAGCAGCGGCGCGTCGCCGGTCTTCGTCGCGCGCAGCTTGGCCACCCACTTGGCCGGTTCGACGTAGAGCACCCGCGTGTCGTTGAGGCTGGTGATCGCGAGGATCGCCGGGTAGTCCTTCGCCTCGACGTTCTCGTACGGGCTGTACGAGCGCATGTACTCGTACACCTCGGGGTTGTCGAGGGGGTTGCCCCACTCGTCCCACTCGATCACCGTGAGCGGCAGCGACGGGTCCAGGATCGAGGTGAGCGGGTCGACGAACGGCACGTTCGCGAGGATCCCGGCGAACAACTCCGGCGCGAGGTTCGCCACCGCACCCATGAGCAGTCCGCCCGCACTGCCGCCGTCGGCGACGAGGCGGTCGGGCCGGGTGACGCCGGTGTCGATCAGATGCCGGGCGCAGGCGACGAAATCGGTGAAGGTGTTCTTCTTCGCCAGCGTCTTGCCGTTCTCGTACCAGTGCCGGCCCATCTCGCCGCCGCCCCGCACGTGGGCCACCGCGAAGACCATCCCCCGGTCGAGGAGCGACAGCCGCGCCACCGAGAAGCCGGGGTCGATGCTGGCCTCGTACGACCCGTACCCGTAGAGCAGCACCGGCGCATTCGCGGGCGCACCCTTGCGGGCCACGATCGACAGCGGGATGCGCGTGCCGTCCTCTGCCACCGCCCAGTCCCGGCGCTGCTCGTAGTCCGACGGATCGAAGTCACCGAGCACCGGCTGGGCCTTGCGCAGCAACAGTTCTCCGGAGTCGACGACGTAGTCGTAGACGCGGCTGGGGGTGATGAACGACGTGAACCCGAGCCGCAGCATCGGCTGGTGCCATTCCGGGTTCGCACCCGGACCGACGGCGAACAGTTCCTCGTCGAACTCGAGTTCGGTCAGCTCGCCGTAGCCGTCGGCGGTCAGCGGCCACACCGCGAGCCGGGTCAGCGCCTCCCGCCGGTAACCGAGCACGAGATGCCCGGCGAACGCGTCGACGTCCTCGAGGCGCACGTCGTGCCGGTGCCCGATCAGAGTGCGCAGAGCAGACGGATCGTCCACGGGTGCCTCGGCGAGAACGAAGTTCTCCGCCTTCTCGCGCGTGATCTCACCCGTCGCGTCGTCCACCACCTCGACGACGTCGTTGTGCATGACCAGGAACCGGTCCTCGCCGCCGACGACGGCATGCTCGGCGCCGTACTCGACCCCCTCGCGCCGCGGCAGCAGCACCCGGAACTCGCCGGTGGGGTCGGCGGATTCGAGGACCCACCCCTCGGTCGTGATCTTGGATCCCACCCAGATCATCAGGTACTTCTCGCTGCGGGTGGTGCCCACGGACACCCAGAACCGCTCGTCGGGCTCGTGGAAGACCCGGACGTCCTCGGTGTGGGACGTACCCAGACGGTGGCGCCACACGGTGTCCGGTCGCCAGGACTCGTCCACGGTGAGATAGAAGATGTGGCTGTGGTCGATCGCCCACGTCGCGCCGGGTGCGGTCCCGGGGATTTCGTCGGCGAGCAGCTCACCGGTGCCGAGGTTCTTGAACCGCAGCGTGTAGCGCTCGTCGCCGACGACGTCGACCGAGTAGGCGAGCAGCGTCCCGTCGTGGCTGATCGAGAACGCACCGAGGGAGAAGAACTCGTGCCCGGCGGCCTCGACGTTGCCGTCGAGCAGCACCTGCTCCCCGGGCAGTTCCACACCCGGTGCCAGCTCCGGCGGATTCCAGTCGTCGGGGTCGGAGATCGGGCAGCGGCACTGGATGCTGTACTGCTTGCCCTCGGCGGTCCGGGCGTAGTACCACCAGTCCCCCATGCGGGTGGGCACCGACATGTCGGTTTCCTGCGTGCGGGACTTGATCTCCTCGAAGATCTTCTCCCGCAAGGGCGCCAGGTGCGCGGTCTGCTTCTCGGTCCACGCGTTCTCGGCCTCGAGGTGGGCGATGACCTCGGGGTTCTCCTTGTCGCGGAGCCACTCGTACTCGTCGACGAACGTGTGCCCGTGATGCACCCGCTCGGACGGCACCCGCTTGGCGATCGGCGCGGTCATGCGCTCGGCTCCAGCCAGTCGGAGAACGACAGACCCGAGATCCGTTCGTAGGCTTCGATATACCTCTCACGGGTGGCGTCGACGATGTGCTGCGGCAGGGGCGGCGGCGGGGTGTCGGAGGTGCGGTCCCATCCGGACTCGGGACTCGTCAGCCAATCGCGCACGAACTGCTTGTCGAAGCTGGGCTGCACCTTGCCCGGCTCGTACCCCTCGGCGGGCCAGTAGCGCGACGAATCCGGGGTGAGCACCTCGTCGGCGAGGACGAGGTGCCCGGCGCCGTCGAGTCCGAACTCGAACTTCGTGTCGGCCAGCAGGATGCCCTTGTCCGCCGCGTACATCGCGGCGCGGCCGTAGATGTCGAGGGTGTCCTCGCGCAGCTTCACGGCGAGATCCTGGCCGACCTTGTCGACGACCTCGTCGAAGGTGATGTTCTCGTCGTGGTCGCCGAGTTCGGCCTTGCTCGCGGGAGTGAAGATCGGATCGGGCAGCCGGCTGGCCTCCACGAGGCCGTCGGGCAACGGGACGCCGCACACCCCACCGGTCCTCCGGTAGTCGATCAGGCCCGATCCGGTGAGGTAGCCGCGGGCGACGCACTCGATCGGCACCATCTTCAGCCGTTTGACGACGAGGGCGCGGCCGAGGACCTCGGCGGGGATGCGGTCGTCGTCGGGCTCACCGGCGAGGTGATGGTTCACCTCGAGCAGGTTGAAGAAGAACACGCTCATCGCGGTGAGCACCCGGCCCTTGTCGGGAATCGGGGTGTCGAGCACGTGATCGTATGCCGAGATCCGGTCGCTGGCCACGAGGAGCAGGTGCTCGTCGTCTATGACATACAGGTCCCGGACCTTGCCGCCGGCGAGGTGGGGGTAGGACTCGAGTGATGGACGCACGGTGCCACCCTAGTGCGCCGCCCGGACCTGCACGGCACCCCCGCCCGATCCCGGGATCGTTCACGACGACAATGATCGTGACCGGAACCCCACCCCGAACAGGAGCGTGATGTCGGCGGCACCCCGGATCGACGTGGGTCTGCGCTCGGAACGCGGACCGATTCTCGCGGCCCTGATGCTCGCCACCGCGCTCGTCGCACTCGAGAGCACCGTCCTGGCCACCGCCGTTCCGACCGTCGTCGCGGACCTCGGTGGCTTCACGCAGTTCCCGTGGCTGTTCTCGAGTTACCTGCTCACCCAGGCCGTGCTCGTGCCGGTGTACGGCAAGTTGTCGGACGTGTACGGGCGCAGACCCGTGCTGGTGTTCGGGATCGCGCTGTTCGCCCTGGGCTCGGCGCTGTGCGCGCTGGCATGGAGCATGCCGGCCCTGATCGCGTTCCGCGCGGTACAGGGACTGGGCGCGGGGGCCGTGCTGCCGATGGCGCAGACCATCGCCGGCGACATCTACACCGTCGCCGAACGCGCGAAGGCCCAGGGCTACCTCGCGAGCGTGTGGGGCATGTCGGCGATCGTCGGCCCCGCCGTGGGCGGGGTCTTCTCCGACTTCGTGTCGTGGCGGTGGATCTTCTGGATCAACCTGCCGCTGTGCGCGCTGGCCGTGGCGGTGCTGCTGAGGGCGTTCACCGAGTCACGGCCCTCCGGGCCGCGGCGGCCGGTGGACCGGGCCGGTGCCGCGACGCTCGCGGCGGGCTCCGGACTGCTGATCCTGGGTCTGCTCGAGGGTGGGCAGGCCTGGGCGTGGGCGTCGGCGCCGAGCGTCGGGGTGTTCGCGGCCGCCGCGACGCTGCTGCTGCTGTTCGTGTGGGTGGAGCGACGCGCGGCGGAGCCGATCCTGCCGCCGTGGGTTTTCGCCCGCCGCGTCGTGCTCACCAGCAGCGCGGTCGCTGCTCTCGTCGGCGCCGTGGTGCTGGGCCTGACCTCCTACGTGCCGGCGTTCGTGCAGGGGTCGCTGGGCACCACGGCGCTGGTGGCGGGATTCACCCTGTCGACGATGACGATCGGCTGGCCGCTCGCGGCGGCGCGCTCCGGCTGGTTCTACCTGCGGATCGGGTTCCGCAACACCGCGATGATCGGCTCCGTCCCGGTGCTGGCCGGCACCGGTCTGCTGACGCTGCTCGACGAGCGGTCACCGGTGTGGCAGGTCGCGGGGTGCTGCGTACTCGTCGGTCTCGGGATGGGCCTGATCGCGAGCCCGGCGCTGATCTCGGCGCAGTCGAGCGTGACGTGGGCCGAGCGTGGGGTGGTGACGGGGGCGTACTCGTTCGCCCGCTCGATCGGCAGCGCCGTCGGGGTCGCGGTCTTCGGGGCACTGGCGAATGCGGCCGCGCACGACGTCGCCGGCTCGGGACCGCTCGCGCCGGAGCAGCTCGCCGACGCGGTGGCGTCGGTGTTCGTCGCCCTTCTCGTGACCGCGGTGGCCCTGGCCGTGACGGCCGCCACGATGCCGAACCGGCCTGCGGAACAACCCGACCCCACCTAGATTGGAAAGGCTCACCTAAGGTGTGGGGTATGTCGAACGAAGACGGGCTGCTGCCCAGCGTCATCGAAGTCGCGAAGGTCGAGGACATCACCCCCCGCATGCGCCGCGTCACGTTCGCCGGACGCGGCGTCGAGGTCTACGCGAGCGACCCGACCCGGGTGCCCAACATCAAGCTGATCTTCCCGCGCGCGAACGGTGACCTCGACCTGCCCGTCAACACCGGCGGCCGGCGCCTCGAGTGGCCCGACCCCACGCTCAAGGCGCAGGTCCGCACCTACACCGTGCGGCGACTCGACCCCGCGGCCGCCGAGATGGACGTCGACTTCGTCCGGCACGGCGACGAGGGCCTGGCCAGTGCCTGGGCGGAGCGGGCCCGTCCCGGCGATCGCCTCGCGGCGGCCGGCGGCGGCGGGATCGTCGCGCCCCCGGCCGACTGGTACCTGATCGTCGGCGACGAGACGGCGCTGCCCGCGATCGGCCGCATGCTCGAACGCCTCCCCGAGGGCGCCCGTGGCACCGCCGTCGTCGAGGTCGCCGACGAGGGCGAACACCAGGACCTGCGCTCCCCCGCCGACATCGAGATCCGCTGGGTGCACCGCGACGGCGCCCCCGCGGGCACCACCACGCACCTGACCGACGCGGCGACCGCCGTGCCGATCCCCGACGGCGAACTGAAGCGATTCGCGTGGGTGTCGGCCGAATCGAAGACCGTGCTGCGGATGCGCAGCTACCTGCGCCACGAGGCCGGCTTCGACCGCCGGTCCACCCTCGTCATCGGCTACTGGCGGCACGGCATGACCGAGACCGGGTACGGCCGCACCACCGACCACGACCGGGACTTCACCGAGCACGACGCCTGAGCCGGGCCGAGCGACTCGGGCCGAGCGGATGTATCGTCCCCCTCCTCAGCGCCGGCGGGCGATACATTCGCTCGGCCGCAGGCCGCTCAGGGCGACGAGTCGGGCCCGTGCACCTGGTCGTGCAGGGCCTCCATCCGGACGTCGAGGTCGCGGGCGGTCGCGGCCGCCGCGCGCAGTTCGTCGAGCAGTTCGACGGGCACCGCCTTGTCGTACTTGTAGAAGATCTTGTGTTCGAGGCTGGCCCAGAAGTCCATCGCGACGGTGCGGATCTGCAGTTCGACGAACACCGGCTGCACGCGGTCGGACATGAAGACGGGGACCTCGACGATCGCGTGCAGGCTCCGGTATCCGTTGGGCTTCGGGCACGCGATGTAGTCCTTGACCTGGACGACCCGGATGTCGTGCTGCCCGGTGATCAGGTCGAAGATCCGGTAGACGTCGGAGACGAAGCTGCAGGTGATGCGGATGCCCGCGATGTCGTAGATGTTGTCGCGGATCGCGTCGAGGGTGAGCGGCAGGTTCTTGCGGACGGCCTTCTCGACGACCGATTCGGGGGTCTTCAGCCGCGACTTGACGTGCTCGATCGGGTTGTGGTCGTGGGCGAAGCCGAACTCCTCCCGCAGGATGTTGATCTTGGTCATCATCTCGTCGATGCCGAACTTGTAGACCATCAGGACGCGGCGGAACTCCCGCTGGAGCGCGATCTGCGGCGGGTCCAGGTGGAGCTGCGCGGGCTCGAGTCGTGGTTGCCTCAGCTGCACGTCGTCAGCGCCGTCCACCGTTTCTGTCACCGTCTGTCTCCTCGTCGCCTTCCCGATCGAGTCTGCCAGGTCGGCCGAGGGTGGGGCCCGGCGACGACTCGGAGCCGCGGCGACGAGCGTGGGCGCGAGGCGCAGCGACCGCGCCGGAACGGCACGGTCGCTGCGCGCCCTCACGCGGGCACCGTCGTCACCACGGCAGCGGCACCCACCGGTCGAACAGCCAGAACCCGTGCCCCTGCGACCCGGGCTGCTGATGCTGCGGGGCCGGCCGCTGCGGGGCCGGCTGCGGCTGTTGCTGCTGGTGCTGCATCGGGGACGCCTCGGCGCTCGCGGCGCCGGCGCCCACCGCCGCCAACGCGATCGTCCCGGTCGCCGCGACCTTGCCCAGCTTCGTGTTCAGAACCTTCACGACTTCGCAGTCCTCTCGTCAGGGGCGAGGCGGTTCCCCGCCCGTCGGACGACTCGACACCGACTCGCGCAGCCGGCAGCAGGCTCGGGAAACCCTGACGTTCGGCTCCGAATTCGCGATGCCCGCCCGCGGTGGCCGCCGCGGACGCCCTGACCGTCCGTCCCGACGAATCGGATCCGGTACGGCTCAGCATGTCGTATCCCCCTCCGGCACAGCGAGATCGACGAGGTAGCGTGCGACAGGCAGGTCGATGCACCACTGGCCGCTCAGCACCACCCCGTGCTGGGTTCCGCGGTACGTGACGAGCACCGCGTCCAGTTGCTTCGCCAGGTCCACCCCCGCCTGGTACGGCGTCGCCGGATCCTCGGTGGTGGAGACGACGACGATCGGGGGCAGGCCGTCGACCTCCACGGCGTGCCGATCTCCCGTCGGCGGCACGGGCCAGAAGGCGCACGCACCGAGCGGCGCGTTGCCGGTGCCGCGGCCGTCGTCGAGGAACGGTGCCGCTGCACGGGACCGGGTGTCGAGTTCACCGGCCACCGCCGGGTCGGTCACGGCGGCGTCGTCGACGCACCGCACAGCCGCCATCGCCTCGCCGGAGTTCGAGTACGAGCCGTCGGCGAACCGGCCCTCGTACATGTCGGCCAGCAGCAGCAGCGTGTCGCCCCGGCCCTGCTCCAGCTCGGTGAGTCCGGTCCGCAGGTACTCCCAGCCCTGCGGCGAGTACAGGGTGGCGACGACACCGCTGATCGCGTTCGGATAGCTCAGTCCCCGCGGATCGTCCGTGGCCGCGGGACGGTCGATGAGGGGATCGACCAGCGAGCGGAACCGCGCGACCGCGGCCGCGGGATCGGCGCCGAGGGGGCAGTCCTCGCGGGTCGCGCAGTTCGCGGCGAACGCGTCGAATGCCTGCTGGAAGCCGGCGGCCTGCCGCACCGCCTCCTCGACGGGGTCCTGCTGTGGATCGAGCGCCCCGTCGAGCACCATCGCGCGTACGTTGCCGGGGAACGCCTCCGCATAGGCCGAGCCGAGCCGGGTCCCGTACGAGTATCCGAGGTAGTTCAATCCCGCGTCGCCGAGCGCGGCCCGGATGACGTCCATGTCCCGCACCACGTCGCGGGTGCCCACGTGTGCGAGCACGTCGGTGCCGGTGCGTTCGGCGCAGCGCGCCGCGTACTCCCGGCTCTTCTGCTCGGCCCGGGCAATGCCCTCGGCGGTCATGTCCACCACGGGATCCTGCCGCCACGCGTCGGTCTCCTCGGATGTCAGGCAGTCGATCCGCGGCGTCGACGCCCCGATTCCGCGCGGATCGAATCCGACGACGTCGAACCGCTCGGCGAGTTCGGTGCCGTCGGCGACGACGGCCGTCCCGAGCCCGGAGGCTCCCGGTCCGCCCGGGTTGACGAGCAGTGATCCGATCTTCTCTCCCGTCGCCCGCGAACGGGACAGGGCGACCTGCGCCGTATCGCCCTCGGGGCTCTCGTAGTCGATCGGCACGGTCACCCGCGCGCACTCGAGCCCGGCCCCGACCAGGTCCGACCCGTCGGTGCTGTAGCCGTCGCACGACTCCCACCGGACCTGCTGGGTGTAGAACGGTTCGAGGCCGGGCGGGATCTCACCGGTCGTGGAGGCGAAGCCGGTGGCGACGACCGGAGACGAGAACCCGCCCACGATCAGGGCCGTCGCCGCTCCCGTTGTGGTCACCAACTGCAGGACCCGTTGCCGGATCCCGCGTTCGCCGTTCGACGCCATGAATCGACCTGCCCTCCAGTGGTACTCGACCGGAGGAAGCAGATCCCTCCGCGGACCACTACAGGGTCGGCGCCGACGGCGCTCGGTACCACCACCCCGAGGGTGCCGATGGGCACCCCCTCGACGGCACCGCGCGGCCCGCTCGTGCGGTCAGCCGGGTCGCTCGGCGATGCGCTTGATCGCCTCGAGGCGACGGTCCCACTGCCGTCCGATCGAGTCCAGCTCGCCGGCCAGTTCGCCGAGCCGGGTTCCGATTGCCCGGTAGCGGATCTCCCGCCCGATCCGGAACGACTCCACGAGCCCGGCGTCGGCGAGGACGGTCAGGTGCTTCGCGATCGCCTGACGGCTGACCGGCAGCCGCTCCGCGAGCGCACTCGCGGACAGGTCCTCGGCGCCGATCGCGGTGAGGATGTTCCAGCGGGTTTCGTCGGCCAGTACCGCGAGCACCGCCGGAACTCCCTTCGCCACATCGTTCACCGGGATTCCAGGAACTCCACCAGATCGCCGAGTTCGGCGCGCCAGCCGTCGACGTTGCCGTCGTGGGCCGCCTGCGGGTCGACGAGCTCCTCGAAGCCGGTTTCCACCAGGGTCAGCCGGGTGCCGCCGTCGATCTCCGCGAGGTCGAACCGCACCACCGTGGAGTTACCCGGCACCGGGTCCACGTTCGCGTCGCGGGCCCAGCGGTAGACGAGCGTCTTCGGCTCGTCCACATGCTCGACCAGGACGCGGAAGGGACCGTGGTCGTGTCCCGTCCAGCCGAACGCGCCCGCGCCTCCGGGCGATGCGTCGAATTCGATTCTGTCGCCGAACCATTGCGCGATCAGTTCGGGTTCGGTCAGTGCGGCCCATACCTTGGTGGCCGGGGCCGCGATGTCGATGGTGCGGGTGATGTCGAGCGGGGCCATGATCGCCTCCAGTCCGGGGATACGATTTGTGCAACTCCAGGGTTGCATCTCTCTCCCCAAACCGCAACCCCGAAGTTGCACTAATTCGGGTCTTCGCGGCGCCGGGCCGTCTCTCAGAGCTCCCGGTCGACGACGAGCATCTGGACGGCCCCGAACCAGGGGACGATCCGGCCCGGCAGGGCGGCAATCGGCTCGAGTCGATGCCCGAACCGCGCCGCGGTGAACAACCGGCCCCGCACCTGGGCCCGGCCGTGTCGACCGCCCAGGCGGCGCAGCTCTCGCCGAGAAACGTAGCGTGCGGCCGAGTACGGCGCTCGTCGGGTGGGCCGATCGATCCACCCCCACGGGCTGGTGGGGTTGAGGGTGAGCGCGACGATGCGCCCGCCCGGGCGAGTGATACGGGCCATCTCGACCAGCACCGCCGCGGCGTCGGTGAATTCGAGGGTCGCGATCGTGACGGCGGCGTCGGCAACGGCATCCGGCACGGGCAGGCGAGTGGCGTCGGCGCGCACGAGCCGGGCGGGTGCCCGGTCGGTCGCGACGGAGAGCATGCCCGCCGCGAGGTCCACACCGAGCATTCGGGCACCGCGGTGGGCGAGATGGCTCACGAGCCGGCCGGTCCCGCAGCCGACCTCGACCACGGTCCGGCCGGCCACGTCGGGCAGGACCTCGTCGACCGCGTCGCGCTCCACCGCCCAGGCGTGGGCACCCCACGGGGTGTCGAACCAGGTGTCGTAGTCCCGCGCCCGCGCAGCGCCGGTCGTCATCCGTCGCTGCGCGGGGGCGTGGGGGTGCGGAACGTGGACATGCCGTCGGGTTCCCCGCATCCGAGCCCCGAAACAACGGCTCGCGCCGGACCTCGGCTGCGGGTACGCCGTCAGTCGAAGTCCGGAACGGCGACGGTGTCGGAGACCACGCTGTAGACGAGCAGCAGGACGCCGTTGTCGAGGACCTTGCAGTCGCGGAGGTCGAGGGTCGCCTGCGCCTCGACGGAGTCGAACAGGCGCCGGCCCGAGCCGACCAGCACGGGGTAGACGGCGAGCCGGTACTCGTCGACGAGTCCCTGACTGCGCAGGAACTCGACGAGGCTGCCGCTCCCCATGACCAGCAGGTTCTTCTCGGCCTTGAGGGCGCGGATCCCCTCCGCGACGTCGCCCTCGATGCGGGTCGCGTTCCACTCGAGTTCGGTGAGCGTGGTCGTGGCGACGTGTTTGGGAATGTCGTTCATCTGCGCCTTGGACGCGTCGTCCTCGCCGGGATGATCGGGCCAGACCGCGGCAAACTCCTGGTAGGTGGTGCGGCCGAGGAGCAACGCGTCCGCCTCGTTCAATTCGCCGTCCTTGAACGCGGCGATCGTGTCGTTCCAGTACGGGAACGTCCACGCGGGGTTCTCCATGACGCCGTCCGCAGAGACGAACTCGGTGACCGTGACCTTGCCCATGACATCCACTCCTCTTCGGCTTGCCCCGTCCGCGCGGACGGGCGTGCTGTCTCGGATACAGACCGGCCGGCTCCGCCGAACTCATCGCGGCACGGACCGGACGGACTCAGACGACGCGCTCGAGGCTAGTGCCCTCGTCGAGCCGGCGCAGCGTCCGTAGGCCCGCCCACAGCAGCGCGGTGACCACCAGCCCGACGGCGCCGTACGCGGGCAGCGCCGCGGAGATCGGCACCAGCGTCGCCACACCGCCCGCGACCACCGCGCCGACGGAGGCGCCGGCGGTGACCTGCGCCGCCCACACCGCGGCGATACGCCCGCGGTACTCGTCGGGAGTGTGCTTCTGCACCGTCGCATACCGGACGATATCGGTGAGCGCGTCGCCGAAACCGTGCGCGGCCAGACCGATCAGCGCCACCGCGACGGTCGCGGTGAGGCCCGCCCCGACGAGCCCCGCGGCGGAGACGGCCATGAGCACGAAGATCGCCTGTCCGGACCGGCGGAGACGACCGGTCCAGCCGCTGGTGAGGGAGCCGATCACCGCGCCGACCGCCGGGGCGGTATAGAGCAGTCCGACCACCGACGGTCCCGCGCCGAGCACCTCCGTCGCGTACTCGGGGACGAGCACCGACCAGCCGGCGAGCAGCATCGTCACGAACCCGCACACGAGCACGCCGCCGATGACGCGGTTTCCCGCCGCGTAGCGGAAGCCGCTCGCCACCGAACGCAGCGGCGACTCGTCGGCGACGTGGGCCGGTGGCAGCGCCGGCAGCCGGGTGATGCAGAAGGTCGTGATCGCGGTGGTGAACGCGGCCAGCGCGTAGGCCACCCCGACGCCCCCGGTCGCGATGACGACGCCGCCGAGCGCCGGCCCGATCATCGCGCCCAGGTCGCCGGTCAGCGCCATGAGGGCGCCGGCGGCGGCCATCTTCTCCCGCGGCAGCAGGCTCGGTGTGACGGCCATCAGCGCCGTTGCGGAGATGCCACCGCACACACCGTCGATCACCGCCGCCACGTAGACGACCCACATCTTCGGATCGGGCAGGAACGCGTTGACCGCGAGCACCGCGAACGCCACACCCGCCGTGCCGCGCGCGAGCGCGATGACCCGGCGCCGGTCGTAGCGGTCGGCGAGCACCCCGCCGGCAAAGGTGGCGGCGAACGTGGTCACGCCGAGCACCGCCGACACGGCGGCGACCTGCGCGGTGGACCCGGTGAGCCGATACACCTGCAGGGGCACGGCGACGACGAGGAAGCCGATACCGAACAGCGACACGATCCGGGCGGTGAAGATGTAGCGGAATTCGCGGCTGGTGCGCAGCGGGTCGACGTCGAGGACCAGCCTGTCGATCAGGGCCACGGCCGGGTCACCGCGGGGTGAGCAGGTCGTACCACGCCTCGAGCTGCGGTTCGGTGGCCAGGGAGACGAAGTCGACGTCCGCGCCGGCGTCACGCCACCGCTCCACGAGCGCCATCAGGCGCACCGAGTCGAGGCCCTGGTCGACGAGGCTGACTGCGGGATCGAGTTCGCCGGCCTCGATCTCGAGAAGCCGCGCGACGTCGGTGCGGATCGTCTCGCGGTCCAGGATGCCGGACTGTGCTGACATGTGGTCACTCCTTTTCGGGTGCAACGGGTTCGGGGATACGGGCGGCCGCGGCGAGGGCCTGGACCCAGCGCCGGGCCACGAGGTCGACGGTGTGCTCGTCGAGCACCTCGGCGGGCGCGGCGAATTCGCAGTCGAGTACGGGACCCTCCGCGGTGTCCTCGACGACGGCGTCGACATGCAGGACGTGGTCGAGCGGGGTGGCCGGGTCGACGGAACCGCCGAGCGCGACGGCCTCGGGCGCGCCGGACCACGGGGCGCCGGTGTCCTCCCCCAGCGTCATCCGGCCGAGGTAGTTGAACACCACCTGCGGTCGTCGATAGTCGTCGAAGGCAGGGTCCGGGGCGAGACGGTGCAGCAGCCCGAATCCGATCCCGTTGTCGGGCAGCGCTTTCAGCGCTTCCGCGACGCGCGTGCGGACCGCATGCGCGGCAGCCGCTCCGGCCAGGGCGTCCTCGGGGTCGACGCCGGTCAGACTCAACGCCACCGGGAACATCGAGGTGAACCATCCGACGGTGCGCGCGACGTCGGACCCGGGCACGATCTGCTCCTCGCGACCGTGGCCTTCGAGTTCGACGCGCACGACGTCGCCGCCACGGACCGAGGCCACCGCCACGGCGAGCGCCGCGAGCAGGGCCTCGTTCACCGCCCCGGAGGCGAGGACGTCCTCGGTGACGGGCACGGGGACCCGCACGTGCGTCGAGCGCAGCGCCGCGACCGTGTCGCGGACCGGGTCGAGCGGCCGAGCGCCGAGCGGTGGTTCGACCGCATCGACCGCGGGTTGCCATGCGGGCAGCGAGGTCCTGACCCGCTCGGAACGCGCGGCCTCGGCGAGTCCGGTCGCCCACGCCCGGAACGACGTGCCGGGCGGCGTCAGCGCGACGGTCTCGCCGCGTCCGGCCTGTTCGACGGCGTCTGCCAGATCCGGGACGAGGATGCGCCACGACACGCCGTCGATCACCAGATGGTGCACGGCGACGAACACGCGGCCGGGGCGGTCCGGCCCGAAGTCGAACCAGATCACCTGCATCATCACGCCGGCTTCCGGATCGAGTGCCCCGTACGCTGATTCGCGCTCGGCGGCGAAACGGTCCGACCACCGTTCGTCCTCGAGGCCGGTGACGTCGACCCGTCGCACCAGTGTCTCGATGCCGGGTGCGCCCTCGGGAACGGTCCAGCGTGGCACGCCGTCGGCGACGACGAACCGGGACCGCAGCATCGGATGGGTGCCGAGCAGCGCCGCGACGGCCGTTCCGAGCACGTCGGCGGTGAGACCGACGGGTGCGACGAGCAGCCGGGCCTGCGAGAAACGCGCGAGATCACCACCCCAGGCGAGGGCCTCCCACACGATCGGGGTGATCGGCACGTCACCCGTCGCGGCCATCGCCGGCACCGGGACGTCCGGTTCGTCGACCGCGGCCAGGGCCGCGACGGTGCGCAGCTCGAACACCTGACGGGCCGTCAGCCGGATCCCGGCAGCCCGGGCGCGGGAGACCAGCTGGATGGCGACGATCGAGTCGCCGCCCAGGGCGAAGAAATCGTCGTCGATGCCGACCCGGTCCAGGCCGAGCACCTCGGCGGCCACGTCCGCGAGCGCGGCCTCCCGCTCGGTGCGCGGCTCACCCGAGCCGGCCAGCGCACCGAAGTCCGGATCCGGCAGCGCTTTCCGGTCAACCTTGCCGTTGGCGGTGACGGGAAACGCGGCCAGCACGAGCACTGCGGCCGGCACCAGGTAGTCCGGGACCCGCTCGGCGAGGACGGCCCGCACGACGGCAGGGTCGACGTCGCCGTCGGGTACGACGTAGCCGACGAGCCGGCGCACGCCGCGGTCGTCGGTGTGGGCGACGGCGACGGCGTCGCGCACCCCGCGCACCGCGGTCAGCGCCGCCTCGACCTCGCCGAGCTCGACCCGGAAACCGCGGATCTTGACCTGGTCGTCGCCGCGGCCGAGGAACTCGAGGGTGACCCGGCCGTCGCCGGCCGGGACCCGGCGCACGACGTCGCCGGTGCGGTACATGCGGGTGCCGGGCGGACCGAACGGGTCGGGCAGGAAGCGGGTGCCGGTCAGGTCGGGACGGCCGAGGTACCCCCGGCCGACGCCGGATCCGGCGACGTACAGCTCACCCGCGGCGCCGACCGGCACGGGGCGCAGCATCCGGTCGAGAACGTAGGCGGCGGCGCCGTGTACGGCCCGGCCCAGGCACGGGGTCTCGGCGTCGGTGACCTGCCCGACGAGCGAATCGACGGTGCATTCGGTGGGCCCGTAGAGGTTGAACGCACGTCCGTCGGTCAGTTCCCGCAGCCGCCGCCACAGCGCCGGGTTGACGGCCTCACCGCCGAATCCGACCGTGGCGGGGCGGTGCTCGCCGTCGAACAGCCCGGCAGCGACCATCCGGTCGAGGAATGACGGGGTGACCTCGAGGAAGTCGAGGGCGTGTTCGGCGACGTATCCGGCCATCGCCTCGGGGTCACGCACGGTGTCCTCGTCGAACACGTGCACGGTGTGCCCGTCGAGCAGCCACAGCATCGGCTGCCAGGAGGCGTCGAACCCGAACGACCACGCGTGCCCGACCCCCACACTCGGCCGGCCCGCCGCCGCCACGGTGGGTACGTACAGGTCGGCGCGGTGGCTGTCGAACAGGCCGAGCAGGTTCGCGTGCGTGACCGCCACCCCCTTCGGAAGTCCGGTGGAGCCGGAGGTGTAGATGACGTACACCGGATGCTCGGGCCGCAGCGGTGCGATTCGCTCGCGATCGGTGACGGGGGCGGCCGGACGGACCGCGAGGTCGGCACGGACCGCCTCGTCGTCGAGATCGAGCACCGGCACTGCACCGAGCACCGGTCGCAGCGTGTGCGCGACGGCTCCGCCGGTGACCACGACCCGCGGCCGGGAGTCGCCGATCATGTGGGCGAGCCGCTCGGCCGGATACGACGGGTCCATCGGCACGTAGGCGCCGCCGGCGGCGTGCACGGCACAGATCGCGACCATCGTCTCGGCCGCGCGGGGCAGGGCCAGACCCACCAGCGTCTCGGGTCCGACGCCTGCGTCGATCAGCCGCCGTGCCAGCCGCCCCGCGGCGGCGCCGAGCTCGGCGAAGGTCAGGCGCTCGTTCCCGCACACCACGGCCGTCGCGTCCGGGGTGCGGGCGATCTGCGCCGCGAGCAGGTCGGGCACGGTGGCGTGCCCGCTCGACGGTGCCGGAGCGGTCGACGAGAGCTCGTGCCACCGTTCCCGTTCGGCCGGACCGAGGATGTCGAGCTGCGCGACGCACCGCGGTCGGTCGCCCGCGAACTGCTCGAGGATATGCACGAGCCGGCGGCCGATCCCCTCGGCGTCGTCGGCGGTGAACAGCGCCCGCTGGTATTCGAGGGTGAGGGCGAGCTCGTCGTCGAGTCCGGCGACGAGCACCAGCGGGAAGTTGGTGGCGTCGTGGCCGCGGACGTCGGTGACGTCGAGGCCGCCGGAACGCTGCGCCCGGGCGAGGGCGTCGGTGTCGATCGGGTAGCTCTCGAACACGACGAGGGTGTCGAACAGTTCTCCGACGCCGACGGCGCGCTGGATGTCGGCGAGTCCGACGTACTGGTGATCGAGGAGCCGGTTCTGCTCGTCCTGGACGCGGCGGAGCAGATCGTCGGTGGGCTCGCCGGGGCGCAGCGCGACGCGCACGGGCACGGTGTTGATGAACAGACCGATCATCATCTCGATGCCGGGCACGTCCGGGACGTGGCCGGAGACGACGGCACCGAAGGTCACGTCCGTGCGGTCGAGCCGGGCGCCGAGAAGGACCGCCCATGCGGTCTGCACCGCGGTGTTCACGGTGACGCCGAGCTCGCGGCAGCGGCGCTGCAATCCCGCAGCCAGTCCGGCCGGTACCGGCACGGGGAGTTCGACGGGCAGCGTGGCGTCGAGCGACGAGCCGGCGGGGGTGAGCAGCGTGGCTTCCTCGACCCCGGCGAGCGCCTCGGTCCAGCGCCGCAGCCCGTCGTCGGTGTCCCGGTCGCCCAGCCAGGCGAGATAGTCGGTGAACGGCCGGACCGTGGGCAGCGCCGCCGGATCGGCCCCTGCCCCGTACAGG
Organism: Rhodococcus ruber; assembly: GCF_016804345.1. Taxonomy (NCBI): domain Bacteria; kingdom Bacillati; phylum Actinomycetota; class Actinomycetes; order Mycobacteriales; family Nocardiaceae; genus Rhodococcus; species Rhodococcus ruber. The sequence goes on along the minus strand of NZ_CP044211.1, from coordinate 1,266,916 downwards.
GTGAACAGTTCCTGCACGAGCAGCGGCGACGACCACCCGTCGAGCAGCAGGTGGTGCGCGGCGAAGATCAACCGGTGCCGGTCCGGCGCGAGACGCACGAGCGTGAACCGCACCAGCGGCGCGGCCGCGACGTCGAACCGCGTGGCGCGGTCCGCGGCCACGAGCTCGTCGCTGCGCTCCTCCGCTGGCCGAATGTCACATCGCGTCGATCCAACCGACGCGATGTGACATTCGGCCACGGCCCCGGGGATGGGGGTCGGGGTGGGGCCGGAGGCGGGTGTGAGGTCGATGTGCGTCCACCGCAGGCCCGGGTCCCGGAGGACGACGCCGATCGGGTTGCCGGCCGCGGTGGTGCGGAACCCGGTGCGCAGAATCGCGTGCCGGTTCAGCAACGCGGCGGCGCTGCGGCGCAGGGTGTCCCGGTCGAGATCACCGTGCAGATCGAGGACGGTCTGCATCGAGTACACGTCCGTCCCGGTGCCGCCGTCGAGACCGGCGAGGAAGTACATGCCGCGCTGCAACGGCGTCAGCGGCACGACGTCGTCGATCGGGCCGAGTTCGGTGGTGAGCGAAGCCAGTTCGGGAACGGTCAGCCCACGGTAGGTCAGATCCGACGGGGTGGGACCGCCGGCTCCGGGGGTGTCGGCGTACCGGGCCAGCGCGGCGAGGGCCGCCACCCAGCGACGGGCGACAAGGGTAAGGGTTTCCTCGTCGAGAACCTCCGCCGCCGTGAATTCACAGACGAGTTCGGGTCCGGCCGGGCCGTCCTCGGTGACAGCGTTGACGTCGAGGACGTGGTCGAGCGGAGTGCCGGGATCGACGGCGCCGCCGAGCGCGCCCGTCTCCGGTGCGGTGGACCATGCCTGACCGGTGTTCTCCCCCAGCGTCATCCGGCCTAGGTAGTTGAACATCACGTCGGGAGAAAGGTAGCCGGGGAAGTTCCGCGTTCCCCCGGGGGCGAGCCGGCGCAGCAGCCCGAATCCGATGCCGTCGTCGGGCAGGGCGCGCAGCGACTCCTTGACCTGCGCGAGCGCGGTACCGGTTGCGGCGGTTCCGGACAGGGCCTCGAGTGGGTCGATGCCGGACAGGTCGAGCACGGCGGGGTACAGGGTGGTGAACCAGCCGACGGTGCGGGACAGGTCGGCGCCCGGCACGACGTGTTCGGCGCGGCCGTGACCTTCGAGGTGCACGCGCAGCCGGTCGCCGCCGCGTACCGACGTCACAGCCAGCGCGAGGGCGGTGAGCAGCACATCCGCGACGCCCGCCCGGTACGCGGCGGGGACGGTGGTGAGCACCTTCTCGGTGACCGCCACGGGGACCCGTACCTCGCGCGACCGGGCGGTGGCGACGGTGTCGCGTGCCGGGTCCAGCGGACGGGCACCGAGCCGCGGTTCGGTGGTGCCGGCGATCTGCTGCCAGCGCGGCAGGGACTGCGCGACGCTGTCGGACGTGGCGGCCGCCGTGAGCCCGAGCGCCCAGTCCCGGAAGGAGGTGCCGGCGGCATCGAGATCCGGCGCGGTGCCGCGCCGTGCCTGATCGACGGCGGCCGCGAGGTCGGGGACCAAAATCCGCCACGACACGCCGTCGACGACGAGGTGGTGCACGACGACGAACACCCGTCCCGCGGTGCCGGGACCGGCGTCGAGGAACAGCACCCGGATCATCCGCCCGTCCGCGGGGTCGAGTTCCGCCAGGGCGCGGTGACGTTCGGCCTCGAACAGCGCATGCCACCGCGTGCCGTCGAGGCCCGCCGCGTCGATGCGGCGCACCACGGTCTCGGGATCCGGAACATGCTCGGGGACCACCCATTCCGCATCCTCTCCGGCCACGGTCAGACGGGAGCGCAGCATGGGGTGGGTGCGCAGCAGCGCGCCGACGGCGGCGACGAGGTGCGCTTCGGTGAGCCCGGGCGGAGCGACGAGCAGGCGGGACTGCGCGAAGTGCCGCAGATCCCCTCCCTGGTCGAGCGTTTCGCGCACGATCGGGGTGAGCGGGACCATCCCGGTGGCCGCCACGACGGGCCGCGCCGGCTCTGCGTCGGCCGTGTCGGACTCGCAGGCGGCGGCGAGTGCGGCGACGGTGCGCAGTTCGAATACCTGACGGGCGGTGATCCGCACGTCGGCGGCACGGGCGCGGGACACCAGCTGGATCGAGACGATGGAATCCCCGCCGAGGGTGAAGAAGTCGTCGTCGATGCCGACGCGGTCGAGGCCGAGGACCTCCGCGAACGCGGAGCACAGCGCCGCCTCCGTGCCTGTGCGGGGCGCACCGGATCCGGCGAGGGCACCGAAGTCCGGCTCCGGCAAGGCTTTCCGGTCGACCTTGCCGTTCGCGGTGGTCGGCAGTGCCGGCAGCGGCAGGATCGCGGCGGGCACCAGGTAGTCGGGCAGCCGGGTGGCGACGGCGGCGCGCACGGCCCCGGGGTCCGCCGTGCCGGTGACGTAGCCGACCAGGCGGCGCACGTCGCGGGCGTCGGTACGGGCGACGACGACGGCAGCATGCACCCCCGGCACGGCACCCAGAGCGGCCTCGATCTCGCCGAGTTCGACCCGGAAACCGCGGATCTTGACCTGGTCGTCGGCGCGGCCGACGTACTCGAGGGCGCCCCGCTCGATGCCGACCGGGTCCGGTAGCCACCGCACGGTGTCGACCGCGTCCGGTAGCCACCGCACGATGTCGCCGGTGCGGTACATCCGGTCCCCGGTGAACGGGTCGGCGACGAACCGCTCCCCCGTCCGGCCGGGCTGTCCCAGGTAGCCGCGGGCGAGACCGCCGCCGGCGACGTAGAGCTCCCCGGCCACACCGGGCGGTGCCGGTCGCAGCCACCGATCCAGCACGTACAGCCGGGTGCCGGGAGTCGGGCCGCCGATGGTGACGGTGTCACCGCCGATGCGGGTGTAGGCGGCGTCGACGGTGCATTCGGTGGGGCCGTAGCAGTTGTAGGCCTCGACACCGTCCGCGGCGCGGAGCCGCTGCCACAGCACCGACCCGACGGCCTCGCCGCCGACGGTGACCTTGGCGGGCCGGTGTCCGGCGCCGTCGAGCAGACCGGCGTCGAGCAGTCCGCTCATCAGCACGGGCACGCAGTCGACGTGGTCGATGCGGTGGGTGCGCACGTAGTCGACGACGAAGGCGGTGTCACTGCGGTGCTCGTCGGGCAGCACGTGCAGGGTGTGCCCGGACAGCAGCCAGGTCAGAGCGGCGACGGCCGAGTCGAAGGCGAACGGGTAGGTGAGCAGCACCCGCCATGTGCCCGTTGCCGACCGCATGATCGTCTCTCGCTGTGCGGCAAGGAGATCGGCGAGATTGGCATGGGTGACGACGACGCCCTTGGGGAGACCGGTGGAGCCGGAGGTGTAGACGACGTACGCGGTGTGGCCGGGGCGGAGTGGCCGGCGACGGTCGGCGTCGGTGATCGCGGCGGCGGGCAGCGCGGCGAGCCGGGCCTGCACGTCCGGATCGTCCAGCACGACGACGTGCGCGCCGGTGAGGCACGCTCCGAGTTCCGCGGCGACGGCGCCGGTGGTGAGCACGACGCTCGGACGGGCGTCGACGACCATGTGGGCGAGCCGCTCCGCCGGGTACGACGGGTCGAGCGGCAGGTAGGCGCCGCCTGCGGCGAGCACCGCGAGGATGGCCTCGACGGTCAGGGCAGAGCGCGGCAGGGCCAGGCCCACGAGCACGTCGGGTCCGACGCCGAGTTCGATCAGCAGCCGCGCGAGCCGCGCCGAATTCACTCCGAGTTCCGCGAAGGTGCGCTGGTCGGCGCCGCACACCACCGCTGGGGTGTCGGGCTCCACGGAGGCGGGCAGCCCCGCGACGGGGCCGTCCGAGTGAGCGGCCGGTGCGACGGACCACGTCCCGAGGACGCGGCTGCGCTCGGCGCCGGTGAGCAGGTCCAGCCCGGCGGCCGGACGGTCCGGTGCGGCCGCGAGGGTGCCGAGGATGTGGACGAGGCGGCCGGCGAGGGCGGCGGCGTCGTCCGCGGTGAACACGCCGGGCCGGTAGTCGAGGGTCATGACGAGGGTCTCGGCGACGCCCGCGGTGAGCACGAGCGGATAGTTGGTGGCGTCGCGGCCCTCGACGGCGGCGATCGTGACCCCGCCCGCGCGCTGGGCCCGGTGGAGTGCGTCCCGGTCCACGGGGTAGCTCTCGAAGACGGTGAGGGTGTCGAACAATTCCCCGAGGCCGGTCTCGCGCTGGACCTCGGCGAGGCCGAGGTACTGGTGGTCGACGGTGCGGGACTGCGCCAGCTGCGCCTGTCGCAGCAGCTCGGCGACGGTGGCGCGGGGATCGAGCCGCACCCGCACGGGCACGGTGTTGATGAACAACCCGACCATGGATTCGACGCCGGTCAGTTCCGGCGGCCGCCCGGAGACGGTGGCGCCGAAGACGATGTCGTCGCGGCCGAGAAGTCCGGACAGGAGCAGCGCCCAGCCGGTCTGCAGGACGGTGTTCAGGGTGACCCCGGCGTCGCGGGCGAGGCCGGTGAGCCGGTCGTGCAGCCCGGCCGGTACGTCGACGGCGAGCGCGGCGGTGGGTGTGGTGGCGCGGGTGGCGCCCGGTGGGGCGACGAGGCTCGGTTCGGTGAGCCCGTCGAGGGATTCGCGCCACAGCGCGCGGGCTGCATCGTGGTCCTGCCGGTCGAGCCAGGCGAGGTAATCGCGGTACGGCCGTACCGGTGCCAGTCCGGTGGCGGTGCCGCCGGCGGCGTAGATCTCGAGGAGTTCGCGCACCAGGATCGGGGTGGACCAGCCGTCGACGACGATGTGGTGGGCGGTGAGCACCAGCCGCACGTCGTCGGGCCCGAACCGCACGAACAACCAGCGGATCAACGGCGGCCGGGTGAGGTCGAACCAGTCCCGCAGGTCCTCGGCGAGCAGAGCCGCGAGACGCCGCTCGGACTCGTCGACCGCGAGACCGGTGAGATCGACGCTGCGCCAGGGTGCCTCGATGTCGCGCACGACGAGCCCGGCGGTGCGGCCGTCCTTGCGGGGACGGAAACACGTACGCAGGGCGGGATGCCGCTCCAGCAACGTCTGCGCGGAGGCACGCAGTCCGCCCTCGTCCACCCGTCCGGTCAGGTGCAGCACGGACTGCACCGTGTAGGCGTCCGGATCGGCGGGTCCGGCGGCGCGGGTGTCGTCGTCCGGGGCGGCGACGGTGCTGAGGTAGAGCAGGCCCTGCTGAAGCGGCGAGAGGGGGACGATGTCTTCGAGCGCGGAGGTGCAGGTCATGGCTGCCTATCGGAGCGGGTGTGCGACGAGCACGGCCCCCGGTCGCCGGACGCGGGGGCCGTGGATGCCGGTGCCGGGTGGGCTACTGCTGCTGGTTCGCGGGCAACGAGGCGAGTGCCTCGTCGATGGAATCGAGCGCGAGCAGCGCGGTCTCGTAGGTTGCGGCGTGGGAGTGCCGAACCGGGACCAGGTTTCCGGCCTGCACGGCGGGCAGGGCCTGCCACAGCGGGGAGGCCATCAGTTCCTGCAGCTCGGGCGCGACGGAACCGTCGGCCTCGACGCCGTAGACGATGACGTCGACGTCCCCGAGATTCCGGCCGATCTCCTCGACGGAGAGGTACTCGCCGTGGACGGCCTCGGGGTCGGCGGGCTGACCGGGGAACTGCAGGTCGAGGTCCTGGAACAGGTTGGTGGTGTACGAGGAGGCGTACTCGCGGTAGAACTCACCCGGCTCGGTACCGCACACGTTGCAGACCCCGGCGAAGGTCAGGTTCCCGAGGGTGCCGCGGTACTTGTCGGCGATCTCGGCGGCACGCGTCTCGTACTGCTCCTTGTACTCACCGTATTCCTCGGAGACGCCGGCGGCGTCGGCGTACTGCTCGCCGAGCACGCGCCAGTCACCGGGATCGGTGAGACCGAGGAAGACCACCGGAGCGAGGGCCTCGAGCTTGGCCGTGTCGAGCTGGGATTGCACGCGCGCGGGCACGCCCATGATGATCAGGTCGGGCGCGGCGGCGGCCACGGCCTCGTAGTCGAGTTCGCTCACGGCGCCGTCCGGCGCCACCTTGGGCAGGGCCTCGTACGCGGCCTCGATCTCGGCGTCCATGTTGTCGAGCTCGCGGGTCCATTCACAGGCCGCAGCCAGGTTCGCCTCGGCCTGGAGCAGCGGCAGGACCGCGTAGCCGCAGGCGACGATGCGCTGAGGATCGGCCGGGATCTCGATCGACCCGTTCTGGGCCTCGAACGTGCGCGCGGCGCTCGGTTCCTCGCCGGTCCCGCTGTCGCTGCCGCATCCCACGAGGCCGACCGCCAGCATCGCCGTCGCGCCGACCGCCGCGGCGCGGCGCGCCCGGCCCAGTCCCACAACCCGCATCGTTCACTCCCACATGTCTGTTCGCCGGGTATCCACCCGGACTTAGTTGGTTAGGCTAACCGAACCTACTGTGTGCGCCAAGCGCTACGTCCACCGGCGTTCATCCGAACTCGAGTGCGAACTCGTCGATCTCGGACTGGTCGAGGTCGCTCAGTGTCAGATCGGAGGGCGTGAAGCCACCCGCGTCCTCTCGCGCGGCGTGGTCGGCGAGGGCACACAGCGCCGCGACCCAGCCGTGCGCCAGCTCGGCGACGACGGACGCCGTGACCACGCGCGCGGCGTACCCCCACGTCGCGCGGAGCACCGGCCCGTCCGTCGTCTCCTCGGTGACGGCTCCGACCTCGATCGCGTGGCTCACCGGCATTGCCTCGTCAGTGGCGCCACCGAGCACGCCGGCTTCCGGAGCCGCCGTCCACGGCGCCCCGGTCCCCTCGCCGAGGGTCAACCGGCCGAGGTAGTTGAACCCGATCTCCGGTGCCGGTGCGGCCGCGAGTTCGGCCGCGGAGCCGGAGTCGAGGTATCGGAGCATGCCGAATCCGATTCCGCTGTCCGGGATCTCCCGCAGTTGCTCCTTGACCAGCTTGAGCGCGGCGCCGGCGGCGTCCCCGCCGGCGAGCGCGTCGGCGAGGTCGACCCCCGACACGTCGAGACGGATCGGATACAGGGTGGTGAACCAGCCGACGGTGCGGGACAGGTCGGCGCCGGACACCACCTGCTCCTCCCGTCCGTGCCCCTCCCGGTCCACCGGGACCGGACCGCCGCCGCAAACGCGGCGCACGGTGAGAGCCAGGGCGGTGAGCAGCACGTCGTCGACCCCGGCGCGGAACCGCTCCGGCACGGTGGTCAGCAGCGCCTCGGTCACCGACGCCGGAACCTCCACCTGCAGTCGCGCGACCGTGGCCAGCGTGTCACGCGCCGGATCCACACCCCGCCCGGCGATTCGCACGCACCCGTCCGGTTCGAGGGCGCGGCGCCACAACGCCAGTTCGCCGCGTCGCGCCGGAACCTGCTCGAGCAGTCCCCGCGCCCACACCCGCAGCGGCGTTCCCCCGCCGTCCGGTCCGGTGCCCTCGCAGGCTGCGGCCAGGTCCGGGACCAGGATCCGCCACGAGACCCCGTCGACCACCAGATGGTGTATCACCACCAGGATCCGGCCCGGACGGTCCGGTCCGGCGTCGAAAAAGACCACCCGCAGCATCGTGCCGGCCTCGGGATCGAGGGCGGCGCACGCGACGTCGGTCTCCTCGGACAGCACCGACGAGCGTGCCCGCTCGTCGAGTCCGGCGATGTCCACACGGGTGACGACCGCGGCGGGATCGACCGCCTCCACCGGACGGATGTCGAAGGCCCGTGCGGCCGGATCGAACACGGCGCGCAGCGCGTCGTGTGCCGCGAGCATCCGGCCCACCGCGCCGACCAGGGTGGCGAGTTCGAGCCCGGCGGGCGCGATCAGCAGCCGGGACTGGGCGAATCTCCGGTAGGGGCCCCCGCGGTCGAGGAGGTCGTGCACGATCGGGGTCGCGGGCACGAGACCCAGGGCCGCGGTTCGATCCGTCGCCTCCGCCACCGGGTCGACCTGAACGACCCGGGCCAGGCCCGCCGGGGTGCGGTATTCGAACACGTCGCGCGCGGCGAACCGCAGTCCCGCCGCGCGAGCTTTCGACACGAGCTGGATCGAAACGATGGAATCGCCTCCGAGGGAGAAGAAGTCGTCGTCCGGTCCGACCACGTCCAGGCGCAGCACCTCGGCCACCACCGCGCACAGGCGCCTCTCGAGGTCGTTCGCCGGGGCGCGGGACGCACCGGCGGGCGCGAAGACCGGAGCGGGCAGCGCCCGCCGGTCGACCTTACCGTTCGGGGTGGTCGGGAACGCGTCGAGCACCACGACCGCGGCCGGCACCATGTGCTCGGGCAGGCGGCGGGACACGTGCTGCCGCAACGTCTCCGGGTCGGGTGCCGCGCCGACGACGTAGCCGACGAGCCGGCGCCGGCCCGATTCGTCCTCGCGTGCCACGACCACACAGCCCGCGACCGACGGGTGCGCCGACAGCACGGTCTCGACTTCGCCGAGCTCGATGCGGAACCCACGGATCTTGACCTGATCGTCGCTGCGGCCGAGGTAATCGAGGACCGGGCGATCCCCACCGGCGTCGAGCCACCGCACCAGATCGCCGGTGCGGTAGAGGCGGGTTCCGGAGGCACCGAACGGATCGGCCACGTACCGGGTGGAGCTGTGGCCGGGCCGGTTCAGGTAGCCGCGGGTCACACCGGGCCCGCCGACGTACAACTCCCCGGCCACTCCCGTCGGCACGAGACGCAGGCGCTCGTCGAGCACGTACGCTCGGACCCCGTCGATCGGGGCGCCGATGTGCGGACGGGGTCCGCCGATCTCGGCGACGGTGGCGTCGACCGTGCATTCGGTGGGGCCGTACATGTTCAGCGCCCGCACCCCGTCGAAGGACCCGAGCATCGACCACAGGTCCGCCGACACGGCCTCACCGCCGACGGCGAGCAGGCCCGGCCGGTGCGGGGCCGCCGGATCGCACAGGCCGGCGGCGAGCAGTTCGGTCATGAGCAGCGGCACGCAGTCGACGGCGTCGATGCGGTGGGCGCGCACGTAGTCCACGGTGGCGGCGGCGTCGGCGAGCAGATCGGCGTCCGGCAGGTACAGCGTGTGGCCGGCCAGCATGGACAGCAACGGGTCGATCGAGGAATCGAACGACAACGCGTAGGTGAGCAGCACCCGCAGCGGCCGGTCCTCCGCGCGGCCGACGGTCCGGCGGCGCTGCGTCGCGACCAGGTTCACCGCACCCCGGTGCGGCACCACGACACCCTTGGGGAGGCCGGTCGAACCGGAGGTGTAGACGATGTACGCGGCCCCGTCACCGGAGACGGCACCGGGACGCTCGCCTGGTTCGAGCGGACCGGCCGGGATCGCAGGGTGCACGGCCGCCAGTGCAGCCTCGTCGAGGACGAGGACGGGCCGGGAGTCGGCGAGCATGTGCTCGATGCGTTCGGCCGGGTACTCGGGATCGATCGGGACGTAGGCACCGCCGGCCTGCCACACCGCGAGAGCCGCGACGATCGCGTCCGTGCCGCTCGGCAGCATCAGCGCGACCACAGTCTCCGGTCCCACGCCGCGACCGATCAGGTACCGGGCTACACGTCCGGCGCGGGCGTGCATTTCCCCGAAGGTCAGCGTCTCGGTGCCGGTGACCAGGGCGGCAGCCTCCGGGGTGCGCTGCGCCTGACGGGCGAACAGGTCGCCGAGGGTGGCCACCCCGACATCCTCCACCTCGTCCATACATACGTACGGACTCCCGGCGGAGAGGCGGTCGCGTTCGTCGTCGGAGAGCAAGTCGAGTGCGGACAGGCGGGTCTGCGGATCCGTCCCGAGTGCTTCGAAGGCGCGCACCACGCGCCCCGCCAGCGCGTCGGCCGTGGCCGCGTCGAACAGGTCCCGTGCGTACTCCACCCGCACCCGCAGTCCGCCGTCCACGTCCTCGATCACGTCGAAGGTCAGGTCGAACAGTGCGGCGCCGGTGTCGACGGTGGACACGCGCGGTTCCAGACCGGCGAAGGCGTCGACGACGGGCGGGGTGCGATGCTGCACGAGCACCTGGAACAGCGGATGCCGGCCGGCGCTGCGAGCCGGGCGGAGGGCCTCGACGAGCCGATCGAACGGCAGGTCCTGATGCGCATAGGCGTCGAGATCGGTGCTGCGGACGCGGGCGAGCAGTTCGGCGAGCGTGGGGTCACCCGACAGATCCGTCCGCAGCACCACCATGTTGACGAAGAATCCGACGAGGCCGTCCAGTTCGGCCGCGGGCCGGCCCGCGGTGGGCGACCCGATCGGAAGGTCCTCCCCCGCGCCGCTGCGCGCGAGGGCCACGGCGACGGCGGTGTGCACGAGCATGAACATCGTGACGTTCGCGGCGCGCCCGACGGCGCGCAGCGCGTCGGCGACGTGCGGGGACACCGCCTGCTCGACCGTGCCGCCCACGAACGTCGCGGCCACCCCCCGGGGCCGGTCGGTGGGCAGGGCGAGTTCCTCGGGCATCCCGTCGAGCCGGGCGCGCCAGTAGTCCAGCTGCCGGGCCGCGAGTCCGTCTGCACCGCCGAGGATCTCACGATGCCACACCGCGAAGTCGGCGTACTGCACCGGGAGCGGCGCCGGCGTCCAGGCGCTTCCCGCGGCCGCGGCGGCGTAGGCCGCGCCGAGCTCGCGCAGCAGGATGGGGGCGGACAGCTCGTCGGCGGCGACGTGGTGCACGAGCACCAGCAGCACGGCCTCCGCACCTCCGTCGCCGAAGAGCGCAACCCGGATCGGGATCTCGCGTTCGAGGTCGAATGCGTGCCGCGCCTCGGCCGCCACCGCCGCGTCCAGGCCGGACGCCGGGACGGTGCGGGCAGTGAACGGCACCTCGGGTGCGGCGAGCACGCGCTGCCTGCCGACGCCGTCGTGGTCCTCGAGCACGGTGCGCAGGACCTCGTGCCGGTCGAGGACCGCCCGCACCGCGTCGCGCAGCGCCGCCGGATCGGGGACACCGTGCAGGCGCAGCGTCAGCGGCACGTTGTAGGTCGGGCTCGGCCCCTCGAGGCGGAACTGGAACCACAGCCGCTCCTGCCCCGCCGACAGCGGCGCCCGGTCGCCGCGCTCGACCGGTCGCAGCGGGATCCGCAGGGCCGCAGCACCGTCCGGGCACTGCGCGGCGAGCGCCTCGACGGTCGGGTGGTCGAAGACGGTGCGGATCGGCAGTTCCACGCCGAGCGCGTCGCGGACCGTCGCGATCAGCCTGGCCGCCGCGAGGGAGTGACCGCCGAGGAGGAAGAAGTCGTCGTCGACGCCGACGGTGTCGAGGCCGAGGACGTCCGCGAACGCGGCGCACAGCACGCGTTCGTGTTCGGTGGCGGCGGCGCGCCCGGCGACGAGGGCCGCGAAGTCCGGTTCCGGCAGCGACGTGCGGTCCACCTTGCCGTTCGAGGTGAGCGGCAGCGCGTCGAGGAACACGAACGCCGACGGCACCATGTGCGCCGGCAGCCGCCGCGCCACGTGCTCGCGGGCCGCCGCCGGGTCGCCGTCGCCGCCGACCAGGTGGGCGACGAGCCGCGCGGTGCCGGTCGCGTCGGGGCGCGCCCCGGCGACGGCCCGCGTGACGCCGGGCAACTCCTGCAGCGCCGCCTCGACCTCGCCGAGTTCGACGCGGAAGCCGCGGATCTTGACCTGGTCGTCCCGGCGGCCGCGGTAGGCGAGGCGGCCGTCCGCGCTCCACCGCACCACGTCGCCGGTGCGGTACATGCGGGTTTCGCTGTCGCCGAACGGGTTCGCCACGAACCGCGCCGCCGTCGCGCCGGGCGCGCCGAGGTAGCCGCGCACCACGCCGGGACCGGCGACGTACAGTTCGCCGTCCACGCCCTCGGGGACGGGCTCGAGCGCGGCGTCGAGCACGTAGGCACGCAGGTTCGCCACCGGCCGGCCGATCACGGGTTCCGCCGCGTCCCCCACCTCGGCGACGAGGACGTCGACGGTGCCCTCCGTGGGGCCGTAGAAGTTGAACGCGGCGCCGTCGCGGTCGCGCAGGCGTCGCCACAGGGTGTCGGTGACGGCGTCGCCGCCGAACCCGAGGGTCGGCACGTCGGGCAGCAGGTCGGCCTCGACGATCTGCTCGAGTTGCGCGGGCGACAGTTCGACGAAGTGCCACCCCTCGCTGCGGGCGAGTTCGGCGAGCCGGTGCGGGTCGCGCTGCGTGGTCTCGTCGACGATGCTCAGCTCGTGCCCGTCGAGCAGCCACAGGTGCGGGCCCCACGAGGCGTCGAACGCGAACGACCAGACGTGCCCGACCCGCAGGCGGTCGCGGCCGGCCTCGGCGCGGGCCCGGGAGAAGACGCGCGCGCGGTGGCTGTGGAACAGGTTGACGGCCCCGCGGTGCGGGACCTCCACGCCCTTGGGCCGGCCGGTCGACCCGGAGGTGTGGATGAGGTAGGCCACGTCGAGCTCGTGCAGCGGTCGGCCGCGTTCGGCGCGGGTCAGCGGCTCGTCGGCGTAACCGGACAGGTCCAGCTCGTCGAGGTCCACCGGATCGGGCAGGCTCGCGGCGCAGGCGATCTCGGCGATACGTGCGGCGACGTCGCCGCCGGTGAGCACGACACCGGGCGCGGTCTCAGCGAGCACGTGCGCAAGCCGCTCGGCGGGATGGTCGGGGTCCAGCGGGACGCACGTCGCGCCGGCCTCGAGGACGGCGAACAGCGCGACGAGCGTGTCGGCGCGACGCGGCAGCGCGACGGCGACGCGCCGCTGCGGGCCCAGCCCGGCGCTCAGGAGGTGCCGGGCGAGTCGGCGCGCACGCGCGGCCAGTTCGCCGAAGGTCAGTGCGGTGGCGGCATCGCGCACCGCGGGTGCGTCCGGGTCGCGGGCCACCTGGGCGGCCAGCAGGTCCGGCAGCGTGAGGCCCGTGGGCACCGGCAGGTCGTCGCCGCTGCGCTCACCGAGGAGGCGGCGGCGCTCGTCGGCGTCGAGGATCTGCAGCCGGGCCAGCGGCCGGTGCGGGTCGGTGAGCGCGGCGACCCGGGTGAGAAGGAGTTCGAGCCGGCGGGCGTGCCGCTCGAGGTCGTCGGCGGTGTAGGCGTCGGCGTCGGCGTCCACCCAGATCTCGAGGCCGCCGGTGTGGTCGAGCGGCCGCGCGGTGACCATGAAGTCCTGCAGCGGGCCCCGGGCCACGGAATGCACCGCGGCGTGCAGGTCCGCGAAACGCAGCCGGTCGCCGAACGGTTTGACGTTGACGGACGGCCCCACGACACCGCGCGAGCCGGCGGGCAGGCGCAGGTCGTTCTGGATGTCCTCCCCGCGGTAGCGGTGGTGCGGACGGCAGTTCGCCACCGCGGCGCGCACGTCGCCGACGAGGTCGGCGAGGGTGCGGGCGGGTTCGGGGCGCAGGCGCAGCGGTACGACGTTGACCGCGGACATCGGCACGGTCGTCGCGGCGCTGCCCAGCCGGTTCATCACCGGGAATCCCACGATCACGTCGCCGCGTCCGGTCGCGGCCCGCAGGTACGCGGCGACGGCGGCGGTGACGACGTCGCCCCAGCTCGCCCCGGTGGCCTTGCCGAGCCGCGAGAGTCCCTGCTGTTGTTCGGCGGTCAGGGTCAGGCGCACGCCGCGGCAGCGGACGGCGATGCCGCCGGGACCGTCGGCGAGGGCTACGGCGTCCTCGGCGCCGTCGAGGTAGCCGGCCCAGAAGTCCCGGTCGGCGGCGAAGTCCGCGGACGCGCGATAGGCGGCCTCCTCGGCGACGACGGGGGCGAGCGGGGCGAACCTCGCCGGCGGCACCGGGCGCCCGAGCACGTCGGCGGTGTAGCGCTCGGCGATGCGCCGGGTGAGCAGGCCGAAGCCGTAGGCGTCGATCACCAGGTGATGGATGCACAGGTAGAGAACCGTGTGCCGGTCGTCGAGCCGGAGCACGGCGGCGCGCAGGCAGAGTTCCCGTGCGGGGTCGAGCACGCGCGTATGGTCCTCGCGCATCCAGTGCTGCGCGGCCGCTTCCGGGTCGGGCTCGCGGCGCAGATCGACGACGGCAGGCTCCGGCGCCGCGTGTGCACCGGGACGGATGACGACCGATCCGTCGGCCTGCACGGCGAAGGCCGCGGTCGGCACCTCGGCTTCGGCGACGGTCTCCCGGACCGCGCGCAGCAGGGCGGCGACGTCGACCTCGCCGCGGAGTTCGACGCATTCCGCGGTGTTGAAGACGGGGTTCGCGGGGTCGAGCTGCTGGGCGAACCACACGCCGGACTGGGCTCGCGTCAGCGGAAACTCCGAGGTCGACAGGCCGGACGTGGGCACGATCGATCCCCTTTCTACGGTCGAATTCGACTGTGCCGTATCGCATCACGAGCGGTGAAGCCGGTCCGGCGCGAAACGTGACGATACCAAAGGTTAGGCTAACCGTATATGTTCTGCTGGGTCGGGTGCACGGCACCACGACCGCCCCTGTCACCGCTACGAGAGGTCTGTGCACATGCAAGCACCGGTCGCCGCCCGCGGCACCGCCGCCTCGCGGCAAGTCGATACCGCCGCCTCGCGGCAAGTCGATACCGCCGCCTCGCGGCAAGTCGATACCGCCGCCTCGCGGCAGGTCACGGCCGCCGCCCCGTTCGTGCTGTCGCGTCCGCACGGCACCGTCGTGGCGGAGGGCGTCGATGTCCGGTTCGACTCGGCCGGCGAGGCCGCGGCCGCGCTGCGCGCCGGCTCGGTGGCGGCCGTCGTCGGCGCGCTACCGTTCGCTCCCGATCACCGCGCCGCGCTCACGGCGCCCGTCGCGCTGCGGCACGAGCCGGACCCCGTCGGGGACGGCGCCGTCCCGCTCGCGCCGGTGCGGATCGCCGCGACGATGCCCGCCGAGGACGAACACCTCGACCGGGTGGCGACGGCGTTGCGACAGCTGCGCGATCCGGCCGAAGACCTGGCGAAGGTGGTGCTGGCCCGGGCACTGCTCCTGCGGGCGGACGCACCCGTGGCACCGATGTCGCTGCTCGCCCGGCTGGCCGGAAACGACCCCGCCGGCAACGGTTTCGTCGTCGACCTCACCGCCGCCGGCGGGGCGTGGACCGGCCGGCATCTCGTCGGTGCCAGTCCCGAGGTACTCGTCCGCCGCCGCGGCGATCTCGTCACCTGTCATCCGCTGGCCGGGTCCGCGCCCCGGCATCCGGACCCCGAGGTGGACGGGCGCACCGCGCAGCGTCTCGCCGCATCGGAGAAGAACCTCGCCGAGCACGCCCATGTCGTCGAGGCCCTGCGGACGAGTCTCGACCCGCTGTGCAGCGACCTCGACATCCCCCGTACGCCGACGCTGACGAGCACCCGGCAGCTCTGGCACCTGGGCACCCCGATCTCGGGCCGGTTGCGGGACCGGTCGGTCACCGCGCTCGACCTGGCTCTGGCCGTGCATCCGACCCCTGCGATCTGCGGCACGCCGACCGCTGCGGCCCGGGCACTGATCCGCGAGCTGGAGGGCGACCGCGGCTTCTACGCCGGTGCCGTGGGCTGGGCCGACCGGGACGGTGACGGCGAATGGATGGTGACGATCCGCTGCGCCGTCCTCGACGCCGACGGCACCACGCTCACCACCCATGCCGGCGGCGGCATCGTCGCCGGGTCGGATCCGGCCGACGAACTCGCCGAGACCACAACGAAGTTCGGCACGGTGCTCGACGCGCTCGGGGTACGGCGATGAGCCGGTCCGTCACCCTCGTCGTCGGCGCCGCCCACGGCATCGGCCGCGCCACCGCCCGCACCCTCGCGAAGGCCGGGCACCGCGTCGTCCTCGCCGACCGGGATCTCGACGGCCTGGCCGAGACCGCCGCGCTGCTCGACGTGCGCGCCCCCGTGCACGGTCTCGACGTGTGCGATGCGGCCGCCGTCGCCGAGACGGTCGCGCACATCGAAGCCGAGCACGGACCGGTCGACGCGCTGGCCCACGTCGCGGGTGTGTTCACCACCGGATCGGTGCTCGACTGCGATCCCGCCGAATGGCGGAAGATGTTCGACGTCAACGTCACCGGCCTGGTCAACGTGCTGCGCGTCGTCGGCCGCGGGATGCGCGAACGCCGGCACGGCGCGATCGTCACGGTCGGTTCGAACTCGGCGGGCGTGCCCCGCCTCGGGATGGGCGCCTACGGGGCGTCGAAGTCCGCCGCCCACATGATCGTCCGGGTGCTCGGTCTCGAGCTGGCCCGGTTCGGGGTGCGCGCCAACGTCGTCGCGCCCGGTTCCACGGACACTGCGATGCAGCGGTCCCTGTGGCCGGATCCGGCCGACGACGCGGGTGCCCGCACCGCGATCGACGGGGACGCCGCCTCGTTCAAGGTGGGTATTCCCCTGGGCCGCATCGCCGAGCCCGCCGACATCGCCGACGCCGTCGAGTTCCTGCTCTCCGACCGCGCCCGCCACATCACCATGCAGACCCTGTACGTCGACGGCGGCGCCACGCTGCGCGCCTGACCCGAAAGGACCCCCGTGACGATCGCCGCCACCCGGACTCCCCTGGCCGCCACCGCCGGTTACCCGCGGGAGTTCGCGGAACTCTATCGCGCCGCAGGCTACTGGACGGACGAGACGTTCGTCCGGTTCCTGTCCGCACGGGCCGACCGTCACGGCGAGCGCGTCGCGCTCGTCGGCCGCGACGCCCACGGCACCGAGCGACGGATCACCTACCGCGAGCTGTCCGACACGGCGGACCGGATCGCCGCGGGCCTCGCGGCGGCCGGAGTGCAGCGCGGCGACCGGGTCCTGGTGCAGCTACCCAACATCGTCGAGTACACCGAGGTGGTCTTCGCGGTGTTCCGTCTCGGTGCGCTGCCGGTGTTCGCGCTGCCCGCGCACCGCAGCGCCGAGATCGGGTACTTCTGCCGGTTCACCGACGCCGCCGCGTACGTGATCGCCGGCGAGCACGGCGGATTCGACTACCGGGCGCTGGCCCGGCAGGTGTGCGCGGCTCTCGATCGGCCCCCGGTCGTGATCGTCGCCGGCGACGCGCAGGAGTTCACCGCGCTCGACGCGCTGCGCGCACACGAGCCGGACGCGTGCGCCGACGTCGACCCGGAATCCGTGGCGTTCCTGCAGCTCTCGGGTGGGACGACCGGCACACCGAAGCTGATCCCGCGCACCCACACCGACTACCTGTACTCCGTGCGCGAGTCGGCCCGCATCTGCGGCGTCGACGCCGGCACCCGGATGCTCGTGGTTCTGCCGGCGGCACACAACTTCCCGATGAGCTCACCCGGGATCCTCGGCGTCCTGCACGCCGGAGGCACGGTCGTGCTGGCCCCGGACCCGAGCCCCGACACCGCCTTCGAGCTGATCGAGCGGGAGGGGATCACCATGGCCTCGCTCGTGCCCCCGCTCGCCCTGGCGTGGCTCGCGGCGCGGGCCCGCACCGAGCGGGACCTGTCGTCGCTGCGGGTCCTGCAGGTCGGCGGGGCGAAGTTCGGTGCCGAAGCGGCCGCGCGGGTGACGCCCGAACTCGGCTGCACCCTGCAGCAGGTGTTCGGGATGGCGGAGGGCCTGGTCAACTACACCCGGCTCGACGACCCCGACACCACCGTCGTCGGCACGCAGGGCCGTCCCATCAGCCCGCACGACGAGATCCGGATCGTCGACGACGAGGATCGGCCCGTCGCCCCCGGCGCGACGGGCCACCTGCTCACCCGCGGCCCGTACACGATCCGCGGCTACTACGCCGCGCCCGAGCACAACGCGACGGCGTTCACCCCCGACGGGTTCTACCGCACCGGCGATCTCGTGCGCCTGACCGAGGACGGCTACGTCGTCGTCGAGGGCCGCGCGAAGGATCAGATCAACCGGGGCGGCGAGAAGATCGCCGCCGAAGAGGTGGAGAACCACCTGCTCGCCCACCCCCACGTCCTGGACGCCACGGTGGTCGCCGTGCCCGACGCCTACCTCGGGGAGCGCACGTGCGTGTTCGTCGTGGCCGACGGGACCACGCCGAAAGCCCCGGCGCTGAAGGCGTTCCTGCGGGAACGGGGCCTGGCCGCGTACAAGATCCCCGACAAGGTGGTCCTCGTCGACGCCTTCCCCGTCACCGGAGTGGGCAAGACCAGCCGCGCCGAGCTGCGCCGCGCGCTCGCCGCCACCCTGCAGCACTGATCCCCGACGACAGAAAGCGAATCCCGCCATGGCCCTGCCGAAGTCCGTCTCCTATCCGATGCCCACGGACCTGCCGGAGAACACCGTCGACTGGACGATCGATCCGCGGCGGGCGGTGCTGCTCGTGCACGACATGCAGGAGTACTTCGTCCGCGCGTTCGACCGCACGGCGGATCCGCTGGCCACGGTGGTGCCGAACATCGATACGATCCGGCAGTCGGCGTACGAGGCGGGCATTCCCGTCGTCTACACCGCCCAGCCGGGCGATCAGGATCCCGCCGAGCGCGCCCTGCTCACCGACTTCTGGGGTCCCGGCCTGGCCGACGACCCGGCTCTGACGTCCGTCGTCGCCGAACTCGCGCCGCGCGAGGACGACGTGCAGCTCACCAAGTGGCGCTACAGCGCATTCATCCGCACCGACCTGCGGGAGCGGATGCACGCGTGGGGCCGGGACCAGCTCGTCGTGACCGGCGTCTACGCCCACATCGGGTGCCTGAGCACCGCGCTGGACGGGTTCATGCGGGATGTGCAGGTCTTCGTCGTCGCGGACGGGGTCGCGGACTTCTCCCGGCGGGAGCACACCGAGGCGCTGCAGTACCTCGCGGCGCGATGCGCCGCCGTGGTGCCGGCGGCGGACGCGGTGCGGCGCCTGCGGACCGGCGCCCTTTCGGTGTCCGGCTGAGCGGCGGTCACACGCCGACTTCCTGTGGTTGTGTGCGGGCCGCGAGCGCGGCGTATCGGCCGTCGCGGGCGAGCAGTTCGTCGTGGCTGCCCTGCTCCACGATGCGGCCGCGGTCGAGGACGACGATGGTGTCGGCGTCGCGGACGGTCGAGAGGCGGTGCGCGACGGTGAGGGTCGTGCGATCGCGGCGGGCCGCGTCCAGCGCGGCCTGCACCGCGCGTTCGGTCTCGTTGTCGAGGGCGCTGGTCGCCTCGTCCAGCACCAGGATGCGCGGGTCGCGCAGCAGGGTGCGGGCGATGGCGAGGCGCTGCTTCTCGCCGCCGGAGAAGCGGTGCCCGCGCGCCCCGACGACGGTGTCGTAGCCGTCCGGCAGCGAGCACAGCAGGTCGTGGATGTGCGCGGCGCGCGCGGCCTGCTCGATCTCGGCGTCGGTCGCGTCGGGCTTGGCATGACGCAGGTTCTCCCGGACCGTGGCGTGCAGCAGGTACGTCTCCTGGGAGACCACACCGACCAGGCTCGCGACGTCGGCGAGCGGCAGGTCGCGCACGTCGACGCCGTCGATCGTCACCCGCCCCGACGTGGGGTCGTACAGTCGCGCGACGAGCGACCCGAGAGTTGTTTTTCCTGAACCGGTTTCGCCGACGAGCGCGACGTGCGAGCCCGCCGGCACGTCGAGGGTGATGCCGGCGAGCGCGTCCCGGTCGGCACCGTCGTAGCGGAAGCGGACGTCGTCGAACCGCACGGCGCCGGCGACGCGCCCGAGGTCCAGGTGCACCGGCTTCGCGGGTTCGCCGATCTCGACGGTCAAGTCGAGGTACTCGAAGATGCGGCTGAACAGCGCCAGCGACCCGGTGACCGACACGCCCACGTCGAGCAGGCTCATCAGCGGCCGGAACAGGGTGGCCTGCAGGCCGGTGAACGCGACGAGGGTGCCGATCGTCATCCCGCCCGACGTCGCGGGCAGGCCGGCGACGAGGTAGAGCAGGGCCGGGATGGCGGCGAAGACGATGTTCATCGTGGCCATGCGCCAGCGCCCGGACAACTGGGAGCGGACCTCGAGGTCGGCGAGTTCGGTGGAGGTGCGGGCGAAGCGCTCCGACATGGCGGGACCGGTGCCGAGGATCTTGCCGAGCAGGACGCCGCTGAGCGAGA
This sequence comes from Rhodococcus ruber, assembly GCF_016804345.1. Lineage (NCBI taxonomy): Bacteria > Bacillati > Actinomycetota > Actinomycetes > Mycobacteriales > Nocardiaceae > Rhodococcus > Rhodococcus ruber. The sequence goes on along the minus strand of NZ_CP044211.1, from coordinate 1,247,093 downwards.
GGCTCTCCTCGATCTGGGTCTGCATGTCGGCGAGCCGACGCTGGCGCACGGTGGTGATCTCGCGGCGCATCAGGGCGACCTTGCGGGTGAGCCAGATCGCCGGCGGCAGCACCAGCAGGGACAGCAGCGACAGCCGCCAGCTGAGCACCGCCATCGCGACGGCCGTGCCGACGACGGTGGTGACGTTGGAGGCGATCGAGGTCGCCGTGGAGGTGACGACGTTCTGCATGCCGCCGATGTCGTTGGTCAGCCGGGACTGGATCTCCCCGCCGCGGGTGCGGGTGAAGAAGCCGAGGGACTGCCGCTGCAGATGGTCGAACACGCGGGTGCGCAGGTCGTGCATGACGTGCTGGCCCACCGTGGTGGAGATCCACGTCTGCACCACGCCGAGGATCGAGGCGACGACGGTGACGGCGAGCATCGCCCCGACGGCGCCGAGCAGCAGCGGCACGTCCTGGTCGGGAATCGCGTGGTCGATGAGGGTGCGGACGAGGAACGGGTTGGCGAGCGTGATCACCGACGAGACCACGATGAGCCCGACGACGAGCGCAACCTGCCAGCGGTAGGGCGCGAAGAGCGCGCCGATGCGGCGCACGCTCACGGGGGATTCCTCGAGCTGGGCGCGGTCGCGCGGGTCGGGCTTGGCGTGCCGCATCGGTCCCGGCCCGCCGCCGGGCGGAGGCTGCATCATGCCCGTCACCTCCTTCGTGAGGTACGAAACGTACTTGTTGAGGTTGCCTCACTAAGAGGCAACCGTCAAGTGAGGTATGATCCGCATCATGTCCGACGTCCCCACCGACCCGGCGCTGCGCGACCTGCTGATGACCGCCACCCGCACGCTGCGCCGCCGCTGGCACGCCACCCTCGGTCCGTGGGAGCTGTCCCCGCACGAGCACCGCGCGCTGCACGTCGTCGGGCACTCCCCCGAGCCGCTGCGCCTCGGTGACGTCGCCAAGGCGCTGCGCATCGCGCCGCGCTCGGCCACCGAGGTGATCGACCGGCTCGAGACCCGCGGCCTGACCCGCCGCGTCGCCGACCCCGCCGACCGTCGCGCCGTGTGCGTCCACCTCACCGACGAGGGCCGCCGCATCGCCGCCGAACTCGATGCCGCGCGCGACGCCGAGGCCACCGAGTTCTTCGCCCGTCTCGACGGCCCCGAACGCACCGAACTCGCCCGCCTGCTCACCAAGCTCGCCGACGGGTGACTGCCGCGACGAGCGGGAGGTTGTCGCGGCAACGCGCGAGTGGCGTCGCCGGTTTCCTCCCGTTCGCCGCGAGAACCTCCCGGCCGGATCTCACGTTTCCCGCCCGACGAGCGTCTACGGGGTGGACTGCCCGGCCGGAGGAGGAACGATGACCAACCGGACCGACTCGCTCACCGCGCGGGTCGAGGCTCAGGACTGGCCGGCGCTCGTCGCCGAGCTCGACGCGACGGGGTGCGCGCAGACCGGGCCGCTGCTCACCGCGGACGAGTGCGCACGCGTCACCGCGATGTGGGACGACGAACGCCGCTTCCGCAGCACGATCGACATGGCGCGGTATCGCTTCGGCAAAGGCACCTACCGCTATTTCGGCAGTCCCGTACCCGAGGGCATCACCCGGTTGCGCGCGGCGTTCTACCACCGGCTGCTGCCCGTCGCACGGGACTGGGCACAGCGCCTCGGCGACCCCGCGCCGTGGCCCGACGAGTTCGGCGACTGGCTCGACGCCTGCCGCGCCGCGGGACAGACCGAGCCGACGCCCCTGCTGCTGCGCTACACCGCCGGCGACTGGAACGCCCTGCACCGCGACCTCTACGGCGACCTGGTGTTCCCGCTGCAGGTGGTGATCGGCCTCGACCACCTCGGCCACGACCACCTCGGCGGCGAGTTCCTCCTCGTCGAGCAACGCGCCCGCGCGCAGTCCCGGGGCACCGCCACGGTGCTGCAGCAACGTCACGCCCTGATCTTCACGACCCGCGACCGGCCCACCCGATCCACGCGCGGCTGGACCCGCTCCCCCGTCCGGCACGGGGTCAGCACGGTCCGCGCCGGCGTCCGCCACACCCTCGGCCTCGTCCTGCACGACGCACGGTGACCCACTACACGCTCGTCGGGAGCGACGGACGTCCCTACCTCAGCGCAGCCCCCGGCACACTGGGCGGCCACCGTCGCGGCCGGATCTACGGACGACTCGACTGCCGCGCGGCGCGGCGGGCGATCGCGCGCGGCGGCTACGTCCGGGACCGGGTCTTCTTCGCCGGCGAATCCGACGCCGTCGCAGCCGGCTACCGCCCGTGCGCGGTGTGCCTGCCGGATCGCCACCGGACATGGAAGGCGGACCGAGCCGGATGAGCGGCAGTTCGCGTTCTGCGCCGCGTACCCCCCGAAGCGGTGCCCGTCGGCCCGGTCGCTACCCGACCGGTTCGATGTCCGGGAGCCTCCAGGTCTTGTCGAACCATGGCTCCAGAGGCCCGTAGAGCCGGAACATGGCGAACCAGCCCCTGCCGGGCAGGCTCTGTATCCAGTTGCAGTCCTCGGTGGGTCGTTCGGGCCCGAAGTGGACGTCGACCGAGCCGTCCTCGTTTACGGCCAGGTCCGCATCCTGGCTGGTCACCGACGGCCACTGCTGATCGGTCTGCAGCATCGACCGGGCCTGGGTGTCGTAGACCAGCACCGACCAGAAGTTGTTCACGGGCACGTGCGGGGGCACGTGCAACCGGTAGCTCCGGTCACCGTCGAACGGTGCGCCGGTGGCGTCGACGAATGCGAGGGCGTACTGCGACCCGGTCCCGACCGCCTTCTGATCGAAGGCCGGGCTGGTACTGCCGTACAAGAAGTCGAGTTGAGCGGCGGCGTCGAGCAGCAACGCCCCGTCCTCCGTGCACGAGTAGCCGCCGAGGAAGCCCGAGCGCCAGGCGCGGCCGGGGTAGTAGTACGCCTCCTGGTGGCGGAACCGGTAGGTCAGCGCGCGGGCGGTCGCGTCCCCGACCGTCGCCGCCTCGGTCAGGATCGCGCGCATCCGCTCGTCCGGGGCGAACGGCCTGCCCCGACGGATCCCGACCGAGGCGAACATGCCCAGGGTGAGCGGGTCGGCCGACTCCGGCGGTTCGGACTGCACCACCTCGTCGAGCATCTCCCAGAACCGGAAGTCGGCCGGGGCGACGGCGCACATCGGCTCGGCGGAGACGTTCACGAACCGCGTCGACGGGGGATCGTCCGCTTGGGAGAGCGGATGAATCCGGGTGTGCGCCTCGACCATCTCCACCGCCGGGCGCGGATCACCGTGTTCGTCCCGGAAACCCCGCCAGCCCACCCACAACCCGACGGTGCGTGACCGCACCACCCGGTCACCGTCCGGCACCTGCCCGGCGTAGCCCGGCGGCACGAACAGGTAGCGGCCGCCGCGGCCCTGGTCCGGTCCGGTGAGGCCCACGTCGACCACCCACCGGCACCAGGGATCGATTGCGGCGCCGTATACCTTCGGGGGGGACCTCGACGACGACTGGCCCGTCGCGCAGGTCGAGCCAGGCGTAGTGGTACGAGGTGCTCGTGTTGTAGACAAGGCCGAGGAATCGCGGATGGACCAGGTCCGCCCACATCACCAGGGTGGCGTTCACCGGCCCCCACTGCACCAGCGCCTTACGCATCGCCGCCACGGCGACCGGTGCCAGCCCCAGCAGGTACGCCTGGACCGCCCGCTGGAAGTCCCGGTTGTCGAACAGCGTCCGGGTCGCCGCGTCGTCGGGGACCCCGTCGAAGAATCGCAACGTGCCCAACCGGGTCCGGACCTCGTCCGGCATCGCGATCCCGGGCGGAATAGGTGTGGTGTTCGCATGCGAGGTCATCGATTTCCTCCTGCCTTCACGGCCGAGACCGCAACTCGTCGCCGTCGGCGCTCTTCGATTCCTCCGGCCGGTAGCACTTCTCGAACTCGGGTGGTATCCAGTCTGGCGTGTCGTCTGCCCGGATGGTGGGGAGTTCCTCGAATCCCGGGTGCGCGGCACGGCGCTCCCGGGTTCCGGCGCCCGCCGTGCTGCGCCGCTCCGCCTGTCCGAGTGGTCCGCGAACCAGTCGTTCTTCGCGAACCGGGCGTCGAGGATCACAACCGGACCGTCTCACGGCGTCTCTCCGCGGAGGTCGAATTGCTCTGTGATGCAGTGCGATTCACGCATCGAGGCGACCGGGGCCCCGTTCATTCGGTAATCGACGGTCCGACAGTCCTTTTCGGAGGCATTACCCATGGGGCGATGCCACCTCGCGGGGACTCCACACCGGCCGGAATCTCTCGTCGGCCTGCGATACCGGCGCCGGAGTCGCTGCGCGGCCCGTCCGGCGACCGTCGCCGGCAGGTTCCGGTTGGGTAGCATCGAGGCCATGAGCACGGAGGCCCGCCCCCACTCGACCGGGGCCGAAGCCGGGTCGTCGAGGGCGACGGCCGACCCCCTCGCCCTCGACCGTCAGGTCTGCTTCGCCCTGTCCGTCACCAACCGCGCGGTCCTTTCGGTGTACCGGCCGGTGCTCGAACCGCTCGGCCTGACCCACCCGCAGTACCTCGTGATGCTGGCGTTGTGGGGGGACGCGCCGATGTCGGTCAAGGGAATCGGACGGGCCCTCCAACTGGACTCGCCCACCCTGTCCCCGCTTCTCAAACGACTGGAGTCGCTCGGTCTGATCACCCGCACCCGGAGCCCCCAGGACGAGCGTCAGCTCGTCGTCGACCTCACCGACGCGGGACGTGCACTGCGGAAACGGGCGGAGACGGTGCCCGAAACGGTGGTGCGCCGGCTCGGGGTGAGCCTCGCCGAGCTCGAGGAACTGCACGACGTGCTGACCCGCATCAATGCCGCCGCGCTGCGCGCCGGCGCCCTCGATCAACACTAGGCACGCGAGATCCGGGCCTTCCCCGGGGGTCGATCGGCAGATCCACACTCCCACCATGCGGGAACCCGCAGGAAAAACATTACGGAAGGGTAACAAACTACTTCTCACTGCACATCGAATGGATCGGACGGCCGCCCGTCGGGTACGCCGGAACGGTTGTCCGAACGAAGGGATGTGTCTTGAGACCCACCGGCGATACCGACGTGCACTCCGAGGTCCGACCCGGTCATCTGCGGCGCGCGATCAGCGCCTCGGCCATGGGCAACTTCACGGAGTGGTTCGACTACGGCGTATACGCCTACACCGCCACCTACATCGCCGACTCGTTCTTCCCCGGCGATCTGGAATCGGCCACGCTGCTCACCCTGGGTGTCTTCGCCGTGTCCTTCCTCGTACGTCCGCTCGGTGGGCTGGTGTGGGGTCCCCTCGGCGACCGGCTCGGACGCCGCCAGGTGCTTGCGCTGACGATCATCCTGATGGGCACGGCGACCGTCCTGCTCGGTGCCATTCCCTCGTACGCCTCCATCGGCTTCTGGGCACCGCTGCTGCTGGTGCTGCTGCGCATGATCCAGGGCTTCTCCACCGGCGGCGAGTACGGTGGTGCGGCGACCTTCATGGCCGAGTACTCCCCCGACCGTAAGCGCGGGTTCTTCGGCAGCTTCCTCGAGTTCGGCACTCTCGCCGGCTTCTCGTTCGGCGCGCTCATCGTGTTGTCCATCGATCTGCTCTCCACCGACGCGTTCATGAGCACGTGGGGCTGGCGCCTGCCGTTCTTCGTCGCCGGACCCCTCGCCCTCGTCGGGCTGTACCTGCGGTCGAAGCTCGAGGACACCCCGGTGTTCCGCGAACTCGAGGCCGACGGGGAGGTCGAGCAGGACACCGGCACGCAGTTCAGGAGTCTGCTCTCGCAGTACTGGAAGCCGATCGTGACGCTGATGGGTCTGGTCGTCGCGCTCAACGTCTGCAACTACACCCTGCTGAGCTACATGCCGACCTACCTCGAGAACCGCATCGGTCTGTCGAGCACCGCCTCGCTGTCCCTCGTCGTCATCGGGCAGCTCGCCATGATGGCGGTCATTCCGTTCGCGGGCTCGCTGTCCGACCGGATCGGCCGCAAGCCGATGTGGCTGATCTCGATGGGCGGGCTGCTGCTGCTCGCGATTCCGATGTACATGCTCATGACCGTGAGCTTCGCCTGGGCCATCGTCGCGTTCACGGTCCTGGGCCTGCTGTACGTGCTGCAGCTGTCGACCATCTCGGCGACCTTCCCGGCGATGTTCCCCACCCACGTGCGCTTCGCCGGCTTCGCGATCGCCTACAACGTCTCGACGTCGCTGTTCGGCGGGACCGCCCCGGCGGTGAACGAGTGGCTGGTGGAGCGGACCGGCAACGACCTCGTCCCCGCCTTCTACATGATGGGCGCGTGCGTCGTCGGTCTCGTCGCGTTGTACTTCGTGGCCGAGACGGCCGGCGCGTCCCTGCGCGGGCGTGGGATCCCCGGCGTCGACACCGAACCCCGCCCGACGGCGCTGTCGAAGGCCTGACTCCGAACCCCCTCTCCGGAGGGGTCTTTCGGTTGATGCGCCCGGCGCCCGGTAGGCGACCGCCCCGGATCAGGCCGACGTGACGGCGCCGGTCATCGCGGCACGTAAGGCGACGTCGCGCGGATCGTTCCGAGACTTGCCCATGCGGTTGCAGACGTAGCCGTAGCCGATCCCGGCATCCGGATCGGCGTAGCCGAAGGAACCGCCGGCACCGGGCGCGCCGAACGACCGGGGGCCGCCGAAAGACCAGTCGGGACTCGGGCGCATGAAACCGAGGGCGAACCGGATGTCCCCGAGCATGCACGCGTCGTGGAAACCGTCCCGGGGCGGCACCGGCGGGGCCGTCAGTTCGTGCAGCGTTTCCGGGCGCATGCCGAGTTCCGCACCGCCGGTGGCCAGGACACCGTAGGCGTGCGCCAGGGCGCGTGCCGTGCCCACGCCTCCGCCGGACGGCGCCTCCAGATCGCGCGCGTAGATCGTGTCCGGGTCCAGTGCCACGAGCGTTCCCGGGTTGGCGACCAGCGAGCGGTAGAACACCGACCGCTTGTTCAGGAACGCCGGAAACAGCCGCGGCGACAGCTCGGCGAGATTCCGGAGGGGGTTCCGCATCATCAGCGGGGCAAGTCGGGCGTCGGGAACGGAGGCCGGGAGGCGGATGTAGAACTCCAGCCCCAGCGGGGTCGCGATCTCGTCCTGGAAGACCTGCCCGAGCGTGCGGTGCTGCGGGTCGACCCGGCGAACGAGTTCACCCTGATAGAAGCCGAGGCTGATCGCGTGGTAGGCCTGCCGCTCCCCGGCGCCCACTCCGGTCTCTGGCGGGCCATGATCGCGGCCAGCCGGTCCGGGTCGGCGATGACCCCGGCATCCACCGGCTCGTCGAAGCCGAACAGCCCGGCCTGGTGGGCCAGCAGTTGGCGGACGGTGATCCGTTCCTTGCCGTTCTGCGCGAACTCGGGCCAGTAGGTGCAGACCCGCTCGTCGAAATCGAGCCAGCCGCGGGAATGGGCCAGCGCGACGGTCACGGCGGTCATCCCCTTCGTGGCGGAGAACACCAGCGTCATGGTGTCCCGTTCCCACGGCGCGCCGGTCGTCTTGTCCCGTACCCCGCCCCACAGATCGACCACCTTCTCCCCGCGGTAGTAGACGCAGCATGCGGCACCCAACTCCCTACGGTGGGAGAAGTTCTCGGCGAACGCCTGCCGCACGGCCGCGAAGTCGTCGCGCGCGTATCCGTGGATCCCCGGGTGCCGGGATATTCGAGCGGACACGGTCGTCTCCTCTCGCGTGGTGCGGCACACGCGGTACCGGCGATGCGGCACAGGGCCGCGCGGGTAGCCGATCGGGCGCGGCAGTCCGACGAGCGCTTCGTGCAGATCCCCGACGGTCGCGACGAACCTGTCCGACGACGACGTTCATGTCGTCCGGCTCGTCGACCGCCACGATCCGAACTGCACGACCGCCTCCTCGGACGCCTGCGACTCGCCGGGCCATCGCCCCCGGACAGTCTCCCGCACCCGGGAGATGCGGGCAATACAGTCGCGGCCCGCGGCGGGCACCCGTCCGTCGCATCCGAGATGAGGCAGGATGGTGCGGTGCCCGATTCCTCACCTTCTCCGGCCATCCTGCTGCGCGGGCGTTCGTCCGGCCGCGCAGTCCTCCTCGTCGGCTCGCTCGTCCTGGCCCTGGCCGCCGGCATCCGGTGGCTGCGGTCGAGCCAGGGCGTCAGCGCGTCGGCGTGGCGCGACGACGAAGTGGGTCCGGACGACCTGGCCGGCTGAGCCCGGACGACTCGGTCTCAGCCGGGGCTGCCCCCGGCGTCGGCCAGCGCTGCCCGCACGGTCTCGGCGGTGCCGTCGAGCACGGCGCGGTTCGGGGTGCGCGGCACGGCCCGCAGTCCGAAACCGTCGCCGCGACGGCGCGGAACGACGTGCAGGTGCACGTGGAACACTTCCTGGCCGGCGGCGGCGCCGTCGGCCAGGAAGAGGTTGACCCCCTCGATGGGAAGCGAACTCGCGCGCAGCGCGGTCGCGATGCGCCGGCCCGCGTCGAACACCCGCGCGCCGTCCTGTGGGGCGAGGTGCGCGAGGCCGGATGCGTGGCGCTTGGGGATCACCAGCAGGTGCCCGGGTGTGAACGGACGAATGTCCATGAACGCCAGCACATCCGGCTCGTCCAACACGATGCTCGCCGGCGCGGCGCCGGCGACGATCGCGCAGAACACGCAGTCGCTCACGCACTCTCCTGAACGGGTGCCGGCCGCCGGACGCCTTCGAGGAGCTGCAGCAGCTGCGCCTGCACCTCCGGCCGTTCGCGGATGGGGTCGTCGCTGTGGGCGAGGTAGAGCATGGCCTCCTCGACGGCCGCGACGATCATGTGCGCCAGCGCCGACGACTGCGGTGCCGGTTCGCCGCTGCGCCGCGCGATTGCCCGCAGCGCGCGCTCGGTGATCATGATGGTGTTCTTGCGGTGCCCCTCCCGGACCTCCGCCCAGCCCAGCACCGCGGGGGCCTCGATGAGCAGCAGACGCCGGATCGCCGGGTCGTACACGACATCGAGCGAGGCGAGCACCGCGGCGGTGAACGATTCCCACGGATCGCTGCCCTCGATCGCCGCGAGCGTCTCCTCGGTCTCCACCTGCATCCGCTCCACGACCCCGCGGAACAGATCCCGCTTGTTCGCGAAGTGATGGTAGAGCGCCCCGCGGGTCACGCCCGCGACGGCGACGATCTCCTCGGTCGCCGCCGCGGCGTACCCGTCGCGGAGAAACACCTCCGTCGCGGCGTCGAGCAGCGCGGCTCGCGTCCGCACCGCATCCCGGATCCGTACGGCATTACCCGGCTTCCCGGCCAACATCTTCTCCCCTGCATTTCGGCTACCCCCATCTGACAACTCCCCCCGGCAGCCTTGTCCCGGACGATCCCTACAGGATCGGCGCCGGCGTGTACTTCGCGGCGTCCGGGTACTGCTCGACGAGGTCCTGCACCGCCGCGACAACGGTGGCGACCTGCGCCTGTGCGGCACCGACGAACGCCGACCGGTCGGCCAGCGCGGCGTCGAGGGCCGCTCGATCCAGTGGCAGCCGCTCGTCGGCGGCCAGCCGGTCCAGCAGGTCCGGCTCGCGGCCCTGCTCACGCATCGCCAGTGCCACGGCGACCGCATGCTCCTTGATGACCTCGTGCGCCGTCTCGCGGCCGACGCCCGCGCGCACCGCCGCCATGAGCACCTTCGTGGTCGCCAGGAACGGCAGGTAGCGGTTGAGTTCCTTCTCGATCACCGCCGGGTAGGCACCGAACTCGGCGAGGACGGTCAGGAAGGTCTCCATCAGTCCGTCGAGGGCGAAGAACGCGTCGGGCAGTGCGACGCGCCGCACGACCGAGCAGAACACGTCGCCCTCGTTCCACTGCGCGCCGGCGAGCTCGGCGGCCATCGACGCGTACCCGCGCAGCACCACCTGCAGGCCGTTGACCCGCTCGCAGGAACGGGTGTTCATCTTGTGCGGCATCGCGGACGAGCCGACCTGGCCCGGCTGGAAGCCCTCGGTGACGAGCTCGTGCCCGGCCATCAGGCGGATGGTGTGCGCGAACGACGACGGCCCGGCCGCGACCTGCACGAGCGCGGAGAGCACGTCGTGGTCCAGGGAGCGCGGATAGACCTGGCCGACGCTGGTGAACACGTTCGCGAAGCCGAGGTGCTCGGCGACCTTCGCCTCGAGACGCGCGAGCTTGTCGGCGTCACCGCCGAGCAGGTCGAGCATGTCCTGCGCGGTGCCCATGGGTCCCTTGATGCCGCGCAGCGGATACCGGGCGATCAGCTCGCGCAACCGGGTGAGCGCGATGAGCAACTCGTCGGCGGCGGACGCGAACCGCTTGCCGAGAGTGGTGGCCTGCGCCGCGACGTTGTGCGACCGGCCCGCCATCACCAGCGTCGAGTACTCGGCGGCGCGCTCGGCCAGCCGCGCGGCGATCGCGACACCGTGGGCGTGGGCGTGCTCGAGCGAACGCAGGATCTGCAGCTGCTCGACGTTCTCGGTGAGGTCGCGGCTGGTCATGCCCTTGTGCACGTGTTCGTGGCCGGCGAGGGCGTTGAACTCCTCGATGCGGGCCTTCACGTCGTGGCGGGTGACGCGCTCCCGCGCCGCGATCGACTCGAGGTCGACCTGCTCGAGCACCCGCTCGTAATCGGCGAGCGCCTCCCGGGGGACGTCGATCCCGAGCTCCGCCTGCGCCCGCAGAACCGCCAGCCACAGCTGGCGCTCGAGCACGATCTTGTGCTCCGGCGACCACAGCGCGGTCAGGTCCGGGCTGGCGTAACGGGTGGCAAGGACGTTCGGGATGCGACTCACAGGACATCAGTTTACGGCGCCCCGTCACGCCTCCTGCTCGGCAGGCGGTGCCACTCCCTCCAGGACGCCGGGCAGGATGCACCGCGCGAGGGCCCGCGGATCGGGGTCGAGGTCGCCGAGCGCGCCGAGCACGGCACCGTCGACGACCGCGACGAGCCGCCGCAGCTGTGGTTCGTGCACCGACCGCCCGCACCGCTGCAGCAGGTCCGTGAGCAGCTGCTCGATCTGCGCGCGCAGCTCCTTCTGGACGTCGCGCAGCTCGGGGTGACGGGCGGTGGCGACGCACCGCTCGTAGCGGGCGATGAGGCGCTCGCGTTCGATCTCGCCGACCCCGCCGGGCCCGACGAGCAGGTCGACGATCAGGTCCGCGGTGGACTCGGGTCCGCGGTCGCTCGGCGGGACGCACTGCACGCGCGAGCGCATGACGTCGAGTTCACGCCGGCCGTTGTGCTGGACCGCGCTCGCGACGAGGTCGTCGAGGGAGTGGAAGTAGTACGTGGTGGAGGCGAGTGGAAGTCCGGCCCGGTGCGCGACGGCACGGTGCCGGACGGCATCGATTCCGCCTTCGAGGATCAGGTCGGCCGCCGCCGCGACGAGCGCCTGGCGGCGCCGTTCGCCCTTGGGGGTGGCTGCGATCGACACCCTTGTCATGGTGCCAGTCCCGGTGGTCGCGCCTGACGGAAACGGCCCGAATACTCGCAGGTAGGACCAATCTGTCGGGTTTCGTCACGATCCGGGCAGCCAGGCGCGCAGCCGTTCCAGCGCCGCCTGCACGTCCGCGGTGGACCCGGCGAAGGACAGCCGGACGGTCCGATCGCCGTGCACGGTGTCGAAGTCGACGCCGGGCGCGAGCGCCACCCCGGTCTCGTGCAGCAGCCGGGCGCACCAGCGGGTGGAGTTCTCGCCGTCCGGGAGCAGGTGGCCGATGTCGGCGTAGACGTAGAAGGCACCGTCGGCGGGGGCGAGCTCGGTGACACCCAGCTCCGGCAGGCCCCGCAGCAGCAGCTCCCGGTTGGCCGCGTACCGCGTGACGTGCCCGTCGAGCTCGGCCCGGGCCTCCGCGCCGAACGCGGCGACGGCCGCGTACTGGGAGATCGCCGGCGGGCACACCGTCATGTTGGAGGCCAGGCGCTGCAGCGGCGGGCGCAGTCCCTCCGGCACGAGCATCCAGCCCAGCCGCCACCCGGTCATCGAGAAGTACTTGGACACCGAGCCGATCACCACGGCGTCGCGGGAGGTCTCCCACGCGCAGCTCGTGGCGGGCGCACCGTGCGTTCCGAACTCGATGCCGTGGTAGATCTCGTCGGAGATGAGCAGCGCGTCGTGGTCGTCGCACCAGCGGGCGAGTGCGGCCAGCTCGGCCGGCTCGATCATGGTGCCGGTCGGGTTGGCGGGGCTGGCGACGACGAGTCCGGCGATCGGCCCGTCGAGGGCCTCGAGCATCTCGACGGTCGGCTGGTAACGGGTGTGCGGTCCGCAGTCCAGCTCGACCACCCTGCAGCCGAGGGCGGCGAGGGTGTTGCGGTAGGCGGGGTAGCCGGGCCGGGCGACGACGACCGTGTCGCCGGCGTCGAAGGCAGCCAGGAACAGCAGCGTGAACGCCCCCGACGATCCGGTCGTGACGACCACGTCGTCGGCCCCGACGTCGACGCCGTAGCGGTCGCGGTGGTAGCCGGCGATCGCCTCGCGCAGCGGCAGGATCCCGAACGTCTCGGTGTAGCCGAGCAGCTCGTCGTCGAGGACACGGTGGGTGGCGCGCAGCACCGGGGCGGGTGCCGGCGTGGACGGCTGACCCGCCGCCAGGCTCAGCACGTCGCCGTGGGTGCGCTGCCGCTCGGTGGCCGCCTTCCACACGTCCATGACGTGGAAGGTCTGGATCCGGGATCGTCGGGATTCGAAGCGCACGACCTCAGACGTTAGCCGCTCGCGCTCACCGGACGTTCCTCGGTGGGCGTGCACCGACCCACCGTCGCGACGTCAGCTCGTTCGACGGACACCCGCGCGCCGAACGGAGCGCGCCCGTGTCCGGGCACCGCGCGGATGCGTCCCTAGGACGGGATCGCGATGCGTCCCTCGACGGCGGCGAGACCGATGTCCTTGCGGAAGTGCCCACCCGGCAGCTTGATGCCGGCGAGCGTGGCGTACGCCTCGTCGCGGGCGGCGGTGAGATCGGCGCCCGTGCCGACGACGCTGAGGACGCGTCCGCCGGCCGAGACGACCGCGCCGTCGGCGATCCTGGTGCCGGCGTGCAGCACTCCCTGCGCGTCGGCGCCGGTGACCACGTCGCCGGTGCGGGGGCTGGCCGGGTAGTACTCGGCCGCCAGCACCACGGTGACGGCGGCGCCGTCGCGCCAGCGCAGCGGTGGCAGCTCGGCCAGGGTGCCGGTCGCGACCGCGTTCAGCACCTCGCCGAGCGGCGACTCGAGCAGGGCGAGCACGGCCTGGGTCTCGGGATCACCGAAGCGGCAGTTGAATTCGACGACGGCCGGGCCGTCCTTGCCGATGGCCAGGCCCGCGTAGAGCAGGCCCGAGAAGCCGCATCCGCGGCGGACCATCTCGACGGCGACGGGCTTCACAACGTCCGCGACGATCGTGTCGACCATGCCCTGCGGCAGCCACGGCAGCGGCGTGTAGGCGCCCATGCCGCCGGTGTTGGGGCCGGTGTCGCCGTCGCCGACGCGCTTGTGGTCCTGCGCCGGCAGCAGCGGCACGACGGTCTCGCCGTCGACGAGGCAGAACAGCGAGACCTCGGGGCCGTCGAGGAACGATTCGAGCAGCACGGGGTGCCCGTTCTCGAGGATTTCCGCGGCGTGGTCGCGGGCGGCGGCCCGGTCGGCGGTGACGACGACGCCCTTGCCGGCGGCGAGCCCGTCGTCCTTGACCACCCAGGTGGGGCCGAAGCGGTCGAGCTTCTCGTCGAGATCGGCGGGATTGTCGACGACCTCGCTGTGCGCGGTGCGGACCCCGGCGGTCTTCATGACGTCCTTGGCGAACGCCTTCGAGCCCTCGATGCGGGCGGCCACCGCGGACGGACCGAAGCAGGCGATGCCCGCGGCGCGCACGGCGTCGGCGACGCCGAGGACCAGGGGCACCTCCGGGCCGATCACCACGAGGTCGACATTCTGCGCCTTCGCGAGCGCGACGACGTCCTCGGCGGACGCGGCGTCGACCGGGAGCTGCTCGGCGATCCGGCCGATGCCGGCGTTGCCGGGCGCCGCCAGCACGGCCGTCACGCCGGGATCGCGGGTCAGGGCCAGGACGAGGGCATGTTCACGGGCACCGGAACCGATAACGAGTACGCGCACGCAGGACAGGTTACGGGACCGGTCCGGGGCCCCGGACCGACGCATCGGTGCCCCACCGTCCGTGCGCGGGCGACGGGGTACCGGGACGGACGACCGGGACCGCCCGGCGCTACCGGGCCGCTCCGGCGTCCCCTCCGGTTCCCACGACCGGGCACCACACCAGGTCGGCACGGTCCCGGGTCCGCGCAACGGTGTACGCGTTGGGCAGGTCGACCGTGCGGACCCACTCGGCGGCCTGGGCGACGGTCGATCCGGTGGCCCGGTGACGCCGGGCCAGGCGGGTCTCGAGCTCGTCGTCGGGTGCGTCGAGGTAGACGACGAGGTCGAGGAGCGGGCGGATCCGTTCCCATCCGCCGTCTGCGAGGAGCAGGTAGTTGCCCTCGGTGACGACGACGCGGGTCTCGGGGGTGATCTCGTGGAACGCGGCGATCGGTTCGTGGAGGCGGCGCGAGTACTCGGGTGCGTGCACGGTCTCCGTGCGGTCGTCGCGGATCCGGCGCAGCAGGGCCGCGAATCCGTCGACGTCGAACGTCTCGGGCGCGCCCTTGCGGGATCGGGTGCCGCGGGCGTCGAGCCGGTGGTTGGACAGGTGGAAGCCGTCCATCGGAGCGGCGGCGGCGGCAATGCCGGCGTCGCGCAGGAGGTCGACGAGCAGGTCGGCGGCGGTGCTCTTGCCGGCGCCGGGCGGGCCGCAGAGCCCGACCACGCGGCGCTCCCCCGCCGCGACGGTGCGCAGGTGCCGGTCGATCAGGTCGGCGACGAGCGCGCGCAGCGGTCCCGTCCGGGGTGGCTGCGGCGACGGCATGCGACGAGGATACGAGAGGCGCCGGCTGCGGGGGTCCGCCTATTCTCCCCGGTATGGCTTCCGTGTTCAGCATGATCATCGCCGGCGACCTGCCGGGCCGGTTCGTGTGGCAGGACGACGACGTCGTCGTCTTCCTGACCATCAACCCCGTGAACCAGGGCCACGTGCTCGTGGTGCCGCGGCAGGAGGTGGATCACTGGCAGAACGTCGACGACGACCTGTGGGACAAGGTCCACCACGTCGCCCGCATCATGGGCCGGGCGGTGTGCTCGGCGTTCGGCGCGCCGCGTGCGGGACTGCTCGTCGCCGGCCTCGAGGTGCCGCATCTGCACCTGCACGTCTTCCCGGCGTACGACCTCGGTGACTTCGACATCAGCAAGGCGGAGAAGGACCCGTCGCCGGAGTCGCTCGACGAGGCCCAGGCGAAGCTGAAGGCCGCGCTACGGGAACTCGGGCACGCGGACCACGTCCCCGCCTGACCTTCCGGTCCGCGGCGGCACCGGTGCGGGGTCGTCGAGGAACCCGGTGAAGTGCGCCCACGACGTGCCGCGGGCGGCTGGGCCGGCGAGCAGTCCCAGGTGGCTGCCGGGCACGACCTCGAACCGCACGTGGGGCGATCCGGGCAGTACCCGGCCGATCGCCTCGACGGCCGGGACGGGTGCGAGCACGTCGTCGCTGCCGGCGAGTGCGAGCACGGGCACGGTGACGTCGGCGAGGTCGATCGTCCGGTCCTCGAACCGGACCCGGCCCGTCGCGAGTTCGTTCGCGACCGTGAGGCGCATCGCCATCTGATGGAACAGCCGGCCCGGGTAGCCGGGCATGTCCGCCTGGAACCGGTCGATCGCCTCCATCCGGGCGAGGGTGCCGGCGTCGGCGAGGTTGCGGGCGACGAACCACGGCCGGGTCAGTTCGCGTTCGAGGGCGGTGGCCCGGTAACCGAGCTGCACCAGCGGGGCGGGCACGCCCCCGAGCAGGTGGGTCACGGCCGTGAGGGCGGGTTCGCCCACGAGGCGGCCGAGGTGCCGGGCCGGCCCGAGGAAGGGGATGCGCTCGTAGTCGATCGGCGTGCCGAACGCGGTGATCGAGCGAATCGGCAACCCGGGATGGGCGGCCGCGGTGAGCAGGCACAGGGTTCCGCCGAGGCTCCAGGCGGCCAGGTCGACGTCGCGGCCGCCGCACAGTTCGGCGACCCGCGCGATCGCCTCGGGCACGATGTCGTCGACCCAGTGTTCGAACCCGAGATGACGGTCGGAGCGGTCCATGGTGCCGAAATCGAGGACGTGGACGTTGCGACCGGTGGCGACGAGGTGCTGCACGAGACTCTGCCCGGGGCGCAGGTCGTAGCAGCGCGCGGGCGCGGCGAGCGGCGGCACGAGCAGGACCGGGGCGCCCGCGTCGGACTCACCGTAGCGGCGCAGGGTACGGTGCGGTCCGTCGGCGACGACGGCCGACGCGGTGGCGTGCGGTGGTTCGATTCCGTCGCCGACGAACAGCGCCCACGCGTTGCGCACGGCGCGCTGCGCCGTCCCCGACAGTCCCACGACGTCTCCTTACTCGAAAGTCAGTTACGTCACCGTAGCCCAGGGCCGGACCGTCATCCCACCGGCATCCGCGGGATCAGCACCCGGAACGTCGACCCGGCGCCCGGCGCGGACTCCACCTCCGCCCGGCCGCCGTGGGCCGCCACCAGCGCGGCGACGATCGACAACCCGAGACCGCTGCCGCCCGACGAACGGGCGCGCGAGACGTCGGCGCGATAGAAACGCTCGAAGACCCGGGCGCGGTCCGCCTCACTCAGGCCGGGGCCGGTGTCGACGACCTCGAGCACGGCGTCGGGTCCGGCCGTGCCGACCCGGACGGTGACGCGCGCGTCGGCCGGAGTGTGGGTGAGGGCGTTGGTGACGAGGTTGCCGAGCACCTGCCGCAGTCGCGCGTCGTCGCCGAGCACCTCCGGTATCCCGGGGCCGTCGAACACCTCGAGCTCGACGGTGCGCTCCGGCGCGACGGCCCGCGCATCGTGCACGGCGTCGGCGGCCAGGGCGAGCAGGTCCACCGGATTCTGCTCGAGCGGCCGCTGGGCATCGAGGCGGGCCAGCACGAGCAGATCCTCCACCAGCAGGCCCATCCGCCGGGACTCGCTCTCGATGCGGTCCATCAGCAGTGCGGTGTCGCTGCTCGCGCCCTGCCGGTAGAGCTCGGCGAACCCGCGGATCGTGGTGAGCGGGGTGCGCAACTCGTGGCCGGCGTCGGCGACGAACCGTCGCATCTTCTCCTCGGATCTGCGGGCGGACTCCTCCGACGCCGCCGTCGCCGCGAAGGCCTCCTGGATCTGGCCGAGCATGCCGTTCAGCGCCACCGACAGCCCACCGACCTCGGTGCGCGGGTCCCGCTCGGGAACCCGCCGGTGCAGATCCCCGCCCGCGATCGCTGCCGCGGTGCGTTCGACCTCCTTCAGCGGCCGCAGACTGCGCCGCACCACGAAGTACCCGGCGACCCCGAGCACGAGCAGCACCGCGGCGCCGATGCCGACCTGCAGCACGACGAGCCGATCGACGGTGTCCTCGATCGAGACCAGGGTGACACCGACGGTGGTCACGAGGCCCGCGGCGCTACGGGTCGACACCACCCGCCAGCGCACGTCGGACCCGTCGGCGGAGCCCACGGTCTGCGGCTCCCACACCGGCTCGCCGGGCAGCGCCGGCGCGGTGGACTCGTCGTTGACGACGAACCGCTCCCGCCCGTCCGGGTCGACCACCCGCACATAGAACGGGCTCGGCGGCCGGTTCGAACTCGGAGCGTCCGGCGGCGGCAGCTCGCGGCCGGTCCCGGGCGGCTTGGCCCACGTCTGCGCCGCGGTGCGCAGGTCCTGGTCGGTCCGGGCGAGCAGCGAACCCTGCAACGCGGACGTCACCGCCACCCCGGACGCCAGCAGTCCCAGGCCCGACAACGCCACCAGCGCCGCGACCAGCGTCAACCGCAGCGGCAGCGGCCGTACGCGGCTCACGCGCGGGGTTCCCGCATGACGTACCCGACCCCGCGCAGGGTGTGGATCAACGGGGTGTCCCCGGTGTCGACCTTGCGCCGCAGATAGGAGACGTACGACTCCACGACGCCGACCTCGCCGCCGAAGTCGTAGCTCCACACGTGGTCGAGGATGCGCGGCTTGCTGAGCACCGTGCCCGCGTTGACCATGAAGTACCGCAGCAGGGTGAACTCGGTGGGTGAGAGCGACACCGGCCGGCCGGCCTTCCACACCTCGTGGGTGTCGTCGTCGAGTTCGATGTCGGCGAAGGTGATGCGGGCCGAGCGTTCGTCCGCGGCGACCTTGCCGGCCCGTCGCAGGATCACCCGGAGCCGGGCGATGACCTCCTCGAGGCTGAACGGCTTGGTGACGTAGTCGTCCGCGCCCAGGGTCAGGCCGGACACCTTGTCCGCCACGGCGTCCTTCGCCGTCAGGAACAACACCGGCGCGTCCGAGCCGTCGGCCCGGAGCCGGCGCAGCATCCCGAACCCGTCCATCCCGGGCATCATGACGTCGAGGATCACCGCGTCCGGCCGGAACGCCCGGGCCCGGTCGAGCCCCTCGGCGCCGTTGCTTGCCGTCTCGACCTCGAAGCCCTGGAATTTCAGGCTCACCGAGAGCAGTTCGGCGATGTTCGGTTCGTCGTCGACGATCAGAATCCGGGCTTCGGGGGTCTTGTCGGTCACGGCGCCGATTCTCCCGGAGTGCTCTGGCATGCCGCTGCGAGAACCCTGGGAACTTCCTGTACGGCCGGCCCTGCCGAATCCGGGCCGTCGGGGTGCGGCGATCGGGGATCATGGACGTGTTCGCACTGTGAGACGTATCCGCATCGTGAGGAGCCGCCGTGTCGCCGAAGTGGCTGCGCCGCGGGGCGGCGTCGGCCGCGGCCGTCGCCGTGTCCCTGCTCGTGGCCTGCCCGCCCGGGGCCGCCGAGGAGGTCGAGGTCTCGTTCGGCCTCGCGTGCCGGGTGCGGTCGGTGATCGACGTCGACGAATTGCTCGGATCGTCCGCGACGGTGGACGCGCCCGCCCGGGTCCGCCCGGGTGAACGGTTCAGCTACCGGATCCAGACGGCCCCCGTCGCGTATCCGGACTCGAGCCGCGGCGCTACCACCCGCAGCGTCTCCCGCCTGAAGAACGACTTCGCGATTCCCGCCAACGCGACGTTCGTCGACGCCGCGGTCGTGCCCGGGACCGCCTTCAACCTGGACAACGTGCCGCCCGGCGTGCTGCGGGTGAACGAGGACGGCGTCCCCGACCCGGCGGGCACGATCCTGCGCCTGTCCGGAAACAACGAGGTCATCGGCAACAGCCCCACGTCCGGCACCGAGGGCGAGGCCGGGATCCGGGCGCCCAAGACACAGTTGCAGCTCGACGGCACCCCCAGTCCCGTCGGCGACAGCTGGTTCCGGCTCCCCGCGGTGGAGGTGACCATGATCGCGGGCGACGCGGGCGTGATCACGCCGATGCTCCGCACCGCCGGCGCCGCGGGCCTGGTCGACGACGACGCGAACTACAACACCTCGCTCACCCAGGCCACGTTCCTCGGCTCCACCCAGTGGGGACCGACACGCTGCTCACCGCGGGACACGATGACCGGGCCCCTCAACGCCGGCGCCGGTCCGCTCGCGGTCATCACGATCTCCGACGTCGCCGAGGTGCCCGCGACGGTCACCGTCGACGCCCCGGACGTGGTGGACGACGGGACGGTCGTCACCCTCACGGCGACGGTGTCGCCGGACGTCGAAGGCGGCACGGTGCTGTTCCGGGACGGCGGCACCGACCTGGGTCAGCCGGTGGCGGTCGTCGACGGCCGGGCCGCCGTCGAGCATCGCCTCTCGGGCGCCGGAAGCCACACGATCACCGCGGTCTACTCGGGCGCGCCCGGCGCGGCGGGCGCGACCTCCGAACCCGTCGCGGTGACGGTGCCCGAATCCGGGAACGCCCGCGGCTGGTGGATCGCCGCCGGGGTCGGGGCGATCGCCGGTGTGCTGGCCGTTGCCGTCCTCGCCCGCCGCCGGAGGCGCTGATCCGGCCCCGCCGGAGGCGGTGATCCGGCCCCGCCGGAGGCGCCGACCCGGCCGGACACGCCCCCGCACGTCCACCACGTTGTCGGCGCGTGATGCTATTACGGGACGAAGACAGCCACCGCGAAGGAGGTCCCGCCCATGACGACGTGCCGGGCGTGCCGATCCGATCTCGACCACTGTCACGGCACCCTCGTCGTGCACGCGACGACGACCGTGGAATGCACCGATCCCGACTGCTTCGACACCTCCCGGGTGCGGCACGTGCTGGTGATCGACTGCTCCGAACTCGCTCGGGGCTGCGGCTGCACCGAGGTGTATGCCCGGGTGGGAACGCTCCGCGTCTCCTGAGGACCCGCGGCGGCGGCTCGTCCCGCCGAGCCGCACTGTTGCGCCGGTTACAGTGACAGGCATGAGTCTGGCGTCCGCGCTCGCGTTCCCCGTCCGTCTCGGCTTCGCTGCGGCGGACTCGGCCCTCGGCGTGGCCGAAGGCGTCATCGGGACCGTCCGCCTGGCGGTCTCCCCCCAGACGTATGCGGGGCTGAACGCGGTCGGCGTCGCGAGCCCGCGGGGACCGCTCGGTTTGCTGCAACAGGTCTCCGTGCTTGCCGCCGACGACCGTCCGCTCGGCCAGGCGCTGCGTCCCGGCGGACCGCTGGATCGCCTCCTCGCGCCCGGCGGACCGGTTGACCGGCTCACCGCCCCGGGCGGCCCCCTCGACCGGCTCCTCGAACCCGGTGGCGCCCTCGACCGGGTGACGGCGCCCGGCGGTCCGCTCGAGAAGGTCCTCGCCGAGGACGGAGCCCTGGACCGCCTGCTGTCGAGCGGCGGCCTCCTCGATCGGCTCACCGCCCCCAGCGGCCCGCTCGAGCGTCTGCTCGCCGAGAGCGGGCCCGTCGAACGGCTCACCGCTCCCGGCGGAATCGTCGACGTCGCCCTCCAGCCCGGCGGCCTGGTCGAACGGGCCCTCGAGCAGGGCGGGGTGCTCGACACCCTGCTCGCCGAACAGGGCGCCCTCGAACGCCTGCTCGCCAAGGGCGGACCGCTCGACCAGATCGTGTCGCTGTCCGAGACGCTGGTGCAGCTGACCCCCACGATCCATCGGATGAGCACCAGCATCGACGTGCTGCAGGAGACCGCCGAACTGCTCCGCGAGGCGGTGGGCCCGCTGGGTGATCTCGCGGGCAAGCTGCCCGGCCGGTGGTTGCGCAGCAACTCGGGTGGCTCGGGCAACAGCGGCAGGCACGAACTGCGGGCACCGGACTGATCCGCTCACTCCTGCAGGTCCGTGACGGCCCGGAAGGTGCCGTCCATGTGGAACGGGGTGGACTCGTGCTCGTGTGCGATCCGCCACGACCCCTCGACGCGGCGTAGACCGAACGTGACGCGGAACCACAGGTCGAAGCGCGGCCCGCCGTGCTGTGTCGCTCCCAGCCGCGACAGTGCGTGGCAGAACGCGACGTCGCCGGCCGTCTCGACGCGCAGGTCCCGCACCTCACAGTCGAGAGGGCCGTCGAACCCCGCGAACCACGACGCCCAGACCTGCGGAGCGGGGGCGGACTTGCGCAGCGGCGGCGCCAGATCGAACACCGTCGCACCGGGGACGTAGCACGCGGCGAGCCGATCGACGTCCTTGGCGTTGCGGGCCGCGGTGTGTTCCTCGATCAGCGCACGAATCCGCTCCTCGTCCGGAGCCTCGTCCGTCTCGAGGACGGCGAGGATGTTGCCGGCCGGGTCCCGGAACCACGCGATCGGCGGGCCGACCCGACGGAAGATGCCCTTGTCGTCGACGTCGTCGTAGCGCTCGAACCGGACACCGCGAGCGGCGAGTTCGTCCACCACCTTCTCGAGGTCGCGAACGGGAAAGTCGAGGACGGTGTAGGTGGCCGGAGTGTGGTCCTCCTTCGGATAGATCAACGTGTCGCGTCCGCCGTCGAGGTCCAGGTGCAACATCCCGTGCTCCTCGGACACGGAGAGACCGAGGACGTCTCCGTAGAACTTCGCGGCCGCCGCCACGTCGTCGACAGCGAAACTGGAAAAGGAACGGTCCAACATGGTGCTGACTCCTCACTGCGAACGATGCCGTACCTGTTCCGACCGCCGAGCGGCGGTAAACTCATCGGCCGGGCGGTGACCTTCTTCCCCGGCACGGACCCCCGGGTCTAGCGTGAAAGACGGTTCCGACCGAGGGAGGTCGCCATGACACCCACTTCGACCCGACCGCGCTCCCCGGTCGCCGCCCGACGATTCGGGTATCTCGTCGCGGCCCTCCTCAACGCGGTGGTGCTGTACGCCGCGAACGTGTGGCCGGGCTGGGAGGCGGTGCCGTTCCTCACCGACGACACGCGGTCCGTCATCGGCTGGGTCAACGCCTCGATCCTGGTCAGCCTGGTCGCCAATCTCCTGTACCTGATGCGGGATCCCGTGTGGTTCAAGGCGCTGGGAGACGCGGTCACCACGACGGTTGCGCTGCTGGCGCTGCTGACGATCTGGCAGGTGTTCCCGTTCGACTTCGGCGACGCCTCGTTCGACTGGCCGCTCGTGGCGCGCATCGTCCTGGGGCTGGGAATCGTGGGCAGTGTCATCGGGATCGTCGCCGCCCTCGTCACCTTCGTCCGCAGCGTGGTGGGTCGCTCGTCGGCTCGAGGGACCCGGTCTCGCTGAACTGTGCCCGAGCCGGCCCTGGACGCCGGCTCGAAGGACCGCCTCGCCCCACCGAGCGAACGGACCGTGCCGGCGCCCCGCGCGACGGACCAGCGCGACGGGACCGGCCGGGGCTACTAGCGTTGGAACCATGCCCGTCCCCGAACTGCTCGCCGGCCGCTACGAGTTGCGCGGCGTGCTGGGCTGCGGCGGGATGGGTGAGATCAGAGACGGCTGGGACACCCGTCTCGGGCGACCCGTCGCGGTGAAAGTGCTTCGGGGCGAATTCGGACGCCTGCCCGACGTGCGCCGACGCTTCGAGGCCGAGGCACGCGCGGCGGCGTCCCTCGACGATCCGCACATCGTCGCGGTGCACGACAGCGGCGAGGACGCCGGAGTGCCCTACATCGTGATGGAGCGCCTGCCCGGCGGCACCCTCGCCGACGAGATCGCGCTCGGCCCGATGCCACAGGACCGGGTGCGGGCCATCCTGATCGACGTGGCAGCCGCGGTCGCCGCGGCGCACGACGCCGGGATCCTCCACCGCGACATCAAACCGGGCAACATCCTCTTCACCGAGGCCGGAGCGGTGAAGGTGACCGACTTCGGCATCGCCAAGAGCGCCGGCGAGGACTACACCCGCACCGGCGAACTCGTCGGCACCGTCGCCTACCTGAGCCCCGATCGGCTTGCCGGCACGCCGGCGAGCGTGCACGACGATCTGTACGCCCTCGGGGCCGTGGGGTACGAGGCACTGACCGGGCGCAAGCCCTACGACTACGACAACCTGCTGGCGCTGGCACGGGCGATCACGCAGGGACCGCCGCCCCCGCTGGCCGCAGCGCGACCGGACGTCGACCCCGGACTCGTGGCCGTGATCGAGCGGGCGATGGCACGCGATCCCGGACAACGCTTCACCAGTGCCCGGGACATGCTCGCCGCCCTGCAGGGCCGGCCTTTCGCCGCTCCGGTGAGCCCGGTGCCTCACGGGCCGACACGGGAGTTCACCGCCGCCGTGCCACTCGCGCCCGCCACGACTGCTGTGCGGTTCGACGCGACCCCCGAGCCCGACCCCGGTCGTCGCCGGATCCTGCTGGCACTCGGCGTGACGACCGCAGTAACGGTTGCCCTGCTCCTGCTTGCCTGGGGGCGGGGCGGTGATGCGCCGTCGGTCGCGGGGACGAGCAGCGTTCCCGTCAGCATCCCGATTCCGGTCGGCAACCCCAGTTCACCCGGCACCCCAGAGGCGAGCCCGACGCCCGTGTTCACCACCGTTCCCGCGCCGGCCCCGATCGTGCCGCCGGTAGTGCCGGAGTCCGGGAACGGAAGCAGTGAGGACGGTAACGAGGGGAACGGTAGCGGTGACGACGGCCGCGGCAACGAGGGCCGCGGTGACGGCAACGAAGGTGGCAACGAGGGCGGCGGCAACAACAGCGGCGGCAACGGCAACCGCGGCAACGGCAACAACAGCGGCGGCAACGGCAACAGCGGCAGGTGATGCGGGAGTCGGAACACGGGCCGGTGCGGAACGGAAGGGCTGATCGCGTTCGACCGCTGGACTGCACGAAACCCCTCGGGCGCTCCCACTTCGAGGTGGGAGCGCCCGAGGGGTGATGGATCAGAGCAGGATGCCGAGACCGGCGAGCAGAGTGAACAGCGTTGCAGCGAGGGAACCGAGAACCATTCCTACCTCCAAGGTGTCGTGTGACGATCCTTCGTCTCCGCAGGGGACGGAGACGAACGACGCTCCACGTCGCTGAGCGCGCGACGGGGGCATCATCAAGATCATCGAGCGGTACACGATAGGTGTTACCCCCAGTTCGACAAGCGCACTCTGTGATGTGCCTCACCACGGTTCGTCGGGTAGCCAGCCGACGGCCTTCGTGCCGGGAACCGACCGTCGGCCTGACTATGTCGCGGGCAAGTCACTTAGGATGGGTGCATGGATGCGGCACGGTTGGAGGGCTTTCTCGCCGATCGCGATGCCTGGCAGACCACCCAGTGCTCGATCGCGAAGGCGATGGACACGGTGGGAACCCGCTCGGCGATGCTGATCCTGCGCGAGGCCTACTACGGCACCCGGCGGTTCGACGACTTCACCCGCCGCGTCGGGGTCACCGAGGCTGTCGCGGCAGCCCGACTGCGCGAGATGACCGCCGAGGGCCTGTTCGAGCGTCGGCCGTACAAGGAACCCGGGCAGCGGACGCGGTACGAGTACGTCCTCACCGAGAAGGGCCGCGACCTGCTCCCCGTGGTACTCGCGCTGCAGCAGTGGGGTGACAAGTACCTCCAGGGCGAGCGCGGCGCTCCTCTCGGCCTGTCCGACGACACGACCGGTGATCCCGTGCGCGTCGAGGTCCGCAGCGCCGAACGCGAAGTCCCCCTCGAGGAACTGCGCGTGACGCCGAACTTCACCGCGGAACAGGCCCGCCGCGCGATGCGCAACGCCTCCGCAAACCGGTGACCCACCGCTGGGCGCTCTGCGAGAATCGGTCGACACGTTGTCACGAGCTCCGGGGGTGATCACCGTGACGGAGATGCCGGAATCCGGTGCCGGACCCGACCTGACCCGGGTGCCGACCGACGCCCTGCTCGCGGAGATCCGCCGCCGGATCGAGTCGTCGCCCGCCGTCTCCGCGGCAGCAGCGCCCGATCGAACCGAGGACGCCCCTCCCCCGAACACGCCGTTGCAGGTGTTCGAGGTCGCCGCGAACGAGAGCGACGAGACCGGGTTGCGCGCCTCACCGATCCACCCGGACAGCGAGACCTGAGCGCATCCGCGATCCGGGCAGCCGGACGCGAATGCAATTGTTGTCGCGTCCGACCGAGAACCGCGCGGATGCCCCCGCGCCGCTGGTGGAGCCCCCTGTCAGGATTGAACTGACGACCGCTCGCTTACAAGGCGAGTGCTCTACCACTGAGCTAAGGAGGCAGTCGAGCGCGCCAATCATACCGAGACACCGGGCCCGGCATGCCACCCCCCGGTTCGTTACGGTGGATTGGTGGCCGCGACGGCCGGAATCGACGACGACAGAGTTGGGAGCGCACAGCGGTGGGAACGATGGCAGCCGCCTTCGGAAAGCTTGTCCTCGACCGCCGGGCGACCCTGGACACCATCACCGAGGCGCCGGCGCCGCTGCAGCCGATCGACCTGACGGACGACGCGACGGTCGCCGAGGCGCTCGACGTCGCCGTCCGCGTCGGCGAGGTGCTGCTGGCCGCGGGCACCGGCGCGATCGACACCTCCGAGCAGGTGCGTTTCGTCGCCGCGACGTACGGCCTGGCCCAGTGCGACGTCGACGTGACCTACAACTCGATCGTCCTCTCGGCGTACCGGGGGCCGACGATGCCGCCGGCGAGCACGATGCGCGTCGTGCAGTACCGGTCGATGGACTTCACGCGGCTGGCCGCGGTGGACCGGTTGACCCGGCGCATCCGGCGGGAGGCGATCTCGCCGGCGCAGGCCCGCGAGGATCTGCTGGCGATCACGACGGCGCCGCACCCGTATCACCGCTGGATGGCGACGTTCGCGTGGGCGGCGATGGCCGCGTCGATCTCGGTGCTGCTCGGTGGTGGCGTGCTCGTGGCGGCGATGGCGTTCGCGTCGACAGCGGTCATCGACCGGACGAACCGTGTGCTCAACGGCATGGGCCTGCCGTTCTTCTTCCAGCACGTCGTCGGCGGCATCATCGCCGCGACGCCCGCGATCCTGTTGTTCAACCTGCGCGAGCCGTTGGGTGTCGACGTGCCGCCGGGGCTGATCATCGCGGCCGGCGTGACGGTACTGCTCTCGGGCTTGTCGCTGGTCGGCTCGGTGCAGGACGCGATCACCGGAGCGCCGATCACCGCGTCGGCGCGGTTCTTCGAACTGGTGATGATGACGGGCGGGATCATCGCCGGCGTGGCGACGGCGCTGAAGGTGATGGAGGCGCTGGGCGCGGAGCTGCCGGTGATCAGCAACGATGCGCTACCCACGGCGACCGCCCTGCCGGTGAAGGTACTCGCCGGTGCGGCGTCGGCACTGTTCTATGCGCTGGCGTGCTACGCCGAACGGCGGGCGCTGACGGCTGCCGCGCTCGGCGGTGCGGCGGGCAGCCTCGTGTTCCTGATGTCGATGGAGTTCGCGGTGGGCCCGATCATCTCGTCGGCGACGGCCGCGACGGTGGTCGGTTTCGCCGGTGGCCTGATGGCGCGACGGGCGCTGACCCCACCGTTGGTGGTGGCGGTCGCCGGTATCACCCCGCTGCTGCCGGGCCTGTCGTTGTACCGGGGCCTGTATGCGGTGATCGGCAACGAACTGCTGCTCGGACTGACCGCGCTGTTCTCGGCGTTCGGCATCGGGTGTGCGCTGGCGGCGGGGGTGACGCTCGGCGAGTGGCTGGCCCGCACGGTCCGGCATCCGCGCAGCGTGCTGCGGGCGGGGTCGCTGCGCCGGCCGCAGTTGCGGCGCGTCCGCCTGGTCCGTCCGTACCGGGCGTCGAAACGCCACGAGAGTCACCCCGCGGGTGGCGCACCCGCGGCGTGACTCTCGTCCACGCGTTACCTCGGACGGTCAGGCGCCGGCGTTGCGCGCCTTCTCGTCGGCTTCCATGGCGTCACGCAGGCTCTTCGGCCGCATGTCGGTCCAGTTCTTCTCCACGTACTCGACGCACGCTGCACGCGACTCCTCCCCGAACACCACGCGCCACCCCTGCGGCACCTCGGAGAAAGTCGGCCACAGCGAGTACTGCTCCTCGTCGTTCATGAGGACGTAGAAGCGGCCGTCTTCGTCGTCAAAAGGATTCGTGCTCATCTCGCCTCACTTGTCGCATAGGTGTGCTGCTCCCGTACCCTAGCAAGGTCCGGGGCCCGGTCATGACCCGCTGGTAGTTTTCCGTCGCGCTGCTCGAGGACGGATCCGAGGATCTCCCCGGACCGGATCGCCACGTTCGACAGCAGCGAGGCCGTCAGCCCGTGGGTCTTCTCGGTGCCGCCCTGGAGATAGATCCCCGCCCGGACGTCGCCCTCGGTGGGCAGGCGGTAGTCCCGGTCGACCGTGCGCAGCGGCGACGAGGCGGGAGCGAGAGCGCCGAGCAGCGGGGGCAGCGGGGCGGCGTCGAATCCGGTGGCGAGGACCACGGCGTCGCACGTCAGGGTGTCGGTGAGTCCGTCGAGCGTGCTGCGCACGTCCACCTCGATTCCGGTAGCCGTCTCGGTGACCGCGGCGACCTCGGAGGCGCGCCGCATGAACAGCCGCCGCCGGCCGCCGACGCGCTCGCGGTACTCGGCCGCGTACAGCGCGGCGATGAGGTCGGGGTCGACGACGGAGTAGTTGGTGCTGCGGTGCAGGGCCAGCAGTCGCTCCCGCTCCGCTTCGGGTGCGGCGTGCAGTTCGTCGACGGTGGCCGGATCGAAGATGCGGTTGGCGTACGGGCTGTCGTCGGCGGGGCTGTAGCCGAAGCGGGCGAACACGTTGTGCACCTCGGCCTGCGGGTAGTGGCTGTGCAGGTACTGCACCACCTCGGCAGCGCTCTGGCCGGCACCGACGACGACGAACCGCTGGTGCACCGGCGCCGGCATCTCGGCCAGATGGAACAGGAACCGGTGGTTGTGGAAGCACCGCACGCTCTCGGTGGCCCACGGGGGGATGCGGGGCCGCAACCCCACCCCGACGACGATGTTGCGGGCGTGTACGACGGTGCCGTCGGCGGCGTGGACGGCGAGGCGGTCGGCGATGCCCGCCGGGTCGCGTACGGCCTCGACGGCGACGACCTCGGTGCCGTACCGCACGTCGGCGTCGACGCGGGCGGCCGCCCACTGCAGATAGTCCTGGAACTCGTGCCGGGTGGGGAAGAACGTCTGGTGGTTGACGAAGTCGACGAGCCGGCCCCGGTCGTGCAGGTAGGCGAAGAAGGTGTAGGGGCTCGTGGGGTTGCGGAAGGTGACCAGGTCCTTCGGGAAGGCGATCTGCATGGTGGAGCCCTCGAGGAGCATTCCGGGATGCCAGGCGAAGGCGGGTTGCCGGTCGAAGAACCGGGCCCGCACGGGGTCGTGCGGGGCGTCGGCATTGTGCTCTTCGACGGCGATCGCCAATGCGAGATTGGCGGGTCCGAATCCGATCCCGACGAGGTCGAGGAGTTCCGGTGGTTCGCCGTCCGGCGACGGCGAGTCACCGCTGTCGTTGCAGGAGCGGTCGGTCATGGTCGCTCTTCCGTGCTCGGGGGCCGCAGCCGCGGATGGATCGATCGCACAAGAAGATAGCTCAGGCTACCCTTGGTTTGGTTAGCCTACCAATCATTGCAGCCGGTTGGGGTGCGTCACCCGCCGGCCCGGAACCCCGCTCCCTAGTGACTCCCCTCCGCCCGCGCAAACAGATCGCCTTTGCGGATCTTGCCGGTGGCCGTCATGGGCATCGCCTCGACGAGTTCGACGATCGGCACCTTGTAACCCGCCATGTTCTCGCGCGCCCACGCCGTGAGTTCGCCGGCCGTGACGGTCGCGCCGGGGACCGGCTGGACGAACGCAAACGCGACCTGCCCTCTGTCCGGATCGGACCTGGGGACCACCGCGACCGTCGCGACCCCCGGGTGCATGCGCAGCAGCGCCTCGACCTCGGCGGGGAAGACGCTCATACCGTTGGTCTTGATCATCTCCTTGTTGCGGGCGAGATAGTGCAGCGCACCGCGCTCGTCGAACCGGCCGACGTCGCCGGTGCGCAGCCAGTCGCCCTGGAACGCGTCCGCGGTAGCCTCGGCGTTGCGGTAGTACCCGGTGGTCACCGAGGGGCTGCGCACGACGATCTGCCCGGTCTCACCGAGCGGCACCGGGGCACCCGCCTCGTCGACGATCAGGATGTCGGTGCCCGGCACGGGCAGGCCACAGAACACCGGCTCGCTCGCGAGGTCGAAGTCGCCGTCCTGGAAGCCGAGGGTGAAGGTGTCCGCGGTGTTCGTCTCGGTCATGCCGTAGCTCGCCTCCCGCAGGGTGTGGCCGGTCGCGTCGCGCCACCGCCGGCGGATCGCCGGGTCGAGCTTCAGCACGAACGACACCGCCATGGCGTTGTCGAGCGTGGCGGCGCGGTTCCCGTCGAAGCCGGGCGCGTCCATGAGTTCGACATAGTTGTCGACGGTGCCGACCGTGCTGGTGACGCCGTGCCGCTCGACGAGAGCCAGCGCGGCGTCCGCGTCCCATCGGGTCATCAGCACCACGGAGCCGCCGTTGACGAGAGGGTTGAGGATGCCGAAGACCTCACCGGCGATCCAGAACACGGGCAGGTAGTTGAGCACCACGGTGGTCTCCCCCACCCGCCGGCCGCCGCCGACGGTGGCCGCGGCCGCGGTGTAGACCATGTGCCACTGGGTGTGCTCGCAGCCCTTCGGCATGCCGGTGGTGCCGCCGGTGTAGTTCAGCGCGGCGAGCGCGTCCGGGTCCGTCGCGACGGCGGGTGCGCGGGGACTGTCGAGAATGCTCGCCCAGTCGCCCGCGGCGGGATCGGTGACCGGGAACGGTGGCGGCACCTCCCCCGGCCTCGTACCGGTGAGCATGTCGCCGAGGGCAGTGACGGCGACGTGCCGCACCGGCGTGCGCGGCCGGACCGCCTCCACCAGCGGGAGCAGTTCGGGCTGCGTGAGCAGGATCGTGACGCCGGCGTCGGCGAGCTCGTGGGCGAGCTCGTGTTCGCGCAGCATCGGATTCACGGGTACGTGGACGGCGCCGATCTTGAGGATGCCGAGCATCGCGACGTGGAACTGCGGACAGTTGCCGAGGTGGACACCGATCCGGTCGCCGGCCCGGGCGCCGCGGGCGAGCAGCCAGCCGGCGAACCGGTCGGAGAGGTCGTCGTACTCGGCGTAACCGACCGTGCGACCGTAGAACTCGATCGCGGGGGCATGCGGGCGCACGTGCGCCCAGTGCCGCAGGTAGTCCACGAGCGCGCGCTCGTCGATCGGGTACTCCACCGTCCGCGGCACCTCCGGCGGCCAGTGCGCTTCCTGCACCCGCCGGATCCCGGTGAGCGCGGCCTCGAGGGCGTCGGAGTCGGTGGGGACCGTGTTGAGCTCGCGTGTCATCTGATGTGCGGCGCGGATACTGCCTCGTTCACGAGGGAGAGGAAGCGCCGTCCTCCTTTCGGGGGGAGTGGTGGTGTCGGGCGAACCTGTCGGTGGGGTCGGTTAGCGTGCCGGGCATGGGGGTCGAGGTGGTGCGCTACAACTACCGGTTGCGGCCGGGCACCATCGCCGAACATGCACTGATGCAGGAGTGGCATCGCTGCCGGTTCCTGTGGAACGAGGCGGTGCACCAACACAAGGCCGGTCGCCGGCCGACGTTCGGGAAGCTGGCCAAGCAGTTGACCGAGGCGCGGGCCCGCTCGTCGTGGTTGCGGGACGGCTCCCAGGTCGCCCAGCAGCAGATGCTGCGTACCTACGCGCAGGCGTTGGACGCGTCGTGCACGGTCGAGGGCCGGGGCCGGCCGCGGTTCAAGGCGCGGAGGAAGACCCGGCCCTCGCTCGAGTACACCCGCCGCGGGTTCCGGATCCGCCACGGCCGGTTGGTGCTGCCCAAAGGCGTGAGTGTGCCGGTGGTGTGGTCGCGGGCACTGCCGTCGGAGCCGTCGAGTGTGCGCATCACCCGCGATTGCCTGGGGCACTGGTACGCCTCGTTCGTGGTGACCCGCGAGGCCGAGCCGATCCCGGCCGCCGACCCGAACAGCGCGGTCGGGATCGACTGGGGCGTGGCCCGCACCGCGACGGCCACCGAGGAGCGTTTCGATCTGCCGCAGCACGGGCACCGGAAACGGTGTGCGGCGGAGGTGGCGAGAGCGCAGCGGACGATGGCGCGGCGCCGCCGGGGGAAGGGGCACCCACCCTCGAGGGGCTA
Source organism: Rhodococcus ruber (assembly GCF_016804345.1). NCBI lineage: Bacteria > Bacillati > Actinomycetota > Actinomycetes > Mycobacteriales > Nocardiaceae > Rhodococcus > Rhodococcus ruber. Next base: position 1,215,688 of record NZ_CP044211.1, on the reverse strand, counting down.
TCGCCGGGCCCGCACCCGGGCCGCGAAGGTGCAGAAGAAGGCGGCCCGGCAGAACCGGCACGACGGCCGGATCTGGGCCAGGGCCGTGGTCGAGGCGCATCATCTGGTCGCGGTGGAGGATTTCCGACCCCGGTTCCTGTCGAGGTCGACGATGGCGCGCACGGCCGCCGATGCCGCGATCGCGACGGTGAAACGGGAGTTGCTCGAGCAGGGCAGGCGGGCCGGCCGGAAGGTGGTGTCGGTGCGGCCCGCGTACACGACCATGACGTGTTCGAGGTGTTTCGCGAGAGCCAAGCAACCCCTCGGACTCGAGGAACGTATCTTCCGGTGCTGGGCGTGCGGGCATACCGCGTGCCGGGACCGGAACGCTGCCAGAGTGATTCTGGCTGTGGCGGAGCGTGGCCACACCGGTGTCGACGACGTGAGTCAAGCGGATCACCTCCCTCCGGGTGGTGGTGCGGTTGCGGTCTGAGCCGGGAATCTCCTGCCTTCAGGAAGGAGAGGCGTTAAGTCGACCTTCCGTTCTCGGGGCATCCGGCGGCGACGGGGTGATCCCGGTCACCCACCGTGTATAGTTGAATCCGGCGTCGAATTCAACTGACCGGGACGACCGCCGCACATCCGAATCACCGCACCGCAGCAGGGCTTTTCTGCAATCGAAAGGAAGACGTATGGCGTCCGTGAACAGGCAGGTCCGACTGGCACGACGACCGGTCGGCCGCCCCGACGACTCCACATGGGAGGTCACCAGCGCCCCGGTCCCGCAGCCGGCCGACGGCGAGTTCACCGTCCGCGTCGAGTACGTCTCCCTCGACCCCGCCATGCGCGGATGGCTGAACGACGTCCGGTCGTACGTCCCGCCGGTCGGGATCGGTGAGGTCATGCGCGCCCACGCCGTCGGGCGGGTACACGAATCCCGCCACGACGGCTACAAGGAAGGACAGCTCGTCTCCGGGCACTTCGGCGTGTGCGACTACGCCGTCTCCGACGGCAGCGGCGTCGTCGCGGTCGACGAGTCCCTCGCGCCGCCGCCGGTGTGGCTGGGTGCACTCGGATTCCCCGGCATGACGGCATATTTCGGGCTCGTCGACGTGGGGCGGATGAAGCCCGGCGACACCGTGCTCGTGTCGGGCGCCGCCGGGGCCGTCGGCAGCATCGCCGGGCAGATCGCGAAACTGAGCGGATGCCGCGTCATCGGCATCGCCGGCGGACCCGAGAAGTGCGCGTGGCTCACCGACGAGCTGGGATTCGACGCCGCCATCGACTACAAGGCCGGATCCGTGGGCCGGGCGCTGCACGCCGCCGCACCGGACGGGATCGACATCTACTTCGACAACGTCGGCGGGGAGACGCTCGACTCGGCGCTGGCCGTGCTGCGCAAGCACGCGCGAGTCGTGTTGTGCGGGGCCATCTCCGGCTACAACGCGACCGACCCGCAGCCGGGCCCGTCCCGCTACCTGTCCCTGCTCGTGAACCGGGCATCCATGACCGGGTTCATCGTCTTCGACTACCTCGACCGCTTCCCCGAGGGCATGGCTGCCGTGTCGGAATGGATCCGCCGCGGCGAACTGGTGACCCGTGAACAGGTCGAGACCGGCGGCGTCGAGGCATTCGGACGCACACTCAACATGCTGTTCGACGGTGCCAACACCGGCAAACTCGTCCTGAAGACCACGGCCGACTCCTGAGAACCCCGCGCCCGGCCGGGTCGCCCCGCGGCGCGGCCGGGCGCGATCAGTTCTCGAACCGATACACCGCGTAGGCGGTGCGGATGACCGGCTGTGCGACGTTGCGGACCCGCACGCCACCCGGCGTCGTGCCGCGCTCGCACCCCGCGTGTGCGTGCCCGTGCACGGCGAGATCGAGGTGGAACTCGTCGATCGGCTCACCGAGCAGATACGACCCGAGGAACGGATAGATCTCGGCGGGCTCGCCGCGCAGGGTGTCGCTGATCGGCGAATAGTGCAGCAGCGCCACGCGGACGTCGGCACCGTCGAGGTCGGCGACGGCGCCACGGAACCGGTCGGCCAGTTCCACGGTGTGCCCGGCGAACTGCTTCATCTCCGGCTCACCGAACGCGCTCGCGCACTTGCCCGCGAAACCCCCGCCGAACCCCTTGGTTCCCGCCACGCCGAGCCGGGCCCCGTCCACGTCGAGGACGACCGACTCGCCCTCGAGCACGACGATGCCCCGGTCGCGGAGCAGTTCGGTGATCTCGTCCTCGGCGTCGCTGTGATAGTCGTGGTTGCCGAGCACACCGACGACGGGCACCGGTAGATCGCCGAACTCGTCGGCGACGACGCGCGCCTCGTCGACGGTGCCGTGCCGAGTGAGGTCACCGGCGAGCAGCAGCACGTCGGCGTGCTCGTGCAGGTGTTCGAGAGCGGGCCGCAGATGCCCGCGGGCGTCCTCGGCCAGGTGTACGTCTCCGACGGCGGCAATCCTCATCGCAGTTCCTCCACCGAAGTTCCGGGGTCGCGCGAGTCGACCACGTGCACGTCGTTGTGGACGGTGACGCCTGGTAGCTGTTCCTGCACCACCGTGGTCAGCGCGTCACGACGTGCGGCGCTGGCGACCTCGCCGGTCAGATAGACGTCGGTGCCGCGGATCGTGACGCGCACGCCCTGTTCGGCGGTGCGGGGGTCCTCGGCCAGGGCGCGGTGCAGGTGCGCCACCACGTATTGCGGGTGATCCGGGTGTTCGTGACTCACCGTCGGGCCTCCGAGTCGGGTTCGATGATGCCCAGGTCGGCGAGCAGGCCGAGGAAGGCGTGGGCGTACGGCGACGCGGCCGTCGCGGTGGCCACCTGCCCCCAGTCCACCTGCTCGCGCAGGGCACGGGCGATACGTAGCAACGGCGCGAAGTCGCAGCGGTGGGCGTCGAGCACATTGAGCTTGTCGCTCATCAGGTCGGTGCCGCTGATCACCGGCGCGGCGGTCGGACCGATGCGCATCCACTGTGCGCGGGCGAGCATCGAATCGTCGACGTCCCGGTCGTTGGGCCGGAAGATCAGGTCCACGAGGTGGTCACCCTCGTAGACCTTGCTCAGCCAGTTCTCGGGCGGGTCGACGGGACGCATACCGGCGGCGACGAGCGCCTCCCGCGCGGCGTCCACATCGTGGGGGCGGACGAACAGGTCCACGTCGTGGTCGGACGCCGGGCCGCCACGCGCGTACACCGCGCAGCCGCCGCCGACGGCGAACCGCACCCCGGCCTCACCGAGGGTGTTCACCGCCTTCGTCAGCACCTGCAGCAGTTGCCTCTCCTTGACCGACTCGTCCGACGAGCCCGCAGCGCCGGACGGCGCGGCATCGAGGCCGTGAGGATGTGCGTTGGTCATGGGTGGCGGGTACCCGCGCGTACGGGGCTCACACCTGACCGGGCACTCCTCCCGTCACGAGGCCGAATCGCCCGGCGAGCTCGGAGCGGGTGCGGTCGGCGTCGGTGTGCAGCACACCGGCGATGCCGATCCGCGCCGCTCCGTCGAGGTTCTGCTGCAGGTCGTCGATCATGACGGCCTGTTCGGGGGCGACCCCCAGGCGCTCGCACGCGAGGGCGTAGATCCGGCGCGACGGCTTACGGATGCCGACCTCGGCGGAGATCACCACCTCGTCCGCGAGTGCGGTCAGCTCGAAGCCCGCGTAGCAGTCCCGTCCGAAGGCGTTGGACACCAGCGCCACCGGTACGCCGGCGGCCCGCAGATCGTCGACGAGGGCCACCGTCCGGTCGTCGCGCCGCAGCCCGGCCTGCATCCGGGCGGCGAGTCCTTCCGCGGTCACGGCAGCTCCGTGGGCGCGGAGCCGTCCGGCGAAGCCCTGCTCGAACTCCTCCGCGTCGATGCGCCCCGACTCGTGGTCGGCGAGCAGCCGTCGCGAGTCCGGGTCGCCGCCGAGCAGCCGCAGCGGCAGTCCCGGATCGCCGAGTGCCGCGCCGAACTGCTCGAACGCGGCGAACACGCTCGTGGTGAGCACGCCACCGAAGTCGACGAGGACGGCAGTGCGTTCGGGCGCGGCGCGGTTCATCGACCCCGCCCTTCGGCGCGTCCGGCACCGACCGCCGCGCCGCGCTCGACGTGGAACCGCACCATGCCCTCCTGCGCGACGACGGCGACCAGTCGTCCGGTCGTGTCGAAGATCTGTCCCTGGATCAGCGCGCGTCCCGAGTCGGACGACGGCGACACCTGATCGAACAGCAGCCATTCGTCCACCCGGAACGGCCGCAGGAACCACACTGCGTGGTCGAGGGACGCCCCCTGGATCGGCCGTTCGGGGTGCGGCAGGACGGCGATGTCGAGCAGCGCCATGTCGCTGCAGTAGGTCAGGGCACAGGCGTGCAGGACCGGGTCGTCGGGCAGCGGCCTGCGGTGCCGGATCCACAGCCGTCGGCGCGCCGGCACGTCGGGTGTGGCCTCGTCCGCAGGGAGCCAGCGACGTTCCCAGTCGTCCCACTCCGGAAAGTCGTACCACGCGGCCCACGGGCGCCCGTTCTCCGTGACCTCCTCCGGTCCGGTCGTGGGCGGCATGGCCGCCTGGTGGGTGTGCCCGTCGTCGCCGCGGTGGAACGAGGCGGTGAGGGTGAACACCGTCTCGCCGTCCTGGACGGCGGTGACGTAGCGGGTGCGGAAGCTGCCGCCGTCCCGCAGGGCGTCCACGTGATAGTCGGCGGGCTCGAGCGGGCGGCCGGGGCGCAGGAAGTGGCCGTGCACCGAGTGCACGCCGAACTCCCGCGGCACGGTCCGTGCCGCCGCGGCGAGCGCCTGCCCCGCGACCTGACCGCCGAAGGTGCGCTCCATCTCGGTCGGCACCGGGTCGGCGCGGAACGTCGCCGGGGCGATCTCGCGCAGGCGCAGGATCTCGTCGATGCTCGGCACGTGTCTCCTCCTCGGGTCAGGACGATGCGACCCTGCGCATCTCGCGGCGCAGGATCTTCCCGCTGGTGGTCTTGGGCAGCTCGTCGAGGATCTCGACCGACCGGGGCGCCTTGTAGGTGGCCAGCCGCTCGCGGCACCATGTCACCAGTTCGTCCGGGTCGACGTGTTGGTCCGGGCGCAGGCTCACGAACGCGGCGACCGACTCGCCGCGGTAGGAGTCGGGCACGCCGACGACCGCGGCTTCGCGGACGGCCGGATGCCGGTAGAGCACGTCCTCGACCTCGCGGGGCCAGACCTTGAACCCGGAGGCGTTGATCATGTCCTTCTTGCGGTCGACGACGTACACCCAGCCCTGTGCGTCCATGAAGCCGACGTCACCGGTCAGCAACCGTCCGCCCGGAATGGACTGGGCGGTGGCCTCGGGCAGATTCCAGTAGGCGGGGACGACCATCGGCCCCTCGACGGCGATCTCCCCGACCTCCCCCGGTCCGAGGTCCTTGCCGTCCTCGTCGACGATGCGCACCGTCGCGGTGGGCAGCGGCAGACCGATGGACAGTGTGCCCGAGTCCGGATCCACCGGCGCCTCACGACCGGAAGGCACGACGACGCAGGGCGCACTGGTCTCCGTCAGGCCGTACCCGTTGCGGATGTAGAGGCCGGTCCGCTCGCGGAAGCGTTCGACGATGGCCGGCGGCAGTGGCGCGCCACCGGAATTGAGAGTCAGCAGCGACTCGAACGCGTCCGACGAGAACGACGGATGTGCCAGCAGCGCCATGAACGCGGTCGACGGGCCGACCATGAAAGCGGGCCGCTCCCGCTTCAGGACGTCGAGCACCACCCCGGCGTCGAAGCGGTAGGCCAGGACCAGCGGACCGGCCAGATCCACCGCCGTGAGCAGCTGCACCACCATTCCGGTGATGTGGAACAGCGGCGCGAGCGCGAAGATCGGCGAACCCGCCGGGATTTCGTCGTACAGGCGCAGCAGTACGCAGTTGACGGTGAGGTTCGCGTGGGTGTTGGTGGCACCCTTGGGCAGTCCGCTCGTCCCGGACGTGTAGGAGACGAGCGCGATGTCGTCGGGGACCAGGCCGGGGTCGGGGACGGGGCGGCCGGCCCACTCGCAGGCGACCTCGAGCAGATCGGGGACACCCGGGGTCCGGCGGCGCTCGACGCCGGCGAAGAGCCGCTCGTCGTTCGAGGTCTGCAGGTCCAGCTCGCTCGCCGTCAACGCGATCGTCACGCCCGCCCCGGCGGACCGCTCCGCCACCCGGTCCGCCCACGCCTGTTCGCCGCACACGACGGCGACGACGCCTGCGTCGGTGAGGATGTGGTCGAGTTCGTCCTTGTACATCGGGTTCAGCGGCACCACCGCGCCGCCGGCTTTCCACGCACCGAACAGCGCGAGGACGAACTGCGGCACGTTCTGCAGGTACACGGCGAGCCGGTCACCCGTGCGGAAGCCCTGCGCGAGCAGGTACGCCGCCACCCCGTCGCTGAGCTCGTCGACCTCCCGATACGTCAGCGCCGCACCGAGATACGTGATCGCCGGCCCGTCCGGCGCCGTCGCGACGGCGTCCGCGAACACCTCGAGGGTGGTCCGTCGCGGGACGGGTCCGACCTCGGCCACGCGGGGATCGTACTGCGCCATCCAGGGCCTGTCGTCGTACCAGCTCATCGTCGCGACACCCGTCCTTTCGTGTGATTGCAGCGGTTCATGCGACCGGCAGGTCGACGAGCTCGGCCAGCCGGGCGCGGTGCCGGGACGGGACGCCGAGCGCGAGCTGATCGGCCTTGGCCCGCTTGAGGTAGAGGTGTGCCGGGTACTCCCAGGTCATCCCGATGCCGCCGTGCAACTGGATGCACTCCTCGGCGGCGTGCACCGCGACGTCGCTGCAGTACGCCTGGGCGACGGCGGTCGCGATCGCGGTGTCGCCGTCGCCGCGCGCGTACGCGTCGGCCGCGTACCGGGCGGCGGACTGCGCCGCGCCCACCTCGAGCCACAGGTCGGCGAGCCGGTGCTTGATCGCCTGGTACGAGCCGACGGCGCGACCGAACTGGCGGCGCTCCTTGACGTAGGCGACGGTCGTCTCGAGGCACCACTGGGCCACCCCGAGCTGCTCGGAGGCGAGCAGCACCGCCCCGCACCGGAGCGCCTCGGCCACCGCCGCTGCCGCGTCGCCGTCGTCGACGCGGGTGGAGGCGGCCCCGGTGAACTCGATGTCGGCGATCGGCCGGGTCATGTCCAGGGACAGCACGGGGGTCACGGTGACGCCGGCGGCGTCCGACCGGACGGTGTGCAGTTCGAGGCCGTCGGCGCCCGCGACGGGGACGACGAGCACGTCGGCCTCGTGTGCTCCGGCAACGCTGGTGACCCGGCCGGTCAGGCCGTCGCCGGTGCGACGCACCCCGGTGATCGCGGCGTCCGGCCCCGTCGACAGCGGGACCGCGAGGGCGCCGGTGGCGGCACCGGCCGCCAGGTCCGGCACGGTCCCGGTGTCGCCGGCACGCAGCAGCGCGACGGTGGCGAGCACCGCGCTCGACAGATACGGCACCGGGGCGGCGGCCCGGCCGATCTCCTCCATGACGACCGCGGCCTCGCGGGTGCTCGCGCCGGCGCCGCCGAGAGATTCGGGGACCAGCAGTCCGGCCAGTCCGAGTTCGGCGGCCACGGTCTTCCACACGCCCGAGAAGTCAGCGGGCGCAGCGTCGTACGCGGTCGTCACGACGGACGCAGGGCAGCGTTCGGTGAGCATGCGACGGACGCTGTCGCGCAGGGCGTCCTCGGTGTCGGAGTACAGCAGGTCGGTCATCGCGCCATGTCCTTCCACGGAATGTCCTTGTCCACACGGTGTTCCGGCGGCAGCCCGAGCACCCGCTCGGCGACGACGTTGCGCAGGATCTCCGACGTGCCGCCCTCGATCGAGTTGCCCTTGGCGCGCAGGTACCGGTATCCGGGTTCGCGGCCGGTGAAGTCCACCGATTCGGGCCGGCGCAGGGTCCAGTCGTCGTAGCGCAGGCCCTGCTCGCCGTGCAGTTCCACCTCGAAGCCGGAGATCGTCTGGGCGAGCCGGGCGAACGCGAGTTTCATGCCGGAGCCCTCCGGGCCGGGCTGGCCCGCGGCGAGTTGCTGACGCAGGCGTTCCCCGGTCAACCGGGTCACCTCTGCCTCGACCCACAGCCGCATCAGCTCGTCGTGCCGCGCCGGGTCGCGCACCTCGGGGCGCTCGCGCCAGGCCTCGGTGACCTTGCCGATCATGCCGCCCTCGCGGGGTGCGCCGGAGCCGATCGCGACGCGTTCGTTGTTGAGGGTGGTGGTGGCGACGCGCCAGCCCTGCCCTTCGTCGCCGAGCCGGTCGGCATCGGGTACCCGCACTCCGGTGAGGAACACCTCGTTGAACTCGGCCTCACCGGTGATCTGCCGCAGCGGCCGCACGTCGACGCCGGGATCGTTCATGTCGAGCAGGAAGTACGTCAGCCCTGCGTGTTTGGGCACGGACGGATCGGTGCGGGCCACCAGGATCGCCATCTGCGCGTTCTGTGCGCCGGAGGTCCACACCTTCTGGCCGTCGACGATCCAGTCGGCACCGTCGCGGACGGCGCGGGTCGCGACGGCGGCCAGGTCGGAGCCGGCGCCGGGCTCGCTGAACAGCTGGCAGTAGATGTGCTGTCCGGTGTAGATCGGGCGCAGGAACCGGCTCTTCTGCTCCTCGGTGCCGAAGGCGGCAATGGTGGGGGCGGCCATGCCCAGGCCGATGCCGTTGCGGCCGGCGGCGGGCCGGGGCGCGCCGGCGGCGGCCAGTTCGGCCTCGACCTGCGCCTGGTGGCTCTGCGGCAGGCCGAGCCCGCCGTGGCCCGGCGGGAAATGCACCCAGGCGAGGCCGGCGTCGAATCGTGCGCCGAGGAAGTCCTCGGGCCGGGTTGTGCTCGGATCATGTTCGGACAGAAGCGTCTTCACACGCGCGGAGAGGTCGCGTGCGGTCGTCTGCTCGTCGGGGGACATCGTCGTCTCCTGCGTGTCGAGGGGTCGGGGCGTCAGATGCCGGCGTCGTCGGCGATCTCGCGGGCCTTGTGAACCAGGGCGTCGATGCGTTCGATCGTGGGAGTGCCGGCCGCGGCCTTGTTCTGCGGTTCGTCGAGCGCGCGGCGCATCACGCCTTCCGCGATCACCGCCACCTTCCACAATCCGAGCGCGTGCCAGAACTGCAGTGCCGCCGGGTCGCGGCCCGTCTCGTCCAGGTAGACGGCGGCGAGTTCGGCGCGGCTGGGGAAACCCTCGAGGGTGGAGGCGGGAAAGTCGCCGCCGGTGTCCTCCCCGGGCTCGGGCCAGTAGGCGAACAGCGACCCGACGTCGGCGAGCGGGTCGCCGACGGTGGACAGCTCCCAGTCCAGCGCCGCGACGACGTCACCGCCGTCGTACGAGGTGATGACGTTGCGCAAATGGAAATCGCCGTGCACCAGGGTGGTTTCGTGCTGCGGAGGCACCGCGGCCAGGAGCCGGCGGGTCAGGTCGTCGAGTTCGGGCAGCTCGCGGGTCTTCGACTTCTCCCACTGGCCGGCCCAGCGGTGCAGCTGCCGCTCGGCATACGGCTTGGGGCGGGCCAGGGCGGCGAGGCCCGTGCTGTCGAGATCCACGGCATGGATGCGGCCGAGCGTCCGCGCGAGCGACAGCCCGATCCGGCGGCGGCGCTCCGGCGTCAGGGACTCCGCGACGGACATCCGGTCCACCACCTGTCCGTCGACGTACTCCATGAGCACCATCGGCACGTCGCTGATCGCCGGATCGTCGGTGAGTCCGAACACGGTCGGTGTCGGCACGTCGGTGGACTCGAGCGCCGAGAGGATGCGGGCCTCGCGCGCGACGTCGTGTGCGGACGCCAGCAGATGTCCGAGCGGTGGTCGCCGCAGCACCCACCGGCGCCCGTCGCCGTCCTGCACGAGGTAGGTCAGGTTCGACTGCCCGAGGCCGATGCGATCGAAGGTCAGCAGTGCGGTGTGCTCGATGCCGAGCTCGCCCAGCCAGCGCAGGATCGCGTCCGGGTCGATGCCGACGGTTTCACGCAGTGGCATGGGCGCTCCCGGGCAGGGCGGCGAACTCGGGAGCGCGCCGCTCGAGGTGGCTGGCGACGCCCTCGGCGACGTCGGGGCCGCGGAAGGCCTCGACCATCAGGCGGTCCGCGCCGGCCACGGCGTCCGGGTAGGACCGGTCTGCGTCGTCGCGCAGCTGAGTCTTGATCGTCGCCATCGACCGCGGTGAGCAGTGGACAGCGAGGTCGGTCGCGTAGGCGACGGCCGCGTCGACCACGCTGCCGGTGGTGACCAGGTGGTCGAGCAGGCCGATCCGGTGGGCCTCGTCGGCGTCGATCATGCGACTCGACAGCAGCAGGTCCGTCGCGCGGCTGTGGCCGACGACGCGGGGCAGCAGCCAGGTGACGCCGTACTCGGCGATGAGTCCCCGGCGCGCGAACGCGGTGGTGAAGCGGGCGGTCGCGTCGCCGAAGCGGACGTCGCAGTAGAGGGCCTCGACCAGACCGAGCCCCGCGACGGGACCGCGGATCGCGGCGACGATCGGCTTGCGGACGCGCAACGGGAAGTCGCGAGGGCGCGGGCGCACCAGGTCTTCGTCCGTGGCGTCGGCGACGTGGCGCAGGTCGTCGAGGTCGGCACCGGAGCAGAATCCGCGGCCGGCGCCGGTGACGACGACGGCCCGTACCTGCGGATCGTCGTCGACCTGCGCGAGCAGGTCGAAGTAGCGGTCCTCGAGGGCGTTGCTCCAGGCGTTGAGCTTGGCCGGCCGGTTGAGGGTGAGCAGGACGACCGGTCCGCGCCGCTCGGCGAGGACCAGGTCGTCGGTGGTGGCCACGCCGCGGGTCGTCGCGGCGGGTGCGTCGGTCATCCGGTGCTCCTTCACAGCAGGGAGTCACATAACTTGACGTCAGATTCAAGTTGCTGAGCGCTTGCATAGTGTGCGCCGGGGACGGTGTGATGTCAATCGCTCCCGGACCCCGCTGTGACGGGAGACCCGGGGGTCAGGGCCCGACGCTGCGGCGCGGCGCGTGGACGGCGAGGACGGCCGTGTCGTCCTCCACCCCGGTACCCAGGGTGTCGAGGAGCTCGCGGACGGCGGTGACGGCCTCCCCGGCGGTGACGGGACCCAGCATCCGGGCGAAGTCGAGCAGAGCCTGCTCGCCGTAGCGCTCGTCGGCGCCCGGAGCGCTGCGGGCCTCGGTGAGACCGTCGGTGTAGAGCACCAGGGTGTCGCCGGGATCCAGCCGGACGACCGCGCTGGCGATGTGGGCCTGCGGCAGCAACCCGATGAGCTGACCGCCCGGAATGGGCACGTAGTCGGCGCTGCCGTCGGCGCGCAGCAACAGAGCCGGCGGGTGCCCACCCGACGCCAGCGTGACGCGGAAGCTGCCCGGCGACGCGTCGGGGGTGAGCATCCCGAACACGACGGTGCAGAACCGCGGATCGTGCATGCGGTACCGATCGACGAGGACGGTGTTCAGGTCGGCCAGGACCGCCGACGGGCCGGAGGCGTAGACGGCCGCGGCACGCACGGTGTAGCGCGCGACGGAGGTCATCACCGCCGCGGCCGCCCCCTTACCGCACACGTCGCCGAGGAACAGGCCCCAGGTGCCGGCACCGAGCGGGAACAGGTCGTAGAAGTCGCCGCCGACCTCGTCCGGAGAGGCGATGTGGTAGTGCGCGGCGACATCGAGACCGGGCACCTCGGGCAGGTCGGGTGGCAGCAACGTCGCCTGGAGGGTGCGGGTCAGCCGCTGCAGGCGTCGTCGTTCGTCCTCGGCCTCCCGGCGAGCGCGCAGCAGTTCGGTCTCGTACGCCCGGCGCTCCCGGGCGTCGAAGACGGTGGTGCGGATCAGCAGGGGCTGCCCGCCGCTGTCGTACCGGACCACCGACGTGACCAGGACGGGCAGGCGGGTGCCGTCGGCCGCCCTCAATTCCAGTGCGATGCCGCTGATTTCCCCCTGCATGCGCAGCAGCGGGGCGAAGTGGGTCTCGTGGTAGAGGCGGCCACCGACCGTGAGCAGGTCGGAGAAGTACCGCCGGCCCACCACGTCGTCGCGCCGGAGTCCCAGCCACTGCAGCAGAGTCGCGTTGATCTTCGCGATCCGCCCGTCCGGCAGGGTGGACAGGTAGCCGCAGGGCGCGTTCTCGTACAGGCTCTCGGCGCTGTCCTCGGCCAGCGCGGCGCGCATCTCGCGATCCTCGCCCGCCGTCGCCCCGGCGCCCGGGTTCCGGCCGTCGTCCGTCTCCCGGGCCGGGATCATCAGCCCACCGAACCAGCGAAGGCGGCGATCGTGGCCACGGTCTCGTCCGGGGCACTGAGCTGCGGGCAGTGCCCCGTGGCGTCCAACGTCACCAACCGGCTTCCCGGAATCTGCGCGTGGACGAACGCACCCACCTCCGGCGGGGCGATCGCGTCGCGGGAGCACTGGGCCACCACGGTCGGAACACTCACGTTCGCCAGGTCCGCCCGGTTGTCGGAGAGGAAGGTCACGCGGGCGAAGACCCGGGCGATGGCCGGATCGGTGCGGCAGAAGGCGGCGGTCAGTTCCTCGCCGAGTTCGGGACGTTCCGGATTGCCCATGATGGCGGGCGCCATCGCACCCGACCAGCCCAGGTAGTTCGCCTCCAGCGACTCGAGCAGCTCGTCGATGTCGGCGACGCTGAACCCGCCCCGATATCCGGTGGACGGATCGTCGACGAAGCACGGCGACGGGGCGAGCAGCACCAGCCCGGCGAACGCGCCGGGGTCGCGCGCGGCGGCGAGCACCCCCATCATCGCGCTCACCGAATGCCCGACGAAGACGACCGGTCCGAGATCCAGCGTCCGGCACACCGCCAGCACGTCGTCGGCGTAGCCGTCGAGATCCGAGTACCGCTCCGCGCTCCACGCCGACAGATCCGATCGGCCCGCCCCCACGTGGTCGAACAGCACCACGGTGAAGTCGCGTTCCAAGGCCGGCACCACCAGTCGCCACAGGTTCTGGTCGCAACCGAACCCGTGGGCCAGCACCACGACGGGCGCGCCGGCCCGGCCGGTGACGCGTACGTGGTTTCTGGTGAGGACATTCACGGGCCTCATACTCGCACGGTCGCCGAGATCCCATCCCCGTGGACGGCGTTCCGGAACTTTCGGCCCGCCCGGCACGGCACGCACCGATCGGTGCGCGGGGCGGGTAGGCATGAAGGATCCGCACACACGACTTCCCACCGAGAGCAGAGCGCGATGGCCCAGTCGAATGCCGCGAGCGAGCCGATCGGGATCGACGCCGCGCGCGTCACCGCGTGGTTCGTCGAGAACCTCCCGGCGGTCGCACCGCCGCTGCACTTCGAACTGATCACCGGAGGCCGGTCCAATCTGACCTACCGGGTCCGTGACGACGCGGGGACGCGGTGGGTCCTGCGCCGGCCGCCGACCGGGACGCTGCTCTCCTCCGCCCACGACGTCGTGCGGGAGTGGCGCATCCTCGACCTGCTCGCCGGCGGCCCGGTGCCGGTACCGCCGGTACTGGGCTACTGCACCGACCACGCGGTGACGGGCGCGGACTTCTACGTCATGACGCATGTCGACGGCATCGTCCTCGACGATGCCGAGACGGTCGCCGCGCTCCCCCGGCAGCACCGGCGGGCCGCCTCCTACAGCATCGTGGACACCCTCGCGAAGATCCACGCGGTGGACACCACGACCGGACCGCCGGCGCAGATGCGCAGACCCGGCAGCTACCTCGAGCGCCAGTTGCGGCGCTGGAGCCGTCAGCTCGCCGACGGCGGTGTCGGTCCCGGTCCCGTGTGGGACGTCCACGACCTCCTGGCCCGGAACCTGCCCGCCGAACGGTGGACCGGGTTGGTGCACGGCGACTTCCGGCCGGGCAACCTGCTGATCGGGCCCGACGGTGAGGTCCGGGCGGTTCTCGACTGGGAACTGTGGACCGTCGGCGACGTCATGGCCGACCTCGGGTGGCTCACCGCCACCTGGGCCTCGGCCGACGTGATCGGCTGGGCACCCGATCCCGCCGAGGGTTTCCTCGACGTCGACACGGTCGCCGCGCGGTATGCCGACACGACCGGGCGCGATCTCGACGACCTGCGCTACCACCAGGCCTTCGCGCTGTGGAAGCTCGCCGCCATTGCGGAGGGTGTGGCGGCGAGGTTCCGCGCCGGGACGATGGGCGGTCAGGACATAGACGTCGACGCCCTCGCCCGGCGGCCGGCGCAGCTGGCCGAGATGGCCCGCGAGGCCCTCGCCGGACGGTCCTAGCCCGTTCGCCGGGGGCGGTGGCGCAGCAACTGGGTGAGCCGGTGCGCCTGCCGAAGCAGCAGTTCCCCGAGTTCGGGGCGGCGATCCTCGCGGAAACGGCTCTCGACCCCGGTGATACTCAGCGCCCAGGCCGGTGCGTCCCGATGATCGAAGACGGCAGCCCCCATCCCCCAGCTTCCCTCCACGAGCAGGGCGGGATTGGTGGAGTAGCCGGCCAGGCGCGTCGCGGCGATCCGTTCCTCCACCGCGTGCCGGGTGTGGTCCGGTCCCCACCCCGCGGTCAGGTCGGTGCGGGACAGGTACTCGTCGATGTCGCGGTCCGAGAGATGGGACAGGATGACCAGGCCCGCGGACGCGACCCCGAGTGGCAGCCGGATGCCGACGTGCAGGACGTGGGAGCGCAGCGGAAAGCTGCCCTCCTCACTGGCGAGGCACACGGTCTCGTCCCCGCGCCGGGCGGACAGGAAGGCGCTCTCACCGGTCTCCCGCGCGAGATCGCGCAGGACATCCCGGGCGAGGTCGGTGATGTCGTACCGGCCGGCCGCCAGCGAGCCGAGCAGGTAGAGCTCGGGTCCCAGCGACCATCGGCCGGTCTTCGGGTCTCGGTCGACGAGTCCCTCGTCGGCGAGCGAGGTCAGCAGGCGGTGCACCGTCGGCCGTGCGAGGCTCGTCGCCCGCGCGAGGTCGGACGTCGACGATCCGACCGGTTCGTGCCCGGCGATCGCCCGCAGGAGCGCTCCGACCCGCGCGATCACCTGAGGTCTCTGCTCGTCCGTCATGCCCCCAGAATACGTCCACTCAGTGAACGCCATCCGTAACGACGTTCCGATGGGCGAGCAATCTTGAAAGGGCCGCTGACAAGGCCTTGAAATCGGCGGGCCGGGAGTTTGTAGTGGTAAGCGATCGATGTGTGCTCGTCCATTGAGTGAACACGTCCTGCACCGGGTCCGGACGGACCGAATTCTCGAGAGGGGTCTTGATGGGAACGAAAGTGTTCGGTACGCCCGCGGCGGCCGTCGCGGACGTGTCCGACGGCGCGACGATCGCCGTCGGCGGGTTCGGGTTGTGCGGCATCCCCGACGCCCTGATCCGCGCGCTGGTCGAGTCCGGCGTCGGCGACCTGGAGGTCTTCTCCAACAACTGCGGCGTCGACGACCACGGCCTGGGCCTGCTGCTCAACGGCCGGCAGATCCGCCGGGTGACCGCCTCCTACGTCGGCGAGAACAAGGAGTTCGCCCGTCAGTACCTCGCCGGTGAGCTCGAGGTCGAGCTCACCCCGCAGGGCACCCTCGCCGAGCGGCTGCGGGCCGGCGGCGCCGGCATCCCCGCCTTCTTCACCCCCGCGGGCGTCGGCACCCCCGTCGCGGACGGCGGACTGCCGTGGCGGTACAACGTCGACGGCTCGGTGGCCGTGGCGTCCCCGCCGAAGGAGACCCGGGCCTTCGGCGACAAGCGGTACGTGATGGAGCAGGGCATCACCGCCGACTTCGCACTGGTGCACGCGGTCAAGGGCGACACCGCGGGCAACCTGATCTTCGACAAGACGGCGATGAACTTCAATCCGCTGGCCGCGATGGCCGGCAAGGTCACCGTCGCGCAGGTCGAGGAACTCGTCGAGCCCGGCGAACTCGATCCCGCCCAGGTGCACCTGCCGGGAATCTTCGTGCAGCGCATCGTCGAAACCGGCCCGCAGGTCAAGCGGATCGAGAAGCGGACAGTTCAGGCCACGGAAGGGGCGGCACGATGACCGGCACCAAAGGATGGACCCGAGATCAGATGGCGGCCCGCGCGGCCGAGGAGATGATCGACGGCGAGTACGTCAATCTCGGCATCGGACTGCCGACGCTCATCCCCGGCCATCTCCCGCCGGACGTGCACGTGACGCTGCACTCGGAGAACGGCATCCTCGGCACCGGCCCCTACCCCACCGAGGAGAACGTCGACCCGGACCTGATCAACGCGGGCAAGGAGACGGTGACCGTCAATCCCGGTGCGGCCTTCTTCGATTCGGCACTGTCGTTCGGGATGATCCGCGGCGGGCACATCGACACCGCCGTGCTCGGCGGCATGCAGGTCTCCCGCACGGGTGACCTGGCCAACTGGATGGTCCCCGGCAAGATGGTCAAGGGCATGGGCGGCGCCATGGACCTGGTGCACGGTGCCAGCCGCGTCATCGTGGTCATGGAACACACCGACCGCGAGGGCAATTCGAAGATCGTCGACACCTGCTCGCTGCCCCTGACCGGTCAGGGTGTCGTCGACCGGATCATCACCGATCTCGCGGTGATCGACGTCGTGGGTGACGGGACCCTCGCGCTGCGCGAACTCGCTCCCGGCGTCACCGTCGACGAGGTCCTCGCGGCCACCGCGGCGCCGCTCGAGGTCCGCATCGACGAGCTCGTCTGAGAACGTAGTCGAATACCACTGCTCGCCAACAGGATCGGAGAAGCCATCGTGACCAGTTCTGTCATCGTCGCCGGAGCCCGGACCCCGATGGGGCGTCTGCAGGGCGCCCTGAAGGACTTCTCCGGCTCGGACCTCGGCGGGGTCGCCATCGCCGGGGCCCTGGCCAAGGCCGGGGTCGCCCCCGAGCAGGTCGAGTACGTGATCATGGGGCAGGTGCTCACCGCCGGGGCCGGGCAGATCCCGGCCCGCCAGGCCGCCGTCGCCGCCGGCATCCCGATGGATGTGCCCGCCCTGACCGTGAACAAGGTGTGCCTGTCCGGCATCGACGCCATCGCGCTGGCCGACCAGCTCATCCGCGCCGGCGAGTTCGACGTCGTCGTCGCCGGCGGCCAGGAGTCGATGAGCCGGGCCCCGCACCTGCTCGAGAAGTCCCGCGCCGGGTTCAAGTACGGCGATGTGACCCTGCGCGACCACCTGGCCTTCGACGGGCTGCACGACATCTTCACCGACCAGGCCATGGGTGCCCTGACCGAGGCCGCCAACACCGGCGCGGCGGCCGTCTCCCGCGCCGAGCAGGACGCGTTCGCCGCCGCCAGCCACCAGCGGGCGGCCCGCGCGCACAAGGACGGGCTGTTCGACGACGAGATCGTGCCGGTGTCGATCCCGCAGCGCAAGGGCGACCCGCTCGTCGTCACCGCCGACGAGGGCATCCGCCCGGACACCACCGCCGAGTCCCTGGCCAAGCTGCGGCCGGCGTTCGCCCCCGACGGCACCGTCACCGCCGGCTCGGCCTCGCAGATCTCCGACGGCGCGGCCGCGGTGGTGGTGATGTCCAAGGCCAAGGCCGAACAGCTCGGCCTGTCCTGGCTCGCCGAGATCGGCCGGCACGGGGTGGTCGCCGGTCCGGACTCGACGCTGCAGTCCCAGCCGGCGCGGGCGATCGCGAAGGCCTGCGCGCGGGAGGGCCTCGAGCCGGCCGAGCTGGACCTGGTGGAGATCAACGAGGCGTTCGCCGCGGTGGGGATCGCCTCGGCCCGTGAGCTCGGGATCGACCCGGCCAGGGTGAACGTCAACGGCGGGGCGATCGCGCTGGGGCACCCGCTGGGGATGTCCGGGGCCCGGATCGTGCTGCACCTGGCCCTCGAGCTGGCCCGCCGCGGCGGCGGGGTCGGGGCCGCGGCCCTGTGCGGCGGCGGCGGCCAGGGCGACGCCCTCATCGTCCGCGTCCCCAAGGCGTAGGACCCGCGACCTCGAAGATCCGTCGAGGACCGTCACGTTCGGGCGGAGGCGACACGATCGCCTCCGCCCGAACGCGTGCGGGTGCCTGCGACCGTGCCGGTGACGGCAGCACCCCACGGCCGGCTCGACAGACCATCGACGTCACCGCGGCGATGCCCGGGGCTGCAGTATGTCCAGGAAGGCCACCGCGGCAGGCGCGGGATTGAAGTCGCTCCAGGCGAGATACTCCACTCGGGTCGGCCCGTCGCCGACGGGCACCGTGACCAGGTTCGGGGTCGACGGGACGAACGCGGGTGGCAGGAGCGCGACGGCGAGGTTCTGCTTCACGAGGTCGAGGATCAGGTCGGTCGACATCGATTCGAAGGTCACCTCCCGCCGCAGGTCGGCGGCGTCGAAGGCGAGGTCGCTCTGCGCACGCCCCTGGGTCCCGGCCGGGAAGTCCGCGAAGGTCTCCCCGGCAAGATCACGCAAGCGCAGCCGGCGCCGCCCCGCCAGCCCATGATCGGCCGCGAGCACAGCGACGAGGCGTTCGCGTGCCAGCTCGACGGACCGGACACGGTCGGGAGTGGTCGCGTCAGGCAGGCCCAGCACGGCGACGTCGACCCGACCCGCGCGGAGTGCGCTCACGAGTTCGTCGCTGCCGCCGTGCCGTAGTGCGATGCGCACCGCCGGGTGCGCGCGGTGGAACCGGCCCAAGGCAGCGGGAATGTCGACGGCGGTCACGGTGGGGATGACACCGACCGTCAGCGTGCCCCGCACCTGGCCGACCGTAGCGGTCGCGTCGGCAGCGGCACGCTCGGCAGCTTCCAGGCTCGCCCGCGCGGCGGGCAGGAACGCCGCCCCGGCGTCGGTGAGCTCGACGCGGCGGCTGGTCCGGGCGAACAGTGCCACGCCCAGCTCCTGTTCGAGCGCCTTGATCTGGTGACTGAGCGCCGACTGGACGACGAAGCACTGCTCGGCCGCTCGGGTGAAGTTCCGCTTCTCGGCCACGGCGAGCACATACCGCAGTTGCTGCAGTTCCATTCACCTATCGTGCACATCGATTGCTGATATGAAAACCATGTCTTGGACTCATCGGTACAACGACGCGACAGTGATGTGGTGACTACCACGACAACTCCTCTGCCGGCGCCCCCGGGGCGGGTGACGAACCGCACGGCACTCACTGCGGTGACCGCCGTGGCCCCTGCGGTGTGGGGCACGACCTATGTCGTCACCACAGAACTGCTGGCCCCGGGCCACCCCCTGTTCGCGGCGCTCGTGCGGGCGCTGCCCGCAGGCGTGCTCGCCCTCCTGCTCTCCCGGACGCTGCCCCGCGGGGCCTGGTGGTGGAAAACCGCGGTGCTGGGCGCCTTGAACATCGGCCTGTTCTTCCCGCTGCTGTTCCTCGCCGCGGAACGGCTGCCCGGCGGGGTCGCCGCCACCCTCGGCGCGACCCAGCCGATCATCGTCGCTCTTCTCGCCGTCGTCCTTCTGCCCGAACGCCTTTCGCTCCGGCGTCTGGTCTGGGGTGTCGTCGGCGTGCTCGGCGTGGGCCTGGTCGTGCTCGGCCCCGCAGCGGCCTTCGATCCCGTCGGCATCGTCGCCGGGCTCGCCGGTGCCGCGGTGATGGGGACCGGCGTCGTTCTCACCGCACGCTGGGGCCGGCCCGAGGGAGTCGGTGCGATCAGTTTCGCAGGGTGGCAGCTCACCGTCGGCGGCCTGATCCTGTCGGTGCCGGCACTGCTGATCGAAGGGGTTCCCAGCCGAATCGACGCCCCCGCCGTCGCGGGGTACCTCTGGCTCGGCCTCGTCGGTGGGCTGCTGGCCTACACCCTCTGGTTCAACGGCCTGCGCACCCTGCCGGTCACCGCGACGGCGCTGCTCGGGTTGCTCTCCCCCCTCGTGGCCGCCGCCCTCGGTGTCCTCGTGGCGGGGGAAACCCTCAGCGCACTGCAGCTTGTCGGTTTCGTGCTCGCCCTCGCGGCGCTCGGCGCCGGGCAGACCGCGCCTCGCGCCCGTACGCGGAAAGGACTTTCGTCGTGAACATCATCGTCCTCGGGGCCACCGGCATGGTCGGCTCGCGCCTCGTAGCCGAAGCCGCCACGCGCGGACACCGCGTCGTCGCCGCCGCCCGGCATCCGGGCACCCATCCGGATCCGGGCGTCACCCCACTCGCCGTCGATGCCGGCGTGCCCGGACGACTCGATGCCGCACTCGCGGGTGCGCACGCGGCGATCCTCGCCGTCCGTGCCGCTCCCGGCCAGGAACAGACGATCGCACCGCTGACCACGGCGGTCCTGGACGCTACGGGTCGCTCCGGTACCCGCCTGCTCGTCATCGGCGGAGCCGGCCCCTTGCGCTCACCGCGGAGGGACGGCCTGGCGGTCCTCGATGATCCCGACTACGTGCCGGTCGAATGGCGAGCGGTCGCCGAGGCCAGCACTGCCCAGCTCCGCACCTGTGTCCGGCACACGAACCCGCGCTGGACATACCTGAGCCCGCCCGCGATCGTCGAATCCGGAACGCGCACGGGCACGTACCGGCGCGGAGCCACCACCCTGCTCACCGAACCCGACGGCACCTCACGCATCACCGCCGAGGATCTCGCCGTGGCCGCCCTCGACGAGATCGAACGCCCCGGTACCGACCGGCACTTCACGGTGGCACGCACTCCCCCGCGTTGTGGATAGCGTGGAGCGGGTAGCGAAAGCGGGTGGCACCGAGCAGGAGCGGCCGGCTCGTCCCGGGCGGCGATCAGCTCGCCAGGAACTCCAGCAGCACCTTGTTCACGGCCTCCGGCTGCTCGAGGTAGCCGTAGTGCCCGGCGTCCGGGATCTCCTGGTAGCTCGCGCCGGGAATGGCGTCGGCCACCTCCCGCGACAGGTACGCCGGAATCATCCGGTCGTCGGCGAAACCGACGGCCAGGCACGGCACCCGCACCGCCCGGTAGGCGGCGCGACGGTCGAACTCACGGTCCATTCCCAGCTGCGCCCGCACGCCGGGCGACGTCTTGCCGCCGGTGAACTCGAACACGTCGAGCCAGTCCCGCGCGGTGTGCGGGTCGGCCAGCGACGCCGGCGACAGGTTCATCACGGCCGTGACCGCCGCCCGGTACTTCGCGGGCAGTTCGACGCCGCTGTCGTACAGCTGACGCTCGCCCTCGGTGAGGGTGACCTGGAACTGGTCCATGCGGGCGTGCCCGGCCAGGAACACCGCCTTGCGCACCAGGTCCGGGCGGGCCAGCGACAGCTCCTGCGCGACGCGCGCCCCCATGGAGGTGCCCACGACGTACGCGGGACCGCCGAGCAGCTCGATCAGGCCGGCGGTGTCGGCCACCAGGTCGTCGATGGTCATGCCGCCGAGGCTCTCCCCCGACGGCGCGATGCCGCGGTTGTCGAAGGTGGCGACGCGGTAGCCGGCCTGGACCAGCGCGGGAACCTGGTGCAGGTCCCAGACCCGGCCGGGGCTGCCCGTCCCCATGATCAGCACGACGAGGTCGCCGGTCCCCTTGACCTGGTAGTTCAGCGGGATGCCGTTGATTGTCGCGATGGGCATGAAAACCTTCCTGAGGTGGGTGGCGCGGGTGCGGCCGCACGGCAGCACGGGCACAACGGACCGATCCACACTACCCTGCACCGCAGGTCGCGACCCTGGCAGCACATCCTCAGGCGCCGCCCTGCCACGCGCGCCACAGCCGCGCGTAGCGGCCTCCGGCGGCGACGAGCGCCGCGTGCGGCCCCTCCTCGACGACCCGGCCCGCCTCGAGCACGACGATCCGGTCCGCCGCCGCGGCCTGCGTCAGCCGATGCGCCACGACCAGCGCGGTGCGTCCTCGCGTCACGACCGCCGCGGCGGCTTCGAGGGCCCGCGCGCCCGCGCTGCCGGCCTCCGCCGTCGCCTCGTCGAGCACCACCACCTGCGGATCGGCGATCAGCACCCGCGCCAGCGCGAGCTGCTGGGCCTGGGCCGCGGTCACGGGATGGCCGCCCTCACCGACGACCGTGTACACGCCGTCGTCGAGGGCGCGGACCCACTCGCCCGCGCCGACGGCGTCGAGCGCGGCCGCGACCTCGTCCACGGTGGCGTCGGGCCTGGCCAGGCGCACGTCGTCGAGCAGGGGGCCGCCGAACACGTGCACCTCCTGGCTGACGACGACGACGTAGCGGCGCAGCCGGGCACCGAGTTCGCCGAGCGCCCGGCCACCGAGACGGACCTCCCCCGAGGTGGGCGTGACGACCCCGGCGGCGGCAGCGGCGACCGTCGACTTCCCGGCGCCGGTCGAGCCGACCAACGCCACCGTCTCCCCCGGCGCGACCTTCAGGTCCACGCCGTGCAGGACCTCGGGGCCGTGCGCGTATCGGTGCCGCACCCCGGTCAGCTCCAGCGCCGGCGGACCGCAGCGCGGCTCGTCGGGCGGACCGTCGTCCGGGGTCGGCGCCGCCGGGAGGTCGGCGACGCCCACGAGCCGGGCCAGGCTCGCGCCCGCCGACTGGACGTCGTCGAAGGTGAACAGCAGCAGCCCGAGGGGCGAGAACAGGCGGTGGAACAGCAGTGCCGCCGCGGTGGCCTCGCCGACGGTCACCGCGTCCGCCCGGATCAGGACGAACCCGGCGACGAGAAGCGCCGCGAGACCGACGAATTCGGCCCGGTTGGCCCGGCCCGCGAATCGGGTGAACAGGCCGAACACGCCGACGGTGAGGTCGCGCGCGCGGGCCGAGGCGGCATCGATGCCGGACAGGTGGGTCGTGTCGAGGCCGTAGGCACGGACCGTGCGCACCCCGTGCATGCTGCTGACGAGTGCCTGCGACCGTGCGCCCATCGCGACCCGCTCCGCGGCGTACAGCGGAGCCGAGCGGGGCAGGTACCAGCGCAGGGCGAGCGCGTACATCGGCAGCGCGACGAGGCCGGCGAGACCGAGCCGCCAGTCGATTCCGACCATCGCCGCGACGCTGACCACCACCAGCATCAGTGCCGCCACCAGCTGCGGCACCACCGAGCCGAGTGCCTTCGCCAGCACCGCGACGTCGTCGCCGACGCGGGAGAGGACGTCGCCGTGCCCGGCGCGTTCGACGGTCTCGGTGGGCAGGGTCAGCACCCGCGCCAGCACCGTCTCGCGCAGCCGGGCCAGCACCGTCTCGCCGAGACGCGCAACCAGGTGCAGGCCGGCCCCCTCGAGCACGCCGCCGACGACCGCCGCCGCCGCGATCAGCGCGACGACCCATCCGAGGATGGACATCGGGGCCTGCTCGCGCACCCGGTCGACGAGGACACCGAGGACGCGCACCGGCACCACCGCGGCGATCGCCGCCCCGACGGACACCGTCACCGTCAGCGCGACCCGCCCCGGCGCGTCGCGCAGCTGCGCTCCCAGCCAGCGCCACGACCGTCCCGCAGAGGCGATCGGCAGCAGCTCGGACTCGTTGCTCGTCATCGCAGCACCGCCGCTCGGTAGGTGGGGTCGGTGGCGGACAGTTCGGCGTGGGTGCCGGACGCGACGATCTCGCCGTCGTCGACCACCACCACGCGGTCGGCGGCGGCGAGCAGCGCGGGGCTCGAGGTGATGACGACGGTCGTGTGCTCGTCGCCGTCGTGCCGCAGGCGCGCGATCCCCTCCGCGACGGCCTGCTCGGTAACCGCATCGACCGCGGTGGTCGGCTCGTGCAGCACGAGCACGGGAGCGCGCCGCGCCAGCGCCCGGGCCAGCGCCACGCGCTGCCGCTGTCCGCCGGACAGGCTGCTGCCGCGGTCGACGATCCGCTGGTCGAGGCCGTCGGGGTGGGTGTCGGCGACCTGGCCGGCGGCGGACGCGCCGAGCACCTCCGGGGGGATGCCGTCGGAGGGTCGGCTCATGCCGGCGGCGATGTTGTCGGCGAGCGTTCCCGCGAACAGGTCGCTGTGGTGGGGTTCCGCGAGAACGGTCCGGCGTCCGGCGACGGGGTCGAGCGCATCGAGCGGCACTCCCCCGACGGTCAGCTCGCCGCGGACGTCCTCCGGCGGCACCTGGCCGGACAGCACGTCGGCGAGGGCCTCCGCGTCCTGCGACCGGTGGGCGAGGACACCGAGCAGTTCCCCCGGCGCGACGGTCAGGTCGATCCTGCGCAGCGACCGGTAGCCGAGCCCGCGCAGCTCGAGGCTGCCGTCCGCCGGGGTCCCGGTTCCGGCGGGCAGCAGCGACGGCGCGTGCAGCACGAGCGAGAGCCGGTCGGCGGAGGCGCGGGAGGCGGCCCACGACGACGGCAGGGCGGCGAGCGTCCCGAGCGGTTCGACGACGAACTGGGCCAGGCCCACGACGGTGATGAGTTCGCCGACCGAGATGCGGCCCGACAGCGCGGCCCAGCCCGCGACGCCCGCGACCGCGACGGACAGCAGCGCGCTCACCGCCGACGAGGTGCCGGTGTAGACGCCGAGGGCGCGGGTCGCGCGCAGTGTCGAGGCGAGCGCGTCCGCGCTGGCGTCCCGGTACCGGTGGGCGGCGGCCGGTTCGGCCCCGATGCCGCGCAGCGGACGCAGTCCCGTGACGAGGTCCGTCGCCAGACCCGATGCCCGCGCCACCGCCTCCTGCTGTGCGGTCATCCGCCGGGTCAGCAGCGGGGTGGCACGGTCGAGCGCGACGAGGATCGCGGGTGTGCCCAGCAGTACCAGCAGACCGAGCGGGACGTCGACGAGCAGCAGCGCGATCGCGGCCCCGACCACCGCGGTGACGGCCGCGGCGGTGGCGGGCACCACGTGCAGGATCTGCGCGGCCCGCCCGGCGTCGGTGGTCGCCACCGCCAGGAGTTCCCCGGTGCGCAGGGAGGTGCGCACCCCGCGCGGATCGAGGATCCGGCGGGCCACGGCGACCCGCAGCCGGTGCGACTCCGCCTCGATCGCCGCGACGAGCCGGCGCGCACCGAGACGCCACGAGTAGGTGAGCACGACGAACAACGCGGCGAGGCCCGCGAGGGCGACGACCAGCATCGACACGTCGCCGTCGGTGACCGGCCCGTCGATGATCACCCCGATCGCGACGGGCACGAGGGTCTCCATCACCTGGTGCAGCGAGACCAGCGGGGTGCCGACTGCCAGCGCGATCCGCTGGTTCACGATGGTGCGCCGCAACAGCCCCGGACCTGGCTTCTTCCCGTCGCCGGCCCCGCGGTCGTCGTCACCGCTCATGCGTTCCACCACACGAAACTCTCCGTTCCACGTCACCACCCCGAGAAGTGAGTCAACCCTAACTTGCAGCGCGGGTGGCGTCGGAAGCGCCGGTTCTCATAGAGTCGCACTACGAATGACCTGCTCGAACGGAGCAGCAAGCCCGGGAGGAACAACCATGGCCGCGGACGCCACCACCGAGAACGACATTCCGGACGAGGAACTCGAACCCGTCGCGGACGAGACCGCCCGCCAGGCGCAGCGTGTCGTCGCTGCCTACGCGGAGGATGCGGACGAGTGCCGCATGCTGCTGTCCATGCTCGGCATCGGGCCGAACCCGAAGATGGACTGACCGGACACCGCCGGACAGGGACAGTCGGACAAGGACAGGGAGCGCCACGTGGTTGCAGCTGAGGAGTCGACGCAGGCGGGTGGTTCGGACTTCGTCGTCGTCGCGAACCGCCTGCCCGTCGACCTCGAGCGTCTTGCGGACGGCTCGACCCGGTGGAAGCGCAGCCCGGGTGGCCTCGTCACCGCGCTCGAGCCGATCCTGCGCAGCAACCGCGGAGCGTGGGTCGGCTGGGCCGGTGTCGCCGACGCCGAACTCGACCCGATCGTCCAGGACGACCTCGAGCTGTATCCGGTCCCGCTGAGCGCGCAGGAGATCGCCGACTACTACGAGGGCTTCTCCAACGCGACACTGTGGCCGCTGTACCACGACGTGATCGTCCGGCCGGAGTACCGGCGCGAGTGGTGGAACACCTACGTCGAGGTCAACCGCCGGTTCGCGGAGGAGACCGCGAAGGCCGCGGCCGAGGGCGCGACGGTGTGGGTGCAGGACTACCAGCTGCAGCTGGTGCCGAAGATGCTGCGGATGCTGCGCCCGGACCTGACCATCGGCTTCTTCCTGCACATTCCGTTCCCGCCGGTGGAACTGTTCATGCAGATGCCGTGGCGGACCGAGATCGTCGAGGGTCTGCTCGGCGCCGACCTGATCGGCTTCCACCTGCCCGGCGGTGCCCAGAACTTCCTGTACCTGGCGCGCCGGCTGGCCGGCCATCAGACCTCCCGCGGCACCGTGGGCGTGCGCTCGAAGCTCGGGGTGGTGCAGGTCGGGTTCCGGGCGGTGCGCGTCGGGGCGTTCCCCATCTCGATCGACTCCGGGCAGCTCGACGAGCAGGCCCGCCGCAAGTCGATCCGCGACCGCGCCAAGCAGATCCGCAAGGAACTCGGCAATCCGAGGCACATCATGCTCGGCGTCGACCGGCTCGACTACACCAAGGGCATCGACGTCCGCCTCGACGCGCTGCTCGAGCTGATCGCCGAGGGGCGCGTGGATCCGGCCGACACGGTGATGGTGCAGCTCGCCACCCCGAGCCGGGAACGCGTCGAGTCGTACGTGCAGATGCGCGGCGCCATCGAGCAGACGGTCAGCCGGATCAACGGCGAGTACGCCGAGGTGGGCCGGCCCGTGGTGCACTACATCCACCGGCCCATTCCACGGGACGAGCTGATCGCGTTCTTCGTCGCGGCCGACGTCATGCTGGTGACGCCGCTGCGCGACGGCATGAACCTCGTCGCCAAGGAGTACGTGGCGTGTCGCAGCGACCTCGGCGGCGCCCTCGTGCTGAGCGAATTCACCGGGGCCGCAGCAGAACTGCGCCAGGCCTTCCTGTGCAATCCGCACGACCTCGAGGACGTCAAGGACAAGATGGAAGCGGCGCTGACCCAGCCGCGCGAGGACGGCCGGCGGCACATGCGGGCACTGCGCCGGCAGGTCCTCGCCCACGACGTGGACCGGTGGGCCCGGTCCTTCCTCGACGCACTCGCCCATCAGGGCGCGGCAGGTCCGGCGCTGATCGCGCCGGCGGAGGTCGGCGAGCCCGAGTGACGAGCACACCCGACCGCGAGGACTACGGTTCCCGGCCCTCGCCCGAGCGCATCGGGGCTGCGGCGGCCGGCGTCCCCGCGCCGCGCACGACCACCGGTTCCCTCGACGTGCTCCTCGTCGAGGACGACGCCGGGGACGAACTGATCATTCGGGAGTCGTTCGAGGCCAACGAGATCGGCAGCACACTGCACGTGGTGCGGGACGGCGCGGAGGCCCTCGACTTCCTGTACCGGCGCGGGATGCACGCCGACGCCGCGCGGCCGGCGCTGGTGCTGCTCGATCTGAACCTGCCGAAGTACGACGGGTGGCAGGTGCTCGAGGCGGTCAAGGCCGATCCCGACCTGGCGTCCATCCCGGTCGTCGTGCTGACGACGTCCACCGCCGAGGAGGACGTCGTGCGCAGTTACCGGCTGCGGGCCAATGCCTACGTCTCCAAGTCGGTGGACTTCGACCGGTTCGTCGCCACCGTGCGGCAGATCGACCGGTTCTTCGTGCACATGGTGCGCCTGCCCGGTCGCTGATCCCTCACACCGGCGTCAGGCGGCTCACCAGCCACCGGCCGTCGTGCTTCTCGAGTTCGACGCGCACACGGCTGCCGCTGCTGACCGCTTCGGGATTGACGGAACTGGTGGTGATCTGGTTGAGGAACAGCAGGGTCACCGCCCGGTCGGCCTCGGCCGACACGACCGACGACGCCTGCACGCTCACCTGAACGGTGATCGACTTCTCCTTCGCGCCGGGCGCGATGACGTTCGTCATCAGGCTGGTGTACTCGTCCCGGAAGTCGCCGGTGAGCCCGTCGGAGGCCGCGGCGACCTGCTCGTCGACCCTGGCGTGGTCGTACGCGAGCATCGCGACGGCCTGCTCCTCGGCCGCCTGCAGGGCCTCGGTCCGGGCCGCCTCGGCACCGTCGCGCTCGACCTTGTCGTACACGCCGAACCCGACGAGGCCGGCGAGCACGATCGCCGCGGCGGTGAGGGCCGCGAGCAGCATTCTCCGCCGACCGCCCGCGGGGCCGGGCGGCGTCGTCGCGTCCTCCGCGGCGTCCACGCGCGTGGTGTCGTCGGTCTGGGTCACGGCGTCGTCCTTCGAATTCTCGGTCACGGTACGAAGTCCACCTTCGACGCGAGCAGGCGGCCGTCCTCGTCGCAGATCGTCACCCGCAGCCGGAAGTCGCGCGGTTCGGGTTCGGTCTGTTCCGCGTTGGACACCATCGACCGGGCGGCCACGAGCGAGGTCATGCAGGCGCCGTCCTCGGCTTGGATGCCGGCCTCGATCACCTCGCCGGTGGTGTCGACGTTCGCCTTGGTCACCACGTCGACGAAAGGCCCCTCGCGGCCTTCGAATTCGGCCTTGAAGTCGCCGGTCGCCCCGTCGAGCAGGCGCTGCACGTCCGCGGCCGCGCTCTGCGGGTGGATGGTGGTCAGGTTCAGCACGGTCTGCCGCGCGGCCTGCAGGTACGCCGCCCGCCGGGCGTCGTGGTCGCGGTCGGCTCTCGCGTCGAGCCACAGCCATACCCCGGCGCCCGCCAGGGCGAGGACGATCACGGCCGCGAGCGCGGGCAGCAGCCGGCCCGTCCGGGCGGGTGCGGTCTCCGGGGTCGTCGTGGTGGCGGAGGTCTGTTCGTCCGCCATCAGCCTTGCTGCGCCTTCATGTACGTCTCCAAACTGGTCTCGGGGCCGGTATCGACGTTGCGATACACCGTACCGTCGGGACCGATGTACGTCCCCGTCGCCGGGTCGATGCCCCGCGCCGTGACCCCGGCGGGTGCAGCCGGGTTCGTCCCGGTCGCGTGCGATGCGGGGACCGGCACGTCGCCTTCCGACTGCACGGGTGTCGGCGCGCCCCGCCACGGGTTGTCGAGGTACTCGGGCTGATACCCGTTGCGGCACGCCTCCGGCGTGGGCCCGCGCCGGCCCGGGAACTCCATGCACGGCAGGTTCCGCGCACCGCGCACGGCGTTCGGATCCGACTGCGGGAGCTTGCAGTACACCTCGCCGGGGGTGTCCACCATGGTGGTGTCCGCGGGGCTGCGCCACTGCTCGGGTGGCAGGAAGCCGGACAGGCACGGCGGCGGATCGTGCAGCTGCAGGTGGAAGTCGACGACCGCGCCGTCCTCGGCCGGTCCGCTGCCGGCGGCGGTGATCAGGGCGGTGGTCATCGGCGGGTACAGCACCAGGATCTGTTCGATGCCGGCGTTGTAGATCACGCCCACCTCCCCGACGCTGACCATGTTGGCCAGCAGGAGCGGCAGCGTCGGCCGCAGGTCCTGCAGCAGCTGTTCGGCCTCGGCCGCGGCGCCCGGCCCCTTCGCGAGCACCGCCCGCAGGTCGGTGTCGGCGGCCCGCAGCCCGTCGGTGAACGTCAGCATGTCCCGGGTCCAGGACCGGATCGCGTCGCTGGTGACGACCTGGGTGTCGAGCAGCGGACCGAGTTGATCGAGCAGTGCCTTGGTCTGCTCGCTGCCCGCGCTCGCCTCCTGCACGAACAGGCGGGTCGAATCGATCAGCCGCTGCAGGTCCGGTCCCGAACCGTTGAACGCGTCGAACGACTCGTCGACGACAGTGCGCAGCCGCGTGTCGCTGATGCTGGCGAGCAGGACGTCGGCCTGGTCGAGCAGCGCGCCCACCTCCTGCGGCACCGACGTGCGGTCGGCGGGGATCACGTCGCCGTCCGCCAGGTACTCCCCACTCGAACCGTTCTGCGGCGGAACGAAGTCCACGTACTGCTCGCCGACGGCGGACACGCTGCGCACCGCCGCGTCGACGTCGGCGGGGATCGCGCGGTCGCTGTCGATCGACAGGACGGCCTCCACGCCGGTGGGCGAGAGCTGCACCTTGTCGACCACCCCGACCGTGTTGCCGCGGTAGGTGACGTTCGCGTGCGGGTAGAGCCCGCCGGTGGAGGCCAGCTCCACGATCACCGTGTACCGGCCGACGCCGAACAGCTGCGGGAGCTTGACGTACTGCAGCGACATCACCAGCAGCCCGACCACCGTGAGCACCGCGAAGATCACGAGCTGGATCCGGACGAACTTCGACAGCATCATGGCGCCGGCACCCCCAGCGGGGGCAGCCCCGGAATGGTGATCTCCCCCAGGCCGGGCACCGACAGGGTCGCGGCCGGGCCCGGTGCGGGTTGTGCGGCCGGCTGCTCGAGCGGGGCCTGGAACGGGTCCGCGGACTGGGCCGCCAGCCCGGCGTCCTGCCCGAGGATGCCTTCCGGTCCGGCGAGACGCCCGGCGAGCGGGGTGCCGGTGAGGAAGTTCAGGTCCAGCCGTTCGAGGGTGAGGTCGATGGTCATGGCGAGGTTCGCGTAGTCGCCCCGGATGACCTGGTCGATGCCGGCCTGCGGGAACGGATAGGTCAGCAGCACGCCGAGCACCTCGGTCAGGGCGTTGCCGGAGTCGGCGAGCGCCCGCAGCGTCGGAGCGAGCGCCTGCAGGTTGGTGTGCAGGTCCTCGCCGCTGTTCTCGACGAGCCGGCTGGCCACGGTGCTCATCTCGCCGAGCGAGGTGAGCGCGATGGTCAGGTCCTGGCGCTGGTCGGCGAGCACGGTCAGCGCGGCCGGCATCTCGTCGAGCGCCCGGACGAGGGTGGCGTTCTGCGCGTCGACCGTCCACGCGAGCCGGTCGATGCCCTCCATCGCGGCGATGATGTCGCCCCGCTGCCGGTCGAGGGTGCCGACGAGTTCGTCGAGCCGCGGCAGCAGGTTCCGGATCGAGTCCTCCCGTCCGTACAGCGCCGCGTTCAGCTCGGTGGTGATGTCGTTGATCTGTGCGAGTCCACCGCCGTTGAGGACCACCGACAGCGACGACAGCGTCTGCTCGGTGGTCGGGTACACCCCGGCCCGCTCGAGCGGAATGAGGTCGCCGTCCTCGAGCCGGCCCTGCGGCGGCTCGTCCGTAGGCGACGCCAGTTCGAGATGCTGCGAGCCGAGCAGGCTGGTCTGCCCGATCCTCGCCGTCGCGTTCGCCGGGAGTGCCACCTCACCGTCGAGGGCGACGGTCACGAGGGCGTGCCAGTCCTCGACCTCGATCCTGGTGACGCTGCCGACCTGGACGTCGTCGACCCGCACCGGCGAATTCTGGGTCAGGGTGGTCACGTTCGGCATCTGGATCCGCACCTGGTAGGCGTCCTCGCCGTGCCCGGCGGTGCCGGGGAGGGGAAGGGAGTTCAGCCCCTCCCACTCGCATCCGGTCGAGGTCAGCGCCGCCGCGACCAGCATCGCGGCGACGGCACCGCGCCGCGTCGGGCGGGAGTGCCGGATTCGGGTGCTCATCGTCCTCCTCCCGGCTGCAGCAGCGCACCGAGGTCGGGGGGAACCGTCACGGTGGGCAGGCCGGGCAGCGGCCCGGCCGGCGGCACGGCGTCCGCGGGTGCGGTGCCCCGCCCCGCGGCCGCGGCTTCCGCCTCGAGACCCGGCTCGGTGTACTGGATCTGGTCGGGGAACGCCTCCACCGCGGCGATGGGGTTGGTCATGACCGGCAGGTAGTTCATCGCCAGCGACTGGAGCACCGGTCCGAGCTGCTGGCGGCACAGTTCCGCGCTGCGGTCGGAGGTGGCGTTCGCGGCCGCGGCCACGGACCCGCACATGAACTCGACGGGATTGGCGAGGTTGCTGATCGCCAGCGCACCGGTGAGCGAGCCCTGTGCGGGCTTGTAGATGTCGTAGAAGTTCGACAGCGCCGTCGGTCCGGAGTGCAGGACCCGTTCGATCTCGGGTCGCTTGCGGGCGAGGACTTCGGTGGCGTCGGCGAGGCGCTGCACCGACTCGGTCAGCGCGGCCCGGTGGTCCTGCACGAACCGCTGCACGTCACCGACCGCGAGGTCGAGGTCCGCGAGCGAGGTGCCGAGCTGATCCGAGCTCTCGGCGAGGACGTCCGAGACCGACGCGAGCCGGCCGCCGAGCTGCACGATCTGCTCGTTGCTGGTCGAGAGCACCGCCACGAACGCCTGCAGGTTCCGGACGGTGCCGAACAGGTCGGTGCGCCCCTCCGACAGGGTGTGCATCGTGTCGGACAGTTCGCGCAGGGTGGCGCGGATGGTCAGGCC
The DNA here is from genome assembly GCF_016804345.1 of Rhodococcus ruber. Lineage (NCBI taxonomy): Bacteria > Bacillati > Actinomycetota > Actinomycetes > Mycobacteriales > Nocardiaceae > Rhodococcus > Rhodococcus ruber. The sequence continues at coordinate 1,183,829 of NZ_CP044211.1, read as the reverse complement.
GTTGCCGTCGAGGTTCTCGGCGGCCGTGTCGATGAAACGCCCGAGCGAGCCCTGCGGATCGAGACCCTGAGGGCCGAGGGCTTCCGACAGACGCATCAGTTCCGTCTTGATCTGGTCCCATTCCACCGGCGAGGCGGTGCGCTCGAGCGGGATCGTCGCGTCGTCGGCGAGCTGCGGGCCCCCCGAGTACACCGGGGTCAGCTGGACGAAGCGCGCGGACACGAGGCTCTGCGCGATGATCACCGCCTTGGCGTCGGCCGGGATGTCGACGGAGTCGTCGACCTGCATCTGCACGCGCACCAGGTCGTCGCCCGGCTCGATGCGGGTGATCCTGCCGACGCTCACGCCCAGCACCCGCACGTCGTCGCCCTCGTACAGGCCGCTCGTGGAGACGAATTCGGCGTTGATCGTGCGCTTGCCCCAGCCGGGCAGCACCACGGCGAACGCGACGAGGGCCAGGGCCACCACTGCGACACCGGCGATCACCGGCAGCAGCAGGCGGCGGCGCTTCCCGGGCCGGTCCTCCGGGGCTTGGAGAGTATCGGTGCTCATTCGCCATCCTTCGTGATCGACGGCGGGTCCTTCGGGATGATGTCCTGCAGGTCCTGCTCCAGCAGTTCGGGGGCGACCATGCTGTCGACCAGTGCCTTCCACCACGGCGCGGGCAGGACGTTCGACACGTACGCGTTGAAGAACGGGCCGCTCGCGACGGACTCGCCGAGCGCGCTGATGTACGGGCCGAGCCCGTCGAGGGCGCCGGCGATGTTCTCCTTGTTCGCCTGCAGGTTGGCGGTCACCGCGTTGAGCTTGTCCAGGGTGGGACCCATCTGCGCCTGGTTCTCCTGCACCAGGGCGGAGAGCTGCCTCGAGACCGCGGAGATGTTCGCGATCAGCTCGGTGATCGCGTCGCGCCGCAGGCTCAGCTCCCCGAAGAGGGCGTTGGCGTCCACCACGAGCGCGTTGATCCGGTCGCTGCGTTCGGCGAGGATGCCGGTCACCGATTCGGCGCGGGCCAGCAGATCCTCGAGCGACTCGTCGCGTGCGTTGACGGACTGGGACAGCCTGGTCATGCCCTCGAGCGCCCCCCGCAGCTCGGGCGGGGTGTCCTGCAGCGAATCCGACAGCGCATCGAGCGAGTCGTCGATCTGCTCGGTGTCGAGCTCGGACACCGTGGTCGTGAGGTCGCCGAGGGCGTCGGTGAGCGAGTACGGCGAGTCGGTGCGCGTCGACGGGATCGGCTCGCGCGGGTCGAGCGTCCCCGAACCGTACGGTTGCACGGCGAGCGACTTGCGGCCGAGCACGGTATTCGTCTTGATGTCGGCTCCGGTGTCCTCGCCGAGCGCGATGCCGTCGCGGACGGTGAAGGCGACGAGCACCTGCCGGTCGTCGAGGCGGACGTCGGTGACCTCGCCGACGTCGACGCCGGCGAGGGTGACGGTGTCGCCGGGTACGAGACCGCCGGCGTCGACGAAGTACGCCGAGTAGGTCAGGCCCCCGGAGAGGAACTGCAGCTGGTCGTACTGCAGGCCCGCGAGCACCGTCGCGGCGGCGACGGACAGGCCGACGATGCCGACCTGCACGGGATTGCGTTCACGGATCGGACTCATTCGATCTTCGCGCACCTTCCGGTCGTCTGCTCGGCCGACGTGAAACGGATGGTGGTCCCGTCCGGTCCCGAGAATTTGAACGTGTTGGCACACAGGAAGAATTGGAAGAAGTTGCCGTACACCCCCACCCGGATGAGCTTCTTGTAGTCGTTCGGCAGCCGCTCGAGTGTCCGGTTGATGTCGTCGCGCCCGAGGTCGAGCTGGGTCATGGTGCGGTTGGTCTCGGCGATCACCGACTGCAGGTCCGGCCGGTTGTTCTGCAGCAGCGACGCGAGATCGCCGGTGCCGGCCGCGATCCGCGGGATGGCGGTGCCGATCGGGTCGCGGTCCTGCGCGAGCCCGCTCACCAGGGTCTGCAACCGGTCGACGGTCTCGGTGAACTGCTGGTCGTTCTCGTCGATGGTGGCAAGGACCGCGTTGAGATTGTCGATGACGTCGCCGATCAGCCGGTCCCGGTCGGCGAGGGAGTTCGTGAAGGAGTTCGTGTTGCCCAGCAGCGACACCAGGGTGCCGCCCTGGCCCTGGAAGACCTGGAGCAGCGCGCCGGACAGGTCGTTGACCTGCTGCGGGTCGAGGCCCTGCAGCAGCGGCTTGAATCCGCCGAGCAGCAGGTCGAGGTCGAGCGCGGGTTCCGTCTGCGACACCGGGATCGTGCCGCCGGCCGGCAGCGTCTCCCCGGTCCCCGGTCCCTCGAGCAGTTCGAGATAGCGGTCGCCCACGAGGTTCTCGTACCGCACCGTGGCCTTGGTGCTCGCCAGCAGCGTGTGCTCGGCGTCGACGTCGAACGACACCTCGGCCTGGTTGTCGCGCCCGACGTCGACGCTGTCGACCGATCCGACGGGCACCCCGGCGATACGGACCTTGTCACCGGCCTGCAGTCCGGACACGTCGGTGAACGTCGCGTGATAGGTCTGCGTGCCGGTGAACCGCACCTGGCTGAACACGATCGCCAGCACCGCGAAGATCAGCACCATCACGACGGTGAACGCGAGGAACTTGACCGTGGTGGCCCTCACCGGATCACCCCGCCTTCCCGCGCCGCCCGGTCCGTCCGCATCTGCGCCTGCGGCATCTCACTCGCCTCCCGGGATCATGTCGCCGAACAGGAAACCGAAGATCGTCGGGTACCGCACCCACGTCTCGGTGTTCGGGTGGTACGGCACGGGATGGGTGTCGGCGACGACGAAGGGCGCGTGGCCGTCGCGCTTGGGATCGAAGTCGGGCAGCCCGTGGCAGTTCGGCCCGCCCGAAGCTCCCACCACCGGCAGGTCCTGCTCGTGGTCGTACATGGTGGCGCCGCCCAGGAAGTTCGTGCTCAGCATCAGCGCCGGGTACTTGCCGGTGCCGGCCATGGGTTCGAACGCGATGCGCGCGTCGTTGAGCCCGACGAGGAAGCACGGCAGCTCGGGCGAGTACTCCGCGAGCAGCGTCGTGGTCTCCGTCAGCAGATCCAGCGCCGAGGTCAGTTGGGCCTCGTTCTCGCCGAGGACGTCGCGCCCGGTGTTCGCCAGACCGGTGACGTTCATCAGCATCAGGTCCAGGTTGGCCTGCTCGTCGACCACGGTGTTGCCGATCGAGGTGGCGTTGTCGAGCAGGTTCATCACGTCGGGGGCGACGTCGGCGTACAGGTTGGTGACGTCGGCCGCCACGGCGAGGTCGTACTGCAGTTGCGGCAGCGAGGGATTCATCGTCGCGAGGTAGTCCTCGGCCTCGACGAGGGTGGCGCCGAGGGTGTCGCCCCGACCGTCCAGGGCCTCGGAGATCGCCCCGAGCGTGGCGTTGAGCTTCTCCGGCTGGATCTGCGCGAGCACGTCGGACAGGTGCTGGAAGACGGTGTTGAACTCGACGGTGACGTTCTCGGCCGCGATGATCGCGCCCTCCTGGAGCGGAACCGGCGACGGGTCGTCCGGCACGAGCAGGTTGACGAACTTCGCCCCGAACACGGTGGTGGACTCGATGGCCACCCGCACGTTGGACGGCACCAGGTGCAGCTGACCGGGATCCATCGCGAGCTGCAGCAGCGCACCGTCGGGAGTGTGCTCGACGGACCGGACCCGGCCCACCTCGACACCGCGCAGCTTGACCTTCGCGTCGGGTTCCATCACCAGGCCGGACCGTGCGGAGGTGACCGTGACCGGGGTGGTGGCGGTGAAGGCACCGGCGAACATCAGCAGCGCCAGCACGACGGCGACGGTGAGGCCGCCGACGAGCCCGAGGGCCGCGAGTTTCTTCTTCCAGGAGGGTGTGTCCATGCGCCTATCCCGACAGGTTGAAGTTGCCGGTCGCCCCGTACACCGCGAGCGAGATGAGCAGGGTCACGGTCACCACCGCGATCAGGGAGGCGCGCACCGCGTTGCCGACGGCGACGCCGACGCCGACCGGGCCGCCACCGGCATTGAATCCGTAGTAGGTGTGGATCAGCATGACGGCTATCGCCATGACGATGGCCTGCACGAACGACCACAGGATGTCGGTGGGGATGAGGAACGTGTCGAAGTAGTGGTCGTACACGCCCGCGGACTGGCCGTAGAGCACGACGGTGGCGAAGCGGCTGGCGACGAACGAGGCGATCACGGCCAGCGAGTACAGCGGGACGATCGCGATCATGCCCGCCATCACGCGGGTGCTCACGAGATACGGGATCGACGGGATCGCCATGACTTCGAGCGCGTCGATCTCCTCCGAGACCCGCATGGCGCCGAGCTGGGCGGTCGAGCCGGCGCCGATGGTGGCGGCCAGGCCGATGCCCGCGATGGTGGGCGCCGCGATGCGGACGTTGATGAAGGCGGCGAAGAAGCCCGTGAGGGCCTCGACGCCGATGTTGCCGAGGGAGCTGAAGCCCTGCACGGCGATGATCCCGCCGGTGAACAGGGTCAGGAAGCCGACGATGACGACCGTTCCGCCGATCACGGCGAGCGCCCCGGTGCCCATGCTGATCTCGGCGATCAGCCGGACCGTCTCCTTCGGGTAGTGCATCAGCGCACGCGGGGCGTAGCCGAGCGCCTTGCCGAAGAAGAGCGCCTGGTCACCGAGCCGGTCCACGGAGTCGGAGGCCCGGGCGATGCGGCGCCGCGCGCGGGGGAAGCGCCAGGAGATCACTGCCATCTACATCACCGCCGTGCCGGTCACCCGCCCGTCAGCTTGATGCCGACGGCGGTGACGAGAAGGTTGACCACGAACAATGCCATGAAGGCGAACACGACCGTCTGGTTGACGGCATCGCCCACGCTCTTGGCGCCGCCCTTGACGTTGAGGCCCAGGTAGGCGGCGACGAGGCCGGCGATCATGCCGAACAGTCCGGCCTTGATCTGGGAGATCATCAGTTCGCCGAAGCCGGTGAGCAGGGTGATGCCGTTGACGAAGGCGCCGGGGTTCACGTCCTGGAGGAAGACGGAGAACGCGAAGCCGCCGAGGATGCCGATGGAGCACACCAGCCCGTTGAGCAGCAGCGCGACGACGGTGGACGCGAGGACCCGGGGCACGACGAGACGGTGGATCGGGTTGATGCCGAGCACGCGCATCGCGTCGATCTCCTCTCGGATGGTGCGGGCGGCGAGATCCGCGCAGATGGCGGTGGCGCCGGCACCGGCGACGATGAGCACGGTGACCATGGGGCCGACCTGGGTGACGGCACCGAGCGCGGCGCCGGCGCCGCTGAGGTCCGCGGCTCCGATCTCGCGCAGCAGGATGTTGAGGGTGAAGCTGACCAGGACGGTGAACGGCACCGCGACGAGGACCGTCGGCACGAGGGACACCCGTGCGACGAACCAGGCCTGGTCGACGAACTCGCGTCGCTGGAAGGGCCGGGAGAACACGGCCCGGGCGGTCTCACCGGTCATCGCGAAGAATCCGCCCACCGCGCGGAGCGGGACCTCGAGGAGGTCTACCACCGTCTCCTCCTCCGTTGGTTCGCTCGCCGGCCACGGCCGACGAGAGGTCAGCTTGTGACCCGCGTCATACTAACTAGAACGTGTTCATGTGTCAAAGACCGTCGCGACACGCCGCCGCCCGCGCGGCGGGAACCGTGCCGCACCGGCCGCGGCGCGACAGCCACGACGAACCCGGAATCGGGCTTCGAACTGGGAAGATGCCCACCCGGACCGCGGGATCCCCCACCCGTCCACAGCGCCCGGTCGCACGGGGTCGCGGCACCGAACCGGCGCGTCCCGCCGGATGTCGAGGGAGAGAAATTAGAACAGGTATCACCAGAGTTCACACGCCCGCGGTCGCGGCCGCGCACCCGGCGCGGCACGCCGGGCAGAGCCCGACACTAACCGGATCGGCCCGGGACGGCGCGATATTACCGAAGGGCGACCTTGCATGTCACTTCGGGTATCACCTAGCGGTGTTTCAGAGAGCGAGGGCCTGCGCGGCCGAGAAGGTGCGCGCAGGATCCCGGTCGTCGAAGTAGCTTCCGACGCGGTCGGCGAGGGTTTCCGGGGTCCAGCGGACGTCCGCGTCGAACCGCTGCTCGACGACGGGCGCGGCCATCAGCGCGACCATCGGGCCGTAGACGACGAAGACCTGGCCGTTGATCCGGTCCGCCGCGGGAGATGCCAGGTAGGTGACCAGCGCCGAGACGTGCTCGGGTGCCAGCGGATCCACCTCCCCCTCGGGCGCGGCACCGAAGACACCCTCCGTCATCGCGGTGCGCGCCCGTGGGCAGATGGCATTGGCCCGCACCCCGTACCGGGACAGGCCCCGCGCGGCGGAGAGGGTGAGGGCGGTGATCCCGGCCTTGGCCGCGCCGTAGTTGGCCTGCCCCTCGGGACCGAGCAGGCCGGCCTCGGAGGACGTGTTGACGATCCGGCCGTAGACGGGCCCGCCGGCCTTCTTGGACTCGCCACGCCAGTACGCCGCCGCGTTGCGGCACAGCAGGAAATGGCCGCGCAGATGGACGGCGATCACCGCGTCCCAGTCCTCGTCGGACATGTTGAACAGCATGCGATCCCGCACGATGCCGGCATTGTTGACGACGATGTCGAGACGACCGAATCGGTCCCGGGCCGTCGCGAGCAGGGCGTCGGCCGTGGTGCGTTCGGCGACGCTGCCGGCCACGAAGGCCGCGTCGGCGCCGAGGTCGCGGATCTCGGCGAGGGTGTCCTCGACGGCGTCCGACGCCGCGAGATCGTTGACAACCACCGCGGCGCCGGCCCGGGCCAGCGCGACGGCCTCGGCGCGTCCGAGTCCGGCGCCGGCTCCGGTGACGACGGCGACCCGCCCCTCGAGACTCACACCGCCCTCGAGACTCACACCGCCCTCGAGACTCACACCGCCCTCGAGGCTCACGCCCCCGTCGTCCCCCGCACCGTTTCCCGCGGGGCCGAGACCGTTGCCGCTTGCACTCATCGACGCGTTCTCCCTAGCGATACCGGGCGGCCGCCCGGGCCGCCGCGCTCCTGGTCGCCGCGGATTCCGGCGACCATCAGAAATGTAGAACGTGTTCTCGTTTCTGACAAGCGAACTCGTCAGGCCTCGCTCAGTGCCGCGCGGGGGCACTGCGCGATCGCCGTGCGCACGTCCTCCTCCTGCTCCGGCGCGATGGGGTGCGTGACGATCAGCTCGTCGTCGTCGTTCAGATCGAAGACCTCGGGCGCAATCCCCACGCACACGCCGTTCGCCTCACAACGATCGAAGTCGACCTTGACCTCCATGAACAGACCTCGCTTCTCGCTCGCACAACCGATCCGGCGCCGGTCGCGCGGGCTGGCGCGACGGCTCGAAATCCAGGCTAGAACGCGTTTCAGTTCTGTGCAATGATTCGGGAACATCGCCGAGCCGGTCCCGGTCCTCGGCCGTCGAACAGCTGCCTACCCGACGAACGGAGCGGTTCGTGGACATCGCGTACACCCCGCAGCAAGAGGAACTCCGCGCGCAGTTGCGCGCCTATTTCGCCGACCTGATGACGCCCGAACGACGGGAGGCGCTCGCCGCGACGACGGGCGAGTACGGTGCCGGCAACGTGTACCGGGAGGTCGTCCAGCAGATGGGCAAGGACGGCTGGCTCACCCTGGGCTGGCCGGAGGAGTACGGCGGCCAGAACCGTTCGGCCATGGATCAGCTCATCTTCACCGACGAGGCGGCCATCGCCGGCGCTCCCGTTCCGTTCCTCACCATCAATTCGGTCGCGCCGACGATCATGCACTTCGGCACACCCGAGCAGAAGGAGTTCTTCCTCCCGAAGATCTCCGCCGGCGAGCTGCACTTCTCCATCGGCTACTCCGAACCCGAGGCCGGCACGGATCTCGCGTCGCTGCGCACCACCGCCGTCCGCGACGGCGACGAGTGGGTGATCAACGGCCAGAAGATGTGGACGAGCCTGATCGCCTACGCCGACTACGTGTGGCTCGCATGCCGCACCGACCCGGCCGCGCGCAAGCACAAGGGCATCAGCGTCCTCATCGTGCCCACCACGGCCGAGGGGTTCTCCTACACCCCCGTGCACACCATGGCCGGCCCCGACACCAGCGCCACCTACTACCAGGACGTGCGCGTCCCGGCCTCCGCGCTCGTCGGCGAGGAGAACGGCGGCTGGGCGCTGATCACCAACCAGCTCAACCACGAACGCGTCGCACTCACGTCCGCGGGCCCGATCCTCACCGCGCTGCAGGAAGTGCGCGAGTGGGCGCAGCACACCCGCCTGCCCGACGGCCGCCGCGTCCTCGATCAGGAATGGGTGCGGATCAACCTGGCCCGCGTCCACGCCCAGGCCGAGTACCTGAAACTGATGAACTGGGAGATCGCCTCCGGCGCCGCGCCGCTCGGGCCCGCCCCGGCGTCGGCGAACAAGGTGTTCGGCACCGAGTTCGCGACCGAGGCGTACCGGTTGCTGATGGAGATCCTCGGACCGTCGGCCACCCTGCGGCAGAACTCGCCGGGCGTGCTGCTGCGGGGCCGGCTCGAACGGATGCATCGCAGTTCCCTGATCCTCACCTTCGGCGGCGGCACCAACGAGGTCCAGCGAGACATCATCGCGATGACCGCCCTCGGCCAGCCGCCCGCCAAGCGCTGACACTCCACCGGAAGGACAAGGCCGTGGATTTCACCCTCACCGAGGCACAGCAGGACCTCGCCGGGCTCACCCGCCGCATCGTCACCGAGATCGCCACCAACGACCACCTGCGCCGGCTCGACGCCGCCGAGGACCGCATCGACCACACCCTGTGGGACGCGCTCGCCTCGTCGGGCATCCTCGGCGCGGCACTGCCCGAATCCGTCGGCGGCGACGGCTTCGGGCCGCTCGAACAGACGAGCATCCTCGCCGAACTCGGCCGCGGTGTCGCCGCCGTCCCCTACCTGTCCTCGATCGTCGTGTCCGCCGCCGCCCTCGCCGAGTTCGGCAACGACACGCAGCGTCGCGACTGGGGCGAACCCGCCGCCACCGGCGAGCAGATCCTCACCGCCGCCCTCGAGGAGGAACTGAACGACGACCCCACGTCGCCGACCACGACGGCACGTCGCACCGACGGCGGCTGGATCGTCGACGGCACCAAGATCCTCGTCGACGCGGCACCGGCCGCGGACCTGTTCCTCGTGCCGGCGGCGACCTCGGCCGGCGTCACCGTGCTCCTCGTGCGCCCCGCCGATCCCGGCGTGAGCGTGACCCGTCAGTACGACACCGGACGAGGCTGCCTCGGGACGCTGACCCTGACCGCCGCCGCCGTCCCCGACGATCGTGTGCTGGGCACCGACGGCCGCGCGATCACGGCGTGGCTGCGCGACCGCGGACTCCTCGGCTCGGCCGCATACCAGTACGGGGTGCTCGACCGGGCGCTCGAGCTCACCGCGGAGTACGCGCGCGAACGTGTGCAGTTCGATCGGCCGATCGGCAGCTTCCAGGCGGTGGCCCAGCGACTCGCCGACGCCTACATCGACGTCAAGGGTGCCCGGCTCACCCTGTGGCAGGCAGCCTTCCGCGCCGACGCCGGGCTGCCCGACACCGGGGAACTGCGCACGGCCGCGTTCTGGGCGGCCGACGCCGGGCACCGCGTCGCGCACACGCTCGTCCACGTCCACGGCGGAGTGGGTCTGGACGAGGACCATCCCGTGCACCGCTACTTCCTGGCCGCCAAGCACCACGAATTCCACCTCGGCTCGGCCACCGCACAGCTCCGGGCCCTGGGCGTGTCCCTCGCGGAAACGCCCGCGTGACAGTCCCGATCAGCGGAACCGGCACCTCGGCCGGCACGCACGGACGCCAGGATGCCCCCATGACCGACGCACTCACGGTGACCGCGCTCCTCGAGCGGCTCGCCACCGTCGACGATCGTGGCCTGCAGTTCGAGAATACGTCGCTGACGTGGCGCGAGCACGTGCAGGCCGGCCGGGATCGGGCCGCCCTGCTGCACGAACTGCTCGACCCGCGCAGGCCCCGGCACTTCGGGATCCTCATGGACAACGTGCCGGAGTTCTCGCTGCTGCTCGGCGCCGCGGCACTGTCCGGGTCGGTGGTGGTCGGGCTGAACACCACTCGCCGCGGGCAGGCCCTGGCCCGCGACATCGCGCTCGCGGACTGCCAGGTGGTGTTCACCGAGACCGCGAACGCCCGACTGCTCGACGGGCTCGATCTCGGCGGGGTGCGGGTGATCGACGTCGACTCCGCCGAGTGGGCCGCGCTGCTCGCCCCGTATGCCGGTGCCACCGTCGAACCGGTCCCGGCCAGCCCGACCGACCTGTTCATGCTGATCTTCACCTCCGGCACCAGCGGCGACCCGAAGGCCGTGTGCTGCACCCACGAGAAGATCACCGGCCCCGGCGTGATGCTCGCGGAGCGGTTCGGTCTCGGTGCCGACGACGTCGTGTACGTGTCGATGCCGATGTTCCACTCCAACGCGATGATGGCCGGCTGGGCGGTGGCGCTCGCGGCGGGGTCCGGGATCGCCCTGCGGCGCAGGTTCTCCGCCTCCGGGTTCCTGCCGGACGTGCGCCGATTCGGGGTAACCTACGCCAACTACGTGGGAAAGCCGTTGTCCTACATCGTCGCCACCCCGGAGGAACCCGGCGAGGCGGACAACCCCCTGCGCATCATGTACGGCAACGAGGGCACGGCCCCCGCGATCGCCGCGTTCCGGCGACGGTTCGGCGCGACGGTCGTCGACGGGTTCGGCTCCACCGAGGGCGGCATCTCGATCTCCGCGGCGCCCGACGCCCCGCCCGGAGCACTGGGCCGACTGCCCGACGGCGTGCAGATCTTCGACCCGGACACCGGATCTCCCTGCCCTGTCGCCGAGTTCGACGCCGACGGCCGTGTCCTCAACGCCGACGTCGCGACCGGCGAACTCGTCAACGTCACCGGGTCCGGTCTGTTCGCAGGCTATTACAAGAATCCGGGGGCCGATGCCGAACGGATGCGCGACGGCCGCTACCACAGCGGCGATCTCGGTTACGTCGACGCCGAGGGCTTCGTCTACTTCGCCGGTCGCAGTTCCGGGTGGATGCGCGTCGACGGCGAGAACATCGCGGCCGCACCGATCGAGCGCATCCTGCTCCGCTATCCGGGCTTCGCCCAGGTCGCGGTCTACGCGGTCCCGGATGCGGACGTGGGCGATCGGGTGATGGCCGCCGTCATCCCCACCGCGACCGACGAGTTCGATCCGGTCGCGTTCGCGGACTTCCTCGACGCGCAGCCCGACCTCGGCCCCAAACAGCTGCCGACGCTGATCCGGGTGTGCTCCGACTTCCCGCGCACGGCCACCTTCAAGGTGCTCACCCGCACGCTCAGCGCCGAACGGTGGAACTGCACCGACCCGGTGTGGATGCGGTCGCGCGGTGACCGCGAATTCACCCTCCTGACACCCGACCTCGCCAGCGGTGCGTCCTTTGGGCGGTCCTGACCGCCCAAAGGACACACCGATCCGCGGCCGGGCTGGCCGTTCCCGGCCCCATTTACTACAGTTAATTCCGTGGAAAATAGTGATCCGGTTCTCGGGCCGGCACCTCCGGCAACGGCGGAGCCGCCGCCGCTGTCGGCCCAGCGCGCGACCGTCCTCGGCGACGTGCGCACCCATGCTCCCGTGCGCGTCGGCGACGTCGCCGGACGTCTCACCCTGCACACCAACACGGTGCGCGAGCATCTCGAAGCCCTCGTGGAACTCGGCCTGCTCGTCCACGACAGCGTCGGCCCGCAACCGGCGCGGGGACGCGGCCGGCCCGCGCGGTGGTACCGGCCCGCACCCGCCGCCGACCCCTCCGTCTCCGCGCGCGACTACGCCGGACTCGCCACCGCCCTCGCCGGGCACCTCGCCCGCACCAGCGCCACTCCCGAGTCCGACGCCCGCGCGGCCGGTACCGACTGGGGCCGCGACCTCGTGCGCGAGTACCGCGCCTCCGGCGACCCCGACCGGACGGTGCTGACCCTGCTCGCCCACCTCGGCTTCGACCCGGTCGACGACGGGCCGCTCCGCGGCGTCGCGCTCCGCCGGTGCCCGCTGCTCGCCGCCGCCCGCCGTTTCCCCACGGTGGTGTGCCAGGTCCACCTCGGTATCGTCGAGGGCGTCCTCGCCGAACTCGGCGCTCCCACCGGGCCGGGCCTGGACCTGCTGCCCTTCGCCGAACCCGGCGCGTGCCGGCTCTTCCTGCCTACGCCCGCCGCACCGCCACGGCCCTCGGGGCGGCAGCCGTGAACGAGCGTCCCGTTCCGACACGCGCGCTGCTGCTCTTCCCGGGCGGGGTGGCCCTCCTCGCCGGTCTCGACGCCGCACTGCTGCTGCTCGGTGTGCCCGCTCCGGTCGACAGCGACCGGCTCCCCGAGGTCCACGGCGTCGTGCTGGTGCTCGGCTTCGTCGGCACGGTGGTCGCCCTCGAGCGCGCTGTCGCACTCGGACGCCGCTGGGGGTATTCCGCGCCGATCTGCCTGGGCGCAGGCGGTCTGCTGCTCGTCGCCCCCGCCCCCCGAGGTCTCGCCGACGGCCTCCTCGTGGCCGGCAGCGCCCTGCTCGTCGCGGTGTACGTGCCGTTGTGGCGGCGCACCGAGGACGTCGCGGTGGTCGTGCAGGCGGCCGGCGCGGTCCTCGCGACGGGCGGTGCACTGCTGTGGCTCGGCGGCGTGTCCGTCCCCGACCTGCTGCCGTGGTTCGTCGGCTTCCTCGTGCTCACGATCGCGGGGGAACGCCTCGAGCTCGCGCGGGTGGCGATGGTCGGCACCGGCGCGGAGCAGCTCCTGGTGGCGAGCGCGGGGGCCGTCGTGGCCGGCGTGCTCGCCACCCTGTTGTGGCCGTCCGCCGGGTATCCCCTCCTGGGCGCCGCGCTGCTGGCCCTCGTCGCCTGGCTGGCCCGGTTCGACGTGGCCCGCCGCACGGTCCGCGCGGCCGGACAGGCCCGGTTCACGGCCGTGTGCCTGCTCGCCGGGTACGGGTGGCTGGCCGCGGCGGGACTGACGTGGTTGCTCGTCGGCCCGGTCCGGACGGGCGGCGGGTACGACGCGGTCGTGCATGCGGTGATGCTCGGCTTCGTGCTGTCGATGATCCTCGCGCACGCCCCGATCGTTCTCCCGGCCGTGGTGCGACGGCCCCTGCCGTACCGCCCCGCCATGTACGGGCCCGCAGTGCTGCTGCATGGGTCCCTGCTGCTACGCCTGGCGGTCGGGGACGTCCGCGGCGTCGGATGGGCCGTCACCGTCGGCGGGGTCCTGAACATCGTCGCGGTGCTCGCCTTTCTCGCGGTGGCCGCGTACTCGGCGCTGCGACCGGCGCGGACGGAGGCGCCGGCATGAGCCGCGGCGGATGGCACCTGCGGGCGGGGACGATCGTGTTCGCGTGGTTCGTCGCGCTCGTCGTCGTCGCGCTCGCTCACCGGTTCGTGCCGATGTCCGGGTGGCTGCTGGTGCATCTGCTCGGACTCGGGGCGGCGAGCAACGCCGTCCTCGTCTGGAGCCGGCACTTCGCGGACGCCCTGCTGCGCCGCCCGCCGGCGACGAGTCGTCGACCCGAAGCGCTGCGGCTGGTGGTGTTCAACGCCGGCGCGGTCGCGGTCGTCGCGGGCATGCTCGGCCGCTGGTGGCCCCTGGTGCTCGCCGGCAGCGTCACGGTGGCGGTGATCGCCGCGATACACGCCGTGATCCTCGTCCGGCACCTGCGGGCCGCGCTGCCGTCACGCTTCGGCGAGACCGTCCGCTTCTACATCGTGGCCGCCGCCCTGCTGCCGCTGGGGGCAGGTCTCGGCGCCGCGATGGCGAACGACGCGCTGCCGGGGACGCTGCACGAGCGGTTCGTCGTCGCGCACGCCGGAGTCAACCTGTTCGGGTGGATGGGACTGACCGTGCTCGGCACGCTGGTCACCCTGTGGCCGACGATGCTGCGCACCCGGGTGGCGCAGCGGGTGGAGACGGCGGCGCGGCACGGTCTGCCCGTTCTCGCCGCCGGGCTCGGCGCCGGAGTGGCCGGGGCGATCATGGGGAGCACCGGGCTCGCAGCGGCGGGCGCGCTCACCTACCTCGCCGCAGCGGTGTACGTGCTCGAACCGCACCTCGCGGAGATCCGTCGCCGCACACCCGCCGATTTCGCGACGATGTCCGTCCTCGCGGGGGTGACCTGGTTCCTCGTGAGCGCCGCCTACGTGGCGGTCGCGCTGGCCACCGCACCCGGCTGGACGGCCGCCGCCGGCCGTATCGGCACGGCCACCGGGATCCTGCTCGCCGGCTTCCTCGTCCAGGTGCTGCTCGGGGCCCTGACGTACCTGCTCCCGGTGGTCATCGGCGGGCGGGCGGCCGTGCAGGCCGCGACGGCGGAACTCGAACGCGGCGCGGCGTGGCGTGTCGCGGTGGCCAACGGGGGCCTGGTGCTGTGCGTGCTCCCGGCGCCGAGCCTGGTGCGCGTCCTGGCGTCGATGCTGGTTCTCGTCGCCCTCGCCGCGTTTCTTCCGCTCGCGGTACGCGCGGTGGTGGCCGGCCGCCGGGCCAAGGGCACGCCGTCGCGGCTCGGCAGGCCCGAACCGATCCCCGCCCGGCGGCGTCTCGGTGTGGCCGCCGCGGGCCTGGGTGTCGTCGTGGTGGCCGCCGCCGCGGGCGTGGCGGCGGATCCCGCGGCGGCGGGCATCTCCACCGTGCGCGCGGAGGCGGTCGAGGTCACGGGCGTCACCACGGAAGCTCAGGTCCGCATCGAAGGGATGCGGTTCGTGCCCGACGTGATCGACGTTCCCGCCGGAAACCGCCTCGTCGTCACCCTCACCAATTCCGGTACGGATCGGCACGACCTCGTCCTTGCCGACGGAACCCGAACCGAGCGCCTCGCTCCCGGCGACTCCGCCACTCTCGACGCCGGCGTGATCGGCAGCGACGTCGACGGGTGGTGCTCGGTCGCCGGCCACCGGCAGATGGGCATGACGCTACGGATCCGCGCGACCGGCGCGCCGGCCCCGGACGCGCACGCCGATCATGCCGCGGCGACAGCCGGCACATCGCTCGCCGCCACCGACGTCGCTCGCAGCCTCGGTGCCGAACCGGGACCGGACTTCGTCCCGCACGACCCGGCGCTGCCCGCGCCGATGCCGGAGCACCGCATCACCCTGACCGTGACCGAATCCGAGCGTCCCGTCGCCCCCGGAATCACCCAGCGACTGTGGACGTTCGGCGGCACCGCACCCGGTCCCACCCTGCACGGCAAGGTCGGCGACGTCTTCGAGATCACGCTGGTCAACGACGGGACGATCGGGCATTCGATCGACTTCCACGCCGGGTCGCTCGCCCCCGACGGGCCGATGCGCACCATCGACCCCGGACAGTCCCTGGTCTACCGGTTCACCGCGACGCGTGCCGGCATCTGGATGTACCACTGCGCCACGATGCCGATGTCCGTGCACATCGCGAACGGGATGTTCGGCGCCGTCGTCATCGATCCGCCGGACCTCCCGCCGGTGGACCGCGAGTACGTGCTGGTGCAGTCGGAGTTGTATCTCGGTCCGGCGGCGGGTGAGGCGGACGCGGCCAAGATCGCAGCGGAGGCACCGGATCTGGTGGTGTTCAACGGCTACGCCGGACAATACGACCACGTGCCGCTGCCCGCCCGTGTCGGCGAGCGGGTGCGGATCTGGGTACTCGCGGCCGGACCCGACCGGGGCACCGCGTTCCATGTCGTCGGCGGGCAGTTCGACACGGTCTGGACCGAGGGCGACTATCGCCTGCGCCCGGGCGTCTCCGGTGCGCAGACGCTCGGCTTGTCGCCGTCCCAGGGCGGGTTCGTCGAGCTGACCTTCCCCGAGGAGGGCCGCTATCCCTTCGTCTCGCACGTGATGGTCGACGCCGAGCGGGGCGCGCACGGGGTTGTCGAGGTGCAGCCCTGAAACGCGGCTACCCGAGCGACGCGGGCAGGCTCACCCAGCCGCGGGTGAACGACGACTGCAGGCGTACCCCCGCACCCGGGTCGACCGACACGTGCGGATACCGGGACAGCAATTCCTCGAGGGCGACCCGGGACTGCAACTTCGCCAGGTGCGAGCCGATGCAGAAGTGGGGACCGCTGGAGAAACCCAGGTGCCGCGGAATGGAGCGGGTGATGTCGAACTGCTCGGCGGTGTCCCCGAATTCGCGTTCGTCCCGATTGGCCGCGCCGTAGAGCATCATCACCTTCTCCCCCGCGGGAATCGTCACCCCGTGCAGTTCGACGTCGCGCGTGGTGGTCCGCGCCAGTCCCTGCACCGATCCCTCCAGCCGCAGCGTCTCCATCAGCGCGCCCGGGATCCGGGCGGGGTCGTCGACGAGCAGGGCGCGCTGGCGGTGGTCGGTGTCGAGCAGCATCACCGCGTGCGAGATCAGGTTCCCGGTGGTGTCGTTGCCCCCGGCGACCATGACGAAGCAGAAGCCGAGGATCTCCCAGTCGGTGAGCAGTTCGCCGTCGGACTCGACTTCGGTCAACGCGCTGATCAGGTCGTCGCCGGGTGCGCGACGGCGCTCGGTGATCAACCCGGCGAAGTACTCGAACATCTCGGCGACGGCAGCGGGGGCGCTCATGGCGTTCAGGTCGAACCCGGAGTCCTGCAGCGCCGTGAGGGCAGCGACCCACGGATCGAAGCGCGGCCGGTCGGCTGCCGGCACCCCGAGCAGCTCGGCCAGCACGAATGTGGGTATCGGCGAGGAGAACTCGCGGTGCAGATCCACCTCACGCCAGCCCGCGAAGGAATCCAGCAGCACTCGGACGAATCCGCGCACCGCGTCCTCGAGAGCCGCGACGCGCCGGGGAGTGAAGCCCTTCGCGACGAGTCCACGCAGTTGTCCGTGCCGCGGCGGGTCGAGCATGACGATCGTCGGCGCGAGACCCAGTTTTCCGATCTCGTCGGGTACGAACGTCAATCCCTGTGCAGAGGAGTAGGTGCCGGTGTCGCGCACCGCGTTCCACACGTCCTCGAAGCGGGACAGCGCCCAGAACGGCGGGATGCCGTTCCGGGCGCTGACGTGGCGATGCACCGGATCCTCGTCCCGCAGCATCCGGTAGGCCGGGTAGGGGTCGGCCAGGAACTGCGGGTCGAAGGGATCGTAGACGGTCACCACCGGTCCGTCACCGGGCCGCGTTCAGCCGGTCGACGGCCTGCTCGTACCCCGCGACGAGCTCGGCCATGATCTCCGCGACCGGCCGGATCTCGTTCATCCGGCCGACGATCTGCCCTACGGGCATCGCGACGACCTCGGGATCGTCCGCGGCGGCGATCCGCTGGTGGGCTTCGCTCACGAGCAGGTTCTGTAACGGCATCGGCAGTGGTGACGGCGCCTCGGGCTTCGACCACGCCTCGGTCCACTTCGTCTTGAGCAGGCGGGCGGGCTTGCCCGAGTAGATCCGCGAGCGCACGGTGTCGGACGACGACGCGCCGAGCAGCGCTCGCTGGACCGACGACGGGCCGGCCGCGGCGGCGCCGAGCTTGTATTCGGAGGTGGTGAGCCAGTAGGAGCCCATCCACACTCCGGACGCGCCGAGCGCGAGCGCGGCGGCGATCTGCCGACCCGACCCCACTCCGCCGGCGGCAAGTACCGTCGCCGAATCGCCGAGGGCGTCGACGATTTCGGGCCAGAGCACCATCGAGGCCACCTCACCGGTGTGCCCGCCCGCCTCGTATCCCTGGGCGATGACGATGTCGACGCCGTTCTCGACGTGCCGCCGGGCATGCTCGACCGCCCCGGCGAGCGCCGCGACGGGCACCCCCTTCTCGTGGGCGAGGTCGATCACGTCCTTCGGCGGGGAGCCGAGTGCGTTGGCGATGAGGGCCGGACGGTGCCCGAGCGCGACGTCGACGTGGGAGCGGGCGACCGAATGCAGCCATCCGAGGACACCGGCTGCGTGTTCGGCGGACTCGTCGAGCGGCGGCACGCCGAGTTCGGCGAGGGTGCGCTCGACGAAGGCACGGTGCTCGGCGGGGATGAGCTTGTCGAGGTCGACGGCGGACCCCTCGGTGGGGACCTTCGCGGGCATCACGATGTCGACGCCGTAGGGCTTGCCGTCGGTGTTCTCGTCCATCCAGGTGAGGACGTCGTCGAGTTCGGCCGGGTCGTTGAACCGGACGCAGCCGAGGACGCCGAGACCACCGGCCCGGCTGATCGCGGCGGCGACGTGCTCGGACGGGGTGAACCCGAAGATCGGGTACTGGATTCCGAATTTCCTGCTGAGATCGGTGTGCATCCCGGTCCCTTCTAGCTCGCCGCAGCGGAGCCGTTGGTGTGGTGGTCGTCCGCTGGGCGCTGCTCGGTCTGCTCCTTGGCCCACCGGTAGTCGGGCTTGCCGGCCGGTGAGCGCTTGATGGCGTCGACGTACCAGACACTGCGCGGGATCTTGTAGCTGGCGATCTGCGTCCGGGCCACCTCGACGAGGTCGGCCAGCGCCGGCCGGGTGCCGGCCCGGGGGGCGATCACGGCGGACACGCGCTGTCCCCAGCGCTCGTCCGGCACGCCGACGACGAGGACGTCGAACACGTCCGGGTGGGCCTTCAGGGCGCCCTCCACCTCCTCGGGGAACACCTTCTCGCCGCCGGTGTTGATGCAGACCGAGCCGCGGCCGAGCATGGTGACGGTGCCGTCGGCCTCGACCCGCGCGTGGTCCCCCGGGATGGAGTAGCGGACACCGTGGTACTCGCGGAAGGTCGCCTTGGTCTTGACCTCGTCCTTGTAGTAGCCGATCGGGATGTGGCCCTTGCGGGCGAGCACGCCCACCTGACCGGATCCGGGCTCGATCGGGTTCCCCTCGTCGTCGATCACGGCGGTGGAGGCGTCGATCTTGACGGTCGGGCCGCCCGCGTGGGTCTGTCCCTTGGCGACGATGCCGAGTCCGCCGAAGCCGGTCTCGGACGAGCCGATCGAGTCGGTGACGACCGTGTTGGGCATCAGGTCCAGGAAGCGCTCCTTCAGCGCCGGGGAGAACAGGGCCGCGCTCGACGCCATCGCGAACAGCGACGACAGGTCGTACTTCTCCCCCGTCCCGGGACGGCCGCTCTCGAGGGCGTCGAGCATCGGGCGGCCCATCGCGTCGCCGGTGATGAAGATGACGTTGACCTTGTGTTCCTCGATGACCCGCCACAC
The DNA here is from genome assembly GCF_016804345.1 of Rhodococcus ruber. Taxonomy (NCBI): domain Bacteria; kingdom Bacillati; phylum Actinomycetota; class Actinomycetes; order Mycobacteriales; family Nocardiaceae; genus Rhodococcus; species Rhodococcus ruber. The sequence continues at coordinate 1,164,731 of NZ_CP044211.1, read as the reverse complement.
CTCGTGGCCGTCGAACTCGGGATGCATGATGACCTTGCCGCCGCTGAACAGCGACTGCAGCACCGCCCACTGGGCACCGCCGTGGATGAGCGGCGGGATCGGGAAGCGCACCAGCGGCGCACCCGAGGCACCGGTCTTGGCGAGTTCCCATTCGTCGGCGACGTATTCGCCCGTCATGAAGTTGATGCCGCCGCCGAGCACGCGCCACACGTCCTCCTGACGCCACATCACGCCCTTGGGGCTGCCGGTGGTGCCTCCGGTGTAGAGGATGTAGAGGTCGTCGGCGCTGCGTTCGCCGAAGTCGCGCTCGGGGGAGCCCTGGGCCAGGGCGGACTCGTAGTCGACGCCGTCGTAGCCCGAGTAGTCGAGATCGGTACCGTCGTCGACCACGACGACGGTACGGATCTGCGGACAGTGCGGCAGGACGGCGGCGACCTTGTCCGAATAGCGACGCTCGTGGACGAGCGCGACCATGTCCGAGTTGTCGAAGATGTACTGCAACTCGTTCTCGACGTACCGGTAGTTGACGTTCACCATCACGGCACGGATCTTGAACACCGCGACCATCGCCTCGATGGCTTCGATGGTGTTGCGGGAGTAGATACCCACCTTGTCACCGGGCTTCACACCCTGTTCCTGCAGATAGTGGGCGAGCCGATTGGCGCGCTCCTCCAGCTGCGCGTAGGTGACCTCACGTCCGTCCGACGCGAGCGCGACGCGGTCGGGAACAAGGTCGATTGCGTGCTCTACGAGGTCTGCGATGTTAAGGGCCACGACACAAAAGTAGAACGTGTTACCGTTTCTGACAAGACCCGAATGAGATCCAGTTCACAACACCGCAGGAGTCCTCAGTGTCCACCACCGCATCGGAAGTTTCCGGCATTTCGACAGCCGCTCCGCACTGCCTCGTCGAGCAGCGCGGTCCGGTCCTGATCGTCACCATGAACCGGCCCGAGGCGCGCAACGCCCTCTCCGGCGAGATGATGGCGATCATGGCCGAGGCGTGGGACCGCGTCGACAACGATCCGGAGATCCGGGTGGCCGTCCTGACCGGCGCGGGCGGCGCCTTCTGCGCGGGCGCCGACCTCAAGGCGATGAACCGGTCCGCCCCGGGCGACAAGTTCGAGCAGGGCGACGGCGGAGGATGGGACCTGTCCAGGCTGCCCGCGCTGCTCAAGGGCCGCCGCCTCACCAAACCGCTCATCGCCGCGGTGGAGGGGCCGGCCATCGCCGGCGGCACCGAGATCCTCCAGGGCACCGACATCAGGGTGGCCGGCGAGAGCGCGAAATTCGGTGTGTCCGAAGCAAAATGGGGCCTGTTCCCACTCGGTGGCTCGGCGGTGCGGCTCGTGCGTCAGATCCCCTACACGATCGCCGCCGACATCCTGCTCACCGGCCGGCACATCACGGCCCCCGAGGCGAAGGAGATCGGCCTGATCGGCCACGTCGTCCCCGACGGTCAGGCACTCGACAAGGCCCTCGAGATCGCCGGCACCATCGCCGCCAACGGCCCGCTCGCCGTCCGGGCCATCCTGAAGACCATCCGCGACACCGAGGGCCTGCACGAGGAGGAGGCCTTCGAGATCGACGCGAAGCTCGGCGCCGAGGTCTTCAAGAGCGCCGACGCCAAGGAGGGCCCCCGCGCCTTCGCCGAGAAGCGGGCCCCGAAGTTCACCGGCGCCTGAGGGGCCTCTGCCCGCCCCCGCCGACCGCCCCCGCCGACCGAATGTCACATCGCGTCGATCACATCGAACCGGTGTGACATTCGGTCACGCGGCAGCAGTGGGTGCGCGCCGGGGCGGCGGGATCAGCCCAGGACGACGTCCGCCAGGGAACGCACGTGCTCGGCGTCGTGGCAGCTCACCAGCAGCATCGTCACGCCCGCGTCGGACCAGCGCTTCACTCCGGCGCGGACCTCGTCGCGGTCGCCGACGATCATCGTCTCGGTGACCATCTCGTCGGGGATCGCGGCGGCGGCCTCGTCCTTGCGACCGGCGCGGAACAACCTGGTCACCTCGTCGACGACGTCGCCGTAGCCCATCCGCCGGTACACCTGGGCGTGGAAGTTCAGTTCGGGAGTGCCCATGCCTCCGACGTACAGGGCGGTGACGGGCTTGAGGCCCGCGACGGTCCCCGCCCGGTCGTCGGTGACGACGACCTGGCAGGTCGCGGCGATCTCGAAGTCGGCGCGGGTGCGCCGGGCGCCCGGACGGGAGAAGCCCTCGTCGAGCCACTCGTCGTACATCGGGGCCAGGCGCGGCGAGTAGTAGATGGCCAGCCATCCGTCGGCGATCTCGGCGGTCAACGCGACGTTCTTCGGTCCCTCGGCGCCGATCCAGATGGGGATGTCCGCGCGCAGCGGGTGCGTGATGGGCTTGAGCGGCTTGCCGAGTCCGGTGGCGCCGGGACCGTCGTACGGCAGCGGGTAGTGCGGCCCCGGGTTGGTCACCGGCTCGCGGCGGTCGAGCACCCGGCGCACGACCGAGACGTATTCGCGGGTGCGAGCGAGCGGTTTGGCGAACGGCTCGCCGTACCATCCCTCGACGACCTGCGGGCCCGATACGCCGAGGCCCAGGATGTGCCGGCCGCCGCTGAGGTGGTCGAGGGTGAGGGCGTGCATGGCGCAGTTGGTGGGGGTGCGGGCGGAGATCTGCACGACGGACGTGCCGAGCCGCACCCGCTGCGTGCCCGAGCCCCACCAGGCGAGCGGTGTGAACGCATCCGAGCCCCACGACTCGGCGGCGAAGACCGCGTCGAAGCCCTCCGCTTCGGCGGCAGCGACGAGTTCTCCGGCGTTCGCGGGCGGCTGCGCCCCCCAGTAGCCGAGCTGCAGACCCAGTTTCATTGCACACCATTCCTTTCGGGGTGGGCCGAAGGCACCGCTGCTCGGACAGTACCCTTGCCACCGTCTCTAGAACCTGTTCTACTCGAAGTTGTGAGCCTGGGAAAGAGCGCGACCGCGGAGAAACCGCTGAGCGCACCACTGAACCTGAAGTTCGACTACACCCGATCCACGGGGCCGACCGTCGGCGCGTTCGTCACCGGTCTGCGCGACGGACGAATCCTCGGCGCCCGCGGTTCGGACGGACGAGTCCTCGTGCCGCCCCCGGAGTTCGACGCGGTCACCCACGAACCGCTCACCGACTTCGTCGAGGTCGGGCAGAGCGGCACGGTTCGCAGCTGGACCTGGAATCCGGATCCGTTGCCGGGCCAGCCGTTCGACCGTCCCTTCGCGTGGGCGCTGATCCAGTTGGACGGGGCCGACACGACGCTGCTGCACGCGGTCGACGTCCCCGACCCGGCGGACATGCGCACCGGGATGCGGGTGCGCGTGCGCTGGGCCGACGACCGCGTCGGCCACATCCGCGACATCGCCGGGTTCGAGCCCGGCGAGGCCGGCACCGTGACGGTGCGGCCGGAGGACTCCGGCGAACCGGTGACGATGATGATCACCCCGCTGGACCTGCACTACACGCACAGCGCGTCGTCCGAGGAGTCCTACTACCTGCGCGGGCTGGCCGAGGGCCGACTGATCGGCGGGCGCACCGGTCCCGGCGGCAAGGTCTACATCCCGCCGCGCGGCGCGAACCCCACCGACGGCATCCCCACCCGCGAGCAGGTCGAGGTGTCCGACAAGGGCATCGTGACCACGTTCTGCATCGTCAACGTGCCGTTTCTCGGGCAGCAGATCACGCCGCCCTACGTCGCGGCGTACGTGCTGCTCGACGGTGCCGACATCCCGTTCCTGCACCTGATCCTCGAGTGCGACGCCTCCGAGGTGCGCATGGGCATGCGGGTGGAGGCGAAGTGGCGCCCGCGCGAGGAGTGGGACTACACGCTGCGCAACATCGAGTACTTCCGGCCGACCGGCGAGCCGGACGCCGCCTACGAGACCTTCGAACACCACCTGTAAGGGAGCCGCGCCCACCATGACAGACATCGCAGTCGTCGGCTTCGCGCAGGCACCTCACGTGCGCGAGACCACCGGCACCACCAACGGCGTCGAGATGCTCGTCCCGTGCTTCCGGGAGCTCTACGACAAGCTGGGTATCACCAAGTCCGACATCGGTTTCTGGTGTTCGGGCTCGTCGGACTACCTGGCCGGCCGGGCGTTCTCGTTCATCTCCGCCGTGGACGCGCTCGGCGCGGTGCCACCGATCAACGAATCCCACGTCGAGATGGACGCCGCCTGGGCGCTGTACGAGGCGTGGGTCAAGCTGCTCACCGGGGAGGTCGACACCGCGCTCGTGTACGGCTTCGGCAAGTCCTCGGCGGGCACGCTGCGCCAGGTCCTCGGCGTGCAACTCGACCCGTACCTCGTCGCACCGCTCGGCCTCGACTCCGTCTCGCTCGCCGGGCTGCAGGCCCGGTTCGGACTCGACGCCGGCAAGTGGACGGAGGAGGACATGGCGCAGGTCGCCGTCCGCGCACGGGCCGCCGCCAAGGACAATCCGAATGCCCAGATCAGCGGCGACGTCACGGTCGAGGAACTGCTCGACCGGCCCTACGTCGCCGACCCGTTGCGAAGGCACGACTGCGCCCCGGTCACCGACGGCGCCGCCGCCGTCGTGCTCGCCACCGGCGACCGGGCCCGCGAGCTGTGCGAGAACCCCGCCTGGATCACCGGCATCGAGCACCGCATCGACACCCCGAACTTCGGCTCGCGGGACCTGACGCAGGCACCGTCCGCCGCCGCGGCCGCCGCGGCGGTGACCGGCGGGGACACCGCCTTCGACGTCGCCGAGCTGCACGCCCCGTTCACGCATCAGGAGCTGATCCTGCGCGAGGCGCTCGGCCTCTCGGGCGCGACGGCGGTCAACCCGACCGGGGGTCCGCTCACCGGCAACCCCATGTTCTCCGGTGGACTCGAACGCATCGGCTGTGCCGCGCAGGCGATCATGGACGGCCGCGCCGGACGTGCGCTCGCACACGCGACGAGTGGGGCTGTGCTGCAACAGAATCTGGTAGCAGTTCTGGAGGGACGCAACTGATGGGCAAGCAACTCGCCGCTGTCCTCGGCACGGGACAGACCCACTACGTCGCCAAACGGCACGACGTGTCGATGTCCGGTCTCGTCCGCGAGGCGATCGACCGGGCGCTCGCGGACGCGGACGTGGGCTGGGACGACATCGACGCCGTCGTCATCGGCAAGGCCCCGGACCTGTTCGAGGGCGTGATGATGCCCGAACTGGGCATGGTCGACGCGATCGGCGCCACCGGCAAGCCCATGCTGCGGGTCCACACCGCCGGGTCGGTCGGCGGGTCCACCGCCAACGTCGCCGCCAGCCTCGTCCAGGCCGGCGTGCACCGACGGGTGCTGGCCGTGGCGTGGGAGAAGCAGTCCGAATCGAACGCCATGTGGGCGTTGTCCACCCCGGTGCCGTTCACCATGCCGGTCGGGGCGGGCGCCGGTGGCTACTTCGCCCCCCACGTGCGCTCCTACATCCGGCGCTCGGGCGCCCCCGAGCACATCGGCGCGATGGTGGCCGTCAAGGACCGCCTCAACGGCGCGAAGAACCCCTACGCGCACCTCAAGCAGCCGGACATCACGCTCGAGTCGGTGCAGGCGTCGCAGATGCTGTGGGACCCCATCCGCTACGACGAGACCTGCCCCTCCTCGGACGGCGCGTGCGCCGTGGTGATCGGCGACGAGGACTCGGCCGCGGCAGTCGAGGCGCAGGGCCGGGGCGTCGCGTGGATCCACGCCACCGCGATGCGAACCGAGCCGACCACGTACGCGGGACGCGACCAGGTCAACCCCGAGGCGGGCCGGATGGCCGCGGCGGCGCTGTGGAAGGCCGCGGGGATCACCGACCCGCTCACCGAGATCGACTGCGCCGAGATCTACGTCCCCTTCTCGTGGTTCGAACCGATGTGGCTCGAGAACCTCGGCTTCACCCCGGAACGTTCCGGCTGGAAGCTCACCGAGTCCGGGGAAACGGCCCTCGGTGGTCAGCTGCCGGTCAACATGTCCGGCGGGGTGCTCTCGTCCAACCCGATCGGCGCGTCCGGAATGATCCGATTCGCCGAGGCGGCGATGCAGGTGATGCACCGCGCCGGGGAACATCAGGTCGACGGTGCGCGCAAGGCGCTCGGGCATGCGTACGGTGGTGGCTCGCAGTACTTCTCGATGTGGGTGGTCGGCTCGGACCGACCGGAACGATAGGCACGGACCGTGGTGGACTTCACCGTCGGCGTCGCGATGACGCCGCTCGATCAACTCGCCGACCTGGCCCGCACTGCCGAAGAGTGCGGGTTCGCCTCGATCGCGCTGCCCGACTCCCTGTTCTACATGGAGAAGCAGAGCGTCGACTACCCGTACACTCCCGACGGGTCGCGGATGTGGACCGAGGACACCCCGTGGGTGGATCCGTTGATCGCCGCGGCCGCGATGGGGGCGGTCACGTCGACGCTCCGGTTCTACACCCAGGTCCTCAAGCTCGGCTCCCGCAACCCCGTGCTGCTGGCCCGCCAGGTCGGGTCGGTCGCCAACCTGACCGGGAACCGCTTCGGCTTCGGCGTGGGAATCGGCTGGGCCCCGGAGGAATTCGAGTGGTGCGGCGTCCCGTACGCGCGGCGCGGCAAGCGGGTCGACGAGATGATCGAGGTCATCAGGCTCATCCTCGGCGGCGGCATGGTCGAACACCACGGCGAGTTCTTCGACTTCGACCGCCTGCAGATGAGCCCCGCCCCCAGCGCACCGGTGCCGTTCTACATCGGCGGCCACACCGACGTCGCGCTGCGCCGCGCGGCCCGGATCGGCGACGGCTGGACCTCGGCGATGATCCGCTTCGACGACCTCGTCGACGTGGTCGCGCGACTGCGCGAACTGCGCGCCGAATACGGCCGCGCCGACGAGCCGTTCGAGATCCAGGCCGTGTGCGTCGACCGGTTCGGCAGCGCGGGGTACGCCGAACTCGAGGACGCCGGGGTCACCGACATCATCGTGGTGCCGTGGATCTTCGACGGGCACGGCTTCGACAGTCCCCTCGAGGCGAAGCAGGAGTCCCTGCACAGATTCGCCGACAGGTACATCCATCGAAGGGAGCAGGCATGAGCGACGAACATCCGGCGCGGGTGGCCGCGCGGGCGTCCCAGGCCGCGGCCAGCGGGAAGCGCAAGGACGAGTGGCTGGCGCTGTTCGCCGAGAACGGGGTCGTCGAGGACCCGGTCGGTCCGTCCGGGTTCGACCCGGAGGGCACGGGGCACCACGGGCGCGAGGCGATCTCGCGCTTCTACGACATGACCATCGCGAACACCGACCGGCTCGAGTTCCTCGTCGACGACGTGCTGGTGTGCGGCGACGAGTGCGTCAACATCGGCACCATCCGCACCACCCTCGGCGGCAACGTGATCGACGCCGAGGGCGTGTTCGTCTACCGCGTGGACGACGACGGCCGGATCGCGTCGCTGCGCGCCTTCTGGGAAGTCGAGCGGGCCATGAAGACGGTTCGCCCCGCAGCCGGGGCGGCGCGCGGCTAGAGTCCGGCCATGACCGTCGGCGGGATCGTCCTCGCGGCGGGGGGCGGCACGCGACTGGGCGGGCGCGCGAAAGCACTGCTCCCCCACCGCGGCCACCCGCTGCTGCACACCGTGGTGGCCGCGCTCACCGCCGGGGGCTGCGACGAGATCACGGTGGTCGCCGGCGCCTACGCCGACGACGTCGTCGCCGCGTGCCCGCCCGGCATCCGAACCGTCGTCAATCCGCGCTGGGCCGAGGGGATGTCGACGTCGCTGCGGGCCGGGATGGACGCCACGACGGGCCACGAGGTGATCGCCCTGACCGTCGTCGACTTTCCCGGCATCACCGCCGGACTCGTCCGAACCGTGCTGGCCGCGCACCGCCCCGGCACGATCACCGTGCCGATGTTCGGCGACCGCCCCGGCCATCCTGTGGTGTTCGACCGGCGTGATGCCGAGGCGGCGGCCCGGGAGGCCGTCGGCGACGAGGGTGCCCGGCGATTCCTCGCCGGCCACCGCGACCGGGTGCGGCGGCTGGACTGCACGGGTCTCGCCGATCCGGGAGACGTCGACGTGCCCGGCGATCTGGCGCTGCTGGACCGGCGGGACGTCACGCGCGGCGATACCTGATCGCCGAGCCCAGGACGATCGTCACGGCGCAGGACAGCACCAGCATCGTGCAGACGGCCCCGAGTGCGGCCACCGTCGGCGTGGCCGTCCCCGGCACCACCAGGGACGCGAGCAGGAGCGACGCCACCGAGGTGCCCACGGCCGACGCGGCGGTGCGCAGCACGGTCTGGCTGCCGGCCATCTCGCTCGTGTTGTGTTCCGGGACGGACTCGACGAGCAGGTTCGGCAGCGCGGTGTACGCGAACGCCGTCGCCACCGAGACGGCCACCACCAGCAGCGTCATCCCGAGCACCGAGGCCCGGAAGAAGAAGAATCCGGCGCACGCCACGAGGAACACCACGCTGCCGAGCAGCAGCGACGACCGTGCCCCCACCGCGGCGGCGATCCGGCCCGCGACGGGCGTGAACGCCATGCCGATCATCGCGCCGACGAACGACAGCGTTCCGGCGTAGGTGGGTGTGAGTCCGAGGCCGAACGGCGCGGAGGTGGGGCTCTGCATGATGATCGGGATGATCATCGTCCCGACCCCGATCGGTCCGACGCCGAGGGCCACCCCGGCGAGCATCGTCAGCGCGACGTTGCGTTCGGCGAGCAGGCGCAGGTTCACGATCGGGGACGGCCGGCCGAGCTCCCACCACACCCACCAGGCGAAGATCGCCGTACCGACGACGATCGGCGCGAGGACGCGGCCGTCGCTCCAGCCCCAGGCGCGGCTCTGGGTCAACCCGAACAGGACGGCGGCCACGGCCGTCGCCAGGCCGGCCGCGCCCACCACGTCGATCGGCTGCCGGTGGTGGTGGCGGCGTCGCCACGGCAGCACGGCCTCGACCAGGAAGATGCAGGCGATGGCGTACGCCGCGGCGACGACGAAGATGTACCGCCAGTCCCCGAGATCGATGAGGATGCCGGCGACGAGCAGGGAGGCGGCCCCGGCCGCGACGGCGGATCCGGAGATCAGTGCGACGGCCATCGGGACGCGTTCCGCGGGCAGGTGCTCACGGGCGAGCCCGATGCACAGCGGCAGGATCGCGCCCGCCACCCCCTGGATCGCCCGGCCGGCGATGATGGCCTCGAGGGTCCCGAACGCCATGCTGACGATCGAGCCGGTGGCGGCGCAGGCCAGCACGAACATCAGCACCCGTTCGCGACCGTACATGTCGCCGAGCCGGCCGCACACCGCCGCCGAGGCCGCCGCCACCAGCAGAAACGCCGTCACGGTCCATCCGACCGCGGAGGCGTCCGCCTCGAAGACCCGGGCGAACGTCGGCAGCGCCGCGTACATCATCGACGTCTCGAATGCGCTGATGACTTCGACGGCGATGAGAATGGCCACCACCGCCCACACGGGTCGGGTCCGCTCGTAGCGGCGTTCGGCACGGGTCGAGGGTGCCCGTTCGGGTGCCAACGATGTACTCATGAATACTCCTACGGTTCGTCGGTGTGAACCGTACGGACGGAGTACGCCGAGTGTGACGCAGGACCCACTGAGCGGGACCGGGCGGCCGGCGTCGTCCTTACGCGCCGGCCATGTGCCGGACCGCCAGGTGGGCGAACAACGCGCTGGTGCCGATCGGGTTGCCGCCGCCGGGGTAGACGGTGCCGCTCGGGGCGGCCATCGTGTTGCCCGCCGCGTACAGCCCGGGGATGGGCGTCCCGGCGCCGTCGAGCACGCGGCCGACGGTGTCGGTGCGCAGGCCGCCCTTGGTGCCGAGGTCCGAGATGCCGAACTGCGCGGCGTGGAACGGGCCCTTCTCGATCGGGACCAGCGCCGAACCGCCGCCGGTGAACGCCACGTCGTAGGGCTCGTCCCCGCGGCCGAAGTCCTCGTCGACGCCGCCGGCGGCGAGGCGGTTGAACCGTGCGACGGTCGCCTCGAGCGCCTCGGCCGACACCCCGATCTGCCCGGCGAGTTCGGCGAGCGTGTCGGCGGTCTTCCACAGTCCCGCCGCCTCGTACTTCTCGGTCTCCACGAGCGGAACGTTCGTCGCCGCGATCGGCGGCACCACCCCGCTCCGGTCGTCGTAGATCATCCAGAACGGCAGCGTCATCTCGCCCTTGTCCATGCGGGCGATGATGTCGCGGCCGAGCCGGTCGTAGGGCGCGTACTCGTTGGTGAAGCGATTGCCGTCCTGGTCGACGAAGATGCCGCCGGTGAAGCACAGCGCGAAGGCCGAGCGCCCGTCGGGGTGGGTCAGCCCCGGCGACCACCACGCCTCGCTCATCAGGTCGACGTCGGCACCGATCGCGATGGCCGCCTGGTGGGCCTTGCCGAGGTTGGACCACGGCCCCATCGAATCGCGGGCCGCGCCGGGGACGCCGTACCGTGCGCGCATCTCGTCGTTGTGGTCGAATCCGCCGGCGGCGAGCACGACGCCCTTGCGGGCCCGCACCGCGCGCCGCTGCTCGCCGTGGGAGACGATCGCGCCGACCACGGCGCCGTCCTCGACGACGAGTTCCTCGAGCGGCGTGTTCCGGTGCAGCTGCACGTTCGGGTACTTGCGCATGGCGACCAGGAACCGGCCGATGAGGGCACGCCCACCGATCAGCTTGTCCGGCAACGGATCCCCGTTGCGCTCGCGACCCAGCGGCCCGCGGACGGATTCGTTGAGTTCCGGGTCGTCGGCGACGGACCGCGGGGTCGGTGCGATGTGACGGCCCTTCGCGCTGGCCTTGGGAGCCTTGCCGAAGTAGTCCGGCCACGGGTAGGCCGTGAACTCGATGTCCTCGTCGGCCTCGAGGTAGTCGATCAGGGGTGCGCCGCCACGGACGTAGGCGTCCTGCAGGTCGCGGGGGGTGCGGTCGCCGACGACGGCATGGTAGTAGGTCAGGGCGTCGTCGATGGTGTCGTCGTCGCCGGCACGTCGCAGCACGGCGTTGGTGGGGAACCAGACCCCACCGCCGCCGGAGTAGGCGGTGGTGCCGCCGAAGTACTCGGAGGCCTCGACCAGGACGACCGACAGTCCCTCACGGGCGGCGGTGTACGCGCCGCAGCAGCCTCCCGCCCCCGATCCCACGACGAGGACGTCGCATTCCTCTGCCCAATCCACCATGCTCGAAGCCTTTCGCCGATTCCGTTCCGGGAGCACGTGACACTATTTCCGCAACCGCGGCGCACGGGAGAGGACGTCTCACTGGGCGGAACAACAGGCCCGGGCCCTGCCGCACGCGAGATCTCCGCCGTTCGGTCCGCACGGCCGGACCCGGCACGGCGACGTCGCACAGGCCGATCCCGGTCAGCAGGACCGGAAGCTGCCGGCCCTCGGCGGCCGAAATACTGTGGCCGAGCACCCCGCCCTCACCCCCAATTTCGGCGGGGTGCACCCACCTCGCCGGCTTCTGCGGTACTCCCCACCTCTGTCCGACATCCCTCCGCGCGCCGATCCGGGAACGGCGACCGGATCCGCAGGACGCCGGGGCCAGCGGTCGGCACGGCGGCGCCGTAGGAGCCCCGATCGCCCCGGCGCCGTGGCATCGGGTCAGTGCTCGACGGGGCAGCCGCCCTCCGTCCTGTAGTCCACCCGGAACTCCTTGATGCCGTTGAGCCAGCCGGACCGCAACCGGCGCGGATCGGCGACCTTGGTGATGTCGGGCATGTAGTCGGCGATCGCGTTGAACACGAGGTCGATCTCCATCCGCGCCAGGTTGGCGCCGAGGCAGTAGTGCGCGCCGGTTCCGCCGAACGCGAGGTGCGGGTTGGGATCTCGCAGGATGTCGAATGTCCGGGGGTTCTCGAACACCTCCTCGTCGTTGTTCGCCGACGCGTACAGCATCACGACGCGGTCGCCCTTGCGAATCGTCTGCCCGCCGAGTTCGGTGTCCTCGAGCGCGGTGCGCTGGAACGACGTGACCGGCGTGGCCCAGCGGATGATCTCGTCGGCCGCGGTCTTCGGGCGGTCCCGCTTGAAGATCTCCCACTGCTCCGGGTTGTCGAGGAACGCCGCCATGCCGTGCGTGATCGCGTTGCGGGTGGTCTCGTTGCCGGCGACGGCGAGCACGATGAAGAAGAAGCCGAACTCCTCGGGTGAGAGCTCGTCCCCGTCGATGTCCGCCTCGATCAGCGTGGTGACGATGTCGTCCGCCGGACACTCCTTGCGCGCGGCGGCCATCTGGTACGCGTAGCCGAGAACCTCCATCGACGCGGCCGCGGGGTCGGCGGTGTTGTCCGGATCGTCGTAGCCGGTCATCTGATTCGACCACTCGAAGATCTTGTCCCGGTCCTCCTGCGGGACGCCGATCAGTTCGGCGATGGCCTGCAGGGGCAGCTCGGCGGCGACCTGGGTGACGAAATCGCCCCGGCCGGCCTGGCAGGCTTCCTCGACGATCTTCTTCGCGCGGGCGTTCAGCTCGTCCCGGAGGCCGTTGATGGCGCGGGGGGTGAACCCGCGGGCGACGAGTTTGCGCAGCTTGGTGTGCTCGGGAGCGTCCTTGTTGAGCAGGACGTGCCGCTGCAGTTCGATGGCCTCGCGCGGGATGTCGTCGTTGAACCGCGGGATGGCGGTGTTCTCCCAGTTGGAGAACACGTCGCTGCGGCGGGAGACCTCACGGACCTCCTCGTGCCGGGACACGACCCAGAATCCCTCGTCGTGGAACCCGCCGACGTCCGGGGATTTCTTGTTCCACCAGACGGGGGCCGTCCTACGCAGCTCGGCGAACTCCTCGAACGGCATCCGCTCGGCGTAGAGATCCGGATCGGTGAAGTCGATGTCTTCGGGGATGTTGGGCTGCGCCACTGAATTCTCTCCTACCCTGACGAGTGCACCGGGTCGCGATGTGGAACACGTTCTAAAAGCATTCAAGCACAGGGCGGCCCGGACGCCAAGGAATCGCCAAGTCCCGATCATTCGGACCACACCTTGTCCGCCACGACAACCTGTTCTACTTTGCGAGGACAAGGATCAGAAAGGAGCCCACCGTGGGCACACCAGTCATCGTCGAGGCGGCACGCACCCCGATCGGCAAGCGCGGCGGCTGGCTCGCCGGCCTGCACGCTGCCGAGATCCTCGGGGCCGCGCAGAGCGGACTGATCGAGCGTGCGGGCCTCGATCCCGCCCTCGTCGAGCAGGTGATCGGCGGGTGCGTCACACAGGCCGGCGCGCAGTCCAACAACATCACCCGCACCGCCTGGCTGCACGCCGGACTGCCGTGGCAGGTCGGCGCCACCACGATCGACTGCCAGTGCGGGTCGGCCCAGCAGGCCAACCACCTGATCGCCGGGCTCATCGCCACCGGCGCCATCGACGTCGGCATCGCCTGCGGTATCGAGGCGATGTCCCAGGTGCCGCTCGGCGCGAACGTCGGCGAACTCGCCGGCCCGCGCCGCCCCGAGTCGTGGAACATCGACATGCCCAACCAGTTCGAGGCGGCCGAGCGCATCGCTCGCCGGCGCGGCATCACCCGCGAGGACGTCGACGCCCTCGGCGTCCGGTCGCAGGCGCTGGCCGAGCAGGCCTGGGACGAGGGCCGATTCGACCGCGAGGTGCTGCCCGTCGTCGCACCCGTCGTCGACAAGGCGGGCGCGCTCACCGGCGAGAAGCAGACCGTCGCCCGCGACCAGGGCCTGCGCGAGACGACCGCGGAGTCGCTCGCGAAGCTGAAGCCGGTCCTCGACGGCGGCATCCACACGGCCGGCACCTCGTCGCAGATCTCCGACGGCGCGGCCGCGGTGCTGCTCATGGATTCCGACCGCGCCGCGGCGCTCGGCCTGAAGCCGCGGGCTCGGATCGTCTCGCAGGCCCTCGTCGGCGCCGAGCCCGAGTTCCATCTCGACGGACCGGTGCAGGCGACGAGCCGCGTCCTCGACAAGTCCGGGATGGCGATCGGCGACCTGGACCTGTTCGAGGTCAACGAGGCGTTCGCGTCGGTGCTGCTGTCGTGGGCGCGGGTGCACGAGCCCGACATGGACAAGGTCAACGTGAACGGTGGCGCGATCGCGCTCGGCCACCCCGTCGGCTCCACCGGCTCGCGGCTGATCACCACCGCCCTGCACGAGCTCGAGCGGCGCGACGGCTCGACCGCGCTGATCACCATGTGCGCCGGCGGCGCGCTGGCCACCGGCACGATCATCGAGCGGATCTGACATGAGCGCAGCCGCCGCGCCGAAGGGCCTCGACTCGAAGTGGACGGTGCCGGTCATCAAGTGGATGTCGCGCGCCAACGTGGCGGCCTACAAGGCCACCGGGGGCCGGATCGGTGGAAAGTGGCGGGTGGGCAGCGCCTTCCCGTGGGGCATCCCCGTCTGCCTGCTCACCACCACGGGCCGCAAGACCGGGCAGCCACGGACCGTCCCCCTGCTGTTCCTCGAGGACGGCGAGCGGGTGGTGCTCGTCGCATCCCAGGGCGGCCTGCCTCAGCACCCGCTGTGGTTCCGCAACATCCGCGCCGATCCGCGGGTGACCGTGCAGGTGCGCTCGCGGGTGCGGCAGATGACGGCGCGGGTGGCGACGCCCGAGGAGCGGTCGCACTACTGGCCGCGGCTGGTGGCGATGTACGCGGATTTCGACAATTATCAGTCCTGGACGGATCGGGTCATCCCGGTGGTGGTGTGCGAGTGATCTTCGCGGGAGCCGGCACGGCCGGGCACGAACCAGTGGGGTGCCCGGTCGAGCTGCTCTCGAGAAGGGATGTCACCCGATGACAACCGCCAACCACGACCGCGTACTCGACAAGCGGGAGATCGCCGCCGCACTGCTGCGCGCGCTCGAACGCCGGCACGAGGTCCTCGATGCCATCGTCGAGAGCGACGACCGGGCCGAGGCGGTCACGACCGTCGCGCGGCTGCTCGACACGAACGAGTCGTGCGCCGAAGCGGTGCTCAACCTTCCGTTCCGGCGGCTGACCAAGGCGGAGCGGAAGAAGATCCGGGAGGAACTCGACGACCTCGACGCGGTGCTGAAGTGGACGCCCGCCGAACGTCCGTACGCCACCGGTGCCCACTTCCGGCTGCGTCAGTTCAGCAACAGCGATCGGGACCGCGAGCTGTTCCGCGCGCGGTGCGAGGAGCAGCTCGGCGACGCCGGCGAGGAGCGGGTCGAGCAGGAACGCGCCGCCGGCCTGTCGCGCATCGACGACGAGTCCGCGGTGTGGCTGGTCGCCGAGGACCTGTCCGGCACCGACCCCAAGCCGGTCGGTTTCGCGTTCGGTGAGCTCCAGGGCCACGAGGTCGACGTCGCGATCTGGGTCCACCCGGAGCTGCGCAAGCAGGGCTACGGCACCGCGACCCTCAAGCACGCCCGCACCGAGCTGGCCGCGTACTTCCCCGGCACCACCATCATCGTCCGTTCGCCCGCATAGTCGCCCCCACCCGTGCGCGCTTTCGGTAGCGGGCGCTACCGAAAGCGCGCACGGCCGGTCAGGCGCCGTAGACCGGGGTCGGGGGCTCGCTGCGCGCGATCAGCTTCTCCACCACCGGGCCGAGTTCCTTCGGATCCCAGCGCTCGCCCTTGTCGATCGCCTCGCCGTGCCGCCAGCCGTCGGCGACGGAGACCTTGCCGCCCTCCACCTCGAAGACCCGGCCCGTGACCTCCTTGGACTCGGCGCTGCCGAGCCACACCACCAGCGGTGAGACGTTCTCCGGGGCCATCGCGTCGAACCCGTCCTCGGGGGCGGCCATCGACTCGGCCATCGCCCCGCCCGCGCCCACGGTCATGCGGGTCCGCGCGGCCGGCGCGATCGCGTTGACGGTGACGCCGTAGCGCGCGAACTCCGCGGCCGCCTGGATCGTGAGGGTGGCGATCCCCGCCTTCGCGGCGGCGTAGTTGCCCTGGCCGATGCTGCCCATCAGGCCGGCACCCGAGCTGGTGTTGACGATGCGGGCGTCGACCGGGTTGCCGGCCTTCGCCTCCCCGCGCCAGTACGCCATCGCGTGCCGCATCGGAGCGAAGTGGCCCTTCAGATGCACCCGGATCACCGCATCCCATTCCTCCTCGCTCATGTTGGCGAGCATGCGATCCCGCAGGAATCCGGCGTTGTTGACCAGGACGTCGAGCCGCCCGAAGGTGTCCAGGGCCGTCTGCACCAGGTTCTGCGCGCCGGCCCAGTCGGCGACGTCGTCACCGTTGACGACGGCCTCGCCGCCGGTCGCCCGGATCTCCGCGACGACCTGCTCCGCGGGGCTCTCCCCCGTCGCGGAACCGTCCGCGCCGGCCCCGATGTCGTTGACCACGACCTTCGCCCCCTCGGCGGCGAACGCCAGCGCGTGGGCCCGTCCGATACCGCGCCCCGCGCCGGTGACGATCACGACGCGCCCGTTGACCAGTCCACTCACTTGTCTTCTCCTCGAATAGATGTCGTTGTCGCGGAATTCGGGCGACACGATCGCCCCGCCTCCACGATTCCGCTCCCTGGGGTCTTCGCCCCGCATGTGCTAACTTACCAAGCAATCGCTTGGTTCGGTACAGACGTTAGGAACCTGCCATGGGCATCACCTCGACCACCGACGGCGCGGGCATCACCACGGTCACCGTCGACTACCCGCCTGTGAACGCCATCCCCTCCCAGGGGTGGTTCGAACTGGCCGACGCGGTCCTCGCCGCAGGCAAGGATCCGGCCACGCACGTGGTGATCCTGCGCGCGGAGGGCCGCGGCTTCAATGCCGGCGTCGACATCAAGGAGATGCAGGCCACCGACGGGCACGACGCCCTCATCGCCGCCAACCGCGGCTGCGCCGCCGCCTTCGCCGCCGTCTACGACTGCGCCGTGCCCGTCGTGGTCGCCGTGAACGGCTTCTGCGTCGGCGGCGGAATCGGTCTCGTCGGCAACGCCGACGTCATCGTCGCCTCCGACGACGCCGTCTTCGGCCTGCCCGAGGTGGACCGCGGCGCGCTCGGCGCCGCCACCCACCTCGCCCGGCTCGTGCCGCAGCACATGATGCGCACCCTCTACTACACGGCGCAGAACGTCACGGCCCAGCAGCTCGAGCACTTCGGTTCCGTCTACAAGGTGGTCCCGCGCGCCGAACTCGACGCCACGGCCCGCGAGATCGCCGGGAAGATCGCGGCGAAGGACACCCGAGTCATCCGCTGCGCCAAGGAGGCCATCAACGGCATCGACCCGGTGGACGTGAAGGACAGCTACCGCTTCGAGCAGGGCTTCACCTTCGAACTCAACCTCGCGGGCGTCGCGGACGAGCACCGGGACGAGTTCGTCGCCACCGGCAAACCGCGCGCCAACCACTGACCAGGAGACATGAAACACCATGCGTGACAAGAGGATGTCGCTCGACGACGTGGTCGGCGAGCTGCGCAGCGGCATGACGATCGGCATCGGCGGCTGGGGGTCGCGGCGCAAGCCGATGGCGCTCGTCCGCGCGATCCTGCGCTCGGATCTGACGGACCTGACGGTCGTGACCTACGGGGGCCCGGACCTGGGCCTGCTGTGCTCGGCCGGGAAGGTGAAGAAGGCGTACTACGGGTTCGTCTCCCTCGACTCGGCCCCGTTCTACGACCCGTGGTTCGCCAAGGCCCGCACGAACGGGGAGATCGTCGCGCGGGAGATGGACGAGGGCATGGTCAAGTGCGGCCTCGAGGCGGCCGCCGCGCGGCTGCCGTTCCTGCCGATCCGCGCCGGCCTGGGCTCGGCCGTCGTCGACTTCTGGGAAGGCGAGCTGCAGACCGTCACCTCGCCGTACCCCGGCGAGTCGGGCGAGGCCGAGACGCTGATCGCGATGCCGGCGCTGAATCTCGATGCGGCCCTGGTGCATCTGAACATCGGCGATGCGCACGGCAACGCCGCCTACACCGGCGTCGACCCCTACTTCGACGACCTGTACTGCCTGGCCGCCGAGAAGCGGTTCGTCTCGGTCGAACGCATCGTCGAGACCGAGGAGCTCGTCAAATCCGTTCCGCTGCAGTCCCTCGTCCTCAACCGCATGATGGTCGACGGGGTCGTCGAGGCACCGAACGGCGCCCACTTCACCCTTGCCGGCGACAGTTACGGCCGCGACGAGAAGTTCCAGCGCCACTACGCCGAATCGGCGAAGGACCCGCAGACGTGGCAGGGGTTCGTCGACCGGTTCCTCTCCGGCAGCGAGGACGACTACCAGGCCGCAGTGCAGGCCTTCAGCGAGGAGCAGGCATGACCGAGACGACCACCCCGGCGACCTCCGGCACGGTGACCCGCGCCGAGTACTGCGCCATCGCATGCGCCGAGATCTTCGCCGGCGCCGGCGAGATCATGGCCAGCCCGATGGCGACCCTGCCGCTCATCGGCGCCCGCCTCGCCCGGCTGACCACCGAACCGGACCTGCTCATCACCGACGGCGAGGCCCTGATCCTCGCCGACACCCCCGCCGTCGGCGCGAAGGGCCCGATCGAAGGCTGGATGCCGTTCCGCAAGGTGTTCGACGTCGTCGCCTCCGGCCGACGCCACGTCGTGATGGGCGCCAACCAGATCGACCGGCACGGCAACCAGAACCTGTCGGCGTTCGGGCCGCTGCAGCACCCCACCCGGCAGATGTTCGGCGTGCGCGGCGCCCCCGGCAACACCATCAACCACGCGACGAGCTACTGGGTCGGCAAGCACAACACGCGCGTGTTCTGCGACAAGGTCGACATCGTCTCGGGTGTCGGCTACGACAAGGTCGATCCGGCCAACCCGGCGTTCCGGTTCCTGCACCTGCACCGGGTCGTCACCAACCTCGGCTCGTTCGACTTCGGCGGTCCCGGCCACACGTTCCGGGCGCTGACCCTGCACCCCGGGGTCACCGCCGAGCAGGTCGCCGAGAACACCTCCTTCGAGGTGGCGGGCCTCGACGAGGCCGGCCTCACCCGGGAGCCCACCGCCGAGGAACTGCGCCTGATCCGTGAGGTCCTCGATCCGCGCGGGCTGCGAGACCGGGAGGTCGCGGTATGAGTCCGCGCCTGACGACGGCCCTGACCGACCTGGTCGGCATCGAGCATCCGATCGTCCAGACCGGCATGGGCTGGGTGTCCGGCCCCCGGCTGACCGCCGCCACCTCCAACGCGGGTGGCCTCGGCATCCTGGCGTCGGCGACGATGACGTACGAGGAACTCGAGGTCGCCGTCGCGAAGACGAAGGCGGCGACGGACAAGCCCTTCGGCGTGAACATCCGGGCCGATGCGTCCGACGCCGCCCAGCGCATCGACCTGCTCATCCGCGAGAACGTCAAGGTCGCGTCCTTCGCGCTCGCGCCCAGGAAGGAACTGATCGCCGAGCTCAAGGATCACGGCGTCGTGGTGATCCCGTCCATCGGCGCCGCGAAGCACGCGGTGAAGGTGGCCGCGTGGGGCGCCGACGCGGTGATCGTGCAGGGCGGCGAAGGCGGCGGGCACACCGGACCGGTGGCCACCACGCTGCTGCTGCCGAGCGTGCTCGACGCCGTCGACATCCCAGTCGTCGCGGCCGGCGGGTTCTTCGACGGCCGGGGCCTGGCAGCGGCGCTCGCCTACGGGGCGGCCGGCGTCGCCATGGGCACCCGGTTCCTGCTCACCAGCGACAGCGCCGTGCCCGACTCGGTGAAGCAGGAGTACCTGGGCCGGGGCCTGCAGGACACGACGGTCTCGGTCAAGGTCGACGGCATGCCGCACCGCGTGCTCAACACCGAGCTCGTGGACAGCCTCGAACGCGGCAGCTACGCGAAGGGCCTCGCCGCCGCCGCCAGGAACGCGGCCAAGTTCAAGGCCATGACCGGGATGAAGTGGTCGACGCTCGTCAAGGACGGCATCGCGATGAAGCGGGCGAGCGACCGCACGTGGCAGCAGATCATCATGGCGGCCAACACCCCCATGCTGCTCAAGGCCGGGCTCGTCGAGGGCAACACCGAGGCCGGTGTGCTCGCCTCCGGGCAGGTCGTCGGCATGCTCGACGACCTGCCCAGCTGCCAGGAGCTGATCGACCGCATCGTCACCGAGGCCGTCGAGCGGATCGACGCGCTGGCCGCGCTGCGTGGTCAGGCCCAGGCGCCGCGCGCCGCCGCGCCGCGCGCGTAGGTCTCGAACGAGATCGGTGGCCGGCCCGTCACCTCGGCGACGACGTCGTTCGGGGTGACGTCGCCGGTCGCCCGCAGCGC
Organism: Rhodococcus ruber; assembly: GCF_016804345.1. Lineage (NCBI taxonomy): Bacteria > Bacillati > Actinomycetota > Actinomycetes > Mycobacteriales > Nocardiaceae > Rhodococcus > Rhodococcus ruber. The sequence goes on along the minus strand of NZ_CP044211.1, from coordinate 1,144,615 downwards.
CTCGAAGGCCTCGATCTCGGCAAGCACCTGCGCCCGGTCCAGACCGAAACCGGTCATGGTCTCGAGGTAGGCGTCGGGCTCGCCGCGGTAACGCACCGGCCGCCCCGACTCGCGGGCGACGATCGCCGTCGCCTCCCCGAACGACAACGCGTCGGGTCCGCTCAGCTCGTACGTGCGACCCGCATGACCGGGCTCGGTCGGAGCCACCACCGCGACGGCGGCGATGTCCTCGGCGTCGTTGAACGCCTGCCGGACGTCGCCGAGCGGCACCACGACGTCGCCGGCGAGCACGGCGTCGCGCAGGAAGCCCTCGTCGAAGTTCTGATCGAACCAGTCCGCCCGGACCACCGTCGACTCCACTCCCGGCGAGGTGACCGCGCGTTCGGCGGCCAGCAGCCGCGTGTCGTTCATCGTGTCGATCGCCTTGCTGGACAGCAACACGAGCCGTGAAACTACTTCTGCCACCGCTAGTTCCACGAACTCGTCGGCGATCGGCACGCCGTCGGGCGCCATGACGAACACCGCGCCGGACCCCGCGACGACGGGTACGCCCCGTGGGTCTCGGGCCTGGCCTACTTCCATCTCGGCCGTGTCGACGACGCCGTCGGCGCGGCGGAACGGGCCCTGCGGATCCAGCGTGAGTTCAAGGACAAGGTCTGCACGGCCCTGTCGATCGAACTCCTCGCGTGGTCCGCGGAAGCGGCCGGTCGCACCGAGCGGTCTGCCGCGCTCCTCGGTGCCGCCGAGGCGGTGTGGCAGCGACTCGGCACGTCCGTCGCCGCCTTCGGTCCCCACATCACGAACGACTCCGCGCACTGGAAGCAGCGGGTCCGGCAGGCTCTCGGACCGAAGCGGTACGCCCGCCTGTCGACACCGCCGGCACGACTGACGATCGAGCAGACAGTCGACACGGCCCTCGGAACGCCTGCGGAGGAGTCGGTCACCACGGCGCCCGGCGCCTCGCCGTTGACGCGCAGGGAAGCGGAGGTGGCCGAACTCGTCGCCCGCGGCCTCAGCAACCGGGAAATCGCGGATCAGCTCGTGATCTCGCACCGGACGGTCGACGGGCACGTCGAGCACATCCTGGGCAAACTCGGGGTCGGATCCCGCACGCAGGTGGTTGCCTGGGTCCACGCCCGTGCCGCGGGAACGGCACCGGCGTCCGGCTGAGGCCCGTCGAGGACGTGGTTCAGCCGCGCGCTGCGATCCGCGCCTGCACCTCCGGCCGGCGCAGCGGCGGCACCGTCGGCGGCGGCTGGCGGCGCGGCGGGAGCCGGTCGAGCAGCCGCATGGTGACGGCCGTGACCTCGGCGACGGCCTCCTCGAACGGTTCGCGGGTGGCGTCGGACAGCTTGTGGACGCCGCTGACCTTGCGCACGTACTGACGGGCGGCGGCCTCGATCTCCTCGTCGGTCGCTGCCGGCTCGAGCCCGCGCAGTTCCGTGATGTTCCGGCACATGGACCGAGGGTAACGCCGGACCGTCAGCCGAGGCGACCGCCGAGCATGCCCCGCAGTGCGTTCAGGCACAGCTCCCGTAGCTGTTCGCCGGTGACGGCGGGGTGATCGTGCCAGTCGACGCAGACGCTGCGGACGAGGGCGATCCAGCCCTGCACGGCCACCGCGACGAGTTCGCGTTCGTCGTCGGGCGGGGCGAGGGCGTCGAGGATGCGCTCCTGCTGCACGCCGAGTTCGGCGTCGACGATCGCGCGGATGCCGGCGTCGGCGGAGTCCGCGGCCCGGTTGACCGCCGCGACGCCCTGCCGGTGCGAGGCGACGTAGTCGAGGTAGGCGTCGAGGCCCGCGGTGATCCGCTCGGCGACGGTGAGCCGCGGATCCGGTTCGGTGACGGCGAGCAGCCGGTCCGATTCGCGTTGGACGACCGCCGCCATGAAGTCTCGCTTGGTCGGAAAGTAGTGGTACATCAGGCCACGTGAAACCCCCGCGAGCTCGGCGACCTCCTCGATCCACACGTCGTCGTAGGCACGCTCGGCGAACAGACGCGCGCCGATGTCGAGCAGCTGCGCGCGGCGCTGCTCGGGATCGAGACGTCGGCGGGGTTGGGCCACGGACCCAATCTAGTTCTTGACAGGCGTCCGTCCCGGCGTAGCGTGGCTACTGTACACGGATTCAATAGCTGGGGGTCGGAGCATGGTCATGGCCACGTCGCGGGTGTTCGACACGGAAATTCCACGCCCGCCGAAACGCCTGCCCCTCGCCGGCGACATCCTGGGCATGTCGCTGAAGACACCGGTGCAGAACTCGATGGCCACCCACAAGGCCCTCGGCCCGGTGTTCGAGCGGACGGCGTTCGGCCGTCGCTTCGTGTTCGTCTGCTCCGGCGACCTCACGGCCGAGCTGTCCGACGAGAAGCGCTTCGCCAAGCACCTCGCCCCGGGGGTCGAGGCCCTGCGGGCGATCGGCGGCGACGGGCTGTTCACCGCCTACAACGAGGAACCGAACTGGCGTCGCGCTCACGAACTGCTCATGCCGGCGTTCACGCAGCAGGCGATGCGCCGGTACCACGCCACGATGCTCGACGTCACCGCCCAGCTCGTCGCGCACTGGGACCGCCGGGCACGCAGCGGCGGCGACGTCGACGTCGCCGCGGACATGACGAAGCTGACCCTGGAGACCATCGGCCGCACCGGGTTCAGCTACTCGTTCGAGCCGTTCGAACGCGAAGAGCGGCACCCGTTCGTCGAGGCGATGGTCGGCGGCCTGTCGTTCTCGCAGCGCAGCATGCTGCGCACCGTTCCCGTCGTCGGGCGCTTCCTCTTCCCCGCCGCCAAGCGGCAGTACGACCTCGACCGGGCGCACATGCACGACGTCGTCGACGCAGTGATCCGCAGCAGGAGCGATGCGCCCGGCCCTGCCCCCGACGACCTGCTCGAGCTGATGCTGCGGGCGGCCCGCGAGGACGATCCCCACAGGCTCGACCCCGTCAACATCCGCAACCAGGTGCTCACCTTCCTCGTCGCCGGACACGAAACCACCTCGGGCGCCTTGTCGTTCGCCCTGTACTACCTGATGCGCGACCCACGGGCCTACGCGCGGGCACGGGCGGAGGTCGAGGAGGTCTGGGGCGACGGCGAGCCCGCCTTCGAACAGATCGCCAAGCTGCGCTACGTCCGCCGGGTGCTCGACGAGGCGCTGCGGCTGTGGCCGACCGCACCCGCGTACGCGCGGGAAGCGAAGGCGGACACCACCCTGGGTGGCCGGTACCGGATGCGCGCCGGCGACTGGGTGCTCGTGCTGCTGCCCGCGGTGCACCGGGACCGCGCGGTGTGGGGCGACGACGCCGACGAGTTCGACCCCGACCGATTCCTGCCCGAACGGGTCCGGGCCCGCCCCGCGCACGTGTACAAGCCGTTCGGCACCGGAGAACGCGCCTGCATCGGACGGCAGTTCGCGCTGCACGAGGCAACACTCGTGCTGGGAACCCTGTTGCGCCGTTACGACCTGACGATGGATCCCGGCTACCGGCTGAAGGTCGCCGAACGTCTCACGCTCATGCCGGAGGGCCTGCACGCCCGGGTGTCCTTCAAGTCCTGAGCGGCCGCCCGCCCGTGTCGTACGCTGTGCCCGACGGGTGGGAGAGGCCCGCACGGGAGGGAGACGCCATGCGATTCGGGTATGCAGGTGCGACGGCGGCGGTGTTGTCCACGATCGTTGCGGCAGTGGTTGTTCCGGCCACGGCCCAGGCGACCGCCACCGCCGACGTCGTCGCGGGTCGCGAGCGGGTGAAGGTGACGGTGCACGGCGTGCCCGTCCACCCGGAGAGCTGCCGCGTCGATCCGGACGCGGACGGGAACACCCGCAGTCTGCCTCTCGAGCCGTCCGGGTCGATGGTCGCCCATCAGGTGGCGCCCGGGCCCCGGCGGGTGGTCGTCTGGTGCCCGGACGGCGGCGTCGTCCACCAGCAGATCGTCCACGTCCTGCCCGCCGATCCGCTCGCCGATCTCGCGGACCATGCGTTCCGCACCGCCGGCAGCAGCGACCGCGTCACCGACCCGACCCTGCGCTGACGCGCCGGTGCGTCCTTTGGGTTGCCCTGACCGCCCAAAGGACACACCGGCGGCGCAGCCGCCCCGGCTACACGCGCTCGATGATCGTCACGTTCGCGGTGCCGCCGCCCTCGCAGATCGTCAGCAGCCCGTACCGGCCCTCGCGCCGCTCGAGCTCGTTGAGCAGCGTCGCCATCAGCTTGGTGCCGGTGGCGCCGAGCGGGTGACCCAGCGCGATGGCGCCGCCGTTGACGTTGACCTTGGCCGGGTCTGCGCCGATCTCCTTGATCCAGGCCAGCACGACGGGGGCGAAGGCCTCGTTGATCTCGACCAGATCGATGTCGTCGATGCTCAGACCGGTCTTCGCCAGCGCGTGCTGCGTGGCCGGGATGGGCGCGCTGAGCATGAAGATCGGGTCGTCGCCGCGGGCGCTGAGGTGATGGATCCGTGCACGAGGCTTCAGGCCGTACGTGCGCACGGCCTCGTCGGAGGCGAGCAGCACCGCCGACGCACCGTCGGAGATCTGGCTGGCGACGGCGGCGGTGAGCCTGCCGCCCTCGACGAGCGTCGCGAGGGACGCCATCTTCTCGAGGCTCGTCTCGCGGGGCCCCTCGTCGACGGCGGCGTCGCCGAGCGGGACGATCTCGCCCTCGAAGCGGCCCTCGGCGATGGCCGCCTTGGCCCGCTCGTGGCTCTGCAGCGCCCAGCGCTCGAGGTCCTCACGGCTGAGATCCCACTTGTCGGCGATCATCTCGGCACCGCGGAACTGCGAGACCTCCTGATCGCCGTAACGCTCGGTCCAGCCGGTCGAACCCCCGAACGGGGTGTCGAAGCCGTACTGCTGCCCGACGATCATCGCCGCCGAGATCGGGATCTGCGACATGTTCTGCACGCCGCCGGCGACGATGAGGTCGGCGGTGCCGGACAGGATGGCCTGCGCACCGAAGTGCAGGGCCTGCTGGCTCGACCCGCACTGCCGGTCGACGGTGACGCCGGGGACGTGCTGCGGGTAGCCGGCGGCGAGCCACGAGGTGCGGGCGATGTTGCCGGCCTGACCGCCGATGGCGTCGACGCAGCCGAAGACGACGTCGTCGACGTCGCTCGGGTCGATGCCGGTGCGGTCCACGATCGCCTTGATCACGTGCGCGCCCAGGTCGGCGGGGTGGACGGCGGACAGGCCGCCGTTCTTCTTGCCGATCGGGGTGCGTACCGCGTCGACGATGTATGCCTCGGTCATGAGGGACTCCTAGTCGGTTCCGGGAAAAGTCGGTTCAGGGATTGGCAAGTCCGTCGAGCACGATGGACAGGTACTGCTGGGCCACCTTGTCGGCGGTGAGGGTGCCACCGGGCCGATACCAGCGCACGGCCACCCACACGGTGTCGCGCAGGAACCGGAAGACGAGTTCGACGTCGACGTCCGGCCGGAACGTGCCGTCGGCGATGCCGCGCTCGATCACCCCCACCCACAGGTCGCGGAATTCGGTGTTGCGCTCGGAGATGTAGGAGAACCGCTCGTTCTCCACGAGCCGCTTGGCCTCGTCCTGGTAGATCGCGACCGCGGCGTGCGACTTGTCGATCGACTCGTACGACGCGGTGATGAGCGCCTCGAGGGTGGCACGCGAGTCCGAACCCGAGGCGACGATCTCGCGGTAGCGACCGAACAGGTCGTCGAGAAATCCCCGCAGGATCTCGTCGACCATCGACTCCTTGGAGTCGAAATGGTGGTAGAGACTGCCCGACAGGATGCCTGCGGCGTCGGCGATGTCGCGCACGGTGGTGGCACGCACCCCGCGCGAGGCGAACAGTTCCGCGGCGATGTCGAGCAGCTCGGCCCGACGCCCGGACTTGGTGGCATCGTCTCTGGGAGGAGTCATGAAGGCATCCTTTCAGGGCTGCCGTGCGCGGTTTCGGTAGCGGCCGCTACCGGAACCGCGCACGGGTCAGGCCCGCTGCGACGAGATCGAGACGACCTCACCGGTCAGGTACGTGGTGTAGTCGCTGGCGAGCATGGCGATGGTCGCGGCGATCTCCCAGACCTCCGCGGCCCGCCCGTACGCCTCGTCGGCGGCGAGCCGGTCGAGCAGTTCCTCGCTGGTGACCTTCGCGAGGAAGGCGTGCCGCGCGATCGACGGCGCGACGGCGTTGATCCGGACCCCGTACTCGGCGGCCTCGATCGCCGAGCAGCGGGTCAGCGCCATCACGCCGGCCTTGGCGGCCGCGTAGTGCGCCTGCGAGTGCTGCGCGCGCCACCCGAGCACGGAGGCGTTGTTGACGAGGACGCCGCCGTGGTCGGCCGACCGGAAGTAGCGCAGCGCCGCGCGCGTCGCACGGAAGGTGCTGGTGAGGGTGATGTCGAGGACGCGGTCCCACTGCTCGTCGGTCATGTCGACGACGGGGGTCTCGCCGCCGAGGCCGGCGTTGTTGACCAGCACGTCGATGCGCCCGAGTCGCTCGGCGGCCCCGGTGATCAGCGCATCGACCTGCTCGGTCGAGGAGACGTCGCACACGACGGACTCCACCTGCTGCGACGGGAACTCGGCGGCGAGCTTGTCGACCGTCTCCCCGAGCCGGCGCTCGTGGAAGTCGGAGACGAGCACGTCGCCGCCCTCGAGCAGGGCGCGACGGGCGGTCGCGAACCCGATGCCCGTGCCGGCGGCGGCGGTGACGACGACCTTCTTGCCGCTCAGCAGGCCGTGGCCCGGGGTCTCGACGGGCGGGGTGGCGAGGGGGGAAGTGGTCACGGACGGGCCTCTCGGGGAAGGCCGAGCACGCGCTCGGCGATGATGTTGCGCTGGATCTCGTTGGATCCGCCGTAGATGGTGTCGGCGCGGGTGAACAGGAACAGCCGCTGCCATTCGGCGAGCTCGAGGTGCTCGGGGTCCGAGAGCACCGACGGGATGCCGGCGTGGTCGTGGTCCGGTCCGGTGAGCGAGGCAGGCCCCTGCACGTCCATTGCCAGGGCGCCGAGGTCGCGATGCCAGTTGGCCCACAGCAGCTTCGCCACCGACGCCTGGCCGGGGTCGGCGTCGCCGAGGGTGCGCACGGCGTGGGCCCGCATGACGCGCAGACCGATCCGGGCGCGGGCGATCCGTTCGCGGATGTGCGGGTCGTCGGCCGCACCGGTCGCGACCGCGAGATCGGCGATGCTCTGCAGCTCCCGGGCGAAGCCGATCTGCTGGCCGAGGGTCGACACTCCCCGCTCGAAGGTGAGCAGGCCCATCGCGACCTTCCAGCCGTCGCCGGGAGCACCGACGACGAGGTCGGCGTCGGTGACGGCGTCGTCGAAGAAGACCTCGTTGAACTCGGAGGTGCCGGTGAGCTGCTGGATGGGCCGGACCGTCACGCCCGGCTGATCGAGCGGCACGAGCAGGAAGCTCAGGCCGTGGTGCCGGGTCGAGCCGGGTTCGGTGCGGCACACCACGAACGCCCACTGCGCGACGTGCGCGAGCGACGTCCACACCTTCTGGCCGTTGATCACCCACTTGCCGTCCTCGAGCCGGGCGGTGGTGGAGACGTTGGCCAGGTCGGAGCCCGCGCCGGGCTCGGAGTAGCCCTGCGCCCACAGTTCGGTGACGTTGCGGATCCCGGGCAGGAAGCGGCGCTTCTGTTCCTCGGTGCCGAAGGCGACGAGGGTGGGGCCGAGCAGTTCCTCGCCGAGGTGGTTCACCCGCGCCGGTGCGTTCGCCCTGGCGTACTCCTCGTGGAAGATCACCTGCTGCTCGAGGGTCGCACCGCGGCCACCGTGCTCGGTGGGCCAGCCGATGCAGGTCCATCCGGCGGCGGCGAGGTGCCGGTCCCAGGCCAGACGTTCCTCGAAGAACTCGTGCTCGCTACCCGGTCCGCCCTTGCCTCTGAGCGCGGCGAACTCGCCGGTCAGGTTCTCCTCCAGCCACCGGCGGACGGTCGCGGCGAATTCGGTGTCGGCCAAACCCGTGTCGTCCAGTCTCTCGCTCTCATGCACGTCTGTACGATAACCTACCAAGCACTTGCTAGGTAGGGAGCTCCGTGACTGCACAACCGAGAACCACACCGGCCGCCGTCGAACGCGCCGCATCGGTGTACGCCGACCGGACCGCGATCGTCGACGGCGACGTGCGACCGACGTTCGCACAACTTCGCGATCACGTCCGCGAATTCGCCGCCGCACTCGTCGCCCACGGCGTCGGGCCCGGCGCACGCGTCGCGATCTGGTCGCCCAACACCCACCACTGGATAGTCGCTGCGCTCGGGATCCAGTGGGCCGGCGGCGTCGTCGTCCCCGTCAACACCCGCTACACCGGGGCGGAGGCGCACGACATCCTCGACCGCATCCGTGCCGAGGCCCTCGTCGTCGCCGGCGACTTCCTCGGCACGGACAGGTACGCCGCCCTGCGCGCCGCCGCGCCCGGCCTGCACGTGCCCACCGTGGTGCGGGTCCCGCTGGGTGGGACCGACGCACCGGCCGACGGCGTCGTGGACTGGGACGACTTCCTCGCCGCGGCGACGGCGGACGCGCGCACCGAGGCCGACGCCCGGGCGCGGGCCGTCTCTCCCGACGACGTCAGCGACATCCTGTTCACCTCGGGCACGACCGGGCGCAGCAAGGGCGTGCTCAGCGCCCACCGGCAGCTGATCGGGGTGGCGCAGGCGTGGGCCGAGTGCGCCGAGCTCACGCCGGACGACAACTACCTGATCATCAATCCGTTCTTCCACAGCTTCGGCTACAAGGCCGGGTTCGTCGCCGCGCTGCTCGCGGGCGCGACCGCCGTGCCGATGGCGGTGTTCGACGTCGAGAAGGTCATGGCCACCGTCGCCGACCGGCGGATCAGCGTGCTGCCGGGCGCACCGACGATCTACCAGAGCATCCTCGACCACCCCCGCCGCGACGAGTTCGACATGTCGTCCCTGCGGATCGCGGTCACCGGGGCCGCACCCGTGCCCGTCGCGCTCGTCGAGCGCATGCAGAACGAACTGAGCTTCGACGCCGTGCTCACCGCGTACGGCCAGACCGAGGCCGTGGTCGCGACGATGTGCCGCACCGACGACGATCCCGTCACCGTCTCCACCTCCTCCGGCCGCGCCGCCGCCGGCTTCGAGGTCCGCATCGGCGACAAGGGCGAGATCCTGCTGCGCGGCCCGAACGTGATGCTCGGTTACCTCGACGACCCGGAGGCCACCGCCGAGACGATCGACGCCGACGGCTGGCTGCACACCGGCGACGTCGGCACCCTCGACGAACGCGGCTACCTCGACATCACCGACCGGCTCAAGGACATGTACATCAGCGGGGGGTTCAACGTCTATCCCGCCGAGATCGAGGCGGCGTTGATGCGCCTGCCCGGCGTCCACGAGGTCGCGGTCGTCGGCGTGCCCGACGAGCGCATGGGCGAGGTCGGCCGCGCGCACGTCGTCGCCCTCGAGGGCAGCGGCCTCACCGAGGAGTCGGTGATCGCGTTCTGCAAGGAGAAGCTGGCCAACTTCAAGGTGCCGCGCTCGGTTCGCTTCACCGGGCACCTGCCCCGTAACCCGTCCGGCAAGGTTCTGAAAAACATTCTGCGTGAGGAGAAGTCATGACCGTCCCCTACGAGCCCGATGTCGTCACCTACGAGGTGCGCGACGGCATCGCGATCGTCACCCTCAACCGGCCGGACTACCGCAACGCGCAGAACTCCGTGATGACCTACGCGCTCGACGCCGCCTTCGAACGCGCCGTCGAGGACGACGAGGTCAAGGTGATCGTGCTCGCCGGCAACGGCAAGCACTTCTCCGCCGGGCACGACCTGGGCACCCCCGGTCGTGACCACCACGTCCACTACGACAACAAGGCCGTCATGTGGTGGGACCACGTCGACAAGCCCGGCGGCGACCAGCGGTACGCCCGCGAGATGGAGGTGTACCTGGGCATGTGCCGCCGCTGGCGGGAGATCCCCAAGCCGACGGTGGCGATGGTGCAGGGCGCATGCATCGCCGGCGGCCTCATGCTCGCGTGGGTGTGCGACCTGATCGTCGCCTCGGAGGACGCGTTCTTCTCGGATCCGGTGGTGCGGATGGGCATTCCCGGCGTGGAGTACTTCGCCCACCCCTGGGTCCTGGGCACGCGCTTCGCCAAGGAGATCCTCTACACCGGTGACCGCTTCGGTGCCCAGCGCGCCTACGAGGTCGGCATGGTCAATCGTGTCGTGCCACGCGAGAAGCTCGAGGAGGAGACCCTCGCCCTGGCCGGACGGATCGCGGAGATGCCGCGGTTCGGGCTGGCCCTGACCAAGCGCGCCGTCAACCAGTGCGAGGACCAGATGGGCATGCGCAACGGCATGGACTCGGTGTTCGGCCTGCACCACTTCGCGCACGCCCACAACGCCGAGGTCGGCACCGACTCCCTCGGCGGCATGAACGCGAAATCGATGGCCGCGAGCGCACGCCCGGTGAGCGGCTCTGCCGCGCAGGAAGGAACGAAGTAGTGGATCTGCAACTCGACGACGCGACCCTCGCCTTCCGCGACGAGGTCCGCGCCTTCCTCACCGAGAACGTCCCGTCGAGCCCGCTGAAGTCCATGGACACGGCCGAGGGCTTCGAGGAACACCGCGAGTGGGAACGCACCCTCGCCGAGGCCCGTCTGTCGGTCGTCTCGTGGCCCGAAGAACTCGGCGGGCGCAACGCCACGCTGCAGCAGTGGGTGGTGTTCGAGGAGGAGTACTACCGCGCCGGAGCGCCGGGCCGGGTCAGCCAGAACGGAATCTTCCTGCTCGCTCCCACGCTGTTCGAGCACGCCCACCCCGACCAGCTCGCGCGCATCATGCCGCGCATGGCCCGCGCCGACGACATCTGGGCCCAGGCCTGGTCCGAGCCGGAGTCCGGCAGCGACCTCGCGTCGCTGCGCTCGACCGCCCGGCGGGTCGACGGCGGGTGGCTGCTCAACGGTCAGAAGACGTGGAGCTCGCGGGCGTCCTTCGCGGACATGGGCTTCGGCCTGTTCCGTTCCGACCCGGATGCGCAGCGGCACAAGGGCATCACCTACTTCATGTTCGATCTGCGTACCGAGGGCGTCACCGTCCGGCCCATCGACCAGCTCGACGGCGAACCCGGCTTCGCGGAGATCTTCCTCGAAGACGTGTTCGTCCCGGACGATCCCGCCGACCCCGGCGAGTCCGGCGTGATCGGCGGCGTGAACGAGGGATGGCGCGTCGCGATGAGCACCGCCTCGAACGAACGCGGACTGTCGCTGCGCTCCCCCGGACGGTTCCTCGCCACCGCCGACCGCCTGCTGGCGCTGTACGCGGCGTCGGACCGGCACGGGGACGCGGCCCTGCGCAACCGCGTCGCCGACGCGTGGATCGGGGCGCGCGCATACGAGTTGTCCACCTGGGCCACCGTCACCCGGCTGCAGGACGGCGGCCAGCTCGGCGCCGAGTCGTCCATCAACAAGGTGTTCTGGTCGGACTGGGACATCGCCGCCCACGAGACCGCGCTGGACCTGCAGGGCCCGGCCGCGGAGATCGCCGACGGCTGGACCGACGGCTACCTGTTCTCGCTGTCGGGGCCGATCTACGCGGGCACCAACGAAATCCAGAAGAACGTCATCGCCGAGCGGCTGCTCGGCCTTCCGAAGGGCGACCGATGAGATTCGCGCTCGACTCCTCCCACGAGGACTTCGCGTCCAGCATCGACGCGCTGCTCGCCAAGTCCGATCTGCCTGCGGTCGTCCGGTCGTGGGCCGCCGGTGACACCGGCCCCGGCCTGAAGGTGTGGCAACGGCTCGCCGAGGTCGGCGTCGGCGCGCTGCTCGTCGACGAGGACCACGACGGTCTCGGGGCCGACGCCGTCGACCTCGTCGTCGCCATGGAACAGCTCGGTCGCCACGCGGTGCCCGGCCCGATCGTGGAGACCGTGGCCGTCGCGCCGATCCTGCTGGCCGCCGTCGCTCCGGACCGGCTGCCCGCACTCGCCTCCGGTGAGCTCGCGACGGTCGCCGCGGCACCGCACGTGCCGTACGCGGTCGACGCCGACGTCGCCGACCTCGTGCTGCACGTCGACGGCGGCACGGTCTCGACGGGCACCGCCGGCGACGTTCGGCAGTCCGTCGACCCGGCCCGTCGTCTGCATGCCGTCGCCGCGGCGGACGCATTGGGCGACACGGACTTCGGCGCGGCGTTCGACTACGGAGCCCTGGCCACCGCGGCGCAGCTGCAGGGGCTCGGACGCACCCTCCTCGACACTACGGTCGAGTACGCGCAGCAGCGCAAGCAGTTCGGTCGCGCCATCGGCTCGTTCCAGGCCGTCAAGCACCACCTCGCCGAGGTCGCCGTCGGCCTCGAGATGGCGCGCCCGCTGCTGCTCGGTGCGGCCCTCGCGGTGCGCGACGGCGCAGCGACCGCCTCCCGCGACGTCTCGGCCGCGAAAGTCGCCTGCGGCGACGCGGCCTACCGGGCGGCACGGACGGCACTGCAGGTGCACGGCGCCATCGGCTACACCCTCGAACACGATCTGTCGCTGGCGTTGACCCGGGTGCGGGCCCTCGTCACCGCGTGGGGCACCGCGGACGTGCACCGGGCGCGGGTAGTCGACGCACTGGAGGACGCATCGTGACCTTCGAGACCGAGGATCGCGCCGCGCTGCGCGAGTCGGTGCGCAGCCTGCTCGCCCGGCACTCCGATTCCGCGGCGGTGCGCAAGGCCATCACCCTCCCGGACGGCTACGACGCCGACCTGTGGCAGAAGCTGGTCGAACAGATCGGGGTCGCAGCCCTCGCCGTGCCCGAGGAATACGACGGTGTCGGCGCCTCCCTCGCCGAGACCCACGTCGTGCTCGAGGAACTCGGCCGCACGCTCACCCCGTCGCCGATGCTCGGCTCGGCGGTGCTCTCGGCCCAGGCTCTGCTGCTCTCCGGCGACACCGACGCATGCACCCGCCTGTTGCCGGGCATCGCCGCCGGGGAGATCGCCGCGGTGTGCTGGGCTTCCGAAGCCGGCTGGTCCACACCCGGTGTCGTCCTCGAGGGCGGCCGGCTCGACGGCACCGCCCACTACGTGCTCGGCGGGGACGTCGCGACGACCTTGCTGGTGCTCGCGGCCGACGGGGACGACGTCGCGCTCGTCGAGGTGGATCCGGACGCCGACGGTGTCGTGCGACGCCGGGTGCCGACGATGGATCCGACCCGCACCCTCGCCGAGGTGCGCTTCGAGGGGGTGACGGGCCGGCGGCTCGCGGCGTCCGCCGCTCTCGAGGAGCGCCTGCGGACCGTCGCGCTGATCGCGCTGTCGGCCGAGCAGGTCGGCGCGGCCCGGGCCGCGCTGGATCTGACGGTGGAGTACTCGAAGAACCGCAGGCAGTTCGGCCGGGTCATCGGGTCGTTCCAGGCGCTCAAGCACCGCATGGCCGACATGTACGCACTGGTGGAGACCGCACGCTCGATGTCGTACGCGGCCGCGCTGTCGCAGGACACGCAGGACGCGTACGCGGCGAAGGTGTACTGCTCGGAGGCCTTCGAACAGGTGGCCGCGGAAGCGATCCAGTTGCACGGGGGCATCGCGATCACCTGGGAACACGACGCGCAGCTGTACTTCAAACGCGCGCACGGGGCGGCCCAGCTGTTCGGGCAACCGCGGGAGTTCCTGACCGCGATCGCGCGTTGAGCGCGGGCGGCACCCGCATCCGGGTGCCGCCACCGTTGCCGGCGGCGGCACCGTCCGTACACCGTCTGCCCGGTCCGTAGCAGCGGGACATGCACATCGTCCGCTCGGTTCGGTACCCACGCCTCCCCGCCCCGGGCCCGGGCAAGCAACCTTGCCGGATCGAGTGCGGTGCCCTTATTTTCAGAGAGGACGCAGCAGCTGCCAACTGCCCGGCCTGTTCCTCGGGTGACCCTCGACAGACGTCGCGCACCATGGCGTCCCGCTCCCGAGCGCCGGCCGGGGAAGGAGGGGTCATGCCGGCTCGGTCTTCCGGCGGGAGCTCTGACGAGGCCCGCCGCGCGGTGGGGATCCCCGATGTCGTCGAGACGGACCTGGGGACATTCCGATTCGACGACGGTGTCCCGGACCTGGACACGATGGCGTTGTGCTGGGATCGTCTCGACCTGCTGCGCGGCGTCGACGTGTTCCTGAACGCGGTTCCCGGCGCGTCGCTCGCGGCCGCACGTGCCGCGTTCCCGTCGCTGGGAATCCACACGTCGCGGGACATGGCCGTGTGCGCGCGCATGGATTCGGTGCCCTACCTCCTGACAGCCAACACCGAGACGACCTATGGGTTCACCTTGCTCGACCTGCGGGCCGACGGGCCGACGGTGGTCGAGTGCCCGCCGATGTCACTCGACGTGGTCGACGACTTCTGGTTCCGGTACGTGGCCGACCTGGGCAATGCCGGGCCCGACAGGGGGCAGGGCGGGAAGTACCTGTTCCTGCCGCCGGGCTACGAGGGCGAGGTCCCCGAGGGCTACTTCACCTTCCGCTCGCGCACGTTCACCAACTTCCTGTTCGCCCGCAACCTCGGCGGGCTCGATGTCATCGAGCAGACCCGTATCTATCCGCTCGACCAGGCCGGTGACCCGCCGGAGATGCGGTTCGTGAAAGCAGACGGCGTGCCGTACAACACCGTCCACTCGAACGACTTCTCGTTCTACGAAGAGGTCGACCAGATCGTCCAGGAAGAACCGGTCGACGCACTCGATCCCGAGCTTGCCGGTCAGCTGGCGGCGATCGGCATCGTCAAGGGCCGGCCGTTCGCTCCCGATCAGCGGATGCGCGCAATCCTGTCTCAGGCGGCGCCGATCGGTGCGGCGATTGCGCGCACTCTCGCGTACCGGCCACGTGACCCGCAGTCCTACATCTACGGCCGGGACGTGTCGTCGTGGAAGACGGCCTTCGTGGGCGGAAGCTCCGAGTTCCTGCACGACGGTGTTCGTCTCCTGGATGCCCGTACGCTGTTCCACTACGTCGCCACCGTCGTCACGCCGGCGATGGCGACGCCGACGGTGGGAGTGGGCTCGCAGTACGCCTACACCGCCGAGGACTCCGAGGGACAGTGGCTGGACGGGGGCCGCACCTACCGGGTGCACCTGCCCGCAGGCATTCCCGCCAAGGACTTCTGGTCGCTGTGCGTCTACGACTGCCAGTCCCGCTCCCTGCTGCAGACCGACAACCCGTACCCGTCACTCAACAGCAACACCGGGACGGTCGCAGCCGACGAAGACTGCTCCGTGGACGTCTACTTCGGACCCGCATCACCGGCGGGCCGGGAGTCGAACTGGATCCAGACGGTCCCGGACAAGTCCTGGTTCCTGCTCCTGCGCCTCTACGGACCACTCCAGGCATGGTTCGATCGGACCTGGCGACCCGGTGAGATCGAACCCCTCGCCTGACCGAGACGCGGGGGGCGGTCTCGGCGCAGGAAGACTGCTCGCGTGATCGCACCTCCTGGCCCCGCCGGAGCGGCGATCGGACTTCGAGCGTGCTCGTCCGGTGGCGTTTCCCGACGGGGCACCGAACCACGATTCCGCAGTATCCCGCTGGGCGAGTGAGCGACGGACTCGAGCGCGGCAGGACACCTTCGGACTCGTTAGCCTGGGACGATGAGCACTCCCGTCATCACGCTGAATTCCGGTACCACCATCCCGCAGCTCGGCCTGGGAGTCTGGCAGGCCACCGACGAGCAGACCGAACACGCCGTGCGCTACGCCCTCGACGAGGCGGGCTACCGGCACATCGACACCGCCGCCGCGTACGGCAACGAGGAGGGTGTCGGACGCGGGATCGCGTCGGCGTCCGTCCCGCGGGAGGACGTCTTTCTCACCACGAAGTTGTGGAACTCCGACCAGGGCTACGATCGGGCGTCGAAGGCGTTCGACGAGAGTCTGCGCCGCCTCGGCACCGACTACGTCGACCTGTACCTGATCCACTGGCCGCTGCAGGACGACGACCGGCTGCTGCGCACGTGGGACGCGCTCGAGAAGATCGCCGAGTCCGGACGGGCCAAGGCGATCGGCGTGTGCAACTTCGAGCCGCACCACCTGCAGCTGCTCGTCCATCGCGGCGGCATGCTGCCCGCCGTCGACCAGGTGGAGCTGCACCCGCACCTTCCCCAGCAGGAGATCCGCGCCTTCGCGGCCGACCACGGGATCGCCGTCGAATCGTGGAGCCCGCTGGGCGGTACCAGCAACTCGGGCTGGGGCCGCGAGTCCAAGCCGAACACGCTCCTGGTGGATCCGATCATCACTCGCATCGCGGACCGGCACAGCAAGTCGGCTGCCCAGGTGCTGATTCGCTGGCACCTGCAGAACGGGTTGATCGTCATTCCGAAGTCCGTCCACGACGAGCGGATCACGCAGAACATCGACGTGTTCGACTTCGAGCTCGACGACCTCGATCTGAGCGAGATCGCGACCCTCGACGACGGCACGCGTGTCGGCATGCACCCGGACGAGATGAACCTCGGCGCACCGAGCTGACGGACCCACCCTGCACGGGCGGCCGCGCCCATCCGGCGCGGCTGCCCGCTCTGCTGCCCGCTCTTCGGACGCATTCGCCGACCACTCTTGCGCTCCCAGCACGGACCACGAATAGTAGAACACGTTCTCATCCGCAACCCGGCCGGCCACCGCCGGGTGCGCGATCGGTCCGCGCAGAAGGGGCAGGGCGTGACGACACACATGATCTCGGGCACCGCGATCGAGATGCCGGTGCGAGTCCGGACCGCGACGGCATTCACGGCGATGTACTCGGTGCCCGCCGCGCCGGCTCAGGCGCTGATCGACCACTCTGGACTCGAACTGCTGCACCCCCGCCCGGGTCGCGGAGTCTGCATCCTGGTGTTCGTGGACTACGTCGACGGTGATCTCGGACCCTACAACGAGTTCGGCGTGTGCTTCCTCGTTCGCGACCACCGCCGGCGCGGCGGCACCGCGCTGCGGGATCTGCGGGAACTCGTCCGCGGCGGCGCGGGTGCCCTCATCCACCGGCTCCCGGTGGACGGCGAGTTCACCCTGGCGGCGGGACGCGGGATCTGGGGATTCCCCAAGACTCTCGCCGACTTCGACGCCGACCACACCGGCGACGTCAAGCGCGCGTCGGTGCGCAGCGACGGGCAGCTGATCGCGGAACTGTCGGTCCGGCCGGGTTTCGCGGTTCCCGGCCGGGGCGCGGCCGCCTCCGTCACGGCCTACTCGCATCTGGGCGGCGTCACCCGGCGCACCGGATGGGCGATGCATCCCGCCGGCGTGCGCAGCCGCATCGGCGGCGCCGACCTGCGGCTGGGCACCCACCCCATCGCCGGTGAACTGCGCACCCTGGGTCTGCCCCGGCGCGCGCTGCTCACGTCGTCGATCTCCCGTCTGCAGATGACGTTCGGAGACGCCGAACCGATCTGACCCGACCGCCGGGTTTCGGCGCGCGCCGCAGTGGGCACCCACCGAGTCGAAGACACAATCGATCGGTGAGGTCACCATGATCAACAACAGCGACATCGATGCGCTCGTCGGCGCCACCGTCCACGGTCCCGGCGGCGACAAGCTCGGCAAGGTCGGCGAGGTCTATCTCGACAACCGGACCGGCAACCCTGCGTGGATCACCGTCGTCACCGGCCTGTTCGGCACCCGTCGGCACTTCGTGCCGATCGACGTCGCCGAGTTGGACGGTAAGGACGTCCGTCTGCCGTTCGACAAGGACACGGTGACCGGCGCCCCGAACATCGACGAGGACGGCCGTCTCACCCCCGAGGAGGAGACGCAGCTCTATCGGTACTACGACAGGGCGGATACCGATACCGACACCGGACGCGCGCCGGATAGCGACCGGACACCCGACACCGGTCGCGACACCGGCCGGACACCCGACACCGACCGACTGCGCGACGCCGATCGGACACCGTCCACCGGTGCGCCGGGTGTCGCGACCTCGGCGCCGCCGTCGGCACCGTCGCACGGCGGCGGCACCGGCGGGACACCGCAGCAGGGCACGCCACAGCACGGCACGCCACAGCAGCACGGCACGCCCTCGCCCGGTCCGCGGCTCCACAAGCGGGTCGTGACCACCGAGTACTACGTCGACGAGGGCGCCCCCGGCCAGCATCCCGGCCAGCATCCCGACCAGGAGGACCGACGATGATCGAACGCGAACCCGCCGGGGCCAGCGCCGCCGGCAGAGACCCGATTCCCAACCGCGACCGCGTTTCCGACCGCGACCGTGTAGTGGCGGACGACCGCGTCACCACCACCACCGCCGCCCCCTTCGAGGAGCGGGTGACGACGAAGCCCGCCAAGACGAGCGTCGCTGCCGCACTCGCACTCGCGGTCGGCACGGCCGCACTCGTGTGCGTGCTCTCGCTCGTCCTGTCGCCGGTGGGCCTCGTGCTGTCCATCATCGGCATCGTGCTCGGTATCGTCGGCCTACGCGCCGCCCGGCGCCTCGGCGTGACCGGACGGGGCGTTGCCATCGCGGGCATCGTCCTGAGCGTCGTCTCGCTCGTGCTGTCCATCGCGTACGTCGCGGGCGTCGTCACGGTGCTCAACAACGACCGCATGGTCGAGCAGCTCGAGCAGCAGCTCGATCGGGCCCGCGACCAGCTGCCCGACAGCATCGAGGTGCCGCAACCCGGCCAGTGACGGACCGATGCCTGCCGGAGCCGGCCCCTAGAGCCAGGTGTCCTCGGAGGTGCTCGTGAGAAACGCCTCGAGGTCGTCCCGCCAGGGGGCCGGCACCGTCTTGTCCGGCTCGATCCCGGTGTACTGGCCTCGATAGAACAGCAGCGGCCGTTCCTTCTCGTCCCGCACCTCGCTCAGCGACGACACCCGGCCGAACACCACCCAGTGGTCGCCCCCGTCGTGCACGGTCTCCACCGTGCAGTCGATGTGGGCGAGGGAGCCGGCGAGGATGGGCGAGCCGAGCGGCGACGGACGCCACTCGACACCGGCGAACTTGTCCGGCTCGCGGGATCCGAACCGCGCGCATGTGTCCCGCTGTTCCTCCGCGAGCACGTTGACGCAGAAGCGCCCGGAGCGTTCGATGGCGGTCCACGACCGCGACATTTTCGTCGGGCAGAACAGCACCAGGGGCGGGTCCAGCGACAGCGCCGCGAACGACTGGCAGGCGAATCCCACCGGCTCGCCGGCGTCGACTGTGGTGATGATCGTGACACCCGTACAGAACTGGCCGAGCACGGTGCGGAAGGTGCGAGGGTCGATCGTGACGTCGCCGGGTCCGGTCATGGCTGCAAGCCTACGCTGAAGTCGTGGCCCCACAGGCTGACGGCTGTGGACTCGCGGGCGATCCACTCCCGGTCCTCGACCTGCCTTCCCTCGCAGCCGAACTCGACGTCGAAACCGCCGGGGGTCTTCATGTAGAACGAGAGCATCAGATCGTTGACGTGCCGGCCCAGCGTCGCCGACATCTTGACCTTGCGGCGCAGGGCCCGGTCCAGGCACAGCCCGACGTCGTCGGAATTCTCCACCTCGATCATCAGGTGCACGATGCCACTCGGCGTGGGCATCGGAAGGAACGCCAGGCTGTGGTGCCGGGGATTGCATCCGAAGAAGCGGAGCCAGGCCGGTTTCCCGTCGGCCGGGCGGCCCACCATCTGCGGCGGCATGCGCATCGAGTCCCGCAACCGGAAGCCGAGGACGTCGCGGTAGAAGTGCAGCGCCTCCTCGTCGTCGCGGGTGGACAGGACGACGTGCCCGAGTCCCTGCTCTCCGGTGACGAACCGGTGCCCGTACGGACTCACGACGCGGCGGTGCTCGAGCGCGACCCCGTGGAACGCCTCGAGAGTATTGCCGGACGGGTCCTGGAACACGATGAGTTCGTCGACCCGGCGGTCGGCGAGTTGCTCGGCCGTGCCCTCCTTGAACGGCACTTCGGCGGCCGCGAGGTTGTCACGCACCTCCTGCAGCTCGGCGGCGTTCGCGGTCTCCCAGCCGGAGACGAGCAGCCGGTCGCTCTCGTGCGGCTCGATGACCAGCCGGGCCGGGAAATCGTCCATCCGGAGGTAGAGCGCCGCGGGATCGACGCCCTTGCCCTCGACCATGCCGAGCACCTTCAGACCGTATTCCCGCCAGGCGTCCATGTCGGTGGCGCCGATGCGCAGGTAGGCGAGGGATCGGATACCCATGTCAGTTGCTCCTGTCCGTCAGGAAGTCCGTTGTCAGGCGGTTGAACTCGTCGAACTTCTCGAGCTGAGCCCAGTGTCCGCAGCCACCGAAGACGTGCAGTTGCGCCCGCGGGATCATCTTGAGCGCGACGAGCGCGCCGTCGAGCGGGTTGACCCGGTCCTCGCGCCCCCAGATCAGCAGCACCCGCTGCCGGAGCTTGTAGGCGTCGCGCCAGAGCATGCCGAGCTCGAAGTCCGGACCGGAGAACGACTTCCCCATCGCGCGTGCGGCAGCGAGGGATTCCGAGGTGCTCGCGGCGGCGAACCGTTCGTCGACCAGCTCGTCGGTGATCAGCGACTGGTCGTAGACCATCACCCGGAGGAACGCCTCGAGCTTCTCCCGGGTGGGGCCCTCCGGCGGCGCCGCGAACCGGCCGAGGTTCTTCACGCCCTCGGTGGGGTCGGGGGCGAAGAGGTTGACGCTCAATCCGCCCGGCCCCATGAGCACGAGCCGTCCGGCGCGGTCCGGGAAGTCCAGCGCGAATCGCACTGCGGCGCCGCCGCCGAGCGAGTTGCCGAGCAGGTGCACGCGCCCCTCGAGCCCGAGGTGGTCGAGCAGGTCCTTCAGCGCGGTGGCGCTGTGCACGAAGTACTGCGGGTGTTCGGTGGGCTTGTCGGACCTGCCGTAGCCGGGCTGGTCGACACACAGGACGTGGAAATGCTCGGCCAGCACGGGGATGTTGCGGGCGAAGTTGGACCAGCCGGAGGCGCCCGGCCCGCCGCCGTGCAGCAGGACGATCGTGGTGTCGTTGCCGACCCCCGCCTCGTGGTAGTGCAACCGCAGGTCGTCCCGCACCTGCGCGAACCGGGACGTGGACTCGTAGGTGATCTCTTCCGTCGCAGTCAATTCGATATCCCCTACACCATCGTGTCGGTGATCGGCAGGCCGAACTCGCCGGCGCCGAACATCACGTAGGCGCGTTCGGCGTCGTTGGCGGCGTGGACCCGCCCGGCGTGGGCGTCGCGCCAGAACCGCTGGATCGGCGTGCCGTTGGCGAGGGCGGTGGCGCCGGAGTTCTCGAACAGCAGGTCGATGGAGGCGATGGCGCGGCCCGTCGCCCGGACCTGGTCGCGACGGGCACGCAACCGCAGGTCCATCGGGACCTCCTCGCCGGCGACGAGGTGCGCGTACTCCTCGGCGACGTTGCCCGACAGCTGACGCCACGCGGCGTCGATGTCGCTGGACGCCTCCGCGATCCGGACCTTGGAGAACGGATCGTCCTTGGCCTTCTCCCCCGCGTACGCGGCACGAACCCGCTTACCCTGATGGTCGACGTGGGCCCGGTACGCGCCGAAGGCCATGCCGACGATCGGCGTCGAGATCGTCGTGGGATGGATGGTGCCCCAAGGCATCTTGTAGACGGGTGCGGTGTTGCGCTCGAGCCCCGGCGCGGTGAGCTCGCTCATGGCGCGGAAGCTGAGGAAGCGGTGCCGCGGCACGAACACGTCCTGCACCACCACGGTGTTCGATCCGGTACCCCGGAGCCCGACGACGTTCCAGACGTCGTCGATCGCGTAGTCCGCGCGCGGGATCAGGAAGCTGCCGAAGTCGACGGGGCGGCCGTCCTTGATCACCGGGCCGCCCACGACGACCCAGGTGGCGTGGTCGCACCCGGAGGACCAGGCCCACGCACCGTTGACCTTGTATCCGCCGTCGACGACCTCGCCGGCGCCCATGGGGGCGTAGGACGAGGAGATGCGGACATCGGTGTCCTCGCCCCACACGTCTTCCTGGGCCTGCTGCGCGAACAGCGCCAGATGCCAGTTGTGGACACCGATGATGCCGGAGACCCAGCCGGTGGAGCCGCACGCGGCGGCGATGTTGCGGACCGCCGTGTAGAAGGTGACCGGATCGGCTTCGTACCCGCCCCACTGGCTCGGTTGGAGCAGTCGGAAGAAGCCGGTCTCCTGCAGCGCCTTGATCGAGTCGTCGGGGATGCGGCGAAGGTCTTCGGTCTCCTGTGCACGTTCCCGCAGGGCGGGCAGCAGCGCGTCGATCCGCTGCAGCACCTCGTGGCTCTCGTGGTCGCCCACTGGACGCTCCCGTCTGTTCCGGAATTGATCGCTTGATTCGAGACTAGAACACGTTCCCATTTGTGTCGAGACCGGAGCCGCGTCCCAGGTCGACGGGCTTTCCGTGGGACGAAAGTCCTCGAACGCTTCCGGTACGCGCCAAAATTCTATAACGTGTTCTACCAAGCATCCGAAGGAAAGTGAGGGGACGATGGCACAGGTTCGCGAGATCGACGTCGGAGAGGTCCGCACGCGGTTCGCGCGGGGGTGGCACTGCCTCGGGCTGGCCCGGACGTTCAAGGACGGCAAGCCGCACGCCGTCGAGGCCTTCGGAACCAAACTCGTGGTCTGGGCCGACAGCGCGGGCGACCTGAAGATCCTCGACGCCTACTGCCGCCACATGGGCGGCGACCTGTCCCAGGGCGAGATCAAGGGCGACTCCGTCGCCTGCCCCTTCCACGACTGGCGATGGGGAGGAAACGGCAAGTGCACCGACATCCCCTACGCCCGCCGTGTGCCACCGCTCGCCCGCACCCGCGCCTGGCTCGCGATGGAGAAGAACGGTCAGCTCTTCGTCTGGAACGACCCCGAAGGCAACACCCCGCCGCCGGAGGTCACGATCCCGGACATCGAGCAGTACGGGTCGGACGAATGGACCGACTGGACCTGGAACTCGATCCTCATCGAGGGCGCCAACTGCCGGGAGATCATCGACAACGTCGTGGACATGGCGCACTTCTACTACATCCACTACGCCTTCCCGACGTACTTCAAGAACGTCTTCGAGGGGCACGTCGCCGCGCAGTACCTCAACACCCGGGGCCGTCCCGACAAGGGCATGTCCACCCAGTACGGCATGGAGTCGCTGCTGAAGTCGTTCGCCGCGTACTACGGCCCGTCCTACATGATCAATCCGCTGACCAACAGCTACGGCGGCTACGAGGTCGAGTCGGTGCTGATCAACTGCCACTACCCCGTCACACACGACTCGTTCGTGCTGCAGTACGGCATCATCGTCAAGAAGCCGACGGGCATGCCCGAGGAGGCGTCGAACAAGCTGGCCGCGAAGCTGACCGAAGGCATCGGCGAGGGCTTCCTGCAGGACGTCGAGATCTGGAAGAACAAGACCAAGATCGAGAATCCGTTGCTGTGCGAGGAGGACGGCCCGGTCTACCAGCTGCGACGCTGGTACGAGCAGTTCTACGTCGACGTCGCCGACGTCACCGAGAAGATGACGCAGCGCTTCGAGTACGAGGTCGACACCACCAAGGCCAACGAGGCATGGCAGGCGGAGGTCGCCGAGAACCTCGCGCGGCAGAAGGCCGACCAGGGCAAGCAGGAAGCGGAGGTCTGACGATGGATCCCTCGACCCGGGCGCGCAGCTGGGCGAAGGCCCCGGACTTCGCCGGCCAGCCCGCCCGGGTCGAGGCGGTCCGCGCCCAGACCGCCATCGACAAGATCAACTATCTCGATTCGGGCCTGCACGAGGTGCAGTGCCGCGAGTGCGGCACCTGTGTCCTGGTGCGCAAGAACAGCTTCGACCACACGACCGTGCAATGGCGCGAGGACCCCGCGGCGGTGTGCCCGAATTTCCGGGGCTCCGAGGTCCCGGGCGCCCTGCGCGACGGCTGCCCGCAGCTGCGCGCCAGCATCGAGCAGGCCGTACTCGACGGCCGGATCACGATTCCGGACTGACAGCGCCACGCCGCACTATGCTGGCGTCGTGTTCCTCCTCTTCGGCTTCAGCACCAAGCGGCAACACCTCGGCTCCGGGCAGACCCGAACGTGCCCGAACTGCCACAACACCACACAGTGGGCACGGATCCGCGAATTCAACCAGTTCACGTTGTTCTTCGTCCCGGTCGCGCGATGGAAGCGCCGGCAGCTGGAGCAATGTGGCATCTGCGGCACCGCCGTCGAAGTCTGAGCGCCTTCATTCCGGGCGACCGTCACCGCCGGAGCGTCGGCGCACTCAGCCGATACCCGGATCGACGAGCCGAATCGAGCACCGGAGCTGTTCCGACAACTGCAACGCTGTGTGCTGCCAGACAAAAACAGTTGAGCAACATAGCTTTTCGTGTGCAGGTGAGACATTCCGTCACGGACGCCGCCTACCGGGCGTGCAACTGTTCCACAACTCCGCCCCCTCGACCGCCGGACCGGCCACCAGCGCGTCGGCGAGAATCCGGCCTCGGTCGCGCCGAGAGCGTGATCGTCGAATTTCCTCGTAGCGTCCTCGGCATCGCTCTTGCTTGTTGCGGCACCTCTTTCGACGAATCAGCCAGATCGTCCACCATTTCAGAACGCGACACCGTCATCGTCTTCCGCGAGTGCCGCAATACCGCTCGCATCGCACGAAACTCGGTACCGCACGAGCGGCCGTTCTCCGGTACGACCTGCGCGATCGATCGAGGCGAGGGAGAGATGTGCACCGCCCCTCGAGCCCGGACTGCCGGGCACCGCACGGACGCCACCGCAGGACCGGCCGGGACCGATGCACCGCGAGGTCGGTCGAAGAGCATGAAGTCAGATGCCGTCACAGCGATGAGTCCGCCGCCTCCCACGGGTCTACCTTTGCGACGGAGACACACCACTTCACCGGGAGCCGAGCCATGGGCCTGATCGACATCGAACTGTTCACCACCCTCGACCTCGTCGGACAGGCACCCGGCGGCCCCGACGAAGACCCGGAAGGATTCCCGTTCGGCGGGTGGCAGGCGCCCCTGCTCGACGAGGTCACCGGCGCGCAGATCGGGGCCGCCTACGACGGCACCGACGCCCTGCTGCTCGGCCGCCGGACCTACGACATCTTCGCCGCCTACTGGCCGCACCAGCACAGCGGCGAGGACCACGACATCGCCACACTGTTCAACAGCGTCCCGAAGTACGTGGCCTCCCGCGGCCGGCCCGACCTCTCCTGGTCCGGATCCACACAGCTCGGCCCCGATCTGGCCGGTGCGGTGCGCGAGATCCGGGACCGGCACGAGCACATCAAGGTCGTCGGGAGCCTGGACCTGGTCCAGACCCTGCTGCGCGAGAAACTCTTCGACCGGCTCGACCTGTGGGTGCACCCGATCGTGCTCGGCGTCGGGAAGAAGGTGTTCGACGCCGGCGCGGTGCCCACCAACCTCACTCTCCTCGCACCGCCGGTAGCCGGCCCGACGGGCACCGTGTACCTGCGCTACGCGCTCGCCGACGGCATACCCGGCACCGGGGACATGAGCGCCCCCGACCGCGGCGCCGGGAGGGACGGCTGAACCCGCCCCACCTGGGTCCGTGTGCTCGGCGGTGCCTCCGCCGGGTCTGCCGCCGTCGTTCCCCTCGGCGCATCACCGACGACGTAGCCCCCCGGGGACGAACACAGTCGTACCCGGCGGCGTGCACTCGGGCGTCAGGTGCCGCAGAAGGTTCGGAAGGTTGCGCTGAACGACGGCGGGGCAGGGGTGGTGTAGTCGGACCATTCGTCGCGACGATCGAACGGATGCGTGACGACGTCGAGCAGCTTCTCGAACGGGGCGAACTCTCCGTCGGTCGCGGCCCGCAACGCGGCATCGAGCTGATGATTGCGCGGGATGTACAGCGGGTTCACCCGGTCCATCGCGTCCGCGGTCGCCACCGCCTCGCGCCCCTGTGCGGTCAGTGCGCCGCGCCAGCGCTGCACCCAGGGCCCCATACGCTCGCGGGGAATCAGGGCATGCAACGGCGTCGAATGTCCCCGCAGTTCTTCCGCGAGCGCACGGAAGCTGCCCGTCCAGTCGGCGCCGTGCCCGGCCATCAGCCTCAGCAGGTCGTCGACGAGCGCACGGTCGAGGAGTGTGCCCGCCGCCCCGAGTTTGGCCGCCATCCCGGCCGCGTAGTGGCCCTCGTACCGCTCCTCGAAGGTGTCGAGGACTGCCGATACCGCGCCGATCGCGTTCTCCGGCGTCGTGTCGATCAGCGGCAGCAGTGTTTCCGCGAAGCGCGCCAGATTCCATTTCAGGACAGCCGGCTGGTTGCCGAACGCGTAGCGGCCGCTGTGATCGAT
Organism: Rhodococcus ruber; assembly: GCF_016804345.1. Lineage (NCBI taxonomy): Bacteria > Bacillati > Actinomycetota > Actinomycetes > Mycobacteriales > Nocardiaceae > Rhodococcus > Rhodococcus ruber. Next base: position 1,118,463 of record NZ_CP044211.1, on the reverse strand, counting down.
CGAACTGAACACCGCCGCGGGGTCGAACGCATCGAGGAAGGCGCACGGACCGTAGTCGATGGTCTGTCCCGAAATGGTCGTGTTGTCGGTGTTCATCACCCCGTGCACGAAGCCGGTGAGCGTCCACTGCGCCACCAGTGCTGCCTGTGCCTCGACCACCGCCTCGAAGAATGCCAGGTAGCGACTGCCCTCCCCCGTGGCCGGCAGCTCGGCCACCTCCGGGTAGTGGCGGGCGATCGCGTAGTCGGCCAGCCGCTGCAGGACTCCCTCCTGTCGGGCCGCGAATTCGAAGGTCCCGACCCGCAGGTGACTGGCCGCGACCCGGGCGAGCACCGCACCGGGCTGTGCGCCGTCCCGGCGTACGCGGCGGCCCGTCGCGACCACCGACAGCGCGCGCGTCGTGGGAATACCGAGAGCGTGTATGGCCTCGCTGACCAGGTACTCGCGCAGCATCGGGCCGAGGACCGCGTAGCCGTCACCGCCCCGAGAGAACGGCGTGGGCCCCGAGCCCTTCAGGTGCAGATCCACCCGCCGACCGTCACTGCCCACCACTTCGCCGAGCAGCAACGCCCGGCCGTCCCCGAGCAGCGGCGCGTACCCACCGAACTGATGGCCCGCATACGCCATCGCCACCGGCGTGGCCCCGGCCGGCGCCGTCGATCCGGACAACACCCCGACCCCGGCCTCGCTCCGCAGCACCTCCACGTCCCATCCCAGCGACACCGCGAGCCGCTCGTTGAGCGCCAGCAACTTCGGGTCGGGAACATGAACACCCTGCCACGGCACGGCCAGAGCACCCAGCTCGTCGGCAAAAGTGCTTTCGAAGCCGGCCACCGCCGAGTTCGTGCTCACCGTGGACTCCGGGAATGCAGCCATCAGTCGAGGGTAACCACACCCAACCCTGTCCCGCCGCTCACGACCGGGAACACACCCGGCCGCCCGGTGCCCGACGTCGCCGGACCACGAGGCCCCACCGCACTCGCCTGCAAGGGCTCGTCACCCCGCGGGGGCGGCGCCGGTCGGCATGGCCCACCGCGTAAGCAGCGGGCCTGCGAGCCGAGGGGTGCGCCGCGAGCGCAGACGGGGGGCTGCCGGTCGGGGGCGGCGCCGGGTCACTGCGCAGCACCCCGCGCCGGCGGACCGGTCGGGCGCTCACGACGCGGGCGCGGGACCGGAGCCATGTCCGGAGCGGCGACGAGCGCGAGCCAGAGCGAGCCCGCCGAGGACCGTGCCGGTCAGTCCCAGCGCCACGGCGACGACGGCGCCGGCGAGCCCGTTGCCGGTGCCGAGGCCCCCGGCGGCGTTGACCCCGTGTACTCCACCGGCGATCACGCTGAGCGGCCCCAGCACCACGGCCACGATCGTCCGGGCTGGTCCGGTGCCGGGCCGGCGGGATCGGGCCAGGGCCAGCCCCCCGGCGACGGCGCTGATCAACCCCAGTACGGCTGCCGCTGTGGGCACGGCTCGTCCGACGCCGAGTTCGTAGCCGGCAGCGAGAACGACGACCTGTGTCGTCGCCGGTGCGGCAAGCAAGTCGAGGACAGGCATTGCGGATCCTTTCGGTCGAACGACGGCTACCGGAGGCCTCCGTCGCTGAGCGGACGCACTCGATCGTCGTGTCTCGGCAAACGCGGTGTCCTCGGGCGGCGGGCGGCAGCGGATACGGAGTTCGACGTAGGTCGCTCACCCGCAACCACGCTCCTCGACGTAGGCGGTTGCGCAGTTCGGGGGAGTTGTCATCCCGGCCCGGAGCCATATGATCGCGCCATGCAGGAGCGCGTCACGTTGTTCCGCCCGCCCGCCTGGGCGCAGGATGTGCTCCTGGCGGTGTTCATCACGGTGATGCAGGTCCAGGGAACGGTCGTCCGCAACGGCGGGGAACCGGAGGCCGTGCTGCGCCCGCTGTCCGACCTCGGGAATCTCGGCTACCTCCTCTTGGTCACCGGCGGCGCGGTCCTGGTCTGGCGCCGCCGCCGTCCCGTCGCAGTGTTCGTCGTGACCGCGCTCGCGAGCATGGTGTACTACGCGCTCGATTTCCCGGACGGTCCCACATGGCTGGGCCTGTTCGTGGCCCTCTACACCCTCACCGCCCGCGGCGACGGACGTCGCTCGCTGGTGGTGGCCGGGGTCGGCATTGCAGCACTGTCCGCGGTGTGGCTGCTCGCCGCGGCCGACATCGAGCCCCCCGCCGCGGTCGGCTGGGTGTACTTCCGGATCGGCGCCGCGGGCATGAGTGCCGCCCTCGGGGAGAGCGTCCGCTCGAGGAGAGTCATCGCGGAGGAAGCGCTCGAGCGCGCCGAACTGGCAGAACGCTCTCGTGAGGACGAAGCACGCGCCCGGGTCGACGAGGAACGGCTCAGGATCGCACGCGAGGTCCACGACACCGTCGCGCACGCCATCGCCGTCATCAACGTGCAATCCGGGGTCACCGCGCACGTGCTGGACAAGCGACCCGAACAAGCACGCCGGACGCTCGAGGCCATCGAGCAGACCAGTTCCCGGGCACTGCAGGAGATGCGGGCCATCCTCGGAGTCCTTCGCGACGACCGCGACGACCGCCTCCCGCCGCCGGGCCTCGCGCAGGTCGGCGAACTCACCGCCAGGGCGCGCGACGCCGGGCTCGACGTCGAGTTGGAGACGATCTCACCCCCGCCGCCCGTACCCGGCGCGGTCGGCAGCGCCGTGTACCGGATCCTGCAGGAGTCGATCACCAATGTGATTCGCCACGTCGGCCCGACCCGGGTCGCGGTCGTACTCGACTACGGCCCCGACGCCGTGGAAGTCCGCGTGACGAACGACGGCCCGCGCATCGGTGGGGACACCGAGGAAGCAGCCGACCGTGCCGACGGTGGGTTCGCCGGCACGGGCACACGCGGACACGGGATCGTGGGAATGCGCGAGCGTTGCCAGCTCCTGGGCGGAGACTTCGACGCCGGTCCGCTCCCGGGCGGTGGCTTCGCCGTCACCGCCCGGCTGCCCTTGGCCCCGACCGGAACGGTGAACGCATGAACCCGGGCGCCTCCGGCCCCGACGCCCCCATCAAGGTCCTGCTCGTAGACGACGAGCATCTCGTGCGGTCCGGTTTCAGGATCCTGCTCGAGGTCGAGGACGGCATCACGGTGGTCGGGGAAGCCGCAACCGGCGCCGAGGCCGTGGAGCAGGCCCGCGCCGTGCGCCCGGACGTCGTCCTCATGGATATCCGGATGCCGAAGATGGACGGCATCGAGGCCACCCGGCAGATCACCACCACCCCCGGGCTCCAGCACGTACGCATCCTCATCCTGACCACCTACGACACCGACGCCTACGTCTTCGAAGGCTTGCAGGCCGGCGCCAGCGGCTTCCTGCTCAAGGACGCCGGCCCCGCCGAGCTCCTGCACGGTATCCGCGTGATCGCCGCCGGAGAGGCTCTGCTCGCACCGCGCATCACGCGCCGACTCATCGCCCAGTTCACCGCACAGCGCACCGCCGACAAGGCCGCCGATCGTCGGCTCGAGGTTCTCACCGACCGGGAACGTGAGGTCCTGACGCTCGTAGGTATGGGCATGAGCAACAAGGAGATCGGCGCCGAACTCTGCCTCAGCCCGGCCACCGCCCGTACCCACGTCAGCCATGCCATGGTGAAACTCGGGGCTCGCGACCGCGCGCAACTGGTCGTCATCGCCTACCGAACAGGACTCGTGAAGCCGTGAGCGATCCCCCGCCTGTGAGCGCAGCGACGCGCCCCCGGGGGGCCGAATGTCACATCGCGTCGATCGGATCGACGCGATGTGACATTCGGTCGGGCAGGCGGGCGGGGGGTCGGTCGGGGGTCGGGCAGGCGGTCGGTCAGGCGGACTGCTGCTCGCGCTGGAGTTCGAGGGCGATGTCGATCAACTGGTCCTCCTGGCCACCGATGAGCTTGCGCTTGCCCGCCCGCACCAGCAGTTCCGCGGCGGAGACCCCGTACCGCTCGGCCTGGCGCTCGGCGTGGCGCAGGAAGCTCGAGTACACCCCGGCGTAGCCCATCATCAGGGCCTGACGGTCGAGGAGGCATTCGGCGGGCATCACCGGGCGCACGACGTCCTCCGCGGCGTCGGCGATCGCGAAGAAGTCGATGCCGGTCTTGATCCCCACCTTGTCGCACACCCCGACGAACGCCTCGACCGGGGTGTTGCCGGCACCCGCGCCGAACCGGCGGGCCGACCCGTCGATCTGCTTGGCGCCGGCCCGGACCGCCGCGATCGAGTTCGCCACGCCCAGGCCGAGATTCTCGTGGCCGTGGAAGCCGACCTGCGCGTCCGACCCCAGTTCGGCGACGAGCGCCTCGACCCTCTCGGTGACCTGTTCGAGAACGAGCGCGCCGGCGGAGTCCACGACGTACACGCACTGGCAGCCGGCGTCGGCCATGATGCGGGCCTGCTCGGCGAGCTTCTCCGGGGTGACGGTGTGCGCCATCATCAGGAAGCCCACGGTCTCGAGTCCGCGCTCGCGGGCGAGCCCGAAGTGCTGGACGGACACGTCGGCCTCGGTGCAGTGCGTGGCGATGCGGCAGATCGAGGCGCCGTTGTCCTGCGCCTCGACGATGTCCTCCTTGATGCCGACGCCGGGGAGCATGAGGAACGCGATCTTCGCGTGCTGGGCGGTGTCGACGGCGATCTTGATCAGTTCCTGCTCGGGCACCTTCGAGAACCCGTAGTTGAACGACGAGCCCCCGAGACCGTCGCCGTGGGTGACCTCGATGACGGGGACGCCCGAGAGGTCGAGGGCGGCGACGACGGCACGCACCTCCTCCCGGTCGAACTGGTGACGCTTGTGGTGGGAGCCGTCGCGCAGCGACGTGTCGGTCACGCGGATGTCCCACGACGGTTCGAAGAAGATGTCGTCGCGGCGGTCGGTAGCGGTCATCGGATTCACGCCTTCACGGAGGTGTTCGAGGGGAGGGCGTCCGCCGAGAGGAGTGCGCGGGCGATCTCCTCGCCCACCTTGGTGGCGGCCGCGGTCATGATGTCGAGGTTGCCGGCGTACGGCGGCAGGAAGTCGCCGGCGCCCTCGACCTCGACGAAGGTGGTGACGGTGGCGTGCCCGCCGGACACGACGGTCGGATCGTCGAACTGCGGTTCGTTGAGCAGACGGTAGCCGGGCACGTACTGCTGCACGTCGGCGACGACGCGGTGGATGGATTCGGCGATCGCGTCCCGGTCGGCGTCCTCGGGGATGGCACAGAAGATGGTGTCGCGCATGATCATCGGCGGGTCCGCCGGATTGAGGACGATGATCGCCTTGCCTCTGCGGGCACCGCCGATGGTCTCGATGCCCCGGCTGGTGGTCTTGGTGAACTCGTCGATGTTGGCGCGGGTGCCCGGACCGGCGGATACCGACGCCACGGACGCCACGATCTCGGCGTAGGGCACGTCCACCACGCGGGAGACGGCGTGCACGATCGGGATGGTGGCCTGGCCGCCGCAGGTGATCATGTTGACGTTGGGCACGTCCAGGTGCGCACCGAGGTTCGCGGGTGGCACGACGGCCGGTCCGACGGCCGCGGGGGTGAGATCGATCGCCCGGATGCCGGCCGCCTCGTACCTCGGTGCGGCCTCCCGGTGCACGTATGCGGACGTCGCCTCGAACACCAGGTCCGGCTTCTCCGGCTGCGCGAGCAACCAGTCGATCCCCTCGGCCGACGTCTCCAGGCCGAGCGTGCGGGCGCGGGCGAGTCCCTCGCTCGCGGGGTCGATACCGATCATCCAGCGAGGCTCGAGCACATCCGAGCGTTGCAGCTTGTAGAGCAGGTCGGTGCTGATGTTGCCCGACCCGACGATTGCGACACGTGCCTTGGCCATGGTTTCTCCTTGCAGTCGGGACCGGGTGGTCACGAGAACGTGAGCGAGACGGAGCCCAGTCCCGCGAACTCGGCGTGGAACTCGTCGCCGGGGCGCGCATCGATCGCCCGCGTGCACGAACCGGGCAGGACGATGTCGCCCGCCTTCAGCCGCACCCCGAAACTGTCGACCTTGCGGGCGAGCCACGCGACCGCGGTGACGGGATTGCCGAGCACCGCGTCGCTGCGTCCCTCGGCGATCCGCTCGCCGTTGCGGGTGAGCACCGCGTCGATGCCCTTGATGTCGATATCGGACGGCGCGACCCGCTGCGTGCCGAGCACCCAGCCGGCAGACGAGGCATTGTCGGCGATGGTGTCCGCGAGGCCGATCTTCCAGTCCTTGATCCGGCTGTCGATCAGTTCGATGGACGGCGCGAACGCGACGGTGGCATCGAGGACGTCGTTCTCGGCGCAGTCCGCCCCGGGCAGGTCCTTGCCGAGCACGAAGGCCACCTCGACCTCCACCCGCGGGAAGCAGTACCGCAAGGTGTCGACGGGCCGGTCCTCGAAGACCTGCATGTCGTCGAGCAGATGACCGTAGTCGGGCTCGTCCACACCCATCATCTGCTGCATGGCCAGGGACGACAGCCCCACCTTGTGGCCGACCACGCGAGCACCGGCCGCGAGGCGACGCCGGATGTTGATCAGCTGGATCTCGTAGGCGTCGACGACGTCGATGTCGGGGTGCCGGGCCACGAGCGGGTCGACGGGGGTACGGTCGCGCTCGGCGGCCTCGAGCTCGTCCGCCAGCCGGGTGCGCAGTTGCGTCGGCAGCATTGCGGTTCCTTCCTGTTCACCGGCGACCGGCATGTTCTGCAACCTGTTTCCGTTCGACGCGTGGTGTGCGGGTGATCTTCCTGGCAGAAGGGATGGACTCACCGCGCCATCATTCTATAACGTGTTCTACATGATCAAGCAGGAATACGACATCGTCGTCGTCGGCAGCGGCGCCGGCGGAATGACCGCCGCGCTGACCGCCGCGCACCGGGGCGCGAGCGTCGTCCTGGTCGAGAAGGCACCGCACTACGGCGGTTCGAGTGCGCGCTCGGGCGGCGGCGTGTGGATTCCGAACAACGAGGTCCTCGGGGCGGCCGGCGTCACCGACACCCCGGAGGCCGCCCGCACCTACCTGCACAGCATCATCGGCGACGTCGTGCCCGCCGGCAAGATCGACACCTACATCGACCGCGGACCCGAGATGCTGTCCTTCGTCCTGGAGCACAGCGCCCTGGAACTGCAGTGGGTGCCGGGCTACTCCGACTACTACCCCGAGGCCCCCGGCGGCCGGCTCGGCGGGCGGTCCGTCGAACCGAAGCCGTTCGACGGCAAGCGACTCGGCGACGACCTCGCCCTGCTCGAACCCGACTATGTCAAGGGCCCACCCAACTTCGTCATCACCCAGGCCGACTACAAGTGGCTCAACCTGCTCATGCGCAATCCCCGCGGGCCGGTCCGCGCCGCGAAGGTCGGCGTGCGGTACCTGTGGGCGCGGGCCCGCAGAAGGCACCTGCTGGTCCGCGGCCAGGCACTCATGGCCGGACTCCGCATGGGTCTGCGTGACGCCGGAGTACCGCTGCTGCTGAACACCGCTTTGACGGACCTCGTCGTCGAGGACGGGGTGGTGCGCGGTGTGCGGGTCGAGTCGGACGGACAGCAGCGCACCGTCCGGGCCCGCCGCGGCGTCGTGATCGCCTCCGGCGGTTTCGAACACAACGAGCAGATGCGCACGCAGTACCAGCGCGCGCCGATCGGCACCGAGTGGACCGTCGGCGCGAAGGCCAACACCGGGGACGGCATCCGCGCGGGCCAGTCCCTCGGCGCCGCCGTCGATTTCATGGACGACGCCTGGTGGGGCCCGTCCTTCCCGCTCACCGGCGGCCCGTGGTTCGCCCTGTCCGAGCGCAGCCTGCCGGGCTCGATGATGGTCAACGCGGCGGGCCGGCGCTTCGTCAACGAATCCGCCCCGTACGTCGAAGCGGTGCACGCCATGTACGGCGGTCGGCACGGCCGGGGCGACGGGCCCGGCGAGAACATCCCGTGCTGGATGATCCTCGACCAGCGCTACCGCAACCGCTACACCTTCGCCGGCATCACGCCCCGCAGCCCCTTCCCCAAGCGCTGGCTGAAGGCGGGTGTCGTCGTCCGCGCCGGCTCGATCGCCGAGCTCGCCGGGAAGATCGGGGTTCCGGCCGCCGCCCTCACCGCGACGGTGGAACGCTTCAACGGTTTCGCCCGGGCGGGCCGGGACGAGGACTTCGGGCGCGGGGAATCGGGCTACGACCACTACTACGGCGACCCGCGCAACAAGCCCAACCCGAGTCTCGGCGTCATCGACAAAGCCCCCTTCTACGCGATCAAGGTGGTGCCCGGCGATCTAGGCACCAAGGGTGGCCTGCGCACCGACGCCGACGCCCGGGTCCTGCGCGAGGACGGGACCGTGATCGAGGGCCTCTACGCGGCCGGCAATGCCAGCGGTCCCGTCATGGGCCACACGTACGCCGGACCGGGCGCCACGATCGGCCCGGCCATGACCTTCGCCTATCTCGCGGTCCTCGATGCACTCGCCCGGCCGGAGCAGCCGGCGGTGCCGCCGGTCTCCGAGACCGTCGAACAGCACTGACCCGCACCCGGCCGCGCCGATCTCCGTCCGCCGAACAGAAAGGCTCATTCGTGCCCATCGATCCCGCCGTCGCGCTCGGCGCCGAACTGCCCGTCCAGGAATTCACCTGGAGCAGCAGCGACGTCCAGCTCTATCACCTCGGCCTCGGCGCCGGAGCCCGTCCCACCGACCTCGGTGAGCTCCGCTACCTGCGCGACGGCGACCCGCAGGTCCTGCCCACCTTCGCCACCGTCGCGGCGACGTTCCACGCGACCGAGCCGCCGAAGGTGTCGTTCCCGGGTGTCGAGATCGACCTGGCGAAGGTGGTGCACGGCAGCCAGGAGGTGACGGTGCACGCTCCCCTGCCGCCGGAAGGCAAGGGCCGCACCGTGACCCGGATCGCCGAGGTGTGGGACAAGGGCAAGGCCGCGGTCATCGTCCAGGAGTCGACGACCACAGATCCGGCCGGTAGTCCGCTGTGGACGGCCCGTTCGTCCATCTTCGCCCGCGGCGAGGGCGGCTTCGGCGGCGAACGCGGACCGTCCGAGTCCGTCGAACTTCCCGGCCGGGCACCCGATTTCGAGGTGGACGTCGCGACGCTGCCGCAGCAGGCCCTGCTGTACCGGCTGTGCGGCGACCGCAACCCGCTGCACTCGGATCCGGAGTTCGCGACAGCCGCCGGATTTCCCGCCCCGATCCTGCACGGGCTGTGCACCTACGGGATCGTCTGCAAGACGATCACGGATGCGGCCCTCGCCGGGGATGCCGTGGCCGTACGGGGATTCAAGGCTCGATTCGCCGGCGTCGTCTTTCCCGGCGAGACACTGAGGGTGCGCGCCTGGCGGACCGGCGACCGCGTGCTCGCGACAGCCGCGGTGGTCGAGCGTGACCTCGCCCCCGCCCTCACCGACGTCGTCCTCACCCTCGCCTGACCCCGTCCTCCCCCAGCACCGCCCTCTCCCAGCACCGCCCTCCCCCAGCACCGTCCCGGCACGGGGCGGTGAGAAAGCAGCGCATCCATGACGATTCGCACCGAACCCCTGCGCCTGTCCCGTCGCGGTTTCCTCGCGGCCGGCGCGGGCGCCCTCGCGGCCACCGCGCTCGGCGGCTGGACCCCCGTCCACGCCGTGCCGGCCGGCTCGTCCGGCGCCACGCTGCCCACCCCGGCCGCCTTCCCCGACGGCATCGCCCTGTACCAGCAGGCCTACCAGAACTGGTCCAAGGAGATCATGCTTGACGCCATCTGGACCTGCGCCCCGCGCAGTCCCGAGGACGTCGTCCGCCTCGCGAACTGGGCCCACGCCCACGGGTACACCATCCGGCCACGCGGCGCGATGCACGGGTGGACGCCGCTGACCATCGTCAACGGCGCACCGATCGACAAGGTGATCCTGGCGGACACGATGGTGCACCTGAACGCAGTGTCGGTGAACCCCGGATCGGCACCCGCCACCGTCACCGCCGGTGCGGGCGCGACGCTCGACGCGATCACCACGGCGCTGCAGGCGAACGGACTCGGCTGGGCCAACCTTCCCGCGCCCGGCGTACTGTCCGTCGCCGGTTCCCTGGCCGTCAACGCCCACGGCGCCGCGTTACCCGCCGACGGCGAAGCGCAGGTGCCGGGGAACACGTTCGGCTCGCTGAGCAACCTCGTCACGGAACTGACCGTGGTGGCGTGGAACGGGAGCGAGTACGCGCTGCGCACCGTCACGCGCGCGGACGCCGACAGCACCGCACTGCTCACGCACCTGGGTCGCACGTTCGTCACCTCGGTCACCCTGCAGGCCGGGCCGAACACGCGGATGCGGTGCCAGAGCTACACCGACATCGACTGGCGCGAACTCTTCGCCCCCGCCGGCGCCGCCGGACGCACCTTCGAGAGCTTCGTGCGCGCTTCCGGGCGTGCGGAGGCGATCTGGTACCCCTTCACCGACAAGCCGTGGATGAAGGTGTGGTCCCTCGCCCCCGAACGGCCGGCCACGTCCCGCGAGGTGTTCGGCCCCTACAACTACCCGTTCTCGGACAACGTCCCCGAGCCGGTCACCGATCTGCTCGGGCAGATGACCGCCGGGAATCCGGCCGTCGCCCCGGCCTTCGGCCAGGTCTACTACAACACCACCGTCGCGGGCCTCGCCGCCACGAACTCGAGCGACATCTGGGGCTGGTCGAAGGATCTGCAGTTCTACATCAAGGCCACCACCCTGCGGCTCACGGAGGGCGGCGGCGCGGTCCTCACCAACCGCGCCAACATCGCGAACGTGATCCACGACTTCACGCAGTGGTTCCATCAGCGCATCGAGCACTACCGGGCACTGGGGCAGTACCCGCTCAACGGCCCCGTCGAGATCCGATGCTGCGGACTCGACCAGCCCGACGACGTGCAGGTCCCGTCCGCCGGGCCGCCGACCATCTCCGCGACCCGCCCGCGACCCGATCACCCCGAATGGGACACCGCGATCTGGCTCAACGTGCTCGGGGTGCCCGGTACACCCGGGATGTTCGCGTTCTACCGCGAGATGGAGCAGTGGATGCGCGGACACTACGACAACGGCGGCGCCACGTTCCGTCCCGAATGGTCCAAGGGCTGGGCGTTCGGTCCCGAGCTGCCCTACACGGACCAGCGGATCGTCGAGCAGGTCCTGCCCGACACCTACCGCGAGGGCGTGCCCGCGGACGAGAACTGGGACTCGGCGCGAGCGGTGTACAACCGCCTCGACCCGCACCGGATCTTCAGCAACAGCTTCATCGACCGGCTGCTGCCCTGACGAGAGGTCGGCCCGTATCCGCACCCCCCGGTGCTACTTGCGCGCGTCCTCACGCGCGCGAGTAGCACCGGACCGCGCGAGCATCGCGCCGACGGGACCCCTGCCCAAGCGGCCCCACAGCTGTCCCAGCCGCACCCACAGCTGCCAGTACGCCACACCCACGACGAGTGACGCCGCGAACGCGAGCCACGGGTCGATGTCCCGCAGTTGCGGATAGACCGTGAAGTGGGTCAGGTAGATGTACAGCGACGACGCGGCGAGCACCTCGGCCGGCCGCACCAGCAGCACCGGCCACCACATCCGCGGCACCCAGATCAACAGGAGCAGCCCACCGATCACGAGCGCGGTGCGCTCGGGTTCGGCGTGGAAGAACCCCGGTACGGTCGCGATCGCCACGGCGGAGACCACCAGCCGTTGCCACCCCGCGTCGGCCCGGGCTGCCGCCCAGCCCAGCGGAAAGAGCCAGAACACCACGTACGAGGCGAGGATCTGACTGGTCGGCATGTCCGGCCCGAGCACCTCGTACCGGGTCAGCAGCCCCAGGCCCACCAGTCCGAGCGGGAACGCGAACGGGAATCGTCGCTCGTGCCGGTCGAACCACGGAACGGCGAGCAGCAGAGCCACCGCGACCAGCGCGTACACCAGTGCCTCGACGAACCAGTACCGCCACTCCCTCGTCCAGGCGGGCGGTCCGAACACCCCGTTGAGCAGCAGCACACTCGACCAGCGGTACTCGCCGGTGATCACGTGTACCGCGCCGATCCACACGGCGGCGGGTGCGGCGACCCGCGCGACACTGAGCAGGGTGGTGCGCAGCCGTTCGGCGCGAGGCTTGGGCAGCTGGAACCGCGCGTAGTTGTAGCCCGCGGCGGCGAGCAGCACATGCGCTCCCCCCACGAGGGCGAACAGGTGCAGGTGCGAGCCGACGATGAACACGATCGCCACGGCACGGATGAGCACGTTGGTCTCGACGGTCCGCCAGCCTCGCGGTGTCCGGCGCGACGACGGGCTCAGCTCGCGCAGCGGCGTCGTCGGCCAGTCCGCGGGCAGGTGCCCGAGCAGCCGCTCGAGCCGCACCGACATGCGCACGTACGACAGCGAGTCGCCCCCGAGGCCGACGAACGTGCTGTCGTCGGTGACGTCGTCGCGGCTGAGTACGTCCGCGTAGAGCTCCCGCAGTTGCCGGAGGTCGGCGGCCCGAGATTCGGGGGCCGGCCGCGGCGGCACCGGGGTAGCGCCCAGAGCGGCGACAGCGCGGTAGTCCGGTTTGCCGTTCGGTGTGCGGGGCAGCTCGGCCACGACGCACACCCGCACCGCGGACTCGGGCAGTCCGCTCGCGCGCGCCGCGACCGCCCGTACGTGCGCGGCGTCGGCGGACTCGACGGCGACGATCAGTTCGTCGTCGCCGCCGGCGCAGCACGCGGCGAGTTCGTGGCGCGTGAGGACGGATTCGATGCGTTGCAGATCGATGCGAAGACCGAACAGCTTCGCGAAGCGCGATCGACGGCCGACGATCCGGTACAGCCCGGCGTCGGTGCGGACGGCGAGATCACCGGTGCGCAGTTCGTCGACGGTGCGCCCCAGAGCCAGATCGGACGGGTCCGTGGCATAGCCGAGCATGACGTTGGGCCCGGTGTAGACGAGTTCGCCGGCACCGTCGCCGGCCTCGGGCACGGGGTCGATGCGGAAGGCGCCGCCGGGGACGGGGACGCCGATCGTGTCGGGGTGCTCCGCGGCGAGATGCGGGGGCAGGTAGGCCATGCGGGCGGTGGCCTCGGTCTGCCCGTACATCACGAAGAACCGCCACCCGCGGCGATGGCCGAGGCCGACGTAGCGGCGGACGCGGTCGGGGTCGAGGCGACCGCCGGCCTGGGTGACGTAGCGCAGGTGCGGCAGGGCCATGTCCGCGAAACCGACACGGTCGAGCAGGTCGAAGGTGTACGGCACGCCGGCGAGTGCACTGATCCGGTGCCGGTGCACGAGGTCCCAGAATCCGGGGTCGGTGACGGACCGGTCGGTGAGCACGACGCCGGCGCCCCGCAACAGGTGGCTGTGCAGCACCGACAGCCCGTAGCAGTAGTGCATCGGCAGCGTGGTGATCGCGCGGTCGGTGTCGCGGATGTCGAGGTAGTCGGCGATGGCCTCGGCGTTGGCCTGCACGTTGCGGTGCGACAGGCGGACGAGCTTGGGCGAGCCGGTCGAGCCGGAGGTGCTCAACAGCAGCGCCAGGTCGGGGTGCAGGTCGTGGCCGGTGCCCTCGGCGAGTTCCTCCAGGCGGCCGCCGTCGACGACGACGTCGGGCCGGTACGCCTCGATCGTCGCGGCGAGGGCGTCGGGCCGGTCGCCGGGCACGAGCAGGACGGGATGGCCGGCGGACAGCGCCGCCAGGTAGGCGACGATCGCGTCGACGGTGTTGGCTCCGACGACGAGCACGAGCCGGCGGGTGGTGCCGAGTCGGTCGGCGATGCCGGCGACCCGCTCGGCCAGGTCGCGATAGGTGATCTCGGCGCCGTCGCAGACGAGTGCGGTCCGTTCGCCGTGCTCGGCGAGGCGTCGGACGAACGGAACCGTCGGACAGTCGACGAGCTCGGTGGAACGTGGTGACACCGCGGCAGTCTATAAGGTTTGGCTGTCCTGAATCCAGGCTCGGGCGGGTTCGCGGAGCAGGGCGAGGCGGCTGAGCAGCCGGTCGACGTCGGGTTCGGCGGGGACGGACGTCGCGAAGTCGGCGCGCGCGACGGTGGCGCACACGGTGAGCCGAACGCCGGCGTCGCACAGCACATCGACGACGTTGCCGAAGCGGCGCAGGGCGTCCGGGTCGACCTCGCGCAGCGGCGGGACGCCGGTGACGATCCACTCGGGGTGGTCGCGAAGGACTGCGAGGTAGTCGGCGGGCGCGGTGGGCGCGCAGCACAGGTCGGCGAAGTCGAACCAGACGACGCCGCCGCGCACGGCGAGCGCAGGCAGAGCCCGGCCCGACGGCCGCAGCGTTCGCCGCTCCCCCGGTTCCGGCAGGTCGAGGACGCCGGGCGAGAGGAACTCGCCCGACCCGAACCCGCCGTCCGGTGCGGGCGCGGCCGTGCGGCGACGGTCGATCGGCCCCCCGACCTCGACCACCTCCATCCGGCGTTCGAGCAGGACGATGGTGGGTTCGAACAGGTGGTGGAACAGGGGGTTGGGCAGCAACCCCGACGGCGGATAGTTGGAGGTGGCGACGAGCGCGACGCCCCGTCCGAGGAGGGTGCGCACGGCACGCGCGACGAGCATGCCGTCGCCGATGTCGTGGACGTGGAACTCGTCGAAGCACAGCACGCGGGCGTCGCCGACCGCGGCATCGACGGCGTCGTCGATCGAGCCGAGTCGATGCGCATGCGCATGCAGGGCGGTGAAGAAGCCGTGGAAGTGGTGCCGTCGCGCGGGCACGGGCACCGTCTCGAGAAACCGGTCCATCAGCCACGTCTTGCCCCGGCCGACCGGCCCCCACAGGTAGACGCCCGACGGGGAGGCCCGCCGGGCAGCGAGATCGCCACCGAGCCGATGCAGCGCCTCCGCGCCGGCGCGCTGGTGCGGATCGTCCACCGTCATCCTCCTCTGCACGTGCCGGGGACTCTACATGTGTAGAGTTCCGGGCATGGCCCGCAGTCCCGATCGCCGCGCCCTGATCGCCGAGACCACCCTCGACCTGATCGCCCGTGACGGACTGCGCGCCCTGACCCACCGGGCGGTGGACCGCGCCCTCGACCTTCCCGACGGTTCGTGCTCGTACTACTTCCGCACCCGCAGCGGTCTGATCGATGCGGCCGTGCGCCGTCTCACCGAACGCTCCCGTGCCGAGTTCGCACACTCCGGCCTCACCCGGCCACCGGCCCCGATCGACGTCGACGCCGCCGCGCGAGCGGTCGCGACGGTGCTCGACCACAACCTGAGCCACCGCCGCCGGGATCTGCTCGTGCGGTATGCCCTGGCCACCGATCCGACCATCGCCGCCGAACAGCGCGCCGCCCTGGCGACCTCTCTGTTCTCCCGCGAGGCCGCGCGCGGCCTCGCGCTCGCCTGCGAAGCCGAGGACGCCGACGGCGCAGCCGCCGATCTCGTGAGCCTGGCCGAGGGACTGACCGCGGACCGGCTGCTCGGCGCCCGGTCGCTGGACGGTGTCACCGCCGGCACGGAGGAGAGCGTCGCGCTACTGGCCCGGCCGATCGCGGTGTTCCTCCGGGGCCTGCGCCCCGAGCGGGACGTCGGCACCTGCGGATGCACGCGCACGTAATCGATTGCGGCAGGCGAGAACCGGAGGTGGACGCACCGGGATCGCGGAGGCGGTCCATTGGCACACTCAGGTACCGATCCCGGCAAACGACTCGCTGAGCGCCGCGATACCGGCGCGCACCGCGGGCCGGTCGTTGTCCCGGCGCCGGAGGGCGTAGATCTCCCGCTCCAACGTCGGCCGTACGGGCACGATCGCGATCGTCTCCGGCACCCACACCCGAGCCAGGCGCGGCACCAGTGCGGCGGCGAGGCCGTGCGCGACGAACTCGAGCTGGGCAGCGAACTCCGGCACCTCGTAACGGACCCGGGGCTCGACGCCCCGCTTGCGCAGCGTCTGGACCAGCCAGGTGTGGAAGACGGCACCCTTCGTCCAGGTCGTCCACGGCATCTGCGCGATCTCGTCGAGATCGACGTAGTCCCGGTGCGCCAGAGGATGATCGATCGGAAGCGCAACGTCGGCGGAATCACGGTGCACGAGCGTGCATACCGCCGCTTCGGGGAGCTGGAACGGCATCGTGACCCAGCTGTCGACGACGGCCAGATCCAACTCGCGCCGAACAACCGCAGGGACGAGTTCCTCGGTCTCACCGACGACGAAACCGATCCGGAGTCCGGCGTGGCGGCGCTGCAGGGCGGCGATCGCCGCCGGAGCGACGACCCGGCTCGCCGACGCGAACGACCCGATCCGCAGGTCTCCGACCACGTCGCGCTCGAGGGACACGACCTCCGATTCTGCTTGCGCCAGAAGGGATATCACCTCTCGCCCACGGCGCGCCAGCAGGCGGCCCGCATCGGTGAGCTGCACTCCGCGACCGGACGGCACCAGCAGCGCCACACCGACCTCGCGCTCGAACTTGTGCAACTGCTGCGATACCCCCGACGGGGTCACATGCAGGGCCTGCGCCGCCGCACTGATCGAGCCGTACTCGGCGACCGCACACAGGGCCCGGAGGCGCTCGACGCTCAACACGGTAGTAACTCTACCGATTCATCGGCACGAATATTTACTTGTGCTCACGGGTCGGCCCCTCGAGAATTCGAGCATGACCTCCGGACCGCGCCTGCCGCCTGTGCTCGTCGCCCGCCCCCGCTTCACCGTCACCCCCGTGGATCCGCGGGTGACGGTGCTGGCAGGTGCCGCGGCGACGTCGCTGACGGCCGGCCTGATCAAGCTCTCCGGGGTGTCGCCGGCGACATCGACCCTCTTCCGGTGCGCATTCGCTCTTCCCGTACTGGGCCTTCTTGCGCTGCAAGAGATTCGGCGACACGGAGGCATTTCACGCCGCGTGCTCGCCACCCAGGCGCTCGGCGGCGCGATGCTGGGCATCGACTTCGCGCTGTGGGCACGATCGATCGAGATGATCGGTGCCGGAATCGCCACGGTCGTCGTCAACGTCCAGGTCGTCGTCGTCCCGCTGCTGGCGTGGCTGGTCTTCCGCGAACGGGTTCCGGTGCGCTTCGTCCTGGCGGTTCCCTTCCTGTTCGCCGGTGTCGCGCTCGCCGGTGGAGCCCTGTTCGGCGGCGGCGAGACCGATCGGTCGATGTGGGGAACACTGCTGGCACTGGCCGCAGGCCTCGCGTACGGCACCTACCTCTTCGTCGCCGGTCGGGCGGGTTCGGAACGAAGAGCCTCCTCGCAGGTGTTCGTGTCGACTCTCGTCGCCGGCGTCGTCGGCACTTCCGTCGGCTCGCTGTGGGGCCCGGTCGACCTCACCCCCGGTTGGCCCGCCCTCGGATGGCTGGCGATGCTGGCGCTGAGCGGCCAGGTGCTCGGCTGGGTCCTGATCGGAATCGGCCTCCCCCGGCTCCCGTCCGAGGTCGGCGCGACGCTGTTGCTCGCTCAGCCCGTGCTGGCGATGGGGGTGGCGATCGCCCTCGTGCACGAGCGCCCCACTCTCGTCCAGTCGATCGGATGCGCGGTCGTGGTCGCCGCCGTCTGGTTCGTCAGCCGCGCACCGGCGACCCCCGAGCGGCACGACCGGCAGGCGCCACCCCCACAAATCGATCCCATCTCGTTATCCACCCGCCCCCGCGCCGTGTGCCCACCCGCCGACCTGGGGGCACGCCGCGGCGCACAGCAGAGTACATCGGTGTAATTCTCTGTGGCCCAGCGCAATTCTGCACTCGAGGGCTGCACATCGCGCTGCCGCACCGGATAATCCCTACCATGCCCCCAGCCCGCGCCTCCGTCCCGGCGCCGATGCTCGCCACCGCCGGCCGCCCGCCGATCGGCACCGGATGGGCGGTGGAGATGAAGTGGGACGGCGCACGCACGGTGGCGATGTGCGACGGCGAGCGGTGCCGGCTCCACAGCCGCAACGGCAGGGACGTCTCCGGGATCTACCCGGAGCTGACGATCGCGCTGTCGGCGCTGGCTCGCGGCCGTCCGACGGTCGTCGACGGCGAAATCGTCGCGCCCGACCCGCGGACCGGGGCGCCGTCGTTCCCCCGGCTGCAGAGCCGCATCCACGTGGCGAAACCGACGGCCGCGCTGATCAGGACCACACCCGTGGAGTTCTACGCGTTCGACCTGCTCGCGCTCGACGGCGCACCGACGACCGGGCTGCCGTACCTCGAACGCCGTCGCCGGCTGGTCGACCTGTCGATGTCCGGTCCTCTGGTCCGCACCCCACCGCACTGGATCGGCACCGATACGAAGATCCTGCTCGACCTCGCCCGCGACCACGGTCTCGAAGGCATCGTCTGCAAGCGGACCGACTCGACCTATCAGCCGGGACGCCGGTCCCCGGCATGGATCAAGACGGCGCTGCGCAGGAACACCGAGGCCGTCGTCGCCGGGTGGTTGCCGGGCACCGGTCCGCACCGCGCCACCTTCGGGTCCCTGGTCCTCGGCGCCCACGACGACGACGGTCGTCTCGTCCACATCGGCAACCTCGGCACGGGCTTCACCACCGCGGGGCGACGGGCCCTGTGGGAGCGGCTCGACGAACTCGAGCGGCCCACCTATCCGTTCGACGTCACGCCGCCGGCCCCCGTCGTCCGGGCCGCCCGGTGGGCCGAACCCGTACTGGTCGGCGACGTCGAGTACCGGGAGTTCACGGGCGACAGTCTCCGGCACCCCAG
Source organism: Rhodococcus ruber (assembly GCF_016804345.1). Classification (NCBI taxonomy): domain Bacteria; kingdom Bacillati; phylum Actinomycetota; class Actinomycetes; order Mycobacteriales; family Nocardiaceae; genus Rhodococcus; species Rhodococcus ruber. The sequence goes on along the minus strand of NZ_CP044211.1, from coordinate 1,099,889 downwards.
CTGGAAGGGGTTGCGACCGGACAAGGAGCCGGACGAGATCCTCGTTCCGCCGCTGCCGTAGCGCCGCGGGATCTCCCGGACGCGTCGTCCACCGTCACGGCGGCCGGTGGTGACCTCGGGTCACGGGAGTGGGACGCCGACCTCGTCGACCGCCAGCCACAGCCCGCCGAACTCCTCCACCCGGTGGCACAGCACCTGCCCGGGTTCCTCGTCGGCATAGAAGTACAGCGGATGCCCGGCGTACGTGACCTGGGTGGTCCCGTCGGAGCGCGCCGTGGTCCCCAGCAGTGCCTGGTCGGCGTCGCCGGCCGCGACGGGGGCGCCGACGGTGAGGACCGGCGGCCACGCCACGGCGCAGTCCCCGTAGCAGTCGGGAACCGTGCCCACCTCCCGGTCGAAGATGTAGATCGCCTGGTCCGTCCGGTCGAAGAGCATCTCACCGAGGGGACCGTTCGCCGTGGTGACCACCGTCGACTCTCCGGCCGCGGTCACCGCGGGGCCCGACGCCGGGGCGGCATCGTCGGTGCTGTCGTCCGTCGCCGCACAGGCGGTGGCGACGAGCATCGCGAGCGGGAGGATCGCGCACCGCGCGGCAGGGGCACGCCCGCCGAGTCGCGCCGTCACCGGTGCTCGGGATTCTCGAACGAAGGATGACAACCGGCATCCCACAGGGAGCGTTGATTGCCCCCGACTGGAAAACCGCCGGCCCGCACGAGCAGCGCGGCGGTGTGCATGAGGTTGTAGGTCATGAAGGCGGTGTTGCGGTTGGTGAAGTCGTTCTCCGGACCGCCCGACCCCGGATCGAGGTATGACGGGCCCGGACCGGCCTCCCCGATCCAGCCGGCGTCGGCCTGCGGCGGGATCACGTATCCGAGGTGCTGCAGGCTGTAGAGGATGTTCATCGCGCAGTGCTTGACGCCGTCCTCGTTGCCGGTGATCAGGCAACCGCCGGCGCGACCGTAGTACGCGTACTGGCCGTGCTCGTTGAGCAGCGACGAACAGCCGTAGAGACGTTCGACGACCTTCTTGGTGACCGACGAGTTGTCACCCAGCCAGATGGGGCCGGCGACGACGAGGATGTGCGCGGCGAGGATGCGCTCGAACAACTGCGGCCATTCGTCGCTCGGCCACCCGTGCTCCGTCATGTCGGGGTACACGCCCGTCGCGATGTCGTGGTCGACGGCCCGGATCTGGTCCACCCTGACGCCTTCCCGTTCCATCAGCGCCACACTGCGATCGATCAGCCCCTGCGTATTGCTGGTCTCGGGCGACCGTTTGAGTGTGCAGTTGACGAACATGGCGCGCAGCCCCTCGAACCGGCGCGATCCGTCCGTGCCCTGCAACCCCTCGAAAGCCGGTTCGGTCATGGGTCCTCCCACACGAGATCCGCACGCCCACGATAGACCGCGACGACTGCCCACGGAAGCGGTTCCGCGTCCGTCCTGCTGCCGGCGACCTCCGGTAACGTGCGGAACATCTGGCCCAGGGAAGGGACCGGCTCCGGTGACGGACGAACTCGACGCAGCCCCCTACCGCGACCGGATCGCGGCCGCACTGACCACGTACGCCTGCGGAGACGCGTTCGGCGTCCCCTGGGAGGGCGCGGACTCCGCGGACATCGATCTCGGGACGGCGGCAACCCTGCCCGTCCGGCCGGGCCGGCCCCGGGGCGCGACGTCTTACGACACGGCGCTCACCCTCCTCGTGGCCGAGGTGCTGACGACGACCTCGAACGAGGACCCGGGCTCGAGGTTCCTGCGTCTGCTCAGCGAGCGCGCCGAGACCGTCCCGGGCCTGGGGCCCTCCACACTGGCCGCGATCCGGGCCTTCCGCGAATCGGGCCGGCGTCCCGAGACCGGTGGCGACACGAACGGCGCTGCGATGCGGGCTCTTCCGGCCGGTTGGGCGGTTCCGGTCGACGAACCGGATCGCCGGCGCGCACTCAGCCTGGGTCTGTCCCGGGTGACGCATCCGTCACCGGACGCGCAGTGCGCGGCAGCGGTGATCTCGGCGTGCGCCTCGTGGTCGCTGGAAGGCGCGGACGCGCAGCGGTTGCTCGAGGTGGCCCGCGACGAGGCGCGCATCGCGACCGGGGAATTCGGTGGTGGCCGTCGTCTGGGGGACCTCCTCGCCGCGGTCGCGACGGACCGCTGGAGCGCCGCCCCGTCGGGCGTTTCGCTCGAACCGTACGACACCGTCGCCGCCGTGCTGCACTGCATCGTCACGGCGCGGTCGCCGATCGACGCCATGCGCGCCGCCGTCGCGCTCGGCGGGGACACCGACACGGTCGCCGCCCTCGCAGGCGGTCTGCTCGGTGCCGGATTCCCGTCCGCGGAGGCAGCGCTCACGCAGATCCCCTGGTCGTCCGCGGTGCTGCTGCCGGACGCGGCCGTCGTCACCGGATTCGCGACCGGTCTTGCCGCGGCGCGAGCCGCCGGCCGGTAGACCGCCGGTCACAGGACGCGGTCTCGGTGCGGCGCCGCCGGCCGGGAGGCGAAGGCGCCGCGGCGTTCGTGCCGGTGTCGTCCATGACGGTCGACGGGAACGGGTGTGGCGTCTTCACGGGAGAGCGTGGAACTCGAGCTGGGCTGCCGGTGCGGAACCGTCGGAGCAGTTGCCGGGGTGCGCGTCGAGACGGGTATCGAACGTCAGGCCGCCTGTGCGACCTCCGCGCTCGTCACCGGGATCGACTGCTGCGATTCCGCCTGCGCGACGGCCGCCGAGGGCGCACCGCAATGCCCGGTCGCCCGGCACACCAGGTGTGTGGCCGCGCAGAAGATCCCACCGAGTACTGCCCACAGCAGCGAACCGAACATCCACAGCCCCACCACCGCCACGGCCAGAATCAGTATGCCGTCCAGCACGAAAGCCATCGTGGGATGTGCAACCAGCGGTTCGTCGTTGCCCTGCCGTTCCGACTCCATACGCCCGTCTCCTTTCCTGCCGACTCCGTATCCGATACCCCGCTCGGACGGAATCCACACCCCGGGTGCACGAACCCGGGAGGCGCCGCAACGAACGCGATACGCGTTCGACTGGCGACATCGTTTTGTGATGCGATACAAATCAGTGCATAATGTGAGAGCGATCACATTGTGGTACGGCAGGGGGTACATCGTGATCCATACCTTCGAGGGTCGGCACAGGTTACCGACCGATAACGACGAGGCCGACGAGTCCCGCTCGCGTCTGCGGCACACGTCCGGCACGGCGGGCGTCGCCTGCGCCGTAGCGGCAGCCATGACGGTCGCCGTCACCGGTTCGGTGCTGCTCGGACTCGCGATCGCGGTATCCGTTCTGGTGGCCGTGGCCGTCGCCGCCGTCATGATCTGACGTCGCGGGGCCGGCCTCGGGGAGCGCCGAGGACTCGGCACGGCGATCCGGATCGTGTTCTTCCGCGACGACTTCTTCCGCGACGACTTCTTCCGCGACGACGACGCGCCGGCCTGCATGGCGAACGTCCCGCCCTCCGGCCGAGGGCGGGACGTTTCGGGCTCAGCTCAGCGCCGGTCGCGGACGGTGTGTGCGGCGTCGCGTGCGTCACCCTGCACCGTGCGCGCGGCGCCGGCACCTTCCTCGGCGACGGTCGTCGCGGCATCCCGAGCCGTGTCGGCGACCGCGTGCGCCGCCTCCTGCGCGGGCTGCGCGAGCCGCTGAGCGGTGTCCTTGGCAGCGTCGGTAGCTTCCTGCAATGCCGGCTCCGCGGTCTCCTTCAGCGCGACGGCGGCCTGCTGCTCGGACCGGCTGGCGGGCACCAGCGCGGCCGCCACGAGGCCGGCGCCGAACGCGATCAGCCCGACCGCCAAGGGATTGCCCTGCGCCTGCTGCTGCGCGGTGGCGGGCACGCCGCGTGCCGCGTCGGTCGCCGACGACACGGCCGAACGGCCGGTGTCCGACAACTGCGACGTCGCGTCCTGCGCCGTGCCCATGACCCTGTCCCGCATCCGGGACAGCGAGCCGCCGATCCCGCCGACCTTGCGCCGGGCGATCGTCGAGGGCCGCGCCCGATCGGCGAGCGTGTCGACGTCGGCGCTGAGACTGCGTCGCGTACGGTCTATTTCGGCGCGGATCCGATCCGGGTCGTCGGTGTTCGTCATCGCTTCTCCTGGGGATGAGGGGCAAGTGCTCCGGGCACCTGGGAAAGGGTTTCGGTGGTGCGGGGAAGTCCTTTGGCGCGAGCCAGCTCCGAGCGTCCCAGCACGGCCAGCAGCGTCGCGACGACCGCCCACACGACGGTCACGACGAGGGCCGACCAGCCGCGGCCGATCGCATTGCCCAGCGCCCACCATGCGGCGATGGACAGGAACAGCAGCACGAAGTGCGCCGCCACCGCGGCGCCGGCCAGCATGCCGGCGCCCTTGCGGGCACGGGTCGCGGTCTGGGTGGCCTCGGCCTTCGCCAGTGCCAGTTCCTGGCGCATCAGGGTGGACAGGTCACCGCTGACATCGGCGAGCAACTCGCCCAGCGAGCGCTGGTCGCCGGCTCGATTGTGTTCTGCGGGAGGAAGAGTCACGGCCGCACCTCCCCACCGGGATGCGGCGGTGCATATCCGCCGGGCGGCGGGGTGCCCGTCCCCGGCGCCGAGTAGCCGCCGGGCATCGGAGCCCCCGTCGCGGGTCCCGCAGGATACGTTCCGGGCGCCGACGTGCCGGGTCCCTGCGCCGGGTACGCGTATCCGGCGGGCCCGCCGGCGCCGGGATCGGCGGCGGTGAACCCGGGGTGCGCGACCCCTGGGGACTGCGCCGTCGGCGAATGAGGCGCGGGAGAAGCCGGGTCGGAGGAATGTGTTGTCGCGGAACCCGATCCGGAGTCCGCGTCCTTCAGTCCGCGACCGAGCCGGCCGAGGACGAATCCCGCTCCCGCAGCGAGGGCGATGAAGGCCCCCGGTCGACGCCGGGCGAAACCGCTGACCTCGTGCAGGACTCCACCCGGCTCCCGCTGTTCGAGCCAGGAGGCGACGGTGTCGGCTCGGTCGGCCGCCTGGCGGACGAGGTCACCGGCCATGCCGGGCTGCTCCGAGTCGCGCGCCATCGAACCGAACTGCGCTCCGAGCGTGCGCAACCCCTCGGCAACCTTCTTCTGCTGTCGAGCGGCCTGGTCGGTCAGTTCGTCCCGGGTGCGCCGCAGCACGTCCTGGGCCTGCGCAGTCGCTTCGTTCTTCACGCGGGCAGCCTGATCGCCGGCCGTTCCGGCCACCTCCCGGCCTGCGTCCGCGGCTCGCCCGGCGACCCGGCCGGCCTGTTCCTGCGCGACCTGCGCCGACGACGCATCGTCCGGTTCGCCGCGTGCCGTCCGATACTCGTCGAGACGGTGCCGGGGCTCCGGTATCGGACCGTCCGGGGAGGTGAAGGGTTGCTCGGTGAGCGGGTCGGTGCTCCGTCCGCCCGGGTCCGGGTATCCGCTGTACGTCATCAGTGTTGTCCTTCCGAGGGGATCGGGAATACGGCCGGCACTTCTGCACGGTCCTGCCTGTGCCGGGCCGTCCCGCCGTGTCACCGGCGGTCGCCGATGGTCGTCGATCTCCACCAGCCGTACGCCCCCCGCTTACCCGGGTCCGGGAGAGGCAAACGTGCCGCATATCCGGCATTACCGACGGTTCCGGCAGTTCCGGCAGTTCCGGCGGTCGGCCGGAACCCGCCACCCCGTAGCCCGCATCAGCCGGTGACCACCAGCAGCCAATCCTCCGCGCCACCGACGTTCGTTCCCGGCGTGGACACGTTTCCGTCCCGGTCCACCTGCGCCGGCAACGCGGGCGCTGCGGCATCGGCGGGATCGATCCAGGCGTAGCTCGCTCCCTGCGGGATCAGGGAGAGCGCGAGCCGGATCGTCCGCTCCGTCGGCACATAGACGACGGCGAGGGCGCCGTCCGGCGTGCGTGCGGCGGTGACGTAGTCGTTGTCCAGGACGTCCACCGTCTCGTCGTCCGTCGCGCGGGTCCCGCGCCCGTCGAGGACGAACGGGTCGTCGACGTCCGGCACCAACTGCCACCACGCCCACGACGCCCACAGGTCACGGAGGGCTCGGAGTTGCGTGACGGCGGGGGTATCGAGACGCGCTGCCCAGCCGTCCCGGAACTCCCAGTCGTCGGAGCCGCGGAACTCCCCCGGGGAGCCGGATGTCAACGCCCACAGCGCTTGGCGGCGAAGCGTCTCGTCGGTCGTCGGCGCAGTCTCGGGCTGGTTGTTCTCGCCCTCGTAGTTGCCCTCCGCGAACACGGCAGGACGCGGATCCCGGACGCCTGCCGGTCGCTCGTACCCGTCCAGCACGGCCTTGTAGGTCGGCAGGTAGGTGTAGACGAAGTTCCAGTCCACCAGTGGCTCCCAGAACGGGTTGTCCGTGGAGAGCGATTTCTGGGGGCCGAGCTGTATCGAGAACGGCCTGTCCGAGCCGGCCGCCCTGATCCCGTCGAGCACGGCGCGCAGTACCCGGTCCGATTCGGCCCCGGCGGCAGCGTCGTCCGTGTCGGGCGAATAGTCACCGCCGGTCAGCCAGACGATGTTCGGGAACCGGGCGTATCGCTGGGCGATCATCCGGCCGTAGACCGCAGCCTGTTCGGGAGTGGCCGATGCGAACACGCCCGAGAGGTTCCACCCGTCGATCGGATACAGGAACAACGTGTTTCCGTACCGGCACGCGATTCGGGCGTACTCGTCGACGCGCTCCCAGTACGGCTCGTTCCATGCGGTGATGTCGCCGCCGACGAACGGTTCGATGCCGTCGAAAGTGGCTCCGTTCTCGTTCGGCCCGCCGTTGTCGGGGTCGGCGATCACGGAGACGAGGGCCGCGTCGAACCCGTGCGCTGCTCGATTCGCGAAGTACAGCTCGGCCTGCTCGGGCGACCAGTCCGCCATGCCGGACCACGGCGAGTCCCCGCGGATCAGAATCGGGTCACCGTGCTGATCCTCGAAGTAGCGGCCGTTGCGACCGACGGAGGAGACGTAGCGATGGCCGGCGCTCTCGGCGACGTCGCACGCGGCGGCCGCCGGGACGGTCGCCGGCGGCGACGAAGGAACCCGCGGCCCGCCGCGGTCCGTGCAACCGGCGACGCAGAGCAGGACCAGAAGGGACAGGGCGGAGTGTCTGTTCACGGTTCTCCCGCCCGGCTGCGCGCTCGACGGAGTGCGCGTCCGACGAGGCTTCAGCCGTTCCACCGGCCCCGGGGCCGTACGGGTTCGGCTCCGGATGCGCTCAGCCGAGTCTATGCCGTCGCGACCCGGCCGGCCTGAGCCTTCCGTGCCGGACACCGGCCCGATCGGTCCTGAGCGGTCCCCGTGCCGTGAGCCGAGCGCCCGTTCCGCCTCGAACGCCACCCGGTCCGGCTTACCGTGAGCGTGCGGCGGCATGTTCGCGCCCGGGCGATCACCGGCCGCACACACACACGGAGAGGGAGCACGTTGAACGATCTCCTCCGGCAGGTCGCCGAACTGCGCACGGATCTGCGGGCCCTGGACCGGCGGGTGCGCTCCCTCGCCGATGCGTTCGACATGGTGGAGCCGGCGGCGGACGACGACACCGGCGAGGCCACCTGCGGGAGGTCATCGACAGCCTCAGCGACGCCCATCTGGATCTGAGCACAGCGGACAAGCATCTCGAAGCTGTCGCGTCCCACGCGGCACGCCTGCGCGGCTGAGCTCGTCGGCCGTCGCGGCGGACATCACCGCGGTAGGCTCGGGCTCGCCACTGTTCGACCACGACGGCCGGTCCCACCGGCGCCGCAGGAGGCAGTTACATGAACGGTGCCGTCGGCAGCGACCCGCGGATCGCCCACCACCCCGCCTCCAGGGGTGCGCCCGACACCGGGCATCTGCCGCAGCGGCCCCGCGTGGTGGTCGTCGGCGCCGGCATCGCAGGACTGACCGCCGCCACCGCGCTCGCCGAGCGCGGCGTGGAAGTCGAGGTGCTCGAACGCGAGGCGTACCTGGGCGGACGGGTCGGCGGCTGGCGTGAACGTCTCGACGACGGCACCGGACTCGCCATGAACCGCGGGTTCCACGCCTTCTTCCGGCAGTACTACAACCTGCGCCGGTTGTTGCGACGGACCGACCCCGATCTGCAGCGGCTGACGGCGGTCGACGACTATCCGCTCGTCGACGGCGCGGGCCGGCGCGACACCTTTCGCGGAATTCCCAACACCCCACCGTGGAACGCACTGGTGTTCGCGCTGCGCAGTCCCACGTTCCGGCTGCAGGATCTGGTGCGCATCGACGTGCGGGCCGCGGCCCCGCTCGCGACCGTGTCCGTGCCGGAGATCTACGACCGGCTCGACGACGTCGACGCCCAGACCTTCCTGCAGCGCATCCGTTTTCCGGAGGCGGCCAATCACCTCGCGTTCGAGGTGTTCTCGCGCAGCTTCTTCGCGCCCCCGGCCGGGATGTCGGCCGCCGAGCTGGCCACGATGTTCCACATCTACTTCCTCGGCTCCGCGGAGGGCCTGCTGTTCGACGTCGCCACCGGCAACTTCGACACCGCCCTGTGGGGACCGCTCGGCCGGTATCTCGAGGGCCACGGCGCGCGCATCCGGACCGCCACCGCGGTGACCGGCATCGAACCCGGCGGCACCCGGACCTTCCGCATCCACGACGACACCGGCGGCAGCACCGACGCCGACGGCCTCGTCCTCGCACTCGACGTGGCCGGATTGCGCGCCCTCGTCGACGCCTCGCCCGATCTCGGTGATTCCGGGTGGCGCTCGCGGGTGCAGCACCTGCGGTCCGCTCCCCCGTTCCTGGTGCAGCGGCTCTGGCTGGATCGCCCAGTCGCCACGGACCGCCCGGCATTCCTCGGCACCGGCGGCCTGCGCCCGCTCGACAACATCAGCGTGCTCGACCGCTACGAGGAGGAGGCCCGCGGCTGGGCCGCTCGCACGGGCGGTTCGGTCGTGGAACTGCACGCGTACGCCGCCACCGGCGACGGAGTCGGCGAATCGCGTTCGCCCGAGGATGTGCAGGCGCAGGTGCTCGCGCGCCTGCACGCGATCTACCCCGAGACCGCCGCCGCCCGCGTCGTCGAGGAACGCACGCTGTGGCGCCAGGACTGCCCCCTGTTCGGGGTGGGCGATTTCGCGCACCGGCCCACCGTCCGCACCCCGCACGAGCGGCTGATGCTCGCCGGCGACGGCATCCGCATCGACCTGCCGGTGGCCCTCATGGAACGCGCGGCCACCACGGGGTGGGAGGCCGCCAATGCCCTTCTCGCCCAATGGGGCATTGCCGGCCACGACCTGTACACGGTTCCCACCCGGGGCCGCTCGACGGTCCTGCGCCGGCTCGCCGCCCTGGAAAGGCGCCCCGCATGAGCGTGCTCGATCCGCTGTACCGTCGCTGGCCCGCCACCTGGCCCGTCCAGCCCATGGATCCGGACCACTGGGCCGCACAGGCGCCCACCTACCGGGGTGCCCGCCCCGAGCTGATCAACGCCGTCCTCGACCGCTCGCAGCGCCGCCCCTCCGGCAACTGGTACGTCGTGGCCGCCAGCCGGGACATCGGTGCGGAGCGTCCCTTCGGCGTCACCGTCGCCGATGTCGAACTCGTCGCCTGGCGCGACGGCGAGCAGGTGATCGTCGGCCCCGGCGCGTGCCCCCACCTCGGCGCGCCGATGTCGCTGGCAGCGGTGGACTGCGGTGCGCTGGTCTGCCGTTGGCACGGTCTACGCATCGACGCCGCAGGCGCGTACGGCTGGAAACCCTTCCCGAGTCACGACGACGGGGTGCTCGTATGGGTCCGGCTCGACCACGTCGGCGGGGAGACACCGACAGAACTGCCCGTCGTCCCCGAGCGTCCGACCGCCGACTCCCGCATCGCAGCCGTCGCCACCCTCGTCGGGGTGTGCGAACCCACCGACATCGTCGCCAACCGCCTCGACCCGTGGCACGGCGCCTGGTTCCATCCGTACTCGTTCGCCCGCCTCGAGGTGGTCGAGGCACCCTCCACCCACGGCAGCCCGGGCGACGAGGACCGGTTCGTCGTCGACGTCACCTTCCGGGTCGCCGGCCGGATCGGGGTTCCGGTCCGCGCGGAATTCACCAGCCCCGAACCGCGCACCGTCGTCATGCGCATCGTCTCGGGCGAAGGCGTCGGGAGCGTGGTCGAGACCCACGCGACCCCGCGTGGCACCGGCCCGGACGGCCGTCCCCGGACGGCGATCGTCGAGGCCGTCGTCGCCGACTCCCCCCGCCCGGGGTTCGGCATGGCCACCCGGCGCGCGGCCGCCGCCCTCCGCCCCCTCATGCAGCGCACGGCCACCCGGCTGTGGCGCGACGACCTGGACTACGCCGAGCGTCGCTATCAGCTCCGTGCCGCGACCTCACCGGGCCCCGTGCCCGGACGCTGACTGCGCCGCCTCCCCGTCCCGCCGCCGCACCGTAGGTCGCCTCGGATTCGGGTCCGAGGACCCTGGTCCGCGCCGCGGCTCGCGCGCACAGTCGAGACATGCTCGACACCGTCCTCGACATCTTCCGGGTGCGCCAGTACTTCGACGTTCTCGCCCGCGGTCGGGACGTGGTCGACGGCGTGCGCACCGACACCGGATTCCTCCTCGACGTCGCGCGGGCGGCCCTGCAGCGGCCGTCGGGCACGCGGGACCGGGAACTGCATCCGTTTCCCGCGTTCGAGCCCTTCCGGGTCCGTGTCCGGGAGGGCGATCGGATCGCGCTGGCCGCGACCGGGGGCAGCGGAGCGCTCGCATCGCTGGTCGGGGTGGCCCGCGCACTGGAGGAGGGCGGGATCCGGCCGTCGGTCGTCTCGCTGTGCTCCGGTTCCGCGCTGTTCGGCTTCCCGATCGCAGCGGGCGTCCCCGCCGACGAGGTCGCAGCATTCACCCTCGCACTCGACCCCGCGGACTACATCGACGTCGACTGGCGACGCCTGCTCACCGTCGCACCGACCGTGGGCCGCGGCTTCGCCGGCATCCTGCGTGGCGACGCGCTCGAGGCCACGTACCGGCGCCTGCTCGGCGACATGACGCTCGCCGCGCTGCCCGTACCCGCCTACGCGCCGATCTGGAACATCGAGCAGAACCGCCTCGAGTACCTCGGGCCGCGAACGTATCCCGACCTGTCGGTGGCCCGGGCCGTGCACATGGCGGTCGCGCTGCCGCTGTTCGTCGCCCCCGTCGCACTCGGTGGGTTCCACTGGTGCGACGGCGGGATCGTCGACATCTTCCCCGTCCACCCGCTGCTCGACCTCGAGCAGCCGTGCGAGGTCACCCTCGCCGTGAACGGCTTCTACCCGCCCGGCTTCGAAGGCGAGGACGCCACCGGCTGGGCTGAACGCCGCGCGAGCATCCTCTACATCGCCGCTCAGGTCCGCACGTCCCAGCAGGTCGAGCTGGCACGGGAGAACTTGGCGCGGCTGCGCGCGGCCTCGCGCGTCTCGATGATCGAGCCGGTGCCGTACGCGAAGGTGCGGGGCGTCGGTTTCTACCGGCAGTTCCTCGGCACCCGGGACTGGCCGGAGTTCATGCGCGCCGGACGCGCCGCCGCCCGCCGTGTCCTGACGGCATGACTCGTCGGCAGCCGAAGTTGTCGGACCCCTGCGGCACTGTGTACAGCGTGCCCGTACGGGTACCACTCGACCGAACGGCTCGGGAGATTCCACGGGAGGTTCGACATGGTGAACGTAACGATGTTCCGTCGGGTGATCGCGCCGACCGCGGTGGCGTTCCCCTCCTCCGCGCTCGCGGACGCCCTGGTCGCTGCGGCGGCCGACGTGCCGCTGCACGGATCGGTGGCCCGCACGGTGGCGAGCAGCGTGGACGACGCGGCGCGGGCGCTGACCGCCGACGAGGGCGGGTTGTTCCCGTCGCAGGCGGCCGCCCTCGTCTACGAGTGCTTCGTCGGGGCGATACACGGGCTCGACACGATCGACACCGCGGTGGCACTCGGCGCCGTCTTCACCGCCTACCTGGACCGGCTCACCGCCGCCGGTCCCGTTCCGACGGACGTCGCGGCAGCCTGACCGGCCGGCGGACCGGCCCGCGACGTGCAGGTCCGCGTTCCCGGGCCCCGCCGTGACCGCCGGTCACCGGTAGACTGAAGGTCGACCCTGCCGTGCACGGCAACCTGGTATGACGAGAAGCAGGCTCGGTAGATCGTGAGTGAAGGACGGAGTGGGCACGCGGTTTCGCCCGGCCGGGCCGAGGCCCGGACCCCGGAATCCCCGTTGCGCCGGCTGAAGCAGCGATGGCTCCGCTGGCGGCGGCGCATCGAGCGGCGTCCCTCCCTGAACCTGACGTACCGCATCACCGTCGGGACCTTCGGAACACTGGTGTTCCTGGCCGGCATCGTGGCCATCCCCTATCCCGGCCCGGGCTGGCTCATCGTCTTCGCCGGCCTGGGCATCCTGGCCTCGGAGTTCGCCTGGGCGCACCGTCTGCTGCACTTCGCGCGGGGCCGCTACGACCGCTTCATGCACTGGTTCGGACAACAGTCGCTGGTGGTACGGGGTGCGGGAGCGCTCACGACCGGCGCGATCGTGGTCATGACCCTGTGGCTGCTCGGCACCCTCAGTCTGGCCGGCGGCTGGGTCGGGGTCGACTACTCGTGGCTCGAAAGCCCGCTCTGAGCTTCTCCCGGATCGTCACAGCATCCGCACCGTGTCGCCCGGATGCAGGCGTTCGACCCGGCCCCGGCACTCGATCTCGATCGGCCGCTGGATGCCCGCGCCCGCACTGACCTCGACCTGACGGCCGGAGATCCGCACCTGCAGGTGGTGTCCCCGGTAGAAGATCGGGAAGGCGAGCACACCGAGTTCCTCCGGCCACTGCGGGCCGAAGACCAGGCGGTCACCGCGGGCTTCGAGACCGGAGAAGCAACGCTGCAGCAGGTCGACGCTGCCGGCCATGGCCGCGAGATGGATCCCCTCCGACGTGGTGCCGCCCTGGATGTCGGCGATGTCGGACGCCAGCACGCGGTCGAAGAATTCCATCGCCTGACCGCGGTGTGCCCGGGCCAGTACCCACGAGTGGACGACCGCGCTCAGCGTCGACCCGTGCGACGTCCGTGCCATGTAGTAGTCGATCGTCCGCGGGATGGTCTCGCCCGTCAGCTCGTAGCCGAGCCTCTCGAACAACTCCCGCAGTTCGTCCGCCGACAGCAGGTAGAACAGCATGAGCACGTCGGCCTGCTTCGACGCGCGGTAGCGGTTGACGTCGTCGCCCTCGGCCTCGAGAAGCCGGTCCAGGCGCTGGACGTCGCCGTGCCGGCGCCGGTATCCCTCCCAGTCGAGTTCGGCGAGGTCCCCGTAGCCTTCGAACTGGCTGATGACCTGATCGTGGAAGGGCACGAACATACGCCGGCTGACATCCTCCCAGCGCGCGGTCTCGCGCGCGGTCAGACCGAGGGTGTCGACCAGTTCGGTGCGCATCCGCAGCGGGATGATCTCCAGCGCGTCGAGGGCGCGCAGGATCACCCAGACCGCCATGACGTTGGTGTAGGCGTTGTTGTCGATACCGTCGAACGGCGCGTCCGGATAACCGGAATGGAACTCGTCGGGGCCGATGACGCCCCGGATGACGTACCGGTCGCGGGCGTGGTCGTAGGTGGCGATGTCGGCGAAGAACCGGGCGATCTCCACCAGCATCTCGGCACCGTAATCCGCGAGGAACCCGAGGTCCCCGGTCACCTGGTAGTACTGCCACACGTTGTGCGCGACCGCGACCCCGATGTGATGCTGGCGCCAGCTCGCGTCGGGATTCCACCGTCCCGACTTCGGATTGAGGTGAACCTGCTGGCTCTCCTCACGGCCGTCGCTGCCGGACTGCCACGGGAACATCGCGCCGGTGTGACCGGCCTCCCGCGCCGCGCGGCGCGCCTCGTCCAGCCGGCGGTACCGATAGCGCAGAAGGGAGCGGGTCAGTCCCGGCAACCGCAGGTTCAGCACCGGCAGCACGAACAGCTCGTCCCAGAAGATGTGCCCGCGGTACGCCTCCCCGTGCAGCCCCCGCGCCGGAACGCCGACGTCGAGCTCCGCGGTGTTCGGCGACAGCGTCTGCAGCATCTGCAGCAGGTGCAACCGCACGATGCGCAGACCTTCGCCGTCGCCCCCGAGGTAGATGTCCACCCGGTCCCACAGGTGCACCCAGGCGAGAACATGTCCTTCGAGCGTTTCCTCGAAGCGTCCCGTGCGGGCCAGCCAGCGGGCCGCTTCCTCCGACGGCTCGGACACCGCCAGGTCACGCCCGGTGAACAGGGTCGCCATCTTCTCCAGGGTCACGGGCTGGTGGGCCGCCACGTCGAGCGCGATGATGTGTCCGACCCGTCCTCCCGAATCGAGCAGGGTGTACTCGGCGGGGACGCGTTCGCCGTCGCGCCACAGCGTGCTGCGGGCAGCCACGGCGACGGGAATCCGGGACTGGTTGGTCAGGACCGTCATACACACCGAGTCCTCGGACAGCCGGGCGGTGTGCAGCAGCCGCAGATGGTTGCCGTCGAGGTGCCGGTAGCGTTCGACGAGCGCGTTGCGGACCGAGCCGTCGACTTCCGACCGGATCTCGAGCCGCCCCGTCCAGTCCTCCGGGACGATCGTCGTCTCGAGGCCGCACACGTGCGGCTGGTGCATCGCGACGAACCGTCGCTGCACGACCGTCGTGCTGCGGCCCGCAGCGTCGCGGAAACGCAACCGCCGGGTGAGCACGGCCCGGCGCAGATCGAGGTACTGGCAGTACTCCCGCACGTCGACGGCGTCGATGTCGAACCACTCACCGCCGTCGATGCGGAAGGTGACCGGCAGCCAGTTCGGCAGGTTCACCATGCTCTCGTTGTCGATGGTGCGACCCGCCACCTCGTCCGTCAGGCGGTTGAAGATCCCGGCGGCGTACGTGCCGGGGTAGTGCACGGTGCCGGCGTGGGATTCGGGGGCGCAGCCACGGGTGGCGAAGTACCCGTTGCCGACGGTGCACACGGCCTCGCGCAGTTTCTCGGCCGGCGGATCGTAACCCTCGAAGTACAGCGTCCAGGCGTCGTGGCGCGGACCGACCTCCTGGTTCTCGCCCCACAGTTCGGCGAGCTGCTGCAGCAGTCGGCGGACCTGCTCGGGACCGTCCAGCGAGAACTGCGCTGCCGACCGGCGGTCACCGTCCTCGTTGTGGCACACCACGATTCCGAGCCCGGTGCCGGCAAGCGCGTCGAACGCGTCCTCGTCGGAGATGTCGTCCCCGATGTAGACCGGCATCGGGTCGTCCTCGTCGCGCACGTGCTCGAGCACCCATTCGAGGGCGCGGCCCTTGTCCCAGTCGACATCGGGGCGGAGCTCGACGACCTTGCGACCGGTCGTGACCCGGAGGTGGTCCTCGGCAGCGGCGATCTCGCGCACATCGGCGACGAGTCCGTCGGCGCGGTCCGGGGGGACGTTGCGGTAGTGCACGGCCACGGTGAACCGCTTGTGCTCGATCACGACGCCCGGCACGTCGTCGAGCCGTTCCTGCAGGGCGGCGGCGGCCCGCTCGAGGCAGGGCACGGCGGCCAGGGCCGCGTCGTTCTGCCGGTGCTGCCCGTCGGGGCCGACCAGCTCGAAGCCGTGGCTTCCGACGTACCACAGTCCCGGGAGACCGACGCGGGTCTGCACATCGGCGAGGTCCCGCCCGGAGACGACGGCGACGGTGCACTCGCTCGCCAGTGTGGACAGCACCGCCGACGCGCCGTCGAGAAGCGTGGCGGCTGCGGGATCGTTCACGATCTCGGAGAGCGTGCCGTCGAAGTCGAGAAAGACCGCGGGCCGGCGTTTGCCGAGCAGTGCGGTCAGCTGCTGGAACGAGGCCAGGCCGTCCGGAATCTGGGACATCCGGCGGTCGCCGGTGCGCACCGCCAGCTCGGCGAGGTCCTCGACCACCACGTCGGCGCCGCGGCGCTGCAGTTCCTCGCGATGGTGGACGCGGTCCACGCCGACGACGAGCCCGAATCCACCGCGTCGGCCCGCGGCGACGCCCGCCTCCGCGTCCTCGACGACGACGGACCGGGCCGGGCGGACCCCGAGCCGGTGGGCGGCCTCGAGCATGGCTGCGGGGTCGGGCTTGCCGGGCAGCCCGAGTTCGTCGGAGACCACGCCGTCGACTCGGACGCCGAACAGATCCGCGAGCCCGGCGGATTCGAGCACGAGCGTGCAGTTGCGGCTCGAGGTGACGACCGCGGTGTCGAGTCCGGCCTTCTGCACCCGGCGCACGAGCTCGACGCTCGACTCGAACACCGGGACCCCGTCGCGATGGATGCGCTCCCGGAACATCTCGTCCTTGCGGGCACCGAGACCGCACACGGTCTCCATGTCCGGGCCGTCGTCGGGATTCCCCCACGGCAACGTGATCCCGCGCGAGGCCAGGAAGTCCGCGACGCCGTCGACACGCGGCTTGCCGTCGACGAACTTGCGGTAGTCCTCGTCGGTGAACTCGCGGTGGTTCTCACCGTCGTGGTCGGGGCGCTGGGAGAGATACCGGTCGAACAGCTCCGCCCATGCCGCGGCGTGGACCGCTGCGGTGTCGGTGACCACTCCGTCGAGGTCGAAGATCACCGCGTCGTGACGGCGAGGGTCGATCACCGGCCCGCTCATCGCTCTCTCCCGGTCGATTCGTCCATGTCGGCCTGCTTCCCTGTCCTGGCTCGGCAGGCCCACTATCCCACGCCGACCGGCCTCGCTCCGGCTCCTTGGGACATCCGGCGTCGACCGGGGACCTGCGCCTCCGGTCCAAGGTCCCTCAGCGGCTGACGGCCTTCTGGTAGCGACGGATCGCGAAGGGCACGAAGACGATCAGCATGGCGGCCGTCCACAGCAGCGACGCGAGGATCGGGTTCTGCAACGGCCACGCATCCGAGACGGGCATCGTCGGATTGGTGTTGCCGAACAGCTCCCGCACCGCCTGCGTCAGCGCCGAGACCGGGTTCCATTCCGCGATCGTCTGCAGCACCGGTGGCAGCGAGGAGATGTCGACGAAGGTGTTGGCGACGAACGACAGCGGAAAGATCACCATGAAACTCGCGTTGTTGAACACCTCCGGCGTGCGGATCCACATCCCCACCACCGCCATCACCCAGGACAGCGCGTAGGCGAACAACAGCAGCAGCGCGTATCCGGCGAGGGCCTCCCCGAACGACGAGTGGATCCGCCACCCGACGAGCAGACCCGTCAGCGACATGACCACCAGGCTGAGCACGTTGATGAGGACGTCGGTGGAGGTGCGGCCCACCAGCACCGCCGACGGCGCCATGGGCAACGAGCGGAACCGGTCGATGATGCCCTTCTGCAGGTCCTCGACCATGCCCAGACCGGTCCAGGTCGCCCCGAAGATCACCGTCTGGGTGAAGATGCCGGCGATGAGGAACTCGCGGTAGGACATCCCCGGAACCTGGATCGCGCTGCCGAACACGTACGCGAACAGCAGCACGAACATGATCGGCGAGAGCATCGTGAAGACGATGAGATCGGGCACCCGCTTGATCTTGATGACGTTGCGCTTGGCGATGGTGACGCCGTCCGACACCATCATCTGAGCCGTGTTCATCCCACCGCCTCCTCGATCTTCTCGTCCGCCTCGTGCCCGGTGAGGGCGAGGAACACGTCGTCCAGTGTCGGTTTGCGCAGCGCCACATCGGTGACGCGGATGCCGGCCGCGGACAGGCGGCCGAGCGCCGTGGCCAGCGCATCGGCGCCGCTGCCCGTCGAGCCGGTGTCGCTGAGCGGCACGGTGACGCGACCGGAACCCGCGTCGGCCTGGATCTCGCCGACCGCGAGGTCGTCGAGCTCGCGGCGCACGGCCGGGATCGTGGCGGCGTCCGCGACCCCCAGCTCGATGCGTTCCCCGCCGACGAGGCGCTTGAGTTCGTCGGCGGTACCGCGGGCGATCACGACCCCCCGGTCGATGACCGCGATCCGGTCCGCGAGCCGCTCCGCCTCCTCCATGTACTGGGTGGTGAGCAGCAGCGTCGTCCCTCGCGCGACGAGCTGGTCGATGACCTCCCACAGCTGCAGCCGGGCCCGCGGGTCCAGACCGGTGGTGGGTTCGTCCAGGAACAGCACGGGTGGTTGCGCCACGAGCGCACCGGCGAGGTCGAGCCGGCGCCGCATGCCGCCGGAGTAGCCCTTGACCGGCCGGTCCCCCGCCTCGACCAGGTCGAACTGTTCGAGCAACTCACGTGCCCGCTCGCGGCTGCGTTTGATGCCCAGATGATAGAGGCGGCCGACCATTTCGAGATTCTCGAAGCCGGTGAGGTATTCGTCGACCGCGGCGTACTGGCCCGAGGCGCCGATGCGCGCACGCAGCGCGCGTGCATCGGCGACGACGTCGAGTCCCGCTACGGTGGCCCGGCCCTCGTCCGGCACGAGCAGGGTGGTGAGCACCCGCACCGTGGTCGTCTTGCCGGCGCCGTTGGGCCCGAGCAGCGCCGTCACCGTCCCTTCCGGGACTCGCAGATCGATTCCGTCGAGGGCCGTGACCGGTCCGTACCTCTTGATCAACCCCTCGGCGACTATGGCGTCGGCCATGAGTCCTCCCCGTCGTCGGATGTGCGCCCCAGTGTGCTACAGACCTCCGACAGGTTTCGAGCGGTTTTCCCGGCTCGTCAGATACCGGCCAGCAACCGTTCCTGATAGCGCCGCATTCCGGCGAGCCAACGGTCGTAGTCGGCTCCCTTCATCCGGTACATGTCGAGGACCTCGGGGTGCGGGAGGATCAGGAACTGCTCGGCCTCGACGCCCGCGAGCACCACCTCCGCGACGTCGGCCGGTTCGAGGACCGCGCCCGCGGACGTGACGGCCCGTGTGGCCGCCGCGCCCAGGCCGTCGCCGGCGGTCTCGCCCTCGTGCAGCAACTGGGTGTTCACTCCCATGGGGCACACGCAACTGACGCGGATTCCCTTGCCGCCGTAGGTGACCGACAACCACTCGGCGAATCCCACCGCGGCGTGCTTGGTGGCCGAGTAGGTCGCCGATCCGATCTGGGTGAGCAGCCCCGCGGCGGAAGCCGTGCTCACGAAGTAGCCCTCCCCTCGCTCGAGCCACCGCGGCACCATCAGTTGCGCGGCGCGCACGTGCGCGCGCAGGTTCACATCGAGTGCGCGGTCCCAGGCGGCTTCGTCGGCGTCGAGTCCCGCCCCGCCCCCGATCCCGGCATTGGCGAAGTACAGCGCCACGGGACCGAGGTCGGTCTCGGCGCGGTCGACGATCGCACGGATACGGTCGGGATCGGAGACGTCGGCACCGACGCCCACGGCCAGACCGGCGCCCTCCGGATCGAGTTCGCGAGCCACCCGGCACGCGGCGTCGCCGTCGAGGTCGGCGACGAGCACCCGTGCGCCCGCGGCTACGAGCCGGGCCGCGAGTGCCGCGCCGATTCCGTTCCCGGCTCCGGTGACAACGGCAACCTTGTCTTCGACGTGCACGGGGCTTTCCTCTCGTCGCGGGATGGTCCCCCCTGTTTAGTTGAATCAGACTTCAAGTTCAAGTGGTTGCGGCGGCTCGCTCCGGAATCCGCAGGGCGTTCGCCCACAGCCGCGTCAGAGTGGACACCAGCACATCGAAATCCACGCCGTCGCCGTCGCCCAGTGCGAGCGTCGAGTAGGCGAGGCGGCTGACCATGCCCGACAGGGCACGCGAGGCGAGCATCGGATCGATCTCCGGATCGGCGATGCCCCGCTTCTGCAGGTCCGCGATGCTGCGCGCATTACGGCGGATGAAGGTCTCACCGCGCCGGCGCCGCAGCTCGCGGAACCGCGGATCGATGCTGGCGACCTGCTCGAGCAGCACCATGAGACGGGCGTTACGACGGTACGCCTCGAGGTACGCCCGGTTGCTGGCCTCGAGCACCGCGTACGGATCGTCGGTCCCGGCGACCCGGCCCATCCCCGGGTGCAACATGTCCTCCTGGGCCTCCTGGAGGACGGCTGCGAACACCTCCTCCTTGTTGTTGAAGTAGGTGTAGAAGGATCCCGTCGAGCACTTGGCCTCACGCGTGATGTCGGTGAGCTTGCTGTCGAGGAACCCGGACCGTTCGAAGACGACCCGCGCCGCTGCGATCAGCTCGGCACGGCGGCGCGCCCCGCGCTGGGTGACCGGCGGGTCGTGCAGCAGGTCCGCCGGCGCCATGGACGGTGCCGGGCCGTCCCAGTCGGCGTCGCGGCCCGCGTCGCCGCGGCCTGAGTGTGAGGCGGAATTCATGTCCTACTTATACCGTCCCGCTCGATTCCCGGCCGTGATGTCCCGCCGGATCCCTCCGGGTCCGGGCCGGCGTCGCCGCCCTCAGCCCCGCGTCAGCACCAGTCCCGACGTCGGCACCCCGGTGCCTGCGGTGACCAGCACGTTCTCCACGTCGGGAACCTGATTGACGGAGGTGCCGCGAACCTGACGCACCCCCTCGGCGATGCCGTTCATCCCGTGGATGTAGGCCTCACCGAGCTGGCCGCCGTGGGTGTTGAGCGGCAGCCGCCCGCCGAGCTCGATCGCGCCGTCGGCGACGAAGTCCTTCGCCTCACCGGGTGCGCAGAAGCCGAGTTCCTCGAGCTGCATGAGCACGTACGGGGTGAAGTGGTCGTAGAGCACGGCCGTCTGCACGTCCTGCGGGCCGAGACCGGACTGCTCCCACAGCTGGCGGCCGACGATGCCCATCTCGGGCAGCCCCGTCAGCCCGTCCCGGTAGTAGCTGGCCATGATGTACTGGTCCGGTCCGCTGCCCTGCGCGGCGGCCGCCACCACGGCGGGCGGCTGCGGCAGGTCCCGGGCCCGGTCGGTGGTGGTGACGACGAGCGCGACACCCCCGTCGGATTCCTGGCAGCAGTCGAGCAGGTGCAGCGGTTCCGCGATCCACCGCGAATTCTGGTGGTCGTCGAGGGTGATCGGCTTGCCGTGGAAGAAGGCGTGCGGATTCGTCGCGGCGTGCCTGCGCGCGGCGACGGCGACCTTCCCGAAGTCCGCGCTGGTGGCGCCGGTGACGTGCATGTAGCGTCGGGCGGCCATCGCCACGAACGACGCCGGGGTACCCAGACCGTGCGGATAGGAGAAGGCGTAGTCGGTGCCCGAGGAATTGACCTGTGTGGACAGCGCGGTGTTGACCTGGCCGTACCGCGCACCGGAGCGTTCGTTGAATGCCCGGTACACCACCACGACCTCCGCGACCCCCGTGGCGACGGCCATTGCCGCCTGCTGCACGGTGGCACAGGCCGCGCCG
Source organism: Rhodococcus ruber (assembly GCF_016804345.1). NCBI lineage: Bacteria > Bacillati > Actinomycetota > Actinomycetes > Mycobacteriales > Nocardiaceae > Rhodococcus > Rhodococcus ruber. Next base: position 1,078,748 of record NZ_CP044211.1, on the reverse strand, counting down.
CCGCCGTAGTGGACCCGCGAGAAGAACTTCAGGCTCGGGATGCCCACCGCACGGGCGACGGCGATCTCGGTGTTGGTGTCCATCGTGAAGGAGGTCAGGCCGTCGACGTCCGCAGGGCGCAGTCCGGCGTCGGCCAGCGCCGCCCGCACCGCCTCCGCGGCCAGGCGCAGTTCACTGCGGCCGGAGTCCTTGGAGAAGTCGGTGGCGCCGATGCCGACGACGGCGGCGCGACGGGACAATTCGCTCATGCGGTGCCTCCGATCACGAGGACGGCCTTCGCGGTGATGTGATCGCCCAGACCGTTCCTCCCGACGACGTCGACGGTGATGCGACCGTCGTCCTCGACGGCGGCGACGGTTCCGGTCAGCGTGAGCGAGTCGTACGCGTACCAGGGCACCCCCAGCCGCAACGAGATCGACTTCAGCACCGCGCGCGGGCCCGCCCAGTCGGTGATGTACCGCTGCACCAGTCCGGTGTCGGTGAGGATGTTGACGAAGATGTCCTTCGAGCCGCGCTCCTGTGCCTTGTCGCGGTCGTGGTGCACATCCTGGAAGTCCCTGGTGGCCAGGGCAGTCGAGACGACGAATGTCGGGTCGGCCCGGATCATCAACGGCGGCAGGGCTTGTCCGGCCGTTGCCACGTTCATGCGCGCTCCTCGCTCGACTGCCAGGCGTACAGGGTCCAGGGGTCACCGCCGGTGTCGTCGTCGCCCGGGAAATCGAGAAAGATTGCCTCGACGGGCATCCCGACGCGCACGTCGCCGGGGTCCACCCCGCGCAGCTCCCCGAGCATCCGGACGCCCTCGGCGAGTTCGACGAGGGCGACGACGAACGGCACCGTCCGGCCCGGCACCTTCGGCGCGTGGTGCACCACGTAGCTGAAGACGGTGCCCCGGCCGGACGCGACGACGTAGTCCGTCGTCTCGTCCTTGTCGAGCCACAGGGCCGGCACCGGGGGATGCTGCAGCGTGCCGTCGGGGCGCCGCTGGATCCGCAGTTCGTGCGCGGCGACACCGTCCCAGAAGAACCGGGTGTCCTGCGACGCGGACGGCCGCAGCATGCGGGTGGGGTCGAGATCCTCCGGAACCGTGAGGGCCGAATGTGACATCGGTTCGATCGAATCGACGGGATGTGACATTCGGTCGGTAGCGCGGGAGGGTGGCGCGAACTTCAGGATGCGGAAGAGCATCTCGGCGACCACCTCGTCGCCGACCTTCCACACGCTGCGGGTGGTGAAGAACCAGCCCTCGCCGAGGCCGGTCTTCTTCGGTCCGGCGAGGTCCTCGAGGGTGGACTCGATGGTCACCTCCTCGCCGTGGCGCAGATAGCGGTGGTAGAGCTGATCGCAGTTCGTGGCGACGACCGACGTGTAGCCCGCCTCGTCGAGGATCTCCGTCATCCGGCGGAGCGGATCGTCCTCCTCGCGCTTGGCGCCGAGGCCTCGCATGGTCCACACCTGTGCCATCGCCGGCGGCGCGACGGCGCCGTCGTGGCCGGCCGCGATCGCGGCGGCGTCGTCGGTGTAGATCGGGTTCTCGTCGCCGATCGCCTCGAGCCAGTTGCGGATCAGCGGCAGGTTCACCGGGTCACGGCCCGCCCGCGGCTCGGACGGGCCGTCGGCGCGGACGCGCTCGCCGGCCGCGCGGATCTCGTCGTGGGGACCCGGCACGCCGGTGCTCATCGACACGTCCTCCTTCACCGCGGAACCCTGGGCATGGCCAGGCCCGCCGTCGCGATCAGCTCGCGCATCACCTCGTTGACACCGCCGCCGAAGGTGATCACCAGGTTCCGCTTGACCTGCATGTCGAGCCAGCGCAGCAGGTCCGCGGTCGCCGGGTCGCCCGGGTCCCCGAACCGGCCGACGATCTCCTCCGCGAGCCGGCCCGCGCGCTGGATGCGTTCGGTGGCGAACACCTTGGTGGCCGACGCGTCCGCGATGTCCACGGCCTCGGATTCGCTGGCGGCGACCTGCCAGTTGAGCAGTTCGTTGAGCCGGAACGTCGCATGGATCTCGCCGAGCGCGCGCCGCACGTCGGGCTCGCCGAGCAGGTCCCGGGAACGGGCCCAGGCGGACAACCGATCGTAGAGCCCGCCCACGCGACCGGCGGGGCCGAGCATGACGCGTTCGTGGTTGAGCTGGGTGGTGATCAGCCGCCAGCCCTTGTTCTCCTCGCCGACGAGCATCTCGACCGGGACGCGCACGTCGCTGTAGTAGGTGGCGTTGACGTGATGCGCGCCGTCGCAGGTGATGATGGGCGTCCAGCCGAAGCCGGGATCCTTGGTGTCCACGATGAGGATCGAGATGCCGCGATGCCGCGAGTCGGCGCTGCCGGTGCGAACCGCGAGCCAGATGTAGTCGGCGTCGTGGCCGCCGGTGGTGAAGATCTTCTGCCCGTTCACCACATAGTGGTCGCCGTCGCGCACGGCCGTGGTGCGCAGCGCCGCGAGGTCGGTTCCGGCGTCGGGCTCGGAATAGCCGATCGCGAAGTGCACCTCCCCCGCGAGGATGGCGGGCAGGAACTTCCGCTTCTGCTCCTCGGTCCCGTAGACCTGCAGGGTCGGCCCGACGGTCTGCAGGGTGACGCTGGGCAGCGGCACGTCGGCGCGCACGGCTTCGTTGACGAAGATCTGCTGCTCGACCTCACCGAAGCCGCGGCCGCCGAATTCGACGGGCCAGCCGACTCCGAGCCAGCCGTCCTTGCCCATCCGGCGCACGACCTCCCGATAGGTGGGTCCGTGGCGCTCGGTGCGCATGATCGCGGCTTCCTCGGGCGAGATCAGATCTGCGAAGTACCGTCGCAGTTCCGCCTGCAGCGCGCGCTGCTCGTCGGTCAGGTCGATGAACACCGGGCCCCCACGAGGTCTAGTCGGTACGAGGCGCCGCCGAGCAGGCGCGCCAGGTCCTTTGCGGTCGAGGAATAGCGGTGCAGCGGGTAGGTCTCGTCCACGCCGAGACCGCCGTGCAAGTGGTGCAGCACGCCCATCGCGGGCGGCAGCTCCGCGGCGATCCAGTACGCGGCGACGTCGAGGTCGTCGTCCGCGGCGGTGCTGCGGGCGTCCTGCGCGACGCGCCAGGCCGCGGCGAGTGCCGCGACGTGCAGGGTGCGGGAGGTGACGTAGACGTCGGCGATCTGCTGGGCCACCGCCTGGAACGTGGCGAGCGGCCTGCCGAACTGATGGCGGGTGCTCACGTGCTGTGCGGTGAGTTGCGTTGCCCCCGAGAGCAGTCCGTCCGCGTAGGCACCGACCGCGGCGAGCGCCAGACGGTACAGGGCGGCGACGTCGGCGGCCGGCTCGGCGCCGTCGCCGAGGCGCAGGCCCGGCGCGGAGTCGAGCCGCACGGAGAACTCGGGAGCACGGGCCGACGACGGGCTCTCGATGAGGGTGACGCCCGGCGCCGTGGGCTCGACGGCGATCACACCGGCGGCGGTGGGCACCAGGATCCGTCGCGCCGTCGCCGCGTAGGGGACGCCGACGAAGTGCCCGGTGACGGCGTGGCGTTCCCCGTCGGGTACCGCCGTGGCGGTAGGCGACGCCGGGAAGGCCCGGCCGGCCTCGGCGAGAGCGGCGGTGAGGACGGCGCCGTCACCGACGTCCGCGAGCAGCTCGTCCTGCTGCGCCGCGGTGGCGAGGGTCCGGACGGGCAGCACGCCGAAGCCCAGGGTGGCCAGGGCCGGCACGGGTGCGGCGCCGCGTCCGATCTCGGTGAGCAGAGCGGCGACCTCGGCGACACCGAGATCGTCACCGCCGAGCCGCGCGGGCAGGGCGAGAGAGAGCAGGTCGGCGTCGGCGAGGGCACGCCACAGTTCGTCCGGGCCCAGGCCGCGGGCCAGCAGGCCCACCGCGACCTCGGCCACGGCCTCCTGCGTGTCGTCACGAGCGAAGTCCACGGATCCACCTTCGATTAGAACGTGTTCTAGTTGTATCACCTCGGCGCGGCACGTGGAAGTACCGCTCAGCCGCGCGGCAGACCCAGCAGGCGCTCCGCTGCGAGGGTGAGCAGGATCTGCTCGGTGCCGCCGGCGATCGTCAGGCAACGCGTGTTGAGGAACTCGCGCGTCAGCGGCCCCTCGACCCAGCCGGCCTCGCCGGCGAGATCCATCGCGAGCTCCGCGGTGTCCTGACGCTGCCGCACGCCGATCAGCTTGCGCACGCTCGATGCCGGACCGGGATCCTGACCGTCGAGCTGCGCCAGGGTGGTCCGCAGCTCGAGCAGCGAGCCGGCCGTGGCCTCGGCGACGAGCCCGCCGATCCGGTCCTCGGCCACCGGGTCGCCGGGCGCCACCAGGTCCAGCAGTTGCTCGACCGCCTTCCCGAGCGAGGACCCGCCGCTCATCGCGACCCGTTCGTTGGCGAGCGTGGTGCGGGCGAGCCGCCACCCGCCGCCGAGCGGACCGACGACGCACTCGTCGGGGACGAACACGCCGTCGAGGAGCACCTCGTTGAAGAGCGCGTCGCCGGTGATCTCCCGGAGCGGCGAGACGGTGATGCCCGCGGACTTCATGTCGACGAGGAAGTAGGTGATGCCCTTGTGCTTCGGGGCGTCACGATCGGTGCGGGCCAGGCAGATCGCCCAGTCCGCCTCCTGCGCGAGCGACGTCCACACCTTCTGCCCCTGCAGGCGCCAGCCGCCGTCGACCCGTTCCGCGGTGGTGCGCAGCGACGCCAGATCGGATCCTGCGCCCGGTTCGGAGAACAGCTGGCACCAGACGATCTCCCCGCGCAGTGTCGGTGCGGCGAAACGTTCGATCTGCCCGGCGGTGCCGTGCTCGAGGATGGTCGGCACGGCCCACCACCCGATGACCAGATCGGGCCGCTCCACCCCGGCGGACGCGAGTTCCTCCTCGATGAGGATCTGCTGCGCGGCGTGTGCGCCCCGTCCGTACGGCGGCGGCCAGTGCGGGGCCAGGAACCCGGCCTCGGCGAGCGCGGCCCGCTGCTGCGGTCCGGGCCGGTCGAGGTGCTGTGCGATCTCGGCGCGGATACGCGCGCGTTCGTCGTCGAATGCGCTCAGATCGACGGTGAGGTGCCGACGCGCGCCGGAGCGGGCGAGGCCGGCGACCCGGGCCCGCCAGGCCGCGGAGCCGCCGAGCAGCTGGCGGGTGGCGACGGCGCGGCGCAGGTACAGGTGCGCGTCGTGCTCCCACGTGAAGCCGATGCCGCCGAGCACCTGGATGACATCCTTGGCGTTCTGCACGGCGGCGTCGAGAGCCACGGCAGCGGCGACGGCCGCGGCCAGTGGCAGTTCGTGCGGCGCCGCATCGGCCGCCACGGCGGCGTCCCAGGCCGTCGCCCGGATCTTCTCGGTGCGGCACAGCATCTCGGCACACAGGTGTTTGACCGCCTGGAAGGAGCCGATGGGCCTTCCGAACTGTTCGCGGATCTTGGCGTACTCCACGGCCGTGGTCAGTGCCCAGCCGGCGACACCGGCCAGTTCGACCGCGGCGAGGGTGGCGGCGAGGTCGCGGACCAGACCTGCCGGAACGGAGACGACGCGGTCGGTCGGGACTGCGACGCGGGTGAGCCGCACTCGCGTGAGGGCCCGGGACTTGTCGAGGGTGTCGAGCGGTTCGAGGCTCAGCCCGGGGGTGTCCGCCTCGAGCAGCGCCCAGCATTCGGCTCCGTCGCCGGCGCCGATACGGGCGAGGACCGCGACCCCGGGCTCGCCGCCGATCGCCGTTCCCGCATCGCCGTCGAGGTCGTACCCGCCCTCCCGCGCGGTCGCGGTGAGTGCGCCGTCCAGCGCGACCGCGGTGGGCAGGGCGCCCTCGGCGAGCAGCTCCGCCCACTTGGCGCCGTCCGAACCGGCGGCACGCCCGAAGACGAGGGCGGCCAGCGCGGTGGGCAGCACCGGCCCGGTCGCGAGGTGGTACGCAGCCTGTTCGAGCATCGTCGCCAGGTCGACGACGGTGGCGTCGGCGCCGCCCGCGGCCTCGGGCACGGCGACGGCGAAGATCCCGAGTTCGGCGAGGGACGCCCACCCCGGCTGCCACATTCCGGCCGGGTGGTCACGTAGGTTCTGGATCGGCAGCGTGGCGCGCGCCCAGGCCTGCACAGAGGCCTGGGCGGCCAGCTGTTCGTCGGTGGTGGCGATGCTCACAGCGGGTTTCCGCCTTTCGGGAATGACACAATGCCTAGAACGTGTTCTAATATGACAGCCGGTTCAGAGTCAAGGCAGAGGAAGACATCTCGATGACGACATCGTCCCGCTCGCGTTCCACCGGCAGCGGAACTCTCACCGCCCTCACCGAGGACGACCTCAGTTCCAACGCCCAGAAGGAACGCCGCAAGCGGATACTCGACGCCACCCTGGCGCTCGCGTCCAAGGGCGGGTACGAGGCCGTGCAGATGCGCTCCGTCGCCGAGAAGGCCGACGTGGCAGTCGGCACCCTGTACCGGTACTTCCCGTCGAAGGTGCATCTGCTCGTCTCCGCCCTCGGTCGCGAGTTCGCACGCATCGAAGGCAAGGGCAAGATCCCGCCCGGTCACACCCCGCTCGAGCGGATGCAGCTGATCCTGAGCCTGATCACCAAGGCCATGCAGCGCGACCCGCTGCTCACCGAAGCCATGACCCGGGCGTTCATGTTCGCCGACGCCTCCGCCGCCGCCGAGGTCGATCAGGTCGGCCTGCTCATGGACCGGCTGTTCGCCCGCGCGATGAACGAGGGCGAGCCCACCGAAGAGGAGCTCGCGATCGCCCGGGTGATCAGCGACGTGTGGTTGTCGAACCTCGTGGCGTGGCTGACGCGGCGTTCGTCCGCGACGGACGTCGCGCGGCGGCTGGAGCTGACCGTCGAGCTGCTGCTCGGCGACGGCTCGCACCGGCCGGCCTCGATTCCGGTCCAGGAAGGCTGACCTGCGCCGCGAGTCGCGCAACTGTAACGGGAAACACGTCCCGAACCGGACATGGGAGACGACGCCGGCGGCCCGATCACCTACCTTTGAGTGAGTGAGCGCCCAAGACCTCCCGATCGACCTGCGCCGCGCCCTCGTCGCGCTGGCGCGGACCCCGCGACTCCTCGTGGCCTCCGACTACGACGGAACCGTCGCGCCGATCGTCTCGGATCCGGACAAGGCGTTCCCGAACGCCGAGTCGGTCCGCGCTCTGCGCGCGCTCGCCGGTCTGCCGTCCACGGCTGCCGCCGTGATCTCCGGCCGGGCCCTGAAGGATCTCGCCGCCCTGTCCCGCCTGCCCGCCGAGGTGCAGCTCGTCGGTAGCCACGGCTCCGAGTTCGACATCGGCTTCGTGCACGCCATCGACAGCGATGCCCGGCAGCTGCTGCGCGACATCGTCGCCGAGCTCGAAGTGATCGCCGCCCGCTACGAGGGTGTGCACGTCGAGTCGAAGCCGGCGAGTGCTGCGCTGCACGTGCGCAACGCCGACCCGGGGGATGCCGAGCAGGCACTGTCGCTGGTCCGCGGCGATCTCGCCCGGCACCCGGGGGTGCAGGTCACCGAGGGCAAGGCCGTGATCGAGCTGGCGGTCGTGCCCACCGACAAGGGCCACGCGCTGGACATCATCCGCCATCAGGAGTCGGCGAGCGCCGCGGTCTTCTTCGGCGACGACGTGACGGACGAGAAGGCCTTCGCGTCCCTCCACGGCCCGGACGTGGGGGTCAAGGTCGGCGACGGCGAGACCGCCGCGCAATACCGGATCGGCACGGTCGAGGATGTCGCGGCCGCGCTGGCGTTCCTGCTCGAGCAGCGCCGCACATGGCTCTCGGGGGCGGCGGCCTGCCCGATCGAGCGGCTGACGATGCTCGCGAGCCCGCGTGCGAAGGCCCTGCTGACCCCGGACGGCACGGTGACGTGGCTGTGCCATCCCGAGCCGGACTCCGCCGCCGTGTTCGCGCACCTGCTCGGCGGCGAACCCGCCGGGCACTTCACCATCGGGCCGAGCCGTGAGGCCCTGCCCCTGAGCCAGCGCTACATCGACGGCACCATGACCGTGGTGACCCGCTGGGCGAGCCTCGCGGTGATCGACTACCTTCCGCACGACGTCGAGCCGGGCCGCACCGACCTGACCCGCGTCATCACCGGCAAGGCCCGGGCGGTGGTGACGTTCGCCCCGCGCCCCGAGTTCGGCCAGGGCCAGGTCGGGCTCGAGCCCGTGGCGGACGGCCTGCGGGTACTGGGCTTCAACGAGCCGTACGTGCTGCGCTCCCCCGGCGTCGAGTGGAACATCACCACCGACGGCGCCCATCAGACCGCGCACGCCGTCGTCGACCCGTCGGACGGCGACATCATCCTCGAATTCCGTTGCGGCACAGACGACATCGGCCCACACCCCGTCGCGGAGGTGCAGCGGCGCGCATCCGCGGAGGAGTACTGGTGGAAGTGGGCGGCGGGCCTGGACCTGCCGCCGCTCAAGCGGGACCTGATGAAGCGGTCGGCACTGACCCTGCGCGGCCTCGTGCACGCGCCGACGGGCTCCATCATGGCGGCCGCGACCACGTCGCTGCCCGAGGAGATCGGCGGCGTCCGCAACTGGGACTACCGCTACTGCTGGCTGCGCGATGCCGCGCTGACCGCGCATGCCCTGGTGAGCGTGGGGTCGCTCGCCGAGGCGGACGCCTACCTGGACTGGGTGCACCGTGTGCTCGACACCGTTCCGGGCCCCGAGCGCCTGCACCCGCTGTACACGCTGGCGGGTGGTGCCCTGCCGCCCGAGGCAGTCATCGACACGCTGCCCGGCTACGCGGGCTCCCGGCCCGTGCGGGTCGGCAACGCCGCGAGCCAGCAGGTCCAGCTCGACGTGTTCGGTCCGATCGTGGACCTGATCTCGGCGCTGGCACACCGCCGGGAGGAACGCGGCGTCCCGCACGACCGGGCCCTCACCGACCGGGACTGGGAACTGGTGTGCGCCATGGTCACCGCCGTGGAGTGCCGCTGGTTCGAGCCCGACCACGGCATCTGGGAGATCCGCGACAACCCGCGCCACCACGTCTACTCGAAGGTCATGGGCTGGCTGACCGTGGACCGCGCGCTGACACTGGCCGAGAATTTCGGGCGCACCGCCGGCGACGGCTGGGCCGGCCTGCGCGCGGAGATCGCGGAGGAGGTGCTGGAGAAGGGCTGGAACGAGGACGTCTGCTCCTACACCGCGGCCTACGACGGCACCGACCTCGACGCGGCGACGCTGTTCATCGGCCTGTCCGGGCTCATCGACCCCGAGGACCCGCGATTCCACGCGACGGTCGTCGCCACGGAGGCGGAACTGCGCAGCGGGTCGACGGTGTACCGCTACCTGCACGACGACGGCCTTCCCGGCACCGAGGGCGGCTTCCACCTGTGCGCGGCGTGGCTGGTGGAGGCATACCTCCTCGTGGGTGCCCGTCCGCAGGCGGAGGCGCTGTTCGCGCAGCTCGTCGACGCGGCAGGCCCCACGGGCCTGCTCAGCGAGGAGTACGACCCCGTGGCCGAGCGGTCACTCGGCAACCACCCCCAGGCGTACAGCCACCTCGGGCTGCTGCGGTGCGCGCAGCTGCTGGCGGCACCGGCGGAGGCGGACCGGACGCTGTCGGCCGTCGATCACTCGGCGTAGATCGACGTCTCGTCGTGCACGCCGGTGGTCTGGCCGATGAGCAGTTCCGTCGGGAGCGTCTCCACCGTCGCGACCCCGGAGTGTGACGGTGCGGCCATGAGCAGGGCGCCGGTGCGCCTGCCCTTCTCCTCCTGAGGCTGGCGCACGGTGGTCACGCCCTCGCGCAGGGCTTCGCCGATCCCGTCGAAGCCGGTGATCGACAACTGTCCGGGCACCTCGAGACCGGCGCTGCGCGCCCACGCCAGCGCGCCGAGCGCGAGAACGTCGGTGGTGCACATCAGGGCGGTGATCGTCGGGTCCGCCGCCAGCGCCTGCGCGGCACCGGAGGCGCCGTCCTCCGCGGTGTGCGCATAGCGTTCGACGACGGTGAGGCTCGCGGGGTCGAGCCCGGCCGCCCGCAGGGCTTCCTGCACGCCGATGATCCGCTCGTGCTGGACGTGGAAGCGGTCGGACTCGAAGCGGGCGGGATCGACGACGCCGTCGCGGCGGTCACGGCCGAGACGCATGCACAGCACCCCGATCCGGTGGTGGCCGAGACCGATGAGGTGCTCGGCGAGCCCACGCATCGCGCCGCGGTCGTCGATGCCGACCAGCGGCGCGCTCGCGATGCCGCGGGGTTGGTCGCACACCACCAGGGGCAGGTTCCGCTCGAGGACGGCCGCGAGATACGGGTCGTCGGACGGCACCGAGTAGACGACGAAGCCGTCGACCGCGGCGCCGTGCACGACCTGGGCCGCCTCCTCCTCGTCGCGGCCCGGCCCGGCGGGGATGAGCAGCAGTCCCTCGCCGGCAGCCTCGCAGGACTCGGACAGGCCGGACAGGAAACTCATCGCGGCCGGATCCCGGAACGAGTAGCTCAGCGCTTCGGTGAGCAGCACGCCCACCGCCCCGGCCCGGCGGGTACGCAGCGAACGGGCCATCGGGTCCGGGCCGGCGTAGCCCCGGCGCTTGGCGACCTCGAGGATCTGCTCGCGAAGCTCGGCGGACAGCTGGTCCGGCCGGTTGTAGGCGTTGGAGACGGTGGTGCGGGAGATCTTCAGCTCGGCAGCGATCGACGCCAGGGTGGCCTGGGGACGCGGCTGACGAGACCTGGGCATGAACGGACGGTATCGGGTCGGCGCCGCGGCGACGAATCGGGCCGGATGGGCGCGGACCCGGACATCCGCTAAAGTGGAACGGTAACGGTTTCCAATAAGGTGGAACCGCGCCCCTCCCGGCCGTCCGGCCGAACGTGATCACAGGAGATGGAACAGTGCGACTGCCCCGCCGAATGCGCGCCGCCACCGCGACCGTGGGCTTGACCTGCGCCGCCGCGCTCACCCTCGCCGCGTGCGGCAGCGACTCGGGCGGCAGCGACTCGGGCGGCAGCGGCTCGGGCGGCAGCGACTCCGGCGAGATCCGCATCGTCGCCTCCACCAACGTGTGGGGCTCGGTCGCGCAGGCCGTCGCCGGGGACCGCGCCCAGGTGCAGTCGCTGATCACCGAGCCGTCCGCCGACCCGCACTCGTACGAGGCCAGCCCCGCCGACGCGGCCGCGATCAGCGACGCGTCCCTCGTCGTCTACAACGGCGGCGGCTACGACCAGTTCGTCGACGACATCCTCGACTCGACCGGAGCCGGCGCCGCCACGGTCGACGCCATGGCCCTGTTCGAGTCCGGCACCGGCAGCGACCTCGACGACGGTCACGACCACTCGGCGGGCAGCCACTCGGCGGGCAGCGCACCGGAAGACGGGACCCACGAGGGCGAGACCCATGCGACCGAGGAACACGAGGCCGAGTCCCATGCCGCCGAGGAAGGCGACGCCCACGCCGGTCACGACCACAGCGGCATCAACGAGCACGTCTGGTACGACCTGGCCGCCGCCGACGCCGTCGCCCATGCCGTCGCCGACCGCCTCGCCGAGCTCGATCCGGCCGGGGCCGACACCTACCGCGCCAACGCCGACGCGTTCCACTCGCAGCTGCACGAGGTCACCGACGTGACCGCCGCGATCGCCGCCGCACACGCGAACACCCCCGTCGCGCAGACCGAATCCATCGGCTACTACCTCGTCACGTCCGCGAAGCTCGAGGACCGCACCCCCGCCGACTTCACGAACGCGATCGAGAACGGCACCGACCCGTCGCCCGCCGCGATCGCCGCGACCCGCCAGCTGCTCCTCGACAAGCAGGTCGACGTCCTGGTCCACAACCCCCAGACCGAGGACAAGGTCAGCCGCGACATGCGGGCGACCGCGGAGTCCGCGGGCATCCCCGTCGTCGAAGTCACGGAGACCCTGCCCGAGGGTGTGGACTACATTCAGTGGCAGAAGCAGACGGCCGAGGCGCTCGCCGCCGCCCTCGACGCCGCCCGCTGACCCTTCGAGCAGGGCAAGGACATCACTTCCGTGACCACACCGGCCGACGTCACCCCGGGCGGCACCGCCGCGGCACCGGGCGCGCCTGCGACGACCCCCGGACACAGCGCCGCCGTCGAACTCCGCGGCGCGTGCATGGCCTTCGGCGACCGCGTCCTGTGGCGGGATCTCGACCTCACCGTCGAGCCCGGCGAGTTCGTCGCAGTGCTCGGCCCCAACGGCGCGGGCAAGTCCACGCTGCTGAAGGTCCTGCTCGGTCAGCTCCCCCTCAGCGGCGGCACCGCCACGATCGCCGGCGTGCCCGCGCGCACGGGCAACTCGCACGTCGGCTACGTGCCGCAACAGAAGTCGCTTGACGAAGGTGTGCCGCTGCGCGGACGCGACCTCGTCGGACTCGGCGTCGACGGCCACCGTTGGGGCACCGGCCTGCGCTACTGGAAGACCCGCCGGGGCGCCGTCGACGCCGCGATCCGGCAGGTCGGCGCCGAGGCCTACGCGAACGCCCCGATCGGCTCCCTCTCCGGTGGCGAACAGCAGCGGCTGCGCATCGCGCAGGCACTCGTCGGCGACCCCCGGGTCATGCTCTGCGACGAACCGCTGCTCAGCCTGGACCTGGCCAACCAGCACCTCGTGTCGTCCCTCATCGACCGTCGCCGCCGCGAACACGGCACCGCCGTACTGTTCGTCACCCACGAGATCAACCCGATTCTGCCGCTGGTCGACCGCGTGCTGTATCTCGTCGACGGGCAGTTCCGCATCGGCACCCCGGCCGAGATCATGACCTCCGAGGTGCTCTCCGCGCTGTACCGGACCGACGTCGAAGTCCTCGAGATCCGCGGCCGTCTCGTCGTCGTCGGCACCGGCGACGCCATCGACGCGCTCGGCAGCGCCGGCGGACTGCGCCCCGGGGAGGGCGTCCACCACGACCATCACGAGGATCAGCATTGAGCAGCAAGTTCACCGACGCGATGGGCCGGATGTTCGACGTGCAGGCCACCGTCGACCTGCTCCAGTACGACTTCGTGCAGCAGGCGCTGCTCGCCGGCGCGATCCTCGGCCTGCTCGCCGGCGTGATCGGCCCCCTGGTGATCAGCCGGCAGATGGCGTTCTCCGTGCACGGCACCTCCGAACTCTCCCTCACCGGTGCCGCCGCGGCCCTGATCGTCGGCGTCTCCGTCGGGCTCGGTGCCGTGGCGGGTGCTGTGGTGGCGGCCGTCCTCTTCGGCGTCCTCGGCACCCGAGCCCGCGAACGCGACTCTGTCATCGGTGTCGTCATGGCGTTCGGGCTCGGGCTGGCCGTGCTGCTGCTGTGGGCCTACGACGGCCGCACCGGCGCCGCGTTCTCCCTCCTCACCGGCCAGATCGTCGCGCCGGGCGGCACCGGCATCGCGTTGCTCGCCGCGTGCGCCGTCGGCGTCATCGGCACCATGCTGGTCATCTACCGGCCGCTGCTGTTCGCCAGCACCGACCCCGAGGTCGCCGCGGCACGTGGAGTGCCGGTGCGGGCGCTGTCCATCGTCTTCGCCGTCCTGGTCGGAATCACCGCCGCCCTGGGCGTGCAGATCGTCGGGGCGCTGCTGGTGATGGCGCTGCTCATCACCCCGGCCGCCGCAGCCGCCCGCGTGGCGAGCGGCCCGCTGGCCGCGACGGTGCTGTCCGTGCTCTTCGCGGAGGTCTCCGCGGTCGGTGGCATCCTGCTCGCCCTCGCCCCCGGGGTTCCGGTCTCGGCGTTCATCACCGCCATCGCATTCGTCATCTACCTGGCGTGCCGCGGGATCGGCGCGGCCCGCACCCGACGCGGCATCGGACGCGGGGAGGTCGCGCCGGCCCCGGAGACGGCCGGCGCCGTCACCGCCTGAGTCCCGCGGTCCCGTCCGTCCCGTCCGCGGTGACTAACCTGCTGGCATGGCGACAGCGGAGCAGACGAGCGGACGAGACCGGGCACCCGGGCGCTGGGAGTTCTGGGTGGACCGCGGCGGCACCTTCACCGATGTGGTCGCCCGCCGGCCCGACGGCACCCTGGTGACCCACAAGCTGCTGTCGGAGAACCCGTCCCGATACCGGGACGCGGCCGTGGCCGGGATCCGGGAACTGCTCGGGGTACCGGCCGGCGACCCCGTCACCCCCGGCCTCGTCGAGCAGGTGCGCATGGGCACCACCGTCGCGACGAACGCGCTGCTCGAGCGCACGGGCGACCGGACCGTGCTGGTGATCACCTCAGGTTTCCGAGACGCGCTGCGCATCGGCTACCAGAACCGGCCGCGGATCTTCGACCGCAACATCGTGCTGCCCGAGCTGCTCTACGAGCGGGTGATCGAGGTCGACGAACGCATCCGAGCCGACGGCACGGTGCTGCGGGCCCCGGACCTGGACCGGCTCGAGCGCGATCTGAGGCAGGTGCGCGACGACGGGATCGACTCCGTCGCCGTGGTGTGCATGCACAGCCACCTGTACCCGCAGCACGAGCACGCCGTCGGCGACCTCGCCGAGCGCCTCGGCTTCGGCCAGATCTCCCTGTCCGCGGACGCGAGCCCGCTGATGAAGCTCGTGCCACGCGGCGACACCACCGTCGTCGACGCGTACCTGTCCCCCGTGCTCCGCCACTACGTCGATCGCGTGGCCGACCAGCTGCCGGGTGTCCGGCTGATGTTCATGCAGTCCAACGGCGGGCTCACCGAGGCGATGCACTTCCGCGGCAAGGACGCGATCCTCTCCGGGCCGGCGGGAGGCATCGTCGGCATGAGCCGGATGTCGGCCCTGGCCGGGTTCGACAAGGTGATCGGGTTCGACATGGGTGGCACGTCGACGGACGTGTCGCACTTCGCCGGCGAATACGAGCGCGTCTTCCACACCGTCGTCGCCGGGGTGCGGTTGCGGGCCCCCATGATGGACATCCACACCGTGGCCGCCGGCGGAGGATCGATTCTGCACTTCGACGGCAGCCGGTACCGGGTGGGGCCCGACTCCGCCGGCGCCGACCCCGGTCCGGCCTGCTACCGGGGCGGCGGCCCCCTCACCGTCACCGACGCCAACGTCATGCTCGGGCGCGTGCAGCCCGCCCACTTCCCGCACGTGTTCGGTCCCGGCGGCGACGAACCGCTGGACGAGCAGACGGTGCGGGCCCGGTTCACCGCGCTGGCGGCCGAGATCCGGGAGGCGACCGGCGACGACCGCAGCCCCGAGGAGGTCGCCGCGGGCTTCCTGCAGATCGCGGTCGCGAACATGGCCAACGCCGTCAAGCGCATCTCGGTGCAGAAGGGCCACGACGTCACCGAGTACGCCTTGACGACCTTCGGCGGGGCCGGCGGACAGCACGCCTGCGCAGTCGCCGACGCGCTCGGCATCCGGACCGTCCTCGTGCCGCCGCTGGCCGGTGTCCTGTCCGCGCTGGGCATGGGTCTCGCGGACACCACCGCGATGCGCGAGCAGTCCGTCGTCGTCGAACTGGACGACGAGGCGATGCCCCGGCTGCGCGACGTCGCCGCCGAACTCGAGGCCGCGGCGCGCACGGAACTGCTCGACGAGGACGTGCCCACCGAGCGCATCGACGTGACCGTCCGGGCACACCTGCGCTACGACGGCACCGACACCTCCGTGCCCGTCGCGCTCGCCGACCCGGCGACGATGACCGCGGAGTTCGAAGCCGTGCACCGGCGCACCTACTCGTTCCTCATGGACCGGCCGCTGATCGTCGATGCCGTCGCGGTCGAGGCCGTCGGGGCCACGCGCCGGCCCGATCTGTCCGGGCTCGGTCGCGCCGACAGCGACGCGACCGGGTCCACCCGCCCGTCCCCCGACACCGTCCGGATGTTCGTCGACGGGTCGTGGCGCGAGGCACCGCTGTACCGTCGCGAGCACCTCGCCCCCGGCGACTCCGTGGCCGGCCCGGCCATCGTCGCGGAGGACAACTCGACCACCGTCGTCGAGGCCGGCTGGGAGGCGGCGATGTCGGAACAGGGTCATCTCGTGCTGGCCCGGGTGCGCGCCCACGACGGCGCGGAGGTGGGCACCCACGCCGATCCGGTCATGCTCGAGATCTTCAACAACCTGTTCATGTCGATCGCCGAGCAGATGGGCACGACTCTCGAGTCCACCGCGCAGTCCGTGAACATCAAGGAGCGTCTGGACTTCTCGTGCGCGCTGTTCGATCCGGACGGAAACCTGATCGCGAACGCGCCGCACATCCCCGTCCATCTCGGCTCGATGGGCACGAGCGTGCAGGAAGTGGTGCGCCGCCGGCACGGGTCGATGAAACCCGGGGACGTGTACGCGGTCAACGACCCGTATCACGGCGGTACCCACCTGCCGGACGTCACGGTGATCACGCCCGTGTTCGACGGGTCCGGCGAGCACATCCTCTTCTTCGTCGCCTCCCGCGGTCACCACGCCGAAATAGGCGGAACCACACCGGGTTCCATGCCCGCCGCCAGCCGCGACATCCGCGAGGAGGGCATCCTGTTCGACAACTGGCTGCTCGTCGAGAACGGAGCCTTCCGGGAGGCCGAGACCCGGGCGCTGCTCAGCGGCGGCCCGTACCCGTCCCGGAACCCCGACACCAACCTCGCGGACCTGCGCGCCCAGGTCGCGGCCAACGCGCGCGGCGTGGTCGAGGTGGGCCGGATGATCGACCACTTCGGTCTCGACGTCGTCGAGGCCTACATGCGGCACGTGCAGGACAACGCCGAGGAGGAAGTGCGCCGTGTCGTCGACCGTCTCCACGACGGCGAGTACCGCTACGAGATGGACTCCGGTGCGGTGATCGCGGTCCGGATCACCGTCGACCGGCAGGCACGCTCGGCGACGATCGACTTCACCGGCACGTCACCGCAACTCGCGTCGAACTTCAACGCGCCGGCCTCGGTCGCGCGGGCCGCGACGCTGTACGTCTTCCGCACGCTCGTCGCCGACGACATCCCCCTCAACGACGGTTGTCTGCGTCCGCTGCACATCGTCGTCCCCGACGGGTCGATGCTCGCCCCCGAATTCCCCGCCGCGGTCGTCGCCGGCAACGTCGAGACGTCGCAGGCCGTCACCGGCGCGCTCTACGCGGCGCTGCGGGTGCAGGCCGAGGGTGCCGGGACCATGAACAACGTCACCTTCGGCAACGAGCGGTACCAGTACTACGAGACGCTCGGCTCCGGGTCGGGTGCGGGCGAGGGCTTCGACGGGACATCGGTGGTGCAGACACACATGACCAACTCGCGTCTGACCGATCCCGAGGTACTGGAGTGGCGCCTGCCGGTGTTGCTGGAGGCGTTCACGATTCGTCACGGCAGCGGTGGCGGCGGCCGGTGGCGCGGCGGCGACGGCGCCGTGCGACGGCTCCGGTTCCTCGAGCCGATGACCGTCAGCACGCTGTCCGGACACCGGCGCGTGCCGCCGTACGGGATGGCCGGTGGCGAGCCGGGCGCCCTGGGCGGCAACCGCATCGAACGCGCCGAAGGCACCGTCACCCGCATGGCCGGCTGCGACTCCGTCGAGGTCGGGGCCGGTGACGTGCTCGTGGTCGAGACCCCGGGCGGTGGCGGCTACGGACGATAGGACGAACGGGACTCCGGGACGGGATCGAGTTCCCGCAGGACGGGCAGCGCGAAGCACACCGCCGCGACACCGACCATCGGCAGGGCCAGCGCGAAGAACGTCGTGCGCACACCCGTCGCGTCGATCAGGGGCCCGGCGATCAGGATCCCGGCCGGGCCCGCCGCGTACGCGGTCGAGGTCATCACACCGACGACGCGGCCCCGCATGTGCTCCGGGCTGCGGGTCTGCATGGCCCAGTTCGCGATCGGCCCCACCGGACCGTACGCCAGGCCGATGAGGATGCCCAGCAGCACGAGGACCCCCAGCGGCGGCAGGAACGCCATGCCGATCGTCGCCGCACCCAGCACCGTGACCGCGACGAGCATCAGGGTGCGGCGCCGCAGACGCGACGCGAAGGCGCCGTAAGCCAGGGCACCCACCAGACCACCGACACTCAGCGACATCATCACCCAGCCGAGCCGGGCCGGCGCGTCCATCCCGGTGAAGTAGGTCGGAAGCAGCACCGACTCGATCGGCAGGAACAACGCCACGACGATCATGTCGACCAGTGCGAGCGTGCGCAGCAACCGGTCTCGCCACACGAACCGCAGCCCCTCGAGGGTGCCGGCCCACAGCGAAGCCGGGCGGGTGGACCGGTCGGGTCGGCCGGCGTGCTCGAGCCGGAGGAAGGCGACGGTGACGAGGGAGAGCACGAAGCACGCCGACGTCACCCACAGGGTGTTCTCGGGGCCGACGGCGGCGATGAGGACGCCGCCGACACCCGGGCCGATCAGGTAGGCGAGGTTGTAGTTCGCCTCGTAGAGGCTGTTGGCGCGGTCCAGTGACCACCCTGCGGCGCGGGTCGCCGCCGGCAGCATCGATTCGCGCGCCGAGATGCCCGCCGGGTCGAAGACGGCGCCGAGGGCCGCGAGCGCGGCCAGCAGGGGCACCGAGAGTCCGACGGTCGCGGCGAGGACCGGGATGGCCGCGACCGACAGCGCCGAGAGCGCATCGGAGACCAGGGCGGTGCGCCGGCGCCCGAACCGGTCGACGACGGTCCCGGTGAGCAGGCTCGCCAGCAGCAGCGGCACGGTGGCTGCACCCGCGACGATCGCCGCGTCGGTGGCCCGGCCGGTCTGTTCGAGCACCAGCCACGGCAGTGCGACGACCACGATGCCGTTGCCGGTGGCGGACAGCAGGGTGGCGACGCCGAGCAGGGTCAGGGGCGCGAAGCGGCGGGTGGTCAGGTCGAGGGCGGTCACGTCGATCGGCATTCACTCGGAGGCGGGGGTGCCGCGACGCTAGCAGGAGCCCGGGGGTCGGCACGAGCGATTTTCCGGCGGGGGCGCCGTCCCGAACCGAGCGCGACGTGCGCCGCGGCATCGAGGATCCGATGCCGCGGCGCACGACGCGACCGGCGGGTCCGCCGCCGGGCTGCCGCTACCGGAGCGCCTCGGCGGACGCTCGGCGCGACCTCATCCCCATCGCGGTGGCGGCACTCGCGAGCGCGACCACTGCGATCGCCCACCATGCGTACGTGAACACCGCCAGCGTCTCGGCGTCGGCGGAACCGAACTCGCCGAGAATGGCGACCAGCATGGACACGCCCAGCACGTACCCCATCTGACGGCTGGTGTTGACCACCGCACTGCCCGTGGACACTCGTGCGGGCGGCAGATCGACCGTGGCCTTGGCCAGGAGGTTGGGCAGCGAGAAGCCGACGCCCACACCGACGAGGAGCCAGCCCGGCAGCACCTGCGTGGCGTAGTTCACCTCCTCGGTGGCGCTGACGGCCAGCATGATCACCCCCACGCCGACGAGCACGTTGCCGATCGCCACGAGGGTGGACGGTGCGAGACGATTCGACAGGCGCTGGCTCACCGCCGCGAAGATCGGCACCATCAGCGGGCTGGGTGCCACCGCCAGACCCGTGACCAGGGCGCTGTAGTGCGCACCCGTCTGCAGGCGGAGGATCACGCTCAGCAGTACCGCGCCGAAGGCCGTGCAGAACAGCAGGGCGGTGACGTTCGACCAGAAGAAGGACCGCACCCGCAGCAGCGCGGGATCCACGACCGGCGCCGGGTGCCGTCGCATCCGGACGGCCACTGCGGCGAGCCCGACGACGGCGACCGCGAAGGCAGTCAGGGTGCCGGTTCCCGACCAGCCCCACTCCTGCCCCTTCACCAGCGCGAGGGCGAGCGAGCCCAGGGCCACCGCGAGCACCGCCGCGCCGAGGACGTCGGGAATCCGCGTCACGGTGGCGTCCTTCGTCTCGGGCAGCAGCACGACGGCCCCCACCACCGCCGCGATGCCGACCGGCACGTTGATCAGGAACACCCACTGCCAGGACACCTTCACGAGCGCCCCGCCGATCACCGGCCCGACCGCCGCGGCCAGGGAGGTCGACGTGGCCCAGATCTTCACCGCAGTGGCGCGCCGCTCGGGCGGCAGTGCCGTCAGCAGCAGACCCAGGCTCGTGGGAGTCAGGGCCGCCGCCCCGACCGCCTGCAGGACCCGGAATCCGACGAGCCACCAGAGCGTCGGACCGAGCGCGCACGCCAGACTCGCGACCGTGAACACCACGAGCCCGACGACGAACCCCGCTCTGCGACCGTAGCGGTCGGCCAGCCGGCCGGCCGGAATGAGCAGGGCCGCATACACAATGGTGTACGCATTCAGGACCCAGCTCAGGTCCGCCAGGGACGATCCGGGATACCCCTCCCCGATCGCGGCGAAGGCGACGCTGACGACGAACACGTCGAGCATCGCCATGAACGCCGCCGAGCACAGTACGAGCAACATGAGATTGGACCGGTCCCGAACCGGGGCGTCACCCGTCTGCTCGCCGACCATCGTCCGACTTGATTCGACCATGGCCCGACTCTAAACGGCTGACTATGGTCTACACAAGTCTGGTCCGGCCGGACGACGAAACATTCTGTCCCGGACAGTCTTCGCGTCGACGAGATGCTCCCGTGGACCCGAACGGCACGAGTGACCCCCGCAGCGACGTGCGCCGAAGGGTGAGAGCGTCGCGCACATAGTTCCTGGCCCGCCAGGGATCTCGATCTCCGTGACGCGGAAACCGATCGACCGACCGGCAGATGTACCCCGACGACAGGTCCAGGAAGGGACGCGCCGCCAGCGTCTCCTCCCGGCGCGGCACCACCGGCACCTGCCCGTTGCGGTCGATATGGCTCAGCACCCTGCACATCACGCGTGCGTTGAGATCCGCGCGCAACGTCCACGACGCATTCGCATATCCGATCCCCGCCGCGAAATTCGGCACCCCGGTCACCATCGTGCCCTGCCAGAGGAACTCGTCGGACATCGTCACCGGCCGGCCGTCCACGACGAAGTCGATGCCGCCGAACACCTGCATCTGCAATCCGGTTGCGGTGACGACGATATCGGCTTCGAGGACACGCCCCGACCGCAGACGAATCCCCGCGGGGACGAACCGGTCGACGTGGTCGGTCACCATCGTGACCGTGCCGTGCCGGATCGCGGTGAACAAATCCTCGTCCACGACGGCACACAGCCGCTGATCCCACGGCGCATAGGTGGGGGTGAAGTGCTCGGCGACGGTGTCCCGATCCCGCAGGGAGCGGGTGACCAGACGGGTCAGCAGCGACCGTGCGGCCCGCGGATACCGTCGACAGAACCAGTACAGCGAGCCGGTGAAGGCGATGTTCTTCGCACGCACCAACCGATGGGCTGCGAGCGGCGGCAGCACCGCCCGCGCCCAGTCCGCAGCGATGTCCCGGCGCGGCAGCGGGAACACCCACGTCGGTGAGCGCTGCAGCATCGTCACGTGCTCGGCGCGCTCCGCCATCGACGGCGCCAAGGTGATGGCCGTGGCTCCGCTCCCGATGATCACGACGCGTCGGCCCGTGTAGTCCAGTTCCCCGGGCCAGAACTGCGGATGGACCACCGTTCCGGTGAACGACTCGATGCCCTCGAAATCGGGGGTGTACGCGCGTTCGTAGTCGTAGTACCCGGCACAGGCGTAGAGGAACGCACACGTCACGGTGCGGCGGGCCGTCTCGTCCGGGCCGACCCGCTGTTCGACGGTGAGACTCCACCGCGAGCGGGCCGAATCCCACGACGCCTCGACGACACGGCTGTTGTACCGGATCCTGCCGGCGATGCCGCCCTCCGCCGCGGCCTCCTCGAGATAGTCCAGAATCGCCTGCCGGCCGGCGATCGCGTCCGCGCCGCGCCACGGCTTGAACGGGTAACTCAGGGTGAACATGTCGGAGTCGGATCGGACCCCCGGATAGGTGAACAGACTCCAGGTGCCACCGAGGCACGCGCGTGCCTCGAAGATCGCGAACGTCTTGTCCGGAAGTTCCCGCCCGAGACGACAGGCGGCGCCGATACCGGACAGCCCGGCCCCCACGATGACGACATCGAAGTGCTCGGTCATTTCCGGTTCCGATCCGCTGCGACGGTGAACGGATTGGTCACGGCCAGTACCCGCTGATACCCCGCTCCGGTCACCCGCTGAAACATGTCGAGCCCCTTCGCCTCCCAGCCGATCACCACGCGCGCCCTGCGACGTCGCACCCCGGCGACGATGGCCCGGGCCGCCATCTCCGGTGAATGGAACGCCAGCCGCCGATCGAAGATCTCCGCGACCGACGCCGCGTCGATCCCCCGAGCCGTCGTCGCGTTGCGTGCCACCGCAGTCCTGATCCCACCCGGATGCACGCACGTGACCCGGACCGGAAGCCGTTCGGCGATCATCTCCTGGCGCAGCGCTTCGGTGAACCCTCGGACGGCGAACTTCGCCGAGTTGTACGCGCTCTGCCCGCCCAGCGAGAGCAAGCCGAAAAGGCTCGAGATGTTGACGACGTGACCGTCGCCCGACGCGACGAGGTGCGGCAGGAACGCCTTCGTCCCGTGTACGACGCCCCAGTAGTCCACCGCCAGGACGCGTTCCATGTCGGCGAAGTCCGACTCCAGGACACTGCCGAAGTAGGCGATGCCCGCGTTGTTGTACACCTGGTGCACGATGCCGAACTCCGCCACCACCTCCTCGGCGTACCGCGAGACGGCGTCTCGATCGGACACGTCGAGAAGTGCCGTCGACACGTAGGCACCGTGGGATTCGCATCGGCGCGCAGTCTCGGCCAGAGTGCTGCCGTCGATGTCGGAGAGAGCGAGTCGCGCACCCCGACCGGCCAGGTTCTCCGCGAGTGCGCGGCCGATTCCGGACCCGGCACCGGTGACCACACAGGTCTTTCCCGTGAACACGGTCGGGCTCACAGCGTCACCGCCTTCGTGGTGCGTCGCCGGGCCACTACGCGAGCTCCCCGCGACGGAACGGTCGTGATGTTGCGTGCCTTCTGCTTCTCCGGACGCCGGCCGGGCGGGCTGAGATCGTAGGCGCGCAACACCTCCCGCAGGACGACCGTCATCTCCATGGCCGCGAACGCGGCACCCGGACACCGGCGTGCACCGCCGCCGAACGGAATCCAGGTGTTCGCCGCGGGCTGGACGCCCAGGAACCGCTCCGGCCGGAACTCGCCCGGTGATTCGTGATGCTCGGGGTCGGCGTGAACGATGCCGATCGCGGGGAGCACGGTGATGCCCGCGGGCAACCGGTATCCGCCCAGTTCCACGGGTGCGGTGAGCTGGCGGGCCACATCCTGGATCACCGGCTTGAGGCGCAGCGCCTCCTTGGCCACCGCGCCGAGATACTCGTCGTCCCCCGCGTCCGCCGCCTTCTGCGCGTCTGCCAGTACGCCGGGGTTGCGGACCAGTTCGTGGAAGGCCCATGCCAGCCCCGTGGCCGTGGTGTCGTGACCGGCCAGGAGAATGGAGATGAGCTGATCCCGCAGTTCTGCATCGCCGAGCCCACCGTCTGCGTCGTCCACCGCGGCCTGCACCAGCCGGGAGAGCACGTCGGTTCGGTCGTGCAGGTCGCCCGCGACCCGACGTTCGGAGATCTCGGCGTAGACGATCTCGTCGAATCTGCGCTGATGCTTCCAGTGCGTGCTCCAGGGCCGGATCCGCGCAAGCTTCGGGCTGTGCAGTCCCATCAACGTGATCGGGTCGATCTCCGTGATGTGCCGGATCGCGGGTCGCAACTCGGCGAGGCGGTCGGGCGCGGTGACACCCAGCACGACGGTGAGGATGACCTCCAGCATGAGGTCCTGCAGCCGCTCCAATGTGGCGAAGGGGCGGCCCACGGGCCAGTGCGCGACCTCGTGCCGGACCAGCGTGGTCACGTCGTCGCGGTAGCCCTGCAGCGCCCGAGCACTGAACGCGGGCGTGAGCAGCCGCCGGACCCGCTTGTGCCGGTCCTCGTCGGTGACCAGCACGGCGTGCTCGCCCATGACCGGGCGCATGATGGCGTTGCCCTCGCCGGCATGGTAGATCTCGGGGCTGCCGGCGAAGACCGTCCGGATGTCCTCCTGCCGTCCGAGCACCACCATGGGCCGGTACGGCGCGGTGGGCTCGATCAGGAAGGTGTCGCCGTAGCGCCGCGTGAGCACGGGATAGATGCGATGCCGCGCCAGCGTGAACAGCAGGGTCTGGACCACGGCGGGCAACCTCGGGCCGGGCGGCAGCGATGTCGGGGGATGCGAGGTTTCGGATCGGGACAGGGTCATCGTGGTTCCTCGAGTGAGACGGTGCCGGCCCCGGACCGGGACTCGGCGGGTCGCGCGCCGGGTTCCTCCGCGGCAGCGCGGTCGGAGCGGCCGACGGCGCGGCGCAGGATGGGCGGGGCCATGACGGACGTGACGACGGCGACCAGGACCAGGGCCGTGTACGCCTCGGTGCCGAGCACCCCCAGGCTCAGGCCGACGGTGGCGATGATCACCTCCACCACACCGCGTGCGTTCATCCCGGCCCCCAGGGCGATACATTCCGCGCGGTCGAGACCGCTGAGTCTGCCGCCGACGAACGCACCGGCAAACTTCCCGGCGACGGCCACGACGAGGAGCCCGGTCGTCGCCAGCAGGACACCGGGCCGGAGCAGACCGGACAGGTCCATCCGGAGCCCCGCGGTGGCGAAGAACAGCGGGGCGAGGACCGACATGACAACCGCATGCAGGGGTGCGAGGACCGGCGCGCGCACGCCGCCGGAGCCGATGAGGACGCCGGCGACGAACGCGCCCAGGATCGGCTCCAGTCCCATGGCATGCGTGGCCGCCGCACCGCCGAGGACGAGGATCACCGTCGTACTCACCATCGCAGTCGAATCGCGTGACGCCTCGGCGTGGCGCACCGCGCGGCGCACGAGCATCCTGCCGATCGTCGCGGCGAAGAGCACGACACCGGCGAGACATCCGACCGGCTCCAGCACGTCCGATACCCCCAGTGCCCCGGCCGTCACCAACGCGGACACCAGCGAGAGCAGGAACCAGGCGATGACGTCGTCGATCACCGCTGCGGACAGGACGAGCTGCCCGATCCTGCGGTCGGTCAGCCCGAGTTCCATGAGCACCTTGGCGATGACCGGGACTGCGGTCACGCAGATCGCCACCCCGACGAACATCGCGAAGATGGCCGGGCTCGTGCCCTCCGGGCGCATGGGGGGCGGCGCGATCGCACCGATGCCGACACCGAGTGCGAGGGGGATCAGCAGGCCGGCAAGGCTGATCTTGGCTGCCGGGCCGGCCAGTCGTCGCAGACGCCCGACGTCCACGTGCATTCCCGCCAGACCGACGAGCAGCAGTACGCCGAACTGGCCGACGGCGTCGAGAAGGTGGACCTGCCCGCCCTCCGCAGGGAACAGCCACCCCCACACGCCGGGAGCAACGTGCGCCAGGACGGACGGACCGAGCAGCACTCCGGCCAGCAATTCCCCGGCAAGCGCGGGCAGGCCGAGCCTGACCGCCAGGCCGCCGAGGACCCGCGCACCCAGCAACAGCACGGTGACCTGCACCAGGAACACCAGCAACCAGTGCGCCGGCAGCGGCGCGGTGAGGTCGAGTGCCAATGTCATCGGAGTCGCCTAGTCGAGTCCGCCGACCCGACGCCAGTCCCGGTTGCGATACGACACCATGTCGCGGGCCACCTGCATGCTCAGCCCGCTGCCGTGGCGCAGCTCCGACAGATACAACTTGCCCGCTTCCTTCGCCACTCCGGCGAATCCGTTGGTGAAGTAGGTTCCGCGGATGTGGGGCGGACTGGCGTACTTGCCCCACAACAGAAGCCGGGTCATGTCCCACAGCGTGAACTCACCCGTGGGCAGACGATTGTCCGGGTCGAGCGCTCGCCAACCGGTCCAGCGCGCGGACGGAACCAGCTCGCTCTCCTTCAGCGCGACGTGGATGCGATGGCCGGCCTCGGTCGCGTCGATCTCCTTGTCGCGGTATGCCTGCATCGCCGCGCACGCCGCATCGAACATCGCAGCGAACCGCGGATTGTCGACGGCCTGCAGCCCGCGGTAGGGCGGTTGCTCCAACCGGTCGAACACCGCCTTGTCCCTGGTCTTCTCGTACTCCATGACGGTCTGCATCTGCGCGTTGGCGCCGTACATGGTGGCCAGGCACCACACCCGGTGCCATGCATTCCACAGGTCGAAGTGGTCCCAGGAGGTGTACGAGAAGCTGACGAGATCGTCGTAGTACCGGAACGACCGCTTCGTCCAGGTCTGGACGTACTCGAACCGCTCCACCGAGAAGTCGTCCTCCCGGACGGCGGAGATCAGACGGTGACCGAGTGCGTTGAGGATCATCATGGTGACCGCGAGACCGCTGGAGAACAGCGGATCGATGAAGTCGGAGGCATGCGGGAGCAGGACCCAGCGATCGCCGACGATCCGCTTCGATGCGAACTGGCTCCGGTTCGAGGACGTGTACGGCCGCACCGCCCTGGCCGCCCGCATCTGCCGCTGGATCGTGGGAAAGCGATCGACGTGCGCCCAGAACTCCTCCTCCGGCGTCTCGCCGTCTCGTTTCGGGTACACGTCGATATCGAGATTGATTCCGACACTGCACAGTTGACTGGTGGTGCCCACGTGGTTGTCGAAGGGGATCACCCACGCCCAGCCGCCCTCGAACAGGTGGTGCAGCGTTCCCTGGGAGAACGGGCTCGGCATCAGGTGCTGCTTGCGCGGCGGGGCCACGCGGTCGAACGGTTCGACACCCACGAAGTGGTTGAAGATCGTGCGGGACCGGGTCCGGTACGGCGGGTCGATGCGCAGATCGAGCTGCTCGCCCAGCAGACTGCGCATGCCTCCCGCGTCCACCACGAAGCCGGCCCGGAAGTCACCGCTCGACGCGGTCCGGATGGTCGCCCCGTCGGAGTCGAAGTCGACCGCGGTGACCGGTGTGTAGGTCAGACCCGTCGCACCGTACGACAGCGCGACCTGGAACATGTAGGCGTCGACGTCCTGCCGGAAGAAGTGCGAATCCGGGCCGATGGGCGGGCTCCACGTCGGATGCTGTGTGCATTCCTCGGCCGCGAACGGCTCTCCTTCGCGGTGGTACGCGAATCCGAAATTGCGTTTCACACCGGATGCGGCACTGACCTTCCGGCGAAGTGTGTTGTGCCCGGCCAGGTATCCCAGCTCCGGGACGTCGTAGCGACGCGCCAGCACCCGCAGCCCGACGATCGTCTCCGGCACGGTCGATTCCCCGATCGCGAAGCGTGGGTGTCCGCCGGCTTCGATCATCACGACCCGGACGCCGTTGCGGGCGAGGATCGCCGCGAGCGCGGTTCCGCCGATGCCGCCACCGATGATGGCGACGTCGAAGGTGCGGGTGTCGTCGGCCACCTCGGGTCTACTGATTTCCAGCATCGTCTCAGCTCTCCTGGTTCGTCGAGATTGCGGCAGCCGGCACCGAGCTGGTGCGCTGCACGAAGTCCGCGAGCAGCTGTGCCACTTCGAACGGTTTGTCCTCGGGAAGCAGCGAACACGAGTCGGCGATCCACTCGAGTCCGGCATCCGCGAAATCCCCGGCGAGACGCTCGGCGTGTTCGGGTGGGAACACGCGATCCTCCCGGGACCACACGACCAGCACCGGCCCCGGGAAGTCGCCGAACGACTCTGCGGCCGCGAGGACAGCGCTCGGTTCCAGGCTGCGGAGCATACGGCGGAGGTCTGCGTAGACAGCGTCGCTCTCGAGGGCCGGGAGGACCCACGAGTCGGAGGTGGCCGGTTCGACCGGTCGACGCGCGAGCCAGCCGTAGGACATCGGGAGCCGCCGCAGGGCCCGGATGCGCAACGGGCCGAGGATCAGTTCACGCGCCGCCGGCGCGTAGGCGATGGCCTTCATGATCGCCCGGTACCGCCGCGGTGGGCAGTTGTCGTACGCACCGCCGGCCGTCAGGACCAGCCGTCGGACGAGGTCCGGCCGCGTCGTGGCAACCAGTTGAGCGACGGGGGTGCCGCCGTCGTTGCCGACCAGCGTCACCTCACGCAGATCGAGTGCTTCGAGCGCCTCCGTCACGATCGCCGCCAATCCGGCGAAGGACAGATCCGCGTCGGGCATCGGGACGGAATGGGCGCCGAAGGGAAGGTCCAGCGCGATGCAGCGGAAGCGCCCGGACAGAGCGGCAACCACCTTGCGCCAGACGTTCGCATTCGTGAGTGGACCGTGGAGGAGAACGATCGGTTCACCGGCACCGGCCTCGAAGTAGGCGAGCCGGCCGGTGGACAGTGTGAGCTCGCGCCGTGTGCCGAGACTGCGATGGCGCCACCATGCGCGACGATCATCGGTCATGTGGGACTCTCGTTTCGGTCGTGGTGATGAAGTGGGAGACGAGTGCGGCCACCCGCTCGGGTCGGTCCTCGGGTGCGAGGGTGTAGGCGTCCTGGATCCACTCCAGCTGTGCATCCGGAAAGTCCCTCGTGAGCCGGTGCGCATTGGCAGGCGGACAGAATCGGTCCTCCCGGGACCACGCGACGAGGACGGGACTGTCGAACCTGTCGAAGTGCCGCGCTGCTTCCAGTGTGTGCCGCGACTGCAGACCGGTCACCACTCGCGCCAGGTCCCGACGCACTCCGCGATTCCGGATCGCCGGCAGCACATACGAATCCGAGATGTGGGGCGGAAGTGCTCGTCGGGTGAGCCAGCCCTGGGCGATCGGCAGACGCCGCAAGGACCGCACCGTCATCGGCGCCAGAATCGGGAGCAGGCCTCCCGGCACCGACGCCGCGAGCTTGAAGAAGCCGAATGCCGCGGGCGGACAGTCACCGTACGCATCACTGGAGGTGAGGACCAGGCGTCCGACGAGATCGGGACGTTGTGCGACGACGAGCTGCGCGACCGCGCCGCCCGTGTCGTTCGCCAGCACGGTTGCGCCACTGAGCCCGAGCGTCTCGATCGAGTCGACGACCAGTCGCGCCAGCCCGGGGAGTGACAGGTCGACGTGGGGCACGCCGACGTCGTGCGATCCGAACGGCAGGTCGAGCGTCACGCACCGGAACTGCGTCGACAGCGGGGGCACGACTCGGCGCCACAGGTTCGCGTTGACCATCGCGCCGTGGACGAGGACGATCGGTTCGCCGTCTCCGCGTTCGAAGTAGCGTACCGCCCCCGACCCGATACGCACGTCGCCGCGTTCGCCGAGATCGGGATGCCGCCAGCCGGGCTGGAATCGATTGTGCACCGTCACGTCACCTCGCCTGCTTCCGGCCGAACTGCCGGTACAGCGATGCCCGCGCATCGTCGACGACGGAGACCACCGAGTTGTGCGGCCGACTCGCGGCACGGACCATGGACACCGCCGCGGGCAGACCCATCAGCCTGCGTGGGTTGTACTCGTGCCTCAGCATGAGCGTGAGATTGTCCCTGCGCCGCCGGGACGCACTGATGTATCGGAACAGTTCGATGTCCACCGAATTGGTCGGAAGACCCAGTCCGATCGACCGGGAGAAGTAGTACATCGGACGCGCTTCGGCGTCGCGTTCCTTCCACCACCGTCGGGTAGCGCGGTCGATGGTGCGCGGGCTCCCCCATTCCGGCAGCACCGTGCGGGTGAACATCCGCACCTGCCGCAGGGCATCGGAGATCCCCTGGCCGGTGATGACGTCCTTGAAGTGCCCGGAGTCGCCGATCAGCACCCAGCCCGGTCCCGCCGCCTCCCGGAAGTAGCCGTCCATCCGACGTACCTGGCGGACGTCACCGACCTGTTCCGCGGCGGCCATGAGACCGCGCAACGTGGGGATGATGCGCTGCGCGTTCTCCTCGAACACCTCCCTGTTCCGGTAGTCGCGGGGGTCGTCGCGGGGCGGCTGGGCGACCACCAGGGTCAGGCCGTCGTCGCACGGGACCATGAAGTAGATGTCGCGGCCGTCACGAACCAGCTGGAACTCGGGCGGCACCGGCAGATTCCGGTAGTACCGCCAGACGGCATCACGATCGTTGGTGGTGACCGCGTACTTGGCGGAACCCACGAGCTTGGCAACCGTCGAGTTCCTGCCGTCCGCACCCACGACCAGCGGTGCCAGGATCCGGATCTCGCTGCCGTCGGCTCTCGTCGCCAGCACCCCCCGCACCCGTCCGTTGTTCTCCTTCAGCAGCCGTCGCACCGTCACGCCGGTGCGCACCGGCACCCCGACGGCTTCGACCCTGCGGCGCAGGAGCTCGTCGAGGCCCGACCGTCGCACACACATCCGCGGCCACTGCGGGTGATGCACGGACATGTCCACTCCGTCCATGACCGTTCGAGTGGAATGCAGTGGTGGAGCACCGAACTCGTGCAACTCACGCAGCACACCCAGCTCGTCCCACAGCCGCAGGTCCTGCAGGTAGTGGGTGGAGAGCACATCCGTTTCCCGCTCACCACGATCGAGCAGCGCCACGCGCTTTCCCGCCTCCGCGAAGCGGACGGCGAGTGCACACCCCGCGATCCGGGCGCCGACGATCACGATGTCGGCGGTCTCGATGCACGGTTCACCGGTCGAGCTCGAGCTGCTCGCCCCCTCGCAGGATCCCGCACCGCTCGGCGGCACGGGATCCTGCGTCCCGGCACCGGGCGGGATGTCGTCCGTCGGCGGCGCCAGGACGGCCGAATCGATCTTCGCGCTCATGAGAAGACTCCTTCCTCGGCCGGAGCGACGCGTCCGGGCACGTCCTCCCGGGACTTCGGCGATCCGGTCCGCAGGTCGTGCCGATCGGCGAGGTCGAGCATCCGCAGGTATGCCCTCGTGCCGGCCTCGAGCGCGGGCTTCGGAAGTGTCAGGCCCCGCAGGCGGGTCCACGGCAGGGTGCTGTCGGCCGCGCTGCCGCCCACCGTCCGCCCGAAGCGCCAGGCGGAATCCACGGCGAGCGACAGACCGTGACCACACCAGGCGCCCGCGTAGAGGACACCGGGCCGTCCGGGCACCGGAGCGACGACCGGCAGCCGGTCCTCGGTGCTCCCGGCCAGCGCAGTCCATCTCGCCACCACCGGCACATCCTTCAGAATCGGGAATCTCTCACCGATCTCGCGACGAAGTCTCTGCTGTACCGCATCCGCGGTGCGGGCGTCGGGGACGGGATCGCCGGTCGGTACGACGACCGGTCCCCCGCCGAACACCAGCCGGTGGTCGGCGGTCATTCGGTAGTAGTTGAAATAGTTTCGCTGGTCGATGATTCCGCCACGACCGTTCCAGCCGAGGGCGGCGCGCTGTTCGAAGCTCAGCGGGTCGGTGGCCAGTACGTGAGCTCGGATCGTCACCACCGAGTTCGGGAAGGGATTGAGCTTCTGCGCGTACCCGTCCACGGCCAACAGGACACGGTCCGCGGTGATGTCGGCCGACGCGGTGTAGAGCTTGGTCGCACCCCCTCGTGCCGGCTGCATGTCGACGACACGACTGTGCTCGTGGATCTCGACACCGCGGCGGCGTAGTGCGTCGGCCAGACCGAGCAGCAGGCGGTACGGATCCACGAGCAGCACGTTCTCGTACGAGAATCCGGCCACGTATCCCGGTCCCGCCCGTTCGACGAGGTCCTGCGGCCCGAGCCACTCGACGCCGTAGCCGAGTTGTTCGAGGTGCATCAGGTGGGCCGCCATCCGCTCGCGCTGACGAGGCGTGAGCGCCGCGAGCGTGTGCGGTTCCTCTCGCGCATCACAGTCGATCTGCTCGGTCCGGATGAGCTCGCGCAGCAGGTTCACCCCGTGCTGGGAGGCGCCGAAGGCGGCGCGCGCCGTGGTGTCGCCGTACTTCCTCCTCAGCGACGCGAGCGGAATCTTCAGACCGGGACCGACGATGCCGGTGCTGGCGCCCGTCGCCCCCGATCCGATCCGGCCGGCCTCCAGGACGGTGATGTTCAGTTCGGGCCGTTCCCTGGCCGCGTAGTAGGCCGCGGTGAGTCCGGCGAGTCCGGCGCCGACGACCACGAGGTCGGCCCCGGCCGACCCGCGAAGTCGTGGTGCATCGGGGACGTAATCCGCCAGTTGCTTCCAGATCGGTGCCGTGTCCAGGCACCGGGTCGCATCGACCATTGTTCCTCCTTTCAGAGCGAATTCGTCGCCCGGGCGAGACTCCAGAGGTCTCGCAGGCGAACACGACCGGGAAATGCGATGTACTCCGGCGTCACCAGGGTGGGACGCCATTTGAGCTTGAAGGCCAGCTGACTCGCGGCCGGATAGACGGCCGAACCGTGCTTCGCGATCAGTCCTGTTGCGGTGCTCAGCATGCGGGACGCACCCGGAAGAGCAGCGTCCGGGTCGATGCCGACGAACGGTGTGAGCCCCAGGTGCAGCCAGGGCGCATCGTCCTCGCGCAGCACCTGTGCCGCCTCGGCGAAGATGTGCTCGACAACGCCGGGTGGCGCGTCCGGGGATCGCCGCGTCAAGTCGTAGAGCCAGCCGGCCTTCTCGCCGAAGACGGGCGAGTAGGAGATGTACGCGACGATCCGGCCGGCGGCTTCGGCGACGAAGAGCCGGCGTTGCTCCTGGACCTCGCCGCCGCGCTCCCCGACCATCAGCCTGAGTCCCTTGACGTGACGCCCCTTGTTCCGCAACCACGCGGCATCGAGCCGGTCCAGTCGGGTGGCGAACGCGGGGTCGGTCAGCTGCTCCGGCGTCGCCTCGCGCACGGTCACCCCCTCACGACGCGAACGGGTGATCATGTTGCGGGTCTTGACGAACTTCCGGCCGCGCAGGCTGAATGCGGAGAGGTCGATGCTGTACGAGGATCCGAACTGATTGACCACCCATCCGTTCGCGGCTGCGCGCTCGGCATCGGACCGCTCCAGTTGCACGGCCACGACCCGTTTCCCGGCGCGCTTCGCCGCTTCGGCGAAGGCATGGTCGACGGCGGATCGATCGTGCTCGGGGGTGACGGCACCGGTGAACTGGATCCAGTAACGTCGGCCGACCGGCCGGTAGGCGACGAACCCGGTGCGACCCGGCACCGTGAAGTACCGGTTGCCCTCGTTGAGTGCGAGGAACGCGGACGAACTCCGGGCGTAGTCCCGCAGCACGGCGAGCGCATCTCGCCGCGCGAGGTGCTGCGCGGCGTCCTGGGTGGTGGTCACGCGTCGACCGCCAGCGCCGGCTGTCGTATCTCGCCGAACAACCCGGACAGGATGAGGGCGATGTTCTCGCGCAGCGCACCCTCGGCGACCGGGTCGAGAATGTCGGCCAGTGACGGAATGCCCAGGTCGAACCGGGCGTCGAAGACCACCGACGCGCCGTCTTCCGTCCGGCCGATGCGCCAGGTTCCGTCGAACACCTCGAAGTCCCCTTCGAGTTGCGTGAACGCGATCGTTCCGGCGTCGCGGTCGAGCACATCGTGCTCGGTCCAGCGCAGCAGCCCCTTGCGGAACTTGACGGTCCAGCTGGACCGGACTTCGCCGGCGTCCCCGGGGGCCACCTCGACCGCGACCACAGCCTCGGTCAATCGGGGGTAGCTCTCGAAGTCGCCGATCCGGTCGAAGGCGGCGCTCGGGTCGATTCCGGGGAGGACGAACGACATGGTGACACTGCGCATGGGGGTTCTCCTTGCTGTAGGGCTCAGGCGAAAAAGGCAGCGGACAGCGCGTCGGTGAACGCGGTCAGGAAGAAGTCCAGTTCACCGTCGGAAAGGACGGCCGGCGGGGTGAGACGTAGCACTGTCGGCGAATTCAGGGAGTGGTTGACCAGAACCCCGCGATCGACGAGGTTCAGGTACAGGTCTCCGACCGATCGAGGATCGTCGAACTCGATGCCGATCAGCAGTCCGCGGCCGCGGACCTCGATGCGGTGCGCCGAGGAGTGAGCCGCCACGGCGTTCCCGACGGCGTGGACGAGGCGCCGGCCCAGATCCGCCGCCTTGCCGACGATGTCGTCGTCGCGCATGACCCGGATCGTCGCCGCGGCTGCCGCACACGCGATCGGCGAGGCCGCGAAGGTCGAGGAATGCAGGTACGGGTCCTTGGCGAACGGTTGATACGTCTCTGCTGTGGCGACCATCGCGGAGATCGGGACGACACCGCCCGAGAGTCCCTTACCGACGAGCATGATGTCCGGAACGATCCGAGCGTCGTCGATACCCCACCACGTGCCCAAGCGCCCCAGACCGGTCTGGATCTCGTCGACGATCAACAGCGCGTCGTGCTGTCGGCACAGATCGGCCGCGGCGGCGAGATAGCCGGGAGGGGGCACGATCACCCCTCCCTCACCCTGTACCGGCTCGACGATGAGGACGCCCCGGCCCGCGACCCGGGCGAGCGCGGCGTCGAGTTCGGCGGCGTCCCCGTACCGCACGGCGGTCACCCCCGGCAGCAGCGGCTCGAACGGCCTCTGGAAGACCGGGCGGGCGGTGACACTCAGTGCCCCCAGGGTCTTGCCGTGGAAGCCGTTGACGGTCGTGACGATCTCGGTCTTGCCATGTGCCCGCGCCAGCTTCAACGCCGCCTCGGTGGCCTCGGCGCCCGAGTTGACGAAGTGCACGAGGTCCAGGCCCGCAGGCGTGACGGCGGACAGTGCCGCCGCCGCGTGCACGCCCGCGGGTTCGAAGAAGACGCGCGTCGACATCGGGTGCGTGTCGATCTGCCGGTGCACCGCTGCCGTCACCTCCGGATGCCGGTGCCCGAGCAGATACACCCCGTGGCCGCCGAAGTTCAGGAAGCGCCGACCGTCCGCGACGACGACCCAGGCGCCCTCCGACGCGATCTCCTCCATGCCCCCGAGCAGACGGCCCAGAGCGGCCCGCCCGCTGCCCTGGTGAGCACGGCAGAGGTCCTCGATCCCGGTCCGGACGCCCGAGGCGGTCACGCCGCCCGCCCGTCGTCGTCGCCGGCCACGAGCCCCTTCACCTGCGCCCAGTAGCGCATCGACAGGTAGGCCGTCTTCCGGAGCTCCTCCGTGGTGACCTGCGCGGCGAAGCCCAGTTCCGGCAGCGAGTTCGGCAACGGGTCGGCGCTCTGGAAGAGCCAGGCGAACTCGAGCAGATCGCGGAACTTCGCCTGGAGCGGGGCCGGAAGCGAATCCTCCAGCAGCGGAAGGATCAGGCGGTCCACGGCTTCGGTCGGGATGAGACGCGGTTCCCGCGTCGACAGACCCAGGTCACCCGCCAGGCCCATGCACAGGTCCATGATCTGCCGTGCACACAATGCCTGGTCGCCGGCTGTGAGCCAGTACTCGCCGGAGGTGACCTCCTGACGTACGAGCCGGCCGATGACGGCCGCAACCAGGTCCTGCGGTACGAAGTCGATGAGAGCGTTCGCCGGCATCGGGATCATCGGTGCGGCGCCCCGCACGATCGCTCCCAGCACGGCGTGCAGACCCTGGAACGCCGCCATCCGCCCGTCCGCCGAATCACCGATGACGATCGACGGCCGCACGATCACACTCGGCACGGCATGCGACCGGACGAGCGCCTCGGCTTCGATCTTGGACTGCACATAGGCCGCGGCTCCCGGCGAATGTCCCTGTGCCGAAGGTGGATCCGCGACGAAGGCGGTACTGAAGAAGTACAGCGGCGCCGATGCCTGCGTCGCCAGCTCCAGCAATGCCGTCGGGCCACCGAGATTGACCTCACGAATCCGTCGCGGGTCCTCCCGCCAACTGGTTGCCGCCGCCGCGTGCACGATCACATCCACCCGGCGGGACAGCACGGCGTAGTCGCCGGCGGACAGGCCGAGCCGCGGTTCGGCGAAGGACCCGGCGAACTCGCTGACCCGGACGTCGTCGACCGGGTTGCGGTTGCGCATGCAGACCACGTCGAAGTCGTGCGACAGTTCGTCGATCAGTGCCCGTCCGACGACGCCGGAGCCGCCGGTCAACAAC
This sequence comes from Rhodococcus ruber, assembly GCF_016804345.1. Lineage (NCBI taxonomy): Bacteria > Bacillati > Actinomycetota > Actinomycetes > Mycobacteriales > Nocardiaceae > Rhodococcus > Rhodococcus ruber. The sequence continues at coordinate 1,043,161 of NZ_CP044211.1, read as the reverse complement.
AGTGTCTTTCTACGCCACGTCATTCTTCGCTCCTCATGCGATCTCGAGGGGGCTGCCCGCGAAATAGCGCGTCAGCGGTCCCGCCATTCGCGTGCGCGACGGCGGGTGGAAGCCGAGGCCGTTGACGGCCGCGGCGAGGTATCCGACGTCGTCCGACGTCATGAAATTCATGCCACCGAGCAGTTCGACCGCTCGGGGTACCACCGACGCGATCGTGTCCTGTACCGCGTACCGCACCAACAGGGTGTCGGCCAGGAGCCCCGCGTCCGTCTGCGCGTGCGGGACCTGCCGGGCGATGTTCTCGATCGCCGCGTGCGCGCTCTCGGTGCGCGAGACGAGCTGCATCCGCTCGACGTCGGCGGATCGTTCCACCGACAGCACACGCTCGACCAGTGCGCTGGCCGCACCCAGGTACGAGGCGGCCATGAGCAGCTCGAACCACACGAAACCCGCGGTCTGGACGGCGTCGAGCCGCCCGTCCTCGGTCACCTCCGTGAGTACCACCAGATCCGCAGGCACCAGGACGTCGTCGATCGTCACCTGATCGCTCTCGGCGCCGGCGAGAGCGAAGCTGGACCAGAACGGAGCGACCGTCACACCCGGGTCGTCGGCGGGAATGAGGGCGACGGCCAGCCGGTCCCCGCGACCGTCCGGGGAGGGCAGCCGGAGACTGGCCGTGAGCAGGTCCATGGACCGCGCCAGACTGCACGGTCGTTTCGTCCCGCTGACCCGGACCCCGTCGGCCGTCACGGTGGCGTCCATGGTCGGGGTGAGGATGTGGCCGTCGGGGCGGCCCTCCGCGAATCCGGACGCGACGAGCATGTTCTTCGCGGAGATCGCTTCGAGGACGAGCCACTCCTTCCCCCCGGTCTCGGCGAGCAGCACGAGGCTGGACACGGAGAAGTGGTGCATGGTGCTCGCCACGGCCAGGGACGGCGACCGCGAGCCCAGTGCCCGCTGGATCCTGACGGCATCGAGAGCATTCGCGCCCTTGCCCTTGTATTCGACCGGAATCACGAGTCCGGCTCCGCCGGCATCACGCAGCAGCGGGATACCGAGGGCCGCACTGCCCTCGAGGTCCGCGAGCGGGACATCGGCCAGCGCGTCGTCGAGTCCCGGCAGGAACTGCTCGAGTACGGCACGTTCACGCGCGAGGAAGCGCACGTCGAAACCCCCTGTGGTTCGTGGAATCGTCGGAGCGGACACCGACGCGGTGGTAGGCACGGTCGAAGGCATCGAACTCCGGATGCTTCACCGGTTCGAACGAGATTCCGAACGGCTTCATGGTGTTTCCGAACAGAGCTCGGTCTCCGCACAGATGGATCGGCAGTGCGAGAAGCGCCCATTCCGGACCGAAGATCAGCGACCATGCCGCCGCAATCGCGGCTGCCGTGAGGAAGCTGTGCATCACGTTGTAGGCGACATAGTAGCCCTTCGCAACCGCGTGATCCGCGCTGCGCCGGTACGCGATCGCGCCCGGAATGTAGCCGATGATGTCGATGATCAGAAAGAGCGCGACGAACGCCACCCAGTCGATCTCGTCGAGATGGGCGACGGCCAGCACCACGACGACCACCAGTGCGAGAAACCACTCGGCCCGCGCGACCGCATGCGTGGCCTCGGTTTCGAATCTGTTCAGGTTGTCCACAGCGACTGCTCTTTTCGTAGTTCTGGGATCGGGACCGCTTCCCCTTCGCGGAATCCGCGTCTGGCGTGCCATCGGGCCAGCGGCGCGGGCGCCCACCAGTTGTACCGGCCCGTCAGTGCCATGACGGCCGGGACGAGGAACGTGCGCACCACGAACGCGTCCACCAGCACGCAGATGGTCAGTCCGAGGCCGAGTCCGCGCATGAACGAAACCTCCCCGGCGGTGATCGCCAGGAAGACCACCGTCATGACGACCGCGGCGGCCGTGACGATGCGACCTGTCCGCGCCAGGCCGGCACACACCGACCTCTGGTTGTTCCCGGTCGCCAGCCATTCCTCGCGGATGCGCGACAACACGAAGACCTCGTAGTCCATCGAGAGCGCATAGGCAATGGCAGCGAGCAGGGGTGGAACGAACGCCGTGACGTGTCCGGTCGCGGTGGTACCCAGACCCCCGAGGTTGCCGTCCTGGAAGATCCACACCATGGCGCCGAATCCGGCTGTGAGCGAGAGGGCGTTGGTGACCAGCGCTTTGACCGGAAGCACCACGCTGCCGGTCATCAGGAACATGAGCACGAACGTCGCGAGAGCGATCAGCGCGACTGCGACGGGCACGCGGTCGGTGATGCCGTGCACGTTGTCGAGGTCACGCTGCGCGAGGCCGCCGAAGAGTGTGGGTGCCGGCGACCGGACCTCGCGCAACCGTTCGAGCTGCTCTTTGCCCTCCTGCGAGTACGGGTCCTTCGTGGTCGAGACCGTGACGTATGCGCTGTCACCGGAGATTGCCGAATCGACTCGGAGTGGGCTGATCTGCATGCCCTTCGCATACACCCCGCCGGGGCTGCTGACCGACAGGACACCGTCGATTGTCGAGAGTTCCCTCGCGTAGTCCGCGACCTGCGGCACGGTCGTCACTGCACCGGTCAGAACGATCGGGGTCGAGCCGGCGAAGTCCTGGGCGAAATCGGCTCGCAGAATGTCGCCCGTCTGCCGCGAAGTCGTCGACTCCGGCAGCGCCCGGTCGTCGGGATACGCCAACTGCACACCCTGGAACGGCCACGCGAGGGTCAGCAGCGCGATCGTGAGCGTCACCAGGACGACGACCGGTCGTCGCATCACCGCCGCCGACGTGCGGTACCAGAACGAATCCTCGACGGCGCGGATCGGCACGGCTTCGCGACGGAACCAGCGTCGCAGCGGCTTTCGCACATCGAGTGCGTCGATGCGATCTCCTGCGAGAACGATCAGCGCCGGCGCGACGCACAACGCACCCGCCATCGCGAATCCGACACTCGCAAGTCCGGCATATGCCAGGGAGCGAAGCAGATACGGTTCGAAGATCAGCAACGTCGCCAGGGTCACCGCCATGGTCAGCGCCGAATAGAACACGGTCCGGCCGGCCGTCAGCATGGTGCGTACCAGCGCCGCGTGTGCGTCGGTCCCCGCATCCCGTTCCTCACGGAATCGGTTGACGATGAACAGCGTGTAGTCGACCGCGAGAGCCAAGCACAGGCCCGTCGCCAGGTTCACCGCGAACACCGAGACGTCGGTGACGGCGTACAGCGCCCAGAGGCAGGCACCGGTGCCGACGACAGCGATAGCCGCGACGAGCAGCGGGAGCAGCGCCGCGACGAGACTGCCGAACACCCAGACCAGCGCGATGAAGGTCAGCGGTACCGCAATGATCTCGAGCCGGATCAGATCACTTCGGGACTGTTGTGTGCCTTCGTAGTACGTGATGGCCTGACCACCGGCGGTGACGGTCACACCGTCGCGGGTTCCGACGAGGGACGCCGCGATCTCGTGCGCCCTGATCGGTGCCTCCCGATCGTCGCCGGCGATTCGTGCGACGACCAGCCCGGTGTTCCGGTCCGCACTCAGCAGGGCCTGGTCGAGCGGGGAGGGTGCAGTCCAGTACGACGCAATCTGGCCCGCGTGTGGCGAATCTTGCAGTGCCGAAACAATCCTGGAGGATTCGCCGCGCGCTCGCACGCTGCCGGCTCCCGCAGGGTCGGTGACCGTGAACACCACCGGCAGTCCACCCGTTCGGAACGTTTGGTCCAGAATCTGTTCTGCCCGAGCTGATTCCGATGACGGAACATCGTATCCACCGGACGGCAGCCGGGTTGCGGCCGGCGCTGCATAGACACCTGCGACGACGAGGAACAGCATCGCCGCCCCGACCACGGTGCGAGGTAGACGCCATGCCACGTCGGCGAGTCTGCCAAGGATCATGCGCTGTGCCCATTCTGATCAATCACCGGCACGGCAACCTGGACGTCGGCGACCTCGTTGTACACCGACATCCAGATGTGTTGCCGTAACGGTGAATCCCCCCAATGACCTGCCACCGGGGTCCCCTACCCGGTGTGGCCGCTGTCTCGACAGCCATGCGCCGGCGCCCCCATCGGCCGGTCGGACCGACGGCGGCGCCGTTGCCGATGATCATGCCCGAGGGCACCCCCGGCGTCAACCTGTCGGCGAACAACCTCGACGACGCTCGGACCGGTCACCCGGATTCCGACGAGTTGGACGTTCCTGTGCATATTGTTGCCCCACAACGAAGTCGGAGGTCCCCGACTCACGGGGCCCGTCATCGAATCGCGCCGGATCACACGCGTGAGACCGTGCCCTATCGGACGGTTCGCCCCGGCGGACGCAGCAGTCCTTCCACGATGCGTCGGACCTTGTCCCCCGCCGCTCCGTCTCCGAGGCGCATGGCGGTGTTCGCGGACCGCAGCACCGCGTCGATCTGGAATGCCGCGAGATCCGCATCGAGATCGGCGATTTCACCGTTCTCGACGGCGACGGCGAGCTCGCCGGAGAGCGCGTCGACCCACTCCTGCTGGTTGCGCGCGAGCGCGTCCCGAACCGGGCCGGGCCGGCTGTCGAACTCCGTCAGATTGGCGGCCTGGAAACAGCCGCCGGCGAACAGTGGCCGTTCCGCGTAGACGATCCAGCGTCCGATGAGCTCCCGGATCCGCGCCACCCCTCGGGGTTCGGACAGGGCAGGACGAACGACGAAATCGACGAACATCGACCGGGCATGATCGACGGTGGCGAGTTGCAGCGCCTCCTTGGTACGGAACAGACTCTGGATACCGGCCTTGCTGAGACCGGTGTCGGTGGCGAGGCGTCCGAAGCTCAGCCCCTCGAGACCGTCCAGCGACGCGAGGTCGACGGCCCGGTCCAGGACCGCGCGACGAGTGCGGGCACCCCGAAGAAGCCGCTTGTCGGTGATGTCACCGACAAGCGGACTTGCCGTTCCCGACGACGGGGGTGTCGCGCTCGACATGCGGTGAATTTTACGTCACCCGATTCTCCAGCGATTTCGTGGCGGATCCAGTCCTGCCCCTAGGGCGTGTTTCAAAAGTGCTCACTGTGAGGGAGTTCGGACACGGTAGGTGTGTCGCTGCCACTGAATGAGCGAGGTCTCCGGTATCTGGGTTTAGCGACCAAGCAAAACCTTGAATACCGGAGACCTCGTGCCCAGCGTAGCGGTGCCGGGGCGAGCAGACCTGACCGACGCGCAGTGGGCGCGGTTGGCTCCGCTGCTGCCCCGAGGGAAGAAGGCGGGCCGCCCGCCGAAGTGGACGAAACGCCAGCTCATCGACGGTATCCGGTGGCGGACCCGCACGGGTACCCCCTGGCGGGACATCCCGGCCCGGTACGGACCGTGGCAGACGGTGTACGGGCTGTTCCGTCGCTGGCAACGCGGCGGAGTGTGGGCACAGATCCTGACGGCGTTGCAGGCGCTCGCCGACGCTGCCGGCGCGATCGTGTGGGACGTCAGCGTCGACTCGACCATCGCGCGGGCCCACCAGCATGCGGCCGGGGCCCGCGGGGACGGCGATCAGCAGATCGAGCCACCCGGCGGGGTGGAGACCGAACCGGATGATCACGCGTTGGGACGGTCGCGTGGTGGGTGGACCACCAAGACCCACCTGGCCTGCGAGCAGGGCCGCAAACCGTTGTCGATCGTGGTCACCGCCGGTCAGAGTGGGGACAGTCCGCAGTTCACCGCGGTTCTCGACGGGATCGGTGTGCCGCGGACCGGCCGCGGTCGGCCGCGTACCCGGCCGGATCGTGTGCTGGCCGACAAGGCATACAGCAGCACCGGAAACCGCGCCTACCTGCGCAGACGCGGTATCCGCGCGACCATTCCGGTCAAGTCCGATCAGGCCGCCCATCGGAAGCGGAAGGGGTCGTCCGGTGGGCGTCCGCCGGAGTTCGACACCGAGCACTACAAGCAGCGTCATGCTGTCGAGTGCGGTATCAACAAGCTCAAGCAGAACCGCGCGGTGGCAACCAGATACGACAAACTCGCGGTCCGCTATACCGCCACCGTCCGAATCGCGGCTATCAATCAGTGGCTCCGGCCCGACCGCTTATGAAACACGCCCTAGGCCCGGTCGGCGCCCACCCGGGCCGCGAGCTGTTCGAGGACCAACGTCGCGAGGACGGCCTGCCCGGTGGTGGCGAAGTGAATCTTGTCCTCACTCAGCAGGTTCTCGCGGTCGTTGAGCGGGTGGTCCCACGAATCGGCGAGGACGGCGTCGAACTCGCGGGCGAGTTTCCGGGTGATGTCGTTGAGGCGGGCGACACGCTCGGTCCAGTCCGGGAAGGCCGGGATGACGAATGCGCGACCCAACGTCAGGACGCTGAGCTGGGCGCCGGTCCCCGCCGCCCAGGTGTACATCGTGCGCAGTCCGTCTTCGATCCGATCCCAGTCGGGATTGCGGCGCAGGAGATCGTTCGCACCGCTGTTGACGTGCAGCAGGTCGGGTTCGAAGGCGGCGATCCGCTCGGCCTGCTCCTCCAGCGCCTGCGCCGTGGTGGCACCGATGCGCGCCGTGTTGAGGTATCGGAGGTCGGGTTCGACCATTCGAAGAACCCGTTCGACCCGAGCGGGCCATCCGAGGTTGTCGTAGCCGGGCGTGGGATCGCCTGCGCCCACCGACAGGCTGTCGCCGAACACGGCGTACCGCTTCCACGGTGCACCCTCGAGCATCGCGGCGGCCGTGGCCGGTGGCAGGACGTGCGGATCGGTGTCCTCGGTGAGCGGCTTCGATACTGTCGTCATGCGGATGAGCATACGATCGACCGTATTACTTCGGCAAGATGTGGCGCGCCTCGCCGTCGCTCGGAGGGGCTGCGTGTCGCTCGCCGGCTGATCGCCGACCGCCGGTCCGGGACGGATATGTTCGGGGGCAGCGAGATCCCCCGGACGCGCCCTCCGCAGGCGGCGGGGCGAGGACAATTTCCCCCATGCAAGGGCTCGAAGTCGTCCACAGCGGAATGTTCACCACCGTCCAGGACCGCGGCCGGCCGGGACGCGAGGACCAGGGGCTGGGCGTATCGGGCGCCGCCGACCGAACGGCGCACGACGCTGCGAACCGCCTGGTCGGCAACGACCCGTCTGCGGCGACGCTCGAGATCACCGCCGGCGGTCTGACGGTGCGCAGCATCGGCGCGAACGTCGTTGCGGTGACGGGCGCCCGCGTGCCGGTCACCGTCGACGGCCACCCCGAGGCCGACTACTCGGTGCTCAGGCTGGACGACGGCGCCGTGCTGGCCCTCGGTAATCCGACGAGCGGAGTGCGCTCGTATCTGGCGGTACGCGGCGGAATCGACGTGCCCGAGACCCACGGCAGCCGATCCACCGACACCCTGACCGGGACCGGGCCCGACCGGCTCAGGGACGGCGACCGGATACCGGTCGGCACCCTGACGGGCGAGCTACCCGGCGAGGAACAGATCCCGCCACCGGCCCCGCCCGAGGACCCGGCACTGCTCCGCGTGCATCTGGGCCCGCACCCCGGAGAGTTCAGCGCCGGTTCGGTGCATGCGCTGCTGCACGAGACATGGGCCGTGACCCCGCAGCTGGACCGCATCGGCATCCGCTTGCAGGGACCCGGCAAGCTGCATCTCGCGCGTGGCGGAACCGATCGTCCGGAGCCGACCGCCCCGGGCTCGGTGCAGGTCCCCCCGGACGGCAACCCCATCCTGTTCCTGGCCGACCATCCCGTCGTCGGCGACCACCCGGTGATCGCCGTCGTCCTGCCCGCCGATCTTCCCGTCGCCGCGCAGCTCGGGCCGGGACATCGGGTGCGGTTCGTCGCCACCCTCACGCGATGACTGCGAAACAGCTCAGGACACCGCCACATCTCCCGGAGGCCGGACCACGGGACTCGGCCCGGCGACGACACACTCCTGGACATGGTTGTCCCGCACGGTGATTCGTCGCAGCGTGCCGGCCGGTGTGCGGACGTCGACCGTGCCGGTGAGAACGTGATCGAACGTGAAGTTCCCGGACGGGACCGCCGCACGCGAGGCACGTCGCAGCCGCGCCCGGCGCGAGAGGAAGGTGTCGATCAGGTAGGCCAGCCACTCCGTGTAGAAGTAGAAGCACTCGCCGCCGTTCCACACCAGCGCGGCGCCGTCGGCGGTGGGTACCCACTGGCACCACGACAGCGGTCGCCCCCGGGTGGGCAGCCCGTCGGCCGGGGACCGGTGGGGGCCACTGGCCGGTCCGGCGAACGCGACGAGAAAGTCGATCTCGTGTCGGTTCAGCGGCGGATCGATTCCGATCCGTCCCGTGAATTCGGTTCGTTGTGCCATGTGTCCCCCGTCCGCTGTCGATCAGCTCTACCCGATTCGACGCGGCCGGAAGCGGAACGGTTCCCCGACCCCCGCCGCACGGCCGACGGAACGACACCGGCCGCACGGCCGACGGAACGACACCGGCCGCACGGCCGACGGAACTACAGCATGCGGCGTTGACGCGCGATGTCCGCGAGCACGACACCGGCAGCGACGGACGCATTGAGCGACTCCACGTCACCGGCCATCGGGATCGACAGGATCGAGTCGCACGTCTCGCGGACCAGTCGGGACAGCCCCTTGCCTTCGGAGCCGACGACGATCACCACCGGGTCCGTACCGTCGAAATCGTCGAGGGTGGTATCGCCCCCCGCATCCAGACCGACGACCCGGACCCCACGGGACTGCCAGTCCTTGAGGGTGCGCGTCAGATTGGTCGCCCGGGCGACGGGGAGGCGGGCCGCGGCACCCGCGCTGGTTCGCCATGCCACCGCCGAGACGGCAGCGCTGCGACGCTGCGGGATCAGCACGCCGTGGCCGCCGAACGCTGCGACCGACCGGATCACCGCACCGAGGTTCCGCGGGTCGGTGATGTTGTCGAGAGCCACCAACAGCGGCCGCTCGTGGTTGTCGTGGGCGACGGCCAGCAGGTCGTCCGGATGGGCGTAGCGATACGGCGGAACCTGCAATCCGATGCCCTGGTGCATGCCGTTGGCGGTGAGCCGGTCGAGCTCGCCGCGCGGGACCTCCAGGATCGAGATGCCGGCGTCCCCGGCCCGCTGCACGGCCTCCTTGAGTCGCTCGTCCGCCTCGGCGCCCACGGCGACGTACAGCGCCGTCGCGGGAACGTCCGCGCGGAGGCACTCCACCACCGGGTTGCGGCCCAGCACCATCTCCGGGCCGTCCTCGCCCTTGCGGCCGGCCGTGCTGCGGCCGCGCTTGTCGGCGGTCTTCGCCGCAGCACGGGCGCGCCGCGCGGCGGGATGGTAGGGACGGTCCTCGGCCTTGGGGGTGGCACCGCGGCCCTCGAGGCCGCGGCGGCGCTGCCCACCGGACCCGACGACCTGTCCCTTCTTGGTGCCGCCCTTGCGGACCGCACCTCGTCGCTGAGAATTACCAGCCATCACTGCCCTGCTTTCAGGGACCACTCGGGTCCGTTGGGCGTATCGGTCACCTCGATGCCCGCCGCCGTCAATCGATCGCGCACCTCGTCGGCGAGCGCCCAGTTCTTCGCAGCCCGCGCCGCCTGCCGGCGTTCGAGCTCTGCGGACACCAGCACCTCGAGGGCCTCGAGGGCCGCCGAATCGCTGCCGGCCACCTCGGCCCAGTGCGGGTCGAGCGGGTCCACCCCGAGGATCCCGAGCATGGCGCGTACCTGTCCGGCGATGTGCACCGCGGTGTCCAGGTCGCCGGCGTCGAGCGCCTTGTTGCCCTCGCTGCGCCGACCGTGGATCTCGGCGAGCGCCTTCGGCACGCCGAGATCGTCGTCGAGGGCGGCGGCGAACTCCTCGGTCCACTTTCCCACCGGGATCTCGCCGGCCCGGTCCCGGGTCTTGAGGACGAACGACTCCAGTCCGCGGTACCCCGCCGCCGCCTCGTGCAGAGCCGCGTCGGAGTATTCGAGCATGGACCGGTAATGGGCACTGCCCAGGTAGTAGCGCAGCTCCTGCGGGCGCACCCGGGCGAGGACATTCGGGATGGACAGCACGTTGCCGAGCGACTTGGACATCTTCTCGCCGCCCATCGTCACCCAGCCGTTGTGCAGCCAGTACCGCGCGAACCCGTCGCCGGCAGCCTTGGCCTGGGCGATCTCGTTCTCGTGGTGCGGGAAGACCAGGTCCATGCCGCCGCAGTGGATGTCGAAGGACTCCCCGAGGTAGTACTCGGCCATCGCGGAGCACTCGAGGTGCCAGCCCGGGCGGCCGCGACCCCAGGGTGTCGGCCACGACGGCTCGTCCGGCTTGGCCGCCTTCCACAGGGTGAAGTCACGTGGGTCCCGCTTGCCGCTCCCCGCGCTCTCCCCCTGGTGGACATCGTCGATCCGGTGCCCCGACAACCGGCCGTACTCGGGGTAGCTGAGCACGTCGAAATACACGTTGCCGTCGGCCGCGTAGGCGTGGCCGGCGTCGATCAGGCGCTGCATCAGCTCGACCATCTGGGTGACGTGGCCCGTCGCGCGCGGCTCCACGGACGGCGGCAGCACTCCGAGCCGATCGTAGGCGTGCGCGAAGGCCCGCTCGTACGTCGTCTTCCACTCCCACCAGGGGCGGCCTGCCTCGGCGGCCTTGCGCAGAATCTTGTCGTCGATGTCTGTGACGTTTCTCACAAAGGCGACATCCAGGCCCTTCGCCATCAGCCAGCGCCGCAGCACGTCGAACGCGACGCCGCTGCGCACGTGGCCGATGTGGGGCTCGCCCTGGACCGTCGCGCCACAGAGGTACACCGAAGCCCGGCCGGGGATCAGCGGAACGAAATCCCGCACGGCCCGCGATTCGGTGTCGAACAAGCGCAAGGTCACGACCGGCAATCCTACCGGTCGTCGTCGCGCGGAAGGACGAGTGCCGTCGCGACGGCGGCGACGCCCTCGCCGCGCCCGGTCAGCCCGAGCCCGTCCGTCGTCGTCGCGGACACCGACACCGGCGCCCCGAGGACCTCGGACAGCACCTGCTGCGCCTCGTCGCGGCGGGGACCGATCTTCGGCCTGTTCCCGATCACCTGGACGGCCGCGTTCCCGATCGTGAAGCCCTGCAGGTCGAGCAGGCGCCGCACCTCGGCGAGCATCGACACCCCGCTCGCGCCGTGCATCTCCGGGCGGCCGGTACCGAAGACCGAACCGAGGTCGCCGAGACCGGCCGCGGAGAGCAGGGCGTCGCACAGCGCGTGCGCCGCGACGTCCCCGTCCGAATGCCCTGCGCACCCGTCGGCATCCTCGAACAGCAACCCGGCCAGCCGGCACGGCCGTCCGGGTTCGATCGGATGGACATCGGTACCGATCCCGACGCGCACTCAGCTCTCCTGTCCGACGGGGGTCCCGGCCGCGAGCACGGCGCGGGCCAGGACCAGATCGAGCGGTGTGGTGATCTTGAAGGCGAGCGGTTCGCCCGGAACGGTGTACACGCTCTCGCCGAGACGCTCGACGAGGCCCGCGTCGTCCGTGGCGTCGCCGGCGCCGGCGTTGGCTCGGCGCAACAGGTCGGCGGCGAATCCCTGCGGCGTCTGCACCGCGCGGAGAGCGGACCGGTCGGGGGTGCCGGTGACCCGGCCCGCGCCGTCGACGCTCTTGACGGTGTCTGCGACCGGCAGCACCGGGATCACCGCGCGACGACCGCCGCGCAGTTCCGCCACGATCCGGGCGAACAGCTCCGGTGGGGTCAGGGCGCGTGCGGCGTCGTGCACCAGGACGTGGGCGGCGTCCTCCGCGGCCGCCAGTCCGGCGCGCACCGAATCGGTGCGTTCCGCGCCGCCCGCCACCACTTGCACCTGCGGCGGCGCCGTGGCTGCGACGGACGTCACCAGGTCCGGCGGCACCACCACGACGACCCGGTCGACCACCGCCGAGGTCAGCATGGCCTCGACGGCCCGGTCCAGCATCGTGCGCCCGTCGAGTTCGACGAACGCCTTGGGCAGGGATTCGCCCAGGCGGACACCACGGCCGGCCGCCGGAATGATTCCGACGACCGGCCCGTTGCGATCGTTCATCTGCAGTTCTGCGGTGCGCGTGGCCGCTCAGGAGGCGGCGGCGAGCACCTCGTCGAGCAGGCTGTCGGCCTTGACGTCGTCCGTGCCTTCCGCGAGCGCGAGCTCGCCGACGAGGATCTGCCGGGCCTTGGCCAGCATTCGCTTCTCACCTGCGGACAAGCCGCGGTCCTGCTCCCGCCGCCACAGGTCGCGCACGACCTCGGCGACCTTGTTCACGTCTCCGGAGGCCAACTTCTCGAGGTTGGCCTTGTACCGCCGCGACCAGTTGGTCGGCTCTTCGGTGTGCGGTGCGCGCAGCACCTGGAAAACCTTGTCGAGGCCTTCTTGCCCGACCACGTCGCGAACACCGACGTATTCCGCATTATCCGCAGGTACCCGAACCGTCAGGTCGCCCTGGGCGACTTTCAGAACGAGATATTCCTTCTGCTCACCCTTGATGGTGCGAGTTTCGATAGCTTCGATCAGCGCCGCACCGTGATGGGGGTATACGACGGTATCTCCGACCTTGAAAATCATGTGTCCCGTGCCCCTTTCGATTCTTCGAGTTTAACACGTGCTCACATCCGGCTCCCATCAACGGCGCAGGTCAGGGGCACAGAGGCGCGCGCGTAGGACTTGACAGCCAACCGGTTCCGTGTATCCCGTGATATTCGACACGTCGCCCGGGGCGGCCCCCGGCGGCCCCGCCGAGTCGGTCCGGGCAGGACGAAAGCCACGACTTCCGCCCCCGGCGCAGACTCGGCGCTCTTCGACTACTACTCTGCCTAGTGGATTGCGAGCCTTACTCGAGTGGAGGACAACCCGTGACTGCTCTCAAAGCGCCGACTCGCCGAGTCGCGACCGCTCTCGCCCTGGCCGCGGGTGCGGCGCTCACGCTGTCCGCCTGCGGCGCCGGCCAGATCAGCCAGACCGCCACCCAGGTGGCAGCGGTCAACGGCAACAGCGCCGAACTCGGGGACATCGCGCTGCGCAACGTGCACGTGATCTACCCGGACTCCGAGGAGTACAGCCTCGAACCCGGAGGCAAGGCCGCACTCGGCTTCACCGTGGTGAACCTGAGCGAGACCACTCCCGACGAGCTGACGCGTATCACCACCGACTTCGCGTCGTCGACCACCGGCGTGTCCGGTCTGCGCATCGAGCCGCAGGCGTCGATCTCGGCCGGCCTGACCGGCGAGACCCTCGCCGAGGACGCGACCGCCGAGGCCGCAACCGACGAGTCCCCGCGTCCCGCCGAGGCCGCGGAGTCCTCCGATACCCCGTCCGTCGCCCAGGTCGAGCTCACCGGCCTGAAGGAGGGCGTGCGCCCGGGCCTGACCATTCCGGTCACGTTCACCTTCGCCGAGGCCGGCGACGTCACCATGCAGGTCCCGGTCGACGCAGGCACGGACGTCGAGCGCAACGTTTCCGAGAAGTCGCCGGTCGAGGGCGACGGCCACTGACCGGCACCCCGACGCATCCCGGGGCCCGGACCGAGCACTCCGCTCGGTCCGGGCCCCGTTCTCGTGTCGGCCCCCGGTCCTAGGCTGACGCGGTGGCAAAGACGAAGTCGATCTACCGGTGCACCGACTGCGGGCACACCGTCGCGAAGTGGGTGGGCCGCTGCCCCGACTGCGGGACGTGGGGTTCGATGGACGAGGCACCGGCGTTGCCCGCCGCGGTGGCGGCGCGGCCCGGCACCTCGCTCGCCCGCGCCGGGGCCGCCGCACTGCTCCCGACCACCCCCGCCACACCGCTGACCCTCGTCGACAGCAGGACCACCCACGCGAAGCCCACCGGCATCGAGGAACTCGACCGAGTGCTCGGTGGGGGCGTCGTTCCCGGCTCGGTGGTACTGCTCGCCGGGGAACCCGGCGTCGGTAAGTCCACACTTCTGCTCGAGGTGGTCCATCGCTGGGCGCAGCGCGGCAGCGACGACCGGGCCCTCTACGTCACCGGGGAGGAATCCGCGGGCCAGGTGCGCCTGCGCGCCGACCGCACCGGTTCGGTGCACGAACGCGTCTTCCTCGCCGCCGAGTCGGACCTGGCGACCGTCTTCGGTCACATCGAGCAGGTGAAACCGACCCTCCTCGTCGTCGACTCCGTGCAGACGATGCTCGCCGCCGACGTCGACGGCGTGTCCGGCGGCGTCACCCAGGTCCGGGCGGTGACCAGCGCGCTGACCTCGCTCGCGAAAGCCAGCGGTGTCCCGGTGCTGCTCATCGGGCACGTCACCAAGGATGGTGCGGTGGCGGGGCCGCGCTCGCTCGAGCACCTGGTCGACGTGGTTCTGCACTTCGAGGGCGACAAGCACTCCACCCTGCGCATGGTGCGGGGTGTGAAGAACCGCTTCGGCGCCGCCGACGAGGTGGGCTGTTTCGAACTGACCGAGGGCGGCATCGTGGGCGTCAGCGATCCGTCGGGACTGTTCCTGCACCACCGGACCGAGGAGGTGGCGGGGACCGCCGTGACCGTCACCATGGACGGTAAACGGCCCCTGCTCGGCGAACTGCAGGCCCTGGTCGTGCCGACGCAGAACCCTGCACCCCGGCGTGCCGTCAGCGGTCTGGATGCGGCACGGGTCGCGATGGTACTGGCCGTCCTCGAGCGGCGATGCCGGCTGCCGCTGGGCAAGTGCGACGTCTACGCCTCGACCGTCGGCGGCATGCGCATCACCGATCCGGCGGCGGACCTGGCGCTGGCCTTGGCGGTCGCGTCGGCTGCGCGCGAGCGCCCCCTGCCGCCGGGCACGGTGCTGCTCGGCGAGGTCGGCCTCGCCGGCGAGGTCCGCCGGGTCACCGGAGCCGGCCGCCGCATCGCAGAGGCGAGCCGGCTCGGTTTCGGCCGCGCGATCGTGCCGCACGAACTCGCGCAGCCGGGGCGGCGGACGTCGCGGCCCCCGGGCTCCGACGGCGGTCCGATCGAGGTCGGCAACGTCGGTCAGGCCCTGGCCGCGCTGGGACTGTAGTCCTGTCGGAGCCGGATGCGAACATGTGTTCGTGTCCGGTCTCGCAACCATCCTGCATGCCGACCTCGACTCGTTCTACGCCTCGGTCGAACAACGCGACGACCCGCGCCTGCGCGGCCGTCCCGTGATCGTGGGCGGGGGCGGCGTCGTTCTCGCCGCCAGCTACGAGGCGAAAGCCTTCGGCGTCGCGACGGCGATGTCCGGGCGCGGCGCCCGCGCCCTGTGCCCGGCGGCGATCGTCGTTCCTCCCCGCATGCACGCGTACACGCGGGCCAGCCGCGCCGTGTTCGCGGTGTTCGAGCAGACCACGCCACTCGTCGAGGCGCTCTCCATCGACGAAGCCTTCCTCGACGTCGCCGGCCTGTGGCGGATCGACGGCACCCCGGGGGACATCGCCGCCCGGCTGCGGCGCGACGTCGCCGAACAGGTCGGGTTGCCGATCACGGTGGGGGTGGCCCGGACCAAGTTCCTCGCCAAGGTCGCGAGCGGCGTCGCGAAGCCGGACGGGCTGCTGGTGGTGCCACCCGACCGGGAACTCGAGTTCCTGCGTCCGTTACCGGTCGAACGGCTGTGGGGCGTCGGCAGGGTGACCGCCGCGACGCTGCACGCGCACGGCCTCCACCGCGTGGCCGACCTCGCGCGGGAGAGCGAGGTCGAACTCGTCGCGCTGCTCGGCAGGTCGGTGGGACGCCATCTGCATGCGCTGGCGCACGGACACGATCCGCGGCCCGTCCGGCCCCACCGTCGGCGCCGGTCCGTGGGGGCGCAGCACGCCCTCGGCCGGCCCCGCAGCGCCGCCGGACACGATCCCGGGTTGGTCGACGCGACCCTGCGGATGCTGGTGGAACGGGTCACCGGCCGCATGCGTGCGGCCGGGCGTGCCGGCCGCACCGTGGTGCTGCGCCTGCGCTTCGCCGACTACTCCCGGGCGACGCGATCGCACACGCTGCGCGCACCCACGGCCCGCACGGACGTCGTCCTCGGCGCCGCGCGGGAACTGCTCGGCCTCGCGCAGCCACTGGTCTCGGACCGGGGGCTGACCCTGATCGGGGTGGCCGTGTCGAATCTCGACTCCGCGGGCACCGAACAGCTCGAGCTGCCGTTCGACGAACCGGCCCGCGACGGCGCGGCAGCCGGTCACCCGGCCCTCGACCGTCACGCACTGGACGCCGTGCTCGACGATGTGCACGGCCGGTTCGGCACTCGCGCGCTCACCTCGGCCTCGGTGCTCGGCCGGCGGCCGCACCCGGCCGTGCCCCTCCTCCCGGAGTGACCCGGTGTCAGACGGACCGGTGTCAGACGGACCCGGTGTCGGACGGACCCGGTGTCAGACGGACGAGGTGCCGTGCGGCGACACGGGGACCCCGTCGACGAAGTCCTTCGCCCTGTCGAAGTGCTGCGCACCGACGGTGAGGAACAGCCCGCGCGACGTCGCGACGACGACATCCGGATCGGCGAACGGTCCCTCGACGATGCGGGCCTCCGCGCTGGTGTAGACCTTGCGGCGCACGGTGCCGTCGATCCGCGCGCGCAGTTCCAGCACCGACCCGAGCGGGATGGGCGCGGCGAAGTCGATCTGCAGGTGGCCGGTGACGACGGGCCGGCGCAGCACCATGCACGCCATGCCCTGCGCCTCGTCGAACGCCGTCGTCAGGATCCCGCCGTGGATGAAACCGGGACCGCCCTGGTAGCGGTTCGCGACGTCGAGCATGCCGGTGACCTCGAGGCCCTCCCCGAAGGTGAACTGCATCGCCATTCCCGCGGGCTGGTCGTCCCCGCAGCCGAAGCACTTGCTCCAATGAGACGGAATCGGTGCGCCCGCCCCGGGATGGTCGTCGGGAAGCTCGGGAAGGGCGAGGTCGTCGGGCAGGGTCCAGGTACCGCTCATGGGGAAGTAATCTAGTCGGCGGTTCGGTCGGCTCCACCGGGCGGACCGACACGAAGTGACGTTCGCCGCACCGGCCGGACACGGGAAGGAACCATCGATGACCGATGTGGCACCGTCCGTGACGCTGCGCGAGACCATCGCCCGGCTGGCACCCGGCACCGCCCTGCGCGACGGTCTCGAGCGCATCCTGCGCGGCCGCACCGGAGGCCTCATCGTTCTCGGTTTCGACGACGAGGTGGCGGCGCTGTGCGACGGCGGCTTCGAGCTGGACGTGGAGTTCGCTCCCACCCGGCTGCGTGAGCTGTCGAAGATGGACGGCGCGGTCGTGGTGTCCACCGACGGCAGCCGGATCGTGCGGGCCAACGTGCAGCTGGTACCCGATCACCGGATCCCGACCGTCGAATCGGGAACGCGGCACCGCGCCGCGGAGCGCACCGCGATCCAGACCGGCTACCCGGTGGTGTCGGTGAGCCAGTCGATGAGCATCGTGACCGTCTACGTCGACAGTCAGCGGCACGTGATCAACGATTCGGCGACCATTCTCTCGCGCGCCAACCAGGCCGTCGCGACGCTCGAGCGCTACAAGTCGCGGCTGGACGAGGTCACCCGGCAGCTGTCGGTGGTGGAGATCGAGGACTTCGTGACGCTGCGCGATGCGCTCACCGTCGCGCAGCGGCTCGAGATGGTGCGGCGCGTCTCGGTGGAGATCGAACAGGAGGTGCTCCAACTGGGCACCGACGGCCGCCAGCTGGCGCTGCAGCTCGAGGAGCTGGTGGGCGACAACGACCTGGCCCGCCAGCTGATCGTGCGGGACTATCTGTCCGGTTCGGAGGCCCCGCAGCTCGTCGCGGTCGAGCAGACCCTGGCCGCGCTGGATCGGCTCACCGACGTCGACCTGCTGGATCTGACGACGTTGGCGCGCGTGTTCGGGTATCCGGGCACGATCGAGGCCCTGGACACCGCGACGAGTCCGCGTGGCTATCGCGTGCTGCATCGCGTGCCGCGGCTGCAGTCCTCGCAGATCCATCGGCTGGTGAGCTCGTTCGGGAGCTTGCAGGGCCTGCTCGCGGCAACGGCGGCGGACCTGCAGTCCGTGGAGGGGATCGGCGGGCTGTGGGCGCGCTCCATCCGCGAAGGCCTGTCGCGTCTGGCGGAGTCGTCGATCAACGGCCCGTACGACTGATCCGCGGCTCGCAGCGGCGCCGGTCGGGCGACGGATCAGGCGATGTTGAACGGCTCGGGGGTGCTGCGCAGGCCGCCGAGCTGGCCGACCACCGTGTACGCGCCGGCCGGAACCCGCTCCCGTGGCGCCTGGCATCCGGGCTCGGAGGTCGTTCCGGACCACTTCACCGCGAAGGCGGCCTGGTCGCCCGGAGCCAGCTTGCGCACATCGGCGGTCGACTCGGGGAAGCAGTCGGTGTTCGACCACAAGCGCCGGCTGCCGTCGAGCGAGTACACCAGCACCTGCTGCAGACCCGCGCCGAGATCACGCTCGCACGCGGTCGTGCCGATGTTCGTGATGACGATCGTGAACTCGGGTTCCTCACCCACCTGGTAGTTGGGCCGGTCCGCGGTCACCCGCACGGCGAGCGCCTGGTCCGGGCACTGCCCGGCGGCGACGGCGGATGCGCTCGCCGCCGCGGAACTCGAGGACGCGGCGGATCCCGACGGCGTGCTCGACTGGGACGACCCCGACTGGGACGACCCCGACTGGGTGCCGCCGGAGGACCCGCCGGGCCCGGCCGCGGCGACACCGTCGGCCGTATCCTCGTCCGTCTCCTCCCCCGTGCTGCTGGTCGGGGTGCGGGTGGTGCTGGTCTCGGACGTCAGGACGCCGGCGGCCGCCGGATCCGGCTCCGGGTCGTCGCCCCCGCCGGTCAGGGACAGGACGAGCCACACGACGAGCGCGAGCACGACCACGCCGACACCCACGGCGAGCGCGCGTCGACGCCAGTAGATCTCGGGGGGCAGCGGCCCGTTCGGTTCAAGCACGTCTCCCACGGTATGTGCCACCGGCGAGGGGCCGCCGCACCGAAGTCGGCGTGTCGCGTCAGTCGACCGTCACACCGATGTCGCCGACGTGTCCCTGCAGCTGGACGTGTCCGTCGGAGAGCTTGTAGGTCACGCCCGCGATGGCGCACTGCCCGTTGGCGATGCGCTCGGCGATGATCTGGGACCGCTGACCGATCAGCTTCGCGGTCTCCACCACATGCCGGCCCTCGAGCTCGTCGACGGTGGACAGCCCGTCGTTGCGACCCATGAGGATCGACGGTGCGACCCGCTCGACGATGTCCCGGATGAACCCCGGAGGAATCCGACCCTCGTCGAGGGCGTCCAGGGTCGCCTTGACCGCGCCGCAGCTGTCGTGTCCGAGCACGATGATCAGCGGCACGTTCAGCACACCCACGGCGTACTCGATCGAACCGAGGACGGCGCTGTCGATCACGTGCCCCGCGGTGCGCACGACGAACATGTCACCGAGGCCCTGGTCGAAGATGATCTCGGCGGCCACCCGGGAGTCACCGCATCCGAAGAGCACGGCGATGGGGTGCTGTCCGTTGACCAGTTCGGCGCGACGGTCGATGCCCTGGCTGGGATGC
This sequence comes from Rhodococcus ruber, assembly GCF_016804345.1. Lineage (NCBI taxonomy): Bacteria > Bacillati > Actinomycetota > Actinomycetes > Mycobacteriales > Nocardiaceae > Rhodococcus > Rhodococcus ruber. The sequence goes on along the minus strand of NZ_CP044211.1, from coordinate 1,023,777 downwards.
AGCGGGGTACCACTGACGAAGCGCTGGTTACCCTCGGTCAGGGCCTTCCAGGCGGAGATGGGGTTGGAGTTCGGCATACGGACATTATCCACCCTGGCCTGTGACGCGCCCCGCACGGCCGGGTTACCGCGAGGTCACATCGGTCCGACATTCCGACAGGAGGACGTGAGAGATGCCGGTCGACGCGACCGCCCTGCTGCGGTGGTACGCCGCCGAGGCGAGGGATCTGCCGTGGCGCGAGGACGGGGTGACCGGCTGGCAGATCCTGATGAGTGAGGTGATGCTGCAGCAGACCCCGGTGGTCCGGGTGGCCCCGATCTGGCTGGAGTGGGTGCAGCGCTGGCCGGTGCCGTCGGCGATGGCCGCGTCGAGCCGGGCCGACGTGCTGCGCGCGTGGGGCAAGCTCGGATATCCGCGACGGGCCCTGCGGCTGCACGAGTGCGCCGCCGTCCTGGCCGCCGAGCACGGCGACGAGGTGCCGGCGGACGTGGACGTGCTGCTGACCCTGCCCGGCATCGGCGCCTACACGGCGCGTGCCGTCGCCTGTTTCGCGTACGGCCGGCGGGTCCCGGTGGTGGACACGAACGTCCGCCGGGTCGTCGCACGCGCGGTGCACGGCGCGGCCGAGCCCGGCAATCCCTCGACGACGCGGGACCTGGCCGACGTCGAGGCGCTGCTGCCGCGCACCCGCGAGCGGGCGGCGACGTTCTCCGCAGCCCTGATGGAACTCGGCGCGACGATCTGCACGGCCCGCTCACCCGACTGCGCCCGGTGTCCGCTCCCGCGGTGCGAGTGGGTGGAGGCCGGCCGGCCCGCCCACGACGGCCCGCAGCGACGGGTGCAGAAGTTCACGGGCACCGACCGTCAGGTGCGGGGCAAGCTCATGGCGGTGTTGCGCGAGAGCGACGTCCCCGTCGAGCGGCCGGTGCTGGACCGGGTGTGGCTCGCGGATCCGGGGCAGCGCGACCGGGCGCTGCACTCGCTGCTCGTGGACGGCCTGGTCGAGCAGACCGACGACGGGCGTTTCGCGCTCGCCGGCGAAGGCTGAGCCGCGCTCACTCGTCGAGCGTGTCGAGGAATCGCTCGACCTCGGCGCGGTACTCGCCGGGGCGCTCGTCGTGCACCAGGTGCCCCGCGCCCGGGACCCGGACGTACCGGGACCGGGGGTGCTCGGCGGCCATCCGCCGCATCTGCCCTTCGGGCGTGATGGTGAACTCGCCCTCGACGAGCAGGGCCGGCACCGAGATCGACCGCCACTGGTCCCAGAAGTGCCGGGAGCCCCACTCCTCGGAGATGTCCCTGAAGGTGCCCACCTCCCCGTGCAGGTACCAGCCGTCGGCGCGATGCTCGAAGGAATCGAGGAAGTACCGCCCGGCGACGTCGCCGAAGTAGCCGACGACCGCGTCCTCGTCCGGAAACGGCTGCGGCCACTGCGCGATCATCGCGGCCCAGTCCGCGGCGGTGCGGCCACGGAAGTCGGGGGCCATGTCCTCGACGACGAGGCCGGCCACCCGGTCGGGGTGCGCGGCGGCGAAGCACCACCCGTGCAGCGCGCCCATCGAGTGCCCGATCACCACCAGGGGTTCACCGATGTCGTCCACGTGCGCGGCGAGGTCGGCGACGAACGCCTCGGTGGTGAGCCGGTCCGGGGCGGGACGCCCGTGGCCGGCGGCATCGAAGGTGTGGACGCGACCGTGGCTGCGCAGCCACGGCACGTGCCGTCGCCAGGTGCGGGAGCTGCCCATCAGGCCGTGCAGCAGCAGGATCGGCCGCCCGGAACCACCTTCGTCGTGCAACACAACCGCCAAGGTAGCGGAGTACGCTCGCCGCCATGGCAGTGGTGAAGATCAACGCAATCGAGGTCCCCGAGGGCGCCGGCCCGGAACTGGAGACGCGCTTCGCGCATCGGGCGCACACCGTGGAGAACTCCCCCGGATTCCTCGGATTCCAGCTCCTGCGTCCGGTGCAGGGCGAGTCGCGCTACTTCGTGGTGACCCAGTGGGAGTCGGAGGAGGCGTTCGCGGCCTGGCGGGACGGCCCGGCCCGGCAGGCGCACGCCGGTGAGGCGAAGCGACCGGTCGCATCGGGTGCGTCGTTGCTCGAGTTCGAGGTCGTACTCGACGTCAAAGCCACCGGCGAGGACGCCGCCCGGGACTGAGCGTGCCGACGTGAACGCACAGCGCTCGTTCAACTACCCGCACGTCGGCGCGACCCGCGGCGAGACGCCGGCGGGGTTCCGGCACGCGCACCTGACCTCCCGCCTCGGCTCGGGCGATGTCGCGTTCCGCACCGCCGTCGGGGCCCTCGAAAGCTGGAATATGCAGCGGCATGCGGGTTTTCGCGTCGATTCACACACCCCCGCCCCTCGGGCGGGACTGGAGGTACGGCTGGATCCCCCTTTCGGTCCGGTGCGCTGGGAGGCGTGGTGCCGGGTGGTCTACGTCGTCGACGAGCCGAACCGTCGCGGCTTCGCCTACGGCACGCTCGAGGGACACCCCATCAGCGGGGAAGAGGCGTTCGTGGTCGAGCGACGACCCGACGGCGTGGTGTTCGGGCACATCACTGCCGTCTCCCGGCCCGGTCGCTGGTTCACCCGCCTCGGTGCACCGGTCCTGCCGCTCGCTCAGCGGTGGATGATGGGCCGTTACCTCGACGCGCTCACCGGCGGCTGAAACAGCGCGAGTGCGCACCTCCCGGCGGTCGTCGCCGCGGGACGTGCGCACTCGCCGGGTCGTTCAGGATTCGAGCGCTGCGTCGAGCGTGATGTCCACCCCGGTCAGGGCCTTGCTGACCGGGCACCCCTCCTTGGCTCCCTGCGCCGCCTTCGCGAACCCGTCGGCGTCGAGACCGTCGACCTCGCCGCGGACCGTCAGCTTTATGCCGGTGAGCCGGAATCCGCCGTTCGGGTCCGGGCCGAGCGAGACGTCGGCCGTGACGTCGAGGCTCTGCGGCGTGCCGCCGGCCTCGGCGATGAGCGCGGAGAGCTGCATCGCGTAGCACGACGAGTGCGCCGCGGCGATGAGTTCCTCCGGGCTGGTGGTGCCGTCGGCGTCGTCCGCCGCCCGCTTGGGGAACGAGACATCGAACGTGGCGCGGCCGGAGCTGGTGAGTTCGACCTGGCCTGCGCCGTCCTGCAGGCCACCGTTCCAGGCTGTGCGAGAGGTACGTGTGGGCATCGATCGGTCCCTTTCGTCGTAGCGTGTCCTCTCCGCCGAACCTACGCCACGTGGCGCGGCGCGGCGCTGCTTCCGCACGGCGGCGAGCCGCCCGGGCAACGGCGGCGAGCCGCCCCTGCAACGGCGGCGAGCGCCCCGACAACAGCGGCGAGGCGCCCCGGCACGCGCCGCACGAACCACAATCTGCACGACGCCGGGCCGCGCCCACTAGGTTCGCGGGTGTGTTCACCCGGCCGACGCTGCGCCGCGAATCGCGACTGTTCGTCGTCGGTTCCGCCCTGTTCGGGGCCGGTGCCGGCGGCGTGCTCGTCCTCCCCGCCGCCACCTCCAATCTGCTCTACTTCGTGGGCTCGTGGTTCTTCACCGCGGCGGCGACGGTGCAACTGCTGCTGACGCACCGCCCGCCGACGGTGACCCGCGTGGACCGGTACGACTGGTGGTCGGCCGCGGTGCAGTGGGTCGGCACGCTCGCATTCAACGTGAGCACGGGATTCGCGCTCGTCGCCGGTCTGACGGCGACCGAGGAGCGGAATCTGGTGTGGCGCCCCGACGCTGTCGGCTCGGTGTGCTTCCTCGTCAGCAGTGCCCTGGCGGTGGTGGCCACCACCGACACCGATGCGCTGTGGGATCCGCACGCCCGCAACTGGCGCAGCACCTGGCTGAACATGCTCGGTTCGCTCGCCTTCGGTGCCGCGGCCGTCGGCGCCCACGTCGACCCGGCGGGCGCAACGTTCGCGCCGAGGCTCGCCGACGTCGGCACGTTCGTCGGGGCGCTGTGCTTCCTCGTCGCGGCGCTGTCGATGCGTCCGGCCGACCCGCCGGGCCCGCATCGAACCTGACGTCCCGGGTCTCGGCAGGAGACCGGCGCGGGTGGTCCAATGGAAACGTGGCCACGGGTGGCGACCGGGTGCGGGTCGAGGTGCTCGGCCCGATCCGCGTGCTGGACGGGGATCGTCGGGACATCACTCCCGACGGGCTGCTGCAGCGGCGCCTGCTGGCCCTGCTGGTGCTTCGGCGGGGCCGGGTGGTGCCCGCGCACTCCGCCGTCGACGCCCTGTGGCCGTCCAGGCTGCCGGCGGATCCGGCCGCCGCCCTGCAGAACCACATGTTCCGGCTGCGTCGTGGCCTGCCCCACGGCCTGATCGAGTCCGTCGGTGAGGGCTATCGGCTCGATCCGGCCCGCGTGGAGGTCGACGCCGACCGCCTCGTCGCGGTCTCGACGGGGGGAACGACCGATGCAGCCGAGATCGAGGCCGTGCTCGCGCGCTGGCAGGGTCCCGCCTACCCGGAGCTCGACGACGTGGACGAGGCCCGCGTGGAGGCGACGCGGCTGGAGGAACTGCGGTTCCGGGCCCGCGAGGTGCGGGCCGAGGCGCGGCTCGCGCGGGGCGACACCGACGGCCTCGTTGCCGAACTGGCCGCACTGGCCGACGCGCAGCCGTCGAGGGAACGACCGCGTGGGCTTCTGATGACGGCGCTCGCGGCAACGGGACGCCGGGCCGAGGCGCTGCGCGTCTACGACGATTTCCGGCGGCTGATCGGCGACGAGCTGGGCATCGAGCCGTCGCCGGCACTGGCGGCCCACCACACGAAACTGCTCGCCGGTGCCACCGATCGGGTGTGGGCTCCGGTGGGCAGGCTGCCGGTTCCGGCGACGTCACTCGTCGGCCGGGACGCCCTCGCTGCGGAGGTGACCGGGCTGACGGAGTCGGGGCGACTGGTGACCCTGGTCGGCCCGGGTGGGGTGGGCAAGACCCGGCTGCTCCTCGAGACCGGGCACCGGCTCCGCGCCGCCCGCCCGGACCGTCCGGTGGTGCTGTGCGAGCTGGCCACCGCCGAGCCGGACTCCGCGGTCGATGTGGTCGCCGCCGCCCTGCGGATCGACGCCCGGCCCGGCACCGCACTCGCCGAGCGGGTGGCCGACGTGCTGGGCGAGACCGAGATCGTGCTGTTGCTCGACAACTGCGAGCACGTGCTCGAGCCGATCGCCGCCTTCGTCGAACGCCTGCTCGGCACATGTGCGCACGTGCGGGTCGTGGCGACGAGCCGGGAACGGCTCCGCGTCGTGGGCGAGCACGTCCGCAGGGTGCCGCCGCTGCCGTACGACGGCGAGGACGCCCCGGCCGTGCGGCTGTTCGAGGAGCGGGCGCGAGCCGTCGTCCCCGGCTTCGAGCCGGACGGGAGGGAACGTGCCTGCATCGCCGAGATCGTGCGACGCCTGGACGGGTTGCCGCTGGCGATCGAGCTGGCGGCGGCGTGCCTACACACCCACGAGGTCGCGGAGGTCGCGGCGGGCCTGGACCACCGCTTCGAGCTGCTGGCGTCGGGGTACCGCACGACCCCACGGCACGCGTCGCTGGCCGCGGCCGTGTCGTGGTCGTTCGGGCTGCTCCCGGAGGATCTGCGGCGGACCTTCGCGGACCTGTCGGTGTTCGCGGGCTCGTTCGACGCGGCCGACGCCGCGGCGGTCTGCGGCACGGATCCCGGGACGACCGTCGCGGCGTTGACGCACCTCGTGGAGCGTTCGCTGGTGATGCGGATGCCCGGTCGCCGGTACATGCTGCTCGAGACGTTGCGGGCGTTCGGCGCCGAACAGCTCGTCCGTGCGGGCCGAGCCGACACGGTCGCGGAGCGGCACGCCCGGCACCTCGTCGACTGGGTCGACCGTGCGGATTCCCGACTGCTGCAGCCGGGTGAGCCGGTCCTGTCGCAGATCGACGCCGCCGTACCGGAGTTGCGCAGTGCGCTCGGCTGGATGCTCGACCACGACGAGATCGCCCCGGCGGGCCGACTCGTCAACGCCCTGCTGGACTACGGAATCTTCCGGTTGCGACCGGACGTACTGAACTGGGCACGGATGGTGATCGCCGCCGACGCGGAGGGACGGAGCCCGTTCGCCGCGCGCGTGCAGGTGGTGGCCGCCTACGCGGCGTGGATGTCCGGCGACGTGACCGAGACCGGCCGGCTCAGTGTCGCTGCGCTGCGTGCGGTGGAGCGGGTGAAGACCGAGCCGGCGGCCGAAGCACTGACCGTCCGCGGGAGCTACGAGTTGTTCGAAGGTCACCTGGACGCGGCCGCCGCCTGGTACCGGCGGGCCGCCGCGGCAGCCGTGCACGACCCGGCGCAGCGCCTCATGGCACGTGCCAGCGAGCTGCTGCCGCTGGGCTATGCGGGCGCACCGGCCGCCGTCGGGCTGGCCGCGGCACTCCTCACCGAGATCGGCGATGCACGCACACCGCACGCGGCGTACGTCTGGCACTGCGCCGGGGAGGCGGACCTGGCGGTCGACGTCGAACGGGCCCGCGCCCGCTTCGCACGGGCACTGGAGATCGCGGAGCAGACGAACGCCTCGTTCGTCACCGGCCTCGCCGGTGCGTCGAAGGCGTCCATCGACGCCCGGATCGGTGACCCCGTGGCGGCCGCCGCCGAGTACCGGCGGCTGATCCCGCACTGGCGGCGGGCCGGGATGTGGTCGACGCAGTGGACGATGCTGCGCTCGATCGCCGGACTTCTCGAACGCCTGGGCCGCTACCGGGACGCCGCGGTGCTCGAGGGGGCCGTGCGTACGACAGCGGCCGGTCACCGCATCTTCGGTGCCGACGAGGTGGCTCTGGACGATCTCGGCGTGCGGTTGCGCACCGAGCTCGGCGACGACGAGTACGAGGCGGCGCGGCGGCGCGGGGCGCTGCTCGACGGCGAGGCCGCCGCCGAGCATGCGCTCCGCGCCCTGTGACCGCGGGGGACCCGGGACCTCACCATCGGGGCTGTTCGCCGAGGATGCCGAGCAACGACTTGCCGACGAGTTCGTGGGTGAGCGCGTCGTTCCCGGGGTGGAATCCCCCGCACCGCACGTCGCGGTAGAGGCGTTCGAGCTCGTTCCCGGTGAACATGCCGGCGCCGCCGGCCACGTCGAGGGCGATGTCGACGACCCGTTTGGCCGCCTCCACCGCTCGCCACTTCATCGCGTACACCTTGGGAACCCATTCGTCGCCGTGGTCCGCGCCGGCCACCCGGTCCGCGACGAACCGGTCGAGCGTCGCCGAGGCGGCGTCCAGCTCGAGATACATCTGTGCAACCTGATGCTGCACGAACGGGTTGTAGGCGTATGCGCCCCGCTCGATCGCCACCGAGGTCTTGCGGCGGGCGCTGCGGACAGCGAGTTCGAGGGCGCGGTCGGCGATCCCCAGATACACCGCCGCCATGAGCGCGAGCGGCCACATCGTCATCGCCACGAGAAACGGATCGCTGCCGTCGCCCGCGGGAACCACCCGCCCGATGCGGTCGTCGGGCACGAAGACGTCGTCGAGGACCGTGTCGTGGCTCTGCGTCGGCCGCATGCCGAGGGTGTCCCACGTCGGCACGACGTTCACCCCCGCGCTGCCTCGCTCGACGAACGCGTGCACGATGTGCGGCCCGCCGGCCGCGTCCGCGTCGACGGCATGCGCGCCGAGCCACCGCCACGCCGGACCGTTGGAGCCGAACTGTTTGCGGCCGGTCAGGCGGTAGCCGCCCGCCACGCGCTGCGCCCTGCACGTCGACAGGAGCACCGGGATGTCGTTGCCCGTCTCGGCGTGTCCGGCAGCGAACACGTCGCCGGCCGCCGCGGCCTCCGAGATCCAGCGGAGCGACGTGTCGCCCGTGCGTTCCAGTTCGGTCGCGATCCCGATCCAGTACGAGTGCATCGTCATCGCGAGCGCAGTGGCCGGTGCATAGCGCGCGAGGCGCCGCTGACTCGCGGCCAGCCGGGCCAGATCGAGACCCCATCCCCCGTAGCGGACGGGTACGGCGGCGGCGAGGTAGCCGGCCGCTCGCAGTTCCGCGAGGTCCTCGTCGAAGTAGGAGTTGGACCGGTCGAGTTCGCCGGCACGGGAGCGGAACCGCTCCAGCATCTCTGTCGGCAGCTCGGCCGCCCCGTTGCGGGTCGAGTTCATGGTGAGTGTGGTGTCCATGGCCACGACGATGCGCCGGTCTGCTCCCACCGCGCTCCCACCGGATCACACCGCCGTGAGAGCACGTGGGGGCGCCGTGGGAGTCCTCTCCCGCACCGTGACAGGCATGAACGCGACGACCTCCCGGCTCGGGACGATCCTGTCGATCTGGGCCCACCCCGACGACGAGACCTATCTCGCGGCGGGGATCATGGCCGCCGCCCGCGACGCCGGCCGGCGCGTCGTGTGCGCGTCGGCCAGCGCCGGCGAGCACGGAACCGCAGATCCTCGCTCGTGGCCGCCGGAACGCCTGGGCCGGGTCCGCCGCTGGGAGGCGGCCGCCGCCATGGCCGTGCTCGGCGTCGAGGAGCACCACGTCCTCGGCCTGCCGGACGGCGCCCTCACCGATCACGACGACGCCGGTCTCTCGTGGGCCGGCCGGCTCCTCGACGACCTCCGCCCCGACACGATCCTGACCTTCGGTGCCGACGGAATGACCTACCACCCGGATCACAACGCCGTGCACCGCTGGGTCACCCGCGCCTGGCGTGACCGCGGCGGCCGGTCCCGGTTGCTGTACGCCACGCCGACCGTGGAGCATCTCGACCGGTTCCGGGACCTCTACGAGGAATGGGGCATGTACATGAGCGACGAGCGCCCCACCGGCATCCCCGAAGAGCAGCTCGCGGTCCACGTCCGGCTGCAGGGACCCGAGCTCGACCGCAAACTCACCGCACTGCGGGCCATGGCCACCCAGACCGGCGACCTCGTCGCGCGGATCGATCCCGCGATCTACGCGGCCCAGATCGCGGAGGAGGCGTTCGTCGACGCTCTCCGCGTCCCCGACCACGACGAGGCAACAACAGGCACGGCGAGGACAGGCACGGCGAGGACAGGCACGGCGGCGGCGGTGTGAGAGGCAGGGCTACCGGTGCCGCTCGGCGAGGTGCTCCGCCGCCGACCGGACCTGTTCCCGGAGCTCGGGCGGTCCGAGCAGCTCGGCGTCGTCCCCCAGCTGCCACATCGCGGCCCCGGCGTGGCCGGCCCCACCGAACTCCACCTCGGTCTCCCACCACCCGTCGCCCGTGGGCCGCTGCGTGACGATGCGGATCGCGATCACCGCGAGGTCGTCCCGGCGCCGGTCCCGGATCTTCACCGCGGCGGTGACCGTGCCCAGGCCGGCCCGGAACTCGGCGCGGTGCCGGCGCCAGATCCGGGCGAGATCGACGTCGGGCGGGCGGTGCGCCGCGGTGTCGAGCAGTTGCACCCGTTCCATCCGGGAGAGGCGGTAGGTGCGTTCGGCGCCGCGATGCAGGGCTACGAGGTACCAGCGGCCCGCCGCGCTGACCAACCCGAGCGGATCGACGGTCCGCCACCGCGTCTCGGCGCCACGGGAACGGTAGTGGATGCGCAGACGACGATCGGTGAAGACGGCCTGCTGGACGACGCCGAGGTGCTCGTCCCGCCGGTGGTCGACCACCCACCCGGACGAGCTGACGACGATCCGCTCCCCGACGCGCGCCGCGGCGGTGCGCTGCGCCTCGGGCAGCGCGACGGTCACCTTCCGCATCGCCGAGGCGAACGCGGGCGCCATGCCGAGCGAGTCGGGCGTGGCCGAGGCGCTCGCCGCGAGCAGGGCGGTCGCCTCGTCGACGGTCAGACCGGTCAGGTCGGTGGTGAAGCCGGGCAGCAACGAGAACCCGCCGGCGCGTCCGCGTTCGGCGTAGACGGGGATGCCTGCCGTGGACAACGCCTCGACGTCGCGCAGCACGGTGCGCACCGAAACCTCGAGTTCCCGGGCGATTGCGGGCGCGGTCATCCGGCCGCGGTGCCGCAGCAGCAGGACGAGGGACAGCAACCGATCCGCGCGCATGCCGGCACTCTCGCAGAGATACCTGACAGGAGATGTCGTGTTTGGAAGGAAGCATCGTGTCCGCCGACATCGACACACCACCGGGAGGCCCGACATGAGCACCGTCACCGATCCCCGTCCCCTCTACCGTGACGCCCTGGCATGGGTGGACACGCTGTTCGCGCAAGTGCGCCCCGAGCAGATGACCGACCCGACTCCCTGCCCGCAGTTCGACGTGCGTGCCCTGCTCGGCCACCTCGTCGCGACCGTGGACAGGGGGCGGGTGATCGGCAGCGGCGGCGACCCGTTGAGCATCCCGGAATTCCTCACCGGTGTCCCCGACGACGCGTGGCGGGCCGAGCTCGAACGGGCGCAGGCCCACTACCGGAAGGTGTGGAGCGACGACGACGTGCTCGACCGGTCCGTCGTCGCGCCGTGGGGAACGGTACCCGGACGCGCCGCGGTGCTGAGCAACCTCAACGAGGCCCTCGTGCACGGATGGGACCTCTCCGCCGCCACCGGTCTGCAGACCGAGCCCGACGCGGCGCTCGTGGAGGCCGCGTTCGCCGTCGCGCGCCGCAGCATTCCCGCAGCCCGGCGCGGCGGACGGGTGCCCTTCGGCACGGTCGTCGAGTCCGCACCGGATGCGAGCCCCCTCGAACGGCTCGCGAACTGGTCCGGGCGGGAGACCGCCGCGTGGCGGCGCTGATCCGGACACACCGACGCCGACGGGCGGCACCCGCAGAGGGTGCCGCCCGTCGGCGTTCGTTACAGCAGGACTACTCGGCGTCCTTGGCCAGGGCCACCGCCGGGGTGTCGGGCACCGCAGCCGGCTTCTCGCTCGGGGTGAAGGTGAACTTCGCGTTCTCGCCGGCACCCTCGCCGTCCCAGCCTTCGACGTCGACCAGGACGATCTGGCCGGGGCCGATCTCGTTGAAGAGAATCTTCTCCGAGAGCTGGTCCTCGATCTCGCGCTGGATCGTGCGACGCAGCGGCCGGGCGCCGAGGACCGGGTCGAAGCCGCGCTTGGCGAGCAGCGACTTCGCCTTCTCGGTGAGCTCGATGCCCATGTCCTTGTTCTTCAGCTGCACCTCGACACGACCGATCATCAGGTCCACCATCTCGATGATCTGCTCCTGGGTGAGCTGGTGGAAGACGATGATGTCGTCGATGCGGTTGAGGAACTCGGGCCGGAAGTGCTTCTTGAGCTCGTCGTTCACCTTGAGCTTCATCCGCTCGTAGTTCGACTCGGCGCCGGTGCCCTTGGTGAACCCCAGGCCCACCGCCTTCGAGATGTCGGCGGTACCGAGGTTCGAGGTGAAGATCAGCACGGTGTTCTTGAAGTCGACCGTGCGTCCCTGGCCGTCGGTGAGGCGGCCGTCCTCGAGGACCTGCAGGAGGGTGTTGTAGATCTCCTGGTGGGCCTTCTCGATCTCGTCGAACAGAACCACGGAGAACGGCTTGCGGCGCACCTTCTCGGTGAGCTGGCCGCCCTCTTCGTAGCCGACGTAGCCCGGAGGGGCACCGAACAGGCGCGACGCGGTGAACCGGTCGTGGAACTCGCCCATGTCGATCTGGATGAGCGCGTCGTCCTCGCCGAACAGGAAGTTCGCGAGCGCCTTCGACAGCTCGGTCTTACCGACGCCGGACGGGCCGGCGAAGATGAACGAACCGGCGGGACGCTTCGGGTCCTTCAGGCCGGCGCGGGTACGCCGGATCGCCTTGGCGACGGCCTTGACGGCGTCCTCCTGGCCGATGATCCGCTTGTGCAGCTCGTCCTCCATGCGGAGCAGACGGGTGGTCTCCTCCTCGGTGAGCTTGAACACCGGGATGCCGGTCCAGTTGGCGAGAACCTCGGCGATCTGCTCCTCGTCGACCTCGGCGATGACGTCGAGATCACCGGCGCGCCACTGCTTCTCGCGCTCGGCACGCTGCGCGACGAGCTGCTTCTCCTTGTCGCGCAGGTTCGCGGCCTTCTCGAAGTCCTGCGCGTCGATCGCGGACTCCTTCTCCCGGCGCGCGTCGGCGATCTTGTCGTCGAACTCGCGCAGGTCCGGCGGCGCGGTCATCCGGCGGATGCGCATGCGCGCACCGGCCTCGTCGATGAGGTCGATCGCCTTGTCCGGCAGGAAGCGGTCGTTGATGTAGCGGTCCGCGAGGCTCGCCGCGGCGACCAGCGCCTTGTCGGTGATGGACACGCGGTGGTGCGCCTCGTACCGGTCGCGCAGACCCTTGAGGATCTCGATGGTGTGCTCGACCGTGGGCTCGCCGACCTGCACCGGCTGGAACCGGCGCTCGAGCGCGGCGTCCTTCTCGATGTACTTGCGGTACTCGTCGAGGGTGGTGGCACCGATGGTCTGCAGCTCGCCGCGCGCCAGCTTCGGCTTCAGGATCGACGCCGCGTCGATGGCGCCCTCGGCGGCACCCGCACCGACCAGCGTGTGCAGCTCGTCGATGAACAGGATGATGTCGCCGCGGCTGTTGATCTCCTTGAGGACCTTCTTCAGGCGTTCCTCGAAGTCACCGCGGTAACGGCTGCCCGCGACGAGCGAGCCGAGGTCGAGGGTGTAGAGCTGCTTGTCCTTGAGGGTCTCGGGGACCTCACCGTTGACGATGGCCTGCGCCAGGCCCTCGACGACGGCGGTCTTGCCGACGCCCGGCTCGCCGATGAGCACCGGGTTGTTCTTGGTGCGACGGCTCAGGACCTGCATCACGCGCTCGATTTCCTTCGCGCGTCCGATGACGGGGTCGAGCTTGCCTTCGAGCGCGGCCTGCGTGAGGTTGCGGCCGAACTGATCGAGCACCAGCGACGTCGACGGGGTGCCGGCCTCGCCACGGCTGGTGCCGGATTCCTGGGGCTCCTTGCCCTGGTATCCGGAGAGCAGCTGGATGACCTGCTGACGGACCCGGTTCAGGTCGGCGCCGAGCTTGACGAGCACCTGCGCCGCGACGCCCTCACCCTCGCGGATGAGGCCGAGCAGGATGTGCTCGGTACCGATGTAGTTGTGTCCGAGCTGCAGCGCCTCACGCAGGCTGAGCTCGAGCACCTTCTTGGCACGGGGCGTGAACGGGATGTGACCCGAGGGGGCCTGCTGTCCCTGGCCGATGATCTCCTCGACCTGGCTGCGGACGCCTTCGAGGGAGATCCCCAAAGATTCGAGCGACTTGGCCGCTACGCCCTCGCCTTCGTGAATGAGGCCCAGGAGAATGTGCTCCGTGCCGATGTAGTTGTGGTTGAGCATCCTGGCCTCTTCCTGAGCCAGGACGACGACGCGCCGCGCGCGATCGGTGAACCTTTCGAACATCGCACTCCCTCACACTCTCCGGCCGACAGGTCCGGTACGCGGATCGTTCCGGACCCGGCTGCCGCGTTTCGCTCCGGCACTCGAGTCGTCGAGTGGAACCAGGTTCCACGACCCCACTCGACACTCTAGTTGCCGCCGTTTCGAGGCGCTGCCCCTCCACCCGATCGGCACCGGCGGCAACTCCGGCTACGAGGGGTAACGCCGCACGTCGACCCGGCGTTCCCACCTCCGTGTACGCCAGCAGCGAACACGCTGCTCAGCGGGGCATCAACCGGCGAATGCGCTGTCCGACGCGCTGCGGGGCGCGTTCGGGGTCGACGAGTTCGTTCTCCGCGAGGGGGCTGTCCTCGTCGGCGACGGTGCCGGGCTCGAACCGCTCGAGCGTCCGGCCCGGTCCGCGCAGCCGTTCCACCGCGGCGACGAGCGAGCCTTCGGACCGGACGGCGGAGGCGACGTCCTGCGGGGACACCCCCAGGTGCTCGGACAGCAGACGCTCCCGCATCTCGACGACCGCACGGCTGATGTGGTCGCCCTCGTGATCCGCCTCGACGAAGAGATCGCACTCGGTGTCGAAGCCCAGGGACCGGTTGTTCAGGTTCGACGAGCCGATGCGCAGCAGCACGTCGTCCATGACGACGACCTTCGCGTGCACGTAGATCGGCGCTCCGCCCGCGGTGACCGGGTAGTAGGCGGCGAACCGCCCGTGGACGTCGGCGTTCCACAGCATGTGCAGCAGCTTGCGACGGGCACCGTCCATCGCCTTCTGCTCGAGCCATCCCTCGGCGTTGCGCGGCAGGACCAGCACGATCTGCGGGCCGTCCGGTTCGTGCAGCCGCTTCGCGAGGGCTTCGGCGAGGGTCCGGGACGCCAGGTACTGGCTCTCCATGTAGAGCGTGCGACGGGCGCCGGCGATCACCGCCAGGTAGAGGGCTTCGATCTCCCGGACCTCGGCGCGGTCGCGGAGTTCGGGCAGGGTGCGGGCGACGGCGACGTCGACATCGCGCAGCGCCGGGCGCAACCCCTCGGGCCAGATGGTGTGATCGGCCTCGACCGGCTCGAGGTCCTCCCCGGTCGCAGCCTTCCACCGGGCACGGGCCTGCTCGCCGATCGCGCGGGCGGCCGCGCCGTCCACCGCGGTGGTGACGTCGTGCCACGGTCCGTACCGGCGACCGTTCGGCTCCCGCCGGTAACGGCTGCGGTCGGGATGTTCGCTGGTGTCCCACCGGTCCACGGTCATGTCGATGCCACCGCAGAACGCGACGACGTCGTCGATCACGATGATCTTCTGATGATGCGCCGCTCCCACGGGGTGGGCACCGTCGATCTCGAGCCGGAGCCGGGGGTCGCTCAGCCAGTTCAGCACGAAGACAGGTGTCATCCCGCGTCCGATGGCGGCGAATGCGCCGATGTTCCACTTCAGCAGCATCACCTCGAGATCCGGCTGCCGACGTGGCAACCACTTGAGGAAGGCACCCAGCCGGTTCGGTCCCTCGAGGGTCTTGCGATCGGGTTCGAATTTGATCCTCGTGTCGAAGTCCCACCCGATCAGGAGGATCCGTCTGCGGGCCTGCAGCATCGCCGACTTGGCGTACCGGAAATAGTCTGCGGCGTCGACGATGCAGGCGAGACGATCGGCCCGATCGACCCGCCAGCACGTCTCGCCCGGGGCGGCAATCCGCTCTGCCATGGCCGACACGCTACCCGGGAATCTCGCCCGCGCGCCGCGAGAGACGAAAGGCCGGGCAGTTGTGACGATTGTCTCCGCTTCGCGACAGCGCACCGTTCCGAGCGACCGATCCGCTTTCCGGACGAATAGGGAACGAAATCTGCGCGCCACGACGACGAGGCGATATCCGGGACTGTTGTCGCGGATATCGCCTCGTCGGCCGGAAGACGGCACCTGTGCTCGGTGTGCCTTTGCGGCTTTGCCGCCGGTGTGCCTTTGCGGCTTTGCCGCCGGTGTGCCTTTGCGGCTTACCGCCGGTGCGCCTTGTCGAGCCGTGCTGTCAGTGTGCCTTGTTGTAGGCCTCGATGATTTCGGCGGAGATGCGTCCCCGGGCGGAGACGGGCATGTCGTTGTTACGGGCCCATTCCCGGATTTCCGCGGTTCGTTCCGAACCACCACGCGCGGACTTGCGCGCTGCGGGCGCGGTGGGCACGACCTTCGCGCGCTTGCGGCCACCGACCTTGCGGGCATGGGTGACCCAGAACTCCAATTCTTCCCGGAGCTTGGCCGCGTTTTCCTCGGACAGATCGATCTCGTAGGTGACTCCGTCGAGCCCGAATTCCACGGATTCGTCCGCCGCCGTCTCCCCGTCCACATCGTCGATCAGGGTAACGGTGACTTTCTTTGCCATGTGCTGCAAATCCTCTCGAATGAAGAAGCGCGGCCCCCCGCGGTACGAGACAACAATACCCGGGAATCAATTCATGGCAATACGGAAATCGAATGCGACCAATTACCTCGCCGGACGAACAATTGGGAACAGGATTGTTTCCCGGATTCCGAGGCCCGTCAGCGCCATCAGCAATCGATCGATTCCCATGCCGGTCCCGGTCGTCGGAGGCATTCCCTGTTCCATCGCCGCGAGGAAATCCTCGTCGAGGACCATCGCCTCGTCGTCACCGGCGGAGGCCAGCCGCGCCTGGTCGACGAACCGCTCGCGCTGGATCACGGGGTCGACGAGTTCCGAGTAGCCGGTGGCCAGTTCGAAGCCGCGTACGTACAGGTCCCATTTCTCGGTCACACCGTTCTTGCTGCGGTGCTGCCGGGTGAGCGGCGAGGTCTCGACGGGGTAGTCCCGCACGAACGTCGGCTCGTGCAACTGGTCGCCGCACTGGTGCTCCCACAACTCCTCGACGAGTTTCCCGTGGCCCCAGCCCTTGCCCTCCGGAACCTCGAGACCCACCCGATCGGCGAGCGCATGCAGCTCCTCGAGGGACGTCTCGGGCGTGACCTCGGTGCCGATGGCCGCGGACAGTGACGGGTACATCTCCATCACTTTCCATTCGCCGCCGAGGTCGTACTCGGTGCCGTCGGCGAGGGTGACGACGTGGGTGCCGAACACCGCCATCGCCACCTCCTGGATGAGCTCGCGAATCATCGTCGCCGAATCGTCGTACGTGCCGTACGCCTCGTAGGTCTCGAGCATGGCGAATTCGGGCGAGTGCGTGGAGTCCGCACCCTCGTTGCGAAAGTTGCGGTTGATCTCGAAGACCTTCTCGATGCCACCCACCACGCAGCGCTTGAGGAACAGTTCCGGCGCGATGCGCAGGTACAGATCCATGTCGAGCGCGTTCGAATGGGTGACGAACGGACGCGCCGTCGCACCACCGTGCAGGGTCTGCAGCATCGGGGTCTCGACCTCGAGGAAGCCGCGCCGCTCGAGGGCATTGCGCAGCTCGCGCACCACCGCGACACGCATGCGGGCGTTGGCGCGGGCCTCGGGACGCACGATCAGGTCGGCGTAGCGCTGCCGGACCCGGGTCTCCTCGTTCATCTCCTTGTGCGCGACCGGCAGCGGGCGCAGCGCCTTGGCGGCCATCTGCCACGAGTCCGCCATGACGCTGAGCTCGCCGCGACGAGAACTGATCACCTCGCCGTGCACGAACACGAAGTCACCGAGGTCCACCTCGTGCTTCCACGCCGCGAGGGATTCCTCGCCGACACCGTTCAGGCTGATCATCGCCTGCAACTGGGTGCCGTCGCCCTCCTGCAGCGTGGCGAAGCAGAGCTTGCCGGTGTTGCGGAAGAAGATGACCCGGCCGGCGACGCCGACCTCCTCACCGGTGACGGTGTCGGGCTCGAGGTCGGGGTACTTCTCGCGGATCTCCGCGAGGGTGTGAGTGCGCGGAACGACGACGGGATACGCGTCCTTGCCCTGCGCCAGGATCCGTTCGCGCTTCTCGCGGCGGATACGGATCTGCTCGGGGGTGTCGTCGGACTGCTGAACCGGTGCATCACTCACGGGTGACCAGACTATCGGACCGCGTCGGACGCCCGCGCAGGACCGACGCGCCCGGGGAGACCGGCGCCCCGACGGATCAGTGTGCGGTGACGCGCGCCACGTCGTCCTCGACGTGCGGGGCGGCGGCGATCGCACCGGTCACCCCGGCCGCCGCCAGGGCCGCGTACCCGCCGACGAGACCGGTGACGCGGCGCAGGCCGAGGGCCTGCAGCCCCGCGACGACGGCATCGGTCTCCGCGCCGGAGGCCGAGACCACGACCCACTCGACGTCACGGTCGACGGCCACCGCCAGGCGCTCGTCGTCGGCGGGATGCAGACGCCGGGGCAACAGTTCCGCGGAGATGGCCAGGGCACCGGGCAGGGTGCCCTGAGCGGCGCGCTCGGCGTGGGAACGGATGTCGACGACCACCGCGCCGCGCGCGACGGTCGCGGCCAGTCCGGCCGGATAGATGCGCTCGGTGGTGAGCGGGAGGGGATGGGCGGGTGCGGCGACGAAGGATGCAGCAAGCGCAGTGCGCATGAGAGAGACTCCAGGAAGGTGTGAACGGTCGAGGCGGACGTCAGCCTCGACAACACTCCTGGGCGCTCATGCAGCGGATCACGGCGACTATTCTTGCACAGGATCGCGGTGGGCGGAACCCACTGCGGCGGATCGGGCGCCGCGCCGTGCGAGATTGCGCTCGTACACCAGGCGCAGCCCCTCCAGCGTCAGGTCCGGTTCGTGGTGCTCGAGCATCTCGGATTCCGGCATGATCAGCGGCGCACGGTCGCCGGTCCCGATGACCGCGACGTCGTCACCGTCGAAGCCGCGCTGCTCGGAACGCACCAGCCGCACCAGCCCGTCGACCATCCCGGCGAATCCGAAAACCGCACCGGACTGCATGCATTCGACGGTGTTCTTGCCGACCACGGCGCGCGGGCGCAGCAGCTCCACCTTGCGCAGCGCCGCGGACTGGGAGGCGAGCGCGTCCATCGACACCTCGATGCCGGGGGCGATGATGCCGCCGAGGAACTCCCCCTTCGCCGAGACCACGTCCACGCACGTGGACGTCCCGAAGTCCACCACGATGCACGGACCGTCGTAGAAGTGGTGTGCCGCAAGACTGTTGACGATGCGGTCGGCGCCGACCTCCTTGGGGTTGTCGACGAGCAGCGGCACCCCGGTGCGCACGCCCGGTTCGACGACCACGTGCGGCACGTGTTCCCAGTAGCGGGCCAACATCACCCGGATCTCGCGCAGCACCGACGGCACCGTGGACAGCGCGGTCACCCCGGTGATCTGATCGACGTAGCCGCCGAGCAGGCCACGGAAGATGAGCGCGAGCTCGTCGGCGGTCATCCGCGGATCGGTACGCATCCGCCAGTCCCGCAACAACTTCGCATGCGAGCCGCTGCCGGTGAACAGACCGAGGACGACGTTGGTGTTCCGGACGTCGACGGCGAGGAGCACTGTTACACCAACGAACCGGAGTCGAGCGTGGCGAGCATGCGCGGGGTGATCAGACCGGAACCCTCCGGCGCGTGCGCCGGATCGTTGCCGAGTTCGACCTGCCGGTTGTCCGCGTCGACGAACACCACGCGCGGGTTGTAGTCGCGGCATTCCTGCTCGTTCATCACGCCGTAGGCGATGAGGATGACGAGATCGCCGGGGCTCACGAGACGTGCTGCGGCACCGTTGATCCCGATGACGCCGGAGCCTCGCTCGCCCGCGATGACGTAGGTTTCGAGACGGTTGCCGTTGTCGATGTCGACGATCGCGACCTGCTCGCCCTCGAGCAGGTCGGCGGCGTCCATCAGGTCCTGGTCGACGGTCACCGAGCCCACGTAGTGCAGATCGGCGTGGGTCACCGTGGCGCGGTGGATCTTCGACTTCATCATCGTGCGGAACATGGTGTCTCCTCAGCTTTTCGTGCCGGTCGCGCTATCGGCGGGTGAGCAGGTCGTCGGGGGTGGACGCGTCGACCGGGCCGGTCTCGCGTTCGAGGAATCCGGTGCCGATTGCGACACCGACGTTGTCGATGAGCCGGGTGGTGCCGATCCGAGCGGCGATCAGCAGCCGGCCGTCGCCACGTTCCGGAGCGGGACCGAGATCCGCACCCCGCAGTTCGAGATAGTCCAGCTCCACCGCGGGCTCGGCGGCGAGCACCGCGCGTGCGGCGGTGAGCACGGCCTCCGGCCCGCCGGCGGCGGCGTGCGCCCCGGCGACCAGCGCCGCGGACAGCACGGTGGCGATCCGGCGCTGCTCCGGATCCAGGTAGCGGTTGCGCGACGACAGCGCGAGCCCGTCCTGCTCGCGCACCGTCGGCACACCCACGATGCGGACGTCGAAGTTCAGGTCCTGCACCATCTGCCGGACCAGGGCGAGCTGCTGGTAGTCCTTCTCGCCGAAGAACACGACGTTGGGCGCCGCGATCTGCAGCAGCTTCGCGACGACGGTGAGCATGCCCGCGAAGTGCGTCGGGCGGCTGCCACCCTCGAGCTCCGCTCCCAGGGGGCCCGGATGGATCATGGTCCGCCTGCCCTCGGGGTACATCGCGGCCGCCGTCGGTGCGAACGCCAGCTCGACACCGGCCTCGCGCAGCAGCGCGAGGTCCGCGTCGAGGGTGCGGGGGTAGGCGTCGAGGTCCTCACCGGCGCCGAACTGCAGCGGATTGACGAAGATCGACACCACCACCACGGCACCGGTGAGCTTCGCCTGCCGTACGAGTTCGAGGTGACCGGCGTGCAGGGCACCCATCGTCGGCACGAGCGCCACGGTGCGGCCGACGCCGCGCAGCGCCTTGGTGACCTTGGTCAGGCCGGCGGGATCGTGGTGCACGGTCAACTCGCCGCGCACGTAGCCGCCCTGTTGCGTTTCACTCACCGTGATCAGCCCCTTCGAGGATCTCCATCAGTTCCGGTTTCGCACCGGCGCGCTGCGCCGAACGCAGCGACATCGCCCGGTAGCCGGCGGCGATCCGAGGTTCGACCTCGTCGAGCACCCGCAGGTGCGTGGCCACGGCCTGCGCGTCGCCGCGAGCGACCGGACCGGTCAGCGCGGACGGTCCGCGGCGCAGCGCGTTGTCGAGCGCCGCCGCCAGCAGCGGCTGCAGCACCCGCTCCGCGACACCACCGGGCGCGTCGTCGACGAGTTGCTGGCCGAGCAGTTCGTCACCCTCGAGCGCCACCCGCAGCGCCTCCACCGCATCGACCACGAGGGTGACGAGGTGGTTGCTGCCGTGGGCGAGCGCGGCGTGGTACAGCGCGCGCCGCTCCTCGCGGACGCGCACGGGTTCGCCGCCGATCTCGAGCACGAGGGACTGGGCGATCGCGTAGCCGATGTCGTCGGCGGCCGTGATGCCGAAGCACGCCGACGCGAGCCGGACGGTGTCCTCGTCGTGGCCGGTGAACGTCATCGCCGGATGGATGGCGAGCGGCACGACGCCCTGGTCTGCCAGCGGAGCGAGAACACCGACGCCGTTCGCGCCGGACGTGTGGGCGACGATCGTGCCGCGCGATACGGAACCGGTGGCGGCGAGGCCGCGGACGAGGGCGTGGAGTTCCGAGTCCGGGACGGCGAGGAGCAGCAGGTCGCAGCGAGCGGCGACCTCGTCGACGGGGAGAATTTCGGTGTCCGGGAGCCGGGTGCGGGCGCGGTGCTTGGACTGTTCGGAAACGGCGGAACAGGCCACGACCAGGTGGCCGACGCGTTCGAGTGCCGCGCCGATCGCCGTGCCCACCCGCCCGGCGGAAACGATTCCGACCGTCAGTCGTGCAGGCGCAGGCTCGTTGGTGATCCCGAAGGAGGTCACGGGAGTCCTCTCGTTCGTTCCAGTCCCGCTCGGCGGGTACCAGACGTTCCGATCGACGATAGCGCGGTGCGAGCGACCACGGCCACGGCAGAGAACGTGATCTGCGCCTCACCCGCCGTGGCGGGTGCTCAGCGCTCGGCGGACAGGGCAGCGAGGATCTCCGCGACCGTGCGCCCCTGGCTGTGCGCGCCCTCGCCCGCGTCGTCCGCCCGCCGTCGCCGGGCGCGCCGGCCCGTGGGCTCGGCGTCGCCGTCCGCGTCCGAGGCCCCGTCCTCGGGTGGCTCCGGCTGGGACCCGGCGTCCTCGGGCTGTTCCGGTCGTGTCCCGGCGTCCTCGGGTTCCTCCGGCTGTGTCCCGGCGTCCTCGGGTTCCTCCGGCTGTGTCCCGGCCTCGGTCCGGTCCTCGGGGCCGGTCCCGTCCTGTCGTCGCGGGTCCGGCGACGCGCCGGGAGCGGCCGTCGCTCCCGCCGGGCGGCGGGGCACAGCGGTCGTCGTGTCGCCGTCGGTGACCACCGTGGTCTCGGCGGTCACCGGCTCGTCGTCGGGCGACGCGAAGAACGGTCCCGCCGGGCGGGGCGCGGCGGTGACCCGGAAGTTCCCGCCGCCGAGCTCCTGCAGTTGTCCCCGGCCCGCCCACAACGCGGCGCGGTCCTCGGGCAGCCGGCCGTCGAAGAGCACCTCGAGGTTGCGTCGCAGCGCAGCGAGCTCGGCCCGCAGGGCCGCCATCTGGTCGGCGTCGATGCGCAGCTCCGAGCGGACCTTCTCCTCGACGGTCAGCTCGTACTCGCGGCGTGCCGCGATCTCCCGTTCGAGCTGCAGTTCGTACACGGTCTGCAGATCCCGGACCTTGGCGCGGTCCAGTGCCGACTCGCGTCGGTACTTCGTCATGGCGATCGCGCCGACGGTGGCAGCCCACAGCGCGACCACCAGCCCGACACGCAACAGCTGGACGCTGTCGCTGAAGACCAGGAACAGCGACGCGATCAGCGCCAGGGCGAGCAGTGCCGCCACGATCACAGAACTCGCGCTGCGCCGTGGCCGACGACCCTTCCTCGTTCGCACCGGAGTCCCCATGGGCTCCAGACTACTGGGCGTGGCCGCCGTGACCCGAAAGTCGAGCGCACCCGGACCGCCGCCGCCGTCAGGTCGCCGGCTCGTCGGGATCTTCCGGTGTCCGGCAACAATGTTCGAGCCACAGGGCGGCACCCGCGAGTGCCACACCGGCGAGCAGCCCGACGATCACACCGGCGCTGTCCTCGACCGCGGCCTGGAGCACCGGTCGCTGCGGCACCAGGTACAGCAGGAACCCCGCCCAGATGCCCGCGCTGGCCGCACCGACCAATGCCGATGCCTTCGCGAGCGCCACCGCACGAGCCGCCGTGATGGGATGCAACTGGTGCGGCCCGTCGCCGATCTCGTGCTTGCCGACGCGGGAACGGATCATGAAGGCCAGCACCACCTCGACGATCGCGACCGGATACAGCGACGCTCCCGCATAGACGGGGATCGGCGGCAGCGTGCCGTACAGGCCGCGCGCCAGCAGCCATGCCGCGACGGCGGCGAGCACCGCCAGCGCCAGCAGATCCCGGATACGCGTCGGCTTCATCACCGCGGCGGCTCCAGCCGGTACTCGGTGCGGCGCACACCTTCGCGTTCGTCGACGGCGAGAGCCGCGAGCCACTCCGTCAACGGCCGTCGCGTGCCGTCGACCACCAGCGTCGCCTGCGGTTCGACGTCCCACCACGGGACGAGCACGAAGGCGCGCAGGTGGGCGCGCGGATGCGGCAGGGTCAGCTCGGGATCGTCGCTGAGAACCTCGCGGCCGTCCGAGTCGTGGCAGGTGACCACGTCCACGTCGAGGCTGCGCGGACCCCACCGCTGTTCCCGGACCCGGTCGGCGGCAGCCTCGAGCTGCCGGCCCAGGTCGAGCCAGCCGCGGCAGTCCAGCGACGGGTCCTCGGCGACGACGACGGCGTTGAGGAAGTCCTGCTGCTCGACCCCGCCCCACGGCGCGGTCGAATACACCGGCGACACGGCCACGATCCGGTCGGCGAGAGCTTCGGTGACCGAGCGCAGGTGCGCGGTCCGGTCCCCGATGTTCGAGCCGATGGACAGCACCGCCCGGCTCACGAGCCGCTCCGGGTGCGCTCGACCACCACCGCCACGTCCGCGAAGGTCAGCGGGATCGGCGCCGACGGCTTGTGCAGGGTGACCTCGACCCGGGTGACCCGCGGGTCGGTGAGGACGTCGGCGGCGATCTCACCGGCAACGGTCTCGATGAGGTCGCGTGACGGGCCCGCGACGATCGCGGCGGCCCGCTCGGCGAGGATGCCGTAGTGCAGGGTGTCGTCGAGGGCGTCGCTCGCCGCAGCCGGTGCGAGATCGAGCCACGCGACGATGTCCACCAGGAAGTCCTGGCCGTCGCGCTTCTCGTGGTCGAACACCCCGTGGTGGCCGCGGACCCGCAGTCCGCGCAGTTCGATCCGGTCGCTCACGCCGATCCTCCCGCCGCACTGCCGCGCTGCCACGCCCCGACGACGGCGACAGCGTCCAGCGACGCCCGCACGTCGTGCACGCGCACTCCCCACGCCCCGTGCTCCGCCGCGAGCGCCGACACGACGGCCGTGGCCACCTCGCGGCCACCGGGTGGCCGGATCGTGCCGTCGGGGGCGGCGAGCAGGGAACCGAGGAAGCGTTTGCGCGACGCACCGATCAGCACCGGGTAGCCGAGTTCGGTGAGCTCGGGCAGGCGGCGCAGCAGTTCCCAGTTGTGGTCGGCGTCCTTCACGAAGCCGAGGCCGGGATCGAGGATGATGTTCGCCGGATCCACGCCGGCCGCGATCGCGGCGTCCACCTGCACCATCAGCTCCCCGCGCACTTCGCGGACCACGTCGTCGTAGTGGGTGGATCCGCCGGCGTGCACGAAGCCGCCGGCGGGTCGCCAGTGCATGAGGATCCACGGCACGCCGGCCGCGGCCACGACCGCGGCCATGCGAGAGTCGGCGCGTCCACCCGAGACGTCGTTGACGATGGTGACCCCGGCCTCGATCGCCGCCTCGGCCACGGAGGCACGCATGGTGTCGACACTGGTGGGAATGCCGGCGGCGCTCAACGCGGCGACGACCGGCGCGACCCGCGCGGCCTCGACCTCCGGGTCGACGCGAGCCGCTCCGGGACGGGTGGATTCCCCACCGACGTCGACGATGTCCACACCCAGGTCACGCAGTTCCAGGCCGTGCGCGATCGCCGCGTCGCGGTCGAGGTACCGGCCGCCGTCCGAGAACGAATCCCGCGTCACGTTCAGCACACCCATCACCACCGGGCGACCGGGGTTCGGCAGCATGCTCACCGGCGCAGGATCAGATCCAGGGCCTCGGCACGCGACGCCGAGTTGGTCTGCAGCAACCCCCGCACCGCCGAGGTCGTGGTGCTCGCCCCCGGCTTGCGGATGCCCCGCATGGCCATGCACAGATGCTCGGCCTCGACGACCACGATCACCCCGACCGGATCCAGCTTGCGCATCAGCGCATCCGCCACCTGACTGGTCAGCCGCTCCTGCACCTGCGGCCGCTTGGCGTACAGATCCACCACCCGCGCCAGCTTCGACAGGCCCGTCACCCGGCCGGTGGGACCGGGGATGTAGCCGACGTGCGCGACCCCGTGGAACGAGACCAGGTGGTGCTCGCACGTCGAGTACATCGGAATGTCGCGGACCAGGACGAGTTCCTGATGGCCCTCGTCGAAGGTCTTGTCCAGGACCGAGTCCGGATCGGTGTACAGACCGGCGAACATCTCCCGGTACGCCCGCGCGACCCGGGCCGGGGTGTCGAGCAGCCCTTCGCGCTCGGGGTCCTCCCCCACCGCGATCAGCAGTTCCCGCACGGCCGCCTCCGCGCGAGCCTGATCGAAGGCCCGGCCCGATTCCCGGCTGCGCAGGAGCTCGCCGTCACCGCCGATCGACACGGAATCCGCCTCGGAATCCAGGTGGTTCACCGACACCAGACCGTACCTCCACTCTTCTCGACTCGGGTTCAGCGCGGACCGGTCGGCCCCTCCCACGGCTGTGTCGGCGGTGACTCGGGAGCCACGTTCCGCTCGGCCTGTCGCTCGTCCTCGTCGGCCGGGCGCGCGGGCTGGGTCCATTGCGGATACCCAGGATAGGTGCTCTGCGGCCGCTCGGACTCGGCAGGCGGCCAACCGGGTGCCGACCAGCCCGCCGGGGCGCCGTAGTCGGGCCGGGTGGCGTGGCGGGGTCCGCCCGGGTACGGCGGCTGCCCGAAGCCCGGCAGCGGCTCCGACGCGGGCGCCGGCACCGGCGCCGGATGCCCGTTGGTCGGCGCCGCGGGCTGCGACTGCGGCAGCGGCTGGGGCTGCGGCTGCGGGTGGGGCTGCGGCTGCGGCTGGGGCTGCGGCTGGGCAGGCTTGGTGAAGGACGGGCGCACCGCTTCCGGCGGCCACGGCTCACCGCGTTCCTTCGCCCGCTCGGCCGGCGTCTTGATGGGGGGCTTGTCCGACGGCGTGCGTCCACCGAAGTCGTTGAACTCGGTGATCCGCGGCCGCTTCTCGACGGAGGCGAGGATCCGCTCGAGATCCTTGCGGGTGAGGGTCTCGTGTTCGAGCAGTTCCCCGGCGAGCACGTCCAGCACGTCGCGGTAGTCGTTGAGGATCGCCCAGGCCTCGGTGTGCGCGGCCTCGATGAGGTTGCGCACCTCCTCGTCGATCTCGCGGGCCACCTCGTGCGAGTAGTCGGACTGCACGCCCATCGAGCGGCCGAGGAACGGGTCGCCGTGTTCCTGCCCGTAGCGGACGGCGCCGAGGCGGGCGCTCATGCCGTACTCGGTGACCATCGCACGGGCGATCTTGGTGGCCTGGTCGATGTCCGAGGAGGCACCCGTCGTCGGCTCGTGGAACACGAGTTCCTCGGCCGCGCGGCCACCCATGGCCATCACCAGGCGGGCGATCATCTCCGAGCGGGTCATCAGGCCCTTGTCGTCCTCGGGGACGGTCATCGCGTGACCGCCGGTGCGGCCGCGGGCGAGGATCGTCACCTTGTAGACGGGCTCGATGTCCGGCATCGCCCACGCGGCGAGCGTGTGCCCACCCTCGTGGTAGGCGGTGATCTTCTTCTCGTGCTCGCTGATGATGCGGCTCTTGCGGCGCGGGCCGCCGATCACCCGGTCCACCGACTCCTCGAGTGCGGCCTCGGTGATCACGGTGCCGTTCTCGCGCGCGGTGAGCAGCGCAGCCTCGTTCACGACGTTGGCCAGGTCCGCGCCGGACATGCCGACGGTGCGCTTGGCCAGCCCCTCGAGGTCGGCGTGCTGGTCGAGCGGCTTGCCCTTGGAATGCACCTGCAGGATCGCCCGGCGCCCGGCGAGGTCGGGGTTGGTGACCGGGATCTGCCGGTCGAACCGGCCCGGCCGCAGCAGGGCCGGATCCAGGATGTCGGGACGGTTGGTGGCGGCGATGAGGATGATGCCCTGCCGGTCCCCGAAGCCGTCCATTTCGACGAGCAGCTGGTTGAGCGTCTGCTCCCGTTCGTCGTGGCCGCCGCCGAGGCCGGCACCACGCTGACGGCCGACCGCGTCGATCTCGTCGACGAAGATGATGCAGGGGCTGTTCTGCTTGGCCTGCTCGAACAGGTCGCGCACGCGGGACGCACCGACGCCGACGAACATCTCCACGAAGTCCGAACCGGAGATGGTGAAGAACGGGACGCCGGCCTCACCGGCAACCGCGCGGGCGAGCAGGGTCTTGCCCGTGCCGGGAGGGCCGTACAGCAGGACGCCCTTCGGGATCTTCGCGCCGAGGGCCTGGTAGCGCGCCGGGTTCTGGAGGAAGTCCTTGATCTCGTACAGCTCTTCGACGGCCTCGTCGGCACCGGCGACGTCGGCGAACGTGGTCTTGGGCATGTCCTTGGTCAGCTGCTTGGCCTTGGACTTGCCGAAGCCCATCATCCCGCCGCGGCCACCGCCCTGCATGCGGCTCATCACGAAGAAGAACACCCCGAGCAGGATGATCATCGGGAGCACGAACAGCAGGATCGACGTCAGCCAGCTCTCCTGGGTGACGGTGGTGTCGAACTTCTCGAGGCCCGCGCCGGCGACCTTGTCGAAGATCTGCTCGGACGCCGACTCCGGGTACTTGGCGAGGATTTCGGTGTCGTCCCCGGTCGCCTCGTTGCCGCTCTTCAGCCACAGGCGTACCTGCTGCTCGCGGTCGTCGATCTGCGCTCGGCTGACGTTGTCCGCATCGAGCTGAGCAAGCGCGACAGACGTGTCCACCTTGGTGAAACCGCGGGTGTCGTCGCCGAAGTAGCTGAAGGCGTAGATGACCAACAGGATGCCGGCGACGATCGCCAGATTACGGAACACTGTCTTGCGGTTCATACAGGTTCGGCCCGGCCGGCCGGTCCTTTCGATAGTGCGGTCATCATCGTGGTCGTCCCGAGGAGTCCGGCGACGAACCGGACACCGCAAGGTTACCGCGTGTACGCGCAGCGTTGCCCTCGCGCGCCCGCACGGTTCGAGGGGTCAACGTCCGGGGCCACCCGGAGGTTCCCACCGGTCGCGTCAGCCGCCTGCGGGCACGGGCCCCACCGTGGTTATCATTTCGCATGGCCATGCAGGAGCCGGAATCTGCAACCGAGGCCGATCCGACCCATTCCGCTGCGGCCGAGCCGACCCGCACGGTTGCGGCCGATCCCACCCGTACAGCCGAGGCGGAGCCGACCCGCACCGCCGAGGCGGAGCCGACCCGCACCGCCGAGGCCGAGCCGACCCGCACCGCCGAGGCCGAGCCGACCCGCACCGCCGAGGCCGACCCGACCCGCACCGCCGAGGCCGACCCGACCCGCACCGCCGAGGCCGACCCGACCCGCACCGCCGAGGCCGAGCCGACCCGCACCGCCGAGGCCGAGCCGACCCGCACCGCCGAGGCCGACCCGACCCGCACGGCCGCCGTGGAGCTCACCCGTACGGCCGATGCGCCCACCGAACCAGCCCGTACCAGCGCGGTCGTCCCTCGCGGCGAAGCGACGACCGAGCCGTTCCCGGTCCGCGTCCCGACCGGTATCGACGACGTCGAAGCCGGGAACCGGATCGACGACTTCGACCTGCTCACCAACCTCGGCCGCGGCGCCTTCGGGCGGGTGTTCCTGGCCCGGCAGCACTCGATGCAGCGGCTCGTCGCCGTGAAGATCTCCCCCGACCGCGGTACCGAGGCCCAGACCCTCGCCCAGCTCGACCACGACTACATCGTCCGTGTCTTCGACCAGCGGATCCTGCCGGACCACGGCCTGCGGCTGCTGTACATGCAGTATCTGCCGGGTGGGACGCTGCTGCGGGTGCTGCACCGGGTGCGCACCACCCCACCCGAGCAGCGCAGCGGCCGGCTCCTGCTCGACGTCGTCGACGAGACCCTCGCCGAGAAGGGGGAGATCCGGCCCGCCGAGTCGACCGTGCGCAGCCGGCTCGAGAACCTGAGCTGGCCCGAGACCGTCGCGTGGCTCGGGCGCCGGCTCGCATCCGCACTGGACTACGCCGATCGGCGCGGAGTGCTGCACCGCGACGTGAAGCCCGCCAACGTTCTGCTCACGGCGGAGGGCGTGCCCAAGCTCGCCGACTTCAACATCAGTTTCGCCGAGTCCGTCGGTGGCACGTCGGCCGTGGCGTACCTCGGCGGGTCCCTGGCGTACATGTCGCCCGAGCAGCTCGAGGCGTGCCATCCCGGTCTGCCCGGCACCGCCGCGGACATGGACACCCGCAGCGACATCTACGCGCTCGGGGTCATGTTGTGGGAACTGCTCACGGGTGGCCGGCCCAACAGCGAGGACGACCTGGGCGCCGAAACCCTGCCCGCACTCGAGACGATGCTCGCGCGGCGACGCTCCGGACTGACCGCGGCCGCGCGCGAGCGGATCCCGGCCGACTGCCCCCAGACTCTGCTGCGGGTGCTCGCGAAGTGCCTCGAACCGGATCCGGCGGATCGGTGGGCGTCGGGTGCGGAGCTGGCACAGCAGTTCGACCTGTGCCTCGATCCGCGGGCCCGGGACCTCGTCGACCCGCCGCCGCACAGCTGGCGCGCCCGGCTCCGGCGCCCCGTGGTGCCGATCCTCACCGCCGCAATCGCGATCCCGAACGTGCTGGCCGCGCTGTACAACTACCAGCACAACGCGAACCTGATCGTCGACCGGCTCCCACCGGACACCCAGCGCGAATTCGAGCAGCTCGCGCTGATCATCAACGGGATCACCTTCCCGCTCGGCACGGTGATCATCGTGTATCTGTGCCGACGGTTGATCACCGTCCCGCGCGGTCTGCACCGCGGCCGCAGCTACGACGCGGTGGAACTCGCCCGGGCGCGGCACGACGCGCTGCTGATCAGCGATCGCGTCGCCGCCGTGGTGATGACCCTGTGGACGGTCGCCGGCATCGCGTTCCCGGTGGCACTGCACTTCGTCGGCGGCAACATCGACGGCCCCTCCGCCGCGCACTTCCTCACGTCGATCCTGGTGTGCGGGGCGATCGCCGTCGCCTATCCGTTCTTCCTGGTCGCCTTCTACATGGTGCGATCGTTGTATCCGGCCTTCCTGCCGCACGGGGCGACCGACGCCACGGATGCCCGCGAACTCGAGGGCCTGCACCGCCGCAGTGTGCGCTACCTGGCGCTGGCGGCGGCCGTTCCGCTCGTCGGGGTGGCTGGCGTGACGTACCTCTCACCCGAGGAGATCCAGCAGGTCCTCGTCGCGGTGCGGGTACTGGCGGTGGGCAGCATCGCCGCGTTCGTGCTCGTGTACTGGTTGTTCCGCATCATGGAGGACGACCTGCGCGCCCTGCAGCGCGGCGTGGCCCCGACCCGGGCGACGCGCGAGCCGGTGAAGCCGGGCCCGGATCAGTCGGTGTAGACCTTCGGGTCGAGGGTGCCGATGTACGGCAGATCGCGGTAGCGCTCGTCGTAGTCGAGGCCGTAGCCGACGACGAACTCGTCCGGGATGTCGAATCCCACGTCGGCGACGTGGACGTCGACCTTCACGGCCTCCGGTTTGCGCAGCAGCGTCACCACCTCGAGGGACGCCGGGTTCCGGGAGGAGAGGTTGCGCATGAGCCAGGACAGCGTGAGGCCGGAGTCGATGATGTCCTCGACGATCAGCACGTTCCGGCCGGCGATGTCCTTGTCGAGGTCCTTGAGGATGCGCACCACGCCGGACGACGAGGTGGACGACCCGTACGAGCTGACCGCCATGAATTCCATCTGGGTGGGGATCGGCAGCGCCCGCGCGAAGTCGGTCATGAAGAAGATCGCGCCCTTGAGCACGCCGATGAGCAGCAGATCACCTTCGGGTGCGCCCACCGGATAGCGCGCGGCGATGGTCTCGGCCAGCTCCTTCGTGCGCTGTTCGATCTGTTCCTCGGAGATCAGTACCGACGCGATGTCGTTCTCGTACACCGGGTTCATCCTGCCTTCCCTCAGTCGTCCGCACCCTGTCGCCGGCCGACGAACTCGACGATCAGCCTGCCACGCCGACGCGTGACGACCAACCTGACGCCGGGCTGCGGCCCGCCGCCCACGGCGACGCCGCCCTGGCCGCGCCACTGCCCGATCAGGTCGTCGACGGCTCGCAGCTTGCGGTCCGTCGGGGCGGAGGCCCCCGAGTCGAGCAGCCATCGTCGCAGGACCCGTCGTCGTACCGCGACGGGCGTGCCGGCGAGGACGTCCACCGCCAGCCCGGTCCCGACCCGGGCCTCCCCCAGCCGGCGCCCGGCCAGTTCCTCCAGCGCGTCCTCGTCCTCGCGCAGCTGCGCGGCCGTGCGCGCGAGGGCCGGTGCGACCCCACCGCCGAGCACGTCCTCGAGCAGCGGCAGCACCTCCTCACGCAGCCGCACCCTGGTGAAACGACGGTCGCTGTTGTGCGCGTCGTCGTAGGGCGTGTACCCCAGTTCCGCACAGGCCCGGCGGGTGACGTCGCGACGCACGCCGAGCAGGGGGCGCCCCCACGGCTCGTCGAACTCGCACATGCCGCGCAGGGAGCGGGCCCCGGAACCGCGGCCCAGCCCCAGCAGCACCGTCTCGGCCTGATCGTCGAGCGTGTGCCCGAGCAGCACCGGCAATCCCGCCCGGGCCTCGTCGAGCGCCCGGTAGCGGGCCGCACGCGCGGCCGCCTCGGGACCGCCGGGGCCGGTCACCGCGACGCGGACGACCTGTACCGACACGCATCCGGCCGACCGGGCGAATGCCGCGGCGCGGGCGGCGACGTCGCCGGAGCCGGGCTGCAGGCCGTGGTCGACGACGACGGCGTGCACCGAATCCGCCTCGGCGACGGCGGCGACGGTCAGAGCCGACGAGTCGGCGCCGCCGGACAGGCCGACCGCGACGGACCGGCCGTGGGTCGCGACCCAGCGACGGACGGCCAGACGCACCTCGTGGACGGCAGGGGTCTCGGGCAGGAGCGGTCGATCGGACGACACCGTCAGGCCAGTACCCGTGCGATCCACGCGTCGGGGTCGTCGATCTCGGCGAGGGTCGGCATCGCGTCGGGTCCGCTCCAGACGGTGTTGAACCGGGCCATGCCCACCCGTTCGACGACGGTGTCGACGAACTTCTTGCCCTGCACGTACTGGGCCATCTTGGCGTCCATCCCGAGCAGTGCACGGACGATGCGGTGGACGGGGTTCACGGCGCGCCGGCGACGGTTGTCGAACGCGCGCCGGATCTGCGCGACGGCGGGCACCACGGAGGGTCCGACCGCGTCCATCACGTGGTCGGCGTGGCCCTCGAGCACGGTACCCAGGGCCAGCATGCGGTCGAGGGCGGTGCGCTGGGGTTCGGACTGCACCGCTCGGACGAGACCGAGCACACCGCGCTCGGCCATGGGCTTCTCCTCCCCCGGCCGGCGATCGCGCAGGACCCCGGTGATCCGGCCGGCGAGATCGGTGAACGACTCGTCCACGGTCCGGCCCAGCTCCGCCGCCGCCTCGCGCATCAGGTCCGCCATCCACGGGGCCTCGGCGAACTGCACGCGGTGGGTGACCTCGTGCAGGCACACCCACATCCGGAAGTCGGCGGTGGGCACCCGCAGCGCCCGCTCGACGGCGACGACGTTCGGGGCCACGAGCAGCAGCGACCGCGAGAACGGGTCGTACTGACCGAGCACGGCGGTGGACAGGTACGCGAGCATCGCGCCGGCCTGCATGCCGGCGGGCTTGCCGACCCACCGGCCCTCGGTGGGCCCGGAACCGGTGAGGTCCGCCATCGACCTGGCGGCGGCGTGCACCCATTCGGACCGGTCGACCACCGCGGCCGGCGGCACGTCTCGCCCGTCGCCGAGGCCGGTCAGCTCCCGCACCGGTGGCTCGGCGCGGTCGGCGGCCGAGGCCAGCTCGGCGACGACGGTCTCGGCGGTGTACCGCGACATCGCCGGGCCCGGCCGGGTCAGGCGCGCTCCGACCCCGGCCGCGAACTTCCAGTCGATCGCGTCACCCAGCGTCCGGTCCCGGTCGGTCATCGGCATCCGCATCCTCGGAGGGTCGCCGCCACCGCGTCGAGGGCAGGTCGGCTCTCGCCCGGCGAACGGTCGTTGGACAACAGGGCGAACGTCAGCACCCGGCCGTCGGTGTCGACGACGAATCCGGTCAGACCGCTCGCCTGCGACAGGGTGCCCGTCTTCGCGCGAACCCAACCCGCCCCGTCGCGGTTGGTCGAGGCGTAGCGCTCCGAGAGGGTGCCGGTGGCGCCCGCGACCGGCAGGTAGTCCAGCATCGGGCGCAGCGACGCCTGTTCGGTTCCGGCGGCGGCGGCCATCACCGCGTCGAGGAGCCGAGCGGGAATCCGGTTGTCGACGGACAGGCCGCTCACGTCGTGGAGGGTGAGCCCGGTCAGGTCGAATCCGGCCTCGCGCAGGGCCGCGGCGACGCTGTCGACCGCGCCGCGGAAGGACGGCTCGACACCCTCGGCCGCGGCGATCTCGCGGCCGACGGCCTCGGCCAGGACGTTGTCGGAGTAACCCATCATCTGCCCCAGCCGATCGCGCAGCGGTGCCGACTGCACCGCGGCCAGCGGGGCCGCTCCGGGCCGGACTGTCCCGGGGGCGACCCGGGCAGGGTCCGCGCCGAGCGCGGCGGCGAGGGCCCGGCCGGCGTCGAGGGCGGGGGTGGGGGTGCGCGGCGACTCGTCCTCGAGGGGGTTCAACCGGCCGCCGTCGAGCATCACCGGTTCGATCGGCGCCACGGAGCCGCCGGCGATGTCGGCGGGAAACCAGCCCGTGGCCAGGGAGTCGCCGGCGTAGGCGCCGGTGTCGACGAGCACCGTGTCGACGGCCGCGCCGCTGCGCTGGATCTGCTGCACGAGGTCGGCGATGCGCGGGGCGCCGGCGTAGAAGCCGGACTCGCCGAGGGGACGGGCGGTGAGGGTGGGATCGCCGCCGGCGACGAGCACGATCTCCCCCGGCCGGCTGCCCTCGACGACCTTGGTGGTGACCCGGTGTTCGGCGGGCAGGGCGAGCAGCGCGGCAGCGGC
This sequence comes from Rhodococcus ruber, assembly GCF_016804345.1. Lineage (NCBI taxonomy): Bacteria > Bacillati > Actinomycetota > Actinomycetes > Mycobacteriales > Nocardiaceae > Rhodococcus > Rhodococcus ruber. The sequence continues at coordinate 990,245 of NZ_CP044211.1, read as the reverse complement.
GGTGAGAACCTTCGTCGTCGACGCCGGGATCATCGGCCGGGCCGGGTCCTTCGACCACAGCACGGTGCCTGTGGCGGCGTCGGTGATCGAACCGGTGAAGTTGCCCAGTCCCGCATTCCCCAGCGCCGGCGCGAGCGCGGCCGCCAGGGCGGGACCGGCGGGGGCGGGGGCGTCTGCCGGTACCGGGGCCACCTGCGGGGTCGCGGTGACGGGCGCCGGTGCCGGCGCTATGGCGGCGGCAGCCTCGCCGCTGCGGAAGTCGGAGAGCGCGAAGGCCCCTCCCACGAGCAGCGCGACGGTCCCCGCTGCCCAGATGGTGAACAGGATCCGGAGGTTCCGGCGGCGCCGTCCCGCCAGTGTGCCCAGCTTCTTCTTGCCCTGCCCCGCCAACACGCCTCCGCTGTGTCGAATCCCGCGGCGTTCGCTCCGGCGAATCCCGCGCCCTGGTGACCGCCCCGGTGGTCCGGCACCTGCGCCACCAGCGTAGCGCCGACCCGTTATCCTCTGTGCGGACCATCACCGCAGATACGGCAGTCGTATCGATCTACAAGTGAGGACACGGCGTGGAGTTCGAGGTCACCATCGAGATCCCCAAGGGGCAGCGCAACAAGTACGAGGTCGATCACGAAACCGGCCGCGTGAAGCTGGACCGCTACCTCTACACCTCGTTCGGCTACCCCGCCGACTACGGCTACATCGAGAACACCCTCGGCGAGGACGGCGACCCGCTGGACTGCATGGTGCTGCTCCCCGAGTCCGTGTTCCCCGGCGTCATCGTCGAGGCCCGTCCGGTGGGCATGTTCAAGATGGTCGACGAGGCCGGCGGCGACGACAAGGTCCTCGCCGTGCCCGCGGGCGATCCGCGCTGGGACCACGTCAAGGACATCAGCGACGTCTCGCAGTTCGAACTGGACGCGATCAAGCACTTCTTCGTCCACTACAAGGACCTCGAGCCGGGCAAGCACGTCGAGGCCGCGGACTGGGTCGGCCGCGCCGAGGCCGAGGCCGAGGTCTCCGCGTCGATCGAGCGCCTGAAGGCGAACGGCGGGCACTGACACCACGCGTCGTTCGGGCTCCGCGGCCGGCGGCTGCGGAGCCCGAACGCGTTCTCAGCCGCTGCGCTCGATCGCGTCCCGGATCTCGGCGAGCCGATCGAGCAGGCGCGGCCGGAGCTGGGCGTCCACCCGCGCCGACCACGGCCACAGCAGGCGCGGCAATCGCAGGACGACGTGCTGCCGCAGGAGACATCCCTGCGGGGTGGACTCGATCCGGTAGTCGACGTGGCCGGTGAACCAGGCGCTGCGGAAGTCCATCGCGAGCAGTTCCGGGTCCTCGATCGCGGTCACGACGCTGTCGACGGACATCCACCAGCCGGGTGCGAGCCGCACCCGCTCGTGCCACCGGGTGCCCTCGACGGTCGGACCGGACGGGGACTTGTCCATCCGGACGCCTGTGCGCGCCGGTGCACCCACATGGTCCTGCACGTCGGCGAGCAGCGCGAACACTTCCCCGGCGGGTCGGCGCACCGGGATATGCAGTTGGATATCCGTTGGGGTGCAAGGACTTTCGTCGGCCGGCGGGTCACCGCCCCGGCGGCGCCGCGCGTGCCGCTCGGCGCGGTCCCGGATACCGAGCAGCATCCGCCGGGACATCACGAAGTCGCCCGCGTCCATGAGGACGGCCCAGCCGACCGCGAACGGCGACGGGGGAATCCGGAATCGCACGCGATGCACCAGTCGGCTGCGTCCGGGCCCGTCCGGACGCAACGTCAGCGCGACGGTGACCGAACCCCCGTCGTGCGAGTGGGCATACACGAGGGAACGTCCGGGATCGATCGACTCCACCCGGAAGGCGGCCGGGGAACCCGCGACCAGCCGGACCCGGTCACCGACCTCGAGCCGCTGCAGTTCGGGCCGGATCTCGCGGGCGCTCGGCTTCCCGCCGTTGTCGACGAGGTCGTAGCTGTACCAACCGGCACGGTCCCCGGCGCCCATCTGGACCAGCCACGGCCACACGTCCTCCGCCTCGGCCACGATCGACACCGCTCGGGTCGCCGACAAGTGAGGCCGGGGCACGATCTCGTCCCCCGGCATCCGTCCGGCCACCTCGGTCCTCGTCGCACCCCAGTGCAACTGCCAGGGCCGGTAGACCGTCAGATACACCAGCGGGACGGCCGGCAGCAGCCGGCCGCCCCACGTCAGGACCGGGCGCACCCGTCCATCCTCTACCGGCCCCGGAACTCCGGGGGCCGCTTCTCGAAGACCGCCGCGACGGCCTCGGTCAGATCCTCCGACGGCAGGAACGCGGAGTTCCAGGCCGCGACGTAGCGCAGGCTGTCGTCGACGCGCGGCGAGCGGCTGTGGTCGAGAACGGCCTTGATGCCGTGCACGACCAGCGGCGGATTCGCCGCGATCTCGGCGGCGGTGGCCTGTGCGGCGGTCAGGACGGCATCCGCGTCCTCGAAGACGTCGTTGACCAGACCGATCTTCTCCGCGCGTGCCGCGTCGATGTCCTTGCCGGTGAGGGCCAGCTCGCGCAGGTGCCCGTCGCCGATGATCAGCGGCAGGCGCGCGAGACTGCCCACGTCGGCGACCATCCCGACCTTGACCTCACGGACGCTGAACTTCGCGTCGGCGCTGGCGTACCGGATGTCGGCCGCGGAGATCAGATCGACGCCGCCGCCGATGCACCAGCCCTGCACGGCCGCGACGACGGGCTTGCGGCAGTCCGCGACCGCGGTGATCGCCGCCTGCATCCGCTTGACCATCTCGTGGAACTCGGTGCGCGGGGCGGCCAGCGCCTTGTCCGCGAGGACCTTGCCCAGGTCGCCGCTCATGGCGGGCAGGTCGAGACCGAAGGAGAAGTGCTTGCCGGCGCCGGCGAGCACGACGGCACGCACGTCCGGATCCGCGTCGAGCTCGCCGAACAACAGCGGCAGCTCGGTCCAGAAGTCGGGGCCCATGGCGTTGCCTTTGCCCGGACCGACGAGGGTGACGAGCGCGACGTGGTCCGCGACGTCGACCGTGAACGCTTTCCAGCGAGATTCCTGAGTCATTACTCGAGAGTAATATGCGGGCGCCGATCCGCTGGCACGGACCACTCGTTACAGCCTGGAAAATTCCGCGCTCCGCCTCTGGTGGCCGACACGCCGCGGACGGATCCTGAGGGCACGAACGGTCCGGCTCGTAGAGGAGGGACTGTCATGTTGATGCACCAGGGCATCGGTCTGGGCGCCTTCAACGCCCTGTCCCGGCGGGGCGCCACCCACGCGCTGTACGAGTGCTGCGCGTCGCTCACCTGGGCCCAGGAGGTAGCGGCGGGACGTCCCTATGCGAGCTATCCGGAACTGTTCGCCCGCGCCGACGCCGCCCTGTTCTCCGCGAGCGACGCGGAGATCGCGGCGGCCCTCGACTGTCACCCGGTGGTGGGCCGTCGGCGCGGCAGCACCGCCTCGCGGCTCGAACAGTGCTCGCTGTGGGACGAGGACGAGGCCTTGACGACCGCGATCACCGCTGCCGCCGCCGCGTACGAGGAGCGCTTCGGCTACCGCTACCTGTGGTGCCCGCAGGGCCGCGGACTGCGGGATCTGCTGACCGACCTCCGCCACCGGCTCGCACACGACCCCGAGGCGGAACGCAAGGTGTGCACGGAGGAACTCGCCAAGATCACCCGCACCCGGCTCGAGCGCATGCTCGGACCCGAGGACGGCTTTCCGCTGTACTGACCCCGGCCGCGGCCGGACCTGCCGATCGGAGCCACGGACGGCGGCAGCCTCCTAGGCTGGAACCATGTCCGGGACACTGCATCCGAATGCCGCTCGAGTGGCCGACACGCTCATCGCGCGCGGGCACCACGGGTTGATCACGACCCAACCGGAGTCGGTGCACACCGCCGAGCAGGCGGCGGCCGCGCTCGGGGTCGACGTGGGCGCGATCGTCAAGTCGCTGGTGTTCCTGCTCGACGACGAACCGGTACTGCTGCTGGTCTCGGGTGCCCATCGGGTGAATCCGGAACGAACCGGCAAGCGTCTCGGCGGTGTGCTCGTCGCGGCGCCCCCGGACGTCGTCACCGAGGTCACGGGTCAGCCCGTCGGCGGGGTGGCGCCGCTCGGGCATCCGACGAACCTGACCACGTACGTCGACACCGCCCTGGCCGCCTTCCCCCAGCTCTGGGCCTCCGGCGGGCATCCACGCACGCTGTTCCGCACGACGTTCCGCGAACTGATGCGCATCACGGCAGCCGTCGACGTCGAGGTCGACTAGCCCTGCCGGCCCGGACGACGGGCCCGGCCGGTGCGACGGCCCGCCGGGGAACCGGTCAGCTGCACTGCGCCGCGCCGGCGGTGGACTCCGCCAGGCCCGGACGGGTCTCGGGCGACGGCCCCCACAGTCCGTCGGTCTTCGCGTAGGTCCAGCCGGGACCGGCATCGACGAGCGTGCGCAGCGCGTCGAGCAGACGATCCACGTCGGCGGAGGAACTGCCGAGACCGAGAGAGGCACGAACCGCGCCGCCGGGCAGCCCGACCCGGGCGAGCAGCGGGTGCGCGCAGAACCGGCCGTCGCGCACCCCGATTCCGTGCTCGGCGGACAGATACGACGCCACCTCGCCGGGCTCGAAGCCGGCGACCGTGAAGGTGACGATGCCCACGGAGTCCGGGGAGTCGCTCCACAGCCGCAGGATCTCGACACCGTCGACACCGCGCAACCCGTCGAGCAGGCGCCGGCACAACGCCTCCTCGTGCGCGGTGACGGCATCGGCGTCGAAACCGGCGAGCGCGTCGCACGCCGCGGCGAGGGCCGCGACGCCGAGCACGTTGGGCGTGCCCGCCTCGTGTCGCGCCGGGGCGCAAGCCCATTCGGTGTGGCCGAGACTCACGTCGCGGACCGCACCACCCCCTGCGAGGTGCGGTTCCGCGACGTCGAGCCAGTCCCGGCGCCCCACCAGAGCACCGGCACCGAACGGAGCGTAGAGCTTGTGCCCCGAGAACGCGAGGTAGTCGACGCCGAGCGCGGCGAGGTCGATCCGCCGGTGCGGAACCAATTGTGCTCCGTCGACGAGGATCCGGGCACCGCAGGCATGCGCGACGTCGGCGAGTTCGGCGATCGGGAGGACCTCGCCGGTGACGTTGGAGGCGCCGGTGACGGCGAGCAGCGCGGCGGGCCGGCTGCACAGTTCCGCGACGAGCCGGCGGACCGTCTCGGCGACGGTGTCCGCAGCCTCGACAACGCGAGCGTTCTTCCAGGGCAACAGGTTTGCGTGGTGCTCGACGTCGAGCACCACCACGTCGCCGGGCACGGCTCCGGCCAGGAGATTGAGCGAGTCGGTGGTGTTGCGGGTGAACACGACCACCTGATCGTCTGCGGCACAGACGAATCGAGCCACCGACTCCCGGGCCTGCTCGTAGCTGGTGGTGGAGATCCTCGAGGCGTAACCGGCACCGCGATGCACGCTGGCGTAGTACGGCAGGAGTTCGGCGATCCGCTCGGTCACCGCTTCGAGGGCCGGCGCGCTCGCCGCGTAGTCGAAGTTGGCGTAGGTGCAGGTACCGCCCTGCACTAGGGGCACCTGGAGATCACATCCGGTGACCCGGGCGAACGGGGCGATACAGGTGTCGGCGGTCAGTACAGCGGCAGTCATGACGTTCCCTCGTCGTTCAGGGATTCGCCGGTGGTCGCCTCGTCGCCCGAGTACGATCACGGTCCGAATCCGCGCTTGCCGTGTCCGGTGTGGAAACACGGCCAGGTCGTCACCCGGAGCACCCCACCGCGGAGGAGGGTTGCCGACCAGCTAGCCGGGGCTTGTCGCTGGTTCTCGTGACCTGCGGAAGAGGATGGCAAAAGCGCGCGCGGATGTCAAACCGGGACCGCACCGTCGGTCGTCCGGAACGCGAATCCCCAGGGAGAGGCGGTTTCTCACGCCGAGCCGGACATCGGGCCGGGATTCCGGCGTTGCGGGACGCGGAAGAATCCACCGCGCGAGTGGGCACCGACACACCCGATGTTCACCCTCCGTCCACCTGACCGTGAGATAACCGGACGAACGCACCACCAGGCCGAGAGAAGGACATGCGATTGCCTGCCCAGCCCACGACGGATTCGGATCGGTCGTATCGCATCCCCGAGGAGTTCCTCCGCTCCTCCCATGCCCCGGCCCCGCGCACTCTCGTCGACATCCTGCGTGCCACCGCCGACACCCACCCTGACGCTCCGGCCGTCGACGACGGATCCGTCACCCTCAGCTACGCCGAACTCGTCGAGGAGGTCGTCGCCTGCTCCTACCGGCTCGCCGACGCGGGAGTCGGTGGCGGGGACCGCGTCGGCGTGCGCATGCCGTCCGGCTCCGCGGACCTGTACGTGACGATCCTGGGCATTCTCGCGGCCGGCGCGGCCTACGTGCCGGTGGACGCGGACGACCCCGACGAACGCGCCGAGCTCGTGTTCGGGGAAGCGCAGGTCACCGCCGTCGTCACCGCCGACGGCATCGGTCCGGGCACCGCGCCGCCGTCGCCGAAGCCGCAGCTGCGCGGTCCGCGCCTCGACGACGCCGCCTGGATCATCTTCACCTCCGGCTCCACCGGCACCCCCAAGGGTGTCGCCGTCAGCCATCTCAGCGCCGCCGCCTTCGTCGACGCCGAGGCCCGGCTGTTCCTGCGCGAGAACCCGATCGGCCCCGGCGACCGCGTGCTGGCCGGTCTGTCGGTCGCATTCGACGCGTCCTGCGAGGAGATGTGGCTCGCCTGGCGGCACGGCGCGTGCCTCGTCCCCGCGCCCCGCTCCCTCGTGCGGTCCGGGATGGACCTCGGACCGTGGCTGGTCTCCCGCGACATCAGCGTCGTCTCCACCGTTCCGACCCTCGCGGCGATGTGGCCGGCCGAGGCGCTCGAAGCGGTGCGGCTGTTGATCTTCGGCGGGGAGGCCTGCCCACCGGATCTCGCCGAGCGGCTGGCTGTGCCCGGACGCGAGGTGTGGAACACGTACGGACCCACCGAGGCCACCGTGGTCGCGTGTGCGGCGACGATGGACGGCACCGGCCCGGTCCGCATCGGCCTGCCGCTCGACGGCTGGGATCTCGCCGTGGTGGACGGCGAGGGCCGCCCCGTCCCGGAGGGCGGCACCGGCGAACTCGTCATCGGCGGTGTCGGCCTGGCCCGCTATCTGGACCCGGCCAAGGACGCCGAGAAGTACGCCCCCATGCCCACCCTCGGCTGGGACCGCGCCTACCGCAGCGGCGACCTGGTCACCCTCGACCGCGCGGGGCTGCTGTTCCAGGGACGCGCCGACGATCAGGTCAAGATCGGCGGCCGCCGCATCGAACTCGGCGAAGTCGACAACGCTCTGCAGAACCTGCCCGGCGTCGCCGGCGGCGCGGCCGCCGTGCGCAAGACGGCGGCCGGGCACTCGATCCTCGTCGGCTACATCGCCAGCACCGATCCCGAGTTCGACCTCGCCTCCGCGCGCGACCTCCTCGGCGAGCAGCTGCCCGCAGCCCTGGTCCCGAGACTGGCGCTGGTCGACGAACTGCCCACCCGAACCTCCGGCAAGGTGGACCGCAACGCGCTTCCGTGGCCGCTGCCCGGCGCCGAGGCCGCCGCCGCCGAGGCTCTCGGCCTCGACCCGACCGCCGAATGGGTCGCCGGGCTGTGGGTGTCGATTCTCGGCACCCCGATCGAGAGCGTCGACGACGACTTCTTCGAACTCGGCGGCGGCTCCCTCGCCGCGGCCCAGCTGGTGACGGCCCTGCGCGAACGCTATCCCGCGATGACCGTCGCCGAACTGTACGACCATCCGCGACTCGGTTCGCTCGCCGAGTACCTCGACGACCTTGCGCCGTCCGCGGTGATCGCCCCGCGGCAGGTGGCCCCCGTTCCGCGCCGCGCGCAGCTGCTGCAACTGGCCGTCACGGTGCCACTCACCACTCTCACGGGGCTGCAGTGGGTGACCTGGCTCGCGATCGCGAACAACGTCTTCTCGCTGTTCGTCGACGTGCCGTGGCTCGCTCCGGTGTCGTGGTGGTGGGTGACGGTCGGCATCCTGCTGTTCCTGACCCCGCTCGGCCGCATGTCCGTCGCCGTCGCCGGGACGCGGCTGCTGCTGCGCAACCTGCAAGCCGGCACCTATCGGAGAGGCGGCAGCGAACACCTCCGGCTGTGGACGGCGCTGCGGCTGTCGGAGGCCAGCGGTGCGGTGAACCTGTCCGGGGCGCCGTGGATGCTGTACTACGCCCGCGCCCTGGGCGCGAAGGTCGGAAAGGGCGTCGACCTGCACAGTCTGCCGCCGGTCACCGGCATGCTCGAGCTCGGTGACGGCTGTTCCATCGAACCCGAGGTCGACCTGTCCGGACACTGGGTCGACGGCGACGAGGTCCACATCGGCAGCATCCGGGTCGGAGCCGGCGCGACCGTCGGCGCCCGCTCGACTCTGGCCCCGGGCGCCCGAATCGGTAAGAACGCCGAGGTCGCGGCCGGCTCTGCCGTGTTCGGCCGCGTCAAGGCCGGCCAGCACTGGGCCGGCTCCCCCGCCCGGAAGGTCGGCAAGGCCCTGCATCCGTGGCCGGCCGAACCGCCGCGGCGTGCCTCGTGGTGGGTGCCGATCTTCGGCCTCACCTCGATGGTGCTGGCCTCGCTGCCGATCGTCTCGATCGGCGCCGGGCTCACACTCGTCGGATGGTGGATCCGCGACGCCGCCGACCTGACCGACGCGTTGCTCCGCAGCGCGGCGATCCTGCCGGTGGCGGCACTGTGGACCCTGTTCGTGTTCGCCGCGCTCACGGTGCTGTCGGTGCGTGCCCTGGCCGTCGGTATGACGGAGGGACATCATCCCGTCCGCAGCCGCGTCGGCTGGCAGGTATGGGCGACCGAGCGACTGATGGACAGCTCACGCACGTTCCTGTTCCCGCTCTACGCCTCGATGCTCACGCCGGGCTGGCTGCGACTGCTCGGCGCCGACATCGGCAAGGACGTCGAGGCCTCCACGGTGCTGATGGTGCCCAAGTTCACCCGGGTCGCCGACGGCGCCTTCCTTGCGGACGACACCATGGTCGCCAGCTACGAGCTCGGTGGCGGCTGGCTGTACATCTCCCGGGCCAAGGTGGGCAAGCGCGCATTCCTGGGCAATTCCGGTATGGCCGCCCCCGGGCGACGAGTCCCCAAGTACGGACTCGTCGCGGTGCTCTCGGCCGCGCCGTCGAAGGCCAAGTCGGGTTCCTCGTGGCTCGGCAGCCCACCGGTGCGGCTGCGTCGCGCCGCGAACGAAAGCGATTCGAGCCGCACGTTCGCGCCCCCGCGGCGGCTGCGCGTGGCACGCGGCTTCGTCGAGACCTTCCGCCTGCTGCCGATGATCGTCACGTTCGGTATCGGCCTCGGCGTGCTGTTCGCCCTGCAGTCGCTGGCGATCTCGGTGGGGTATGCGCCGGCCGCAGCGCTGAGCGGACTGGTGCTCATCCTCGCCGGCGCCGTGGCCGGCGTCGTGTCCGTCGCCGCCAAATGGGTGGCCGTCGGACGCATCGGCCGGGAGGAGCACCCGCTGTGGAGCTGGTTCGTGTGGCGCAACGAGGTGGCCGACACCTTCGTCGAAACGGTCGCGGCACCGTGGTTCGCCCGGCCCGCCGCCGGAACGGCCGTGATGAACCTGTGGCTGCGTGGCCTGGGCGCGAAGATCGGCCGCGGGGTGTGGTGCGAGAGCTACTGGCTGCCCGAGGCCGACCTGGTGACTCTCGGTGACGGCGCGACGGTGGAACGCGGGTGTGTTGTGCAAACGCATCTGTTCCATGATCGGATCATGTCCATGGACACCGTCACGCTCGGCGCCGGCGCCACCCTCGGCCCCCAGTGCGTCGCACTGCCCGCCGCCGGAATCGGGGCCGGCGCCACCGTCGGCCCGGCCTCGCTGGTGATGCGCGGCGACGTCGTTCCGGATTCGACCAGATGGCAGGGCAATCCGATCGCGCCGTGGTCGCACCCGAGCGATTGGTCCCCGCTGTGAAGCCGGGGAACGACCCGAAGAAGACCCGCGAGAACGGCAGGACCTCGAAACCGGACGCGCCGATCGATCCGTACCTGCCGCGCAGCGGCAACCGTGGGTACCGCGTGTCGAGGTACGAACTCGATCTGAACTACCGGGTCGTGGCCAACCGGCTCACCGGCACGGCCACCGTCGTCGCCACCACCACCGACGAGCGTGGCAAGTTCGCGCTCGACCTCGCGCCGACGATGCGGGTGACGAAGCTGTCGGTCAACGGGTCCCGGCCCGCCAAGTACGCCCAGCGTGACGGCAAACTCGTCGTCACCCCCGCCCGGAAGATCCCCGTGGGCGGCGTGCTGACGATCGTCGTCCACTATCACGGCACACCGAAACCGATCCGCAGTCCCTGGGGCGAAGTCGGCTGGGAGGAACTCGAGGAGGGGGCGCTGGTCGCGAGCCAGCCCAACGGCGCCTCGTCGTGGTTCCCCTGCGACGACCATCCCGGCGCGAAGGCGAGCTACCGGATCACGGTCACTGCCGACTCCCCCTTCCAGGTGATCGCGAACGGCACCCTGGTACGCAAGACGACGAGGGCCAGCCAGACCACCTGGGTGTACGAGCAGCCCGAACCGATGGCGACCTACCTGGCCACGGTGCAGATCGGGAACTACGAGACCCGCAGGTTGTCCGAGACACCGGTGCCGCTCGTCGCGGTGCATCCGCCGCGCCTGCGGGCGAACTTCGACCGGGACTTCGGCCGGCAACCACAGATGATGGAGATCTTCTGCCGGCTCTTCGGGCCGTACCCGTTCCCGCACTACAGCGTCGTCGTCACCGAGGACGAACTCGAGATCCCGATCGAGGCGCAGACCCTGTCGATCTTCGGCGCGAACCACTGCGACGGCACCCGGAGCGAAGAGCGGCTCGTCGCACACGAACTCGCGCACCAGTGGTTCGGCAACAGCCTCACCCTGTCACGGTGGCGCGACATCTGGCTGAACGAGGGCTTCGCCTGCTACGCGGAGTGGCTGTGGTCGGAGAACTCCGACGGGCCGTCGGCGCAGACGATCGCCGAGGACGCGCACCGCGGGCTCGGTCGCAAACCTCAGGACCTACTCCTCGGTGACCCCGGGCCGGACCTGATGTTCGACGACCGCGTCTACAAGCGGGGTGCCCTGACGCTGCACGCACTGCGCCTGCGCCTCGGCGACGAGAAGTTCTTCGCGCTGATTCGGCAGTGGACCGCGGAATACCGGCACGCGACCGTCACCACAGATCAGTTCACCGACTTGGCGGCCCGATTCGCGGACGCGCCGCTGCGTCCACTGTGGGACGCGTGGCTCGCCGAGAAGGCACTGCCGCCGATGCCCGAGGCGTGAGAGGTCAGGCCGGTACTCGTTCCGGCAGGTGTGCCTGCCATTTCACCAGGACGAGCACCAGGCACGCGGCCGCCGCGACCGCGCCCACGACGAACATGGCCGGGTAGGTCAGGACCGGGTATGTCTGGGACAGGTACACCATGACGGCCGGCACCGCGAACCCCAGATAGCTCAGCGAATAGAACACCGCGGTGAGCCCGGCGAGGTCGTCGGGGCGGGCGATACGCTGCACTTCCTGCAGGCCCGACACCAGCGCCATGCCGTAGCCGCAGCCCAGGACGACCGCCGCCAGCAGAGCGAGCGGCACGGTCAGGGCGGCGGCCGCGACCGCCGCCGTGACCATCCCCACCACGAGCAACGTCAGTGCCACCGCCACCGCACGGGCATTGCGGGGGGTGTCGATCCGGCGGCCCAGCGACTGGATCGCGAAACCGGCACCGAGGGCGACGACGCACAGCAGCGCCGAGAACGCGATCGGGGCGTCGCCGCTGTGGCCGGTCATCAGCGCCGGGAGGATCGCGTACGCCGAACTGGCGGCGCCGAACACCCAGGGAGCAACGGGGGCGATCACGAACAGGAAGCGGGCGTGCCCGGCCGCCGGGATCTTCAGGTCTTCGCGCAGCGCGGTCCGTTCCGCTTCCGGCTGCGCCGGCCGGGTCTCCGGCGTCCGCAGCAGTGCCACACCTGCGCCGATACTCAGCCCGATATGCACGAGGTAGGACAGGGCACTGGGCATCGGCGCCCACTGCGCGAGGGCACCCGCGATGCCGGCCCCGACGCCGAAGCCGGCGGTCAGGCTCATCGCGGCCCGTCGTGCCCCGGCGCCGGGCGTCGCGCGCGGATCCCAGCGCGGGTCGGACAGTTCCTTCAGCCAACTGCCACCGACCGCCATGCCGAGTCCGAGCGCGATCCCGCAGAGGATGCGACCGAGGATGAGCAGCGCCGCGGAGTCCGATCCGAGGGCGAGCACCGCGGAACCGACGAGGGCGACGAACGGTGCGGGCACCATGACAGGCCGACGACCGAGCCGGTCGGAGAGCGGACCGCCGACGAGCAGGGCCGGCACGATGCCCAGGACATACGCGAAGAGGAACAGGTCGACGACGACCGGCGCGAAACCGTGTTCGAGCCGGTACATCACCAGCAGCGGGGTGAACTCGTTGCCGCCCCAGGCGACAGCGAACATCGCGGCGGCCACGAGCAGCCACGTCCTGCGAGGAACGGCATCCGTACCGGTGGGCAGACGGCCCGGTTCGGTGGCAGTTGCGGTCACAGTCGTCCCCCTCCGAGTCCGTGCACCTCACGCATGTGCACGTCGAGCACCGCGTCGAATGCGTCGGCGTCCCCGGCGGCGACGAGATCCACCAGATGCGTGTGGTCGGCGATGATCTTCTGCAGCTGCGCCGGATCCCGGGCGACCGAACGGGCCGTCATCCGTCGCTGGCGCTCCCGCAGGCCGGCATAGAAGGTGTCGAGAAGCGGATTGCCGCCCGCGGCCACGATGCTGCGGTGGAAGTCGGCGTCGGCACCGCTGAAGGCACCGACGTCACCACGCTCGGCAAGCTCGCGCTGCGTGTCCAGACTTGCGCGCAGGGTGCGTTCGAGTCGCTCTCGCGCCGGCGGAACAGAGGCGACGGCGCGCACCGCGTGGGTCTCGAGCAGCCGTCGCGCATCGACGACGTGCTCGGCCTCCCCGTCCGCCACAGGAACGACCAATGCGCCGCGCTTGGGGTACAGACGCATCCAGCCCTCGGCCTCGAGACGAAGGAAGGCCTCGCGCACCGGGGTACGGCTGCACGACATCCGGGCCGCGATCTCTCCTTCGCTGATCAGATCGCCGCCGCGTAACTCGCCCGACAGGATCAATTCCTTGACCTCGCGATAGACCGACTCGGCCGCTGAATACGACATAGACACAAGATGTATTTATACCGGATGCCGTCGGAGTGGCGCCACGCGGCCCTGTCCCGTGCGAAAGGCCGCCCAGGTGAACGACTCCCTGCGGCGCTGGGAGCAGCCATACTCGAAGACGCCGGGGAGAAGAGAGGCGGGAGGAGGATGACGAGGCAAGGACAGGCCCGGAGTGACCGTCTGCACGCGGCTGCGATGGGCAGTGTCGCCACCGGCGTCGCAGCGTACTGGCTCGACTACTTCACCGCCGGACACGTCCGGTCGTCCGACGACCCCGCCTACATCGCGTTCGAGAACGCCTTCCCGGCCGCCGACGGGCTGATGGCCGCGAGTTTCGCAGTGAGCGCCTGGCACCTGACGAGGGGGCGGGCAGTCGCCGTCCCGCTGGGGATCGCGGCCGGCGGCGCGATGACATTCCTCGGTGCGATGGACACGCTGTGGAATCTCGAGCACGGCAACTACCGGCGAATGACTACCGAAATGGCCGTCGAGACGGGCATCAACGTCGTCTCGCTCGTGTTCGGACCGTGGACTGTCGCCCGGCTGTGGCGGCGGCGCGAGGCGCTCGCCGGCTGAGCGGACGGTCGCACGGTGACCGCGGGCTCCGTCGGGACCATCGGCCGGACCCGGAAATGCCGGAAGCCCCCCGACGAGGTCGGGGGGCTTCCGGTAACGGGTGTTCGGCGGTGTCCTACTCTCCCACACCCTGTCGGGTGCAGTACCATCGGCGCAGACAGGCTTAGCTTCCGGGTTCGGAATGGGACCGGGCGTTTCCCTGTCGCTATGGCCGCCGTAACTCTGCGAAACGTCACGCATCAGAGTTCTCGAATACCCTTGTCGGGCTTCGGTATCTGATGTGTGTGCTGTTTCAGATACCGCACAGTGGACGCGTAGCTTCTTCGTGGTAAGTCCTCGGCCTATTAGTACCGGTCACCTGCATGCGTTGCCGCACTTCCAGTTCCGGCCTATCAACCCGGTGGTCTGCCGGGGGCCTTACCCCCTCGAGGGGGTGAGAAACCTCATCTTGGAACAGGCTTCCCGCTTAGATGCTTTCAGCGGTTATCCCTTCCGAACGTAGCCAACCAGCCGTGCCCCTGGCGGGACAACTGGCACACCAGAGGTTCGTCCGTCCCGGTCCTCTCGTACTAGGGACAGCCTTCCTCAAGTTTCTAACGCGCGCGGCGGATAGAGACCGAACTGTCTCACGACGTTCTAAACCCAGCTCGCGTGCCGCTTTAATGGGCGAACAGCCCAACCCTTGGGACCTACTCCAGCCCCAGGATGCGACGAGCCGACATCGAGGTGCCAAACCATCCCGTCGATATGGACTCTTGGGGAAGATCAGCCTGTTATCCCCGGGGTACCTTTTATCCGTTGAGCGACACCGCTTCCACATGCCGGTGCCGGATCACTAGTCCCGACTTTCGTCCCTGCTCGACCTGTCGGTCTCACAGTCAAGCTCCCTTGTGCACTTGCACTCGACACCTGATTGCCAACCAGGCTGAGGGAACCTTTGGGCGCCTCCGTTACATTTTGGGAGGCAACCGCCCCAGTTAAACTACCCACCAGGCACTGTCCCTGAACCCGATCAGGGTCCGAGGTTAGAGGTCCAATACGATCAGAGTGGTATTTCAACAACGACTCCACGGTAACTGGCGTCACCGCTTCACAGTCTCCCACCTATCCTACACAAACCGAACCGAACACCAATACCAAGCTGTAGTGAAGGTCCCGGGGTCTTTTCGTCCTGCCGCGCGTAACGAGCATCTTTACTCGTAATGCAATTTCGCCGAGTCTGTGGTTGAGACAGCAGAGAAGTCGTTACGCCATTCGTGCAGGTCGGAACTTACCCGACAAGGAATTTCGCTACCTTAGGATGGTTATAGTTACCACCGCCGTTTACTGGGGCTTAAATTCTCAGCTTCGCGGATCACTCCGCTGACCGGTCCTCTTAACCTTCCAGCACCGGGCAGGCGTCAGTCCGTATACCTCGTCTTACGACTTCGCACGGACCTGTGTTTTTAGTAAACAGTCGCTTCTCTCTGGTCTCTGCGACCACCCCCAGCTCCGACCGCGAAGGTCTTCACCAGGGCCGGTCCCCCTTCTCCCGAAGTTACGGGGGCATTTTGCCGAGTTCCTTAACCACAGTTCTCTCGATCGCCTCGGTATTCTCTACCTGACCACCTGTGTCGGTTTGGGGTACGGGCCGTGTGAAAGCTCGCTAGAGGCTTTTCTCGGCAGCATAGGATCATGGAATTCGCCTCATTCGGCTACGCATCACCTCTCAGGCTCGTGCGACACGGATTTGCCTATGTCACGCCCTACAGGCTTACACCGGTACAACCACTGACCGGCCCCACTACCTTCCTGCGTCACCCCATCGCTTGGCTACTACCAGATCGGGTCCCGTGCATCCACACGACCGATTCCCGAAGGAACCGGCCGGCTTCAGGACGGTTAGCATCACTGATTCACCAGGGGCGCGTTCACACGGGTACGGGAATATCAACCCGTTGTCCATCGACTACGCCTGTCGGCCTCGCCTTAGGTCCCGACTCACCCTGGGCGGATTAACCTGGCCCAGGAACCCTTGGTCATTCGGCGGACGAGTTTCTCACTCGTCTTTCGCTACTCATGCCTGCATTCTCACTCGCGCCGCCTCCACACCTGGATCACTCCGGCGCTTCCCCGGCGGCACGACGCTCCCCTACCCACCCACACCACTGCACCCGTCTCCGCAGAAACGAGTGGGTGTTGTGTGAGTGCCGCGGCTTCGGCGGTGTACTTGAGCCCCGCTACATTGTCGGCGCAGAACCACTTGACCAGTGAGCTATTACGCACTCTTTCAAGGGTGGCTGCTTCTAAGCCAACCTCCTGGTTGTCTCAGCGATCCCACATCCTTTTCCACTTAGTACACGCTTAGGGGCCTTAGCCGGCGATCTGGGCTGTTTCCCTCTCGACTACGAAGCTTATCCCCCGCAGTCTCACTGCCGCGCTCTCACTCACCGGCATTCGGAGTTTGGCTGATTTCGGTAAGCTTGTGGGCCCCCTAGACCATCCAGTAGCTCTACCTCCGGTGAGAAACACGCGACGCTGCACCTAAATGCATTTCGGGGAGAACCAGCTATCACGGAGTTTGATTGGCCTTTCACCCCTACCCACAGCTCATCCCCTCAGTTTTCAACCTAAGTGGGTTCGGGCCTCCACGACGTCTTACCGTCGCTTCACCCTGGCCATGGGTAGATCACTCCGCTTCGGGTCTAGAACATGCCACTGATACGCCCTGTTCGGACTCGCTTTCGCTACGACTACCCCACACGGGTTAACCTCGCGACATGCCACTAACTCGCAGGCTCATTCTTCAAAAGGCACGCCGTCACCCCCAGCAGACCAAACTGCTCGAAGGCTCCGACGGATTGTAAGCGCACGGTTTCAGGTACTATTTCACTCCCCTCCCGGGGTACTTTTCACCTTTCCCTCACGGTACTAGTCCGCTATCGGTCACCAGGGAGTATTCAGGCTTATCGGGTGGTCCCGACAGATTCACAGCAGATTTCACGGGCCCGCTGCTACTCGGGCACCCTCCACGAGAGCCGGCATGTTTTCGTCTACGGGATTCTCACCCTCTACGACGGGCCGTTCCAGACCACTTCGACTAACACACCGGTTTCTTACTCTCGCCCACCATGACAGTGATGGGAAGAAGGGCCCCACGACCCCACGAGTGCAACGCCTGCCAGCTCTCACACACCCGCGGTTTAGCCTCTTCCGCTTTCGCTCGCCACTACTCACGGAATCACATGTTGTTTTCTCTTCCTGTGGGTACTGAGATGTTTCACTTCCCCACGTTCCCTCCACACGCCCTATATATTCAGGCGCGGGTAACACGACATCACTCGTGCTGGGTTTCCCCATTCGGAAATCCTCGGATCACAGCTCGGTTGACAGCTCCCCGAGGCATATCGCAGCCTCCCACGTCCTTCATCGGCTCCTGGTGCCAAGGCATCCACCGTACGCTCATAAACACTTACAACAAAGATGCTCGCGTCCACTGTGCAGTTCTCAAACAACACACAACAACCGATACTGGGGAAAGAAGAACCCTTCCCGTTCTCGGTCATCGTCGCTGATCGAACACTCGCGTGTTCTCTCAGGACCCAACAGTGCACCGATATAACCCCTCGAATCCTCCTGTGTGAGAAGGACTCCGACGAGGGATGGTTGTCAGCGTTCCACCCATGAGCAACCGTGTCCCACATGCGGGGACAATCGGTCTCTGGCCGCACACGCGCCCCGACTGTTCGGGGGTGTGTGGGCAGACGCTCCTTAGAAAGGAGGTGATCCAGCCGCACCTTCCGGTACGGCTACCTTGTTACGACTTCGTCCCAATCGCCGATCCCACCTTCGACGGCTCCCTCCCACGAGGGGTTAGGCCACCGGCTTCGGGTGTTACCGACTTTCATGACGTGACGGGCGGTGTGTACAAGGCCCGGGAACGTATTCACCGCAGCGTTGCTGATCTGCGATTACTAGCGACTCCGACTTCACGGGGTCGAGTTGCAGACCCCGATCCGAACTGAGACCGGCTTTAAGGGATTCGCTCCACCTCGCGGTATCGCAGCCCTCTGTACCGGCCATTGTAGCATGTGTGAAGCCCTGGACATAAGGGGCATGATGACTTGACGTCGTCCCCACCTTCCTCCGAGTTGACCCCGGCAGTCTCCTGCGAGTCCCCACCATTACGTGCTGGCAACACAGGACAAGGGTTGCGCTCGTTGCGGGACTTAACCCAACATCTCACGACACGAGCTGACGACAGCCATGCACCACCTGTACACCGACCACAAGGGAAACCCCATCTCTGGGGCGGTCCGGTGTATGTCAAACCCAGGTAAGGTTCTTCGCGTTGCATCGAATTAATCCACATGCTCCGCCGCTTGTGCGGGCCCCCGTCAATTCCTTTGAGTTTTAGCCTTGCGGCCGTACTCCCCAGGCGGGGCGCTTAATGCGTTAGCTACGGCACGGATCCCGTGGAAGGAAACCCACACCTAGCGCCCACCGTTTACGGCGTGGACTACCAGGGTATCTAATCCTGTTCGCTACCCACGCTTTCGCTCCTCAGCGTCAGTTACTGCCCAGAGACCCGCCTTCGCCACCGGTGTTCCTCCTGATATCTGCGCATTTCACCGCTACACCAGGAATTCCAGTCTCCCCTGCAGTACTCAAGTCTGCCCGTATCGCCTGCAAGCCCGCAGTTGAGCTGCGGGTTTTCACAGACGACGCGACAAACCGCCTACGAGCTCTTTACGCCCAGTAATTCCGGACAACGCTCGCACCCTACGTATTACCGCGGCTGCTGGCACGTAGTTGGCCGGTGCTTCTTCTGTACCTACCGTCACTTGCGCTTCGTCGGTACTGAAAGAGGTTTACAACCCGAAGGCCGTCATCCCTCACGCGGCGTCGCTGCATCAGGCTTGCGCCCATTGTGCAATATTCCCCACTGCTGCCTCCCGTAGGAGTCTGGGCCGTGTCTCAGTCCCAGTGTGGCCGGTCGCCCTCTCAGGCCGGCTACCCGTCGTCGCCTTGGTGGGCCGTTACCCCACCAACAAGCTGATAGGCCGCGGGCCCATCCTGCACCGGAAAACCTTTCCACCCCGGAACATGCATCCCGAGGTCCTATCCGGTATTAGACCCAGTTTCCCAGGCTTATCCCGAAGTGCAGGGCAGATCACCCACGTGTTACTCACCCGTTCGCCACTAATCCACCCAGCAAGCTGGGCTTCATCGTTCGACTTGCATGTGTTAAGCACGCCGCCAGCGTTCGTCCTGAGCCAGGATCAAACTCTCCGTTGAAGACTCTCAATCAAACCCCGAAGGGCCGATCAGCCATAAGCGTAGAGCCGAATCACTAGCAAAAAACTCAAACTAGCAAAAACACTGACCACCACAGACGGAAGAATGCGGCAGCCAGCAACAACCACCCCACAAAAGTGAAGTGGCCGCACCAAAATAATTTGGCACTGACATTCATCGGCACACTGTTGAGTTCTCAAAGAACACGCACACACCATCACCCCGCGAACCAACGTCCGCGGCGCTCCGGGGCAACCGTTCCAGCCTACCCACACCACCCGCCGGGAACAAACCCGACGCACTCGGTGGGATCGGCAACGGCCCAGAACCCTACCAGAAGATTCCGAACCGAACAATCAGGCGCCTGCGTCCAACCTCGTTGTCCCGAGCCCCTGCGGGCCGGGTCGGTGTCCGTGTCGCTCTGACCTGGAATAAGTTACGTGAACATTGCGCGAGTTACCAAATCTCCTGGTCAAGCCGCTTTTCTGGACGACATCAGGGCACCCAGTACTTCGCGGCCAGCTCTTCCACAACGGGGTCCCCCTCGGCGGCCTGGTCCAGCAGTGCCAGGTCGAGGCCGATGTCGATGAGCCGGGGGTTGTCCCCTTCTGCGTCCCCGAGGGGGCGCCCGCCGTCTTCTCCGCGCTGGCGCAGAATCTTCGCTCGCACCCGCTCCTTCAACGACTCACTCATAAGTCGAGTGTACTGAGCCGACGACGCCCGAGCGGGGTGCCGAGCAGCGGCGATCGGACTAGTGGTCGTCGTCGCGCCGGCGGAACACGCGCACCGCAGTGGGGATGAGAACGACCAGGGCGCCGATGATCAGAACGATCGAGAAGATCTCCAGGAGCACACCCGCCATCATGCGGCACGGAACGCGGCGGCGGGCGCCTTTGCCCGGGGCGAGCGGACCGGAGAGTGTACGTGCGTACGACGAAGGCCCTCCGTCCGCGTTCGGGATGGAGGGCCTTCGTCGTGCGGAGCTGCCTGCGAGAATCGAACTCGCGACCTTTTCATTACGAGTGAAATGCTCTACCGACTGAGCTAAGGCAGCGTGCCTGACGGCGCGCACGAGTCTAGCGCCTACCCCCCTGCCCAATGCAAACCGCCCGTCGGTGCCTACCGGAAGGCCGAGCTCAACCGGGCCGCCATCGCGGCCACCGCGAAGCGGGGCTTGACGTTCTGCGCGAGGACCTCGCGGCATTCGAGAATCGCCTCGATGCAGGTCAGCAACGCCTCCGGCCGGGCACGCGAAGCCAGGTCGGCGGCACGCTCGGCCATGTCGGGATGGTTGGCGGTGCTGGAAGCGCCCAGGGAACGTGCCAGCGCGTCGCGGTAGAGACCGGCCAGATCGATGAGGGCGCGATCCATGATGTCGCGCTCGGTCCGGGTGCGTCGGGACTTCTGGGTGCGTTCGAGGTCCTTGAGGACGCCCGCCGAGCCCCGGAGCGCCCCGGCGGCGCCCTTGCCGGTGCCTCCGGCGCCGAGAGCCGTCCGAAGTTCCTCGGTCTCCCGTTCGTCGCGCGTGGCGCTGATCTCCTTGGCTTCCGCCTCCGCACGCTGCACCAGCTCGTCCGCAGCGGTGTACGTGGTGGCAGGGCGGAGGACGGCCGCGGCCAGATCCAGCGCACGTCGACGGCTGGTGCGAGCGGACTCGTCGGTGGCCAGACGCCGGGCCCGCCCGACGTGGCCGCCGCTGATCGATGCCGCCCAGTTCGCGGTCTCGGGGTCGAGTCCGTCGCGTTCGCGCAGCACCCGGGCGATGGCGTCCGGGTTGGGCGTGACGAGCGCGACGTGCCGGCATCGCGAGCGCAGGGTCACGGAGATGTCCTGCGGATCCACGGACGGTGCGCACAGGAGGAACACCGTGCGTTCCGGCGGTTCCTCGACGACCTTGAGCAGTGCGTTCGCGGCGCCCTCGGTGAGACGGTCCGCATCCTCGATCACCACTACCTGCCACTGCCCGGTGCTCGGACGACGCGACGCGGTCCGGACGATGTCGCGCATCGCCTTGACACTGATCGTGAGCCCCTCGGGAACGACCCGACGGACGTCGCCGTGAGTGCCGGCCATGGTGGTGCTGCACGCGTGGCAGCGACCGCAACCCGGGACGTCCGGGTCGGTGCACTGCAGGGCGGCGGCGAAGCAGAGCGCCGCAATCGACCGACCGGAACCGGGAGGGCCGGTGAACAGCCACGAGTGCGTCATCCGGGAACCGGCTCCGCCGCCGCGCGCCGCGGTGGCTGCGGCGATCAGTTCGGTCTCCACGTCGCGCTGGCCGACGAGACGTTCGAAGACACCGGGCATGGCCTCAGCGTAGCGACCGGTTCCGACGCCGCCGAGGCGTCGGCCGTCCGAAACCTTCAAGACGGCGACGGCGCAGCGACCTAGCGTCACCGGTATGACCGCACAACTCGCCCTGGTCGGGCTCGTCGTCGCCGACATGACCCGTTCCTTCGACTGCTATCGACGCCTCGGACTGGACCTGCCCGCCGGTACCGACGAACCGCACTTCGAAACGACACTTCCAGGTGGGCTCCGCCTGGCATGGGACACAGTCGAATCGGTCCGGTCCTTCCATCCGGACTTCCGGCCGGGAACGGGTGGCCCCGCGCTCGCCTTCGACTGCGGTTCACCGGCAGGCGTGGATTCGACGTACCGCGACTTGCTGGAGGCGGGATGCACGAGTGCGCTCGAACCGTGGGACGCGTTCTGGAAGCAGCGGTACGCGAGCGTCCACGATCCCGACGGGCACAGCATCGAGCTGTTCGCGGCCCTGCCCGGGTGACCGCTCAGCCGAGGAGCGCACCGAGCGTGGTGCCGGAGAGGGCGCGGACCTCCCGCGCGAGATGGGCCTGGTCGCTGAAGCCGCACTCGGCCGCGACGTCGGCGAACGGTCGGCCGGCGCGGGCGAGACCGACCGCGCGGCGGAACCGCAGCACGCGTGCCAGCGTCTTCGGTCCGTAGCCGTACGCGCGCAGTGCGTGCCGGTGCAACCGGCGCGCACTCCAGCCCGTCGACGCCGCCAGCTCGGCGACGGACGCTCCGGCCCCGAGCTGCGCCGCGATGCTCGTCTCGACGCTGCGGTCGACGCCGTCCAGACGGCGCCGGGTCTCGCGCAGGAGCGCACCGACCGGGTCGGACTCCGCGTCCGAGACCAGGCGACGAACGTGTGCGCCGGGCCGGATGTGGTCCAGCGGTACGCGTGCGTCACGGAGGTCGGCTGCATCCACGCCGAGCACCGCCGGCCCTACGCCGGGACCGAAACGCACGGCGGTCAGGTCACGCCGGGCACCCAGGTCGGAGAACTGGGCTCGGGTGTCCGGTCCGGCGACGAGGAGGCCGTCCTCGTGCCAGATCAGGTCCGTGCAGCCGTCGGGCAGCACGGACGTTCCCGCCGAATCCGCGGTCCTCGTCGCGGTCCACACGAGCACACCGGGTATGCCGGACGCCGCTTCGCGGTACACACGGCGAGGATAGGACGCCGTACCCGGAAGGTCACTCCTTCTGCGCGGCGGTCTTCTTCGCAGTCGTCTTCTTCGCAGTCGTCTTCTTGGCGACGGTCTTCTTGGCCGCCGTCTTCTTCGCGGGAGCCTTCTTCGCAGCGGTCTTCTTGGCGGTCTTCTTCGCCGGACCACGGGCACGTCGATCCGCGAGCAGCTCGGAGGCACGCTCGTCGGTGATGGTGTCGACCTCGTCGCCCTTGCGGAGGCTGGCGTTGGTCTCGCCGTCCGTGACGTACGGGCCGAAGCGGCCGTCCTTGATCACCATCGGCTTGTCGCTGACCGGGTCGGTGCCCAGTTCCCGCAGCGGCGGCGTGGCGGCGGCCTGCCGACCGCGTCGTTTCGGCTCGGAGTAGATCTTCAGCGCCTCCTCGAGGGTGACCGTGAACATCTGCTCCTCGTTCGCCAGCGACCGCGAGTCGGTGCCCTTCTTCAGGTACGGCCCGTAGCGACCGTTCTGGGCGGTGATCTCCTCACCCGTCGCAGGATCGACCCCGACGACCCGCGGCAACGACAGCAGTCGCAGTGCGTCCTCGAGCGTCACCGTCGACAGTTCCATCGATTTGAGCAGCGACGCCGTCCGCGGCTTGGGACCGGCCGCCTTCTTGGTGGCCTTCTTCGCCGGTGCCTTCTTCGCAGCCTTCTTCGCCACGGTGGTGGTGCCGCCCGCCGAGGGCGCCGCCTCGACCGGGATCGGCGTGATGTCGGGTTCGGGCTCCGGCTCCGGCTCACGCAGCAACTCGGTCACATACGGACCGAAGCGGCCCTCCCGCGCGACGATCTCGTTGCCGGTGGCCGGGTCGACGCCGAGGACCCGGCCCTCCTGCGGGGTCGAGAACAGCTTCTCCGCGTACTCGAGCGTCAGCTCGTCCGGCGGCAGGTCGTCGGGCAGGTTCGCACGCTGGGAGACCGGTTCCCCGTCGGGAGCGTCGGGATCGGCAACCATCCGCTCGAGGTAGGGGCCGAACCGGCCCACGCGCACGTGGATCTCCCGGCCCTCGGCGTCGTCGAACAGCCGGATGGAGTTGATCTCGCGGGCGTCGATGTCTTCGAGGTTCTCGCCCACCATCTTCTTCAGGCCACCCTCGCGCGCCACCGAGTTCTCGGCTCCGTGGGCGCCACCGAAGTAGAAGCTCGACAGCCAGTCCGTTCGCTGCTCGTGACCACCCGCGATCTCGTCGAGGTCGTCCTCCATGGCGGCGGTGAAGCCGTAGTCGACGAGGCGTCCGAAATGCGCCTCGAGCAGCCCGATGACCGCGAACGCCACCCACGACGGGACCAGGGCGCTGCCCCGCTTGTAGACGTAGCCGCGGTCGAGGATGGTCTTGATGATCGACGCGTACGTCGACGGCCGGCCGATGCCGAGGTCCTCGAGAGCCTTGATCAGGCTGGCCTCGGTGTAGCGAGCCGGCGGGTTGGTCGAGTGACCGTCCGGGTCGAGCTTCGTCGCGGTGACGCGCTGTCCCTCGGACAGGTTCGGCAGCCGGGATTCGGCGTCGTCGGACTGGCCGCCGGCCTCTTCGTCGACGCTCTCGACGTACGCCCTCAGGAAGCCGGGGAAGGTGATGGTGCGACCGGACGACGAGAACGTGCATTCCTCACCGCTCGCGGCGGTGCCGGTGATGCGCAGTGTCAGGGTCGTGCCCCGCGCGTCGGCCATCTGGGAGGCGACGGTGCGCTGCCAGATGAGTTCGTAGAGGCGGTACTCGTCGGTGTCGAGACGCGAGTGCAGTTCGCCGGGCGTGGCGAACACGTCACCGGCCGGACGGATCGCCTCGTGGGCCTCCTGCGCGTTCTTGACCTTGCGGGTGAACTGCCGCGGGGTGGCGTGCACGTACTCCGCGCCGTACAACTCGGTGGCCTGGGCCCGGGCGGCGGCGATCGCGCTCTCGGACAGGGTCGTCGAGTCGGTACGCATGTACGTGATGTAGCCGTTCTCGTACAGGCGCTGGGCGATGCGCATCGTGCGCTCGGACGAGAACCGCAGCTTGCGGCCCGCCTCCTGCTGCAGCGTCGACGTCATGAACGGTGCGTACGGCTTGCGGGTGTACGGCTTGCTCTCGACCGACGTCACCGTCAGGTCCACGCCGTGCAGAGCGTCGGCGAGTCGTCGCGCGTACGCCTCGTCGAGCACGACGACGCCGGTGGACTTGAGCCGGCCGTCGGCGCCGAAATCGCGGCCGGCGGCGACGCGGGCGCCGTCGACACCGACGAGCCGTGCCCCGAACGATCGGGGGCTCGCGTCGGCGCCGGCGTCGAGGGTGGCGGCGATGTCCCAGTACGTCGCGGACCGGAAGGCCATGCGCTCACGTTCGCGCTGGACGATGACCCGGGTGGCGACGGACTGCACGCGGCCCGCCGACAGCCGCGGCATGACCTTCTTCCACAGCACCGGGCTGACCTCGTAGCCGTAGAGGCGGTCGAGGATCCGGCGGGTCTCCTGCGCGTCGACCAGGTTGTTGTCGAGGTCGCGGGTGTGTTCCGCGGCGGCCCGGATGGCCGGCTCGGTGATCTCGTGGAAGACCATCCGGCGGACCGGGACCTTCGGCTTGAGCGTCTCGAGCAGGTGCCAGGCGATGGCCTCGCCCTCCCGGTCGGGGTCGGTCGCGAGGTACAGCTCGTCCGCGTCCTTCAGCAGCCCCTTCAGCTCGGTGACCTTGGACTTCTTCTCAGGACTGACGACGTACAGCGGCTCGAAACCGTGGTCGACGTTCACACCGAGGCGGGCCCACGACTCGCCCTTGTACTTGGCCGGCACATCGGCGGCCCCGCGTGGCAGGTCGCGGATGTGTCCGACGGACGCCTCGACGACGTAGTCACGGCCCAGGTAGGGCGCGATCTTCTTCGCCTTGGTCGGGGACTCGACGATGACGAGCCGACGCGTGCCCGACGAGCCGTTCGACGTGCTGTTGTCCCGTGCTGCCACAGCGCTGCCGCACCTTCCCTGTTCGCTGACATGTCCCGCTTCTTGAAGACATGTATACCGACCCGTTCCCCGGACGCGGCCATACACAGGGTCGCACACCTGCAACGGAAGGCCCGTCACGCGTGATGCGGCCCCTACTGCACGCGCGGCCAGATCTGCCGCGCGCGGGCGTCGTCCGGGGGTGCCCCGATGTTCTCGACGAGACGCGTCAATCGCCGTCGCCCGGACACCCGCAGGCCCGGTCCGGCGCCGCGGGCGCCGATCAGCGTCGGCGCGATCCCGGCACGCATCAGCGACTGGGCCAGCACCGCGTGGGTGTCCGGGGCGTGCGGATCCAGCCCCAGGACGTAGCGTTCGCCCTCGACCTCGACGCGACCGGCCGCGAGCACCCACGCCCGCAGGGCTCGCGAGCCCGGCACCCATCCCGCCGGCACCGCCTTCACCGCGCCCCGCGTCCATTCGGCCGCGACCGGGACGAGTTCCGGCAGGGCTGCGGTGCGCACCAGCGGATGTCCCTCGTCCGTGCGGGTGACCTCCGGGGACAGCGCGGCCTGCGTCATGAGCTCCGCGATCGCGTCCGCCCGCCACGGCTCGTCCACGACCACGGAGATCCGCGCGCCGTCACCGGAGACCACCGCGTGTCCGTGCGCGGCCAGCAGACCACCGAGGTCGGCCGGGTCCGGCGGCATCACCTCGGCCCCGAAGAACGACAGTTGACTCACTCCCCCGTCCTTCCTTCGCTGCCTCCCGCAGAAACAGATCGTCCCCCATCACCGAGGGTGACGGGGGACGATCGAGGCTTCGGTCCTTGCGGACCGAGTCACGTCAGGCTCCGGCAGGAGCGTCGACGATCAGAGCGCGCGAACGCCGGTGGCCTGCGGGCCCTTGGTGCCCTGGCCGACCTCGAACTCCACGCGCTGGTTCTCCTCCAGGGTGCGGAAGCCGCTGCCCTGGATCTCCGAGTAGTGGACGAAAACGTCGGCGGAGCCGTCCTCGGGAGCGATGAAGCCGAAGCCCTTCTCCGCGTTGAACCACTTCACAGTGCCCTGTGCCATGCTTTTCCTTCTCTTTCTAACACCGGATGCGGCGGTTCGCGGGCGAGCGAGCCGCCGGGCCGGTTCCGACCGCTGTACTTCTTGATCCCCCCACAGGAAGAGCAAAGCACCGCGCTCGCAACCATCGATCCTGCGAGCCGTGCACTTTCTCAAGTCACCGAACACAGAAGCTGCGACCGATGTCAGTGAACCACGTTCGGGGCGCCGACAACAGTAGGAGGGCGCACAATTCGCCCGAAAATTTGATCTTGTACATACCGACGGTACGATTACTCGTCGGTACGGTTACGTCGATGTTAACCCGCGCGCGGGTCGCACACCGACCGAACGCCGGGAACGACGGCCGACTACGCTGGTTTCCCATCCCGACCGCATCCTCCGGAGTACCCAGTGTGACCAGCTCGCCGCACCGCCGTCCCGTCGGCGACGGGCCGACGAGCTTCGGCCACGAACTGCTCGAACGAGTTCTCGAGGGCACCCCGGCCTCGGAGCACCCCCTCACCCACAGCGCGGAGCTGCCCGCCCGCGAGGTCCGGCACACCGACTGGCCGGACTGGGCGTCCGACGCCGTCGTCCGGGCCCTGCGCGCGACGGGTGTGCCCCGGCCGTGGAGCCACCAGAGGGCGGCCGCCGACGTCGCCGCCGGCGGGGAGCACGTCGTCGTCTCCACCGGCACCGCGTCGGGCAAGTCCCTCGCCTACCAGTTGCCCGTGCTCACCGCACTCGTCGAGGACCCGCACGCCACCGCGCTGTACCTCTCCCCCACGAAGGCGCTCTGTGCAGACCAGTTGCGCGCCGTCACCGACGTGACCGCCGCCGAGCCCGAACTCGGTCGGGTGCACGCGTGTGCCTACGACGGTGACACCTCCACCGAACTGCGGCAGT
Organism: Rhodococcus ruber; assembly: GCF_016804345.1. Classification (NCBI taxonomy): domain Bacteria; kingdom Bacillati; phylum Actinomycetota; class Actinomycetes; order Mycobacteriales; family Nocardiaceae; genus Rhodococcus; species Rhodococcus ruber. Next base: position 962,774 of record NZ_CP044211.1, on the reverse strand, counting down.
GGGCGCGCAGCCACTCGCGGTGGATCTTCACCAACCCCGACATGCTGCACATGTCGATGCTGCCCGGGCACGCCCGCTGGTCCCGGTTCTTCCGCCGACTGCGCTACGTCGTGGTCGACGAGTGCCACTCCTACCGCGGCGTCTTCGGCTCCAACGTGGCCCTGGTGCTGCGCCGGCTGCGACGGATCGCCGCACGCTACGGTGCCCGACCGGTCTTCGTCCTCGCCTCCGCGACGACCGCCGACCCCGGCGCCGCGGCGTCCCGGCTCGTCGGCGCGCCCTGCCGGGAGGTGACCGAGGACGGCTCCCCGCACGGCCCGCGCACCGTCGCGCTGTGGGAACCGCCACTGCTCGAGCAGGTGACCGGCGAGAACGGCGCCCCGGTGCGCCGCGCCGCCGGAACCGAGGCCGCGCGCATCCTCGCCGACCTCGTCGTCGAAGGTGCCCGCACCCTCGCCTTCGTACGGTCCCGGCGCGGCGCCGAGTTCACTGCGCTCGGCGCACAGCGGCTGCTCGCCGAGGCCGCCCCCGAACTCGTCGATCGTGTCGCCGCGTACCGCGCCGGCTACCTCGCCGAGGAGCGGCGCGAGCTCGAGGCTGCTCTGGCGGACGGCCGTCTGCTCGGTGCCGCCAGCACCAACGCCCTGGAACTCGGTATGGACATCGCCGGCCTCGACGCCGTCGTCGTCGCCGGATTCCCGGGCACCGTCGCGTCGTTCTGGCAGCAGGCCGGCCGGGCCGGCCGCCGCGGCGCGGGATCGCTGGTCGTGCTCGTCGCCCGCGACGATCCACTCGACACCTACCTCGTGCACCATCCGGCGGCGCTGCTCGACAAGCCCGTCGAGGCGACGGTCACCGACCCCACCAACCCGTACGTGCTCGGCCCGCAACTGCTGTGCGCTGCGCTCGAGCTGCCCCTCAGCGACGCCGAGGTCGAGGAGTTCGGCGCGGCCGACGTCCTCGCTGCCCTGGCCGCCCAGGGCGCGATCCGGCGGCGCCCGCACGGCTGGTTCGTCACCCCCGACACCCGTCCGCACTCCGACATCGACATCCGCGGCGGCATCGGCACCCAGATCGCCATCGTCGAATCCGACACCGGACGGATGCTCGGCACCGTCGACGGCGGCCGGGCACCGGCGACCGTGCATCCGGGCGCGGTGTACCTGCACCGCGGCGAGTCGTTCGTCGTCGACGAGTTGCACCTCGACGACGGGATCGCGCTCGTGCACGCCGAGGAGCCCGAATGGTCCACCTCCGCGCGGGAGATCACCGACATCGTCGTGACCGCCGTGACGGAGCAGCGCTCGCTCGGTCCGGTGACTGTGGGCCTCGTCGAGGTGGAAGTGACCCATCAGGTGGTCTCCTACCTGCGGCGACTGCCGTCCGGCGAGGTTCTCGACAGCACCGAACTCGATATGCCGTCCCAGTGCCTGCCGACGCGCGCAGTGATGTACACCGTCACCCCCGAACTGCTCGACCGGTGCGGAATCGGACCGGAACGGGTACCCGGCGCGCTGCACGCCGCCGAGCATGCCGCGATCGGGCTGCTGCCGTTGGTGGCGACGTGCGACCGCTGGGACATCGGCGGGGTGTCCACGGCGGTGCACCCGGACACCGGGCTGCCCACCGTCTTCGTCTACGACGGGCATCCCGGCGGCGCGGGCTTCGCCGACCGCGGTTACGCGCGCATCGCCGAATGGCTCGGGGCGACCCGCGCGGCCGTGACGGCCTGCGAGTGCGCCGCCGGCTGCCCGTCGTGCGTGTACTCCCCCAAATGCGGCAACGGCAACGACCCGCTCGACAAGGCCGGGGCGGTCGCTCTGCTCGGCGCGGTGCTCGACGCCCTCTCCTGACCGGCGCTCACTCGACCGGCCCCGCCCGCGCGATCGCGCGGGCCTGCCGCCCACCCGGCAGCGCCACCGCGGCCTCGACCTCGACGACCGCGTCCCAGCCGTCGACGGTGCACGAACGCACCTGCACCCGCATCCGCGCCGCGATCCGGTTCGCTTCCGAGCAGGCGGTGCCCGATCCGCGGTCGAGTGCACCGGCCACCGCGAGGGCCGCCAGGTCGGCCGCCCCCTGCGCCCGATGCCGCGTCGCGACCCCCGCGCCGATCTGCACGAGCAGTCCGGTGACCGCGATCAGCGCGGCCGCAACGAAACACGCCACCACGCTCGCGCTACCCCGATCGTCCCGGAACGTCACTGCGCCACTTCCGGTTCGAACGCAGCCACGGCCTCCGCGGTGAGCGTCACCGCCGGCAGCAGCGGACCGTCCGCTGTCACCGTCGCCACGACGAGGTCGCCGTCGGGGCGCACGGAGATCCGTGCGCCCTCCGGGGCGATCCGCGCCGCCACCTCCACCGCCCGCGTCCCGTCGCCACGGGCCGCGAGCCGGGCGGCTTCCCGTGCGGCGTCCTGGCATCGGAGCTGACTCGAAATACACAGCACCGCACCGAGACACAGCACGAGGACGCTCACCAGAGCGGTGAGGGCGATCGCCGCCTCGACGGTCACCCCACCGTCGTCCCCGCTCACACCGCCGTGTTCAGTGCGCGCTCGACAATGCCGGTGAGCGCAGTGACGATGTTGTCGCCGGTGACGACCGTGTAGAGCACGGCCCCGAACGCCGCCGCCGCGATCGTACCGATCGCGTACTCCGCGGTGGACATCCCGTCCTCCGCCGCGACGGCACCGCTCAGCCGTTGCACGACCGTACGAATTACGTTGCCTACCATGGTTCCTCCCCTCCTCCGGCGCGGACCGTCCGCGCCGACGTCTCACAACAGCCCCTCACCGAGCACGCGTCCCGCGAGCCCGATCACGACGGGCACGATGCCCAGGCACACGAACGCCGGCAGGAAGCACAGTCCGAGTGGGCCGCTGACCAGAACCCCGGCACGCTCGACGGCTGCAGCCGCCCGGTCCTCCGCTCGTTCGCGCTGCCGCTCCGCCACCTCGGCGACGATGCCCGACAGCGGGGCACCGGATCGTGCCGATCGCCGCGCGGCGCGGGCGAAGGCCTCCAGCGCCTCCGTCTCGTCGTCGGATCCGTCGGCCGTCGCCTCCCCGAGACCGCTCCACGCCTCCGACGGCGCGGCCCCGAGCTCGAGACGGTCGGCGCCCCGCCGCAGGGCCAGGGCGAGCGCGGGCGGTGCCGAGTCGGCCACCGCCCGTGCCGCGGTCGCCGTCGGAAGGCCGGCGCGCAGGCAGGCGGCCATCAGGTCGAATGCGGCCGGCACGGCGTGCGGGTCGTCCGGGGCGCCGCCGGTTCCGGTGGCTTCCCCGGAGGCCGCGGCCCCGGCAGTCCGGCACCGTCGCGTCCGCAGGTCCGGCAGGATCACGAGCGCCGCGGCCAGGCAGACCAGCGCTACGGTCACGATGCCACCCCCCTCGCGATCCGGTCGGTCCACAGCAGTCCGGCGCACCCCAGTGCGGTGCCCACCACCAGCAACACCCCGCCGAGACCGTCGCCGAGCAGCACCGACACCGGCGACGCCCCCATCATCTGCCCGAGCGCCACACCGAGCGCCGGCAGAGCCGCGAGCACCGCCGCCGTCGCGCGGGCCCCCGCCAGTCCCGCTTCGGTACGGGAGCGCAGGCGCATACGACCGGACAGATCCGCCCGTGCGGCCGCGAGGAGTTGCGCCAGCGCCAGCCCGTACCGGTCGGACACCTCCCAGGCCCCGGCGACCCGATCGAGCGACGCGGCGATCCCCGACGGGTCCGTCGCGCGGGCTACCGCGCGCAGGCCGTCGGCTGCGCTTCCGCCGAGCCGGGCCCGCGCCGCCGCGACACGGAAGGCATCGGCGGTGGGCCCGGTCGTCTCCCGTGCCGCCGTCGCACACGCCTCGGCCGGATGGGTGCCCACCTCCAGCTCGGCGACGACGGTTTCGAGACCGGCGAGCAGGGCCCGCTGTTCGGCGTCACGGGCGCGGTCCCGTCGGCGTCGCCGCACCCGGCGCACGGTGGTGCCGGCGACGACCGCCGCCGCGACGGCGGGTGCGACGCCGAGCAGCAACACCGGGAGGACGCACAGCACTGCCGTCACCTCCTGCGGCGGTCGCCACGGCCGTCCGGCGACGACTGTCGTGCGCAGCGACCGCAGTCGCGGCGCGGCGACCGTCGCCGGTGCGACCAGCAGGGCCGCGGCCAGGCACAGGGCGGTCGCGGTCACGGCGCCTCCCGTCGCCGGAAGAGCTGTTCGAGCCGGTCCATGCCGGCCTGCGTGCCGCGCTCGTGGGTCCACGCGGGTGCGACGACGACACCCGAGACCTCGTCGCGCTGCACGACACCGATCTCCGTCAGCCGACGGGTTCCGTCGGGGGTGCGGTGCACGTGCAGGACTACCTGCACCGCTGCGACGAGCTGACTGTGCAGGGCGGCGCGGTCCAGACCGCCGAGCGCGGCGAGGGCTTCGAGCCGCGCCGGCACCTCGTCCGGAGAATTGGCGTGCACGGTGCCTGCACCCCCGTCGTGACCGGTGTTCAGCGCGGTGAGCAGATCGACGACCTCGGCGCCGCGCACCTCGCCGACGACGATGCGGTCGGGCCGCATTCGCAGCGCCTGCCGGACGAGATCGCGCACCGCGACCTCCCCGACGCCCTCGACGTTGGCGGCTCGCGCGACGAGCCGCACGACGTGGGGATGGGCGGGCGCCAGTTCCGCCGCGTCCTCGACGCACACGATCCGCTCACCCGGATCCACGGTGCCGAGCAGCGCCGCGAGCAGGGTGGTCTTGCCCGCACCCGTGCCCCCGACGACGAGGAAGGCGAGCCGGGCGGCGACGATCCGGCGCAACAACACGTAGGCGTGCGGGTCGACGGCGCCGCGATCGCGCAGCGCGTCGAGTCCCTGGGTGGCGGGCCGCAGCACCCGCAGCGACAGACACGTGCCACCCTGTGCGACGGGCGCGAGGACGGCATGCAGGCGGACACCGAAATCGCCGTGCCCGGGCAGCCGGCCATCGACCCACGGTTGGGCGTCGTCGAGCCGCCGCCCGGCGAACAGCGCGAGGCGCTGGGCCAGTCGCCGCACCGACGCCTCGTCGGGAAAGGCGACGGAGGTGAGCCGCAGCCCGCCGCCGCGGTCGACCCAGACGCGGTCGGGGGCGGTGACGAGTACGTCGGTGACGCCGGGTTCGGCAAGCAGCGCTTCGAGCGGGCCGGCGCCGGACAGCTCGGTCTGCAGATGCCGCAGTGCCGTGAGCAGATCGAAATCGCCGAGAACCCCGCCGGATTCGGCACGCAGCGCAGCGGCGACACGGTCCGGCGTGGGCTCGCCGGCCTCCGTCGCGAGACGTTCACGGACCCGGTCGAGCAGCTCGGCAGTGAGGACGGCGCTCATGCTGCCCACCGCGATCCCGGCTCGGGACCGGCCAGCACGTCGAGGACCGACTCGGCGGCGTGGACCAGGGGCGAACGACGTCCGAGCCGCAGTCCACCGCGTTCGAGTGCCGCGGCGAGGCCGGGCTGCGCGCGCATCGTGGCGATCAGCGGCAGCCCCACCACCTCGGCGACGTCCCGGCCACGCAGTCCGCCGGGGGCCGGGCCGCGCACGACGATGCCCTGGTTCGTGTTCTGGTCGGCGACCCAGCCGGCGACCCGCCCCGCGGCGAGGGCGGCACGCACACGGGCGGGGACCACCAGCACGGCCAGGTCGGCGGCCGCCACCATCGCCTCGGCGGCCGGCCCGCGGCTGCGCGGCACGTCGCACACCACCAGGTCGCCCGAGCGGCGGACGGTGTCGAGCACCGCGGTGACGGCGGCGGGGGCCGGCTCGGACGTGGACTCGCGATCTGCGGAGAGCACGCCGAGTCCCGGAAGCCATTCGGGCACCGCATCCCGCAGCGACCGGGCGGAGAGCCGGCCGCGATCGACGGCCAGGCCGGACCAGCGGACACCCGGCCGCTCCTCGATTCCCGTGAGGACGTCCAACCCTCCGCCCAGGGGATCACCGTCGACGAGAAGTGCTCCCGCACTGTGCCGGAAGGCGGCGACGGTCCATGCCAGGGCGGCCGCGAACGTGGAGGCGCCGGCGCCGCCGCAGCCGCCGAGTACGGCGACGACGTGCCCACCCCCGGTGTCGGGTTCGGCGGCGGTGCCGAGCACCGTGAGCAGTTCGACTTCGTCGTCGGGCAGGCCGACGACGTGTTCGGCCCCGACGGCGGTGGCGGCCTGCCAGTCGGGGAGGTCGGCCCCGCCGGCAGTGACCAGGACGATGCCGCCTCGACGGGGAAGCTGCTGCGCGCAGAGCAGGGCTGCGGTTCGGTCGACCACGACGAGTCCCGCGTCGAGCCAGGTTCTGCGCGGCGGTGGCATCGCCGCCGCGCCGACGGTGCGGTCGGTGGCGGCCGCCACGCGGTGCAGGCTCGCCGTCAGGGCGGGATCGTCGACGAGGGCCAGGACGTCGTTCATGGCGCCCAGCTTGCGCGCCGAACGAGGGTGCCGGAAGCCGAGGCGGGGCGAATCGGCGAATCTGTGGATGAATGCGCCGCCTGTGGATGAACACGCCGGGCTTCGAAAGGTCCCGGAACAGAGGACGACCCTCGCCAGGGGGGGAGGAGGCGAGGGTCGTCATGTTCAGCCCCGGGGGGTCGGGCTGAACACCCCCTGGACTATGTCCAGGTGAGGTCGATACTACGCCGGGACCCGATATTTGCAAGTTCAACCGTCGCGTGTTCCACGCAGGTGGAGGCGCCCGACGACGGGCCGGATCACGGGACGTACCGGGAAGATGCAGCCACACCTATTGTGGTGCCGTGACCGACGCGACCGTGGACCCGACCCCGTCCGGCCGAATCGCCGCCTTCTTCGATCTCGACAAGACCGTCATCGCGAAGTCCAGCGCGCTCGCCTTCAGCAAGCCGTTCTTCGCCCAGGGGCTCCTCAACCGGCGGGCGGTGCTCAAGAGCAGCTACGCCCAGTTCCTGTTCATGCTGTCCGGCGCCGACCACGATCAGGTGGAGCGCATGCGTGCCCACATCGCGGCGATGTGTACCGGCTGGGATGTCGAGCAGATCAAGGCGATCGTCGCCGAGACACTGCACGACATCGTGGACCCGCTGGTCTTCGCCGAGGCGGCCGATCTCATCGCGGACCACCGGCTCCGGGGACACGACGTGATCATCGTGTCCGCGTCCGGGGAGGAGGTGGTCACCCCCATCGCGACGGCGCTCGGGGCGACGCACAGCACCGCGAGCCGGATGCGGATCGAGGACGGCCGCTACGCCGGGGAGCTGGAGTTCTACTGCTACGGGGAGGCCAAGGCGGAGGCAATCCAGGCGCTGGCGCTGCAGTACGGGTACGATCTCGCACGCTGCTACGCGTACTCGGACTCGTCGACGGACATCCCGATGTTGCGGGCCGTGGGTCATCCGCGGGCGGTGAACCCGGATCGGGTACTGCGCCGCGAAGCAGTCGAAAATGATTGGCCCATACTCACTTTCATCCGTCCCGTCCCGCTCCTGCACCGATTCACCACGACGTCGCCGGCCGTGGTCGCCGCGACGGCCGCGATCACCGCGGGCGCGGCGGCCGCGGGCGCCGCGGCGTACCTGGCGTTGCGCCGGAGGCACCGGCGCGGGTTCACGCCCCGGGGGTGACGGTCCCGAAAATGGGACTTGCCCCCCTGTGAGACCGGGAGTAGAAAGGAGTTACGGAAGGACGGAAGGCCAAGAGCGAATCGGAAGAGAAGGTTCGATCTCCCGACCGGACTTCCCAGCACGGACACCGAGCACCCACGCGGAGCCGATGCCACTATAAGGGCAAAAGCGTTGTGGGCTTGCGAGATTCGGGTCTTCGACGGCGAGCACCCCGCACCCGTTGCGAGGACGAACCAGCGATATCCGAACCCTCGCCGAGGCCAGTGACACACAACCCATGCAGCACGCTTGGTAACTCGGCAGTCCGTGCTGGCGGGCGACGCCACCGAAGTCATTCGGCGACGTCGCCCGCTTACATGTGACGACATGGCCCGAAAACGATGTCGGGCAGCCTGATTCACTGCTCTAACCAGCCGCACCGCTCGGACTAGCCGCCGGCGAAGGCGTCCGCGATCGATGTCGCCTCCCGCGCGCCCGCTTCCAGCCCGCCGCAGCAGAAGACGACCCAGCCGCCGACGCCGACCGCGGTGCCCGACTCGAAACCCGCGAGCCCGTCGCGGTAGGCCTGGGCGCGACGCATCCAGCTCACCTCGGGCACGCCCAGATTGTGCACGTCCAGCCCACTCGCGACCGACACGAGGCGCGACGCCGACCGGGCGATCACGCCGTCGGCCACTCCGAAGGGACGCAGCACCGCCAGCTCGCCGTGCACCACCGCGGCCAGCACCGGGGCGGGTGCCCGGGTACCACCGGTCACCAACTGCGCGAGGGCGTCGAGCCGCTCCCCCACGCCCGGCTCCGGGCGGGGCCGGCCCAGCACCTCCGGATCGTCGACGAGGTCGGCCGCCGCGAGCAGATGCAGACGTGCGAGGGTCTGCAAGGGCGCGCGCTGCCAGGTGGACACCATGACGGCCAGGCCGTCGCCGTCGAGCGCCTGCGCCACTCGCAGTGCGCCCGTCAGAATCGGCTCACCCGCCTCCCCCGGCGTGGGCAGCTCCATGGATCCACCGTCGAGCGCGGCCGAGGCCCGGGCGGCCCGGACCGACGCCTCGGCGGCGGTGTTCGGCCAGCCGCGCCGGTTGGTCTTGTGCCGGTGCACCTCGGCGAGGGCGTCGCGCGCGCGGTCCGCGGCATCGCGCACTCCGGGCAGGTCGAGCAGGGGCTGCAAGGGGTCGGTCACGGCATCCGACGGTACCGGCCGGTGCCGACTGCCCGGGCGCCGGTTCCGCTGGACGCGGAGGCCGACCGCCCGTCGCGCGGGACCGACCGATCGTCGAAAGTGAGCAGGTTGCAGCCGTATGCAACGGTGCGATGTCGGTCACAGGTGACTACCCTCACAGGTGCCCGAACTGTTTGGACCGACCGGAAAGAGGCCCCGCAACCATGACGAGCGCAGCGCAGGACCACGAACAGCAGGTGTACCCACCGAGCCCCGAGTTCGTCGCCACCGCCAACGCCGGTCCCGAGTTGCAGGCCGCCGCGGACGCCGACCGGCTCGGGTTCTGGGCGACGCAGGCGCAGCGGCTGGACTGGGCCACGCCGTGGACCGAGGTGCTGGACTGGTCCGACGCGCCGGTGGCCAAGTGGTTCGTCGGCGGGCAACTCAACGTCGCCTACAACTGCGTCGACCGGCACGTGCTCGCCGGCAACGGCGACCGGGTCGCCATCCACTTCGAGGGCGAGCCCGGCGATTCGCGGGCGCTGACCTACAACGACCTGCTCGCCGAGGTGTCCAAGGCGGCGAACACCTTCACCGACCTGGGCCTGGTCGCCGGCGACCGGGTGGCGATCTACATGCCGATGATCCCCGAGGCGATCGTGACGATGCTCGCCTGCGCGCGCCTGGGCCTGACCCACTCGGTGGTCTTCGGCGGGTTCTCCTCGCACGCGCTGCGCTCGCGCATCGACGACGCCCGCGCCAAGCTGGTGGTCACCGTCGACGGACAGTGGCGCCGTGGCCAGGCCGCTCCGCTCAAGCCGGCCGCCGACGAGGCCCTCGCCGAGGCCGCGTCGGTGCAGCACGTGCTGGTGGTCAAGCGCACCGGCATCGACGTCGACTGGACCGACGGACGCGACCTGTGGTGGCACGAGACGGTGGACAAGGCCTCCGCCGAGCACGAGGCCCAGCCGTTCGACGCCGAACATCCCCTGTTCATCCTCTACACCTCGGGCACCACCGGTAAGCCCAAGGGAATCGTCCACACCTCTGGTGGCTACCTGACGCAGGCCTCGTACACCCACCACTACGTGTTCGACCACAAGCCGGGCCGCGACGTGTACTGGTGCACCGCCGACATCGGCTGGGTCACCGGGCACAGCTACATCGTGTACGGCCCGCTGTCCAACGGCGCGACCCAGGTGGTCTACGAGGGCACCCCGAACTCGCCGAACGAGCACCGGCACTTCGAGATCATCGAAAAGTACGGGGTGAGCATCTACTACACCGCCCCCACCCTGATCCGCACCTTCATGAAGTGGGGCCGGCAGATCCCCGACGCGCACGACCTGTCCTCGATCCGGTTGCTGGGTTCGGTGGGTGAGCCGATCAACCCGGAGGCGTGGCGCTGGTTCCGGGAGGTCATCGGCTCGGGCAAGGCCCCCATCGTGGACACCTGGTGGCAGACCGAGACCGGCGCGATCATGATCTCCCCGCTGCCGGGCATCACCGCCACCAAGCCGGGCTCGGCGATGGCGCCGCTGCCGGGCATCTCCGCCAAGATCGTCGACGACAACGCGGCCCCGCTCGGGGCCGGCGGCAACGGCTACCTGGTGCTCGATCAGCCGTGGCCGTCGATGTTGCGCGGCATCTGGGGCGACATGGACCGGTACAAGGACACCTACTGGTCCCGGTACGCCGAGGAGGGCTGGTACTTCGCCGGTGACGGCGCCCGCTACGACGAGGACGGCGCCCTGTGGGTCCTCGGCCGCGTCGACGACGTCATGAACGTCTCCGGGCACCGCATCTCGACCTCCGAGGTCGAGTCCGCACTCGTCGGGCACCCGGCCGTCGCCGAGGCCGCCGTCGTCGGTGCCGCCGACGAGACCACCGGCCAGGGCATCGTCGCGTTCGTCATCCTGCGCGAGGGCGTGGAGAACACCGGCGATGCGCTGATCGCGGAACTGCGCAACCAGGTCTCCACCGAGATCTCCCCGATCGCCAAGCCCCGGCAGATCTCCATCGTGCCGGAACTGCCCAAGACCCGTTCCGGCAAGATCATGCGCCGCCTGCTGCGCGACGTCGCCGAGGGCCGCGAACTCGGCGACACCTCCACCCTCGTGGACCCGAAGGTCTTCGAAGCCATCCGTTCCCAGAGCAAGTAGGCAGCGAAGCTGCCGGTGTGCCCTTTGGGCGGCCCCAACAGCCCAAAGGGCACACCGGCCGCGGAGCGGCCTACACCTCGTCCAGCCGGCGATCCTTGGTCTCGTGCATCACGAGCAGCGCGACGAAGGTGAGTGCGGCCGCGGCCAGGAGATACACACCCACCCAGCCGACCCCGTAGGTCGTGGCGAGCCACGTCGCGATGAACGGGGCGACGGCGGCGCCGAGGATGCTCGACACGTTGTAGGCGATGCCCGACCCGGTGTAGCGCACGTTGGTGGGGAACAGCTCGGGCAGCACGGCGCTCATGGGACCGAAGGTGAAGCCCATCAGGATCATGCCGACGACGAGGAACAGCAGCATGCGCGGTTCGCCCATGCCCTCCGGGTCGAGCAGGATCCCGAAGGTCAGGCCGAACGCCATGATGATCCCGGTGACGACGAGCAGGGTGATGCGGCGACCGTAACGGTCGGCGAGCCGGCCGGACACCGGAATGGCGGCCGCGAAGAACAGCACCGCGACCAGCTGCAGCACCAGGAAGTCCGAGTACTGGAACCCGGCGCCGGTACCGCCTTGCGCGGGGGTCTTCCCGGTGCCGTGGCTGAGCACCCAGGTCGTCATGATGTAGAAGAGGGTGTACGTCGCGAGCATCACGAATGTGCCGATGATCAGCTGACGCCAGCTGGTCCGGAAGACCTCGGCCAGCGGGGTCTTGACCTTCTTGCCCTCGGCGACGGCGCGGGCGAACACCGGCGTCTCCTCCAGCTTGAGCCGCACGTAGAGGCCGATGATCACCATCACCGCGCTGAGCAGGAACGGGATCCGCCAGCCCCACGTCAGGAACGCGCTGTCCAGGTCGGGCTCGGCGTTGTTGTGGTTCAGGAACAGGGTGATGATCAGGAACAGGCCGTTGGCCAGGAAGAACCCGATCGGCGCACCCAGCTGTGGCCACATGGCGGCCCACGCCCGCTTGCCCTTCTCGGCGGTTTCGGTGGCCAGCAGTGCCGCGCCGCTCCATTCGCCCCCGAGGCCGAGGCCCTGACAGAAGCGCATGAGTGCGAGCAGCGCCGGGGCCAGCAGACCCACCTGGTGGTACGTGGGCAGGATTCCGATGAGGAAGGTCGCGACGCCCATGGTCAGCAGCGAACCGACGAGGGTGGCTTTGCGGCCGATGCGATCGCCGAAGTGACCGAACAGGATCGAGCCGACCGGACGGGCGACGAACGCGAGACCGAACGTCGCGAGCGAGGCGAGCAGAGCGGTGGTGCCGTTGCCCTTCGGGAAGAACAGGTGCGGGAACACCGAGACGGCGGCGGTCGCATAGATGTAGAAGTCGTAGAACTCGATCGAGGTGCCGACGGTGCTCGCGACGATGATGCGGCTGCGCGGTACTCCCGCGACCAGCGATCCGTCTCGGTCGGCGGTGTTGTCGAGGGAAGTGCTCACGAAACCAGCTCCAGAGATTCACATGATGGGAAACGATCCCAGCTTCTAGGAAAGTGAACACCTCCTTTCCGGAACGAATCAAATCGGACATCCGCCGACCGGACGGACGGGGATACGATTCGTCGCTGGGTGCGCTGGGAATCCTGGTCGGCGGCAGCCCCATCGCCCCGCGGATTCGTCGATCGAAAGGCCTTCGTGAATCAGCCACTGCGCTCGGAACTCACTCGGTATCTACGCACCGAGACCGTCGGTGGCGCGATCCTCCTCGTCGCCGCCGCCGTCGCCGTCCTGTGGGTCAACTCCCCGCTCGGACCCGCCTACGAGAGGCTGCGCGACTTCACCGTCGGGCCGGAGGCGCTGCACCTGCATCTCACCGTAGGCACCTGGGCACAGGACGGCCTGCTCGCCGTGTTCTTCTTCGTCGCCGGACTCGAACTCAAACGCGAACTCGTGATCGGTGAACTTGCAGACCGCAAGAAGGCCCTGCTGCCGGTCATCGCGGCCTGCGGCGGCGTGCTGCTGCCGGCACTCATCGCCGCCACCGTCGGGTGGGGCACGCCGGGCATGGACCGCGGCTGGGCGATCCCCGTCGCCACCGACATCGCCTTCGCCCTCGGAGTTCTCGCCCTCACCGGTTCCCGCATCCCCACCGGCGCGCGTGTCTTCCTGCTCAGCCTCGCCGTCGTCGACGATCTCATCGGCATCGCACTGATTGCCGTCCTGTTCACCACGTCCATCGCGGCGCTGTGGCTGCTCGGGACCGTCGCGTGCGCCGCCGCCTACTGGTACGCCCAGCACCGGCGGATCACGACCCCGTGGCTGTACGTCCCGCTCGCGCTGCTCACCTGGTACGGCATGCACGAGGCCGGCATCCACGCCACCATCGCGGGCGTCGTGCTGGGTCTGCTCACCCGCGTCCGCGCCGACCCGGGTGAGCGGCGGGCACCGGCCGAGCGGCTCGCCCACGACCTCCAACCCTGGTCCGCCGGCCTGTGTGTGCCTCTGTTCGCGCTGTTCGCCTCCGGCGTTCCCATCGACGGCGAGGTCCTCGCCGATGTGTTCACCAGTCCGGTGGGCCTGTCCGTTCTGCTGGGCCTGCTGATCGGCAAGACGGTCGGCATCTTCGGCGCATCCTGGCTCGCGATCCGGACAGGCGTGGCCACCAGGCCCGCCGGCCTGGCATGGCCGGACCTGCTGGCCCTCGCCGTACTCGGCGGCATCGGATTCACCGTGAGCCTGCTCATCGCCGACCTCTCGCTCGCCGGAATCGACGGCGGGGCGCCCGCGGAGATCGCGAAGGCGTCGGTCCTCGTCACGTCACTGATCGCCTCGCTGCTGGGATCGACGCTACTGTTACGGCGTGGGCGAGCCCACCGTAGGCAATACGAATCAACTGGAGGGGTCGACAAGTGAGCGTGACGAACGGGAACCGGAAGCAGGGTGACGGGGTACCGACGAGCATCTCGTCCATTCCGCTGACCGAGGTGCGCGCCCGCACTCCTCAGGAAGCGAGCATCGGGGACCTGGTCCGCGACGCCACAGCACAGGTCTCGACGCTGTTCCGCGCCGAGGTCGAACTCGCCAAGGCCGAGGTCACCGGCGAGGTGAAGAAGGGCCTGCAGGGCAGTCTGTTCTTCATCCTGGCCTTCGCGGTCCTGGTGTTCAGTTCGTTCTTCTTCTTCTTCTTCCTCGCCGAACTGATCGACATCTGGACGCCCCGCTGGCTGGCGTTCCTGATCGTCTTCCTCATCATGGTCGTGGTCACGGCGATCTTCGCCCTGATCGGGTACCTGCGGGTGCGCAAACTGCGCGCCCCGGAGAAGACCATCGACTCGCTCAGGCAGGCTCGTACCGTCCTGCCGCAGCAGCACGACGCGGTGCCGGCAGCGGGTCCCCGGCACGCGCGCTGATCCTCCACGTGCAGGGCACCGTGTCCCTCCCCGACCCGTCCACGGTCCGGTTCCCCGGGCCGTGGACGCACCGCGACATCCACGCCAACGGCATCCGTCTGCACGCCGTCGAAGCCGGCCCGTCCGGCCCCGACGCACCGCTGGCGCTGTTCCTGCACGGGTTCGCCGACCTGTGGTGGTCGTGGCGGCACCAGCTCACCGCCTTCGCGGACGCCGGCTACCGCGCCGTCGCCGTCGATCTGCGCGGCTACGGCGACTCCGACAAGCCCCCGCGCGGCTACGACGGCTGGACCCTCTCGGGCGACGTCGCAGGACTCATCCGCGCCCTGGGCTGCTCGGAGGCGACGCTGGTCGGGCACGCCGACGGCGGGCTGGTGTGCTGGGCGACGGCCGTGCTGCACCCGCGGCTCGTCCGGGCGATCGCCCTCGTGGACTCGCCGCATCCGATCTCACTGCGGGACGCGACGCTGCACGACCGGGCGCAGCGGGCGGCGCTGCTGCCCACGTTCCTCGCCTACCAGGTGCCGTGGCGGCCCGAACGCAAGCTCGTGCGCGACGACGGCTGGGAGATCGAACGACTGCTGCGGGCCCGCGCGGGCGCACGGTGGCAGCAGTCGGACGAATTCCGGGAGGTCGCCGAGCGGATGCGCTCGGCCATCCGCATTCCCGGCACCGCACACTGCACGCTCGAGTACCAGCGCTGGGCCTTCCGCAGCCAGTGGCGGCCGGACGGGCGACGGTTCATGGCGGCGATGGACAAGACGCTGACGCTGCCGGTCCTGCAACTGCACGGCGCGCGGGACCCGTACGTCGTGCCGGCGACCGTGCGCCGGTGCGTCCGTCACGCTCCCGGCCGGAAGTTGCTCATGATCGACGACGCCGGGCACTACGCCCATCAGGAGCGTGCCGACGACGTGACCGCCGCGCTGCTCGACTTCGCCGCCGGGCTCTAGGAGCCCCGGGATTCAGGCGATGCAGGTCCCCGTCGCCACCGCTGCGAACGAATCGTCGGCCAGTGCCAGCTGACTGCTGACCTCCGCCGCGGTCAGCACGAATCCGGTATCGCTGTTGTCCACGGCCGCCCCGAACACGACACCCAGGACCCGGCCCTGCTCGTCGACGAGCGGACCGCCGGAGTTGCCCTGCCGGATGGACCCGCGGACGGTGTACACCTCTCGCTCGACGGTGCCCGAGCGGTAGATGTCCGGTCCCTGCAGGTCGAGCGTCTCCCGGATGCGCGCGGCACTCGCCGTGTAGGGGCCGCCGCCGGGATAGCCCAGGACGAGGGCGTCCTGCCCCGAGTCGGCCGGGGCCGGGGCGAATTCGAGCGGTGCCACGTCGAGTCCCGGCACCGAGAGGATCGCGACGTCGACCGCGGGATCGAACAGCACGACCTCGGCGTCGAGCGCCCCGCCCAGCGTCTGCACCGACACTGCCGACGTGCCGGCGACGACGTGGGCGTTGGTCATGACGCGTTCGGGCGCGACGACGAACCCTGAGCCCTCGAGCGCGCGCTGGCAGGTCGGCGCGATGCCGTTGATGCGCAGCACACTCGGGTGCAGGTCGAGCGCGACGGGACTGGCGAGCACACTCGGGTCCGGTGGCTCCACCTCGGCGACCGGGGTGCGTCCGAACGGGCCGATGACGTCCGGCAGGCCCGAGGTGTCGAGCAGCGCAGAGAACTCCTTCGGGACCCCGCGCAACCAGTCCGGGGCCAGCACGTCGACCGTGCTCAGCACCCGGGACCCGCGCACGGCCGCGGAGATCTCCGGCTGGGACGAGGCGGTGAGCGGAATGGCGAGCAGCCATGCCGCCACCAGCACCGCCACGGCCTGCAGGCCGGCCCCGACCACGCTGTCGACGCCCCGCGCGACGGGGCTGTGCATGTTGCTCCGGGCCGCCCGGCCGAGCACCATGCCCGCGACCTCGCCGATGATGACGAGGACGACGATGAGCGCGATCCCGGCGAGGATCCGCATCCGTCCCTCCTCGACGTGCACGAGCACGTGCGGGGCGATCAGGATGCCGGCGACCGCGCCGAGCACCACGCCGAGGAACGCCAGCGCGGACGCCACCGCGCCCTGCCGCAGGCCGGACGACGCGGCCACGAGCACGACCAGCAGGATGAGCAGATCGATCCATCCGGACGGCGTCACGGTTCGACCACCCCTGTCTCGAGCTCGGCGAGCGTGACGTCGAAGTCACGGATGTCGCTGTGGTCCCACTCGATCTCCCAGCCCGACACCGCGAACAGGCCTGCGAGGATCCCCGCGGTGAATCCCCACACGAGCATGTCCTCCACCAGGAACGCCGGTCCCTGGTAGCCCCGCTCGTGCCGGATCTGGAAGCGATTGTCCGGGTCGAGCAGGTCGTGCAGGGACACCCGGACCACCCGGACCGCCTCGCGGGGGTCGACCACCCCGATGGGAGTGGGCTTCTCCCAGAAGGCCACCACCGGGGTGACGTCGAACCCGGACGGCGGGATGAAGATCTCCGGCAGCACCGTCAGCGGGCGGACACCCGCGGGGTCGAGGCCTGTCTCCTCCTGCGCCTCGCGCAGCGCGGTCGCGACCGGGCCGTCGTCCTCCGGGTCGGCGGCACCACCGGGGAACGCGACCTGTCCGCTGTGCTGACGCATCGTCGGCGCCCGCTGGGTGAGCAGGACGTCCGCGTCGGCGGGCAGTCCGCCCCGGGCCAGGGGATCGGGTTCGGGCGAGCCGCCGAACAGTACGAGCACGGCCGCGGGACGAACGGGAACCCCGCTCGGAGCCCGGCGGTCGAGCACGGGGTTGACCCGGTGCGGATCGCTCGGCAGGACGGTGGACACGTGGCGCAGCCAGTACGGCGTCATACCTTCACTCCCAGGTGGTACTCCACGGCGGCGGCGACCTCGTCGGCGCTGCGGAACGGCTGGGGCAGCACCTTGGCGACCGAACCGTCGGGCCGCAGCAGCACCGTCACCGGCAGCACCGGCGGCGACTGCACCGCGGCCTGCGCCCGCGCGGACCCGTCCTGCACCCCCGGCAGCTGCACGGCGTACTCCGCGAGCCGGGACAGGGCGTTGGCCTCGTTGGGATCGGTGTGGACGGTGACGACCGTGACCGCATCCCCGGCACGCTGCGCGTACTCCTGCAGGTAGGGCAGTTCTTCGGCGCACGGCCCGCACCACCACGCCCACAGGTTCACCAGGGCGGGCCGTCCCGCGAGCGCGGCCGCCAGGTCGACGCTGCTGCCGTCGCCGAGACACTCGAACCGCAGCCCCGCAAGCGGCCCCGCTCCGTTCCCGGCCGGGGCCGGGCAGGCCTCGAGCGCCGCCGCGGCACGCAGCGGCGCGAGGGCCTCGGGGGTGTCCTGGGCCCGGCGGTCCACCGGCGCCGCGGCCGGCCGGGCACCGTCGACGGGCGGTGCCGGATCGTCGGTGTCGCGGGGCCAGATCGCGACGATCAGCGCCACCACGACGACGAGTGCCACCAGGCTCCAGCGGCCTGCGCGGGTCAGTTGCACCGGGTCACCGTCCGGCCAGTTCGAGCAGGTGCTCGGTCTCCGGTCCCTTCACCAGCGCGGCGGCGGTCACGGGGTCGGTCGGTCCGATGCCGTAGGACGGGCAGTCCTTGGCCAGTACGCAGATGCCGCAGGCGGGTTTGCGGGCGTGGCACACGCGCCGGCCGTGGAAGATCACCCGATGCGAGAGCAGGGTCCATTCCTTGCGTTCGACGAGCGCACCGACGGCGTGTTCGATCTTGACCGGGTCGGTCTCCCCGGTCCACTTCCAGCGGTGCACGAGGCGCTGGAAGTGGGTGTCGACGGTGATGCCGGGAACGCCGAACGCGTTGCCGAGGACGACGTTGGCGGTCTTGCGCCCGAATCCGGGAAGTGTGACGAGATCCTCGAGCCGGCGTGGCACCTCGCCGTCGAACCGCTCGAGCAGGGCCTGGCCGAGCCCGATCAGGGAGTTGGCCTTGTTGCGGTAGAAGCCGGTGGACCGGATGTACTCCTCGAGCTCGGCGCGGTCGGCCTCGGCGTAGGCGCGGGCATCCGGGTAGCGGGCGAACAGTGCCGGGGTCACCTGGTTGACCCGCACATCCGTGCACTGGGCGGACAGGATCGTGGCGACCGCCAGCTCGAGTGGCGTGGTGAAGTCGAGTTCGCAGTACACGTGGGGAAACGCCTCGGCGAGCCGCCGGTTCATGCGACGCGCCCGGCGCACGAGGGCGAGCCGACTCTCGGGTGGGCGCTCGCCTCCGGACGCGCGTCGTCGGCGCACGTCGGGACTCTCGGACGGGGTCGCATGCACCTGCTCCACTGTACGTACCCGGCCCGTCGCGGATTCGGCGCTGTGTCGCATCTGAGACCTTTCTTGTGTTTACTTCCCGGTATGCAAGCTCTTGCTGTCGTGCTCTTCCCCGTCCTGCTCATGCTGTTCGCATTGGCGATGGAGCGGGTCGAGTCCCGGCTGAGCCGTCTGTCCGTTCGCCAGCAGGAGGTCGAGGAGTTCCTCGACAAGGCGAGCCACGACGACGTCGCCACCCTGGCCAGGGAGGGATTCCCCCACGCTCTCGCCCGGTTCCACCGCCGCCGGCGGCGGGTCCTCGTCATGGAGTTCGACGACGCGGAGTCCGACATAGGGGAGCGCCGCGCGAGCTGATGCCGCGCGAGCTGATTCCGCGCGAGCTGATTCCGCGCGAGCTGATTCCGGGACGCATCGGTAGAATGCGTGGGCGCTGCCGCGGGAACGGCACGACGGTTGTCGTGGTGTCAATCACTCGTGCCGAGGGCGCGCACAGTAGACTTCGATTCCGTACGCGTTGCAGGTGGCCTGTCCGGGCGCCCGTGGACGTCGTGCGGACCCGGCAGCATGACGACGAGAATTACCCTCAAAGGAGCGCACGTGGACGACGTCCTGGCCAGAGCAGGCATCTTCCAAGGAGTCGAACCCTCGGCGGTTGCGGCGCTGGTCAAAGAGCTTCAGCCGGTCGATTTCCCCCGCGGACATGTCATCTTCAACGAGGGTGAGCCGGGCGACCGCCTGTACATCATCGTCTCCGGCAAGGTGAAGCTCGGCCGCCGTTCCCCGGATGGGCGCGAGAACCTGCTGACCATCATGGGTCCGTCCGACATGTTCGGTGAGCTGTCGATCTTCGACCCGGGCCCGCGCACCTCCACCGCGACGACCGTGACCGAGGTCCGCGCCGTGAGCATGGACCGCGACGCGCTCAAGGCCTGGATCGATCAGCGCCCGGAGATCGCCGAGCAGCTGCTGCGCGTGCTCGCGCGCCGCCTGCGCCGCACCAACAACAACCTGGCCGACCTGATCTTCACCGACGTGCCCGGTCGCGTCGCGAAGGCTCTGCTGCAGCTCGCGCAGCGGTTCGGCACCCAGGAGGCGGGCGCGCTGCGCGTCACGCACGACCTGACCCAGGAGGAGATCGCACAGCTCGTCGGCGCCTCCCGCGAAACCGTGAACAAGGCGCTCGCCGACTTCGCCCACCGCGGCTGGCTGCGGCTCGAGGGCAAGAGCGTGCTCATCTCCGACTCGGAGCGCCTCGCCCGCCGCGCGCGGTAGGCCCACCCTTCCGAACGACCCGAGGCCGGTGCATCGTCGATGCACCGGCCTCGGGTCGTCCCAGGTCAGGCGAAACTGCGCAGGTACTCGAGCTGGACGTTGACCGACTTCTCCGCGACCGGCCACAGCGACGGGTCCACATCGGCGTACACGTGCTCGACGACGGATCGCGGCGTGGCGTCGTCCCCGAGCACTCGCAACGCGGCCCGCACCTGGTCGAGCCGCTCCTCCCGATGGGCGAGATAGCCGCGGGCGACGGTCTCCAGGTCGGGCAGATCCGGTCCGTGACCGGGCAGAACGGTGTAGCCGCCGCCCAGGTCGATCAGCCGGCGGAGCGACCCGAGGTAGTCCCCGAGGTCGCCGTCGGAGTCGTCGAGAACGGTGGTGCCCCGGCCGAGGATGGTGTCGGCGGTGAGCACGCTGCGGTCGTCCTCGACGACGAAGGACAACGAGTCCGCGGTGTGGCCCGGCGTTGCGAGCACCCGGATCCGCAGCCCGGCCGCCTCGATCGTCTCGCCGTCGGCCAGGCCCGCTCCCCCGCCGTGCCGGTGCCGGGCATCCACGGCCCGTACCGGGGTGCCGGTGAGTTCGGCGAACCGGCCGGCGCCGTCGGTGTGGTCGCCGTGCCGATGGCTGACCAGCGTCAAGGCCACGGGAACGCGCGCGACGCGGGCGAGGTGCGCCTCGTCGAGCGGGCCCGGATCGACCACGACGCATTCGTCGCTGCCGGGGGCCCGCAGGATCCACGTGTTGGTGCCGTCGAGCGTCATCATCGACGGGTTCTCGGCCAGCACCACCGCGGCGTTGGCGGTGACCTGCCGCAACTGTGCGTACGCGGGGTGAACCAGCGTCACGATCCGGCCTCCTCCATGTGGGGTGCGTCCCACTCTAGATCCGGTCCACCCCGCATCCGTCAGCGCACCTCGGCGACGATCTCGACCTCGACGGGTGCGCCGAGCGGCAGCTCGGCCACGCCGACGGCGGACCGGGCGTGCACGCCCGCCTCCCCGAACACCTCGCCGAGGAGTTCGGATGCGCCGTTGATCACACCCGGCTGACCGGTGAAACCCTCCGCCGATGCGACGAAGCCCACGACCTTGACGATGCGGACGAGGTTGTCGATGCCGACGAGGTCGTCCACCGCGGCCAGCGCATTGAGCGCGGCGATGCGCGCCGCGGCCTTCGCGTCCTCGGCCGCGACCTCGGCGCCCACCTTTCCGACGAGGCCCAGCGCGCCGTCGACGAACGGCAGCTGGCCGGAGGTGTAGACGTGGTCACCGGTGCGGACGGCGGGAACGTACGCGGCGACGGGCGCCGCCACCGGCGGCAGGCTCAGGCCCAGTTCGGCGAGCCGTGCCGTCCAGCTCTGCCCGGCGGAATCCCCTGTTGCCACGCCCGTCAGCCCTTCGGGCGCTTGAGGTACGCGACGTGCTGCTCACCGGTGGGTCCCGGAAGCACCGAGACGAGTTCCCAGCCGTCGGCCCCCCACGTGTCCAGGATCTGCTTCGTGGCATGGGTCAGCAGGGGCACCGTCGCGTACTCCCACGTTGTCAATTCGCTCATGTCTCGACCCTATATGCGCACCGGACTTATAGGCTCGACGTCGTGGCATCAACGACTGCTGAACACGACGTCTGGCCGGCGAAGGCCGCGCAGGCGCGGCTGCACTTCGTCTCGGGCAAGGGTGGCACCGGTAAGTCGACCGTCGCGGGGGCGCTGGCCCTCGCGCTGGCGGCCGGGGGCCGCAAGGTGCTCCTGGTGGAGGTGGAGGGACGGCAGGGCATCGCCCAGCTGTTCGACGTGCCGCCGCTGCCGCCGGTCGAAACCAAGATCGCCACGACGGACAGCGGCGGCGCCGTGTACGCCCTGGCCATCGACATCGAGACGGCCTTTCTCGAGTACCTGGACATGTTCTACAACCTCGGGTTCGCGGGGCGGGCGATGCGCCGGATCGGTGCCATCGAGTTCGCGACCACGCTGGCGCCGGGTCTGCGGGACGTGATCCTGACCGGCAAGATCAAGGAGACCGTGGTGCGCACCGACCGCACCGGCGAACCCGTGTACGACGTGGTCGTGGTGGACTCCCCGCCCACGGGCCGCATCGGTAGCTTCCTCGACGTGACCAAGGCGATGGCCGACCTCGCGAAGTCGGGTCCGATCCGCTCCCAGAGCGAGGGGGTCGTGCGGCTGCTGCACTCCGACGAGACCATGGTCCACCTGGTCACGCTGCTCGAGGCGCTCCCGGTGCAGGAAACCTCCGACGCGGTGAGCGAGCTGCTCGCGGCGGACCTGCGGCTGGGTACCGTGATCGTCAACCGGACCGCACCCGACTTCCTGCCCGAGGAGATGGTGGACGAGGCGGCGGCCGGCCGGATCGATGCGGCCGCGGTACGCGAGGGACTCGACCGGGCGGGGGTCGCGCTCGACGAAGCGAACTTCGCGGGTCTGCTGACCGAGACGATCGAGCATGCATCCACCCTGCAGGCGCAGCAGATCAGCGCCGCCCAACTCGACGAGGTGAACGTGGCACGAATGCATCTGCCCGCGCTGGCGGACGGCGTGGATCTCGGCGGGCTGTACGAGCTCGCGGAGCAGCTCGGCGAACAGGGTGTGCGGTGACCGCGCCGCGGGCGCACCATGCGCCGCCGCTCGACGTCCGGTCCATCCTCGCCGACCCCTCGTCGCGCATCATCGTGTGCACCGGCGCGGGCGGGGTCGGCAAGACCACGACCGCTGCGGCGCTGGCGCTGCGGGCCGCAGAGCAGGGCCGCAACGTCGTGGTGCTGACGATCGATCCGGCCCGGCGGCTGGCTCAGGCGCTGGGTGTGCAGGCCCTCGACAACAGTCCGCAGCTCGTGCAGCTGGGGCCGGGCGCGAAGGGCGAGCTGCACGCGATGATGCTGAACATGCGCCGCACCTTCGACGACATGGTGCTCGAGCACTCGACACCGGAAAAGGCGCAGCAGATCCTCGACAACCCGTTCTATCAGACCGTGGCCTCGTCGTTCTCCGGCACTCAGGAGTACATGGCGATGGAGAAGCTCGGGCAGCTCGCGGCGAGCGACGCCTGGGATCTGATCGTGGTCGACACCCCGCCGTCGCGCAATGCGCTGGACTTCCTCGATGCACCGCAGCGGCTCGGCGCGTTCCTGGACGGCCGGATGATCCGCATGTTCACCGCGCCGGGGCGGGGGCTGGGACGGTTGGTGACGGGCGCCATGGGCCTGGCCCTGAAAGCGGTCTCGACGATCGTCGGTAGCCAGATGCTTTCGGACGCATCCGCTTTCGTGCAGTCCCTGGATTCGATGTTCGGCGGGTTCCGGGAGCGGGCGAACCGCACCTACCAGTTGCTGCAGCAGCCGGGCACCCACTTCATGGTGGTCGCGGCGGCCGAACCGGACGCGCTGCGGGAAGCATCGTTCTTCGTCGAGCGGTTGTCCGAGGACCGCATGCCGCTCGCGGGGCTGATCCTCAACCGCACGCATCCGACACTGTCCTCGCTACCGGCCGACCACGCCCTGACTGCGGCGGATCTGCTCGAGGAGCAGGGCCGGAAGGAGAACGCGCCGGCCGAGGCCGTGCTGCGGGTCCACGCGCACCGGGCGGTGACGGCGAAGCGGGAGCTGCGGCTGCTGGCTCGATTCACGAGTGCGCATCCGCGGGTGCCGGTCGTCGGCGTACCGTCGCTGCCCTTCGAGGTCTCGGATCTCGAGGCACTGCGCGCCGTGGCCGATCAGATGACCCGCGAGGCATGACCTCGCGGGTTCCCACTGATCGGTCGGACGGCTGATCGGTCGGACGGCTGATCGGTCGGACGGCCGATCGGTCAGACGGCGTTCTGGTGCTGACGCTGAGCCTCGAAGAAGTCGGCCCAGGAGTCGACTTCGGGATGCTGCTTGAGCAGCGCCCGGCGCTGACGTTCGGTCATCCCGCCCCAGACGCCGAATTCGACGCGGTTGTCGAGGGCGTCGGCGCCGCACTGGAGCATCACCGGGCAGTGCCGGCAGATGACTGCGGCCTTGCGCTGGGCGGCGCCACGGACGAACAACTGATCGGGGTCCACTTCACGGCATCGGGCTTTCGATACCCATGCGATGCGTGCTTCTGCTTGGTCTACGTCGAGCCGGGCCATCGGGGTGGTCATGTGCATTCAGTTGCCCCTTACTCTCCGAACGCCGTGTCACGGGGTCCTGGAAGGCACGCAGTATCGACGGCCTAGCACGACCGTTCTGCGCCACATTCCTATTCAGGTGTTATCTGCATCACACTGAGGACTCAATCTAGGTAAAGAGTTCCCCGTGCGCAAGGTGGAGAAACACTTTTCTGGTACGCCCGTGCATCACTGCACGTCGGAGGGTTTTCGCCAGCGCAACGCGGACACGGGAACGCGTGCGGCGGGGTCCGTGCTCCGCCGCGGCACGTACTGTGTAGGCGTGTCGATCGGAAAAACGGTGGCGAAGCTCGCAGGATGCACGGCACTGGGCGGAGTCCTGCTGGCCGGTGTGATGTTCCCGGCGGCCGGAGGGTTCGGCTACGTCTCGAACCGCGCCGCGGACACGGTGGACAACAGTTCCGCCGAACTCGTCGAGGGGGTGGTGCCCGCGGTCACCACCATGACCGACGCCGCGGGCACACCCATCGCCTGGCTCTACGACCAGCGCCGGTTCGAGGTGCCGAGCGACCAGATCTCCAACGAGATGAAGCTCGCCATCGTCTCCATCGAGGACAAGCGCTTCGCCGAACACCAGGGTGTCGACTGGCAGGGCACCATCCGCGCCTTCCTCACCAACACCACCAGCGGGCAGGTCGAGCAGGGCGCGTCCACGATCGACCAGCAGTACGTGAAGAACTACCTGCTGCACGTGGTCGCCAAGACCGACGCCGAACGCCGCGCCGCGATCGAGACGACGCCCGCGCGCAAGATCCGGGAGATCCGGATGGCGCTGACGCTCGACGACGAGCTGACCAAGGACGAGATCCTCACCCGCTACCTGAACCTCGTGCCGTTCGGGAACGGATCCTTCGGCGTGCAGGACGCCGCGCAGACGTACTTCGGCATCGACGCGAAGGACCTGAACGTCACCCAGTCCGCGATGCTCGCCGGCATGGTGCAGTCCAGTTCCGCGCTGAACCCGTACACCAATCCGGACGGCGTGCTGGCGCGGCGCAACGTCGTGCTCGACACGATGATCCAGAACATCCCCGAGCGCGCCGCCGAGATCCGTGCCGCGAAGGAGCAGCCGCTCGGCGTCCTGCCCGAGCCGAAGACCCTGCCGCGCGGGTGCATCGCCGCGGGCGACCGGGGGTTCTTCTGCGAGTACGCGCTGCAGTACCTGGCCGAAGCCGGGTTGTCCCGCGAACAGATCGACAAGGGCGGATATCTCATCCGCACCACGCTCGACCCCGAGATCCAGAACTCGGTCAAGTCGTCGCTGGACAAGTTCACGAGCCCGACCGTCGAGGACGTCGCCACGGTGATGAACGTGATCCGGCCCGGGGAGGATTCGCATCGTGTCCTCGCGATGGGGTCGAGCCGCGTGTACGGTCTCGACGGCGAGGCCAACCAGACGGTGCAGCCGCAGCCGTACTCGCTGACCGGTCACGGCGCCGGCTCGGTGTTCAAGATCTTCACGGTGGCCGCGGCGATGGAGAAGGGCCTCGGCACGAGTGCCGTGCTGGACGTGCCGGCCCGCTACAACGCCCGCGGTCTCGGTGACGGCGGCGCCCCCGGGTGCCCGCCAGCCACCTACTGCGTCGAGAACGCCGCGCCGTACCCGCCGAAGCTGTCGGTGACGGACGCGCTGGCGCAGTCCCCCAACACCGCCTTCGTCAAGCTGATCGAGGCCACCGGGGTGGACTCCGTCGTCGACATGTCGGTGCGGCTCGGTCTGCGCTCCTACGCCCAGCCCAATTCCTCCGGTTTCGGCGAGCAGAGCATGTCCGAGATGCAGAAGGCGCAGCACCTCGGTTCGTTCACCCTGGGACCCACCTGGGTCAACCCGCTGGAGCTGTCCAACGTCGCGGCGACGCTCGCCTCCCACGGCAAGTGGTGCCCGCCCACGCCGATCGACGCGGTGTTCGACCGCGAGGGCAAGCCCGTGCCGATCACCCAGCAGGCCTGCGAACAGGTCGTCGAACCGGGCCTGGCCGACACGCTCGCGAACGCCCTGGGCAAGGACACGTCGGGTGGCGGCACGGCGGCCGGCGCGGCCGGCTCGGTGGGCTGGAACCTGCCGGTGTCGGCCAAGACGGGAACCACCGAGTCGCACATGTCCTCGGCCTTCCTCGGTTTCACCAACAATCTCGCCGGATCCGTCTACACGTACGGTGACTCGCCTACGCCGGGGCAGATCTGTTCCGGGCCGGTGCGCCCCTGCTACGACGGCAACCTCTTCGGCGGCACCGAGCCCGCACGCACGTGGTTCGATGCGCTGCTGCCGGTCGCGAACAAGTTCGGCCCCACCGAGCTGCCCCCCGTGGATCAGAAGTACGTGCGCGGCGCCGGCAACGCGCAGGTCCCCAACGTCGTGGGCCTGAACCGGCAGCAGGCCAGCCAGCGCCTGATCGACGCCGGGTTCCAGGTGACGGAGACGACCGTCAAGGCGGAAGGCCGCAGTGGCACCGTCGCCTCGGTCTCGCCGTCCGGTTCCGCCGTCCCCGGCTCGACGGTGACGATCTTCGTCAGCGACGGGTCGGTGCGCGCCGCGCCGCCGAGCCCGAGTGCGACACCGGCCCGGCCGAGCGAGAGCCGGGTACCGGACACGACGGTGCCGGCCGCGCCGGCACCCATCCCGGGACGATGACCGTCGCCGCCCGGTCGCGCGACGACCGGGCGGCGCCGTCGTCTACCGGTGCGGTCTACAGGCGCGACTTGACGGCGGCGGACAGGCGCTTGCCGTCGGTCTTCCCGGCGGCGATCGCGGTCGCCGCCTTCATGACCTGACCCATCTGCCGGGGCCCCGGCCGCTCCCCGATCTCCTCGGCGACCTGGGCGATGGCGGTGTCCACCACGTCGGCCAGTTCGGCGTCGGTGAGCGGGGTCGGCAGGTACCCGTCGATGATGCGGGCCTCGGCGTGCTCTTTCGCCGCCAGTTCCCCGCGGCCGTTCTCGGTATACACCTCGGCAGCTTCGCCGCGCTTCTTCGCTTCGCGCGCGAGCACCTTCACGACTTCCTCGTCGGTGAGATCGCGTGCCTGCTTGCCGGCGACTTCTTCGGTCTGGACAGCGGCGAGCAACATGCGCAGCGTGTTGGTGCGCAGCGCATCCTTGTCCTTCATCGCGGACGTGAGGTCGGCGCGGAGCGTGGCTTTGAGCGAGGACGTGGTCTCGGACATGCCTCGACGCTACGCGGTGCCCTGCGAACCCGTGCACGGACGAGCCCCGGCGGTACGCTGGAGACGTGCCAGACGTTCCTACTCTCCGACGTGCCGCGATCGGCGCGGCCGGTGCCGCTGTCCTCGGCCTCGGCTACGCGACGCTCGTCGAGCGCAACGCCTTCGCTCTGCGGGAGGTGACGCTGCCGGTGCTCGCGCCGGACGCCTCGACGCTGCGAGTGCTGCACCTGAGCGACATCCACATGACGCCCGGGCAGCGGCTCAAGCAGAACTGGCTTCGCGAGCTCGACCGCCTCGAACCCGACCTGGTGATCAACACCGGTGACAATCTCGCGCATCCGAAGGCGGTCCCCGCCGTCGTGCAGGCGCTCGGCGGTCTGCTCGCCCGGCCGGGGCTGTTCGTCTTCGGCAGCAACGACTACTTCGGGCCGCGGGTGAAGAACCCGCTGAAGTACTTCGACCGCGACCACGAGCGCGTGCACGGCGCGCCACTGCCCTGGAGTGATCTGCGCGCCGCGTTCAGCGAGCGCGGCTGGCTCGACGTCACGCACGTGCGACGCGAGCTCGAGATCGCCGGGGTGCGCATCAGCGCAGCCGGTGTCGACGACCCGCACATCGACCGGGACCGGTACGACACCGTCGCCGGTCCCGCGAATCCGGCGGCGGATCTGCGGCTGGGGCTGACCCACTCGCCCGAACCGCGGGTGCTGGACCGGTTCGCGGACGACGGGTACGACCTGGTGATGGCGGGTCATACCCACGGTGGTCAACTGTGCCTGCCGCTGGTCGGCGCGCTGGTGACCAACTGCGGGCTGGACCGGTCGCGGGTCAAGGGCCCGTCGCGCTGGGGGTCGCACATGCGGTTGCACGTCTCGGCGGGCATCGGCACGTCACCGACGGCACCCGCCCGGTTCTGGTGCCGTCCCGAGGCGACGCTGCTGACGCTGGTTCCGGCACCGCGGGAGCAGGCTCGAAGCACCGCGGACGCGGGTACCCGGAGTACGTTTTCGCCGCGCTGACCAGGCGATTTAACCGTCAACCCCATCGTGCTGTAAGCTGACCGAGGTTCGAAACGGGGTGTGGCGCAGCTTGGTAGCGCGCTTCGTTCGGGACGAAGAGGTCGTGGGTTCGAATCCCGCCACCCCGACTCGCGAAGAACCTGATCGGGGCCTCTTCTCCGCACGGAGAAGAGGCCCCGATCTCGTTCTCAGTTTCTCGGCACGGCACGTCCGCCGTGATCGTGACGTACGGTGAGCAGACCGGCACGTTCCCGTCTCGAGCATCCGGCTCGACGCCTCCCGGTGACAAGCCGGCCTCCCCGAGGCCACCCAAGGAGCGTCTCATGACGCACAACCACGCCATCACCCACGTCGCCGACGATCGCTCCGTGCCGCCCGATCGCTCCGTGCCGCCCGAGCGCACCGCGCCGTCGCACCGCCCACCTGCCCGATTTCCCACACCGGCCCACACGCCGCGCTTCCTGCTCCGGCCGAACTCCGCACCACCGTCCTCGATCGACGGCTCCTGGTTCCCGTGGACCACGAACCTCACCGACGAGCTGGACGACCTGATCTCCGCGCTCGTCCTGCGCCTCGGACCCGTGGCCCGGGTCTGCTTCGACTGGAACGCCCTGCAGATCTCGCGAAAACGAATCGACGAGTTCACCCTCGACTCGGGCGGCACCGCCCTGCGCGAACCGGCACCCGGACAACCACCGCACACGATGTACTTCCTCGGGTGCAACGGCACCCAACTCGTGCTGGTGCTCCTGTCCCCCGACACCGAACCGGACCACGCCTACGGCATCATGCGCACGTTGGCGGATTCGTAGGATCGGCCGGCGGTGCCGGCTCGTCCGGATACCGGCCGCCCCCGGAGTCCAGTGTGGCCGTCAGGCCCGAAAAGAAGACGTCGAGGCCGCGCTCGAACTCGGCGGCACCGTCGTAGGAGGCCAGAATCGGCGCGAGACTACGTAGGATGGGGAACTCGCCGATCGGTAGCCGATGCAGCCCCAGGCGGAGCAGGTCGTCGGACTCCTCCGGCCGCTCGACGAGTTCCTGCAACTCGTCGAGGACGTGACCGTGAAGGAACCCGAACAAGGCCCGGTAGACATGCAGGGCGTCGGCCGCAGTGAAGCCGGCCCGGGTGAGCAGGGTCAGGATACCTTCGAGGGGACGCAGAGTTCCGAGCGGACGCAGCGCGAGGGGCGTGGACAAGGGGCGGGTGACCAGCAACGGAACCACGTGCGGGTGGTCGAGAGCCAGTCGACGGAAATCCCTTGCCACCGTTCGTAGTTGATCTTCCCAGTCACCGCCCTGGGGGTCGACGGACAGTTGCCCGAGGACGATCTCGGCGACTCCGTCGAGGAGGGCGGCCTTGTTCGGCGCGTGGCGGTACAGGATCATCGGATCCCGGCCGAGTGCCTTGCCGAGGCGGCGCATGGAGAGCCCCTCGACGCCGTCGCGATCGATGATCGCGAGCGCGGACGTGAGGATCGCTTCCCGGGTCCGAATGTTCCCGCCCCAGGGTCCGACCGGGCGGCCCGCGGGAGTCTTCGGCATCACGGACTCCTTCCCGTCCGTGCCCACTGTAGCCCTGTGCTGTAGGTCTACAGCGTTGACACCCTCGGTGACGCGGTGTTGACTGGTCCTACATCCCAGGCCTCGGGAGGCCGCCGTGATCGACCTTGTGCGACCGAACGTCCTGCTCGTCGTGACCGCCGGAACGGGCGGGGCGCCCCGCGGATCCCGTCGCGAATCGACCGACACGCACCGGCGTCGTGGCCGCCCCGCTACCGAGAACGTGACTCGACGACGTGCGCCGCGGTGGGCCACCGCACCGACCGTTGATCCGCTCCCGCAGCGGGGTCCGAATCCTACCTCGCCCGTTGCGAACTCGATGCGGAAAGGACACCATGGCGATCTCCGACATCAAGGAATATGCGCACCTCACCGCGGATGATGTCGAGGCGCTGAGCACCGAACTGAACGAGATCCGCCGAGATGTCGCCGAGTCGCTCGGGGCGGCGGACGCCGCCTACATCCGGCGCACGATCGCGTTCCAGCGTGCACTGGATGTCGCTGCACGGCTGCTGATCTGCACCAGCAGGGCTCGGGCCGGGTGGGTTCTCGGAGTGGCAGCCCTCGCTGTCGCCAAGAGCGTGGAGAACATGGAGATCGGTCACAACGTCTCGCACGGGCAGTGGGACTGGATGAACGACCCGGAAATCCACTCCACGACGTGGGAGTGGGACATGGCCGGGCTCTCCTCGCAGTGGCGGTACTCCCACAACTACCGCCACCACGTTTTCAACAACGTCGTCGGAGTGGACGACGACCTCGGCTTCGGCGTCATCCGGATCACCCGCGACCAGCCTTGGCAGCCCGGCAATCTGGCGCAACCGCTGCGAAACCTGCTGTTGGCAATCACCTTCGAGTGGGGGATCGCACTGCACGGTCTGCATTCCGCGAACGAGCACGCCGGCAGCGAGGCCGAGAAGACCGCCCACCGGCGAGCACTGACGGGAAAGCTTGTCCGCCAATCGCTGAAGGACTACCTGGTCTTCCCCGCGCTCAGCGGTCGTCGCTGGCGGCGTACCCTGACGGCCGATCTGGTCGCGAATCTGCTCCGGAACCTGTGGTCGTACGTGGTGATCTTCTGCGGGCACTTTCCCGACGGCGCCGAGAAGTTCACCCTCGTCGAGCTCGAGCACGAGACGAGGGCGGAATGGTATCTCCGGCAGATGCTCGGAAGTGCCAACTTCCGCGCCGGCGCGGTGATGGCTTTCCTGAGCGGCAACCTCTGCTACCAGATCGAGCATCATCTGTTCCCGGACCTTTCCAGCAACCGCTACGCAGAGATCTCCATGAAGGTCCGGGCGCTGTGCGACAAGTACGATCTGCCGTACACGACGGGTCCGCTTGTGCGGCAGTATCTTCTGACTCTGCGTACGATCCACAAGCTCGCGCTGCCCGATCGATTCCTGCGGGCGACCTCCGATGACGCCCCGGAAACCGCCTCCGAACTGAAGTTCCGCTCCCCGGCTACCGCGCCGGTCGTTCCGCCGGTGGCCCTTCGGCCCGGCCGTCGGGCAGTTCTGCGGACCTTGCACCTCGACCGGCGCAACCGCCGGTGAGCGATGAACCCTGCCCGGCATTGGGGTGACCATCCGGGGCGGGGCCACGGAAGAGCAGGCCGTGAGGATAGCCTCCCCTCATGAACAAGCTCAGACACCTCGGCCGCCTCACCGCCGCGGCCCTGCTCGTCACCTTCACGGTCGCGGCCTGCGGCGGCGCCGCCGAGTCGACCCGCGACACCGGCGCCGGCAACGCCGACGTCGCCACCGGTGGCCGGCTGTTCGCCACCGCCGACGAGGAGACGGCGAAGCTCGGCAGCGACGCGGCGCCCGGACAGTTCCCCCGGGTCGTCACCCACGCTCTCGGCGAGACGGAGATCGCGGCCAAGCCGCAGCGCGTCGTCGTGCTCGACGGCGGCGAGCTCGATGCCGTCCTCTCCCTCGGCCTCACTCCCGTGGGCATCGCGAGTCCCGAGGGCGCTGCGGAGCAGCCGTCGTACCTCGCGGACCGGCTCGCCGGCGTCGCCGACGTGGGCACGATCAACAACCTCGATCTCGAGGCCATCGGCACGCTGCGGCCGGATCTGATCGTCGGCAGCAAGCTCCGCGCGGACAAGATGTACCCGCAGCTGTCCGCCATCGCTCCGACCGTGTTCTCGATCCGGCCCGGTTTCCCCTGGAAGGAGAATTTCCTGCTCGTCGCGGACGCGCTGGGCGAGGAGGAGAAAGCCGAGTCGGTCCTCAATGCCTATCAGACCCGCGCCGACGAGGTGGGGGACTCGATCCAGGGCGATCCAAGCATCTCGCTGGTGCGGTTCATGTCCGGCAAGATCCGCCTGTACGGGAAAACCTCTCGTTCATCGGCGTCATCCTGCAGGACGTCGGGCTGCGCCGTCCGCCGGTCCAGGACATCGAGGAACTTGCGGCCGAGGTCAGCCCGGAAACGATCACGGAGGCGGACGGCGACCGGATCTTCTACTCGAGCTACGGCAGAGAAACCGACGAGGCGGCCGTCGTCGGCGGCCCGCTGTGGTCGAGCCTCACAGCCGTGCAGCAGGGGCGCGCCGTCGCGGTGAGCGACGAGACGTGGTTCCTCGCACTCGGCCCGACCGGCGCAATGCTCGTTCTCGACGACCTCGAGCGATTGCTCGCACGGCAGTAACCGACATCGGCGTCAGATCGTCACCTCGTCGCGCCAACG
This sequence comes from Rhodococcus ruber, assembly GCF_016804345.1. Lineage (NCBI taxonomy): Bacteria > Bacillati > Actinomycetota > Actinomycetes > Mycobacteriales > Nocardiaceae > Rhodococcus > Rhodococcus ruber. The sequence goes on along the minus strand of NZ_CP044211.1, from coordinate 930,323 downwards.
GGTCAGCAACGCGGCGTCACCGAACACCTCGAACCGGTCGAGGGACGCCCGGTTCCACAGGAGGAGCAACAGATCCGACGCCGGCCCGCAGACTGCGACGTCCCCCTCGGCGTGGGTGTGGACGACGGAAGGTTCGTCGGCATCGAAGGTGATCGACCATTCGCCCTCGCCCGCGGCGAGGGCGGGGTCGGTCGCATGCAGGTGCATCGTCTTCCCAGACCAGGACGGCGACCCGGCACTCCCCGTCCCGGCAAGGGCACGGAACGGGAGCAGCACCCCGAAGAGTTCGTCGATGCCCTCGACGGCCAGTGCGGTGTCGACGGGCGTGGTGCCCTCGCCCGTGGCGAGCTCGGCGTCGGTCCGGTGCAGCGCAGTTTCGACCGCCATGCGACGGACCCAGAACGACGCCGGCTGCGGTCCGGCGAAGGTCTGCTCGTCGGCGTGCGGGTCGGCCGACTGCACGGCCTCCGTCAACTCCTCGAGTCCGTCCCGCACCCACGGGAGGACGGCGGCCCCGGCCGGAGCGGGTGGGATCTCGGTGCGGCGGCCGGTCCGCAGCCAGGCTGCCGCGTTCCGGTGCACGCGGCCGACGTGCCCGAGAAGCCGCTCGACGGACCAGCGCGGGCAGGTCGGGACCGGCCGGTCGAGCCGGCCTTCGCCGACGGCGAGCAGCCGCTCGGTGTCCGCGCGCAACAGCTTCGGATAGGACGCTCGATCCACGCCTCGATTATGCGTCCCGGGCACCTGCTTCCTGCCGGAGCGCCCCCTGTCAGCGCGCCGTCTCGCGCACGCGCAGCGTCATCACGTCGACGGGCTCCCCGACGTCCGAGAGCCCGTCGGACTTGCGGGCGGTGACGGCACCGAACTCGACGATCTCCCCGCCGTGGGTGCCGGCGAACGCGTACAGACCATACGTGCCGTTCGCCGCACCGTCGCTCACCGTGAACGCGATCCGCTCCTCGAGGGTTTCCCCCGCGGCCAGATCGACGTCGATCGGGTCCAGGACCGGCTCGCCTTCCTCGCCGTTCGGGCGGACCGCCCCGGCCCACACCTGCCCCGTGTAGGGCGCGTCGTCGGGTGCTTCGACGAGCAGGGTGGCCTCGACCACCCCGCCGGACGCGGGCAGCGTCGTGGACGTGTCCGCGGTGAGGGAGACGCGCACGGGCAGATCCGTTCGGGGAACGGCGGGACGGGTCGACGACGGGGATCCGTCGCCGATCTCCGGCCAGCCGTTGGCCCACACGATCCGGTCGATCATGCCCTCCCGTCGCTGCGCGCCGCTGGGCAGCTGGAGATCGTCGCGGGGAATCGCGTGGTAGACGATCCAGTCGTCGCCGGCGTCGTCGGTCACCACCGTGTTGTGCCCGGGCCCTGCCCACGGGTCGCTGCCGGCCAGGATGAGCGCGCCGCCACCGCCGTCGAGATCGTCGCCCTTGCGGTCGACGTACGGGCCGGTCAACGACTCGGACCGGCCGACGAGGACCCGGTAGGCGGTGTCGGCGCCGTTGCAGCAGTGGCCGGAGGAGAGGAACAGGTAGTAGTAGCCGTCGCGATGTTCGACGTGTGGTCCCTCGAAGCGTTCGTCCGCGACCCGGACCGGTTCGCCGGCAGGCGCGGTTCCCTCCGCATTCAGCGGGATGGCGTAGACGCCTTTGAAATTCCCGACGAACATCGTCTTCGTCGTGCCGTCGTCCCATACGAACGGATCGATCGTGCCCTGGACTCCGACGTCCTCGGCGCAGAACACGGGACGACCCAGGTCGGTCCACGGGCCGGCCGGTCCGGGTGCGGTGGCGAGACCGATGCACGGATTCGCCCCGTCCGGGAGCGCGTAGTAGAGGCTGTAGCCGGAGTCCGACTCGATCACGTGGGGAGCCCACACGTAGTTGTCCGGCGGGTGCCAGGTGGGAATCTCGGAGAACACGTCGTCGACGTACTTCCAGTCCGTGAGGTCGAAGGACGTGAAGACGGACATCCCGCGCAGGCCCCGGCCGTCGCCCCAGTCGTCACCCGTCGTGTACATGTAGTACGCCCCGTCGGATGCCCGCACGATGCTGGGGTCGGCCGCCACCGGCTCGACGATCGGGTTCGCCGCGGCCGACGGCGCCGGGGCGATCAGACAGGCGAGCAGCGCTGCGGCGGCGGCCCCCCGACGGACGTGGCGCCGCGCCGCGTGCGTGCCTCCCGCGTTCTTCCCCGTCTCGAACTTCCGCACGTCGCTCCCACCGTCGCACCCACATGGAACGGGGCAAATGTATACGGATGTGACTGATGTGAGAGTTGTGAACGACGGAAGCGGCGGGATCGAAACCGAACCGTGCCCTCGGACCGGTCCCGCGCCTCACACCGGCGGCAGCAACCGATCGAGGAATCCGTTGGTGAACACCCGATGCGGGTCGTGCCGGTCGAACGACGCGCGCGCCGCGTCCCAGCCCTCGTCGGCGGACAGTCCGGTGCGGTACATCGCCGGGACGACCTCACCGAGAAACCTCGGATCCCGGTATCCGCCCGCCGCGTCGAACGCCCAGCCCTTCGACCACTCCGACCGGAAGGTCGCGTAGTCACCGGAGTAGTGGTCGGCCATCCACTGCTCCATCTCCTGGAAGAAGGCGGACTGTCCCGCGGTGCCGGGAACGGAGACGACGTTCATCCAGATGGCCGTGTCCCACTCGGGCCGGTCGGGACGGGGACGGACGGCCGACAGGTTCGGCGGGCCCGCCGACTCGACGAGCACCTCCGACTGATCGTCCACGGTGCACAGGCGCACCTCGAACGGCATGTTGACCGGATACTGCCCGAGCGAGGCGTAGTGGGTCATCCGTTCGTGCAACCACGTGGTGAACTCGTGGATGACGCGGGCGATGTTCGCCCGCCGCGTGAGGACCACCCCGCCGCCGGCGACGACGCGCAGCGTGGTGGCCCGCAGATAGAACAACAGGTCCTTCGACCAGCCCCACAGGTCGGCGGTGCCGGTGGCGGCGAGACCGGCGGCGACGGCCCCGAACTGGGCGGCGCCGAAGGCCGGGGTGGCGGCCTGCATCCCGCTCGCCACCTGACCGAGAAGTGTGGTGACCTCCTCGGGGATGCTGTCGGAGAAGAAGTAGTTGTACGGGCCGTGCACCTCGCGCGCGGTCGGCGGCTTCTCGGGGCACACCGACCAGATCTTCAACCACGGCGTCTGCGTGAAGGGGAACCAGATCGCCTCCACTCGGCCGGACTCCTCGACGAACCGCTCGAAGGTGCGGCCCGGAGCGCCGGGCGGGGCGAACAGTTCCTGCCACGGCACGTCGGTGAAGCTCTGGCAGCGCAGCCGGTAGTTGGCCCCGGCCTGCAGGGTCACCGAGGTGACGAAGCTGCGGCCCAGGTGGGCGAGCAGGGGCGTGGTCTCGGGTTCGGACCGACGGAACTCGCGCAGTTCGTAGGCGCCGGCGGCGCCGTTCCACACGACGGCGGTGAGGGCGACGACGAGGTTCGACAGGGAGCCGAACGACTGGCCGGGGATCGCCCGCTCCCCCGCCGCCGGATAGGTGGCGCCGTGCGCGCCGATCGACAGCGCTCCGGCGATGGTGATGTCGCCGATGGCCGGCGCATTGGCCCACCCGAGGCCGTGCTGCTCCAGCGCGGTGAGGATCGATTCGATGCTCGCGCCCGCGCCGGCGGTGACGGTGGCGGGCGTTCCTGCGGGATCGACGGTGACGGCGTTCAGGTGCGCCATCGTGTCGATCAGCACGATCTTCTCGACGCTCTCGCCGGGCACGACGGTCAGCGGGCTCCAGCTGTGCATGGTGCCCCGCGGGCGGACGCGGTAGCCGTGGGCGCGGGCCCAGTCGGCGATGCGCACGACGTCGTGCGCATCGCGTGCGGTCGCGGTCCACACCGCGTCGAAGCGGATCGTCCGGGCCCAGTTCTCGAAGCGCTGCTGGGCCAGCGGGATATCCGCGGGGAATGCCGGGGGCGCCGGAATGGTGGCGCGCGGATCACCGACCGGGACTGCGCCGGCGGGTTTCCAGGCGAGACCGGTCAATCCCACGGCACCGGCGGCGCCGAGAAAGCCTCGTCGGCTGAGGGTCGTGGTGGAGACGGGGTCGCCGTCCGTCCGGGCATCGCGGGCTTTCACCGGGCTGGGCTCCGATCTGGCGAGAGGCAGAAACAGAGCAAAAATAGAACAAGTTCTCTTTCGATGCCAGTGGTTCCGAAATCCGCGTCAGCTGCCGGCGCGCGACACCCCGACGGCTTCGCGCAGGAGTTCCGGCGCGCCGTCGATCGACCACACCGCTATCGCGACCGCGGCGATCGTCAGCGCCGGGCCGAGGATCGCCAGCTCGAACGCGCCGCCGGCGCGGATGGCGAGGAACCCGGGCATCCGGATCTCCCACCAGCGTTCGCCGCGCCAGGGCACGAACGGCGCGAGAAACGGGATGCCCTCCTTGGTGACGGCGTCGCCCAGGCAGTGCGTCGCGCATCCGAGCGCTACCGCCACCCCGAGGCCCACCGAACCCACCTCGCCGGGGAACCAGTTCCACATGAGCACCGACAACACCGCCGAGGTCGCGGTCACCACGAGCCACCCGTTGCGCTTGGCCCAGCCGTCCGCGAGCCCGCGCAGCGCCAGGCCGAGCGTGACGAACAGGACGGCGACGACCGCGACCCGGTCGAACCGGGCGACGAGCATGGACACCCCCGCCCCCAGCAGGGCCGCGAACAGGGCCGTGTGCGTCAGCGTGCGATGGCCACCCCGGCGGCTACGGTCACGACGGCCCTTGGTGAGCGTGTAGTAGCCGAGCGAGAGGTTGTCGATGCCGCGCGCCGCCACCTGACTGACCGGCCCGAAGGACCGCGCCACCGTCGACTGCGGGGTGTCGAGATCCGGCAGCAGGGCTGAGCCGGCGCAGACCGCGGCGAACGCGAAGGTCTCCGCCGTGGAGCCGGGTCCACCCCACTCCGGGGGCAGCACGTCGGCGACGAGGAGGCCGACCAGCGCCCCGGACACCGCGTGGGTAGGACCCATGACCATCGCTGCAGGCACCTTTCGATCGGAGAACGGACCGGTGCCAACGTAGCAATCACATCCGACACTTCAGTAACACAGGTGTTCGATCGCCCGGAACACACGAAGGGCCACCCGCGGGAACGGGTGGCCCTGAGGGAGGTACCGGCTCAGGCGAGCTGGGCCTGCCACATCCAATGCGTCTGCTCGAGACCGGCGGTCTGGGCGATGAGCAGGTCCTGCGTGACCGGGTCCGCCTCGTCCGTCGCCGCGATGCGCTCGCGCAGGCGGCCGATGACGGCCGAGAGGTTGTCGGTGATCGACGCGACGACCTGCTCGTCCTTGGTCCAACCCGCACCGAACCCCTTGGTGCCCGAGTCCTGGGCGACGGTCGTGGCCCGTCCGTCCGGGCTGACGCCGATCGCCGTGAGCCGCTCCGCCACCTCGTCGGTGTAGGTCCGGGCGGCCGTGACGATCTCGTCCAGGGCGAGGTGCAGACTGCGGAACTGGGGGCCGACGACGTTCCAGTGCGCCTGCTTGGCGATCAAGCTCAGGTCGATCATGTCGACCAGGGTGTCCTGCAGAGCATCCCCCGCGATCTTCTGCTGGTCCGGATTCAGCGTGCTGGTGATGGGTCCGGTCATGATCCGAGCTCCTATCGGTGTCGATGTGCCTCCCGGCGGCGACGGACGTCGCGCCGGTCGTACTTCGGACATACTGCCCTGTTTCAACGCCCGAGGCGGTGGCCTGGTTCCCTGCGGCCGCAGGCAACGAAGTGGACACGGGACTCCCTGTTCTCGGAGTGTCCGTGGCGGCCGTGCCCCCGCGGGCGGATGATGGAGGAAGAATCCGCACCGAGGGAGGACAAAGAGATGCAGACGGTCGTCGTGTGGATACTGGCCACCCTCCTCTACTGGTGGGGCTTGCTCTGACGCGCGGTCAGGCCCGGCCCGACCGGACACCCTCCTCGATCTTCTTTCCGAGGTCGGTGTCGACATTCGACCAGTATTCGAAGATCCGGCCGTACAACGCCTCCGAGGTTCCGCCGAGGATGTGTCCGACGATGTTGCCCACCAGCCGCTCCCGAGCGGCGTCGTCGAGCACCTCGCGCACGAGCGTGCCGGCCTGACCGAAGTCGTCGTCCTCGGCATGCCGGACGTAGCCGGCCCGTACCGCCTCGGTGCCGAACTCCCACAGACCTTCGTCGCCGGCGAGCTGCGGGTCGGCGTGCGGGCCGCCGAAGCTGTTCGGCGCATACACCGGGGTGCCCGGGTCGTTGAACGAGTACCGCATGGCGCCGTCCTGCGAGTACGAGTTCACCTCGTTCTTCGGCGCGTTGACCGGCAGCTGCGCGTGGTTCGCGCCGATGCGGTAGCGGTGCGCGTCGGCGTAGGAGAACACCCGGCCGAGCAGCATCTTGTCCGGCGACAGTCCGATGCCCGGCACGATGTTCGACGGCGCGAACGCGGCCTGCTCGATCTCGGCGAAGAAGTTGCGCGGGTTGCGGTTCAGCGTCCAGGTGCCGACCTCGATCAGCGGGTAGTCACGCTGGGACCACACCTTGGTCAGGTCGAACGGGTTGAAGCGATACCCCTCCGCCTCGGCCACGGGCATGATCTGCACCTTCAGCGTCCAGCTGGGGAACTCGCCCCGCTCGATCGCGTCGTGGAGATCGGCGCGATGGTAGTCCGGGTCGGTACCGGCGAGCCGGTCGGCTTCGGCCTGGGTGAGGAACTCGATGCCCTGGTTCGTCTTGAAGTGGTACTTGACCCAGAACCGCTCCCCTTCGGCGTTGACCCACTGGTAGGTATGGGAGCCGAAACCGTCCATGTGGCGCCAGGTTCGGGGGATGCCCCGGTCACCCATCAGCCACGTCACCTGGTGCGCGGTCTCGGGACGCAACGTCCAGAAGTCCCACTGCATGGTGTGGTCGCGCAGTCCCGAACCGGGCAGCCGCTTCTGGGAGTGGATGAAGTCGGGGAACTTGATCGGGTCCTTGACGAAGAACACCGGGGTGTTGTTGCCGACGAGGTCGTAGTTGCCGTCCCCGGTGTAGAACTTCACCGCGAATCCGCGCGGGTCACGCCACGTGTCGGGACTGCCCTGCTCCCCGGCCACCGTCGAGAACCGCACGAGGGATTCGGTTCTCGTGCCGGGCTGGAACAGCTTCGCCGCGGTGTACGCACTGACGTCGTTCGTGACGACGAGTTCGCCGAACGCGCCGCCGCCCTTGGCGTGCACGACGCGCTCCGGGACCCGTTCCCGGTTGAACTGGGCGAGCTTCTCGATCAGGTAGTGGTCGTGCAGCAGGATGGGGCCCTGCGTTCCGGCGGTGAGCGATTCGTCGTCGCTCGCGACGGGGATACCGACGCCGGTCGTGGTGGGGCGGGGATTCGTCATGGTGATCCTCCTGGGGAAGGGTGCCCGCCACACCACCGCGGGATGCGGTGGTGGCGGAGGGAAAAGCGTTGCTGAACTAGGATTCTCGACAATCGGGGCACAGACCCCAGAACGTCACTTCGGCCTCGTCGACGGCGAATCCGTGATCGTCCGAGGGCACGAGGCACGGGACCGCTCCGACGACGCAGTCGATATCGGTCACCGCGCCGCAGTTGCGGCACACCAGGTGGTGGTGGTTGTCGCCGATCCTGGTCTCGTACCGGGCGGGTGAGCCGGCGGGTTCGATGCGGCGCAGTAGCCCGGCCCCGACACACGCCTTGAGCACGTCGTACACCGCCTGCGTGGAGACGGAGCCGAGTTCGCTCCGCACCGCGACCGCGATCTCGTCCGCATCGGAATGCGGGTGCGCGGCAACCGCGCCGAGCACGGCAACGCGCGGAGCAGTCACCCGCAGACCCGCGGCGCGCAGTTGCGCCGGGATGTCGACAGGCTCGTCCGTTCGGTGCATGACCCCAGTATGCCCCTTTTCTGGAATAGGTCAAGAAAACGGGCGGGATCGGTCCGTGCACGATCCCCCCGATTCCGCACAACGGACCCGGCGGCCGGGTCTACTCTGCTCTCAGCCCCACTCGGACGAGGTCCGCCCCGGACCGGAACCCGCGGGGGCACGAAACCGGTGGGCTGCGCGCGCAGGCACAGGAGTACGTCGCCGAGCTCGGGGTCCACCATGCGAGAGGAGTCCCGACAGTGGTGCACCTTCGTGCGTTCGCGGTGCTCGGAGTCGTCGGTGCGACGGCGACGGCGACAGCACTCGTCCTCGGCTCGGCGGCCGGAGCCCAGAGTTCCACGGCCCTCGACGGCCCGCCGCACCCGGTCGGCAACGGATCGGCCCACACGTACGTCACCGTCGGCCCCGACGGCACTCCCACCGCGATCGGCGTCCGCCTCGACGCGGCCGCACTCGACGGCCTCACGAGCGGTCTGCTGCCCACCACCGAGGCCTACGTCCTCGACGTGCCCGCCGGGGCGCCGGACACCGTCGTCGACCACGTCACGCTGGACTGGAACTCGCACGGCCACAATCCGGAGCACGGGTTCGACCAGCCGCACTTCGACGTGCACTTCTACCTCGTGGACACCGCGACGGTGGAATCGATCCACCCGTTCGTCCCCGGTTATCTCGAACGGGCCGCGAAGCTGCCAGACCCGAAGTATCTGCCGGAAGGCTACGCACCGTCGGACCCCCAGCCGATTCTCGGCACCGTCGCCAAGATGGGACTGCACTGGCTCGACACCACCGAGCCGCACGGGCACTTCACGGAAACGGTCCTGCAGGGTTCGTGGGACGGCCGGCACATCTTCATCGAGCCGATGATGACCAGGGACTGGCTCGCCTCCCGTCCCGACCTGCACGAGGACCTGCGCCAGCCGAGCGCGTACCAGCAGTCCGGCTACTACCCCACCACCTACTCCGTGACGTGGGACGACGCGGCCGGGCAGTACGTCGTCGAGCTCGGCGGGCTCACGATGCGCGAGGCGTCGTGAGCCCGGCGCCGCCCGTCAGCGCACCGTCCGGGCCGGCCCGATGCTCATCCGGCCCGAGGTGATCACGATGCCGTGGTGTGCCCCCGGCAGCAACCACTGCCCGAGCGTCGGGCCCTGCGCCTCGACGCGGACCCGCGCGTAGCGGAACCGCCCCCGCAGCCGCGCCGTGGCCCGGGCCTGACTGCCGTCCGGTTCGGGCTGGGCGAATGCCAGTCCGCCGACGATCGGCAGTTCGGGACCACGCGGGGACGCGTCGGTGTCCACCTTCCACGTGTGGCCCGTGGCCGAGAACCGGCCGGTGACGTCGCCGTCGAACGAGGCGAGCACCTTCGGCAGGTGCCAGTGCTCGCGGCCGCCGTGCACGGACGCCTCGGAGTCCACGGCGATGAACGGCACCGCCATCGCCGGGATCAGGACCGGGCGCAGGACGGGACTGGCGAGCACCTCACGGTAGGGACCGACGGGCGAGTCGAGATAGTCCACCACCATCGCGAGGGTGAACGGCAGGGTCCGGCCACCGGGGCCGAACTGCGCCGCCCCGGGCGCGCTGCGATGCCACCACAGGGCCGCGCGCGCCTGCGCCGACCAGGGTGGCGGGGCGGACGTCGGCCAGTCGGTGCGTTCGTCGGTGCTCTCAGGCACGCTCCACAACACGGGCGGCCTCCTCTCGTCGGACGGGATGAATCGGCAGGCGCAGCGCCCCGGGCGCGGAGTCCGGAACGCTGGGTCGCACCGGTCGCACGGCGGTGACCGGCACGTAACCGGAGCCGGGCGCCGGACGGGGATCGGCCTCGCCCTTGTTGGGCCACAACGCCATCGCCCGCTCGGCCTGCGCCGTGATGGTGAGCGACGGGTTCACACCCAGATTGGCACTGACGACCGATCCGTCCACGACGTGCAGACCGTCGTGACCGTAGACGCGCAGGTAGGGGTCGACGACACCGGACTCGGGCGAATCCCCGATCACGCATCCGCCGAGGAAGTGCGCGGTCATGGGGATGTCGACCAGGTCCGCGATCGATCCGCCCGCGTCGCCGCCGATCTTGTCGGCGACCCGCCGGATGGCCTCGTGCCCCACCGGGATCCATTCCGGCGGTGGCGCGCCGGGTCCGCGGCGGCTCGTGAGCCGGCGCCCGAGGATACCGCGCTTGCTCGCCAGTTCGAGGGAGTTGTCGTCGGTCTGCATGACCAGTGCGATCACGGTCCGCTCGGACCAGCGCCGCACCGACAGGGTGCGCAGGAACGCCGCGGGATTGCGGGCCGCCACGGCGAAGAACTTCGCCAACCGCGGTGTCCGGCCGCCGCCGTCGACCAGCAGGGCCTGCAGGAGGCCGATAGCGTTGCTGCCCTTGCCGTACCGCACCGGTTCGATGTGGGTGTGGTCGTCCGGGTGGAAGGAGGCGGTGATCGCGATACCGCGGGAGTAGTCCACGGTGCGGTCCTGTGCCGTCGCGGCGAGCACCGCTTCGGAATTGGTGCGCACCACTGTGCCCAGCCGCGGCGACAACCGCGGCAGGGCACCGGTCTCCCGCATCGCGAGCAGCAGCCGCGACGTGCCGTAAGTGCCCGCGGCGAGCACCACCTGGTCGGCGGTGTATACGTCGTGGCGCTTGCGGATCCGGTTCGTGCTGCGGGTGCGGACCTCGTATCCGCCCTCGGCGCGCGGACGGACAGCAGTGACGGTGGTGAGCGGATGGATCGTCGCTCCGGCCTGCTCCGCGAGGTACAGGTAGTTCTTCACCAGGGTGTTCTTCGCGCCCACCCGGCAACCGGTCATGCAGCCGCCGCACTCGGTGCAGCCGGTCCGGGCCGGCCCGGCGCCACCGAAGAACGGGTCCGGGACCGTCTGCCCCGGTTCACCGAAGAACACCCCGACCGGCGTGGTGGTGAACGTCTCCCCCACCCCCATCTCCTCGGCCACCGAGCGCATCACTTCGTCCGCGGGGGTCGTCAGCGGATTCGGGCGCACGCCGAGCATCCGCGCGGCCTGCTCGTAGTACGGCCCGAGCTCGGCCTGCCAGTCGGTGATGTGCCCCCACTGCGGGTCCTGGAAGAAACGGGCGGGCGGGCGGTAGAGGGTGTTGGCGTAGTTGAGCGACCCGCCGCCGACGCCTGCGCCCGCCATGACCAGGACGTCGGGCAGCAGATGGATGCGCTGCACGCCGTAGCAGCCCAGCGCCGGCGCCCACAGGTACTTGCGCAGCCGCCAGCTGGTCTTCGGCAGTTCGTCGTCGGCGAAGCGCCGGCCCGCCTCGAGGATGCCGACGCGGTAACCCTTCTCGGTTGCGCGCAGTGCGGCGACACTGCCGCCGAAGCCGGATCCGACGACCAGCACGTCGTAATGGGTCATGCCGCAATCCTTTCGGCCACGGGGCGGGCCAGGTAGTTCTCGGGATCGAATTGCCGGGTCCGGGCGCGGTACCGCCAGGTGAACGTAGGCCACATCACCGAGTTCCGGCCCTTGCGGTCGAGGTACCAGCTGTCGCAGCCGCCCGCATTCCACACCGTGCCCGCGAGGGCGGGGTCGAGTTCGGCGTTGTAGGTGCGCTGCGCACCCGCAGTCACCTCGACGGTGCCCAGTTCCCGGGACCGCATGGTGCGCAGGGCATCCGCGATGTAAGTGGCTTGCGACTCGAGCATGTACACGATCGAGCTGTGCCCGAGGTTGGTGTTCGGCCCGTACATCAGGAAGAGGTTGGGGAAGCCGTGGACGGCGATGCCCAGGTAGGCACTGGGGCTGCCGTTCCAGGTCTCGGCGAGGGTACGGCCGTCGCTCCCCCGGATGTGCTGGGCCACCGGCGGTTCGGTGACGGTGAAGCCGGTCCCGAAGATGACGGCGTCGACCTCGTACTCGTTGCCGGCCTCGTCGACGACACCGTTCTCGGTGAGTGCCGTCAGCCCGGAGGCCACGACGGTGACGTCGGGCCGGGTGATCGCCGGGAACCAGTCGTTGGACAGCAGGATCCGCTTGCACATGATCCGGAACTTCGGGGTGAGCTTCGTCCGCAGCTCCGGATCGGAGACCTGCTTGTCGAGCACCGACAGCGCCCGGCGTTCGAACAGCGGCACGAGCCACCGGCGCGCGAACGGACGTGTCATCCCGACGACGTACGTCTCCTTCTGCCCGTAGACAGCCCCGCGAACGACCTTCTGGGCGAGCGGGAAACGCCGGTAGAGAGCCCGCACCGGACGGGTGATGGTGTGGTCGTGCTTGGGCATGACCCACGAGGCGGTGCGCTGGAACAGCGTCAGGTGCCCGACGGTGCCGACGATGGCGGGGACGAACTGGATCGCGGAGGCACCGGTGCCGATCACGGCGACGCGCTTGCCGGTCAGGTCATAGTCGTGGTCCCACTGCGCCGAGTGGAACATCTTGCCGCGGAACGATTCCAGCCCCGGCACCTTCGGCAGGGTGGGGGTGGACAGCGCCCCGGTGGCCGAGACGAGCACGTCGGCGGTGAGGTCACCACGCGACGTCGCCACCATCCAGCGGGCGCTTTCGTCGTCCCACTGCGCGTCGCGCAGTGCGCACCCGAACATCGTCCGGTCGGTGACGCCCTGCTCCTTCGCGACCCGGCGCAGGTAGGCGTAGATCTCGTCCTGGGTGCCGTGGACCTTCGACCAGTCCGGTTCGGGCGCGAAGGAGAACGAGTACAGCGCGCTCGGCACGTCGCAGGCCGCACCCGGGTAGGTGTTCACCCGCCAGGTGCCGCCGACGTCGTCGCCTCGCTCGATCACGAGGACGTCGGCGCGTGGATTCTCGCGCAGGAGGGTGGCGGCCATGCCGATGCCCCCGAAGCCGGCCCCGACGACGAGCGTGTGTACGTGCGGCGGGAGGGTCTCGATGCTCACTTCATCACCAGTTCCTTCCAGACCGGGAGCAGCCGCTCCCGGATCTCACGATCGGATTCGGGGGTGCGCATCAGGGCGGCGACGGCAAGTCCGCGAGCGAGTTCGATGCTCAGGTCGATCTCGTCGGGTCCCATCCGGTCGCCCATGATCTCCAGGCAGCCGACCCGGAGCGCATCGGAGACCTTGCGCTCGAGGGGGATCACCGCCTCGTGCAGGGCGGGATCGGTCCGTGCGGCCACCCACAACTCGAGCGCGGCGTGGAACAGCGGCCCACAGAACGCGTCGGTGAGGACGTCGAGGCCGCGCTCGGGGTCCGGACTGGCCTCGAGAATCTCCGTCAGGCGCTTGTCGACGAGATGTTCGACCGCGGCGACGACGAGTGATTCCTTGGTCGGGAAGTGATGCAGTTGCGCACCCCGGGACACCCCGGCCCGCTTGGCGATCACCTGGGTGGTGGTGCGCGCGTAGCCGAGTTCGACGAGCGAGTCGACGGCCGCGTCGAGGAGTTTCGCCCGGGTCACGGCGGTGCGCTCGGCCTGTGTGCGCCCGGTGCCCGTGGATGTGGTTCGAGTCACAAGAACGGACGGTAACAGGCAATCAACAAACAGTCCAGACTGCTTGCAAATATGCGACAGGCCGACGTCGTGCCAGATGGGAGGCATGACCCCCGAAAAGCAATCGAAACTCAACCGTTGACTATTTCAATCATTATTGGTCTACTGTGATCTGCGCGACAAACGTCGCAGAAGGAGGGCCGCCGTCTCCATGAGTGCCGTGTCGCTCGAACGCACCATCTACGAATCCGACCACGATGCGTTCCGCGAAACCGCGCGACGCTTCGCCGAGCGCGAGGTCGCACCCCACCTCGAGCAGTGGGTCGGAGCGGGCCGCGTCGATCGCGAGCTCTACCGGCAGGCCGGCAAGCTCGGCCTGCTCGGTGTCGCCGTGCCGGAACGGTTCGGCGGCGGAGGCATCGACGACTTCCGGTTCGGGGCCGTGCTCATCGAGGAACTCGCCCGCGTCGGCGCCCAGGCCGTCACCATGGGGCTGTCGGGATTCAACGACCTGGTCGCGCCGTACTTCACGGCCCTCGGTACCGACGAACAGAACCACCGCTGGCTCGCCCCCATGGTCGCCGGCGAGGCGGTCGGCGCGATCGCGATGACCGAGCCCGGCGCCGGCAGCGACCTCGCCGCCGTCACCACCACCGCGATCCCCGACGGCGACCACTTCGTCCTCGACGGCAGCAAGATCTTCATTTCCAACGGCATCCTCGCCGACACGATCATCGTCGTCGCGAAGACCGATCCCGCCGCCGGGAAGAACGGGGTGAGCCTGCTCGTCGTCGAGGACGGCATGCCCGGCTTCACGAAGAACGGCCCGCTCGACAAGGTGGGCCTGTCCGCCCAGGACACCGCCGAGCTGGTGTTCGACAACGTCCGGGTACCCCGCGCCAACCTGCTCGGTGAGGAGAACAAGGGCTTCGGATACCTACGCCACAACCTGCCGCAGGAACGGCTGAGCATCGCGGTGACTTCCATGGCCCTGATGACCCGCACGTTCGAGACGGCGTTGCGCCACGCCACCGACCGCAGGGCGTTCGGGCAGCGCATCGCCGACTTCCAGGCCAACCGCTTCTACCTCGCCGAGCTGGCCACCGAGATCGAGATCGCGCAGGTGTTCGTGGACCGCTGCATCCTCGACGCCGCACACGGCCGCCTCGACGAGGTGACCGCGGCGATGGCCAAGTGGTGGGTCACCGAGCTGCATCTGAAGGTCGTGCACCGGGCCGTGCAACTGCACGGCGGCTACGGCTTCATGAAGGAGTACGCCGTCGCCCGCGACTATCTGGACTCCCGGGCCGGGACGCTCTACGGCGGCACCACGGAAATCATGAAGGAGATCGTCGGTCGCAGGCTCACCCGGCCGTAGCCGCTCCGGTCCAGAAAATCCCGAACCCCTAGGCATCGAGGAGATCCCGTGCTCAACCAAGGCACCGGTACGTGGCCGCACCGACGCGCCCGGCAGGCCCCCGACGCGGTCGCGCTCGCCTTCCGCGGCACCGGCATCACCTACCGCGAACTCGACGAGCGGGTCACCCGGCTCGCCCACGCCCTGCGTGCCCTGGGCGTCGGCCCCGGGGACCGCGTCGCGCTGCTGTCGGCGAACCACCCCGCCTATCTCGAGGTGCTGTTCGCCGCCGGTCTGCTAGGGGCGGTGTTCGTGCCACTCAACGCCCGGCTGACCACCCCCGAGGTGGAGTACTGCCTGGCCGACTCCGGTAGCACCGTCCTGGTCCATTCCGCTGCCCTCACGGACGTCGCCGAGGCCGCCGCGACCGCGGCCGGAACCACCCGGCGCGTGGTCCTCGACGGCAAGCCCGACGACCGGGCTGTCGGCTACGAGACGATCGTCGCGGCCGCCCCCACCGACCGCCTCGACGTCCCGGTCACACACGACGACCCGTGCTTCATCATGTACACCTCCGGCACGACGGGCCGGCCCAAGGGTGTCGTCCTCAGTCACGGGAACGTGGTGTTCGCGGTGATGAACCCGATCGTCGACCTCGACTTCCTCTCGGACGAGGTGGCTCTCGTCGCCGCACCCCTGTTCCACACCGCCGCATTGAACTTCGTCGCCCTGCCCACCCTGCTCAAGGGTGGCACCGTGCTCGTCGAAGAAGGTTTCGAGCCGGGCCGAATCCTGCACCTGATCGAAACCGAAAGGGTCACCTACTCGTTCGGGGTGCCCACGATGCTCGACGCGATGAGCGCCCACCCGAACTGGGACCGCACCGACCTGAGTTCGATTCGTCGCTGGATCGTCGCGGCCGCACCGGTTCCCCCGCGGACCCTCCAGACCTACACCGCCCGGGGCGTCCGCCTCTGCCAGGGGTACGGGCTGACCGAGACCGGACCGGGCGCACTGATACTCACCCCCAAGGACGCCGAACGCAAGATCGGCACCGCGGGCGCCCCGCACTTCTTCACCGACGTGCGCGTCGTCGATCCCGACGGCTCCGCGGTCACCGCCGGCGACCGCGGCGAGATCCAGATCTCCGGGCCGAATGTGATGCAGCGCTACTGGAATCGGCCCGACGCCACCGCGGACGCCTTCACCGGCGACGGCTGGTTCCGCTCCGGCGACGTGGGCGTTCCCGACGAGGACGGCTTCGTCACGATCGTCGACCGGCTCAAGGACATGATCATCTCGGGTGGGGAGAACATCTACCCCGCAGAGGTGGAGGCCGCCATCCTCGACCTGCCCGGCGTGCTCGGCTGCGCCGTCTTCGGTGTGCCCGACGAGAAATGGGGTGAGGTCGGCCGGGCGGCGGTCACCCTCGCCGACGGCGTCACCCTCACCGAGGACGAGCTGTTCGCCTTCCTCGGCGAGCGTCTCGCCAAGTACAAGATCCCCAAGTCCCTCCTCGTTCTCGACGAGATCCCCCGCAACGCCACCGGAAAGGTCCGCAAGGACACGTTGCGCGAGCAGTACGCCCACTGACCCGACTGTCACTGCAGGAGCTCACATGACCGTCACCGCATCCGCGGACATCACTGCGGCCCAGAGGAAGAAGGAAGTTCGACGCGTCGTGCTGTCGAGCTACCTGGGCAGCACGATCGAGTTCTACGATTTTCTGCTCTACGCGACCGCGGCGGCGATCGTCTTCGCCCCCGTGTTCTTCTCGGATCTGTCCCCGCTCGCCGGAACCATCGCGTCGATGGGGACGTTCGCTGCGGGTTATCTGGCCCGCCCCTTCGGTGGCATCGTCTTCGGGCACTTCGGCGACCGGTACGGCCGCAAGTCGATGCTGCTGATCTCGATGACGGTCATGGGCGTGGCATCGTTCCTCATCGGCCTCGTCCCGCCCGCGTCGGCGATCGGATCGTGGGCCGCGATCATTCTCGTGCTGCTGCGCGTGTGTCAGGGCATCGCCGTCGGCGGCGAGTGGGGTGGGGCCGCGCTCATGTCCCTCGAGCACGTCGGGGGACGGGGACGCGGCTTCGCCGCGGCGTTCACCAATGCCGGGGCTCCCACCGGTTCGCTGCTCGGCACCCTCGCCCTGGCGCTGGTGGCGCTGCTGCCCGAGGACGACTTCCTGTCGTGGGGCTGGCGCATCCCGTTCCTGCTGTCCGCGGTGATGCTGGCCGTCGGCCTGTTCGTCCGGGCCCGGGTGTCCGAGAGCCCGCTGTTCCGGGAGGCGATGGCGCGGCAGGCCGAGGTCGATGCCGCCGCCGCGGACCGGCCCACCCCGCCGATCCTGAGCATCCTGCGCCGACCGCGGAATCTGCTGCTCGTCGCCCTGGGCTGCATGGCCAGCTTCGGGATCCAGACCATGTTCACCACGTTCGCCATCGGTTACGCCTCCCACTCCGGGGTGACCCGATCGCAGGCGCTGATGGCGTTCGCCGTCTGCCAGTTCGTCGCGATCTTCACCCTGCTCGGGTTCGCCCGCCTCTCCGACCGCGTCGGCCGGCGCCCGGTGATGCTCTTCGGCCTCGGCGCGTTCGTCGTGCTGATCGTGCCGATCCTGGTGCTGCTGTCGTCCGGCAACGTCGCGCTGGTGACGCTCGGGTTCGTGCTCGGTTTCGGCGTCTGCCAGTCCGCGACCTACGGTCCGATGGCGGCGTACATCGCCGAGCAGTTCGGCACCGCAGCCCGGTACACCGGCGCCTCGCTCGGCTACCAGGGCGCGACGTTGCTCGGCGCGGGCTTCACCCCGGTGATCCTCGCGTCGCTGCAGGCGGCCGCCGGCGGCGGCACCGGACTCGTCGCGGCGTTCATGATCGGCCTGGCAGTGCTGAGCGCGGTGTTCATCCTCCTGGCGAAGGAGAGCAAGGACCGTGATCTGAGCACCTACGAGCACTGATCCACGAAACTCCGAGGGCGCGCAGGGCATCCCTGCGTGCCCTCGGAGTTTCCGCCCCCGGTCGGCGTCGCGTCGGCCGGTGCTCCGGATACGCCCGCGCCGAAGTCTCCACCGCCTCGGAGAACCGCTCGAACGCCGCCTCGAGTGGCCGGATATTCGGGTGCGTACCGCCGATTCGGTGACCACAATGGGACGGCATCGACGGACGAAGGAGACGCAATGGTGCAGCCACGGTCCCGGGAGTTCGCGCAGGTCGACGTGTTCGCCGCCGAACCGTACCGGGGGAACCCGGTCGCGGTGGTTCTCGACGGCGCCGGCATCCCGGACGAGGCGATGGCGCAGTTCGCGGCGTGGACGAACCTGTCCGAGACCACGTTCGTCCTTCCCCCGACGACCGCCGGGGCCGACTACCGGCTACGCATCTTCACCCCGGCCGCGGAGATCCCGTTCGCCGGTCACCCCACCCTCGGCTCGGCGCACGCGTGGCTCGAGGCCGGCGGGGTGCCGAACAGCCCGGGTCTGCTCGTTCAGGAGTGCGGAGCCGGACTCGTCGCGCTGCGCCGCGGCGACGAGTCCCTGGCGTTCCGGGCTCCCGAACCGGTCCGTCGCGGCGACCTCGACGACGAGCACCTGGCCCGGATCGCGCGGGGGCTCGGGATCGACCGTGCGCGAATCGTGGCGCACAACTGGGTCGACAACGGACCCGGCTGGGCCGCGGTCCTGCTCGGGTCCGCGCAGGAGGTGCTCGACCTCGAACCCGACGACCAGCACATGCGCGATCTCGTCCTCGGCGTCGTCGGTCCCTACCCGCCGGGATCGCCGCTGCAGTTCGAGGTGCGCGCCTTCGCGGCGCCCGTGGGCGTCAGGGAAGACCCGGTGACGGGCAGCCTCAACGCCGGCCTGGCCCAGTGGCTGATCGGTGCCGGCCTCGCGCCGGCCGACTACCGGGCGAGTCAGGGCACTCGCGTCGGCCGCCGCGGCATCGTGACCGTGCATTCGTCCGGCGACGAGGTGTGGATCGGAGGACGCAGCACGACGTGCATCCGGGGCGCCGTGCACCTGTAGGGCACCGGTCTCGGGACGGGGTCTCCCGTCGTCTCCGTGCGACTACGCCGACAGCGCTCGGGCCAGATCGTCGGGGACCGGCATCGGCGTGGTCAGTCCGGCGGCGACCCGTCCGATGTTGCCTTCGGGATACCGGCCGGTCATCGAACCGGGGGCAGCCACGAGGATCCGCACGACCTGCCCGAAAGCCTCGCGGCGGTCACGGCAGCGCAGGGCCAGGGCGAGCATCGCGGCGTGGTTGCAGGTGTGCAGCCACGGGTCCGGCTGCGAGAGGATGTGTGCGCGTTCGAGATGGCGCCACCGCTGTTGCGGGTCGACGGCGGTTCTCGACGCCGTCATCTCCTGTCGGTAGAGGGCTCGGGCAGTGGCACCGATACGAGGCATCATCGATCCTTCGGTTCAGGAGGGGTTCGGCAACAATCGCATTCGGATCCGCAGCAGCATTCCGGCGCGTCATCGGTCACCACTGCGGGTACTGGACAGCAGGTTCGGCCCCTCCAGGCTTCGAGTCCTTCCCGCACCGCGAAGACCGCAATGACGAGTGCCGCGACCGGATCGGCCCACGACAGACCGAATGCGCTGTTGAGTACCAGCCCGATCAGCAGCACGGCCGAGAGGTACGTGCACAGCAGCGTCTGCTTCGAATCGGCCACGGCGGAGGCGGATCCGAGTTCGCGCCCGGTACGCCGCTGAGCCCAGGACAACACGGGCATGATCACCAGGCTCGCCGCGGCCAGCGCGATCCCGACCGGCGAGTGCCGGGCTTCGCCGATCCCGAGCAGCGATCGGATCGAGTCGACGCCGACATACAGGGCGAGCCCGAAGAACGAGAACGCGATGATCCGCAGCGTGGCCTTCTCGCGGGCTTCCGGATCTCGGCCGGCGAACTGCCAGGCCACCGCGGCGGCGGAGGACACCTCGATCAGCGAATCGAGCCCGAACCCGATCAGCGCCGTCGACGACGCCCGCGCGCCCTCGGTCAATGCGACGCTCGCTTCGACGATGTTGTACGCGATCGTCGCGGTCACCAGCAGCCGGATCCGTTTCGTGAGCACGGCCCTGCGCGGCGCCGACGGCGCGGGGGCGTGTGGCCGCGCGGACATCAGCAGCAGTCCTCGGCCGCGGCGGCGGGACAACACGAGGGGTCCACCGTCAGGACCAGGTCGAGCAGGTCGTCGAGTGCGTGCCCGATCCGGCGATCGGCGAGTTCGTAACGATTGCGCCGGCCTTCGGGCACCGCGACGACGAGACCGCACCCACGCAGGCACGCCAGGTGGTTCGAGAGGATCTGCCGGCTGACGCCGATCGCCTCGGCCAGTTCCGAGGGATAACCCGGGCCACGCCGCAGGGTCAGCAGAATCCGTGTCCGGGTCGGATCCGAGAGGGCATGACCGAACCGGGACAGCGCGTCGTGATGCTCCACCGTCTCCACGACCTCGAATGTACATCGAATCCTGTATTCAGGAAATGATGTATCGAATCGCCGTCCGCGAGGCAGTACCGGCCGGCGCGCCGCCGCTAGACTCGGCGGCCACATGCCGACCGCAGCCGAGGACGGGTGATGGACACTCTCGCGCGTTACGTCGAACTGTTCGTGCCGATGCTCTGGCTCGGAATGGTGCTCGCGATCTCCTTCCTGGAGGCGCCTTTGAAGTTCCGGGCGCCGGGGATCACCATCCCGCTCGGACTCGGCATCGGGCGCCTGGTGTTCCGGGCCCTGAACACGGTCGAGGTCGTTCTCGCCGTCGCGCTGATCGTCGCGTGCCTGATCCTCTCGCCGGGCACGACGGGCTGGGTGCTGCTGCTGGTGACCGTGGCCGTGCTGGCGGTGCAGGTGGCGGTGGTCCGGCCGCCGTTGACACGCCGGTCGAACCGCGTCCTCGCCGGCGAGGACGTGCCCCGCTCGAACGCGCACTACGCGTACGTGGCACTCGAGATCGCCAAGGTCGCCTTGTTGATCGCGCTCGCGATCGTGCTCGCCGGCGCCATCGTCTGATCCCGGCGGACGATCGCGCCCCACGGGGCCGTCACGTCGTATGCCCGCCTTGCCTCCGGCACGGCCCTACAGTAGGAATCGAGGAGCTCATCGCCGTCGACGCTGCCGGCGTCACGGAGCCGAACACGAGGGGGCGTACCGATGCCTGTGACAGCCACTGTTCACCGGCCGGTGCGCGCGGCGAGTCTGCGGTCGCGTCGCCCTCGTCCCACCGAGGCGCCGCGAGGGCGCAGGAGGTAATCCGACAATGGCGGACACTTCGGTTCGCGACCTGCCCCCCGCGCTCGGGAACGAGGACCTGGCGCGGCTGCTGGACGGACGCCGGCCGGCGGTGTTCCTCGACTACGACGGAGTACTCACCCCGATCGTGTCGCGACCCGAGGACGCTGTGATCTCGGACGGTATGCGTACCGTCGTCCGAGATCTCGCAGCACGGTGCCCGGTCTGCGTCGTGACTGGCCGGGACCGGGCGGTGGTGCAGCAGCTGATGGGCGTCGACGACCTCGTGGTGGCCGGCAGCCACGGCTTCGACATCTGGACTCCGCAGCGCGGCTCCGTCTCCGACGACCGCGTGGCCCGGTTCGCGGACCTCGTCGCCGCGGTGACCGAGCGGCTCCGCGCCGAGATCGGGACGATCCCGGGTGCGCTGGTGGAGCCGAAACGCGCGTCGGTCGCAGTGCACTACCGGCTCGTCGACCCCGCGGACCGGAATCGGATCGAGGCGGTCGTGCAGACCCTGCTCACCGAGCATCACGGCGAACTGAAGGTCACCCCGGGAAAGATGGTGTACGAGCTCGCGCCCGCCATCGACTGGGACAAGGGCCGGGCCGTGCTGTACCTCGTGGACGTTCTCGGTCTCGACTCGGCCGACACGGTACCGGTGTACCTGGGCGACGACATCACCGACGAGGACGCCTTCCGGGCGTTGCGCGGGCGGGGGATCGGCATCCTCGTGGGCCGGCCGGACGATCCGGAGATGGCGGGCCGGACCACGGCCGCCGAATTCGCACTCGCCTCCGTCGACGAGGTGGAGCGCTTCTTGACCACACTGGCGCGGTGATCGGGGGCCACGCCCAGGGACATCCAGGGGGACGTCGTGCAGGACCCGAAGTTCGAACTCGACTACGACCGGTTCGACAGCGCGTCGGAGGGACTGCGAGAGGCGCTGACCTCCACCGGCAACGGCTACTTCTGCACGCGCGGCACCGCCGAGTGGGAGGACATGAGTCCCATCCACTACCCCGGCACGTACGTGCACGGGATCTACAACCGCGAGACCACCATCATGGGCGGCCGCCCGGTGCTGAACGAGGATCTGGTCAACGTCTCGAACTGGCTGGTCCTCAAGCTTCGCATCGAAGGCGGGGACGCCGTACGGCTCGACGACGTCGACGTGCTGTCCTACCGGCACACCTACGACATCCGGCTCGCCACGGTGAAGCGCGAGGTGCGATTCCGGGACCGGTTCGGGCGGGAGACCACCCTGCGGAGCCGTCGCTTCGTGAGCATGGCCCAGAGCCATCAGGCCGGGATCGAATGGACGCTGGTCCCGGAGAACTGGTCCGGGACGGTGGAGGTGGTCTCGGCACTGGACGGCCGCGTCACGAACCAGATCGTCGCCCGCTACCGGCAGCTCGAGGGCCGCCATCTGGATCCGGTATCCCCGCGTACCTTCGGCAACGAGACCATCGCGCTGCGCGTGCAGACCCGCCAGTCCGACATCTACATCGCCGAGGCCGCCCGTACCCGGGTCTTCCGCGGGGAGGGCTACGACGGCGGACCGCTCGAGGTCGACCGCTCGCTGTACCAGATGGAGGACTACATCCAGCAGGTGCTCTCCTTCGACGTCGAGCAGGGCCGGCCGACGCGCGTGGAGAAGATGGTGTCGCTGTTCACCTCCCGGGACAATGCGATCACCGAGGCGCTGGCCGCGTCCGGCCGGCACGTGCTGCGGTACCCGGACTTCGCCCCCGCGTATGCCGAGCACGAAGCGGCATGGGACGAACTGTGGGACATCTGCGACGTCCGGCTGCCCAGCGAACCGCGTGCCGACCTCCTGCTGCGGCTCCATGTCGCGCACGTGCTGCAGGTCTGTTCCCGGCACACGGCGCGGCACGACGTCGGCGTGCCGGCACGTGGACTCAACGGAGAGGCGTACCGGGGGCACGTGTTCTGGGACGAGATGTACATCCAGCCCTTCCTGAACCTGCGGATGCCGGAGGTGACCCGGAGCCTGCTGCTCTACCGGTACCGCCGGCTGTCCGAAGCCCAGGCCGCGGCCGAGGAGGCCGGGTACCGCGGCGCGATGTTCCCCTGGCAGAGCGGCAGCGACGGCACCGAGGAGACCCAGGCAGTCCATCTCAATCCCCTTTCCGGGCAGTGGGATCCAGACCTCAGCCGGAATCAGCGGCACGTCAACGCGGCGATCTTCTACAACGTGTGGCGCTTCCTGCAGGCGACCGACGACACGGAGTTCCTGGCCGACTACGGCGCCGAGCTCATGCTCGAGATCGCCCGGTTCTGGGCGTCGGTGGCCCACTACAACTCCGAGCGCGAACGCTACGAGATCCACGGTGTGATGGGGCCGGACGAGTTCCATGAACGCCACCCCGGCGCGGCCGAGGCCGGTTTGCGCAACAACGCCTACACCAATGTCATGGTGGCCTGGATCATGGCGACGGTTCCGGCGGTGCTCGGCTCGCTCTCGTCCAGCCGGCGCGGCGCCCTGCTCGCCCAGCTCGCGGTCACCGACGAGGAGCTGCGCACATGGGACGACATGAGCCGGCGGATGTTCGTGCCCTTCCACGAGGGCGTCGTCAGCCAGTTCGAGGGTTACGACGAACTCGAGGAACTCGACTGGGAGCACTACCGCGCCGCATATCCCAACATCCAGCGGCTCGATCGCATCCTCCGGGCGGAGGGCGAGGATCCGAACCGGTTCAAGATGGCCAAGCAGGCCGACACGGTGATGTTGTTCTTCCTGCTCGACGACGACGAACTGCACACGACGTTCGAGCGGCTGGGCTATCCGTACGACCGGGAGCTGGCCCGGCGCACCATCGAGTACTACGACCAGCGGACCTCACACGGGTCGACGCTCAGCCACGTCACCTTCGCCGGAGTGCTCGCCGACATCCATCCGCCCAGCTCGTGGGAACGCTTCATGCTGGCACTCGAGAGCGACGTCAGCGACATCCAAGGTGGAACCACCAAGGAGGGCATCCACATGGGCGTCATGTCCGGCACGCTCGACCTGCTGCAGAGCAGCTTCGTCGGCGCCCGGGTCTACGACGGTGTGCTGCTGTTCCGGCCCCGCCTCGTGGACCGGCTCGACGGCGTGTCCTTCTCGATCCGGTTCCGGGGCACCCCGCTACGGGTACGCATCGTGGGTGGCGAACTGACCGTGCTGGCCCAGTCCGAGGGGTTCCACGGACCCGTCCGGGTGGGTCTCGACGGTCAGGTCTGCGAACTCGGCGCCGGGGAGAGTTGTGTGTTCACCCTGCCCACCCAGGAACCGTCGATGCCCTGAGCACCGCCCAACCGTTGTGGCCGAATGTCACATGCGGTCGATCCAACCGACCGAATGTGACATTCGGTCACCGGCGCCGGCGTCCTACGGCAACGAGCGGCGCATCAGTTCGGCGACGCTCCGGTCGTACGCGACGAGCGTGACGATCTCGACGGCGGTGCGGGCGGAGGTCAGCGCGGTGACCGCCTGCCGGATCGCGTCCTCCCTCGGCCAGCCGTAGGCACCGGCGGAGATGAGCGGGAACGCGACGGTGCGGGCGCCGAGGGTGTCGGCGACGGCGAGACTGCGGGTGTAGGCCGACCGCAGCAGGTGCGAGCGGTCCTCGTGGGGCGAGTAGAGCGGTCCGACGGTGTGGATCACCCAGCGCGCCGGGAGTTTTCCGGCAGTGGTGGCCACCGCCGCACCGACGTCCAGACCGTTGGGCAGGGTCGTCGCGCGCAGGGCCTTGCAGGCGGCGAGGATCTCCGGACCGCCGGCGTGGTGGATGGCGCCGTCGACGCCGCCGCCGCCGAGGAGGGAGGACTTGGCGGCGTTGACGATCGCGTCGACGCGCTGGGCGGTGATGTCGCCGTGGACGACGTCGATGAGGGTCACGACTGCTCCTGGAACGTGGTGGGACGAGCGGGGACGGCGACGGGACGACCGTATCCCTTGCGGGCGGCCGCCGTGGCCAGGCGGGTCAGGTCGTGCGCGGTGTACCCGGGCCAGCCGTGCAGGATGCGCCGCCAACGATCCGGGACCGCCGAGGCGCCCCAGCGAGCGCCGAGCAGTCCGCCCGCGATGGCGGCGGTCGTGTCGGTGTCACCGCCGGCGCGGACCGCGGCCTCGAGGGCACGCTGCAGGTGCCCGGCGTCGGAATCGTCGGTCGTGCTGATCGCCCACCACGCGGTCTGCAGCGCGTGGACGGTCCATCCGTTGTTCGCGAAGTCGTCGGGCGAGCCGCGCTCGGCCCGATCGAGCAACGGGCCCCAGTACTCGGCGACGTCGGCGGGGCAGACCTGCAGGTATCCGCGGACACCGTCGAAGGTGCCGTGCAGGACGGCGTGGCGGATCGCGTACGTCCACAGCCGGCAGGCCTGGACCACCCGGGGGTCGTCGTGGGTCAGCCGGGCCACCTCCCCCGCGGCGACGAGCGCGACGTCCGTCCCGCCCGCGCCGAGACAGGACAATGCGACGGGGGCGGTGCGCATGAGAGCGCCGTTGCCGCCCTTGCGGCCGGGAAGGGCGCGGGCGCGGGCCTGCATCGCGGCGCCGCCGGCGGGACGATGCGAGAGCACCGCGCGGGTCTGGTTGCCGATGTCCTTCGGGTCCGAGTCGAACCAGCGCACGAACTGCGCGGCCAACGCGTCGAGACCGGCGGCGCTGCCGAGGTCGACGCCCGTGGCCGCGACCTCGGCGACGGCGACGGTCATCGCGGTGTCGTCGGTCCACTCCCCCGGTTCCCACCCGAACACGCCGCCGCCGACCATGCCGATCTCAGCGTCCGCCGCGGGGTGAGTGAATTCGTAGCCGGCGCCGAGGGCGTCCCCGGCCGCCGTCGCCACCAGCACCCCCACCGCTCGGTCGCACTGTCGTGTCGTCAATGCCATCGCTCGTCCCACCCTTCGATCAAATCTGCGCTATCAGCTTAGATCATGTCCGAGCTAAGCTGCAAGAGTGAACGAGTGGAGGGACGAGACCGGCCGGACGCTGGGCGACTATCCGCACCCGTCGGCGGCGGTGGACGTCGCCGTGCTGACCTACTGCGACGGCGAACTCCGGGTGCTGGCCGTCGAGCACGGCCACGGCCCCCTGGCCCTGCCCGGCACGTTCCTCCGCGAACGCGAACGGCTCGCCGACGCCGCCCGGCGCGTGCTGCGCGACAAGACGAACCTCGCCGGCATCCGATTCCACCAGATCGGCGCGTTCGACGCCCCCGACCGGGATCCGCGCGGATGGGTGATCTCGATCGCCCATGCCGCGGCGGTCCCCCACGAGGATCTCCCGCCCCGCGCCCTCCTCGTGGTGGTGCGTGACGGAAAGGCCGACCAGCCGCTGGCTTTCGATCATGCCGAGATGGTGGCGGCGGCCGTGGCGGATCTGCGGGCGCGCTACGCACAGCGTGTCGATCCGGACGGGCTGCTCGGCGACGAGTTCACCGTCCTCGAGCTGCGGCGGCTGTACGAGGTGGTGTTCGGTCTTCCACTGCAGAAGGACTCGTTCCGCCGCCACGTCGTCGACGCTCTCGACAGCACCGGGCGCATGTCGAGTCCGGGTACCGGCCGGCCGGCGGAACTGTTCCGCCGCAAGGACGGCGCCCGGTTGCCGGCTCAGGCGGCGGTGTTGTTCACCGGCTGAGGCGGCCGCGGGGTCACAGGATCGGATAGACGAAGTGCCCGGGCCCGCCGCCCGGCAGACTCGAACCGGTGACGTTCGGCAGGTTGGCCGGCAGCCGGATCAGCTTGTGCGGCTGCCCGTTCTGATCGGCCTGCCAACAGTCGGTGGTCACGCCGTGGAAGCCGACGCAGACGATCCGGGTGCCGGTGCCGAACGGTGACGTGAGCCGATTCCGGTTCACCAGCGGATTCCAGTAGTCCAGGTCCGCAGGAGTCAGGAAGTCCTTGGTCTCGTACGGCATCATCGGTGTCGGATAGGACGGAATCTCGGGCCACTGGTCCTGCGCCGACGCCGGGCCGGATGCGCCGAAGACTGCGGCGGCCGCCAGCAGCAGCGTCGCTCCCGCTCGCCGGGCACGGCGGCCGATACGGTTGCTCGTCATCTCGCCTCCTCGCGGTACTCGTCCCGACCATCGAAGCACGTGGTGCCCGCCGGCAGCGGGCACCACGCGGAGACGGAAGATTCGGAACCGGTCAGCCGAGCCGCTTGTGGTACACGACGACGTCGCACGGAACGGCGAGCAGCGGAACCAGTTCGGGGTACATGACCTCGGGGTCCTCCGTCCGCACCGGCACGTATCCCATTCGCGGATACCACTGCGACAGGAACACCTTCGACGGGTGCTCGAAGTCTTTGGGCTGGATGATCTCGAGCTGCATGATCTCGTTCCCGAGCCGCGCCGCGTGGGATTCGGCGAACCGCACCAGGGCACGGCCGATGCCTGCACCCCGCACCTCCGGGTCGGCAGCGAGCATCCCGAACTCGGCGGTGCGGGCATCGAGTTGCACCACCTTCACGCAGCCCACGATCCGGTCGCCGAGCGAGGCGACGAAGAGCTGACCGGCACCGGCAAGTTCGGCGATCTCGGTCGCCGAGGTCCGGGTGGCCCCCTCCGGCCACATGCCGTCCTCGGCAACGGCATAGACGGCATTGACGAGGTCGGCGACCACCTTGGCGGTGTCGTCACTGCCGTCGGCCGGGCGCACCAGCGGCCCGATACTCAGTTCCCCAGAGTCCGTCAACGTCTTTCACCCAATTTTCTCGACGACCGCGGCCCGCAACCGCGGAGGGACCGGCGGTCCGGCTTGCCGGAACAAGCCTAGCCGACCGCGACGACGCGACCGTTCCGGCTTCCGAGGGGCGGACGCTCAGCCGGGCAGCGCGCCGACGGCCGGCCTCGACGCCCCGAACTTCGAGGCGAGTTCGCGCCGGGCGGCCCGGTCGCCGGCCCGCTCGAGGAACCGCCTGCCGGTGCGTGTGCGGGCCACCACCGTGGAGGCGACGACGTTCTTGACCAGCACCGGAGGAACGGCCCAGGCCGAGGTGACGGGCAGATCCAGCTCCCGCAGGCTCTGCGTGCCGAGGAAGTACCGAAGCATACTCAGCAGGCGCTGCCGCTCGTACCGGCCGCGCACGTCCCCGAACCTGCCGTGGTCGAGGGTCCGCTGGCCCTCCACGAGGGCCCCGGACAACGCGGCACCCGCGGGCGTGACGTCGTTCTGCACCAGCAGCACGTGGTAGTTGAACACGTGCTGCTCGCGTTCGGTGTCGAACAGCCAGTCCTCGTCGATTCCCATGAGCCATCCGACGTACTTCCACAGGTGCATCACCGCCCGGGACTCCTCACGGGTGACGAAGTACCCCAGTGCCCGCATGCCGAGCAACAGCGTGCCGTTGAACAACCCGAGAGTTGCCGCCTGGTCGGTCTGGTTGATCGGCAGACCCCAGCGCTCGACGTCCCATCGGCCGTTGGTCTCGAACTGGTGGTTGATCAGCGCATGCATCGCGCGCACGTGCACGGTGAGCTTGAATCCCTCACCGTTCCTGCGCATCCCGCCCGGCTCGCCGACCGCGGTTCCCCATTTCTGCGTTTCGCCGAGGCGCCGCATTGCGGTCGAGCCGGTCAGGCCCCCGGTCTCGACGAGCAGATCCGGCGGCCCGCCGAACCGATAGCCACCGATGAGCGACAACTGGAGCAGCACGTCGATGCGGCTGCGGCCCATCCTGCGAAAGGCCCGGGCGCCCTTCTCCAGCAGGTCGAAGTCCACCCACTCCGGGACGTCGTCGACCACGGCGAAGAACCGTCGCAGCGCCTCCGGGGCCTCCGGCACCGCGTCGATGCCGTGCTCGAGCGCCCGATGGAACTGCGCCATGCTCACCCGTTCGGCGTCCGTCCGGGGGCGGCGCATCGCGCGCACCAGATCGGCGCCCACCTCGTCCCGGGCGAACATCCGGCGGCCGATCCGATCGAGCAGTTCCTCGTCGACGGCGCCGATCCGCGCGTAGGCGCGCAGTGGGCGTCCGATGCGCTGGTTCCTGGGCCGGATGCCCGCGTACCGGCGCGGGTAACGGGCCGCCTGCGCGTCCTGTCGAATCTCGTGTGCCACCATGAGCCGATGCTGACACGAGCAAATACTCGCGTTCAATTCGCGTCCGGGGGGCGCCGATGAGGCCGGCGGAGCAGAGCCGGCTGCGCCGGGTGCCACGGCAACGCCGCTCCCAGGCGATGGTCGAGCGCATCGTGACCGCCGGCCGGGAGGTCCTGTTCACCCACGGATACGAGGGCGCCTCCACCAACCGGATCGCCGCCGCCGCCGGTATCAGCCCCGGCTCGCTGTACCAGTACTTCCCCGGCAAGGACGCCATCGTGGCCGAAGTCGTCGACCGGTGGACCGAGGAGGTTCAGGCTCGCATTTCGCACGTGTTCACCGATGCGCTCGACGCCCCCACCTGGACCGAATCGGTGCGGACCAACATGCGCGTACTCCTCGAGGCACTCGGCGAGAACCCCCGGCTGCTGCGCGTGCTCGTCGAGCAACTCCCCCGCACGCCGGACAGCCGGCTGGTCGCGTTCGAGCACCGCATCGACGCGCTGCTGGCCATGTGGCTGCGCTTCAATCCCGGCCGGCGCCGGATCGAGCATCCCGACGCCATCGCGTGGATGCTCGTCCGCACCGTCGAGAACGTCGCGGTCGGTTACGTGCTCGATCAGCCACCGATCGAGCCGGAGGTGGTCGCGGACCAGCTGACGGCCATGATCACCGCCTATCTCAAGGAGATTCTGGACTGAGCGCCGCCCGTATCCTTCCCGACGATCTGTCCGCACGCCTCAGCAGTTGCTCCGGCAGCGTCGCAGCTGGCCGGCCAGGTATCGCCGGGCGCGGCGATGCCCACCCGCGCTGGCGAGTTCGAGGTCCAGCGCGTTCAGGAGCGTCGCGAGCAGGCTCGCCTGCGGGGCCCAGCCGCGCCGGTTCCGGCACTCGGCGAGCCACTCGACCGGACCCCGGTGACCGCGGTCGGCGTTGCACCGCCGGCACGCGGCGGCCTCGTTGGCCGCGATGCTGGGACCGCCCTTGACTCGTGGCACGAGATGTTCGGTGGTCGGCGGAATCAACGGTCCGAACCGTCGGCCACACCACAGGCAGCAATCGTCCTGTCGTTCGACGGCGAGCGTGAGTCTGGCGGCGCGGTCCACCTGTCGATCGTGACCGAGTCGCTCCCCGAGCGCCAGTGCCCCCGCGGACCACGATGCAGGGCGAGCGTTGTCGTCCCGTTCGCTCAGGGATCACAGGCGCTTGCAGAAGTGGCGCCGGGACACCCCGTGGCGGAGATCACTTTCATCCGGCAGACATTCGCGTTCTCCGCACCGTACCATCTTGCGCGGGTGGGGTTCCGGGGGGATACGACATTCGAGGCGTCCGAACGAGCATTCGGGAACTGGACGGTTTCACGAGCAGTCTCCCCCGTGCATCACGTCGTTGTGCAAGTTCGGTTCCATCAAGGGGGGTCATGCATTCTCGCCACACCGTCGTCACGTCCGGACATGCACTGCTGGACGGGCTGGCCACTTCATGCGTCGAGCGCCCCGATCGGATCGCGGTGACCGATCTGCGCTCGTCGTCGCAGCACGCTTTTTCCGACATCCAGCACGCGGCCGAGTCCGCACGGACACACCTGCACCAGCTGGGTGTACGGCCAGGCGACAACGTGGTGGTGACGCTGCCGCTGAGCGTCGAGCTGATCGCATACTGCTACGGCGTATTCCTGGTAGGAGCAGTCCCCGCGTTCCTCGACCCCAACCAGCCCCCCGACACGCTGGCCGCGTGCCTTGCCGACCTCGATGCGCCGGTGTGGGTCTCCGAACTGCCCTGCCCCGGAGCGGATCTCTACGACGGCATCGTCTGCACCCCGACGAGCACCGGCTTCGACAGCGCTCGTCTCGGTACGGTTCTGCCCGACCCGAGTCGGAGCGAAATGCAGTGGGACATCGCCGATACCGTGCTGCTGCTCTACACCAGCGGAACCACGGGCATCCCCAAGGGAGTGCCGTGGACCTCGCGCGAGCTCGCCTCGCAGATGCGCTACTACCGCAGCGACGAGATCTCCTCCGAGTTCTGCCTGTTTCCACACCTGGCTCTGGTGGCCGTGGCCATGGGCCGACGCGTGGTGTTGCCGGACCTGGCCACCGTCCAACCCGCTCGCCTCGACGTCGCCGCGTTCTACCAGCAGCTGGCCGTCTCCGGCAGCGACTACCTGTTCGCTTCGCCACTGGTGTGGCATCGCCTGATCACCCATATGGATCAGCATCACCTGCCCGCCCCGGCGTTGCGACGGGTGGCCACCGCGGGGTCGGCCATCGGCGCCCGGCTGGTCGAACGCATGCAGGACAGGCTCGCCCCGGCCGAGGTCGTGGTGCCGTATGCGAGCACCGAAGTGTTGATGCCGATCACCCTGATCGGCGCCGACGAGCACGTGTACCGTTCGAAGCTCGGAACCTGGACCGGCATGGGCACCCCGCTCGGGCGGCCGCCCGCGGACATGGACGTCGCTGTCGTCGAATCGCAGTTCGAGGGGCCGCACTTCGACGTAGCGCTCGACGGCCTCCCTGCCGACAGGACCGGCGAGATCGTCGTTTCCGGCGCTCGGGTGAGCACCACCTACTTCCACCGCGACGACGCCGTGCGCACCGCCAAACTGCGCGATACGCGAACCGGTGAGATATGGCACCGCACAGGCGATTTCGGCTACATCGACTCCTCGGGTCTGGTGTGGTACCTGTGCCGCAGAAAGGACGTCGTCGACTCCCCACACGGCCCGATCCATCCCGATGCGCTCGAACAGATGTGGAACATGGTCACCGGGTTCCTGCTCAGCGCAGTGGTGTATCTCGAGGATCTCGACCGCCTGTTCTACGTCTTTCCCCACGACGAGGATCCTCGCGCCGTCGACCTCGGCACCATGGCAATCCTCGCCCAGCGGCTGCACTTGCCACGGCCCACCCCGGTGCACCTGTCCACCGCGCTACCGACCGACCCGCGGCACAACAGCAAGATCGACCGCGGGCGACTGCGCCGCGTCGTCGAGCACCTCGTCGCGACGGAGGGCCTGTGACCACTACTTCGACTCCGTCGCTGCGTTCGACACCGCCGGCCTGAACGGTCCGGTTCGCGGCTGTGCCGTCGGCACCGGTTTCGGCACCTCCGACTGCTCGAGGCCGGCTACCCGCTGTTCCGACGGCAGCGTGGACGTGCTCGACCGATTTCGGCTCGACTGCGCCGAGGCCGGTCTGCCCTACGCCACCGCACCCGGCCCTCACCTCAGCCAGCTCGTCAGGCTGCCGATACCCTGCCGACCCTCGATGGGTCGACAACTCCACACCCCGGACGCCCCGACCGCGCCCGTGGACGAGCGCGCGGTCAGCGGGCGGCGTTCACCGACTCGGGAAAACCATGCGGCCGAGCACAGTGCGCATTTCGGCGAGAAGAGCCGGGTCCACGCCGGCGAAGTGCCGGTCCGACACCTCCTCGCTGAGCCGGCGCGCTTCGTCGCACAGCTTTCGTCCCTCGTCGGTGGCGACGACGAGTTTGTTGCGCCGGTCGCCCGGGTCGGCGGTGCGGGCGACCAGATTCCGGTTCTCGAGTTCGTCGACGATCGCGACGATCTGGCTGGGGTCGAGTCCCATGTCCGCGGCGATGCGGCGCTGCGCCACACCGGAGGGTTCGTCGCACGCGAGGGAGAGCACCGTGTAGGGGCGCACCCGCAGCCCGAGTGGGGCGAGAGCCTCGTTCACCGATCGCACCACCATCGCACTGGCACGCGTCAGCAGAAATCCCAGGTCGTCCTCGAGGACGCGTCGACGTTCCATTCCGAGAGCCTTTCGTCGCGACCCTCAGGATAACAGTTCCTCAATCGTTGACATTCTCAATAGTAGATGTTCCTATGTGATTGGGAGTTCATCAGCTCGAGCAACGGAGGATCTCGTGGACCTCAGCAACAAAGTCGCCGTCGTCACCGGTAGCGGGCAGGGCCTCGGCCTCGCCTACGCCGCCGAGCTGGCACGTCACGGCGCCGCGGTCGTGATCAACGACGTCGACCGGGGCACCGCCGATGCCGCCGTCGCGACGATCACCGCCGCGGGCGGACGCGCCGTCGCCGTCGTCGCCCCCGTCGGTCCCACCGAGACGGCTCGAAAACTCGTCGCCGCCGCGGTCGAGCACTTCGGCCGCCTCGACGTGATGGTGACCAATGCGGGCATCCTGCGTGACAAGGTGCTGTGGAAGATGACCGACGACGACTTCGACGCCGTGATCGACGTGCACTTGCGCGGCACCTTCACGTGCGTGCGCGAGGCCGTACTGCGCTTCCGTGAGCAGGGCGAGGGCGGGCGCATCATCGCCATCGGATCCCCGGCCGGGCAGCGCGGCAACTTCGGGCAGACCAACTACTCCGGCGCCAAGGCCGCGGTGGTCGGGATGGTCCGCACCTGGGCGATGGAACTGCAGCGCGCCGGGATCACCGCCAACGCGGTGTGCCCCGTCGCCGTCACCGCGATGACCGAGACCGTGCCGATCTTCGCGCCCTACATCGAGCAGATGAAGCAGACCGGCGAGCTGCCCGCGGTGATCCGCCGCGAGGTCGGCATGGGCACCCCGCAGGACGTCGCCGGCCTGATCGCCTTCCTCGCCTCCGACGACGCCGCCGACATCACCGGGCAGGCGTTCTCCGTCGGCGGCGACCGCCTGGCGCTGTGGTCGCATCCGCAGCTGACCGCCACCGCCTTCCACGACGGCGGCTTCTCCGCCGACGACGTGGCCGCGCAGTGGCCCATCGTGTTCGCCGACCGCGTCGAGTCCGTCGGCGAGGAATTCCCCGAGGAGGTGCTCGCCAAGTGAGCCGCTACGAATACGGGATCGACTTCGAGGCGATCGAGGCGATCGACATCCACACCCACGTCGAGATCGACGGCTGCGGACACCGCTCCATGGACGACGAACTGATGGCCGCCTCGGAGAAGTACTTCAAGTCCGGCGAGGAACGCACCCCCACCATCGACTCCATCGCCGAGCACTACCGGCAGCGGAACATGGCCGCCGTCGTGTTCACCGTCGATGCCCGGTCCGCCACCGGCCACGCCCCCAACTCGGTCGAGGAGATCGCCGAGCTCGCCACCACCCACAACGACGTGCTCATCCCCTTCGGCTCCGTCGATCCGTTGCAGGGCAAGGCCGCTGTGAAACGGGCGCGCCGCCTGGTCGACGAGTACGGCGTCAAGGGCTTCAAGTTCCACCCCAGCATGCAGGGCTTCGAGCCGAACGACCGGCAGTTCTACCCCCTCTACGAGGCCCTCATCGAGGCCGGCGTGCCCGCCCTGTTCCACACCGGCCAGACCGGCATCGGCGCCGGACTGCCCGGCGGGCACGGCATCAAGCTGCGCTACTCCGACCCCATGCTGCTCGACGACGTCGCCGCCGACTTCCCCGACCTGACCATCGTCATGGCCCATCCCGCGGTACCGTGGGTCGACGCGCAGATCTCCATCGCCACCCACAAGGCCAACGTCTACATCGACCTCTCCGGCTGGTCCCCCAAGTACTTCCCGCCGCAACTGGTCAAGGCCGCGAACACGATGCTGCGCCACAAGGTGCTGTTCGGCTCCGACTTCCCCGTCATCCAAGTGGATCGATGGCGCAACGATTTCGCCACTCTCGACATCAAACCCGACATCGCACCGATGATCTTCAAGCAGAACGCACTGCGCGTTCTCGGCATCAAGCGCTGAGCACAGGAGGCCCCATGACCGTCCCCGCCACCTCCATCACCCACGTCGCCACCTTGGCCGACCTCGAGGCACTCGTCGGGCAACCGCTCGGCGTCAGCTCGTGGATGGCGATCGAGCAGGACCGGATCCAGACCTTCGCCGACGCCACCGACGATCATCAGTGGATCCACCTCGACGTCGAGCGGGCGAAGAAGGAGAGCCCGTTCGGCGGTCCCATCGCCCACGGTTACCTGACGCTCTCCCTGATCATCCCGATGTGGAGCGAGGTCCTGAAGGTCGACAGTGTCACCATGGCCGTCAACTACGGCCTGAACAAGGTCCGCTTCACCAGTCCCGTGCCCGCCGGCGGCAAGGTCCGCCTCGACGCGACGCTGAAGTCGCTCGAGAAGCTGCCGAAGGGCGGCGTCCAGATCACGATCGACGGCATGATCGAGCTCGAGGGCAGCGAGCGGCCCGCCGTCGTCGTCGAGGCGGTCTACCGCATGTTCGAGTAGCGCCCGTTGCCTGCAACCGAGCGAATGTGACCTTCTGTCGGCTGAAGGGCACATTCGCTCGTTCCAGGCCGCCTCACGGCCGGACGAACGCGGGCAGCAACGTCTGCGCGACCCGTTCGTTCCAGTCGGCGGCGATGCCGCCACTGCGCGCCCGTTCCGCGAAGTAGGCGCCGACGATGCAGTCGAGGAAGGTCTCGACGTCGAGGTCGGTCCGCACGGTCCCCCGGGCGATGTGGCGCCGCACGACCTCCGTCAAGGTGCGTCGGTGTCGCACGAGCACCGAGCGGATGAGATCGGTGAACGCGGGATCCGCATCGGTCACCAGCGCGGCGAGACCCCCGAAGCCCACACCGCCGTCGACCGAACGCAGGGACTGCTCGGTCAGCCACGTCAGCACCTGCTGCGCGGTGGCATCCGGTGCGGGAGGCGACGGTTGCGCGATCGGTTCCATCACCGCGGTGAGCATCTCGTCCCGGTCGCGGTAGCGACGGTAGATGGTGGTGCGGGCCATGCCCGTGTGTGCGGCCACGGCCTCGATCGTCACCGCCCTAGGCCCCTTGCGACGCAGCAGCTCGAGCACGGCGTCGGCGATGCGTTCCTCCGGCGTGGCAGTGCCCTCACCGACCGCAGTGCCCTCACCCGACCGCATGCACCCCTCCGTCCGCCGTCCCGACTTCGACGATCATCCTACAACAGCGCTACACTCTCTGTAGCTACGCAACATGTAGCGATTCGAAGAGAGGTGCGCACATGAAGATCTCGAACTCGTTCGCCGGAGCGATCGCCCTGATCCTGGGCATCGCCACCATGACCGCGTCGGTGTGGTTCGACACCACCGCCGTCGGCTCCGGCGTCACCCTCGGACTGGGGGCCATCGCCGCGATCTACGCCCTGTGGTCGCTGATCGCCCGCGACCCCACCAAGGACCACTGGTCCCTGTCCGTCGTCGGCCTGATCCTGTTCATCTCGCCCTGGATCGGACAGTTCGCCGGCGACGGAGCAGCCTGGACCGCGTGGATCGCGGGTGCGCTCATCATGCTCGTCGGCAGCAGCGCCTACCTCGCCGACGAGTTCGCCGACGTCACGGCGTCGACCCAGGGACGGTCCCCGATCACGGAAACTGTGGTCCTCGACCGGAAGTAGTGGCCAAGCACGCGGAAGTGTCCACTCGACCGGTGACCGCCCCGATCAGCACGGACACATCCTCGGGAATGCTGTTTCCGCGCCACGCCACGTGACCGTCCGGCCGCACGAGTACGAGATCGGCCTCGTAGACGGCGCGCACCGTGGCGTCGTCCACGGCGAGAACCTGAATGGGCATGTTCACCGCGGCTGCAGCATCGACCAGTTCCGTCGCGGCGTCCTCGCCGACGAAGCTGACGATCGTGAACGTGTCGCGGTAGGCGTCGAGCATGGACCGGCCGTCCGGCAGCCGCACGTGCGGTGCGCGTGCGCCGGGAAGAGTGGTGGGGATGTAGGTCGAACCGTCGTTGTCGGGAACCGCACGGTCGTCCCGGACGATCACCGGCGAGGCGTAGACATACCCCATTTCCACGCCGAAGCTCTCGTGCTCACCGGTGTGGGAAGCGAAGTACTCCTCCAGGGCGTGCCGGTGCTCGTCTGCTTCGGTGGTGTCGGCTTCGACGAGTTCTGGGTCGACGAGCTGCTGGGCTTCGACGTGGACGCCGAGATGGCGGAACGACCAGTCCCGGGCCATGACGGCAACCGGTCGGCGCTCGGTTTCGTAGCTGTCGAGAAGGTCGTTGCCGCCGTATCCCTGGAGGACTGCGGCGAGCTTCCATCCGAGGTTGACGGCGTCGGCGATGCCGGTGTTCAGTCCGTATCCGCCGGTGGGGATGACCTCGTGGGCGGCGTCGCCGGCGACGAACAGCCGACCGAGGCGGTACCGGTCGGCGACGAGTACGTTCGCGTGCCACACACTGCTCTGCAGGACCTCGTCGACGTCGAGGTGCCGGCCGCAGACCGCGTCCAGCAGTTCCTGCTTGTCGATGTCTTCGGTCCGCACACCGTCGGTGATGGCGCTGGTCTGCAGCGTCCACGTGTCGCGTTCGTCCTGGGCGATGATCGCGCCGACTCCGCCGCCGACGAAGAAGGTGTGCCAGAACTGGCCGTGCGCGTGCAGGGTTTCGAGATCCCGGGACTTGAAATGCACCTGGCAGAACGTGATGACGCCGCGCTCGCCCTCCATGGTCAGCCCCATGGCGCGCCGCACGACCGAGACGGCGCCGTCACATCCGACGACGTAGTCCGCCGCGAGTGTGTGGACGGTGCCGTCGACCGGGGAGGTGATCTCGATCCGGGCACCGCCGTCGTCCTGGGTGACGGCGGTGACGCGCCAGGGCCGGAGCACCTCGATGTTCTCGTCCGCGAGACAGCGGCGCATGAGCAGCTTCTCGACCTCGATCTGGGTGACCCGCTGCCAGGCGTGCGCCGGTGTGGTGCCGTCGTTCCTGGACGCGATCCACTCGGACATCTCGTCGACGGCGGGGTACTTCCAGCGGCCCACCTGCCGGCCTGCCATCGAGGTGCAGAAGACGACATCGTGCGAGTGCTCCGGGGCGACGCCGACCGAACGGATGTCGTCGACGAGACCGAGCCGGTCGAGAAGCTCCATGCTGCGCGCATTCGTCAGGTCCATCTTCGGAAAGCGGGTCGTCTGCGGAGCCTGTTCGACCAGGGTGCTGCGGATCCCGTGCAGGCTGAGTTCGAGCGCGAGAATCATCCCCACCGGGCCCGCGCCGGAAATCACCACCGGTCGCCGCGACGACACATCGATCGCCGCAGCGACGTCCGTCGACGACGGCCCGGGGCGCACCGAATCCTGTTCCGGCTCGCGACTTGTGGGATGGATCATGACGATTCCTTTCGAGGTGTTCCGCCCGTACGCGGCCGTGGAGTACGACCGGGCGTGTGGGATGCGCAGGGTGGGAC
Organism: Rhodococcus ruber; assembly: GCF_016804345.1. NCBI lineage: Bacteria > Bacillati > Actinomycetota > Actinomycetes > Mycobacteriales > Nocardiaceae > Rhodococcus > Rhodococcus ruber. The sequence goes on along the minus strand of NZ_CP044211.1, from coordinate 892,198 downwards.
GAGGTGGCGTCACCGAGTCGGGTGGCTGCCACCGGTAGGTCCGCGGCGGCAGCCGCCTCCCGGTGTCAGCGCGCGGCGACGACCGGGCTGGGATCCATGAAGATCAGGTACTCGGTCACCTTCCCGTCCTCGATGCGGGTGCGGGTGACCGCAGGAAGGGTGAACGTGGTGCCGTCGTTCATCGTGTACGTGACGTCCACGCGCAGGGCGGTGACGTTGCCGGCGCACCACTGTTCGAGGATGACGTGCTGCATTCCGGCGACCGATCCCAGGTAGGACGCCACCCACTGCTGGATCGCCTCGCTTCCTTCGACCGGGTCGTTGTTCCCCATGCGGAAGTGGCAGTCCGTGGAGAAGTAGCCGAAGAATCGGGCGATGTCGGTGTCGGCAGCATGGAGAAGGCTACGGGTGATCTCGAGGGCGGTGGCATCGGGGGAGGTCGTGTCCGAGGTCATGGCGTTCACTTCCGTTGCGGTGGAGGTGCTCGTACGTCGCGCACCTGGAGGGCATGTCGGAGACCGATCCGGGTGTGTCAGAGCAGCGGGTCGGCGACGGGGAGGTCGAGGGTGAAGCGACCCATCGTTTCCGACGCGGTGTCGATGTCGAGGAAGGCATGCACCGCCAGGACGCTGAGGTCACGATGGAAGCGCTGGATCGGTGAGGCGGTGCGGAATCCGTCGCCGCCGATGCCGCGCACGATGTCGTTGAGTGCATTGCGGCACAGGTCGGTCATGTACGCCGCCTTCAGTTTCATTTCGGCCCGATCCTGCGGATCCGACTGCTCGGGACGCTGTGCGGTGAGGCGTTCGAAGAAGGCGCGCAGGAGAGTCTCGGCGGCGTCCGCCGCGGCAAGGGCACGGCCGAGCCGCATCTGGGCGGCCTGCTTGCCGGCAGCCTTCTCCTGGCTCAATGTTCCCTGCCGCTGACGGGTGCGGTCGATGAAGGCGTTCGTCGCTCCCCGCATGGCCCCGACGACGACGGGCGTCACCTCCGCCATCGCGAAGGGCAGGAACGGCAGGTGGTACATCGGGTTGTCGTGGAGCAGCATGCCCGGCGCCGCGCCGGCGAGGGCGAGGTCGAACGGACCGGTCCGGTAGTCGGGGACGAACACGTCCTCGACGGAGACGTCGTTGCTGGCGGTCCCGGCCATGCCGGAGATGTACCAGGTGTCGTGGATCTCGACCTCACTGCGAGGAACGAGGAACCACAAGGGCGCCGGCGGGCGACCCTCCTCGAGGGAAACTCCGGCGAAGGTGAACCATTCGGCGTGAGCGGAGCCGGAGTTCCAGGCGGTCTGACCGGTGATCCGGTAGCCGCCCTCGACCTTCTGCACTCCGCGCAGTGGAGCGGCAGTGCCGGCGGTGAGGGTGTAGGGCTTGTCCGCGAACACCTCTCGCTGTGCCTGCTCGGTGAAGATGTTCACCCGCCATGCCGCGCCGATGTAGAAGGACGTGACCCACCCCGTCGACGGGCACACGGCGCTGATGGCGCGAACGATGTCCGCTGCGACATCGAGACCGAGCTCGAGCCCGCCGTACGCTTTCGGTGTCAGCGTCGCCAGGATCCCCGAGTCGATCAGGTCGGTGATCGTCTCGTCGAGCGGCGCCCGGTTCTCCTCGGTTTTCTGGGCGCGTTCGGCCAAGACCGGCACCAGGTCGTTGACGCGGCTCATCAGTTGATCGGCGGTGATGTCCATGGTTTCCTCGCTTCGGGATGGGTGGTCGAATTGATCGCAGAGAGCTGACCCACTCCGGCACCGCACACCTCGGGTGCGCGAAATCGACTGGATCGGAATGGATTCGGACGAAGTCGGTGGTCAGTGTGAGCGTTCGTGATACTCGTCGGGTGCTACGAGGGTGAGGCCGTAGCTGTCGGCCAGTGCTTCGGCGTCGTGGGGACCTGCGGTGTTCACCGGGTCGCCGATGCCGTCGAGTTCGGCGAAGACCGCACCGGAGTATTCCGGCCGTGCCAGATCGGTCAGCGCAAGCGCGCAGGCGGCGACCGTCCGTCGCTCGCACAGGACACGCGGATCCACCCGGACGGGGACGAGATGCCCGGGCCTGCTGAGGTCGTCGACGCTCGAGCGCGGATCCGCGAGCACCCGGGCGGTGCGAGCCCGATCTGCCCCGGAGATGCCGGTGGTGACTCCGGCCGAAGCGTCGACGGCAACACATTGGCCGTATGCGCATGCCGACGGCGCGCGCGAACTCGGAGTGGCTTCGGGCAGACCGAGCCGGTCGCAGTCCCGCTCGTGGAGGGCCACTTGGACGAATCCCGTGCTGTGTCGAATGACGAAGGCCATCTGCTCGGTGGTCACGGTGCCTGCACACCCGACGAGCACGAGACGAGCACCGTGCCGCAGGATGATCAGTTCGCCTCGTGCCAGGGCGCGCATGCCCTCGGCTGCAGTCGACCACAGGGTCCGCGGGTCAGCGGCGTATGCAACGGAGGCGGTCATGACTTTCCTCTCCTCGAGGGTGTTCGGCGCTGGGGAACAGGGGCAGAAGCGATAGACGCTGCCGACCGGAACTGTCCGGTTACACCATTTCCAGCGCGCAGTGGGTGCCGAAGGTGCGGCGGTGATAGGTGAGGGGGTCGCTGTCGTGCTGCTCGGCGGCGACGACATTGCCCAGCACGATCATGTGGTCGCCGCCTTCGAGGATCCGTTCGACGGTGCAAGCTACCCATCCGGCCGCACCGGTGATCCGGGGCAGGTCGTGGTCGATGTCCCAGCGAACCCCGTGGAACTTGCCGAGGCCGTTCTTGGTGGCGAATTTCAGGGCGGCGCTGTGTTGGTCACTGGACAGGATGTTCAGGCCGAACCTGCGCGACTCGGTGACGAGTTCGAGGGTTTCGGACCCCCGGTCGAGGGAGACGAGGACCATCGGAGGGTTCATCGACAGCGAGAGGAAGGCGCTGACGGTGGTGCCGACGGGCAGCCCGCCGTTCATGGAGGTTGCGACGGCGACGGGGGTGGCTACGTGCGCCATCACGTTCTTGAAAGTTTCCTGGAGCGAAGTCAACGGACGTGTCCTTCGATCGACCGCGGGACATGCCGCGGGCCTGGAGGATGGGGCGCCGGGACCCGCTTCGACTGCTCTCACCACGGTGGCCGGCTGTGTTCTAGGACACAAGTAGACCGCACGGGTTGCGCCTTGCGCATTGGTGCGCAGCCTAAGGTTGCGCACCAACCTTGGTTTCCAGACCAAACTGCAGACGCAGGATGCCGGTACTGCCGAGCGCTACTCTCGGGCGAGCGGATCTCCGCGAAGCCACTCGTGAATGCGGAGCGCCGCACGCAGGTCGGTGGTCGTCTCCCCCGAATGACCACACAGATTCAACGCCTTGTGCACGCGATAGGTCACCGTGTTCTTCGAGATATGCTCTGCCGCAGCCACCTTGGACAGACTGTGATCCATGTCGAGATAGCGGCGCAGCGTCGACCGAAGCTCCGCCATGCGAGGTTCGCGCTGCGCGAGCGGGCCCAGCAGCCGCGACGCGAACTGGTCTGCCGCGTCCGGATCCGACAGGAGCAACACCTCGAGTGCGACGTGTTCGTGGGCCACGGTGCAGGGACCCCGGCCCGGGTGAAGGCGGATCAGTCGTTCGACCGCCTTGGCTTCGGCATGGCTTCGACGGAAGCCCTCCACCCCGACCCCCGTCTCCCCTACCGTGACGAACACGTCGTCGAACGTGGGGAGGGCACCCCGGTGCGGCGAACTCCCGGGGCGCACGGTTCCCCACGCCCATACCGTCTGGAGCCCGACCGGTAGTACCAACGAGGCCGACGCGGTGCCTCGCTCCCGCAGGACGGTGTCGACGACGGTGCGCAGATCCTGGGTGGAGTGCGGTCCGCCCCACGCGACGAGCGCAATGTGGGGGCCGGCGAGCGGATAGCCGAGAACCTTCTCGGCGTGGACCCGATCGACATCCTCGGCTCCCAGGATCTGGTTCACCAGATCGAATCGGGCCGCAGACACCCCCGCGGCCCAGACGCTTTGCTCTGCGATGAAAGCGGAGGCCGCCCCGGCCGTGAAGTCGTCGTGCACCTCGAAGAGCAACACCGAGATCCGCCGGAGTTCGGCACTGCTCTCCGTGGGCGGAAGCAAGAGAGTCGCCGCGTCGAGAAAGGCCGCGGCCAGGACGGCGTACCCCACGCGAATGGTACGCAGCAGGTCGTCGAGCTCCATACCTCGTCGGGCGAAGTCCCGGGCGATCTCGTCGACCTCGGCACTCGCCAGCGTCGTGTCGGACTCGCCGAGACCGGCCACCATCATCAGTGCGCGCAGTGCGGTGGAGGTGGTGGCTCGACGGATGGCCACCATGACAGCCGCCTCGTCCGCCAGGGCCGGAATCTTCCGGGCAATCCTGGCGGCGATGTCCTGACCGACCTCGACCGCCCAGGTCACCGCCCCGTCCCCGAGAGCCTCCCTGACGCGCTCGGCATCCGGGCTCAGCCACTCGCCCTCGGGCTGGGGTGCACGTGCTCCCGAGAGCTCATATGTCCAATGCGGCACTTCGGCATCCTTCCGATCCGGGCCGGGCACGGTGAGCACACGACTCTATTGGGCTCCAGACCAACTCTGTCCGGATTTCTTGGCTTCCAGCCCGTAGCCGCACAAGGCGACTTCGGATGGAATTGTGCAACAGATCACACGACAGAGACCACACCACGAACCCGTCCCGGAAGCGCCGTCGCTTCCCCAGACAGCAGCGTTCCCGTCCTGAGCACGCTGTTGCCCGGAGCGGCCCCCGTGGCGGTCCGCCCGGATTCGCCCGAGGTCTCGCACCGACGACCACGTTCAGCTCCGAAGGAGACACCGATGACCTCCACACCGAAGTTCGCTCACGTTGTGCTGCAGACCAGTCGTTTCGACGAGATGCGGGACTGGTACTGCACCGTCCTCGACGCTCACGTGGTCTACGAGGGCCACGGCCTGTGCTTCATCACCTTCGACGAGGAGCATCACCGCGTTGCTCTGCTCGGCGCCCCAGTCGAACTGGCGCCGCGCAACCCCGGAGCCGCCGGCATGCACCACACCGCCTACACCTTCGACACCCTGCAGGATCTGCTCGACCGCTACGACAGGCTCAAGGCCGAGGGGATCGAACCGAAGGTGCCGATCCAGCACGGGGTGACCACGTCGCTGTACTACCAGGACCCGGACGGAAATTTCGTCGAACTGCAGATCGACAACTTCGCCACCCCGGAGGAGGCGACCGAGTACATGCACGGGCCGGAATACGGCAACAACCCCGTCGGTGTGTCGTTCGTCCCCGAGTTGATGCGTGAGGCGCTCGCGATGGGCACCCCGGTCTCGGAGATCACCACCCATGCCTGGGCTCTCGAGACCAGCCCCCACCTGCCCGATCCGATGGTCGCGCTCACCAGCTGACCCGACGGTCTCTACCGATACCGACACTCGATCGTCTCTCGAAGGACTCGTTCTCATGCGTGTGGCAAATCAATCCGGCCGGCTCACCCTCGTCGCGGACGGACGCGGCGTCGACGTCGAAACCGCCAGCGCCGGGCGCTTCTCCGCAGATCCCCAGCAGATCTTCGAGCGCTGGGACGAGTTCGTCTCGTGGGCCCGGACAGTGGACTTCTCCGATGCTGCTTCGGTGATCGAATCGGAGCTGCACGCTCCGGTTCCCCGGCCGGGCCAGATCTTCGCCGTCGGCGTGAACTACGCCGATCACGTCGAGGAATCCGGTCTCGAATTGCCCGATGCGCCCTTCGTGTTCACGAAGTTCCCCGCCGCGATCACCGGGCCGTACGACACCATCGAACACCCCGGCGGCTCGGTGGACTTCGAGGTCGAACTCGTCGCGGTCATCGGTAAGGAAGCCCGCCACGTTCCCGTCTCGCAGGGCTGGGACCACGTCGCCGGCCTCACCCTCGGTCAGGACCTCTCCGAACGCGAGCTGCAGTTGTCCGGACCGCCGCCGCAGCAGTTCGCCCTCGGCAAGTCCTTCACCGGCTTCGCGCCGATCGGCCCCGTGCTGGTCACCCCCGACGAGTTCGCCGATCGTGACGACCTCGAGGTGAGCACCGTGCTCTCGGGTGAACTCATGCAGAAGTCCCGCACCCGGCATCTGATCTTCCCGATCCCGGTCCTGGTGTCCTACCTGTCGTCGATCGTGCCGCTGCGTCCCGGCGATCTGATCTTCACCGGCACCCCCGCGGGCATCGGCTTCACCCGCGAGCCCAAACGGCTCATCGGCACCGACGACGAACTCGTCAGCCGCGCCGAGGGTATCGGCGAGATGCGCCACCGCTTCGTCGCCACCGGCCGCCCCCACCCTCTCACCACAGTTTCCAGGAGCACGCACCATGTCTGACATCACCGTTCCCGTACTCGTCGTCGGCGGCGGCGGCTGCGGCCTGACCACCTCGATCCTGCTGTCCGAGCACGGCATCGACCACCATCTCGTCGAGCGGCACACCGGCACCTCGCCGCTGCCGAAGGCGCACTACCTCAACCAGCGCACCATGGAGGTGCTCCGGCAGTACGGCGTCGCGGACTCGATCTACGAGGTCGGCACGCCGCCGAAGAACATGGGCAAGACCCGCTGGGTGACCTCCCTGGGCGGCGACGGCGAACTCGACGGCCGCACCCTGTTCACCCTCGACTCCTTCGGAGGCGGGGGCCTCGAGAACAAGTACGCCGACGACAGCCCGTGCCTGTCGAGCAACTACCCGCAGGTGCGGCTCGAGCCGCTGCTGCGCGCGCACGCCGAGCGGCGCGCACCGGGCTCGATCCACTTCCACCGGGAACTGGTCTCGTTCACCCAGGACGACGACGGCGTCGATGCGGTCATCCTCGACCGGGACACGCAGCAGACCTACACCGTCCACGCCCAGTACCTGGTCGCCGCGGACGGCGGCAAGACCGTCGGACCCGAACTGGGGGTGACGCTGGAAGGCCCGACCGGGATCCTGGACATGGTCAGCACCCATTTCACCGCGGATCTGTCGCAGTACTGGGAAGACGACGTGCTGATCACCTGGCTGGTCAACCCGGAAGGGGCCGGCTCGTGGCACAGCGGCGCCATGGCCGCGATGGGACCGACCTGGGGCAAGCATTCGGAAGAGTTCGTCATCCACTTCACCTTCCGCCCGGACGATCCCAACCGCTTCGACGAAGAGGCGATCGTGCCCCGGCTGCGGGAACTGCTCGAGCTGCCCGACCTCGAACCGCAGGTGCACAAGGTCAGCCACTGGATCCTCGAAGGGGTCCTCGCCGACAAGTACCAGGTCGGCCGGATCTTCCTCGCCGGGGACGCCGCCCACCGGCACCCCCCGACCACCGGTCTCGGGCTCAACACCGCCATCCAGGACGCCCACAACCTGGTGTGGAAACTCGCCGCCGTCCTGCGGGGGGACGCCTCCCCCGCGCTGCTCGACACCTACGAACCGGAACGGCGCCCGGTGGGCATGCGCAACGTCGACTGGGCCACGTTCACCTTCCTCAACCACATGGTCATCGACGCCGGCCTCGGGCTGAGCCCCGATCAGCCTCTCGAGGTTCGCACCCAGGTGTTCCGCGACTTCTTCTCCGACACCCCGATGGGCGAAACCCGCCGGGCGCGGGCGTTCGAGGTCGCCAACACCCAGCGCACCGAGTTCCAGGCGCACGACCTCGAGATCGGCTTCGCCTACCAGGACGGCGCCCTGGTGCCCGACGGCAGCGACGCTCCGCCGCGGGACCCGATGGGCAGCGTGTACTTCCCCACCACCCGCCCCGGCCACCGACTTCCCCACGCCTGGATCGAGCACCACGGCCGCCGGGTCTCCACCCACGACCTCACCGGCACCGACACCGCCTTCGTGCTCGTCACCGGCGCCGAGAGCGAGGCCTGGGTGACCGCGGCCGACACGGTCGAGAAGAAGTTCGGGATCCGTATCAAGGTCGTCACGATCGCCGACGGCGCCGACTACACCGATCCCACCGGCCGATGGAACGAACTGCGCGAGATCGCAGAAGACGGCGCGATCCTGGTCCGCCCCGACAACCACGTCGCCTGGCGCAGCGCCGAACGCGTCACCGATCCTGCCGACGAGCTCGCCCGCACCGTCGGCACCCTCCTGTCCCGCTGAATCGACGCCGTCCCGGCGACCGACCCCGCGCACTCACCAGCGCATGCCTCGGTCGGTCGCGGGGGTGGCAGACCAGTCGAAAGGAAACCCCCACCGATGTCCGGTCCCGAGCCCGAACTGTTGTGGTCTCCCGCTGCCGAGCGGGTCGCCGCCTGCCGGATGTCGCGGTACCAGCGCTGGCTCGCCACCGAAAAGAACGTGCGCACCACCGATTACCGGTCGCTGTGGCACTGGTCGATCACCGACCTCGACGGGTTCTGGTCCTCGATCTGGGAGTACTTCGACGTGTCGGCCTCGAACCCGGGCTCGGTGGCCCTGGCCGAGCCTCGGATGCCCGGAGCGCAGTGGTTCCCCGGCGCGCGGCTGAACTGGGCGGAGAACCTGCTACGGCACATCGACGCCGACGGCCCGGCAATCGTCTCGCTCGACGAGAACGGCCACCGATCCGAGATCGGGCGGGCCCAGCTGGTGTCCCAGGTCGCCAATCTCGCCGCACAGTTCCGCGCTATGGGGGTGCGTCCCGGCGACCGGATCGCGGCGGTGCTGCCGAACATCGCGCCGACGGTGGTCGCGGTGCTCGCCGCGGCCAGCGTCGGCGCGGTGTGGTCGTGCTGCGCCCCGGACTTCGGTCTCAAGGGACTGCTGGACCGGTTCACCCAGATCGAACCGACCGTGCTCATCGGCGTCGACGGCTACCGGTTCAACCACAAGACCGTCGACCGCCGTGCCCTGCTCGCCGAGCTGCAGACCCAGCTGCCCACCGTCGCGCACACCGTCCTGGTCCGCGCCCTCGACAGCACGACACCGCTTCCCGACGGTGTCCTCGATTTCGCCGAGCTGATCACCGGGGACGCGGAGCCCCGGTACGAGCAGGTGCCGTTCGACCATCCCCTGTGGATTCTCTACAGCTCCGGCACCACCGGACTGCCCAAGGGCATCGTGCACTCGCACGGCGGCATCCTGCTCGAATCCCTCAAGGCCAACGCGCTGCACTACGACCTCGGCCCCACCGATCGGGTGTTCATCGCCGCCAGCACCGCGTGGGTGGTGTGGAACATGCTCGTCGACGCCATGGTCACCGGCGCGACGATCGTCACCTACGACGGCAGCCCCACCGCCGACGGCCCGGACACCCTGTTCCGTATCTGCGGGAAGGAACGCGTCACCCGTTTCGGCACCGGAGCCGCCTACCTGACCTTGTGCGAGAAGGCCGGCGCCACCCCGGGTGCGGACGTCGACCTCGGCTCGCTGCGGTCGATCATGAGCACCGGCTCCCCGCTGCCCGAGTCCACCTGGACCTGGGTGTACGAGGCGGTCGCGTCCGATGTGCACCTCGGTTCCGACAGCGGAGGGACGGATGTGGCCACCGCGTTCGTCGGCGCCAATCCCCTCCAGCCGGTGTACACGGGCGAGCTGCAGGGGCCGTGCCTCGGTGTCGCAGTCGAGGCCTGGAATGCCGACGGAGAGCCGGTCACCGACGAGGTCGGGGAGATGGTCATCACCGCGCCGATGCCGTCGATGCCGATCTACTTCTGGAACGACCCCGACGGTCACCGCTACCACGACGCGTACTTCGACACCTTCCCCGGAGTGTGGCGGCACGGCGACTGGATCACCATCACCGGCCACGGCAGCTGCCGGATCCACGGCCGCTCCGATTCGACCATCAACCGCGGCGGTGTGCGGATGGGCTCGGCCGACATCTACCAGGCTGTCGAAGCCCTCCCCGAGATCGCCGACGCCCTGGTCATCGGCGCCGAACTCCCCGACGGCGGCTACCACATGCCCCTGTTCGTCGTGCTCCACGACGGTCACGACCTCGACGACGCCCTCGTCGACAAGATCCGCACCACCATCCGCACCGAGGTTTCACCGCGTCACGTGCCCGACGAGATCGTCGACGTCCCGGCCGTACCCACCACCCGCACCGGCAAGCGCCTCGAGGTGCCGATCAAGAAGCTCATCCAAGGGGCGTCGCCGGAGAGTGCACTGAACCGGGCCACCGTCGCCGATACCGATGCCTTGGACTGGTACATCGACTACGCCAACGCCTTTCACCGCTCTCGCCAGACACGACATCAGTGAGGACTGCCGTGACCGACACCGTAGAGAACCCTGCACCCCACCGGCTCGAGCCTGTCGAAGAACGGGCACTCGAGGCGTTGTTCACCGCGGCGCGGACCGCGAACTCCTTCGCACCCATCCCGGTGTCCGACGACCAGCTCACCGAGATCTGGGAGTTGGCGCGGTGGGCACCGACGGGGGCGAACACGCAACCGCTGCGAACAGTGTTCGTTCGCAAGGAATCCGGGCGCGATCGTCTGGTCACCCACATGAACGACGGCAACAAGGCCAAGACCGCTTCGGCTCCGGCCACGGCGATTCTCGCCGTGGACACCCGGTTCCACGACCATATGGGCACCCTGCTGCCGTTCAAGCCCGAACTCGGGCAGCTCTACGAATCGAACGAGGCAGTCCGGTCGGCCACCGCCCAGCTGAACGCGGCGCTACAGGCCGGCTACTTCATCCTCGCCGTGCGGGCTCGCGGTCTCGCGGCCGGGCCGATGAGCGGCTTCGACGCCGCCGCCCTCGATGCGGACTTCTTCCCCGACGGGCAGTGGCGGTCGCTGCTGGTCGTCAACATCGGACACCCCGGTGAGAACCCTTGGTTCGAGCGGCTTCCGCGGCTCGAGCACAGCGAGTGCCTGCGCTGGGAGTGATCGTGGATTGCTTACTCCGCGAGGGTGTCGAGCAGTGGCCGCACCCGGTAGTCCACCATTTCGCGCATCACCAGGGCCGTGGTGGTGCGTTTGACGCCCTTGATGTTCAAGATGTCCCCGGCGATGCGATACAGATCGTCGGCGTCCCGGGCCGCGACGTGGACGAGCAGGTCGGCGACACCGCTGAGGCCGTGCACTTCGAGGACCTCGGGTATCGCGTCGAGTGCGGCTCCGACGCGGTCGAGTTTGCGCTGGGTGACGTTGGTGAGCACGTACGCCTGCAGCGGATACCCGAGGATGGCCGGGTCGACGCGGCGTTCGAACGAGCGCAGCGCCCCCGCCTCGTCGAGCTTGCTCAGGCGTGCTTGAACAGTGTTGCGGGACAGACCTGTTCGATCGGCCACCGCCAGGACGGTGGCACGTGGGTCGTCGGACAGGGCGGTCAGGATTCGCGCGTCGATCCGGTCGGCTCGGTGTGTGCTTGGCACAGTGCCCACCTCCCTCTCGTCCACACCCGCCGGCGGGGTGCATAATGCTCAATTCTTGGTTCCAGTATTGCGCAAACAGACACCCACTGGTGGACTGTTGTCACACCCCGCAGGTCGGGCAGCCTCCCAGACACGATCCGGTCGGCCTCCCGATTCCTTCGCCGCTCGGCCCCTTCTCATCCGTCGCCGGCCGAGCCGGCTCCCCCCGGCGCCCGATGCAGTAGCCCTGCCCGGTTCCGCGTTGTTGTCTTCAAGGAGAGTTCCGATGTCCCAGCCCGTGTCCTTCGACTCCGTGACCTCGTACCCGACCGGCCAGGTCGGTGCGTGCGAGGACCTCGCCGCCCTCGAGGCGATCCGGCAGCGGGTGTTGTGGCTGTCGACCTCGATGATCCACCACGCGAACCGGGTCCGCCCCAACCCCACCGGCCTGAAAGTCGGTGGCCATCAGGCGTCCTGCGCGTCGATGGTCTCGATCATGACCGCCCTGTGGTTCGAGCACCTGCGTCCCGGCGACCGGGTCTCGGTCAAACCCCACGCGTCTCCGGTGCTGCACAGCATCAACTACCTGCTCGGCGAACTGGACGAGAAGTACCTGACCACCCTGCGCGAATTCGGGGGCCTGCAGTCGTATCCGAGCCGGGCGAAGGACCCGGACCCGGTCGACTACTCCACCGGGTCGGTCGGGATCGGTGCCACCGCCCCGATCTGGGGGGCGATGGCCCGCCGCTACGTCGACACCCACCTCGCCGGCACCGGCCGCGGCCGGCAGTACTCGCTGGTCGGCGACGCCGAACTCGACGAGGGCGCGGTCTGGGAGGCCATCCTCGATCCCGGGATCACCGACCTCGGGGAGGTGGTGTGGATCGTCGATCTGAACCGCCAGTCCCTGGACCGGGTGGTGCCCAACATCGCCGCCCGCCGCCTGGAGAAGATGTTCGACGCCGCCGGCTGGCAGGTCGTCACCGTCAAGTTCGGCACGCTGCTCGAAGAACTGTTCACCCGACCCGGCGGGGACGCGCTGCGCACCCGCATCCTGGACATGCCGAATCCGGAATACCAGCGGCTGCTGCGCTGCACCCCGGCCGAGGTCCGCGACCGGCTGCCCGGCGACGGTGTCGGCAGCGCCCAGGTCGCCGAGCTGATCGCCACCCTCGACGATGCGACCCTGACCGCCGCGGTCCGCAACCTCGGCGGGCACGATCTGCAGGCCCTGTCGCAGGCGTACCGGCAGATCGACGACACCCGCCCCACGGTGATCATCGCCTACACCATCAAGGGCTACGGTCTGCCCACCGAAGGGCACCCGCAGAACCACTCCGCGCTGCTGACGGTCGACGAATACACGCAACTGGCCTCGGGTTTGGGAATGGACCCGCAGCACCCGTGGGGCCGGTTCGCGGCCGACACCGCGGCAGGACAGCTGTGCCGGGCCGCCGCCGACCGGCTGCGGCGCGACCCGGTCCCGGCGCTGCCGGCCCTGACGCTGCCCACCGACATCGGCCGCACCCCCAAGGGCACCGCCACCACCCAGGCCGCCCTCGGCCGGGTACTGCTGGACCTGACCCGCGAAGCCCCCGAGGCCGCCGGGCGGGTGGTCACCGTCAGCCCCGACGTCAGCTCCACCACCAACCTCGGCGGCTGGGTGAACAAGGTCGGGGTGTGGTCGGCGGCCGAGCGGCACAACTGGTTCGCCGACGACGCCGAGACGATCATGCACTGGAACGAACGCCCCACCGGCCAGCACATGGAACTCGGCATCGCCGAAACCAACCTGGTCGGGCTGATCGGCGAACTCGGCGCCACCTGGAGCCGCTGGGGCCAGCCGCTGCTGCCCATCGGGGTGCTCTACGACCCGTTCGTCGAACGCGCCCTCGAGCCCTGGTCGTACGGCATCTACGCCGGCGGACAGTCCATCCTCGTCGGCACCCCCTCCGGGGTCACCCTCGCCGCCGAGGGCGGCGCGCACCAGTCGATCAAGACCCCCTCGATCGGTCTCGAACAACCCGGCTGCATCAGCTACGAACCGGCCTTCGCCCTCGACGTCGAATGGACCCTGCTCGCCTCCCTCGCCCGGCTCGGCCGCCCCGACGGCACCTCGGCGTACCTGCGGCTGTCGACCCGCCCGGTCGATCAGACCCTCGCCGCCGTGCCCACCGACCCGGCCGCGCGCGAACGCCGCCGCCGCCAGGTCGTCGCCGGCGGCTACCCGATCCGGCGCCGCGAGGGCGCGCAGGTGACGATCGTGGCGATGGGCGCGATGCTCACCGAGGCGCTCGCCGCCGCGGACCGGCTCGAGGCCACCGGGGCGCGCGCCGACGTGCTGTGCATCACCAGCCCCGGACTGCTGTTCGAGGCCTGGCAGGCCCGCCAGGGCCGCGGCCGCGGTGAGAGCTGGATCCTCGATCAGCTCTTCCCCGCCGACCGCGCCACCCCGATGGTCACCGTCCTCGACGGCCACCCCCACACCCTGGCCTTCCTCGCCGGCATCAACCGGGTGCGCAGCACCTGCCTCGGCGTCAGCCGCTTCGGGCAGGTCGGTGGGCTCGACGACGTCTACCGCTACCACGGCATCGACACCGACAGCATCGTCGCCGCCGCCCTCGACCTCCTTCCCTGACCTGGCACCGTTCCCGCATCACCGGAGACAGAAGAGACCCCCATGACCACCGGACAACTCACCGGCACCACCGTGCGCATGCCGGCCCTCGGCGAGGGCGTCGACGAGGGCACCGTCACCCGCTGGCTCAAACAACCCGGCGACCACGTCACCGCCGACGAGCCGCTGCTCGAGGTCGCCACCGACAAGGTCGACACCGAAATCCCCGCGCCCGTCACCGGTGTCCTGCAGCGGATCCTCGCCGAGGAGAACGACGTCGTCACCGTCGGCACCGACCTGGCCGTCATCGCCGCACCGGGCACCGGATCGGCGCCCACACCCCCTGCGCCACCCCTCCCGGCGCCCGCTGCGGACCCGGCATCCCCGGCTGCGGCGGCGCCCCCGGTTCCGGGGGCGACGGCTCCTCCCCTGCGGCCGTCGCCCCCGGCACCTCGGATTCCTGCCCAAGATGCATCCTGGCCACAGGACCACGCCGGTTCAGACGGGTCGACGGTGGAGAAGCTGCCCCGCATCCGCCGCACCATCGCCCGGCGAATGGTCGACTCGCTGCAGACCGCCGCGCAGCTGACCACGGTGCTCGAGGTGGACGTCACCGCGATCGCCCGGCTGCGGGCCGCCCACAAGGACGACTTTCTGCGGCGAACGGGGATCAAGCTGTCGTTCCTGCCGTTCTTCGCCAAGGCCGCCGTCCATGCGCTCGCCGAGCACCGGGTTCTCAACGCCTCGCTGAACACCGCGGTCACCGAGGTCACCTACCACCACCACTGCCACCTGGGCATGGCGGTCGACAGCGACAAAGGGCTGATGGTGCCGGTCCTCCGCGACGCCCACACGCTCGGCATCGAAGGACTCGCCCGGGCCGTCGCCGACAAGGCCGAGAAGGTCCGCACCGGCACCATCTCCCCGGACGAACTGACCGGCGGCACCTTCACCCTCACCAACACCGGCAGCCGCGGCGCCCTGTTCGACACCCCGATCCTCAACCAACCCCAGACCGGCATCCTCGGTGTCGGCGCCGTCGTCGAACGACTGATCCCCACCCGAGCCGACGGTGAACTCCGCATCGACGTGCGCTCGATGGCCTACCTGTCGATCACCTACGACCACCGCATCGTCGACGGCGCCGACGCCGCCCGCTTCCTCACCACCGTCAAGAACACCCTCGAACACGGCTTCACCACAGCCGACCTGACCTGATCGCCCACCCGGAAGGAGCACACATGCGCCCGGACGATCGCGCGATGCTGGCATTCGCCGCCAAGTGGTCCCCCTTCGGCGGAGGAGACGAGCACATCCTCCCCGAATTCGGGCTCACCCCCGCGGTGTTCTACCGACGTCTTCTGGCGATGGTGACCACCACTCCGACGGATGAGGTGGATTTCGCGACCCGTACATTCCTACGACAGTTCTGCGTCTCGAAGCTGTCCCGTTCGACGCGACCCGCACGCCCCGCCTTCGACAAACCGATCGCTCCGCCCGAGGTTCGCCTGTCCCAGGCGACCGTAGAGAAACGCCCGTGAACACGACCACCGCCGCCACGGCAGCCGAACCCCACAACGACCACCTCATGCTCGCTCAGGGGAACCGGCCGTTGTTCGACGAATCCGATGAACCGGTCTCGTCGGAGGACCCGGTCTCGTCGGAGGACACAACCGCATCCTGATCGTCTCTGCCGGCGAAACCGGCACGAGGAACGCCGCGCCCATGCGTCGACGTCCCCCGAGAACGACGAGGGGGAGGTTGCCGGCGACGTGTCGCGGCAACCTCCCCTTCGGGGCGAAGAACCTACACCAGCAGCTCGGCGATCTGAATGGTGTTGAGGGCGGCGCCCTTCCGCAGGTTGTCCCCCGAGACGAACAGCGCGAGACCGCGGCCGTCCGGCACACCCGGATCCTGCCGGACCCGGCCCACCAGCGACGGATCCTGGCCGGCGGCCTGCAGCGGCGTCGGAACATCCACGAGGCGCACGCCGGGGGCGTTCGCGAGCAGTTCGTTCGCGCGCTCCACCGACAGCGGGCGTTCGAACTCGGCGTTGATCGACAGCGAGTGGCCGGTGATCACCGGCACGCGCACGCAGGTACCCGAGACCAGCAGATCCGGGAGTCCGAGGATCTTGCGGGACTCGTTGCGCAGCTTCTGGTCCTCGTCGGTCTCGCCGCTGCCGTCGTCGACGAGCGAACCCGCGAGCGGCAGGACGTTGAACGCAATCGGCGCGACGTACTTGTCCGGAGCCGGGAAGTCGACGGCGCTGCCGTCGTGCACGAGCTTCTCGGCGTCGCCGATGACGGCGCGGGCCTGGCCGAGCAGCTCCTCGACGCCCGCGATGCCGCTGCCGGAGACCGCCTGGTAGCTCGAGACGATCAGTCGCTGCAGGCCGGCTTCGTCGTGCAGCACTTTCAGGACCGGCATCGCGGCCATGGTGGTGCAGTTCGGGTTGGCGATGATGCCCTTCGGCGGGTTCTTCGCCTCCTGCGGGTTCACCTCGCTCACGACGAGCGGCACCTCGGGGTCCTTGCGCCAGGCCGAGGAGTTGTCGACCACGACCGCCCCGGCGGCGGCGAACCGCGGCGCCTGGGCACGCGAGAGCGTCGCACCGGCCGAGAACAGGGCGATGTCGATGCCCTTCAGATCCTCGTCGGAGGTCGCCGCGGCGTCCTCCACGACGATCTCCTCCCCGCGGAACGGCAGCTTCTTGCCGGCCGAGCGGGCCGAGGCGAAGAAGCGCACCTTGTCGGCGGGAAAGTTGCGCTCCTCGAGCAGGGTGCGCATGACGATGCCGACCTGGCCGGTGGCACCTACGACTGCGATGGTGGTCATGATCTACCGTCCCGTTCCGGCGTGGACGACGGCTTCCTCGTCGCCGCCGAGTTCGAAGGCGGCGTGCAGGGCGCGCACCGCGTCGTCGAGTTCGGTGTCGTCGACGAGCACCGAGATGCGGATCTCCGAGGTGGAGATGAGATCGATGTTGATGCCCGCGTCCGCGAGGGCCTCGCAGAACTTCGCCGTGACGCCCGGATGGCTCTTCATTCCGGCACCGACGAGCGAGACCTTGCCGATGTGGTCGTCGAACAGCACCTGGGTGAAGCCGATCTCCTCCTGCTGCTTGCTCAGCAACTCCACGGCACGTGGGCCGTCGCTCTTCGGCAGGGTGAAGGTGATGTCGGTCTTGCCGGTCTCCACCTTGGAGATGTTCTGCAACACCATGTCGATGTTGATCTCGGCCTCGGCGACGGCGCGGAACACCTTCGCGGCGTAGCCGGGAGTGTCGGGCAGGCCGACGACGGTGACCTTGGCCTCGCCGCGATCGTGCGCGACGCCGGTGATCAGAGCCTCTTCCACGGGGATGTCCTCCATCGATCCGGACACGATGGTGCCGGGCTTGGTGGTGTACGACGAACGAACGTGCACGGGCACGTTGTAGCGGCGGGCGTACTCGACGCAGCGCAGCATGAGCACCTTCGCGCCGCAGGCCGCGAGCTCGAGCATCTCCTCGAACGAGACCTTCTCGAGCCGCTGCGCGTCCTTGACGATGCGCGGGTCGGCAGTGAAGACGCCGTCGACGTCGGTGTAGATCTCGCAGACATCGGCGTCGAGCGCCGCGGCCAGGGCCACGGCGGTGGTGTCGGACCCGCCGCGGCCGAGGGTGGTGATGTCCTTGCTGTCCTGGCTCACGCCCTGGAAACCGGCGACGAGGACGATGCTGCCCTCGTCGAGCGCGGTCCGGACGCGGCCGGGGGTGACGTCGATGATCTTCGCGTTGCCGTGGCTGCCCGTCGTGATCACGCCGGCCTGGGAGCCGGTGAACGAGCGTGCCTCGGCGCCGAGCGAGTGGATCGCCATCGCGACCAGGGCGTTGGAGATGCGCTCACCGGAGGTGAGGAGCATGTCCATCTCACGCGCCGGCGGGGCGGGGCACACCTGCTGAGCGAGGTCGAGCAGCTCGTCGGTGGTGTCGCCCATCGCCGACACGACCACGACGACGTCGTTGCCCGCCTTCTTGGTCTCGACTATCCGTTCAGCGACGCGCCGGATCCGTTCGGCCGTCGCGACCGAGGATCCTCCGTACTTCTGGACGACGAGTGCCACGCTGGCGAACCTCCGGGGTCTTGGGTGCAAGTCCAGGGGACCAGCTTACCGATGCGGCCCGAAGGGATGCGGCCCGACCTGCCCCGACCCGCCCCGCCCATCCGGCGGCAACCTCGGCAGCAGACCGTAATCGCCGGGCCCGAACGCGATCTCGGACGGCAACGGCAGCGGCGGGCGGGAGGGCCGGCGGACGCTGCAGGTCCGCGCGGCGGGACGCGGGTCCGCGCGGCGGGACGCGGGTCCGCGCGGCGGGACGCGGGTCCGCGCGGCGGGACGCGGGTCCGCGCGGCGGGACGCGGGTCCGCGCGGCGGGATGCGGCCGACAACGGCCGCTCGGGACGAGCGGCTCAGCCCGCGACGGTCGTGCGCAGCAGCATGACGTTGTAGTCGCTCCAGCGGGACGCGACGAAGTAGAGGTCGTTGCCGCTGGACCACGGGTGGATGTACGGCGCGTACAGGCCGCTGATCTGGGCACTGGTGACGAGCACGCGCGGCGCGCTCCACGGGCCCTCCGGCCGCGCGCTCGTGCGCATCTCGATCCGGCCGCCTTCCTCGTTGCCGTAGAGGAGGACGAAGGTGCTGCCGGTCCAGTGCACCGACATCTCGCCGACCGGGCCGTCGACGACGGGCACTGCCGCATCGATTCCGCCGAGCACCCAGCCGGTGCCGGTCCAGAACTCGTAGGCGCCGAGGTCTCGGATCTGCGCCTCGGGCACGCGGGAGACGTAGGCCGGTCCGAAGCGGCCGTTGGGCGTGCCGAAGTCGTAGACGTAGCCCTCGTGCTTGACGTACGCGTGCTGCTGGAACCCGGCGTTGCCGACGGCCAGCTGCTGGACGCCGGGCACCTCCACCGGTGTGTTGATCCGCGCGGTGGCCGGGTCGACGGTCCACGTCTCACCGTTGTCGGTCGAGTACGCGAGGGCGGAGGCGTTGGTCCACCATTCCCCGGGCTCGCCCCAGGCGCGCACCGACATGAAGTTGATGTACTGGGTGCCGCCGACGGCGACAGCGGCGGTGGGCACGACGGTGGTCTCGACCCCGTCGATGCCGATGCTGCCGAGGATCTCCCGGGCGAAGTTCGGGTCGGAGGCGAGCACCGGTGCGCCGGAAGAGGGATCGCCGGGGCGGGGCTCGGGCACGGCGATGCCGTCCGACAGCTCGGTGTCCGCGCTGCGCATGAGGATGTTGCGGCGCCATTCGTCGCCCTCGACCGAGCAGTCGCCGAAGGTGTCGCCGAAGGCCATGAGCACCTGGCGGCCGGGTCCGGTTTCACCGTTGTCCCACATGATTCCCAGATCGGTACCCGAGACGGAGAACCGGGTGTCGGTCCGGTTCGGGCTGCGCGGCCCGGTGACCCAGGCGACGGTGCGGGTGGGACCGGAGGTGATCGTCGGGAGCGGTCCCTGTGGTGTCCCGGCACCGGGGTTGCTGCTGCCGAAGCCGCTGCTTCCGGGTCCGGAATTCCCGCAGGGTTCGGCGTGGGCGGTGGCGGCGAACGGCACCGCGCAGCCGAGCGCCAGCAGCAGCGCGGAGGTGAACGTCGTCGCCGACCGGACCGCGCTCATGAACTCTCCTCCCGTCCGGGTGACCGGATCGCGTCTTCCGCAGGACTTCTGTGACAGGTGATTCTCATGTGACGAATGAGGTCAACGTATTGGACCGGCACGGACCGCGGCGGGGCCCTTCGTATCGATCGGGTCACGTTCGCGCGGGCCCGGCTGTTCGGGATCGGTTTCGAGATCGTTTATGGAATCCCTCACCTCCGGGTGGGCTCCGGCGGGGCCGGCGAGTACACTGCCTGGCATGCAGCGCGCGCTTCTCCTCGGCCGCCGCGGCGGGATCTGACCAGACCGGCTTCCCGTCGCGGGGTGTTGTCGCGCCGGTCGTATCCTCATCCGGACTCACCGGTCCCCATTTTTTGGAGCTACGTCATGTCACCCGCCGACGCATTCACCTCCGGCTCGCGCACGATCACGCCGCCGAGCAAGCCCGCCCCCGCCGATCAGCCGGCGTGGAACAAGCAGAAGAACTCTTCGATGCCGACCTACCGGTACCGGCCGTTCGCCGAGGAGGTCGAGCCGATCACGCTGCCCGACCGCACCTGGCCGGACAAGATCATCGACCGGGCGCCCGCCTGGTGCGCGGTGGACCTGCGTGACGGCAACCAGGCGCTCATCGACCCCATGAGCCCCGCCCGCAAGCGGCGCATGTTCGACCTGCTGGTACGCATGGGCTACAAGGAGATCGAGGTCGGCTTCCCGTCGGCGAGCCAGACCGACTTCGACTTCGTCCGAGAGATCATCGAGGACAACGCGATTCCCGACGACGTCACCATCCAGGTGCTGACGCAGGCCCGCCCCGAGCTGATCAAGCGCACCTTCGAGGCGTGCGCCGGGGCCCACTCGGCCATCGTCCACTTCTACAACTCGACGTCGATCCTGCAGCGTCGCGTGGTGTTCCGGGCGGACAAGGACACGGTCAAGAAGATCGCCACCGACGCGGCCGAGCTGGTGCTCGAGGAGGCGAAGAACCACCCCGACACGAACTGGCGGTGGGAGTACTCCCCCGAGTCGTACACCGGCACGGAACTGTCGTATGCCAAGGAGGTGTGCGACGCGGTCGTCGACACCCTGGGCGCGACCCCCGAGAACCCGGTGATCATCAACCTGCCGGCCACGGTCGAGATGGCCACGCCGAACGTGTACGCCGACTCGATCGAGTGGATGCACCGCAACCTGGCCAAGCGCGACTCGATCATCCTGTCACTGCATCCGCACAACGACCGCGGCACCGGTGTCGCGGCGGCCGAACTGGGCTACCAGGCCGGCGCCGACCGCATCGAGGGCTGCCTGTTCGGCAACGGCGAGCGCACCGGCAACGTGTGCCTGGTGACCCTGGGCCTGAACATGTTCAGCCGGGGCGTGGATCCGCAGATCGACTTCTCCGACATCGACGAGATCCGCCGCACCGTCGAGTACTGCAACCAGCTGCCCGTGCCCGAGCGGCACCCCTACGGCGGTGACCTGGTCTACACCGCCTTCTCCGGCAGCCACCAGGACGCCATCAACAAGGGCATGGACATGATGAAGGCCGACGCCGATGCCGCGGGCACCGACGTCGACGACCTGACCTGGGCGGTGCCGTATCTGCCCATCGACCCGAAGGACGTGGGCCGCAGCTACGAGGCCGTGATCCGGGTCAACTCGCAGTCCGGCAAGGGCGGCGTGGCGTACATCATGAAGCACGACCACGGCCTGAACCTGCCGCGACGGCTGCAGATCGAGTTCTCGCAGGCGGTACAGCGCGTCACCGACGGTGAGGGCGGCGAGGTCAGCCCCAAGGAGATGTGGGACATCTTCCACGAGGAGTACCTGGCTCCGACCACTCCGCTCGAGCGGATGCGGCAGAAGGTCACGGCGGCCGAGACCGACGACGGCACCGACACCGTCACCGCGGTCGTGAAGTACCACGGCAAGGAACAGGAGATCACCGGGTCCGGCAACGGTCCGCTCGCGGCCTTCGTCGACGCCCTGGAATCCCTGGGCTACCAGGTGGCCGTCCGCGGCTACGCCGAGCATGCCATGTCGGCCGGCGACGACGCCCTCGCCGCCGCGTACGTCGAAGCGGACGTGACCCGGCCCGACGGCGTCACGACCCTGGTCTGGGGCGCCGGCATCGCACCGTCCATCACGACGGCCTCGCTGCGCGCGGTGGTGTCGGCGGTGAACCGGGCGCACTGAGCCCTCCGGGTCCCGCGAACGCCGGTCGATTCGGCAGGAATTCGGACGAATGCGGCGGTACTCTTCCCCGGGGAGTGCCGCCGCATTCCGCGTTTTCCCACCTCGCGCGTGCCCCACGAAAGGGAGCGTCACATGGATTTCTGGGACATCATCTGGTTCATCATCATCAGCTTCGCGTTCATCGCGTACCTGATGGTGCTCTTCTCGATCATCGGCGACCTGTTCCGCAACCACCAGCAGTCCGGCTGGATCAAGGCGATCTGGATCGTCTTCCTGATCTTCCTGCCGTTCCTCACCGCCCTGATCTACCTGATCGTCAACGGCAAGGGCATGGCCGAGCGGTCCGCACGGGAATACGCCCAGGTCAAGCAGGCCCAGGACAGCTACATCCGCGAGGTCGCCGGCAAGTCCCCCGCCGAGCACATCGCCGACGCCAAGGCGCTGCTCGACGCGGGCACCATCACCGAAGCCGAGTACCAGGCTCTCAAGGCCAAGGCGCTGTCCTGACCATCTGCTGCCTGCCGGAACGAGAACGTTAACGCCTCTCCTTCCTGAAGGCAGGAGATTCCCGGCTCAGACCGCAACCGCACCACCACCCGGAGGGAGGACGGCGCTTCCTCTCCCTCGTGAACGAGGGAGTATCCGCGCCGCACATCAGATGACACCGGATCCGGTGCTGGTCGACCGCGACGGCCCGGTCACGACGATCGGGATCAACCGTCCGGGGGTCCGCAACGCCGTCGATCGGGCGACGGCCGAGGCGCTGGCCGCCGCCTTCCGCGCCTTCGACGCCGACGACGGCGCGGCGGTCGCCGTGCTGCACGGCACCGGCGGCACCTTCTGCGCCGGCGCCGACCTGAAGGCGATCAGCGAGGGACACCCGAACCGGGTCGCCCCGGACGGGGACGGGCCGATGGGCGTGTCGCGGATGCGGCTGTCCAAACCCGTCGTCGCCGCGATCTCGGGGCACGCCGTCGCCGGCGGGCTCGAACTGGCCCTGTGGGCCGATCTGCGCGTCGCCGAGGAGGGGGCGGTCCTGGGCGTGTTCTGCCGCCGCTGGGGCGTGCCGCTGATCGACGGCGGCACGGTGCGGCTGCCGCGGCTCATCGGCGAGAGCCGCGCGATGGATCTCGTCCTGACCGGCCGTCCCGTCGACGCCGGCGAGGCGCTGAGCATCGGGCTGGTCAACCGGCTCGTTCCCGCCGGTCAGGCACTCACCGCGGCCCGCGCCCTCGCCGCCGAGATCGCCGCCTTCCCGCAGACCTGTCTGCGCCGGGACCGCCTCTCGCTGCTCGAGCAGCACGGGCTCGACGAGGACCAGGCGTTGCTCAACGAGTTCCGGCACGGCGCGGTCTCCCTGGCGCACGACACGCTCGAGGGCGCGTCCCGGTTCGCCGGCGGTGCCGGGCGGCACGGCAGTTTCGGTGAGCCCGGCACCTAGCCGTCCACATCCCCGCCGTCCCACACCACGTGCCCGTCCGCCCGCATGCGGGCACCCGGCGCCGCCTCGTGCGCCAGTAGACGGCCGTCGTGCATGAGGTGCTCGACGTCGTGGCCGAACCGCAGCACGACGACGTCGGCGACGAGGCGGCGGTGGCATCGCCACCACACGCTCTCGCTGCACATCATCGCGGTCCGGCGCCGCGCGGACTCCTCGAGCAGCCCGTCGAGCGCGTCGGCGAACTCCTCGGTGCGGGTGTGGGCGGCGTAGGCGGCGAACTGCTCGACCCGCCACCACGAGTCCTCGGGCGTCGTCCCGGCGGGGAGCCGTCGCCGGCCGCCGAGTCGCCGCTCGAGCCGGTAGCCGATGCCGGCATCGGCCAGCCATTGCGTCATCGCGTCGCTCGACAGGTCCGGGTTGCGCCGGCTGCCCGGGAAACGCCGGACGTCGACCAGCGACTCGACGCCGGCGGAATGCAGCAGCTCGGCCAGTTGCGTCCGGTCGAGCCGTCCGTGCCCCACGGAGAGCAGCATCGCGACGATTCCTCCCTCGGGTCGGGTTCCCTCCGGCATACCTGCCCCTCCGGCATACCCACCGGCGGCTACCGCATGCCCGCGCCCGCGACCGGCGCGTGCCGGCAGCCCCCCGGCGACGCGATCGGCAGTTCCTCGAACCGGCCGTCCGGAAGGCGCAGGTGCACATGCACCGCACCGGCGACCACCCCCAGCGGCTCGCGACCGAGCAGACGCGCGAGCACGTACGTCGCGCTCAGGCTCGTCACGTCGCGGATCACGCCCAGCGGCAGCAGCGAGCCCGTCTCGGCGAGCACCTCGCGTTCCCCGGCGCGCAAGACCAGCCGCAGGCCCGGTGCGATGCCCTGGACGGCGAGCGAGACCGCGACGTTGTCCCGGTCGTCGGACCCCACCGCAGCGAGCGCGACCGCCCGATGGACCCCGACCCGCTCGAGCAGCCGGCGGTCGCCGCCGTCGCCGACCACGGCGGGGATGTTCAGGTCGCGCACCAGTCGCAGGTTGCGCGCATTCGTGTCCCGCTCGACACCCACCACCGGGATGCCGAGGTCCCGCAGCTCCCGGCACAGCCGCAGACCCACCTGCCCGAGGCCCACGACGATCACGTGCCCGGAGCGGGGCAGCGATCGCGGGCCGAGCAGCGCGGTCAGGCGCGGACCCAGCAGCCGGTCCACCACCCCGGCGGTGAACATGGCAGTGAACACGATCGTCGCCAGCATCGCGGTGGACGCGATCGCGGCGTATGCCTCGTTGCCGTGCGGGTCGGCCGCCGGTCCGACCGTGGTGACCACGCGGACCGCCTCGTGGAACGCGTCGATCGTTCCCTTGCCCTCCCCGAAGGTCAGCCAGGCCCAGTCGCCGAACAGCACCGCAGCCAGCCCGAGCAGCCCGGCGAGCAGGATGCGGGTGCCGGTCTCGTGGGTGCGCAGCACCGCGGTGAGTTGCCCGGCCCACCGCTGCCACGCCATGCGGCGCGGCACCGCGACGGGCACCTCGTCGAGCACGTCACCGGCCGCGCGGATGCCGCGCGGTCCGCGGGTGGAGGTCACCGCCAGCAGGTCGGGTGCCACGCACGGCCCGGCCAGGGACGCCACGGCCAGGTCCGCCGGCGACGTCACGTCGCACTGCGGCAGGAACCGGGCGAGCTGATCGCCGATCGTGCGGTCGAAGATCGTCGCGACCATCGGGGCGTCCGGCTGCAGGTGCGCCGCGGCGAGCGCGTACCGCAGCGCCACCACGTCGTCCTGCAGGAGCACCGCGATCCCGGCGACCGGCGGCCGGTCCAGCAGGGCCCGCAGCTCGTCGTCGTCGGGCCGGGGCGCATGCCGCACGGTGCAGCCCAGGACGACGAGCGAGGCGCAGACCCGGCGCGCGACCGTGGTGTCGCCCACCACGACGTACGTCCCGGTGTTCCCGCTGGTTGTGTCCGCATCCGCCACGGCGACCACCTCCCCGCCCCAGGGGACCACGCCACCTGCGCGGATGCATCCGGCACCGCGGATGCTGTGAGCGATTCGACCCGGCGCAGCGGCGTGTGACGGCGCGGACACGGCGGCGCTGCGGCGACGCCGGCGCCGCTGTGGAAAACTCGCGACGTGGGTACAAGCACTCGAATCACCGGGCGCGGGCGGCTGGCGCTGCGCGCGGCGAAGGCCGCCTCGTGGGCCTCGCAGAAGGCCGGGCGCGGCAAGGGCTCGATGATCGGCGGTCTCGTCGCGCTGAAGATCGATCCGCGGCTGATGGAGCAGCTCGGGCGCGGACGACGCACCGTCCTGGTGACCGGCACCAACGGCAAGTCCACCACCACCCGGATGACGGCGGCGGCGCTGGAGACGATGGACTCCGTCGCCACCCAGGCCGACGGGGCGAACATGGACGCCGGCATCGTCGCCGCGCTGGTCGCCAATCAGGAGGCGCCGCTCGCGGCGATCGAGGTCGACGAGTTGCACACCCCGCACGTCGCCGACGCCCTCGACCCCGAAGCGATCGTGCTGCTCAATCTGAGCCGCGACCAGCTGGACCGGGTGGGCGAGATCAACATGATCGAACGCAAGCTGCGGGCCGGTCTCGAACGGCACCCGGACGCGGTGGTCGTCGCGAACTGCGACGACGTGCTCGTCACCTCCGTCGCCTACGACCATCCGAACGTGGTGTGGGTGGCGGCGGGCGCCGGCTGGTCGGGCGACTCGGTCAGCTGCCCCCGCACCGGCGAGCCGATCCTGTGGGAGGACGGGCACTGGCGCAGCACGGGATCGGATTTCGCACGGCCCGAACCGGATTGGTGGGTCGACGACGACAATCTCTACGGCCCGGACGGGCTGGTGCTGCCGATGACGCTGACCCTGCCGGGGCGCGCCAACCGCGGCAACGCCGCGCAGGCGGTGGCCGCGGCGGTCGCCCTCGGCGCGGATCCGGCCGCGGCCGTCGCCGCCGCGGGTGTCGTCGAGGAGGTCGCCGGCCGGTACAAGACCGTGCAGGTGGGTCCGCATTCGGTGCACATGCTGCTGGCGAAGAATCCGGCCGGATGGCAGGAAGCCCTGTCGATGATCGACCCGACGGTCGACGGTCTGGTCATCGCGGTCAACGGGCAGGTGCCCGACGGGGAGGACCTGTCGTGGCTGTGGGACGTGCGGTTCGAGCACTTCGAGGGCGTGCAGGTGGTGGCCTCCGGCGAACGCGGTACCGACCTGGCCGTGCGGCTGACCTACGCCGGGGTCGAGCACACGCTGGTGGCGGATCCGGTCCGGGCCATCGCGTCGTGCCCGCCCGGACGGGTCGAGGTCCTGGCCAACTACACCGCGTTCCGGGATCTGAACACCGCCCTGGCGAAGGGAGCCGCGCATGTCTGAGTCCACCGTGCGGATCGGGCTCGTGCTGCCCGACGTGATGGGCACCTACGGCGACGGCGGCAATGCGCTGGTCCTGCGGCAGCGCCTGCGGATGCGCGGCCACGATGCCGAGGTCGTGTCGATCAACCTGACCGACCCGGTGCCCGACTCCCTGGATCTCTACACCCTCGGCGGGGCCGAGGACTCGGCGCAACGCCTCGCCACGCGACACCTGCAGCGACATCCGGGACTGCAACGGGCGGCCGGACGGGGGGCTCCGGTCCTGGCGATCTGCGCGGCGATCCAGGTGCTCGGCAACTGGTACCAGACGTCGGCGGGCGAGCGCGTCGACGGCGTCGGCCTGCTCGACGTGACCACCGCTCCGCAGCAGACCCGTGCCATCGGCGAGGTCGTGACCACTCCCCTCGTCGAGGGGCTGCACCTGCCGTTGACCGGCTTCGAGAACCACCGCGGCGGAACGACTCTGGGGCCGGAGGCTCGTGCCCTGGGCCGGGTCACCCGGGGTGTCGGCAACGGCGTGGGCGACGGCGTCGAGGGCGCCGTGCAGGGTTCGGTGATCGGCACCTACATGCACGGACCGGTCCTGGCCCGCAACCCCGAACTGGCGGATCTGCTGCTGGCACGCGCGCTCGGCGTGGACTCGCTGCCGCCGCTGGATCTGCCGGAGGTCGAGCAGTTGCGGCGTGAGCGGCTGGCCTGACCCGCCGTCCGTGAACACCCCGCGTCCGCGAACACCCCGGACAGGGGTTCGGCCCGGGAAATCGCTTTCGCGTTCACCGGGCCGGATCTCTGCTTCACGAGCCTCTGTCGTCCTCGGACGTCTGCTCGATTCGCACTACCGATGTTATCTGCATCACACCCCGAATGCAAGGGCGGGAACTCAACGGCGTCCCTTCATCTCGCGCGTCTCGCGGCGATGCTGGTCGACGACGGTGCGGGCCAGTTCCGCCACCTTGACGTTGACCTGCTGCGACGTCCGGCGGAGCAGCTCGAACGCCTGATCGTCGGAGATCTTGTTCAGTGCCATGAGAAGACCGACCGCTTTGCCGATCTCCCGGTTGCTCTCGATGCCGTTGCGCAGTGAGGCAATGTCCTCGCCCCGGGACGTGGCGGCGACGGCAACGGCCGCGAAGGCGGCCAGGACGCTGGCGTGGGTGGCGGCCGCGAGGTCGAAGGCCCCCGCCGTATCGGAGAACAGGTTCAGCGACCCGACCTTGCGGTCGTCGACTCGCAGGCGGAACCCCATCGCTCCACGCACGGGCGTCTGCGTCACGATGCCGGGAGCCAGATGCGGCCACTGCTCGGAGACGTTCAGGTCCGGCTCGATCTGAGCGGCGTCCTCCTCGATCGCGTCCAGGCACGGTCCCTCGCCGGTCGCGCGCTCGAGGTCGTCGACGTGCCGCGCGACGTCGTCGGAGGCACCGACGGTGACGTACGCCTTACCTTCCCGCAGCATGAGACTGGCATGGTCGCAGCCGGGCACCAGCATCGTGGCGGCCACGCAGATCGCCGTGTACGTCTCCGCAGGGCCCGCGCCGCGGTAGACGATCTCGGCGAGTGCGGTGAACACCGTCGCCGGATCGGCCGTGGACTGACCGTTCTGCATGTGCGCTCCTCGACCTCGTCGCCGCGCTTTCGACGCGGGGCTCGGATCGCCATTCAACCAGACACGCCGGAACGGCCGGCGCGTCGCGGGGAGCGCGGAGCCGCCTCCTACGTGCGGATCGCGGGCGATCGCGCGGACCCCTGAGCACAGTTGGACATCCGCTCGAGTAGCGCACGCCGCTGTGATGGGGTACAACACATCGGCATTGGTTTTGTGAACCAAGTCACGAATTGCTTGCAGGGGGATAAACCGAATATGACAGGCACGGCAACGCGCCACCACACCTCACGCTACGAGGACGTCCGGAGCGCCCCGATGGTGCTCGTGTCCCACACCGGCTCGTCGACGCCGGGGTGGCGCGCCGCTCTCGGGCACACGCTCGGCACCGCCGTCTCCGTCGGCGCCGCAGCCCTCATGGTCACCGGCCTGACCGCGGTCGGTGCGACCACCACCGTCACGGGTCTCGTGTCCTTCCTCCGGACGAACTGACCGTCCCGGTCGACCGAGCCCCGATCATCCCGACATCACAGACAGGAACACCACCACACATGCACACCTCCGCTGTCGCCGCGCCCCGTCGCTCCATGAGCACCGAGGAGATCAAGGCCCGCATCGAGGCCATGTTCGCGGACCGCGACCAGCAGGAGCGCCCGACGGCCGACTGACGATCGGGCCGCACGTCGAGAGGAGAAACCGATATGAACGCGAACGTGGTCGAGCTACTGCTGCTGCTCGGTGCCGCACTGGGCGGCACCGCAGCCCTCGAGGCCTACCTGGTGCGATCGGATTCCGCGCATCCGCACGTGTCCGACGACCTGGTCCGCCCGCCCAGGTACTGACGCGAGACCGCCCGTCCGGAAGACTCCCTTCCGGACGGGTCTTCTCATCCCCGGACGGCCCGGCCCGCGAAGCACGACGCGGGCCCGGTGCCACGGTCCGGGCAGGATCGGCAACATCCCGGTAGGCACCCGCTTCCACCCGGGCGATCGTGGCGTCCGCGTTGAGCGCGGCCTGCGTGAGCCTCCGGCCCGATGCTCCGTCGCCGGACCCGGTCAGGTCCGCCACGTCGCCACCTCGCAGATCGTCACTTCGCGTCCGCTCCCTGCAGCAGCCACCGGTCGTCCACCCGGTCGAGGGTGATCAGGAACCGTGTCGCGTCGACCCGCCCGTCCGGCACCGCGACGTTCTTCACGTCCTGGTCGAGGAACACGAGCACCGTCGCGCGATCCGCGTCGAGTGTCTCGACCGCGGCGTGCGACACGGTCGCGACGGAGACGCCCTGCCCGTTCTCCACGAGCCCGCGCAGGTCTCCCGCCACCGCGCGGTACTTGTCCGCGAACTCGGGGGTGGAGACGTCGGTGACCGCGGCGAGCGCATCGTCGAAGTGCCGGTAGTCGTAGGTGCCGAGCGCGATCGCGTACTCCCGCGCCCGTTCGAGCGCACCGGCCCGTAGGTCCTCGGCCTGCTCGGCCTGCCACCACCGGAAGCCGCAGAAGCCGGCGGCCGCGGTGAGCAGCACGATCAGGACGAGCAGCAGCCGTCGCCGCGGCCGGGAGCCCGGGGGCCCCGGGTCCGGCGGCGCGGGCGTGGCGGTGTCGTCGACGGCGGATTCGGTGGTGGATTCGGTGGTCGGCATCAGTTTCCCAGTCCTTCCAACAGCTTCTGCCAGTACTGCAGTACCTCGACGCCGGTGGGGACGAGCAGCGGATCCTCCGCCATGTCCGGTCCGGTCACCATTGCGGGGGTGGTCTGGTGTTGCAGGCCGAGGTCGTCGGGTCGTGGCGCGACGCGGGCGCCGCGCTGGGCGAGATCCTCGCCCGGCGGGCAGTACAGGGACAGGTTCGGGGTGCGGGGGCTCTCGTCGCCGACAGTGCGGCGCTGCGTGTCGTAGTAGCAGACCGGCCCCTGCGTGGCGACGAGCGAGAAGTCGCCACGGTCGCCTTCGACCACCGAGGTCAGGTCGCCGAGCGCCGCGGGGATCGAGTCGAGGCCGGCTGCCAGGGCCGGGGTGCGCGGGGCGAGCACGTCGCCCACGGTCACCAGGTTCGTCAGCAGCAGCCCGTAGTCGTCACGGGTGTCGGCGAACAACCGCTCCGTCTTCGCGAGGGCCTCCGGCGACCGGTCCAGCAGGTACACGAGCGCGTCCCGGCTACCGGCGAGTTGGTCGGAGACGTCCCGCACGGCCCGCATCGCGCCCGGGAAGGTGCCGGAGTTCTCGGCGAGCGTGTTCACCAGGTCGACCCCCTGCTCCAGCAGTGCCGCGAGGGTCGGCGCCCGTTCCGACGCCATCGTCGAGAGTGCATCGGCGTTCTCGAGCAGGGCCTGCAGGTCGGGCCCCGTACCCGCGAGTGCGGTGCCCCAGGTCTCGCCGAGCGTCGCGACCGATCCGGGATCGATGCTCTCGACGAGTGCGCTCATCCGGACGAGCATCTGGTCGAGCCGC
Source organism: Rhodococcus ruber (assembly GCF_016804345.1). Taxonomy (NCBI): domain Bacteria; kingdom Bacillati; phylum Actinomycetota; class Actinomycetes; order Mycobacteriales; family Nocardiaceae; genus Rhodococcus; species Rhodococcus ruber. The sequence continues at coordinate 861,577 of NZ_CP044211.1, read as the reverse complement.
AGTCCCTGCGCGTCCGCCGGCACCTCGAGGGTGTCGCCGTCGGTGAGATAGGGACCCTCGGCGGTCTGCGGTTCGATGTCGAGGGTGATGATGCCGATCGCGGTGCCCGTCGCGACGCGGCCCGTGCTGCCCACGGGGATCCGGGTGTCCGGATCCAGCGTGAGCACCGCCGTCGACCCGCGACCGCCGTCGTCGATCGTCACCGAGTCGATCTCCCCCACCGCGACCCCACGGTAGGTCACCGTCGTCCCGGGACCGATACCGCGCGCGTCGACCAGGTGCGCTCGCACCTCGAGGCCACCGCCGATGCTCTGCGGGCCGAGGACGTAGCGGACACCGAACGCGGTGGCCAGCAGACCGAGCACGACGAACAGCGAAACCTGCACCAGCACCGGCCGTTTCATCGGAGTCCTCCCTGGAGCAGGTCCGGCAGCCCCGACGGGACGGTGACCGGCGGCGAGGCGGCGGGCATCGGGACGCCGCCCGTGAGCAGCATGTCGATCGCTCCCGGCACGTCGAACGCGCCGTCGAACAGCAGATAGTCGCCGTGCACGGACCGGTTGAACCCGTCGACGAAGGCATCCATGTTGGTCAGCGCAGAGCCGACCGTCCGGTTGAAGTCCCGGATTCCGGCGAGGATCTCGGCGATGTCGTCGACGGATCCGCCCATCCGGCCGGAGTCGGCCATGATCGCGTCCAGCGACGTCAGCATCGTGGACGTGCTCGACACCAGGGACCGTAGGTCCGCTTCCTGCGCCGCGAGCAGGTCGACGATCTCCGCGCTGCTCGCGATGCCGTCGTCGATCAGCTGCTGTTGCTGCGCCAGCCGGGCCGTGACGTCGTCGGCGGCGCGCAGCGTCCGGGCGAGGTGATCGCCGTTGCCGGCCGCGAGCGCCATCGTCCGGTCCATCCGTTCGAGTAGGGTGCGGATCTTGTCGCCGCGACCGCCGAACGCGGTCGTGAGCTCGGTGGTGATCGTGCGGAGTTCGTCGAGGCCGCTGCCGCTGACGATCTGTCCCAGCATCGCGAACGTGGCCTCGAGCTCGGGGCCCCGCTCCGTCCGCTCGATGACGTCCCCGTCGGCGAGCGGCTCCGGTGACGGCTGCCCGGGCAGGTCGATCTGGACGAACGGGCTGCCGAGCGCGGACGGCAGCCGCACCGACGCGGCGACGTTCGCGGGCAGTTCGGCCCACTCGCTCATGCTCAGTTCGAGGAAGGCACGGCGGCCGTCCGTGGAGATCGACCGCACGCGGCCCACCACGGCCTGCCCGACGCGCACCTCGGTGCCGGGATCGACGCGGTCCGCCCCGTCGAACACCGCTGTCACCCGGTAGGTTTCGCCCTCGCCGCTGCGCCCGATCGGCAGCTGCTGCAGGCCCACGCCGCACCCCGTGGCCGCGACCGCCGCCGCGGCCAGGACGGCGGCGAGCCCGGCCGTGCGCCGGTTCATCGGCCGCCTCCCAGGGCCCGGTCCAGCGACTGGGGCACGAGATCCCGGAAGGGATCGGACAGGTCGATCGGGACGGTGATCGGGTTGGTGAATCCCGCTCCGGTGCACAACGGCAGCTGTTCCCGCTCGCACAGCTCCCTCGCCCGCGGGAACTGACCGATCCGGGTGGAGATGTTCAGCCGGATGCGGGCGGTGGTGTTCTCACCGATGGTGTTGTCGATGTTCTGCATCGTCAGCGGCAGCACGTCCAGCAGCTCCGCGAGATCGGCACGGTGCTCGGCGAACAGCCCGGTGAGCACCTGCGCGTCGGCGACGACGGCGTCGATGTCCTGCCCGCGGGCACCGAGCAGGGTGTCGAGCCGGTCCAGGATCGTCGTCAGCCGGCCGATCGGCCCGGCGACGTCGAGGTTCTGCCGTTGCAGCTCGGCGCCCAGGTCGGACAACCCGGTGGCCAGTTCGGACAGCGAGCCCTGACGGGCGTTCACGGCCTCGACCGCGATCCCGAGGTCGTCGACGAGCGCCCCGATGTCCTCGGATCGGGCGCCGACGACGGAACTCGCGGCACCCACCGCACGCAGCGCCCGGTTGATCTCGGGTCCGAGCCCCGCGGTGGCACCGGCGGCCAGGTCGAGGGTCGAGCCCAGCGCGCCGGCGTCCGGCCCGAGCGCCGCCGCGATGGTGTCGACGCTCTCGAGCAGTTCGTCCCAGTTGATCGGTGCGTGGCTGCGTTCGGGCGGGATGACGTCACCGTCCTCGAACCGGGCCCCGCCCGCATAGGCCGGGCTCAGTTCGACGAACCGGTCGCTGATGATCGACGGATTCATCACGAAGGCCGAGACGTCGGCGGGCAGGACGATGTCGTCGGGGATCCGCATCGTCACGGTCACGACGGTGCCGGCCGGCTCGACCGATTCGACCGTGCCGACGGGCAGCCCCAGGACGGCGACCTTGCTGCCGGGATAGACACCGCTCACGGACGCGAATTCGGCGGTCACGGTCCGGGCACGATCGGTGCCGACGAAGACGTACCAGGCCGCCGCCGCGCACACCACCGTGACGACGCCGATCGCGAGCCCGCGGAGCGCCCAGGTTGTCCGGGTGGTCACTGCCGTCCGGGTGGTGGTCACCGGCATCCCTCCATCACGCCGAGCGCGCACAGCAGGTTGTCGGGGATGGGGCCGGCGGGGGCGTGCACGTCGACCCAGTTGCCGTTGCCCGACGCGTCGGCGGCGGCACGCAGCGCCGGCGGCAGACGGGTCATCAGCACATCGATGTTCTCGGCGTTGCGGTTCAGCGTGTCGGTCACCGAACGCAGGTTGACCAGCAATGCGTCGATCTCCGCGGAGTTGTCCTCGAGGAAGGCGGCGGTGCGCTCGGTCAGCAGGCGCAGGTCCGCCACGAGCTGCCCGAGCGCGTCCCTGCGGGCGGCGAGCACCGACACGACGGTGGTCGCGTTCTGCACCAGCGCCGCGACGTCCTCGCTCTGCCCGGCGACGATCGCGGAGAGCGAGCGCGACGCCTCGAGCAGTGAGTGTATGCGGGCGTCGTTGCGCGACAGCATCTCTGCTGCGGCGGTGGCGCCGGCGAGGGCGTCGGCGAGCTGGGCCGAGTCGGACGGGACGGTGTCGGCGAGCGTCCGCATCATCGCTTCGAGTCCGGGCACGTCGAGATCGCGGGCCACCTGCCCGGCGTCCGCCGCGATCTGGTCGAGGCTGTACGGAACGGAGGTGCGTGCCAGCGGGATCCGGCCCTCGGGGAGTTCCCCGGCCCCGGCCGGAGTCACCGACAGGTAGAGCTTGCCGAGGATCGTCTTCAGCTTCACCTCGGCCGCAGTGCGATCGCCGAGCGGTTGGCCGCCGTCCACCCGGAACGTCACGACGACCCGGTCCGTTCCCAGCCGCAGGTCCTCGACCCGCCCGGCGGGCACCCCGGCCACGTAGACCGGGTCGTCGGGTTGCAGCCCCGCCGCGTTCGCCAGTTCCGCCGTGTACTCGTCGGTGCGGAGGAGGTAGGTGACCCGCGGTGCGGCGAGGGCGACGGCCATCACCGCCGCGACGAGGACGATGCCGACGGCCCCCACCACGAGCGGGTCGGCGGTCCGATCGTGCCGGCCCGCGAGCATCGCGAGTGCGGCGTCGCGGATCCGTCGCACGGCGCTCATCGGCACACCTCCGAGTAGGCCGGGCCGAAGAGGTTGACCTCGGCGTCGTGGCTCTTCACCGTGAAGTTGCACATGTAGAGGTTCAGCCAGCCGCCGTAGTCGCCGATGCGGTTGATGTTGCCGGCCAGCTCCGGAAGGCCGCTCATCACCTGATCGAACTGTCCGGTCCGGGGGATCCACGCGTCGGTCATCGCCCGCAGGTCGGTCACCGTGCTCGCGAGCGGGGCCGTCGCGCCGGCGACGAGTGCGGCGGCGGCACGGACGGAGGTGGAGCCGCGCTCGACGAGCACAGCGAGCTGATCGCCGTCCCCGGCCAGGGCGTCGCTGACGACGGCCAGTCCCGAGATCAGGCGACCGACGTCCGTACTGCGCCGGTCCGCGACGGCGACGAGCGTCTCGAGGTTGGCGGCGAGGCTGTCGAAGATCTGCTCGTGCTCGACGAGGTCGCTGCTCACCGACGCGATGTGCAGCAGCAGCGAATCCAGTGTGCTGCCCTGCCCCTGGAACGCCTCGACGACGGCGGTGGCGAGTGTGTTCACCTGGGCGGGGTCGATCGCCTCGAACAGCGGCTCGAACCCGTTGACGAGCGCGGTCAGGTCGACCGGCGGCGACGTCTGCCCGACCGGGATCGTGCCACCGTCGGGCAGTACGGTGCCGGTTCCGTCCTCGGGCAGCGTCAGCGCGACGTACCGGACGCCGATCATGTCGCCGTAGTGCACGTCGGCAGTGACGTCCGTGGTGAGCTCGAACTCCGATTCCACCTCGAAATCGACTACTGCTCTTGATGTTCCGTCGTCCTGCGGCGCGAGTGTCACGTCGGACACGCGCCCCACCCGCACACCGGCGAGCGTGACGTCGCTGCCGGGGCCGAGCCCCTCGACGTCCGTGAACTCCGCGGAGTATGCGCGGGTGGACCCGGCGATCGTCCTGTCGAGGGTGTTGCCGACGACGACCGCCGCCAGTACTCCCACGGCGCAGAACGCCGTGAGGCGCACTCCCGGTCCGAGCAGCGAGTTCACGAGACTTCCACCTCCGTGCCACGGACGAGCGGCGCGAGCAGGATCGACGCGGCGGTGGACGGATTCGTCCCCGTGGCCGCGGGATCGGACGGGTCGGCACCACCTGCGATCTGCTCCAGGTATCCCAGCGGCTCCCGCTCCGCGGCGGCCGAGAGGACGGGCTGCCGGTCGATCGGGCTCGTCCGGACGGGATCGTCGCAGTTCGCGCCGTCCATGCCGGGATACCGGGGGCAGTCGGCGGCGGTGTACGGCATCGGATCCGAGAAGTCCGCGACGGCGGTGATGTCGAACCGCCCGGTCGCGAAGACTCGTGCGCCGGCGTCGCCGAAGGTCGTGAGATGCCGCAGGGTGTCGTCGAGCCCGACGGTGTCGGCCGCGAACGTCTCGAGCACCGGCGCACCGTCGCGGACGACGGCGATCATCCGCTCGGTGTTCTGCGCGATCAGGGTGGAACCGTCGGCGGCCAGGGCGGCTCCGCCGCGCAGCAGGCGTGCCACACCGTCGCGGCGTTCGAGGGCGATCTCCGAGAGCTCCGCCGCGTTCTGCAGGGTCGCGACCAAGTCGTCGGTGGCCGCGGCCATCGACTCGGTCACCGCGGCGAGTTGCGGTGCGGAGGCCAGTCCCTCGTCGATCAGCGGGCCGAGCTGCTCGGTGAGCGCGACGCTGCGGTCGAGGGTGCGGCCGAGGGATTCGCCCCGTCCCGCCAGGGCCTGGCTCATCGCGTCGAGGGTGACGGCGAGCAGGTCCGGCCGCAGTTCCCGCAGGAGATCGGTGGTGGTGTAGTACAGGTTCGCCAGCTGCACCGCCTCGGCGGAGGTGTCCACCGGGATCTGTGTGCCGGCCCGCAGGCGGGGCCCGGTTGCAGGGTCCGCGGCCGGGACGAGTTCGAGGAAGACGTCGCCGAACAGGGTGCGCGGCACGATGCGGAGCTGCACCGAGGCGGGAATGTTTCGGAGCGCGCGGGCGTCGAGTCGCATCGTGATCCGTGAACTCGCGAGGCCCGCCTCGAGGTGCACGAGCCGGCCGACGTGCACGCCCCGGTACTGCACCCCGGCGGCGCCGTGGATCACTCCCGCGCCCGCCGGGACCACCGCGGTGACTTCCGGCTCGCGCGAGAGTCCGCCCGACCCCGAGGCGACGAGCAGGGCCCCCGCGACGGCGACGACCACGACGGCGACGACCCCGACGAGAGCCGCTCCCGCCCTGCCGGTTCCGTCTCGGCGCCGGCGACGGCTCTCGCGCCGCGGTGAGGGCGGCGCCGTGACGGCAGGACCCGACGCCGTCGCCTGCTGGGTCGTCACGACAGCCCCATCCCCGGCACGGTCGGCACGAGCCCCCACAACGCGAACGTCAGGACCACGTCGGTGACACCGATGGCCAGGATGCTGGTGCGCAACGCGCGCCCGGCCGCGCGACCGACCCCCTCCGGTCCGCCGGTGGCGTGGTATCCGTAGGAGCAGTGCACGAGTGCCACGATCATCGCGAACACCACGGCCTTGGTCAGCGAGTACCACAGGTCGGACGGGCCGAGCGCGAGGTGGAAGTAGTAGTCGTAGGTGCCCGCGGAGTTGCCCTGGAAGGTGACGACGACGAGCCGGGTGGCGACGTACGCCGACAGCAGGCCGACCATGTAGATCGGGACCACGCAGACGGCGGACGCGATCAGCCGTGTGCTGGCGAGGAAGGGCACCGACCGCACGGCCAAGGCGTCCAGCGCGTCGATCTCGTCGGAGATCCGCATGGCGCCGAGCTGGGCGGTGAAGCCGGTGCCGACCTTCGCCGCCAGCGCGACGGACGCGACGACCGGGGCGAGTTCACGGGTGTTGGCGATCGCGGACAGCATTCCCGACAGCGACGTCATGCCGATCAGCTCGAGGCCGCGCTGGGTCTCGACGCCGACCATCATCGCGGCGACCGCGGACATCGCGAAGACGATGCCGATGGTGCCGCCCCCGGCGAGCAGCGAGGCATAGCCGAAGCCGACCTCCCCCACGTGGTACGTCACGTGCTTGTGGTACCGGCGCAGCGCTGTGGGAATGCCTGCGACCGTGTGTATCCCGAACAGCACGTGGCGGCCGACGGTGGCGAACCCGTCGACGACGCCGGTCACCGACCGGTGGACGCCGCGCACCCGGGTGACGGTGGAATGGGACAGCATCAGTAGGTCCCCACGGCCGGCACCATCACGGTGTACATCTGGGACAGCACGGTATTGACGACGAACACCATCACGAAGGCGAGCACGACGGCCTCGTTGACGGCGTCGGCCACGCCGCTCGGGCCGCCCTTGGCGTGCAGGCCCTTGAACGCGGCGATGAGGGCGGAGGTGATCCCGAAGAACGCCGACTTCACCATCGCCATCACGAAATCCGACAGCCGGCCGTACTCGGTCAGCGTGCGCAGGAAGCCACCGCCCGAGGCGTCGTCGACGTAGATCTCGTACAGATAGCAGCCGCCGACACCCACGAGCGTGACGAGCGCGCAGAGCATCACCGACACGAGGATCGAGGCGAGCAGCCGCGGCACGACGAGCCGCTCGACCACGTTCAGCCCCATCACCTCCATCGCCTCGATCTCCTCGCGGATGGTGCGGGAACCCAGGTCGGCGCAGATCGCGGAGCCGCCGACCCCGGCGAGCATGAGTGCGCACACCAGCGCCGCGGCCTGACCCACCACGACGAACGCGACGATCGCGCCGGAGTACCCGCCGGCGCCGAGCCGGCCGGCGAGGGAGCCGACGGAGACCGCGATGAGCACGCCGACGGGCAGCATCAACAGCAGCGCCGGGCCGCTGCACACCTTCGCGACGAACAGCGCCTGTGTGATCGTCTCGCGGAGCGAGAGTCGACGGCCGGCGACGACGCGCACGGTGGTGGCGAGGGTCTCCACGGAGAACCCGACCAACGCACCGACCTGGATCGCCAGGTCGTGCACCGGCCCCCTCGCCTCGGGCAGCTCGAACGTCACTCCCATACCCCCGTACGCGTCATCGCGGCCTCCCGTCCCCCGACGGCTCCTCGGCGTCTCAGCCCTGGACGACCGCCGACAGGCCGCCGCGCAGCTGGTGCTTGACGACCTTGCCGCTGGCGTTGCGCGGCAGGGCCTCGACGATCACGACGTCCTTCGGATGCTTGTAGCGGGCGAGCCGCTCGTCGAAGAACGGCTGCAGCTCGTCCAGGGGAAGATCGTCGTGGCCGGGCCGCAACGCGATCACCGCGACCGGCACCTCGCCCCACTTCGGATCCGGACGTCCGATCACGGCGGCCTCGAGGATCTTCGGATGCGAGAACAGCACGTTCTCGACCTCGGCGCAGTAGATGTTCTCGCCGCCGGAGATGATCATGTCCTTCTTGCGGTCGACGACGTAGACGAAGCCCTCGTCGTCGACGCGCACGAGGTCGCCGGAGTGGAACCAGCCGCCGTGGAACGCATCTGCCGTCGCGGCCGGGTTGTTCCAGTACTCGCTCATCATGGTGGGTCCGCGGTAGACGATCTCGCCGACCTCACCGGGGGCCACGTCGTTCATCTCGTCGTCGACGACCCGCGCCTGGATGGTGGGAATGACCCGGCCGACGGAGCCGAGCTTGCGCAGCGCGTCCTCGCCGTCGAGCACGCAGGTGATGGGTGACATCTCGGTCTGGCCGAACACCGCGACGTTCGACGCGTCGGGGAACGTCTCGGCCATCGCGCGCAGGATCGTGTCGGACGACGGCGCAGCGCCCCAGGAGATGTTGCGCAGGGCCAGCTTCCGCGGGTTCGCCTGCTGTGCCGCGCACACCGCCTGCCACTGCACCGGCACCAGGAACAGGTTGGTGACCTGCTCGGCCTCGAGGACGTCGAGCAGCTCGTTCGGGTCGAACGCCCCCACCGGATGGATCACGGTGGCGACGCCCAGCATCAGGTTGGGTGCCATCGCACCGAGAGCCGCGATGTGGAACATCGGCGAGGCGCAGAACCCGACGCCGGACTCGTCGAACAGGTGGAACGCACGGATGCACGTGAGGGCCTGCGCGGACATGTTGCTGTGGGAGAGCACCGCGCCCTTGGGCCGTCCCGTGGTCCCGGAGGTGTACATAATCAGGGCCGGGGTGTCGTCCGGAACGTCGACCGCCGGGTGCGGCTCGCCGGTCTCGGCGACCAGGTCCTCGTAGGCGAGGCTGTCGCCGTCCGGGGCCCCGCCGACGGTGATGGACAGGCCGAGCCCGTCGCTCTCCGCGCGGACCGCGGCGGCCAGCGGAGCGAGGGGTGCCTCGACCACGATCGCCGAGGCCCCGCTGTCGTTCGACAGGTACGCCACCTCGGGCGCGGTGAGACGGAAGTTGACCGGCACGGCGATCGCGCCGAGAGCGTTCGCGGCCAGCACGGTTTCGAGGTATTCGGGGCGGTTGAGCATGAGCACGACGACCCGGTCACCGAAGCCGACGCCGCGCCGCGCGAGGGCACCGGCGAGCCGCTCGACCCGGTCGTGCAGCTCCGCCCACGTGATCGACCGGCCCTGGAACCGCAGCGCGGTGCGGTTCGGGATCATCAGGGCGTGCCGCTCGAGGTGGTTGTTCCAGTTGTTGCGACGCAGGCGCTGGGTCTCGGCGAGGGTGGAGGCGGTGACCATGAGGATTCCTCTCGGGGCGTGGCGGAGGTGCCGACGGGACGCGATCCGGGTTCTCGATGTGAGGCACATTACAGGCAGCGCCCCTGTTCGGCCAGCATTTTGTTAATGGTGATTCTCAGGGAGACAACCGGTTGAGGAGGGCGCGGGCGCCCGCAGCACGGAGCGCGTCTCGCATCGAATGATATTGTCGCCCAACGTCTTAACAGGGCAGTCCGACCGGGACGCAGCCGGGCGGCGACCGGGGTTCCCGCGCCGGTAAGTGCACGGCCTGTCGTCAGGGGAAACGCGGGGATCGCTTCTCGAGCATGGCCATGGCCGCCTCGGCGAAGTCCGCCGAGGCGAGCAGCTCGGTCTGGCCGCTCTTCTCCCGGGCCAGCGCGTCGTCGAGCAGGCCGAGCGTGGTGGCATGAAGTGCCCGCTTGGTCAGTTCGAAAGCGCGCCGTGGTTTCGTCGCCGTCCGAGCCGCCACGTCCGCGACATGCGCGGCGAACTGCGCGTCGGGCAGGGTGCGCGCGACGAGGCCGAACCGGTCGGCATCCGCGGCCGACACCCGCTCGCCGAGCAGCGCCATCTCCGCGGCCCGCGCACGCCCGACCGCCGCCGGGACGAGCAGGCTCGCTCCGCCGTCGGGCATCAGCCCCATGTTCACGAACGACAGCAGGAAATAGGCGCTCTCGGCGGCATAGGTGAGGTCCGCCGCAACAGCCATCGACACGCCCACGCCCGCGGCGGGGCCGTTGACGGCGGCGATCACCGGCACCGGAACCGTCGCGATGGATCGGATCACCGCGTTCGCGACGTCCATGACCTCGGCCGGATCGGCCGGGTTCGTCGCTGCCGCAGCGAGATCGGCGCCGGTGCAGAACGCCGTTCCCGCACCGGTGAGGACGACGGTGCGGACCCGGGGATCGGGGCCGGCCTCGTCCAGCGCGGCGCCGAGCGCCCGCATGGTCGGCAGGTCCACGGCGTTCATCCGCTTCGGCCGGTCGATGGTCAGCCGCAGGATGCCGTCGGCGAGTTCCGAGCGCAGCCCCTCCCCGGTCGGTGTGCTCACGCCCCGACCCCCTGTGCCACGAATCCGCGGAGCCGGTCCTCGATGATCGACTCCGCCTCGGACACCATGCGCTCGACGAGTTCGGCCACGGTCGGGATGTCGTCGATCAGGCCCTGGCTCTGTCCGGCCGTCCAGATGCCCGCCTCGAGATCGCCGTCCTCGAACACCTTCCTGCCCCGGGCGCCGGCGACGAGGTGCGCGATGTCGCCGAACTCCGCTCCGCGCGATTCGATCTCGACGACCTCCGCGCTGACCGAATTCGCCGCCACGCGGGCGGTGTTGTGCAGGGTGCGGAAGATGAGCCGGGTGTCGCGTTCGGTGTTGGCGACGATCTGTTCCTTGACCGCGTGCGCGACGGGCGACTCGACGGTGCACATGAACCGGGTCCCCATGTTGACCCCGTCCGCCCCGAGGGCTAGCGCCAAGGCCGTGTAGTTAGCGCTTGAGGCTTGTGTGTCAAGCCCTGGGAACGGGCAACGGAGTCCCTTGCTACAACAGTGTCGACCAAGATCACTGAAAACAAGGAACTCCGTTGGACACGCAGTCTGTCACCACCGGTTCGATCACGGTGGCCGGGGGTCGGTTCGCCCCCGGCCACCTCGGCGAACTCACTCAGCATCTGCCCTTCGAGATGGTCGACGAGGCCCTGGTCGCCACCGGTGCCATGCAGTCCCGGGTGCGGGATCTGCCCTCCCGCGTGGTGGTGTACCTGCTGCTGGCCGCCTGCCTGTTCCCCGAGGTCGGCTACTGCGGCGTCTGGCGCAAACTCACTGCCGGACTCGGCGGGATCGACACCGCCGCACCGACCGCCGGGGCACTGGCCCAGGCCCGCCGCCGCGTCGGCGTCACCCCCCTGCACTGGCTGTTCGACCTGCTGCGCGGACCAGCCCCGACCGGGACGGACCGACGCGGCACCCGATGGCACGGCCTGCTGGTCTGCGCGATCGACGGCACCGTCCTGACCGTGCCCGACACGGCGGCGATACTCACCCGCTTCACCAAGAACGGCGGCAACCACGGCGGCACCGGCTACCCCCAGGCCCGGGTAGTGGCGTTGCTGGCCTGCGGCACCCGCACCCTCATCGACGCGGTGTTCGGCCCCACCACCGTCGGCGAAACCACCTACACGGCCCGCCTGCTGCGCAGCCTCCGGCCGGGCATGATCGTGCTGGCCGACCGCAACTTCGGGGCGAAAGCCCTGATCGCCGATATTGCCGGGACCGGCGCCGAGGCCCTCGTCCGGCTCAAGAGCGGTCGCCGCATGCCGGTGCTGACGCGCTACCGCGACGGCTCCTACCTGTCCACCCTCGGGACGCTGCGGGTTCGGGTGATCGACTGCGAGGTCACTGTGGTCACCGCCGCTGGACGGCGCACCGGGGTGTATCGGCTGGCGACCACCCTGCTCGACCCGCACCGCCATCCCGCCTCGGAACTGATCGGGCTCTACCACGAGCGATGGGAGATCGAAACCGCGTACCTGGAACTGAAATCCAGCATCCTCGGCGGCCGTGTCCTGCGTGCCCGCACACCCGTGGGCGTCGAGCAGGAGATCTACGCACTGCTGGTGGTCTACCAGCTGTTGCGCACCGCGATAGCCGACGCGACCGGCATCGTAGGCGACCTCGACCCGGACCGGGCCAGCTTCACCATCGCCTGGCAGGCCGCCCGCGACCAGGTCGTCCACGCCACGAACGTCATCGCCGGTGAGGTCGTCGACCTGGTAGGAGCGATCGGCCGTCACGTGCTGGCGGGCCTGATGCCCGCCCGCCGGCTACGGGCCTGTCCCCGCATCGTCAAACGCGCCATCTCCAAATACCAAGCCCGGGGATCACACATCGACCGAACCAGCTACCGGGCCACCATGGCAATCGAGATCCTCACCGGCGAGCCTCCTGGACAACACACCACAGCCACTAACTGAACGGCCTTGGGGCTAGCGCGGCGACGAGGCCGCGGGCGTCCGCGATGCCACCCGAGGCGATCACCGGGATCTGCAGCTGCCGGCTGGCGACGGGGATCAGGACGAGTCCGGGCACGTCGTCCTCGCCGGGATGACCGGCGCACTCGAATCCGTCGATGCTGACGGCGTCCACTCCGACGCGTTCGGCCTTGAGCGCGTGCCGCACGCTCGTGCACTTGTGGACGACCTTGACGCCGGCGTCCTTCAGGTGGGGCAGGTGGTCGACGGGGTTGGACCCGGCGGTCTCGACGATCTTGATACCCGACTCGACGATGGCCTGCCGGTACTCGGCGTACGGCGGCGGGTTGATCGACGGCAGGATCGTGAGATTGACACCGAAGGGCTTGTCGGTGAGCTCGCGGGTCCGGGCGATCTCCTTCACGAGGTCCTCGGGCGTCGGCTGGGTGAGCGCGGTCAGGAAGCCCAGAGCGCCGGATTCGGCCACGGCGGCGACGAGTTCGGCGCGGCCGACCCACATCATCCCACCCTGGACGATGGGGTGCTCGACCCCGAATGCCTCGGTGAATCGGGTTCTCACTGGACCTCCTCGGATCCTGGACCTGCGCCGCGACGCGCATCGGACGGACACGTCCGGCGCAGCGGCCGGACACCGTGGTGACATCGGGAATGCTCGTTAACTTTCGCGGTGCGCAACCGCGTTTGTCAAGGGTTCTCCGCTGGCCTTTCCGTGGGGCGTGGCCCTCCGATTCGCCGACGCAGATATGGTGTTGGCCGCTAACGTGTGCGATAGGCTGCCGGCATCACGCCCGGCATGAATGGAGGTACGGTGGCGGAGCAGACCCGGGCCGGTTCGCGGGCGACGCGGACACGGTCGACCGCCCGCACGGCGACCGAGGGAGCACCGGCTCCGCGACGACGGCCGAAGAACCGCAAGGCACAGATCGCGGCGGTCGCCGCCGAGGCGTTCAGCGAACGCGGGTACCACGGTGTCGGGATCGACGAGATCGCTGCCGCGGTCGGCATTTCCGGCCCCGCCCTCTATCGGCACTTTCCCAACAAGTACGCGTTGTTCCGCGACGCCGCCCTGAGCCTGGGCACGACGCTCGGGACGGCGGTCGCCGAAGCGGACGCCGCGAGCCCCTCGAGCGCCGACCCCGGCGAACGCCTCGACGGCCTGCTGCTCGCCGCGATCCGCACCACCGTCGAATGCCGCCGCACCGCCGGGCTCTACCGATGGGAGAGCCGCTATCTCACCGCGCCGGACCGCGACGCGGTCCGGCGAGAGATCTGGGGGGTCAACCGCCGGATCGGGGCCGCGCTGGCGGCCCTGCGACCCGGGCTCCCGGAACCGGACAACGTCATCCTCAGCGCGGCCATGCTCAGCGTCGTCGGCAGCATCACCGCACACCGCGCCCCGCTGGCCAACCGCCGGATCGAGCGGCTGCTGCTCGAGGCCTGCCGGTCGGTCGCGCGTGTCCGTCCGGCGACGACCGACCGGTCACACGACGAGCCGGCCCGTGTCCCGGGCCTCGCCGTCGCCAACAAGCGCGAGGTGCTGCTGCACGAAGCGATCCTGCTCTTCTATGCCCGCGGGTACCACGACGTGAGCATCGAGGAGATCGGCGCGGCGGCCGGCATCAACGCCTCCGGCGTCTACCGGCACTTCGCGAGCAAGGCCGACCTGCTCGCCGCGGCCTTCCACCGGGCCGCGGACCGGCTCGCCGTCGCCGTGAACGGCACGCTGGCCGACTCCACAACCCCGGCCGAGGCACTGTGCTCCCTGACCCGCGTGTACGTCCAGTTGTCGTTCGCCCGCAGCGAGCTGATGGTCGTGTACTTCACCGAGATCGGAAACCTGCCCGATGCACACCGCACCGACCTGCGCAACATCCAGCGGCTCAACGTCGAGGAGTGGGCCCGCCTGCTCGGCGAGGTACGTCCGGCCCTGTCCGCCGTCGAGTGCCGATTCCTGGTGCACGCCGCGCTCAACCTCGTGCTCGACGTCGGACGTCTGTTGCACTTCGACGCCACCCCCGCCAACGAGACCCGCGTGCAACAGCTCATGCTGGCGACCCTTCTCGGCGACCCGGCGGCGGACGCGTGACGCGCACGGCACTCGCCGCGGTGGTGCGGGAGTACGGCGCGGACCCGCAGCGATGCCGTCGAGGCAGTACTCACCTTCGACCGTCAGGAGTGACCATGACCGTGGCCGACGAGCTGGCCGCACTGCGCCGCCGCACCGACACGATCTCGCCGCGCGAACTCGACGACCTGTGGGCGCGCCTCGAGCCCGCCCGCATCGACGATCTCGTCGGATACCGCTGGCGCGGATTCAGTTTCGACACCGGCCACCGCACCCACACGCTGCTGGGCAAGGCCCGGTGGTACGGCAAGCAGTTCGCCGCCGCCCACGACGTGCAGCCGCTGATGTGCCGGGACGCGAGCGGTGAGCTCTACTCCGACGTCGAAACCGGGCGCGGCGAGGCGTCACTGTGGGAGGTCCGGTTCCGCGGCGAGGTCACCGCCACGATGGTCTACGACGGTATGCCGGTGTTCGACCACTTCAAGAAGGCCGACGACGACACGCTCGTCGGCGTCATGAACGGCAAGGGCGGGCTCGTGTTCGACGCGGGCGAGCACTACTGGTTCGGTCTCGAACGCGACATCGCGCTGTAATCCCCTGCACCGCAAGCCTTCCGCCGGACACCCCCACGCTCCACAGGACCGAATGTGACATCCGGTCGATGTGATCGACCGGATGTCACATTCGGTCACTCGGGGCGCCGGTCCAGGTGCTCGAGCAGCCGGCGGACCGCATCGTCGAACTGCCCCGCGGTCTGCGCGATCACCTCGTCGCGGTCCCCCCTGCGGAACGCGTCGATCAAGCGGGCGTGCGAGTCGACGGCCGACCGGCCCCACTCCGGGTCCGCGGTGTAGAGCCGGTACGGGGTGTAGCGGGCCGCGCTGTAGAGGAACCAGGCGAGCTTCGGGCTGTCCGCGATCCGGTTGACCTCGCGATGGAATTCGAACTCCGCAGCGGCGATCCGGTCGGCGTCCGACGACGAGACCGCGCACCGTAGCGCATCGTTCAGCGCGGTGAGCCGATCGAGGTCCGCAGCGTCCGCGACCCGCAGCACGCGCACCGCCAGTTCCACCGCGATCTGTTTCTGCAGCCAGAAGATGTCGGCGACGTCACCCCGCCCGAGCGGCGAGACGACGTAACCGCGGTTGGGCACCGACTCCACGAGACCTTCCCCCCGCAGGGTCAGCAGCGCTTCCCGGACCGGGGTGACGCTGACCCCGAGTTCGGCTGCGGTCTCGTCGAGCCGCACGAAGTCGCCGGAGCGCAGCGCGCCGGAGATGATGAGGCCCCGCAGGTGGATCGCGACCTCCTCCGAAAGCTGAGGCCGTCGCCGCAGGGAACGGGCCGGTGCCGCCATCGTCTACAGTCCGTAGCTCTTGCCGATGATGTCGCGCTGGATCTCGTTGGTGCCGCCGAAGATCGTCGACACGATCGTCCGGCGGACATGGTGCTCCATGTCGAACTCGGTGGCGTACCCGTATCCGCCCATCATCTGCATGCCTTCGAGGGCCGTCTTCTTCGCGACCTCGGTGGCCTTGAGCTTGACCATGGACGCCGCGCGCGGAAACAACGTGCCCGGGTTGTCGTCGACGAGCCGCGCGACGCGGTACACGAGCAGGCGCGTGGCCTCGATCTCGGTGGCCAGGTCGGCGACGCGATGACGGATGGCCTGGAACGTGCCGACCGGCCGGCCGAACTGCTTGCGTTCGGTGACGAACTGCAGGGCGTCGTCGAAGGCGCGCTGCGCGGTGCCGAGCATCATCGCGGCCAGGATGAGCCGCTCGGTGTTCAGCCCGGCCATCAGCTGGGTCCAGCCGTTGCCGACCTCGCCGACGACGGCGTCCGCCGGCAGATGCACGTCGGTGAGGTAGAGGTCGTTGACCTCCTTGCCGCCCATGGTCTCGATGCCGCTGATCTTCAGCCCCGCGGTGCCGGCCGGCAGGTGGAACATCGTCAGGCCCTGATGCTTGGCGCCGCTGCGGTCGGTGCGGGCAACGAGCAGAATGTTGTCGGCGAAGTGCGCGTTGGAGCACCAGGTCTTCTGGCCGTTGATCAGCCAGCCGTCGTCGACCTTCTCGGCGCGGCAGGTCAGGGCGCCGACGTCGGATCCCGCCTCGGGTTCGGACATGGAGATGGACTGGGATCGACCCTCGACGATGCCGCCGAGCACGGTCTCCTTCTGCGCCCGGGTGCCGAACTTCTCGTAGGCGGCGCCCGTGATGAGGGTGGGGCCGATGCCCCCGATGGGTGCCATGCCCCGTGTGCTCTGCTCGAGCAGGATGCACAGGTCGACCGTGCTGCCGGCGGAGCCGCCGAACTCCTCGGGCACCGTCACGCCGAGCCAGCCGAGCTCGGCCATCTTCCGGTAGAGCTCCTGGTTGTGGCTGTGCTTGCCGTGGTCGGTGAGGGCGTCTCGCTGTTCGCGGGTGCCGACCTCCCGTCGGCAGAAATCGGCGACGGCTGCGGCGAAGTCCTGCTGCTCGGGAGTGAATTCCGTCAGGTTCGTGTGCATGGGATCGGCCTCCTGGCCTGGACAATTAGTGGGGGGTTGTCGACACCGGGCGCGCCGCCTAGTGTGATATCCACGACAGTGAATCACATCAAATATATTTGATGTGGCCCAGCGAAGGAAGCGTCGCCCATGACCCAGGAACTCACGCCCGCCGATACCCAGTCCCCGGCCCCTCCGGGGGATACCTTCGCGAGTCTCGACCCGCGCAACGGATCCGTCCTCGCCGAGTATCCGATCGCCGGTGCCGCCGACGTCGCCGCCGCCGTCGACCGCGCGCGTTCGGCGGCCCGATGGTGGGCCGACCAGGGCTTCCGGGGC
Organism: Rhodococcus ruber; assembly: GCF_016804345.1. Lineage (NCBI taxonomy): Bacteria > Bacillati > Actinomycetota > Actinomycetes > Mycobacteriales > Nocardiaceae > Rhodococcus > Rhodococcus ruber. The sequence goes on along the minus strand of NZ_CP044211.1, from coordinate 844,450 downwards.
CGCCGCGACTGGCTGCTCGAGTTCAAGCAGGCCGTCGCCGCCGACGCCGAGCCCCTCGCGGCCCTCGTCTCCGCCGAGACCGGCAAGCCCCGCGGTGACGCCTTCCTCGAGGTGATGCTCGCGATCGAGCACCTCGACTGGGCCGCCCGCAACGCCAGGAAGGTGCTGCGCCCGCGCACGGTGCCGTCCGGTCTCGCCAGCGCCAACCAGCGGGCCACCCTCGAGTACCAGCCGCTCGGCGTGATCGGCGTCATCGGACCGTGGAACTACCCGGTCTACACCCCGATGGGCTCGATCTCCTACGCCCTCGCCGCCGGCAACGCCGTGGTGTTCAAGCCGTCCGAGCTGACCCCCGGCGTGGGTAAGTGGCTCGAGGAGAAGTGGAACGGGCTCGCCCCGACGCAGCCGGTGTTCCAGGTGATCACCGGCCTCGGCGAGACCGGGGCGGCACTCGCCCGCTCCGGCGTCGACAAGGTCGCCTTCACCGGCTCCGGCGCCACCGCCCGCAAGGTCATGGCCGTGTGCGCCGAGACCCTCACCCCGCTCGTCGCCGAGTGCGGGGGCAAGGACGCGATGATCGTCGCGGAGGACGCCGACCTCGACAAGGCCGTGGAGATGGCCGCGTTCGGAGCGTTCGGGAACGCGGGCCAGACCTGCGCCGGCGTCGAACGCATCTACGTCGTCGAGCCGGTCTACCGGCAGTTCCTCGACAAGCTCACCGCGACCATGGAGCGGGTGCGCCCCGGCGGCAGCGACGACGCGAGCTACGGTCCGATGACCCTGCCCCGGCAGATCGACATCGTGCGCGGCCAGATCGACGACGCGCTCGAGCACGGCGCCCGCGCCGTCGTCGGCGGCCGCGAGTCCGTGCACGACCGTTACGTCGACCCGGTGATCCTCACCGACGTCCCGGAGCGGTCCTCGGCGGTGTGCGAGGAGACGTTCGGCCCGACGGTGGTGGTCAACAAGGTGCGCGATCTCGACGAGGCCGTCGAGCGCGCCAACGCCACCGACTACGGTCTCGGCGCGTCGGTGTTCACCAAGGACCGCGCGCGTGGACGGAAGATCGCCGACCGGCTGCGCACCGGCATGGTGTCGGTGAACTCGGTGCTCGGTTTCGCGGGCATCCCGTCGCTGCCGTTCGGTGGCATCGGCGAATCCGGATTCGGCCGCATCCACGGCGCCGACGGCCTGCGCGAATTCAGCCGCCCCAAGTCGGTGACCGTCGAGAGGTTCCGGGCCCCGCTGAACCTGCTCACCCTCGAACGCACCGCGCGGGACATGAAGATCGCCGCGTGGATGCTCCGCACCCGGCACGGGCGGTGACGCGGATGACGTCGACCTCCCCCGACCGCACCCGGGAACGCACGCGCGGGGCGTCCGTCGTCGCCCGCCCCGACGCCCGGACCGAGAAGGCCGCCACCTTCCCCGCGCCGAACCAGGACCCGCACGCCGGATTCGGGCGATTCGGCTGGCTGAAGGTGATCGAGGGCCTGGACCCGGTCACCCACCATCAGGACATCCTGCGGATCACCGCCGGGTACGAGTTCCCTTGGGACTACCAGCGGTCGCTCGAGTTCGCGCTGTTCCGTACCTACTGTGTGCCGAGCATCTCCGCGCTGCTGGCCCGCACCGGCGAGTTCGAGCACCGCCCGCAGAAGCGCTACGACGACACCGCGATCCTGATGTCCGAACTCGTCGAGCACGGGTACGACTCCGACCGGGGTCGCGAGTCGCTGCGCAACGTCAACCGGATGCATGGCAGGTATTCGATCGACAACGACGACATGCTCTACGTCCTCTCGACGTTCGTCTACGACCCGATCGACTGGATCGACCGCTACGGCTGGCGGCGGCTGCACCCGCACGAGCGTCTCGCCTCGTTCCACTTCTACCGGCAGGTCGGAATCCGGATGGGGATCAAGAACATTCCGGAGTCGTACCAGGACTTCCAGCGGTTCAAGCTGGACTACGAGGACGAGCACTTCACCTACAGCGACGACAACCACCGCATCGGCACCTACACCCTGCGGCTGTTCCAGTCGTGGTACCCGAAGGTGCTCGCACCCGCCGTCGCCACGGCCGTGTACTCGCTCATCGACGAGCGGATGGCGGCGGCATTCGGGTTCCCGCAGGGGTCCCCGCGGGTCCGGGCCGTCGCGGAGGCCGCGCTGCGGGCCCGTTCGGCGGTGGTACGCCGGCTGCCGAAACGACGGACCTCGATGGCCGCGAGCAATCCGAGCAACCGCACCTATCCGGGGTACCCGGAGGGCTACCGCCTGCGGGACCTCGGCGTGGAGTACTAGACCCGGGGAGGGAGGAGGCCGGTTCGCCGCCGGCACGCGGGCGGCGGACCGGCGTTACTCATACGGAAGGCACCTCGGAGGTGACGTGCTCGACGGGCCGCCGGTTCGCCGCCGGCAGCGCGAGCGCGGCCACGAACACCACCACCGCGCAGGCAGCGCACGCCAGGTAGGCGATCGAGAAGCCCGCCGCGGCGATGCCGCCGTTCACCAGATGCGCCGCAAGGACGGTCGCGACCACGGCGCTGCACACCGTGCTGCCCGTGGTGCGCAGCAGCACGTTGACGCCGTTCGCCGCGGCGGTCTGCTCGAGCGGGACCGCACCCATGATCAGCACCGGCAGTGTGCAGTACACGAGTGTGGTGCCGATGGCGGCGACACCGAGCGCCACCACCACCGACCACAGCGGCTTGTCGGGCACCGCATGCAGCGAGTAGCCGCCCAGCAGGAACAACGCGCCGGCCAGCATGGGGACCTTCGTGCCCCACCGGTCGGACAACCGCGCCGCGACGAGGGCGAACGACATCATCGCGAAGCTCGCCGGCAGCTGGCACAGGGCCGCGAGCAGGATCGGCAGCCCGTACCCGGCGCCGTGGTCGGGGTCGGCCTGCAGCAACTGCGTGGTGATGAGGGTGTTGCCGTAGAACGCGAACCCCACCAGCAGGGCGGCCAGGTGCGGCATCAGGACCGTGCGCCGCGCCGAGGCCCGCAGATCGACGAGCGGATTGCGGTTGCGCAGCTGCTGGAATCCCCACAGTCCGAACAGCACGACGGCGGCGGCGAACATCGACAGCACGGCGGGGCTGGTCCAGCCCCAGGTGCTGCCCTGGGTGAGGGGGACGAGCAGGCTCACCAGCGCGGCGCTCAGGCCGACCGCGCCGACGCCGTCGAACCGGCCGCCGGTGCGGGTGCGGGACTCGCGGATGAACACCGCGGCCGCGGTCGCCACCGCCGCGCCGATCGCGGTGGTGACCCAGAACAGCACGTGCCAATCCGCGAACTGGACGATGGCGGCGGCGAACGGGATGCCCAGCGCGGTGCCCAGGCCGAGGGTGGAGCTGAGCAGGGCGACGGCGCGTCCGACGCGGTCCCTCGGCAGTTCCTCCCGCAGGATCGACATGCCGATCGGAATGACCGCCGCGCCCGCGCCCTGCAGACCGCGGGCGGTGATGAGGACCGCGATGTTCGAGCTGATCGCGCACAGCAGCGATCCGACGGTCATCAGGACGAGCGCGACGAGCAGCATGCGCTTCTTGCCGACCATGTCGGCGAGCCGGCCGAAGATCGGGGTCATCACGGCCCCGACCAGCAGGGTGGCGGTCACCAGCCACGACACGGCCGTGGTGCCGGCGCCGGTCAGCGCCGGCATGCTCGGCAGCAGCGGCACCATGACCGTCTGCATGATCGCCTGGAAGATCGCCCCGACCGCGAGGATCGGGAAGACGAAACGCGACGGCCGGGGCGCGACCGCCGTCGCCGCCCCGCGGGCGGGCGGCCCGGCGAGCGACCGGTCCGGCCGGGATCCGCGCAGCCGGAGGGGGTGGGTGGACACGTACGCCATCGGCCCTCCTCCGCGCGGGGTGAATAATTGTTTACCAGGCTAAGTGAATAGCCGTTTACCCCGCAACAGAGGTGACCCGCATCTCACTCCGGGCCGTCGGTCACTCCGCCCCGTCGAGCAGCTCCTGCACCAGCGGCGCGTACCGCGCCACCACGTCCGGCACCGAACCGGTGGCGCGCTCCGCGAGCATGCGCCGCCGCATGATCGCCAGACCCATCACCATCGACATCGCCAGCTCCGCCCGCAACCGTGCATCCGGGCCGGGCAGGCGTGCCGCGAGCGCGTCGATCATCTGCTTCGAATAGTTCTCCCGGAGCTTGCTGTTGCTCTCCTCGCTCGCCCCGCTCATGAACAGGATGTTCATCGAGAGCGGCTTGTACGGTTCGAGCGGCCGCGCCAGCATCGACACCATCCGCTCCCCCAGCTGTTCGAGGGGACCGTCGAACAACACGTCCGCCGCGCTCTGGAAGTCGACCAGCGCGTCGAACAACTGCTCCTTGGAACCGAAGTACTTGATGATCAGCGCCGGGCTGACGCCGGCGTCCTCGGCGATGTCCTTGAGGGTGATCTCGCGGTACGGACGCGTCGCGAACGCCATGCCGGCCGCGTCGAGGATCCGGCGGCGCGTCTGCTCCCCGGTGCGTCTCGGGGCGGTCACAGTGTGCGTCGGCCCGAGAGCGCCCGCCCGAGGGTCAGCTCGTCGGCGAACTCGAGGTCGCCCCCCATGGGCAGACCGGACGCCAGCCGCGTCACGGTCAGGCCGGGGAAGTCCCGCAGCATCCGCACGAGGTACGTCGCCGTGGCCTCGCCCTCCGTGTTGGGGTCCGTCGCGATGATCACCTCGGTGACGTCGACGCCGTCCTCCTGATTGCCGATGCGGGTGAGCAGCTCACGGATCCGCAACTGGTCCGGACCGATGCCGCTGAGCGGATCGAGGGCGCCGCCGAGCACGTGGTAGCGCCCACGGAACTCGCGGGTGCGCTCGATGGCCTGCACGTCCTTCGGCTCCTCGACCACACAGATCTGGGTCCGGTCCCGGCGCGGATCGGAACAGATCCGGCACCGCTCCTGATCCGCCACCGTGCCGCACACCTCGCAGAACCGGACGCCGTCGCGCACCTGCTGCAGGGCCGCCTGCAGCCGGTCGAGCTCCGGCGGCTCGACCGACAACAGGTGGAACGCGATGCGCTGGGCGCTCTTCGGACCGATGCCCGGCAGCTTGCCGAGCTCGTCGATCAGGTCCTGGACCGGTCCCTCGTACACGTGACTCCTCTAGAAGCCGGGCAGACCGGGAATGCCGCCGCCGAGCCCACCGGCCAGGGGGCCGAGCTTCTCGGAGGCGATCTCCTGCGCCTTCGCCGACGCGTCGGCGATCGCGCCGATCACCAGGTCCTGCAGCGTCTCCACGTCCTCGGGGTCGACGACCTCGGGGTTGATCCGAAGGCCGACGACCTCACCGGTCCCCTTCACCGTCGCCGTCACCAGGCCGCCACCGGCCTGGCCGGTCACCTCCGCCTGCGCCATCTCCGCCTGGGCGGCCATCAGCTGCTGCTGCATCTGCTGCGCCTGCGCCAGGAGCTGCTGCATGTCGGGCATTCCACCGGGTTCCACAGGCATGTCCTTTCGCGGGATTTCGCAACTCAGGGTAGTCCGTCCCCGGTACCGTGACGGAATGCGCGTGCGTGGACTGTCCCGCCGGATCACCGTCGCCGCCACCTGCGTGCTGGCCCTGTCCCTGCCGGGAGTCCCCGCGACCGCGACCCCGGACCTGCCGCTGACCGGCCGCACCGTCTTCCTCGACCCCGGCCACAACGGCACCAACGACGCGAGCATCACCGCCCAGGTGCCCACCGGCCGCGGCGGCACCAAGAACTGCCAGACCACCGGCACCAGCACCGACTCGGGCTACGCGGAACACACCTTCAACTGGGACGTCGCGATGCTCGTGCGCGCCGAACTCGAGGAGCTCGGCGCGCACGTGCTGCTCAGCCGCCCCGACGACGCGTCCGTCGCGGCCTGCGTGGACCGGCGCGCGGAAGAGGCCAACGCCTCCGGCGCGGACGTCGTGGTCAGCCTGCACGCCGACGGCGGCCCCGCCGACGGGCGCGGCTTCCACGTCAACTACTCGGCGCCCCCACTCGACGAGGTGCAGGCCGGCCCGTCCGTCGCCCTCGCCGTCGCCGTGCGCGACGCCCTCGTCGACGCCGGACTGACCCCGTCCACGTACCTCGGCACCGACGGCCTGCTCGGTCGCGACGACCTGGCCGGACTCAATCTGGCCCGACGGCCGTCGGTGCTGGTCGAGCTCGGCAACATGCGCAACGCGACGGACGCCGCGACGATGACCCATCCCGACGGGCGGCAGCGTTACGCCACCGCCGTCGTCGCCGGGATCGTCGCGTTCGCCGGCGACCCCGCCGACGCCCTCTAGTCCAGTTCGCGCTTCAGGTTCGCCAGCACCTGCGCCTGGATCTTGCGCAGCCCGAGCGGCGCGAAGGTCTTCTCGAAGAAGCCGCCGATGCCGCCCGCACCCTTCCACTCGGTCAACGTCACCACGGTCGAACCGGTGCCGTTGGGCACCACGCTCCACGTGGTCACCAGGGACGAGTTCGCGTCCCGCTCGGTGATCGTGCTGCCCGAGACCGCCACTCGCGCCTCGACGTCGCGAGCCCGCTTCTTCGTCGCCTGCAGGATCCAGTGCACGACCGTGCCGTCGCCGCGACCACCCGAGAGCACCCGGTAGTCGCGGTACTGCTCCGGGAGGATGCGCGGACGCACCGACTCGTAGTCCGCGAGGGCCTCGAGCACCCGCTCCGGCGCCGCGGCGAGCTGAATCGAACTGCTGGCGCTTACCTGTCCCACTGTTCCTCCTGTTGCCCGTGGGCCGCTCGGAGCGCGGCCGTCACCGGTTCCCATCCTGCCTGCTGCATCGTCGCGCCCGGGCGGGCCCGCGGGGCTATTGTGAAGGTCGCCACCGTGCGTCGCCCCAGGGAGTCGTATGCAGAAGCCGAAGTCAGTCGTAGTCCCGAGCGGAGAATCCGCACATCGGGCGGGTGTCGAGCGCCTGTTGCGTTCCTACCGCGCCATCCCTGCCGACGCCCCCGTGCGCCTGGCGAAGAAGACCTCCAACCTCTTCCGGGCCCGGGCCCGGGTGAACGCGCCCGGCCTCGACGTGTCCGGCCTCGGCGGCGTCGTCTCCGTCGACCCCGTCGCGCGCACCGCCGACGTCGCCGGCATGTGCACCTACGAGGACCTGGTCGACGCGACCCTGCCCCACGGCCTCGCACCCCTGGTGGTGCCGCAGCTGAAGACGATCACGCTCGGCGGCGCGGTCACCGGGCTCGGCATCGAGTCGACCTCCTTCCGCAACGGCCTGCCGCACGAGTCGGTCCTCGAGATGGACATCCTCACCGGCGCGGGCGAGATCGTCACCGCCACCCCCGACGGTGAGCACGCCGACCTGTTCCACGGTTTCCCCAACTCCTACGGCACCCTCGGCTACGCCACGCGCCTGCGCATCGAACTCGAACCGGTGAAACCGTACGTGGCGCTGCGGCATCTGCGGTTCGACTCGCTCGACGAGATGCAGTCGGCCCTCGACCGCATCGCCACCGAGCGGGTGCACGCCGGGGTGCCGGTCGACTACCTCGACGGGGTGATGTTCTCCGCCGCGGAGTCCTACCTGACCCTCGGGACGCAGACCGACGCCCCCGGCCCGGTCAGCGACTACACCGGCGAAAACATCTACTACCGCTCGATCCAGCACGCATCCGTCAACCATCCGCGGACCGACCGCCTCACCGTCCGGGACTACCTGTGGCGGTGGGACACCGACTGGTTCTGGTGCTCGCGCGCCTTCGGCGCCCAGGACCCCCGGATCCGGCGGCTGTGGCCGAAGCGCCTGCTCCGCAGCAGCTTCTACTGGAAGCTGATCGCCCTCGACCACCGCTACGGCGTCGCCGACCGTATCGAGCGGCGCAAGGGCAACCTGCCGCGCGAACGCGTCGTGCAGGACATCGAGGTGCCGATCGAACGGACCGCCGAGTTCCTGCGCTGGTTCCTCGACGAGATTCCGATCGAGCCGGTCTGGCTGTGCCCCTTGCGGTTACGGGAGGGCGGCCCGGTGGCGCGCGACGCCCAGCGGCCGTGGCCCCTGTACCCGCTCGAACCGAAACGCACCTATGTCAACGTCGGCTTCTGGTCGTCGGTCCCGGCCGTTGCCGGCGAGATCGAGGGCGCCGCGAACCGTCGCATCGAACACAAGGTCGCCGAGCTCGACGGCCACAAATCGCTGTACTCCGACTCGTACTACACGCGCGCGGAGTTCGAAGAGCTCTACTACGGCGGCGGGGACTATCCCGCCCTGAAGAAGCGTTACGACCCCGAATCCCGTTTGCTTGACCTCTTCTCGAAGGCGGTGCACAACAGATGACCACGTTGCGAGAACCAGGCATTCCCGACGGCCGGCTCACGCTCGCCCAGATTCTCGAGACCGTGACCGGCGGCGAGCTGCCGGTGCGGTTCACCGCGTACGACGGCTCCAGCGCCGGCCCGGCGGACGCCCCGTACGGCCTGCGGTTGACCTCCACGCGCGGCACGACCTATCTGGCGACGGCACCCGGCGACCTCGGCATGGCCCGCGCCTACGTCTCGGGTGACCTCGAAGCCGAAGGCGTCCATCCCGGCAACCCGTACGAGCTCCTGAAGGCCCTGGGCGACTTGCACTTCCAGCGTCCACCGGCACTGACGCTCGCGCAGATCGCCCGCTCGCTGGGGTTGGAGACGCTCAAGCCCATCGCGCCGCCCCCGCAGGAGCACCTGCCGCGCTGGCGCCGGTTCGCGGAGGGGCTCCGGCATTCGCGCAGCCGTGACGCCGAGGTGATCCACCATCACTACGACGTCTCCAACGCGTTCTACGAGCACGTCCTGGGCCCGTCCATGACGTACACGTGCGCGCTGTTCGACTCCGAGGCGCAGAGTCTCGAGGACGCACAGGAGAACAAGTACCGCCTCGTCTTCGAGAAGCTGCGGCTGCAGCCCGGGGACCGTCTCCTCGACATCGGCTGCGGCTGGGGCGGGATGGTGCGGTACGCGGCACGGCGCGGCGTCAAGGCACTCGGCGTCACCCTGTCGCGGGAGCAGGCGGAGTGGGCGCAGAAGGCCATCGCCGACGAGGGACTCACCGACCTCGCCGAGGTCCGCTTCTCCGACTACCGCGACGTGCCGGAGACGGGCTTCGACGCGATCTCCTCGATCGGGCTGACCGAGCACATCGGCGTGCAGAACTACCCCACGTACTTCCGGCGGTTGCACGACAAGCTGCGCGAGGGCGGCTTGCTGCTCAATCACTGCATCACCCGTCCGGTCAACCGCGGCCCCGTCAAGGCCGGGGGCTTCATCGACCGGTACGTCTTCCCCGACGGGGAACTCACCGGCTCGGGGCGCATCATCACCGAGATCCAGGACATCGGCCTCGAGGTGCTGCACGAGGAGAACCTGCGCCAGCACTACGCGCTGACCCTGAAGGGCTGGTGCGAGAACCTCGTCGCCAACTGGGACGCGTGCGTCGCCGAGGTCGGCGAGGGCACCGCCCGCGTGTGGGGCCTGTACATGGCCGGTTCCCGCCTCGGCTTCGAACGCAACGTCGTGCAGCTGCACCACGTCCTGGCCGTCAAGCTCGGCCCGGATCAGGAGCCGAACGTCCCGCTGCGCCCGTGGTGGGTCGCATAGGCCGCTCCGCGGCCCGTGCGCGGTTCTGGTAGTACCCACTACCAGAACCGCGCACGGCACGAGCAGGGGTTCGGCTCGTCCCGGACCCAGCCCAACCGGGTCAGCACCGTCTCCACCTCGCGCGCGACGTCGCACGGCGACGACGCCACCTCCCGGTATCCGAAGACCAGCCGCGATCGGCCGGCCAGCTCAGCGGCGTTGTCCCGACGCCGGTCGCGGAAGGCGACTTCGCGCATCGAATGCACCCACCTGCCGTCCAACCGCACCGTGAGCGGGCATCCGGCGCTGTCGTACGTGCAGTCCTCGTACAGGGTCCTGCCGTCCACGACGACCGGGCTCTGCCGGTCCGCCACGGGCAGTGCATGCGCACGCTCGACATCGATCGCGTAGTGGTACTCCAGGACGGACTGCACCCCCTCCGCCAGCAGTGTCACGGCCTCGTCGAGCGCGGTCCGATACCGGTACGGCGGCCGCTCCTCGAGTCGCCGTCGCACGGTGTGCAGCCGGATCCCGGCGTTCGTGACCGTGGAGATCAGCGACAGGTACGCCTCCCGCGGCGACGGCTGCGCGGTGGCCAGATCCAGTGCGGTGTCGACCTTGGTCGTGCGCGCCAGGTACCGATCGACGCCGATGTGGGCGTGCGCCCGGGACCGGTGCACGATCACCCCGGGATGGAGAACGGCGTCCGGCTTCGACACCGGTAGCGTCGCCTTCCGTCCGGGTGCCCGCATCGTCGCTCGCTGCGGCAGCGCGGACTTGCCCACGGGAACGGTGACGTGCACCGGTGCGGTGTCGTCGACCGGGAGCATGCCCCACAGCTCCGCCGCAGTGCGATGGCTCAGCATCGCCGCGCCGCCCCCGTAGAGCAGCGCCGCCTCGAGCACCATGGTCCGTGTCAGCGGCCCGCTGCTGACGGCGTAGACGCCCTGCAGGACACGCTGCCACCGCCCGGTGTCGAGCAGATGCCGCACCGTTCCCCGCCCCACCCCCAGGTCGGTCAGCTCGGTCTGGGTCACCAAGCCGGCTCGATCGTCGAACAGCTTCTGCACGTCGCTCTTCCCGAAGTCCCCCATGCGGTCGATGATGGCGGACCCCCGACGCGTGAGGGCCCCCGACCGTGGCCGGGAGCCCTCACCTGTGGAGAACTCGTGCGCGGTTTTGGTAGCGATGGCTACCAAAACCGCGCACGGGGGTCAGCGCAGGGACGCCGGGGGGGTGAAGCGCTCGCCGTACTTGGCGGCGAGTTCCTCGGCGCGCTTGACGAAGCCCGCCTTGCCGCCGGGGTAGCCGACGATGTACTGGGCGACGCCACCGGTCCAGGCCGGGAAGCCGATGCCGAGGATCGAGCCGATGTTGGCGTCGGCGGTGGTGCGCAGCACGCCCTCGTCGAAGCACTTCTGCGTCTCGATGGCCTCGATGAACAGCATCCGCTCGATCAGGTCCTGGATCGGGACGTCGGTGGGGGCACTGTCGAACTTCTCACGCAGACCCGGCCAGATGCGGGTGCGCTTGCCGTCGACGTACTCGTAGAAGCCGCCGCCGCCCGCGCGGCCCGGCCGGCCCTCGTCGACGAGGAAGTCGACGACGGTGGACGAATCGTCCTGCGGCACCTTCAGACCCGAGGCCTCGGTCGCCGCCTCGGTCTCCTTGCGGATCTTCTGCATCAGTGTCAGGTTCAGCTCGTCCGACAGCTGCAGCGGCGGCGCCGGGTAGCCGGCCTGCGAGCCGGCCTGCTCGATCGTCGCGGGCTCGATGCCCTCGCCGACCATGCGGATCGCCTCGTTGACGAACGTGCCGATGACGCGCGAGGTGAAGAAGCCCCGCGAGTCGTTGACGACGATGGGGGTCTTACGGATCTGCTGAGCGAGATCGAACGCCTTGGCCAGCGTCGCGTCGGAGGTCTTCTCCCCGGCGATGATCTCGAGCAGCGGCATCTTGTCCACCGGCGAGAAGAAGTGCAGGCCGATGAAGTCCTCCTGCCGCGTCACACCTTCCGCGAGACCGGTGATCGGCAGCGTCGAGGTGTTCGAACCGAGCACCGCGTCCGGCGCGACGACGTCCTGGATCTCCTGGAACACCTTGTGCTTGAGTTCGGTGTTCTCGAACACCGCCTCGATGACGAGGTCCGCGCCGGCCAGATCGGCGACGTCGGCGGTGGGGGTGATGCGGGCGAGCAGCGCCGCGGACTTCTCCTCCGTCGTCTTGCCGCGCGAGAGCGCCTTGGCCTCGAGGCCCTCCGAGTACGCCTTGCCCTTCTGCGCCGACTCGATCGTGACGTCCTTGAGGATCACGTCCATGCCGGCCTTGGCGCACACGTAGGCGATGCCCGCGCCCATCATGCCGGCGCCCAGCACGGCGACCTTCCGGAAGGTGGTCTTCGGGAACGGCGTGCCGTCGGCCTGGTTCGGCCGTGACGCACCGGAATTGATGGCCTGCATGTCGAAGAAGAACGCCTGGATCATGTTCTTGGCGACCTGGCCGGTGACGAGCTCGGTGAAGTACCGGCCCTCGATCTTCGACGCATTGTCGATGTCGACCTGCGAGCCCTCCACGGCGGCGGCCATGATGGCCCGCGGCGCCGGCATCGGGGCACCCTTGAGCTGCTTGCGCAGGTTCGCCGGGAACGCCGGCAGGTTCGCCGCGAACGCCGGCGACGCCGGGGTACCACCGGGGATCTTGAAGCCCTTCTTGTCCCAGGGCTGCACGCCGCCCTCGGGGTTGGCCTTGATCCACGCCTTGGCGGCGGGGACGAGTTCGTCGATGCCGCCGACGATCTCGTCGATCAGGCCGATCTCCTTCGCCTTGGCCGGGTTGTAGCGCTGCCCCTGCAGCAGCACCTGCATCAGCGCGGTCTGCAGACCCAGCATCCGCACGGTGCGGGTGACGCCGCCACCGCCGGGCAGCAGGCCCAGCGTGGCCTCGGGCAGGCCGATCTGGACGCCCTTGACGTCGGCCGCGATGCGGTGGTGGGTGGCGAGCGCGATCTCGAGGCCGCCGCCGAGGGCCGCGCCGTTGATCGCGGCGACGACGGGCTTGCCGAGGGTCTCGAGCCGGCGCAGGTCCGCCTTGATCGCCTCGACCTCGTCGAAGATCCGCTGCGCGTCCTCCGGCCCGACCTTGATCATGTTCTTCAGGTCGCCGCCGGCGAAGAAGGTCTTCTTGGCGGAGGTGATCACGACACCGGTGATGTCGTCCTTCTCGGCGACGAGGCGGTCGACGGTGGCCTTCATCGACGCCTTGTACAGCTCGTTCATGGTGTTCGCGCCCTGGTTCGGGTCGTCGAGGGTCAGCACCACGATGCCGTCGGCGTCGCGCTCCCAGCCGATCATGTTGTTCTCAGTCACTGTGAATTCCCCAGTCCCTTCCGAAGTTTCAGACGCGCTCGATGATCGTGGCCACACCCATGCCGCCACCGATGCAGAGGGTGACGAGGGCGCGGCGGGCACCGCGGCGCTCGAGCTCGTCGACCATCGTTCCCATGATCATGGCGCCGGTCGCGCCGAGCGGGTGCCCCATCGCGATGGCGCCGCCGTTGACGTTGAGCTTCTCGTCCGGGATCTTCAGGTCCTTCTGGAACTTGAGCACGACGGACGCGAACGCCTCGTTGATCTCGAACAGGTCGATGTCGTCCACGGTCAGGCCGGCGGCGGCGAGGACCTTGTGCGCGGCCGGGGTGGGACCGGTGAGCATGATCGTCGAGTCCGCACCCGAGGTGGCGGTGGCGACGATGCGCGCCCGCGGGGTCAGGCCCATGTCCTTGCCGGCCTGCTCGGAACCGACGAGCACCAGCGCGGCGCCGTCGACGATGCCGGAGCTGTTGCCGCCGTGGTGGACGTGGTCGATCTTCTCCACGAAGTGGAACTTCTGCAGCGCGACGGCGTCGAAGCCGCCCATCTCGCCGACCATCGCGAACGACGGCTGCAGTCCGGCCAGACCCGCGAGGGTGGTGTCGGGACGCATGTGTTCGTCGTGGTCGAGGACGGTCAGGCCGTTCTGGTCCTTGACCGGCACCACGGACTTGGCGAAGTAGCCGCCGGACCAGGCCGCCGCGGCGAGCTGCTGCGAGCGGAGCGCGTAGGCGTCGACGTCCTCGCGGCTGAAGCCCTCCATGGTGGCGATCAGGTCGGCGCTGACACCCTGCGGCACGAAGTAGGTGTCGTAGTTGGTGGCGGGGTCCAGCGCCCACGGGCCGCCGTCGGAGCCCATCGGCACCCGCGACATCGATTCGACGCCGCCCGCGACGACGAGTTCGTCCCAGCCGGAACGGACCTTCTGCGCGGCCATGTTCACAGCCTCGAGGCCGGAGGCGCAGAAGCGGTTGATCTGCACGCCGCCGACGGTGTCGGGCATGCGCGCCGCGGTCACCGCGGTGCGGGCGATGTCGGCGCCCTGGTCGCCCACCGGCCCGACGACGCCGAGGATCAGGTCCGAGATGCGGTTCTCGTCCAGGTCCGGGAACCGCACGCGCAGTTCGTCGATCAGGCCGGTGACCAGGGAGATCGGCTTGACCGAGTGCAGCGACCCGGTCTTCTTGCCGCGGCCGCGCGGAGTTCGGATGGCTTCGTAGATGAATGCCTCGGAGGTCACAGTGCGCAGGTTCCTTCCCGTGCTTTGCGGATGCGAGGGGCGCCAGCTCGTGACAGCCGTCACGCCCGACGTCGTCCACCCTAGGAGCCGGGACGCCGCGGACTGAAGGACCGAACCGAGCGGAGTCCGTGACCGAACCGAGCGGACGTTCACACCCCCAGGCCGGCCTCGCGGGCCTGCACGATCGCGGTCGACCGGTCGGCCGCGCCGAGCTTGCCGAGCACGTTCGACACGTGGTTGCGCACCGTCTTCGGGCTCAGCACCAGGCGGCGGGCGATGGTGGCGTTGTCGTGCCCGCGCGCCATCAGGTCCAGCACCTCGCGTTCCCGGTCGGTCAGTTCCGGGAAGACCGTGGGCGCGAGGGTGCGGGAGGCCGCCATCGCGCCGATCGCCTTGGCGGCGACGGCGGCGCCGACGATGACCTCGCCGTCCGCGACGGCCCGGATCGCCCGCTCCACGCCCGACGGGTCCGCACCCTTGACGAGATAGCCGCGCGCCCCGGCGCGCACCGACGCGACGAGCGAGTCCTCGTCCTCGTGCATGGTCACCACCAGCACCCGCAACTCGGGGAACCGTCCGAGCAGCAGCCGGGTCGCCTCGATGCCCGAGCCGTCCCCGAGTTCGAGGTCCATGAGCACGACGTCGACGTCCGCGGTGATCACCTCGAGCGCCTCGGCGACCGAACTTGCCTGCGCCACCACCTCGATGCCGTCGAGGGTGCCCAGCAGGGCGACGAGGCCGAGCCGGAACACGGGATGATCGTCGACGACGGCGACGGCGATCGCCGTGGGGGCGCTCACGACGGTCCCCACGGCAGGTGCGCCGTGACGACGGTGCCGTGCGGCTGCGCCCCCGTGATCGCGACGCTGCCGCCGACGTCCTCGGCGCGTTCGCGCATGCTGTGCGTCCCCACTCCCCGTCGCGCGTTCCGGTCCATCCCCCGGCCCGCGTCGCGCACCTCGAGGGTGAGCCGGTCCGCCGAGGCCCGCACGCGCACGCGGCATCCGTCGGCCCCGCTGTGCCGCCGCGCATTGGTGACCGCCTCGGCGGCGATGCCGTACGCCGCCGCGACGACCGGACCGCTGCGACCCGAGGGCACGTCGGCGTCCACCTCGACGCGAAACCCACTGCGCGAGTGGACAGCCGACATCTCCTCGAGCGCGGCGGCGAGGCCGAGCTCGTCGAGCGCGGGCGGGAGCAGCCCCCGGGAGAGCTCGCGCACCCCCTCGACCTGGTGGTCGAGTTCGCGCAGCAGGGAGTCGATCAGCGGAACGGCGTCGGCGGAGTCGGTGTCGACGAGGTTGCGGGCGCCCTGCAGCCCGAGCCGGATCCCGGCCAGCGACGGACCGAGCCCGTCGTGCAGTTCCCGGCGGATGGTGCGGCGTTCGGCGAGCCGGGCCTCGGTGAGCCGGGCACGGGCCGCGTCGAGCTCCTCCGAGGATCGCAGCACCACGAGACCGGCCTCGACCACGGAGGCGAGTTCGCCGAGTGCGCGGAGGCTGCGCGGCCCGAGGGTCTCGCCGGGTGGCGCCGTCACCGCGACCCGGCCGTCGCGCAGGACGACCTCCTCGGCGGGCCCGGTGGGGGTGCCCCAGCGGGCGAGCATCTCGTCGCCGCGGCGCACCGTCACGGACTCGAGTCGCAGCGCGACGCCGATGCCGGCGGCGAGATCCTCGAGCAGTTGCCGCGGCGTCTGTGCCCCGGCGAAGTGCCGGCCGAGCCGGCGCACCGCGCTCGCCGGATCGTCGCCCTCGCCGTAGACGAGGATGTGCACGCGCCGCGTCAGCCAGGCCCGGACCGGCTGCACCGCCAGCGCCACCGCGACCGCGGCGACGGCCTGGGCCACGACCGAGCCGTCCGTGGGCAGGATCAGGGCGACGGTGGCGGTCACGACGAGGTAGCCGGTGGCGAGTACCGCGACGAGGCTGCCGGCGACGGCTGCGCGGCTGACGGCGAGGTCGAGCCCCCACAATCGTTGCCGCAGCACCACCACGAGGATCGCGATCGGGTAGAACGCCTGGGTGGTCAGGTGCAGCAGCGGGGTGAGCATCCACGGCAGGCCGGGCACCGCGAGCGGGATGTAGGACACGGCCATCAGTGCGGTGCCGAGCGCGAGCCAGCCCAGGCCGATGCGGTCGGACACCGGGCCGCGCCGCCACCGGTAGGTGATGTCCGCCGCGGCGAGCAGACCGACGGTGACGACGGGCAGCACGAGCCAGCCGACGGCGGTGCCGGTGAAGGTACGGGCCCAGAAGAACCAGCCGGTGACCGCGGAACCGGTGAGCACACCGAGGCGGGCGCGCCGGTCGAGCGGTGTGTCACGGACCAGCCAGGGCACCACCAGGAACAGCGCCAGGGTGCCGGGGATCCACGTGGTGCTCTGCAGGGGCGCGAGGACCCCGGCGAACGGCAGTCCGGGCCGCACCTGCGCGAGCTTCGTCCACGCGTAGCTCAGGGCCGACAGCCCGACGCCGATCGAGGCGAGCGAGAGCAGCAGCGGCACCGGATGCACCCGGCGGGCGAGCACCACCCCGGCGACGGTGCCGTATACCGCGGCGCCGACGACGTCGACGAGGAAGAACAGCTGGTCCGAGTCGAGGTCCGGACGAGCGGCCGCGAAGACGGCGAGGGCGGCGACGGCGAGACCGCACGACAGCACGGCGACGACGGCGGCGGGCCCCGGTGCGCCACCGGTGCCCGCCGCCGTCTCGGATGCGTCCGCAACAGCCATGGTGCGGTGAGTATGCCCCGCGGCCGGTCCCGTCGCGCGGCAGCCTATCGGCGTGCCCTGTCGGAGACGGCGAATCCGACGCCGGCGACGAGCACCCACACCGGGCCGACGAAGCCGGCCATGTACTGCAGCGGGGAGATCCCGAGCAGCGCCGTCAGGCCACCGAGCACCACGCTCGCCCAGCCCAGCCACTGCGGCGTCGCGCCGTGGCGCAGCGAGGCGGCGGCCACCGCCAGGCCGCTGACCCCCGCGCCCACCCACAGCCACGGGATCGTGCCGACCCAGTGCGAACCGACGACGGCGACCTCGGCGACCATCTGTCCCGGCTCGCTCAGCCCGAACAGCAATTCGGTGTCGAGGCCGGCGCCGAGCAGGCAGGCCGTCGCGGTGAGCAGCAGCCCGAACGCCGCGACGGCCGGCAGGAGGCTGTCGTCGGGCAGTGCGATCCGCAGGCGGCGCTGCAGGCCCGCGGCGAAGATCAGCAGCAGCACCGTCGACACCATCAGCGACAGGTGCATCGCCAGCAGTTCGGTCCGCTCGCCCGCGAAGGCGTCGGCGATGGCGGACGCGTTGCCCGCCGTGGATTCGTCGTAGGCGGCGCCCATGCCCATGCTCGCCTGGATGGCGACCACCCCGGCGAGGCCGGCGACGGCCCCGGCCCAGGCCCAGGCGCTCGACGACGCGCGCCGTGCGCCCGTGCGGCTGTCCTCCGTCACGCTCGCTGTGCTCATCGGTGTCCCTCCCCTCGTCCCGGCGCGCTCTGCGCCTGACGCAGAGGGTGCTGCGCCCGGTGTCCCGGTCGCCAGGGACACCCGTCCCGTCCCGGTGGGAATTCTCCCGGCGCGGCGCCGGTGCAAGTTGCGCGCGTCGGACGCACGTGGCGCGCGTCAGGGCAAGTTGCGCGCGTCGGTGCGAGTTGCGCGCGTAAGTACGAGCGCAACAGGCACTTTCGCGCGCGGATCCCGAAAGGAGGGGGGACCGGACGTGGTTCACACCAGGGCGGGGCCGATCACCAGCAGCGCGACGAGGGCGATCAGCGCCGAGCAACCGGCGATGGCCACACCGCCGGCCGGCGACTCGACGTCACCGAACAGCGGTTCGTCCTCGTCCCAGCACCACCGCGGCATCACTCAATGGAAGCGGTTCGGGCGCGCATCCGCAACGGCCGGGAGACATTCGCCGCGAGGACCGGACAATGTGCGCCGCGCGTCCCGTACCGCAGGAGTTCTTCGGGCGGTCACCGCGGGGGTTGCACGGTCAGCAGGTCCCCGACGGTGCAGCCGAGGACGTGACAGATCGCGGTCAGTGTCGAGAACCGGATGGCGCGAGCGCGGTCGTTCTTCAGCACGGACAGGTTGGCGACGCTGACCCCGACGCGTTCGGACAGCGTCGCGAGGGTCATGCCGTGCTCGGCGAGCAGGTCGTCGAGCCGGCAGTGGACGGCGTGTTCTGACTCCGGCGGCATCACACGAGTCCTTCCTGGTCGCGTGCCATCCGGTTGCCCACCCGGATCGCGATCGCAACCGCAGAGAGCACCATCGCCCCGGCGTACACCAGCCAGAACTCGGCTCCGAGCCAACTGCCCTCGACGCCGGGGACGTGGGTGAGACCGAGATCGCGGATCGCCATGTTGGTGCCCGTGATCCGGGGGAACATCGGAACCAGGGCGATGGTCAGTGCCACCCAGCCGAGGTGGTAGGTGAGCCGGTAGGTGCCGTGGTCGAACATCCGGCCCTGCACGAACCGGCGCACGAGCAGGGCCAGCAGCCCCAGCACGGCCAGGTAGCTCAGCGTCTGCGCCGCGTCGCCCGTCCGCAGCAGCGCGACGGTCACCGGCGACAGCTCGGCGACCGGCAGCGAGGTGGTCACCGCGCCGTCGAGTGACGCCTGCACACCGGACGGCGTGGGGACGGGGGTGGCCGCCTCGCCGAGTTCCATGCGCGCGGTCACCGTCGCGGCCGAGAGCTGCCCGGACAGGGTGGCGACGTAGTCGGCGACGACCACCGCCGCGGTACCGGCGAACACGGCCATGCTCGCCCACAGGTCGCGCCGGTCCTTCGCGGTGGGCCGGAGAACGGACACCGAAGACGTACTCATGACACCCTCCCATATCGATTATCGATAGCCTATCGATAATCGATATGGGAGGCAACGTGACGGGATCGGATCACGCCAGGCGGATCGGGGCGACGACGTCCGCGACGACGGTCAGCACCGTGAAGGCACCCCCGGCGACGACGAACGCGTAGGTCACCGGCAGCAACTTCCCGAAGTCGACCGGCCCCGCGTCGGACAGACCTCGCAGCCGGCGCACCCGGTTACGACACGCCTCGTAGACGGCGACGGCCGTGTGCCCGCCGTCGAGGGGCAGCAGCGGCAGCAGATTGACCAGGCCGACGAACAGGTTCAGCCCGACCATCAGCAACACGAACGATTCCCACATGCCCCGTTCCGCGGCCTGCCCGCCCAGGGACGCGGCGCCCACGACACTGACCGGGGTGTCCGCGTCGCGCTCACCGCCCGTCACGGAGTGCCACAGCGACGCCACCTTCGACGGGGCGTTCGCCAGCGTCCGCGCCGACGCCACGACGAGGTCCCCGGTGAACGCGAACGCGGCCGGAACGGCGGCGACGAGGCCGTAGCGGACCGGACCGGCGACCGGTTGTACGGAGAGGCCGATCGCCCCGACGGTCGTCGACCGCTCGACCCCGGACCGGGGGTCGACCACCCAGCGCTGCACCGGTTCGACAGCGACCGGCACCCGCAGTTCCCGTCCCTGCCGATCGATCACCAGTTCGACGACTCCCGAACTCTGCCACACCCTTTCGACGAGATCACCGAACCGGGCGACGTCCCTTCCGTCCACGGCGAGGACGACGTCGCCGGGGCGTATCCCGGCCGACGCGGCCGGTCCCGGCCCGTCACACCCGACGAGTCCGTATCCGGGCGCCGGCCCCTGCGACGGCGGGACGCACCCGACGGACTCGACCACGATCCTCGGGTGCAGATCCGGCAGACCCCACCCGACCGCAAGCCCGAGGACGAGCACCACGGCAAGCAGGAAATTCATACAGACGCCACCGGACATCACGGCCACGCGCTTCCACGTCCGCTGCCGATACAACGCCCGGTCGTACTCGCCGGGGGCCAGTTCGTCGAGGGCGGTGGTGCCGGCGATCTCGCAGAACCCCCCGACCGGGAACAGGCCGAGGCCGTACTCGGTCTCCCCGCGGCGGAACGAGAAGACCGTCGGGCCGCGACCGACTGCGAAGCGGCGCACCTTCATTCCGAGACGCCGCGCCACCCACAGGTGACCGGCCTCGTGCAGGGCGACGGACACGGCGAGGGCGAGCGCGAACAGCGCGACGCCGAGGGCGAACATCAGGGGTGATACGTCGCGTGCTCGCGAATGTATCCGCTGACGTTGCCCTCCGGATCGCAGATCATGTCGCCCTCGAGGCACTCGGTGGTGACCGGGATGTGCCGCAGCTCGCCGGCCGGCTGCGGAAGGGTGATCCCGGGAACGAGCGGACCGGCGTACTGGGCGGGCCGGCCCTGTGCCGGATCGGCGATCAGGTGCACCCGGACGCGGTCCTGAAGGTCGGTGCCGTCGTCGTGCACGGGCGGCACCGCGTCGATCTCCATCGCCACCCGGCGCACGACGATCGCACCCTGGGAGTAGCCGTACAGCTCGTAGCGCGTGCGCGGCCCGCAGGCGGCCTCGGTCCGGCCGATCTCCGCCCACAGGTTCTGCACGCCGATCTGCACCGACTGGTCCATGAACGTGTCCCAGCCGAACACCCCGGCCACCATGCCCGCCGGGTACCGCACGTGCCGCACCGCGAAGTCGGAACTGTCACGGTACTGATCGGTGTAGGAGTTGAGGGGGCTGTCGGGGTCGATCGAGTCCGGCGTTTCGGGACCCTTCGTGCCGTCGACGGCGAGCACCACGGTCGGCGCACAGTAGGCAGCCGGGGACGGGTCGGCATGGGCGATCGACACGGCACCGAACATCGAACCGATGGTCAGCGCGCCGACGATCGCCACCCGGACAGCGGAAAGGATCATCGAAACCGTCCTTCAGCCCATGGGATCCAACCCAACGATTCCCGACCGCGTTCATAAGTAAGCACAGCGATCGTAAGTCCGCAAATCGAAGACACGGGTGCGACGCACCGTGGTGGGCTCAGCGGACGACATCGACCGGATCCACGAAACTGTAACTCCGAGTACGCAGACCGTCGATGATCGCGGGCAGCGCATCGGCATCGAGAGTCGTGCCGTCGTCGGGGTTCGTGCCCATGTGCATCAGGACGATCTGGCCGGGCACGGCTGCGGAGACGACCCGGTCGGTGACCGCCCCGACGTCGAGACCACCGCTGGTGCCCTTCCAGCCGAGCGAGTCCACCGTCCAGCGCACCGGCACATACCCGGCATCGTTGACGACGCGGATGTCGGCGTCGGTGCGAACACCGAACGGAAACCGGAACAACGGCACGGCCGGGCGACCCGTCAGTGCCGTGATCGCGGCCTCGGCCGCAGCAAGGTCGGCCCTGATCTGTCCGTCCGTCAGATCCGGATAGGCAGGGTGAGTGTCGCTGTGGTTCCCCGCTCTACCCCGCGATCGCCGGGTCGAGCCCCCGGGTGCGGTGGAACACCACGCTCACGGCGAGGAGGATCTCCGCAGCCGCGACCGCCAGTGCGGCCGCCATGAGCGGAGGCATCGATGCGTCCGCTGTGCCACCGGCGACCACCGGCACAGCGTGCCCGTGGTGGCCGCCGCCCCCACCTCCGGGACTCATGGTGGTCAGGTGCAGCATGATCATCACGACGTTCATGACGGTGACCAGGATCCAGTCCCGCTGGTTTCCGCGCCGCCAGAGATGGCGCGCGCAGTAGAGGCACCCGGCGGTCATGACGAGCGTCAGGACCGCCGGCGCCGGGGAGGGTGCGTGCCCCCCGAGTGCGCCGACGTGCAGCACGGCGGACGCGACGGCCAGGGCGGCGGCCGCCCGGCCGCACCACGGGAACGTGGTGCGACGGGCGGCCGGATCGGTGGTGGACACGGCCGTCAGTCCGTGCAGCAGTGCTTCGACGGGCCGGCCGGGACGTCGAGCGCCGGATTGCGGTCGAAGAACCCGACCGGCTTCAGCGTGAATCCGGCATAGTCGACGGGCATCACGGGCCAGTCCTCCGGGCGCGGGAAATGGGTGAGCCCGAAGGTGTGCCACAGCACCAGGTCCTCGCCCTCGATGTTCCGGTTGCCGGCGACGAATGTCGGCAGTCCCCCCTGTCCCGGATGCTGGTTGACGAAGTCGCCGGCGGGATACCGCTGCGCCGGGTCGTACTGCGTGACCCACAGGTGCCTGGTGGCGAACGCGGCGCGGGCGGCGATGGAACTCGACGGGTCGGCCAGCAGCACGGGCTGGCCTTCCGGGTGCAGCGCGTAACCCACGTTCCGCCCGAGCCGGTTCTGCTTGGTCGGGTTGGTGATGTGCCAGACCCGGGCCTTGGTGTTGTCGGCCAGCCGCTGCCCCTCGGCCTCCGTGGTGAGGGTGGTCTTGCGGCAGCGGAACGCATTGCCCCAGGGGTTGTCCGGTCCCATCGGTTCGGGCACGGCGTCGACCTCCTCGACCGTGTTGACGTTGCCGTCGACCGCCATGTCCAGGCGCGCGGAGAAGAGGTGCTGGTGGAACGGTGCACCGAGGCCGGGCGCCATCTCGGTGGCGAACCCGTCCTCGCCGCGGTAGGCGGAGGTGAACACGATGCCGGTGGCCTTGGCCTCGAGCTCGATGGTGCCGTCCAGGTAGAGGTACCAGTAGAAGCCGTAGTCGTAGTTGCCGATCGTGAGGAAGAACGAGATCACGAGCCGGCGCGAGCGCCGGGTCTCGGTCATGCCGTTGAACATGTCCGTGTGCTTCCACAGGACGCCGTAGTCCTCCTCGTGGAGGCAGATCGCGTTCTTCATCACCCGGGGGTCGCCCTTCTCGTCGGCGATGGTGACGTCGAAGTACTGGATCTCACCGAGGCAGTCGCACCCGAGTTCCAGCGAGTTGGTGTAGCGGCCGAAGAGGTATTCCCCCTGGTCGAAGTAGTTCTGCCAGTATCGCACCGGCGACGGGTCGGCATAGGGCACGACCATCTCGGCGATGGAGGCACGGTAGATCACCGGTCGCTCCACGCCGTCGTCGGAGAACGACAGCTGGTGCAGGGTCAGGCCCTCGCGGACGTCGAACCCGAACCGGAACGTCCAGTCCGCCCAGGTGATCCGGTTGCCGTCGACCGAGAAGCTCGGCCCCTCGGGCTGCGTGATCTCGATCGGCTTGAGGTCGGTGCGGACCGGCGTCTCGTGCGGCGCGGCGTCCCATTCGCCGCGTTCGGCCGGCACGGGAAGGGTGATCTCGTCGACCACCTTCACCACCCGCTGCTCGGTGAGATCGACGTACGCGACCACACCGTCGATCGGATGCGCCCACGGCAGGTCGGCCTCGTCCTCCTGATGGAACGCGAGCACGCGGACGATCCGGTGCCCCACCTCGTCCTCGTGCCCGAACACCCCGGCCGACAGCGGAACCGCGCGCACCTTCTGCGGGTCGATGCCGCGCGCGGCCATCGCCGCGATCCAGTCGAAGCTGGAGAGCAGGAACGATTCGATGTCCTCGAACTCCTCGTCGAGGATCGGGACGTGCCCGTCGGTGGCGGCGTCGACGGCGACGGTGCCGAGGATCCTGCGTTCGGTGACGGACACGACGTGGTCGGATCCCGCACCGGTTGCGCGGTCGAGGAGCAGGACGCGGGCCCGGCGCTCGACGTGCTCCCCCGGCCGGAACGCCAGGACCGTCGACTTGGGGGGTTCCTCGAGTCCGACGTAGACGAACCGGACGTGCTCGGTCACCAGTCCCGCCGCCGACACCGTTTCCTTGACTGCGGTGATCTCGTCGGCGGTCAGCGGGCTGAGCGGATGGTCCGGTGCGGGTGTCGATGCCGCTTCGGTGAACGGCGTGGTGGCAGTGCTCATCGTGCGATCTCCTTGTCGATCAGGGGTTCGGTCGTGACGGCGGGCGCGAGGCCGCCGTGGGGATGGGTGTTTCGTGCAGCGTCGGGGCGGAGAGCGGCCACGGCCGCTCCGCCCGCGAACGTCCCGGCGAGAACAACGGCGATGACGGCGGCGAGGGTGCTCGATCCGCCGACGAGCAGCGGCAGGTTCGCGATCGTCATCGTGAGCAGGGCGCCCAGCCCGGCCAGGCCCAGCGCCGGCGCGATCAGCGTGGGCCAGGGCCGGGTGTCGGCCCGGGAACGCCGGAAGAAGACGAGGACGGCGATCGACGTCAGCGCCATGAGGGCGAGCACACCGACGGACGCGACCCCGGCGAACCAGGCGAAGACCTCGGTCACGGGATCGAGCCCGCCGACGGCGGAGGCCACGACGAGGACCAGCGCCGAGACCGTCTGCACGACCGAGGCCACGTAGGGCGACGCATGACGTTCGTGCGAGCGGCCGCATCGCGCCGGCAGTGCCGCGCTGTTGCCGAGCGAGAAGATGTAGCGGGAGAGCACGTTGTGGAAGGACAGCAGTGCCGCGAACAGGCTGGTGACGAGGAGCACCTGCACGACGTCACCGGCCGCCGCTCCCACGTAGCGGGTCGCGGTGTCGACGATCATGCCCTCGGGGTTCTCGGTGGCCAGGGCGACGGCGCCCTCGTCACCCCACGCGCTGACCAGCGCCCAGCTCGACAGCGCATAGAAGCCGCCGATGACCACCAGGGCGAGGTAGGTGGCCCGGGGAACCGTCCGGGCGGGATCACGCACCTCGTCGCGGAAGACCGCGGTCGCCTCGAAACCGATGTATCCGGCAACGGCGAAGATCAGGGCGATTCCCGGTGCGCCCGAGAAGAACTCGGACGGCCGCAGCGCAGCGGTGGACAGACCTTCCGCGCCGCCCCGGACGACCACCGCCGCATCGATCACCAGGACGATGCCGACCTCGCACAGCAACAGGACCCCGAGGACCTTGCCGGACAGGTCGATGTGGCGGTAGCCGAGCACCGCGACCGCCACCAGCACGATCAGAGCCCAGAGATACCAGGGCAACTCAGGGCCGCCGTGCGCGGTCACGAAGTCGTCGAGGGCCGCGCCGATGTATCCGTAGACGGCGCCCTGCACCGCCGTGTAGGACAACAGCGCCAGGAACGCCGAACCGAGACCGGCGTGCCGGCCGAGACCGTGGGTGACGAAGGTGTAGAACGCCCCCGCCCCGGGCACGTGCTTCGCCATGGCGGTGAAGCCGACGGCGAAGAAGAGCAGGACCACCGTGCAGACGACGTACGAGGCGGGGAACGCGGCCCCGTTTCCGGCGGAGATGCCGAGTGGGACCGTGCCGGCGATCACGGTCAGCGGGGCTGCGGCCGCGACCACCATGAAGACGACGGCGCCGGGACCGAGGCTGCCGGACAACCGGTGGGTGGGGGGTTCGTGTGCGCGAGCGTTGAGGGTCATCGGTGCTTCGACTTTCGGGAGAGGGGGTGTGCCGGCGGTTCGGTGCCGAGCGCCGGAAGAAGCGTGCGCCCGGCCGTTGTCGGTGCAGTCACCGCGGCGTCACGGTTCGTCGACGGCAAACGAGAACGCCTCGGTGCCGGGTTCTCGTTCGGCCGGCAGTACGGGCGGCGGTGCCCGTCCGGCGCCGGGCACCGCCCCGGCCGGTCAGAGTGCGATGTTGACCGACTTGGTCTGGGTGTACTCCGCCAGGGCTCCCTCACCGAGTTCCCGCCCCCAGCCCGACTGCTTGTAGCCCCCGAAGGGCAGTGCGGTGTCGAACGCGTTGTGGCAGTTGATCCAGACCGTGCCCGCCTTGATCTCGGCGGCGACCTCGTGCGCCCGGGAGACGTCCCGCGTCCAGACGCTCGCCGCGAGACCGTAGGGGGTGTCGTTGGCGGCGGCGCGAACCCCCTCCTCCCGGTTGAAGGGCACGGCGACGGCGACCGGGCCGAAGATCTCCTCCCGGTACACGCCGAAGTCGCTGCGCACGTCGACCAGCAGCGTCGGCTCGACGTAGAAGCCGCTGTCGCCGTGGCGCTTTCCTCCGGACAGGGCACGCGCTCCGTCCTCGAGTCCGGCGTCGATGTAGCCGGTGACCTTGCCGAGTTGTTCCGCCGAGATCAGCGGCCCGATGTCACTCGTCGGATCGAGTCCCGGACCGATCTTCTGCGACTTCGCGAATTCGGCTACGCCCTGCGTGAATTCGTCGAAGATTCGGTCCTCCACCAACAGCCGCGTACCGGCGGTGCACGCCTGCCCGTGGTTGAACAGGAAGCCACTCGCCACGCCCGGGATCGCGGCCTCGAGGTCGGCGTCCGAGAAGACGACCTGCGGGCTCTTGCCACCGAGTTCGAGCGAGACCTTCTTCAGGTTCCCGGCGGCGGCACTCACGATCTTCTTGCCGACCTCGGTCGAGCCGGTGAAGGCGACCTTGTCGACGTCGTCGTGGGCCGACAGGGCCGCACCCGCGTCCCCGAAGCCGGTGACCACGTTGACGACGCCGTCGGGCACCCCGGCCTCGGTGGCGACCTCGGCGAGCAGCAGCGCGGTGAGCGGGGTCTGCTCCGCGGGCTTGAGCACCAGAGTGTTCGCACACGCCAGCGCGGGGGCGAGCTTGAAGGCGGCCATCACCAGCGGGAAGTTCCACGGCACGATCTGGGCGCACACACCCACCGGCTCGCGGCTGGTGAACGCGTGGAAACGAGCACCCGGGGCCCACGGAACCGACACCGGGACGGTGCGTCCCTCGATCTTGGTCGCCCAGCCGGCGTAGTAGAAGAAGATCTCGGCCGCCCAGGTGACGTCGACCGCCTTCGCGACGACCACCGATTTGCCGTTGTCCAGGGACTCGAGCTGGGCGAACTGGTCCGCCCGGGCCAGGATGCCCTCGCCGATCCGCCACAGGACGCGCTGGCGCTCGGCCGGGGTCAGGCGGCGCCACGGCCCCTCCTCGAATGCCCGGCGGGCGGCGGCCACGGCGCGGTCGACGTCCTCGGCGCTGCCGTGCGGCACCGTGGTCAGCACCTGCCCCGTCGCGGGATCGACCGTGTCGAACCGCCGGCCCGTCGCCGACTCCACCCACCGGCCGCCGATCAGCATCTGCTTCGGCGACGAGAGGAACTCGGCCACCTCCGGAAGCAGAGCGGTGGCGGATTGCGCAACTGCAGTCATGATGTCTCCGACTCTGAGGAAAGATGAAAAAGACTCGGGCACAGTGGTTTCGATTCCGATTCGCCGGCTTCCGGCGCTGTGACCCGAACCCACGATAACCACACGATGTGGCGGGAGTCACCCCCGATTCCGGATGGAAATTGCGGGCTGTCCGATTCTCATTCGGCTGGGGCCCAGACCGTTTCCCGATTCTCGTTCGACTTCTCGTCGGCGCCCCAGGTGACGGTCGTGCGCGTGCGGCCGGTCCCGCGCGAGCGCACGTCCGGCGGGCCCGGCATTCTCATTCGAGTGACCGAAAATTGATGTGCGATCGGTGCAGCGCGCTGCGTGCCTGCGCTACCGTGCACCCCACGGGATCGTCCGGCGGCCGACGCTCGACGTCCCCTGGCAAGTGTGGAAGCAGGTGCAAGGTGTCCGGTACACCACAGATCAGAGGGACTTCGCCGGTGGCGGGCCTCGAGCGCGGACGCCTGACGTTCGTCGAGGTACTGGCCCAGTCCGTCTCGGCCGTCGCCCCCTCGGCGGTGATGGTCACCCTGCCGGCTCTCGTCATCCCCGAAGCCGGGCGCGCCGCGATCCCGGTGTTCGTCACGGCGGCGGTCCTGATGGCGGCCGTCGGCTACTGCATCGGACAGTTCGCCGCCCGCATGGTCGCGGTCAGCGGCCTGTACAGCTACACGGTGAAGGGGCTCGGTCCCCGCGTCGGCTTCGCCGGGGGATGGTCGCTGCTGATCGGCTACGCGGCCGCCGCCATGGCCAGCACGGTGGGTGCGGCGAGCTATCTGGCGTCGTTGCTCGAACGGGTCGGGTTGTCCGCCGGAGCGCCGACGAGCGCGGTGCTCGCCGGAATCGTCGGGGTGGTCGCACTGCTGCTGATGGTGCGCGGCGTCCAGCTCTCCGCCCGGATCATGCTGGGGGTCGAGGCATTCGCCATCGTCGCCGCCTCGGTCGTCCTGGTGATCGCGTTCGTCGTGGCTGTCCGGGACGGCGCGTCCCCCTCGGCTCCGAGAGCGACCGGTTCGGATTCCGCGATCGGTTTCGCGCTGCTGCTGGCGATCACCTCGTTCGTCGGTTTCGAGAGCGCCGGAACGGTGGCCCGCGAGGCCCACCACCCGCTGATCAGCGTGCCGCGCGCGATCCGGTGGACGCCGATCGTGCTCGCGGCGCTCTACGTGTTCGCCGCAGCGATGCAGTCGCCCGAGTCCGCGAGGGAAGGTGTCGGCTCCCTGCGGATCGTGCTCACCCTCCCGGACACCGCCGGCAGTGGCTCGGCGGTGCTGGCGGTCGTGATGGAACTCGGGATCACCGCGTCGTGGTTCGCATGCGTCATGGGTTCCACCACCGCGCTGTCGCGCACGCTGTTCGCGATGGGCCGGGAGGGTGTCGCCCCGGCGATCGTCGGCCGGGCCCACGCCCGGTTCCGCACGCCGCACGTCGCCCTGATCGTCGCGATGCCTGTCGTCGTGGTCGTGCCCGTGGTGTTTCTGATCGCGACGGGCTCGACCCGGGACGTCCTGATCGGGTTGCTGGCCCTCTCGGCGCACGGGTACGTCCTCGCCTACATCCTCGTCTGTGTCGCTACGCCCGCATTCCTGCACCGGATCGGCGAGCTGACCCGTATGCCGCTGATCGTCGGCGTGCTCACCGCGGCCTGCCTGGTGGCGCTGATCGTGTGGGCTGCCGCGTCGAGGCTCTACGTGGCGGGCGCGATGACCGCCGTGTACGCGGTCCTGATGCTCCTCGGGGGTGTGCTGCTCGCGGTGCGGGTGCGTCGGGACCCGGGCGTCGCGGATCGGATAGGCGTCTACGACGAGACCGTGGCCGACGATCTGCTCGGCCGGCACCGCCCGTGGCAGGTGCGGCGGTGAGCCCCGTCGACGGAACCCTGTCGGGGCGTCAGCCGAAGGCCGTGATCAGCGCCCTGCGCGTCCTCGAGGAGGTGGCCCGGGCGGGCCCCGGCGTCACCGCCAAGGACATCGCAGCGCACCTGTCCCTGCCGCCGGCGACGACCTATCGGCTCCTGAACCTGCTCGCCGGGGAGGGCTACGTCGTCCGGCTGCCCGATCTGTCCGGCTTCGCTCTGGGGCGCAAGATCGGCGTACTCGTCGACGCGGCCGTCGTCCCGACGGTCTGCACGGCCGCCCGCACCCTGCTGACCGAGCTTCGGCTGACCGTCCGCTTCGGCGTCCACCTGTACTACTACACCGACACGACGCTCCGCCTCGCCGACGCCGACCCCGAATATCCGCCCCGCACGGACGAGGCTGTCCTCACGCGGTATCTCCATGCGAGCGCCGTCGGCAAGCTCCTGCTCGCCGAGAAGAACGACCTCGACGCCGTCCTCCCCCGGTGGGACCTCCGCGCCCTCACCGGTCGCACGATCGTCGTGCGCAGCGACCTGCTCCGTCACCTCGCGGAGATCCGCGACCGGGGCTTCGCCACCCAGCTCGGCGAACTGCGCGACGACTGCGCGTGCCTCGCCGTCCCCGTCCGGTCCGCCGCCGGCACCCTGGTCGCGGGTCTGGTCCTGTCCGGCAGCATCGACCACCAGCATCTGCTGACGCGTCATCTCGAGTCGCTCCGCGAGCACGCGCGGCAACTCGCGCCCCTGCTCACCTGAGGGGGCGCGACGAGCCCGCCCCGGCTCGGAACGGACTGCTACGTGGACTGGGCCCACGCATCCCGGTTCGACACCAGGCCGAGCCGAACCGCCCGGACCACCGCGCCGACCCGGTTGGGGGCATTCAGTTTTCGCAGCAGGTGCTCCACATGAGTGTTGACCGTGCTGCGCGAGAGCTGCATCTGCTGCGCGATCTCACGGTTGGACAGGCCGGCGATCACGAGTTCGAGAACCTCGTGTTCCCGTGGCGTGAGGGCGACCGCTTCCTGCCGCGTCAGCGTGTCCACCGACCAGGCGGCGTACTCCCGGGCGTCGCTCAGCGTCGTCTTGACCCCGGTGGGCACCGAATCACGTGTCACACTGACGTGCAGCGCTCCCACTGCGACCCCGGTGGGCGACGTCAGGACGATAGAGGTGCCTTCGGAGAATCCGGCGGGAGCGAACACTTCGCGCACCGAGTAGGTCTCGCGATACGACGGGATGTCGCGCCAGGTCAGCACCGCGGAGGGCTCGGCCCGAACCGCCTGCATGCCCGGATCCCTGTCGACGAAGTCGGTGACCAGGTAGTCCAGGGTGCGGTCGTCGTATCCACGGCTGGCGACCACCGCATGCCGGCCGCCGGCGACGCGGGTCACGGCAGCCGCCGCGCACCCGAGCTGATCCGTCATGTACCGGGTGAGCCCGGTCATGCGATCGACGGCGTTCTCTCCCAGCAACACCGAGACCAGTCCACTGAACACGGGTACGACCATCGCTCGACGATAGTCGAATCCCGTGTCCAGCGGAGCCGAATCCTGTTATCGGACAGATACGTTCCGGTTCCCGCGGGCGCTCGCCCGCCCCGTCACAGTTCCGGGACCCGATCCGCCCAGGGGCGAGCGCGTTCGAAGTTCGCCGCTGCGCGCAGGACCGCGGCGTCGGCGTGCAGCCGTCCCGCGATCTGCAGGCCGACCGGACGTCCGTCCGAGGTGAATCCGGCAGGGACGGTGACGGCCGGGGTGCTCAGCATGTTGTACGGGTAGGTCATCAGCCAGCCGAGCAGTTGCGAGCGCAGCGACGCCCCCGCCAGCCGGTCGGGAGCGAACTGCCCCAGCGGATGGGCCGCTTCACACAAGGTGGGCGAGACCAGCAGGTCGTAGTTCTGCATGAACGCCGAGAACGTATCCCACATCCGGCCACGGAACAGGTCTGCCCGCCCGACGTCGACACCCGTGAGACGCTCTCCCTCACGCATCAGTTCGACGAGATTGTCGTCCACCTGGCCCTGCCACTCGTCCCAGTCGAGCATGTCGTGTTCGGCCGCGAAGCCGGGAACCCAGATGCCGTGCCACATCGCTTCTTCCGGGTCTCCCCAGGCGGGGGTCGCCTCCTCGACCCGGGCTCCGAGGTCCTCGAACACCCGGACGGCCTCCGCGCAGATCGCCGCCACCTCCGGATCGACCGTCGCGAAGCCCAGGTCAGGGGACCAGGCGATGCGCCACCCGGCGATGTCCTTCCTCGTTTCGGCGACGTAGTCGGTGTCCGAGGCCGGCAGACTGAGCGGATCGGATTCGTCCGGGCCGGCAACGACACCGAGCATGAGGGCGTTGTCCTCGACCGTGCGGGTGATCGGACCGTGGTAGGCCCAGTGGTAGAAGCGACCGGCCAGGATGGTCTGCGGCACCCGTCCGGTCGAGGGCTTGAGGCCGACCACGCCGCACAGCGACGCGGGAATGCGGACCGATCCCGCTCCGTCGCTGCCTTCGGCCAGCGGGCCGAGGCCGGCCGCGACGGCGGCGGCAGCGCCGCCGCTGGAACCTCCCGCGCTGTATCCGCGCTTCCACGGGTTGTGGGTGGGGCCGAACAGGTGGTTGTCCGTGCCGCCGTAGTAGCCGCTCTCCGGCGTGTTGGTCTTGCCCAGGTAGAGACCGCCGGCGGCCTTCAGCCGCCGGACGATCACCGCGTCGTGGTCGGCGATGCTGTCCTTCATGGGCACCATGCCGAACGTCAGGGGCCGCCCCGCCACGGCCGTCAGGTCCTTGATCGTGAAGGGCACTCCGTGCAGGGGGCCGACGGATTCGCCGCCGCCGAGCTTCTCGTCCAGGGCGCGCGCGTCGGACAGGACCTGTTCGCGATCGAAGTCGACGATTGCGTTGATCGTCGGGTTGACGCTCTCCACACGCCCCACGAAGTGCTCCGCGACTTCGCTCGCGCTGATCTGTCCTCGGCGAACATCGTCCGCGAGTTCGGTTGCAGTGAGCCAGGAAAGATTGTCGGTCATGGTCGTCTCCGTGATTCGGTCCGGTCGAGGTGGCTCGACCATAGGAATCCGGCGATCCCGCCGACAATCGGTCAACTTACCGATCTTTCGGACCGGCCGGTGCGCCCTACCGTCCCGGACGCCGCGGCGTCGGTGCGGCGACGGACCGGGACACGATCATTCGCTGATCTTCTTCGCTCCCAGGATGTCCTGCAGCAACTCGATCGCCACGTCCTCCGGTTCGCGCCGCGTCGACGGGTCGACCGGGGTGGCGGCCTCGGCGAACATCTCCTCCTCGTCCTCGGCGGTGACGTCGGCGGGGCTGATCCGCGGAGGCTCGTAGCCGGGCTCGGGGCCGGGGTCGTCCGGGTAGTCCGGCGCCTCGGGCGGTGGGATGTCGTCGGCCTCGGGACGCGGCGGAGCGGGGGTGGCGGCCGGAGACGCCCCGCCCGGCTGCGGGGCGGGCTGGGCCTGCCGCGCCTGGCTGGGCCGGGAGAACCGCGGCTGACCGGAGGGGCGCGACGCCGACTGGGCCGCGGCCGGTTTCGCAGCGGTGGGGGGTGTCGCAGCGCCCTGGACGCAGGTCACCTCGAAGTCCACCCCGAACACCGCCCGCAGGGCGTCCGCGATCACCGCGGCGTTGCGCGGTTCGACGAGCCGTTTGACCAGCGGAGCGGAATCGTGGCCGAGGACGATGCGGCCCGCGTCCA
Organism: Rhodococcus ruber; assembly: GCF_016804345.1. Classification (NCBI taxonomy): domain Bacteria; kingdom Bacillati; phylum Actinomycetota; class Actinomycetes; order Mycobacteriales; family Nocardiaceae; genus Rhodococcus; species Rhodococcus ruber. The sequence continues at coordinate 811,763 of NZ_CP044211.1, read as the reverse complement.
CGCTGCGGACCGTGGCACCGGACAGCATGACCTCGACGGTGCGGCTGCGCTCGCGGACCTTGCTGCGGACCTCGGACCACACCGCGCGGACGGCGGCGGCGTCGGGTCCGGCGGCCGCGGCGGGCGCCGGCGCGGGCTGCGGTCCGGGTTCCGGCTCGGTCGGTTCCGGTTCCCGCACGACGGGGCGAGGCGCAGGCTCCGGTTCCCGCACGGGCTCCCGTACGACGGGCCGTGGTGCCGGCTCCGGTTCACGTGCCGGCGCGGCGGCAACCGACGGTGTTTCCGACGGTGGCGCCGGGACCGGCTCGGCCGCGGGCTCGACGACGGGTGCGGGCTCGACGACGGGTGCGGGCTCGACGACGGGTGCGGGCTCGACGACGGGTGCGGGCTCGACGACGGGTGCGGCCGGTGCTGCCCGCCGCTGGGAGGGACGCTGGAACCTGGCGGCCGGCTCGTCGGGCGCGATCGGCGCGGGCGCGGCCGGGACCGGCGGGACGGCCCGCGGCGCGACGCTCGGCGGCGCAGTGCCCGGCGGAACGGCGCCCGGCGGCGCTGCCGCGATCCCGCTTTCGAGACGCTCGAGACGTTGCAGGACAGCCGATTCCGAATCGGACGCGGCCGGCAGCAGCATCCGCGCGCACATCACCTCGAGAAGCAGGCGCGGCGCCGTGGCCCCGCGCATCTCGCCGAGGCCGGAGTGCACGATCTCCGCGTACCGGGTCAGGGTGGCGGGACCGATCCGGTCGGCTTCCTCCCGCATCCGCTCGAGCACGTCACCGGGCGCGTCGACGAGACCGCGCTCGGCGGCGTCGGGCACCGACCGCATCAGGATGAGGTCACGGAGCCGCTCGAGCAGGTCGACCGCGAACCGTCGTGGGTCGTGGCCGGCGTCCATCACCTTCTCGACGGTTCCGAACAGTCCCGCCCCGTCGCCGGCGGCGAGGGCGTCCACGGCCTCGTCGATGAGGGCGACGTCGGTGACCCCGAGCAGCGCGAGTGCCCGGCTGTAGGTCACGCCCTCCTCGCCGGCGCCGGCGAGGAGCTGGTCCATCACGGACAGCGAGTCGCGCGGCGAGCCCCCGCCCGCACGGATCACCAGCGGGTAGACGGCATCCTCGACCGGCACGTTCTCCTGCGTGCAGATCTTCTCGAGCAGCCCGCGCATGACCGGGGGCGGCAGCAAGCGGAACGGATAGTGGTGGGTGCGCGAGCGGATCGTCGGCAGCACCTTCTCCGGTTCGGTCGTGGCGAACACGAAGATCAGGTGCTCCGGTGGCTCCTCGACGATCTTGAGCAGGGCGTTGAAGCCCTGCGTGGTGACCATGTGGGCCTCGTCGACGATGAAGATGCGGTACCGCGACTCGGCCGGCGCGTAGAAGGCGCGGTCGCGCAGTTCGCGGGTGTCGTCGACGCCGCCGTGGCTCGCGGCGTCGAGTTCGATGACATCGAGGTTGCCGCCACCGCCGGGACCGAGCGCCACGCAGGACCGGCACGTCCCGCACGGCGCCGACGTCGGACCCTCCGCGCAGTTCAGCGAGCGCGCCAGGATCCGGGCCGAGGAGGTCTTGCCGCAGCCGCGGGGGCCCGAGAACAGATACGCGTGATTGATGCGACCGGCGTCGAGGGCGATGCTCAGGGGCTCGGTGACGTGCTCCTGACCCACCACCTCGGCAAAGGTCGCCGGTCGGTACTTACGGTAGAGGGCCACGCGCCGAGACTACCGGCGCCGACCGACAGACCGGCCGCGTGGTTGCGACGAAGCGATGCGGGTATCCGACGGCCATGACCGAAACACGACCGTTGGCCCTGGTGACCGGAGCGTCGAGCGGAATCGGCCTGGAACTCGCCCGACTGTTCGCCCGGGACGGCTACGACCTCATCCTGGTGGCCCACTCCGATGCCCTCGACGACGCCACCCGCACACTCGCCGCCACCGGCGCCGCCACGATTCCGGTGCGCGCCGACCTACGGACGGCGGCGGGCGTGGAGGAGGTGTGCGCCGCCGTGACCGCCACGGGCCGGCCGCTGGCCGCCGCGGCGCTCGACGCCGGCACCGGGCAGGGTGGCCTGTTCGTCGACACCGGCCTCGACGACCAGCTCGAGGTGGTGGACGTCAACGTGCGTTCGACCGTGCACCTGGCCAAGTACGTTCTCGGCGGGATGACCGCGCGGGGCGCCGGCCGCGTACTGATCACCTCGTCGGTGGTCTCGGAGATGCCCGGGCCCTACCAGGTGGTCTACAACGCCTCCAAGTCGTTCCTGCAGTCGTTCACCGGGGGACTGCACGAGGAACTGCGCGGGACGGGGGTCACCGTCACCGCGCTGATGCCGGGGGCGACCGACACCCCGTTCTTCCGCAAGGCCGAGATGGCGGACGCGCCGATCGCTCGCGGCCCGAAGGACGACCCGGCCAAGGTCGCCCGCAAGGGCTACGAGGCGATGCGCGGGGGCAAGCGGAAGGTGGTGGCCAGCTCGCCCATGTCCAAGACCATGGCGCTCACGGCGGCGGTGATGCCGGATTCGGTGAAGGCCTTCCTCCACCGATTCATGGCCAAGCCGGCGTCCGCGCCCCGGTAGGCCGTGCCGATCGAGCCGGTCTAGATCGGGGTCGCAGCGAGGCGGATCGCGGCACGGTAGGTGCGGGAGAGCATCGCGATGCCGCGCCACTCCCCGGGAGCCGGCGGGGTCGTACCCGAACGCGCGCACCTCCTGCGCGCACCGGCAGGCGATCGCGAACTTCGCGGCCCATTCCAGCGCGGCCTCCCGGGAGGGCAACTCCAGTACCGTGAAGCCGCCTGCGAGCTGCTCGGTCTGCGGGTACGTGCCGGCGGTCACTTTGCCGTCCCCTTCGACGAGGACCGGCGGAACGCTCTCGTCGATTCCACCGCCGAACACCCAGACGCCGGCGTCCTTCGCCTCCTCCACCACCGCGTGCGCCGCATCCGACACTGCCTGCATTTCCCCGTCGGGAACGACCATGGCGCCACTCGGGAACGAGATCAGGTACTTCGTCATCGCGTCGGCTCCTTCTTCCCCGGGCTCGGACCCGTCCTCGCCGATGCGGGCACGCTGCGCACGAGACTCGCTCGCCCGCCCCCGACGGGCGTCCGGCTCCCGCACCGCCGGCGCCGAGCACGCGATCGACTCGCCCCCGTCGTGGCAGGTGTCAGAGATGGGGCAGCGCCCAGCTGAGGAACACCACGCCCGCAAGGATTCCGAAGATGCCGGCGAGCATCCCGACGAGCGCATCGAGGGACTTCGCTTCGTCGGTGAACACGGCGGGCCGCCGGGTGGCGGCGATGCCGGTCCCGAGGGCGGTCGCACCGAGCAGAATGCCGAAGCCGAACGTCCAGAAGGTCACGATCGAGAGGGCGCCGAGCATCAGGGCCAGATCGGCTCCGTTGTCCTCGACTGTCTCACGCAGCCGCGACAGGGCGGGGAAGTCGAATCGGGAACGGTGTGGTCCGGAGCGGAAGGGAGTCTGCAGGACGGACATGGTCTTTCGAATCCTCGTCGGAGATGGCGGAACGGAATGCAGCACGCGAGGGCGGAGCCGTACGGAATCTTCTGCAGGACAAGAATTCCGAGATCCGCGACGGCGCGGTAACCGGCGCTCGGCGCGAGGGGACGGATACGGCACACGACATCTCGTATCGACCTCACCCCTCGGCCCGGCTGCTACGCAGCACAGATTAGCACTCGCCGACGCCGAGTGCTAACGCTGCCGACTCCGATCGCTCGTCTCACCGATCCGGCTCCGCGCCAGTACAGTTCCTTCATGCGCGCGGGGAGGACGGCGAAGGTGTGGGCGGCGGCCCTGGCGATCCTCGCCGTGGCGATGGGCACCACCGGTACCGCCACCGCCGATCCGGATCCGGGCGCGCGGGTCACCACCGACGGCACGGGGCTGCGACTCGACGGGCAGCCCTGGTGGCCGACCGGCTTCAACGCCTACCAGCTGGGCACGAACTGGGCGGTGAACTGGGGCTGCGGCGCCATGGTCGATCTGGACGCCTACTTCGGCGCCCTGCCGCCACATTCGCTCACCCGCTTCAACGCGTTCCAGGCTCTGGCCGTCGACCGGTTCACCGGCGAGCTCGATTTCGGCCCGCTCGATGCCGTGTTCGCCGCGGCCGAGGCCCACGGCCAACTCGTGATCCCGGTCCTCGCCGCCCAGGACGGCGCGTGCGAGGACGAGGTGTTCAAGGACCGGCAGTGGTATCTGGACGGATGGACGGAGCCGGTCGATCACGAGCGCGAAGTCCTGAGCTTCCGGGACTGGGTGACGACGGCGGTGACGCGATGGAAGGACTCCCCCGCTCTGGCCGCCTGGGAACTCGTCGGCGAACCCGAGACCAGCGTGTGCACCGATGCCGAGTGCTCGTGGTGGCTGCGGCGGTGCCCGCCGGACGCGGCGGCCGTCCTGCGCGGGTTCTTCGACGTCGCGGGGGCCCAGGTCCGCGCCCTCGATCCGCGCACCCTGATCACCGCGGGGTTCACCGGCGGCGGGCAGTGCGGCACCCAGGGCGACGAGTACGCGACGGTCGGCTCGTCGCCGTGGGTGGACGTCGTCCAGTACCACGACTACGGCGCCGACGCGGTCCCCCTTCCGGGCGACCAGTGGAACGGTCTGGCACGCCGCATCACCCAGGCCCGGCAGATCGGCAAACCACTCCTGGTGGCGGAGATCGGCGAGCTGGCGGGCCGGTGCGGCACCACGGCCGACCGCGCCGAGCACATCGCCACCAAGATCGCGGGACAGAAGGCGGCCGGCACCGCCGGGGCGCTCATCTGGGCGTTCGTGCCCGACCCCCGCCCGGACGCCTGCACGTACGACGTCGGCCCCGACGACGAATTGTGGGGCGTGATCGAACAGTTCGGAACCACCGGGGACTCCGCCGAGTCGACCCCGGCCACCGGCTGACCGGCCACCGCGCGACGGCACCCGCACGGCCGGGCGGGTCTTCCCGGCTCACGGTTTCCGGCGGACGTGGTTTGGCATCGCGCCGGCCCGGGTAAAGGAGGGCGATCACGGCCCGGCGTCGCCCCCACCGGCACCCGCCGGAAGGTGACACCGACAAGTAATCGCGGCCAGCACAGGAGGGGTCATGACACTCGACTACGACACCCGTAAAGAGCTCGACACGGACGAGCTGACCACCCCCACGCTCCCGGCGGTGAGCGAGACGGTGGAGCCGGACGACGGCGACATCGCCGAGTTCTTCGAACTCCCCGGCGCCGACCTGTCCGGCGAGGAGCTCACCGCCCCGGTCGTGCCGCGGCGCAGCGACGAGTTCGTCTGCGACAGCTGCTTCCTCGTCCATCACCACAGCCGGCTCGCACGGTCCGACGACGGCACGACGCGCTGCCGGGACTGCAGCTGACGGATCTCGATCGAAAGGGCGGAACGAGAACGGTTTTCCGCCGAGGTGTAGTTCTCGACCGTCCGGGGTAACAGTAGTCGTGACCACGCCGGCAGCGGCGGGTGAAGACCGGAGGGGACCGGAAGGGTCCCCGAACGAAGGGAAGTGGAGCGTGCTCGGACTCGGAATCATCGGGTGGATCATCATCGGCGGCCTCGCCGGCTGGATCGGCAGCAAGATCATGAAGACCGACGAGCAGCAGGGGATCCTGCTGAACATCGTCGTGGGTGTCATCGGCGGCCTGCTCGGTGGCTTCCTGCTCAAGCTCCTCGGCCGCGACGTCGAAGGCGGCGGACTGATCTTCAGCTTCCTCACCTGCCTCCTCGGTGCGGTGATCCTGCTGTTCGTGGTCAAGGCCGTCACCGGTCGCCGCCCGGTCACCCGCCGGTAGTCTCGCAGTTCAGTCACCACACACGCGGCGGCCTCCCGTCACCCCGTTCCGGGGCACGGGAGGCCGCCGCGCTGCGCGAGCCGGATCCTCGCCGGGCGTGTCGGGCGTCGCCCGCTGCGAAAAGGGGACCTTTCCGGCATGCTGACCGGGTGGATGGCGCGTGCGGTGAGCGTGGGGGTCATCCCGGAACCACCGGCGAGCGACGAGAGGGACACCGATGGACGACACCGCAGCAACGAAGGCGCGCTCTGCTTCCGGGAGCCGCACCCAGGAGACCCACGAGCTGTCCCAGGAGGACCTCGCCGCCGTCGTGGAGGCGCTGACCGGGCGTCCGGCCGACGTCCCGGAGCCCCCGCAGGCCCCGAAGCGACGCCGGTCGCCCCGGAAGAAGACCTGAGCCGCCGGCCGACGGACTCGCCGATCCGCGCCGTGCAGGCTCACTTCTTCCCGGCGGCTGCCTTCAACGCCTTCTTGAACTCCCGGACCTCCTGCAGGGTCTGTGCATCGACGACGTCGGCGATGGACCGCCGTGACCCGTCCTCGCCGTACTCCCCCGCAGCCTCCCGCCAGCCCTCGGGTCGCACCCCGATCTGCTTTCCCAGCAGGGCGAGGAAGATCCGGGCCTTCTGGTCGCCGTAGCCGGGCAGGGCCTTCAGGCGCTTCAGCACCTCCCTGCCGTCGGGGTCGCCACTCGTCCACAGGGCCGCCGCGTCACCGTCGTAGCGGTCCGCGATCTCGGCGCACAGCGCCTGGATCCGCTTGGCCATCGATCCGGGGAACCGGTGCACGGCCGGCGGCCCGGAGCAGATCGCGGCGAACTCGTCCGGATCGGCCTCGGCGATCCGGTGCACGTCCAGACCGCCGAGGCGGTCGGCGAGCTTCTTCGGTCCCGCGAACGCGGTCTCCATCGGCACCTGCTGATCGAGGAGCATCCCGATGAGCAGGGCGAGCGGGTCGGCGGCGAGCAACGCATCGGCGTCGGCATCACCTACGAGGTTCAAGGTCGGTGCCATGCTCACGATCCTCGCATCCACGGGAGTCCGGCGAGCGAACGGCGCGACGATCAGCCCTGGCCGCCCAACGCGAACGCCACCAGGAAGCCGAGGGCCGTGGAGATTCCGACCCACCAGCCACCCTCCCGATATGCCTCCGGCATCAGTGAGTCGGAGATGACCGCGATCGTCGCGCCGCCGGCGAAGGCCTGGACGAGTGAGATGCCGGCGGGGGGCAGCGAGTCGGCGTACGCCGTCGCGAGCACCACCACGAGCACCAGCAGTGTCGCCGTGATACCCCAGATGAGCACGGCTTTCCGCCGATCGAAGTTCGAGCGCATCGACGCGGCACCGGCCACGGCCTCCGGCAGGTTGCCGACCGCGACGGCCACCAGCAGCACCAGTCCACCGCCGCCGGCGCCGGCGCCGGCGAGCGTCACCCCCAGGGCGGCGTTCTCGGGGATCCCGTCGAGCAATGCCCCGAGCATCAGGGCCCACCCCAGGGCAGCGGTGCCGAGCCTGCGCTCGATCAGCCGATCGGCGACGACGTACACCGAGGCCCCGAGCAACAGCGCACCGCCGGCGGACCACAGGCCCTGGTCCGCGAAGGCGGGCGCGAACAGTTCGGTGGACACCGCGGCGACCATGGCGCCTGCACCGAAGGCCATCAGCGCCGCGAGCAGAGGTCGGGGTAGGTCGTACCGGAGCCCGACGAGGGCACCGGCGAACAGGGGCACCGCAGTTCCCAGTCCGTACCAGAGGGCGGTCAGCACCGGATCACTCTACGACTGCAGCAACGAGAGATGTTGCATGCCAATACCGAACACTTCCGTCCGCGACGGCGGTCACCCAGGGCGCCGCAGCCGTCCCGGGGTCGACGTCCTCGACACCGGCGCGTAGCGACCTGCGCACCGGCGCCCGGTAGCGTCCTGTCGCGGCGGCAGAGCGAGCGGCCGCCGCCTCACCACTGCCTGGAACCCGGCTCCACCTCGAAACGCTCGCGGTAACGTCTTTCCGCCTCCCCCAGCACCTTCGGGCTCAACCGGGCGTGCGGGCGGATGTCGATCACCAACGGCTCCTGGTCGAGGCCACGGCCGACCATCGTGCCCTCGAGCAACCACAGGAAACGCCCGTCGGTCTCGTCGCCGGCGGCGTACCGGTGGATCCGACGCGCAACCCAGTCCTCGACAGGACGCCGCCACCACGGTTCCGGGGCAACGGGAAGGACGGACCACCCCGGCAGGGTGAGGTTGGCCGCCCGATCGCGCGTGGGACCGTCCGCAGCGTCCGCCGCCGGCCCCCGGGAAAAACGCAGGTAAAGGAGCGGATTCCCGGCGACGAGCGCAGCGAGCTGGTCGAGACCGGTGATCACCTGCATGTCGTCGGGATCGGGATACATCTCCTCGCGCAGCATCGTCGACGCGTCTCGTCCGGCCGTCAGCTCGGGTCCGGCACCGGGCGAGGCGAGGACCGCCGTCGTCGGATCGGCTCACCGGTGCCCACGACGGCTCCCTTCGTCGACGGTTCCGGCGCGAGCGTCGCAGGACACCCGCTGACCCGCACGATACTCCCGAATCCTGGTCCGACCCACGCAACGCGATCCGCGGTGGATCGCACGAGCGGGCATGCGGGCGAGAAGCGCGCCGTCCGCGACGGCGTGCCGGAGTATCGTTCGGATATGCCACTCCACGGCGAAGAATCGGAGTACACGCGCGTTCTCGAAGACGTCCGGGACCTCGTCGCACACGCGATCGGTGCGGGAAATTCCGCGGAGAGCGTCCGGGAGTTCTGGCGCGAACAGATCGACCGGTACGTCGAGGACGCGGCGGCCTCGGACCGAATGTGACACGGGTTCGACCGTAGTGGTGCGGTGTTCGGCCGCGCGGCCGGCGCGCACTCGGAAGGGGGGCGGATGGTCCAGGCCGGTTCGGGCGTGAGGATCGCGCTCGTGCTCGTCACGGCGGCCGTGGCAGGCGCGGTCACCGCGGCGACGCTCCCCGTGGGGCCGGTCACGACGGTCCACGCGCTTGCGGTGATGACGTCCGGCCTGCTGCTCGGTGCGGTCGGCGGCTGGGCCGGGCGCTCGGCCTGGATGGTGGTTCCGCTCGTCCTCGCCTACGGCATTGCACTGGAGATCGTCCGGCTGGACGTGTCGGTACCGACGATCGACGACGTGCGGCTCGACTCGATCTACGGCGTGCTGGCGCTGACGGTGAGCCGAGGCCTGCACGCGATCCTGCTGGTGCTGCCGATGCTGGTCGGTGCCCGCCTCGGGGTCGCGCTCACCCGACGGCGCGCCGGGACCCCACCCGGACCCCGTCGAGGACTCGTGCTCACCTCGGTCCTCGGCGTGCTGACGCTCGTACTGGCAGCCCTGATCGTCCGGCCGGCCTCCACACCTGCCGTGCTCGGGCCCGACGGGCAGCCGGTGGGAGTGGCGGCTCTCGAGACCGTGTCGCTGGGCGGCGACGACCACGCGCTGATGATCCGCGCCGCGGATCCCGGGAGGCCTGTGCTGCTGTACCTGTCGGGCGGCCCCGGCCAGTCCGACATGGCGCTGGCACGCGCCCTGGCGGAGCCGTGGGTGGACGACGTCGTGTTCGCAACCTACGACCAGCGCGGCAACGGCAAATCCTACGGCGCGCTGTTCCCGACCGACGAGACCACCCTCGAGCGGGTCGTCGCCGATACCGTCGAGGTCGCCGAGTATCTCCGGGACCGCTTCGACGAGGACCGGATCTATCTCATGGGTGAGTCGTGGGGCACGATCCTCGGTGTCCGCACCGTGCAGCAGCGCCCCGACCTGTTCGCCGCGTACCTCGGCAGCGGACAGATGGTGAACGTCCGGGAGACGGACCGCCGGATCTACCGCGATCTGCAGGAGTACGCGACCCGGACCGGTGACACGGACCTCGCGGCGACCCTGCAGGAGATCGGGGAGCCGCCGTATGCGGACATCCCGTGGGCGAACGCGCAGATACTCGCTGCCTACGACCACCTCTACGATCCGTACGAGCCGGCGGCGGGGTATCGCGCGCGGGGCGAGGCGAGCGGCCTGGACGGCTTCGGGATTCTCGGCACCGAGTACTCGCTGATAGACAAGGCGAACGTGCTGCGGGGGCTGATCGACACCTTCACCGTGATGTATCCGCAGATCCAGGACATCGACTTCCGGCGGGATGCGACCCGGCTCGAGGTGCCGGTGTACATCCTCGACGGGGCGGCCGAACTCGACGGGCGCCGGGAACTGCTCCTGGAATGGTTCACCCTGCTCGACGCGCCGGAGAAGAGACTGATCACGTTCGACGACGCTGCCCATGCGGTCGCATTCGAGCAGGCCGACGCCGTGGAGCAGCTGCTTCGAGACGACGTGATCCCGAGGACGTCCGGCCGGTGACGACGGGCGGCCGGTTCTCCACCGGTTGTCCACGGCTTGTCCACAGAGTTGTCCACAGGTGGGGGATACGCTCGGCCCCGGCCGTCGTGTGACGACCGGGCCGAGGGACGGAACTGCTCGCCGACTACTTCCCGAGGGCCTTCTCGGTCGCCGCGAGGAGCACACACGTCGCGACGCCGTCCATGGCGGTGGCGAGCTCGTCCAGCGACGGGAAGCTCGGAGCGAGCCGGATGTTCTTGTCGTCGGGGTCGTTCTTGTACGGGAACGCCGAGCCCGCCGCGGTCAGCGCGATCCCTGCGTTCTTCGCGAGGGAGATGACCCGCTTGGCGGTGCCCTCCACCACGTCGAGGCTGATGAAGTAGCCGCCCTTCGGCTCGGTCCAGGACGCTACCTTCGACGACCCGAGCCGGTCCTCGAGAATCTTCAGCACGAGCGCGAACTTCGGCGCGAGCAGTTCGCGGTGCTTGGCCATGTGTGCCCGCACCCCGTCGGCGTCACCGAAGAAGCGGAGGTGACGCAGCTGGTTCACCTTGTCCGGGCCGATGGTCTTGATACCGAGGAACTTCTCGTACCACGCCAGGTTCTCGGCCGAGCTGCCGAAGAAGCTGACGCCGGCGCCCGCAAAGGTGATCTTGGATGTCGAGGCGAGGACGAACACGCGGTTCGGATGACCGGCCTCGGCCGCCATGCCCAGGATGTCCAGGGCGGGAGCCGGTTCCTCGACCAGGGGATGCACGGCGTACGCGTTGTCCCAGAAGATCCGGAAGTCCGGGGCGGCCGTCGGCATCGACGCCAGTTCGCGGGCGACGCGCTCGGAGAACACGACACCGGTCGGATTCGAGTAGGTGGGGACCGCCCACATGCCCTTGATCTGCGGGTCCGAGCCGACGAGCGCGGCGACCTTCGCCATGTCCGGTCCGTCGTCGCGCATGGGCACCGGAATCATCTCGATCCCGTACGACTCGGTGATCGCGAAGTGCCGGTCGTAGCCGGGCGCGGGGCACAGGAACCGGACGACGGGCTCCTGGGACCACGGGCGCGGCGAATCCACCGTGCCGTGCAGCAGCGACGCCACGATCAGGTCGTGCATGATCTCGAGGCTTGCGTTGTTGCCGGCGATCAGGTTCTCGGTGGGGATGTTCAGGAGCTCCCCGAAGATGGCGCGCAGTTCGGGCAGTCCGCGCAGGCCGCCGTAGTTGCGGCAGTCGGTGCCGGACGCGTCGCGGTAGTCGTCGACCCCGGGCAGCGACAGCAACTCCGCGGAGAGGTCGAGCTGCTCGGGGGAGGGCTTGCCGCGAGTCAGGTCCAGCGTCAGCTTCTCGGCTTCGAGTCGCGCGTAGTTGTGGGACTGGCGCTCGTGCTCTGCGACGAGTTCCTCATGGCTCATCAACCCAATCTGGGTTTGGGTAGGCATGCGGAAGGACCTTTCACCGCGCCCAACGGCACGGGCATCGGCATCGGAAGCTAGGGGACCCCGCGCACCCGGCAGAGCCCGTTGACCCTTGCTGCCTTCCGGCCCTGGGGGAGTTCACAGGATGCGCGCCGCGCGGGATCCATCGGCCAGTGTAGACACACATCGCCCGCGACCGTGAATCGACCCCGTCGCACCCCTCCGAAACCTGCGGCGACCTCCCCGTTTGGCATCTACCAGGTCGTATTCGGTATGCTTCCCCACGGAGGATTCGCCTAGTGGCCTATGGCGCTCGCCTGGAACGCGGGTTGGGTTAACGCCCTCAGGGGTTCAAATCCCCTATCCTCCGCCACGGCAACGGCCCGTGACCAGTGGAAACACTGGTCACGGGCCGTTGTCGTTCGTCGGGCACGCAGTCGCGCGGTCGACAGTCATCCGCTGCCGCAATTGCGGGTGCGTACGACTGAACGAGGCGCGGCTGTCCACCACAGCTCACTCGCAGGCGACGCCGTCGCCGTCACCGTCCATGTTCTCGCTGTACCCGGGCTGACCGGCGTACAGCGGCGCCGCGCCGGCGGCCCGCGCCTCGGCGCAGTTGCGGTACACCACGGCCGGAGCCGGCTCCGGAGCCACCGACGGGACGGGTTCCGGGACCGGGGTCGTGGCAGGCGCGGGGACCGGGTTCGTGGCAGGCGCGGGTTCCGGGACCGGGGTCGTGGCAGGGGCGGCGGCACCGCACCCGGTGAGGACACGGACCATCGCGTCGTGCTCGGCCTGGGTCACCCACAACCCGTAGAGGGCCTTGACCTCGATCTGGCGCGCGACGTACGTGCACCGGTACGACCGGTTCGGGGGCAGCCAGGTCGCGGCGTCGCCGTCGCCCTTCTGCTGGTTGGCGGCACCGTCGACGGCCTGCAGGTTGCGGGGATCGTTGGCGAAGTTCGCGCGGGTCTGTTCGTCGAGCTGCTGGGCGCCCTTCTGCCACGCGTCGGACAGTGCGACGACATGATCGATCTGCACGTCGGCGGAGGTGTCCTGGCCGCGACGGAAGTCGATGGTCGTGCCCGTGTAGGCGTCGTGGAGGGTGCCGAAGAGGACGACGCAGTCCCGGGTGGCGGTCTTGTAGGTGATGTCGACCAGGTCGCGCCGCAGGATGTCGTTGCGGGTGTCGCACCCGTTGTGGCCGCCGTCGACGTCGACGTCGTCGCTCCACGCCGGTCCGAAGAGCTCACGGTCGTAGCCGGTCTTGGGTGCTCGGCCCTTGATCGGCAGGGTCGCGAGCGTGGCCAGCGCCGGCGTGGCGGACACGTCGGCAGGGACGGGGGTCGGCGGCGTCGCAGGGGCCGGTGCGGGGGTGGTCGTCGGGGTCGCGGCGACGGTGGGCGCGTGGGTCCGGGTGCCGATGTCGGTCGCCGTGGCGCATCCGGTCAGCAGCAGGGCCGCCGCAGCGAGTCCGGCGCTCCATCCCTGTGTGCGGTGATGCGGGGACTGGCGGGACGGTGAGGCGAACACGCTGGGTACTCCTGGGGGCGGGATGCGGCACGGCAGCACCCTCCGCGGGGGAACGAAAGGGTGTCTCCGGGAGGTCGCACCGGACATCCCTTTCGTTACCAGAGGTAACAGCACGGATTGATTACGATTCGTCCGTGGTCGGATACGGCAGACAACTCACGGCCCTCGCCGTCGCACTGTCGGGCCTCGCCGGGTTCGTCGACGCCCTCGGGTTCATCACCCTCGGCGGCGTGTTCGTGTCGTTCATGAGCGGGAACTCCACCCGGCTGAGCGTCGGCCTGGCCGAGGGCACCTGGGGTCCCGCCGCGCTCACCGCCGGGGTCATCGGCCTGTTCCTCGTCGGCGTCGTCCTCGGTGGGGTGGTCGCGCAACTGTCCGACCGCAGCCGTCGCGCCCGCAAGACCGCCGTGCTCGCCACGGTCTCCGCGCTCCTGCTGCTCGGGGCGCTCGCCCACACCGCGGGCTGGACGCCCGTCGCGGTGGTGGCGATGACCCTCGCCATGGGTGCGGAGAACTCGGTGTTCCAGCGCGACGGTGAGGTGAGCGTGGCCCTGACGTACATGACCGGGGCGCTCGTCAAGATCGGGCAGCGGCTCGCCGCCGCGATGTTCGGCGGACCCCGCTGGACCTGGCTGCCGTACCTGGGTCTGTGGCTGGGACTGGTGACCGGCGCCGTCGGCGGCGCCGCGGCGCATCGGATGCTCGGACTGCACGCCCTGTGGATCGCCACCGCGGCCGCCGTCGCGCTCACCCTCGCGGTGCGGCACCTGCCGTACCGGCCGTAGCGGAGTCCGGTTCCCCAGGCGGGCAGCGGTTGTCGGTGCCGGCGCCTACGCTCGTGGGCCATGAGGTGGTATGTGCCGAGCGCTCCCAGCGCGGACCTCGCCGAGCACGTGGTGTGCGTGTGGTCGGCGGTCTCCGACGGGCAGAGTCACCTCCTCGTGCCGGACGGATGCGTCGACGTCCTGTGGATCGCCGGCGTCGGCATCCGCGTGTGCGGCCCGGAAACGTCCGCGTGGTCGTTCACCCTGCCGCCCGGCATCGTCTCCGCCGGGGTGCGGTTCCGCCCCGGTCTCGCCTCGTTCGCCCTGCGCGCGTCGGCCGCGCAACTCCGCGATACCCGCGTCGGGTTGGACGACCTGATCGGCTCGGCAGGGGCCCGACCACTCGCCGACCGGCTCGACAACGCCCGGACCGCCCCCGAACGGCTCGAGGTGTTCCAATCCGCGGTGCGGCGCTGGCTCGCGCACGGCCTTGCCCCCGACCCGCTGATCGGGCATCTCCGGCAGGCGCTCTCCGGACACTCGTGGAGCGTCGGCGCGCTCGCCGAGACCGCCGCGCTCACCGAACGTCAGCTGCAGCGCCGCTGCAACGAGGCGTTCGGGTACGGCCCGGCCACGTTGCGATCGATCCTGCGCCTGCAGCGGTTCATGGCCCTGGCCGACGCCGCACCCGCGCGCGGCCTGGCCGAGCTCGCCGCGGCCGCCGGCTACAGCGACCAGTCGCACCTGAACCGGGAGACGCGCAGGATCTCCACCCTGACGCCCACCGCCCTGCTCGCCGGGGAGGCGCCGCGGTGGCACGGCCCGGGCTCGGCCCTCGATGTCCGAAGTATCCAATCCCTCGGCGACCGCGGGGCGGAAGAATCCGTGGCTTAACGCCTCTCCTGCCTGAAGGCTGGAGATTCCCGGCTCAGACCGCAACCGCACCACCGAGGAGGTGATCCGCTTGTCTGACGTCGTCGACACCGGTGTGGCCGCGCTCCGCCACAGCCAGAACCACTCCGGCAGCGTTCCGATCCCGGCATGCGCTGTAGCCGCACGCCGGGCACCGGAAGATCCGTTCCGCGAGTCCGAGGGGCTGCTTGGCTCTCGCGAAACACCCCGAACACGTCATGCTCGTGTACGCGGGCCGCACCAGCACCACCTTCCGGCCGGCCCGCCTGCCCCGCTCGACGAGTTCTCGCTTGGTCGCGGCGATCGCCGCGTCCGCGGCCTTGCGCGCCATCGTGGACTTGGCCAGGAACCGCGGCCGGAAATCCTCCCCCGCGATCACCGCATGCTGGGCGACCACCCGCCGCGCCCACACCCGCGCCTCGTGCCGGGTCCGCGCCGCGGCCTTCTGCTGGATCTTCGCCGCCCGCTTACGGGCCCGCCGGTAGCCGTTCGACGGGGTTCGGCCTCTTCCCCGGCGGCGACGGGTCATCGTGCGTTGCGCCTTCGCCAGCTCCGCCGCGCAGCGGCTGCGGTGCTGCCGGTGCGGCAGATCGAACCGTTCGTCGGTGGTGGTCGCGGTCCTGCTCACGCCCCAGTCGACACCGATCGCCGAACCCTCGGGGGCCGCGGGCACCGGTTCGGCATCGCGGGTGACGACGAACGAGGCGTACCAGTGCCCCAGCGGATCCCGGGTGATGCGCACACTCGACGGCTCGGACGGCAGCTCCCGCGACCACACCACCGGGACACTGACCCCCTTGGCGAGCACCAACCGGCCCTCGCGCAGGGTGAAGCCGCGGCGGGTGTACTCGAGCGTCGGCAACGCCTTCTTGCGGGCCTTGCACCGCGGCCGGCCCCGCCCGGTGATCCGGAACGAGTCGTCCAGGGCGCGGGCGTAGGTCCGCAGCGTCTGCTGCTGGGCCACCTGGGATCCGGCCCGCAGCCACGACGACTGCTGCCGCGCCCGGGTGAGCAGTCTGCTCAGCTTCCCGAAGGTGGGTCTCGCACCGGATTTCTGTTGGTGGACCGCTTCGTTCCACAGGAACCGGCACCGATGCCACTCGTCGAGCAGGGCACGTTCGGCGAGGCGACCCGGCCGCAACCGGTAGTTGTAGCGCACCACCTCGCCCCCCATGCCCGGCACGGTAGCCGCACCCACCGACACGTGTGCCCGACACCACCCCGACACCGAGAAAGGAGGACGGCGCTTGCGCTCCCTCGTCAACGAGGCAGTATCCGCGCCGAACACCAGATGACCGAGACCCTCTCCCCCGCCCGTCACTACCGCGAACTCGCGGCGAAGTTCACCGCACGCGTCGAGGCCGTGCCCGCCGACCGATGGGACGCGCCGTCGCCCTGCGCGGGCTGGTCCGCCCGCGACGTGCTGCGGCACGTCGTCGACACGCAACGGCAGATCGTCCCCGTCGTCGGCCTGGAACTGCCCGCCGGCCCGTCGCCGGACACCGACCCGGCCGGAGCCTGGGCCGCCACCCGCGACGGCATGCAGACGATCCTCGACGATCCGTGGCGCGCCGGCCTCGAGTACGACGGCCACTTCGGCCGCACCACCCTCGCCGCGACCGTCGCGCGGTTCTACAACTTCGACCTCGTGGTGCACGCCTGGGACCTCGCCCGCGCCGCCGGCCTGGACGACACCGTCGACGACGAGGACCTCGACTTCGTGGAGGCGACGGCGCAGGCCCTGGGTGACTCGATCCGGATGGAGGGAGTCTGCGGACCGGCCGTCGAGGTGCCCGCGGACGCCGACCGGCAGACCCGGGTGCTCGCGCACCTGGGGCGTCGCGCCTGATCGGCGGTAACCTCGCGCCTGACCGGCGGTAGCCTCGGGGCATGCGCGCTCCGGGCTGGTGGCTTCCGGTGTCGCTGCTGGCCGTGGCCGCCCTCCTGTCCGGTCCCGCCGAGGTCACCCCGCCCGCGCCCGTCACGTCCGTCGGCATCCCGGCGACGGGACTGACCGCCGACGTCCCGGCGACGTCCGCGACGATGTACGCGGGGGTGACCGATTCCGCCGACCCGCCGCTCCCGCGCGCCGTCGGCGAGCGCGGCGCACCGGCGTCCGTCGGCGACGAGTTCGACGAGTATCCCTATGTCCGCTACGAACTCGAATTTCCCCCCGGAACCGAGTCGGTGACGCTCCGGTGGCAGGGCCGCAGCGTCAACCTCGACGACCTCGCCCTGCACGTGCGCACCGACGGTTCGTGGGGCGAGCCGCGGGCCGTCGCGCGGCCCGAGGTGCCCGGCGGACCGATCGTGCTCGAGGCGCGGGTCACCGACGTCGCCGGCCCCCTGGAGATCCTGGTGATCGACGCGCCCCGTCGCGACCGGAGCTTCCGCGACGCCGCACCGGACCAGGCGTTCGCCGACCCGGCGGATTACGACTTCGCGATCCAGCACCTCACCGACACCCAGTACCTCGCCCGCGACGACACCGCCGTCTTCCGGGACATGACCACGTGGACGGCGCAGCAGGCCCGTGCCCGGAAGATCGCCTACGCCGTGCACACCGGGGACCTGATCCAGTCGTGGATCCGGCCGGGCGCCCCGGACGCCCGCGCCCGCACGGAGTTCGAGGTCGCGTCGGAGGCGATGGGAATTCTCGAGGCGGCCGGCGTGCCCTACGGGGTCCTGCCCGGCAACCACGACAACCTGTGGAACGTCGCCGGCCGGCTCGTGCCGGGCGAGCACGAACGCAACCATGCGCTGTACAACGAGTACTTCGGGCCGCAGCGGTACCGGGACCGGCCGCAGTGGGGTGACTCGGTGACCGACGCCGACAATTCGGCGCACTACGACCTGTTCGAGATCGCCGGCACCCCCTTCCTCGTCCTCTACCTCGGCTACAACCCGCCGGAGCACGTGATGCACTGGGCCGAGGGGGTGCTGGCCGCCCATCCCGACCGCAACACGATCGTCGCCGCGCACTACTACCTCGACGAGGACGGCCGTCTCCGGATGAGTGGATTCGGCGACATCGGCGGCAGTTCCGGCCAGCAGATCTGGAACCGGCTCGTCGTACCGCACGAGTCGGTGTTCATGGTGCTGTCCGGGCACGTCGACGGGCAGACGACGGTGACCGACCGCCCGATCCCCGGCAGTGACCGGTGTGTGGTCGAGATGCTCGCCGACTATCAGTACTTCCTCGTCGACGGCCGGCGCGCGACGGGATTCCAGCGGTTGCTGCAGTTCGATCTCGACGGCGGCACGGTCGCCGTCACCACCCACTCGCCCGCCCTCGACAGTTTCCGGGTGGAGGACCACGACCCGCGCCGCCGCTACACCCCCGAGGACGGCGATTTCGTGGTGGACGTGCAGTTGCGTGCCGGTGTGCCCCGCGCGGTGATACCCGGATGAGCACGGATCACCCTGCCGCCGAGGCACGTTCGGCGGTCGCCGCGCGGCTTCCGGGGCGGGCCTCCCCGAGCGCGTCGGCGGCGTCGCCCGCGGTGCGCTCCGCGGTTCGCAGCGGTCGCGTCACCGTGGGCGGCCGGCGCGCGGACGCTGCCGAAGAGGAGCCGCCGGCCGTACCCGGCCGCGGGGTGCTCCCGCCGGCCGAGCCGACCGGTGTGCTGCACCCGGACGGCGCGGGGAGTTCCCGCCGCCGGGGGAATGCGGGATAATCAGCGGCATCCGATCCTCCGGAGGTTCCCGTGCGACTGAGCAACGTTCCGCTCCGGCTGGCCACCGGCGCCTTCATCCTCAATTCCGGGCTGGGCAAGCGCGATCTCCCGCCCGAGGCCGCGGCCGGGCTGCAGGACATGGCGAGCAAGGCGCTCCCCCGGCTCGGGAAGATGCGGCCGGAGACGTTCGGCCAGACCCTGTCGACCGCCGAGATCGGCGTCGGCGCCCTGCTGCTGGCCCCCTTCGTCTCCCCCGTGGTGGCCGGTTCCGCACTGACAGCGTTCAGTTCGGGCCTGCTCGCGATGTACTGGAAGATGCCCGGCATGCACGAGGGCGGATCCTTCCGCCCGACCCAGCAGGGCACGCCGATCGCCAAGGACGTCTGGCTCCTCGGGGCGGGCCTGTCCCTGATCATCGGCGGGATGTCCAGGTAAGGGTCCCGTCGCGGGTTCGGCACGACGCACCGTGGGTACCGCCGACACATGAACACACGACGCACAACCCTTATCGCAGGCGTGTCCCTGACCGCACTCGTCGTCGCGGGGTGCGGCGGCGATGATTCCTCGACGGAGAACCAGGCCACCGTCGAGGCGCCCCCCACCTCGGAGACGACGACCACCGGCATGCCCACGGCACTGCCCGGCACGGACGGAGTGGCCTTCGAGCTGCCCGGCGCAGGCGGTGGCGACGACAACGCATTCACCTACGACGAGGCCGCCGTCCCAGTCGGTTCGACGGTGACCGTCGAATCCGAGGAGGAGGGTGGACGCACGACGGTCACGCTCGAGGCGAGCGGGCTGGCACCCACCCGTGACTTCGGCGTGCACGTCCACACGCAGCCGTGCGGGCCGCAGCCGTCGGACGCCGGTCCGCACTATCAGAACGACGTGGACCCGGCGGCCACCCCGCAATCCCCGTCGACGGATCCCGCCTTCGCCAATCCCGGGAACGAGGTCTGGCTCGACATCACCACCGACGGCAACGGCAACGCTCAGGCGTCGACGACGGTCGACTGGGAGTTCCGCGACGACGAGGCGAATTCGGTGGTGCTCCACGCCGAGCGCACCAAGACCGGCCCCGGGGAGGCCGGCATGGCCGGTGCTCGTCTGGCCTGCGTCGACGAGGACTTCTGACCGGGGTCCGACCGCGGAAGGTGGACCGGACACATCGGGCAGGTGTCGTGCGGTGCCCCATACCGGCGTATGGAGATACCTGCAGGTACGGTGCATCCATGCGCGCGCGTCCCTATGCCACCACCAGCCCCACGCGTCTCGCCGCTGCCCTGCTCGAGGTCGCGGCACGGATCGGGCTCGACGGCGCCAGCGTGCGTGAGGTGGCCAGCCATGCGGGTGTATCGATCGGCGCCGTACAGCACCACTTCCCCACCAAGGACGAGATGCTCGCCTACTCGTTCCGATCGCTCGCCGAGCGGGTGCTGACGCGGTTGAGCACCGTCGACCCGGACATCGATCCGGCGCGCACCCTGTTCGCGGCGCTGAGCCAGTTGCTGCCGCTCGACGAGCAGCGCACCGCCGAGGCACACGTGATGGCGGCGTTCACCGTGCGCGCCGCGACGTCGCCCTCGTTGAGCACGATCCGGCACACCACGTTGTTCACGATGCGCACCGCGGTGTCCGCCGTCCTGATCCGGATGGGCACCGCGGAGGCCGAGACCCGGGCCGCACTGCTGCTGGCCGCGGTCAACGGCCTGGCGCTCGACGCGATCGCCAGTCCGGAACTGTATCCGCCGGAGTACCTGACCCACGCGCTGCACACCCAGATCCAGCTGTCGCTCGACGGCGCCGACGCCCGCTGACTGCTTCCAGAATGCTTGTGGCCGAATGTCACACGCGGTCGATCTGATCGACGCGATGTGACATTCGGCCACACACCCACGCACCACGCACCCCGGGGGTGGGTCAGCGCGCGGTCCAGCCGCCGTCCATCGTGTAGGACGCGCCGGTGACCATGCCGGCGTCGTCCGACGCCAGCCACGCGACGAGGGAGGCCACCTCCTCGGGTTCGACGAGCCGCTTGATCGCGGGTTCGGTGAGCAGCACGTCGGCGAGCACCCGCTCCTCGTCGATGCCGTGCACCCGGGCCTGATCGCCGATCTGCTTCTCCACCAGCGGGGTTCGCACATAGCCGGGGTTGACGCAGTTGCTGGTGACGCCGTGCGGACCGCCCTCGACGGCCGTGACCTTCGACAGCCCCTCGAGGCCGTGCTTGGCGGTGACGTACGCGGACTTGAAGGCCGACGCCCGCAGGCCGTGCACCGACGACACGTTGACGATGCGCCCGAAACCGCGCTCGTACATGTGCGGAAGGACCGCCTTCACGAGCAGGAACGGCGCTTCCACCATGAGCGTCTGGATGCGGCGGAAATCGGTGAGCGCGAATTCCTCGATCGGCCGGACGACCTGGATGCCGGCGTTGTTGACGAGGATGTCCACCTCGAGCCGGAGCCCGTCGAGCTGGTCGGTGTCGAGCAGGTCCACCCCCCACGCCCGTCCCCCGATGTCGTGGGCGAGGGCCTTGGCGGCCACCTCGTCGACGTCGGCGACGGTGACGTGCACGCCGCGGGCGGCGAGTTCCCGGGCACAGGCAGCGCCGATGCCGCTCGCTCCGCCGGTGACCAGTGCGGTGCGGGCACTCATGCGGGCACCGCCGTCTTCTCGGCGTCGACGGCCCGCACGTCCGCGGCGTCGACGTCGCGCAGGCTGATCCCCTTGGTCTCCCGGGCGGCGACGACGGCGATGATCGTCACCACCGACGCCACGGCCAGGTAGACCGCGATGGGGACGGCGCTGCCGTAGCGGCTGAGCAGGGCGGTCGCGATGATCGGTGCGAGCGAGCCGGCGACGATGGAGGTCACCTGGTAGCCGAGCGAGACACCCGCGTAGCGCATCCGGGTCGGGAACATCTCGGCCATGATCGCGGGCTGACCGGCGTACATGAACGCGTGGAACACCAGGCCGATGACGATGGCGGACATCACCAGGGCGTTGTGGCCGCTGTCCATCATGGGGAAGGCGAAGAAGCCCCAGGTGCCGGCGGTGACGGCCCCGACCATGTACACCGGGCGGCGGCCGAAGGTGTCGGACAGGCGCCCGACGACGGGGATGATCGCGAAGTGCACGGCGTGCGCGGCGAGCATCCACCACAGGATGGTGGCGGTGTCCGCGCCGACGACCACCTTGAGGTACGTGATCGAGAAGGTGACGACGAGGTAGTACATGACGTTCTCGGCGAAACGCAGGCCCATGGCGGTGAACACACCGCGCGGGTAGCGCTTGACGACCTCGACGACGCTGTACGAGCTGGACTTCAGCTGCTCGGCCTCACGCTGAGCCTCGAGGAAGATCGGTGCGTCGGTGACCTTGGTGCGGATGTAGTAGCCGACCAGGACGATGACCGCCGACAGCCAGAACGCGATGCGCCAGCCCCACGAGAGGAACGCCGCGTCGGACAGCGTCGTGGTCAGGACCAGCAGCACGACGGTGGCGACGAGGTTGCCCATCGGGACGCCGGCCTGCGGCCACGAGGCCCAGAAGCCGCGGGAACGGTCCGGGCTGTGCTCGGCGACGAGCAGCACCGCGCCGCCCCACTCGCCACCCACGGCGAAGCCCTGCACGAAGCGCAGCGTGACGAGCAGCGCGGGCGCCCAGTAGCCGATGGCGCCGAAGGTGGGCAGGCAGCCCATGAGGAAGGTGGCGACGCCGACGAGCACGAGACTGGTCTGCAGCAGCTTCTTGCGGCCGAACTTGTCACCGAAGTGCCCGAACACGACGCCGCCGAGGGGCCGTGCGACGAAACCGACGGCGTATGTGACGAACGCCGCGATGATCGCGTCGAGTTCGTTGCCGTTGTCGGGGAAGAAGACCTTGGAGAACACCAGGGTGGCGGCGGTGCCGTAGAGGAAGAATTCGTACCACTCGACGACGGTGCCGGCCATCGAGGCGCCGACGACCTTGCGCAGACCCGAGGTGGGGGTCTCGTCCGGTGCGTGGCCGCCGGGCCGCGACTGTTCGACACTCATGGGTTCGTCCTCCTCGATCCGACTGTGACGGGCAACACTTCTGAAGGCATGTGCCGAGTATCGATGCGCAGATCTGCATGCACAATGACGCGATCCGCAGAGCAGATCTGCAAGAATGCACATATGAGCGCGCCGTCGGCCGATGACCTGCTGGTTCTGCTGGCCGTCGGCCGCACCGGTCGGTTCACGACCGCCGCCGAGGACCTCGGCGTCAACCACACCACCATCGCCCGTCGCATCGCGGCGCTCGAGAAGAGCCTCGGCGGGCGCGTGCTGGCCCGCGCGTCGGGCGGGTGGGAACTCACCGAGCTCGGCCGCTCGGCACTCGCCGCGGCCGAGCGGATCGAGGCCGCCGTGTCCGGACTGGCCGGTCCCGGCGGGGACCGCGGCCTCGAGGGTGTCGTGCGGGTCTCGGCCACCGACGGTTTCAGCGCCTACATCGCGGCGCCGGCCGGCGCGCTGGTGCGGCGACGGCACCCGGGCGTCGCGGTGGAGATCGTCGCGGCCACCCGTCGCGCGTCGCAGCAGCGGTCCGGGCTCGACCTCGAGGTGGTGGTGGGACGCCCCCAGGTGCATCGGGCCGAGGCGCACCGGCTGGCCGACTACACCCTCGGCCTGTACGCGGCGCGGGCCTACGTCGACGAGCACGGCGCTCCCACGACGGTGCGCGAGCTGGGTCGTCACCCGCTGGTGTACTTCATCGACTCGATGCTGCAGGTCGACGACCTGGACCTGGCCCGTCGCATCGCCCCGGACATGCACGAGTCGGTGAGTTCGACCAACGTGTTCGTCCACGTCGAGGCCACCCGCGCCGCGGCCGGGGTCGGGTTGCTGCCGTGCTTCATGGCCGACCGGCACGCCGACCTGGTGCGGATCCTGCCCGCGGAGGTGGAGGCGCGGCTGAACTACTGGATGGTGGCGCGGTCGGAGACGCTGCGCCGGCCGGAGGTCGCGGCCGTCGTCGCAGCGATCCGCGAGACCGTGCACGCCCAGCGTTCCGTCCTGCTCGGCCGCCCCACCGCGTGACCCACCACCCGGCCGCCGCGCACGTGACCGAATGTGACATCGCAGTCGATAGTCTGACCAGATGTCACATTCGGCCGGGGACGCGCGGGCAGGGGCCGGCCGGTTCGCCCCAAGCCCGTCGGGCGACCTGCATCTCGGGAACCTGCGCACGGCGGTCCTCGCGTGGCTGTTCGCCCGGAGCACCGGGCGCCGGTTTCTGCTCCGCGTCGAGGATCTCGACCGGGTCCGGCCGGGCGCGCAGGAACGTCAACTCGCCGACCTCGCCGCACTGGGCCTCGACTGGGACGACGAGGTCGTCCACCAGTCGCGGCGGCTGCCGCTCTACGACGCCGCGATCGCCCGCCTCACCCGCGCGGGTCTGACCTACGAGTGCTTCTGCACCAGACGCGAGATCCAGCACGCGGCGTCCGCGCCGCACGCCCCGCAGGGCGCCTACCCGGGCACGTGCCGCACGCTCACCGAACCCGAGCGGGCAGCGAAACGGGCATCCGGCCGGCCGGGCGCGATCCGCCTGCGGTCCGGCGCCTCGACCTTCACCGTGCACGACGTGGTGCACGGCGACTTCACGGGTGTGGTCGACGACCTGGTGCTGCGCCGCGGCGACGGCATTCCCGCCTACAACCTGGCCGTCGTCGTCGACGACGCGGCCCAGGGCATCGACCAGGTGGTCCGCGGCGACGACCTGCTGACCTCCGCTCCCCGGCAGGCCTACCTCGCGGCGCTGCTCGGGCTTCCCGTGCCCACGTACGCGCACGTGCCGCTGGCGCTCAACGTGCACGGCAAGCGCCTCGCCAAACGCGACGGCGCGGTGACGCTCACCGACCAGGCGGCGCTGGGCCATACCGCAGCCGACGTGCTGGGCCGGATCGCGGTCTCGCTCGACCTGGCGGACAAGGACGAACCCGTCACAGTGGGACTGCTGCTCGAGCGATGGGATCCGGCCCGGCTCCCGCGGGAGCCGTGGGTGTACGACGGCGGCTGGTGACACCCTCCGCGCGCCCGGCACCGGTCCGTTTCGTGCCGCTCGTCCGGCTCGCGGAAGTTCCGGTGATCGTGCAATTCGGACGCGTCGGACGTAGTGTGCGCAGTCGACAACGCGATTGGCTCCACCCTCCCCTCGAGAAGGATCCGATGACGACCGGCGGTTACGACCCCAGCAAAGAGCCCTACAACCAGGGCGGCGAACCCGACCCACAGCAGGGCGGCTACCCGCCCCCTCCCGGCAGCTACCCCCCGCCCGGGAACTACCCGCCCCCGCAGGGCAACTACCCGCCTGCCGGCGGTTACCCACCTCCGCAGGGCAACTACCCACCTCCGCAGGGCAACTACCCACCCCCCGGGGGCTACCCGCCCCCGCCGGGGAACTACCCGCCGCAGGGCGGCTACCCTCCCCCGCCGGGCAACTACCCGCCGGGCAGTAGCCAGTACGGCGGATTCGGCGCCCCCACGCAGCTCAACGTCGGCGAGGCCATCGGCTACGGCTGGAAGAAATTCAGCCAGAACGCGGGCGTCTGGATCGCCTTCGTCGTCGCGGCGGCGCTGATCCAGTTCGTGATCAACGTGATCTTCGGCGGCTTCGACACGAACGAACTGTCGGCGCTCAGCATCATCGGCGCGATCGTCAGCGTGTTCGTCAGCATCCTGATCCAGGCCGCCTACGTGCGCGGCGCGCTGCACGAAACCGACGGCAACCGCCCGTCGTTCGGGTCCTTCTTCCAGTTCGAGAACATCGGCGCCGTGGTGGTCGCGAGCCTGCTCGTCTCGCTCATGACCGTGGTGGGCTTCATCCTGCTGATCATCCCCGGCTTCATCGTCATCTTCCTGACCTGGTGGACGCTGCAGTTCGTCATCGACCGGAACGAGCAGCCGGTGGACGCGATCAAGTCCAGCTTCCGGGCCATCTCGTCCAATGTGGGGCCGCTGCTGCTGCTGGCGCTCGCTCTGGTGGGCATCAACATCCTCGGTGCGATCCCGTGCGGGCTGGGTCTGCTCGTCACCATCCCGCTCACGATCATCGCTTCCACCTACGCCTACCGGGTGACCACCGGACGCGGCGTCGCACCCTGACGGGTACGGCGTTCCACGAAGCGGCACGTCACGAATCACGAGGACCACGATGACCAGCGGGGGCTACGAACCCACTCCCGATCCGCAGGATCCGAACAAGCACCCGGGCGCACAGCCGTACGGCCCACCGCCCGGGTACGGCCCGCCCCAGGGTTACCCACCGGGCTACGGCACGCCACCGCCCGGCTACGGTCCGCCGCAGGGCCCGCCACCGCAGTACGGCGCTCCCCAGTACGGCGCTCCCCAGTACGGCGCTCCCCAGTACGGCGGCCCCCAGTACGGCGGGGCACCGCAGCAGCCCGGTGACCCGTACGGCGGGGCACCGTACGGGTCACCGCCGGCGGGAGGCCCCGCCGGGTACGGACCGCCCCCCGGCTACGGAGCTCCGGGCTACCCGCCCGGCTTCGGTTCCTCGCGCCCGCAGATCGACATCGGCGCCGCCCTGAGCTACGGGTGGCGCAAGTTCAGTGAGAATGTCGGCGGCTGGCTGAGCCTCGCCGGGGTGATCGTCGTGGCCGCCCTGGTGTTCGGCGCCCTGATGTTCGGGGTCGTGATGGCCTCGACCACGACGGACCGCTACGGCTACAGCACCGGCATGTCGGGCGTCGGGATCGCCGTGATGATCGTGCTGATCGTCGCGTTCGTCATCGGCATGCTCGTCGTCCAGGCGGCCGGGGTGCGCGGGGCCCTGTACGAGCTGGACGGTCACAAGCCGGCGCTCAAGGACTTCTTCCGCGTCGGCAGCCTCGGTCCCATCCTGCTCGTGTCCCTGCTCATCGCGCTGGGAACACTGCTCGGTTCGCTCGTCATCGTCGGTGGCATCGTCGTCGCCTTCCTGACCGTGTGGGCGCTGCACTTCGTCATCGACCAGCGGCAGGACGCGGTCACGGCGATCAAGTCGAGCGCGTCCGCGGCCGCGGCCAACGTCGGGCAGCTGATCCTGCTGTGGCTGGTGCTGTCCGCGATCAACTTCGTCGGCGCGCTGCTGTGCTACGTGGGCCTGCTGGTCACCGTGCCCGTCACCACCATCGCCTACGCGTACGCCTACCGCGTCGCCACGGGTGGGCGCGTAGCCCCCTGACAGCAGGTCGCGGGCCCCGATCCGCCGGGCCGGGGTCCGCGTCCTGTTCGTCCGTTCTTCGCCTTCCGCCCGCCCGAGTGCTTGGATGGCCGGGTGACAGAGCACGTGCAGACCCAGCAATCCGACCACACGCACTTCGCCCGCGTGGTCCGCAGCCACTACCCCGGACTGGTGGCCCTGTTCACGGCGGTGCTCATCATCTCCAACGTCGCCGCCGGCAAGGGCGTGGCGTTCTTCGGCGACGCCGAATGGGCGCTCGGCCCGCTACAGGTCCTGCCGATCATCACCGACGGTGCGTTCTTCCTGTTTCCGCTCGCCTACATCGTCGGCGACGTCCTGAGCGAGGTCTACGGCTTCGCCGCGACCCGACGCGCCGTGTACTACGGTTTCGGCGCGGTGGCGCTGGCCGCGCTGTGCTTCTGGATCGCCCAACAGCTGCCGCCCGCCGACTTCTACGAGAACCAGCCCGCGTTCGAGGCCGTCCTCGGGGTGGTGCCGCGACTGCTGCTGGCCGGTCTCGCCGGTTACCTCGTCGGGCAGCTGCTCAACTCCTACGTGCTGGTGCGCATCAAGGAGATCACCAAGGAGAAGCACCTGTGGGCTCGGCTGATCGGCTCCACCGTCGTCGGCGAGTTCGCCGACACGCTCATCTTCTGCGCGATCGCCGCCGGCGTCATCGGCATCACCACGTGGGCGGACTTCGTCAACTACGTGGTGGTCGGGTTCCTGTGGAAGACGCTCGTCGAGATCGTCGTCATGCCGGTCACCTACGCGGTCATCGCGTACGTGAAGCGGCGGGAGCCGACCTACGCCGAGTGACGGCAGCCGACGCGGACCGCCGGGTCCTCGCTCACCGCCGCGCGTAGAACCGGCTCAGGGTCTCGGCCTTGTGCTCCTCGAAGTTTCCGCCGTCGACGGCGGCGCGGATGTCGTCGACGAGCCGCACCGTGAACCGCTCGTTGTGGATGGTGCACAACGTGGACGCCAGCATCTCCTTGGCCTTGAACAGGTGATGGATGTACGCGCGCGTGTAGTGGCGGCAGGTGTAGCAGTCGCAGTCCTCGTCGATGGGGGTGAAGTCGCGGCGGAACCGGCTGGTGTTGATGTTGAACCGGCCGTCCGGGTGGTAGATGGCCGCGTTGCGCGCCACCCGGGACGGGTTCACGCAGTCGAACGTGTCGACGCCGTGCTCGATCGCGACGAACATGTCGTCGGGTTCGCTGATGCCGAGCAGGTGCCGCGGCTTGTGCTCGGGCAGTTCCTCGGTGCACCACCGGACGATGGTGCCGAGGTTCTGCTTCTCGAGGGCGCCGCCGATGCCGTAGCCGTCGAAGCCGCGGCCCGACTCGCCGACGACCGATTCGAGACCGCGGCACGCCTGCCGGCGCAGGTCCTCGTACTGCGCACCCTGCACCACCCCGAACAGCGCCTGGTACGGACGGTGGGCGCGTTGCGCCGTGAGCTTCTCGTGCTCGGCGATGCACCGCACCGCCCACGCCTGGGTCCGCTCGACGGACCGCTCCTGGTAGCCGCGGGTGTTCATCAGGGTGGTCAGCTCGTCGAACGCGAAGATAATGTCGGCGCCGAGTTGATGCTGGATGCGCATCGACGCCTCGGGCGTGAACCGGTGCCGGGAGCCGTCGAGGTGGGACTTGAAGGTGACGCCGTCGTCGTCGACGTGCGCGAGCCGCTCCTTGCCTTCGGCGATGACGTCGTCGGACTGCACGCCCACGGCGTCCATCGCCAGGACCTTCTTGAAGCCGACCCCGAGGGACATCACCTGGAATCCGCCGCTGTCGGTGAAGGTGGGCCCGTCCCAGTTCATGAACTTCCCGAGCCCACCGGCCTCGTCGACGATGTCCGATCCGGGCTGCAGATACAGGTGGTAGGCGTTGGCGAGCAGCGCCTGCGCCCCGAGTTCCTTCATCGCCTCGGGCAGGACCGCCTTGACCGTCGCCTTGGTACCCACACCGACGAACGCCGGGGTGTGGATGTCACCGTGCGGGGTGTGGATCGTGCCGGTGCGTCCGAGTCCGTTGTCGAGCCGGGTACCGACGGTGAAGAACGGGTCGGGCGGGGTGGGCACGGCGGAAGCGGTGGTGCTGGGGTCGGTCACGTCGGTATCCAATCACGAGGTCCGGTCACGGCGCCGACGGCAGTCGCACGGCGAGGGCGAGGACGGCGACCCCGCCGAGCGCGAGCACCGCACCCACGGCGGCCGGCGCGGTGTAGCCGAAGCCCGCGGCGATCACCGCGCCCCCGATCCAGGCGCCGAACGCGTTGGCGAGGTTGAACGCCGCGTGGTTGAGCGACGCGGCCAGGGTCTGGGCGTCCTCCGCGACGTCCATGAGCCGGATCTGCAGACCCGGCCCGACCGCGGCGCAACCCGCGCCGAGGAGGAACACCATCGCCAGGGCCGTGTACGGGTTGCGCGCGGCCGCGACGAACACGGCCAGCAGCACCGCCAGCGTCGTCATGGTCGTGAAGATGCCCGGCACCAGGGCCCGGTCGGCGACGCGGCCGCCGACCACGTTGCCGAGCACCATGCCGAGCCCGAAGAGCATCAGGGCGACCGGGACCAGCGCCTTCGACACTCCGGCGACGTCGGTCAGGGTGGTGCTGATGTAGGTGTAGACGGCGAACACGCCGCCGAAGCCGATCATCGCGACCGCGAGCGTCATCCACACCTGCCCGCGCCGCAGCGCGCCGAGTTCGGTCCTCACGCTGGTGGTGCGGATCGCCAGGGCGGGCACCCACGCGGCGATCGCGGCGACGGTGACCGTGCCGATCACCGCCACCAGTGCGAACGCGGAGCGCCAGCCCAGCGCCATGCCGAGCCACGACGCGACCGGCACGCCCACGACGTTCGCCACCGACAGGCCCATCATCACCAGCGCCACCGCCCGGGCGCGCTGCCCGCGGCCGGCCAGATGCGCGGCGACGAGGGCGGCGACCCCGAAGTACGCGCCGTGCGGCAGCCCGGCGACGAACCGGGAGGCGACGAGCAGTCCGTAACTCGGCGCGAGCACCGTCGCCGCGTTGCCGACGGTGAAGGCGATCATGAGCGCGATCAGCAGCGCCTTGCGCGGCAACCGGGCAGTGAGCGCCGCGATCAACGGCGCACCGACGACGACACCGGCGGCGTACGCCGACACGACGTGCCCGGCGGTGGGTTCGGATACCCCGAGGCCGGTCGCGATGTCGGGCAGCAGGCCCATCGCGACGAACTCGGTGGTCCCGATGCCGAATCCGCCGAGGGCGAGCGCCCACATCGCCCGGGCCCGCCGCGGCCGGGCGTCCGGTGTCGTGGCGGCCGCGGGGGCGGCCACCGGTGCTGCGGAGGCAGGTGGGCATGCGGATGCCGTCGTCGTCATGAGCGGGAACCTTCGAATAGTGCGGGATGCGCTGGATCGTGTCGGCGTGCGAAACCAGCCGAGTCTCCATTCTCGTGCACACGCCGAGCCGACCTCGAATCGGGAGGACGTGAGTTCGGCCACCCCGGCACGAGCCGCGCCGGCGAGGGAGCGGTCCACGACCTGCCGCGCCCGAGACGACGTCCACAGCTCGCGCCGCGATCCGGCCGCCGCACCCGCAGCGGCGATAACCAGTCCCATTCTGCGGCAGTTGCTTTCGGAGACCACCACGACCGGCACAGGCGACGGGGTTCACCGGTCCGCGCCGGCCGTTCGGATGCACGCAGCCGGAGCGCCCCGCCGGCGATCCGGTACCGGTTCGCCGGGCGCGCACGTGCGAATGCCGACGTCCGGAGAATTCGTGTCGCTCGTCACCTCGTGGACGCGATCGGCACCGGAGCCGAGGACCGTACCCGCACGAATCTTCCTGCGCGACAACGCTACTTCGACCCCACCGAGACTCCCGGAGTGCAGACGCCGGTCTCCGTCAGCAGACCCGGCGCCACCGCGACGGCGCCCGCGTCGTCGCCGTGATCGTGCTCCGCCCGGCAGCCACGAACGCAGCCACACTTCGTGGTGGTCGTCCACGACCGGGCGCGGCGACAGATCGTCCGTGTCAACGGGTCTGCGCAGGCACCATCGCGAAGAAGCGCGCCGGGTTGTCCGTCCGCAGCCGCATGCCGGCGGCACCGCCGAGCACCAGGGGCCGCGCGTAGGGCCGCTCGGAGCCGAGCAGCACCCGGTCCTCGCCCAGACGCGCGGTCACCGCCGCGACGACCTCCCGCCCGTACGACGACGTCTCCACATAGACCCCGGCCCCGGGGATGCCGCCGGGACCGCCGCGCATCGCCATCCGATCGGCATGCAGCGGGGCCAGGCCGGCGAGCATCGCGAACAGGACCCGCAGCGCCGGGAACCGGCGCGACCCGAACTCGTGCCAGGCGAACCAGGCGGCGTGCATCTGGGTCACGTACGACACCATCGCCGGCCACCACGGTGGAGCGCCGGGCGCGGCGGCCGGACCGGGGTGCACGAACAGCGGCTTGTGTGCCCGCTCGAGTTCCGCCAGCAGCGGCGCGCACCGGTCGAAGCCCGCCGAGTCGGCCAGGGCCGTCGCCGGCAGCTGCAGACCCACGCAGCCGGCCGCGAGGACCTCACGCAGCGTCTCCGGGTCGGGTTCGGCGAGACCGGCTGCGGCCCACACACCGAACCGGTCGGGCAGGCTCAACGCCCCTTCGTGGTACGCGTCGAGCAGCGGCCGGGACTCCTCGGCGGGCAGCTCCTCGATCCCGAGCGGGCTCGACAGCGACACCAGCGCCAGATCGATCCCGTCCCGGACCGCGAGGGCCGTCCGCGCGGCGACCGAATGATCTGCGGGGTCGACCCGGTACGGCGGCTCGCCCGGCAGGTGCAGCACCCAGCCGTCGAGCCGGGGCGGCGCACTGCGCGCCCGGAGGGCGTCGACGAAGGACGCCGGCCACACATGTTGATGCACGTCGACGCGGGGACGTCGCCTCATGCGTCCACGTTCGCCGCCGCGCGCCCCCGTGTCAACCGTCGTTCGCATCCCGGCGACGGACCCGGCCGCCGGACGGCGCGAGGCCCGGCAGCCACCCCCGCGGCCCGGACCCGCCACGCCGTACGTACTGTATGTACGGTGCCGGCCCGGACCTCGCCCGGCGCGATCGACCCGCACGCCTCCGCCCGGACCCCGCCGAGGCGCTCGCGGCCCCGGCCGGACGTGCACCCCTTCGACGCGGACACCCCACGGCACTAGCCTGGGACCGAGCGTGTTCGCCGATCGTCGGAAGGAGCACTCCGTGCCTCCCCATTGCGATTCCATGGACGGCCCCGTCGTCAAGGCCGCCGAGGCGGCGCTGGGCGACGACAACGTCGAGCTGATCCTGCCGTTCGTTCCCCTCGAAGCCGAGGACGAGGTGCGCACGGCGTTCGAGCGGGCGACAGCCGCGCGCGCGGAGGGTCCGATCGCCCACGAGGTGGCCGATCTCTACTTCTTCGACACCGTGGTCCGGCTGCACCGCGCGGGCGAGGGTGCCTCGTTCACCGGCGTGAAGCCTGCGGGCGGCGACGTCGGCCCTGTGATCCCGTTGGCCGAGCGCGCGATCGAGACCGGCTCGATCGAGAAGCTCTACGCCTTCCTGTCCGCCGAGCTGCACCGGCAGCTGCAAGCGCGCCTGGAACGGATCGTCGCCCTGGCCGACGCCGTGACCACCGCGGAGCGGCGGGAGTACACCGAGGCGATGCTCGGCTTCCAGGTGTACAGCCATCACCTCTACAAGAGCATGCACAGGGATCCGCACGAGGGCGGGCACCCACACGGCTGATCCGGGCGCCGCCCCGACGGCCTCCCGTGACGCCCTCACCTCGACATGTGATGCCGTCACATCGACATGTGTGAGGCCGTCACATCGGCATCATGTGATGCATCGGCATTCCTGGCATCAGCATGTGGTGCATGTGCATCATCAGCATGTGCATCATGTGCATCAAGCCCATGTCCATCGTTCCCACCTCCGCGTTCTGCGGTGCTCGTCGGAGGGCGACACCACTTCCACTATGCGCCCGACCGGGCGTGCGCGTCACCACGCCGGCGCCGCAGGCTCCGCCCGGTGGCCTTGACGAGTTCGTCCACCCACAGCACCGAAGATCCGACGCCGACGGCGAGCGCCCATTGCTGCGAGGTGAGCGCGGTGGTGTCGAAGAAGCCCTGCAGGAAGGCCGTCTGGACCACGCAGACCTGCAGGACGACCACCACGACGAGCGCGATCCAGATGCTGTGGTTGGTGAGGGTCTGCAGAGAGAACACCGAGCCGAGCTCCGAACGGACGTTGAGCAGGTTGAACACCTGGAAGAAGACGAACGTGGTGAACGCGAGGGTGGTGGCGAACAGCGGATCGCCGGCGCTCTCGGGGAACCACTGCGGCGCGTAGTGCAGCACTGCGACGGTTCCGGCGGTCATGACGATGCCCAGCCCCAGGATGCGACGGAGCCGGTCGCGGCTGAGCAGACGCTCGTGTGCCGGCCGCGGCGGCCGGGACATGGTGCCCGGCTCGGTGGGGTCGACGCCGAGGGCGAGGGCCGGCGGACCGTCCATGATGATGTTGACCCACAGGATCTGCAGGGCGGTGAACGGTGCGCCCCCGGCCAGTCCGAGCGCCCCGGAGACGAGGAAGATCAGCACGAACCCCCACGCCGTGGTCAGCTGGAACTTCACGAACTTGACGATGTTGGCGTAGATGCCGCGGCCTTCCTCGACCGCGGCGACGATGGTCGCGAAGTTGTCGTCCGTGAGGATCATGTCGGCCGCGCTCTTGGACACGTCGGTGCCGGTGATCCCCATGGCGACACCGATGTCGGCCTGCTCGAGGGCCGGCGCGTCGTTGACGCCGTCGCCGGTCATGGCGACGACCTCGCCGTTCGCCTGCAGCGCCTTGACGACCCGGATCTTGTGCTCCGGCGCGACGCGAGCCAGCACCCCGAAATCTGCTGCCCGGGAGCGCAACTCGTCGTCGTTCAGGGCATCGAGATCGGCGCCGGTGGCCGCGGCACCACCGATGCCCAGCCGGCCGGCGATCGCCGACGCGGTCACGAGGTGGTCGCCGGTGATCATGTGCACCTCGATGCCGGCGGCATGGGCCACCTCGATGGCCCGCTCGGCCTCCGTCCGCGGCGGATCGACGATGCCGACCACGGCGTAGAGGGTCAGGTCGGACACCGCACGCTGCAGTGCCTCCGCGTCGCCCCGCGGCACCGCGTGCAGGTCCCGGCCGGCGATCATCAGGGTGCGCAACCCCTCGGCGGCGAGCGACTGCACCGCCGAGCGGAGGCGCTCGCGGCGACGGTCGTCGAGCGGGACGGGGCCGTCCCCGTCGAGCATCGCGGTGGCCCGGTCGAGCAGTGCGCCGGGAGCGCCCTTGGCGAAGCACCGGTACCCGCCGTCGGGCAGGGCGTGGAAGGTCGCCATGTACTTGTAGGCGGAGTCGAACGGCACCTCCGCCAGCCGCGGCACCGCGAGCCGCGCCCCCTCGACGTCGATGCCGCCCTTCTCGGCGAGCACCACCAGCGCGCCCTCGGTGGGATCACCGACGAGCACCCCGTCGCGGACGACGGCGTCGTTGCACAGGGCCATCCCGAGCAGCGGCGCGGTCAGGTCCGGGGGCGGCAGCCCGTCGCCGACGAGGATCTTGCCGTCGGTTTCGTATCCGGTTCCGGTGACGCGGAAGCTGCGGCCGCGGGCCAGCAGCCGCTGCACCGTCATCTCGTTGAGGGTGAGGGTGCCGGTCTTGTCGGTGGCGATGTGGG
This sequence comes from Rhodococcus ruber, assembly GCF_016804345.1. Taxonomy (NCBI): domain Bacteria; kingdom Bacillati; phylum Actinomycetota; class Actinomycetes; order Mycobacteriales; family Nocardiaceae; genus Rhodococcus; species Rhodococcus ruber. The sequence goes on along the minus strand of NZ_CP044211.1, from coordinate 777,334 downwards.
TGGTGCTGCCCAGGGTCTCGACGGCGGCGAGCCGTTTGACGATGGCGCCGCGGGCGGCGAGCCGCGACGCACCCATCGCGAGGGTGAACGCGACGACCGCGGTCAGCCCCTCGGGGATGGTGGCGACGGCGAGCGAGACGGCGGTGATCAGCAGGTCGGACCACGACTGTCCGCGCAGCAGGCCGAGCACGAACACGACGGCGACGACGGTGAGCGCGACGATGGTGAGGGTCTTGGCGAGCTGGTCGATGCGGCGCTGCAACGGGGTCTTCTCCACCCCCGCGGTACCGAGCAGGGTGGCGATCGCGCCGATCTCGGTCTGCATCCCGGTGGCCGTGACCACCATCGCGCCCCGCCCGCGGGTGATCTCGGTGTTCATGAAGAGCATGTCGGCGCGGTCGCCCAGCGGGGCCTGCTCGTCGTCGACGGGTTCGACGGTCTTGTCGACGGGATGGGACTCACCGGTGAGCGCGGACTCGGCGACCTGCAACCGTGCCGCCGTGACGACCCGGCCGTCGGCGGGCACGGAGTCGCCGGCCTCGAGGAGCACGACGTCGCCGGGCACCAGTTCGGTGCGCGGCAGGTGCTGTTCGCGGCCGTCGCGGCGGACCCGCGCGGTGTCGACGGCCATCTGCCGCAGCGCCTGCAGGCTGTTCTCGGCCCGTCGCTCCTGCACGTAGTTCAGGACCGTGTTGAGGGTGATGACGGCGAGGATGACCACGGGGGTCTCCCATTCGCGCGAGACCACGGCGCTCACCACGGCGGCGGCGACGAGGACGAGGGTCATCCGGTCGGCGAGCAGGGCGAGCACCTTGCGCCAGCCGGGCACGGCTGCCGCCTCGACGAGGGCGTTGGGCCCGTGCTCGAGCCGGCGCTCCTCGACCTCACCGGTGGACAGTCCCACCGCGGGGTCGACGTCGAGGGCCGCCGCGACGGCGTCGGCGTCGCGGGTGTGCCACGTGGTGGCCAGGGTCATCTCGCACGCTCCTCGGTGAGGTCGGGCGGCTCCCACGCTATCGATGTGACGGATGCCGCGCGATTCGACACACGATCCGCCTGTGCCGCGCCCGGATCCGTGATGTGCTGGAGGCGGTGATATCGAGGCGCACGCCGCCGGATCGGAGGAGCCATGAGTGAGCCGAACATCGACGATCCTGTCGTCGTCCTGAGCGACGAGGAGAGCTGGGAGTTGCTCGGCACCGAGCGGATCGGCCGGCTCGTGGTGGTCTCGGACGGACGGCCCGACGTCTTCCCGATCAACTTCGCGGTGCGTGACAGGAAGCTGTACTTCCGGACGGCCGAGGGCAGCAAGCTGGTCGAGCTGACGTTGAACGCCGAGGTGGCCTTCGAAGCCGACCACGTGGAGCAGGACCGGGCCTGGAGCGTGGTGCTGCACGGTCGAGCTCGAAACCTGGTTCGTTACAACGAGATCCAGGAGGCCGAGGAACTGGGGCTGCAAGCCTGGGTGCCCACTCCGAAGTACAACTTCGTCGAGGTCACCGCGAGCGAGATCAGCGGCCGCCGGTTCGCGCTGGTCAAGGATTGACGCGAGCCCGGCGTCAGCCCGCCACCATGCCGACGCCGAGGCCGACCATGAGCACGGCGATGCCGCCGTCGAGCACGCGCCACGAGGCGGGTCTCGCGAACACTCCGCGCAGCAACCGGGCCCCGTAACCGAGCCCGAGGAACCACACGACGCTGGCCAGCACCGCGCCGGCGCCGAACCACCAGCGTCCCGGATCCCCGTGGTGGTTGGCGACGGAGCCGAGCATCAGCACGGTGTCGAGGTAGACGTGCGGGTTGAGCCAGGTCAGCGCCAGGCAGGTGGCCAGCGCTGCGCCGACGGTGACGGGACCGCCCGCCGCGGCGGTCAGGGCCGCCGGGCGCAGCGCCCGCCGCGCGGCGAGCAGTCCGTAGCCCACGAGGAACGCCGCGCCGGCCCAGCGGATCACCCCGAGCGCGCCGGGAACCCGGTCGAGCACCGTGGCGATGCCGGCGATGCCGGCGGCGACGAGGACCGCGTCGGACAGGGCGCAGACCGCGATCACCGGCAGCACGTGCCGCCGCGCGATCGCCAGGCGCAGCACGAACACGTTCTGCGCACCGATCGCGACGATGAGCGACAGGCCGGTGAGGAATCCGACGACGACGAGGTGCATGCCACCCACGCTAGGAATCCGGCTCGATGAAGGACAGTTGAGTTTTCTTCAGTACCGTTAGAGTTTCTTCACGTGGATCTGGACTTCGCGCAGCTACGGACCTTCGCCGCGGTGCTGGACGAGGGCACCTTCGACGGCGCGGCCGCGGCGCTGCGCCTCACCCCGTCCGCGGTGAGCCAGCGGATCAAGGCCCTCGAGCAGCACGTCGGCCGGGTCCTGGTGCGGCGCACCCGGCCGGTGTCCGCGACGGCCGCGGGCGAGGCCGTGATGCGACTGGCCCGGCAGGTGGCGCGGCTCGAAGAGGACACCGCCGAGGCGCTCGGACTCACGGCCGGCCGGGACGAGTACGTGTCCGTTCCCCTCGTCGTCAACGCGGACTCGATGTCGACGTGGATGCTGCGCGCCCTGGCCCGCATGCCCGAGCGTCATCGCGCCCTGTTCGAAGTGCACCGGGAGGACGAGTACCACGCCCCCGCGCGGCTGCGGGACGGCACCGCGATGGCCGCCGTGACGTCGGTGCCCGAGCCGGTGCAGGGGTGCGTCTCCGAAAGGCTCGGCGCCATGCGGTATCACGCGATGGCGAGCGTCGACTTCGCGGACCGCTGGTTTCCCGGCGGACCGGACGCCGAGGCGCTCGGGCACGCCCCCATGCTGAGCTTCGACCGCAAGGACGACCTGCAGGACCGGTTCCTGCGCCGCCGCACCCGGCGCCGCCTCGACCCGCCGCGGCACTACGTGCCCGGCGCCGCCGAGTTCGTCGAGGCCGCGCGGCTCGGCCTGGGCTGGGGCATGCTGCCGGAACCGATGCTCACCGACACCGACGGACTCGTGTTCCTCGCCGCGGACGACCCGTTCGACGTGCCGCTGTACTGGCAGCGCTGGCGGCTCGAGTCGCCGGTGCTCGACGCACTCACCGACGTCGTCCGGCGGACCGCCGGGGAGATACTGCGCTGACAATGGCATGGACGCTGGACCCGCCGGGCGTCGAGACCGGCACCGGACCACCGAGCGCGGGCGTCGTCCCTCAATCACGGGCCAGGAGTCGTGGCCCGAGATGGTGAGCCAGCTCCAAGGCGAGCTCGACGGGAAGCCGGCGCGCGCCGGGGCGGTGTCCGAGCAGTTCGGTTGCCCGGGTGACACGCTGGAGGACGGTGTTGCGGTGGGTGTGCAGGCGTGCGGCGGTGCGAGGGGCGTTTTCGGCTTCCTCGAGGAACACCCGCAATGTCTGGCGGAGACGCGCCGCACCGGGCGTGTCCGCAGCGAGCGGACCCAGCGTCGTGGCGACGAATTCGGCCGCCCGATCCAGGTCTCGAGCGGCCAACGTGGTGACTTCGAACTCGCGGTAGAGCGCGACGCGGTCGCCGCCGCGTTGCCCGCTGAGCAGGCGGTGCATGGTCAGTGCCGCGTCGTGCGATCGACGGAAGCCGTCGATGCCCACTCGGGCGGGACCGACGACCACCCGAATGTTCGGCTGCGCCTTGGTTATTGCTTCGCGCAGCGCGTCGAGTGCAGGTTCGGATCCGGTGCCCAGCCACGCCCACAGCGTCGAGGTGCCCGCGGGCAGCGTGAGGGGTGTGCGGGCTCCGGCGGCCTGGGCCAGCAGCGTCGCGGCGGACTCCAGTGCCCCCTGCGTGCCGCCCGCCCGTTCGGCCCACAGGACGAGTGCGGTGTGGTGGCGAGCGAGCTGATATCCGAGGCGTTCACTGGCTCGGCGGGGGTCGATCGGGGCGCCGTCGAGGATCAGATGCACGGTCTCGGCGCGGCGGGCGAGCGCGCCGCCGAGCACCTCCTCACGTTCCCGCTGGGCGTCGGCGATGACACGGCTCACCACGTGGTCGACGTAGTCGAACATCAGCTGCGAGGTGACCTCCAACAACTCCACGAACTGCGGCCCCGGTGGGACCATCCGTCCGGCATGAGCCAGAAACCGCTGCCAGGCGACGTTCTGGCCCCGGCGGTATGCCTGGTAGATCACCTCGAGGTCGATGCCGCGACGCACGACGGTGCGGACGACGTCGAGGGCTTCGGGTGGCACGTCGATCGGCGCGCCCCCGACCTCACGCCGGGCGAGGGTGGTCAGCAGGCGCGCGGCGTTGGCGCGATTGCTTGCCGACATCTCCGCGGCGATCGCCGCGTCTGCGCCCAGCATCGGGGCCACCGCCACCTCGGCGGCGTCCATCTCGGCGACGAGCTGATCGATCTCGCGCAGCATCAGTTCGGCGACGTCACCGACGAGGGAAACAACTTCGGGCGCCACTGCCGCACGGAGCACGGTACAAGTGTGCCACAGCACATATCGGTGCGGAAAGAGTGTGCCGGTAGACATGTCAGCGCGTGCTGTTGCGGTTCTACTGTGAATGCCGTCACACACCAGCACACCGCTCGAGGAGACCGACCATGAGCACCCCGACGACCACCGAGCAGAGCGGTCGCCACACGGAAGACACGCATTTCGACGTCTTGATCGTCGGCGCCGGCATTTCCGGCATCGGCGCGGCGTATCACCTCCGGACACGCCGTCCCGGTACGACGTTCGCAGTCCTGGAAGGCCTGGATTCGATCGGCGGCACGTGGAGCCTGTTCCGCTATCCGGGCATCCGCTCGGATTCGGATATGCCTAGCTTCGGCTACGAATTCAAACCGTGGACGCATCGGAAGTCGATCGCGGACGGCCACATCATCATGGATTACCTGCGGCAGACCGTCACCGAAAACCGTCTCGACGAGCACATTCGTTTCGGCTACCGGGTCAGCGCCGCAGAGTTCTCCTCGGCGGACGGACGCTGGACCGTCACCGCGCAGCAAGCAGGCAGTGCCGAACCCGTGCATTTCACCGCGCGATTCCTGTTCCTGGGCACCGGCTACTACGACTACGAGGAAGGCTTCACACCTCGAATCGAGGGCGCGGAGGAGTTCGCGGGCCGACTGATCCACCCGCAGCACTGGCCCGAGGATCTCGACTACGCCGGCAAGCGCGTGGTGGTCGTCGGCTCCGGCGCCACCGCCGTGACGCTGATCCCGTCGATGGCCGGCAAGGCCGGTCACGTCACGATGCTGCAGCGTTCGCCGAGCTACGTGTTCTCGATCCCGGCCGAGGACGCGATCGCGAACACCCTGAACAAAGTGGTCGGTCCCGCCCGCGCCCACCGGATCATCCGGCGCAAGAACATCATGCTCAACCGCGGGATCTACAAGGCCTGCCGGCTCGCGCCCAAGCTCATGCGCACGCTGTTGATCGCCAACGTGCGCCGGCAGCTACCCGCGAGCTTCGACGTGGACACCCATTTCACCCCGCGCTACAACCCGTGGGACCAGCGCCTGTGCATGGTTCCCGACGGGGATCTGTTCAAGGCGATATCCGCGGGGCAGGCCTCGGTGGTGACCGACCGGATCGAACGGTTCACCAAGGAAGGGATTCTGCTGGAATCGGGTCAGGAGTTGGCCGCCGACATCGTCGTCACGGCGACCGGACTCAACATGACACCGTTCGGAAAGATCGCACTGGGCGTGGACGGGCGGCCTGTGAACCTGCCCGACACGACGGTCTACAAGGCGATGATGTTGTCGGGTGTCCCGAATTTCGTGTTCGCACTGGGATACACGAACATCTCCTGGACGCTCAAAGTCGACTTGGTGTGCGAGCACTTCTGCCGACTGCTCGACTACATGGACAGCCACGGCTACGGCACCGTCGAACCAGTGCTCGACGATCCGCACATGGACCGTGTCCCCGTGGTCGACATGAGCTCGGGATATGTCCAGCGGGCCATCGCGAGGTTCCCGCGCGGCGGCACCAGCGGCCCGTGGACGGTACAGATGGCCTACGAGAAGGACGTCGAACGGCTGCGTCGCGGGCCGGTCGAGGATCCGGCGCTCGAGTTCGCACCCAGCCGCACGGCTGCCGTCGCGTCGTAGGAACGGAGCGACCGAGATGAAGAAGAATCTGACCTTCCCCAGTCACGGCGTCGCCTGCGCGGCCTGGCATATTCCGGCCGTCTCCGACGTGCTGGCCGGCGCAGCCGGACGCCCGTGCGTGGTGATGGCACACGGCTTCGGCGGCACCCGGGACACCGGCCTGATCGGCTATGCCGAGGGGTTCGCCGACCACGGAATCGACGTATTGGTGTTCGACTACCGTGGCTTCGGCGATTCGGAAGGAACACCGCGCCAGGACGTTTCCTTCCGACGTCAGCGCCAGGACTATCACGCGGCGATCGCCGCCGCCCGTCACCTGCCCGGCGTGGACGCCGATCGAATCGCATTGTGGGGAACGTCGTACTCCGGTGGTCATGTCATCGCAGTCGCCGCCCAGGACAGGCGGGTCGCGGCGATCGTATCGATGACCCCGGCGACCGACGGGCTGGCAGCGGCGGTGCAGATCGCCCGCTACGCCGGAGCCGGCCAACTGGTGCGCACCACCGGCCACGGGCTGCGCGACCTCGCTCGCCGGATCGCCGGGCGCCGACCGCACCACATCCCGGTGGTGGCACAGCGGGGAAAGGTGGCGATCATCAGCACCCCCGGCGCCGAGGAGGCCTACACCTCCATCGCCGGCCCGACGTGGCGGAACGAGATCTGCGCGCGCACAGCTCTGGAGGTGCCCGTGAACCGTCCCATCACCGCTGCCGGCCGTCTTGGCTGCCCGATCCTTGTGCAGGTGGGCACACACGACCGTGTCGCACCGCCCGTCGCCGCGCGCAGGACCGCGAAGAAGGCCGGAGCTTCTGCACTGTTGTGCGAGTACCCCGTCGATCACTTCGACGTCTACGACGGCCCTTGGCAGCAACGGATGCTGCGTGACCAGATCGGCTTCCTCACCCGCGTCCTCGAGCCGGCGCGGACCCTGCCGACCGTCGCCGTTCCGCCGAGCCGCTGACGCTCGAACCCGAGGACATTCCGAACGAGGTTCCGCCATGACATTCATCACCCCGTCCGACGCGATGTTCCTGGCGTCGGAAACCCGTGAACACCCCATGCACGTCGGCGGCCTGCACGTGTTCCGGCTGCCCGACGGTGCCCCACCCGACTATGTGCACGATCTGTATCGACGGTTGCTCGAAAGCACCGAGCCGGCGGGGATGTACCGGCGCAAACCGGCCTGGCCGGGCCCGCTGTCGGGGGCGCTGCGCTGGGCAGACGACGACGTCGACCTCGATTACCACGTGCGGCATTCGGCGCTGCCGCGGCCCGGCCGGGTGCGCGAACTGCTGGCCCTGGTGTCGCGGTTGCACGGCACACTGCTCGACCGGCACCGGCCGCTGTGGGAGTTCCACCTCATCGAGGGACTCGACGACAACCGGTTCGCGGTGTACGGCAAGGTGCACCACGCGCTGACCGACGGTGTGAACGCGGTCCGCAACACCGCGGCCATGCTGTCGGACCAGCCGACCGGCACACCGCGCCCGCTGTGGGGCCCGCGGCCGAGGGCGACCCGTGATCCGGCCCGCCCGCGCGGTTTCGTCAAGGACCTCGCCGGTGTCCTGCCCGCGGCGGCGCAAGTGGTCACGAGGGGGCTGCGCACACCCGATGCGGCGCTGCCGTTCACCGCTCCGAAGACCGTCTTGAATCGCCCGCTGACCGGGGCGCGACGCTTTGCCGCCCAGTCGTGGCCGATGGCCGCGATCGCCGCGGTGGCCGAGCGCCACGGCGCGACCATCAACGACGTGGTGCTGGCGATGTGTTCGGGCGCGCTGCGCGAGTATCTCTCCAGCACCGCCGACCTACCGGAGAAGTCACTGGTCGCCGCGGTGCCGGTGGCTTTGCCGCGCACCGAGGGTGACGGCAACGCGGTCACGATGGTGCTGTGCCGGTTGGCCACCGACGTCGCCGACCCGGTGGAACGCCTGCACCGCATCCAGGCCTCCATGCTGGCCGCCAAGGAGGTGATGCGCGGGCGCAGCGCACTCCAGCTTTCGACGATCGGCATGCTGACCTCGATCGGTCCCACCGGTCTGGCCGCCGTGCCCGGCTTCACGTCGGTCGCGGCGCCGCCGTATAACGTGGTGATCTCCAACGTGCCCGGGCCACGCAAGCGACTCTTCTGGGGCGACGCCACGATGGAAAGTTGGTATCCGGTGTCGATGCCGGTGGAAGGCCAAGCCCTGAACATCACAGTGCTCAGCTACGCCGACAACATCGAGTTCGGTCTGATCGCCTGCCGGCGCAACGTTCCTCACCTTCAGCGGATGCTCGGCTGTCTGGACGCCGGTTTGGCGGCACTGAGCTGATCGCCGCCGCTCGACGTCCCCAGGAGCATCCACCGGTCCGGCCCGAGCGGCCGGTCGGTTAGCGTGACGGGTCCGGCCCCGGCGAGAGGACAGATGATGACCGCAGCACCGCCCGCACCGGCACGACAGCTGAGCCGGGCCCTGGCCGGCGTGCTGGCCGTCCTCGTCACCACCGGGTGGGCGGCGAACCACTTCGCCGCGATGATCCCCGTCCTGCGCGAGCACGAAGGTCTCTCGCACGCACTGCTCGACGGGGTGTTCGGCATCTACGCGCTCGGACTGCTGCCCGGCCTGGTCGGCGGCGGTGCCCTCTCGGACCGGGTGGGCCGAGCCGCGGTCGTGCTCCCCGGTGCGACGATCGCCCTCGCCGGTACCGTGCTGCTCCTCGTCCGGCACGACGCCGCCGGGCTCGTCGCGGGCCGTCTCGTCGTCGGGATCGGCGCAGGACTGGCCATCGGGGCGGGGACCGCGTGGGCCACGGACCTGCGCGGGAAGGTCGGCACGGTGCTCGCCGGCGTGGCCCTCAGCTCCGGATTCGCCCTGGGACCCTTCGTGTCCGGTCTGCTCGCCGAGTTCGGCCCGCGGCCGCTGTCCCTCCCCTTCGTGCTCTCGGCCGCGTTGTCGGCGGCGGCCGTGGCCGCCGCGGCGGTGTGGAGCCGGTCCGCGCACTACGCGGCGGCGGACCTGCAACCGGTCGTGCCGGGGCACGGACGGTCGGTGGCCGCCGCACTGTCCTGGTCGTTACCGCTGGCGCCCTGGGTGTTCGCCTGCGTCACTGTCGCGTTCGTGACCTTCCCGGCCCGCGTCTCGAGCGAGTACGCGGGACCGGCACTGACCGGCGCCGCGGCGCTGCTCGCCCTGGGCTCCGGGATCGTCGTGCAGGCGGCGGCGCGGCGCCGGGAGTGGGGACCGCGGGCCGGGACGGTCGGCGCCGTCCTCGCCGGGCTCGGGTTCCTCCTCGTCGGCGCCGGCGGAACGCACCCGCCGCTGTGGTTGCTGCCCGTCGCGGCACCCGTGCTCGGGGTGGCCTACGGGCTGTGCCTGCGCGAGGGACTGCTCGACCTCGAGTCGCTCGCGCCCAAGACTGCGCGCGGGACGCTGACCGGTGTCTTCTACGTCGGCACCTACCTGGGCTTCGCCCTGCCGGTGCTGCTCGTGGTGCTCGAGCCCGTCACCGGCGCGAGCCTGCCGCTGTTCGCGCTCGCCGTCCCGGCGTTCGTGGTCGCCGTGGTGCGGGCCCGGCGGCTGGTCGTCGCCGAGCACCCCCGCACCGCCGACGTGCCGCACGGGTGAAGAACGGCCCGGCCCTCCCGCCGGAAATTCGCTCGCCCCTCCGGAATCCGCTCCGGCAATGCCGCGCGCGGATCCACAACCGGCGCGACGATCCTGCCGACCCTCACTCCACGAGGGCGCGGAACTGCGCGTCGTACAAGCGGAAGTAGGCGCCGCCCGCCTCGAGGAGCTCGTCGTGTGTGCCCTGTTCGACGATGCGTCCGTGTTCCATCACCACGATCCGGTCCGCGTCGCGGATGGTCGAGAGCCGATGCGCGATCACAAAACTGGTGCGATCGCGGCGCAGCACCGCCGTCGCATGCTGCACGAGCAACTCGGTGCGGGTGTCGACCGAGCTGGTGGCCTCGTCGAGGATCAGGATGGACGGTTGGGCGAGGAAGGCGCGGGCGGTGGTGATCAGCTGCCGCTCCCCCGCGCTGATGTTGCCGGCGTCCTCGTCGATCACGGTGTCGTAGCCGTCGGGCAGGGACCGCACGAACCGGTCGACGTAGCTGATGCGTGCGGCCTCGAGGATCTGGTCCTCGGTGGCGTCCGGCCGGCCGTAGGCGATGTTGTCGCGGATGGTGCCGCCGAACAGCCAGGTGTCCTGCAGCACCATCCCGATGCGCGAGCGCAGCTCGTCGCGGCTCATGGTCGTGATGTCCACGCCGTCGACGAGGATGCGTCCCGAATCCAGTTCGTAGAAGCGCAGGATCAGGTTCACCAGCGTGGTCTTGCCGGCGCCGGTCGGTCCGACGATCGCGACCATCTGCCCCGGCTCGACCCGCAGGTCGAGATGCTCGATGAGCGGCCGCTCCGGCAGGTACGAGAACGAGACGTCCTCGAACTCGACCAGGCCGTACCGCCCCCACGGGGTGACGGGGGCCGGCGGATCGGGTTCCTGCTCGGGTTCGTCGAGGATCTCGAACACCCGCTCGGCGGACGCCGCCGCGGACTGCAGCAGATTGACCATCGCGCCGATCTGACCGAGCGGCTGGCCGAGCTGGCGCGAGTACTGGATCAGGGCCTGCACCTCGCCGAGACTGACGGTGCCCGACGCGACCCGCAACCCGCCGAGCACGGCGATCGCGACGTAGCTGAGGTTGCTCATGAACATCACCAGCGGCATCACCAGCCCGGAGACGAACTGGGCCCGGAACCCGGCCCGGAACAGTTCGTCGTTGGTTTCGGTGAAGCGGCGCTCGACCTCGGCGGTGCGGCCGAACGCGGTGACGAGTTCGTGGCCGGTGAAGGCCTCCTCGATCTGACCGTTGAGGTTGCCGGTGGTCTTCCACTGGGTCACGAAGTGCCGCTTCGACCGCTTCGCCACCACCGCGGTCACCACCACCGACGCCGGCACCATGAGGATCGCGACGAGTGCGAGCAGCGGCGAGATCCACACCATCATCACGACGAGGCCGAGCAGGGTGAGCACCGACAGCACCAGCTGGCTGATCGACTGCTGCAGACCCTGCGAGATGTTGTCGATGTCGTTGGTGACGCGGCTGAGCAGGTCACCTCGGGAGTGGGAGTCGAAATAGCGCAGCGGCAGCGCATGCACCTTGCGTTCCACCCGGGTTCGCAGGTCGCGGATGACGCGCTGGACGATCTCGTTGAGCCCGTACGCCGCCAGCCAGATCAGGCCCGACGACAGCAGATACAGCGCGAGCACGAACACGAGGGTGCGGCCGAGGGCGGCGAAGTCGATGCCCGCGCCCGGCACGAGCGACATCGCCGACACCATCTCCGCGAACTGGTCACGTCCCTGCGCACGCAGCGCCTCGACGGCCTGCTCCTTCGACAACCCGGCCGGCAGCTGCCGGCCGATCACCCCGCTGAAGATCAGGTCGGTCGCGTGACCGAGAACCCGGGGCGCCACCGACGACGCCACCACCCCGAGCACGGCCAGCACGAGCACCACGGATGCGGCCCACCGATGCGGCCGCAACAGGCCGACGAGCCGTTTGGTGGCCGGCCACTTCTGCCGAGCCCGGTTCTCCGGGGCGCCCGGGTCCACACCCCCGAGCCGCGGTCCCGCCTCCTTGCGCTCGGTCATGCGTTCACCATGCGCTGCGACTCGACGATCTCGGCGTAGGTCGGGCAGCTCGCGAGCAACTCCAGATGCGTGCCCGAGCCGACGACGGCCCCGCCGTCGAGGACGACGATGCGGTCGGCGTCGAGCACCGTGGACACCCGTTGCGCGACGACCACGACGCACGCATCGCGGGTCTCCGGGAACAGCGCCTCCCGCAGCCGCGCGTCGGTGGCCTGGTCCAGAGCCGAGAACGCGTCGTCGAACAGGTAGATCGACGGCCGGCGGACCAGCGCCCGGGCGATGGCCAGGCGCTGACGCTGTCCGCCCGAGACCGTCGTGCCGCCCTGGGCGACGAGGGTGTCGAGTCCCTCCGGCATCGCCCGGACGAAGTCCGCCGCCTGCGCGACCTCGAGGGCGTGCCAGAGTTCGTCGTCGGTGGCGTCGGCGCGGCCGTACCGCAGGTTCTCGGCGACGGTGCCGGAGAACAGGTAGGCCCGCTGCGGTACGAGACCGATCGCGGAGCGCAGCACCTGCGGGTCCAGCTCGCGCACGTCGGTGCCGCCCACCAGGACCGCGCCGGCGGTGACGTCGATCAGCCGCGGGATCAGCCGGAGCAGGGTCGTCTTGCCGGAGCCGGTACCACCGATCACGGCGGTCGTGCTGCCTGGTTCGGCCCGGAACGTCACGTCGCGCAGGACGGGCGCGTCGGCACCGGGGTACGCGAACGCCGCACTCCGCAACTCGAGGGTCACGGGGGTGGCGAGGGTGCGGACGGGCCGGGCCGGCGTCGGCAGCGACGATTCGGTGTCGAGCACGTCGAGGATCCGCTCGGCGCACACGGCCGCGCGCGGCGCCATCATCGCCACGAACGACGTCATCATCACCGCCATGAGGATCTGCATGATGTAGCTCAGCAGCGCGGTGAGAGACCCGACCTGCATGTCGCCGGTGTCGATCCGGTGGCCACCGAACCACAGCACGGCCACGCTCGTGGCGTTCGCGATGAGCATCACGAGCGGGAACAGCAGGGCGTTGATGCGGCCGACGTGCAACGCGGTGTCGGTCAGTTCCCCGTTGGCGACCTCGAACCGCTCCCGTTCGGTGGGCTCGCGGACGAACGCGCGCACCACGCGGATCCCGGTGATCTGTTCGCGGAGAATCCGGTTGACGGCGTCGATGCGCACCTGCATCACGCGGAAGGCCGGCACCATCCGCGCGATCAGGACGAACATGGTGATTGCGAGGACGGGCACGGCGGCGACGAGTACCAGCGACGTGCCGACGTCCTCGCGCAGCGCCATGACGATGCCCCCGATGCCCATGATCGGGGCCATCACCACGATGGTGCAGCTCATCAGCACGAGCATCTGCACCTGCTGCACGTCGTTGGTGTTGCGGGTGATGAGCGACGGCGCGCCGAACCGGCCGAACTCGCGGGCGGAGAACTCGCCGACGCGACGGAGCACGGCGAGCCGCACGTCGCGGCCGACCGCCATGGCCGTGCGCGCCGCGAAGTACACCGAACCGATCGAGCAGCCGATCTGCACCGAACTGATCGCCAGCATCACCGCGCCGGTGGTCAGGATGTAGCCGATGTCGCCGCGGGCGACGCCGTAGTCGATCAGGTCGGCGTTGAGGGCCGGCAGGATCAGCATGGTGCCGGTGGCCACCGTCTGCAGCAGCACCACCGCGAGCAGCGCCCCGCGGTGCGGGCGCAGGAACCGCAGGAGCAACCGGACCAGCATGATCACCACGCTACCGGTGCAGGGGCCCGGTTCCCGGCACCTTTTCCGCCCCCGCGGGAACGGAAGAGGTGCCCGGGCCCGGTCATGTGTGCGCCGGCTCGCGGGTGGGCTCGGGGGCGGTCAGCTCACGGCGGAGCTTCTCGCCCTCGACGTCCACGTTCGGCAGGATGCGGTCCAGCCACTTCGGCAGCCACCAGGCCTTGTCGCCGAGGAGCGCCATCACCGCCGGGATGATCACCATGCGCACGACGAACGCGTCGAAGAACACGGCGGCGGCGAGCGCGAAGCCGATCGACTTGATGAACGAGTTCGGTTCCGCGATGAAGGCCGCGAACACCGAGATCATGATGACCGCGGCGGCGGTGACCACCCGGGCGCCGTGGGCGAACCCGATCCGCACGGCCTCCTTCGCGGAGGCGCCGTGGACGAATTCCTCCCGCATGCGGGTCACCAGGAAGACCTGGTAGTCCATCGCCAACCCGAACACCACACCGATGAGGAAGATCGGCATGAAGCTGACGATCGGCTGCGGGTTGGAGACGAGCCCGCCCCAGCCCTCCTGGAAGACCGCCACGGTGGCGCCGAACGTCGCCAGGACGCTGAGCAGGAATCCGAGGGTCGCGGTCAGCGGCACCAGGATCGACCGGAACACGAGCATCAGCAGGATGAACGCGAGCCCGACGACCACCGCGAGATACGGGACGAGCGCGCTCTGCAGGGTTTCGGACACGTCGCCCTCGAGGGCGGTCTGTCCGGTGATGCCGTAGGAGACGCCGATCTCGTCGTTCAGCTGGGCCTCCTGGTCGCGGATGCTCGAGACGAGATCCATCGTCGCCGGCTCGCTGGGGCCCGACCGGGGGGTGACCATGATCTGCGCGGTGTCACCGGCCTCGTTGACCGCCACGACCTGGGCGTTGACCACCTCGTCCTGCTCGTACAGGCGCTGCACGACCTCCCCGAACGCCTCCTGCGGCGCGACGGTGGTCTCGCGGGCGTCGGCGACGACGAGCAGCGGACCGTTGCGGCCGGGACCGAACGCCTCGTTCACGAGGTCGTAGGCCTGCCGGGCGCTGGTCTTCGGGTCGCCGGTCGCCTCGGTGGGCAGGGCGAGCTGCAGGTTCGCGCCGGGCAGCGCGAGGATGCCGAGCAGCAGCACGCCGGCGACGAGCGGGATCAGCGGCTTGCCGGTGGCCCAGCGGATGTAGCGCTGGGCGGCGCTCGGGGTGTCGGTGTCGGCCTCCGGATCGTGGTCCTTCAGGCCCGGGATGCGGCCGGCGAACGCCTTGCGCCCGAACAGGCCGAGGATCGCGGGCAGCAGGCTGATCGCGATGAGCACGGCGATGAACACCGTGAATGCGGCCGCGTACCCCATCGCGGACAGGAACGGGATCCCCACCACGCTGAGCGCCATCAGGGCGATGATCACGGTCAGGCCGGCGAACACGACGGCCGAGCCTGCGGTGCCCACGGCACGTCCGGCCGCCTCGGCCCGGTCGGCGGTGACGGTGATCTCGTGGCGGAACCGGGAGACGATGAACAGCGAGTAGTCGATCGCGACGGCGAGACCGATCATGATCGCCAGCGTCGGGGTCATCGAGCTCAGGTCCGCGAAACCGGTGGCGACGGTGATTCCGAGGCTGCCGATGGCGATGCCGATGATGGCGGTGATCAACGGCAGGCCCGCGGCGACGAGCGAGCCGAAGGTGATGGCGAGGACGACGGCGGCGATGCCGATGCCGATGAGTTCGGTGACGCCACCGGGCATCTCGGCCTCCGCGGCGGCGGTTCCGCTGACCTGGACGTTCAGCCCTGCGTCCCGGCCGATCTCCGCGGCCGCGGCGATCTGCTCACGCATCGTGTCGTCGACGTCGCCGAAGCCGCCCTCGAACGGGACGGTGACGAAGCCGACGGTACGGTCCGGGCTCAGCGGCGACAGCGCGGCCGCGTCGGCGAGCGCGGTCTCCTCCGGCTTGCCCTGCTGCTCCGCGGCGGCCTTCATCCGTTCGACGAGACCGGCGTTCGCGGCGACGGGGTCGACGAGGACGGCGGCCTGCTGCTCGGGGGTGGCGACTGCCGGGTCGATCTTGGCGGCAGCGGCCACCTTGTCGATGCCGCGGATCGCCGCGAGCACCTCGTTCATCGCCGCGAGGTTCTGCGGTTCGTCGAGGGTCCCGCCTTCGGGGGCGGCGAACACGTAGCGGGCACTGAGCGCGTTCATCGGGTCCTCGGCGTTCGGGAACCGTTCGGCGAGCAGGTCCTGCGTCTGCTGCGCGGGGGTGCCCGGGATGGAGAACGAGTCGGTCGTCGGCCCGGACAGGGTGGCCGCACCCACTCCGAAGAGGACGAGGATCGCCAGCCAGAGGGAGAGGACCGTGCCTTTTCGCCGATAGGCGAACTTGCCGATCCGATAGAGATAGGTCGCCACGGGGAACCTCGTCTTCCGGATGTGTCGTGCAGATGTCTTAGGAAAGGCCTTGTCGCAGTTGCTCGAAGGCGGCTCGGACGAGCTCCTCCGGGGACGTCGCCCCCGAGGTGCCGGCGAGCCACAGTTCGACTGCCGACTTCATGGCCGAGACCGCGGCGTAGCGGACCAGGCTCGGATACAGGTCGACCCGGGGGTCGGTGCCGGTGCGCTCGGCGATGGCCTCGACGAGCAGTTGCGAGGCGCGCACTTCCATCTCGACGCGGCGCGCCAGCAGGGCGGGGCTCTGTTCGAGCAGCTCCATGGTCGTGCACAGCTCGACGAAGTCACCGCCGGGATCCGAAACTATTTCCCGTGCAACGGCTTCCATCGATTCCCACACGGGCTCACCGGCGGGCCGCGCGTGCAGGCGCCCGACCCACGCGTGCACCAACCCCTCGAGGTGCGCGAGGACGGCCTCTTCCTTACCGGCGAAGTAGTTGTGGAAGGTGCGGGTGGACACCCCGGCCCGGGCGGCGATGGCGTCGGCCGTGACACCGTCGAGCCCCCTCTCCCGCGCGAGGTCGGCCGCGGCCGCGACGAGCGCTGCTCGCGTGGCGGCCTTCTTGCGGTCGCGCAGGCCGGGCGAAGTGGTCACGTCTTCCACGGTACGCACCTTGCAGAGTCCTGCAAATTTGCAGAGTCCTGCAAGAATATGTGTTTGCCCACACCGCTCCGCACGGTGTGGCGGCGCTCACGTGCGGCGTCGCTCCCAGGCGCCCGGATCGGCGGTCAGGTCGGACACGAACCCGGGAAGATCGTCCGCGACGACGTCGGCGAGGGTGACCTCCTCGAGGACGGCCCGCAGATTCACCCGCACCGCGATCCACACGTCGCGCAGGCGTTCGGCCGGTCCGGTGTAGACCACGTCCTCCGGCCGCTGGCCGCGCACCGACGCGAGCGGGCCCTCCACGGTGCGGATGATGTCCGCGACGGAGATCTTCTCGGGCGGCCGCGCCAGCCAGTACCCACCCTCCGGGCCGCGGCGACTGCGCACCAGCCCGCCCCGGCGCAGGTCGCCGAGCACCGCCTCGAGGAACTTGTGCGGGATGTTCTGCGCCCGCGCCAGGTTCTCGGCCTTGGCGGGCGCCTCGCCTGCCGCCGCGAGTTCGAGCAGCGTGCGCACGGCATAGTCCACCCGGGCGGTGATGTGCACGTCGCGCTCCTCGGTTCGATCCTGCGCCGCCGGCGGCGACGGACACAGAATTCCTACCAAACCGGGGGAAAAGCGCGCGAGTCCCGTCCCGCGATCGCCGGTCACGCGGTGACCGTGCGCCGACGCGCCGACGCCGCACACAACGCGAGCCCGACGACGACCCATGCGCTCAGCACCAGCACCGCCGTCCCACCGCCGTGTCCGTCGAAGAAGGCGACCGAGCGGACCACGGTCCCCGCGGCGCCCGGTGGCAGCAACTGGCCGAACGCACCCCATCCCTGCGGCAACCACGCCGCGGTGGTCGCGAAGCCCGACAGCGGGTTGCCGACGAACAGCATCAGGACCGCACCGGCACCGAAGCCGGGCAGGCCGAAGAGCGACTCGAGGCCCAGCAGGGGCAGCGAGACGGCGGCCAGGCTCAGCGCGAGCGCCCCCGCGGTCGCCCAGTAGTTCCCGGTCAGGCTGCCGAACCCGAACTGCAGGACGGCAGTGAGAGTCAGCCCCGCGAGCACCGCGAAGCCGATCGCGCCGAGCACGCGCAGGCCGACGCGCCCGGGGAACAACCTGACGAGCGCGATCGCCGGCACCAGACCGCCGAGAACCAGGGGCAGGGCCAGCGAGTTCAGGCCGGCCCCGGCCGGGTCGTCGGCGGGCAGCGGCACGACGTCGCGCACGGGGACGGGCCGCCCGAGTGTCTGCGACAGTCCGGCGGCCGTGGCGGTCAGCACCTGCGCGACGGGGGCCCCGCCCGCGCCGGCGACATACATCGCGGGCCCGTCCGGTTCGACGGCGAGACCGCCGACGACCGCACGCTGCTCGATCGCCGTGCGCAGCGCCTCCACGTCGTCGTATCGCTGTGGCGAGAACGCGCCCGGCCGGGCGTCGGCGAGACCGGCCTCGATCCGGGCGACGGCCTGGTCCGGCCCGGCGACGCCGATCTTCAGAGCGTGCGGGCCGCTGTTCACGGCGGGCGCGGCGAAGGCGACGAGCATCAGGGCGATCACGGCGGTGAGCGCGAACACGACGCCGACGACGCGGACGGCGGCGGGCGGCGTGTGCCGGGCGGTGGAGGTGTCCGGGGAGGAGGTCGGGGCGGCCATGACGACTCCTTGAAGTGGAGGATTGCTCTCCGTTTATGTGGAGTATATTCCTCCGGTAGGAGCGGGGATGTCAACCCGCCGACCACAGGAGAGTGCATGCGCGCCGACGCCGCCCGCCGCCGCGAGGCCCTGATCCTCGCCGCCCGCGACGTGCTCGCCGAACGGGGACACGACGCACCCCTCGACGCCATCGCCGAGCGTGCCGGCGTGGGCATCGCCACCCTCTACCGCAACTTCCCCACGCGCGACGATCTCGCGCACGCGGTGGCCCGTCGCACCCTCATCGAGGCGGGCGCGGCCGCGGACCGCGCCCTCGCCGCGATGGCGTCGGATCCCGAACGCGCCTGGACGGAATTCGTCGACACCGCCGTCCGGCTGCGGCTCGGCGCCCTGATCCCGGCCCTCATCGTCGAGAGCTACCGGGAACTGCCCGATGACGTCCTCGAGATCCGGGAGGGCACCAAGGCGCGCGTCACCGAACTCGTCCACGCCGCACAGCGAGCAGGTCTCGTCCGCGACGACGTCCGGCCGATCGAGGTGATCATGGCGGTCGCCCGGCTCACCCGGCCCCACGTGCGGTTCGTCGACGACGTCGTGCCCGGCCTCGTGCCCCGGATGATCGCGATCTACCTCGCCGGCCTGCGCCCCGACGGACGGCCGCTGCCCCGGTGACCGCCGGACCTCCGTAGTGACCGGCAACACATTCCGGTAGATTGGACGCCTGTTCACATCACTCCCGGAGGACCGAATGTGGGAGACCCTGACGGCGTCCTGGGCGTCGCTGCTCGAACCCCTGCACGACCCCGTCGCGCTGGCCATCCCGGCGTTCCTGCTGTTCCTCGCCCTCGAGTGGGCCGCCGCGCGCACGCTCGAGCACGTCGAACCCGGGGCCGACGGACACACCCGCCCGCCCCGCGGTGGCTACGAGGCCCGTGACGCACGCACGAGCATCTCCATGGGACTCGTCTCCATCGGCACCAGCGCCGCGTGGAAGGTGCTGGCTCTCGTCGGCTACTCGGCGATCTGGGTGTATCTCGCACCGTGGCACCTACCGGCGGACGCCTGGTACACGTGGGTGATCCTGATCCTCGGTATCGACGTGCTCTACTACTGGTACCACCGGACGGCACACCGGGTGCGCCTGGTGTGGGCCACCCACCAGGCGCATCACTCGAGCGAGTACTTCAACTTCGCCACCGCCCTGCGCCAGAAGTGGAACAACAGCGGCGAGATCCTCATGTGGCTGCCGCTGCCCTTCCTCGGCATCCCGCCGTGGATGGTGTTCGTCGGATTCTCCGTCTCGCTCGTGTACCAGTTCTTCGTGCACACCGAGCGGGTGGGCACGCTGCCCCGGCCCGTCGAGTTCGTCTTCAACACCCCGTCGCACCATCGGGTGCACCACGGCTGCGACCCCGAATACCTCGACCGCAACTACGGCGGCATCCTGATCCTCTGGGACCGCCTGTTCGGCACCTTCCGCCGCGAGACCCACCGCCCCACGTACGGACTCACCAAGCCCGTCGGCACCTACAACATCTGGCGACTGCAGACGCACGAATACCAGGCCATCGCCCGCGACTGGCGTACCGCGACGCGCCGGCGCGACAAGCTGGGGTACGTGTTCGGCCCTCCGGGCTGGGCGCCGTCGCACCCGGCCACGGTCACGAGTGCGCAGTTGTCGTCACGACACGCCGGGTGACCCGACGAGAACTGCACATTCGACGAACGACAACGGCCCCGATCCGGTGAATCGGATCGGGGCCGTTCGTGGCGGTGGCGGAGGGATTTGAACCCTCGGACGGGGGTTACCCGTCACACGCTTTCGAGGCGTGCTCCTTAGGCCGCTCGGACACGCCACCGCCCACGACTTTACCGGATTCGGTCCCGGAGTTGAAATCCCCAGGTCACGACGGTTCCGGGAGCCGCTGCGCGCGGAAGAAGTCCTCGAGCACTGCGGCGCATTCCTTCTCGAGGACCCCGCCGCGCACCTGCGGACGATGGGTGAGCCGGCGATCACGCACCACGTCCCACAGCGACCCCACCGCACCCGTCTTCGGCTCCCACGCCCCGAAGACCACGCGATGCACCCTGGCCAGCACCAGCGCGCCCGCGCACATCGTGCACGGCTCCAGCGTCACGGCCAGCGTCGTGCCCTCGAGGCGCCAGCCGTCGCCGTGCACCTTCGCGGCCGCGCGTAGCGCCAGGATCTCCGCGTGCGCCGTCGGGTCGCCCGTCGCCTCCCGCGAATTCGCCGCCCGGGCCAGTTCGGTCCCGTCGGCGGCGAACAGGACGGCACCCACCGGCACGTCCCCGGCCGGCGCCGCGGCGGCCGCCTCCAGCGCGGCCCGGATCAGCGCCTCGTCGTCGCGCAGGCCCATCTAGCGGCGCAGCTTGTCCAGCGCCGTGGCGAGCACATCGTCGAACCCGAGCCGCTGGGCGATCTCGTCGATCTGCTCGTCCGGATACAGGTCGGTCTCGGCGGCGATCACCGCCAGCACCGGCTCCGGCAATCCCAGGTCCGCCAGGATTCCCAGGTCGCCCTCCTCCCACGGCTCGATGTCGTCGAGCTCGTCGGGGTCGATGTCCGGGATCTCGATGTTCAGCGCATCGAGCACGTCGGCGGCGATGTCGTAGTCGACCGCCATCGTCGCGTCCGACAGCAGCAGACGCGTGCCCGACGGGGCCGGCCGGACGATGACGAAGAACTCGTCGTCCACGTTGAGCAACCCGAAGATCGCCCCGGTGCTGCGCAACTCGCGCAGCTCCCGGTCGGCCACCTCGAGGCTCGTCAACACCGCCGCCGACAGTGCCTTGCACTTCCAGCGACCGTCCTCCCGCGTCACGGCGACCCCGAACCCGTCGAGATCCTCGGTCGAACTCACGGAGGGACTCTTGTTCCCCGC
Organism: Rhodococcus ruber; assembly: GCF_016804345.1. NCBI lineage: Bacteria > Bacillati > Actinomycetota > Actinomycetes > Mycobacteriales > Nocardiaceae > Rhodococcus > Rhodococcus ruber. The sequence goes on along the minus strand of NZ_CP044211.1, from coordinate 756,276 downwards.
ACGCTGCGCAGCCATGGGCGCAACGGTAGTCGGCGCGGTCCCGTGAATGAAGTCCAGCGGGCGATGTGCCAACCTGGTCGGGTGCCCACCTCCGCGTCCACCCCGCCCGTGTGCGTACTCGGCCTCGGCCTGATCGGCGGATCGTTGCTGCGTGCGGCCGTCGCCGCGGGCCGCGAGGCCTGGGGGTACAACCGCTCGCCGGAGCCCGTCGAGGCCGCCCGAGCCGACGGATTCGACGCCTCCACCGACCTGCCGGCCACGCTGCGGCGCGCCGCGGAATCCGACGCCCTCGTCGTCGTCGCCGTGCCCGTACCCGCAGTCGGCGCCGTGCTCGCGGCGGTCGCCGAGCACGCCCCGCACGTGGCGCTGACGGACGTGGTCAGCGTCAAGTCGCAGGTCGCCGCCCTGGTCGCCGCCCACGGACTCTCCGCACGCTTCGTCGGGGGCCATCCCATGGCGGGCACCGCCGAGTCCGGGTGGTCGGCGGGATTCGCGGAGCTGTTCCGCGACGCGGTGTGGGTGGTCACCGTCGACGAGGGCACCGACCCCGACGTGTGGACGCAGGTCGCCGAGCTCGCCCTCGACTGCGGTTCCGTCGTCGTACCCGCGGAATCGGGCGAGCACGACGCGGCGGTCGCCCGCGTCTCGCACCTGCCCCATCTGCTCGCCGAGGCGCTGGCACTGTCCGGGGCCGCCGGCGGCGACCTGGCGCTGGGTCTGGCGGCGGGATCGTTCCGCGACGGTACCCGCGTCGCCGGGACCACCCCCACGTTGGTCGACGCGATGTGTGAGGGCAACGCCCCGGCGCTGCTCACGGCCCTCGACGAAACCCTCGAGGTGCTGCGGGTCGCTCGGGAACAGCTCGCCGACGGCAGCACCGCCGAGCTGACCGCCGCTGGTCACGCCGCCCGGCGACGGTTCGAGCAACGCGACCGCCGACCCGTCACCGGCGTCGTCCCCGGCGACGACGACTGGCTCGCCCGACTGCGCGAGGCGGGTCGTCGCGGCGAGGTGTGGACGCGGTGACGCTGCGCGACACCACCGCGGCACTCGCGAAAGGCGAGCTGACCGCCACCGAACACGTCCGGCAGGTGCTGGCCGACCTCGACGCCCTCGACGGCACGCCGTGGTCGAATCTCGTGGCCGCCCGCAACGACGGCGCGGCCCTCGAATCGGCGGCCCGCGCCGACGCCGAGCTCGCGGCCGGCAACTGGATCGGTCCGCTGCACGGTGTCGCCGTCGCCGTCAAGGACAACATCGACGTCGCGGGCATGCCGACCCGCTGCGGCAGCAAGGTCCTCGCCGACGCGGCGCCGGCCGCGCAGGATGCCAGGATCGTCGAGCGGCTCCGCGAGGCCGGCGCCGTCGTGGTCGCCAAGACCCACCTGCACGAGTTCGCGTACGGGCCCAGCGGCCTGGTCAACGCGGCCGGGCCGGCCCGGCACCCGCACGATCCCACCCGCATCACCGGCGGCTCGTCCTCGGGGTCGGCGGCGCTCGTCGCCAAGGGCATCGTGCCGCTGGCACTGGGCACCGACACCGGGTGCAGCGTGCGCACCCCGGCGGCGCTGTGCGGCGTCGTCGGCCTCAAGCCCACGTTCGGCGCGTTGCCGGTCGACGGGGTCTTCCCCCTGTCCACCACCTTCGATCATGTGGGCCTGCTCGCCCGCGACGTCCTCGACGCGGCCCTGGCCTGGGGCGCGCTGCCCGGAATCGCGCACCTGCGCACACCCGTCTCGGGACTGCGGGTCGGACGGCTGCGCGGCGGCATCTGGGACGTGCCCGCTGCGTTCGAGTCCGCGCTCGACGACGCCTGCCGCACCCTCACCGATCTCGGTGCCGAGGTGCGGGACGTGCCCCTGCCGGAAACCGACGACCTCCTCGGCGTCTATCCCGTCGTCACCGGCTCGGAGGCGTACGAAACCCATCAGCGCTGGTTCGAGAACGACCCGGACCTCTACCAGCCGGCCACCGCGGCGCTGCTCGCGGCTCAGCGGGACCGTCCGGCGACGGACTACGTCCGGGCCGTGCGGGCGGCCGTCCGATTGCGCCGCGACGTCCTGCGCCGGCTACGGCGCGACGACGGGCTGGATGCGCTGATCACCGTCACGACCCCGCTGCGCTCGGCCGCGCTCGACAGCGATCCCGCGGCGCTGCGGGGGCCACTGCTGCAGATGTGCATCCCGTTCAGCGTGCTCGGCGTACCGGCGGTGTCCGTCCCTGCTCCGGGCGGCGGTGATCTCCCCATCGGCGTACAGGTGGTCGGGCTGACCTCCGGGACCGGCGGGCACGGCAGTCATCCCGGCGAGTCCACGGCTCTGGCACTCGCGATGGCGGTGGAGGGCACCGACCTCTCCTGACCGACCCGTCCTAGATCCGTCCCGCCAGGCCGGGGTAGTTCACGACGAACCCATCGCCGTCGACCGTCACCGACGAACTGGACACCGGGGACAGGACGTGGATGCCGTCGGCTGCGCTGCTGTAGACGAGTGTGGCCTCCTCGATGCCGAGATCGAGCAGATTCACGTAGACGACCGGCACCTCGAGTTCGTCCGCGCCGGACTGCAGCCCGTAGCGGCGGATCGGCAGCGCATTGAAGAACGGGCTGAGGATGACGTCGACGTCGAGTGCACCGCCGAACGCCGACCGCTGGTGCTGGGTGCCGTTGTCGACCATCCAGATGCCCTCCTCGGACCGGCTGATCGACATGTGCCTCTCACCGGCGGCCAGGGTCGTGCGCACCGACAACCGGCGCGTGACACCGTTCTCGTCGGTCACGAGGTCGTACGACGCGCTGAACGCGGGATGCTCCGCGCACTGCGCGCCCACGATCCGGCCCGCCGCCTTGATGCGATCGCCGCTCAGTTGGACACGCACCGACTCCATCCGAGGAACGTCGTACGCCCGCCACGTCAGAATCGCGGGCCAGTTCGATGCTGGGCTCGCCGCAGACCGCGCGGCATCGGGGACTGGGATGCTCACGTGTCTACGTTAAGCGACGAGCCACTCCCGGGGAGCAGGGGTGCCGGGAATCGTGCCCTTCGTGTAGCACACGACCCCTTCGAACGTGTCTGCCGTCACACCACGGGGACATGTCCGCGACACCACGACGGGGTGTCCGCACGGTGACCGACCTCCTTGTGCGGCGCGTTTGAGCACGTAACCCGCTGCCCGGGAAAGACTGGCCTACAGTCGCCTCATGCGTACCGTGTGGACAGTTCCTCAGAACATCGCCCAGATCCTCCTGGAGTCCCCCGAGATCCAGATGTTCCTGACCAGCAACGAGCTGCCCGACACCGCCGCGGACCCTCGCCGGCGGCTTGCCGAGTTCACGCATGCGCTCGCCGCCCTGGCCCGCCACACCGGACGCACCTTCGGCTCTGTCGATGCAGCCAACCGCGAACTGTTCGGGGGCTCCGCCGGAACCGTGCCGGTGGCGCTGCGTCTGGCCGTCCTGCGCGAGATCGTCACCGACGTCGACGACCGCACCCCCACCCCGGACCCGCTGCCGGCGACGGTCGTCGAACAGCTCGGTGCCTACGTGTACGCCCTCGTCGACCCGCGCGACCATACCGTCCTGCACGTCGGGCAGGGCCGCGGGAACCGGCTGTTCGTCCTGACCTGGACCGCGCTCGGCGAAGACCACAAACTCGCCGCCGGCGGCGAAGCCGCGCCCGCACAGACCCCCGAAACCGACGCGGCCGTGCGCCGGATCCGTGCCGTCTACGACTCCGGCTACTCCGTAGGTCACTACGTCGTGGCCGACCGGGTGGCCCCGGCCGTGGACGCCGATCACGCCGCCGGCTTCACCGCGCAGGCCCTCGTCTCGGTACTGGGGTTGCTCGAACCGCACGACGGCGAGATCGTGCTGACCAATCTCGTCGGCGCCACCGAGGAATCCGACCGGGTGGCCCGTCCCGTCGAGGAGTTGATTCGTCAGTACTCCGCGGAGGCCGCACCCGAGCTGCCCACGCCGTGCGTCGTGCTCCGGATCACCGAGGCGAAATCGGCGTCCGCCGAGCAGGTCCGTGGGCTCGCCGACCGTCCGTGGCCGGCCGGAGCGTCGGCACGCCGGATCGACGGCCTGCCCATCCTGGTCGTCGCCGACAACATCGTCCGCGGCGCCTACCGGGCCACCGGGTGGGAAGCGGCCTCCCGCACCGAGGACAACGGCGGCACGATCCTCTACCGCTTCCTCGGCGACGCCGATCCCGAACTCGAGAAGCTCTTCGTCGACACCCGTCTGACGCCGGATCGGCTGGGGCTCAAGCGCTGGCCGTCCCACGGCTGGGCGCCGCGACTCACCCGGGCCCTGCCCCACAGGCCGAGACCCTGATCCTGGTCCGGGCCGTGTCGTCACGGCCCGGACTTCCTACCGACGGTTCTCCCGGATCACCTGCCGCTCGGGGTGAGAATGGGTGCGTGCAGGTCGTAGTAGTGCACATCGCCCTGTAGCCGCATCTCCTCTTCCAGCAGCGGCCGCAGATCGTCGGGTATCTCCATCCGTTCGTGGGCACGCGCCTCGTCCTCGGACGAGAAGTACATGGTCTCGACGTACCCGTCGTCGCCGTAGGTGGCGAACGTGCCGCCGATGATCTCGGGTCGCAACTCATGCACCCGTTCCTGGCTCTGCACGAGCAGGCTCTTCATCCGCCCGACATCGGGGCTGTGCCCCTCCATCACCTGAACGAATCCTGCGGTGTCGGAGCCACCTTCCATCCACACCTCGACGTCGCGGCAGTCGTGGACGACGATCTCGCCGTCGAAGCACTGCTCCGCCTCGGCCCACCACTCGCCCTGCTCCGGACGTTCACTGTTCCGGCGGGCCGCCTCTTCCGATTCGAACCGGGCCACCGACACGAAGGTGCCGTCGTCACTGAATCCCGACGTGCTGCCCAGATAGCCCACGGCGCCGGGGCGCAGCTCGTCCGTCCACCGCTGCAGGCAGTCCTTCAACCCCTGCTCGTCGCGGACCTTTCCCTGCCAGACCTGAATGAACATCTCCATCGCCTCCGCGTGCGGGACGAGCCCGCACCCAAACGATTTCCGTGGCCGACCCGTCGCCGTCCACCACCGACGTCACCCGACGGCCGGCGATCGCGACCACCGTGGAGTCAATGATTCGCCTGTGCCGGACCGCGGACAAGAGCGGACGGGCCGGAACATGCAGAAATGCCGGAAGCCCCCCGACGAGGTCGGGGGGCTTCCGGTAACGGGTGTTCGGCGGTGTCCTACTCTCCCACACCCTGTCGGGTGCAGTACCATCGGCGCAGACAGGCTTAGCTTCCGGGTTCGGAATGGGACCGGGCGTTTCCCTGTCGCTATGGCCGCCGTAACTCTGCGAAACGTCACGCATCAGAGTTCTCGAATACCCTTGTCGGGCTTCGGTATCTGATGTGTGTGCTGTTTCAGATACCGCACAGTGGACGCGTAGCTTCTTCGTGGTAAGTCCTCGGCCTATTAGTACCGGTCACCTGCATGCGTTGCCGCACTTCCAGTTCCGGCCTATCAACCCGGTGGTCTGCCGGGGGCCTTACCCCTCGAGGGGGTGAGAAACCTCATCTTGGAACAGGCTTCCCGCTTAGATGCTTTCAGCGGTTATCCCTTCCGAACGTAGCCAACCAGCCGTGCCCCTGGCGGGACAACTGGCACACCAGAGGTTCGTCCGTCCCGGTCCTCTCGTACTAGGGACAGCCTTCCTCAAGTTTCTAACGCGCGCGGCGGATAGAGACCGAACTGTCTCACGACGTTCTAAACCCAGCTCGCGTGCCGCTTTAATGGGCGAACAGCCCAACCCTTGGGACCTACTCCAGCCCCAGGATGCGACGAGCCGACATCGAGGTGCCAAACCATCCCGTCGATATGGACTCTTGGGGAAGATCAGCCTGTTATCCCCGGGGTACCTTTTATCCGTTGAGCGACACCGCTTCCACATGCCGGTGCCGGATCACTAGTCCCGACTTTCGTCCCTGCTCGACCTGTCGGTCTCACAGTCAAGCTCCCTTGTGCACTTGCACTCGACACCTGATTGCCAACCAGGCTGAGGGAACCTTTGGGCGCCTCCGTTACATTTTGGGAGGCAACCGCCCCAGTTAAACTACCCACCAGGCACTGTCCCTGAACCCGATCAGGGTCCGAGGTTAGAGGTCCAATACGATCAGAGTGGTATTTCAACAACGACTCCACGGTAACTGGCGTCACCGCTTCACAGTCTCCCACCTATCCTACACAAACCGAACCGAACACCAATACCAAGCTGTAGTGAAGGTCCCGGGGTCTTTTCGTCCTGCCGCGCGTAACGAGCATCTTTACTCGTAATGCAATTTCGCCGAGTCTGTGGTTGAGACAGCAGAGAAGTCGTTACGCCATTCGTGCAGGTCGGAACTTACCCGACAAGGAATTTCGCTACCTTAGGATGGTTATAGTTACCACCGCCGTTTACTGGGGCTTAAATTCTCAGCTTCGCGGATCACTCCGCTGACCGGTCCTCTTAACCTTCCAGCACCGGGCAGGCGTCAGTCCGTATACCTCGTCTTACGACTTCGCACGGACCTGTGTTTTTAGTAAACAGTCGCTTCTCTCTGGTCTCTGCGACCACCCCCAGCTCCGACCGCGAAGGTCTTCACCAGGGCCGGTCCCCCTTCTCCCGAAGTTACGGGGCATTTTGCCGAGTTCCTTAACCACAGTTCTCTCGATCGCCTCGGTATTCTCTACCTGACCACCTGTGTCGGTTTGGGGTACGGGCCGTGTGAAAGCTCGCTAGAGGCTTTTCTCGGCAGCATAGGATCATGGAATTCGCCTCATTCGGCTACGCATCACCTCTCAGGCTCGTGCGACACGGATTTGCCTATGTCACGCCCTACAGGCTTACACCGGTACAACCACTGACCGGCCCCACTACCTTCCTGCGTCACCCCATCGCTTGGCTACTACCAGATCGGGTCCCGTGCATCCACACGACCGATTCCCGAAGGAACCGGCCGGCTTCAGGACGGTTAGCATCACTGATTCACCAGGGGCGCGTTCACACGGGTACGGGAATATCAACCCGTTGTCCATCGACTACGCCTGTCGGCCTCGCCTTAGGTCCCGACTCACCCTGGGCGGATTAACCTGGCCCAGGAACCCTTGGTCATTCGGCGGACGAGTTTCTCACTCGTCTTTCGCTACTCATGCCTGCATTCTCACTCGCGCCGCCTCCACACCTGGATCACTCCGGCGCTTCCCCGGCGGCACGACGCTCCCCTACCCACCCACACCACTGCACCCGTCTCCGCAGAAACGAGTGGGTGTTGTGTGAGTGCCGCGGCTTCGGCGGTGTACTTGAGCCCCGCTACATTGTCGGCGCAGAACCACTTGACCAGTGAGCTATTACGCACTCTTTCAAGGGTGGCTGCTTCTAAGCCAACCTCCTGGTTGTCTCAGCGATCCCACATCCTTTTCCACTTAGTACACGCTTAGGGGCCTTAGCCGGCGATCTGGGCTGTTTCCCTCTCGACTACGAAGCTTATCCCCCGCAGTCTCACTGCCGCGCTCTCACTCACCGGCATTCGGAGTTTGGCTGATTTCGGTAAGCTTGTGGGCCCCCTAGACCATCCAGTAGCTCTACCTCCGGTGAGAAACACGCGACGCTGCACCTAAATGCATTTCGGGGAGAACCAGCTATCACGGAGTTTGATTGGCCTTTCACCCCTACCCACAGCTCATCCCCTCAGTTTTCAACCTAAGTGGGTTCGGGCCTCCACGACGTCTTACCGTCGCTTCACCCTGGCCATGGGTAGATCACTCCGCTTCGGGTCTAGAACATGCCACTGATACGCCCTGTTCGGACTCGCTTTCGCTACGACTACCCCACACGGGTTAACCTCGCGACATGCCACTAACTCGCAGGCTCATTCTTCAAAAGGCACGCCGTCACCCCCAGCAGACCAAACTGCTCGAAGGCTCCGACGGATTGTAAGCGCACGGTTTCAGGTACTATTTCACTCCCCTCCCGGGTACTTTTCACCTTTCCCTCACGGTACTAGTCCGCTATCGGTCACCAGGGAGTATTCAGGCTTATCGGGTGGTCCCGACAGATTCACAGCAGATTTCACGGGCCCGCTGCTACTCGGGTATCCGAATCGACAGTCACCGTGTTTTCGTCTACGGGATTCTCACCCTCTACGACAGGCCGTTCCAGACCACTTCGACTAACACAGGCGATTTCTCACTGTCGGCCGGTGCGGCAGCACCGACACATCGAACCCCACAACCCCGAACACACAACCCCTGCCGGGTATCGCATGTGCCCGGTTTAGCCTCTTCCGCTTTCGCTCGCCACTACTCACGGAATCACATGTTGTTTTCTCTTCCTGTGGGTACTGAGATGTTTCACTTCCCCACGTTCCCTCCACACGCCCTATATATTCAGGCGCGGGTAACACGACATCACTCGTGCTGGGTTTCCCCATTCGGAAATCCTCGGATCACAGCTCGGTTGACAGCTCCCCGAGGCATATCGCAGCCTCCCACGTCCTTCATCGGCTCCTGGTGCCAAGGCATCCACCGTACGCTCATAAACACTTACAACAAAGATGCTCGCGTCCACTGTGCAGTTCTCAAACAACACACAACACCCACTACTCACCCCACCGACCGGCAGAAGCTTTGACAGGCATCGTCGCTGATCGAACACTCGCGTGTTCTCTCAGGACCCAACAGTGCACCGATATAACTCTCTTCCCGCCGGCACTCGGACCGGCGGTGACGAAGAAAATACCTGTCAGCGTTCCACCCATGAGCTCCTGCCGTTCCACGTGTGGGAACGAAACAGTCTCTGCCCGAGAGGCATTCACCTGTGTGAACCCTCACCGGGAGAAGTGCTCCTTAGAAAGGAGGTGATCCAGCCGCACCTTCCGGTACGGCTACCTTGTTACGACTTCGTCCCAATCGCCGATCCCACCTTCGACGGCTCCCTCCCACGAGGGGTTAGGCCACCGGCTTCGGGTGTTACCGACTTTCATGACGTGACGGGCGGTGTGTACAAGGCCCGGGAACGTATTCACCGCAGCGTTGCTGATCTGCGATTACTAGCGACTCCGACTTCACGGGGTCGAGTTGCAGACCCCGATCCGAACTGAGACCGGCTTTAAGGATTCGCTCCACCTCGCGGTATCGCAGCCCTCTGTACCGGCCATTGTAGCATGTGTGAAGCCCTGGACATAAGGGGCATGATGACTTGACGTCGTCCCCACCTTCCTCCGAGTTGACCCCGGCAGTCTCCTGCGAGTCCCCACCATTACGTGCTGGCAACACAGGACAAGGGTTGCGCTCGTTGCGGGACTTAACCCAACATCTCACGACACGAGCTGACGACAGCCATGCACCACCTGTACACCGACCACAAGGGAAACCCCATCTCTGGGGCGGTCCGGTGTATGTCAAACCCAGGTAAGGTTCTTCGCGTTGCATCGAATTAATCCACATGCTCCGCCGCTTGTGCGGGCCCCCGTCAATTCCTTTGAGTTTTAGCCTTGCGGCCGTACTCCCCAGGCGGGGCGCTTAATGCGTTAGCTACGGCACGGATCCCGTGGAAGGAAACCCACACCTAGCGCCCACCGTTTACGGCGTGGACTACCAGGGTATCTAATCCTGTTCGCTACCCACGCTTTCGCTCCTCAGCGTCAGTTACTGCCCAGAGACCCGCCTTCGCCACCGGTGTTCCTCCTGATATCTGCGCATTTCACCGCTACACCAGGAATTCCAGTCTCCCCTGCAGTACTCAAGTCTGCCCGTATCGCCTGCAAGCCCGCAGTTGAGCTGCGGGTTTTCACAGACGACGCGACAAACCGCCTACGAGCTCTTTACGCCCAGTAATTCCGGACAACGCTCGCACCCTACGTATTACCGCGGCTGCTGGCACGTAGTTGGCCGGTGCTTCTTCTGTACCTACCGTCACTTGCGCTTCGTCGGTACTGAAAGAGGTTTACAACCCGAAGGCCGTCATCCCTCACGCGGCGTCGCTGCATCAGGCTTGCGCCCATTGTGCAATATTCCCCACTGCTGCCTCCCGTAGGAGTCTGGGCCGTGTCTCAGTCCCAGTGTGGCCGGTCGCCCTCTCAGGCCGGCTACCCGTCGTCGCCTTGGTGGGCCGTTACCCCACCAACAAGCTGATAGGCCGCGGGCCCATCCTGCACCGGAAAACCTTTCCACCCCGGAACATGCATCCCGAGGTCCTATCCGGTATTAGACCCAGTTTCCCAGGCTTATCCCGAAGTGCAGGGCAGATCACCCACGTGTTACTCACCCGTTCGCCACTAATCCACCCAGCAAGCTGGGCTTCATCGTTCGACTTGCATGTGTTAAGCACGCCGCCAGCGTTCGTCCTGAGCCAGGATCAAACTCTCCGTTGAAGACTCTCAATCAAACCCCGAAGGGCCGATCAGCCATAAGCGTAGAGCCGAATCACTAGCAAAAAACTCAAACTAGCAAAAACACTGACCACCACAGACGGAAGAATGCGGCAGCCAGCAACGATCATCACGACGCCTCATCGGCTTGACACCATGGTCGGCGTCTGATCTGATCGCACCAAATAAAAAATTTGGCACTAACATTCATCGGCACACTGTTGAGTTCTCAAAGAACACGCACACACCATCGCTCCGCACCTTCAGTGCCTTGCTCCGGGGCAACCGTTCCAGCCTAACATCGGGGGCCTTCGGAGTCAAAACTCTGCGGCCGATCCGATCTCGGGGCGATTGGAAACCTTACCAGAAGGTTCTCAATCAAGGTAATCAGGCGCCTGCGTCCAACCTCGTTGTCCCGAGCCCCTGCGGGCCGGGTCGGTGTCCGTGTCGCTCTGACCTGGAATAAGTTACGTGAACATCCGGCTGTACGCCAAATCGCCAGCTCAGAGCCATCATTTGCGCTCGAGTACGTGTGTTTCCGGGACGCGGAACCGTCCTGTGCCCGGCTGCGTCTCATCTACCGAGGGCTACGTGCCACCCACTCAGGTACAGGAGACCCATGAGCGGCTTTCCCGCAGAGATCGTCGAGCCGGCCCGGATGGATGGCCCCGACCCGCGTTCGCTCGCGGCGGCGCTGTGCGCCGCCGCCTGCGACGACATGCTCGACACGCTCGACGAGGTCCTCCTCGAGCTCGACGCAGACGCGTCGGACGGCTGTGCGTGTGACGTCGCACCGCGCGTCGCCGCAAGGATCGCGACCGTCGTCCGGATGAAGGCCGCGTTCGAGTCGTCGCGTCCCCTCGGGTAGCCGTGCCGGCTTTCGGCGACAGTGATCACGGCATCACGCGTCGCGGCACGGGCCGCTCGATTTCTCGAGTAACGTGCTCCGTGAGCAAAGCGAGAAAGGGTGCCGTGACGTCGACCGGGAACATGGTGGGATTGTTCGCCGGAATCGGCGGACTCGAGCTCGGACTGGCCGAGCACGGCTGGCGCACCGAACTGCTCTGCGAGATCGACGCCGGAGCGCAAGCCGTACTTCGCGCTCGCTTCACCGACGTGACGCTGCACACCGATGTCACGCGCCTTCGTTCCCTTCCTCAGGCAACCGAGATCGTCACCGCGGGCTTTCCGTGCCAGGACCTGTCGCAGGCCGGCCGGACCGCCGGCATCACCGGCTCCCGGTCGGGCCTCGTCGACGAGGTGTTCCGGTTGGTGCGGCGCAAGCAGGGACCGCGCTGGCTGCTCATCGAGAACGTCCCCTTCATGCTGCAACTCGGCCGCGGCGCCGCGATGCGTCACATCACCGACGCGCTCGAAGATCTCGGGTACGCGTGGGCGTACCGGGTCGTCGACGCCCGCGCGTTCGGACTTCCGCAGCGGCGACAGCGGGTGCTCATGCTCGCCTCGCGGACCGACGATCCCCGCGCGGTGCTCTTCGGCGAGGACGCCGGTGCCCCCGCGGAAGGCGATCCCGACACCCACCCGTGCGGCTTCTACTGGACGGAAGGCGTACGCGGTCTGGGCTGGGCGGTCAACGCCGTGCCCACCCTCAAGGGCGGGTCCACGGTCGGCATCGCCAGTCCGCCGGCGGTGCGGTTGCCGTCGGGAGAGATCGTCACGCCCGGTCTGATCGACGCCGAACGGCTCCAGGGCTTCGACCCGGACTGGACCGCACCCGCCACCCAGGCACCCGGCGTTCGGACCGGGCATCGGTGGCGGCTCGTCGGCAACGCCGTGAGCGTCCGCATGGCCGCCTGGGTCGGTGGACGGCTCGGCCGGCCCATCGACTACTCCCCCGACCACGAGACAGCGCTGCGGCCGGGGGACCCCTGGCCGAGTGCCGCCTGGGGGGCCCGGCGACGAGCGTTCCGGGTGCACGAGTCGCACTGGCCGGTCCAGGAGCCGTACGAGGACCTCGCGGGATACCTGGAGGACGCGCGACTGCTGTCCGCACGGGCCACGGCCGGATTCCTGCGGCGGGCTCGGTCCGGCAACCTGAGATTCGTGCCCGGCTTCCTCGACGACGTCGAGTCCCACCTCGACCGCATGGGCGGCTTCCCCGAAGCCGCGGCCTGAGGACGGATCCGGCTGCCGTGCCCTCCACCGACCCGCAGACCAGCGCCCGGATGAGACGGCAGCGACGCCGGGACACCGTCCCCGAGGTGGCCCTGCGCCGGGAGCTCCACGGGCGCGGGGTGCGCTACTTCGTCGATCGGGCGCCGCTGAAGGGCATCCGTCGACGCGCCGACCTGGTGTTTCCGCGTCGCCGAGTGGCGGTGTATGTCGACGGGTGCTTCTGGCACCGTTGCCCGCAGCACGCCACCGATCCGAAGAACAACGCCGAGTGGTGGGCCGCCAAGCTCGCCGCCAACGTGGCCCGCGACCGGAACACCGACGCGGCGCTCGCCGCGGCCGGGTGGACGGTGGTGCGGATCTGGGAGCACGAGAATCCCGTGGAGGCCGCGGACCGGGTGCAGGCCGCATTGTCCGCGGCCGAACCGGGTACTGCCGATTCCTGACTACCGAAGGGAGGATGCGGTGGAACCGGCAATCGCGCTCGTTCTGGGAGCGCTCCTCGGGGTCCTGCTCGGCCTCCTCGGTGGCGGCGGATCCATCCTCGCGGTTCCCGCCCTGGTGTACGGCCTCGGACTCGAGTTCCGCCAGGCCATCCCCATCTCGCTGATCGTCGTCGGAGCGGCAGCCCTGTCCGGGGCGATCCCCAAGATCCGGGCCGGGCAGGTCGACTGGCGGCTGGCCGCGGTGTTCGCCGCGGCCGGCATCCCCGCGACGTTCGCGGGGACGGCGGTCGGCACGTTGCTGCCGCAGCCGGTACTGCTGGTGGGCTTCGCCGCCGTGATGGTGCTGGCGGGCATCCGGATGCTGCGCGAGAACGACGACGCCGGAACCGCGTGCACGACCGGTGACTCCGGCATCGACTGGAAGCGATGCGCGCCGAGGTCGATCCCGGCCGGTGTGGGAGTGGGCTTCCTGACCGGGCTGTTCGGCGTCGGAGGCGGCTTCCTGATCATCCCCGCGCTGGTGATCCTCCTCGGGTTGGAGATGAGCGTCGCCGTGGGGACCTCGCTGATCGTCATCGTCGCCAACTCGACGGCCGGGCTCGTCGCGCACATCGGGGACGCCGACATCGACTGGCCGCTCACTGCGGCGTTCGCCGGGGCCGCGGTCGTCGCGTCACTGGTTGCCGGTCACCTCGGTACCCGCATGGAAACCGACCGGCTGCGGCGGTGGTTCGCCTGGCTCGTCTTCGTCGTGGCCGCGTACGTGCTGGTGGACACCCTGTTCCTGCGCTGAGCCGGAACTCGTCGCGTAACCGGCGCATTCTTCGTACGCCCCCGGGTATCCGGGGGCATAGTGAGAAAGCACCGTGGGAAGGCACCGACATGGACGTATCGATCATCGAAACCTCGAGTCTCGGCGACCGCAGCTATCTGATCACCGAGGCGGACGTGGCCGTCGTGGTGGATCCCCAGCGCGACATCGACCGGGTGCTCGCGCTCGCCAACGACCGCGAAGCGCGCATCACCCACGTCCTCGAGACCCACATCCACAACGACTACGTCACCGGCGGGCTGGAACTGTCCCGTGCCGTCGAGGCCGAGTACATCGTCCCGGCCGGCGACGATGTGGACTACGAGCGACGCGCCGTCCACGACGGCGACCTGATCGACGCCGGTCCCATCCGGCTGCGGGTGATGCACACACCCGGGCACACCCATCACCACGTCAGCTATGTGCTGCTCGACGAGACCGGTGCCACGCACGGAATCTTCACCGGCGGGTCGATGCTGTACGGATCCACCGGCCGCACCGACCTCGTCGGCCCGCAGTACACCGAGGAACTGACCCACGCGCAGTTCCACTCCGTGCGACGGATCGCCGACGAAGTGCCGGCCGACACCCCGGTGTATCCCACCCACGGCTTCGGCAGCTTCTGCTCGGCCACCCCCACCAGCGGCGACTCGTCCACCGTGGGACAGCAGCGCGACGTCAACCCGGCGCTGACCCGTGACGAGCAGGCCTACGTCGACGAACTCATCGCGGGACTCAACACCTATCCCGCGTACTACGCCCACATGGGTGTGATCAACAAGGCGGGTCCGTCGTCGGTCGACCTGTCGCCACCGGAACCGGTCGACCCGGCCGAGCTGCGCCGGCGTATCGACGCCGGCGAGTGGGTCGTCGACCTGCGTGAGCGCACCGCCTTCGCCGCGGGACACCTGGGCGGCACGCTCGGCTTCGAACTGTCCACCTCCTTCGTCACCTACCTGGGTTGGCTCTACAAGTGGGGTGCGCCCCTGACCCTCATCGGCGAGAGCGACGAGCAGATCGCCGACGCCAAGCGCGAGCTGGTCCGCATCGGTATCGACGAACTCGCCGGCGCGGCCGTCGGCGAGATCCACACCCTCGTCAACGGGCACGAACTGCGGTCGTACCGCGTCTCGGACTTCGCGGAACTCACCGGGGAGATCGACAACGAGCGGGTCCGGATCCTCGACGTGCGCCAGAAGGACGAGTTCGAGGACGGCCACGTGCGCGGGGCGGTCAACATCCCGCTGCACGACCTCGCCGACCGGCTCGACCAGGTCCCGCACGGGGAGGTCTGGGTGCACTGCGGGTCCGGCTACCGGGCCTCGATCGCCGCCTCGATGATCGACCGGATCGACCGCACCGTCGTCCTCGTGAACGACGACTTCGACAAGGCGTACGACCACGGTCTGACCGACTCGTGAGGGTCCCTTCCGGGACCGACGACGAAAGAACCCCCACCGGAGCGGTGGGGGTTCTTCACTGTGCGCCCGAAGGGATTCGAACCCCTAACCTTCTGATCCGTAGTCAGATGCTCTATCCGTTGAGCTACGGGCGCAGTTCTTGCACGCAGTTGTGTCCTGCATGCAGTTCTCGTATTCAGTTGTCGCCGGTGACGCTGCACCGACGTGGCGGAGGCGAGAGGATTTGAACCTCCGGTCCCCCGTAAAGGGGACAACTCATTAGCAGTGAGTCCCATTCGGCCGCTCTGGCACGCCTCCCTGGGGGGTTTCGATTCTCTCGAACCGCCGGGACGAAAGATTACACACGTTCGGACAGCAAACGCAAAACGGCTGGTCAGCGCAGGTTCGAGTCGAACCAGTCGAAGATCCGACGCCGCGCGTCGATGATCGCCGCCTCGGCCGGATCGGTCTCGGGATCGGCCGTGTCGTGCTCGACGGGCGGCTCGTCGGGTCGATGCGCCAGCCCCGGATACCCGATCACCAAGGTGGGCGCATCGGCCCGTCCGGCCGCCTCGCGCAACTGCTCGACGTCGCCGGGCGGGGTCGTGGGATCGTCCTCGCCGTACAGACCGAGCCACGGCGCCTGCAGGCTGCGCACGGCCTCGACGAGTGCGGGGACGTCGGGCCGCAGCGGTTGCAGGATGCCGTGCGCCGCGACGGTGACCGCGGCCCCCACCCGCCGGTTCGCGGCGACGAGGAGCGCCGCCGTGCCGGCGTCGTCGAATCCGATCACGCCGACCGCGTCGGGGTAGACCCCGCTGCGGACCAACCAGTCCATCGCGGCATCGACGTCGTCGAACAGGTTCTGCCCGAACACCTCGTCGTCCTCGGTGAACTCGCGATGGAACAGGTGCGGTGCCACGACCAGCCAGCACTCGGCAGCCAGCACCTCCATGAAGGCCAGCAGGGCCGGTGGAAACTCGCGGGATTCGTGCAACACCACGATGCCACCGCGAAGGGCGCCCTCCGGCCGGAACACGGTCAGCGGTACCTGCCCCGACCCGTCCGGCAACCTGGCCGCGGCAGTGTGGATTCCCGACATACCGTCCACGATGACACGACCCACCGCGACAGTGCACGTGATCGCCGGGCGCATAATCGGCTGGTGACCCCACGGACCCGCCCCGACCTCGTCTCGATCCCGTCCTATGTGCCCGGCCGCAGCTTTCCGGGCGCGATCAAGCTCGCCAGCAACGAGACCACGGTCGGTCCCCTGCCCAGCGTGCGCGACGCGATCGCCGAGGCGGCGTACTCGGTCCACCGGTATCCGGACAACATGGCTGCCGTGCTCATCGGCGCGCTGGCCGAACGGCTGGGGGTCGAGCCCGAGAACATCGCCGTGGGCAACGGTTCGGTGAGCCTGTGCCAGGAGCTGGTGCTCTCGGCCTGCAACGACGGCGACGAGGTGGTGTTCTCCTGGCGCTCGTTCGAGGCGTACCCGGTGGTGACGGCGGTGGCCGGCGCGAAACCGGTGCCGGTGCCCAACACCCCCGAGCACGGCCACGACCTCGACGCGATGCTCGCCGCGATCACCGATCGCACCCGGGTGGTGTTCGTGTGCAATCCCAACAACCCGACCGGTGCGCTGCTCGGCAGGGCGGAGCTGGAGCGGTTCATCGACGCGGTGCCACCGCAGGTGCTCGTCGCGCTCGACGAGGCGTACTTCGAGTACACCCGCCCGAAGCCCGGCGCGGAACTGGCGGACGGGGTCGTGCTCGCCGCCGGCCGGCCGAACGTCGTGGTGCTCCGCACTTTCTCGAAGGCCTACGGTCTGGCCGGTCTGCGGGTCGGCTACCTGGTCGGCGACCCCTCGGTGATCAAAGTCCTGAACAAGGTGCACACCCCGTTCAGCGTGAGCTCGCTCGCGCAGCAGGCGGCCATCGCCTCCCTGGCGGCCGCCGACGAGCTGCTGGCGCGCACCGACAGTGTGCTCGCCGAGCGCGACCGCGTGCGGACGGGGCTCGTCGACGCCGGATATCCCGTGCCGGAGAGCTACGCCAACTTCGTGTGGTTGCCGCTCGGAGACCGGTCGGCGGCGTTTGCCGAAGCGTGCGCGGAGGCGGGCGTGCTGGTCCGCCCGTACGCGGACGACGGAGTGCGGGTGACCATCGGCGATCCGCACGAGAACGACGCATTCCTGACATTCGCGACCGGCAAGGGCCTCGACATCGCGGAAATTTCGACGTCCTGACCTGCGAGAAAGCGTCTACGAGACCCAACCGTTATCAGCGGGTGGCGATCACGTGACCAACCGTTGGCACACTCGTCCGGTCGGCTAGGGAGCGGAGTGTGCGGATGGGTTCAGGCGTGACACGCCGGTGGACCTTGTCCGCGGCCCTGCTGACCGGCGTCCTGTGGACGTCGCTGGCCGTCCCCGCGACCGCACTACCTCCGGACGCCCTGCCGCTGCGACTGATCGCCTTCCGCGACCTGCACGGCAGCCTGCTCCCACCCCAGGGTCCCCGCAGCGAGGTGGTCCGTTCCGACGGCGCGTCCGTTCCCGCGGGCGGCGCGGCATATCTCGCCGCCTACGTCCGGCAGCTGCGCGCGCAGGCGGACAACTCGGTGCTCTACTCCGTCGGCGACACGTGGGGCTCGTCGCCCATCGAATCGGCGATGTTCCACGACGAACCCACCGTGGACCTGCTCAACGGCCTCGATGTGACCGCGGCCGCCCTCGGCAACCACGAATTCGACAACGGCTACGCCGAGTTGCGGCGCCTGCGCGACGGCGGGTGCCACCCCGAGGGCTGCCGGTACGACGAGGAGTACGCCGGAACCGCCTTCCCGCTGATCGCGGCGAACGTCGCGGAGGCCGACGGCAGTCCCGCGGCCCTGCCGTTCAGCGTGGACTACGTCGACGGGGTGCCGGTCGGCGTCATCGGTGTCGCCCCCCAGGACACACCGCAGGTGGTGCGTGGCGACGACATCTCCGGCCTGCAGTTCACCGACGAGATCACGGCCGTCGACCGCACCGCCGACGCGCTCGATGCCCTCGGGGTCCGCTCGATCGTGCTGCTCTACAAGGGGGCGCTGACCCCGTCGGCGGGGACCGACCCGTGCGACCCGGCCGCCGGGCCCGCGCGCGCCCTCACCTCCCGGGTGTCACCGAAGGTCGATGTCGTCGTCACCGCGGACGGCGAGGACAGTTTCAACTGCAGCTACCCGGATCCGGCGGGCAATCCCCGGACCGTGCTGCAGGGCGCCTCACACGGACGCATCGTCTCGGTCGCGGACCTGACCATCGACCGCGAGAGCCGCGACGTGCTGCGCGACCGTACCCACGCGTTCAACCAGGTCGTCACCCACGACATCGCCCCCGACCCGCGCACGCAGCAGTTCGTGGACCGGGCGGTCGACAAGTCCCGCGACGTCGCCGAACGCTTCGTCGGCCGCATCGCCGCCGACCTGACCCGCGACACCACGGCCGGCGGCGAGTCGGCCCTCGGCAATCTCGTCGCGGACGCGCAGCTGGCGGCCGCCGAACCCGCCGGGGCGCAGCTCGCCCTCACCAATCCCGGTGGAGTGCGCGCCGACCTGCTGCATTCCGAGGACGGCGTCGTCACCCACGGCGACACCTACGCGGCCCAACCGTTCGGGAACCGGCTGCAGGTGCTCGAGCTCACCGGTGCGGAACTGGTCGGGGTCCTCGAACAACAGTTCCAGCAGGACGCCGGCGGCGCGAACCGCGAGCGGATCCTCGCCCCGTCGCACACGCTGCGCTACGTCCTCGACCGGGCCGCGGCGCCGGGCGGCCGGATCCGGGACGTCACCGTCGCGGGCCGCCCGCTCGAGCAGGCCGCGACGTACCGGGTGGTCGTCAACGGGTTCCTCGCCGACGGCGGTGACGGGTTCACCGGGTTCACGCACGCGCGACGGACCACCGGGGCGGGCGCCGAACTCGACGCCCTGAACGCCTACCTGGCGGCACACTCGCCCGTCGCGCCGCCGGCCACCGACCGCATCACGGTGCCCTGACCGATCCCGTTCAGTCGAGCCCGAGAGCGCGCTCGAGCGTCGGCCAGGCGGTGCGCAGATCGTCCTGCCAGTACGGCCACGAATGCGTGCCGTACGGGCGGTAGACGATCGTGGCGGGAATCCGCAGCTCCCGCAGTCGCCGGTCGAACCCGATCGTGCACACGAAGGCACCGACCTCGAGCGGGCCGCCCACGTCGAGGGCCTCCGCATCGGGTCCGACGTCGTACGGGCCGGGCAGACCGTTGCCGGTGCTGATGAAGATCTCCTTGCCGCGCAACCGCTCGGCGAGGACGTACGGATCGTGCGCCGCCCACGCCGGATCCCCCGGCGCTCCCCACATGTTGTCCGGATTGCCGCCCTTGTAGGCGACGGTGCCGCGGACCGCGTCCTGCGCGGACGCCTTCGACGTGTCCAGGCACCCGCTCAGCGCGGCCACGCCCCGGTACAGGTCCGGATTCCGGGCGATCAGGCTCGCCGCCCCCGTCGCGCCCATCGACAGGCCGCCGACGGCGTTGACGCCGTTGCCCGCGAAACGGGCGTCGATCAGCGGCGGCAGTTCCTTCGTCAGGAACGTCTCCCACGCGTTCACGCCCAGGACGGGATCCGGGGCGAGCCAGTCCGTGTAGTAGCTCGCGGTTCCGCCGACCGGCAGCACGACGTTCACGTTCTTGTCGGCGACGAAGTCGACGATGTCCGTGCGCTGCGTCCACGTACTCTCGCGGTAGTCCGACTCGGCTCCGGCGCTGACACCGTCGAGCAGGTAGAGAGACGGGCGCGGCGCGTCCCCGGCGGGATGCAGCACCTGCACCTGCACGACCCGCTGCATCGACGGCGAGTACACGAACACCGCCGAACGACGAGGCGTGACGGACTCGACCCGCTCCACCCGCGCGGACGTCGCCGGTTCGGCGGACGCGACGGACAGCGTGGACAGTGGCACGACGAACGCCGCGACGAGCGCCGCGACCGCAGATCTGAGCATCAAGTTCCTTCGTCCCCCGACTTCGGAAACACCGATTCCACAGTACGGACCGGGGCGGGTCAAGAAAGTGGGGCTCGTCACCAACGCGGAGCGCAGCCCTTGGTGACGACAGGACACGAGGACGCGGGCTACCGCTGCGGGACCGGTTCCGGCGGAAGCCAGCCCTGGTCCGCAGGCAGGTACGACCGGAACATCAGCACGAACTCGCCCGGCGGCGCCGGCAGCCAGTTCGGGCCGGCCGCAATCGGCGGCCGCGACGAAACCCACACGTCGAGCCCACCGTCGGGACCACGGACGAGCCCGGGCGTCCGGTCGCCGACGGCGTAGCGGTCGACGGGGTTGGCGACGAGGAACATGTCCGGGCCGTACACGGTGACGGACCAGAAGCCGCGGTCGTCGACCGGCGGCAGGCCCCCGGGTGGGAAACGCAGGAGATAGCCGGTCTCACCCCGGAGCGTCGTTCCGTCGGCCGCGACGCGGGCCACGTGGTACGTCGACTCCTCCGGCACGTTCGCGCCGAGCCCGATCGTCGCGACGACCGCGCGCTGGAGGTAGTCCGTGCCGTACCGGCCCGCGGTCGGCAGCGAATGCCACACCTCGCCGGACCCTCGATCCGAGTCGACGAGGTCCCGGATGCGTCGCTCGCCGCGGACCACCCCGGTCGCGAGTGCGGCGACGGTGTCCGCGGAACCCGTACTCGGCCGGGCGCCCGGCCGGACCCCGAGGTCCGCGAGTTCGTCGAGCAGCGGTGCGTCCGCCGGCGGGGGCGGATTCGCGGCCAGGATCGCCGACAGTTCGTCGAAGAACTGCGGACCCGACGCCGCGAGCGCCTGCGGGTCGGGGTTGCTGCCGCACGCGGTCGGCGGCAGCGGCGGCGGTGCCCCGGCGACGGGCGCGGCCAGCACGGTCAACGAGTACTGCCGTTGCGCGGCACGGGCGGCCTCGAGGTCGGTCGCCGACTCCACGAGCGTCCGGCCGATCATCCACGCGTCCCAGGTGGACGACTCGACGACGGCCGCGTCCGCGGGCAGCGGACCGTCCCACCCCGGCGGGACGACGACGTGGGCACCGGCCGCCGGTCCCGTCGCCCGGGTGCCGACGTTGGCGAAGACGTCGGTGTAGATGTCGAGAAACTGGAAGTCGAAGTACCGGGCTCCCATGTCCGGATGGGTCAGCAGCACCGGACCGCCGCGAAGATCCAGCCACGCGATCGAATACAGCGTGTCGACGTTGGGAGCGACGACGACACGCGAGGTGGGATCGGCCGTCGCGGACTGGTGGTGCAGCCGGTTCACCGGTAGCAGGCAGAGCATGTTCGCCCGGGTCCGCGCGAGCGTCACGGGTGCGTAGCCGTAGACGTAACCGTCGGCGGCCACGTCGACCGCGGTCCGTTCGGCCGCCGGTTGCGGCGCCGCGCAGGCGGTCAGCAGGCCCACTGCCAGCGCTGCCGCCGCTCGAACCGCTGCGCCGACCATGGCGCCAGTGTAGGAGGCGAGAACGCGTTCCAGGGATTGTCGGCGGGTCCGCGCGCTGTGGTGCTACTTGCGCGCGTCCGAACGCGCGCGACAAGCACTTTTCCGCGCGACCGTCCCACGAGGAAGCCCGCCACCTGACATGCAGGGGGCGGGCTCCGGCGGAAGCGGAGGGATTTGAACCCCCGGTCGCTCTCACGACGCTCGCTTTCAAGGCGAGTGCATTCGGCCGCTCTGCCACGCTTCCGTGGCAAATCCTAACCACACCGCTCGTCGACGGCCGCCTCCACCTTGGTGAAGATCTCGGAGAGGGCGCGGATCTGCGTCCTCGTGAGCAGGTCGACGAGGTTGCGGCGCACCCCGGCGACGTGGGTGGGCGCGGCCTCGGTGAGGCGGCGCCGGCCCTCGTCGGTGAGAGTGGCCAGGACCCCCCGTCCGTCCTCGGCGCAGGAACTGCGCACCACCATCGACGCCGCCTCCATGCGACGGATCTGGTGGGTGAGGCGGCTGCGGGAGGACAGCACGCCGTCGGCCAGGTCGCTCATGCGCAGCGACCCGTCCGGGGCTTCGGAGAGCAGCACCAGGATCCGGTACTCGGCGAGGGACAGACCGTGGGCCTGCTGCAGGTCGCGATTGAGTCGATCCATCAGCCGGTGATTGCCGTCGATGTAGGCCCGCCATGCCCGCTGCTCGTCCGTGTCGAGCCAGCGCGGGTCGGGACGTTCGGCATGCGGTTCGGCTGTCACGCGGGCAGTGTAAGGGCAGGCCACCACCGGTGTTACTCACTGGTCAGTTCGCTGCGTGTCGCCCCTGCGTCGGCGTGTCGCGATAGCGTCGAACCCATGCGCGCAATCACGATCACCGAACCCGGCGGCCCCGAGGCCATGCAGTGGGCCGAACAGCCCGACCCCACGCCCGGTCCCGGACAGGTCCTGATCGACGTGGCCGCGACGGCCGTCAACCGGGCCGATCTGCTGCAGCGGCGCGGCCTGTACCCGCCGCCGCCCGGATCCAGCGACATCCTGGGCCTCGAATGCTCCGGAGTGATCGCCGAGCTCGGCGAGGGCGTGAGCGGCTGGTCGATCGGCGACCGGGTGTGCGCGCTGCTCTCCGGCGGCGGCTACGCCGAGCAGGTCGTCGTCCCCGCCGGACAGGTCCTGCCCGTACCCGAGGGGGTGGATCTCGCGGTGGCCGCGTCGCTGCCCGAGGTGGCCTGCACCGTGTGGTCCAACGTGGTGATGGCGGCGGGACTGCGCCGCGGCGAGGTGCTCCTCGTGCACGGCGGCGGTGGCGGCATCGGCACCCACGCCGTCCAGGTCGGCAAGGCGCTGGGCGCGAAGGTCGCGGTGACCGCCTCGGCCGGCAAGCTCGACTACTGCCGTGAACTCGGCGCCGACCTGGCGATCGACTACCGCACGCAGGACTTCGTCGCCGAGGTCCGGAATGCGTTCGGCGGCGCCGACGTGGTGCTCGACAACATGGGCGCGGCCTACCTGTCCCGCAACGTCGACGTGCTCGCCCCCGACGGCCGGCTCGTGGTGATCGGCATGCAGGGCGGCGCGAAGGGCGAACTCAATCTCGGCAAGCTGCTCGCCAAGCGGGGGCACGTCCTCGCCACGGGTCTGCGGGGGCGACCGGAGACCGGCCGCTCCGGCAAGAGCACGATCGTCGCGGAGGTCCGTGAGCACGTGTGGCCCTTGATCGCCGAGGCCCGCGTCCGGCCCGTCGTCCACGCAGAGGTGCCGATCACCGAGGCCGGGCGGGCCCACGAGATGCTGGATTCCCCCGATACCGTCGGCAAGGTCGTGCTGCGGATCGACCGGCACTGATCCCGGTCCGCCGGATCAGGGGGCGGTGAGGTTGCGCAGTTCGCGCACGAGCTGGTCGAGCTCGTAGCGGGTGGTGTACGGGGCCAGTCCGACGGTCACCGCGCCGCCCTCGTCGCTGACGCCGAGCGAGTCGAGCAAACGACTCGTGCCGCGGCTGACCGCGACGGACGCGATGCGACGGTCGGCGAGATGCGCGGCGATCTTCTCGGCCGGCACCCCCGCGACGGTGAAGCTCAACGTCGGGACCCGGCTCGACGCACGACCGATCACCATCACGTCGGGCAGGTTGTCCAGCAGGCGCATCAGCCGCTCGAAGAGCTGGTCCTGGTAGCCCTGGAGCGAGCTGATCGACGTCTCGAGGCGCTCCCGCCGCGTACCCGTCGCCTCGTCGTCGAGGGCCGCGAGGAAGTCGACGGACGTGACGAGCCCGGCGAGCATCGCGAACTGGTGGCCGCCGACTTCGAGCCGCTCCGGACCGCGGGCGTGCGGATCCAGGGAGACCGCGGGGATCCGGTCGAGCTGCGCCGGGTCACGGAACACCAGGGCGCCGACCTGCGGTCCTCCCCAGGCGGAGGCGTCGAGGGCGAGCACGTCGGCGCCGAGCTCGTGGATGTCGACGTGCGCGTAGGGCGCGGCCCCCGCCGCGTCGACCACCATGAGTCCCCCGACCTCGTGGACCCGGTCGGCGGCGACGCGCACGTCCGGCGCGGACCCCACCAGCGACGATGCCGCGGTCAGCGCGACGAGCCGCGTCGTCGGGGTGATCAGTTCCTCGAACTGCCAGCTCGGCAGCTCGCACGTCTCGATCTCGACCTCGGCCCACCGCACCTGCGCGCCGTACCGGCTCGCGACGCGCAACCACGGCGCCACGTTCGCCTCGTCGTCCAGCCGGGACAGCACGAGCCCGGTGCCGAGCCCGAGCCGGGAGCTGAGCGACTCCGCGAGCCAGGCCAGCAGGACCGCCCGATCCGGTCCGAGCACCACACCGGCCGGGTCCCCGCCGACGAGATCGGCCACGGCGACCCGCGCCGCCTGCAGTAGCGACGCGCTCCGGCGGTTCGAGGTGTGCCGGCCCGCCGGGGACGCCGCGGCGTTGCGGAATGCCGTCGACACCGCTCGGGAGACCGCGTCGGGAATCTGCATTCCGGCCTGGGGATCGAGATGGATCCAACCGTCGCCGAGCGAGGGAATCAACCCCCGGATCCGGGCAACGTCGTAAGCCATGCGTGACACTCTAAATCCCGGTGTCAATCGGATGTCGTCCACGTCGGTCCTGCCTGCCCTCCGCAGGTGCACGTCGACGGGCGGAATGTGGGGCGAAACCTCTCGTATCGGGAACCTGACTCGGCAGGGGCAGCGGCGAGAGGACAAGATGGAACCATGACGCATTCGGAGAATGAGCACGTCCTCGTGATCGGGCCCGACGGCCGACCCGTCCCGGTCCCGCGCGACGGGACCGCCTCCGGTGATCCGCGAGAGTCGCCCGCAGAGCCTCAGGAGAAGCCGGACGACGGCGAGTCGCTCGCCGACATGGTCGAGCAGCCGGCGAAGGTCATGCGGATCGGCACGATGATCAAGCAGCTGCTCGAGGAGGTCCGCGCCGCGCCGCTCGACGATGCGAGCCGTGCCCGTCTGCGGGAGATCCACCAGTCCTCCATCCAGGAACTCGGCGAGGGCCTGGCGCCGGAGCTGCGCGAGGAACTCGAACGGCTCGCGCTGCCGTTCGGTCAGGACGAGGTGCCCTCCGACGCGGAGTTGCGGATCGCGCACGCTCAGCTCGTCGGATGGCTCGAAGGCTTGTTCCACGGGATCCAGACGGCGCTGTTCGCGCAGCAGATGGCGGCGCGGGCGCAGCTCGAGCAGATGCGTCAGGGTGCACTGCCGCCCGGCATGCTCGGGGGCGGACCGCGTCCCGACGAGCGGCACGGCCCCGGTCCGGGTGCACCCGGTACCGGGCAGTACCTGTAACGCCGGCCCGGACCCGATCCCCGGTAGGCTCGAACCTCGTGTCAGCTTCTGCCCTCGATCCCGAGCCCACCGCCGCGGACTCCCCGGTGGTGTCGGATTCGCAGACCTTCCGGCGCGGCCTGAAGGATCTGCGCGACGGCTTCGCCCAGCGCGAGCTGTGGCTCAGCCTGGCCTGGCAGGACATCAAGCAGCGCTACCGGCGCTCGGTGATCGGCCCGTTCTGGATCACGATCGCCACCGGTGTCCAGGCCACCGCCATCGGCATCCTGTACGCCGCGCTGCTGGATATTCCGCTCGACGAGTTCCTGCCGTACGTCACGGTCGGGCTGATCGTGTGGAACATGATCAGCGCCTCCATCCTGGAGGGCTCGGAGGTGTTCATCGCCAACGAGGGCCTGATCAAACAGTTGCCGTCGGCGCTGAGCGTGCACATCTACCGGCTCGTGTGGCGGCAGTTGCTGTTCTTCGCCCACAACCTGGTGATCTACGTGATCATGGTCGTCGCCTTCGGGGTGTGGCGGGACCTGACGTGGACGTCGCTCGCAGCGATTCCGGCGCTGGTCCTGATCGTGCTCAATGCCGTGTGGGTGTCGATCGTGTTCGGCATCTTCGCCACCCGCTACCGCGACATCGCGCCGATCCTGTCCAGCCTCACGCTGCTGCTGTTCGTCCTCACCCCGATCATGTGGACCACGCAGAGCCTCGAAGCGCAGGGCGGGGAGGCCGCCAAGCGCGTCAAGCTGGCCGAGATCAACCCGCTGTTCCACTATCTCGACATCATCCGGGCGCCGATGATCGGCCAGGATCAGCAGGCCTACCACTGGTACATCGTGCTGGCGATCACCGTGGTCGGCTGGGCACTGGCGCTGCTGGCACTGCGTAAGTACCGGGCACGCGTGCCCTACTGGGTCTGAGGGGCCGTCGATATGACCGAACATGTGAGCATCGAGACGCGCGGAGCGTGCGTCGACTTCCCGATCTTCGACGCGAAGACCCGGTCGCTGAAGAAGGCGTTCCTGGGCAAGGCGGGCGGCTCGATCGGCCGCAACACCTCCGACGTGGTGGTGGTGGAGGCGCTGCGCGACATCACCATGTCGCTGAAGGAAGGCGACCGCATCGGCCTCGTCGGCCACAACGGCGCCGGCAAGTCCACCCTGCTGCGGCTGCTCGCGGGGATCTACGAGCCCACCCGCGGCAGCGCCCGGATCCGGGGCCGCGTCGCGCCGGTGTTCGACCTCGGTGTGGGCATGGACCCGGAGATCTCCGGCTACGAGAACATCATCATCCGCGGGTTGTTCCTCGGTCAGACCCGCAAGCAGATGCTCGCCAAGATGGACGAGATCGCCGAGTTCACCGAGCTCGGCGAGTACCTGAACATGCCGCTGCGCACGTACTCCACCGGCATGCGTGTCCGCGTCGCGATGGGTGTCGTCACCAGCATCGACCCCGAGATCCTGCTGCTCGACGAAGGCATCGGCGCGGTCGACGCCGAGTTCATGAAGAAGGCCCGGGTGCGCCTGCAGAAGCTCGTCGAGCGCTCCGGCATCCTCGTCTTCGCCAGCCACTCCAACGAGTTCCTCGCGCAGCTGTGCGACCGTGCGCTGTGGATCGACCACGGCCGGATCCGCATGGAAGGCGGCATCGAGGAGGTCGTGCGCGCCTACGAGGGCGACGACGCGGCCGATCACGTGCACCACGTCATCGCCGAGCTGGAACGCGAGCAGGGTCTGCCGCAGGAGCGCTCGGCGTGAGTGAACGCATCGTCGGCGTGGTCGTCACCCACCGGCGGCGCGAACAGCTGGCGCAGTCCCTGAAGGTCCTGAGCGCCCAGACGCGGCCGCTCGACCACCTGGTGGTCGTCGACAACGCCGACGAGGCGGCGGTGCGTGAGCTCGTCGAGTCCTGCCCGCTGCCGACCAGCTACCTCGGGTCCAAGCACAACCTCGGCGGCGCCGGCGGCTTCGCGCTGGGGATGCTGTACGCGCTGTCGCTTGGCGCGGACCGGGTGTGGCTGGCCGACGACGACGGCCGTCCCGAGGGCCCCGACGTCCTCGCGACACTGCTCGACTGCGCGCAGCGGCACGGCCTGGCGGAGGTGTCGCCGGTGGTGTGCGACATCGACGACCCCGACCGTCTCGCGTTCCCGTTGCGCCGGGGCGTGGCGTGGCGGCGTCACCGCAGCGAACTCGGCGACGTCGAAACCGATGATCTGCTGCCGGGCATCGCGTCGCTGTTCAACGGCGCCCTGTTCACCGCCGCCGCGATCGACGCGGTGGGCGTGCCGGACCTGCGGCTGTTCGTGCGGGGCGACGAGGTGGAGGTGCACCGTCGCCTGGTCCGCTCGGGTCTGCCGTTCGGCACCTGCCTGCGCACCGCCTACCTGCACCCCAACGGCGCCGACGAGTTCAAGCCGATCCTCGGCGGCCGGATGCACACCCAGTACCCGGACAACGACACCAAGCGGTTCTTCACCTACCGCAACCGCGGCTACCTGCTCTCGCAGCCGGGCCTGCGCCGATTGCTGCCGCAGGAGTGGGTGCGGTTCGGCTGGTACTTCCTCGTCACCCGTCGTGACCCGGCCGCGCTGCGCGAGTGGGTGCGGCTGCGCAAGCTGGGCCGGCAGGAGCGGTTCGAGCGGCCCGCCTGATCGACCGAACGGTGTGTGGCCGAATGTCACATTGCGTCGATCGAACCGACGCGATGTGACATTCGGCCGTCCCGGGGGAGGGCGATTGCACCCTGTCGACCCACTGTCTAGGTTCGGGGCAAGATCTCGAGCACGGGAGGGCGCGATGCTGGGTCGGTGGCGGGCGACGACCCGGGGCAAGCTGCAGCGGGCCGTCGCCGAGGTCGTCGATCTCTCTGCGCGGCGCACCCGGGAACTGCAGGAGAACCACCACGACCGGATTCTCGCCGAGCTGACCGCGACCAGCGCGGAGCTGCGGCAGGTGCTGGCCGAACTCGCGCAGACCCGGTCCGAGGTGGGCCTGCTGCGGGAACGCGTCGCCGACCTCGAGCACCGGCAGCGCCGCGACCTGCGCTACGCGATGGACCACGCCGCCACCGACACCGCAGCGGCGTTCGCCGTCGCGAACATGCCCACCGCCGCCGTCCTCGACACCCCGCACGACACCCTGCGGTTCGCGCTCGACCGGGTGTCCCGGCCCGGCCTGGCCCTCGAGTTCGGCGTCGCGTCGGGCACCACCTTGCGGATCGTCGCCGACGCGCTGGGCGCGGACCGCCCGGTGTTCGGGTTCGACGTCTTCACCGGCCTGCCGGAGGCGTGGCGCAGCGGGTTCCCGGCCGGCGAGTTCGCGCAGGACGCCCCGCCGGAGGTGCCCGGCGCCGAGCTGGTGCCCGGCCTGTTCGCCGACACGCTTCCCCGCTTCCTCGCCGCGCATCCCGGCGACGTCGCGTTCGTCCATCTCGACGCCGACCTGTACTCGTCCACGACGACGGTGCTCGACTTGCTCGAGGACCGTCTGGTGCCCGGCACCGTGCTGGTGTTCGACGAGTTCTTCAACTATCCCGGCTGGCAGCAGCACGAGTACCGGGCGTGGACCGAGTTCGTCGCGCGCACCGGGGTCGCGTTCGAGTACCTGGCGTACACGGCCGACAACGAGCAGGTCGTCGTGCGGCTGGGGTGACTGTCATGGCCCCAGCCCGCACCACCTGGCTGACAGTGAAGGTTCATCGGATGCGACGCGTCGGCAACCACGACCGTCATGAGCTCGGCGACTCGGGTTCGGTGCCCTGCTCGAAAATTCGTGCCCAATTGTCGCGACTGGTGAGCTGTGGGAAGGCTGCCCGGTACTCGTCCTGCAGGCGGGGCGCCTCGGCGCGCAGCCGACGCAGCACCTTGACCGTCCGCATCAGCAGTTGCTTTGCAACTTCCTTGTCGCGCTGTCGAATTCGCACTCCGGACTGGGAAGCGTCAGTGACGACTGCGCAGTCGAACTTTGACACGTGCCACCAGTAGGCGTCCTCGCGGGGCACGGCCGCCAGCCCCGGCACGGTGCGGCCGAACCACTGGTCGATCGCCCGCTTCACCAGGATCGTGCGCATAAGGCTCGGCTCGCCCGGAGAGCGCCGCGTCATCAACTCCGCCGAATGCACCGGCGCCTTCGCCGCCGGGTGGTTCACCGTCTCGGGGTAGGCGGCGCGTTCCGCGCGTACCTGCGGCACCGTGGAGAGCCCACCATCGTCGAGGACGGAGGGACCGCGGAGGAAATCCTCGATTCCACGCAGGGTGGTCGCGGCCAGACCGTACTGCATCGCGACAAGAAACTCAACGATGTTGCGGAAGTACTGCTTGGACAACGCCTTCGCGTCCAGGTCGCTGTGCAGGGCGCCGACGACGAGGGCGTTGCGCGTGCTGAAGTAGCGCGCCCAGTCGTCGTAGTCCTTCCAGTAGAAATCAGCGTGCCACACGGCGGCATTGGGCAGTGTGACCGTGGCGTAACCGGCCCCGCGTGCGCGAACCCCGTATTCGACGTCGTCCCATTGGAAGAAGATGGGCAGCGGTAGACCGATCTCTGCGACGACCCGACTCGGGATCAGGCACGTCCACCAGGCGTTGTATCCCGCATCGACGCGGCGCTCCTGATTCCGCTCGAGCATGCTCGTGTTGTAGAGGGCCTTGGAGACCCGCCGCCCGTGCTGCAGCGTGGCGAAGTCGACCTCCTCGGCCCCGACGTTGAGGTAGTCCGGGTTGAGCAGGTACAGCATCTGCGCGCCCACCAGGGTGGGTTCGACGGTGCAGTTGGCGAACGCGCTGAGCCGCAGCACCGTTTCGGGTTCACAGAGGATGTCGTCGTCCATCAGGATGATGTCGGTGTCTGCACCCGTTGCGGACACCTCGTACAGGCCGCGGGTGAAACCGCCCGCCCCACCGAGATTCGGCTGACGGAGGTAGTGGAGCCGGTCGCCGAACCGCTCCGCGACCCGGGCGAACTGCTCCCGGTCGGCCACCGGATCGGTGCCCTGGTCCACCACGTACAGGGCTTCGATCGAGGAGAGCACCTCGTCGTCGGACGCGAGGGCCGTGACGGTCGCCGCGCAGTCGTCGGCCCGGTTGAAGGTGCAGATCGCCACAGCGACGGGCCGCACGACCTCCGGGGCGGGGGCCGCCCAGCGGACGTCGTCGATGTCCACGGCCGCCCCGACCGCGTCGAACTCGAGCCAGAGGGCACCGCCGTCGACGAATCTGTCGAGCGCACAGGACATCGTCACGATGCCGTCGCCGGTGGCCTCCTGCGTGTCCACTATCCGACGATGGCCGGCGATGTCCGACGCCGCTAGGCGGATCCGGCACGTACCGGCGGTAGCGATCCGGAACGTGACCCGAACATCGGTCACCGTGGTCCACCGCTGCCAGTAGCTTGCCGCGAACCGGCCGAAGTAGGTGTTGGTGTGTGCGCGCGCCCCGTCGTCGAGGTGCAGCGCGAACCGCTCACGGCGGCCGCCGCCGTCGAGCACCGCGTAGAGCCCGTCGTTGACGATGGGGGACGTCCCGGTGAACAGCCCACGTTGCAGGTCGAGCTGGCCTGTCGCGGCGCGGTCGACCCCCGGGTTCGCGGATACCGGTGCGGGTCGATTCATGACAAACTCCATACCTCGGTCGGGGATCATTTAGGCTGCTCGCGGCATCCCGAGGCTATCAATCCACGGCGGCGCCGGTCGCCTGTGCTGCTGCCGGCCCGATCCGCGCCCGGTCGTCGCGGAACACGAACTTGTCGTATGCCCAGTACCGGAAGACTACCGCGACGATCTGCCCGATCGCCGTGCCCGAGACATTGTCGGCGAGCGGGGTCGACAGGTCGAGAACATAGCGCGAGAACCCGAGGCACCCGAGTTGCAGGGCGATCGCGACGACGTTGAACAGCGCGTACAGCGCGTACTGGCGCAGCGCATTGCCGGAACGACGATGGGAGAACGTCCAGTACTTGTTGCCGACGTAGGTCACCACCGTGGCCACCCCGATCGCGACGATCTTGGCGGCGAGCGGGTGATCGAACATCGGGCCGCGGCCACCCCAGAAGACCAGCACGTTGTAGGTCCCGGCATCGACCAGGAATCCCACCACGCCGACCACGAGGAACACCCCGCCGCTGCGGAGCATCGAGCGGATCCGCCGAGCCGGGGAGGAGAGAGTCGACACGTCGCGAGGGTACCCGCCTGCCCACGCGGATTCTGTATCGGTGAGGCCATCGACTAATCTGCCTCCACGACGCATCCGATCAGCATCGACGATCCGAGGAAGTTCAGCCGGTGGATTACTCCACATTGCGGGTGGCGGCGATAGTGCCCTGCCATAACGAGGAAGCTGCCGTCGGCAAGGTCGTCAGCGACCTCAAGGCAGCTGTTCCCGGGATCGCCGTGTACGTCTACGACAACCTCAGCACCGACGGCACCGCCGAACGCGCCGCCGAGGCGGGGGCCATCGTGCGCCGCGAGGACGTCAAGGGCAAAGGCAACGTCGTGCGCCGGGCCTTCGCCGACATCGATGCCGACGTCTACGTGATGATCGACGGCGACGACACCTACGACGCCTTCGCCGCGCCGAAGATGATCGAGACCCTCCTCAGCGGTCCCTACGACCACGTGCTGGGGGTTCGCACCCAGGACGCGGACGTCAACGCCTACCGCTCGGGTCACGAAGCTGGCAACAAGGTGCTCAACGGCGTCGTCGGCTGGGTGTTCGGCACCAACGTCCACGACATGCTCAGCGGCTTCCGCGTGTTCTCGCGCCGCTTCGTCAAGAGCTTTCCGGCCGTGTCCCGGGAGTTCGAGGTGGAGACCGAACTGACCGTGCACTCGCTGCACCTGCGCGTGCCCCAGACCTCGGTACAGGTCGGCTTCCGGGATCGGGCGGCGGGCAGCGAGAGCAAGCTGCGCACCTACCGCGACGGAACCAAGATCCTGTCGCTGATCGTCGATCTCGCCCGGCACGAGCGCCCCGTAGCGTTTTACGGTCTGTTCGGCACGCTGAGCCTGCTCCTGTCGGTCGTGCTCGCAGTGCCCATCGTGATCGAGTTCTACGAGACCGGTCTCGTACCGCGGTTCCCGACGCTCTTCCTCGCGTTCACACTCGTGATGCTCGGCTGCCTGGCGTGGACCGCCGGGCTGATCCTCGACGGAATCCGGCGTTCGCGGCACGAGATGGCCCGTCTCCTCTACCTCCGCGGCGCCCTCCCCGGGGAGACCGTGGACCGTGAGTGACAAGTCCACCCTGGCGACCGAACCGGAGACGCTCGAGCCCGGACTAGCCACCCCGCAATCGCCCCGGCGCCCCCTGTTCGGCGCGGCCACCATCGCGTTCCTGATTGTCGCCGCCATCGGAGGCACGGTCTTCGCCGTGATCACCCCGGCCTTCTGGGGGCATGACGAGATCACCCAGTTCGGCCGCGCCTACCAGGTCGCGCACGGGGGAATGCTGCCCCAGCAGATCCCGGACGACCGGGGTGTCGCCTACGGCGGCGACGTTCCCGTCTCCGTCGACGCGCTGATGGCCTACGCGCTGAACGACTACGCGAACAACCCTCCCGAGCCCGAGCCGATGGTCGAGTCGCCGGAGGATTACGACCGGCTGGAGTCGGCAGCGGTATCCGACGGGCGCGCGACGATCTGGTTCTCCAACACCGCGGCGTACTCCCCTGCCACCTACCTGCCCTCGGCAGCGGGAATCCGGATCGCCGAAGCCCTCGGCTCCAGTGTCGGCGGGCTCCTGCTGTCCGCACGCCTCGCCGGCCTCGCCGCTTACCTCGCACTCGCCGGGTACGCGATCAACACCCTGCGCGCGTACCGCATCGGCTGGCTCGCGTTCACCCTCGCCCTGCTGCCGATCGCGGTGTTCCAAGCCGGCACCATCACGGCCGACACCGTCACCAACGGCGTGGCGCTGACGGTCTCCGCGCTGCTCGTCAAAGCAGTGTTCCTCGGCGCTCGTCTCACCCGGCCGGAAAGCGCCGTCCTGCTCGCCTCGGCCGTGCTGCTGCCGCTGTGCAAGCCGACGTATCTCCTGCTCGCGATGCTGGTCGTAGTGGTTCCGGTGGCGCGGCTCGGCTGGACCCGTCGGATGCGGTGGCTGCCCATCGTCGCCGCCGCCGCCGGTGCCGCGCTGTTCCTGGCCTGGACGAAGATCTCGGCCGGGACCACGGAGGGCATGGGGCGGATGCGGCCGCAGGCGCAGTGGTACAGCGTCGTCCCCGAGGAGCAGCTGTCCGGGGTCCTGCACGACCCTGCCCACTTCGTCGCGGTGTTCTTCCGGACGCTCATGCTGCGCGACCAGCTCTACTTCATCCAATTCTTCGGCGAACTCGGATTCGGCTACGTGCAGGTGCCGGGCACCGCGATCGTCAGTGCGCTCCTCGCGATCGTGCTCGCCTTCGGGATGTCCGAACGCCTGCGGTCCAGCGCCGCGCAGACCTGGATCACAGCGGCTGTGGTGCTGCTGACCGTCGGGATGATCTTCGGGACGCTGTACCTGTCCTTCTCCCCCGTCGGATACCACTTCATCGACGGGGTGCAGGGTCGCTACTTCATCCCCATCGCGTTGGTCGGAGCCGCCGTGCTGCTGCGCTGGATACCGCTGCGCGTGGTCGGCGCGACGGGGGCCCCTCCGGGGCGCGGGACCGCCGTCGCGGTCGTCGCCCTGACCGCGACCTCGCTGCTCGCAACGATCCTGCGGTACTACTTCGTCGTCTGGTGAGGTCCTGAGCCTACGTCGGCTCCGCACGCGCTCACCGATTCGCGCGCGGCATATCCACGTTCCGTCGCGTCCTTCTGCGGCCGCCACCAGTGCTCGTGCGTGCGGTACCAGTCGATCGTCGCGGCCAGGCCCTCGCGGAAGTCGCGGTAGCGCGGCTGCCAGCCGAGTTCGGTGCGCAGCCGGGTCGCGTCGATCGCGTAGCGCAGGTCGTGGCCGGGCCGGTCGGTGACGAAGTCGAAGTCGCCGCGGTCCCTGCCGCACAACTCGAGGACGGTCTCGACGACGGTGCGGTTGTCGGTCTCCCCGTCCGCGCCGATCAGGTAGGTCTGCCCGATCTCGCCCTTGTCGATGATCGTCCACACCGCCCGGTTGTGGTCGTCGACGTGGATCCAGTCCCGCACGTTCGCCCCGGTGCCGTACAGCTTGGGCCGCACCCCGTCGAGGACGTTGGTGATCTGCCGCGGGATGAACTTCTCCACGTGCTGGTACGGGCCGTAGTTGTTCGAGCAGTTCGAGATCGTCGCCGCCACCCCGAACGAGCGCACCCACGCCCGCACCAGCAGATCCGAGCCGGCCTTGGTCGAGGAGTACGGGCTCGACGGGTTGTAGGCGGTGGCCTCGGTGAACCGCGCCGGATCGTCGAGGTCGAGGTCGCCGTACACCTCGTCGGTGGAGATGTGGTGGTAACGCACCGAATGCCGGCGCACCGCCTCGAGCAGGGTGAACGTGCCCATCAGGTTGGTCTGCACGAACGGCGACGGATCGGCCAGGGAGTTGTCGTTGTGCGATTCGGCGGCGAAGTGCACCACCAGATCCGACTCGGCCACCAGCTCGTCCACCAGGTCGGCGTCGGCCACGTCGCCGCGGACGAAGCGGACCTGCTCGGCGACCGGGTCGAGGGAGGCGAGGTTGCCGGCGTAGGTGAGCTTGTCGAGCACCGTCACCTGCGCCTCGGGGCGGTCGGCGACGGTCCGATGCACGAAGTTCGCACCGATGAAACCGGCACCGCCGGTGACGAGCAACCGCATGCGGCAACCCTACCGGCGGTGCGGTCGTTGGTCCGCGTCCACCCCGGATGGGAGACTGCCCGTCATGCGCGGAATCATTCTCGCCGGCGGCACCGGGTCCCGACTGCATCCGATCACCCTGGGAGTGAGCAAGCAGCTGGTGCCGGTCTACGACAAGCCGATGATCTACTACCCGCTGTCGACGCTCATGCTCGCCGGGATCCGCGACATCCTGATCATCACCACCGCCGAGGACGCTCCGCAGTTCCATCGGCTGCTCGGCGACGGGTCGCGCTACGGGGTGAACCTGACCTACCGGGTCCAGCCGGAACCGAACGGCCTCGCCCAGGCGTTCGTCCTCGGCGCCGAGCACATCGGCGACGGCAGCGTCGCCCTGGTCCTCGGGGACAACATCTTCTACGGTCCGCGCCTGGGCACCCAGCTCACCCGGTTCGCCGACCTCGACGGCGGGGCGGTGTTCGCCTACCGGGTGTCCGACCCCAGCGCCTACGGCGTGATCGAATTCGACTCCGACGGCCGAGCCCTGTCGCTCGAGGAGAAACCCGCCACCCCCAAATCGAACTTCGCGGTGCCCGGACTGTACTTCTACGACAACGACGTCGTCGCCATCGCCCGCGACCTGCGCCCGTCGGACCGCGGCGAATACGAGATCACCGACATCAACCGCACCTACCTCGAGGCCGGCCGCCTCCAGGTCGAAGTCCTCCCCCGCGGCACCGCCTGGCTCGACACCGGCACCTTCGACTCGCTGCTCGACGCCTGCAACTACGTCCGTACCATCGAACAACGCCAGGGCCTGAAGATCGGCGCCCCCGAGGAGGTCGCGTGGCGGCGCGGCTTCATCACCGACGACGAGCTGCGTGCCCTGGCCGCGCCGCTGGTCAAATCCGGCTACGGCAGCTACCTGCTCGACCTGCTCGACCGGGAAGGACACTGACGGTGCACTACCGCGAACTGAAGATCCCCGGCGCCTTCGAGATCACCCCCCGCCAGTTCGGCGACGACCGCGGCGTGTTCTACGAATGGTTCAAACAACCCACCTTCGCCGACGCCGCCGGCCGTCCGCTCGACCTGGCCCAGGCCAACTGCTCGGTCTCCGCCGCCGGGGTGCTGCGCGGCATCCACTACGCCGACGTCCCGCCCGGGCAGGCCAAGTACGTCACCTGCGTCGCCGGCGCGGTCCTCGACGTCGCCGTCGACCTGCGCGTCGGCTCCCCCACCTTCGGACAGTGGGACGCGGTCCTGCTCGACGACGTCGACCGCCGCGCGATCTACCTCCCCGACGGCCTCGGCCACGCCTTCTGCTCCCTCGCCGACGGCTCCACGGTCGTCTACCTGTGCTCGACCACCTACAACCCCGACCGCGAACACGAGATCGACCCCCTCGACCCGCAGATCGGCATCGACTGGCCCACCACCGGCCGCGACGGCACACCCCTGCACTACGAACTCTCCGCCAAGGACAAGGCCGCACCGTCGCTGGCCGACGCCGTCGCCGCCGGGTCGCTGCCGCGGTACCTCAGGTGAGCGCGCAGCCGGTGCCCTCCCCCGATCCCGCCACCGAGCCCGCCGGCGCGCCCGGCGGGATGACGGGGGCGCCGGGTCCGCTCATGCGCCTGTTCAAGAACCAGGCCGTGGCGTTCCTGCTGGTGGGGGCGTTCAACACCGCGCTGGGCACCGCGTGGTTCATCGTGTGGCAGCTCGCCGTCGGCGACACCCTCGGCTACCACTTCGCGATCGTGGCGGGCTACGCCTCGAACGTGCTGTGTGCCTTCTCCACCTACCGCTATCTGGTGTTCCGGGTGCGCGGTCACTTCCTGCGCGACCTGTGGCGGTTCGTGACGGTCAACCTGAGCGCCTTCCTGCTGAACCTCGCCCTCATGACCGTGGCCGTCTCGGTGCTCGGGTTCCCGCCGATCCCGTCGCAGATCGTGATCACCGTCGTGACCGCGACGGCGAGCTTCTTCGGCTACCGGGACTTCTCCTTCCGTCGCGCCGAGCGCGGCTGACCGCCGCCCCGAGGGAACGGTCCGTGCCGCCCCGGAGACGAGCGAGACATTCGCTCGCCCCACGGCTCAGCGCAGGCGGAAGATCACGGCGCGCTGCACCACGAAGTTGATGACGGTGGCCGTGCCCTGCGCGACGACGAACGCCAGCGGCACGCGCCACCACTCGTCGGGCAGCGCGTCGTACAACACGTAGTTGATGCCGACCTGGACGGCGTAGGTGATCGCGTACAGGATCACCACCGCGACGAACCGGGCCCGGCTCGGTTCGGCCCTGAAGGTCCAGCGCCGGTTGATCAGGTACGCGGTGGTGGTGCCGGCGACGAACGACAGCGACTTCGCGACGTTGACGTGCAGCCCCACGGCGAGCAGCAGCACGTAGAGGCCGAAGTCCACGATCGCGGACAGCCCGCCGGTGAGGACGAACCGCACGATCTGCGTCTTCAGGTCGAGCGCCTCGTCCGCGGTGCTGTCGGTGACGGGGATCTCCACCGGTAGGGGGGCGTGATGCTCCGGTTGCGTCTGCCAGTGCGGGTGCTGCGGATGCTCGGACACGGGCGACAGCCTATGCGAGCGGGGCCCGCGTCCCCGCTGCGCGACGGAACGCAGCCGGACGCTTCCGGCAATCCGGACGCCGGGACGCCGGGCGTCACCGGCGACACACTCTCGCCGCTGCGACCGGCGGGTAACCTGTACGGCGATGTCCACGACAGCTGCAGAGCCGGCCGCCGCGCCGCTCCCCACCCAGACCCGCACTCTGACCGGCTGGGGGCGCACCGCCCCGACCACCGCGGAAGTGCTGTCCACTCCCGACGTCGAGGTGATCGCGCAGGCGGTCGCCCGGGTCGCGGAGCAGAACGAGTCCAAGCCGTCGCACCTGCGCCGCGGTGTCATCGCCCGTGGTCTCGGCCGCTCGTACGGTGATCCGGCGCAGAACGCGGGCGGGCTCGTCGTCGACATGACGGCGCTGGACCGGATCCACACGATCGACCGCGAATCGCGGCTGGTCACCGTGGACGCGGGCGTCGACCTGGACCAGCTGATGCGCGCGGCGCTCCCGTTCGGGCTGTGGGTCCCGGTGCTGCCGGGCACCCGGCAGGTGACCGTGGGCGGTGCGATCGGCGCGGACATCCACGGCAAGAACCATCACAGCGCGGGCAGCTTCGGCAACCACGTCCGGTCGATGGACCTGCTCACCGCGGACGGCCAGGTGCGCACCCTCACTCCCAACGGGCGCAATTCCAAGCTGTTCTGGGCGACGGTCGGCGGCATGGGCCTGACCGGCATCATCCTGCGCGCCACCATCGAGATGACGCCCACCGAGACGGCGTACTTCATCGCCGACGGCGTGGTCACCAGCACCCTCGACGAGACGATCGCCGTGCACAGCGACGGCTCCGAGGCGAACTACGACTACTCGAGCGCCTGGTTCGACGCGGTCGCGCCGCTGCCGAAGCTCGGCCGGGCCGCGATCTCGCGCGGTTCGCTGGCCAAGCTCGACCAGCTGCCGAAGAAGCTGCAGAAGAACCCGCTGAAGTTCGACGCGCCGACGCTGCTGACGTTCCCGGACATCTTCCCGAACGGCCTGGCCAACAAGTACACCTTCAGTGCCGTGGGCGAGCTGTGGTACCGCAAGTCCGGCAACTACACGGGCAAGGTCCAGAACCTGACGCAGTTCTACCACCCGCTCGACATGTTCGGGGAGTGGAACCGCGCCTACGGCTCGAACGGGTTCCTGCAGTACCAGTTCGTGGTGCCGACCGAGGCGGTCGACGAGTTCAAGAAGATCATCGTCGACATCCAGCGCTCGGGGCACTACTCGTTCCTCAACGTGTTCAAGCTGTTCGGGGAGGGCAACAAGGCGCCGCTGAGCTTCCCGATGCGCGGCTGGAACATCTGCGTCGACTTCCCCATCAAGGCGGGGCTCAACGAGTTCGTCCGCGAACTCGACCGCCGCGTCCTCGAGTTCGGCGGCCGTCTCTACACCGCGAAGGACTCGCGCACCTCCGCCGAGACGTTCCACGCGATGTACCCGCGTATCGGCGAATGGATCAAGATCCGCCGCTCGGTCGACCCCACCAACGTGTTCGCCTCCGATATGTCCAGAAGGTTGGAACTGCAGTAATGATCAACGCCGTCGGCAACCCCCAGACCCTGCTGCTCCTCGGTGGCACGTCCGAGATCGGACTCGCCATCGTCGAGGAGTACCTGCGCAAGGCGCCGGCCCGGGTGATCCTCGCCGCCCTGCCGAACGACCCCCTGCGCGACGACGCCGTCGCGCAGATGAAGGGTGCGGGGGCCACCAAGGTCGACCTGATCGATTTCGACGCCCTCGACACCGGCAACCACCCGGACATGATCGCCCGGGCCTGGGATCTCGCCGGAAACGGTCGCTCCGCAGGCTCCGCTCCTGCCGGGGACGTCGACGTCGCGATCGTCGCGTTCGGCATGGACGCCGATGCCGAGGAGCTCTGGCAGAACCAGGCCAAGGCCATCCGGGTCGCGGAGATCAACTACACCGCGGCCGTGTCGGTCGGTGTGCTCCTCGGCGAGAAGATGAAGGCGCAGGGCTACGGGCGCATCATCGCGATGTCCTCCGTCGCCGGTGAGCGGGTCAAGCGAGCCAACTTCGTGTACGGCTCCGCGAAGGCCGGGCTCGACGGCTTCTACCTGGGCCTCGGGGAGGCCCTGGCGCCGTTCGGTCCGCGGGTGACGGTGGTGCGTCCCGGACAGGTGCGCACCAAGTTCAGCGCCCACGTCGAGGAAGCGCCGCTGACGGTCGACAAGGAGGACGTCGCCGCGCTGGCCGTCGCCGCGTCCGCGAAGGGCAAGGAGATCGTTTGGGCTCCGGGCGCCTTCCGGTACGTGATGATGGTGCTGCGGCACATCCCGCGCGCGATCTTCCGGAAGCTGCCGATCTAGGCTGCGGGGGTGTCCGACCCAGTCGTATCCTCTTCCGACGTGGCCCCCTTCCGGCGAGCCCTCCGCACCGCCGGCGAGGGGGCCGCTGCGGTTGTCGTCGCGACGATCGTCGCCGCCGTGGGGCTGTTCGCGTTCGCGCGCGTGCAGTGGCCCGCATTCAACTCCTCGAACGTCACGCAGGCCGTCACGACGGTGCTGCAGGTGGGGGCGCTCGCCGTGCTCGCCGGCTCGGTCGTGCTGCTGCGCCGGCGACGGTGGACGGCGTTCGCGCGGGTGCTGTCGTGGGCGGGTCTGTCGGGTCTGGTCACCGTCACCCTCGGGATGCCGTTGGCGGCGACGAAGCTCTATCTGCACGGCATCTCCGTCGACCAGGAGTTCCGCACCGAGTACCTGACGCGGCTCACCGACTCCCCCGCGCTGCGGGACATGACGTACGCGGACCTGCCGCCGTTCTACCCCGCCGGCTGGTTCTGGATGGGCGGCCGCTTCGCGAGCCTGCTCGGCCTGGACGGCTGGGAGGCGTTCAAGCCGTGGTCGATCGTGTCGCTGGCCGTCGCCGCCGTCGTCGGGCTCGTGCTGTGGACCGCGCTGGTGCGGGTCGACCTGGCCGTGCTGGTCGCCACCGCCACCACCGCCATCGTCCTCGCCTACGGCTCTCCGGAGCCGTACGGCGCGTTCGTCGCGCTGCTGATCGCGCCTGCCCTCGTCATGGCGTGGGGGGCGCTGTCGCGCCCGGTGCGTCCTTTGGGCGGCTGGGGCAGCCCAAAGGACACACCGGGCGGCGGAGCCGTCGTCGGGACCGGGCTCTTCCTGGGCCTGGCCGCGACGTTCTACTCCCTCTACCTCGGGATCGCGGCGTTCGCGGTGACGGTGATGGCCGTCGTCGCCGCGGTGCTCGCGCGACGCGCGGCGGGCACCTGGCGGGCCGCTCTCCCCGTGCTGGTACGGCTGGGCGTGATCGCGGGGATCGCCGTCGCCGTCGCGCTGCTCGTGTGGGCGCCGTTCGTGCTCGAGGTGCTGCGGGGCGGGTCCACCGCCGGATCCGGCACGGCGACGCACTACCTGCCCGAGACCGGGGCGCGGCTGCCCCTGCCGATGTTCCACGGTTCCCTGATCGGGCTGCTGTGCCTGCTCGGCACGGTGTGGCTGGTCGGGCGGGCCACGTCGTCGCGGCGTGCGCAGGCCCTCGGGCTCGGCGTGGTGTCCGTGTACCTGTGGTACCTGGCGTCGATGGCGCTGACCGCGATGGGCAACACTTTGCTGGCCTTCCGCCTCGAGGTGATCCTGCTCGTGCTGCTCGCGGCGGCCGGCACGTTCGCGTTCGTCGACTTCACCCGCTGGATCGTGCTGGCCACCAGCGAGAACCAGCGGGTGCGGTGGTCGCTCATCGCGGTCGGCGCGCTGGGTGCGCTCGCGTTCACCCAGAACATCCCCCAGGTCCTCGCGAACGAGATCACCGTCGCCTACACCGACACCGACGGCAACGGTGAACGCGCCGATCAGCGTCCGCCCGGCGCGGGCGCCTACTACGCCGAGCTGGACGAGACGATCACCGCGGCGCTGGGCCGGCCGCGCGACGAGATCGTCGTCCTCACCGCCGACACCACCTTCCTCGCCTACTACCCGTATCTCGGGTTCCAGGCGCTGACGTCGCACTACGCGAACCCGTTGGCGGACTTCGAGGGACGCGCCGCCGCGATCGAGGACTGGGCGTCGGTCGAGACGACCGACGAGCTGCTCGCCGCGTGGGACGAGTCCCCGTGGCGGGGACCCGATGCGGTCGTGTTCCGGCAGGGCGCCGAGGGTTACACCCTCCGGCTCGCCGAGGACGTGTACCCCAACGACCCCAACGTCCGTCGCTACACGGTGACGTATCCGAAGTCGCTGTTCGACGATCCGCGGTTCACGGTCTCGGAGATCGGACCGTTCGTCGTCGTCGCCCGGACGGGATAGCGGGCACCACGACGGTCCGCGAACACCGTTCGCGGACCGTCGCGACGTGGGCGTGCTATCCGCGGCGCAGCGGCATCACCGACCGCACCACCGGATCACGCAGATACAGCCCGGCCCAGACGAACACACCGACGTAGACCGGGAACAGGATGGTGCTGAAGAGCGGCATCTCGTTGAACATGTTGGTGGCCACGGCGCCGCCGAGATACCCGGTCAGCAGCACCGCCCCGAGGATCGAGGTGACCGGGACCAGGTACAGCGCCAGGCACACGAGCATGACGACGCCGATGACGTAGTTGAGGTTCGGATCGAAGCCCAGATCGATCATCGCCTGCCGCGCCTGGTCGACGTTGAGGACGTGGATCGCGGCGTCGAACAGCAGGAACAGCACGACGAGGCCGGTGATCACCAGGCCGGCGATGCGGAATTTCCGGTCGGTGGGACGCTCGGCGGGGCGGGTGGTGGTCGAG
Organism: Rhodococcus ruber; assembly: GCF_016804345.1. Taxonomy (NCBI): domain Bacteria; kingdom Bacillati; phylum Actinomycetota; class Actinomycetes; order Mycobacteriales; family Nocardiaceae; genus Rhodococcus; species Rhodococcus ruber. The sequence goes on along the minus strand of NZ_CP044211.1, from coordinate 713,717 downwards.
ATCATGGCAGGCTCCTCGGTCGGGGTGGCGGTCTCGCTACGGACTGACCGGCCGGCCCCGGAAAACTCATCGCACCGCACCGCACCGCACCGATCCGGCGACCCGAGCCGCCCCAGCCCGGTCCCGACACCCGGAACCGAGCCCCGGCTCACAACCGGGACGCCAGCAACTCGGCGAGGTGGAGGCCGCGACGCTCGGTGAGATCGGTGATCTGGGTGCGGCAGGAGTAGCCGTCGGCGAGCACGACGTCGTCGGGACCCGCCGCGGCGATCGCGGGCAGCAGCTGGTGCCCGGCGACGGCGACCGAGACGTCGTAGTGCGCCGGCACCACCCCGAAGTTGCCGGCGAGACCGCAGCATCCGCCGAGCCGGGTGACCGTTGCACCGGCCCGGCGCAGCAGCGCGGCGTCGGCGCCCCAGCCCATCACGGCGTGGTGGTGGCAGTGCGGCTGGGCCACCACCGACGTCCCGGACAGTGACGGCGGTTCCCAGTCGCCGAGCAGTTCGGCCAGCGTCACCGTCGAGTCCGCGACGGCGCGTGCCGGTTCGAACCCGAGCAGCTCCACGGCGTCGGAGCGCAGGACCGCCGTGCACGACGGCTCGAGGCCCACGATCGGCATGCCGGCCGGGAACAGTGCGGAGATGGTGCGGCCCAGGATCTTCCGGGCCGTATCCAGCTGGCCGGTGGTGATCCACGTCAGCCCGCAGCACTGTTGCTTTTCGGTCACGCACACCCGTCGGCCGGCCGCCTCGAGGACCCGCACCGCGGCGATCGCCACCTCCGGCGTGAAGTACTCGGTGAAGGTGTCGACGAACAGCAGGACGGGCTCGCCGTCCGTGCGACGTTCGGCCGCCGTGTCCGCGAACCAGCGACGGAACGTGCGGGGCGCGAACTCGGGCACGCGGCGACGCCGGTCGACGCCGGCGAGGGTCAGTCCGGCGGACGCCACCCCCGGCAGCTTGGCGAGGGTGTTCACGACGCGTGGTGCGCGACCGGCCAGCGCCGCCCAGCGCGGGAGCCGTCCCAGCGTGTAGTGCGTGGCGGGACGGAGCCGACCCCGGTAACTCTGGTGCAGCACTTCGGATTTGAACGTCGCCATGTCGACACCGGTCGGACAGTCGGAGGCACAGCCCTTGCATGCCAGGCACAGTTCGAGGGCCTCGTGCACCTCCGGTGAGCGCCAGGACCCGGTGACGAGCGTGCCGTTGAGCATCTCCTGCAGGACCCGGGCCCGGCCGCGGGTGGAGTCCTTCTCCTCCCGGGTCGCCAGGTAGGACGGGCACATCACCCCGCCGAGGCCGGCGGTGTCGGCGCGGCACTTGCCGACGCCGGTGCAGCGGTGCACGGCCTGCCTGAAGTCGCCGTCGTCGCCCGCGTACCGGAAGGCGAGCAGGTCCCGGACCCGGTGCGCGGCCGGGATCCGAAGGTCCCGGTCCACGGGAGCCGGGTCGACGAGCACACCGGGATTGAGCAGGCCCTCGGGGTCGAACACCGCCTTGACGGCGCCGAACAGTCGCAGCGCGGTCGGCGAGTACATCAGGGGCAGCAGTTCGCTTCGCACCCGGCCGTCGCCGTGCTCGCCCGACATCGACCCCCCGAACGACGCCACGAGTTCCCCTGCTGCGAAAAGGAATTCGCGGAACATTCCGGGCATCTCGAGCGGCACGTCGAGGCGGATGTGGATGCAGCCGTCGGCGAAGTGACCGTACGGATAGCCGGTCACGCCGTACCGGGACAGCAGCGACTCGAACTCGCGCAGGTACTCCCCCATCCGTTCCGGCGGGACGGCGGCATCCTCCCAGCCGGAGTGGGCGGGCCGCCCGGCGGGGCTGCGCCCGGCCAGTCCCGCCCCGTCCTCGCGGATGCGCCACAGCTGCGCGGCCTTGCCGGGGTCGGTCACGATCAGTGAATCCACCGCCACCGCAGCGTGTTCGACGGATCGCGCCCGTGCCAGGACCTCGTCGGCGTCGTCGCCGGACAGTTCGACGAACAACCACGCCGCCCCCCGCGGCAGCGGAGGCACCGCCGCCGCGCCGCGCCGCGCGCGCACGACGTCGACGATCCGCGAGTCGAGCCCCTCGCACGCGGTCGGACCGAAGCCGAGCAACGTGTGCGCGGCGTCGCCCGCCGTCGCGATGTCGGGGTAGCCGAGGGCCACCAGGACGCGGACCGCGGGGTCGGCGACGAGCCGCACCGTCGCCTCGGTGACGACACCGAGCGTGCCCTCGCTGCCGACGAAGAAGCGCAGGACGTCGAACCCGTTCTCGGGCAACAGGTGTTCGAGGGCGTAGCCGGAAGCCTGCCGGCCGAACCGGCCGAACTCGGTGCGGATGGTGGCGAGGTGGTCGAGGGTGATCCGGCGCAGTGATTCGAGAACGGGGGCGTCGTCGGGCAGCGACAGGTGCCGGCCCGCGCCGGTGAGCACCTCGAGACCGAGAACGTTGTCGGATGTGCGTCCGTAGCCGAGGGTGCGGGCACCGCAGGCGTTGTTGCCGATCATCCCGCCGACGGTGCAGCGGTTGTGGGTGGACGGGTCGGGTCCGAAGCGCAGTCCGTACGGGGCGGCGGCGCGCTGCAGTTCGGACTGGACGACGCCGGGCTGCACGGTCGCCGTGCGCGCCTCGGGGTCGATCCGCAGGACCCGGCCGAGATGGCGGGCGAAGTCGAGTACGACGCCGGGCCCGACGGCGTTGCCGGCGACGGAGGTCCCGCCGCCGCGTGAGGTGAGCGGAACGCCGTGCCGGCGGCACACCTCGAGCACGGTGCCGACCTCGTCGATCTCGCGGGGCCGCACCACCGCCTGCGGGGGCACCCGGTAGAGCGAGGCGTCGGACGAGTAGAGCGCGCGGGTGGTGGTGTCGTCGAACACCTCGGAGATGCCCGCGTCGCGCAGGGCCTCGCCGATCGTCCTCGCCCGGGCCATAGGCCGATGCTAGTGCCTGCAGGGGTCGCTTCGTCGCAGGTCGGACCGGCACGGCCGGGGTCGATGCGCCGTCAGCGGGAGGTGAGGACGACCGGTCCGTCCTCGGTGATCGCGACGGTGTGCTCACAGTGCGCGGCCCGGCTGCCGTCGGCGGTGCGCAGCGTCCATCCGTCCGGGTCGTGCCGGTAGGCGTCGCCGCCGCCGGCGTGCAGCATCGGCTCGACGGCCAGCACCAGTCCCGGCCGCAGCCGCATCCCCCGCCCCACCCGGCCCTCGTTGGGCACGTGCGGGTCCTCGTGCATGCGGCGGCCGATGCCGTGACCACCGTGGTCGGCGAGCATGCCGTAGCCGCGGGAGCGGACGTATCCGCCGATCGCCGCGCCGATGTCGCCGAGACGGTTTCCCGGCACGGCCGCGGCGACGCCGCGCGCGAGGGCGTCCTCCGCCGCGGCGATCAGGGCGAGGTCCTCGGGGTCGGCGGTCCCGACGGTGAAGCTCACGGCGGCGTCCCCGCACCAGCCGTCGAGCACCGCCCCGCAGTCGATGCTCACCAGGTCACCGTCACGGAGCCGGTAGCTGCCGGGAATGCCGTGGACGACGGCGTCGCCGACGCTCGCGCACACGACACCGGGGAACGGCGACGGCGCCCAGTCGGGGTGGTAGCCCAGGAACGGGGAGGTCGCGCCGGCGGCTCGGAGGACCTCGGCGGCGACGTCGTCGAGGTCCTTCAGGCAGACCCCGATTCCCGCGTGGGCCCGTACGGTTGCCAGCGCCTCCGCGACCACGGCACCGGCGGCGCGCATCGCCTCGACCTCGCCGGGCGTCTTCAACTCGACCATCACACCTCCAATAGAAATACCGGTATTACTATACGGGAATGGTGCGCGAACCACTTACTCCGGCCCAACTCGAGCGAGGACGACGCCTGGGCGAACGCCTCCGCGCGGCACGCGGCGCCGCCGGGATGGCGACGGTCGCCGCCGAGGCCGGCATCTCCGTCGAGACCCTCCGGAAGATCGAGACCGGACGCATCGCCACGCCCGCCTTCTTCACCGTCACCGCGCTCGCCCGGGTCCTCGGACTCTCCCTCGACGACCTGGCCGGCGACCCGACGGACGATCCCGCCGAGCACGAGGCCGCCTCCTGACCGGAGGAGGCCACCCCCGCCTCCCCCGTCCCTCGCCTAGCATCGATCCTTGTGCCCGTCGATGTCCTTTCGCCCGAAACGCCCGCTTACGCCGATACGAAGGCGCGCGTGCGCACGGCCAGGATCGTCGCGACGGTCAGCGGACTGCTCGGCATGCTGCTCGCCCTGGCCGTGCCGTTCCTGCCGGTCCGGCAGGAGGCCGCCACCGTCAGCTGGCCGCAGGGCAGCGACCTGACCAACATCGAGGCGCCCCTCGTCTCCTACGCCCCCCTCGAACTGCGCGCGAGCGTGCCTTGCTCGGCCTTCCCGCTGCTCGGCGACGAGGGTGGCACCCTGATCTCGACCGTGCCGCCGGACGCCCCCGACGCCACCGAGAACGCCCTCGTGATCCGCACGGTCCCCGGCACCGACGGTGGGCCCGCCGCCATGGAGGTGGTGCTGCGCAACTCGGTGGTCGTGTCGGCACCGATCGACGACGAGCACCGCTGCACAGCCGTCACCGTCGCCACCAACGCCGACCGCACCGCCGCCGAGATCGTCGGCCTCGGGCAACACGACGACGGGCACCACATCGCCACGCTCGACGGCGATCATCGGCCGCAGATGGTCGGCGTCTACTCCGACCTGCAGGGATCGGCGCAGGCCCTCACCTCCGGCCCGGACGCCGAGCGGCTGTCCGTCCGTGCCGCCCTCGACTCGCGGTTCACCTCCACCCCGACGCTGGTCAAGTTCGTCGCGATGCTCGTGTGCATCCTCGCGACCCTGCTGTCGCTCGTGGCGCTGCACCGCCTCGACGGCGTCGACAACCGCCGCGCCCGCCGGATCCTGCCCGCCCACTGGTGGCGGTTCACCGCGGTGGACGCGGTCGTCGTGGGCACACTGCTGCTGTGGCACGTCATCGGCGCCAACACCTCCGACGACGGCTACATCCTCACCATGGCCCGCGCCTCCGACGAGGCCGGCTACATGGCCAACTACTACCGGTGGTTCGGTGTCCCCGAGGCCCCGTTCGGCTGGTACTACGACGTGCTCGTCCTGCTCGCGAAGATCTCCACCGCCAGCGTGTGGATGCGGCTGCCCGCCCTGCTCGCCGCGATCGCCTGCTGGATGGTCATCAGCCGCGAGGTCATTCCCCGGCTCGGTGTCGCCGTCCGCCGCAACCGCATCGCGCTGTGGACCGCGGGGCTGGTGTTCCTCGCCTTCTGGCTGCCGTACGACAACGGCCTGCGCCCCGAGCCCGTCATCGCGCTCGGCGCCCTGCTCACCTGGTGCTCGATCGAACGCGCCGTCGCCACCGGCCGCATGCTGCCCGCCGCGATCGCCGTGCTGCTCGCCGCTTTCTCCCTCGCCGCCGGACCCACGGGACTCATCGCGGTCGCCGCGCTCGTCGCCGGGGCGCGGCCCGTCCTCGTCCGGCTGGTCGGCCGCCGCCGGCTCGTCGGGGTGGTCCCGCCCCTCGCCGCCATCCTCGCCGCGGGCACCGTCGTCCTCGTCGTCGTCTTCGCCGACCAGACCCTCGCGTCGGTGCTCGAGGCGACCCGGGTGCGCTCGGCGGTCGGACCCAACGTGCCGTGGTTCGACGAACGGCTGCGCTGGGACGCCCTGCTGACCGTCTCCCCCGACGGATCCCTCAGCCGCCGGTTCGGCGTGTTCGTCATGCTGCTGTGCCTGGTCGTGTGCGTGATGCTGATCCTGCGCAAGGGCCGCATCCCCGGCACGGCCCTCGGGCCGTCGCGCCGCATCCTCGGCATCGTCTTCGCGTCCCTGCTGCTGATGATGCTCACCCCGACCAAGTGGACCCACCACTTCGGCGTGTACGCCGGACTGGCCGGATCCGTCGCCGCACTCGCCGCGGTCGGGGTCGGCGCCGTCGGCATCCGCTCGGCCCGCAACCGCGCGCTCTTCACCGCCGGGGTGCTGTTCGTGTTGGCGCTGGCATTCACCGGCTCCAACGGCTGGTGGTACGTCTCGAGCTACGGGATTCCCTGGTGGGACAAGCCGCCGTCGATCTCCGGACGCGCCTTCTCCACCGGCCTGCTGGCGCTGGCCCTCGTCGCGCTGGGCGTCGCCGCCTGGTTCCATCTGCGCGAACCGTTCGCCACCCCGAGACCCGACCGCAACGGCCGCGTGAAGGCGATCGCCTCGGCGCCGCTGACCGTCGTCGCCGCGGGCGTCGTCCTGTTCGAGGTGCTCTCGCTCGTCAAGGGCGCGGTCGCGCAGTACCCGGCGTACTCGATCGCCCGGTCCAACGCCGCCGCCCTGACCGGCGGCAGCTGCGGCCTCGCCGACGACGTCCTCGTCGAGACCGACCCGAACGCCACTGCGCTGGCCCCCGTCGACGGCGACGTCGCCGGCGCCCTCGGCGCCGGCACCGCCGACGGCTTCACCCCGAACGGCGTCGCCCTCGACCTCACCGCCGACGAGGAGATCTCCACCACGGGCGGCGCCAACACCGTCGACACCGAGGAGGGCGGCACCACCACCTCCACGGGCGCCGGCACCGGCGGCGGCCGCGGTGCCGCCGGCATCAACGACAGCACCGTCGCGCTGCCGTTCGGCCTGGACCCCGCCCGCACCCCCGTGCTCGGCAGCTACCGCGCCGGCGCGCAGCAGGAAGCCGTGCTCGAGTCCGGCTGGTATGCGCTGCCCGACCGCACCGACGCCACGCCGCTGCTGGTGGTCACCGTCGCCGGCCGCGTGCACTACGTCGACCCCGACGGCGTCCTCACCCCCGGTGCGGACGTGCTGCTCGAGTTCGGCCGGACCGGCGACGGTTCGAGCGTCGAGCCGCTGGCCCGCGTCGCGCCCATCGACATCGGACCGTCTCCGTCGTGGCGCAACCTGCGGGTGCCGAGCGACCGGATCCCCGCCGACGCCGACACCGTCCGGCTGGTGGTGACCGACGGCAACCTGGCCCCCGACCAGTGGGTGGCGGTCACGCCGCCGCGGATGCCGCGCCTCGAGACCCTGAACACCGTCGTCGGCTCCACGGCACCGGTCCTGCTCGACTGGTCGGTGGGGTTGGCGTTCCCCTGCCAGCGTCCGTTCGACCATCGCTACGGCGTCGCCGAGGTCCCCGAGTTCCGGATCCTGCCCGACCGGGTCGGGGCCGACTCCACCAACGGCTGGCAGGACGACATCGGTGGCGGCCCGCTCGGCTGGATACCGCTGCTGCTCACCGCCGAGACCGTCCCCACCTATCTGAACCACGACTGGGACCGCGACTGGGGCTCGCTGGAGCGATACTCACCCATCGATCCGAGCGCGACGACTGCCGAGATCACCACCGAGGACGTCGTCCGCTGGGGCTGGTGGACACCCGGCCCGATCCGCGACGGTGTGCCCGTAATGCGTGAATGAGGTCCTACGCGTCGGTAGGGACGGTGCGTCCGCTCATCTGCGCCCGATACCATCGACAATCGTGCCCGACGACGTGACCACAGTTCCCGCCCCCTCCGCAGCCGTGTCCCGGCCGCCGGTTGCCCGGGATCTGCGGGCGCAGTACCGCACCGCCCGGCTCGTCGCCACGGTGGCGGGCCTGCTCGGTGTGCTCCTCGCCGTCGCGACCCCGTTCCTGCCCGTCAAGGTCACCGAAGCCACCGTCACCTGGCCGCAGAACGGCTCGACCGGGCCGGTCGAGGTGCCGCTCATGTCGCAGGTGCCGCTGCAGCTGAGCGCGACCGTGCCGTGCACCGCCGTCGCGAGCATGCCGCCCGGCGGTGGCATGCTCCTCGCGACCGCACCACCGAGCGGTGAGGGCGCCGCACTCAACGCGATGTTCGTGCGGGTGGGCGCCGCGAACGTGGACGTTCTCGACCGCAACGTCGTCGTGGCCACCGCCCCGCGCAGCGACGTCGAATCCGCCGCGTGCACCGAGATCAGCATCTTCTCCGACGTCGACCGCACGACCGCGGAGTTCGTCGGCCTGAGCGACGAGAACGGCAACCCGCGCGCCGGTGAGCTGACCGGCGACCTGCGCCCCCTCGTCGTCGGCGTGTTCAGCGACCTGGACACCACGGTGCCCGGCATGTCGGTGACCGTCGACGTCGACTCCCGGTTCTCGTCGTCGCCGACGGTGGTCAAGCTCCTCGCGATGATCCTGGCGGCCCTGTCGACCGCGCTGGCGATCGGTGCGCTCGCCAAACTCGACGGCACCGACGGCCGGGGCCATCGCCGCTTCCTGCCGTCGCACTGGTGGAAGTTCACCGGCGTCGACGCGGTCGTCGTCGGCACCCTCCTCGGGTGGCACTTCTTCGGGGCGAACACCTCCGACGACGGCTACCTGCTGACCATGGCCCGGGTCTCCGAGCACTCGGGCTACATGGCCAACTACTTCCGCTGGTTCGGCGTCCCCGAGGCCCCCTTCGGCTGGTACTACGACGTGCTCGCCGCGTTCGCCGAGGTCTCCACCGCCAGCGTCTGGATGCGGCTGCCCGCCCTGCTCGCCGGCATCACCTGCTGGATGGTGATCAGCCGCGAGGTGGTGCCCCGCCTCGGCCGCGCCGTCCGGCACAACGCCGTCGCGCTGTGGACCGGCGGCCTGGTGTTCCTCGCCTTCTGGCTGCCCTACAACAACGGCCTGCGCCCCGAGCCGATCGTCGCGCTCGGCGCCCTGCTGACCTGGTGCTCGATCGAACGGGCGATCGCCACGGGCCGGCTGCTGCCCGCCGCGACGGCGGTGGTGATCGGCGCGTTCACCCTCGCCGCCGCCCCCACCGGCCTGATGTGCGTCGCCGCCCTGCTCGCCGGCATCCGGCCCATGACCCGCATCGTGGTGCGCCGCCACCGCGAGGTCGGGACGCTGCCGCTGCTCGCCCCGATCGCCGCCGCCGGCACCCTCGTGCTCGTCGTCGTGTTCTCCGACCAGACCCTCGCCGCCGTGCTCGAGGCCACCCGCGTGCGCACGATCATCGGCCCGAACGAGGAGTGGTGGAACGACTTCCTCCGCTACTACTACCTGTTCGTGCAGACCGTCGACGGCTCGCTCGCCCGCCGGTTCGCGTTCCTCGTCATGCTGCTGTGCCTGTTCACGTCGCTGCTGGTGCTGCTGCGCCGGCGCCGGATCCCCGGCGTCGCGACGGGACCGTCGTGGCGGCTGATCGGCATCGTCTTCGGCACGATCTTCTTCATGATGTTCAACCCCACGAAGTGGACCCACCACTTCGGGGCGTACGCGGGCATCGCGGGGTCCCTCGCGGCCCTCACCGCGGTCGTCGTCTCCGCGAGCGCGCTGCGGTCGCGGCGCAACCGCACGATCTTCCTCGCCGGACTGCTGTTCGTGCTGGCCGTGTCGTTCGCGGGCATCAACGGCTGGTGGTACGTGTCGAGTTACGGCATCCCGTGGTTCGACAAGACCGTCTCCTTCAAGGGCAACCAGTCCAGTTCGCTGTTCCTGATCCTCTTCGGGCTCGCCCTCGGGCTCGTCGCGTGGCAGTACCTGCGGGAGGGCTACGCGCCGCCGCAACCCAGACCCACGACCCGCAAGGGCCGCCGGATCCGCAAGTTCGCCGCGGCGCCCCTGACCGTCGTCGCCGGAGCGATGGTGCTCTTCGAGGTGCTGTCGCTGCTCAAGGGCGCGGTATCGCAGTATCCGGCGTATTCGCTCGCCCGGTCCAACGTCGGCGCGCTCGCCGGCCAGACGTGCGGGCTGGCCGACGACGTCCTCGTCGAATCGGACCCGAACTCCGGTCGGCTCGCGCCCATCGTCGACCCGGACAACCCACCCCGCGGCGGCGACGCCCTCGCCGGAGCCGAACCCGTGGGCTTCGATCCCAACGGCATCCCGTCGGACCTCACGGCCGACTACGTCGAGGTCAAGCCCGGCCAGGGCAACACCGACAACCAGAGCGTCGGGCCGACGTTCGAGACCGGCGCCGGCGGCGGCACCACCGGCGGCACCGGGGCGCGCACCGTCAACGGCTCGGACGCCAAGCTGCCGTTCGGCCTCGACCCGGCCGTGACCCCCGTGCTCGGCAGCTACCAGGAGGGCGTGCAGGAACCGGCGTTGCTCACGTCGAGCTGGTACGGGTTACCCGAGCGCACCGACGACGCGCCGCTCGTCGTCATCTCGGCGGCCGGTCGCATCTGGTCCGTCGACGACACCGGCGCCACCACCTACGGCCAGTCGCTGCTTGTCGAGTACGGCAGGCGCCTGCCCGACGGCACCGTCGAACCGCAGGGCACCTACCTGCCGCGCGACATCGGGCCCGCGCCGTCGTGGCGGAACCTGCGCATCCCGCTGTCGGAGCTGCCCGCCGACACCGACGCCGTCCGCATCGTCGCCAACGACCCCAACCTCACGGGCGACCAGTGGCTGGCGTTCACACCGCCGCGCGTGCCGAAACTCGAGACGCTCGACACCGTGGTCGGCTCGGAGCAGCCGGTGCTGCTCGACTGGGCGGTGGGCCTGCAGTTCCCGTGCCAGCGTCCGTTCGACCACCGCTACGGCATCGCCGAGATGCCGAACTACCGCATCCTGCCGGACCGACCCCTGGCCGTGTCCTCCACCGACACGTGGCAGTCCGCGGACAACGGCGGACCGCTGGGCTTCACCGAGGCCCTCGCGCGCCCCGAGCAGATCCCCACGTACCTGAAGGACGACTGGGCCCGCGACTGGGGCTCGCTCGAGCGGTACGTGCGGTTCTACCCGGACGCGGTGCCGGCCGAGCCGCAGACCGAGACGGTCACCCGCTCCGGGCTGTGGAACCCGGGCACGCTGCGCGTGTACGAGTAGGCCACCCGCTGCCGTCGCATGCGGTCCTCTCGCGCCTTCCGGACCGAATGTCACACCGGTTCGGCTCCATCGACCGAATGTGACATTCGGCCAGTCGCGCCGCCGGTAACGTCGTCCGTTTCGGGCGCGATGTCACGAATGTTCGATTCTGCTCGATCGCGAACTGTTCATCGGGCCAGCGGGGGTGGGCCGGCTACGGAAGGAACTGTATGTCGAAGAAGCGTGCATTCGGACTCGCGGCGGTTACCGCCGCGGTTCTCGGCGCCGGAGTGGCGACTGCCCCGGTAGCCGTCGCCGCTCCCGAAAATGCCACCACGCTCACGCGTGTCATCGGATCGGGCGAGTCCGGCTCGTTCGGTTACGGCGGAGCCTTGGTGAACGAGGCGGTCACGGTGCGCGTCGACCCCGACGAGCCCGGCATCAGCTGGTTCGGCGGCAGCATGTGGTGCTACTGCAAGATCTCCTGGACCAACATCACCACCGGGGCCAGCGGAACCAACGAACTCCCGTCCCGGCCGGTGCTCGGCGGAGGAATGACCGGTACGCCCCGCGCCGAGACCGGCTCCGGCCGAATCGTCGCCACCGTCACCGTCCCGAACGGCTTCACGTACCTGCCGGGAGTCGGGACCTGGGTCGTCCCCTGACCGTCCGGACCGAATGTCACATCGCTTCGATTGCATCGAACCCATGTGACATTCGGTCCGTCCGTCGGTCCGCCTCGGTCCGCCCGCGACGGGTAGTCCACAACCTCACCGTTCATCCACAGATTTCGCCCACCCTCCCGTTGCACCCTCGAGCGCGGCATTTCCCGGTGATCATGGGCGGCATGAGACGCGGAACGTGGGGGGACGACGTCGAACAGCTCGTCGGGCTGAGTGTCAACGGCATCATCCGCACCTCGACACTGTTGGGATGCGGGATGAGCAGCAGCACCATCTCCGGCCGTTGCCGGAAGGGTGGTCCGTGGCAGCGGATTCTGCCCGGTGTCGTTGCGCTGCACAGCGGCCCGCTCACGCAACTGCACAGACAGACGGCAGCGCAGATGTACGGAGGCGACGAGGCCGTCATCTCGGGCCACGCCGCGCTCGGCGTGCACGGATACGCCCCCTCGGCGACGAAGAGCGACATCCTGCTACTCATCCCGCAGAATCGGCATCGCAGGAACTTCTCGTTCGTCACCGTCGAACGTAGTTGGCGTGTACCCGAACCCGTACGCAAGGGCACACTGCGGATCGCACCCGTCGCGCGCAGCCTGCTCGATGCCGGACGGCGGACGTCACGAACGGACGACTGCCGCGCCTTGTTCGCCGCCGCACTCCAACGCGGCGATGTCACCGTGGACCACCTGGCACGCGAACTCGCAGACGGCAGCAGTCGGGGAACCGCAGTGCCCCGCAAGGTGATCCAGGAGCTGGTCGACGACGCGCATTCGGTCGCCGAGATCGAGGCCCAGAAGCTGTACTCCACCTCGGGTCTTCCCCCGATGGTGCACAACCGGGAGGTCGAGGACTCGAACGGAACTTGGATCGCCCGTCCGGACGGCTGGCTCGATGCCGTGGCACTGGCGTGGGAGATCGACTCGTTCGCACATCATCTCAGCGCAAGAGACCACGAGGCAACGATGCGGCGCCGGGCGGTCATGCAGCGGCACGGGATCATCGTCGTCACCCATCTGCCCAGACAGATCCGGCACGAACCGGCGATCGTGCTCGCCGATCTTGCGGCGGCCTACCGGCAGGGTCTCGAACGTCCACGACCCGACGTACGGGTTCGGTAGCCCCGCGAGGCGAACCGAATGTCACATTGCGTCGATACGATCGACGCAATGTGACATTCGGCCCACCAGAAGGGCTAGAGCGGAAGCAAGTGATGCTTGCGCGGATTCTTGAACACCTTCTTGTCGCGCAGCAACGTCAGCGCCTTGCGGATCTCCAGACGCGTCTTGTGCGGCTCGATCACCGCATCGATGTAGCCGCGCTCGGCCGCGATGTACGGCGTCGCGATGTGCTCGTTGTAGAAGTTGATCAGCTGCTGACGGACCGCCGGAGCGTTCTCGCCGGCCGCCTCGATCTGGCGACGGCCGATGACCGCTACCGCACTCTCGGCGCCCATCACCGCGATCCGCGCCGTGGGCCACGCGAAGTTCACATCCGCGCCGAGCTGCTTGGAGCCCATCACCGCGTAGCCACCGCCGTAGGACTTGCGTACCACCACGGTCACCTTCGGCACCGACGCCTCGACGAACGAGAACAGGAACCGGCCGCCGCGCTTGATGACCCCGATCTTCTCCTGCTCCACACCCGGCAGGAAGCCGGGGGTGTCGACGACGAACACCAGCGGAATGTCGTACGCGTCGCACACCCGCACGAAGTGCGCGGCCTTGTCCGAACTCGCCGCGTCGAGCGCCCCGGACAGGTACAGCGGCTGGTTCGCCACCACCCCGACGGGCCGGCCGTCGACGCGGGCGAAGCCGGTGATGATGTTCGGGGCGACCTGCGAGCGGATCTCGAAGAAGTCGCCGTCGTCGAAGATCTTGAGCAGGACGTCGTGCATGTCGTAGCCGGAGTTGTCGGCGTCGGGCATGAACGTGTCGAGCTCGAGATCGTCCGGCGTGATCTCCGGTTCGAGGCCCGGATTGATCACCGGGGGCTTCTCCTGCGCGTTCGACGGCATGTAGCTCAGGTACTTGCGGGCCCACTCGAACGCGGCCTTCTCGTCCGGCGCGACGTGGTGCACGTTGCCGTACTCGGCCTGCTTACGGGCGCTGCCGAGTTCGTCGAGGCTGACGTCCTCCCCGGTGACGGACTTGATGACGTCCGGGCCCGTGACGAACATGTACGCCTCTTCGGTGGCGACGACCACGTCGGTGTTGATGGGCGCGTACACGGCACCCCCGGCGCACTTGCCCAGGATGATCGACACCTGCGGGCACAACCCCGACAGCGGCTCGTGCCGCTTGCCCAGTTCCGCGTACCACGCCAGCGACGTCACCGCGTCCTGCACCCGGGCACCGCCGGAGTCGTTGATGCCGACCACCGGGCAGCCGATCTTCAGCGCGAAGTCGAGGATCGCGGCGACCTTGCGGCCGAACATCTCGCCGACGCTGCCACCGAACACGGTCTGATCGTGCGAGAACACCGCGACGGGCCGGCCGTCGACGGTGCCGTGACCGACGACGACGCCGTCACCGTAGAGCGCGTCGTCACGGCCGGGCGTCTTCATGAGCGCCCCGATCTCGACGAAGCTGCCCGGGTCGAGCAGCATGTCGATGCGCTGTCGCGCACTGGGGATGCCCTTGGCGGCGCGTTTGGCCACCGCGGCCTCCCCGGCCGGCTCCTTGGCGATCTCGAGATTCTTGCGCAGCTCGGCCAGCTTCTCGGCCGTCGTCGTGGTCACTACTCGATCAGCTCCTCGTGGCCTCGATGTCGGCCAGCTTGCGTGTCAGGTCGGCCCCCACCTTCCCGATGTACGGCTCGTCGACCACCTGGAGGTGATCGCCGCCGACACGGATGACCTCCAGATTACGGACCGACTCACCCCAGCCACCGTCGGGCTGCCTGGTCCCGAATGCGGGCTCGAGTTCGATGGCGTCGTCGTGGTAGCGGTCCGCCATGTACAGCACCACGTCGCCGTCGTACGGCTCGAGCTTCGCCGTCTGGATGGCCCGGTTGTCCAGCCACGACGTGCGCTGGTGCTCGATGATGCCGCCGGGGATCCTCGTGCCGCTCATCTTGAGCAGGTCCATGAGGATGCGCACCTGGCCCTCGTCGTCCGTCGCGGCGAGCTTGTCGTACGGCAGCGGAGCGTCGACCCCGTAGGTCTTCTTCGCGAACTGCGCGTACCGCTGCCAGCGGGCGGTGATCTCCTCGGGGGTGTCCTCGACCTTCTGCCCGGCCATCACCGTGTCGATGAGGCCGACGAGCCGCACGTCCTTGCCCTCCGCGCGCAGCAGCCGGGCGACCGCGTAGGCGAGCACACCGCCCAGCGACCAGCCGTACAGCACATACGGACCGTCGCCCTGGATCTCCTTGATCTGCGGGAGGTACTCCTGGGCACGCTGCTCGATCGGGCCCTCGGTGCGTTCGAAGCCGTACATCGGGGTGCCCTCGGGCAACCGGCGCAGGAGCGGCTCGTACACGACGGTGGATCCGCCGGCGGGGTGGAACACGAACACCGGCACGGCGTCCGAGCCCTCGGGCCGCGGGCGCAGCGTACGGACGAGACCGTCGATGCGATCCGCCGATTCGAGGTGCCGGCGCACGCTCTCGGCGAGCTGCTCGATGGTCTCGGCGTCGAGCACGTCGTCCACGGTGATCTCGCCGTTCGCCCGCTCGGTCAGCCGGGCGGCGAGGCGCTCGGCCGTCTCGTCGTCGAGGATCGGCAGGGTGTTGAAGATGCCCTTCGCCGACTGCCCGGTGATCACGGCCCACGTCGCGAACGTGAGCCGCTCGGCGGCGTCGCGCGGCGGCACGTCGGTGCCGGATGCCTCCGCGACCGCCTGCCGGTCGGTGACGTCGGTGGCCTTGTCCGCTTCGGTGCTCGCAGCGGTCTCACCGCTCTTGCCTGCCTCTGCGGCCTCTGCGGCCTCTGCGGCCTCGAGGATCGCCTCCGCCTCGTGCACCACCCCGGTGTCCTCCACCGGCGAGACCGCCGGCAGCTCGAGCGACGCGTCCTCCCGAGCGGCGGTGTCGCGGTCGGCGGCCTGCTGGGCGGCGAGCGCGGCGACCTCCTCGCGGTTCTCCACGGCGTACCGCAGGTACTTCGCGACGTCGCGCAGGCTGGCGTCCTTCACCGCGGCGAGCTGCAGCTGCGGGATGTCGAACTCGTACTCGACGCGGTTCTTGATCCGCACCGCCATGAGCGAGTCCAGCCCCAGCTCGATCAGCGGAATCTCGACGGGCAGATCCTCGGGTGCGTACCCCATCGATTCGGCGACGATCAGCGCCAGCCGATCCTCGAGGGTCTGCGACCCGTTCGGATTCCACTTGTCGCCGAAGCTCTCCACCACCTCGGGCAGCGTCTCGACCGGCCCGGTGGAGCGCTCGGCCGGCGCGGGCGTGGGAGCCGGCAGCGCGTCACCGGAGGCGACGACCGCGTCGAACAGCAACCGGAACTCGCCGTCCGCCGCGTCCCGGCCGTGCACGTGCAGCGACGCGCCACCGAGGTGCCGGGTCAGCGTGGTGGTGAGGGTGCCGGTGGCGGGGACGTCACCGTACGGCACGGACGCGGTGAGGGTGACGTCGGCGAGCACCTGCGACGCGGCGGCGACGGCGAGTTCACCGAGGTCGGTGACCGCGTCGGCGCGCACCTCCCACACGTGCCGGCCGTCGGGCAGCGCGACGTGCGCGCCGGGCACGCGGGCACTGCCGCCGGTCCCGATGCGGGTCTCGAGCCAGAACGGCTTGCGCAGGAACACCGTCCGCGGCAGATCGGCGTACGCGCCGGCCGGGAGCAGGCTGTGCAGGTCCACGGTGTGGCCGTGCACGTACAGCTGAGCGAGGGCGGTGAGCACGCCCAGCGGCTCGTCCTCCTTGCGCTTGAGGGTCTGGATCAGCTGGGTGTCGATGACCCCGGCCGCGTACGCCGTCGCGGCCACGGACATCAGCGCGACCGGATTGGGGGCCAGCTCGACGAAGGTGGTGTGCCCGTCGGTGACGGCCAGCTTGACCGCATTGGTGAAGTAGACGCTGTGCCGCAGACCCTTGGTCCAGTACTCGACCTGGTGGATGCCCTCGTGCCCGGCGCGGTAGTGGGTGTCCTGGTCGACCGACGAGTACACGTCGACCTTCAACCGGCGCGGCTCGATGCCGGCGAGTTCGGCGGCGAGCTCGCCGAGGAGCGGATCCACCTGCGAGGTGTGGCTGGCGCCCTTGGTCTGCAGCACGCGGGCGAGCTTCTCCTCCGACTCCGCCCGCGCGACGATCGCGTTGACCTCGTCCTGCGGGCCGCCGATGACGGTGTGCGTCGGCGCGGCGTAGACGCAGACCTCGAGGTGCGGGTAGTCGGTGAGGACCTGCTCGATCTCCGCGGCACTGTACTCGACGAGCGCCATGAGCCGGATGTCGTCGCCCTCGAGCAGCGCCTCGGCCTCGCCCATCAGGCGCGAGCGCGCGCAGATGACGCGGACGGCGTCCTCGAGCGACAGCCCACCCGAGATGTATGCCGCGGCGGCCTCACCCATGGAGTGGCCGACGACGGCGGACGGCTCGGCGCCGTGGTGACGCAGCAGCTTCGCGAGGGCGACCTGGATGGTGAAGATGCCGACCTGCGAGGTCTCGACGTCGTAGTCCTGGGCGTCGTCGAGGAACTTCTCCTTCATGGAGTAGCCGGCCTCGTCCTCGATCAGCTCGTCGATCTCGTCGACGGCCGCCGCGAACACCGCGTTCTCGAGGTACAGCTGCTTGGCCATCTTGCGGTGCTGCGATCCGAACCCGGACAGCACCCACACCGACCCGTTGGCGGCGGGGGCGTCGGCGGAGAACACGCCCTGGGCGGGCTTTCCGGCGGCGACGGCGCGCAGCCCGGCGATGGCCTCGGCGCGGGTCGTCGCGATCACGACGGCGCGCGAGCGGCCGTGGTTGCGGCGGGAAAGGGTGCGGGCGACGTCGGCGAGCGGCGTGGTGCTGCCCGCCTCCGTCTCGAGCCAGTCGGCGAGGTCGGCGGCGGCCCGGCGACGGCGCGACGGCATCGCCGCGGACACCGCGAGCAGCACCGGGCGCTCGGCGTTCTCGTCCGAGCGAATGTGCCCCTCAGCTCCTTCAGCCGACGGAACGACACCTTCGCTCGGCTCTGCCACGGGCGCCTCGTCCGGCCCGGCCGGCGCCGCTTCGGGGCCGGTGTACTCGCGGACCACGACATGGGCGTTGGTGCCGCCGAAGCCGAACCCGGAGACGCCGGCGATCGCCTTGCCGGTGTAGCGCGGCCACTCGGCGCCCTCGGGGATGACCTTCAGGCGGGCCTGCTCGAACGGGATGTACGGGTTCGGCGCCGTGTAGTTCAGCGTCGCCGGCAGGTGGTTCTCCTGCATCGCGAGGACCACCTTGATCAGGCCCGCCGCGCCGGCGGCCGCCTCGAGGTGGCCGAAGTTGGTCTTCGCCGAGCCCAGCAGCACCGGCTTGTCGGCGTCGCGTCCGCGGCCGACGACACGGCCGAGGGCGTCCGCCTCGATCGGGTCGCCGAGCACGGTTCCGGTGCCGTGGGCCTCGACGTAGTCGACGCCGGACGGCAGGATGCGCGCGTCCCGGTAGGCGCGGCGCAGCACGTCGACCTGGGCCTCGGGGTTCGGCGCCGCCAGCCCGTTGGAGCGGCCGTCCTGGTTGACGGCGGAACCGGCGATGACGGCGAGCACGGTGTCGCCGTCACGCTCGGCGTCCTCGAGCCGCTTGAGCACGACGAGGCCGCCGCCCTCGGCGCGGACCATGCCGTCGGCGTCGGCCGAGAAGGCCTTGATGCGGCCGTCGGGGGCCTGCACGCCGAGCTGGTCGAAGCCGAGGGTCGCGGCGGGCGCGACGAGCATGTTCACGCCGCCGGCCAGCGCCACGTCGGCGTCGCCGTCGCGCAGGGCCCGCACCGCCTGGTGCACGGCCACGAGCGACGACGAGCACGCGGTGTCCAGGGCGACGGACGGTCCGCGGAAGTCGAAGAAGTACGAGACCCGGTTGGCGACGATGGACGTGGCCGTGCCGGTCAGCGCGTACGGATGCGCGGCGGACGGGTCGCTCACCGCGAGGAGCTGGTAGTCGTTGGCGGAGCTGCCGATGAACACGCCGACCGGGCGGCCCTTGAGGTCGCTGGCCGGAATGTGGGCGTGCTCGAGCGCCTCCCAGGTCAGTTCGAGGGCGAGGCGCTGCTGCGGATCGACCATCTCGACCTCGCGCGGCGACATCGCGAAGAACTCGGCGTCGAAGCCCTTGACGTCGTCGAGATACCCGCCGCGGGTGTTGGCCGCGGCGATGGCGGACGAGATCTGCGGGTCGTCGGCGAATTCGGACCACCGTCCCTCGGGGAGGTCGGTGATCCCGTCGCGGCCCTGTGCGAGCAGCTGCCACATCTCGGCGGGGGTGCTCACGTGCCCGGGCAGCCGCGTGGCGAGACCGACGATCGCGATGTCGTGTGCCCGGCCGGCCGGACCGGCGGCGTAGAAGGCGCTGTCGTCCCCCTCCGGGAGCTCGGGCTCGCCCTCGATGATGCGCGTGGCCAGCGACGCGATGGTCGGGTGCTGGTACGCGATCGTCGCGGTGAGGGTGACGCCGAGCAGTTCCTCGATCTCGCCGCTCAGCGCGACGGCGTCGCGGGACGAGAGACCGAACTCCTCCATCGGGCGATCGTCGGAGATCTGTGCCACCGGTTGCCCGGTGGCCTCGGCGATCCAGTTTCGCAGCCATTCGCGCAGCTGCGCGACGGTCATTTCAGTGTCAGCCATCAACCCACCACGCTACCCGGGAAAGAGAACAATGTTTAAACGCTATCGGGGAAGGCCTGCTGCGTGTAACCGCCGCGCAGGGTTCCCTCGATGTACGCGGCCTTGCACGCGCGCCGCGCGATCTTGCCACTCGACGTGCGCGGGATCGACCCGGCCGGAACGAGCAGGACGTCGCGTGCGGTCACACCGTGCCGTGCCGAGATCGCCGCCCGCACGGTGTCCGCAACCGGCTGCGGATCCGCCTTGCCCGCGCCCGGCGCCCGCTCGGCGACGATGACCAGCTGCTCCGAGGCGTCGTCGGGGTCGAACTGCAGGCCCGAGTGCGAGTTCTCGAACACCACCTGCGGCAGCTGGTTGGCCGGCACGGCGAAGGCGGCCACGAAGCCGGGGCGCAGCGCGGAGCTGGCCTCCTGCGCCGAGAACTCCAGGTCCTGCGGGTAGTGGTTACGTCCGTCCACGATGACCAGGTCCTTGACGCGGCCGGTGATGTACAGCTCGCCGTCGACGTACACGCCGTAGTCGCCGGTGCGCAGCCAGTGCGCGTCGGCCGGCGTGCCCTCGGCGTGGCTGCCGACGGTCAGGCGGTCGGCGATCGTGTTGCGGAAGGTCTCCGCGGTCTCCTGAGTGCGTCCCCAGTACCCGATGCCGATGTTCTCGCCGTGCAGCCAGATCTCCCCGACGTGCTCGTCCGGCACCTCGGTGGCGGTCTCGGCGTCGACGATCGCGGCCCACTGGCTGCGCGCGACGTATCCGCAGGAGACCTGCGCGATGGCGTTCGGCGCCTCCTTGTCGACCTTGACGATGCGGCCGGCGCCCAGCTGGTCGCGGTCGACGTAGATGACCTTGGCCTCGTCGGTGTGCCGGGTGGACGAGACGAACAGCGTCGCCTCCGCCATGCCGTACGACGGCTTGATCGCGGTCTTGGGCAGGCCGTACGGCGCGAACGCCTCGTTGAACTTGCGCATCGAGGACGTGGTCACCGGCTCGCTGCCGTTGATCAGGCCGATCACGTTGCTCAGGTCGAGGGTCTCACCCGGCTTCGGCAGTCCTCGCGCGGCCGCGTGCTCGAACGCGAAGTTCGGCGCGGCGGCGAACGTGCCGGCGCCGTCGGAGACGGCGGCGAGTTCCTTGATCCACCGGCCCGGCCGCTGCACGAAGGCGCGCGGGCTCATGATGGTGATGTACTTGCCGCCGATCGCGGGCAGGATGATCGTGAGCAGGCCCATGTCGTGGAACAGCGGCAGCCACGTCACACCGCGCGAACCCTCGTTGAGTTCGATGGAGTCGGCCATCTGGATGCAGTTGGTGAGGACACCGCGGTGGGTGATCTCGACGCCCGCGGGCACGCGGGTCGATCCGGAGGTGTACTGCAGGTAGGCGATGTCGTCGGTGCCGATCCGGGGTCGCGTCCACGAGTCGGCGACGGTGTCGGGGATCGCGTCGACCGCGATGATGCGGGGGCGCTGCGCGGCGGGCAGCGGCCGGAAGAACTGCCGGACCCCGGCCGCGGAGGTGGTGGCGGTGAGGATGGCGCTGGGTGTGCAGTCGCCGAGGACGGCATGCAGCCGGTCGGTGTGGCCGGGCTCGTCGGGATCGAACAGCGGGACGGCGATGGTGCCGGCATAGATGGCCGCAAAGAAGGAGACGACGTAGTCCAGGCCC
This sequence comes from Rhodococcus ruber, assembly GCF_016804345.1. NCBI lineage: Bacteria > Bacillati > Actinomycetota > Actinomycetes > Mycobacteriales > Nocardiaceae > Rhodococcus > Rhodococcus ruber. The sequence goes on along the minus strand of NZ_CP044211.1, from coordinate 692,830 downwards.
TGCGGGGCAAGGATCGCGACGCGGTCGCCGGGCTCGGTGACCTGCTGCAGCCGGGCCGCGATCGCGCGCAGACGTACCCCGAACTGCTGCCAGGTCAGCTCGTGGACCTCGCCGTCACGTTCCCGCGAGTAATCGATGTAACGGTACGCAAGATCGTCGCCGTTCTCGGCGAAATGCTGCTCGAGGTGGTCGAGCAGAGTGTTGCCCTCGGGCAACACGATCTGTCCGTTCTCATCGATGAACTCTTCGAACCCGACGCTCATTCCTTCTCCCTGTCGAAGCGATCCCACAACCACTCGACATGGTTGCGCCCCGTCCTTGTCCTCGCGCTAGCGGATCGTCGTACCTGTACAGCTCAACAGCATCCGGCGGTGCATCTCACGAATCTGTCCATCGATCCGAAATCACGATTATGTTACAGATCCGCATCGGTCATTCCCCCGCCAACAGCGGAATCACCGGTGCGAACGCCTCCATCTGGGTGGGGAAGACCCCCACATAGGACATCCCCGTCTTCGCCCGCACGTTACGGATCTGTTCGGCGATCTCCTCGTAGGAACCGATTGCGAGATACGGCGATTCGAGGATCTCGTCCACGGTGAGCCGGACGTCCACCTCGATGTTCGGGGGGAAGCCCTGGTCGAGGGCAGCCAGCGCCATCTCGGCAGTCTGCTCCCGATCATCCGTGACGAGAATCATCGTGATGGTCCAGTTCAGCTCGATGTCATCGAACCGATCCCCCGCTGCGCGACGGATCACGTCCACCCGCTCCACAGTCTTGCCCATCGTGATCCCCGACAGCAACAAACGGCCGTCCCGATTCGTGGGGGTGGCCACCGAGATGATGTCGGCGTACTTCGCCGCCAGCGCGAGCATCTTCGGTCCCCCGCCGCCGACCGCGATGGGCGGACGCGGGCCCTGCCGCGGGCGCGGACTGCCCTTGAGGCCGTCGATGCGGTAGTGCTTGCCCTCGAAGTTGCATTCCCGGCCCCGCAGGAGCACGTCCAGAATCTGCAGGCTCTCCTCGAGCTTCTCGATCCGGACGCCGGGACGTTCGTAGGCGATGCCCGCCTTGTCGAACTCCTCCTTCATCCACCCTGCGCCGATCCCGAGCTCGAGCCGGCCGCCCGAAAGGACGTCGACGGTCGCGGCGTCCTTGGCCAGGATCGCGGGATGCCGGAAGCCGTTCGCGAGGACGGCGGTGCCGAGGCGGATCTTGTCGGTGGCGACGGCGAGCGCACCGAGGGCGGCCATGGGCCCGACCTGGTTACCCAGGTGGTCCGGGATCATGAAGCTGTCGTAGCCGAGCTCCTCCGCCTTGCGCGCCAGCTCGACGAAGCGCCGGGCACCGCCCTCCTCGGCGTTGCCCTCGCCACCCGCGGCGAAACGAAACTTCCGCGTGACAGCCGAGCCGGCGGTGGCGCTCATCGAACCTCTTCTCGTGTGGCGGTGGTCGCGCGTCACGGGCCCGGAAGGATTTCCCGGGTCATGACCGAAGGTCGAGTCTAAGCGCCGACCGACCAGTGAGTGTATCGGGTGGTGATCCCCGACACTACCGACCGGTAACAACGAGGAGAGTTCACTCCTCGCGAGGGGTCGGCGCCTCCTCGATCTTCTCGATCGCCCAGTTCGCCACCCACTGCGTCGCCGTCGTACCCGAATCGTCCACGACGAAGGTGTTGTACAACGCGTGCACGGGGTTGTTCATGTACTCGAGCAACCGCGGCGCGCTGGCGAGCCAGTTGCCGGGATTCAGCGCATTCGGCGGGGCGTCGCAGATCCCGTCCGTCGGTGCACAGATGTCCACCACCTTGTCCTCGAGCTCGCCGAACCCACCCGGTCGCGCGCCGGTCATGGTGATCCCCGGCAACCGCAACCCGTTCAGCGACAGCTCGGCGCCGACGCCCGCGACGGGCGGTCCGATCGTCTCGACCGTCCCCGGGTCGCGACGGCCGTCGGCGATGAGGGCCACTCCGAGCACGCGATCCGCCGGAACGGGCCCGTCACCGGCACCGATGCGCGACGCGACGTCGCCCGCGATGACCGCGCCCTGCGAGAAGCCGGTCAGCACGTAGTTGGTCAGCGGGCACTCGGCGAACCGTCGCTCGAGGATGTCCTCGGTCGCTGCGGTGCCGGCCGTCCGGCTGTTGTTGTACGACTGCTGGCCGTCCGGCGGGAGCGCCACCGGATTCGAGAACTGGGCCACGTACGGAACGGTGTACACATCGGCACGCTGCGCGTCGAAGCGCTCCTGCAGCGGACGCGTGACGTTCAGCATCAGCGAGAGCGGATTGAACGTCGGGTTGTACGGATCGTCCCAGGCGGCCGACTCCCACGTGCCCGGCACCGCCACCACCTGGACGTCGGGGCACGAGGCCGGCTGCGCCTGGGGCTTCTCGGGCCCGAGCGGCCCCGGCGGCCCCGGCACCGGGAGCCGGCCCGCGAGGATGTACCACATCGCGAGCACGGCCGCCAGGACGACCAGGATCCCGAGTACGAGGATTCCCCGCCTCCGGCGTCGTTGCTTCGCTCGGGCCGTCATGGTTGCTGCTCCTAGCAGAAGGTGTCGCGGGCGACGGTGATGTAGACGTCGGCGGTCGTCGCGGCGTCGGCGTCGGAGATCTCCTTGCCGGCGGCCGTGGCCTCGCTGCCCACTGCGGCGGTGACGATCGTCTTGATCTCCTCGGGCGAGCTGCCCTGTGCGGTCGCGGCGCAGATGTAGTTGGCCGTGTTGATGGCGATACTGCCGTCGGCGGCGGGTTCCACGCCCCGCTCGCGCAACCCGTCCAGGAACGCCTGGCCGCGGTCGTCCACCGGCACCTCGGCCGGGCCCGGGAATCCGGGTTCGGTCTCCGGCTGCGCCGGGGGTGCGGTGGCGGCCTCGCCCGGACTGGTGGTGGCCGCGCCCTCGGGAGCGGTCGTCGTCGCCTTGGCGGCGGTGGTCTCGGCGGCGGATGTCGAGGTGGTCGCCGACACGGACGTCGACGGGGTGTTCGTCGCCGTGGAATCGTCGCTTCCGCAGGCGCCCAGGAGGGCGGTGGCGGCGAGCGCCGCGGCGCCGGCGCCCAGGACGCGGGTCAGGCTCGAACGGGTCCGTGCAGGCATGTGGTGGTGTCCTCGCATCCAATCGTCGGAAATGGGCAGTGCCCAGGCTACAGATGCGAACCGGGCGGTGACCGCGACCCGTGCGTCGCGGTCACCGCCCGATCCGGTGGTTGCGGGCCGCCGCGGCGGCACCGGAACTGCGGGTGACGATCCTAGGGGCGGACGGTGGCCACGTTGTCGACCACCGTGACGAATCCGCCCTGGAAGTTCTGCTGGACACCGCCGGGGATGGGGAACTCGTCGCCGATGGGGAAGCCGAGTCGACCGTTCTCGTAGCCGGCGCTCTTCCACGCGTCGAACACGGGCCCGTTGCGAACGGACCAGGCGCCGCTGAGCGGACTCCAGTAGATGTTGCCGCCCTCGAACTCGTTGAACCGGCCGCCGTCCTTGACGGGGATCTCGCTGGTCTTCGGGAATCCGAGCCAGCCGTTCTCGTAGCCGAGTTCGGCGTACTTGCCCATGATCATCCCCTGCACGGCGTGGGCGCCGAGCGGCTCGGTCCAGTAGAGGGCGCCGATCTCGAAGCCCTGCACCACTCCGGGCTTGTTCGGGGTGGCCACCTCGTCGGCCACCGGGTAGCCGAGCGGACCGCCCTCCCAGCCCTGGCGCGCCCACTCGTCACGGATGGCGCCGCGCACGGCGTGCGCCCCGGTCTGCGGGGTCCAGTAGATCGAGCCGTGCTGGAAGTGGTTGAACCGGCCGCGGCCGTCGGGGGTGCCACGTTCCTCGGTGGTCGGGTAGCCGAGCGGACCGGCCGGCCCCCCGGCGGCCTGGTAGGCCCCGCCGACGGCACCCGCCACCGGGCGGGCGCCGCCCTCGGTGGAGGAGAAGATCCGGCCGAAGCGGAAGTCCTGGACGCGCCCGCCCGCGACGGCGTACTCCGGTGTGAGGCAGTCGCCGATCCACGGGGCGGCGGCGTCGCCGATCGCGCCGGATGCGCTGCAGTTCGGCTTCGTGACCTCCACGCCGAGGGCGTTGGCGAGCTGCGGCCACAGCTGGTGCAGCTCGAATTCCCAGTACGGCCACGAATGGGTGCCCGACGGCCGGTAGACCACCTGCGCGGGGATGCCGACCTTGTTCAGTTTGGTGGCGAACGCCTGCGAGGTGAGCCGCGACAGGATCTCGAGGCCCATGCCGGCATAGTTCGTGCTCACGCCCGGGACACCCGACGGCTGGTCGTACGGTCCGGTGCTGCCGCTGCCGCTCGAGACGTACAGGCTCACGCCCTCGAGCTTGTCCGCGAGCAGGTAGGGATCGTGGGCGGCCCACTGCTCGCCGCCGGGGGTACCCCACATGGCCGACGAGTCGAAGCCGCCGGCGTCCTGCATCGCGTACTGGATCGCCTGCGGCATGCCGAGGGTCGTGGTGGTCAGGATGCCGGAGAGCGACCCCGCGAACTTGAAGAAGCCGGGGTTGCGCGCAGGCAGGAACATCGCGGCGGTGCCGCCCATCGACAGGCCGACGACGCCGCGCTCCTTCGTGGTGCGCCAGTTGCCCTCGAGGATCGGGGGAAGTTCCTTGGTGAGGAACGTCTCCCACTGGTAGTTGCGCCCGTTGTTCTGGTCCACCCAGTCGGCGTAGAAGCTGGACTGTCCGCCCACCGGCAGCACGACGTTGACGTTCTTGTCCGCGAAGAAGGCCTCGGCGTCCGTCTCGATCGTCCAGCCGTTCTCGTCGTCGCGGGCGCGCAGGCCGTCGAGCATGTAGACGGCGGGGAACCGCGCTTCCGGTTCGATGTTCCAGTCCCGGGCCAGCAGCAACTGCACCTGGATGGGCGTGCCCATCGCCGGCGAGTTCACCCACAGGGCCACGCGCCGGTCGGTCAGCCAGTCCACCCGCTGCACCGTCACCCCGGACGGGGCCTGCGCGGCGGTGGGCTCGCTGCGGTCCACCGGCACCGCGTACGCGGCACCGACGGCGAGGGTTCCGGCGACGAGCGGGGCGACGAGGGCTGCGGCGACCGCCCCGAGGACCCGCCGGCTCCGTCGTGCGGGCGGCACCGGCTGCCGGGCGCGCACGGTTCGACGTCCGCCAAGCACAGTTCGCATCGGCATCGCTCACTTTCTGCGTTGCTGGGGCGTCGACGGGCGACCGGGCCCCGCGTCTCGAAGACTGTTTCTACACGTGAACGGGCGCCGGGTGGGGGTGCCGCGCTGTGACGGCTGTGGTTTTTGTCAACTATCCGGGAAACGGCGCATGCCGCCCCTCGTCCCTCTCGGGTCGTGGGGCGGCATGCGGACCGTCAGTGTGTGCCGGGTGGTTCGGCGCGATCAGTAGGCGTTCAGTGCCTCGAGGATCTGGGGACGAGCCTTCCACAGCTCCTCTTCCCAGTACTTCCAGGAGTGCGTGCCGCGCGCCGGGAAGTCGAAGCGGGCCTGGATGCCGAGGGTGGCCAGCTTGATCTGGAAGGCACGGGTCTGGGCGAGGGCGAGCGCCTCGAGGCCCATGGCGTTGGCGGTGTTGTAGACACCCACCAGGCCCTGCGGGTTGTCGTGCTGACCGGGCAGGCCGCTGGCCGCCGAGATGTACATCGACAGGCCGGCGAGCTTCGGCGCGAACACGAACGGATCGTTGCGCAGCCAGGCCGGGCTCCACGGCGGGCCCCACATGGAGTCGACGTTGAAGCGGCCGGCGTCGAGCATCGCGACGCGGATGGCCTCACGCATGCCGGGAGCCGACAGGTTCAGGTATCCGGAGAGCGACGACGCGAACTTGAACTGGTCGCGGTGGTAGGCGGCCAGGGTCAGCGCGGCGCTACCGCCCATCGACAGGCCCAGGATGCCGTTGTTGCTGCGGGAGACGCCGCGGGTGGCGAGGTAGTCCGGCAGGTTCTCGGTCAGGAACGTCTCCCACTTGTAGGTGACGTCCTGGCCGTTGAGGTTGCTGGGCGCGTACCAGTCGGTGTAGAAGCTCGACTGGCCGCCGACCGGCATCACCAGGGTGACGTTGTCGTTGGCGAACTGGTCGCGCGCGTTGGTCTCGAAGCTCCACGCGTTCGCGTCGTCCCGGGCGCGCAGGCCGTCGAGCAGGTACAGCGCCGCGTCACCGCCGCGGGCGGCCCACTGGATCTGCACCTTGATCGGGCCCATGTCGGAGTCGACGAAGACTTCCTCGAACCCACCGGCCGGTGCCCGGTGCGAGATCGGGGTGGCGGCTGCGGGAGCGGCGAGCGCGGCGGTGCTTCCGGCGACGCCGGCGGCAACCGGCAGAACGAGGGCTGCGGCGCCCACGCCGAGCACGCGCCTGCGGAGGCGCTGCGACAACCTCGGGACAAAACGCATGAACAATGCTCTCTTTCTCGATCTGCGGCGTCCGCGTGCGCGTCCCCCGTCGGATACCGGCGGCGACGACCGAGCGGGCCGTCACAAGTCACACTGCGGTCAAGACTGTAAAGGACACCGTGGGCTCTGACAAACCCTTGGTAACCCAGGTCGACGAACCGTGTGTCGGCTTCGATATCGGCCCACACTGCCGATGCGTTACTCGTCCGTTATCGGCTGTGATCATACCGAGATAATTCCGGCGGTCTACTCCGGGCCGCCCGGAACGAAACGACGCCGGTGTGATTCGCAGCCCGGACGCCCGCGTTCAGCCCCCGTCACGTGGGGGCGGAAGCTCGAGGCCGCAGCGCTGGATCTCGTATTTCGGCACCCGGTCGAGTCGATAGTCCGCATATTCGAACGAATTGCGAAGATTTCGCTTGAACAGCGGCCAGGTCAATTCCGCGCGGGAGGACGCGAGCAGTTCCTGCGTCTGCGGACACGTCAGCGCCACCTGCGCCTGCGCCACCCAGTCCTCGTCCAGGTAGGCGGGCAGCCACGGGTGCACATCCACCATCCCCGTGTCGGCGACGACCCAGTCGGAGTAGAGCAGCTTGTCGTGCCCGATGCGCCCGTCCTCGAGCCGCTCGGTGTGCGCCGCCAACGGGTATGCGAGCCCCATCTGATCGAGCACCTGCACGTCGAGCCCGACGTTCATGCTGGTCATGCCGAGGTTGAGGAAGTACACGGTGTGGCCGGCACCGCCCGGCGGTACCGGTTCCGGCGGCGGGACGACGTCCCAGGCGTCGAACGACGGTGTCGGCAGCAGCAGGCCGCCGTCGGGGGTGTTCGAGATCGCCTCGACCATCGCCCGCATGCGCGGATAGTCGAGGTAGTCCTCGGCCCGGACGGGATGCAGATGGCCGGTGTTGAGGGCGTAGAACGCCCGCTCGTCGACGATCCCGGAACGGCCCACCACCGCCCCCTCGGGCATTCCGGTGGTGTTCGCCGCGATCGCCGACCACACCACCACACCGAGCCACAACGCGCCTGCCGCACCCGCGACGGCCGTCGTGCGAGTGCGGCCGATCTCGGTGGGAACACGCAACGGAATCACGGCGACGGGAACGAGCAGACAGAACAGCGGCGGTAGCAGCACCCGGCCGTGCATGAAATCACCGCCGACACGAAGGGCGTAGAGCGTGAGCAACACCCCGGCGCCGAGCATGAAGACGACCACGGCGGACGGAGTGCGCAACGCCCGCTGCGCGCGGACCGCGAACGAGGCTTCCGTGTGACGGATTTCACGTTTCGACGCACCCGGTGCGAGCGGTGTCCGGTCGCGCCACGCGAGCGCGGCACCGAGCAGCAGCAACAGCAACGGCAGCCACAACAGGTACGGGCTCACCAGGTTCCCGAGATACTCGAAGCCCTGCGACCACTTCGCGCCGCCCGCATCCTTGGCCACCGCAGTGTTCGGGTAGGGCAGCCCGTAGTAGCCCATCCGCCAGATCTGATAGGCCACCGGCACGGCACCGGCCACCGCCACCATCGCGATCCGCACCCGCCACGTGAGGCCCGCGGCGAGGAAGAGCATGAGCAGGGCCGGAAGCGCGAGAAGTGCCAGTTCGGGACGCACGAGCGGGCCGAGGCCGGCCACGAACGCCGTCGCCAGCACCGACGGCGCCGACGGGGTCCCCGGCGCCGTCGCCCACCGCACGAGCAGCAGCCACAACAGGGCGATCCAGCAGATCACCAGCCCGCTCTCGAGGCCGGAGGTGGCGAAGTCCCGCGCCGGGGGCACCGCGATGTAGACGAACATGCCGGCGGGAACCAGCAGGAAGGTGGCGCCGCCGCCGCCCCGCAGCCGCCACCGGTACAGCCGGCCCGTGCCGAGCATCGCCAGCACCACCGCCGCGGTCGACAGCACGAGCGCCGTGGCCAGGACCACGTACTCGAGCCGCACCCCGGTGAGCCAGCCCATCGCGTACACGAGATACGTCCACAGGGTGGACGTGTTCGCCTCCACGCGGTCGCCGGCGTTGAACACCGGGCCGTTGCCGGCCAGCAGATTGCGCACGGTGCGCAGCACGATGAGGCCGTCGTCGGCGATCCAGCGGCGCTCCCACGCGCCCCAGAACATCAGCAGGGCCGCCAGCGCGACTCCACCGGAGAACACCGCGGTCGGCACCCACGGCCGCATGCCGTCCCGACGGGCCGGCCGGGCCCGGCGGGCCGGGGTGCCGAGATCCTCGTCGAGGTCAGAAGAGGTAGACAGCACCGCCGACCGCCCCGATCCAGGCCACCGCGAGGAGTTGCAGCACCCGGTCCTTCAGGGCGATCTCCTCCGGTTCGCCGGCCTCCCCGCCGTCCACGTCGACCGCGTACCGCAGGATCGCGATCACGAACGGAACCATCGAGATCGCGAACCAGTTGGTGTCGTTGGCCTGGTCGCGTTCGAACGCCCACAGGCCGTAGCAGATGACGACCGCCGTCGCCGACAACGTCCACACGAACCGCAGGTAGGTGCCCGTGTAGTACTCGAGCGACTTGCGGATCTTCGCGCCCGTCCGCTCCGCGAGACGCAGCTCCGCGTACCGCTTGCCCGCCGCCATGAACAGCGAACCGAACGCCATGATCAGCAGGAACCACTGCGACAGGAGGATCTCCGCGGCCACACCACCGGCGATCGCGCGGAGGAGGAACCCGGACGAGACGATGGCGATGTCCAGCACCGGCTGGTGCTTGAGCCCGAAGCAGTAGGCCAGCTGGACGGTGATGTAGACGGCCATCACCACCGCGAGCTGCCAGTTCGCCAGGAACGACAGGCCGATCGAGCCGACCAGCAGCACCACCGCCATGCCGTAGGCCAGGTTCACCGGCAGCACGCCGGCGGCGATCGGCCGGAACCGCTTGGTCGGGTGGGCGCGGTCGGCCTCGACGTCCATCGCGTCGTTGACCAGGTAGATGCCCGAGGCGGCCATGCAGAACACCACGAAGGCCAGGGCGACCGGGATCAGGACGTCCACCTCGGTCGCCGAGCCGGCCGCGAGCGGCGCCGCCAGCACCAGCACGTTCTTCACCCACTGCCGGGGGCGGACCGCCTTGACGATGCCCTCGGCCAGATTTTTCGGAGGTGCCGCGACGGCTACCGGTTCCTCGCTCATCTCTCTCCAAACTTCTTCTCGGCCCGCACGACGGCCGCGGCGGACGCGGCGCCGAGCGCAGCCCCCGCCAGCACGTCCGTCGGATAGTGGACTCCGAGCACGAGGCGGGACAGCAACATCGGCGGGACCAACACCGCCGGTAAGGGTAGCCCGGTCAGCCGGCCGAGCAGCACGGCAGCGGCCGTCGTCGAGGTGGCGTGCGAGGACGGGAAGCTGAGCCGGCTCGGCGTGGACACGTTGACCTGGACGGTGGGGTCCACGGGCCGCGGCCGCCGCACCACCCGCTTGACCACGATGGACGCGGCGTGCGCACCGACGGCGCCGACCGCGACACCGGCCCAGCGGCGCCGGCGCGGGCGGTCGACCAGTGCCCCGACACCGCCGATCACCGCCCAGCCGAAGGCGTGCTCACCGAAGTGCGACAACCCCCGGGCCGCCGCGAGCGCCCCGGGACGCGAACCGACCGTGGACTGCACGGCCTGCAGCACCTGGATCTCGGCCTCGGTGGTCGGCCATTCACGATTCGAAGACACGCTCCCACTCCTCCTTGCTCGTCAGGGCGGGAACCGCGGCCTGGTACTCGTCCTTCAACTCGGGGAACCTGCGGGCAAGCTCCCGGCGCAGCCGCACAGCCTCGGACAACAACGCCTGCGCCTGCCGCGGGTCGCGCTTACGGTAGACGACGCCGCGCCCGTCCGCGGTGGTCACGGTCACACCGTCGACCTGCGAGAGCAGGAACCAGCGGGCGTCGAGGGTGGGCACGTTCAGCTGCGGGCGCTCGTGGTGTTCCGGATGCGCCGGCCGCACGTTGTGCACCAGGCCCTTGGCGAGCCGCACCATCTTGCCGACGGCGCCGCGCGGCTCGCCGACCGCCCCGACCTCGGCACCCGACGGCAGCGGCAGCTCGGTCGACGACGGCAGCACCACGGCGTCGGAGAACCGCCTGCGCAGCGCGTGCACCTCCCCGAGCGCGGTGGGCAGCAGTTCGAACAGACGGTCCGGGCCGGCCAGGAAGTCCTCGATCGCCTTGTTCTGGATCGCCACCGTCGAGTACTCGAGGCACAGCAGGTGCTTGAGCGTGGCCTTGACGGTGTCGAGGACCAGGCCACGTCCGTCGCCCGGCATGTGCAGCGCCGCCACGACGAGACGGTTGCGCAGGTGGAAGTACGCCTGCCAGTCGATGGCGTCGTCCTTGTCGCTCCACGCCATGTGCCAGATCGCGACGCCCGGCATGGTGACGGTCGGGTAACCGGCGGCACGCGCCCGCAGCCCGTACTCGGCGTCGTCCCACTTGATGAACAGCGGCAGCGGCTGACCGATCTCCTCGGCCACCTGCCGCGGGATCATGCACATCCACCAGCCGTTGTAGTCGACGTCGATGCGCCGGTGCAGCAGCTTCGACTGCTCGCGGTCGCGCAGCGGCTTGGTGGAGAAGTCGTGGTCGTACTCGACGTTCGGCGCCGCCGTCCACATGAAGTTCGCCCGGTCGATCACCTCGCCCATCGTGTGCAGGTGGCTGCGTTCCTGGAGGTTGAGCATCTGACCGCCGACGAGCATCGGGCTCTTGGCGAACCGGGACAACGCGAGAGCGCGCAGGATCGAGTCGGGCTCGAGCTCGATGTCGTCGTCCATGAACAGGATGTACGGGCAGTCGGTCGTCTTCAGCGCCTCGTACATGATGCGGCTGTAACCGCCCGAGCCGCCGAGGTTGCCCTGGTCGTGGATGGCGAGCCGGTTGCCGAGCGCGGCCGCCGCCTCGGTGAAGCCGGGCTCGTCCCGAACCTTGCGGGTGCCCTGGTCCGGAATGATCACGGCGTCGACGACGTCGAGGACCAGCGGATCGGAGGCGAGGGCGACGAGGGCCTTCACGCAGTCCGTCGGGCGGTTGAAGGTGGGGATGCCCACGGCCACGGAGGCCTCGCCGGGCGCCTCGACCGGCGCGTACCACCCCGCCGAGCGCAATGTGACGTCGGAGTCGGTGGTGATGTCGAACCAGATCCAGCCGCCGTCCTCGAAGGGGCCGAGGTCGATCTCGAACTCGACCGTCGCGGCGTCGTGCGCGGCGGAGAACTCGCGGCCCTCGACGTGGATGCGGCTCGAGTCGGCCTTCGAGCGGTACACGTCGGCCCGGCCGTGCCCGGTGAGTTCGAGCCGCAGCACCACGGAGGTGAGGGTGCTCCAGCGTCGCCAGTAGCTCGCCGGGAAGGCGTTGAAGTAGGTGCACATCGACACCTCGGACTCGGCGCCGATGTTCAGCGACGTCCGGCCGACGGCGTGGGCGCGCCGCGCGTTGGTGGGCGATTCCTCCAGGTAGAGGGTGCGCACGTCGAGCGGTTCACCCGGACGCGGCAGGATCACCCGCTGCAGCAGCGCCTTGCCGAGCCGCTCGTCCACGGGTGCGTCGGGCTCGACGAGCAGGTGCCGGGCGCTCACGAGGCGTCCCCCGCCAGCGGGGTGCCCGAATCGAAGTACGGCGCGAGGGCGTTGTCGAACATGCTCAGGGCGCTCGCGATGGCCATGTGCATGTCGAGGTACTGGTAGGTGCCGAGCCGGCCGCCGAACAGCACCTTGTTCTCCGTGGCCTCCCGCTTGGCCCGCTCCCGGTAGGCCGTCAGCTTGGCGCGGTCCTCCGGGGTGTTGATCGGGTAGTACGGCTCGTCGTCGTTACCGGCGAAGCGCGAGTACTCGCGCATGATCACGGTCTTGTCGGCGGGGTAGCTGTCCCGCTCGGGGTGGAAGTGCCGGAACTCGTGGATGCGGGTGTAGGGCACGTCGGCGTCGTTGTAGTTCATCACCGGGGTGCCCTGGAAGTCCGCGGTGGGCAGCACCTCGGTCTCGAAGTCGAGGGTGCGCCAGCCGAGCCGGCCCTCGGAGTAGTCGAAGTAGCGGTCGAGCGGGCCGGTGTAGACCACCGGGGCCTCGGGGCTCGCGGCGCGGATCTCGTCGCGCACCTCGAACCAGTCGGTGTCGAGCCGCACCTCGATCTTCTCGTCCTTCGCCATGTTCTCGAGCCACGCGGTGTAGCCGTCGGCGGGCAGGCCCTCGTAGGTGTCGTTGAAGTACCGGTTGTCGAAGGTGTAGCGGACCGGCAACCGGGTGATGTTGCCGGCGGGCAGTTCCTTCGGGTCGGTCTGCCACTGCTTGGCGGTGTAGTCGCGCACGAACGCCTCGTAGAGCGGCCGGCCGATCAGGGAGATGGCCTTCTCCTCGAGGTTCTGCGCCTGTGCGGTGTCGATCTCGGCGGCCTGCTCCCTGATCAGGGCCCGGGCTTCCTCCGGGCTGAAGTACCGGCCGAAGAACTGGGACACCAGCCCCAGCCCCATGGGGAACTGGTAGGCCTGTCCCTTGTGCATCGCGAACACGCGGTGCTGGTAGTTCGTGAAGTCGGTGAACCGGTTCACGTAGTCCCACACCCGCTTGTTGGAGGTGTGGAACAGGTGGGCACCGTACTTGTGGATCTCGATGCCCGTCTCGGGTTCGGGCTCGGAGTAGGCGTTGCCGCCGAGGTGGTGGCGGCGCTCGACGACGAGCACGCGTTTGCCGAGTTGCGTGGCGGCACGCTCGGCGATCGTCAGTCCGAAGAACCCGGAGCCGACGACGATCAGGTCGTACTCACCGGTGGCAGGCTGGGGCGAGGGTGCAGCGGTCACGGAAGACCAGGGTAGGCGACCCGCGCGCCCGTGCGCGTTTCCGGTAGCGGGAGCGACCGGAAACACACACGGGTCAGGCGAGGTGGGCCCGCAGGGCAGACCGGACGAACGTCGCACCGTCCGGGCCGCCGTAGTTCGCGGCGAACCGCTCGTCGGCGACGTACATGTCGGCCAGGCCCAGGACGTAGTCCCGGTTCGGCTGCGCCCCGTACCCGGGGGTGCCGGGGATGCTGCCGAGCCACGCGATGTGGCGACGGGCCAGGTCCTGTCCTTCCGGGCCGGCGGGGTCGAGGCCGGCGGCCGCGGCGGCCGTCCAGTCCGCGCCCAGGCGGGCGGCGACGGTCTTCCAGTCCGCCCGCTCGTCGTCGCTCATGCCCCGCCACCAGCGGTCGCTGCTCTCGTAGGCGTCCTCGCCCCAGCGTTCGATCACCTCGTCGCGGTACTGCGTGTGGTCGAACCCGTCGAACACTTCGTCCGCCATCAGTTCCTCACCTCTCTCTGTTCTGCGGATGGTGGTGCGCACCGACTCGATCTGCCGGGCCAGCCGCCGCTGCTCGTGCTCGAGCAGTTCCAGGTGCACGCGCAGCGCCGCGGTGGCGTCGCGGTGTCCCTCGAGCACCTCCGCGATGGCGGGCAGGCTCAGGCCCAGGTCACGCAGCAGCAGGATGCGCTGCAGCCGGACCAGGGCGTCGGCGTCGTAGAACCGCATGCCGCCCGGGCCGGTGCGGCTGGGCTCGAGCACGCCGACGTCGCCGTAGTGACGCAGCGTGCGGCTGGTGACTCCGGCCGCGCGGGCCAGTTCCTGGATGGACCATTCGCCCTTCATTCGCGGGCCTCTCTCGTCGGGTATCCCCAGGATGCGTCTTGACGCTGCGTCAACGTCAAGCGCGTTCGGGTCCCGTTCGTCCGGATCCCCGCCTACGGTTTCCCTGATGCTCCGGCCGGAAGGAAAGACGGTATGACGCTGATCAGCGGACTGCCCGCCCACCCCCTGCTCGTGCACGGGGTCGTCGTTCTGGTGCCCCTGGTGTCGCTGGGACTGGTCCTGTGCGCGCTGTGGCCGGCCGCGCGGCGACGCCTGCTGTGGCCGGTCGTGGTGCTCGCGGCCGCGGCGCTGGTCCTGACCCCGATCACCGCCGAGACCGGCGAGCAGCTCGCCGGTGTCCTGGGCCCGTCCCCGCTGATCGAGACGCACGAGGAACTCGGCGAGACGATGACCCTCGTCGTCGCGCTGTTGTTCGCCGCGACGATGCTGCTCGCGGGTGCGCACGTGCTGCGCGGCCGCGACGACGGCGGCGGGCGACGAGCCCTGATCGTCGTCGCGGCCGTGCTGGCCGTCGTCGCCGCGGTGGGTGCGACGGTGCAGACCGTCCGGGTCGGCGAGTCCGGCGCCGAGGCCGTGTGGACCGGACGGCTGCCGTAGCGACAGTGCGTCAGACCGCTGCCGGTGCCCCTGTGTCCGGCGCCGCTGTGTCCGGCGCCGCTGCGTCCGGGGCCGCGACCGGGGTGCGTGCCGGTCGCAGCAGCAACAGCGCCACCGCGGCCAGGACGACCACGCCGGCGACGGCGAAGTACAGCTGCGCCGGTGACCAGCCCGCGTCGAGCAGCATGCCCGCGGCGGTGGGGGCGAGGATCGCGCCGGCGCGGCCGACGCCGATGGCCCAGCCGACGCCGGTGCTGCGCACCCGCGGGCCGTAGAGGGACGGGGCGAGGGTGTACAGACCGGCGATGCAGCCGTTGATCAGACCGCCGATCACGATTCCCAGCGCGAACGCGACGGCGAGCACCGAGATCGAGGCGAGGAACACGGCCATGGCCGCAGCCGACAGGCCGGTGAAGGTGATCAGGACGGACCGAGTCGACCACCGGCTGGCCAGGACGCCGAACAGCACGGAGCCGGCCGTGCCGCCGAGGGTGAGCATCATGCCGGCGGTCGCGCTCTGATCCTTGGTCAGGCCGGCCGTCTCGAGCAGCGACGGGGTCCAGGAATTGACGAAGTAGAAGCCGAACATGGTGGTGAAGAACGCCGCCCACAGCAGGAGGGTCGGACGGGCGCGGCTTCCGGTGAAGAGGTCCGCGATGCGACCGGCCCCCGCCCCGGCGTCGCGGCTGGAGCCGTCGAGCGAGTGGATCGGGTCCTGGCCGATACGACGGGCGATCCGGTTGATCGACGCGAGGTCGCCGTCTCGGCCGCGGGCCCCGAGGAACTCGATCGATTCCGGCAGCAGCGCGGCCAGCAGCACCAGCACCGTTCCGGTCAGCACCGCACCGACGACGAACACTGCCCGCCAACCGTATTCGGTCTGCAGGCCCACCGCGGCCAATCCGCCGAGAGTGGCACCGACGCCGTACCCGGCGGTGTAGATGCTGATGGCCAGGCCGCGCCACCGCGCCGAGGAGTATTCGCTGGCGATGACGGTGGTGCAGGCGAGCACTCCGCCGATGCCGAGACCGGTGAGCACACGCCAGGTACCGAGCTGCCATGCCGATCCTGCGGTGGCGGACAGCGCCATTCCGGCGGTGGCGAGTGCGACCGACAGGAGGATGAGCGGCCGGCGGCCGATCCGGTCGGCGACCGGGGCGAGGGTGATCGCGCCCACGGCCATGCCGATCAACCCGGCGCTGAGGAGCACACCGATCGCCGAGCCGCCGAGCGCGAAGTCGGCGCCGATGCTCTTGGCCGTGAAGGCCAGGGCCATGACGTCGTAGCCGTCGAGGATGTTGAGCACCACACACAGGGCGACGATCAGCCACTGGTAGGGGCGCATCGGCGACGTGTCGATGCGAGCACGAAGGTCCATGCCGAATTCCTTTGAGGGAGGGTGTATCCGATGACCAGGCCGTCAGCGGACGGCGAGGGTGACGGTGCCGGGCACGGCGGGAGCGCCGGGACGGCGCACCACCCGCGACACGCAGGCACACAACTTCGTCGCGGCCGCCTTCTGCTCTTCGCTGTAGAAGACGTCACGGTGGTCGACGGCGCCGTCGACTGCGGCGATGCCGACCTGGCACAGACCGCATTCGCCCTTGCGGCAGTCGAACATCATGTCGACGCCGGCGCGTTCGAGTGCGTCGAGCAGGGACTCGTCGGTTCCGACGGTGGTTTCGACGCCGAGGTCGGGAACCTTGACGACGAACTCCTCGGCGTCGAACCAGCCGCTGTTGCCGAAGGTTTCGTACCTGAGGTTCGGCAGGGGCAGCTCGCGGTCCGTCCAGGCGCGACGGACCGCGTCCATCAGCCGGATCGGCCCGCACATGTACAACTCGGTGTGCGCATCGACGCCGTCGACCAGGGTGCCGACGTCGAGGCCGGTGCCTTCGTCGTCGAGGTGCAGTTCGAGCCGGTCTCCGTGGAGCGCGGCCAGTTCGGAGAGGAAGGCCGCCGCCGAGCGGGTGCGGGCGACGTAGACGAGACGGTAGTCGGCGCCGACCCGCTTCAGCGCCGTGCCCATCGCGGAGATCGCCGTGATGCCGATACCACCGGCGAGCAGGACGTAGCGCCGCGCGCCGATCCGCAAGGGGAAGTTCTGCAGCGGTGCGGTGACGTCGAGTTCGTCGCCGGGGCGCAGCGCGTGCATGAATCGCGATCCGCCCCGCGAGGTCGGGGACAGGTGCACACCGAGGGTGACGGTCCGGCCGTCGGCGCCGGCGGAGACGACGGTGCCGGCGGTGCCGGTGGAGACGACGGTGCCGGCGGTGCCGGTGGAGACGACGGTGCCGGCGGTGCCGGTGGAGACGACGGAGTAGGACCGCACCTCGCCGGTGTCGAGGCGCACGTCGACGTGGGATCCCGGTTCCGCTCGGACCGGTGTGTCGAGGGCGAGGACGATCCGGGCGATCGCGTCGGCCGCAGGGTCGGTCGAGACGACACGGCCGCGCTGCCAGGAGGGCTGGTTGAAGGCACTCATCTCAGCGCACCGCCTCGGGGATCGAGGTGCCGGTGGCGACGATCCGTTCGGCCTCGATCATGCGCTGGATGATCCTGCGCACCCACATGCCGCCGGCGTCGATGTTGAGGTTGTAGAACTCGTGGCCGGGGTTCGCCTCGATCGCCTTCTGCTGGGCGGTGAGCATCGCCTCGTCCTCCCCGAAGACGCCGTGGACGCCGTCGCGGGTCTGGGTGGTGATCAGCTGGCTGTCGAGGCAGTAGTTGCGCATGAACGCCCAGAAGTAGAGCGCGGTCTTCTCGTCGACCGGGGAGATGGTGTTCATCACGAATCCGTTGACGCCCTGGCTGCGGTCCCCCTCGGGGGCGCCGGTGCCGGCCTTGGCGACACCGACGTCGATGCGGATGGTCGACGGCGCCTGGAACTCGATGATCTGCCAGCGGTCGACCTTGCCGCTGAAGCCGGGGAACTTGTCGCGCATGTTCTTCTGCCAGAACGGGGGCGCGTCGATGTCGAGCATCCACCGGGTGACGGTGACGGTGCGGTCGTCGTGGGTGACGGTGAAATCGGACTCGCTGAGTTCGTCCTGCCCGATCGACGACGAGTGCACGAACTCCTCGTGGGTGAGGTCCATGAGGTTGTCGAGCACGAGCTGGTAGTTGGCCTGCACGTCGATGGTGCGTCCGTCGCCGGCCCAGTCGGGTGAATCCATCTGGAACATGTCGGGGATGGTGTCGGGGTCGGCGAGCATCGGATCCCCGGGCCACACCCACACGAAGCGGTGCCGCTCGACGACCGGGTACGAGGCCACCATCGCGGACGGGTTGATCGTCTGCTGGGCGGGCATGTGGGTGCACCGGCCGGCGGAGTTGAACTGCAGGCCGTGGTAGGGGCACCGGATTCCGTCGGCGCCGACGAGGGTGCCCATCGAGAGCGGGGCGAGGCGGTGCCAGCACGCGTCGGCGAGGGCCACCGGCCGGCCGTCCTCGGTGCGGTAGAGCGCGAGCGGCTTGCCCGCGATGGTGCGGGCCAGGATCTCGCGTCTGCCGACCTCGTGGTCCCAGGCCGCGACGTACCAGGCGTCGAGCGGGTAGGCCATGTTCTTCGCGGTCGCCCCGGCGGGCCCCAGATCGGTCATGTCGTTCCTTCGGGAAGATCGGCGAGACTACCTATCGACATAGATAGTCGGTGACGTGAACCACACACTAACTATCGATATAGTGGTTGGCAAGACCGGTCCCCGAAACGAGAGGTGAGGACGAGATGAGCCTCCGCTATGCCCTGCTGGCGCTGCTCACGGCCGAACCCCTCACCGGGTACGACGCCGCCAAACGCTTCGGCGGCTCCGTCGGTTTCGTCTGGCACGCCCCCGACTCGCAGATCTATCCCGAACTCCGCCGGATGGAGAAGGAAGGCCTGATCGAAGGCGAGCAGGTCCGCTGGGGGCCGAACAGCACCAAGACCCGCTACTCGATCACCGACGACGGCATCCGCGCCTTCCGGGACTGGATGAACGCCCCGGTGGACTACGGGCCGATCCGCGACGCCCCGCACATGCGAGCGGCCTACTTCGAGTGGGCCGACCCCGACCGCGTCCGCGAGAACCTACAGCGGCACATCGACTACTACACCGAACAGCGGGCCCGATGGGCCGCGATGCGCGCCTCGATCCTCGACGCCTCCCACCCCACCATCGCCACCCGCATCGAGAAATACCCCGCGCAGGAACACGAACGGATCATCGCCTACAAGGCATTCGCCTACCAGGGACTCGTCGACCGTGCGACCGCCGAGATCGAATGGGCGCGCGACGGCCTGGATCTCGTGGACAAGCTGTCCCCTCCGTCGCCCTGATCCCGGCCACGGCGGAACGTCGCGGGGTGCAGGCACCGCCGCGGATGCGACGCCTGCGGCGATCGGGAGGTTCCGCGGGCGTTCACCGCGGCGCCCGGCGTCGTTGGCGCGCCCGTCGCCGCGGTCCGGCTCACTGAGACCGGTGCGCATCGTTCAGCTCGCCAACTTCTACGGGCCCCGGTCCGGCGGCCTGCGCACCGCCCTGCACCAGTGGGGCGGCGGGTACGTCGCGCGCGGGCACGACGTCGCACTGGTGGTGCCCGGCGCCCGGCGCGGCGAGGAACTGCTCGGGAACGGGGTCCTGCGGATCACCGTTCCGGCGCCGGTCGTGCCGTGGACCGGCGGATACCGGGTGGCCGACCCGCGACGCGTCGCGGACGTGCTGCGCGGCCTGCGGCCCGACGCGGTGGAGGTGTCGGACCGGCTGACCCTGCGCGGGTTCGGGCGATGGGCGCGACGGCGCGACGTCCGCAGCGTCGTCGTCTCCCACGAGCGGCTCGATCGCCTGCTCGGCCAGGCGCTGCCGGCACCGGCCGCACGCCGGGCCGCCGACCTGGCCAACCGCCGGATGGCTGCGGACTACGACACGGTGGTGTGCACGACGGAGTTCGCGGGTGCGGAGTTCACCCGCATCGGGACGCCGAACCTCGTGCGGGTGCCGCTCGGCGTCGACCTCGACCGCTTCCATCCCGCCCGTCGCGATCGGGGCCTGCGCGAGCGGTTCGTACCGGGCTCGGTGCGGCTGCTGCTGCACTGCGGCCGGCTGTCCGTCGAGAAGAAGGTCGAGCGCAGCATCGACGCGACCCGGTTGCTGCGTCGTCGCGGGCACGACGTGCACCTCGTCGTCGCCGGCGACGGGCCGAGACGACATGCCTTGGAACACAGAGCCAGAGGGCTCCCGGTGACGTTCACCGGGTACATCGGGGACGCCCGCCGGCTCGCCGCGCTGTTCGCCACCGCCGACGTGTCGCTGGCCCCGGGCCCGCACGAGACGTTCTGCCTGTCGGCGCTCGAATCGCTCGCGGCCGGCACGCCGGTGGTGGCGTCGCGCTCGTCGGCGTTGACGGAGATCCTCACACCCGAGTGCGGCGCCCTGTCGGCCGACCGCGGAACGGCGTTCGCCGAGGCGGTCGACGAGATACTCCGCGGCCCCGACGACGTCCTGCGCCGCTCCGCCCGTCGTCGCGCCGAGCAGTTCGGCTGGGCGGCATCGGTCGACGGGATGCTCGCGGTACTCGGCGCTTCCGGATAGCCGTTCACCGACGCGGGGCTCCCGGCCGAATGTCACATCGCGTCGATCGGATCGACGCGATGTGACATTCGGCCACGAAACCAGGTGCTACTCGGCGCTTCCCGTCCCGGGCAGCCACTCACGCATGATGCTCGAGTCGATCACCTGCGCGCCGAGGTCGGGGGTCCAGACGATGATGCCGCCGGTGAAGACGCGGAACTTGCCGCGTTCGTCGGGCAGCATCAGCTCCGGTCCGACCGGGGTGCCCAGGGCCCCGTCGTGCCCGCCGAGCTCGAGGTACTTCTCCTCGATGGGCGAGCCATGACCGGTCTCGAAGGGTTCGTCGCCGACCTCGGGACCGGGCTCGGGCGCGGGAGTGGACGGCGGAACCGCGGCCTCCGCACCCTCCTGGACGGTGAACCAGTCGGAGCGCAGCCCCAGTTTGGCGCGCGCCTCGGCACCCGTGGTCTCGACCGTGCGGTCGGCACCGACGATGCGGACGTGGGTGACGCGGCCGCCGTCGGCCCCGAGGTTGTTGCGGCCGACGATCTCGAACGCCTGCAGTTCGCCGACCCCGAAGGCCGTGCCGATCTCCCCCGCGGTCATCGTCTCGGCCCACTGCCGGTTGGGAGCGACGGCGTCCCCGAGGTCCTCCACGGAGGGGAAGGTGCCACCGGCCGAGTAGCCGCCCGTCGAGGCCGAGAACTCGCTGGCGACGACCTTGCCGTCCGTCATCAGGACGGTGCCGCGGGTCGAGTTCACCGCCTCGTTCGTGCGGGGGTCCTCCTTGCTCGACCCCGCATACACCTGGCAGTTCTGGCTGTCGCACGTCTGCCACAGCGGCGAGCGGTTCTCCGCCGCGGCGTAGGAGCGGGCGGCGATGGCCTGCGCGCGCAGCGCCTCGGCCCCGCCGGTGTCGGCCCAGCTGGGCAGCGACTCGGCCGGGACGACGCTGAGCAGGTAGTCCTCCATCGACAGCCGGTTGACGGTGCGCGGCGCCGCGCCGTCGAGGACGACACCGAGCGAGCCGCGGTAGGGGGCGCTGTTGCCGCAGAGCTTGAGGTGTTCGGCGACGGGCCGGCCCTCACCCATGTCGACGGGGTCGACCCACGGCAGGTCGGCGCGGCCCTGCCACAGCACCTCGCCGGAACAGCCGGCGGTGACGACGACGTCCGCTCCCCCGTCCGCGGTGGGCGTCAGGTGGGCGGCCTCCCCGGGCCCGGTCTGCCGGCCGGCGACGGTCATCCCGGTGTCGGAGTAGACGTCGAGGGGCGCGTCGTCCTGCCCGACGAGCCGGACCGCGATCATGGTGTTCTCGGGCAGAGCGCCGAGGGTGGTGCCGCCGTAGTAGTGGCCGAGGATGCGATCGGCGGACCAGCCGTGCTGCGAGGCGTAGCCGTAGGCACCCCACTGGCCCATGCCGCGACCGTGACCGTGACCGAAGCCCACGAAGGTGAACGGGGTGTCGGCGGCGACGGCCTGCGCCACGTCGGGTTCGGCGGTGCGCACGTGCATCACCCCGCCGATCGCGGCGCCGATGAGCAGCGCGGGGGCGAGGCCGATCGCCGCGGCGCGGGCCGTGGCGGGCCGCCAGCCGTTGCGGAGGGGGTGTCCGACGACGAGACGCCGCCGGCGATGGGTCCGGCGGATGGACATTCGTGGCATGCGCTGCACTCCCTCGTTCTCGCACCGTGTGCCGCCCGGACGCAGGTCCGCGCGTATCGGACATTCGAGACGGATCCTCAAGCTCAGGTTGAGGCTTAAGGTTGTCTGCGACTAGTGTGGCAAGAGTGACTGAATGAAGCAACAACAGCCACAGCAGTAACACCAGAATCACAAGTTGCACACGATTCTCGGCCGTTCCGCACGTCGGGTCGTCCGGATGACGGAGGATTCGGTTCGATTCGAGCCGGCTCCTCGGCCTCGGCCGAGCGCCGCCCGGCCGCCGAGGACCGCCGCGAACACCGACAGGGAGAAGCACCGTGCCGCATCGCCGACCGAAGCCGTCGATCGTCCTGGGTGCCGTCGCCGCCCTGGCCGTCGCCAGCCCATTCGCCGTCTACGGCGTCACGAGCACCACATCGGACGTCCGCACCACCAACGAGTCCGTCCCCACCGTCGTACCGCCCGAGATCGCGGAGGTCGTGCTCGCATCCGTGCCGGACATCGTGATCCCGATCCACGAACTCACCGGCCTGAACCTGCCCGATCTGAGCCTGAGGGAACTCGCCGCGGGGCTGCCGGAGATCGCCGCGCCCGCCCCGTCGACCACCCCGGCGCCGGCCCCCGCGGCCGCGGACGTCGTCGACCGCATCGGAGCGACCGTCAAGCAGCTCACCAGGGACGCCCCGTTCAGCATGATCGCGCTGGCCGCCAAGGACGTCGCCGACACCGACGCGCGCATCCGGGCCCAGCGGGAGGACGGCAGCTGGGGGCCGTGGACGGCCACCGAACCGATCGACACGAGCCGCGACGACCAGACGCCCGACGAGCGGGCTGGCACCGAACCGATCTACGTCGGCGCCACGAAGGTCGTGCAGGTCCTGCTCACCCCGCGCCCGAAACCTGAACCGACACTCGCCGGCGCCGAGATCCCCGCGCCGGCCCCGGCACCCGCACCGGCCCCCGCTCCCGCCCAGCCGGAGCTGGGCTATGCGCCCGCGTCGTCGTCACGGCCCCTGCACGCCCAGGAACCCGCCGCCACCGAGGACGTCAGCGCCGTGCTCATCGACCCGGGGTCGAGCAGCGCCGACGCCGCGCTCGACGACATCGCCGGTCCGGTCGGAGGGTCCGGGCCGAAGGTGATCACCCGAGCGCAGTGGGGTGCCGACGAGTCCATCCGCTGTCAGGACGCCACCTACGACGACTCGCTCGGCGGAGCCACCGTGCACCACACCGCCGGCAGCAACGACTACTCCAAGGCCGAATCGGCGGAGATCGTGCGCGCCATCTACGCCTACCACGCGCAGACCCTGGGTTGGTGCGACGTCGGCTACAACGTGCTCGTCGACCGATACGGGCAGATCTTCGAGGGCCGCGCCGGCGGCCTGGACAAGCCCGTGCAGGGCGCGCACGCCGGCGGCTTCAACGAGAACACCGTCGGCATCGCGATGATGGGCGACTTCTCCAACGTCGAGCCTCCGAAGGCCGCGGTCGACGCGGTGGGCCGCTTCCTCGGCTGGCGGCTCGCGAAGGCGGGGCTCGACCCCGAGGGCGAGACCACCATGTACTCGGAGGGCACGTCCTTCACCCCGTACCCGCAGGGCGCGGCCGTCGACCTGCCGATCATCTTCGCGCACCGCGACGTCGGCAACACCAGCTGCCCCGGCGACTCCGGCTACGCGAAGATGGACGAGATCCGAGACATCGCCGCGGCCACCGCCGCCGGACAGAGCACCACGCCGTCCGAGCCCAGCGACGACTCGTCCGACCTCGTCACCGACAACCCGCGCGCACAGGTGCCCGACGTCGACGCGGGGGCTCCGGCCACCGGCTCGGCGGACCGCCTGCCAGACACCGGCTCGGCGGACCGCCTGCCAGACACCGGCTCGGCCGAGAAGGTCGCGGACCTCGTCGGCGAGCTGATCCGGCTCACCGACAACTCGCCGCTGGCCCAGAAGTGGATCGCCGAGGGCGGCGAGACCGGCCGTCTGGGGGCCGCTGTGTCCGGCATCCTGCCCGCCAAGGCAGGGTACGAACGCGCCGAGTTCGTCAACGGCGCCATCTACACCTCGCCGAACGGTGGTGTGTGGACGGTGCTCGGCGAGATCTACAAGACGTGGCAGCGCAGCGGCCTCGACGCGGGTGAACTCGGCCTGCCGACCAGCGACGAGTACCGCGTCCCGGACGGCTGGCGCTCGGACTTCGAGTTCGGCTCGCTGATCTTCAACGAGCTCACCGGCGCGGTGACGAAGGTGCTGCGCGCCTACAACGACGCGTACGAACAGGCACAGACCCCGGCCGCCGCGCCGGCCCCCGAGGCCCCGGCTCCGGCCCCCCAGGCTCCGGCCCCCCAGGCCCCGGCCCCCCAGGCCCCGGCCCCCCAGGCCCCGGCTCCCGAGGCCCTGGCACCGGAAGCGCCGGCCCCCGCTCCGGCGCCCTGACCGATCGATCCGTCACCGCCACCAGCGCTCGAGGATGCGGGCCACCCCGTCCTCGGTGTTGGTGGCGGTGACCTCGTCCGCGGCCGCCTTCGCGTCCGGATGCGCGTTCTCCACCGCGACCCCGTGCCGCGCCATCGACAACATCGGAATGTCGTTGGGCATGTCCCCGAACGCGACGATCCCGTCGGCGGCCACCCCGAGGTGTTCGGCCATCAGATGCAGGCCCGACGCCTTGGTCACCCCGGAGGCGGAGATCTCGATCAGGCCGTTGTCCGTGGAATAGGTGACGTCCACCATGCCGCACAGCCGCGGAGCCAGCGCCTCGGCCATCTCGTGGCTCGTCGCCGACGCCAACCGGATCAGCAGCTTCACCGCCGGCTCGGCGATCACCTCGTGGTCGGCGAGCTCGGTGTTGTCCGGATTCAGCCACGCATGCTCGTAGCCGGGGGCGCTGACGAACTGCGGTGTCGCGGCGTCGTGGGCGCTCGCCCCGATCCGCTCGGCGGCCAGACCGCAGCCGGGCAGCACACTGTTGGCGACGTCGGCGACCCAGGCCAGTTCGTCCGCGGACAGCACGGCGGCGCTGAGAACGCGGTCGGCGGCACTGTCGTAGAGCACCGCACCGTTGGCACACACCGCCAGGGGCGCGAAGCCGAGTTGCTCGACCACCGGCGGGATCCATCGCGGGGGACGACCGGTGGCCAGGACGAACGGCGTCCCGGAGGACACCACGGCCTGTACTGCCGCGCGGGTCCGGTCCGAGACGCGCTCCTCGTCGTCGATGAGGGTGCCGTCGACGTCGGTGGCAACCAGGCTCGGCAGATCTCGTCTCACTTCGCCATTGTGCCGGTCCGCCACAGCGCGGCGCATCCGGGAGTCACCGCGCCGTAGGGCCGTCACCCGTCGGTGCCGGCATCCTTCTGCGCGCGGCGGGCCTTGCGTGCGGCGGTGTCGGCGTCGTCGAGCGCGGTGGCCTCCGCGAGCGTCGGAGCGGTGCCGCCGAGCCGCACGGGCACCCAGTAGGCACCGGGCTCGTGCACGTAGCTGCTCTGCAACTCCCGCAGCATGCTTTCCATCCTGCTGTGCAACTCCGCAGTCAGCTCCGACGCCGACTCGTACGGCCGGATGGGCTCGCCCACCGCGATGGAGATGGGCGTCTTCGTGCGGCCGAGCCGCTTCGGGTGGCCCTTGGTCCACACCCGCTGCGACCCCCACAGGACGACCGGGATGATCGGGACGTTCGCCTCGATCGCCATCCGCGCGGCACCGGTCTTGAAGCCCTTGATCTCGAAGCTGCGGCTGATCGTGGCCTCGGGGAACACGCCGACCAGCTCACCGGCCCGCAACGCGTCGACGGCGGCGCGGTAGGAGTCGGCGCCGTCGGCCCGGTCGACGGGGATGTGCTTCATCGCCCGCATCAGGGGACCGGAGATCTTGTGGTCGAAGACCTCCTTCTTCGCCATGAACCGGATGTAGCGCTTGGAGGTGCGGGCGGGCAGGCCCGCGTAGGTGAAGTCCATGTAGCCGACGTGGTTCATGGCGATCACCGCGCCACCGACGGCGGGGATGTTCTCGGCGCCGGTGACGGTGAACTTCAGTCCCTGCGCGGCGAAGACGGTCCGGGCGAGGCCGATGACGGTCCGGTAGAAGGGTTCCACAGTCGGTCAGAGTAGCCGGATCGGCGCCCGCGGGCTTCGCCCGATGTCCGCGGGCCCGCCCGATTCGGGATCAACGGCCCGTATCCGGCCCGGGTTCACCGCCTGGGCGAGGCGCCCCACCGGCGTCCCCCTACCCTTGGGGGTACGTCGGTCAGCACGTCAGGAGGCAACGAAGTGCAGATCACCAGCGTCGGACACGCCGGGTTCCACATTCAGACCGAAGCGGGATCGATCCTGTGCGACCCGTGGGTCAACCCCGCGTACTTCGCGTCGTGGTTCCCCTTCCCGGACAACACGCAGCTGGACTGGGGTGCGCTCGGCGACGTCGACTACCTGTACGTCTCGCACCTGCACAAGGATCACTTCGACCCGGAGAACCTGAGCAAGCACGTCCGCAAGGACGCGACGGTGCTGCTGCCCGACTTCCCGGTCCCGGACCTGCGTCGCGAGCTCGAGAAGCTCGGGTTCACGAAGTTCCTCGAGACGACCGATTCCGTCAAGCACACCGTCAGCGGGCCCGAGGGCGACCTGGACGTGATGATCATCGCCCTGCGCGCACCCGCGGACGGACCGATCGGCGACTCCGGTCTCGTCGTCTCGGACGGCGAGACCACGGTGTTCAACATGAACGACGCCCGCCCGGTCGAGATGGACACGATGCTCGAGTCCTTCGGGAAGATCGACGTCCACCTGCTGCAGTACTCGGGCGCGATCTGGTACCCGATGGTCTACGACATCCCCAAGCGCACCAAGGCGAACTTCGGCAAGCAGAAGCGCCAGCGCGGCATGGACCGCTGCCGCAGCTACATCGACCAGGTCGGGGCGACGTGGGTGGTCCCGTCGGCCGGTCCGCCGGTGTTCCTCGACCCGGCGCTGCGCCACCTCAACGACGACCACGGCGACGAGGGCAACATCTTCCCCGACCAGATGGTCTTCCTCGAGCAGATGCGCCTGCACGGCAACGACGGTGGCGTGCTG
Source organism: Rhodococcus ruber (assembly GCF_016804345.1). Classification (NCBI taxonomy): domain Bacteria; kingdom Bacillati; phylum Actinomycetota; class Actinomycetes; order Mycobacteriales; family Nocardiaceae; genus Rhodococcus; species Rhodococcus ruber. The sequence continues at coordinate 665,937 of NZ_CP044211.1, read as the reverse complement.
ATGATCCCCGGCTCGGTCCTCGACGTGCACGGCAGCGAGTCGATGACGCTGACCCATCCGATCCCCGACGCCGACGTCGAGAAGATCTTCACCGACAAGGCCGCGTACATCGAGGAGATGGCCCAGCGCCTGGCCCCGGTGCTCGAGGCCGAGAAGGCGACGTGGGCCCCGGCCGAGGGTGAGCCGCTGCTCGGTCCGCTCAAGGCGAAGTTCGAGCCGATCATGGCGCAGTCCGATCTGATCTGCGACGGCATCGGCTACCCCGTCGGCCTGGTGATGGGCGACGAGACGGTCGTGCTGGACTTCCCCAAGCGGGTCGTCCGCGAACCCATCGAGGGAGAAGGCAAGTACCGCTACGGTTTCCGCATTCCTCCGGAGCTGGTGCGCACGGTCCTGCGCGACGACGAGCCGGACTGGGTGAACACCATCTTCCTGTCCACCCGATTCGAGGCGTGGCGGGTGGGCGGCTACAACGAATTCCTGTACACGTTCTTCAAGTGCCTCACCGACGAGCGGATCGCCTACGCGGACGGCTGGTTCGCCGAAGCCCACGACGATTCCGCGTCGATCGAGCTGGGCGGCTTCGAGATCCAGCGCCGCTGCCCGCACCTGAAGGCGGATCTGTCGAAGTTCGGCGTCGTCGAGGGCACCAGCCTCACCTGCAACCTGCACGGCTGGCAGTGGGACCTCGTCACCGGTCGCTGCAAGACCTCCCGCGGTCACGAGCTGCGCTCCCGCAAGCTCTGACCCCTCGCGCCGCGTGTGGTGACCGAATGTCACATCGGGTCGATGCGATCGAAGCGATGTGACATTCGGCCACGACCCAGGGCGGGGACGGCGAGCACCAGCGCCCCCGACGCGACGAGCGCGAACGGCCACCACTGCCGCTCCCCGGTCGTCGCCCCCGTCGTCACGACGTCGGGCGACGAGGCGGCCGGCGACTTCGGCAGCGCGGCCGTCGCCTCCCGCACGTTGTCGGAGACTCCCTCGATCACCCCGGTGACCGGACCCACGCCGGCCACGAGCTGCCCGGTGCCGTCGACGAGTTGCCGGCCGCCGTCGTCGAGGAGCATCAGTCCGTCGCGCAGCTGCCGCGAGCCGTCGGCAGCCTGCATCATGCCGGCGACGAACTGCGCGTTCGGGTCACTCAATTCGTAGGCGAGCTGCCGCGCACCGCCGCGCAACTGCTCGAGCTGCGCGAGCGTCTCCGGCCCGAGCCCCTCGCTGTCCAGCCGGCCGACGAGCCCGTCGAGCCGGGCGGCGGCCTCCTGGGACACCGCGTCGGGCGAGCGCCGCAGGGTGCCGGCGACGGCCGTCAGCTGCTCGGTGACGCCCGCCTGCATCTCCCCGAAACCGGCGAGCCGGTCGACGACCTCGTCGACGCCGCCGCTGACCTGGGTCGCACCGTCGCCGAGCAGGTCCACCCCGCCCTGCAGCTGCCCGAGCCCGTCGGCGAGTTGCTGCCCGCCGGCACTGGCCTGCGCGAGTCCGTCGGCGAGCTGGTGAGCACCGTCGTCGAGCTGCCGGCTGCCGTCGGTGAGCTGCCCGATTCCGCCGCCGAGCAGAGCGAGCGGCAGTCCGGCCTGCTGCAGGTTGTCGCGGGTGTCGGTGAGCGGGTCGCCGGTCGACGGGGGCGGCGCCTCGGTCGTCGTCGCGACGGTGGGCGCATGGGCGTAGGCGAGGGCACTGCCGGTGCCGATCAGGCCGAGACCGGCGGCGACGAACAGGACGGGAAGGAGACTGGCACGCACGGCGGAGGACCCTAGTCCGGCGATCTGAGAGAGCTCTGAGACGGCGGCAGCCACCGCACCGCGGCGGCGGCCAGGCCGAGCAGCGGCACCGCCCATGCCGCGAGCACCGCCGACAGCGGCAGCCATACCGTTCCCAGCGCGAATCCGGCGTAGACCGCCACGGACACGACCTCGCCGACGACGCCCGACACCGACGTCACGGTCGCGCGGGCGGTTCCGCTCATGGTGTCCTGCATCCGCGCCTCGGCGACGATCATCGCGTTGTTCAGGGCGCCGTAGCCGATCCCGATCGCCACGAAGCCCGCCACTCCGCCGAGCGCGGCCCCCGTTGCCAGCAGCAGGCCACCGACGGCGATCACCGCACCCATCGCGCGGCCGGTCGTCGCCGCCGTGCGACCGGCGGTCGCGGCGCCGAGCACCTGTCCCGCCACGGTGATCGCCACCAGCGCCGGCGCCGCGGACGTGCTCGCCCCGCCCTCGCGCGCGAGCAGCGCGAAGTACTCCTCGAAGGCGAGGCACGCCGACAGCAGCGCCGCGAGCAGCACCGCGCGGCGGACGCCGGCGCTGCGCCGCGCCTCGGCCGTCCCGGCATGCAGCACCGCGCGGTAGCGAGTTGCGAAACTGCCCGGAACGAAACCGGTCTCGTCCGCCGAGGTGTCGCGGGGTGCGGACGGCAGGGCGAGCACGAGCAACCCGTTGGCGACGGTGATCCCCACCGACAGCCATCCGACGAGCGGATAGCCGCCGAGCGCGAACAGCGGTGCGGCCGACAGCGTCGCGACGAGAACGCACATCGTCTCACCGGCGTTCGCATAGCCCAGCACCGCCGGGAACCGGTGTGCCGCACCGCGGGCGGACAGTTCGTCGTACACCAGGGCCTCGAAGGTCCCGGACTTCAGCGATTCGCTGATCCCCCACGCCACGAAGCCGGCCGCGAACCCCCAGTAGCCGGGGAACAGCAGCCAGAGGGCGAAGCCCGCGGTGAACAGGGCCGAGCTGAGCAGCAGCAGACCGCGGCGGGACACCGTGTCGGCCCACGCGCCCGACGGCACCTCCGCGACGAACGCGACGACGGACCACAGCACGAACAGCGACGAGATCTCACCCGTGCCGAGGCCGTGGTCCTCGAAGAGCAGGGCGTACACGCCGTAGAGCGGCACGAGTTCACGGGTGGCCGCATACGCCACCACCCGGAAGGTCGGAGCAGAGCCGGATCAACATCGATGTCGCATGGCTCCAGCGTGGCACGCGCGGACGGGTTTGTCACCGCGCGATACGGTCGGCAGGTGACCGAACGCCAGCGCACCTACACGTGGGACGACCCCGCCCCGACGTCCGCCGCGAACCGCGACATGCACGGCCTCGACTTCCTGCGCGGACTGATCGACGGCTCCATCCCGCACCATCCGACGTCGCGCACCCTCGGCTTCCGGGTGACCGAGGCCCGGGAGGGCTGGGTGGAGGTGAGCATGGAGCCGCAGGAGTTCCACGCCAACGCGGTGGGCAGCATGCACGGCGGGGTGATCGCGACGATGTTCGACACCGCCATGGGCTTCAGCGTGTCGAGCACGCTCGAGGCCGGTGTCGGATACACGACGCTGGACCTGCAGGTGCGGTATCTGCGCGGCATCCAGGCGGGCAGCGGCGTCGTGCGCGTGCACGGCATCTGCGAGTACAGCGGCCGTCGCACCGCGACCGCCCGCGGGGAGGCCCGCGACGAGAACGACCGGTTGCTCGCGACCGCGTCGACCACGTGCCTGATTCTGCGCTGACAACCGTCGCCGGACCTGCACACTGAAGAACATGAGCGTGGAACGCACCGCACTGGACCGCTTCTTCACCCTCTACGGGGAGGCACTCGCCGGGTTCGACGCCGAGGCCTCGGCCGCGCTGTGGGGGGAGCCGGGCACGATCCTCACCGATTCGTTCGCCGGATCGCTGCCGACCCGGAAGGAGATCACCGAGGCCCTCGCGCAGAGCAACCAGACCTACCGGGAGCACGGTCTCGCCGGTGTGGGGCACGAGTTGCTCGACCTCTCCCCGGTGACCGAGAAGATCGTGCGGGCCCGGGTGCGCTGGTCCTTCCGGGATGCGAACGACAGTGTGATGGGCACGAGCGACTACGAGTACCTGCTGCGCGACGATCCGGAGGGCCTGCACGCGTACGTGGCCGTCGGCTGCGACCCGGGCAGCTGAGCCCACCCGCCCCGCCCTCCGTGGCCGAATGTCACATTGGTTCGGTCAGATCGACGCGATGTGACATTCGGCCACCACCACCACCCACACGCAGGGGGACGGCTCACGCGGGCGGTTCGAGCACCTCACGCCCGACGAACGGCACGAGCGCCGACGGGACGCGCACGGACCCGTCGGCCTGCTGGTGGTTCTCGAGGATCGCGACGAGCCAGCGGGTGGTGGCGAGGGTGCCGTTGAGGGTGGCGGCGATCTGCGGCTTGCCGTTCTCGTCGCGGTACCGGACGCCGAGGCGGCGGGCCTGGAAGGTGGTGCAGTTCGAGGTGGAGGTCAGCTCCCGGTAACGCTCCTGGGTGGGCACCCATGCCTCGCAGTCGAACTTGCGGGCCGCCGACGAGCCGAGGTCGCCGCCGGCGACGTCGATGACCCGGTACGGCACCTCGATCGCGGCGAGCATGTCGCGCTCCCACGCGAGCAGCCGCTGGTGCTCGGCGACGGCGTCCTCGGGCTTGCAGTAGACGAACATCTCGACCTTGTCGAACTGGTGGACCCGGATGATGCCGCGGGTGTCCTTGCCGTAGCTGCCGGCCTCGCGGCGGAAGCACGACGACCAGCCCGCGTACCGCTTCGGGCCGCCCGACAGGTCGAGGATCTCGCCGGAGTGGTAACCGGCGAGCGGCACCTCCGATGTGCCGACGAGGTACAGGTCGTCGTCGGCGAGGTGGTAGATCTCGTCGGCGTGGGCACCGAGAAAGCCGGTGCCCTGCATGATCTCCGGGCGCACGAGCACCGGGGGGATCATCATCTGGAAGCCGTTGGCGACGGCCCGCTGGGCCGCGAGCTGCAGCATGCCGAGCTGCAGCAGCGCGCCGTAACCGGTGAGGAAGTAGAACCGGGCGCCGGAGACCTTCGCACCCCGTTCCATGTCGATCAGCCCGAGGGACTCCCCGAGGGCCAGATGGTCCTTCGGTTCGAAGTCGAAGGTGGGCAGCTCGCCGACGGTCTCGAGGGTGACGAAGTCGTCCTCCCCGCCCGCGGGAGCGCCCTCCTGCACGATGTTGGAGATCGCCATGTGCGCGCGCCCCAGGGCCTCCTCGGCGGCGTGCTGCTCGGCCTCGAGCTTCTTGACGTTCGCGGCGAGTTCCTTCGCGCCCTCGAGCAGCGCGGGCCGTTCCTCCGGGGAGGCCTGCCCGACCTTCTTTCCCAGTGCCTTCTGCTCGGCACGGATGTTGTCGCCGGCCAGCACCGCAGCGCGGCGGGCGGCGTCGGCCTCGAGCAGCGCGTCGACGAGACCGGGGTCCTCGCCTCGGGTGCGCTGCGAGGCGCGGACGACGTCGGGATTCTCGCGGAGGAACTTGAGGTCGATCACGAGGTCACAGCCTACTCGGCGACGTCCCGGGCCGAGGCCGGCCTACTGCGCCCACAGCTGCAGGTAGTCCTCGCGTTCGAACATCTTCGCCGAGTCCACGGCGCTCGGATGCCCGGCGTGCGGGTCGGCTCCGGCCTCGGTGAGCACGCGCACGACGTCGATCGCCCCCTTGAACACCGCGCCCGCGATGGGCGACTGCCCGCGGTCGTTGAGCCGGTCGACGTCGGCGCCCCGTTCGATCAGGGCCCGCACCGCGTCGGCGTGTCCGTGGTAGGACGCCAGCATGAGCAGGGTGTCGCCCTTCTCGTTGCACAGGTTCACCGGTACTCCGGCGTCGATGTAGGCGGCGAGGGTCTCGACGTGCCCGGCGCGGGCGGCATCGAACAGTCGCTGCGCGATCTCCTGGACTTCGGGATCGATGGGCTCCGTCATGCCCACCGAAGTTACCCGGGGCGGCGCGCACAGGCATGATGGACGGTGATGGCCGAGGAGAGTGAGCAGCAGTCCGACCGGACGACACCGTCCGCCTCGCGGGTCCGGCGTGCCCCGTCCGCGAAGCTGACCCGTCGCGCCCTGATGCTGGTCGCCGCGGGCGCGGTGCTCGCGGCCGTCGTCACGGCGGTGGTGGCGGGATTTGGCGGGTCCGACGACGAACCCGGCGATTCGACCAGTGCCGTGGTCACCACCGGCGCGGTGGCCGGCGAGGCCTTCGGCACTGCGGTCGCCGGGGACTGCCTGACCTGGACCGAACTCGATGCGAGCGACCTCGCGAAGGTGGACTGCGCCGAGTCGCACCTGTTCGAGGTGGTCGAGGACATCGATCTGAGCGTGTATCCGGGCGCCGAGTGGGGTCCCGGGTCGCGTTTCCCGTCGGTGCTGCGTTTCACCGAGCTGCGCGACGAGCTGTGCGCACCGGCCGCGATGGATTATCTCGACGGCCGGTTCGATCCGCACGGCAAGTTCAGCGTGGGCCTGATCAACCCCGGGGAGGCGGGCTGGGCGGCCGGCGAGCGGACGCTGCGCTGCGGCCTGCAGTTCTCCTCCACCACCGGCAACCTGCTGCCGATCCAGGGCAAGGTCGCCGACCAGGACCAGTCCAAGGTCTGGGACGTGGGCACGTGCATCGGCATCAACAACGGCGTGCCGGCGGATCCGGTGGAGTGCGCCCAGCCGCACGCCTTCGAGGTGATCTCCGTGGTGGACCTGTCCGGGCAGTTCCCCGGCGGTCTGCCCAGCGTCGAGGACCAGGACCGGTACCTCGAGGGGACGTGCACCGAGAACGCCAACGCCTACCTGGGCAGCCCCGACGCGCTGCGCAACAAGACCCTCACGCTGTTCTGGGACAACCTCGACTTCGACAGCTGGCTCGCGGGCAGCCGCAAGGTCAACTGTTCGGTGGGCAAGCAGGTCGAGGGCGGCGGATTCGCGTCGGTCACCGGCACCGCCAAGGGCGACATCCTCATCGACGGCCAGCCGCCGGTGCCGCCGCCCGCCGCGCCCGAGGGCCGCTCACTGCCGACCCCGCTGCCGGGCGCAGGTCCCGTGCCGGGCTCCTGAGGTGAGGGCACGAATGGGCGACGAGCGGTTCGAGGAACTCGTCGGCGAGGCCCTGGATCTGATCCCCCCGGAACTCGCGCGGGCCATCGACAACGTCGTGGTGCTGGTCGAGCCCAGAAACGAGGAAGAGCCCGACCTGCTCGGGCTCTACCACGGGATCGCGCTCACCGAGCGCGACAGCCACTATGCGGGGGCGCTACCGGACACCGTGACCATCTACCGCGACGCGATTCTCGACATCTGCGACTCCGACGACGACGTGGTGCACGAGGTCGCGGTGACGGTCATTCACGAGATCGCTCACTACTTCGGAATCGAGGATGCTCGTCTGCACGAGCTGGGGTGGGGCTAGTGGCCCCGTACCGCGGTCCCGTCGCGCCGTACTTCGGCTTGCGTTGCAGAAAGTGCGGACTGATCGTCGAAATGATCAGCAGGGCGAGCGTTCCGATGATCACCTCTGCGACGACGATGTAGACGAAAGCAATACCGACGATCTTCGCGATCTCTTCCATGTGTCGATCACCTCCGGTCCGACCGTACCGCGGGACGGCCGTCCGGACGGGGTAACCGGCAGTGCCGTTGCCGGGCCTCCGCGGCCCGGCAGCGGCGGCCGGTCACTCGATGCGGTCGAGATCGACGCCCTTGGTCTCGCGGCTGCTCAGCACCGCGACGACGGTGATCATCATGGTCACCACCAGATACGCGACGACGGTCCCGACCCCGAACCGGTCGACGAGCCAGACGGCGATGAAAGGCGCGGGCGCACCGGCGATGATGGACGAGCCCTGGAACACCAGCGAGGATCCGGCATACCGGTACCGGGTCGGGAACAGCTCGGTGATCCAGGCGGCCTCGGGACCGGCGAGAGCGCCGTGGAAGAAGGCGCCGACGCAGACCCCCACCCACAGCATCGGCACGCTCTGCATCTGCACGAGCCAGAAGAACACGGGCGCCCACACCACGAGCACCACGGCGGGGACGAGCATCGCGACGCGGCGGCCGACCCGGTCGGACCAGCGGCCGCCACCGATCATGCCGACGAACTGGAACACCGACGCGAAGGTCACGGCCAGCATCACGTCACCCCGGGCGAAGCCGTGATAGGTGGTGGCGTACGCGATGACGAAGATCGTGTACACGTAGAACGCGATGTTCTCGCCGAGCCGCATGCCGATGCCGATCAGCACCGGGCGCGGACGGGACAGCGCTTCGACGATGCTCGACCGGGGCTCGGGGCGGTCCGCCGCGGCGGCCTGCGCCGCCCGGAAGACCGGGGACTCCTCGACGCCGTGCCGGATCCAGAAGCCGATGACGAGGAGGGGAACGGCGAACAGGAATGCGATCCGCCAGCCCCATGCGTCGAACGCGTCGGCCGGAAGCAGCAGCACCAGGGTCGAGACGACCACGGCGGCGAGCACGGTCCCCGACGGCGCGCCCGCCTGCGGCCACGACGCCCAGAAGCCGCGACGCTTGGGCTCGCCGTACTCACTCACCAGCAGCACCGCCGCACCGAATTCACCGCCGAGCGCGAAACCCTGGATCATGCGCAGCGCGACGAGCAGGACCGTCGCCCAGATGCCGATCTGTTCGTAGGTCGGCAGCAGCCCGATCGACGCGGTGGCCGTACCGAGCATCACGAACGTGATGACGAGCATCGGTTTGCGGCCGAACCGGTCACCGAGATGACCGAAGACGATGCCGCCGAGCGGCCGGGCGATGAAGCCGAGCCCCTGGGTGGCGAGGGCGAGCAGCAATTTGGTGATGCCGTCGGATCCGGGGAAGAACAGAGGTCCGAGGACGGTGGCGGCGAGGATGCCGTAGATGGCGAAGTCGTACCACTCGAGCACGGCCCCGGCCATGCTGCCGGTGAGGACCCGCTTGAAGCTGCTGCGTGGCGCGTCCGGCGCGGTGCGCACGGCGATCGGGTCGAGCGTGGATCCCATGGCGGGTCCCTTTCGGATCGGGTGAGTCAGAGTCGGAGGGTCAGTCGGTCGCCGCAGGCACGCGAGCAGCAGGTCATCATCTGCCGGTTCGCCGCCCGCTCGGCCTTGGTGAGCACGGTGTCGCGGTGGTCGACCTCGCCTTCGAGGACGGTGACCTCGCAGGAGCCGCAGAGGCCTTCCTCGCAGTCGCTGGGCACGTCGATGTTGTTGGCGCGCAACGCGTCGAGGACGGTCTGGGTGGGCTCGACCCGCACGGTGAGTCCCGAGTCGCGCAGGTCGAGGTCGAAGGCGTGCTCGACGTCCGGGTCGAGTGCCGTGAGGGACGAGGTGAAGTGCTCGACGTGCAGCGCACCGTCGGGCCAGTGCCGGCTCGCGTCCTCGAGTCCGGCGAGCAGCCGTCCGGGCCCGCACGCGTAGATCTGCGTGCCGGGCACCGGCGTCGCGAGGAGGGCGGCGAGGTCGACCCGGGTGCCTTCCGCCGAGACGTGCAGGGTGGCCCGGTCCCCGTGCCCGGCGACCCGCTCGAGATAGGCCATCCCGGAACGGTTCCGGCCGCAGTAGTGCAGTTCGTAGCTCCACCCCCGGGCGCGGGCGTGGTCGGCCATCGCCAGGACGGGGGTGATGCCGATGCCGCCGGCCACGAACACGTAGTGCTCGGCGTCGGGGTCGGGCGCGAAGTGGTTGCGGGGCCCGCGAATCCGGAGCGATCCCCCCACCCGGAGCTGTTCGTGGACGTAGCGCGAGCCACCGCGGCTCTCGGGGTCCAGCAGAACGGCGATCTCGTAGGTGGGCGCGTCGGACGCGCCGCACAGGGAGTACTGCCGCGACAGCGCACCGAGGTCGACATCGATGTGGGCGCCGGGAGTCCACGCGGGCAACGCATTTCCTGCCGGAGCCCGTAGGACGACGCGCAGCACGTCGTCGGCGATCCGGTCCAGGCGCTCGACGGTGACGGTGCGTGACACCGACCGGGTGGAGGGCTCGCCGATGGTGACGGGATGGTGCCGTTGCAGCACCGCCGGGTCGGTGCGCTCGGGGTTCGCCTGCGGATCCCACTGCACCCACACGTGATCGGGACCGCGGAACGAGGTGTTCGGCAGGTAGGTGAACTCCTGATCGGGTACGAGTTCCATGTGGGGAAGCCGCGTGGTCAGTTCCTCGAGGAAGATCTGCATCTCCATGCGGGCCAGGTTCTTGCCCATGCACTGATGGCTGCCGTACCCGAAGGTGAGGTGGTCGCTCGAGTTCGGGCGCCGGATGTCGAACTCGTCGGGACGGTCGAAGTGCCGCTCGTCATGGTTGGCGGAGGCGTTGACGACGAGCAGCTTTGCGCCGGCGGGGATGTCGACGTCGCCGATGCGGGTGTCGGTGGTGGCCACCCGTCGCCACGCCGCGACCGATCCCGAGTGGCGCAGGCACTCCTCGACGGCGTTGGGGATCAGCGACGGATCCGCGCAGATCTCCTCCCACACCGGGCGGTTCTCGAGCAGCAGCTTGAACGCGTTCGCGGACGCGTTGGCCGTGGTCTCGTGCGCGGCGACGATGCCGGCCATCATCATCGAGTGCAGGTAGGAGTCGGTGACGACGTCCGGCATCTGCTGCTGCATGCGGATCCCGTAGGGCATCCAGCCGTGCCCCGAGGGGTCCTGGCGCATCTTCTCGAGCACCGTGCCCGCGTACTGCCAGAACCTGCCGACCGCCTCGGCGACGGCGACCTGCTCCTCGGGCGCGGGGCGGCCCCAGGTGTTCACGGTGTGGGCGATCGAGTACTTGCGCATCGTCGCCATGTCCTCCTCCGGCACGCCGAGGAAGTGCAGGGCGACGGTGAGCGGTACCTCCCACAGCATCTCGTCCACCAGGTCGGCCTTGCCGGATTCGACGAAGCGGTCGACGTATTCGCGCGTGAGCCGTCGCACCATCGCCTCGTGGTGCGCCAGTTCCTTCGGGGTGAACGGGTCCATGAGTGCGCGGCGGCGCGGCATGTGGGCGGGCTCGTCCTCGTTCACGAGGGTCCGGGCCATGGCGTAGTCGTAGCGGGCGAGGGTGGCGGTGGCCTCCTCGGAGACCGGGGTGATCTTCTCGAGGGCGATGGCCGGTGAGAACACGAGGTTGTCGCGGAACACCGCCTTCACATCCTCGTAGCGGGTGACCACCCAGTAGCCGAGTTCGGGGCTGTAGAACACCGGCTCCTCGTCGCGGGACCAGCGCAGCGACTCGGCCGGATCGGCCTGGTACGCGGGCCCGAACGGATCGAACGCCGCGGCGTTCGTCGACACCGGACAGCCGCCGGCCAGGGCCGCGTGATCGACGGGACACGCCGACGCCGGAACTGATGCACTCATGCTGACACCGAAAACCTCTCCACCTGCACTGTTACTTTTATCGAACAGTTCCGTCCTGTATACGGACAAGCAGCAGAGTAAGGGGCGTCACAGATCAGGTCAAGCCGAGATCCGGTCACATCCGCCGGGCTCCACGTCGGGGAACCCGCCCTCTCCCGCGGCCGACACCACCTGCGCCCGATGCCGGAACCGGACGTCCCGAGGAAACACCCGCTCGGCCGGAACGGCCCCGATCGCGCCTCAGCCGACGGCGGCTCCGAACCACTCGGACAGCCGGCCGAGCAGATCCTGCTGATCGTCGCCGACCCACGCGACGTGGCCGTCGGGTCGCAGCAGCACCGCAGGCACGTCCAGTTCCTCGCTGACGTCGACGATGTGGTCGACGCGGTCGGCCCAGCCCGCCACCGACAACCGGCCGTTCTGATCGAGCAGCAGCCCACGGCCGCCGTGCATGAGTTCGTAGAGACGGCCTCGCTTCAGTCCCACATCCCGCATCCGCCGGCCGAGCAGATCGTGCCCCGCACCGAAGTCGTAGCGGACCCCGACCGCGGTGATCATCCCGGTGATGTGCCGGTTCACCTCCTCGAGGTCCATCAGCTCCGAGAACAGTTCCCGCAGCGCGGTCGCGCCCGGATCGGTTCCCATCAGCGCGATCTGCGCACGGGTGTTCGCCAGCACGCGCGCCCCCACCGGGTGCCGCTCGGCGTGGTAGCTGTCCAGCAGCCCCGCCGGCGCCCAGCCGTCCACTGCCGCAGCCAGTTTCCAGCCGAGGTTGAACGCGTCCTGGATGCCGAGGTTGAGTCCTTGCCCGCCGGTCGGCGGATGGATGTGCGCGGCGTCGCCGGCCAGCAGCACCCGGCCGACCCGGTAACGCTCGGCCTGCCGGGTGGCGTCACCGAAGCGGGAGAGCCAGCGCGGCGAGTGCGCACCGAAGTCGGTGCCGGCGATCGCCCGCAGCTGCTGCGTGAACTCCCCGAGGGTCGGTGCGGCCGCCCGGTCCTCGCTCACCCCGTCGGCGGGCACGACGACGCGGTACATCCCGTCCCCGAGCGGTGCGGCGCCGAACCGCAGCTGGGTCTTACGGACTTCCGCGACGACGGCGGCCACCGTCGCCGGGTCCTCGGTCATCCTCATCTCCCCCAGCAGCGTCTCGACCCTGCTGGGCTCACCGGGAAAGCCCACGCCGAGCAGCTTGCGCACCGTGCTGCGGCCGCCGTCGCAGCCGACGAGGTACCGCGAGCGCAGCCGAGCGCCGTCGGCCGATTCGACCGTCACCCCGTGATCGTCCTGGCTCAGCCCGACCACCTCGCAGCCGCGCCGGATCTCGGCACCGAGTTCGAGGGCACGCTCGTCGAGCAACCGTTCGGTGACCGGCTGCGGAGTGGCGAGGCCGTACGGGTGCGCCGTGTCCAGCCGGTCCGGCCACGGCTTGACGATTCCACCGAAAAGACCGCCGAACCGGAACTTCTCGCTGACGGCGAGGAACCGGTCCAGCAGGCCGCGCTGGTCCATCATCTCGACGCTGCGCGCGTGCAGACCCTGCCCGCGCGACTGCCCGCTCGGTGCGGTCGCCTTCTCGAGCACGAGCGTGCGCACGCCGTGCAGCCGCAACTCGGAGGCCAACATCAAGCCGGTCGGTCCACCGCCGACGACGATCACATCGATCATGAAAACCCCGTTCACTGGTTGAATTTCGGCCACCCCTCCACGCGGGCCGGCGGCCCGCCCGGCGTCCCGCGCCCGCAGATCCCCACCGGCGGCGCGACTCCCCCGGGATCACGTCCGGTCACACCTGCGAATCCCCACTTTCCGCAGGTCCCGGCTTCGACTGGCGATTCTGCAGCACGACGGGGGCCTTGCGGCAAGGCCCCGTGCGCGATATACGTTGAAAGGGGCAGGGAGTCGAAGACATCCCGGCCGTTCTTTCTCCCGCACCGTGTTCGATGTGCACCGGATTTCAGTCGATTCCCGGACTCGTGCCCGGCAGCGGGGGTGTCAGTCGGTGAGCAGAACGCTCAGGCGCGCTGCCGCGTCCTGGACGGCGAGCGCCGCGGCGTCGACGTCGAGACCGGCGATGGCCACCACCCCGACGCTGCATTCGAGACCGGCCCCCCGGGGCGCGCGCACCCCGGCAGCGACACCCACGGCGCCGCGTTCGAGCTGCCCACGGGTGACGCTGTAGCCGAGCTCCCGGGCCTGCTTCACCGCGTCGGGGTCGCGGGCGTCCTCGGGCCGCAGCGCGAGGATCGCGATCCCGGCCGCACCGCGGTCGAGCGGGTGCCGGTTGCCCACCCGGTAGCCCACGTGCAGGAGCGCTCCCTCCGGCTCCGCGACGAGGATGACGATGCACTCGTTCCCGTGCGCGGCGGAGACGAAGGCCGTCGCCTGCGTGCGCTCGGCCAGGTCGTGCAGCACCGGGCCGGCCGCGTGCTGGAACTGCGGCACGAACCGCGACGAAAGGACGGCGGCACCGGCGCCGAGCCGGATCCGGCCGTCGTCGGCCCGCACGACGAGCGAGTGGGTTTCGAGCGTGGCGACGATCCGGTAGCAGATCGCCCGCGCGATCTCGAGCTCCTTGGCGAGGTCCGCGACCGTGATTCCGGCGGGTGACCGGGAGATGAGGTCGAGCGCGCGCAGACCACGATCGAGCGTCTGCAGCGTACTCATGGCTTCCTCCGTCCGTCCGGATCCGACCCTACCGGCGCGGGCATCGCGCCCGATGCAGCGCATTGCAACGCTTGAGCGCCGCGTGCCGCACTGATTGCCTTCGAGTGACACAGATCACTACGAACGGGAGTCGGCATGAGCATCGAAGGCAAGGTCGCGCTGGTCACCGGGGCTGGACAGGGCATCGGACGGGCGATCGCGCTGCGACTGGCATCCGACGGTGCGGCCGTCGCACTGCTCGATGTCGACGGCGGCAAGCTCGCCGCGGTCGAGGACGAGGTGCGGGCGGCCGGCTCGAAGGCGGTCTCCGTCGTTGCCGATGTGACCGACCGCGAGCAGATCCGGGCCGCCGTCGACCGGACGGAGGCCGAACTGGGCGGGTTCGACATCATCGTCAACAACGCCGGCATCGCCCAGGTCAACCCGATCGCCGACGTGACGCCCGAGGAGGTGTCGCGGATCATGGCGGTCAACGTCGAAGGCGTGCTGTGGGGCATCCAGGTCGCCGCCGCCAAGTTCCGCGAGCGCGGGCACGGCGGCAAGATCGTCAACGCGTCCTCGATCGCCGGTCACGAGGGCTTCGCGATGCTCGGGGTGTACTCCGCGACCAAGTTCGCCGTCCGGGCGCTCACGCAGGCGGCGGCCAAGGAGTACGCCTCCGACGGGATCACCGTCAACGCCTACTGCCCCGGCGTCGTCGGCACCGACATGTGGGTCACCATCGACGAACGCTTCTCGGCGCTGACCGGGGCGCCGAAGGGGGCGACGTTCGAGAAGTTCGTCGGCGGCATCGCGCTCGGCCGGGCGCAGACACCGGAGGACGTCGCGGCCTACGTCTCCTACCTGGCGGGCCCGGACTCCGACTACATGACCGGGCAGTCCGGGTTGATCGACGGCGGCCTGGTCTATCGGTGACCCGAACCCGCGGCACCGGAAGGACATTCCCATGTTGACCAGAACGGTACGGGCACTCACGGTGCCCCTGCTGGTGCTCCTCGACCACATGATGGCGCCGAAGCTCTGCGCCGAGCTGTTCGAGCTCTCCGAGCAACTCGCGGAACCAGCGTGCCGGCCGGTGTCCGGGGCATGTCGCCACTGACCACGATCCGGTGCGGGGGCCTGTACTCGGCGAGGCGACCGCGGAGGTGGCCGGCCGGGGCGCCGGGATCGAGGTCGGCGACGGCGAGCCGGCGACCGGCCTCGTTCAGGCTGCGCAGCTCCGTCGCACCGACCAGCGCATCGAGTTGCCGGGCGGTGTGGAACATGACCCACGCGCGCACCAGCGCCTGCAACTGCGCGTCCGGCGAACCACCCGGCCGCAGCAGCGCCCCCGGGTCATGGCGATCGCATCGTGCAGCGCCCGGGTCATGATGTCCTGCAGAATCTCCTGCTCGGACTTGAAGTGGTGGTAGATCGAGGCGACGGTGATGTCGGCGTCGCGGGCGATGTCGCGCATCGAGGTGCCGTGGTACCCGCGCTCGGTCATGTTCCGCAGCGCGGAGTCGAGGATCGCCTGCCGACCGTTGCCGGTCCCGACCGAAGTCGCCTTCGCCGCGCTCATCGTCTGCTCCGTCCCGCCGGTCGTGAACCGCTGACAGCGTAGTCGCAGGGCGTGTGCCGGAATCGGGCAGATCCGCGCCACGAACCGCCGTCTCCGCGTGCCGAACCGACGAATGTCGGTCCGACCTGGCAGCATCAGCCGCGGCAGCCTCGCCCGGGGCCGCTCACCATCGGACAACACAGGGGGCCGTCATGCCAGCACCCGTTCTCACCGACGAACAGCGCACCGCCGCACTCGCCAAGGCGGCCGAAGTGCGCAAGGCCCGCAGCGAACTGCTCGCCGCCGTCAAGGCCGGAGAGATCGACGTCCCGGCCGTGCTCGAGAAGGCCGAGACCGACGAGGTCGTGAAGAAGACGAAGGTCTCCGCCCTGATCAAGGCGCTGCCCGGCGTCGGCGCGGTCAAGGCCGCCAAGCTCCTCGAGCAGCTGTCGATCCCGGACACCCGCCGCATCGGAGGCCTCGGCGCCAACCAGCGTCAGGCGCTGCTCGACGCCACGACGGCCGCCTGACACACCGGACCCGACGCAGGTGTTCCCGCGCCCCGGGAACACCTGCCCGGGCGCGTCCTGCGCCCACCGCGCGCTCCACAGACAAGGAGACCGATCGAGCGGGAGGAGTCGGATGACGACGTCGGTGCCCGAGTCGCGACAGCAGCAGGACCGCCTGCTGTTCCGTTTCATGCTGCTCTCGCTGGCCGCCGCGGTGGTCACCATCGTCCTCAAGGCGAGCGCCGCGTGGTCGACCGGCTCGGTCGGCTTCCTCTCCGATGCCCTCGAATCGGGTGTCAACCTCGTCGCCGCGGTGGTGGCGCTGATCGCGCTGCGGGTGGCGGCCCGCCCCCCGGACGCGAGCCACCACTTCGGCCACGGCAAGGCCGAGTACGTCTCCGCCCTGGTCGAGGGCGCGATGATCTTCGTCGCCGCCACCGCCATCATCTGGACCGCGATCGAACGCCTGATCAGCCCGGTTCCGCTCGTCCAGCCCGGGCTCGGACTGGCACTGTCGACCGTCGCCTCGGTGATCAACCTCGGCGTCGGCCTCACCCTGCTGCGCGTGGGACGCACGCACCGCTCGATCACACTCGTCGCGGACGGCAAGCATCTGCTGACCGACGTGTGGACCTCCGCCGGGGTGATCGTCGGCATCGCGCTGGTCGCCGTCACCGGCTGGGAGCCCCTGGACCCGATCGTGGCGCTCGCCGTGGGCGTCAACATCCTGTGGACCGGGTACCGGCTGCTGCGCGGCTCGGTCAGCGGCCTCCTCAGCGCCGCCCTCCCCCAGCACGAGCAGGACCAGGTCAATGCCGTGCTGGACCGGTTCCGCGCCGAGTGCCCGGTCGAGTTCGCGCCGCTGCGTACCGTCGAATCCGGGCGGCAACGTCAGGTGTTCGTCGTCGTGACCGTGCCCGGGGACTGGACCGTGCGGACCGCTCACGACATGGCCGACCGCATCGAGGCGGCGATCGACGCGGTGCTGCCGCACACCGAGACCTTCATCCACGTGGAACCGGCAACCGCCGGCCCGGGCAGTGCCTGACCCAGGGTAGGAGGTGCAGCGACCGCTGCCGTCGTCTTACGCTCCCGCATTCTCCGTGCTCGCGGGACACCCCGCGAGCCCATCCGAGCCGGAGTTCCGAATTCCACTGCCGTCCGGAATGTCTCGTCACAACCCAGAAGTGACGCAGGTCAGTACCGTGCCGGCGCCGCGGCGACACCGGGAGTGCACCGCGGCACCGGTGGCAGCGAGGAACGGTCGACGGTGTGCCGTCCGCCGGCGGCAGTGTCCGACGTAGGGCTCAGCGAAGCTCCTGGATCCGCACCAGATTGCCCGCCGGGTCGCGGAAGGCACAGTCGCGGATGCCGTACGGCTGCTCGGTCGGCTCCTGGACGACCTCGGTGTCGCCGGCCTGCACCTTCTCGAACGTGGCGTCGAGATCCCGGGTGGCCAGCAGGATCCAGCCGTAGGTGCCCTTGGCCATCATCTCGGCGATGGTGCGGCGCTCGTCGTCGGTGATGCCCGGGTCGACGGCCGGCGGCGCCAGGAGGATGGACGTGTCGGGCTGACCGGCGGGGCCCACCGTGATCCAGCGCATCTTGCCCTGCCCGACGTCATTGCGGACCTCGAAGCCGAGGACGTCGCGATAGAAGGCGAGGGAGGCGTCCGGGTCGTCGTGCGGCAGGAAGCTCGTGTGAATGGTGATGTCCATGACGAGCAGGTTAGGAGCGTCTCCGTGTCCCGCGCTTCTCGATTCCTGATCGATCCGCCGAGCGCGAGTCCGTTCCTCGCCGTCGCGCGGCCGATACCGCTTCGTCGACGAACTCGCCGTCCACGCGTGGCACGCCGGAAGCGCTGGGCAACTCCGTTGCCACGTGGCACGATCGCGTACGTGACCGGGGGACCTGCTGACGCGCAGCGCCTGCGCGATCTCGCGCGGCTGCGCCGCGTCCGCGACCGCATCGACCGGGAGTACGCCCAGCCGCTGGACGTCGAGGCGCTCGCCCGCGGGGTGCACATGTCGGCGGGGCATCTCAGCCGGCAATTCCGGGCGGCGTACGGGGAGTCGCCGTACGCGTACCTGATGACGCGGCGCATCGAACGCGCGATGGCACTGCTGCGTCGCGGCGATCTGAGTGTCACCGAGGTGTGCTTCGCGGTGGGCTGCTCGTCGCTGGGCACCTTCAGCACTCGCTTCACCGAGCTGGTCGGTGTGCCGCCGAGCATCTACCGGCGTCAGGCGGCGCACGCGGCGGCGGGGATGCCGTCGTGTGTCGCGAAGACGGTGACCAGACCGATCAGGAATCGAGAAGCGGGAGCCGCGGAGCCGCAACTAGCCTGACCGCCATGACGTCACCGTTGACCCGAGCTTTTCCCCTCCCGGCAGATGGAGACCCGATGAGCATGGCCACGAAGACGGACACGCGGTCGCACGCGCCGCACGTTGCCGACAGCCACGACCTGATTCGCGTCCACGGTGCGCGGGTGAACAACCTCCACGACGTCAGCGTCGAGATCCCGAAGCGCCGGTTGACGGTGTTCACCGGCGTCTCCGGCTCGGGCAAGAGCTCGCTGGTGTTCGGCACGATCGCCGCGGAGTCGCAACGGCTGATCAACGAGACCTACAGCGCCTTCGTGCAGGGCTTCATGCCGACCCTGGCGCGTCCCGACGTCGACCTGCTCGAAGGACTGACGACGGCGATCATCGTCGACCAGGAGCGGATGGGTTCCAATCCCCGCTCCACCGTCGGCACCGCCACCGACGCGCACGCGATGCTGCGCATCCTCTTCAGCCGGCTGGGGCAACCGCACATCGGTTCCCCCAACGCGTACTCGTTCAACGTCCCCTCGGTGAAAGCCAGCGGTGCGATCACGGTCGAGCGCGGCGCCGGCAGGACGAAGACCGAGAAGGCGACCTTCCACCGGCTCGGCGGCATGTGCCCGCGCTGCGAGGGGATGGGCTCGGTCACCGACTTCGACCTGTCCGCGTTGTACGACGAGAACCTCTCGCTCGACGAGGGTGCACTCACGATTCCCGGGTACAGCATGGACGGCTGGTACGGCCGGATCTACCGGGGCTGCGGATTCTTCGACCCGGGCAAGCCGATCCGCAAGTACACCAAGCGGGAACTGCACGACCTGCTCCACAGGGAACCGACCAAGATCAAGGTCGACGGGATCAACCTGACGTACGAGGGGCTGATCCCGAAGATCCAGAAATCGATGCTGTCCAAGGACGTCGATGCCCTCCAGCCGCACATCCGGGCGTTCGTGGAACGGGCCGTGACCTTCTCCACCTGCCCCGCCTGCGGCGGCACCCGGCTCGCCGAGGAGGCCCTGTCCTCGAAGATCGGCGGCAGGAACATCGCCGACGTCTGCGCCATGCAGATCAGTGACCTGGCCGACTGGGTCCGCAGCCTGGACGAACCGTCGGTGGCTCCGCTGCTGACCGGGCTGCAGCACCTTCTCGACGCGTTCGCGGAGATCGGGTTGGGCTACCTCTCCCTCGACCGGCCGGCGGGCACGTTGTCCGGCGGAGAAGCCCAGCGCACCAAGATGATCCGACATCTCGGTTCCTCCCTCACCGACGTCACGTACGTCTTCGACGAGCCCACCATCGGACTGCACCCGCACGACATCGCCCGGATGAACGACCTGTTGCTGCAGCTGCGCGACAAGGGCAACACCGTGCTCGTCGTCGAGCACAAGCCGGAGGCGATCGCGATCGCCGACCACGTCGTCGACCTCGGACCGGGCGCCGGCACCGACGGTGGCGAGGTGGTGTTCGAGGGCACCGTCGAGGGACTGCGCACCAGTGGCACGCTCACCGGGCGGCACCTGGACGACCGCGCATCGGTGAAGCCCGCGGTGCGGACCCCGTCGGGTGTGCTCGAGGTGCGCGGCGCCGACACGCACAACCTGCAGAACGTCGACGTGGACATCCCACTCGGCGTGCTGGTCGTCCTCACCGGCGTGGCGGGCTCCGGGAAGAGCTCGCTGATCGACGGTTCGGTGGCCGGGCGCGAGGGCGTGGTCACGGTCGACCAAGGGGCGATCAGGGGTTCGCGGCGGAGCAATCCGGCGACGTACACCGGGCTGCTCGATCCGATCCGGAAGGCGTTCGCGAAGGCCAACGGCGTGAAACCGGCGTTGTTCAGCGCCAACTCCGAGGGCGCGTGCCCGGCGTGCAACGGCGCCGGGGTCATCTACACCGACCTGGGAGTGATGGCCACCGTCGAATCCACCTGCGAGGAATGCGAGGGGAAGCGGTTCCAGGCGGCGGTGCTGGAGTTCACGTTCGGCGGGCGCAGCATCGCGGACGTGCTCGCGATGCCGGTGGCCGAGGCCGAGGGGTTCTTCGGCGCGGGCGAGACACGGATCCCGGCGGCGCACAAGATCCTGCAGCGGCTCGCCGACGTGGGGCTCGGCTACCTCAGCCTCGGTCAACCGCTGAGCACGCTGTCCGGCGGTGAACGCCAGCGGCTCAAGCTGGCGACCCGGATGGCCGAGAAGGGCGGCGTCTACGTCCTCGACGAACCGACGACCGGTCTGCACCTCGCCGACGTCGAGCAGCTGCTCGGGCTGCTCGACGGATTGGTCGACGCCGGCAAGTCCGTCATCGTCATCGAGCACCACCAGGCGGTCATGGCGCACGCCGACTGGATCATCGACCTCGGTCCCGGCGCCGGCCACGACGGTGGCCGGATCGTCTTCGAGGGCACCCCCGCCGACCTCGTCGCCGCGCGGTCCACCCTCACCGGCGAGCACCTCGCGGCCTACGTCGGCGCCTGACCGTGTCCGTCGCGCGTGCGCCCCGCCGGCACGACGGTCAGTTGGGACGGACGGTGAGGATCTGGGACACGGTGCCCACGGGACCGCGGGTGTCGTGGAGGACGCTGCTCGTCAGGCCGAGACCGTCGGGACCGAACGAGACGGTGGTGTCGAAGCCGAGCCAGTCACCGCGGGGTTCGGTGAACAGGTGGGCGGTGAGGTCGACGTTGGGGAAGGCGACGTCTTTCGGGGACACCCGCGCGGTCATGCCGTTGGCGATGTCGAACAGACCGGCGGCACCGGCCGGCGCGCTGACCTTCTCGTCGAGCACCAGGGGGAGCGGCGTGCGCACCCAGTACGCCGCCCGGCCCGGCTCGAGCTGGGCGCGGCGGACCTCGGTGGAGGCGATGAACCCGCCCGGCCACACCGTCGAGGCGTCCCACGGCTCCATGGCCTCGGGCGGGTCGATCCGCGGCAGCGACGTCGCCTCCAGCGCGGGGGTGGGACGAGGTTGCATCAGCCAGGCCCGCAGCCGGACCGCGGCGCGACCGTCGTGCGTGAGGACGGCCTCGACGAGCTCGATGGTGCGCCCGGGACGCAGGACCGTCACGGTGGTCTCGACCGTGTCGACCGGGACGGTGCCGAGGATGTCGTAGGACAGGCGGGCGACGACCAGTCCGTCGTCGCGGCGGGCATCCCGGTCGCATTCGACGGCGTGGACCAGCAGCCCCAGCGCGGGCGCGATGTGCTGCTCCTGCGGGTTCCAGGCGCCGCCGACGTGGTGGGTCGGCCGGAACGCGGCCGGACCGATCCGTTCGAAGTAGGCCATCTGCTGCTCCAGAGGTCGGGGACTCGTCCAGGCATGATCCCAGGCGGGCACGCTCCTCCGCGGACCGGACGGTGCCGAGCAGGACGGTGCCTGATAGGACGGTGCCTGATAGGACGACGGCAGCCCGCCCCCTGGTCGACCAGGGGGCGGGCTGCCGTGAATTGCGGAGGTACCGCGGTCAGGCGGGGACGTGGGCCTCGGCCCAGGCGTTGTACCCGCCGAGCAGGTCCGACACGTTCTCGAAGCCCTGCGCCCGCAGCAGCGACGCGGCCACACTCGACCGCCACCCGCCGGCACAGTGCACCACGATCGGCTTGCCGGTGGGCACCTGCTCGAGCCGCGCCCGCAGCTGCGCCAACGGAATCGGCACCGCCCCCGGAATCGTCCCGAACTCCCGCTCCCCCGGATTGCGGATGTCGACCAACGCCACCGTCTCCGCGGCGAGCATCTCGTCGAGCTCGGCGACGGTGGTGCGCGGCGCGCTCTGCACCAGCTCCGCCAGCTCCGCCGGGAACACCCCGTCGTGATCGACCGTCAGATACCCCAGCGCGTTGTCCGACCCGATCCGGGCCAGCCGCACCGCCGCGTCCTGCTCCTCCCCCGGATAGGTGATCAACACGATCGGCTCCCCCACCTCGGCGACCATGCCGCCGGTCTCGGCGAACCGCCCGTCGAACCCGACGTTGACCGACCCGCGCAGATGCCCCGCCGCGAACTCGTCCACGCTGCGCGCATCGAGCACCCGGGTCCCGGCGGCCAGCTCCGCGCGCACCCGCTCCGGGCCCAGCGCCGGGATGGCCCGGCCCTGATCGAGCAGCGGATGCAGGCTCTTGTTCAACCCGGCATCGACCGAGAAGTACGACGGCGCCGCGGGCTGGCCCTCGGTGACCAGCGCGACGAACGCCTCCTCGCTCATCGGCTGCACCGACGGGTTGCTCACCCGCTGCTCCCCGATCGTCGAGGTCAGCTCCGCCGACAGGTTCTTCCCGCACGACGAGCCGGCGCCGTGCGCGGGCATCACGGTGACCTGATCGGGCAGGGTCAGCAGCTTCTCGTGCACCGTGTGGTACATCGCCCGGGCCAGGTCCTCGGTCGACGAATCCCCCAGGTTCACCAGGTCCGGCCGGCCCACGTCCCCGATGAACAGCGAATCCCCGGTCAGCACCGCCGTCGGCGTCGCCCCCGGATGCTCGCGCACCAGCACCGAGATCGACTCCCAGGTGTGCCCCGGGGTGGACAGGATCTCGAGGTCCACCTCCCCGAGCGAGAGGTGCTCGCCGTCGCGCAGCCGGCGGATCGGGTAGTCCGCCTCGGCGGCCTCGCCGAACCCGATCCACGCCCCGGTCGCCTCGAGCAGCTCGAGGTGCCCGGAGACGAAGTCGGCGTGGAAATGGGTGTTGATCACACCCTCGATGCTCAGCCCGTGCCTGCGGGCGTCGTCGAGGTACTCGGTGACGTCCCGGCGCGGATCGACCACGATCGCCCGGCCGGTGCTCTCGTCACCGATCAGGTACGACGCGTGCGACAGGCACTCGATGTAGTACTGCTCGAGAATCATCGTGGTTCCTCCGTATGAGTCGATTTCGTCCTCGATGTGGACAACCCTGCCACATACCCCCTAGGGTATGTCAAGTACCCCATGGGGTATCCAAGCGAACCCCGCTCCCCCCCGACCGGAAGCACAACCATGAACACTCCTGCCGCCCCCGTCGCCCGGACCGCCGTCACCCCCGAAGCCGATACCCAGGTGCTGCATCGGCTGCGCCGCGCCCAGGGGCAGCTCGCGGGTGTCATCGCCATGCTCGAATCCGGCCGCGAGTGCCGGGACGTGGTGACCCAGCTCGCCGCCGTCTCTAGGGCACTCGACCGAGCCGGCTTCAAAATCGTTGCCGCACAGCTTCGTCGGTGCATGCTCGACGAAGATGACGACACATGCCCGGACCGGCTCACCGAGGAGCAGCTCGAGCGCCTCTTCCTCGCACTGGCCTGAGGGCTACCGCCCGGCAACACCGAGGGCTACCGCCCGGTGACACTGAGGGCTACCGCCCGGTGACGATGTTCGGACACTGAGGGCTACCGCCCGGTGACGATGTTCGACGGGATCAGCGCCGTCGGGCCCTGACCACGGTGTCGTGCACCGTGACGACCCGTCCGTCCGGGTCGGTGACCGGCCGCGCGACGGCGGTGTCGGTGACGACGTCCCAGCCGTCGGGATCGAGCAGTGCCACGACGTCCGCCCCCGTGAAGAACAACTCGGGTCGCGGCGGACGCGGCACGGTGGTCTGCAGGTCGGAGGGGTGATGCCCGACGATCAGGAGGGTGCCGCCGGGGGCGACCGCCTCCCCCAGCCGACGGAAGAGGACGTCACGTTCCGGCGAGGGCAGGTGCATGTACTGCGCGGAGACCAGGTCGTATCGCCCTCGGCCCGGGTCCCAGGCGGTCAGGTTCTCGTGCAGCCACGAGATGCGGCCGACGACCTCGGCGCCGGCCCGGTCCGCGTGCTCGGCGGCGCGTTGCAGGGCGACGCCGGAGACGTCCACACCGTCGACTCGCCAGCCGCGCTGCGCGAGCCAGATGGCGTCCGCGCCTTCGCCGCACCCGACGTCGAGGGCGAGTCCGGGCGAGAGGCCGGCCACCTCCCCCACGAGGTGACGATTGGGCTCACCGCTCCACAGCGCGGGACGGGAACGGTAGCGCTCGTCCCAGAGTTCTTCGTCCTGTAGATGTTCGGGCACTACGACTCCTTCGATCGTCGGGAGGGGGGCGCGGCCGGCCGGCCGCGGACCGTATCGGCGAGTCGGGACCACACCGTCCGCGGCCGAGGCCCGATCAGCTCGCCCACCCGGCCGGGGAGATGCCGCTCGATCGCCGATTCAACTTCTTGCACAGAGGGATTGACGAGCGCGACCGGTCCGACGAAGACCGTCGGCACGATCTCGTCGCCGCCGCTCACTGCCCGGATCCGCGCGGCGGCGGCCCGGTCCTGCCAGATGTCGGTCTCGACGACCTCGATGCCGCGCCTGTGCAGGCCCCGGCGCAGGCGCGAGCAGAACGGACACCCGGGCCGCCACAACACCTCGACTCCGTCGACGAAGTCGGGCAATGTCATCCGGTTTCTCCTTCCGCCTACGTCTCGTCCATATACCCAGAGGGGTATACGACCTCACTGTACCGGCCCGCCCGGCGCTGCGCCGCGCGGCCGGCGCCGTTCCCCGGCACGGTGACCTTCGACCCTTTCCGGCGACGCCCGAGGGGTGGACCGTGGAACCACAGCCGCGAGGCGATGCGGAAGGAGAAGCCGTGGCCACGTGGGTCGTTCTGACCGGTGTGCTCCTGGTGGTGGCGCTGTTCGTCCTGTCGCAGGCAGTGCACGTGGTGACCCAGTACGAGAAGGGCGTGCTGTTCCGGTTCGGCCGGCTCATCGGCGTCAGGGAACCCGGACTGCATCTGATCATCCCTCTCGTCGACCGGTTGACGAAGGTGTCCCTGCGGATCGTGACGATGCCGATCCAGTCCCAGGGCATCATCACCCGCGACAACGTCAGTGTCGACATCTCTGCCGTGGCGTACTTCCGGGTCATCGATGCCGTGAAGTCGGTCGTCGCGATCGAGAACGTGGCAGCGGCGGACGAACGTGATCAACGCGAACATCCGCGAGTTCCTCGACGTGTCCACTCTGGAATGGGGGGTCGAGGTGACGCTGGTGGAACTGAAGGACATCCAGCTGCCCGACAGCATGAAGCGGGCCATGGCGCGGCAGGCCGAGGCGGAGCGGGAGAAGCGGGCCAAGATCATCGCCGCCGAGGGCGAGTCGATCGCCGCGACCGCCCTCGGGCAGGCATCCGACACGATGCTGGCCCACCCGCTCGCCCTTCAGTTGCGCAACCTGCAGACACTGGTGGAACTGGGCGTCGAGAAGAACACGACCGTGGTGTTCCCGGCCCCCATGATGAGCGCCATCTCCGAGCTGAAGACGTTCCTCGACCGCGAGATCACCGCCGCCACGGCGGGTCCGCCGCGTAGCGCCGCGGACAGCGCACGACCACCGGAATCCGGGATCGCCCGAAACGGCACCCCGGCACCCACGGTATCGGCACACGAGGGGTTGGGGTCATGACGGAACTCGACGGAGGTTCGGTCCTCGTCACCGGGGGCAGCCGCGGCATCGGCGCCGCCGTCGCCACGATCCTCGCCGGTGAAGGCGCCGGTGTCGTCGTCGCCGACGTGCTCGACGACGAAGGCACCCGCCACGCCGCGACACTCGGCAAAGGCTCGAAGTTCGTGCACCTCGACGTGACCGACGAAGCGCAATGGTCGGAGGCGGTCGCCGTGGCCGAATCCATCGGTCCGTTGCGGGCGTTGATCAACAACGCCGGCATCCTGGCCGTCGGCACCATCGAGGAGCAGACCCGAGTCGAGTTCGAACGCGTGCTGCAGGTCGATCTCGTCGGCCAGTGGCTGGGAATGCACGTCGCCGGCCCGGCGCTGCGTCGCGGGCGCGGGGTCGTCGTCAACATCTCCTCGACGGCCGGCCTCATCGGCTACGCCGGCCTCGGCGCCTACGTGGCGAGCAAATGGGCCCTGCGCGGCCTGACGAAGACCGCCGCGCTCGAGTTCGCCCCCGACGGGGTCCGGGTGTGCTCGGTGCACCCCGGCCCCATCGACACACCGATGACGGCGGGAATGGACCGCGGCATCGCCGCCACGCAGCCGATTCCCCGCTTCGGCAGTCCCGAGGAGGTGGCCCGGATGGTGCGATTCGTCGTCACCGAGGCCACCTACTCGACCGGCTCCGAATTCCTCGTCGACGGGGGTGCCACCACCGGCTCGGTGCTGGACCTCGAGACAACGGATTCCCCAGCGACACAATAGCTCGGGAAACCAGAGCACCGGCGCCGGTGGAGTGATTCGATGACCGGGTGTGCAGATGGATGGCCTACTCGGGCGAGCCGATCCTCGTGGAGGACCTGCTGTTCAAGCCCGAGCATTCGCTCATCGACCAGAGCCTGCACTCCCACCTCGGAGCCACCACCACCAACGGTGACGGATTCGGAATCGGCTGGTATGGAATAGGTTCCGAGCCGGCCCTGTTCAAGAGCATCGATCCGGCGTGGAACAACCACAACCTGCGGGAGATCGCCGGGCAGATCCGCACCCCGCTGCTGTTCGCGCACGTGCGCGCCTCGACCGGCACGCAGGTGCAGCGCAGCAACTGCCACCCGTTCCGGCACGGGGAATGGCTGTGGATGCACAACGGCGAGATCCTCGGCTTCCGGGAGATCAAACGAGAACTGATGATGGCCGTGGATCCGTCGCTGTACCCGGACGTCGCGGGTACCACGGACTCCGAGGTGCTGTTCTTCCTCGCTCTCACGTTCGGTCTCCGGGACGATCCGTTCACCGCGGTCGGCCGCGCGGTCGGGATGGTCGAAAAGGTCGCCCGCGACCACGGAATCGACGACCCCGTACAGATGACCGTGGCCACCACGGCCGGCGACACGATCTGGGTGTTCCGCTACTCCACTGAAGGCCGGACCCGGTCGCTGTTCTACTCCACCGAGGTCGCCAAACTCCGCGAGCTGCACCCCGAGGTGGAGATGTTCCATCGTCTGGGCATCGACACCCGGTTCGTCGTGTCCGAACCGCTCCGCGATCTGCCGGGCGCATGGAACGAGATGCCCGAGTCCTCGGCCGCCGTGGTCGGCCCCGCGGGCAACGACATCCGGCGGTTCCGGCCGCTCGAGCCGGTGTAGCCGAGATCCGGGACGTTGTGCCCTGTAGCTGTGCGTCGGCAGCATGCGATGGTCTAACCTGCGTGAACGCAGCAGTGTCGAGGGCCCCCGAGAGGTCGATGCCATGAGTCTCGAGAGTTCACAGAAGGGGCCGGCGACGGCCTCGGGTTCCGCCCTGGTGCTCGCGGTGCTGGCTGCGGGCCAGTTCCTGATGACGCTCGACAGCTCCGTGATGAACGTGTCGATGGCGACCGTGGCCGCGGACGTGAACACCACCATCACCGGCATCCAGACCGCCATCACCCTCTACACGCTGGTGATGGCCACCCTGATGATCACCGGCGGCAAGGTCGGCACCATTCTCGGCCGGCGCCGGGCGTTCGGGCTCGGCCTGATCATCTACGGTGCCGGCTCGTTCGTCACCGGCATCGCACCGAATCTCACCGTCCTGCTCATCGGCTGGTCCCTGCTCGAGGGCATCGGTGCGGCCCTGATCATGCCCGCGATCGTCTCCCTGGTCGCGGCGAACTTCCCCGCCGAACGCCGTCCCGCCGCCTACGGACTGGTGGCCGCCGCGGGCGCTGCGGCAGTCGCGGTGGGGCCGCTGCTCGGCGGGGCGGTGACTACGTTCGCGTCCTGGCGCTACGTCTTCTTCGGTGAGGTCGTCGTCGTCTTCTTGATCCTGCTCACGCTGCGCCGCGTGGAAGACATTCCACCCCAGCGGATCCGGCTCGACCTCGTCGGCTCGCTCCTGTCGGTGGTCGGCCTGGGAATGTTCGTCTACGGCGTGCTGCGCTCGAGCGAGTGGGGCTGGATCCAGACCAAACCCGGCGGACCGCAGATTCTGGGTCTGTCCCCCGTCATCTGGCTGCTGCTCGGCGGCCTGTTCGTGCTCTACCTGTTCCTGCGCCGGGAGACGTACCTGGCGAAGACGGGCGGCGAACCGCTGGTCGATCCCGCGCTGTTGAAGAACAGCCAGCTCACCGGGGGGCTGAGTATGTTCTTCGCCCAGTTCCTCATCCAGGCCGGAGTGTTCTTCTCCGTCCCCCTGTTCCTGTCGGTGGTTCTCGAACTCAGTGCGCTCGAGACGGGCGTGCGGATCCTTCCGCTGTCGATCGCTCTGGTCCTGGCGGCCATCGGAATCCCGAAGCTGCGACCTCACGCGAATCCCCGGCTCGTC
Organism: Rhodococcus ruber; assembly: GCF_016804345.1. Classification (NCBI taxonomy): domain Bacteria; kingdom Bacillati; phylum Actinomycetota; class Actinomycetes; order Mycobacteriales; family Nocardiaceae; genus Rhodococcus; species Rhodococcus ruber. The sequence continues at coordinate 637,548 of NZ_CP044211.1, read as the reverse complement.
GTCCGGCTCGGTCTCGGGACCATGGCCGTCGGCATCCTCATCCTTGTGGGCGGAATGGATCCCGGCGCCAGCGCGGCGGTCGTGTCGATCCCGATGCTGCTGATGGGTCTCGGCCTGGGGGCGTTGGCCTCCCAGCTCGGTGCGGTCACTGTGTCCGCGGTGCCGGACTCGCAGAGCGCCGAGGTCGGCGGTCTGCAGAACACGGCGACCAATCTCGGGGCGTCACTGGGAACCGCCCTGATCGGGTCCATCCTCATCGCCACCCTGACCACCTCCGTCATCGCCGGTATCGAGAACAACCCGGCGGTACCGGACTCGGTGCAGCAGCAGGCCGCCACGGACATGGCTGCCGGGGTGCCGTTCCTGTCCGACACCCAGCTCGAGGGGGCGTTGGCCGATGCCGGGGTGGACGAGTCCACTGCGGACGCGATCGTCGAGGTCAACTCGGACGCGCGGCTCGAGGCGCTCCAGGTGGCCTTCGCCGTCACGGCGCTGCTCGCCGTCGCCGCCCTGTTCGGCACCGGATCGCTGCCGCGCGTGCCGGTAGGCTCGCGGCCCGGGGAAGGTCAGCGCAGGCCCGACGAGACCGACGACGAACGCTGAGGCCGGAAGGCCAGGTCCCGGAGCCGCGCCCAGTCCCAGGTCGGTGCCGAGACCAGGGTTCCCGGACGCCGTCGGGGCACCCGCACCCGCAGCGCCTGTGGTTCGACGGTGCAGCGCACCGGTGTGGGCAGCGTCAACGCTTCCCCGTCCACCCCGACCGGTATCTCCGGGGCTTCCGCGTCGACGACCACCTCGGTGGCCACGCGCTGAACCAACCCCCGGCTGTGGGTGCGGCGCAGCAGGTCGACCGCCTGCCCCGCGCCGGCTACCGAGATCGTCACCACCCCGAGCACCCCGCGATCCAGCCGGGGCCGGCGTCCCAGCCCCGCGAGGTCGTCGGTCGCGTACGGGTCGTTGCTCACCAGGACGGCCTGCGCGCCCTCCACCGTCGTGTCGCCGTCGATGCGGGCCCGCAGCCGGGTGGCGCTGTCGCGGGCGAGCAGGTCGGGCATCATCCGCAGGGCCGTCCCGGCCTTGTCGTCCCGGTATTCCGGGCTCTGCACCACGTCGGCGTAGACGCCGAACGAGGCGTTGTTGACGAACACCCGTCCCCCGATCCGGCCGAGATCGACGCGGAGTTCCACCCCGTCCCGCAGCGCGTCCAGGCCTGCGGCCGGGTCCTCCCGGTCCAGTCCCAGGTCCAGCGCGAAGTGGTTCCGCGTGCCGGCGCTGATCACCAGGAACGGCAGCCCGTGCTCGGCCGCGATCGCCGCCACCAGGGCTTGGGTCCCGTCACCTCCGGCGACGCCGAGCAGGTCGGCGCCCCGCTCCACCGCCTGCCGGGCCAGGGCCTCGACGTCGACGGGGCCCGGCCCGGCGAGCAGGGCCACCTCGGCGCCGAGTTCCTCGGCTTTGCGTTGCAGATCGAACTTCACGACCTTGCCGCCCCCCGAACGGGGGTTCATCACCAGGAACGGGCGGTGGACCGGCGGGGCGGGGTACTCGGGCATCCCGGTGTCACGGCGCAGGGCCGCCCGCGCGCACGCCAGGGCGAGCAGCACCAGCGCGACCGACACCAACGCGACCCAGAGCACGCGTTCCCGCACGAACAGCACGGGCAGGGCGAGGGGGACGACCACCGCGAGACCCAGCGACAGCGCACGCAGCAGCCCACGGGTCGCGAGGAACCAGTACAGGGCCGCGACCGTCACCGCTGCCACCGCCACGCTCACCGCCAGGAGCGCGAGGGCGCCACGCAGGCCCGCGACGATCACCGGAACGGCGGCAGCGCCGAGGACGGCGGCGAACGCCGCCCGCGCCCACCATCGGCGCGAGGTCGGCACGTGGTCACCGGGAACGGCGTCCACCGGGCTCACGTCCCCGTCTTCGTGCCCGGGAGTTTCTCCGTCGGTTGTTCGTCCGTCGGCGGTGCCGACACCACGCCCTCCGTCGGCGGTGCCGACATCACATCCTCAGTCGGTTGGTCCCAGGTTCGTGCCGGCCGGATCAGCACCTCGAGCGCAAGCAGGGCCAGCAGGGCACCGAGAACGATCCACACGACCACCATGCCGGTCGGATAGCGCCAGAACATCAGCATCAGCGCGGCGACGCCGATGATCGCCAGCCGCAACGCCGTCCGGGCCCGGTAGGCCCCGGCTTCCACCTGGTTCGGTGGTCGCGGCTTACGGGACCGCTGCACCGCGTCCATTCCTCGCCCGAATCCACGACGGACGGCTGCCGCGGAGGCCGATCCCCCGGTCAGGTACGCCCCGACCGCGATCACCAGGCCGAGGACCGCCACCGCCCGCAGCGCGGTCCGCAGCGGCACCAACACCGTGTCGACGATCGCCGAGGCGGCGTCCGGGGACAGCACGTCCGGGGGAATGTCGCCGAGGTAGAGCGATCGGACGACGATCAGCGCGACCGCGAGGATCAGCATCCCCACGAGCAGTGCCGCTCCGACGAACGCCAGGGCACGACGACGACGGCCGGGCGGAGCCACTGCCACCGCGGCCACCGCGGCGGCGATCGTGAGCCACGGCAGCACATCCGACGCCGTGTCCAGTGCACTGACCGCCCGTTGCGCCTTGATCAGTTCCGGGGACTGGAACAGCACGAACTGCTTGTCGATGTCGGGGATCCTCTCGACGAAGGTGAATCCCCGGTCCAGCAGACGAGCCTTGACGTTGTCGATGATCGTGCCGAGGGAGATGCTGACCGTGCCGCTCTCGTCTACCGTCACCGAGGACGGCCCGCCCTCACCGGTGACGACTGCCACCAGACCGGTGTGCGCGGCTCGGTTGGCCTGGATCCACAGGTCCTCGAACTGGTCGGTCTGCACCAGCGACAGCACCGTCTCGTACACGAAGTTGCGTGCCTGCCCGGCGATCACCGGCGCGAGGCCCTCCACCGCCCGGTCCACGCGCGGCGCGTCCGCGGTCGCCGGAACGGCATCGGTCAGGGCGGTCAGCGCGTCGGACGTGAGGCCTTCGACATCGACCCGCGCAAAGATCTCGTCGGTGATCGTGCCCGCGATCTCGGTCTGCACCGCGGGATCGGAACCGAGCGGTGCCACCGTGGTGACGTACCGGTCCGTGTCGAGGATTTGGCTGCGGACGAACCGTGCCGTCACCGACGTGATCGCCAGCAGAGCGACCAGCACGGTCAGGATCGCCACCGCAGTCCAGCGAAGCCCGTGCCGCGGCGGACGCGACACGGGCGGGGGCGACGGCGGGGGCGCCTCGGGTGCGGCCTCCGTCCGCGCCCGCAGTGCGGCCACCTCGGCCCGCAACCGCTCCAGCTCGGCCCGTTCGGCGGTGTCGAGCGGAGCGGTGCCCGTGCCGCTGCGCGTAGGCTCGCTGTCCATCGTCATCTCATTCCACTCGGTGTGACACGGCGGCGGACGAAGCGCTTCAGGGGGATCGAAACCTCTGCACCCTTTGATATTCCGCCGATCGGTGGACGGCCCGGGGTCGATCACCTCGGTCCGGCCTTCACGCGAACCTAGTAGTCCAGCCGTGGATCCCAGGTCGAGACCGCCCAGATGACCACCACGTCGAGAGCGATGATCAGGATCGACCACCACGGGTAGTACGGCAACCACATGAAGTTGAGCAGGATCGACAGGGCCGCGACGACGATCGCCGCGACCCGCCCCCAGGTGGCCCCGGTGAGGAGGGCAGCGCCTACCACGATGAGGACGGCACCGGTGACGATGTGGATCCAACCCCACGTGGTGAGATCGAACTCGAAGGTGTATTTCTGCCCCACCACGAACAGTTCGCCCTCCGCGACGGCCGCGATGCCCTGCAGCAGTTGCAGAATTCCTACAGTCGCGAGAACGACGGCGGCACCGACCGAAATGCCCGTCGCGATCTTCTGCCCGACGCTCCTTTCGGCGGTACTGCCCCGGCTCACGCCGCCGTGGCCCGCACCGCCCTGACCGACACGCACATCCTCGGACACGCCCCGTCCCCTTCCCTGAGATCCGGCTCGGTGATCTGCGTTGAAACGACCTGCCGTATCGCCTCCGTTCCTCATCCGGCGGGTGAGCTTCGGAGCCGGGACGCGACTCGGGTCTGCGCCCAGGACTCGGGCCTCAGATCGTCGACCTGCACGCGGGGACCGTAGAACTCGTGAACCAGGCCTAGGACGCGGACGAGCACCTCCGCGTCCGTGAGATCGTCGCGGAGCACCAGATGCAATTGAGCCGGACTGTCGCCGGAATCCTTCGGCATCGTCAGCCGGCACACCCAGTCGCTCATCCGGGCCTCCCGACGCAAGATCTTACCCGGCAAGAAGATCGAGAATGCCGCTTCGCGCCGGCCGGCATCCCGACGGTCAACCCATCGACCATCCCGGGCTCCTTCCGACGTCGTTCCACTCCCGATCCAGGGCCGAGATCCTCCGCTTCGCACCGGCCCGGTGCACTCCGTAGAGGAGCAGCAGCGCGACACCGGAGCCCATCCCCCACACCGTGAGCGCGGCAACGACACCGGCTACGACGCCGTCCGAGCCTGTTCTGGGCGCGGCGACGGGATCACCGTTCGAGTCGATCCAGATATCGATCGTCTCGCCGGGTTTCGCACCGAAGGGCACCTCCACCCTGCCCGAGCGTGTTTCACCGGTCCCGGTCGTCCACCGCGCGGTCGCTCGATCCGGGTCGCCCGGACCCCGTGTCGCGGTGTCCGTCAGTGCATCGGCCCGCGCAGGTGCCGGTTCCTCGAGAAGGACCGCCGCCACCTGGTGCCGTTGCTGATGCTCCTGCATCGCCAGTTGGCCGATCCGGGCGTAAGTCGCCGTCCCGTAGGCGGCGGCGAACGGAATCAGGACGAGCACGAACAGTGCCACGGCCAGGACGAGTGCGGATTCCACTCGCTCGGATCGTCGCATCAGGGGATTGCCGCTCCACGGAGCGCGGCGCCACAACCGGAGGGCCAGGGGCTGCTCTGCGTTCATCTCGATACTCCTGCGTTGCTCGACTACAGTGTTCCGCCGCCGACGGCCAGTGGTGTAGAGCACAAGGTCACCGCTCGATTCGGGTGGTCGCGGGAGGGATCCGGAGCCGCCGCCCGGTGGTGAGATCGAGGGTCTTTGTCCCCTGGGGAGCGACCGGTCGCGGTGTCATTCTCGATGTGAGTCGCCCGGGTCCTCGGGAGCTCCGCCCCACCCGGGGTCCGCACACAGGAGGTGCACATCATGGATTCGTTCTGGGATTACGTGTGGTACACGGTCATCGTCTTCGCCTTCGTGGCCTACCTGATCGTGCTGTTCCAGATCTTGGTCGACCTGTTCCGCGATCACACCGTGTCCGGCTTCGCCAAGACCCTCTGGGTCATCGGGCTGGTCCTGTTGCCGTACCTGACCGCCTTCGTCTATCTGATCGCCCGGGGCCGCGGCATGGCGGAGCGGTCGATGCGCGCCCAGCAGGAGACCAAGCAGGCCACCGACGAGTACATCCGGCAGGTGGCCGGCAAGTCCCCGGCCGAGCACATCGCCGATGCGAAGGCGCTGTACGACTCGGGAGTGATCACCGAGGCCGAGTTCGAGCAACTCAAGGCCACGGCACTGGGACGGACATCCGCTGGGGAGACGGGCATGCAGGTCCGGTAGGGCCGGTCCCGCACGGCATCGCGAGGACGGGCGATCCGGTTCCGAGATGCTCGAAGCAGGCAACCAGTAGGCCGCGCACCGAACGACATGAGGTGGTTCCGGGCGGGGCCTTCCGGATGGGGTCGGAGGACTTCTGCCCCGAGGACATCACCGGCAACGTGCGAGAACGGACGACGGTGCCGACACCCACCCCGGCGGGTCCTCGAGGGCGGATCACACCTCTGCGCACCGACTGCCGGCGCTATCGGCCCGCAGCCAGGCAAGGGGAAAGCACGGAAAGGTCCACCTGCCTCATCGGGTTCCCCTGCCTCATCGCGCTTTACTGCATCGTGCGCGGTCGCTGAGCAACGCGGGTCAATCGATCGAGAACCAGGCCCGCACCTGCGCCTCGTGGTCGACGTAGCGCTCGCCGGAGACGTCGACGACGACCTTGTCGATCGTGCCTCCGGTGAAGCGGAACGGGGACACGTAGTCCGGGGTGACCGGCGAGGCGCTGTCGCGCCCGACGCAGATGCCGTCACCGACGAGGCAGAACGCCCCCGGCTGGGTGACGATCTCATCGGAGGCCACCTGCTGATCGTCGACATAGAGAGTCAGGGTGCCGGCGAAACCCGGCATTGCCGGATCGGTGTTCTTCCCCGATACGGCGAATTCGGCGGTGCACACGTGAGCGCCGGGGGTCAGGTCCCGGTCGGCGACCACGGTCTGCAGGTGCGTGCCGACCCAGTTGAAGGCATAGCGCAGACGACCGTCCTTGACGTACAGGCTGTGCCCGCCGGCCAGGCCGCCGTGGGCGTACAGAACTCCCTCGGCAGCGGCCGACTCCACGTGCACACCGGCGACGATCGTGTAGGACCGTCCGGTGATGGCGACGCCGGCCGCCTCCGGGACGTCCGCGCAGTCCGGATAGTAGACATAGTGGTCGCGCTTCTTCCCGGGATGGGGACGTTCGGCGAGCACCTGTTCGAGGGCGCTGCGATCGTCCAGCGGTAGCCCGTGGTGACGACCCGCGTAGTAGAACCACAGGCTCTTCAGAGCTTCCAGCCGCTCGGGTTCGGCGTCTGCGAGATTGTGCAGTTGGGCTCGATCCTCCGCGAGGTGGTACAGCTCCCACACGTCCTTGTCGAAGTGCCCCCACCCGGACAGGGGCGGATGCACGGAACAGACGAGCCACCCTTCGTGATACAGCGAACGCTGCCCCAGCATCGTGTAGAACTGCACGTCCTTGCCCGGTGCTGTGGGATCGGTCAGGGAGGCCGCGAAGCTCTCTCCCTCGAGTGGGCTCTGGGTGTATCCCTTCAGAACCGCGGGTGGGGTGATGCCGAGCAGCTCGTAGATCGTCGGGACGACGTCGACGGCGTGGACGTACTGCGAGCGAGGTTCGGCCGACGCCTCGATCCGCGCCGGCCACGAGACCACGCACATGTCGGCGACTCCACCTTCGTAGCCGGCCCAGCGCTTCCAGTACGGGAACGGGGTGTCGAAGGCCCACGCCCAGCCGGTGTTGTAGTGGTTGTACGACGCCGGTGTGCCCAGCTCGTCGAGGTGCGGCAGGGTGCCCTCGGTGGTGTCGGGGATCCCGTTGAAGAAGCGCCATTCGTTGAACGATCCGTTGGGTCCTCCTTCCCCGCTGGCACCGTTGTCGGAAACCACGACGACGAGGGTGTTGTCGAGCTCACCGCTCGCTTCGAGCATGTCGATCACCCGGCCGAGCTGGTCGTCCGTGTAGGAGATGTAACCGGCGAAGACCTGGGCCATCCGGACGAACAGGCGTTGCTCGTCGGCGGTGAGCGAGTCCCAGGGCCGGACGGTGTCGAGCAGCGGCCACGGCTGACCGTCGGGCCCGGTGGTGGCCGGCTCCCCGTGCGGATTGATCGGCGACAGCTCGGTGTTCCCGGGCAACAACCCGAGGTCCTTCTGCCGCTGCAGGATCTCGACGCGGATGGCCTCGTAGCCCTGGTCGAACCTGCCCTTGTACCGATCGGCCCACTCGGTGAACACGTGGTGCGGGGCGTGCCCGGCCTGCGGGGCCACGTACATGAAGAACGGCTTGTCGGGGTCGATGGTCTTGGCGTCGCGGATGAACTCGATCGCCTTGTCCGCAAGGTCCTTGGACAGGTGGTAGCCGTCCTCGGGCGTTCCGGGCGCTTCGATCGGGTGATTGTCGTAGACCAGGTCGGGGTACCAACTGCTGGATTCGCCGCCGAGGAATCCGTAGAAGCGCTCGAATCCGCGGCCCAGCGGCCACCGGCTCTTGACCGCCGACATGTTCATTTCTTCTCCCGGCGTCAGGTGCCACTTGCCGACGCAGTAGGTGTTCCACCCCCGCTCGGCCAGGACCTCCGAGACGAACCCGTTCTCGAACGGGATGTGGGTGCTGATGCCGGGGAATCCGGAGCTCAATTCGGCGATGGTCGCCATTCCGTTGGTCGTCGCGTTGCGTCCGGTCAGCAGCGACGCCCGGGTCGGGGAACACAGCGCGGTGGTGTGGAAGTTCGAGTACTTCACGCCGCGGTCCGCGATCCGCCGCATCGTCGGGGTCTCGATCGGGCCGCCGAAGATGTCCATACTGCCGTACCCGACGTCGTCCCAGGCGATGATCAGAACGTTCGGGGCACCCTCCGGCGCCTGCGCGGGCAGATACGGCGCCCAATCCGGGACGGAATCACGAATGTCGACCGCGATCTTTCCGTGGTGGGTTCTTGCCATGGCAACGCTCCCGATCTCGAGCAGACCTGTCGTTTTCCGGCATTCCGAGCGTATCGACCGGCCGAATCGCCGCACGTGCAAACGGCGCGATCCGCCGAAATTTCGTCGCACGATGTCTCGGATTCGGCAGAATATGACGACGCCGCCCCTCCGGTCGCGCCTGTCCCGGAACTCCGGTGCGGCGAGGCAAGGACCCGACTCATGATGTGGATCATCTTGGTGTTCCTGGGAGTTCCACTGTGGTCGGGTGTGGCAGCTCTCGTTCTGCCGCGCGGACGCCGATGGCCGGCCGGCGCACCCCGCCACCGCCCTCCGCCCGCGGAGGGGGCAGCATGACCTGGGCACTCCCGGCGATCGCCGGCATCTTGCTCGTCTTCGCGGCGATCTCCGGACGGGTTGCGGGCACTTCCGTCACGGCTCCGATGGTCTTCACCGTCGGCGGCCTCGTGCTGGGCGCACAGGCTGCCGGGCTGATCGACATCGAGGCGACCAGCGAAACGGTGAAACTCCTCGCCGAGGTCACCCTTGCCCTCGTGCTGTTCTCCGACGCCGCTGGTGTGGACCCGACCGCTCTACGGTCCGAGATCTCGCTTCCTGCACGTCTTCTCGGTATAGGACTGCCGCTGACCATCGCGGCCGGCTTCGCCGCCGCGGTGCTCGTGCTGGGCGACCTCTCCTGGCCCGAGGCGCTGCTGCTCGCCGTTCTCCTCGCGCCCACCGACGCCGCTCTCGGGCAGGCGGTGGTCACCCTGCCGATCCTGCCGACGCGGGTGCGCCAGGGACTCAACGTCGAAAGCGGCCTCAATGACGGCATCTGCGTACCGCTGTTCCTGATCGTGCTGGCGATCGCACGCGCCGAGTCCGGGGCGATCGGCGGCGGTGCAGCCGTACGGTTGGTCACCGAGCAGATCGGCTACGGCATCCTCGCCGGGGTAGGTGCCGGAGCGGTCGCGGCGGCGGTACTGATCCTCGCCGTCCGGCATCGCACGATCGACCCCCTGTGGGTTCAGATCGTGCCGGTGGCCGCCGCCACGCTGGCCTACACCGTCGCCGTGCCCCTCGGCGGCTCGGGATTCATCGCCGCCTTCGTGGGTGGGCTGACCTTCGGGACGATCCGGCGCCGCGCCGACGGGGAGGTCTCCCAACTGATCGACGAGGCGGGGATGTGTTCAACGCCGTGACGTTCATCGTCTTCGGGGCGGTGTTGCTCGGGCCGGCCCTCGAACACCTGTCGTGGCCGATACTCGCCTACGCCACGCTGAGCCTGACCGTCGTGCGCATGGTCCCCGTCACACTGTCGCTGCTCGGCACCCATGCCCGCGCCCCCACCCTCGCCTTCCTCGGCTGGTTCGGCCCCCGCGGACTGGCCACCATCGTCTTCGTCATCCTGATTCTCGAAGAACCCGGTACCCTGCCTCACGAAGACCTGCTACTGCTCACCGCTGTTGTCACCGTGGGCCTGTCGGTGCTCGCCCACGGAGTCACCGCCGCCCCCCTCGCCGACCGGTACGCCGCATGGTTCCGCCGCCACCCCCGACCCGAACGGAAGCCGGCACACGAGGCGTAGACGCCGCGGCCCCGGATCTGCGTCCGGAATATCCGGTCTGTCCTGCTCGGGTCCATATCAGGCGCCGTAGGTCACCGGATCGAGCGGTCTTCACCGAGCTCCTTTCCGGGCGCGGCCATCAGGTCTACCGTCGATTGCGTAGAACCCACCGGCAGACCGACTTGCCAGGTCGTCATCGGACTCTCCGACAAGCCGGCCGTCCGGGACGAGGCGGCACGTGGACGCCGCCGAATCAGACGTGGAACCCGCCACGGGTATGTGGCCTTGCCACTCCATCGACGGCAACTCGGCAAAGGAGACGACGCGATGACCGAACAGGTCGAACGACAAATCGACAGTGACATCGACGAACTCGGTCCGGTGGACTGGATCGTAGTGGAGTTCCCGGGCAGCAGGTTCAGGGGCGAGATCGCACCCGCCCTCGAAGAACTCGTCGAACGCGGAACAGTACGCGTCCTGGATCTGCTGTTGCTGAAGAAGGACACCGACGGATCGCTCGAAGCGTTCGAGCTCGCCGACCTGGACGAAGCCGAGATCGGCGCGCTGCGCTCCTACGAAGCCGAGCTGGCGATGCTGCTCAGCGAGGAGGACGTCGAGGCGGTCGCCGCGGCCGTCGAGCCCGGCAGCACCGCGGCCTTGCTCGTGTGGGAGAACCTGTGGGCCGCGCCGTTCGCGTCGGCGATCCGCCGCGCCGGGGGACAGCTGGTGGCCAGCGGCCGCATTCCCGTACAGGCCCTGCTGGCCGCAATCGAGGCCGACGAATCGGAAGGAGACTGACATGCCTCTCGCAGCCAGGCGCATGCGCCGCGCCGCAGTGATCGGGCCCGCGCCCGTGGCTCGTACGGCCACGACTGTCGCAACCGCAGCGGTGGTCGCTCACGGCGTCCGCCGGCGTTCCGACCGCCGGGAAGATCGGCGAGAAGACCGCAGAGACCGGCGCTGACCCGACGGCCGGAACACGGCCGGCTCGTCCGTAAGCCCGACAGTGGAAGGGACTGCCATGGCTGCCACGACGTCAGCGGTGTCGCCGCGCCGGCCCGCCCTCGAACGATTGCGTGAGGCCGAACACCTCGTCCTGGAACTGCCTGTCATGGGCCACATCAGCCTCCCGCCGCCCGAGCAGCTCGCATACCTCGCAGGCGTCGGCACCCTGGTGGCCCTCGAGCTCCTCGAGTGGCCGGTGGCGGTTGCCATCACCGCGGGCCACCTTCTGGCCGAGGCGCATCACCACCGCCTGCTCCAGGGAATCGGCGAGGCGCTGGAGGAAGCCTGAGCTCCAGCTCGGCGAGGCGGTCCGGCAGGCGTCCGGACAGCAACGCCGGGACGGGGCGGGCGGCGCTCTCTCGGATCAGAGACCGCGCTGAGCGGTGATCCGCCCCGCGGCGATCGCATCGACGAGCGCAGCGTGGTCCCGGACGTTCTGCTCGGCGTAGGCGACCGCGAAAGCCGCTATGGCGTCGTCGAATTCGGTTCCGGATCCGAGGTATGCGGCGATCGCGATGCGGTCGCCGGATCGGGCGTGCCCGTACGCCAGCACCCGTCCGCACAGCCGCCCGTACAGCGTCATGCCGGTGGGGGTCATCGCCTCGACGACCGCAGAGCCCTTGCCGTCCCGCAGCTGCCGCAGGTAGAAGTCGCGCCGGATCCCGTCCGGGCCGGGGCCCTGCTGCCAGCCGAGGAAGATGTCGCTGGCCGCCTGCATCAGCCGCTGGCCGTTGACCACCCGTTCGCCCTCGTTGGCGAACGTCGGTCCGTCCACGTAGTACGAGAGCACGGACCGTTGCGCCTCCTTGGCCTGCAGGAAGAGCGGGTCGTCGTCACCCGTGCCGCGCAACAGGAAGATCCACGCCCGGGTCCCGACGCTACCGACACCGACCACCTTGCGCGCCGCCTGCACGAACTCGAACTGCTCGAGCAATACCCGCCGATCCCACTGGAGGGTCGAGCGGTACTGGCGCAGGCGCTGGTGCAGGTCGGCGTAGAGTTCGTCCGCGTCCGCGTCGGGCAGCACCTCCTCGATGGGGACGATGAGCGGCGGGTTGCTGATGATCCGGCGCCGGCCGTCGACCACCTCGGTCAACTTGGCCAGCGCCTGGACGCTGTCCCGGTGCCGGGACTTCTCGAGAGTCTTGCGCAGGCGCTTCTTCATGGACGAGTCGAGTTCGTCGCGCAGCTCCGCGAGTTCCGCGCCGGCTTCGATGTGCGAATACCAGACCGCCAGATTCCCACGCTCCGCCTGCCGGGCGATCGTCTCGCGGTATTCGGCGGCACAGGCGCGGGCGATGCGCGCCTGCTGCTTGCTCGTGAATCCGTTGTCCTGCGCGGCGATCACGAGACTGGCGACGAGCCGCTTGACGTCCCACTCGAACGGCCCGGGATACGTCTCGTCGAAGTCGTTGATGTCGAAGGTCAGCTTGCGTTCCGGGGTGGCGAAGATACCGAAGTTGCTCAGGTGCGCGTCCCCGCACAGCTGAGTGAGGACGGTCGTGGTCGGCCCGCGGGACAGATCGTCGGCCATCACCAGGGCCGCACCGCGATAGAAGGAGAACGGAGTTTCTGCCATGCGGCCGTAGCGCACCGGAACCAGGTCCGGCACCCGGGACGTCGCCTGCTGCTCCAACAGGTCGAGCGGATCGGGACGACCGCTCGTATCGAACTCGGCGAGCGCGGAGAGCGGGATCCGGGCGCGTGCCGCCCGGCCGCGTTCCGCCCGCTCCTCCCTGGTGAGGTGTTCGACTGCTGTTGCGCTTCTCGAGGTCTCGGCCATCGGATTCTTCCTCTCACGTCTTCTTCTGCTGCTGGCGCCACTTCACGGCCGCGGTCAGGAAACGGATGCCGAGCGCGATAAGGACAAGGTTGCCGACCATCTGCGCCGTGACGAGCGCCCGCGCGCCCTCGGTGGTCGCGACGATGTCGCCGAAGCCCACCGTCGCGAAGACGGTCATGCAGAAGTACAGCGCGTCGATCCGCGAGAGCGGCTCGTCGAACGCTTCCGGATAGTTGTAGGACAGGACGTGATACACCGTCGAGTACCCGACGAGGTAGACGGCGACCGACAGCAGCAGCGCCTCGATCGCCTGCACGGCCGGGTACGGGGACCGCAGCACCTGCCGGATCTGCCAGGCGCACACTGCGCACACCAGGAGGGTCCCGCCGATCAGCAACGCCAGGGTGGAGACATCGTCGATGTCCTCGAGCGGCAGCACGAAGTACGCGATCACCAGCAACACCGTGGTGAGCAGCGGCCGCAGCACCGCCAGCCAGAGCAGCCGTCGGCCTCCTACGTCGGGCAGGCCGGACGGGGCGTCACCGTCGGTCATCGGCGACGTCCCGGCCTGCCGGCGAAGCCGTCAGTAGGAGTCCCGACGCGGGTTCCACGTCGACACCGCCCAGATGACGACCACATCGAGCGCGATGATCAGTATCGACCACCACGGGTAGTAGGGCAGCCACATGAAGTTCGCAAGAATCGACAGTGCCGCAAGCACGATGGCCGCAACCCTCGCCCAGGTCGCGCCGGTGAAGAGGACAAGACCGACGAGCGTGATCACCGCACCGAGCACGATGTGGATCCATCCCCAGGTGGTGAAGTCGAACTTGTACGTGTACTCGATCCCGACGACGAACAACTCGTCCTCGGCTACGGCGGCGATCCCCTGGAAGATCTGGAGGATACCGATCGTGGTGAGGATGATCGCGGCGCCGATGGACGTACCGGCCGCCACACCCTGTTTGACACTCGTGTCCTGGGACATGCCAATCGCCTTCCCTTCGCTCCGGCCCGACGTACGGTATTGTGCGCGCGTCACCGGCCACCCCGCATTGAGTTGACGATCTTCGTGCGATCCCGACCGCATGGCTGCGCGGGAGGGATCCGAAAGGTCTTCGGTCACCACATCGACCGAAGGGCGAGTCGTCCGCGGCCGAGCGGAGAACAACGCCACTGCCGGTCGTGCGCTCCAGTCACCGCCTCGACACAGCCGGACACGGCCCGGCCACCCGTTCCCGGCACAGCGGAAAGAGGAATCCCATCAGCGATGCCGACATCCTGGGTCCTGTCGACGATCTCGTCGTCGAGTTACCGCAGACCGACGGCTCGGCCCTGCCGCTGCCGGACGGCCTCGTCGCGCGCGGGATCATCGCGGTGCCGGACCTCGCCTTCGTCCGCAAGGACACCGACGCCTCCCTGGGCGGGATCGACGTCTCCGAGATCGGCTCGAGGACGACATCGACGTGATCCTCTTCGCCGGGGCGGCCACCTGCATGCTCGACGACACCGACCTCGGTGAGACCGGTGCGGCCCTCGGGTGCTCGGCGGCGATCGTCGTCTACGAGAACACCAGGGCCGCACCCTTCGCGGCCACCGTGCGCCCCAACGGCACCCGACTCGTCGCCTCACTCGAGGTGCTCGAAGACCAGACCTGAAGTGCCAGGGAGCACTGACCGAGCTCGAGGCCGAGAACTCGGTCCTCGGCTCGTAGCGGTTTCCAGGAGTTCTCTACTCCGCGCGCCATACCGGCGCGCGCTTCTCGGCGAACGCGCGGGCGCCTTCCTGCGCGTCCGCGGAGGCGAACACGGGCTCGACGAGCGCCCGCTGCGACGCGAACGCCTCCGCATCGGTGTACTGCACCGCCGAGGACATGATCTGCTTGGACGCCCGGACGGCGAGCGGCCCGTTGCCGCTGATGCGGGCGGCGAGCGCCCGCGCCCCGTCCAGCGCCGCACCCGGCTCGGTGAGGGTGTTGACCAGACCGTGCGCGTGCGCCACCTCGGCGGTGAGCGGGTCGCCGGTCAGCACGATCTCCATGGCGAGCTGGTACGGCAGCACCTTGGGCAGGCGCAGCAGGCCGCCGGCTGCCGCGACGAGTCCGCGCTTGACCTCGGGCAGCCCGAATTTAGCGCCCCGGGCAGCGACGACGAGGTCCGCCGAGAGCGCGAGTTCGCATCCGCCGGCGAGAGCCCAGCCCTCGACCGCGGCGATCAGCGGCTTCGTCGGCGGACGCTCGGTGAGCCCGGCGAATCCCCGGCCGGGCAGCGACGGCCGCTCGCCCCGGGTGAACGCCTTGAGGTCCATGCCGGCGCAGAAGGTGCCGCCGGCGCCGGTGACGATCCCGACGACCAGGTCCGGCCGCGCCTCGAACTCGTCGACGGCGGCAGCGAGCGCCTTGGCGACCTCGAGATCGACGGCATTGCGCGCCTCGGGCCGGTTGATGGTCATGACGGCGATGCCGTCGCCGAACTCGGTCAGTACAGCGCTCACGTGGCGTCTCCTCGTCGCGGGGGTTCCGGCCGCACCCGCGGCGCCGCCGGAGCGTCCCGTCGAGTCGATCACCGGACCGGCGCCCGGGACAAAGTCCGAACGGGAGATCGACCCATAGCCGAAACCTATGTAGCGGAACCCGGGCCGTGAGGTACCCGTCACTGTTCTCGCACCGAGGGGAAGAACCCGGGCGGCGGGGGGCGTTGGACTCGACCGATCGACGACGACCACGACATGGAAGGAGACACGCGATGCGCACAGCGCCACCGGCTGCCCCGCCGGAACGACCGGCGCCGCAGCCGATGCGACATCCCGTCGCGTGCGTCCTTCCCCCAGCGGGACCCCGGCAGGCGGGTTCGCCGACGACGCGACCCGGCACCTGCTGACCGCCGCCTCCGCATCCATCCGTTCCTCGACACCGTTCTGCGCCACAACGCGTTTCGTTCTGCCACGACTTCATGCCGGGGCACTGCGCCGCCCCGACCGAACCCGCATTCCATCCTCGGAAGGAGGACCTGCCCGTGACTACGATGCTCACCGACCTGCTCGCCCCGTCGGACACCACGCCGGACTGGGACCTGGCCGCGTGCCGCGGCGACGCGACGCCGGACGCCTGGTTCCCGGACCCGTCGGAGTCGTTCGACTACGCCCGCCGGGTGTGCGCCCGCTGCCCGCTCGTCGCCGCATGCGCCGCCTACGCCGGCGAGACCCGGCAGTCCGGCATCTGGGGCGGCAAGGAGTTCCGCCGCGGCCGCGTGACCCGCGGATAGCCCCTGCACGTCACGCCTGCGCCCCCGTCACCGACTCGCGACGGGGGCGCCGCGCTTTGCGCGCGACCGGGACACCTACCGATCGCTCAGTAAACCTGTCATGCTGACCGACGTGGAACACATCGCCCTGTCCGTCGCCGACGGCATCGCCACCATCACCCTCGACCGCCCCGACCAGCTCAACGCCTTCACCACCACGATGGAGCACGAGCTGATCGAGGCCTACGACCGCTGCGACGCCGACGATTCCGTACGCGCCGTCGTGATCACCGGCGCCGGACGCGCCTTCTGCGCCGGTGCAGATCTCTCCGCGGGCGCCGACACATTCGCGCAGCGGCTCGACGAACCGGGTGCCGACGACGTCCGGCGCGACGGCGGTGGTCGCGTCGTCCTGCGCATGTTCGAGTGCCGCAAGCCGATCATCGCGGCGATCAACGGCCCGGCCGTCGGCGTCGGCATCACCATGACGCTCGCGGCGGACTTCCGCCTCGCTGCCGACGACGCCCGCATCGGCTTCGTCTTCAACCGCCGCGGCCTCGTCCCCGAGTCGTGCTCCACCTGGTTCCTGCCCCGCCTGGTTCCATTGCAGACCGCCCTGGACTGGGTGTACTCGGGACGGATCTTCGACGCGACCGAGGCCCACGCGGCCGGGCTCGTCTACGCGCTCCATCCCGCAGCCGATCTGCTCGATCGGGCCCGTGCGCTGGCCCGCAGCCTCACCGAACACTCGGCGCCGGTCTCGGTGGCGTTGTCACGGCAGATGATGTGGCGCACGCTCGGCGCGGAGCACCCGATGATCGCGCACCGCATCGAGACTCGCGGCATCAACATCCGCGGCACGGGCCCCGACGCCCGGGAAGGCATCTCGTCCTTCCTCGAGAAGCGCCCCGCGTCGTTCCCGGACCGGGTGTCGAGCGATCTGCCCGACCTGTTCGGCGACGACCTGCCGACGCCGCCGTTCCATCCCTGAACGGTCACCATTGACTGTTTAGGTCGGAGGCCCCTACGCTCGGGGGCGACGAACCGAGAGGGGATCCGCATGCCGACCCACGTCCGACCCGACGTCGTCGAACGCTGGCACCACATCGTCGAGCACGGTGACGAGGCAGCCCTGGACGATCTGATCGCCGACGACGCCGTCTTCTACTCCCCCGCGGTGTTCACGCAACAGGAGGGCAAAGCCCTGACTCTCGCCTACCTGCGGGCCGCGCTCGCCGTGTTCACCGGGCGGGACTTCCGGTACGTCGGCGAGTGGTACTCCGCCGGGTCGGCGGTGCTCGAGTTCACCGCCGACCTCGACGGCATCCACGTCGACGGCATCGACATGATGCACTGGAACGACGCCGGGCAGATCACCTCGTTCAAGGTGATGATCCGGCCGGTCAAGGGCCTGCACGCCCTGATGCCGCTCATGGCCGCCCAGCTCGGGCAATCGTAAGGCCGCACCGTACGACCGCACCGCCTGCAAGACCGCACCGTCTCAAAAAGCACCGCCTCCGAAAAAGCACCGTAAGACCGCACAGCACAAGGAGTTCCGCATGGCCCTGCCCCCGATCCTGCAAGACCGGCTGCGCCTGCCCGTGGTGGCGTCGCCGATGTTCATCGTCTCCGGCCCGGACCTGGTGATCGCCCAGTGCACCTCCGGCGTCGTCGGCTCGTTCCCCTCTCTCAACGCCCGTCCCCAGGCGATGCTGCGCGAGTGGCTCACCCGCATCACCGAGGCCCTGGCCAAGCACGACGCCAACCACCCCGAGGCGCCGTCCGCGCCCTATGCGGTCAACCTCATCGTGCACCGCTCCAACGACCGCCTCGAGGAAGACCTCGCCACCATCGTCGAATTCGAGGTCCCGGTCGTCATCACCTCCCTCGGCGCCCGCACCGACGTCAACGACGCCATCCACTCCTACGGCGGCATCGTCCTGCACGACGTCATCAACAACACCTTCGCGCGCAAGGCGATCGACAAGGGCGCCGACGGGCTCATCGCCGTCGCCGCCGGCGCCGGCGGGCACGCCGGCGCCCAGTCCCCGTTCGCGCTGGTCCAGGAGATCCGCGAGTGGTTCGACGGCCCGCTGCTGCTGTCGGGCTCGATCGCGCACGGCCGCTCGATCCTCGCCGCGCAGGCCGCCGGCGCCGATCTCGCCTACGTCGGGTCGGCGTTCATTGCCACCGAAGAGGCCAACGCCGACGACCGCTACAAGGACATGATCGTCGACTCGACCGCCGCGGACATCGTCTACTCGAACCTGTTCACCGGCGTGCACGGCAACTACCTGCGGGGCAGCATCGAAGCCGCGGGTCTCGACCCGAACAACCTCGCCGTGTCGGATCCGTCGGCCATGGACTTCGGCACCGGGGAGACCTCCGGAACCGGAGCGAAGGCGAAGGCCTGGCGCGACATCTGGGGTTCAGGACAGGGCATCGGCGCGGTCGACGCCGTCGTACCCGCTGCCGAACTCGTCGACCGGCTCGCCACCGAGTACCGCGCGGCGCGCGAGCGGCTCGCCGGCCTGTAGGCGCACCGTCCGGCTGACGGCGGCCGCCACGGCCACCCCACCGAGGAGGGCGGCGAGCATCCACGCGGTGCTCGCCGCGCCGAGGGCCGTCGTCAGCACGCCCACCGTCAGCGGCGCGAACATCGCCGGCAGCGACGTGACCAGGCCGGTGGCCGCGCCGACCCGGCCCCGCACCGCGTCGGGTACCAGTTCGGCACAGCGAGCGGTCACCACCACCGACCACGACGGGGTCACCGCCAGCAGGGCCGCGTAACCGGCGGCGGCGACGAACGGCGACCCCGTGGCCGCCGCGAGGACCGCCAGAACCCCGAGGGCCGCCGAGAGCACGAGCAGACGGTGCGCCGGGATCCGGCGCCGGAGCCGCGGCACCGCCAGGGCTCCGAGCATGCCCCCGCCGTACGCGCCGGCGAGCACGATCCCCACCGTCGAGGACGGCGCACCGCTGCCGGCCAGGAGCACGACCACCACCAGCCCACAGCCGTTGACCACGAACTCGGCGACGGCCGTCAGCGCCGCGGTGGTACGGACGAACCGGTGGGATGCGAACCACCGCAACCCTTCCCGGATCGACGCCCACGGCCGCTCCGCGACCGGGCCGGGGCCGCGAGGCGCCTGCAGCGGGGTGCGGACCCGGGCCGCGGCGGCCCCCGCCACCACGAACGACACGGCATGTCCCGCGAAGGGCAGCGCGGCGCCGAGGCCGTAGAGGGTGGCCGCGAGCGGCGGTCCGGCCACGCCCGTCGCATACCCCCGTGCCTCGAAAAGCCCGTACGCCGTGCCGATCTGCTCGCGTTCGACCACCTGCGGCACCGCCGCGTCCTCGGCGAGGCCGCGCACCGCCCACCCCGCCCCGAGCACCGACACGGCGGCGAGGACGGGCACCGGGTCGAACGCGCCGCGCCACGCGCAGAACGCCAGCACCGCGGCGGCGGTGGCCGAGCAGGCGTCGACGGTGAGCATGACGCGGCGGCGATCGAAGCGGTCGACGATCCAGCCGGCGGGCACCGTGGCGGCCGTGAAGGCACCCATCGTCACGGTGGAGACCAGACCGACCGTCGCGGCCGACCCGCTGACCGCGAGCACCCACAGCATGATCGCGACGCCGTAGCCGCGGCTGCCGAGCTGCGCGACCGCCTGCCCGGCGCACAGCCGCGCGAAGTCGGGATTGCGGAGCGCACCGGACACCGGACTTCACCCGAGTCCGGCGGCAGGGTGCCCGAGCGCCGTGACCGCCAGGACCGGTTCGGCGGTGGGGTCGCAGCCGAGCAGGTCTTCGAGCTCGCGGTCGCGCATCGCCGTCGCCGTCACCGCACCGAGTCCGAGCGCGGTGGCGGTGAGCAGGACGGTCTGACTGACGTGGCCGAGCTCGACGAGGATGTCGCGGTAGGCGCGCGAATGTTCGTACCGCCACCGGGTCCGGGCCGGTACCGCCGTGTAGATGAGCAGCGCCGGGCAGTCCGACAGCCACGGCTGCTCGCCGAGCGCCGCGTCCAGCACGGACCGGGGCACGCTCTGCCCGATCCGTTCCAGCCCACCGCGCATCGGCGCGTAGTGGAAGAACCCCGGCTCGAGTCCGTCGACGCGGTTCGCGTAGAGATACAGCTCGAGGGGGGTGCGGGCACCGGCGGACGGGCTGGTCTTCAGCAGCACCTGCCCGACCTGCGGATGGTCGATCACCGTGACGGGCCCCGCCGCGACGCGCGCGACGGTGCCCACGGCGTCGAGAGACACGGGATCTGCGGTGAACTGCCGGACCGAACGGCGCTCGAACAGGGCCTCGACGAGGCCCGGACGCTGCCATCCCGACGAGTCCGGCCGATCGCCGGGTACGGGAATCATCGGGTGCTGCGGATAGGACTTGGCGGCTGCGGGCGCCGGCTGCTCGCTCGCTTTGGCAGCCGACCGCAGTTCGTCGTCGACTACGTCCGCGAACCGGACGTCCGAGCCGGTGCGGGCCGCGAAATGCAGGTAACGGGCCGACGGGCCCCACGTGCCCCATTCGACGAGCATCTGCTCCTGCTCGGCGTGCTCGGCCGAACCCTCGGCGACGAGCACCTGCGCCTCGAGCAGCCGGTGAGCGATTCCGAGGGGTAACTCCCCCAGCTCGGAGATGCTGTCGAGTTCGCGCCACGACGCGAACCAGCGCAGGACCCGCTCGCTGTCGGGGGTGAGGGCGAACTGCCGGTGGTGCAGGTAGTCGTCCCACACCAACGTGCCGTTGCGCCAGAACAGCACCGCGTACTCGGCGACGGCGACACGGGTCATCGGTTCTCTCCTCGGTGTGCGGGGACGGCGGCGGCGATCAGAGCGCGCACCGCGTTCGTGGTGTCGGAGTCACCGGCGCCGTGTTCGGCCCAGCGCCAGTCGAATTCGGGATTGACCTCGAGGAACACCGGGCCGGTGGGCGTGTCGAGCAGGTCGACGGCGGCGAGGTCGAGCCGGAACCGGTCGAGGAGCCCCCGCACCGCTTCGTCGATGCCGGACGGAATGGCACAGCGCCGCACGGTGATCGACTCCGGCCGGGTCCACAACGACTCCGGGGTGGGCCGCGTGACGGCGTACCCGATCAGGGTTCCGCCGACGGCGTGGATGCGCAGCTCCCGGTCGGCCGCCACGTACTCCTGCACGAGCACGGGTGCACCCGTGTCCTGTCGACCGTCGAGTGCCGTGCGGGGGACGCGCTGTGGGTAGATGCCGCGCAGACGGCCGGGCCGTGGTTCGACGCAGTGCCGGCCGAGGCTCTTGACCAGCAGGTCGCCGTCGCCCGGGAGGGCCCGGGCCGCGACGTCGAGCCGTGTCGTCACGAGGGTCGCGGGGACGCGCAGCCCGGCCGCGCGCGCGGCAGCGAGCTGGGTGAGCCGATCGGGGGTTCCGGGCCGCGCGGCGGGATTGAGCGTGCGCACCCCTTCGTGCGCTGCCAGGGCGGTGACGAACGCCTGCCACTGGTCCCGCACGTGCAGTGTCACGTCGGGTGCGGTGTGCCCGCTGTGCAGGGCGTCCACGTCGAAGTACCGCGACCAGCACACCCGGGGCCGGAACGTCCGGCCGTCACGGACGAGCAGGCCGTCGAGCGGGTCCCACTGCACGTCGGTGCCGGCGCAGCGGTCGCTGTCCAGACGCACCAGCGCGGTGCCGCGCGCGGCGAGCCACAGTGACAGAGCGTCGACCTCGCGGTCGGCGGCCCGGGTGAGGACGAGGACGCACGGCGCGGGATCCGGCGCCGTGGGATGTCCGACGCGGGCCTGGAAGTCCAGGGATTCGGCCGAGGCCGTCGTGACGTGGGGGTGCGGGCGCAGCAGCAGCGGCAGCGCAGCGGTCATGGGGGTTCCTCCGGTGGCGGTCGAGGGGACGGGACGGCCGGAGCACCGTGGTACTCCGGCCGTTGCACGTCCGTCGATCAGCCGCCGTGACACCCCTTGCAGCCGGGCCGGGTCATGGCTTCGACGTAGTCGCTCGCATACGCGGCGAAGGTGGCGTCCTCGATCGCCGCGACGCTGCGCAGCGCCGCTTCGTCATCGAGGGTGAGCAGGGTCCGGGCCATCTCTTCGACGTTCATGGCGTCCGCCTTTCCTGGGGGTTCCGCCGTCCCCGGGACCGGGTGGGCGGGCGTCGATCCGACATACCGATCGTCGACCACGGCGTCACCCGTGCCCAGGCACCCCAGGGCGGAATCTGCCCACCCCCTGCCGGTCAGACCTCGTCGAAGTAGGTCAGCTTCGGCGCGCCGGCGAGCAGCGGGCCGAGTTCGGTGATGGCGCCGGGCCCGGCCCGGAACTCGCGGTAGGCGGCGTCGTGCTGTTCGGACTCCCACTTCTCCACGACGACCCAGTGCGCCTCGTTCGACCGGTCGGCGAGCACCTCGATGCCGAGGCACCCGTCGAACGCGCGGGTCTCCTTCAGAACCCGGTCCATCAGTGCGCGGCCCTCCCCGAGCGTCTCGGGCTTGAACTCGAGCTCCAGGAATGCGGTCAGTGCCATAGTTCCTCCTCGTGGACGATTCTTGCTGGACAACATTTCCGGCGGCTCAGAAGATCGAGTATCCGCCGTCGATCAGGGTGGACGATCCGGTCTGGAACGCGGAAGCGTCACTCGCAAGGTACACGGCGATGCCGGCGAAGTCCTCGGGAGTTCCCCACCGGCCCAACGGTACTCGCGAGATCACGTGGGACTCGAACGTCTCCGAGTCCTGCAGCGGCCCGGTCATGTCGGTGGCGATCCAGCCGGGCAGCACGCTGTTGACGCGGATGCGGTGCCGGGCGAGTTCCACCGCGCAGCCGTTGGCCAGCGCCAGGACCCCGGCCTTGGTGGCGGCGTACGCCTGATTGCGTCCGGCGCCCTGGATCGCACCCAGGCTCGACGTGACGATCATCGATCCGCCGGTGCCCCGGCCGACGAGCACCCCGGCCGTCTCCCGCAGGGTGAAGTACGCGCCGTCGAGGTTGGCCGCCATCACCTTCCGGTAGTCCTCGGTGCTCGAGTCGACGAACCGCGCGAGCGGCACCCCGATTCCGGCGTTGACCACGACGACGTCCAGCCCGCCGAGTTCCTCGACCGTCGCGGCGACACCGTCGCGGACGGCCGCTTCGTCGGACACGTCCACCGATCGGGTGAGCACGCGGACCCCGGTCGCCTCGAGGTCGGCCGCCGCCTTCGCGAGCCGGTCGGTGCCGCGGCCCCACAGCGCGACGTCGGCGCCCGCGGCGGCGAGTCCCCGCGCCATGCCCAGGCCGATGCCGGCCGAGCCGCCGGTGACCAGTGCCCGCTTCCCGGACAGATCGAACATCGTGTCGCTCCTTCGAAGGTGGCGTGGATCAGGCGTATTCGGCGGCGATGTCCCGGCCGATGATCTCCTTCATGATCTCGGTGGTGCCACCGTAGATGGTCTGGATGCGGGTGTCGACGTAGGCGCGCCCGATGGGGTACTCCATCATGTACCCGTAGCCGCCGTGCAACTGCACGCACCGGTCCACGACGCGCTTCTGCAGCTCGGTGGCCCACCACTTGGCTTTGGCGGCGTCGACGGCGGTCAGCTCCCCGGCGTTCAGTGCGAGCACGCACCGGTCGACGTGCGAACCGGTCACCTCGATCTCGGTGAGCATCTCGGCGAGGGCGAAGCGGGTGTTCTGCAGGTCGCCGATCGGCTTGCCGAATGCCGTGCGTTCGAACACGTAGTCCTTGGTCCACCCGTACGCCGCCCGGGCCGCGGCGACGGCACCGACGGCGATGGAGATACGTTCGAGGGGAAGGTGTTCCATGAGGTGGACGAATCCCTGACCCTCGGTCCCGAGCACGTTGCCCGCCGGCACCCGTACGGCGTCGAAGGACAGCTCGGCGGTGTCCTGGCCGGCCAGGCCCACCTTGTGCAGTTTGCGGCCGCGGGTAAAGCCCGGCATGTCGCGTTCGACGACGAGCAGGGAGAAGCCGCGGGCGCCGGCCTTCGGGTCGGTGCGGGCGACGGCGATCACCAGGTCGGAATGGATTCCGTTGGTGATGAACGTCTTCTGCCCGGTCAGGATCCAGTCGTCGCCGTCGCGCACCGCGGTGGTCTTGATCCCCTGCAGGTCGGACCCGGTGCCGGGCTCGGTCATGGCGATGGCCCCGATGAGTTCGCCGGCGGCCATGCCGGGGAGCCAGCGGCGCTTCTGCTCCTCGGTGCCGAGGTCGGCGATGTAGGGGACGGCGATGTCGTCCTGCAGGCTCATGCCGGAGCCGAAGGAGGTGGTGCCGGTGCGGGCGATCTCCTCGGCGACGACGCAGCGGAACCGGTAGTCGGTCACGCCGGACCCGCCGTACTCCTCGGGGACGCCGAGGCCGACGACGCCCGCCTTGCCCGCGGCGATCCAGGCGGAGCGGTCGATCAGCCGCTCGTCCTCCCAGCGTTCGTAGTTCGGTTCGACCTCGCGGGCGAGGAACTCGCGTACCGTCTCCCGGTACGCGTCGTGGTCGGCGTCGAAGAAGTGGCGCTTCATGAATGTCCCTGTCTCGGTGTGCACGGTCTCGGTGTGCAGGGCGGGCGGTGCGGCCCGGCAGTCACCCTGTGCGCGCCGCCGCGGACGGGCACCCCACGATGCGCAGCGCGATGACGGTGTAGCGTGCGGCGACCTGGTCAGGGGTCAGGGGCCCGCCGATCCGATACCAGCGGGCGATGGACTGGCACATGCCGAGCAGGGCCCGCACCGCCTCGGCGATGTCGTCGACGACGAACACGCCGCGTTCGACGCCCTCGCCGACGAGATCGAGGGCGATCAACTCGACACGCTTGCGGGTTGCGGCGTAGTGGCGGCGATTCTGCGGCGACACGTGGCGCAATTCGGAGTCGAGGGCGGACTGCCGGGATCGGTAGGTCGAGTTCAGCACGATCGCCTCGACGAAGTGGGTGAAGCGCCGCACGGGGTCGTCGCCGCCCGCGGCGACGGCCGCGAGGGCGCGCTCGGTGAGATCACGTACGGCGGTGTGGAGGAGCGCGACGAGGACGGCTTCCTTGTTCTCGTGGTGGTAGTACAGCGCGGGTACCGTCACCCCGACCCGGCGGGCCAGATCCCGGACGCTGGTGCCGTGGAAACCGTTCTCGCCGAAGGCGTCCAGGGCATGCTCGAGGATGGGGTCGAGCTGCAGCGCCTCGAACTCCCGCCAGTTCGCCAACCGGCGGAGTTCGGGCTGGGCAGTCATCGACCCCGTCCTCTCACATGTTGCTCGTGTGCGACGATCAGCGCGGGGCCATGCGGATGGCACCGTCGAGGCGGATGACCTCGCCGTTGAGCATGGGGTTGGAGACGATGTGCGCGGCCAGGGCGCCGTACTCGGACGGGTCGCCGAGGCGGGCCGGATGCGGGACCTGCTGACCGAGGGACTTCTGTGCCTCCTCCGGCAGCGACCCGAGCAGCGGGGTCTTGAACAGGCCCGGCGCGATGGTGACGACGCGGATGAGCAGCGACGCGAGGTCGCGGGCGATCGGCAGGGTCATGCCGACGACACCGCCCTTGGACGCGGAGTAGGCGGCCTGCCCGATCTGACCGTCGAACGCGGCGACGGAGGCGGTGTTGATGATGACGCCGCGCTCGCCGTCGACGGGCTCGGTCTTCGCGATGCGCTCGGCGGCCAAGCGGATGACGTTGAACGTGCCGAAGAGGTTGACGTCGACGACCTTCTTGAACGCGTCGAGCGGGAAAGCGCCCTTCTTGCTCACGGTCTTGACGGCGTTGCCGATGCCGGCGCAGTTGACCGCGACCCGCAGCGGGCCGAGCGATTCGGCCAGGTCGAGGGCCTCGGTGACGGCGGCCTCGTCGGTGACGTCGGCGGCGGCGAAGCGGACGCGGTCGCCGAGTTCCTTGGCGATGGTCTCGCCGTTGGAGGACGGCAGGTCGATGATGACGACCTGGGCGCCGTCGGCGAGCAGGGCCTCGACGGTCGCGAGGCCGAGGCCGGAGGCGCCCCCGGTGACGACGGCGACGCTGTCGTTGACGATCATGTTCTTCCCTTCGGTTCTGTTGTGTCTCAGAGGCGTTCGATGACGGTGGCGTTGGCCATGCCGGCACCCTCGCACATGGTCTGCAGGCCGTAGCGGCCGCCGGTGGCCTCGAGATGGTTCACCAGTGTGGTCAGCAGGCGGGTGCCGGACGAGCCGAGGGCGTGGCCGAGGGCGATGGCGCCGCCGCGCGGGTTGAGCTTGGCCGGGTCGGCGCCGAACTCGTGTGCCCACATCAGCGGCACCGGGGCGAACGCCTCGTTGACCTCGTAGGCGTCGATGTCGTCGATGCTGAGCCCGGACTTGGCGAGGATCTTGCGGGTGGCCGGGATGGGCGCGGTAAGCATGAACAGCGGGTCGTCGCCGGCGACGGCGAACGAGTGGAACCGGGCCCGCGGCGTCAGGCCCAGCTTGGCCGCGGCCTCCTCGCTCATGATCAGCGCCGCGGAGGCACCGTCGGACAGCGGCGACGAGTTGCCCGGCGTGATGTGCCACTGCGCCTCGGGGAAGCGCTGGGCGTACGCCTCGGTGTAGAACGACGGCTTCAGCCCGGCCAGGCCTTCGACGGTGGTCGCGGCGCGCACCGTCTCGTCGACGGTGTGCCGGACCTGCGCACCGGCGGCATCGGTGACCGTGATCGGGACGATCTCCTTGTCGAAGAAGCCGGCGGCGATCGCCTCGGCGGCCCGCTGGTGCGACTGCGCCGAGAACGTGTCGAGCGCCTCGCGGTCGAACTTCCATTTCGCGGCGATCAGTTCGGCGGAGATGCCCTGATTGACCAGGCCCTCGGGGTAGCGGGCGGCGATGCCCGGGCCGGAGGCGTCCTGGCCCATCGACGAGGTGCCCATCGGCACGCGGCTCATCGACTCGACACCGCACGCGATGACGATGTCGTAGGCGCCGGCGATGACGCCCTGCGCGGCGAAGTGCGCGGCCTGCTGGCTCGAGCCGCACTGGCGGTCGATGGTGGTGGCCGGCACCGACTCGGGGAAGCCGGCCGACAGCAGGGCAGTGCGGGAGATGTTGAGGGCCTGCTCGCCGGCCTGATTGACGCAGCCGCCGATGACGTCGTCGACCAGCGCCGGGTCGAGGTCGTTGCGCGCGGTGATCTCCCGCAGGACGTGGGCGAGCAGTTCGACGGGGTGGGTGCCGGACAGGGCGCCGCCGGGCTTGCCCTTGCCGACCGCGGTGCGGACCACGTCGACGATGACAGCGTTGGTCATGAGGAATTCCTTTCGAGGGGTTGGAGCGGCCCGGGTGTCCCGGAGGGATCGACGAGACCCCGGGCCGAGATCAGAGGGTCAGCGACCCGTCCAGACCGGCTGCCGCTTCTGCGCGAACGCGGTCGGGCCTTCCTTGGCGTCCTCGCTGGTGAAGACCGTCCGCAGCGCGGCGTCGTTGGCCTCCCACACCCCCGGCTCCCAGTCGTCGCCGTGCGCGGTGCGGTGGATCATCGCCTTCGATTCGCGCACCGACAGCGGCGCGTTCGCGGCGATCGTCTCGGCGAGGCCCAGCGCCACCTCGAGCGCGGTTCCCGCGGGGGCGACCCGGTTGACCAGGCCCAGTTCCCTGCCCTGGGCGGCGGAGATCGGCTCGCCGGTCAGCGCGATCTCGAGGGCGATCTTGCGCGGGATCTGCTGCTGCAGGCGGATGACCCCGCCCGCGGCGGCGAACAGGCCCCGCTTGACCTCGGGCAGGCCGAGTTCGGCGTCCTCGTCGACGACCGCGAGGTCGGACGCGAGCACCAGCTCGGTGCCGCCGCCGAGGGCGAACCCGTTGACCGCGGCGATGGTCGGCTTGCTGATCCAGTGCTGGGCGTACCCGGCGAAGCCCCATTCGGGATGTCCCTCGGCGGCGAGACTCTCGCCGGTGGCGAGGGCCTTGAGGTCGGCGCCCGCGCAGAACGCGCGGCCGGCGCCGGTGAGGACCACCACGCGCACCTCCTCGTCGGCCTCGGCCTGCTCGAGCAGCGTGCCGACCGCCGTAGAGAGCGCCGCGTTCACGGCGTTGAGCGCCCGTGGGCGGTTGAGCGTGATGACGGCGACGTTGCCGCGGCGCTCGTACAGCGCGGCAGCTTCGGTGACGGTGGACTCCTCGGCCATGGGGCTCCTGTCGGAAACGGTCAGGTCTACTTATCGATCGCTAAATCACTATCACGGACCGATCGATCGGTCAATGGTCTCGTCTAGCTAGCGTCCGATCAGGACGTTCTGGTATGGATGAGCGGTACGCGATCACCGGGCCGCGGAGCACCGAAACCCGCTCGGCCACAAGGACGGCAGGAGAGCCCATGCAGGCCGTGCAGTTGATCGACAGAACCGGACCCGAGGGCGTGCGGCTCGTGGACGTGCCCGAACCCGACCCGCACGGCAGCGTCCTCGTCGATCTCCACGCCGCCGGAGTCTCGTTCCCGGACCTGTTGCAGACCACCGCCGGCTACCAGGTCGTGCGCCCCCTGCCATGCGTGCTCGGCGTCGAAGGGGCCGGCGTCGTGCGCTCCGCACCGGCGGACAGCGGCCTGACACCGGGACGACGGGTCGCCGTGCTCGCCGCCGCCGGCGCGTGGCAGCAGACCGTCGCGGTGTCCCCGGAATCGGTGTTCCCGCTTCCCGATTCGGTGTCCCTGACCGCCGGCGCCGGGTTCCTCATGAACTACCTCACCGTCCACTTCGCGCTCGACGAACGCGCCCGGTACCGCGCCGGCGACACGGTGCTCGTGCACGGCGCCGCGGGCGGTGTCGGCGTCGCCGCCCTGCACGTCGCGGCCGCCCTCGGCCTCGAGACCGTCGCGGTGGTGAGCACCGCGGAGAAGGCGGCGGTCGCGAAGGCCAACCGCGCCACCCACACCGTCCTCGCGGACGGCTTCAAGGACCGGGTCCTCGAGCTCACCGGCGGCCGCGGGGTCGACATCGTCCTCGACCCCGTCGGCGGAGACCGGTTCACCGACAGCCTGCGTAGCCTGGCACCAAACGGACGCCTGGTGGTCCTCGGCTTCACGGGCGGCGAGATCCCCACCGTCAAGGTCAACCGCCTGCTGCTCAACAACATCTCGGTCCTCGGCGCCGGATGGGGCGAGTACGTGCGCACCTTCCCCGGCTACACCGCCCGCCAATGGGCGCAGCTCGAACCGCTGCTGCGCTCCGGGGCCCTGCAGGTCCCCGAACCCACCGTCCACCCCATGGCGCACGCCGCCACGGCACTGCGGTCGCTCGCCGACCGGACCGCG
This sequence comes from Rhodococcus ruber, assembly GCF_016804345.1. NCBI lineage: Bacteria > Bacillati > Actinomycetota > Actinomycetes > Mycobacteriales > Nocardiaceae > Rhodococcus > Rhodococcus ruber. The sequence continues at coordinate 608,380 of NZ_CP044211.1, read as the reverse complement.
ACCGGCAAGGTCGCCCTGAACCTGCGCCCCTGATCGTCCCGAGCACCCGACTCCCCGGAGGACCCATGACCATCGACCCGATCGGAGTCGACGTGACCGTCGACGACGGCATCCTGCGTATCACCCTCGACCGGCCCGCCCGGATGAACGCCGTCACCGCCGCCACCCTCGAGGCCGTCGCCGACGCCTTCGAGAAGCACGCCGGCGACGACGCCGTGCGCGTCGCGGTCCTCACCGGTGCCGGCCGCGCGTTCTGCACCGGTGCCGACCTCGCCGGCAAGGACCTGTCCGCGCCGCCGTCGGCCGAGACCATCGACGCGGCCAACCGCACCGTCGCCGCGATCCGCGCTTTCCCGCGGCCGGTCGTCGGCGCCGTCAACGGTCCCGCTGCCGGTGTCGGTGTGTCCCTCGCACTGGGCTGCGATCTCACCGTCGCGGCGGAGTCGGCCTACCTGTTGCTCGCCTTCACCCGCATCGGCCTCATGCCCGACGGCGGCGCGACGGCACTCGTCGCCGCGTCGATCGGTCGGGCCCGAGCGCTGAAGATGGCGCTGCTCGCCGAACGGCTGCCCGCGAGCGAGGCCCTCGCGGCCGGCCTGATCGCCGAGGTGTACCCCGACGACGGTTTCGCCGCCGCCGTCGACGCGCTCGCCGCCCGGCTCGCCGCCGGCCCCGTCGAGGCCTTCCGCTCCACCAAGGACGCGATCAACGACGCGACCCTCGGCGAGCTCGACAACGCGTTCGGCCGCGAACGAGCCGGCCAGCTCGAGCTGCTGGCGTCCGCGGACTTCCACGAGGGCGTGAGCGCCTTCCAGGAGAAGCGGACGGCGGTGTTCGGGCGGAGCTGAGCCGGCCCGTCAGGCCGTCGAGGCGGGGGTGGCGCCGACCGTCTTGAGGGCGATCGCGACGTACTTGCGCGCCACCTCTTCCGGAGTCAGGGAGCCCTCGCGGTGATACCACCGCGGGATGGACTGGCACATGCCCAGCAGCGCGCGGGTGGTCTCGGCCGGGTCCTCGACGTCGAACACCCCGCGCCGGGTCCCGTCCTCGACGATCTCGAGGACGAGCTTCTCGATCTCCTTGCGCACCGCGCGGTAACGCTGCCGGTTCTCGGGACTGAGGTAGCGCACCTCGCCCTCGAGCGCGGCGAGTCGGGGACGGTTCGTCATGCGCAGCACGATCGCCTCGACGGCATTGGCGAGCCGCTGCACCGGGTCGTCGCCGCCGTCGGCGTCCGCGGCGTAGGCGCGCGCCATCACGTCACTCGTCGAGAGCTCGAGCAGCGCGATGAGCAGGCCTTCCTTGTTCTCGTGGTGGTAGTACAGGGCGGGCACGGTGACGCCCACCCGGCGGGCGATCTCCCGCACGGAGGTGCCGTGGAACCCGGTCTCGTAGAACGCATCGAGCGCCGCGGAGAGGATGGGAGTCAGCTCCATCGGCTCGAGACGTCGCCAGTCCGGCCCAGCGACACCGTCCGCGACGGTGCCGTCGGTGGAAGTTCCCATGTGCCGTACCCAACCTATCGATCGCTACGTTCGGACGGCTCGAGGATACCCGTGCGCCGGCAGCACCCGGGACGCCTCCGCGTCCGGGCGCTTCCAGGGCGGACGGTGGGGGCGAACTCAGCCCATCGGATCGTCGGCGCCGGCGCGCCCGGTGTCGTGGAACGGCCCCTGGAAGGTGCCCCAGCGGACGCACTCCCAGCCGCCACCCGGCAGCGGGACCAGCTCGACGCTCTCGGTGTTGGCGAGGTGGTTGCTGGTCGCGAAGCTGCCCGGCACCCGGCCGAGGTGGGCGGCGACGAGGCGGATCGCGGCACCGTGGCTGACCACCACGACGTCCCCCGAACCGCTGTCGAGATAGTCGGCCCGCACCGACTCGACCACCGGCAGGTAGCGGTCCAGGACGTCCATGCCCGATTCACCGCCCGGCACCCGGTCGCGCAGGTCGCCGGTGTGCCAGGACTCGTACACCTTCATGAACAGCGTGTGGGATTCCTCGTCGCTGCGGTCCTCGAGCTCCCCGACCTGCACCTCGTGCAGGCCTTCGCGGACGACGGTGGTCACCCGCGCGGCGAGTTCGACGTGCTCGGCGGTCTGCCGGGCGCGCAGGGCCTGCGAGGCGAACAATGCCGTCGGCGGCTGCTGCGCGAACCCCCGCCCGAGGGTGCGGGCCTGCGCGACGCCGAGCTCGGTCAGTTCGGCGCCCGGCAGTTTGGTGTCGAGGCGACGCGCGACGTTCGCCACCGTCTGTCCGTGCCGCACCAGGATCAATCGGCCGCTCAACGCTCTTCCTCCCCGCGCCGCAGCCGTTGCAGCCACCGCGCATCCTCTTCGTCCGACACCGGGGCCACACCGTGCTGGGACACCGCCGCCCAGGAGCCGAGGAACCGCACCTGCGCGAAGCGGTGCAGCGCCTTGAGCGCCTCGGCGACGAGCGCGTCGTCGATGTGGCCGACACAGTCCAAGTGAAAGAAGTAGGTCCCGTATTCCTGACGGGTGGGACGGGACTCGATCCGGGTGAGGTCGATGCCGCGGGTGGCGAACTCGGTCATGGCCCGCACGAGGGAGCCCGGCTCGTTGGGCAGCTGCAGGATCACCGAGGTGCGGTCGACGCCGGTGCGGGCCGGGGTGGCGGCGGGCCGGGTGGCCAGCACGAAGCGGGTGCGGGCGCCGGAGTGATCGGCGACGCCGTCGGCGAGGACCTGCAGGCCGAGTCGCTGCCCGGCCAGCGCGGTGGACACGCCCGCGTCGGCCTTGCCGGCCGCGACGTCCTCGGCGGCCCCGGCGTTGGACGAGGCGGTCACCACCTCGGCCTGCGGCATGTGGTCGGCGATCCACTGGCGCACCTGTGCGGCGGCCACCGGATAGGCGTGCACGGTGCGGGCCTCGCCGAGCGTGACGCCGGGCCGGGCCACGACGGTGAAGGCCACGTCCAGCTCGGTCTCGGCCACGATCTGCAGGCGCGGGCCCACCGCGAGGGCATCCATCGTGGGGGGCACGGAACCCTCCACCGAGCTCTCGATCGGCACCACGGCAGCGTCGACCGCGCCGTCGCGCACGAGTTGCAGCGCCGCGGGCGGGCTGGCGGCCGACACCCGCTCGACCGGACCGTCGAAGGTTCCGGCATCCTCGAACCGGGCGAGGGCCATCTCCGTGAAGGTTCCGGTGGGACCGAAGTAGGCGATGCGTGGCACGCCTAGAAGGGTACGCACCGAATTCGTCCGGACCCTGTCGTCACGGCAAACGTCGTCACGGCAAACGGAATCATCGCGGCGGCAGGCCGAGGCCGGCGAGGTCCTGCGCGACGGCCGGCGGGTCGTCGACCTCGACGGCGAGCAGGATCTCGCGCACCGCGGCCGCGGCCTCGGGGATCAGCCGGGTCAGCCGGGCGGGGTCGGGTGCGGCGAGCGCGGCGCGCACGTCGTCGCCGCGCAGGGCGGCGACGGTGGCGGCGAGCAGGGCGAGCACCTCGTCGGCGTCGCGGGCGCGCGCGGCGAAGCCGGTGCCGGCGTGGGCGAGGACGGACAGGAAGTCGGCGACCTCCCCCGCCTCGCGCCCGGCGGGCAGGCCGGGGCTGTGCCCGGCACCGACGAGCGCGCGGGCCGTCTCGGGCAGGTCACCGGCGTCGACGTAGACGGTCAGGGGGGCGGGGACGGCGATCGCGAGCGCCACGTCGAGCTCTTCCGCGGGGCAGTCGAGCTGGTAGCGGACCGGGACCGGATGCAGGCCGGACAGGCGTTCGGGTGCGACGTCGAGTTCACCGACGATCCGCAGCGTGGCGGCGCTCCCGGCGAAGGCCTCGGTCAGCGCGGACACCGGCACGACGGGGTCGCCGATCGCGGTGTGGGCGGGGGCGGCGAGTGCGTCGGCGAGGGTCGGGTGCCGGCGGGTGAGCAGGGCGGTGAGCAGGCCGCGGGGCTCCTCGCGGGACGGCGGCATTCCGAGCGTGAGCGGGATGGGCACCTCCTCAGGTTAGTCGCCGGGAGGTTGCGACCCCGGTCACCATGACTTAGGTTTGCCTCACCTACTAATCGAGGAGGATCCGATGCCGGCCACCACCGCCCTTCCCGCACCCTCGACCGCCGAGACCGTCCGCACCGCCATCGTCCGTGCCGGCTCCGCCGTGCTCGCCACCGGCTCTGCCGTACTCGCTACCGACGGAGCCGCGCCCGTGACCACGGTGCTGCACCACCTGCACAGCGACGGCGACCTGCTCGTCGTCGTCCCCGACGACTGTGCCGCCGTCGCGCTGACCTGGCAACGGGGCGCCGCGGGTCTGCACGCCGTGCTCGAGCTGACCGACCATTCGCCGCTGCGCCTGCGCAACCCCGTCCGCTCGCTCATCTGGCTCCGCGGCACCGCACACACCGTCGCCGAGCCCCGGCGGCTCGCCGCCGACATCGCCGCGACCCTCCCGCACCCCGCGCTGCTCGACGTCGGGCACCGCGCCGAACTGCTGCGTCTGCGGCTCACATCCGTCGTCGCCGCCGACACCACCGGCGCCGAGGCCGTCGAGGTCGCCGACGTCCTCGCCGCCGCCCCGGACCCGTTCGCCGCCGTCGAGTCCGCCTGGCTCGAGCACCTCGAGCAGGACCACGGCGACCTCGTCCACCGCATCGCCCGGCACATTCCCGCCGCCGAGCGGCGTGGCCGCATCCGGCCCCTCGGCCTGGACCGCTACGGCCTGCGCCTGCGGCTCGAGTCCGGTCACGGCGACCACGACGTGCGGATTCCGTTCCCCGAACCCGCCGACGACGCCGAGTCCCTCGGCCGCGCCCTGCGCCGCCTCGTCGGCTGCCCCTTCGCCAACGGGCTGCGCGCCAGGCACTGATCTTCCCGCCCGCTTCGGCGGTATCCTCGAGTCAGCAGTGCGTCGCATGTCGAAAGCCGCGAATCATGGCCGATTTCGATCCGGAAGCCACCCGTCCCGCCGGGCAGGGGATCGCGGCCGAACTCGCCGCGGCGGGATTCGACGATGCCCTCGTCGTCGGCCGAGGCGGCTTCGGTGTGGTCTATCGGTGCCGGCAACGCTCCCTCGGACGCACCGTCGCGATCAAGGTGCTCTCCTCCGACCTCGACGCCGAGAACCGCGAACGGTTCCTGCGCGAGGGCTTCGCGATGGGCGGACTGTCCGGCCACCCGAACATCGTCAACATCCTCCAGGTGGGCGTCACCTCCACCGGCAGGCCCTACATCGTGATGCCGTACCACCCCAACGACTCGCTCGCGGTGCGGGTCCGCCGCGACGGTCCGATGCCGTGGTGGGACGTCGTGCGCGTCGGGGTCAAGCTCGCCGGCGCCCTCGAGACCGCCCACCGCGCCGGCACCCTGCACCGCGACGTCAAGCCCGCCAACATCCTCGTCACCGAGTACGGCGAGCCACAGCTCACCGACTTCGGTATCGCCCGCATCGCCGGCGGTTTCGAAACCGCCACCGGCGCCTTCACCGGATCGCTCGCGTTCACCGCCCCCGAGGTGCTCGAGGGCAAACCCCCCACCCCCGCCTCGGACATCTACGGCCTCGGCGCCGCCATGTTCGCCCTCATCACCGGCCGCGCCGCGTTCGAGCGACGCACGGGCGAGGAGATCATCGCCCAGTTCCTGCGCATCACCAGCCAGCCCATCCCGGATCTGCGCCCCCACGGCATCCCCGACGACGTGTGCACCGCCATCGAGCACGCCATGTCGGTGGATCCGGCCCGCCGGCCCGCCACGGCCGCCGACTTCGGCCGCGAGTTGCAGCAGGTCCAGGCCCGGCACGGCCGTCACGTCGACGACATGGCCCTGCCGGGCGAGTCGCGGTTCCACGACCAGCCGACGGGCCGGCACCCTCTCGTCGGACCTGTCACAGCCGGGCCCGGCAGCACCGGCCCCGGCGGTACCGGGCCCGGCACAGCCGCGCCTGCCACGGTCACCGCGGTCTCCCCGGGGTCCGCCCCACCCCGACCGAACGGCCCACCACCGTCGTCCGGCCCCCCACCGCGGTCCGGGCCCCCGTCGTCCGGTCCGCCGCGTCCGGGCGAGTCACCCGCGCGACGAACCGCGCGGCTGCCGGTGCTGCTCGCCGTGCTCGCCGTCGCGCTGCTCGCCGTCGCGGCCACGGCCGTCTTCGTGGCGACCCGGCAGGCCGGCGACGCCGGGACCGCCGCGGCGGGCGAGACCACCGAGGTCGCCCCGACCGCCGGTTGGCGACCGCTGCGGGACGCGCCCACCGCCCGCCAGCAGACCGCCGCCACCGTCGCCGACGGCACCGTGTGGGTGTTCGGCGGCCTGGACGACTCCGGCTCCTCCCCCGCTCACGAGGGCTACGACCCGGCCATCGACACCTGGAAGGCCGGACCGGACCTGCCGATCCCGCTCAACCACGCGATGGCCGTCACGTGGGACGGCGTGCCCGTCGTCCTCGGCGGCTGGATCCCGGACGGACCCGACCTCACCGCCACCGCGTCGAACCGGGTCTTCGCCGTCCGCAACGGCGAATGGGTGGAGATGCCGCCGATGCCCCGCGCCCGTGCCGCCGGGGCCGCCGTCACCATCGGGGACCGGATCTACGTGTTCGGCGGCCAGGCCGACGACACCCTGATCCGTCCCACCGACGTGTTCGACGGCACCGCCTGGAGCACAGTCGCCGACATCCCCACGCCACGCGAGCACCTCGCGGCCGCGACCGACGGCACCTACGCCTACGCGCTCGGCGGCCGGGACCTGGCCGCCGACAAGAACGTCGCCACCGTCGAACGCTTCGACCCCACCACTGGATCGTGGACCGCCCTGCCCGACATGCCCACCCCGCGCGGCGGGCTCGGCGCCACCTACATCGACGGCCGCATCGTCGCCGCCGGCGGCGAGGAACCCACCCGCGTCCTCGCCGACGTCGAAGCGTTCGACCTGACCACCGGCACCTGGTCCGAGCTACCGGACCTGCGGACGCCGCGGCACGGGCTGGCCCTCGGCGCGGTCGGCGACACCGTCTACGCCATCGACGGCGCCACCGAACCCACCCACGCCGAGTCGACCTCCGTCACCGAGGCGCTGCAGATCCCGCCGCGCCGCGTCCAGCCCGGCCCGGCGTGGCGGCAGCTGCGTGACGCCCCGACCGCCCGCCAGCAGACCGCGGCCGCCGTCGCCGACGGCACCGTGTGGGTTCTCGGCGGTCTCGACAACAACGGGTCCACGGCCCGGGTCGAGGGCTACGACCCGGCGATCGACACGTGGAAGGTGGGACCCGATCTCCCTCTTCCGCTCAACCACGCGATGGCCGTCGAGTATGCGGACGAACTGGTGGTGCTCGGTGGATGGGTGCCGGAGGGCGCCGATCTCACCGCGCGGCCGTCCGATCGGGTGTTCGCGCTGCGCGGCGGCGAGTGGGCCGAACTGCCCGCCATGCCGCAGGCCCGTGCCGCCGGGGCCGCCGTCACCATCGGGGACCGGATCTACGTGTTCGGCGGCCAGGCCGACGACACCCTCCTCACCACCACCGACGTGTACGACGGCAGCAGCTGGAGCACCGTCGCCGACCTGCCCACCCCACGCGAGCACCTCGCGGCCACCACCGACGGCACCTACGCCTACGCGGTGGGCGGCCGGGACCTGGCCGCCGACAAGAACGTCGCCACCGTCGAACGGTACGACCCCGGCACCGACACCTGGACCGCGCTACCCGACATGCCCACCCCGCGCGGCGGGCTCGGCGTCACCCATCTCGACGGCCGCATCGTCGCCGCCGGGGGCGAGGAACCCACCCGCGTCCTCGCCGACGTCGAAGCGTTCGACCTGATCACCGGCACCTGGTCCGAGCTGCCACCGTTGGGCGTCGCCCGGCACGGTCTCGTCGTCGCGACCGTCGGCACCACCGTCTACGCCGTCGACGGTGCGCAGCGGCCCACCCACGCCCAGTCCACCGCGCTCGCGGAGGCACTCGACTTCTGGTGACAGGCCGCTCCGCGGCCCGTGTGCCTTTTGGGCTGCCCCAGCCGCCCGAAAGACACACCGCCTGTACCGCTCCGTGCCCGCACTCCGCGGGTCACGGCTTCGGCGTGGCGGAACGCGCCCGCCACCAGCCCACCGCCCCGGTGACGAGCAACGCCCCCACGAGCGAGCCGATGATCCCGCTCGGTCGTAGCGACAATCCGTCGCCGGCCAGGAGACTGACGAGCAGCCCGCCTACGAACGACCCGGCGAGCCCGGCAGCGAAGGCGAGGGTCCAATCGATCCGTCCCGCCGACCTGCCCAGCAGCAACTGGGCCGCGGCGCCGACGACCATCCCGAATACAAGGATTCCGATGAGCAGCATGGCGACAGCATAGACTCCGAGTTCGCCAGCGAATGATTATCGGGGCGAACGTTTTTCGACACTCCCGCTGCTATGGGTGCCCACCGTGGCCGACCGGAGGGACCCCGCACAGCGCACGTCGGGCCGCGCGGCCCGTCGGGTGCGCTCCTCGAGAGCCGCGAACCCGGTCTCGGAAATAGTGCCTGTGCCGAGCAGTTCCTTCGCACGCCCGATCACGCGATCAGGATCAGGATGTGAGCGGTCCGCGGCGACGCGGCACAATCGCGACCGTGACGATCCGCACCTGGCTGACCCCGCCCCCGCGCCGCCCGGCCGCACCGCTCGATCCGTCGGACCGGCGCGCGCTGTGGATCGAGATCACCATCGTCCTGCTCGTCACCTTCGGTCTGAGCGGGCTGTCGTCGATGCTGTCGCTGCTCGAGTCCGCGCTGGCGCCGGCGCCGCTGTCCGACCAGACCGTCGCGCTGAACGTTCCCCGCTCGTCGCAGCAGCTCATCGACCTGGCCCGGCAGCTGCTCGGCATCGTGCGGCTGCTGGCGTGGGCGGCGCTCGGGGTGTACCTGCTGTGGCGCAGCGGCATCGGCCCGAGGGCGATCGGTTTCGCCCGGGACCAGGTGCGGCGCGGCCTGCTGCCCGGTGTGGGGCTGGCGGCCCTCATCGGGATCCCAGGTCTCGGCCTGTACCTGGTGGCACGCGCGGCGGGCCTCAACCTCACCGTCGCCCCGAGCACCCTCGAGGACTACTGGTGGCGGCTGCCGGCGCTGGTGCTGTGGGCGATCGCCAACTCCGCCGCCGAGGAGGTCCTCGTCGTCGCGTATCTGATCACCCGGCTGCGGCAGCTCGGCTGGTCGGAGAACTCGTCGCTGCTCGCGTCGGCGCTGCTGCGCGGCAGCTACCACCTGTACCAGGGGGTCGGAGGCGGGATCGGCAACGTCGTGATGGGCCTGGTGTTCGGCCGGTACTGGCAGCGCACGTCGCAGCTGTGGCCGCTGGTGGTGGCGCACGCGTTGATCGACAGCGTCGCATTTGTCGGTTACCAGGCACTTCGCGGGCAAGTGTCCTGGCTGCCCTGACCCGGCCTGCGTACATTGGGAGGTCGTGAACGGCGACCATCCCGACCCTCGACCCCGGCCGCCGCGGCAGCCTCCGCAGATGCCGCCGCCGCGCCGACCGGCGCCGATGGGCCGGCCGGCACCGCCGCCGTCGCCGGAGGGACCGCAGATCATCCGCCGCGACGGACGTCCCCCCGCCCCGCAGCAGGCCTGGTCGCAGGCGCCCACCCCGCAGTACCGGCCGCCGGCGCCCCCGCCGCGGCAGCAGCCGCCGAGGCAGCCCCCGAGGCAGCCGCGCGACTGGGCGCCCACCCAGACTCCCGAGCGGTACGACGAGCCGCGCCGCGCGGCCTCTCCCCCGCCGTCACCGCCCCCACCGTCGCCGCCCCCGCCGCGGCGCCGGCCCGCTCCGCCCGCGCCCGAACCGGCCCCCCGCCGCCGGCCCGGCGTCGCCCGTCGCGTCGTGCGCCGCGCCGCGATCGTCGTGCTCGTGCTGATCGCCCTCGTCGGTGCGGGTGCCGTCTACCTCGACGGGAAGCTCACCCGCGTCGACGCGCTCGCCGACTATCCCGACCGCATCGGCGACACCACGGGGACCAACTGGCTGCTGGTGGGCTCCGACAGTCGCACGGGCCTCAGCGCGGAGCAGGAGCAGGAGCTCGCGACGGGCGGGGAGACCGGTCCGGACCGCACCGACACCGTCATCCTGATCCACGTGCCCAGCGGTGGCGGGCCCACCACGATGGTGTCCCTCCCCCGCGATTCGTACGTCCCGGTCCCCGGTCACGGCCAGGACAAGCTGAACGCGTCGTTCGCGCTGGGTGGCCCGTCGCTGCTGGTGCAGACCGTCGAGGGCGCCACCGGGGTGCACATCGACCACTACGCCGAGATCGGGTTCGGGGGCTTCGCCTCGATCGTCGACGACCTCGGCGGTGTGGACGTGTGCCTGCCGCAGGCCATCGACGATCCGCTGGCGGGAATCTCCCTGCCGGCGGGATGCCAGGAACTCACCGGTCCGCAGGCCCTCGGCTTCGTGCGTACCCGCGCGACGGCACTGGCCGACCTCGACCGGATGAACAACCAGCGGTTGTTCATGTCCGCCCTGCTGAGCAAGGCCACCGGCCTGAGTACGCTGCTGAATCCGGTGCGGATGTGGTCGCTGGCCTCCGGGGTCGCCGGTTCGCTGCGGGTCGACGAGGGCGACCACATGTGGCACCTGGCCCGGCTCGGATGGGCGATGCGGGGCGAGACGGTGACCGCCACCGTCCCGGTCGGCGGCTTCCAGGACGTCTCCGGGATCGGCAACGTGCTCGTGTGGGATCGGTCGCGGGCCGTCCCGTTCTTCGACGCCCTGGCCCGGGACGAGCAGATCCCGCCGGAACTGCTCACGCCGCCGTCGTAAGCAGTTCCGGCTGTCGTGCCGCTCGCCCCGGGGGCAGGTTCAGCGCAGGGTGACCTGACGGCTGCGCAGGCCGTCGCGCGAGCGCCGTTCGGCGGCGGTGAGCGGCCCGTCCACGGCCAGCGCCTCGTCGAGCCGGGCACCGAACTCGGCGGTGGGTGCGACCCACTCGTCCGGGTGCCGCTCCGGATCGAGATCGAACACCGGCACGAGCAGCCCGTGGGTGCGGAACGACCCGGCGAACCGGGAACCGTCCCCCAGGTGCAGCCCGCCCGCGGCGTGTACCCGCGAGAGCGCGGCCATCAGCGCGTCCTCGTCCTCCGGCCGCACCCAGCGCAGGTGCGCCTTCTCCCCGGCGTCGACCCACCACGCGGCGACGAGTCCTTCGCCCTCGAGCCGCGCGGACGGCATGATCGCGTCGTTGGCGTGCCGGACGGTGTTCGCGACGTCGGGCGAGACCTCGACGCCCTCGGGGATCCACCAGTCGAAGTCCCGGTGCACGGTGATCGCCGGGACGACGTCGACGTCGAGCAGGTCGTGCAGGCGCGGCCGGTCCGGCCCGGGTTCGGCGACGGCGAGGGACGAGCCGGCCTCCGCGTCCCGCGCCCACGCGAGCGCGGCGCCGAGTTCGGCGGCCGGGTCGGGGCCGGCGGCGGCGAGCTGCAACCCGATGTACGCGGCGGTCTCGTCCCCTTCCTCGCGGACGAGGGCGGCGACGGCGCCGGGCAGCACCGTGGCCGCCTGGACGACCCGGCCGGGGGTTCTCGTCGGCAACGGGAACACCGCCGACGGCACGAATTCGCGCAGGGCCACCAGGTCGCATTCGAGGGCGAGACCCTCGAACGGCCGGGTGACCGTGGCGGCCTCGGCCTCCCGGGCGAGCCGCCGCTGCTCGAGCTTCGCGGCGCGGTTGCCGCCGGGCTTGGGTCCGCTGTTTCTCTTACTCTTCTTGGCCACGGCGCAAAACTACACGCCGCGGGAAGCGCCGAGCCGAAGCTTGGTGCGCCCCGGATGGTTGGTGGCCACCCAGCCGACGCCCAGGTCGCGACACAGGTCGACGTCGGCGGGATCGTCGACGGTCCAGCAGTAGGTGGCGCGGCCCGCGGCGGCCGCCTTGTCGACGAGTTCGGGATGCTGGCGCAGCGTGAAGATCGACGGGCCGATCGCCGTGGCACCGACGGTGGTGGCGGCACTGCCCCCGAGATAACGCGACGTGTCGCCGAGGAGCACCGTCGGCAGCAGCGGCGCGGACCTGCGCACCCGCCACACCGCGGCCGCGGAGAACGACATCACGACGACGCGGGAGAAGTCCGCGGAGGCGGGGGTGGCAAGCCGGAAGCGCGCCAGTTCGGCGAGGAGTTTCGCCTCCACGAGACCGCCGTAGCGCACGGGATGCTTCGTCTCGACGAACAGCTTGACGGGCCGGCTGGTCCAATCGAGCGTCAGCTCGATCAGCTGCCGCAGCGTCAGCAGCCGCGCCGGCTCGCCGGCGGTGCCGTAGTCGAGTTCCTCGAGCTGGGCGAGGGTCATCTCGCTCACCATGCCGCTCCCGTTGGAGGTGCGGTCGACGGTGCGGTCGTGGACGCACACCAGATGCCCGTCGCGGGTCAGCCGTACGTCGCATTCGAGGCCGTCGGCGCCTTCCTGCAGCGCCAGTTCGTAGGCCGCGAGGGTGTGCTCGGCCTTGGCGGCGGAGGCCCCCCGGTGGGCGACGACGCGCGGTTCCCAGCCCGCGGTCACGAGGCCACCACCTCGTCGGTGCGGGCGCCGACCGGTTCGATCGGAGCGATGGGTTCGGATTTCGGGCCGGTCGCCACGGTGCGGCGGGGCAGGCGACGGGGACGGCCGCGCAGATCGTGGTCGTCGAACAGCCGCACGACGTGCAGGGCCGCGACGGCGACGGCCGCGGCGAGGGCCGCGGTCACGGCGGCGAGCAGCACGCCGTCGGCCTGCGCCTGCAGGGCATCCCGCTGCCGCCACAGCACGTTGACGACGAACAGCACGCCGCCGAGCACCCACAGCACCCACCACGTCCGCACGGCTCGTCGTAGCCGCGGGTCGCCGGGACCGGTGACCTCGGTGAGAAAGACCCCGGGCAGCGCGAGGTTCACTCCGGGCACGAGGCAGCCGAGCAGCAGCGACAGCCGGCCGCGGGGGTCGGCGAGTCCGCGGGCGGCGAACAGTTGTCGCCGCACCCGGATCAGGCGCAGCGTCGCCGCGACACCCGCGGCGAGGGCGACGGCGGGTCCGCACAGCTGGGTGGCCCACACCAGGGCGTCGGAGGCGGCGAGAGCGAGGGGATCCACGAGGCGCGTGCGGTTGTACAGCAGCAGCCCGTACCGGATCGCCTCGGCGACCGCGGCGAGGCCGAAGACGACGGCCGCGCCCGCGAGGAGCGTCGGCGCGAGGTCGACGAGGGCGTCCTCCCGCGACGGTTCCGTCGGTTCGTCGGCCGGACGCGGGTCGGCGAGGCCCCAGCGCGGTACCTCCCGGTAGTGCGGGGTAGGTCCCGCGGACCGGCGCCGGGGCCGGTCCGCGGCGGACCGGGTCTGCGGCGGCCGTGCGACCCAGCGGAAGTTGCGGCGCCCCGGCGGCACGGGGGCGGCGGTGTCGTCGGGGGACAGCAGCAGGCCCCGGCAGCCCGGGCACCACTGCCGGGGCTGCCAGGACACGGGCCAGCGGTGCCCGCAGCGGACGCAGATCTGGTAGGCAGCCATCAATAGATCTTCGCCGGGGTGTCGCCGTCGGCGGTGAGGGGCAGTCCGTTCTGCTGCCAGGACACCATTCCGCCGTGGACCTGGATCGCCTCGTAGCCGACGTGGGACAGGTATTCGACGACGGCGAGTGAGCGTCCTCCCTGGCGGCACACGACGTACACCTCGGCGTCGATGTCGATCTCGTCCAGGCGGGCGGGAACGTCGCTCATGGGGATGTGCAGAGCCCCGGGAGCGTGCCCGAGGTCCCATTCGTCGGATTCGCGTACGTCGAGCAGTACGACGTCGGGGCCGATCGGCGGCACGTCCGAGACGGTGACGGTGGGCACGTCGGAGAAGCTCACATCGTCAATACTGGCACGCCGCCGGGGCGTATGCAGCGAGCACCGGCATCCCGCCGCGACCCCGCAGAACTGGAACCCGTCCGATTCCCGGGCTCCACCGGCGCCGCGTGAAAATGCCTCCGCGCGGGAGTTATCCACAGTTTCCACAGCTTCATCCACAGAAGGCACAGTTTCCACAGCCGCACATCGCCTCACTCCGGGAACATTTCGGCGGTGAGATGACGACGCACCCACGTCATCCATTGCCCCACAGACATCTTCTGCACCACAGACATCTTCTGCACCACCACGCACAGCTCGTAGGTCTCCGGCGACGGCACCGCGAAGATCGCGCCGCGTCGTCCACCTCCCCCGCACGCCCGTGCTTGCGCGAGAGGGCCTCGGCGACGGCCCGATAAGGGTGAGGGAGGATCGGTTGCGTCCGAGGAGGGCGTCCTCCCGCACAGGTCCGTTCCGGCGAGAACGTCGGTGCGGCGCAGACCCACGTCGTCTTCGTCGAGCTGAAATGATCGACGGCATGGAACTACGGATCTTCACCGAACCTCAGCAGGGTGCCACCTACGAGGACCTGCTCGCCGTCGCGCAGACGGCCGAGCGGCTCGGCTACGGCGCGTTCTTCCGTTCCGACCACTATCTCGCGATGAACTCCGCGGGCCTGCCCGGTCCGACCGATGCCTGGATCACGCTGGCCGGCCTGGCGCGGGAGACCTCCACGATCCGGTTGGGCACGCTGGTGACCTCCGCGACGTTCCGCCACCCCGGCCCCCTCGCGATCTCCGTCGCACAGGTCGACGCGATGAGCGGCGGCCGGGTCGACTTCGGGCTGGGCGCCGGCTGGTACGAGGAGGAGCACCTCGCCTACGGGATCCCGTTCCCGTCGCTGAAGGAGCGCTTCGACAAGCTGGAGGAGTCGCTCGCCGTGATCACCGGCCTGTGGCAGACGCCCGTGGGCGAGACCTTCTCCTACGAGGGGGCGCACCACCGCATCGTCGATTCGCCGGCGCTGCCCAAGCCGCACCAGCGTTCCGGTCCGCCGATCGTGATCGGCGGCGGGGGCAAGCGCCGCACCCCGGCCCTCGCCGCCCGGTACGCGGACGAATTCAACATCCCGTTCCAGTCGGTGGAGGCGACCGCGGCCCAGTTCGCGCGGGTGCAGGAGGCGTGCCGCGCGGCCGACCGCGACCCGGCCGAGCTGACGTACTCCACCGCGCTCGTGCTGTGCTGCGGTCGCGACGAGGCGGAGATCGCCCGCCGCGCCGGTCGGATCGGACGCGAGGTGGACGAGCTGCGGGAGAACGGCCTCGCCGGCACCCCCGCCGAGGTGATCGACAAGATCGGCCGCTACGCCGAGGCCGGGTCGCAGCGCATCTACCTGCAGGTGCTGGATCTGGCCGACCTCGACCACCTCGAACTGGTGGCGCGGGAGGTCATGCCGCAGGTGTGACGAGCCGGCGCGGTCAGTGGCTGCTGGTGGAACCGAGGAAGGCCGCGATCTCGCGGCTCCACTCCCGGCGGCGTGTGCGATCCAGCCGCCACCGGCCGTAGCCGAACATCGCGGCGGCGAGCAGGGCCGCGGCGCACCAGAGGGCGACCCCGACCAGGACCGAGGAGATCTTCGCGCTCGTTGCGCTCAGCGGTGCGAGAGCCTGTTCGCCGTTCGGATCGACCCAGATCTGCACGTCGGCGCCGGCCGGTGTGCCGTAGTCCACGGTGACGTCGCCGCGGCGCTTCTCGTCGCCCCACATCCAGGTGGCGGGGGCGGCCGCGGAGGCCGTCATCGCGAGTTCGCCGACGGTGACGTCCGTGGTCTCGGCCGGCGCCTGCGTCGTCGCCGTCACGAGGGTGCGCTCGGCGGTCTGCTGCACGGCCAGAGCGGACTGGGTGTCCCAGGTACGGGCGCCGACCCAGCCGGCGAGGGGGATCGCCGCCAGGAGAAGGACCAGCACCGCGACCACCAGGCGCGCCTCGACGCGATCGGTGCGCCGGATCAGCGGGTGGCGACCCCGCAGCCCGCGCCGCAGGACCCGCAGATATCCGCTCGTGTTCCCCATCATCTCGGCCTCGATCCTCTCCCCCGTGACAACTCCCTCACTCCAGGGTGATACGCACAGCTAAGGACTGCAAGGTGTCCCGGCCAACGTCACAGAAGCGCCGGACGTCGCCGAGGCCGATCCGCTCGGCGGGGGCGCTGCGTCAGGCGCCGAGCCCGACCGGGCAGCTCACCCCGGTGGCGTGGACGGGGCAGTACCCGTTCGGATTCTTCGCCAGGTACTGCTGGTGGTAGTCCTCCGCGTAGTAGAACTGCGTGAGCGGCGCGATCTCGGTCGTCACGGCGCCGTAGCCGGCGGCGGCGAGGCGGGCGCCGTAACTCTCGGCGGTGGCCTCGGCGATCTCGATCTGCCCCTCGTCGAACGTGTAGATCGCCGAGCGGTACTGGGTGCCGTGGTCGTTGCCCTGACGCATGCCCTGGGTGGGATCGTGGTTCTCCCAGAACTGCTTGAGGATGCCCCCGTAGGAGATCACCTTCGGATCGAACACCACCAGCACCACCTCGGTGTGCCCGGTCCGGCCCGAGCAGACTTCCTCGTAGGTGGGGTTCGGGGTGTATCCACCGGCATATCCCGCGGCCGTGGAGTACACGCCCTCGAGCTGCCAGAACTCCTTCTCGGCTCCCCAGAAGCAGCCCATCCCGAGGACGGCGGTCTGCAGTCCCTCGGGGAACGGCGGGGCGATGCGGTGTCCGTTGACGTAGTGGGTGTCGGGGACGGGCAGCGGCTCGGCCCGGCCGGGCAGCGCCTGCTCCTGCGCGACCATCACCGATTTCGAACCCGCACGGGCAAGGATGTCGTCGAACCAGGACATGCCTCGATGCTACGCGCGCGGCTTCTCCACGGGTTCCACCTCGGCCGTGACCTGGGGCGACGGGCGGGGCGGGAGCCACCGGGCGCTGATCCAGCGGGCGGCCGGCACCTCGACGCCGCGGTAGAGCAGTTCGGAGACGGCCGCACACACCACCAGGAACGCGAGCACGGCCCCGGTGCGGCCCAGATGGGCGACCGTGTTCTCGTACACCCGGTACAGCACCAGCGTGTGCACCAGGTAGATCGCATAGCTGCGGGTCGCGGTCCAGTGCAGCACCCGCGAGCGGGCGAACCGGCCGTCGATGCGGGAGATCAGCACCACGCACGCGGTGACCACGACGATGGTCCACAGGTAGCGGCTGCCGGCCCAGTACACCTGGTAGTCGGTGGCCAGGTGGATCACCTGGACCTGGGCGAGCAGCGCGACGATCAGCCAGCGACGGGACGTCAGCCGCGCCCAGCCGAGGTACACGATCTGACCGAGGAACACGGTCGGCATCGTGGCCGCGATCTTGGACAGGAACGGCACGGTGTACGGCTCCGGCAGGTACAGGTTGTACAGCAGCACCAGCATGCACGCCACCGCCCCGAGGACGGGGACGACGATGGGCCGGGTGCGCAGGAGCGGCCGGGCGGCCACGCAGTACAGATAGAAGGTGATCTGGACGGCGAGGGTCCAGGTGACCCCGAGCACCGCCACCTCGGGCTTCAGGAAGAACCCGCCCAGGAAGAAGCTGAGTACGGCCTCGGCGTCGGAGACGCCGGTCTGGCCGCTGAACATGCCGTTGACACCGAGCCGCACCAGCAGGATCGCGGCCAGGATCGCCACCCAGAACGCCGGGATCAGCCGCGCGCTGCGGGCGACGAGGAAGCGGCGCGGTTCGTCGCGGATGGCGGAGCGGGTGATGAGCAGCCCGGTCAGGGTCATGAACATCGCGACGCCGAGGAAGGACAGGTGCTGGTTGAGACCGGCCCCCTCGACGAGCACCCGGTACACGACGTCGATGACCCACCAGCCGGTGCCGAGGTCGTCGATCAGATAGAAGGAGATGTGCGAGTACAGCACCGCCAGGACGGCGACGGTGCGGAGCAGGTTCACACCCGGCAGGTCCACGCGCGGCGCCGGGGCATCGCGCGTCCCGTCGCTCGCGAAGGGCCGAAACACCCGCCGATGTTAAGCGGCCGTTCATGTGCCGGCCGAATTGCGCGGCGTTTCCGCAGGTAGACGCTCCGCCCGTGGCCGGCCGGCGCCGTGACCCCCGATGTCCCGGCGCCGACCGGCTGCGCAGGCGATCTTGCAGAGGGTGTACTTATGGGTTTGGGTGGAAACCCAGGAGTACTTGAAAATCACGCACGGGCCCCACCGGGCCCGAACAGAAGGGACCCTTCGTGGCTGAGTACACACTTCCGGACCTGCCCTACGACTACGCCGCGCTCGAGCCGCACATCTCGGCGAAGATCATGGAGCTGCACCACAGCAAGCATCACGCGACCTACGTTGCCGGCGCCAACACCGCCCTCGAGAAGATGGCGGAGGCACGGGAGAACGGCACGATGGCGGCGCAGGCCACCAAGCTGGAGAAGGACCTGGCCTTCCACCTCGGCGGCCACACCAACCACTCCGTCTTCTGGAAGAACCTGTCGCCGGAGGGTGGCGACAAGCCGGACGGTGAACTCGGTGCCGCGATCGACGACGCGTTCGGTTCCTTCGACGCCTTCCGGGACCACTTCTCGGCGAACGCCAACTCGATCCAGGGCTCCGGCTGGTCCATCCTGGCCTGGGACTCCATCGGCCAGCGCCTGATCATCGTCCAGCTGTACGACCAGCAGGGCAACATCCCGATCGGCCTGACCCCGCTGCTCATGCTCGACATGTGGGAGCACGCCTTCTACCTGCAGTACCAGAACGTCAAGGCCGACTACGTCAAGGCCTTCTGGAACATCGTCAACTGGGCCGACGTGCAGGCCCGCTTCGAGCGCGCCCGCACCCAGACCTCCGGTCTGCTGGTCTAGTCGCGTCGCACGTCGTGAAGGGGACGCCGGATTCCGGCGTCCCCTTCGCGCGTTCCCGGGGCTTCGGACGGAGCTGGCACTCGGGGGCTCTTGTGTGCCAGCGGACGAAACGGTCATTCTTCACCTACCCAACGGCGTGTATCGGTCATCGACTGTCGTCACACCGAGGAGGTAGCGGGATGAACGGGAACGAACAGATCGGCCTCGCCGCCTTCCACACCGCCGGATCCCTGCGGGGATTCGTGGTGTCGGGGCGGTGGCCGGAGAGCACCCGCGAGTGGGCGCAGTTGCTCGCGGTGACGGTGCGGGTGGCGTCGCTGCCCGGCCTGCTGACCACGTCGACGGTGTTCGGGGTGCGTGAGGAACTGCCGGACGACCCCGAGCCGGGCACGGTGGGCCTGGTGCTCGCGGAGGGACCGGTGATCGGCGACGAGGCGGTGGAGCCGGGCCGGTTCGCGGCGCATCAGCCGCCCGCCCTGATCGTGCTGCACCCGCCGTCCGAGACCCGGCCGTCGCTGCCGGAGTGCACGGGGGCGGCCTCGGGTTGCGTGCTGCTGCCGGGGCTGCCGCACCTGGGTCTCGAGCACCGGGCCGCGTGGGTGGAGGCGGAGGCCGACGGAACGGTGACGTCGCTGGTCAGCCGGGTCGGGGTGGACCCCAACAGCGATCCCGACACCGCGGTTCTGGCCATGCTGCTCGCCGCCTGACCGGGACCCGCACCGAAAAGTTCGGGTTCCCAAACTTGTTGGCGCCTTTGCGATTTCGCGCCGCTCCGATTATGGTTGCCTAAGCGAAGGGGAGTAGCCCGCAATCGCCCGGTCGACATACTGGCGTTCAGCCCGGCCCGGCGAACCGGAATCCGTACCGGTGGGCGAGACCTTCGGCCGCGACGCATCCGCGTCGTCCGGCCGGAGGAAGGTCCCCGCCTCCTCCACACGACACGAGGAGGAGCAACCCCGGCATGTGGTCCGCCCTGGTTCTGAGTTTCGTCGTGGTGTTCGTGGCCGAGCTCGGCGACAAGTCGCAGCTCATGGCGATGACGTTCGCCCTTCGCTACCGCTGGTGGGTGGTGCTGTCCGGCATTCTCGCGGCCACGACCGCCGTGCACCTCGTCTCCGTCGCCGTGGGCCACTACCTGGGTTTGGCGATCCCCACCTCGGCGATGGCGATCGTCGGTGGCCTGGCCTTCCTGTTCTTCGGCCTGTGGACGCTGCGCGGCGACTCCCTCGACGAGGACGAGCAGGGCAAGGCGGCCCGCGTCACCCGCTCGGCCTTCCTCGCCGTCCTGTCGGCCTTCTTCCTCGCCGAACTCGGCGACAAGACCATGCTCGCCACCATCACCCTGGCCGCGGACAACGACTGGGCCGGCGTGTGGGTCGGCTCGACGGTCGGCATGGTGGCCGCCGACGCCCTGGCCATCGTCCTCGGCGCCGTCCTCGGCCGGCACCTGCCGGAGAACGCGATCCGGCTGGCGGCGTCGGCGCTGTTCTTCGGGTTCGGCGCCTGGATGCTCGGCGAGGGCCTGGCCCCCGGCACGCCCGTCGGCCCCGTCGCGGGCGGTGCGACCCTCGCCGTCGCGCTCGCCGCCGTGACCGGTCGCGCCCTGCTGCGCCGCCGCGCCGAGACCCGCCCGGTCCCCGCCGCCTCGGACTCCGTCGAACGATAGAGAGTGCCCTCCGGACGCCTGCGCGACCGCCCGCCCAGGAGTATGCTTGCCGATAGGCAACTAAATGGAGGTGGCATCACGCCCGCACACGATCGCTTCGACGACGAGGACGTCAACCGCCTGCGCGTGGCTCTCGGCCGCATCGCGCGCCGCGTCGACCGCCGCACCACCGGCGCGGGCGGGCTCACCCGCTCCCAGTTCTCGATCCTCGCCACCGTCGCCCGCCGCGAGACCGTCGGCGTGCGCGAACTCGCCGAGATCGAGGGCCTCAACCCCACCATGCTCTCGCGGATGCTCGGCAAGCTCGAGGACGCCGGGCTGCTCACCCGCTCGCCCGACCCCGACGACAAGCGCGTCGTCCGCGCCCACATCACCGAGGCCGGTGCCCGCACCTTCGCCGACCTGCGTCGCATGCGTACCGCGGTGTTCACCGAGCAC
This sequence comes from Rhodococcus ruber, assembly GCF_016804345.1. Lineage (NCBI taxonomy): Bacteria > Bacillati > Actinomycetota > Actinomycetes > Mycobacteriales > Nocardiaceae > Rhodococcus > Rhodococcus ruber. The sequence goes on along the minus strand of NZ_CP044211.1, from coordinate 587,598 downwards.
CTCGCGGAACTGTCCCCCGATCGGCTGCACGCCCTGCACGACGCCCTCCCGGCGCTCGAAGCGCTCGCCGAGCAGATGTGCCGTCGCTCCGCGGAGGAGGGCCGATGACCGTCCTCACCGACCTGCGCGGACAGACCTTCGCCGCCTTCCGCGGCGCCAACTTCCGGCGCTACCTCAGCGGACAGGCGATCTCCCTGATCGGCACGTGGATGCAGACGGTCGCCCAGTCCTGGCTGGTGCTCGAACTCACCGGTTCCGGCACGGCCATCGGCCTCGTCCTGGCCCTGCAGACCGTGCCGATGCTGCTGCTCGGCCCCTACGGCGGCGTGGTCGCCGACCGCGTCGACAAGCGCCGGCTCATGATCGGCCTGCAGTCCGCGATGGGCGTACAGGCCCTCGTCCTGGGCCTGCTCACCGTCACCGGCGCCGTCCAGCTGTGGCACGTCTACGTCCTCGCCGTCGTCCTCGGCCTCAACCAGTGCTTCGAGAATCCCGCCCGCCAGTCGTTCATGCTCGAGCTCGTCGGACCGGAGGACCTGCGCAACGCCGTGAGCCTGCAATCGGTGCTGGCATCCGTCGCGCGCCTGATCGGCCCGGCCGTCGCGGGACTGATCATCGCCGTCGGCGGTCTCGGGGTGTGCTTCCTGCTCAACGCACTCAGCTTCGTCGCCGTCGTCGCCTCCCTCGCGAGCCTGGACCTGTCCCTGCTGCGCCCGTCGCCCCCCGCCGCCCGCGCCCGCGGGCAGCTCCGCGAGGGGTTCGCACACGTGCGGCAGACCCCGGCCCTCGCGGTGCCGTTGCTGACGATGGCACTGGTCGGCTGCCTGGCCTACGAGTTCCAGGTGGTGCTGCCCGTGGTCGCCCGACAGACCTTCGGCGCCGGCGCCGAGACCTACGGCTTCCTCACCGCCGCGATGGGCGCGGGTGCCGTCGTCGGCGGTCTCGCCGTGGCGACCTGGGGCCGCACCGGCACCACCGCCGTGGTGGCCACCTCCGCGGTGTTCGGTGTGGTGCTGCTCGCGGCCGCGGCGGCGCCCACGCTCGAACTCATGCTCGCCGCGATGGTGCTGGTCGGCGTCCTGAGCGTCGCGTTCACCGCCACCACCAACAGCTCCCTGCAGCTCGCCGCGGCCCCCGGCATGCGCGGGCGGGTGATGGCGCTGTTCGCCGTGGCCTTCCTCGGCTCCACCGCCGTCGGCGGCCCGGTCGCGGGGTGGGTCAGCGAGCAGTGGGGTGGCCGGGCCGGGCTACTGCTCGGTGCCGCGGCGTGCCTCGTCGCGGCCGGTATCGGCGCGACGCGACTCGGACGCGGCGACCCGCGGTAGGTTCCCGCTCTCCGCGCCGGCGAGAGCGGAACGGGGATCCACCGGCGCGGACCGACACCGTGAACGTCCCCTTTCAGGACGGAGCCGGCCGGGATGCGGCGACGGGTTGCGGCGACGACCGGACTCCTCGCACACCGTCGGCCACCGTGTTCCGTCGGCTGACCCCCGAGGGGCACAGACGCTCCTGGCACACCCGCCCGGACCGTCACCCCACGCGAATACCCGCGTCGGCGAGGAACTCGCGGGCACGACCCAGTCGGCGGTCGGCGACGAAGGCGTCCCAAGGGTCGGCAAGACCCTCGTGGTGGACGAGGTCGCGGAAGCGACGGAAGGCGCCCTTGCCCTCGATCGCCCGCTGCAGCCGCTCCCGCAGCGCGACATCCTGCTGCCGCTCGGCGAAGGCCGCCATGTCGCGCCAACCGTCCCGCGCGCCGGTGCGGTCGAACCGAAGCCACCGGTCGGGCTCGGTCTCGACGTCGACGGCGACGTCTTCCCCGACCATCATCGGGTCGGTACTGCTCTCGTCGTACACCTCCCCGGTGCGCAGATCGATGTACCCACCGGTCGATACGCCCGGATCGCCTTCCAGCGCGGCACTGAGCATCTCGAGGTCGACAGGTAGCACCCGGCCGGTCAGCGACTCGCCGTGCAGACACGCGAGCAGGTCCTCGGCCAGCACCTCGTCACCGGGGCCGCCGCGCCGAGTCAGCCGGTCGATCACCGACAGTGCCACCGGCTCGGCTTCCCGACGCCGCTGCTGCAGGGCCGTCGGTATGCCGGCCCCCACCTGCTGCAGCAAATCGTCGACCTCGTGTCCCCGCACCGCAGCGAGGAAGCGGGGTGCATCTGCAGTCGCCACAGCCGCGCGCAGCTCGGACGGGTCGACCACCTGCTCTCGTGCGGGCCAGGCGTGCACCAGCATGGGATGCGGACGACTCGGTCTGCGCGGCGCTCGGCTCTGCCCGTCGTCGTCGGCCCACCGGCGCCCGTACTGGTCCGGGATGTCGCCCCACCCCCAGTACGGCAGGGGCTTTGTCGGCGCGGTTCCCAGCACTTCCACGGGGTCGACTTTCTCCTTCCCGATCACGCACCGGTGCGTCCAGTCGTCGCCCAGGTCGAAGGTGAACTGGAATTCCGCTCCAGGCCCCAGCAGCCGAGCGACCTCGGACGACTCGATGTCCACCGGCTCCGTGATGGGCCCACCGATCGACCCGGCGATCTCGGCGCCGGTCTGCGCGTCGGTGACCACTCGTCCGCCGGGCAGGATGAACATCGACAGGTGGGAGCGGTCCCATCGAGCGAAGGCATCGTTGATGGCACTGGCCAGGTCCTCGAAGGTGTGCGACGGTCCGACCGCGAAGACGCGGCCGGGCCACGGCCACAGCTGCTCGCCGCGCCCACCGAGCAGCTCCACCGTCACCGACAACCACGTCCGTGCCATCCCCCGAGGATGGCATGCGGTCCGCCGCCGCACCGGACGGAGCTAGCGCGCGCTAAGGTGCCACCGTCGACAAGGCGCACGCCGAACGGTGGCGCCACGAAAGGAGCACGGCAGTGGAAATTCAGGGAACCGCCGCACTGGTCACCGGCGCGGCGTCCGGTCTCGGCGCAGCCACCGCCCAGCGTCTCGCCGACGCCGGCGCGACCGTCTTCGGTCTCGACCTCGCCCAGTCCATCGAACGCGTCGGCGACAAGGCGCCCGCCGGCGTCACCCTCATCGCCACCGACGTGACCAGCGCCGACGACGTGCAGGCCGCCGTCGACCAGATCGTCGCCTCGGGCGTGCCGTTGCGCATCGTCGTCAACTGCGCCGGCGTCGGCTGGGCCGGCCGGGTCCTGTCGAAGAACGGCCCGCACGACCTCGAGCTGTTCCGCACCGTCATCACCGTCAACCTGCTCGGCACGTTCAACGTGCTGCGCCTGGCCGCCGACGCGATGACCAAGACCGAGCCCGTCGACGAGTACGGCCAGCGCGGCGTCATCGTCAACACCGCCTCCGTCGCCGCGTTCGAGGGCCAGATCGGCCAGATCGCCTACTCCGCCTCCAAGGGCGGCGTCCACGGCATGACCGTCCCCGCGGCCCGCGACCTGGCCCAGTACGGCATCCGGGTCAACACCATCGCCCCCGGCATCGTCGACACCCCGATGCTCGCCGGCGTCACCGAGGAGTACCGCAAGGGCCTCGAGGCGGGCGTGCCCTTCCCGTCCCGCCTCGCCCAGCCGGCCGAGTACGCCCAGCTCGTGCAGATGATCGCCGAGCACGACTACCTCAACGGCGAGACCATCCGCATGGACGGCGCGCTGCGCATGGCGCCGCGATAGGCCGCTCCGCGGCCGGTGTGTCCTTTGGGTTGCCAGGGCCGCCCAAAGGGCACACCATCCAACTCATGCGCCTGCTATGGGTCGTGGTCGCGGTCGTCGCGGTGCTCGCGTCGGCGCTGTGGTTCGGGCAGCGCCGGCTGATCTACCTGCCCGACCGGGCCCCGCCCCCGCCGGCGCAGTCGCTGCTCCCCGGTGCCCGCGACGTGCGGCTGACGACCTCCGACGGGCTCGAACTCGGCGCCTGGTTCGTCCCGGCCCGCGACGCCGCACGCGGCTTCACGGTGCTGCTCGCCTCGGGCAACGGCGGCAGCCGCGTCGACCGCGCCCCGCTGGCGACGGCACTCGCGGAGGCCGGTTTCGCCACCCTGCTCTTCGACTACCGCGGCTACGGCGGCAACCCCGGCCGCCCGAGCGAGGACGGCCTCGCCCGCGACGTGCGCGCCGCCCGGCAGTACCTCCTCGACCGCGAGAACGTCGCTCCGGACCGGCTGCTCTACCTCGGGGAGAGCCTGGGCACCGGCGTGGTGACCGGCCTCGCCGCCGAGCATCCGCCCGCCGGCATGCTGCTGCGCTCACCGTTCGTCGATCTGCCCACAGTCGGCCGGCACCACTACCCGCTGCTGCCCACCGGGCTGATGTGGGACCGCTTCCCGATCGCCGAGACCGTCGCGCGGCTCGACGTGCCGATCACCGTCGTCTACGCGACGGCGGACACGATCGTCCCGCCCGGCCAGAGCGAGGCCGTGGCCGCCGCCGCCCGCCGGCTCGTCGAGAAGGTGGCCCTGCCGGGCGCCGAGCACAACGATCCCGTGATGTTCGGCCCGCCGGTGGTCGACGCCCTGATCCGGCTCGCCGAGGCGGTGCCACCCCCGCAGCAGTGACCCGGTGCCGCCCCGCAGCAGTGACCCGGTGCCGCCCCGCAGCAGTGACCCGGTGCCGCCCCGCAGCAGTGACCCGGTGCCGCCCCGCAGCAGTGACCTACAGGTCCGAGATGTGCGGGATCTCGTGCACCGCACGCTCGCTCATCCACTCACGGAGCACCTTCGTGGCGATCACGTCGTCCTCGTTGTACTCGAGCAGCCGGCGTCGCTGCTGCGGGTCCGGGTCCCCGTCGTAGCCGACTGCCTCGCGGTACCAGCTCATCGACGCCTCGCCGCCGGCCTCCTCGTCGCGCCAGCGGTGACCCGCGATCGGTGCGATCTTCTTGAGGCCCTTGCCGTTCGGGCACACGAACTGGTCGGTGACGACCTGGTAGATGTCCACCCACTGCGGCGAGTCGATGAACTCGCGCACCTCGGCCTCGCTCGGCACCCCCGGGAACCCGGCGAACCGCCGAGCCGAACCGAGTAGCCACTTGTCCTCCGCGGTACGTGAATAACAATAGGCCGCAAAGGTTTTCCCGCTCGCCGCAGCGGCGGCCCGCTCCGCGGACAGCCACGTCCAGAACTCGGCGAACGAGCGCGCCTCGTCGTCGGTCGGTACCGGATCCCAGCTGACGAACGCCCGGTACGCGGAGATCCCGTCGACGTTGAGCAGCGTGCCCCACAGGTACGCACCGTGCTCGTGGTAGCTCTCCATGTCGATGTCGATCTCGATGTCCGCCCGGCGCACGTGCACGTGGTCGTGCCGTCGCACCAGCGGCGCACCCGCCAGCCACGCCTTGGCCACCACGACGGTGTCCTCGAACGAACCCTGCGGCCAGACCTCGGGCGGGTCCCCCTCCCAGCGCGCCAGCTCGTCGATCGTGTGCACACCCAGCTCGCGCAGCACCGTCGCGCGTTGCCCCGGGGCAACCAGCGACACGTCGTGCGTCGCACTCAGCTGCTCGCGGCACCGCGGCCACCACGGGCAGGTCTTGCACTCCCCGATCTGCGACGGCTCCGTCGGGGTCTCGCCCCGCGCGATCGCGAGCCGGTCGGCGAGCCGGGCGTCGTAGTCCTCGAGGATTGCGCCGAGGTCGTGCACGAGGATGCAGTCCCCGCCGTACCCGATGGCGCCGCCGACCTGTGCCGGGCTGGCCAGGCCGTGACGCTCGAGCATCCGGTACAGGTGAGCCACCCGCATCTGGTCGCGCACCTGACCGCGCACCTTGCGGGTCTCGTCGACCGCCGGTTCCCACACGAACAGCCCCGAGGTCGTCGCACCGCGGCCCGGGTCGGTGACCTTGTGATTGACCACGATCACCGGGATGTAGCCGCCGCGCTCGACGTCGCGCAGCAGGATCTCGGCCCGGCCCCGCCGACCGGTGTCGGGCTCCGCCGGCAGGACCGCCCCCCAGATCCGGTCCGCGCCGCGACGGCACGCGTCGAGGGTGGCGTCGGCGCGCCGCGACGCCGGGCCCTCGGGGTCGATCCGCACCCATCCACCGGGGTGGGCGTCGAACAGCCGCTGCCGCACGGCCTCGCGGTGAGTGGCCGCCGCCTCCTGCCGCTGCTTCGCTCCCGGATGCTCCGGGGCCGCGCTCAACTCGTCCGGAAAGGCCGCGTCCAGATGGACCCGGTGCCGGCACCGGGTCAGCGCGCTCGCCTCGATCAGGGCCGGCGAGGTCCGCCTCTCGCTGGATACGTTCACACTGAAGAACAGTATTCGTCCACCTAGGGTCAACCGGAAACGACCGTCACGGATAGGCTGATCGTGGCGCCGTGGGTGCCGTACACCGAATGGAGGGTCCTGTTCGATGGCGTTGTTCAGCAGGCGGAAGCGCCGCGCCACCCGCAAGGCGGAGGCGAAGGCTCTCAAGCACAAGGCGAAGCTCGAGGCCAAACTCAACGCGAAGAACCAGCGCCGGCGCGACCGCCGCCTGGCGAAGGCCGAGATCAAGGCGGCCAAGGCGCAGGTCAAGGCGGACAAGGCGCTGATCGCCGCGCAGTCCCGGGTCGAGAAGCAGCAGATCGCCACGCTCAAGGCCCAGGAGAAGGCGGCCGCGCAGAAGGGCTTCACCGCGGCGAAGGTCCGGCGCTACCTGGCCGTCGTGCGACTGCTCGCACCGGTACTCGTGCCGCTGGTGTACCAGGGGGTGACCGCGCTGCGCGGCCAGCTCGACGCCGCGCGCGCCCAGCGCATGGGCGTCGCCGTCGACCAGCTCGGCGAGTACACCGGTCACGGCGCGCACCTGAGCGCCCGCATCGCCGGGGCCGAGAAGTCGCTCGCCGAGATCCTCGAGCGCCATCCCAAGGACCCCGAAACCCAGAAGTTCGCCGACGCCATCCGGGGCCGCCTCAGCGACCTGACGGCGGCGGTGCACGCGGCCGAGCAGATGCCGGCGCCGCGCCGCAAGGCCGCACATGCCGGTATCTCGCGGGAACTGGACGGCATCGAGGCCGACCTACTGGCCCGGCTCGGCGTGCGCTAGCGACGACCACCGTGGCACCCGGCTCGCCCCTGCGCGGCACCGCCGCGGGAGCGCTGACCGCCGCCCTGGCGGTCGCCGCCCACGGCAGTGCGGGCGGCGGCGTGCCCGGCAACGCCGAGGTGACGCTGCTCGTCGCCGTCGCGGCCGGGGTCGGGCTCATCGCGGCCCACCTGCGCGCGGTGCCCACCATCGTGGTGCTCGCGGGCGGGCAGGCCGCGACGCACCTGGTGCTCGCCGCGGTGACGACGGGTCACCTGCACACGTCGGTGCCGATGCTCGCCGCGCACACCGTCGCGGTCGTCGCGTGCGCGGCCCTGCTCGAGGCGGCGCAACGCCTGTGCGGGCCGCTGACCCGGGTGGTGCGGGCCGCGTGGCTCACCGCGCCCCCTCGCGTCGAGGCGGTTCGGACGCTGCTGCCGCCCGCGACGGTGCGGCCGGTCGCGGCGGCGCGGGCGGCACCGGGCATCTCCCGGCGGGGGCCGCCCGTCGCGGCATGACCGCGACCGACCCCCTCGAAGAGAGAAATCCATGAACATCCCGAACACCGTCGCCGCGCGCCGGCGACAGACCCCCCTCGTCCTCGCCCAGCTCGCTGGGCTCCTCGGCGCGGTCGCGGCAGCGTTGCTGTTCGCTGCCGGGCCGGCGGCCGCGCACTCGGTCGTCATCGCCAGCACACCCGCGCCGGGCGAGCAGATCGCCCAGGGTCCCGAGCGCGTGAGCCTGACCTTCAACGAGGCCCTGCAGGAATCCTTCGCCGCCCTGACCGTCGTGGGTCCGGACGGCAACCTGTGGTCCAAGGGCGATCCCCTCGTCGAGGACGCCACGGTGTCCGTGGCGGTCGGTGATCTCGGACCGGCCGGCGAGTACACCATCGCCTACCGGGTGACGTCCGCGGACGGGCATCCCGTCACCGGCACCCAGGTCTTCACCCTCACGCAGGACGGTCCGGGCGCTCCCGGTGCGGCGGCCGCCGCCGGTGCCGCGGCGCCCGCGTCCGACAGCGACGAGGACAGCGGCCCGGCCGTGTGGATCTTCGTCGTCGTGGGCGTCGTCGTCCTCGCCGGCGTGCTGTGGTTCGTGCTGCGCAAGCCGAAGAAGGCCTGACGCCGGTGGCCGGGCGTTGACGACGAGCGGTACCGGCACCGCCGCGCACCGCGCGTGGTTGCTCACCGCCGGCGCCGGCGCCACCGCGGGCGTCGCCGCCGGCTGGTTGTTGGCGAACCCGGCCGCGTCGAGCTGGGTCCGGGCGTTGTCGCTGTGTCTCGGTGCGACGGTTCTCGGCCTGGCCGCGCTCGGGGTCATGGTGCGCGACGAGCGGCGGCCCGGCGTCGCCCCGGCCGACCTCTGGCGCACGATCGCCGGGCTCGGTGGATTCTGGGTCCTGACGGAGGCCGTGCAGCTCGTGCTGCAGGCCGCGGACACGACGAACGTCCCCGTGTCGCGGCTCGGGCTGTCGCGCTTCGCGGAGTATCTCGGCAGCGCGGGCGCCGGCCGGATCGGGGTGGCCGCACTGGTGTGCGCGCTGGCGTGCACGGTCGTCGCGGCGCTCGCGTATCGCCGGTCGGCGACGTGGTCGACGGTGCCGGTCCTCGTCGCCGCGGCGCTGGCGGTCATCGCCCGGCCGGTCACCGGGCACATGTCGCAGCAGACCCTCGGATCGCTGCTCGACGCCGCGCACGCGCTCGCTGCGGCGCTGTGGTTCGGCACGCTCGTCGCGCTGGCCCTGACGGTCCGGTCCCGCGGCGCGTGGGCCCGGCTGCTCCCCCGCTACTCGGTGCTCGCGGTGCGATGCGTCGCCGTGCTCGCCGCGACGGGCGTCGTCGACGCGGCCGTTCGGCTCGGCTCGGTCGCGGCCCTGATCGACACCGGTTACGGGCGCATCGTGCTGGCCAAGGCCCTGACCCTGCTGGCGCTGCTGGCGCTGGCGTGGTGGTGGCGACGGACGTGGGTGCCGGCCGCGACCGCGCACCGGGTCACCGCGGAGGTGTCGCTGCGCAACGCGGTGCTCGAGGTCGCCGCGACGTCGGTCGCGTTCGGGCTCGCGGCGGCGCTGGCCACCAGCGCCTGAACCGCCCGCGAATCTTCGACGAGCTGGCCTCCGGGCGCTTCGACGTCATCGCCTCCGGCACCACCGTCACCGAATCGCGCCGGGAGCGGGCTGCGTTCTGCGCGCCGTATTTCGGGTCCGGGCAGTCCGTGGCGGTGGACACCGCCCGTCAGGCGGTGGACACCGCCCGTCAGGCGGTGGACACCGCCCGTCATCCCGCGGTGAGAGGGGTGGCGGACCTGGCAGGCCTGACCGTCGTGGTGCAGCAGGGCAACACCAGCGAGCCGGTGGTGAAACGCCTTCTCGCCGAAGGCCGTATCGGCGGGATCCGGGTGTATGCGTACCACGAGATCGACCGTGCCCGGGACGAGCTGTCGACCGGCGGCTGCGACGCCTTCATGAAACTCGGTCCCGTGCTGAGGTGGCTCACGCGCGTCCGCCCCCACGTCGACGTCGTCGAGTACGACATCACCCGCGAGGAGATCGCGCTCGCGGTGCGCCTCGGCGACGACGTGCTGCGCGGTGAACTCGAGGATGCGCAGCGTGCGCTCGCGCAGGACGGCACGCTCGGTGCGCTGGTCTCACGCCGGCTCGCCCCGGGCGACGGCACGTCTCTCGGCACGCGATGACGCCGGGTGGCCGGCGAGCAGGACGACCGCCAGCACCGCGATCCACAGCACGAACGCACCGAACATCACCCGTTCGACCGCGCCCATGCCGGGGGTGGGTTCGGCGGCGGCGACGGCCGGGACGTACCGGCCCGTCCACGCGCCGAACACGAGGATCGTCGCGACCGTGCCGGCCGAGTACACCCGGAACCAGGTGCCGAAGGCCGCGGCCGCGAATCCGATGAGCGCGCACCACAGCGACACCGTCACCACGCTGAGCGCCAGGTGCATGGTGTCGGCGAGCGGCATCGCTGCCCCGGCCTCGATGTCCTCGCGTCCCGTCATCGGGAACGGCAACCACAGCGGTCCCACGAATGCATAGGCCACCAGGAGAACTCCCGCGATGCGCAGGGGGCGGACGCCGCGGCCCGTGCGCCACACACCGATCCCGAAGGCGACGATCAGCGCGTCGTACACGAATCCCGCGACGGTCAGGGGCGCCCGGGTCGGCGCGCCGATCGACGTCAGCTCGCTGATCGCCTGATCGAAGCGGTTGTAGCCGTCGTAGAGGGCGGCCGCGAGTACCTCGTGCGCCCCCACGTACAGCAGAGACGACACGATCCCGCAGGCGAGCAGCACCGTCGATGCCGTGTCCGGACGTCGCGGACCGTCGCGCCGGAGCTGGGGTGTGTACGGATCAGGAGTGGACACCGTCGGCCTCCCGGGACGCCGACTCGGCGGTGCGGGCGCCCGCTGGGTCCAGCATGATCCGGCCGGGGAGGCGACGCCAGAGACCTTCGTCCCCGATCGTCCGCCGAGTGTGAGCTGTCCGTCTGCCCGTATGCCATGCCACGGCCGGTGCCGCGTGCCACGCTGACGCACCGGGCCACGGACGCGCCGAGGCGGAAGGAGCGACGGTGTATCGGAAGATCGAACTGCGGGGTCGGCACGGCTTCGAGGCGATGGCCCCCGATGCCGGGAACCGCACCGAGCTGTCCGTCCCCGACGTGACGCAGTTCCGGTTCCGGATGGAGATCTGCGACGTCGGGGCGCTCACCGTCGGCCGGGTGCAGATGTCACCGCATCGTGCTCTGCCCGGCCTCGTCGAGGACGGCGAGGTCGCCAACCTGTGTCTGATGCTGTCCGGCAAGCAGGTGGTCGACGACGGGACGACCCGCGTGCACATCGAGGTCGGCCGGATCGTCCTGCAGGTCGGGTGGAACCGATACGAGGCCGTGGATGCGGACGGGTCGGACCTTCTCCTCGTGCGCATCCCCCGGCACCGGCTCGAAGAACGCGGACTCGATCTCGAGGAGACGTCCGTGACGTTCGGGCCGGCAAAGCCCACCATGTCGGTGCACGCGCTCAATGCGGTGGGGATGACCATGCTTCGTGAACGCGGTCGCCACAACACGACCGCGGCCCCCCGCAGCGTGGAGAACGCCCTGATCGAGCTCGTCGTGGGTCTGCACCACGAGTCGCTCGGGTACGGCGCCGATTCGGGTGAGCTGCGTGGCAGCGTCTACGCCCGCGCCCTCACCCTGATCCGAGCCCATCACCACGACCCGACGCTGACCCCCACCGTGATCGCGGAACGCCTGCAGCTGTCGTTGCGAAGCCTGCAGCGCGCGTTCGCAGCCCACGACACCACGGTGGCGTTCCAGATCCGGCGGCTGCGCGCGCACCGCGCGGCGGCGCTTCTGCAGGAACCCGGCTATACCCGCACAACGGTCGCCGAGATCGCCGCGATCACCGGTTTCGCGTCCAGCGCCGAGCTGCGTCGCGCCCTGCGCACGGTGCGCGGGGTGAGTCCGGCGGAGCTGCGACCACGCTGAGCTCGACCACGCTGAGCTCGACCACGCTGAGCTCGACCACGCTGAGCGCGACCACGCTGGCTCGACCACGCTGAGCGCGATCGCCCACGGAATGGGCGTGGTGCATTTCGCGCCACCGCCGCACATTCCGCGTCGCCGTGTTCCAATGTGCGGCGAAGACGGTGTACCTGTTTACGTCCGGGTGTCCTTTCCGTCCGTTTCCCGGGCACCTCCGAACCTGAAGGGCGTGTGTGATGCTGGATTCGTTGTGGGACCTGTTGTGGTACACGCTGGTCGTCTTCGCGTTCGTCGCGTACCTGCTGATCCTGTTCCAGGTGCTGACGGACCTGTTCCGTGATCGCTCCACGTCCGCCGTGGTCAAGGTCGTGTGGATCATCTTCCTGATCGTCCTGCCGTACCTGACCGCCTTCGTCTACCTGCTGGTGCGGGGCCGCGGCATGGCCGAGCGGTCCGCCGCCGCCCACGACGCGGCCCAGCACGCCGCCGACGACTACATCCGCAAGGTGGCCGGACGATCCCCCGCCGCCGAGATCGCCGAGGCCCAGGCCCTGCTCGAGGCCGGGACGATCACCGGCGACGAGTTCGACCGGCTCAAGGCCAAGGCCCTGCGCTGACCGCCGCGGCCGAACTCGAGCACGAGCGGGCGGGCGCGCCGCGCGCTCGGCTGCGCAGCTACGGGCGCCGGTTCCACCCGGTCGGCCTGGGGCTGGCGCTGCTGTTCTTCGTGGGGTCGATGACGCCGTCGCTGCTGCCGCGCGTGTGGTACCTGCAGGCGGTCGCGACGGGAATCAGCGTCGCCATCGGCTACGGGGTGGGCTGCCTGATCGCCTGGGTGGTCCGGCGCTGCGGCGTCGAGCCGCACTGGTCCGAGCGGACCCGGCGGATCGGCTGGTGGGTGCTCGCCGGCGCGGCGCTGGTCCTGGCGCCGACCTTCCTGGTGCTCGGGTCGTGGTGGCAGCAGATCGTCCGCGATCTGGTGGGCGTGCCGCGAGCGCAGCGCGCCTTCTACCTGCTGGTGCTGCTGATCGCGCTGGCCGTCGCGTTGCTGCTGCTCGCGGCGGCCCGCGCCGTGCGCCGGGGCACCGACCGGTTGACCCGCTTCGCCGGCCGGTTCGTGCCCGGGCCCGTCGCCCGCGTGGCCGCGGTGCTCGTCGTCGTGGTGCTGGCGGTGTTCGTGCTCGACGGCGCCGTCGACCGGGTCCTGCTCGGCGTCGCGGAGCGGTCGGCGGCCGTCGCCGACACGGGCACCGCCGAGGGCGTCACCCAGCCCCAGCTGACGGAACGGTCCGGGTCGCCGGCGTCGAACGAGCCGTGGGACAGCCTCGGCCGGGAGGGCCGCACCTTCGTCGCGGGCGGCCCGGCCGCCGAGCAGATCGAAGCCGTCACCGGCGCGCCCGCGCGCACCCCGATCCGGGTGTACGCCGGCCGCGAATCCGCGGACTCCGTCGAGGGGATCGCCGAGCGGGTCGTCGCCGAACTCGAACGCACGAACGCGTTCGACCGCCGGGTGCTGGCGGTGGTGACCACCACCGGCCGCGGCTGGGTGAACGCGAACGTCGCGGGGGCATTCGAGTACGTCAACGGCGGGGACTCGGCGATCGCCGCCATGCAGTACTCGTTCCTGCCCAGCGCGCTGTCGTTCGTCGCGGACCGCGACACCCCCCAGCAGGCCGGGCGGGCGCTGTTCGAGGCGGTGTACCGGCAGTGGTCGGCCCGGCCCGAGGGGCAGCGTCCGAAGCTGGTGGTGTTCGGCGAGAGCCTCGGCTCGTACGGCGGGCAGGCGGCGTTCGCGTCGGGACAGGACATCGTGGCGCGCACCGACGGGGCGCTGCTGGTGGGCACCCCCAACTTCGCGCAGCCGTGGGGCCGGATCACCGCGGACCGCGACCCCGGTTCCCTCGAGCGGCTGCCCGTGGTGGACGACGGCCGCAACATCCGGTTCGCGTCCCGGCCCGGCGACGCGGACCTGCCGGGGCCGTGGGAGTTCCCCCGCGTGGTGTTCTGGCAGCACGCGAGCGATCCGATCACCTGGTGGTCGTTCCGGCTGCTGCTGCAGCGGCCGGACTGGCTGCGCGAACCGCTCGGCCCGGATGTGGACCCCGGGATGCGCTGGCTGCCGTTCGTCACGTTCTGGCAGGTCACGCTGGACATGGTGTTCTCCGCGGACGTGCCGTCCGGGTTCGGGCACGCCTACGGTCCCGAGGCTGCCGAGCTGTGGGCGGACATCCTGGCCCCCGCGGGCTGGGACGGGGCCGCGACCCGGCGGGTGCAGGACGCCCTCGCCGGGACGGACCCCGACGACTGAACCATGGACGACTGAACCACGGACGACTGAACCACGGACCGGCGCTGCGGCAGGATGCCTACAGCACGCCGGCGGCCACCCTCAGGTCGGCGACCAGCCCGGCGAGCGCCTCCTCCCGCTGCGCGCTCGGTCCGCGCAGGATCGCCGACGGGTGGATCGTGGCGACGACGGCCGGATCCGACGGGACCCGCACGTCCGGGTGCAGGATCTCCCCGCGGTGGGCGGTCACCCGGAACGACGGCCCGAGCAGCGACTGGGCCGCGGTGGCGCCGAGGCACACGAGCACGTCGGGTCGCACGGCCTGCAGCTCGGCGACCAGCCAGGGCCGGCACGCGACGATCTCGCCGCGCGCCGGTTTCTTGTGGATGCGGCGCCCGCCGGCCGCGGCCCGCTCGAACTTGAAGTGCTTGACCGCGTTGGTCACGTACACCTCGTCGCGGTCGATGCCCGCCTCCTCGAGCGCCCGGTCGAGCAGCCGCCCGGCGGGGCCGACGAACGGCTCCCCCGCGCGGTCCTCCTGATCGCCGGGCTGCTCGCCGACGAGCACGAGCCGGGCGCTCGCCGGTCCGGCGCCGAACACGGTGCGTTCGGCGTTCCGGTACAGCTCGCACCCGCGGCAGTCACCCGCCGCGGCGGCGAGCTCGGCCAGGTCGGTGCTGTCCGGCACGAACTCCTCGGCTCCCGGTTGCCTGCTCACCGCCACCTCCCTCACGTCGGTGCCGGACGGGTACCCAGCCCGGCTCAGGACATGCGCAGCCGCGACACCCAGGCCCGAGTGTCGCCGGGATCGATGACGTCGTCGAGCTCGAAGATCGTCGCGGCCTGCAACGCCTTGCCGTGCTGGTAGGCGGCGGCGACGAGCTGCGCGAACAGTTCGTCGCGCGCGGCCTGATCGGGTGCGGCCTCGAGTTCCTTGCGGAAGCCGAGCCGCACCGCGCCCTCGAGTCCCATGCCGCCGATCTCGCCGGTGGGCCATGCCACCGTGAACTCGGGGGCGTGGAAGGAGCCGCCGGCCATCGCCATGGCGCCGAGACCGTAGCCCTTGCGCAGGATGATCGTGCCGAACGGGACGGTCAGGCGCGCACCGGCGACGAACAGCCGGCCGAACCGGCGGACCGTGGCCTCCTTCTCCGACTCGGGCCCGACCATGAATCCCGGTGTGTCGCAGAGGCTCACGACGGGCAGGCGGTGCGCCTGGCACAGTTCGAGGAAGTCGGCGGCCTTGTCGGCGGCCTCGGCGTCGATCGCGCCGCCGAGGTGGTGGCTGCTGTTGGCGAGCACCCCGTACGCCGCGCCCTCGACGCGGATCAGGGCGGTGACGATGCCGACGCCGTAGTCGCCGCGCAGTTCGAGCACCGAGCCGACGTCGGCGACCGCGTCGATCGCGGCGCGCACGTCGTAGGCGCGCAACCGGTTCTCCGGAACCGCGTGCCGCGCGAGCCGCGGATCGGGGGCCTGCCAGTCGTCCGCCGCGGTGGTGAAGTAGCCGAGGTAGTGCCGGGCCAGTTCGACGGCGTGCGCCTCGTCGCGCGCGGCGAGGTGTACGACGCCGTTGCGGCGCTGCACGTCGACCGGGCCGATGTCCTCGGGCCGGAAGACGCCGAGGCCGCCCCCTTCGATCATCGCGGGCCCGCCCATGCCGATGTTGGCCTCGGGGGTGGCGATCAGCACGTCGCACACGCCGGCGAGGGCGGCGTTGCCGGCGAAGCACCGACCGGAGACCACCGCGATCGTCGGCACGCGCCCGCGCAGGGCGGCCATCGCCCGGAACGTCGACAGTTCCAGGCCCTGGCCGGGTCCGGCGTCGACGTCGCCGGGGCGCCCGCCGCCGCCCTCGGCGAACAGCACGAGCGGCACCTCGCGTCGTGCGGCGAGCTCGAGCAGCCGGTCGGTCTTGGCGTGGTTGCGCATGCCCTGCGTGCCGGCGAGGACGGTGTAGTCGTAGGAGAGCACCACCGATTCGGCGCCGTCGATGCGGGCGAGACCGCCGACGAGGCCGTCGGCGGGGGTGTTGGCGATCAGGTCCTCTTCGCTGCGCCGGCTGCGCTGCGCGGCGAGCACGAGCGGCCCGTACTCGACGAAGGTGCCGTCGTCGACGAGGTCGGCGATGTTCTCCCGCGCGGTGCGGCGGCCGACCCGGTGCCGTTTGGCCACGGCGTCGGGGCGGGCGGCGTCGAGGGTGCGCTCGTGCCGGTCCCGGATCTCGGCGAGGTCGTCGCGTACGGCGTCGAGGTCCCGCGCGTCCCCGTCGCCGGTGGCCGCGTCGCCGGACCCGGCGCGCACCACAGCGAGCACCTCCCCCGGTTGCACGGTCTGTCCGGGCCGCACCAGCAGCCGCACCACGGTGGCGGGTCCGGACGCGGACACCACGTGCTGCATCTTCATCGCCTCGAGCACGACGACGGGGGCGCCCGCGGTGAGCGCGTCGCCGTCGGCGGCGGTCTCGACGACGGTGCCGACCATGTCGGCACGCACCGCCTCCTCCCCGGCGTGCAGTTCCGGTGCGACGACGGGTGCGTCGTCGGGGCCGGCGACGGCGAGGTCGGCGATCCGCTCGTCCAGCCACGACGTGTGCACGTCGCAGGCGGCGAAGTCCTTGTCGCGCAGAATGTTCTGCAGGAAATCGGTGTTGGTGGCGACCCCGGCGACGAGCAGGTCCCCGAGTGCGGCGTCCGTCTTGCGCAGCGCCGCGGCGAAGTCGTCGATGCGGGTGTGGGTGATCACCTTGGCCAGCAACGAGTCGTAGCGCGGGCTGGTCGTCAGCCCGGGACGGCCGTAGGTGTCGACGCGGATGCCCGGGCCGGTGGGCGGGGTGAACGCGGTGAGCGTGCCGGACGCGGGTACGGCCCGCCCGTCCGGGCGCATGGTCTCGGTGTTGACGCGGGCCTGGACGGCAATGCCCTGTGCGGCGGCGGGCTCGCCGCGCACCCCGGCGCCGTCGGCGGTGACGCCGCCGGGCAGGCCGAGTTCGCCGAACCGGGCACCGCGGGCGATCGCCACCTGCGTCGCGACGAGGTCGATTCCGGTGACCTCCTCGGTCACCGTGTGCTCCACCTGAATTCGCGGGTTCACCTCGAGGAACACCGCCTGATCGCCGGCGACGAGGAACTCGACGGTGGCGAGGCCGCGGTACCCTACCGACGCGCAGAGCCGGGCCGCGGCCTCGTGCAGCGTGCGTCGCACGGTCGCGTCGAGCCGTTGCGCGGGAGCGACTTCCACCAGTTTCTGGTGGCGCCGCTGCACGCTGCAGTCCCGGTCGCCGAGCGCGAGGGCCCGCACCCCGCCCGCGTCGTCGGCCGCGGCGACGATCTGCACCTCGATGTGCCGGGCCCGGTCGCACAGGGCCTCGGCGAACAACGCGCCGTGCCCGAAACCGTGTTCCGCCTCCGTGGTACACGCGCGGAAGGCGTCGTCGAGGGTCGCTGCGTCGCGCACCACCCGCATGCCACGGCCGCCGCCGCCGGCGAGGGCCTTGAGGACGATGCCGCCGGGGTGGGCGGCGAGGAAGTCGCGGGCCGCGCCGACGGTGACGCCCCCGTCGGTGGCGGGCAGCACGGGCACCCGGGCGGCGACGGCGGCGCGGCGGGCGGCGGCCTTGTCGCCGAAGACCCGCAGCACCTGCGGGTCGGGTCCGACGAACGTCACCCCGGCCGCGGCGCAGGACTCGGCGAATTCGGCGTTCTCGCTGAGGAATCCGTATCCGGGGTGGACGAGGGTGCAGCCGGTCTCGGTGGCGGCGCGCAGCAGGGCGGCGCCGTCGAGGTAGGCGGCCGGCCCGGCGCCGGTCAGCGCGACGGCGCGGGTTGCGGCTGCGACGTGGGGACTGTCGGCGTCGTCCTCGGCATACACGGCGACGGTGTCGATGCCGAGTTCGGTGGCGGAACGGACGACGCGCAGCGCGATCTCGCCGCGGTTGGCTACGAGCAGCATGGGTGTCGGGGGTCCTGTCGGTCGGGGCCGGTCAGCGGAAGCCGATGAGCCGTTCGGACATCGCGATCATGTCGTCGATGTAGGAGAGCTGTTCCTGTCTCGGGGCGTCGAGCAGGCGCACCGCGCCGACGCGCTGGGCGTCGACGAGGGTGCGCGCGATCCGTTCGGGATGCGCGCTGAGCGTGACGTCGCCGGTGGCGTCGATACGCTCGACGAAGCGGACGTAGCGCCCGACGAGCCGCTCGCGCACGCTCACCCATTCCGTGCCCACCTCGTCGTCGAGGCGGGCACGGTGCTCGATCAGCTCGAGGATGCGGCCGTTGACGTACATGGACTCGATGGAGGCCCGGGTCGTCGTGCGCAGCACCTCCCGCAGGTCGTCCACCGTCGGCCCCTCCACGTGCTGGGCGTCGAGGAACTGCCGGCACACGAGGGTGGCGAGGGCGCGGAACACCTCCTCCTTGGACGAGAAGTACGCGTAGAAGGTGGCGCGGGAGACGGCGGCGCGTTCGGTGATCACCGCGACGGTGGTGCGCTCGTACCCGAGTTCGCCGAAGCAGTCGCGGGCGGCGTCGAGCAGCTCCCGCCGGCGGGGTCCGTCGCTGTCGCGTCGCGCGGATCGGGCCCGTTCCTGGGCTTCGCTCGTGGTCACCCGCACAGCATGCGTCGACGTTGACGTCAATGTCAACGGACGTGGGGCGCCCGGCGACCGGGACCCGAGCCGGGGCACGACGCGACCCGGCAGGTATTGCGCAACATCGGCGTGCCCGAAATAGGCGGCGTATCAACGACATCCGTTGTCCGAGCACCCTGTTCGGAGGCACGGTGCGGCACTAGCATGGTGGGCAGCCCTCAGTGGACACCCCCCTTTCGGGAAGGTTCGATCATGACCACGATGGAAATGCCGCACGTCACCGAGTGCAGCGTCAGCACCTGCTCCTACAACCACGACGGCTGCCACGCCTACGCCATCAACGTCGCCGGCCACAACGGCAGCGCCGACTGCGAGACGTTCATCCCGCTGTCGACGAAGGGCGGCCTGGACACCGTCACCAGCATGGTCGGCGCCTGCCAGCGCGCCGACTGCATGCACAACCAGGATCTCGAGTGCACCGCGAGCGAGATCCGGGTCGGCGGCAGCGGCAGCGGCGAGCACGCCGCCAACTGCCTGACCTACCAGGCCCGGTAACGGATCGAACCGTTCACCGCCCCACTCCCAGCACTGCCCGCACGGCGCCGGTGAGGGCCGCGGCCGGCAGGTCGGGGGTGATCGCGCGCTGCAGGCCGAGGCCGATGCCGAGCCCGAGCAGCATCGTCGCCGCCTGCTCGGGCTCGATCGCCGGTTCGAGGCCGAACCGTGCGGCGAGCGACCGGATCAGTTCGGCGATCAGGGTCCGCACCCCGGCGGCCCCGGCCGCGATCCGGGAGCGGATCTCCTCGTCGTGCCGCGAGCGCACCGAGAATTCGATCTCGAGCAGGGTCCAGCGCCGGTCGCCGATGGTGCGCTCGGCCCAGGCGCCGAAGGCGGCCACCACGTCGTCGAGCGACGCACCGGCCTCGAGCGTCGCGGCGATCTCCCCCATGCGCTCGGCCCGGATCCGGTCGAGCACCGCGAAACACAACTCGTCCTTGTTGCGGAAGTTCGAGTACACCGCGCCCTTGGAATAGCCGGCGTCCTCGGCGATCTGCTCGAGCGACGCCGCGCTGTAACCACGGTCGAGGAAGTGCTCGGTGGCCGTGGCGAGCAGCTCCTCGCGCGTGCGTGCCTGGGTCTGCTGCCGGGTCTGTCGTGCCACGACTCGACGGTACCGGAGCGACCCGAATTCGGATACTGTGGTTATCCGAATACCGACGGTATTCGGAATGGACGCAGACGAGAGGCGACACGATGGACGAACACCGGGTGGTGGTGATCGGTGCCGGGATCTCCGGCATCGGCGCGGCGATCGCCCTGCGACGGCGCGGCATCACCGACGTCGTCGTCCTCGAGAAGGCCGACAGCCTCGGCGGGACGTGGCGCGCCAACACCTACCCGGGCTGCGCGTGCGACGTGCCGTCGCTGCTGTACTCGTACTCGTTCGCGCGGAACCGCGACTGGAGCCGCCTGTTCGCCGGGCAGCCGGAGATCCGCGACTACATCGAGCACACCGCCGCCGCACAGGGCGTGACGTCCCACGTCCGGTTCGGAGTCGAGGTGCTGAGGGCGGACTGGGACGACGTCGACGCCCGCTGGACGCTCGCCACCACCGCCGGCACCGTCCGGGCGCGTTTCCTCGTCGCCGCCGCGGGGCCGTGGAACGAACCGCTCGTGCCCGAGATCCCCGGTCTCGACCGCTTCCCCGGCGAGGTGTTCCACTCCGCGCGCTGGAACCACGACTACGACCTGCGCGGCAAACGGGTCGCCGTCGTCGGCACCGGCGCCTCGGCGGTCCAGTTCGTCCCCGAGATCGCTCCCGACGTCGCACGCCTGCACCTGTACCAGCGGACGGCGCAGTGGGTGCTGCCCAAACCCGACCGGCACCTGTCCGCGGCCGAGCGCCGGCTGCTCACCCGTCTCCCGGGTGCGCGACGGCTGGTCGAGGCGATCGAATACGGCCTGATGGAGGCCCTCGGCCTCGGCTTCCGGCACCCGTGGCTCATGCGTCGGCTGCAGTGGATCGGCCGGGCGCAGCTCCGCGCGCAGGTGCGCGACCCGCGGCTGCGCCGGGCCCTGACCCCCGACTACACCCTCGGCTGCAAGCGGCTGCTCATGTCGAACACCTACTACCCCGCCCTGACGCGGCCCGACGTCGAGGTCCACCCCGCGGCGGTGCAGGAGGTCCGCGGCTCCACCGTGATCGCCGGGGACGGCAGCGAAGCCGAGGTCGACGCGATCGTCTTCGGCACCGGCTTCCACATCCTCGACATGCCCATCGCGCGCCGGGTGTTCGACGGGCGGGGCCGCAGTCTCGACGAGCACTGGCAGGGCAGCCCCCGGGCGTACCTCGGCTCGTCCGTCGCGGGCTTCCCCAACGCGTTCGTCCTGCTCGGACCGAGCCTGGGCACCGGCCACACCTCGGCCTTCCTCATCCTCGAAGCCCAGCTCGACCACGTCGTGACGGCCATCGACACGGCCCTGCGCCGCGGCTGGCGCACCCTCGAGGTGCGCCGGGAGGCCCAGGACGCCTTCGACGACGAGGTTCAGGCCGCCCTTCCGGGCACCGTCTACAACTCCGGCGGATGCCGCAGCTACTTCTTCGACGTCAACGGCCGCAACAGCTTCAACTGGCCGTGGTCGTCGGCCGCGCTCCGGCGCCGGGTGTCGGCGTTCGACCCGGACGTCTACGCCGTCACGCGCGACGACGAGCGCGTGTCCGCCGGGTGATCCGGGCCCCGGCGCAGGGACTGTCGGGGTACCGTCGGGTCGAGGCACCCGACACGAGGAGGACCCGGAAATCTTCGTTCGTCTCCGCAACCCGTACCACCGCGTCGAGGCGCTGCCCAGCAGCCGGCACGTGCAGGTGTCGATCGCCGGCGCGGTCGTCGCCGAGACCCGCAAGCCCGTGCTGCTGTTCGAAACCCGGCTGCCCGTGCGGTACTACCTCCCGTCCGCGGACGTCGACTTCTCGGTGCTCGAAGAGACGGACCTGCACACCGAGTGCCCCTACAAGGGCACGGCCCGGTACTGGAGTTTCACCGGACCACCGGGGGCCGAGAACCTCGCGTGGTCGTACCCGAATCCCCTTCCCGCCGTCGCACCGATCGCCGGCCACGTCGCGTTCTACGACGAGAAGGTGGACCTGGTCGTCGACGGTGTGCCCGTGCCGCGTCCCGGCGGCTGACCACGCGGCCTCAGCGGGCGATCCGGATCCACGGATCGTCGTCCCCGGCCTGCAGGCGGGTGCCGAAGCCGGCCGACGCCTCCGCGAGTGTCGCGCGCAACCACCGCTGCTGCGACTGCGTGACGTGCTCGAGCCGCATCCGCCGCGCCTGCACCGGCAGCATCCGCACCTCCTGCAGCTCCCCCGTGTCCGCGTCGAGGGTGACGAGGTACAGCAGCCGCAGCTCGTCGTGGAAGCGCTCGTAACCGCCGATGCCCTCGTAGTCGTTGATCAGGTCGCCGCACCCGTACAGCACGGGCTTGCCGCGGTAGATCTCCAGCGGGCGCGGGTGATGGGACGAGTGCCCGTGCACCACGCCGACGCCGCCGTCGATCAGCCGGTGCGCGAACCGCACGTGCGCGTCCGGCACGGCGTAGCCCCAGTTGGAACCCCAGTGCACCGACACCACCACCACGTCGCCGGCCCCGCGGTCGGCGTCGATCCGGGCGAGCAGCTCGTCGGCGCCCGCCTCCGACACCGGCAGCAGGGCCACTCCCGGCCGCGTCGGCGTGGCGGCCCACGACGGGGTGATCCCGCTCGACACCGCACCGACCGACCACACCCGCACCCGGGGCGATCCGGCGGCGACCGTCGCCGGCCGCCACGCCGCCCGGTCGTCGTCGCCCGCACCGGCGAGCCGCAGTCCCGCCGCCGTGAGGACCTCGACGGTCTCGCGCAGACCACGGACACCGAAGTCGAGCACGTGATTGTTGGCGAGCGTGCACACGTCGACCCGCGCGACGGTGATCACCCCGACGTTCGCCGGGTTCATCCGGTAGTGGATGCCCTTGTCCGGGGCGTAGTCCCGCGACGTGGTCACGGACGTCTCCAGGTTGACGACCCGCACGTCCGGGGCGCATTCGTCGAGCACCGGCAGCGCGACGCCCCACGGCCAGTCGAAGCCCGCCGGCCGCGGGATCACCCCGCTGCGGGTCTCGGCGAGCTCGACGTAGTCCCGGGCGTCCTGCGCGTAGGACTCCCGCAACCTCGGCCCTCCGGGATGCGGGAGGATCTGGTCCACGCCCCGGCCGGTCATCACGTCCCCGGCGAGGAACAGCGTCACCGTGCGCGGCACACCTGAAAGGGTAGTCGCCGAACCGGATCCGCGCGGTCACCGAGCGGCGGTCACCGGGACACGTAACTGGGCTGTTCGGTGACGTCGCCGAGCACCACCAGCGTCGCCAGGGTGTTCTCCCACCGGATCCGGGCGGCGCCGACCGTCGCCTGCACCACGGTCCCGTCCGGCCGGCCGAACTCGCACAGCTGCCCGGTCCGGTCGTGCAGCGAGCGGACGGTGACAGACCTGTCGGGCCAGGTGCCGCCGGTGAGGACCTCGTGCAGCGGCCGGTTCTCCACGTTCCGGGCGTCGACGCCGAACAGCGTGGCGAAGCACGGATTGACGTAGGCGACGGTCCCGCCGTCGCGCACGGCGAGGATGGGGACGGGCAGCAGATCGAGGACATCCGGCAGGGGCAACGGGGCCAGCCGGTCCGGCAGTTGAGCCCAGGCCGCGGCCTTCGCCCGATACAGGTCCATGTCGGCGTCGTGGTACAGGTCCATGGGGTCGCTGACGACGCCGGCTGCGACCCCGAAGCTGACCGGCACGGGATTCGCGCGGGCCAGGCCCTCGAGCACCGCGCGCCCTTCCTCCTCGTCCGTGTCCGGGAGGACGACGAGGAATTCGTCGCCGCCGAGGCGGGCCAGGATCCCGCCGCGCGGCACCTGCTGCGCCCACGCC
Organism: Rhodococcus ruber; assembly: GCF_016804345.1. Lineage (NCBI taxonomy): Bacteria > Bacillati > Actinomycetota > Actinomycetes > Mycobacteriales > Nocardiaceae > Rhodococcus > Rhodococcus ruber. The sequence goes on along the minus strand of NZ_CP044211.1, from coordinate 564,276 downwards.
TCGGCGGCGTCGCGGAGCAGGGCGTCTCCCGCGGGATGCCCGTGCTCGTCGTTGAACGCCTTGAACCCGTCGACGTCGAGCAGACCGAGGCAGACCCAGGCGCCGCGGTCGCGCGGCCGCGATCGCAGTTCGAGGTCGAGGCCGGCGCGGTTGCGCAGCCCGGTGAGCGGATCTCGGGTCGCCGCGTTCACCAGCAGGCGCCCGACGGCCCCGAAGATCGCACCGGAGCCGAGCAGCGCCGCGGCGACGACCACGTAACCGACCCACAGCAGGCGCGTCGGGGCCAGGGCCGCGGCGCCGAGGGTGGCGGCGGTGAGCGTCCCGATCCACAGGACGGCCTGCCGCGGCGGCCAGAACGCCGCGAGATACATCGACAGGAACATCGAGCCCATGACGCTGATGAGGATGCGGGAGGGGTCGACGTGGAACGCGATCACCGCCGGCATCGCGGCGACCGCGCACGCGGTGGCGGCGACGATGGGGGTGCGCCCCAGACGCCGTGGCGTCCACCGCAGGATCACCAGCCCGGCGATGCCCAACGCCAGCGCCGAGGCCATGCCGGCGAAGCTGCCGGATCGCGCGACCGCTGGATCGAGCAGGGCCGCAACGATTCCTACTGCGACGAGCCCGGTGCTGATCGCCAGGTACCACGCGAGCAGACGGCGCCGCTGGACGCGGAGATTCGCCGTCGCACCGTGCAGCACCTGGCGATCGCCCACACCAGGATTATCCCGTTCGTCGCACCGTTCGTGTCCGGCTCGGCGAAATGCCGCGGGTCACCGACCCGGCAGCCACTGCATCGCCTTGACGAACGGCGGCATCACCTTCGACCACAGCTTCGGCGGAACCCCGCGGGGTCCACCGAGATTCATCACCCGGGTCGTCGCGATCGTCTGCGGCTCGGTGTACTTGATCAGGCCCTCCGCGCCGTGGCGCCGGCCCATGCCCGAGATGCCCATGCCGCCCATCGGTGCGTCGGTGCTGCCCCATGCGGGCGCGTAGCCCTCGTCGACGTTGACGGTGCCGGCCCGCACCCGCGCCGCGATCGCCTCGCCCTGCGCCTTGGTGCCCGCCCACACGCTGGCGTTGAGTCCGTACTCGGTGTCGTTGGCGCGGCGGATCGCCTCCTCGACGTTGTCCACCGGGTACACCGACACGAGCGGACCGAACGTCTCCTCCCGGTAGCACTCGGCGTCCTCGGGAACGTCGGTGAGCACCGTCGGCTCGTAGAACAGCGGGCCGAGGTCGGGCCGGGCCTTGCCGCCGGCCACGACGGTGGCGCCCTTGGCGACCGCGTCGTCGACATGTCCGGAGACGGCCTTGACCTGGGTCTCGTTGACCATGCTGCCCATTTCGACGCCGTACTCGTAGCCCGGGCCGAGCGTCATGTTCCGCACCCGCTCGCCGAGCATGCGGATGAATTCGGGGGCGACGGACTTCTCGACGTAGATCCGTTCGATGGAGATGCACAGCTGCCCGGAGTTGGAGAAGCACGCCCGCACGGCGGCGTCGGTGACCTCACGCAGATTCGCCCCGGCGGTGACGATCATCGGGTTCTTGCCACCGAGCTCGGCGGAGAACCCGATCAGGCGACGGCCCGCCTGCTCGGCGAGGAGGCTGCCGGTCTGCGAGGAGCCGGTGAACATCAGGTAGTCGGCGTTCTCGACGAGGGCGGTGCCCACGACGGAGCCGGGTCCGGGCACGACGGCGAACAGGTCGCGCGGCAGGCCGGCCCGGTAGAGCAGTTCGACGACGGCCAGCGCGCAGTAGGGGGTCTGGCTGTCGGGCTTGAGGACGACGGCGTTGCCGGCGAGCAGTGCGGCGATCGCGTCGGAGACCGCGAGGGTCATCGGGTAGTTCCACGGCGCGATGACCCCCACGACCCCCTTCGGGTGGTAGTGCACGGTGGTCCTCGTCAGGCCGGGCAGCATGCCCGTGGCGCGGCGCGGACGCAGCAGCTTGGGAGCGGTCCGCGCGTAGTAGCGCGCGGTCAGGGCGATGTCGAGGACCTCTTCCTGCGCCGAGGCGCGAGCCTTGCCGGTCTCGGCCTGGGCCATGTCCATCAGCTCTTCGCGGTGCGCCAGCACGAGGTCGTGGTAGCGGTGGAAGATCTCGGCGCGTTGCTCGACGGAGCGGCGCGCCCAGTCGGCCTGCGCGACGCGGGCACGCTCGAGGGCGGCTCTGGCGTCGTCGGCGGTGCCGACCGGGACCGTCGCGAGTTCACGACCGGTGAAAGCTTCCACGACCGAGCGGGTGGGACGGCTCGCCGCGTCCGGGATGGCGATGAGCTCGGCCAACCGGGCGAAGGTGGCAGCGCTGGGAGCTGGCATGTCGAACCCCTACTGGTGAGTAGTTCTGGCGGTTACACCAACCTACCGTGCAGCGTGGCCCTTGTCACAGGGCGGGCTGGTCCTCTGCACACCTGTGCCGCGCGGTCGGCGCACCGAGGTATCGAACCGTCGGCGACGTCGCGGAGGCGGGGGTCGAGTCGTGCACGCGCGGCCCCCGGACCGGCCGGCGTGTCGGATGCGGCAGCAGAGCCGTGAAGAGGACGGAGTTCGTGGGACGACAAACCCCGCCGGAGAGAGCTTGGGGCAACTCCGGCGGGGTCTGGGCCACCGTGCAGGGGGGTGACGGTGGCTGTGAGAGATCATACCGAGCGCATGACAGCACTGTGAGGGATTCGCCCGACACGACTCGCGGCCTGAGCGGAGGTTTCGATCCTGTCGTCCCCCGGACCTGCAGACCGCCCTTCCCGTGCCCGGCTCGTGCGTCGCGGGGATGTCGTTATCCGAGTCGCCCTCCCCACCCGCACCCGCGGGCGCAGAACCCCACGACGCCGATGTCGCGGCGGGAGCCGTCCGCGAACGACATCACCTCTGCCACGGCGACAGCGTCGGCCCCACACGCCGGGCACCGATACCCGGGCACGGACACGGAATCCGTGTCGACCGGCCACAATGTCTCCCCCACAAGGGGACCATACGCGCGGGAACAACCGGTTGGGCGGTATTTTCGACGACCCGTCGCTCGGAGGCAGTCCGTACCGAGCCTGCGCCGCAGTCAGGCCGGCAGGTCCGCCTGCCAGGACATGGTGACCGTCGTGCCGGTTCCGGCGGTACTCACCCGGGTGTGGGTGGTGAGCGCCGCGATCAGCTCCAGCCCCCGGCCCCGAGACCCGGTGTGCGACGCGCGCATCCCGGCTCGCCACCGGCCGTGGTCGGCGACGGTGATCTCCAGGTCCCGCTCGTGGGCGACGAAGGTCGCATCCACCTCCACCACCCCACCGGGGAGACCGGCGTCCCGGCCGGGGTAGGCGTGTTCGACGACATTGGCCAACGCCTCGTACACCGCGGCGACGACGTCCTGGCGGCATCGGTCGTCGACACCGATGCGGGCGAGCCAGCCGGCCAGGGCGCGGCGCAGCGAGGTGATCTCTGCGGCGGTGGCCGGAGCTTGCCGATACCAGCAGACGGTGGAAGTGATCGACGGATCGAGCGGATGCCGGTGCATAGCGGTCCTCGCGGTCTCTGGCACAGTAGATCCCCGGCTGAGTGAAACCGTCGGCGAACAGGTCGACCACCGCACGACTTCGCTTTCGGGTAAGCATATTCGTTTTTCGGCACACCCTGGGAGTGGATGTCCGCGCGCAGGCGGACAGGCGCGCGTCGGCACCGGATCCGAGCCGGCGGTGACCGAGGCGGGCAAGCATCGCATCGACGCACCGAGACGGGTAGGTTCGAGGTGAGCGGGTCGCAGCGGCGGCCGCGGGAACCGGCCGAAGGAGGCACGCGATGACGCCTCCACGAAAGCCGGAGTCGGACGCCCTGGCCGCGGTCTATGCGGGAATGTCGGGGCTGGCGCTGTCGGAACAGACCCTCTCGAGTGTGGTGGAGTTGACCACCTCGCTGACCAAGGACACCCTGCCCGGTTCGGTCGGGGCCGGCATCACGCTGCTCGCCGGAGACGGCGCCGAGACCACGACGGCGGCGACCGATCCGGTGGTCGAGCGGCTCGATGCGCTGCAGTACGAACTCGGGGAAGGACCGTGCCTGACTGCGCTGCGGGACCGGGTCATGGTGCGGGTCGACGATCTGGCGACCGAATCGCGATGGCCGCGGTGGTCGGCACTGGCCGCGCGAGCCGGAATGGGTGCCGTGCTCAGCGCCCCGTTGGTCTCGGCCGACCGCACGCTCGGTGCGATCAAGGTGTATTCGGCGCGTCCGCATGCCTACACCGGCGCCAGCGAGGATCTACTGCGGCGGTTCGCCGCCCAGGTCGCTCTGCTGTTGGCAAACGCGTCCACCCTCGCCGGCTCCGAGCGACTCGGCGATCAGCTCAAGGAGGCGCTACGCACCCGGGACCTGATCGCCACCGCCAAAGGGATCGTGATGCTGCGCGAGCACCTCGGCGCGGACGAGGCGCTGCGATGGATGCTCGCGTCCGCCGAGCGTGAGCACACCCCGATGCGGGAGGTGGCCGCGGCGATCCTCGCTACTGTCTTCGAGCAGTCGTGAGTCGCGCGATGGAACACTATCCCGAGCACCGCCCCCGCCCGATGCGGAGTATGCCCGACGGCAGCGATCGCCACCGGTTCCTGGCGGCGCTGCGGGCCAGTGGGTTGAGTGTCGAGCAGTTGTGGTTGCGGTATTTCGGTCTCGGTGGTGAGGCCGGCAAGGTGGAGATCGAGGCGTATCTCAGCGGATTGCTGCCACTGCCGCCGTTGCAGCACGACCTCCTCGCCCACGCGATCAACGAACGGCTCGACGAACTCGCCCCACCGCGCGCTCCGTATTCCACCGACCTGCCACCGTCGGCCGCCACCGACGGCTGTGCGCCGTCGGCGGCCGGCCCGGACGGCACCCACCCGGACGGGCACCGCCCCACCCCACGAACCGACCCCGGCCACGCCACCGATCACGACGACGGCGACCGCAACGACGGCGCCGGGAGCGATCGAGACGGATCCTCCGGATAGGGGGAAACGGACGGCGAACTTCGCAGTTCCGGCGAGGCGACCCGGGTTCGGTCGAGAACGACCCGACCGCCGACGGAGGCGGGCATGGGCGTCCCCAGCCCCCTGCGCCAGGGCGCGACCCGCCCCGTCGGCGGTTGTGACCGGGCGCGGCTACCGCAGGGAGCAGGAAGGCGGCGGACCGCCCTCGGAGCCCACCGGCACACTCGGCGCCCGGAGCGCACCTGCGGTGCACCCAGGCGGAACACACCCACCACATCTGTTCGTTCCGGGGGTCAGTGTTTTCGTTTTCGACGGCGGCGACGACGAATACCGGGGTCCGTTCCAGCAACCGAACGATCCGATCCGGGGCTGCTCCGCCCCGGCGCCGAAGCGGGGTCGGTCACGCGGACAGGGTCTGGCTGGGGAGCCGGCCGTAGGCGGCACGGTATTGCTCGGCGAAACGTCCCGTCTTGGCGAAGCCCCAACGGGCCGCGATCGCGGACACGGTGTCACCGCCGGCCGGATCCGCAGCCAGCAGATCGCGGTGGGCTCGTTCCAGCCGCACCCGGCGCAGGTAGCCGAGCGGCGTGATCTGATGGTGGCGCAGAAAATCGTACTGAAGCGCCCGCGCACCGATCCCGGCAGCCGCGACGATGTCCGCCAGCCGGATCCGGGACTCGGCGTGAGCATCGATGAAGGCGATCGCGCGCTGCAACGCGGCAGGTTCGCCAGGACGTGCCAACGTTTTCCGGATCACCGGCGGCTCGTCGGTCCGGCCCGAACCGAGCACCGACTGCGCCAACTCCAGCAGCGGCATCCCCGCCTCCCGCGACGCCGACACCAACACACCACCGGCATGCTCGGCGGTCAGGCGATGACGTTCCATCAACACACCCGTAGCTCGCTCGACCACCACCCGGGACGCGAGCGCCTGCTCCCACCCCTCTCCCTCCCGCGTGCCGGTACCGACAGCGGAGGGCAGGCTCTGCCCGAAAGACGAATCGATCACCTCCTCATCACAGCACCGACTGCCACCATCGCGCACCCCCCCCCGCACCCCGGGCTTGCCCGGCTCGATCTCTACCGAGTCACCCTGATCCATAGTGCCGTCGATCTTCGGAAGGTAACTGCGAGACCGAACGCTATTCGGACTCCGAAGGTGGGGACACGTCACCCGTGTGGGTTGTCGGTCGTGTCGCCGCCTGTTCGTACAGTGCCGGTGTGGAGAACACCGAACTGACCGTCGCAATCTGGAACACCATGTGGGCCAACGCCTCCAGCCCCCGCGGGCAGCGCATCCGGCACGTGCTGCGCGAGGCGGATGCGGACCTGCTGATCGTCACCGAAGGCCAATGCGACCTGCTCCCCGACGGCGGTCATGTCGCCGACGCCGGTACCGACTGGGGCTACGACACCACCGCGCATCCGCTGCGCCGCAAGACGCTGCTGTGGTCCCGGTGGCCGCTCACCGACCTCACTTCCTTGCCCACCGGTGCCGGGGCCGGTCGCGTGTTGACCGCGAGCGCCGACTCCCCACTCGGCCCGATCCGGGTGCTGGCGGTGTGCATCCCGTGGGCGAGCGCGCATGTGACCACCGGGCGTCGGGATGCGACGAACTGGTCCGAGCACCTCGAATGCTGCGGCCAGATCGAGAAGCTGGCGGCCCAGTTCGACCCGCGGATCCCCACGATCGTCGCCGGCGACTTCAACCAGCGGATCCCGCGGCGACGCCAACCCATCCGGGTGTTCGAGCGGCTGCTCGAAGTAATGGACCGATGGACCTTGCACACCGGCGGCGAGGTCGAGCACGGACCGTTGATCGATCACATTGCCTCCGACCTGCCCTGCACCGGTCTGCGGACCTGGGCCGGCAGTGACGAGGCCGGAAAGCTGAGTGATCACGCCGGGGTGGTCTGCACCCTGCGCGCCACCATATAGAGCCGCCCGACGCGGATACCGTGCTTCCCGGTTCCTTGCGCCGCCGTACGCGTGACCGATCGCCGCAATCCGTGAACGTCAGCCGGCGCGGAGAGGAATCCTCGTGCCGAATTGCAGCCTCGGACGATCGACGATTCGGCGAACCCCGCGTCATGTCCTCGCCGCCGGCGAACACGGGCAACCGCTACGGCTACGTCCGGGGTGATCTGCACGGACCGCTGCAGCCGTGCGTAGCCCAGCCGCAGGACCCGCTCAGCGGTCTCCGGGTCGGTAGATGTGGGCGCGGGGTCGACGCCGACGATCAGGAGGACACGGTGCTCGTCGTCGACACGGAGCAGGATGCGGTAGTCGCCGCGGCGGGCGCTGCGCAGGCCCTCCAGCTCGTAACGCAGCGGCTTGCTCATCCGGTGAGGATTCTCTGCCCGCGGGCCGGAGAGGAACTCGACGACCACACGCACGATCCGTCCGGGTAGCCGGGACAGCGCTCCAGATCCGGAAGAGCCCGTACAGCGGCACCATGGGGCTATGGACATCGCGCCCGAACCCGCCGATCCCGGGTCGGGAAGTAGATGCCGTGGTGGTCGGGGCCGGGTTCGGTGGGCTGTACATGGTGCACCGGCTGCGGGAGATGGGACTGACGGTGCAGGGCTACGAGTCCGCTCCGGACGTAGGGGGAACGTGGTGCTGGAACGGCTACCCGGGCGCGCGGACCGACTGCGAGGGGTACTACTACTGCTACTCGTTCGACCCGGAGATGCTGCAGCAGTGGAACTGGACGGAGCGGTATCCCACCCAGCCGGAGATGCGGGCCTACTTCGGGTACGTGGCCGACAAATTGGATCTGCGGCGCAGTTACCGGTTCGGGACTCGCGTCGAGGCGGCGGTGTTCGACGAGGACTCCGGGCGGTGGCAGGTGCGCACCGAGGCCGGTGAGCGGACCTCGGCGACGTACCTGATCACCGCCGTGGGAATCCTCTCGGCCCCGAACCTGCCGAACTTTCCCGGCGTCGAGTCCTTCGAGGGGCAGTGGTACCACACCGCGTACTGGCCCGAGGAGGGCGTGGACCTGGCCGGCAAGCGAGTCGGGATCATCGGCACCGGCTCGACCGGAGTGCAGGCCATCCCGCTGCTGGCCGAACAGGCCGAGCACCTGACCGTGTTCCAGCGGACCCCGAACTATGTGATCCCCGCCCGCAACCGGCCCGTCTCACAGCAGGAGATGGACGAGGTCAAGGCGCGTTACGACGAGGTATGGGCCAAGGTGCGCCGGCACTGGTTCTCGTTCCCGTTCGACATGGCCAACCTGCTCGCGGGCTCGACGGACGAGGCCGAGCGCACCCGGATCTACGAGCAGGGCTGGGCAAACGGCGGATTCCCGTTCCTGTTCACCTTCGACGATCTGCTGTTCGATCCCGTCGCGAACGAGTCGGCAGCCGAGTTCGTGCGCACCAAGATCCGTGCCGCGGTCGAGGACCCGGCCATGGCCGAGTTGCTGTGCCCGCGCTACCCCTTCGGCGCCAAGCGTCCGCCGTCGGGCACGGGCTACTACGAGACGTTCAACCGAGACAACGTAGCCCTGGTCGACGTGGCCACCAACGCGATCGCCGAGATCACCCCCCGCGGAGTCCGGTTGGCCGACGGCACCGAACACGAGGTCGACGTGCTGTTCTTCGCCACCGGCTTCGACGCCTCCACCGGAGCACTGACCCGAATGAACATCGTCGGCCGCGACGGACGCGTTCTCGCCGACAAGTGGGCCCCCGGCCCGAGCACTCACCTGGGTATCGGTACGCACGGCTTCCCGAACATGTTCATGATCACCGGACCGCAGAGCCCGTTCACCAACATCCCCCCGTGTGCGCAGAACACTGCCGACTGGATCGCCGAGGCCATCGCCCACCTCCGCCGCGAAGGCGCGACCCGCATGGAAGCCACCGAGGCAGCCGAGCAGGCCTGGACCGAACAGATCACCGCCATCGCCGAACAAACCCTGCTCACCGCCGGTAAGGACGTGCACTCCTGGTTCACCGGCACCAACGTCGACGGCAAGGCCGCCGTCATCAACGTCTTCTTCGGCGGCGCCGACAAGTACATGGACATCTGCGAGCAGGTCGCCGCAGACAACTACTCCGGCTTCGAGATCACCACCACCGAGCCCGCCTACGCCCACTAACCCATCTCTAGTAATCAGGAGTACCGACGATGACGAACGACGTGCGCACCGACGCTCTGCGCGATCTCTACGGAAGCTGGGCCAAGCGGGCCGCCGACAACCCCGACATGGACCTTGCCACCATGCGCGACATCTACGAGGAAGCGCATCTTCTGGCGACCGAACCCGAGGACGTCACCTACCGCGAGGTCGACGCAGATGGCGTCAGCGCGATGTGGATCGTTCCTGCGGGCGCACCCGACAACGCCGCCATCATCTATACCCACGGGGGCGGATGTTCGGTGATGTCGATGCACAGTCACCGCAAACTCGCCGGCCACCTGGCCAAGGCGGCCGGTGTGAAAGTGCTGAACGTCGATTACCGCCGCGCACCCGAATACCCGTACCCCACCCAACTCGACGAGGCACAGAAGGTCTACCGGTGGCTGCTTGCCCAAGGGATCGAGCCGACACGCATCGCCACAGCAGGGGACTCGGCCGGCGGCAATCTCGCCACCACCCTTGTCCTGGCTCTGCGCGATGCCGGTGAACGCCTTCCGGCCGCGATTGTCGCGTTCTCGCCCTGGTACGACCTGGAACACAGGGGCACCACCCTCGAAACCAATGTCGGCACCGACGCTCTCATCGACCGGGCCGTCGTGGAGATGATGGCCCAGATGTTCCTCGGCGAGAACGGGTCACCCACCGATCCGTTGACCAACCCCCTCTACGCCGATCCCGCCGGTCTGCCGCCGATGTACCTGACCGCCGGCGGCTACGAAACGCTTCGGGACAACGCGGAACGCTTCACCGATCTGGCACGCGGCGCAGGGGTGGAGGTGACTCTGGAGATCACACCGGAAATGCAGCACGTCTTCCAGTTCATGGCTGGACGGTCTCCGGAAGCCGACGCGTCCATCGCGACGGCAGGCGCCTTCGTCCGTCGACACCTCGACCTCTGATTCATCAGCGACATCTCACACACCTACCTGTGGCCGGCGGGGGTCCGATATCGATTCGGACCCTGCCGGCCGCAGGTGCGGCCTCCGTGGTCGCCGCAGCCAGACAGGAGCCCCGGTGAGCGTCTTCGAACTCTCCGAACGCACTCAGCACTACCGAGCCGAACTGCTCGACTTCATGGACTCGCACATCTACCCCGCCGAGTCCGTCTACGACCGGCAGATGTGTGAGTCCGGAGATCCTCACTTCCAACCCCCGATCCTCGAAGAACTCAAAGACGAGGCACGGCGGCGCGGACTGTGGAACCTGTTCCATCCGCATCCGGAATGGGGACCAGGATTGACCAACCTGGAGTATGCACCCCTCGCCGAAATCATGGGTCGCAGCCACATCGCATCGGAGGCCTGCAACTGCAGTGCACCGGACACGGGAAACATGGAGGTGCTCACACTCTTCGGCACCGACGAGCACAAGCGGACATACCTCGAACCGTTGCTGGCCGGGGAAATCCGCTCCGCCTTTGCCATGACCGAACCCGCAGTTGCCAGCTCGGACGCGACCAACATCGAACTCCGGATGGAACGCGACGGTGACGCCTATGTGCTGAACGGCCGCAAGTGGTTCGCCTCCAACGCCATGCACCAGAACTGCCGCGTGCTGATCGTGATGGGAAAGACCGATCCGTCCGCGCCACCGCACCGGCAACAGTCGATGATGGTGGTGCCGATCGACGCCGAGGGTGTCACCGTGGTGCGTAACCTCCCGGTCTTCGGTTATGTCGACCGCGAGGGCCACGCCGAGGTGCTCTTCGACAACGTCCGCGTACCGAAGGAAGACCTCCTCGCCGGGGAAGGAGAGGGCTTTGCGATCAGCCAAGCGCGACTGGGCCCCGGACGAATTCACCATTGCATGCGTGCAATCGGAATGGCCGAACGAGCACTGGAGTTGATGTGTACCCGGGCGCTCACGCGCACGACCTTCGGAGAACCACTCGGCGAACGTGCCAACATTCAGGACTGGATCGCCGAGGCTCGCATCGACATCGAAATGGTCCGTCTGCTCACCTTGAAGGCGGCTCACATGATGGACACCGTCGGCAACAAACAGGCCCGAACCGAGATCGCCGCGATCAAAGTGGCCGCGCCCCGCATCGCCCTGAAAATCGTCGACCGTGCCATCCAGGTGCACGGCGGCGCCGGTGTCACCGACGATTTTCCGCTGGCCATGGCGTACGCCCACCTGCGCACACTCCGGATCGCCGACGGGCCCGACGAGGTCCACCTGCGTGCCATTGCCAAGGGAGAACTGAAGAAGTACAGGTCCGCCAGCCGGGAAGCGGTAAGGCCCGACACTGCGAAGGTCGCGGTCGTCCGATGAGCCCATACGAGTTGAAAGGACGCACCGCGCTCGTCGTCGGTGCCTCCCGTGGCATCGGATTGGCCACAGCGCAGGTGTTCGCTGCCGCCGGCGCCGACGTCGTACTCACATCCCGCTCCGCTCAGTCCGCTGACGCCGCTGCTGCAGAGGTCGGGGGGACGGCGATCGGGGTAGGCGTGCACGCCGTCGACGAAGACGGTGCCCGGCGGTGCATCGACGACGTCATCGAGCGATTCGGCGGTCTCGACATCCTGGTGACCAATGCCGGCACGAATCCCGCCTACGGCCGGATGACAGAACAGGATCATGGGCGATTCTCGAAGACGTTCGACGTCAATCTCTGGGCACCGTTGCTGTGGAGCGGTCTCGCCGCGAAAGCATGGATGGCGGACAACGGTGGCGCGATCGTGAACACCGCCTCGATCGGAGGCATGGTCGCCGAGAGGGGAATCGGCGTGTACAACGCCTCGAAGGCAGCATTGATCCATCTCACCAAGCAGCTCGCAATGGAACTCGCACCGGCGATCCGCGTCAACGCCGTGGCGCCAGGAGTGGTGCGCACCAAGCTCGCCGAAGCGCTATGGGCGGAACAGGAACAATCGGTGGCCGCGGCCACCCCACTCGGAAGGATCGGTGAGCCGGACGACGTCGCATCGGCGATCCTGTTCCTCGCCTCCGACGGTACCCGCTGGATCACGGGCGAGACACTGGTCGTCGACGGTGGTCAACTCCTCGGAGATGCAAGGAACTTTGCAGGATAGACCGCGGCCTCGACGGTGTGCCGGATGTCATCCGGTGGGACCCGGACCGACGGGCACTACTGCGTGCCGACCTCGATGCCGCGTTCCTCCACCTGTACGGGCTAACACGTACCGAAGCCGAGCATGTACTCGACTCGTTCCCGGTCGTCCGCAAGTCCGAGGAACGAGACTTCGGCGAGCACCGCACCCGACGGCTTGTCCTCGCCGCCTACGACCGCATGACCGCAGCCATTGGCGCCGGCGGCCAGGGGTGGACCTCTTCGACCGAACAGCCCGCAGGAGAAGGCAAGAGGCACAGTCAGTAACCTGCTGGGTCGCTCAGGCGACGTCATCACCGTCGACGTGCCACCACGACCGTCCCAGTTCCTTGGTATTGAGACAGCCCATGCTCACGCGTCGAACTGTCGAGAAGATCGGGAAAGCGCGTCTCAAAAGTTAATCCCATAACTGCGTGTCGAAATCATGGTACGGACACAACTTTCGATACTCTCCGGCGCATGGAACTGGGCTATGCGCGGGTGTCGACGACCAGACAGGACCTCGACCGACAGATCGACGCACTCACCACAGCGGGGGTGGACCCGCAGCGCATCTACGTCGACAAGAAATCCGGGGCCACCACCGACAGACCGGGCCTGGTGGCGCTGCTTGAGTACGCCCGCGACGGGGACATCATCGTGGTGCACACCCTCGACCGATTGGGCCGCACCGTGCGGGACACGCTGAACCTGATCCACGACCTGCGCGAGCGCGGGGTCGGGGTACGTAACCTCGCCGATCCGATCCGGATCGACTCGTCGGATACGGACGATCCGATGGCGCAGTTGGCGGTGGTGCTGCTGGCGCTGTTCGGGCAGATGGAACGCACCTACAGTCTCGAGCGGGCCGCGCACGCTCGGGCGGTGGCCACGGCGCAAGGACGCCGGATCGGCCGGCCCTCGGTGGTGTCCGAAGCGCAACTGGCCTACGCCATCCAGCTTCGGGACGGCGGCGCCACGGTCGCAGAGATCGTCGCGAAGACCGGGTTGACCCGTTCGACCCTCTACCGGCACCTGCCTGCGCGACCGGCCGATCCGGTCACCGCCGCTCCGATTCCGCCCGCCCACACCCCGACGGTTTCGGCCGAGCCCGATACGGCAGCCGGATCCGGGGACCGGCTCGAGTGCCCGACCTGCGGGTACCGGCCGGAAACGCGCCGCGAGATGATTCCGCATCTCGACGATCTCGACACCGTCTGGCTGCATCTCGACCCCGGCGGGCAGGTGCGTGAGTGTCGGCATTGTGCGCACTGTCAGCCCCACGAGCAGGTCGTGGCGGTCAGTTGCACGCGCTGCGGGGTGGGGCCGCTGATCAGCGGCATCGACGTCGGAGGGGAGCTGCCTGCTGCGGTTCTGCGGTGGCTCGAAATGCGAGGCTGGGCCACCGGCACGAATCCGGTGTGCAGTCTCCACTCCTGACCGGTCGTGTCGTCGGTGAGTTCGGCCGGTAGGCGAGCGAGCCGGAGCGTGGCTACTCCACCCCGGTGGGCATGTGCTGCCGGTGCTGGATTGCGTGTTCGGCAACGGTCCGATCGGCCTGTGGAAACCGCCGTCAGTGTTCCCGATCCGGGAAGAGCTGGTTTGTGGTCGCGCACTTCGGGGTGGACTGTCCACCAGAAAACGATGTTGCACTTGTAAGTGAAATCGGGTTACGGTCGGTGCAGACAGCAGGGAGGTCCGAGACGATGAACGCGGTGATCGACAGTGGCGTCGGGAAGACGACCCTGACGGTGACATCCGATCAGGTGGCGCAGGCCGGGGCGTTCGACCCCACAGCTCTGCGGTCGGTGGTACCGGCTGAGCTGGCAGGGGTTCTCGCTGAGGTGGTGAGGATCGTCGCCGCCGGTGGCACGGTGACGATTGGGTCGATGCCGCAGGAGCTGACCACTACGTCGGCGGCGGATCTGCTCGGCATCTCGCGGCCGACGTTGATGAAACTGGTCCGGGATGGTCAGATCGTTGCGCACAAGGTCGGCACCCACACCCGACTGAACACCTCCGATGTTCTCGCCTACCGGGATCGGCTGCGTGAGCGGCAACGGGCGGCGCTGCAGCAGTTGCGTGACTTCGAAGAGGCGGAGGGCCTGGACTACTGACGGTCCGAGACCGGTGGTGTGACAGGGTGGTCGGTGCCGGCGCCTATTGTCACTCGGGTGAGTTCACGAGTTCCGAACGTGCTGCCGGACGCGAACGTGCTGTATTCGCGGACGCTGCGGGACTGGATCTGCCTGTTGGCCACCAGGTCCGGTCCGCCGCTGTTCCACCTGCGCTGGACCGAGGACATCTTGGCGGAGTTGGTCTACCACCTGCGGAAGAACCACCCGCACTTCTCCGATCGTCAGATCGGGGGAGTGCGGGACAAGATCGTCGACATCGTCGCCGAACACGGCCGGATCGCCGGATACGAGATCGACCCGGACCTCGCGTACACCGACGAGTACGACGCGCATCTGCATGCCGCCGCAGAGCATGGTGGTGTCCAGTACGTCCTGACCAATGATCGCGGATTCCACGACTTCGCCGCGGCCAACGACGAGCGCCTCGACTACGAGGTGTACACCCCGGACGACTTCCTGATGCTCGTCCACCGGGACGCGATCGCCACGGTCCGCGAAGCGTTGCTCGACCAGATCGGGTACTACCGCCGGCTCGGCAGGCCGTTCAACCTCGCCGCCCGTCTCGAGGCCGCTCAGGCCCCGAAATTCGCTGCCGCGATCCGCGAGATGATGCAGGCACCTGCCGTTGCTCGGGCCCTCACCCAAACACCCGAGGACGATTGAGGGGGACGACATCCCGTTGCTGTGTGGAAGAGATGTCGGTGTGCCCCGATAGCGTAAGAACATCTAGTGGTGACATCGATGTGATTCGCCTACATGTTGTGGCGGTCGGGTCGAGGTTCCGCGGGATACGCGTCGACAGCAAAGCCCCGACCGTCGGGGTGAGCCGACAGGCCAGGGCCTGCACAAGATTGGAGCCTTGTTAGGTCACGGTAACGCACTGCACCAGGCACTACCCCAGATGGGGTGAACTCCGGTGGGAACGGTGCGTCGGCTCGTTTTGGCTGTCAGTCGCACGCTCTCTTGAGGAGGGAGCAACGCCATGAGCAAGAACCCCAGCAACCACGGCAAGGCATGGACCAGCAACGACGATCAGCAGTTGCGTCGGCTCGCCGATCAGAACACCCCGACCCGCGTGATGGGACTCAAGCTCGGACGCACCGAGGATGCCGTCCGTACGCATGCATCCGATCTCGGCGTCAGCCTGAAGCCGACCAACCAGTCGCCGTACAACAGGCGGAGCAAGTGATGTTCGAGAAGCAACCCGACTACCCTTGCGCGGTCACCAACAGCAGTTCGGCAGACCCGACTGCCATCGAGCGCGCCTTCCGTTGGGTGCGCCAGCGCAAGCAGCCGGGGCAGAAGATCCTGTTGTGGACTCCGCAGAAGAGCAACATCCGCAACGATCGCCAGGTGGAGGCCATCTCACGCCATCCAGACGTCCTCGTCGGGACGTCCCGGGGTCGGTTCTCCTCGGGCTGGTACGAGGGCCCGGTACTCGGAATGTGGCAGGACACCGAGGACCTGGCCAAAATGCCGATCGGTAGGCCGACAGCCATGTGCATCGTGCCGTGGGTGCCCGAGCGCCTTGCCGGGTGGGTGCGGGCCGTTGACGCGGAGATCCTCGGCGACGGCCGCGACTGGCAGTTGACCACTTCTGCGGGTCAGGGTCTCGACCCGGTCGTTGTTCGAGGGATGGAGAGCATCACACTGCTCATCAACCACAGCAACACGATCAAGGCCGGCTACGAGAAGCGCGATGTCGTCAGCGCGCTGCTCGCGCTGCACGATGCGGGATACGAGCTTCCTGCGGAAGCGATTCAGTCCTGGGCGCTGGGCCACGGTTGGCGCGCACAGAACGCCAACCACCTGGCCGACTACTGCGCCCAGATCAACCGCGGAAGCCGACCTCGGTTCACCGGCGCTGGCGCCCTGCGCCCCGACATCGTCGCTCTCTGGCGCGACGAGGTTGCCTGACACCAGGTCGCATTGCCCCCTGTAGGTGTAGATCCGGCCCTGCGATTGGTTCTCGCAGGGCCGGATCTACTTCTCATGGGGGTCTTCTCCGGATTAACTCCGTAGGGGCCCCGAGCGGTTCCGGGACACCCGGCCGGCCACCGCCGCCCGCCGGCGCGACCTGGGTGCGGCGTTCAGTGGCTGCACTCGTGTGCGGGGGCGCACCGGCCGATCATCTCGATGAGAGTTGGCTTCTGCCTGGAGATGAGACCCCAACCGAGTGTGTGCTGTTGACGATCCTCGAGCAGGACACTCAAGAGCACGCCGGAGAGGACAGTCACCTGCGGTGATGCTTGGTTCTCGGTCCTGGTTACCCGTGCTGCATGCCGGTCCGGTGTGGCTATTCCCTACCGGGCCGCGTGTCGTCGTCGAGGGGTCAGGGGGTGATGACGGCGCGGGCGGTAGCGGCCACGGCGGGGTGGCGGCCGGTGGGCCGACCGCCACGGGTGGTGCCGGCGAGGATGTCGAACACCTCGAGGGTGGGATTGACGACCGCGGCAGGAGTAAGAGAGCTCCTGCCCTGGCTGCGCCAGCCCAGTGCCTGCAGCAGGGCGGCGATCTCGGTGTGCCAGTGCTCGGCAGGCGCCCCGCCGGCGATCACCGCGGCGGTGATCCAGCCGGCCTGCCGGTCGAAGTCGGTCCTGCCCACCGGTAGCCGGGAGATCAGGTGCTGCCACAACGCCAGGGGCCGGTGGCGGTATCGGCGGGCCACGGCCGTCGGGGCCAGGCGCCCTGTGCGCACCCCGATCAGGCCGAGGGTGCGCGCGCTGGCCCGCAACCGGGCCACCGGGACGGTCAGGTCTTCACGATTGGCGGCGCCGATCCACCATCCGGTCACGCCGGTCCGTTCGGCGAGGTGCCCGACCAGCGCCGGGGGCAGGTAGCCGGCAGCGGTCAGCTGCACCCCGTCACCGATCGCCTCGAGCAACAGCAGATACGGCTCGAGCAGCTGCGCGGCCTCCGCCTCGCCGACCTCGATCACCGCCCCGGTGGTGGCGTGTTCCAGCAGGAGGGTCAACGCCGGATCGCCGTGGAGTTCGAGTCGGGTGCGCAGGGCGGCGAGCTCGGCGGGCACCGCAACCGGTGGGGTGATCGCCGCGGCGATCGCGGCGGTGGCCTCGGCGGGATCGAACCGGTCCGGATGCCAGTCGAGCGGCAGCCAGTCGCGGGCATCGTCGGCGGTGTCGAACGGCGCCGGGACCGCCACCGGATCGCAGCCTCCGCGCACCCAGGCCGCCAGGTCCGCATAGCCCCAGATGCCGCCGCAGTCCTCCGGTGGGCAGGCATTGCGGCCGGTGGTGCAACGCACCGTGGTGGGGGGTTCGTCGAGGACCGCTTCGACCTGCACCACGTGAGCCCATCCGTCACCGAAGTCGTAGTCGTACCAGAGGCGATCACCGGATTCGGTGAGCAGCTGATCGAGCCGCACGGTGTCCTCAAGGATCCCGTCCTCGCCGTCCTCGACGTCGAAGGCGGTCACGAAATAGGGGGCGCGGGAGTCGTTGCCGGTGCGGAAGCGATGCAGATGGCAGTCGAGCCAGCCCATCGCGGCCTGGAGCACCGTGTGCAGCCGGTCGAGGGTCAGATCCCCGGGCAGCTCGAGCCGCCGCCACACCGGCGGCTTGGCGCCGAGCAGATCCACCCGCACCCGCACACCCCGGACCCGATCCGGTACCTGACCGACCACCGGTTCCGGTGTGCGCAGCAACTCGTCGAGCCAGTCCCGGGCGCTGCCGGCGCGCAACGCCTCCACCATCGCCTGTTGTTCCTGCGGGCTCAGCGCGGCGATCAGCTCGTCGGCGCGCCGGCGTGCATCATCCGAAGCCGTCACGATCCCCAGTGAACCACCGGCCGGGCACCTCTCCACGCATAGGCCCGACGACGCCGTGCCGACAGGCACCGCCCCATCCCGGTGCCGGCCCCGCCACGGCGGCGGGGCCCGACCGGGCCGGGCCGGGGCTTTCACCCGGTTTCCAGCACGCCGATGAGATCGTCGAGCAGCGCCTCGGCCCGTGCCTCGATGTCGTCGAACAGATCGGACAGATCGTCGAGGCTCTCATGGTCACGGCGCCGGGCGGCGACACCACGGTCGTAGTAGCCGGGATCGAGGTTGATCTCCGGCTCGACGCAGGCGTCGATGGCACCCTGTGGCGAGACGGGCAGCGCCCTGCGCACCGGGGCGCGGCCGGACAGGTGCGCCCGCACCAGCATCGACACCGCCTGCGGAGTCATCGACTGCGCGTGCGGGAGGTGTCCCCAGCGGTCGATCGGACACAGCAGCGGCTGGCGGGCCTGCTCCGCATCGAACGGATCGGTGACGATCGCGGTCGGGTTGGTGAGGTGATGGCGCAGCAGGTGCGTGCCCGGGTACTGGTCGAGAAACGCCTGAATCTCTGCCCACCGCCGGTAGATCCCAACCGCGGGATTGTCCCCGGCCTCGGGATCCGGTGCGATCGGGAAGCGTTCACCAGCGCGGGTCGTGACCACCAGGGTGTTCCCGTCGAGGCGGAGGTCGCGGCGGCGCAGGCGGGTGATGTCGGTGAAGGTCATCCCGGTCGCGGCAAGAACCAGCAGGAGGGCGTCGCGACGGCCGAACAGTCCGCTCGGCCAGCCCTCGGTGGGTAGCTCATGCGCTCGCTGTATCAGAAGGCATCCGAGCCGATCGAGGCGTTGAGCACGAGCGGCGTCGAGGTGCCGGCGCACCGTCTCGGTCCGCCCCGGGGCCGGGTAGCCGTGCCGGGTATGGACGGCATTGATCGCCGAGAGTCGGCGTCGCTGGGTCGCCGCCACGGCGGGGTGTTCGTGCAGGAACAGCGCGAGCGTGTCAGGACTGGCCGGAATCGGCGACCGATCGGCGGCAGCGCACCAGTCCGTAAACAGGGCCCAGTCGTGGCGGTACCGCGCCGGGACCCGCAGCCCACGCTCCGTGTCGTGGATGTCGTCGGGTCGCCGCGGGGAGGTGTCGGTGCTGGTCATCGCTCACAGCCCCAGATTGGTGACAGCGTTGCCCAAGAGGGGTGCGTGTTCGCGGGCGTAGACCTCGAGCATGGCGGGGGTGGTGTGCCCGGTCTGGCGCATGATCGCGTGCGCGGAGGCGCCGTTGCGGAAGGCCTGGGTGACGAACCCGGCCCGCAGCGAATGCCCCCCGAGCTGCTTCACGATCTCGGGGTCGTAGCCGGCCGACTCGGCGCGGCGGCGGATCGCGTGGTGCACCGCCGCCCCCGACAAGGCGGTGTCGGAGAGGTTGCCGTTCTTACGGATCGCCCGCAGCAGCGGCGCCCCCGAGGTGGTGCGGGGGCGGGTGCCGCGGCACACGTGCGCGTCGAACGGCTCCGCACCCCGCAGCAGCCGGATCACCGCGGGCCGGCCACCCGCATCGTGGGCGGCGATCACCTGGGCCCACCGCAGCCACGCGCACGGCGGGCAGCTGGTGTGGCTGTGCGTGAAGGGCAGGGCCCGGACGGTGCCGCGGCCCTCCTGGTCGGTCTTCGACTTGCGGAGTTTGATGTGCAGGCCGTCGAGCCGGTGCAGGGACACGTCGCTGCAGTTCAGGGCGACGAGTTCGCTGCGGCGGAACGCCCCGGCGAAGCCGAGCAGCAGGAGGGCGGTGTCGCGGCGTTCGACCACCTCGTCCGCCCAGCCCTGGCAGTCGGCGCGGGCCTTGTCGACGATCGCCACGATGTCGGCGGTGAGCAGCGGCGCCCGCGGGCTGCGCGGCCGCTCCCCCGTGGTGGCGTAACCGCGGCGGATGCCGGACATGGTCGCTTTTACCAGGTCGTCGCCGGTGGGAGTCGGGTGCCCGCTCTGGCGGTGGTGGTGGGCGATCGCGGCGAGGCGATGCGCCAGGGTCGCCGGGGCGTAGGCCCGCTCCCCCGCCTCGGTGACGGTGTCGGCGCAGGCGACGAGGTAGGCAGCGACGGTGACCGGGTGCGCCGGCACCGCGGTGTGGCCCTCGCGCGCGCACCAGGTGGTGAAGGCCCGCCACGCGGAGGCGTAGGTGCGGCGGGTCCCGGCGGCCCGCGCCGACGCCACCGACTCCGCGATCCGGGAGGCAGTCGTCGCCGTGATGTCCGGCAGCGCGGGTGTCAGGTCCCGTCTGGTGTGGCGAGGCTGATCCTCGTTGAACTGCGGCTCGCCATTCGGGGTCCGTGCTGCCATCTGTAATTGATTCCCGTCTGAAGTGGCGGATTTCTGGTCGGGGGGGGGTGGGTTCGTGCGCGTGGCGGTCCTGGCTGTGGCTTCGGTAGGTGAATCTGTAGGTGTCTCGGTGCTGGGCTTGGTGCTGGTCGCCCCTGCGGCGTAGTAGCGGGTGTCGACCAGCCGATCCCCATGACGACCTGCGGAAGCGACTGCCACGGCAGCCTCCGCCGGTCACCGGACAACATCACGAACTCCACCTTGAAACAGGAATTACCCCAGGCACTCGCATCGTCTCGGAGCTCAGAAGCAGCAGTCGGCACCGAACATCTTCGCCACTTCAGGTGGGAACCCGCCACCGACCCGCCACTTCTCATGGGAATCCGCCACTTCGATCGGGAACCGACAGCGGGCCCCGCCGGGGTCCCGGGTACCGCGAGCTGGCCTCCGTCGGCGGGTTTCGGCTGGTGCTCCACGGGTGGGAACAGTACCGGACGGCTCCGACTGTCCTCGCTCAATCTATCTGACGCAGAACGCGTTACCTGAGCTGCGATGCGACAACTTGGTTGGACGGCCGCAGGATCGAATCGTCCAAGTTAGTTGTCGCACATCGTCGAATCAGCCCACCGTTTCGGCGGGTCGAGTCCGGGCACCGGGACGATGCCTGATGTACCGCGTGAGCAGCGAATCGAACACGCCGGCTGGGACTGCGCCGTCGGTGACGGACTCGATGAGACCCCCGATCGCATCCTGTTGACCGGGTGACTCCATCGTGAGCACCCGATTCCGCCACGCGGTGTCAGCCAAAGACGTCGTGAGCGCAACGACAATCGGGTATTCGGCTGCCCGGCAGATCGCTGCGGTCAGATACCACCGGTTGGGGTTGGGCTCGAGAACTTCCAACCGAGCGTGGACGGGTCGAAACGGCCACGGCAGCAGGTTGTGCCACTCGTGGACGATGGAGGATGCATCCTCGAACGCGCGGCGAACCGGCTCGCGGCCGAAGCGTGCGATCAGTCGGTGGTGGTGTCGGTGCGCCCGGAGAATGTCGGGAAGGGCGGTGATGTCGATCCGCGGCGATCGATCCGTACAGGTCAGTATGGGCCCGCCGGTCCAGACCCGGTGTCGCTGGCACAGTACCTGCTCGTGAGTGGCCCACACGTGCACCGCTCGGGTGAGGCCGTGCCGACGTGCACAGCACGGGCAGGAGTTCGCCGCGCCGACCGCCGCCGGGCTTCCTCGCAGTTCCGGATAGTTGGTGATGTCGTCGGCCGTGCGAAGTTCGGGGAGGGCGAAGACCAGCGTTCGCTCCGGTAGGCCGGTGAGGTCGTGGACGGCCTGCCGGCCCGCGATGCCGGTGTTCGTGACGTGGTTGCCGAGTTCGTGACCCGGCAGGCCGTTTGCCTCGCCGAGTCGGTGCAGATAGCTCGACAGATGCTCACTGGGGAACGGGGCGACGCGGCGCGGCAGACGGGGCAAGAAGCAGTAGCGGGCCGCCGGGGACATCATGGGTGGATGTCGGTGCGGTGGGAGGTCGCGGTCTCTGCGGCGTGGTCGATGATGGTCTCGTCGAGTGTGCCGCGGGTGATGGCCTCGTCCCCGGAGAGGATCGCGCCGATCGCTGCCACGCGGACCAGGTGCGAGAGGCTGCTGATCGATCCACCGGTGCGTTGGTGCAGGTATTTCGCGTTGCGGGTGAGTGTGCCGGGTGGGTGGGAGTGGAGTCGCAATGCGGATTCGAGGGAGGCGACGAGCGATTTCCATTCGCGGTCGTAAGGAAACGGTCCGGTGCGTACCAGTACCGAGCGGGCGGAGATCTGTTGCCCCCGCACCCCGGTGAACAGGCCGGAGCGTTCGACGTTGATGCCGGCGTAGATGAAGGTCGCGGGCATGTGCTCGGTGAAGTATTTCAGGTGATCGGACATGTCCTCGCCGACGCTGGTGGCCAGGTTCAGGTTGTGGATCTCGTCGACGATGACCAGGTCGGTGCGGGCCTCGGTGAGTACCCGGCAGACCGCGTCGGCGATGTCGGTGGTGTTGTGGCGGGGTTTGTCGGGGATGCCGAGAAAGTGCGCGAACTCGGAGGCGAGTTTGCGTGGGGACCCTTTCGGTGGGGTCGTGATGTACACGACCGGGATGCGGTCCTGGCCCGGGTATTTGCGGCGGACGTTCTGCTCGTGGACCTTGCCGAGCAGTTTGATGCCGGTCGTCTTGCCGCTGGCCCACGGACCGGAGACGATCAGGGCGCGACGGGCGCCGCATTCGCGTTGGTTGAGCAGCGTCAGCAACCGCCCCTGGTGGGTGAGGTGACGGACGGTGGAGGTTTCGATGATCACCAGTTCCGAGTGGTAGGCGATGCGCCGGTCGTCGTATGCCGTCCGCTGCGCGGATGAGAGCGCGTCCCGGACGTGGGCGTCGAGGAGGGTGCAGGTGGCGGGTGCGGCGTCGACGAATTCTCGCCATCCTTCGAGTGTCACCGAGGGGAGCTGACGGGGATCGAGCTGCCCCTCGTCGGCCGATGCTGCTACCACCATGTGCGGGACTGCCTGTCGGCATCGAAGACGGGCAGCGGGACGATGTCGGCGATGTCCTCGTCTTCGGGTGCGAACATCGTCGCCGCCGGCGGCGGGGATCCGGGTATCGGTGGCATCTCGCCGGTGGTGGCTCGAGTGCGAGCCGCTACCCGCTTGTCCCTCGCGGTCGGGGCCCGGCTCCTCGTGGCGGACCGGGCCGGCGGTGCCGGTCCGGCCCGGTCGAGTAGGTCGTCGACGGCGGCTTTGATCGTCTCCTCCGACGGTGTGCTCGCGCCTCGCTCGGCGACGATCCTGCGGGCATGCTCCCACGCGGTGTCACCGAACGGCTGCGGCATGGCGTGCAGTTGCCGCCAGTAGGCAACGATGAACCCGCCGTCGCGGTGGTTGCGCACCCAGACCCGGGTCACGTCGTACGGGTCGTAGTGCACCTCCCACCGCTTGCCCAAGGGTTTCGGGCCCGAATGTTGGCCGCGATAGCCGTTGAGCTCGTCGCTGTCGTAGACCCGGTGGTTGATCTTGATGCCGTAGGAGTTGATCACCCGAGGAGTCGACGGCAGCAGCGCGATGTAGTCGTCCCCGGACAAGGGGGTGGGCACGTAGCCGGCGACGGTGAGCAGGGCCGCGTACTTCTCGTTCGGGGTCAGCACCCGCTGCGGGTTCAGCGGGTCACGCAGTCCGTCGTGTGGGCGGTTCTGCCAGTGGGTGAGGATCCATTCGTCGAGCAGATCCTGTAGCTCGATCAGGGAGAACACAGCCCGCTCGTCGGCGCCGGTGCCGCGGTGTTCGATCGACGCACCCAGATAGCCCGTAACATACTGGGCGAATAGCGTTTTCACCGATCCCAGGGTGCGTTCGATGATCGGCTTGTCGGTGGGAGTGTCCGGGTGGGCGGGCTGCGCATTGATCCCGAATCCGTGACAGGCGCTGCGGAAGGTCGACGACAGGTACACGCTGCCGTGGTCGTAGACGATGGTCTCGGGCATGATCACCGGCCGGGCCGCGGCATTCTCGAGCCGGGCATCGATCGAGCGCATCACCCGGTACGGCAGCGCCGAGTACGCCATCGACACCGCCTGCGGCCAGCCGGGACGCATCGGCTCCGGGGTCATCGCCTTCGCCAGCAGCAGGGACGCGTCCACCGCCTTGGTCGTCGGACGCAGGACCGCAGCGGCGATCGTGCGGGTCGCGACATCCACCAACGCGGTCAGCTCGACCCGCCCGGCCAGATCCTCGTCGAGGCGCACTGCGACATCGAAGGGGGTCGAGTCGATCTGCATCCACTCTCCTGGCCGGGTAGCCACGACCGTCCCGAACGGCGCCTGCGGTTGCCTGTCGAGGGTGCGCCGGGTGCGAGCGGACCCGGTGGCGTGGCGACCTTCCCGCAGACGCCTGAGCAGCCTGTTGAACGTTTGATGTGAAATCAGCGGTACGGCCCCCGCTCCATGCGCTGCCACCACCCTCTTCTCGACTTCACGCCGGAGTCGAGCCGCGGTGCCCGACGAGGAATGGACGTTCTCGGCGAGGACCTCCTCGAGCGCGGCCAGGTAGCGGGGATCGGTGCGGCCGGTAACAGGATCTTCGCGGATCGCCCGGCGGTCGATGAGCCCCGCAATCCCCTCACGCTCATACCGTTGCCGGTATCGCTGAAACACCCTCAGTACCATGTGCTCCCCGTCCGCGGCGAGTTCGGCGATCTTCGTGATCTCCCGTTCCCGCAGCGAGGTGCTCGTGACGTCGTATCCCCGGCGCGGCGACGTTCCGGGCGCCGCGTCGATCGGGACTCCATCGACAACCTCGGTAACGTGTCGCTCGAGCCGACAGGCCCGCTCGCGGACCGTCACCGGCAGGGCCTCGAAGTAGTGCGGTCGGATGCGACGCCGCCGGAATGTGGTGGCGACCGGCTCGAAGGTCGGGTCTGCCAGCAGAGCCGTTAGTTTGATCGCCACCCGCATCGCGCCGGCTCCGTCGCGCACGGTCAGAAAGACGATCTCGCCGTCGAGTCCGGCGATCTCGTACAGACCGTCCCGGAAGCGCACATGGTCACCCAGCTGGAGGGCACCCGGCGGTCTACCGGCCATGACAGAGGTTCTCCGTGACCATCGATTCGGTCGACAGCAGCAGCTCGTCCAACCGCGTCTGCAACGCGTGCGTCCACAGCAGGTGAAACAGGCTCGGCAGGACCGCAACAGGATGGCCGACCCGACTCGCCAACTCCCCTATCGAGACCTGACCCTGTCCGCGCACCAGGGTTACCAGTTCCCGGCCCACGTCCACGTCGAAAACGCGTCGATGGCGGTATCCGGCGAGCCAACGCAGGTTCGACAGCCGCACCGGTGGGAGTTCACCGACGCGGCGATAGCTCCAGCCGACCTGTTCGCACACCCGAGCGGTCTCGCCGAACACAACCCGATCCCCGGGCCCGATCAGAGCATCCGGACGCACATCGACCACGTCCCCACGCCCATCGTCATATCGGAGGAAGAAGTCCGGGACGTGAGAGCAGGCTTCGCCGTCGATGACGAAATCCAGCCGAAAGGGCTGGGCTGCCATCCCGACAACCGCACGATCGTGATCGGCGCTGATCACAAAATCCCGCTCCACCCACGACTCGTACTCCACGTGACGATTCGTGGTGGCACACCACCAGAGCCCGGCGTAGTTCTTCTGCCCTTTGTACGAGGCGATCCGCCTGATCGGCGACGCCACTTCCAGCGGCTGCGCATCCCAGTCGAAGCCGAGCCCAGCGGACACCGGCTCGCCCTCCGCCGGCAAGTACGTGATGCGTTCGACGACTCGCACAGGAGCCGCCGCGGCCGCCTGCATGGATTCGACACTAAACGACAGGACGCCCCCGAACCGTGCAACCGACACCGCGTGTCGCAC
Organism: Rhodococcus ruber; assembly: GCF_016804345.1. Lineage (NCBI taxonomy): Bacteria > Bacillati > Actinomycetota > Actinomycetes > Mycobacteriales > Nocardiaceae > Rhodococcus > Rhodococcus ruber. The sequence goes on along the minus strand of NZ_CP044211.1, from coordinate 538,466 downwards.
AGCGTGCGACAACTATCTCGGACGACGCCTTCCGGATGCGACACCTATCTCGGACATCGCACCGACAACGTGGACAAGGACACCGACAGAGTCTCTGCGCGGGAAAGCACGCTCACCTCGGGATTCTCGGCGATAGCTGCGTAAATGGCAATTTTCGTCACCATCTGTAAGCCGTAAACCTAGACCGAATGCAGAAGTGTCTTCATCGTCCCCCGCAGGCGGACGGTGCCCCCAGGCCACGACCCCGGCGAGACAGCCGCGAGGTTCGTCGCGCAGTGGGTGCGGCTCACCGACGCGATCACGGACCGACGCCGATCGCGCGCCGGTCCCTCGACCTGTCCGTGCTCGACCGGACCGGGCGCCGCACCGCCCGGCGCGCACCGCGGGTGCTGCGGGCGGCCGCGGCTCCCGCCCACGCCCGACAGCACCGGCAGGCGCGGTAAGCGTGGGCCGGAAGCCGGAGTGAACAGCCCAAACCCTCCCCGCGGTGCGTGCGGCCTTTCTAGACTCGGGGTATGACAGCGCTGCGAATCTCCGACGAGCCGGTCGACCACTCGAAGATCGAGAAGCGGGCACCGTCGGTGGCTCAGCTCTTCCTCGACCGAATTGCGGCCAGCCCCGGCACGGAGGCGTTCCGGTTCCCGAAGGACGACGGGTGGGAGAGCGTGACCTGGCAGCAGGTCGGTGACCGCGTCCGTCTGCTGGCGGCCGGGTTGATCGCGCTCGGCATCGAGCCCGAGGACCGGATCGCGCTGGCGTCGTCGACCCGGTACGAGTGGGTGATCGTCGACCTCGCGGTGATGTGCGCGGGCGCTGCGACCACGACGGTCTACCCCACCACCAAGGCTCCCGACGTCGGGTTCATCGTGTCCAACTCGGGCAGCCGCGTGGTCGTCGCCGAGGACAGGACACAGGTCGACAAGCTCGTCGAGCAGCGTGCACAGCTACCGGACGTGCAGCAGGTGGTCGTGATCGACGGCCCCGGCGACGGGAACTGGGTGATCACCCTGGCCGACCTCGAGGAGCGCGGTCGGCAGCTGATCGCGGAGTCGCCGAACGTCGTCGAGGACCGGGTCCGGGAGATCCGGCCGGATCACCTCGCCACCCTCATCTACACGTCCGGCACCACCGGCAAGCCGAAGGGCGTGCGGCTGCCGCACTCGGCGTGGACGTACACCGCCGCCGCTGTCGATGCCCTCGGCATTCTCGGTCCGGACGACCTGCAGTACCTGTGGTTGCCCCTGTCGCACGTGTTCGGCAAGGTGCTGCTGAGCCTGCCCCTGCAGGTGGGCATGCCCACCGCCATCGACGGCCGGGTCGAGAAGATCGTGGAGAACCTCGCCGTGGTGCAGCCGACCTTCATGGGCGCGGCGCCACGCGTGTTCGAGAAGGCCCACGCGCGCATCGAGGCGATGATGGCGGAGGAGGGCGGCGCCAAGAAGAAGATCTTCGACTGGGCCGTGGGGGTCGGAACACGGGTCTCGAAGGCCAAGCAGGAGGACCGCAACCCGTCGCCGCTGGACCGGCTGCAGTACAAGCTCGCCGACAAGCTCGTCTTCACCAAGATCCGGGAGCGGTTCGGCGGCCGGCTGCGGTTCTTCGTCTCCGGGTCCGCTCCGCTGGACCGCGACGTCGCACAGTGGTTCGATGCCGTCGGCATCATCGTCCTCGAAGGCTACGGACTGTCGGAGACCTCCGCCGCGTCGTTCCTCAACCGGCCGCTCGCGTACCGTTTCGGCACGGTCGGCTGGCCCTTCCCGGAGACCGAGGTCAAGATCGCGGAGGACGGGGAGATCCTCATCAAGGGTCCCGGTGTGATGAGCGGTTACCACGATCGTCCCGACGCGGACGCCGAGGCGTTCGAGGACGACGGCTGGTTCCACACCGGGGACATCGGCGAGGTCGACTCCGACGGGTTCCTGCGGATCACCGACCGCAAGAAGGACATGTTCAAGACGTCACAGGGCAAGTACGTCGCGCCGTCCGCCATCGCCGCGACCTTCAAGGGTCTGTGCCCCTATGCGAGCGAGATCATCGTCCACGGCGAGGGCCAGCCGTACTGCGTGGCCCTGGTGGGCCTCGATCCCGAGGCGATCCACGAGTGGGCCGAGAAGAACGGCCTGGGCGGCAAGTCGTTCGAGGAGATCGCGCACGACGAGAAGACCCGCGACCTGATCGGCGGCTATATCGATCAGCTCAACGATCAGCTCAACCGGTGGGAGCAGGTCAAGAAGTTCACCATCATCGACCGCGAGCTGTCGGTGGAGGCCGGGGACCTCACGCCGAGCATGAAGCTGCGTCGCAAGATCGTCATCGACAACTTCTCCGACCGGCTCAGCGGGTTGTACGGATGAGCGGCCTATCCTCGGTGGCATGACGAGTAGTGCGCGACCGAGTTTCCCCCAGTACGTCGGATACCTGTTCGGCCGCACGCTCCCCGACTCCCTTCGGGACTGGGTCCGCAACGACCTCGTCGGCCCCGGCGCGACGGTGCGGTACCTCGTGCGGTTCACCCTGCCGATCGTGCCGTTCCTCGCGCTGTTCCTGCTCATCCCCGGGCCGGTGTGGGTGCCGCTGGCGATGATGGCGCTGCTGTTCATCCCCCTGGTGTACTTCGCGATCGCCCTGATGCAGATCTGGCGGCGGCACCGTCTGGAGCAGCACGGTCTGGACCCGAACCTGCTCGGCGAGAAGGCGCGCGTGCGGGCCGATCGCGAACGCGACGAGTACGAGCGGCGATTCGGGCGCTGATCCGGCACAGATCGAGCCGAGCGGGAGGTTCCGCCGCCGAACGGGTGGTTTCCGTCGATCTCACTCGCACGTCGGCGCGACAACCGCCCGCTCGCCGCGAGTTCCCCCGCTTCGGCGGCTCGGCTAGGACAGGACCTCGACGAGGGTGGTCGCCGAATCACCCGTCATGTACTGCTCGACGCTGTCGAGGTGCCTGCGCCAGAATGCTTGTGCCGCTTCGGAATCGCCTTCGCGCAGCAGTGTGACGAGCTTGCGGTTGGCGCGCAACGCCACCGCCGCCTCGGGACGATCCGCCGCATCGGCGCGCGTGGAGAGATACAGCGCGTTGTGGGCGTCCATGATGTCGAGCAGCATCCCCGCGAGGGCCGCCATCGTCTGGTTGCCGGCCAGTTCCATCACCGCCCGGTGCACCTCGGTGTCGTACCTGGCGAAGGCCGCGGGGTCGCCGAGGAGGCCCTCGCCCCGCTCGACCAGTTCGGCGAGCGTGTCGATCCGCCCGGCCGGGGCGGCGGCGAGCAGGCCGACGCCGTCCACCTCGAGTTCGGTGCGGGCGCGGTACACGTCGGCGAGCGGGACTCCCCGGTACTGCAGCAGCAGGCCGGTGTAGCGGGCGGCGGTCGAGCCGTCCGGTGCCTGCACGCGGGCGCCGCCGTGGGCGCCGCGCAGGACGGTGATGATGCCTTCCGACTCCAGGATGCGGAAGGCCTCCCGCAGCGTGGGACGGGAAACGCCGAAGCGTTCCATGAGCGCGGCCTCGTTCGGCAACGGCTCGCCGGCGTGCAGTTCCCCGGTGATGATCTGCCGGCGCAGGCTCGCGGCGATCAGCTCACCTGCCTTGGGCACGCGAACAACCGTCGAGCTTCCGTCGAGTGGCATTTGACCGTCCTGTGTGCGAAATCCATCCCAGCCCCGATGGCTCTTAGGATACAAGAATCTACCCGTTTGGAACTCAAACAGGCAGATGATCTGCCGGTATCCGCCCCGCGCCGACCGGACGGCGTTCTCCTACTACTCTCGGCGACATGAGCGAACCCTCCACCCACGACGTTCCGGCCACCGCCGACCTCGCCGACGAGATCGGCCCCGACATCCGCAGCTGCGACACGCAGTTCATCCAGTTCGGCGGCCACGAGGTCTTCGCCGGCCGGATCACCACCATCCGCTGCTTCCAGGACAACCTGCTCGTCAAGCAGACCCTGAGCGAGCCCGGCAACGGCGGTGTCCTCGTCGTCGACGGCGACGCCAGCGTGCACACCGCTCTCGTCGGCGACATCATCGCCGGCCGCGGCGTCGACAACGGCTGGGCCGGTGTCGTCGTCAACGGCGCGGTCCGGGACTCGGCGATCCTGCGCACCCTGGGGATCGGCATCAAGGCACTCGGCACCAACCCGCGCAAGAGCACCCAGACGGGGTCCGGCGAGAAGAACGTGCCGGTGGAGTTCGGCGGCGTCACCTTCAACCCCGGCGAGATGCTCTACAGCGACCACGACGGCATCGTCGTCCGCGCCGAGAACTGACCGGGGGCCGGCATGCTCATGGCGCTGCGTACGGCGCGGACATTTCTTCGCGCCCGCAAGGCGGATCCGGTCCGGCCGCACGAGACGGTGCACACTCCGTTCCGCGTGGCCGTCGCCGACCTCGACGCGGCGATGCACATGAACAACGGCCGGTACCTCACCATTCTCGACCTCGGCCGGTTCGAGTTGTTCGTCCGCACCGGACTCTGGCAGGCCCTCCGCCGACACCGGTGGCAGACGGTCGTCGTCGTCCAGACGGCGACCTACCACCGGTCGCTGCGGCATCGGCAGCAGTTCGACGTGGCGACCCGCCTCCTCGGTACCGACGCCAGGAACCTGTACGTCGAACAGCACGTGACGGTGGACGGGGCGAGCAGTGCCCGGGCCGTGATCGGACTCCGCGTGCTCGATCGCGACGGCCGCTCCGTCCCGCCGGACACCGTCGCGCAGGCGTTCCCCGCCCTCACCGACCTGCCCGACCTGCCCGCCTGGGTGCACGACTGGTCGCAGAACGTCCGCGCGGCGCACGCCTCCTGAGGTCGCGCCACACCGGGATGGTGGCGCGGTCCGGCGACAGTGCCCACACTGGAGGAATCACGGCCGCACGCGCGGCCCGCGACCTCAGGAGGCCCTCATGGGCGAGAACAACCCGTTCGGATTCGACCCGGAGGACCTCGACCGTGTCTTCCGCGACGCCGGGGAGGGGCTGCGCGATCTGGCCGCCAAGATCGGCCGGCTCGTCGAGCAACCGGACGCCGGAATCCCGTGGGCGAGCATCTTCCCCGACCTCGCGGGCGCACCCCGCACCCGCCCGGCACCGCCCACCGCCGGCGAGACCGGCGACGGTGTGTGGGTGATCTACACGCTCGACGACGACGGGACCGCCCGCGTCGAGCAGGTCTTCCCCACCGAACTCGAGGCGCTGCGCGCGCACAAGAACAACACCGACCCGCGCCGATCGGTGCGCTTCCTGCCGTACGGCGTCACCGCCGGGATCCTGGACCGGCGCGAGGAGAAGGACCACGGGGACAAGGACACGGACGAGACCGGCTGACAACACATCCGGGACGGCGTCCGTCTCCCGCACCCGGGCATCGGCTGCCGGCCGGTCCGGTGCGGCGAGGTCGACCGAAAACGGGTGCGCCCCGGCCCGTATGCGCGCACACTGATAACCAGGAGGTCGTCATGCGAGCGCTGAAGGGCCTGCTCAATGCGGTGCTGGGGATCCTCACGGCCGTGCTCGGCGCGGTGGTGGGACTCCTCGCGGCGGTGGTGTGGCTCGTCGGCGGGGTGCTGTGCGTGACGATCATCCTGATTCCGCTGGGCATTCCCGTCATGAGGCTCGCGCACCGCCTGTTCGCCCTCGGCAAGCAGGTGCGGCAGCTCCCCTGAAAATCGCAGGGGTTCGAGGATTCCGGAGACGGCAGCTGTAGTCGTACCGCCGTCACCTCGGGGCTCACGCCCCCGACGTCACGCGCGCGGCGGCGGTCCCGATCTCCACGACGTCCCCGACGTGCAGCTGCCGCCCACGCCGCACCTCCACCTCGCCGTTGACGCTGACGAGCCCCTCGGCGATCACTTCCTTCGCCTCGGCGCCGGACTCGATCAGGCTCGCCAGCTTGAGGAATTGACCGAGCCGGATGGACTCGTCGCGGATGGGCACCTCGAACACGTCGGACATGGGGCCAGTCTCTCACCGGGCCGACAGCTACCCGCCCGCCCGGGCCCGTTCTCCCGCACACTGGACGGGTGAGCCGCCCCGGTATCGTCTGGTTCCGCCGCGACCTGCGGCTGCGGGACCTGCCCACCCTGCTGTCCGTCGCCGACTCCACCGACCGTGCTCTCGCACTGTTCGTGCTCGACGAATCGCTGCTGCGTCCCTCCGGGTCCCCGCGCCGCACCTTCCTGATGCGGTGCCTGCGCACCCTCGACGAGGATCTCGGCGGACGTCTGCTCGTCACCCAAGGCGACCCCGCCACGGTCGTCCCGGCGCTGGCCCGGGAGCTCGACGCCGACGCGGTGCACGTCAGTGCCGACCACGGGCCCTACGGCACCCGCCGCGACGAGGCCGTCGAGCGGGCGCTCGGCGACGTCCCGCTGCTGCGCACCGGCTCGCCCTACGCCGTCGCGCCCGGACGCATCCGCAAGGCCGACGACACCCCCTACAAGGTGTTCACCCCCTTCCAGCGGGCGTGGCACGAACACGGCTGGCGCGCACCCGCCGCCACCGACGCCGGCACCGTCGAGTGGATCGACCCCGGCGATCTCGACGCGCGCGTAGCGATCCCCGCCGACGACGATCTCGACGGCACCACGCTGCCACCCGCCGGGGAAGCCGCCGCGCTGCACCGCTGGCACGAGTTCCGCGACGACGACCTGCCGCACTACGACACCGACCGGGACCGGCCCGACCTCGATCGCACCAGCCGCCTCTCGCCGTACCTGAAATTCGGGTGCATCCATCCGCGCACCCTCCTGCACGACGTGCGCTCCGACCGCAGCGCGGGCGCGAACCGCCTGCGCAGCGAACTGGCCTGGCGCGACTTCTACGCGGACGTGCTGCACCACCGGCCCGACACGGCCCGCCGCAACTACAACCGCCGCTTCGACGACATCGCCTACGACAGCGGACCCGACGCCGAACGCAACTTCGCCGCATGGCAGCAGGGCCGGACCGGCTTCCCCATCGTCGACGCGGGCATGCGGCAGCTGCTCGCTGAGGGCTGGATGCACAACCGGCTCCGCATGATCGTCGCGTCCTTCCTCGCCAAGGACCTGCATCTGCCGTGGTGGTGGGGTGCCCGGCACTTCATGGACCGGCTCGTCGACGGCGACCTGGCCTCGAACCAGCACGGGTGGCAGTGGACCGCCGGCAGCGGAACCGACGCCGCGCCCTACTTCCGGGTGTTCAACCCGATCACGCAGGGGGAAAAGTTCGATCCGACGGGTGAATACGTGCGCCGCTGGGTACCCGAGCTGCGAGGTGTGAACGGCAAACGCGTGCACCGGCTCCCGGACGGTCCGCCGGACGGGTACCCGGAGCCGATCGTCGACCACGCCCACGAGAGACAGGTAGCGCTCGACCGGTACGGGCGGATCGCCGGAAAAGGCTGACCCATCCGGGTCGCGCGCTACTCCGAATACCGAGGGGACGGAACGCCCGTCCCGGACGGACAACCGAGAGGAACACCACCGTGCGAGAACTCGTCGAGACAGCGTTCATGGCAATCCACACTCCTCTGGTGAACGCCTACACCATCCTGATCAACATGATCCCCAGCTGATTCCGCGGCGGCGCCGGGGTCGCTCCCGGCGCCCGCTTCCGCGAACCCGGACCAGGCGGAGGAAGGCACGATGGGCATCACGTATTCGAGCGTCGTCGACGCGCCGCGCGACGACGTCTTCGACTGGCACAGCCGACCGGGCGCGATCATGCGTCTGCTCCCCCCGTGGCAGCCGCTGCGGGTGATCTCCGAGGCCGAGTCCCTGAAGTCGGGCCGGGCCGTGCTCGGCCTGCCCGGCGGACTGCGCTGGGTCGCCGAACACCAGGCCGACGCCTACGACCCGCCGGCGCGGTTCGTCGACAGCGTCGGCCGCGACGGGCTCACCTCACTGCCCGCCGGACTGGTGATGCCGTGGCGGCACGAGCACACCTTCGAGGCGCTCGGCTCCCGTCGCACCCGGGTCGTCGACCGAGTCGACACGCCCGTCCCGGAGTCGCTGCTGAAGCAGACCTTCTACTACCGGCACCGCCAGCTCGCCGACGACCTCGCCGCCCATCAGTGGTCGCACGAGCAGGGAGTGCGACCCGCGACGGTCGCCGTCACCGGATCGTCGGGTCTCGTGGGCACCGCGCTGTGCGCCTACCTGAGCACCGGCGGCTACCGGGTCGTCCGGCTCGTGCGCGGCGAACCGCGCGGCGACGACGAACGTCGCTGGGATCCGGACTCGCCCGCGCCCGACCTGCTCGAGGGCATCGACGCCGTCGTCCACCTCGCCGGCGCCTCGATCGCCGGGCGCTTCAACGCCGCCCACAAGGCCGCCGTCCGGGACAGCCGGATCCGGCCCACGCGGCTGCTGGCCGAACTCGCGGCACGCACCCCCAACGGACCGGCGACGTTCGTGTCCGCGTCGGCGATCGGGCTCTACGGCTACGACCGCGGCGACGAACCGCTCGCCGAGGACGCGCAACGGGGGTCCGGGTTCCTCGCCGACGTAGTCGCCGACTGGGAGGCCGCCACCGCCCCTGCCGCCTCCGGCGGACTGCGGGTGGTGCTGGTGCGGACCGGGATCGTGCAGACCCCGCGCGGCGGACCGCTGCAACTCCTGCGCCCGTTGTTCGAGGCCGGCCTCGGTGGCCGGCTCGGCAGCGGCCGGCAGTGGCTGTCGTGGATCGACCTCGACGACCTGCTCGACGTCTACCACCGGGCCCTTGCCGATCCGAGGGTGAAGGGTCCGATCAATGCCGTTGCGCCCGAACCGGTTCGCAACGACGAATACACCCGCACGCTCGCGCGGGTACTGCACCGGCCGGCGCTGTTGCCGGTGCCGGGGTTCGGGCCCCGGCTGCTGCTCGGCGACGAGGGCGCGCGGGAGGTCGCCACCGCCGATCAGTTCGTGGTTCCGCAGTGCCTGGTCGATCACGGACATCGGTTCCGCCGGCCGAAGCTCGAAGCCTGCCTGCGACACCAGCTCGGACACATCGTGGAGAACGAATGAACACCCCTGTGTTGCGCATCCTCGTCACCGGGGCCACCGGCTACATCGGGGGCCGGCTCGCGCCGCTGCTTGTCGACGCGGGCCACCGGGTGCGGGTCCTGGCCCGCACCCCGGACAAGCTGCGGGACGTGCCGTGGGCCGGCGACGTCGAGATCGTGCGCGGTGACCTGACCGATCCGCAGTCCCTAGCCGTCGCCTGCCGGGACGTCGACGTCCTGTACTACCTGGTGCATTCGATGGGTGGGCGCGGGGAGTTCATCGACACCGAGCGCGCGGAAGCCGAGAACGTCGCCGCCGCTGCCCGCGCGGCCGGGGTGCGGCGCATCGTGTATCTCGGTGGGCTGCATCCGGACACGGCCGACCTCTCCACCCATCTGCGGTCCCGGGAGCAGGTCGGCCGGATCCTCGTCGAATCCGGGGTGCCCACCCTGGTGCTGCAGGCCGGGGTGGTGATCGGTTCGGGCTCCGCGTCGTTCGAGATGATCCGGCACCTGAGCAACCGCCTGCCCTTGATGACCACCCCGAAGTGGGTGAACAACAAGATCCAGCCCATCGCGGTGCGCGACGTACTGCACTACCTGGTGGGCGCGGCCACCGCTCCGCTCCCCCGCAGCCGCACCTACGACATCGGCGGCCCGGACGTGCTGCGCTACGGCGAGATGATGCAGGTGTACGCCGAGGTCGCGGGTCTGCGCCGGCGGCGCATCCTGGTGCTGCCCGTGCTCACCCCGAAGCTCGCCGGGTTGTGGATCGGGCTGGTCACCCCGATCCCACCGTCGCTGGGCCGGGCGCTGATCGAATCGCTGAGCAACGACGCGGTGGTCTCCGAACACGACATCGACGACGTGATCCCGCCGCCGCCCGGCGGACTGACCGGCTATCGCGAGGCGGTCCGGCTGGCGCTACGCAAGATCGAACGCGGCGACGTCGAAACCACCTGGGCGAGTGCGTCACCCGTCGGCGCACCGGCCGAACCGCTGCCGTCCGATCCGCACTGGGCCGGCGAGGTGGTCTTCGTCGACGAACGCTGCATCGACTGCGACACCGACGCCGGCACGGTGTGGGAGGTCGTCGAGAGCATCGGCGGCGAGAACGGCTGGTACTCCTTCCCCCTCGCCTGGACGATCCGCGGATGGCTCGACCGCTTCGCCGGCGGCGTCGGTCTGTCCCGGGGACGCCGCAATCCGCGCACCCTGCACACCGGGGACGCGCTGGACTTCTGGCGCGTCGAGCGCCTCGAGCGACCCACCCTGCTGCGGCTGCGGGCCGAGATGCGGGCGCCGGGCGGGGCCTGGCTCGAGTGGCGTATCGAACCGCTCGATCCGGGCCGGGCCCGGCTGCACCAGCGGGCGATCTTCTTCCCGAAGGGGCTTGCGGGACGGGTCTACTGGTACGCGCTCGTGCCGTTCCACGGCATCATCTTCAAGGGCATGCTCGAGAACATCGCCGGCGCCGCGCACCGCGCCGCCCGCGATCCGGCACGCACCCCGTCTGCCGGCGACCCGATGTCACATCCGGTCGATTCGATCGACGCAATGTGACATTGGGTCGCGGCGGGCGGGCGCGGCGGACTGACGGTCGCGGCGGGCGTCAGTCGCGGGTGGTCGCGCGTCGCTCGTCGGCTTCCCGTTGCGCGACGCCCTCGGCGGACTCGGCGAACTCCGGGGTGTCGAACACCTCGCCGCCTAGGGGGTCCTGCGGGCGGGCACCGTGGTCGATTTCGACCCGTCCGGTGTCGGCGTCGACGCTGACCGAACGGGCCGGCAGCTCGTGCACGGCGACGACGAGCGGTGCGCGGGTCTCCGGCGCTGCGGCGCCGTTTCCGTTGGTGTCGAGGCCGGCGAGCGTCGCGGAGATGCCCCGCCGGTGGGGGGCGCCGTGGCCGCCCGGGGCGGGCGTCGCCGCGCTCACCGCAATCTGGAGGTACCGGGGCGCGGTCGCCACCTCGTAGCGGAACGCCTTGAGCATCGACACGCAGGCCAGCACCATGACGATCGAGAACGGCACCGCCGTTGCGATGGATGCGGTCTGCAGCGCGGTCAGCGATCCGCTGCCGCCGACGAGCAGCAGCACCGCCGCCGCGATCCCTTCGAGCACCGCCCAGTAGACGCGCGTGATCCTCGGGGTCTCGAGGTTGCCGCCGGTGGCGAGGATGTCGATCACGAGCGAACCCGAGTCCGAGGATGTCACGAAGAAGAACACGACCACGAGGATCGCGAGCAGGCTCGTCACCACGGCCAGCGGAAGGCCGTCGAGGAGGACGAACAGCGAGGTGTCGGTGTCCACGGTGCCGTCCGCGGCGAGCATGGTGCCCTCGTCGCGCTGCCGCAGGATTCCGGAGTCGCCGAAGATCGTGAACCACAGCGACGCGACGAACGTGGGGGCGAGCAGAACACCGAAGACGAACTCCCGGATCGTGCGGCCGCGGGAGATGCGGGCGATGAACATGCCGACGAACGGCGCCCAGCTCATCCACCAGCCCCAGTAGAAGATCGTCCACGCGCCCGACCAGCCGTCCTCGGCGAACGGTGCGGTGCGCAGCATCAGCTCCGGCAGGGCCTGCGCGTAGCCGCCGAGGTTCTGCACCCACGACTGCAGCAGGAACAGCGTCGGCCCCAGCAGCAGGACGAACACCGCAAGCGAGGCCGCCAGCACCATGTTGATGTTGGACAGCCATTTCAGGCCGCGCGAGACGCCGGAGACCACCGAGAAGGTCGCCAGGCCCGTCACCCCGACGATCAGCCCGACGGTGAGCCAGTTGTTCGTCTCGACCCAGCCCAGGTAGTCGAGGCCCGCCGAGATCTGCTGGACGCCGAAGCCGAGAGAGGTGGCGACGCCGAAGAGGGTGCCGACGATCGCGATCGTGTCGATCGCGTGCCCGATCGGTCCCTCGACGCGGGCGCGTCCGAGGAGCGGTTCGAGCAGCCAGCGCACCGACAGCGGCCGGCCCTTGCGGTACGTCATGTAGGCCAGACCGAGGCCGACGACGACGTAGATCGCCCACGCGTGCAGACCCCAGTGGAACATGGTCAGTTCCATCGCCTGATTGGCGGCGGCGTCCGTCGAACCGGGGATCCGGCCTGCCTGCGGGGGATCGACGTAGTGCGAGAGTGGTTCGGCGACACCGTAGAACACCAGGCCGATGCCCATGCCGGCGCTGAAGAGCATCGCGAACCAGGACAGCATTCCGAACTCGGGTTGTTCGTCGTCGCGGCCGAGTTTGATGTTGCCGACGCGGCTGAGGCCGCAGTACAGGGCGAAGATCACGAATCCGGTGGCGATCAGGATGTACCACCAGCCGACGCCGTCGGTGATGGCACGGTTGAGCGCGTCGACCGCCCCCTCGGCCGATCCCGCGTAGACGACCGCGAACACGATCATCCCGAGGATCACGAGCGAGGCGGGAACGAAGACGGGCTTGAGCAAACCCCGCCATGCGTCGCGGATCATCTTCACCAGCTCCTCGTGTCGCGACGAGCCGGGTCCGACGATCGGAAGGCTCGTCCACGTCGCGAATCGAACCTAACAGAGCCGGGGCGTGCCCGGGGGAACGCATCCGGGCTCCGGCGCCGCCCGCGCGCGACCGAATGTCACATGCGATCGATGGAACCGACGCAATGTGACATTCGGCCGGGCAGGCGGGGCCGGGGTGAGTCCGCTACGCGCAGAACACCGTTCACACGGTGCAGAGCGGCTTGATCTCCTGTAGGCCCTCCGTGGTGGGCGAGGTGAGCATGAGGCAGCTGTTGTAGCCCTGCTGCTCGACCACCGACCGGATCTGTTGCCACGCGGCGGCGTCGACCACCGGTGACCGGGACAGGACGAACCCGGAAACCCGGGTCGGATCCCCCACGAGCGCCCACGAGTAGTCGTCCGCGAGGTAGCCGACGATGTAGTTGCTCGGCCCGTCCAGGGAATCCTGGGTCGGCACGCCGGGGAAGCTCACATGCAAGGAGGCGGTGTCGTTCACTCGCGCGTTGCCGACGATTCCGCGCCGCTCACCGGTGACGGTGGTGCACGAGTTCTCCACCCGCACGTTGCGCTCGTCGATCAGCGTGTAGTTCGCGGTGGTGTCGAGCACGCAGTCGAGATTGAAGGGCGCGGGATTGGCGGCCAGTTGATACCAGGTGCCCATGTACCGGTTCACGTCCAGCTCCGCCACCGGGGTGAGCGGAGCTGCCTGCGCCGGTGCCGCCGTGAGGGCGGCGCCCGCGGCGGCCAGAGCGGCCGCCGCGAGGCCTCGGATCGTTCGTCTCACGTCACTCCTCGGGTGCTACCGGGTCACTGCTGCGGCGCCGGCGGCATCAGGACGGTGTCGATGAGGTAGACGGTCGCATTGGCCGTCTTCACACCGCCACAGATGACGTTGGCGTCGTTGACCTTCCATTCCTCGCCTTCACCGGTCACCTCGACGGTACCGCCCTGGACCGTGGTCTGGGTGCCTTCGATGTCCGACGGCGGGATCTGACCCGGCACCACGTGGTAGGTGAGGATGCTGGTGAGGGTGGCCGTGTCGGTCTTCAGGCTCTCGATGGTGGCCGGATCGATCTTGGCGAAGGCGTCGTCGACCGGCGCGAACACGGTGAACTCGCCACCGTTGAGCGTGTCGACCAGGTTCACCTCGGGGTTGAGCTGACCCGACACCGCTGCGGTCAGGGTCGTGAGCTCCGGGTTGTTCGACGCAGCGACGGCCACCGGCTCCTGCGCCATACCCTCGATCGAGCCCGGCCCGGTCGGTACCGCGGCCGCGTAGGCGTCACAGCCCGGGCCGACGAGGCCCGACGCCATGGCGTCCTCGGAGGTGGTCGGCGACATCGCCGACGTGGCGTTCTCCATCGCCGACGTGGCCGACGTCGCCGTCGAGGAACCGGAGTCGTCGGACGAGCACGCCGCGACACCCATCATTGCCATCGCGCCGATTCCGACTGCCGCCAAGCTCTTTCGCGTGTTGATAACCATGGCCCTCTTCCCTTCGGTGTCGTGATCCGTGCGACCACGTCGGTCAGGTGTGTCATCTGCCATTCGGCACGGCCGGGAGGGCGGATGGGTGGGTGTGGAGAATTTTTTTCGACCCATCCGATTCGGGCCACGCTCCGAACACCGGGCATGGAGATCGCATCGAACCGGCCCCGCGCTCACGTGCTGGTTCTCCCGGGCGGCAAGCCGGTCAGCACATCCGCCGCCCGGCCGTGGCACCTGTCCGCGTTGCGGATGACATTGCTGACCGAGTCCCTGCGTTCCCGGCTGAGCATGTACGACATCACCGTCGGCCAGGTGCACTACACCTACCGCGGCTGGAACGGGGACCGGATGAGTCCCGTCCACGATGCACTGCACGCCCTCGACGAGGTGCGCCGGCGGCGCGGCGACGTCCGGATCGGGCTCGTGGGTCACTCCATGGGCGGACGGGTCGCGGCCCACCTCGCGGCCCAGCCGGGTGTCGGGGCTGTCGTCGCGCTGGCACCGTGGTGGCCCGAGGACGACGGCGCGCTCGTCCCGCCCGAGCGCCGGCTCCTGGTCGTGCACGGCACCGCCGACACGCGGTGCGACCCGCGCGTGAGCGCGGTGCAGACGGCCCAGGCCCGCGGGCGCGGCGTCGACGCCCAGTTCCGGCCGCTGGCGGGCGGCGGTCACTTCCTGCTCACCAAGCCGGGCTGGTGGCATGCGGTCACCGCCGAGTTCCTGCGGGAATCCCTGGCCCCGGCCGGCCGGCCCACCGGAGGTGACCATGTCTGACGTCCCACGCGCTGCAGCCCTCCGGATGCCCCGGAGGTGATCGCGGTGCTCGATTCGACCCTTGCCCCGCCCCCCGGCCCCGGCCGCCGGGACGGTCCGCCGGCGGATGGCTTGAGCCGCCCGAATCGCCCGACTAGGCTTTCGCTCGATGAGCGGACAGAGCCGATGACCGGCGTCGGCGGACGTACCGACACACTCGACGCGTTGCTCGCGCGCGTAGCGGCGCAGGATGCGGCTGCATTCGCCGAGTTCTACGACCTGACCCGTGCCCGGGTGTACGGCATGATCCTGCGGGTCCTGCGCGATCCCGGCTACAGCGAGGAGACCGCGCAGGAGGTCTACCTGCAGGTCTGGCGGTCGGCCTCCGGGTTCGACGCCGCGCAGGGTTCGGCGCTGTCCTGGCTGATCACCCTGGCGCACCGCCGCGCCGTCGACCGGGTGCGGTCCGAACAGTCCGGGGCCGACCGCGAGGCCCGCTACGGCGCGAGCAACGTCGACTCGGCGTTCGACGTCGTCAGCGAGGAGGCGGCCCGGCGCGAGGATCGGCAGCAGGTCACCCACTGTCTGGGCACACTGACCGATCTGCAGCGGCGGTCCGTCGAACTGGCCTACTACGGCGGCCTGACGTACCGCGAAGTGTCCGAACAACTTTCGGTCACGCTACCGACCGTAAAATCGAGAATCCGCGACGGACTACTCCGTCTACGCAAATGTCTGGGGGCGCAGGGCGATGAGGAGTGAGGCCCGGCCCGGTTTCGGCGATTCCGACCGCGAACTGATCGACCTCGCGGTCGTGTATGCGCTCGATGCGGTATCCGACGCCGAGCGCCGCGACATCGAGGCCCGGGTGGCCGGAGCCGATCCCGAAGTGGTGACGGCGTTCGACCGGGAGACGGCGGCCGTGCGGGAGACGATGGCGGTCGTGTCGGCGTCGACGGCCTCCGAGCCGCCTGCACGTCTGCGTGAGCGCCTGCTCGACGCGGTCGCGGCCGAGTCCGGTCCGCCTGCCGCACCGGTCTCGCTGGACGAGCGGCGCAACCGGCGACGTAACTTCCTGCTCACCGCGGCGGCCGCGATCCTGATCGCCGTGGGTGGATTCGCCGTTGTGACCCAGCTGCAGGAGAAGACCGCGACCACTTCGGAGCAGGTGTTCGCGGCGGAGGACGTGCGCACCACCTCGGGTGAGATCGAAGGCGGCGGAGTCGCCACGGTGGTGTACTCGAAGGAAGCCGACGCCGGTGTTCTGGTGATGAACAACGTGACACCGCCCGCCGAGGGCAGTGTCTACCAGATGTGGCTGATCACCCCCGAAGGCCCGGAATCCGCGGGCATCATGGACGCCGAGGCGGTGGCGCCGTCCACCACGGCCGTCCTCGAGGGTGTCGGGCATTCGACCGCGCTGGCCTTCAGCGTCGAACCGCCGGGTGGGTCGACGCAACCGACGCAGATCTTCGCACAGTTGCCGCTGGGCTGACCCGCCGGACGGACCTGTCCGCCGCGGTGCGGCAGGTCGACGCAGCCGCGGTGCGGCAGGTTAACGCAGCCGCGGTGAGGCAGGTCGACACAGCCGCGGTGCGGCAGGTCAACGCTGTGCCGATCGGACCAGTTCGATCAGAAGGGAGCGCAGGGTGCCGGGGTCGGATACCACCGCGGTCGGTTGCGCATCGGTGCGTTCGAGTTCGATCATCGCCCGGTACAGCTCGTTCCCCGACTCGGTGATCTGCACACGCATGCGCCGCTCGTCGGCGGGATCGACGGTGCGCGTGACGAGGCCGGACCGCTCGAGGTGCTCGACGGTCCGGCTCATCGTCTGGTCGGTCACCCGGCAGGCCCGGGCCATCTCCCGCTGGGAGCGGGGTCCGTCCGCGATCGTGTGCAGGGCGACCAGGCCGGCGTGGGTGAGGCCGTGCGCGCGCAGAGTCGATTCCCAGGCCTGTTCCACGAGCCGGGCGGCCGTGGACAGCAGCCGGCCGGTCGGCCAGCTCTCGAGATCGTCGCTCATGAGATACCTTTTCACTATTGTTCAGCTAGCTGAGTAATTTGGGCTCGGCGTAGTCGCATTCTCCTGGAGGAAGATTGAACACCGTCACCGCGCCGGCTCGTTCACCTCGCCGCATCCGCTGGCTGCTGCCCGCGCTGCTGCTCATCGCGTGGCTCGCGATCGCGGGCGCCGGCGGCCCCTTCGCCGGCAAGCTCAGCGAGGTCCAGCAGAACGACAACAGCTCCTTCCTCCCGGCGTCCGCGGAATCCACCCGGGCGGGCGAACTCTATGCGGACTTCACCGACACCCGGTTCGTGCCCGCGATCGTCGTCGCCGAACGCCCGTCCGGCATCACCCCCGACGACCTCGCCTACCTCGCGGGAGCGTCCGCCGGCCCGCCGCCGGTTCCGTCGCAGGACGGTCAGGCCGCACGGCTGATCGTGCCCGTCGACAGCACCGGAGAGGTCGGCGAGGCCGTCGACGAGTTGCGCGCGGAGCTCGCGAACCCACCCGAGGGGCTGACGGTCCTCGTCACCGGACCCGCCGGGCAGATCGCGGACCTGACGACGGCATTCGAGGGCATCGACGGCCTGCTGCTGCTGGTCGCCGGCGGCGTGGTCCTGCTGATCCTCGTCGTCGTCTACCGCAGTCCGCTGCTGCCGTTCGTGGTGATCCTCTCGGCGGTGTTCGCCCTCGCACTGGCGAGCCTGCTGGTGTACCTGCTGGCCGACGCCGGCATCATCGCCCTCAACGGACAGAGCCAGGGCATCCTGTTCATCCTCGTCTTCGGTGCCGCGACCGACTACGCGCTGCTCCTGGTGTCCCGATACCGCGAGGAACTGCGCCTCGAGCAGGACCGGTTCGCCGCGATGCGCACCGCGTGGCGGGCGACGCTGGAGCCCATCGCGGCGTCGGCGGGCACCGTCATCGCCGGCGTGCTGTGCCTGCTGCTGTCCGACCTGAACTCCAACCGCGGCCTCGGCCCCGTCGCCGCGATCGGCATCGTCGCCTCGTTCGTCGCCTCCATGACCTTCCTGCCGTCCGCGCTCGTGCTGCTCGGCCGCGCCGCGTTCTGGCCCAAGCGGCCCACCGTCGACCCCGACGCCGATCGCGACGACCTCGCCTCGGCGCACCGGTTCTGGAGCGCCCTCGCCCGGAAGGTCGGCGCCCACCCGCGCCGGATCTGGGTCGTGTCGAGCATCGTGCTCGTCGGCTTCGCGATGCTGCTGCCCCAGTTCGAGGCCGACGGCGTCGCGCAGTCCGAGATCTTCCTGCTCGAGACCGAGTCCGTGACCGGCCAGGAGGTGCTCGGCAGGCACTTCGATGCGGGCACCGGATCGCCCGCGGTGATCATCACCCGTGAGTCCGCGGCGGGCGACGTCGCCGCCGCCGCCCGCATCGAGGGCGTCACCGAGGTGGTACCGGTGACCGGGCCGGACGGCGCGACGACCGTCGTCGACGGCCGCGTCGCGCTGCAGGCGACCCTGTCGGACCCGGCCGACTCGCTGGCCGCCGAGGACACCGTCGAACGCATCCGCGACGCGGTGGCCGGGATCCCGAACGCCGAGGCGCTGGTCGGCGGCAACTCGGCGGTGGACCTGGACACCAAGAACACCGCCACCCGCGACCGCACGGTCATCATTCCCGTCGTCGTCGCCGTGGTGCTGCTGATCCTCGTCCTGCTCCTGCGCGCGATCGTCGCCCCGGTGCTGCTGATGCTGACGGTCGTCGTGTCCTTCGCCGCCACCCTCGGGGTGTCGTCGCTGGTCTTCGACCACCTGCTCGGGTTCCCCGGCGCCGACCCGGTGGTGCCGCTGTTCGGCTTCGTCTTCCTCGTCGCGCTGGGTATCGACTACAACATCTTCCTGATGACGCGGGTGCGGGAGGAGAGCGCGCGCGTGGGCACCCGGCGTGGCACGCTGCGGGCCCTGACCGTGACCGGTGGTGTGATCACCTCGGCGGGCATCGTCCTGGCCGCGACGTTCTCGGCACTGGCGGTGATCCCGCTGCTGTTCCTCGCCCAGATCGCGTTCATCGTCGCGTTCGGCGTGCTGCTCGACGCCCTGCTGGTCCGGTCGCTGCTCGTTCCCGCCCTGACCATCGACATCGGCAAGCGGGTGTGGTGGCCGAGCGCGCTCTCCCGCCGCGAACCCGAGAACCCCGGCTAGACGGACCCGGCTAGACGGACCCGGGTTGCCGCCCGTCGTCGTGCTCGGGTGGAATCGGAGCGGGCGCGGTGCGGAACCCGGGGGATCCCCTCCGGCCGTATCGCCGGACCGAGAAGGAGACAGATCGATGCAGATCCAGCTCAACAAGGACAGCCACATCCAGATCGACGACGACATCGCCGACCGCCTCGAGAGCGAGCTCGCGTCCGCGGTCGAGCGGTTCGCCGACCGGATCACCCGGCTCGAGATCCACCTCAGCGACGAGAACGCCGGGAAGTTCGGCACCACGGACAAGCGGTGCCTCCTCGAGGCCCGCATCGCGGGTCAGCAACCGATCGTCGTCACCCACAACGCCGGCTCGGTGAAGGAAGCGTTCGACGGTGCCGTCCACCGCCTGCGCAGCCTGCTCGATTCCAAGCTCGGCCGCTCGAGCGACCACAAGGGCGGTCCCTCCATCCGCCACATGGGCGTCGAGGAGTAACCGGCCGCGACCCGGAATCCGCTCGGGAACCACCGGGCGGATTCCGTCGCGCGAGTCACGCGCGACGGCTCAGTCCACCTCGTGCTCGGCCGGGTCGACCGGAGACTCGGCCACGGCCCGGAACCGGGCGAGGTCCTCGGGGTGGTGCCCCGGCTCGGCGGCCACGGACTCGACGAGCAACCGCAGTTGCCGCTCGAGCTCCGGTACGTGCTCGTCCCGGTCGGCGGCCCGCACATGGTCGGTCAGCATGCGCAGCACCCGCGCGACCGCGGTGGCCACGTGCAGTTGCCGCGGACACGCCTGCCGGATCTGCTCGAAGGCGTGCTCGACGTACTCCGGCGGGGACAGCATCCACGGGCGCAGCAGCACCCGGCCGTCGGCGCCGGCGACCGACAGCGGCGGCACCTCGGCGGTCAGGAGCGTCCGCAGCAGACTGCCGATGCGCAGGACCACCTCGGTCGCGGTGGTGGGGTCGTTGATCGCCGAACTGAGAGCGCGCAGGCCGATGTCGACCAGCTGGCGCAGCGCGAAATCCACGTCCTGCTGCATGGTGCGGGTGTCGGAGATCTCCACGGCGGCCTCGAGCCGGCGACGGACCCTGTCGGCACGGTCCGGGACCGGCCACACGCGCAACAGCACTTCGCCGCGATGAATGTAGGCGCCGGGACGCGTTTCCAGGCGCACCACCGTCGACGGGGGTACCGACGCGAGAAGATGCTCGGTCGGCGCCTGGGTCACCCAGCCGTCCCGGACCGCCGGAACCGTCATGATCGCGTCGGAAGCCGGCCGGGACACCGCCGCGGCCGGGCGTTCCGTGCGGCTCTCCCGAACCGCTGCGTCGAGCACCCCGTCCGCTTCGGTGGCGATCGTGCGCACCACCTCACCGACCTGCAGTCCGTGCGCGAGCCTGTCGAGATAGGCGACGATCAGGACGACGGTTGCCACCGTCAGCACCAGGGCCACGGTCATCGACACCCCCGGCGCCGGTTCGGCAGCCTCGGCTCCCACGTGCCGCAGCGTCAGCACGCAGTAGACGAACGTCGCCACGAGCATGCCGATCACCGTCTGGCTCACGCGGTCCCGGATGAACGAGCGCATCACCCGGGGCGAGAACTGGCTGCTGGCCAGCTGCAGGCTGACCACGGTCAGTGAGAACACCACCCCCGCCGTGGTGATCGTCGCGCCCGCCACGGTACTGAGCAGCCACGTCGCGCCGTTGCTGTTCATCTGCACGGCCCACCCCGCGACGTCGGTGGGGAGGGTGCGGTCGAGGTACGCGGTCACCTCGGCGAGGATCACCCCGGCAGCGACGATCAACGTCGGCAGCGCGAACAGGCTCTCGCGAAATCGGTACGCGGCAGCCGCCATACGCAGCTGCGGCAGCGGTCTCGGACGGGCACTCATACCCGTCGACGCTATCCGCTGACCAGCGTCCGGTCTCGGAACCCGCGGGCACTGCGCCGCCGGGACCCGCACCGGCGTGTAAAGAACTCGTCAGGACATCGACCGCGGGCATCAAGATTCCGTATGGATCGCCGTCGAGGGAAGCGCACGGTGCAACAGTGTGGTGCGGGGCGCCGATCGGCGCCTGATTCGTGTCTACGACAAGGGAAGACGACATGGCCGACGCCGCGTACGTGGTGCTGATCCTGGCTGGGTTCCTGGTGTGCGCTCTGGTCCTGCGTGCCCTGCACGCGCGAGGGGCGAACCGATGACCTGGGCGGGCGCGGCGAGTGTCGCGCTCGTCGTGATCGCGGTGGCACTCGTGGCGTACCTGCTGATCGCGCTGCTCGATCCGGAGAGGTTCTGACGATCCGATGACTCCAGCTGTTGCCGCGGGACTGCAGATCGCCCTGGTCGTCGCAGTCCTGGCATTGGCATACGTTCCGCTCGGTGACTACATGGCGAGGGTCTACACGACCGACACCGACCTCCGGTGGAAGGACCTGCGGATCGAGTCGCTGATGTACCGGGTGTGCCGGATCGATCCCCGCGCCGAGCAGACCTGGTACGGATACGCCGCAAGTGTGCTCGGCTTCTCCCTGGCGAGCGTGCTCTTCTTGTATCTCCTGCAGCGCGTTCAAGGCATCCTGCCGCTGAGCAACGGGCTGGCGGGGGTGAGCCCGGCCGTAGCGTTCAACACGGCCGTCTCGTTCGTCACCAACACCAACTGGCAGTCCTACGTGCCCGAGACGACGATGAGCCCACTCACCCAGTCCGCCGGGCTCGCGGTGCAGAACTTCGTCTCGGCGGCGGTGGGGATGGCGGTCGTGACCGCCCTGATCCGTGGTCTGGTGCGCGTCGGACGCGGCGGCGAGATCGGCAACTTCTGGGTGGACCTGGTCCGCGGGACCCTGCGGATCCTGCTACCGCTGGCATTCGTGATCGCCCTGATCCTGCTGAGCCAGGGCGTGATCCAGTCGTATCGCAGCGGCTTCACCGCGACCGGACTGGACGGCGACACGGTCACGAACGCGCTCGCGCCGGTTGCCTCGCAGGAGGCGATCAAGGAACTCGGCACCAACGGCGGCGGCGTCCTCGCCGCGAACTCGGCGCACCCGTTCGAGAATCCCACCCCCGTCATCAACATCGTCGAGATCCTCGCGATCCTGCTGATCCCGGTGGCGCTGACGCGCACGTTCGGCACGATGATCGGCAACCGACGGCAGGGCCTGACCGTCCTCGGCGTGATGGCGGTGCTCTACGGCACCGTCCTGGCGGTGGCGCTGGCCGCCGAATCCGGTACGCGGGGTGTGGCGGCGAACGCCGCCGGCGCGATGATGGAGGGCAAGGAAGTCCGGTTCGGGATTCCCGGTTCGGTGCTGTTCGCGGTGTCGACCACCGGCACGAGCACCGGTGCGGTGAACTCGGCGCACGACAGCATGTCCCCGCTGGGCGGCGGGGCCGTTCTGCTGAACATCCTGCTCGGCGAGATCGCGCCCGGCGGCGTCGGCACCGGCCTGTACGGCATGCTGGTGCTCGCGGTGCTCGCCGTGTTCGTCGGGGGCCTGCTCGTGGGGCGCACCCCCGAGTTCCTCGGTAAGAAGCTGCGCAGGCGCGAGATCACCCTTGCCGCGCTGACGGTCCTGGTCATGCCGGCCCTGGTACTCGTCGGCACCGGAATCACGGTGATCCTCTCGCCCACCACCGGGTATCTCGGCAACTCCGGGGACCCGGGCACGCCGGGCGCGATCCACGGCTTCACCGAGGTGCTCTATGCCTATGCCTCGGCGTCGAACAACAACGGCAGCGCGTTCGGCGGACTGACCGTCACGAGCGATTGGTTCCAGTCCTCGCTGGGGATGTGCATGCTGCTCGGGCGGTTCCTGCCGATCGTGTTCGTCCTGGCTCTGGCCGGCTCGCTCGCCTCCCAGCGGCGCACCCCGGCCGGGGCGGGCACGCTGCCCACCACCGGTGTGGCATTCGCCGGGCTGCTCACCGGAACCGTCGTACTGGTTGCGGCTCTCACCTTCTTCCCGGCCCTGGCCCTGGGCCCCGTCGCGGAGGCACTGCATTGACCGTCGATGTTCATTCCCACCGGGAGACGATCGCCTCCCGCCCGCATCGTGTCGGCGGGGGCGTGTTCAGCCCCCGTCAGCTGGCAGACGCCCTGCCGGGAGCGATCCGCAAGCTCGATCCCCGGCATGTGGCGCGGAATCCGGTGATGTTCGTCGTGCTGGTCGGGTCGGCGGTCGCCACCGTCGCGGCGATCGTCGAACCCACCCTGTTCGCCTGGTCGATCGCGGCGTGGCTGTGGTTCACCGTGCTCTTCGCCAACCTCGCCGAGTCGGTCGCCGAGGGGCGAGGCAAGGCGCAGGCGGCGAGCCTGCGAAAGGTCAAGCAGGACACGGCAGCCCGTCGCCTCACCGGTCCGGCCGCCGAGGAATCCGTATCGGCCACCGAGCTGCGCGTGGGCGATCTCGTCGTGGTGGAGACCGGTGGGACGATTCCCGGGGACGGCGACGTGATCGAGGGCATCGCCACGGTCGACGAGTCGGCGATCACCGGAGAATCCGCCCCGGTGATCCGCGAGTCGGGCGGCGACCGGTGCGCCGTCACCGGCGGCACCACCGTGCTCTCCGACCGCATCGTCGTGCGGATCACCGCCCCACCCGGGCAGACCTTCGTGGACCGGATGATCGCTCTCGTCGAAGGCGCCGCCCGGCAGAAGACCCCGAACGAGATCGCCCTGAACATCCTTCTCGCGGCGTTGACGATCGTGTTCCTGCTCGCGGTGGTCGCGATCGCTCCGATGAGCGCGTATGCCGGTGTCGAGCAGGGACCGGTCGAACTGATCGCGCTGCTGGTGTGCCTGATACCCACCACGATCGGAGCCCTGCTGTCCGCGATCGGCATCGCCGGCATGGATCGGCTGGTGCAGCGCAACGTGCTGGCCATGTCCGGCCGTGCCGTGGAGGCCGCCGGGGACATCGACACCCTGCTGCTGGACAAGACCGGAACCATCACCTACGGCAACCGCCGCGCCACCGCACTGCACCCGGCTCCCGGCATCACGGATGACGAAATAGCTTCCGCGGCAAGGATGTCGAGCCTGTCCGACGGTACCCCCGAGGGACGCAGCATCGTCGAACTCTGCGCCGAGCGGTACCACCTCGATCCGGGGCCGTCGGACGCCGAGCGCTCCGCCGAGTTCGTCGCCTTCACCGCGCACACCCGGATGAGCGGCCTCGACACCGTCGCCGACGCGGACACCCCGGTCCGAATCCGCAAGGGGGCCGCCGATGCGGTGAGCCGCTGGGTGGCCGAGGAGGGCGGACGGACGCCCGACGCGGTGAGCGCCGTCGTCGACGACATCGCCCGCGTCGGCGGAACGCCTCTGGTGGTGGCCCGGTGCGACGCCCGGGGCGCGTCGGTGGTCGGCGTCGTCGAACTGTCCGACGTCGTCAAACCGGGCATGGCACGGCGGTTCGCACAACTGCGCGCGATGGGCATCCGCACGGTGATGATCACCGGGGACAACCCGCTCACCGCGCGGGCGATCGCGGCCGAGGCGGGGGTCGACGACTACCTGGCCGAGGCGACTCCCGAGGACAAGCTGGCGCTGATCCGCTCGGAACAGCAGGGCGGACGGCTGGTCGCGATGACCGGCGACGGAACCAACGACGCGCCCGCCCTGGCACAGGCCGACGTCGGGGTGGCGATGAACACCGGCACCTCCGCGGCCAAGGAGGCGGGGAACATGGTCGACCTCGACTCCGATCCGACGAAGCTCATCGAAGTGGTCGAGATCGGCAAGCAGCTGCTCATCACGCGCGGGGCACTGACCACCTTCTCCCTGGCCAACGACCTGGCGAAGTACTTCGCGATCCTGCCCGCCCTCTTCAGCGGGATCTATCCGCAGCTGGCGGGGTTGAACATCATGGGACTGGCCACCCCGCAGTCCGCGATCCTGTCGGCGGTGATCTTCAATGCCCTGGTGATCGTGGCGCTGATACCGCTGGCCCTGAAGGGTGTGCGGTACCGGCCGGCGAACGCGTCGTCGCTGCTGGGGCGGAATCTGCTCGTCTACGGCCTCGGTGGGGTGATCACCCCGTTCGTCGGGATCTGGCTGATCGACCTCGTGGTGCGTCTGGGAATCGGGTGACACGGATGGGATTCGGGAACTTCTTCGCAGGATTGATCCGGCAGGTGCGGGCCGGCCTGCTGATGCTGGTCGCACTGACCGTGATCGTCGGAGCGGCCTATCCGGCGACGGTATGGGTGGTGGGACGACTCGGTGCGGCGAGCGCCGAGGGTTCGGCGCTGACCGACGCGAACGGGTGCGTGGTCGGCAGCCGGCTGATCGGCGTCGATCCGCAGGTCGCCGTCGGTGAGCCCGACCCGTTCTTCCACACGCGCGTCGTCGGCTCGGTCGCCGGCGGGGACGCATTCACCCCGGGCGACCCGGCCGCCGCCCTGCCGTCCAACCAAGGCCCCGGCAGCGAGGTGCTGGCCGCCTTCGTCGACGAGCGGCGTGCGGCGATCGCCGCACGCGAGCAGGTGCCGCCGCAGGCCGTTCCCGTCGATGCGGTCACCGGATCCGGCTCCGGCGTCGACCCCCACATCTCCCCTGCCTACGCCGCGGTGCAGGTGCCGCGGGTCGCGCGGGTCACCGGCATCCCCGAGCAATGGGTCCGCGAGCTGGTCGCCGCGCACACCGAGGGCCGGCAACTCGGGTTCCTCGGCGCCGAACGAGTGAACGTGCCCGAGCTGAACGTGGCCCTGGGACTGACTGCACCCGACTGCGACGAGGTCCCCTCGGGTGGATGATGGCGTCGTGACCGGTACCGCACGCACCGCCGTCCCCGAGGCGTCGCGCCGGGGACGGCTGCGGATCTACCTCGGTGCCGTCCCCGGCGCGGGAAAGACGTTCGCCATGCTGGGGGAGGCCCATCGGCGAATCGGCCGAGGCACCGACGTGGTGGTGGCGATCGTGAACACGCACGGGCGGGCGCGCACCACCGAGCAGCTGGCCGGCCTCGAGATCGTCCCGCCACGGCGGATGACGTACCGCGACACCGTGTTCGACGAACTCGACCTCGACGCCGTGCTGGCCCGCCGGCCGGCGGTCGCCCTGGTCGACGAACTCGCCCACACCAACGTGCCGGGCAGCCGGCACACCAAACGCTGGCAGGACGTCGAGGAACTGCTCGACGCGGGCATCGACGTCCTGTCCACGGTCAACATCCAGCACCTCGAGTCCCTCAACGACGTCGTCGAGCAGATCACCGGCGTGGTGCAACGCGAGACCGTGCCCGACGACGTCGTACGGCGCGCCGACCAGGTCGAGCTCGTCGACATCACCCCGCAGGCGCTGCAGCGGCGTCTCGCGCACGGCAACGTCTACGCGCCGGAGAACGTCGATGCCGCGCTGCGCAACTACTTCCGCGAAGGGAACCTGACCGCCCTGCGCGAGATCGCCCTGCTGTGGCTCGCCGATCAGGTCGACCTTGCGCTCGCGAAGTACCGCGGCGAACACGCCATCACCGACACCTGGGAGGCCCGCGAGCGCGTCGTCGTCGCCGTCACCGGCGGGCCCGAATCGGAGACCCTGGTGCGCCGGGCCAGCCGCATCGCCGCCAAGGCGAGCGCGGAGCTGATGGTCGTGCACGTCGTCCGGGGCGACGGCCTCACCGGTGTCTCGGCGCCGCAGATGGGAAAGGTCCGGACCCTCGCCGCGAGTCTGGGCGCCAGCCTGCACAGCGTCGTCGGCGACGACGTGCCCACCACGCTGCTCGACTTCGCGCGGGAGGTGAACGCGACCCACCTCGTGCTCGGCACGTCGCGGCGCCCGCGATGGGCCCGCATCCTCGACGAGGGCATCGGGGCGGCGGTCGTCCGCGACTCCGGCAGGATCGACGTGCACATGGTGACCCACGAGCACACGGCCCGAGGCCCGAAGATGGCGTTGCTGGGCCGCCACGAGCGGCGACTGCAGTCCTGGATCGCGGCAGCCGTCATCCCCCTCGTCGCGACCGCCCTGATGGCCGTGATCGACCGCCTCACCGGGGTGGCCGGCCAGAACGCGTTGTTCTTCGTCGTCGTGCTCGCCGTCGCCCTGTTCGGCGGAATCGGCCCCGCCGTCGTCGCGGCCCTGCTGTCCGGCCTGCTGCTCAACTTCTTCTTCACCGAACCGCGCTACAGCTTCACCATTGCCGAACCGGACAACTTCGTCACCACCGTGGTGCTGCTCGTCGTCGCCGTGGCGGTCGCCGCGCTGGTCGACGCCGCCGCGGCCCGGGCCCGCGAGGCGCGGCTCGCCGCGCAGGAGGCCGAACTGCTCGCCCTGTTCGCCGGCGCTGTCCTGCGCGGCGCGAACGTCCACAGCTTGCTCGACAAGGTCCGCGAGACCTACGGGCAGTCCGGTGTCGCGATCCTGCGTTCCGAGAACGGCCGCCGCCACGTCGTCGACCGCACCGGAACCACTCCGCCCGCCTCGGTCGACGAGGCCGATACCGTGTGCGAGATCGACGACGGCCGTCTTGCGCTACTGCTGTCCGGCCCAGGATTGCGACCCCGCGACCGCCGGATCCTCACCGCGGTCACCGGGCAGATCGCCGGGTTGATCCGCCAGGACGAACTCACCGCCGAAGCGGCGAAAGCCTCGGCCCTGGCCGAAACCGACCGTCTGCGGCGGCTGTTGCTGTCGGCGGTGAGCCACGACCTGCGCACCCCGCTCGCCGCCGTCAAGGCCGCCGTGTCCAGTCTGCGCAGCACCGACGTCGAATTCTCCGCCGAGGACACCGCGGAGCTGCTCGCGACGATCGAGGAGTCCACCGACCAGCTCACCGCCCTCGTGTCGAACCTGCTCGACTCCTCTCGGCTCGCGGCCGGGGTGGTCACGCCCGTCCTGCAGCCGCTCTACCTCGACGAGGTGCTGCACCGGGCCGTGGTCACGCTCTCGAGCGGCGGCCCGGACGCCGCCCGCCGGGTGCGCGAACGACTCGAGGTCGACGTCGGCGACACGATGATCGAGGCGGACAGCGGCCTGCTCGAACGAATCCTGGCCAACCTTCTCGACAATGCCCTGCGCTACGCGCCGACCGGCCCGATCCGGGTCGGTGCCGTCACTTCCGGTGACCGCACCACCGTCACCATCGCGGACTGCGGTCCCGGCCTCGGATCCGGCGACGCCGGCAACGTCTTCCCACGAATCGGCGACCACCGCAGCGGCGGGGCGGGGCTCGGATCGACCGTCGCGCGAGGATTCGCCGAAGCGATGAGCGGAACCGTCACCACCACCGAGACACCCGGCGGCGGGACGACCATGGTCGTCGAACTCGCGTCCGCGCAGCCGAGGGTGCCGCGATGACCCGCATACTCGTCGTCGACGACGAACCACAGATCCTGCGCGCGTTGCGCATCAACCTCACCGCACGCGGGTACGAGGTGATCACCGCCGGTGACGGACGCTCCGCCCTGCGGGCCGCCGCCCAGCAGCGTCCCGACGTGATCGTCCTCGACCTCGGACTACCCGACCTCGACGGGATCGAGGTGCTCGCCGGGCTGCACGGCTGGTGCACCGCCCCGGTCATCGTCCTCTCGGCACGTACCGATGCCCTCGACAAGGTGGCCGCTCTCGATGCCGGAGCCGACGACTACGTCACGAAGCCGTTCGGGATGGAGGAGTTCCTCGCCCGCATCCGCGCCGCGGTCCGCCGAGCCGGCACCATCTCGGGCACGACCGAACCGGCGATCGACACCGACGACTTCACCGTCGACCTCGCCGCGAAGAAGGTCACGCGCGACGGCGCACCGGTTCACCTGACTCCCACCGAGTGGGGGATGCTCGAGGTGCTGGTGCGCAACCGCGGAAAGCTCGTCGGGCAGCGCGAACTGCTGGAAGAGGTGTGGGGACCGTCCTACACGACCCAGACCCATTACCTGCGGGTGTATCTCACGCAGCTGCGGCGCAAACTCGAGCCCGATCCCGCCCATCCCCGGCACCTGCTCACCGAGCCGGGGATGGGATACCGCTTCGAACCTTGAGGCAGACCGCCCGAGTCGAAGTCGACGGTCCGAGCGGCACAGGACGGACGGCACAGGGCGGACGGCACGGGGCGGACGGCACGACGGATTCGCACCGAATTGTCGGTTCCGACCGGTACGAGGTCCTGCGCGGCGCTACCGTCGACGCATGTCAGCGGACGTTGCTGCGGCACCTGCGGCGCACCCCCACCTGTCTGCCCGGCCCCGCGGCCGCCTGAACTCGGTCCCGCACGTGGCGGGCCTGACCCTCGGGATCTTCGCCCTCGCGGTGGCGCTGTGGTCGCTCTCCCCCACCCTGCGCTACTTCGTCCACACCCCACGCGAATACGTCGACACCTACCTGTTCGACGCCCCCGACACCAGCCTGTCGTATGCACTGGTGCTCGGTCTGCTCGCGGCGGCCCTGGCCAGTCGCAAGCGGATCGCATGGTGGATTCTCACCGTGTACCTGGCCGGATTCGCGATCTACAACGGGTACGTGGCGGTGTCGGAGCGCGATATCGGCGCGGCGATCGGTCTCGTGGTGCAGGTCGCGGTGGTGGGGATCCTGCTCGCGGCGTACCCGGAGTTCTACACGCGGGTCCGTCGCGGCGCGGTGTGGAAATCGCTGGGTGTCCTCGTCGCCGGCCTGGCCGTCGGGACACTGATCGGGTGGGGCCTGGTGGAGCTGTTCCCCGGCACCCTGCCGTCCGACGAGCGGTTGCTGTGGGCGGTCAACCGGGTCACCGCCCTGTCCCTGCTCGACAACGATCAGTTCAGCGGGCGCCCACACGGATTCGTCAACACCCTGCTCGGCCTGCTGGGGGCGCTGGCGCTGATCGCGGCGGTGATCGTGGTGTTCCGGTCGCAACGGGCGACCAACGCACTGACCGGGAACGACGAATCCGCCATCCGGGGCCTGCTCGAGCGGAACGGCGACGATTCGCTGGGCTACTTCGCGACCCGGCGCGACAAGGCGGTGGTCTTCGCGCCCAGCGGTAAGGCCGCGGTGACCTACCGCGTGGAGGTCGGGGTGTGTCTCGCCAGTGGGGATCCCATCGGAAATCCGGAGGCGTGGCCGCACGCGATCGACGAGTGGCTCGCGCTCGCCCGGGGGTACGGCTGGGCGCCGGCGGTGATGGGGGCGAGCGAGGCCGGCGCCGGCGCCTATCGCCGGGCCGGTCTGTCGGTCCTGCAACTCGGCGACGAGGCCGTTCTCCACACCACGGGGTTCTCGCTGTCCGGCCGGGAGATGCGGCCCGTACGCCAAGCCGTGACGCGTGCGCACAAGCAGGGCGTGACGGTGCGTATCCGCCGGCACCGGGACGTTCCCGAGGCCGAAATGGCGCAGGCGATCCGCCTTTCCGACGACTGGCGCGACACCGAGACCGAACGCGGATTCTCGATGGCGCTCGGCCGGCTCGGGGATCCGCTCGACGGCCGGTGCGTGCTCGTGGAGGCGACGGTCCACGGCGAGGTGGTGGCGTTGCTGTCCCTCGTCCCGTGGGGGGCCGACGGCGTCTCGCTCGATCTGATGCGGCGGAATCCGCAGGCCCCCAACGGTGTCGTGGAGATGATGGTGTCGGAACTCGCTGCTCACGGCGGCGAGTTCGGGATCACCCGGATCTCGTTGAACTTCGCGGTGTTCCGCTCGGTGTTCGAGGAGGGCGCACGGATCGGCGCCGGTCCGGTGCTGCGGCTGTGGCGTTCGGTGCTGGTGTTCTTCTCCCGCTGGTGGCAGCTCGAGGCGCTGTACCGGTCCAACGTGAAGTACCAGCCCGAGTGGGTGCCCCGGTTCCTGTGCTTCGCCGACAACCGGGTGCTGCCCCGGGTCGGGATCGCGTCGGCGATCGCCGAGGGCTTCCTCACGCTGCCCAGCTTCGGCCGGGAGCGGAGCGCCCGCCGCCACACCGGAACCCAGACGTCCGCTCCTCCGGCGCTCGTCGAGACCGGCGCCCTGCGTGACGACGGCGGCGCCCCCGCCACCCTGCCGGCGCCGGAGTCGCGCACCGGACCCCGCCGTCCGGAGCAGGTGCGGGTGCGGATGGCGAAGCTCGAACGGCTCGAGGAGGCGGGCGTCGACCCGTATCCGGTGGCGAACCCGCCGTCGCACACCTGCGCGGCGACGGTGACCGCACCCGAGGGCACCGCGGTGCGGATCGCCGGTCGTATCCTGCGACTCCGCGACTTCGGCGGCGTGCTGTTCGCGGTGCTGCGGGACTGGTCGGGGGACGTGCAGATCCTGGTCGACCGCAGCCGCGTCGGCGGCCGCCGGTTCGTGTTCGACCTCGGCGACCTCGTCGAGGTGAGCGGGGTGACGGGCCGCAGTCGCAGCGGCGAGCTCTCGGTGCTCGCGGAGGACTGGCGGCTCGACGGCAAGTGCCTGCACCCGCTGCCCGACAAGTGGCGCGGCCTGACCGATCCGGAGGCTCGGGTGCGGCAGCGGTACGTCGACCTCGCGATCAACCGCACCGCGCGCCGGTTGCTCGCGGCGCGTAGCGCGGTGGTGCGGTCGCTGCGCGAGCAGCTGCAGGCGCGGGGCTACCTCGAGGTGGAGACCCCGATCCTGCAGCCCGTGCACGGCGGCGCCAACGCCGCCCCCTTCACCACCCACATCAACGCCTACGACCTCGACCTGTACCTGCGGATCGCACCCGAGCTGTACCTCAAACGCCTGTGCGTGGCGGGCATGGAACGGGTCTTCGAGATCGGCCGGGTGTTCCGCAACGAGGGGGCGGACTTCAAGCACAATCCGGAGTTCACGATTCTCGAGGCCTACGAGGCGCACGCGAACTACGAGGTCATGCGGGTGCTGGCCCGCGAGCTGATCCAGGCCGCGGCCGTCGCGGCCCACGGACGTGCGGTGATCGTCCGGCCCGGCCCCGACGGGACGCCCGTCGAGATCGACATCTCCGGCGAGTGGCCGGTGAAGACGTTCCACGGGGCGGTCTCGGACGCCCTCGGCACCGAGATCGACGCGCAGACACCGGTCGAGGAGTTGCGCCGGCTGTGCGACGAGCACGAGATCCCGTACAACCCCGAGTGGGACGCCGGTGCGACGGCGCAGGAGATGTACGAGCACCTCGTCGAATCCCGCACCGAATTCCCCACCTTCTACACCGACTTCCCCACCTCGGTGTCGCCGTTGACGCGCCCGCACCCGACGAAACCGCTCGTCGCGGCGAAGTGGGACCTCGTCGCCTGGGGGATCGAACTCGGCACGGCCTACAGCGAGCTGACCGACCCGATCGACCAGCGGGCCCGGCTCACCGAGCAGTCGCTGCTCGCCGCGGGAGGCGACGAGGAGGCGATGGAACTCGACGAGGACTTCCTGCAGGCGCTCGAACACGCCATGCCGCCCACCGGGGGTCTCGGCATGGGGGTCGACCGGATCGTCATGCTGATCACGGGCGGCAGCATCCGCGAGTCCCTCGCCTTCCCCCTCGCCAAGCCCCGCGCACGCCGGTGAGCACCCCGGTTTCACGTGAAACACCGGGTCGACCGAGCGCGCGATCGGTCGTCGTGCGATCGTGGTGACGTGCAGCTTCTCCTGATTCGACACGCCCTACCCGAGATCTCCCGGGTCAGCGAGGGACGCGCCGACCCGTCGCTGACCGAGGAGGGCCGCGCCCAGGCCGCGCGGCTGCCGACCGCGCTCGAGCCCTACCGGATTGCGCGGGTGTTCAGCAGCCCGCAACGCCGCGCCCTGGAGACGGCGGCGCCGCTCGCCGAGGCCCGCGGGCTTCCCGTCACCCGGCTCGAGGGCCTGGCGGAGTACGACTACCACCTCGACCACTACATTCCGTTCCACCTCGCGCAGGAGCTTGCCCCGGACGCCGTGGCACGCATCCGCGCAGGTCACCTCCCCGACTTCGTAGATGCGGACGAATTCCGCACCCGCGTTCTCGCCGCCACCCAGCACATCGTCGACACCTGCGCGCACGACGACACCGTCGCCGTGTTCGCCCACGGCGGCGTCGTCAACGTCCTGCTCCAGGACCTGCTCGGGCTCGACCGGCCGCTGATGTTCCCCATCGAGTACACATCGGTGACCCGCATCCTCGTCTCCCGCAACGGTGCCCGGCGGGCAGCCTCGGTCAACGAGACCGGGCACGTGCGCGACATGCTGCGCGTCTGATCCGTTCGCCGCAACCGGTGTGAACCGGCTCGGATCCGGGTATCGGTACGACGTGGGCGGAACCGCGACGAGGCGGCCGCCGCGAGGGCGTGGCAGCCGGGCGGAAGGTAGCCGTCGGGCCACGACCGCCGGCCGGTGTCGACGACGCCGGGCCCCCGAGATTCGACGAGCAGGAGATTGCCATGATGAGAGCTCTGACCTTCGCCGCCGGTGCCGCCGTGGGCTTCGTGCTGGGCACCAGGGCCGGGCGTGAGACCTACGAGAAGATGCGCGATCAGTCCGTTCAGCTGTGGAACAAGCCCGAGGTACAGCAGAAGGTCACCGAAGCGAAGGAGACCGTGCAGGAGAAGGCGCCCCAGGTGCAGGAGAAGGCCGGCGACCTGGCGAAGAAGGCCGCCGAGAAGGCGAACATCTCGGGAGGCGGCAACATGGCACCCGACGCCGCCGGCGGCGGGCCGGCCGTGACTCCCCCGGCCGCGGGCGCACCGATCGTCCCGCCTCCGAACGAGGGCAAGCACTCCCTCTAGCGGCCGGACGCAGACCGGCCCGGTGCCGCATCGGGTGAATTCCGGTGCGGCACCGCCGGGTGTAGTCGCGTTCCGAACGGGTACTCCGACCGCGTACAACGGAACGGCTCACCCCGACACGATCCCCCGATCGACACAGGAGGCGACATGACGCGACCCGACGGCGACGGCGACCCCGCCACCGCGGACACCGACAGCGGGTCCCGAGGTGCCGACGACGACGTCCTGTCCGATCCGGCCGAATGGGCCGGGGAAGGCGGCGCCACCGACGAGGGCCCGTCCACCGACGTCGAGAACGGCTGAGATCAGGCGCGCGCCGTCCGGGTTCGCAGCCGCTCGGCCCACTGCTCGGCGTCGTCCATACCGATCACCAGGGCGTCGCGCGCGTGTCCCGACAGTTCGACGCGCAGGGCGGGCTGTCCGCGCCGCACGGCGACGAGTTCGTTGCGTCCCCGCGCGCGCCAGGTGCCGATCTTGCGGGCACCCGGCAGCCCGAGGCCGGGAGCGCGCATTCCTCGCGTCGCGGCGAGACCGTCGGCGTGGACCTCGACGTCCCGGATGGCATCCAGGGGGACGTCGACGTCGCGGATCAGTCCCGCGATCTTCTCGAAGCGCGTGAAGCGCAGCGTCAGGACTCCGTGGTCGATGCTCAGCGTCGTCATGGCTCCCATTGTTCTCATTGCTGAGAACAATGTCAATCGTGAGAACATTGACGGGTGAGAGGAGACATGACCACCGCGGAACTGCTGTTGCATCCGGTGCGCCTGCGGATCGTCCAGGCGCTGCTCGGCGACCGCACCGCCACCACCGCGCAGCTACGTGCCCTCATCGACGACGTTCCCGCCGCCACCCTCTACCGGCAGATCGCGACGCTCACCGGCGCCGGAGTCCTCGACGTCGTCGCGCAGCGCCGCGTCCGCGGCGCGGTCGAACGCACCTACCGTCTCGTCGCCGAACGCGCGCACATAGACGGGCAGGAGGCGGTGACGATGAGCGCCGAGGACCATCGGCGTGCCTTCCTCGCCTTCACCGCGCAGCTGCTCGCCGACTTCGACGCGTACCTCGACGATCCCGAGCGACGGGATCCGGCCGAGGACGTCGTCGGATACCGGCAGGCAGCCCTCGATCTGACCGACGAGGAGGCCCTCGCCCTGGTCACCGAGATGCGGCAGCTGCTGACGCGCTACCTCGAGCTGGGCCCCGGCCCGGGCCGGCGCCGGCGGCTGCTGAGCACCGTCGTCGTACCGGCCCGCGACGTGTCGGGTCAGGAATCCGGGGAGCCATGACCGGCCGGCTCGGTCGTACCGGCTACGCGACGGCCGTGAGCGGATGGATCACCGGCGCCGCCGCGAGGTGCTCCCCCACCGTCGCCAGGGCGGACGTGACGTGCCGGGAGGTCATGTGCGCGTCGAGCGCCTCCTGACCCGACCAGACCTCGACCGTCACGAATGTGCCTGGCGCCGAGCCGGATTCGAAAAGTTCGTACGAGACGCAGCCGTCCTCGTCGCGACTCGCCGCGGCCAGCGCCACCAGCGCGCCCCGCACCGCGTCCTCCGAACCGGGCTTCGCCGGAATGGTCGCCACCACACGCAGTTCCGTCATTTCTCGACGGTACCGCGCGCGGCTGCCGTGCACGAGCGGCTCGGACGAGGAAGATGGTGCCCATGAGATCGCGGATCGCGGAGATGCGTCGATGGCGCGCAGGGACAGTGGTCCATCAGCGCCTGCACGACCTGACCGGGACGCTCGTCGTGGTCACCGGGGCGGGCAGCGGTATCGGCCGCGCGACGGCACGGGCGTTCGCCGACGTGGGGGCGATCGTCGTGGTCGCCGACCGCAACGTCGACACCGCCCGCGACACCGCCGAGCTGCTCAACGCGCCCCTCCCCGGCGCCGGGGGCTCGCGAGCGGTCTTCGGTGGCGGTGCGCACGCCTACGAACTCGACGTCGCCGACGAGGAGCAGGTGCGGCGGTTCGCCGCGACGGTCCGTTCCCAGCACGGCGTGCCGGACGTGGTCGTCAACAACGCCGGAATCGGCGTGATCGGCACGTTCACCGCCACCCCGCAGGAGACGTTCGAGCACGTCATGGACGTCAACTTCTGGGGCGTGGTGTACGGGTGCCGGGCGTTCGGGGACCAGATGCTCGAGCGCGGCACCGGCGGGCACATCGTCAACGTCGCCTCGGCGGCCGCGTTCACCCCGCAGAAGAGCCTCGTCGCCTACTCGACGAGCAAGGCCGCGGTCCTGATGTTCACCGAGTGCCTGCGGGCGGAACTGATGGTCCACGGGATCGGGGTGAGCGCGATCTGTCCGGGGCTCGTGGGCACGAACCTGGTTCCCGGTGCCGAGATGGTGGGCCTCGGCGCACCGGAGCAGCGCACGCTCCGCGAGCGGGTCACGGCGCTGTACCGCACGCGCAGCTATCCGCCGTACAAGGTCGGCGAGGCGATCGTCGCCGCGGTGCGGCACAACCGGGCACTGGTGACCGTGACGCCGGAAGCGAAGACCCGGCGGTGGGTGAGCCGCCTCGCCCCGGAGGCGATGCGATTCGGTGCCCGCTTCGAGCCGGACCGCTGAGCGCCGCGCGTCCCCGCCCGTGCGCGGCGAACTCGATCGTTGTCGGCGGCGGCCACGCACCGCTCAGGAGATGACCGTGGACGGGTACCGCCGTGCCCGGAACCGTGGTCACCGGGGAGAGCCGGACCGGGCGGTGGGGCCTCTCCGGGCGGAGTCCCGGCTCGGGCCTGCCGGTAACCTGACCCTGTGCCGGATCGTCCGATTCTCGTCAGTGCCTGCCTGGCCGGCGTGCCGTGCCGGTACAACGCGGAGGCCCGGCCGGACGAGGACGTGGTCGCCGACGTGGCCGCCGGACGCGCGATCGCCGTGTGTGCGGAGGTGCTGGGCGGACTCCCCACGCCGCGCCCACCCGCCGAGATCGTCGGCGGCGACGGTCGAGACGTCCTTGCCGGCCGAGCACGCGTCGTCACCGACACCGGAGCGGACATGACCGATCCGTTCGTCCGTGGGGCCGAGATCGTCGCCGGGATCGCCGCCGAGCACGACGTGCGCGAGGCGGTCCTGCAGGCACGCAGTCCCTCCTGTGGCTGCGGAGCGATCTACGACGGAACGCATTCGGGGACCGTGACCGACGGCGACGGCGTGCTCGCCGCTCTGCTCGCCGCGCGCGGCATCACCGTGCGCGCGCGACGCGGCTCGCGGACCTGACGGCCCGTCAGACCTTGGAAGCCAGCCAGTTCCGCAGCCACGTCGTGGCCGAGGTGCCGTTCGGTTCGACCGCGTAATTGGTGTAGTCCTGGTGGATCTGCGACTCGTAGAACTTCCGGATCTTGATCTCGCGCTCGTCGTTGGCCTGCTCGGTGAGCTGGGACTGCAGGATGGGGAGCCCGCCCGCGCTCATCAGATCCAGGTAGATCGCGTCGGCCTCGGCACGATACCGGTCGACGGCGGACGGGTCGCCCCCGGAGGCCATCGCGAGGAAACCCGCAGCGCGGGTGACGAAATCGTCCTTGGGTGTCGAGCAGTACAGGTCGCCGACGGCGCAGAAGGTGCGGACGTCGCCGCTGACGAACCCGAACCCGCCGATGCGGGGCCCGCCGGCGCCGTTGCCCGCGACGGGCGGTCCGATCAGGATGTCCGCCTCGGAACGACGGGGGTCGGAGAGCAGGCCGACCGCGGCGAGCCGATGCGGCGGGACCACTCCGAAGCCGGTGCCGATCTCGGCGGCGAGATCGCCGGCCGCGTCGGCGCCCTGGCTGTAGCCGACGAGCGCGAACCGCGCCTCGGGGCACGCGGCCGCCGTCGCGGCGACGATGCCGCGGGCATTGTCGACGGCCTGCTGCCGCGACACACCGTAGACCTCGCCCTCCCACGGGAACGCCGTCGCGGCGTACCGGACGTAGTCGACCCGGGCCCCGGGGGGAAGATTGGAGGTGACCGCCGCGAGCATGCCGTTGCCTCGCTGCGGTGCAGGCGTGTTCGACGTTTCCCACGTGCCCGGCACGGCGACGACCTGGAGCTTCGGGCACCCGGCCGGATCGGCCTGGACCGCGGGAGCCGTCACCGCCGACCCCACTACGGTGGCCGCGGCGACCGCTACCAGCGTCAACACACTTCTCAGCCCCACCGCAGCCCCCTGAGGTCTCCTGCCGATCTCGACGTCGTCACGAAATGATGCACATGCAATATGACACAGAGATGAACGAGACGGGAGACCCCCTTTACTCCCGCAGGACGGTCACCGCTCCCCCGCCGATGTTGGTGACGAACACGTTCCCCGCCCCGTAGTCGACGGCCGTCCCCACGGTGCCGCGGTCGACGACTCGTTGCAGCTGCCCCGGACGGTCCACGACGGTCACCGCCGAGGCGCCGATGTTGGTGACGAAGACGTTGCCGGTCAAAGGATCCGTGACCACGACACCGGGAGGCAGCACCTCCGGCGGCAGCGGACCGGCCGCCGCATCGTGGTCCGCGACCGTCACGTGGCCGGCGCCGATGTTCGTCACGTAGACACCGTCCGTACCGGCGTCGAGCGTGAGTTCCGGGGTGAGATGCGCGAGCGGCGAGGCCGCCGGGCTCGGCGCGGACGGCGGGGGACCCGCCAGGACCCGATCGCGGTCGACGGTGACCGTACCGACGCCGAGATTGGTGACCGCGACGTTGCCGTTACCGCCGTCCACACGCATCTCCACCGGCGCGCCGGACGGCGCCGCAGCGGCGGCCGGGTGCGGTGGAACGGACACGGACACGGCACCCGGCCCCAGGTTGGTGATGCACGAATTACCCGCTCCCCCATCGACTCCGAGAAGTCGCAGGCCGTCGTACCCGGCCACCGGCGGCGCCTGCGGAACGCCGTCGACGGTCACGGCACCGCCGACGTTGCGCACACATTCGCCGGGGACCTGCGCCCCCGCTGGGGCGGCACTCAGGGCCGCCACGGTCCCGGCGCCGAGGATGCCCGCCGCAAGTGATCGTCTCGTGATGCGGTGACCCCTGCGCATCGTGATGCGGTGACCCATGCGCACGACCATAACGCGCGAACCGTCCCGAACGGACGAAACGGGAAGGGCGCGCCCACCGGATTTCCGGCGGGCGCGCCCCGCGCGCTCAGCGCTGTCGCAATCCAGCGCTCAGCGCTGTCGCAATCCAGCGCTCAGCGCTGTCACATTCGAGCGCTCAGCGCTGTCACATTCGAGCGCTCAGCGCTGTCACATTCGAGCGCTCAGCGCTGTCACATTCGAGCGCTCAGCGCTGTCACATTCGAGCGCTCAGCGCTGCGGCATCGTGGTGGTGGTGATCGGCGAAGGGAGCACCGTCGCACCCTCGAGGTATTGATCGACCGCCGCGGCGCAGGAACGACCCTCCGCGATGGCCCACACGATGAGCGACTGGCCGCGGCCCATGTCACCGGCGACGAAGACGCCGTCGACGTTGGTGGCCCATTCCTTGGAGCGGGCGACGTTGCCGCGCTCGTTGAGGTCCACGCCCAGGTCGGTGAGCAGGCCCGGCTTCTCGGGGCCGACGAAGCCCATGGCCAGGAGCACCAGGTCGGCTTCGAGCTCGAAGTCGGTCCCCTCGACCTTCTCGAAGCGGCCGTTCACCATCTTCACCTCGTGCGCCTTCAGGGCGGCGACCTTGCCGTCCTTGCCGACGAACTGCTCGGTGTTGACGGAGAACACGCGCTCGCCGCCCTCCTCGTGCGCGGAGGACACCCGGTACATCAGCGGGTAGGTCGGCCACGGCGTCGATTCGGCGCGCTCCTCCGGGGGGCGCGGCATGATCTCGAACTGGTGCACGCTGGCCGCGCCCTGACGGTGCGAGGTGCCGAGGCAGTCGGCGCCGGTGTCACCGCCACCGATGATGACGACCTTCTTGCCCTTCGCCGTGATGGTCGGCTCCGGCAGGTCGCCGAGCTGCACCCGGTTGGCGATCGGCAGGAACTCCATCGCCTGGTGGATGCCGTCCAGCTCACGCCCGGGAATCGGCAGGTCGCGGGCCTCGGTGGCGCCACCGGCGAGCACGACCGCGTCGAACTGCTCCCGCAGCTGATCGGCAGTGATGTCGACACCGACGTTCACGCCCGTCTCGAAGACGGTGCCCTCGGCCTCCATCTGCGCCAGACGGCGATCGATGACGGCCTTCTCCATCTTGAACTCGGGGATGCCGTAGCGCAGCAGACCACCGATGCGGTCCTCGCGCTCGAACACGGTCACCGAGTGGCCGGCGCGGGTGAGCTGCTGCGCCGCAGCCAGACCCGCCGGGCCGGAGCCCACGACCGCGACCTTGCGGCCCGTCAGCTTCGACGGCATGACCGGTGCGACCCAGCCCTCGTCGAAGGCCTTCTCGATGAGTTCGACCTCGACCTGCTTGATGGTCACCGGGTCCTGGTTGATGCCCAGGACGCAGGAGGCCTCACACGGCGCGGGGCACAGCCGGCCGGTGAACTCCGGGAAGTTGTTGGTGGCGTGCAGGCGTTCGATGCCGTCGTTCCACTTGCCCTTGTAGGCCAGGTCGTTCCACTCGGGAATCAGGTTTCCGAGGGGGCAACCGTTGTGGCAGAACGGGATACCGCAGTCCATGCAGCGGCTGGCCTGGACCTGGAGGGTGTCGAGCGGGAACGGCTCGTACACCTCCTTCCAGTCGAGCAGCCGCAGCGGAACGGGCCGGCGAACCGGCGTCTCCCGCGAGCCGTGCTTGAGGAAGCCGCTTGGATCACCCACGAGCCGCCTCCATGATCGCCTCGTCCACGTTCGC
This sequence comes from Rhodococcus ruber, assembly GCF_016804345.1. Lineage (NCBI taxonomy): Bacteria > Bacillati > Actinomycetota > Actinomycetes > Mycobacteriales > Nocardiaceae > Rhodococcus > Rhodococcus ruber. Next base: position 498,207 of record NZ_CP044211.1, on the reverse strand, counting down.
GCCTCGAATCTCGGCGTCCTTGATAGCCATGAGTACCTTCTTGTAATCGCGAGGCATGACCTTCGCGAAGTGGCTGACCTGCTGCGACCAGTCGGCCAGGATGCGGGCTGCAACCTCGGAGCCCGTTTCGTCACGATGGCGCTCGATGGCGCCCTTGAGCCAGAGGAAGTCCTCGCCCTCGAGGTCCTCGAGATCGACCAGCTCGGTGTTCAGGTTCGCCTCGAAGTCGCGGTCCGGGTTGTACACGAACGCGACACCGCCGGACATGCCGGCGCCGAAGTTGCGGCCGGTCTTGCCCAGGATGACGACCTTGCCACCGGTCATGTACTCGCAGCCGTGGTCGCCGACGCCTTCGACGACGGCCGTGGCACCCGAGTTGCGCACCGCGAACCGCTCACCCGCCACGCCGCGGATGAGGGCCTCGCCACTGGTGGCGCCGAACAGGATCACGTTGCCGGCGACGATGTTGTCCTCGGCGACGAAGCCCGGCGCCGCGTTGAGCGGCGGGCGGACGACGATCCGGCCGCCGGACAGGCCCTTGCCGACGAAGTCGTTGGCGTCGCCGAACAGCCGCAGCGTGATGCCCTTGGGCACGAACGCGCCGAAGCTGTTGCCGGCCGAACCGGTGAACGTGATGTCGATCGTGTTGTCCGGCAAGCCTTCCCCGCCGTACACCTTGGTGAGCTCGTGGCCGAGCATGGTGCCGACGGTGCGGTTGACGTTGGCGATCTTGGTCTCGATCGTCACCGGCGTACCCGACTCGAGAGCCGGCCGCGCCTGGGTGATGAGCTCGTTGTCGAGCGCCTTGTCCAGCGCGTGGTCCTGTTCCTTGGTGCAGTGCAGGTCCTGCTCGCAGAAGATCGGCGAACGGGTCTGCTCGAGCAGCGGCGACAGGTCCAGCTTCGAGGCACGGTAGTGGTCGACGGCCTTGGTGGTGTCGAGCATGTCGACGCGCCCGATGGCCTCGTCGAGGGAACGGAAGCCCAGCTCGGCCAGGTATTCGCGCACCTCTTCGGCGATGTAGAGCATGAAGTTCTCGACGAACTCCGGCTTGCCGGTGAAGCGCTTGCGCAGCACCGGATTCTGCGTCGCCACACCCACCGGGCAGGTGTCGAGATGGCACACGCGCATCATGATGCAACCGGACACCACCAGCGGAGCGGTGGCGAAGCCGAACTCCTCACCGCCGAGCAGGGCGGCGACGACGACGTCGCGGCCGGTCTTCATCTGCCCGTCCACCTGCACGACGATGCGGTCGCGCAGACCGTTGAGCAGCAGCGTCTGCTGCGTCTCGGCGAGACCGAGCTCCCACGGCGCACCCGCGTGCTTGAGCGAGGTCAGCGGGGACGCGCCGGTGCCGCCGTCGTGACCGGAGATCAGCACCACATCGGCGTGCGCCTTCGACACACCCGCCGCGACGGTGCCGACACCGATCTCGGAGACCAGCTTCACGTGGATGCGGGCCTGCGGGTTGGCGTTCTTCAGGTCGTGGATCAGCTGCGCGAGATCCTCGATCGAGTAGATGTCGTGGTGCGGCGGGGGCGAGATCAGGCCCACACCCGGCGTCGAGCCACGCACCTCGGCGACCCACGGGTACACCTTGTGCGGCGGCAGCTGCCCGCCCTCACCCGGCTTGGCGCCCTGCGCCATCTTGATCTGGATGTCGGTGCAGTTGGTCAGGTAGTGCGCGGTGACACCGAACCGGCCGGAGGCGACCTGCTTGATCGCCGAGCGCCGCCAGTCGCCGTTCTCGTCCGGGGTGAAGCGGTCCGGATGTTCGCCGCCCTCACCGGAGTTCGAGCGGCCGCCGAGACGGTTCATCGCGATCGCGAGGGTCTCGTGCGCCTCCGCGGAGATCGAGCCGTAGCTCATCGCGCCCGTGGAGAACCGCTTGACGATCTCGCTGGCCGGCTCGACCTCCTCGAGCGGCACCGCCGGGCGCTCTCCCGTGCGGAACTCGAACAGGCCGCGCAGCGACGCGAGCCGCTCCGACTGGTCGTCGACGAGCTGGGTGTACTCCTTGAAGATCGAGTACTGCCCGGTGCGGGTGGCGTGCTGGAGCTTGAACACCGTGTCCGGGTTGAACAGGTGGTACTCGCCCTCGCGGCGCCACTGGTACTCGCCGCCGACCTCGAGCTCGCGGTGGGCGTGCTCGGAGGGACGGTCCATGAAGGCGAGCGAGTGCCGGGCGGCGACGTCCTGCGCGATCTCGTCGAGGCCGATGCCGCCGAGCTGCGACTGCATCCCGGTGAAGTACTCGTCGACGATCTCCTGCGAGAGGCCGATCACCTGGAAGAGCTGGGCACCGGTGTAGGAGGCGAGGGTGGAGATGCCCATCTTGGACATCACCTTGAGCACGCCCTTCGACGCGGCCTTGATGTAGTTCGCGAGGGCCTTGTCGAGGGTGATGCCGTCCGGCAGGTCGCCGTTCTGCAGCAGCTCGTCGATGGTCTCGAAGGCCATGTACGGGTTCACCACGGCCGCACCGAAACCGCACAGCGCGGCGATGTGGTGCACCTCGCGGGCGTCGCCGGCCTCGACCAGCAGCCCCACCTTGGTGCGGGTCTTCTCGCGGACGAGATGGTGGTGCACCGCCGAGGTGAGCAGCAGCGACGGGATCGGCGCGAGGTTCTCGTCGGACTCCCGGTCCGAGAGCACGATCAGGCGAGCGCCCCCGTCGATGGCCTCGGAGACCTGGCCGCGGATGTTCTCGAGCGCGCGGCGCAGGCCCTCGCCGCCCTCGGCGACGGGGTACAGACCGCGGATGATGACGCTGTTGAAGCCGGGGAACTGCCCGTCGTCGTTGACGTGGATCAGCTTCTGCAGGTCGTCGTTGTCGATGACCGGGGCCGAGATCAGGATCTGCCGGCACGATTCGGCGGTGGGGTTCAGCAGGTCGCCCTCGGGGCCGAGCATGCCGCCGAGGCTGGTGACGACCTCTTCCCGGATCGCGTCGAGCGGCGGGTTGGTGACCTGCGCGAACAACTGCGAGAAGTAGTCGAACAGCATGCGCGGACGCGAGGAGAGCACCGCGATGGGAGTGTCGGTGCCCATCGAACCGAGCGCCTCACCGCCCGTCGCCGCCATCGGCTTGACGAGGAGGTGGACCTCTTCGTTCGTGTAGCCGAACACCTGCTGGCGCAGCACGACCCGCTCGTGGGACATGTAGGTGTACTTGCTCTCGGGCAGATCCTCGAGCCGCGCGATGCCCTGGTCGATCCACTCCTGGTAGGGGTGCTCGGCGGCGAGGGCGCTCTTGATCTCCTCGTCGTCGATGATGCGGCCCTGCGAGGTGTCGACGAGGAACATGCGGCCGGGCTGCATGCGCAGCTTGCGCACGACCTTCTGCGGCTCGATGTCGAGCACGCCCACCTCGGAGGCCATGACGACGAGGCCGTCCTCGGTGACCCACACCCGCGACGGGCGCAGGCCGTTGCGGTCGAGGACGGCGCCGACGACGGTGCCGTCGGTGAAGCACACCGACGCCGGGCCGTCCCACGGCTCCATCAGGGCAGCGTGGTACTCGTAGAACGCGCGGCGGGCCGGGTCCATGGACTCGTGCCGCTCCCACGCCTCGGGGATCATCATGAGCACGGCGTGCGGCAGGCTGCGGCCGCCGAGGTGCAGGAGCTCGAGCACCTCGTCGAAGCGGGCGGTGTCGGACGCGCCCTCGGTGCAGACCGGGAAGATCTTGTCGAGCTTCTCGCGGCCGCCGAACACGTCGGAATCGATGAGCGCCTCGCGGGCACGCATCCAGTTGGCGTTGCCGGTGACGGTGTTGATCTCGCCGTTGTGGGCGACGCGGCGGAACGGGTGCGCGAGCGGCCACGACGGGAAGGTGTTGGTGGAGAAGCGCGAGTGCACCAGGCCCAGTGCCGACTCGACGCGCTCGTCCTGCAGATCGCGGTAGAAGCCCTCGAGCTGCGGCGTGGTGAGCATGCCCTTGTAGACGAAGGTCGACGCCGACAGGCTGGGGAAGTACACCGTCTCGCTGCCGGGGCCGTCCTGGCCGGCGCCCTCGCTGCCGAGCTCGTGCTCGGTACGCTTGCGGACCACATAGGCCCGGCGCTCGAGGTCGAGACCGCCGAGGGTGCGGTCGGGCGAGGTGAGGAAGATCTGACGGAAGCTCGGCATGGCCTGCTTCGCCAGCGTGCCCAGGTCGGAGGGGTCGACGGGAACCTCGCGCCAGCCGAGGACCTGCAGGCCCTCCTCGGCGACGATCGCGTCGACGGCGGCGACGGCCTCGTCGGCGGCCTTCTCGTCCTGGGGCAGGAACGCGATACCGGTGGCGTAGAAGCCGGCGGGCGGCAGGTCGAAGTCGACGACCTCACGGAAGTAGCGGTCCGGAACCTGGATGAGGATGCCGGCACCGTCACCGGTGTTGGACTCGGAGCCCGCGGCACCGCGGTGCTCGAGGTTCACCAGCGCGGTGATCGCCTTCTCCACGATGTCCCGGCTGCGGCGACCATGCATGTCGACGACGAATGCGACACCGCAGGCGTCGTGCTCGTTCGCCGGGTGGTAGAGCCCTTGCGGCCCGGGAAGATGCTTCATACCTAGCCTTCGTTGCGTTTGATTGCAGCGACGACCAGCAGCGCTGATGGCCATCTACTTGCGTGAGCAAGTACCGACACGTGGTGGATCGGCACCGATCACCGTTCAGTATCCGCCCTTCCGCGACGATGCGGGTGCCCTTTTCGGCAGCTCGGGCCGGATCTCCCGGTCGGCTTGGACGTCGTGTGTCCACCGTGTTGCGTACAACGATATGTCAGCCGCCTGGGGACGACGCAACCAAGGCTATCCTATCCATCCCTAACGGCCCGGTGACCGACCGTTAACACGCGGTTGACGTACGACCACGCGGCGCTCCGCGTCACCGCAGCGCGCGCACCAGCCGGCGAAGGTCCTCGCGCGGGTCGGAGTCCGCATCCTCCGAGGTCAGACGGTGCAGGATCATCCCGTCGAGGTGGTCGGCGAGCATGCGTGCCCCGCCGACCGGATCCGCGGAGCCGAGAGCGGCGAGCACCGTGAGCCCCGTGCCCTGCAGTTCGTCGCGCCGGCGCTGCACGGACCGTCGCAGCGCCGGGGAGGCGCTGGCCTCGACGAACAGTGCGAACCGGGCCCGGGTACGCAGCGCATCGGGACCTGTCGCGAACATCACGTACCCCGCGAGCACGTCGACGAGTTCGTCCTCGGTGCGCGGGAGGTTTCCGCCCCCCAGGACGGCGATGTCGGACCGGTCGCGCTCGACGAGACGGTCGAGGACGCCCTCGAGCAGAGCCCGGCGCGTGCGGAAGTAGTTCGACGTGGAACCGGCCGGCACGCCGGCGGCCGCGTCCACGCCGCGATGGGTGAGCCCGCGCAACCCCTCCCGGCCGAGCAGTTCGATCGCGGCGTCGAGCACCGCGGCGCGTTTGTCGGTCACCTCTCGACACTACAACAGTAGTGACAAGACACTACATACGTAGTAGATTGTCGTCATGACCAGGAGCAACAGCGGCAAGGCCGCGGTCCTCGGCGGCGGAATCGGTGGGCTCACCGCAGCGAACGCACTCGTCCGGCGGGGCTGGCACGTCGACGTCTTCGAGCGTTCCCCCGCGTTGCCGGCGACCGGAACAGCGCTCGGGATGTGGCCGGCCGCGCTCGACGCTCTCGCCTCGGCCGGGCTCGCCGGCGCCGTCGAGCGACTCGGCGTCGCCCTGGACCGCGGCGCGATCGTGCGGCCCGACGGACGTCCGCTGGCGCGGATGCGCACCCGGCGGCCCGCCGTACTGCTCTCGCGGCCGGCGCTGCTGGGCCTGCTCGCCGCGGGCCTGCCCGACGAGGTGCTGCGGCTCGGCCGGGCCGCCCCGCCACTGACCGAGCTCGGCGCCTACGACGTCGTGATCGGCGCGGACGGTCTGGGCAGCCCGACCCGCGACGCCCTCTTCGGCCCGGGCCACCGGCCCGTCCACGCAGGCCTCGCGGCCTGGCGCGGCTGGGTCGACGGCACCGTGGACACCGCGACCGAAACATGGGGCGCGGGCGCACTCTTCGGGATCACTCCCCGCGAGGGCGGCCTGGTCAACTGGTTCGCCGCGGTCCGCGCGCCCGTCGGCACCACCGGCGGCGCCGACGACCTCGTCGCCCGGTTCGGCGACTGGCATCCGGCCGTGCGCGACGTACTCGACCGCCTCGACCCCGCAACCGTGCTCCACCACGAGATCTACCAGTCCCCGCCGTTGCCGTCGTACGTGCGCGGCAACGTCGCGCTGCTCGGCGACGCCGCCCACGCCATGACGCCCAACCTCGGCCGCGGCGCCTGCGAGGCGATCGCCGACGCGGCCACCCTCGCGGGGCTGCTCGCCCGGTTCGAGGTGCCCGAAGCGCTCGGCCGCTACGACCGGGCGCGGCGTCGGACCACCCGGCTCCTCGTGCGGGCGTCGTACGCGGCGAGCCGGGTGGCGACGGCCGAACGCGGGACAGCCCTGCGCGACGCGGTGCTGCGGCTCGCGCCGCAACGGGCGTGACAGTCCACCGACATTCCGATATCGCTTTGTGACACAATACTTTTCGGAGAATCCTCCCGGTCCGGTGCGGACGGCCGGCTCGGGCAGAGTTCACCGAACCCGCCCCACGGCACTGCCCGCACCCGTACCCTTCGCGCCATGAGCCCGGACCTCGAGGGGCACGGCGGCGACCACGCCGCCGCGGTGGCCCGCGCCCACGGTGTCGAGACGATGTTCACCCTCTCCGGCGCGCACGTGTTCCCGCTGTACGACGCCGCGGTCAAGGGCGCGGCACGCATGCGGCTGATCGACGTGCGGCACGAGCAGACCGCGGTGTTCGCCGCGGAGGCCACGGGCAAGCTCCTCCGGCATCCCGGGCTGGCCGTGCTCACCGCCGGGCCCGGGGTGACGAACGGTGTCAGTGCCGTCACCCAGGCGTACTTCGCGGGGTCACCGCTGGTCGTGCTCGGCGGCCGCGCACCCAACGCCCGCTGGGGCACGGGCAGCCTGCAGGAACTCGACCAGCCGCCGCTGCTGTCCACCGTCACCAAGCTGTCCGAGACGGCGAAGACGCTGGACCGTGTGGGTCCGCTGGTCGACGAGGCGTTCAGGGCGGCCCGCGCGTCGCACCGGGGGCCGGCATTCGTGGACGTGCCGATGGACGAACTGTTCGGACGTGCCACGCTGCCGCTGCCGTCGCCGCCGGTCGCGGTCCGGCTCGAGCCCGACACGGACTCACAGGCGGAGATCGCCACCCTGCTCGCCGGGGCGCAGCGGCCGCTGCTCGTGCTGGGCACCGACGTGTGGGCCGATCACGCCGAGGAAGCGGCGCTGCGATTCGTCGACGAGGTCGGGATCCCGGTGATCACCAACGGCATGGGCCGCGGCGTGGTCCCCGGTGGACACCCGCTGCTCGTCACCAAGGCTCGCGGCACCGCGGTAGGGACCTGCGATCTGGCGATCGTCGTGGGCACGCCGCTGGACTTCCGCCTCGGCTACGGCCGGTTCGGTGGACGCGACGGCGCACCCGCGGCCCGGGTGGTGCACGTGGCCGACGAACCGGCGCAGGTGTCGGCACACGCCGAACTCGCCGCCTCGGTGTCCGGCGATCTCACGGCCTGCCTCGACGGCATCCTCTCGGCGCTGCCCTCACGTCCGGACACGGAGACCTGGGTGCGACGCCTGCGCGAGGAGGCGACGGCCGCGGCCCAGCGCGACGCCGCCCTCCTGGCCGCCGACACCGACCCGATCCACCCGGCCCGGATCTACGGGGAACTGCTGCCGCGACTGGCCGACGACGCCGTGATCATCGGCGACGGCGGCGACTTCGTGTCGTTCGCGGGCAAGTTCGTCGAACCGAGACGGCCCGGCCAGTGGCTCGATCCCGGGCCGTACGGATGCCTCGGCGCCGGGCTCGGCGCGGCCGTCGCGGCGCGCGTGGCACGGCCGGCGAGTCAGGTGGTGCTGTTGCTCGGCGACGGCGCGGCCGGGCTGTCCCTGATGGACCTCGACACCCTGGTGCGGCACGAACTTCCCGTGGTGATCGTGGTGGGGAACAACTCGGCGTGGGGGCTGGAGAAGGGTCCGATGCAGCTGCTGTACGGCTACGACGTGGCCGCCGACCTGGCGCCGGGCACGCGGTACGACCTGGTGGCGACGGCGCTCGGGGCGGGCGGCGAGCTGGTGACGGATCCGCGGGAACTCGGCCCGGCCCTGGACCGGGCGTTCGCGTCCGGGGTGCCGTACCTGGTGAACGTGCTGACGGACGTCACAGCGGCGTACCCGCGGGGGACCACCGGAATCTGAGCGCCGGCGAAACCTGCCGGGCTGTGGACAACTTCGGGGTTGTCCACAACGGCGGTGAGCGGGCGGATTCCGCGTCCAGCGGGAGGTTGTCGTCGAACCCACTCGGCCGACGCCGCGAGGTCCTCCCGCTCGGCTCACGGCAGGCTGCGGGGCGTCTCGCGGGTCAGTCGACATCCCCGTCCCACGGGAACGTGACAACCCCACAAATAACAACTGACCGCAGCGAGTAAATCAGCTGCGGTCAGCGGTATCGAAAGGGTAACAGGCAGTTGTTAGGGTACGGAAACAAAAGTTCCGTGAAGTGAGTCACAGGGGGTTTGACCCTGTTCCCCAGCGGGAACCACCGCCCGAAGCGGTTGCGCAGAGACGTCCGTCACGTGGCGACTTGTTGAACACTCAACCGACTGGGAAAACGTCCCGAATCGGGCACAACAGACCATGCATCCTGCATGTAATCCGTCCGGGGATGCCAGACTGCTCGCCATGAGCACGACCCGCACTGCACATCGCACGACAACCCCGTCCTCGCCCCACGGCGCGACGAGCCTCACGGATCTCGCGGCCACCGCCGACGAGCACACCGTCGCCGACGTCCACCAGGGACAGGTGTTCCTCGGCATCCTCCATCGCGAGAACGACAGCGTCACCGCGGCACTCGCCACCGCCGAGACCTGCGCGCGGATCGAACGCGGCAGCGGCTCCGTCGCCGCAGCACAGCGGTACGAGGCGGAGGTCCGGAAGTTGCGCGAGACCCAGCGGGAGCTGCACTGCATGATTGCGAACCTGCGGACGCGCTTCGCGACGGCCGGCTCCTGAACCGAACGCACCGAGCGACCGGAGAACGACTCGGGCCCCCGATCCGCAAGGATCGGGGGCCCGATGTGGTGGGCGAAGGGGGACTTGAACCCCCACGTCCCGAAGGACACTGGCACCTGAAGCCAGCGCGTCTGCCATTCCGCCACTCGCCCGAGCGACTGGAAAACAGTAACACACCCCCTCGGCGAACAACGATTCGCCTGCGCAGAGGCCCTTTCCGGGCGATGCGCCGGACCGCGGCGGCAGGGGCGCCCCTTCCACCGGGCCGGATCGGACGAAAAGTCGATACCATGCAGAAGCGAGCTCTGCATTGCGACACGCAGACCGGAAAGGGGGTCGCCGTGGGTATCGCGCAGCGATTCGAACGCAAGCTGCAGGCTGCCGTCAGCGACGTGTTCGCGCGCGTCTTCGGTGGCGGCGTCGTTCCGCAGGAAGTGGAGGCCGCGCTCCAACGCGAGGCCACGGACGGCGTCCAGCAGCTCGACCGGGGCCACACGCTGGCTCCCAACCGGTACGTGATCACGATCAGCGAATCCGATCACGAAGCCCTCGCCGCGGATCGGGACTTGACGGTGAAGGCGTTCGCGCGTCACCTTGAGGACTTCATCCGCGAGCAGGGGTGGCAGACCTACGGTCAGATCCAGGTCGGATTCGAGTCGTCGGCGGCGCTGCACACCGGGCAGTTCCGCACGCACGGGTCGGTCGACCCCGACGTCGGGCGCGCCCCGGCCTCACGGACACCGCACCACCGTTCAACCGTGACCCCCGACCCAGGAGTTGGCTCGATGACGCAGAACCCAGGCTACGACCCAAGCCGTGACCCCGCCGAGAGCGCCGAGCCGCAGTACGCGCGGAACGGTCACGCGCACGTAGGCCAGGATCAGCGCTACCAGCAGGGCCAGCGGAACGGCGGGGCGTATCCCTCCGCGCAGGCACCGTACGGCGGTGAGCAGGGCGGCTACGACGCCGGCGGATACGACCAGCAGGGCTACGGCGCGCCCGGCGGGCACGAGGAGCGGGGCTACGGCGAAGACCGGGGTTACGGCGGCTACTCCGGACAGGCGTACAGCCAGGACTACGGGCGCGACTACTCCCCGCAGTACCCGTCCCAGCAGGCCTACGGCGACGACCGCTACCAGGGCGGATACGCCCAGCCCGGTGGTTACGACCAGGGCTACCCGGATCAGGGGTACGGCCAGCAGGGCTATGCCGGACAGAGCTACCCCGACCAGGGGTATGCGGATCCGGGTTACGGCCAGCAGGGCTACCCCGAGCAGGGGTACGCAGACCAGGGCTACGGTGCCGGCGCGTACCAGCCCCCGCAGGCCGGCCGGGTGCTGACCGCGACGCTCCAGCTCGAGGACGGCAGCGGACGCTACTACCAGCTCCGGGAGGGCAGCAACATCGTCGGACGTGGGCAGGACGCCCAGTTCCGGCTGCCGGACACCGGCGTCTCCCGCCGCCACATCGACATCCGCTGGGACGGGCAGGTGGCCATGCTCTCGGATCTCGGCTCGACCAACGGCACCACCGTCAACGGTGCATCCGTGCAGGACTGGCAGCTCGCCGACGGCGACGTGATCCGGGCGGGTCACTCGGAGATCCTGGTGCGCATTCTCTGAGCGCCGAGGACCGAGACCCGATCGGAACCGGCCCGAGACCCATCCGACGCGTCGGCAACGCGCCGGACGATGCGTCTCGTCGCCCGGGGTCCGTATTGTGGGTGACCGCAGCGCACCGGACGACACCGCACCGGGCCGATACGCAGAAGGAGGGCGAGCCGTGCAGGGGCTGATTCTGCAGCTGACCCGGGCGGGGTTCCTGCTCCTGCTGTGGTTGTTCATCTGGGCGATCCTGCGCACGCTGCGGTCGGACATCTACGCCGGTGCCGCACGTCCGGTCCCGCGCTACTCGCCGCGCAACCAGTCGGTGCTGCCGTCGCTGGGCCGGGGCAAGTCGGCGAAGTACCTGGTGGTGACCCAGGGCGCGCTCGCAGGCACCCGCATCACGCTCGGTTCCCAACCGGTCCTGATCGGCCGGGCCGACGACTCGACCCTCGTCCTCACCGACGACTACGCCTCCACCCGGCACGCCCGCCTGTCGCCCCGCGGGTCGGACTGGTACGTCGAGGATCTGGGCTCGACCAACGGCACGTATCTGGACCGCGCCAAGGTCACCACCGCCGTCCGCGTACCCCTGGGCACTCCTGTCCGGGTCGGGAAGACCGTGATCGAGCTCCGCCCGTGACCCTTGTACTGCGATACGCCGCCCGGAGCGACCGTGGCCTGGTTCGTTCCAACAACGAAGATTCCGTGTACGCGGGGGCCCGCCTGCTCGCCCTCGCCGACGGCATGGGCGGTCACGCCGCCGGCGAAGTCGCCTCGCAGCTGATGATCGCGGCGCTCGCCCACCTCGACGACGACGAACCCGGCGGGGACCTGCTCGGCAAGCTCGCCGCCGCCGTGCGCGAGGGCAACGCCGCCATCGCGGATCAGGTCGAGGAGGAACCCGAACTCGACGGCATGGGCACCACGCTCACCGCCATCCTCTTCGCCGGCAGCAAACTCGGCCTCGCCCACATCGGCGATTCGCGCGCCTACCTGCTGCGCGACGGCCAGCTGACCCAGATCACCCGCGACGACACCTTCGTGCAGTCCCTCGTCGACGAGGGGCGCATCACGCCCGAGCAGGCGCACAGCCACCCACAGCGCTCGCTCATCATGCGTGCCCTCACCGGCAGCGAGGTCGAACCGACCCTCACCGTGCGCGAGGCACGCGCCGGCGACCGCTACCTCATCTGCTCCGACGGCCTGTCCGACGTCGTCAGCGACGAGACCATCGCCGACACCATGAGCGAAGGCACGCACGACGAGTGCGCCGATCGGCTCATCGAACTCGCCCTGCGCAGCGGCGGCCCCGACAACGTCACCGTCGTCGTCGCCGACGTCATCGATCTCGACTACGGCCAGAGCCATCCGATCGTCGCCGGCGCCGCGTCGGGGGACGACGAGGACACCCCGCCGCCGAACACCGCCGCGGGCCGCGCCGCCGCGATGCGTCCGCCGCGCGCCACGCCCAAGCGTGTCGTCGCGCAGAAGGATCCCGAGCCCGCGCGCAGACGCAGCCGGATGTGGTGGCCGCTCGTCTCGATCGTGGTGCTCGGGCTGCTCGTCGCGGGTGCGGCCGTGGGCCGGACGATGATCCGCAGCTACTACTACGTCGGCGACGACGACGGCCGCGTCACGGTGCTGCGCGGCGTGCCCGGCAGCGTCCTCGGCTACTCCCTGCAGGAACAGTCCCTCGTCGGCTGTCTCGCGGACGACGGAACCTTGACCCTGACCTCCCCGCAGGAGGCGGACTGCCGCGTCATGCTGGTCGACGATCTGCAGCCGGCGGCCCGCGAACAGGTGCGGGCGGGCCTGCCGTCGGGGTCTCTCGACGACGCGCGCACGCAGATGAACCGGCTCGCGGAGAACGACCTGCTCCCGGTGTGCGTCGAGGAACAGCCGGCTCCCGAGCCCGCACCGGCGCCGGCGCCCCCACCGGCTCCCGCGCCGGCCCCGACGGCCGCTCCCGCGTCGGAACCCGCACCCCCCGCCGAGACAACCGCCCCGGCCCCGGCGCCCGAGCCGACGGTCCCGCAGGTGCCGGGCCAGAACTGCCGGGTGGGCGCCTGATGTCGGTGTCCCACGCACCCGGAGCCTCCTTCCCCAGTCCCCCCGGAGGCTTCGCCCCGGCTCCCGCCGTGTCCACGCGGCGGAACACGGAGCTGCTGCTCATCGTCGCCGCCATCGCGATCACCACGGTGTCGCTGATGCTGGTCGAAGCCAGCCAGGAACAGACCCTGACCATGGACCTGGCCAAGTACGGGCTGACGTACGCGGTGCTGTTCCTCGCCGCGCACCTGGCGGTGCGCCGGTTCGCGCCCTACGCCGACCCGCTGCTGCTGCCGATCGTCGCGCTGCTCAACGGCCTGGGACTGGTCCTGATCCACCGACTCGACCTCGCCGACGAGGAGAACGCGCGCTACCTCGGTCAGCCGATCCCCTCCCCCGACGCCAACCAGCAGGTGCTGTGGACGGCGCTCGCCATCGCCGGCTTCGTCGCGGTGCTGGCGCTGCTGCACGACTACCGGCTCCTCGCCCGGTTCAGCTACACCCTGGGCCTGATCGGTCTCGTCGCGCTCGCCGTCCCGGCCCTGCTGCCGTCCCGCTTCTCCGAGGTCAACGGCGCCAAGATCTGGATCAAGCTGCCCGGATTCAGCATCCAGCCCGGCGAGTTCGCCAAGATCCTGCTCATCATCTTCTTCGCGTCCGTGCTGGTGGCCAAGCGCGACCTGTTCACCACCGCCGGCAAACACGTGCTCGGCATGGACTTCCCCCGCGCCCGCGACCTGGGCCCGATCCTCGCGGCGTGGATCCTCTCGATCGGCGTCATGGTGTTCGAGAAGGACCTCGGCACGTCGCTGCTGCTGTTCGGCACGGTGCTGGTGATGCTGTACATCGCGACCGAACGGGTGGGCTGGCTGCTCGTCGGGGGCGCCCTGCTCGTCGTCGGCTTCTACTTCGCGTACCAGATGTTCGGGCACGTGCGGGTGCGCGTGGAGACCTGGCTCGACCCGCTGGCCGACTACAACAACACCGGCTACCAGATCTCGCAGTCGTTGTTCGGTCTCGCCACCGGGGGCGTCGCCGGCACCGGGCTCGGCAGCGGACGTCCCGCGCAGGTGCCGTTCGCCAAGACCGACTTCATCGTCGCCACGATCGGTGAGGAACTCGGGCTCATCGGCCTCAGCGCCATTCTCGTCCTCTTCCTGATCCTCATCACGCGGGGATTGCGCACCGCGCTCGCCGTCCGCGACAGTTTCGGCAAGCTGCTGGCCGCCGGACTGTCGTTCACCATCGCGATCCAGTTGTTCGTCGTCGTCGGCGGCGTCACCAAGCTGATCCCGCTCACCGGTCTCACCACACCGTTCATGTCCTACGGCGGCTCGTCGCTGCTGGCGAACTACCTCCTGCTGGCGCTGCTGGTGAAGATCTCCAACGCGGCCCGCGAGCCCGCCGCCCCACGCAAGAAGGCACCGCCACCGATCGCGGACGCGCCGACGGAAATGCTGGGGCGCGGATGAACACACCGCTCCGCAAAGTCGCGATGGCGGTGATGTTCATGGTCGTCGCGCTGCTTGCCAACGCCACCTACGTCCAGGTCATCAAAGCCGACGACCTGCGCACCGACCCGCGCAACTCGCGGGTGCTCATCGACGAGTACTCGCGTCAGCGCGGCCAGATCTCCGCGAGCGGACAGGTCCTGGCGGTGTCGGTCCCCACCGACAGCCGCTACAAGTACCTGCGCACGTACCCGGCCGCCCCCGAGCAGCCGATGAGTCCGCTCGCCTACGCACCGGTGACCGGGTTCTACTCGATGCAGTACGGCAGCACCGGGCTCGAGCGCACCGAGGACGAGGTGCTCAACGGGTCCGACAACCGGCTGTTCGGCCGGCGCTTCTTCGATCTGGTCTCCGGACGGGATCCTCGCGGCGGCAACGTGGTCACCACCATCGACCCTGTCATGCAGCAGGTGGCGTACGACGAACTCACCGCCAAGGGCTACACCGGCTCGGTCGTCGCCATCGAGCCCAGCACCGGTCGCATCCTGGCGATGGTGAGCACCCCGAGCTACGACCCCAACCGGCTCTCCGGCCACGACGGCGCCGCCACCTCGCAGGCGTGGGAGGAACTCAACGCCGACCCCGACAAACCGATGCTCAATCGCGCCATCTCGCAGACCTACCCGCCGGGCTCGACCTTCAAGGTCGTGGTGACCGCCGCGGCCCTCGCTGCGGGCACCACCCCCGACGACCAGTTCACCGCCGCGCCCAACATCACGCTGCCCGACACCGCGACCACCCTGGAGAACTACGGCGGCGCGACGTGCGGTGGCGGCCCTACGGCCTCCCTGCGCGAAGCCTTCGCCCGCTCCTGCAACACCGCCTTCGTCGAGATGGGCATCGAGACCGGCAAGGAGGCCCTCGCCGAGCAGGCGGAGGCCCTCGGTGTCGGGGAGTCCGTGGAGATCCCCGTCCCCGTCGCGGCGAGCACGATCGGGCCGATCCCCGACGGCGCCGCGCTGGGCCAGTCCAGCATCGGCCAGCGTGACGTCGCACTCACCCCGCTGCAGAACGCCGTGATCGCCGCCACCATCGCCAACGGCGGCGTCCGGATGCAGCCGCACCTGGTGTCCCAGCTGCAGTCGCCGGACCTGTCGGTGCTGGCGGAGACCTCACCGGTCTCGGCCGGGCAGGCCATGTCACCGCAGGTCGCGGCCACCCTGACCGACCTGATGATCGGATCCGAGAACTTCTCCGGCGGCGAGGGCAAGATTCCGGGGGTCCAGATCGCGTCGAAGACCGGCACCGCCGAGCACGGCGACGATCCCCGTAACACTCCCCCGCACACGTGGTATATCGCCTTTGCGCCTGCCCAGCAGCCCACTGTTGCCGTGGCGGTCATCGTGGAGGACGGCGGCGATCGCGCTCTCGCCGCCACGGGAGGCTCGGTTGCCGCGCCGATCGGACGTGCCGTGATCGCGGCGGGAATGCAGAGAGGCTGATTATGGCTTTGCACAGCGGCGCCATGATCGCCGACCGTTACCGGCTGCAACGGCTCATCGCCACCGGTGGCATGGGACAGGTGTGGGAAGGGCTCGACACCCGCCTCGACCGCCGGGTGGCGGTGAAGGTCCTCAAGGCCGAACTCTCCGGCGACGCGGACTTCCTGACCCGATTCCGGTTCGAGGCGCGCACCACCGCCCAGCTCAACCACCCCGGCATCGCGGGCGTGTTCGACTACGGCGAGACCACCGACGCCGAGGGACAGTCCATTGCGTACCTGGTGATGGAACTGGTGCACGGCGAACCCCTCAATGCCGTGCTCGCCCGGGTGGGCCGCCTGTCGCTGCCGCACACCCTGGACATGCTCGAACAGACCGGCCGGGCGCTGCAGGCGGCGCACGACGCCGGAGTCGTGCACCGCGACGTCAAGCCCGGGAACATCCTCATCACCCCCACCGGCCAGGTCAAGATCACCGACTTCGGCATCGCCAAGGCCGTCGACGCGTCACCGGTGACGCGCACCGGGATGGTCATGGGCACCGCCCAGTACATCGCCCCCGAGCAGGCCCTCGGCCAGGAGGCGACGTCGGCAAGCGACGTGTATTCGCTCGGCGTCGTCGGATACGAGGCCCTCGCCGGCCGGCGGCCGTTCCTCGGCGACAGCGTCGTCACCGTCGCGATGAAGCACGTGCAGGAGACCCCCGCTCCGCTGCCCACCGACCTGCCGGCGGGGGTGCGTGAGCTCATCGAGATCGCCATGACGAAGGACCCCGCGCACCGGTACACGAGTGGCGGCGAGTTCGCCGACGCCGTCGCCGCGGTGCGTTCCGGGCGATCGGTGCCGCCGCCGGGCAACGTGCCGCCGGTCACCGGTGCCACGCGGATCCTGCCGCCGGGGGTGCCGGGCACGACGTCCCCGGCTGCGACCCGCGCGCTCGGTCCGACCCCGCCGCCGCCGCCGTCGCGGCCGTACTACGCCCCGGCGTTCGCGAACGGCGGGGACCAGCCACCCACCGGCCCCGCCCCGTCCGGCGACAAACGCTCACCGAGCCCGAAGGCCATCGCCTGGGCGGCCGGGGCGGCCGTGGCGCTCGCACTCGTTGCGCTGGCGCTGGTGCTGCTGGGCGGCGACAATTCCGGGGACGCGGGCCCCGCACGGTCCACGACCACGCAGGCACCGACGACCACCACCCGTGCCACGACGACGACCACGCGGCCGCCGCGGACCACCACCACGACGGTGGAGCCGACGACGACGGCGCCCCCGACCACGACGCAGGCACCCACGACCACCCCCGAGCCGACGACGACCACCCCGCCGCCGACGACGACGACGGAGGCGCCGACCACCACCACGGCGCCCACCACCACCACGGCCGCCACCACGACGACAGCCGCCACCACGACGACGGCCGAGACGACCACGACCACCGTCTCCCTGCCGGACGACGGTGACGGCGGTCTCGAACCCGGAGCCATCGACAACCCGTTCACCCCGCTCGAGCCAGTCACCCGAGGACAGTCATGACCACACCCCGCAAGCTCTCTTCCCGCTACGAATTGGGTGAGATCCTCGGCTTCGGTGGCATGTCGGAGGTACACCTGGCCCGGGATCTGCGGCTCGACCGCGACGTGGCGATCAAGGTGCTGCGCGCCGATCTCGCCCGCGACCCCACGTTCTATCTCCGGTTCCGCCGCGAAGCCCAGAACGCCGCGGCGTTGAACCATCCGGCGATCGTCGCCGTGTACGACACCGGTGAGGCGGAGACCGAGTCCGGCCCGCTGCCGTACATCGTCATGGAGTTCGTCGAGGGCGACACGCTGCGCGACATCGTGCGCTCCCAGGGGCCGATGACCCCGAAGCGGGCCATGGAGGTCGTGGCGGACGTGTGCGCCGCCCTCGACTTCAGCCACCGCAACATGATCGTCCACCGCGACGTCAAACCCGCCAACGTCATGATCACCCGTTCCGGCGCGGTGAAGGTGATGGACTTCGGCATCGCCCGGGCCATCTCCGACGCCGCGAGCCCGATGACGCAGACCGCCGCGGTGATCGGCACCGCCCAGTACCTGTCGCCGGAACAGGCCCGCGGCGAGCAGGTGGACGCCCGTTCCGACGTGTACTCGGTCGGCTGCGTCCTGTTCGAGATCCTCACCGGCAAGCCGCCGTTCCAGGGTGATTCCCCCGTGGCCGTCGCGTACCAGCACGTCCGCGAGGACCCGCCGCTGCCGTCGTCGGTGAACTCCGCCGTCCCGCCGGAGCTGGACTCGGTGATCCTCAAGGCGATGGCGAAGAACCCCGCCAACCGGTACCAGAGTGCCGCCGAGATGCGCAGCGACCTGATCCGCGTGCTGAGCGGCCAGAAGCCCAGCGCACCGATGGTGATGACCGACGAGGACCGCACCACCATCCTCGGGGCCGTCGACGGTGCCGGGACACCCCGCAACGGCGCGGACCGCGGTCCCGCCGGAGCCGCTGCCGGCGGGACCGTGGCGACGCCTCAGCGCTCCCGGGTCCTGCGCAACACCCTGCTGGGCCTGGCGGCGGTCGTGATCGTCGGCATCGTCGGGGTGTTCCTGTGGACGTCGGGCCCGGGATCGAGCGCCGCGCAGATCCCCGTCCCCGACGTGCGCAACCTTGCCGCGGAGATCGCGGAGAGCAGGCTGCAGGATGCCGGGTTCGAGGTCTCGGTGCAGATGAAACCCGACGCCGTGGTCGCCTCCGGGAACGTCGTCAACACCCGGCCGGTCGCCGGAGTCCAGGCCGAGGAGGGCAGCACCGTCACCCTCGAGGTCTCGAGCGGCCCCGAACAGGTGCAGATCCCGCGGCTGGCGGGCATGAACCAGCAGGAGGCGCTGCAGGCCCTGACCGACGCCGGACTGCGCCTCGATCCGAACGTGGCCCGCGCACCGTCGTCGTCGGCCGAACGCGACACCGTCGTCGACCAGAGCCCCGCTCCGGGAGCCGACGCCGACCGCGACAGCGCGGTGCGGGTGACGCTCGGCAGCGGACCCGAGCAGATCCGCGTGCCCAACGTCGTGGGTCAGGCCACCGAGGTGGCGCGCGACAACATCGAGGCCGCCGGTTTCACCGTCGTGGTCGACGAGATCGACTCGAGCCAGCCGGCCGGGACGGTGGTGTCGAGCAGCCCGGCGGGCGGCACCAGCGCGACGGAGGGCGACACGGTCACCATCCAGGTGTCCAACGGCAACCGCATCGAGATGCCCGCGTTGACGAACAGGACGGTGTCCGAGGCACTGGCGGAACTGCGGGCGGCCGGCTGGACGGGCTCGCCGGCCCAGCTCGTGCAGAACCGCGAGGCCACCCTCGACCCGGAGCTGGTGGGTAAGGTCATCGCCCAGCAGCAGCCGCCGGGGTCGGAGATCTCCAAGTCGGAGACCCTCACCGTGGGTGTGGGCGTGCTGGGTATCCGCTGAGCTGCGGCTCGGGTGCCGTGCGGACGGCTCAGGCGACGCCCCCGGCGAGCGCCTGAGCCACTTCCGCCTCGAGACGGGCGACCAGCTGTTCGTCCGGCGCCTCGCCGCACACGCCGAGCCAGTTCGCGAGCATCCGGTGGCCGCCCTGCGTGAGGACCGATTCCGGGTGGAACTGGACGCCGTGGATGGGCAGCTCGCGATGCCGGAGGGCCATGACGATGCCGCTCTCGGTGAATCCGGTGGGGACGAGCTCGTCCGGCAGCGTGTTGGGCAGCACCGTGAGCGAGTGGTAGCGCGTCGCGGTGAACGGATCCGGCAGGCCGGCCAGCACACCGGTGCCGTCGTGCCAGACCGAGCTGGTCTTGCCGTGCAGCAGCTCGGGGGCCCGGTCCACGGTCGCACCGAAGGCGGCACCGATCGCCTGATGGCCGAGGCAGACCCCGAGCAGCGGCGTGCCCGCGTCGGCGCAGGCCCGCACGAGGTCCATGCTCGCACCGGCGCGCTGCGGCGTGCCCGGCCCGGGGCTCAGGAGGATGCCGTCGAACTCGGCCGCGATCCGGTCCGCGGCACCGGTGAGTCGCTCGTCGTCGTTGCGCCAGACTTCGGCCCGCGTCCCGAGCTGCCCCAGGTACTGCACGAGATTGAAGACGAAGCTGTCGTAGTTGTCGACGACGAGGATGCGCATGCGGAAAGGGTACCGACCCGTCAACGCAGCGTTGCTCCGCCCGTGTAGGCCGGTACCGACAACGACTCCGACGACTGCTGCGTGTAGCCCAGCCCGTAGCGCGCCGCGTACTGCTTGTACACGCGGATGCCCGGCTCGGCCGCCAGGGCGGCCTCGAGTCGCGCCGGGTCGCCCAGCGCGGTGATCACGTACGGCGGAGAGTAGGTACGGCCGTGCAGCAACAGGGTGTTGCCGATGCAGCGCGGTGCCGACGTCGCCACGAGCCGCTGATCCTGCATCGCGATCGCCTCGGCCCCGCCGGCCCACATCGCGTTGAGCACGCTCTGCACGTCCTGCTGGTGCACCACGAGATCGTCGGGCGACGCATCCGTCGGATACCTGCCGTCGGCGCCGCGCGGCGCATCGGTGAGGCTCACGGTGACCCCGGGGCCACGCCGTGCGGTCAGGCCGGCCGGATCCTCGAGAGCGACGGTGTCGGCGAGCACCGCGGCGACGTCGTCGTCGGTGGCCGCGGCCTGCGCCTGCAACTCGGTGACGCGTCCCGCGAGGTCGTCGCGGGTGGCGGCGAGCTCGTCCGACTTGGCCTGCGCTGCCCGCACGAGGTCGGACAGCCGCGCGGAGTCGCTCACGCGCAGTTCCTCGCCGTCGGAGACCCCGCGGGTGGTGCCGAGCAGCAAACCGGCGAGCAGGCACACGGCCAGCGCGGCGGCAGTCCACCCGAGCGCGCGGGCCCGGCCGTCCGACACGTGGACCCTCCGTTCCGGATTCTGCGTTAGCGTGTACTCACACTGGTAGTACACGCACTGGTAGTACACGCCAGGTAGCTGCCCAACCTACCTGTCCGCCCCGCGCGGTACCGCACGAACGAGGACGTCATGCCCAAGTCGAAGGTCCGGAAGAAGACCGACTACACGATCAACCCGGTGAGCCGCACCCCCGTGAAGGTGAAGGCGGGACCGTCGAGCACCTGGTACGTCGCGGTGATGCTCGGCTTCATGCTGATCGGCCTGGCCTGGCTGGTGGTCTACTACCTCGCGGCCGAGCAGATCTCGTGGATGAACGACCTCGGCGCGTACAACTTCCTCATCGGTTTCGGGTTCATGATCGTCGGCCTGATCATGACCATGAGGTGGCGGTGAGGTTACAGGAGTGTAGTTCATCCCCACCTGTGGACAAACCTGTGGACGAACTGGGGAAAGCTCCCCGTGTCCGGTGAACAACCCCTGCGCTGGTCCACGCCCCCGCTCGCGATCGTCGCGCTGGCGGTGGGCGGCGTCGTGCTCGCGGTGGCCGCGGCGACGACTCCCGATCCTGCCGGCCGCACCCTCGTCGGGCTCGCGGCCGCGGTCGCACTCGTCGTCGCGGCACTCGCGGCCCGGCAGCGCCCGCGGCTCGAGGTGCTTCCCGAAGGCGCCGGACTGGCCGTCACCCGCCTGACGGGACGACGCGAGCTGCCCCGCGCAGCCCTGACGCGGGTACGGATCGTCGCGTATCCGCGGCTCGGCCGGCGGGTCCCCATGCTGGAGATCGACGTGCGCGACACCCAGGGCGACGAGCAACTGCTCATCTTCGGGCGCTGGGACCTGGGTACCGATCCCCGCACGGTGTACGACGCACTCGCGGTGCGGGGACTGGCGCCGGATCAGACGCCGAGCTGAGCCCGCAGGCGCAGGACGGCCAGGGCGAGGACCAGCACGGTGACCACCGTGACGCCCCCCAGCGCGAGCCATCCCGTCCGGACGAAGCGGGCGCGGTCGTCGCCCGCGCCCAGTGCGCGCGGGGCGAACAACAGTGCCGCCGTCGCCGCCGCACCCGCGGCCAGGCCGCCGAGGTGTCCCCACAGGGAGATGCCGGGGATGGTGATGCTGATGACGACGTTGAGGACGACGATCGCCAGCACCGGCGCGGGGCTGCGCCGCAGCCGCATCAGGATCACCGCCTGCGCTCCCAGCAGGCCGAACACGGCGCCGGAGGCGCCGGCAGTGACGGCGCCGGTCTCGAGCAGCATCACTGCCGCGGATCCGCCGAGGATCGACACGAGGTAGACGGCCAGGTACCGGAGCCGGCCGAGGACGAGTTCGGTGTCCCGTCCGATCACGTACAGCGCGAACATGTTGACCGCGAGGTGCAGCACCCCGAAGTGCAGGAATCCGCTGCCCAGCACCCGGATGTACTCGTCGCGAGCGGCGATCATCGGCGGCCACAGCGCCCACTCGAAGAACAGGCTCGACGAGCGCTCGTTGTTCATCACGCTGCCGGACTGGGCCGCGGTGATCGCGAAGATTGCGGTGTTCAGCGCGATCAGGATGTACGTCACGAGCGGGGTGTTCGCCTGCGACCGGACGGGCGCGCCCGCGACGGTGCGGGCCTGCGGGACATCACGTCGAGCGGCCGCGACGCAATCGACGCACTGCTGACCCACCGCGGCGGACCGCAGGCAGTCGGGGCAGGCCGGTCGTCCGCATCGGCTGCACGAGAGCAGGGTCGGGCGATCGGGATGCCGGACGCACCGCGGCTGGGGCGGGTGGCCGCCCCCGCCGGCCGCGTGGCCCCAGCCGGGGTTCGTCATGTTCGGTCTCTCTCAGGAAATGGTGATGCTGTCGATGACGACCGGCTCGACCGGACGGTCCGCACGGTCCGTCGCCGTCGTGGCGATCGCGTCGACGACCTTCCTCGACGCGTCGTCGGTGACCTCACCGAAGATCGTGTGGCGCCGGTTCAGGTGCGGGGTCGGTCCGACGGTGATGAAGAACTGCGAACCGTTGGTGCCCGGTCCGGCGTTGGCCATCGCGAGCAGGTAGCCGCGGTCGAACTGCAGCTCGGGGTGGAACTCGTCGCCGAACTGGTAACCCGGGCCGCCGCGGCCGGTGCCGGTCGGGTCGCCGCCCTGGATCATGAAGCCGTCGATGACGCGGTGGAAGACCGCACCGTCGTAGAACGGGCCGCTGGTCTCGCCCTTGGCGTTCTCGGTCTTGTACTCCTTGGTGCCGTTCGCGAGGCCGACGAAGTTCTCGACGGTCTTCGGGGCATGGTTGCCGAAGAGCTCGATCACGATGTCGCCGCGGTTGGTGTGCAGAGTCGCGGTTGCAGTCTTTTGAGGTGAAGTCACTCCTCCATCGTGCCATCCGGGTCCGCGACACCGGAGCGGTCCGTCTCTCATACCCCAGGAGTGAGGTTTCGCTGTGCAAAAGTGGGTACATGACGAGTGTGAGCGAGTCCAGAACCAAGAGCGGGTCCGGCACCGGAAGCGAACTCGTGTGCCCCCCGAAGGAATCCAAGGGGGCCGGCGGCTACCTGAAGCTGGCAGGTCAAGGCGCGACGGCCCTGGCGCGGGGGCCGCTTGTCACCGGACTGTTCGTCGCCCGGAAGGGTCTCGACGTCGCCCGGAACATGGCTGGAAACCGGGAGTGCCGCCGCGCACAGGCCGCAGCGACGATCGAGTCCGGTTCCCGGGGCCGGGGCCGCAGGCTCCTGGTGACGGTCGGTGCGCTCGGCGTCGTCGCCGCGGGTGGAGTGGTGTTCTACCGCAGCCGGCTCGGGGATCACCCGCCCGTCGCTCCGGAGCCGCCGCGGATCGAGTCGGTTCCGCCCGTGTCGGTCGCAGCGCCCGAGGCCGTCGCCCCGAAGACCGAAGCACCGAAGACCGAAGCGCCCGCCCCGAAGCCGGCGGAAACACCGAAGACGACGCCCCAGCCGGCTGCGACGCCCGAAGCCGCCGCACCGAAGACCGACGCACCGAAGACCGAAGCGCCGAAGACCGACGCCGCCACACCGAAGCCGGCGTCACCGGCAAAGGC
This sequence comes from Rhodococcus ruber, assembly GCF_016804345.1. Lineage (NCBI taxonomy): Bacteria > Bacillati > Actinomycetota > Actinomycetes > Mycobacteriales > Nocardiaceae > Rhodococcus > Rhodococcus ruber. The sequence continues at coordinate 474,567 of NZ_CP044211.1, read as the reverse complement.
GAAGCCCGAACCGGCCGCGACGCCCGAGGCGGTGGCTCCGAAGCCCACGCCGGCACCGAAGCCCACGCCGGCGGCCGGCACGGCGCCGAAGAGCACAGACGCGGCACCGAAGGGCACGGCCGATGCGGCCCCGACCGGAAAGCATGCGGCCAAGGAGGAACCGGCTCGCAAGCCGGCCCCCGAGCCGAAGAACGCGGCTGCCGGTGGCAAGGGAACCTCCGCGAAGCCGCAGCCGCCGAGTGGTCCTGCCGGGGGACCGAAGAAGCAGGACTGAGGTCCGCCGGGATCACGGGACGGAATCGGATCCGGGGCAGGTCGCGTCGCGCGCGGCCTGCCCTTCTTCGAGCAGTTGTCGTTCGGTGACGCGTAGTTCCAGATCGACGATCCGGCCGGCGACAACGTAGATCAGGACTGTCAGCAGTAGTACGACAGGTACGGACGCAAGGAATTCCATGTCGGCCTCCAGCGGTGGTCCGCGTAGGCGGGAAGGTGGAGGTGCTCGGGTGCGTCGTCGGTGACCACTCCAGCGTACGGACCCGCACGGGGTGCCTGTCGGGACGGCCACCGCGCCGCTCCGTGATCTGTCGCACACCCTCGGGTTACTCGCCGGTACCGATCCGGCGAATATCGTGATGCACGTCACAAAACGGGTGGATACTCGCCGGTAGCAGTCCTATCGGGGAGGCATCACATGGCACAGCAGATACACGCCAGCGAGGAACAGTCGCGCGCTCTCGCAGAGGAGTCCCGCGAGACCAGCTGGCACAAGCCGTCGTTCGCAAAGGAGTTGTTTCTCGGGCGTCTGACCCTCGACCTCATCCATCCGTTCCCGCGGCCCACCCCCGACGAGGAGGCCCGGACCGAAGGGTTCCTGGCAGAGCTTCGCCGCTTCTGCGAGGGTGTGGACGGCAGCCGCATCGAGCGCGAGGCCCGGATTCCTGACGAATACGTCGCCGGATTGGCCGAGCTCGGCTGCTTCGGCATGAAGATCTCCCAGGAGTACGGCGGCCTGGGACTGTCGCAGGTGGCCTACAACCGCGCGCTGATGCTCGTGGCCAGCGCCCACCCGAGCCTCGGCGTCCTGTTGTCGGCGCATCAGTCCATCGGAGTGCCCGAACCCTTGAAGCTGGCCGGGACACCCGAACAGAAGCGCGCTTTCCTCCCGCGGTGTGCGCGGGGGGCGATTTCGGCCTTCCTGCTGACCGAGCCCGACGTGGGTTCCGATCCCGCCCGTCTCGCCTCGACGGCGGTGCCGGTGGAGAACGGCGACGCGTACGAACTCGACGGCGTGAAGCTGTGGACCACCAACGGAGTGGTCGCCGAACTGCTGGTGGTGATGGCGCGGGTGCCGCGCAGCGAGGGCCACCGCGGCGGCATCTCGGCGTTCGTCGTCGAGGCGAACACCCCGGGCATCACCGTCGAACGCCGCAACTCGTTCCTGGGCCTGAAGGGGATCGAGAACGGCCTCACCCGGCTGTACAAGGTGCGGGTGCCGAAGGAGAATCTCATCGGCCGCGAGGGTGACGGCCTGAAGATCGCCCTGACCACCCTCAACGCCGGCCGGCTCGCGATCCCGTCGATGTGCGCCGGTGCCGGCAAGTGGGCGCTCAAGATCGCCCGGGAATGGTCCGGCGCCCGTGTCCAGTGGGGTCGCCCGGTGGGTCGGCACGATGCGATTGCCGGCAAGATCGGATACATCGCGGCCACCACGTTCGCCCTCGAAGCCGTGGTGGAACTGACCGGCCAGATGTGCGACGAGGACCGCAACGACATCCGCATCGAGGCGGCTCTGGCCAAGCTGTGGTCGAGCGAGGTGGCCTGCGAGATCGCCGACGAGTTGATGCAGATCCGAGGGGGACGCGGCTACGAGACGGCGGCGTCGCTCGCGGCCCGGGGGGAGCGGATGGTGCCCGCCGAGCAGCTCCTGCGGGACCTGCGGATCAACCGGATCTTCGAGGGCTCGAGCGAGATCATGCGGCTCTTCGTCGCCCGCGAAGCCGTGGATGCCCACCTGCGGGTGGCGGGTGAGCTGGCCGATCCGAAAGCCACTCTGGACACGAAGGCCCGGGCCGCCGCCAAGGCGAGCGGCTTCTACGCCAAGTGGCTGCCCCAGTTGGTGGCGGGCAAGGGCCAGCTGCCCACCTCCTACGGCGAATTCGGTCCCGTGGCACACCATCTGCGCTACGTGGAGCGGTGTTCACGCAAGCTCGCTCGGTCCACGTTCTACGGCATGGCCCGGTGGCAGGGTGGTCTGGAGAAGCGGCAGAATTTCCTGGGGCGGCTCGTCGACATCGGCGCGGAACTGTTCGCCATGTCGGCAAGTTGCGTACGGGCGCAGATGTACCACACCGACGGTCACCCCGAGACGGATGCGGCCTACGAACTCGCCGACGTCTTCTGCCTCCAGGCGAAGCTCCGCGTGGACTCGCTGTTCGCCGCGTTGTGGACGCACACCGACGATGCCGACCGGCAGCTCACGGCCGACGTCCTCGACGGCCGCTACACCTGGCTGGAAAAGGGCGTGATCGATCCCAGCGAGGGCACGGGCCCGTGGATCGCCGAATGGTCGCCCGGGCCGTCGGTGGAGCAGAACCTCGCCCGCAGATTCCTCGGCGCCGACCATCCGGTGGTGTGAACGGGCCGCCGGCCGCGCGCGCCCTGGTCAGCCGCGACAGCAATCGCTGTCGCGGCTGACCGTCCTGTCCGCGGATCCCACGCGGCCGTCGGTCAGAAGGCGCCGCAGTTGGACGGTGCGGGCCGCCCGGCGAACCGGTCGTTCAGGTAGGCGACCGCTTCGGGCATGCCCGCGACCAGCGGCAGCGCGTGATTGACGGCCAGGCCCGGCAGGATCGGCGGGGTGGTGTTCGTGGAGAACTGGACAGTGGCGCCGAGGGCGCACCAGTCCGTCGCGAGCCGGTGACCCTGGCCGTAGGGCACGATGTCGTCCATCGTTCCGTGCTGCACGAGTACCGGCACCGACGGCTGCAGGCGTCCGATCCGCTGCGCGGCGATGGCTTCCTTCGCCTCCGGCAACCGGTCGACGACCACGCTCAGCGGCTCGCCCGTGCGGGTGTAGTCGTTCGTGCGCTGGAAGCCGTAGCGGAAGATCGTCTCCGGGGCGCACTGGTTCGCCACCGACTGCAGCATCTCGCGTCCCCGGTCGTTGATCTCGGCGTCGATGAGATCCCGGAGCTCGGGGTAGGCCTCGCCCAGGCCGTTGATCGTGTAGCCGATCACGCCGGTCAGTGCCGTTCCGTCGACCTGGTTCAGCGTGGCCTCGAGGTCCGCGGGCGGCGCACCGGCGTAGACGCCCACCAGGTTCAACTCGGGTGCGTAGGTCGGCTGCAGTTCGGCGGCCGCCGACACGGCACCCCCGCCCTGGGAGTACCCCCACAGGCCGACCGGCCCGTCGGGGGTGACGGACGCGGCGGGCAGGCTCTGGGCCGCCCGGACCGCATCGAGCACCGCGTGCGCCTCCGCGAGGCGGTTGACGTAGGTGTGGTGGCCCGGCGTCCCGAGACCGTCGTAATCGGTGACGACGACGGCGATGCCCTGCAGCAGCATGGTGTTGATCGACAGCAGTTCGTACTCGGTGAACAGGTCGAGCGGCGGGGTGTAGGACACGAGCGAGTTCAGCTGCTTGGACGGCGCACACTGGTCGCCTTGGCCCTGGGTGCCCGGCGCGATCGCGACGAGCGGCCGCGGACCGGGACCGTTCCAGGGCAGCGACGGCTCGAGGTAGGTGCCGCCGACGGCGTTGGGGTCGCCGTTCGCATCGAGGCTGCGGTAGAGCAGCCGGGTGCCCTGTGCCGGGAACACGCCCTGCGGCGTCGGGACGCGGACGGCGAGGTCGGACGGTCCGCTGCGGAGTACGGCGCCGGAGGCGCCGGCCAGGTCGAGCGGAGGATCGTAGAAGTTCGCGTCCGCGCCCGCCGTCGCCGGCGCCGCGAGCATCGTTCCCGTCAGCGCCGCGGCCGTCGCCGCGGCGCCGACCCATCGTCGGGCGCGCCCCATCCCCATCCCCATCCCCATCCCCACGGTCCCTTCACAGGTCGATGTCCGTGTGTCGGACGACACAAGCGGTACGCACTGTAACAGCTAACTTACCGGCGCGTAAGTGCGCATTTCGCATCTTGTGACCCGCACACGAGGTCGCGATCCGTCGTTTGTGCCCCCGCATCGCCGCTGGTCGGAGACAATCCGGGCATGACCGCGGAGCGCAGCGAACCGCACCTGCACCGGCTGACCACCCCGCACGCCGCCGCCGCCGTCGGGATCGTGTTCGCGGTCCTGTTCACGACGAGCATCGTCCTGATCCGTCAGGCGATCCCGGCGGACCCCTTCGGCACGACCGAGTGGCTGGACGCCGGCCGCTCACGGCTCACCGTCGCACTGATGCTGTCCCAGTTCGCCTGCATCGCGTTCCTGTGGTTCATCGGTGCGCTCCGGCACCGGCTGGGCGACCTCGAGGACCAGTTCTTCTCGACGGTCTTCGTCGGCAGCGGCCTGTTGTTCCTGGCGCTCATCCTCGTCACGATGGCCAGTGCCGGCGGTCTGCTCCTGGCGGACCAGGCGGCGGCCGTCCCTGCCCAGGAGTCGGCCGCCTTCGCGCACGCGCTGATCCTGCAGATCAGCAACGTCTACTCGATCCGGATGGCCGCGGTCTTCATGATCTCGCTGGCCACCATCTGGATGCGCACCGGGCTGATGCCCCGATGGCTGGTCGCCCCCACCTACCTACTCGCTCTCGTCCTGCTGTTCGCGGTGACCGAGGCGCTGTGGCTCACCCTGGTCTTCCCGGCCTGGGTGGCCGTGATCAGCCTGTTCCTGCTGACCCACGCCCGGCAGGCGTTCCCGCCCCGGCGGACGATCCGGCCGAGAACCTGACAGGTGCCACCCCCGCCGGATGCGAGAGCATCCGTCCGCAACTGCCGCAGCCTCGAGACCCTGGGTGCGCACGGGCGGTGCTGATCTCACGCGCGAATCCTAGTGGTCCCTGCAAGATCCCGCGCGATGCTACGGCGCGGCTTCCCCGGCCGTGGCCGAGTCGGTAGCAAGATGTACGCCGATCGTTGTCTACAGGAGGTTTGACATGGCTGTGGGAGTCGGTCTCCGGATCGGGAGCGTGGTGTCCACCGCGGTCCTCGCTTCCAACGACCCCGGCAGTCCCGATCCTGTCGTCATAGCCCGGGACACCGTCCTGCACATCGACTCCGACGGCACCACCGTCCTCGGCGGCGCCCCGCATCCGGCCGGCGAGGCCCGCTACCTGTCGGGATTCCTCGGCCGGGTCGGCGATCCCGCCGGCGTCACCGCCAGCGACGGACGCATCTACCGGGCCGAGGACTCGATGGCCACGGCAATCGCCTGCCTGCTGCACGAATGCCCCCCGCTGCCACCGGACAGCGGACCCGACGGCGACCTGCCGAGCGTCACCGCCACCTACCCGTCACGGTGGGACCAGTCCACCGTGGCCGCACTGCGGGCCGCGCTCGACTATGCGGACCTGCGGCACATCGCCCTCGTGTCGGACGCCGAGGCGGCCGCGACGTGGTACGCCTCGGAGATCTCGGAGACCCCGGGACAGCTCGTCGGCATCTTCCACGTCGACGACGGCGGCTCGACCGTCAACCTCGTGCGTTCCGGCGTCTCGGCCGGCAAGGCGTTCCGGTTCGCCGCCAAGAGCGCCCCGTCCCCCGCGGCCCAGCTGGCCACCGCCCTCGGCGCCTTCGGCTGGCTTTCGCACAATCTGGACGCCGTCGTGGTGATGGGCGACGGGTTCGTCGCGCGCGACCGCTCGCACGTGCAGTCCATCGCGGACAGCCTCGCCGCGAAACTCGGGGTACGCACCCTCGTCGGACCCGGTCCCGAGCAGACCGCCGCCCTCGGGGCCGCCATCCTCGCGGCCGGCTTCACACCCGCACGCGTGGTCAAGGCGCGGATCGGACTGCCCCCGTCGTACGACGTCACCGATGTTCTCACCGGTGGCATTCCGCGCATCCGTGAACTCGAGGCGGCCGAGCGTGCCCGGGCCGAAGCGGCGGCCGAACGGGACAGGGCAGCGGGCGCACCCGCGAGCCCCGCACCCGTTCCCGCGACGACCGGCGCCGACCACCGATCCGGCGACGCGCGGCCCGAGGACGGCGACGCCGACGACACCGCCGGCGCGACGCTCACCTCCACCGCGACGCCGCCGAGCCGCAACTACTCGGCGATCGGAGCCGTGGTCGCGGTGATCCTGTTGCTGGCCTTCGCGGCCGTCGCGCTGCTCTGACCGCCCGGTTCAGTTCTCCGCGAGGCTGGTCAGCACCGCGGCATCCTCCGCACCGAACTTGTCCTCGAGGACCTCGGGGCTGTAGTCGAGATCGATCTCCTCGACGGGCCGGCCCCGGGCGGATTCGATGGCCCCGAGCCGTCGCTGGGCGCGGTCGGCGGCGTAGGAGACGAACTCGTCGGGATCGAGACCGAAGGGCTGTTCTTCGAACTGGTCGTTGACCCACTGGATCATGCCGAGCGCGAGCGGCAGCAACTCCCCCATGCGCTGCTGCACGACATCCCAGTTCGAGTCGTCGGCGGCGACGTGGCGGCGGCACGTGAAGGTTCCCCATGCCATGTGCCGGCGTTCGTCGTCGCCGATCCGGCGCACGAGTTCCTGCATCCCGGGCAGGATCCCGCGTTTCGTGCACACCTTCTGCCAGGCGTAGTACCCGGTGAGGGCGAGGCTGCCCTCGATGACGTGGTTGTAGGTGACGCTGGCGCGGACCTGGCTGGCGGGGCTCGGATCGGTCTCGAGGACACGCAACGAGTGGGGCAGTTCCTCGTAGAACAGCTGCCGGTAGTAGGGGTTGTCCGCGACGTAGGGGTGCAGGTCCGCGGTCAGGCCCACCGCGTCCATCCACAGCCGGAAGACCTGGGTGTGCTTGGCCTCCTCGAAGCAGAACTGGGTCAGGTACATCTCGTCGCCGAGACGGCCCTCGGCGGCCATCGCCCGCAGGAACGGCTGGATGTCCTGGGTGACGGCTTCCTCACCGGCCACGAACTGTGCGACGAGATAGGTGGCGCTGCGGTGCTGCTCGCTGTTGAGCTCGTTCCAGTCGGCGGCGTCGCGGCTGAAGTCCAGATCGAGCGGATCCCAGAACTTCGCGTTGCCCTTCGCGAACAGCCGCAGCGGGAAGGCGTCCCAGTGCAGTCCCCCCGCGCGCAGGGTTCCGAAGCCCTGACGTTCCGGCAGTGCTGTAGTCATGAGCGTGCCGCCTTTCCTCGACCCGGATGGACGCGTGCCCTGACGGTAGCGCCATTTCGGCCGGGTGTGACGGGAACCATACAAACTGTAGGTACGGCGGTGCCCCGGCCGGGATTCCACGCGGATCCCGGCCGGGAGCAGGCTCCGTCAGCCCTCGAACAGGGTGTCACCCGGGTATCCCCCGGGACCGAATCCGGGTGGGACGGCGAACACCGCCGACCCGACCGGGGTGATCCACGGGTTCAGCGCGTCGTGCTCGGCGAGCCGCTGTTGCACCGGGACGAACTGCGCGTCCACGTCGGCCTGGTACGCCGCGAACAACAGTCCGGCGCCGTCCGGGTCGTCGTAGTTGTAGCCGCGTCGCAGGAACTGCTCGTTCGCGTTCCGGGGCCGCGCCCGGGCGACGTGCGATTCCGGAGGGATCACCGGAATGCCGTGGACGTCGGTGGCGGCGAAGTCCGGATCGTCGTGCTCCCGGCTGCCGGTCAGCGGCGCCCCGGCGGCCAGGTCCCGGCCCACCGCGAGCTCCCGGGCGGGCCGGTCGAGCTCGTCCCACGTGTCGAGTTCCATGCGGATTCGCCGCAACACCAGGGACGTGCCCCCGGCCAGCCAGGCCGGGGCGCCGGGATTCCACACCTGCCGGTCGAAGTCCGTGCTTCCCGCGGCCGGGTTGACGGTGCCGTCGACCTGACCCATCAGGTTGCGCATCGTGGTCCCGGTGGGCTTGGTGCCCACCGCGTTGCGGAATCCGCGCTGGATCCAGCGCACCGTGGCCAGCGATCGCACGCTCTTGGCGAGCGTGCGAGTCGCATGCGAGACGGTGACCGGGTCGTCGGCACATACCTGCAGCAGGAGGTCACCGCCCGACCAGCGCTCCTCGAGGCGATCGATCGAGAACGCCGGCAGCGGCCGCAGCCACTCCGGCCGCTGCGCCTCGAGACCGGCCGCGTCGAACACGGCAGGGCCGAATCCGACCGTCACGGTCAGCCGCGCGGGATCGAGGGCGAGTTCGGGCTCGGTGTCGCCGAGGGCGGGACTGCCCCCGGCCAGCCGGCGACCGTCCTCGGCCCACACCTTCATGATCCCGACCAGCGCGCGACGGTCGAGTCCCGGACGCAGATCCAGCGCGACGAAGGCGGCGAAGGCCTGCGGGTCGGTGTCGATGCCGGCCTGGTGCACGCCGTGGAAGGCGACCGTGCGCCCACCGGTGGGCTCGGGCTCCCGCGTGGCGGCGTACCCGAGACCCGTCCCGACTCCGGCCGCGCCGATGCCGGCGGCGCCCAGGACGGCGGCGCCGCCACCGAGGAGACGCCGCCGGCTCAGCTCAGCCACCGTGGTTCGCCCCCGCGCCGGCGCTCGGCTGGTAGTTCTCCTGCGCGCCGGAGAAGTCGCGGACCTGTGCGGTGAACTCGGTCGTCGAACCGTCCTCGAAGGTCAGCTCGAAGGTCACTTCGGTACCGGGCAGGACCGGCTCGACGAGGTCCATCAGCATCAGATGGTCGTTGCCGGGGGCGAGCGAATGGGTGCTGTGCGCGGGAATGACCAGTCCGTCCGCCTTCTCGCGCATCACCATGGCGCCGCCGTCGCCGGCCGCCATCTCGTGGATCTCGGTCCGTGCCGAACTGGGGCTGGCAGCGGAGACGATGTGGATGTCGGTGTCGCCGGTGTTCTCGAGTTCGGCGAATGCACCGGTCATGCCGGATTCGGCGGCCTTCGCCCACGCCGAGGAGACGGTGAGCGAGTCCGCGGACGCGGCGGCGGGCTCGTCGGACGAGCATCCGGCGGCGAGCAGGGTCGCGGCCGCGGCGGCAGCGAGGAACAGGGTCTTCTTCATGGGGATTCTCCGTTATCGGTCCGAGGGCGCACGGGTGCGCGCGGTCACCGCGGGGCGCGGTGACCGAGAGGGGTCGGGTTCAGACCGTGACGGGAGGGCCGCGAGTGCCGAGACCGGCGGCGACGAGCAGTCCCCGGCGGAGCCGGGGACGGTGGACGACGGGCGTCCACGCGGGGACGGCGACGGGCGCCGGCGCGAACGACATGGGGACCGCGCGAGCGAGGGCGGCCAGCCCGACCCGGCAACCGTGTTCGGCACCACGGACGAGTAGCGCCGCGACGACGATTGCCCCGGCGTGCGCGGCGAGCATGCCCGGACCGGGGACGTGGACGTGCCCCGCATCGAGGGAGAGGGCGCCGTGACCGACCACCTGACCGGCGGCGAGCACGCCGACGATCGGCACGCGAGTGCCCGCGGCGAGCAGGCCCACCGTCATGGCGGCCGCCAAGAGCAGGACCGCCGGCGCCTGCCCCGGGACGGAACCGCCGGCGAGGGCATGGGCGGCGATGCTCACCGCACCCGACATGCCGCCGACGAAGGCACCGCGCACGCGCGCGACGACTTCGTTCTCGGCAGACATGCAGCCAGGATACGCGCCCTTTACTACGGGGAGTAGTAACAACGCTCACAAGGGGGCGCCCGCCAGGGAGTCCGACCCGACCCGCGGAGAGCCCGGCGGTGCACGCAGTGCGTGGCTCGTCGTTTCACGTGAAACCAGCCGGCACACAGTCGCCTATTGACAATAGGCTGTCATATTGACAGCATATTGTCATGATTGAGACCGTGCATGTGGCCGTGTACAACACCTTCGCCGATTGGGAGGTCGGCCACGCGATCGCCCATATCAACAAGCCTCTCTGGCACAAACACCCCGGCCGGTACACCGTCGCCACGGTCGGCACCACGCTCGAACCCGTCACCACCATGGGCGGAATCCGCATCCTTCCCGACACCACCCTGGACGAGGTGCGGCCCGACAACAGCGCGATGCTCGTCCTGGCGGGCAACGACATCTGGAACACCGAGCAGTTCACCCCCTTCGCCGACCGGGCGCGTGAGTTCCTCGAGGCCGGGGTTCCGGTGGCCGCGATCTGCGGGGCCACGGGCGGGCTCGCCCTCGCCGGCCTGCTCGACGACCGCGCGCACACGAGCAACGCCGCCGAGTTCCTGGCCGGGCTGGGGTACGCCGGCGGCGACCTCTATCGCGACGAACCGGCCGTCACCGATCGGAATCTGATCACCGCGAGCGCCACCGCCCCCGTCGAGTTCGCCCGCGCGATCCTCGAACGCCTGGAGGTGTTCGAACCGCACGTCCTCGAATCCTGGTTCAAGCTCTACGGCCGACGCGACCCCGCCGGCTTCTACGAACTCATGGCCGGATGAGCGAGCGCCCGGAACAGGAACTGCTCAGCGGCCTCGCCCTGACGTCGTTCCGGCTCAACGGTCAGTTCCTCGAGGTGGCCGAGACGCTGGCACGTCCGTCCGGTCTCACGGCGGCGTGGTGGCAGGTCCTCGGTGCCGTGCTGCACGATCCCCTGCCGGTCGCCGGCATCGCCCGGGCGATGGGGATCACCCGCCAGAGCGTGCAGCGGATCGCCGACCTGCTGGTCGAGCGCGGCCTCGCCGAGTACCTGCCCAACCCCGCCCATCGGCGCGCCAAGCTCGTCACGCCGACCCCCGCGGGCCGTGCGGCGGTGACCGGGATCGATCCGGCGCACGCCGCCTTCGCCCGGCGCCTGGCCGATGCCGTGGGCGAGGAAGGTCTGGCCGCCACGCTCACCGCGATGCGGCAGCTCTCGGCGGTCCTCGACGAACTCACCGAGCAGGTGTGAGCACAGACGACGGCAGGCCCGGACATCGGTGCTGTCCGGGCCTGCCGTCGAATCGTTGTGGAGCCTAGGAGATTCGAACTCCTGACATCTGCCTTGCAAAGGCGATACACGCCCGAGGCCAGAGAGCCGAAACCCTCCTTACCTGCTGAAACAAGTCACTCAGCATCGCACTAGATCACCCCGGAAAACGGGTAGATGTGTCCAAGCTGTGTCCACTTCTCCCGCCTTGTCCGGGCGTTATCGTTCGGCATAGAAGTCGCCAATGGTTGAATGGCGCCATGACTGTGGCCGTGTGGGTAAAGGTCTTCGATGGCATGGTGCTCGCAACAGACTCCGCGACCACCTTGTCGACTGGCGGGCCCTCACCTGAGTACCAGGTGTACAACAACGCCGACAAGATCTTTCATCTACATCGCCAGCTCCCAATAGCTGCGATGACCTGGGGACAGGGAGTTGTCGGACCGGCGAGCATCTCATCCCTCTCCAAGAGCTTCCGCCTCAGGTTGATGGGGCGCAGCAGCCACTATCCAGACTGGGAGCTGAACCTCGGTTCATACACCATCAAGGAGATAGCAGAACGGGCATCGGAGATGTTCGCGATTGCAGCAGCCGATGCTGGCATGACTGAGTACCAGGGCGAGCTTGGTTACCTGGTGTGTGGGATCTCGAGCGACTGCGATCAAGCAGAAGCCTGGCTGCTGCGATTCCAGGGGGACACACTTCAGCCTGAACCTGAGCGAGTCTTGTCGGATGGCGAGTACGGGTTTCGTGCCTATGCCCAGCCAAGCGCGGTGAATCGCCTGTTCAATGGGTATGACGACAGACTTAGGGCGATCTTGATGCAAGCCGTCGGCCCTGAGAACACCACAGCGCTTGAAGGAATCCTTGCGCAGCAACATTTGGACCCTGTTCAGCCGGGTATGCCGATTCCGGATGCGATCTCGCTGGCACGGTTCATGGTGGAAACGACGGCGGGGTATACACGATTCCGTGTCGGAGCGGATACTGTAGGCGGACCGGTCGAGGTTGCGTCCATCAGTCCGCATGAAGGCTTCAAGTGGATCAGCAGAAAGCACTACTTCACGACCGCACTCAACCAGGGAGAACTGCAATGAGCTACATCCAGATCGTGCAAAACGGGGCCGAGAGAGGTTCACCCCCTCAGGACGCTTCTATCTTCCGCTCTGGAGGCCAGACGAAGCAGTTCTCTCAGCGTCCCCGCATCACAGCTACACGGCCGACGACTTCGAAGCCGTCCCGCGAGACCGCCGAGTCTGCACCAAAGAAGGCCTGACACTCTCCAGACGTATCGAACTGACCACAGCACTCCCGTCGACTGGCCGGGAGTGCTGTCGTTACTCTGCGCATGCCTGCGGCCGCGCAGCTGCAGTACATCTCGCCTAGCAGAGTCAGCACTCAGGGAACATCATGTGTCCGGCCTTACTCGCCTTCCTGGGACTGAAGTGCGCCAAGTTCGCCTTCTGCACAAACAACCAATTCGGAGAAGTCTTGTGATCCCGACGCTGATGACGACCGAAGAGGTGATGGCGGTGTCGCGCCGCGGCGTGAACCGTGTTCGCCGGGCCGCGGCCTCCGGTGCTCTGAAGGCCCAGCCACGGCCCCCACGTGGGCGGCTCCTCTTCACGGAACAGAGCGTCGTCGACTGGATCGAGCAGGGCTGCCCAGAGATGCCGGCCAGTCGGAACAAGTCCCGACTGCGCGTTGCTGGCAGGGTTAGCTCTGGCCATGAATGACACACAGATCGGTCCAAAGTTGCTGCTGTCCGCCGCTGAGGCCGGCGACGTGATGGGTGTCGACGAAACCACCATCCGCAAGATGTGGTGCGCCGGCGACCTCCCCTTCATCCGCATCGGCCGCGGCCGCAAGGTCACCCGCCAGTGGCTTGAGGAGTACATCGAAGCGCACAAGGAATGCTCACGGGCGCCCTAGTGCGCCGTGACTGGTGAAGTCAGCCCCATTTCACTCCCGGCCGTGCCGGCCCGACATGAGGCGGCCGACCGATCGTTGCCTCACACACTCGGCACATCCAGGTACGGTGACCGCCAGCGCCAGGTGTGCAGTCGCATGGAATCCACCCCACCAACACCAGGCGCGGCCCCAAGCTATGTCCGTTCGTTATGTACCCCTATGTAGTCGATGTCAGCGCTTGTCCGCGCAGGGGAGACCGAGACATGTTCTGACAGTTATGCATCCGGCTATCAGCAGTTTGCCGTAGCGTCCGGACGCATGCCGGAGAAGCCGACGTACAGCGTGACGTCAGCGATCCATACCCAGACCGGTGAGCAGCGATTTGTGATCGTCGATCGCGACGGGCGCATGCACCCGGCTGGCACCGCGTGGCTGCAGTACCTCAGCGACAGTGGGCGATCACCCCTCACTGCCCGTGAGTATGGACGCCGGGTCGCGGGATATCTCTCCTGGTGTGCCCAGACGATGGACTGGCGCACGGCAACGCTCAGTCATATCGCGTTGTGGCGACAGATCGTCGCGGCCACTCCTATGGGGAAAACAAATGGTCCGGCGGTGACTCGGGCAGCGTCGACTGTCCAGTTGTGGGTCATTGCTGTGCGCTCGTTCTATGAGTGGGCCGATGCGCATGAGCTGCTGGAAACCGATCTGATCGCGCGGATGACGCAGCTCAAGTACTTTCCTCCCGGCACTCGAGCGGGCGGTGAATTCGGCGTCACCCGTCGAGTGTTGGTCGATTCTCTACGGTCCGTGACGGAGACCGAAGCCACGCCGCGATGGATCGCGGATGCGGATGCTCGCACGGCTCTCACCCATCTCGAACTCGGCACCCGAGACCGCTTCCTGGTCGATCTTCTGTCCACAACAGGCATCCGTGTGGGCGAGGCGTTGTCGCTGTTCGTGGCCGATCTGCATTTCGGTGGAGGTTCGAGGCAGCTGGGTTGCCATCACGTCGACCCGCACTTTCACGTGCGTGTCGGCAACTCGGTGGAGAACCGGGCCCGCGCCAAAGGGCGGCCTCGAACGTTGTTCGTTCATCGTGATGTTGTCGAGGCCTACATCGACTATGCCCTGGAGCGTCGAGAGATCCTCTCGGCGGCCTCGGTCCGTGATTCGAGTCCGCATGTGTTCGTCAATGTGCGCTCCGAGCCTCGTTGGCTGGGACGAGCGATGAGCTACCAGTCGGTGAAACGACTGATGGACCGGTGTTCACGAGCTATCGGCCATGATCTGAGCGGTCCGCACATGCTGCGCCATACTTTCGCCACCCGGCTGTTGCGTGGGATCGACTGCGACCCGGTACCGATCGATGTTGTCCAATCGCTGCTCGGGCATGCCAGCATCACCTCGACCCGGATCTACACCCACGATGTCGAAACTGCGATGAAAGCGGCTACCTCGGCGCTGGCACCCCGCCCCACGCCGCCGATGACAGCGTCGCGTTGATCGGCGTCGGCGGCGGTGCTGCGCTCTCGCTGTGGACAGAAAGCGGTTCACCACCGGTCCTGACATGGCGCGAGCACCTGTTGAGCCACATCGATACGCAGTGGCGACCGGGCGAGTACGACCATCGCCGGCTGATTCTGATTCCGAGCCCGGACAATCCTCGGACGCTGTTGCGGCGCTGCTGGCGCGAGGGCTGCTTCCATGTTGTGGACGGGGTACGACTCTGCCCGTCGTGCACCGCCGAGCACGCCGTGACCTCGGGACAGTCGTTGGAGGAGTTCTGTGCTTCTCCGCCGATCGTGCGTCGGGACATACGCACGTGCCTAGTCGGATGCGAGCGCACGACCCGCCGAACCGGCCTGTGCTACGCACATGCCAGGCATTACCAGAATTCTGTCCACAAGCACGGTGCCGACCTCGGCCTCATGGAGTGGATCGAACTCACCCGGCCGACGATTCTGGAGAAGACGCCATCATGCGCGATACCCGGCTGCCGGTACGACCAGGTCACCGCGACGTTATGTTCGAACCATCGAACAGCGGCACAGTGCTGGCTCACTACCTGGAACGCTGCCGGCCGGACACCACCCGCGGATGTGAACCTCTGGATCCAGCGCTCCGCGGAACCGATCGACGAGCAGACCGGCCGGACCATGGCCACGTTGCGTGCGGTGCCCTTCGGTTTGTTGGAAGAGCCTCTCCGTTTCGAGCTCGTCTACGCCCTGCAACTGCGCGACACCGACGCCAAAGCCAGCCTCGACCCCGTCCACCTCCGACATATGCACCACGCATTGCGTCGCGGCGGGGTGAGCACTCTCATCGGCTCGGATCCGCTCCAGGTCGCTGAACTCACCACGTCCACACGAGCTGTGCGGGTGTTGGCCGCTGACTGCGTCCGCCGGATCGAAGCAGAACACCGCGTGTGGTCCGGACGTGACGATCGGGATCCGAGGTTGATCCACTTCGTCGACCTCGATCTCACAGATCACCATCGGCCGGGCCCGAAGGCTGTGGCGGATCTGAACGGCTTCACCCAGAACTGGATTGTGGAGAGTGTGGCTCACTGGATGTGGAACACCCGCACCCACACCACCACCATTTCGCGGATGCTCGGGGCATGGCGTCTCGCCGATCGGGTGCTGAGTGTGCACGACAAACCGCCGTCACGGCTGAGCGCGACTGACATCGACGCCATCGTCCGAGCGATCACCGCGAAATGGCCCTCCGCGACCGAGCAACGACGCCGGATGACGATGCTCTGGACGCTCATCGAGTACGGGCATCGGGTGGACGACCTCGAGCACATTTGGAAGAACATCCCCTCACGGTTCGGTCGAAACCGCACGACGCACAGGCCGAAACCGCGCAGCGGTACCGGACGCGACGACGACGAGCCTTTCCGGTTCGTACCCCAGCCAGTCGTGGATTGGCTTATGGACCATCTCCACCTCGTCGAGCGCGACACCGATTACCGGACCATGGAGGCGCGGGCCTTGCTGTTTCTGCTCGAACGCTGCGGCCGCCGGCCCGTCGAGCTCTTGCATCTGCGCGATGACTGTCTGTCCTTCGACTCGTCCGGACACCCTTTTCTTGAGTGGGAGCGCATCAAGGCACCCCGGAGCGCGGGAAAAAGGTTGCCCATCCACCGTGAGACCCATGACTTGATCCGGCAGTGGCAAAAGGTCAAAAGTGAGTGCGGGATCGAATCGCAGTGGCTGTTCCCGTCGAGCAGGTATCGACATCGGGACGACCCCTACGGGACCGGGTATTTGCTGTCCCGACTGCGGGAGCTTGTGACCGCGGTGCTCGAGCATGCGCCGTACCCCGGCCGGGTCGAAGGTGCCGGCGGAAACCTGATCGACTACGACCTGCGGACCATCGATGCTTATGCCCTGCGGCACGCCTACGCGCAGCGCTACGCCGACGCGGTGGATGCGGACGGCCGAAGCACGACACCCCCCGACGTGCTGCAGGCGCTCATGGGTCACAAGTCGTTCACCACGACGATGATGTACTACGAGGTCGGCGCCAAACGCCGCAAGAAGGCACTCGCAGCCATCCCGCCCCGGAGAATCGATTCCTTCGGCCGCGTCGTCGACGTCAATCCCGAGCGCGATGGCTTCACTCGAGTTGCCGTCGCCCTCGGACACTGCGAAGAACCACAGAATGTCGCGTTGGGCGGCGATGGGTGCATGCTCGCCCACGCGTGCGAAGCCTGCCCGTTCTTCCGGGTCGATCCCCTCGAACGCGATGGCATGATCGCCAAACGGGTCGACCTGAAGGTACACCTCGAGCGGGCGTCGGTTATCGGAACTCCCCAGCACATGCTCGATCACTATAGAGCCCGAATTGACCACTGCACCAACATTATCAACGCGATCGACGACTACCTTTCCACCCTCCCTCCCGAGGAGGGCGCGGCGATCCGGGTGGCGCTCGACAGCATGGCCGATATCCGACGCCGCGCCACCTCCGCACGACGAATCGACCTTCGCTACCACCTGAAAGCAGTCGACCAGCCATGACCACCACCGCGGCGATCGCCGGTTTGATCCACTACAACTCCGCCAGAAGCAAGCAGAAGACGCAGGCGGTCCTCGACGCCGTCGCCGAGCTTCGCGAGAGCCCGCGGGGTCGAATCACCAAATCGATCGTCGCCAGGCACGCGGGCGTCTCCCGCGAATTCATCTACGCCCATCCCGACCTACGCCAGCTCATCGACGCTGCCGCACGGGAACTTCTACACAACACGACGTCGATCCCCTCGGAAAACGCGAGCATCGACGGACTCCGCGCCCAGAACCAGACGTTCGCCGCCAAGATCTCCGACCAGAAATCCGCCATGGCGCACTTGCGGTCCACGATCCAGGAATTACAAAGACAGCGGCAGCATTATCTCGGTGACGCACTCGCTCACTCGACCATCGATATCGGCGATCACCAACGCCTACAAGCGGATCATGACCGGCTTGCCGCTGAAAACATCGCACTACGGCACCAAGTGCTTCAACAAGACAACCTCCTCGCGGAACTTCGCGAGGACCTCGCTGCATCCCGACGAGCACACGCCGAGGACCTCGCGCACCAGAATTGTGCGGACGGGACGGTCCCGCTCCACGGCCGGAGGGTGTGACGACTCACCCGTTGTCGGCCCATCAGAGACCGCGGTAGCGACGCTGACGAGACGGTTTCCATTCATCGTTGGTTAGCGGTTATTATCGCCGTATGGCGATTAATAGTGTGGATGGGTGCCTCGCCGCAGCGGGCACCGAATCGAATCTCGATGCGGCGGTGGCGTTGTTCCACAGCCTCTCCGACGGCACCCGACTGGCGATCGTGCGCAGCCTCGCCGGCGGGGAAGCCCGAGTAGCGGACCTGGTCGGCGAGCTGGGATTGGCACAGTCGACAGTGTCGGCGCACGTGGCGTGCCTGCGGGACTGCGGCCTGGTGCAGGGCCGGCCGCAGGGCCGGCAGGTGTTCTACTCGCTGACCCGACCGGAACTGCTCGATCTGCTGGCCTCGGCCGAAACCCTCTTGGCCGCCACCGGCAACGCCGTCGCGTTGTGCCCGAACTACGGCACCGGCACCGACACCGGGGTGACGGCATGAGCGACGCCTGCGGGTGCGGCCACGACGAACCCCGCGTCGAAGGCGAGGACGAGCACGAGCCGGACAAGTGGTGGCAGGTCACCGAGATCCGGGCCGCCGCAGTGGCCGGTGTGCTGCTGATTGCGGCTCTGATCGTCCACCTGATCGGTGGGCCCGACGCTCTCGGGACGGGCTTCGAGGCGGTGGCGCTGATCGTCGCCGGCTACACCTTCGTCCCCTCCACCCTGAAGCGGCTGGCCAAGGGCAAGATCGGCGTCGGCACCCTGATGACCATCGCCGCCGTCGGCGCCGTGCTGCTCGGCGAGGTCGGCGAGGCCGCGATGCTCGCGTTCCTGTTCGCCATCAGTGAGGGCCTCGAAGAGTACGCGGTCACCCGCACCCGCCGCGGCTTGCGCGCCCTGCTGAATCTGGTGCCCGACACCGCCACCGTCCTCCGCGGCGGCCGTGAACAGACCGTCGCCCCCGCGGAGTTGAGGCTCGGGGAGATCATGATCGTCAAGCCCGGGGAGCGGCTCGCCACCGACGGCACCATCCGCACCGGCCGCACCGCCCTGGACACCTCCGCGATCACCGGGGAATCGGTGCCGGTCGAGGCCGGACCGGGTGATGAGGTGTTCGCCGGATCGATCAACGGCACCGGCGTGCTCGAGGTCGAGGTCACCGCCGGCGCGCAGGATAACTCGCTGGCCAAGATCGTCAAGATCGTCGAGGCCGAGCAATCCCGTAAGGGCGAGGCCCAGCGTCTGGCCGACACGATCGCCAAGCCCCTGGTCCCGGGGGTGATGGTCGCCGCGGCGCTGATCGCCGCGATCGGCAGCGTGTTCGGCGATCCGCTGGTGTGGATCGAACGCGCCCTGGTCGTGCTGGTCGCCGCCTCCCCGTGTGCGCTGGCGATTGCGATCCCGGTGACCGTGGTCGCCGCGATCGGCGCCGCCTCCAAGCTCGGTGTCCTGGTCAAGGGCGGTGCCGCCCTCGAAGCGTTGGGCCGGATCCGCACCGTTGCGCTGGACAAGACGGGCACCCTGACCCGCAACCGACCCGAGGTCATCGACGTCGCCACCACCGGCGGCGCCACCCGCGCCGACGTCCTGAACCTTGCAGCGGCACTCGAGGCCCGCAGCGAACATCCCCTCGCCGCAGCGATCCTCGCCGCCGTCGACGACTACACCCCGGCCGGGGACGTCGACGCGGTCCCCGGCGCCGGACTGACCGGACACGTCGGCGGCATCCCCGCTCGCCTGGGCCGGCCGGGCTGGATCGACCCGGGCCCCCTGGCCGCCGATATCGAGCGGATGCAGCACGCCGGAGCCACCGCGGTGCTCATCGAACGGGACGGCACCCTGATCGGCGCGATCGCGGTGCGCGACGAACTGCGCCCCGAAGCCCGCGACGTCGTTGCGGGGCTGCGCCGCGACGGCTACACCGTGGCGATGCTCACCGGCGACAACGAGCGCACCGCACGAGCGTTGGCCGCCGACGTCGGCATCGACGAGGTCCATGCCGATCTGCGTCCGGAGGACAAGGCCCGCATCATCGACACCCTCCGCGGTACGCGGCCGACGGCGATGGTCGGCGACGGCGTCAACGACGCCCCGGCCCTGGCCACCGCCGATCTGGGGATCGCGATGGGCGCGATGGGCACCGACGTCGCCATCGAAACCGCCGATGTCGCCCTGATGGGTGAGGACCTGCGGCACCTGCCCCAAGCCCTGCAGCATGCCCGACGCTCCCGGACGATCATGTTGCAGAACGTCGGCCTGTCGCTGGCGATCATCACCGTCCTGATCCCCCTCGCGTTGTTCGGGGTGCTCGGGCTGGCCGCCGTCGTCCTGGTTCACGAGGTCGCCGAGATCATCGTGATCGCCAACGGGGTCCGCGCCGGCCGCGCCCGCGCCCTCGCCGGCCCGACGCCGGGCATGCCCAAACCAATGTCGGCGTCTACGGCCAGCGCATGACCGGTACACCGATCGCGAGAGTGCGGCCGCCGTGGCGACTGCTGCTCGTGTCCGGTGTCGTCGATGCTCGCACTGAATCCAAGGAGTCCGCACTATGACCGCGATGTCCACGATCGTCCACGCCGCCTACACCGCCGAGATGGCGGCCGCCCGCGCCACGTCCGTGGACAGCGAGCGGTGGGCGCACCTCGAGCGTGCGCACATCCTGTCCCAGCCCTACCCGTGGCCGCACACCCGCAACCACCTCGCCATGCTCGGTCTTGCTCTGCGCCAGCGTGACCGTCGTGAAGCTCTCGGTCAGGTAGTGCGGGTCATCGTCGCGTCTCCCGGGTCCACGCTGGGCCGTTACCCCGAGGGCAACACCGGTCGTACCCGTGCCGGGCTGATGACCCGGATGACGGTGCCGGCCGACCTCGCTGAAACCCTCGCCGCACAGCATTGATTTCCTCGAGTGTCCTCAGGCAGCACAGCGAATGGGCACAGTATCCACAGCAACTGACACCCCACAGCCCGCTGGCCAGCAAAAACCGACGTAGGGGTGAGATAAGCGGCGGACATAGCTTCGGCACACGCTCCACGGACGTCACCACCCGAACAGATTCGCACGCTTGCTCGACTCGGGACAGTCCCAGTAGCGCGGGCCGGTGGAGCGGAATGCATGGGGGAGCATCGGCCCTCACCCAGAACAAGGAACAGCCTTTTCACCGACTCGGTCCGCCCTGAAGTCGCGGGTACGTCGTACCCCTGAGAACATCCCACCCATGAATCTCGATGGCATCGATGTTCCATGGGTCTGTAAGACGCTCGAGGAGTTCGTACAGGAAGTGCGACCTATCAAGCCACCCTCGCCATCCGGCGTTGCGCTAGCCACACCGCAGCGCCATGCAGCATGTGGACGCGTTAAGGCGATCGAACTGGCCGAAGTAGCACGCCAGGTCCTCGACCGCCTGTACCCCGAGTGGCAGGCAGAAAATGGACCGAGCAAGTACTTCGAGTTCAAAAGCGAGCGCGACAGCGCGATGAGGCTCCTCGCGCGACTGCGCAGCTTTGAGGAAGTCCGGCGGCACCTTGGTAGCGTCGACCCTTCTCCACGCCTGGTAGCAGGTGCAATGCATCCCATCGTTTGGGGGGCTGCCAAGACACAATGGTCGACTGGCCATCGGCACGAAGCTCTACTGGCTGCAGCGAAAGCCGTCAACTCCTACCTGCAGACAAGACTGAACCGACGAGACGTGTCCGAACAGGACCTCGTCAAACAAGCCTTCAGCGAGAAGGACCCTGAACCCGGCAAGCCCAGGCTCAGGTTTGACGACATCGAAGATGAACAGACCAAGAAGTCGATGCAGAACGGCGCACTGCAATTCGGTGCGGGATGTTTCGCAGGAATCCGGAACCCAGTCGGCCACCTACCGAACGAGCAGGTAGACCTCAGCGAGCAGGAGGCGCTTGAGCAACTTGCAGCGCTGAGCGTATTCGCGCGATGGGTAGACCGCACGGAGATCCTTCGCGACCCTTCAGAGTCTGAGGTATAGGAAGTCGATCAGTTCGGGCCCACGGGGCCAGCCGCCTTAATGCGACAACTTACAATTCCCGGCCTCTCAGATCGTCGACGGGTCGAACGGCGGATACGGCACAGCCCGACCGATCCGCCGTTCCTCATCCCAACGAGCCACGACACCGCCCGGCCAACCGTGAGCGTCGTCCCACTCGCCGCGGGCATCACACCACTGACTGAACGTATCCCACTGGGGATCCACGACACCACGGCGCTTGCACCAGACGGTGAAGTCCAACAACTCGGCCGGCACCACCCCCGGCCTCTCCCGGCGCTTCACGACACCACTCCCTTGATCCCATACGTCCCCCGAGTAGCCCGACGCTGCTGCTTCGGCGCATCCTCCTCCTGCACACCCGCCTCCAACCCCAGCGCCGCGACCAGGCGCGCGAACGTGATCCGCTGCTGCCGCAACTCCGGAAGCGCCGGATGCACCCGCACCCCCTGCGGCGACTCGTTCAACACGCCGTCGCGCTCGAGCACTTTCTGCAGATCGTCCAACGCATCCGCGGTACGGCACGCCTGCAGCAACAAGGCTTGCTCGTGCTCGGCCAACTCGAAGTCTGTGAGCGTGTCCGTCCACAGACGCTTGCCTGCCACGCGGAGGCCCCGCGGTGGCTTCGGAACATCGGCCACAAGAGGCCTCCTAACAGTCGAATAGGGCCATTTGGTTCAGGCCGCGGAGAGATATGTCCGCCTATGCCGGAGGTGGCGGGTGTGGGGGTGGGTGGGGGTGCCTCCCCCTGGGGGTGGCGCGCCGGCCAGTGCTTCCCTGACCGGCCGGCGCGCATGGTGCTGCTATCCCCAGCTGTCGAGCTCGATGGGACGCGGGATCACGGAGTGGAGCGCCCGCGCGAAGCTGTCGTCGCCCGCCACGCTCAGATCCAGGAGTTCTTGCAGATACTCGGCGTCGAAGGGCCGAGCTTTCTCGTATGTGTTGATGACGTCCATCCAGGGCCTTCCGTTGAGGGGGTTCCGCTCTGCGTATGCCCGCCGAAGCAGTGCGCCCTGAAGCACCCGGTCACCGGACACGACCGCGTTGTTCATCATCGTGATCGCTTCGGCTTCGTTGGCGACGGCGGAAGCACGGTCGGAGGCGTCGCGATAGGAGATCACCTCGTGTGCTGCACCGTTTGCAGTTCCGAACAGCATGCGCTGTAGAACTGTGATGCGGTTCTCACGGGCGAGTTTGGTCGAGCTGCGCAGCTTGTCCATCTGGGCCGAGCTGTGCTTGTAGGCAGCTTCAAGCTGCGCGCGCTTGCCCTCGTCGCTCAGATGTTCGTCGCTTCGGATGTCCTTGACGGCTCGGGCGAACGCGGCTCCGATATTGCTTGCTTCCTTCGCGAATGGGGTGTCTTCAAATCGCTGCACGCTGGTCTCCTTGGTGGCGTTGTGTGCGGTAGTGGGCGACGTCGTCGCGGTGGATGCGCCATCGACCGGCGGTGTTCTCGGCGTTGAGAGCTCCGGTGCTGATCGCCTTCCGGACTGCCCGGTCGGTGATGCCGAGGTGTACGGCGGCTTGGGTGGTGCTCATCCACTGGTCTGATGATGTCGCGGGTTCCGGTGGTGCGGTGTCTTCGGTTCCGGTTGCGGCACTTCGCCATACGAGTGCGCTGATTCGGAGGGCTCCGAGGACGGAGTCGATTTCGGGATCGAGTCCGCGGCTGCTGATGCGGAGGGTGTTGAGGTCTGCTCTGCGTTCGAGCCAGGCGGCTACCCGGGCGGGGACGATCACGACGTGACCGTCCCCGTGTAGGTAGTGCTCGATGGGGCGCGGGGTCTGCATCAGGGCCTGCCGTTGTACCGCATCATGTTGCGGTTCTGGAGTTGTGAGACGCGGCGGGCGATCTCGTCGACGATCCGGCCGTCGATGAGTCCGTTCGCCTGGACGGTCACCGAGTTGTCGACGCTCTGCGGCGCGGAGGCTGCGGCCTCACGCTGCTGCGCGAAGCCCTGGGCGATGTCACGGCCGGCCTGCCAGAACCGGTGGTTCGGATCCAGCAGCGTGCCCTCGATGCCGAGAATCTCGAGTGCCGCGTCGGCTGCGACCTTGCCGACGTCCTCCCCGTACTTCGCGAGTCGGGCCTGCACGTCGTACGGCTCCGGCTGGCCTTCCTGCTTGGCTGCGTAGTCCGCAGTACTCGGCAAGGGTGCCGGATCCCCGATCGGCGTACCGGTGAAGGTGTCGACGGTGCCGGTGCCGTCCGGCCAGTTCGTCACGAACACCGCGACTGCGGAGGCTGTGCCCTGAGTCGAACTTCCCCCAGCTCCTCCCCCACTGGATCCACCGGTGCTGGTGCCGCCTCCCCCGCCGGGGAACGATCCCCCACCGAGAGCGACCTGGGGCCCGGGGTTCGAGCCGCCGGTGAGCCGCTCGAGCGCCGGATTGTCCCCACCCGAGGCGCCCGGCCAGTGCCACACCATCGGGAAGTCGGTCGCCCCGTCAGCGCCGCGGCCGTACTGGATGCCGTTCGAGCCGTCCGACTCGATGTTGACGCCGTACAGGGTGCCGGCCATGTGGCCGTTCATCCCGACACCGCCGTCGGTGCCGATGGAGAACCCGTTCGGGTCGTAGCCACGCTCCCACCCCATCGATGCGAAGTCGGAGCCGGTGACGAACCGCACGCCCTGCCCGGTGCCCGCGTTGAACACCGCCGACAGGTAGCCGGAACAGTCCAGACCGCCATACACGTACGGCTCACCGTCGTGGGCCCGGGCCGTGGAGATCGCGGCGGCCCGGTCGAACAATCCGCCGGCCGCGAACCCGGGGGCGTTGATCCACTCGAGCAGCGGCAGCGCCTTGCGCGCCGACCGAGCGTTGACCACGAACTCCCCGTTCGACAGCCATGCCGGGATGCTGTCCGACGTGCCCGTGCCGGGACCGGACACCCGACCACCGGAGGCGTACCGCACATACCCCGACCCGCCCGGGGCGGACGCGGCCGCTGCCTCGGCAACGATCCGGTCGTTCTGCGCACCGAGGCTCTCGTAGTGCAGCCGGATCTTCATGTCGATGTTGCGGTCCTTGTTGGTGTTCACGAAGTCGTCGACGATGCGCTGACCTTCGGCGGTGTTCGCAAACACCTGGAACGTGCCATCGGGCAGTTCCCGCGTCGTCAGCCCGAGCTTCTCGAGCTCCTCCTGCCGCTTCGGGGAGTTCGAGGAGATGATGATGTCCTTCGAGTCCGGGACCATCTTCACCGAGTCCCCGAGGGCCCGCATCAGCAGCGACGTGTTCTCGGCGGCTTGACCGCCTTCGCGTAGTCCGTCCCGGGCGGCCTGCAGGCCGGGGCGCATGCTGTCGAGTCCGTCCGCGAGGGACCGGGCGGTACTGCCGGCGCCGGCCAGGGTGCCGGAGAAGCCGAGCATCGCATCGGAGATGCCGCGCATCTCGTCGGCCTGGTCGCCCATGCCGGGGATCAGGTCGAGGAAGTCCGCGGACAGACCGACCATGCCGCCCAGGGCCCCGACCACCGGGGTGATCATCTGCGACATGCCGTCCGCGAATACCGCCCAGGCGCGCAGTGCCCCAGACGAGAACCCGACGAACGCATCGACGGTGCTCAGGGCCGCGGTACCGAGTTCTGTGAAGAACGCGATGATCTCCGACTTATGGTCCTTGACCCAGTCCGCCGTGTCCCCCAGGGCGGGGGTGAACGCATCGGCCAGGGACAGCTTGAGCTGATCGGCCTGCACCGTGATCGTGTTCAGAGCCTCGGTCCAGGCGGTGCCCGGATTCGAGCCCATGATCTCGGCGACCTTGGCTGTGGCGCCCTCGACCTGCCCCAGCGCCGCCACGGCCTGAGACGGATCCCAGTTCGAGAACGCGTTGATGAAGTCGCCCGCGGTGTCACCGAGCAGGGACTGAGTGATCGCGGCCCGCTCGAGGGGGTCCTCGACGGTTCGGACCGCGTCGAAGATCCGGTCGAACGCGGCCTCGCCGTCCTCGCCGCCTTCCTTCAAGTCGGTGAACAGCTCGTCGACCGGCAGCCCCAGGGAACCGATCGCACCCTTGATCTTGTCGGTCTCTTCGGACATACGCCGACCGAACTCGCGGATCGCATCACCCGCACGGTCGGTGTTGTCCGCGCCGTTCGCCATCGACTGATTGATCAGACCGACCGCGAACTCCGCGGAGAAGCCGGCGTTCTTCCAACCGTTGCTGTACTCCGACAGCGTGTCGATCACGTCGTCGCCAAGATTGCCGGCGCGCTGGTACCCGCGGGTGATCACATCGAACGCCTCGGTCGACGAGTCCACCAGACCGTTCTTCATCAGCGCCGACACCGCCCGGACACTGTCGGTCATCTCGCCACCGAGCAGATCGGTGACGACGTTGAGATTCTGGATGACCGGCTGCATCTCCGCGGCGGTCTCTTCGCCGTTGAGGATGCCACCTTGGATCGCGAGCTGCGCCGCCTCGATGTTCGCCTCGACCGACTCGCCCCAGGCGTTCGTGAAGGCGTCCGCCGCGGCCGTGCCGATCACCTGCATGGTTGCGTCGTTGACGCCCAGGCGGGCCTGGATCAGGTCCCGGGACTGCTGCATGTCCATGCCGTCAATGACGGCCTGCGCCAGCTCCTTACCGGCCCACAGGCCGACGCCAGCGATCCCCGCGAGGGCCGCCCCGATCGGGCCGGCCTTCCCCGCCAGCCCACCGGCACCCCCGAGAGCGTCACCGAAGCCACCGAGGAAACCGCCGCCGGCTTCCCCACCGGCCCGGCCCGCAGTGCCCCCAGCGCCCCCGAGAGCGTCCCCGACCGACCCCTCGATGTCGCCGAGCTGACCGGTGAACCCCGACGTGAAATCGTCCCCGGCCCGGGCACCGGCCCGACCGATGTTGCGACCGACGTCGTTGCCCAGGCCACGGGTGCCGCGGGTGAACTGCGACGTGAAGTCATCTGCCGCTCGATTCCCGGCCCGGCTCACGTCCCGCTGGATATCGCGGGCGAGATCGCTCGTGGACGCCGCCAGGCTGATGTACGCCGTGGCGAGTTCTAGTCCCAAGGCCGTGTAGTTAGCGCTTGAGGCTTGTGTGTCAAGCCCTGGGAACGGGCAACGGAGTCCCTTGCTACAACAGTGTCGACCAAGATCACTGAAAACAAGGAACTCCGTTGGACACGCAGTCTGTCACCACCGGTTCGATCACGGTGGCCGGGGGTCGGTTCGCCCCCGGCCACCTCGGCGAACTCACTCAGCATCTGCCCTTCGAGATGGTCGACGAGGCCCTGGTCGCCACCGGTGCCATGCAGTCCCGGGTGCGGGATCTGCCCTCCCGCGTGGTGGTGTACCTGCTGCTGGCCGCCTGCCTGTTCCCCGAGGTCGGCTACTGCGGCGTCTGGCGCAAACTCACTGCCGGACTCGGCGGGATCGACACCGCCGCACCGACCGCCGGGGCACTGGCCCAGGCCCGCCGCCGCGTCGGCGTCACCCCCTGCACTGGCTGTTCGACCTGCTGCGCGGACCAGCCCCGACCGGGACGGACCGACGCGGCACCCGATGGCACGGCCTGCTGGTCTGCGCGATCGACGGCACCGTCCTGACCGTGCCCGACACGGCGGCGATACTCACCCGCTTCACCAAGAACGGCGGCAACCACGGCGGCACCGGCTACCCCCAGGCCCGGGTAGTGGCGTTGCTGGCCTGCGGCACCCGCACCCTCATCGACGCGGTGTTCGGCCCCACCACCGTCGGCGAAACCACCTACACGGCCCGCCTGCTGCGCAGCCTCCGGCCGGGCATGATCGTGCTGGCCGACCGCAACTTCGGGGCGAAAGCCCTGATCGCCGATATTGCCGGGACCGGCGCCGAGGCCCTCGTCCGGCTCAAGAGCGGTCGCCGCATGCCGGTGCTGACGCGCTACCGCGACGGCTCCTACCTGTCCACCCTCGGGACGCTGCGGGTTCGGGTGATCGACTGCGAGGTCACTGTGGTCACCGCCGCTGGACGGCGCACCGGGGTGTATCGGCTGGCGACCACCCTGCTCGACCCGCACCGCCATCCCGCCTCGGAACTGATCGGGCTCTACCACGAGCGATGGGAGATCGAAACCGCGTACCTGGAACTGAAATCCAGCATCCTCGGCGGCCGTGTCCTGCGTGCCCGCACACCCGTGGGCGTCGAGCAGGAGATCTACGCACTGCTGGTGGTCTACCAGCTGTTGCGCACCGCGATAGCCGACGCGACCGGCATCGTAGGCGACCTCGACCCGGACCGGGCCAGCTTCACCATCGCCTGGCAGGCCGCCCGCGACCAGGTCGTCCACGCCACGAACGTCATCGCCGGTGAGGTCGTCGACCTGGTAGGAGCGATCGGCCGTCACGTGCTGGCGGGCCTGATGCCCGCCCGCCGGCTACGGGCCTGTCCCCGCATCGTCAAACGCGCCATCTCCAAATACCAAGCCCGGGGATCACACATCGACCGAACCAGCTACCGGGCCACCATGGCAATCGAGATCCTCACCGGCGAGCCTCCTGGACAACACACCACAGCCACTAACTGAACGGCCTTGGTTCTAGT
The DNA here is from genome assembly GCF_016804345.1 of Rhodococcus ruber. NCBI lineage: Bacteria > Bacillati > Actinomycetota > Actinomycetes > Mycobacteriales > Nocardiaceae > Rhodococcus > Rhodococcus ruber. The sequence continues at coordinate 446,585 of NZ_CP044211.1, read as the reverse complement.
CCTGCCATGTCCTACCTCCCTTCAATGTGTGCAGACCTCGATGTGTTGGGCCCGAAAGGTCAAAGGCGCGGTGTGTCTCTGCACTGGTGCCGCGGGCTTCGGCGAGGGTGGTTGCGAGTTCTTCGTCGGTGAGTGCGGCGAGGTAGTCGGCGACGTCACGACGGGTTGGTGCGGTCATGCTGTCCTCCTGCCTTGGATGTGTTCGGTGACGGCGGTCCGGTCGAGCAGCCAACGGCCGGCGATGATGCGGCCACCGAGTTGTGGGGCGAGGCGCCGGGCCTGCCGGTTGCTGCATCCGAGCATTCGTGCCGCCTCCATCGTGTCGATCATGTCGTTCGAATCTTGCTGTGCCGGTTCGGATTCGATGTCCGCCTGTCCTGTTCCGGACGTTGCTGCTGCGAGTTCGGTGAGGATGCTGGGGATGGGTAGGCCGTTGCGGTGGCGGGCGGCGAGGGTGACGCGGACGGTGTAGCGCAGGGCGGTGACGGCGTCCCCGGTCAGGAGTAGTACATCGTCGGCGAGGCGTTGGATCGGTGGGGTCACTGGTTAGTCTCCTCGGCGGTGTCAGCCCGGTCGTGGAGCTGGTCAGCGAGGGTGCGCGCCTCGGTGGGGGTCATGGCGAGGACCAGGCCGGCGAAGCGCAGCAGGATCGGTCGGCGGGCTCGAATGTCGACGGCGACGATGGTGGTGCAGGTGTCGGTGGTCAGTCGCACAGGGTCTCCCGGGCGTTGCGGGCAGCGTCGGCCAGTTGGGTGCGCAGGGGAATGGTCGGTAGGGCCTCGTCGACCACTTGCAGGACGGGTTCGAGGACGCATGAGGTCATCAGCTTGAGCGCAGCCGCGGTGACGTAGCCGAATACGTCGACGCCGACCTCGGCGAGGTAGCGGGCACTGATGTCCTCGAGGGCGGGCTCGTCTCCGCTGTGGGCGGCCATGTCGTACATGAGCCGGGTTGCGGCGTTCTGAATGATGTCGACGTTGACGACGGCGGAGGGAACGCCGTTGCTGTCAACGATGGTGATGTGCTCGGGGGTGGTGTTGTCGTTCATGCGCTGCGATCCCTTCGGGGGCGTGCGTAACCCTGTGGGTTGCGGAGGATTCCGGCCCATATGCCGGTGAGGTGGTCTTGTTCGTGGGCGGCTGTCCGGCAGGCTGACTGCACGGGGCAGCCGCGGCAGATGCGGATTGCGTCCGCCAGGCGGATGGATTTGGCCTCGGGGGTTTCTCCGGGGAGCTCGTCGTCGAACATCGGGGCGCGGCCGGCGCAGCGAGCACCGGTCAGCCGGGGGTCGACCAGGCCGACGAGGAGTGAGACCTTTAGGGGTGCTTTGCGAGTCATCAGTAACCTCCGAACCCGTACATAGCGGGGCAATGAATATCTGCTCCCGGAGCGCTCCCGAGGAGCATGAGGAGCGCTCCCCGGAGGCGGGGAGCATCGATAGCGCTCAGGAGCGCTCCATGCGGGCGTATTCGCAGGTAAGAGCCTTGATGAGCGGAACGCTCCTTGCTCCTGGACATAGGGTGTCGAGGAGCGAGGAGCACTCGCATCAGGACTGCCCCTTGTCGCGCCAGGCCCGGAGCGCGTCCATTGCCCGTGTGTTGCCCCATTTCATGCGCTTCGCTACGTCCCGTTGTGACTGCGGGGGCGGGTCCAGGGCGTCGAGAGCGTCGACGTCCTCGGCGAGGCGCTGCGGATCCGCGGCTGCCGAGATGCTGAAGTCGGCCGGCGCGGACTCTCCGTCCTTCGGGGCCCGGATGGTGGGCTCGAGGACGTCGTCGGAGAACACTCGCAGCTCGAATACGCCGGCGAGGGGTTCGCGGTCTCCGGTCGGGCAATGTGCGCGTAGTCCACCGTGGCGGTCCTTGTTCACCGAGAGGTATGCGCTGCCGCCCTTGCCGGGGGTGAATGCGTCCTTGACCCGCACCCGGATGGAGACGCCACCGACCGCCCGTCGTTTGGCGCTGGTGCCGCCTGGGCCGAAGGTGCGCGAGTCCGAGCCCTTGGACAGGTGGTCGATCACGATGACGCAGGCACCGGCCTTCGCGAGGGGCTTGAGGATCCGGGTGTGGACGATGGTGAAGTCGTCCGCCGAATTGCTCGAGCTTCCGAACAGGGGCAGCAACTCCCCCAGCGAGTCGACCACAACGACGTCCGGTCCCCATGTCGCCATGTCGGCGACGACGGTCACGGCGTGGGTTCGGTCCTCGGGTTCGACGTACAGAAACCGAGTGGGGTCGGCGAGCGCTTCCCGGTCGGCCCCCATTGCCAACAGGCGCGTGACGGTTGGGCCTGGCCCGTTGTGGTCGAGGTCGAGGACCAGGGCGCGGCCGCCGTTACGGAGTGCTTCGACGGCGCAGTACAGCGCTACCCAGGTCTTGCCACCCTCGGGGTCGCCGAACGCGAGGTTGACCTGCCCGGCGTAGAACAGGGCGTGTCCGTCCTCACGGGTGCCGTACAGCGGTGTCGGGGCTGGCGGGAGATCTCCGGCCAGCAGGGCAGCGACGTCGAAGTACAGGCTGTAGTCGATGCCGTGCAGTGGTTCGACGGATGCACTCATGCCGTAGCCTCCTGTCCCCGCAGCTTCGCGAGCCGATCGGCGTGTTTCACGCAGTCGGTGCCGGCCTGGCGGAGCAGGGGCAACAGGTCCTCCTCGGGGTAGGTTGATGCGGCTTCGACCAGTGATTTGCCGGCCAGTTCGAAGCGGTTTCGGTAGGCGTTCGCTGACACCGCGGCCGCATACGTGTGTACAGCGAGGCTGTTCGCCTGGTAGCCGGTGGTGATCGCGTCGAGTAGTCGCCGTTTGACCAGCTGTCCGGGTTCACCGGCGTACTTGCCTCGGCGCTGCAGCTCGTCACCGACGGCGTGCCCGTCGTGGGGGCGGCCGGCGTCGACGAGGCAGATGATGGCCTCGACGATGGTGCGGGAGCCGGACTCCTGCAGGTCGTCGAGGACCAGGGCCGCGACGGTGCGGACCTCGCTGGCTGCGGCGGTGAGCATGGCACCGATCAGCACGGTTTCGGTGCTGGGTTCGGGGCCGATGGGTCGGTTCGTCACTGCCGCGGCTCCTGCCGTGCGCGGCACCGAGGTCCCTGGTGAATGGCTCGGCTGGCCGGTGAAGTGAGCCAGTGCCCGCAGGTCTTGCATCGGGTGGCGATGCGCAGTCCGAGGGCTGCAGCGGTGGCCTCGAGTTCGGCACGCTGCAGGTCGAAATTGGTATCCTGGGTGGGCATTCGGTGCCCTTTCTGGGGTGGTCGGGCCGGGAGTGAGCCTCCCGGCCCGACGTGCGTTCAAGGGTTTCGCAGACCTTTTGAACGGGGGTGTCCCCGGGCTATGTCACGACGCGCGCCCTCCTGCCTCGTGTTCGACGTCGGCGAGCAGCAGAAGGGTCTGCGCCAGCCGCACCCCCTCGTCGATGCGGAGGACGTAGCGGGCTTCGCGTCCGGCCGCGGCGCCGTCCTTGCCGACGTAGCGCTCGAACTCGATGAGGGGGTAGTCCTGGTCGGCGCGCTGGCACAGTCCGATGCGCAGCTCGGCCATGTGGACGTTGTCCTCGTCCTCGTCGTGGTGCCACCAGCCCTCGTACTCGGCGAGGGGGAGCGCGACATTGTGGGTGCGGTACAGGGTCGAGTTCAGGTGCAGTTCGGCGTCGACCGTGGTCATGTACGGCCGCGGTTCGGTTCCGCGCCGGCCCTCGAAGTCGTCGACCTGCTTCACGACGTCCTTCTCAGACTGCGCTGAGCGGAGCTTGAGCTCCTCGAATGCCTTGTTGGTGAGGGCGAATCCGATGGGCTGGTCAACGTCCGGGGTCTGGTGTACGGTCACGTCATCGCCTTCCTGTTGCGGGTTGGTGTTCTCGATGCCCTCGGTCGCATATGGAGTGCCAGCTCCGCGTCCGGGGGTGTTTTCGTCCTGTGAGGACTCGTAGGGGTGATCGACTCCGAGCATGTGATGCAGTCGCCGTGGGTAGTCGCAACGTCGACATGTCGACTCCGGGCCGAAGTAGCCAGCCCTCATGCAGCGCCGGGCCGGTCGTCGGTGCGGGACATGAGTCGCGCCTCGATGTAGGCCTCGATGTCCGACCAGCGGTACAGCACGCGCTTGCCGTCCTTGAAGTACTTGGGACCGGTCCCCTTGTATCGCTGCTGGGCGAGACTCGCCACGGTGGTGTGCAGGTAGTTCGCGACATCGGCCGGCGTGGCCAGCGGCGAGCGTGTCATCACATGTCCTCTCAATCCGACTAAATCTTGCGGCATGAGAAGAGATAAGCACGATTCAGCAATGATCGTCAAGCCGACGATTCTTTGCGGTACGGTGTCGCCATGAAATCAACACCCCTCGCTGAGGTGGTGGGGGCGAACCTCCAGCAGCTACGCACAGAGCATCGCGTGACAACGGATCAGCTGGCTACGGCGGCTCGACGTTGGGGCCTCCGTTGGACAGACAGCCGGGTGTCAGCGATGGAGCGCGGGAAGATCCCGGCGACCTTGGCAAACCTGATTGCGCTGGTGCAGACGCTTGAGGACGTGCTGGAGCGTCCAGTTCCGTTGTCACGGCTTCTCGAACACGACGGATATGTCGAGCTAAACAGTGACCTCGCGCTCCGAGGAGATGTGCTCGTCCAGTTTGTCGCCTCCGAACCTGTCCAGATCGAAATCGATGATGAACTGCATGCGAAAAAGAGTTTCGAGCGAATCGCGTCCTCAGATCCGTTCGAGCGCCTGCCCGCGAGGCCGGGAGTTACAACCGGCATGCTGAGGGACATCAGCAGTCAGTCGGGGACGACGGAGGAGCGGATCGCGAAGGACTTCGGGATAGACCCTCTGGTGTTGGCGCTTGAGTCTGCGGATCTGTGGGGCCGCAGCTTCTCCCAAGAACGTGACCGTCGAGCTGGGGAGGACGCCAACGCCCAGAAGCGCGGTCGGGTATCCCGAGAGATGAAGGCTGAGTTGAGGGCGAGGCTCGACGGTGGCGACAGTCAGTAGCTACGAGACAGCGGCCGGTAAGCGATGGGAAGTGCGTTACCGGACGCCTGAGCGCACCAGCACTCGCAAGCGAGGATTCACCAGCAAGCGGCAGGCTCAGGACTTCGCTGCCACCGTCGAGGTAGAGAAGATGACGGGCTCGTACGTCGCCCCCTCGGCCGGCCGGATCCTTTTTCGTGACGTCGCGGAAAACTGGATGAGCAGCAAGGTGAACCTGTCGGCATCGACCAGGTCCCGGTATCGGTCAGCACTCGACGTCCACATCCTGCCTGCATTCTCGTCGGCCCCCATTGCGGACCTGACCCGCGAACGGCTGCGCCGTTGGGTCACCACCATGACGGCGACCAGCTCGGCCGCGACGGTGCGGAAGAACGTGGGTGTCCTGTCACAGATCCTCGACCAGGCGGTGAAGGACTCCCGTCTGGTCAGCAATCCGGCCGCCGGCCTCGACCTCCCCAAGCTCACCCACGAAGAGCGCCGTTACCTGACTGTCGAGCAGGTCGACCTGTTGGCGAAGGCGGCCGATCCACACAACGTCCTGGTGTACGTCCTCGCGTACTGCGGGTTGCGCTTCGGTGAGGCGGCCGCGCTCACTGTCGCCGATGTGAACCTCGAGCGGGCCCGGCTGCGCGTCCACAGGTCAGCGACACTGGTCGATTCCAAGATCGTCGTATCGAGCACGAAGTCGAACAAGGGGCGCGACGTCCCTCTCCCCCGTTTCCTGGCGGAGCTCCTCGAGCAGCGCATCACAGGATGGCGCCCGGAGGCGCTGGTGTTCCCCGACAGCCGCGGCGGATACCTTCGGGCCAACAACGTGCGCCGGCGGTGGTGGGATCGGGCGGTGAGCGATTCGGGGGTTCCTGAGGGGCTGACGCCGCACGAACTACGCCACACCGCCGCCTCGCTGGCGATTACGGCCGGGGCGAACATCAAGACGCTGCAGAGGATGCTGGGGCACTCCTCGGCGGCCTTGACTCTCGATCGGTACGGGCACCTGTTCGACGACGATCTGGGGATGGTCGCGGACCGCCTTCACCAGCTGGCTCGACCCGGCTCGGGATAACAGGACTCGAGCCGGGATCTCAGTCGAGTGTGTCCAAAGTGTGTCCACGAATGCAGAAAGGGCACCTTCCCCAATCGGAGAAAGTGCCCTTTACCTGCGTATTCGATTGTGGAGCCTAGGAGATTCGAACTCCTGACATCTGCCTTGCAAAGGCAGCGCTCTACCAACTGAGCTAAGGCCCCGTCTGCCGCCTCAGCGGGCGGTGACCTCGTGCCATTCGTCCTCGCTCCGCAACATCCGGGCGAGTCCGACGGTCACCAGCACCACGGTTCCCACAAGGAGAAGAACCTTCATGCTCGCTGCCCTTTCGGCACGGGGAGTGGGCCTAGGAGGACTTGAACCTCCGACCTCTTCGTTATCAGCGAAGCGCTCTAACCGCCTGAGCTATAGGCCCTCGAACCGAGTTGGAACACTACCCCACCGAGCCGGGAAGTCCAAAATCGGCTCGGTGGGGACTCGTTTCCCCAGCTCAGTCCGGGTCCGCGAGGGTCACCTGCACGCCGCCGACGAGGTCGGTGCACAGGTTGTAGATGAAGGCCCCCAGAGTGGCCAGGGCCGTGAACAGGATCGTGTTGACCAGCCCGATCACCGTCGCGTACCCGAAGACCTGACCGGCGGTGATGAGGCCACCGCCACCGGTGTCGGAGACCATGTCCGTGAACGCGCTGTTGAGCCGTTCCCACACGCCCATGCCTTCGAGCACGCCGTACAGCAGGCCGACGGCGACCATCCACACGAAGAACAACGAGACGGAGATCACCGAGGAGATCTTCAGCATCGACCACGGATCGATGCGGCGCACCTGCACCGTCGCACGCAACGGCTCGCCCGCGACCGGAGCAGCCGTCGCGACCGGAGCAGCCGGTTGCGCGGCCGCCGGCTCTTCGACCGGCGCGGACGGCAGCGGATGCTTGACCGTGGACAGATCCGGCAGATCCTTCGCCAGGTCCTTGCGTTCGATGTGCCGCGTCGGACCGTCGATGACGGCGGCCTTCGTCTTGGCCGCCGATCGGTCCGCGCCAGCCGTGGGCGCGTTCATCGAGGCGGCCGCGGTGCCGGTGACGACCGGCCGGGTCGGGGGCGTCGCGGCGCCGGGCCGATTCCCGGCCGGATTTCCGCCGGAACGAGCCGCCGGCTGCTTCGTCGGGCCCGGCTGCTGTCCGCCCGGCTTCTGCCCGCCCGGCTTCTGTCCGCCCTGCTGCGCCGATCCGGCCGGATCCGCCCCGGGGCGCGCAGCGGACTTGTCACCGGGCGTCTCGCTCGGGGTGGGCACCGCGGGACGTCCGGTCGAGGACGGTGCCTGACCCGGACGGGCCAGGTTCGTCTGCGGCACGTTCTGCGGGGTCTCCTGCTGGTTCCCGCGCTGCCACGGAGGGGTGGGAGGCCCGCCCGGACGTTGCTGCCCGGGACGCGACGTCCCGCCCTCCGCCATCGGGGGCTTGGCCGTGCCGTCCGCCGGCGCGCCCGGGTTCGCTCCCGCCCCGGGGTTCCGGGCGGCACCGCCCGACGGCGTCGCTCCGCCGGCCGGCTTCCCGGGCACCTCTCGTCCGTTCTGACCCTTCGGCGGCTGCGCGGGCGGCGGACCCTGCTCGGCGCCGTTCGGTCCCTGGGGAGTGCTCACTTACGACTCCTTCGCTTCGAGTGCGGCGCTCTCCTCGGGCTCGTCGGCGTTGCGTGCGATCGCCAGCAACGTGTCCCCCTCCCCCAGGTTCATCAACCGCACACCCTTCGTCTGTCGGCCGGCCTTGCGCACCTGCTTCGCGGGGGTCCGGATGACGCCACCGCCCGAGGTGATCGCGTACAACTCGTCGTCGTCGTCCACGATGAGCGCTCCGACCAGAGTGCCACGCTTGCGGTCGTACTGAATGGTCAGCACGCCCTTGCCGCCGCGTCCCTGCGCCATGTAATCCTCGATCGGGGTGCGCTTGGCGTATCCACCGGACGTCGCGACCAGCAGGTACGTGCCCTCACGGACCACGTTGAGCGAGAGCAGGGCGTCGTCCTCGTTGAACCGCATGCCCTGGACGCCCGAGGTCGCCCGGCCCATCGGCCGCAGCACCTCGTCGCTCGCCACGAAACGGATCGACTGCCCCTTGGCGGAGACCAGCAGCAGATCGTCGTCCGACGAGCACAGCACCGCACCGACCAGTTCGTCGTCGCCGCGCAGGTTGATCGCGACGATGCCGCCGGACCGGTTGGAGTCGAAGTCCGACAGTCGCGACTTCTTGACCAGGCCGTTGCGGGTCGCGAGCACCAGGTAGGGGGCGTCCTCGTAGGACTTGAGCCGGATGACGCCCTGGATCCGCTCGTCCGGCTGGAAGGCCAGCAGGTTGGCCACGTGCTGGCCGCGCGCGGTGCGGTTGGCTTCCGGCAGCTCGTAGGCCTTCGCCCGGTACACCCGGCCCTTGGTGGTGAAGAACAGCAGCCAGTCGTGCGTGGACGTCACGAAGAAGTGCTTGACGATGTCGTCCTGCTTGAGATCGGCGCCCTTGACGCCCTTGCCGCCACGCTTCTGGGACCGGTACAGGTCGGTCTTGGTGCGCTTGGCGTAGCCGGTCTCGGTGATGGTGACGACGACGTCCTCGCGGGCGATGAGGTCCTCGTCGGAGACGTCCCCGTCGGCCGCGACGATGCGGGTGCGACGGTCGTCGCCGTACTTATCGACGATCTCCTTCAGCTCGTCCCGCACGATCGCGCGCTGACGCTCGGGCTTGGCAAGGATGTCCTTGAGGTTGTCGATCTCGAGCTCGATCTCGGCGAGTTCGTCGACGATCTTCTGCCGTTCCAGGGCCGCGAGACGACGCAGCTGCATCGCCAGGATCGCGTCGGCCTGGATCTCGTCGACGTCGAGCAGTCCGATGAGGCCGGCGCGTGCGTCCTCCACCGTCGCCGAGGCGCGGATCAGCGCGATGACGTCGTCGAGCGCGTCGAGCGCCTTCACGAGACCGCGCAGGATGTGGGCCCGTTCCTCCGCCTTGCGCAGCAGGTACCGGGTCCGCCGGACGATGACCTCGATCTGGTGGGTGACGTACAACCGGATCATCTGGTCGAGCCGCAGGGTGCGCGGCACGCCGTCGACGATCGAGAGCATGTTGCAGCCGAAGCCGGTCTGCAGCTGCGTGTGCTTGTAGAGGTTGTTCAGGACGACCTTCGCGACGGCGTCCCGGCGGACGGTCACGACGATGCGCATGCCCGCACGGTCCGACGACTCGTCGTGGATGTCGGAGATGCCGGCGATCTTGCCGTCCCGGACCTGCTCGGCGATCGAGGTGATCAGGTTGTCCGGGTTGACCTGGTACGGCAGTTCGGTGATGACGATCGAGGTCTTGCCCCGGGCGTCCTCCTCGATCTCCACGACACCGCGCATCCGCACCGACCCGCGGCCGGTGGTGTATGCGTCCTTGATGCCCTGGCCGCCGACGATCAGGCCCGCGGTCGGGAAGTCCGGGCCCTTGATGCGCTCCATGACGGCGGCCAGGGTGACTTCCTCGTCGGCCTCGAAGTTCTCGAGCGCCCAGTAGATCGCGTCGGCCACCTCACGGAGGTTGTGCGGCGGGATGTTGGTGGCCATGCCGACCGCGATACCGCCCGAACCGTTGATCAACAGGTTGGGGATACGGCTGGGGAGAACCACCGGCTCGAGCGTGCGGCCGTCGTAGTTCGGCTGGAAATCGACTGTCTCGTGGTCGATTTCGCGCAGCATCTCCATCGCGAGCGGGGTGAGCCGGCACTCGGTGTTGTGGCTGACGAATCCGTTGGTGACGAACGCGTGATCATCGGTGTCGACCCGCAGGCTGTAGACCGGCTCCACGTCGCCCTCGGCGACGAAGGCCACCTCGGCGTAGTAGAACCGGCCGTCGGTCAGCTCCTCGGCGATGGCTCGGGCATCGGGTTCCGTGATGTGCGACGCGATCTCGTCACCACGGTGCTCCCAACGTTCGATCCGATCGACGTTGTGCCGCCGGAGCCAGTTGACGTTCGCCGGATCCGTCGCGCCGTGCGTACGGAGGAACGCCGCGAGACCGGGGACGAAGTCCGTGCTCATGGAGCGTGCCGCCGCCGCGGGGCTGCTCGACTCCGCCGCGGCAAGGACCTGCTCGAGCTTGCGCTGCTTGCAGCCGACGAAGCCGATACGTTCGGCGAACAGGCGGGCGTCACGCCGGTTGGTGACGGCGACCTTGTACTCACCGGTCGCGTGCCGATACCGGCGGCTGACGACGCCGAACTCCAACAGCAGCTGCTGCACGTCCTTCGCCAGTTGCAGGCTCCGCGTGGAGTACGACACCTGCACCGTGTTGCGTGGTAGCGACGAGCACGATCCGTCGCCCTCGAACAGGGCACCGAGGAAGATGCGCTTGAGTGCTGTCGGCGACTCCCAGATGAAGTCGGGAACGCTCTTGCGGTCGCTGCGCTGACCGATCACACCCGCCAGCACGCTGCGCCGCAGCATCGTCAGGTCCTGGACGTCGAGCTCGTGCAGTGTCGAACCCGACTTGATCACCCGGCTGTAGACGTAGCGCCGGCCGCCGACGACCCGATCGAACGCATCCACGACGCGATCGAAGAAGTCCCGGTCGAGGTTGTTGAACCCGGCGCGGTTCTCCGAGACGAAGCCCTCACTGACGAACGCACCGAGCAGCAGTGCGGCAGCCGCCTCGTACTCGTTGTGCCTGCCGTGCTCCTCGGCGGAGGGAACACGCTGCAACACCACCCGGTCACCGCTGCGGATCTCGTCCAGCAGCTTCCACAGCAGGGTGGGAACACCCGCCACATCCACCAGGCAGAGCACCGGGTGATTGGCAGTTCCGCGCATCTCGTAGCCCTCGACCGTGCTGAGGGTGTACGTGCGATGGGTGCCCGAGTGGAACAGCATCTCGGCCATCACCGGGTTGCCGTGACGATCGAGAACCTTCAGGTCGATCTCGTTGTCGCTGTCGGGCTCGACGCCGGGCAGGATCTCCGAGATGCGGATGCTCTGGCCGTGGGGCATTCGCACGAGCGTGTCGCCCGGCACGCAGTACCGCATCGCGGCTGCGCCGTCGTTACCGCGGGACCCGAAGTTGCCCTGGCCGTCGACGAGGGGGTAGCGCATCGACCACGGCTGCGCGAGCCGCACGAGTGTGTCGTAGATCGAGGCGTCGCCGTGCGGGTGGTAGTTGCCCATCGTCTCGGCGACGGCACGTGCCGACTTCACGTAGCCGCGGTCCGGGCGGAACCCGTTGTCGTACATTGCGTACAGGACGCGGCGGTGCACCGGCTTGAGACCGTCCCGCACATCGGGCAGGGCGCGGCCCACGATCACGCTCATCGCGTAATCGATGTAGCTGCTCTGCATCTCCTGCTGGATGTCGACGGGCTCGATGCGGTCGTGCCCCGGCCCCTCCGGCGGCAACGTGGTGTCGGTCATGAGCTCCTTCTTCTACTCGGCTCGAACGCCGCGGACTTCCGTCCGGCGCGCGTCTCGCAACCACCCGAGTCTATAGGTGCAGGTCAGCTCGCACACCGACCGATGCGGCGATTCCGCTCGGCCGGTCCGTCCCGGCGTCCGAAATTTCCTTCACGAGCGCCCCGGAACGGAGGCGTCGTCGTCGGTGGCCCAGCGGGCGAACTCCTCCTCGAGTGCCATGTCACCCCGGCTGGGGGCGAGCAGCAGCGCGGCGATCGGCACGGCGAGAACGGCGATGCCGAGCACGAAGGAGGGGAACAGCAGTGCGGTGACGGTCCGGCCCGACGGCAGCGGGACGGTCGGATCGACCTCGACGCGCACGCCGGCCATGCCGGTGTAGTGCAGTGCGACGACCGCGCAGCCCATGAGCAGGGCGGCCGGGACGCGGAGCACCCATCGATCCGCGGTCTGCGCGAGCCACAGGGCGACCGTGGCCGCGACGACACCGATGGCCACCGAGGCGACGACGAAGCTCGGGTCGTGCTCGAGCGAGCCCTGGATCCGGATGGCCCACATGCCGCTGTAGTGCATGAGGCTGACCGCGAGTCCCATCCCGAGGCCGCCGACGAGCAGGCGGGCGAAGGACGGCACGCGGTTCACCCACGCGGCGCGGGAGCTGACGAGCCAGAGCCCGAACCAGGTGGCGGCCACCGACAGCGCGACGGAGAAGACGGTCGGCCCCAGGGCGTACCGAACTGCGGTACCGGGAATGTCGAAGCCCATCATCCCGATGAAGTGCATGAGCCAGACGGCCACACCGCCCACCGACAGGGCGGCCATGGCCATCCAGCGGCGATGGCCGCGGTCGGTGGGCGCGGTCAGCGACTGACGGGCGCAAGAGAGACCGACGAACGATCCGACGACGGAGGTGGCATAGGCGAGGAAGAACACCCACATCCCCATGGAGAAGTGGTGCATTTCGTGGGACATCGTGACCTTCCGAGCACGGCGCGCGAAGCGGTCCGTGCTCGTGGTGGCGCGCCTCACCGAATCGATACGGGCTGCGACTCCGCCCCCCTCGACAGCGATCGGAGCGTATCGCATCGATGTAATTCGGGAGGGTCCCGGTCCCGCCCCCGTCCGATCAGGCGAGCGGACTGCGCGGGTCGACCGGACGGTGTTCCCGGGCCCACGCCTCGGCCTCGGCCTCGAGGGCCGCCGCCACCCGATCGGGAGCCATGAGCAACGCCATGATCGGCACTGTCAGGATCAGCATGCCGAGCACGAACACCGGGAAGAGCACCGCGAACACCTCGACGCCCGACGGCGCCGCCGTCGACGGATCCACCGTCACCCGCACCCCCGCCATCGCGAGGAAGTGCACGCCGATCACCGCCGCGCCGGCGACGATGCTGCCGACGATCCGCATCCACCGGCGGTCGGCGACCGTCACCAGCCACAGGATCATCACCGCGGTGAGCCACGCCGCCACGACGGAGGCCGCCACATAGGTCGTGTCGTATGCGACGGTGCCCTGCAGTTCCATCGCCCACATGATCGAGTAGTGCACGCCGGCGATCCCGGCACCGAGGACCAGCGATCCGCCCAGCAGCCGTACCGGCGCGGCACCGCGCGACGGCCGGGCACGGCGTGACACCCGCTTCGGCTGCACGACCACCATGGCGACGAACGCGGACACCAGCGCCACCGCCATCGAGAAGACGATGCCGGGCAGGTCGTATCGAATGATGCTGCCGTCCACCGTGAAACCGGCCATCGGCAGGAAGTGCGCCAGCCACACCCCGACGCCACCGGTCGAGAGCGCAGCTCGCATCAGCCAGTACAACCGTGACCGTTCGGAACCCGCCGTCAACGACTTGCGGGCACTGGCCAGCCCCACGAGCAACCCGATCGCCGCCGTCACGTACGCCAGGACGAGCACCCACGTGCCCATGCCGAACAAGTGCACGTGCGTGTCCATCAGGGCGCTACCGGCTGGTGCAGCTTGCGCAGCGCGTACTCGGTCACCGTCACGAGTGCCGACTTGGCGGACTCGCGATCGCGCGCGTCGATCGAGACGATCGGCACGTCCGCCGACACTGCGAGGGCCTGACGAATGTCCTCGGTCGGGTAGCGCGGGGCGTCGTCGAACTCGTTGATCGCGACGATGAACGGCAGGTTCCGGGCCTCGAAGAAGTCGACCGCCGCGAAGCTCTCGTCCAGACGCCGGGTGTCGATGAGCACGATGGCCCCGATCGCACCTCGGATCAGGTCGTCCCACATGAACCAGAACCGGTGCTGACCCGGCGTGCCGAACAGGTACAGCACGAGATCCTCGGCGAGGCTGATCCGGCCGAAGTCCATCGCGACGGTCGTGGTGGCCTTCTGCGGTGTCGCGCTCAGGTTGTCGACGCCGTCGCTGGCGTTGGTGACCAACGCTTCCGTGCGCAGCGGAACGATCTCCGAGACCGCCCCCACCAACGTGGTCTTGCCGACGCCGAAGCCCCCGGCGATCACGATCTTCGTCGAGGTCACCCGCTTCGGGGAGTTAGAGTTCGCGAAGTCCACTGAGGACCCTTTCAATCAGCTCACGACGCTCCGCGTCGCTCGAATCGTCTTTCAGGGTGGCCAGGATCCGTACATGCCCGGCTTCGACGAGATCCGCCACGAGTACGCGCGCCACCCCGATCGGCACACCCACCCGCGCCGCGATCTCGGCGACCGACGGGGACTCCCTGCACAACGCCACGATCGTGGCGTTGATGTTGTCCAGGTCCCGGGCACGGTCGTCCGTGCCCGGGAGGACCTGGATCAGTGCCTCCAACGCCAGCTCGACCGCGGGGCTGGTCCGCCCCGAGGTCAGTGAGTACGGCCGGACCAGACTGGGCTGGGCCGGCGGCGACTCCGCCTTGCGTTCTTCCATGGCCACCTCGACGTCAGGACCCCAGACCGATGCGCGGAGTGGCCTCGACCGATGCCCCCACACGATCGACCAGGAGTGCCATCTCGTAACCGACCTGCCCGATGTCGCACTCCGAGGCGGTCAGCGCCGCCAGGTGCGAGCCGTCGCCCACGCTCATCAGCAGCAGGTAGCCGTGCTGCATCTCGACGACGGACTGGAGCACTCCGCCGCCCTCGAAGAGCTGGGACACACCGTTGGACAGGCTGGCGAGTCCGGACGTGACGGCAGCGAGCTGCTCGGCACGGTCGACGGGCAGGTGTGCGCTGGCCGCCATCAGGAGGCCGTCCGCGGACACGAGCACGGCGTGGGAGACGCCGGGAACCTCGCGCGCGAAGTTCGACACCAACCAGTCCAGAGGACGAGTCACGTCGGATCCATGGTCAATGTTCATCGAACTCCCTGTTCGTCGGTCTGGGTGGACGCGTGCGCGGAGGCCCGCCCGTTGCGAACCCCTTGCTGGTGACGGCTCAGGTTGGCCCGGATGGCCTCCGGGTCGCGCCGCCGGACAGCCGGCACGGATCCGGTCGCCGGCGAGGCGACCGCACCGGGCACCAGCCTATGACCGGGTGCACGCCGCGGGAGACCCGCGGTGGTGAGTTGCTCCACCGGAGCCTGCGCAGCCTCCTGGGCGGCCCTCCACCCGGCATCCGCCCGTGAGTTCCACTCCGGACGGCGGTCTTCGGGCTGACTCGTCGGATCGACGAGCCAGCTCGACATCATGTCGGCGAAGATCGGCGTGCCGGCACCGGGATGCGGACGCAAGGTGTCGACATCGGGACGCGGCTGGAAGAACGACGCCGTCTTGGCCGGGTTCGTCCGGTACCGATGCCGGGAGGCGCGACCCGGTTGTCCGTCGGCCGCTTCGTCCCGAGTTGCGGACGGTTCGGAATTGCGTTGCGCAAGCGCGGATTCCGATGCGGCCGGCGGTATCGGCAGACCGGGGGTGCTCCCCGGCCGGCGCTGCGGCAGACCGTTACCCGGCGCACCGTTGTTCGGTGCGGCCGCCGGCTGGGGCGAGATACCCGGCGTGGCGCCCGGCCGGCGCTGCGGCAGACCGCTACCCGGGGACCGGGGCGCCGCCGGGGCGGGAGCAGGAGCGGACGAGACCGTCTCCGTGCGACGCGACGGCAGGACCGGTGTCGGACCGGGTTGACGCCGGGGCAGGTCGGCCAGCGGCGTGGGCTGGCGCTCCGGTGCGGCACCGGGCTGACGCTGCGGCAGACCGGGAGTGGAGCCGGGCCGGCGCTGCGGCAGCCCCGGAGTGGCACCGGGCTGACGCTGTGGCAGACCTGCGGCCGACTCCGCGGCCACGGGTGCCGCCTGTCGCTGCGGCAGTCCGGATCCCGGCTCCCGCTGCGGCAGTGCGGATGCCGGCTCCCGCTGCGGCAGTGCCGATGCCGGCTCCCGATGCGGCAGTGCCGATGCCGGCGCAGGAGCGCGTTCCGGCGCGGCCGGGACTGTGACATCGCGGGGTGGCCGCGGCGCGAGGGTCTCGGCCGGACGGCCGTCCTCCCCCGTGCGCGGCTGCGGCCCGGTCTGCGACAGGGCGAGCGGCGAGACGAGGAGCACGTCGGGAATGTGGACGCTGGCGGTGATGCCCGGGTTGCGCGCGGTGTCGAACGTCGGGCGCAGCCGCACGGTGAGGCCGTGTCGGGCCGCGAGGCGCGAGACCACGAACAGACCCATGTGACGGGCGGTGTCGGGACCGACCTCGCCGCCGAGAGCGAGACGCTCGTTGATCGCGTCGAGTTCCTCGGCCGGGATACCGATACCGCGGTCGGCGATCTCGACGAGCAGACCACCGTCGACGGCGCGCGCGAAGCTGAACGTCACGGTGCTGTCCGGCGGCGACGCCCGCAGCGAGTTGTCGACGAGCTCGGCGAGCAGATGCACGATGTCCGTGGCGACCGTACCGCTGAGGGCGCCTTCGGGCGTCGAGCCGATCTGGACCCGCTGGTAGTCCTCGACCTCGGACATCGCGGCACGGAGGATGTCACCGAGCTGCACGGGTGCGGAATGACCGCGCCGCATCCGGGTTCCGGAGAGAATCAGCAGGTTGTCGCCGTTACGGCGCATGCGCGCCGCCAGGTGGTCGAGCCGGAACAGGCTCTCGAGCCGGGCCGGATCCTTCTCCTCGTACTCGAGCCGTTCGATGAGGCCGAGCTGCTGCTCGACGAGCGACTTGCTGCGCCGGGCGAGGGTTTCGAACATGTCGTTGATCTGCAGGCGGAGGTGGGCCTGCTCGCCGGCGAGGCGCAGAGCCTGCCCGTGCATGTCGTCGACGGCGCGGGCGAGCTGGCCGATCTCCTCGGTCGTGTGCACCGGGACCCGGGTGAACTCGATGTCCTCGACGTTGTCGCCCACCTTGATGCGGTCGATCGCGTCGGGGAGTTCCTGCCGGGCGACCTTGAGCGCGCCGTAACGCAGGCGCCGGATCGGGCCGACGAGCGACCGCGACACCAGGAGCGCCAGGACCAGGGCGGCGAGCAGGGCGCCGAGCACGATCGCGGTGTCACGCAGAGCGGCGGAGCGGGTGTCGGAGGCGCGGGTGAGAACGGTGCTGCTGATCGCGTCGGATGCTTCGTCGATGAGGGTGCCGTAGACCTCGACACTCTCCAGCAGCGACGCACGCAGGTTCAGGATGGGCAGGGGGCCGGCGCCCGCGGCGTCGATCATCGCGGTGCGCTCGGCGACGCCGCTGCGCAGCTCCTGGATCTGCGCATCGGACGCCGGGTACGACCGGGCGAGCGTCTCGAGCATGGCCAGCTCGGATCCGGACGCGGACACCAGCGTGGTACCGGGCTGGTCGGGGTCCCGCAGGATCGCCACGATGCCCATCACCTGGTCGAAGAGGTAACGCTGGGACGCCCAGGCATCGACGAGGCGGGTGCCCTCGGCGAGCACGGACGGATCCTCGATCGGCTCGACGATGGCTTCGACGATGCGGATCAGATCCTTACGGATGGTGTTGGTCTGCTCGTTGAGCTCGGGAAGCGGGATGTCCCCGGCCGCGATGCGGTCTCGCAACGACTCGGCGGCGGCCACCGTGCGGGTGAGGTCCGCGGCGATGACCGGATCCAGCTCCGGATTCCGGGACACCGCCCGGACGCGTTCGAGCGTCGCGTCGAGATTCTCGATCTCGTTCGTGACGCCGGTCCCGGCAGCCAGCGTCGCGGAGGCGGTACCGAAGGCGGTACCGAAATCGACGAGGTCGGGCACGACGGCCACCTGGTCGGCAGCGGACGAGAAGTGGACCGCGTTGGAGAGCTCCTGCTGCACGCGCAGTCCGCCCAGGACCATGGCCACGGTCACGGGAACGGCGAGAACGGCGGTCACCTTCCAGCGAAGGCCCCACCCTTCGATGTTCCACCACCGCTGCCGAGGTGGCGATTCGTCACTCATCTTTCCAGCTCACTTTCCACCCGGTTTCCGCCGCCGACCCACACCCGCGCCACACCGCTCGGCGTCGAGGAGGTGCGTCTGCGGGTGGAGTGGTCGGAAGAGACGTTCCTGAGTGCACGCACCATATCCGCCCGAGTGCGGATCACGAAAGGAGCACGATCACTCCCCGAACCGGCGGCAGTCGTGTCTCGAAGCGGTCGACGCGCCGAAAACTCTACCGACCAGTAACATTCGCGGCCCCGGAACGGGCGGCCGACGCGCCGAAGGGCGGCGAAAGCGTTCGTGTGAACCTCGTCACACCAACGCTTTCGCCGCCCTTCCGCGCCCGCGAGACCCGGTCAGACGTCCAGGAAGCGGACGTCCTTCGCGTTACGGGTGATGAAACTGCGACGTGCCTCCACGTCCTCACCCATCAGCACGCTGAACAGTTCGTCGGCGGCCGCCGCGTCGTCGAGCGTGACCTGACGGAGCACGCGCACGCTCGGGTCCATGGTGGTCTCCCACAGTTCCTTGGCATTCATCTCGCCGAGGCCCTTGTACCGCTGGATGCCGTCGTCCTTGTTGATCTTCTTGCCGGACGCGAGGCCACGCTCGAGCAGGCCGTCGCGCTCCCGGTCGGAGTACGCGAACTCCGGCTCGGAACGCTGCCACTTGAGCTTGTACAGCGGGGGCTGCGCCAGGTAGACGTGCCCGTGCTCGACCAGCGGGCGCATGAATCGGAACAGCAGCGTCAGCAGCAGGGTCGCGATGTGCTGGCCGTCCACGTCGGCATCGGCCATCAACACGATCTTGTGATAGCGCAACTTCGAGATGTCGAACTCGTCGTGGATACCGGTACCGAAGGCGGTGATGATCGCCTGGACCTCGTTGTTCTTGAGGACCCTGTCGATGCGCGCCTTCTCGACGTTGATGATCTTGCCGCGCAGCGGCAGGATCGCCTGATACATCGAATCGCGGCCCGACTTGGCGGAGCCGCCGGCCGAGTCGCCCTCGACGATGTAGATCTCGGACTTGCTCGGATCGTTGGAGCGGCAGTCCGCCAGCTTGCCGGGCAGGCCCCCGAGATCGGTGGCGGACTTGCGCCGGACCAGCTCGCGGGCCTTACGAGCGGCGACGCGGGCCTGGGCGGACGAGACTGCCTTCGTCACAATGGTCTTCGCGTCGGCCGGGTTGGCCTCGAGCCAGTGCGACAAGTGCTCGTTGCAGGCCTTCTGCACGAACGACTTGACCTCGGTATTGCCGAGCTTGGTCTTGGTCTGACCCTCGAACTGCGGTTCGCCGACCTTGACCGAGATGATAGCGGCCAGACCCTCACGGATGTCGTCGCCGGTGAGGTTCGGATCCTTGTCCTTGAGGAGCTTCTTGTCCTTCGCGTACTTGTTGACCACCGAGGTCAGCGCCGCACGGAAGCCCTCCTCGTGGGTGCCGCCCTCGTGGGTGTTGATCGTGTTGGCGAAGGTGTGGACCGACTCGGAGTAGCCCGAGTTCCACTGCATCGCGACCTCGAGTTCGTGGCCGGTGCCCTTCGCGGTGAAACCGACGACCGAGTTGTGGATCGGCTGCTTGGTGCGGTTGATGTGCCGCACATAGTCCTCGAGGCCGCCCGGGTAGTGATAGACGCGGACCTTGACCTTGTGCTGCTGCTCGATCTCGGCCTGTTCCTGCTCCTCGGCCTTCTTCGGTGCCTCGGCGAGCTCGCTGACGACCTCGTCCGTGACCTCCTCCGGCGCGACACGCTCATCGGTCAGCGTGATCGTCAGGCCCTTGTTGAGGAAGGCCATCTCCTGCAGTCGCCGCGCGACCGTCTCGAAGTTGTAGGTCGTGGTTTCGAAGATGTCCGGGTCCGCCCAGAACCGGACGGTGGTGCCGGTGGCCCGGGTGGGCTCACCCTTGACCAGCGTCCCCGGCTTGGAGGACTGGTAGGTCTGCTCCCAGTGGTACCCGTCGCGGTCGATCTCGACCTCGAGTTTGGTGGACAGCGCGTTGACCACCGAGATGCCGACGCCGTGCAGACCGCCGGACACCGCGTAGGCGTCGGAGTCGAACTTGCCGCCCGCGTGCAGCTGCGTCAGCACGACCTCGACGGTCGGGACGCCGGAGGCGTGCATCCCGACGGGGATACCGCGGCCGTCGTCGACGACCTGCACGCCGCCGTCCTCGAGGAGGGTCACCTCGACCTTGGTCGCGTGGCCGGCCATCGCCTCGTCGACCGAGTTGTCGACGACCTCCCAGATCAGGTGGTGCAGACCGCGCTCACCGGTGGATCCGATGTACATGCCGGGGCGCTTGCGCACCGCCTCGAGCCCCTCGAGGACGGTGATGGAGGAAGCACCGTAGTCACTGTTGCTCTTGTTCGACTTCTGGGCAGCCACGGGTTGGTAGCTCTCCTTCTTCCGCCTGGGCCTCGCGCACACGCGCGCATTCGGATTCATCCTACTGCCCGGAACCGTACTTGCCCCGTCCGACACAGAACGGGCCGTCGACGCCGCTCACCGGCCCGCAGGCGCGGCGTCGCGGGGGCGGGAAGGTGAATCGCTAGAGCGCGGGAGTTCGGACAGTGTGCCGCGCTTCGACGTCGCGCACGAAGCGCGCGGTGGCGGCCGCGAGCTCCGAGGCATGCGAGCGGGGCGACCAGTGTCCGGCGTCGAGCGGTTCCCGGCGCAGATCGGTCACCCACTTCTCGGTGTCCTCGTACCCGACCGGCCGCACCGCCCGGTCCCGCAGCCCCTGGATCAGCTGCACGGGCACGTCGGTGCGCCGCTCGCGCGGCGCACGCAGGCGCCGGCGCAGGTTCGCCCGGTACAGCTTCAGCCCGTGCACCATGTCGTCGGCCAGCGTGGGCGCGACCGGCCCGATCAGGGCCGGATCGGAGCGGTCGAAGAATCCGACGAATCCGGGCCAGTGCCGCGAGAACCACCACCGGAGGGCCGGCACGGGCAGGCCGGGAGTCTGGAACAGCACCGTGTAGGCCGACGCCACAGCCTGCTCGAGCGGGCCGAGCGGGCGCCGATCCCGCAGCCGGCGGCGCATCCACGAAGCGAGATGGTCGAGGTTCGGCCCGGACACCGAGGTGTAGGACGCGATCCGCTCGGTCGCCCCGGGTTCGCACACGGCCTCCCAGCACAGCACCGCTCCCCAGTCGTGCCCGAGCAGGTGCACGGGCACGCCCGGGCTCACCGCGTCGAGCACCGCGAACAGGTCCGCGGCGAGCAGCTCGAGCCGGTAGTCCGCGACGTCGCGCGGCACGGTCGAGACACCGGCGCCGCGGTTGTCGAACCGGACGATCCGGAAGTCGCGGGCCAGCTCGGGTACCACGCGGTCCCACAGGGCGTGGGTGTCGGGCCAGCCGTGGACCAGCACCAGCGTCGGCCCCGCCGGGTTGCCCTCCTCGACGACGTGGAGCCGGACGTTTCCGTTCGTGACGGTGCGAGTGGTCATGCGTTCTCCTCAGAGATCGAGTACGAGCCGGCCACCGTCGGCGCGCGAGACGCAGACGAGCATCTCCTCGCGACGTTCCTCGGGGGTGAGCCGGTTCTCGCGGTGGTCGGGGGTGCCGGACAGGACCCGCACCCGGCAGGTTCCGCAGAAACCCTGGCGGCACGAGTAGCCGATGCCGGGCAGGCGCCGGCGGATGATCTCGAGCGCCGATTCGTCGGCCGGAACGTCGAGTACCTCTCCGGTGCTTGCCAATTGGACCTCGAACGGCCGGCCGGCGACCACGGGCGGGGCGCCGAACCGCTCGAAGTGCAGGGCCGACGCCGGGGTGGCGTCGATGCCGGCGCGCACGGCGTCCAGCATCGGGGTGGGCCCGCAACAGTAGACGGCGCCGCCGGCGGGAGCACCGGCGAGCAGTTCGGCTCCCGTCGGCGTGCCGAACTCGTCGTCCGGCCGCACGAAAACCCTTGACGGGTCCCATGTCCCGATCTCGTCGAGGAACGGCATCGCGGACCGGGTCCGGCCGGTGTAGACGAGCCGCCAGTCCATCCCGGCGCGGTGTGCGGCGCGGGCCATCGCCAGGACGGGGGTGATGCCGATCCCGCCGGCGACGAACAGGGCCGGGCCCTCGGCGACGAAGGGAAACCCGTTGCGCGGACCGCGCACGGCCACGAGGTCACCCGGTTCGAGAGCGTGCATCTCGAGTGAGCCGCCCCCACCGCCGGGGATCCGGCGGACCGCGACGGTGTATCGGCCGCGGTCCTCGTGATCCCCGCACAGCGAGTACTGTCGCCGCCGCCCCGACGGCAGATGGAAGTCGAGATGGGCGCCCGGGTGCCATGCCGGCAACTCGGCGCCGTCCGGGGCGCGCAGCGTCAACCGCACCACGTCGCCGTCGGCCGTCGCGGGAGCCCTCTCCGCCACAAGCAGATCCACCTGCCGATCGGCGTCGGCGGCTCCGACGGCACCGGTGTAGTCGAGCGTCGTGACGAGGCTGAGGTATCTGTCCACGACGGATCCGAGCACGCCCATCGCCCGGTCGGGGCGGTTCCGGCCCCGCAGGTCCGACGGGCGACCGTGCCGCGGCAGCAGTCCGGTCATCGGGCCGCCGCCCGGGCCGCGGGCGAGGACGCCAGGTAGCGGACCGCCTGGGCGGTCGAACCCTCCTGGCTGGGGTGGTACGAGCGGCGGAAGTACCGCGACATGCGCCGGCCGAGGTCCACGGGCCCGGGCAGCGTACCGCGTCGACTGGCCGCGGACCAGTCCGAAAGATGAGGTGCGCGAGCATGTCCGGGCGCACCCGCCAGTGCGGGGTCGTGAGCCATCAGGAAGCGGGCACCGCGGATCCACAGCCACACGAGGACCGGGGTGACGATGAGCTGCGTGCGGATCCGGCGCGCCTCCCCGGGGTCGAAGTAGCGCATCACGTCGTAGGCGACGCTGCGATGCTCGACCTCCTCGGCACCGTGCCAGCGCAACAGGTCGAGCATGGTCGGATCGGTGCCCGCCGCGTCGAGACCCTTTGCGTTGAGGACCCAGTCACCCAGGAACGCGGTGACGTGTTCGACGGCGGCAATGAGGGCGAGCCGTTCGACGAGGTAGTTCTCCGCCCGCAGTCCCGTGAGCGGCCGCCGGCCGAGCAGCCGTCCGAACAACCACCGCATCTGGTCCGTGAACGGGGTGGGGTCGAGACCCTTCGCCTCGAGTTGCTCGAGTACTCCCTGGTGGGCGTTGGAGTGCACCGATTCCTGACCGATGAATCCCACGACGTCGTCGCGCAGTTGTTCGTCCCGGATGAGCGGCAGCGCCTCCTTGAACGTCTCGACGAACCACTCCTCCCCCGCCGGCAGCAGCAGATGCAGGACGTTGAGCACGTGGGTGCTGAACGGATCGCCCGGCACCCAGTGCATGGGCAGGGCGCTCCAGTCGAACTCGACGTCGCGGGCCTGGAGCAGCACCCGGTCCGGTTCGGTGAGCGATGGGGACATGGACGTACCTCCCGATGCGGAGTGTGGGACAGCGCACAACCGGCACGTTTCAACGTAACATCGGGTTACAGATAAATCCAGGGCGGGTTCAGCCGTACGTGTCCCGCGGGCCGCGGCCGCGGACGTGCCGCTCCCCCTTGCGCCAGCTCGGCGCCGTCGGCCCCGTGATCCGCAGTTCCTCGACCACCCCGTGCCCGACCGCGGCGGCGATCTTCGCGAGGATCTGCGCCTGCATCATGCGCAGCTGGGTCGCCCATGCGGTCGACTCAGCCGAGACGTGCAGCACCTTGTCGCGCAGCGTCGTCGGCGTCGCGTGCGAGGCGATGTCGTCGCCGACCACGCGCGCCCAACTCCCGAGCACGGTGCCCTCCGACACGCGTCCCGTCCATCCCCGCTGCTTGGCGATCGCATTGGTCAGCGCGCCCAGCGGCTGCGGATCCCGCTCGTCGGGTCCCGGACCGGACCAGCCGCGGCGGCGGCGCCGCGGTCGCAGCGCCCCGCGCGAGGCGCGTCCCTGCCCCACCGACTTGCCGCTCGCCTGCGCTGCCGCCCGGGCCTCCTCCAGTGCGCGACGGGCCAGGTCGATCCCGCGCAACGGCGGTTGAGACGGCTGTTCGTCCGGGTTCTCGATGCTCATCGCAATGCTCCGTCCACGGTTCCGTCCAGATCCGGCGGTGCGGGATCGCCGCCGTCGAGCGGGGTCAGCACCGAGAGCCGGCCCCGGTCGGTGTCCTCGGCCCGCACCCCGAACCGGACCGCGGCCAGCTCCGCCGGCACGTCCTCCGGCACCGCGGCGGTGACGAGGACCTGCTCGGCCGAGGCCGCGACGGCGGCGAGCGCGGTGCGGCGCCGCCGATCCAGCTCGGCGAACACGTCGTCGAGCATGAGGACCGGGTCCGTGCCGTCGGCCCGCAGGAGCGAGAACGCGCCCAGGCGCAGCGCCAGCGCAAACGACCAGGACTCCCCGTGGCTGGCGAAGCCCTTGGCCGGCTGGTCACCCAGAATCAGGTCCAGCTCGTCGCGGTGGGGCCCCACCAGGCACACGCCCCGCTCGATCTCCTTCGTCCGCGCCTGCGCCAGCCGGGTCAGGAACGCGTCCTCGATCACGTCCCGGTCGTCGGATCGCGGCGTGCGGCCCGGGTCGGCGAACTCCGGCGGCAACGCCTCGCCCACCGCGCTGCGGTAACGGAGCATCGCCGGCCGCGACTCGGGGGCGATCGACCGGTATGCCTCGGCGACGTGGGGGGCGAGTTCGTGCAACAGGGCGATGCGCGCCGCGAGCAGCTCGGAACCGTGCGTCGCGAGATGACCGTCCCACACGCCGAGCGTCGCCAGTGCGTTGGACCCATCGCCGGACCGGCTGCCGCGGCGCAGCGCACCTCCGGCCGTCTTGAGCAACGCCGACCGCTGTCGCAGCACCTTGTCGTAGTCGGCACGCACGCCGCTCATCCGCGGGATGCGGGTGGCGAGGAGCTCGTCGAGGAACCGGCGCCGGTCCCCCGGATCACCCCGCACCAGGGACAGGTCCTCCGGCGCGAACAACACCGTCCGCACAATGCCGAGAATCTCCCGCGGGCGCCGCGTCGGCGACTGGTTGATCCGGCCGCGGTTGGGCCGGCCCTCGTTGATCTCGACGTCGATGCCCAGTTCCCGGCCGCCGTTGACGACGACGGCGCTCACCACGGCCCGCGACGTCCCGGTCCGCAGCAGCGGGGCATCACCCGAGACCCGGTGCGAGGTCAGCGTCGACAGATAGCCGAGCGCCTCGAGCAGGTTGGTCTTGCCGTGTCCGTTACGGCCGAGGAACACCGTCGGTCCGGGCGCAAGATCGAGCGAAACGGCTTCCCAGGAACGGAAATCGCGTAACGAGAGGGTGCGAACGTACACAGGCCGACCGTTTCCTCCCTCCGGGTCAGCCCGGCAGGCGCACCGGCATCAGCAGGTAGGTGTAGTCGCTGTCCGGGGCGGCGAACGTGCCGGAGGCGTCGGGCTCGGGCGCCTCGTCGAGCGCCGGTCGCAGCACGGCGGGACGGCTCGGCGTGGTGAAGCCGAACGACACCTTCTCGCTGTGCAGCGAGCCGAGGCCGTCGAGCAGGTACCCGGGGTTGAACGCGATGATCAGCGGCTCGCCCTGGAACTCCGCCGCGAGCGACTCCTCCGCGCGGCCGGCGTCGTCGCCCCCGGCCGACAACAGCAGGCCGCCCTCGGTGAATTCGAGGCGCACCTGCGCCCCGCGTTCGGCGACGAGCGCGACGCGCTTGATCGCGTCCACGAGCGGCGCGATCTCGACGGTGGCCATCGCGGTGTGCTCGGTGGGCAGCAGCTGGCGGAACTTGGGGAACTCGGCGTCGAGGAGGCGGGTGGTGGTGCGCCGGCCGTCCGCGACGATACCGAGCAGGCCCTCGGCGCCGACCGACGAGCCGGCCCCCAGCGCGAGCTGGACGGGCGAGTTGGAGGATCCGCCAACGGTTTTCGCCGACTCGGAGAGCGTCTTGGCCGGGACGAGCACGGCGGCGCTCGCCGCCTCGACGGTGGGCATCCACTCGATCTTGCGGACCGCGAGACGGAACCGGTCGGTGGCCGCGAGCACCATGTGGGTGCCGTCGATCTCGACCCGGATGCCGGTCAGCATCGGCAGGGTGTCGTCCTTGCCGGCCGCGACGGCGACCTGGCTGATCGCCTCGGCGAACATCTCGACGGGCAGCGAACCGGTCTGCTGCGGCAACTCGGGCAGCTGCGGGTAGTCCTCGACCGGCATCGTCGGCAGGGAGAACTTCGCGCTGCCGCAGTTGATGAGCACTCGCGTTCCGTCGAGCACCACGTCGACGGGCTTGTTGGGCAGTGCACGGGTGATGTCGGCGAGCAGGCGGCCCGAGACGAGCACCTGCCCGGACGTGATCACCTCCGCGGAGACGTGGACCTGTGCGGAGACCTCGTAGTCGAATCCGGAGACGGTCAGTCCCTGCTCGTCCGCGCCGAGGAGGACGCCACCGAGCACCGGCACCGGCGGTCGCGACGGAAGACTGCGCGCAACCCACGCGACGGAGTCGGCAAAGTCCTCGCGAGCGACACGAAACTTCATGCTTCCAAGCTCCATCGCCCCGCGGATCCTTTCGCTGTTCCTGGCTGTCGATCGATTCAACGAAGTCTGGCACAAGGCCCCGACACCGACGTCGGCAGCGGGGACGTCGCTCCACGGTATGCGCTCGTCGATCAGTTGGAAAGCCGGAGGCTCGAGGGGGACAGGGCTCTCGAGACCCTGTGCACTCGAGTCCTCCACAGCCCTGTTTTGAAAGAGAAGTCTTCGAGAAAAAACACAGAAGTAGTAATAGGGGTTGTGGAATCTGTGGACGGACGACCGTCTACGCTGGTCGGGCGGGCTTCTCGAGACCCGGACTCTCGAGGATGAACTCGAGGAATTCTCGAGGACGGATGTGGACAGCTCGAGAGTGTTCAACATCGGTACACCGTCCGTCCACAAAGATCCCACGTTGTACACACCGTTGTCCACAGGTGTGAGTCACCGTCGAATCGTCTCGAGAATCACGCCCGCAGCCGCCCTCTGGCCGGGTTCCGGGCACGAAGAAGGGCCCGGACACGATCGTCCGGGCCCTGTGTGCCGAGTCGGCGAGCTCAGCGCTTGGAGCGTTGCTTGATGCGTGCGGTCAGCTCCTGGACCTGGTCGTAGACCTTCCGTCGCTCGGTCATCTCCTTGCGAATCTTCTTGTCCGCGTACATGACCGTCGTGTGGTCCCGGCCGAAGGTCTGCCCGATCTTGGGCAGGGACAGGTCGGTGAGCTCGCGGCACAGATACATCGCGATCTGCCGGGCCTGGGCCAGCGGTCGGGCCTTGCCGGGCCCGCACAGGTCGTCGATCGAGGTACCGAAGTACTCGGCTGTCACCGCCATGATGGTGGCGGAGTTGATCTCGAGAGCCGTCGAGTCCGGGATGAGGTCGCGGAGCACCACCTCGGCCAGGGTCAGGTCCAGCGGCTGCCGATTGAGCGACGCGAAGGCCGTGACCCGGATCAACGCCCCCTCGAGTTCCCGGATGTTGCGCTCGATCCTGCTGGCGATCAACTCGAGGACGTCGTGGGGTACGTCCAGCCGGTCCATGCGCGCCTTCTTGCTGAGGATCGCGATGCGGGTCTCGAGTTCGGGCGGCTGGACGTCGGTGATCAGGCCCCACTCGAACCGGGTCCGCAGGCGTTCCTCGAGCGTCGCGAGCTGCTTCGGCGGACGGTCGGACGACACCACGATCTGCTTGTTCGCGTTGTGCAGGGTGTTGAAGGTGTGGAAGAACTCCTCCTGGATACCTTCCTTGCCCTCGATGAACTGGATGTCGTCGACGAGGAGGATGTCCGTCTCGCGGTACCTGCGCTTGAACGCCACCTTGCGGTCGTCGCGCAGGCTGTTGATGAAGTCGTTCGTGAACTCTTCGGTGGAGACGTACTTGACCCGCATCCCCGGGAACAGGCGTTGCGCATAGTGGCCGGCGGCATGCAGCAGGTGCGTCTTGCCCAGGCCGGAGGCGCCCCAGATGAACAGCGGGTTGTACGCGCGGGCGGGAGCCTCGGCGATCGCCACCGCGGCCGCATGGGCGAACCGGTTGGACGCTCCGATCACGAACGTGTCGAACGTGTACTTAGCGTTGAGGCTGCTGCTGCCGGTCGGGGACGCGGTGGCCGGGGGCGGCGGCTGCGTGAAGTAGGACGGCCACGACTCCCGGACCGCGGTCATCGCCTCCCGGTCGTCGTCGACCTCCTCGAGTTCCCCGGTGTCGACCTCGAGCATGCCGTGGTCGAGAGAGGAGGGGCGGCGCCGCCGGAAGGGGTGCCCCATGTCGTGGCGCTCGGACTCGCGCGGGCGGGACTCGAGTGGGCCGGCGACGATGGGCCGCGTGTCGAACGAGTGCGGCTCGGGCGAGCGGGGGTCCGGCGGCAGACCCTCGAGGGGCAGCGTGTCCCGCGGCACGGCGTACGGGTCCTCGGCGGGGTCGTCGACGGTCGCGGACGGCTCGATGCGGACGCCGAGTCCTTCGACGCGATGCCCGAGGGTGCGGTGGAGCGCACGGAGGATCGGCTCGCGCAGATCCCGCTCGATGGCCTCCTGCGCGAACGAGGACGGAACCGACAGCAGTGCGAATCCCTGTGCCAGCGTGATCGGCTTGACCAGGGCGAGCCACGCCTTCTGGCCCTTGCTGAGGCCCTCACCGTCGGCGGTCAGCTCCGCGACGACGTCCGGCCACACGTCGGCCAGCGCGTTCGGCTCGTCGTTCACGTCGCGTCCTCCCCAGTTCTCTCGATCCGAATTCCACACGATTATCCACAGATGTGGACAACCACAGGGTGGCGCCCTGTGGATGAGGCTGGGAGTTGTGGAGGCCGAGGCGGACGGGTGAGCAGGTGCGAGGGCCGGCTCGGATCCGAAGTGCCCAGTGTGACATGTCTCGAGACGCCCGGCGCGCGTGGCCCGGGCTAGCGACTGCGGGCGCGGGTTCCCGCCCGGCCCGGCGGCCGGGCGCAACGCCGGTGCCCGCGGAGCAGTCGGCCCTGATCACCGCGGTGGTGGGCGACGAGGAACTGCCCCGGCGAAACCATGAACGGGAGCGTACCGGAGCATGAACGGGGTCACGCGACTTCGTGTTGCGAACGTGACGCGGGGGGAAAATGGCATGCGGCGTGTCGTCTTGCGTGTGCCGCGGCGCCGCGGTTTGATTTCGTGCTTGCCGCCGAGTAGCCTCGAACAGTCACTCATACAGCAGTGACGGATCCGTGCTGCCACGCAGTGTTCTCTTTTCGCGTACGGCACGTGTTCATGCGATTTTCGTACACGTTGGACCGAGGACGCCGACCGGCGTCACAGAACTTCGAGGAGTGTTGACCGTGGCCAAGGGCAAGCGGACGTTCCAGCCGAACAACCGACGCCGCGCGCGCGTTCACGGCTTCCGTCTCCGGATGCGGACCCGTGCGGGCCGCGCGATCGTGTCGGCGCGCCGGCGCAAGGGCCGCACTTCGCTCACCGCCTGATCCCGATTCCGGGAGCTCGGGGTGCTACCTGAGCCGTATCGCCTGCGGCGCCGCGCGGACTTCTCCGAGACAGTCCGTCGCGGCCGCCGGCAGGGACGGCGAGACCTGGTCGTGCACGCGATCGAGCGGGAGCAGGCCGAGCTGGTGGTGAGTTTCGGCGGTCCACGGTTCGGATTCGTCGTGAGCAAGGCTGTCGGGCCGGCGGTGATTCGACATCGAGTCGCACGCCGGCTTCGTCATATCTGTGCGACGCTCGTCGACGAGGTTCCCGTCGGCGCAGACGTCGTCGTGCGGGCTCTGCCCGGTGCCGCCTCGGCGTCCTCACGGGAACTCGACCGGCAGGTTCGCTCCGGTCTCGCCCGCCTGGGCCTGGTCGCGACGGCGCGGCGGCCGGAATGAACGCGGGTGAGGTGCTGCGGTCGGTGCGCTCCGCGCCGGTGCGGATGTTGATCTTCTGCATCGAGCTCTATCGCACGTACGTGTCCCCGACGCGCATGCCGACCTGCCGTTTCACCCCCACCTGCAGCGAGTATGCCGTCGAGGCGTTGCGTACCCGCGGGTTCGTGGTGGGCGCCGTATTGACGGTCGTCCGCCTGCTCAAGTGCGCACCCTGGCACCCTGGGGGCTGGGATCCGGTGCCCGAGCGGCGGCATCGATCGGTCGACCGGGATCCCTGACCGGCACTGAAGACTTCGGACCGACGCCGCTGGGTGGCGACCTTGGACGACCTGAGGAGTACATAGAGCCGTGCTCGACTTCATCTACTATCCCGTGTCCTGGATCCTCTGGGTCTGGCACAACGCTTTCACGGCACTGCCCGGACTGGAGCCCGACGACGGCGCGACGTGGGCGCTGTCCGTGGTCTTCCTCGTCTTCACGCTGCGCGCGATCCTGTACAAGCCGTTCGTCAAGCAGGTCCGGACGACGCGGCAGATGCAGGAACTGCAACCGCAGATCAAGGCGCTGCAGAAGAAGTACTCCAACGACCGGCAGCGGCAGGCCGTCGAGCTCCAGAAACTGCAGAAGGAACACGGCTTCAACCCGCTGATGGGTTGCCTCCCGGTCTTGCTGCAGGCGCCGGTGTTCATCGGTCTGTTCCACGTGCTGCGCTCGTTCAACCGCACCGGTGAAGGCTTCGGTCAGCTCGGGCTGTCGCCGGAGGAGAACGCGCAACTCGGCAACTATGCGTTCAGCCCGGAGGACGTGCAGTCGTTCCTCAGTGCGCGCCTGTTCGGTGCACCGATCTCGGCGTGGATCACCCAGCCCGAGGCATCACTGGTGGCATTCGAGCCCTTCGGCGGGATCCCCTCCCGGCTCGACATCGCGCTCGTCGCGATCCCGCTGATGATCGTGGCGGGCATCGCAACGCACTTCAACTCCCGTGCCTCCGTCGCCCGGCAGAGCGCGCAGGCCGCGGCCAATCCGCAGGCCGCGATCATGAACAAGCTGGCGCTGTACGTGTTCCCGCTCGGCGTCATCGTCGGCGGTCCGTTCCTGCCGATCGCCATCCTGCTGTACTGGGTGAGCAACAACATCTGGACCTACGCGCAGCAGCACATCGTCTTCCGCAAGATCGACCAGGAAGAAGAGGCCAAGAAGCAGGCCGCGATCGCACGCCGCAGCGACAACGCTCCCAAGCCCGGTGCCCGTCCCGATCGGACGACGAAGAAGAAGACTGCCTCCACCGGTGTCGAGGACGCTGCGGGTGCCCCGGAGGTCTCCCTGGAGAAGACGGCCACGGACGACGCGTCCGGCGGTGCCACGCCGTCCGCCCCGCCGTCCGGATCTCCCAAGAACGCGGCCGGATCGAAACGCCCCGGCGGCTCGAAGAACTCCAAGCGCAAGCGGCGCTGACCGAAGAAGAGAGAGCGAATCATGGCCAGTGACCTGGACAAGGCACAGGAGGATGCCGACGTGACCACCGAGACGCCGGATCTCGACGCGGATTCCGACTCCGAGGACGATCTGCTGGTCGAGGAGGGCGAGATCGCCGGTGACTACCTCGAGCAGCTGCTCGACGTGCTGGACTTCGACGGCGACATCGACCTCGACGTGGAGGGCGATCGCGCGGTGGTGAGCATCGACGGCGGTAAGGACCTGTCCAAGCTCGTCGGTCGCGAGGGCGAGGTGCTCGACGCCCTGCAGGAGCTCACCCGCCTCGCCGTGCAGCAGGTCACCGGTGAACGCAGCAAGCTGATGCTCGACATCGCGGGATGGCGGGCCGGCAAGCGGGCCGAACTCAGCGCGCTCGGCACGGCCGCCGCGAAGCGTGTCCTCGAGACCGGGGAGCGCGAGGAACTGACTCCGATGACGCCCTTCGAGCGCAAGATCGTGCACGACGCGGTGGCCAGGATCGACGGTGTCTCCAGCGAGAGCGAGGGCGCCGAGCCGCAGCGTCGGGTCGTCGTCCTCAAGGACTGACGGACAGCAGTCCGACCGGACAGCAGTCCGACCGGACAGCAGTAAGGAGGGAGGGATCTCGGCGCGCGACGTCGGGATCCCTCCCTTCTCTCGAGGCGAGGTTGTCGCCGGGAGAGGATGTTTCACGTGGAACAGGACGAGGGACGCATCCGCGAGATCGCCGTTCGCGTCTTCGGTGAGCGGCTCGGTCTCGCGGAGCAGTATCGGGATTCGCTCGCGACCGACGGTGTGGAGCGTGGACTCATCGGGCCGCGCGAGGTCACCCGACTGTGGGATCGTCACCTGCTCAACTGCGCCGTACTCGGTGAATTGATCGACGAGGGCGAACGTGTCGTCGACGTGGGTAGCGGTGCCGGTCTCCCGGGCATCCCCCTGGCTATCGCCCGTCCCGATCTGCACGTGATCCTCGTCGAGCCGTTGCTGCGCCGGTCGGTGTATCTGGCGGAGTTCGTCGAAGCGCACGGCCTGACCAATGTGCTTGTCATTCGCGGTCGTGCCGAGCAACCCGGCGTCGTGAAAGAGGCCGGAGGGTCCGACGTCGTCACCTCCCGAGCCGTGGCTCCCCTGGCGAAACTCGCCAAGTGGTCGCTGCCGCTCGTGCGCGAGGGTGGGCGGATGCTGGCGCTCAAGGGTTCCAGCGCGGCGGAGGAGATCGCGCGCGACCGCGACGAACTGGCTCGTCTCGGCGCCGGCAACCTCGAGGTCCTCGAGTGCGGCGTGGGGCTGCTCGAGACACCCACCCTCGTGGTGAAAGCCGAGCGGATGCCGCGGCCGACTCGGCGGCGCAAGAAGCACTGATCCGGTTTCACGTGAAACCGACCCGCACTCTCGAGTGCGGCGCCCTCTCGAGGATCGCACTCGAGGAGATGAGCGACTCGAGGCACTCGAGGCGGACAGGGTGTCGGGCAGTGTGCCCCCGTCGTCCCCGGCGGCCGCCATACCCGGATGCCGGGCCGCCCGCGGCTCGAGACCTGCGGTGTCCCTCTCCTGTCGCGTCCCTCTCCTGTCGCGTCCCTCTCCTGTCGCGTCCCTCTCCTGTCGCGTCCTTTCTCTGTCGCGTCACGGTCCTGTCGCGTCGTCACCGGCCGATCCCCGCCGAAATCCGCTCCGGTGTGCCCGGTCCTGCCCGCAACTACCGCGGGCTGGCCTCTCCTGCAGCACGAGTCACCGAAGTTGTTGTCCTCCTTGACTTTTAGGGTCGACGGCACGGCAGCGCCAGGACGGCGAATCCTCTTCGGCACACACCCTTCCCTATACCCTCGGCCAAATCGTCACTGTGACAGTAGCTCCCCCTTCACATCGAGGCGGTCGCGAGTGCGACGCGTTGTTTCACGTGAAACCTGCACTTTTCGGTTTCACGTGAAACGGTGGGTTTCCCGTGAAACGAGATTCGTCGGCGACGTCGTCGCACTCCCGCGGAAGGCGGATGGGATACTGAATCGAAACGAGGAAAGGGAGTGGGCCGGGAACGGTCGCCAACCCTCGCCGGCGCACTCCACCTTCCGAGTTCGGGCATCAGTCACTGCGCCTCGGCTCACTCCACCCCCCGTGGGACCGAAACGGTGACCGGCCGCGGTGGTCGAGCGCGGATCACCGGCGTGGTGTCGCGAGGGGGATGTACCGTGCGGGTGTCGACAACAAAGGAGCGGTCAATGTCGGGTGGATCTGAATCCGCTGTTTCACGTGAAACCGAGACGCAGAGGACGACGGCAGCCGCGTCCGGGTCCGCCGAGGACGAGTTCTCTCCGATTCCGTACGAGGGACTCTCGCCGCTGGATACGCCGATCGGCGCCGCTGCGCACCGGGCCAGCCAGGTGCTGCACCCGAGTTCCGTGAACGCCCTCCCCAAACCGGCGCACCGTCGAGTGATCACGATCGCGAACCAGAAGGGCGGGGTCGGCAAGACCACGTCCACCGTGAACCTCGCCTCCGCCCTCGCCGTCCAGGGGCTGACCGTCCTCGTCGTCGATCTCGATCCCCAGGGCAACGCCAGCACCGCGCTCGGAGTGCCACACCACTCCGGCATCCCGTCGAGCTACGAGGTGCTCCTCGGGGAGGTCAAGGCGGCCGAAGCCGTCCAGCAGAGCCCGCACAGCGAGCGCCTGTTCTGCATCCCGGCCACGATCGATCTTGCGGGCGCCGAGATCGAACTCGTCTCGATGGTGGCGCGCGAGAACCGTCTGAAGAACGCTCTCTCCGCAACTGCGCTGGGCGACCAGGACTTCGACTACATCATCATCGACTGCCCGCCGTCGCTGGGTCTTCTCACCGTCAATGCGCTCGTCGCGGCGAAGGAGGTGCTCATTCCCATCCAGTGCGAGTACTACGCGCTCGAGGGCGTCGGCCAGTTGCTGCGGAACATCGAACTGGTCCAGTCGCACCTCAATCCCGAACTGCACGTCTCCACCGTGCTGCTCACCATGTACGACGGCCGCACGAAGCTCGCCGATCAGGTGGCGGAGGAGGTGCGCGCCCACTTCGGCAGCGCGGTGCTGCGCTCCGTCATCCCCCGAAGCGTGCGGGTCTCGGAAGCTCCCGGGTACGGGATGACCGTCCTCGACTACGATCCAGGTTCGCGCGGCGCGATGAGCTACCTCGACGCGGGGCGTGAACTGGCGGCACGTGGGTACCGGAACGAGAAGCAGGGGAACGAATGAGCGCGACACGCAAGGGCGGGTTGGGCCGGGGTCTGGCGTCGCTGATTCCGACCGGCCCGGCGGCCGCCCCCGGTCTCGGCAACGCTGCGGCGGACGTGATCATCGGCGACAACCGCAAGACCGCGGCCGCGGAGACCGCGTCGAAGAAGGCTGCTGCCACCGCACCGGCGAGGTCCGGGAGCAGCCGGACCGAGGGCGCGAAAGCCGTGGGCGACGGCGGTCCGGCGCCCACCGACGCTCCCCTCCCCTCCCCCGCCGGCGCGGTCTACCTCGAGATCGACACGGACAAGATCGAGCCGAACCCGCGACAGCCCCGCCAGGTCTTCGACGAGGAGGCGCTCGCCGAGCTCGTCCACTCCATCCGCGAGTTCGGGCTCATGCAGCCCATCGTCGTGCGCAGGATCGACGGCGAGCGATACCAGCTCGTCATGGGTGAGCGCCGGTGGCGTGCCGGTCAGGAGGCCGGCCTCGCCACCATCCCGGCGATCGTCCGTGAGACCGACGACCAGTCCCTCCTGCGCGACGCGCTGCTCGAGAACATCCACCGCGTCCAGCTCAATCCGCTGGAGGAAGCCGCGGCCTACCAACAGCTGCTCGAGGAGTTCGGGGTCACCCACGAGGAACTCGCGGCTCGCATCGGACGATCGCGTCCCGTGGTGACCAACATGATCCGGTTGCTCAAGCTGCCGATCCCCGTCCAGCGGCGGGTGGCGGCGGGTGTGCTGTCCGCGGGGCATGCCCGCGCCCTGCTGTCCCTCGAAGCCGGGTCCGACGCGCAGGAGGTTCTCGCGGCGCGCATCGTCGCCGAGGGCCTCTCCGTCCGCGCCACCGAGGAAGCGGTCATGCTGGCGAATCGCGGCGACGGGAAGGACCCCGCACCGCAGCAGCGTCGCAAACCCATCCAGATGCCCGGCCTGCAGGACGTCGCGGAGCGCCTGTCCAATTCCTTCGACACCCGTGTCACGGTCAGCCTCGGCAAGCGCAAGGGCAAGATCGTCGTGGAGTTCGGTTCGGTCGACGATCTGGAGCGGATCGTGGCGATGATGGAAACTCAGGCCGACCCCTCTTGACGCCTCGGCACGTCAGGACGACAGTCGAGGATACGGACATGGAGGCTGAGTAACCCAGTGTCGACTCGAGTCACAACACTCACCCTGGGCGGACTGGACCAGCTGTCGGCACACGCCCGACGCTGTGTGTTCTGGGAGATGGATCCCGCGGCGGTACGCGACGCGGGCGGATTCTACGATCCGGAGTTCGAGAAGGAAGCGTGGCTGTCGATGGTCATGCTCCAGTGGGGTTCCTGCGCCCAGGTCGCCACGCTCGACGACAAGCCCGCCGGCAGCGCGTTCTATGCCCCACCGAACATGGTGCCGCGCGCCCACCTGTTCCCGACCTCCCCGGTGAGCGCCGATGCGATCCTGCTGACCACCGTCCGGATCGAGCCGCTCGCGGAGGACAGCGACCTCGGCGCGGGACTGATCCGCGCCGTGATCTCCGACCTGGTCCGCCGCAACGTGCGCGCGATCGAGGCCTTCGGGTACCGGTCCGCCGGCGAGGAGGAGAGCGATGTCCCCGGCGCAACGGCGGCCCGGGACTGCTCCCCCGCCGAATGCATGATCGAGGCCGGATTCCTCGAGGACATGGGGTTCGAGGTTGTCGCCCCCCATCACCGCTTCCCCAGGCTGCGACTCGAACTCGATCGCGATCACGAGTGGAAGATCGGCGTGGAAGCGGCCCTGGACCGGCTGCTCGAGGAGGCCGCACTCACCGTCGCGGGCATCTCGGACCGCACGCCCGTCGGGGCGGCCCGCTGAGCGAACCGCTCAGCGGGTCTCGGTGATCGACAGTTCCTCGGCGAGCAGTTCGGCGAAGGTGTACGTGCCGGTGGGCTGATCGTCCTGCCCCAGGAGGTAGAGGCGCTTCACGGAGATGAGAATGGCCTCGGCGATGATGTCCCGCGAACGGGGGTTGGCCAGGACCGAGGCATCCTGCGCGTTCGTGAGATATCCGAGATCGAGCTGCACGGTGGGCATGTTCGTCAGGCGCAGCAGATCCCACGTGCGGCCGTGGCTGCGGCAGTCCCGCAGGGCCGTGCGTGCCGTCACTTCGCGTTGGATGAATCCGGTGAGCACCTGGCCGATCATCGACTCGGAGCCGTGCGCGTTGCCGTAGTGGAAGCTTGCGATGCCGCTCGCGGCCGGGTTGGGGCTGCTGTCGCAGCGGAGGGAGATCATCAGATCGGCGCCGAACGCGTTGGAGGTTCCGGCTCGCTCGATGTTCGACGGATTCGCGTGGTACGGCCGGGAGAGGAAGGTCTCCATTCCCGTCGCGGCCATGCGGCCCTCGAGGCGTCGAGCGAGGTCCCACAGGATGTCGGCCTCGGAGATGTCGCCGTGTGGGCTGCGCACGATGATTCCGTGGTCGCGCCCGCCGAGGCCGGGGTCGATGACGATGCGTTTGCCGCTCAGATGCGGACCGGACCGGCGGACGATCTCCTCTTCGCTGATGGCGTGCGGAGACCCACCGGTGACGCGGGTGCCGAGCAGCTCCAGCGAGCGGAGGGTCTCCGGGCCGCAGATACCGTCGGGCGCGAGACCGATCTCCCGCTGGAAGGAACTCAGCGCCTCGTGGGTGCGCGGTCCGAAGTAGCCGTCGACCCGGTCCACGTAGAACCCGAGGTCCTGTAGGCGCCGCTGCAGGGTTGCGACGTCGTCGCCGTAGAGCGGGGCGGAGAGCTGATAGATGAGGGTGCGGGCGCCGAGCCGGTACGAGGCTTCCTTCAGCGACCGGTACGTGGCGGGACCGACGATGCCGTCGACGAGCAGACCACGCTGCTGCTGGAACGCACGCACCGCGCTGTCGAGGTCACGGTCGAACACCGCATCGGAGCCCACCCAGCTGTCGCCGGCGGCGACGTCGGACTCGCCGTGCAGAAACCCGAGGCCGGTGAGGGTGCTCCGGATTTCGGCGACGGCAGGGCCATGGTCGCCGTAGCGCAGTCGGTGCATGTCTCGGCCCTTTCCGTGCTGCTGACCTGCTGTGCCCGGTGTTCCACCAGACCATCGTTCGATTGTCGCAGATACGCCCGGACCACGAATAATCCGGGCGCATCCGTGTCGACGTGGAAAACGGTGATTCAGAGTACGTCGGCTAGGTCGCGGAGGAGGGCCGCCTTGCCCTTCGCACCGACGATGGTCTTCACCGGCTTGCCGCCGGAGAACAGGATCATCGTCGGGATCGACATGACCTTGTAGTCGCGCGCCGCAGCGGGGTTGGCGTCGATGTCGAGCTTGGCGATCTTGAGCTTGTCGGAGTGCTCCCCGGCGATCTCCTCGAGAACGGGAGCCACCATCTTGCACGGGCCGCACCAGGTGGCCCAGAAATCGACCAGTACCGGCTTGTCGGACTGCAGGACGTCCTCGACGAACGAGGCGTCGGAGATGGTGACGGTGTTCTTGTCGGCCACGATTGCTCCTACTCGATGAAGGGGGAAGGGATCAGTATCCGGCGTTGACGGTGATCGGGTGGTGGTCCGGCAGTTCGGCGAGCCAGCGCTCGGCGTCGAGCGAGGCGGAGCAGCCGGTGCCGGCGGCGGTGATCGCCTGGCGGTAGATGTGGTCGACGAGGTCGCCGGCGGCGAACACACCGGGCAGGTTGGTGGCGGTGGTCGGCTGCTGCACCTTCACGTAGCCGGCGTCGTCGACGTCGACCTGTCCGCGGACGAGTTCGCTGCGGGGATCGTGGCCGATCGCGACGAACATGCCGGTCACCGGGAGAGTGCTGCGTTCGCCGGTGACGGTGTCCTCCAGGACCAGACCGGTGACGGAGGTATCGCCGAGCACCTCGACCGGCTTGGCGTTGGTGACGATGCGGATCTTCTCGTTCGCGCGGGCGCGGTCGAGCATGATCTTGGAGGCGCGGAACTCCTCACGACGGTGGACGAGGGTGACGCTGCGGGCGAAGCGGGTCAGGAAGGTCGCTTCCTCCATGGCGGAGTCGCCACCGCCGACGACGGCGATGTCCTGGTCGCGGAAGAAGAAGCCGTCGCAGGTGGCGCAGGCGGACACACCGCGTCCGAGGAGCTGTTCCTCGCCGGGGATGCCGAGGTAGCGGGCGGCGGCGCCCATCGCGAGGATGACGGCGCGGGCCTGGTAGGTCTGTCCGTTGGCGACGATCTTCTTGACGTCGCCGGTCAGGTCGAGTTCGTCGACGTCCTCGGAGCGGATGTCGGCGCCGAAACGCAGGGCCTGCTCACGCATCTGATCCATCAGGTCCGGCCCCATGATGCCCTCGCGGAAGCCGGGAAAGTTCTCGACTTCGGTGGTGGTCATCAGGGCGCCGCCGAACTGGGTTCCTTCGAACAGCAACGGCTTCAGTTCGGCACGGGCGGCGTAGATCCCGGCGGTGTATCCGGCCGGGCCCGAACCGACGATGACAAGGTCGTGGATCGTGGAATCAGTGGTCATGCGAGCCTTCCGGTGTCTGCTGGTGCTTCTGCTGGTACTTCTGCCTGCTGGTACTTCGATGACGGACGAGCCTGAAGGCCCGTGACCGGGACGTCAGTGGTCCACAACATGGGTCAACACCAGGGTAAGGGGTGTTGTTCCTCGCGTGCCGTGCGTCACGCCACAGTCAGGCGTATTCTGCCCCGCTGCCGGTGGAGTGGTGGCGGGAGCCCTGGCACACAGAGGTCGAATCGTCACGTTGACGATATGGACGCTGTCAGCTCTTGCCGTCTCGTCCCGGGCATCGGGTCCTCTCCCCTCCCCCACGCGCGACCCGATGCCCGGCATGTCGACGACCGCCGATCATGTCTCCCGGGAGTCCGGGCGCTCGTACCGTCCGAGCACGGGCCGGGTCTGCACGGGATCGGGTGTGCACGGGCCGGGTGAGTGGGGTGGCGCCACGAGGTACGCGGTCGGCGCCCGGCGGGTGCCGCACCGGCGGCGCGACCCGCTGCGCACGCGGCGCATCGGGTTCGATTCCGGAAGCGCGAATCTCGTGCGCGAACGCCGGGTCCCGGATCGTCGGCCCCGCATCGCCGTTCAGCGTCCGTCAGGCGCGGTGCTCCACGTCGCGCAGGGCTTCGCGCACGACACACCGGGTGCCGGTGTAGATGGTCGGCATGCACTTGTTGCAGTGGATGCACAGCCCCTCGCGCACGTGTTCGTCCCGGAACTTGTTGACGAGAGACGGGTCCCGCAACAGCGCCCGCCCCATCGCGACGAAATCGAATCCCTCGTCGAGCGCGTTCTCGATGGTGTCGATCCGGTTGATGCCGCCGAGGAGGATGAGCGGCATGCTCAGTTCCGACCGGAACTGCCGCGCCATCGGGAGGAAGAACGCCTCCTCGAACGGGTAGACGGGGAAGAGCCTCGGTCCGTAGAACCGCAGCCCCAGTCCGACGAGCCTGGGCTGGGACGCGACGAACTCGGCCATCGGGACGTCGCCGCGGAAGAAGTACATGCCGTTGAGCAGCGAGCTGCCGCCCGTGAGTTCCATTGCGTCGATGTGACCGTCGGATTCGATCAGCCGCGCCATCGGCAGGCTCTCGTGGAGCCACAGTCCCTTCGGGACGCCGTCCGTCATGTTGAACTTGACGATGACGGCAACCGAGTCACCGGCTGCCTTTCGGACGGCCTCGAGAACGCGCCGGGGCAGCGCGGTTCGCTTCTCGAGACTGCCGCCGTAGCGGTCGCTGCGCTTGTTGAGATTCGGGCTGAGGAACGAGCTGAGCAGATAGTTGTGTCCCAGATGCACCTCGAGCGCGTCGAATCCGGCCTCGACGGCGTAGCGGGTCGCGTTCTCGTAGTCGGCGACGACCTGATCGAGTTGCTCGAGACTCGCGCCCCGCACCAGGCCCATCGCGGGGGCGCTGATGCGGGTGGACGGGGCGAGGGTCTTCGTTCCGTTGGAGATCTGGTTGGCGACGAGGCCGGCGTGACCGATCTGCGCCGAGGCGAGAGCGCCCTCGGCGTGCACGGCGTCGGTGAGTCGCCGGAGGCCGGGGACGGTGTCGCGGTCGAGGACGACGGTGTTGCGATGCACGCGTCCGCCTGGGGCGACGGCGCAGTACGCGACGGTGGTCAGGGCGGTGCCACCGCGGGCGACCTCGGCATGGAACTCGACGAGTTCGTCGGTGACGCGACCGCCGGGCATGACGCCTTCGAATGTCGCGGCCTTGAGGATGCGGTTGCGCAGGGTGAGCGGTCCGAGCCGGGCGGGCTCGAACACGGCAGGTCGCGACGAGGTCATGCCCCTACTTTCGATGCCAGTGGTTCTGTAACGTGTTGCAACTATAGTGCCGCGGCGTGCCGTGCGCCACAATCACCGGTGATGACCACATCCGACCGCTCCCCCACGCCCGCCGGCCGCCCCCGCGATCCGCGCATCGACACCGAGGTCCTCGCCGTGACCCGTGCGATGCTGCTCGAGGTCGGCTGGGAGCGCCTGAGCCTGCGCGGGATCGCGGCCCGCGCCGGGGTGAGCCGGGCGGCGCTGGCCCGGCGGTGGCCGTCCAAGGCGCACCTCGTGCTCGACTCGATTCTCGGCTCCGCGCCGGACCTGGCACCGATCCAGGGGACGGACCGTCGGGGCTGGATCGAGTGGGTGGTCCAGGGCAGTGCGGACCTGTTCGCCCGCCCCGACGTCCGCGCTGCCCTGCCCGGGCTCGTCGCGGCGCTCCGTGATCACGAAGATCTGCGGAACACGCTGTGGCGCAACTTCAGCGGCCCGAGCGCGGCCCTGTTCTCCGACGGCTCCGCCCGCGCCGACCTCGACGCGCGCGCCGTGCTCGTCCTTGCCGCGGGCGCGGCGATGTTCGCGAGTGTCGTTGCGGCCGAAGATGATACGTCGGCCCTGCGGACACGGATCCTCGACCTGCTGCTGCCCGCCGCCGACGAGTGAACTCGTTGCGTCTCAGCCGATCCCGTGGACAGCCAGGGTGGCCGGATCGGAGGCGCCACACCCGGTACCCACCACCAGCGCCGTCAACCGCGGCGACGCGGGATCGCCCAGGACCAGTGCCACCGCCTCCCGGCCGTCGAACCGGATCGTGCGCGATCCCAGTAGTGGTCGTGACTCGTCGATCCCGTTGGCGTCGAGGCATTCTCGGAGGGCTTCCCGGTCCGACAGAGGACCGGTGTCCGACGAGCCGATCATCGCGCGCCACGTCGCCGGATCCAGTACGTCGGGGTCGGGCGCGACGGTGTCGGGAGCGACGAGGGCAGGCGCAGCTGTCGATGCCGGAATCTCCGGACGGTCCGCGCCGTGGGCGACGACGGCGAATCCGATCGCCACCGCGGCCGCCGCCGCGGTCCCGATGCCGGCCGCAGCGAGCCGTCGGCGGCGACGCGCGGCGGCGTCGGCGGTCAGCGCCGTATCGATCCGGGCCGCGACGTCCGGCGGGATCGACGGCCCCCCGCCGTCTTCGGCTTCACCGAGAGCCCGCAGACGGCGGCCGACGGAGTCGAGCGCGGCGATCACCGTCATGGCGTCCGGATCCCGCCGTACCGCCGGCCACAACCGGGCGGCGACATCGTCGTCCAGAACCCCGGCGTGCAGGTCGGCGAGCAGGTCGGCAGAATACGGCGGCTGCGGCAGCTCGTCCTCGGTCATCCGCTGTCCTCTCCGCCTCGGGTGCCCTCACCAGGATAAGACGGTCACCGCTCACGATCGGTTCCCCGTCTCCCGCAGGTCGCCGAGAAGCACCGCGAGCCGACGACGCCCCCGCGCGCACCGGCTCTTGACGGTGCCCTCGGGGACGCCGAGCCGTCGGGCCGCCTCGCTCACCGGCCGGCCTTCCACGTCGACCGCGACGATTGCGGCGCGCTGCTCCGGTGGCAGGGTGCACAGCGCCGCCTCGATGTCCATCGCAATTTCCCGCTCCGCGATGCGATTTCGTTCGTCGCGGATGTCGGTGTGGTCGTCGTACAGCGGAACGGTCGGTCGTGCCCTGTTGCGCCGGATGCGGTCCAGGCACGCGTTCACCACGATGGTGTGCAACCAGCTGCGCACCGCCGCGTTGTTCCGGAACTTCCCCGCCGTACGATGCGCCGACAGCAACGCCTCCTGCAGTGCGTCCGCTGCATCCTCCGGCGAGTAGCTGGTGCGGCGCGCCACCTGCCACAGATGGTCGTAGTGCCGTTCGAGCAGGTGCGCGAACGCACGTCGGTCCCCCGCCACGTGCGCCGCCAGCAACTCGGCGTCGGACATGGCAATTCCTGCGATCCCCCCCAAAATTCGCACGCGCGGATGGTAGCCGATCGAGGTGGGCTACCGGGGGTGCGAGCGCCGGCTACTCGGCGGCGGTGAACGTCACCTCGGCGATCGAGCTCTTGTTGCCGCCACCGGACGTACTCAGGCCCGTGATCCACACCAGCACGTCGGAGGTGCGTCCCTCGGACTCGACCGGGATCTCCGTGACGCCGGAACGCAGTGTCGCCGACCCGATCACCTGGGTCTGGTCCAGTGACGCCTGGTCCGACGGCGCGCTGCGGATCTCGACCTTCGTACCCGGGCTGTCCGATGTCACCGACACCGACGAGAGCGCCGCCGGCTCGGCGAGCGCCACCATCAGGCCCACTCCGTTCTTCAACGCGGGAAACGGCTGGAAGTAGGCATCGGTGCTCCACTCCGTCGAGGGATCGCCGTCGATCGCCAACCGCGCCGTCGCCGGCGAGTCCGGAGTGCCCTGAGGGGAGAACACCGACACCGCCGACGCCGCCACCGGGCCCGCGGCCGCGGCCGGCGCCGGCGCCTGGGCCACCGGTTCCGACGGGGCCTCGGTGGTCGGGGTGAGTCCGAAGTCCTGACTCGTGAGCGGCTCGTCGGAGCTGCCCCCCGCGAGCAGGTTCGCGATCCACCAGCCGATCAGGGCGAGCAGCACCACGGTGGTGATGCCGAGCCCGACGAGCGCGAACAGCATCCGCTCCGACCGCTTCTTCTCCTCCGCGAGGGCCTCGGGGTCCGCGAGCGCGTGGTTGGTGGCACCGGGACTGCGCTGCCCGAGCCGCAGCGCCGGGATCATGTCGGTCTTCTGGTCCACGACCGAGGCCTGGCCGAGGATGTGCTGCACGGTGGCCGCCGTCCGGATGCCGCCGTCGGCCGCGAGCGCGCGCACTGCGACCGCGGAGATCTCGAACGGCACCTCCGGCCGCAGCGCGCGGGGTTCGACCGGGGTGCCCTCGGCG
Organism: Rhodococcus ruber; assembly: GCF_016804345.1. Classification (NCBI taxonomy): domain Bacteria; kingdom Bacillati; phylum Actinomycetota; class Actinomycetes; order Mycobacteriales; family Nocardiaceae; genus Rhodococcus; species Rhodococcus ruber. The sequence continues at coordinate 403,066 of NZ_CP044211.1, read as the reverse complement.
GTCAGGTCCGCGGGGCGCATGCCGCCGATCGTGCCGCCGGTCTGGGCCGGGGGCTGCTGCCCGGGCGCGGCCTGCTCGGGCAGCGGCCAGCGCGCGGTGATCAGGCCGTACAGGCCGGCGCCGAGGCCCCGGACGTCGGAGGTGACGTCCGCGTCGGCGAAGGTGGCGGGGAAGGCCAGCACCGCGTCGCCGGCGACACTGATGCGGATCCGGTCGGGGTGGTCGATCGAGAGGGCGCCACCGCCGCGGTGCGCAGCCTCGGCCGCGGCCGCGAGGGCCTGCACCGCGCGTGCCGCACCGAGCGGGGACGGCTCGGTGCCGGACATCTCGCGCAGCGAGCGACCGGGTGTCCACTCGGCGACGACGATGCCGCCCGAACTGCCGCGGACCACGTCGAGTACCCGGGCGAGCCCCGGTGAGTTGATCCGTCCCAGGCGCAGCGTGCGCGAAAGGATCGCCTGCGGACCGTCGGGACCGGTGACGTCCCCGGCGCGCTGCTCGGCGTCGACGAACGTCAGCGCCACCTCACGGTCGAGCTTGACGTCCTGCGCCTGCCAGAAGCGCAGACCGCGCGCGCCGCCGTGCGGGGCGAGCAGACGGTAGCGACCGCCGGCGACCGACGCGCCGGGGATCAGCTTCGGCCCGCGCATCGGGGTGCGCGGAGCGGACCCGGGCACCCGCAGGGGCGGCAGCTGGGGCGAGCCGACGGGGACGACGCCGGTGTCGACGTGAGGATCGCGCTGCGGCCGGCCGGCGCCGGACCGGCCGTCGGCCGCACCGTCGGCGGACTTGCGGGACGAGGGGGAACGATCGGGCGTGCCGGCCTGCGGGGACCGCGTGCCGTCGGCGTCCGTGGACACCGAACCGGGATCGGTCGATGCGGACTCATCGACCGTGGACTTACCGGTAGCGTGATCGTCGCTCACCCTCACTCCTTCTTGTTCGACTCGCCCGCCCCGGAGGTAGCCGGGAGGCCGTCCGGCATCCGCGAACCGGCGCGATCCGTCCCGGGCGGTCCGAACCTGCCGTCGACCAGGGTACGGGAGTTGCCCGTGTGCATCGATGTGGCTCGGCAGGTTCCGGAGCGCGGGAAGCACCTCGGTGACCGCGTCGTAGGGGGCCACCCCGTAGTCGCCGTAGTCCAGTCGTGGCAACACGATGGTCTTCTCCGCCTCGGACTCCCGGGCCGCCTCGAGTTCGGCGATCTCGTCGGCATCGGCCTCGGCGATCTCCGGTTCGACCGGCGTGCGACCGCGCAGCGCATCGACCTTGCGCCGGACCGCCGCGGTGATCGCCAGGATCTCGGGCACCTTCAGCAGCCACATGACCGTGAGAGTCACCAGCAGCATCAGCGCGCCGGTGATCGCGACGCGCACCATCGAGCCGACGCCGCCGAACCGGTCGCTGAGCGCACCGAGCCGCAGCAGCCGATCGGCGATCAGCATCACCACGGCGCCCGCGGCCGACGCGGTCACCACGTGCCACAGGGTCCGGCCCACGTTCGCCATCCGCAGATCGCCGAGGGCGCGGTGCAGCAGGAATCCGCCGATGCCCGCCCCGACCGTGAACGCCAGGCCGGTCGCCACGCCCAGCAGCAGCACCACCTGGTCGTCGTTGCGGGCGACGACGGGCGCGAGGGCGGACAGGGCGACCTTCACGGCGGTGATGCCGAGGATGATCCACGTGGGGGTCCACGCCTGCTCGCGCGCGTAGAACACGCGCAGATGGATGAGGACGAGGGCGTACGGGATCAGGGTGAACGCCGACCAGCTGACGGCCTGGCCGAGCCGTTCGGCGTTGCCCTCGCCGAAGCTGCCGTAGCCGTACAGGGCCGTGCCGATCTGCGGGCCGGCGACGGTGAAGAACACGACGATCGGGATCAGCGCGATCATCGTCAGCCGGGTCGCGACCGACAGGTCGTCCACCACGGCGGGGGTGTCCTCCGCGGCGGCGTTGCGGCTCAGCCGCGGCATGATCGCCGTGAGCACCGTGACGCCGAGGACGCCGTACGGCAGCTGCAGCAGCAACCACGCGTTGTTGTAGATCGCCGGACCGGCCGCGTCGGCACTCGACGAGACGTGGGTCGCGAACACCATGCCCGCCTGGCTGATGAGCACGTACAGCACGATGGCTGCGCCCATGCCGCCGAACTGGCGCAACCGGTCGTCGAGCCCCCACAGCGGCTTGAGGCTGATCCCCTCGCGGCGCAGCGCCGGCACCAGGGACATCGCCTGGGTCACCACACCGAGGGTGACGCCGCAGCCGAGCAGGAGCAGATGCGGGTCGCTCATCCGCACCGGGTCGAGGGTGATCTCCCCGGGCAGCAGGAAGTAGAGGACGAGAACCGTGATGACGACGACGTTGTTGAGCACCGGCGCCCACGCGCCCGGCTTGAACACCTGCCGGGTGTTCAGGATGGCGGTGAGCAGCGCCGACAGGCCGTAGAACAGGATCGCCGGCAGCAGCAGATACGTCAGCGCCGTGGTCAGCGTCGTCGACACCTTGCCCGTGTCGTCGAGGAAGAACCGGGTGACGAGGACCGGCGCGGCGGCGGTGGCCAGCAGGGCGGCGAGCCCGAGCACGGTGACGGAGACGGTGAACAGGCGCCGGACGAAGGCCGCACCGCCGTCCGGGTCCTCGCGTTCCGCGCGGACCAGCACCGGCACGACGATCGAGGTGAGGACGGCGCCGAGCACCAGCTCGGAGATCATGTTCGGGATCTGGGCGGCGACCGTGTAGGAGCTGGCGACGGCGGCACCGAGCAGGGTCAGCAGCAGCACCTGCTTGACGAAGCCGGTGATCCGGCTGATCAGGGTGGCGAAGGCGATCGAGCCGGTCGCGGCGAGGAGGCCGGGGTTCTTACGCGGGGCCGGCTCCGCCGCCGCGGGGGCGGGCGGGGCGACGTCCTCACGGGTCGGATTCCCGGTCATTGCTTCTCGTACCCTTCGTCGGCTGGATCGGGCTCGCCGCGGAAGCGGTGCAGGAGACGACGGCCCGCCAGGAACAGCAGCAGCGCCCCCGCACAGCCGGTGACGATCGCGAGAACCTGGCCGTACGCGTTGGACCGTACCGTCACGTTCGTCGGGGTGCCGAGCGGCAGCCCGGACTCCGTGGTCAGGGCGAACTCGACACCGATCTTCCGCGAATCGCTGATCTGCGCGGGCACCGTGAGGGTGCGGCTGCCCCGCGGCGGCAGCTGTGTGGGCCCGATGTCGGTGATCTTCATCGCCGACGGGGCGTCCACGTGCAGCCGCACGGTGATGCCCACCGGCAGATCGTTGCGCGCGACCAACAGTAGGGGACTCTGCTCCGAGGTCAGCGTGTAGACGCCACCGGGTGAGAGCACGGTCACCCCCGCGAACATCCCGTCGACGGCGTCGCGGACCTCGTCGCCGCGCCGCACCGCGTCGCGTGCTGCGGCGCCGGGGTCGGGTCCGCGCCGGCCCGCCAGACTCATCGCGCGCAGCAGATCCTCGCGCAACGGCGCGGTGAACTGCTGCGGCGTGAGCTGTGCCTGGGGATCCTCGACGAGCGCCTCCTCGAACGCATCCAGGCGGGGCGCCTGCTCGCGGGCCGTGTCCATCACCTCGGCCGAGGCGCCGTCGACGATGGCCTGCTCCGGGTAGGACAGCGCGACAGTGGGCGTGTCCCCGGGGACCGGTGTGAACAGGGTGTCGAACGGACGCGCGGTGGCCAGGCCCGAGCGGATCAGCGTGCCGACCATCGACAGGACCGCGGCGGCGTCGTCGCCGGATGCGCTCCACGACTGCGGCGGCGCGAACAGCACGGAGTCCGGGGCCGCGGGTGCGCCGGTGGACACGGTCCGGGTGACGTCGTCCCGGGTGCGCAGCGCGGACCAGCTCAGGGCGCCCAGCGCGTCCTGCAGACGGGCGTCCGGGGAATCCTCGGTGAGGTCGTAGCGGGCGTCCTCGTCGGTGAACGACGGCGTCTGCGGTGCGTCACCGAGCGCCGCGAGCGCGGTCGCGGCGGCGCTGTCGAACAGGACCGTGGACAGGCCGTCCACGCCCCGCACGGGCGCGGGACCCGTGCCCGCGGCCGCGTCCGCGGCGTCGACCGCGGTGTCGGCGAGCAGAGCCGTCACCGGACTGTCGGCGGCGAGCAACGCCCCCGCCTTCTCGGTCAGGACCCCGGCATCGGGCCAGACCACGTCGTCGCGGGTCGTGGTGATCCCGAGGATCGTGTTCACGATCCCGGTGGGGGCGGCGAGGGCGGGCCCGGCGAGCGAGGCGTCGTCGAGTTCGGCGAGGGCGGCGGTGTCGACCTGGGCGAAGGGCACCGCGACCGTGCACATCGAGCCGGCGACGGCTCGCAACCGTTCCAGCCACGCGGCGGCCGCCGCCGTCCCCTCCCCGTCGCGGGCGTCGCCCATCGGCTCGGCGGGGTCCTCGACCACCAGATAGCCGCGGGTCATGTTGGCGACGGTGACGAGCAGGTCGGGGTCGACAGCCAGGCACAGCGCGTCGGCGACGCGGCGGTCCTCGGCGGTGGCCGCCCGTTCGGCGGCGTCGAGCAGTCCGTCGAGACGACCGCCGTCGGCGAGCGACGTCGCAAGGTCGTCGTCGACGAGGCGGACCGGCTCCGTCGCCGAGCCGGGCACCCCCGCCGCGAGACGCGGCCGGTCCGCGAGCGGCCACATCATCGTGATCCCCACGGGTGCGGACGTGTCCGGCGGCACGGGGCGGTCCGTCCGGTTCTCGCTCGGGGGCACCCCGAGCACGGGCAGCAGGAACCGGGCGTCGTCGAGCCGGGCCTGACCGCCGTACTCGGGAGCGCCGTTGACGTTGACGAGCAGCGGGTACACCCCGGGTGCGTCGATTCCCAGCGACGGGTCCTGCGCCGAGCGCAGCGCCAGTTCGAGACGGAACTGCCGCTGCTCACCCCGCTCGAGGACGTCGGCGACCGATTCGAACGGACCCGTGCGGTCGTAGGCGGTCTGATCCCAGGTCAACGCGGTGCGCAGCTCCTCGGCGGAGCCGACCGCCGGGGCACGCTGCAGCCGCACGGCGATGTCCTCGACGTCGCGGTCCCCGACGTTCTCGAGCGTGCCGGTCACCGTCACCACCGGCTCGCTGCTGGTGGACACCGTCGTCGGCGTCACCGAGTCGATGCGCAGTTCGAGGAAGCGCGGCGCGTCGGACCCGTCGCTGCGCGGCTGGGCGACGGACACGCCCGCCGTCGTCAGGACGAGCGCGAGCACGGCGAGAACGGCCGCCGCGGCCCGGCGAGCTGCCGACGTCATCCGAGACGGGCCTCCGGTCCGCCGGGTCCGAGCAGCATCGACGGATCCATCTCGGCGATCAACTGGTCGGCGACGTCGGCGAGCCTGCGCTCGTCCGCGTACGCCAGGCGCGAGCGCAGCTCCGGCAGCGGGACCCAGGCCACCTCGGTGACCTCGACGTCGGCGTCGGAGAGCTCGCCGTCCAGGTAGCGCAGCAGGTAGTGGTGCACGGTCTTGTGGACGCGCCGGCCCTCGGTGACGAACCAGTAGTCGATGCTGCCGAGGGTGGCGAGGACGGTGCCGTGGATGCCGGTCTCCTCGTGGACCTCGCGCATCGCCGTCTGCTCGGCGGTCTCACCCTTCTCGATGTGTCCCTTCGGCAGCGACCACAGCAGCCGGCCCCGACGGTCGGTGCGTCCGATCAACGCCGCGCACAGTTTCTCGGGGGGTCCGCCGAGGCCGTCGACCACCAGTCCCCCGGCCGAGGTCTCGCGGACCGTGCGCAGGTGAGGCTTCGACGTGTCGGAGGTGGACCGGCCACCGGACTTGGCGCCCGCGCCACGCCGCCGCGAGGTGCGGCGGTTGCGGTTGGCACGTTCTGCGGGCGACACCCCATCGATACTAGTTGGCGGGACGCGCCCGGCGGTTCAACCAGGCACGTCCGGAGCGCGCACCGGTGCGTTCGGCCACCTCGGTAAGGTTCGAAGACGTGAACTCTCCCTCCACCGACACCGAGCGGCGCGCCCGACTGCTCGCCGGGGCCGACGCGACGCTGCGTGCGCTGTCGGACATCCTGGCGCCGCTCGGTGCGCGCTTCACCGCCGCCGGTCACGAGCTCTACCTGGTGGGAGGGAGCGTCCGGGACGCGGTCCTCGGTCGCCTCGGGACCGATCTCGACTTCACCACCGATGCGCGGCCCGAGCAGGTGCAGGCGCTGCTGCGCGGCTGGGCCGACCACCAGTGGGACACCGGCATCGACTTCGGCACGATCAGCGCGGTCAAGGGACCGGAGCAGATCGAGATCACCACGTTCCGCAGCGACGCGTACGACCGCGTCACCCGCCATCCGATCGTCGAGTACGGCACCCGCCTCGAGGACGACCTCGTCCGGCGCGACTTCACCGTCAACGCGATGGCCGTGCGGATCGGCCCGACCGGCGCGGAGGACTTCGTCGATCCGCTCGGCGGAATGGATGCCCTGCTCGCCGGGGTCATCGACACGCCCGCGCTGCCGAGCGAGTCGTTCCACGACGACCCGCTGCGGATGCTGCGCGCGGCGCGGTTCGTCTCCCAGCTGGGGTTCGGGCTGGCCGAACGCGTGCACGACGCGATCGTGGCCATGGCCGACGAGATCCTGCGGATCAGCGCCGAGCGGGTGCAGGCCGAACTCGACAAGCTGATCCTCGGTGACTACCCCATCGAGGGCATCGACATCATGGTCGAGACGGGCCTCGCCGAGCGAGTGATCCCGGAGATCCCCGCGATGAAGCTCGAGATCGACGAGCACCATCAGCACAAGGACGTGTACTGGCATTCGCTGACCGTGCTCCGGCAGGCCATCGACCTCGAGGACGGCGACCCCGACCTCGTGCTGCGCTGGGCGGCCCTGCTGCACGACATCGGCAAGCCCGCGACGAAGCGCAACGAGCCGGGCGGCGGCGTCAGCTTCCACCACCACGAGGTCGTCGGCGCCAAGCTCGTCCGCAAACGGATGCGGGCCCTGAAGTACTCCAAGCAGATGATCGACGACGTCGGTCAGCTCGTGTTCCTGCACCTGCGGTTCCACGGCTACGGCAAGGGCCAGTGGACGGATTCGGCGGTCCGTCGCTACGTGCACGACGCCGGTGACCTGCTGCCCCGGCTGCACAAGCTGGTCCGGGCGGACTGCACCACCCGCAACAAGCGCCGGGCCGCGGCGCTGCAGGCCACCTACGACGATCTCGAGACGCGCATCGAGCGCATCGCCGAGCAGGAGGACCTGGCGAAGGTCCGGCCCGACCTCGACGGCAACGCCATCATGGAACTGCTCGGCCTCAGGCCCGGCCCGCAGGTGGGGCAGGCGTGGAAGTTCCTCAAGGAGCTGAGGCTCGACCGTGGGCCCCTCGATCGCGACGAGGCCGAGGCCGAGCTGCTGAAGTGGTGGTCGCAGCAACCGAAGCCCTAGCGCCCGGTAGCCGGGGCCGCCCCGCACGACCCGGTAGCCCGGACCACCCCGCCCAGCTGTGGGCGGCGCCCGGGCATGCACCCGAACTCTGATCATGCTGCGATTGCGTCAAAGTCGGGACTCATTCCAGAAAAGTGCGTCATAGTATCCCCGTGCCCTCGACGCAGGAATTCGTGGAGCAATTGCGTACGGCGGAGCTGCGCGTGACCCGGCCCCGGATCGCAGTGCTGGAGGCGGTGCACGAGCACCCGCACGCCGACACGGAGACGATCTTCGGAACCGTGCGTACCGGTCTGCCCGACGTGTCCCGGCAGACCGTGTACGACGTGCTGCACGCCCTGACCGGTGCCGGTCTGGTGCGCAGGATCCAGCCGTCCGGTTCCGTCGCACGCTACGAGTCGCGGGTCGGGGACAACCACCACCACCTCGTCTGCCGGTCCTGTGGGGCCATCGTCGACGTCGACTGTGCCGTCGGCGAGGCGCCCTGTCTGACGGCGTCCGACCACAGCGGCTTCCACGTCGACGAGGCGGAGGTCATCTACTGGGGCACGTGCCCCGACTGCTCGGCAGCTCACGCTTCGCGGTCACATCCGTGATCACCGTCAGATTCACCGCATCCGGAAGGAAGGGCCGACGTGTCCAACAGTGAAAGCGAAAATCCGGTAATCCCGTCTCCCGAGCCGAAACCGCATCGGCCCAGGACCAACCGGGACTGGTGGCCCAACCAGCTGGATCTGCAGGTCCTCCACCAGCATTCGCCCCTGTCCAATCCGATGGGACCGGACTACAACTACGCCGACGAGTTCGCAAGCCTCGACGTCGAGGCCCTCAAACAGGACATCTTCGCCCTGATGACGACGTCGCAGCCGTGGTGGCCGGCCGACTACGGCCACTACGGCCCGCTGTTCATCCGGATGAGCTGGCATGCCGCGGGCACGTACCGCATCGCCGACGGCCGGGGCGGTGGCGGCAAGGGCGCCCAGCGCTTCGCTCCCCTCAACAGCTGGCCCGACAACGCGAGCCTCGACAAGGCGCGCCGGCTGCTGTGGCCGATCAAGCAGAAGTACGGCCGCAAGCTCTCCTGGGCGGATCTGCTGATCTTCGCCGGCAACTGCGCGTACGAATCCATGGGATTCGAGACGTTCGGTTTCGCCTTCGGCCGCGAGGACATCTGGGAGCCCGACGAGGTGTTCTGGGGCCCCGAGGACACCTGGCTCGGGGACGAGCGGTACAGCGGCGAGCGGGAACTGTCCGGCCCGCTCGGCGCCGTGCAGATGGGGTTGATCTACGTCAATCCCGAAGGGCCCAACGGTAATCCGGATCCGCTCGCCGCGGCCATCGACATCCGGGAGACGTTCGGCCGGATGGCGATGAACGACATCGAGACGGCGGCACTCATCGCGGGCGGGCACACCATCGGCAAGACCCACGGTGCCGCGACCGCCGACCACGTCGGTCCCGAGCCCGAGGCCGCCCCCATCGAGCAGATGGGCCTGGGCTGGAAGAACTCCTACGGCACCGGCGTCGGCGGGGACGCGATCACCAGCGGGCTCGAGGGTGCCTGGACCCCCACCCCGCGGCAGTGGGACAACACCTACCTCGAAACCCTGTACGGCTACGAGTGGGAGAAGACCAAGAGCCCCGCCGGCGCGTGGCAGTGGATCCCGAAGGACGGGGCCGCCGCCGACGCCGTCCCCGACGCCCACGATGCGTCCAAGCGTCACACACCGGTGATGCTGACCACGGATCTGTCGCTGCGGTTCGACCCGATCTACGGGCCGATCACTCGTCGCTGGCTGGACAACCCGAAGGAGTTCGAGGAGGAGTTCGCCAAGGCCTGGTACAAGCTGCTGCATCGCGACATGGGGCCGGTCACGCGCTACCTCGGCCCGTGGGTCCCCGAGGCGCAGCTGTGGCAGGACCCGGTTCCCGCGGTCGATCACGAACTGATCGGCGCGGACGACATCGCCGCCCTGAAGACCAAGATCCTCGAGTCGGGACTGTCCATCCCGCAGCTGGTCGCCACCGCGTGGGCGTCGGCGGCGAGCTTCCGTGGCACCGACAAGCGCGGCGGGGCCAACGGTGCCCGCATCCGCCTCGAGCCGCAGAAGAACTGGGAGATCAACGAACCCGGCCGGGTGGCCGAGGTACTGCAGGCCCTCGAGCAGATCCGGCAGGACTTCGACAGCGGTCAGTCCGCGAAGAAGGTCTCGCTCGCCGATCTGATCGTCCTGGCCGGCTGCGCCGCAGTCGAACAGGCGGCGAAGAACGCCGGTGTAGAGATCACGGTCCCGTTCTCGCCGGGCCGCACCGATGCCTCGCAGGAACAGACCGATACGGAGTCGTTCGCCGTACTCGAGCCCCGGGCCGACGGGTTCCGCAACTACCTGCGCGACGGTGAGAAGCAGCCGCCGGAACGGTTGCTGCTGGACCGGGCGAACCTGTTGACGCTGACCGCTCCGGAGATGACGGTGCTCGTCGGCGGACTCCGGGCCCTGAACGCCAACTTCGGGCAATCCGCCCACGGCGTGTTCACCGATCGGCCCGAGGCACTGACCACCGACTTCTTCGTGAACCTGCTCGACATGCGCACGGAGTGGAAGGTCTCCGAGTCGACCGAGAACGTCTACGAGGGCCGCGACCGGGCCTCGGGTGAGGTCAGGTGGACAGCCACGGCCGTCGACCTGGTCTTCGGTTCGAACTCGCAGTTGCGTGGAATCGCCGAGGTCTACGGCAGCGCCGACGCGCAGCAGAAGTTCGTCCAGGACTTCGTCGCGGCATGGAACAAGGTGATGAACCTCGACCGGTTCGACCTCACCTGATCCTCGAGGATCGGCCTTCCCCGGCCGATCCTCCACACCTGGGGCGGCATCCCGCCGGCTCTGTCAGCCGGCGGGATGCCGCGCGTTCGGAGTGCGCGCGCACCCTCTCACCGGTCCGGACGGCGAATCGTGAGCCAGATGTCACCGGGGACTCACCACGGTTAATGCCCACGAAACACGGGGTCGGGAGCATGAGACCCGGCCGGAGGAACGTGGCCGACCCAGGTGAGGAGCGGTTCGATGCAGGGCGAGATCACGAAGGTCAAGACCGCCTGCTCATACTGCGGCGTGGGCTGCGGCATGGTGCTCGAGGTCGGCCTCGATCCCGCGAGCGGTGCCCGCCGCGTGCTCGACGCGTACGGCGACAAGGACCACCCCACCAACTTCGGGCGCCTCTGCACGAAGGGGGCGACCAGCGCGGAGATGATGGCCGCCGGCGGACGCATGGAGACCGCGTACCGTCGCACCGAACGCGGGGCCACCCCGGTGCCCGTGGACGTCGACGCCGCGATCGCCGAGACCGCCCGCCGGTTGCGGGGGGTGCTCGACGAGCACGGCCCCGACGCCCTGTCCTTCTACGTCTCCGGACAGATGTCGCTCGAGGCGCAGTACCTGGTGACCAAGCTCGCGAAGGGATTCGTCGGTACCAACAACATCGAGTCCAACTCCCGGTTGTGCATGGCCGGCGCCGGCACCGGCTACAAGCAGTCGCTCGGCGCGGACGGCCCGCCCGGCTCCTACCAGGACTTCGACCACGCCGACCTGTTCTTCGTCAGCGGCGCGAACATGGCCGACTGCCATCCCATCCTCTTCCTCAGGATGATGAACCGGGTCAAGGCCGGTGCCAGACTCGTCGTCGTCGACCCCCGGCGCACCCCCACCGCGGAGAAGGCGGACCTGTTCCTGCAGATCGCGCCCGGGACCGATCTGGCGCTGCTCAACGGCCTGTTGCACCTGATCGTCGAGAACGGGCACGTCGACCGGGCCTTCGTGGCGGAGTTCACCGAAGGCTGGGAGGCCATGACGGCCTTCCTCGGGGACTACACACCCGAGCGGGTCGCGGAGATCACCGGACTGGCCGAGGACGACATCCGCACGGCCGCGCGGTGGATCGGCGAGGCGGGCAACTGGATGTCGTGCTGGACGATGGGCCTGAACCAGAGCACGCACGGCACCTGGAACACCAATGCGATCTGCAACCTGCACCTGGCCACCGGCGCGATCTGCCGCACCGGCAGCGGCCCCTTCTCGCTCACCGGTCAGCCCAACGCCATGGGCGGGCGCGAGATGGGGTACATGGGACCCGGTCTGCCGGGGCAGCGGTCCGTTCTCGACGACGCCGAGCGAGCCTTCGTCGAACAGCAGTGGGGGCTGCCGGCCGGTGCCATCCCCACCACCGTCGGCAAGGGCACGATCGACATGTTCGAGCAGATGGCCGCCGGTGACATCCGGGCCTGCTGGATCATCTGCACCAATCCGGTTGCGTCCGTAGCCAATCGACGCACCGTCGTCGAAGCGCTCGAGCGGGCGGAGGTCGTCGTCGCACAGGACGTCTTCCTCGAGACCGAGACCACCGCGTACGCCGACATCCTGCTACCGGGAGCGCTGTGGGCGGAGTCGGAGGGGGTGATGGTCAACTCCGAGCGCAACCTGACGCTGTTGCGACAGGCGATCGACCCGGTCGGGCAGGCCCTGCCAGACTGGCAGATCATCGCGCGCGTCGCCTGCGCGATGGGCTACGCCGAGGCGTTCACCTACTCGTGCTCCGAGGAGATCTTCGAGGAGATCAGGCGCTTCCGGAACCCGAAGACCGGATACGACCTGCGCGGAATCAGCTACGACCGGCTGCGCGAGACCCCCGTGCAGTGGCCGTGCCCGCCCGAGGGCGCGACCGACCGGAACCCGATCCGCTATCTGAACGACGGCGTGAGCCAGACCCTGCTGAGGTCCGGGGACGGCTCCCTCCCCCGGCTGCGGTTCGCCACCGCCAGCGGCCGGGCCGTGTTCCATCCCCGCCCCCACATGCTGCCGGCCGAGATGCCCGACGACGACTTCCCCGTCGTGCTCAACACCGGCCGCGTCCAGCACCAGTGGCACACCCTCACCAAGACGGGGAAGGTCGCCAAGCTCACCAAGCTGAACCCCGGACCCTTCGTCGAGATCAATCCTGCCGACGCGCAGAGGCTCTCGATATCGGACGGCGACCAGGTGGAGGTCGCGTCCCGCCGCGGCCGGGCGGTGCTGCCGGCCGTGGTCACCGACCGGGTCCGGCCGGGATGCTGCTTCGCCCCGTTCCACTGGAACGACATGTTCGGGGAGTACCTGGCGGTCAACGCGGTCACCAACGACGCCGTCGATCCCGCGTCGCTGCAGCCGGAGTTCAAGGTGTGCGCGGTGTCGCTGACGAAGGTGGCGACGGCGGCCGGGGACGACGCGCCGGCGGACCGTCTCGCCTCCGCGCTCGGACTGGCCGACACGGCGCGGCCGGTACTCGACGAACTCGAAAAACACTATCTGACCGGATTTCTGGCGGGATTCCGGGAGTCCGGGCAGGCGGGTGTCCCCGTGCTCCCGGCGTCCGCTCCGCTGCCGGCCGCCACCCGCGCCTGGGTGGACGGGATGCTGGCGGGACACTTCTCGCACACCGCGCAGGACCGCGACGAGTCCGACGGGGTGGCGCCGGTGGTGGTGGTGTGGGCCTCGCAGACCGGCAATGCCGAGGAGTTCGCCCGGTTGTGCGCCGAGCGGCTGCGCGCCGCGGGCAGGCCCGTCACCCTGACCGGGATGGACGACGTCGACGTGTCCACGCTGACCGGGGTGCGCGATCTGCTCGTCGTCACCAGCACGTTCGGCGACGGCGACGCCCCGGACAACGGCACCGCGTTCTGGAATGCGCTCGACCGGGACGACACACCCCGCCTCCCCGACACCCGCTACGCCGTGCTGGCGTTCGGCGACTCGAGCTACGACGACTTCTGCGGCCACGGTCGCCGCATCGACGAGCGCCTCGCCGAACTCGGAGCCACCCGGCTCACGCAGCGGGTGGACTGCGAACCCGACTACGAGGGACCGGCCGGCGAATGGCTCGCCACGGTCGAGCAACTCGTGCGTCTCGACGGGGCCGTGCCGGCTCCGTCCGCGCCGGGACCGCCGGCGAAGTCCGAACCCGCCTACAGCCGGAAGGCGCCGCTCGTCACGCGCCTGACCCGGAACGTGCCGCTCAGCGGGTCCGGTTCGTCGAAGGATGTGCGCCAGTTCGGATTCGAGTTGTACGACCCGGATTTCGTGTACGAGGCGGGCGACGCGCTCGGCGTGATGCCCACCAACGGACCCGAGGCGGTCGACGAATGGCTCCAGGTCACCGCGCTCGATCCCGAAACACCCGTGGAATTCCCGGATCTGCCGACCATTCCGCTGCGCGAGGCCGTGACCCGGCACCTCGAGATCGCTCGGGTGACCCCCGAGCTGCTGCGGTTCGTCCACGAGCAGACCCAGAGCGCGGAACTGGCGAAGCTGCTGCGCCCGGGCAACAAGATCGAGTTGCAGCGGTGGTTGTGGGGCAAGCAGGCGATGGACGTGATCGCGGCGTATCCGTTCAAGGCGCCGATCGCGGAATGGCTGCCCGTGCTCAAGCGGTTGCAGCCCCGCCTGTACTCGATCTCGTCGAGCCCGCGGACCAACCCCCGCGAGGTGCAGCTGACCGTGTCGGTGGTGCGGTACAACTACGAGGGCATCGCCCGGGCGGGGGTGTGCTCGAGCTTCCTCGCCGACCACAGTCACGGCGTCGACATTCCCATCTTCGTCCAGCGCAGCACCCACTTCCGGCCGCCCCGGACTCCGGACACCCCGATGATCATGGTCGGGCCCGGCACCGGTGTCGCACCGTTCCGCGCCTTCCTGCACGATCGCCGCGAGATGGGCCACACCGGCCGGAACTGGCTGTTCTTCGGTGATCAGCGGTCGTCGACCGACTACCTGTACCGGGACGAGATCGAGGCGATGCACGCCGACGGCTTCCTGACCCGGCTCGATCTCGCCTTCTCCCGCGACCAGCGACAGAAGATCTACGTGCAGGACCGGATGCGCGAGCACGGAGCGCAGCTGTGGAAGTGGTTGCAGGACGGTGCCCACTTCTACGTGTGCGGCGACGCGAGCCGGATGGCGAAGGACGTCGACGAGACGCTGCGCGAGGTGGTTCAGGTGCACGGCCGGCTCGACGCGGTGGACGCCGAGGCGTACGTCGAGCAACTCGCCGCGGAGAAGCGCTACGTGCGCGACGTGTACTGAACCGCAGATTCGTCGATTTTCGGTTGATAGGTCCGCAGACGCGGAACTAGTGTCTGCATTGTGACGCAGATTCGCATCAAGGATGCCGCCCGGCTGCTCGGCGTCAGCGACGACACCGTGCGACGGTGGATCGACCAGGGCGCTCTGCCGGCCGGCAAGGACGGCGCCGGGCGCAAGATCGTCGAGGGAGCCGAGCTCGCCGAGTTCGCCCGGCGGCAGGCGGACGAGGCACCCGATCTGCTCGGCGTGGGCAGCTCCGCCCGCAACCGGTTCGCGGGAATCGTGACCCGGGTGGTCGCGGACACCGTCATGGCGCAGGTGGAGATGCAGTGCGGCCCGCACCGCGTCGTCTCGCTGATGAGCCGCGAGGCCGTCCGGGAACTCGGCCTCGAACCGGGCAGTCTCGCGGTCGCCGTCGTCAAGGCCACGACGGTCATCGTCGAGACCCCCGGAGGGGCATCGTGAAACCCGCTCTCGCAGTCGCCGTCGCCGCGCTCGTCCTCGCCGGATGTGCCGGGGAGGCCGGCGGCGGCCCGGGGTCGCCGTCCGGGGCCGCGGGTGAGCTCACGGTGTACGCGGCCGCGTCGCTGCAGGCGCCCTTCCGCGAGATCGGCGCGGACTTCGAGGCCCGCAATCCGGGCACCCGCGTCGTGTTCGACTTCGCGGGCTCGTCGGACCTCGTCGCCCGCCTGTCGCAGGGTGCCGAGGCGGACGTCCTCGCCACCGCCGACGCCGCCAACATGACCAGGGCCGTCGACGCCGGTGTCGTCGCGGGCGATCCCGTGGCCTTCGCGGCCAACACCCTCACCATCGTCACCGAGCCGGGCAACCCGCTCGGCATCACCGGTTTCGCGGACCTGGGCCGGCCCGGAGCCGACGTCGTCGTGTGTGCGCCGCAGGTGCCGTGCGGCGCGGCGTCGGCCCGCATCGAGCAGGCCACGGGGGTCGACCTCGCTCCGGTCAGCGAGGAGTCGTCGGTGACGGACGTCCTCGGCAAGGTGACCAGCGGCCAGGCCGACGCCGGGCTGGTGTACGTCACCGACGCCCGGCAGGCCGGGGACGCCGTGACCACCGTGCCGTTCCCCGAGTCCGCCGCGGCCGTCAACACCTACCCCGTCGCCGTCCTCGCAGAGGCGGCGGATCCCGCGGCGGCGTTCGTCGCGCACGTCACCGGGCCCGACGGGCGACGGGTCCTGGCCGAGCACGGGTTCGCGGGCCCGTGACGCGCGTCCGTCCGGCGGGGCTGCCGGCGTGGATCTACGTCCCCGCGCTCGTCGGGGGACTGTTCGTCGCCGTGCCGCTGCTGTCGCTGATCCTCGCCGTCGACTGGCGGCACTTCCCGGATCTGGTGACCTCCGAGGCGTCCCTGCAGGCCCTGGCCCTGAGCATGCGGACCGCGGGTGCCGCCACGGTGCTGTGCGTCCTGCTGGGCGTGCCGATGGCGACCGTGCTCGCGCGCAGCACCTTTCGCGGGCTTCCGGTGCTGCGCTCGCTCGTGCTGCTGCCACTCGTGCTGCCGCCCGTCGTCGGCGGCATCGCGCTGCTGTACACCTTCGGTCGCCGGGGACTGCTCGGCGAGTACCTCGAACTGCTCGGAATCCGTATCGCGTTCTCCACCACGGCAGTGGTCCTCGCGCAGACGTTCGTCGCGTTACCGTTCCTGGTGATCAGTCTCGAGGGCGCCCTGCGCACCGCCGGCACCCGGTACGAGGCGGTCGCCGCAACGCTGGGGGCACGCCCGACCATCGTCTTCCGCCGCGTCACCCTCCCCCTCGTGCTGCCGGGACTCGCGTCCGGCACCGTCCTCGCCTTCGCGCGGGCGCTCGGAGAGTTCGGCGCTACCCTCACCTTCGCCGGCAGCCTCCAGGGTGTCACCCGCACGTTGCCGCTCGAGATCTACCTCCAGCGGGAGACCGACGCCGACGCCGCGGTGGCGTTGTCGCTGCTGCTCGTCGTGGTCGCGCTCGTGATCGTCGTCGCCGTGCGGGGGCGACGGGCAGCGGGTGGGCCGTGACCGGACTGCAACTGCGGGCCCGGGTCGAGTCCCGCGACGTCGACCTCGCGGTCGCCGCGGAGTCCGGCAGCGTGCTCGCCGTCCTGGGGCCCAACGGTGCCGGGAAGTCGACCGCGTTGAACGTGATCGCGGGGTTGCTGCAGCCCGACGACGGCCGCGTCGAGGTCGACGGGCGGGTGCTCACCGACACGGCGACGGGGGTGGCGGTGCCGCCGCACCGCCGCGCGGTGGCGCTGCTCGCCCAGCAGCCGCTGCTGTTCCCGCACCTGAGCGTCCTCGACAACGTCGCATTCGCTCCCCGCAGTGCGGGACGCGGCCGATCGGCCGCCCGCGCGGCGGCGTGGCGGCACCTCGCCGCCGTCGGCGCGACGGACCTCGCCGACCGGAAACCGCGGCAGCTCTCGGGCGGTCAGGCCCAGCGCGTCGCGATCGCCCGCGCGCTGGCCGCCGACCCCCGGCTGTTGCTGCTCGACGAACCGATGGCGGCCCTCGACGTGACGGCCGCCCCGGCCGTGCGGTCGCTGCTGCGCACGGTCCTGAAGGACGCCGGGCGCACGGCACTCGTGGTCACCCACGACCCGCTCGACGCCCTCGCCCTCGCGGATCGTGCCGTCGTCGTCGACGGGGGCCGGATCGTCGAGGCAGGCACGGTGCGCGACGTGCTGTCCCGGCCGCGCAGCGCGTTCGCGGCTCGCATCGCGGGACTGAACCTGCTCGCCGGCACCCTCACCGCGGACGGCGTCGACACCGTCGTCGGCCGGGTGCGGGGGGTGCCCGACGACGACTGCGCTCCGGGGGATTCGGCGGTCGCGGTGTTCGCCCCCGCGGCCGTCGCGGTCTATCCCGACGAGCCGCACGGCAGTCCCCGCAACTCGTTCGCCGTCGTCGTCGGGGAACTCGAGGTCCGCGGTGCCACCGTCCTCGTCCGCGCCGCCGAGTCCGGGATGACCGCAGAGGTCACCACGTCCGCAGCCGCCGATCTCGCACTCGCACCCGGCGCGGCGGTGTGGTTCGTCGTCAAGGCCACCGAAGTCCGCATCCACGCCGCCCGCTGACCGAGCGAACGCATCGCTCCGTCGGGCCGCGAGGTGAACGGTACACTCGCTCGGATCCGCTGCGGCGCAGCCGGATTCAATCCAGGCGGGCGCGCATCAGGTAGACGTTGTAGCTGTCCCACTCCGACACGGTGAAGTACAGGTCCCGGCCGTCGGACCAGGGATGTATGAAGCCGCCGTAGGCCTTCGGGTAGTCGGCCGTCCGCACCAGCGGCGCGGCATCCGACCAGTGGCCCTGAGGTGAATCCGACTCGCGCAGCACGATGTTGCCGGCGATCGGATCCAGGTAGCTCATCTGCCAGCGGCCTCGCGCAGCGTCGAACCGCACCGACAGCTCGCTCGCCGCGCCGTCGGCGAGCGGGGTGGCGAGCTGCTCGAAGACCGGCATCCAGCGGTCGTGTACCCAGTACTGGTATGCGGAAGGGTTGAGCACGTCGTCGACCGGCACGCGGGCCAGGCCCACCGACCCGATGCGGCCGTTCGGGGTGCCGAACACGTAGACGTGGTCACCGTGCGGCACCATCGTCGCGACCTGGAACCGGCCCAGCCCGAACACGTTGTCCCAGCGGGCATGTGGATCCTTCACCCACGTCTGTCCGTGGTCGTCGGAGTAGGCGATGCCGCCGTGGTTCGTGTACCACATGCCCGGCACGACGCTCCACCGTCGCACGGACATGTAACTCAGGTACTGCCGGTCGCCGATCGCGAAACCGGACGTGGGGATGACGGTGGTCTCGAAGTTCTTCACATGCCGGGCGTCGAGGATCTCCGCGGCGTGGCACGGGCTGTCCTGCACCATCGCGTCGATGGTGAGGCCGTCCGACAGGTCCGCGTCGCGGCTGAACGCCAGCACGTTGCTGCGCCAGTCGCCGCCGGCCCCGCCCGGCGGGGACCACTGCGCACCGAACGTGTCGCCGAAGGCGAGGGCCACCTCCCCGGGGCGCGTCTCCCACGCGATGCCGAGATCGGTGCCGTGCACGGCCCAGCGCGCGTCGGTGCGATTCTCCGAGCCGGGACCGGTGAGCTGGGAAATCAGTTCGACGTCGCCGACGACGGGCGCGGGCGGGCGGGCGGTGACCGTGCCCGGCTCGAACGGCGGATCCTCCCGAGGCGGGGCCGGTGGGACGGGTGCACCCGGCGGGCCGGGCACGGGGATCGGGATCGTCTCCGGCTGCGGATCCAGTTCGACGCGAGGCAGGAAGCTCGAGGATCCGCTCGAGCCTGTGGAGCCGCTCGAGCCTGCGGACCCACTCGAGCCGCTCGAGCCGCTCGAGAGGGCATCGGGAGCGTCCGGCGCGAGGCCCGGAACCGGGCACGGGTCGGCACACGGATCGGCGGGTAAGGGTTCCTGCGGCACGCGGGTGACGTCGGGCTCCGGTCCGGGAACCGGGACCGGCACGATCTCGGGATACGGCAGGGGGATCTTCACGACGGGCGGGATGTCGATCCGCGGCAGCTGCGGCGCGCCGGGGTCCGGCGGCTCCACCGCCGGGTCGAAGCCCTCTTCCCCGCACGAGTTGACCGGCGGGGCGGCCGAGGCGTGGCCGGGCAGCGCGAGCAGCGGCAGCGCCAACGAGACCAGGGCGAGCGCCGACAGCGGTGTGCGGTGCCTGCGTGCCATGGCGTTCTCCTCCGGGACGGTCGGGAAAATGCCCCGCGAACCTAACAAATCCGGCGCCCGAAACCGCGCAGGCTCACATGCGCAACCGGCGAACCGCCGTCGCCGCGACGAGCCCGCCGGCATACACCGCCACTCCGGCGAGCGCGAGCAGCGGGCTGCGGCCGTCCGGCGCGACGACCAGGGCGGCCGCGACGATCGCCGCGAGAAATGCCATGTTGAACACGGTGTCCTGCAGGGCGAACACCTGTCCGCGCCGGGCGTCGTCGATCTCGATCTGCATCGCGGCGTCCCCGGTGAGCTTGACGGTCTGACCGACGAGACCCAGCAGGAACGCGGCGGCGAGCAGTGCCGTCTCGTCGAACCCGGTGACCAGGACGAGCTGGACGATGCCCGCACACGCCAGTGCCGTGACGACGGTGCGGGGCCGGCCGAGGCGGGGGATGACGAGCGGGGCGGCGACCGCCGCGACGAGCATCCCGGCGGCGGTGGCTCCGACGGCGACACCGAACCCGACGAGCCCGCCCGGCAGTGTGGCACCGTCGGCGTCGCGCAGCACCAGCACCATGATGAGCGTGTCGATGCCGAAGACGATGCGGTGCGCGCCGATGCCGATCATCGCGACGGTGACGCCCGGCGCCTCCCACACCGCCGTGGCGCCGGTGTGCAGGCCGGCGGCGACGGCGCGGATCGGGTGACGCTGCACGGCCCGGTCGGGACCGAGCGCGTGACGGGCGAAGCCGCCGGCGGCGAGCGCGGCAACCACGGATCCGCTGACGCCGAGGGCCACAGCCACCCCGGAACCGAAGTCGCCCTCCCCCACGAGACCGATCGTGGTGACCGCGACGCCGGCCCCGACCGCGGAGATTCCCGAGCCCACCGTGGCGAGCACGGAATTGACCGGCACCAGCCATGATTGACGCACCACATGCGGGACGGACGCCGAGACCCCGGCGAGCACGAAGCGACTGACACCGACGGCGGCGAGGGCGAGCAGCAGCAGTGGGGTGGAACCGCCACCGGTGAGCAGCAGCGCCGACATCGCGAGGATGAGCACGCCGCGCAGGGCGTTGGCGACGACCAGCACCAGGCGACGGTCCCACCGGTCGAGCAGGGCGCCGGCGAACGGTCCGACCACCGAGTACGGCAGCAGCAGCACCGCGAATCCGGCCGCTATCGCGGCGGGATCGGTCTGGCGCTCGGGATTGAACAGGATCGCCCCACCGAGCGCAGCCTGGAACAGCCCGTCGCCGAACTGACTGGCGAAACGGACGGTCGTCAGGCGGGCCAGTCCGGGCGACCGGCGCAGCGCCGTCGCCGTGGAGCGCCACGCCTGCCGCCTCGACTCCCGCACAGTGCCCGACACTATCGGTCCGACACTATCCGTCCGGCGCGGGTCGTCTCGCTGCGACGGTTCCGCCTCCCCCGCCACGTCCCCCGGCCTACCCTCTGCGCAACCGGCAACTTCCGGAAGGGGGGACACACCGCCATGTGCCGACTGTTCGGGCTGACCGCCGCGCCGCACCGGGTACACGCCACCTTCTGGCTGCTCGATGCGTCCGATTCGCTGGCCCGTCAGAGCCGGCGTGAACCCGACGGCACCGGGCTCGGGACGTTCGCCGACGACGGCCGCCCGGTGGTGGAGAAGCAACCGCTGGCGGCGTACGAGGACCGCGCGTTCGCCACCGAGGCGAAGGAGCGGCGGTCGCAGACGTTCGTCGCGCACATCCGGTTCGCCTCGACCGGGGGTCTCGACGTGGGCAACACGCATCCGTTCGAGCAGCGCGGGCGGCTGTTCGCCCACAACGGTGTCCTCGGCGACCTGCCGCGGCTCGAGGCCGAACTCGGCCCGTACCGCGATCTCGTGGCGGGCGAGACGGACTCGGAGCGGTTCTTCGCGCTCGTCACCCGCCGCATCGACGAGCACGGCGGCGACGTCGGTGCCGGCCTGACGGCCGCGGTCCGGTGGGCCGCCGAAAATCTGCCCGTCTACGCATTGAACGTGGTCCTGACGACCGCGACGGAGCTGTGGGCGCTGCGGTATCCGGACACCCACGACCTGTTCGTCCTCGAGCGTCCCGCCGGTGGCCCGCACGGAGGCCGCCACCTCGAGCATGCCAGCGAGGCCGGCACGGTCCGCGTGCGTTCGGGCCACCTGGCGCGGCAACCGGCGGTCGTGGTCGCCAGCGAGCGCATGGACGAGGATCCGGGTTGGTCGGACCTGCGCAGCGGGGAGTTGCTGCACGTCGACGGCGAGCTCCGGGTGACCCGCACCGTCGTCGTCGACGAGCCCCCGCGGCACCCGATCACCCTTGCGGACCTCGACGAGCGGGCGGCCGCGTCCCAGACCGGGAAGTGAGCTTCACTGCTCGCGCCACCACTGCACCGTCGCGGCCGCGGCCTCGGGCAGCGGCGTCGGGCGCAGGCCGAGGAGTTCCTCGCTGTACGTGGAGTCCATGACGAACGGATCGGTGAACTGGTAGAGCATCTCGGCCAGTTCGCGGGCGTCGCGGTTCACCAGTGCGGCGGCACGCAGCAGCCAGGTGGGGATCGTGCCCACCTTCGGAGCCGGCATCTGCGCCGCGGCGGCGAACGCGGCGACGAGTTCGCGCTGGGTGCCGGCCGGGCCGGTGGGGGCGTGCAGGACGCGGTTCCACGCCGCTGGCTTCGACGCGGCCGCGATCATGGCGGCCGCCAGGTCCGGCACGTAGGTGAACGAGTGCGGGACGTCGGGTGAGCCGAGTACGCGGGGGCTGCGCCCGGCCAGGACGGTCGGCACCATCAGCTCGCCCGCGTGGGCGTTGCGGGCGTGGGGTCCGAAGAAGTCGGACGCGACCACGCTGACGGTCGGGGTGTCGCTCTCGGCACGGCGGTCCAGCAACCGGGCCCGTACCCCCCGCTTGCCGGTGGTGCTCGCGCGCGGCGACGCCTCGGTCATGACCCGCTCGGGTTCGCTGTACGAGTACAGGCTCTCGGGGAAGACCACGACTGCGCCCGTGCGCCCGGCCGCCTCGAGAACGGTGCGCTCCGCGGCCGGCAGTTCGCGTTCCCAGGTGTCGGCGCGGTAGGCGGAGCCATGGATGCAGTGGTACACGGCCCCGGCGCCCTCGAGGGCGGGACCGAGCCGGGCGGGATCGGAGACGTCGACCCGGCTGCGCTCGACGAGCGGATGCTCCGGACCACTGCCGGACCGGGTGAGGACGCGGACGCGGTGGCCCCGGCCGGCGAGTTGTTCGGCGACGGTCCAGCCGACGGGACCGGCGCCGGTGACGACCTGCAGATTCGACATGGTGTCCAGCTCCTTCGAAATGTGAGCACTGCTCTCTGTTCGGGACAACAATGCGCGCCGCGGCGGGGAAAGTCAAGAGCGGTGCTCACTTTTGTTGACAGTGCTCACGAATCTGGCAGGGTGAAAGCCATGACCGGAACCCCCCGCGCCCGCGCCCGCCGGCAGACGATGGCCGACATCCTGCGGATCGGCCGCGAACATCTCGCCACCCACGGCGCCGCCGCCCTGTCGTTGCGCGCCGTCGCCCGCGACCTCGGCGTCGTCTCCTCGGCGGTGTACCGCTACGTCGCGAGCCGCGACGAACTGCTGACCCTCCTCGTCGTCGACGGCTACACCGAACTCGCCGACACCGTCGACGACGCGCTCGCCGACGTCGCCGTCGATGCCCACGCCGAACAGTTCCGCGTCCTCGGCCGCGCGGTGCGCACCTGGGCGCTACGCGAACCCGCGCGCTACGCCCTGCTGTTCGGCAGTCCGGTTCCCGGGTACCACGCTCCCGCAGAGCAGACCACGGGCCCGGGCACCCGCGTCGTCGTCCGGCTCCTCCGCATCCTCGACGCCGCACACGCCGCCGGCGCCCTCCACGTCCCGGCCACCGTTGCCGTCCCGGACGGCCTCACCACCGATCTCGGCCGGATCCGCGCCGCACTCGGTTCCGGTGTCCCCGACGCGGTCCTGGCCCGCGGTGTGCTGGTCTGGGCCGCCCTGTTCGGGGCCGTGAACTTCGAGGTCTTCGGCCAGTACGGCACCGACTCCTTCACCGAACCCGGGCAGTTGTTCGACCATCACCTCGCGGTGCTCGCCGAGACCGTCGGTCTCTCCTGAACGTCTCCCCGCCTTGCCGCCACGCCGCGTCGGCGACGGTGGGATGATGTCGGGGTGGCGCAGCATCAGGACGAACCCGAGGACCGCACGGCACCGGCGACACCGGCCGTCCGACCCGGAACGCTGCTCGTGTCGGCCACCGATCTCGTCGAGCCGACCTTCCGGCGAACAGTCGTCTACATCATCGAGCACGGGGACGTGGGCAGTCTCGGCGTGGTGCTCAACCGCACCAGCGACACTGCGGTCCAAGCCGTGTTGCCGCAGTGGACGGAGCTCAGCGCCGCACCCAAGGCGCTCTACGTAGGCGGTCCCGTCCGGCGGGACTCGGCTCTGTGCCTGGGTACGCTGCGCGTCGGCGTCTCGGTCGAGGGGGTGCCGGGGGTGCGCCGGATCGACGGGCGGGTGGTCATGATCGACCTCGACTCCGATCCGGCCGTCATCGGCCCGCTCGTCGAAGGCATCCGCATCTTCGCCGGCTACGCCGGGTGGAGCGCCGGGCAGCTCGACGGCGAGCTCGACAACGACGACTGGATGGTCATCTCCGCCCTCCCCCAGGACATCCTCGGGCCGCCCCGGGTCGACCTGTGGGCGCGGGTGCTGCGCCGGCAGCCGCTGCCGCTCGCGCTGCTGGCCACCCACCCCATCGAGGTCGAGCGGAACTGAGACCGGCTATCCCCGCGTCCGCACACTCAACCGTGTCCGGTCCGCGCGGAAGAGGTCGACGGAGTACTCGACAGGGCTGTCGCCCTGGTCGTACCCGATCCGCTCCAGCCTCAGCAGGGCGGTATTGACGGGTTGGTCGAGTAATCCGCCGGTCTGCGCGGTGGCGCTGGCCAACTCGATGGACTCCTCCGTCGCGGCGATTGTGATCCCGAACTCGGACCGGAGAGTCTCGTAGATCGAGGTCAGTGCCGTGCCGAGTATCGGTTGGACGCCGCGCAGGTACATGCGCTCCAGCGAGAGGGTGTCACCATCGGCGAACCGCAGGCGCAGCAGCGACACCACCGGATTCCCGGCGGGTATGCGCAGGATCTCGCGCACCTGGGGGGTCGGTGCGACCAGTTCCGCCGACAGTACCCGGGTACCGTCTTGGAATCCCTGCTCGTGCAGCATCTGAGGAACGCCCTTGACGGTATTGAGATTGCGGGCGAGTCGCCGTCCCGGTCCCGCATCGAACCCTGCTTCCCTGTCCGAGACGATCCCCACGAGATAGGCTCCACCCGTCCGGCCCCGCACACGCCGTACCAGGCCGTCTCGTTCGAGGCGGTCGATCGCCTTCCGGATCGTGGTCCGAGAGGTCCCCAACCGCGTCGCGAGTTCGCGTTCCGGGGGCAGCTTCTCGACCGAACGCTCACGCAACTCCGTGGTCAGCCGTACTAGCGCCGCGTGCGCGTGCTCCGAAACCTGCATGGCTACCTCACATGACGAAAGCGTGATCCATGGATCATCTTGCAGTCCGTGATGCACAGCAAGTCGGGTCCACGGATCGGTGCGAGCCGGCACACGACAATAAGTGATCGGGCAGATGAGCGCGCCAGGATTGCGCCTCCGAAAAGAACCAGTAATGGTACACCCCGCAAGTGTTGCCTTCGACACATTTGGCGATCTAACGTGATGCAGGACACAGGAATCGGATGATTCGGCGACGGGTGGACGGAGGGAGGCGACCGACATGGAGCCCGACATCGGCTGTCTACGGCCACCGGTCGGTCGGCAACCGTCGACGGCGACCTGTTCGCCTCGGAAGCAGGCTGCCTGCGCCGACCGATACCCGCTGTAACGGACATTCGACGCGCCGTCCGGCGGCGCGAGCAGTGATGTTACATCCGCTTCACATTCGGTGGACGGACCAGAAATGGTCCACACCGAGGATTGT
Organism: Rhodococcus ruber; assembly: GCF_016804345.1. Taxonomy (NCBI): domain Bacteria; kingdom Bacillati; phylum Actinomycetota; class Actinomycetes; order Mycobacteriales; family Nocardiaceae; genus Rhodococcus; species Rhodococcus ruber. The sequence continues at coordinate 377,877 of NZ_CP044211.1, read as the reverse complement.
CCATATCCGAACAGCGCTCCCAGGGCGTGCCGGATCCAGGTCAGTGAAGGGAACATGCGATGCACAACCATCTTTCGCCTACAGCCGAGAGCGCGCTGTCGATCACTCGGGACGCCGGCGAGGTGGCTCGGAAGTGGTTCGAGACCAGCGGAATACAGGTCGAGACGAAGTTCGATGGATCACCCGTCACCCGAGCCGACCGCGAGGTGGAGGACGTCTTCCGTTCGAGTCTGCGCGAGCTCTTCCCCGACGACGGGATCTTCGGCGAAGAGTTCGGTGAGGTCGAAGGGACCAGCGGCAATCGGTGGATCATCGATCCCATCGACGGCACCAAGTCGTTCGTCCACGCGGTTCCCCTCTACGGAAACCTGCTCGCCTACGAGCGATCCGGCGAGATCGTTTTCGGTGCAATGAACTTCCCGAGTATCGATGTGATGGTCTACGCCGAGAAGGGAAAGGGATGCTGGCGCAACGACGTCAGGGTCAACGTCTCCGAGCGCGGAAGCCTCGACGGTGCCTATCTCATGGCCACGTGGCTCGAGGACTGGAAGCCCGAGACGATCCGCGACCTCATCGATCGTGGCGTCGTCCTCCGGACGTGGGGTGACGCTTTCGGATACGCCATGGTGGCCAGTGGTCACGCCGACGTGGTCGTCGACTACACCACCCAACCGTACGACCTCGCACCTATGCCGGTGATCATATCCGAGGCCGGTGGCCGGTTCACGGCGCTCGACGGACGGCCCGGATACGACCGGGGTACGGGTATCGCATCCAACGGCCTCCTGCACGAGGCCGTCCTGAAACTGGTGAACTGAGGAATCTGAGATGAAGGACTTCATTCGAAATCTCGAACAACGGACCGTCAAGACCGTGTTCGGCGGAATTTACATAACAGCATTGGCTTTCGCATTGGTTCCGGTGCTGTATCTGTGGGGCAGCGGAGTCGATACGACGATATTCGGAATCCCGTTCAGCGTCCTGTACTGGATCGCGAACGGACTCGTTCTCGGATTCGGCCTGTGGGGCCTCTACATCGTCGAGGACATCCGTGGTGAGCTCGACGAAAGCGTAGCTCCCGCAGAGTCTTCAGTGAAGGGACAGTGACATGGCGATCATGCTCGGTATGCTGGCGGTCTTCTATGCCGTCGTCATCTACATCCTCTACCGCACCCAGCAGAAGCAGAAGCCGACCTTCGACGAGTACTCCGTGGGTGGGCGCTCGTACGGTCCGTGGTACGTCGCCATGTGCTATGTCAACTCCTGGTGGCCGGGATCGGTGTTCATCGCTTTCTTCGGCATGGCGGCCGGGGCCGGGGTCTTCGGGTTCTACGGACTCGCCTATTCGAGTCTCGGCGTGGCGATGATGTACTTCATGGCTACCCGGGCCTGGCGCTGGGGCGCGCGGTACGACCTGCGCTCACAGCCCGATCTCATGGGCCTGCGGTTCGACTCGCGTGCCGTCAAGGTCGTCGCCAGTGTGATCGGGATCGTGTCGGTGTTCCCCTGGGTGGTTCTCGGAATGCAAGCTCTCGGAGAGGTATTCGAGATCGCGAGCGAGGGACGGTGGTCCATCACCGCGTGCCTGCTCATCGGTCTCGCGGTCATCGTGATCCGTCAGTACTGGACGGTGAAGATGGGCATGCGCGGGCTGATCATGACAGACATGTTCCAGGGCGTGGTGGCTTACGTCTTCGCCGCAATCGTGTGCCTGCTCCTGCTCCTCGGCGTCGGCGACGGGCCGCTCAGCTTCTCGGCCCTGTCGAACGTGCCGGCCGAGGTGCTGCGGGTTCCCGGCGACGGAGACGGTTACGGACCCTTCTACCTGTTCAGTTTGATCTTCACCGGTGTCGTGGGATCGCTGTGCTGGCCGATGAGCTTCCAGCGGATCTATACCGCCTCGGGCGTACGCGCGGTCAAGGCCGGCACCATCCGGACTGTCCTGATCTCCGGTGTGTTCTACACGCTGCTGATGCTGCTCGGTGTCGCGGCCACCACCATGCCGGAGGTCTACTCGGATCCGCAGGCCGGATGGTTCACCATCATGGAGTCCTACGGCGGCACCTGGCTTCTCGGGCTCGGCGTGACGATGGTCTTCGCCGCATCGATGGGACACATCGACGGCAGCGTCCAGGTCTGCGGTCTGCAGATCGCCAACGACCTGATCAACTCCGAGAAGCGTCCGCTGACGGACAACCAGCTCACCTACGTCGCCAAGACCAGCATGGTCGTGTTCATGGGCCTCGCCGCGGTAGTGGCCTACCTGACCTTCGACATGACGCGGCTCCAGTTGCTCGCACAGATCTCGTACCAGGGCATCGTCCAGATCGCGATCCCGTTGTTCCTCGGCATCTTCTGGCGGGGCGGAAACAAGTACGGTGCGGTCGCCGGCATGGTGTCCGGTTTCGTGGTCGCGCTCGTGCTCACGGTGGTGTACCCGGACGACATCGCGGGCCTGGGAAGCCTCACCGGTGGTGTCGTGGGTATGGTCGTGAATCTGCTTGTCTACCTCGTTGTCTCGGCCTTCGCTGGGACCAGCGAGGCGGAGAAGCGTCGGGTCGACGAGATGTTCGCCGTCGCCACCCGGCCGGTCGCCGTCGGTGCCGAGACGCCGGAGCCCGCCCTCTCGGTGGCCTTCGAGGTACCGTCCGCCACTCCTGCGACGGGAACCGCACATGCCTGAGCACGACGACTTCCTCGACGACTTCACGGCCTGGTCTCGGTTCGGGGCGACCGCGGGGGGCGGGCTGCACCGCCTCGCCGCGAGCGAGGAGCACGCCACGGCTCGGCGGTGGCTGACCGACTGGCTCACCGCACGGGGCTTCACCGTTCGAATTGACGCCGTAGGCAACCTCTTCGGCCTCCTCGAGTGGGTGCCCGGTGCCCCGTACGTCCTCGTCGGCTCCCATTCGGACAGCCAGCCGTCTGCCGGTCGCTTCGACGGGGCTTACGGCGTCCTCGCTGCCGCGCACGCGGCCACCGGGGTCGACGGTGCGGTCGCGGCCGGCCAGTTCGCTCCCGTGGTCAACGTCGCGGTAGTGGACTGGTTCAACGAGGAAGGGGCCCGTTTCCAGCCGAGTCTGATGGGCAGTGGCGGGTACGTCGGCAGGTACACGGTCGACCAGATCCTCGAGCGCCGGGACCTGGACGGCGTATCCGTCAGGGAAGCCTTGACGAACATCGGTTTCCACGGTTCGGACGAACCGCCTGATGCGGTGGCGTACGCGGAGGTGCACATCGAGCAGGGCCGCGAGCTCGAGAAGACGGGTACCGACATCGGGGTGGTCACCGCCAACTGGGCGGTCCGGAAGTACACCGTCGTCGTCCACGGCGAGCAGGCCCACACCGGTGCGACCTCGATGGCGGATCGTCGCGATGCGCTGGTCGGCGCGGCACGGGTCGTCCTGGCGGTCCGAGCCGTCGCGTCCGGCCATGTACCGGATGCGGTGCTCTCCTCGGTGGGCCGGTTCGTCATCGAGCCCAACTCCCCCGTCGTGGTGCCGTCCCGGGTTCGTATCGACGTCGACATCCGCTCGAGCGATGCCGGCACCCTCGAGAAGGCGCACGCCGAGTTCGTGCAGGCCCTCGCCGCGATCACCGACGAGGGCGAGGTCACGGTAGAGATCGTCGCGTGCGCACTGCGGCCGTCCACGCCGTACCCGGCGGCCGGAGTCGAACTTACGGAGGCAGTGGTCGCCGAGGCCGGATACACGTCCCGGCGGATGCTCACCCGCGCGGGACACGACTCGATCAGCCTGAAGGACGTCGTTCCGACGGTGATGCTCTTCGTACCGAGTTCGAACGGCATCTCACACAACGAGTCCGAGTTCACCGAGGACGCCGACCTGCTGCGCGGCCTCGACGTCCTGAGCGCAGTGGTCCGGAACCTGACGGCCGGTGCGCTGCTGTCGGACGAAGCGAGGGAGGTGGCAGCCCGATGACCGGGGTGATTCCACAAGAAGCGGCACAGGTCCGCGCCGCGTACCGGGCAGGGGAACTGACCCCCGTCGACGTTCTCGACGCGACCCTCGCCCACATCGATCGGGTGGATCCGGTGATCAACGCCGTCGCCCACCTGGATGAGGTCGGGGCCCGGGCGTCGGCCGAGGCGTCCGCCGCCCGATGGGCGGCCGGATGCCCTCTCGGTGATCTCGACGGTATCCCGGTGACGATCAAGGACAGCATCAACGCGATCGGGATGCCGTGGCGGCACGGCTCGAAGGCCCACGCGACGGTCCCCGACGCCATGGTGGACGCCCCACCGGCCGCCCGACTGAAGGAAGCCGGCGCGGTGATCGTCGGCAAGACCACGATGCCGGACTTCGGCATGATGGCCGCGGGCGTGAGCTCCCTCTACGGGATCGTGCGCAACCCCTGGAATCCGGCACGCAACACCGGCGGCTCCAGTGCCGGTGCGGGCGCCGCGCTGGCGGCCGGCATCGGGTATGCCGCCGTCGGAACCGACATCGCGGGATCGGTACGCCTGCCCGCGGCGCACTGCGGTCTCGTGGCTCTGAAGCCCACCCAGGGGCGGATCCCGCACGCTCCGGCATCGACCATGCGATCCGCGGGTCCGATGGCCCGCACCGTCGACGAGGTCGTCGACCTGTATCGGGTGATCAGCCGCCCGGACCCGCGGGACACGTGGTCGCTCCCGCCGGAGGCCGACGACACGCTCGACGTCGAACTGTCCCCCGCCGGACTGCGGATCGGTGTCCTCACCGACATGGGACACGGGCACCCCCTCGACGAGCGGGTCCTGTCGGTCGTCGGTGACGCGGCGGCGGCATTGCAGGACGGTGGTGCCGCCGTGGCTGCGGTACCGCCACCGTTCGCCGTGGATCCCTATCCTGCCCTCGACCGCGTCTTCCAGGTTCGGGCGCGGGCCGAATGGGAGACCCTGCCCGAGGAGTGCCGGCACCTGGTCCTGCCCGCGGTCGCCGACTGGGCTGCCGCCGCGGCGGACCGCAGCGCAGTGCAGTACGCCGCCGACCTCGCGAGGGTGGATGCGTCCCAGGCGAGGCTGCAGTCCGCGCTCGCCGATTACGATTTCGTGCTCGCGCCGGTGATCCCGACACCGGGATTCGCCGCGGACGAGGTGGGCCTGTACCCGGACCGACCACTCGCACACTGCACCTATACGGCCTGGTTCAACCAGACCGGCCAGCCCGCGTCGACCCTCTGCTTCGGATTCGTCGACGAGTGTCCGGTCGCAGTCCAGATCGTCGGAGCACGCTTCGACGATCAGAGGCTGCTCCGCCTCACCCGGTGGCTCGAGCGTCACCGGCCGTTCCCGATGAGCTGGCCACGCCACGTGGTGGCTGTTCCGACAGGAGGATCCCGGTGAGTATTGCCGAACAGGTGCACGCCCTCGGGCTGTGGGAAGGGGCGGAGCTCGAACTGGACAGCTCGCCCACGATGGCCAGCCCCAGCTGGTGGGGAGCCGATTCCGAACGCTACAGCGTGCGGGCCGCTGTGGACACGCGAGCGCGTGTCACCGGCTACGTGAAGGTGATGGAACCGCACGCGCGCGGCTACGTCGATCTCGCCGCGTCCTTCGAGGCCGCGACCGCCGCGGGCGATGCCGGTCTCGGTCCTGCGGTGTACGCCGCCGATCCGGAATCGGGCCTGCTGGTGATGGAGGACTTCACGGGACGGTCCCGCACTGCAACCCTCGACCGCTTCGGCTCGGCCGAGGCGATCGCCCCACTCGTCGAGCTGCGCAAGAGGGTGCATTCTCTGGCGGCGTTCTCGCGAACCGCCAGTGTGTTCGACGACATCCGCGACGCGCTGCGGGTGGCTCGGGCCGCATCGGCGGCCCTTCCGCAGGATCTGCCGTGGATGCTGCGGACCCTGTCCGATGCCGAGCAGCGCATCGAGGCGGCGGGATACGATCTCGTCCCTGCCCACGGCGACGGCAACGTCTCCAACGTCCTCGTCCCCGAGGGTGGCGGCCTCCTTCTCGTCGACTGGGACTGCGCCGCGATGATGGATCCGCTGCAGGATCTCGGTACTCTCCTGGGGGAACTGTGTCCGCACGACCGCGACGCCCGCGTAGTGTTCGAAATGTTCTGGCGTTCCTGGGACTACAGTCTGTTCGATCGGGCCCGGGTCTACGGCATCGCGGACAGCCTCCGCTGGGCACTGATCGGTGCCTACTGCGACGCGATGCGTCCGGGCACCCACGAGTACTCGAAGTTCTCGGACTGGCAGTTCCTGAGGGCACGAGCGGGGCTGCGCGACCCCCACTTCGACGACCGCATCCGCAATCTGTGAGGAGACGACGATGACCACACTCTCCACCCCGCTCGCCCGGGACGATCGCCCCATGGGCAGCGCCCGCACCCCCGCCGAACGGGTGGTCGAGGATGCCCTGTCGTCCGTATCGCAGTGGCAGGGGCGCGGCTTGTACTACGCCCCTGTGACGGGCGGCCTCCAGAACAGTAATTGGCGGATCACTCTGGAAGGCAGTAATACCCGCTACTTCATGAAGATCCCCGGCGCGGGAAGCGAGGCGTTCGTCGACCGCACCGTTGCCAACGAAATGGGCCGCCGAGCGGGGGCACTGGGAATCGGCCCCGAGGTGGTCCGGTTCGATCCCGCTTCCGGAATCGAGATCATCGAGTTCCTGGAGGGATATCGGGCCTGCACCAACGGCGACCTCAAGCGCGACGACATACCGCTACGGATCGTGGACCTGTACCGGACGCTGCATCCGTCCGGGCTGCTGAGCCGGACGAAGACGATCTTCGACATGGTCGACGAGCATCTCGAACAGGCACACAGTCTCGGGGTGACGTTGCCGGTGGACTGGGCGGTGGTCGAGCGGGAGTACCGGGCGGCGAAATCGGCCGTGCTGGCCTCGGGTCTAGACCTGGTTCCGTGCCACAACGACCCCATGCCGGGCAACTTCCTGTACTCGGAGTCCGGGCCACTGAAGCTCGTGGACTACGAGTTCGCGTCCAACAACGATCGCGCCTACGAGATTGCCGTTCTCACCACCGAGATGTTCTTCGACGACCGTCGGATCCACGACATGGTCGAGGCCTACTACGGCACCGCGGAATGGTCGGTGGTGTCCCGCGTGCAGGTCTGCGGGGTCCTCGCCGACGTCAAGTGGGGATTGTGGGGATGTGTGAACAACAAACTCAGCGATGCATGGGACTTCGACTACCACAAGTACGGACTCTGGAAGCTCATGCGCGCCCGTACGAAGATGGCGGATCCGAGGTGGGGCCTGTGGCTGGCCTCCCTGTGAAGACTGTGTCCACCCAGCAGACCTCCCCTGTCGAGGTCAACGGCTTCGCCTTCGACGACATCCACGGCCTGCCTCCGCAGCTGCGAGGCCTCGTCCGGCGCCGGCGGCAGGTGCTCGGCAGCGCCACGCCGCTGCTGTACCGCACACCCCTGCATCCGGTTGCCGGTAGTGGAGTATGGCTCGAGGACGGCGACGGAAACCGCTTCCTCGACATGTACAACAACGTGGCGAGCGTGGGGCACTGTCACCCTCGGGTGACCGCGGCCGTCACCGAGCAGCTCCGGCTGCTGAACACCCACACCCGTTACCTGCACGACGGGATCGTCGACTACGCCGAGGATCTGCTCGGCACCTTCCCGGATCCGCTCGCGGTGGCGATGTTCACCTGTACTGGTTCCGAGGCCAACGACCTGGCGCTGCAACTGGCCCGGCAAGCCACGGGCCGGCACGGCATCGTCGTCACCGAGAGCGCCTACCACGGCAACACCACCGCCGTCGCGGCATGCTCCCCGTCGATCTCCCGGACGGTGGAACCTTGGATTCGGGTGGTCCCGGCACCGAATGCGTATCGTGTCGACACCGACGATCTCGGAGCCTGGTTTGCCGCGCAGGTCGCCGAACAGATCCACGACCTCGAGCAGTCCGGGTACGGGTTCGCCGCCCTGCTCGTCGACACCGTCTTCTCGTCCGACGGGATCCTTCCGGATCCCGCTCCCTTCCTGAAACCTGCCGCGGACGTGGTGCGCGGCGGGGGTGGGCTGCTCCTGGCCGACGAGGTGCAGCCCGGTTTCGGCCGCCTCGGTCACGGCATGTGGGGTTTCCGACGGCACGACATCGTCCCGGACATCGTCACCCTCGGCAAACCCATGGGCAACGGAATGCCCGTCGCCGCCACGATCACCTCTCGCGACGTCGTCGCGGAAACCGGATCGAAGGTCAAGTACTTCAACACCTTCGGAGGAAATCCGGTGTCGATGGCAGCCGCACAGGCCGTGCTCGACGTGATCCGCGACGAGCAGCTGATCGAGGTCGCCCACGAGCGCGGTGCCGCACTGCGCACCGGATTGCGGACGATCGAGCGCACGACCGCGTCGATCGGAGACGTCCGCGGCGCCGGCCTGTTCCTGGGTGTCGAGATCGTCGCGGACGCCGATACCCGGTATCCGGACGCCGATACGGCCCTGACGATGGTGAACCGGATGCGCGACCGCGGGATCCTGATCTCCGTAGCCGGCGCTCACGGCAACGTCCTCAAGATCCGTCCGCCGCTGCCGCTCACCTCGGCCGACGTCGACCACTTCCTCGACGTCTTCGCCCGGACCGTCGCCGAGGTGACGTCGTGACGGTGTACCGCCGACGAGCGGCCGGACGCACGTACGAATTCCACGGGCTCGTCGATCTGCTGGCGAAGGCGACCCCCCGCCGTTCGGGCGACGAGCTGGCCGGATGCGCGGCAGGATCCGACGGCGAACGCGCGGCCGCGCAGTGGGCCCTGGCCGAGCTGCCACTGACGACCTTCCTCGAGGAACCGGTCGTGCCGTACGAGACGGACGAGGTCACCCGCCTGATCCTGGACACCCACGATGCGGCAGCATTCTCCTCGATCGGCCACCTGACCGTGGGCGGCTTCCGGGACTGGTTGCTCACCACGGCGGCACGGACGGATGCCGCGGGCCGCCTTGCCGCGGTCGGTCCCGGTCTGACCCCGGAGATGGTCGCGGCGGTCTCCAAGATCATGCGCAACCAGGATCTGATCGCGGTTGCGAGGGCAGTCACCGTCGTCTCGGCGTTCCGCACCACCGTCGGACTGCCCGGCCGGCTCGCCACCCGCCTGCAACCGAACCATCCCACCGACGACCCGCGCGGCATCGCCGCCGCGACTCTCGACGGGCTCCTGCTGGGTTGCGGAGACGCCGTGATCGGCATCAATCCGGCGAGCGATTCGCCGCGTGCCGCCGCGGACCTGCTGTACCTGCTCGACGAGGTTCGACTGCGCTACGACATCCCCGTGCAATCCTGCGTGTTGACCCACGTGAGCACCACCATCGACCTGGCTGCCCGTGGTGTACCCGTCGACCTGGTGTTCCAATCGGTCGCCGGCACGGAGGGGGCCAACCGCAGCTTCGGCGTGGACCTGCAGCTACTGCGGGAGGGCAACGAGGCCGGCAAGTCTCTGCGACGTGGAACGGTCGGGAACAACGTCATGTACCTCGAGACCGGGCAGGGTTCGGCACTGTCGTCGGGCACCCATCTGGGAACCGGGGGCCGGCCCGTGGACCAGCAGACACTCGAGGCACGCGCCTATGCGGTCGCCCGGACGCTCGACCCCCTCCTGGTCAACACGGTCGTCGGCTTCATCGGACCCGAGTACCTCTACGACGGCAAGCAGATCATTCGCGCGGGGCTCGAGGATCACTTCTGCGGCAAACTGCTCGGGCTGCCCATGGGCGTGGATATCTGTTACACGAACCACGCGGAGGCGGATCAGGACGACATGGACACCCTGCTCACCTTGTTGTCCGCCGCCGGCACAGCCTTCGTCATCACGGTGCCCGGCGCCGACGACGTCATGCTCGGTTACCAGAGCCTGTCGTTCCACGACGCGCTCTACGCTCGCGAGCTCATGGGGCTGCGTCCCGCACCGGAATTCGATCGATGGTTGCGGGCGCACGGCATGGCCGACGCGACCGGCCGGATCTTGCCCGTCGACCCGCATTCTTCTCCGCTGCGAGCACTGGCATCCCCGGGAGTACGCGGATGAACGACGACTTCTGGACACCCCTGCGCGCGCTCACCCGGGCACGCATCGGGCTGGGGCGGAACGGGAACGGTCTGCCCACCCCGCGTCTGCTCGAGGTCGCGGAGGCCCACGCCCGGGCGCGCGACGCGGTCCATGCGCCGCTCGACCTCGCGGAGCTGAATCCGCAGATCTCCGCCGTCGGAATCGGTGAGCCCATCCATGTGGCGAGCCGCGCACGGGATCGGTCCGTCTACCTGCGCCGCCCCGATCTCGGCAGGACCCCGGCCGACCTGTCTCCGGTGCCGCACACCGATGCCGACATCGGTGTCGTCCTGTGCGACGGTCTGTCGTCCACGGCCCTGGCCGCACACGGGCCGGGGTTGCTCGCCGAACTGGCCACCGCGCTGACGCCCGGCCTGACGTTCGCGCCGCCCGTCGTTGCGACCCAGGCGCGGGTGGCGATCGGGGACCACGTGGGCGCTGCCCTGGGTGTGTCCACGGTGGTGGTCCTCATCGGGGAACGTCCCGGCCTGTCGGTGGCCGACAGTCTCGGGGTGTACCTGACGCATCGTCCCCGGCCGGGGCGGACCGACGCCGAGCGCAACTGCGTGTCCAACATCCATCCCCCGGACGGGCTCGATCTCGCCCATGCCGCCCGGGTCGTGGCATCCCTCGTCCAGGGAGCGCGTCGGCTCGGCAGGTCCGGGGTGCAGCTGAAGGACACCTCGCGCGAGACAGCCTTGGAGTGAGGCTCAGTGCGCGAAGTGCTGCTCGCTGGAGTGCCGGAGCGGACCCTCCTTGCGCAATTCGGTACACACCCGTTCGATGTCGGCGAACAGCTGTCGCGCGAGGTCGGCACTGAACCCCTCCCGGACCACGATCCGCAGGACCGCAACCCCCTCGGCGTCGGCCGGCATGGTGTACGCGGGCACCTGCCAGCCGCCCGCCCGCAGTTCGTGCGAGACGTCGAACACGGTGAACCCCGGATCGCCGGTCAGCTCGAATGCGATCACCGGGATGGCGGTACCGTCGGAGATCACGCGCATCCCCTCCAGCCCGGCGAGCTGCTCGGCCAGGCGGCTCGCGGTCGAGCGCAGCGTCTCCATCACCCGGCGATACCCGTCGCGGCCGAGCCGCAGGAAGTTGTAGTACTGGCCGACGATCTGGTTTCCCGGCCGTGAGAAGTTCAGGGTGAAGGTGGGCATGTCGCCGCCGAGGTAGTTGACCCGGAAGACCAGTTCCTCGGGCAGGTGTTCCTTGTCGCGCCACACCACGAATCCGATGCCCGGGTAGGTCAGTCCGTACTTGTGGCCGCTGACGTTGATCGACACCACGCGCGGCACCCGGAAGTCCCACTTCAGTTTCGGCTGCAGGAACGGCACGACGAATCCCCCGCTGGCCGCATCCACGTGCAGCGGCACGTCGGGACCGCCCGAAGTGGCCACGTCGTCGAGCGTGGCGGCGATCTCGGCGACCGGCTCGAGCTCGCCGGTGTACGTTGTGCCGAGAATCGCGACCACCCCGATCGTGTTCTCGTCCACCGCCTCTCGCACCTGTTCCGGGGTGACGACGTACCGCCCGGGTTCCATGGGCAGATACTTCGCCTCCACGTCGAAGTAGCGGCAGAACTTCTCCCACACCACCTGAACGTTGCTGCCCAGCACCAGGTTCGGGCGTGCAGTGTCCTGTCCCGCCGCCTGCCGCCGGGCCCGCCAGCGCCACTTGAGTGCCAGCCCGGCGAGCATCACCGCCTCGCTCGAGCCGATCGTGGACACACCCGTCGCCGTACCCGGGTCGACGTCGGACAGCCCCGGCGCGTGGAACAGGTCGGCGACCATCGCCACGCAGCGCTCCTCCATCGCCGACGTCGCCGGATACTCGTCCTTGTCGATGAGGTTCTTGTCGAACGTCTCGGCCATGAGCACGTCGGCCTGCGGCTCCATCCACGTGGTGACGAACGTCGCGAGATTCAGCCGCGAACTGCCGTCGAGCATCAGTTCGTCGTGGATGTACCGGTACGCCTCCGCCGGGTCCATCGAGTGCGCCGGCAGCCGCAGCGCCGGAACCGGCTCGCTGTCGATGCGCCCGGTGTACGCCGGTGCGAGGACTCCGTCCGGGTGCAACCGCTTCCGATGGCTCACGTCGGCCTCCGTACTCGTCGGCAATCGCTGTACTCGTCGGCAATCGCTCCCATTAGACCGGATCGGCCACGCACTCGCGGCGTGTTCGGGAAGCGGTATCCGCCGGCCGGTGGTCAGCGACGGTCGGCGAGCGCATTCAGCGCGCCGGCCATGCGTTCCGCCTGCGCCGCAGTGACGGTGAACTCCTGCCCACCGGCGACGGTGAGCACCAGCGCGGGACCCGTGATCGTGACGAGGCCGTACCGGCCCCGCCCCTTGGCGCGCAGTCCCCACCCGCCCCAGTCCTGGAAGGGGCGGACGTGCGCGACCCGCGCGCCGACGATTTCGTCGAGGTCGTAGTCCACCGCCGTCATTCGCAGGTTCTGCACCCGCACGCCCGTGTCGTCGACGACGACGCGGAACCGCAGCAGGCTCAGCACGAGAACGGCGACCGGCAGGAAGATCGCCAGCGGCCACCAGCTGCGCGCCGCGCCGCACACGACGACGGCCGGTGCCACCACCAGCGCCGCCAGCACCACAGTGGTGCGCGTCCCGGTGCCGACCTGTTCGACGATCGGCAGCTCGACCGGCCCGCGCGGCAGCGCCGGATCCGGGCGGGCGGCTGCCGGCCGCCGGACCCGGTGATCCCGCAACCGGGACGCGCCGAACACCCCGACGGCGACGCCGAGCGCGACGCCCGCGCCGATGCTCCACATCGGCAGCTGTGCCTGTTCGGCCGGGGTGTCCAGTTGGCTCGCGAGCACCGTCACACCCAGGGTGGACAGCAGACCGGTCACGCCGAGACCGAGCACCAGCATGTAGCGGCGCATCAGCAGCATCGCGGGGGCTAGCGCCGCGATCGCGCTGCAGCCGCCGCCGACCAGCAGGATCACCAGCGCCACCGTCCACGAGAACGAGACCGGGTCCGAGAATCCGTCCGGCCCGGACCCGGACCAGTGCGTGGCGATCCGTGGGGGCAGCCGCGATTCCCACATTCGAGTCAGCAGCAGTGTCGCCGCGGCGGCGACGAGAGGCAGGCCCAGGCCGAACAGGGCCCCGGCGGGGTCGATCACGCGGCGGGTGGTCACGGCCCCAGCGTAGGGAAACGGCATCACCGGCGACCCCCTCGAACGGGGGATTGAGGGCCGGAGCCCGGGGTTGCAGGCTCGTAGAGAGAACTCGAGCACGACAGGATCGAGGCCGACATGACCACCACCGGATCCACTGCCCTGACCGACGACGACATGGTCGTGATGACGCTGCTGCACGCGGCCTTCCGGCGCGACGTCGGACGCCTGGCGAACGTGGCACAGACCTACGGCACCGAGACCGACGAGGTCCACGACGCGCTGCTCGTCGGCTGGCACGGCTTCAGCCGGGAACTGCACCACCATCACCGGATCGAGGACACGCACATCTGGCCGCTGATGCGCCGCAGGCTCGCCGACCGGCCGGACGATCTCGCGGTGCTCGACGACATGGAGGCCGAGCACTCTCTCATCGATCCGACGCTCGCCGCACTCGAGGAAGCGTTCGACGATCGGGAGCACGGGCCGGAGCAGGTGCCTCATCGCATCGACGACCTCGTCGGACTGCTGCGGTCGCACCTCGCGCACGAGGAGCGCGACGCTTTCCCCCTCATCCGGGAGGTGATCACCACGCAGGAATGGCACGCCCTGTCCACAGCGGCGGTGAAGGAACTCTCCTACAGCGAGATCGCGCAGGTCGGCCCGTACGTCGTCGACGGCGCCACGCCCGAGCAGGCTCGTCTGGTCCTGAGTGAACTGCCGGTGCCCCTGCGGCTCGTCCACCGCTTCTGGTGGAACCCGCGCTACCAGCGTGTACGCCGCTGGGGGTGAGGCGGTCCCCGCGCGCCGGCGTCAGTTCACCGAGGCCGGCCGCGGCGGCCGCTCGAAGAAGCCGTCGGCGCCGACGGGCGTGCCCAGACGGGGCACGTACTCGGTGTGTGCGAGCTTGGCGACCAGGGTCGCGCGGCTGTTGACGCCGGTCTTGGCGAACACGGCCTTCAGATGGTCCTGCACGGTGTACGGGCTGATGCCCAGCACGCGGGCGATCTCGTGACGGGTCCTGCCGGCGAGAAGCAAAGCGAGCACCTCGGATTCGCGGCGGGTCAGTCCGTGTGCTGCCGCCACCAGGGTGACGATCTCGGGGAGCTGCGCCCGTTCCACGGTCATCAGCACCCGCCGGGGCGGATGCTCGCTGTCGAATCGTCCGACGCGGATCACGAGCCATTCCCCGTCGAGGGTGCGGGCCCGCAGGACCGTGGCATCCGCCCCCGAACGCCGCAGCCACAGTGCCGCCGACACCGCGGGCGCAGCGGCTTCGGGATTGCCGGGCGGGCCCCAGCCGAGTCGTTCGAAGTACTCGAGGGCGGCGGCGGTGATCGACTCGAACTCGTCGTCGGGTCCGACGACCGCCACCGCCGGTCCGTCCGGGCCCGGGGCCTGGGCATGTGCGCTGCTGCGGAACAACGTGGTGCGCAACCCTTCCCCGATGTCGATGAGGACGGCGCCCAGAGTGTCGAGTTCCTCGTCGGCGAACTCCGAGCCCGGTCGCCTGGCCATCGTGCACGCGCCCCAGCACGCCCCGTCGCGACCGCGGAAGAGCATGCGCACCTCGTCGTGCATGCCGCTCGGCGCAAGCACGTCGGCGTAGTGGCGGCTGCTCGTCACGTGGTCGCCCGTCACCTCCCGGAGCGTGCGGATGGGGACCGCCCGGCCCAGCAACGAGCCGAAGCCGCTCGGCACCGGATCGGGACCGTACTCGAGTTCCAGGGCCGTCGCGTACACCCGCGGGGTCTCGTAACCGCGAGTCGTCAGCGCGGTGGGGATCAGCACCGCGGGATCGGTGGTGGCCAGGCAGACACCGTCGTAGGGCACCCGGGCGCGGATCGCGTCCAGGACGACCTCCCGGAACTCGGTCGAGTCCGTCGCCGCGGCGGCCGCATCGCGGATCGTGGACCTCAATCGGGCGCCGGCCAGTGCCGGGGTCACCCTGTCAGTATCGCGTCCGAACGCGCGCTCGGGAACCCTCCCGCAGATTCCTGCGCTCGGGCGGTGACAATGCGCCCGCCGCTGCGCTCGGGCGGTGACAATGCGCCCGCCGCTGCGCTCGGGCGGTGACGTCGCGCCCGCCGCTGCGCTCGGGCGGTGACGTCGCACCCGCCGCTGCGCTCGGACGGTGACGTCGCACCCGCCGCTGCGCTCGGGCGGTGGGGGTTCGCTCAGGCGGTCGGCTCGCAGGCGCCGCGCAGGCTGCACGCCCCGCACGACGTGCCGCAGCCGGCGGTCTCGGCCGGAGCGCTGGCTGCCGCGACGCGGGCACCGATGGAACCGCCGACACCGGCGGTGAAGAAGGCGGCGATACCGGCACCCACGACGGCGATCAGGCCCGGGACCGTGTCGAGCGTGAGCGCGCCCACGCCGCCGAGGACGAGCAGGCCCGCCGCACCGAGCTGACTGGGAGCCGCGACCTTGTTGGCCAGGGCGAACGTCTCCTCGTCGCGCAGGGCCTCCGCGGTACGCACACCCGCCCACCGGTTGCGCGGCAGCCGTCCGGTCAGACCCGCGACGGCGACCCCGGCGACGACGAGAGCGAGCACGAACAGTACGAGGGCGACGATCAACACCCCTCGAGGATACGTGGGAGACGCAGCCGCTGGTCGGGCCGGGGCAGGCCACGCTCTACCCTGGTCGGAGGTAACCGACGTCAGCCAAGTAGATAGCGACCACCGTGACTCGTCCTGTGCAGCCCTCCACCTCGTCGTCCGACGCCACCCCGCAGCACCGATACACCGCCGATCTCGCCGGCCGGATCGAGCAGCGGTGGCAGGATCAGTGGCGCGAGCGTGGCACGTTCAACGCGCCGAATCCGGTCGGCCCGCTCGCCGGCGACGTCCCCGAGGACAAGCTGTTCGTGCAGGACATGTTCCCCTACCCGTCGGGGTCCGGCCTGCACGTCGGGCATCCGCTCGGCTACATCGCCACCGACGTCTACGCCCGGTACCACCGCATGCTGGGGCACAACGTCCTGCACACGCTCGGCTACGACGCGTTCGGACTGCCGGCCGAGCAGTACGCGGTGCAGACCGGCACGCACCCGCGCACCACGACCGAGGCCAACATCGAGAACATGCAGCGGCAGCTGCGCCGGCTGGGGCTGGGCCACGACGAGCGGCGCTCGGTCGCCACGACGGACGTCGACTTCTACCACTGGACCCAGTGGATCTTCCTGACGATCTACAACGCCTGGTACGACCCGGAGCAGAACCGGGCGCGCCGCATCGACGAGCTCGCCGCCGAACTCGACGCCGGCGCCCGCACGCTCGCGGACGGACGCGACTGGGCGTCGCTGTCGAAGGCCGAGCGGCTCGCCGCCCTCGACGAGTACCGGCTGGTGTACCGCTCGGATTCCCTCGTCAACTGGTGCCCGGGTCTGGGCACGGTGCTGGCCAACGAGGAGGTCACCGCCGACGGCCGCTCCGAGCGCGGCAACTTCCCGGTGTTCCGCAAGCACCTGCAGCAGTGGATGATGCGGATCACCGCCTACTCCGACCGTCTCATCGACGACCTCGAGTACCTGGACTGGCCCGAGAAGGTCAAGACCATGCAGCGCAACTGGATCGGGCGCTCGCACGGAGCGCAGGTGAAGTTCGCGGTGCGGGGCGCCGGCGATGCGGAGACCGGCCGCGACATCGAGGTGTTCACCACCCGCCCCGACACCCTGTTCGGTGCCACCTACGTCACGCTGGCGCCCGAGCACGCGCTCGTCGACGAGATCGTCGCCGGTGCGTGGCCGGAGGGGGTCGACGAGCGCTGGACCGGTGGCGCCGCCACCCCGGCCGAGGCCGTCGCCGCTTACCGGGCGTCGATCGCCGCGAAGTCGGATCTCGAGCGGCAGGAGAGCAAGGAGAAGACCGGCGTCTTCGTCGGCGCCTACGCCGTCAACCCGGTGAACGGGCAGTCGCTGCCGGTGTTCATCGCGGACTACGTGCTCACCGGGTACGGCACGGGCGCGATCATGGCCGTGCCCGGTCACGATCAGCGCGACTGGGAGTTCGCCACCGCGTTCGGCCTGCCGATCGTGGAAGTGATTGCGGGCGGTGATATCTCGCAGGAGGCGTACACCGGCGACGGAACGCTCGTGAATTCCGGCGAGCTGAACGGGCTGAGCGTCGCCGACGCGAAGAAGGCGATCATCGCGAGGCTCGAGGAGTCCGGCGCGGGCACCGGCACCATCCAGTACAAGCTGCGGGACTGGCTGTTCGCGCGGCAGCGGTACTGGGGCGAGCCGTTCCCCATCGTCTACGACGCCGACGGCAACCCGCACGCCCTGCCGGAGTCGGCTCTGCCGGTGGAACTTCCGGACGTCGAGGACTACGCGCCGGTGTCGTTCGATCCCGAGGACGCGAGTTCGGAGCCGTCGCCGCCGCTGGCCAAGGCCGAGGAGTGGGTGAACGTCGAGCTCGACCTCGGTGACGGGCTGCAGCACTACACCCGCGACACCAACGTGATGCCGCAGTGGGCCGGCAGCTCGTGGTACCAGCTCCGCTACATCGACCCGACGAACAGCGACGAGTTCTGCGCCAAGGAGAACGAGGCGTACTGGACCGGTCCGCGTCCGCAGATCCACGGCCCGCACGACCCCGGCGGGGTCGACCTGTACGTCGGCGGTGTCGAGCACGCCGTGCTGCACCTGCTGTACGCGCGGTTCTGGCACAAGGTGCTGTTCGACCTCGGCTACGTCACCTCGTCCGAGCCGTACCGGCGCCTGTTCAACCAGGGCTACATCCAGGCGTACGCCTACACCGATTCGCGTGGCGTGTACGTGCCGGCCGAGGAGGTCGAGGAGCGCGACGGGAAGTTCCTCTACCGGGGCGAGGAGGTGCACCGCGAGTACGGCAAGATGGGCAAGTCCCTGAAGAACTCCGTCGGGCCGGACCAGATCTGCGACGACTACGGCGCCGACACGCTGCGGGTGTACGAGATGTCGATGGGCCCGCTGGACCAGTCCCGGCCGTGGGCGACCAAGGACGTCGTCGGTGCGCAGCGGTTCCTGCAGCGGGTGTGGCGGGCCGCGATCGACGAGGAGGCCGGCACGCTGCGGGTCACCGACGCCGAGCCGACCGACGAGACGCGGCGTGCCCTCAACAAGGCGATCGCGGGCGTGTCCGACGACTACGCGGGCCTGCGCGACAACACTGCCATCGCCAAGCTGATCGAGTACACCAACCACCTCACCAAGGCGTACCCGGACGGGGCGCCGCGGACGGCGGTGGAACCGCTCGTGCTCATGCTGGCGCCCGTCGCCCCGCACCTCGCCGAGGAACTGTGGTCGCGGCTCGGGCACACCGAGTCGCTCGCGCACGGCCCGTTCCCCGTCGCGGACGAGAAGTGGCTCGTCGAGGACACGGTCGAGTACCCGATCCAGGTCAACGGCAAGGTGCGCAGCCGCATCACCGTGCCGGCCGACGCGGCGCGGGAAGCGATCGAGGCGGCCGCCCTCGCGGACGAGAAGATCGCCGCCCTCCTCGAGGGCGCGGCACCCCGGAAGGTGATCGTCGTACCGGGCAAGATGGTGAACGTGGTCAGGTAGTCGACCGGTCCGTTCTCGGGAGCGCACCGCGTGGCATGCCACAATGCGCGCATGAACGCACCCGATACCGAGCGGTCTCTTCCCGACCTCGCGGCCGTCCGTGCCGCTATCGACGGACTCGACGCGAAACTGGTCGAATTGCTCTGTGAGCGTGAGGCTCTGGTGCGCCGCGCAGCCGAACTGAAGTCCACCGCGGCGGAGGTCGCGGCGCCCGACCGGGCCCTGCTCGTGATCCGGCGCGCGGCCGAGGCGGCGGCCGCGCGGGGAGCAGACCCCGCTGTCGCGGAAGCGGTGTTCACGGCGATGGTGCAGTCCTTCGTCGCGCTCGAGCTGCGCGCGCACGCCGGCGAATCCTGACGGCGACCCGGTCGCGCCGGAGCGGGCCGCCGACCGCCCTCACCCGTCCGGCGAGCGGCGGCCGTCCCCGGCGGCCCGGCCGCCTTCCGCGACGTCCCGGCCGCCGTCCCGGCAACCGGCGCCGGACGAGCGCTGACGTGCCGGCGCCCGCGACCGTGTGCTCATCGGCCGCCCACCGCGATCCGTGAGTGGACGAAATCGACGACGTCGTCGAGAACCTCGTCGCGGTTGGTCTCGTTGAAGATCTCGTGCCGCGCCCCGGGGTAGACCTTCGACGTCGACTGCGGGCCGGCGAACGTCGCCCAGCCCTCGCGGCTGCCCCCGAGGGGGACGAGCCCGTCGTCCTCGCCGTGGAGCCACAGCACGGGCACGTCGCCGACGGTGCCCGCGGCGGTGATCGTGTCGAGGCAGTGTTGCAGCGCCTCGACGGTGGGGCGCTTGAAGGGACCGTGCCACACGAGTGGGTCGTCCACGTACGCGCGGCCCACCTCCGGGTCGCGTGACAGAGTCGACGGGTCGATGGGGGCCTCGGGGATCTCCTCCGCCGCGAGTATCGCTTCGAGCGCGGGCCAGCGGCCCAGCACCGGGCCGGACAGGACCACCGCGGCGAGTTCGGAGCCGTAGCGCTGCGCGTACCGGGCGGCGATCATCCCGCCCATCGAGTGCCCGACGAGCACCACCGGCAGGCCGGGATGATCGCTGCGGGCCGTGGCGTCGAGCAGGCGGAAGTCGTCGACGACCCGCTCGAAGTCCTCGATCAGGACGCGTTCGCCCTCGCTGAGCCCGTGCCCTGTGTGGTCGACGGCGTAGACCACCGCACCGTCGGCGACCAGCCGGGTGGCCACGTATTCGTAGCGTCCGGCGTGCTCGCCGTAGCCGTGGCACAGCAGCACGACGTACCGGGGGTGGTCGTGGACCCAGCACCGGGCGGCCAGGGTGCCGGCATGCCCCGGCAGGGGGAAGGTGGTGGTCTCGTTCATCGAGGCTCCTCGGGGTGTGGCCGTGTGCCAGGACAGCCAAGCACTGCCGACCGCTCCGGCGTGGTATCCGCGCCGGGTGTCGGGTTCCGGCCCGGCCGCTGTGACCGGGTCGGCGCGGCAGGCGGGAACTCGTCCGCGGCCCGGTTCGTCGTATTCTGTGACAGGAAGTCGTCGTCTATCGCAGAGAGAGCCATGAGACGCGCCAAGCGCAAACCTCGAAGACCCTCCCCGCCCCAGAGTGACGGCCCGTCCGTCACCGCCCCCCGGAGCCGACCGTGCTGACAGTCCTCGGTATCGCACTCGGCATCCTCGTGGTCCTGGCCATCACGGCCCTGACCGGCTATTTCGTGGCCCAGGAGTTCGCCTACATGGCGGTGGACCGGTCCCGGCTGAAGGCGCGTGCCGAAGCCGGTGACACCGCAGCCGCCCGCGCCCTGTCGGTCACCCGCCGCACCTCGTTCATGCTCTCCGGCGCTCAGCTGGGCATCACGGTCACCGGCCTGCTCGTCGGCTACGTCGCCGAACCGCTCATCGGCAGCGGCCTCGGCGAACTCCTCGGCGGCGTCGGGATCCCCACCGCGGTCGGGGTGGCGGTCGGCACGGTGCTGGCGGTGCTGTTCTCGACCGTGGTGCAGATGGTGTTCGGTGAGCTGTTCCCGAAGAACCTGGCGATCGCCCGGCCCGAGCCGGTCGCGCGGTGGCTGGCGCTGTCGACCACGCTGTATCTGAGGCTGTTCGGCTGGCTGATCAAGTTGTTCGACGCCTCGTCGAACCTGCTGCTGCGCGCGCTGCGGATCGAACCGGTGCACGACGTGGAGCACTCGGCCACCGTCCGCGACCTCGAGCACATCGTGGCCGAATCCCGGGAGGCCGGCGAGCTGCCCAAGGAGTTGTCGACGCTGCTCGACCGGATCCTGGACTTCCCGACCCGCACCGCCGAGCACGCCATGATTCCGCGGGCCCGGGTGGACTACGTCCGGGCCGGGGAACCGATCACGCAGGTGCTCGCGAAGATGAGCGCGGGGCACACCCGGTACCCGGTGGTCGGTGCGTCCGCCGACGATCTGCGCGGAGTCGTGCACCTCCACGATCTGCTCGCGCGTGACACCGCGACGGGCACGGCCGGGACGGTGTGCCGGCCCGCGGTGATCGTGCCCACCACCCTGCCGCTGCCGGACGTGCTGGCCCGGCTCACCGAGGGACACGAGGAGATGGCGCTGGTGGTCGACGAGTACGGCGGCTTCGCCGGCGTCGTCACCGTCGAGGACATGGCCGAGGAACTCGTCGGGGAGATCGCCGACGAACACGACACCGCCGTCGAGACGCAGGTGATCACCCGCCAGGGTGAGGGCTGGGTGATCCGCGGCGACGTGCACCTCGACGAGGTCGCCCGCACCCTGGGCCACGAACTGCCCGAGGGGGACTACGAGACCCTCGCCGGGCTGGTCATCGCCGAATTCGGCGGCCTGCCCACCGTCGGAGACACCGTCGCGATCCCACTCGAGCCCGATCCGGCGGAGCTGGCGCACGTGAACTCGCCCCCGACGCGGACGCTGATCGCGGAGGTCCGTGGGATCGACCGGCACGTGCCGGCGTCGGTGCTGGTGACCGTACGGACCGATCACGAGGTGAGCGACGATGAGTAACCCCTGGATCGTGCTCGCCGTGACGGTCGGCCTGATCGCGGCGAGTGCCTTCTTCGTCGCGGTCGAGTTCGCGCTCATCGCCGCGCGCCGGCACCGCCTCGAGGACGCCGCCCCGCACAGCCGCTCGGCCCGCGCGGCGTTGCGCAGCGCCTCGGAACTGTCGGTTCTGCTCGCCGGGTCCCAGCTCGGCATCACCGTGTGCACCCTGGCCCTCGGCGCGGTGACCAAGCCCGCCGTGCACCATTGGCTCACCCCGGCCTTCGAGAACTGGGGTGCGCCGCTGTGGCTGGCGGACGTCGCGGGGTTCGTCCTGGCGCTGATCATCGTGACGTTCCTGCACCTGGTGGTCGGCGAGATGGCTCCGAAGTCCTGGGCGATCGCGCACCCGGAGAAGTCGGCGACCATGCTCGCGATCCCGATGCGGGCGTTCATGTGGGTCACCCGCCCGGTCATCGTGCAGCTCAACCACCTGGCCAACTGGTGCCTGCGGCGGGTCGGGGTCGTCCCGGTCGACCAGGTCGGCACCGGCCAGGACCCGGACGCGTTGCGGCACCTGGTCGAGCACTCGGCCACCGTGGGCACTCTCGACGAGCGCTACCACGGGCACCTGACCAGCGCCCTCGAACTCGAGGCGCTGACCGTCGGCGACATCGTCCGCCCCAACGCCCGGCCGAGCAGTGTCCGGCCCGACGCGGACGCCGCGCAGATCCAGGACACCGCCCGGCGCACCGGGCACCTGCGTCTGCTCGTGCGCGGCAACGGGCACATCGACGGGGTGGTGCACGTGCGCGACAGCCTGCACGCCGCGGCGGGGATCACCGCCGCCGAGCTGATGCGCCCGGCGCTGACCCTCGAGGCGACGGTGCCGGTGTACGAGGCGCTGCGCACCATGCGCGAGACCCGCAACCACCTGGCCACCGTCACCGACAACGGACAGGTGGTCGGGTTGATCACCCTCGCCGACGTCCTCGAACGGCTGCTGCCGACCGCCGAGGCGGGCGTCTGAGCCGGGTGCGGACGGGTGCCCGCGAGGCGGCGGTACCGCCGGGCATTCCCAGTCCCGGCGTGCGCTGCTAACCTCCGTTGCTAGAACGCGTTCTAGCAACGGAGGTTTTCCGCATGGCTCCCACTCCCGCCGCGATCCGCGCCACCGTCGAGTCCTACATCAGGTCGGTCGCCAAAGGGACCACGGACGAGGTGCTCGCCCTCTACGCTCCCGGAGCCACGGTCGAGGACCCGGTGGGCACCGAGGTGCGCACCACCGAGGCGTCCCTGCGCGAGTTCTACTCGATGATCGAGCCTCTCACCCAGACCGGGGAACTGCTCAGCCTGAAGATCGCCGGCGGCAACGCCGCCTTCCTCTTCCGGCTGACCACCCATCTCGGCGAACAGGACCTCGTCATGGAGGTCATCGACGTCATGACGTTCGACGACGACGCCCGGATCACCGGCATGAAGGCCTACTGGAGCCAGGAGGACATGCAGACCGTCCCCGCCTCCTGAACTGTTTCACGTGGAACATCCGTCCTGAGGTGCGGCCGGTGCCCGAACAGCCGGGGCTCTCCTAGACTGGAAGTCGTATCCCGCGTCCTCCCGATGAGGTGACACGACATGGCCCACGGTCCAGGGTGGCCGCCATGACCGCGCTCGCCGACATCCTCCTGGTTCTGGTGTTCGTCCTGATCGGCGGCGTCTTCGCCGGCACCGAGCTGGCGCTGGTGTCGCTGCGTGAGAGCCAGATCCGTGCGCTCGAGGAGCGGGGCCGGCGGGCGCGGCGGACGGCCGAGCTGGCGCAGAATCCCAACCGCTTCCTGTCCGCGGTGCAGATCGGCGTCACCGTGGCCGGGTTCTTCTCCGCCGCCTACGGTGCCTCCGCGATCGCCCCCGACCTCGTCCCGGCGCTCGAGTCGTGGGGGCTGCCCGCCGCAGCGGCGAGCGCCGTCGCCTTGACCGGCACCACCCTGGTGATCGCCTACCTCTCGCTGGTCCTCGGGGAACTCGTTCCCAAGCGCATCGCCCTGCAACGGTCCACCGGGGTGTCGTTGCTGACCGCACCGACCCTGGACCGTTTCGCCACCCTGATGCGACCGGTGATCTGGTTGTTGTCGGTCTCCACGGACGGGCTCGTCCGGCTGCTGGGAGCCGACCCGGCGCGCCGGAGCGAGGAGATCACCCACGAGGAGTTGCGCGATCTGCTGCTCAGCCATTCGGCGGTGCCGGAGGACGAGCGCACGGTGCTCGCCGAGGTGTTCGACGCCGGGCAGCGATCGTTGCTCGAGGTGATGCGTCCGCGCACCGAGGTCGACTTCCTGCCCGCCGACACCCCGCTCCCGGCGGCGCGCGAACAGGCCCTGGCAGGCGCGCACAGCCGGTATCCCGTCGTCGGCACGTCGCTCGACGACGTCGTGGGCTTCGTGCACCTTCGCGACCTGCTGCTCGCCGATCCGGCGACCGCCCCGACCGTCGCGGACGTGTGCCGTCCCATCCTCGCGCTGCCCGCCTCCAAGCCGGCGCTCGCGACACTGTCGCTGATGCGACGCACCAACGACCAGATCGCCCTCGTCGTCGACGAGTACGGCGGCACCGCCGGGATCGCGACGCTCGAGGACATCGTCGAGGAGATCGTCGGCGAGATCGGCGACGAGTTCGAACCGACTGGGCAGGCCGCGTCCCCGTCCGCGCCGGCGCAGGCCGGCACGCAGCAGGTGGACGGTCTGCTGATCGTCGAGGACTTCGAACGCGACACCGGGATCGGGCTGCCGAAGGGCCCCTACGAGACCGTCGCGGGGTGCATGGTGCACCACCTCCAGCGCCTGCCACGACTCGGCGACAGCATCACCCTCGACGGTCACCGCCTCACCGTGAGCGAACTGGACGGCCACCGGATCGCTCGCGTCCGCCTGACGTCCGACGGCTGAAGCCGACCGAAACCACCCGAGGCGCGGAGGGGTTGCGCCTACCATGGGCGGGTGGCCGCCGGCACCGCTGCGCGCGGATTCGGGATGGTACTCGCGCTGACTGCGCTCGCCGTGGGGGGATGCTCCACGGACGGTCCGTCGCGAACCGAGCTGGTTCGCCTGGACCTGGCGACATCGCGGGGCGAGCATCCATGGAGCGGCCTGCTCCTGCCGGATCAGGTGCCGGTCGCCGTTCCACCGGCGCCGCAGGCCGAGCTCCCCGTGCCCGACGGAGGTCCGGTGACGGTGTCCGGAGACCGGACCGGCCTCTACGGCGGCAGCCTCGAACGTGAGCTGTGCGACCGGGAGCGGCTCGCCGGCACGCTCGAGCAGGACCCGGTCAAGCAGGCAGCCTGGCTCGACGTGTTCGACATCGCCGACGCCCGCGCATACCTGCGCACCCTGACACCGGTGCTGCTGCGGGCGGACACCCGGGTCACCGATCACGAGTACCGCGGGGGACGCGCGGTGCCCGTGCAGTCGGTCCTCGAGACCGGAACCGTCGTTCTGGTCGACGACCGCGGTGTGCCTCGCGTGCGGTGTGCGCCGGGAAGTCCCCTGATCTCCCCCGTTCTGTCCTCGGGTCAGGAGATCGAAGGAGAACGCTGGTCCGGCCTCGACGAGGAACGGTTGTTCGTCGTGCAGCCGGGAGCGGCGCCGGTCGGCGAACTGACCGTCGTCGACGTCACCACCGGGAATCTGCTGGCGGTGCCCATCGGCGCCGGTCCCAAGCAGCCGGCGCCCGGGGCCGCCGACCCGGTACCGCCGCCCGCACCGGAACCGTCACCCGCGCCGCCGGCGCCGGAGGCGGAGATCGCGGCGCCCGCGCCGCGGGCTCCGGTGCCGCCACCGCCACCGCCACCGCCTCCCCCGCCGCCGCCACCGCCTCCCCCGCCGCCGCCACCGCCGCCTCCCCCACCGCCGCCTGCGCCGGAGCCGCTTCCCCCGGCACCGGTACCGGCGCCGGCCCCACCGCCGCCGCCACCCCAGATCCGCATCCAGCTGCCGAACGGGGCGCCGGTCGTGATCCCACTGCCGTTCTGACGCCGGCGGCGCTGCCGTTCCGACGGTGCTGCCGTTCCGACGGTGCTGTCGTGTCCGGCGCCGACGGCTACCGGGGCCGCAGCACGATCTCGGTCGGGTGCGCGTCGACGGGGGTCCGAACGGCCTGCCCCACCGCCAGTGCCACGGTCGAGGCCTTCAGGAAGCGCTCCGGTTCGTAGGTCCGGCCCTCGCTCGCCACGATCGCACGCTGCATGTCGGTGTCGATCCGGCCCGGATGCACCGACGTCACCCGCAGCGCCGGCTCCTCCTGCCGCAGGACGTCGGCGAAGGCCCGCAACGCGAACTTGCTGGCGGCGTATGCGCCCCAGCCGGCCCTCGCGTTCAGGCCGGCCCCCGAATTGAGCAGCACGACATGGCCGTTCGCGGCCCGCAGCGCCGGCAGGAGCAGCCGCGTCAGTTCCACCACCGCCACCACGTTCGCCTCGAACATCTCCCGCCACTGCGCGATTCCGCCGTCGGCGATCGTCCCGAGTTCGGCGAGCCCCGCGCTGTGCACCAGCACGTCCAACCGGTCGATGCCGGAGCAGGCCGCGGCCACCGCCGCGTGGTCGAGCAGGTCGACCGGCCACGGTGCCGCCTGCGGAAGCTCCGCGCAGATCGCCCGGAGCGACTCCGCGCGGCGGCCGCCGAGCAGCAGGTCGTGACTGGGGGCGAGTTCCCGGGCGATGGCGGCGCCGACGCCGCGGCTGCCACCGGTGATCAGGGCTGAAGGTCGCATGCGACGACCCTAGGCGAGGATCCCGGCCGATGCGCCGCCCACGCCCACCGTCACCCGCGGAGGGCGCGGAAAATGCATCTCCACAAGCGCTTTCGGACGAGAGAGCACATACTCACGCAGCACGTTGCGCACCCGGGTGCGCAGCCGGCAGTCGCACTCCGCGATCACCCCGGCCAGGTCGATCCCCGCCCGCCGCCCCAGCGCGACGGCCCGCGGCAGATGGAATCCCTGGGTGGCGATCACCGCCGTCCGCACCCCGTAGACCTGCGCGGCGCGCAGACAGGTGTCGTACGTGTCGAGCCCGTACGGGTCGGTGGCGATCACTTCCCGCCCCACACCGTGTGCCACCAGATAGTCGGTCATCGCCGCGATCTCGTCCCCGGAGCGGCCTCCTGCGTCGCCCGAGACGAGCACGCGGCGGGCGCGGCCGTCCGCGAGCAGCGCGACAGCCACGTCGAGGCGTCCGCGCAGCATCGCCATGGGCCATCCGTTCCGGACGCGGGCACCCGGCACGATCACCACCGGCGCGGCCGGCGCATCGGCGACGGTGTACAACCGCCCGGCCGCGGGCGTCGCGACCCGGGCCGCGACGCCGGCCAGCACCAGCGTCCCCCCGGCCACCCCGATCGCGGTTCCGGTCAGCGTCCGTCGCCACCTCGCATTTGTGCGCATGCGCCCCACGCTACGGACCGCCGCGGCGAGAATGGACGCATGGACCCGGTGGACGCCCTGCGGGAGGTCGCGTTCTGGCTCGAACGCGACCGCGCCGAGAGCTACCGCGTGAAGGCGTACCGTCACGCCGCCGACGTCGTCGCCCGGCTCGACCCGGACCAGCGCGCCGCGCGGCGCCGGGCGGACAGTTGGACGGCTCTGTCCGGAATCGGGCCGAAGACCGCCACCGTGATCCGCGAATCCTTCGACGGCGTCCCCGCCTACCTGCGGCAACTGCGCGAGGAGGCCGAGCCGATCGGCCGCGGCGGCGCGGGCCTGCTCGAGGCCCTGCAGGGCGATCTCCACGTGCACTCGGACTGGTCGGACGGCGGCAGCCCGATCGCCGAGACGATGCGGACCGCCGCGGCGCTCGGACGCCGGTACTGCGCGCTGACCGACCACTCACCCCGGCTGAAGGTGGCCAACGGCCTCACCGCGGAGCGGCTGCGCAACCAGTTGGGAGTCGTCGCCGAGCTCGACCGGGTCTTCGCCGACAGCGGCACCCCCTTCCGCATTCTCACCGGGATCGAGGTGGACATCCTCGACGACGGCACGCTCGACCAGGACGAGGGACTGTTGGCCGAACTCGACGTCGTGGTGGCCAGCGTGCACTCGAATCTGCGGGCCGACCGGTCGATCATGACGAAGCGGATGCTGAAGGCGGTGCAGAATCCGCACGTCGACGTGCTCGGGCACTGCACGGGCCGGCTGGTGCAGGGCGGTCGCGGCACCCGCCCGGCGTCGCGTTTCGACGCCGAGGCGGTGTTCTCGGCGTGCCGCGATCACGGCACGGCGGTGGAGATCAACGCCCGCCCCGAGCGGCAGGACCCGCCGGAGCGGCTGATCGACCTGGCGCTGCATCTCGGCTGCCGCTTCGCGATCGACACCGACGCGCACGCGCCCGGTCAGCTGGACTGGATCGGGTACGGCTGTGAACGTGCCGCCGAACGCGGGGTGGAACCCGAGGACGTGGTCAACACCTGGCCCGTGGAGGACCTGCTCGCCTGGACCGCGGGCCGGTCCGGGTGACGACGTCAGCCGGCCGCGACCTCGCCACCCGGGCGGCACTCGGCGTCGAGCAGGACGCGGGCGTCGGCGGCGAACCGGCGGACCTGCGCGTCGGTCCACACCTGGGCGGGCACGCCGCCGCCGAGCAGTTCGCGGGCGAGTGCCGGTGACTCGCCGAGCGGGGCGTCGCTGCCGGCGATGACGATGTTGCCGTAGCGCCGGCCCTTGAGCATCGCGGGATCGGCGATGATCGCGGTGTGCTCGAAGACGCTGCCGATGGTGGCTGCCTCCCGCCGGGCGGTGGTCAGATCCCGGGTGTCACCGCAGTTGACGACGTAGACGCCGCCCGCGTCGAGGACCCGGCGGGCGTGCCGGGTGAACTCGACGGTGGTCAGCGCGACGGGCGTGCGGTTCACCGCGAAGACGTCGCGGACGATCACGTCACGGGTCGCGTCGGTCAGGGAGGCCAGGACCGCCCGGCCCTCCCCCACCCGAATCCGCAACAGCGGGGCGCGGGGCAGGTCGAACCAGTCCCGGACGAGTTCGGCCAGGCGCCCGTCGATCTCGACCACCACCTGCCGTGCGTTCGGGTAGGTGGCGGCGAGATAACGGGCCATCGTGCAGGCCCCACCACCGAGGTGCAGCACCCGCAGCCGTTCGTCGTGCGGCCGTTGCGATTCGAGCAGGTGAGCGATCCACCGCATGTACTCGAACTCGAGCAGCGTGGGATCGGTGAGATCGATGTGGGAGCTGGGCACCCCGTTGACCTCGAGCACCCAGCCGTCGGGCCGGTACCGATCCTTGACCAGTTCACAGGTGCCGGTGTCGATGTCGTGGATGCCCTCGGCCGGGCCGCGGCCGGACCCCGCCGCGGCCCGACGCTCCCGCTGCCTGCCCATGGCATCGAGGGTAGCCGGACCGCCGGGAACCGTCGGGGCCCGGCCGGCAGGTCCGGGTGACCGACCGTGCCGCTACGACCAGCGGGTCGGCACGATGGTTCTGCGGCTCGTGGCGCCGACCGCGACCGTGCCGGCGGCGGCCGCGACGATGAGCAGCACGGCCGGGACCGGTGACAGCCACCACGGGGACGCGAGCAGCACCGCCAGCACCAGCATCGCGATCAGCAGGGCCGTCGGGTCGGGCCGGGTACGGGTCTCCCCGAGCGTCGCGTACCGGCGGAACCGTCGTCCGTCCGTCATGTCAGTGCGTCCCCTCGAGCGTGCGAGCGGTCTGGGCGTGCGAACCCCAGCCCACGTGCGCCTCGGCGCGCATCTTCTCGCTCATGTGCGGGTAGTGCAGCTCGAACGCGGGCCGCTCGGAGCGGATGCGCGGCAGCTCGTAGAAGTTGTGCCGCGGCGGCGGGCAGCTCGTCGCCCACTCGAGGGAGTTGCCGTAGCCCCACGGGTCGTCGACCGTGACGACCTGCCCGTACCGGTAGCTCTTGAACACGTTCCACAGGAACGGCAGCGTCGAGGCGCCGAGGACGAAGGCACCGACGGTCGAGACGATGTTCAAGGTGGTGAACCCGTCCGACGGCAGGTAGTCGGCGTAGCGGCGCGGCATGCCCTCGTTGCCCACCCAGTGCTGCACCAGGAACGTGGTGTGGAAGCCGACGAAGGTCAGCCAGAAGTGCCACTTGGCGAGGCGCTCGTCGAGCATGCGCCCGGTCATCTTCGGGAACCAGAAGTAGACGCCGGCGTAGGTGGCGAAGGCGATCGTCCCGAAGAGCACGTAATGGAAATGCGCCACGACGAAATACGACTCGTGCAGCTGGAAGTCGAGCGGCGGGCTGGCGAGGATGACGCCGGACAGGCCGCCGAACAGGAAGGTGACGATGAACCCGACCGAGAACAGCATCGGCGACTCGAACGTCAGCTGCCCCTTCCACATGGTGCCGATCCAGTTGAAGAACTTCACGCCGGTGGGCACCGCGATCAGGAACGTCATGAACGAGAAGTACGGCAGCAGCACGGCGCCGGTGGCGTACATGTGGTGCGCCCACACCGCGATGGAGAGCGCCGCGATCGCCAGGGTCGCGTAGACCAGGCCGGTGTAGCCGAAGATCGGCTTGCGGGAGAAGACCGGGAAGATCTCCGAGACGATGCCGAAGAACGGCAGCGCCAGCACGTACACCTCGGGATGACCGAAGAACCAGAACAGGTGCTGCCACAGCATGACACCGCCCGTGCCGGGATCGAAGATGTGAGCGCCGAACTGCCGGTCGACGAACAGGGCGATCAGCGCCGCCGCCAGCAGCGGGAAGATCAGCAGGATCAGCAGCGAGGCGATGAAGGTGTTCCAGGTGAAGATCGGCATCCGGAACATGGTCATGCCGGGGGCGCGCAGGCACACGATGGTGGTGATGAGATTGACCGCGCCGAGGATCGTGCCCAGGCCGCCGACGGTGAGGCCGAGGATCCACAGGTCCGCGCCGACGCCGGGCGAGTGCAGCGAATTCGTCAGCGGCACATACGCCGTCCAGCCGAAGTCCGCGGCGCCCCCGGGGGTGAGGAAGCCGGCCGCGGCCATGAGGCCGCCGAAGACGTAGAGCCAGAAGCCCACCGCGTTCAGCCGGGGGAAGGCCACGTCCGGTGCCCCGATCTGCAGGGGCAGAAGATAATTGGCGAAACCGAAGAACACCGGCGTCGCATAGAGCAGCAGCATGATCGTGCCGTGCATGGTGAAGAGCTGGTTGTACTGCTCGTTCGACAGGAACTGCAGGCCGGGCACGGCGAGCTCACCCCGGATGAGCAGCGCCATGAGCCCGCCGACGAGGAACCACGCGAAGGCCGCCACGATGTACATCACACCGATCACCTTGTGGTCGGTGGAGGTGACGACCGTGAGGATCCTCGAGCCTTTCGGGCGGTGGGTCGGAGGATACGGCCGGTGCGCGTCCGGCGTCCTCAGTATCGGCGCGACATCGACCATGACCACGACTCCTGCCTTCGGGCCCGCCTCCCGGCGGGGCATCGAGTTCCGACCTGCTGCCGCGAGCGGGCGGATTCGCGGCCGCCCGCTCGACCGGCGGCGCAGACGTCCGAGCGGAGCCGCCGACCGTCGGCGCGCTGACTCTTGCACCGCCGCATCGACATCGGCAATGAGACGTGGAGCACGTCCACGGCGCGGCGTGGACTCGCCCAGGTGCGCCGGACACCGCCCGCTGCTCCGGACGGGCCGGGCCGTCGCGGACGCCGGGGTCGTCGTCGGCCGGGTCGAAAATCACTGATCAACAGGTTTTTCCACAGCTGTGGATACTCGCGTTCGCGAGCGGTCCGGGCACCCGCCGCGCACCGGCGGGACGGGAAACGCACCTCGACTCCGGCACGGCCGGAGGGACCGAGGGCCGGGAGAAAAGGGTCCGAAGACTCCCGTCGCATGCGCCCATCGGTCGGAGCAGTCCGGCGCCGAGCGGGGGACCGAGCGGCCGGGACGCGCGGGCACCTCGTCCCCGTCCGCCCCGGACGTCCGGAAAATCATTTTCCCACAAGATATCCGGTCCGGGACCTTGGTCCCGGCCGACGTCCGGCGCTCAGTCGTCGAACACGACGACCTGACGTACGGCCAGGCCGTCGGCGAGCTGGTCCATGGCCTCGTTGATGCGCGAGAGGGGGATCCGGGAGGAGATCAGTTCCTCCACCGGCAGCCGGCCCTCGCGCCACAGGCGCGCGTACTCGGGGATGTCGCGGCGCGGCACGGCCGAGCCCAGGTAGCTGCCGACGATCGTGCGGGCCTCCGCGGTCACCGTCAACGGGGAGATCACGGCCGTCGCCGTCGGGGCGGGCAGGCCGACCGTCACGGTCGTGCCGCCGGGTGCCGTGAGGGCGAACGCGGTTTCGAACGCGCGTGCGCTGCCGGCACATTCGACGACGTACCGGGCTGCGACGCCCCGCTCGAGCGCCTCGCCCGGGGTGTAGGTCTCGTGCGCCCCCAGTTCACGGGCGCGGGCGAGCTTGTCGTCGAGAGTGTCGATCGCGACGATGCGCGAGATCCCCTGCGCGACGGCCGTCAGGAGAGCGGCCATGCCGACCCCACCGAGGCCGACGATCGCGATGCTGTCCTGCGGCCGCGGCCGGGCCGCATTGAGGACGGCACCCCCGCCGGTGAGCACGGCACAGCCGAGCACCGCGGCGACGTCGGGCGGCACGTCGTCGTCGACCGCGACGGCCGACGCGCGGTCGATCACCGCGTGCGTCGCGAAACCCGAGACCCCGAGATGGTGGTGCACCGGGTGACCGTCGCGGTGCAGGCGCCGGCCGCCGTGCAGGAGTTCGCCGGCGTTGTTGGCGGCGGACCCGGCGGTGCAGGGCAACCGGCCGTCCTCGGCGCAGTTGTCGCACGCCTCGCACCGCGGCAGGAACGACATGACCACCCGCTGCCCCACCCGGAAGTCGTCGACGGCCGAACCGACCTCGACGATCCGTCCGGCCGCCTCGTGTCCGAGCAGCATCGGCACCGGACGAACCCGGTTGCCGTCCACGACGCTCAGATCGGAGTGACACACCCCGGCCGCCTCGATCCGTACCAGGAGCTCGGTCGGTCCCGGCGGATCGAGCTCGAGTTCGGACACGCTGATCGGCTTCGACTCGGCGAACGGCCGCGGCCGGCCGATCTCCTCCAGGACTGCGCCGGTGATCCTCATGTGCCGATACTCCTCGGGTCTCGGGGCGGTTCCGGAATCCACCGTAGTTCTCGTGCGGGATCGGCGTCGGCGCCGCGCGCAGGTTCCTGACATCGTCCTCGGTTTCGGACATCGACACCGGTCGGGACGTGTGTGGCTGTCCGATTTCCGGCGGCCCGGCCGGCTCTCGGCGCGCGCCCACGCCGGACCGGTCGCACAATGATGCGATGCCGGACCGCGGATTCACCCACACCCAGCTCGCCGCGCGGGCTGCCTATCTGCTGCGCGGCAACGACCTCGGCACGATGACCAGCGCCGCCCCGAAGCTGTACCCGCACATGTGGAGCTGGGACGCGGCGTTCGTCGCGGTGGGGCTGGCCCCGTTGAGCGTCGAGCGGGCCGTCGTCGAACTCGACACCCTGCTCTCCGCGCAGTGGCGAAACGGCATGATCCCGCACATCGTGTTCGCGAGCGGGGTGGACGGCTACTTTCCGGGACCGGCGCGGTGGGCCTGCACCGACCTGGCCGCCGCTGCCCCGCAGGGGCCGCAGACCTCCGGCATCACCCAGCCACCCGTGCACGCCATCGCGGTGCAGCGGATCCTCGACCACAGCCGACGGCACGGGCGCACCACCCGTGCCGTCGCCGAGGAGTTCCTGGACCGTCGCTGGCCCGACCTGGTGCGCTGGCACCGGTGGCTGGCCCGGGCCCGCGACCTCGACGGCAACGGCCGCATCGCGCTCTACCACGGCTGGGAATCCGGCATGGACAACTCGCCCCGGTGGGACGCGGCGTACGCCAACGTCGTCGCGGGGGCGGTGCCGACGTTCCGGCGCGAGGACCTCGCCCATGTCGGCGACGCGAGTCAGCGGCCCACCGACGCCGAGTACGCCCGCTACCTGTGGCTGCTCGAGGAGATGAAGGAGGTGCGCTACGACGACGACGCCCTGGCCACGGCCATGAGCTTCGCCGTCGAGGACGTGTTCGTCAGTGCCGTGTTCGCGCTGGCGTGCGAGGTGCTCGCCGTCATCGGGGAGGAGCATTCGCGCCCGAATGCGGACGTGCGTGAGCTGCACGAGTACGCGGACCGGTTCCGTCGCGGCGTGCTCGACACCACCGATCCGCGTACCGGCGCCGCCAAGGACTTCGACCTGCGCAGCGGCCGCTGGATGGCCACCGACACGATCGCGATGTTCGCGCCGTTGCTGTGCGGGGGTCTGCCCCGCGGCACCGAACGGGCCCTGTTGCGCACCTTCGAGGGCCCGAAGTTCTGCGGGCACCCCGACCTGCGCTACGCCGTGCCACCCTCGACGTCCCCCGTCTCCCGGGACTTCCGTTCGCGCGAGTACTGGCGGGGACCGGTGTGGCCGGTGATGACGTGGCTGTTCTCGTGGACGTTCGCCCGCCGCGGCTGGGCGGAGCGCGCCCATCTGCTGCGAGCGGAGGGCTTGCGGCAGGCGAGCGACGGCTCGTTCGCGGAGTACTACGAGCCGTTCACCGGCGAGCCGCTCGGCAGCATGCAGCAGTCGTGGACCGCGGCCGCGGTGCTGGACTGGCTGGGCTGAGCCGCCCGGGCCGGCAGCCGCGCGCCCGCCTGTCGGCCGCGTCGGCACTCGACGCGGCGAACGACCGAGGGTTGCGCGGCTGCCGGACGGATCACCGGTCGCTCACAACGCCCCCAGTGCCTCGCAGGCCTTGCGAACTCCCTCACCGTAGGCCGGATCGGCCTGCGTGCAGTTGGCGATGTGCCGTTCGATCGTCGTCACCGATGCCCCGGTGATCGCGCGCGCGGTGTTCTCGAACAGCACGGTCTGCTGCTCGGCGGTCATGGCGCGGAACAGGATCCCGGGCTGCTCGAAATAGTTGTCGTCGTCTGCGCGGTAGTCGAATCGGTCCGCGACGGCACCGACGGTCAGCGGCGGGTCGGCGTACCCGCGTTGCTCCTGGAATCGGCCGTACGAGTTCGGCTCGATGCTCGGGACGCTGCCCTGGTTGCCGTCCACCCGCATCGCGCCGTCGCGGTGGAAGGAGTTCACGTGGGCGGCGGCCCGGGGGCAGTTCACCGGGATCTGGTGGTGGTTGACGCCGAGCCGGTAGCGTGCGGCGTCCCCGTACGAGAAGAGCCGGCCCTGCAGCATCCGGTCGGGCGAGAACCCGATGCCCGGGACGACGTTCGCAGGGGAGAACGCGGCCTGCTCGACGTCGGCGTGGTAGTTGTCCGGGTTGCGGTTCAGCTCCAGCTCCCCCACCTCGAGGAGCGGATAGTCCTTCTTGGACCACACCTTGGTCAGGTCGAACGGGTGGTAGCGGTAGGTCGCCGCGTCGGCCTCGGGCATGATCTGCACGTACAGCGTCCATTTCGGGTGGTTCCCGGCCTCGATCGCCTCGTACAGGTCCCGCTGGGCGGATTCGCGGTCGCCGGCGATCACGGTCGCGGCCTCCTCGTCGGTGAGGTTCCGGATGCCCTGCTGGGTGCGGAAGTGGAACTTCACCCACGACCGGGCGCCCGCGGCATCGACGAACGAGAAGGTGTGTGAACCGAATCCGTGCATGTGCCGGTAGCCGTCGGGGATGCCGCGGTCGGACATCACGATCGTGATCTGGTGCAGGGCTTCCGGCAGATTGGTCCAGAAGTCCCAGTTGTTCTCGGGGTCGCGAAGGTTGGTCCGCGGATCGCGCTTCACGGCATGGTTGAGGTCGGGGAACTTGAGCGGATCGCGGAAGAAGAACACCGGGGTGTTGTTGCCGACGATGTCCCAGTTGCCCTCCTCGGTGTAGAAGCGGACGGCGAAGCCGCGGATGTCGCGTTCCGCGTCGGCGGCGCCGCGCTCGCCGGCGACGGTGGAGAACCGGACGAACACCTCGGTCTGCTTGCCGATCTCGGAGAACAGCGCGGCCCGGGTGTGCCGCGTGATGTCGTGGGTGACGCGGAAGGTGCCGAACGCGCCGGAACCCTTTGCATGCATGCGCCGTTCGGGGATCACCTCACGGTCGAAGTGCGCGAGCTTCTCGAGGAACCACACGTCCTGGAGGAGCATGGGTCCGCGGGCCCCGGCCGTGAGACTGTTCTGGTTGTCCGGCACAGGTGCGCCGGCAGCGGTGGTGAGTCCGTTGTGGTCGGTCATCGATCACTCCTGTCTGGTCACCCCGGTGGGGTGAACGTCTCTGCGCTCAGCAGTGTTTCGTGCGGAGCAGTGTCCCGTCGTCTCAATTTGACACGCACACTCGGAATCAGAGGGTGATGCCGAATTCTCGGATCTTGCGGTAGATCGTCGCCCGCGACATGCCGAGGGCCTTCGCGGCGGCCACCTTGTCGCCGCCGTGCAGCGCCAGCGCCTCCACGATCGCGTCCCGCTCGAGGGACTCGAGCCGGGTCAGACTCCGGCGGGTCGTCGCCCGGCACTCGGCGGGCAGGTCGGCCGGCTCGACGGTCCCGGATCGCCGCCGCTGGCAGAGCTCGTCGAGGACGCCGCGCAGATGGGTCACGTTGCCGCTCCACGACAGCCGCATGAGCTGGTTCGTTGCGGCCGGGGAGAGCGTGAGGCCGGAGGCGCCGGCGGCGTCGAGCAGGAACCGGACCAGGTCGGGCACGTCCTCGAGTCGATGCCGCAGCGGGGGAACGGAGATCGTCTTCGGGAAGAGGCGGAGCAGCGCGTGGGTGTCGCTCTGCCCCTGCGGCGGCTGCATGGTCAGGGCGACCCACGGCGCGGGCGCGCGCGTGTCCTGGGCGACGGCCTGCAGGAACGACTCGAGCGCCGCGAACTGGTCGTCGCCGAGGACGTGGGCGTGCAGCACGGCGAGGTCGCCACCGTCGTCGAGGGTCGCAGCCGCGCGTTCGGGCAGCTCGTCGCCGTCGAGCCGGGCCGCGTCGAGGACCGTCAGGGCGTGCCCGGACCGGACGTGGTCGTGCGCCGCCCGGATCAGGGCGGCCTTCCCGACGCCCGGCTCACCGTCGAGGACGAGCCATTCGCCGCGCCGGCACGCCTCGACAACGCCTTCGACGGTGCGCTGCCATTGGGCGCTGCGGCCGGCCAGGGCGCGCGGCGCGGGTGGGGCGACGGCCCGGGTGGACCGGCTCCGGGCGACCTGTTCCTTGATCCGCACGACCCCGCCGGCGAGCCGGTCGTCGACGAAGGTGGGCTGGTAGGACAGCCGGGCCGTGGTCCCGCTCGGCAGGTCGGCGAGCAGGGTGAACGGCTCGTGCCGTCCCCGCGCGTCGCGGGTCCGGTCGATGATCGCGGCCTGGTCGCGCGAGTCGAACCGCTGCTGGGTGAGGGCGTTCATCATCAGGACTTCGTCGCCGATCGCGATGACCGGACGGCCCGAGTGCTGGCATGCCGCGTGGTAGTCGTGCAGCAGCGCCCGGTCCAGCTCGTTGGCGTCCTCGAGGATCCGCTCCCGGATGCGGGTGGCGGCGAGCTTGGCGAACGAGAGCAGCAGCGAGTTCGTGTTCTCGGCCTCGGTGGTCAGGTCCACCACGCCGAGCAGGGCCCCGGTGACGGGATGGGTCACGAGTGCGCCCGCGCAGGAGAACTTGCGCAGATGCCCGCTGTAGTGCTCGTCGCCCCGGATGAGCAGCGGCGCGCCGACCTCGAGCGCGGTGCCGATGCCGTTGGTGCCGACCTGGGACTCGGAGTACCGGAACCCCGGTGCGAGGTGGACCCGGTCCAGCGCGCCGAGCAGGCGACGGTCGCCGCCGTAACGGCTGAGCACGGTGCCCTTGCCGTCGGTGAGGATCAGGCTCACCGGTTCGTTCTCGATCTCCGCCGCCAACGCGCGCAGCACCGGCCGGGCCGCCCGGGTGAGGACGGTGTCGGTGGGAAGGGCTTCGACGTAGTCCGCGGCCGGGCGATCGGCGTCGACCTTGGCCTCCCGGGAACGCACCCAGGACACCCGCAGCCAGTTGCGGACCCGCCGATCGCCGAGATCGGGGAAGTCGCCCGCACGGACCGATTCGCCCGATTCCTGAAGCGAATGCCCGTCCCGGGAACCGCTCCGGTTGTGTTCACCCACCTCGATCTCCCGGTCGTCCGGAGTTGTCACGCCACCTTCTCCTCGGATCTCGCAAGAGCAAAGGTAATCACATCGATTGTGACCTGAGTCTCACATTGAGACAGATCGGGGTTGCACACCGGGGTTGTATCGGCACCCACACCCCACCGTCCACGGCTGGCACAGAGCCGGCTCCCGATCCAGGAGGCGCACATTGAGTAGGCAGAGCCTGACCAAGGCCCATGCAAAGATCACCGAGCTGACGTGGGAACCGACGTTCGCGACGCCGGCCACCCGCTTCGGCACCGACTACACGTTCGAGAAGGCCCCCAAGAAGGACCCTCTCAAGCAGATCATGCGGTCCTACTTCCCCATGGAGGAGGAGAAGGACAACCGGGTCTACGGCGCGATGGACGGCGCGATCCGCGGCAACATGTTCCGCCAGGTCCAGCAGCGCTGGCTGGAGTGGCAGAAGCTGTTCCTCTCGATCATCCCGTTCCCGGAGATCTCCGCGGCCCGCGCGATGCCGATGGCCATCGACGCGGTGCCCAACCCCGAGATCCACAACGGTCTCGCGGTGCAGATGATCGACGAGGTCCGGCACTCGACGATCCAGATGAACCTCAAGAAGCTCTACATGAACAACTACATCGATCCCGCCGGGTTCGACATGACCGAGAAGGCGTTCGCGAACAACTACGCGGGCACCATCGGCCGGCAGTTCGGGGAGGGCTTCATCACCGGTGACGCGATCACCGCGGCCAACATCTACCTGACCGTGGTCGCGGAGACCGCCTTCACGAACACCCTGTTCGTGGCGATGCCCGACGAGGCCGCCGCCAACGGTGACTACCTGCTGCCCACCGTGTTCCACTCGGTGCAGTCCGACGAGTCGCGCCACATCTCCAACGGCTACTCGATCCTGCTCATGGCCCTGGCCGACGAGCGGAACCGGCCGCTGCTCGAACGCGACCTGCGCTACGCCTGGTGGAACAACCACTGCGTGGTCGACGCCGCGATCGGCACGTTCATCGAATACGGCACCAAGGACCGCCGCAAGGACCGCGAGAGCTACGCCGAGATGTGGCGGCGGTGGATCTACGACGACTACTACCGCAGCTACCTGCTCCCCCTCGAGAAGTACGGGCTCACCATTCCGCACGATCTCGTCGAGGAGGCGTGGAAGCGCATCACCGAGAAGGGTTACGTCCACGAGGTGGCCCGGTTCTTCGCCACGGGCTGGCCGGTGAACTACTGGCGGATCGACGCCATGACCGACGCGGACTTCGAGTGGTTCGAGGAGAAGTACCCCGGCTGGTACTCCAAGTTCGGCAAGTGGTGGGAGAACTACAACCGCCTCGCCTACCCCGGCCGCAACAAGCCGATCGCGTTCGAGGAAGTCGGATACCAGTACCCGCACCGCTGCTGGACCTGCATGGTGCCGGCCCTGGTCCGCGAGGACATGGTCGTGGAGAAGGTCGACGACCAGTGGCGGACCTACTGCTCGGAGACGTGCTACTGGACCGACGCGGTCGCCTTCCGCGGTGAGTACGAGGGCCGGCCCACGCCGAACATGGGCCGTCTCACCGGTTTCCGGGAATGGGAGACCCTGCACCACGACAAGGATCTCGCCGACATCGTGCAGGACCTCGGGTATGTGCGCGACGACGGCAAGACCCTCGTCGGCCAGCCGCACCTCGATCTCGACCCGAAGAAGATGTGGACCCTCGACGACGTGCGGGGCAACACCTTCCAGAGCCCGAACGTCCTGCTGAACCAGATGACGGACGAGGAGCGCGCAGCGCACATCGCGGAGTACCGCGCCGGCGCCACGCCGCTCTGACACCGGGCCCGGCGGGCGGCGCCGCACCACATCCCGGCGCCGCCCGCCGACACCACCAGCACAGAAATTCACGAGCCCAGGAGACACCCCCGTGGCCGACACGCACCGTATCAACTTCGAGCCCGTCGACATCGAGATGGAGGTCGGCGAGGACGAGTACATCCTCGACGCCGCCTTCCGGCAGGGCATCCACCTGATGCACGGCTGCCGCGAGGGTCGCTGCTCGGCCTGCAAGTCCTTCGTCCTCGACGGCGACATCCAGATGGAGGACTACTCGACGTTCGCCTGCAACGACGCCGAGACCGACGAGGGGCACGTGCTGCTCTGCCGTTCGACGGCCTACAGCGACTGCACCATCGAACTGCTCAACTTCGACGAGGACGAACTCCTGGGTGGTATCCCCATCCAGGAGGTGCGCACCCGGATCACCGCGATCGAGCCGATGACCAAGGACATCGTGTCGCTGCAACTGCAGCCCGTCGAACCCACGGAGTACGACTTCAAACCGGGTCAGTACTCGGACCTGCAGATACCGGGAACCGAGGAACATAGGTCGTTCTCCATGGCGACGACCCGATCGACGCCGGGACACGTCGAGTTCCTCGTCAAGAAGTACCCCGGCGGAAAGTTCGCCGGCCTGCTCGAGGACGGTATCGCGGTGGGCGACGAGATCGCGCTCACCGGGCCCTACGGATCCTTCACCATCAAGGACGGTCACGTCCTGCCGATCGTCTTCATCGGCGGCGGCGCCGGCATGGCCCCGATCCTCTCGCTCCTGCGGCACCTGAGCGAGACCGGCAGCACGCGACCCGTCCGGTTCTACTACGGTGCCCGCACGCCGGCCGATCTGTTCTACGTCGACGAGATCCTCGAACTGGGAAAGACGTTGACGGACTTCGTGTTCACGCCCTGTCTCTCGGAGTCGTCGGAGCCGGCACCGTCCGGCCTGCCGGACGTCGAGGAGGGCAACGTCACCGACGTCGTGGGCCGCCGCGAACCGGAGATCCACCGGTGCGAGGTCTACCTGTGCGGGCCACCGCCCATGGTCGACGCGGCTCTGGAACTGCTCGAGGTGCACAACACCCCGAAGGACCAGATCTTCTACGACAAGTTCACCAGCTCGGCCTTCGAGTAGGCGCCGTAGGAAACCACACCGCTCCTTCACCGACAGAAGTGAGATACGAGATGACCGCAACCACCGAGTCCAAGCAACGCAGTTTCCCGAAGATCGAGTTCACCGACTCCGAGGCCGGCGCGCTGGAGTTCCCCAGCTCCCGCAGCCGCACCTTCACCTACTACACGCCCGCCAAGAAGCGCTCGACGATGTACGAGGACGTCACCGTCGACGTGCAGCCCGATCCCGAACGGCACCTGTCGCAGGGCTGGATCTACGGCTTCGGCGACGGGCCGGGCGGATACCCCAAGGAATGGACGACCGCGAAGTCGTCGAACTGGCACGCCTTCCTCGACCCCAACGAGGAATGGGACCAGACGATCTACCGCAACAACGCGGCGGTCGTGCGCCAGGTGGACCTGTGCCTGCAGAACGCCAAGCGTGCCCGCGCCTACGACGGCTGGAACACGCCGTGGCTGAAGTTCATCGAGCGCAATCTCGGCGCCTGGATGCACGCGGAGAACGGTCTGGCGCTGCACGTGTTCACCTCCATCCAGCGCTCCGGCCCCACGAACATGATCAACACCGCGGTGGCGGTCAACGCGGCGCACAAGATGCGGTTCGCGCAGGACCTGGCGCTGTTCAACCTCGACCTGTCCGAGGCCGGGATCCCGTTCGAGGGGGCCGCCCACCGGGAGGTCTGGCAGTCCGCGCCGGAATGGCAGCCCACCCGCGAGGTCGTCGAGCGGCTGACCGCGGTGCCGGACTGGTGCGAGCTGCTCTTCGCCACCAACATCGTCTTCGAGCAGCTCGTCGGCTCGCTGTTCCGCACCGAACTGATCATGCAGATCGCCGCCCGCAACGGCGACTACATCACGCCGACGATCGTCGGCACCGGAGAGCACGACTACGACCGGGATCTCGCCTACACGCGCAACCTCTTCCGGATGCTCGTCCGCGACGAGCAGCACGGGGAGTCGAACAAGGAGTTGTTCGGGGCATGGCTGGCGACGTGGGTGCCGCGCTGCCTCGACGCGGCCCGCGCCCTGCAGCCGATCTGGTCCCAGCCGGCGGACAAGGCGGTCACGTTCGCCTCCAGCCTCGACGCCGCCGAGGCGAAGTTCCGTTCCCTGCTCGAGGATCTCGGGCTCGACATCCCGAAGGAGTTGGACCAGTGAGCATGCAATTCGGATCGGCCACCGAGTTCTCCAACATGTGTGGCGTCACCCTGATGAACACCCCGATCGGACGTGTCGTCGCCGACGTCATGGGCGCCAAGGAGGGAGTGGAGCTGACGGAGTACCCGTCGATGATCCGCGTCGACGGCGTGAACCGCCTCGAATTCGACTACGCCGAGCTCACCGACGCCCTCGGTGAGGACTTCGACGGATCGATCTTCGAGGAGATCAGCTCCACCCACTACGGGCGCATGGTGCATCTCGACGACAAGACCATGCTCTTCGCCAGCCCCGAGGACGCCGCCGAGTACATCGGATTCGATCTCACGGCGCACTGACCGCAGCCGTCCGGGCCCGCCCGCCGGGCCCGGACGGCTCCCGATCCACCACCGGCACACGACAGAACGAGGGAAGCGATGTACGAGAAGGACGGCCAGCAGTACTTCATCGTGGACGGCCACGTGCACATCTGGGACGGCCGCGAGTCGAACCAGAAGAACGTGCACGGACGGCAGTTCATCGACTGCTTCTACGACTACCACAAGAACCTCAGCCCCGAGGAGGAGGTGTGGGACTACGACACCTACACCTACTACGGTGGCGAACGCCTCATGAAGGACCTCTTCGTGGACGGGCACGTGGATCATGCGATCTTCCAGGCCACCCTGCTGAGCGAGTTCTACCACAACGGGTTCGGGCAGACCGAGGAGGCGTTCGAGCTCACCCGCAAGCACCCGGACAAGCTCACCTACAACCACGCCTACGACCCCCGCCACGGCGAGGCCGGACTCGAGCAGCTGCGCCGGGACGCCGAGCGGATGAACCTTCAGGGCGTCAAGCTGTACACCGCCGAATGGCACGGTGACTCCCGCGGATACAAGCTCGACGACCCGTGGTCGAGGCGTTACCTCGAGGAGTGCATCGAGCTGGGCATCAAGAACATCCACGTGCACAAGGGCCCGACCATCCGCCCGCTCGACCGGGACGCCTTCGACGTCGCCGACGTGGACAAGGTCGCCACCGACTACCTCGAGCTGCGGTTCGTCGTCGAGCACGTGGGCCTGCCCCGGCTCGAGGACTTCTGCTGGATCGCGACCCAGGAATCGAACGTGTACGGCGGTCTGGCCGTGGCGATTCCGTTCATCCACACCCGTCCCCGGTACTTCGCCCAGATCATCGGCGAACTGCTCTACTGGCTCGGCGAGGACAAGATCCTGTTCTCCAGCGACTACGCGCTGTGGACACCGAAGTGGCTGATCGAGAAGTTCGTGGACTTCCAGATCCCCGAGGACATGACCGAATACGCGCCGATCACGATCGAGCAGAAGAAGAAGATCCTCGGTCTCAACGCCGCGGCGCTCTACGACATCGACGTTCCGGAACACCTGCGGCTGCCCGAGCCGGCCGGACAGGAGGGCGTGGAGGTGGCGGCGGGAGCTCGAGAGGCGGTGTCGTCGTGACCGCCGCACCGGTGTCGGGCAGCGACGTGCTCGCCGCGCTCGGCACCGTGGTCGACCCCGAACTGGACGAACCGATCACCGATCTCGGTTTCGTGCGGTCGGTGGTGCTCGACGACGACGGGGTCACCGTGCACCTGCGGCTGCCCACCGCGTTCTGTTCACCGAACTTCGCGTACCTCATGGCCTCCGACGCCCAGGACGCGCTGCGCGCGATCGAGGGCATCGGCGAGGTGCGGATCCTGCTGGACGACCACCACGACAGCGCCAAGATCAACGCGGGGCTCGCCGCCGACGCCGGCTACCGGGGCACCTTCGGGTCCGAGGCGGAGGAGAACCTCGACGAGCTGCGCCGCACGTTCCGGCGCAAGGCGCACCTCGCCGCGCTGGAGCGCTGCCTCGAATCCCTGTTGCAGCACTCGTCCCTCACCGTCGACGACATCCCGTCGCTCACCCTGAGCGACCTGCCGCCGGGCCGGCACAAGTCGGCGCTGATGCGGCGACGGTTCGACATCGGCCTGAGCCTGTGCCCGGCCGGCCGGGTGTTCGTCGACGACGACGGGCGGCCGATCCCCCACGAGGCGGTGCCGATGCGGCTGCGTTTCGCGAAGTCCGTGCGGATCTCCATGGAGGGGAACGCGCATTTCTGCCGGGGCCTGCTGGCCACCCGGTACGCCGACGACGGCGAATCGGCAGCGCCCCGGGTCGCCGACGTCCGTTGTTCCGAGATCGTCAGGAGAGTGTCATGAAGGCCGTGCAGGTCGTGGGTTACCACACCAAGCTTCAACTCGACGACATCCCCGAGCCGAAGGTCGAAGGCCCGCTCGACGTCATCGTCCGCATCGGCGGGGCGGGGGTGTGCCGCACCGACATCCACATCCTCGAGGGACAGTGGGCCGAGAAGAGCGGCGTCGTCCTGCCGTACACCATCGGCCACGAGAACGCCGGCTGGGTGCATGCCGTCGGCGACGCCGTCACCAACGTCGCCGTCGGTGACAAGGTCATCCTCCACCCCCTCATCACGTGCGGGCTCTGCCGCGCGTGCCGGTTCGGCGACGACGTGCACTGCGAGAACAGCCAGTTCCCCGGCATCGACACCCACGGCGGCTACGCCGAGTACCTGCGCACCACCGCGCGCAGCGTGGTCCGGA
Organism: Rhodococcus ruber; assembly: GCF_016804345.1. Taxonomy (NCBI): domain Bacteria; kingdom Bacillati; phylum Actinomycetota; class Actinomycetes; order Mycobacteriales; family Nocardiaceae; genus Rhodococcus; species Rhodococcus ruber. The sequence continues at coordinate 333,346 of NZ_CP044211.1, read as the reverse complement.
TCGACGACTCGCTCGAGCCGTCCGACGTCGCGGCGCTCGCCGACGCCGGGCTCACGGCCTACCACGCCGTCGCGAAGGCGGCGCGTGCGACGCGGCCCGGCGACGTGTGCGTCATGATCGGCGCCGGCGGTCTCGGCCACATCGGCATCCAGGTGCTCAAGGCGATCTCCGCGGCCACCCTGATCGTGGTGGACCGCAATCCGGCCGCGGTCGCCCTGGCCGTCGAGATCGGCGCCGACCACGGCATCGTCGCCGACGGCACCCACGTGCAGCAGATCCTGGAACTGACCGGCGGGCGCGGCGCCGAAGCCGTCGTGGACTTCGTCGGTGAGGGCGGCGCCACGAAGGACGGTGTCGCGATGCTGCGCCGCGCCGGCAACTACTACGTCGTCGGCTACGGCGAGAACATCGACGTGCCCACGATCGACGTGATCTCCACCGAGATCAACTTCGTCGGCAACCTCGTCGGCTCCTACAACGACCTGCAGGAGCTCATGGTCCTCGCCGCGCAGGGCAAGGTCGCGCTGCACACGACCAAGTACCCGCTCGAGCAGTTCCAGCAGGCGATCGAAGACCTCGACGCGGGACGGGTCCGCGGCCGCGCGATCCTGGTCCCCTGAACCGCATCCACCGGTCGGCACGAAAGGAAACCCAGTCATGGCAAAGGATCTGCGGTTCGCTCAGGAAGCCCGCACCCTGCTCGAGTACGGCGTCAACGCCCTCGCCGACGCGGTCAAGGTGACGCTCGGTCCGAAGGGCCGCAACGCGGTGCTCGAAAAGCTCACCGGCCCACCCACCATCACCAACGACGGCGTCACGATCGCCCGGGAGATCCAGCTGCGGGACCCGTTCGCCAACATGGGTGCGCAGCTGGTCAAGGAAGTGGCGATGAAGACCAACGGCGTGGTCGGTGACGGCACCACCACCGCGACGGTGCTCGCGCAGGCCATGGTCCGCGAGGGCCTGCGCGCCGTCGATGCCGGCGCGAACCCGATGCGGGTGCGCCGCGGCATCGAACGCACCGTTCCCGTCGTCGTCGAGGCGCTGCGCGACCGGTCCGTGCCGGTGGAGGACCGCGCGGACCTGCGGCGCGTCGCGACGCTCGCCGCCAGCGACGACGAGTCCATCGGCGAGGCCATCGCCGAGGCCGTCTCGTACGTCGGCAGGTCCGGCATCGTCACCACCGAGGAGAGCGACACCCTCGGGATGTCGGTGAGCGTCGTCGACGGCATCGAATTCGACCACGGCTACATCTCCGGCTACATGGTCACCGACCCGGAACGCATGGAAGCGGTCCACGACAATCCGCTGATCCTGCTCACCAACAAGAAGATCAGCCAGGTGCAGGACATCATGCCGAGCATCGAGGCCGCCAAACGCGCCGACCGGCCCCTCGTCGTGCTCGCCGAGGACGTCGACGGCCCCGCCCTGCAGCTCCTCGTCGGCGGCAACATGCACAAGACGATGCAGTCCGTCGTCGTACGCGCGCCCGGATTCGGTCACCGGCGGGTCGCCGAGTTGCAGGACCTCGCGGTGGCGCTGGGCGGGCACGTGATCGCCAAGGACACCGGCGTCGAGCTGTCCGAGGTGACACGCGAGCATCTCGGGTCCTGCGACCGCATCACCGTCACCGAGAACGAGACCACCATCGTCGGCGGCCACGGCGACGCGAAGCTGCTCGAGGCCCGGATCGCGCAGCTCGAGACGCAGCTGGACCGCGCCCGGATCGACGCCGACCAGGACAGCCTCCAGCTGCGCATCGCCCGGCTCACCGGGCGGGTCGCGGTCATCCGGGTGGGCGGCGCCACGAGCGTCGAACTCAAGGAGCGCATGCTGCGCGTCGAGGACGCCCTCGCCGCCACCCGGGCCGCCCTCGAGGACGGCATCGTCGCCGGCGGCGGCACCGCGCTCGGTCAGGCGCACCGCGCGCTGGCCGATCTCGAGTTGCCCGGCGACGAGGCCATCGGCCGGGACGTCGTGCGGCGGGCCCTGCCCGAGCCGCTGCGGTGGATCGCGGTCAATGCCGGCTTCGACGGCGACGAGGTCGTCGAGGTCGTCGCGGGCCTGCCGTCGGGGCACGGCTTCGACGCCCTGACCGGTGAGTACGGCGACATGTTCGACGAGGGCATCGTCGACCCCCTCAAGGTCACGCGCGCCGCGCTCGAGAGCGCCGCGTCCATCGCGGCGCTGCTCATCACCACCGAGACCGCGATCGTGGAGGAGGTCGTCGGCAATCCCGGCGCGATCCACGCGCCCGGCTTCGGGGACCTGGCCGAGGGCATGGTCCGCCCGTCCAACATCTACTGAGCGCGGGGGACGGTCTCGGCGGCGGCCGGGCCCCGTCGGTCGCTTCCCTCCGGGGCGACCGGCCGCCGCCGTGTCCACCCGGCAGAATCGGAGTACGCAATGATCTTCATCGTGGTCAAGTTCCGGGTCCGTCCCGAGTACCGGGACGACTGGCTCTCGCTCACAAGGGAATTCACCGAGGCGACCCGCGCCGAACCCGGCAACCTGTGGTTCGAGTGGTCCCGCAGCGTGGACGATCCGTCCGAGTACGTGCTCGTCGAGGCGTTCCGCGACGGGGAGGCCGGCGCCGCGCACGTCGGTGCCGACCACTTCCGCAAGGGACTCGACGCCATGCGCCCCGCGCTGAGCGAGACGCCGAGGATCCTCAACACCGAGCTCCCCGGCGTCGAGTGGGCCCGCATGGGTGAACTCGAGATGGCCGGCTGAGGCGGTCACCGCTCCGTCGCGCGCACGAGCAGGCGCAGTTCCGCGCCGAGGGTGCACGCCCGCGGCAGATCGACGGGCCCGTTCTCACGCAGCTCGGTGGTCAGGCGCGTGACCCGGGCGATCGCGTCCGGGACTCGCGCCTGCCACCGCGCCAGGACCTCGTCGACGTCCGCCGGGCCGGTCGGCGCGCCGTCCCGGCGCAGGATCGCGGCGACGAGACCGTGGTGGCGATCGGCGAGTTCGTCCCGCGCGGTGGCGATCGCCGTGCTGTCCCACCAGGTGTGGGATCCGGTGGACAGGTCCGGTGACATCCCCTCGATCCCGAGCAGCGATCCCGTGGCGGCGTGCACCCGGGCGACGAGGCGGGCCGGGCAGTCCAGCGTGTGCGCGGTGTCGACCAGGGCCGGGCACTCGGCGAGAAACCGGAAGTCGGGGCCGTCGCCCGGCGCGTCGTCTGCGAGCAGATCCTCGACCCCGGCACGCAGCCGCGCGATCTCGGCGGTCACGTCGAGCGGCGACGGCCGCAGCCGCAGAATCCACGAGGCCGCATGCTCGACGAATCCCTGCACGGCGCCGAGCCGTTCCCAGCGGTCGGCGCCGTCGCGTGCCTCGGCCCACCACCGGTCGGTGTCGAACACCGCCCGGATCACCGCGTACGCCCGGGCGACCGCCGGGGTGCGCACCCCGAGCCGTTCCTCGAGCTGATAGATCATCCCCGGACCGACGTGGTCGACGAGATCGGAGGCGATCCGGGTCGCGACGATCTCGCGGCGCAGGGGATGGTCCCGGATCTCGTCCCGCAGCACGGCGCGCATGCCGGCGGGGAAGTACTCGAGGGCGACGTCGGCGAAGACGGGGTCGTCGGGCACGTCCGACTCGAGCAGATCCCGGCACACGACGTTCTTCGACCGGGCGAGCAGCACCGCGATCTCCGGCCTGGTCAACCCGCGGCCGGCGCCGGCGCGGGCGGCCAGTTCCTGCACGGTGGGCAGCACCTCGGTGCTGCGCCGGAGTCCGCCGCCGGTCTCGAGGTGGATGATGAGCCGCTCGTGCCTGCCGAGCAGCCGGGCCGCGCGCGAGACGGCGAGTCCGAGCGCCACCGCCTGGTCCCGGTTCGTGCGCAGCACCGTCCGGGCCACCTCGTCGCGGGCGTCGTCGAGCAGCCGGTTGCGTTCCTCGAGGGTCAGACCTCCCCTGCGCCGGGCGGATTCGAGGGCGATCTTCAGGTTCACCTCGGCGTCGGAGGTGGCCACGCCGGCCGCGTTGTCGATGAAGTCCGCATTGACGCGCCCGCCCGCGGCCGCGAACTCGATGCGGGCCCGCTGCGTGAAACCGAGGTTCCCGCCCTCGCCGACGACGCGGCACCGCAGCTGCGAGGCGTCGACACGGACGGGGTCGTTTGCCGGATCCGCTGCTTCGGTGTGGCTTTCGGAGGATGCCTTGACGTAGGTGCCGACGCCGCCGTTCCAGAGCAGATCCACCGGGGCCGTCAGCAGCGCCTTGATCAACTCGTCCGGGGTGGTGGTCGGGTGGGACAGTCCGAGCAGGCGCCGTGCCGGTTCCGGGACGGTGACGGACTTCGCGGAGCGCGGCCACACGCCGCCCCCGGCGGAGAGGACGTCGCGGTCGAAGTCGTCCCAGCTCGATCCGGGAAGCTCGAACAGCCGCCGGCGCTCCGCGTAGGCACGGGCGGTGTCCGGGTCGGGGTCGAGGAAGATGTGCCGGTGGTCGAAGGCGCCGACGAGGCGCAGGTGCGGCGAGAGCAGCATCCCGTTGCCGAACACGTCGCCGGACATGTCCCCGATCCCCACCGCCGTCACCTCGGTGGTCTCGACGTCGATGCCGAGGTCGGTGAAGTGCTCGCGGACCGCGACCCACGCGCCGCGCGCGGTGATGCCCATCGCCTTGTGGTCGTATCCGCTCGATCCGCCCGAGGCGAAGGCGTCGCCGAGCCAGTAGTCGTACTCCGCGGCGATGGAGTTCGCCAGGTCGGAGAACCGGGCCGTGCCCTTGTCCGCGGCCACCACCAGATAGGCGTCGTCCCCGCCGTGGACGACGGTGCGGTCCGGATGCACGATCCGACCGTCGACGATGTTGTCGGCGAGGTCGAGCATTCCCCGGACGAACGTCGAATATGCCTGGGCGGGAGAAGTATCCGGGTTTCTGCGGACGAACGCGCCCTTGGCGCCGACGGGGACGATGGGGGCGTTCTTCACGACCTGGGTCTTCATCAGGCCGAGGACCTCGGTGCGGTAGTCCTCCGGACGGTCCGAGAACCGCAGCCCCCCGCGGGCGACGGTGCCGCTCCGCACGTGGATGCCCTCCACGTCGTCCGAGTGGACGAAGATCTCGCGGTGCGGAACGACCGGTCCGGGGTCGGCCAGACGAGCGGAATCGAGCATGAATGCCCCGTACGGTTTCGCCGCACCGCGATCGTCGCGCTGGTACCAGTTGGTGCGCACGGTGGCGGTGACGAACGACTCGAGGCTGCGCAGGATGCGGTCCTCGTCGAGGCTTTCCGCCGCGCCGCGCCGTTCGGCGAGCGCCTGTCCGGCGGCGACGTCCCGATCGTGCCGGTCCGGGTCGAAGCGCGCGGCGAAGCAGGCGACGAGTGCCTCGACGAATCCGGCATGCCGGCAGAGCGTGTCGACGACGTACCGTTCCGACATGATCAGTCCCGCCTGGCGGGCGAAGCGGGCGGCGGCGCGGACCAGGGCGATGTCCCGCACGCCCACCTCGGCGACGACGGCGAGGCGGGAGTACCCGTCGACGACGGTGCGGCCCTGTGCGTGGGCGTCGAAGACCGCCGCCACCCGGCGCGGCGAACCCGGTTCCCACTCCGGGGGCGTGACGAACGCGAATCGATGCACCCGGCGGTCCGCGTCGCCGGTGGTCAGGAGTTCGTGATCGTCGATCCGCAGGCCGAAGTGCTCGAACGTGTGGACGGAGTCGGCGAGCAGCGGGTCCCGGCCCGGCCATCGCATGACGGCACAGGCGGTGCCGTCGGAGGACGAGTCCTCCACGAACAGCAGTGCCGGTCCGGCATCCTGTGCGCGCGCGAGGCGCCGCGCGGCCCCGGCGACGTCGGTGGGCGCCGGTTCGTACGGGTGCGTGGGGGCGGTGGTCATCGGTATGTCCTTTCGGTCACCCGGTGTGGGCCGTGGTGTGCCGCCAGTCTGCGGCGGACCGCCGAGAACGGACATGTACTCGATGTCCATGCAGACGGCTGAACTTGTACTCGAGGTCCATCAGAAACCCGGGTCTGCGCTCCTACAGTTCGAGGAAACCGACGAAGGGAGAAGGACATGACCGCAGTCGAACTCGTACGGGGTGGCCCCGGGCTCGAGCAGGCACGTCGCATCGTGACGGAGATCCCGGGACCCCGGTCCCGCGAGCTGGCGCAGCGCCGCGCCGCCGCGCTGCCGGCGGGCCTGGCCAGCGGCGCCGAGATCTACGCGGCCGCCGGGGGCGGGGGTGTGCTCGTCGACGTGGACGGGAACTCCTTCATCGACCTCGGCTCCGGCATCGCCGTCACCACCGTCGGCAACTCCGCGCCGCGGGTCGTCGAACGCGCCACCGCACAACTGCAGCAGTTCACCCACACCTGCTTCCTCGCCACCCCCTACGAGCCGTACATCGAGGTCGCCGAGGCCCTCAACCGGCTGACCCCGGGCACGCACGCCAAGCGCACGGCCCTGTTCAACACCGGCAGCGAGGCCGTCGAGAACGCCGTGAAGTACGCCCGCGCGGCGACCGGCCGGTCCGCCGTGGTCACGTTCGACCACGCCTTCCACGGCCGCACGCTGATGACGATGACCATGACGGCGAAGAACCAGCCCTACAAGCACTCCTTCGGCCCGTTCGCCCCGGAGGTCTACCGCGCGCCGATGGCCTACCCCTACCGGTGGCCGAGCGGGCCCGACCGCGCCGCGGACGAGGCGTTCGAGCAGTTCCGGCTGCTCGTCGACGCCCAGATCGGCGCGGACCAGGTGGCGTGCGTCGTCGTCGAACCCATCCAGGGCGAGGGTGGGTTCATCGTCCCCGCCGACGGCTTCCTGCGGCGCGTCGCCGACTTCTGCCGGGACCGCGGCATCCTCGTCGTCGCCGACGAGGTCCAGACCGGAATCGCCCGCACCGGAGCGTGGTTCGCGTGTGAGCACGAGGGCCTCGTGCCGGATCTGATCGTCACGGCGAAGGGACTCGCCGGCGGGCTCCCGCTCGCGGCCGTCACCGGCCGAGCCGAGATCATGGACCGTGCCCATCCGGGCGGCATCGGCGGCACCTACAGCGGCAACCCCGCCGCGTGTGCCGCGGCGCTCGGCGTCTTCGAGACGATCGAGGCCGAGCATCTGCTCGACCGCGCCCAGGAGATCGGCGCGCTGATGCTGCGGGAACTGCGCGAGATCGGCACCCGTCACCCCGTCGTCGGCGACGTCCGTGGCCGCGGCGCCATGGTCGCCGTCGAACTCGTCGAGCCCGGTACGACCACCCCCAACCGCGAAGCCGTCGCGGAGATCGCCCGGTACTGCCAGGCCCACGGAGTCCTCACCCTGACGGCCGGCACCTTCGGGAACGTGCTCCGGTTCCTGCCGCCGCTGTCGATCTCCGACGCGCTGCTCACCGAGGCGTTCTCGGTGCTGCGCGACGCGTTCGCCGCCCTCTGACCACCCCTACTTCCCCCCGAGGACCAGCACATGACCACCACCGCACCCGCACGCACGACCGGCCCCCTGCGGCCGCTCGAACTCCTCGGCGCCGACACCCTGCTCGACGCCGACGAACGCGACATCGCCGCCACCGTCCGGCGCTTCGTCGAGACCCGGCTCGCCCCCGAGGTCGGCAACTGGTTCGAATCCGCCACGCTGCCCAAGGAACTGGCGAAGGAGTTCGGCGCCCTCGGCGTCCTCGGCATGCACCTGGACGGATACGGGTGCGCCGGCACCAACGCCGTCAGCTACGGCCTGGCCTGCCTGGAACTCGAGGCCGGCGACAGCGGATTCCGCAGCTTCGTCTCGGTGCAGGGCTCGCTGTCGATGTTCTCGATCCACCGCTACGGCTCCGACGAACAGAAGGAGCACTGGCTGCCCCGGCTCGCCTCCGGCGACGCCATCGGATGCTTCGGCCTGACGGAACCCGACTTCGGTTCCAACCCCGGGGGAATGCGCACCCGCGCCCGCCGGGACGGGTCGGACTGGATCCTCACCGGCACCAAGATGTGGATCACCAACGGTAATCTCGCGGACGTCGCCACCGTGTGGGCCCAGACCGACGAGGGCGTGCGCGGGTTCGTCGTGCCCACCGACACCCCCGGCTTCACCGCCAACCCGATCCACCGGAAGCTGTCGCTGCGGGCCTCGGTGACCTCCGAACTGGTGCTCGACAACGTGCGTCTGCCGGCATCGGCCGAGCTGCCGCTCGCCCGCGGACTCGGCGCTCCCCTGTCCTGCCTCAACGAGGCCCGGTTCGGCATCGTGTTCGGCGCGCTCGGCGCCGCCCGCAACAGCCTCGAGACCGCGTTGGACTACGCCGCCTCCCGGGAGGTCTTCGATCGGCCGCTCGCCTCCTACCAGCTCACCCAGGAGAAGCTGGCCGACATGACACTCGAGCTCGGCAAGGGCTTCCTGCTCGCGCTGCACCTCGGCCGCCTCAAGGACGAGTCCGGGGTCACTCCCGAGCAGATCAGCCTCGGCAAGCTCAACAACGTGCGCGAGGCCCTGGCCATCGCCCGCGAATGCCGGACCATTCTCGGCGCCAGCGGAATCACGCTCGAGTACTCGCCGCTGCGGCATGCCAACAACCTCGAGTCGGTGCTGACCTACGAGGGCACCAGCGAGATGCACCTGCTCTCGATCGGCCGCGCCCTGACCGGTCACGCCGCATTCCGCTGACCCGCACCGTCGACGCGTCGAAGGGACACACGATGACGACACCCGTTCTGCTGCAGCACTACATCGACGGCGAGTGGTTCGACGGCGAGGCCGATGCCCTGGTGAGCATCAGCCCCGCCGAGCCGGACGTCACCGTCGCGCACGGCCGCGCGGCCACCGGCGACGACGTCGACCGGGCCGTCGCCGCCGCGCGGGCCGCGGCCCGGCACTGGGCGCGGACCCCGGCGCACGAGCGCGGTGCCGTCCTGGCCCGGGCGGCCGCCGTCGTCGAATCGTCCGCGTCACGGTGGGGTGCGGAGCTCGCCCGGGAGGAGGGCAAGACGCGGGGCGAGGGCGTCGCCGAGGTGCTCCGCGCGGCCCAGATCCTGCGCTTCTACGGCGGCGAGGGCGACCGGGAGGCCGGCGAGGTGTTCGCCTCCCCGCGCCGGGGGGAGCAGATCCTGGTCGCGCGCAAGCCCGTCGGCGTGGTGGGGGTCGTCACCCCCTTCAACTTCCCCATCGCCATCCCCGCCTGGAAGATCGCCCCGGCACTGACCTACGGCAACACCGTGGTGTGGAAGCCGGCAGGCACCGTGCCGCTGCTGGCGATGCGGCTCGTGCAGGCCCTCGCCGATGCGGGCCTGCCGCCGGGGGTGCTCAACCTCGTCATCGGCGGCCGGGAGGTCGGCGCCGGCATCGCCGACCATCCGGGGATCGACGCGCTGACCTTCACCGGTTCGACCGCGGTCGGCCGGAGCCTCGCGGCGGCCGGGGCCGCGCGGGGCGTGCCCGTGCAGGCGGAGATGGGCGGCAAGAACGCGGCCGTCGTGCTCGGCGACGCGGACCTCGATCTCGCCGCCGAACAGGTGCTCCTCGGCGCGTTCCGGTCGTCGGGGCAGAAGTGCACGGCGACCTCCCGGCTGATCGTCACCGACGACGTCGCCGACGAGTTCGTCGGTGAACTCGTTGCCCGGATCGGCAAGTGGACCGTCGGCAATCCCCTCGACGAGCACGTCCACATGGGTCCGGTGGTCGATGCCGCGGCGCGGACCTCGATCCAGGCAGGTGTCGACGAGGCGGTCCGGCAGGGTGCCCGCGTGCTGTGCGGCGGCCGGCTGTACGAGGACGGTGCACTCGCAGCCGGGTTCTACGTGCCGCCCACCGTGCTCGAACTGCCCGGCACCGGGCTCGACGTGTGGCGGGAGGAGTTGTTCGGACCCGTCCTGGCCGTGTGCCGCGCGGCGGACGCCGAGGCGGCGTTCGCGCTCGCCGACGACAGCGACTACGGCTTGTCGGCGGCCGTGTTCACCCAGGACCTCACCCGCGCGCTCGGGGCGCTCGAGGACCTGGACGTGGGCATCCTGCACATCAACTCCGAATCCGCCGGCGCCGATCCGCACGTCCCGTTCGGCGGCGCGAAGAAGAGCGGCTACGGCCCGAAGGAACAGGGCCGCGTCGCGCGGGAGTTCTTCACCCACACCACGACCGTCTACCTCCGCGGCGGGAGGCCGATCGCATGAGCCAGGGCGCACTCGACGGCATCGTCGTCGCCGATTTCACCCGGGTCCTCGCCGGCCCCTACGCCACGATGATGCTCGCGGACATGGGCGCCGAGGTCGTCAAGATCGAACGTCCCGGCACCGGCGACGACACCCGCGCGTGGGGACCGCCCTACGACGACGCGGGCTCGGCCACGTACTTCAACTCGGTCAACCGCAACAAGACCTCCGTGGTCCTCGACCTCGCGTCGGAGCAGGGCCGGGCCGAGGCCCGCCGGATTGTCGCGCGCGCGGACATCGTGGTCGAGAACTTCCGCGCGGGCACCATGGAGCGGCTCGGCCTGGGCTACGACGACCTGCTCGACGTCAACCCGGGGCTGATCTACTGCTCCGTCACCGGGTTCGGGAGCGGCGACGGAGCGGCCCTGCCGGGTTACGACCTGCTCGTGCAGGCCGTCGGCGGGCTCATGAGCATCACCGGACCCGAGGCCGGCACGCCGACGAAGGTGGGCGTCGCGGTCGTCGACGTGCTCACGGGCCTGCACGCCCTCGCCGGGATCCTCGCTGCGCTGCACCACCGGCAGCGCACCGGCGAGGGGCAGCGCGTCGAGACCAATCTCCTTGCTGCGCTGCTGTCGTCGCTCGTCAACCAGGGCTCGGCGTACCTCGGTGCCGGGGTGGTGCCGGGGATTCTCGGCAACCGGCACCCCAGCATCGCCCCGTACGAGGTGTTCCCGACCAAGGACCGGCCGCTGGCGCTGGCGGTGGGCAACGACAAGCAGTTCACCCGGCTCGCCGAGACGATCGGCGCGCCGGAACTGGCCACCGACCCGCGGTTCTGCAGCAACCCGCTGCGGGTCGCACACCGCGAGGAACTGTGCGAGGAGATCACCTCGATCCTCGCGACGGCCGGGGCCGACCACTGGTACGACGAACTCGCCCGCGTGGGTGTTCCGGCCGGACCCATCAACGACGTCGCCGAGGCCTTCGAGTTCGCGCGGCGACTCGGTCTCGACGCCGTCGTGTCGGTGCCCGGAAGTGCCACACCGCAGGTCGGAAACCCGTTGACCTTCTCCAGGACTCCGGTCCGGTACCGGTCGGCTCCGCCACCCCTGGGTGGAGCCGCGGACTGACCGGAGCGGCCCGGAGGAGTGCCCGTCCCGTCGCGTCCGGACGCGGCGGGACGGGCGTCGCGCGCCGACGGGAGCGCCGCCGGATCAGGGATGCGCGACGGCGCGATCCTCGGGCGCGGGAACGGCGGGCCGGCGGATCCCGAAGGACTCGAAACCGACGACGTACAGAAGGGTCACCAACGCGAACAGGTCCATGAACCCGAGGGCATTGCCGTGCAGGCCGTCGGCGACAGCCGGTTCGTGCAGCACGATCTCGGCGACCACGTAGTAGTACAGGACGAACGTGGTCACGGCGAGGGCGAACGTGATCGCCGCGCGGGACACCAGATTCGCTACGGCCCCGGCTGCCGTCGGCTTGTTACCGAAGGCGTTGGCCCACAGAATCATCCAGGCGACCCAGCACACGCCCAGCTGGGCCGGGAACTGATCGAGCGGGAAGCCCGGGTCGGCGGCTGTGCCGGAGCCGACGAGCACCGCACACACGGCGCGCAGTGCCACGAACAACACGGTGCCGAGCGCGATGTTGCCGATCGTCGAGACCAGCGCGACCCGCAGGCGGCTCCCGGCCAGTCGCCACGGCCAGTTCTCCAGGGTCTGCCCGGTGAGCACGATCGCGACGATGATCGAGTAGTACCAGCCGAGCAGTGTGTCGATGCCGAACAGAGCTGCGCCCTCTCGGACGGTGTCCGAGACCGCGGGTACTCCCAGGACGACGTAGAGCAGTGCGGTGGGGACGAGGAGGGTGACGATCTCGCAAGCACCGACCCACGGCTGTTTCAGGCCCAGATCGGTCCACGGCCAGTGCCCCCAGTTGAGCACCACCAGAACCCACGTGGAGAAGCCGAACAGGACGAACAGCGCGCCCGTGAAGTAGCCCAGGCCGTCGGGACGGTCGGCCGCGTAGGCGGGATACAGGTGACCGATCCCGCTCGCCAGGACGTAGGTGACGACGACGGCGAAAACCGAGGTGGCGCCGAGGAACACCAGTCCGCGCCACGGCTGCCGTAGCCGGTCGAATCCCCAGAACTCGAGGTTGAATCCGGCCCACACGACGAACAGGAGCGCCCAGAACAGGAGGGCATTGAACGGTAGCGGATACAGGTCGAACGGACTGAACTGCGGGTCGGCGAGCAGATACCACGCCGAGACGGAGACGGTGAGGACCACGGCGGTGTTGACGACACCGAATCCGAGCCACCCCGGGGACGTGTCGGCGTGCGAGCGTTCGGGCATGGGATACCGGAACCTTCTGTGATGCCCTCGAATCGAGGGGTGAGGGGAACGTCGGCCGAGGAGATCGGTGAGTGGCGTGGTGGCCGGAGCCGGCTGCCGGATCGCGGACCGTGTCCTCGACGGTTCTTCGTCAGCTCCGGCGGCGCAGTTCGGGACCGGCCGTGGGAGCGTGGAGCATCGGAGTGTCCTTCCCGTGAGGATGCGACTCGTGAGAATGTGACTCGGAGCACACTCGAAACGATCACGCGTCACAACCGTTGCGCCGCGTTGCATTCTCCGCCCGGGTCCGGATCGTCCGCCACCGCCGGCATCTGCCGGACCTCGACGGCCGCTCACCACTCCGTCGGGGTGTGGATCGCGTCGAGTTCCCGGCCACATCGTTCGCGGTGTGCGCGCTGTCGGTCACCCCGGACAACTCCCACTCTCACCTCACTAACAGCGCGATACACTGTTAGTGACTGTTAGGAGGTGGTGGGGATGGCCGACACGGAAGACCGCTACCTGGCCGGTGACGTCGACTTCGAAAGCGCCGCCGCCGACGCGCTCGGCACCCCGAGCATCGATCGCCGCGATCTGTTGCCCCTGTTGCGTGCGCTGCGGGCCGCGAAGCGTCCCGCAGCGTCCCTGCCCGCCCATGAAGCCGACCTCCTCGACGCCGGCGACGCACCCGAATCGCTCCTCGCCCTCGCCACCGCCGTCGCCGACCGGACCGCACGGATGCGCCGTCTGCTCGAGAACACCCTGACCGTCGAGCAGGCCGCCGAACGACTCGGCGGTGTCGGCCCCTCGCGCGTCCGACAGCGCGTCGGCGACCGCAGCCTGTGGGCGCTCAAGCGAGCGAACCGACTGCTGCTCCCCGCCGTGCAGTTCACCGACGACGGCCAGGTGCCCGGCCTCGACGCCGTCCTGCAGGCCCTGCCTGAGAACATGCAGCCCCTGTCGATCCACGGTCTGCTGACGACGCCGCAACCGTCCCTTGTCGTCGACGGTGCACCGACCTCGGTCGTCGACTGGCTGCTCACCGGCGGCGCCGTCGAGGACGCCCTGTCGGTCGTCGACCAGTACCTGACGGCCTGAGCCGCCGGTGCCCCCAGCTCTGCCCCATCCGCCGGGCGTGGAGGCGCTCCGCGCGGCCGAAATCACCCCTGACGAATACCTGATCCTCGACACCGACACGATCGTCTGGCGGGTGCACTCCACGAGCGGCGACCACGTCCTGCCGTGGAACACCCCGCGCACCTTCGGGCCGGTCCTGCGGTTCGACCCGCACCCGATGCCGCGCCGGGACCACGCCCGCCACGGGGTCTGGTACGGCGCCGCCGATGTGCCCGGTGCGTTGGCCGAGGCGTTCCAGACCACTCGAGTGATCGATACCCGCACCCGCGTCCCCTACCTGACCGCGGTGCGGTTCACCCGTCCCCTGCACCTGCTCGACGTCGCCGCCCACGGTCCCGGCCGACGGCCGACTCGCGTCGGAGCGAATTTCGCGCTCTCGACCGCAGCACACGGCATCGCCCAGCACTGGGCGCGCACCATTCGCGCCGCCCACCCGGATCTCGACGGGCTCGCCTACCGCGGCCGGTTCGCCGGTGGACTGTGCGTTGCGCTCTTCACGCCCGCCGCCCGGGCGTTCCCGGATCAGCCTGAGATGACCATCCCCCTCGACCACCCGGGATTCGCATCCCGGTTGGCCGGAGCTGCCGACCGAATCGGCTACGCGATCGAATAACCGGCCGGTCCACTCCAGTGCCTCGCTCGCCCCGCGCCTGCTCTGTCCCGCCCTGGACGGCTGTATCCCCGGGAGGCGCAGACGAGATGCCTCTGCTCTGGTGCCGGACTCTTCGTGTGGTAACTCGGACGCCGGCGCCTATCCGTCACGGCCGTCCAGCATCTCCCGGGCCTTGACGGCCAGCCACCACTCCACGCGGGTGTGGATCGAGTCGAGGTCGCGGCCGGTGAGTTCGGTGATGCGGGCGAGCCGGTTGCGCAGGGTGTGCCGGTGGATGCCGAGGGCAACGGCGGTGCTCTCGGCCTGACCGTTGTGCTCGAGGTACGCCGCAAGGGTCTCGACCAGTCGTCCACTCGCTCCGTGCTTCTCGTCGTAGTCATCGAGTGCTTCGAGACCCGAGCGGGCGATGGCGTGCAGCGCATCCGGATCCTGCATGCCCAGCAACACGGAGAAGGTGCCCAGCTCGGTGAACACCACCGGTTCCCGGCTGCCGTCCCGCGCCGCGTGGGCCGCCGAGAGCGCCTGATGCACACTGGTGTTCGCGTCTGTCACGGCGCCCGGACTACCCAGCCCGCACCGGACCGGGCGGCCGAGCTGCGCGCGGACGCGGTCCTGGACCCGGGTCGCGATCTCGCGGGCGCGGTCGGCCGGCAGGACCACCGCGACATCCGCGCCGACCGAGGCCGTGAGGTGGGGGATCCCCTCGACGGCGAGGGCGGCGCCGACCTGCCGTTCCGCCGGCAGCAGCGGACCGACGTCGGTCAGCACGGCGACCGCGACGGTGTCGGTCGGTTCGAACCCGAAGTACCGGAGCAGGCCGGCGTCCATGCGTTCGGGTGCGTCGAAGAGGGTCCGGGTGACGACGGCCCGCAACCGCTGCTCCGCGCTCTGCACCTTCGCGGGCTTGCCGAGTTCGATGGAGATCAGCGACACGGCGTGGGCGAGGAGCAGACGGTCGGCCGGCGGGAGCGGTTCCGCGGTGCCGACGGCGAGGTATCCGTAGAGGTCCTGGGCGGCCGCGATGCTCTGCACGGTGTAGTGCCCGCCGTCGTCGGCCAGCACCTTGCTCAGCTGCCGCCGCCGCGGGGATCGGGACGCCGACTCCGACACCGCGCGGGCGTGCCGGATCGCCCGGCTCGTGTCCGATCCGTACTCCGCGAGCACGCGATCGTCGGGGTCGACGACGGCGACGACGCCGGCGAGCGCCTGGCCGAGCGCGGTCACCACCGCGGGCACGCCCCCGCGCAGCGTGGCCCGGGCCAGCCGCTCCTGCTGGTCGACGACCCGCTGCACCGCCCGCACCTGATCGGCGGTCAGTTCGTCGATGACCGCCCGGGTGATGGCGATGAACGGCGTCGAGGCGGGCACGGCGAGCACCGGGAACCCGAGCGCGTCACCCGCGGCGCGCAGACCGTCGGGCACGCGGTCGAACCGGGTGCCGGTGTCGAACGCCAATGCCACGCAGCCGGCTCCGACCAGGCCCTGGAGGTACGCGAACTGCGCGTCCGCGTCGGCGCCGATCTCCAGGCCGGTGGTCATCACGAGCTCTCCGCCCGAGAGCCACGGGGTGGGGTCGGGAAGCTCGATCGGATGCGCCCACTCGATGACACGGTCGGCGCCGTCGCGACCGGCCACGAGAGTGAGCCCGAGATCCGGCAGCGTCGTGAGCCGACGCACGGTGACAGCCATGACGACGATCCTTCCGCACACCGGGCGACTATGAGGTGGGGCGTTCGGCGAGGACTTCGAGGGCCAGGTGGAGGTCGGTGACGTCCCGCGGGGAGCGCAGGGACCGGCCCAGCAGGTCCTCGACGCGTTTCACCCGGTGCCGCACGGTGTTCGGGTGCAGATTCAGCTCCCGTGCCGTGCGTCCCACGTCCAGGTCCCGGGCCAGGTGCAGCACGAGGAAATCGACCAGGTCGTCGTGGCCGTCGAGCAGGGGACCCAGCACCGCGGTGGCGCGCCCGAGGGCCTGCTCCGGGTCGCGGCCCGCCAGCAGCCAGTCGGCGAGGCTCACGTCCTCGAAGCGCTGGGCGGTCCTGCCGAGCCGCTCGGCGGACCGTCGTGCCCAGCGCGCCTCCCGCAGTTTGCCGGGCCCGCGCGCGGGATCGGTGAACGGCTCGCTCGAGCCGCACGTCAATCCCTGCGGGAGGTTGTGGGACCACGACTCGAAGGCCTCGGCCCGGGCCGGGACCACTCCGATCAGGCCGCCGTCGCCGCGGGCGAGCAGCAGGGTCAGCCCGATGTCGCGGGCCAGACCGGACACGTCCGACTCGACGGCGTCGAGCAGGGAGTTCGCCCGGAACACCCATCGGCGGTTGTCGTAGTCGGGGGCGGCGGACAGGACCAGCATCCGCATGTCGGGTTCGGGGCCGAATCGGAGCATCTCGAGCTGATCCAGGACGGTGTCGGTGTCGGATGGATCGCCCGACGCCAGTGCCCGCACCAGTGCGGCGTGCCGCGCACGGTTCTCGACGGTGGCGCGCTGGCGGGTGCGTTCGATCGTGTTGAGCAGCCGCAGCGACACCTCGACCGCGGGTGCGGTGAGCGGGTCGGCGAGTTCGTTGCTCTTGGACGCGAGGGCCAGCCAGTAGTGCTGGTCGCCCGGCGAGATCGAGTGCGCGCTCACCGACCAGCGGCCCACCCGGAACAGCAGCCGCCCGTCCCGGCCGCGCAACTGATTGCGGATCAGGTGCACGGGCGCGCCGCCGGCCGAGGCCACGACGTCGCCGACCTCGTTGTAGAGAACCACGCTGCTGCGGAGCAGTCCGGTGAGACGGGCCACGAGGTCGGCCTCGGGGGACTCGGCGGTCATCGCCTCGAGCAGGTGGTTCTGCATCTGCAGCGTACGTCGCAGCAGCATCGAGTCCTGCGCCTGCACTGCCGCATTGACGCGTCCGACCACCTCCATGAACGGCAGCTCCGGCGGGATCGCCACCACGGCGAACCGGTGGCGTTCGGCCTCGTCGAGCAGGGACCGGGGAATGTCGCCGGTGATCACTCCCACGCCGTACCCGAGTGCGGTGATGCCCGAACCGACGAGTTCGCGGATCAGCTCGCGGCAGGCCTGCTGCGGGTGCTCGAGGCTGGGAAAGCGCGAGCCGGTGGTGAGCATCATCGACCCCGGCCGCAGCCACCGGGTCGGGTTCTCGATCTCGATCGGGTGCGCTCCGGTGATTCCCACGTTCGGGTCGGCGTCGGTCACCAGCCGGAGCCCGAGATCGGGTTCGAGCAGCAGGTCGACGAGCCGGAAACGGTCCGGAAGCATGCCCGACATCTTTCCCCCTCCGATGTGAGAATCTCCAACGATTCGCCGAACTCGATTCACTTTCTCCAATTGATGAGGCGTCGACCAGGCCGAATACTGAGTCCACCCGATTCAGGAGTATGACGATGATCACATCTCGCAACCCCCACCTGCGCGTCGCCGTGGACGTCGGCGGCACTTTCACGGACGTGTGCATCTTCGACGAGAGCGCATCGACCACCCGCATCGCGAAGGTCCCCTCGACCCCCGACGACCCCATGCGCGCCGTGGTCGACGGTGTGCGCACCGCGGGCATCGACCTGACCGAGGTGACCCTGTTCTCCCACGGCACCACCGTCGCGACCAACGCGCTCATCACCCGCAACTTCCCGCCCGCCGCCCTGGTCACCACCCGCGGGTTCCGCGACGTGCTCGAGATCCGCGACGGCACCAAGGACGAGCTGTGGGACACGTACGTCGACGTCGGCACCCCCTACATCCGCCGCCGTGACCGGTACGAGGTCACCGAACGCATCGACTACGCCGGCGAGGTCGTCACCCCGCTCGACGAAACCGAGGTCCGCGAGATCGCCCGGATCCTGCGCCGCAAGGACATCAAGACCGTCGCGGTGTGCCTGATCAACAGCTACGTCAACAGCGCTCACGAGCAGCGTGTACGGGCCCTGCTCGAGGCCGAGCTGCCCGACGTCACCGTCTCGACGTCGAGCGAGATCCTCCCCGAGATCTTCGAGTACGACCGCGCCTCCACCACCGTCGCCAACGCCGTGCTCGCCCCGCTGGTCAGCGGATACGTCAACCGGCTCGAAGCGCAGTTGCGCACCGACGGGTACGACGGCGACCTGCTCCTGCTCCATTCCGGCGGCGGTTCCATGACCCCCGCGATGGTGGGGAAGTACCCCGTCCGGCTGGCCGCCTCGGGCATCGCCGCCGGCGCGATCGCCGTCGCGGACATCGCGACCCGCTGCGGATACCCCAACGCGATCGGCCTGGACATGGGCGGCACCAGCACCGACATCTCGCTCGTCTACGACGGTGAGGTCCGCACCACCAAGCAGTGGCAGGTCGAGTACGGCTTCCCCATCTCCTTCCCCAGCATCGAGGTGCTCACCATCGGGGCGGGCGGCGGCTCCCTGGCCTGGCTCGACGAGGCTGGCTCGCTGCGCAACGGGCCGCAGTCCGCCGGCGCCTCCCCCGGCCCGGCCTGCTACCTGCGCGGCGGCACCGAGCCGACCAACACCGACGCGAACGTGCTGCTCGGCCGCCTGGGCACCGCCCTCATCGGCGGCGGACTCACCCTGGACGTGGCGGCCGCGGAGAACGCGATCAAGCAGAGCGTGGCCGGACCGCTGGGTCTCGACGCCGACACGGCGGCGAGCAACATCATCCAGGTGGCCAACGCGAACATGGCGGATGCGGTGCGGCTGTTGTCGATTCGTAGGGGCTACGATCCGCGTGACTTCGTCCTCGTCGTCTGCGGCGGCGCGGGCGCCCTGCACGGCGCGGCCCTCGCGAAGGAACTGTCCATTCCCACCGTCGTGGTGCCGCCCCACCCGGGCATCACCTCGGCGCAGGGCTGCCTGCTCGTCGACATCCGCCACGACCTGTCGGCGATGTTCCAGGGCCGCGTCGACGAGATCGACACGACCGCACTCGAACGCGAGTTCCTGCGCCTCGAGCAGGAGGGCACGCAGCGTCTGCGCCACGAGGGGGTCGCACCCGAACGGATGGTGCTCGACCGTCACATCAGCATGCGCTACGCGGGGCAATGGCGCTCGCTCACCGTCACCGCCGGCAGCGGCCCCGGCTTCCTCGCGGAGGCCGTCGAACGATTCCACGAGGAGCACGAGCGGGACTACTCGTTCCGGCGCGACGACACGCCCGTGGAGATCTACCAGATCGGCCTGCGCGCGGTGGGCACCACGCCGAAGCCGAACTTCCCCCGCACCACCGAACCCACCACCGCGGAGCCGGTGCCCGTGGAACGGCGCAGCGTCTACTTCGACGAGGCGCGCGGGCGGCTCGACACCCCCGTCTTCGACCGCGACACACTGGAGTTCGGTACGCGCATTCCCGGTCCGGCCGTGATCACCCAGCTCGACTCCACCACCGTCGTCCCCCCGGGGACCACCGCCACCATCGACGAGTGGGCGAACATCCGCATCGACATCCAGGAGTCCTGATGACCACCACCTCCCCCACCCTCGATCCGGTCACGTTCGAGGTCCTCAAGAACGCGTTCGCCACGTCGGTCGACCTGATGTCCGAGCAGATCCTGCGCACCTGCTACTCGTTCGTCATCTACTCGCGGGACTTCTCTTCCGCGCTCTGCGACGCCGAGGGCAACACCGTGATGCAGGGCAGCCAGGACATCGCCGTCCACGTCGGCACCCTCCACTTCCAGTGCAAGGCCGTGCTGGAGGAATTCGGCTCCGACATCAACCCCGGCGACATCTTCATGGTCAACGACCCCTACAGGGGCGGCACCCACCTCAACGACGTCAGCTTCATCCGGCCCATCTTCGCGGACGGGGTCCTCATCGCCTTCGCGCAGAACAAGGGACACTGGGCCGACATCGGCGGCAGCGTCCCCGGCTCGTTCGACGTGACCGCCACCGAACATTTCGGTGAGGGCCTGCGGATCACCCCGGTGCGGGTGTGGCACGAGGGCCGCTTCCTCGCCGACGTCGCGAAACTGCTCGTCGCGAACACCCGGTCGCCGGAGATCAGCATGGGCGACCTGCACGCCCAGGCCGAGGCGACGGGCGTGTGTGAACGCGAAATCCACCGGCTGGTGGACAAATACGGTCGCGGCACCGTCACCGATGCGATGCGCGAGGTCCAGGACTACGTCGAGCGCATCGTGCGCAGCCGGGTCGCCGACCTGCCGGATGGCACCTGGACCACCGAGGACTACCTCGACTCCGATCCGGCGCGTCCCGAGGGCCTCGTCCCGATCCGCGTCACCATGACGATCGAGGGCGACCAGCTCAGCTACGACCTGACCGGCAGCGCACCCGCCGTCGCCAGCTTCCTCAACAGCGGCTACGGCACCGCGTTCTCCGGGATCGTGGCGGGTACCAAGTCGTTCTTCCCCGACGTGCCGCTGAACTCGGGTCTGTACAACGCGATCCGCACCGACCTCGGACCGGAGGGCACCGTCGTCAACGCGGGCTGGCCGCACGCGGTGACCGGGTTCTGTTCCGGTCCCTACGAGAAGATCATGAACGCGATCTTCGAACTGTGGTCGAAGGTCGTGCCCTCCCGGGCCATCGCCTGTTCGTTCAACCTCGAGTACCTGCTCGTCGGCGGGCGCGACGCCCGCACCGAGGAGCGGCCGTTCTTCATGTGGTACGACTGGATGGCCGGCGGCTGGGGAGGCCGCAGCTCGAAGGACGGATCGAGCGCCACGGCACCGGTGTTCGGCATCGGCCTGGCCGTGCAGCCGTGCGAGGGACAGGAACGCCTCACGCCCGTGCTCACCACCGAGCACGCCATCATCACCGATTCCGGTGGGCCCGGCGAATACCGCGGTGGGTGCGGCCTGTCCAAGGGCGGCGTCCTCACCGACAGCGACAACAGTGTGATGTCGTACTGCTGTGACCGTTCCCGCTCGGTCACGTGGGGCATCGAGGGTGGTCTGCCGTCCATCCCGCACGGCGTCTGGCTCAACCGCGGCACCCCCGAGGAGCGCTTCCTGGGGTCCGTGTTCTCGAATGTGCCGGTCCAGTCCGGGGATTCGTTCGAGCGGCCGTCGGCGGGCGGTGGGGGGTACGGGGATCCGCTGCAGCGGGACCCGGAGGCCGTGCTCGAGGACGTGATCGACGGCTACGTCTCCGTCGAGCGCGCTGCCCTGGACTACGGCGTCGTCGTCGTGCCGGTGGACCCCGAGATCGACCGCTACGAGCTCGACGACGACGCCACCGATCGGCTCCGCACGGAGATCCGTGCATCGCGCGAGGGCTGGCTCGGCGAGGACCCCGAAGCCGTCGCCGCCCGCTACCGTAGCGGGGAGCTGTCCATGCTCGACCTCGTGCGCCGTTACGGCGTGATCGTCGACTGGGGCACCGGCGCGCTGCTGCCCACCACCACCGCCCAGTTCCGCGACCTGCTGCGGACCCGCTCCGTCGCGCACTGGTCCTGACGCGTGAGGCGGGGCAGCGATCCCGCTGCCCCGCCTGAGGTTTCCCGCTCTCCCCTCCCCGAAGACTCTCCCCTCCCCGAAGACTCCCCTTGCCGAACCTCCCGTGCCGCGGGCGGTCGAGCGCCCCTGCGCCGGTTCGGATTCCCTCCCCTCGAGAGGCGACCCCCATGTCCGATCACCTCACCGACTCCGCCCCCGAATCCCCCGTGGACCGCCATCGCGTGCCCGAATCCGGCCGGCTGTCCCGCTGGTCGCTGACGATGGCCTGGTGGGCCATGTTCAGCGCCATGTTCTGGCTCTACATCGCGGTCGCCTCGGCCGGCGCGGTCGGGGTACCGGCCACCCTCGCCGGGATGGCCGCCTCCATCGCCACCTTCGGCGTCGTCAATCTGCTGCTCTCCCGCTATGCGATCCACACCGGCCTGTCCGTCGAGCTGCTGTCCCGGCGCATGTTCGGCGCCGTCGGCTCGCTGCTCGCCCCGGCGCTGTTCGCAGCCACCGCGCTCTACTACGGGGTCTTCGAAGGCTCCATCGTCGCGGTGGCGCTGCAGGAGTACTTCGGCGGCGACATCCGGCTGTGGTACCTGCTGTGCACGGTGTACATGATCCCGGTGGTGATCGGGGGCGTGGCCGCATGGCTCGACAAGCTCAACGGGATCCTGCTGCCGTTCTACCTCGTCGGCATGGTCGCCGTCGTGGTGGCTGCGACCGTGCAGCAGGGTTACCCCACCGGGTGGCTCACCGCCACGGTGGCCTCGGGTCCGCTTCCGGGCTGGCTCACCGCCTACCTCGTCTACATGGGCGTCTGGGTGCTGATGATGTACACCTTCGACTACGCGCGGCTCGGTCGCCGCGCCGACGCCGGCTTCCACGGCACCGTCACCTTCGGCTGGGTGTTCTACGCGCTGACCTTCGGCGTCAACGGACTCGTCGGGCTCTACCTCCTCGGCGCCTGGGACATCGCCGGCACCGAGACCGGCGTGGTCGAGGCGGTCGTCGGCTCCCTCGGCTTCGCCGGGGTGCTGCTGATCATCGTGTCCCAGACCCGCATCAACTCGGCCAACTTCTACCTCGCCTCCACCAACCTGCAGGTGTTCGTCCACCGGGCCCTGCGCCTCGACGTGCCCCGGGCGGTGTGGGTGGTGGTCACCGCCGTGCTCGCCTACCTGCTCATGCTCACCGACGTGCTGGGATACCTGCTGCAGGCCCTCGCCTGGCAGGGCGTGCTCATCACCGCGTGGGTGGCGATCGCGGTGGTCTACGTGCTGCGCGATCGGGGGCGCATCATGCCCCGCACCGCGTCCGGCGGCGCGCTGGCGTGGCTGCTCTCCTCCGTCGCGGGCATCGTGCTCACCGTGCAGGAGGTCAGCGCGACGTGGGCGCAGCTCGCCCCGGTGGTGACGGTGCTGCTGGCCGCGGGCAGCTACGTGCTGCTCACCCCGACGGATCGTGCGCCCTCGGAACCCGAGGCGGCGCAGGGACCCGAAACGCCGCAGGGACCCGAAACGCCGCAGGGACCCGAAACGTCGCAGAAGCCCGAAACGTCGCAGGCACCCGAGGCGGCGCCGGACGAGGCGCAACCGGTCTGAATCCGACGGACAATCGCCCCGACGGCGGATGTGACTCACGATTGTGTACATCACGGACATGTCGTGGGTCACATCGCGGTCGTAGGGTTCTCCCATCCGAGCGACAGCGCCGCCGGGACGCCGGAACCGGCACCCCACGGCGCCGCACACCAGGTCTCGAAGGGAGTGCCGTGCACACCGATTCACCGGCCGAAAGGTCCGACACCCTGGGTCACGCGCTGAAGAGGCGTCATCTCACCATGCTGTCCATGGGCGGGGTGATCGGCGCGGGATTCTTCGTGGGCATCAGCGCGATCATCGGCCAGGCCGGCCCCGGCGCGATCCTCACCTGCCTGATCTGCGGACTCATCGTCTTCCTGGTCATGCGCATGCTCGGGGAGATGGCCGTCGCCAAGCCCTGCACCGGCTCGTTCACCGAGTACGCCCGCGACGCTATGGGCAACTGGGCGGGCTTCGCCACCGGCTGGCTGTTCTGGTACTTCTGGGTGGTCGTCGTCGGAATCGAGGCCGTGGTCGGGGCCACCCTGCTCGGCCGCTGGCTCCCCGGTGTTCCGTTGTGGCTGATGGCGGCCGGCCTGCTGTTGATCATGACCGTGGTGAACCTGTTGTCGGTCGGCAACTTCGGTGAGGCCGAGTACTGGTTCGCCGGAATCAAGGTCGCGGTGATCATCGCGTTCCTCGTCCTGGCCGGTCTCTACGTGCTGGGCGTCTGGCCGGGGGCCGACCTGTCGTTCGTAAACCTGACCGCCCACGGCGGCTTCCTGCCGAACGGCTTCACCCCCGTCCTGGTCGGAGTGGTCGCCGTCATCTTCTCGATGACGGGAGCCGAGCTGGTCACGATCGCCGCGGCGGAGTCGAAGGAGCCGGCCGCGGCGATCCGCCGCGCCACCAGCACCGTCGTGTTCCGGATCCTCGCGTTCTTCGTCGGCGCGACGTTCCTGCTCGTCACCATGCTGCCGTGGGACCGCTACGTCGTCGGCGAATCCCCGTTCGTGTCCGCCCTCGAGGTCCTGGGCATTCCCGGCGCGGCCGAGATCCTCAACTTCGTGGTGCTGGTCGCCGTGCTCTCGTGCCTGAACTCGGGGCTCTACACCGCGTCGCGCATGCTGTTCGTGCTCGGTGCCCACCGCGACGCCCCCGCCTGGATGACGGCCGTCAACTCCCGCGGTGTCCCGCTGAAGGGCGTGCTGTCGTGCACGTTCGTGGGTTACGTGTGCATCGTCGCCGCCTACGTCTGGCCCGACACGATCTTCCTGTACCTGGTCACGTCGTCCGGTGCGATCTGCCTGTTCGTGTACATCATGATCTGCCTGTCCGAACTGGTGCTGCGTCGCCGCTGGGAACGCACGTCGCCCGAGATCCTGCAGTTCCGGGTGTGGCTCTACCCCGCCCTGCCCGTCGTCGTCACGGCCGTCATCGTCGCGATCCTCGTCGGCATGTGGTTCACCGGCGCCCGCGCCGAACTGGTGCAGTCGCTGATCGCGCTCGCCGTCATCGTCGCCGCGTACCACCTCAAGACCCGGTACCTGCGCCGGCGTGGTGCCGCACGGACCGCTGCGCCCGAGGAGGCGGCACTGGCCCGGGCGATGCACGTCGCGGCGGCGCCGCAGCCCGCCGCCTCGGGCGATCCGGCCCCCTGACGATCCGTTCCGCGCCGCCGGCTGCCTTCCGCAGCCGGCGGCTCTGTGTTTGTGCTCGGAGGACAACACCCGGCCGGAACTCGAGCCCGCGAGGCCGTAGCCGGGACGTGATCCCCGTCACTACCGTCGTGGTCAGCCGAAAACGAGAGGACCGACGGTAGTGACGATCGAATACCTGGTGTGGCACCGCGAATCGGACCGGCCCTGCGTGCGGGACGACAACCGGCAGCTCACTTACGCCGAATTCGCCCGCAGAGTCGACGGTTTCGCGGCGCAGCTCCAGCAGCACGGCATCGCAGCGGGTGACGTCGTCGCGGTGATGCTGCCCAACCGGGCCGAACTGCTCGTCGCCCTCATGGCGGCGTGGCGGCTGCGCGCGACGGCCACCCCCGTCAATCCGGCGTTCACCGCGAGCGAGGCCGGGTACCAGATCGACGACGCCGGAGCCGCACTCGTCGTGAACGCCGGTCCCGGCGCCCCGTCGGGCGGCCGACCGGTGATCCACGTGGACGACATGGCCGTCGCCGCTCCCGCCGGATGGGCGGCCGGCGCCGACCCGGAACCCGACGACACCGCCCTGCTGATCTACACCTCCGGCTCCACGGGCCGGCCGAAGGGCGTGCAGCTCACGCACGCGAACCTGCAGTTCATGGCGGACTCCTTCCGCACGCACCTGCGGCTGACCGAGACCGACCACTGCCTGCTGATCCTGCCGCTGTTCCACGTCAACGCGATCGCGGTCAGCTTCCTCGCGCCCCTGCTGGCCGGTGCTCAGCTCAGCATCACCGGCCGGTTCTCCCCGGACCGCTTCTTCGGCGACGTGGCCCGGCTGCGACCGACGTACTTCTCGGCCGTGCCCACCATCTACGCCCTGCTGGTCTCCCAGCCGCAGGACACCCCGGTGGACACCTCGTCGCTGCGCTTCGCGATCTGCGGCGCGGCCCCGATCTCGAAGGAACTCCTCGACCGCGTCGAGCAGCGCTTCGGGCTCGTCGTCGTCGAGGGCTACGGGCTCACCGAGGGCACCTGCGCGTCGGCGTGCAACCCGGTCGACGGCCCCCGCAAGCTCGGCACGGTCGGCCCCGCGCTGCCCGGTCAGCAGATCGCCGTCGTTGGACCCGACGGCCGGCACCTGCCGCCCGGCGCCACCGGCGAGGTGCTCATCAAGGGCCCCAACGTGATGCGCGGCTATCTCGGCCGGCCCGAGGAGACCGCCCGCACCGTCGTCGACGGCTGGTTGCACACCGGCGACGTCGGCCGGCTCGACGAGGACGGCTACCTCACCCTCGTCGACCGCATCAAGGACATGATCATCCGCGGCGGGGAGAACCTGTACCCCAAGGAGATCGAGAACGCACTCGCCACCCACCCCGCGGTCCTCGAGTCCGCCGTGATCGGCGCGCCGCACGAGGTGTACGGCGAGGTCCCCGTCGCGTACGTCGTGACCTGCCCCGGCCGGACCGTCACCGGGGCCGAACTGCTCACCCACGTCGCCGAGCGGCTGACGAGGGTCAAGGTGCCCGCCGAGGTACACGTCGTCGACTACCTGCCGCGCAACCCCGTCGGCAAGATCGACAAGCCCGGTCTGCGGCGCAGCCACGGGGCTCCCGTGCACGCCTGACCGCTCCCCGAGACACCACACGCTCCGACTCGCCGGCCCCGGGCCGGTGGGGCGGCCGCCCCTACCCGAAAGGCGAATTCCCATGGGTTTCAAGACCGGCCACTTCCCGGAAGTGGATCCCGCCACCTTCCGTCAGCTCCCGTTCCGGGATCGGCTGCGGGCCATGTCGACCCACTGGGTCGACCACGGATTCGGCACCCCGAAGATGGTGCACACCGTCTACATCCTCAAGCTGCTGGTCCTCTACGTCGGCGCCGGCACCGCCCTCGCGACGCTGACCTCGGGCCTGCCCTGGCTCGACGTGGCGTCGTGGTGGAACCAGCCGATCGTCTACCAGAAGCTGATCCTGTGGACGGTGCTGGTGGAGGCGCTCGGCGTCGGCGGCTCGTGGGGCCCGCTCGCCGGGCACTTCAAGCCGATGACCGGCGGATTCCATTCCTGGCTGAAGCCGGACACGATCCGGCTCCCACCGTGGCCGGGCAAGGTGCCGGGCACGGCCGGTGACCGCCGCACCGCCGGCGACGTCGCGCTCTACGCCGTCCTGCTCGTCAATCTTCTTGCCGCCATCGTTCTTCCGGGTGTCCACACCGCCTCGGTCGACGCGGTGATCGCCGACAACGCCGGACTGGTCCGGCCCGCGGTGGTGGCACCGATCGTCGTGCTGCTCGTCCTGATCGGCCTGCGCGACAAGGTGATCTTCATTGCGGCGCGCAGCGAGCAGTACCTGCCCGCGCTGGTGTTCTTCACCTTCCTGCCGTTCGTCGACATGATCGTCGCCCTCAAGCTGCTCATCGTCACCGTCTGGGTCGGCGCCGGCGTCTCGAAGTTCGGTCACCACTTCTCGATGGTGATCCCGCCGATGATCAGCAACACGCCGTGGATGCTGTCCAGGACGATCAAGCGCGCGCACTACCGCAGCTTCCCGAACGATCTGCGCCCGTCCGTGCTGGCCGGCGGCGTCGGGCACGTCCTGGGCACCCTCGTCGAGATCGCCACGCCGCTCGTGCTGCTGTTCTCCACGAACCGCACCCTCACGCTGCTCGCCGTGCTGCTGATGGTGGCGTTCCACTTCTTCATCGCGTCGACCTTCCCGCTCGCGGTGCCGCTGGAATGGAATCTGCTGTTCGCCTACGCCACGGTCTTCCTGTTCTGGGGCTTCCCCGCGTGGGACGGTTACGCCGTGACCGACATGTCGTCGCTGTGGCTGGCCGGGGGGATCACCGCCGGGTTGTGCTTCTTCCCGGTGCTGGGCAATCTGCGTCCCGACCTGGTGTCGTTCCTGCCGTCGATGCGGCAGTACGCCGGCAACTGGGCGTCCGCCACCTGGGCGTTCGCGCCGGGCGCGGAGGAGAAGCTGAATCGGCACATCGTCCGCGGTGCGCAGAACACCCGCACCCAGCTGCTCGCCACCTACCCCGAGGACGTCGCGGACGTGGTGATGCACCAGCTGCTCGGCTGGCGGTCCCTGCACAGCCAGGGCCGGGCACTGTTCTCCCTCATGATGCGGCACCTCGGGGACGACATCGACACCTACGACCTGCGCGAGGCCGAGTTCTCCTGCAACTCGATCGTCGCCTTCAACTTCGGGGACGGTCACCTGCACAACGAGCACCTCATCGCCGCCATCCAGCGCCGCTGCAACTTCGCCCCCGGCGAGTTCGTCGTCGCGTGGATCGAATCGCAGCCCATCCACCGGGGCACCCAGGAGTACAAGGTGATCGACGCGGCCCTCGGCGTGATCGAACGCGGCACCTACAGGGTGGCCGACGCCGTCGCCGAGCAGCCCTGGTTGCCCAACGGACCCATCCCGTTCGACGTGCAGTGGACAATGGACCGCACAGACGCCGAACAGCTGGAGGTGCAGGCGTGAGTACGGCGGTCGTGGTCGGCAGCGGGCCCAACGGGCTCGCCGCCGCCGTCCACCTCGCCCGTCGCGGCGTGGACGTCCAGGTCCTCGAGGCAGCCGAGGAGATCGGCGGCGGAACCCGCTCCGGCGAGCTCACCGTCCCCGGCCTGGTCCACGACCACTGCTCGGCCTTCCATCCGATGGGTGCCGGCTCCCCCTACCTGCAGACCCTCGGCCTCGAACGGTACGGCCTGCGGTGGCGGTGGCCGGAGATCGACTGCGCCCACCCCCTCGACGGGGGTGAGGCCGCCCTGCTGCACCGCTCCCTCGACGTCACCGCGGCCGGTCTCGGCGCGGACGGGCCGCGGTGGCGGCGGATGTTCGCCGACCTCGCATCCGGGTTCGACGCGCTCGCCGCGGACCTGATGCGGCCGGTGCTGAACGTCCCCCGCCACCCGCTGCGGCTGGCGGGGTTCGGGCCGCGGGCCCTGCTGCCCGCGACGGCCGCGGCCCGCTGGTTCCGCACGCCGAAGGGACGGGCCCTGTTCGGCGGCGTCGCCGCCCACGCCTACCACCGGCTGGACCGCCCGGCGACGTCCGCCGTGGGGCTGATGATCACCGCCGCGGGCCACCGCTACGGGTGGCCGGTGGCCGAGGGCGGCTCCGCGGCCATCGCGCGCGCACTGACCGCCCAGCTCGCCGAGCACGGTGGCAAGGTGCACACCGGCGTCCGGGTCCGTCGCGCGGCGGACCTGCCGCCGGCGGACGTCGTCCTCCTCGACGTCGCCCCCGGCGCCGCCCTCGACATCCTCGGTGACGCGGTGCCGTCGCGGATCGCCAAGTCCTACCGCAAGTTCCGTCACGCTCCCGGCGCCTTCAAGGTCGACTTCGCGATCGACGGCCCGATCCCCTGGACCGATCCGGACTGCGGGCGGGCCGGGACCGTCCACCTCGGCGGCGAGTTCGCCGAGATCGCCCGGGCCGAACGCGACGTCGCGACGGGCCGCATGCCGGCGAAGCCGTTCGTGCTGCTCGGTCAGCAGTACGTCGCCGACCCGACCCGCTCGGCGGGCGGCCTGAACCCGGTGTACGCCTACGCCCACGTCCCGGCCGGCTACACCGGTGACGCGACGGACGCGATCGTCGCGCAGATCGAGCGGTTCGCCCCGGGGTTCCGGGACCGCGTCGTCGCGACCTCGACGACGGCACCGGCCGACCTCGCGCGGCAGAACCCCAACCAGATCGGCGGGGACATCGTCGGCGGTGCCAACGCCGACCTGCAGGTGGTCTTCCGGCCACGAATTGCACTGGACCCCTACAGCACCGGGGTTCCGGGTGTCTACCTGTGCTCGGCTTCCACCCCGCCCGGGGCGGGCGCGCACGGGATGTGCGGTTACAACGCCGCCGAGTCGGCGCTGCGGCACCTGCGGAGCACGGGCCGTGGCTGATCCGGTGCTCTCGGGACAGCCGGCGGGCGCATCGTCGGCCGCCGACGACGTCCGGCGCGTCGTCGCCGAGGTCGCGCGCCGCTTCGACGCCCGCCAGCGGGAGATCAGCCGGTCCATGACCGCGATGATGGCGCGCGAGATCGCCCACCTCGACGAGGACCCGCAACTCGTCGAACTCCTCGAGGCGAGCGTGCACGGCAACATCGCGACGATCATCCACGTGCTCACCAACGAGATCCCTGCCGACCACCTCCAACCCACAACGGCGGCAGTGGAATACGCGCTCCGTCTCGCGCAGCGCGACGTGCCGTCGCACTCCCTCGTCCGGGCGTACCACATGGGGCAGAACGACCTCATGCGGCTGTGCTTCGACGAGGTGCGGTCGATGAACCTGCCGCCGCAGGTGACCCTCGACGTCGTCGAGTACATCTCCGCGGTGGTCTACCGGTACATCGACTGGATCACCCTGTACGTGTTCGACGCGTACGAGAAGGAACGTCGCCGGTGGTCGGCCGTGCGCGGCAACGTGCACTCCGCCCTGATCCACGGCCTCGTCGACGGATCCGAGACCGACGCCGCGGCGTTCGAGGCGGAGACCCGGTACCGGCTCGACCGCTGTCACGTCGGGGTGATCGCTTGGACCACAGTCGAATCCGCGGACGGTGCCATCAATCCGCTGGACCGGCTGGTGCGTGCGGTGGCGGTGCATCTCGGGTCGGACGCCCCGCCGATCCTCACCGCCATCGACCGGCGCACGGTGTGGGCGTGGCTTCCGTTCGATCGGCGCCGGCCGGTGATCGACACGGCGGCGCTCGACGCCGTCGTGCGCTCCCATCCGGCCGGCCGTCTCGCGGTGGGCCTGCCCGGTTCCGGCCTGGCCGGCTTCCGGCGCTCGCACGAGCAGGCCGAGGCCGCGTATTCGATTGCGGTGGCGCAGACCACGTGCACCCGGCGGGTCGTCGGCTTCGGGGATCGGGGCGTCGCGGTGGTGTCGCTGCTCGCCCGCAACCTCGACGCCGCGCGGGCATGGGTGGGCGAGATCCTCGGTCCGCTCGCCGACGACACCGAACAGGCCGCGATGCTGCGGGTCACCCTCGGCACCTACTTCGCCACCGGTGAGAGCCACCTGCACACCGCCGAACGGCTGAACCTGCACCGCAACACCGTCAAGTACCGGATCAACAAGGCGCTCGGCGACCCGACCGGGGCACCCGCGGTGCACGACAAGCTGGACATCGCGCTGGCGCTGCAGGCGTGCGAGTTCCTCGGGGCGGCGGTGCTGCGCTGACGCGCACCGGCCCGGCGGTGCTGGATGACGTGCACCGGCCCGGCGGTGCTGGATGACGTGCACCGGCCCGGCGGTGCTGGTTGACGTGCACCGGCCCGGCGGTGCTGGGAGGATGCGGCGTATGAGCATCTCCGGGGTGAAGGCACTGGTCTTCGACGTGTTCGGCACGGTGGTGGACTGGCGCACCAGCATCGCGCGGGAGGCGGCGCCCCTGCTGGCCCGCTACGACGAGTCGATCGACCCGGTCGTCTTCGCCGACGCCTGGCGGGCTCGCTACCAGCCGGCGATGCAGGCGGTGCGAGCGGGCACCCGGCCGTTCGTGCGGCTGGACGTGCTGCACCGAGAGAACCTGGACGAGGCGCTGCGTACGGTCGGCATCGATCCGGCCGCCGTGCCGGGGACCGATCTCGATCGGCTCAATCTCGCCTGGCACCGGCTCGATCCCTGGCCCGACGCCGTCGAGGGACTGACCCGGCTGAAGCAGCGTTTCGTCGTCGCCCCGTTGTCGAACGGCAACATCGGCATGATGGTGGACATCGCCAAACGGGCGGGCCTGCCCTGGGACGCCGTCCTCGGTGCCGAGGTCGCGCGAGCCTACAAGCCCATGCCCGAGGCGTATCTGCGCACGGTCGACATCCTGGGCCTGGAGCCGGGCGAGGTGTGCATGTGTGCCGCCCACAACGAGGACCTGGCGGCCGCGCGGTCCTGCGGCCTGAGGACCGCGTTCTTCGCGCGACCCACCGAGCACGGCCCGGCCCAGACCACGGACCTGCGCGCGGAACAGGACTGGGACGTGATCGCCGACGACCTGATCGACCTCGCCCGCCGCCTGGGCGCCTGACGGCACCCGTGCGCGCTTCTGGTAGCGGCTGCTACCAGAAGCGCGCACGGGGTCAGGCGCCGATCAGGCCGTCGGACTTCCAGGCCGCGACGACGGCCGGGCGCGGCTGCGAGGTGCCGCCGTCGGGCCAGTGCGACGACGGGGCGTCCCACGTGGCGTCGTCGGTCTCGCCCGGGTGCTGCACACACACGACGACGCGGTTCTCCTGCACGATCGGTCCGCACGTCTCCGCACCGACGGGCACGGTGAGGAACTGCTTGGTCTCCCCGCGGCGCGGGCCGTCGAGCGCGACGCTGAACAGTCCGTCGTTGGACTTCAGGGCGTTGCCGTCGGTGGAGATCCACAGGTTGCCGTGCGGATCGAAGGCGAGATTGTCCGGGCACGAGATCGGGCTGACCTGCGCCTTGTCGAAACCACCGAAGTACGTGTCGGCGGCCTCCGGATCGCCGCAGACCAGCAGCAGGCTCCACGTGAACGACGTGCCGGCGTGGTCGTCGTCGATCTCGAGCACCTGCCCGTTCTTGTTGTTGTTGCGGGGGTTCGCGACGTCGGCGGCGGCCTTGCCGTCCTCGCCGCGCTTGGTGTTGTTGGTCAACGCGACGTAGACCTTGCCGGTGACGGGGTTCGGCTCGAAGTCCTCCGGCCGGTCCATCTTGGTGGCCCCGACCTTGTCCCCGGCCAGACGGGTGAACACCGCGACCTCCTCGGCGGTCATGCCGTCGACCAGGGACTCGCCGCGGCCGTCCTCGGCGGTGCGCAGCAGGGGAATCCACTCTCCCGTGCCGGTGAACGTGCCGGAAGCGGGAAGCGCGCCGCTGCCGTCGATCTCGTCCGGTGATTCACCGGTCAGCTTGGCCACGTACAGGGTGCCGGCGTCGAGCAGCGTCATGTTGTGCCGCATCGCCGCCTGCGACGTGCCGGGCTGCATCTTGCGGGAGGAGACGAACTTGTACATGTAGTCGAAGCGTTCGTCGTCGCCGCTGTAGGAGACGACGGTGCCGTCGCCCGTGACGTGGATCGTCGCGGCCTCGTGCTTGAACCGTCCGAGGGCGGTGTGCTTGACCGGCACGGACGTCGCGTCCCACGGGTTCACCTCGACGACCCACCCGAACCGGTTGACCTCGTTGGGGGTGGCGACGATGTCGAAACGCGGGTCGAAGCGCTCCCACAGGCGTTCCGACGCGCCGCCCTCGAGGCCGTAGCGTGCCAGTCGCTCGGCGGCGACGGGGTCGGTGACGTTCTCGGCGTTGGCGAAGTACTGGTTGAAGTTCTCCTCGCCGGAGAGCACCGTGCCCCACGGGGTGAGACCGCCGGCGCAGTTGTTCAGGGTGCCGAGCACGCGGGTGCCGGTCGGGTCGGCGGCGGTCTTGACCAGGTCGCTGCCCGCGGCGGGACCGGTGAGAACGAACTCGGTCAGACCGGTGATACGCCGGTTGTGCGGGCCGAATTCGGGTGTGAGACGACCGGATCCGGCCTCACCCTTGACCTGCACGACGGACAGCCCGTGATTGGCCCATCCGATGCGCACCTGCTCCTCGGTGGGGTTGTCGGGATCGTAGCCGGCGAACATGAAGGGCTCGGACGTGTACTCGTGGTTGACCACCAGCAGGTAGGTGTTCGGCACGCCGTCGACGGGCAGCAGCCCCGCGAAGTCGTTGTTGTAGCCGAACTGCTTCTCCTGCGCGGCCGCGGTCTGGTTGCCGATGTCGAAGGCGGGCGCATCCGGCAGCACCGGGTCACCCCACCGGATGACGACGGACTGGTCGTAGCCCTCGGGAACGGTCACGACGTCGTCGGTGTTCGGGACGACGGCGGTGAAGTCGGTGCCGGTGGGCGCGGGGCCGAGGTCCGCCGGGCCCGACGTCGTGGCGCCGCCGGTGCTGCCCGCGTCGTCGGCACACGCGGCGAGCACACCGCCCGCACCGACCGCGAGCACCGCCATCGCGCCGCCGCGCAGCACGCCGCGCCGGCTCATGGCGGTGCGCACGACGTCACCGAAGTACTCGCCCCCGGAGGTGTTGGGCACGGCGTGGGAACACGCGTTGCCGCACTTGTAGCGGCAGGTGACGGCGGCGCGTGACGATTTGCCGTCGTGCGTGACGATCAGCGGCAGGGGCTTCGGACTCACAGGTACTCCCTCGTCGAATCGGTTCAACGCGGGCACCGTAGGAGACCGAAACCAGGCGAAGGGAAAGACGAGGTGAACGTCCGGTGTGCCCTTTGGGCTGCCCCAGCCGCCCAAAGGACACACCGGCCGCGGAGCGGCCTACAGGACCTGCGACAGGAACTGTTGCAGGCGCTCGGTTTTCGGGGCGTCGAACAGTTCCTCGGGTGGGCCGGTCTCGACTACCGCGCCGTGGTCCATGAACACCACGGTGTCCGACACCGAGCGGGCGAAGCCCATCTCGTGGGTGACGACCACCATCGTCATGCCGCCCGAGGCGAGGTCGGCCATGAGGGCGAGCACCCCCTTGACGAGTTCCGGATCGAGCGCCGAGGTGGCCTCGTCGAAGAACATCACCTGTGGGGCCATCGCGAGGGCGCGGGCGATCGCGACGCGCTGCTGCTGCCCGCCGGACAGGTTGCCGGGACGGGAGTCGGCCTTGTGTTTCAGCCCGACCAGGTCGAGCTGTTCGAGGGCGAGCGCGCGGGCCCGTTCCTTCGACAGCCCCTTGAGCTTGTGGGGGCCGAGCGCGATGTTCTCGGCCACCGTCTTGTGCGGGAAGAGGTTGAAGTGCTGGAACACCATCCCGATCCGCTGCCGCAGCTCGTCGGGGTTGTCCTTCAGCACCGAGCGGTCGTCGAGGAGGATGTCGCCGGCGTCGGGTTCGTGCAGCCGGTTGAGCACGCGCAGCAGGGTCGACTTGCCCGAACCGGACGGGCCGACCACGGTGACGGTCTTCCCGGCGTCGACGTGGATGTCGACCCCGCGCAGCACCCGGTTGGTTCCGAAGGCCAGGTGCAGCCCGGTCCCGGTGAGGGACACACTCTCGGGGACGGTGGTCGGCATCGGTCAGCCCCTCTCCACGACGAGTTCCTGTTCGAGCGGGTCGAGGGTGGCCTCGGGCCGGCCGGTGCGCAGGCGGTGGTCGATGTAGTTCACGAGGTGCGTCAACGGCACCGTGAGGATCAGGTAGAACAGGCCCGCCGCGACGAGCGGGGAGAGATTGCCGGTCTGGGCGTTCAGGTCGCGGCCGACGGCGAACAGTTCCCGCTGGGTGGCCAGCAGGCCGAGGAAGTAGATGAGCGACGAGTCCTTGATGAGCGAGATGAACTGGTTCATCAGCGCGGGCAGCACGCGCCGCACCCCCTGGGGGATCACCACCAGCGTCAGCGCCCGGCGGTAGCTGAAGCCCAGGGCGCGGGCAGCCTCCATCTGCCCCGGTTCGACCGACTGGATGCCCGATCGGAAGATCTCCCCGATGTAGGCGGCCGCGAGCAGCGCCAGGGCGGCGGCGCCGAGCCAGTACGGGTTGTTGCCCGTCAGGCCCTGCACCACCGGTCCGGCACCGAGGCCGACGAGGAGGATGATCACGACGGCGGGCAGCCCCCGGAAGATGTCGGTGTAGACGCGGGCGGGCCAGCGCAGCCAGCGGGTGCGGGAGATCCCGGCCATGGCGAGCAACATCCCGAGGATCGTCCCGGCGACGCCCGACGTGACGGCGAGGATCAGGGTGTTGGGCAACCCGGTCTTCAACAGATCGGGGAAGGCGTGCCGGTACAGCTCCCAGGAGAAGAACGTCTCGCGCAGCTGCTCGAGCGTGGACTTCGGTGCCGTCGCTCCCGGTTCCTCGCCGGCGTTCTCGGCGGCCAGCGCCGCGAAGTCCGGTAGGTCCGGTTCCGGCGCGGCCCTGCTGCCGGGCTTCCAGCCCTCGGGCAGTTCCCGGGGCACCCATCGGGTGTACAGCTCGGCCCAGGTGCCGTCGGCGATCACCGCGTCGAGCCCGGAGTTCAGGGCGTCGATCAGCGGCTGGTTCTCCCTCGCGACGGCCCAGCCGACGAAGTTGTTGAGGCTGAAGGTGTTCTGCACGATCGACGTGGGATCGCCGGGGGCGATGGCGCCCTCGGCCTGCTGCGACGGCGCCACCCACGCGTCGATCTGGCCGGTCTTCAGGTTCGCGTAGGCGGTGTTGTAGTCCGGGAACTTCACCGGATCGAGGCCGAGGGTGTTGACGACGTAGTCGTCCTGCACGGTGCCCTGCACGACCCCGATGCGCGTGGCGGCGTTCAGGTCGCCGAACCCGCGGATCGGGCTGCCGTTCTGCACGACCAGCGAGAAGTACCCGAAGTCGTAGCCGTTGGTGAAGCCGACCAACTGGCGCCGTTCGTCGGTGGTGGTGATCGACGACGAGCCGACGTCGAAGCGCCGGCCGGCCACCTGGGCGAGCAGGCCTGCGAACTCGGTGCCCACGAACTGCACACGCAGCCCGAGCTTCTCCGCGACAGCCTTCAGCAGTTCGTTGTCGTAGCCCGTGAACTCGCCGCTCGAGTTCACGCAGATGCTCGGTGGCGCGTCGGAGAGCGTGCCGACGGTGAGCACGCCGGGGGTGACGAGGTTCAGCCCCGCGACGTCGACCGAGTCCAGGGACACCACGTCCGGCGTCGTGTACCGGTCCTCCGCGGCGGCGGCCGACGTGTCCAGGTTCGCCGGCGCCGCGGACGCCGAGCCGACTCCGGGCGGGGAACACAGATCCTGGGGAGCAGACGGTCGATCACCCCCCGACGAGCAGGCCGTCGCAGTCAGCGCCAGGAGCACCGCCAGGAGCAGCGCCGCGACGGTGCTCCGTTTCGCGATCACGGATTCGGGCATGGTGGGAGCCTAATCCGAATCGAGCCGCCGGACGGGCGGGTCAACCGCCGGACGGCTCGATCGAGACCGTGGAGGCCCGCAGCCGCTCCCCGCAGTGACTGCACGTCAGGACAGGGGTGAAGGTGTGGTCGCACTCGCGGTGACACAGGACGATCGCGGGTCCCTCCGGTGCGCGGAACCAGCGCAGCCCCCAGTCGATCATGCAGGCGACGACGGGGAAGAACGCGCGCCCCTTGTCGGTCAGGTGATAGGTCACCCATGCCGGGCGGGCGGGATTGGGCAGTTCCTCGAGCACGCCGAGTTCGGTGAAGCGCCGGAGCCGGCCGGCCACCACCGCCGGCGGCGCACCCATGCGCTCGGCGAACTGCCCGTAGCGGGTGGCGCCGAGGAACGCCGCCCCGAGCAGTGCCGCCGACCACCGGTCGCCGAGCAGTTCCATCGTGTGCGGCAGGATCTCGGGCGAGCGAGCGCGGCCGGACCGGCGGCGCCCGGTCGCCGCGGGCACGCTCCGCGACCACTGCCCGCTGGGGCCGAGCTGCGCCTCGACGTCGGGTGCGCCGACGGGACGGTCGCAGTGGCCGCACACGAGGACCGGGGTGAACCGGGCGGCGCAGCCCGTGTGCCGGCGGGCCGGGAGCCGGCCCCTGTGGTCGGGCGCCCACTGCTGCTCCCACGCCCACATGGTGAGCAGGACCGGCCACACGCCGTGGCCGCGTGCCGTCAATCGGTACTCGTGCCGGGCCGGCCGCGCCTGGTATTGCACCCGCTCGAAGAGTTCCGCGTCGGTGAGGCGGGTCAGCCGCGCGGTCAGCACCGCGTTGGAGATCTCCCCCCGCTCGATCCAGTCCCGGTAGCGGCGGTCGCCCTGCAACGCGTACCGCAGGATCCACAGGTTCCATTCGTCGCCGAGGATGCCGAGGGTGACCGCGATCGCGTTGTCACCGCCCGGCTCGAGTTCGGTGACCGTGCCGGAACCTGCCATCGACACATGATCATAGGTTCAGGACGTCGCCGGCCCGGTCCGCGTCCCGCCACCCCGGCAGGTCCGAACCCGCCGCCCACGTCGAGTGGGTGCCGCTCGAGACCCGTTCGGGCAGCCCGATCCGCGCGAGCGGGCCATCCGCCGGTCGCCGTGCGTCGAAGACCAGGCATTCGGACCGGTCCCGGTTCATGTCGGTGGTGATCGTGATCAGGTAGCCGTCGTCCTCGCCCGCGGACCCGGTGCGGGGCGCCATCACCGTCTCGCTGCCGAAGACGCCCTCGCCGAACGAGTAGTGCTCCTCTGCTCCGGTCTGCACGTCGTGTTTGACGAGCCCGTCGAAGAGGAACCAGCCCGGCACCCCCGTCGCGGCGTAGGTGTAGCGGTGACGGATGCCGCCGTGATGCGGATTGATCATCCCGAACTCGGTGACGGACTCGGACAGCCGCTCCTCGGTGAGCGAACCGGTGCGCAGGTTCAACCGCCAGCGATGCAGGTGGGTGCCCATGCGGTCGAGCGCCAGCGAACGGAACAGCCGCCGGTAGAGCGTTCCGGTGCCGTCGTCCGGCGGTTCCGGCGTCTCCTGATGGAATCCCTCGAGCACGATCTCGTCGCCGTCCTCGTAGGCGTTGGTCCAGTGCAGCACGTAGGTCGGGTCGGCGTCGAACCAGACGATCTGGTCCGGGCGGCCGCGCCGGGGTAGGACGCCGAGCCGCATCGGCAGGTCGGGGTGGTAGCGCGGCACGTACTTGCCGTGCGCGAGGGACTCCGGGATCCAGAACAGGGGACAGTCGTTGAGGATCGCGTAGTTCTCGGTGAATGCCATGTCGTGAGGCAGGCGCGGGCCGGGCAGGGGGATGTCGACGTAGTGCGCCAGCCGGTCCTCGGCGTCGACCACGCCGTAGTGCAGGTACGGGGCGTCGGTGCCGTAGTTGAAGAACAGCAACTCGCCGGTGCGGGCGTCGGCCTTCGGATGGGCGGAAACGCCCCAGTCGGAGGGGAATCGGCCGTCCCACGTCGCCTTGCCCAGGGTCTCGAGGGTGGTCGGGTCGAGGCGGTAGAGGTCCCCGCACTGCCAGAAACTGGTCAGGGCGACGCCGCGATGCACGGTGACGTCCGTGCTGGAGGCGTCCTTCATGTGGCCGCGGGCGCCCCAGCCGTCCCGGCGGATCGAGTTCTGGGGCCGTTCGGCGATGCCCGCCCACAGCGGGCCGCCGGCCTCCTGCTCGGCCAGGAAACCGTCGGTCCTCACGAATCTGTTTCGGTAGAAGGCCTTTCCGTCCCGGAAGCCGACGACGTGCACCATGCCGTCACCGTCGAACGGATGGTAGAGACCTTCGAGTGCGGGGTGCGCCGGGTTCTCGGTGTTACGCAGGTACACGCCGTCCAGGTCGGCCGGCAGGTCGCCGACCACCTCGAGGTCGTCGGCGCGACGCTCGGTGTGCTGCGGACGCCACGGACCGGTGCGGTACGGGTGGTCGTCGTCCGCGGGCAGGGTGGACAGCGCCCGTCCCAGGATCTCGAGTTCCATGGAAGTCCTTTCAGCCGACGACGAAAGCGACCGTGGTGGTGGTACTTCCGCCGATATTCAGGGTCGCGGCTCGGGCGGCGCCGGGCACCTGGTAGTCGCCGGCGCGCCCGGTGATCTGGCGGTGGCAGTCGAGCAGCATCCGGACTCCGGTGGCGCCGACCGGATGCCCGCCGCCGAGAAGCCCGCCGCTGGGGTTCACGGGGATGCGGCCACCGATCTCGAGGTCGCCGTTCTCGATCGCCTGCCAGCTCCGGCCGGGGGCGGTGATCCCGAAGTGGTCGACGGGCAGGTATTCGCCGACCGTGAAGCAGTCGTGGGTTTCGATCAGGTCGAGGTCGCGGACGCCGCCGATGCCGCTCCGCTCGAACGCGTCGACGATCGTGGCGCGCACGTGCGGCATGACGAGGGGATCGTCGTCGTCGCGGGTGAGTTTGCCGGACAAGGACAGTCCGACCGTGCGGTGGCCCCAGCCGAGGATGCGGGTCATGTCGTCGACGGTGCGGGGGTGCCGGCTCAGATAGCGGTTGCTCAGCAGCACCACGCCTGCGGCCCCGTCCGTCAACGGACTGCAGTCGGTCCTGCGGAGGCGTCCTTCGACCACCGGATTGGCGGTGTCGTCCGGGCCGAAGCTCCCGGGTCCGTAGGTCCGGTTGCGGGTCTGCGCATTCGGATTGGCGCGCGCGTTGCGGATGTTCAGTTCCGCGATCGCCCGCAGGTGCTCGTCGTCGAGGCCGTAGCGGCGGTCGTACTCGTCGGCGATCCTGTCGAACATGTACGGCCACATGTACTTCGCCTCGGCACCTTCCTGTCCGACCCAGGCCGCGGCGTCCATGACCCGGGTGCCGGCGTCGCCGGGGACGCACCGTTCGAGTTCGACGCCGAGCACGAGGGCACAGTCGTAGCGCCCGGCCTCGAGATCGGCCGTCGCGGCGAGCACGGCGAGTGAGCCGGATGCGCAGGCCCCCTCGTGCCGGGTGGCCGGGATCCCCCACAGTTCGGGCAGCACGGAGGCCGGCATGCCGCCGAGGTGTCCCTGACCGGTGTAGAGCTGTCCGAAGGCGTTGCCGACGTGGATCACCCCGACGTCGGCGGCGTCGATGCGGGCGTCGTGCAGCGTTTCCGTCACCGTCTCGGCGACGAGGTCCGCAAGGTTCCGATTTTCCCTGGTCAGGTTCCGCGCGAAGTCGGATTGGTATCCACCGGCGATCCACACGCCCGCAGGGTTCACGCCGCTCACCGCCTGGGTTCGACCGTCCGTGGTTTCAACTACAGTAAACAGAGTGACTGGTTCGGCGCAACGGTGGGCTCGCGGGTAGCCGGGAACCCTGCACTCCGGTTGCCGCGTCCCCGGCGGCCCGAGCCCGCTGTCAGGCCAGGCCGGAGAGCGGCGGCGCGGAGTTCTCGTCCCGCCACCCGATCGCCTCGACGAGGTCCGTCAGGTCGTAGTCGGGTCCGCTCACTCCCACGGTGAACAGGGTGACGCCGGCCTCGACCAGCGGGGCCGCGTTCCCGGTACCGCGCCACGGCACGGACCGTTCGATCTGGTTCGGCGAACGGCCGACGTCGGCGCAGCGCGCGGCGAGGATCCCGGCCTTCTCCCTGTGGGTGTCGAGGTCGCCGAAGCTGTGCCAGATGTCGGCGTACTGCGCCACCAGGGGGATGGTCTTGCGGGGTCCGCCGCCGCCGATGAGCAGCGGGATGTGCCGGGTCGGCTGGGGGTTGAGCTTCGCGAGCCGCGCGGTGATCCGGGGCAGGTATTCGCCGAGCAGATTCAGCCGGGAACCCTTGGTGCCGAAGTCGTAGCCGTACTCGTCGTAGTCCTTCTCGAACCAGCCGGCGCCGATGCCGAGGATGAGCCGGCCGCCGCT
Source organism: Rhodococcus ruber (assembly GCF_016804345.1). Lineage (NCBI taxonomy): Bacteria > Bacillati > Actinomycetota > Actinomycetes > Mycobacteriales > Nocardiaceae > Rhodococcus > Rhodococcus ruber. The sequence goes on along the minus strand of NZ_CP044211.1, from coordinate 292,282 downwards.
GATGTGGTCGACGGTGCGGGCCATGTCGGCGAGCAGATCGGGATTGCGGTAGCCGCCGCCGGTGACGAGCGCCCCGATCTCGACGCGCTCGGTCTGTTCCGCCCAGGCCCCGAGCATCGTCCAGCATTCGAAGTGGGCGCCGTCCGGGTCCCCGGAGAGGGGATAGAAGTGGTCCCAGTTGAAGACGATGTCGGCGCCCGCGTCCTCGGCGCGGAGCACGGTGTCGCGGATCTTCCCGTAGTCGGGCTGGTGCTGGGGCTGGAGTTGGAGACCGATGCGTATGGGACGGTGCATGGGTCAACGGTAGGGCCGTCGCGCGGGTCTCGCAGCCGATCCGCGGCCGCGTTCCGGTGGTGCGGCCGACGGCTCGGGCGCACAGTGAAGGAATGCGCCTCACCGAACCTGCCGCACCACCGACCGGGCTGCGCCGCCGATTCCTGCGTGCTCCGATCCACCTCTACCGGATCGGGCTGGGGCGAGTGCTGGGTCGCAGATTCCTGCTGCTGCACCATGTCGGCCGGCGCAGCGGCGTGCCCCGGCAGACGGTGCTCGAGGTGGTGAACCACGAGGACACGTCCGGCGGATTCGTCGTGGCCGTCGGCTTCGGGAAGCAGACCGACTGGTACCGCAACCTGCGGGCGCACCCCGCGGCGCGGATCGAGTCGGGGCGCGAGAAGCTGGCGGTCACCGCCGAGTTCCTGCCGCCCGACGACGCCGCGGAGTTCATGGCGCGGTACGGGCGCCGGCACCCGAAGGTCGCGCCGCGGTTGTGCGCGGCGATGGGGTTCGAGGTCGACGGCAGCGAGGCCGACTATCGGGCGGCGGGCCGGCAGCTGCGGTTCGTGCGGTTGCGCCGTACCTGAGACCGCTCAGCGGTCCGCGCCGGTGAGGCTCGCGAACCGCTGTGCCAGGCCCTGCAGGAACGACTCGAGCGCCAGCTCGAATCCGTCGCGGTCGATCTCGTCCGCATGTTCGCGCAGCCGGTGTGCCTGGGACAGATGCGGATAGCGTTCCCGGTAGATGGTGAGATCGTCCAGGAAGCCCCCGGAGAACGAGGCGATGGCCGAGCCGACGACGAGGTACTTGATCGACGCGCCGATCAGGGTTGCGGTGCGCGGGGGCCAGCCGCAACGGGTGAGACCGCCGTGCACGGCATTGGCGTGGTCGAGGGCGAGCTCTCGCCGGCCGGGGCTGCGTGCGAGGAAGGGGACGAGGTTCGGGTGCTCGGCGAGGGCGGCGCGGTAGGACCTCGCCCAGCGCCGCAGCGCGTCGAGCCAGTCGTCGGCGTCGAACCCGCCGACGTCGACGGACTCCCCGATCCGGTCGGCGATGTCGTCGAGCAGTTCGTCCTTGTTCGCGTAGTGGCTGTAGAGCGACGGGGCGCGGACGCCGAGCTCCGCGGCGATCTTGCGCATGGACAGTTCGTCGAGGCCGTGCTCGTCGACGAGGCGCAGCGCGGTCTCGCGGATGAGCGGGCGGCTGAGAAGCGGGGTGCGGGGCCGGGCCATCGATGCTCCCTCCTCGTCGGATCCGGGACCTGGACAACCTAACACTGTCAGGTTACAGTCGGGGAGTAGGCAGCACCAGAGCGAACCACCCCCTCGTCCCGGCGAATCAGGTAGCGCGGCGCGGGGATCGGTCGTCGCCGGTGTTGCGCTCGCACAGGCACAACCGTGACGGAAGGCCCCCATGAACCTGAAGCTCACCGACGAAGAGCTCGCGTTCCGCGACGAACTGCGCACGTTCTTCACCACCGAGTTCCCCGCCGAGATCCGCGAGAAAGTCGCGGCCGGCCGGCACCTGGAACGCGACGAGGTCGTCCGGAGCCAGCAGATCCTCAACGCCAAGGGATTGGCGGTGCCGAACTGGCCGGTCGAGTGGGGTGGCAAGGACTGGACCCCCGTCCAGCGCCACATCTGGCTCGACGAGATGCAGCTCGCCTCCGTGCCCGATCCGCTGCCGTTCAACGCATCCATGATCGGACCCGTGATCGCGCACTTCGGGTCGCAGGAGCTCAGGGAGCGCTTCCTGCCCGCCACCGCGAACCTCGACATCTGGTGGTGTCAGGGATTCTCGGAGCCCGAGGCCGGCTCCGACCTCGCTTCCCTCAAGACCCGCGCCGTGCGCGACGGCGACGACTACATCGTCAACGGCCAGAAGACGTGGACCACCCTCGCCCAGCACGCCGACTGGATCTTCTGCCTGGTGCGCACCGACCCGGATGCGCCGAAGAAGCAGGCCGGCATCTCGATGCTGCTCATCGACATGAACACCCCCGGCCTGACCGTCCGTCCGATCAAGCTCGTCGACGGCAGCTACGAGGTCAACGAGGTCTTCTTCGAGAACGTGCGCGTCCCCGCCGAGAACCTGGTCGGCGAGGAGAACGCGGGCTGGAGCTACGCGAAGTTCCTGCTCGGCAACGAACGCACCGGTATCGCCCGCGTCGGGGCCACCAAGGTCCGGCTCGCCCGCGCCAAGCAGCTCGCCGCACGGACCCGTGCCGGATCCGGCACCTTGCTCGACGATCCGCTGTTCGCCGCGCGCCTCGCCGAGATCGAGAACGAGCTCCTCACACTCGAACTCACCCAGCTGCGGGTGGTCGCCGGTTCCGCCGACGGCAAGCCCAATCCGGCGTCGTCGCTGCTCAAGCTGCGCGGCTCGGAGCTGCAGCAGGCGGTCACCGAACTGCTCACCGACATCGCCGGACCCGACTCGCTGCCGGTCGGCGCGGAGGGTATCGACTCGCCGGAGTGGGCGCAGCGCACCGCCCCGACCTACCTGAACTACCGCAAGGTGTCCATCTACGGCGGATCGAGCGAGGTGCAGCGCTCGATCATTGCCTCCTCGATCCTCGGATTGTGAGCCACTGTCATGAACTTCGAACTCGATACCGAACAGGACCTGCTCCGCAAGACGGTCCGGGACGTGCTCTCGGGCACCTACGACACCGAGACCCGTAACAAGGTCGCCGATACCGACCGCGGCTGGAGCACCGACGTGTGGCGCCAGCTCGCCGAGCTCGGCGTGCTCGGCCTGCCGTTCGCCGAGGAGCACGGCGGAATGGGTGCCGGACCGGTGGAGATCATGGCCGTGATGGGCGAGATCGGCCGGGCGCTGGCCCCCGAACCGCTCCTGAACGCGGTGTTCCTGCCGGGCGGCCTCGTCGCCGAGGTCGGCACCGACGCGCAGCGCACGGACCTCCTGCCGCGCCTCTCGGAGGGCGCGCTGTTGCTCGCGTTCGCCCACGACGAGCCGGGCAGCCGCTGGCCGGCAGTCGAGGTCGCCACGAGCGCCGCCCACAGCGGCGGCGGCTGGACCCTGACCGGCCGCAAGAACCCTGTGCTGCACGGGGACTGCGCCGAGACGTTCGTGGTCTCGGCGCGGCTGCCGGAGGGTGGGGTCGGGCTGTTCCTCGTCGACGCCGACGCGGCCGGCGTCACCCGCACCCCGTACCGCACCCACGACGAGCGCCGCGCCGCGCAGCTCGTCCTCGACTCGGCCGCCGCCGTGCCGCTCGGTGAGGCCGCGGACGTCACCTCGGCGATCACCGCCGCCCAGGTGCGGGCGCAGGCCGCGCTGTGCGCGGAGGCCGTCGGTGCGCTGTCCGAGACGCTCCGCCTGACCACCGATTACCTGAAGCAGCGCAAGCAGTTCGGCGCCCCCCTCGCCCGTTTCCAGGCGCTGACCCATCGCGCGGCCGACATGTACGTCCTGCTCGAACTGGCGTCGAGCATGAGCCTGTACGCCACCATGGCCCTCGCCGACGGCATCGTCGACCCGACGATCGCGTCGCGGGCGAAGCTGCAGGTGGGCCGGTCGGCCCGGAAGCTCGGGCAGGAGGCGATCCAGATGCACGGCGGTATCGGGATCACCGCCGAATACCCGGTGGGCCACTACGTGAGCCGGCTGACCGCGATCGAGCACACGCTCGGCACCATGGAGGACCACGTGCGGGTGCTTGCCGGATCCGTCGCGGACTACGACCGCATCGAGGTCGCCGGCATGTGACGACACGGGCTCACTCCCGGGGCAGCAGCGTCCCCAGCGGTCCGAGGTCGATGTTGAGATCCTCGGGGGTGAGCCCGAAGTGGTCGCGCAACTCCCCCATGCGCTCCTCGAGCAGCATGAGGGTGGTGCCGATGCGCTCGATCTGCTCGTCGCTCAGGTCGCCCTCGTCCACGCGCCGCAACGCCTGCCGTTCCATCAGTTGCCGCAGCAACTCCACGAGGGTGAGCACGAGCGTGACCAGTCCACGCTCGACCGACTCGGGATCGGCGTCGATACGCGGTGGGATGCCCTCGAATTCAGTCATCGACCGGAGGCTCCAGGGCGTCCCGCGGGACGGGTGGCTCGATCGCCGTGACCGACAGCGTGCTGACGGAGGAGATGAGCGCCCGCAGCGAGATCTGCACCATGTCGACGTCCGCGATCGAAAGCTTGATGTCGCCCGTGATGACGACGCCGCCGGCGAGCACCCGGTCCAGCAGATCGATCAGGGCGATGCGACGCTCGCCGTCCACGGAGGGGTCGACGTGCTTCATGCCGTGTCCCGTTCGACGCCGGCGAACGAATACGGCGGCCACGGCCCGGTCAGCTCGAGCCGGATCCCGCGATACTCCTTGCGGAGTTCCTCGACGGCCCTCGCGAACTCGTCCGCGCGGTCGTCGTCCACCAGATAGGTGCCGTTGAGCACCATCCAGTCCCGGCGGCCGCTCAGCGCCGGATCCGTCGCGGGCTGCCGCCGACCGGCGGCGGCCTGCCGCAGCAACCGGGAGTGGATCTCGTCGGCGCGGGCCGCGGCGTCGCGTTCGACGGACTCCTGCGCGGCCAGCTGCGCGCGGCGTCGGAGCAGATACGCCGTTCCCGAACCCTTGGCGCTGCCTGCGATCTGCGCTTCCGCGACCGCGTCGGCGAGGGCCTGCCGGTCGCCGTACGCCTTGACACCCCATTCGGTGCGACCCGTCACGAGGGTCAGCGCCGACTCGAAGTCGGCCTGCCGCTCGTCGAGGAGGTCGCGCACACGGGCGTCGTCGAGGTAGACGGTCGCCAGGCGCAACGGGACCGCCGGACCGCGCTGGGCGACGGTCGAGACGACCGCGTCGTGCGCCCGGGCCGTCGCCTCGAGCCACGACAGGTCCTCGAGATTGCGTTTCAGCGGCTCCTCCCCGAACACCGCGAGCGGCACCGAACCCACGACGGCCGTGAGCCCCCCGGATCCCACGGCGCGCACCGACTCGCCGGCGACGCCGGCCAGCCCGCCGAGATCCCCCTCGGCGAGCCGGTCGTCCGTCACGGCGTACAGCCACACTCCCGTTCCGTCAGCCACGGTCCTCCTCTTCGTCACGGGCGCTCTCGACGGCCGCGCGCCGGCCCTGCCCGGCCTCGAGTTCGGCGATCCGCTCGCGCAGCCGCCGGTTCTCGAGTTCCAGCTTGTCGTCCTCCCGATCGAGCTCGCGGTTGCGGGCCTTGCTGCTGAGCCACGGATCCGATTCCCACCAGTCGATGCCCACCGCCTTCGCCGTTTCGAGCGACGCGACCACCAGCCGCAGTTTGATGGTGAGCAACTCGATGTCGAGCAGGTTCACCTGGATGTCCCCGGCGATCACGAGGCCCTTGTCGAGGACCCGTTCGAGGATGTCGCCGAGGTTCGTCGACTGATGGCCGCCCCCGTACGGCTGCGGCGACGAACTGCCCCCCACCACCGTCATCGCCGGTCCCTTTCGCCGATGTCGCTGCTGCCGCGGCCGTACCGTTTGGTCCGGCGGTACGCCAGCAGGTTTCCGTCCAGGTCGATCTCCACCTCGTAGAGGGCCAGCATGTCCGCCGACGACGGAATGCGCCGGTCCTCGAGCACCTCGACCTCCACGGTCCAGCCGTGATCCGTGGGTTCCACCGAGGTGGCCCCCTGCGCCTCCTTGGACGTCAGCTCCACGAGGTGCTCGAGGGCGGCCGCGGCGGCCTGCGCTGCCGTCAGGGGTGGCAGCTCGCCCGCTTCCTCGTCGTCGTGGACGTCGCCGGAATCCTCGGGCGTGGCCTTGGCGCTCACGGGTTCTCACTCCCCCCTCGCGGCGGGTGTCGTGCCGCCGCCCGGCCGGATCATGCGGTCCAGGACCGCCTGCTGTGCTTTCTCCTTCTCTTCTTCCGACAGATGTCCGGCCGCCGCCGCCTCGTCGATCTCCTCGAGTTCCTTGCGAATGGTCGCGGGGTCGTGCATCTTCTGCTCGACCTGGTCCTGGATGACTTCGCCGAGCCAGAGCACGCCTTTGACCGGTGCCAGCGGCAGCGTGAGGATGGCCGAGATCAGTCCCATGCGTCAGCCCTCCGGTTCCCGCTTCATCACGAAGTCGTACGCCGCCATGGGGCCCAGCAGCGTCATCTCGACGCGGCCGTCCCATTCCTGCGCGAGCGAGCCGACCGCCTCCTCGAGTTCGTCCTGCCGGTCGAGTTCGACGAGGACGGCAATGTGCGCCGCGTCCTCCTCGTGGGTGGGCTGCCGCTCGTTGACCATCGGTTCGAGGGCCTCGAGGGCGTCGATCACCCGGCGGGTGTCCTCGGCGCGTTTGGCCTCGATCGCCTGGTTGATGATCTCCCCGAGCGCCATTCGGGCGTCGCGGGTGGCGTCCTCCGACTTGTCGCGGATCTCCTCGCGCAGCCGGGCGGCCTCGGAGTTCTCGTCGAGCACCTCGCGCAGCACGGCGTTCTCGACGTAGCGGCCCTTGATCACGAACTGTGCCCGGCCCTCCAGCTCGTCGAGGGCAGCCTTCAGCTCGTCGTGGTTCTCCTCGAGGAGTTCCTTCTCGACCGCCTCGGCGTCGGTCATCACCGCCCCGAACCGCAACGGCAGTACGGGGACGACGGCCGCGGAACCGTCCAGCAGTTCCGCGTGCGCCTTCAGGTCGTCGGGCGTGCCGAGGGGCCTGTCGACCGAGATCTCGCTGACCAAGGCGGCGACGTCGCCGTGACGCACCACCGTGACGTCGCTCTGCGGATCACCCACACCCTTCGCGTGCTCCTCGGGCTCCACGTCGGCCGGCACGATGCCGTAGACGTACATGGCGGTGCTCTGCCCGCCTTCGCTCTCGGGTGCCTCTGCGGCCTGATCGGTGGACATCAATCCCCCCTTCGCTTCGGTCGGCTTGCCGTCTCCCGCTTGTCCTCGACGTCGCCGAGGAAGTCCATCACCTTCTCGCCCGCGGCCTCGAGCGCGCCCTTGGTCTTGTGCTTGGACCCGCCCTGGGTGATGTCACCGACGAGGTCGGGCAGGCCCTTCGGCTCGTTGTCGGCGATCTCCAGGCGGTTCACCGCCTCGGCGAACCGCAGATAGGTGTCGACGCTGGCCACGACGATGCGTGCGTCGATGGTCAGCAGCTCGATGCCCACCAGCGACACTCGCACGAACGCGTCGATGACGAGTCCCTTGTCCAGGATGGTGTCGATGACGTCGGCGAGGCCGGAGGAGTTCGGGCGGGCCATCGTGCCGCCGCCGCCCCCTCCGCCCCCGCCGCCGGCGGGTTGGATGGTCATGTGCGTGCTCCTCGCCTGGCGCCCCTACGTGTGCCCGTGCGCCGCCGCCGTGCCGGTGCCTCCTCCTCGTCCTCCTCTTCGGGCTCCTCCTCGGTCTCGTCCTGCATGCCTTCGTCCTCGTCGTCCTGCAGACCCTCGTCCTCCTCGTCCTGCTCCTCGGGGAGTTCGTCCTCGTCCTCTTCGTCGGAGAGTTCGTCCTCAGCGCCTTCGTCCTCGGCGCCTTCCTCTCCGACGTCCTGCTCCTGCTCTTCCTGTTCCCGTTCCTCCTCCTCGCGCCGGGCGGTCTCGTCGTCCTTGACTACCTCGCTGTCACGGATCTCCCCGTGCCAGCCCACGACGTCGTCCGGGTGCAGGACTGCCTCCGTCATCACGTGCCGCTCGAAGTGCTTGAGTTCCAAGCGCGCTCGTCGACCGACAGCGCGCCACAGGTTGGCGGTCTTCTCGAACAACCCCCGCGGGTGGTACTCGAGCACCATGATGATCCGGGTCAGATTGTCGGCGAGTTCGTGGAAGGTCACCGCCCCGTCGATGTAGCCCTTGGCGCCCTTCGAGCGCCACACGATCCGATCGAACGGAACCTGCTCGAGGATCGTCGACTCCCAGTTGCGCCGGGACCAGAAGACCTTCCCGGTCCATTGCAGCTTCTCGTCGGAGGCCTGCTCGACCTGCTCGACCTTCTTCATGAACTTCGGCCAGTCGGCGAATTGCGTCCACAGGTCGTAGGCGAGGTCGATCGGAACACCGACGTCGATCTGCTCGACGATGTTGGTGAGCTTGAGCTTCTTGTTGCCGCCGCCCTTACCCTTGCCTTCGCCGCCGCCGAGGGATTCCTTGACGTCGTCGAACTTGTCCTTGGCGGTCTGCTTGACGTTCTCGAACCCGCCGCTCAGCGCCGCGGTGATCGGCGACTTGCCCTCGGCGGACTTCTGCACACCGGTGATCGCGCCGAGCAGATTCCCGCCGCCGCCCTCGGCATAGTCGTTGAGACGTCCCGCCGTTCCGGTCACCTTGTCGGAGACCGTGGACAGGGCACGCTCGGCGAACGTGCCGGCCAAGCCCTGCAGCGACTTCTGCAGGTGCTTGGTGGGCGAGAGATCCTGTGCCGCTTTGCCGGCGCTGCCGGCCGCCCCCGTCGCCGTCTTTCCCGCCCGTCCCGCAGTGCCGGTGGCGGTCTTCCCGGCCTTGCCGGCCGTCTCCCTGGCGGTCTTGCCCAACCGGCGGGTGGCGTCTTCGAGTGATCGCGTCATCGGACTCACTTCCTCGTGCGCCGGACCGGAGCGCGCCCCGAGGCGGATGCCTCGGCGCGGGTACTACGGCGCCGGGGCTTCGCCGGCTCCTCGTCCTCGTCGCCGGACTCCTCCGGTTCCTTCGCCTTCTTGGCTCGGGATGTCTTGGGACGGCTCGCGGATTCGGCAGTGCGTCGCCTGGCGGCCGGCCGTCGGCGCGCGGGCTTGGGGGCTTCCTCTTCCTCCGCCTCTTCCGGAGCGCCCTCTTCCTCTTCCGGCGTTTCCTCCTCTTCGGACTCCTCCTCCGGGTACTCCTCCTCGGCGGACTCCTCGGCCGGTTCCTCCTCGTATTCGCCTTCTGTGTACTCGTCTTCGGGCTCCTCGCCGGCGTACTCCTCTTCCTCCGGCTCCTCCTCGGAAGCCTTGGGGCGCCCGGCGGCCCGCTGCTGGAGTCGCTCGTTGAGTGAGTCGATCCGATTGCTCGCGGCGGTGACCGCGGCCGCGCGGGCGGCGCTCATCAGCTCACCCCGCACCGAATCGGTGATCTTGACCAATTCCGGTGAGGACCCGACCATCGAGGCCCCACGCTTGAGGATGTCCTGCGGGTTGCTGGGCAGGCGTCCCGTCAGGCCTGCCCCCGCGAGCATCAACGCCAGCCGCATCTTGTGCGTGCGACCGAGGAAGTATCCGATACTCACCCCGGCGGCGACTCGTGCCCCACCTTTCATGACCATTCTCCTTCGCCTGCACGTGGCCGCGGTTGCGGGCAGGTTTCCGGTCGCGCACGGTGTCTCGTCCGATGCGGTGGGCCCGCGGTGCGGTTCGAATGTGATGTAGCCCACACTACGCATTTCAAACATCGATTCGCTGACGATCGACCGGAATACCCATCCGTCATGGCAGGGGTGTGATAACGAACCGATCGGTATGCCCATGGGGCGTTTCCGGGCGGTGCGCCGCGGGTATCGCAACACTCGATGGGGCGCGGCTCCGTCCTCGCCGGAATCCACAAGGAGGGCACCATGGCTCACCTCGCCAACAGGATGATGCACAAGGCCGAGGAAATGGTCGGCAAGACCCGCTACAACCTGGGCAAGCGGACCGGGAACAGGAACCTGCAGAGCGTGGGTCGGCGCGGTCAGGTCTCCGGGCGAATCAAGGGGTTCGGTGACAATCTCACGCATGCGGTAAGAAATGCCCAAGGGCGGTTCAAGAACAGGTCACATCGTTCCGATCTCCGCTGAGCCGTCACTCGCAGGCGGCGATGCCGCAGGCGCGCAGGGCGAACGCCGCCTCGGGCCCGACGATCTCGCCGACCAGGGTCAGGAACCGGTCGACGAACGCGGGCCCGTGCGGCGGTTCGGTCGGGTCGTCCGGATCGGACGGATCCAGATGGTGTGCCAGCTCGTGCAATACCACCAGCTCCCGGAACGCCCACGCGGTGTTGGCATGGTGCTCCGGGAGTGCGATTGTGGCGCAATCGCTTTCGTAGTGGGCGGCAGAATTTCCGGCGCGTGCCCGGACGCGTGCTCGCACCGACGCCCGCGGCCAGCGGGCCCGCACCCAGTTCAGCGCCAGCACCGCGTCCACGTACGCCTGGATGGACTCGAGGGAGGCGAAGCGCCGCTCCACCGGCAGGGTGACCTGCGATCCGGCCAGCTCCACCACCCGCAGGCCGCGCTCGTCGGCCCGGTCGAACATCGTGCGTACCAACGATTCCGCCTCGTAGACGGCAGTCCTCTGGGTGTCGCGCAACCGGGTCACCGCGGCAACCTCCGGGCCGCGGCCGGCAGTTCCGGGCCGGAACCGAGGCGCGCCTGCCGCCCCGCCCGGTCCCCGGCACGACGGGCGTCGGACGAGTGCCCTACCCCCACCGCGGGTCCGCGCCAGCTACCGCGCGCCTCGGACGTGCTGCGGTAGAAGTCCCGCAGCTCGATCTGCTTGTCGCGCAGCGCCAGGGCCGCCCCGGGGGTGTCGACGCTCGCCTCCCGCTCGATGTCCTGTTTGGCGTCCGACAGTCGCTGCCCGATGCGCGTCGCGAAAGCCGACTGGAAGTTCAGCCGCGCGGTGACGGCCGCGACGGGCCGGCGCACCCGCGTCCGCACCCGCCGCCCCCCGCGCATCTCGACCACCGTGCGCACGGTCGTCTCGTCCTTGTAGGTACCCGAACGCAGGTAGGCGTCGGAGGCGCGGACCATCTGCACGAGCAGCGACGAGTACAGGGCCTCGCACACGTCGATGTCGGAGGCGAAGCCGTAGGCGTAGATCACCGTCGACGTGGTGGTGATATCGCACTGCACGTCGTTGGCGGCGGCGATCGCCAGGAACAGCTGCGCGTACGTGCGCAACCCCTTCCTCCCGCTCTCCCCGATCGTGATCAAGCGCTGCACCGGCGTCGCCCGGCGCTCCCGGCTCGCCGTGTGGGCACGCGCGACCGCCAGATCCACCGATGCCGCCGTGGCCAGCCGCTGCGCGGCGGCGAGGAACGCGTCGGCCTCGTGGGGGTTGTCGGTGGATTCCGCCTGCCGGAGCAGGCCACCGATGCGGGTCAGCATCTTCTCCGAACTCACTCCGGCAGGTTACGCCTGCCGTGGTGCCTTTTCGGGCCTGCGGCGATCCGGAAGGACACCGGGGCGCCGGGGTCGCCTATTCTCCTGCCATGGCCCCAGTGACCTTCGACCATGCGACCTGTCTGTTCCCCGGGTCGACCACGCCTGCCGTCGACGCGCTGAACCTCGAGATCGAGGACGGGGAGTTCCTCGTCCTGGTCGGCCCGTCCGGCTGCGGCAAGTCCACCTCCCTGCGCATGCTCGCGGGACTCGAACAGGTGCACAGTGGGCGCATCCTCATCGGGGGCCGCGACGTCACGGCGCAGGAGCCCAAGGACCGGGACATCGCGATGGTGTTCCAGAACTATGCCCTCTACCCGCACATGTCCGTCGCCGAGAACATGGGCTTCGCGCTCAAGCTCGCCAAGACACCGAAGGCGGAGATCCGGGCGCGGGTCGAGGAGGTGGCGAAGATGCTCGACCTCGAGCAGTACCTCGACCGCAAACCCAAGGCACTGTCCGGCGGTCAGCGCCAGCGCGTCGCCATGGGCCGCGCCATCGTCCGCCAGCCGCAGGTGTTCCTGATGGACGAGCCGCTGTCCAACCTCGACGCGAAGCTGCGCGTGCAGACCCGCACCCAGATCGCGCAGCTGCAGCGCCGCCTCGGCACCACCACCGTCTACGTCACGCACGACCAGGTGGAGGCGATGACGATGGGCGATCGCGTCGCCGTGCTCGACAAGGGGATCCTGCAGCAGTGCGCCTCACCGCGCGTGCTCTACAACAAGCCCGCGAACGTGTTCGTCGCCGGATTCATGGGTTCGCCGGCGATGAACCTGTTCACGCTGCCGGTCTTCGACCGCGGGGTGATGCTCGGCGACACCGCCGTGCAGGTGCCGCGCGACGTCGTCGGCCGGGTCACCGAGTCCGAGGTGGTGGTCGGTATCCGTCCCGAGCACTTCGAGATCGCACCCGACGGCCTCGAGATGGACGTCGACGTCGTCGAGGAACTCGGCTCCGACGCCTACGTCTACGGCCGCGCCCAGGTCGCCGGCCGCCCGCAGCAGATCGTCGCGCGCGGGGACTGGCGGAATCCGCCGCAGAAGGGCGAGCGGGTGCACCTGCGGTTCGACCCGGACCAGGTGCACGTCTTCACCACGTCCGACGGTCGTCGCCTGGGCTGACCGGGTGCCGGGCGCCGACACGGAACCGATCAAGGTCGGGTGGAATGTCTGCGGTTCGGTGCCCTCCATGCCAGAGTAAGGGCCGATGTCGGTGGCCCGGTGCCGCCGACGACGGTTTTCTCACGATCTCAACGGGGAGTCATTCATGATTCTGAACTCGAAGGCGATGCGCCGCGCAGCGGTCGCGGCGTCGGCCGCGTCGATGCTGGTGCTCACAGCCTGTTCCTCCGACGGTGGCTCGGATTCGGGCAGCGAAGGAGGCACCGCCGCCGGCGGTGAGGGCCGCGGGCCGATCACGATCGTCGAGGGTCAGGATCCGCTGAACACGGCACTCGAGAGCATCATCGCCGACTGGAACGCGGAGCACCCGGACGAGCAGGTCACCTTCAAGCCGTTGGGCAAGGAAGCGGACCAGCAGCGCGACGACATCACCCAGCGCATGCAGGCCCAGAGCGACGAGTACGACCTCATCGCCGTCGACGTCACCAACACCGCCGAGTTCGCGGCCAACGGCTGGCTGCGGCCGCTCGAGGGCGACTACGCGATCGAGACCGACGGCCTGCTGCCCGCCACGGTCGACTCGGCCACCTACAACGGCACCCTGTACGCGGCGCCGAAGAACACCAACGGCGCGTTCCTGTACTACCGCACGGACCTGGTCGACCGCGCACCCGAGACGTGGGCGGAGCTGAAGGAGCAGTGCCCGAAGGCGCAGGAGGCGGGCATCGACTGCTACGTCGGGCAGTTCAAGAATTACGAGGGCTTGACGGTCAACGTCTCCGAGATCGTCAACGCCTACGGCGGGTCCTTCGTCGCCGAGGACGGCACCACCCCGGCCATCGACGACAAGACCGCCGAGGGCCTGCAGTTCATCGTCGACTCGTTCGAGGACGGCACCATCCCCGAAGCCGCACAGACCTACACCGAGGGCGAGTCGCAGAACGCCTTCGGCGAGGGCCGCGCCCTGTTCATGCGGACCTGGCCGGGCTTCTTCACCGACGGTGAGTCCTCGTCGGTCGCCGGCCGCTACGGCATCGCCGTGCTGCCGGGTGTGGACGGCCCCGGCGCCTCCACGCTGGGCGGCTACAACGTCGGCATCAGCGCGTTCTCCGACGCGCCGGCGACCGCCCGCGACTTCCTCGAGTTCATGCAGACGCGTAAGTCGCAGACCTACTACGCCGAGGCCGGCGGCGCGCCGGTCCTCGAGGAGGTCTACGACGACCCGCAGATCCTCGAGCAGTACCCGTACTTCGCGACCCTGAAGGAATCCCTGGCCAACGCGCAGCCGCGTCCGGTCACCCCGTACTACTCGCAGGTCTCCAAGGCCATCCGTGACAACGCCTATGCGGCGATCCGCGGCGAGAAGACGGTCGATCAGGCGCTCGCGGACACCCGCGCCGGCATCGAGACCGCCGGCAACTGATGCAGGAGTAGTACATGGCGAAGCCGCAGGTCGAGCCCGCGGATCAGTCGCCCCCCACCACGGTCGGGACCGCAGTGCTCGGTCCCGACCGTGGCCGTGGGGGCGGCCGGCACCGAGCCCCCGAACCCCCCGAGCCGCCGGTCGCGGCCGTGAAGCCGCGCCGGCGGATCCCGGTATGGGCGTTCGTCGCGCCGACGCTGGTCGTGCTGGCCGTCGTCATCCTGTATCCGCTCGGCCGGGCGGTGTGGATGTCGCTGCACGGCGACGCGAAGAAGCTCGACCCCGAGACGGGCCGGTTCGTCACCGGCGGCTTCGTCGGAGTCGAGAACTACGTCCGGTGGATCACGCAGACCTGCGGCACCGCGACGGGCTCGATCCCGTGCCCACCGGGCACCCTCGGCTCGCAGTTCTGGGGTTCGGTCGGCAACACCTTCTTCTTCACCGTGGTGACGGTGGCGCTCGAGACGGTCATCGGGTTCGCGATGGCGCTGGTGATGGCGAAGTCGTTCCGCGGGCGCGGCCTGCTGCGCGCGTCCGTGCTCGTGCCGTGGGCGATCCCGACGGCGGTCACCGCCAAGCTGTGGTTCTTCATCTTCGCCAACGACGGCATCGCCAACCAGATCCTCGGCACCGAGATCCTGTGGACCGCCGACCCGTGGCCCGCGCGTTTCGCGATCATCGTCGCCGACGTGTGGAAGACCGCGCCGTTCATGGCGCTGCTCATCCTGGCCGGGCTGCAGATGATCCCGTCGGACGTGTACGAGGCCGCGAAGGTCGACGGTGCCACCGCCTGGCAGCGGTTCACCCAGATCACGCTGCCGCTGGTCAAGCCCGCGCTCATGGTCGCGATCCTGTTCCGCACGATGGACGCGCTGCGCATGTACGACCTGCCCGCCATCATGATGGGCTCCAACCCGGCCACCTCGACCATCTCGGTGCTGGTGGTCGACCAGATGCGGCAGGGCGCGAACTCCGCGTCGGCCCTGTCGACGATCACGTTCCTCATCATCTTCGCGGTCGCGTTCGTCCTGGTCCGGTTCCTCGGCGCCGACGCGGTGCGCACGCAGGAAGAACAGCGGAAGGGGACCCCGGCATGAGCCGACCGGGCACCGGCAAGGCACTGCGCGGCAGTATCGGCACCTATGTCGGCGTCGCGCTCATCGTCGTGTGGGGCCTGGCCCCGTGCTACTGGATGATCGTCACGGCGCTGCGCGACCCGGCCGACACGTTCAGCACCACGCTGTGGCCGTCGAATCCGACGCTGCAGAACTTCGCGGATGCCCTGGATCCG
This sequence comes from Rhodococcus ruber, assembly GCF_016804345.1. NCBI lineage: Bacteria > Bacillati > Actinomycetota > Actinomycetes > Mycobacteriales > Nocardiaceae > Rhodococcus > Rhodococcus ruber. The sequence goes on along the minus strand of NZ_CP044211.1, from coordinate 277,085 downwards.
TCGGCGAAGGTCAACTTCTCCCGGGCGCTGGTCAACAGTGTGATCATCGCCGGGGCCACCACCGCGATCGCGCTGCTGGTCGGTGTGTTCACCGCCTACGCCCTGTCGCGGTACGACTTCCGCGGCAAGTACTTCGTCACCGGCATCATCCTCGGTGCGTCGATGTTCCCCGTCGTCGCGCTGGTGACGCCGCTGTTCCAGCTGTTCACCGACCTGGACTGGATCGGCACGTACCAGGCCCTGATCATCCCGAACATCTCGTTCGTGCTGCCGCTGACGATTTACACCCTGACCTCGTTCTTCTCCGAGTTGCCGTGGGAGCTCGAGGAGGCCGCCCGCATGGACGGCGCCAGCCGGGGCCAGGCATTCCGGATGATCATGCTGCCGCTCGCGGCGCCCGCGTTGTTCACCACCGCGATCCTCGCGTTCATCGCGACCGTCAACGAGTTCCTGCTCATGTCGCAGCTGTCGACCGAGAAGACCGCCCCGGTGACGGTGGCGATGGCCCGCTTCACCGGAACCGACCCGTACGTCACCCCGTATGCGTCGATCATGGCGGGCGGCACCCTGGTGATGGTGCCGCTGGTGGTGATGGTGCTGATCTTCCAGCGTCGCATCATCGCGGGCCTGACCGCCGGCGGCGTCAAGTCGTGAGCCGACGGCCGTCGCGCCGGCAGCGGCTCGAGCTGCTGCTCGGGTTCCTGACGATGGTCACGCTGCTGACGCTGGTCGGCGCGGTCGCCGGGTTGCTGTCCGCCACGCCCGGGGTGGTCCCGTCGCTGCTGCTGCTCGCGTGCGTGGTGGCGTGGGGGCTGACGTTCCGGGCCTGGCGGCGCGCAGGTTCCTGAGGCCGGCGTATCGCCGCAGGCCGGGGGCGGTTTCTCCGCCCCGGCCCGCGGGCCGGGACGGGTCTGCGCGGCCTGCGGTACCCGTCACATCGGGACAGAACTCCGTACCATGCGATCGAGAGGGTGCGATTATTTCGTCGGACCCGGATCCATCCGAGAAAGTGGTACGTGTGAGTTCTACGACCCCGCCGAACCCCCAGCACAGAAAACCCACCGCCGCTGCGAAAGCGCGGCGGTGGCGCATCGTCGGCAACCTCGCGCTCGCCGTGGTGGCCGTTCTGGTGCTCGTGCCGGCGTTGATGTTCGCGGTGGCGTACCTGTCCACGGACGTGCCCCGCCCGTCGGACATGAAGACCAACCAGGTCGCGACCGTCTACGCCGCGGACGGTACCACCGAGCTGAGCCGGATCGTGCCACCCGAGGGCAACCGTGTCGAGGTCGACCTGGCGGAGATCCCGGAGCACGTGCGCAACGCCGTGCTCTCGGCCGAGGACCGCAACTTCTACAGCAACCCGGGCTTCTCGGTGAGCGGATTCGCCCGCGCGGCCCGCGACAACGTGCTCGGCAAGGAGACCGCCGGCGGCGGCTCCACCATCACCCAGCAGTACGTGAAGAACGTGCTCGTCGGCGCCGACCGGACCGTCACCCGCAAGATGCGGGAACTGGTGATCTCGACGAAGATGGCCAGGCAGTGGTCCAAGGACGAGATCCTGCAGGCATACCTGAACACCATCTACTTCGGCCGCGGCGCCTACGGCATCGCCGCCGCCGCGCAGGCGTACTTCGGCAAGCCGGTCGGTGAGCTGTCGGTCGCCGAGGGCGCCGTGCTCGCCGGGGTGATCCAGACGCCGTCGGCGCTCGACCCCGAGTTCAACCGGCCGGCGATCGAGGCGCGCTGGAACTACGTCCTCGACGGCATGGTCGAGATGGGCGAGCTCGACACCGCCGAACGCGACGCCCAGGAGTTCCCGCCGACGGTGCCGGCCGCGCAGGCGACGCAGGCGGACGCGGCCACCGGCCCGGAGGGGCTGCTGCGTACCCAGGTGATCCGTGAGCTCGAGGCGGCGGGGATCAGCGGCCAGGTGCTCAGCACCGAGGGCCTGCAGATCACGACGACGATCGACCCGCGGGCGCAGCAGGCGGCGATCGATTCGGCGCGCGAGACCCTCGAGGGGGAACCGGCGAACCTGCGCACGGCCGTCGTGTCGATCGACCCGCGCTCCGGCGCGGTGCGGGCGTACTACGGCGGCGAGGAGGGCGCCGGGTTCGACTTCGCGCAGGCCCCGGTGCAGACCGGCTCCGCGTTCAAGGTGTTCGGCCTCGTCGCGGCGCTGAAGGACGGCATCGGCCTGAACGCCCGGTTCAGCAGCGCCCCGCTGACCGTCGGCAATCTCGAGATCGGCAACGTCGAGGGCGAATCGTGCGGGGTGTGCACCATCGCCGAGGCGCTCAAGCGGTCGCTGAACACCAGCTTCTACCGGCTGATGATGGCCATGGAGAACGGGCCGCAGAAGATCGCGGACGCCGCTCACGAGGCCGGCATCCCGCTCGAGATCCCCGGCGTCGACGGCCGCACGCTCAGCCACAACGGCGGCGCGCCGGAGGGCGGCATCGTGCTGGGCCAGTACCAGTCGCGGGTGATCGACATGGCGTCGGCATATGCCACGCTCGCCGCGTCGGGGACCTACCACCAGCCCTACTTCGTGCAGCGCGTCGTCAACGCCGAGGGCGAGGTGCTGCTGGACCGGCCCGCGTCGCCGGGCGAGCAGCGCCTCGATCCGGCCGTCGCGGACAACGTCACGCAGGCCATGCAGCCGATCGCCGCGTACTCGCGCGGACACGCGCTCGCCGGGGGGCGGCCGTCGGCGGCCAAGACCGGCACCACCCAGCTCGGCGACACCGGCCTGAACAAGGATGCGTGGATGGTCGGGTACACCCCGTCGCTGTCCACGGCGGTGTGGGTCGGCACGCCGGACGGCACCGCCATCACGAACAGCTGGGGCGGGTCGATCTACGGTTCGATGCTGCCGTCGGACATCTGGAAGGGCACGATGGACGGCGCTCTCGAGGGCACCGAGGTCGAGAGCTTCCCGTGGCCCGATCCGATCGGGGGGCAGGCAGGTGTCCCCGTCGACACCGGGGTCACAGCCCCGTCGAACAACGTCCCGGCCCCGGTGCAGCTGCCCCAGCTGCAGCTGCCGGAGCTGCCGCCGATCACGATCCCGGCGCCTCCGGTGGAACTGCCACCGGAGATCCAGGTGCCGCAGCAGATCGAGGTGCTGCCGGGCGTGACGATCCAGATCCCGGGGTAGGACACCACGCCGCGAGCGCGGCTGTCACACAGTCGACGACGTCGTCGACCGACACCGACGGCTCGTCGAGCCGATCCATCGCCATGGACTCGACCAGCGACCACCACCCCCGCAGTTGCATGGTGACGAGCGGTGTGGGCGCGACGCCGATCGCGGCGACGGTGCGTTCGACCATCGTGTTCCGCATGTTCTCGTGGATGGTCCGGATCTGCGGATCGGTGCCGAACCCGCCGTGGAAGAACGCCTGGTAGTGCCGGCCGTGCCGGTCGATGAACGCCACGAACGGCTGCACCACCGCGCGCAGCGGGTCGGCGTCGTCGGGATCGGGGACCGCGGCCCGCAGCAGGCGACGAGCGGCCGCGGCCACGACCGCGACGTAGAAGTCCTGTTTGGTGGGGAAGTAGCGGAACAGCAGGCCGCGGGAGATGCCGGCGATCTCGGCGACCCGGTCGACGGACAGGGCGTGGATCGGGCGGGTGGCCAGTTCCTGCAGGCCGATGGCGACGAGCTGGCGTTTGCGCTCCTCCGGAGGAAGGCGCCGCCGCTTCTCGGTGCTCACGGGTGGTCCCTCCCTCTTGATGGTGTGCTGCGCGCCCGGCTAGTCTAACTAAGCATTGCTCAGTTAGAGCTACGGAGGCCTCATGGATTTCGGTCAGTCGGACCGCGCGCGCGACTACCTCGAGCGGCTGCGCCACTTCGTCGCCACCGAGGTGGTGCCCGTCGAGGAGACGCTGCGGCGGGAACGGATCGCCCCCTTCGCGGCGCGCGGCGACAGTTCGGGCGCCGCGACGTGGTCGGTGCCCGACGAGTTCCGCGAACTGCAGCGCAAGGCCCGCGCCCAGGGCCTGTGGAACCTCTTCCTCCCCGACGCCGAACTCGGAGCCGGGCTGACGAACGTCGAGTACGCGTCCCTCGCGGAGGAGATGGGTCGTTCCCCGTTCCGGTCCGCGATCTTCAACTGCGACGCCCCGGACACCGGCAACATGGAGGTGCTGTACCACTACGGCAGCGCCGAACAGAAGGAACGCTGGCTGCGCCCCCTGCTCGACGGCGAGATCCGCTCGGCGTTCTGCATGACCGAACCCGGGGTCGCGTCCTCGGACGCGACGAACATGGCCGCCACCGCCGTCGTCGAGGGCGACGAGGTGGTGCTCAACGGACGCAAGTGGTGGAGCACGGGCATCGGCAGTCCCGACTGCAAGATCCTGATCTTCATGGGGCTCACCGATCCCCAGGCGCCCAAGCATCAGCAGCACTCGATGGTGCTGGTGCCGATCGACACCCCCGGGGTGAAGGTCGAACGGATGCTGTCCACGATGGGCTTCTACGACGAGCCCGGCGGACACGGCGAGGTGTCGTTCACCGACGTGCGCCTGCCGCTCGACGCGATCATCGCCGGACCCGGCCGCGGATTCGAAATCGCCCAGGGCCGGCTCGGTCCCGGCCGCGTCCACCACTGCATGCGTCTGATCGGGCTCGCCGAACACGCCCTCGAACTCGCCTGCCGGCGCGGCCTCGACCGCGTCGCGTTCGGCAAGCCCCTGGTCAACCTCGGCGGCAACCGCGAACGCATCGCCGACGCCCGCATCGCGATCAACCAGCTGCGGCTGCTCGTGCTGCACACCGCCTGGCTGCTCGACACCCAGGGCCTGGCCGGCGCCCGCTCCGCCGTCTCCGAGATCAAGGTCGCCACCCCGCGCGTCGTCCAGCAGGTGGTCGACTTCGCCATCCAGATCCACGGCGGCGCCGGTCTTTCGGACGACTTCCCGCTCGCCGGTGCCTGGACGGCCGCGCGGGCGCTGCGCCTGGCCGACGGCCCCGACGAGGTGCACCAGGGACTGGTGGCCCGCTTCGAACTCGGCAAGTACACCAACCCGGAGGGTCGCAAGTGACAATTCCCGACAATGCCCGCGCCGTCCGTGACGAGGACGCCTTCGACGTCGCGGCCGTCGCGGCCTGGCTCGGCGAGCACGCCGGCATCGCCGGAATCCCGGAGGTGCACCAGTTCTCCGGTGGCGCATCGAATCTCACCTATCTACTGCGTTACCCCGACCGGGACCTCGTGCTGCGCCGACCGCCGGTGGGGGCCAAGCCGTCCTCCGGTCACGACATGGTCCGCGAGTACCGCATCCAGTCGCTGCTCGCGCCCGCATACCGGTACGTGCCGCGCATGGTGGGCCTGTGCACCGACCACAGCGTGCTCGGCAGCGACTTCTACGTGATGGAACGGGTGCCGGGGACGATCCTGCGGGCGAACCCCCCGGCCGAACTCGCCCTGACCCCCGAGCGCACCCGCACCCTGTGCCTGCGGATCGTCGACCTGCTCGTCGAGCTGCACGGCGTCGACCCCGCGTCCACGGGGCTGAGCGAATTCAGCCGCGGCTCCGGATACGTCGCGCGCCAGGTGTCGGGCTGGACTGCGCGCTACGAGAAGGCGCGCACCGAGAACGTTCCGGACTTCGCCCGGGTCACGAAGTGGCTGAACGACACCCAGCCCGCCGACGTGGCCTCGGCCGTCATCCACGGCGACTTCCGGCTCGACAACGTGGTGCTCGACGAGAACGACCCGCTGCAGCCCGTCGCGGTGCTGGACTGGGAACTGGCCACCGTCGGCGATCCGCTCATGGACCTCGGATCCTCCCTCGCCTACTGGGTGCAGGCCGACGACGATCCGATGCTGCTCGCCACCAAGCGGCAGCCGTCGGACCTGCCGGGCATGCTCACCCGCCGCGAGATCGTCGACTACTACTCGAGCAAGACCGGTCTGGCCGTGGACAACTGGGGCTTCTACGAGGTCTTCGGCCTGTTCCGGCTCGCGGTGATCGCGCAGCAGATCTACTACCGCTACCACCACGGGCAGACCACCAACCCGGCGTTCAAGGACTTCTGGGTGATCGTGGGCTATCTGGACTCGCGATGCAACACGCTGATCGACGACATCGAGGCGGGACGCGCATGAATACGCGGAGGAACATTCTCATCACCGGCGCGAGCTCCGGCCTCGGCGCCGGCATGGCCCGCGAGTTCGCCGCGCGGGGGCGCAACCTCGCCCTCGCGGCGCGACGGACCGAGCGGCTCGAGGAGCTGCGCGACGAACTGCTCGCGCAGCATCCGGGTATCACCGTCGCGGTGCGGCGGCTCGACGTGGACCGGCACGAGGACGTGTTCACCGTCTTCCGGGAGTTCGACGACGAACTCGGCGGCCTCGACCGCGTCGTCGTCAATGCGGGCCTGGGCAAGGGGCAGCCCTTGGGCACGGGCTACTTCCGTGCCAACGTGCAGACGGCGAACACCAATTTCCTCGGTGCGCTGGCACAGAGCGAGGCCGCCCTCGAGCTCATGCGCCCCCGCAATGCCGGTCACGTGGTGCTCATCTCGTCGGTGAGTGCGGTGCGCGGGATGCCGCGCAATCTCACGACGTACGCGGCGTCGAAGGCCGCCGTCGCGGCGCTCGGCGAGGGAATGCGTGCGGACCTGGCGCGCACGGGCATCCGGGTGAGCACGATCTTCCCCGGGTTCATCCGCTCGGAGATCAACGAGAAGGTGAAGAACGTGCCGTTCATCGTCGACACCGAGACCGGGTGCCGCGCACTGGCCGCCGCGATCGAGAAGGAACCGCACAAGGCGTACGTCCCGGCCTGGCCGTGGACACCGCTCGCCTATGCGATGAAGGTACTGCCGCTGTCCGTCGTCAGCCGGATGGTCTGACGACGCAACGTGTGTGGACGCGTGTGTGTGGCCGAATGTCACATTCGGTCGATCGAGTCGACGCGATGTGACATTCGGCCACCACCCGCGAGGGGTGTTGTGACGCTACGGATCAGGCGTCGGCGCCGATGATGAAGGCCTCGAGCTCGGTGCGGGCCTTGTCGTCGGCCATCTGGACCGGCGGGGACTTCATCAGGTAGGCGGACGCCGGCAGGACAGGACCGCCGATGCCGCGGTCCTTGGCGATCTTCGCGGCGCGGATCGCGTCGATGATGATGCCGGCCGAGTTGGGCGAGTCCCACACCTCGAGCTTGTACTCGAGGTTCAGCGGCACGTCGCCGAAGGCGCGGCCCTCGAGGCGGACGTACGCCCACTTGCGGTCGTCGAGCCAGCCGACGTGGTCGGACGGGCCGATGTGGACGTCGTTGGTGCCCATCTCCTTCTTGAGGTTGGAGGTGACGGCCTGGGTCTTGGAAATCTTCTTCGACTCGAGACGCTCACGCTCGAGCATGTTCTTGAAGTCCATGTTGCCGCCGACGTTGAGCTGCATGGTGCGGTCGAGCTGCACACCGCGGTCCTCGAACAGCTTCGCCATGACGCGGTGGGTGATGGTGGCGCCGACCTGCGACTTGATGTCGTCGCCGACGATCGGGACACCGGCGTCGGTGAACTTGGCGGCCCATTCCGGGTCGGAGGCGATGAACACGGGCAGCGCGTTGACGAACGCGACACCGGCATCGATGCAGCACTGGGCGTAGAACTTGTCGGCCTCTTCGGACCCGACGGGGAGGTAGGACACGAGCACGTCGACCTTCGCGTCCTTCAGCGCCTGGACGACGTCCACGGGCTCGGCCTCGGAGAGCTCGATGGTCTCGGCGTAGTACTTGCCGATGCCGTCGAGGGTGTGGCCACGCTGGACGGTGACGCCGCTCGGCGGAACGTCGGCGATCTTGATGGTGTTGTTCTCGCTGGCGAAGATCGCCTCGGAGAGATCGAAGCCGACCTTCTTCGCATCCACGTCGAATGCCGCGACGAACTGGACGTCGCGCACGTGGTACGGGCCGAACTCGACGTGCATCAGGCCGGGAACGGTCGTGTTCGCTTCCGCGTCCTTGTAGTACTCGACGCCCTGGACCAGGGACGAGGCACAGTTCCCCACGCCTACAATGGCCACGCGCACCGAGGTGCTGTTCTCACCCATGGTCGGGTTCTCCTTCTGTGTTGCGTTGTGCTGTCGACTGCTCGGCGGCGATCAGTTCGTTGAGCCAGCGGACCTCGCGCTCACTGGACTCGAGGCCGAGCTGATGAAGCTGACGGGTGTAGCGATCCAACGTCCCGCTGGCCCGTCCGATTGCGTCGCGGAGCCCTTCCCTGCGCTCCTCGACCTGGCGGCGCCTGCCCTCGAGGATCCGCATCCGCGCCTCGGCGGGGGTGCGGCTGAAGAAGGCGAGGTGCACGCCGAAACCGTCGTCGGTGTAGTTCTGCGGACCGGTGTCGGCCACCAGCTCGGAGAAGCGCTTGCGCCCCTCCGGAGTGAGCTGGTACACGCGACGCGCTCGTCGCTTGACGGTGCCGGGTGGTCCTGCGTCCTCCTCGATGAGTCCGTCGGCCTGCATCCGTCGCAGCGTCGGATAGAGGGAACCGTAGGAGAAGGCGCGGAACGCGCCGAGCAGCCCGGTCAGTCGTTTGCGGAGCTCGTAGCCGTGCATGGGCGACTCGAGGAGCAGCCCGAGAATTGCCAGCTCGAGCAAGAGGCCTCCTCCACCGTGTCGTCGAACTATCCGAGTGATGCGATCACCGATTATATCGCACCGATATATAGGACGATAACCGACAGCAGTGCATGTAACAACGGGTAGCGGTAATTTTCCTCAGGGCTCGTAGGGAAACACCGCGATCGGCGTACCGTCGAACGCCAGCACCAGGTGCCCGCCCTGATCGGTGCCCGGACGCCGCGCGTGGACCGCGACCGTCGCCCGGCCCGCGTCGTCGACGTCGAAACCGACCTGCTCGACCCGGCCGTCGGGCACCCGCAGGGTCGCTGGAGCGCCGAGGATCACCTGCGACACCGCGACCAGGTCGAGGCCTGCCAGATCGAAGGCCACCGCATCCGACGGCCGGGTGTGCGGACTGCTCCACGAGGCGAACTCGCCGTCGAAGGTGTACGAGAGATACCGGTGCGGTTCGTCGGCGACCGCCCGGTCGAACGACGCGTGCTCCGGGAACAGCGTCACGTCGTCGACGAGCGTGTCACCGAACTCGGCCCGGTAGTCCTCCACGAACCGGGCCAGTCCCTGCGGCGACGTCAACTCCGGTGGCGGCGGCGGTCCGTCCGCCGCGTTCGCGGCCAGTCCCGCCAGCGCCCCCGTCACCGCCCCTGCCGCGACCGCGGTCGCCGCGACCACCACTCGACGAGTCCTCACCGGGTTCCCCGGTTCTCGAACCGGTGCAGTTCGATCAGCTCGCCCTGCGGCGTCACCTCGAGAAAGCCGGTCTCGCGAGCCGTATTGCTCACGAATATGCGCACCGACGGCTGGTCGTACGACACGTCGACGGAGATGTGGCCGACCGTGCCGTCCGGTACGCCGACACTCTGCGGCGCCCCCGCGACGTACCCCGCGAGGGCGTCGACGTCCAACGTCGCCAGGTCGACCACCGCGGTGTCCACGGCGCGGGTGCGGGGCACGTCGTCCGCGTCGAAACCGCCGCGGTAGGTGTACGACACCATGCGGTCCGGGCTGCCGGGCACGGAACGGGTGACGCGCGCATGTTGCTCGAAGAAGTCCACCTCGTCGACCAGCGTGTCCCCGAACGCCGCCAGGTGGTCGGCTCGGAACTGCTCGAGGCCGGCCCGCGTCACCGGGCTCGGCGTCGGCACCACGACGGGCCGCAGCGCTGCCGGATCGAGCGCCGGCCCCAGCGGCGCGGACGGTGCATCGACGCGTACCCAGGAGAACGTCGCCACCCCTGCCGCCACGGCCGACGCCACCACGACCGCGGTGAACACCCCGGGACCGCGCGCGCGGACCCGTGCCGTCGCGGCGACGTCCGAACTCGCCTGCAGGTCGGCGACCAGCTCGTCCAGTTCGCCGAGCGTGCCGGCGACGTCGGCACGCGCATCCCGGGCCTCGTGTTCGGGACCGGTGAGCTGCCCGCCCGCGTACGCCGCGTCGAGACGCGCCCGGACCGCCGCCCGATCGACGTCGCGTGCCCTGGTGGAAGGCGAACGGCGGCCGATCATGCGGGAGATCGTAACGATGCAGTTCAGAACACGCGCTGCACGGTGCCGTCGAACAGAACCTTCACGTATCGGGTGCGGTCGCCGGACTCGACGTAGATGTTCGCCGTCGGCGTGCCGTCGTGGGCGAACGAGACGTGCGAGACCGCGCCGTCGGGCAGTCCGACCAGCGCGGGGGCTTCGGCGATCCGGGTGGTCAGGGCCCCGGGGTCGACCCCGCCGAGGTCGACATCGCGGTAGCCGGGGAGGCGCTGCGTCGTCACCGGTTGGGCCCGTAGCGCCCCGCCCGCGTAGCTGTACGTGGCGATCCGGCCGGGGTCGTCCGGCAGCGCCCGTTCGATGTGAGCCCGATCCGGACGGAGGACCAGCCGATACACGACCGTGTCACCGAAGCGGTCCCGCACCGACGCGAGAACCCCCTCGAATCCGCCGGGTTCGAGCGGCCGCACCGGAGTCACCACGATCGGGTCGACGCCGTCGCCGGGAACTGCCACCGGTGCGGCGGGCTGCTCCCGCACGGCCGCGGGCTCCGGCGCCGGACCCGCCGACAGCAGCAGCACCGCGCCGGCCACCGCGGCCGCCACCGCGACGGCCACCGCCACGATCCGGCGCAGCCCGGGCCGCCGGGCCGAAGACGGGACCGCCGGATTCTCGGGTGGCTGCAGGTCCCGGACCAGGTCCGCGAGCTCGCCCAGCGTCTTCGCGGACATGGCCCGGGCCGTCCGGTCCCGGTGTTCCCCGAAGTCGAGCTGACCGTCGGCGTAGGCGGTGTCGAGGCGGCCGCAGGCCTGCGCCCGGTCGATGTCGCGTGCCCGCGTTCGCGGCGTGTGTCGGCTCACCATCCGGGCAGCGTAGAACGTCCGATATGGGCGCGTCGCACAGTCACGCGGCCCACACCCTGCCCACCCGCGTGCCGTCCGCACGTACTCTGGACCCGTGCGGATACAGCGGCAGGTGGTGGACTACGCGCTGCAGCGCAGGTCGCTGCTCGCTCAGGTCTACTCGGGACGGACCGGCGTCTCGGAGGTGTGCGACGCCAGCCCCTACCTGCTCCGTGCCGCCAAGTTCCACGGCCGCGGCAGTGACGTGGTCTGCCCGATCTGCCGCAAGGAGCAGCTGACACTCGTGTCGTGGGTGTTCGGCGACAAGCTCGGTCCGGTGTCCGGGTCGGCCCGCACCGCGGAGGAACTGGTCCGCCTGGCCGCCAGCCAGGAGGAGTTCTCCGTCCACGTGGTCGAGGTGTGCCGCACGTGCAGCTGGAACCACCTCGTCCAGTCCTATGTCCTGGGGGCGGAACCCGCGCCGAAGCGGCCCCGCCGCAGGTCGACCGGCCAGAGCCGCCGCACCGCGAGCGAGTGAGCCGTGCGCGACCCCTGCTGAACCGCCGCGCCCGGTGAGGTCCCCGGGCGACACTGCACTGCCCGAAAACACTGCACTGCCCGAAAACACTGCACTGCCCGAAAACACTGCACTGCCCGAAACACTGCACTGCCCGAAACATTGCACTGCCCGAACGCGCGCTGCCCGACGAGACCGAAGTCTGCAGACGTGAAACGAGGACGCGTGCCGCGCGTCCGCGCTACCGGTTGGAGATGAGTACGTGAGTTCCCCCCACAACGACCCGCAGGGCGACCGGCCGATGCCGCCGCACGGGAACGGACCGGCAGGTCCCCCGCCGCCGCGGCGACCGGGACCTGTGGGGGGTCCCCCACCGCAGCGCGGTCCCGGCGGGCCGCCGCCCGCCGAACGGCGGATGCCCCCGCCGCAGGGACGTCCGTACCCGCCGCCGCCGCGCCCCCAGCCGGGCGGCCCGCGGCCCCAGCCGTATCCGCCGCAGCAACGTCCCCCGCAGCAGTACGGGGCCGCAGGGATGCCGTCGCCGGACGCTCACGGGCCGCGACCGCAGCAACCACCGGCCGACCGGACCCGGCAACTCCCGCCGCAGAACCGGCCGCCGGTGCAGAACCGCAACCCTCAGCAGCCGCCCGACCGGCCCGCAGGCGCGCCCCCCGGCGGGCGCCCACCGACCCCGCCCCCGACCGCGCGCGGCGGGGGTGACGAGCCCCCGCGTGGTCCGGGCGACCCCAAGTCGACGCGCTGGCGCACCGTGCGGCGTGTCGGCTACGTGGCCGTGGCCCTGGCCCTGGTGCTGCCGATCCTCGCGTTCATGCTGGCCTACGTCGTCCAGGAGGTTCCGCGTCCCGGTGACCTGAAGACCAACCAGGTCGCCACCGTCTACGCCGCCGACGGCTCGACCGTCATCACCAAGGTGGTGCCGCCCGAGGGCAACCGCACCGAGGTGGGCCTCGACGAGATCCCCGAGCACGTCCGCAACGCCGTACTCGCCGCCGAGGATCGTGACTTCTACAGCAATCCCGGATTCTCGGTCAGCGGCTTCGCCCGCGCGGCCCGCGACAACATCCTCGGCCGGGAGAGCGCCGGCGGTGGTTCGACCATCACCCAGCAGTACGTGAAGACGGCGCTGGTCGGCTCCGAGCGCACCCTGACCCGCAAGATGAAGGAACTCGTCCTCGCGTCCAAGATGGCCAACCAGTGGTCCAAGGACGACATCCTCGCCGCCTACCTGAACACCATCTACTTCGGACGTGGCGCGTACGGCATCGCCGCTGCCTCCACGGCGTACTTCGGTAAGCCCGTCGGCGAGCTCACCGTCGAGGAGGGTGCCGTGCTCGCCTCCTCGATCCAGCTGCCGTCGCTGCTGGATCCGGAGACCAACCCCGAGGGCGCCCAGGCGCGCTGGAACTACGTCCTCGACGGGATGGTGACCGCCGGCACCCTGAACGAGGCCGACCGGGCCTCGATGCAGTATCCGCGGTACGTGCCGCTGGCCGAGGTCGACAACGGCGGACAGTCCAACGGGCCGGAGGGCCTGCTACGCACCCAGGTGCTGCGGGAGCTGTCCGAGGAGGGCATCGACGAGAACCTGCTGAACACCGAGGGACTCCAGATCACCACCACGATCGACCCGCAGGCACAGGAGGCCGCACTCGACGCGGTCCGCACGAACATGGACGGCGAGCCGGAGGAGCTGCGCACCGCCGTCGTATCCGTCGACCCGCGCAGCGGCGCCGTCCGCGCTTACTACGGCGGCGACAACGGCGGTGGCTTCGACTTCGCCCAGTCCGGTCTGCAGACCGGATCGTCGTTCAAGGTGTTCGGCCTGGCCGCCAACCTCGACCAGGGCAACCCGCTGTCCGCGATGTACGACAGCGGCCCGCTCACCGTCAACGGCATCTCGATCGGCAACGTCGAGGGCGAGAACTGCGGCACCTGCACCATCGCCGAGGCGCTGAAGCGGTCGCTCAACACCAGCTTCTACCGGATGATGCTCGAGATGGACAACGGCCCGCAGGCCATCGCCGACATGGCACACCAGCTCGGCATCCCCGAGGAGATCCCCGGCGTCGGCGAGACCCTCACCGAGCCGGGCGGCGTCGGCCCCAACTACGGCATCGTGCTCGGCCAGTACCAGTCCCGCGTGATCGACATGGCGTCGGCGTACGCGACGCTCGCCGCGTCCGGCACCTACCACGAGCCCTACTTCGTGCAGAAGGTCGTCACCGCCGACGGCACCGTGCTGCTCGACCGCGGCACCCCCGCCGGGGAACAGCGGGTCGACGAGGCCGTGGCAGACAACACCACCGCCGCGATGATGCCCATCGCCGCGTACTCCAACGGGCATGCCCTTGCCGGCGGCCGCCCGTCCGCCGCCAAGACCGGCACCGCGCAGCTCGGCGACACCGGCTCGAACAAGGACGCCTGGATGGTGGGCTACACGCCGTCGCTGTCGACGGCCGTGTGGGTCGGCACCGAACAGGGCCTGCCCCTGGAGAACAGCTGGGGCGGCATGATCTACGGGTCCGGCCTGCCGTCGGACATCTGGAAGGACACGATGGACGGTGCCCTCCAAGGCACCGACGTCGAGAAGTTCCCGACTCCCGAACCGATCGCCGGACAGGCCGGCGTCCCGGCGTACTCGGCGCCGGCGCCGCCGAGGACCACGACGCAGACCCCGACGACGACCGAGCGGACGACGCCGGAGCTGCCCACGCCGCCGGAGATCACGACCCGCAACGTCGAGATCCTCCCGGGCGTGACCATCCCCATGCCGGGCGTGGCGCCGCAGACCACCACCCAGCAGGTGCCCACACCGACCCCCACCACGGAAGAGGACACGCCGGGCTTCGGGACGCAGGACGAGTCGACCGGTGCCGGCGGGGACGAGCAGTCCGGCAACAGCCGCTTCCAGGAGGACCCCGTCGGCGCCACACCCGGCGGGTAGCCTCGCGGGGTGACCGAGAAGAGAGAGCTCGCGTCGCCGGGTCCGCTCGTTGCCGACCGCCGCTCCGCGGACTGGCGCGACGCACCCGGATGGACCGATCCGACGGTGTCGCGTCTGTCCACCGGCATCGGCGGCCCCGTCGGACGGTACGCCCTGCTCGGACGCACCCGGTTCTTCACGCCGCTGCGCGCGCTGCTGCTCCTGGCGGTCGTGTTCCTCGCTCTCGGCTGGTTCACCAAGGCCGCCTGCATCCAGCAGGGGCCGGTGGGCGAGAACGGTGCCCTCGGGCTGGACTGGGGCGACAACCGGCAGTACGTCGCCATGTGCTACTCCGACGTCGTGCCGCTCTACGGCGCCGAACGCCTCAGTGCCGGTGCCTTCCCGTACAAGACGTCGTGGGAGGAGCCCGGACCGGACGGGCAGTCCCAGGTCCGGTACATGGAGTATCCGGTCCTCGCCGGCCTCTACCAGTACGTCTCGATGCGCGCAGCGAAGGCCTGGGACGCCGCGTCGTGGCTTCCGGGCGGCCTGCAGGTGGCGATCTACTTCGACATCGTCGCGGTGGGTCTCGCCGCGGCCTGGCTCGTCACCGTGTGGGCCACCGCGCTCTCCGCCGGCCGCCGCATCTGGGACGCGGCGCTCGTCGCCGCCTCGCCGCTTGTCGCCGTGCACGCCTTCACCAACTTCGACGCCCTCGCCACCGCCTTCGCGGCCGGTGGGCTGCTGGCCTGGGCGCGGCGGCGGCCGGTGCTCGCCGGGGTGCTGTTCGGGCTCGGTGCCGCCACCAAGCTGTACCCGCTGCTGCTGTTCGGTCCGCTGCTGCTGCTGTGCCTGCGCACCGGGAAGCTGCGGGCACTGGGCCAGGCGGCCGGTGCCGCGGCGGCCGCCTGGCTCGCCGTGAACCTGCCGATCATGGTCCTCTACCCGCGCGGCTGGGCCGAGTTCTTCCGGCTCAACACCGAACGCGGGGCGGACCCCGATTCGATCTACAACGTCGCGCGGTCGCTGACCGGGTGGTCCGGCTGGGACACCTCCACGCTGAACTCGGTGTCGCTGCTGCTGTTCGCCGCGGCCTGCGGCGGCATCGCGTGGCTCGCGTGGACGGCTCCGCGCCGCCCCCGCCTCGCCCAGTTGTGCTTCCTCGTGGTTGCCGCGTTCCTGCTCACCAACAAGGTGTGGAGCCCCCAGTATTCGCTGTGGCTGGTGCCGCTCGCCGTGCTGGCCCTGCCGCACCGGCGGATCCTGCTCGCGTGGATGACGATCGACGCCCTCGTCTGGGTGCCGCGCATGTACTTCTATCTCGGCGCCGAGAACAAGGGCCTGCCCGAGCAGTGGTTCACGACGACCGTGCTGCTGCGCGACCTCGCGGTCGTGGCGCTGTGCGCGCTCGTCGTCCGGCAGATTCTCCGTCCGGCCGAGGATCTCGTGCGCTACGGCTTCGTCGACGACCCCGTCGGTGGTGTGCTCGACCACGCCCCCGACGCTCCCCCGCGGTGGATTCCGGAGGGAGTGCGGCCCGGCGCCCGGCGGACATCACCTCCCGAATCGGCCGAGCGGCGGACACCCGCCTCGAGCGCCGCACCGTAGCCCGGCCGGAGCCGCGCGCGACGGGTGCTGCCCGCGCGCGTAAAAACCTGCGCGGGAAGCATTTTCGCGCGCGAGTGCTCGTCCGCGACGAGCGTCGTCTACACGCGCAGCGCGTCGAAGGGCGCGACGGGGAGGTTGCGGACGACGAACCAGCCCAGCACCGCCCACAGCACGATCTGCGGCGCCCACCGCCACTGGTACCACTGGACGATCCGGTGTCCACGGACCCGGGCGGCCGTCCACACGACGAACGACCACCCCAGCAGCAGCACCGCGGCCACGCCGAGGGCGTTGTAGCGCAGCGCGGCCGGAACATCGAGGTGCAGCAGCGAATACAGCATCCGCGACGATCCGCACCCGGGGCACCAGATACCGAACAGGGCGCGGGTCGGGCACGGCGGAATCGGGCCACCCGGCGTCGTCGGATCCGCCCACGCGACGGCCGCGCACACGCACACCGACACGGCCGCCACCCCGACGGGAGCGGCGAGCCGGGCGGTGAGCGTCTGCACGGCCGGGTCCCTCAGTAACCCGACGACGAGACCGCCGCGGCGAGGACGACGATGTAGAAGACGACGACCACCGCCCATACCGCGACGCTCGCCACCACCGACCAGATCGCCCACTTCTTCGCGTCGTCGGCCGATCGGCGCGCGGCATCGAACTGGCCCTGCGCCCAGAGGGAATTGACCTGGCTCGCCTTGATGATCGAAACGACGCCGAGCGGCAGGCAGCACAGGATCGTCGTGAGAATGCCCCACACCAGGTTGTTGTCGGGTGGCGGCCCGAACTGCGGCCCCGGGTAGTACCCGTAGCCGCCCGGCGGGGGATACCCGCCCGGATTGTTCGGCGGGTACTGCGGATAGTCACTCATCTTCGTCCTCGATCACCCCGTCGGGATCCCGGCCTGTTCCGGTTCCCCCCGCGCGGAAGGGTAGACCAGCCGCGGTGCTGCCGCACTCACCACGACCGCGCCGGCCGCCCGGCCCGGGACGTGTTCACCGATTTTCTCCGCTCATAGCCGGCATCCGGGGTTGCTCCTCGTCGGGTGGGGGCTGGCCGGATCGGCGCAGGGGTGCGCCGGCGAACACGAAGAACAGCACGACGAGCAGCGCGGCCCGCCCCCACACCCCGACCAGGGTGAGCAGCAGCGGGATCGTGGTGTCGCTGTGGGTCATGGTCGCGTCGAACCACAGGAACACCCCGATCCCGATGGCGAGGTCCACGGTGAGGTACGAGGCGATCAGCGGCCAGCGCACCCGCAGCAGCACCAGGAACGGCAACAGCCACAGGGTGTACTGCGGTGAATGGACCTTGTGCAGCAGCAGGAATCCACACAGCATCGCGGCGCCGACCGCGACCCACGGGTAGCTGCCGTCGCGGCGGTACCGCCGCCACCCCAGCCACAGCGCCAGCGCGAAGGCGGCGCAGATCGACAACGGCGAGACGACGGCGACGATGTCGTTGTACTCGGCCGTGACCTCGGTGTCCTGATAGCCGCCGACCAGCGGCCGCAGCCCCCAGTACCAGATCGAGTTGCTCGTGGCGTCGGCCGCGCGGTTGCCCTGGAACTCGAACGATGCGCGCCATCCCGGATAGCCGAGCAGCGCGAACGGCAGGTTCACGGCGATCACCGTTACCGCCGCTGCGGCGCCCACCGTCACCGCGCCCCGCACGTCGCGCCGGGGTCGCGGTTCGTCCCCGCCGGTCAGGACGTACGCGATCAGCGGCAGCACGAAGATGCCGGGATACACCTTGAGGCAGAACCCGACCGCGAGCAGGACGGCCGCGGCCACCGCGCGGGTGCGCAGGGACCACCGTCGCACCCCGAGCACGGCCACGGCCCCGACGGTGGTCGCGACGACGGGCAGGTCCCAGTTGTGGAAGCCGTACAGCACCAGCGGCGGCGTCACCGACCAGAGCAGCGCGGCCCATCCGGCCAGCCGGCCGAGGAGCCACGCGACGAGCAGGCCGAACGGGGCCAGCAGCAGCGCGGAGTGCAGGAGGAACTCGGCGTCGGTGTCGGCGCGCAGGGCCCCCACCCACATCAGGATGCCGCTCAGTACCGGGTACTCGACGGTGCCGCCGGTGAGCACGCCGTCGCGGGTGATCCCGCCGTCGAGGAACGGGAACAGGTGCAGGTTGATGCCGCGTCCGATCCACAACTGCTGGATGTCGGAGTAGCAGACCGTGGCGTCCTTGACCGCGTCGAACCGCACGCTGCGGCCCTGCGGGTCGAACGGCGGCCCGGCGCAGCGGGCCTTGTTCAGGTAGCCGAGCCACATGGCGAGCGCGCACGTCACGACGGCGACGAGCGCGGGCGTCCGGGAACTCGTGCGCATGTTCTTCACCCTAGGCCAATTTCGCTGGTCAAGGGCGCGTCGTGTAGCCTGCATGGGTTGCTGACGCAACGACCCTCCTGTCACGGACCGTCCGTGACCGCCCATAGTCCATAGGAGGTGATGAGGTCTTATGCGTCATTACGAACTGATGGTCATTCTCGACCCCAGCCTGGACGAGCGCACTGTCGCCCCGTCGCTGGATACGTTCCTCAACGTTGTTCGCCAGGACGGCGGCAAGATCGACAAGGTCGACGTGTGGGGTAAGCGTCGTCTCGCGTACGAGATCGCCAAGCACAGCGAAGGCATCTACGCGGTGATCGACATCAGCGCTACGCCCGCCACTGTCGCGGAGCTGGATCGCCAGCTCGGCCTGAACGAGTCGGTGCTCCGCACCAAGGTTCTGCGCCACGGCAAGTGAGTCTGTCGGCGTCCGGCCGTAGGCTCGGGCGCATCAGGACTCCACACACAGCAGGAGGAACCACATGGCAGGCGACACCGTCATCACCGTCATCGGCAATCTGACGGCTGATCCCGAGCTGCGTTTCACCCCGGCGGGGGCCGCGGTCGCGAACTTCACCGTCGCGTCCACGCCCCGCATCTTCGACCGTCAGTCCAACGAGTGGAAGGACGGCGAGGCGCTGTTCCTGCGCTGCAACATCTGGCGTGAGGCAGCGGAGAACGTGGCCGAGAGCTTGACCCGTGGCTCGCGCGTGATCGTGCAGGGCCGGCTCAAGCAGCGCAGCTACGAGACGCGTGAAGGCGAGAAGCGCACTGTCGTGGAGCTCGAGGTCGACGAGATCGGCCCCTCGCTCCGCTACGCGACGGCCAAGGTCAACAAGGCCAGCCGTGGCGGGGGCGGTGGCGGGGGCGGCTTCGGCGGTTCCTCCGGAGGATCGGGCGGGGCCCGTGCCGGCGCGAGCACCGGCGGGGACGACCCGTGGGGCAGCGCCCCGGCGGCGGGCTCCTTCGGCGGGGACGACGAGCCCCCGTTCTGATCCGACCTTCGATCGGAACATTCGGAAAGTACGGAGAAAGACCATGCCTAAGGCGCCCGCGCGCGAAAAGGTTTTGAAGAAGAAGGTCTGCACCTTCTGCAAGGAAAAGAACGTGCAGATCGACTACAAGGACACGACGTTGCTGCGCAAGTACGTCAGCGACCGCGGCAAGATCCGCGCCCGTCGTGTCACGGGTAACTGCGTGCAGCACCAGCGCGACGTTGCCATCGCTGTGAAGAACTCGCGTGAGGTGGCCCTGCTTCCTTACGTCTCGACGGCTCGCTAAGGAAAGGGAGGGACACACGATGAAGCTCATTCTCACTGCCGACGTGGACAACCTCGGTGCGCCTGGCGACACCGTCGAGGTCAAGGACGGCTACGGCCGCAACTACCTGCTGCCCCGCGGCCTGGCGATCGTCGCCACCCGTGGTGCCCAGAAGCAGGTCGAGGGCATCCGCCGGGCCCAGGAGGCTCGTGCGGTGCGCGGCCTCGATCACGCCAAGGAGCTCAAGGCCGCGATCGAGGGCCTCGAGAGCGTCACCTTGGCCGTGAAGACCGCCGGCGACTCGGGCAAGCTGTTCGGCTCGGTCACCGCCGCCGACGTTGCCGGTGCCGTCAAGGCCGCCGGTGGCCCCGTCGTCGACAAGCGCATCATCGAGCTGCCCAAGGCGCACATCAAGTCGACCGGCAAGCACACGGTGATCGTGAAGCTGCACCCGGACGTGACCGCGAAGTTCGATCTGAACGTCGTGGCCGCCTGATTCCGGTCCTCGAAGAGCCCTGCGCCCCTGGTGCAGGGCTCTTCGTCGTCTGTCCACAGGCTTGTGGATAACCCGACGGGGGTACCGGTAGGTTTGTGACCTGCAGCATAGCGGCGGGGTGCCGGAACCGCGTAACACGCCCGGAAACACATCCGGCACGACACGCCGAGCGGGTTGTTCTCCACACTTGTGAAACACGATTTGTGCCGTCTGAACAGCAGCGATGCAAAGTGTGAGATGCGTTGTCCCCAGGTTGTCCCCAAGGGGTGCACAAGGTCGTCCTCCTGTTTCCACAATTCATCCACAGATGTGTGCACAGGCGGATTTGGACGGGGCGTTCCCAGTGCCTAACGTCGAGCGCGCGCGTCCGGAGGACGTGTCGGTGGGGCCGGGTAGAAGTGGTGACGAGCGCGGGTGGACAGGGCCTGTCCCCCGCGAAGGTGCCGAGACGGGGAAGGACGGCGTCGCGTGGCTGTAGTGGACGATCGGGGCCATTCCGAGTACCCGGGACCGCCGGAGGAGCCGGCGGGCGACTTCGGCCGCCAGCCCCCGCAGGACATGGTCGCCGAGCAGTCGGTGCTCGGGGGCATGCTGCTCAGCAAGGACGCCATCGCCGACGTGCTCGAGGTGCTGCGGCCCGGCGACTTCTACCGTCCCGCCCACCAGGCGGTGTACGACTCGATCCTCGATCTCTACAGTCGCGGTGAGCCGGCCGACCCCGTCACGGTGTCCGCGGAACTCGACCGGCGCGGAGAGCTCCGCCGCATCGGCGGCGCCGCCTACCTGGTGACGCTGACCCAGACCGTGCCTACCGCCGCGAACGCCAGCTACTACGCCGAGATCGTCGCCGAGAAGGCCATCCTGCGCCGCCTCGTCGAGGCCGGCACCCGCATCGTCCAGTACGGGTACGCCGGCTCCGATGGGCAGGACGTCGCCGAGGTCGTCGACCGCGCCCAGGCCGAGATCTTCGAGGTCTCGGAGCGCCGCACGTCCGAGGACTTCGTCCCGCTCGAAGAGCTGCTGCAGCCCACCATGGACGAGATCGACTCGATCGCCAGCCGCGGCGGCATCTCCCTGGGTGTGCCCACCGGGTTCGCCGAACTCGACGAGATCACCAACGGTCTCCACGCCGGGCAGATGATCATCGTCGCCGCCCGCCCGGGTGTCGGAAAGGCGCTGTCCCTCGACACTGCACTGCCCACCCCCGGCGGCTGGACGACCATGGGCGAGGTCGCCGTCGGCGACGAACTTCTCGACGCCCACGGTCGCCCCACCCGGGTGCTGGCCGCCACCGAGGTGCTGCACGGCCGCCCCTGCTTCGAGGTGGAGTTCTCCGACGGCACGGTCCTCGTCGCCGACGAGCAGCATCAGTGGCTCACCTCCGACGGCGGCCCGTCGCGGGTACGCACCACCGGGGAGCTCGCGGCCTCACTCTCCACCGGCCACATCGTCGGCAACGTCGCTCCGCTGCGCCTGCCCGTCGCCGATCTGCCCGTCGCCCCGTTCACTCTCGGCGCCTGGCTCGGTGGCCCGTCGGCCGATCCCCACGTGCACATGCGGGTGCAGGGCGAGGGCGGATTCGCCGAGGAACTCATGACGCTCGGCGCGCACATCCCCGGCGCCTACCAGCGGGCGTCGGAACAGCAGCGGCGTGAACTGCTCGCCGGTCTGCTCGACGCCGGCGGCCACGTCGAGGACGACGGCACCGTGCGATTCGAGTCGGACTGCGCCCGCCTGCGGGACGACGTCGCCGAGCTGCTGGCCGGCCTCGGCTACACCTGCGCCGCCGCCGGGTCGGCGGTGCGATTCGCCACCGACGACGACGTGTTCGTCCTCCCCAGCAAGGCCAAGGCGCACAAGCAGACCCGTACGACGGTGGCGCGGCAGCGGCGCATCGTCGCCGTCCGTCCCGTCGAGTCCGTACCGGTGCGGTGCGTCGAGGTCGACGGTGAGCACCTGTATCTCGCCGGGCGGTCGATGGTGCCCACCCACAACTCCACGCTCGGCATGGACTTCCTGCGGTCCTGCTCGGTCAAGCACGGCATGGCTTCCGTCATGTTCTCCCTCGAAATGGGCAAGACCGAGATCGTCATGCGGCTGCTCTCCGCCGAGGCGAAGATCAAGCTCGGTGACATGCGTTCGGGCCGCATGACCGACGACGACTGGACGCGCCTCGCCCGGCGGATGAGCGAGATCAGCGAAGCGCCCCTGTTCATCGACGACTCCCCCAACCTGACGATGATGGAGATTCGCGCAAAAGCGCGGCGCCTCAAGCAGAAACACGACATCCGGCTGGTCGTCGTCGACTACCTGCAGCTGATGACCTCCGGTAAGAAGGTCGAGTCCCGCCAGCAGGAGGTCTCCGAATTCTCCCGTAGCCTCAAGCTTCTCGCGAAGGAGCTCGAGGTCCCGGTGGTCGCGATCTGTCAGCTCAACCGCGGTCCCGAGCAGCGCACCGACAAGAAGCCCATGGTCTCCGACCTGCGTGAGTCGGGTTGCCTCACCGCGAGCACCCGCGTCCTGCGCGCGGACAACGGCTGCGAGGTCACCCTCGGCGAGTTGCTGGTCAGTGGGGAACAGCCCGTCGTCTGGTCGCTGGACGAGCGCATGCGCATGGTTGCGCGCTCGATGACCAAGGTGTTCCCGAGCGGACGCAAGGAGGTGTTCCGGCTGACGCTCGACTCCGGTCGTCAGGTGGAGGCCACCGCGAACCATCCCTTCCTCACCGTCGACGGGTGGATTCCCCTCGGCGAGCTCACGGTCGGCGAGCGGGTCGCGGCGCCCCGCGCCGTTCCTGCTCCTCTCGACACGCACGCCGTCTCGGCGGACGACGTCGTCGCGCTGGCCGAGCGCGCCGTCGTCGAAAGTTCTGTTCCGTCCCAGGCGTTCGCGCTGCCGAAGGAACAGGTCGCCGCGCTCGTGTGCCACGTGTGGGAGGGCAACGGAATCGTCGCGTGGGACGGAGCCCGAGGGCGGGCCGATGTCCGGTATCCGTGCGCAGCCCGGTGCCTCGCCGACGACTTGGCCCGTCTGCTCCTGCGAATCGGCGTCTTCGCTCGGATCGCTGCGGCCGAAACAGGGTGGGATGTCGTCGTCACCGGCCCGGAGAATCAGGCCGTCTTCCTGCACGACGTGGGCGCCCACGGCACCGCGGCACAGTGGGTGCTCGCGCAGCTCGGCCCGAAGCTCGTACGTCACGACGCCGACACCGTGACACCCGACGTCGAGGCGGCGCTGGGCCGGCTCCTCGCTGTCGAGGAACTCGCTCCCAGCGAGCTCGTCGCGGCCGCGGCTTCGCGGTCCGTTGGGGGTTCACGGTCGAGTCTGGCTCAGGTGGCAGGCGTCCTCGACACCGCCGACATCGACATGCTCGCCACCAACAATGTGTACTGGGACGAGATCGTATCCATCGTCAGCCTCGGTGAGCAGGACGTGTACGACGGGACCGTCCCGGGCACGCACAACTTTGTTGCCGATGGCATCTCGGTGCACAACAGTCTCGAGCAGGATGCCGACATGGTGATTCTGCTGCACCGGCCAGACGCGTTCGAACGTGACGACCCGCGCGGCGGTGAGGCGGATCTGATCCTCGGCAAGCACCGCAACGGTCCGACGGCCACGATCACCGTCGCGCACCAGCTGCACTTGTCGCGCTTCGTGGACATGGCGCGGGGCTGAGGGTTCGCCTCACAGCCCGGACGGCGTCCGACGGGATTCGCGCACCGATTCGGAACTTGCCCACGCAATTCACGCGGCAAGTTCCGATTCGGTGGGCAAGTTCCGAGCGCTACCGCACCGGCCGGCTCGTCGACAGTGCGACGGCGCCGAGTACGCCGACGGCGGCGAAGGCGTAGAAGCCCCAGGGGTAGGCGACGCCGGCCTGCAGGAGCGCACCGCCGAGGATCGGACCGCAGATGGCGCCGATGCGGCCCACGCCGGCGGACCAGCCGAGCGCCGTGGCGCGTGCCTCGGCCGGGTAGGCCGCGCTGGTGAAGGCGTAGACGAGCACCTGGGAACTGAAGACGAAGCAGCCGGCAAGGAACACCAGCACGTAGACGCCGTAGGCGAGGTTGATGCTGAGCGTGGCGAGGAACAGCGCGGCGAGGGTGAACCACACGAGGCCCGCGGTGCGTGCGCCGATCCGGTCGGCGACGCGGCCGGCGACGAGCAGGCCCGCGACGGCACCGGCGTTGAGCACGAGCAGCAGCGACAGCGACGCACCGAGGTCGTATCCGGCTTCGCGCATGATCGTCGGCAGCCAGGTGTTGAGGCCGTACACCAGGAGCAGCCCCATGAAGGAGGTGACCCAGATGGACACGCTGGTGCGCAGCAACTGCGGCGAGAACAGGGCCCGCACCGGCGACGCCGGCTTCGCGTCCGGGGTGTGGCCGGGGCCCGGTGGCACGACGTCGGTGGACGGAAGTCCGTAGTCGGCAGCGATGCGTGCGGCTTCGTCGTGCCGGCCTCGGGCGGAGAGGTACGCGGGCGACTCGGGCAGGTAGCGGAACATCAGGGGGACGAGAACGAACGCCGGCAGTGTGCCCGCGACGAACATCGAACGCCACCCGGAACTCTCCAGCAGGACGAGGGCGAGCAGGGCCGTCGCCACGGCGCCGACGTGGTAGCCGGTCATGACGGTGGTCGACGCGGATCCCTTTTTCCCGGGCGCGAATTCGGCGACGATGGCCAGCGCGGTGGGCAGTGCGCCGCCGAGGCCGAGGCCCGCGAGGAAGCGCAGGACGCCGAGCATCTCCGGTGATGTCGCGAACGCGCATGCGAGGGTCAGCACCGAGAAGGCGGTGACGGAGAAGATGAGGGTGCGTCGCCGGCCGAGGACGTCGGTCAGTGTGCCGATGGCCAGGGCTCCGAGTGTCATGCCGACCAGGCCGGCGGTCGAGATGACCGTGAGGCCGCCGGCATCGACGTTCCAGTCCGGGTAGTCCAGCAGCGCCGGGTTCACGGCGCCGAGAACGACGAGGTCGAAGCCGTCGAGGAGTACCGCGACCCAGCACAGCGCGATGACGAGTCGCGCGGAGCGGGTCGTGTGTCGGGGCGCCTCGGTGGCGACCCCGTCGGAGCTTGTTCGCATAGTGCACACCTGTTCGTAACCGAGTGATCGTTCGGATTGTGACTGCGTGCACTGCCGTACGTCAACTCCGCTGTGGGACAGGGCCGATCGGGAAAATCGATCAGGCAGAAGCTATTTCACTCAGTGAAAACGACCGTTGTGTCGGCGGTCCCGAGATGGATCAGACGCGCTCGGTGTGGGCCGCGAGAGTGAAAGGCGATTCCCGGAACGACGGGACCGAGCGGAGCCTGCGCCGCACGCGCAACGAATCCTCGCGCCGAATCGGATCGCGCTGCGGTCGTGCAGGGCGCGCATCCCGGATCGCGGTCGACGGTCGCACCCGGACGGCCTCGGAGGTCGCGGCTCAGGTTCCGGTGTCGGAGGGATGGTGGAACGGGAGGTCCTGCAGGTGAACTCGCTCGGGTTCGATGAGCGAGACGATCGCCGAGCGCATCGGGAAGTCGGTGCCGACGTAGCGGTTGCTCATCCGGTCCATGATCTCGACCGCTTCGTCGCCCTGGAGTTCCTCGACGACCCGGCCGCGGACGACGACCGACCGATACGGATTGTGCTCGTCGCAGACCGACACGGCGACGCGCCCGTCACGGCGTAGATTGGCGACCTTCCGGTTCTCGCGAGCGGAGAAGATCGCCAAGCGATCACCCTCGACCGCAATCCACACGGGAGAGACATGCGGTGAGCCGTCGGGCATGAGCGTCGCGACGTGTGCCATGTTCCGCGCCCCGAGCAGAGCCCGCACCTCGGCGGACAGTTCGGCCATGACCGGCAGCCTACTCGCGCCCACATGGATGCACAGGCTGTTGCCGCAGGACAGGGGGACCGCCCCCGGACGACGGTGCTGCCCGAGCGGAACGACGCGGGGGACAGAAGCCTCGACCGCGTATCGCGGCCCCTCCCGCGATACGGACATGTAACACGACCGAGTCCCCGAGCGACGTTCCGTCCGACGCGTCGACACCGCAACCGGGGTCGTCGGCACGGACCGAGATCGGATGGGGTGGGACCATGGCACTCGATTGGGCGGTGCGAAACAAGCGGATTGCCGCGGCTGCGGTGGCTCCCGTGGCGCTGGGCGCGGCGGCGGTGATAGCGGTGGCGGTCTCGGAACCGTCGGCGCCGTCGACGACCCCGACGACGCTGACCGCGTCGGTCACCGAGTGCCACGACATGGTGAGCATCGCGGTCGGCGGGCGCAACGACAGCCCCCGCCCCGGAACGCATGCGATGCTCCTCGACGCCGACGGGAACCCTCTGCCCGCCGCATCGTCCACCGACTTCAGCAGCCCCTGGGTCGACGAGGTCGTCAACGCGCCGCGCGACGACGTCCCGGAGGGCTCCTACTCCGCGGTGTACGTCGAGTACCCGGCGAACATGTCGTCGTACGACGACGCCGTCGAGACCGGCGTGGACAACGCCCAGACCGTGATGCAGGCGATCCGCGAGGCATGCCCGGACACGAAGTTCGCCGTCGTCGGGTACAGCGAGGGCGCCGATGTGGCGCGCCGGGTGGCGATGGAGATCGGTAACCAGGAGGTCGCCGAGGACGGGTCGTACGAGATCGTCGATCCGGATTCGGTCGTGGGTGTGGTCATCCTGGCCGACGCCGGTCGTGAGGCGGGCGAGGGACCGTTCCCCGGCGCGGAGGACGAGTTCCGCAACCCGGACGGGTTCGACCTCGCCTACCAGTCGGGCCGCAACAGCGCGTCGGGCAGCGGTTCGCTGCCGGGCACCTCGGGCAGCTTCGGGGCGCTGGACGGCAAGGTGGCGTCGTTCTGCTCGGAGGGCGACCTCACGTGTTCTGCCCCGGAGAACATCGCCCTGCTGCAGCTCGCGGTGAACGTGGGCCGGCAGTTGAACGTCGACGCGCTCGAGCGCGAGGGCCTCACGCCGCAGACCGCGCTGGACGTCGCCACGGTCCTCGGGCGGATCGCCATGGCCGCGTTCGCCGACATCCAGTCGCAGGAGAACTGGATGCAGAGCGACGAGACGTTCCTCGACGTGCTCATCAAGGTGTCGGATCCGTCCTACGAGCCGGCCGTCCGCGATGTCGCCTCGGACGGCACGGACGACGAGATCACCTCCGGTGAGCTGATCGACCTGGCCTATCTGCCGGCGAAGCTCCGCAACGAGGTCATCGGGTTCCTCGCCGACAACGAGAACACCCTCGAGGTGGCGCTGAGCGATCCCTACCAGCAGACCCTCGGTCCCGATACCGGGCACCACTTCGACTACTGGCGCGACTCCGACCCCGAGAACGGCAAGCCCCTGACCTCGGCGCAGTACGCGGCAGCCTGGCTGACGCACCTGGCGAAGCAGGCCGAGAGCGGCGAGCTCGACAAGGCCGAGGCCGAGTCGACCGCCCCGAAGCTCGTCGTCTCGTCGAAGCCGATCGATCCGGCGCCGATCCCGCCGACGGTGGACGAGGACGCGGAGAAGGCCGCCGCCGAGGCCACCACGACCGCCCCGACGACCACCTCGCGGACCCCGGCCGCGACCACCACGACGGCGGCGTCGCCGGCGCCCGTCCAGGCCCCCGCGCCCGCCCAGGCGGCGGCTCCCGCTCCGACGGCGACCACGACGTCCCCGGTTCCGTCCCCTGCAGTGCAGTCCCCGGTCGTCGAGCCGCTGCCGCCCGTCGAGTCCACGACGACGGAGTCGAGTGCCGCCGAGACCACGACGCCGGCGGCCACCACCACCGCGACGACCACCACGCCGGTGCCTCAGCCGTAGGCCGGTCGAAGGCTCGCCTCGCGGATCGTCCTGGCCCTGGTCGTCGACGCGACGACCAGGGCCACCGCGGAGAAGGCGGGCAGTGGATGGCCCAGCAGCACCGCGACGGCCAGATCGGCGGCCACTGCGCCCGTCGCCATCGTGAAGACCCACGGCGGCGCGGTGGGCAGTTTCGCCTTCCCGGCCGTCCACGGGGTACGGGCCCAGGGTTTCGCGACCGACAACCACGCCTGGAAGGCGAGCGCCCCGACCATCAGAGCGGTACCCGCGATCATCGGCCCCGCCGGTCCGGACGCGCCGTCGCGGGCGGCGTCCACCGAACTGTTCAGGCCCGCCGACAGCAGGAAGATCCCGAGGTTCACCTGGACCACGGTGAGGACGAACTTGATCGCGACCCACCAGTAGCGCAGGAAGCCCCACGGCGTCGCCGCCGCGAGCAGGAAGCCCGTGAACGCCGACGCGTTGGCCAGCGGGGCGAGCAGCGTGCTGTCGAGGTGCTGCGCCATCGTCGTTCCGGCCACCCGCACCGCGGGATCCACCGCGGTGCCGCTCAGTGTCAGCAGGACGAGCAGCGCGAGGGCCTGGCTCATCCATCCCACGGACGTGACCACGTGCAGCCACACCGTCGCCTGCCGCCACCGCTGTCCCGGACGCTTCGCCATGTGGTCCACTGTCGCCCGGCGCACGCTGGAGCGAATCCGGGATCACCCGGAGAATCCCCCTGAAATCTGGCGCTGAAATCTGGCGCTGAAATCTGGCGCTGAAATCTGGTGCTGAAATCTGGTGCCCGGGTTCAGCCGTGCTCGATGTACGACTCGAGTTGGTCGCGTTCGCACTGCAGTTCGTCGATCCGGCTCTTCACGACGTCGCCGATGCTGACGATCCCCACCATGCGGCCGTCCACCACGACGGGCAGGTGCCGGATCCGGCGTTCGGTCATGGTCTCGGCGAGGCTGTCCACCGTGTCGGTGGGCAGGCAGGTGGACACCGTCGTGCTCATGATGTCCCGGACGCGGGCGTCGAGCAGGGCGGGACCGTGCTGGTGGAGCCGGCGCACGACGTCGCGTTCGGAGACGATGCCGATCACGGCGCCGCCCTCCATCACGACGAGGGCGCCCACATTGTTGCGGGCCAGTTCGCCGATCATGTCTTCGACCGAGAGGTCCGGATCCACCGTGGCCACGACCGGCCCCTTGTTCCGCAGCACGTCCGCGATCCGCATCCCGGTACCCCGATCCATCCGTTCCCACCCGCCGTGACGGCGATCGATGGTTGTCGATCTTATTCCCGCAGATCGGCGAAACCCCGTGTGGTTATTCAGTCGTGACTCGGCGCCCGGACCTTCGCCCCGGATCGTTATCCGGTGGTGTCGCCCATCACGGCGCCCTCTCGACGGGGGTCCGCGCCGCCGATCCACCCGGTCTCGTCCCGCCGCAGCGCGCTGAGCCCGCTGGACTGGGGGAGCACCGCCACCTGATGACCTCGTGCGCGCAACTCGGCGACCAGCGGATCGCGGGCCCCGTCGTCGCTGCCGTCGATCGCCGGATGCTCACCGCCGACCCCGGTGACGGGCGTGTTGGCCGCGCCGAAGGCGACCGCCGACACCGCCTGCTGGGGATCCAGACCCCAGTCGAGCATGCCGACGAGGGTCTTGACCACGAACTGGATGATGACTGAACCACCCGGCGAGCCGACGACGATGCGCACGTCGCCGCGGGTGCCGTCGGGGTTGCGGTCGAACACGAGGGTCGGTGCCATCGAACTGCGCGGCCGCTTGCCCGGTTCGACGCGGTTGGCTACCGGGACCCCGGCCTCGTCCACGGGTTCGGCGGCGAAATCCGTCAGCTGGTTGTTCAAAAGGAAGCCGTCGACCATGTGGAACGAGCCGAACGCCGATTCGATCGTCGTGGTCATCGAGGCCACGTTGCCGTATTCGTCCGCGATGGAGATGTGACTGGTGCCGTGTTCGCGGTCCTGCGCCGGAACCCCCAGGGGCACCGGCCCGAAGTCGCCGGGCTGTGCCGTGCCCATGCTCCGGCCCGGGTCGATGAGATCGGCCCGTGCGCGCAGGTAGTTGTCGTCGAGCAGGGTCTGCGGCGAGTTGCCGGGCAGGGGAACGAAGTCCGAGTCCGCCACGTACTTGTCGCGGTCCGCGTACGCGAGCCGCTCGGCCTCGGAGATCAGGTGCACGGCGTCGGCGGTCGGCTCGCCCCCGTTCTCGTCGACCTCGGTCGGTCCCAGCGCGGACACGTCGAAGTTCTCGAGAATGCCCATCGTCGCCGCGACGGCGATGCCTCCCGATGACGGGTTCGGCATGCCGCAGATCTCGTGCTCCCGGTAGGGCGTGCACACGGGGGTGCGCGTCTTCACCTCGTAGCCGGCGAGGTCGTCGACGGTCATCGTCCCGGGGGTGCGGCCCCCCGTGGCGGTGGCGGTGGCGTCGACGATGTCCTGAGCGAGGGCTCCGGTGTAGAACGCGTCGGCTCCGTCGGACGCGATGGCGCCGAGCGTCTTCGCCATGGCCGGGTTGACCAGGACGGTGCCCGCGGTCTTGGGCGTGCCGTCGGGGTTCAGGAAGTACGCCCGTGCCTCGTCGTCGACGGCGAGGTCGGGTGCCGCGTCGGCGATCGCCGCGGCCATCCGGTCGCTGATCACCACCCCGTCGTCGGCGAGGGCGACGGCCGGGTCGAACAACCGGGCCCACTCGGTGCTGCCGTGGTCGCGGTGCACCTCCTCGAGCAGGCGCACCACGCCGGGCACCCCGATCGAACGGCCGCTGGCACGGGCGTCGGGCCGGGGTTCGGTGCGGTCGGTGTCGCTGATCCAGCGCAGGTAGTTCTCGGTGGCCGACATCGGTGCCGTCTCGCGGCCGTCGTACGCCTGCACCTGCCCGGTCTCCGCGTCGTAGTAGAGCAGGAAGGCGCCGCCGCCGATCCCCGACGACTGGGGTTCGACGAGTCCGAGCACCGTCTGCGCGACGACCAGTGCGTCGGCGACGGTGCCGCCGTCGCGCAGCACCTTGCAGGCCGCCTCCGTCGAGACCGGATTGGCTGTGGACACCGCGTACGACGCGGTCGTCACGGCCGTCATCTCGTCCCGGTAGCCGGTGGCGACCTCGGGGTTGGTGGCCAGGTCCCGGTCACCGGTGGCCGGGGCGGGCGGCGCGGCGGACAGGGGGGTGCCGTTGGGAACCGAGACGCACTCGGCGGGTCCCGCCGGGTCGTCACCGGCCGACGTGCAGGCGCCGAGCAGCGCGACCGACAGGGTCGCGGCGATCGCGACGCGGATCGTGGAGCCCACCTTCGCCGGCGCTGTCATCCCTCCGACGGTAACAGCGGCCGTCGGTGCCCGAAGTGCTTCCGGCGAACTCCGTTTCGGCCGGGCCGTCGTTCCGGGCCACCGCGTCCAGCCGCGAACCTTCCGGTCATCCGCGCGCGGCACGACTGTTGCCTGTGGCCGATCGGCGCGCGGCTGTGGAGCGTATCCGCTATCCCAGCAGCACAATTCCGGTGAGGGCGATCGCCGAGACCCACACCGTGGATGCGGCGGCGAGCGCGAAGGGCCGCCAGCCCACGCCCCGCAGGACGTCGATGCGTACGGCGGTGCCGAGCGCGAACATGGCGGCGGTGAGCAGCGCCGTCTGCGCGAGCCGGGCGACGTCCAGAGCCGGGTCGGGGAGCAGGCCGGTGGCGCGCAGGGCCACGCAGCCGAGGAAGCCGAGCAGGAACAGCGGCACCAGCGGGGGCCGCCGCATTTCGGTCTGCTCGCGGCTGCGGCGGCGGGACACCGCGCCGATCCAGGCGACCACGGGCGCGAGCATCGCGACCCGGGCGAGCTTCACGGTCACGGCCACCGCAAGGGCACTCGCGCCCAGCGCCCCGGCGTTGCCGGCGTCCACGGCTTCCCCGGCGGCGACAACCTGCGCCACCTCGTGGATCGCGGCGCCGGCCCACATGCCGGCCTGGGTGGTGTCGAGTCCCAGCGCGGAGGCCGCGAGCGGCAGGCCGGGGATCATGGCGGTGCCGAAGACGACCACCAGTGCGACGGCGGTGACCACGTGCTGCTTGCGGGCGTCGACGACCCCGTCCACCGCGGCGACGGCGGCGGCGCCGCAGATCGAGAAGCCGCAGGCGACGAGCAGGCGTTGCGTCCAGTCGAGCCCGAGGATCCTGCCCAGTGCCATCGTTCCGGCGATGCCGCCGACCACCACGGCCACGACGAGGCCGAGCACGCCCCAGCCGAGGGCGAGCACGTCGGTGACGAGGAGTTGCAGACCGAGGAGGGCGACCCCGATCCGGAGCAACCGGCGCGAGGCCACGGCCAGGCCGGGTTCGGTGGACGCCGGGAGCGAGGTCGTGTTGGCCAGGAGTGCGCCGAGGACGATGGCGATCAGCAGGGGGCTGATGCCCCCGGCGAGCCGGGCGGCGACGAGGGCCGCCGCTGCCGCCGCGGCACAGACGGCGAGTCCCGGAAGCGGAGCGCGCAGGCGTACCGCGGCCGGGGCCGAGAGCGCCTGGAGAGAAGTGGCCATGGTCTCCACCCTGGCGGGTGGCGCGCGTCGCGGATAGACGGTGTTTCGGCATCACCTCATATCGATTCGATATGAGACGGGGCCGCGGTAGGCACGGCCGCGCCGCCGCGAAGCGAACTTCATCGCCGGTGTGCGAGCGCCCGCACCGCGACGTCTCCCACGGTCTGCAGCGCCTGCACGAGCACGATCAACACCACCACCGCGACCATCAGGACCGGGGTGTTGAAGCGCTGGTACCCGTAGACGACGGCGAAGTCGCCGAGCCCGCCGCCACCGACGACCCCGGCCATCGCGGAGTAGCCGACCAGCAGAACCGCGGTGAGGGTGGCACCGGAGATCAGAGACGAAAGCGATTCGGGAAGAAGTACTTTGGTGACGATCTGCCGGTTCGAGGCCCCCATGGCCCGGGCCGCGTCCACCCGCCCACGCGGAACCTCTCGCAGCGCGCTCTCGACGATGCGGGCAAAGAACGGGATCGCGCCGATCGTCAAGGGGACGAGCGCGGCGGTCGGCCCGATCGCAGTCCCGACCACCAGACGGGTCACACCGATCAGCGCGATCAGCAGGACCAGGAACGGCAGCGAACGGAACACGTTGACCACGGCCCCGACCACGAGATACAGCGTGCGGATCGGGCGCAGCCCGTCCGGCGCGGTCACGTGCAGCAGAACACCCACGAGCACCCCGCCCACGACGGTGAGGAGGAAGGCGACGCCCACCATGTAGAGGGTGTCGAGCGTGGCGGCCCACACCTCGGGCAGGGCGTCGTACCAGCTGAGTTTGTTCATGCCCCGACCCTCGCCACGACGCCGGTCGTCCACGCGACGGTGACGTCGGGCAGGGCGGCGAAGAATCGGTCCACCGCGTCGCGATCCACGTCGCCGTCGAAACGCACGTGCAGCTTGCCGATGTCGGTACCGGCGACACGGTCGACCCGGCCACCGACGACCGCGACGTCGACCCCGACGTCGCGGGAGAGCCGGGACAGCCACGGCGTGGCGACGGCAGAGCCGCGGGCGGTGACGAGCGCGGTCACGTCCCCGTTCTGCTCGCCGACGCCCGCCGGCAGCAGCGCATCACCGAGGCGGGAGAGGGGGTCGGCCACGAGATCGGCCACGGGACCGGATTCGACGATGCGGCCCCCGTCCAGCAGCGCCGCCGACGTGCAGATCCGGCGCACCACGGACAGCTCGTGGGTGACGACGACGATGGTGACGCCGAGGGTCCGGTTGACGGTCGCGATCAGATCGAGCACCTGCTCCGTGGTGGCCGGGTCGAGGGCACTGGTCGCCTCGTCGCACAGCAGGACGTCGGGCTCGGCGGCGAGTGCGCGCGCGACGCCGACGCGCTGCTGCTGCCCGCCGGACAACTGCGAGGGGAAGGCGTCCCGCTTGTCGGTGAGCCCGACCAGCTCGAGCAACGTCTCGGCCCGGTCCCGTCGCTCCGTCCTCCGTACGCCGGCGACCTCGAGCGGAAACTCGACGTTCGCGCGGACGGTGCGGGAGTGCAGGAGGTTGAACTGCTGGAACACGGTGCCGATGCGGCGACGGGACGCGCGCAGCCGGCCTTCGGACAGGTGCGAGAGGTCCTCGCCGCGCAGGAGGATGCGTCCGCTCGTGGGGCGTTCCAGCAGGTTCAGGCACCGCAGCAGCGTGGACTTGCCGGAACCGCTGGGGCCGACGATGCCGAAGACCTCTCCCTCGTCGATCCTCAGGTCGATTCCGCGGAGTGCGTCGATCGTGCCGGTGCCGCCCGTTGCCGGGTACGACTTGGTGAGTCCGTCGACGACGATCACGCGCCGACCTCGTGGACGGGTACGACCGCGCCGTCGTAGTTCTCGGCGATCCAGGCGGCGACCTCGGGCGACTCGAGGGCGTCCGCGAGGGCGGTGACGGCGGGATCGGACGCATCCTCCGATCGCACCACGAGGATGTTCTCGAACGGGTTGTTGTCGACGGATTCCCGCACGATGCTGTCGTCCGCGGGGTTGAGCCCCGCTTCGAGCGCGTAGTTCGAGTTGACGACCGAGGCCGTGATCGCCGGATCGTCGACGGTGCGCGCGAGCTGCGCGCGTTCGAGCTCGACGAACCTCAGGTTCTTCGGATTCGAGACGATGTTCGCGGCAGTGACCGTCGCGATGTCCGCTTCGGACAGCGGCTTGTCGAGTTCGAGCAGGCCCGCCGACTCCAGGAGGTAGAGCGCACGCGCGAAATTGGTCGTGTCCTTCGGCAGCGCGATCGTGTCGCCGTCCTTCAGGTCCGCGACCGCGGCGATCTTGTTCGAGTACAGGCCGAGCGGTTCGAGGTGTACGGCGGCGACCGACTCGAGGTTGTCCACGCCCTTCTGCTGCTGCCAGTCGGCGAGGTACGGGTGGTGCTGGAAGAAGTTGGCGTCGACGTCACCGGCTTCGAGCAACTCGTTCGGGTCCACCTCGCCGGTCACGGGCTTGATGTCGAGGACGACGTCGCCGAGCGCACCGGATTGCCGCACGTGTTCCAGGATTTCGACATGCGGTGTCGCGGAGGCGGAGATCACGAGCGTGTCCTCACCGGTCCCGGAGGCGGAGCAGGCGGCCAGCCCGGTGGCCAGGGCGACGGCGGAGACCACGGACAGGGTGCGGCGCAGAGTCATTCGGAGTGTTCGCTTTCGTCGAGATCGCCGGGCCGGCCGGCGAGGAGGGGGGAGTTCGAGAGGTCGGCGTGATGGCGCTCGGTGACGTTGGGGTGTGCCCGCAGCCGTGACTTGAGCGCGTTGAGCCCGTACACGGCGTGCAGGGCGTCACCGTGCTCGTCCGCACCCACCCCGCGGGCCTCGGCGGCGAGTGCGCCGGGCAGCGGCACATGCGGCAACGCCTGATCCAGTGCGGGATTGAGGAAGAACGGCAGGGATACCCGGTCGGTGCCGGGAGCCGGCGGAAGGACCCGGTGCGTCGTCGCCTTCAGGTAGCCGCCGGTGGCCAGTTCGAGGAGCTCGCCGATGTTGACGACGAAGTGTCCGGGCAGGGGTTCGACGTCGACCCAGGTGCCGTCGATCTCCACCTGGAAGCCGGTGCTTCCGGGTTCCGGATAGAGCAGCGTGAGAACTCCCACGTCCTTGTGACTGCCCACACCCTGTCCGGTGATCGATCGGTCGTGGCCCGGGTACCGTACGATCTTCAGCAGCGGATCGGGGTCCGCGAACGCGCCGTCGAAGAAATCGGCTGGTGCGGAGAGGGATTCGGACCATGCCCGGAGGAGTCGACGGCCGACCGCGCCGGCCTGCTCGATCCACTGCAGCGCGAGCGTCCGCAGCTGCGGCACCCGGCTCGGCCACAGGTTCGGACCGTGCAGCACCTCCCACGGCCGCTGGGGGTCGAACTGTGCCACCGGAGCCCGTTCGGGGCCGATGTCGAGTTGCTCGCGCCAGTCCACATATCCCTGGGTTCGTTCACCCCCGACGCGGGTGTAGCCGCGGAAATGAGGCGAGTGGGAGTTCTCGATCTCCAGCTTCACGGGGTCGGGCAGGGCGAAGAACGCGCGTGCCGCCGCGATCAGCCGGTCGGCGAGGGCCGGGTCGATGCCGTGGCCGGCCAGGTGGAAGAAGCCGACCTCGTGCGTGACCCGGCGCAGCCGGTCGAGCAGGGCGGCCCGGGTGGCGGCATCGCCGTCGAGGCCTGTGAGGTCGACGACGGGCAGGGTGGTCGAGGGAGGCATCGCAGGGAGTCCTTTCGGGCCACGTCGAGCGCCGGGTGCCCGGGAAACGGGCAACGCGGCACCGGCGGCCGGAGGAGATGTCGGTATCGGGAGACGCGGGTGCGTCCGGTGGGACGGCTGTCAGCGACAACAACACGCCGGGGCGTGCGTGCCCACGACGCGTGCGATCACGACCTGCGCGTGACTGGTGCCGACCATCTTTCCTCCGATGGGCCGCGGGCGCGGCCCGTTCGTGGCGGGAATCCGCCCTCGGTGCTGCCGGACGGTCACGCTATCCAGTGGACGGGTCTCGGACAACCCACGCCCTTTCGGGCGGGTCCGACCTGCACCGATTTCGGATCACGACGATCGCAATCCTGGTCCGCACCCCGGTGCACGGCTACCGTGACGCCGATGCCGAGACGACGACGGCGACGTGTCCGGCCGGGCGCAACGGTTCCGATCACCTCGAGGACAACCCTTCGCGGACGCCCACCGGGACGGCAGACTCTGTAGTTCGTGCGCTTCCAGATCCTCGACATCATCTTCAACCCGCCGCATCCGGTCACCGGCGACGTCGTCGCTCCCGCGGAGCGCCTGAACCGCGTCGTCGAGATGGCCGTGCTCGCCGAGCAGCTCGGCATCGACAGTTACTCGGTCGGCGAACGTCATGCCGGCGACGTGCTCTCGTCCAGCCCGATCGTCGTCCTCGGTGCCATCGCACAGGCCACCGAGCGGATCCTGTTGTCCACGGGTGTGACCGTGCTGTCGGTGCTCGATCCCGTGCGCGTCGCCGAGGATCTGTGCACCGTCGATCAGCTGAGCCGGGGCCGCCTCGAGATCGTCATCGGCAAGGGCAACGAGGTGCTCCAGTACCCCCTGTTCGGCCTCGACATCGGCAAACAGTACGACTACCTCACCGAGAACTACGAACTGCTGCGCCGGCTGCTGCGGGAGGAACACGTCGACTGGTCGGGTGAGTACCGAGCGGCACTCGCCGATGTCACGACGCTGCCCCGCCCGTTCGACGGGCCGTTCCGCATCTGGCACGGATCCGCCACGTCGGCGCGGGCAGTGGACCTGGCGGCGAAGTGGGGAGACCCGATCGTGACGGCCAACGCCCTGCAGCCCCGGGAGAACTACAAGGTCCTGATCGATCGATACCGCGAGCACTACGCCGCACACGGTCACGACCCGGCGAAGGCCTACGTCGGATCGGGTTCGGGCGGGTTGTTCCTCGCGGACACCACGGAGAAGGCGATCGAGGAGTACCGGCCCATCTACGAAGGTGCGGTACGCCAGGCCGACAAGAGGAAACATGATCCGGGCGCCGTCGGCAAGACCACCAGCTTCCGCACGATCGAGGAGGCGGTCGAGCGGGGTCCGGCCCTGGTCGGTTCGCCGGATCGCGTGGCCGAGAAGATCCTCGACTACCACGAGTGCTTCGGCCACGTCCTCCAATCCGTATCCGTCAACCACGTGCTCGACTTCGAACGCCAGAAGGACACCCTGCGTCGATTCGCCGAGGAGGTCGTGCCGCTGGTGCGCGCGGAGGTACCGCCGACGACGCTGTGGAGCGAATCCGACACCGAGCGCGCCAGAGGGTTCACCGCCGATTCGCCGGTGGGCAGCCGATAGCGATCCGTCGACCGGCCGGGAACCGGCCAGAAGGGCTCCACTCGTGACCACGTCTCACCCACTCACAGCGAACCCCGGCGCCGGCGCGGATCGGGTGGTCGCTCGCTCCGATGCTCTCGAACGACGCGGTGCTCTCGAACGACGCGGTGCTCTCGAGCGACGCTTCGGTGCTGCCGACACGACCGGTCCCTGGAACGCGGTGCTGGCGACTCAGCTGGCGCACCGGTCGGTGCGCCGGTTCCTCGACCGTCCCGTCCCCGAGGATCATCTGCGCGCCGTCGTCGCCGCCGCGTCGTCCGCGGCCAGCTCGAGCAATCTGCAGCTGTGGTCCGTCGTCGCCGTCACCGACCGCGAGCGGATCGATGCGCTCGCCACCCTTGCGGGCGATCAGGATGCGGTCCGCCACGCGTCGCTCTTCCTGGTCTGGCTCGCAGACTTCGCCCGCTCGGAGCGCATCGCTACGGTCCACGGCCGAGAACTCGTCAACGCGGACTTCGCCGAGGGCACCCTGCTCGGCGTGGTCGACGCGGCCCTGGCCGCGCAGAATGCCGTGGTCGCGGCGGAATCGGTCGGCCTGGGCACCGTGTACATCGGTGGCATCCGCAACGAGCCCGAGCGCGTCGCCGACGTCCTGGAGCTGCCGCAGCGGGTCTTCCCGGTCGTCGGCCTCTCGGTCGGCTTCCCTGATCCCGCGGAGCGGGCCGAGGTCAAGCCGCGCCTCGGATTCGACGTGGTGTGCCACCGGGACCGTTACCGACTCGAGGCGCAGGACGCGGGTATCGTCCGGTACGACACCCGCGCCGAGGACTTCTACCGTGGACAGGGCCTGCCGGGCAGCTGGACCGGGCGAATCGTGGCACGACTGACGGATCCGGGTACCCTGGGATCGCGCCGCCGACTTCGAGACGCGTTGCGCGAAAGGGGTTTCCCGACGAGCTAGGGGCGCCGGCAACCCCGGCACCGCCTCGGCTGTGCCCCGACGAAGACCGTCGGGGACGGCCACGATCGACTGCAGACAGGTGAGGATCGAGCACTATGACCGAAACAGCGTGGAGCCGCAGGCACGTGGACCTGTGCCGCACCCGCTCGTGTCTCTGTGCCTCCTGACCTGAGTACGTGTCTTCCCGACTCCTCCCTCCGTCTCGGTATGTACCTCCTTCAAGGAACGGCTATGTCCCTGTCGATGTCGAATGCCCTCGAATACTCCGCCACCGCCGCATCGGAGCACGCTCCGGGCGTCCGTGGCGACGAATACCGCTCGGCCCTTCGGCGGCACCCCGCCGGGGTCACGATCGTCACTCTCGAATCCGGCTCCGGCCCGGTCGGGTTCACTGCGACGTCCTTCGCTTCGCTCTCCCTCGATCCGCCGCTGGTCTCGTTCAACATCACCGACACGTCGTCGAGCATCGACGCCGTCCGCTCGGCCGAGTCGTTGGTGATCCACCTGTTGGGCGACCATCAGCAGCATCTCGCGCAGCGCTTCGCGCGCAGCGCGGCGGAGCGGTTCTCCGACGAGTCACTCTGGACCCGAATCGAATCCGGTGAACCTGTCCTGCACGGCACGCCGGTCTGGCTCCGGGTTGTCGTCGACCGGTTGATTCCGCTCGGTGACAGCACTCTGGTCGTCGGTGTCGTGGTTCGTGCGCACGAGGACCCGAATCCGGCGGAGGGCAAGAGTATTCCGTTGCTCTACCACGAGGGCGCCTACCACCGCCCCGTCGCATTGGAGGAGTGAATCATGAGTCGCCTGCCGAGTCTCCGGAACGAGTGTCCGAGCTGTCGCCGCACCGCATCGCCCGTCAGCTCGTCGGATCCCCTCCTCGACCGGAGCCTCACATGGAAATCCTCGCCACTCGCAATGACGTAGTCACCGCCGCCGGTGCCGAACTCGTTCTCGTCCTGCGGCTGCCCGACATCGGAACACACTCCTCGCGTGACCTGGCGGCGCTCGCCGACGCCCTTCGCGAGGCCGCCCACGATCTGGTTCCGGGCGTGAGCACCCATACAGTGCTCAGCCCGACCCCCATCCCGTTGATCATCGACCTTCCCGCCCGCGACGTCCTGCTCGACGGCCGGCGAGTGCTGCTCAGCCACAGCGAGTTCGAGATCCTCGCCTATCTCGTCCGCAACCCGAGGACCGTGGTGTCCCGGGCCGTCCTGCGCGACCTCGGCACCGGGGTGCGGGAGGTGGACAGTCGCGGCCGGAACGTCGATGTCCACGTCTCCCGGATCAGGACCAAATTGCAGCAGTTCGGCAGCATCATCTCCACGGTCCGCGGCAGCGGATACCGCTTCGACCCGCACCCGGCCGTTCACATCACGGAACTGCTGACGAGGCGGTGCGCATGACGCCCGGGCACGACGACCTCCCCACAGGTCGCCCTTCGGCGGCCGCACGCGAATCGGAGTGCGAGAGGCAAGGTCTACTGCGGCGGCTGTTCGCCGAGGTCCGGTGGCCGGACGTCGCCACCACCTACGCGGTGATAGAGCTGTGCACATGGTGAGCGCGGTCCGACCAGAACCTCCCGGCAGCGCACCGCGCCGGGATATCCCGAATGTATGTGGAAAGGCCCCTGCGTGAAGACCACCGTCGTCGCCGGCAACCCCAGGCCCGGCTCCCGCACCCTCGACGCCGCCACCCTCCTGGCCACCGAACTCACCGGCTCCGCACCGGACCACGTCGTCGACGTGATCACCCTCGGACCCGGCCTGCTCGGCTGGGGCGACGACGCCGTCACGGCGGCGGTGGACACCGTCGCCGCCTCGGACCTCGTGGTCGTCGCCAGCCCCACCTTCAAGGCCACCTACACCGGCATCCTCAAGCTCTTCCTCGACCAGTTCGCCACCGGCGACGGCCTGCGCGACGTCACCGCCGTGCCGCTCATGCTCGGCGCCGGCCCGGCCCACGCCATGGCCCCGGACCTGCTGCTCAAGCCGGTGCTCGTCGAACTCGGCGCCACCACCCCGGCGCCGGGTCTGTGCCTGCTCGACTCCACCTACACCACCGACACGCGGATCGCGGACTACGCCGAGCGCTGGGCGCCTGTCCTGCGATCCGCGTGGCGGTGATCGGGCCGGGTCAGACGACCACGGGCTCGCGGTCGTCCTGATCGGCGGCCTCGAGTTCGCGCACGAGCGGCAGCACCTTCTCGCCGAAGTACTCGATCTCCTCCTGGAAATGGAGGAAGCCGGACAGGATGAGATCGACCCCGCGCCGGCGGTATTCGACGATGCGATGGGCGATCTGCTCAGGCGTGCCGATGAGCTGGGTGCGGAAGCCGTCGTTGTACTGGACCAGGTCCTCGAATGTCGAGTCGGCCCACATACCCTTCTTGTCCCCGGTGGACGCGCCGGCCTGCTGCACGGCGCTGTGGAAGCCCTCGACCGCCGGGCGGTTCGCCTTCTCGATGATCTCGCGGAGCGTGTCGCGCGCTTCCTTCTCGGTGTCGCGGGCGATGATGAACCCGTTGAGGCCGACCTTTACCTCGCGCTGGTGCTCGCGGGCGACGGCGCGCAGGTCGGCGATCTGGTCGCTGATGCCGTCGTAGTCTTTGCCGTTGCTGAAGTACCAGTCCGCGTAGCGGCCACCGTTGGCGATCGCGGCAGTGGAGTTACCGCCCTGGAACAGTTCGGGATTGGGCCGCTCGGGCGTGTTGGCGGGCTTGGGCTTGAGGGTGAAGTCGTGGATGCGGTAGAAGTCGCCGCGGAAGTCGACATCGTCCTCGGTCCAGATCCTGCGCAGCACCTGCAGGAACTCGGCACTGCGGCGGTAGCGTTCGTCGTGCTCGAGCCACGGCTCGCCGAGGTGGGTGAACTCGTCCTTGAACCAGCCGCTGACGACGTTGACGGCGAACCGGCCGCTGGAGAGCTGGTCGGCGGTGGCACCCAGTTTGGCGAGCACCGCCGGCTGCCACAGTCCGGGATGGACGGCGGCGATCACCTTCAGGCGCTCGGTGGCCAGCAGGAGAGCGAGGGAGAAGCTGGTGGACTCGTGCTGGAACTCCGCGCCGTAGCTGGCCTCGTACCGCACCTGGCTGAGTGCGTACTCGAAGCCGTTGTTCTCGGCGGTGCGGGCGAGCCGGACGTTGTAGTCGTAGTCCCAGCTGGTGCGCTGTTCGATGTTCGAGGTGACCAGGCCGCCGCTGACGTTGGGCACCCAGTAGGCGAATTTGATCTCGGGGGTGATGTGTTCGGTCGACATGGGCACCAATTCAAGCGTCCGCACCCGCCGCACCCAATCGTTGGAATCAACCCGATCCCAACCGTCGCGAGCGGTCGCGACGGTCGGGACCGGGTCGTCGTCAGGCGGGCTGGACCGCTGCGCCGGCGAGCGGCGACGCGCTGAAGCCGCCGCTCGGCTGGAACCGCGCCAGCACGTCCTCGGCCGGCTCGCCGGCATGCGCGGTGATGAACGCCAGCACGTCGTCGCGGGTGCCGATGCCGAGCAGCGTGCCGGGTTCGGACAGGAACCCGAACAGCGCGGCGGCCACCGGCTCACTCACGGTCGCCGCGGGGAAGAGCAACTCCGCGTGCACGGCGTACTTCGGATCGCCGAGGAACAACCGGGTCACCTCCGCGGCGGCGTGACCGCGGGCGTCCCAGTGCTTTTCGAACTGCTCCGTGAGCCAGCCGGCGGTGAACTCGCCCTCGTGGCCGCGTGCCGCCTCGACCAGCGCCGCCACCTGCACCACGGTGTTCTGTGCGCCCTGGCCGGCGATGGGGTCGAACGCGATGGCGGTGTCGCCGATCGCGGCGACGACGTGGCCCCCGGCCGTGCGGCCCACCGCCCGCCGCACCGTCGGGGTGACGGCCCCGCGCAGCCACGAGTGCGGATCGGCCTCGATGACCTCGAGCTTCTCCACCTCGGGGGCGTCCTGCGGGAAGTAGTCGCGGTACAGCTCGACGACGGTGCGACGCGCGCTGTGGACGTCGGTGACCGCCTCGAACCGCTCGACCCACGGGCTGCCCGGCTTGGCGAAGCCGAGGAAGCTCCACGTCGGACCCGCGTCCTTGTGCAGGTACGGGCCGAGCCAGGCCTCGCCGTACTCGGTGTGCAGGTTGAACAGGTTGTGGGCGCCCCCCGCCTCGGAGCGGTAACCCCACGTGTCCGGGCCGTGCCCGAGTCCCCGGAGCGTCACCAGCAGCAGGGTGCGCTGGGGCTTGCGGTAGACGGTGCGCTCGGCGTCGACGGGAAACAGCGACGACAGGCCGCCCTTGCCGGTCGCGACGAGCGTCAGGTCGTGCTC
The DNA here is from genome assembly GCF_016804345.1 of Rhodococcus ruber. Lineage (NCBI taxonomy): Bacteria > Bacillati > Actinomycetota > Actinomycetes > Mycobacteriales > Nocardiaceae > Rhodococcus > Rhodococcus ruber. Next base: position 234,086 of record NZ_CP044211.1, on the reverse strand, counting down.
GGCGGCGATCGCATCGAGACTCTCCGGCGTCACCGCGCGCACCTCGAACCGGCCACCCCGGTCGAGGAAACGGCCCAGCCGGTCGTCCGCCCGAAGCCGGACGTCGACGCCCTGCGCGACGTACCGGAAATCCGGGTCGAACTCGAGGACCTCGGCGCGGGTGTCGCCGTCGCCCGAGTACAGGCGCGTGCTCATGCCGGTCGAATGGGGTCCGTCGGCGTACAGATCCTCGATGATCCGGGCGTCGGACTCGCGGGACTTGCCGAAGTAGACGGCCGTTCCGGTCGCCGGCACGTCGTTGCGCAGCGACTCGCGATCCCGATCGCTGAGGACGGTGACGTCGAATCCGGCATCGAGGAAGCCGAGCGCGGCCGTGGTCCCGGCCAGTCCGGCGCCGACGACGGCGACGGAACGTCGAGTGGTGGTCATGGAATCTCCTCGTGGTGGGCGGTGATGGATCAGCCGACGTAGGCGCGGTGGCGGTCGGTCACGGTCGAGAGGGGCGCGCCGAGCCGGTAGCGGGCGCCCCGATGCTCGTCGGGGAGGCGGTCGCCCTTGCCGAAGAGCTTGTGGCGCAGCGTTCCCTCGGTGTAGGTCGTCGGGTAGGCACCGCGCTCCTGGAGGACGGGGACGACGTGGGTGATCACGTCCTCGAACGAGCCGGGCGTGACGGCATAGGCGAGGTTGAACCCGTCGACGTCGGTTTCGGCCACCCACTCCTGCAACCGGGTGGCGACGGACTCGCCGGAGCCGACGAAGCGGGGGCCCAGTCCGCCGATGCTCGCCCACTCGGCGATGTCGCGGACGCGCCATTCGCGGCCGTCGTCGTCGGCCTCCTGGAACGCCGCGACCGCGGAGCGGATGGCGTTGCTCTCGACGTTGCCGATCGGCTCGTCGAGGTCGTAGCGGGACAGGTCGATACCCATCCAGCCGGAGGTGAACACCAGCGCGCCCTCGAGGCTGGCGTACCGCTTGTACTCCTCGTGTTTGGCCGCGGCCGCCTCGTCGGTGGCGTCCGTGACGATCGTGGCGAGGGCGTAGATCCGCGCGGAGTACGGATCGCGGCCGGCGTCGACGAGCGCGGCCCGGATGCGGGCCACGGTGTCGCGCAGGACCCGCTTGGACGGCGGCCCGACGAAGATCGCCTCCGCGTTCTCCGCCGCGAAGCGCACGCCGCGCGGCGACGCCCCGGCCTGATAGATCACCGGGGACCGCTGCGGTGACGGTTCGGACAGGTGAATGCCGGGCACCGTGAAATGCGCACCGCGATGCCCGATGTGGTGCACCTTCTCCGGGTCGATGTAGAGGCCGCGCTCGGCGTCCCGGACGACGGCGTCGTCCTCCCAGGAGCCCTCCCACAGCTTGTAGAGCACCTCGAGGTACTCGTCGGCGTGGTCGTAGCGGGTGTCGTGATCGAGCTGGTCGGCCTCGCCGAAGTTGCGGGCCGCGGACGGCAGGTATCCGGTGACGACGTTCCATCCGATGCGGCCGCGGGTGAGGTGGTCGAGGGTCGAGAGCCGCCGCGCGAACGGGTAAGGATGCTCGAATCCTGTTCCGGTGGTGATGCCGAAGCCGAGATGCTCGGTCGCCGCGGCCATCGCGGAGACGAGCAGGAGCGGATCGGCCACCGGGACCTGCGCCCCCTGCCGCAGCGCCGCCTCGTCGGTGCCGCCGTAGACGTCGTACGTGCCGAGCACGTCGGCGATGAACAGGCCGTCGAACAGGCCGCGTTCGAGGAGCCGGGCAAGTTCGGTCCAGTACCCGAGGTCGGTGTAGCGATGCGACCGGTCCGCGGGGTGGCGCCACAGTCCGGGGGACTGGTGGGCCACGCAGTTCATGTCGAACGCGTTGAAGCGGATGTGCCGGGTCACGCGATGACTCCGGGGCGACGGCCCGCGCTCCACGCGTAGGGGAGCGGATCTCCGTTGAGCACATGGGCGCCGACGGCCTGCTGCTTGTAGATCAGCGGGTTGTGCGCCGCGACGGTCCGTGCGTTGCGCCAGTGCCGGTCCAGCGCCGCCTCCGACGAGGTGATGGATGCGCCGCCGACCTCGAACAGCTGCGCCGTCGCGTCGAGGACGAGCCCGATCACCACCGACTGGGCGCGGGCGGCGGAAGCCTCGGCGCGGTCGAGCAGTTCGGGGTCGTCGGCGCCCGCGTCGAGAAGGACGTCGAGGTCGTCGGCGACGGCGAGCACGGCGGCGCGGGCACCGAAGGCCGCGGCCGACAGCTTCCCGATCACCTGCTGGACCAGCGGGTCGTGCCGTGGCAGGTCGGCCACGGCGTGGGTGAACGTGCGGGTGCGCGCCCGAACCCAGTCGACGGCGTCGGCCTCGGCGCGCCGGGCGATGCCGGCGAGCACCGCGAGCTGCACCAGCTGCAGGTAGGCGGTCGCGTAGGTGCGGCCCGGGGCGCCGTAGCCGGGCCCGAGGATGCGGTCCTCCGGCACCACGACTCCCGTGAAGGTGGTGGTACCGCTCGCGGTGAGCCGCTGGCCGAAACCGTCCCAGTCGTCGGTCTGCTCGACGCCCTCCTGCCGCGCGTCCACCAGTACCGAGACCCGCTCGCCGTCGCGGTCCGCGGCGACGAGGATGTGGTCGGCGTACAGGCTTCCGGTGCTGTAGTACTTGATTCCGTCGAGGACCCAGTCGCCGCCCTTGCGGGTGAGGGTCGTGCGGTAGCGGTCGGCGGCACCCACGCCCGGTTCGGTGATGGCGTTGCCGACGAGCGTGCCGTCCGCGGCGGCCGCGAGCCAGTGCCGGGCTCGTCCGTCACCCGCGAGCCGCTGGTCCTCGACGAAGCTCCAGTGCACGCGCAGCGCCTGTGGCAGGTTCGACTCGGCGGCAGCGAGGTCGATCAGCAGGTCGAACAGCTGACGGATCGTGGCTCCGAAGCCGCCGAACTCGACCGGCACCCGCAGGGCGCCGAAACGGGCCTCCCGCAGCCACTGCACCTCGTGGAACGGCAGCCGGCGCTCGTGCTCGCGCTGGACGGCTCCCTCGGCGATCCGGTCGAAGATCGGCCGGAAGCGCTCCCGGAGTTCGTCGTCGGTCACGGCCGGCGTCTGGATCGTTGAACTGCTCACCTGTCATGCTCCTCGGTGTGGCGTCGATGTCGACACAACGATGGACAATCGGGCCCGCGATGGCACCGGTTGCGATCGGCCAGAGTTCAATACTGGCGCCGGGGAACGGGCGTGCGGTCGTCTCAGATCACCCCGTGCCGTGGTGGAGATGTCCCGTCCAGCGTCCAACGGCCGATGTGCTGCAGTTTCCAGCGCGTCGCGTCGTGCAGGGTGTGGGTGCGTGCGTCGCGCCAGTAGCGGGACAGGTTGGCCGCGCCGGATGCGCTTCGGGTGCCGCCCAGTTCGAACACCGCGTTCGCGGCGTCGAGCGCGGCGCGGGTCGCCGCGACCTTCGCGGTGGCGACGTCGATCGATGCCGCCGTGGCGGTGTCGGCGTCGAGGTCGGTGCGCGCGGAGTCCACCGCGCGGGCCGCGACGGTCAGCAGGGCCTGGGCCGCCCGCACCGTGACGGTCACCTCGCCGGCGAGCTGAGCCAGTAGCGGATCGTCCACCGCGCGGTCGACTCCCGCCTCGAAGTGGGGACGGGCGCGGCCGGCCTGCACGACCGCCTCGCGCAGGGCGCCGGTCGCGATCCCCACGTCGATCGCGGCGTGCAGGATCTGTGCCTGTGCCCCGTAGGTGGTGGGCCCGTCGAACAGCCCCGAGTACGGGACGATCGACGAGGCGGGCACCGTCACGCCGTCGAGGGTGACGGTGCCACTGGCGGTGGTGCGCTGCCCCATGCCGTCCCAGTCGTCGACGACGGTGAGCCCGGCGGCGTCGCGGGGCACGAACGCCACGGCCTTCGGAGTGCCGCGGCCCGGGGTGCCGCCGTCGCCGACCACACTGGCGCGCACGGCGATCCAGTCCGCGAACAGGGCGCCCGTGCTGTAGAACTTGCGGCCCGAGAGGGTGAAATCCGCACCGGACGGGACGAGCACCGTGGTGTCCACGTCGACGGGATGGGGGCCGCGTTCGCTCTGCGCGTTCGCGAACAGGGCTCCGGACCGCACCTCACCGTAGAAGAACTCCTGCTGATCCGGGGTTCCCTGCGACCGGAGCAGTTCGAGGAAGGTGAAGTGGGACTGGGGGATCTGCGCGATACTCGGATCTGCCTCGGCGAGGAGCCGGAAGATCTCCACGAGCGTCTCGGTGGGCACGTCGAGCCCGCCGTACGCGCGGGGCACCGTCACCGCGCCGAGGCCCGATCCGGCGAACTCGCGGATCTGGGTGTGCGGCAGTTCGCGGTTCGCGTCGCGGAGCGTGGCGTTCTCGGCGAATCGCCGGCCCAGCACCGTGGCCGTCTCGAGCGCGTGGTCGCCGTCGACGATCCCGGATGTGACCTCGGCAGTGCCCATCTCAGCGGACCCCGGCGGGAAGGAAGGGAACGCTTCCGGATACGGCGCCGCCGGCACCGCCGGTGAACAGTCCGCGTTCCCGCAGGACCGGTAGCACCCCCTCGCCGAACCAGTACAGCTCCTCGAGGTGCGGGTATCCCGAGAGGACGAACTCGTCGATGCCCAGCGCGGCGTATTCGGCGATCCGGTCGGCGACTTCGGTATGGCTGCCGACCAGCGCCGTCCCGGCCCCGCCGCGCACGAGACCCACCCCGGTCCACAGGTTCGGCGCCACCTCCAGGTTACGGGCGTCGCGCCAGTCTCCGCTGCGCCGGTTGTTCTCGTGCAGGGCGAGCATGCGGCGCTGTCCTTCGGACTCACTGCGTGCGAGACCCGCCTGTGCCGCGGTCACCGTGTCGGGGCCGAGTGCCGCGATCAGCCGGTCGGCCTGCGCCCACGCATCGGCGGCGGTGTCCCGGGTGATGACGTGCAGGCGGATGCCGAACCGGATGGTGCGTCCGCGCCGGGAGGCGAGTTCGCGGATCCATGCGATCTTTTCGGCGACGGCCGTCGGCGGCTCACCCCAGGTGAGGTAGACGTCGGCGTGCTCGGCGGCCACCGGGCCCGCCGCGGCGGACGATCCACCGAAGTACAACGGGGGGACAGGGCTCGGGAGCGTGGCCAGCGCGGCTTCCGAGATGTTCAGGTGCGTGCCGGAGTGGGTGACGGTCTCGCCGGCCCACAACCGTCGGACGATCGAGAGGAACTCGTCCGCTCGGGCGTACCGCTCGTCCTTGCCGAGGTGGTCGCCGTACGCGCGCTGCTCGTGGGCCTCGCCGCCCACCACCACGTTGAGCAGGATCCGCCCCGGGGCGTGCAGTGAGAACGTCGCCGCCATCTGCGCGGCGAGGGTGGGGCTGATCAGTCCCGGGCGGAACGCCACGAGGAAGGCGAGTCGCTCGGATTCGCGCGCCACCATTGCCGTGGTGAGGAAGGCGTCCTCGCACCATGCGCCGGTAGGGGTGAGTGCGCCGGCGAATCCGAACTCCTCGGCGGCGCGGGCGATCGACGCCAGGTACCCGACGGTGGCGCGCCGATCACCGCGGGCCGCCCCGGCGGGCGTTCCGTGGCCGCCGCCGACGATCAGGCGGCTGTCGCCGTAGGTGGGAAGAAACCAATGGAATGCGAGGGACATTGTTGCGAGGTTAAGGGCGGGGCGGAGCGCGGGCCACGGTTGAAATCGGTCCGATTCCAATTCTGGTCCGCGCCGGACGGCGCCCGGCGCCCCTGCCGAGCGGGACGCGTGGACCGGACGACGAAAGGCGGGGCGAGAGAAGAAACTCTCGCCCCGCGTCTCGAACGACGGTCAGGAGGCCAGGATGAGCCCGCGGTCCCCGGTGCCGAAGCGGCGCAGGACCTCCACCACAGCGGGCGACGGCGTTGCCAGCCCCCGTGATTCGAGCCACGGCAGGGTGCCGTCGACGATGTGCTCGATCGTGAACTCGGCACCGAGTGGGAGGATCGTCACGCCGTCGGCCACGCGGGTGGTGTGGATGTCGGCGATCAGTCCGGCGAGGCCGTGCGGGGTGCCGATGTAGGACAGGGTGTCTGCGCGACGACGGCCGTCGAGCAGCGCATACTGCTTGCGGGCGCCGCGGGCCTCCTCGGCGACGAGCACCTCGAGATCGACCAGGACGCTGATGCTGTCGGGATCGCGACCGTCGGCGCGGGCTTCGGAGCGTGCCCGTTCGCGGAGCTTCGCGCTCTCCCTCAGGTCGGCGGCGCGGATCCGGACCACGTTCGACGGCGAGGCGCTCAGGTCGAGCGCCGGTTCGTCGGCGCGTCCGGTGGTCAGATCGGCCCAGTAGTGCGGTCCCTCGGGTCCGGCAAGCTCGACGGCGATACGCAGGGGGCGATGAATGGTCCGGATAGCGTTGTGCGACAAGGGTTTTCTCCTGGAGAATGCGCCGCTCCGGTGGTACTCCGGCGCGACGTGGCGGAAGGGGCTGTGAGCGGTCAGCCCGTACAGATGCCCGAGGAGGTCCGGCCCAGATCGACGTGACGACGGCACCAGCGGGCGACGACGGTCGCTGCGGTCTCGGGTGCCATGGGCGATATCCTACACAATTGGTCGGGAATGCTCGATTCGGTGGTGAACCCGCCGTCCGGGCGGGTTCACCACCGGGGTCATGCGGCGCGGAGCGCGGCGAGCCCCCACTCGCGCGCCAGCAATTCGTACGAACGCAGCCGGTCCTCGTGCCGGTGCGTCACCGACGTGACCACGAGCTCGTCCGCCCCGGTAACGCGCTGCAGCGACTCGAGCCGCTCCGCCACGGTGGCGGGAGCGCCGACGAACTGGGTGATCAGCCGGTCGTCGACGAGGCTGCGCTCCTCGTCGCTCAGCGGTGCCGACGTGGCCGGGTCCGGGTACGGGACGGCCCCGTGGCCGGACCGGATGCTGTGCGTCCAGTGCCCGTACGTGGCCGCCAGGTCACGCGCGGTGGCGTCGTCGTCGGCGACGACCGCGTCGGCGGACACCACCACGTACGGTCGGTCGAGGAAGCGGGACGGGCGGAACGCCGCGCGGTACGCCTCGACCGCCTCGACGGTGGTGCCGGGACTGACGTGGTAGTTCGCACCGAACGGCAGACCCAGCCGTCCGGCCAGCGACGCCGACGGCCCCGCACTGGTCCCGAAGACCCACAGCTCGACGTCCGCGCCCTCGCCGGGGCTGGCGTGCAGCTCGATCCCGTCCTCGGTGCGATAGGTCCCGTCCAGCAGAGCGAGGATGTCGTCCACCTGCCCGTCGAAGTCCGGGGCCTGCGCCCCCGGCTGCTGCAACGCGGCGAACCCGGCGACCAGGCGCGGCGAGGACAGCAACGGCCCGGGCTGGTACGGCGGCGGAATGACCAGGCCGTCGCGCACCTCGGTGGCGCGGTGCGATTCCTCTTCGGCGGCCCCGGACCGGGCGGCCGCGAGCGCCTCCGCCCGGCGTTGTCCCGACCGGCCGAGTCCCAGGTCGATCCTGCCCGGATGCAGCGCGTCCAGCGTGCCGAACGCCTCGACCACACCGGCCGCGGTGTTGTGACCGAGCTGAACCGCGGCGGCGCCGACGCGGATGGTGCTGGTGGCGGCGGCGATTGCGCCGATCAGCACGGCCGGCGACGACGACGCGACGGCGACGAAGTGGTGCTCGGCCACCCAATACCGGCGGTACCCCCACCCTTCCGTCCTCCGGGCCAGGTCGACGGTGTTGTGCAACGCCTGCGCCGTGGTGGATCCCTCGCTGACGGGGGAGAGGTCGAGGACCGAGAGCGGCACCGGATTCGATGCGGTCGTCACCGGGCCTCCTCGTCGCGCGGAGTGCGTTCGCCGGCCTCGACGGCGAACGGCAGCCGGTTCTCCGCCGGGGCGATGGGGCACGTCGCCGCGTCGGTGAACGCGCACGGCAGGTTGGCTGCCCGGGTGAAGTTGAGCGTGACCGAGCCGTCGGCGGTCGGCGCGGCGACCTCGAGGATCCGCGCGGCCGGGTAGGTCGTCACGCCGCTGGTTCCGTCGGTGAACAGCACGCGCAGCGGACCCGAGCCGTCGCCGAAGGCGACGAGGCGGTGCTCGGCGCCGTCGTGGGTGAAGCGGATCAGCCCGGCCGCGCTGTGGTGGTGCTCGAGGCCGTCGACCACGGCGCCGGTGGTGACGGTCCGCACCTGATCGAAGGCCTCGAAGCGGCCCTGCAGCACCCACTCCGGCGCAGGCTCGTACGCGGGGATTCCGGTGAAGGCCGTCAGAGCCGGCGACTTCGGGTCGTGGATGCGGACGGCGAACCGGCCGGTGCGGCGGATGATCTCGGCGTAGCCGTCGCCGGCCGCGACCCGGACACCGGGTGCGCCCTCGATCGGCTTGTGCACCTCGGTTCCGCCGTCGGATTCGAGGAGCACGCGCTCGCCGTCCACCCGCCACAATCCGGGCACCTCGTCGAGGATCGTGGGCTCGGTGTCCAGCCAGTACAGCCCGGTCAGGCTGAGCCAGCCGTCCGGGCGGCGCAGCGCCTCCTCGCGGGCTGCGTGCCAGCTCCGCCAGTCCTCGGTGAACGTCTCTCGGTCGAGTGTGGTGGTCACGATGCCTGAACTCCTTCGTCGATCTCGTGCGGGTGGCGCAGGTCGAGGTGACTGCGCAGGGTGGTGCCCTCGTATTCGGTGCGGAAACTGCCGCGTTCCTGCAGCAGCGGCACGACCTTGTCGACGAATTCGTCGAGGCCGCCGGGGGTGAGGTGCGGAACCAGGATGAAGCCGTCGCTCGCGTCGGTCTGCACATAGCGGTCGATCTCGGCGGCGACGTGATCGGGGGTGCCGACGAACTGCTGCCGCGCGGTGACCTCGATGATCAGTTCGCGGATGCTGAGCTTCTCGGCCTCGGCCTTCTCCCGCCAGGCCAGCGCGACGGCGCGCGGATCCTTGGCGTGGCGGACGCGGCCGCGCGTGATGTTCAGGTTGTCCTCCGGTTCGACGTCCGGCAGCGGCCCTTCGGGGTCGTACCCGGACAGGTCGCGGCCCCACACCTGCTCGAGGAACGCGATCGCGGTCTGCGGGCTCACCTGCTGCAGCCGGATGTGGCGGGCTCGCTCGGCCGCGTCCTCCGCGGAGTCGCCGAGGACGAACGTCGCGGCCGGAAGGATCTTCAGGTCGGCGTGGCTGCGCCCGTACTTCGCGAGGCGGCCCTTGACGTCGGCGTAGAAGGCGTGGCCCTCCTCGAGGGTGCCGTGGCCGGTGAAGATGGCGTCGGCCTTGGCGGCGCCGAATTCGCGGCCCTCGTCCGAGTCGCCGGCCTGCAGGAGCACCGGGTGTCCCTGCGGGCTGCGTGGCACCTCGAACCGCCCGGAGATGTCGAACTGCGTGGTGTGGATGTCGAACGGAGCGATGTCGGAATCCGCCGCGAAGATGCCGTTTTCGCGGTCGACGACCGGTGCTCCGGGGCGCCAGCCGTCCCACAGCCGCCGGGTGACGTCGACGATCTCGTGGGCGCGGACGTAGCGCTGCGAGTGGTCGAGATAGCCGCCACGCCGGAAGTTCTCGCCGGTGAAGGCGTCGGAGGAGGTGACGAGGTTCCACGCGGCGCGGCCGTCGGACAGATGGTCGAGGGTGGCGAACTGCTTGGCCAGTTCGTACGGCTCGTTGAAGGTGGTGTTGATCGTGCCCGCGAGCCCGAGGTGGGTCGTCGCACCGGCGAGGGCCTCGAGAACCGTAAGGGTGTCGGGCCGGCCGACGACGTCGAGATCGTGGATGCGGCCGCGGTGTTCGCGCAGCCGCAGTCCCTCGGCCAGGAAGAAGAAGTCGAACAGTCCGCGTTCTGCGGTCCGGGCCAGGTGCAGGAAGGACTCGAAGTCGATCTGGCTCTTCGATTCGGGATCCGCCCACACGGTCGTGTTGTTGACGCCCGGGAAGTGCGCGGCCAGATGGATCTGCTTTCGAACGGTGTTCTGCGGCATGGTTGTCGGCCTCCTCAGGCGGTGGCGTAGCGGTTGACGGGGCGCGGCAGGCCGAGACGGTCCCGCAGGGTTCCAGTGGACGTCGGGTCCTGCCGCCGCAACACCGGCAGGACCCGTTCGGTGAGCGCCGCGACCGTGCCGGCGAGGGCCAGCGGACGTAGCACCACGCCGTCCAGGCCGTCCACGTCCCCGAGGAGTGCGAGCAGCCCTGCCGGGCCGCCGCGGTAGAACAGCGACTCCGGCGTGTAGGCAGCGCCGGCCCAGTTCTCGAGCTGGGCCAGGTCCGCGGCGGCGGTGGCGTCGTCCGCGGCGAGCAGCACGTCGATGTCGAGCAGCACCGCCGGTCGCCGATCACCGGCCTGCGCGCGCAGGCGCTCGGCCAGGTTCGCGGCGGACCCGAGGTCGGCGGCCTCGATACGCACGAGATCGGCGCGTTCTGCGGCGAAGTCGAACGACTGCTCGTCCGCTGCCGCAACGGCGACGAGGGGCAGGCCCTGGGGTGACCGGGGCGTGATCGACGGACCTTTGACGGAGAAGTGCTCGCCGACGAAGTCGATGTAGTGCAGCTTGTCCCGGTCGACGAACCGGCCGGTGGCGACGTCGCGGATCTCGGCGTCGTCCTCCCAGCTGTCCCACAGGCGGGCCGCGACCTCGGCGGCCTCGGCGGCCTCGGTCCACAGTGAGCCGGTGCCCTGGGTGCCCTTGCGGCCGAACAGGGCGGCCCGGTCCTCACCCTCGGAGACGGCGACCTGCCACCCCGCACGGCCGGCCGTGGTGTGGTCGAGGGTTTGCACGGCCTTGGCCACGTGGAACGGTTCCGTGTGGGTCACCGTCGCGGTGGGGATCAGCCCGATCCGCGAGGTGACGGCGGACAGCCGGGCGGCGACGCCGACCGCTTCGAGCCGGCCGCGCACGGTGTCCGCACCGGAGTCGATACCGAACGAGTCGGGGAGGAAGGCCAGGTCGACGCCGGCACGATCCGCGCTGCCCACGATATCCGCCCAGTAGCGGGCGGTGAACACGTCCTCCGCGCGTGAATCCTTGCGACGCCACGAATGCGGATGCGAGCCGGTTCCGCGGAATTCGAGGGCGAGCAACAAGTGTGAACTATCGGGCATGCCGAACCTTCCCTGGAATGGCATCGAGCAGCAGTTTCGTGTACTCGTGCTGTGGTCTGTCGAAAATCTCTGCGGTGGTCCCGGATTCGATGATTTCGCCGGACCGCATCACCGCGACGGTGTCGCTGATCTGCCGGACCACGGCAAGATCGTGGGAGATGAACAGGTAGCTCAGCCCCAGCTCGTCCTGCAGGCGGGCGAGCAGGTCGAGGATCTGCGCCTGGACCGACACGTCGAGCGCGGAGACGGGCTCGTCGAGCACGAGGAGTTCCGGGTGCAGCGCGAGCGCGCGGGCGATCGCCACGCGCTGTCGTTGTCCGCCGGACAGTTCCGCGGGTCTGCGCTCGAGGTGTGCCGTGCTCAGCGCCACCTGCCCGATCAGCTCCGCAACACGTTCGGCGCGCTCGCTTTTCGTGCCGATGCCGAAGGCTTCGAGCGGTTCGGCGACGACGTCGCGGATGCGGAGCTTGGGATTCAGGGCCGCATAGGGGTTCTGGTGGACGATCTGCACCCGGCGGCGGAGCTCGCGCAGGTCCCGGCCGCGCAGCGCGGTGATGTCCCGCCCGTCGAACCGGACCTGCCCGGACGTGGCGGATTCCAGTCGGATCGCGATGCGGGACACCGTGGACTTGCCGGAACCGGACTCGCCGACCAGGGACAGAGTGCGACCGCGCGGAACCGAGAAGGAGACGTCGCGCACCGCCTCGAGCGACGTGCGCCGGTCGATGCGGAAGGTCCTCGATACCCCGGACACGGTGAGCAGGGGTTCCGCGGGTCCGCGGCCGGGCCGGGCCGCGGTGCCGGCGAGGCTCGGTGCGGCGGCGACGAGCGCCCGGGTGTACTCGTGCCGGGGGTTCTCGAGGATCTGCCGGGCCGGCCCGGTCTCGACGATCCGGCCCTGGCTCATCACGACGATGCGGTCGGCGCGGTCGGCGGCGACGCCGAGGTCGTGGGTGATGAGCAGGACCGCGGTACCGGTCTCGGCGATGCGGCTGTCGAGGTGGTCGAGGATGCGCCGCTGCACGGTGACGTCGAGCGCGCTGGTCGGCTCGTCGGCGATGACGAGGTCCGGCCGGCATGCGAGCGCGATGCCTATGAGCACGCGCTGCCGCTGCCCGCCGGACAGGTCCTGCGGGTACTGCCTGGCACGGAGTTCGGGATCGTCGAGGCCGGCTTCCGCGAGGATGCGCCGCGCGTCGATCTTCGCGGTGCGCCGGTCGGCGCGACCGTGGATACGCAGGACCTCGGCGACCTGGTCACCGATGCGGACGACCGGGTTCAGGGACGTGGTGGGGTCCTGGGGCACGAGTCCGATGCGGGCACCGCGCACCTTCTCGAAGGCGCGTTCGGGCAGGGTGTCCAGTCGCTGCCCGTCGAACGTGACGGTGCCGCCGGTGATCCTGCCGCTGCCCGACAGCAGGCCCAGGATCGCGTGTGCGGTCGTCGACTTGCCGGAACCGGACTCGCCGACCACCGCGACGACCTCACCCCGGGAAAGCGTGAAGCCGACCCCGTCCACCGCGGTGACCGGGTCGCGACGGCTGCCGTACTCGACCCGCAGGTCGCGTACGTCCAGCAGGGGCGCGGTCATCGAGTGCTCCGTTCTTCGATGGCGTGACCGAGGCGATGCGCCGACAGGACGACCGCCACGATGACCAGGCCGGGCAGCGTCGTCATCCACCAGGCGGTGGCCAGGTAGTTCCTGCCCTCGGAGATCAACGATCCCCACTCCGGGGTGGGCGGCACCGCGCCGAAGCCGAGGAAGCTCAGCGACGACACAGCGAGCACGGCCATGCCGAACTCCACCGCCGCGAGCGCGACGACGGGGGCGTACGAGTTGCGCAGCACGTGCCGGCGCAGGACTCTGTGCCAGCGGGCACCGCATGCGAACGCCGCCTCGACGTACAGGGCGCGGCGCACGCGCAGGACCTCCGACCGCATCACGCGGGCGAAGTTCGCGACGAGCCCGACGCCGACCGCGATCGCCACGTTCATGGTGCCGAATCCGAGCGCGGTGACGAGCGCCAGGGACAGCAACAGGGCGGGGATGGACAGCAGAACATCGACGGCCCGCATGAGTAGCCCGTCGACCGCTCCGCCGACCGCGCCGGAGAGCAACCCGACGAGCGAGCCGACGACGAGAGCGATTCCGACGGCGACGAGCGTCGCGGTCAGGGACAGGCCCGCACCGTGCACGACCCGGGTGTACACGTCGCGCCCGATGTTGTCGGTGCCGAACCAGTGCGCCGCGGACGGCCCCTGCAACTTGTCGGCCGGGACGCCCTGCAGCGGATCACCGGACGCGAAGACCGAGGGGAACAGGGCGAAGCCGACGGCGAGGAGCAGCACGGTCGTCGAGACCACGAGAACCCCGTAGCGGCGCAGGGCGCTCGTCGCTCCCCGGAGCCGGGACGGTCCGTGTGGCCCGGCCGCGGCCTGCGCGGATGCGGCGACCGGTTCCCGGATCAGGACGTCAGACATGAGCCTTCCTCTCCTCCTCCACCGCGAAGCCGGTGAGTTCGGTGGTCACCTCGGCGGGCGTCGGATGCGAGGGCGAACCGCCGCCGCGACGGCCGTCGGCGATGCGTGGATCGATGAGCGGATAGACCAGGTCCACCGCGAGGTTGACGAGCACGAAGATCACCGCACTGAAGACCACGATGCCCTGGACGACGGGAATATCCTGCGCCAGAACCGAAGTCTGGGTCAGACGACCGACACCGGCGCGGGAGAACACCGTCTCGACGACCACGGACCCCGCCAACAGGTTGCCGACTGTCACCCCGGCGATAGTGAATGCGGGGATGCTGGACAGCCGCAGTGTGTGCCGGGTCTGGATGCGCCACCGGGACGCGCCCTTGGCGCGAGCTGCTTCGACGAACGGTTGCCGCCATGTGGTCTGCAGGCTGGCGGCGAGGACCTGCGCGATCACCGCACCGGTGGGGAGCGCGAGGGTGATCGCGGGCAGCACCAGATGCTCGATGCCCTGGTCGCCGAATGCCGGAAGCAGCTTCATCCGGAACGAGAAGAGCTGGAGCAGAACCAGTCCCACCCAGAAGGTCGGAACCGCGACACCGAGCGGCGGCAGCGAGAACAGCGTGCTGCGCAGCCACCGGGCGCGCGTGTACGTGGCGACGAACGCGATCGAGGTGCCGAGGAGCACGGCGAGCGCCAGGGCGACCGCGGCCAGGGCCAGGGTGCTGGGTACGGCGGCGGCGATCGCGTCGGTCACGGGTTGTCCCGTGACGATCGAGATGCCGAAGTCACCCCGGACGGCGTTGCTCAGCGCAGTAAGGTACTGCCCCGACAACGGACGGTCGAGCCCGTACCGCTCCTGCAGTTGCGCGACAGCGGCCGCATCCACCGGTGTGCCGCTGCCGGCGCCGTCGACCGCGATGCTCACCGGGTCGGACGGCAGCAGGTACAGCACGCCGAACGAGACGGTGAACGCCGCCCACAGCACCAACAGCGCCTGCACGAGCCGGGAACCGAGATACCGGGCCATGGTCTACTCGCTCAGCCAGGTGTCGAAGAACTGCAACCGGGCGGAGGCCTCGAACTTCAGGTCCTGCACCGCCCCCGCCGCACCGATGGCCTGGGACAGCTCCACGGTCGGCAGCCACAGGCCGTTGTCGAGGACGAGCTGCTGTGCCTGCTCGATCAGCTCGCCGCGTTCGGCCGGGTCGGTGGTGCGCAGCTGCGCGGACAGGACCTCGTCCAGCGCCGGGATCGGGCCGCGGTTGTTGAGGTTGCGCCCGTCGAGTCCGAACGTGGTGCGCAGGATGTCGCCGTCGGCGCGCGTGCTGTTGTAGTAGGTGGCGTCGAAGTCCTTCGTGCCCTGCCGGGCAGTGGCTTCCGGGGTGGAGACCAGGTCGAGCTGCAGGTCGATACCGACCTCGCGCAGCTGCTGCTGCACGAGCTCGAGGATCGCCTGGTTGCCGGCGAACACCGAACTGAACAGCACCGAGAAGGACAGGCGGTTGCCGTCCTTGACGCGGATGCCGTCCGGGCCGGGAACCCAGCCGGCGGCGTCGAGGATCGACTTCGACTTCGCCGGGTCGTAGGTGACGTCGTCGAGTGCGGCGTAGCCGGGGGTGCGGGAGGCGAGGGTACTGGTCGCGGGCCGGAAATCGGGGCCGAGGACGGTGTCGACGAGTTCCTGGCGGTCGAGGGCCGGCACGATCGCAGCGCGCACCGCCGGATCGGTCAGGACGCCACGGGTGACGTTCGGCTGGAAACCGAACGGGACACCCGGGTTCGGCGTGGTGAGGATCCGTCCGCCGCTGCCTTCGATCTGGGAAGCGTCCTGCGGCAGCGCATCGCTGATCGCGTCGAGCTGGCCGGATGCGAGGCTGCCGGTGCGTACACCGGACTCCGGGACGATCGTGAACTCGATGCGATCGAGGTAGGCCTCGCCGTCGTGCGCGAAAACGTCGGATCCCCACGAGTATCCAGTGCGCTTGACCAGCGTGGCGGACTTGTCCTGCTGGTAGTCCTCGTAGACGAAGGGACCGGTGCCGGACAGGTCGCCGGCGCAGCGTTCCTCCGCGGACTTCGCGACGTCCCTGTCGGACAGGAAGCCGAGTTGCAGCGTCGACGACGCCTGCAGGAACTGCGCGTTCGGTCCGGCGAAGGACACCTGGGCGGTGAGCGGATCGAGCACCGTGGTGCCGGTGTACCCCGACAGGTAGCTCGCCGCCAGCGCTGCCTTGGCGCCGGTGAGGGTCTGGACGATCGCGTCGAAGTTCTTCTTCACCGACTCCGCGGTGAACGGGGTGCCGTCACTGAATGTCACGCCGTCCTTCAGCCGGAACGTGAACGCCGAGGCGTCCCCGTTCACCTCCCAGCTTTCGGCGAGCCACGGCTTCAGTTCACCGGTCCCGGGGTCCTGATCGGTGAGCGAGTCGACGATCTGACGGGCGACGTAGATGGTCTGGTTGCTGCCGGCCTGCGCGGGATCGGCACACGTGGGGGCCTGGGACAGGCCGTAGCGCAGGGTGCCGCCGGGCTGCGGGGTGCCGCCACCGGAGGAGGTGCCCGCCGTGTCGGCGCCGCACGCGGCGAGCCCACCGGTGAGGATTGCGGCGGTGGCGCCCGCGACGGCGCGACGTCGGGCGGCAGAGGTGAACGGAACAGGCACCGGGGAACTCCATGATCTCGTGAGGCGCCGATGGCACCGCGCTTCGCGATGCCACCGGCCGGGCAGACGGTCGTAGTTCTTCGACTGGGTTGCGCCGCTCAGGCGCGACAGGATCGGGGGCGACAGAGGCCCGAGCACTGACGGCACAGGTCGACGTGCAGGCGCGCCCACGCGCCCACGAACCCCTCGCCTGCCATGCCTTCTCCTCCATCGTTCCCGGCGGTAGCACCCTCACCTGCGGCAGGGGGTTGCTGCGACGTCGTCGAGCCGGGTCTCTCGGTCGCTCTGGATGGTTCCCGGTGACCGTACGCGTTGCGAACGAGTTCGGAGAACCCTTTCGCTCACCGTGATCGAAACCCGGCGTCGGCACGACGGCGCCGGTCGGCGAGCGCACAGAGCAGCGACACCGCGAGCATGGCGGCGCACACCGCGAGGCCGGCCGACGCGGCACCGGCGAAGTCGTCCCCGTCCGTCGCCAGCGCCGACAGATACAGGCCGGACACCGCGGCGAGGGCGACCGTCGCGGACAACCGCTGTGACAGTTGCAGGAACCCGGCCGCGACACCGTGACCGCCCGCCGGGGACGACTCGAGCGTCAGCGCCCGGTTGGGTGCATCCACGAATCCACCCGAGAGGCCCGACAGAGCGGCCAGCGCCACGAACACCGGCATCGTGGCGTCGTGCCGCACAGCGGCGGCGTAGCCACCGACGACGGCGATCTCGGCCGCCACCGCCACGACGACCGTCACCCGGCCGTATCGCGCGACGACCCGCCACCCCACGGCCGAGGCGACGGCCATCGCCGCGGCGGCGGCGGACAGCACGGCGGCGGCCTGGACCGCGGCATAGCCGCGCCCCTCGATGAGGTACAGGCTCACGACGGTGTTCAGGGACAGCACCGCACCGAACCAGAACAGTGCGACCAAGGTGCCGAGGATGTATCCGCCGGATCCGGTCAGTTCGGGAAGCAGCACGGGCTTGCCGCCGCGCACGGCGACACGGCGTTCCCACCATAGGAAGGTGGCGAGTGAGACCGCCGCTCCCCCGACGGCGAACACCGCACCCACCGGACCCGGTTCGGAGACCACGGGCACCATCACCAGCGTCGTGGCCGCCGCGAGCAGCGCGAGGCCCCCGGCATCGACCCCGCTGCGGGCCGACGGTCGTCCCCGATCCGGGGGCAGGCGGCGGGCCGCGAGCACGAGTGTGACGAGTGCGCACGGCACGTTGAGAATCAGCAGAACACGCCACCCGTAGTCCCCGGGTGCAGCGCCGAGCACCAGCCCACCGACGAGTGGACCGCACAGCCCGGCGAGGCCTCCGGCCGTGCTGTAGGCGGCCAGGGCCCGGGCGCGCGCCGGGCCGGTGTAGTTCTCGGCCAGGATCCCGAGCACCTGCGCGCTGATCAGGCCCGCCCCGACCCCCTGACCGGCCCGTGCGGCGACGACCGTCCAGGGGTCGGACGCGACAGCTCCGCACACCCCCATGACCGCGAAGAGGGTCATGCCCGCGAGGAACAGCCGCCGCCGGCCGGCCACATCGCCGAGCCGGCCTGCCGGGACCAGCGCAAGACCGAAGCTCAGCGAGTATGCGGCCAGGATCCACTGCACCTGCGAAACGCCCGCGTCGAGACCGGTCCGCAAGGCGGGAAGGCCGATGTTCAGCACCGACGAATCGAGCAGGGTGGTGAAGCCGGCGGCCGCACAGACCGGCACCACTGACGTCGTCTGCCGGGGCGTCTGCGCCCGATCGGTGAGTGTCACGCGGGAGGTGGGTTAACCGCCGACCGCCACCGGATCGGCCGGCACCCGCAGCCCGAGGTTGTGCCGCAGCGTGGTTCCGGTGTACTCGACGCGGAGGACACCACGGTCCTGCAGCAGGGGCACCACCTCGTCGACGAAATCGTCGAGCCCCCAAGGCACGAGGTGCGAACCGAGGATGAACCCGTCCGAGCCGTCGTTCTGCACGAAGGCGTCGATCTGCTCGGCGATCCGTGCCGCGGTACCGACGAGGGGTCCGCGCTCGAACTGGTCGATCACGACCTCTCGCAGCGTCAGCTTCTTCTCCTCCGCGATCGCGCGGAGCCGTGCGACGGTCTCGAACCGGTCCTGGTGGACGAACGCCCGTCCCTGGATGATCGGCTCGGCGTCGGGGTCGGGATCGATGTCCGGCAGCGGGCCCTCCGGATCGTATTCGGACAGATCCCGATTCCAGATCTGCTCGAGCAGGATCAGGGCGGTCTGCCCGGTGACCTGCTGGTTACGGATCTCGTGGTACTTCTCGACGGCCTCGGCCTCGGTGTCACCGATCACGAAGCTCGCCGACGGCAGGATCTTGATGTCGTCGGCGGAGCGGCCGGCAGCGATCGCCCGGGCCTTGACATCTCGGTAGAACTCCGTGGCCTCGGGCAGCTTCCCGTACGGGGAGAAGATGGCGTCGGCGTTCGCGGCAGCGAAGTCCCGGCCCTGCGGGGACACCCCGGCCTGGAGGATCACCGGGCGTCCCTGGAGGCTGCGCGGAACCGTGAACCTGCCGTGCACGTCGAAGTGGTTGCCGTGGTGTTCGAAGGCGCCGGCGTCGGGTCGACGCAGGAACCGGCCGCCGGCCTTGTCGGCGACGATGTCGTCGCTACGCCACGAATTCCAGAGTTGACGGATGAGCGTCAGGTTCTCCTCCGCGCGCTCGTACCGGTGGGAGCGATCCAGGAAGCCGCCGCGGCGGAAGTTGCGCCCCGTGAAGGCATCGAAGGAGGTGACCACGTTCCACGCGGCCCGGCCGCCGGAGAGGTGATCGAGAGAGGCGATCTGCCGAGCCAGCTCGTACGGCTCGTTGAAGGTCGCGTTGATGGTGGCGGCCAGGCCGAGGTGGTCCGTGACGGCGGCCAGCGACGCGAGGACCGTGAAGGTGTCGGGCCGGCCGATGATGTCCTGATCGAAGATCCGGCCCGCGCGCTCGCGCAGCACGAGGCCCTCGGCGAGGAAGAAGAAGTCGAACTTGCCGCGCTCGGCGGTACGGGCGGTGTGCTCGAAGGTCGAGAACTCGATCTGGCTGCCCGCCCGGGGATCCCACCATGCGGTGTGGTGATTGACACCGCCGAGGTAGGCCCCGAGGATGACCTGCTTGCGTGTACTCATCGGTCGTGTCCTTCGGTTCCGGCCGTGGTGACGGCGTAGCGGTGGGGAATGTCGGTCGGCAGATCCAGAAGTCCGCGCAGGGACGTGTCGGGGTACTCGGAGCGGAACAACTCGCGCTGTTGCAGGATCGGGACGAGCACGTCGACGATGACGTCGAGGTCGTCGACTGCCACCCCGGGCCGGAGCCGGAAGCCGTCGATACCCTGTCGACGCCACTCACCGATCCGGTCGGCGAGTTCGGTCGCCGATCCGGTGAACACGAGTGCATCCGAGTCGAATGCGCTGCCCGCGAGTGCGTCGAGACGCCGGAGCCGCTCGGCGCCGCTCTCGCGCGGTGTGTCGAGGAAGACCACGAGGTCCGCGTACACCCGCAGCGGTTCACCGACACGCCCGACCCGCACCCCCGCCGCCGTGACCTCGTCGACGAGGTCACGCACGCGGCGGGTGTCCGACGGGGTGACGAACACCAGATCTGCCTGCCGCGAGGCCAGTTCGTACGGAAGGTCGCGGTGGGCCAGCAGTGCGACCACCGGCTGCCCCTGCGGCGGTCGGGGCGTGATCGACGGCCCTCGAACGTGGAAGAACCGGCCTTCGAAGTCGATGTAGTGCAGCTTGTCGCGGTCGATGAACCGTCGCGTCTTCACGTCGCGGAGCTCCGCGTCGTCCTCCCAGCTGTCCCACAGCCGCCGAACGACCTCGACGGCGTCGGCGGCCTCGTCGAACAGGTCGTGGACGAACTCGGGCAGGCGATTCTCGGCGAGCGCCTGCCGGTCGCGCTTGTCGAGTCCGGGGATGTCGCGCCGGCCGAAGTGTGCGGCCTCCTGCGCGGAGGAGGACACCTTGACCTGCCAGCCGGCGCGACCGTGCGATGTGTAGTCGAGGGTGGCCAGCGCCTTGGACACGTGGAACGGTTCGGTGTGCGTGGTGGTGATCGTCGGGATCAGCCCGATGTGCCGGGTCGACGGTGCAACCCGCGCGGCGATCAGGAGCGCATCGAGCCGGACCCGTACCCGGTCCACCGCGTCGGGGTCCTCGCTCGTGTACGGGTTCGCCGGTACGGCAAGGGAATCCTCGATCGTGACGAAGTCCAGCAGCCCGCGTTCCGCGGTGGTGACGAGATCGGCCCAGTACGTGGGTGAGGTCAATTCGTCGGGGCGTGAATTCTCTTCACGCCACGCGGCGGGATGCCAACCGGCGCCGTCGAGCGCGACGGCGAGGTGGACGGGTGTTGTCGAGGTCATCGGCGAGACTCCTGGTCGGTGTGCGGCGGGGATCGGTGGCGTCACAGGGGCGTCCGGCAGCAGGGCGCACCGGCAGCACCGCGGGCTCGCGATGCTGCCGGGCCTGGTGGGGGTCTTCGGGAGGATCGTGGCGGCGGAGAGTTCACACGAGAATCGGACGTCCGCACCCGTCACGACGGCTGCGGACGTCCGATTCGTGCACTGCTTCGAGCCGCTCGGCGCGGTTCAGTCCGTCCGCAACCGGATCAGCACTTTCTCGAAGGGGTGCGGCCCGATCTCCTCGGCCGGTCGGCCGGGATCGAACAGGGCGGTGTATCCCGCGGCCAGGTACAGCGCGACTGCCTCGGGTTGACGCCACCCGGTGGTCAGGTAGATGCGGGCGTACCCCCTCCGGGCCGCCTCGGCCTCGAGTTCCTCCAGCACGAGTCTGCCGAGTCCGCGCCGCCGGTGCTTTTTCGACGTCCAAATGCGCTTGAGCTCAGCGGTGGTCGCGTCGTAGCGCCGGAACGCGCCACCGGCGACAGGTTCGT
The DNA here is from genome assembly GCF_016804345.1 of Rhodococcus ruber. Classification (NCBI taxonomy): domain Bacteria; kingdom Bacillati; phylum Actinomycetota; class Actinomycetes; order Mycobacteriales; family Nocardiaceae; genus Rhodococcus; species Rhodococcus ruber. The sequence continues at coordinate 213,040 of NZ_CP044211.1, read as the reverse complement.
CGTCTTCGACGAGCACCAGCAACGTGCCGTCGGGTCCGGCGAACTCGTCGGCCGGGTGGGTGGTGAGGGTATGGATCTGCTCGTCGAGCGGACGTTCGTAGCGGGTGCTGTATTCGACGGCGAGTTCGGCGAGCAGCGGCGCGGCCAGCGGGTCGTCCTGCCGCACGGTGCAGACCTGGATGTGGCGGGCGGTGGTCACCGCGCGGTCACCGCCTCCCGGGTGCCGAACCGGAACGGCTCCGGTGCGACGGCCGTGCCCTCGACGAGACCTGCGATCAGCTCGCCGATCGCGGGGGCGAACTTGAAGCCGTGCCCGGAGAAGCCCGCGGCCACGACGACGGCGCCGATGCGGTCCACGACGAAGTTGCTGTCGGGTGTGCTGGTGTACAGGCAGGTGTCGGCCACGGCGCTGCCCGGGTCGACGCCGGGCAGCCACCGGGCGGCGTAGGCGGCGAGCCGCGCGAGGCCGGCGGGGTCGGCCCGGAAGGTTCTCGTCTCGGGCGTCACTTCGGGTCCGGTGCCGTGCTCGCCGATCTTGATGCCGTCCTCGGAGCCGAGCCCGTAGATGCCGGCTGTCGTGAGCAACGCGCCGGGGTGATGGACGAAGCTCGGCCAGTCGGGCCCCGTGACAGGAACGAAGTGCGCGGGCTGCTCCTGCGTGGTGCGCATCGCCGGGAGGAGGGGCGCCGGATCCGAAGCCCGGGTGAGCAACCGGTGCGACCACGCGCCGGCCGCGACGACGACGTGCCGGGCGCGCACCACCGCGTCCGGGGTGACCACGTCGACGCCGTGTCCGTGACTGTGCAGGCTTTCGACGACGGTCCCGTGCCGCACGTCGGCCCCGGCCTGCGCCGCGGCCTCCTGGAACGCGGCGACCGCGCGGTCGGCGTGCAGCCGTCCCGCCTCGGGATGATGCACGACGGTTGTGTCGAACCGTATTCCGGGCCAAAGACGTTCCGCGGCACGCGGCTCGAGGACCTCGTGCCGGACGCCGAGGGCGGCCAGCGACCGGGCACGTGCTTCGACGACGGCGGGCAGTCCGTGGTCGACCGCACCGGTGAGGGTCAGTACCTCCGTGCCCGTGGTGTCCTGCAGGTGCCGCCATAGCGGCAGGGCACGGCCGGCGAGGGCCGTGTAGAACTCGCCGTCGTATGCCTGCCGGTAGATGCGGGAACTGCCGTGCGAGGCGCCGCGACGGTGACCCGGCTCGAACTGTTCGAGCAGGATCACCGCCTTCCCGCGGGCGGCCAGGCGCCACGCCGCCGCCGACCCGATGACGCCGCCCCCGACGATCACGATGTCGGCCCGGCGCTCCACCTGACTCATTGCTGTCCCTCCCCTGGCTGTTGTCCGGCTACTGCTTCTTCGGCAGGCCCGGAGGATTGATCACCGAGGTCGCGACAGCCTCGTTCGCGATACCCCATCGGTCGAGCACCTGCTGGTAGGTGCCGTTCTCGATGACGTGGTTGAGCGCCTCGTTGATCGCCTCGATCAGGCCGTTGTCCTTCTTGGTCAGGACCGCGATCTCGCCCTGCAGGTCCGCACCCGCGCCGGAGAACGTGCCGGCGATCTCGGTCTCCCCGGCCTGGATGACGTGGAACGACGCGGACGGATTGGGCCCGAAGTAGGCGTCGATGCGGCCGGAGCCGAGCGCGAGGTAGTAGTCGGTGGCGTTCTGGAAGTAGAGGATTTCGGTGGGCTCGAGGCCCGCGGCGACGTTCTGCTCGTTCCACTCGACGAGGAGCGCCTCCTGGTTGGTGCCGGAGCTCACCCCGACTTTCAGACCCGCGACATCCTTCGGATCCTTCACCTCGATCCCGCTGTCCTTCGTCACCTCGAAGGCGAGGTTGTCGAGACGGTAGGTGGAGAAGTCGTACTTCTCCTTGCGTTCCTCCGTGACGGTGACATTGGAGATGAACACGTCCGCTTCACCGGAGTCGACGCGCACGAAGTTCTGTGCCCAGTCCGCGGCGGTGAGCTCGACGTCGAGGTCGAGAACGTCGCCGAGGAGATGCGCGAAGTCGGTCTCGGAGCCGATGATGGTCTTGTCGTCGTCGGCATAGAACCGCAGCGGAGGTGCGGTGCCGGCGGACCCCGTGACGATGAGGGTGCCGCGGTCGCGGATGGGCTGCGGGACCTTGGCCGCGATCTCGGGTACGGGGTCGGTGGTGATGCGGTTCTGGTCGGCGGTGAGGTTGTAGCCGGCGGCGCCGGCCGCGTCGGGCTCGTTGGTGCCGCAGGCGGCGACCGACAGCAGGGCGACGGCGGTCAGGGCCGAGGCGACCAGCCTCGTGCGTCGGGTCAACGCGGACATCATTGCCTTTCGGGAGGACTTCAGAGGACTTTGGACAGGAAGGCGCGGGTGCGATCCTGGGTGGGCCGGTCGAGAACCTGCGCGGGCGGACCTTGTTCGACGACGACGCCGCCGTCCATGAACACGACGGTGTCGGCAACCTCACGCGCGAAGCCGATCTCGTGGGTGACGATCACCAGGGTCGCACCGTCGCGGGCCAGGTCGCGGATCACCTCGAGCACCTCGCCGACCAGTTCGGGGTCGAGCGCGGAGGTCGGCTCGTCGAACAGGATCACGGCCGGGCGCAGCGCGAGGGCGCGGGCGATGGCGACCCGCTGCTGCTGCCCACCGGACAGCTGTTTGGGGTAGTCGTGGATCTTGTCGCCGACGCCGACCCGGTCGAGCAGTTCGCGGGCGAGCGTCTCGACCTCGGCGCGGTCGCGGCGCTGCGCGGAGATCGGCGCCTCGATCACGTTCTCGAGCACGGTCAGGTGCGGGAAGAGGTTGAAGTTCTGGAACACGAATCCGATGCGCGACCGTTGACGGAGGATGTCCCTCTCGCGCATCTCGTGCAGCTTGTTGCCCCGGCGGCGGTAGCCGACGAGTTCGCCGTCGATGCGGACCGTGCCGCGGTCGACCTTCTCGAGGTGGTTGAGGGTGCGCAGCAGGGTGGACTTGCCGGAGCCGGAGGGGCCGAGGATCACCGTGACCTCGCCCTTGCGGACCTTCAGGTCGACACCTCTCAGGACCTCGAGGGATCCGAACGACTTGTGCACGCCCCGGACGTCGACGGCGTACGGGGTGGGATCGACCGGCGTGGTCATCGGGTGGCTCCCCGGGGTGCGGCGATACCCGAGTCGCGGATCTCGCGGAACTTGGCGACGGTCTTCTGCCAGGGGGTGAGCGGGAGGGCGCGGGACGAGCCGCGCGCGTAGTGCCGCTCCACGTAGTACTGGACGATCGACAACGCGGTGGTGAGCACGATGTACCAGACGGTGGCCACCATGAGCAGGGGCACGACCCGGCCGTTGCGGCCGAAGACGACCTGCACCTGATAGAACAGCTCGGCGATCGCCATCGTGGAGACGATCGAGGTGCCCTTGAACAGGCTGATGACCTCGTTGGCGGCGTTGGGCAGGATCGATCGCATGGCCTGCGGCAGAATAATCTTGAAGAACTGCCGGCGGCGAGGGATGCCCAGGGCCTGCGCCGCCTCGATCTGGCCGTGGTCCACGGAGATGATGCCGGCGCGGATGATCTCCGCCGAGTAGGCGGCCTGATGCAGGGCCAGGCCGATCACCGCGGCGGTGAAGCCGGAGATCACGCCGGTGACCTCGAACTCGAAGAACGACGGTCCGAACGGGACACCCAGCGACAGCGTTCGGTACAGGTACGCGATATTGAACCAGAACAGCAGTTGCACGATGAGCGGGATGGATCGGAATGCCCAGATGTACACCCAGGAGATCACCTGCAGGACGGGATTCCTCGACAGCCTGCCGACGGCGAGCAGCACGCCGAGCCCGAATCCGAGAACCGTTCCCCACACGGTGAGTTCGATGGTCACCACCAGGGCCGAGAGCACGGACTGTGCGGTGAAGTACCGAGCGAACGTCGCCCAGTCCCAGCCCGGGTTGGTAGCCAGGCCGTGCACGAACTGCGCCACCAGGACGAGGGCGAGGGCGGCGACCAGCCAGCGCAGCGGGTGGCGGGCGGGGGCGACGATCAACCCTGCGTCGTCGGGCTCCGCGGTGCTCGCCGGCGCAGGACGGATCCCGGTCGGCGCGCTCACGCCGACCCACCGGGGAAAGCGTTCATCGGGTAGTACCTTTCACGGATCTCGGGTGAGTGATCGGCGTGCACACCGGGAGGGCGGGGCGCGTGGACACCACTCTCGCCCGGCGGGGTCCTGCTCGTCACGGATTCCGATCCGGGTGATTCGAACCCGCCGCAGGACCCGAGCAGTCCGCGGGGTGATACCGCACGCCTGAATGGCCGAATGTCACACGGGTTCGATCCAACTGAACCTGTGTGACATTCGGCCGAGTGAGGCGCCGGTGGGTGGGCGTGGCTCTAGCCGATCGGCACCCGCGTCGTCTCCGGCAGCGCCGGTTCCTCGGTCGCGCGCGCATAGACGGTCTCGCCGGGCGCGAGACCGAGAGCGCGTGCGTCGCCGCGGGTGACCTGCGCGGTGAAGTCCTCACCGGTCGCGGCGTTGCGCAGCTCGACGCGGACCTCGAACCCGAGGTGCACGACCCGCTCCACCGTCGCGCGGGTGACACCCACGGACCCGGCGGTGCCCGCGTCCTGGGCGCGGGCGAGATCGGGTTCGCGACCGAGACGGATGTCGTGCGGCCGCACCAGCTTTCCGTTGAGCCTGGAGACATTGCCCAGGAACGACATCACGAAGTCGTTCGCGGGCCGGTCGTACAGGTCCCGCGGGGTTCCGACCTGCTCGATGCGGCCCCGGTTCATCACGGCGATCCGGTCGGCGACGTCGAGCGCCTCCTCCTGATCATGGGTGACCAGCACGGTGGTCACGTGCACCTCGTCGTGCAAGCGGCGCAGCCACGTGCGCAGGTCGGCGCGCACCTTGGCGTCGAGCGCGCCGAACGGTTCGTCGAGCAGCAGCACCTTGGGATCGACGGCGAGGGCGCGGGCCAGGGCCATGCGCTGGCGCTGGCCGCCGGACAGCTGTGCCGGATAGCGTTGCTGGAACCCGTCGAGCCCGACGATGCCGAGCAGTTCGTCGACGCGGCGGCTGATTTCGGTCTTGGGCCGCTTGCGGATCTTCAGTCCGAACGCGACGTTCTCGCGGACGGTCATGTGCTTGAACGCCGCGTAGTGCTGGAAGACGAAACCGATGTCCCGCTTCTGCGGGGTCACGCCGGTCACGTCGTCGCCGCCGATGCGCACGATGCCGTCGTCGAGGGTTTCCAGTCCGGCGATGGACCGCAGCAGCGTCGACTTACCGGAGCCCGAGGGTCCGAGCAGCGCGGTGAGCGACCCGGACGGGATCTCGATGTCGACGTCGTCGAGGGCCGCGAAGTCGCCGTAGTTCTTTCGTGCGCCCATGACGGTGATCATCTGGTACTCCTCTTGCGGTCGAGCAGGGTCATCAGCAGCAGCACGATCACGGCGATGGCCATGAGCAGGGTCGCGGCGCAGTAGGCGCCGAAGGTGTTGTGGTCGTCGATGTAGCGGGAGTGCACCAGCAACGTCAGGGTCTGGGACACGCCGGGGAAGCCGGACGAGACCATGATGACAGCCCCGAACTCGCCGAGCGCGCGGGCGACGGTGAGGACCACGCCGTACGTCAGGCCCCACCGGATCGAGGGGAGGGTGATGCGCCGGAACGTCTGCCAGCCGTTCGCGCCGAGTGTCGCGGCGGCCTGCTCCTGTTCCTGGCCGATCTCGTGAAGCACCGGTTCGACCTCGCGCACGACGAACGGCAAGGTGACGAAGATCGTGGCGATCACCATGCCCGGTAGCCCGAATATCACCTTGAATCCGAGGGATTCGACACCTCCGAACCACCCGCCGGCACCCCACAGCATGATCAGGGCGACACCGACAACGATCGGTGAGACGGCGAACGGCAGGTCCACCACGGCTTGCAGCAGCCCGCGGCCGCGGAACCGGCCGCGCACGAGCGCAAGTGCGACGACGACACCGAACACGACGTTGACGGGCACCACGATGGCGACGATCAGCAGCGACAGGTTCAACGCCGAGATCGCCGCGGGCGTGCTGATCGACTGGAGGAACGCACCCACGCCGTTCTCGAATGTGCGGTAGAGGATCACCCCGATCGGAACGAGCAACAGGACCAACAGGTAGCCGAGTGCGATCGTCCGCAGCGAGATTCGCGTCCACGGGGAGACCTTCATCGGTCCTCCTCCTCCCGGCGCAGGCTGCGTCCCGCTGCCAGGCGCAGCACGAACAGCACGACGAAGGCGATGAGCAGCAGTGCCACGGACACCGCGGCAGCGTTCATCGGGCGGTCGATCTCGATCTGCTGCTGGATGTACTGCGACGCCACCTGGGTCTCGTACGGGATGTTGCCGCCGATGAGCACGATCGATCCGTATTCGCCGAGGGCACGGGCGAACGCGAGCCCGGCACCGCTGACGACAGCCGGGGTCAGCGCGGGCAGTACCACGGACCGGAAGACGGTCAGGTTGTTCGCGCCGAGGGACGCCGCGGCCTCTTCCACCTCCCGGTCCGCCTCGAGGAGCACCGGCTGCACCGAACGCACCACGAACGGCAGCGTCACGAATGCCAGCGCGACGACGAGCCCCGGCTGGGAGGCGTTGAGATGGATACCGATCGGGCTCTCCGGCCCGTACAGCGCCAGCAGCACGATGCTCGCCACGATGGTGGGCAGCGCGAAGGGCAGGTCGATCAGGGCATTGACGAACTTCTTGCCCGGGAACTCGTCGCGCACCAGTACCCACGCGATGAGGGTGCCCATGACCACGTTGACGACCGCGACGATCGCGGAGACGACCACGGTGATCCGCAGCGTCGCCAGCGCGGCCGGGGCGGTGACGGCGTTCCAGAAGCCACTCGGACCGTCGGCGAACGCCTCCGCGGTCAGCGCCGCGAGCGGCAACAGAACGATGACGGACAGCCACAGCACGGACACTCCGATGCCGAGCGGTCCGACCGTGCCGGTCGCTGCGCGCAGCGGAGTGCGGCGGCGCGCCGCCGGGGCGGGAGCCGGCCTCGGTCCCACCCCGGTGGCGCTGTCGGTGATACTCACTGTCCGGGCTCTACTTCGTGGCGTTGTCGTAGATCACGGCGATCGAGCCGGTCTCGGCCTTGAACAACTGCTCGTCGACAGCCTTCCAGCCGCCCAGGTCCGCGATCGTCCACAGCTTCGCCGGCTGCGGGAAGTCGGCCGCGAACTCCTCCGCCACCGCAGGGTCGACGGGCCGGAAGCCCGCCTCCGCCCACAGACGCTGCGCCTGCGGGGTGTAGAGGAAGTCCGCGAACGCCCGTGCCTTCTCGGCGTTCTTCGAATTCGTGAGCACTGCAGCCGGATTCTCGATCTTGAAGGTGGTGGGCGGGGTGACGTGCTCGACCGGGTCGCCGTTGCGCTCGATGAACAGCGCCTCGTTCTCGTAGCTGAGCAGCACGTCGCCGGAGCCCTGCAGGAACGCCTCGGTGGCCTCGCGACCGGACTTGGGCTGGATCTTGACGTGCTCGTTCACGAGTGTGGTGACGTAGTCCAGACCCGCCTGCGGGTTCGCGCCGCCGTCGCTCTTCGCCGCGTAGGGGGCGAGCAGGTTCCACTTGGCCGAGCCGGAACTGAACGGGTTGGGCGTGACGACCTCGAGGCCGGGCTGCAGCAGGTCGTCCCAGTCGGTGATGTTCTTGGGGTTGCCCTCGCGCACCACGATCGTCACCACCGATCCGAAGGGAATTCCGTTGTACGGACCGGAGTTCCAATCGGCCTCGACGAGCCCGGCGTCGACGAGACGCGTGATGTCCGGCTCGACGGAGAAGTTGACGAAGTCCGCCTCGGCGCCGTCCTTGACCTTCCGGGACTGATCGCCGGAGGCGCCGTAGGACTGCTGGAACTCGACGTCCGCACCCTCCTCGGTGGCCTGGAAGGCGGGGATCAGCTTGTCGAATCCAGGCTTCGGCACGGCGTACGCGTACAGGTTGATCGTGCCGCCGGAGCCGTCGCCGCTGCTCTCACCTCCGCCCACGGTGTCGCTGGATCCGCCGGAGCACGCGGTCAGCACGGTCGCGCCGAGGGCGGCGAGGGCGGTGACGAACAGACCCGAACGTCTCTTCATGAGGTGATGCCTTTCCTGCAGGAGTGTCTCTGTGCGAGACCGGGGGAGGACCCGGGCACACCGGTTCGAGGAGACGCTCCGCAGGACGGACGAAGGTGGTGGAGACGTGGACCCGAACGAGTCGGGCCGACGAATGTCACGCCGGACGGGGCGACGCGACTCCTCGGCAACCGGGGGCGGCAACGATGCCGCAAGGGTTGGTGACGGGAGTCAGCGACGACAGTCGACGTCGGCGACCGCGCGCACGCCGACAGCGATCAGCGCCAGTTCATGGCGGACGCGAGGCACGGCGGTAGCGGACACGCGGCAGACTCTAGCAGAAGCGCTCGGCCTGTTCGACGGTGTCGTCCGGAAGCGCGCGCAGTCCGATGACGCCCGCGCCGCCCATCGCGTCCACGGCCTCGCCGAGGAGGAGGCAGCCGGCGAACACGACACCGCCGACGGTAAGCACCGCGGCGTACATCTTGTCGATCACGATCTGCCTCCCGGCGGGTTCGGTGGTGTCGCGAGTGGTCGTGCTCCAGCGTGACGTGGGGTCGGCGTCCCGAACTGTCCGGATTCTGGACAGTGCCGGTGTCAGGGCGTCGTTCGCGCGCCCGGCGAGCCCTCGCCGCCCTCGGCCGCGGCGACCCCGAGCATCAGCCGCGTGATCTCCTCGCGGTCCGCCGCACCGGGCAGACCCCAGCCGGGCTGGTAGCCGTACATCTCCGCGAGGGTGATCGCGCGCCGGTTGCCGTCGGCCACCTCGACGTCGGTCGGGGTGATCAGACCGGGATGCGCGACGCCACAGGCCTCGGCCAGCTTGAACATGTCCCGGCGCAGCGCCCGGAGGTAGTTGGCGGCGCGCACCGCCTTCAGCTCGACGTCGAGGCCCCGCTCGAGCCACGGGTTCTGGGTGGCGACGCCGGTCGGGCACCGATCGGTGTGGCACTTCTGGGCCTGGATGCAGCCGATCGCGAGCATCGGCTCCCGCGCGACGTTGATCATGTCGCAGCCCAGGGCCATCGCCACCACCGCGTTGTCGGGCAGTCCGAGCTTGCCGGCGCCGATGAACGTCACGTCGTCGCTGAGACCGGCCTCCGCGAACAGCTTGTAGACCCGGGCGAAGCCACTGCGGAAGGGCAGCGAGACCGCGTCGGTGAACACGAGCGGCGCCGCACCCGTGCCGCCCTCGCCGCCGTCGATCGTCACGAAGTCGACGCCACGGTCGGAGTTGCACATCGCGTCGACGAGGTGCTGCCAGAAGGCCATGTCGCCGACCGCCGACTTGACGCCGACCGGCAGCCCGGTCTCGTGGGCGAGCAGCTCGATCCAGTCGAGCATGCTGTCGACGTCGTGGAACGTGGTGTGCCGCGACGGGCTGACACAGTCGCGGCCCTCCGGGATGCCGCGGATCTCGGCGATCTCGGGCGTCACCTTCGCCCCGGGCAGCAGGCCGCCGAGGCCGGGCTTGGCGCCCTGGCTCAGTTTGATCTCGATCGCCCGCACCGGCGCCGACTCGACGACGGCCTTCAGCCGGGCCAGGTCGAACCGGCCCTCCTCGTCGCGGCAACCGAAGTACGCGGTGCCGATCTGGAAGATCAGGTCTGCCCCGTTGCGGTGGTAGCGCGACAGCCCGCCCTCACCGGTGTTGTGCAGGCAACCGCTGTCGGCGGCGCCGCGGTTGAGCGCCGAGACGGCGGCCCCGCTCAACGACCCGAAGCTCATCGCCGAGACGTTGACGATCGACTGCGGCCGGAACGCCTTCGCCCGCCCACGCGGTCCGCCGAGGACCTTCGCCGACGGGATCGGCAGCTTCTCCCCGGCGTGCGGCGCGGCCGACGGCGGGGTCTCGGAGAACGTGCGGTGCTTGATGATCGTGTAGCCGTCGGTGTATTCGACGTCGTTGTCGGTGCCGAATCCGAAGGTGTTGTTCACGAGCTTCGAGGAGGTGTACACCCAGCGGCGCTGATCGCGCGTGAAGGGACGCTCCTCGTCGTTTCCGGTGGTGATGTACTGCCGCAACTCGGGACCGACGGCTTCGAGCAGGTAGCGGCCGTGCCCGACGACGGGAAAGTTGCGCAGGATGGCGTGCCGCCGCTGCAGCAGGTCGTACGACGCGACCGCGGCCATCGCCGCGGCGGGGAGTCCGAGGGCTTTCGACCACTTCATGAGGCCACCGTACGACGCGGCCACGAGGCCCGCCGACCTTCACGAATCCGGTTTCGCGGGCGCGGCGCGCGGGTAGGCAGAGCATCGACACGCGTGCGCGGGGAGCCGGGCGCGCGGACACGGTGTGGACGACCGCGGACACAGTGTGGACGACGAGGGGCCGGCGATGCGCAGACACGATCGGGACTACGACGAGCGCGACCTCGAGGTCGACGACGCCGAGGATCATGCCGCGGGCCCGACCGCGGTGGCGGTGTCGATGAAGCGGTCCCTCGAACGGATGGGACCGATCCGGACGGCGCAGACACTGCTGCGGTTGAACCAGGCCGAGGGCTTCGACTGCATGAGCTGTGCGTGGCCCGATCCGGACCCGGGACATCGGTCGGTCGCCGAGTTCTGCGAGAACGGTGCGAAGGCGGTGGCGGAGGAGGCGACCCGGCGCCGCGCCACCCCCGGGTTCTTCGCCGCCCACAGCCTCGCCGAGCTGGATGCGCACAGCGAGCACTGGCTCGGCCAGCAGGGCCGCATCACGCATCCGATGATCAAGCGGCCCGGCGGCACCCACTACGAACCGATCGACTGGGACGAGGCGTTCGCCCTGATCGGCGCGGAGCTGAACGCGCTCGACAGCCCCGACGAGGCGATCTTCTACACCTCGGGGCGGGCTTCGAACGAGGTGGCGTTCGCCTACCAGCTCTTCGCCCGGGCGTTCGGCACGAACAACCTGCCCGACTGTTCCAACATGTGCCACGAGTCCACCAGCATCGCGTTGCAGGAGTCGATCGGCATCGGCAAGGCGAGCGTCACGCTCGACGACGTCTACCACGCGGAGCTCATCGTCCTGCAGGGCCAGAATCCGGGGACGAACCATCCACGCATGCTCACCGCGCTCGAGAAGGCCAAACGCAACGGCGCCACTATCCTGTCGATCAATCCGCTGCGGGAGGCGGGCCTGGTCAACTTCCGCAATCCGCAGACCCCGCGCGGGGTCGTCGGCCGGGGCACCGACCTGTCGGACCTGCACCTGCCGATCGCGCTGAACGGGGATCTGGCGCTGCTGCAGGCGTTCGGGTCGCTGCTCGTGGAGTGGGACGCGCTCGACCACGAGTTCATCGAGCGGCACACCCGCGGTTTCGAGCAGTGGCGCCGCCACGTCGCCGACGTCGACTGGGACGTCGTCACCACCGCCACGGGGCTGTCGCGGGAGCAGATCACCGAGGCCGCGAGGCTGCTGCGTGACTCGCGGGCGACGGTGTTCTGCTGGGCGATGGGCCTGACCCAGCACCGCAACGCGGTCGCCACCATCAAGGAGGTCACCAATCTGGCTCTGGCACAGGGCAATATCGGTAAGCGCGGCGCGGGTCTGTTCCCCGTGCGCGGGCATTCCAACGTGCAGGGCGACCGCACCATGGGAATCTGGGAGCGGCCCCCGGCCCACTTTCTCGATGCGTTGCAACGGGAGTTCGGCTTCGATCCGCCGCGCGAGAACGGCTTCGACACCGTCGACTCGATCCGGGCGCTGCGCGACGGCCGGGCCCGCTTCTTCATGGGTCTCGGGGGCAACTTCGTGCAGGCCGCGCCCGACACCCACGTCACCGCGGCCGCGATGCGGCGGGCCCGGATGACCGTGCAGGTCTCCACCAAGATCAACCGCTCGCATCTCGTGTGCGGCGAGACGGCGCTGATCCTGCCGACCAAGGGGCGCACCGAGCAGGACGTGCAGGCGTCGGGCCCGCAGTTCGTGACGGTCGAGGACTCGACGTGCTCGGTGCACGCGTCGCGCGGGCCGCTCGAGCCCGCGAGCCCGCACCTGAAGTCCGAGGTCGAGATCGTCTCGCGGATCGCCGAGGCCACGCTCGGGGACCGGTACGGCCTCGACTGGAAGGCGATGCGCGACGACTACGGCGTCGTCCGCGGCCTGATCTCCCGCGTCGTCCCGGGTTGTGAGAGCTACGACGTCAACGTCCGTCGCCCGGGCGGGTTCGTCCTGCCGCACCCGCCCCGCGATTCGCGTACCTTCCACACCGATTCCGGGCGGGCCGAATTCGCGGTCTCCCCGATCGACGTGCTGCACGTGCCCGAGGGGCACGTGATCCTGCAGACCCTGCGGAGCCACGACCAGTTCAACACCACCATCTACGGGCTGAGCGACCGGTACCGCGGCGTCGAGGGCGGGCGGCGGGTGATCTTCCTGCACCGCGACGACATCGCCGCCCTCGGCTTCGACGACGGTGATCTGGTCGACCTGTTCACGCGGTGGGACGGCGACGAGCGGGTCCGGTGCGCGCGGTCGTTCCGGATCGTCGAGTACGACACTCCGCGCGGATCGGCTGCCGCCTACTATCCCGAGACCAACGGATTGGTGCCGCTGGATTCGACTGCCCGCCAGAGCAATTGCCCTACCTCCAAGTCCGTCGTGGTGTCCCTGGCCCGCGTGGGCGAACGCAGCGACGAGTGCCCGGAGGACTCGCACCAGGGCACCCTCGGTTCGGACTGGTCGCACAAGACCTGCCCGGACCCCGAGTACCTGTCCTGAGACCCGTTCAGCCCCCGGTGTGCCGGGCGGCGGCGTGGGAGTGACCGGCGCGGAACGCCGCCGGTGACGCCCCGTAGCGCCGGGTGAACGCCTGCCGCAGCGTCTCGGTGGTGCCGAACCCGCAGCGCGCCGCGATCGCCGTGACCGGCAGCGACGTGGTGGTGAGCAGGACGGCGGCGGCCTCGAGCCGGACCCGGCGGACGTAGCGGGCGGGGGTGTCGTGCAGGTGGTGCAGGAACATCCGGGTGAGGTGCCGTTCGCTCATCCCGGCCCGCGCGGCGAGCGCGGTAGCCGACAGATCGCCGCCGAGGTGGGTGGTGATGTGGTCGACGAGGCGCCGCATCCCGCGGTCCTCCGGCTCGGGCACCGTGGTGAACAGGCTCATCTGCGCCTGGTTGCCCGGTCGCTGCAGGTAGGTGACCAGGGCGCGGGAGACGTGGCGGGCGAGGTCGGGGCCGTGGTCCTCCTCGACGAACGCGAGGGTGAGGTCCAGGGCGCTGGTCACCCCGGCGGCGGTCGCGACGTGGCCGTCGCGCACGAAGATCGGCAGCGGATCCACCTGCACCTGCGGGTACCGCGCGGCGAGCCGAGCGGCGAACGCCCAGTGGGTGGTGGCGCGCCGGCCGTCGAGCAGACCGGCGGCCGCGAGGACGGAGGCGCCCGTGCACACGGACGCCACCCGGCGGCTGTCCCGCGCGAGGCGGCGCACGTGGCCGACGAACCGGGCGTCGTCGGCCACGTCGACGTGCCCGAAGCCGCCGGAGACGACGAGGGTGTCGAGTGCTCCGACGAGCCGTTCGAGCCGTCGCTGTCCGGCCAGCACCAGCCCGGTGTCGCAGGTGATCGCGGCCCCGCCGGGGGTGGCCAGCTCCACCCGGTACGCCGGGGCGGCGCCGAATCGGTTCGCAGTCGCGAACGTCGTCGTCACGCAGGCGATGTCGAGCAGCTCCGCCCGGTCGTAGCCGACGACCACCACGCGTCGTTCGTCCACACCGTCGACGGTAGCCGCGGCCGGGGCCGGACGCGGCGTGTCCGACGGACAGGGATCCCACATTTCCGGACACGTCCGACCTCGGGGTCTCGTCCGGCCGGATCCGGGGGCCGATCGTGGAGGCATCCGCCCACCACTGCCCCCGGGAGACCTCATGGACACCACGACGGCCGTGAGCACGGCCCGCCCCGCATCGCGCCGCCCGGCCGGTCCGGCCTTCCTGGCGCAGCGCTGGCCGACGGTCGCGGCTCTGGCGTTCGCCCTGTTCGGCACGCCCGCCGAGGCGAGCGTCGAGATCCTCACCGAGATGATGATGCTGCTGCCGTTCCTGTATCTCGTCACGGCCGTGCTGGGCCGGCCGCGTGCGGTATGGGTGGTGTTCCCGGCCTCCTACACGGTGTGGTTCGTGCTGCGGGCGCTGGACGTCGTGCCGTCGACGGTGCTGATCGGCGCCGCGGCGGCGGTCGTGATCGTCGTGGGCGTGGTGCGCGGCCGGCTGCGCGACCGCCGTTTCCTCGTCCAGGTGGCCGGCATGGTCGCCTTCGGGGTGCTCGGCCTGGTCGCGCTCGCCGCCGATCCGGACCTCGCCCGGTACCTCGTCGCGGCCGGATGGTTCCTGCACGGCGTGTGGGATCTCGTCCACCATCGGCTCCGGGTCACCGTGGACCGTTCCTTCGCCGAGTTCTGCGCCGTGCTCGATGTCGCGGTCGCCGTCGCGCTCGTCGTCGTGTGAGATATCGGCATCGCGCTCACCGGGCGCGCAGCCGCAACCGGGTGTAGGTGAACGTGGCGTAGACGATGCCGAGGAGGAGCAGCATCCCGGCGGAGAGCAGCCACCACGACGGGGCGTGCTGCCACAGCACGTCGGCCTCGGCGGTCGGGTCCTTGGCACGCAGGTCGACGGTCGAGGCGGTCGCGGCGTAGCCCCACCGCGACGGCGACAGCCACGACAGCTGGGCGAGCACGGCGCGCCCGGTGATGGGGATCAGGCCACCGCTGAGCACGAGCTGCACCATGACCGTCACGACGAGCAGCGGCATCACCTGTTCACCGGACCGGGCGACGGCCGACAGGGCCAGGCCGACCACCACGCAGGCACACGTGGTCAGGGCGATATCGACGACGAGTTCGACGCTGCCGGAAGGAATCACGCTGCCGGCACCGGGGGCGCCCTTGCCGACCAGGACGACGAGGACCAGCACGAACGACTGCACGATCGCGGCGGCGCAGAACACCACGATCTTCGCGATCAGGTACGCCGACGGTGCGAGCCCGGCGGCGCGTTCGCGGTGGTAGATCATCCGTTCGCCGACGAGGTCCCGGACGGTGAGCGACGAGCCCATGAAGCAGGCCCCGAGGATCAGCAGGATGAGGATGAACGCCAGCTCGCCCGGATCCGCACCCGGGCTCGGCGGGCCGAATCCGTCGCTGCCGGGCACCAGGATCGACAGCCCGCCGAGGATGAACGGCAGCAGCGACAGGAAGATCAGGTAGCCGCGGTCCGCGCGGATCAACCGGATCTGCCGCCGCGCGACGGTGCTCAGCTGTCTGCGACGGGAGGTGTGGGCGGGTCGGCCCAGCGGGCCGGGGGCCGCGGCGGGTGGATGGTCGACGGTCGCACTGCGGGCGAGGTGCTCGGCGTGCACCGCGTCGGGTTCGGCGGCGACGCGGGCGAAGATCTCGGCCCAGTCGGAGCTGCCGAGCGCGGTGCCCACCTCGCCGGGCGGCCCCACATAGGCGGTCTTGCCGCCGGGAGCGAGCAGCAGCACCTGATCACACAGTTCGAGGTAGGACAGGGAGTGGGTGATGACGAGGACGACCCGGCCGGAGTCGGCGAGGCGGCGCAGCGTGGTCATGATCTGCCGGTCGAGTGCCGGATCGAGGCCGGAGGTGGGTTCGTCGAGGATCAGCAGCGACGGCCCGGTGAGCAGTTCGAGGGCGACCGACGCGCGCTTGCGCTGCCCCCCGGAGAGGCGGTCGACCCGGGTGCCGGCGTGTTCGGTGAGCTGCAGTTCGCCGAGCACCCGGGCGATCACCTCCTCGCGGTCGGCGCGGGTGGTGTCCGGCGGCAGCCGCAGTTCGGCGGCGTAACCGAGGGCCTCGCGGACGGTGAGCTGCCGGTGGAGCACGTCGTCCTGGGGGACGAGGCCGATCCGGGAGCGCAGCGCCTGATATTCGGCGTGCACGCTGTGGCCGTCGAACTCCACGACCCCGTCGGTGGGACTGCCGGTGCCCGAGACGATCTTGGCCACGGTGGACTTGCCGGCACCGGAGGGGCCGATGACGGCGGTGAGCGTGCCGGGCGGCGCGGCCAGGGTGACGTCGTGCAGCAGTCGCCGGCTCCCGTCGATGGTCAGTCCGACGGCGCGCACGCGCAGCCCGTCGGTCGTGGCCGCCGCCGTCTTCTCCCGCGGGACGAGGGTGCCGTCGCGGACGACGAGGTCGGTGTTGCCGATCGTCACGACGTCGCCCTCGGCGAGGACGGCGTGATCGATGCGGGTGCCCGCGACGAACGTGCCGTTGACGCTGCCGAGGTCCTCGATCTCGAGGCCGGTCGGCCCGGTGCGCAGGGCCGCGTGCTGGCGGGAGGCCAGGACGTCGTCGACGACGACGGTGTTGTCGGCGGCGCGGCCGATCGACACGTCGCCGGTGCGGGGCGCGCGGCGGGTCCGGCGCCGCGCCCCGCGGGTCTCGCCGGCCCGGACCGCGGTCAGCTGGTCGAGCAGACCCCCGCGGCGTTCGCGGGTCGCCTCGGGTTCGGCGACGGAGATCCGGAGGTCCGGTCCCTCGGCGCGGTCGCCGAGGCGGGCGACGACCGTGCCGGTCACCCGGATCCGCTCCACCCGGCGGCCGTCGACGAAGAGCCCGTTCTTGCTGCCGGAGTCGACGAGATACCAGCCGTCCTCCCACTGCAGGAGCGCGTGTTCGCGGGAGACCACCGGGTGTTCGAGGGTGACATCCATCGATCGGTCGCGGCCGATGTGCACCGTCGTTCCGGGGTCGTAGCCGGCGCGGCCGCTGTCCCATTCGAGCAGAACCTGCGCGTGCCGGGTGTCCACGTCGTCCATCGTCTCGGCCTTCCGTCAGCCGTGTCCGCTCGTACCGACGTGCGGTTCTCGACCGCCCACCGACGATTTCCGACCGCTCGTCGCGTCGCGCGCCGGGGGTCGTTCGATCTCCGATTCTCCCACTCCGGGAATGCCCAGGCCAGGGCCCGCATGCGGACGCCACGGGTGTGTCCTGTCCGATTTGACACGCGGTTGTGTGGCCCACGACACTACTGACAGACCGCTTACCGACCGAGCGATCGGTCGTGGCGGTGGAAGGCCCCGCAGTCGAGTGGAAGGAACTGCGTCGTGACGTCCCAGATGCGCCCCTGGACCGCGCTCTACCCGAACGGACTCGACCCCGAGCCGGTGGTGCCGTTCGTCTCCCTGGTGGACGCGTGGCGCGCCCGCGTGGATGCCGACCCCGACGGCAAGGCCATCGCCTACTTCGACGGTGTGCTGACCGCCCGCGAGACCGACGAGCTCTCCGACGCTCTCGCCGTCGCCTTCGCCGCTCGCGGGGTGCGGCGCGGCGACCGTGTGGGCATCTACCTGCAGAACATCCCCCAGTATGCGCTGACCCTGCTCGCGCTGTGGAAACTCGGCGCCGCGGCGCTCGTGCTCAACCCCATGTACCGGAGAGTCGAACTGCGCCGTCTCGTCGACGACGCCGAGATCGTCGGCATGGTGTGCGCCGACACCGCCGTCGCGGAGACCGCGGACACCGTGCGCGACAGCTCGGTGCGCTGGATCGTCAGCACCAGCGACCTGGACTTCCAGAGCCGCGACGACGCACGGGTCTTCCCGACGACGGACCGTGCCGTGGCCGCGCCCGACGGCGACCTCGTCGAGCTGATCGAACAACACCGGGGCCGGCGGCCGTCGCCCGTCGAGATCACCGGCGACGACGTCGCCCTGCTCGCCTACACCTCGGGCACCACCGGACCACCGAAGGGCGCGATGAACACCCACGCCAACGTGCTGGCCGTGGCCACCACCTTCGGCTCCTTCGTCGGCCTGACCGCCGGCGACGCGGTGTTCGCCGTCGCGCCGTTGTTCCACATCACCGGCGCCGTCATCAACGCCACCCTGGCGCTGGTGCACCCGACCACCCTGGTCTTCGCCAACCGCTTCAATGCCGAGGTCGCGCTCGAGGCCCTCGTCGAGCACGGGGTCACCTTCACGATCGGCTCGATCACGGTGTTCAACGCCCTGTACGAACCCCCCGGCGCCGAGGCCCGCCACTTCGCGTCGGTCAAGACCCTCTACTCCGGCGGCGCACCGATCCCGCCCGCGACCGTGGAGAAGTTCGAAGCGAAG
This sequence comes from Rhodococcus ruber, assembly GCF_016804345.1. Lineage (NCBI taxonomy): Bacteria > Bacillati > Actinomycetota > Actinomycetes > Mycobacteriales > Nocardiaceae > Rhodococcus > Rhodococcus ruber. The sequence continues at coordinate 194,895 of NZ_CP044211.1, read as the reverse complement.
TTCGGCAAGTACATCCACAACGCGTACGGGATGACCGAGACGTCCTCGGGCGTCATCGCGGTGCCCCCCGGGCGGCGGGCACCCGTGGACCCCGCCAGCGGCACCCTCGCGATCGGCGTCCCGCTGCCCCTGATCGATGCGCGGGTCGTCGACGCGGACGGTGCCGCCGTCGAACCCGGCACGCAGGGGGAACTGGAACTGGCCGGCCCGCAGGTGATCTCGGGGTACTGGCGCAAGCCCGAGGCATCCGCCTCCACCCTGCCCGGCGGACGGCTGCGCACCGGCGACGGCGCGATCATCGATCGGCACGGCTGGGTCTACCTGGTGGACCGGCTGAAGGACCAGATCAACGTCTCCGGCTACAAGGTGTGGCCCCGCGAGGTCGAGGACGCCCTCTACGAGCACCCCGCCGTGCACGAGGCCGCCGTCGTCGGTCAGCCCGACGACTACCAGGGCGAATCCGTGGTGGCGTTCGTGTCGCTCGAACGCGACGCCCACGCCACCGAGGACGAACTCGTGGACTTCGCCCGTGAGCGCCTCGCCGCCTACAAGCGGCCCCGCCGGGTCCACATCGTCGAGAACCTCCCCAAGACCCAGACCGGCAAGATCCGGCGCAGCGACCTGCGCGACCGCACCGCCCCCACCGCGACCACCTGACGATCCGCCCCCCTCCCACCCGACCGAATGACCGACCGACCGACCGAATGTCACACCGGTTCGGTCACATCGAACCGATGTGACATTCGGCCACTGCTCCCGCGAACGAAAAGAGACACCACGTGAACACCGACGTCCGGAACCCCCGGGATGCGGTCGACACCGCGCCCACCCTGGCCTCGAAGAAGAAATCGCTGTTCGCCAGCGCGGTCGGCAACGTACTCGAGTGGTACGAGTGGAGCGCCTACGCGGTCTTCGCACCGTTCATCGCCGCGGTGATGTTCAACAACTCCGATCCGATCTCCGCGCTGCTGTCGACGCTCGCGGTCTTCGCCGTCGGCTTCCTCATGCGCCCCCTCGGCGGCATCGTGTTCGGCCGCATCGCCGACCGGCGGGGCCGCAAGTTCGTCCTCGTCACCACGATGCTCATGATGGCGACGGGCAGCCTCGTCATCGGCATCATGCCCACCTACGAGTCCATCGGGGCGTGGGCGTCGCTGATCCTGCTCGCCGCGCGGATCATGCAGGGCTTCGCCCACGGCGGCGAATCGGCCACCGCCTACTCGTACGTCGGTGAGATCGCCCCGCCGCACCGTCGCGGGATGTGGGGCAGCGTCGCCTTCATCGCGATCTTCGGTGGCTCGGTCCTCGCCTACAGCATCGGTGGCGCCGTCACCTCGTCGCTCTCCGAAAACGCCGTCGCCGAATGGGGCTGGCGCATCCCGTTCCTCATCGGCGCGTGCCTGGCCCTGGTCGCCCTGTACCTGCGTCGCAGCATGGACGAGAGCGACGTGTTCGACGCCCACCAGGAGCAGGACGAGCAGCCGCGCATCCCGCGCAAGACCGTCGTCCGCGCGATCCTGCTGATGATCGGCATGACCTCCGGCATCACCGCCGCCCACTACACCTGGACGTCGTACGTCTCCACCTACGCCATCACCCAGCAGGGGATGGACCCCGACGTCGCCTACTGGATGTCGGTGATCGCCCAGTCGATCGCGCTCGTCTCCCTGCCCTTCTGGGGCATGCTGTCCGACCGGATCGGCCGCCGCCCGATGCTGTTCGCGTTCGCCGGCCTCATGCTCGTGTTGCAGTTGCCGCTGACGATGATGATCTCCTCCGCCGGATGGACCCTGCTCGTCGCGACGACCGTCGCGCTGCTCGTCGTGTCCGTCCCCGCGTCGGTGCTGTCGGCGACGCTGTCGGAGAGCTTCCCCACCCGGCTGCGGACCCAGGCGATCGGCTTCGCGTACTCGTTCTCCGTCGCGGTGTTCGGTGGAACCGCCCCGTACCTGAATCAGCTCCTGATCGGCCGCGGCCTCGGATGGGCGTTCAGCGTGTACATCATGGTGCTGTGCGTGCTGACCGGCATCGCCTGCGTCTTCATGAGGGAGACCAAGGGCATCCGCCTCGAGCACGCCTGACGGCTCGTCCCCTGCGCCCCACCGGCATCGTGGCGGTGGGGCGCAGTCGCGTCCGCGACGAGTGGGACGCAGTCGCGTCCGCGACGGGTGGGACGCAGTCGCGTCCGCGACGGGTGGGGCGCAGTCGCGTCCGCGACGGGTGGGGCGCAGTCGCGTCCGCGACGGGTGGGGCGCAGTCGCGTCCGCGACGGGTGGGGCGCAGTCGCGTCCGCGACGGCCCCCGTGCCGATACGCTGGGCCTGCCGCGACGGGGGCCGACCCCGGTCGCGGTGACGCATCCCGGGTGGGCGAGGAGGCGGTGTGCAGGCACATTCCGGTCCGCAGGTGCTCCCCGGCGGCGGTCTCACCGGAAGTGAGGCCGCCGCGCGGCTGATCCGCGACGGCCCGAACCAGCTCCCCGCCGCGCGGCGAGTGCCGTGGTGGCGCAGGCTGATCGCGCAGCTCACGCACTTCTTCGCGCTGCTGTTGTGGTTCGCTTCGGCCCTCGCGTTCGTCGCGGGCATGCCGGAGCTGGGCATCGCCGTGATCGTGGTGATCGTCGTCAACGGCATTTTCGCCTTCGTGCAGCAGGAACGCGCGGAGAAGGCTGCCGAGCGCCTCGGCGAGCTGTTGCCCACCACCATCGTGGTGCGCCGGGACGGGGCGCTGCGCACGGTCGACGCCCGTGACCTGGTGGTCGGCGACGTCGTCGTGCTCACCGGCGGCGACCGGGTCCCGGCCGATCTGACCCTTGTGGTCGCGGGCCGCTGCACCTTCGACGAATCCACCCTCACCGGGGAGAGCGAACCGGTGCTCCGCACGGCCGGCGCGGCCGTGTTCGCCGGAACGTTCGTCGCCGAGGGCGAATCCGAAGGGATCGTGACAGCCACGGGTGCGAACACCCGCCTCGCCGGTATCGCAGCCCTGACCACGTCGGTGCGACGTCCACCCGGCCCGCTCGATCGGGAGATCCAGCGCATCGTCCGGACGCTCGCCTTCGGTTCCGTCGGCGTCGGCGCGGTGTTCTTCGCCGTGTCTCTCCTGGTGGGGATCTCCTGGCAGGACGCCTTCCTCTTCGCGGTGGGCATCACCGTCGCCCTCGTGCCCGAGGGGCTGCTGCCCACCGTGACGCTGTCGCTGGCGATGGGGGCGCAGCGCATGGCCCGCGACAACGCGCTGGTGCGCAACCTCGAGGCCGTCGAGACCCTCGGTGCGACGACGTTCGTCTGCACCGACAAGACGGGCACGCTCACCCAGAACCAGATGAACGTCGTCGAGGCGTGGACCCCGGCCGGGACCGTCGCCGTGCGCGGGGAGGGGTATGCGCCCACCGGTGCGGTGACCGGCCCGGAGCCGGCGGTGGCGGCGGCCGCGACCGCCGGTCTCGCCGGCGCGGCCGCCTCGAAGGGCGGAATCACCCTCGACGACGACGAGTGGCGGGCGGTCGGCGACCCGATGGAGGCGGCGATCGCCGCGTTCGCGGCCCGTCTCGCCGGTCCCGGCGCACAGCCGGGGCCGGTCACCCGCCGGTTCGTGTTCGATCCCCGGCGCCGCCGCGAATCGGTGATCGTGGGCGGGCGGCTGCTTCTCAAGGGCGCCCCGGACGCGGTGCTTCCGCGCTGCGCCGAGCCGGGCGAGCTCGTCGACCGGGCGGAGGAGGCGCTCGCGGACATGGCGTCGCGGGGCCTGCGGGTGCTCGCCGTCGCCCGCCGGACCCTGAGCGATTCCGGCGCGCTCACCGACCCCGAACTCGCCGAACGCGACCTCGAGCTCCTCGGCCTGCTGGGCATGGAGGATCCGCCGCGGATCGCCGTCCCGGCCGCGCTGCGGGCCGCGCGCGGCGCCGGCATCAAGGGCGCGATGCTCACCGGTGACCACCCGGAGACGGCCCGCGCCATCGCCCGCGAGATCGGCCTGCTCGGCGCAGAGGGCAAGGTGGTGCAGGGCAAGGATCTGCCGGACGACGATCAGCTGCTCGGTGCCCTCCTCGATCGCGACGGCGTCGTGATCAGCCGGGTCTCTCCGGAGCAGAAGCTGCGCGTCGCGAAGGCCCTGCAGGACCGCGGTCACGTCGTCGCGATGACCGGCGACGGTGTCAACGACGGACCGGCCCTGCGGCAGGCCGACATCGGGGTGGCGATGGGCGAGGGCGGCACCGACGTCGCGCGCGAGGCCGCGGACCTGGTGCTGCTCGACGACGACTTCGCAACCATCCTCACCGCGGTCGAGCAGGGCCGGGCCACCTACGCCAACATCCGCCGCTTCCTCAGTTATCACCTGACCTCCAACGTCGCGGAACTGACGCCGTTCGCGCTGTGGGGACTGTCGGGCGGGCAGTTTCCGCTCGCCCTGGGGGTGCTGCAGATCCTGTGCATCGACATCGGCACCGATCTGCTGCCGGCGCTGGCCCTCGGCGGTGAACCGCCGAGCCGGGACACGCTGAAGCGGCCACCGGAGCGTCGGCACCTCGTCGACCGGACCCTGCTGGTCCGGGTGTTCGGGGTTCTCGGACCGGTCGAGGCGATCGTCGAGATGAGTGCGTTCCTCGTCGCGCTCCTCGTCGCAGGTTGGCGTCCCGGAGGTGAATTTCCCACCGGTCCGGCACTTCTCGCGGCCTCGGGCGCCGCGTTCGCCGCGGTCGTCCTGGGGCAGGTGGGCACCGCGTTCGCCTGCCGCAGCGCGTCCCGGCCGCCGTGGCAGCTCGGGTGGGGCTCGAACCGGTTGCTGCTGTGGGCCGTTCTCGTCGAGCTCGTCGCCCTCGTCGTCTTCCTGGGAGTCGTCCCGGTCGCCGACGTGCTGGGCCATGCGGTTCCGCCGCTCGAGGCGCTGTGTGTCGCGCTGCTGGGCATCCCCGCGGTCCTTGCCGCGGACTTCGTGTACAAGACGGTCCGTAGCCGCCGGTGAGTGCGGCGCGCCGGCCTCGGGGTGCGGTCCGGGACCCGCACGCGCACGATGGGACCGAAGGGAGGAGGGCACATGGATGTCGTCACAGTCACGGATCTGCACAAGCACTACGGAGACGTGCGGGCGGTCGACGGGGTGTCGTTCGCGGTGCAGGCCGGTGAGGTCTTCGCGCTGCTGGGACCGAACGGCGCGGGCAAGACCACCCTCGTCGAGATTCTCGAGGGACACCGGCGGCGCACGTCCGGAGAGGTCGACGTGCTCGGGTTCGACCCGGAGACCGGGGGACGGGACTTTCGCGAACGTATCGGAATCGTGTTGCAGGAAGCCGGTTTCGAGGAGCACTTCACCGTCCGGGAACTCGTCCGTCACTACCGGTCCCTGTATCCGCGCCGGCTGGACGTGGACGATGTCGTGGATCTCGTGGGCCTGTCGGACAAGCGCGACGCGAAAGTCGAGACCCTGTCCGGCGGTCAGCGGCGTCGCCTCGACCTGGCGCTCGGCCTCGTCGGCGATCCCGAACTGCTGTTCCTCGACGAACCCACCACCGGGTTCGATCCCGCCGCCCGGCGCCGCGCCTGGGATCTCGTCGAGGCCCTGCGCGGTCTGGGCAAGACCGTCCTGCTCACGACCCACTACATGGACGAGGCCGAGCATCTCGCGGACCGGGTGGGCATCGTCGTCGCCGGACGCATGATCGCGCTGGGCACGCCCGGCGAGATCGGCGGCGAACAGGGCAGTGCCGCCGTCGTGAGCTTCCGCCTGCCACCCGGCGCGGCACCGTCGGGGCTACCCGACCTGGGCGCACCGTTGACCACCGACGGGGCGGACTGGCAGCTGCGCACCTCCACCCCGACCGCGGCGCTGCGCCGGCTCACGGAGTGGGCCCGGGACCGCGGCCAGGAGCTGCCCGCGCTGACCGTCACCCGACCGTCCCTCGAGGACGTCTACCTCGAGCTGGTCGCCCGGCACGACGACCGGCGCGCGACCGCCCGGTCCGCGGAGGTGCCGTCGTGAGCGTCCCCCAGGCCTCCGCGCACACCGGCCGTCCGGCCGCGGCCGGTCTGTTCGCCGAGCAGCTGCGCCACACCGTCGTCGACCTGTGGCGCGCCCGGGTCGTCTTCGTCTTCACCTTCCTGTTCCCCCTCACCTGGTTGGTCGTCATCGGGTTCCTCGCCGGCAACGCCACCGTGGACGAGACCGGCGGGGTGCGCGTGATGCAGTTCGTCACGCCCACCGCGGCGGTGATGGGTGTCCTCTACGCCGCCTTTCCGACCGTGGCGACGGCCCTGGCCACCGCACGCGAACAGGGAGTCCTGAAGCGGGTACGCGGAACCCCGCTGCCGGCGTGGATCTACCTCGCCGGGCGTGTCGGGGGCGCCGTGGTGTTCGCGCTGTGCTCGGTGCTGACGATGCTGCTCGTCGGGACGGTCGTCTACGACGTGCAGATCCTGTGGCGCACCGCACCCGCCACCGTCGTGACGATCGCGGTGGGAATCGCCTGCTTCGCGGCACTCGGCCTGGCCGTGGCCGCGCTGTCCCCCACCGCTGCCGTCGCGGAGGCGGTGTCGATCGCCGCTGCGGTGGCGCTCGGGTTCGTGTCGGGACTGTTCATCGTCGGTGACATGCCGGGGTGGGCGGATTCGATCGCGTCCGTCTTCCCGCTGAAGCCGTTCAACGAGGCGCTGCAGGGGCAGTTCGATCCGTTCGCCGCCGGTGGCGGCTGGGATCTCGGCGCGCTGGCCGTGATGACGGCGTGGACCTTCGCCGCGTCCCTCGTCGCGGTGCGTGCCTTCGGCTGGGACCCCGCGCGGGGCAGCACCGGCCGCGCGTCTGCCCCGCCCGTCGCGTCCCGGCGCGCAGATCGCATGCTGGACGCCGACGTGCCCGGCCGGCCCTCCACGGCCCGACTGGTCCTCGGCCGGATCGCCTGGACCACCCGGGCGGCCGCGCGCGACCCGGGCTGGGTGTTCTTCGCGGTCGCCCTGCCGGTGGGCCTGTACGCCTTCATCATGGCCGTGCTGCCCGACGGTGCCGTCACGGTCGCCGACGTGCCCCCGGAGTTGTCCGGGGCGGCGGGCATGGCGGCGTGGGGTGCAGCGGTCACCGCGTTCGTCAACATGCCCGAGGCGGTGGTGCGGGCCCGCGACCGGGGGGTGTTGAAGCGGCTGCGCGGCACCCCGCTCGGGCCGGTCGGTTTCATGGCCGGGCACACCGTGTCGACGCTGTGGATTGCCCTGGTCACCGCAGTTCTGGTCGTGGCCGTCGGTGTCGTCTTCTTCGGCCTCGTCCTCACGTGGCCCGGCGTGTTCCTCGCCGCCGCTGTGGTGGTGCTCGGCACCGCGACGTTGGCTGCGTGCGGTTTCGCTCTCGCTGCGGTGCTGCCGAGCAGCAAGGCGGTCTCCGCGGTCGGCCTCGCGATCCTCCTCCCGCTCGCGTTCTTCTCCGACATCTTCTTCCTCGGCGACACCCCCGGTTGGATGCAGACGGTGGGATCGGCCTTTCCGTTGAAGCATTTCTCGAATTCACTTGCCGCAGCCCTGGATCCGTCCGGTCCCCGGATCCTGTGGGGCGCCATCGCGGTGATGGCTGCCTGGCTCGTCGCCGCCGCGCTCGTCGCGACGCGCACCTTCCGCTGGGGTCCGCGGGCGGAGCACGGGGCGCCGTCCGCCGCCCCACTGGGATTGCGCCGCCGCGGCTCCGGGTATGCCCGGAACAGCGCTCGCCGATGATCGGAAGGGACCGGCCATGACCACCCCCTGCCTGACCACACCTTGCCTGACCACACCCTGCCTGACCACACCCTGCCTGACCACACCGGACCCGGACACGGGGCCGGGCTCGCCCGAGCCGGCCCCGCCCGTCCCACCGACGCCCACGCCGCCGTCACCGTTCCCGCCGGAGCCGAATCCGGTGCCGACCCCACCGGAGCCGCAGCCGCCGTTCCCGCCGGAACCGGATCCCGAGCCCTCGCCCCCGCATCCGCAGCGGCCCTTCCCCCAGATCCCCGACAACGCGATGTGACGACCTCGCCGACGGCGAGAGTGAGGAGAGCAGGTATGTCCAGCATGTTCGGCCGCACGTTGCTCGGAACGACCGCGGCGACCGCCGCGACGGCGGTGGCGGGATCGATCGCCTCGCGGGACGTGGACACGCGGTGGTACCGGCGGTTGCGCAAACCGTCGTTCCAGCCGCCGGGTGCGGTCTTTCCCGTCGTGTGGACGGCGCTGTACGCCGACATCGCGGTGAGTTCCGCGGTGGCGATCGACGAACTCGAATCGGAGGCGCGGGTCGACGAGGCCACCTACTATCGGGCCGCCCTCGCGGTGAATCTGGTGCTCAACGCGTCCTGGTCGTGGGTGTTCTTCAAGGCGCACCGGCTCGTGCCGGCGACGGTGGTCGCCGGAGCGCTCGCGGTGAGCAGTGCCGACCTGGCGCGTCGCGCCGCCGTCGCGAAGCCGGCGGCAGGGGCCGCGCTCGGTCCGTACGCGGTGTGGTGCGCGTTCGCCACGGTTCTCAGCGGCCGGATCGCGCGGCTCAACCGGTCCTGAGCGGGCGCGGAGGTCAGTAGAGCGGGTCGTGGCGGAGGCGGTCCGCGGGCACGCCGGCGGCCTGCAGCCGGAACTCGGTCGCCTGGATCATGGCGGGCGGGCCGGCGATCTGCACGTCGTGCCCCGACCAGTCCCCGGAGCCGAGCACCCACGTCTCGCCGACGCGGGCATGGCCGACGATGTACGGGCTCACCCACCCGCCGGAGACGCGACGGACGTGGAATTCCACGGAACCGGCCGCGTTGCGAATCGCCGTGTGGGCCGGACGGATTACCGGGAAACGGATCTCGGGACGTACGTCCCTGCCGGTCGGGTGCTTCGGTCCTGTGGACGGCGGCTGCGGTCGAAACGCCGGCGCCACCCGTGGAACCGGCACCACCTGCAGCCGGCGCGCGGTTCGATGCGAAAGTCCCTGGGGAGAAACGGAAGAGGCATCAGCCGCCGTGCCGTAGGTCAGCGCCCACGGAGGGGCCGGCGGCGGCTCGAAGGTCCCTCGACAATCGGGACCTTCGAGCCGGTGACCCCGGACGGGTGGCGTCGCTGCGCGACTACCGCTGGGCTGCAATGCGGTTGCGCATCGCCTCGAGCCCCCCGACGACGACGATCGCGATCACCACGTGCATCAGCGAGAGTGTGATCGTGCTCGGGGTGTCGAAGTCGGCGACGATCGTCGACGCGATCGTGCCGAGCGCGGCCACCGCGCCCACGACCTCGGCGACGCGGACGATGCCGAACCAGCGCAGGCTGAGCAGCGCCGCGAGACCCATGCCCACGGTGAGCGGGACGACGGTCATGACGAGAACGCCACCCGGGGCGGCGCTTTCGACGGTGTCACCGTTGGTGACCTCGAACGTGCCGCCGGCGGCGAGGCCGACGAGCCACAGGGCGATGTTGGCGACGAGAGCCACGACGACCGGGACGAGCACCGCCATCGGACGACTGAGCGCGAACGCGGGCAGGGTCGGCGTGGCGGTGCGGTCGAGAGGCTTGACAACACTCATGATGTCCTCCGGAAGGGCCGATGAACTGACGTCGCCCATCGTTCAACCTCGAGTCGACTCGAGGTCAAGTTCTTTCCTCGCGAGCTACGCGGCGGCCACGGCGCACCAGTCCACGGTGACCGAACGCGCACCGGAATGCGCGAGCATGGAACGCACGGGGCCACCCAGGCACAGCTGCCGGTCGAGCTCGCGCTGCTCGGCGTCCGGGTCGCGGGCGTCGGGGGCACCCACGAGGATCTCCGCCGGCTCGGTGCTGCGCGCGCCCTCCACCAGCAGCCGCTCCTCGTCGACGACCCGCACGGGCACGTCGTCCGATCCGACCACGTCGCCGATGAGCAGGGCCACGTAGTCGGCGTCGTCGTCCGCGTCGTGATAGGCCAGCAGCCGGCCGCGGACGGTGCCCGAGACGAGCCGCCGATCGAGAGTCAGCCCGGACCGCGCGGGCGTTCCCGCCGCGACGGCCCGCAGGCAGTGCGGCAACGTCACCCGTCGTGAGGTCCAGCTGAAGAAGGCCCCACACCCCGTGTCCATGACACTCGCTCCTCCTCGGTACGTCCGGGCGAGGCGGTCCCCGGTTCTGTGATCAGTGTGCGCCGGGGGTCCGACATGTTCCGGGAGTGCCGGAGCTGGTGCCGGAGCAGGTTCAGAGCGTGGTGCTGAGCGAGCCGGACGGAGGCGGCATCGGTGTTCAGGGCACGAGCCGTGTCGGTGATCGACAGGCCACACGCGATGCGCAGGTGCAGCACGGCGCGGTAGCGGTGCGGGAGGGCAGCGATCAGCGTCGAGGGTCGTGTCGCCGCCTTGTCCGTCGTCACCGCCTCGTCCGTCGTCACCGCGTGCGTCCTCCTCCGTCCGGTGCGGGACATCGTGTCGCGACCGGTGTCCCGGACGGAAGGGACCGGTGTCCCGATCGCGCGGGCGCCCGGCGTCTGCTGTGATGCACTCGCGACACGACGCACCCAGGGAGGCTTCCGTGAGACCGACCGCCGAGGACATCGAGCGGATGACCGCCACGCTGTTCCTGTCCGAGGACGCCCAGCCGCGGTCGCGGCGCGCGACGTTCTGGACCCTGCTCGTGCTGGCCTCGGTCATCGCCTCGGCGGGCGTCGTCGCGGACTCCACCGCCACCGTCATCGGCGCCATGATCGTCGCCCCGTTGATGACGCCGATCGTCGGGACGGCCCTGGCGGTGGTGCTCAACGATCATCGCAACCTGGTCGCCTCCGCGTTGCTCGTCGCGGCGGGTGCGGCCGCGGTGGTGGCGACGGGATACGCGGTGGGCCTGCTCGATCCACTGGATGTGCTCGCCGAGAACAACAGCCAGGTGGCGGGCCGGGTCGCGCCGCGGCTGATCGACCTCGTCGCGGCCCTGGCCACGGGCGCGGTCGGGGCGTTCGCGCTGGTGCGGCGCGACGTGTCCGACGCCCTGCCCGGGGTGGCGATCGCCATCTCGCTGGTGCCGCCGCTCGCGGTGGTGGGCCTGACCCTCGAGTCCGACGCGCCACGCCAGGCCGGTGGGGCGCTGTTGCTGTTCGCCACGAACGTCGCGGCGATCGTCGCCACCGGCACGCTGGTCTTCCTGTTCGCGGGGGTGCGCGGGGCGGCGCGCCGCGCCGGTCGCGAGGTCGGGGACCTGCGCGGCCTCAGCCTGCTCACGGTGGTGGCCGCGGTGGTGGTCGTCGCGGTGCCGCTGGGGCTGTCCAGCACCCGGGTGATCCGGCAGGAGACGCTGAAGGCCGACGTCGCTCCGGTCGCCGAGCGGTGGGCCCAGGAGCAGGGCTGGGCGATCACCGAGATCGGGTTCCGGCAGTCCGTGCTCTGGATCGAGGCGCTCGGGCCGCCGCCGGAGGCGGACCCGGCGACGCTGCGCGAGGCCCTGAACGAGGCGGGTCTGCGCGACGTCGACGTCGAGGTCACCCTCGTCATCGGCGGAACGCGGCGCCTGCCGGGCGGGTAGCGGCCGCGGTCAGCACACGACCGGCCGGTCCGCGGACGGGTCCAGCGCGGCCAGCACGAGCTGCTCGGCGACGGGATCGTAGGGGATCGAGACGTGGTCGGCGGTGTTCGCCGGGCACACGTCCTGCAGCAGGATGTTCCGCGCGCCGGGGCCGGTGAGGAACGACGCCGTGTAGGGGATGATCACCTGGTCGTATCTGGTGGCGACGACCGTGTAGGAAACCCCTTCGACGGTGTCGCTGCCCGCGTTGAGCTCGGCGAGCACGGCGTCCTGCGCGACGGACGGCGGCCCGAGCGACGGGTAGTTCGCCGGCGCCAGCCCGACGATGCGGCTGGTCTTGTCCGCCCCGCCGAGGAACCGCACGTACCACCGGGGGACGGCCCCGCCCTTGGAGTGGCCGACGACGGACACCCGCTCCGCACCGGTTGCCGCCAGGACGGCGTCGACGAACGCCGCCAGTTCGCCGGCGGCATCCGGGATCGGCTCCCGCGCCTTGAACGGCTCGGCCGGCGGGGCGCCGTAGTCGAGTGCGAACACGCAGTACCCCTCGGTCTTCAGCGCCGGCGCCAATCCGGCCCAGTTGGCGTAGGAGTTCTCCAGGAAGCCGTGGACGAGCACCACCGGCTCGGGGTGCTCCGGCACAGGCACGCAGCCGAAGTCGTTCGTCCCGGCCGGGACGACCCCGGGATGCACCAGCGAGTAGGCGAGCGCGGCGCCGAAGGTGCTCTGCGGTGGGCCGGTCGGCTCGTCGGCGGAGGCCGACGGACTCGCGGCGACACTGCCGCCCAGCACCAGGAGACCGGCGACCGCGAGTGTGCGGATCATGACGCCGATCATGCACCGCCGAGGTCCAGGCGGGGGCCGGAACGGCCGGAGGGGGAATACCGGCGAGCCTCCGCCGTTCGTATAGTTGAGCAATCAACGATTAGACGGAGGCACCCGTGCAGTTCGGCATCTTCACCATCGGCGACGTCACCCGCGACCCCACCACGGGCCGCATCCCCACCGAGCACGAGCGGATCGTCGCCATGACGGAGATCGCGCTGAAGGCCGAGGAGGTCGGGCTCGACGTCTTCGCGAGCGGCGAGCACCACAACCCGCCCTTCGTCCCGTCGTCGCCGACCACCATGCTCGGCTGGATCGCGGCGAAGACCGAGAAACTGATCCTCTCGACCGCGACCACCCTGATCACGACGAACGACCCGGTCAAGATCGCCGAGGACTTCGCGATGCTGCAGCACCTGTCCGGCGGCCGCGTCGACCTCATGATGGGCCGGGGCAACACCGGCCCGGTCTACCCGTGGTTCGGCAAGGACATCCGACAGGGCATTCCGCTCGCGATCGAGAACTACCACCTGCTGCGCCGGCTCTGGCGGGAGAAGGACCTCGAGTGGGAAGGCAGGTTCCGCACCCCGCTGCGCGGCTACACCTCGACTCCGTGGCCTCTCGACGACACCCCGCCGTTCGTGTGGCACGGCTCGATCCGCTCGCCGGAGATCGCCGAGCAGGCCGCGTTCTACGGCGACGGCTTCTTCCACAACAACATCTTCTGGAACCGCGAACACATCCAGCAGATGATCGGCCTCTACCGCACCCGGTTCGAGCAGTACGGCCACGGCGCCGCCGACCAGGCGATCGTCGGGCTGGGCGGCCAGGTGTTCATGGCCGAGACCGAGGAGAAGGCCAAGCGCGTCTTCCGGCCGTACTTCGACAACGCCCCCGTCTACGGTCACGGGCCGTCGCTCGAGGACTTCTCCGCGACCACCCCGCTCACCGTCGGCACCCCCGAGCAGGTGATCGAGCGCACCCTCGGCTTCGCCGACTACGCGGGCGACTACCAGCGGCAGCTGTTCCTCATGGACCACGCCGGCCTGCCCCTCGACGTGGTGCTCGAGCAGATCGAGATCCTCGGTCGCGACGTCGTGCCCGTGCTGCGCGCCGAATTCGAGCGTCGCCGCCCGGCGCACGTGCCGTCGGACCCGCCGACGCACGCCTCGCTCGTCGCCGAGGGCGCAGACTCGCCGCACCGGCTCGTGATACCCGCGAAGGTCGACCTGTCCGCCGCCGGGGAGGCCGAGACTCTCTGAGCCGAACCGGCGGTGTGACGCGCAGCGAGCCGGGTATGCCGGTCCGTATGGAGACACACAACGACAAGCGCAGGTTCGTGGCTCAGCGGCTCGACGAGATCATCGGGGCCCTCGAGACGAGTGCCCCGGGTCCCGGCGAACAGAGTCCGGTGCCGACGTCGGGGGAGTTCGACGGGTCCCTCGTGGCGGCGCAGCGGCACCGTGCCGAGATCGAGACCGCCTCGGACGAGCGGCTCGACGAGATCGCGGCCGGATACCCGGAGATCGCCGCGGCGTGGGAGCGCGACGGCTCGTCCTGAACCCGGATCACCCGGTCGCCACCCGTGCCCGCAGATCGTCCACACCCGCCCCGGACAATCGGGGCAGCGCCACGCGACGGCCGGTGAGCAGCAACAGGATCGCGGAGATCGGTCCCCGGATCTCCGGTCCCTCGCCGACCGACCACGCGACGTCGGTGGCGGTGAGCCGGTAGCCGCGCAGGGGAAGGGAGCGGAAGACCCGGGCCTTGCCCCTGCCGCCTTGGGACCACACCCGCGCGGCGACCGCGGACGCCGCGTCCGCGGGCATCTCGAGGTCGCGGTGCAGCGGGATCGCGATGTCCTGGCCGTGCACGAGGATGTCGGTCAGGGGCTCGAAGGCGGTCAGCCCCACATTGTGGCGGCGGGAGCCGATCGTCGCGCGCAGGTCCGCGATCAACCGGTCGGTCGGCAGCGCCGCCCGGTCGCGCGCGGCGGCACGGATCATCGAGTTCATCGGGCCGGGATGCCGCAGGACGATCCGGACGGCGTCCCCGACGGTCAGCTGCTGCAGGGTCAGGTGGGCGGCGACGTCACGCACCGCCCAGCCGTCGCACAGCGAGGGCTGCGCCCATTCGTCGTCGGAGAGCCGTTCGAGCAGGTCGGCCGTGCGCCCTCGCGCGCTGTCGATCGCGGCCCAGATCTCGTCCTCGTTCATCATGGGGCCCCCCTTGTCAGTGGAACACCGGTGGGCGGGTCCGGGTGCGCTTGAGTTCGAAGAAGTCCGAGAACCCGGACAGCAATCGCGCGCCCTCGAAGACGCGCACGGCGTCGTCGCCGCGCGGAATCGAGTTGAGTACCGGACCGAAGAACGCGACGCCGTCGAGGTGGACGGTCGGCGTGCCGGCCTCGCGGCCCACCGGCGCCATCCCGGCGTCGTGACTGCGGCGGAGCGCGTCGTCGTACTCGGTCGAGTCGCCCGCGGACGAGAGCCGGGCCGGCAGGCCGGTCCGCTCGAGCGCACCGGCCATCGCGGTGCGATATTCGTCCGCATCGGGGTAGCGCCACCGATCGAAGATCGCGTCACCGAATGCCGTGTACAAGTCCCGCAGGACCGCCTCGCCGAACTGGACGGCGGCAGCGGTGGCCACTCGTGACGGACCGGCGGAACGTTCGATGTTGGCGAGATAGGCGGGATCGCCCGGGCGGTTCTCGTTGAGAACCCTCAGGCTCATCACATGGAATCTCAGATCGAGGGGCCGCCGGCGCTCCACTTCCAGCAGCCACCGGGACGCGATCCACGCGTACGGGCAGACGGGGTCGAAGTAGAAGTCCACGACGGGCGCTTCGTCGGCCATCTCGCACCTCCCGGGCGGGCCAACAAGTACGATGCTGGTACCAATATAGTTCGAGGATCGTACTATCTGCAAGGAGTGGGATGGCAAAGGACCTCAACACCGCCCTGCTGATGTTCATCGCCTCGCGCTCGGCGGAGAACCGCATCCTCGCGGCGCTGCGGCGCGCGGGCTACGACGACATCACGCTCGCTCAGGCGCGGGTGGCCGCCCGGATCGGGCCCGACGGCACGCGGTTGACGGACCTCGCCGAGCAGGCCCAGGTGGCCAAGCAGACGGCGAGTTTCCTCGTCGACCAGCTCGAACGGGCCGGCTACGTCGAACGCACCGTCGACCCCACCGACGCCCGCGCGCGACTCGTGCGGATCGCGCGGCGCGGCACGGAGGCCCTCCCTGTCGCCCGGGCCGAGGAGGCGCGGATCGAGGCCGAATGGACCGAGCACCTCGGCGTGCGCCGGATGAAGCAGCTGCGCGAGGCGCTCACCCTGCTCCGGGAGATCACCGATCCGTATCGGCCCACGGGAGCGTAGTCGTCCGGTCGCATCCGGCCGGGACGTCCACCCGGTGTCACGCGTGCCCTACGCCGGGAACGATGTTCGCATTCCGGTGAAAGACGTTGTGCGGATCGTACTTCGCCTTGATCTCGGCCAATCGCGCGTACTTGTCCGGACCGTAGGTGGCGCGCACCCGGTCCTGCTCGAATTCGGTCATGGAGTTGACGTACGCGCCGATGCCGACCGAATACGGGCGCAGGGCATCCCACAGGGACCGGGCCCAGGCTCGCTCCGGTGGCAGCAGTGCGGGATCGGGACAGACGCCGACGATGAAGACGGCGAAGCGTGGCGTCCGTCCGCCGCCGAAGGCGGTGTCGTCCTCCCCGGTCTCGCAGTACGCCTCGTCCAGCCGGTAGAACAACAGGAGCGACAGAGGCGAGGTCTTCTGCGGCACAAGATCGACGACTGTCGCGATCAGATCGTCGGAGAGATCTTCGACGTAGCAGCCCTTGTCGTAGCAGTAGAAGCCCCACGCATTGCCCTCGTCGAGCAGCTGCTGCACGTCGACGTAGGGCATCGGCGTGACGAACTCGAACAGCGGTGGCAGCGCGCGCCGAATCCGCGCCAGCGCGTCCTCGTGCGCCTGCGCTGCTCCGAAACCGGTGACCAGGAAGGCATAGCCGGGCTGGAGGTGGTACTGCTCGGGCACGAACGGGGCCGGTGGGGCGTTCACGCCGGCGAGCACGATGTTCAGCTCGCGCGGCAGCGTACCGATCACCTCCCGGGCGAGCCGCAGCACCTCGGTGCCCTGATCCAGACCCCAGAACAGGAGGCCGAACTGCACGACGGGACCGGCCTCGTGCAGGCGGAACTCGAACTCCGTCACCACACCGAAGTTGCCGCCGCCGCCCCGGATCGCCCAGAACAGGTCCGTATTCTCGTCCTCGGCGGCACGCAGGATCCGGCCGTCGGCGGTGACCACCTCGGCCGACTCGAGGTTGTCGATGCTCAATCCGGCCTGCCGCGTGAGCCAGCCCATTCCTCCGCCCAGCGTGAGTCCCGCGACGCCCGTGTGACTGATCAGCCCGGCCGGGACGGCGAGTCCGTGGGCCTGCGTGGCGGCATCGAGATCACGCAGCAGGGCGCCGCCACCGACCCGCGCCCGCCTGCGCTTCGGGTCGACGACGACGTGATTTATCGATCCGAGGTCGATCACCAGGCCGTCGTCGACGACCGACGCGCCTGCGGTGCTGTGGGCGCCCGCACGCACAGCCATCTCCATTCCGTGCCCGGTCGCGTAGGCGATCGCCGCCTGCACGTCGGCGGTACTCCGGCACTGTGCGATCGCGGCCGGGCGGCGGTCGATGTCGGCGTTCCACACCGTGCGCGCTTCGTCGTAGTCCGCGTCGCCGGGTCCGAGAACCGGGCCCTCCATCGCGGCCCGCAGCATGCCGAGGTCGCCGGTCGTGTGAGTCATGTGTTCTCCAGACGTTGCCGGGCGCAGGCGGGATCCTCTCCGGCGAGGCGTTCGGCGCGCTCCCGGATGCCGAGCAGCATCCTGCGCATCATCGGAAAATCGGCCAGTTCCATCAGTGCGACGGTGAGCGGCAGCGACGGTGTGGGCCGGTAGGCGGCCTGCAACCGGCTCACGAGCCGGGTCCGTCGCCCGCCGTCGACGGGATCGAGGCGCCACGACCACGTCGAATCCGGCTTCGCCCACACCAGGTAGCGCCCCGGATCGAAGGAGTGCACCCGGAAGGACGTCGCCGCCGTGGCCGGACTCGCCATCGGCGCCGCCACGTCGCCGACCTCGATGCACTGCAGGCGTGGATCGATCGTCGTCGCGCTGGGCCGCCCCAGGTTGTCGAGACGGTCGTAGGAGTAGAAGCCGGCCCGGTTGTAGCCGACCTGGACGATCCACGGCCACACGCACTCGGCCGGCGCGTCGATCGTGAGGGCGCGGGTCGCGCTGAACGCGGCCGAGGAGAGGATGTCGTCTCCGGGCATCGGGCCGGCGCACTCGGCAGTCGTCGCTCCCCACCGCCGGTGCCACCGGCGATACAGGACGAAGGCACTCACCGCTGTCGCGACTGCGGCGAGCGTGCGGATCGCCATGAGAGAACTGTTCCACACCGGAGCCGGGGAGAGAAGGTCCCGGCGGTCCTGCTCATCGGGCGGCCCGGAGGGCGAGGGCGGCCTGCACCACCGCGGCATGGGTGAGCGCCTGCGGATAGTTGCCGAGGAAGGCGCCGGTGGCGGGATCCACTTCTTCCGGAAGAAGGCCGAGGGTGCCGGTGCGCCGCAGCAGGGTTTCGAACAGCTCCTCGGCTTCCGTCCGCCGGCCGGTGAGGGCCAGTGCCTGGACCAGCCAGAAGGAGCACGGCAGGAACGCGCCCTCGCCTCCGGGCAGTCCGTCCTGGCCGGGCGGATACCGGTAGAGCAGCGGACCTCCGGCCGACAGCTCGCGCCGGATCGCGTCGATCGTGCCCCTCACCCGGTGCGAGTCCGGGTCGTCGATGCCCAGCACGGGAAGCACGAGCAGGGCGGCATCGACGTCGCGGGAGCCGTAGGTACGGGTGTAGCGGTCTCCGAGCCGGTCGAAGCCGCGAGCGCGCACCTCCGTGGCGACGGCGTCCCGCGCTGCGCGCCAGCGCCGGCGGCGACGGGCGGACAGGCGATGGGTCTCGCCGATGCGCAAGGCACGGTCGAGGGCCAGCCAGGCCATCGTCTTCGAGTGCACATGGTGGGCGGCGTCGGCGCGGATCTCCCAGATGCCGGCATCCGGATCGCGCCACCGTTCGCAGACATGATCGGTGAATCCGCGTACCATTCGCCAGGTTTCGGAATTCAGCGACCGGCCGGTCCGGACGAATTCCCACGCGGCGTCGACGACCCAGCCGTAGCCGTCGAGTTGGTGCTGGTCGGCCGCGTCGTTGCCGAACCGCACGGGGGCGCTGCCGGCGAAGCCGGGCCATCCCGCCAGGGTGCGTTCGGCGGGTCCGGGCCGGCCGTCGAGTGTGAACAGGACCGGCAGGCGGGGTCGCTGCAGACGGCTCGCGTGCAGGAGCCACCCGAGGAACCCGCGTGCCTCGTCGACCTTGCCGGCCCCGAGAAACGCCGCGACGCCGATGCCGGCGTCGCGCGGCCAGGCGTAGCGGTAGTCCCAGTTCCGGATCCCCCCGAGCCGTTCGGGCAGCGACGTCGTCGGCGCGGCCACCGGTGCGCCGGAGGGAGAGTAGGTGAGCAGACGCAGCGTCAGCAGGCTTCGCACGACGGCCTCCCGGTAGGGCAGGTCGTGAGCGATGTCCGCCGTCCATGTCCGCCAGCGTGCCTCGTCCTCGGCCACGAGCTCCCACGCCGCGCCAGGAGTGAGGTGGATCAGCGGCTCGCGGTGAGCCACGGCCAGGACGAAGGTGACCGGATGCCCGGGGGTCACGGTGATCGAGGCCGGCCGGCCCGGCGTGATCGGGGTTTCGGAATCGCAGGCCAGCGACAGGGCGAGCGAGCCCCACTCGCACACGAGATCGCGGCCGCGCCGACGCACGTTGGGAGAACGGTGCCGTTCACCGAGCATGGGATCGAAATCGACCACTGCGCGGGCAAATTCGCTTTCGGCGGAGAGTTGTCGCACCAGGACCGTCGTCGGTAGCAGCTGCCCGGCCACCTCCGCGATCATCGCCTCGCGCAGGGTGAGCCGGGCATTGCCGAGATCCCAGGTGGTCTCCAGCGTCGCGGTGTGTGTCCGGTAGCGGCGCCGGACGACGGGGGCAGGCCCCTCGGGCCCGAGCCGGAACCGTCCGGCCTGCGCCCCGCCGACGAGCCGGCCGAAGACGGGATCTCCGTCGAAGCGCGGCACGCAGAGCCAGTCGAGCGATCCGTCGTCGGAGACCAGCGCTGCAGTGCGAGTGTCGCCGAGCAGGCCGTAGTCCTCGATCCGGGACGGCACGGCCGCATCGTCCCTGATCCGATCGAAAGCTCTTGCCGTGGAGGTCACTTCAGGACACCTGCAACAACAGTCCGAGTGCGATGCCGTAGACGAGATGTGCGACGACGGCGACGGCCGGAGTTTGGGCACCGTAGTTCAGGCCGAGCAGGCCGGGCGGTTCGAGGACCGCGGTGCTGCGCGGACCGGCTCGCCGGGAAGCCATGCGTGGATGTACGCCCGGCAACAGCGGCAGCAGGACCGTCAAGGCGACGACGCCGTGCAGCAGGCCGAGCATCATGCCGAGCCACCACGTCGCCTGATGGAGAAGCGCGAAGGTGGCGGCGTACCCGAGCGCGAAACCCTGGCCGATCGCGAGGTGGACGAAGAAGCCGACCACCCGGGCGCGGTCCGGGTCGGGAGTGACGGCCGTGCCGAGCACCAACGGCAGGTCCAGTCGGCTGAAACCTGCCAGTTGGGCGGCGATCATGACCGCCGTCAGGACGGTGGTGGCCAGCGATCCGAAGAGTGCCCATCCGGCCCAGTCCATGGCATTTCACCTTCGGGTGCGGGAGCGGCGGGTCCACGGTCGGCGTCCGCCGTGGACCCGCCGCTCGACTTCACGGGGTGCCGGCGGTGACTCTGCGCCGGGCGGCCGGGGCGGTGGCCAGCCGGGCGAGGGCGAGGGCGGCGACCGCCAGTCCGACGTCGCGCAATGCGATGTCGAGGTAGCCGCCCAGGGTGACCAGATCGACGATGATGCCGAGCAGCCATGCGGCGACGACGTAGCCGCCGATCGCAGGTCGGATCGCGACGAGGATGCCGGCGAGGATCTCGACCACTCCTACCGCGAGCATGGCCTGGTGGGCGGTGCCGGGGACGATGTCGTCGATCCAAGGGGCGAGATAGCGCTCCCAGTCGGTGAGCAGGTTCGTGAACTTGTCGAGACCGAAGGCGATCGGAGCGACCGTGAAGACGGTCCGGAGGAGGACGAATGCCTGGCGGGCTCCGACGTCGGCGTCGATGCGGGTGCGAGGGGACGTGGCGGGGGAGAGGGGGGAGGTGCTCATCGAAGTCTCCTGACTTCTAAAAGATAGTAGACTCTATTTTAGATATGTGACGTAGATTACGTCAAGAAGTTTCTCTTTTAGAAGGAGAGCGAGCGTGCAGGACGAGTTTGCAGAGCAGGCTGCAGGAATCGGGGCGCTGGCGGACCCCGTCCGGCGCTCGCTCTACCGGTACGTCGTCGCGCAGGCGGACGCGGTCGGGCGCGAGGAGGCGGCGGCCGCGGTGGAGGTGCCGGTGCATGCGGCGAAATTCCATCTCGACCGGCTCGTCGTCGACGGTCTGCTCGAGACGGAGTTCCGACGGCTTTCGGGACGGACCGGCCCGGGCGCAGGACGGCCGTCGAAGCTCTACCGGCGCTCGTCGCAGGAATTATCGATCTCCCTGCCCGAGCGTCGCTACGACCTGGCGGGGGAGATTCTGGCAACTGCCATCGAGCGGTCGATGCGTGAGTCGGTGCCCGTCGCGGAGGCGGTGCGGGCCGCCGCCGCCGAGCGGGGACGGCGGATCGCGGCGGAGCCGGCCCCGGCGGACGGCCCCGCGAACGGAGGCGATGTCGAGGCACCGGCCGGCCTCGAGGGCGTGGCGCGGGTGCTCGCCCGGCACGGCTACGAGCCGCGCCTGTCCGGCGACGGGCAGATCCGGTTGGCGAACTGCCCCTTCGACCGGCTGGCCGGCGAACACCGCGACCTGGTCTGCGGCATGAACCTCGCTCTGGTCGAGGCGGTCGTCGCCGGGCTCGGGGCTGCCGGTCTCGACACTGCCGAGCTCGACACCGAGCTTGCCCCGGAACCGGGATTCTGCTGCGTCCGGATCCGGAGCGGGGACCGGTGAATCGGCGCCGCACCGCTCCCGCCGCGGAGGACGGGACCGCACCGGCCGGCGCGGTCCCGTCCGGGTGTCAGAGCCCGAGAGCTGCGGCTACCTCGCGCAGGGCCGGGACCGGGTCGTCGCGCATCGGCAGGGTCTGCACCGCGACGTGGTCCGCCCCGGCGTCGAGGTGCTCTCGCAGCCGGGTCGCGATGTACTCCGCGTCGCCGTGCGCGACGAGTGCGTCGACGACCCGGTCGGTGCCGTCGTTGTCGAGTTCCTCGGCGGTGAAGCCGGTGCGTTCCAGATTCGCGCGGTAGTTGCGCAGTTTCAGATACGGGTTGGCCACGGCCTTGCGGCCGACGTCGCGGGCCGTGGCGACGTCGGTGGACAGCACGATCTTCTGCTCGGGCGCGAGCACGACGTCCGGGCCGAGCACGTCGCGCGCCTCACGGGTGTGCTCGGGGGTGGTGAGGTAGGGATGGGCCCCGGCGGACCGGTCTGCGGACAGCTTCAGCACCTTCGGTCCCAGCGCGGCGAGCACCCGCCGCGCCGCGGGTACGCCCTCGCGGTCGAGCACGTCCAGGTATTCGACCAGCGCCGTGTACGGCTTGCGGTACGTCTCACCGTGCGCCTCGGGGTGGCCGACGCCGACCCCGAGCAGGAAGCGGCCGGGGTGGCGCTCCTCGAGCCGGTGGTAGGAGGCGGCGATCTCGTCGGCGGGAGCGGTCCAGATGTTGACGATGCCGGTGGCGACGACCACGGTCTCGGTGGCGTCGAGGAGGCGTTCGGCCACCTCGAGGTCGGCGGGCGGTGAGCCGCCGATCCAGATCGTGCCGTAACCGAGTTTCTCGATCTCGGCCCCGGTCTCCGGGGGGAGACCGGTCGCGTGCCGCCAGACGCCGAAACGGCCGAGCGGGGGAGTCTGCGTCGAGTTCTCTGCCTTCGTCGAATCCGTCACGCCGAGTCCAACCTCCACCGGTTCCGGTTTCATTCCGTCGGGCCGCGGCGGATATCGATCCCGCAACGGTTGCGTCTTTCGTGCTGCGGGGGCGGCGCACGGGTTTCGTGTCGCGTTAGCGTGGAGGGCGATCACCCACTCCCCCCTGCGTGGGTGATCCGCCGGAAGGACCTCGCGGTCGTGCCGGCGCCCGACGACCCCGCCGGCGCTCTCGGATGTATGCGCCGGCGGGGTCCGTCCGTTTTCGGCGGGTCCGTGCGTTTTCGGCGGGCTCGGCGGCCTCGGCTCACCCCTGTCGGCGCCGCAGCACCAGGTAGACGATCAGCGCCAGCAGCGCCCCGACGGCCACCGCCGGCCCGACCCTCTTCAGCACCGACCCGCGGGCGAACTGCATCAGGTCCAGCGGGGCAGCCTCGGTGGGTTGCGCCGCCGGGGCCGGGGTCACCGGCGCGACCGCCGGTGCGGCGGGCGCGGCGGGTGTGACCGCTTCCGGCGTCGGGGCCGGGGCCGGCGCGGCGGGCGGGCCGCCGAGCTTGTCCGCCAGGCACGCCGTGAACTGCTCGATGATCTTGCCGCCGACGTCGGAGATCATGCCCCGGCCGAACTGGGCGGGCTTGCCCGTGATGGACAGGTCGGTCACGACGGTGCCTTCGGTGCGGTCGCCGTCACCGATGAGCGTGATCGTGAACGTCGCGTTCACGGTGCCGTTGCCGCGCGAGTCCTTCGCGGCGGCCTCCATGACCGCGCGACGCGCCTGTTCGTCGGTCTCGACGAACTTGCCGGTTCCCTTGTACAGCAGCTGCACCGGCCCCATCTTGATCTTCACCGTGCCGGTGAAGGTGTTGCCGTCGACCCCGGTGAGGGTGGCCCCGGGCATGCAGGGTGCCACCTTCTCCGGATCGAGCAGTGCCGTCCACACCTCGTCGACGGGTGCCGGCACGGACATGTGGTGTTCGAGTTGCATGGTTTTCGTCTCCAGTGCTTGCTCAGGCGACGTCCGCTGCCGTCGACACCGCACGGCGCGTGAGCACCCGCGCGAGCTGGCGACGGTAGTCGGCGTCGGCGTTGCCGTCGCTCATGGGGGAGGTGCCCTCGGTGGCCCGCTCGGCGGCGGCCCGGATGGTGTCGGCCGTCGCGGGCTGCCCGACGAGTGCCTGCTCGACGGCGTGCGCGCGGACCGGCACGGCCGCCATGTTGGTCAGCGCCACCCGGGCCTGCCGGATCGTGCCGCCGTCCGTCTGCACGGTGGCGGCGACCGCGACGATCGACCAGGCGTGCGCCACCCGGTTGAACTTCTCGTACCGCGCCGCCCATCCCGTGCGCTTGGGGATCCGCACCTCGACGAGGATCTCATCGGGTTGCAGGGTGGTGGTGAAGTAGTCGTCGAAGAAGTCCGCGACGGGGATGCTGCGCCGCCCCGACGGTCCCGCCGCGACAAGGGTCGCCTCGAGCGCGAGCACCGGGGCGCCGAGATCCCCGGCGGGATCGGCGTGGGCCAGAGCCCCGCCGAGGGTGCCCCGGTGCCGGATCTGGGGGTCGGCCACCGTGCTCGTGGCCTCCGCGAGCAACCGGGCGTGCTCCCGCACGAGTGGATCGTGGATCACGTCGTGGTGCGTGGTCATCGCCCCGATCACGAGGTCGCCGCCGTCCTCGCGGACACCCCGCAACTCCGGGACCCGTCCGAGGTCGACGAGCGTGGTGGGGGCCGCCAGCCGCAGCCGCAGCACCGGCATCAGGGACTGCCCCCCGGCGATGATCTTGGCGTCCTCCCCCGCCGAGGCCAGGGCGGCGACGGCCTCGTCGACGGTGGTGGGCGCGACGTAGTCGAACGTCGACGGGATCATCGGGCGCCTCCCTGAGCCGAGTTCCGAGCTGATTCGACGGCGTGCCACACCCGCATCGGCGTGCACGGCATCTCGATGTCCCGCACGCCGAGGTGGCGCACGGCGTCGAGGACGGCGTTGACCACCGCCGGCGTGGAGGCGATCGTGCCGGACTCGCCGACCCCCTTGACGCCCAGCGGGTTTCCGGTCGCGGGGGTCTCGGTGCGGTCGGTGGTGAACGTCGGCAGGTCCGCGGCCGACGGCAGCAGGTACTCGGCGAACGAGCCGCTGAGCAGGGTGCCGGACTCGTCGTGCACGGCCTCCTCGTACAGGGCCTGCGCGATGCCCTGGGCGAGGCCGCCGTGCACCTGGCCCTCCACGATGAGCGGGTTGACGACGTGCCCGACGTCGTCGACGCACACGTACGAGCGGATACGCACCTGCCCGGTCTCGGTGTCCACCTCGGTGGCGCACAGGTGCGTGCCGTGCGGGAACGAGAAGTTGTCCGGGTCGTAGGTGGCCTCGGAGTCGAGGTTGGGTTCGATGCCCTCGGGCAGGTCCGCGGCGGTGAACACCGCGAGCGCGATGTCGCTCATGCCCACGGCCTTCTCGGTGCCGCGGACCCGGAACCGGCCCTCGGTGAACTCGAGGTCGTCCTCCGAGCACTCCATCATGTGCGCCGCGATCGGACGGGCCTTCGCGATCACCTTCTCCGCGGCCTTGACCACCGCCACGCCGCCCACGGCCAGCGACCGGGATCCGTAGGTGTCCAGCCCGCGCGGGGAGGTCTGCGTATCGCCGTGCAGCACTTCGACATCCTCGAACGGCACGCCGAGCCGGTCGGCGACGATCTGGCTCCACGCCGTCTCGTGCCCCTGCCCGTGCGACGACGAGCCGGTCACCACTTCGACCCGGCCGGTGGGCAGCATCCGGATCGCGGCGTGCTCCCAGCCGCCCGCCCCGTAGTTGAGCGAGCCGAGCACCCGCGACGGGGCCAGGCCGCACATCTCGGTGAAGGTCGACACCCCGATGCCGAGCTGGACCGGATCGTTCCGGCGACGGCGTTCCTCCTGCTCACGGCGCAGCTCGTCGTAGTGGAACAGGTCGCGGGCCTTCGCGGTGGCGGCCTCGTAGTTGCCCGAGTCGTACGTCAGGCCCGCGACGGTGTCGAACGGGAACTCCTCGTGCCGGATCCAGTTCTTCGCTCGCAGCTCGAGCGGATCCATCGACAGTTCGGCGGCGAGTTCGTCCATGATGCGTTCGATTCCGAACGTCGCCTCCGGCCGGCCTGCCCCGCGGTAGGCGTCGGTGGGCACCTTGTTGGTGAACACGTTGGTGCAGGAGAAGTGGTAGGCGCCGAACTTGTAGATGCCGTTGAACATGAACGCACCCAGGATCGGTACACCCGGGGTGACCAGCCGCAGGTAGGCGCCCATGTCGGCCAGCAGCTCCACCTTCAGGCCGACGACGGTGCCGTCGCGGCGCGCGGCGAGGGTGAGCTTCTGGATCTGGTCGCGGCCGTGATGCGCCGCGACCATCGACTCGCTGCGGGTTTCGGTGTACTTCACCGGTTTCCCGAGCCGGCGCGCGACGAGCAGGGCGAGCAGCTCCTCCGGCGTCACCTGCAGCTTGCCGCCGAAACCACCGCCGACGTCCGGGGCGATCACCCGCAGCTTGTGCTCGGGGATGCCGAGCGTCATCGCCAGCATGATCTTGAGGATGTGCGGGACCTGCGTGGCCGACCACACCGTGATCTGCGGGCCGGTCGGGTCGACCACGACGGAGCGCGGCTCCATGAACGCCGGGATGAGCCGCTGCTGCCGGAACGTACGCTCGACGACCACCTCGGCGTCCCGGATGGCCTGCTCGACGTCGCCCCCGGTACCGGCCTCGGCGGAATCGAACGTCCACGTCGCGCTGACGTTGGTGCCGAGGTCCGGGTGCACGAGGTCGGCGCCGTCGCGGGCCGCGTCCGCCAGGTCGAGGACCACGGGCAGGTCGTCGTAGTCCACGTCGATCGCCTCGAGGGCGTCGTGCGCCTCGTAGGCGCTGCGCGCGACGACGACGGCGACGGCCTCCCCGGCGAAGTTGACCGTGTCGACGGCCAGGGACGGCGCGGGCGGGATCTTCATGTCGGGGGTGATCACCCACGCGCACGGCAGGCTGCCCTGCTCCGGTGAGGCGTCCGCACCGGTGAGCACCGCCACCACGCCGGGCCTCTGCCGGGCTTCCGACGTGTCGATCGAGGTGATGCGGGCGTGGGCGAACGGGCTGCGCAGGATCGCCATGTGCAGCATCCCGGGGAGGACGAGATTGTCGGTCCAGCGGGTGCGTCCGGTGACGAGGTGCTCGTCCTCCTTGCGCCGCCGCGCCTGGCCGATCTCCGGTTCGACGGTACTGGTCATCGTCCGCCTCCCGCGGCCGCGTCGGTCTGCAGTTCGGCGGCGCGGGCCTTCTGCGCCGCGTCCAGTGCCGCCTTCACGATGTTCTGGTAGCCGGTGCAGCGGCACAGGTTGCCTTCGAGGCCGAGCCGCACCTCCTGCTCGTCGGGATCGGGATTCTCCTCGAGCAGGTCGATCGTCGACATGATCATGCCGGGCGTGCAGTAGCCGCACTGCAGGGCGTGGTTGTCGTGGAACGCCTGCTGGACGGGGTGCAGCACGCCGTCGCGGGACAGGCCTTCGACGGTGGTGACCTCCGAACCGTCGGCCTGCACGGCGAGCACCGAGCAGGACTTGACGCTGCGGCCGTCGAGATGGACGGTGCAGGCGCCGCAGTTGCTGGTGTCGCAGCCGACCACGGTGCCGACCTTGCCGAGCCGCTCGCGCAGATAGTGCACGAGCAGGAGCCTCGGTTCCACCTCGTCCGTGTAGGCCGTCCCGTCGACGGTGACAGTGATGCGCATCGGGCCTCCAATGCCGGGAACATCCGGGATCCAAGATCGTCGAGAAGTGTTCACTGACACTGTGCTCCAACGGTGAC
The DNA here is from genome assembly GCF_016804345.1 of Rhodococcus ruber. Taxonomy (NCBI): domain Bacteria; kingdom Bacillati; phylum Actinomycetota; class Actinomycetes; order Mycobacteriales; family Nocardiaceae; genus Rhodococcus; species Rhodococcus ruber. The sequence continues at coordinate 167,690 of NZ_CP044211.1, read as the reverse complement.
CACCGAACACGCCGATTCGCCGAATCGGTGGCGGATCAACCTCGTTCCCGCGTTTGCGACGACCGGAGCGAGGGAATCCGCACGGACACGTTCGTCGGAGAACGACAGGCGGAGGTGAGAGGTGACCACGGTGGAGGAGATCGTCGAGCGAGGCGCCGGCCGGGACCTTCCCGTCGTCGGCAGCCTGGCGGAACTGACGGACCTGGTGATGTCCCACGACTCCGAGATCTACCTGCGGTACTCGAAGGGACCGGACAGCGATGCGCGGAAGGGCCCGAGCCGGGACTACGAGGCCGACGTGACACTGCCCGGGTTGTCGGTGACCAGGATCGTCCCGGAGCCGTGGTGGCCGCGGCCCGCCGTCGACTGGGTGGCGCGCCGGATCCGCAAGTACGCCGAGCTGGGCCGCGAGAGCGGCCGATTCGCGTGGCTGCTGACCGGCACGGTGGTCGGCGAGGGACCGGACCACGAACCGCTCGTCGTGCGCGCCCGCCCGCTGGCGCGCTTGTCCGACGAGATGCTCGACGAGGCGGCCGAGTGCTACCGGACCCGGTTCCGCGTCGGGAACGATTCGCGAAGCTGACCCGCGTCGCGGGGGCGCGCGCGGGGTACCCGTCGGGCATGGACCAGTCCGAAACTCCCATGCTGGATGCGCTGGATCAGTACCACCGACTCGACCGCTACGGGTTCTCCCCGCCCGGCCACCGCCAGGGGCGCGGCGCCGACCCGCGGGTGAAGAAGGTGCTCGGGCTCGACCCCTTCCGCTCGGACGTGCTCGCCTCCGGCGGCCTCGACGACCGCAGGTCGCGCAACGGCTACCTGTCGCGGGCCGAGCAGCTCATGGCCGAGGCGGTGGGAGCGCAGCAGGCGTTCTTCTCCACCTGCGGAAGCTCGCTGTCGGTCAAGGCCGCGATGATGGCGGTGGCGGGCAACGACCCGGGGGGACTGCTCGTCGGCCGGGACTCGCACAAGTCGATCGTGGCCGGTCTGATCTTCAGCGGCGTCACGCCCCGCTGGATCACGCCCCGCTGGGACGAGGAGATGCACTTCTCGCATCCGCCGTCGCCGGAACAGGTGCGCGAGACGTGGGAGAAGTACCCGGACGCGGCCGGCGCGCTGATCGTCAGTCCCAGTCCCTACGGCACGTGCGCCGACATCGAGGGCATCGCGAACGTCTGTCACGAGCGGGGCAAGCCCCTCATCGTCGACGAGGCGTGGGGTGCGCACCTGCCGTTCCACGACGACCTGCCCACCTGGGCGATGGACGCCGACGCCGACATCTGTGTCGTCAGTGTCCACAAGATGGGTGCCGGCTTCGAGCAGGGATCGGTCTATCACCTGCAGGGCGACCTGGTGGACGGCGCACACCTGTCGGCCTGCGCCGATCTGCTGATGACGACGAGCCCGAACGTGATGATCTACACGGCGATCGACGGGTGGCGCCGGCAGATGGTCGAGTACGGCACCGAACTGCTCGGCGACGCCCTGCACCTGGCCCGGCGGACCCGTGAGCGGATCGCCGGGATCGACGGTCTCGCCGTCCTCGAGGACCGGCTGCTCGGCGAGGAGGCCTCGCACGACCTGGATCGGCTGCAGGTGCTGATCGACGTGAGCGAGCTCGGCGCCTCCGGCTACCAGTGCAGCGACTGGCTGCGCGAGCACTGCCGGCTCGATCTCGGCATGACCGATCACCGGCGCATCCTGGCGACCTTGTCCATGGCCGACGACGAGAGCACCGCCGATCGGCTCGTCTCGGCGCTGGAGGCGCTGTCGCAGGCCGCGGAGTCGTTCGATCCGCCGCCGCAGATGTACCTGCCGACCCCCGGCGAACTGCAGCTCGACTCGGTGATGTCACCGCGCGACGCGTTCTTCGGCAAGGCGGAGATGGTCGATGCGAGCCGGGCCGCCGGGCGCATCGCGGCCGAGCAGATCACTCCCTACCCGCCGGGCATTCCCGCGGTCGTGCCGGGGGAGCGCCTCGACGACGCCGTCGTCGACTACCTGCGCAGCGGCGTGAACGCCGGGATGACGATTCCCGACGCGACCGACACCTCGCTCGAGCAGTTCCGGGTGGTCGCCGAGAACTGACCGCCGCGCCCCTACTGACCCGGCACCGCGGTGTCCTCGTGGGCGTGGATCGGGCCCGCGGTGCGGGCGAGGTGCTCGCCGCGGCCGCCCCACTTCAGCGCGATGATCTCGGCCGCGATCGACACCGCGGTCTCCTCCGGTGTGCGCGCCCCGAGATCCAGCCCGATGGGAGAGCACAGCCGCGCGAGCTCGTCGTCCGTCATCCCCGCTTCACGCAGGCGCGCCGACCGGTCCTCGTGCGTGCGCCGCGAGCCCATCGCGCCCACGTAGGCCAGGTCGAGCCGCAACGCCACCTCGAGCAGCGGCACGTCGAACTTCGGGTCGTGGGTGAGCACCGTGACCACGGTGCGCGAGTCCACGCGCCCCGCGGCCGCCTCGGCGGCGAGGTAGCGGTGCGGCCAGTCCACGACCACCTCGTCGGCGGCGGGGAACCGGGCGGCGGTGGTGAACACGCCCCGGGCGTCGCACACCGTCACGCGGTAGCCGAGGAACGAGCCGAGCTGCGCCATGGCGGCCGCGAAATCGATGGCGCCGAACACCAGCAACCGCGGCGGCGGCTGGAAGGAGTGGACGAACACCGACATGCCCTCGCCCCGGCGCTGCCCGTCGGGCCCGTAGTGCAGCGTCGCGGTCCGGCCCGCGGCGAGCAGACCCCGCGCGTCGTCGGCGACGGCGTCGTCCGCCCGCGCCGACCCCAGCGACCCGCGCGCGCGATCCGGCCACACCGCCAGGCGACGCCCCACCCATGCCGGATCGGGATGTTCGGTGACGGTGGCGACCGCGACGGCCTCCTCGGCCCGCATCGACGCGACGACTTCACCCAGCTCGGGAAATGCGGCGGCATCCACCCGTTCGACGAACACGTCGATGATGCCGCCGCACGTGAGGCCGACGGCGAAGGCGTCGTCGTCGGACACGCCGTACCGCTGCAACACGGGCACCCCGTCGTCGAGCACCTGCTGCCCGAGCTCGTACACGGCGCCTTCCACGCAACCGCCGGAGACGCTGCCGGTCACCGTGCCGTCCCCGGCGACGAGCATCGCGGCGCCCGGTGCGCGGGGCGCGGACCGGAACGTCGAGACCACGGTTCCGAGGGCGACGGTGTCACCGGCCCGGTAGCGACGTTCGAGTTCGTCGAGAACTTCACGCACGGTGGACCTCCTCGAGCAGTTCCTGCAGCGTCGCGAGGCTGTGCCCCGCGAGCAGACGGTCGAGATGCGGCAGGGCGGCCGCGATGCCGGACTGCACGGGCTCGTACCCGGCTGCCCCGGCGTGCGGATTGACCCACAGGACGGCGTGGGCGAGCCGCCGCAGCTGGGCGAGCTGCTCGGCGAGCAGGGCCGGATCGCCGCGTTCCCACCCGTCCGAGAAGATCACCACGACGGCGCCGCGCGCGAGGCCGCGCCGGCCCCACCGGTTCAGGAAGGCCCGCAGGGTCTCGCCGAGCCGGGTGCCGCCCGCCCAGTCGGGGACCGCCCGGCCCGCCGCGGCGAGGGCGCATTCCGGGTCGCGGGCCCGCAGCGCGCGCGAGAGCCGCGTGAGGCGGGTGCCGAGGGAGAACACCTCGGTGTGGGCGGGATCGGCGCGGGTCACCACGTGCGCGAAACGCAGCAGCGCGTCCGCGTACGGGCTCATCGAGCCGGAGACGTCGAGCAGCAGCACCACGCGGCGCGCCCGGGTGGCCCTGCCGTGCCGGCTCGGCCGGACGGGTTCGCCGCCGGCCGCGAGCATCCGGCGCACCGTGCGGCGCGGGTCGATGCGCCCCCGGCGCGACGGGCGCAACCGCACCGCCGGACGGGTGGGCGGCCGAGGATGCAGCGTCGCGATCAGCTCCGCGAGGTGTGCCCGCTCGGCGTCGGTCAGTTCCGCGATGTCGCGCCGGCGGAGCACGTCGGTGTCGTCCGCGGCGACCCGCAGTTCGGGGCCGCCGCCGGCGGTCTCGTCGCCTCCCGACGGCGTGAGGCCCGCGATGCGGGCCCGGCGCGGAGTGCGCGTGCGCGGCGACGTCACCTCGGGTGCCGTTCCGCCGAACCAGCTCTCGAACGCGAGGTCGTAGCGGGGGATGTCGTCGGGGTCGTGACACAGGGTTGCGCGCCCGGCCCAGTACACCTGCCGGCGGTCGCCGAGGTCGATCTCGCGCAGGGCGCGCAGGTAGGCCACGGCGGCGTCCGAGGCGACGGACAGGCCGGCCGCGGCGAGGACGCGGGTGAAGCCGGTGATCCCGACGAGGGAACCCCCGGCGTCGGCGGTCGTCGTCATTGCGGGTCTCACCCCGTCAGGAGCCGGTCGAGCCCGGTGCGGACCACTCGGTCGAGGTCCTCCCGGTACTTCAGGACGGCACCGAGCGTCGCGGCCGCGGTCGCCGCGTCGAGCACGTCGCGGTCCAGTTCCCGCAGCGCTCGGGCCCAGTCCAGCGACTCGGCGACCCCGGGCGGCTTGAGCAGGTCCATCCCGCGCATGGTCTGCACGGCGTGGGCGACCTGCGTCGCGAGGTGTCCGTCGATGCCCGGGATGCGGCGGCGCAGGATCTCCACCTCCCGCGCGAGGTCGGGATGTTCGAGCCAGTGGTACAGGCAGCGGCGTTTCAGGGCGTCGTGCACCTCGCGGGTGCGGTTCGAGGTCAGCACCACCAGCGGCGGCGTCTGCGCCCGCACCTGTCCGAGTTCGGGGATGGTCACGGCGTTCTCGTCGAGCACCTGCAGCAGGAAGGCTTCGAATTCGTCGTCGGCCCGGTCGATCTCGTCGACGAGCAGCACGCACGGCGCGTCGGTGAGCGCCTGCAGCAGGGGTCGCGCGAGCAGGAACCGCTCGGTGTACAGCGAGCGCTCCGCCTCCTCGGCCTCGAGCCGGCCGCCGCTCGCGGCTTCGAGGGTGCGCAGGTGCAGCAGCTGCCGGGGAAAGTCCCAGTCGTAGAGCGCCTGGGACGCGTCGATGCCCTCGTGGCACTGCAACCGGATCAGCGGCAGGTCCAGCGCGTCGGCGAGGGCGACGGCCAGCGACGTCTTGCCGGTGCCGGGTTCCCCCTCGCAGAACAGCGGGCGGCCCATGCGCAGCGCCAGGAACGCCACCGTCGCGAGCCCGTCGTCGGCGAGGTACCCGGTGGTGTCCAGTGCCCGCGTCAGCTCCGCCGGTGAGCCGATCGCCGCCGTTGCCGTCATGGTGCGAGCCTATGGCAGCGCCGCTGCCGAGGTGCGCTTTCCGACGTAGCTCCGGCACCGCGGGCGGGACCCGAGGGGGAGCGGGTGGGACCGAGCGAATGTACCGTCCACCTCGTCGGATCGAGTCGGCAGCTCGGCAGCTCGGCAGCTCGGCAACTCGGCGGTCAGGCGACGGCCACGACCTCGAGGCGCGTGGCGTCGTCCGTGCGGCGCCGAGCCAGGTCCGCGGCCCCGACGATCCCGGCGTCGGGGCCGAGCTCGGCCAGGCGCACCGGGGCGGCCGGGCGGTGCCCGCGTCCGGTCAGCCGCTGGGCGAACGTGGCGACGGCGGGCCCGCGCAGCAATTCCCCGGCCTCGCACACACCGCCGCCGAGGACGAACACCTCCGGGTCGAGGAACGCGGCGAGGTCGGCCATGCCGTGCCCGAGCCACGTGCCGATCGTGCGGAAGCACTCGAGCGCGGCGGCGTCGCCCTCGCGGGCGGCGGTGGTGACGTGGTGCCCGGTGATCTGCTCGGCGCGCCCGCCGGCCAGCTCGAGCAGCCGGCCGGCGAGCGCGGGCGAGACGCTCGCGATCTCCTGCGCCTCCCGCACCAGGGCGCGCCCGCTGGCGTACCGCTCCCAGCAGCCGTGGTTGCCGCACCCGCAGCGACGCCCGTGCGGTTCGACGTTGAGGTGGCCGAGTTCCGCGGCCAGTCCCGAGGATCCGCGGTGCAGGGCGCCGTCGATGATCAGTCCACCGCCGATGCCGGTGCCGACGGTGAGCACGATCGCGGTGCGGGCACCGCGGCCGGCGCCGAAGCGCGCCTCACCCCAGGCGGCGGCGTTGGCGTCGTTCTCGACGACGGTGGGCAACCCGCACGCGGCCTCGACGGCCGCCCCGAGCGGTTCGCCGCGCCACGCGAGATTGGGGGCGAACAGGACGGTACGACGATCGGAGGCGACGAACCCGGCGGCGCCGATGCCCACGGCACACACGTCGTGCGTGGCGCGGAGTTCGCGGACGACGTCGGCGACGACGTCCTCGGTGCGGGCGGGGTCGTCCGACGGGGTGGCGCGGCGGAGCCGGGCGTGCAGGGTGCCGTGTTCGTCGACCACGCCGGCGGCGACCTTGGTGCCGCCCACGTCGATTCCGATGGTCAGTGCCATGTCTGTTCTCTCCCTGACTTCAGTTGCCGGACGGGTTAGGCGGCGTCCATGTCCTCGAGCTCGCGGCCCTTGGTCTCTTTCACCCAGCGCAGGACGAACAGCAGCGACAGCACCGCGCACACGGCGTAGAAGCCGTACGACATCCCCAGCGACAGTTCCTTCATGGCGGGGAAGGAAACGGTGACGACCCAGTTGGCCGCCCACTGCGCACCGGCGGCGAGCGACAGAGCCGCCGCGCGGATCCGGTTGGGGAAGGCCTCGCCGAGCAACACCCACACGACCGGCCCCCACGACATGCCGAAGGCGACGACGAACAGGTTCGCGGCGATCAGCGCGATCGGTCCCTGCAGTCCGGTCAGGTGCGGGGTGGTCACACCGTCGACGACGGTGGTCGAGGCGGTGGCGAAGACGACGGCCATCGTGGCGAGGGTGACGGCCATGCCGGCCGAGCCGATGATCAGCAGGGGGCGACGTCCGACGCGGTCGACGAAAGCGATGGCCACGAGGGTGGTGGCGATGTTGACGACGGAGGTGACGACGGTGATGACGAGGGAGCTGCTCTCGTCGAATCCCACTGCCTGCCAGAGAATGCTGGAGTAGTAGAAGATCACGTTGATGCCGACGAACTGCTGGAACACCGAAAGTCCGATGCCGATCCACACGATGGGCAGCAGGCCCAGCGCGGGTCCTCTCAGGTCGCGCAGCGACGGGGTGTGCTCGTGGCCGAGGGTGGCGCGGATCGATTCGATGCGCAGGTCGATGCCCTGTTCGCCGAGCAGCATGCCGAGGATGCCGCGGGCCTCGCCGATGCGGCCCTTCGCGACGAGATAGCGCGGGGACTCCGGGATGGTGAGGGTCAGGAATCCGTACACGAGCGCGGGGACGGTCATGGACAGGAACATCCAGCGCCACGCCTCGAGCCCGAACCACAGTTCCTCGCGGGAACCGCCGGCGAGGGCGGCGAGCGCGTAGTCGACGAGCAGGGCGGCGAAGATGCCGACGACGATCGCGAGCTGCTGCAGCGATCCCAGGCGGCCGCGCACCCGGGCGGGGGAGATCTCGGCGATGTAGGCGGGGGCGATGACGGAGGCGAGTCCGACGCCGACGCCGCCGACGATCCGGAACAGGACGAGAGTTTCGACGTTGAAGGCGAATCCGGTACCGAGCGCGCTGACCAGGAACATCGCGGCGGCGACCTGCATCGTGGTGAGGCGGCCGTAGCGGTCCGCGATGCGGCCGGCGAGAACGGCCCCGCCGGCCGCGCCGAGCAGGGCCGAGGCGACGGCGAAGCCGAGGACGGCGGACGAGACGGCGAACCGGGATTCGATGGCCGAGACGGCGCCGTTGATGACGGCGCTGTCGAAGCCGAACAACAGGCCGCCGAGCGCGGCGATGACGGCGATGCGGACCGGCACTGCGGCGCCGGCGGTGTCGGGCCCGGTGTCGGGGACGGTCGGGAGCGCGACGTGGTTGCTCATGGGACTCCTCGTAGGCGGCGGGAACCGGCCGCGGCGGTCCCGTTCCGGGAGGCGTGTGGCGGCGGTCACGCGAACTGTGTGCTGGACCACAGTAGGGCGAAGACGTCTCTATCGTCAAGAAATGAACGAACAAATCGATCCGGATGGACGTCTATGTTCAATTCTGAACTCAATCGGTGGCGCGGAAGGGCGCGAAGTCGTCGGAGTCGATCATCAGTGCGGGTTGGCCGCCCGCAGGCCCAGGGCGACCGCCCCGAGCACCTGGGCGCGGGCCCCGAGGGCCGCGGTGCGCACCTGCACGGTGCGCGCGGCGCTGGGCACCGCATACCGCTCGATCGCGCGGCGCAGCGGCTCGAGCAGCAACTCTCCCGCCAGGGCGAGTTCGCCGCCGATCAGGATCAGTTGCGGATTGAGCAGGTTGCACAGGCCCGCCGCCGCGACCCCGACGTGACGGCCGGTGTCCGCGAGCACCCGGGCGCACCCGGCGTCGCCGGCCTCGGCGAGTGCCACCACGTCCGCGATCGTCAGGCCGGGCCCCCGGCTCGGCTCGAGCAGCCCGATCACCACATGGGAGGCCACCATCGTCTCGAGGCAGCCGCGGTTGCCGCACCGGCACACCTGGCCGAACTCGTCGAGGGAGGTGTGACCGATCTCCCCGGCCGTGCCGGCGCGGCCACGGTAGAGCCGCCCGTCCAGGACCAGTCCGGCGCCGACGCCGTCGGACAGCTTGATGTAGGCCAGGTCGTCCATGCCGCGCCCGGCACCCCAGATGTGTTCGGCCAGTGCGCCGAGATTGGCGTCGTTGTCGACATGGACGGGAAGCGCGAGCCGCTCGGCGGCGAGGGCTTCCGGGTCGACGCCGACCCAGCCCGGCAGGATGGACGGCCCGCCGATACGGTGCGTGGCGGACTCGACCGGTGCGGGCAGTCCCATGCCGACGGCCGCCACGGCGTCGCGGCCACACCCGAGTTCGACGAGAGCGTCGTCGAGAAGTGCTCCGGCTCTTTCTATTCCGTCCTCGGCGCGGTGCCCGGTTGCCAGCTCGACCCGCTTCTCGGCGAGGATCTCGTGTGACAGGTCGGCGACGGCGACGGTGAGATGCCGGTGCCCGAAGTCGATTCCGACGGCCAGGCCCGCCGACCGGGTGAGCTTGACTGCCCGGCCCCGCTGGCCCGGACGCTCCGCCGCGGCCACTTCCACCAGCCCGCCGGTGGTCAGTTCCCGAACCAGATTCGACACCGTCGCCGGGGCCAGACCGGTGCGCCGGGCGATCTCCGCCTGGGTGAGCTCCCCGCCCGACTGCAGAACCCGAACCACCCGTTGCTGATTGGCCGAACGCAGCGACGACTGCGAGCCGGGATGTTCGGTGTCCTCACGCATCCGCTCAGGGTACCGGCCCGCGACCGTCCGTTCGCTCCGGACGGCCGGGACCATCCGCGACCTGCGCGGTCGTCCGCACGCGTCGCGACGGTCGCGTACGACGATCGGGCGCGCGGATGCGGTGACGTCGAGGACTCGCCCCCGCCGCATCCGAGCGGGGCGGAGGCGAGTCCGGTTCGCCTACGCCTCGGCCCGGCGCAGTCCCGTGGTCACCTGCGCGAGGCGGGTGATCCGGGCCCAGTCCCGGGTCTGCACCGCATCGGCGGGGGTGAGCCACGAGCCCCCCACGCAGCCCACATTGGGCAGCGCGAGGTAGTCGGGGGCCGTCGCGACCGAGATTCCGCCGGTGGGGCAGAACCGGGCCGCCGGCACGGGGGAGTGGACGGACGCGAGGAACCGGGTGCCGCCTGCGGCCTCCGCGGGAAAGAATTTCATCTCGCGGTAGCCGCGTTCGAGCAGCAGCAGTACCTCCGAGACGGTCGCCGCCCCCGGCAGGTGCGGCAGCCCGGTGTCGGTCATGGCCTTCAGCAGCGACTCCGTCGCGCCCGGCGACACCAGGAAGCGCGCACCGGCCGCCGCGGCCTGCGCGGCCTGGCCGGGTTCGACGATCGTGCCGGCACCGACGGTGATGTCGGGGACCTCGTCAGCGATCCGCTCGATCGCCTCGAGGGCGCACGGGGTGCGCAGGGTCAGCTCGATCATGGGCACGCCGCCGTCGGCGAGGGCCCGGGCGATCGGGACGGCGTCGGCGGCATCGTCGATCACGACGACGGGCACGACGGGGGTCACGTCCAGCAGGCTCATCGGGGTCTCCTTCACGCGAAGTCGGATTGAAAGACGCTGGCGCCGTGGGTGGCCGGGCCCACGGTGGCCCGCAGGCCCGCGAACAGCTCACGGCCCGTGCCGGTCCAGGCGTCGTCGGTGGGGGCGTGACCGGTCGCCGCGCGGCCGGCGAGCGTGGCGTCGGACAGGTGCACACACAGCGAGCCGGCGACGGCGTCGACGGTGATCGGGTCGCCGTCGCGGACGCGGGCGAGCGGACCCCCGGCCGCGGCCTCGGGCGTGACGTGGATGGCGGCGGGAACCTTGCCGGACGCGCCCGACATCCGGCCGTCGGTCACCAGCGCGACCCGGCGCCCCCGATCCTGCAGCACCCCCAGCGCCGGGGTGAGCTTGTGCAGCTCGGGCATCCCGTTCGCGCGCGGGCCCTGGTAGCGCAGCACGGCCACGACGTCGCGGTCGAGTTCGCCAGCCTCGAACGCCGCGAGGAAGTCGGCCTGGTCGTCGAACACCCGCGCCGGGGCGGTGACGACGTGGTGCTCCGGGGTGACCGCGGACACCTTGAGCACGGCCTCGCCCAGGTTGCCGTCGAGCACCTTGAGCCCGCCGTCGACGGCGAACGGATCCGCGACGCCGCGCAGCACGGTGCGGTCCAGGCTCGCCGACGGCCCGGCCTCCCACCGCAGCGTCCCGTCGCGCAGCCGCGGCTCCTGCGTGTACCGGTGCAGCCCCGGCCCGGCGACGGTGGTGACGTCGTCGTGCAGCAGGCCCGCCGAGAGCAGGTCCGAGACCACGACACCGAGCCCGCCGGCGGCGTGGAAGTGGTTCACGTCGGCCGCGCCGTTGGGGTAGATCCGGGCGAGCAGCGGCACGACGGCCGACAGGTCCGCCAGGTCGCGCCACGTGAGGGTGATCCCGGCGGCCCGGGCGATCGCCACCAGGTGCATCGTGTGGTTGGTGGAGCCGCCGGTGGCGAGCAGTGCGACGCAGCCGTTGACGACGGCCCGCTCGTCGACGACCTCACCGACCGGGGTGAAGTCGGAGCCGAGGGCGGTCAGGCCAGTGACGCGGCGCGCGGCCTCGTCGGTGAGCGCGTCCCGCAGTTCGGTGCCGGGATTGACGAAACTCGCCCCGGGCAGGTGCAGGCCCATCACCTCCATCAGCAGCTGATTGGAGTTGGCGGTGCCGAAGAACGTGCACGTGCCGGCGCCGTGATAGGAGGCGGCCTCGGCCTCGAGCAGGTCTTCGCGGCCGGCGCGGCCCTCCGCGTAGAGTTGCCGCACCCGGGCCTTCTCGCCGTTGGGCAACCCCGACGTCATCGGCCCGGCCGGGACGAACACCGTCGGCAGGTGCCCGAAGCCGAGCGCGCCGATCAGCATGCCGGGGACGATCTTGTCGCAGACACCGAGCATGAGGGCTCCGTCGAACATGTCGTGCGACAACGCGATTGCGGTGGACATTGCGATGACGTCGCGGCTGAACAGCGACAGCTGCATGCCGTCGCGGCCCTGGGTGATGCCGTCGCACATGGCCGGGACGCCACCGGCGAACTGCGCGATGCCCCCGGCCTCGAGGACCGCGGCCTTCAGCCGTGCCGGGTAGTCCTCGAAAGGCCGGTGCGCGGAGAGCATGTCGTTGTAGGAGGAGACGATCGCGATGTTCGGCTTCACCAGCCCGCGCAGCGCGGACTTGTCGGCAGGTTCGGCGGCGGCGAATCCGTGGGCCAGGTTGGCGCACGCGAGACGCCCGCGGGCGGGGCCCTTGTCGGCGGCGGCACGCAGCCGCTCGAGGTAGGCGCCGCGCTCGGCGCGGCTGCGCCGGACGATGCGGTCGGTGACCCGGTCCAGAACGGGATGGCTCATACGGAAGTTCCTTCGTACCAGGCGCGTCCGTCGCGCTCGATGAGGGTGGTCGCGTCGGTGGGGCCGGACGTTCCCGCCGGGTAGCGGCGCGGCATCCGACCGGTGCGGTCCCAGGTCTGCAGGATCGGTTCGACCCACGCCCATGCGGTCTCGACCTCGTCGCGCCGCATGAACAGGGTCGGGTCGCCCCGCACCACGTCCATCAGCAGCCGCTCGTACGCGTCGGGCGAGGGCCGGTCGAACGCGTCGACGTAGTTCAGATCCAGGGAGACCGGGCGCAGGCGGATCCCGCCGGGTCCGGGTTCCTTGGCGGTCATGTGCAGGCAGATGCCCTCGTCGGGCTGCAGCCGGATCACCAGTCGATTGGGTTCGGTGGCGCCTTCGGCGCGGGGGAACATCGGGTGCGGAACGTCCTTGAACTGCACCACGATCTCGGAGCTGCGCTTCTCGAGGCGCTTGCCGGTGCGGAGGTAGAACGGCACGCCGGCCCAGCGCCAGTTGCGCACCTCCGCGCGCACCGCGACGAAGGTCTCGGTGCGGCTGTCCGGGTTCTCCACCTCGTCGCGATATCCGGGCACGGCACCGCCGTCGACCAGTCCGGGTCCGTATTGCCCGGTGACGGTGAATCTTTCGACGTCGTCGGCCGTCATCGGCCGCAGTGCCTGCAGCACCTTGAGTTTCTCGTCGCGCACCGTTTCGCGGTCGACGATCGTCGGCGGTTCCATCGCCACCAGGCACAGCACCTGCAGCAGGTGGTTCTGCAGCATGTCGCGCAGCGCGCCGGAGGTGTCGTAGTAGCCGCCGCGGGTGCCCACGCCGAGGGATTCGGAGACGGTGATCTGGACGTGGTCGATCCACGTCGAGTTCCACAGCGGCTCGAGCAGGGTGTTCGCGAACCGGGTGACCAGCAGGTTCTGGACGCTCTCCTTGCCGAGGTAGTGGTCGATGCGGAAGATCTGCGACTCGTCGAACACTTCGCCGACCGCGTCGTTGATCGCGTGGGCGGAGGCGAGGTCGCGGCCGATGGGCTTCTCGAGCACCACCCGGGAGGTCGGTTCGACGAGTCCGTGCCGGGCGAGGTGATGGGAGATCGGCCCGAACAGCGAAGGGGCGCAGGCGAGGTAGAACACGCGCACGGAGTCCGGGGTCAGGACGTCGTGCAGGGCGGACCAGTCGTCCCCGCCTGCGAAGTCGAGGCTCACGTAGTCGAGGCGGTCCAGGAACCGGGTGAGGGTGCCGGCGTCCAGCAGGGGAGCGGGCACGAAGCGCGCGAGCTCGCCGCGAATCTTGTCGCGGTAGCCGTCGGTGTCGAGGCCGGCGCGTGCGGCGCCGACGATCCGGCTGCGGGGTGGCAGCTGGCCGTCCCGATCGCGCAGGTAGAGGGCGGGCAGGAGCTTACGGACGGCGAGATCGCCGGTGCCGCCGAAGACGACGACGGTACAGGGGGCGGCGGGTGACATGGCTTGTCCTCCCGAATGAGGGGGTGAGGGCTGTCACTCGCAACCGTAGAGCATCTTCCGCACTGAAACAACAAACTTACGCATTTCTAAGAACAAAGTCCGCTGGGATGTGGCGTCCTGCCGCAGCGCCGGGCGCTCTCGAGTGCGTTTCCTTGGTTCAATGGCGGTATGAGCCGATCCTCCAGCGCGCCCGCCACAGCGGGCGAGGTCTTCACCCTCGTCCGTGCCGGCGCCGCGACCACCCGAAGCGAGATCGGGCACCACACCGGGCTCTCCCGCACCGCCGTCGCGGCCCGGGTCGCGGCGCTCCAGGACCTCGGCCTCGTCGTCGAAACGGAGGAGGGGCCCTCGACCGGGGGGCGCCCGCCCCTCACCCTCACCTTCGGGGCGGGGGCGGGCATCGTGCTCGTCGTCGCGATCGGCCGCAGTCGCACCCAGCTCGCCGTCTGCGATCTCGCCGGGGAACTGCTCCGTACCGAGGACCTCGAGCAGGAGATCGGGGCGAGCCCGGGTGAGCTGATGCCGAAGGTGGCCGCGCACCTCGCCGACCTGCGCGACGCGCTCGGTCCCGGCGCCCCCCGCACCGTCGGCATCGGGGTGAGCCTGCCGGGCACCGTGGACACGGTCCGCGGCTGCAGCCTGGATTCGCCGATGATGGCCGGCTGGGACGGTGTCGAGTTGCAGCCGTTCCTGGCGGACCTCGGCGGCGCACCGGTCTTCGTCGACAACGACGCGAACGTCATGGTGCTCGCCGAAAGACTGGGCGAACGAAGGCAGTTCGACGACATGCTCCTCATCAAGGCCTCCACGGGTCTCGGGGCGGGCATCGTGTCGGGCGGGGTGCTGCAGCGCGGCGCGGTGGGCGCGGCCGGCGAGATCGGGCACACCAAGACCGCTGCGGCGCAGGGCGTCCTGTGCCGCTGCGGCGACGTCGGCTGCGTCGAGGCGATCGCCGGGGGCTGGGCGCTGGTCCGTGACCTGCAGGAGCAGGGCCGGGACGTGACCCACATCCGCGACGTCGTGGCCCTCGCCGTCGGCGGAGATGCGGAGGCGCGCCGCATGATTCGCGACAGCGGCCGGCGGATCGGCGAGGTCATCGCCGGCGCCGTCAACCTCCTCGACCCGGCGGTGCTCGTCGTCGGCGGCGACATGGCCGAGGCCTACGACGTGTTTGTCGCCGGACTGCGCGAGACCCTCTATCGCGATGCGGTGTCCGTCGCCACCCGTGCCCTGCAGATCCTGCCGTGGTCGCACGGCGATCGCTCCGGGATGATCGGCTGCGCCTCCATGGCGCTGGACCAGGTACTCAGCGTGCGCGCCGTGGACCGGATGGTGGCCGAGCGGGGCCGGTGACCCGGTTACTCCGCCGGCTGGCGGCGGATGAAGTCGGCCATACCCGGGACGGTGAAGGCGATGCGACCGTGCTCCGGCGCCCAGATCAGGCCCTTGCGGATGGCCGAGTTGCGGACGTCGCTGACGCCGGTGGCCGTCGAGCCCATCAGCTGGGCGACCTTTCCGGACCGGGGTGCCTCCTCGCCGGCCGCGGCGAGTGCGGTGAGATACCGGCGCTCACGGTCGGTGGCCCGGTTCCAGCGCGACGGGAAGAATTTCTCATCGAGGTGACGGCGGCCCACCTCGACGGCGAGCTCGGCATCCTCGAGCTGGAAGGGGCTGTGCGGAGCGATGTTCCAGATCGCCTTCCCGAACTCCTGCAGGAAGTACGGATAGCCCCCGCTGGCCTGGACGAGCACGGCGAGGGCGTCGTCGGTGAAGTCCCCGCCCTGGCGGCGCACCGGGATCCGCAGGGCGTCGGCGGCGGCGGTCGGCGAGAGGGGGCCGATGGTGCTGTAGAGGAACTGGCGCTCCGCGTACGAGCGGTTGCCGGCCAGGACCGCGGGAAGATTGGGCAGTCCGGCACCGATGAGGAAGAACGGCCATTCCCGCTGGCTCGCCCGGTGCTGGACGGCGAGCAGCGCCGACAGCAGATCGGAGTCGAGGTCCTGCATCTCGTCGACGAACAATCCGAAGGCACTGGATCTCGGCCGCAGTTCGGCGGTGATCGCCTCGACGAGTTCCTCGAGATCGAGGTCGATGTCCCCGCTGGCCGCCGGGGGCTGGTCGAGGGAGAAGCTCGCGGTGGCCGGCCCGAGGCCGAGGCCGAGGGAGAAACCCCGGGCGAGATCGATGAGCGGATCGATCGCATGCTGGATCCGGTGCTTGCGGCTGTAACGGCGCAGTCCGACGGTCAGCTCCTGGGAGAGCTTGGCGCGGACGGCGCTGGTCCCGGCCTCGTTGGGTCGCGCCTCGAGGGCGATCGTCAGCCAACCCTGCCGGTCGGCGTGCTCGACGAGGGCGTTGAGCAGGGTCGTCTTCCCGACTCCCCGCAGTCCCGACAGGATGAGTCCACGGTCGTAGTTCTGCCGCTTGCTGCGGGCGACGAGGAGTTCGAACGCCCCGATCTGCTCGTCACGCCCCTCGAGCGCCGGCGGCCGCAGGCCGGAGCCGGGCTTGAACGGGTTGAGCTCGAGATCCACGAACCGAGTATAGAGACTTATGGCGACTTATCTGAACCTCTCCATAGTTGTCCATAACTGCCGATAGATTCGTCGGCCGAGCTCCTTCGCCGTCCGACTCACAGCCCGGCGATCCCGTTGCCGATCAGGATCAGGCCGAGGATCAGAAGAACCGCCGCCATGATCACCGTGTGTTGGCGGGTCATCCACTCGTCGGCGGCCGCGAGCGCCCGGTCGGCACGGTCGGCGAACACGCCGCGCACCACGGGCGGGGCAGCCACCCCCAGACTGGCTACGACCGCGAAGACGATCAGCGCCACGATCTGTTCGGGAACGCGCGCAGTCGCGTCCGCGATCACCACCGCGCCGGCTGCAACCAGGGCGAGGTTCTTCGGATTCGCCGCCGCAAACAGAAACCCGAGAGCCAGAGCCCGTCGAGCGGTCATGGTCTGGGCGGCCGCCATCCATCCGGGCACGGTGGATTCCTCTCCCGGCTGCGGCCGCGAGTACCACTTCCGGACGGCCAGGAGGACCAGCACGACTCCCAGCACGAGTTTCGCAGCAGCGGCCCACCAGGTGGGCTCGTCAGACAGCATGATCACATCCGCCACCGCGATGACCACGGCGCCCACCACGAGCAGACCCGCGAACCAGCCGCCGACGAAGGCATAGGAGACGCGCAGCGGCCGCTTGGTGACCAAGAGCACCGACAGCATCACTATCGGCATCGCCGCCAGCAGCAGGCCGACCGCAATCGGCAGGGACTGCCCGATCGCACCTGCCATGAGCCACCCCTCGGATCGCCGATCATCGATCTCCGACGAAGAGTAGTCGCATCCCCGTCCGGTGGAGACGGACACGGTCGCGCGGTCTCCTCCGGGCCGACACCCAGTCCTCCGCGACGCGGATCTTGTCCCCCTGTCTCTGCCACCCCGCCCGTCCGAGCGTCCGGATCACCCGTTGGGGAACATGAAGCACACATACGGTCCGGTACACCCCGGTCGGGACAACGACGGGACGTGCACGCTCGGCACCGCACACCGCACACCGCACACCGAACGGCCGGCGGCACGCAGGCCGGGTCGCGTCGCGGCGCCGGGCATCGAGCGGAACCGCCGTGCCTCGGCAGGTGATCGGCTCATCCGCAGGCCGGGTCAGGGCGACGCGCAGCCGAGACAGTGCGCGGTGCTGTCCGAGCCGGACCGCGCCGGGCGTGATGTGCAGGACGGCGGCGGTTTCCGCCGTCGACATGCCGTGGACGACCCGCAGATGCAGGATGTCGCGTTGCCTGTCGGTCAGGACGTCCAGCAGCGCATCGATGCGACGCCGCTCGTAGCGGCGCCGTGCGTGGGTTTCGGGAGCCTCCGGTCCCCACGGTACGTCGGGAACGTCTCCGACCGGTGCTGCGTTCCGTGGATCCGACCGCACGGCATCAGGATTCCCGGGGTCGAGCGCAGCGGTGCGCTGCTCGATCCAGGGCCGCGTCGTGTCCGCACTCGATCGTAGGGAGTCGGACGGAGGCCCGTCGTTCACAGGAGCTGTCATCGAGTCGTGCCTTTCCTTGCTGTGACATGACGCATCGCGTCCGTCCACGCACCCACACAACCGGACGTTCGCCCGGCGTCCATGGGAGTGCGTCGTGGATCTGCTGGGAACTGCGTCTGCGGCGAACCCGGCAGGCGTCGGAGACACCGGTCACCGGGGTGTCGATGTCACTGCGGTACCGGAGATCCGCCGCCGAGCGCGCAGGGGTCCGTTCCGTCCTGTGTCAGCACGTCGAACACTCGGCTCTTCGCATTGTCGCGGGTGGTGACGACGACCTGGTCCCACGGGCTCCCGGCCGTGGTGTCGTCCTCGTCGGTGAGGTGCGATCGCAGAACGGTCCATCGATGCCAGTGCCGCGCGAACGACGACTCGTTCACAACGCGCCCGCGAGCGTGCTGCCCGGCTTGCGCGACATCGCGGGGTACGTCGAGGAAGACGAGCACCGGCGTCCAGCCTCGCCGCCGCGCCAGGCGAGCCGTCCAGTCGCGTCGGCGGCTGCGTGTGGCGGTGTCGTGAACGGCCACAGGCCCTTCGCTCCGGTGCGGTCCGGCCAGGAGAGTGCGCACCACGTCGAGGGTGTGCATGAGATGGACGAGTGGCCGATACCGGCGATACGGCAGGTCCGGCGGAAGCGCGGCGGCGAGGCCTTCGGCACGGCGTTCCGGATCGAGAACGGTCAGACCCGGGATATCGTGCTCGATCCGGCGAAGCAGGGTGCTCTTACCCGCTCCGGGAATGCCACCGACTATCAGGAAGACGGCACCGGTGTCGCGCCCGGACGGATGTGCCAGGCGGGAGACCGTCGGAGCTGAAGCGGTTATGACGATTCCTTTCCCCGCGAACAGGTTCGCGATCGATTCTGCCGTCTCCAGAATGCCGGCACGGACTGGGCCGCCGCTGAGACCTTCCGAGGTCGGGCTGTGAAACCGGGCCGCACCGCGCGGCCCGCCTCTCACGCCTCGGCCGGTCCCCACTCACGCAGCTCAACTGTCACGCAGCTCCGCGAGCGCAGCGGTGCGCTGCTCGATCCAGGACCGCATCGAGTCCGCACTCGATCGGAGCGAATCGGCCGGGAGCCCGTCGCTCACCGGAACGGTCGCGACGAGGGTGTCGAGCATCTCGAGGGCGCGTCCGCTGCCGTACATCTGGTCGTACAGTTCCCGGTAGGCGTCCTCGTAGACGCCGGTGAAGGCATCGGATCCGAGAAACCGTGTCTTCAGCGCATTGCCGGACTGCATCCGGCCATCTCCCGGGGGCGCGGCTGCGTCCGAGGGCATCGCGCGCGGCTGAGCCACCGCGCCGACGCCGGCGGGTGGGGTACCGCGGCCGTCCTGCCCGGCGCCGCCCCTCGCTCCGGGGTCCATCGAGACGGTGTCGTGCGGGCCGGTCGTGGCGTCACCTTGCATGGCCAGGTTCAGGTCCCACGACACGACGGAGAGCCTGCCCGTCCCGAGGTCGTACCAGAGGTAGTAGTTCTGGCCCGGCCCGCTCATGTCGTCGCCGTTGACGAGCAGATTCTGTGTGGCGACGTACCGCGCGAACGAGTCCACGTCCACCCACTCCGACAGGTGTGCGTCGAACTCCTCGTCGCCCGCCGAATCCAGCCATTCCAGGAAGCGGACGATCGGCTGCAGGTTCCCCGTCCCGACCGCGTTGATCTGCTCGAACTGGTCGGCGTAGTCCGACTGGTCGTCGCCGACATACTCGAACCGCGACGACGCATCCGCCTTGTACAGATAGCCTTCGGAGTCGAACAGGGAGTTCGCATAGGTGTCGTCGGGATGTTCGAGCAGCAGGCGCGTGGTTGTGGCGCTGCCGTTGACCGAATAGACCGTGTACGCGTAACGCTGTGTCGGCTGCTCGGTCTCCGCGGTCAGCGACAAGGCCATCGCCTCGTTGAGCACGGGCGAACCGGGGCGCACCGAGATCTCGGTCATGCCCTGGTAGGCGCGGCCGTCGGCGTTCTCGTCGAAGCTGACGAGCAGCGGCAGCGACGTCGGATCGTCCGCGGTCGCCTGCGACATGCCGCCCGTGGCCGGCGGCTCGAATCCTTCGGGCAGCTCCAGCCCCGCCGGTGGTGCGACGCCCTGACCGCCGACGCGAGTACCGGTGCCGCGCAATCCCATCAGGGTGGAGTTGCCCTTCAATCGCACCGAGACGTCGGTGATCAGCGTGCCGTCGAGGGTGACGTCGGCGGTGACCCACTTCTTCTCGCCGGTGCTCTGGAAGGCGGTGATCATCTCGTCGTACTCCGCGTCGGTGATCTCGACCGAGAGTTCGTGCGGGACAGAGGCGTCGAACAGGTCCACCGTGCCGGTGATGTTGTCGGTGATCTCCGAGGCGATGATCGTCGGGTCGCCGGTGAGGTACGGCCGGATGCGGGTCGCCCCGAACACGGTCGCCAGGATCGTCACGAACGCGACGAACACCGCCAGAAGTTTCCAGTGCTGTCGTAACGACACCGGGATCCGGTGCCGGAGCCGTCGTCGCGGTGGCGGCTGTCCGCCGGTCGGCGTCCCGCCCATCAGATGTCCGTCTGGTCGTAGCCGGTCAGGACCGTCACCCGCTGACCGGTGTTGACCGCGCTCAGGGCCGAGATCAGCTCGTTCGGCTTCGCGTCCTTCTTCAGCTGCGCGGTGTAGTACAACTCGGTCAGCGCCCCGGAGCGGACGGATTCGGTGGAGACCAGCTCGAACTCGGTGCAGTACCGGACGAGCTCGTCTTCGACCATCGCGCTGTACTGCTGCTCCGGCGGTACCTGCACCTTGACGACCTGGCGCCGGACGTCGAGCTCGAACCAGTTGAACTTGCTCATGATCAGCAGCACCAGGCAGATCGCGATCGTCGCGGCGATCGCCAGCAGGTAGAAGCGGGTGCCGGTGGTCATGCCGACGGCCATCACCAGGAAGATGAAGCCCACATCGCGAGTTTCCTTGATGGCGTTGCGGAACCGAACCACCGACAGGGCGCCGACGAGTGCGAACGCGCGGGCGATGTTGGAGCCGACGACCAGCATGATCAGCGCGATCACCATGCCGACCAGTACCAGGGTCTGCACGTAGGACTGGCTGTAGGAGACGTTCTTGTGGGTGTGCCGGTAGACCCAGCCGATGATCGAGGCGAGGACGAACGACAGTGACAGCGACACGATGATGTCGAACGTGGTGAACGTCCCGCTGAGGTCTTGCAGGTCGAAATTCATGAGAGTCCTGGTTCGGTGTAGGGACGGGAACAGGGCGGCAGGTCAGGGCACCGTCGTCGTGGTTTCGAGGAGGCCGGTCGGCGCACGGCCGTCGAAGCCTTGCGGCAGAACGAGTTCGGGAGCGCCGAACCGGGAGCGGGGCGCGAGACCGAACGCCTCGACGGACTGGCAGTACTTCGAGACGCGGACGACCGACATGTCCATGCGGGCAGTGAGATCGGTCGCCCAGTACGGAACGCGTTCGTTGGCCTTGAGTTCGACGATCGCGAGTTTCGGCGGCACGACGAACCGGTTCTGCGCTCCCGACGCGAAGCCGAAATCGCGGTCGCGGCCGTGCACCTTGTGGTCGATCGTCACTCGGAGACCGAGGTCGGCCTCGCGGCCGACGAACGCCTCCCGCAGATATCCCGTGGTCACGATCGGTCGCAGGTCGAGATTGCCGATCAACGTCGTCACCTCGTGGACGAACGGACGCTGCGGGGGATCACAGCCGACCTCCTGCCGTCCGTCGAGCCAGCGCTGCGCCGTCCCGTACGGCATCGCGATGCGCCGCTTCTGGGTGACCCGGTTGACGCGCTGCTTGATCTCGATGTGCACCGGCGTGTCGTGGGTGCATTCGGAAGGGTTGCCGTACAGACGCATCCGCAGTTTTCGCCGGAATCTCAGGCCTTCGATCTTCTCCCAGTAGAACCGCAGGTCCGGCGTGTCGTAGTAGAGCGAGGTGACCGGGTACCCGCCGTGTGGAGAATACGGATCGGTGTCCATCCGTGCCGTGAGTTCCCGGCGCAGGTCGGGAACCTTCAGTTCGTCGACGAAGTACTTGATCTCGTAGCGGTTGAAGGCATGCAGGCTACCGGCGGTCTGCCGGTAGCCCGTCGGTGCGGTGGGAACGGCGTCAGTCGGGGGCATGTCCTGCGGGGTGGACGTGCGGAATCGGTCGAACATTCCCATGGAACCCGGCCTCTCGTCGAAGAACTGCGCTGCGGTGAACGCGATGCGAACGAGACCAGTACAGCCGGTGACTCTCGAGGGATCTTGGGACGTTCCTGGCAGTCTGCTGGCAACGTGCCGGGATCGGGACTCGTACCCGCGACACGAATCGACGAACGCACCGACGACCGCTGTCGCGTACGGCTGCGAAGTGCGCGGCCGTGCGGCACCGACGAAGGCCGTCCCGCGCGTCGTCAGGTTCCGGCGGGCCGGAACCTGACGACGCGGTGCCACCAGCGTCGACGCGGCGGCTCGGCGGTGTACTCACGCAGCGCTGCGGCCGCCGCCGCAGCCCGCTCGGCCCGTTGCGACCGCAGCTCCGCCCGATCTGTGGCCCACTGCCGGACCACCTCCTCCGGGTCGACCCGGTGGATGGGAACCAGGGGACCGCTCGGTGCGCGCAGGCAGTCCACGATTCGCCGGTTCAGCTCCCGGACGATCTGCCGCACCGCCGGCTCGGAGGGCACGTCGCGCACGGTGTCGCGCAACCGCTCGACCTCCTTGCGCAGCTGCAGCGGGGGCGGCAGCAGGGCCTCGGTCGAGAGCCCTTCCCGGCGCAGGTAGTCCTTGACCCACCACAGCTCGTCGTCGCTGCGATGCGGAATCGGCTTGCCCGCGCCACGCAGGTTGTCGAAGTCGCCCCGCTCCTGCGCGACGCGGATCTGGCGTTCGATCCACGACTCGAAGGTGATGTCCGGCCGCTTGCGCTCGGTCATGGAGGCGATTGTCCTCCGCGAGGCGTCGGGTTTCACGCTCGGCGGGTCACCGGGACCGTCGCCGACACGCCGATCGGATCGGGGAGGAGGGGTGTCGAGACCAGGCGCCAGCGGCCGCATGCGCAGCGCTGATACCGCACCACGCCTTCGCTCGTCGGGTGGCGGGAGACCTCGGTCCAGTGGTGGCTGTGGGATGTCGGCATGCCACCAGCGTGGTGTAATGACATTGTGCATCTCAACCCTTACGGCGAGTATGCCGTGCGACTCGCCGCGGAGCTGGTGAACGACCCACCCGCGACAGTCGACGCGCTGGTGTGCCGCTGCCTCGAGGCGGGCCTGGTGATCGACTTTCCCGTCGGCGCCGGCGACCTGCGCGACGTCGAGGCGATGCTCGAACGCTGGTGCGGGATCGTCGACGCGACCGGTGACGCCGAGCGTGCCGCGCTCGTCAACGAGATGCTGGCCGCCGCTTCGGCGTATCCGCGGATGACGAATCACGCGGGGGACGGCTGGCACCTGCACTACCGGGACGATCAGTATTCGCTCGCCGGGGTGCTCGAGGCGCTGATCTCTGTCGGTACGGCCCTGCACCTGGTGGGCCGGGGCATGCACCGACTCGGCCGCTGCGCCCTCGACGAGTGCGACGACGTCTACGCGGACACCTCCCGTAACGGGCGGCAGCGGTACTGTTCGCCGCGGTGCGCGAACCGCGACGCCGTGCGCCGGCACCGCGCTGTGCGCGCCGGCTGAACCGCGCTGCGCGCCGGCTGAACCGCGCTCAGCGCGGCGCGGTGCCGACGACGACGGTCGCGAAGTCGTCGTCGCTGTGTGCCACCTGCGGGGTCAGCCCGTTCCGGTCGAAGCACGCGGCGATCCCGTCGGCCTGCTGCGTGCTCGACTCGACCAGCAGATGTCCGCCCGGCGCGAGCCATCGTCCGGCCGCCGCTGCCACCCGGCGCAGCACGTCGAGGCCGTCGGTGCCGCCGTCGAGGGCGATGCGGGCTTCGTGCTCCCGGGCGTCGGCCGGCAGGAGCGCCAGGTCCGCGGTCGGGACGTACGGCACGTTGGCGAGCAGGAGGTGGACGCGCCCGCGCAGTCCCGCGGGCAGCGGGTCGTAGAGGTCGCCCTCGTACACGTGGCCGCCGAACGCGGCGAGGTTGCGGCCCGCGCACTCCACCGCCGCCGGATCGAGGTCCGTCGCATGCAGTTCCACGTCGGCGACGGCCGCCGCCACCGCGGCACCGAGCGCCCCGGATCCGCAGCACAGGTCGACGACGACGCCCGGCGCGGCAAGCGCGACGGCGCACTCGACGAGGAACTCGCTGCGCCGGCGGGGGACGAAGACCCCGGGGGTCACGTGGATGCGCAGGCCGCGGAACTCGGTCCAGCCGAGAACGTGCTCGAGCGGTTCGCCGGCGGCGCGCCGGCGCACCGAGTCGGCGAGGTCGCCGGGCGTCCGGGCGGCGTCGATCAGCAGCCGCGCCTCGTCCTCCGCGAACACGCACCCCGCCCGTCGCAGGGTGGCGGCGACGGCGGTGACGTCCGGTGGGGGCGGCATGCGGTGGTGCCCGGCGGCGGGTCTCAGTCGGCGAGATCCTTGTATTCGGGATGCTTGTCGATGAAGCCGTCGACGAACGGGCAGATCGCCACGACGCGCTTTCCGCGGGCGCGGACGTCGTCGAGCGCGAACCGCACCAGCGTGCTCGACAGGCCCCGGCCCGAGTAGGCGTTGTCGACCTCGGTGTGGTCGAACACGAGCTGGACGTCGCCGTCGGGGTGGTACTGGGTGTAGCCGACGACGGTGTCGCCGTCGCGCAGTTCGTAACGCTGGCGCTGCGGATTGTGGACGGCGACGACGGACGGGTCGCTCATGGCATTCCTCCGGCTGTTCAGGTGTTCTCGAGCAGGTGCGTGCGCATCGCGGTGTACGTGTCCCCGAAGCGGGTCACGTCCTGGGGGCCGAGCAGGTCGAACACGTAGGAGCGTACGGCCTCGACGTGCCCGGGACTGGCCTGGGCCAGCTTCGTGGCGCCGGCGTCGGTGAGTTCGGCCAGCGTGCCGCGCTTGTCCTCGTCGCATTCGACGCGCCGGACCCAGCCGGCGTCGACGAGGCGGCTGATCGCGCGGGTGACGCCGCTGCGGGTCGTCACGACGGCGTCGGCGAGCGCGCGCATGCGCAGCCGCCGGCCGGGGGCCTCCGAAAGCGCGACCAGCAGTTCGTAGTCGGTGAGGGACATGCCGGAGTCCCGGGTGAGCTGCCGGTCCAGGGCATTCATCAGCAGACGGGTGCTGTCGAGGTAGGCGCGCCAGGTGCGCTGCTCGTCGTCGCTGAGCCACCGGGTCTTCGTCATCAGTCGAGGATAACCGGATGGTTGCTCAGGAAATCAGTTCGGCGTCACTCCTGCGGGGGACGGACCGGGTGCCGGCTGACGATGGAGACCCGGTTGAACGTGTTCATCGCCACGGCCACCCACGCGATCGCGGAGAGCTGGTCCTCGGTGAGGCGGGCGCGGGCGAAGGCGTAGTCCCGGTCCTGGGTACGACTGTCGGGCAGCTCGGTGATCGATTCGGCGAGGGTGAGGGCGGCCTGCTCCTGCTCGGTGAACAGGTCGGTGTCCCGCCAGGCCCGCAACACCGCCAGCCGCTGAGTGGTCTCGCCCTCGCGCAGGGCGTCCCGGACGTGCACGTCCAGGCAGTAGGCGCAGCCGTTGATCTGGGAGACGCGGATGTTCACCAGCTCCACGAGCCGACGCCCGAGTCCGGCGTCGGCCGTGGCCTGGCGTATCGCTTGGGCGACCGCGATCTGCGCCCGGTACACCGGGCGGGTCTGCTTGTCGATCGCGACGCGCTTGTCGCTCACTCCGGCGGTGAGACGTGCACAGAGATGTAGAGGGGTTCGCCGAGCTGCTCGAGCAGGCCCAGCTGGGTTTCCAGGTAGTCGATGTGCTCTTCCTCGTTCGCGAGGATCTCCTCGAAGATGCGGGCCGAGGTGATGTCGTGGACCGAACGCATGTACTCGGCGCCCTTGCGGAGCCGGTCGCGGGCCTCGATCTCGACCTGCAGGTCGGCCTCGAACATCTCCTTGACCGTCTCGCCGAGCCGCAGCGTGCCGAGGCGCTGGTAGTTGGGCAGGCCCTCGAGGAACAGGATCCGGTCGGTGAGGGTTTCGGCGTGCCGCATCTCCTCGAAGGATTCGGCGCGGGTGTGCGCGGCGAGCTTCGTCCAACCGTTGTTGTCCTGCATCTTCGAGTGCAGGAAGTACTGGTTGATCGCCGTGAGCTCGGCGGTGAGCTGCTCGTTGAGGTACTCGATGACCTTCTTGTCGCCCTTCATGGCGCCTCCCGGGGACCGAACGCGGATCGACCGCCGGGTATCGGGTCTAGACGGCGGTCTCGAGTTCGATCCTCTCATCCCGGTCGCGGGATGCGCGAACGATCGCCGAGATATTCCGGACGCAGCGTCCGCAGTCGGTGCCCGCGCGGCAGGCCGCCCCGATCTCGCGTGTGCAGCGCGCGCCGGCAGCGATGTGGGCCTCGATGTGCCGGTGCGAGAGAGCGTGGCAGCTGCAGACGATCATCGAGGCCCTCCTGGACGTACTACTTAGGTTCACCAAACCTTACCTCACTGAGGTGTGGCTTACCTGTGATGGTAGTCACAGTCCGGCGGTGGGCGCCCCGGGCAAGTGCCCAGTCCCGACCCAGGGCGCCCGGGCTCAGTGCTGCTGGGACTGCAGCTGCGACGCCACCACCTGGTTGATCCGCTGCAGACCACCGGGGGTCAGACCGGGCAGCTGCCCTTCGATCGTCCGGACGACCGCGCTGTCGTCGATCACCTTCTCGCTGGACTGGATGAGCACGGTCCCGGCGCCCGTGAAGTCGAACTGCCGTTCCTCCCCGGACTGCACGCCGAACATGCGCGCCCCGGCGGCCACGAAGCCGTTGACCCAGGCCTCGTCGTAGTGATGGCTCGGTGACGGGCAGTCGGCCCAGCCGACGAGCGCCTCGGGGTCGACCCGCAGGGGCGGCTCGGCGAACATCACCGGCCCGTTCGACGAGGCGAGGAACTTGCCCGTCCCGATCAGGGTGAGAAAGCCCGGCACGATCGACTGGTTCAGCGACAATCCCGGCTCGAACGCGAGCAGGTTCGCGGCCCGGATGGTCAGATTCCCGTCGTCGAGGTCGTAGGAGTTGATGTCGTAGCCCCGGTCGCCGAGGATCAGCTTCCCGTACCCCTCGGCGACGACGTAGTCACCCATGTACAGCGGCGCCGAGAACTGATGCGCGACCATCTGCAGCAGCTGCCCCTGCAGTCCGTGCGTGAGCGAGGTGAACTGCACCTGCCCGTAGTAGGCGATCATCGCGCCCTTGGACAGGAACCACGGGCTCTGCAGGTCGATGCAGAAGGCGTAGTGATTGCCGGGCAGGTTGTCGCTGCCGACGAGATGAGAGGGATTGAGGACGACGCTCACAGTTTCTCCTCGGACGCTTGCACGTAGACGATGCCCTGACCGGTGCATTCGAGCTGAAGACCCTCGCCGCCGCTGCGGCCGGCGTTGCGCCAGCTCATGGCGGACTTCAGTTCCGTCCGCACCGGTCCGGACGCGGCGATGAACGACTGCGGGTCGACGACGACCGGGGCCGGACCGCCCACCTGCAGTTCGAGGAAGCCGCCGTGCCCGAGCAGCACCGCGGTGCCGCGCCCCGACAGCTGGGTGGTGAACATGCCGCTGCCGGTCACCATGCCCGTCGCGGCGTTGCGCAGCGCGCCGAGGAAACCGCCGCCCCCGCCGCCACCGCCCGCCGGCGGCGCCGACATCGACACCACCGAACTCTGCAGGCTCGCGGTGTAGCCGAGCAGCCGCGACGCCTCCACCCGCAGGTCACCGCCGGCGGACAGGTCCACCACGTGCACCTCGAGGCCGCGGAAGCCGTAGTGGACGACGCCGTTGCCCTGCGCGAGCATCGTGCGTTCGTGCTCGCCCTGCATCATCCGTCCCGCCATTCCGGCGATCCCGCCCATGCCCGGCATCCCGCCGGCGCCGGGCACCTGGTGCGGAGCGAACTGCACCATGCCCGTATAGAACAGCATCGCCCCGCGGCGGGCGACGACCGGACCGGACTGGTTCAGATCGACCTTGACGACCTTGCCGTTGATCTTCGAGAACATGCTCTCCCTCACCGCTCCGCCGGCTGGATGGACACGACGCCCATGCCGTCCCACCGCAGCGAGAACGCCTCGCCGCTGCCCTGCCCGACGAACGTGCGCCACGAGACGTCGGTGACGAACGACTGGCTCAGCTGTCCCTTCGCGCACACGAACGCGTCCGGGTCGACGACGAGCGGATACTGCGGGGATACCTCGAGGTGGATCAGCGGACCGCCGGCCGAGAGCAGCGCGACCTGCCCGCTCCCGGTGACCGTCGTGGTGAACAGGCCCTGGCCGCTCATGTTGCCGCGCACCCCGGCGAACGTGACGTTCGTGCCGAGGTTGCCGTTCAGGGCGAGCAGCTGCTCCGATTCGACCTGCAGCGTCTCGTTGTTCAACTCGAGCACCGTGACGTCCTGACCCTGGTGGGCGAGATAGACCACGCCGTTGCCGCTGCACTCCATCAGCGACAGGCCCTCCCCGGTGGCCCGCTGGCGCAGTCCGGCCAGCACGCCCTCGCCCCCGCCGAACCCGGCCGACTTGAACTGCACCTGGCCCTCGTACGCCACCATCGACCCCGACAGTGCCCGGACACTGGTGTTGTTCAGGTGCGCCTCTATGACCCGTTTCGATTTCTCGACCAGTCGCATGCGGCAAGACGATAGACGCTCGGCCGCCGGTTCGCCCTTCCGGCTCGACGCCCGGTGGCGCGGACACTCCACAATGTATGCGTGCCCGATGCTCCCGACCGGTCCCTGCTCGGCCGTGCCTTCGCAGTGCTGGGCGCGTTCACCGCCGAACGGCCGCGCCTGACCCAGTCGGAACTGAGCCGCCGGACCGGACTGCCCCTGCCGACGGTGTTCCGGTTGTGCGGTCAGCTCGTCGACGCCGGAGCTCTCGAGCGCCGGGCGGACGGCAGCTACCAGATCGGGGTGCGGGTGTGGGAACTCGGTGCCCTCGCGCCGCGGGCTCACGGTCTGCGCCAGGTGGCGATGCCCTATCTCGAGGACCTGTTCGACGCGACGCGGGAGAACGTGCAACTCGTCGTCCGCGAGGGACTCGAGGCCCTGTACGTGGAGCGGCTTTCGGCGCGCGGTGCCGTGCCCGTCGTCGGCCGGGCCGGTGGCCGGCTGCCCCTGCACGCGTCGAGCGGTGGGTTGGTGCTGCTCGCCCACGGCGGGCCGGAGCTGCTGCAGGAGGTGCTCGATGCCGGACTCGAACGGTTCACCCCCGCCACGATCGTCGACGAGTCCCGGCTGCG
Source organism: Rhodococcus ruber (assembly GCF_016804345.1). Taxonomy (NCBI): domain Bacteria; kingdom Bacillati; phylum Actinomycetota; class Actinomycetes; order Mycobacteriales; family Nocardiaceae; genus Rhodococcus; species Rhodococcus ruber. The sequence continues at coordinate 138,964 of NZ_CP044211.1, read as the reverse complement.
GCGGGTGCTCGACGACATCCGGCGGACCGGTGTCGTGATCGCCCGTGAGTACCTCAACGTCGGCACGATGGCGATGGCGGCGCCCATCCGGGAGCGCTCGGGCCGGGTCGTCGCCGCGGTGTCGGTGGTGGTGTCGGTCGAGGCGGATGCCGCGCCGCTGATCCCGGCGATGCGGGCCGCCGCCAGCGGCATCTCCCGCAGGCTGACCTGAAAGCCGTCTTTCGGTGAGTGAAAGCGGGGGGTGACGACGTGGTCCTTCCTCCCGGACAGTGAGGGGCATCACCGATCGTCCCCGTTTCCGAGGAGTCTTCCCATGAGCGAGTCCCGCCCCCAGGTCGCGATCGTCGGCGCCGGCCCTGCCGGCCTGATGCTGTCGCACCTGCTGCATCTGCGCGGCATCGAGTCCGTCGTGCTCGAGGCGCGCTCCCGGGAGGACATCGAGGCCACCATCCGTGCGGGCGTGCTCGAGCAGAACACCGTCGACCTGATGGTCGAAACCGGGGTCGGCGACCGGCTGAAGGCCGAGGGGTACGAGCACCACGGCGTGGAGTTCCGTTTCGGCGGCCGAGGACACCGCATCGCGTTCGACGAACTCGTCGGCCGTGCGGTCACCGTCTACCCGCAGCACGAGGTCAACAAGGACCTCATCGCGCGCCGCCTCGCCGACGGTGGCGACATCCGCTTCGGGGTCTCCGACGTGCAGGTCCACGATCACCTCACCGATCGGCCCTATCTCACCTACACCGACCCGCAGGGCAACCCGCAGCGTCTCGATGCCCGGCTCGTCGCCGGATGCGACGGCTCGCGCACCAGCACCCGCGGTCTCATCCCCGAGCCGCAGATCCGCACCGACCACTTCCGTCAGTACCCGTTCGCGTGGCTCGGCATCCTCGCCGAGGCGCCGCGCTCGTCCGAGGAGCTGATCTACGCGCGGCACGAGCGTGGCTTCGCGCTCGTCTCGACCCGGACCGCCGACGTGCAGCGGCACTACCTGCAGGTCGATCCGGACGACGACATCGCGAACTGGTCCGACGACCGCATCTGGAGCGAACTGCACGCCCGGGTCGACGGGGAGGGTGCCGAGATCAAGGACGGCCGGATCTTCGAGAAGTCGATCCTGCAGTTCCGCAGCTTCGTGTGCGAACCCATGCAGCACGGCAACCTGTTCCTCGCCGGCGACGCCGCGCACACCGTCCCGCCCACCGGCGCCAAGGGCCTCAACCTCGCAGTCGCCGACGTCTTCGTGCTCGCCCGGTCGATGGACGAGTACCTCGCCCGCGGCGACCGCGCCCGGCTCGACGGCTACACCGAAGAGGTCCTGCCGCGCGTGTGGCGGGCCCAGCACTTCTCGTGGTGGATGTCGTCGATGCTGCACACCCACCCGGGCAACAGCCCGTTCGACAACAAGCGGCAGGACGCCGAGCTCGACGCGGTCACCCGCTCCGTCGCGGGACGCACCCTGATCGCCGAGCAGTACACCGGCTGGCCGCTGGTCTGAGACGCGGGAGTTCGCTGCGCGGTCCGCTCGGCGTCGGCCGACCGGTCGCGCCGAGCGGGCCGTGACTGCGGCATCGGCCGAGTAGCTCCGACGACAAGCTCCCGCTGGACGCGACATCCTCCCGCTCACGGGCCGTCAGTACGACGCGCGGCCGCCACTCGCGTCGTACACGGCGCCGGTCGAGAAGCTCAGCGCGTCCGAGGACAGCCAGGCGACGAGTTCGGCGATCTCGTCGGGCCGGCCCATCCGGGCCATCGGCGTCAGGCTCTGCGACCGGGCCAGGATCGCCGGATCCGTTCCGGCGTTCATCGGGCTCTCCACCGCCGCGGGCGCAACCACGTTGGCGAGCACCCCGGTGGTCGCGATCTCCTTGCCGAGCGACTTCGTCAGCGCGATCACCGCGGCCTTGGACGCGGAGTAGGCGCTCTGGTTCGGGTTGCCGTCCTTGGCGGCGATGCTCGCCAGGTTCACCACCCGGCCCCAGCCGGCGTCGATCATGGCGGGCACGAAGGCGCGGCACATGAGGAACGTGCCGTCGACGTTGATGCGGAACGTCCGCTGCCAGTCCGTCAGGGCGGTGTCGACGAGCGGGGCCGACGGACCCACCACCCCGGCGCTGTTGACGAGGATGTCGACCCGCCCCAGGCGTGCGCGCAGCCGGTCGACGGCCTGGGGATCGGTGACGTCGACGTGCTCGTCGGCACCGTCCGCGACGTCGGCGGTGACGACCCGGATGCCTTCGGCGGACAGCCGCCTCGCGCAGGCCGCACCGATTCCGCTCGCCCCGCCGGTGACGAGCGCGGTCGCGCCCGAGGGATAGGTCACCATGCGCTCGCTCCTCGCGGGTGTGCCGGTAGTAGTCTGAATCCATGTGCGAAATCGAAACAATCGACGACGCACCATGTATGGATCTGGATATACGGCTGTAGGCGCAGCCGTCAAGTCCCCGGAGGGATCGAGATGGAGATCCGCTGGCTTCAGGCCTTCGTCGCCGTCGCTGAGGAACTGCACTTCGGGCGGGCGGCCGCCCGCTTGCAGATGGCGCAGTCGCCGCTGAGTCAGACGGTGCGCAAGCTCGAGAAGGACCTCGGTGTGCCGTTGTTCGAACGCAATACGCGCAGCGTCGCTCTCGCGGCCGGGGGGCATGCCTTCCTGCCCCACGCCTACCACATTCTCGAAAGCGTCGAGACGGCACGACAGGCCACGCGCGCGTCCGCCGGCGGTGTGTACGGCCGCATCAAGATCGGGTTCACCGGTGTGCTGAACCATATTTCGCTCCCCCCGTTGACGCGGGCGCTGCGGCAGCGGTACCCGGACATCGAACTCGATCTCGTCGGCCGCATCATGACCCGTGAGGCCGTCACCCAACTGGAAAGCGGCGCATTGGATCTCGCGTTCGTCGGGCTGCCGGTCCAGTCCACGGCGGTGGCTACCCGGCTGATCCGCCGCGAGTCGTTCGGCGCCGTGCTGCCCTCCGACCACCCGCTCGCCGGGGAGGCGGAGATCGACCTGCACGACCTCGCGGACGACGGCTTCATCACCACGCCGCTGTCGGCGGGGTCGGCCCTGCAGGAGAGCGCCATGCGGGCCTGCCTCGACGCCGGATTCCGCCCGCGCGTGGTCCAGGAGATCACCGACCCGTACATGATCCTGGTGCTCGTCTCGGCCGGCGTGGGAGTGGCGCTGATGACGTCGAGCATCGCGACGATCACGCCGCCGGGCACGGTCTTCGTCCCTCTCGCCGACGAATCCGTCTACATGCACCACGGGATCGGCTGGTCACCGCGCCGCGTGTCCCCGGCGCTCGAAGTCGCCTTGCGGGTCGCCGAGGAGATCCTTCCCACTCCGGATTGAGACGACAATCGTCTTTATCTGAGACTTTTTCAGTGTTGGACGCTGCATAGTGCGGCGTGTCAGGCTCGTTCCGTTCCGGCGACTGTGAGGGCCATCACCGAAGGCCGACTCGGCGTCCGTCGGATCCTGGGACGAAAGGAACGCCATGGCGAACACACACGCTGCCGGCCCCGACGGACGACCGAACGAGAACGCCCGCCGGGCGGCCATCTCCGGTTTCCTGGGCAGCACCCTGGAGTACTACGACTTCTTCATCTACGGCTCCGCCGCAGCGCTCGTCTTCGGGAAGATCTTCTTCCCCGGCGACGGAGCGACGTCGACGCTGCTGTCGATCGGCACCCTCGGCGTCGCCTACATCGCCCGCCCGCTCGGCGCGGTGCTGTGGGGGCACTGGGGCGACAAGTTCGGCCGGCGCAACGCCCTGCTGGCCTGCCTGCTGCTGATGGGCATCGCCACGTTCGTGATCGGCTGCCTGCCCACCTACGAACAGATCGGCATCGCCGCACCGGTGATCCTGGTGCTGCTGCGCCTGCTGCAGGGCCTGTCGGCCGGCGGTGAATCCCCGGGCTCGTCGTCCCTGACACTCGAGCACGCCCCGGCGAACCGGCGCTCGTTCTTCACGTCGTTCACCATGAGCGGCATCATGTTCGGCATCGTCATCTCGAGCCTCGTGTTCATCCCGGTGGCGTCGCTTCCCGACGAGGCGCTCTACTCGTGGGGCTGGCGGGTGCCGTTCTGGCTCAGCATCGTCGTCACGGTGGTCGCGGTGTGGCTGCGCCGCAAGCTCGACGAACCCGAGGTGTTCGAGGAACTCCAGGAGAACGGCGACACCGCCGCCCTCCCCGTCGTCGAGATGTTCCGGTCGCACTGGCGCACCGTCGTGCGGATCAGCCTCAGCGCCACGTTCGCCATGATCAACACGATCGTCAACGTCTTCGCGCTCGCCTACGCCGTGCAGGTCGAAGGCTTCGAGCGCTCCACGATGCTGTGGGCGATCGCCACCGCCAACTTCGTGGCGGTGCTCAGCCAGCCCGTCGCCGGGCTGCTCGCCGACCGGATCGGCCGCAAGCCGGTGTTCGTGTTCGGTGCCCTCGGCTCCGGCGCGATGGTGTTCGTCTTCTTCCACGCCATCGGAACCGGAAGCGCGCCATTGGTGTTCGCCTCGGGAATCGTCCTGATCGGTTTCTTCTACGCCATGCCGAACGGTGTCTACCCGGCCTACTTCCCGGAGCAGTTCCCGGCGCGGGTGCGCTACACCGGCATGGCCGTGAGTCTCATGCTGGGTCTGCTCGTCGCCGGATTCACCCCCGCCGTCGCGCAGCTGCTCTCGGCGGGCGACACCAGCAACTGGACCCCGGTCGCCTGGATGTGCCTGGGCTTCGCGGTGCTGTCGTCGATCGCCGCCCTCACCGGGCCGGAGACCTACCGCACCCGCACCGAGGACCTGGGCGAGCCTCGCCCGGCGTCAGTGGCGCGACCGGCGCAGGAACTCGTCCGCAGCGACGTCTGACCGGCCACCGAGCCCCGGCGCCCGAGGCGCCGGGGCCACGGCCCGTCCCATCCCGTAGGAGTAACCGTGACCCCGTCCACCGCCCGCCACCGCATCCGGCTCGTGGGGGCAGGCATCGCCTCGTCCCTGTCGCCGGCCCTCCACGCGCGCGAGGCCGCCGCACTCGGCCTGACCGACTACCGCTACGAACTGCTCGACCTCGAAGCGGAGAACGTACCCGTCGAACGCACCGGGGGCCTGGTGCGCTCCGCCGTCGCCGACGGCTGCACCGGGCTGAACATCACCCACCCGTGCAAGCAGGTCGTCCTGCCGGTCCTCGACGATCTGTCCGACAACGCCCGTCTGCTCGGCGCGGTCAACACCGTCGTCGTCCGGAACGGGCGCCTGATCGGCCACAACACGGACCACAGTGGATTCCTCACGGCGTTGCGGCGCGGGTTGCCGGCCGCCGCGCTGGATGCGGTCGTGCTGGTCGGTGCGGGCGGCGCCGGCTCGGCCGTGGCGTACGCGCTCGCCGCCGCGGGTGTCGCGGACCTGCGGATCGCCGACGTCGACACCGTTCGCGCCGCGGACGTCTGCGCACGACTGTCGGCCGTCTTCCCCTCGACACGGGCCACGGCTCTGCCGGTGGAGGCGATCCCGGCCGCCCTGCGTACGTGCACCGGGGTGGTCAACGCCTCGCCGATCGGCATGGTCGGCCACTCGGGAACGCCGTTCGACGTCGCTGCCCTGCACCCCCGGCTGTGGGTCGCGGACATCGTCTACCGGCCGATCCGAACCGAACTGATCTCCGCCGCCGCGGTTCTCGGCTGTGACGTGCTCGACGGCGGACAGATGCTCGTCGCCCAGGCCGCCGACACGTTCGCGTTGCTCACCGGCATCGACCCCGACGCGGACCGCATGCGACGTCACCTCGACGAGCTGCTGTCGAACCAGGTCCTCGCCACGCACCAGGAGGCACGATGACCACCACCCCCGCGTTCGCGCGGCCCCTGGACATGGGTCCCGTCCGGTTGCGCAACCGCTTCGTGTCGGCGCCGATGGAACGCAACTACTGCGAACCCGACGGCTCGATGACCGACGCCTACATCGCCTATCTCGAACGACGTGCCGCCGGCGGTGCCGCGCTCGTCTTCACCGAGGCGAGCTATGTGCGGGCCGACGGCAAGGGCCGCATCCGGCAGATGGGGGTCGACGTCGACGACCGCATCCCCGGCATCGCCCGGCTCGCCGAGGCGGTGCACGCGCACGGCGCGCTGCTCGGGGTCGAACTCAACCACGGTGGCCGCACCGCGCAGGGAGCGGTCAGCGGGTTCGTCCCGGTGGCCCCCACCCCGATTCCGTGCGCAGTGGTCGGCGGCGAGATGCCCGAGCAACTCGACGGCGACGACATCGAGCACATCGTCGAGTGTTTCGGTGAGGCCGCCGCGCGCTGCGCGGAGGCGGGCGTCGACGTGATCTCCCTGCACGGCGGCCACGGCTATCTCATCCACCAATTCCTCTCGCCCGCATACAACCACCGCGACGACGAGTGGGCCGACCCGGCACTGTTCCTCAACCGGGTCATCGATGCGGTCCGCACCATGGCACCGGGTATCGCTCTGGGACTGCGCTTCTCGGCGTTCGAGGCGGTCGACGGCGGGCTCGATGCGCAGACGACCCGCGAGCGTATCGACGCGGTCGACACGCACCGGCTGGACTTCCTCGACGTCTCGGCGGGCAACTACGAGTCGGGGCAGTGGATCATCCAGCCGGGGGAATGGCAGCGCGGTCTGCTCGCCCCCTACGCCGAACCGTATGCCCGCGACTTCGCCATCCCGGTGGGCGTCGCCGGCCGGATCAACACTCCCGAGACGGCGGAACACATCATCGCCTCCGGCCGCGCCGATTTCGTGAGCCTGGCCCGGACGCTGCACGCCGACCCGGACTTCCCGAACCGGGCGCTGGACGGAGGCCGCTACCGGCCCTGCATCGCCTGCAACTTCTGCATCGACAACCTTGCCGCAGGGCCGATTCCGTGTTCGGTCAACCCCTGGGTCGGCCGCGAGCTCGAGCAGCCGACGAAACCGGCCGGGACCCCGGTGCGGGTCGCCGTCGTGGGCGGCGGCCCGGCCGGTACGGCGGCAGCGCGCGAGCTCGCCCTGGCGGGCCACAGCGTCGACCTCTACGACGAGCGCGACACCCTGGGCGGCGACTTCGCGCTGGCCTCCCGGCTGCACGAGTACCCGGAGTACCACCGGATCGTCGACTGGTACCGCGACGAACTGGCCGACCTCGACGTCACCTGCCACACCGGCACTCGGGTCGACGCCGCGACCCTGGCGCCGCTCGGCTTCGACGCGGTGGTGCTCGCCACCGGCGGACGCGGGCCCGCGATCGACATCCCCGGTGCCCACACCCGGTCGATCCGCGACGTGCGGGAGTTTCTCGCCTCCGGAGACCCTGCGCCCGAGGCGATCACGATCTTCGGTGCCGACCGGGAGGCCGCGGCCGTGGCCGACGATCTGCTCCGGCGCGGGACGACGGTCGTGCTGATCGGCCCCCAGGAGACGATCGCGCACGACGTCGGCCGCCGGGCGAAGATCGTCCTGTTGCCCCGGCTCGCGGCGAGCGAACGCCTCACCACACACCTGTCGTCGATCGTCACCCGGATCGAACCCGAGCACGTGGTCGTCTCGACGAACGGGCGCGAACGCACCGTCGCCGCACCCGGTGAGCTGCTCGTCTCGCACGGCATCGAGCCGCGCACCGACCTGCTGGCCGATCTGCGCCGGCTCGAGCCCCGCCTCGGCGTGCACTGCGTCGGCGACGCGAGCGGCGACGGCGGATCGATCCAGGCCGCGCTCGTCACCGCCGCCGACGTCGCCGTCCGGATCACCGAGGCCGCCGATTCGCGCGTGGGAGCCGGCGCATGAGCGCGGAGACCACCGCACCCGCGCCCGATTCCGTCCGCACCGCACTGCCGCGCCTGGGCCTGGGCACCTGGCCGCTCGTCGGGCCCGACGCCACCCGCGCCGTGCTCACCGGCATCGAGGCCGGCTACCGGCTGATCGACACGGCCGCGATCTACGGGAACGAGGACGCCGTCGGTGCCGCCCTCGCCACCTGCGGCGTGCCCCGCGAGGACCTGTTCGTCACCACGAAACTCCGCGGCAGCGACCATGTGTCCGGGGACGTCCGCGGCGCCGTGGAGCGCAGCCTCGAGCGCCTGGGCCTCGAGCGGCTCGACCTGTTCCTGATCCACTGGCCGCTGCCGCGGTTCGACCGGTATGCCGCGGCGTTCGAGGCCATGCTCGAGTGCCGCGACGCCGGGCTCGTGCGCTACGTGGGGGTGTCCAACTTCCTCGGTCACCACCTGCGCAGGGTGGTGGCCGAGACCGGGGAGGCGCCCGCCGTCAACCAGATCCAGATGGACCCGTCGCTGGCCCGGCTGCCCGTCCGCCGCGCGAACGACGAACTCGGCGTGTTCACGCAGTCGTGGAGCCCGCTCGGCCGCGGCGAGGTGCTCGCGGCCCCCGCCGTCGCCTCGATCGCGGACCGCATCGGCTGCACCCGTGCGCAGGTCGTGCTTGCCTGGCACCTCGCGCAGGGCGTCGTGCCGGTCGCGCGGTCGGCGAATCCGGCGCGCCAGGCCGAGAATCTGGCCGCCGTCGACGTGGCACTCACGGCAGCGGACGTCGCCGCGCTGAACCGGCTGGACCGCGGCGAAGCCGCAGCCCGGGACGTCGAACGAGAGGAGCACTTCTGATGGCCCTCCGCGCAGGCATCGTCGGATGCGGAAAGATCGCGGGCAACCACGCGCACGCGCTGCAGCAGGTGCCCGGCGTCGAGGTCGTCGCGTGCTGCGATCCCGACCTGGAGCGCGCCCGCGCCTTCGCCGCCCGGCACGGTATCGCTCACGCCGTCGGATCGGTGGACGAGCTGTTCGGGCTCGGCCTCGACGCCTGCACCGTGTGCACCCCGCACCCCGTGCACGAACAGATCGTCGTCGCCGCGGCCGAGGCCGGGATCCACGTGCTGTGCGAGAAGCCGATCGCGGTGGACGTGGCCGCGGCCGACCGGATGATCGCGGCCGCCGACCGCGCGGGCATCACCTTCGGGGTGTTGTTCCAGCGTCGATTCTGGCCCGCGGCCCGCCGCATCAAGGCGGCGATCGAGGACGGCCGTCTCGGCGTGCCCGTTCTCGGGGAGGTGTCGGTGCTCCTGCACCGCCCGTCCCGCTACTACTCGGCCGACGCGTGGCGCGGGCGGTGGGACACCGACGGCGGCGGCGTCCTGATGACGCAGGCCGTCCATCAGATCGACATGCTGCAGTGGTTCATGGGCGAGCCCGTCCGCGTCGGCGGGTTCGTCGGCACCCGCTTCCACGGCGAGCACATCGAAACCGAGGACACGGCCTCGGCCGTCGTCTCGTTCGCCTCCGGCGGCACCGCGACGATCACCGCCACCACCGGCGCCGGCCACAACCTCGGCAACCGCGTCACGGTGATCGGCGCAACCGGGGCGCTCGCGAGCGTCCTCGAGTTCCCCGAGGGACGGGAGGGCGTCAACGAGCTGTGGACCGTGCCGGGCGAGGTGGAGCTGCGGTCTCCGTATTCGCCGGCTGTCGACGCCAACCTCGACGTCCGCGACATCAACGCCGGGCTCACCGACTTCCACACCCTGCAGGTCCAGGACTTCGCCGAGGCGGTGCTGACCGGTCGCCGGCCCGCGGTGACCGGCCGCGACGCCCGCGCCTCACTGGCCGTCGTCGCCGCGATCTACGAATCCTCCCGCACCGGCAGAGTCGTCGAACTCTCGCCCGCACCCACCCCCGTCCCGTCCGGCAAGGAGCCCCGATGAACCCCGCCACAGTGTCCGAATCCCTCACCTACGACGTCGTCGTCGTCGGGTCCGGTGCCGGCGGGCTGTCCGCGGCCGTGGCTGCCGCCCACGGGGGCGCCTCCGTGCTCGTCGTCGAGAAGGCGGACGTGTGCGGCGGCGCCACCGCCTGGTCGGGTGGATGGATGTGGACACCGCGGAACCTGTTCGCCCACGCCGACGGTGTGCACGAGGACCGCGCGCAGCCGCGCCGCTACCTCGAACACCGGCTCGGGGACGAGTTCGATGCCGCCAAGGTGGATGCCTTCCTCGACGGCGCCCCCGAGATGGTCGAATTCTTCGAACGTCACACGGCGCTGCAGTTCGTCCCCGGTGCCGCCATCGCCGACATCCACGGTGACACGCCCGGCGCGGGCACGGGACACCGATCCGTCGCGCCGAAGCCGGTGAGCCTGCGCCGCCTCGGATCCGACGTCGCTGCGCTGCTGCGACGGCAGCTGTACGAGACCTCGTTCCTCGGCATGGGCATCATGGCCGGCCCGGACCTGCAGGCCTTCCTGCACTCGACGCGCTCCGGCCGCGCGTTCGTGCACTGTGCACGACGGGTCTCGACCCACATGCTCGACCTCGCCACCGAGCGCCGCGGCCAGCAACTGGTCAACGGCACCGCACTCGTGGGCCGGCTGCTGCGCTCCGCCCTCGACGCCGGCGTCGACATCCGGGTCGCCACCGCCGCCACCGCACTCGTCACCGACCCGTCCGGGCGCGTCACCGGAGTCCGGATCGACGGCCCCGGCGGTGCGCGTACCGTGTCCGCCCGCCGCGGTGTCGTCCTCGCCACCGGCGGGTTCACCCACGACATCGACCGGCGACGAGAGCTGTTCCCGCGGACTCCGAGCGGACGCGAACACTGGACGCTCACCCCGCCGACGACGACCGGCGACGGCATCTCACTGGGCGAATCCGTCGGCGGCCGCCTCGACCGCTCCCTCGCGTCACCGGTGGCGTACTGTCCCGTCTCCCTGGTCCGCTACCGCAACGGCAGGCAGGGGGTGTTCCCGCACATCCTGGACCGCGGAAAGCCCGGCGTCATCGGGGTGCTCGCCGACGGGCGCCGCTTCGTCAACGAGGCGCTCGGCTACCACGACTACACCCTGGCCATGATCGAACAGGTGCCGGACGGCGAGGAGGTGTGCTCCTGGCTGATCGCCGACCAGCAGTACCTGCGGTACTTCCCGCTCGGCATGGCCAAGCCCTTCCCGATCCCCACCTGGCCCTACCTGCGATCCGGATACCTCTCGAAGGGGCGCACGATCCGCGACCTCGCGGAGAAGATCGGCGTCGACCCGGACGGGCTCGAGAAGACCGTCACCGCGTTCAACGAGAGCGCCCGAGTCGGGGAGGATCCCGAATTCGGCCGTGGCACCACACCGTTCAACGTCAAGTCCGGCGACGCGGACAACCCCTGGCCGAACCCGTCCCTCGCCCCGCTCGAACGCGGTCCCTTCTACGCCGTCAAGGTCGTCCCGGGCAGTTTCGGCACGTTCGCCGGCCTGGTCACCGACTCGTCGTCGCGGGTGCTGAACGGCGACGACCGGCCGATCGACGGGCTGTTCGCGGTCGGTGTCGACCAGTCCAGCGTGATGGGCGGCCACTATCCCTCCGGCGGAATCAACCTGGGCCCGGCAATGACCTTCGGGTACCTGACCGGACGCCGACTCGCCTCGACCACAGGAGCCACCCGATGAGCACCCCACTCGGCCTCGCCGCCCTCACCGTCCTCGACACACCGCCGCTGCAGCACGTCGACCTCGCCGAGCGGCACGGCTTCGACACGATCGGACTGCGTCTGCTGCCCGCAGCGCCCGGCACCACCGCCTATCCACTGCACGAGGACGACGCCGCGCTGTCCGCACTCGTCCGGCGGCTGAACGATTCTCCGGTCGAGGTGTTCGATCTCGAGATCATCCGAATCGGACCGGATTTCGACGCGACGGCGTACGTGCCGCTGCTCGAGGCCGGGGCCCGGCTCGGGGCGAAGGCGGTGCTCGTCGGCGGCGACGACCGCGACCGTAGCCGTCTCACCGACTCGTACGCGCGGCTGGCGGAACTGTGCGCCTCCTACGGCATCGTCGCAAGCCTCGAATTCATGCCGTGGACCGCGGTTCCCGACGCGAAGACCGCGGTGGAGATCGTCGGGCAGGCCGACGGCCCGGCCCGCAGCGTCCTCGTCGACGCGCTGCACGTCGCGCGTTCGGCCACGTCGCCCGAGGACCTGGCCGCGATTCCGCGCGAGTGGCTGCACTATGCCCAGATGTGCGACGGCTCGGTTCCCGCCCCGCGTGACCACGCGGAGCTGATCCGGCACGCCCGCGAGGAACGCCTGGTGCCTGGGTCGGGCGGCATCGACCTGCCGGCGATCTGGTCCGCCCTCCCGGCGGGGCTGCCGGTGAGCATCGAGTTGCCGAACGAGCCGTTGCGCCGAGCGGTCGGCACGGACGTCTGGCTCGAGCAACTGATCACGGCGGCCAGGGCCGTACTGGGTCGGGTCCCGGCCGCCGCGACCATCGAGTAGCTGCGCCGCACAGTTGAATTCGCTCGGAACATCGAAATCCGCCCACGCCGTGACGTGGGCGGATTCCGGTTCACCGCACGGATCCTGTGTGCGTGGGGTCAGAGACCGAGGTCCTTGGCGATGATCGTCTTCATGACCTCGCTGGTGCCGCCGTAGATGCGGCTGACGCGGGTGTCCGCGTAGAGCCGCGCGATCGGGTATTCGAGGACGTAGCCGTATCCGCCGTGCAGCTGCAGGCACTTGTCGATGATGCGGCCCGCGGCTTCGGTGCTGAACAGTTTGGCACGTGCCGCATCCGGCACGGTGAGCTCTCCGCGGTCGTGCAGCTCGAGGGCGTTGTCGACCATCAACTGCACGGCCTGCAACTCGGTGGAGCATTCGGCGAGCACGAACTTGGTGTTCTGGAACGCGGCGACTGGCTTGCCGAACACCTTGCGGTCCTTGGTGTATGCGAGTGCGTGCTGCAGGGCGGCGGCCGCGGTGGCGGATGCGCCGAATGCGATCGTCAGACGTTCCTGCGCGAGGTTGTGCGTCAGGTAGGAAAAGCCCTTGCCCTCCTCACCGAGCAGATCCTGCACCGGCACCCGGACGTCGGTGAACGACAGTTCCGCGGTGTCGGAGGTCTTGAGGCCGATCTTCTCGATCTTGCGGCCGACGGCGAACCCCTCGGTGGTGGTGTCGACGACGAGGATCGACAGCCCGGCCCGCCGATTCTCCGGGTCGAACGGGGCCGTGCGGCACACCGTGAGGATGCGGTCGGCGAGCACACCGCCGGTGATGAACGTCTTCGCGCCGTTGACGATGTAGTGGCTGCCGTCCTCGGACAGCTTCGCCGTCGTCGAGATGTTCGCGAGGTCCGATCCCGTGCCGGGTTCGGTCATGGCGATCGCGAACATCAGATCGCCGGAACAGAATCCGGGCAGCCAGCGCTGCTTCTGCTCGTCCGTGCCGTACTCCATCAGGTACGGCAGGATCAGATTCGTGTGCACGGAGTAGGAGCCGAACGACGCGCCGGCCGCCGCGACCTCCTCGGCGACGACCGCGTTGAACTTGATCGACGACTCGCCACCGCCGCCGTACTCCTCGGGTGCCTGGATACCGAGGATACCGAGTTCGCCGAGACGACGGTAGAAGTCACGCGGGGGATGACCGTCGGCTTCCCACTCGTGATGGACGGGTGCGACTTCCTTCGCGATGAAGTCGCGGACGGTCTTGCGGAACGCTTCGTGGTCTTCGTCGAACACCGTACGCTGCACGGTCGGTCTCCTCGGGTCTCGGGTAGATGGGGACTGCAGCTGAATCGGGACTGCAGCTGGATCGGGGCTGCAGCTGGATCGGGGCTACAGCTGGATCGGGGCTACAGCTGGATCGGGGCTACAGCTGAATCGGGGCTACAGCTGGATCGGGACTACAGTGCGTATTCGCGCAGGACACCCTTGCTGATGATCGTCTTCTGGATCTCGCTGGTGCCCTCGCCGATGAGCAGGAACGGTGCCTCGCGCATGAGCCGCTCGATCTCGTACTCCTTGGAATAGCCGTAGCCGCCGTGGATGCGGAAGCTGGCCTGGGTGACCTCCGAGCAGTACTCGCTGGTGAGGTATTTCGCCATGCCGGCAGCGACGTCGTTGCGTTCGCCGGAGTCCTTCAGGCGTGCCGCGTTGACCATCATCAGGTGGGCGGCCTCGACCTTGGTGGCCATCTCGGCGAGCGAGAACGAGATCGCCTGGTGCTGGGCGATGGGCTTGCCGAACGTGGTGCGCTGCTGCGCGTACCGGGCGGCGAGCTCGAACGCGCGGACGGCGACGCCGCAGGCGCGGGCGGAGACGTTGACGCGGCCGACCTCGACCCCGTCCATCATCTGGTAGAAACCCTTGCCCGGGGTGCCGCCGAGAACGTCGGCGGCCTTGGCGCGGTAGTTGTCGAAGATCAGTTCGGTGGTGTCGATCCCCTTGTAGCCCATCTTGTCGATCTTGCCGGGGATCGTCAGGCCCGGGGCGACCTCGCCGAAGCCGGCGGGCTTCTCGACGAGGAACGTGGTGAGGTTCTCGTGCGCCTTGGCGGCACCTTCCTCGGTGCGCACCAGGGCGGCGACGAGGGTGGAGCTGCCGCCGTTGGTCAGCCACATCTTCTGGCCGTTGACCACGTAGTCGCCGTCGGCGTCGCGCTTGGCCTTCGTGCGGATCGCGGCGACGTCCGAGCCCAGTTCCGGTTCGGACATCGAGAAGGCACCGCGCGTCTCGCCGGTGGCCATCTTCGGCAGGTAGTAGTTCTTCTGCTCGTCGGTGCCGTGCTGACGCAGCATGTAGGCGACGATGAAGTGGGTGTTGATCACACCGGACACGCTCATCCAGCCGCGGGCGAGCTCCTCGACGCACAGCGCGTAGGTCAGCAGCGACTCGCCGAGTCCGCCGTACTCCTCGGGGATCATCAGCCCGAACAGGCCCATCTCGCGCATCTGATCGACGATGTCCTGCGGGTAGGTGTCCGAATGCTCGAGTTCCTGGGCGTTCGGGATGATCTCGCGGTCGACGAACCGCCGGACGGTCGCGAGGATCTCGGTCTGGAACTCGGTCAGGCCGAGGGTCTGGGCGAGGCGGGTCATACGGCGAGGTCCTTCTCGAGGGCGGGGAGGGTGCCGGCGGGAACCCGGATGGTCCCGTCGGTGGCGAGGCGATCGATCTCCTGAGGCGTCAGGCCCAGGTGCTCGGCGAGGACGGCGGCGGTGTCGTCGCCGTTGGCCGGCGCCGGCCGGGGGGTGGGGTGGATACCGTCGAACGACATCGGCAGGCTGGGGGCCAGGTGTCCGCCGACACGCGGCTGGTCGACGTACTGGAACATCGGATTGGCGGTCACGCGAGGGTCTTTCGCGATCTCGGCGAAGGTGCGGTACCGCTCGTGCAGGATCGAGGTGCCCGCGAGGGAGGTGGCCACCTCGGCGGCGGTGTGCTCGCGGAACCACACGGCGAACAACGCGTCGAGCACCTCGCGGTGCCGGTAGCGGTCGCCCTCGTCGCGGAAGTCGGCGCCCAGGGCGGATTCGAGCGCGCCCACCGCGGTCGTCGTGCCGGTCAGGTCGGTCAGGTCCCGGAAGTGCCGCGGGGTCAGCGCGACGACCATGAAGGAGGCGCCGTCGGACGTGGTGAAGTCGCGCCCGTAGGTGCCGTAGACGGAGTTGCCGATGCGGTCGCGTTCGGGCCCGCCGAGCTGGGCCTCGGCGAGATAGCCGAGGTTTCCGGCGGTGGCGAGGGCGACGTCCTCGAGCGGCAGCACGATCTTGGCGCCCGCGCCGGTGACCTCGCGGCGGTGCACCGCGGACGCCACCGACAGCGCGGCGTAGAGACCGCATGCGAGGTCCCACGCCGGCAGCAGGTGATTGACCGGGCCGTCGTGGCCGACGGGACCGGTGGCGAGCGGGAAGCCGGCGGCGGCGTTGACGGTGTAGTCGACGGCGGAGCCGCCGTCGGCGCGGCCGAGGACCTGCACGTGGATCAGGTCGGGACGGATCGCGGCGAGGCTGTCGTAGTCCAGCCAGTCCCGCCCGGCCGCGTTGGTGACGAGCACCCCGGCGTCGGTGATCAGATCACGGATCAGACTGTGCGCCTCTGGATCCCGGAAGTCGGCGGCGAAGGAACGCTTGCCCTTGTTCAGACCCGCCCAGTAGATCGATTCGCCGTCGTCGGTGACGGGCCACCGATGGTAGTCGGCGGCCCCGCCGATCGGGTCCACGCGGACGACCTCGGCACCGAGCTGCGCGAGCGTCATGCCGCACAGGGGAGCCGCGATGAAACTCGAGACCTCGACGACCCGCACCCCGGCCAGGGGCGCGGTGGACGAGGGGAGCTCGTCGATGGAAGCAGTGGGGTTCATGTCGCCTGTCCTCATCCGCCCGGACGTCGGAGCCCGGAACGCGCCGACGAAGTTGTACGGCCAAATATGCAGCACCGCCGGACCGTAGGACCAACACCGTTCGGCTATAGGTCGGTTAGCGGCCGTCAATGGCCCCGTTCGCACCGCCGGAAGTCCATAGGTATCGGTGATCGGTCGATTCACCGACCGGACATTGCTTCAGTGACCTACACCACGTTGAATGGATGCCGAGCGCCTGATCGGTGCACATCTCTCGGTCGACGACGCACCGTCCGACCGACACATCCCTTCGAGCCATTAAGGGGACACTCCGGTGACCACTGGCGAAATCTCGCACGACGCAGCGCACGGCGCCCCGCCGAAGGGGGCTACCCCACTCGTCAGCGGCAAGCAGGCGTGGGGCATGACCGGCCTCGTGATCTTCCTGTACGTCGTCAACTATGCCGACAAGGCTGTGCTGGGCATCATCGCGCAGCCGCTGGCTCGCGAGCTGGGACTGTCCTCCTCCCAGATCGGCCTCGTCGGATCCTTGTTCTTCGTGACCTTCACGCTCGGCGGTTTCCTCGCCGGCCCCCTCAACAAGTACCTCACCCTGCGGTGGGCGCTGCTGGCGCTGGGCGCCGTCTGGTCGGTGGTCATGCTGCCGCTGGTCGTCTCGGCGAGCCTGGTGATGCTGATCGTCACCCGCATGCTGCTCGGCCTGGCCGAGGGCCCCAGCTCCGCGCTCATGCACACCGCCGCGTACTCCTGGCATCCCCCGGCCAAGCGCGGCCTGCCCGGCGCGTTCCTCGCCGGCTCGGCGTCGGTCGCGAAGATCGCCCTCGCTCCGATCCTCGCCTACATCACCGTCCAGTGGGGCTGGCGCGCCGCCCTGATCGCGCTGTCGATCCTCGGTGCCTTGTGGATGGCGTCGTGGCTGACCGGCTGGAAGGAAGGCCCGTTCACCGCGACGGCCGTGAAGAAGGGGACCGGCGCCGCCTCCACCGAGCCGTCGGTGCCGTGGAAGAAGATCTTCCTCACCCGCACGTTCCTCAGCTGCGTCGTCCTGATCATGGTCGTCTACGCGCTCACCACCGTCGTGCTGACCTGGCTGCCCTCCTACTTCGAGGTGGGTCTCGGCTACAGCGCCCTGCAGGCCGGCTCGATGTTCGCCCTGCCGTCGATCGTCGGCCTGATCCTGATGGTCACGTCCGGTTCGGTCACCGACCGGCTCGCCCAGCGCGGCTACCGCTCCCGCGTCGTGCGGATCATCGTTCCCGGTGCCGGTGTCCTGATCTGCGGTTCCGTCCTGGTGTTCCTGCCCAGCATCGGCACCCCGGCCCTGGCGGTCGCGGCCGTGTCCATCGGCTACGGCTTCGGGGCGATCGCCTTCCCCCTCATCAACGCCGCGATCTCCGAGCTGTGCCCGCCGCAGCAGACCGCCGGCACGATGGGCGTGTTCCTCGCGCTCATGGCCGTCGGCGGCCTCGTCGCCCCCTACGGCACCGGTGTGCTCGTCGACAACGCCGCCACCGCGGCCGAGGGCTACGCGACCGCGTTCCAGGTCATCGGTGCGCTGGGCATCGTCGCCGCGATCCTGGTCCTGGTCTTCGCGAACCCGGAACGCGACCGCGCCGTCATCCGGTCGGAGGCCCCCGCGAAGGCATAGCTTCCGCCTAACGGAGCCATCCACCGAATGTCCTTTCCCCACCGGCCGGGTGCGTGATCGACTCGATATCGAGGGCCACCACCCGGCCGGTCGTCGTCTCCCGCTACTGCAAAGGATCCACCCATGCGCGATGCCGTGATCGTCGATGCCGTCCGCACCCCCGTCGGACGCCGGGGCGGCGCCCTGTCCGAGATCCACCCCGTCAACCTGTCGGCACATGTGCTGACGGCGCTGGCCGAACGGGTCGGGCTCGATCCGGGCACCGTCGACGACGTGATCTGGGGTTGCGTCAGCCAGGTCGGCGAGCAGGCCGGCATCGTCTCCCGCTCGGCGGTGCTCGCCGCCGGCTGGCCCGTGACGGTTCCGGCCACCACGCTGACCCGGGCCTGCGGTTCGAGCCAGCAGGCGGTCTCGTTCGCCGCCGCCACCGTCCTGTCCGGCCAGAACGACGTGGTGATCGCCGGCGGCGTCGAGGTGATGAGCCGGGTGCCGATGGGCACGGCCGCGAAGAACGGCGAGCACTTCCCGACGGAGGTGCTCGACCGGTTCGGCGTCGACGGCTTCAGCCAGGGCGTCGGCGCGGAGATGATGGCCGAGAAGTGGGGCCTGTCCCGCACCCTCCTCGACGAGTTCTCGCTGCGTTCGCACGAGCGTTCCGCCGCCGCGACCGACGCCGGAGCCTTCACCGGGCAGCTCGCGCCGATCGCCGGGCTGACCGCCGACGAGGGTATCCGCCGCGGCGGCAGTGTCGAATCGCTCGCCAAGCTGAAGACGGTCTTCAAGGAGGACGGGGTGATCCATGCCGGCAACTCCTCGCAGATCTCCGACGGCGCGGGAGCCCTGCTCGTCACCACCAGCGAGTACGCGGCCGCCCAGGGGTGGACGCCGATGGCGCGGATCCACACCGCCGTCGTCGCCGCCGACGACCCGGTCATCATGCTCACCGGACCGATCCCCGCCACCCAGAAGGCCCTCGACCGGTCGGGCCTGTCGCTCGACGACATCGGGGCCTTCGAGATCAACGAGGCGTTCGCACCGGTTCCGCTCGCGTGGCAGGCCGAGACCGGCGTCGACGACGCGCGCCTGAACCCGGTCGGCGGCGCCATAGCCGTGGGGCACCCGCTCGGCGGATCCGGCGCGATCCTCATGACTCGACTGGCACATCACATGCGCGACAACGGAATCCGATACGGTCTGCAGTCGATGTGCGAGGCCGGCGGCATGGCCAACGCCACCATTCTCGAACTGCTCTGACACGCACTTCACGCAAAGGAACGAAAGATATGGAACTGAAGGGTCTTTCCGTCGCGATCACCGGCGGCGCCTCCGGTCTCGGCCTGGCCACCGCCCGCCGCGTCCTCGACGCCGGCGGCACCGTCACCCTCGTCGACCTGCCCGGCTCACCGGGCGCCGACGTCGCGAAGTCCCTCGGTGACGGCGCCACGTTCGCTGCGGCCGACGTCACCGACGCCGAGCAGTTCGCCGCCGCCCTGGACGTCGCGCACGAGCGCGGCGGTCTGCGCGGGCTCGTGCACTGCGCCGGCGCCGGCCGCAAGATGCGGATCCTCGAGAAGGACGGCAAGGCCGGTTCGCTCGAGGACTTCGAGTTCGTGATCCGCCTCAATCTCATCGGGTCGTTCAACGCGCTGCGCCTCGGCGCCGAGCGCATGGCCGCACTCGAACCGGTCGACGGCGAGCGCGGTGCCATCGTCATGACCGCCTCCGTCGCGGCGTTCGAGGGCCAGATCGGCCAGATCAACTACTCGGCGTCCAAGGCCGGCATCGTCGGCATGACCGTCGTCGCCGCCCGCGACCTGGCGAGCAAGAACATCCGGGTCAACACGATCGCGCCGGGCATCATGGACACCCCGCTGCTCGCCCGCCTGCGCGACGACGTGCGGGCCTCGCTCGAGAAGACCGTGCCGAATCCGGCGCGCCTGGGCCGCCCGGACGAGTTCGGCCGGCTGGCCACCAACATCCTCGAGAACGGCTACCTCAACGGTGAGACCATCCGACTCGACGGTGCCATCCGCATGGCCCCGCGCTGAGGTGGCGACGATGAGCACCGACGTGCCCGCCCTGTCCCTGACCTACCCGGACGTGACGATGGGTGTGTGGGCGCCGAGCATGGCCGCCCTGTACGGCGACCGCCCCGCCGTCGTCGACGGCGAGCGAACCTGCACGTACCGCGAGCTCGACGAGCGGTCCGCGCAGTTCGCCTCCGCGCTGACGGCGGCCGGTGTGGCTCCGCGCGACGTGGTGCTGATGCACGTGGGCAACTGCATCGAGTTTCTCGTCGCCTACTACGGCGCGCTACGCACCGGGGCTACCGTGACGCTGGTCAACCCGCTGCAACCGGAACCGGGTCTGCGCAAGCAGATCGAGGAGACCGGCGCCGTCGCGGCCGTCACCCAGACGCAGCAGTTGGGAGTGCTGCTCGGCGCCGCCGCGGGCACCACCGTCGCGACGATCGTGGTGGCATCCGACGACCCGGTGTCCGCACCGCCCACGTCCGCGGCCGTGGTGCGGTTCGACGACTTCCTCTCCGGACAGCCCACCGCGTTCACACCGGCACACGTCGCCGGAACGGACGTCGCGCATCTGGCCTACACGGGCGGCACCACCGGCATCTCCAAGGGTGTGCGGGTGCTGCACCGCAACGTGGTCGCCAACGTGACCCAGATGTGCGGTTGGCGGGCCGCCCACCAGGTCGTCACCACCGGTGACGGGCTGGTCGCGCTGCGCCCGATCGAGGGGCTCGACGTGCACGGGGTGATCCCCGGCGAGGGCGCCACCGTCGTCGTGTCCCCGCTGTTCCACGCCCACGCGCTGATCAACACGTCGTTCCTGCTGCTGTGCGGCCTCACCCAGGTACTCGCGGGCCGATTCGACCCCGCGCGCATGCTCGAGCTCGTCGAGCGGCACCGCGTCAGCTACATCACCGGCAGCCCGGCCATGTGGCATGCGCTGGCCACCCACCCGGACGTCGCACGCCGTGACACCACGTCGGTGCGGGTCGTGTCGTCGGGTGCGGCGCCGATCGATCACGTCACGCTCGAGGCGCTGGAGGTGGCGTTCCCGAACGCCCGTGTGGCCGAGGGGTACGGCCTGACCGAGGGCACGTGCGTGGTCACCGCCATGCCGCTGGTCGTCGGGTCGGCCTACCGTCTCGGCAGTGTGGGCCTGCCCCTCTTCGACACCGAGCTCGAGATCCGGGCACAGGGCGATCCGAGCGTCGTCCTCGGTGACGGCGAGCGCGGTGAGCTGTGGATCCGGGGGCCGCAGGTGACCGACGGCTATCTCGGCCATCCCGAGATCACGGCCCAGCAGTACGTGGACGGCTGGCTCGACACCGGCGACATCGCCTACCGCGACGCCGACGGCTACGTCTACATCTGCGATCGCGCCAAGGACATGCTGATCTACAAGGGCTACAACGTGTATCCGCGTGAGCTCGAGGAGATTCTGGTGTCCCATCCGGCGGTGTCGACGGCCGCGGTGGTCGGCCGGGAGGCCGGCAGCGTCGGCCAGGAACCGGTCGCCTTCGTGGTGCCGGTGCCGGGCACGCAACCCGACCCGGCCGAGCTGATGGCGTTCGTCGCCGAGCAGGTCTTGCCCTACAAGAAGATTCGCGAGATCGTCCTCGTGGACGCACTGCCCACCTCCGCGGCGGGCAAGGTGCTCAAGACGGACCTGCGGACGCGGCTCGAGCAGTCCGCAGCCACGCGCTGAACCATCCTCGCCGTGCGTGTTTTCGGTAGTACCGACTACCGGAAACACGCACGGCGAGGCCGTTCTGCCCGTGCGTGGTTCTGGTAGCCCTTGCTGCCAGAACCACGCACGGGTGCGGGTCAGCCGCGCTGGGCCTGCTTGACGAGTCCGCCGCCGATGATCAGGCGCTGGATCTCGCTGGTGCCCTCGTACAGGCGCAGCAGCCGCACGTCCCGGTAGATCCGCTCGACCGGCACCTCCCGCATGTAGCCGGTGCCGCCGTGGATCTGCACCGCCAGATCGGCGACCTTGCCGACCATCTCCGTGCAGAACAGCTTCGCCGCCGACGGCGCGATCCGCCGGTCGGTGCCTGCCACCCACGCCCGCGCCGCGTCGCGCACCAGCGCCCGCCCGGCCATCACCCCGGTCTGCTGATCGGCGAGCATCGCCTGCACCAGCTGGAAGCTGCCGATCGCGGTGCCGCCCTGCGTGGCGGTCGCCGCGTACGCCACCGACTCGTCCAGCGCGCGCTGCGCCTGCCCCACCGACAGCGCCGCGATGTGCACCCGGCCCCGGGCCAGCGACGTCATCGCGGCCTTGTAGCCGACGTCCTCGCTGCCGCCGACCAGCGCCGCCGCCGGCACCCGCACCTGGTCGAAGTGCACGTCCGCGGTCCACGCCCCCTCCTGGCCCATCTTCGCGTCCTTGCTGCCCACCGTCACGCCCGCGGTGTCGGCGGGGACGAGGAACACCGCGATGCCGGTGCCGTTCGCGTCGGCGGGGCGGGTGCGGGCGAACACGACGAACAGGTCCGCGATCGGGGCGTTGGTGATGAACCGCTTCTCACCGGTGAGCACCCAGTCGTCGCCGTCGCGCACGGCCTTGGTGCGCAGCCCGGCCGGGTTCGAGCCGGCGCCGGGCTCGGTGAGGGCGAACGACGCGACGACCTCGCCGGAGGCGATCTTCTCGAGCCACTGCGTCTTCTGCTCGTCGGTGCCGAACCCGACGAGGACCTGGCCGGCGATGCCGTTGTTGGTGCCGAACATCGACCGCAGCGACAGGGTGGTGTAGCCCAGTTCCATCGCCAGTTCGGCGTCCTGCATCAGGTTCAATCCGAGCCCGCCCCACTGCTGCGGGATGGCGTACCCGAACAGACCCATCTCCTTGGCCGCGGCGCGGATGTCGTCGGGGATCGCGTTCGTGTCGGCGATCTCCTGTTCGCGCGGCACGACCACGCCACGCACGAATGCGCGGGTCTGGGCGAGGATTTCCTGGAAGTCGTCGTCGTCCACCTCAGTGGCCGGCATCGCAGTCGAGGTTGTCATGACACCACCATCGGTTCCGGGACCTCGGGTGTCCAATACGAATCGCCCCATCACCACATAGGCACTGTCGATGAATCGGGCGGGGTCGAATCACCGGTCCTCTCGGTATATTCGGAGCATCAGCCGACGGGCGTCGCCCGCGTCCTCGATTCATCGGTGTCTTCCCGCCGTCCCCGGACCGGGCAGGCTCGTGCGAAAGGAACCTCATGTCACTGCTGGAGAACCGAACCGCCGTCGTCACCGGAGGCGCTCAGGGCATCGGTTTCGCAATCGCACAGGAGTTCGTCGACGCCGGCGCCCGGGTGGTCCTCGGCGACCTCGACCTCGACGCCGCCACGGCCGCCGCCGAGAAGCTCGGCGGCCGCGACGTGGCCCGCGCGGTGCGGTGCGACGTCGTGAACGCGGACGAGTGGGACACGCTCCTCGCGGAGGCCGTCGACGGATTCGGCTCGCTCGACGTCGTCGTCAACAATGCCGGCATCACCCGCGACGCGACGATGCGCACCATGACCGAGGAGGACTTCGACCTGGTGATCGCCGTGCACCTCAAGGGCACCTGGCACGGCACCCGCAAGGCGTCGGCGATCATGCGCGACGCCAAGCGCGGCGCCATCGTCAACATCTCGTCGCTCTCCGGCAAGGTCGGGATGGTCGGTCAGACCAACTACTCGGCGGCGAAGGCAGGTATCGTCGGCCTGACCAAGGCCGCCGCGAAGGAGATGGCGCACCACGGCGTGCGCGTCAACGCGATCCAGCCGGGCCTGATCCGTTCCGCGATGACCGAGGCCATGCCGCAGAAGGCGTGGGATCAGAAGATGAGCGAGATTCCCATGGGCCGACCGGGCGAGGTGTCCGAGATCGCATCCGTGGCCCTGTTCCTCGCCTCCGACATGTCCTCCTACATGACCGGCACGGTGCTCGAGGCCACCGGCGGCCGCTTCATGTGAGTCCCTGTCTCACCGTCTCTTTCACTATCCCTCTCCTCTCCCGAAGGTCGTCATGCGCGAAGTCGTCATCTGCGAGCCCGTCCGCACCCCCATCGGTCGCTACGGTGGAATGTTCAAGTCCCTCAACGCCGTAGACCTCGGTGTCGCCGCCCTGAAGGGCCTGCTCGACCGCACCGGGATCGCCCCCGACTCGATCGAGGACGTCATCCTCGGCCACTGCAACGGCAACAGCGAAGCGCCGGCCATCGGCCGTGTCGTCGCGCTCGACGCCGGACTCCCGATCACGGTGCCGGGCATGCACATCGACCGTCGTTGCGGCTCGGGTCTGCAGGCCGTCATCCAGGCAGCGCTGCAGGTGGGCAACGGCGACAACGACGTCGTCGTCGCCGGCGGTGCCGAGTCGATGAGCAACGCCTCGTTCTATTCCGTCGACATGCGCTGGGGCGGTGCGCGCACCGGTGTGCAGATGCACGACAGTCTGGTGCGGGCCCGCGCCACCGCGGGCGGACGCCACTACCCGGTGCCCGGCGGCATGATCGAGACCGCCGAGAACCTGCGCCGCGACTACGGCATCAGCCGGCTCGAGCAGGACGAACTCGCCGTGTCGTCCCATGCCCGGGCCGTCGCCGCGCAGAAGAACGGCATCCTCGCCGAGGAGATCGTGCCGGTCACCGTCACCACCCGTGCCGGCGACGAGGTCATCGACACCGACGAGCATCCCCGTCCGGACGTCACCGTCGAGTCGCTGGCGAGGCTGAAGCCGATCATGGGCAAGCAGGATCCCGAGGCGACGGTCACCGCCGGCAATGCCAGCGGCCAGAACGACGCCGCATCGATGTGCCTGGTCACGACCCCGGAGAAGGCCGCGGAGCTGGGGTTGACCCCGCTGGTTCGGGTCGTGTCCTGGGGGCTGGCCGGCGTGGCGCCGAAGATCATGGGCATCGGCCCGGTCCCGGCCACGGAGAAGGCCCTCGCGAAGGCCGGCATCACCCTCGCGGACGTCGACGTCATCGAGCTCAACGAGGCGTTCGCGGCGCAGGCGCTCGCGGTGACCCGCGAATGGAATTTCGGCGCAGCCGATTTCGAACGCACCAACGTCCACGGTTCCGGCATCTCCCTCGGCCACCCCGTCGGCGCGACCGGCGGCCGCATGCTGGCGACGCTCGCCCGCGAGCTGCACCGCCGCGACGGCCGTTACGGCCTCGAGACGATGTGCATCGGCGGCGGCCAGGGCCTGGCCGCGGTATTCGAAAAGGCGGCGTAGCCGCCGGTGTGTCCTTTGGGTTGCCAGGGCCGCCCAAAGGGCGCACCGGCGCGTCAGCGCCGGCGGCGCGTCAGCGCCGGCGTACCAGGTCGACGAACGCCTGACCGACCGCCGACAGAGAGGCGGGGTCGAAGGCGAGTCCGTACGCGCGCGCCAGCCGCGGTTCGCATGCGCGGACCACGACCCGGTCCCCGGCGGCCTCGGCGGGTACCCGATCCACGATCGACCCGCCGAGTCCAGCCGCCACCATCGGCAGCCGGACCTCGCGCTGGCCGACGAGCACGGAGATCTCCGGCCGGGCGCCGGCCGCGCGCAGTGCCGATTCCACCGCGTCGACCATCGAGGCGCCCGTCGGCGCGAACACCATGGGAATGTCCGGCAATTCGGACAGGTGGATCGGGCCCTCCGGAACCTCGAACCCCGGCGGATACGCCAGCCAGTACTCCTGTTCGCCGAGTTCGATCACCTCGAGTCCGTCACCGCCCTCGAGCGGCAGGTGCGCGACGACGAACTCGCAGTGGCCATCGCGAATCAACGACGCGACCTGCTCCTCGTCGCGTAGCGGCGAGAGCCGCACCGCCACTTTCGGATACTCGCGCCGGAACCGGGCGATCAGTTCCACCAGCGGTCCGACGGACAGCGACGGGAACGCCATGATGTCGAGCCGGCCCGCGACCGCGCCGTCGGACGTGGTCAGCAACTCCTCGACGGCGGTCACGTCGCGCAGGATCTGCCGGCTCGGGCCGACGAGGCTGCGCCCGGCTGCGGTGAGGACCATGCCGCGGCCGATGCGGTGGAACAGCTCGACGCCGAGTTCGCGTTCGAGGCTGCGCAGCGCCTGCGACACCGTCGGCTGTGCGACGCCGAGCGCGGCCGCCGCCCCGTTGATGCCGTTGTTCTCGACGACCGCGAGGAAGTACTCCACCTGCCGGAAATCCACAGTCCTACGCTCCCTGTCGCAGTGTCGAGGCGACCTCGAGGAACGCCGCCGCGGCCGGCGACGGCTCACCCGCACGCAGCACCAGCCCGACCGGCCGCGTCAGCGGCGGTTCCAGGGGCCGCACCGTCACCGTGGGCATCTGCTGTTCGGCCACCGGCCTGGGCACCACCGTCGCGCCGGTGCCCAGGCACACCAGCTCCCATGTCGCCGCCGGGTGGGCGCAGTCGACGACGACGTTGGCGGCGTTCTCGGCAAGCAACTCGCCGGCCTTCGCAGCGTTGGTGCGATCACCGACATCGACGACGAGCGGCACGTCCCGCACACGGACGCGCGGGACCGGATCCGGCAGGTCGGCCGCGAGGTCGTGGTGGAGGGCGAGCACGAGTTCCTGTTCGAACAGCGGCACGGTGATCATGCCGGCGTGTTCGACCGACAGGTCGGTCACCCCGATCTCGGCCTCCCCGCGTCGCAGCGCGGTGTGCACACCGCCCGGGCCGTCCGCGTCGACGATCCGCACCAGGATGTGCGGGTAGCGATCACGGAAGCGGCGCGCGAGCTCGATCATCGGATCGAAGGAGAACGACGAGTACGTCACCACGTCGACGCGGCCCGAGACGAGTTCGCGTACCGCGGCCACCTTCGCCTTCGCACGCTCGACGTCGGCAAGGATCCGGCGGGCCGCTACGTCGAGGCGGCGTCCGTCCTCTGTCAGCGTGAGCCGGCGTCCCGTGCGGTCGAACAGGGTTGTGCCGAGCCGACGTTCGAGAGTCCGGATGGCCTGCGACAGCGACGGTTGCGAAATGTAGAGGGACTGGGCGGCCTTCGTGATCCCACCTCGGTCGACGACCGCGACGAAGTAGGTGATGAGGTGAAGGTCCACTCGCTTATCGTACGGGGGTGGCCACGGCCGGCGTCCAGCGGTCCGGATCGGTGCCGCATCCGGTGACCACTCCCCGGTCGGCGAGAACCAGCAGGTGGGCGTCGGTCTCGCGCACCGCGAGCCGGCGCAGCCGCGGCGACATCGTCTCGAACGGCCGGGACCACGAGATCCGGGTGGAGACCTCCCATGCCGTGGATCCGGGATGCCGGGAGACGACGTCGGCGATCTCGTCCAGCCGTTCCTCGTGGTGGCCGAGCAGCGCCTGCGCCCGGGAAGCGACACCGCGGAAACGGTATTCGTGCGCGGGGAAGACCTCACCGTCGGGCAGGCCGACGGTGGCGTGCAGCGACAGCAGGTAGCGGTGCAACGGATTCGGCAGCTCACCCGGGATGGTGGAGATGTTGGGGCTGATGCGGGGGAGCATGTGGTCGCCGCTGAACACCAGTTCGTGGGTGTCGTCGACGAAGCACAGGTGACCGGGGGTGTGGCCGGGCGTCCACACGGCGCGCAGATCCCAGCCGGGCAGGTCGAGGGGGGTGCCGTCGTCGAGTACGACGTCGAGCGATTCGCACGGCCCGAAGCGGACCAGTTCCATGACCTCGCCCGATCGGACCTCCTCGGGCGCTCCGAGCCGGGCCAGCTGCCGGGCCCACGACGCGGCGTACCCTTCCCGGTCCGTCGCGGTGTGGTGGCCGAGCAGCGACGCGTCGGCGGCGTGCATCGCCAGCGCGGCACCGCTGACCTCGCGCAGCCGCGGCGCCAGACCGAAATGGTCGGGGTGCAGATGGGTGATCGCCGCGAACCGGACCTCGGTGACGTCGTGCCCGGTCTGCCGGATCCCGTCGACCAGGGCCTGCCAGGACTGTTCCGAGTCCCAGCCGACGTCGATCAGGGCCAGGCCGTCGGGCAGGGCCAGGGCGTAGACCAGCACGTAGCGCAGCGGATTGTTCGGCATGGGCACGGGAATCGACCACAGCCCGGGCCGGACCTGCTCGACCGGCGGCAGCTCACCGCGCCGCCACGCCTCCTGCTGCACGACGCCGACGACCTCGACCGCCGTCATGACACGTCCTCCGCGAGGCTGTCGCGCAGCGTGCGTTTGAGGATCTTGCCGCCGGCGTTGCGCGGCAGCTCGCTCACGAAGTGGATGCGCTGCGGCTTCTTGTAGGAGGCGAGCCGGCCGATGGTGAACGCGACCAGTTCGCTCGCGTCCGGCGCGGCGGTACCGTCGGCCACCCGCACGACGGCGGTGACGGCCTCGCCCCACTTGCGGTCGGGCACCCCGATCACGGCGACCTCGGCGACGGCGGGATGCTCGGCGAGCACCGACTCCACCTCGATCGGGTAGATGTTCTCGCCGCCGGTGATGATCATGTCCTTCACCCGGTCGGTGACGAACAGGAAGCCGTCCTCGTCGAGGTGGCCGGCGTCGCCGGTGCGCAGGAACCCGTCGTCGGTGAACAGCGCCGCGGTCTCCTCCGGGCGCCGCCAGTAGCCGGACGTGTTGTGCCGGGAGCGGCACACGATCTCGCCGGACTGTCCGACCGGCAGGTCCTCCCCGGTCACGACGTCGCGGATGGCGATCTCCACCCCGGGCATCGGGCGGCCCGCCGAGCGCAGCAGGTAGGAGCGCGGACCGGTCGGGTCGTGGTCCTCGACGCGCAGTGCGGTGACGGACCCGCTCGTCTCCGTCATCCCGTAACGCTGGACGAAGCCGCAGCCGAGGGTGCGCACGGCGCGCCGCAGCATCGTCGGGGTGACCGGGGAGGCGCCGTAGAAGATCAGCTGCAGGCTCGACAGGTCGAACGAGTCCAGGTCGGTCAGGTCGAGCAGCATCTGCACGGTCGCGGGCACCAGGAACGCGTGGGTGATGCCATGCTGCTCGACGAGCGAGGCGACGGTGCGCGGATGGAACTCGCCGAGCAGGACGGCGTGCACCCCGGCGGACAGGCAGGTGCTCAGCCAGCCGGCGCCGGCGATGTGGAACAGCGGCATCGCGTTCAGCGCCACCGACTCGGGCTGCCAGTGGTAGATGCGCTGCCCCTCCTCGTCGTTGTGGAGGTTGCGGTGCGTGATGAGCACGCCCTTCGGCGTGCCGGTGGTGCCGGAGGTGTAGAGCTGCAACAGGACCGCGTCGGGATCGTCGCCGCGGCCGGGATCGTCGTCCGTGCCGCTACCGGCGAGTCGTTGCCACGTCCACGCCCCCGGCAGCAGCTCGTCGCCGGGTTCGGCGTCGACGAGGACGACGGGCAGGCCGGGCAGCGCGGCACGGATCGCCTCCGCTGCCGCGGCGAACCCGGATTCGACGACGAGCACGTCGAGTTCCGCGTCCTCGGCGATGCGGGCGGCCTCCGCCGGGGTGAGCCGCCAGTTCAGGGGGACGAACACCAGCCCCGCCTTCCCGCAGGCGACGAACGTCTCGGCGGCCTCGAGGCGCATGCGCAGCAGGGCCCCGATCCGCCCGCCGCGCCGGGCCAGCCCGTTCAGGGCGGTCGCGACCCGGTTGGTGCGCCCGTCGAGCTCGGCGAAGGTGACGGTGGTGTCGCCGCAGGTCAGTGCGAGTGCGTCCGGCCGTTCCGCCGCGTGCTGCCGGACCCGCTGCGGAAGGTGCAGACCGCTCACATCACACTCCTCGTTCCGTTCGGCGAGCGCCTCGATGCCGGGCCCGCCGTGCCCGATCAGTCGACCACCGCCGCGTCGAGGGGACAAAGTCCAAGATCCACAGCGACCGATAGCGAGTGCCTATGTCGGGGGTCGGGCAGTGGGCGACTGTCCCTGCGCGTAGAAGTGCTTCTTGCGCGGGTACGGACGCGCGCAAGGAGCACAACCCCGCGCGGATGTCCGGTTCGACCCCGGGCTCAGCGCCCCAGCGCCGTGAATCTCCCCGTCACGGCGTCAGGACACCAGGAACCGGCCGAGTTGCGGCGCGGCCTCACCGGGATGCTTGGCCTGGATCCCCTCGCCGATGGCCTGGAGCTTCCAGTCCTGCCCCTGCCGGTACACCTTGGCCATCACCATGCCGGTGAACGGCATGCCGCCCTGCAGGGTGTAGCGGGCCAGCTCGGCGTTGTTGGTGCCGTCCACCAGCCGGCAGAACGCGTTCGCGACCTGCTCGAAGGTGTGGCCCTTGTACGAGGTGACGATGAACATGACGGTCGTGATGTGGGCGGGTACGCGGGTGAGGTCGACGAGCACGACCTCGTCGTCGCCGGCGCCCTCGCCGGTGAGGTTGTCGCCCTGGTGCTGGATCGAGCCGTCCTTGGAGCGCAGCTGCCCGTAGTACGCGACGTCGACGAGATTCTGGTCGGCGAACAGCACAGCCGACGCGTCGAGGTCGATGTCGGCGGCACGATTGCCGAACAGGCCCCGCTTCGCGACCGGGTCCCAGCCCAGCCCCATGCGCAGGTAGGTCAGGGCCACGCCGCCCTCCTTGCGGAGGGTGACCTTCTGGCCCTTGACGAGGCTGACGGGCCGGCTCTTGGTGAGGCTGACCTCGGGCTGGGCGTCCGGCGCCGGTTGCGGCGCGGAGGCCTGCACGTACGGCTGCGGCGGGGCCGGCTGCGGGTAGGGCTGCGGGGCGGTCGCCGGCGGGGTGGCGTAGGCCGGCGGGACGGGCGGCGCTGCCGGGGGTGCAGGCGGGACGGGCTGCGCCGGTTGCGGGGCGGCGGCCGGCGCGTCGTCGACGCTCACGCCGTGGTCGGTCACGAGGGCGGCGAATCCGCCCGCGTAGCCCTGGCCGACGGCTCGGACCTTCCAGGTGCCCTGCCGCCGGTACAGCTCGAGGGCGATCACGATCGACTCGCTGCTCAGGCCGTCGATCCGGTACTCGTAGAGGACGGTGCCCGCGGTGTCGGCGACCCGCGCGGTCGGCGGGGCGAAGCGGCCGAAGCTGCTCGACGCGTCGTCGAGGGTGATGACCGCGCGCACCTGGTCGATGTCCGCCGGCACCTGGTTCAGCGACACGGCCAGCGAGGCGGCCTGTCCGGGAGCGCCCGGCACGAGCCGCACCCCCGGCCCGGTGGGCTGGTTGAAGAAGACGAAGTCGGCGTCGGAGCGCACCTTGCCGTCGGGCTTGACCAACAGGGCAGACAGGTCGGCCGGGGTGGTCAGCTCGAGCGAGACGACGACGTCGGTGGCGGTGAGGGGGCCGTTCTGACCCTTGGCGAGAGATACGGGCACGGGTGGGGTCCTCACTGTTACTGGAAACTCGGTCTCGGGAAACTCGGTCTCGGGAAATGCGGGGCGTCATTGTCACTGTACGAAGCCGCGCCGATCCGGGCGGATCGGGCGAACCAGGCGAGGATCTCCTCGCCGGCCCGGATCCCCGCCTGCCGGGTCACCGTCAGTGTCGGGTGCCGCCAGTCCAGCGCCTCGAGTTCGCCGTGGCGCGGCCGGATCGCGGCGTCGGCGGCGGTCAGCATCTCGGCGTCGAGCGCGCCGTCCCCGGCGGCGAGTACGACGGCGTCCGGGACGAGCGTGCCGTCGTCGACCAGACGTCGGCGGACCTCGGCGACCGCGCGGCTCTTGCACACCGCCGACGGCATCGTGTACAGCTTGCGGCCCTGCTGAGACGCGTTCCATCCGCGGCGCCGGCACCAGTGGTCCCATTCGTCGAGGAAGCCGACGGGCTGCGCGGCGACGTCGATCACGAGATAGCAGAACAGTTCGTCGGCGACCCGGAACTTGTGCACCCAGTCGTCGGAGATGCGGCGGCGCAGTTCGGCGGTGACCTCGTCGAGTCCGGCGCCCTCGGTGCGCACGGCCGTGTCCACTGCCTGCCGCCAACCGGCGTCCGGTACCCCGTCGGCGAGGATCATGCCGCCGTTGCTGGTGATCGCGTACCGCCACGGCGCACCGGGCAGGTCGATGCGCCGGAACTGTTCCGGGGTGCGCGTGGTGGTCGGCACCACCACCGCCGCGGCGGCCAGGTCGCGCAGGCCCTGCGCGGACGTGACGGTCAAGTACGACAGGGGCGCGCCGTCGTAGTGCTCGACGCACACCAGATCGCCGTCCGGGACGGGCGATTCGCCCATCGCGGCGCGCGAGTAGATCATCGTGCGGTCGAGGTCGGTGGCGACGAGGGTGGTGGTCACGGCAGATCCTTGATCAGGCCCATGCACGAATACGCCAGGTCGGGAACGACATCCACCGGCACGTCGCGGGCTGCGGCGAGCATCCGGATGTGCGCGTGCTCCTCGGCGTCGGCCTCGCGGACCAGCACCCGCCACGGCACGCGCCGCAGCAGCACCCGGGTGGTCTCGCCGACACCGGGTTTGACGTGGTTGACGGTGGAGATGCCGTACTCGGCCCGCACTTTCTCCACCGACTCCCAGCCCGCCCACGTGGGGGTGCGATCGGAGCGCAGGATGTTCCCGGCGGCGGTGACCGCGGCGTCCCGGTCGCCGAACTCGGCCGCGACGGTGTCGAGGAGGACGGCCGAGACGTCCTCGCCGGCGAGTTCGGCGTAGAACTTCGCGCCGTGGAACTCGCCCGGACCGATCAGGGTGTCGTTGAGGACGGTGCGTGAAACCAGTCCGGACACGGTGGAATTCAGGCATGCCGAGGCGATGAGGAAGTCGTCGCGGGTGCCGTAGGTCCGCACGCAGTACCCGGGGTCGGCGAGCACGGCGAGGTCGTCGGAAAGCTCCGGGCCGCCCGCGGCCCGGTACTCGGCCAGTGCCGCCGTGAGTTCCCGGGCGATGGCGCCCTTGCCGGTCCAGCCGTCGACGAACACCACCGAGGCCGGATCGTGTCGTGCCGTCACATGGTCGAGGGCGGCGAAGTCGATACCACGGCCCCGCACGATCGACACCGCGTAGTGCGGCAGGTTCAGCCCGTGGTGCCGCTGCGCCCAGCGACGGATCAGGATCCCGACGGGAGTGCCTGCGCGGGCCAGCGATACGAGCGTCAGGTCCCGGCCCCGTTCGGCGAGCAGCAGTTCGGTCACGGTACCGACGGCGTGCGCGAGGCGCCCCGCCGTCGCGGCGAGCACCTTGTCGAACAGCTCGCGGTAGGCGGCATCGGGTTGGTATTCGATCGGCAGCGACTCGGCGTAGTGGGCGAGGCCCGCCTGGATGCGGCGCTCGCGTTCGGCGACGTCGGCCTCGAGTGCGACGTGTGAGAGGTCCTTGAGGAGCCAGCTCACCTCGTCCGGGGCGTAGGAGCCGAAGCCGGGCCCGGTCAACGGGGTCGTCATCGTTCCTCCCGGTCGGCGCGCAGCACGGCGGGATCGGTGGCGGGCACGACGGCCACGACGACGTCCTCCCCGGCGGCTGTCAGCACGTCGAGCAGCCCCCCGTCGGCGCGCAGACGGTCGGTGTCGGCGGGAGCGTCCACCACGAGCAGCAGCTGTGCGCGTTCCCCCTCCGGCCACCGCGCGTTGTAGAGGTAGCGCGGGACGTCGTCCGGTTCGGGTGCGGTGAAGGTGAATCCGCGGCGCAGGGGGTAGCCGGGTACGTCCCGTACGTATGCGGGGGAGCGGGTGGTGGTCTGGAATCGTGTGGCGACGCCCCTGCGGGCGAGCGCGTCGGCGAGGCGCAGCGGCAGGTACATCAGCTCCTCGTGGCCCACGACGACGACCGGCCTCCCCGGCGACAAGGCGGCGGTCACGGCGTCGGTGGCGCGGTCGATCGCGGTGTCGAAGGCCGCGGTGTCGGTGCGCAGGAACCCGTGCCGACCGCCGTCGGGCACGACCGCCGGCCACGGCAGCGTGACGAAGGTGTACGTTCCACGTTCCGGTGCAACCGGATTCAGGTCCGGGTCCGGTAGCGCGCCCACCCGCTCGGTGAGTCCGTCGGGAAGAACGGTGTGCCCCGTCGCAAGGCTCACGTGGTCGATGCGGACACCGAGCCCGGTGGCCGCTTCGGCGACGGCGCGACGGTGTTCGGCGGTGCGCATGTCCACCAGCGACGCGACGACGTACCGGGCGCGGGGACTGTGCCGGTGCAGGGCCCGGATGGCATCGACCGCAGTTGCCCCGGTGGAGATCTCGTCGTCCACCAGGACCAGCGGCGCGTCGTTGGCGAACAGCCCCGGCGACGTCGGCTGGAGCAGGTGCGACGTGGCGTGCGAGTGGCCCTCCTCGAATCCGGCGAAGGTGCCGGCACCGGGCACGTCGCGGCGGGTGGAGTGCAGGTAGCAGCGTGCCCGCAGCCGGCTCGCCACGCAATGGCCCAGTCCCGTTGCGGTTTCCGCGAAGCCGAGGACCACCGCATCGGACGCGGCGGAGCCGAGCAGGTCCGCGACGAGATCGCCGAGCCGGTCGCCCGCGCCGATCACCGCGGCCGGTTCGGTGGGGATGTGCTTGCCGAGGACGGTGGAGACCAGCAGGTGCGCGCGACGAGGATTGCGGCGCAGTCCCGGCACGACGAGGTCCGGCACGGTGTCGCCGGTGGCCGACGCGAGGTGTTGCAGCTCGAGCCCGAACTGTTCCGTCGCCCAAGGCGACCGCACTCCGGTGATCACCGGTCCACCAGTGCCGTCAGCAGGTCCACGAAAGTCACTCCCTTGTTGGTGACGCCGAACACCGACGCGCGCAGCAACGTCTGCTCCGCCCAGGTGCGGTGCGGGCGCCGCTCGTTCATCTTGTTGCGGTATCCGGAGGCCTGTACGCCGCCCGCGTCACCGCCGAGGATGTCGATCGCGTCGTGGTACTCCTCGTGCGTCACGGCGGACAGCGCGTGCACGGCCGCCACGTGCGAGGGGTGGATCACGGTCTTGCCCTGGATGCCGTTCGCCCGGTCCAGGGCGATCTCCCGCAGCAGGCCGTCGAGATCCCGGCTGACGAGCTGCTGCCGGAACAGCACCGCGTCGTGCTCGGCGAACGGCGTGGCCCGCAGCATCGGGCGGAACATGCGCTCGTGATCGGCGAAGTACTCCCAGACCGGACCGGTGATGACGAATCCGGTGCCGTCGGTGCGGCCCAGGTAGTTGACGACGTCGGCGATGACGTCGACCACGACCCGCACGTCGTAGATGGTCAGGTCGCGGTCGCGGCGGATGCCGAAGGTGCCGCACATGTCGGTGGCGCCGATCCGCACGGCCAGCACGCGGTCGCGGTGCCCGGCGAGGAGCGCGGCGATCTGCTGGAGTTCGCCGTCGCGGGTCTGCCGGTGCACCAGCTCGGCGGATTCGAGCACCGGCATCGCGTACAGCGGCTTGCCCAGCCGTTCCGAGGCCGCAGCCACGGCGTCGAGGAACGCCGGACCCGACGCCGCGGTGAACTTGGGCAGGACGAATCCGGTCAGCGCGGCGACGCCCGGTCCCAGGGTGTCGGCGATGCGGTCGACACCGTCGGGGGTGCGCACCCGGACGAACAGCAGCATCGTCGCGGCGGCGGTGCCGGCGAGTGCGTCGAGGGTGGCGACCGCGTTGCGCAGGCCGTCCTCGACCTCGTGATCGGCGACGGCGTCCTCGAGGTCGATCACCATCGAGGCGACGCCCTCCCCGCCGCGGCGCGCGACCGTGGCGGCGAGATCCGAGCGGGTGGCGGGCACGTACAGGGTCGCCCCGAGCGCGACGGCGAGCCGCTCACGCTCGTCGGCATCGGAGAACGGTTGCGGCGGATGCAGGAACAAGGTGTCCCGGGTCGCGCCGTCGAGGTGGTGGAAATGATGCATCGTGCGCATGTCGGTGAAGGTTCCCCCACTCATACCTCGTCCGTTCGTCCTCTCATTCGTTGCACCACACCGGCGATGAAGCGCGAAACGGCGTCGAGCTCCCGGACGTACGCCCAGTAGTCGGGGTGTACTCCGGTGAGCGAACCGACTGCCCTGTCGATCCGATCGAGCTGCGCGTCGAGCACCGAGCCCCATTCTGCGGTCAACCCCCTTTGGACCGCGAGTTGTTGCGCGTCGCGCAGACGGAACCGTACCTGCTCCACCTTCGCGGCCGGATCACGGCGGACCTCGCGGAGGACGGACAGCCGGTCGGTGACGGCGTCGACGTACCGTTCGGCCTGGGTGAGCGATGCCCGGGCCGCCGCGGTCAGCTCCAGCGCCTGTTCGGGCCGGTTCGCGGCCGCTGCCGTTCGCGCCGCGGACACGTCGGCGTCGGCCCGGTCGAGGAACTCGCGGGCGGCGCGTTCGTTGCCGGCCAGGTCAGCCGAGCTGGCGGCGTTGAACTCGCGCAGCAGCGCCGAGAACGCCGGCGCCAGGCTCTCGGCACGGGTGCGGACCGCCGACAGCCGGGTGGTGACCGATGCCACAGCCTTCCGGGCGGACTCGGCTCGGTCCGGTGCCTGCGCGAGGGCGCGGCGCAGGGCGGTCGCCGCCTCCTCGGCTCGTCGTGCCGCGGTTCGGACCGCCCCGGTTCCCACGGCCGAATCGAGCGCCCGGATCTCCGCGTCGAGCGTGTCCGCCGCGGCCCGCACGGACGGGTAGTCGGCGTATGCCGCATGCTCGGGTGCGGTCACCAGTGCCGCCGCGGCCTGCGCCTCGGTACGGACCTGCCGGGCGAGCTGCGGCACGGTCCGGGCCACCGCGACCGAGTGCTCGAGGTGCGCGCGGTGGCGGTCGTAGAACTCGTCGAGGGTGCGGGTGGCGAGACCGATCTGCTGCAGGGCCTGTTCGTAGGCCGGAGCGGGGGCGAGCGGATCGGACGGTTCGGTGCGGGAGAGGTGCAGGTACGTCTCGGCCGCGCGGTAGCACGCTTCGCGGACGGGTTCCCATTCCCGCCGCAGGCCGCGCTGCGGGGCGAGTTCGTGCGAGGCCGTGACTCCGGCCTCGGCGACGGATTGGCGCCGGTCCATGTCGAGGAACGCGGCGACCATCGCGTCGTAGGCGCGCAGCGCCAGCGGATCGTCGGTGCTCCCACCGCCGAAGAGGCGGCGCGTCCATCGGCTCGCCACGCCCCGAATGGTACTGGTCCGCGCCCTTCGGTCCCGTGTGCATGCGGAGCGCGGGGGCGTGGGCGCGCATCAGCTATTAGGGTGGTGGGACACGCGCAAATCGGGCGTGCCCGCCCGGGCACCTCGTCCGGACCGACAGATCGAAAGGACCCCGCATGGGCGTCAGCTTGACCAAGGGCGGCAACGTTTCCCTCACCAAGGAAGCGCCGAACCTCACCGCCGTGGCCGTCGGCCTCGGCTGGGACATCCGCAGCACCACCGGTGCCGACTTCGACCTCGACGCCAGCGCGATCGCGACCGGCGCCGACAAGAAGGTGGTCTCGGACCAGCACTTCGTCTTCTTCAACAACCTCAAGTCCCCGGACGGCTCGATCGAGCACATCGGCGACAACCGCACGGGCGAGGGCGAGGGCGACGACGAGGTCGTCAACGTCGACCTGACCGCCGTGCCGGCGAACATCGAGAGCATCTTCTTCCCGGTCTCGATCTACGACGCCGACTCCCGTAGCCAGTCGTTCGGTCAGGTCCGCAACGCCTACATCCGCGTCGTCGACCGCGCCAACGGCAACGAACTGGCCCGCTACGACCTGTCGGAGGACGCGTCCACCGAGACCGCCATGGTCTTCGGTGAGCTGTACCGGCACGGTGCGGAGTGGAAGTTCCGCGCCATCGGCCAGGGCTACGCGTCCGGCCTGGCGGGCATCGCCCGTGACTACGGCGTCAACGTCTGACGTTCCTCCGGACCCCGGATCCGGCCCCCGGCTTCGTCGCCGGGGGCCGCTTTCCTTGGGTCACCGATAGTTTGCTGCAGTAACCACCCTGCACCGCCCGATCCAGACAGAAAGGCCACGCTTCGTGGTTCTGCGCATTTTCGGCATATCGTTCGCCGTCACCGTCGTGTCCCTGGTGGTCGCCTTCCTCTACGGCGGACCCCAGGCACTGTTCCTCGCCGCGATCCTCGGCGTCCTCGAGGTCTCGCTCTCGTTCGACAACGCGGTCATCAACGCCACCGTGCTGCAGCGGATGAGCGAGTTCTGGCAGAAGATCTTCCTCACCATCGGCATCCTCATCGCCGTGTTCGGTATGCGGCTGATCTTCCCGCTGCTCATCGTGTGGATCGCCTCCGGCCTCGGTCCGGTCGAGGCACTCGACCTCGCCCTGAACCCACCGCCGAACGACGCCGCGTACTTCCCTGACGGAAGCCCCAGCTACGAGACGATCATCACCGAGGCACACCCGCAGATCGCCGGCTTCGGTGGCATGTTCCTGCTGATGCTGTTCCTGAACTTCATCTTCGAGGAACGTGAGATCAAGTGGCTCGCGTGGCTCGAGCGTCCGCTCGCGCGGGCCGGCAAGCTCGACCAGCTCGAGGTCGTCGTCGCGTCGGTGCTGCTCGTGCTGACCGCCACGATCCTCGCCCCCGAGGACAAGGTCTCCACGGTGATGATCGCCGGCGTACTCGGCATGATCACCTACATCGCCGTCAACGGCCTCGGCGAGATGTTCCACATCCCCGAGGAGGGTGAGGAAGAAACCGCCGGCGGGCCCAGCCAGCTGGCCAAGGCCACCGGCAAGGCGGGCTTCTTCCTGTTCCTCTACCTCGAGGTGCTCGACGCGTCGTTCTCCTTCGACGGCGTGATCGGCGCATTCGCGATCACCTCCGATCCGATCATCATCGCGCTGGGCCTCGGTTTCATCGGCGCGATGTTCGTCCGCTCGATCACGGTGTTCCTCGTCCGCAAGGGCACCCTGTCGGAGTACCGCTACCTCGAGCACGGCGCGCACTGGGCGATCGGTGCGCTCGCGTTCATCCTGCTGTACTCGATCGGCCATCACGTGAACGAGATCATCACGGGTCTGGTGGGGGTCGCGCTCATCGGCGCCGCATTCGCCAGCAGCATCCGGCGCAATCGTCAGGAGATGAAGGCGCCGGTCGC
This sequence comes from Rhodococcus ruber, assembly GCF_016804345.1. Lineage (NCBI taxonomy): Bacteria > Bacillati > Actinomycetota > Actinomycetes > Mycobacteriales > Nocardiaceae > Rhodococcus > Rhodococcus ruber. The sequence continues at coordinate 100,340 of NZ_CP044211.1, read as the reverse complement.
CGCCTGACCGCACGACATCGATGGGAACCTGCGATCGGTTCGAGCGATCGCGGGTTCCCATCTTCGTATCCAGGGAAAGGTTCCATCCATGGCAATCGACTACACCCGGCCCCCGAAGAACCCCGGCGACAGCACGGGCGGAGTCGACCCGAGCAAGATCAGCCTCACCAAGGCAGCCCCGACGGTCGATCTCGCCAAGTCCGGAAGCGGGATCACCCTGGTGAACCTGAACTGGTCACAGACCGGATCCCCGACCCCACCGAAGAAGGGATTCCTCGCCAAGCTCACCGGCGGCGCGGCGGGCCGCGGCGTCGACCTCGACCTCGGCTGCCTCTACGAGCTCGCCGACGGCTCGAAGGGTGTCGTCCAGGCCCTCGGCAACAGCTTCGGTGCGCTGCAGAAACCTCCGTTCATCGCGCTGGACGGCGACGACCGCACCGGCGCCGTCTCCGCCGGTGAGACCATGCGCATCGACCTGGGACAACCCGAACGATTCCGCCGGATCCTGATCTTCGCGATGATCTACGAGGGCGCCCCGAACTGGGCGGCAGTGGACGGCGTCGTCACCCTCACGCCGCCCTCCGGGCCGCAGATCGAGGTGCGCCTCGACTCGCCGAACAACGGTGCACGGATCTGTGCCATCGCGATGCTGCAGAACACCGGCCGCGAGATCAGCGTCTCGCGGCTCGTCGAATACGTCGACGGCAGCCAGTCCGACCTCGATCGTGCCTACGGCTGGGGCATGAACTGGGCGCCGGGCCGCAAGTAGCCACGTCTGCACACAACTCCGGCGTCCGTGCCGATCACGCGATCCTCACCGCGTGACGGACAACTCGCGTAGCAGCGTCTCGGCGTCGGCGAATGCCCCGGCCCGTCGCGCGACGGTGGGCGGCGCCGGGGGATGCCCGCCCCACCCGTGGAACAGCGTGCTCAGACTCAGGACGATCCGCTCCGGATGGATCCAGTCGTCCCACCGGACGAATTCGGGATCGCGCACCAACTGCCGGGCCGCCTCGAGCGGCCCGGCGCCGCGCGCGTACTGTTCCCGGCCGGCCTGCTCGAGCCACACCCAGTAGGCGCGCAACTCGCGGATCTCGTCCGGTCCGCACAGCGGCCCGTGGCCCGGCACGTAGACGTCGGCGTCCAGGGCCAGCAGCCGATCGATCGCGGCGATCCAGTTCTCCAGCGGTCCGTGCCACAGAATCGGCGTCGAGCCGATGAACAGCAGGTCACCGGCGAAGACCACGCCGGCGTCCGGCACGTGCACGATCGCGTCTCCGGCGGTGTGGCACGGCCCGAGACGCTCCAGCATCACCGGACGTTGTCCCACCTCGAGCCGCAGATCGGTGTCGAAGGTGTGGTCGGGCAGCCGGGGCGACCGCCACGGCAGGTGGGCGCCGCCCGGCACCCGGCGCATGTAGGCGGCCGCGGCGCCGATCCGGCCGGGCACCGCGCCCAGCCACCGGCCCGCCGTCGCCAGCGCCGCCACCGCGGCCGGCGGCAGATCCTCGCGCATGCCGCGCAGCGCGGCCGCACTGGTCGTGATGCGGGTCGCCGCCGGCAGCGTGTCGTTGCCCCACCAGTGGTCGCCGTCCGAGTGGGTATTGACGGCCTCGGTGATCGGTGCCCGCGCCACCAGCGGCTGCTGCGCCTCCGCGATCCGGCCCGCCAGACGGGTGTCCCACGCGGTGTCCACCACCAGTGACGCCGTGCCCGCATCGACGACGAGCCCGGTGTTCGCCTCGCCCCAGCCGCCCGGCGCCCGCACGAACGCCCACACCCCGTCGCCGATCTGCGTCGATCCACCGTCGTCCACGATTCGCCCCCTGTCCACGGTCGCGGAGAGTCTAATGGCAGGCGCCGGACCGGAGGTTTGCTCCTCGACCGGCCCGGGAACGCGGTACGGGTCGCACGGACGACGGCACGAGCGAGGGGATTCTCATGGGCACGACAGTTGCGGTCACCGGACCTACCGGCGAGATCGGCAGAGCCGCCGTCGCGGCCCTCGAACAGGATCCGCGCATCGACCGGATCCTCGGCATGGCACGAAGCCCGTTCGACCCGGCCGCACACGGGTGGACCAAGACCGAGTACCGGCAGGGTGACATCCTCGACCGCAGCGCCGTCGACGCCCTCGTCGCGGAGGCCGACGTCGTCGTGCATTTGGCGTTCGTCATCATGGGTTCGCGCACCGAGAGTCACCGGATCAACATCGCGGGCACCCGCAACGTCTTCGAAGCCACGGTCGCCGCGGCCCGGCCGCGACGCCTCGTGTACACCTCGTCCGTCGCCGCGTACGGCTATCACCCCGACAATCCGACCCCGCTCTCGGAGGACGTGCCCACCCGCGGCTCGCACGAGCACTACTACTCCGAACAGAAGGCCGAACTCGAGCGCGTCCTCGGCGAGGTCACCCGCGGATCGGATCTCGAGGTGTTCGTGCTGCGGCCGTGCATCGTCGCGGGACCGAACGCGACCGCCCTGGCCGACGCCATGCCGTGGCGGCAGCTCGCCGAGCACGTGCCCGAGACCGTCCGCCACGCCGTCGGTGCCCTGCCCCTCCCGCGCCCGGTGTTCCCCGACCCCGGCCATCCGCTCCAGCTCGTGCACCACGACGACGTGGCGAGCGCCGTGGTCGCGGCGGTGACGTCCGACGGGCCGCCCGGCGCGTACAACATCGCCGGGGAGGGGGTGGTGTCGCTGTCGGAGGTGGCGACCGCGCTCGGCGCCCAGCCGATCCGCGTCCCCGCCGCGGTCGCGACGGCGGCGTCGGCCGTGGTGGCGCGGCTGCCGTTCATGCCCTCGATGATCGAGTGGATCCACACCGGCCGCACGTCCGTCGTGATGGACACGACGAAGGCCCGGACGCAGCTCGGCTGGCAGCCGCGCTACACGGGTGCCCAGACCCTCGCGGCACTCGCGCAGGCGGTGGGTGAGGCCCGGTAGCGGCGGTCAGCGTCGCGCGGCCGCATGCGCGGCCATGCGGATCGGGGCGTTGACGGTGCCGTGACCCCGGTAGCCGCCGCGCCGCTGCACCAGTTCGAAGAACACCCGGGCGCTGACGACCTTGGTGAACACCTGGAACAGCTCGCCGCCGTCCTCGTCCCGGTCGTAGAGCACGTTGTATTCCCGAAGGGCGGCAAGTAGTTCCGGATCCGGGGCCAGGCGCGCATCCAGATCGTCGTAGTAGTTGCGGGGGATCTCGAGCACCGGCGCTCCCGAATCGCGCAGGGCGCGGGCAGATTCCACTGCATCGTCGACGCCGAACGCGATGTGCTGGGGGTGCCGCACGCCCGGCGCCCATTCCCCGCGCCGGAGGACGGGGGCGACCAGGCCGACCTCGAAGCCGTCCGCGGCGAGGACGCGGCTGCGCACCAGGCCGAACGGCCCCGCGTATTCGGCGGACTCGGCGTCGGTCAGGCCCAGCACCGAGCGGTAGAACAGCGTGGCCTCGTCGAAGCGGTCGTAGGCCTGGGTCAGCTCGACGTACTCGGTGCACCGCACGCCCACCGCCGTCGACGGCGTCGTACCGGTGGGACGGAAGTCGTTGCGCCAATCGGCGGTACCGTGGTCTCCGGACGACAGGAACAGGGCGGTGCCGTCCGGGGAGACCACCGCGGACAGCGGTGCCTCTCCGGGGCCGACGACCCGTGCCAGCTGCGGTGCCAGCAGCTCGTGGGCGTGCCGGGTGACGGCGCCGACGTCCGCGACCTCGATCCCCAGAGCCGTGACGGCCGCGCCCTCGGCCGCGCTGTGGGCGGGGTTCGAGGTGTTCACCAGCACCCGCGCGTCCCCCTGCTCCCACAGCTCCACCGGCTTGCTGTGATGCCGGCCCGAGTGGGTGAAGCCGAGCGAGGCGAGAGCCGCACGGACCGGCTCCGCGGCGGTGGGCGGGGTGCCGATCTCCGTGAACGCGTGCCCACGCACCTGCACCGGGTCGGGGTCACCGTCGAGACGCAGTTCCAGATCGAGCAGCGAGCGCATCGCGTCGGTCGCCGTCGGCACCGGCGCCGACTGGCGGAACACGTCGTTGAACACCTCGAGCGAGAGCGGACCGGTGTAACCGGCCGCGAGGACGTGCCCGACGAGCCCGGCGAGATCGAACTCGCCCTCGCCCGGGAACACCCGGTAGTGGCGACTCCACTGCAGGACGTTCATGTCCATCTCCGGTGCGTCGGAGAGTTGCAGGAAGAAGATCTTCTCGCCCGGGATGTCCGCGATGCCGGCGACGTCCTTGGTGCGGGAGAAGATGTGGAAGCTGTCGAGACACAGGCCGAGGGCCGGATGGTCGGCCCGGCGCACGATCTCCCACGAGCGCTGCCAGGTGTTCACGTGGCGGCCCCACGCCAGGGCCTCGAAGGCGATCCGCAAACCGCGCTGCGCCGCCGCATCCGCCAGTTCCCGCAGCTGCGCGGCGGCGAGGTCGACGTCGTCGACGGTGTGCGGCGAGACCGACGAGCACACCAGCACGAGGTCGGTGCCGAGTTGTTCCATCACGTCGAACTTGTGCCGCGCGCGGCGCATGTTGCGGGCGTGGATCTCGGCCGGGACGGCCTCGAAGTCGCGGAAGGGCTGATACAGCGGGATGCTCAACCCGAGCTCGGCGCAGCGCTCGCGCACTCCCGCGGGCGTGAGCGGGGAGCCGAGCAGGTCGGGTTCGAACAGTTCGATGCCGTCGAAGCCGGCGTGGGCGGCGGCGACGAGCTTGTCCTCGAGGGTGCCGGACAGGCACACCGTGGCAATTGCCTTGGCGCGCTTGGTTCCAGGACGGGGATGGGTCATGGTCGGGCTCCTCCACGACGGCCGCCTGGGCGGGCGACCGCGGAATCGGGGACCGGTACGCCGGGGCGGGTTCGCCGCGGCGGTATCGGTTCGGACGGCTCGCTGCGGGTCACGCGCGCGAGGGGTCGGTGACGGCGCCGGTTACGCCTGCGTCGTGCGCTGGGCGACGAGTGCGCGCAGCGCCCATTCGTAGCCGGCGACGCCGAGGCCGACGATGATCCCGGAGGCGACCGGGGAGATGTAGGAGTGGTGGCGGAACTCCTCGCGGGCATGGACGTTGGAGATGTGCACTTCGATGAGCGGCACGTGCGCGCCCTTGATCGCATCGTGCAGGGCCACCGAGGTGTGCGTGTAGGCACCCGCGTTGAACACCACGCCCAGGGATTCCCCGCGGGCGACCGCGGCGCCCGCGTCGTGGAGCGCATCGATCAGGACGCCTTCGTGGTTGGACTGCCGGAAGTCGATGTCGACGCCGAGTTCCTTGCCGACGTTGCGGCACAGGGTCTCCACGTCCTCGAGGGTCTGCGCGCCGTACACACCGGGCTCGCGGGTGCCGAGCAGATTGAGGTTGGGGCCGTTGAGTACGAGCACCGAGGTCATGAACGAATCTCCTTCGCTTTCTTCGAATTCCGAGGCAGTGCCCCGAAACGGTCTGTCAGCCGACGGGCAGGCCGGCGGTCACGGTGCTCGAACGCACGACGAGGTGGGTGCCGAGTTCCACGGGTCCGGCGTCCGGTGTGGTCTTTCCGTCGAGTACGTCGCACAGCAGATCGATGGCCGCCACACCGGCCTCGTCGAATGCCAGATGCACGGTGGTCAGCGGCGGCGAGGTCATCTCGCAGAGCCACGAGTCGTCGAATCCGACGACCGAGTAGTCGCGGCCCGCGCGCAGTCCGTGCTCGGCGAAGCCCTGCATGAGGCCGACGGCGGCCTGGTCGTTGTACGCGACGACGGCCGTCGTGCCGGCGTCGACCAGTTCGTCGGCCGCGTTCCGGCCCGCGGCGACGAAGTCGGGCTCGAGGGGGCCGAGCACCGTGCCGGTGATGCCCCGGGCGGCGCAGGCCGTGGTGAAGGCGGTCAGGCGCCGCCGCTGGGCGAGCCAGTAGTCGGGACCGCCGAGGTATGTGACGGCGGTGTGCCCGGCGTCGGCGAGGTGGTCCACCGCCTGGGACATGCCGTCGTCGGAGGTCAGCAACACGGCGGGCAGCTGCCCGCAGGTGTGGTTGACCAGCACGACGGGGGTGACCCGTGCGAGATCCTCGAGGTCGGCGTCGGACATGCGGGGGGCGATGAGCACCAGTCCGTCGACCTGCCGGGCGATCGCCCGGACGAGGTCGAGTTCGTCGGCGGACCGGCCTTCGCCCGCCGCGACGAAGAGGGAGTAGCCGCGCTTGCGCGCCCGGTCCTGCGCGGTTTCGACGGCGGGACCGAACACGGGATTGCGGATGTCGGGGACGAGGAAGCCCAGGTTGTGGGTGCGGCCGAGGGCGAGCGAGCGGGCGGTGGGATTCGGGGTGAAGGACAGTGCCTCTGCCGCGGCGAACACCTTCGCGCGGGTGTCGGGACTGACCGCTTCCGGCCGGGAGAACACACGGGAGACCGTGGCGGTCGAGACGCCGGCGCGCGCCGCGACCTCGCGAAGCGTCGCCATGGGTCCTCCTCCGGGGTGGGGTCCCCCCACTGTGCAAGCGGTTACATCGCTTTGTCAAGGGTGGATGTAATCGCTTGCACGGAGGATCGGCGTGGGCGTCGCCCGTCCCCGGCGGGCGACGCGTCGCTCACGCGTCGATGCTGGACATGTCCCCGTAGCGCGCCCCGGCGACCGCCTCCCGGGGCACCGCCGACTCGATCGCGCCCAGCACCTCCGCGGTGAGCGACACGTCCACGGCCGCGATGTTCTCCTCGAGGAAACGCACCCGCTTCGTCCCGGGGATGGGGACCACGTCGTCACCCTGAGCGAGGACCCATGCCAGTGCCAGCTGACCAGGGGTGCAGTTCTCGGACCGGGCCAGGCGGCGGACGGCGGCCACGAGCGCCAGGTTCGCCTCCAGCGCCGCACCCTGGAATCGCGGGAAATAGGCGGTGCGGCGAGAATCCGAGCTCTCGAGATCGGACGGTGCCGTGATCGCGCCCGTCAGGATGCCGCGCCCGAGCGGCGAATACGGCACGAGCCCGATGCCGAGGTCACGCAGAGTCGGCAGGATCTCGTCCTCGATGTCGCGGGTGAACAGCGAATACTCGGTCTGCAACGCGGTGATCGGGTGGACGGCGTGGGCCCGGCGGATCGTCTCCGCGGATGCCTCCGACAGACCCAGATGGCGGACCTTCCCGGCCTGCACCAGTTCGGCCATCGCGCCGACGGTGTCCTCGATCGGCACGGTCCTGTCCACACGGTGCTGGTAGTAGAGATCGATGTGGTCGACGCCGAGGCGGCGGAGCGACGCGTCGCAGGCCGTGCGGACGTACTCGGGCCGGCCGTTGACGCCGAGGCGGGTGCCGTCCTCGGCGCGCTCGTTGCCGAACTTGGTCGCGAGGACCACGCGGTCGCGGCGATCCGCGACGGCGCGGCCGACGAGCTTCTCGTTGGTGAACGGGCCGTACATGTCGGCGGTGTCGAGCAACGTCACGCCGAGTTCGAGGGCCCGGTGAATCGTGGCGACGGCATCGGCCTCGTCCCCGGCGCCGTAGAACTCGGACATGCCCATGCATCCGAGCCCCATCGCCGAGACCGTCAGCGGCGACGCGGTGCCGAGCGTGCGGGTGCCGAGTGGGGGCCGAGAGGTGTTGTTCGTGGTCATGGCGTCGAGTCAAGACCTTCGAGCGCGCTCGAAGTCAAGCGCGAGCGCTCTCGCACGGTCCGTCGTCGAGGCCGCTCGTCCGGGAGCGATAGATGTCGATCTTGCCGTCGATCGCGGCGAGGTGCTCGGTCACCTGATCGAGCTGGGTGAGCACCCGTGCCCGGTGCGCGCGGAGCAGCGCGAGGCGGTCCTGTTCGTTGCCGCTGCCGGCCCGGCAGAGGGCCGCGTACTCGCGGATCTCGCGGATCGGCATGCCCGTCGCCCGCAGCCGGGTCAGCAACACCACCCAGGCGAGGTCGTCCTCGGTGTAGAGCCGGTGGCCGGAGGAGGAACGGCCGATCTCGCGGAGCATGAGGCCGTCGCGCTCGTAATAGCGGAGGGTGTGGGTGGTCAGACCGGTGCGCTCGGCGGCCTCGGCGATGGTCGCAACGGTCGTCGCGGAAGGGGCGGTCGTCATGGCTTCATGATCCGCCTCGGGGTGGTCCTGCGCTCCGCAGGCGATCCGGGGTGGCCGCATCGGCACCACAGGGTGCCTGTCGCGGCTCCGGACGGCGGCCGACGATGGGCGAACCCCGTCCCGCACCATCGTCAGGAGACTGCCATGAAGACCCGGATCCGCACCACCGTCGCGGTCGTCGCGACCTTGTTCGCCGTCGTCGTCGGTACCGCAGGCGCCGCGAACGCCGCCACTGCGAGCCCGTCCGTCAGATGCGGCCACGTGACCATCCACTGCCCGGGCTGAGCGCGGCCGGCGTCGGGGACGTCGCCGTCCCCGGCGCCGCCCCCGTCGGCGCCGGGGACGGCCCTCCGCGATGATGAGCAGATGATCGAGACACCTGTGATCGTGGGCATCGTGTCCATCTGCATCGGATTCGTGCTCTTCGTGCTCGCCGCGAGCGGAACCCGCGGCGGATGGAACCGGAAGCTGACGATCACGCTGTTCGTCCTGTCGGTCCTGTTCCTGACCCTCGTCCCGGTGACCGGCGCGGTCTTCTTCGCCACCTGACTTCCGATCGAGGACCGAACTCGTCCGCATTCCCGCCTACCGTCGTCGTAGCAGGAGAATCGACCTCACGAAGGGCGGAAACGAGATGACCGAGCCGACCGGAGAACGCGCCGACATCCTCGACATCCTGGCCGAACAGCGGAAGACGTTCCTGATCACCCTCCGCGACCTCGACGACGAGCAGGCCCGCACCCGCAGCACCGTCAGCGAGCTGACCCTCGGTGGGCTGCTCAGGCACGTCGCGACCACCGAGCAGCACTGGATCGACACCATCCGCACACTCGACGACACCGCCGAGTTCGACATGGAGTCCGCGATGGAGCAGTACTTCATGCGCGACGACGACACGGTCGCCGGACTGCTCGAACGGTACGAGGCGATCGCGAAGGAGACGGAGGCGTTCGTCGCCGGCCTCGAGGACCTCGACCTGCCGGTGCCGCTGCCGACCGCGCCGTGGGCCCCGGAGCGGCAGTGGTGGAGCGCCCGGAAGGTGCTGCTGCACATCATCCGGGAGACCGCCCACCACAGCGGCCACGCCGACATCATCCGCGAATCCCTCGACGGCGCGAACACCACCAGGCAGCAGGGCGCCGACGCGGGGATGACCTTCGAGTAGCCGAGTCGTCGCTGCGCCGCGCGCCGCGGTGCTCGATGCGCGCGTGAGGACGCGCGCAGGAAGCACTTTCGGGCGCGAGGTCGCCGCCGAATCGCGGCGATCGGCGACACGCGGTCGGATGTCCTTGGTGCTCGCGGTTTCCGGGAGCAGTATCGGCCCATGTCGGCACTCTGGGACGAAGACGGCCGCGTCGCCTGGGAACTGCACGCGTCCGGGTGGGACTGGGAGCAGATCGGTCGCGAACTCGCGTGCCCCGAGCACATCGCCCGCGAGATGTGCGAGAGACACGGCGCGGTGCTCGCGGAGCAGGCGCAGCAGGACCATCCGACGCTGTTCGACCTGCCCTGACATGACGGGCACCCGCACTCGCATCGCCCGGGTGCGGGTGCCCGTCGTCGTCAGTGGGCGGTCGCGACCTCCGCCCCGATGCCGGTCTCGGCGCGCACGAGCATCTCCGCGAACTTCTCGTCCTCGTGTGCGGAGCGTCCGCGCCGATTCTCGGCCACGAGTGAGCCGACGACGCACGCGGCCAGGCCGAGCGGCATGGTGACGATCACCGGCAGCTGGATCGTCAGGGGGGCCGGTCCGCTGCCGAGCCACAGCGCCTCGGTGAACATGAGACTGACGACGGTCGAGATCAGGCCGGTGAGGATTCCCCACACGGCGCCGGTGCTGTTGAAGCGCCGCCAGTTCAGGCTGAGCACCAGCGACGGCAGGTGGGCGCTGCCGGCCACCATGAACGCCATGCCCATGAAGTAGGTGATGTTGGTGTCGTCACCGATCAGCATGGTCAGCACTATTGCGACGACGCTGAATGCGACGGCACCGAACCGGGCGACGCGGGCCTGCGCGTTCTCCTCGCGTGTGCGCGCCGCGACGTCGAGTTCGTCCACCGGCGGCGTGCGGGTCAGCGCCGGCCAGATGTCGCGGGCGAAGGTGCCCGCGGCGGAGATCACCACGCCGGCGACGACGGCGACGATGCTCGCGAAGGCGACCGCCGCGACCATCGCGAGGGCGATCGAGCCGCCGATCGTGCCCACGCCGCCACCGAGTTCGGTGACGAGCACGGGCGCCGCGAGGTTGCCCCCGGCGCCGACCCGATCGGCGCCCTCGTCGCCCAGCAGGGCGGCGGCGCCGAAGCCCATGACGATGACGATGAGGTAGAACATGCTGCACAGCGCGACGGTCCAGCCCAGCGAGCGCCGGGCGGTGCTCGCCTCGGGGACGGTGAAGAAGCGGATCAGGATGTGCGCCATGCCCGCGGTGCCGAGCGCGAACGCCAGCGAGTACGACACGAGGTTCAGCGCGCTGGTCTGCCCGAAGATCAGGCCGGGGGACAGGACGGCTTCGCCCGCGACCGCGTGGTCGGTCGCGGTGTCGAGGACCTTCGGGAAGCTGAACCCGAACTGCGCGAGGATGCCCAGGCCGACCGCGACGGCGAGGACCGACAGGATCGTGGACTTGATGACCTGCACCCACGTGGTGGCGAGCATGCCGCCGACGAAGACGTAGATGCCCATGAGGGTGCCGGCGACGATGACGGACAGCCAGAACGGGATGCCGGAGACCGACTCGAGCAGCACCCCGGCCGCGACGAGTTGCGCGAGCAACACGAAGGTGCCGGTGGCGATGGTGCTCAGTGCCACGACGATTCGCACACTGCGTGCCTCGGTGCGGAACACGAGCACATCGGCGAGGGTGTACTTGCCCACGTTGCGCATCTTCTCCGCGAGCAGGAACAGCACGGGCAGGAACGAGACCACCGAGGTGCAGAGGATGACCGCACCGTCGACGCCCTTGTAGAAGATCAGGCCGGTGGTGCCGAGAAAGCTTCCGGCCGAGATGAATTCACCGGCGATCGCGAAACCGTTCTGCCAGCTCGAGATCGAGCGGCCGGCGGCGAAGAACCCGTCGGCGCTGCGGGCCCGCCGGGACACGGCGAACGTGACCCACAGGGTCAGCGAGATCACCGCCGCGCAGATCGCGATGGCGAGGTAGTCGGCGTCGCCGGTCATGCCGCACGCTCCTGGTTCTCGAGGACGGCCGCGACGGCGGCGTCGGCGGCGGGCTGGATGTAGGTGCGGGTGAGCCGGAAGTAGGCGTAGACGAGCACCCACGTCCCGGCGAACTGGGAGAACACGACCCACAGCGAGAGGGGCACGCCGAGCAGTTCGGTCTCGCCGAGGAAGCCGGGGAAGTAGGCGAAGCCGACGAGGAAGGACGCGAAGAGGACGATCGCGAGGCCGCCGAGGGAGTTGGTCACGGTGCGCCGACGGCGGCGCAGTTCGACGACCTCGGGCAGGGCGAGCATCGCGCTCCAGGTCGGTTGCGTGCGCAGTTCGGTCACGGTCGCACCGCCGCGCGCCGCGCCGTCTCGAGCGCGAACAGGTTCTCGTCCCAGCCCTGTTCGAGCGGGCCGAAGAAGTGGAAGCGGACCTGTTTGACCCGGTAGCGCCAGCGGCCGTCGACCTTGACGACCTCGTCGGTGTAGCGGCCGGCGGCGATCGCGGGGGCGCCGTCGGTGACGCAGGGCTGCCACAGGAACGACCGCACGGTGGCGCGGTCGCGGTCGAGGTCGATCTCCATGTTCGTGATGAAGTGCCAGAACGTCGTCAGTCCGCCGGCGGCGAGGCCGGCGAAGAACTCGCGCATCTCGGCCTTGCCGCGGGGACGGGACAGGCCGTCGAACTCGCCGTCGTCGGTGAACAGGTCCATCAGGGCGTCCCAGTCGCCGTCGTCGAGATGGCGGCAGTAGCGGGCGTCGAGCGAACGGATCGCCTCGAGGTCCTCGAGGCGGGCGATCCGCTCGGCGAGCGTGAGATCGGGGAGGGTGGTCACAGTGCGTCCTTCGACGAAGTGGTTAACGCATGTTCATGTGAGGTGGACCATAAACGGAGCGCAATGGACACGTCAAGACGGCCTTCTTGCTGGTCGCGACCCGGACCTCTACCCTGCACCTCATGAACACTCGATCGGGCACGGCCCTGGTGGGCGTCCGCGAACGGATCCTCGACGCGGCGCTCGACGAGTTCTTCGCGGCCGGTTTCCACGGCGCCACGATGCGCACGATCGCCAACCGTGCTGGTTGCAGCGCCGCGAACGTCTACAACCACTTCGAGAACAAGTCGGAGCTGCTCGTCGAGATCCTCCGCGCGGCCAGCGACGAGCAGTTCACCGCCACGCGTACCGCCCTGCGCAAGGCCGGCCCCGATCCCGCCGAGCAGTGGCGGACCGCAGTGGTGGCGCATGCGCTGTTCACCGCCCGCAACCCGCGCGAGTGCCTGGTGGCGAACACCGAGCTGCGGTACTTGGGCGAGGTGGACCGCAAGCGGGTCGTGGGCTCGCGCGACGCCCAGGAGCAGCTGTTCGTCGACATCGCGGAAAAGGGTGTCGAGCTGGGCGTCTTCGAGGTTCCGCACGTGCATCAGGCGGTGACCGCCGTGCTGACGATGTGCGCCGGGATCCCGCTGTGGTTCCGGCCCGACGGGCCGCTGAGCGCCACCGAGGTGGCCGGCGACTACGGCCGGTACGCCCTCAACCTGCTCGGCTACCGCCCGTCCTGAACCGGCCGTTGACGCGTGGTCGGCGTCGTGCTCTACTGGGTGAACAAGCGTTAATGACCAGATTCTGGTTCATCGAGGGAGTCCCCAATGACCCACCGGCCGTCGCAGCCGCGCACCGACACCCCGCGGTACCTCACCGAAGAGCGCCTCGCCATCCGCGACCTCGCCCGCGACTTCGCCATGACGAAGGTGCTGCCCGTCGCCAACGAACTCGACCCCGTCCAGGGCACCATCCCCGACTCGCTGAAAAAGGAGATGGCCGAGATCGGGTTCTTCGGCATCATGATCCCCGAGGAGCACGGCGGCCTCGGCCTCGGCGTGTTCGAGTACTGCCTGGTCGCCGAGGAACTGTCCCGGGCCTGGATGAGCGTATCGGGGCTGCTCGCCCGCGGTAACGGCATGGGCGGCGGCTTCACCCCCGCGCAGGAGGCAGCCCTGCTCCCGAAGGTGGCCCGCGGCGAATACCTCGGCGCGTACGCGCTGTCCGAGGCGGAGGCCGGCTCCGACGTCGCCAACATCTCCTGCCGGGCCGTCCGCGACGGCGACGAATGGGTCGTCAACGGCACGAAGATGTGGTGCACCTACGCCGACGAGGCCGACTACCTGGTGCTGTTCGCCCGCACCGATCCGCACAGGGATCCGGCCAAACCGCACCGGGGAATCAGCGCGTTCCTCGTCGAGAAGCAGCGCGGCGTCTTCCCGGAGGGGATCTCGGGCACCAAGGTCCGCAAGATCGGTTACTTCGGCTGGAGTACCTGGGAACTGTCGTTCGACAACTTCCGCATCCCCGCCGACAAGATGCTCGGCGAGGAAGGAAAGGGCTTCTACCTCGCCGTCTCCGGGCTCGAGGTCGGCCGCGCCCACACCGCCGCCCGCGCGATCGGCCTCGCCCGCGCGGCCCTCGAGGACTCGATCGCCTACGTGCACACCCGGCGTCAGTTCGGCCGGCCCATCGGCGACTTCCAGCACCTGCGGTTCAAGATCGCGAAGATGGCGGCCGACATCGAGGCGGCCCGCCAGCTCATGTACTCCGTCGCCACCGACATCGACACCGGACGCCGCTGCTCGCTCGAGGCGTCGATGTGCAAGCTCGTCGCCACCGAGATGGCCGAGCAGGTCACCAGCGAGGCGGTGCAGATCCACGGCGGCGCCGGCTACACCACCGACTTCCAGGTCGAACGACATTGGCGCGACGCCCGCCTGACGAAGATCTTCGAAGGCACCAGCGAGATCCAGATGCGCATCATCTCCGACGAGCTGCTCGGAAGGCCGGAAACCGCATGAGCACCACCGTGACCACATCGCACACCGTCCGCGTCGGCGATCGCACCGCCGGCGCCGTCCGGATGACCGTCGATCTGCTTTCAGAGTCCGGAATCGTCCTCCCCACAGGCACACTCGCTCTCGGCACCGTGGCCGCCGAGCTACTCACCCCGCGCGTGCCGGCCGCACATCGCACGGGGCTGCGCTGGACCGCGATCGCGCCGGTCACGGCGGTGGACCGGATCCGGTCGGAGGCCGTCGTCACCCGCGTCGAGGGCACCACCGCCGAGCGGTTCGTCCGCGTGCTCGACGCCGCCGGGGCCGTCCGCGAGGAGGGGACCGAGACCTGGCAGCTCGACTCGCCGGCCGCGACCGCCACCGAGCTCGACTTCTGCACCCCTGCGTGGGGAGAGTTGTTGCGCGGCAGCCTCGCCGACGATCCGGCCTTCGCCTCGTCGCTGGCCACATGGGACGGCACCGTCGGCCTGCGCAGCGGCGACCGCGAGGTGCACCTGCGGATCTACCGTGGCCGCATCGTCGACGTCACCCGCCGCACCCCGCACGGTGCCACCTTCACGTTCGTCGCACCCGACCACCTGTGGGTCGACCTGGTCCTCGGTGCGCGCGACGACTTCATGCGCCGCGCGATCGGTGGCGAATTCTCCGCCACCGGAGACGGATACGAGTACCTCCGGCTCACCAAGCCGCTGAACCTGATCATCGGCCACGCCCGTGCCGTCGCGAGAAAGGCCCGCTCATGATCGAGGCCCGCTACCTGGACATCGACGGAGCCCTCGGGTTCGTCGAGATCGTCACGCCCGAAGGGACTCCCGCCGCCGACACGCTGCCCACCGTGCTGTGCCTGCACACCGCCGGCCAGAGCGGAGTGCAGTGGCGGCACGTCGCCCGCGACCTCGCCGTCCGCGGCTACCGCGTCCTCGTGCCCGACCTGCCCGGCCACGGCCGCTCCGAGCCGGCCCCGGCCGGACCGGTCACCAGCCTCACCACCTACGGCGACTGGCTCGGCGCGCTGCTCGACGCGCTCGACGTGCACCGGCCGTACGTGCTCGGCTGCTCCATCGGGGGCAAGCTGACCCTCGAGCTCGCCACCCGGCCCGAGCGGCCGCTCGCCGGCGCCGTCGCGATGGAGGCCGAGGCCGCTCCGGGCCGGGTCAACGTCGCCGGTCTGCGGCGCGAACTCGAGGACGTCGCCGGGCCGTCGCGCGCCGAACGGACCTACCTCGGCACCCTCGCCTCCGTCGGGCGTTCGGTACCCGTCGCGACGGCGCACCGGATCGCCCTCATGCACAAGCGGGAGGACCCGGAGATCTCCTCGTCCGACCTCATCGGCTGGGGCACCCACGACGTCCGCGACCGGCTGTCGCAGTTGACCTGCCCCCTGCACCTCGTCGTCGGCTCGGACGACCCGTGGCTCGAGCCGGACGCCGTCGCGGACCTCGCCGACCGGATCAACGAGATCTCGCCCGGCCGCGCACGGTTCACCCGGCTCGACGGCATCGGCCACTACCCGATGGAGGAGGTCGACGACTTCGCCGCGCTCGCCGACGCCTGGCTCACCGAGCTACGTGCCGCCACCACGGAGGTGCTGTCGTGACCGCCACGACCACCGCGGGGCTCGCCGCCTTCCTCGACGACCTCGTCGCCGCCGATCCGGACGCCGTGGTCACCTACGACGTCGCCGACGGCCGGCTGCTGGCCTGCACTCGGGCCGAGCTTCGCCGCCGCGCGCAGGCGCTGCGGACCGAACTCGAGGCCGTCGGCGTCGAGCGCGGCCGGTGCGTCGCCGTCCTGCTCCCCAACTGGTCCGACGCGCTCGTCTGGCAGTTCGCGGCCGCCGCGCTCGGCGCCCACGTCATCGGGGTCAACACCCGCTACAACACCGGGGAGGTGGCCCACATCCTCACGGCCGCGCGGCCCGCGGTCGTGGCCGTCGCGGCCGGTTTCCACGGGCTCGACCTGTTCGGCACCCTGCGCGACGCGGCGGGCACCGCGGCGGTGCCGCCCCCCGCGGTCGCCGTCGTGGGCGGCCCCGGCACCGACGCCGGCGATCCGACCGGATTCGATCTCGGCGCGGGCTCCTGGTGGGCGGGCAGCGGCGACACCCGCGGGGTGCGCGTCCCGGACACCCCGGACACCGCCGTGCCCACCCCGGCCGGGACGGAGGACGATCCGGCGGATCCGCTGGCCGTCGCGTTCACCACCTCCGGCTCCACCGGCACCCCGAAGCTCGCGGCGCACCGGGACTCCGCGGTGGTGCGGCACGCCCGCGCGGACGCCGCGATCATGCGGGTCGCCCCCGGCGACGTCGCGCTGTGCGTGCTGCCGGTGTCCGGCGTGTTCGGCTACAGCACCGCGATGGCCGCCCTCGCCGGGGGCGCCACGCTGCTCATGGAGCCGGTCTTCGACGCGGCGGCGACGCTGCGCCGCATGGAGCACCTGCACGTGACGCACGTGGTCGGCGGCGACGACCTGTTCGGACGCCTGTACGACACGTGGCACGGCGAAGTGCGCGCCGACCTGTCCGCACTGAAGTGGCTCGGCATCGCCGACTTCCTCGGCCGCTCCCACGAGATCGCCCGCTGGGCCCGCGACGAGTTCGCCGCCCACACCTCGGGGGTGTTCGGCTCGTCCGAGGTGTTCGCGCTGACCCTGCTCTGGTCGGACGACGACCCGGAGTCGGTGCGCTGGAACGGCGGCGGCCGGCCGGTCGATCCGGCGATCCGGGTGCGTATCGCCGACCCGCTCGACGACCGGGTGCTTCCGGACGGCGAGCAGGGCGAGCTGCAACTGCGCGGCCCCAACGTCGTCGACGCCTACCTCGGCAACCCCGACGCCGCCGCGCGCGCGTTCACCGCCGACGGCTGGTTCCGCAGCGGCGATCTCGCCGTCGCGACCGGCGACGGCGGCTGCACCTACGTGTGCCGGATGGGAGACGTGCTGCGGCTGCGGGGATTTCTCGTGGACCCGGCCGAGATCGAGCACCGGCTGGCCGAGCACCCCGGGGTGCGGACGGCCAAGGTCGTCGGCATCACCGGCGACGGCGGCTACACCCGGGCCGTGGGTTTCGTCGTCCCCGCCGACGACGCCCCGGCCGACTTCGATGCGACGTCGCTGAAGGCCTGGTGTGCCGAAACGCTCGCCGCGTTCAAGGTGCCCACGATGATTCACGTCATCGAGGCGATGCCCACGACGGTGGGCGGCAACGGCACCAAGATCCGTGCCGTGGAACTGCGCGAGTGGGCGCAGGACTGGACCGACCGGGAAAGGGACTTCCGACATGACGACAACTGATGCGACCGCCGACGACGTGGTGATCTGCGAGCCCCTGCGCACGCCCGTCGGCCGGTACGGTGGGGTGTTCGTCGACGTGCCCGCCACCGACCTCGCCGCCCAGGTGATCTCGGAGCTGATGTCCCGCACCGGGATCGACCCGGAATCGGTGGACGACGTGATCTTCGGCCAGTGCTACCCCAACGGGGAGGCCCCCGCGATCGGCCGCGTCGCCGCGCTCGACGCGGGCCTGCCGGTGACCGTGCCGGGCCTGCAACTCGACCGGCGGTGCGGGTCCGGGCTGCAGGCCGTGCTCGACGCCGCGATGCGCGTGCAGACGGGCGTGGCCGACGTCGTGATCGCCGGTGGCGTCGAATCCATGAGCCGCGCCGAGTACTACACCGAATCGATGCGGTGGGGCGCCAAGGGCGCGCCGGCCGCGCTGCACGACCGGCTCGCTCGTGGCCGTGTGACCGCCGGCGGGCGAAACCATCCCGTGCCCGGCGGGATGCTCGAGACCGCGGAGAACCTGCGCCGCAAGTACGGGATCGGTCGTCGCGAACAGGACGAACTGGCGGTCGAGTCGCATCGGCGTGCGGTGGCGGCGATCGACTCGGGGGTGTTCGCGGAGGAGATCGTGCCGGTGTCCGTGCCCCAGCGCAAGGGTGACGACCGGGTCGTGGACCGGGACGAGCACCCGCGGGCCGACACCACCGTCGACACCCTCGCCAGGCTCCGGCCGATCATGGCGGCGCAGGACCCGGAGGCGACGGTGACCGCAGGTAACGCCAGCGGTCAGAACGACGGTGCCGCAGCGTGTCTCGTCACGACCCGCGCCCATTCGGAGCGGCTCGGCCTGCGACCGCTGGGCCGGCTGGTCACGTGGGCGGTGGCCGGCGTCGCACCGGCCGAGATGGGCATCGGACCGGTGCCCTCGACCGAGAAGGCCCTGAAGCGGGCCGGTCTCACGCTCGCCGACATCGACCTGATCGAACTCAACGAGGCGTTCGCGGCGCAGGCGCTGGCGGTGACCCGCGAGTGGGGCTTCACGGCAGCCGATTTCGAGCGGACCAACGTCAACGGCTCGGGAATCTCGCTCGGTCACCCGGTCGGGGCGACCGGCGTGCGCATCCTCGCCACGCTGCTGCGCGAACTCGACCGCCGCGGAGCGCGGTACGGACTCGAGACGATGTGCATCGGCGGTGGGCAGGGGTTGACGGCGATCTTCGAGAGGGTGGCATGACGACGCGCCCGCTCGACGGGGTGCGCGTCGTCGACCTGTCCAGCTTCGTCGCCGGACCGACCGCCGGGCGCATCCTCGCCGAGCTCGGCGCGGACGTGATCCGTGTGGACCCGCTCGGTGGCGCGGTCGACGGTGGTCGCTGGCCCCTCGCGGGGTCGGGGGCGAGCCTGTACTGGACGGGCCTGAACCAGGCGAAGCGGTCCGTCGCGGTGGATCTGCGCAGCGAGGACGGCCGCGCCGTCGTCACCGACCTGATCGCCGAGGCGGGCATCGTGCTCGAGAACGCGGCCCGCGCGCCCTGGCTCGCGCACGACGTGCTCGCCGCACGGCGGCCCGACCTGATCCACCTGCACATCGCCGGCAACGCCGACGGCTCGCCGGCGGTGGACTACACCGTCAACGCCGCGGTCGGGCTGCCCCTGATGACCGGACCCGTCGACGGGACGGTCCCGGTGAACCACGTGCTCCCGGCCTGGGACCTGATCACCGGGGTGCAGGCGGCCCTGGGCATCGTCGCCGCGCTGCGGCGGCGGGATCGCACGGGTGAGGGCGCCTACCTCGAACTCGCCCTCGAGGACGTCGCGGTGTCCGCGGTCGCGAGCATGGGCTGGCTGGCCGAGGCGGAGGAACGCGGGTCCGGCCGGGAGCGGCAGGGCAACGCGCTGTACGGCAGCTACGGCTCGGATTTCGCCACCGCCGACGGCCGTGCCGTCATGGTCGTCGGCCTCACCGCCGCCCAGTGGCGGGGGCTCGTCGAGGTCACCGGCACCGCCGAGGTGTTCGCGGCACTCGAACGGCATCGCGGGCTGCGATTCGCCGACGAGGGCGACCGCTACGCTGCGCGGGACGAGATCACCGCGATCCTGCGTCCGTGGTTCTCGGCGCGCACGCTCGCCGAGATCGAGAAGGAACTGTCCGGCAGCCGGGTGCTGTGGGCGCCGTACCGGACCATGGACGAGGTGGCCGCCCGCGAGTATGCCGTGATCGAACGCGTCGAACAGCCCGGTGTCGGTGCGGTACCGACGGCGCGCTCCCCGTTGCGCTGGGACGGGACGTACACCGGGGCGCGCCCGGCGCCCCAGCATGGGCAGCACACCCGCGAGGTTCTGGCGGAACTCGGGCTGGGATCCGGCAGCATCGACGCGCTCCTGGATGCCCAGGCGGGGACGCCGGCGCCGTCGGCCCGGCCCGACGGGGCGTAGCACCACGCCCGCGAACACGGCGTCATTTCTCCTCCGCGAAGCCCCCGAAGAACAGCGCGACGAGCAGGTCGGTGAACTCGTCCGTCGTGTAGTCGTCGCGTCCCGGCCAGTGCATGCTCGCCCACAGTGTGTCCCGCACGGTGCGGTAGAAGACCTCGGCGGGAATGTCGGAGCGGAAGCTGCCGTCGGCGACACCGGCGGCGAGGGCGGTGAGCCAGTAGTCGCGCACCGTGCGTGACGGCGCGTCGACGACGTCGAGCAGGCCGTTGTCGCGCAGGTATTGCCGGTTCTGCTGGTAGATCGCCGTCGGATGGGGATGTTCCTCGATCACGGCGAGCGTTTGCCGAATCAGGCCGCGCACCGTCTCGCGCGCGCTCGTCGATGTCTCCACCACGCGCCGGAAGCGCTGGTCGATGTCGGCCATGAAGCCGCTGAGGATCTCGGCGACGATCGCATTCTTCGATCTGAAGAAGTGGTACAGGCTGCCGGAGAACACTCCGGCGCGTTCGCCGATGTCACGGACCGTCGTGGGGGCGATCCCCTTGGTTGCGAAGAGTTCGGCCGCGAGCCGCATGATCTCGTCGCGTCGGTCCGACGTCATGGTCAATTTCCCTTCCGTTTCGCCGGTTCGGCTCGAGTTTTCTGCCGTCCGTTCCAACTGAGTGGGAACGGGCCGTCCCGGCGGGGCATCCGCGCCTACCGTACTGCACCAAGCGCTTGCTCAAGAAAGGTGGTGCGGACGTGCCGACGCTGGAACAGGAGTTGGAACGGGAGTTCGAGCAGTACGTCGGGCGGGTGGCCGAGCCCGCCCGGGTGGCCCGGTACGCCGTGGACGAGGCGATGATCCGGAACTGGGTCGAGGCCCACGACGACTACAACCCCGTCTATGTCGACCGGGACGCGGCCCGCGCGACCGGACGACCGGACGTGGTGTGCCCGCCCGCGATGATCTCGACGTGGGTGATGGCCGGCTACCGGCGCTGGCGCGAGGTGCAGCGGCTGCGCGCCGAAGGACGGACCGAGGACTTCGCCTACTCCGAGCTGATGACTCTGCTGGACCGGCACGGCTTCACCTCCGTGGTCGCCACCAACGTCGAGCAGGACTACCACCGCGAACTCGTCCCGGGCGACCACGTCACCGCGCACTTCACCATCGAGTCGATCTCCCCGGTCAAACGCACCGGCCTCGGCCGCGGCTGCTTCGTCACCCTGCACAAGCGCTACGAGAACCAGCACGGCGACCTGCTCGTCGAGGAGCGATTCCGGTTGCTCCGCTTCGACCCGAACACCACCGAGGAGGCGTGATGACGGCCGTTCCCAGGTTGACGATCACCCAGGACAACGAGTTCTGGTTCGCAGCCGCCCGCGAGGGCAGGCTCGAGATCCAGCGCTGCAGCGACTGCGGCGCACTCCGGCATCCGCCGGGACCGGCGTGTCCGAAGTGCCGCTCCTTCAAGTGGGACACCGTCGAGTCGTCGCGCCGCGGCACCCTGCACAGCTGGACCGTGATCCACCACCCGAAGGACCCGTCCTTCGACTATCCCCTCGCGGTCGGGCTGATCGACCTCGAGGAGGGCATCCGGATCGTCGCCGACATCGCCGGGGTCGAGCACGACCGGCTGCGGATCGGCATGGAGCTCGAGGTCGGCTTCGCCGAGCACGCGCACGGCGAAATCCTGCCGCAGCTGCGCCTTCCGGGCGGAGGTGCCGCATGAGCCTGCCGACCGTGTCCGTCGGCACCGAACTGCCGGCACTGGACCTACCGCTCGACCGCAGCGCCATCGTCGCCACCGCGATCGCCTCCCAGGATTTCGAGGATGTGCACCACGATCCGGGTGCAGCCGAAAAGCGCGGCACGCCCGACATCTTCATGAGCATCAACTCGACGAACGGATTCGTCGACCGCTACATCACCGACTGGGCCGGGCCGGCCGCCCGCATCCGCCGCGTCGCACTGCGGCTGGGCGTCCCCAACTTTCCCGGCGACACCATGCGCCTGACCGGGACGGTGACCCGCGTCGACGCCGGCGCCGTCACCGTCGAGGTGCTCGGCCGCAACGCCCGAGGAACACATGTGACCGCCGAGGTCACCGTCGCACCGTACGAAGGACAGACACGATGAGCGGCAAGGCAATTCCCGGCGGGGGTTTCGCCCGCAAGGCGGCGATCGCGGGTATCGGCGCCACCGAGTTCTCCAAGAACTCCGGGCGCAGCGAATGGCAGCTGGCCTGCGAGAGCGTGCTCGCCGCGCTCGAGGACGCGCAGATCGGCGTCGAGGAGGTGGACGGCTTCGCGCTGTTCACGATGGAGACCAACCCCGAGATCGCGGTCGCCCGGGCACTCGGCATCCCCGAACTGACGTTCTTCAGCCGCATCCCGCACGGCGGCGGCGGCGCGTGCGCACCCGTGCAGCAGGCGGCGCTCGCCGTGGCCAGTGGGGTCGCCGACGTCGTGGTCGTCTACCGGGCCTTCAACGAACGCTCCGGCACCCGGTTCGGCGCCGGCCCGCCGCCGTTCGCCTACACGGCCAACACCGACCAGGAATACCGCAACTGGATCAACCCCTACGGGTTGCTCACCCCCGCCCAGCAGGAGGCGTTCCTCGCCCGGCGCTACATGCACAAGTACGGGGCGACCAGCGCCGACTTCGGCCGCATCTCCGTGCTCTCGCGCAAGCACGCCGCCGTCAACCCCAGGGCCTGGTTCTACGAGCGGCCCATCACCCTCGACGACCACCAGAACTCCCGGATGATCGCCGACCCGCTGCGGCTCCTCGACTGCTGCCAGGAGAGCGACGGCGGCCAGGCCCTGGTGATCGTCAGCACCGAGCGGGCCCGCGACCTGCCGCACCCGCCGGCCGTCGTCTCCGCCGCCGCGCAAGGCGTCGGACCCCAGCAGATCTCCATGAGCAGCTACTACCGCGAGGACATCGACGAGATGCCCGAGGTCGAGCTGGTGGCACGGCAGC
This sequence comes from Rhodococcus ruber, assembly GCF_016804345.1. Lineage (NCBI taxonomy): Bacteria > Bacillati > Actinomycetota > Actinomycetes > Mycobacteriales > Nocardiaceae > Rhodococcus > Rhodococcus ruber. Next base: position 77,608 of record NZ_CP044211.1, on the reverse strand, counting down.
TGTGGGATCAGGCCGGCATCGATCCGGACGACATCGACGCCGCGATCCTCTACGACGCGTTCACCCCGATGGTGCTGCTGCAACTCGAGGAGTACGGGTTCTGCGGCCGCGGCGAGGCCAAGGACTTCATCGCGGACGGCAACCTCGAACTCGACGGCCGCCTGCCCGTCAACACCCACGGCGGACAACTCGGCGAGGGATACATCCACGGCGTCAACGGAATCGCCGAGGGCGTGCGCCTGATCCGCGGTACGTCGGTGAACCAGCCCGGCAAGGACGTGTCGAACGTTCTGGTCACGGGCGGCTCCCCGGTGCCGCACAGCGCACTCGTGCTCTCCGCCGACAACTGACCGACCACCCATCCAGAGAAAGTCCGAACATGACCGAACGCATCACCTATGCCCGCGCCACCCACGGCGAGGACGAAATCCGAGCGGTGGTCGACGTCCTGCGCAGCGGCCATCAGGGGCTGCGCATCGGCAAGAACGTCTTCGAGCTCGAACGCCGCATCCCCGAGCTGTCCGGGAAGCAGTACGGCGTGATGTGCAACTCCGGATCCTCCGGCCTGTACCTCGCGGTCGAGCTGCTCGACCTGCCGAAGGGCAGCGAGGTCATCACCTCGCCGTTGACCTTCTCCACCGACGTCGCGCCCCTCGTGCGCGCCGGCCTGGTACCGGTCTTCGTCGACGTCGAACCGGACACGTTCAACGTCGACGCCACCAAGATCGAGGCGATGGTCACCGACCGCACCAGCGCCGTGCTCGTCCCGAACCTCGCCGGCAACTGCCCCGACTGGGACGCGATCCGGGCCGTCGCCGACCGGCACGGCCTGAAGGTGATCGAGGACACCTGCGACACCCTCGGTGCCCGGCTGCACGGCACGCCCACCGGCGCGCGTGCCGACCTGAGCGTCACCAGCTTCTCCATGGCCCACATCATCACGTGTGCCGGCACCGGCGGCATGGTCATGATGGACGACGAACAGACCCGTGATCGTGCACTCCTGCTGCGCCGCTGGGGACGTCGCTCCGAGCCGAACCTGTTCGGCAACGGGGGTGGACGCGTCTTCCGGGAGGATCTGGACGGGGTCGACTACGACAACGACTTCATCTTCGATCTGCTGCCGTGGAACTTCGAACCGTCCGAACTCGGCGCCGCCTACGGCGTCGTGCAGCTGAACAAGCTCGCGCAGAACTACGAGCGGCGCCGCAAGACCTTCGCGGAGTTCACCGCCGCATACGGCGCCTACCCCGAGTTCTTCCGCACACCGGTCGAAACCGACGGCCTCGACACCGCCTGGCTGTGCTATCCCGTCACGGTCTCCGCCGACGCCCCGTTCTCCCGCAGTGACCTGCAGGAGTTCGTCGAAGCGCAGGGCATCGACACCCGAACCGTGTGGAGCGGCAACATCACCCGCCATCCCATGATGGCGGGCGTCGAGCACCGCGTGCCCGACGAGGGGCTGCCCGAGGCCGATGCGGTGTTCGAACGCGGCATGACGCTGGGCATGAGTCACGGGCTCTCCGACGAGGAGGTCACCCGCGTGACCGGCGCGATCCACGCCTTCGCCGCGAAGTGGCGGTGACCGTCGTGCCGTCCCGTTTCACCGGCCGGATCACCGCCGGCCCCGGCCTGGTCGACGAATCAGGGCTCGAAGTCCACGGGCTCGACAATCGGCAGTGGACCCGACCGGAGGTACCCGCATGAAACCCGTGATCGTCGATGCCGCACGCACCCCCTTCGGCAAGCGCGACGGCTGGATCTCCGGCCTGCATGCCGCCGAGCTGCTCGGACTCGCGCAACGCGGCGTGCTCGACCGGCTCGGCCTCGACGCCGCCCTCGTCGAGCAGGCCGTCGGCGGGTGTGTCACCCCGATCGGGGAGCAGTTCGGCAACATCACCCGCACCGCGTGGATGCACGTCGGCCTGCCCTCCCACACCGGGACCACCACCATCGACGCCCAGTGCGGCACCGCGCTGCAGGCGGTGCATCTCGTCGCCGGGCAGATCGCGCTCGGCACCCTCGAGGTCGGCCTGGCGTGCGGCGTCGAGCTGATGTCGCGGGTCCCGCTCACCTACAAGGTCGGCACCGGCGCCGGCACCCCGCGACCGGCGTCGTGGTCGGTGGACACCCCCGACCAGTACACCGCGGCCGACCGCATCGCCCGGCACCGCGGCTTCGCCCGCGAGGACCTCGACGCGTTCGGCCTGCGGTCGCAGCAACGGGCGCGCGACGCCTGGGACGCCGGGTGGTTCGACCGGCAGATCATCCCCGTCGCCGTCCCCGGCGACGACGGCAGCACCACCGTCACCCGGGACCAGGGACTGCGCGAGACCAGCACGGAGGCGCTCGCGCGGTTGCGTCCCACGATCGAGGGCGGCCTGCACACCGCCGGCACCTCGTCGCAGGTGTCCGACGGGGCGAGCGCCGCGGTCCTGATGTCCGAGGACAGGGCACGAGAACTCGGCGCGGCGCCGCGGGCCCGGCTGCTCGCGCAGTGCGTCATCGGCGGCGACACCGAGTTCATGCTCGACGGCCCGGTGGCCGCGGCGCAGATGCTGTTCGACCGCACCGGGATGACGGTCGCCGACGTGGACCTGTTCGAGGTCAACGAAGCCTTCGCCGCGGTGCCGATGTCGTTCGCCGAGGTGCTCGAGGTCGACCCGGACGTGCTCAACGTCGGCGGCGGTGCCATCGCCCTCGGCCACCCGGCCGGCGCGACGGGAATCCGGTTGCTGGCCACCGCGATCGACGAGCTCGAACGCCGGGACCGGCAGGTCGCGATGATCGCCATCTGCGCGTCCGCCGCCACGACGTGCATGATTCTGGAACGGATGTAGGCCATGACGATCGCACTCGACGCCGACCACCGCGACCTCGCCGACTCCGTCGCGGGCCTCGCCCGTCGCCACGCCCCGATCGAACGCACCCGCGCCGCATTCGCCGACCTGGCGGCGGGCAAGCGGCCGGAGATCTGGGATGCGTGCGTCGCGCAGGGCCTGCACGCCCTGCACCTGTCCGAGGAGCACGGCGGCGGTGGGGCGGGACTGCCGGAACTCGCGGTCGTGGCGGAGCAGTTCGGCCGCGCCCTCGTTCCCGGCCCGTGGGTGCCGACCGTACTGGCCGGGGCGTTGGTCGCAACCCTCCCGCCCGAGGGCCTCGTCGCGGACCTGCTGCGGCGGTTCGCCGAGGGCGCGACCGGCGCCGCCGTCACCACCCCCGGCCTCGTCGCGACCGCGTCGGGGCGGGGATGGACGGTCACCGGTGTCTCCGAGCCGGTGCTCGGGTTGCCGGGCGCCGACGAGGTGATCGTGCGCGCCACCGCCGACGGCGCGCCCGTGTGGTTCCGGCTGCCGTCCGCGGCCGGGGAGGTCGAGGTCGCCGACGGCGTGGACCTCACCCGGTCGGTGGGACGACTGCGGCTGTCCGCAGCGGCGATCACACCCGAGGACCTGCTCCCGGCAATCGCCGACGACGACGTGCAGCTGATCGGCAACACGGTGCTCGGCGCCGAGGCCGCCGGAATCGCGGCGTGGGCACTGGACACCGCCGTCGACCACGTCCGCAACCGTCACCAGTTCGGCCGCCCCGTGGGCAGTTTCCAGGCCGTGCAGCACAAGGCCGCGATGATGCTGGTGCGCAGCGAGATCGCCCGCGCGGCGGCGTGGGACGCCGCCCGCTCGGTGCGCCAGGACCGGGAGCAGCAGCGTCTCGCGGCAGCGCAGGCGGGGCTGACGGCGGTGCCGGCGGCCGTCGACGTGGCGCTCGAATGCGTCACGTTGCTCGGCGGTATCGGCTTCACCTGGGAACACGACGCGCACCTGTACTGGCGACGGGCACTGTCGATCGCCTCCGTCGCCGGCCCGGAGGACGTCTGGGCACGCCGGCTCGGTGAGCTCGCGCTGTCGGGCGAGCGCGACTTCTCCTTCGTCGAAGCCGATGCGCTACCGGAGCTGCGTGCGCAGGCCGGCGCCGTCCTCGACGAGGTACGGGCACTGCCGGACGACGCGGTGCGCAGCGACGGCTGGGCGCCGGCACGCGGCGGGGCACGTCGCGCCCGGCTCGCCGAGGCCGGACTCGTCGCGCCGCACTATCCCCGGCCCTACGGCCTCGCGGCCGGACCGCACGAACAGGCCGTGATCGCGGACGAATTCGCGTGCCGCGGCCTCGAACTACCGACCACCGTCATCGGCGAGTGGGCCCTGCCCACCCTGCTGCGGCACGGCACCGAGGACCAGCAGCGGCGTTTCGTCACTCCCACCCTGCGCGGCGAGATCGTCTGGTGCCAGCTGTTCAGCGAGCCGGGCGCCGGCTCGGACCTCGCCGGGTTGTCCACCCGCGCCCGCAAGGTGGACGGCGGTTGGGTCCTCACCGGACAGAAGGTGTGGAATTCGATGGCCCACGAGGCGGATTGGGGAATCTGCCTGGCGCGCACCGATCCCGAGGCGCCCAAGCACGAGGGCATCTCGTACTTCCTCGTCGACATGCGCAGCGAGGGGCTCGACGTGCGGCCACTGCGACAGGCGACCGGGCGGGCGGAGTTCAACGAGGTGTTCTTCGACGACGTCTTCGTCCCCGACGACTGCCTGGTCGCGGAACCGGGGCAGGGCTGGCGCCTCGCGGTGACCACCCTCGCCAACGAACGGCTCAGCATGGGCGCACAGCTCGCGCACGGTGCGGCCGCGCGGGTGCGCGACGTCGTCGAGTCGGGGCGCTACGCCGCCGCCCGCGACGACGCACTGCGCGTCCTCGGCCGCAACACCGGCCGTGAGATGGCCCTGTCGGCGATGAACCTGCGCAGCGTGCTGCGCCGGTTGTCCGGTCTCGACGCCGGGGCGGAGATCAGCGTGCAGAAGGTCTTCAGCGCCCTCGCCCAACGCGACGGCTCGCGCGGACTGGTCTCGCTGCTCGGTCCGCTCGGCGCCGCCGACGACGACGGCCACATGCTCGACCACCTCGGTCTGCCCGCGGTGCTCTTCGGCGGCGGCACCATCGAGATCCAGCTGAACGTGATCGCCCGTCGCGTGCTGGGACTGCCGCGCTGACACCGACCACACCACATCCACCTGGAGGGGCTATGCACCCGGAACTGTCCGACGATTCCCGTCGGCTCCGCACCGAACTACGCAACTACTTCGCCGAGATCATCGACGACGACGACCGGCGCGCCCTCGTCGACCAGACCGAGGGCGGACCCGTGTTCGACCGCATCCTGCGACGGATGGGCCGCGACGGGTGGCTCGGTCTCGGCTGGCCCACCGAATACGGCGGGCGGGGAGAGGATCCCGAGGCCCTGTACGTGTTCTACGACGAGGTGATCCGCGCCGGCGCACCGCTATCGCTGGTCACCCTCAACACCGTCGCGCCGGCGCTGATGAAGCACGGGACCCAGGCGCAGAAGGACTTCTTCCTGCCGCCGATCCTGGCCGGTGAACTGATCTTCGCCATCGGCTACACCGAACCGAACGCGGGCACCGACCTCGCCTCGCTGCAGACCCGCGCCCGCATCGAGGGCGACGAACTGGTCATCAACGGCAACAAGATCTTCACCAGCGCCGGCGTCTACGCGGACTGGATCTGGCTGGCCGTCCGCACCGATCCGGACGCGCCGCGGCACCAGGGCATCTCGGTGGTGCTGGTACCGACGTCGGCGCCCGGGTTCTCGGTGACCGAGATCCACACCGTCGGTGGCATCAGCACCTCCGCCACCTACTACGACGACGTCCGCGTGCCGCTGACCAACGTCGTGGGCGAGCTGAACCAGGGCTGGGGCCTGATCACCAACCAGCTCAACCACGAGCGGGTCGCGCTCGCGGCCCGCGGTGGCATCGCGAACGAGCTGTACGACGCCGTGCTCGCCTGGGCGCAGTCCGAGCCCCTGGGCGCGGGGACCGTCTACGACCTGCCCTGGGTGCGCACCAATCTGGCGGAGACGTACGCACTGCTCAGTGCCGCCGACCTCGTCAACCTCCGGCTCGTCGCGGACGTCGCCGCGAACACCCTCGGCGGCGGTGACTCCGCGGCCGCCAAGATCTTCGGCACCGAGGCGGTCGTCACCGCCTACGGCAAGATGCAGGAGATCCTCGGTGTCCGTGGCCTGCTGCGGCCCGGCAGCCCCGGAGCCGTCGTCGAGGGACGCGTCGAAACCCTGGCGCGCAGAGCCCAGAACAACACGTTCGGCGGCGGCACCAACGAGGTGATGCGCGAGATCGTCGCCGCCAAGTGCCTCGGCATGACCCTCGCCGCCCGTCGCCGCACCGACGCCCCCACCAGCACGAGGAGCTGACATGGATTTCGAACTCGACGAGGACCTGACGAGTGTGCAGGATCTGGCGTCCCAGCTCTTCCGGCAGCTCGCGCCGGTCGAGCGGGTCGTCGAGGTGGAGCAGAAGGAGGGCGGTTTCGACGCGACGCTGTGGGGTGCCCTCGCCGACGCGGGCCTGCTCGGCATCGCGGTGCCGGAGGAGTCCGGGGGCGCCGGGATGGGTCTGCTCGGCCTGATCACCGTGCTCGAGCAGCAGGGCCGGCACGTGGCGCCGGTACCGCTGTGGTCGGTGACGGCGGCCGCCTCGGCGATCGTCCGGTTCGGCACGGCCGAGCAGGTCGAACGCCTGGTCCCCGGCATCGTGGACGGCTCCCGGCCGGTCGTCGCGGCATTCGAGGCCCCCTACGGTGAACTCACGTCGCTGTCGGCGGTGAGCAAGGGCGACGACCTGGTCGTCAGCGGAACCGTCGCCGGTGTGCCCGCCGCGGCCGTGGCCGCCGCGACGGCCGTGCCGGTCCGGTGCGACGACGGTTCGCTCGCCGTCGTGGTGATACCGACCGGGGCGGACGGCGTCACGGTGGAACCGGTCGCCGCGACCGACCGGGGCAGCTTCGCCAATGTCCGGTTCGACGACGTCGTCGTGCCCGCAGTCGATCGTCTGCCGGGCGACGGCGCGGAGACGGTCGCCTGGGTGCGCCGCCGGATCCAGCTCGCGCTCGCCGCGGTGCAGCTGGGCGTGTGCGAACAGGCGTTGCAGACGACGGCCGAATACACCTCGCAGCGAATTCAATTCGGCCGGCCACTGTCGACCAACCAGGCGGTGGCGGTGCGCGCGGCCGATGCCTACCTCGACACCGAGGCGATCCGGCTCACCACCCGGCGGGCGGCGTGGCTGCTCGACGCCGGACGGGAGCAGGAGGCCGAATCCGCGGTTCTCGTCGCCAAATGGTGGGCGTCACGAGGCGGTCTGCGGGTGGTCCACGCGACGCAGCACCTGCATGGCGGTATCGGTGCGGACGTGGACTACCCGATCCACCGCTACTTTCTGTGGGGACGGCAGTTGTGCTTCACCCTCGGCGGCGCGGACGCCACGGCGGCCGCGCTGGGCGACGTCCTCGGGTCCGCGCCCCGGATCGGGGCACCCGCGTGACGACCGCCGGGCGCCCGACGCTCGTCACCGGCGCCGGGCGCGGCATCGGCCGGGCGCTCGCGCGCCGGGTCGCCGGAGGAGGCTCCCGATGACCCGTACCGTCGACGTGCCCGCGGACCTGCGGGAGGCGACCGCGGAGCTCGTCGCCGCGACCCGCGCGCTGATGCTGGCCGCGGCGACCACGACGGCGGACGCCGACACCGTCCGCGCCGCCCGCGCAACGATCGCCGAACTGGCCGAGACCCTCGGCAGCCGGCCGCGTCCGCGGGTGCTGCGTCCCCCGTTCGACGGACCGTCGCGGTCCCGGGACACGGGCGGGCGCGAGCCGTGGGCGCTGTTCACCCACAACCCGATGGGCATTCCGCTCGAGATCCACTTCGGCGCGGACGAGGCGCGGGCCCGGCTGGTCGCGAACGCCCTGCACGAGGGCCCACCCGACAGCGTGCACGGCGGGTTCAGCGCCCACCTGCTGGACTGCATGCTCGGCACCCTCATGCAGGCCCGGGGCAGCCGTTCGCTGACGGCGTCGCTCGACCTGCGCTACCTGCGGCGCACGCCGCTCGACGAGCCGCTGGATCTGTACTCGCGGATCGTCGAGACCGAGGGCCGGAAGACCGTCGCCGAGGGCTGGATCGAGTGCCGCGGTGAGCGCACGGTCGAGGCGCGGGGAGTGTTCGTCCGCGTCGAGACGTGAGCAGTGCCCGCCGGCGGAACAGCCTGCGGAAAGAGTGAATTCGCGGCGCGCCGGACGACCTCCGGCGCGCCGCCCCCGTTCTAGTTCACGACACCCACGCGTGTTCGGTGCGACAGGCGGGTGCGCGCGGTGGAACCGGACCGGCCGGGAGTGAGCACCTGTGAGGTGCGGCGAGCGGCGGCCCAGACCATCGGCGCGATGTGGGCGAGTTCGACCGTTCCGCGGCACGCCACCGAGATCGCGCCCACGACGCCGTCGGGGCCGACGACCGGTGCGGCGACGGCGCTGATGGACATCGGGCACGAGTGGCCGGGCACGAACGCGAGACCCTGCCGCTGGCGCACGCGGTTCAGGCGCTCGTGCAGGGCCGACAGGTCGGCCCGGGACCGCACGTGCGGTCCCGCCGTCATGAGTGCGTCGACCCGCTCCGGCTCGAGGCCGGCGAGCAGCGCCCGTCCGCTGACGGTGCTCTCGGCCGGCAGCCGGGTCGCCACCTGGGAGGGGATGCCCGCGCTGGCCGCGCCCCCGATCCGGTCGAGGAAGTACACGGACGAGCCTTCGAGCACGGTCAGGTGCGCGACACCGCCCGTGCCGATCTGCAGGTCGTTGAGCATCCCCGCGGCCGCGGCGCGCAGCTGCGAGTAGTCCCGGGGCCGGGCCATCGTCTGCATCCGCAGACCGGGGCCGTATCCGCGGGAGTCGTGTTCGACCCAGTGCAGGTCGACGAGCTGGGTGAGGAGACGGAAGACGGTCGAGCGGGGCAACCCGGTGGCGGCCGTGATCTCCTCGAGGAACATCCGGTCGGGACCGGACGCGAAGACGTCGAGGATCTGGGTGAACCGCTCTGCGACACTGGGGCGCTGCTCGCGCGGCATGTCCGGCAACGGAATCGGGTCACTATGCATCACAGTCAATGTCTGGCCTCCTTCGCCTCACATTACCTAGCACTTGCTTGGTGCGCTATGCGGAACACCGGCGTTCTCCCCGCCCCGGCGGGATGCCGTCACGCCAGCTTGGTGCGCACGCCGGTGGTGTCCAGGGCTGCGACGCTGCGGGCGGAGAATGTACGGTCGGCGGGACGATCGGCGAAGTATCCGGAGACCTGCGCGTCGAGTTCGTCGACGGTGAAGACCCCGGATCCGGCGGTGAATTGGTTCTCCACCACCGGCGGCGCCATCAGCGCCACCATGTCGCCGTAGACGACGAAGACCTGCCCGTTCACGCGGCTCGACGCCGGGCACGCCAGGTAGGCGACGAAGGTTGCCACCCGCTCGGGAGCCAGGATGTCCACGGGCGAACCGGACGGGTCTTCGTCGAAGACGTGCGCGGTCATCTCCGTGCGGGCTCTCGGGGCGATGGCGTTGGCGGTGACCCCGTAGCGGGACAACCCCTGTGCCGCGGCCAGGGTGAGGGCGACGATCCCGGACTTGGCGGCGGCGTAGTTCGATTGCCCCGCCCCACCGAAGAGAAACGCCTCCGACGTGGTGTTGATCAGCCGTCCGTACACCGGGGAGTCCGACGACTTCGACTGCGCACGCCAGTATCTCGCCGCCGCGGTGGTCAGTGCCGCATGCCCCTTCAGGTGCACCCGGATCACGTCGTCCCACATCGCTTCGGTCATGGTGACCAGCATCGCGTCACGGATGATGCCGGCGTTGTTCACGACGACGTCGAGGCTGCCGAACTGGTCGACGGCCGCGTCGACGAGACGGTCGCCGATCGACCAGGTTCCGACGTCACCTTCGACGGCGATCGCCCTGCCGCCTCGCTCCTCGATCTCGGCGGCGACGGTGTGTGCAGCGGCTCCGATGTCGTTCACAACGACAGCCGCGCCCCGTTCGGCGAGTGCCAGTGCCTCGGCCCGGCCCAGGCCGGACCCGGCTCCCGTCACCACGGCGGTGCGGCCGGTCAGGTCGGTGTCACTCACGGCGTCTCCTTGCTTCGGTGGATGCCGGCCTCGTGGGCCGGGGACGAGTGGCCCGCACGGGCCCGGACTGTCCTGCAGGGCGGCTCGCACCTCCGGTGGTCGATCCCGTCGACGGGAAGCGCACGACTTCGGGTGCTCGGTGCCGGGAAGGCTGCCGGGTGTCCGCCTCGCAGCGTAGCCGCCCCGGGGGCGCATTCAATAGAATCATGTTCCTCCCTATCCGGGGCTCGCTGGTCATTCGACCCAGGACGGTGCTCGTTCAAGTACCCCACTTCTGGAATACAGGACCTCTAGAAGTAGAACACAATTCTATTTCACTGACCGGGACTGCCGGTCGCGACCGTGCCGGCCGGGGTGCGACGCGGCGGCGGCGGCGGTCTCGGCGTCACCAGGCTTCCGTATCCCGGAGGAGAGGCGCCGGCGAGGTCATGAAGACAATCGTCGCGACGAACCCTCGGGCTGTGACCCCGGCGTCGCTGCCGCGGGGGCACGCTAGTCTGCGCGGGTGAGTTCCGCAGCCGCCGGCGTGCCCATGAGCCCGGACGACATGACGCCCGCGCAGTTGCGGCGACGTGACCGGATCACCGAGGCCGTCGTCGCGATGCTCGAGGAGACGGGCCCGGACAGCATCCAGATGCGGGACGTGGCCGAGCGTTCCGGAGTGGCGCTCGGCACCCTGTACCGGTACTTCCCGGCCAAGCCGCAACTGCTCGCCGCCGCGATGGTGGCGTGGAACGACCGCCTGTCGCAGCGGCTCGCCACCGAGCGCCGGCGCCGATCCGACCGCGACGCCCGCGCGGAGGATGCGGTGGAGCGTGTCGTCCGGTTGTACGTGCGGCAGATGAAGGCGTTCCAGCGGGGCCCGCACTTCGCCCGTCTGGAGGTCGAGTTGCAGACCTCCCGGGATCCGTATGTGGTGGAGACTCTGGTCGAGCGGTCGGCGGTCAACCGTTCGGCCGTCTTCGAGGCGATGGAGGGGATTCCGGCGGAGCGGGCCCGGCTGGCGTCGTTGGCGATCGGCAGCACCATGCTCACTTCGCTGATGCTGTGGACGACGGATCGCATCAGGTTCGCCGAGGCGCTGCGCAACGTCGAGGACGTGTGCCGGCTGGTCCTGAGCGACCGTCCCGTCACGAGCTGACGAATGCCCACAAGGAAGACGAATCCCGTTTTGATGCAAAGACTCACGCGTCCAAGGCGGTCACCTCTGCACACCCGTCGAGTGTCCGTCGTCGCGTGACTCCGCTCCGGAAGCACACCGGTTCCGCCGCAGGAACTCCCGGACGAAGAGGACGAAACCCGCGGTGGGGAAGGCCGCTCCGAGGACGCAGACCGCACGCCATCCGCCGGTGAGGTAGGCAGCCGTGGACAGTGCGCTGCCGAGGGAGCCGGCGAGAAAGTAGGAGGTCATATAGGCGGTGTTCAGGCGGCTGCGGGCGTCGGGCCGCAACGGCTGGATCAGGCTCTGGTTGCTGATGTGCGTTCCCTGGATGCCCAGGTCCAGCAGGGCGACGCCCACCGCGAGTGCGAGCACGTGCTGTTCGCCGAAGGCGAGGAACACGAAGCTGACCGCGGTGGCGGCGACGAACAGACCCGTCTGCCGGCGCGCGTAGCCGCGGTCGGCGAAGATGCCGGCCGTCCGTGCTGCCAGCGCGCCGGCGACCCCGACGAGGGTGAAGATCCCGATGCGGGCCTCGGACCACCCGTACCCTGGTCCGGCGAGCAGGAAGCCGACACTGGTCCAGAACACCCCGAACGAGGCGTAGGTCAGGGCACCGTAGGCGATGCGGCTGCGCAGCACGGGTTCGTCGCGGATCAAGCACACCACCGAGGCGAGCACCGTGCGGTAGCCGGCGGTGGTCGCCGGCGGCAGGACCGGAAGGGACTGCACCAGCAGCACGGTGCAGAGCATCAGGACCGCCGCGAGCACGAATACCGCTCGCCACCCGGCGATCTCCGCCACCAGGCCCGCCACGACGCGGGAGAGGAGAATGCCGAGCAGCAGGCCGGTCATCACGTTTCCGATCACACGTCCGCGTTCGTCGTCCCGGGCCAGGCTCGCAGCGAACGGGACGAGGATCTGGCCCACGACCGATCCGGTACTGACGAGCACGGCCGTGGCGGCGAGGATCTGCCAGCTCGGTGCCCAGGCCATGACCAGCAGGCCGGCGGCCGTGAGCACGAGCATGCGTCGCAGCAGCCGTCGCCGCTCGACCATGTCGCCCAGCGGCACCAGCAGGGCCAGGCCGGCGGCGTACCCGATCTGCCCCGCGGTGACTACCCATCCGACCTGCGTGGTGGAGGCGTCGAGGCTGTCGGCGACGGCGCCGACGAGCGGTTGAGCGTAGTAGCTGTTGGCCACCACCAGACCGGAGGCCAGGGCCATCGCGCCGACGAGCCGGCGGGGCATCCGGGCTGTCGGGGCGCCGGTGGACGTGGACTGCATGGCACCGATCCTGCGGGCCCCGGTATTGATGTGTCCAACGGGATGAATCGATGAATCCGAGCGATAGGGTCGATGAATGGAACTACGGCAGCTGCGGCACTTCGTGGCGGTCGCCGACCTCGGGCACTTCACCCGGGCCGCCGAATCGGTGCACCTGTCGCAGTCGGCGCTCAGCGCGTCCGTGCGGGCGCTCGAGAACGAACTCGGGACGTCGCTGTTCGAGCGCACCACCCGGTCGGTGCTCCCGACCGCGGCGGGCCGAACGCTCTACCCCTACGCGCAGCGGTTGCTGCGCGAGGCTGCGGAGGCCCGCGCAGCCGTGGCGAGACTGGAAAGCGGCGAGGCCGGCACCCTCGCGGTGGGCACCGTGCAGACATTCCGGGCCGCGGATCTGCCGTCGCTGCTCGCACAGTTGCACCGCACTCACCCGGGCATCGAGGTGGCGCTGCGGGAGGCGACCACCACCGAACTGTTCGACGCCCTCGCCACCGCCGAACTGGACCTCGCATTCGTCGCTCTCGACGCGCGTCCGCTCCCGCCCGGCCTCGTCACACTCCGCACCTACACCGAGGAACTCACCGCCGTGGTCGCGCCCCGCCATCCGCTCGCCGCGGTCGGTGAGATCGATCCCGCGGAGCTGCAGCCGTACCCGTTCATCGAATTCGAGGCCGGCACCGGCCTGCAGACCACGGTCGAGGCGCTGTTCGTCCGCGCGGGCGTGCACCGCGACGTGACGTTCCGCGTCGGGGACATGGATCGCCTGCTCGAACTCGTCCGCCACGGTCTCGGGGTCGCCGTCATCCCCGAACCGATCGCGCGACGCAGCGGCCTGCACCGCATCGGGCTGCGGCCCGGGCCACCGCACCGCACCCTGGCGCTGGTGTGCCGTGCCCCGGCCCCGTCCTCGGCGGCCGCGCAGTTGTTCCTCGACCTGCTCTGACCCGGCGGTCCGGCCGCCGGGGAGCGGGACGCTCGGTAGTCGGGGAACGTCCCGCTCGGTGCCCGGGGAGCGGGACGCTCAGTAGTGGGGGAGCGTCCCGCTCAGTAGTGGGGGAGCGGCCCGCTCAGTAGTGGGGGAGCGGCCCGCTCAGTGCCCCGGCGTCCGGTAGGCGGCGTTGCGATGCACCGCGTCGTCCATCTCCTGGGGGGTGAGCAACCGGATCGGTACGGAACGCGCGATGCCCGACGCCCGGGTGCGGAACTCGAGCGTGGCCGCCGCGAGATCGTCGGGCACCTCCCCGATGACGTAGAGATCGTGCCCGCCGAGCGCGAAGTGCACGGACTCGACGCTGCCACCGACACTCTCGACCATCTCGGTGATGGCGGAACTACGGACGGAACCACCCTCGGAGAGCAGACCCTGCGCGCCCTCGGGGGTGTAGGTGACCTGCCACAGGTACTTCGGCATGTTCTCGACTCCTCGGCTGTCGGGCCATTCCACGGCCGGGCTCGGTGCCCCCTCCATCGTCGACCCGCTCGCTCCGTCGTGGGGCGGTTTCGCGCCGAACCGGCGTAGGTTCGTCACCGGACCGCCCGACCGTTTCCGACGAGAGGACCACTGCCGTGCCCAGACCTCCGCTGCCGCAGGCCGTCGCCGAGATGCTCGCCCAGCCGAACTACGCCACCATCAGTACGGTGCGAGCCGACGGGCATCCGGTGTCGGTGCCCACCTGGTATCTGTTCGAGAACGGCCGGATCCTGGTGAACATGGATGCCGGGCGCAAGCGGCTCGAGCACCTGCGCCGCGATCCCCGGGTCAGCCTGAGCGCGATGGACCCGGCGGACTGGGTGACCCACGTGAGCATCCAGGGGCGGGTCGTCGAGTTCGTCGACGACCCCGAGCTGACCGACATCGACCGCGTGGCGCGGCACTACACCGGCAAGCCCTACGGGGTGCGCAACCGGCCGCGGGTCAGTGCCTGGATCGAGATCGACCGCTGGCATGCCTGGGGCCGGCTGAAGGATGCGACCTGACACAGCTCCTCCGCCGGCCCGGGGCCGGGCTCACACGAGCCCGGCCTCCTTCGCCACCTTCCGAACCTGGAAGGCCACGACGATCAGCAGCACGCCGAAGAGGATGGCGTAGATTCCCAGCAGCCAGATCAGGCTGATGATGCCGCTGCCGGGGAAGATCAGCAGCACGACACCCAACAGCACCGCGAGGATGCCGGCGACGAGCGACCACCCCCACCCCGAGTTCGGGACCTTCCGGAAGCTCAGCGCACCGATGATGCCCGTGACGCCGAACAGGATCGCGTAGAACGCGATGATGTACAGCACCACGAGTGCGGTGGCCGCGGGCCAGACGAGGGCGACGATGCCCGCGGCGATGGAGACCAGGCCCATCGCGAGCCACCAGCCCCAGCCGTCGAGGCGGGCGCGGTCGCGAATCGCGTGGTAGACGAGTACGACGCCGTCGACGATGGCGTAGATGCCGAACACCACCACCAGGGCCCAGACGGTGATCCCCGGCCACACCAGGGCGACGACACCGAACAACACGGCGAGGATGCCCCGGATCAGCACCAACCACCACATCTGTTTGAACAGGGGACTGAACTGATCGTTTGCGGTGAAAGCTCTCTCGGACACGGCCACTCCTAGGATGCGGTCTCGTAGTTCGGGCACAGCGTAGGCCCGTGCCGCCCCTGCCGCCTGCCGAATGACGATCCGATTCCCAGTCGTGACGAGCGTTACTGTGGAGCGATGGCTAGGGTGCGGATCGGGATCTCCGGCTGGCGGTACGCCGAATGGCGCGGCGACTTCTACCCGGCGGGGCTGGTGCAGCGCCGCGAACTCGAGTACGCCGCGGAGCGATTCGGATCGATCGAGATCAACGGCACCTTCTATGCGCTGCAGCGGCCGTCGAGCTTTCTGCGGTGGCGGGACGAGACACCGGACGGGTTCGTCTTCGCCGTCAAGGGCGGCCGGTACGTCACCCACATGAAGCGCCTCGTCGACGTCGACGACGCTCTCGCCAACTTCTTCGCGTCCGGTGTGCTCGCCCTCGGCCCCAAGCTGGGGCCCGTGCTGTGGCAGCTGCCGCCCTCGTTGGCATTCGAGCCGGAGCTGATCGCCGGGTTCGTCGAGCGGCTACCCGCCTCGACGACCGAAGCCGCGGCACTCGCCGCGCGCCACACCGAGAAGGTTCCCGGCGAGCGGGCGTGGACGGAGACCGAGGCGGACCGGCCCCTCCGGTACGCGCTCGAGGTGCGTCACCCCGGCTTCACGGACCCGGCTGCGGCGGCTCTGCTGGCCCGGCTCGGCGTCGCCCTCGTCGTCGCGGACACAGCCGGGCGGTTCCCGTTCCTGACCGAGGCCACCGCCGATTTCGTCTACGTGCGACTGCACGGAGACACCGAGTTGTATGCGAGCGGGTACGCCCCCGAGACGCTGGACGAGTGGGCGGCGCGGATCCGTGGCTGGCGTTCCGAGGGGCGGGACGTGTACGTGTACTTCGACAACGACATCAAGGGCTACGCGCCCTGGGACGCGCTCGAACTGCAGCGCCGCGTCGGCTGACCGTGTCGGTGCCGCATGGCAGGCTCGTCGTGACGCGCCGGCGCTCGCCGGGAGCATCGGCGACCCGAGGAGGACATGGTGTGGCCCACGCACTTGCCGCAGCTCGCGCGGGAGATCGCGGAGCACACCAGCGCGGCGCTCGCCGCCGCCCGGTCGCGGTCGGCCGCGGCCTGGGAGGACGCGACGACCGAGCTGGTAGCGCTGCCGTACGAGCAGGTCGCGGGCGTGCACGCGACGATGATGCGCGAGCTACTCGAGGAGCTGCACCCCGACGGGCTGACCGGCGAGGACGTGCAGGCGGTGTTCGAGCGCAGCGCGCGCACGGGGGCCGCGTGGCTGCCGTCGCTGCACCCGGACACGGTGGTGGCCGTGCTCACCGGAACCCTCGGGGTGTCCGACCCCGACGCACCGAAGGCTCGCCCCGACGAATACCTGCGGGCCGGCCTGATCGTGCTGGCCGACCTGCTGGCGGCTCGCCGGGGGGACCCCGGCACGTACCTGCGTCGCGCGCTCGGGGAGATCGAACGCGCCGAGACCGTCGAGATGCCCTGACGGTCGGGTTGCACTGACGGTCGGGTGCACTGACGGCCGGGTTGCACTGACGGCCGGGTTGCACTGACGGCCGGGATGTCCCGACGTCCCGTCTCAGTGACGGGTGTGGTCCTCGACCGCGCGGGTGAGCCGTCGCAGCAGCGCGGTGAGGGTGTCGAGTTCGTCGTCGGTGAAGCCGTCGAGCATGCGGCGCTCACGCTCGACGCGGCGGGGGAACTCGGCGTCGACCACGGCGCGGCCCGCTTCGGTGAGGGAGAGCAGGACGACGCGGCCGTCGCGCTCGAAACGCCGGCGTTCGACCAGCCCGAGCCCGACGAGGCGGTCGGCGTGCTTGGTGGTGGAGGCGCCGCTCAACCCGGTGACCGACGTGACCTCGCTGGCGCGCAGTGGCGTGCTGCTGCGCGCCAGCGCGCACAGCACTTCGAACTCGGGGCGTGTGACGCCGCTCGGCACGAGTTCCCGGTCGAGCTGGGAGAGGGCGAGGGAACTGATCCGGGTGATACGGCCGATGACGTCGATCGGGCGGGTGTCGAAGCCGGGGTGCGTCTCGGCCCAGCCGAGCCGAACGTGATCCACGAAGTCCTCGGGCTGGGCGGTGTCCGACATGGGTCCATCCTAGCGAGGAGTCTCACACTCAATTCACATTTAATTTATCTCTGAAATATCTACACTGGAGCGGTGCACCCCTCCCTCCCGATCCCGGACCACGGCCGCCTCAGGCACTCGAGGACCGCGCTCGCGCATTCGCTGTCGCCCGCAGCGTGGCGCGAGGCGCTCGAATTCCGCAGTGCCGATGCCACCGTGGCCCCGGCACTGCGCGTGGGAACAGCGGTGCTCGTCGCCCTCGTCGGAGGCGGCCTGCTGCACCTGCCGCACCTGGCCGGCTTCGCCGCCCTCGGCGCACTCGCCTCGGCCTTCGGACGCTACGAGCCCTATCCGCGGCTGGCCGGCAAGATCGCGATGGTCGGTCTCGGCGTGGTCGGTTACGTCGCGCTCGGCGCTGGGGTCGGCGCGGGCGCGGTGCCGATGTGGGCCCAGATCGCGGTGCTCTCGGTGGCGGCCGGTTTCGCCTTCTGGGTTCTGGGTGCCTTCCGGCTGTCCGGGCCGGGTCCGGTCATCCTGGTCTTCGCGGCCGCCGGCGCGGCCGGGTTCGCGCGCACCGGCACGGACCTGCGGGACGCGGTTGTTGCAGCGACCGTGGGAGTCGTTGTGGGATGGGTTGTCTCGATGGCCCCCGCCCTGTATCACCCGCACGGGCCCGCACGGATCGCCGTCGCCCGCGCTCTCGCGGCGGTCGCGGCGATCGAGCGCGACGGTCACCGTGCGGTGCCGGGCGCCCGCGCGGCGATCGCCCGGGCTCACGACGTCGTCGCGCTCGGCTCCCGAACCGGCGTCCACACCCACGAACTCCTCGCGCTGCTCGCCGCGGCCGGTGCCGTCGTCGACGAGGCCGAGTCCGACGCCGTGCCCGATCGAGTGGCCGAGTTCGCCCGATTCGAGGCCGAACTTCGGAAAGTCCGCCGCGACATCGCCATTCCGCGTGTCGACGGGACCGGAGCACCCGTCCCCGCCCGGCCCGTCGGATTCGTGCGTGACGGAGCAGCGCGGCTGCGGGACCGCGCGATCCTCGTCGGGGCCGGCCGGGTGCTCCTCGCCGCGCTCCTGGCGGGCTGGTTCGCCGCCGCGGCGGGTCTGCACCACCCGCTGTGGGCGACGATGGGTGCGATGGCCGCGTTGCAGGGCGTCAACTACCGGCAGACCGTGCAGCGGGCGATCCAGCGTCTGCTCGGCAACGTCGCGGGCGCCGTGCTCGCGGCGGCGTTGATCGCGCTGTCCCTGGATTACTGGCCGTACGCGCTGGCGATCGTGGTGCTGCAGGTCGTCGCCGAGCTGTACGTGATGAAGAACTATGCCGCGACGTCCGTTGCGGTGACCGCGATGGCCCTGCTGCTGACCGGGCTCGGCGAGAGCCTGGGCCCGGAGATCGCGATGAGCCGGATCGCCGACACGCTCGTCGGGGTGGTGCTCGGTGTGCTCGTCGCGGCGTTCACCATCGACCGTGCCGACCGGCACCACCTGCGGCCCGCACGATAGCGCCCCTGGCGCGAGAGCCCCGGACCGACGCCCGGGCCTGCGACGCATCGACGGGGCACGATCGCACGGGGTCGATCGCACCGGGTCTAGCATCGGCGCATGCGCGTGCGCCGGATCGTCGACCTGAGCCGGACCGTCTCCGGCGACACCCAGGTCTATCCCGGAGATCCCGTCCCGGTGCTGAGCCCGCACGCGACGCTCGAGCGCGACGGGTACAACCTGCTGCGGATCGAGATGGGTTCGCAGACCGGAACCCACGTCGACGCGCCGCTGCACATGCGCGCCCGGGCCGCCCCGATCGACGAGGTTCCCCTCGACCGCTTCGTCGGCCGGGGAGTCGTCCTGGACGTGCGGGGCCTGCCGCCGCGTACCGCCGTGACCCCGCGGCACCTCGCCGGCGGGCCGGAGCCGGGGCCCGGCGACATCGTCCTCGTGCATACCGGCTGGGCCGAGCACTACGACACCGATACCTACTTCGAGCATCCCTACCTGGCGGCGGACGCGTGCCGGTGGGTGCTCGAACGCGGCGTGCACGCCATCGGCCTCGACGCCCCGAGCATCGACTCCGCTCTGGGCGCCGACTTTTCCGCGCATCGGCTCGTCGCCGCGGCCGGCGGCATCGTGTGCGAGAACCTGTGCAACCTCGAACTCGTCGACTTTCCCGATCCGCTGATCAGTCTCCTTCCGCTGCGGCTGCAGGGTGCGGACGGTGCGCCGGTGCGGGCCGTGGCGATCGAACTCGAACCGTGATCACGGCACCTGCGCCGCGACGATCCGTGCGGTGCCGTATGCCGCGGTGCCGAGCGTGACGACCGCGAACGCCACGATCCACACGGCCGTCGGTACGCGGGTGAGCCAGCGCAGCTGATCGGCGTCGGAACCCTGCCCGCGGCCGCGCCGATGGGTGCGCGCCAGTTCGAGGACCGGCCGGGTGGCGCCGAACAGCAGCACCCAGGTCGTCAGGTACGCGACGGTGTAGCGCACCAGCTCGTCGCCGTAGTACGCGGCGACTCCGATCACCGCACCGACCGCGAGCACCGAGACGAATCCGAAGAAGTTGCGGATCAACAGGATCAGCAGGGCGAGGGCCGCGAGTACCGACCACAGCACCGCCGCGGGCCGGCCGGTGGTGAGGAGCGTCGCGGCGACGAATCCGAGCACGGCCGGGCCGGTGTACCCGGCGAACGCGGTCGCGATCATGCCCGGACCGCGCGGATTGCCGGAGGACACGGTCACTCCCGAGGTGTCGCTGTGCAGGCGGATGCCCGCCAGCCGCCGGCCGACGAGCCGGGCGACGAGCGCATGCGAGCCTTCGTGGGCCTGGGTGATCACGTGCCGGGTCACCAGCCACAGCGGTCGCACCGATACCAGCACCAGCGCGACGGCCGCGGTGAGGACGACGAGTCCGGCCGGTGCGGGTTCGCTCACCGCGCTGACGGCGTGCCAGCCGGCGCGGACGGCGGAGGCGAAGGACTCGAGCGGTGTGGACGGGTCGGCCTCGGGGTCCACAGGCGGCACCTTTCTGTCGGGAGTCCGCCATCGTACGGTCCGGCAATTCGCTCCACGGGCGCCGGTAATGTGCCACTCTCTAGGCTAATCATTCATATCAATAGGGAGGCCGCGTGTCGGTCGGGATTCTGGAAAGGCGCCGGGTGGCCCGGCCGTCGTGGATCGCACTCTCGGTGTTCCTCGTGTTCGCCGCGAGCAACGCCCCGGCCCCGCTGTACGTGGTGTGGCAGCGCGAGATGGGGTTCCCACCCAGCACGGTCAGCCTCATCTTCGTCAGCTACATCGTCGGATCGGTGGTGGCGCTGGTGTTCGGTGGGCGCGCGTCGGACCGGTTCGGGCGGCGAGCCGTCCTGCTGCCGGCCCTGGGCCTCGCGATCGTGGCCTGCCTCGTGTTCGCGACGGCCCGCACGCCGCTGTGGCTCGAGACGGGGCGGTTCTTCATCGGCCTCGCCTCGGGGGCATTCGGCGCGGCGGGATCGGCGGCGATCGCCGACGCGTTCGGCCCCGGTCGCGGCGGGCGCGCGGCGCTGTATGCGAGCGCAGCACCCGTCGCCGGGTCGGCCGTGGGGCCGCTGCTCTCCGGGGTGCTGGCCGACGTGGCGCCGGCGCCCACCCACCTGGTCTTCCTGGTGCTGATCGTTCCCCTGGCGGCAGCCGCGATACCGCTGACCGCCGTCGGCGGTCGCCCGGCCGGGGTGAGCGGGCGCTGGGTGCAGCTGCCGAGTATCCCGCGCGAGATCGCGGGAACCGTCGTGCTGGCCATGGCCGTGGCCGGCAGCCCCTTCGCGCTGGCGGGGCTGTTCATCTCCCTCGGCCCGGCCCTGATCGCCGACCTGCTCGGCAACGACAGCCGCACCCTCGCCGGCGCGGTGTCGTTCGTCGTCTTCGGTGCCGGTGCCGGGGCTCAGTTCCTCGTCCGGCGGATGGGCATCTACCGGGTCGCGGTGGTGGGACTCTCGGTCTCCGCCCTGGCCGCGGTGCTCATCGCCGCGGCGGTCGGCGCCGCCTCGGTGCCCGTGATCGTCGTGGCGGCGGTCGCGGCGGGTCTGGGCCAGAGCCTGGCGCAGCTCGCCGGGCTCACCCTCGCACGCGGGTACGCCCCGGAGGGGCGGACCGCCGAGGTGGTGTCCATGGTGTGGCTCGCCGGATACGCCACCGTCGGGTCGGGAATCCTCGGTCTGGGGTTTCTGGCGGACGGAATCGGCTTGCGTCCCGCGACTTACGCCTTCTGCGGGTTCTTCCTGGCCTGCGTGTGCGGAGCCGGGGTCGCGGTGATGCGCCGCAGGCCGGTCGTCGAGGCACTCGCAGCCGACACCCATTGACACCCCGCAATCAATGAATATGATTATGACTTAAATCACGCGGTGATCGAATCGGAGGAGTGCGCAGTGACCTACACCATCACCGAGCCCTGTGTCGACGTCCTCGACAAGGCCTGCATCGAAGAGTGTCCGGTGGACTGCATCTACGAGGGCGGCCGGATGATGTACATCAACCCGGAGGAATGCGTCGACTGCGGCGCGTGCGAGCCGGTCTGCCCCGTCGAGGCCATCTTCTTCGAGGACGACGTCCCCGAGGACCGCGCCGGCTACACCCAGATCAATGCCGACTTCTTCGTCGAGATCGGCTCGCCGGGCGGCGCTTCCAAGATCGGAAAGACCGAGTACGACCCGCCGTCGGTGAAGAGTCTGCCCGTACGGGCATGATCGCGGTCCGGGCGGACCGACCCGGCCGGGGTTCGGTGCTCCTCGGAGCCGCGGTGGCGGCCGCCTTCACGTTCGCCGTCGTCGGGTCCAACATTCCGGGGCCGATCCTCCCGTTGTACGAGGATCATCTGGGCCTGTCCCCGTTCGTGCTGGCCGCCCTGTTCGTGACGTACTTCGTCGCCCTGGTGTCGATGTTCCTGCTCGTGAGCCGGACCTCGCTCGGGCGGTTCGCGTGGGCCGTTCTGCCCGGGGCGCTCGTCGTCGGGCTGCTCGGCGACGTCGCCCTGTGGTCCGGGGCGGATACGGCCTGGCTGCTCTTCGTCGGTCGCGCGCTGACCGGAACATGTGTCGGGCTCGCAACGGGATCCGCCGCCACGCTGGCCGTGGCGGCGCGCGGTGACGCGGGCCGCACCCTCGCGGCGACCGGCGCGATCGCCGGCTCGTTCCTCGGTCTGGTCGCCGCGGCCACCGTCGCCCAGTTGCTTCCGGAACCCACCGTGCTCATATACCGGCTGCATGCCGTCTCGCTCGTGCTCTCGGGACTGCTGCTCGCCGCCGCGCTGTGGCGCAGCAGGCGCCGGCTCGCCGCCCTCCGGCACGACGAGCCCTCCCGGCCGCCCGGGCCTCTCCCGTCCCATCCGGACGTCGGGTCGTCCCGGAACGCGTTGCCCGCCTACGGATTGGGGGCGGCCGGGTGGACTGTCGGCGGCATCGCCGTCGGCGTGCTGCCGTCCGCGTTGCGGGACGGGATCGGATCCGAGTTGATGGTGATCGGCGTCCTCGCGGCCATCATCCTGCTCGTCACCGCCTGGCTGGGTCCCTACGTCGCCCGGGCCGCGGGCCGCGCCCCGGGGCCCGGCCTGTGCCTGCTCCTGCTCGCCGGCGGCGGCGTGCTCGTCGCCGCCGGGCTCCTCGCGCACACGTTGTGGCCGGTGCTGGCCGGCAGCTTCCTGTGGGGCATCGGCCAGGGGTTCGCCTACGCGCAGGGCCTCATCCTGCTCACCGCCGGGATGACGCCGGTGGAGCAGGGGAGGAGCACGTCGCTGTATGCATGCTCGTCGTACGGCTTCGCGGCGGTGATGATCCTGGTGGCCGGCGCGCTGTCGTCCGCGTGGGGCTACTCCTACGGATCCGCGGGTGCGGTAACGATTTTTGTGCTGTTCTGCGTGGCCGTCGCGGCAGCAGGGCGGGGGCGGTGGGCGCCGGCCGTCGCCGTGGCTCCCGTAGCCGTCCCCACCCGCCGATAATTCCTGCGCATGTTCGGATCGAACTCTGGACATTTCCCGCACGCGGCTCTACTGTGACGGGCATCACGACTAATGATGCATATCATTCGACCGGAAGGTGCACACATGTCTCGAGTCGACCGGAAAGTCCGGCGCCGCCTGCTCGGTGCCGCGAGCGCGTTCGGCGTCCTCTTCGCGGCCGCCTGCAGTTCCGGGGGGAACAGCACCGTCGCCGACGGTGATCTACCGGCCGAGATCAAGGTCGTCTCCGTGACCGACCAGACCGGCACCACGGCGTACGTCGGGAACAGTCAGCTCAGGGGCATCGAGCTCGCCATCCAGGAGATCAACGACCAGGAATATCTGGGCGATTCGAAGATCGTTCTGCAGAAGCGTGATTCGGCGAGCGACACGCAGACCGCCGTCAGTCAGGCCACGGAGGCGCTGACCGACAAGAGCGTCAGTGCCCTCCTCGGCCCGGTCCTCAGCGCCCACGCCGTCGCGATCGCCCCGCTCGTGGAGCGAGCCGGGCTGCCGACGATCTTCACCCAGTCCGGCAGCGAGGGCGTCGTCATCGGCGACTACACCTACCGCGCGACGGCGCCGATGGAGACCTACTTCGTCAAGGCGCTCGAGCGGCTGCAGCAGCAGGGCGTCGAGACCGTGAGCGTGCTCTACAACGCGGGCAACGTCACCCTCGCGGGACTCGGGGAGAAGACCATCCCCGAGGGCCAGGACAAGTACGGCTACCGGATCCTGTCGAGCACCTCCGTCCAGGCCACCACCCAGGACTTCGGCACCACCGCAACGAAGATCGCCGGCGAGAATCCCGACGCCGTGATCGTCCTGCTCGTCGGTGCCGGCAACTCCACCGCCATGTCGCAGCTGCGTCAGGCGGGCTACACCGGCCCCGTCGTCGGCAACCCGGCCGCCGGCGCGGGCAACCTCGCCCCCGCGGGAGCCGCGGGAGCCGGAATGTACTGGGCCACCGACTTCAGCTTCCACCAGAAGGACGAGACGTCCCAGCAGTTCGTCGAGGCGTACCGCGCCAAGTACAACGGGGAGAACCCGCTGAACTACGCCGCCGAGGGCTACGACGCGACCTGGATGCTCGCCCACGCCGCCAAGAACTCGGGCGGTGCGTCCCGCGACGACCTGCAGCGCGGTCTCGAGCAGGTCGTGGCCGAGGGCTTCGACGGCGCGCTCGGGCCGGTGCGCTTCGAAGGCAACGACATGCGCGTCGACGGCGTGCTCGTCGAATGGAACGGCACGGAAGAAGTGCTGCTCGACGGCCAGGAATCGACGGAATAGTGCGGACCTCACCGCACCCGTGCACCAAGGAGTTCGACGAATGACCGGAACATCGCACAGTCACCGGGGCAACCCGGCCGGAGGAAGGCAGGGGTCATGTCACAGCTGGTGATCGACGCACTCGTGCTCGGCTCCATCTACCTGCTCTTCTGCCTGGGAATGAGCATCTCCTGGGGAACGATCGACATCCTCAACTTCGCCCACGGCGGGATCTTCATGTTCTCCGCGTTCGTGGCCTCCCAGATCGTCTCCAACGTCGGGCTCGGGCTCGTCACCGTCTGCCTGATCTCCGTCGTGGTCGGCGCCGCGCTCTCCGCGGCCATCGACGTCTTCGCGTTCCAGCCGATCCTGCGCCGGGCCAAGAACCAGCGGACGGCCGAGCTGCAGATCCTCATCGGCGGTATCGGAATCGGCACCATCCCGGTGGCGATCGTGCAGTTCCGCACGCTGAGCGAGCCGTTCGGCTTCCTCGGCAGCTCGTACGAGACGTCGGTCTACACCCTCGGCGGCCTGCGACTGACGAGCACGGGACTCATCGTGCTCGGCTGCGCCCTGATCCTCACGCTGGCGATCTCCTTCTGGCTCAAGAACACCAGCCACGGCCTCGCCCTGCGGGCGATCGGCGTGGACTCGGAGACCGCCGAACTGATGGGCGTCAAGCGGCGCCAGCTGTCCCTGCTCACCATGGCGGTGTCGGGCGGCCTCGCCGGTCTCGCCGGTGCCTTGCTCACCTACAACCTCGGCGCCATCACGGCCGAGAGCGGTGAAACCCTGCTCATCAAGGCATTCGCCATCATCATCCTCGGCGGCGTGGGCAGCACCGGCGGCGCCGCCCTCGGCGCCATGGTGCTCGCGTTCTCCGAGGTCCTGGTGCTCCGCTACACCGGGGGCGGCTGGGTCGACGCCGTCGGCTTCGGCCTCATCCTCGTGGTTCTGCTGCTGCGGCCGCAGGGCATCTTCGGAAGGAAGGAGGTGCGACGGGTATGAGCGACTTCTACTTCTCCAACATCGTCCTCATCCAGAGCACGTTCACGGTCCTGCTGCTCGCGCTGAGCATCCAGATCCAGTTCCGGATGGGAGTGTTCTCCTTCGCCGGCGCCGCGTTCTACGGCATGGGCTCCTACGGCACCGCGATCTTCGTGCTGCACTACGGGTTCGACGCGATCTCCGCGACCGCCGCCATCGTCGCGATCTGCGCGGTCACCGGATACCTGCTCTCGCTGATCCTGCAACGTCTCACCGGCTTGTACCTGGCCATGGCCACCGTCGCGTTCGTCATGATCGTCACCGTCGTCGCCCACAACGGCGGTGAACTCACCGGTGGCTCGGTCGGCCTGTTCGGCGTGCTCACCACCCCGGAGATCTCCGTTCCGCACCTGGCCGTCGTCTGCGCCGTCGTCGTCGCAGCGATGATCTTCAGCGAGCGCGGCAGCATGGGCCGGCGCATCGAGGCGGTCCGCGAAGACCCGGAACTCGCCTCGGCCATGGGCATCAACGTCGCCCGCTACCGCCGGATGTCCTTCGTGATCAGCGGTGTGCTCGGCGCGCTCGGTGGCGCCCTGAACATCCTGATGATGACGGCCATCGCCCCGGAGAACATCGGCTTCCCGCTGATCGTGCTCGCGCTGACGATCATCATCGTCGGTGGCTCCCGGTCCTGGCTCGGCGTGCTCATCGGTGCCCTCATCTTCACCTGGCTGCCGGTGATGCTCGAGCAGGTGGGCACCTACCAGAGCATCGTCTACGGCATCATCGTCGCCATCGCCGCGATCTTCATGCCCGGCGGCATCACCGGCGTCGTCACCGACCTGTACCGTCGCCGCGCTGCCCGCCGCGACAGCGCGGCGCTCGAGGACGAGGCCGAAGCGGAACGTCGCGCCGACGCCGCCGACGACGAGGCCGCCGCCGAACTCGGTGCCGAACTCGCGGGCACCGGCGCCCACTCCGCCCCGACAGGAGAATCGCGATGACCACCGAAGCCGTTCCCCACGAGGGCGTTCCCGGCCGGCGGGTTCCGGACCAGGTGCTGCGGGTCGAGGACCTCGCGGTCCACTTCGGCGGCATCAAGGCCGTCGACGGCATCACCCTCGGTCTCGAGCGCGGTCTGATCTCCGGAATCCTCGGGCCCAACGGTTCGGGCAAGAGCACCCTGCTCGGCGCCGTCACCCGGCTCACGCCCCTGACCCGTGGATCGATGTACTTCGAGGACCGCGACTTCTCCGGCGTCCGGCCCGAGCAGGTGGCCCGGCTCGGCATCGGACGCACCTTCCAGACGGTCCGCCTCCTCGACGATCTCACCGTGCACGAGAACGTCCAGCTCGGGCACGACCTGATCGCGGGACCGCGACGGTGGTGGCGACGGGTCGACAGTACCGAGCGCGACGCCGCCGAGGCGGCCGTGCACACCGCGCTCGAACGCACCGGACTCGACGGCAAGGAGAAGCTGCGTCCGGGTCAGCTCTCGTACGGCCTGCAGCGCCGGGTCGAGATCGCCCGCGCGATCGTGATGTCGCCGAAGCTGCTGCTGCTCGACGAACCCACCGCCGGCATGAATCGCTTCGAACGCGAGGAGATCGGCCGGTTGATGTCCGACCTGCGTGCGGAAGGACTCACCCAGCTGATCGTCGAACACGACGTGCAGATGATGGTGGACGTCTGCGATCACCTGTTCGCCATGAACTCCGGACAGCTCATCGCCTCCGGTGCCCCCGCCGACGTGGTGCGCGATCCGGCGGTGCGCGAGGCCTACCTCGGAAAGCAGGACAACGATGATCGAGATTCGTGATCTGCACGTCGATTACGGCAAGGTCAGTGCGGTACGCGGGGTGTCCGTCACCGCGCGGCCGGGACGGGTGACGCTCGTCCTCGGTGCCAACGGCGCCGGCAAGACCACCACGCTGCGCACCGTCGCAGGCCTGACCACGCCCACCTCCGGCGACGTCCTCGTCGACGGGGAGTCGATCAAGGGATGGCCCGCCCACCGGATCCTCAAGCGCGGCATCTCGCTGGTGCCCGAGGGACGCAAGGTGTTCGGTTCGCTCACCGTGTACGAGAACCTCAAGATCGGCGGCCTGGTGGCGTCGAAGAAGGCCCGCGAGGAGTCGATGCGGACCGTGTTCGAGATGTTCCCCATCCTGGAGGAACGGCAGTCCGGCCCCGCCGGCCTGCTCAGCGGCGGCGAGCAGCAGATGCTCGCCTTCGGCCGCAGCCTCATGTCGCAGCCCGACTACATCCTCATGGACGAGCCGTCCATGGGGTTGGCCCCCGCCGTGGTCGACCGCGTCATGGCCAGCGTGCGCACCATCGCGGACCGTGGCATCGGCGTCCTCATGGTCGAGCAGAACGCCGAGGCCGGCATGCGGATCGCGGACGACGTCGTCGTCGTCAACCGCGGTGAATCGGTGTACTCCGGGCCGGTCGACGAGGCGCGCAACCACTCGTCGGTGGTGCTGGCCTTCCTCGGTGAAGCCGCGCTGACCGGAACCGACAACTGAACCGAGAACGGAAGAGAATGAAGAACACACGTATTGCCGTCGCCGCGTTCGCCGGTGTCGCCGGTCTCGCCCTGACCACCGCGTGCGGGTCGGGCGGCGGCGGGACCGTCGGGTCCGGCGAGATGCCCGCCGAGATCAAGGTCGTCTCGGTGACCGACAAGACCGGTCTGACCGCCTTCGGTGGCCTGCCCCAGTTCCGGGGCATCGAACTCGCCGTCGAACAGGTCAACAGCAGTGGGTTCCTCGGTGAGTCGAAGCTCGTGCTCGAGAGCCGGGACGCGGCCAGCGACACGCAGACCGCCGTGAGCCAGGCGACGGAGGCGACGGCGGACCGGTCGGTCAGCGCGCTGCTCGGCGGCATCTCCAGCGCTCAGGCCATCGCGATCTCCCCGATCGTGGACCGGGCGAAGCTGCCGACCGTCTACACGCAGTCCGCCAGCGACGGTGTGCTCGGCGGCGACTTCACCTTCCGGGCGACGCCGCCGCAGACCACGCACATCGGCACCTCCCTGGCTCACCTCGAGGACCTCGGGGTCGAGCGGGTCAGCGTGCTGTTCAACGCCGCCAACCCGGCGCTGGCGGAGATGGCGGAGAAGAACCTTCCCGAAGGCCGGTCCGAGCACGGCTACGAGATCGTCTCGACCACGTCCGTGCAGAACACCACCCAGGACTTCGCGTCGTCGGCGACGAAGATCGCCGGGGAGCGGCCCGACGCGGTGGCGATGCTGCTCACCGGCGCTCAGAACGCCACGGCCATGCGGCAGTTGCGTCAGGCCGGGTACACGGGACCGGTGCTGGGCCAGACCGGTGCCGGCGCGAAGAACCTCGTTCCCGCGGGGGCGGACGGGGCGGGCATGTTCTGGACCGCGAACTTCACCCTCGACCAGCCGGCAGCCTCGTCCCAGGAGTTCGTCGCGGCGTACCGGGCGAAGTACAACGAGGACCCGTTGAACTACGCGGCCGAGGGGTACGACGCCGCCTGGCTGCTGGCCCGGGCGATCAAGGCGTCCGGCGGCGCGTCCCGCGAGGACATCCAGCGCGGCCTCGAGCAGGTCACCGCGGAGGGCTTCGACGGTGCGCAGGGCGAGATCACGTTCGAGGGCCACGACATGCGGACCCCGGGTGTGCTCGTCGAATGGGACGGCAGCCGTGAGGTGCTCGTGTCGACGCCGTCGGCCTGACTCTTTTCTTGTGGCCGAATGTCACATCGCGTCGATCGGATCGACGCGATGTGACATTCGGTCCGAATGCGGGGCACGAATACGAGACGGGGCCCGGGGAGAGATCCCCGGGCCCCGTCTCGTTCGGTCAGCGTCCCTGCCAGACCGGTTCGCGCTTCTCCTTGAACGCCAGTGCGCCTTCCTTCGCGTCGGCGGAGGAACGCACCGGTTCGTAGATCTCGCGCATGCGCTCGAACTCCTCGTCGTTGGACCAGTCCCGGGCCTGCGCGATGATCTGCTTGGTGGCGCGCACCGCGAGCGGGCCGTTCTTCGCGATCGCCTTCGCCAGCGCGACGGCCTCGGCCAGCGCCTGCCCCTCGGGGACGAGCCGGTTGAGCAGCTTCGCCTCGTACGCCGTGTGCGCCGTGAAGTACTCGCCGGTGAGGCTCCATTCGACGGCGAGCTGATGGGGAACCTTGCGCGGCAACCGCAGCAGACCGCCACCCCCGGCGAGCAGGCCGCGCTTGACCTCCGGCAGGCCGAAGACGGCGGTCTCCGACGCGACGACGAGGTCGCACGCGAGCACGATCTCGAAACCGCCTGCGACGGCGTGCCCTTCGACCGCCGCAATGATCGGCTTGTCGGAGGATTTCTCGGTGATGCCTGCGAAGCCGCGACCTTCGACCGAAGGGCGTTCGCCGGCGAGGAAGGCCTTCAGGTCCATGCCGGTGCAGAAGGTCTTCCCGGCACCGGTGACGACGCCGGCGACGAGATCGTCGCGGGCGTCGAGTTCCTCGAGGGCGGCAGCGATCGCGACGGCGGTCTCGGTGTTGATCGCATTGCGCACCTCGGGCCGGTTGATCGTGATGATCTGCACGCCGTCGGACTGTTCGACGTGTACGGGGGTGTCCATGTCTGTCTCCTATCGGGGCTGCATGCGGATCGCACCGTCGATGCGGATCGTCTCGCCGTTGATCATCGCGTTGTCCACGATCGACAGGGCGAGCTTCGCGTACTCGTCGGGCTGCCCGAGCCGGGCGGGGTGCGGGGTCTGGGCGGCGAGACCGTCGCGGATCTCCTGCGAGAACCGGGACAGGATCGGCGTGTCGAAGGTTCCGGGGGCGATGCTGTTGACCCGCACCAGCTTCCGCGAGAGGTCACGGGCGGCGACGAGCGTCATGCCGACGACTCCGGCCTTGGCGGAGGCGTAGGGGATCTGGCCGATCTGCCCCTCCCAGGCTGCGACCGACGCGGTGAGGACGACGACGCCGCGTTCGCCGTCGACGGGTTCGTTGTTCACCATCCGGGCCGCCGACAGGCGCAGCACGTTGAACGAGCCGATCAGGTTGATCCGGATCAGGTTCTCGTACATGTCGAGCGAGCCGGGGGTGCCGTCCTTCTCGACGACGCGGACGGTGCCGCCGCGGCCGGCGCAGTGCACGACGGCGCGGAGGGGAGCACGTTCCTCGGCCGCGTCGAGCGCGCGGTTCACCGCGTCGGGATCGGTGACGTCGGCCGGGGCGAACACGGCGAGCTCACCGAGTTCCTTGGCGACGACCTCCCCGTCCGAGGTGGGCAGGTCGAGGATCACCGTCGGCACGCCGAGGCCGACGAAGCGCTTGACGGTGGCCAGGCCGAGGCCGGAGGCCCCGCCGGTGACGACCGCCGATCCGTTGGTCATGTCCATGACTTCTCCTGTCTGCAAAAGGAATTCAGAGTCGTTCCACGATCGTCGCGTTGGCCATGCCGCCGGCCTCGCACATGGTCTGCAGGCCGTAGCGGCCGCCGGTGCGTTCGAGGTGGCTGATCAGCGTGGTCGCCAGCCGGGCCCCGGACGCGCCCAGCGGGTGCCCGAGGGCGACGGCGCCGCCCACCGGGTTCAGGACGTCGTCGGACGCACCGATCTCGCGCTGCCAGGCGAGGGGGACGGACGCGAACGCCTCGTTGACCTCGAAGGCGGCGATGTCTGCGACCGACAGGCCGGCCCGCGCGAGGACCTTCTCGGTGGCGGGAATGGGGCCGGTGAGCATGAGGGTGGGATCGTCACCCACGACGGCGGAGGCCACGATCGCGGCCCGGGGGCGCAGACCGAGGGCGGCGGCTTTCGCCTCGGACATGATCAGCAGGGCGGACGCGCCGTCGGAGATCTGCGAGGAGTTGCCCGCGGTGACCTTCCAATCCAGGTCGGGGAAGCGCTCACGCCAGGTGTCGGTGCCGAAGGCCGCGGGCAGTCCGGCGAGGCGCTCGGCGGTGGTGCCCTCACGGATGGTCTCGTCGGCGGTGACCACCCCGGTGGGGGTCGTGACGGGGACGATCTCGCCGTCGAACCATCCGGCGGCACGGGCGTGTGCGGCGCGCTCGTGCGAGCGGGCCGAGTACTCGTCCAGCTCGGCCCGGCTCAGGGCCCACTTCTGCGCGACGAGTTCCGCCGCGATGCCCTGCGGGACGAGATCGGGGAAGCGCTTGCGGACGGCGGGGCCGTGCGGGTCCTTGCCCATCGCCGCCGATCCCATGGGGACCCGGCTCATCGATTCGACGCCGCCGGCGACGACGATGTCGTACGCCCCGGCGGCGATGCCCTGGACCGCGAAGTCGATCGCCTGCTGGCCGGAGCCGCACTTGCGTTCGACGGTCACCGACGGCACGTGGGTGGGAAATCCGGCCGCGAGCAGGGCCTGCCGGCCCGGGGTGGCGGACTGTTCGCCGGACTGGTTGACGCAGCCGATGACGACGTCGTCGATCAGCCCGGGGTCGAGGTCGTTGCGGGCGACCAGTCCGGCAAGGACTTGGCCGAGCAGATCGCTGGGGTGCACGCCGGCCAGCGCGCCCTGCGCTCTGCCCCGGCCGACGGGGGACCGGACGGCATCGACGATGACGGCGCGGGTCATGGGCTCTCCTCCACTCGCGGGACTAATTCATGATGATGGTTACTATAGACCACGACCCTACGCCCGATATGGCGTGCATCACACCGAGGGTCACCGGTAGGTGGACCAGGTGGGCAGGCTTTCGGGGAAGTCGGCGCGCTGGGGGTGGGTGCCGGGCCACTGGATGCGTTCGGTTGTACACAGTCCTGCGTTCATCTTCTCGAACGGCACGGCGTACATGAACCGCAGGCTCCGTCGCCGGAACAGCCATCGGTCACGGTCGCGGACGTACTCGTCGGAGTACCGGTACGCAGCCATCACGAGCGTGCCGTCGAGTGCGAGTTCGGCTCTGCCCGTGAGCAATCCGCGAGCAGTGTCACCGTCGACGCAGATCTGGTCGCTGAGCGGGGAGTGCAGGGTCAGGCTGTACCTGTCCATGGCGGCGACGTAGAACTCGCGGATCTCCTCGTGCCCGTGGGCGACGGAGCCGGCCCGTTCGAATTCGCCGTCCTCGGTGAACAGCGACAGCAGCGTCTCGATGTCGTGATCGTCCACCGCGATGGCGTAGGCGGCGACGAGGTCCTGGATGCGGGCGCGGTCCTCGAGTCGGGTGAGGCGGCGAGCCAGCTCCTCGAGGGTGCCGGGACGCGGATCGACGGTCGTCATGTGACCTCCCTGAATAATGATAACGATTGTGATGTATTACACATCATGACGTGCAGTCGGGGAAGGGTGACGCTCCGGCGGTGCCGCACGACACGAGAGAAGTGCGGGGCAACCCGTTGCCTCTTAATCATTATCATGGTTAGTATGTGAGTTATTGAACTGAGTGACCTTGACCACACCTGGCGGGCGCTTTAGGTTAATGATGAACACAGAAAGGTGGGGACATGGCGAAAGCGCACGTCGACGACGAGCTCCGGGACATCCGTGCGGCCGCGGCGACCGTAGCCCGGGAGCGCTACGCACCGAAGGCTGCGCAGTGGGATCTCGAACGCACCGCCTTCCCGCACGACGAGCGCCGCTTCCTCGGCGAACTGGGGTACCTCGGCATCTCGTTGCCGGAGGAGTACGGAGGCTCCGGCGCCCCGCTGTCCCACGCCCTGGCGGTGATCGAGGAGTTCGCGAAGGTCTGCCGGCCGGCGGCCTTCCAGATCTTCGAATCCAACACCGGGCCGGCTCAGGCCATCGCCCGACTCGGCACGGAACACCAGAAGAAGACGTTCCTGCCGCAGATCGTCGCGGGGGAGAAGACCATGGCGGTCGCGATCTCCGAGCCCGACGCCGGCTCCGCCGCCACCGACATGACGACCAAGGCCGTGCGCACCGACGAGGGTGTCGTGATCAACGGCATGAAGCGGTGGATTTCCAACGGTAGCGAGGCCGACGTCTACCTCACCTACTGCCGCATGGGCGACGCCCCCGGCGCCAAGGGCATCGGAGCAGTCCTCGTCGAGGCCGACCGGCCCGGCATCAGCTACGGCGCGCGCGAGAAGCTCATGGGCTTCCGGGGCATCCCGTCGGCCGACATCTTCTACGACGACGTGGTCGTCCCGGAGGAGAACATCGTCGCGGAGGCCGGTGGCTTCCGGAAGTTGTTCGGGGCGTTCACCATCGAGCGCCTGGGCAACACGACTATGAGCCTGGCCATCGGACAGGAGGCGCTCGACCGCACCCTCACCTACGTGCAGGAGCGCCACCAGTTCGGCAAGCCGCTCGTGGAGTTCCAGTCCGTCCAGATGACCCTCGCCGACATGGTCCTGCAGGTCGAGGCCGCCCGTCTGCTCCGCGACCGCGCCGTCGCCAACATCACCGACGGCCTGCCCGACCCGCTCGAGGTCTCCCTCGCCAAGTGCACCGCCAACGAAATGGCCAAGCGCGTCACCGACCTGGCCATCCAGCTGCACGGCGGCAACGGGTACACCGAGGAGTTCGGAATCGAGCGGCTGCACCGCGATTCGCACGGGTGGGCGCTGGCCGGCGGTACACCGACCATGCAGCGCACCCGGATCGTCTCCGAGCTCCTCGGCCGTACGTTCGATCAGCGCGCCTGACATTGCAATCAACGAAGAACTTATCGAGAACGAGGTGAACGAAATGCTGGGTCGTTACGAGGGACGTATCGCCGCGATCATCGGCGGCGGTTCGGGCATGGGCCGCGCGATCAGTCATCGCATCGCCCAGGAGGGCGGTCACGTGTACGTCGCCGACCTGTCCGAGGACGGGGCGGTCGCCGTCGCCGAGGAGATCCGGGCCGAGGGTGGTCAGGCCACTCCGATGCGGGTGGACGCGACGAACAAAGCTGATCTCCGCTCGCTGTTCGGCAAGATCGACGCCGACCACGGAGTCCTGCACGCACTGCACGCCCAGGTCGGCATGCCCGGTCCGGGCGGCCTCGACGTGGACGACGCGCAGTGGGAGAAGAACATCGCGGTCAACGTCAAGAGCGCGTACTACTCCACGACGCTCGGGTTCGAGCTGCTGAAGAAGGCCGAAGGCAAGGGGTCGGTGACGCTCACGTCGTCGACGTCGGCGCTCATCGGTTCGCCCTTCAGCCCGATCTACTCGATGACGAAGGGCTCGCTCGTCCCGTTCGGCCGCTCCCTCGCCCTGCTCGGCGCGAAGGACGGCATCCGGGTCAACGTCATCTGCCCGGGACAGGTCGTCACCCCGATGCTCTCGCAGTTCTTCGGCCGCGAGCCCGGCGCCGACGTCTCGGCTCTGACCAAGGACTTCGTCGCCACCATCCCGCTGGGCCGGGGCGCGCAGCCGGAGGAGATCGCCTCGGTGATCGCCTTCCTCAACAGTGACGATGCCAGCTACATCACCGGCGTGACCATTCCGGTCGACGGCGGACTCACCGCTCAGTAACGACCACTTCGACCGGGAGGACAGGACCATGGTTCAGGTCGGCTTGCTGCTCAGCGACGTTCCGAAGTCGGTGAGCCCCGCACAGCAGTTCAAGGATGTACTGCGCATCGTCGATGCGGCGCAGGAGAACGGCTTCACATACATCGCGATCGGTCAGCACTTCCTCTACGGGGAACTGCGGTGGCTGCAGCCCGTGCCGCTGCTCGCCCGCCTCGCCGCGCACGTCGAGCCGAACGTCAAGCTCGTCACCCAGATCATGATCGCGCCGCTGTACCACCCGGTGATGCTGGCCGAGGAGATCGCCACGCTCGACGTGGTCACCGAGGGCCGGTTGATCTTCGGTGCCGGGCTCGGCTACCGGCCCGAGGAATTCGACTACCTCGGCATCCCGTTCAAGCAGCGCGCCGGGCGGTTCGACGAGTCGCTGCAGATCATGAAGAAGCTGTGGACGGAGGAAGAGGTCACCTTCCACGGCAAGTACTTCCAGCTCGAGGGCGTCAAGCCGCACCTGTTCCCGGTGCAGGATCCGCACCCGCCGATCTGGATCGGTGCGCACGCGATGGGCGGTGTCCGCCGTGCCGGCAAGTACGGTGACGCCTACGCGACACCGCCGGAAACCCCGAAAGAGGAAGTGCTCGAACGCTTCCGGGTCGTCCGTGATCTCTTCGCCGAACGCGGCAAGGAATTCGGTCCCCAGCCGCTGCGCCGCAACGTGCTCGTCGCCGACACCCGCGAGCAGGCGATGCAGGAATACGCCCGGGTGGCGCAGGGCCGTTACCTCACCTACGCGAACAAGGGCCTCGACGTCATGAAGGGCACCGACCTCGAGAACGAGTTCGCGAAGGCGGTGTCGAGCCACGCCGTCGTCGGTGACCCCGAGCAGGTCGTCGCGCAGCTGACCGACCTGGTGACCACCATGCCGGTCGACCCGCTGCTGATGCGTCCGCAGTGGCCGACGATGGACGCGGACGAGACCATCGCGGCCATCGCCCGGCTCGGCAAGGAAATCGTTCCGTCGATCACCGCGATCCCCGCGAACCGGGAGTTGTCCTGATGCAGACCTACACCGACCTGAAACCGACCTTCACCGATCCGGAGGACTGGACGCTGAACCACGTGCTGCGCACGTACGCTGCGTCCCAGCCGGATTCGGAGTTCCTCGTCACACCGGAGGAGAACCGGCGCTTCACCTACGCCGAGATGCTCTCCTCCGCCGAGCGGATCGCGAGCACCTGGTACCGCACCGGTGCGCAGCAGGGCGAGCGCGTCGTCATCATGGCGCAGAACTCGTCCGAGCTCGTGCGCTCCTGGTTCGCCACGGCCGTCGGCGCGCTCGTCGAGGTGCCGATCAACACCAACTACGAGGGCGAGTTCCTCCGTCACCAGGTGGTGACCGTCGAGCCGCGGTGGGCGGTGATCGACGACACCTACGCCGAACGCTTCGTGACGATCGCCGAGCATGCGCGCGGCATCGAGAAGTTCTGGGTGATCGACTCGGGCACCGGAAACCGGGACCGCGCAGTCGACCTGCTGCGCGCCCACGGGTGGGACGCCGAAGCGTGGGAGACGCTGGAATCGGGCGAGGTGCAGGAGCTTCCGCAGGCCCGGCCCCAGGATCTCGGGGCGATCTTCTTCACCTCCGGGACCACCGGCCCGTCCAAGGGCGTGGCCATGCCGAACTCGCAGTTGTACTTCTTCGCGCAGGAGGTGGTGTGCTTCACCCGGCTCACCCGGGAGGACACCTACCTCACCACCACCCCGCTGTTCCACGGCAACGCCCAGTTCATGGCGGTCTATCCCGCACTGGTGGCCGGCGCGCGGGCCGTGGTGCGACCGAAGTTCAGCGCGAGCCGCTGGATCGACCACGTGCGCGACGACGACGTCACCGTCACCAACTTCGTCGGGGTCATGATGGACTTCGCGTGGAAGCAGCCGCCGCGCGAGAACGACCTGGACAACCGCCTGCGCTGCGTGTACGCGGCGCCCACGGCGTCCTCGATCGTCGACGAGTTCAAGAAGCGCTACGGCATCGAGGCGTTCGTCGACGCGTTCGGGCTCACGGAGACCTGCGCACCGATCGTCGCGCCCTACGGGGTGCCCCGGCCGCCCGGCGCGGCCGGACTCGCCGCCTCGGAGTGGTTCGACATCCGCCTGGTCGACCCGGAGACGGACCGCGAGGTCGAGGTCGGGCAGGTCGGCGAGCTGGTCGTGCGTCCGGTGCAGCCGTGGACGTGCAGCATGGGGTACTACAACATGCCGGAGAAGACGCTCGAGGCGTGGCGCAATCTGTGGTTCCACACCGGCGACGCCCTCAAGAAGGACGAGGACGGCTGGTTCTACTTCGTCGACCGCTACAAGGACGCGTTGCGCCGTCGCGGCGAGAACATCAGCTCCTACGAGATCGAGCAGGCGGTCCTCGGCCACCCGGCCGTCGTCGAGTGCGCGGTGATCGGTGTCCCCGCCGACGTCGAGGGCGGTGAGGACGAGGTCCTCGCGACGGTGGTGGGCACCGGTGACGTCGGCCCGGAGGAGATCCTGGCCTGGTGCGACGGCCGGATTCCGGCCTTCGCGATCCCGCGCTACCTTCGATTCGTCGGCGAACTGCCGAAGACGCCGTCGGAGAAGGTCCGCAAGGCGGTCCTGCGCGAGGAGGGCATCACCCCCGACACCTACGACCGCACCGCGGTCTCCGACAGCGACCGCACCGCGGTTCCTGCGGTCTGACGGCCGGAAAGGCAACCGAGATGGACTACAGCAAGAACGAGACGCACGAGGAGATCCGGCGGGGGATCCGCGATCTGTGCAAGCGGTTCCCCGACGAGTACTGGGCCGAACACGACGAGTCCCACGAGTTCCCGTGGGAGTTCTACAACGCCATGGCCGAGGGCGGCTGGATGGGTCTGACCGTCCCGGAGGAGTACGGCGGCGGCGGCCTCGGCGTCACCGAGGCCGCGATCGTCGAGCGGGAGATCGCCGCGTCCGGCGCCGGCATGGGTGGGTGCAGCGCGGTACATATCGGCATCTTCGGGTTCGAGCCGATCATCCACCACGGTTCCGAGGAGATGAAGCGCAAGTACCTGCCGCGCGTCGTCACCGGTGAGCTGCACACGTCGTTCGCCGTCACCGAGCCGGACGCCGGCACGGACACCACCAACATCCGCACCTTCGCCAAGAAGGTCGACGGCGGCTGGCTGGTGTCCGGCAAGAAGGTGTGGATCACCAAGGCGCAGGAGGCCGAGCGCATGCTCCTGCTGTGCCGCACCAGCCCCCGCGACGAGAACGCCAAGCGCACCGCCGGCATGACGCTGATGTTCGCCGAGATGGACCGCAGCAAGGTGCAGATCCGGCCGATCCCCAAGATGGGCCGCAACGCCGTCGACACCAACGAACTGTTCATCGACGAGCTGTTCGTCGCCGACGAGGACGTCGTCGGCGAGGTCGGGCACGGCTTCCGCACGATC
The DNA here is from genome assembly GCF_016804345.1 of Rhodococcus ruber. Classification (NCBI taxonomy): domain Bacteria; kingdom Bacillati; phylum Actinomycetota; class Actinomycetes; order Mycobacteriales; family Nocardiaceae; genus Rhodococcus; species Rhodococcus ruber. The sequence goes on along the minus strand of NZ_CP044211.1, from coordinate 39,353 downwards.
CTCGGCGGCCTCAACGCCGAGCGGGTCATCTCCGCGAACGCCGCGCTCGGCATCGGTGAGGCGGCGCTGCGCCGCGGCGTCGACTACGCCAAGCAGCGCGAGGTCTTCGGCCGTCCCATCGGGCAGAATCAGGGCATCGCGTTCCAGCTCGCCGAGGCGCGCATCCGGCTCGACGCCGCCGAGGCGGTCCTGGACAAGGCGACGTGGATGGTCGATCAGGGACTGCCGTGCGGCCGCGAGGCGAACGCGGCGAAGTTCCTGTGCGCCGAGGCCGGCTTCTACGCCGCGGACGTGGCTCTGCAGACCCACGGCGGCTTCGGGTACGGCAAGGAGTTCCACGTCGAGCGGTACTTCCGCGAGGCCCGCCTCATGCGGATCGCGCCGATCAGCCAGGAGATGGTCCTCAACTACACGGCCGAGCACGTGCTGGGCTTGCCGCGAAGCTACTAGGAGGGCGACGTGCAGCCGTATCGTTCGATCCTGTTCGTCCCGGGGCACCGCCCGAAGTGGGTGGACAAGGCGATCGCCGCCGGCGCCGACTGCGTGGTGCTCGACCTCGAGGATTCGGTGCCCGCCGCGGAGAAGGCGGCGGCCCGCGCGACCGTGGCCGAATCCATCGCCCGCGTGCGTGAAACGAACCGGGAAGTCGGGTTGTTCGTGCGGGTCAACCCGCTCGCGACCCGGCTGACCGGCGCCGATCTCGAGGCGGTCGTGGTGCCCGGGCTGACCGGAATCTTCGCCCCGAAGATCGAGCAGGCCACCGACGTCCTGCGCTACGACGCCCTGCTCGACCACTTCGAGATGCGAAACGGCGTCGACGGGCTCGAGTACATCGTCCCGGTCGAGACGGTGCGCGCCATCCACAACTGCCTCGAGGTGGCCACCGCATCGCCGCGCGTCGGTGCGATGATCGGTCCGTCCGCCGAGCACGCCGACATCGCCCGCGAGGTCGGCTACGAGTGGACCCCGGAGGGGCAGGAGACGCTCTACCTGCGCAGCCGGGTGCTGCTCGCCTGCCGGGAGGCCGGCATCCACGCCCTGACCGGTCTGTGGGAGGATCTCGAGAACCTGGACGGGCTTCGCGACTTCGCGGTGCGCGGCCGCCGGCTCGGGTTCCGCGGGATGATTGCGATCCACCCCTCCCACGTGGCCACCGTCAACGACGTGTTCAGCCCGTCGGAGCAGGACCTCGAGTTCTACCGCGGGCTCGCCGAAGCCTACGAGAAGGCGGAGGCGGAGGGCGTCGGTGCGCTGCGGTATCGCGGCCTGCACATCGACAAGGCCCACTACGACAAGGCAATTCAATGGCTTGAGCGAGCCGAGGCGATCCTACGGAGAGGTGAACGGTGATGCGCGGTCTGTACTTCGAGGAGTTCGAGGTCGGGAAGCACTACAAGCACTCGATGACCCGCACCGTCACCGAGATGGACAACGTGATGTTCACCTCGCTGACGATGAACATCCAGCCGCTGCACCTCGACGAGGAATTCTGCAAGACGACGATCCACAAGCAGCGGGTGGTGAACAGCCTGTTCACCGTCGCGCTGATCGGTGCGTTCCACGTTCCCGAGCTGACCATGGGGACCACCCTCGGGAACCTCGGCTACGACAAGGTCAAGTTCCCGAATCCGGTCTTCCACGGCGACACCCTGCGTGCGGAGACCACCATCCTGAAGAAGCGTGAATCCGAGAGCCGCACCGACAGCGGCATCGTGTGGTTCGAACACCGCGGCTTCAACCAGCGCGACGAACTGGTCTGCCTGCTCGAGCGCGTCGGCCTGATGGCCAAGCGCCCCACCACCGAGGAAGGTGCCTGAGATGACTGCAGCGCCCGAAACCGAATTCCCCTTGAAGGACTGGGTTCCCGAGACCCGGACCCTGCTGATCGGCGACCGGGAGGTCGAGCCGGCCGGTGACACGTGGGACGTCTACAACCCGGCCACCGAAGAGGTCATCGCCACCGTCGGCGGCGCCTCCACCGACCAGGTCGACGACGCCGTCGCCGCGGCCCGCGCCGCCTTCCCGGCCTGGTCGGCCCTGAGCGGCGAGGAACGCTCCCGCCACATCCACCGCTTCGCCGACGTGCTCGAGAAGGCCGCCGACCGGCTGCTGCCCTCGATCGTCAACGAGGTCGGTACCCCGGTCTCGCTCGCCGAGTACCTGCAGGTCAAGATGGCCGTCGACGAGCACCTCCGGTGGGCGGCCGAAGCGGCGAAGACCGACCGCACCGTCCACCTCGGCGAGTACGACAAGCCGGTGCCGACGATGAGCGACGTCGTGTACGAGCCGGTGGGTGTCGTCGCGGCGATCACCGGCTACAACTACCCGCTGAACCTGGCCATCTTCAAGTTCGGCGCCGCGCTCGCCGCCGGCTGCACCGTGGTGCTGCTGCCGTCCCCGCGCACCCCGCTGACCACCCTCTTCCTGGGCGATCTGATCCGCGAGGCCGGCCTGCCGCCGGGCGTGATGAACGTCGTCATCGGCGGCGCCGACGTCGGGCAGCGGCTGTCCTCGCATCCCGGCGTGGACCGGGTGTCCTTCACCGGATCCGACGGTGTGGGCGCGAAGATCATGGAGCAGGCCGCCGCGAACCTGGCCGGGGTGACCCTCGAGCTCGGCGGCAAGTCGCCGAACATCGTGCTGCCCGGTGTGGACGTGCAGAAGATCGCCGTCGAGATGCACCTGCGCTGGTCCCGCAACGGCGGGCAGGGCTGCGCGGCCCTCGCCCGGCTGCTGGTGCACGACTCGGTCTACGACGAGTTCCTCGAGGCCGGCGCGTCGGCATTCGACCAGATGGTCGTCGGCGATCCCTGGGACCGTGCGACGAACATCGGCCCGATGATCCGGCCCGACCACCAGAACCGCGTGCAGGGCTTCATCGACAGTGCGGCGGCCGAGGGCGGCAGGAAGCTGCTCGAGGTGACCAAGCCGGTGCCGGAGAAGGGCTGGTTCGTCAATCCGGTTCTGCTCGGCAACCTTCCGCACAACGCGCGTGCGGTGCAGGAGGAGATCTTCGGCCCCGTCGCGGTGATCCTGCCGTTCAAGGACACCGAGGAAGCCATCCGCCTCGCCAACGACACCCCCTTCGGTCTCGCCGCGAACGTCTGGTGCGACGACCCGGTCGAGGCGCGCCGCGTGGCCGAGAAGATCCGGGCCGGAACGGTGTGGATCAACGGCGGTGGCGCCATGCGTCCGGACGCGCCGTTCGGCGGCTACGGGCGCTCGGGCGTCGGCCGTGAACTCGGCGAGTGGGGGATGCGCGAGTACCTCGAGGTCAAGCACATCCAGTGGCGGATCTGATTCGCCGGCAAGGGGTTCGACACCATCGCATTCGGCCGGGCCGAATCGGACGACAAAGCTAGGAGAGACGACGATGAACGCATCCGCTGCGGGCCCGCTCGCGGGCGTCAAGGTGCTCGAACTGGGCACCATGTATGCCGCCCCCACCGCGGGGCGCATGCTCCGCGACTTCGGTGCCGAGGTGGTCAAGGTCGAGGATCCGACGACCGGCGACTTCGCGCGCCAGTGGGTTCCGCAGAAGGAGGGGCTGTCGCTGGGCTTCTCCCGGCTCAACGCCGGGAAGAAGTCCCTCGGCATCGACCTGCGTTCGCCGGAGGGGCGTGACCTGGTGCGCCGGCTCGCGGCCGAGGTCGACGTCGTCGTCGAGTCGTTCCGTCCCGGCCGGCTCGAGGAGTGGGGCCTGGGCTACGACGTGCTGAGCGCGGACAACCCGGGATTGGTGCTGGCCCGGGTGTCCGGGTTCGGGCAGACCGGGCCCAATCGGAGCCTGCCGGGCTTCGGCACCGTCGCCGAGACGGCCAGCGGTTTCGCCCACGTCAACGGCTGGCCGGACTCGCCGCCGACCTCCCCGCCGTTCGGGTTCGCCGATTCCATCGCCGGGCTGTCCGCCGCGATGGGCGTGGCGATGTCGCTGTACAAGCGGGAGCGCACCGGGCAGGGCGACGTCGTGGACGTCGCGCTGTACGAGCCGCTGATGTTCATCATCGGCGACATGTTCCTGCGCTACACCGCGCTCGGGGAGATCCAGCAGCGCATCGGCAACGCCACCGGCGCGGCGTCGCCGCGCGGCATCTACGAGGCCCAGGACGGGCGCTTCCTGTCCATCGCGGCGTCCAATCAGGGCATCGCCAAGCGGCTGTTCGCCGCGATGGGACGGCCCGAGATCATCGAGGATCCCCGCTACGCCACCAATGCCGCGCGTCTCGAGCACAACGACGAGGTGCAGGCGATGGTGAAGCAATGGGTCGGCTCGATGCCGCGGGCGAGCGTGCTCGAGACCCTGGAGAAGTTCGAGGTCGTCAGTGCGCCGGTGAACGATGCCGCGGACGTCGTCGCCGACCCGCACTTCCAGGAACGCACCCTCGTCGAGATCACGGGCAACGAGATCATGAAGGGCGTGCTGATGCCGGGACCGGTGCTGCACCTCGGCAGCTACGACGGCCCCGACTACGACGGGGTGCCCACCATCGGCGAGCACACCGCCGAGGTGCTCTCGGACCGGCTGGGGCTCACCGGGGACCAGCTTACGGCGCTCGCCGAGGCGGGCGTGATCGGCAAGTCCTGACAGTCGCACGGGCCGCAGTCCGAGAATCGATGCGGTGAACCGGAATCCGCCCACGACACGGCGTGCGCGGATTCCGGTCGTGCGCACATTTCCGTGGTTCGCCGACGCACGCGACGAGACGAGGTAGCAATGCATCTGAGTATCGGTTCGGGGTCGGCGTACGCCAACGACCGCCTCGAGACGGCGGCCGCCATGGCCGACAGCGGCCGGGTGCAGTACATGGGTTTCGACTGCCTGGCCGAACGCACGATGGCGCTGGCCCAGATCCGCCGCCTGCGCGATCCGTCGACCGGCCAGGACGAGCGCATCTCCGCCCTGGTGCCGATCCTGCGCCGATTCCTCGCATCGGGAGGCCGCGTCGTCGGCAACTTCGGTGCCGCCAATCCCGACGCCGCCGCAGCCGAATTCGCCGAGAACCTCCGCGCCCTGGGGCTCGGGGGAACCCGGATCGGCATCATCCGCGGCGACGACGTGCGGGCGGCCGTCACGGAAGCCGACGTCGCGCTCCCCGAACTCGGCACCACCACCCGGGCCGTCGCCGACCGGATCGTCTCCGCCAACGCCTACATCGGGGCCGACCCCATCGTCGACTGCCTCCAGCAGGACGCCCAGATCGTGCTCGGCGGTCGGATCGCCGACCCGTCCCTGTTCGTCGGGCCGATCTGCCACGAGCTGGGATGGTCGCTCGACGACTGGGACCGCGTCGGCACCGCGACCCTCGCCGGGCACCTGCTCGAGTGCGGCGTCCACAGCACCGGCGGCAACTTCGAGGACCCGCCCTACCGGGTCGTCCCCGACCCCCACAACCTGAGCTTCCCCCTCGCCGAGATCGACGACGACGAGCTGATCGTCACCAAGCTCGACGGCACCGGCGGCGCCGTCGACCTGCGCACCACCCGCACCCAGCTCTACTACGAGATCCACGATCCCGCTCGCTATCTCACGCCCGACGTGACCGCCGACTTCAGCGACGTCCGGATCGAACAGGCCGGGCCCGACCGGGTGCGCCTGTCCGGCGCCCGCGGCTCCGCCCGCCCCGACACCCTCAAGGTGCTCGTCGGCGTCGACCTCGGCTACAAGGCCGTCGCCGAGATCTCCTACGGCGGTCCGGGCTGCGTCGACCGCGCCCGGCGCGCCGAGGAGATCGTGCGCCGGCGCCTCGAACCGATCCGGGCGCAGATCGACGAACTGCGGATCGAACTGCACGGCGTCGACACCCTGTTCGGTGATCGCATCGCCGGCGGCGAGCCGGCCGAGGTCCGGCTGCGGCTCGCGGCCCGTGCGCTCGACCCCGACGTCGCCAAGGCCGCCGCGTACGAGGTCGAATACCTGTACTTCGGTCCCGCGGGCGGGGGTGGTGTGGTCACCTCGGTCGTCCCCGCCGTCGTCGTGACCCCCGCCCTGCTGCCCCGCAGCGATGTCCCCCTCTCCGTGGAGGTGACTACCGCATGAAACTTCGTGACGTCGCGTACAGCCGCTCCGGCGACAAGGGCGACACCAGCAACATCTGTGTGTTCCCGCACGACGACGCCGACTACGAGTGGCTCCGGTCGGTGCTCACCGAGGACGTCGTCGCGAAAGCCTTCGGCGATCTCGTCCAGGGCGAGGTGATCCGCTACGAGATCCCGGTGAACTGCTGCCTGAACTTCGTCCTCACCCGCGCGCTCGCGGGCGGCGTCTCCAAGTCCCTTCGGGTCGATCCGCACGGAAAGTCTTACCAGTCCCTGATTCTCGACATCGACGTACCCGGACGCGAGGAGAAGCGATGATCGACGATCTGTTCGCGCGGGTGGCCCAGGGTCCGTCCGTGCACGTCGGTGGCGGATGGGAGAGCGGGCGGGGTGAGACGTTCGAGTCGATCGATCCCGCCACCGAGGAGGCGCTGGCCCGGTGGACCGGCGCCGACCGGGAACAGACCGAACGCGCGGTCACGGCCGCCCGGCACAGCTTCGACGCCGGGGAATGGCGGACCGCCGCCCCGGACCAGCGCGCCGAGGTCCTGCGGCGGCTGGCGGAGCTGATCGACGAGCACGCCGATCAGCTCACCGGACTGGTCGTGCGGGAGGTCGGATCACCCGTCGGTCTGGCCCGCACCCTGCAGGTCGCGCAACCGGCGATCAACTTCCGGTGGTTCGCCGACGCGGCGCTGCGCGGTCCCCGCGGCGGTTACCAGGAGCGGCTGCCCGGCATCCGCGGGGCGGTGTCGTCCGAAAGCCTGCTGCTGCGCGAACCGATCGGGGTGGTGTCGGCGATCGTCCCGTACAACTACCCGCTGAACATGATCTCGTGGAAGGTGGCACCCGCGCTCGCCGCCGGCTGCAGCGTCGTGCTGCTGCCCTCGCCGCGGGGCACGCTGTCCGCGCTGGCCTTCATGCATCTCGCCGCCGAGGCCGGCCTGCCGCCGGGTGTGCTGAATCTGGTGCCGGGCGGGGCGGACGTGGGCGAAGTGCTCACCACCCACCCCGGCGTCGACATGGTGAGCTTCACCGGATCCTCCGCCGTCGGCGCGACCGTGATGGCACAGGCCGCGGCCACGCACAAGAAGGTCGTCCTCGAGCTCGGCGGCAAGTCCCCCAACATCCTGCTCCCGTCGGCGGACCTGTCCGCCGCCGTGGGGCCGTCGATCCTGCGGTTCTGCCGCAACGCGGGCCAGGGCTGCGGTGCCACCACCCGGATCCTCGTACCACACGACCGGATCGACGAATTCCTGGATCTGGCTGCCGGTTTCATCGAGGAGAACGTGCCGACCGGCGACCCGTGGGACGAGCGCACCGAGGTGGGTCCGCTGATCTCCGCCGAGCATCTCGCCCGCGTGCTCGGCTGCCTCGACCGCACCGTCGCCGCCGGCGGCCGCGTCGCGGTCAGTGGCGAGCGACCGGTGGGCAAGGGCTGGTTCCTGCCGCCCACTCTGGTGACGGGCGTGGACAATTCCGCCGAGATCTCCCGGGAGGAATTGTTCGCCCCCGTCGCGGTGGTCCTGCCGTACCGGGACGTCGAGGAGGCCGTGGCCATCGCCAACGACTCACCGTACGGGCTCAACGCGAGCGTCTTCGGTGATCACGCGGAGGCGGTGGCCGTGGCTCAGCGCCTCGACACCGGCACCGTCGCGATCAACGGCGGCGGCCCGATGCGGGCCGACGTGCCGTGGGGCGGATCGAAGCGCAGCGGTACCGGCGTCGAGATGGGTGAGGACGGATTCCTCGAGTTCTTCCGCGTCAAGCACCTGAACTGGCAGGTGCCGGCATGACGTCCGAAGCCCCGACGCCCCCGCGGGCTCTCGCATACCCGATCCTCGACCGCCCGGCGACGGATCGCGCGCTCGGTGCGTACACCGGCGACCGCACGGTGCCGTGGCTGCTCGACCGGTGGCGCACCGACCGGCCGGACAAGACCTTCCTCGTCTGGGAGCCGCATACCGGCGCCGGGGCACAGCGCTGGACCTACGCGGAATTCGGCGCCGCAGTCGATCGGCTCGCGGCTGGACTGCAGGCCCGCGGCATCGCACCCGGCGACCGTGTGGTGCTGCTGATGGACAACTGCCCCGACTTCCTCGTCGGATGGGCAGCGATCGTGTCGGCCGGCGCGGTCGCGGTGTGTCTCAACACCCGCAGCAGCGCCGACGAACTCGCCTACTACGACCGGCACTGTGCGCCTCGCGCCGCGCTGGCCGGAACCGGTCTGGCGGAGATCGCTCGGGACGCCATGCCCGGGCTCGAGTGGATCGCCGCGTCCGGCGGCACCGACAGCCTCGTCGTCCCGCCCGTGGCGTCCCCGGCGCCGACCGGAACGACCTGCGCTCTGGGCGAGCTGAGCGGAACCGGCGTGGCGCCGGCACCGGTGTCCGTCGATCCGCTCGCGCCCGCGAGCATCCAGTACACCTCCGGGACGACGGCGCGACCGAAGGCCGTGGTCTGGACGCACGCCAACTGCCTGTGGGCCGCCCAGGTCAATTCCGCGCACGCCGGTCTGCGTGGGACCGACGTCGGGCTGATCACCCTGCCGCTGTTCCACACCAACGCCCTGGGGTACTCCTTCCTGGGACTGCTGTGGGTCGGCGCCACCGCGGTGCTGACGCCGAAGTTCTCCGCGTCCCGCTTCTGGGACGTCTCGCTCCGGCACCGGTGCACGTGGGCGTCGGTGGTGTCGTTCATGCTCCGCGCCCTGGCCGGCGCGCCGGTCCCGCCCGACCACACCTACCGGCACTGGTCGGGCAGCGCGGCCCAGCGGCCGGTGAGCGGCAGGATCCGCACGACGGGCTGGTTCGGCATGACGGAAACCGTCTCGCACCCCGTCGTCAGCGAACTGGCCCATCCCGACCCCGACGGGACGATGGGACGTGCGGCACCCGAGTACGCCGTCGCCGTCGTCGGCGCCGACGGTCGTCCCGTGGAGCCGGGCACGGTGGGGGAGCTGTGGGTGCGGGGTACGCCGGGGGTGTCCCTGTTCGCCGGCTATCTCCACGACGACGACGCCACGCGCGCGGCCTTCACCGCCGACGGATGGTTCCGCACCGGCGACCGGGTGCGCCAGGACCGGTCCGGTCAGTACTGGTTCGTCGAGCGATCCAAGGACATGCTCAAGGTCGGTGGGGAGAACGTCGCCGCCGCCGAGGTCGAACGCGTGGTCGCCACCGTGCCGGGGGTCCGGGAGGTCGCCGTCGTGGCGAAACCCGACCGCATGCTCGGCGACGTCCCGGTCGCGTTCGTGATCGCGGACGGCGCCGCGCCCGGCGACCTGCCCGCCGAGATCGACCGGGTGTGTGCCGAACTGCTGTCCGACTTCAAACGGCCACGTCAGATCCATCTGGTGCCGGAGTTCCCGCGCGCCACCCTGAACAAGGTCGCCAAGGCGAAGCTGCGGCACTGGCTCCTCGAGCCGCCTGCGGAAGCGAGGAAGACATGGACCTGGGTGTGATCCTCGGCGACGTGCACACCACGCTGTCGCCGCGCGAACACCTCGACGGACTGCTGCGACAGGTCGAGGCGGCGCAACGCAACGGTGTGCGCTACATCGTGATGGGCCACCACTACATCTACGGCAATCTGCGCTGGCTGCAGCCGATCCCCACGCTCGCCCGGATCGCGGCCGAACTGGACCCCGGCGTGAAGATCGGGACGATGGTGGTGCAGGTGCCGCTGTTCCATCCGGTCGCACTCGCCGAGGAACTCGCCACCCTCGACATCCTCACCCGCGGCAATCTCATCGTCGGTGCCGGCGCGGGGTACCGGCGTGAGGAGTTCACCGCCTTCGGTGTCGACTTCGATCAGCGGTTCGCGATGATGGACGAGGCGCTGCAGATCGTGCGGATGATGTGGACGCAGGACGAGGTCGACTGCCACGGCAGGTTCTGGCGTCTCGACGGCGTGAAGACCCACATCCGCCCCTGGCAGGACCCGCATCCGCCGATCTGGATCGGTGCGCTGCGGGATTCGGGTGTCCGGCGGTCCGCACGGCTGGGGGACGCGTGGCCGGTGACACCGGAGACACCGACCGAGGACATGCATCGCATGTTCGGCGTGTACGCGGCGGCCCGGCGCAGGCACGGGCGACCGCCGGTCGCGCGGCATCCGCTGCGCCGCGAGATCGTTCCCGGCGCCACCACCGAAGACGCGTTCCGGCGCTTCGAATTCATGGCACGGGACCGCCTCCTGGCCTACGCCCAGCGCGAACTGGCCACGCGCGATGCCACCGCCCTCACCGACAGGTTCCGGCAGGTCGCCGCGAAGGAGGCGATCATCGGTACCGCCGACGACTGCCTCGACCAGTTGCGCACCCTCGCGGCGCAGGTGCCCGTCGACCCGGTGATCGTCCGGGCCCAGTGGCCCGACATGACGGCCGACGACGTCGTCGCGTACCTCGACGATCTCGGCCGGGACATCGTTCCCGGCATGCGGGAGATCGTGCCGGTCGACGCCCGTGCCGTGGTGGACCACTCGGAGATCCCGCACCCCGGCCCGACAGGAGCGCCCCGATGACGGTCGACGACCGAAGCGCCGAACGACATTGTCCCGTGGTCGACTTCGACCACAATTCGGCGTCGCACGCCGAGGACACGGTCGGCTCCTACCGGCGGTTGCGGGAAGCGGGACCGGTGATCCGGTCCACCCGGCACGGGGGCTTCTGGGTACTCACCGACTACGAGGGCGTCTTCGAGGCCGCCCGCGAGGACCAGGTCTTCTCGTCCGCGCGGTGCCCCTACGGTGGCGAGGGCCTGGCCACCGTCATCCCCAAGACGCCGGTGAACCACCACATCCCCGTCGAACTCGACCCTCCGGAACATCGGAAGTACCGCAAGCTGATCAACCCGCTCACCGCCCCGGCAGCGGTCGAGCACTTGCGGCCGGTGATCGAGAAGTACACGACGCGGTTCCTCGACGAGGTGATCGAGGACGGCGAGTGCGACTTCGCGACGGTCATCGGTGTTCCCGCGGTGGTGACGATCGACTGGCTCGGTCTGCCTCCCGAGGACTGGGAACGGTACGCGCACGCGCATCACGCCGCGCTGTCCGACCGACCCGGAACGCCGGAGTTCGAGCACGCGATCGCCGTCGAGTTCCCTTGGATGGAGGAACAATTGCGTGCCGCGATCGCCGAGCGGCGCACGTCTCCGCGGGAGGACGTGCTCAGTCGTCTCGTGGGCTCGGAGGTGGACGGCCGGCCGGTCACGGACGACGAGGTCTTCGCCATCGCCGAACTGCTCGTCTCCGGCGGCGTGGGCACCACCGCCTCCCTCGTCAGCCAGACGCTCATGTACCTCGACCGTCACCACGACCTGCGCCGCACCCTGGCCGCGCATCCGGAGAAGCTGCCGCGCGCGATCGAGGAATTCCTGCGGGTCTTCTCGCCCACACAGGCGCTGGCCCGCACCGTCACCCGGGACGTGGAGTTCCGCGGGCACGACTTCCGCACGGGCGACCGCGTGCTCCTCGGCTGGGCGTCGGCGAATCGCGACCCGAAGGCGTTCGAGGACCCGGACACCGTGGACATCGAGCGGTGGCCGAACCGGCACACGGCGTTCGGGATGGGTGTGCACCGATGCGCGGGCGCACACATCGCCCGTGCCCTGTCGCTCGAGCTGCTCGGTCAGATCCTGAGCCGCATGCCGGATTACGAGATCCTGCACGACGAGGTCGTGCCGTTCCCGCATCAGGCGGTCAATCCGGGGTGGAAGCGCATCCCCGCGCGCTTCACGCCGGGCCGGCGCCGCGGAGCCCGTGCTGCGGGCGATGTGCGAAATCCCCACTGAACGACGGCCGTACGGCGCGTGTCCGTCGGCCGGAACGGTCGCTCCGGCCGGCATGCTTCCCGGGTTCTGCCGTTGACTCACCGGGGTGTGATGTGAGCATAATCATATGCACAGATTTCTTCCGCTGTTGTCTTCGCGCAGTTCCCGGCGCGGTGCGCCACCGGCGATCGACGCCGGTACGTCACGACCACCCCGTCCGGGACGCGAACCGAACACCGAAAGGCTTACACCGTGGGATTCGACGGCATGGTTGCATTCGTCACCGGTGCGGCGAGAGGGCAGGGACGCAACCACGCGGTGCGCCTCGCCCGGGAGGGCGCCGACATCATCGCACTCGACCTGTGCGCGCCGGTGCAGGGTGCCCCGTACGACATGGCCACCCGGGCGGACCTCGACGAGACGGTCCGGCTGGTGCAGGCCGAGGGGAGGCAGATCGTCGCCGCCGAAGCGGACGTGCGGGATTCGGCAGCGGTCGCAAAGGCCGTGGCGGCGGGCGTCGAACGGTTCGGCCGCCTCGACGTCGTCGTCGCCAACGCGGGGATCGCCGGCAGCTATCCGGTCGAGGATCTCACCGACGACATCTGGCGCGACATGATCGACATCAACCTCACCGGCGTGTGGAACACGGTGAAGGCCTCCGTCCCGCACCTGCGGGCGGGCGGCCGCGGCGGCAGCATCGTGCTGATCAGTTCCATCGCGGGACTGAAGGGGCTGCCGAACAACGCCCACTATGCCGCTGCCAAGCACGGTGTGCTGGGCGTGATGCGCAGCCTCGCCAACGAACTCGGACGCGAGGGCATTCGGATCAACGCGGTCCTGCCGACCAACGTCGAGACCCGGATGCTGCTCAACGACGCGATCTACAAACTGTTCCTGCCGGACGAGGTGCAGCCCACCCGCGAGCAGGTCGAACCCCTGCTGCACGGCATGCACGCCCTCGACGTCCCGTTCGTGCAGCCCGACGACGTCAGCAACGCCGTCCTGTTCCTCGCCGGATCCCAGTCCCGCTACGTCACCGGCATCACGATGCCGATCGACGCCGGCGCGTTGGTGAAGTAGTGCCGGGCCCCGACATGCCCTCAGCGACGGGAGGATTCGACATGCGCGATACCCGGGACCGCCACCCGCGACGGACGGCGGACGTCCTCGAGATCCGCGAACTGGCCACACGGTACGCCCTGGCCGTCGACGACCACGACATGGCGACGCTGGCCGCCCTGTACACGCCCGAGGCCGCATTCTGCGGCCTGACCGAGACGCTGCGCGGACGGGACGCGATCGTCGCCTACGTGCGGACCGCGCTCGACGGCTACGACGGCGTCAGCGTGCACACCCCGCACCCCGGCACGGTGGATTTCACCGGCGAGGACACGGCACGCGGCATCGTGCCCTGCCATGTCGAGTTCGCCCGGGCGGGCGTGCAGAGCATCCTCGCACTCCGGTACCACGACCGCTACGTCCGGCAGGACGGCCGCTGGTACTTCGGTGAACGCCGGCTCGAGGTCCGGTACGCGACACCGACCACCGACTACGGGACGGTTCTCACCGCTGCGACAGCACCCGAGCCCTCGCGTCCCACCACGCAGGACGGACAGCGTCGACCGAGTCCGTCCGCCGTCGTCGACTGAACCACCCGAGAGAGGGATTGCGATGCAACACAACGAAGAAACGGCCGAGTACGACGTCGTCGTGCTCGGCAGCGGAGCCGCCGGACTGTGCGCCGCGCTGTCGGCTGCCCGGAGCGGCGCCCGGGTGGGCGTGTTCGAGAAGGGCGAACTGCTCGGCGGCACCACGTGCTTGTCGAGCGCCGTGGCGTGGCTGCCGAACAACCGGTACGCGCGGGAGGCGGGAATCGCCGACTCGCGTGAGGGGGCCCTCGCCTACCTCGAGTCGTTGTCGCACGGGATGATCCTGCCCGAACTCGCCGAGGCGTTCGTCGACACGGTTCCCGAACTGCTGGAGTGGCTCGACACCACCCCGCTGAAGATGCGCCTCGTCGCCGGGTACCCCGACTACCACCCCGAGCGGCCGGGTGGCATGCCGCACGGCGGACGCTCGCTCGAACCGGAGTTGTTCAGCTTCATCGACCTCGGGCGGTGGGAGGACAAGCTCGTCGGGGTCCCGCGGCGTATGACGGTCACGGAGACCCCCATCGGCGGTGGCACCGGCCACCTTCCGGCCGACGTGCAGGAGCAGCGCGAGCGCGACCACGTGGAGGGTCTCGGCCGTGGCATGGTCGCGGCCCTGCTCCAGGGCTGTCTCGACGAGGGCGTGGCGGTGCACACCGGCGAGCGCGGCGTGCGGCTGATCCAGGACGAGTCCGGCCGCGTCACGGGTGTGCGGTTCGAGGGGCGGGGCGTTCTGCACGACGTGCGCGCCGAGCACGGCGTCGTCCTCGCCACCGGCGGCTTCGAATGGGACGAGCGTCTGCGGCGCGACTTCCTGCGTGGGCCGCTGGCGCACCCGGCCACGGTCCCCACGTGCACCGGGGACGGTCTGCGCATGGCGATGCGTGTGGGCGCGCAGCTCGGCAATATGCGCGAGGCTTGGTGGGCTCCGGTCGCGGTGCTGCCCGGGCAACGGGCGAACGGTGCGCAGGCGGTTCAGCTCGTGCACCGGGAGCGGACGGCGCCGCATTCGATCATGGTGAACCGGCACGGACGCCGGTTCACCAACGAGGCGACCAACTACAACGCCCTCGGCGGCGCGTTCCATCATCTCGACGCCCACGACTTCGACTATCCGAACCAGCCCTGCTGGCTGATCTTCGACGCCGACCATGTCGAGAAGTACGGGGCGTTCGGGGCCGCGCCGGGTACGGAAGTGCCCGAGTGGGTGGTGCGTGCCGACACCCTCGCCGATCTCGCGCGGCGGATCGAGGTCCCCGCGGACGCGCTCGAGTCGACGGTGGCCCACTGGAACGAGGACGTGCGCCGGGGCCACGACAGCGAGTACCACCGCGGGGAGAGCGTGTACGACGGGTTCGTCGGTGACAAGGACAAGTACCCGGGCGTGGAATCCACCCTGGGACCGGTCGCGCGGGGGCCCTTCTACGCGGTGCAGATCCACAGCAGCACGCTCGGCACGAAGGGCGGCCCGCGCACCGACGCCGACGGCGCGGTCCTCGATGTCGACGATCGCGTCATCCCCGGACTGTTCGCCGCGGGCAACGTCATGGCGGCCCCCACCGGGATGGTGTACGGCGGAGCCGGCGGAACGCTCGGTCCGGCACTGGTGTTCGGCTACCGGGCGGGCCGGGCCGCGGCGCGGGCGGCCGGATCCCCGCCCGAATCCGACGGCATCCTGATGGAGCCGACGACGGTGTGACATTCGGCGGGCGGACCCGCCGAACACCCGCGCAGTTCCCGGTCAGACGCGACAGCAATTGCTGTTGCGTCTGACTGTTGTGCGCGCGGGTCCGGAACCTGTTCCGGCGCGGGACGTAGGTGTCCGACGATCGGGGACCTTCGGACCTAGTGGGCGCGCTAGCTAATAATGATGATAAGCATTAAGGTGCTCTTCGTCACAATCCGAGCAGAAGAGGAGATCGGAAATGGGTCGAGTAACCGGGAAGGTCGCGCTGGTCACGGGCGCCGCACGGGGGCAGGGGCGTTCGAATGCCGTCCGCCTCGCGGAGGAGGGCGCCGACGTCGTGATCCTCGACTCCTGCAAGGACATCGACACGGTCGCCTATCCGCTCGCCACCCCCGACGACCTCGCCGAGACCCGCCGTCTCGTCGAGGCCACGGGCAGTCGCTGCCTGTCCCGCGTCGTCGACGTGCGCGACCAAGCGGCCCTCGACCTGCTCGTCTCCGACGCCGTCGACGAGTTCGGGCACATCGACATCGTCAGCGCCAACGCCGGCATCGTGAGCTTCACCCCCACCTGGCACCTCAGCGACGAGGAGTGGCAGAACGTCATCGACGTCAACCTCACCGGGGTCTTCCACACCGTGCGGGCCGTCGTCCCCCGCATGATCGAGCAGGGCACCGGCGGCGCGATCGTACTCACCAGTTCCGTCGCGGCGATCCGGGCGAGTCGCAATCTGGGACACTACGCCGCCAGCAAGGGCGGGGTCGTCAGCCTCATGCGCACCCTCTCCAACGAGCTGGGGGAGCACGGTATCCGGGTCAACACCCTCAACCCCGGCACCGTCCGCACGGATATGATCGAGAACGACGCCATGTACCGGATCTACCGTCCCGACCTCGAATCGCCTACGCAGGCGGACATCGTCGACCACTGCCGCCGGCGCAACGAGCTCGATGTCCCCTGGGTCGAGCCCGTCGACATCAGCAACGCCCTGGTCTGGCTGGCCTCGGACGAGGCCCGCTACGTGACCGGCGTGGTGCTGCCCATCGACGCCGGGCTGCTCGCCAAGACCTAGACCTCCGGCTCGCCGCCGAATCCCGACTCGGAAGGAACGCACGATGGAAAGCCCCGCCCGCTGCCCGGTCGTCCACTTCGACCACAACTCCCCCGAGCACTCGGCCGACCCGGCCGAGTCGTACCGGAAGATCCGGGAAACCGTCAAGATCGGCTGGACTCCCGCCCACGGCGGCTACTGGGTGCTCTCCGACTACAGCTCGGTCTTCGACGCCGCCCGCGACGACGAGACGTTCTCCTCCGCGCGCAGCGAGTACGGCGGCGAGGGACTGTCCGTGGTGATCCCGAAAACCCCGCACCACGACCACATTCCGATCGAGCTCGATCCGCCGGAGTTCCGCAAGTACCGCAGAATCGTCAATCCGGTCAGTGCGCCGGCCGCCGTCGAGAAGATGAAGCCCACGATCGACCGGCACGTCGCGGGCTTCATCGACAGTGTGATCGAGAGCGGCGAATGCGACCTGACGTCGGTCATCGGGGTGCCTTCCATCGTCACGGTCGAGTGGCTCGGCCTCGACGTCTCGGAGTGGCGCCGCTATTCCAATGCCCACTTCCAGGTGCTCGCCGGGATCCCAGGTACCCCCGAACACACCCATGCGGTCGAGGTCGACTTCCCGTACCTCGCCGGCCGCATCGAGCAGACCATCGCGGAACGACGCGCGGCCCCGAAGGACGACATCATCAGCTACCTAGTCCAGCAGGAGGTCGACGGCAGCCCGATGAACGATCACGACGTCTTCGCGATCGTCGACCTGCTCATCTCCGGTGGCGTAGGCACCACCGCCTCCCTGGTGAGCAACTCGCTGGTCTGGCTCAGCCGCCACAAGGACGTGCGGCAGCGGCTGGCCGACCATCCCGATCTCCTCGATCACGCCATCGAGGAGTTCCTGCGGTACTTCTCGCCGACCCAGGCGCTCGCCCGCACCGTGACACACGACGTCGAGTTCCACGGCTGCCCCATGCGCAAGGGCGACCGGGTGTTGCTGTCCTGGGCTTCCGCCAATCGGGACACGGAGCTGTTCGACAAGCCCGACGAGATCGACATCGAACGATGGCCCAACCGGCACACCGCCTTCGGTATCGGTGTGCACCGTTGCGCCGGTTCGCATCTCGGCCGCTACATGTCGCACGCGCTGATCAGCCAGGTGCTCGAACGGATGCCGGACTACGAGGTCGACTACGACGCGCTGCAGCCCTACCCGCGACAGGGCGTGAACACCGGCTACCAGCGCATCCCGGCCACCTTCACGCCGGGCCGACGGGTACTGACGGATTACACCCTGCAGTAAGGACTTCCGATCCGCGACGGTCCCGGTCGTCCGCGTAAGTATTCGCTTACGCGGACGACCGGCCCTTTCGCGGATCTCGCCGAGGGCTGTGCTCGGGGTGTCCGGTCTCAGCCGAGGGCGCCCGTCGGTTCGAACTTCACGCGGAGCTCCGGGATGCTGCGCGTGTACAGGCCCTCCTCGCGCGGGACGAAGCCGTCCTGGTACTCGATCGAGTCCATCGTGTCGAGCACGAGGTTCAGCGCGATGGTCATCTCCGTCTTCGCGAGCATCGAACCCACGCAGAAGTGCCGGCCGAGGATGAACTGCACGTGGTTGGCCGCACCGCTGAAGGCCCGATCGACGTTGAGATCGGTTCGGAAGATGTCGAACTCGTCCGGGTTCGAGAAGTGCCGCTCGTCGCGGTTGGCGGCCGCGAGCATCATGATGCACGTCGCCCCCGCGGGAATGGTCGAGTCCTCGATCTGCACCTCGTCCTCGGTCTGGCGCATGATCATGTGGACGGGTCCGGAATAGCGCAGCGTCTCGGCGATGACGCGGTCGGCGAGACTGCGGTCCTCGCGGACGACCCGCATCTGGTCGGGGTGGTCGATGAGATTGCGGATCATGCTGGCGATGGCCTTGTCCGTCGTCTCACCACCGGCGACGAGGAGCAGGCTGACGAAGGCCTTGATCTCCTCGTCGGACATCTGCTCACCGTCGACTTCCGCGCGGCACAGGCGGGAGAGCAGGTCGTCGCCGTCGCCGGAGCGTCGTTCGCGGATGATCGGCAGCATGTACTCGCGCAGCTCGACGTGGGTGCGTTCGGCGGCGGCGTTGATCTCGGGGTCTCCGGCCAGGTTGTTGAGGTAGGCCATGATCGAGAAGTACCAGGTGCGGAACCGCTCGTGATCGCTCTTGGGTAGGCCGAGCATGTCGACCATCACGTTGATGGGGAACCGGCTGGTGAACTGGGAGACGAGTTCGGCCTCGCCCTGTCCGGCCACCTCGCCGAGCAGCTCGCCGGCGTTGCGGGCGACGATGCCGCCGATCAGGTCGGCCGCGTTGTGCGTGATGGCCGGCATGAACTTCTCGAGTCCGTTGCCGCGGAAGAACGGGTTGAGCAGCGCGCGGTGCGTGGAGTGCTCGCGACCTTCCATCTGCAGAATGGTGCGCCCGTGGATGGGCTCGAGCTGCCATTCGTAGTTGCGGCTGGAGAACTTCGGGCTGCGGAAGGCCTCGGCGCAGTCGGCGTACCGGCTGATGAGGTAGCTCTCCGTGGCTTCGTGGCGCAGGGCGGGGTAGTGGTCGCGCAGTACGCGGTGGAACGGGTAGGGATCGGTGAGGAACTCGGGGGAGAGGATGTCGGGGACGGTGGGGCGGGGTTCGACTGCGGTCACTCTGGAATCTCCTGATCGTCGAATCGAGGGGTCGAGCAGGATCGGTGCCGGCAGGCACCGGTCGGGGTCGTGCCGCTCCGCCGAGGGTCTGGGGCCGGAGATGGTAAGTGATCCGGATCACTAAGTGCTGATAACTATAAATACGATCTGAATGATGTCAATGGATTTCGGTGAAACGGGTTCTCGACGAGAACGGGCGTCCACCCTGAAGGGTGGACGCCCGTTTCCGGAAACGACGGTGATCAAGCCGATTTCGGCGGCTCCAGCGTGCGGAGGGCGGCGAGCAGTCGCTCCGGAATCTGCGCCTTCTTCCCGTCCGCACCGCGCACGGCGAACGTGATCTTGCCGTGGGCGACGAGTTCGTCGCCGCGCTCGAAGTCGAATCCGAGCGCGTACGACGTGGTGCCGAGGTGGTCGAGGACCACCGTGCAGGTCAGTTCGTCGAACACCTCGCAGCTGGTGAGGTACTGGCACTCGGACTTCAGGCCCACGGTGTAGACGCCGAGGGTGTCGAGCATCGTGTGGCTGTCGAGACCGAACGAGTGCAGCCAGACGCTGTAGGTCCGTTCCATCCACGGGTAGTTGATCGCGAAGTACGAGATGCCGACGGCGTCGCAGTCGCCGTAGGCGAGCTGGAAGCGCTGCTGGGTGACGGCGGTGGTGGCGGTGGTCATGTCTTGTCCTTCCGGGCGGATCAGGGGTGGCCGCCGTCGACGGTGACGATGGAACCGGTGGTGAAACTCGACGCATCGCTCGCGAGGTACAGCGCCGCGCCGACGATCTCGTCGGGCTGTCCGCCGCGCTTGGCGGCGAAGCTCTGCGCCCGCCGTGAGAAGGCCTCCATGTCCCAGGAGTTGCTCACGTCGGTGAGGAAGGTGCCGGCCATGATCGCGTTGCTGCGCACCGTGGGTCCGAACGCGTGCGCCATGCCGATGGTAACGGCGTTGAGTCCGGCCTTGGCGGCGGCGTAGGGCAGGATGTCGGGCCGCGGGTGGACGGACCCGGCGCTGGAAATGTTGATAATGGATCCGCCGTCGCCCTGCGCCATGCGCGTTCCCACGAGTGCGGCGAGCCGGAACGGGCCCTTGAGATTCACTCCGACCACCTTGTCGAACAGTGTTTCGCTGACGGTGTCGAGGCTGTCGTACAGCGGGGACATACCTGCATTGTTGATCAGGACGTCGATCTTCCCGAAGTGGTCGTAGGCCGCGTCGACGAGTTCCTCGATCGACTCCCACCTGCCGACGTGGAACGAGTGCGCGAGGGTCTTGCGGCCCGTCTCCTCGGTGATCTCGTCGGCGGTGGCCTGGCACGAGGCCAGGTCACGGCTGGCGATGACGACGTCGCAGCCGGCCCGGGCCAGCCCGAACGCCATGGCGCGGCCGAGGCCCCGGCTGCCGCCGGTGACGATCGCGGTGCGGTCGGTGAGATCGAACGCGCGCGTGGGGTCGAATCCCGGGCGGGTCCGGCCGGTCGTTGAATCGGTCATCGAATTCCTCCGCTGGTCCTGGTTGACGGTACCCAATTCCTTGCTATTGTGATCATAGATTAGCGGATAGTGATCCAGTTCACGACAATGGCCGAGACCGCACCGAGTCACAGCACCGTGGCGCCCCGGTGAGCGGACGCATCGCCAGAACGGAGTACAAGGTGAGTGACGACCAGCAGGACCTGTTCGCCCTGCCGCAGCGATACCTCGACCTCCAGCGGGAAGCCCGCGACCTCGCGGCCGAGTGCGCAGACATCGCCGCGCGTGCCGACGAGGCGGACAGTTTCGACCCGGACGTCCGCAAGCGGCTGACCGCGTCCCGTCTCACCGAGGTCGTCGTGCCGGCCGCCTACGGTGGCCGCTTCGAGAAGGTCGACTCCCTCGCGGTGACCATTGTGCGCGAGGCCCTCGCCGCCGAGTCCGCTCACCTCGACTCCATGTTCGGTATGCAGGGCATCGGCAGCTACTGCATCAGCGTCGGCGGGTCCGAGGAACTCAAGGCGGAGTGGCTGCCCAAGGTGGCCCGGCTCGAGGCGGTGGCCGCGCTCGGCCTGACCGAGCCGCACGTCGGATCCGATCTCAAGGCCCTCAGCACCACGGTCGTCGAGCGCGACGGCAAGCTCGTCGTCGACGGCCACAAGTCCTTCATCACCAACGGCGGCGACGCGGACTTCTACAGCATCCTCGCCCGCGAGGGCGACGGATACTCCCTCGTACTGGTCCCGGCCGACGCGCCGGGCCTGCGCATCGAGCACCCGCACCAGATCATCGCGCCGCACGTGCTCAGCGACGTCATCCTCGAGAACGTCGAGGTTCCGGTGGGCAACCGCATCGGGGAGCCGGGCAAGGGCTTCGGGCTCGTCCTCGCCACCCTCGCGACATTCCGCGTGTCCGTGGCCGGCGCCGCGGTCGGCGTGGCCCAGGCCGCGCTGGACGAGGCCGTCGCCCATGCCAAGTCCCGGGAGGGCTTCGGGGTCAGCCTCGCGCGCCTGGGGTCGGTGCCCGAGCACCTCGCCTCCTGCTGGACCGACATCGAGATGGCGCGCTCGCTGACCTACCGCGCGGCCGCCGCCTCGGCCCGCGACGCCCGCGCCAACCTGCACCTGTCGTCGATGGCGAAGGTCGGAGCGACCGAGGCGGCGGCCCGCGTCGTCGACCGGTCGGTGCAGATCATGGGCCGTTTCGGGCTCGTGCGCGGCGGCAAGCTCGAACGTCTCTACCGGGAGGCGCGTCCCATGCGGATCTACGAGGGCTCCACCGAGGTGATCTTCGATTCGCTGGCCAAGCAACTCGTGAAGGAAGCCCCGTAGGGGCAGAATGCGGACCAGAGGCAGGAACCCATGACAACGGACGCGAACACCACCAAGCTGGAGCGAGTCGTCATCCGCTTTGCGGGCGACTCGGGCGACGGCATGCAGCTGACCGGTGACCGCTTCACCTCCGAGGCGGCCGCGTTCGGCAACGACCTCGCGACGCAGCCCAACTTCCCCGCCGAGATCCGGGCGCCCCAGGGCACCCTGCCGGGCGTGTCGTCGTTCCAGATCCAGATCGCGGACCACGACATCCTCACCGCGGGTGATCGACCGGACGTCCTCGTCGCGATGAACCCGGCGGCACTGAAGGCGAACATCGACGACCTGCCGCGCGGCGGCACCGTCATCGTCAACACCGACGAGTTCACCAAGCGCAACCTTTCCAAGGTCGGCTACGCCGCCAACCCGCTCGACGACGGCAGTCTCGACGAGTTCGTGATCCATCAGGTTCCGATGTCGAGCCTGTCGGTGGGGGCGGTGGAACCCGCCGGCCTGAGCCGCAAGGACGGCGAGCGCGCGAAGAACATGTTCGCGCTCGGGTTGCTGTCGTGGATGTCCAACCGGCCGGTGGAGCGGATCGAGGAGTTCCTGCGCACCAAGTTCGCCAAGAAACCGCAGGTCGCCCAGGGCAACCTGCTCGCGTTCCAGGCCGGGTGGAACTACGGCGAGACCACCGAGACGTTCGCGACGACGTTCGAGGTGGCCAAGGCGGACCTGCCGGCCGGCACGTACCGGCAGATCACCGGCAACACCGCACTGGCCTACGGTCTGGTGACCGCCGGTGAGCTGTCCGGGCTCGAGGTGTTCCTCGGGACGTACCCGATCACCCCCGCCTCCGACATCCTGCACGAGCTGACCAAGCACCGCGGTCTCGGCGTGACCACCTTCCAGGCGGAGGACGAGATCGCCGCGATCGGCGCCGCGGTCGGCGCCTCTCTAGGTGGCGCACTCGGTGTCACCAGCACCTCCGGCCCGGGTCTGGCCCTCAAGAGCGAGGCCATCGGCCTGGCCGTCATGACCGAAATCCCGCTCGTCGTGATCGACGTGCAGCGCGGCGGACCGTCGACAGGCCTGCCGACCAAGACCGAGCAGTCCGATCTGCTGCAGGCACTGTACGGACGCAACGGCGAGTCGCCCGTCGCCGTGCTCGCGCCGCGCTCACCGGCCGACTGCTTCGCCACGGCCGTCGAGGCGGCCCACATCGCCCTGACGTACCGGACGCCGGTCCTGCTGCTGTCCGACGGCGCCATCGCCAACGGCTCGGAACCCTGGCAGATCCCGCAGGTCGACGAGCTCGCCCCGATCGATCCGAACTACGAGACGGGCCCGGACGCCGCCGGCACACCCCTGCGTCCCTACGCGCGGGACCGCGAGACCCTCGCCCGTGCCGTGGCGATACCCGGGACTCCCGGCCTCGAGCACCGGCTCGGTGGCCTGGAGAAGGCGAACGGCAGCGGCAACATCTCCTACGATCCCGCCAACCACGATCTGATGGTGCGCCTGCGGCAGGCGAAGGTCGACGGGATCGCCGTCCCGGACGCGGAGGTCGACGATCCGTCGGGGCAGGCCGAACTGCTGATCGTGGGCTGGGGCAGTTCCTACGGCCCGATCGGCGAGGCGTGCCGCCGCGCCCGGCGCCGTGGCACCGCGGTCGCCCACCTGCACCTGCGGCACCTGAACCCGTTGCCACGCAACCTCGGTGAGGTGCTCGGCCGGTATCGCACGGTGATCGCGCCGGAGATGAATCTGGGGCAGCTGACGAGTGTGCTGCGGGCGCGCTACCTGGTCGACGTCCAGCCGGTGACGAAGGTCGAGGGTCTGGCCTTTCTCGCCGACGAGATCGTCGACGCGATCGATGCCGCGCTCGCCGGCACCCTACGCGAGTTCGAAGACGCCAAGACCACCGCGGCGCTGGCTGCGGCCGAGTACCGGCCGGCGCCGGACCGCGAGGAGGAATCGGCATGACCGAGTTGATCAGCCGGGTGGGCACCGATCTCGGACTCAGCGCGACCGCGCTCGTCCCGACGACCGACGCCCCGCAGAAGGCCAAGGACTTCACGAGCGACCAGGAGGTGCGCTGGTGCCCGGGTTGCGGTGACTACGTCATCCTGGCCGCGATCCGCAACTTCCTGCCCGAACTCGGGCTGCGCCGCGAGAACTTGATGTTCGTCTCGGGCATCGGCTGCTCGAGCCGGTTCCCGTACTACCTCGACACCTACGGGCTGCACTCCATCCACGGCCGCGCGCCGGCGATCGCGACCGGCCTGGCCGTCACGCGGCCCGACCTGTCGGTGTGGGTGGTCACCGGTGACGGCGATGCCCTCTCGATCGGGGGGAACCATCTGATCCACGCGCTGCGCCGCAACGTGAACCTCACGATCCTGTTGTTCAACAACCGGATCTACGGGCTGACGAAGGGGCAGTACTCGCCCACGTCCGAGGTCGGGAAGGTCACCAAGTCCACCCCGATGGGTTCGGTGGACCACCCCTTCAACACGCTCTCCCTCGCACTCGGTGCCGAGGCCACCTTCGCGGCCCGGGCGCTCGACTCCGACCGCAAGGGGCTCACCGACGTGCTGCGCCGCGCGGCCGAGCACCGGGGCACCGCGTTCGTCGAGATCTACCAGGACTGCCCGATCTTCAACGACGGGTCGTTCGACGTGCTGCGCAAGGAGGACGCGGAGCAGAGGGTGATCCCGCTGCGCCACGGTGAGCCGATCGTCTTCGGTGCGGAGGGGCAGAAGTGCGTCGTCCGTGACGGATTCGGTCTGCGTGTGGTGGACACGGCGTCGGCCGATCCGGGATCGATCGTCGTGCACGATGCGCACGCCGACGACCCGGAGTACGCGTTCGCGTTGTCGCGACTGTCCGATCAGAACCTCGACCACACGGTGTTCGGCGTGTTCCGCAGCGTCGCCCGCCCGACCTACGACGACCTCGTGCGCGAGCAGAACGAGAGCGCCCGCACCGGCGAGTCCCGTCGACGAGACTCCTTGCAGTCCTTGCTGACCGGGCACGACACCTGGACCGTGTCCGAATCACGCTGAGCGTCGTCTCCCGGCGCGGAAACCGGGGTCTTCGTACCCCTAGACAATGCGCATGATTAGCATAAAGTGACTGTCATCACATCTCCCTCCCCTCCCTTCGGCAGGAGTAGTCGTAATGTCGCTCAGGAACGAAATCGAAAACGCCCTCGCCCGCTACGCTCTCGCCTACGACGACGGCGACATGGACGGTGTCGAGCGGGTCTTCGGTGAAACCGCCGTGTTCACCATGAAGATCGGCGACGGCGACCTCATCGGGCCGCTCAACGGACGCGAGGAGATCATGGGTCTGTTCCGCGGAGCCCACGAGTCCCAGACCGACCAGCGGCGTCACATCACCACCAATCTGCTGATCGACGAGATCGACGAGAAGAACGTCCGCACCGTGTCGTACCTGCTCATCACCTCCGCGGAGAACGGTGCCCTCCGGGCCCTGTCCACCGGCAAGTACGAGGACGAATGGACCAGGAGCGGAGGCGACTGGGTGCTCACCAAGCGGCACATCGCCCTCGACCTCCCGTACTGAGCCTCCGGAGCCACCATGACGATGAACCAGGGCCTCATCCCCGCCAAGTGGGCCGCCCTCACCCCGAACCGCATGGCGTTGTACGACGTCCCCAACGACCGGCGCATCACCTTCGCCGCCCTCGACGAGCGCGTCCGGCGCCTGGCGAACGGACTGCGCGGTCTCGGCCTCGAGAAGGGCGACCGGGTCGCCGTCCTGACCAAGAACAGCATCGAGTTCCAGGAGCTGTTCTTCGCCGTCGGTCGCGCGGGACTGATCCTGCAGCCGCTGAACTGGCGGCTCGCGACCCCCGCCCTGCTCGGGCTCGTCGCCGACGCCACCCCGAAGGTGCTCATCACCGCGTCCGAATTCCGTCCCGTGGGCGAGGAACTGAGCCGATCCGCCTCGGTCGGCCACTGGCTCGAGTTCGGTCCGGGGGGTAACGGGACGTACGAGGAGCTGCTCGCGAGTTCCAGCCCGGCCGAACCGATCTGGACGCCGAGCGTCGGGGGAGACGACCCGTTCTTCATCCTCTACACCGGCGGCACCACGGGAGAATCCAAGGGTGCGCTGCACTCGCACACCAGCGCGGCCGCCGGCATGCTCAACCAGACCGTCGCCGAGCGGGTCGTGCCGACCGACGTCTACATGCTCACCGGCCAGATGTACCACATCCCGGTGGTCCTCTCGATGAACTACATGAAGCACGGATGTCCGGTCGTGCTGGTCAATTTCGAGGCCAAGCAGGCGCTCGAGATCATCGAGTCGGAGCGGGTCTCGGCGTTCCTCGGCATCACCACGATGCTGAACTGGATGATGGCCGTGGAGAACTTCGACTCCTACGACCTGTCGAGCCTGCGCAACATCCAGTACGGCGGCGGCCCGATGCCGTCCGCGATCGTCCGCAGCGCGCTCGAGGCGTTCCCCTGCACCCTCATCCAGGGGTACGGCCAGACCGAGGGCACGACCATGTCGTTCCTGTCCCAGGAGGACCACCTCGACGCGGTCAACGGCATCAACGAGCACCGGCTCAAGTCCTGTGGCCGGGAAGGCTTCGGCACCACCATCCGGGTCGTCGACTTCGACGGCAACGAGGTCCCCAAGGACGGCAAGACCCCCGGCGAGATCGTGGTCCGCTCCGAAGCCAACATGCTCGGCTACTGGAACAAGCCGGAACTGACCGCACAGACCCTGCGGGACGGCTGGATGTGGACCGGCGACGTCGCGGTCTGGGACGAGGACCACTACGTCTACATCGTGGACCGGGCCAAGGACATGATCATCTCCGGCGGCGAGAACATCTACAGCATCCAGGTCGAGGAGGCCATCGGCGCCCACCCCGCCGTCCTCGAATGCGCCGTCATCGGCATCCCCGACGACGAGTGGGGCGAGGTCGTCAAGGCCGTCGTGGTCCTCAAGCCCGGGCAGACCGCCACCGAACAGGAGATCATCGACACCGCCAAGCGGAACCTGGCCTCCTACCAGAAGCCCCGTTCGGTGGACTTCGTCGACGCCCTGCCGAAGGCGCCGACCGGAAAGATCATGAAGCGGGACCTGCGGGCCCCGTACCTCGAGACGACGGCGGCCCGATGACCGTGGACACCGGACGCCGGGTGCCGACCGAAGCCGAGCTCGCCGACCTCGTCGGCACCCGCTTCCCGGGCGGGCAGGCCACGCTCGAGCCGTGGTGGGTGCACCTCGTCCTCGACAGCATGCTCGCCGACCCCGCCGACGGCGGCGCGCACCCGGTGCTGGTGTTCCTCGTCGCCACCGGCGCGATGGGCTGGAGCTGGGACGAGTTGTTCGCCGTGTTCGGGGCCACCGAGGCCGACGGACCGATGGCCGGCGAGACCGAGACGGTCGTGCACCGGCCGCTGCGCGTCGGCGGCACCTACCGCGTCTCGGGCGAGATCGTCTCCGCGACGCGCAAGGTGGGCCGGCGCACCGGCGTCTTCGACATCGTCGGCTACCGCCTCGACCTGCACGGTGAGGACGGGGCGCTGTGCGCCTCCACCACCAACTCGATCGTGTTCCCCCGCCGAGGAGAAATCTCATGAAACCGGCTGTCGGGCAGCAGATTCCCGAACGTACCGTCGATGCGGTGGATCCGGCCCGGATGAAGACCCTCTCGGCGCTCATGCGCGACCCGAACCCGATCCATTTCGATCGGAACGCCGCGGCTGCGCTGGGCCTCGGGGAGCGCACGGTCAATCAGGGGCCGAGCAACATCGCCTACGTCGTGTCCATGCTCGGGTCCTGGGCCGGCGGCGTGGACCGGGTCACCGGATACCGGTTCCGATTCCTCGGCAACGTGTTCGAGGGGGACCGGCTGCGGGCCGCAGGGGTGGTGACCGACGTCGAGGACACCGCCGACGGCCTCCTGGTGCGCTGCGATCTCACGCTCGACGTCCTGGGCGGCGCGCGCGTTCTCGAAGGCACCGGGACCGTCCTGGTCCCCGCCGATCACTAGACATCGTTTTCCACGAGAGGAGCGTCAACCATGGCAGGACGAGTAGAAGGCAAGGTCGCGTTCATCACCGGGGCCGCCCGCGGCCAGGGCCGCAGCCACGCGCTGCGGCTCGCCGAGGAGGGCGCCGACATCATCGCGGTCGACATCTGCGAGAACATCGACACGGTGACCCCGTACTACCCGCTGGCCACCGAGGACGAGCTGAAGGAGACCGTCCGGCTCGTCGAGGCCCTCGACCGCCGGATCGTGGCCCACCGCGCCGACGTCCGGGACCGCGCGGCGCTGCAGCGCGCCTTCGACGACGGGGTGGCGCAGCTCGGCGGCGTCGACATCGTGGTCGCCAACGCCGGCATCGCCACCTACGGCCGTTCGTGGGAGCTCACCGCCGAGCAGTGGCGGGACATGATCGACGTCAACCTCACCGGCGTCTACAACACCGCCGTCGTCGCGATCCCCACGATGATCGAGCAGGGCCGCGGGGGTTCGATCATGTTCACCAGTTCGATCGGCGGACTCAAGGGCATCCAGCAGGTCGCCCACTACGTCTCGGCCAAGCACGGCATCGTCGGACTCATGCGCACCATGGCGAACGAGCTGGGCCCCTACAGCATCCGGGTCAACACCATCCACCCGACGAACGTCGACACCATCATGATCCAGAACCCCGGGACGTACGGGATGTTCTCGCCCGGGGATCCGGAGCCGTCGCAGGAGAAGGCGATGCCGGGGTTCATGTCGCTGAACACGCTGCCGGTGCCGTGGGTCGAATCGATCGACATCAGCAACGCGGTGCTGTTCCTCGGCAGCGACGAGGCGCGGTACGTCACCGGAGTCACCTTCCCGGTCGACGCCGGCGCATACGTGAAGTGATGTGAGATGGCCGTCGGCATCGACGACAACGAGGACCTGCGCACGCTACGGGTCGACGAGGACGGCATCGCCGAACTCGTAGCGGCGCAGACCGAATGCACCTTCGCCTTCACCACCGCGGCCGGGTGGCCGGCCGGGGTGGTGATGAGCTACCTGCACCACGGCGACCGGTTCTGGCTCACCGCCGCGAAGGACCGCGCCCACGTCCGGGCAGCGACGCGCGAACCCCGCGTGACGCTGGTGGTCTCGAATGCCGGCACCGGACTGCCCGGCAGGAGGATGCTCGCGGTCCGCGGCCGTGTCACCGTCCACGCCGACGCGGAGACCAAACGCTGGTTCTACCCGGCGTTCGCGGCGCGCCATGCTCCGAACGATCCCGAAGCCTTCCAGCGCCTGCTGGACAGCCCGAACCGAGTCGTCCTGGAAGTCCGTCCCGTCCGAATCGCGGTCAGTCACGACTCGACCAGGATGCCGGGCGACGGACGCGGCGGCTCGCTCGGGCCCCGACCGAACAAGGGGTGAACGAAATGACCGCGGATCCGGACTCCGCCTACGCCCATCTGCTCTCGCCGTTCCAGATCGGCCCGATGAAGCTGCGCAACCGCGTGGTGCTGCCGCCGCACGCGTCGGCGATCGGCAACATCTTCGGGTCCGAGGCCGACGCCGAACGCAACCTCGCCTACTACGTGTCCCGGGCCCGGGGCGGAGCCGCATGGTTCGACAGCCTCAGCGCGTGGGTGCCGAACACGGGGGTGATCCCGGGGTTCGAACCCACCGGCGTGGGTGCCACGGTCGAAGGCCACTACAGCCTGCCATTCTTCGTCGAACGGGTGCAGGCGTACTCCGATGCCCTGCACGCCGAGGGTGCGGTGGCGACGGGGCAGATGGTGCACCAGGGCGGTATGCCGCACGGCGCGTCGTCGGTCCTGAGCGCCCCGGTGATCAACAACGTTCCGCACAAGCTGAACCGGGACGAGATCGCCTACTTCGTCGGTCAGTACAAGTTCTGTGCAGAGCAGGCCCAGAAGGCACGTCTCGACGGCGTCGAACTCCACATGAACCACGACGATCTGCTGGAGTACTTCCTGTCGCCGCTGACCAACAAGCGTGACGACGAGTACGGGGGCTCGATCGAGAACCGTTGCCGGTTCCCGGTCGAGGTGCTGCGGGCCATCCGCGACGTGATCGGATCGTCCATGGTCATCGGCATCCGCCTGAACCTGCGCGAGGAGGTGCCGGGCGGATACGACATCCACGGCGCCGTCGAGATCGCGCAGTACCTCGAGAGCACCGGACTCGTCGACTACTTCCACGGCGTGGTGGGCAGCCCGTGGGGCAACCCGTCCTACATCCAGCCGCACTTCTACGAGGCCGGTCAGTGGAGCGACCTCGCCGGGCAGCTCAAGCGGGCGGTGTCGCTGCCCGTCGTGCACACGGGCCGGATCAATCACCCCGATGTCGCCGAACGGATCCTCGCGGCCGGCGACGCCGACGTCGTCGGCATGGCTCGTGCGCACATCGCCGAGCCGTCGATCGTCGAGAAGGTCCGCACCGGCCGCGTCGACGAGATCCGGCCCTGCGTCGGCGGCAACGAGTGCATCAGCCGCCGCTACGTCGAGGGGCTGCCGTTCGGCTGCGCGGTCAACCCCGTCACCAGCAACGAGGTCGACGGGCCGTGGCCCACCGTGACCGACCCCAGGCGCGTGCTCGTCGTCGGCGGTGGTCCGGCCGGCATGGAGTTCGCGGCCCTGGCCCGGGAGAAGGGCCACGACGTGGAGCTGTGGGAGGCGTCCGACGTGCTCGGCGGCCAACTGCGCACCGCGATCAACGCCCCCACGTACGACATGTTCGAAAAGTACATAGACTGGCAGCAGCGCCGGCTCGAGCGGGCGGGCGTGAAGGTCGCCTACCGGCACGCGGCGACGAAGGCGGAGATCGAGTCCGCGGGATTCGACGTGGTGGCGGTCGCCACCGGCTCCACCCGCCGGATCCCGGACATCCCGGGTGTCTACGGCGACAATGTCGCCGACATCCGCGACGTCCTCAACGGCGACGCCGTGGTCGGCAAGCGGGTCCTGATCGTCGCGCAGGACGACCACATGCCGCCGCTGTCGCTCGCCGACTTCCTCACCGATCGCGGGCACGACGTCACCGTCGTCTACGCGACCCAGGTCGCGGGGCAGCTGCTCGGCCGCTACATCGTGGGCGCGATCCTCGGGCGCCTCGACGAGAAGGGCGTGCAGTACCGGTTCATGGAGGACGTCGTCGAGATCACCCCGACCGGGGTCGTCACCCGCAACGTCTATTCGGGGCGCACCTACCAGGTGGACGGCTTCGACTCGGTGGTGCTCGCCTGCGGTGGCATCGGGGACGCCGACCTGTACGAGAGTCTCGAGGACGGCCCGGCGGCCGAGGGCGAGCGGGAGGTGCACATTCTCGGTGACGCATACGCGCCGCGGCGGCTGGTGTTCGCCACCCGTCAGGCGTACGCGCTCGCGAAGCTGATCTGACGGACACCGAGACGGGGGTGCGGGCTTCGGGCCTGCACCCCCGTTTCGGTGTCCGTCGGCGATGAGCGGGATGTTGCTGCGTCGAGCGGGAGGTTGTCGTCGTCGCGTCTCGCGTTTCGGCGCGAGATCCTCCCGCTCGGTGCGAGATCCACCCGCGCGATACGAGCGACGCAGCGAAAGGCGCCGGGCGATCGCTGGTCGCGATCGCCCGGCGCGAGGCCCCGACATCAGGCCAGGACGAATCCCTTGAAGTCCGCGTCGCGGACCTCGTTCCACGTCTGCTCGTAGAGCACGATGCCGCCGGCGTAGGGCATGAAGATCTGCGGCTTGCCGGGGATGTTCTGCCCGCGGTACCAGGATCCGGACTCACCCTGCGGCCACAGGGTCATGTTCGCGATCTCCTCCACGGTCTCGACCCACTGGTTCTGCGCCTCCTCGGTGGCCTCGATCGTGGTCAGTCCGTGCTCGCGCATGTGATCCATGGTCTCGACCGTCCACTCGACGTGCTGCTCGATGGCGGTCACCATGTTCGACAGCACCGACGGGCTGCCGACGTTGGCGATGATGAACATGTTGGGGAAGCCCGCGGTGCCCAGGCCCAGGTGTGTCTTCGGGCCCTCCTGCCACGCCTCCCGCAACGGCAGACCGCCGCGGCCGCGGATGTCGATCTGCGTGAACGCGCCGGTGAAGGCGTCGAACCCGGTGGCGAGCACGACGGCGTCGAACTCGTACTCGGTGCCGTCGGCGAGATGCATGCCGTGCTCGGTGAAGCTGTCGAGGGGCTTCTTCCGCAGGTCGACCAGTTCGACGTTGTCGCGGTTGAACGTCTCGTACCAGTCCGTGCCGATGACGGGCCGCTTCGCGCCCATCGGGTAGCCGAACGGCTTGAGGCTGTCCGCGACGTCCGGATCGTCGACGATCTCGTCGACCTTGGCCCGGACGAAGTCGCACGCCGAGTCGTTGGCCCGTTGATCCACCATCAGGTCCGCGAACGCGCCGAGGAAGGCGATGCCGCCGCCCTGCCAGCGCTTCTCGTACTCGGCCCACCGCTCGTCGTCGCTGACGTCGTACGCGGCCTTCGGGTTGTCGTCGCGGATGCAGCCGGCGGCGGCGGTCCGGCAGGCCTGGCGCCGCGCGCGGTAGTTCGCCTTGACGTTCGCGACGAACTCCGGGTCGAGCTTGTGGTTGCGGGCGGGAATGACGAAGTTGGCGGTGCGCTGGAGGACGGTCAGCGTGCCGGCCTGCTTGGCGATCTCCGGGATGGCCTGCACCCCGGAGGAACCCGTACCGACCGCGGCGACCCGCAGACCGGTGAAGTCCACCCCCTCCTCCGGCCACGCGCTGGTGCGGTAGATCGGTCCCTGGAACTTGTCGAGGCCGGGGACGTCGACGTCCTTCGGTACCGACAGGCAGCCGACGGCCATGAGACAGAACCGAGCGACGTACTCGTCGCCCCGGTCGGTGCGGACGTGCCACTTCTGCTCGCCATCGTCGAATCGGGCTTCGGTGACGGCGGTTTCGAGCCGGATGTCGCGGCGCAGGTCGAACCGGTCGGCGACGTGCGAGAGGTACGCCTGCAGTTCGGGCTGCGACGGGTAACGCTCGCTCCACTCCCACTCCTGCTCGAGATCCTCGTCGAACCCGAAGGAGTAGTCGTGGCTGTCCACGTCGCAGCGGGCGCCGGGGTAGCGGTTCCAGTGCCAGGTGCCGCCGACCTCCTTGCCCTTGTCGAGGGCGACGGCGGTGTAACCGTGGCGGCGCAGCTTCCACAGCAGGTACAGGCCTGCGAAGCCCGCGCCGACGACGACGGCATCGACCTCGGTAGCGGCGGTGGGGGTGGGAGTTGCAGTCATCGGATGGCCTCTCTGACTGGGGATTCGATCGGATGTGCCGATGTTGCCGCCGGACTCGCGGATTCGGTGGGTCCGGCGGGAGCGTGATCCGCCCGGCTGATCGGCCGGCGCGGAAAAAAGTCTGTGACGGGTATCACTCTATCAATGCGAATGGATATAATCAAAGACGGAAAGCGAATATATGTGGCGGGCTTTCCTGCCTTCTTGCTGCGTGCGGGACCACTCCACCATCCCGCGTGCGGGTCCGCCGCCCGGAGAATGTCCGAACCCATCATCGAAAGAGGTCCACATGTACCGACTCGTCGCCGCCTACAACCACCCCGAGGATCCCGAGAAGTTCCTCGACCACTACCGCAACGTGCACTCCAAGCTCGCACTGAAGCAGCAGGGCATCCGGAACTACGAATGGGGTGTGTGCTCCACTCCCGACGGCAGCACCCCGCCGCACTTCCTGGTCGCGGTCTGCGACTGGGACAGCAAGGAAGCCATGCTCGCGGACATGGCGTCGCCGGAAGGACAGCAGGGCGCAGCCGACCTCGAGAACTTCGCGCAGGCCGGCGTCTCGTTCGACTTCTACGAGATCACCAAGGACATCTGATCGGGGAAACCCGACCGGGACACGCGACCGGGGTGGGGACTGCGAAGTCCCCACCCCGGCCGCGTATCTCGCCGTCGTGGTCAGGCGTCGAAGCCGTCCATCTGCGGCGTGGTGAGACCCGTGATGATCCGCTCGGCGATCTTCCAGCCGTCGGCGGTGCGGACGTAGCGGTCCTCGTTGAGTGCGATCGCCTTGATAGCGGCGCCGTTCTTCATCTCCGCTTCGGAGAAGACGTAATTCGTACCGGTGGCGTGGTCGTCGTCCTCGAAGTCGATCACGTGATTGGTGATGATGTGGAACTGCTTGTCCACCGCCTGTGCGTCCCGCTCGAAGAAGTCGAGGATCTGCTCGTGGCCCTCGTACCGGGTCAGGCCCACGGCGCTGGCGTCCCACACCCCGTCGGGTGCGAAGGCGGACAGGGCTTCCTTGGGGTCGAACCGGTCGAGACCCCGGGCGTAGAGGTGGGTGACGCGGATGATCTCGTTGATGTCGTCGGCGCGCATGTGTCGGTCTCCGTGTACTCGAGGGGATGGGTCAGGGAACGGACGGCAGGTCGATGCCGTCCAGGTCGGCTCTGATCTGCAGTGCGAGGTACTTGTTGTAGATCCGGGCGAACGTGAGATTGCCGCCGCTGAACCAGAACCGGTCGTGGCCGGAACGTCGCCACACCGACCGGATCTCGCCCTCGTCGTCGAGGCCCCAGACCGGTCCGCACCGGTCGGCGACCGCGTCGCCCAGGACGCGGCGGGCAGTGTCGAGAATGCCCCGGAATCCGGTGGCGAACACGACGGTGTCGGCGGGCAGGACGGTGCCGTCCGACATCATGACACCCTCGGGGACGAATCGTTCGACGGTCTTCCCGGCGACCAGCCCGATCGACCCGTCCGCGACGAGCCGCGAGGCGCCGACGTCGATGTAGTAGCCGCCGTTGCGGGTGAGGAAGAGGTTCATCGCTCCGGTCCCGCCGTCGCCCAGGTGATGGCGGAATCCCCGGGCGCTCAGGGCATCGAGCAGATCACGATCGATGTCGGCCATCGCCGCGACCGCGGTACGCAGACCGTCGACGAATCCCTCGTCCCGTCGCGCGAACGACGCCCCGACGAGGTCGGCGATCTCGGTGGGTGCGGTGTCCTCGCCGTAGGCCGGCTTCAGCATGACGTCGACCACGGTGGTGCCGCCGACGACGTAGGTCGGACCCCGCTGGACGAGGGTCACGTTCGCGCCGGTGTTGTAGAGGTCCTGCGCGATGTCGTGGCCGCTGTTCCCGGTGCCGATGACGACGACGTTCCGGCCGCTCCGTCGGGGGTCCGTCGCGTACCGGCCGGAATGGAGCAGTTCGCCCGCGAATTCTCCGGTCCCGGGGATGTCCGGGACGAGCGGCTCGGTGCCGCTCAGTCCGGTGGCCAGGACCACGTGCTGTGGATGCAGTACGCGCCGTTCGCCGCCGCGGTCGAGGAGCACCTCCCAGCGCCTCGTCGCCGGATCGTACGAGGCACTCACCAGTTCCGTGCGCGTCCACACGTTCAGTTCCAGGGCCCGGGCGTAGATGTCGAGCCAGTCACCCATCTTGTCCTTCGGGGTGAACACGGGCCAGGTGGGTGGGAACGGCATCATCGGCAGATGGTTCGACCACACGGGGTCGTGCAGCACCAGCGAGTCGTACCGGTTGCGCCAGTTGTCGCCCACGCGCTCGTTGCGTTCGACGACGAGCGTGTGCACGTTCATCGCGCCCAGGTAGGCGGCGAGTCCGAGGCCGGAATGCCCGGCACCGATCACGAGGACGTCCGGATCCCGGTCGGCGCACTCGTTCGCGAGACGGCGGCGGTCGCCCCAGTGGGCGGTGACGCGTTCCTCGGGTTCCGGGGCGCCGATCGGACGACGTTCTCCGACAGCCGGTTCGGCTCCGGCGAGACTGTCGAGGGCCGTCAGCACGGCGATCGCTCGCCAGCGGTCCGTCTCGTCCGGGGTCAGGCGCGCGACGCCACGGACCTGTCCGAAGCGGACGGTGAGGCGGAAGAGCAGCTGTATCACCGGCGGACCGTCGCCGGTGGGCAGCAGAACCGGCGGGGCGGCGGAATCGAGTGCCTCGTCGCGGACCTCGAGGTCCGCCGCGCCGGTGAGCAGCGGGCGGATCGCCGATTCGCCGTGCAGGCTGCGCAGATCACCGGTGAAGGCGAGCAGGTCGCGCCACCATGCGTCGGTGGCGAGAGCATCCGGATAGTCGCCGGTACCGCCCGACCGGAGTGCATCGGCGAAATCCGCGAGCCAGCGCTCGGCGACCTCGGCGGGGCGGGCGGGATCGAGACGCGGGGTGTCGAGTCTTGCGGTCATGAGGTCTCCCGTTCGTCCGGCCGGATCAGCGCAGGGTGTAGCCGGCGTCGACCTTGAGTTCGGTGCCGGTGACGTACCGGGCCTCGTCGGAGGCGAGGTAGAGCACCGCGTTGGAGATGTCGATCGGTTCGATCCACGGCACGGGCAGGACGTTGGTGGTGGCGA
This sequence comes from Rhodococcus ruber, assembly GCF_016804345.1. Lineage (NCBI taxonomy): Bacteria > Bacillati > Actinomycetota > Actinomycetes > Mycobacteriales > Nocardiaceae > Rhodococcus > Rhodococcus ruber. The sequence continues at coordinate 3,323 of NZ_CP044211.1, read as the reverse complement.
AGACCGGTGCGGCCTGTTCCTGCGTGGGATGTTCCACGTCCGGGAGGAACAGCCGGAAGCAGGATTCGTTCAGGATCATGTCCGTGGCGACGCCGGTGGGATGCACGGTGTTGACGCGGATGCCGTGCGGCCCCAATTCCAGTGCCAGCGTGCGCATCATGCCGACCACGGCGTGCTTGCTCGCGGTGTAGGGCGCCACGTTCGGCGTGCCCTTCAGGCCTGCGGTGGAGCTGGTGATGACGATCGAGCCACCGGTGCCCTGCTCGATCAGGTGCGGGGTGACGGCCTTGCAGGTGTGCCACACGCCCTTGAGGTTGATGTCGAGGACGTCGTCCCAGTCGCGTTCGGTGACGAGGTGCGTCTCGTCGCCGAAGAGGAAGATCCCCGCGTTGGCGGCGACGATGTCGATCCGGCCGAGTTCGGCGATGCCCTCGTCGACGACGGCCTTCACGGCGTCGAAGTTGCGGACGTCGGCCTTGCGGGCGATGATCCGGCGGTCGAGGGCCTCGACGGCGCGCACCGTCTCGGCCAGGTCCTCCTCGGTGGCGCCGGGGTAGAAGCGGGTGACGCTCTCGATCTCCTCGGCGACATCGAGAGCGACGATGTCGGCGCCCTCCTCGGCGAGGCGGATCGCGTGACTGCGTCCCTGGCCGCGGGCCGCCCCCGTGATGAACGCGACCTTACCTGCTACCCGTCCTGTCATAGCTGCTCCTTCGGGGCCGCCGACGGGCCCGATCCGCCGTCAGCGGTAGGTGTTCCAGGTGGGAGCCGACTCCGGATAGTCGGCTTCGGTGTATCGGGTCTGGGGCCACCGAATCCGTTTGGTGGTACGGAAACTCGAGCCCATCGACTCGAACGGTACCGCGTACATGAACGATACGGTGCGTCTTTCGAAAAGCCATGTGCTGTCCCGCCGCACGTACCGGTCCCGATAGCGGAAGGCGGTCATCATCAGCGTGTCGTGGACGGCCAGTTCGGCGTGGCCGGTCATGATTCCGCTTGCGTGCGAGTCGTCTTCGATCGTGACGAGGTGGATCTCGGGGGTGTGCAGCATGGTGTGGTAACGGTCCATGCTGGAGACGTAGAAGGGGCGGATCTGCTCACGACCGCACAGTTCGGTGCCGGCGACCTCGAAGACACCGTCCTCGGTGAACATCGACAGTACGGCGTCGATGTCGTGGTCGTCGACGGCCAGGGCGTAACACCCTGCGAGATCCCGGATCTCGTCCTTGGCGACGAGGCGGCTCAGGGCGGCGGAATCGAGGTCCGCGAGATTCGAGGCAGTCATCGGCTCTGTTCCTGTCGGAGGTACACGGACGGGCCGGGACGGAGTGTCGACTCCGTCCCGGCCCGGGTGCCGGGCGCGGATCACCCGCGCAGTCGCGCGTGCCGATCTAGTCGTCGTACATGATGACGCCGCGGATGTTCTTGCCGTCGCGGAGATCCTTGAACGCGGTGTTGATGTCCTCGAGCTTGTAGGTCTTGGTGACCAGCTCGTCCAGCTTGAACTCGCCGCGGCGGTACATGTCGGCGATGAGCGGGATGTCGCGGCGCGCCGTCGTGGTGCCGTACAGGGTGCCCTGCAGGCGCTTGCCCGACATCGCGAAGGTGAACAGGTCGAACGGCACGTCGCGCTGGGTGACCGGCGCCGCCGAGGTGAGCACCAGGGTGCCGCCGCGACGGGTCATCTCCTGGGCGGGGTTCAGCAGGTGCCCGTAGGCGATGTCGACCGTGATGATGACGACGTCGGCGCCCTGGCCGTCGGTGAGCTGATCGACGACCTCGCGGCACTGGTCGAAGTTCTCGGTGGTGTGGGTGGCACCGAAGATCTTCGCCTGGTCGCGCTTGAACTCGACCGGGTCGATCGTGACGATGTTCTTGGCGCCCTTGTGCCGGGCGCCCTGAACGGCGTTCATGCCCACACCGCCGGTGCCGATGACGACCACGGTGTCACCGAGCTGGATGTCGGCCGCGTAGACGGACGATCCCCAGCCGGTGGGCACGCCGCAGCCGATGAGTGCGGCCTTGTCGAGCGGGATGTCCTTGCCGATCTTCACGCACGAGTCGATGTTGACCACGACGTACGGCGAGAAGGTGCCGAGGTAGGAGAACGGGCCGACGCCCCGGCCGGGCGTGGACGCGGTGCGTGCCGTCGGGTGCGTAGCCCGCGAGCACGCCGGCACCCATCTCACACATGTTGGAACGGCCGATGGTGCACATCTTGCAGTGGCCGCAGGACGGCAGGAAGGACAGGACGACGTGGTCGCCGACCTCGAAACCGGTGACGTCCGGGCCGAGTTCCTCGATCACACCGGCGCCTTCGTGGCCACCGATGATCGGCGCCCAGTCGAGGGGGATGTCGCCGGTGTCGACGTGGTCGTCACTGTGGCAGATGCCGGAGGCGGCGAGCTTGACCCGCACCTCCCGGCTCTTCGGGGGATCGATCTCGATTTCCTCGACGCTCCAACCGGACCGGGTTCCCGGCTCCCACAGCAGCGCTCCGATGGTCTTCATGGCTTCTCCTCGTGACGGGGTGAAGGCGCGAGCGGCGGCCGGGGCAGGGCTCCGGCGCGGGCTCGACGGATGTGATCGCGATGTGTGCATGTGATCGCTATCACCATAACCATACGCATGGATATAAGCAATAGCGCGAGGGAAGCGGGGCGCGGGAGGCCGGGCGGGCGGCGGGACGGCCCGCAACGACGGCGGGCCCGCGCCGAGCCGGTGCTCGGTGCGGGCCCGCTGGGGTCCGTGTCGCCGGACGTCGCCGGCGGTCGTGGTCAGCCGCCGAGCGCCTGGTTCCAGGGCAGGACCTGGCTCAGGAGTTCGGGGAACTTGCGCTCGGCGTAGCGGACGTACTCGTTGATGTGGTCGCGCATCCGGTCCTCGGACAGGTCCGCGTCGTGCGAATTCAGCGCCTCGTAGATCTGCGTGTGCGCCTTGAGCGTCGTCTCCCGCAGCGGGGCGGGATGGTCGACGCCCATCACCGTGCCGCCGGTGATCCGGAGCAGCGCGTCCGTCAGGTAGCCGAAGAGCGCGTTGCCGGTGGACCAGGCGATGACGTCGTGGAACTGCTTGTTCGTCTTGAGGAACGTGTCGATGTCCGCGGTGTCGAACGACTGCTGCATCCGGTCGACGGACTGCTTCAGCTCCTGCAGGTTCTCGTCGCTGATCCGCTCGGCGGCCAGGCGGCAGATGACGGGCTCGAGGGCGGTGCGGGCCTCCACGATGGTGTTGAGGGAGGCGTTCTGGAGCTGCATCAGCAGGATGATGGTGCTCGCCAGGTGGGACGCGTCGGGGTCGAGGAGGACGGGACCGCCCGG